>NZ_CP186557.1:4990000-6397800 GCF_056847375.1 Desulfoluna sp. CLI2B | reverse complement strand
TTATGTGCCTGTTGCTTCGTTCAGTTACGTATTGCTAGGTGCCGATGGCCGCTGCCTTTTGAACTCCCGCCAGGGCTATGGTTTTCATTTTTGATAGTGTGAGATGTTTGTTGATGAGCTGATAGGCCGTCTTTGCCCTTAACAGCCCTCCAGACACAAAAGTCCAAGCATACCCTGCGGCAACTGTTGCAGCAGTCAAGGCAATGGTACCGCCTGTCAGCATCCCCGCTACTTTCGTGACTGTTGGGTACTTTTCTGATGCGGCAGTAAGCTTGCGTGCAATAAAGGCAAGGGATTGAGCCGCACCTGAGATGGCAGGTGTCAGGGTGTTTCCAAAAGTTATGGCGAGGCTTTCTGATGCAGAACCAAAGTTTTTAAGAGCTCCGACGGTTGTGTTGTCCATGATATCGGCAATGGACTGGGCGGTAACTTCTCCGTCTTTCACTTTTTTTGTGTATTCGGTGATGCCCTTTTTCCCTGCCTGAGAGAGCAGTTCCGTTAAACCAGACGCCGGTTCCTTGCCAAATATGGTACTGATTACATCCAACTTCTCGGCATTACCCATACCGTTTAGTGATTCGGATAGATCAGCTAAAATTTGTGCAGGCTTCCGAAGATTACCTTCCATGTTTGTGGCCTGGACACCCAACTCCTGGAGTGTACTTAGTGCTGCGGTTGACGGCGCGGAAAGCCCCAAAACCATACTTTTTAAGGTGGTGCCCCCCATGCTTCCTTTGATCCCAACGTTGGCAAGGAGTCCGGCCATAGCGGAGGTCTCTTCAAGGGACATGCCAGCTTTCGCCGCAACAGGCGCTACATACTTCATAGTCTCGCCCAGCATCTCCAGGGAGGTGTTGGAACTGGTGAAGGTCCGGGTGAGGACGTTGGAAACACGGTCCATCTCAGAGGCCTCTAAGCCAAAACCGGACATGATATCTGACGCAATATCTGATGCGACGCCAAGCTCTACGGCACCGGCCTTGGCCATGTTAAGCACGCCCGGCATAGCAGAGATGATTTGCTGACTATCAAAACCAGCCATGCCCAGATATGACATGCCCTGAGCTGCTTCACTGGCTGAGAAGGAGGTCGTTGATCCAAGTTCCCTCGCTTTTGCCGTCAAGGCCTGGAAGTCTTTGCCGGTGGCTCCGGTAAGGGATTTCACCTTAGCCATGCTTTGTTCAAAATTGGCCGCAATCATGACAGGAGCCGCCACCGTTGCTCCCAGGGCCACAGCGTCAAACAGCTGGCCCTGCATGTTGGCGCGTTTGTCCTTCACGGCCTTCTGTTTCATCATGAGCTTCTGAAGCTTGTCCTGCTTGCGCCGGGCAAGGTCGATGGACTGGGCCAGCTTCTGGTTGTGCATCACCAGCTGCCCCGTCTTGATTCCGGTAGAGGCCATCTCCCGCCGAAGCTGGAAAGGGAGGTCCTCTGCTCCCCCAGTGACGTTTTCAGTTTTTTTGCTTTTCGGTTCGCCGCATCAAACTGGCTCTGAAGCTTCTTGGTGGGCTTTGCCGTGGCGGCCAGCTGAGCGGCAAGGGCCTTGCTCTCGTTCTGGGCTTCAAAGCCTCGCTCCGTCTCCTGGATCTCCTTTTTCAACGTGCCAAACCGATCCACCTTGGCCTTGGATTTTTCAAGCTGGCTGATCTTCTGCCCCAGTGCGCCCACCGTCTGGGACGCACTGAGCATCGAGCCCTTGAACGTTGGAGCCACCGAACCGTTCAGCTTGAACGCTATGTCATATACCCGTGATCCCATCGCCTACGCCTTCTCATTGAAATCCGTGATCCATTCAAAAAGCTCCGGGAAGGGCATCTGGTAAAAGAATGCCACTCCCGTCCGGGTTACCTTGCCCATGTCCAGGCACGCTAAGCGGATCTGCCGGGCACTTGGTCTTCCATACCGTGCAAAAAAAGCTGCACCTCCATGGCAATATTCGTGCTGTCCCTGGCGGACATGGACCGGATGGTTTCAACGGAAAGATCCGCCGCACGGGCCGCAAGGCAATGGCAGTAGGCATGGCTCAAGGTAAGGCTCGTCATCTGGCCCCCCATGGCAAGGTACTCCCGCTCCGCCTGCGCCATGTCCTCCCCCGTGAGCCCCTCCAGGTCCAGGTTGTTGTTGATCTCTTTGCCTTCAAAGGTGATGGCTTTTTTCAGCTTGATTTCCATCTTGGTTTTTCCTTTTTGAAAAATGTCTACGCGTAGACATCGGTTTGATCGTTACAGCCCCAGGGCCTTGTTCACGTCGGACAGGCAGTCCACACCGTTCACCGTGTAAAGGTTGTTGAGCTTGTCGATGAGGATGCTTTCCATCCCGTCGATCATGAGGTTAAAGCGGGTGAGTTCCAGCTCCACGCTGGAGTCGTTACCCTCCCCCACGGCAAACTTGCCGAAGCTGGTCTTTTTGGTGGATCCCTGGCCGGAGATCCGTACGGGCATCACCTTCCGCACGCCGCTTGCCGTGTCCTGGACCTGCATGGCCCCGCGCAGGTCCACCACGTGGGGAACGGGCATGTTGAAGAGGTTCACGTCCTGGCTGATGGTCCGAAAGTTGATGGTCATGGCCATGGCCCCAATGTGCCCGAGGATGGGAACCGAGATCTCACCCAGGATGCCTGCCCCTTTGAGGGAGGCGTTCAGGGGCTCGATGTCCGGCACGGTGACGTCCACCACGCCCATCATGTCCTTGGCGCCGCCGTAATAGAGGCGAAAGTTGGTCAATACTTCAGGGGTATTCATGCGCGCACTCCTGTATGGTTTTAAGGATGTCTACGCGTAGACATCCGAAAACCTGTTAAGCGAAAATTAAGCGAAAAGGGTTGAAAAGTAGGCCGGGTCGTACTCCTGGATGAAGTCGATCTCCCGGGCGGGTGAAGGCGGCGTCATGTAGACATGGAAACGGGAGATCCCATCCATCATGTCCGTCACCGCGTTTTCATCGGCCTGAAACTCCACCCGCGCGCCCAGGAGAAACTGCCGGGACACCAGCCCGTCCAGCCACATCTGGGCAGAATCCCGGATGGTCTCGATGAGCCGCCGTTTTGCAGGGGCGTCCACCCTGGACCAGTGGCTCAGGATCAGGGTGTTGCCCACCCAGGTGAACATCCGGCTCACCGAGATCCAGGAATCCTTGGGGTCGGTGTTGGCCGGGTAGCAGGCCGTCCGGTTGCCCCAGCACTTCCACCCGCCGAATAAAGTTCAGGGCCGTCACGATGCCGTTACCGTTCAAATAATTCGCCTGCTCCGGCTGAAGCCACACCTCCTTCCCGTTTGCCACCATGGCGTCCATCTGAAAGTTGTGGTTCGAAGGCGAAGCGTAGGGGATATCCTCGTTGTCCGCGTCCACCTTGGCCATGAGCCCGGCAAGCTGGGTAGACATGTGAAAGGTCTTCCCTCCCAGCTTCACCCTGGGCCAGCAGACCACCTGGGCCGGGTCGGTGAGGTTGTTCTGGTTCTTGTATTCCGGGGCGTCGCTGTACCGGGTCACGGTGGCGTCATCGATGTCGATAATCGCCTTGCAGGAGAACAGCCCGTTGATGGTTTTGGCCTTGGCCGTCATCACCGCCGACACCGTGGAGGCCGAAGACCAGCCCGGGGCCACGATGAGCCCGGGCACCAGGCGATACTTGGGGAACACCTCGTTCACCAGCTCCAGGCCGGTGAGGGCACCGGTCTCTGCGTCCACCCCGCCCACGATATCCGCCGCCGTCACCTTGGACGGATCCGCATAGGTGTAAGTTCGATTGACGGTGGCCCCTGCCTTGATTGAGCCGGTAGGGATGCGCTTGATGGTCCCGGCAACCCGGTCCACCTCATAGTCGGTGTTCTCCACGTAGGTGGTGGACTTGTCCGAAGAGGTCACCACCACCGGTCCCAGGAGGTCCCCGTGGTCCAGCTTGATCTCGTCATCGGCAAAGGTGGCCGCGCCTTCGGCCACATCGGCCTTGTGAACCGCCGGGTCAAAGACGTTGATGAAGACAATGGGGGCCAGGGCGAACAGGACAAAGTGGGAATAGATGAACTCACAAAGCGTGTACTTCTCCCAGGCATCGGAATAGCCCAGCAGCTCCACGGCCTCTGCGTAGGTATAGACCATGGTCACCTTGTTCACCGGCCCTGCCCCGCCCTTGGCCAGGTGCACAGGGCGTGCCCACCACCACCGGCAACGACGCTGAAACCCTCCGGGGCGGCGTGATCGACATGGGCATCTGCCGATGCGTCGTTTAAACACCGTGTCTGTATGTCATGATTACTGGCTCCTTTGGCTTCGGCGTATCCCGGGCCGGAAGGGATTCAGGGTTGTTGAGGTCGGCCATGGCCGGGGCAAGGGCCTCCACCGGAACCAGGAAGCGCTTCAGCTCAGTCCGCTCCTTGAAAAAGGCCGCCACCTCTTTGGGCAGGCCGTTTCGAAAGACCTGATACCGGCTGATGTGCACCGGATGCCGAACCTCCGGCCCCACATAGGCCACCTGTTCCGTTTTTTTGCCCTTTGCCGCCGTTGATGTTGTTTTCTTTGCTGCCATTAGAGACATGCCTCCACGTCTTCCGTTAATGTTTGCCGGATCCCCGAGGTCTCCCAGTGGGTGGTGATCTCACCCTCCGCATGGGGCTGGGGTTGAATACTTTGCGTCCGGGTCTCCGCACTCCCAGGTCACCGGAAGTTTCAAGGTGTACAGTCCGTCTTCGGTGCGCCGCTTTGAGAGCACGATCTTCCGGCACCGGGTCAAGGTTCGGGTACGTTCGCCCCAGCCTCTACCCCTTCCGCCAGTAGATCCCCGCGAGAGGATCTCGCCGCCCACCTCCCGAGCCTTCGTCCTCGTCGGTCCCGGAGACGGCCTAAAGGATCACGTAAGGGAAATCAATCTGCCCCTGTTTTTGGCTTGCGCGGCGGCCGGCGTCGGTCGCCGGCACCGGGAACCCGGAACCGAATCTCCTTCAGGCCATCTGCCAGAATGGCCTCCACTCCTTTGAGCAGTCCAAAGGGCATCACTACTTGTGGTCGGGTAGTTCATTTCGTCGTCCGGCTTGGAGAACCGGGCCGCCGCACTTGCCTGGAGTTTCTCCCGAACGCCCAGTTGTAAGCGTCGACCTCGCGGGCGGTCCAGTTCCCCCAATAGGAAGCCGGTGCGCGGCAGACCGTTTATAAAGGCTCACGTGGCCGGGGCTTAGATTTGCACAAACCCACCGCGCACCACCTTGCGGGTGGCCTTCACTTGAACGGTGACACCTGCCTTGGGCCGCCTCTTTGTGGGGCGTGCCGGTTGCGCGCCGAACCGGTAAAGGGGTATCCGCTGGCCGGAGAAGGTGGCCGTGGCCTTCAGGCGCGCGCCCGATGCATTGGACTTCCTGAAGGTCTTCTTCACGTCGGCGGGCTTGATGTTGTAGGCCTTGCCAGCCTCCCGGGCCGCGTCCATCTTCACCCCGGTGATGGCCCGGTTCAGGCTCTTGCGCATGGCGCCCTGGGCCTGGCCCCCGAAGGAGGTCAAAAACATCTCCGCCCGTTCCGCGTCCTTGTCGCTTATGGAAACCTGAAGAACACTCATGACTCATTCCTGTAAAAGGTCACTTCCAACAGCCCGAACTCATCCTCCACGGACTTCACCCGAAGGGCCTCTCCATCCAGCTCCACAATTTCCTCCGGCACCGGCACGGCCACGTCACCGGAAGTCAGGGTGACGGTCTTCGGTGCGGATGTTCACCCCGTGGTGATCCGTGCTCGCAACCTCCCCGTCCGCCACATCCGCGTAAACGGGCTTGCCGTTCCAGAGCACGGTTGTGCCGAATTCCCCGGGGTTCACAAAGGCCGCGTTGTCCCGTGCCACCAGCTCCTGAATTCATGGCTTCACCTGTGACCCTTTGGCCCGGGTGCCGAACCACCAGGAGATTGCCGCCGATGCCAGAAAGAGGGTCATCTTCACCACCTCCTGGTAGATGGACAGGGCCGTCCCCGCATCCAGGGCCGCAGCTCCGATACCGTCCAGCACGCCCTGGACCTCCGTGCGGGTGGTGTGCACCTGCCAGATCAGGTAGATGGTGAGGCCGGACCGGGTAAGCCCCCGGATAAAGTCCACCAGCACCAGGAGGAAGGATCCCACGGCTCCGGGTTTCACGCCTTTGGAGTAGCTGGCCGCGTCGTGGCCGAAGCTCTCTTCATCAAAACGTCCGCCGACAGGGTGAGGGCCGTGTCCGCCTCCCGCGTGGCCGATCGGTCCCGGAACTCATACTCCTTGTCCATGGCCTCCAGATCGATCTTCCGGAGGGCCACCTCATGCTTGTCCACCTGCCGCTGCTTGAACAGGCCGAAAAGGTTTGTCACCACAGAACCGATAAGGCCAAAGGCCGAGCCCGTTAAAAGTTCAATCATCTGTAAAGCTCCTTGATCGTCAGTGTAAAAGGCTCTCGCTTAAGGGCCCGGTTGAAGGCAGACACCGCCATGCGGGAGCAGAGCACCGCCCTCTGGTTCCCCAAGGTCCCGGTGTACATCCCCAGGGCCACGCACCCCAGAAGGTGTGTCCGGAACCCCTTGGTCACATCCCCGCCGTAGTTGGCCGAGTGCATCTTGATGTGGGTCCGGCCCGGCACGTCCATCACCTGGTAGCACCACCCAAACTTCGGCGAATACACCCACCGCACCTCATAGATCCCGGCAGGGATGCAGGAGCGGTTCGGCCTGTTCTCCCGCCAGGGAAGCTCCAGGGTACGGTAGACGTTGCCGTCCGGTGCCATAATCACCCCGAAGGTCCCCTGGTCGCTGGTTTCCGTGCGAAGCAGAGAGAGCCTCACGCCTCCCCCTTCCCGGCCAGCACCAGGCCGCAGATCTTCAGGGAGGTGGCCCGGAGCCGGTCCAGCTCCGCCGGGAGCAGGGTCCGGGTGCCCTTCCGATAGCTGGGATCCCCACAAAGCCCACCGGGTCCCCGTCAAAGGAGAAGATCCCCACCAGATAAAAGGAGCGGACGCCCTGCTCCGCCAGGAACTGGTAAAGCCCGAAATCCCGCTCCCGACCGTCTCAAGGTCCGGGCAATGGATCTCCTTCATCTTCATCATCTCGGTGTTCCAGCTCGCAAAAAAGGAGTTGGGCAGGCTCTGCAAGGTCGTCATGAGGGGCGAGGCCCCCACCTGGACGCGCTCATGGGTGTTGCTGCACCGGTCAAAGTGAACCCCCACCGCGTTCTGGTTGCCGTTGTGATATTGAAAAACCGTGGCACGCTCGCAATCCAGATCGATGAGGAGGCCGTCCAGGGCGTCGTTGATCTGCTTGCCCGTCTCCATCTTGCCGAACAGCTCTTTCCGGAAGCTGCTCTTCAGCCGCTCCTGGATCCGAAGCTGCCAGCCGTTCCCGGCAAACAGCCCCAGGGCCAGGGTGGCAAGCCCCACCCAGGTTCCGTGGTTGGTCATGATCTTCGAGCAGACCTCAAAGGCCTTCCAGGTTGTTGCGTCCATCTCGTTCAAGCCCTTTCGGGGGAATGTCTACGCGTAGACATCTTGCCGCCTTATTCGTCCACGTCGAGGAGCTCACACTCCTTTACCGCTACCTCAGCCATCACAGGCCCCGCCGCTTTCAGGGCGATCAGCTCATCTGCAATGTCTTCAGGTACGGTCAGCACCTCACCGGGAGGATAGTATTCGCCCTCATGTTTCACGGTTTTCAGCAGGGATATTTCTTTGAGTTTGATTTTTTTACTCGCCACAGAATGCTCCTTTGATGGCCCCCGGCAACGCTGCCGGAGGCCTGTAAATGGGATAAAAGGGTCTACAGAACGTCCGCTTCCACAACCGCTTCCGGCTCCCAGAGAACCGGCAGGGGCCGGGACTCCACCAGGTTCCACAGCACGGAAGGGTCTTTCTCTTTCCAGTTCTTGGCGAAGAACTCGCCCACCACGTTGGCGTCCAGGTCCAGGATGTTGCCGAACTCGATGCTGATCCGGGCATCGGTGGCCACCATGTAGATCTTGTCCGCCTCGATGAGCTTCTGGGGTGCCCCGGAGGCGTCGTCAAAGGAGGATCCGTACCGGTAAATCTCAATGCCGCCCAGGTTGCCCATGTAGTTGGAGGACATCCCCAGGACCGGCTCGGCCGGCCTGATCGTCCTGGTCCTGTCCATCCACTCGTCCTTGGGCACCTTCTTCCGGAGCCACTTGGCCGCCTCGGTGCCGCAGATCATGATGGCGGCCCCGCGCCCGAGCTTGTCCACGATCATGTCGTTCCAGGACTGAATGTCGTTCAAGGGGTCGGCATCGGCGCCCATCCATTTGGATTCCCCGGTAAGCACCACCTTGTGGTCCTCGGGGATCTGGTAATCCACCTCAAAGGCAACGTTGTCCTGCTCCACGATGATCTTGCCGGTGAGGGCCTGGGCGCACATCCACTCCAGGGTGGTGAGGACCTTGTCCTTCAGCTCCTTCATGGACTTCATGATTTTGGACTGCTCCGCTTCCTCCACCGACTTCGGCCCGGAGGCATAAAAAGGCTGCCCTGCGCCGCGCTCGCCGCGAAGCTTCTTGGCGGTGAGGGGATCCTTCAAACGGATACGCGGGGTCTTCACCGAGCGCTGGGACCGGGTAGACCCGGACACGATCTTGCCGCCCTCCACGTCCGTCACAAAGGGGGCCAGCTTCCGGCCTCCCACGGTGATGTCCACGTCAATGGTGTCCGCTTCGTTGGTGTTCCTCTCTTTAAAGATCAGGTCCTGAAGCATCCGGGGCGGGGTCTTCAGCTGCTCCACCGCCCGTGTCAGTACTCTCCATGCAATTTCCATATGTTCCTCTATCCCTTATGATCAATGCCCCCAAGGGGGCCTATTTTACGTAAATGCCCACGGCCTGAAGCTGGGCCACCGCCGCCGCCTTCTGCACCGCCGTGATGCCCTCGGGCCAGGCCAGGCCCTCTGCCACGGCCTCCGCATGGGCCACGATGACGCACGGCTCATCGCTTGCCGTGGCGTCCACGTCTCCGGCCAGGATGGCCATGGCTGCCTGGGTGCCGTCGGATGCCGCCGGGGCCAGCCCGGTCAGCTTCTTGTCCGCCGTCACCTGCCCCAGGACCTCACCGGCCACATACACCCTGCCCTGCTTCAAGGTGCCGGACATCGTGATAACGGGATGGTCACCCCAGAAAGGCACGATCCTTGATCACATCCCCGTGCTTAATCATCTGCTGCATCGATCTTCTCTCCTCACGTTTAAAAGGGGTTTTCCGGCTACACCAGGGCAGCCAGGGCGGAAGCCTGCTTGTCCACATCCACGGTGGTCAGGTTGTCGGCTCCGGCCTCGGGCCTCACCCCATCGGAGTGCGCCGACTGAAGCCCGTCCAGGATCGCCTGACGGCTCGCCTTGTCTTTGCCGTCCGCGTCGGCCTCTTCCTGTTCGGCGGATGCCCCGGGCGTGCCCAGCACCTGGCCAAAGGCCTCGATCTGGGCCACGGTGGCCCCACTGCTCACCAGGGCGGTGAGCTTTGTGCCCTGCTCGTCCCCCACGACGGCAGAGACGATGCCCATGATCCGCTCGGATTCCGCTTTCACCTGGTCCGTCACGTCTTTCTGGGCAGCCTCCCTGCCTTCGCTGACTGCTTTGGTGTACAAATCGGGATGTTTTGCCTGAAACTCTCCGTACTCCATGACGAAGACCTCCTCTTTCTCTTTGATTCTGGTTAAAAAGGTGTCAAAGCTCTCCTCCACGCGATCAATGAGGCCAATCTCCAGGGCCTCCTGCGCCAGGAACACTTTTCCATCGGCCATGGCGAGGGCTTTGTCTGTGGACACGCCACGGTTCCGGGCGACGTCATCAATGAAATTGAGTGGTGCGTGAAGGATGACCCGGTGGAGCGGATGGACTCCTCGTCCAGGGGCTCCGAAGGGTTGCCCATGGCCTTGTATTTCCCGGCGGTGAGGTACGTCACCTTGTACCCGCCCTTCTCCTGGGCCTTGGACCGATCCACGTGCATGGCCCGAACCCCGATGCTGCCCACCTGGGCAGTGGAGGGTGCGGCAATCTCTTTTGCCGCCGAGGCAAGCCAATACGCCGCGCTGCACATCTGGCCGTCTGCATAGGCGTAGATGGGTTTTTCCAGGGCCGCCCGGTGGAGAAAGTCGGAAAGCTCTTTCACGCCGTCCACGTCCCCGCCGGGGGAGCCCACCTTAAAGCAGATCGCCTTCACCCCGGAGTCCCCAAGGGCCGTCTCCACCTGCTCGCGAATCTGCGCGTAGGTGCTCTCCCGATCCAGCCAGAAGTAGTACCTGGTCCGCTCTTTCTGAAGGGCCCCGGACACCCGGATCACCGCCACGGAGTCAATGACCTCAAGGTCCGCGCCCTCCCCGTCCGCATCGGCAAACATGGAGGCATCGATCTTGCCGGATTCCACCAGGGCCAAAATGGCCTCATAAGCATCCATGGTGATGGCCCAGGGCCGTCCATGCAGTCGCTCAGGCATTGGCACCCTCCTCTTCCTTTTCTGTCTCTTCAATCAAGGCATCCGCCGCGTCTGCCTTAGCTTTCTTCACAGCTGGGGTAGGCTCCTCAGGCAAGAGCCCGGCTGATTTCTCCTTCCGAATCTCTCGTGCGCGTTGATCAAGCACAACGTCCACATCCTGGCCGCTTTCCGCCAGAATGCCAGCAAGTGTATTGGTATTATTTTGAAGCTCCAGGTCGTGAGCCCTTGCTGTTTTAAGGGGGTCGATCTCGCCTCGTTTGGGGAATCCAGGATGACTCATGTTATAGGCATGACGTGCGTCGTACCAATCAGGGGATCCGGCAGGCAGGGTAATCATCCCCCGGAGCCACGCCTCTTCCAGGACCATCTCCCAGACCTTCTGACAAAATCGATCCACCAGCCACTTCTGGTAAAATTCAAAAACACGCCACGCTTCCATGAGGGCCGCCCGAGCGCTGGAATAATTGGTCTTTGAAAAATCCTTGGCCACAACCTCATAGGGCATCCCCACAGAAACACCGATCCCCCGAAGGATCCGCTCCACAAACTCTGGGAATGTGTTACCGGGTCGGTTGGACTCCAGAACCTTGGGTTCTTCTCCTGGGTTGCCGTAGATCATTGTCCCCGCAACCACATCCTGGTGGCGTGTGAGTTCACCGGCGGCCACTTCGTTTCCGTTCATGTCACGGCCCGAAGTCGCGTCTTCTGCATTTGGGGTTTTGATAAAGACGGGAAAGCTGGCCGCCACGATGGCGCCCACCAGCTCAAAATCAAGGTAGTCGTTCAGGTCCCGGAAGAACTTCATCCCGGGGCCAGAAGGGAGATCCCCCTCACCTGCTCATCCTCCTTTTTTACAAAGGAGTGGAACACGCCGGGCCGATGTCCCACCCTGGCAGGAACCTGGGCAAAGCTGGCCGAAGGAAGGCTGTAGGAGGTGTAGCCGTTATCCGGATTGGCAATCCAATAAGACGAGGGTCTCCCGTTCTCACCAAAAGCCACCCCATCACGGATGCTGGTGTCCTGAGTCAAATCGGAAGGCGTATACATCCGAAGGGGATTCACACACTGCAAGGCCAAGGAAAACGTCCGGCCCGGCTCATCTATCATCACCGGGATCCGCAGAAACTCCCCGTTCACCACCAAAGACTGAACCGAAAGAAACTGAATCTCCCAGAAAGCAAGCTGTCCACCGGCATCCGCTTCAGCTTCCCAAATGGAAAACGCCCACTCCGCCTGGGTCTGAAATGCTTCCGCCTGCTCTTCACTCCACCCCAGCAGCTTCCAATTGGGCCGGGACTGGGGCCGAAGCCCCGTCCCCACCACGCTCACCCCCATGCTGTCCGTAATATTCGCCGCATGGGGATCGTTGGCCACCAGGTCCTGAGCCCGAGACGCAATGGTGCTGCGCTCATAGGGCTCAGAATCCCGGTTCATCCGAGACGTCATCCAGTTGGCCAACGTCCCGGCAGTGCCCCCCCGCCTTCCGATGCACGCCGTAGGAGGTATTGGCCGCAACAGACGATGAGGACGAAAGAGGCCGATTATCCGGGCCATATAATAAAGGAGTCATCGAACGATCCTCCCCGTGACAAACTTCGGCCCAGCACCGGAAAGCAGCTTGCTCCGCTCCTGGTCCAGAAACACAAGGGTCTTCCGGATCTCATCGATGTCAGCCCGAACAAACTCCCGCTTGCCAAGCTTATAGGATTGGTTCGCAGCTATAGCGAGGAGTGCCTGCTTGAAAGCTGCGATCTGTTCGTCGAGTTCTTGTAGAGTGAAAATAGCCATGGGGAGACTATGGCATGGGGCGGGGGTGGGTGTCTGTTACGTGAGAGACGTGTGAGATGAGGGAGACGTGAGAGACACTTTATTTTGGAAAGCTACAGAAAAGGTGGTGTTGGGGTTGGGTTAACAAAATTTTGTCTACGTTTACGTACATATCTATAAGAGCAAAGAGAAACAACACGATAGCCATTTTGTACAATCGATTATAAACACAATTAACACATCACTCTCCAGGAATAATATAGGAAGATAGGTCTTTATCTTTACATGAACGGGGATGATAGATATAAACAGTACGGTAGATTAAAGGAAGGCAAATTCTCTTGATTTCCATCAATAAGACATTGGATATCTAAAATTAAAACCTAACCTTAAGGTATTAAAATGCGACATTATATAAGACGTCTGAATGGCAAAATTCCAAATTTACGTAAGGAAATTGACATCAGCTTAAATGGGTCAAACCTCATTATAACAGGTACAAATGGATCTGGTAAAACTTCACTATTAAAAGAGCTTTATAGAAAAACACACATCCTTATTGCAAATAAAAAACAAGCCGATACCCAACAAATTAATAATACTTTAAAAAGTCAAAGGGAACATCTAAAAACACAACAAAAAGGGACATCATATCACGATTCCACGATGAGAATAATAAATCGTTATCAAAAGGAGTTGGATACTATTACTAATGGTATCCAAATTGACTTTTACAATAATATCGAGTTTTCTTCACAGTATGATGATAAGATTGCTTTAATTAAATTATTCGAATCTACTCGTAATGCGAATATTTCTCCTGCTGAAACTGCACACGGATTAAAAAACAATCAAAATCTATTAGATAATATTTGGAAAAGTAATAATGCAGGAACTCATTTAGAACAGCACTTGGTTAACCTCCGAAACAGAAGGGCTTTAGCATTTGCGGAAGATAATGACACGGCGCTTTCGGAAAAGATAACTTCTTGGTTTGAACAATTTGAAACGAATCTTAAATTTCTTATGGAAGATGATACAACAAAATTGCATTTTGATTCTGACAGTCTTAAATTTACTATACTTCAAAAGGGAAAAGCGCCTTATACATTTCAAACGTTATCTTCAGGCTATATTGCTATTTTTGATATTTACGCTGATTTGTTGATGCGAACTGAATACTTCAAAATAACACCTCAAGAACTTGGTGGAACGGCATTTATCGATGAAATTGACGTACATCTTCATATTTCACTTCAAAGAAAAATTCTTCCTTTCCTTACATCTTCATTTCCGAATGTCCAATTTATAGTAACCACACACTCTCCTTTTGTAATTACTTCCGTTAAAGATTTTGTAATATATGATTTAAACACGAACACTTCAATCGACGAAGACTTATCTATATACTCTCATACTTCAATAACTGAAGGCCTACTTGGAACTAAAACCACATCCATAATACTCGATGATATCATAAATGATATATGCAAGATGGTCGATTCTCAGAAAATAGATTATACAAATCTTAAGAAATTGGTAAACAGTATCAAACCATTTGAAAACAACCTAGATAGTCGTTCTAAAGCGTATTATATGCTCGGCGTTAATGCATTGTTGGATCAGGAGTAATATTAATGTTTAACACAACCAGATCGCTACCCGCACCAACCTGTTTGAATGATGAACAATATAATACAGCTACAGTTGTAGAACTTCTTGAGCCAATGTTTCACGGCAAGTGCTATTTATGCGAACAAGATGAGTTATCAGCCCCAGAGATTGAACACTTTGATCCGCATAAGGGTGACAAGACTAAAATGTATGATTGGAATAACCTTTATTATGCCTGTGGGCGGTGCAACAGTATTAAAGGCACTAAACATACAAATCTATTAGATTGTTGTGATAATAGTATAGATGTATTTAAAGAAGTAAAGTGTTTGATGCCGAGTTATGCAGATGGGCCAATATCTGTAACATCGACTAATTCTTCGCCAGACATTAAAACAATAAACACAATTGGCCTCTTAGATAAATGTTACAATGAAACAAATACTCCACTAAGGGGAATTACTCGTTCATCATTAATGGAAAAACTGTTCAACCACTACTTTAATTTTCTCGATTATCGAAGGATAATAGTTGATAAAAGGTTTTCAGATGAAGAAAAAAAACATGCAAAAGGTCGACTTGAGGCGATGTTAAAGGTCTCATTCCCATTTTCTGTTTTTTGGCGTTGGCACTTGCTTAGTGATACTCCTTTGAAACGGAAAGTTGAGGATTTGGTTGATTTTTGATGAAAAAAAGGGGTCGCCAACTTCTTTTCATTGCTTCCCAATTTGTTAATCAGCGGTTTGAGGCCGAACTGGATAAAGGTCAAAAAGATTGTAATGCATTATAAAAAAGCCGGCCGTAGCAGATTATCACAATCCAGAGATTCTATATATCTTAAGGGGCTTGCCAGAATGTCCAATGTCAAGACGCGGCCCCTTTCCCTGAGATTAATAGAATAGCTATAAGTTCTCTTTGAGTTTATCAAAAGTATACAACAAGTACATACTTGTAAACCCTACAAAAATAAAAACAGAAAGCATAATTAGTGATGTAGTAGTAGATTTAGGTATACCTAGCATACTCGTAATCAATGTGTTAGAACAAAAAGAAATAAATGTCAATATTGCGAGACTTATTGTTGATAAGAAATTAATGGCCCCAGCCATAGTTTTTAATTCATACTTTCGGAAAATATCGAGACAAGTTGTAATAAAATCTAAAAAACTACTTAGATTTAAACCGGTCTTAACGACGAACACGAAAAGTTGTTTCACAAGCAAATAACAAAACCACATAAAGGCAATAATCACAATTGCTGTTAAAATTTTATCACACGTTTTCATTGAATAATAAGCATAAATTATTTTTTCAAAATCATTATAGTTCATTCAAATATCCCTGAATTTTATGAGAAATAACATAAACAATTAATGATATAATCATACCAATTCTGTACCAGCTAATGGTACTTAGGCTATAGTTAAAAAAAACATCTAAAACGAACGCTAAAGAAAAAAACAGAAAAAATGAAAGAGCAACCGAATTAAATCGTCTAATTCGTGAATTGTTTTTCACTTCATTTTGTAAGAAGTCTACCTTAGAAATTAGAGTACTATTTTGTAAAACTATTTCTTGTATGGCTTTAGGGGTTTCAGTAAAATGATCTTCTGCACTGGCAGTATGCCTGCCCACCATATCAATAACTCTATCAAGTTTGTCGCTAAGATCTGATACGGATGTAGGATTAGATCTATCTGAGACAATCCCTTCCACAACACCCTGGCTCTGTTCAACACGGATATAGTGCTGAGAATATGAATCATTGTGCAGGTATGGATTTAGATCTGAGATTTGAGTATAAATGCTATTTGAATTATCAGAATTATTATTCATTATTCAGTAAACCTAATAGGGGCTTGTTTGGCTTTTTTAATAGTTGCGTCGATGATTTTATCATATAACTCAAAGCTATTAATCTTAGAATCACCATTTAAGCGATTTTTACTTTTTAGCCCTAAACCTATAGATACACCCTTTTCTTCTGTAGTGGAGTTAGACCTATCTATTCTTAAGTAGGATGTACTTTTATTACTCTCAACAGGAGCTTTCAAATTATACTTAAGACTCTCGTAATGCCCTATCGAATAAGTATTGAGTAATTCACCACATTCTTCTTGAAACATGAATGATGATTGCGTTACCTTAGATGGTTTTTGTATATTCAAATACTTTTGAAAAAGACTTTCTTCAATATTATACTCTTTCTCTTTTAAGGGCAATTGAATTACTACATTTGATTCAATATTATCAATACTTATATTTGTGTCATTCTCTATATATTTAATTATTGGCAATGTATTTTTTGCTAAAGCATTTTTAATTATAGAAAAATCAGCATCCCTGAAATTAAAGAATATTTTAGCACGAACCATTGAAACCTCTAACCTTTTACTCGACCTTCTGCTTTGCAAAAAAAAACGAGGAATGTCAAGTGATGCGTTATCATTAACCTTAGTCGAAACAGCTTGACACCCATCAAATAGAGATGAAAATTTTTTTTCGAAATCATATATCATACGTTCAATATTTGGATAAGGTAAGTAACAAAAAGAAATCGTAACGTCCGTAATTCGAAAAGGCTCGAATAAGTTTTTTTTATATTCTGTAGTTGTCATGAGCACACTTTGATGAATAAAGGTTTACCTGTATAATGTAGTTTTTTTTTTCGAGTGAACAATTTATACTGTTGAACACAAAACGTTATTTAACTTTTGTTAAACTAAATAATTCCATATTAGAATTCAAGCATATAATTTTATATATGTAGTTTTTTCTTCTCTCCACAAACGCCTCAACGCTCCGCTCAATAACCCTTCTGTTCCCCGTGTAGTATCCCGTAATCCCCCCGCCTATAGCAGCCGATAAATATGAAACCGTGAACAAGGGATCATTTGAGCTGCTTCAATCACATTAACCGTTCGTTCTGCCATGCCTTTACCTCTTGCTATACCAGGCGGGTCGTTTTCGATTGCCTTGGGTTTTCGTGCATCTGCCTGTGGGGCTGATGTGGGTTCTGGTCTCGGAGTGGTTCTGGGGTTAGGGGCTAACGTTCTCTTCTCTTCAACCTTTGCCAAGAACCGAATGCTGGGAGCCCAGAACGAGTCGGCACAGGCAACAGCATAAGCCTCGCTGTCGAAAAGGTGGTAGTCCCGTCCTCCAATCTCTTTCCAGATGACCTTTTTGGACTTCTTGTCCCGGCGCTTCTCTTCGGCCAGAAACTGCTTGGCGTAGGCCAGGTCGGTTTCCGAGTGGAGGTAGAACCGCTGAGGGCCGTCAGGCTTGCCGATTTCGGCCCATCCTCTTTTCGGGCAAGCCGATAATGCAGAGGGTCTTTGGGCTGGTGGGTACCCAGGAGCCGAAGCTACAGGCCACCGGGAATGGGCTTGTTGCTTCGAGGTAACATGTACATGATCTTCACCTGTACCTTCTGGAACTGGGTCTTGGAAGCACCCTTGATCCCGAAGATTACCCCCCTGCTGTTGCCCCTCAGCCACTCGTAGACATCTTCCGTCCGAGTCCAGTCGTCATAGGCGTTCACATCGCCCCAATTGGAAAGCGTCCCGTACTGGGTGAACCAGCTTGTGAGGTCCTAGTCCCAGGCCATGACAACAAAGTAGAAGTTGCTCTTCTGAATGTCGATACCACAAGTGAGTGCCACTGCTTCCTTGGGCACGATACCCGAAGGAAGATCTGTTTTGTATTTCAAGAGTTTTGATTCATCGATGGTGGCCATCACCGGTTTATAGGGGACGGCCTTGTGCTGGGTGTCAAAGTCCATCATCTTGGCCGGAGGAAAAGAGGAAATGGGGTCGGGAAAAGGAATCACGTCTTGACATTTGCCCCCCCTTTCTCAATCTGAAATTATTGGATGTCTACGCGTAGACATCCCCTAAACCTCCGTCCTAGCCTCCTCCTTCCGCCTCTCCACGAACTCCTCCACACTCCGCTCAATCACCCGCAGCCCCCTCCGATTCCCAGTGTAGTACCCCTTGATTTCCCCAGCTTCCAGCAACCTGTACGCATGAGCCCGTGAACAAGAGATCATCTCTGCTGCTTCCATTACATTCACTGTTCGTTCAATCATCGTGTTACCTCTTGTTGTACCAGCTGGGCCGGTTTCGATTTCCTGTGATTCTTTGTCGGACGTCCTGGGCCTCTTGCTTGGGGGCCGGTTTTGGTTTGGGGGCGTTTTTCTTAGTCTCTTGGGCCTTGGCCAGGTACCGGATGCTGGGCGTCCAGGACGAGTCGGCGCAGGCGGCGGCGTAGACCTCGCAGTCCAGAAGGTGGTTGTCCCGGCCCCCGATCTGCTGCCACTTGATCTTACGTGTCTTCTTGTCCCGGCGCTTCTCTTCGGCCAGGAACTGCTTGGCGTAGGCCAGGTCGGTTTCCGAGTGGAGGTAGAACCGCTGGGCGTCGGCTGGCCTGCCGGTTTCGGGGTCTGCTTCTTTTCGGGCAAGCCGATAGTGCAGAAGGTCTTTGAGCTGGTGGGTGTCCAGGAGCCGCAGCTCCAGGCCGCCGGGGATTGGCTTGCTGCTCCGGGGCATCTTGTCCATGAGTTTCACCTGGACCTTCTGGAACTGGGTCTTGGAAGCGCCCTTGATCCCGAAGATCACGCCCCTGCTGTTGTCCCTGAGCCACTCGTAGGCCTCTTCGGTGCGGGTCCAGTCGTCATCGGCGTTGATGCCGCCGCCGGTGTCCAGGGCGGCCCGGAAGATCCCCTTGGTCTCCGTGGAGTCCTGGACCTCATATCGGGTGTTGAACACAAGGTTTTCCACATCGTCCCAGGTGGAGAGGGTTCCGTACTGGATGAGCCAGCTTGTGAGGTCCTTGTCCCAGGCCCTGACCACAAAATAGAAGTTGGTCTTCTGCATATCGATTCCGCAGGTGAGCGCCACAGCCTCCTTGGGAACGATACCCGGCGGAAGGTCGGTTTTGTGGTCCAGGAGTTTGGTTTCGTCGGTGGTGGCCATCACCGGTTTATAGGGAACGGCCTTGTGCTGGGTGTCGAAGGCCATCATTTTGGCCGGGTCCTGGAGGCCTTTCAGGAAGGCCGCGGCCACATCGGAGAGGCTCACAAAGGGAGAGTACCAGGACGGCAGGTGGTAGCCCACGGCCACAGGTCGATTGACCTCTTTTTCCGGTACCCATTTTCCCTCTTTCACGGCCCGGTTCCGGTCGATGTCGTCCCAATCCATGCCGCACTTCGTGCAAGTGTACCGGGCGGACTTTCGGCTGACCACGGTCTTGGGGTCTGCCTGGGAGCCTTTGGGCCAGTGGATGCTTGGGAACTCCATTTTCTGGAATGTGCCGCAAATGGGACACGGCACCTCGTAGTGGTGCATCAGCTCCACGTCTTCTGCCATGAGCCGGGAGAAAGCGTCCCCGTCTTCAGCCGGTGTGGAGAAATAGAGAATCTTCTTGGTGAAGGGGTAGGCGTTGGTCCTCACCTCGCCCAGGGAGATGGGGTCTGCCTCCTTCCCCGCGAACTCCGGGTATTTGCCGGGCTCGTCAAAGAAGAGGTACCGGACGGACTCCGAGGCCATCACCGCAGGGGAGGTGGCCCAGGCCATCATGATGTCCATGCCGTTGGTGAAGTTGATGGAGAGCGTGGAGACGTCATCAGCCTTTTGGCTCAGAAGCTCCGCAATTCTGGGGGTGGACTTCAGGGCCGGGAGGATCTGGCGCCTGCTGATTCTCTTCACCGCCTTTTCATCGGGCATCACATACATGGCAGGCCCAGGATCCTGATCCGCCGCATACTCCATGCAGTTGATGGCCACCTGGGTTTTCCCCGTCTGGGGGGCGAAGCATAAAAAGATCTTTTGAACCCAGGGGTGGTTCCAGGCGTCCATGGGCTCCACCAGGTAAGGGGTGAGGTCGTTGGTCCACTGCCCCTGGGCCGGGCCTTTGGAGACCCGCCGATGCCGTTCGGCCCACTGGGAGACGGTCACCTTCTCCTTTGCCTTGAAAATCCGGCGCTCGGCGTCGGTAAACTCGATGATTTCTGCTGTCATTTTGCGTCTTCTCCTTCCATATCCACCTTCAAAACTGGCCATTTTTTGGGCTCCGCATACCGCCCAAGAAACAGCTCCATCCGTTCCAGGCAATAATCGATGAGGTCCGCATTTTTGACTGTGTCCCCATCCACTCGCTTGATCATCTCCCCGGCGTTGGACCGGAAGAAGGTCTCCAGGTCGTTCCTGAAGATCGCCGCCCGTGCCGCCAGGTCCCCGTTGAAGAGATCCCGGTCGATGTACTGGCCCGACTCCACCAGGGTCTTCATCTCCCAATGCTTGGCCTGGGCTTTCGCCTTTCTGGTTTCAGCTTCCAGCTTTTCTTTCTGGAGCTGGCCCGCCTCCTCAGCCGGGCTGGTGCCGTCTTGTCTTTTCAGGTGAAGGGCTGCGTATTTTTCCACGTCCTTGATGTGGAACACCCCGTCCACCGCTTTTAACTTCCCCTCTTTCAAATGCCCGTAGACACTTGACTTTGAAACCTTCCACCCCTTGTCGTTCAGATACTCTGTCACGGCTAACGGGTTTGATAGTGTTGGAGTCGACATCTCTTCCGGCCCTTTTTTCTGTTGGCCGAGGTCATGCAAAGCTTTGTTGATCTGGTTTAAGGTACGGACATTTTCGGCGGTGGCCTCTTGCGCCACCCGGAGCTGGGCCTGCTGCTTTGCTTTAAGCAGCACCTTGAAATCCCGGTCGCTCAGCTCCCCTGCAATGTCGTTGATATCTCGCGTGTCTTTTTGTTCCGTCAAATCCGTACAACCTCAGCTTTTTTTCCGGTGAATTCTTCCCAACGCGTTACAATGACCTGGCAGTAATGGGTTCCCAGTTCCATGGTGCGGCATCGTCTGCCGGTACGTTCACATGCTATGAGGGTTGAACCGGAGCCGCCGAAGCAATCCAGGACAATCTCCCCCCGCTTTGATGAGTTGCGAATGGCCCGTTCGATGAGGGCCACCGGCTTCATGGTGGGGTGGTCGCTGCTCTTCAGCGGTTTGGCAACGTTCCATATGGAGGTGAGCGCATCCCCCCCCTGGAAAAGAAGCTCATAATCAGAAACCCGAACCACGATGTGCTGGATTCCATCCGTGAACGTTAAAATGGACTGGCCGTCTTCCTCTTTTTCGATTGTCATCAGGGAGTCACTCTCAGTGACGCTCTGTTGTTTTCTTCCCCCGAACCGACGGGCCGCGCCCGGCTTCCATCCGTAAAGGATGGGCTCATGCCTGCTGTGATAATCCTGCCTGCCGAGCACAAAGCCGTTCTTTACCCAGATGAGGCACTGCTTCTGGAGCCAGCCGGAGTTGGCCAGGGCCTCCCTGAAATTTTTCCACTCCGCGTCCGAATGACAAACGTAGATGCCGCCACCAGGGACAGTGTGCTCACACATGTTGGTAAACGCACCGAAGAGAAGGTCATAAAATTTCTGGTTGTTCAGGTTGTCGTTTTCAATTTTCAGCTTCTTCTCGGTGCCGCCTGTGTAATCCACGTTGTAAGGTGGATCGGTGAACACCATGTGGGCCGACTCGCCATCCATGAGCTTTAAGAAATCTTCATGCTCCACGGCATTCCCGCAGAGAAGCCGGTGCTCACCCAGAATCCAGAGGTCCCCGGCCTGGCAACGGGATTCTGCGACCTCGTCCACCTCGGGCACAGCATCGGGATCCGTCTGGCCGGATTCCAGGAGCAGGTCCCCGATGAGGTGATCAATCTCCGAGCAGTCGAACCCGGTGGCTTCAAGGTCAAAGTCGAGATCCGCCAGTTCCTTCAGCTCCAGGGCGATCTCGTCCAGATTGAAATCGGACTCCGCCACTTTGTTGTCCGCAATGCGGAAGGCCCGGATCTGCTCCGGGGTCAGGTCCGCCACGCGGATGCAGGGGACGGTTGCCATTCCAAGCTGCTGAGCAGCCAAAAGCCTTCCCTCACCAGAAATGATAACCAGGTCATCATCCACCAGGAGCGGGATGCGAAACCCGAAGACCTCGATCGACGAGCAGATCTTTTCAACCTGGCCCTTGGGATGGTTCTTTAGGTTCCGGACGTAAGGAACGAGCGTCTCGACTTCTAAAAATTCAATGTGCATGAATCAGACTTTCAACTTCTTTGAGTGTTTCAAACTTCAGTCGCCACATACGAACCGTATTGGGATGGTTCCGGACGAGCCGTGCTGTTTCTGTGTTCGAGAACCCGGCCTCAAGGAGGAAGGCCAAAAGCACCAGCTCCGTGAAGCTCTGTTGACTCCGGGCCAGAAACGTACCCGTAAGCGCTGTAAAGAATTTCCCGCAGGCCGGGCAGGTCAGACGAAGGCCGCTCCAGAAACGTTGCAGCCGATTGTCACCTTCGATTTCCGCCCCGCATCCGGGACAAAAGACACCGGCGGGATGAAGCCGCCGCAGAACCCAGTCCTGGCAAAACCCGGCATCCAGAAACTCAGGCCCGAAGGCCGCCAGGGCGTCTGCTGCCGTGAAGGTTGCCGGTGTGCCGGGGTTGATTGCCGTTGCTGTGTTTTCAGTGGTTTCCATTTTTCCAGCTCGTTTTAAAATTTAAGTGCGAAGAACTATCGCGCTCATTCGTACCCGCATGGGGCAAAGCCTGAGAAGGACCCAAGCCGCTTGGGCCTCTTCGGCCCCCCTTCCCTCACCGGTCAACCCGGTCAACCCCGGTCAAACGATACGGTCAGGGGTTAAGTCCCTGAATTCTTTTATTTGGTCAGGGTGGTCAGCCCTTTTTTTCAGAAAACAGAAAACTTTTCAGGGGGCCTCTTAACGCCTGCACACGCAATATGTGGCGTGGAGGGCTGACCGGGTTGACCACCCCACCTATCAACCTGACTTTACAGCGGATATCCGGTCAGGGGTCCGAGCGTCAGGGTTGACCAACCCCTGACCAGGGGCTGACCACTTCGAGGCCTTGAAGGCGCCCTGTCTGCACTCAAGGGGTGCGGGGATCGAGGGCCGCATCATGAGATAATCTTCAGGGAGATGTTCTTGACGCATTGCACCCTCTTTTTGCCGTCACGGGCTCGATACTGAGCCAGACAATCAATGGCCTGGTACAGCTCCCGGAAGAAGTTGTCGTAGTTCATGGGGGCAAAATTGCGCGCCCGTGACCACTCGGTATAGCTGCCGAAGAGCTTGTCTTTTGACGTGTATCCCGCCGACTCGCCCACATCGCACCGGTCCTCCACGTAGCTCAGGATCGGGTTGTTGCTGAACTTGTATTCCATGAGCAGGTCGTCGGTTTCCTGGCATCGGGTAAAGCCGCCTTGCTTGCGCAGGCAATGGAGGCCTTCAAGGGACCATGCGAAGATCTGGGACAGCTCCCCCAGGAGCTTCTCTTCAAGCTCTGTGTCGGCGTCTTTGCCCAGGAATTGCCGCTTGAACTGGATAGGCAACACCCGCCTGAAGAAGCCGTCCGAGTTGTCCAGGACGCGGGGTTTCTTGTTGGCCGCGAAGATCAGCTTGCAATAGGGCGTAAAGTCAAAGGCGTCCTGGTGCTTGAAGGCCGCCGTGATGGGATCCCCGGTGACGATGGCCTTGAAAAAGGGGCTGTCCAAGGCCTTGGCCCCCACCTCCGTGCTGATGTTCAGCAGCTTGTTGTAGAGGCTGGACCGCAGGAACTGGTCCTCAAGGTCCGCAAATCCGATGGAAGAGCAGTTCTGGATGCCCACCATGTGACGCAGGATCTTGATCACCGTGGACTTGCCGTCCGCCCCCGGCCCGAAGAGAAAAAGGGCTTTGCCGTAGCGGGTGTCCCGGGTGAGGCAGTATCCGAAGAACTCCTGGAGCTGGTCGATGACCGCCGGGTTCTGGATCGTCTCCTCCAGAAACTGAAACCACCGCTCGGGCTGGGCCTTGTTGTGGCCGTCGTAGTCGATGGGGAGGCAGCAGGTACTGTAATAGCTCACGTGGTGAGGCCGGGTTTGAAGGGTTTCTAAATTTAGCATGCTGCTTTCAAGGCACACCCAATCGTCCTGATCGTTCACCGCCCTGCCGTGGGGAATGGTGCTGAGCATCCGCGCCTGAAGGGCCGCATCGCTCACCCGGTTGGCCTTGGACTCTTCCCCAAGCAGCTTGATGCACCGCTTCTTGACGTGGTCCTCCTTGAAGACCACCCAGTGGGTCTTCTCCCACTTGTAGAGAAGGCCCGTCTCCGGGTCATTCAGAAGCGAAAGATCCTGGAGGATCCGCTCCGCCAAGAGCCGGGGCTTGAAGGAGAGCCGGTCCCCTACCCCATATGAAAAAAAATCCCGGGCGCAGGAGATCTCCCCGGAGTCCTTCATGACGTAGGGCTCGGCATGGTCGATGAGGTTTTGCAGGTCGTCAGAGGTCTGGCCGTGCTTGGCAAAAAAGTCGGTGAGGTCCTCCCCGTGCTTCTCAGGCCACTGTCCGTCGTCGCGCCGCCCCATGAAGCCGGGCCAGTTGATGAGCTTCAGGGTCCGGCTCACGGTGTAGAGGTTCTGACAGGAGACGTCCCCGTAGGTCATGCCCGGTTGGTCGCAATCCCGGGCCACGATGATGTCCCGGTCCAGAAGCTGGTTCAGGTGAGCTTGCGCCCACTTCTTCGGCTTGGTGGTGTTGGCAATGGGGTTGAACCCCATGGAGAGCGCGCACACCACGTCGGTGATGCCCTCCACGTAGAGGACGGGCCCTTCCTTAAGGGGGGCCGGGGGAAACAGCCGGGTCTGGCCGAAGCCTTTGGCCCAGGAGACCATCTTGTATTCGGACGCCCCGGGCTTGTAGAGGATGATGTTCACCAGCTCCCCGTCTTCATGGATGGGGAAGGCGATCTTCCGCCACTCCGGGTTTCTGATATAAACCAGCTCCCCTGTCTTGCTGTCCTGACGGTGGGTCTGCATGCGAAGGCCCAGGGCCTCGATGGCCTCCCGGGTCCACATGCGGGTCTGGGCCAGGCGCTCCACCCAGGAATCGGGCAGGGGCGGAAACTTGGCCCAGGCTTCCCGCATGGTGGTGTAATCAAGGGCGTCCGCTTCGGGCTCTGCCTTGGCTTTTGTTTTTGGTTTGGGTTGGTGGGGCGTCGGGGATCCGGCAGACGCGTTGCGGTCGGTCTCAATACCGTATTCATTCAAAAAGGCCTTAAACCCATCCTTGGCGTCCAGGCCACGGCACAGGCTGTACAGCTTCACCAGGTCGCCGCTTGCCTGACACCCAAGGCAGTGGTAAACGTCTTTTTTCACATTGTAACTGAAGGAGGGATTCGTTTCCTCATGAATGGGGCACAGGCCCCGAAGTTCCGCCTCAGTTGATGCTTTTGCGTCCACACAGAACAGCGATTTTGCAATGTCGGCCCTTTGGGCTTCAGTCAACTTATCCAGGGCGATACCCATATCAATTAAGCCTTTCCAACAACACAACTTTTCTCTTGTTCAGAGCAGAATCGTGTGTTAAATATTCCTTACGTTTTTAGTACACTTTTAGGGCCTCGACAGTGCCAGCTGTCGGGGCCTTTTCTTTTGCCTCTTGTTCAAATGAAATCCACCGCTTCTCAGTCAAGCGGCCTTCTCCTTACTTACCCGCCCCAAAATCAACGCCTCCAGCTCGTCCAGCTCCCTGCGGCACTGCTTAAAGCTCGCCAGCAGTTCAAGCTGGGCATTTTTGGTGGGCTTACCGTTGGTCATCAACTCCTGGGCCTTCTCCCGAAGCGTCGAAATAGCCGACACCACGTCAAAAGACTCCTTGTCCCAGTTATCCGTGGGGCAGAAGACATCCTCCTTCGTGACCAGGCTCATGCCTTCCGGCTCCAGATACCTCATCAAAAACGGATCTTCCGTCACCGCCACCACCGCCTTTAAAAGGCGAAGGTTCATCTTGATTCGGCCTGCCAGGTAGTCGTAAATGGTCGCCTCTGAAAGAGACATCCGCTCTGCGATCTGCTTGACCACCTCCGACTTCAAGCAACGGTGCTTCACCGCTGCATTGGCTTCGTTGGTGATCTCATCACGCTCCGTGTCACCTAAAACCATTCCCAAAACCTCCTGAAAAATTTCTGTAGTCCTTGATGCGATCTCCTCATACAAAGAGGTGATAAAGAGTAGAAATCCGTACACGAGACATCAACACACTCTCGCAGAATCCATCTCAAGCCACCTCGAATTGGAGGCAATCATCAAACGTCAAACAATCACTCAACACCCTTTAGTTGCTTCCAGGGATCACCGTACTTGTCAGGCCAAATCCACTTGCCACGTTCGATACCGGTAATGGACTCAAGCTTTTCCGCAAGCTTGGGGGATATGAAAGTGAGTCCGGCCTTTGCCTTATAAAGGGTTGTTGGATGCACCCCGGCTCTTTTTGATAGTGTCGTGATTTTCATAATCGAGAGATTATAGATTTATAATCCATATGTCAAGAGAGCTACAATGGATTGATAAATATAGAATATGATTCTATAAGACAGTATTATGAAAAATGATTCTGAAATAATCAAAGAAGAGGTGGGTTTACGCCTTGAAAAGCTGTTCAAACAGAGGAAGATCTCAAAGGCAGAAATTCAACGTCGCTTGGGACTTAAGAGCTGGGACACCGTCCATAAATGGACCAAAGGCAAATACATCCCAAAGGGCAAAAACCTGACTCAACTTGCAGACATATTGGACGTTTCAACGGATTACATTTTGCTTGGCAAGGGAGGAGAGGAGAGCGGCCCCTTCCCCAGGTATGATGAGATCATGAAACTACCCATTGAAGAGCGCGCATGGTCCATCGCCAGGGTGGCTGCTGAACGTTATGGCATTACAGGCTTCATGTCTTTTGCCGGTGGGCGTGACGCGAAGGAAAAACCAGAGCTGATTCAACGATTCATGAAAGGAGAGTTTACCGAGGAGGGCTTTTACAAGGAGGCGTGCAGCTTCTTTGAAGAGATGGAAAAAAGAATCAAGGATGAATTTGCAAAACGGGGATTTTAGTGGGATCCATCTATAGACAGATTTTTGATCTTGAAACACACTGGCAAGGCTTCAATAAAAAACCTTTCTCAAAAAACGACCTGATCGAACTGGCAGAGCGAAACGGCATCGTGGTACTCAAGGACCACTCCGTGAAAAACGCCTGCGTCTTCCACTATGATGGGAAAAAGGTCGTTTTGTACAACCCTCACCAGCCGGACATTGACTTTACCCTATCCATAGGCCACGAGCTGGGCCACATCGGCCTCGGCCATGTCTACCCACACAATGCACCACTCCATGCAAACTTCTTCAGCAACGCCAGTATTGAAAAAGATGCAGGGATTATCGGATTTCTTTTCTGGGCGCCTTCGGCGGATTTGCACCAAATGGATAGTGAAGGTCGCCTCAACCTCGAAGAAATTTATAACAATTGCAAGGATTATCGTTACGGGGATATCAACGGGGCAAATCTTGAAAAAATCTGCGCAGCAAGGTTAAGAATTTACGATGCATTAAAGCGTATTAGAATCATCTCGCATTGTTTGATTTAGCGTCATAACCCTTAACTGTATTATTATTTAATCTGTTAGAAGTATGTTTTTAATAGACACTACTTCTACAGCATTTCTACCAACCTTAATAGCCAAGCGCATAGCTGACACTGCTTGAGTGTTTTGGTTTGGCAGTGCAAATTTGAAAATTGCCGATGTGGGTATGTTTGCAATTAGTCTTTTTTTCACTCCTAAATAGGTTTTGAAGTTTGATTTAACACCAGCCAAGTCTGCTTGTGAAATCCTACCCTCAAAGCCGTTTTCATCATAAATAGTACTAGTATTATGTAAATTAATAACAATATCTGATTCCAGACTCGTTATCCTAAATTCACATATAATCATCTTGTCTTTTTTGCATTTAATCAAATCAATCTGGACCCCACTTGCAATAACCGACCCCTGCGAAGAAAACTTCATCTTTCCATTTAGTTGCGTAAAAACATCAACTTTTTTTTGTGAATTAGACTCTATAGAATCTATACGATTTTCAAGCCGAGTCAACTCGTTCTCTAAGTCTTTAATAGACCTAATATTTCTCTTCTCAGAATTTAATTGAGCATAACAATCTACAGAAAGAAGCATAACAATCAGAAATACAAGATATTTTTTCAAAACCCACGTCTCCTATTCAGTTAAAAAAAGTAATTCAATTGGTGAATCTTCAGTTAAAAAAAGTAATTCAATTGGTGAATCAGAAGTTAATTCAATATTCTCTTCAGATGGGATAACTACGCTCTTATGCTCAGCAGTTTTGTCTTCCTCCTCCTTTATTACTTGCAAAGTATATTTCGTTTTTCTATTAGATTTATTTTCTATTCTCCACTCATATGGTGTTTTAACTTTTAAAGTTAAATTTTTTTGGGCTTTTGTTTTTTTAGGTTCCAGCCTTAAAATACTTGCGGCCATATCTTGTTTGCCTATGGAGACTATTATATCTCCAGATAATGGTAACTCACTACTGCCTCTTTTTACCCTAATTTCAGATAACTCATTATCAATATGATTTTTAATATGGCTATCCAATATAAGATACATACATAAAAACCCAACGACCAAAACAAATATTATATATATAGTTCTTTTATTATCCCCCCTAAAGGAGGGCATATGAAACGTATAATAGATATCGCGTATTTTTTGAGTACATTTAATAACGAATATTTGATTTTTAGAATAGTTTGCAATGATATTACTAAGGTTACTGATAAAGGCAATAACAACCGACACAACTCCCAAAATGCAAAGCAGCGTTTTCATTCTATTCTAAACACCTAAATTTGCGGTCATATGACCATTCTCCATACATACCCATGGAGCCCCCCCAACCTCATCAATAAAACATCATAAACCATTTATTTTTAGAAAAAACAAAAAGAAAGCCAAGCAAGCTGAGCATATTATATGAAATCTATATAAAAAATACACCTTTTGAGCAAGATAGAATTAACATTGTTCACCATGCAGTAACACCACAAAATAAAATCTCAAATTCCAATAATTTCTCTCTTCAGCAAACATACAACAAAAAGCTTATACCGAAGCATATTATCAGCACCTAAACAGAGATTCTTGACATATAGATTATAAATCTTTATTGTCGAATTATAAGAGACTACCAGCTAAACTGAAAAGCCTAAGCTGATCTAATAAAGGAAATCTTTATAATGATAACTACCTGCATCGCAAACCAAAAAGGAGGCGTGGGCAAAACCACCACCGCCATCAACCTGGCCGCCGGGCTCGCACTGGCGGGAAAACGGGTTCTCCTTGTGGACCTGGATCCCCAGGCAAACCTCACCAGCGCCGCCGGAGCCTTTGCTTCGGGCTGTGCCTACACAACAAGCCATGTGCTCCACCAAGAGACGGGGATCCCCGAGGCGGTGGTGAAGGATGTCCTGGGCGGCCTTGTGGATCTGCTCCCGGCGGACGAGACGTTGAAGCGTGCTGAGGACCTGTTGATCCCGGAGCTGTTCTCCGAGTCACGGCTGGCCAAGGCCCTCCAGGGGCTGGATTATGACCACGTGCTCCTGGACTGCTCCCCTTCCCTGGGGCTTCTCACCATCAACGCCCTGGTGGCGGCCACCCATGTCTTGATCCCCTGCGACTACGGGAGTTTTTCCATCGGCGGGATCGCCAACATCCATAACAAGATCGCCGAAATCGGCCTTGCCGGAAAGACCGTGCGCCTGTTTGTCACCATGTACCGCAGCACCACCACGCGCACCAATGAATGGGCGGAAGGCGAGCTGGCGCAGTACCGGGAAATCATGCTCCGCACAAAGGTCCGAAAAACAGAGCCCCTGCTCCAGGCGGCCATCGAGGAGCAGAGCATTTTTCAATTCGCGCCCAAGGGGATCGGGGCCGAGGACTATGCAGCCCTCACCGAGGAGTACCTGGCCTTATGAAAAACTCGGAGCCAACAAAAGGGTGAAGATCGCTGCCGGGTTCGGCGGGGAGACCGGGACCTCATCCCATGAGCTTCTTCCCCAGGGCAGCTTTCTCAACGTGCCGGTGGATGCCCTGAAGCCGAATCCTTACCAGCCCCGACAAGTATTCAACCATAAGGAGCTGGAGGCCCTGGCCGAGTCGATCCGGCACCAGGGCGTCATCACCCCCTTATGCATCTTCGTTGAAAAGGACCAATACTTTATTGGGGGCGGTGAGAGGCGGTGGCGGGCGTCCAAGATGGCAGGCATGGCCACGGTGCCCTGCTACGTCACCACGGGGAGTCCGGCGGAGATCGGCCTCATCGAAAACATGTTCCGGCAGGACCTCACGCCCATGGAAGAGGCCGAAGCTTATGCCCGGATGCAGAAAGAGTTCCGATACACCCACCAGGACCTGGCCCGGGTTGTGGGCAAGTCCCGCAACAACATCACCGAAACCCTGGGCCTCAACAAGCTGCCGGAGGCGATCCGGGAAAAATGTCTACACGTAGACATCTCAAAACGGGCCCTCATCGCCATCTCCCGGATGGAGACGCCAGAAGCCATGGAGGCAGCATTCAATCAGGCCACGGGTATCAGAACAAACGAAACGGACGAACCGAAGCCACCCAAGACGAAGAAATCCAAAGCAACCAGGGCCACCGCCCGGGTGGAGAAGCTGACGGACGAAATCCGAAAGGTGAACTTGACCGAATGCAAGCCGGATGAATCCGCGGCCCTGGTCCTGGCCCTTCGGGACCTGAAGACGGAACTTGAACGGATCCCGAACATGGCGCTGTCCATGATGAACCAGGAGGAAGGGCCTCTGAACCTCACCGGCTCCTGCCGGGTCAAACTCCTTAATGCTGGCTTTCGGATCTTCCGGACGCTGGGCTACGGCAATGTGATCAAAGAACTCAGCGCCACACCGGCGGCTGGAAGCTGGTGAGCAAGCATAAAACAAAGAAAGCGATGAACGAGGCCCTGGAGGAACTGCTCCAGGACCCCATGTGCGTGAGAGATTGAGGAAGGACAGGATGATGCGAATTAATGAGAAACGGGTGGAGGGTCGGAAGAAACAATCACTCTATTTCAGACAACTCTTTCAAAATTTGCGGCAGTTGATTGCCATTAAAATCAAGCTCGATATTGCATCGATCACACGCATACGGAAAAAAGCCTTCCATGGACCCCAGAGGCGCATGACACATCGGACAATAAACCGTTGGATCATATGCACCCGAAGACCGGCGTTTAAAAAATGCCCCTCGGTACTCAACAAATTGCTCGGTAACCGCCTGGGTTTCAAGCTGCTTTCGAAGCTGTTTGTTCTCTTCTTTGCACTTGGCAAGTTCCATCTTCAAATGGCGACAATAATTCGTGAGCTTGTCCGACTCCTCTTTGATGAGGAGCAACCGCTCCCGGAGGATCGTACTGCTTCCGTGTTCGTTGATTAGCTTTTGCAAACTATCGAGCAATCCCATTTAAACCACCATACATCATAAAAGTTAAAAGTTAGACGCAACGGCAAGCTAATAAAACCTATACCAACTTGTCAACTTTTCAGGCAGCAAGGAAAAACCAGCTCAACCTCATAAGCGAAAGTTGAATAGATAGATACAAACTCACCACGGGTTGCGTGCACCCGTAATCTGGAGACACTCTGGAGATTAAAATGCACGTCGGACGTAAGGAGGAAAAACAGTGGCGCGAATCAACGAAAAACTGGTTGCAGAGCTGAAGAGAGATTACCTGACGGCAGAAGAGCTGGCCGAGGTGTTTCGGATCAGCCACAAGACCATCCTGAACTGGAACTGCGACGGCAAATTTGAGCAGGGCGTGGAAGTCATCCGCATATCCGGTGTGCTGCTCTTTTACTGGCCTGCGATCCAGGCGCGCCTTCATGCGAAACCTGAACCGCCAAAGAAGAGAACCAAAAACATTCCCAGGCCCGAAGGCTGCCTCATCAATATGTAATTGGCATCGCCCTTCCCCGTGTTGTATCGTCTTGCTGATACAGATGAAAGGAGGTGGCACGAAAGGATACAACATGACAGGAAACGAAGCCGTTTTGATCGACTTCCCCAACCAGAAAAAGAAAGACTGGAAGCGGGACAAGCTGAATCAGAACAAGAAAGGATCCGTCTACGAACGAGGCGGGAAACTCTATGTCTATTTCTTTTACAAAAACGAACGGGTGAGGGAGCCCTCCGGGCTTGCCGACACCAAAGAAAACCGCAAGAAGCTGAGACTCTTCCTGGACAAGATCCATGTGGAGATCGCGGGAGGGGAGTTCGAGTTCGCCTACACCTTTCCGTACAGCAAGAAAAGGGACCACTTCACCCTTCTGGAAGGGCGCACGCTGAACACAACGCCCGAGGAGATCACCTTCGGCAGCTACTTTGAAAAGTGGATGAAGGAAATGAAGCCGGGCATGACCGTGGGAAAGATACGCGATTACCAGAAGATCGCGGACTTCTATCTCCTGCCCTACTTCGGAGAGATGCCCTTTTCAGAATTCAAAATCATGACCATGAAGCGGTTCCTGGCGCATCTCACCGGCATGCGGAACCGATACGACAAGCCCCTTGCGGCCAGCACTTTGAACAACGTCTTCATCCCGCTTCGGGCCATCACGGCCGATGCCTTTGCCGAGTATGAATGGGCCATGCCGGATCCGTTCATCACGCTGAAGATGCCCAAGCGGAAAAAATCCAAGGTCAACCCCTTCACCATGGAGGAGTGGCAGCAGCTGATGGGGTTTATTCGGCCCTGGTACAAGCCTTACTTTGAGTTTGCCGTCAACACAGGACTCAGGCCTTCGGAACAGGTGGCCCTGAAATGGTCTGCCATCGATGGCGATTACATCGAGATCGAATTGAGCCGGGTGAAGGGGCTTGAAAAGGAAGACCTGAAGACGGAGAGCAGCCGCCGAAGCATCGAGCTTCGCCCGGCCATGCGGGAGATCCTGGAGCGCCAGAAGAAGCTCACCGCCCACTTGAAGAGTGAGTATGTGTTCCTCAACATGGCAGGCAGGCCCATCAACCAGGATAAGATGCGCCAACTTTGGGAGAGGGCCGAACAGCGCGCAGGCATGGCCCACCGTCGGATGTACGAGATACGGCACACCTTTGCCTCCTGGGCCCTGGCAGCAGGGGAACAGCCCGGATGGGTGGCCAAAACCTTGGGCCACTCGGATCTCACGATGGTTTACACGGTGTATGCCCGGTTTATCCCGGCGCTGAGGAAGGATGACGGTGGGAAATTTGAAAGCATGTACGCAAAAAAGCACCTCTCTTAAGCGTGGCCCTCGTAAAACTTCCACATTTTACGCCACATTGCTTAAAAACGGTGCTTTTAGACTATCTTAACCACCTGATTTAACAGGCTTTATAACTGGTGGAGGCGGCGGGAATCGAACCCGCGTCCTGAAATAATTCCCCGTAAGACCTCTACACTCATAGTCAGCATCCAAATACATCCAGGTTTTACCCGCTGACTCGGTCCCCTGAACGTCCCCTTGCAGCATTAATTTCGGTTCCGGACGCCGCCAGGTGGTGGAATACCAGGCTTCCGGTCCCTATCACATTAGAGTGTCGCCACGTTGGTCTTAAGTGAGAAGGTCAGGTGACGTGCATCCCGAAGGATACATTTTTTTTGCGGATTAACTGCTAAGCAGCTGCCGCATATGCATAATCGTCTGCATTTATGTTGTGATCGATTATTAACGAGGCCAACGATCATCCTCGGAGTGCAGTCAAACAGCTCTCATATCCCAGTCGAACCCAGGACGCCCCCATAAATTGGCTTCATAAGAGATGTGACTTGATCTGAAACTGTGAGGTGGGTGGCTCAGATCAAACGTAAGGTAATGCATCCGGGGCGGCCTGTCAATGGTCAGGGTGATTCCGGAGGCATCTTCGGGCGCGGCGCTCTTGCGCTGCAACCCGGGCGTGTTAATCCGAATAGTCTTTCTGCTTGTTCATGCGGTTCACTTCCAGCTTGGCGTCCCGCTCTTTCAGGGTCTGGCGCTTGTCGTAGAGCTTCTTGCCACGACCGACCCCCACCTTCATCTTGATGCGGTTACCCTTGATGTAAATGCTCAAGGGAATCAGGGAGCACCCTTTGATGTTGAGCATGTCCGAGATCTTGCGGATCTCCTTCTTGTTCAGGAGCAGCTTTCTCGGGCGCAGGGGGTCGTGGTTGGAGTGAAAGGAAAAGGGGTACTGGGAGATGCTCATCTGATAGACGAACAGCTCGCCGTTCTCCGCAATCTTGCAATAGGACTCCTTGAGGTTTACGGCCCCGTCGCGCAGGGATTTTACCTCGGAGCCCACCAGGACCAGGCCGGCCTCGTACTGATCGGTGATTTCGTAGTTGAACCGCGCCTTTTTGTTGTTGGCGATGGTTCGGGTGCTCTTTTCTGCCATAATCGCTGTCCTTGCCCACCTTATGGTGGCTGATCCCGCATGGCCCTGAATACAGAGATGCGGTCGAAAAAAACCGGTGGCCGCCTATGCGGCACCGGTTTCTCATGGGAGCCGCACAGGCGGCCGAAGGCATCACGCCGAAGCGGTACCGTTCTCGTTTTCTTCGGGGTAGACGAACTCGTCCATCATGGAGGCCACGCCGTCCACGGTGGTTGCCTCAAGAACCCTGGCTGCAAACTTCCGGGACTCGGAAAAACTCAGGCCTCGAACCATCTCCTTGACCATGGGCAGGGACTGGGGCGTCATGGAGAGCTCGTCAAGCTCCATGCCCAGAAGCACCGGCATGTTGGCGGGCTCCGAGGCCATTTCGCCGCAGATGCACACCTTAACGCCGTGCTTCTTGCCCACATCCACCACCTGCTTGATCATGCGCAGCACCGCAGGGTGAAGGGAGTTGTAAAGATGGGCCACCTTGCGGTTGCCGCGATCAATGGCCAGGGTGTATTGCGTCAGGTCGTTGGTGCCGATGCTGAAAAAGTCCACTTCGTCGGCCAGGCGCTCGGCCATGACCACGGCAGAGGGAACCTCCACCATGATACCGATCTCGAAGTTCTCGCTGTAGGGAATCCCTTCGGCTTCGAGCTGGGCAGCAGCCTCTTTGAGCATCTTTTTGGCTTCCAGAACCTCTTCCACGCCGGAGATCATGGGGAACATCACCCGGACATTGCCGAAGGCGGCTGCACGCAGGATCCCTCGGAGCTGGGTCATGAACACATCGGGCCGCTGGAGGCAGAACCGGATGGCCCGAAGCCCCAGGGCCGGGTTCTCCTCATCGTTCTCCCGGGCGTAGGCCAGGGCCTTGTCCCCGTTGATGTCCAGGGTCCGGATCACCACGGGCTCGGGGAAGATGAGCTCGGCCACCTCCCGGTACTGCTCGTAGAGTTCCTCTTCCGTGGGGAAATGGGAGCGGCTCAGGTACTGGAACTCGGTGCGGAACAGGCCGATGCCCTCTCCGCCGTAGTCCATCACCGAGACGATCTCCTCGGCCAGCTCAATGTTGCCCATGAGCTTGATGGTCACCCCGTCCACGGTGGTGGCGGGAATCTTGCTCCGGCGCTTGATATTGGCCCGCCGCGTCTCGTAGCGCAGCTTCTTCTCTTCGTACTCGAGGAGGGTCTCGTCCGAGGGGTCGATGATGACCAGCCCGTCGTTGCCGTCCACGATGATGATGTCGTCGTTCTTGATCAGGGCGGACACGTTGCCCAGGCCCATGACCGAGGGCAGCTCAAGGGTCCGCGCGATGATGCTGGTATGGGAGGTTTTCCCGCCGCGGTCGGTGACGAAGCCTTTGACGCGCTCCAGCTGGATGCGGCTGGTGTCCGCAGGGGTCAGGTCTTTGGCCACGAGGACCACCCGCTTGTCGATGTTGCCGATGTTCACGGCGTCGACCCCTACGAGATTCATCATGATGCGATCCGAGTCTTGCGGCCGCCGCCGCCGCCTTCAGTAGGGTCGGCAATGTCCTGGAACATGGCCTTGGCACGGGTGGCCACCTTTTTCAGTGCCCACTCCGCGTTGATGCTTTCGTCACGGATCGCGTCGATGGCCCGTTCGTAAAGCATCTTGTCCTTGAACAGGGCAAGATGGGATTCCAGGATCGTCAGGTGATGATGGAGCTCCTCGGGGAGCTCTTCAATCACTTCGATGAGCTCGTCCTCGGACTTTTTCACCGCTGTTTTGAAACGGTTCACTTCGTCTCGGATGCTCTCGGGTCGGACGGTGTACTTCTCCACAACGTCCACGCCCTCCCGATCCACGAGATAAGCCTGGCCGATGCAGATCCCCGGTGATCCGCTGATGCCCTTCAATACTGTATCTGAACCTTTGTCTGCCATGGGTAAAGATCTGCTCTTCTTAATTTTTCGTAACCTTGCACACGTCGTGGTGCCGGTTCACGTTGTATTGCCCGGGCCTTGCAACGCCCGGTGTTGACACTCGCACACCACGGCCCAACCCAAAGGATCGGGCTCCCGGCGAGCGCACCTCATGGTGTTATACACCAAGCCGTCCGCCAACTTAAACGGAAAACGGCCTTTGGTGTCAAAACACCTTGGAGGGAAACGTCAATCAATGAATGAATAGTTGAAAAAGTATCGCCGCGGACCACGCTTGATGCGTATCTCCCCGGGCCGGACGGCCGGGGCGGGGAACCACTCATCGACCTCGATGGGTCTTCACTCATCATCCTCGATGAGTTCGAAAATTCGATCAAGGACAGGCCTGTCGGAAGCGTCTTCCACTTCGATCTCCACCTCGGTGCCGCAGGCGCAGCCCAAGGTCAGGATATCGATGATGCTGGTGGCGTCGGCCTTTTCGCCATCACGAACCAGCCACACCTCCCCCATCGCCTCAGCCGCGGCTTTTGCAATCATGGCGGCAGGCCGAGCGTGGATGCCCAATTCACTTTTTACCGTTGTTTTTCTTGAAATTGCTTTGATATGACTTACCTTCAGGAAATGATGCGTAACAGCCCGGTTTCCCGGTCCAACGAAAAATACCGGACATTATTAGCACACAGCACCCCCTTGTGTCAAATTGAAAAACGTCGAGATTCTTCCAGATTAAAAACAATCCCAAGGGGTTGGGTTTACCCGCATATTCGCTGAAACCGGTTCATCAACAAAGGAGGCTGATCCCATGAAGCACTCGGTCACCATATACGGCAAAGACAAATGTCCCTTTACCCGGGCCGCCGTCGACGCCCTGAAAGAACGGGGTAACGATGTGGTCTACATCGATGTCCTCAAATCCCCGGAGATGATGGATAAAATGCTCGCCCTCTCCGGGGGCGGGCGAAAAATCCCGGTCATCGACACCGACGGAGAGGTCTCCGTCGGCTGGCAGGGAAAAACCTGACGGGTCTGAGACGACTCCGGCAGGTTGCCGGAGCACCCCATCGCCTGTCTGCACATCAACCAAGGGCCCAGCGGCCCGGCACCCCTTTTGGAATGCCCAGTTGAGCGGACGTTGCGTTTCACCACATGAGGAGTAATACCATGAAGCATCAGTACGTCATCGAAGAGTTCAAACTTGAAGAATCCTGGAGACTGTTCCGCATCATCGGCGAATTTGTGGAAGGGGTGGACAGACTGCATGACCTGGGCCCTGCCGTAAGCATCTTCGGCTCGGCCCGCACCAAACCGGGGACACCCTACTACGAAAAAGCCCGTGAGATTGCGGCCCTCATGGTGAAGAACGGGTACAACGTCATCACCGGTGGCGGCGGGGGCATCATGGAAGCGGCCAACCGCGGCGCCACCGAGGCCGGGGGAAAGTCCGTGGGCCTCAACATCAACCTGCCCTTTGAGCAGAAGCCCAACCCCTACGCCAACATCTGCGTGGAATTCAACTACTTTTTCATCCGCAAGGTGATGTTCGTCAAGTACGCCTCGGCCTATGTCATCATGCCCGGCGGCTTCGGCACCATGGACGAACTCTTCGAGGCGGTGACCCTCATCCAGACCCAGCGGGTCATGCCCCTGCCCCTGGTCCTCTTCGGCACAGAGTACTGGGGCGGCCTCATAGACTGGATCAAGGCCCGCATGCTCGAGGAAGGCACCATCAGCGAAGGGGACCTCGATATCATCAAGCTCACCGACGATCCCGAAGAGATCGTTGAGTTCGTCAAGGCAAGCAACAAGGATTAATCCGCGAGGCACACCAGCCCCCGAGGCGGCTCATGCAGCCGCCTGGCCCCGGCGGCAGCCCCGTCCCCAGCGAGCGGGCACACAACCCCGCGCCCCCTTCCGTGATTCCGGCGTTGTGGCACAAGCCACAACCTGATACACGTACCGTCTGTTTATGAGACACATGAAACACATCGCACACCGAAACGAACCACGGACAACCCCAGCATAACCCCAAATAAGCAGACCGGAAAAACAGGCTGGCGTCTTCCTGGCCGGACCAGAGACGACCGAGCCCGAGGGGCTTTACGGCCCCATGCCCGACACCCGACAACGCCTGTGCCTGCACGGGCTCGACATATAAGGCAGTACATTTTCATGAACACCACCCACGCCCTTCACTTTCTCAACGCCGCCGCCATGGAGGCGACCCCGGACCACAGCGTCGACCTGGTGGTCACCTCCCCCCCGTACCCCATGATTGCCATGTGGGACGAGGCCCTCTCCAACGCAGACCCCGCCGTGGCAGAGGCCCTTGACCAGGGCCGGGGCATGGAGGCCTTCGAGGCCATGCACGGCATCCTGGATGCGGTCTGGGACGAGCTGGCCCGCGTGGTGAAAAAGGGAGGTTTCGTTGCCATCAACATGGGCGACGCCACCCGAACCATCGCCGGGGAGTTCGCCATCTACCCCAACCACTCGCGCATCACCATGGCCATGCTGAAAAGGGGGTTCACCCCCCTGCCCGAAATCCTCTGGCGCAAGGTAAGCACCGCACCCAATAAATTCATGGGTTCCGGCATGCTTCCTGCAGGAGCTTATGTCACCCAGGAACACGAATACATTCTTCTCTTCCGCAACGGCGGCAAACGGGTCTTTAAAAGCGGCCCGGACAAGGAGATTCGAAAGGCCTCGGCCATCTTCTGGGAAGAGAGAAACCGTTGGTATTCGGACACCTGGAGCGATATCTCCGGCGTACGCCAGGAAACAGGCGACACAGCCCTGAGGCAACGCAGCGCCGCCTACCCCCTGGAGCTGCCCCTGCGTCTCATTCTTATGTACTCTGCCATGGGAGACACCGTGCTGGATCCGTTTTCCGGGACAGGCACCACCATGCAGGCCGCCCTTGCCACCGGCCGCAACAGCATCTCCTATGAGATCGACAGCGGGTTTGCCCCCATGTTCGATGCCCGGGCCACACAGGCACCCGGCCTTTCGCACACCATCGCGCGAAGCAGGTACGAGGACCATGTGCGGTTTGTCGATGAAAGGCTGGCGTCCGGAAAAGCGATCAAACATACACATGAAGCCTGGGAGCTGCCCGTGGTCACCGCCCAGGAAAAGGGGATGACCCTGCCGGTGACCGTATCCGTCGAAAAAAACGGGGCCGGCTTCAGCGCTGAACACGCCCCCTTTGTTCCGGGCCAAAAGGCGCCCAAGCCGTCGCCCCTCACCGGAACAGATGAGGCCCCCGAAGAAAAGGGTGCCACACAGATGGCACTGTTTACCTAAACCCAACCAATGAAAACAGGTTTTCACCACACCCCGATCCGTGTTTTCAGGAGGATGCATGCATATATACCCAGACACCACAGAGCACCCAGAGGGATACCCCTCGCGGAAGGATTTTTTCGTCTCCACGGAAGGTGATGAAAAAGGATTCGGTCTTTTTACCAGGCGAGCTTTCAAAAAAGGGGAGATGATGGCCCGTTTCACCGGCGAGGTCCTCGACGAAATCCGGCTGCACACCCTCCAGATCAGCCCCACAAAACACCTCCACGATCCCCATTTTGTGGGCTACCTCCTCCACGCCTGCGACCCCAACGTGGCCCTGGACATGAAGACCCTCACCATGTGGGCCCTCAAGGACATCGACCCGGGTGAAGCCCTCACCATGGACTACACCTCCACCGAAGACGTCCTCTACAGGCAGTTCCCCTGCCTTTGTGAGGCCGACAACTGCCGCAAGTGGATCACCGGACGCCTGGAGGCCCCAAGCGAAGAGGGATACGCCTACCTCGAAGGGCTGAAACTCGCCACTCCGGCCAAGAAAGTCTACGCCCATGCCTGATTCTTCCCACACCCCATTCTGGTGGGAACGCCAAGGGCTCTGCTACGACAAAGGGCACCTTCGCTTTGCAGAAAAAAAGGTGCAATCCCTGGCCCGGCGCTTCGGCACCCCCACCTTTCTCTACAGCGCCCCACGCATCCGGGAAAACCTTGCCAGGCTCCGCCAGGCACTGGAGACCACAGGACGCCCGTATCGCCTGCACTACGCCATGAAGGCCAACCGGTTCGCGCCCATCCTCACCCTTATGGCCACGGAAAGACTCTGCTGCATCGACGCCTGTTCCCCGGAAGAGGTGATGCACGCCATGGGATGCGGATTCAAAGAGTCCGATATCTCCTACACGGCCACAGCCGTCTCCAATGAGGACTTGGACACCCTGGCCCGGTTCGAAAAGCTGCACATCAACTGCGACGCCATAAGCACCCTGCGCCGCCTGGGCACGCGGGCCCCGGGGCGGAACATCGGCCTGCGCATCAACCCGGCCATGGGCGTGGGCTACGGGGACAACGCACTGCTGCGCTACAGCGGCAAGAGCACCACCAAATTCGGCATCTACGCCGAACAGTTTGACGAAGCCCTTGAAATCGCTGCAAAGCACAAACTCGCCGTCACCACCCTTCACCTCCACACCGGCTGCGGCTACTTAAGCGATCAGCTCGCCCCATGGGAACAGATCCTTGAAGAGGCCAAAACCTTTGCCGAGAAAATCCCCGGCCTGCGGACCATTAATTTGGGTGGCGGCCTGGGCGTGCCCCACACCCCCACAGACACCGCCCTGGACCTTGGCCAATGGGCCGCTGTCATCAAGCGGGTCTTCGGAGATTCCGGCCTCACAATCGAGGTGGAGCCCGGGGACTACATCGCCAAAGACGCAGGCCTACTCCTCCTCACCGCCAACACCGTGGAGACCCGGCGATCCACCCGCTATATTGGCGTGGACGGCGGGTTCAACATCGCCGTGGAGCCCGCCTTTTACCGCCTCCCCTTCGAGCCGGTTGTCACCCGACTCAAAAAAGGCCCCATCCTTTCCGCAACCGTTGCCGGCAACATCAACGAAGCCCTTGACCTCTTTGCCGAAGGGCTCCCCCTGCCCCCTGTGGAAGAGGAAGACACCCTGGCCCTCATCAACGCCGGGGCTTACGCCTCCTCCATGAGCTCCAACCACTGCATGCGCGGCCAGTTCCGTGAGGTGTTGCTTTTTTAAAAGCGTGCCTCCGGCGGCGAGGTGAGCCACCTCGAAAGCATATTGCCCTTGCGCTTCGCCCTTCGTTCCTCAGGACAAATCGCAAGGACATTAAGGACGGGATCTTTTCTTCGCTCCCAGGCTCTGCCTGGGAATGTTTGACGCAAGGCTCTGCCTTGCCAGCATGGAGGCAGAACCTCCGAAAAACATCCCCAGGCGGAGCCTGGGAACGACGGGGCCAAGTCGGCTACGGAGGCAGCATCGGCCTTGATCACCGTTTGGCCCATGGGCGTATATACATCCCCCCCGAAAACCTTTGTCCCCTGGAGCGCCGCACTCCTGTGCGGCACGGGTAACGACGGCCTAAAAAGCCGCACCGGAGTGCGGCGCTCCATTTCAGTCGGTCTTCTCGGGTTTATTTAAGGTCACCGCCAAGCGTCATCCAAAGCGATCCTTATCAAGGTATAGCCCCGCCAAAAGACAAAGTCGGTGGCCATTCACCCATGGTGCACGGAGTGCGCCCTACAGGATGTCGTTCAGCGTGCCGCCTTGTCCTATCCAAAGCCTTTAAGCAACGAGATCGGAGACCTCCCCTTGCATTGGAAGCACCGGGTACCGTTTTCCTCGGAACCTAGTCGGCTGCGGAGGCAGTATCGGCCTTGATCACCGCTTGGCACATGGGCGTATGTACATCCCTCCCGAAAACCTTTGTCCCCTGGAGCGCCGCACTCCTGTGCGGCACGGGTAGCGACGGCCTAAAAAGCCGCACCGGAGTGCGGCGATCCATATTCAGTTGGTCTTTCTCGTTTTTTTAAGGTCACTGCCAAGCGTTATTCAAAACGAGCCAGTAAGGCCTAACCTCGTCAAAAGACGAAGCCCATTGCGGTTCCACCATGGTGCCTGGTTCTTCCCCCATAGCCCCCCAAAACAAAACAGGCCGTGGGATAATGGGATCATCCACGGCCTGATGTATTCAAATAGTCTGGAGAATTCTTTCAACGCACCATCCGGTTGTACCGGCTGCCGAAATTGACGTAGTCCCCTGACGGCGTCTTTTTGGGCAGGGCATTGATCCTGCGGCCCATGGAGTTGGGAAGCCAGTGGGAAGGCTCTTCGTCCCAGGGCACATCGGCCTGGACGCGCCTTAGGCGGGTCAAAAGCGTGGCCATGCCGGAGGGATCGTAGCCCGCCCGTTTGGCGTAGAGCACACCGCGGGCGTCGGCCTCCATCTCGTAGACCTCTTTGCGCCCCCTGATGGCATGTTCGTACATGTCCATGGCCAGGTCATCGAGTTCCTGCTCCACCTCATCCTTGCCCAGCTCATCGTCCATCTCGGCGAAGGCATCCTCTGCATGGATCTTGGATTTCCTCGCCTCGGTTTCGATGGCACCGTGCTGGAGGGTCACGTGGGAAAGTTCGTGGGCCAGGAGACAGGCCAGCTCATTTTCACTGCGGATGATATCCAGCATCCCCCTGGACACGAGGATCACTCCCATGGGGGTGGCGTTGGCAAAGATGGCATCCGTATCCACCACATGGACACTGATGGGCAGATCATAAAACTCCGAGCTCTCTGCCACCAGCTGGGCCACGTTGTTGACGTAGGAGACAAGGGCCCTGTCGGTCACCAGCCCCGGGGCGGCAAGGCGCCCGGTGATGTAGGCGCTCACCGCCACGGTGTCTCAAGGATCGAAAGAGGCTGCGGAGTACACCGGGGTTTTCGAAAGGAAATACCCGTGGGACCGGCGGCCCCTGAAGGTCTCTTCCTTGAACGCCCCGTACCCTTCGGGGGTCACGTATCGCACAAAGGGCGCCTCAAACAGAGCCCGGTTGAGGTTGCCGGTACGCACCCTGTTTTCAAAAAAGCCCTTCACCGCAGCGGTGACCATCACCGTTGCCATGCGCCGTCCCGAGGTGTCCTGGGCCATGAGGCCGTAATCGATGGAGCGACCCTGGGCCTTGAAGGCGTTTTCAGACACCCACCCGGTCTGGCCGTCCGCGGTCTTTGCCCGGCGCCACATGCCGTGGGTCTTCAGAATGGTCACCTCGTCCCCTTTGTTCAGGACTGACACCACCGGATAGAACGAGCCGGGGTTCTGCCGCAGGGAGGCGGAAGACACCTGAATGGTCTCGGCAAAGGCCGCGCCGCAGAAGAGCATCACCAGCATCGCTGTCATGCATTGAATCGTTTTCATGGTCCCTCCATGAGATTACTTGGTCTTAAATGTAAACACCCCGTCTGCGTCCACCAGCTCGGGGGTATGCTTGAGAAGCCTGCACCGGTCGATGTAGGCGGCGCTGGGCTTGTCGTCCGGGTCCAGGGCCAGCACCTTCTCAAACCGGGAGATGGCATCGTCCCACATCTTCTGTCGATAGGCGGAGAGGGCCTCTTTAAAGGCGTCTTCCACCTGCTGCATTCGGTCCGTGACATGCTCCAGGCGGTCCACCAGGGTAAAGACCCGGATGGGCTTGTTCTTACCCTTGACCCGGATGCAGTCCAGCTCCCGGAACACGTATTCGTCCTTCACCTGCTCCCAGGTCTGCTCCGAGAGCATGTTGGTGGTGCCGTAGGCCTTGTTCACGCCCTCCAGCCGGGCCGACAGGTTCACGGTGTCCCCGATGGCGGTAAAATCCATGCGTCGGGTGCTGCCAAGGTTCCCCACCACCACCGGCCCGCTGCTGATGCCGATGCGTGTCAGGATGTTGCCCTTGTCCGTTGAAATCATCTCGTTCACCTTTTCCCGGCGAAACGCAAGGATCACCTCGCAGGCGGCCCGGGCGTGGTCCTTGCGGTCCACCGGCGCCCCGAACACCGCCATGATCCCGTCTCCGGTGTACTTATCCAGCAGGCCTCCCTGGTCCAGCACGATGTCCGTCACCACCTGGAAATAGTCATTAAGCACCTTGATGAGCTGCTTGGGCGTCTTGTCCTCGGAAAAGGTGGTGAACCCCTGGAGGTCGGTGAACAACACCGTGCCGTGGCACTCCACCCCGTCTAAGGAGACCTTGTCCGGGTCCTTCATGAGCTGATTGATGACGTCCTCATGCAGGTACCGGGAAAAAACTGTCCGAATCTGACGGCGCGCCGCCCCTTCCGTGACCATGCGGTAAACCGCAGCGCCCGAGGCGGAAAGCCCCAGGGATGCCATGGGAAAGAGAAAATCCGCGGCAACAGCGCCCGAGCGAAACAGAACCCAGCTGCCCCCAAGCGGCACCAGCAGGAGCACGCCGCTGGTCAGGGCCGCCACGGGAAACGATCGGGAGGTAAAGGCCACAGCCGCCAGAAAGCTGCCGGTAAAGGAAAAAAGCACCAGCCAGACAAACCCCAAACCGCGAATTCCATGGCCGTTGAGGTAGTTGTCCAGAAGGGTGGCCTGAATCTCACCGCCGGGGTAAGGCGCCAGGGCCGTAAAGGGAGTGGTCTTCAAATCCGTGAGGCCCGGAGCCGTTGCGCAGACCACCACCACCTTGTCCTTGTATGCCTCCGGGGCAATCACCGGCGTCTCCCCGCCCAGGGCCTGGACCGCGGAGCGCAGGGTGTCGTAAAAGCTGTCGTAGCGGTAGACCCCGCCACTCCCCCCCTTGCCATGCCAGTACACGATGTGGTTGCCCCGTGCGTCCAGGGCAAAGGTGCGGTTCCTGGTCACCAGTTCGCGTTTCCGGGGGTCGTAGCGCACCACCTCATCGCCGGTCACCGCCAGGTAGGCGGCAAAGGCGAGCTGGGGGTAGAGGCGATCCCCCACCCGAAAAAAAAGGGGCATGCGCCGCACCGTGCCGTCGTCATCGGCCAGAAAATTCACCACGCCGTTTGTGGCATGGGCCCCAAGGGAGTCAATGGGCATGGTGATACTGTGGTATGGCGGCAGCTTGAGCATCCCGCTGTTTTCAAAGACCATGGCCCCGTCATCGGACAACCGGCCGTCGCCGTTGGTGGACACCACCGACCCCAGCACCACGATGCCGGACTCCCGGATGGCCTGGGCAAAGGCCTGCTCCGAAGACTCGGCGTCCACGTCCAGGCGGTCCACCTCTTTTTCCGTGAAGAGCATATCAAAGACCACGGCCCGGGCACCGGCATCGGCCAGGTAGCGGGTCACCACCCCGTAGAATTCACGGGGCCAGGGCCAGTTCACATGATACGCTTCGGACAGGTTGCGGATGGAGGCGTCGTCAATGGCCACCATCACCATATCGGGGTCGGCCGTGCCCTCGTCCGTTACCATGCGAAGGGCGGCATCAAAGGCTGCGTGACGCATGTTCTGATAAACAGGGGAAAATGAAAAAAGCCCCACCACCAGGGTCGCCACACAGGCAGTGGCCAGGGCCGCCACCATGGCCGGCCAGTTCTTTACCGTCTCCATACCCCTCCTTTACCCACACGCATCCGATCCCGCTTCCAGGCACCCGACCGACAAACCCGGCGCCTCTTTTTGGCATGAACACAAACAAAGTATAGCCCGAATCCCGGATTTTTCCAGTGACCCGAGTCACAACACACGGCATCCCATGCAGCAAAAAACCGCCGCACCGAGACGATTCCATTGACGTGCTAAGAACCCCGCATCGTATGTTAAAAGCGATGGCACAGGTGTGCCTCTCCGGCGGCGGTCCTGCCGGGGACAAAACGTTTAAACGTAGAACAATTAAAGATGTCAGGTAAGTTTTCCCAGGCTCCGCTGAAATAGTGCCGGCTGTTTTTTGCTGATGCCTGACACGGCGATGCCGCCACCCTGCGGCTATGGGTGCACTCGACTCGTGAAATATACAGGGTAAAGAAAGCCGGGGCGGCCTCAGCCCCGCTCAACCCCCGACAGGTCCACGGGCTCCCCGGAGACGGTGATGGCAAGGGGCTTGCCCTCGACGCCTTTCAACACCACATCAACGGCCTCCCCCCCTGCAAGGCGGGCATCCTTGCCCCTCAGGGCCGGCAGGTCCAACTCCTCCAGCGCCCGGGTAAGGAGCGCTATCTGGGTTTCCAGGGACTCCTTGTTTCCGCGTCCCTTGAAGTAATCGGAGATACGACGATTATGGAGCCTCTTCACCTCGCTGGCGATGCAGTGACGGCTCACGTCCAGTTCGATCTGTGTCACGATCCCTCCTAAAAGATCCCGTCGGTTAGGGCCCGACCGCCAGGTACAAAGCCCTGTTCACTCCGGTGAATAGTACCACCCCTTGCCCTGCCCTGCCATCTCTTATTCCTCGTAACACCACACATGAAAGCAATAAAACACCTTGGCCCCGGCCATAAAACAGCACCGTTTTTTTGCCTGTCCCCTTTTTTAATACGTTTTTCAAAAGGCGACCCACCGGAGGCAACGGCACAGGTAAAGGCGCTGGCACCGGGGTTTTTATGGCTTGAATTGACTTTCAGGGGTGCCGTTGATATCCTGATTAGTTATGAAATCTGGAACCATCATCGAATACATAGATCAGCAGAAGCTGATATGCGCCGCGGTGGCAGATGTCAAAGGTAAACGCCTGAGACTCATCACCGAAAGCGATAAAGAGGTGAGCCTTTCCGCCTCCCGCATATCCCTGACCTCGGACGACGCCCTTTCTGAATCGGCCAGCCGCGCCACCATGGTGGAAGCCCTCAAGGCCACCGTCGCCCGTCGTGAATCCCTCAAACAGGAGATCGACCTCAAAGAGCTGTGGGAACTGCTCAATGAAGAAGGGGAGTGGATCGATCTCACAACCATGGCGGAATACTGCTTCTCCGAAGCCGTGACCTCCGACCACAAGTCAGCCATCATCCGGGCGTTCTTCGAAAACCGGACCTGGTTCAAGTTCGACCACGACCGCTTCCTCCCCTACACCCCGGAGCAGGTGGAGCAGATGCTCGCCAAAAAACGGGAAGAGGAGAGGCGACTGAAGGTCATCACCGAAGGGGCGGCCTGGCTCAAGGGCCTCCTGGGAGACAAAAAGCCCGGCCCCTGCGAGCATGCCATGGAGATCATCGCCTGCCTCAAGGGGTGGTACATAGAAGAACGGGAGAGCCGCCACTTCGACATGGCCAAGGCCATCCTCGCCGAAGCCAACATCTCCTCCCACGAAACGGTCTTTCGCCTGCTGGTGAAACTCGACGTGTTCGACGAAAACGAAAACATCGACCTCATCCGCATGGAGGTGCCGCGACACTTCTCCGACGAGGTGCTCGCTGAGGCGAAACGCCTGGTAGAGGAGGCTCCGGCCTCCTTCGAAGGCAGGCGGGACCTCACCCACCTGTCCACCATCACCATCGACGGCAGGTTCACCACCGATTACGACGACGCCGTCACCATCGAGCGCCTGGACGACCGCAAAACCCTTCTGGGCATCCACATCGTGGATGTGGCCGAGTCCGTCAAACGGGGCAGCCTCATCGACAAACGGGCCCTGTCCCGCGGCAGCTCCATTTATATGCCCGACCAGAAAATCCCCATGCTGCCCTCGGACCTTTCAGACAACCTCTGCAGCCTGGTGGAAGGCACGGTGCGCCCCTGCATCAGCGTGATGATCACCCTGAACCGATTCCACGCCGTGGAAGACTTTGAGGTGGTACCCACAATCGTCACCGTCCGGCGCCAGCTTACCTACACCGGGGCCAACACCCTGGCCAAGGAAGGGGACGAGGACCTGTCCACCCTCATCAAGATCGGACAGGCTTTCCGCAAGAAGCGACTGGACAGCGGTGCCGTGCACCTGAGCCTGCCCGAGGTCAATGTCCACCTGGATGAAGAGGGCACCCCCGTCATCTCCACCGTGGACCGGGAGAGCCCCTCCCGCATGATGGTGGCAGAGCTGATGATCATGTCCAACTGGCTCATGGCAAGCTTTCTGGCCCGCCACAACCTGCCCTCGTTCTTCCGGCTCCAGCCCGATCCCAAGGAACGCCTGTTCAAGGGGGAAGAGGCGTCCCTCTACCTCAACTGCATGCAGAGGAAGCAGCTCTCACGGGCCTACATCAGCCAGAAGGCAGGCCACCACTCCGGTCTCGGCCTCGACGCCTACACCACGGCCACCAGCCCCATCCGGCGCTACTACGACCTTGTCTCCCAGCGCCAGATCCGGTCCGTCATGGGCCTGGAGGAGCCGTACACCGAAGATGAGGTGGCCGAGGTCTCCCAGCACCTCGACATCCCCATGGGCAGCATCGGGCGCATTCAGTCCAACCGGCGCCGCTACTGGATCCTCAAGTACCTGGAGTCCAAAGTCGGCGAACGCGTGGAAGGGCTGGTCCTGGACAAGCGCCGCCACAGCTTCCAGGTCCTCCTGCCGGACTACATGATGGAGGTGATGCTCCCGGCCAGCGGCCTGAGCCTCAAGTCCGGGGACATGGTCCAGACCGTGATCCAGCACGCCGATGCGCGAAAAGACAATTTTGCGGTGTTTGTGGGGTAGTGAGGGCTTAAGGGCTAAGGGCTAAGGGCTAAGGGCTAAGGGCTAAGGGCTAAGGGCTAAGGGCTAAGGGCTAAGGGCTAAGGGCTAAGGGTGAGCTCACGATGTGGGTGTGTTTGTGTCAAGGACTTATTCGGACCTGGAAAACCGGACACCGGCCCCCGCTCATTTGCCCGGGCCCTGACGGCCCCTCCCATTCAAGATAAAAAGTAACTAATCAATTGCCTCCGGCGGGTCGCTTTTTTGAAAAAAAGCTCCGCAAAAAACGTTTCTAATGCACTCGTGCTTCGTTTTGATCGCCCCGAAAGGCGATCAAAACGAAGCACGGGTGCGAAAATGTCGGAATTGTTTCGGCGGAGCCTATAAATGATTACATGAGACCTGTTTATCAAACTTTTTAAAAGTTTGGCCCCCGGCAGGGCCGCCGGAGGCTTTTTTGATCTGAATAGTTACGAAAAAAAAAGCCCTGCCGATTCATCGGCAGGGCTTTTTGTTTTGACAGGCCGGGCCACCTTCATGCTGGCGCCATCACTTTTAATGATCTACAGTGCCCCCATGAAACCATGGTATCTCTACATCCTTGAATGCGCAGACGGCACCTTGTACACAGGCATCACCACCGACCCCGGGCGGCGCCTTGACGAACACAACGCAGGCGTCGGCGCCCGCTACACCCGGGCTCGCCTCCCCGTGACCATGGTCTACCAGGTCTCGGTGAAAGACCGATCCGAAGCATCCCGCCTCGAATACCGCATCAAAAAACTTCCCCGGAAAACAAAGCTCGAGATGATAAGGGCTGAAAAAACAGGTCACAGGTCATAGGTGGCCGTTTATCACGGCCACCTCTACCCGTCTTATGACTGAAAGGCTTTTTCGGCTTTAGCGGCCACGGAGAGGCCGCTGAAAAAGCTCCGGGTCTCGGAGAAGACCACCTTGCTCAGGCCCAGGAGGCCGATGAGGTTGGGAATGGCCATGAGGCCGTTGACGATGTCGGCCAGGGTCCAGATAAGGCTGAGGTGGAGAAAGGAGCCTGAGGCCACCAGAACGATATAGATCAGCTTGTAGGGTTTGATGCCCTTGATACCGAAAAGGTACTCGGTGCAGCGCTCCCCGTAGTAGTTCCAGCCGAGGATGGTGGTAAAGGCAAAAAACATCAGGCCCACGGTGACCACGTACTGACCGATGCCGCTTCCCATGCCGATGTTGAAGGCGGTGTTGGTCATGGCAGCCCCGGCAAGGGACGGATCGTTCCAGGTGCCGGTCATCACCAGGACCAGGCCGGTGAGGGTGCAGATGATGATGGAGTCGATGAAGGTGCCTGTCATGGCAATGAGACCCTGACGCACGCATGAGTTTGTTTTGGCGGCGGCCGCTGCGATGGGCGCGCTGCCCAGGCCTGATTCGTTGGAGAAGACCCCGCGGGCAATCCCGCTTCGCATGACCATGATCATGGTGACGCCGGCTGCGCCCCCAAAGGCGGCTTCGGGATTGAAGGCGCTCTGGATCACCAGGGAGACGGCGGCCGGAATGCTCGACAGGTTCAGGATCAGGACCACGGCAGAGGCCAGAATGAAAAAGATGGCCATGAAGGGCACGATGGCCGAGGCCACCTGAGCGATGCGTTTGATCCCCCCGATGGTGACAAGGGCCACCAGCACGGTGAGGACCGTTGCCGTTACCGGAACGGGGATGTGAAAGCTCAGCAGGGCCGCGTCCTTGATGGCGTTGACCTGGGCAAAGGTCCCGATGCCGAAGAAGGCCACGCCAATGCCGAACAGGGCAAACATCTTGGCCAGGAATTTGTTTCCGAGGCCCCGCTCAATATAGTACATGGGGCCGCCGGACATCTGCCCGTTTTCGTCCACCACCCGGTATTTCACCGCCAGGAGCCCTTCGGCGTACTTGGTGGCCATGCCGAAAAACGCGGCCACCCACATCCAGAAGATCGCTCCGGGACCGCCGGCCTTGACGGCGGTGGCCACACCCACGATGTTTCCCGTACCGATGGTGGCGGAAAGGGCGGTGCAGAGGGAGGCAAAGCTCGACACATCCCCCTGGGCCCCGTCGCCGTGGTCCTTGCTGAAAAGGTACTTGATGGCCAGGGGCAGCTTGGTGATCTGCAGCAGGCCAAGGCCCACGGTGAGGTAAATCCCGGTTCCCACAAGGAGGATCAGAAGGGGGGGCCCCCAGACAAAGGAATCAATCGTTCCCAAAAGTTGTGCAAAATTTTCCACAGTATCATTCCTTTCCAGCCCGTGTGCGCACAACAAGGCAAAGCACAGGGCATGATCACGGCGTTTGGCTGCCGCTTCAATAATGAAATAAGATGAATAATGTGGATGAATGGATCGGTCTGCTAAGAGAAAGGCGTAAAAAAGAGGCACTACCAACTGATGTTACTTCAGTTTTCACGACAGCCAGCGGGCACCGGAATCGATACCGGCGGTTCTGCTCTGCCATGCCACTCTGTCCCTTGTACCTGAGAGTTTCACCACCGCCCGTGCGATACGGTGCGGCAGCTTGCTCCTTCGGCGCTCAATAAAAGCGGCTCCGCACAACCCTTGGGTTGTGCAGAGCCCCCGAATATTGAGACTCTCCAGAGGCTCGTCCAACAGCAGTCCCTTTTACCTGAAAGATTTACTTCTTCGGTGCCTTTCCATCGCATCGCACTCGCAACAACGCGCCGAAAGGTCTCTCCTGCTGTTTTCATCCGAGTTGTCCCCGCAGCGCATCCGGGCCATGCCCGAGGCGCCGCAGGTAAGGCACTTCTTCTACACCTTCTGGAGAATTTATCAAGCCCTGAACAGTCGCTGCGTCAAAAATCAAAGAAAACGCACACGAATACATTACAAAAAAACAAAACAATGAAATGGAACCGCACGCCACGGAACCGTGGAGGGTCGGTTTATGCGCCTGGCCCCTTGTTCAAGGGACCGTTCCATTGGTGACCGCACACATTGCAGACCCATCGCCTGCGCCGGAAAAACCAGGGAATGCCCAGAAAAACCAGCAGCAAGATCCCCCGCCACACCCGAAGCCGCCATCCCACGTTTCGCTCACAATCCACGTCAAAGCTTTCGCACCGCGGGCACCGCTCTTCGGTCTCCGCCAGGGGATCCCGGTACCCCAAGACGGCCAGGGCGTCCTGGCGATCCGATGCAAACACCCGCAGTTTCACCCCGCCCACGGCCAGAGAGTACCAGGGATGAATGCCCACCAAATTGTCATCGAACACAAAGGCCTCGATGCCGCTGGACTCCAGCTGGGCCTTGGCCAGATGGGCTTCATGGGGTGCGGTAAAGGTCGCGATGGTAACCAGGGATTCCTGTGGCATCATGCCCTCGCTTTGGTTGTGGCCGAAGCCGTGTCAAAAGGGGTCAGGCAAAACAACAGAACAAAAATCAAAACAGCTGTGGGTAGGTCCGGGACAAAGTCGCCATGTCCTTGGTTTGTTTTGCCTGTCCCTTTTTTTATTTCGGAACGAAAGAATAAAAAGGGTCAGGCAAATAAAAGGAGAAAAAAACAGGATGGACTGATGGCCGAGCCCAAAGACAACGTATCATGCCCTCGCATCCCTCGCCTCGCCAATTTTTGCCTGTCCCCTTTTTTTAATCCACGTTCACATGGCGATTCAGGGAGATGCCGTACTTTTTCATTTTGCTTCTTAACGTATTGGGGTGAAGGCCGAGGCGTTCGGCGGCACCGTTGGGGCCTGCAATTTTCCCCTGGCACAGAACGAGGGTTTTGCGAATCCAGGAAGCGGCCATCTCGTCGAAGGTTCCGGAGAGGGGCTCTGTGACTTCCCAGGCCTTTGTCTCCGTCCTGGGTGCGGGCCGGTTCAAAAGGGCCTCAAAGCGCAAAGGACGCCCGCCGGAAAGGATGAGGGCCCGCTCCACAAGGTTCTGCAACTCCCGGACGTTGCCGGGCCAGTGATAGTCCATCAGGGTTGCCAGGGCGCCCTCCTCAAGGCGCGGGCGGTACGGCAGGTTCATCTCCCGGGTCTTGCGGAGGATAAAGTGGTCCACCATGGCCGGAATATCTTCGGTTCGCCTGCGCAAGGGAGGAATCCCCAGGGGGAACACATGGAGGCGGAACCAGAGGTCCGAACGAAAGGTCCCTTCGGCCACCATGGCCTCGAGGTTCCGGTGAGTGGCGGCAATGATGCGCACATCGGCCTGCATCACCCGGGTACCGCCCACCCGCTCGAACTCCCCGCTCTGGAGCACACGAAGCAGCTTAACCTGGGCGGCCATGGGCAGTTCTCCGATCTCATCGAGGAACAGGGTCCCTCCGGCGGCCCGCTCAAACCGGCCCACCGAGGTCTCAAAAGCCCCCGTAAAGGCCCCCTTCTGGTGCCCGAACAGCTCGGAATCCATGAGGGACTCCGGAATGGCCCCGCAGTTCAAGCGAATAAGCGGCCCTTTGCATCGGGGCGAAAGCTTGTGGATCTCTCCGGCCACCACCTCTTTGCCTGTCCCGGTCTCTCCGAAGAGCAAAACCGGGCTCTCGGTGGGAGCCACCTGCTCAATGAGGCGCCGCACCTCGCCCAGTCCCCCGTGGGAGCCGATCATGACGTCACCGGTCATCTGCCGGGTATCGCGCTGAAGGGCCTGGTGATCCCGGACCAGGTCCTTGAACCGCATGGCATTGGCCAGGGCCATGCCAAAGGGCTCGCAGATATCCTTCATCACGTCGAGATGGCTTTCGTTGTAAAGGGACTCCCCTGCCGCGGCAAGGATCAGGTTGCCCATGATCTCACCCTGGTTTTTCAGCGCGCAGGAGATGGTGCAGCACAGGTTTTGGAAGCCTTCGGGACGACTTCGGACCGAGGGGAGCCAGTGTTTCACCAGCCCCATGAATTCTTTGTTGATGGGATGGGTATGGTCGCGGATCCAGGGGGTGGGGTTTTGAAGGGATTCCTCGTGCCAGGCCCCCATTCTCTCCCAGGTTCCGTCGGAGATGGAGATCATCTCATCGAGCCCGATCCCTCCCTCGGCACAGGCAAGGGCGATGACCCGCGCTTTTTTCTGGCCATGGTCATAGGAGGTAATGAACGCGCCGTCCAGGGGCATGATCCCCTTGAGGTAGGTGTACGCATCAAAGAGGGCGGACTCCAGGTCCAGGCTGCTGAAGATACGTCGGGCGACTTCTCGAAACCGGTCGGACACAATTCCTCCATTCCGTACTTAAACGATATTTCGTGCATTGGTCACGATATCTCGTTTACCATATCCACCACCCGCACCGCAACCCCTCAATAATACTCAACCTGAAACCCTGGCATGATATTTGGTTTATCTCATAGGCAGAATATTCGGACCCCACACGTCAGGATCCACCTTTCCAAGTCCGAATCTTCGCTGTGCCGGCGGAATCCGAAAGTCAGGCATTCACGTTTCCATTTCCTTGCCTCGCGCAAGACATGGGAATATCCCCCCTTGCCCTTACGGATTCCTCCGGCGCACATTTCGCCTGCAGCGCCCATCTCGGCAAAGGCAGCAGTCGGGCCCGATGTCAAGACAATGGAGCGCTCAGCGTAGTTTTCCGAACGTCGTTCGTTAAGACGTACACAACCTTCAGGTCTCAAAAAAAACGCCCTGCCAACGCCGCGTAACAAACTTCGGACCACAGGGCGTCAAAAACATCCCGCCCCACAGGGACCTTCACATGATTGCCCGACATGGTGAAGGCCCTCCCACCCGGACAGGCCGGCCAGGCTCCCTGGCCTGGCCGGCCATTTTTAAACGAACACCGGCATTAGGTAGAAAGTCAGCTCAAAAAAGCCTCCGGCGGGTCGCTTTTTGAAAAAAGCTCCGCAAAAACGTTCCGGTAACCAAAGAGATGCTTCCGGGTTATGGCCTGAGGGTCACCTCATGATTGAACACCGCCTCCGCGAACCTGTCCAGCACCCCATACAGGCTGTAAAGGCTCTCGATCTCCACATGCTCTTCGTCGGTGTGCTGGCTCATGTTTCCCTGTGGCCCCCAGATGACCCCGGGTGTGCCGGTCCGGTTCAGGAACCGGGCGTCGCTGGACGCATGCTCGGCCACTTTCTCGATGTTCCCGGCCAGCTCTGCCAGGAATCGGGTCACCGGTCCGTCCCCGCCGTTGAAGAGGGTGTCCACGGAGACCACCTCCACCTCGGAGGCCACGTCGGCCCGTATCGCCTCAATAAGGGCGTGGGGATCGTCGGCCTCCGTGTAACGGATATCGAGCTTTGCCCGGGCCTCGCCCGGTACCTGGTTCACGGCGCTGCCTCCCTGGATGCAGCCGATGTTCAGGGTTCGGTGCCAGTGGTCCTCACGGGTCTCAATAAAATGACGCCGCACCCTCATCAGATCGTCCAGCAGGGTATCGATGGCATTGTCCCCCAGCCAGGGGCGTGCCCCGTGGGCCCCTTTGCCCCGGGCGGTGAGGTTGAGCCGAACAATCCCTTTTTCCCGGACCACCAGGCGCTCCGGGCTTCCGCCGTCCAGGGCCACGCAATAGTCGCAGGACACGCGTTTCAGGGCCTCACCGGCCCCGTTGAATCCGCCGGTCTCCTCGTCACCTGTCAACAGCACGCCAAAGGGCAGCGCCTCCTGACCTTTGCCTCCGGCTTTCAGGCGATCGAGCCACGCTTTCACAAGCACCATGCACAGGGCCACGGCGTATTTATCGTCCACGGCCCCACGGCCGTAAAGCCGCCCCCCTTCTTCCCGGGGGGTAAAGAGCTCGTATTCTGCAGGCACCACATCAAAATGGGCCATCAAAAGCACCGGTGCGGCGTCGGCAGTGGGTGTCACCCACAGGGAGGGGGTGCCGTCCACCTCCATGCGGTTCACGGAGAGCCCCGCCTCCGTCAGCCAGCGTTCGATAAAATCTGCGCAGGCCGTAATCTCATCCGGCCGATCGGCCACGGAACGAAATTGAATCAGGCGTTTCAACAGGGGAACCATCTCGTCCATACTCACACATCCTTGCATTCTCTGTGGCATCATCCGCCGAGGCAGCCCTCACCCGGCAGACGCGCCCGTTTTCCGACAGCGACGCGAAAAGACTCCGCCAGCGGGAAGACGGGCTCCCCACCAGGCGCATCATAATCCGAAGCATGGAGACACCACGCTCCGCCTCTCCGTTCGCTCGCCGTCGCGCTCTTGCTGACACCGCCATTAAAGGAGAGGATTCCTCCTGTTGTATTCCAAAGAAAATCAGCGAGCAAGAGCCTGGAGGGGAATATCTCACCGCGAGGAAAGTAAACTTCGCCTTTGAAGCGCGATTCACTTTGTGATAGCCTCTTCAACAAAGATCACCAAGCCTTCCTGAGTTTAAAGTAAAGAGCAATCAAAAAGAAGCACATAACACGACCAGGCGACCCGTTCCGGGCACCCGATCACCCGCACAAAGGAAAAATCCATGAGCCCATCAAGCGTGTTGAAACGCACCCTGTTTTTCCTCTTGTTTCTCTTTTTTGCCACATCCTGCAGCGGCACCACCGAAGAGGCCCCCCAGGAACCCACCAAAATCAAAGTGGTCAAACCGGAAGTAAAAAACCCGGATACCTTTGTCTTCGAAGATTACGGAACGGTCCGGACCCTTGACCCCGCATGCGCCTACGACAATGTCTCCCATCAGCGCATCATGAACATCTACGAGCCCCTCGTGGCCTTTGACGGCTCGGCCACCGACGCCTTCGTGCCCGTCCTGGCCGAAGAGGTCCCCACGGTGGAAAACGGAGGCATCTCGGATGGTGGCAAGACCTACACCTTCAAAATCCGCAAGGGCGTCACTTTCCACGCAGGCGGGACCCTTTCCCCCGAAGACGTGGCCTACTCCCTCAAGCGCCACATGGTGGTGGACCAGGACGGTGGCCCCATCTGGATGCTCCTGGAAGCCCTGGTGGGTGAGACAAGCACCCGGACAAAGGGCGGCACCCTGAAACCCGGCATTTTTGAAAAAATCGATGCGAGCGTTGCCGTTTCCGGCGACACTGTGGTCCTCACCCTGCCCCGCCCCTTTCCCCCGCTGCTGGCCCTCCTTGCCTACGCCAACTGCGGCGCCATCCTCGACAAGGAGTGGACCATTGAGCACGGCGGCTGGGACGGCACCCTGGAAACCGCGGCAACCCACAACAACCCTGCCTTCGGGGCCGAGCCGTTGCACCACATCACCAACGGCACCGGCGCTTACACCATGCTGACCTGGGAGCCCTCCAAGGTTTTTATCTTCCAACGATTCGACGGCTACTGGGGTGAGGAGCCCGCCTTGAAGACCGCCGTCATCCGGTACAACAAAGAGTGGAGTTCACGGAAACTGGCCCTTCAAAACGGCGACGCCGACCGCGTTCTGGTGGACACCCAGTACCTGTCCGAAGTGCAGGCCATGAAAGACGTGGTGATCCACGCCGTGCCCCAGCTCTCGGTGACGGCAGCCCTCTTCTGCCGCCAGGTCAACCCCGAGGCCAACCCCAACATCGGCAGCGGAAAGCTTGACGGGGACGGGATCCCCCCAGACTTCTTTGCCGACCCCCACGTGCGAAAAGCCTTCCTCCACGCCTTTGACCGCAGCACCTACGCCAAGGACGTCTGGGACGATCGCGTGGTCATGCCCACCAGCCCCAACGCCAGCGGCATGCCTTACAACATCCGTGTCCCCATCTACGACTTTGACCTGGAAATGGCCAAAGAGGAAATGAAGCAGGCCTGGGGGGGGGAGCTGTGGAAAAAGGGCTTCAAGATGGTAACGATTACCACAACACCGGCAACGCCCAGCGGGAAGCCGCCGCCCACATGCTGGCGGAAAACATCATGAGCCTGAGCCCCAAATTCCAGATCGAGGTGCGCAACGTGGACTGGAAAGACTACACCGTGGCTTACCGAAAATACAGGTATCCCATCTTCATCATCGGCTGGGGCGCCGACTACCCCGACCCCGACAACTTCATGTTTACCTTCATGAGCTCCGAAGGGGTTTACGGCAAGTACATGGCCTATGAAAACGAAGAGGTGGACCGTCTCTGCAAAGAGGGCCGGTTTGAGGTGGACCCCGAAAAACGCCGGACCATCTATGAGCGCCTCCAGAATCTCTGGTACGAAGAGGCCATCGGCTGCATGATCTACCAGAAAATCGACAACTTCGTTTACCGCAGCAACATCAGGGGGTTTGTCCCGCACCCCATGCTGGACACGGCATGGGAGGATCTTAAGCGGCTCTCCAAGTCGGACGCCGCCACCCAATAGCCGGGGAACCAGCCATGACAGCCTACATCACGCGTCGCCTGATGTTCCTTTTCTTTGTGCTGTTCGGGGTGTCGGTGCTCATCTTCGGGCTTCTCATGACCTTCAGCCCGGAGAGGCGGGCCGCCGCCTATGTCACCACACCCCAGCAGGCCGAAGACATCCCCAGGATCGTGGAGCAGTTCGGGCTCACCGACCCCTTCCCGGTGCAGTATGCCCGCTGGGTCAAAGAGGTGGCCTCGGGCAACCTGGGATGGTCCCTGGTGGCAGCCCGGCCCGTCACCGAGGCGTTCTGGGGCTACTTTGCCGTCACCCTGGAGCTGAATCTGTTTGCCTCTCCCCTGGTGATCCTCATCGGCATCTGGCTTGGGACCCTCTCGGGGGTCCACCGGGACACCTGGCTCGACCACGGCACCCGCATTGCCGCCATCATCGGCTGGTCCCTGCCCACCTTTCTCTTTGCCCTGGTGCTGCTCATGGTCTTCTACGGCTATCTGGATCTTTTTCAGCCGGGCATCGTCTCCACCCACACAGCCCTGTGGGTGGCCAGGAGCCCGGATTTTATCCGTTACACCGGCATGTACACCGTGGACGGCATCTTAAACGGCGAGCTGTGGATCACCGGTGACGCCCTGGCCCATCTCGTCCTGCCGGTCATTACCCAGATCATCGTGGTGGTGGCCCTTCTCATGCGGGTGATGCGATCTGGCATGATCGAAGAGATGGGCAAGGACTACATCATCACGGCCCGGGCCAAGGGAGCCGACACCCACACCATCACCCGGGCCCACGCCAGGCCCAACGCCCTGATCCCCGTCATTACCGTGGCAGGCCAGCTTGTGGCCCTTGCCATGGAAGGATCCATTGCCGTGGAGGTTGTCTTCAGCCGCCAGGGCATGGGGTGGTGGCTGGCCGAATCCGCCACCCAGCTCGACATGCCAGTACTCATGAGCGTCTGCATGTTCATGGGGGTTGTCTTTGTGGTCTCCAACCTTGTCATCGACATCCTCTACGCGAAGGTCGATCCGAGGATCCGGCTCACATAACACGTGATGATGCCCGGATCGCCACGGAAATGACGCGGGGACGGCACCCACCGGCACCTCCCTGCTGCAAACCAGAACACCTGCTTGCTGAAAGGTAAACCCTATGGATCCAGCACCGGAGCCAAGACAAACCAGGCACCCGAGGTGGCGAGAGTTCACCTTCACCCTGCACCGAATTTTTCGAAACCCCTCGGCCCTCATCGGCTTCGGCCTGCTCCTCTTCTTTGTGGCCGTGGCCCTTGCCGCGCCGTACATTGCCCCCCCGAAATACGCCCACGCCCCCTACCAGATGCCCCACACCGGGTTCTCCCCCACGCCGAAACCTCCGGGTGACCTGCACCTGTTCGGCACCACCTCCGGCCAGTACGACATCTACTACGGGGTGGTCTGGGGCACGCGAACCGCCTTTAAGATCGGCCTGTTCGTGGTGGGGATCGCCGGGTGCTTCGGCACCTTTCTCGGGGTAATCTCAGGGTACTACGGGAGGTGGTTCGACGAGATCCTCATGCGCATCGTGGACATTGTCTGGTCCGTGCCGCTCCTGGTGCTGGCCATGACCATTGTGGTGGCTTTCGGCAGGGGCCTTGAAAACATCATGATCGCCCTGGCCCTTGTGGAGTGGCGCTGGTATGTGCGGGTCATCCGCTCGGAGGTGCTCACCCTGCGGGACCGGGACTTTGTGCAGGCGGCCCGGCTCATGGGGCGCTCCGATACAAAAATCATCGCACGGCACATCCTCCCCAACGCCATCTACCCCGTACTCATCATGGCCTCCATGGACATGGGTTCCATGGTCATCTCCGCCTCCTTCATGAGCTTTGTGGGGCTGGGGGCGCCCAAGGGGTATGCGGACTGGGGGCAGATGGTGGCCCTGGCCCGGAACTACATTGTGGGCCCGCCGGAAGACCCGCTTCGATTCTGGTACACCGTGGCCATCCCCGGCACCTGCATCATCCTTTTTGTGCTGGCCTGGAACCTCATCGGCGATGCCCTGAGGGACGCCTTCGACCCGAAGCAGCGGAGGAGATGACCATGGCCCCCCTCATCGAAGCAACGGATCTCACCACCCACTTTTACACCTACGAAGGGGTAGTAAAAGCGTTGGACAGAATAAGCCTCCGTGTGGACCGGGGCATCACCTTCGGCCTCGTGGGGGAGTCGGGGTGCGGGAAAAGCGTAACGGTTCGCTCCATGATGCGCATCATCCAGGAGCCCGGACGCATCGTGGGCGGCAAGGTGCTGTTTTACGGCAGGCAAGGTGCCTGCGAAGCCCCCGTGGACCTCATCGCCCAGTCCGAAGCCTGGATGCAGGGGCTGCGGGGGGACCGCATCTCCATGATCTTCCAGGAGCCCAACGCGGCCCTGAACCCCATCTTGCGGGTGGGGGACCAGGTGGCGGAGAGTTTTCTCTTTCACCGCAGGCGCTCCATGGCACAAAAAATCCTTTCGGACCTGGCCGATGCCGACACCCGGGTCTTCCCGGGAAGCAGGGGGCTGCAACACGTTCTGTATGCGCGCACCGCATCGAACCCTAGGGCCCTTCTGCTTCGGCTCTCCCGACGCATACCGATCCTGAAACGCTGGGAAACGCGCCTGAAAAAAGAGGCGTTCCGGCGTGCCACGGAGATCATCGGGCGCCTCGGCATCCCCCACCCGGACGAGGTGGCCAGGAGCTATCCCCACAACCTCTCCGGCGGCATGAAGCAGCGCATCGTCATTGCCATCGCCCTGGCCTGCAAGCCCGACCTTCTCATCGCCGATGAGGCCACCTCCAACTTGGACTTTACTGTTCAGGCCCAGATCCTCGACTTGCTGCACGAGCTGAAAGAGACCGAAATCGCCTCCATCCTCATGATCACCCACGACCTGGGCGTGGTGGCCGAGACCTGCGACCGCGTGGGGGTCATGTACGCCGGGACCCTCTGCGAAGAGGCCGACGTCAAAGACCTTTTCCAGGGGCCGAAACATCCGTACACCAAAGCCCTCATGGACTCGGTGCCCCGCTTTCACCAGGAAGGTGAGCTAAAAAGCATTGACGGTGCGGTGCCCAACCTCGTGAATCCACCGACGGGATGCAGGTTCCACCCACGGTGCCCCCACGTGATGACGCGATGCAGAACCGAGGTCCCCGAGCTTCAAGCCGTTGGAGAAAACCACAGGGTGGCCTGCCACCTGTATGGAAACAAGGAAAAGTGTGATGCCTGACGAGACCATTCTGGAGCTGGTGGACCTGAAAAAACATTACCCTGTCCTGGGCGGGGTGCTCAGGCGACAGGTGAATTCCGTCAAGGCCCTGGACGGCGTCTCCCTTACCATCAGGCGGGGCGAATGCCTGGGCATCGTGGGCGAATCCGGGTGCGGCAAGACCACCACCGCAAAGGCCGTGATCCGGCTCCATGGGGCAACCTCCGGGGCCATTGTCTTTCACCCCAAGGACCAGGACGCGCCGGTGGAGATCACGCACCTCTCCCCCAGGCAACTCAAAAAAAAGGACCTCCGCCACCGACTGCAAATGGTCTTTCAGGACCCCACCACCTCCATGAACCCGCGCATGCTGGTCAAGCACATCATCGCCTGCATCGAAAAAGAGTCCCTCACCTCCGTTGAACTGGAGGCCAGGGTGGTGGCACTCCTGAAACTGGTGGGCCTGGACCGCTCCCATCTGTATCGCTACCCCCACGAGTTCTCAGGGGGCCAGAGGCAGCGAATCGCCATTGCCAGGGCCATCGCCACCAACCCGGAATGCCTTGTCCTGGACGAGCCCACAAGCGCGTTGGACGTATCGGTGCAGGCCCAGATCCTCAACCTGCTCCAGGGCCTGCAAAAAAAGATGGGGCTGACCTACCTCTTTGTCACCCACCACCTTCTGGTGGTGAAGTACATGGCCGACCGCATCGCCGTGATGTACCTGGGCAAAATCGTGGAACTCGCCGTCACGGACGATCTTTTTGAACACACCCTCCACCCGTATACCTGGGCCCTTCTTTCCGGCATCCCCAGCACAGAGCCGGACGCCACACGACAACGGGTCCTTCTGAGAGGCGACGTTCCCAGCCCCCTGAACCCGCCACAGGGCTGCCGATTCCACACCCGCTGCCCCTTTGCCGAAGACACCTGCCTGACAACCGAGCCCCTCCTCACGGACATGGGCGACGGCCACATGGTGGCCTGCCATCGCAGCCACGAAACACCTGCCCTGTTCAAACAACAACGCTAACCCACAACAACAACCCACCCCCACCCAAGAAAAAAAGGAAAAAGGAAAAAGGGGTCAGGCAAGTTTATTTTTCTGCCTATTCGATTCGGATCGGAGTGGTGTTGCCTCCGGCGGCCCTGCCGGGGGCCAAACTTTTAAAAAGTTTGACAAACAGGTTTTAAGCGCTTCTTGGGTTTATTCGAATTCGTTGGTTTCAGGCTTAACGGGGCTAAGCGGTAAAAAGGGAAGGGGCCGAAAGTTCATGCCAAGCGTTTTCAAAAAGCGATCCGCTGGAGGCACAGGTGACCAATTACTGTTTGTGAAGGGAAATTTGTCGGAACGGCTGATTCACATTTGAGGCCATGGACCCTTCTCCCCCATTCTGTTATAAAACTGGCATTTTATCACACTCATCTCCGCAGCACGGCATCGCCTTCCGAAATAAGAGGAAGGTGCACATGCCTTGCGCGGCATATATACAGGGCGAGGCACGACATGGATCCCATTATGGAAAATAAATATCTGCGGCAAGGAGAGATGCTTGCCAACAAAGCAAAGAAAAAATTCAAACACCTGAAAAAACGTTTTGCCAAGCAGGGAATCGAGGTGTTTCGGATCTATGATTGGGATATTCCAGAGATCAGGGCAGTGGTCGACTGGTACGCAGGACACCTTGTGGTGGGAGAATACACCCGTGCCCAGTCAACACCCGAATGGCTCCCCATGATGGGGCAGGCCCTTGCCGAGGCCTTTGACGTTCCCATGGAGAAGGTCCACCTGAAGCAGCGCAAGGCAGGAAGGCAAAACGGCAAACGGTACGAGCGTATCGACCATACCGACGCCAAAATTATCATGGGGGAACGGGACCTGAAATTCTATGTCAACCCATGCGACTATGTGGACACCGGGCTCTTCTCCGACCATCGCAACACACGGCTGATGGTCCGAGAGATGGCCCAAGGGAAACATTTTCTGAATCTTTATTGCTACACAGGTGCCTTTACCTGTTACGCGGCCAAGGGAGGCGCAGCCACCACGACCAGCGTGGATCGCTCCGAAACAGCCGTCAACTGGGTTAAAGAGAACCTCAAGCTCAACGAGCTTTCCTCAGAGAGCAACGAGGTCATTCAAAAGCACACACCGGAATTTCTGGAAATTGCAAAAAAAGAAGGGCGAACCTTTGACCTCGCTGTGGTGGACCCACCATCCTACTCCACCACCATGACCACAGGCGAGGCCTTTGATATCGATAAAGACCACCCGTGGTTGCTCAACGCCGTGGTGGCCATCATGAAGCCGGGCAGCACGATTTTTTTCTCCACCAACCACCAGGATTTCACCCCCAAGCTCGATGTTCTTCCTGTCACCGGCTTCGAGGAAATCACCCACACAACCATTCCGGAAGATTACATCAGCAAACGAAAAACCATTCACCGGTGCTGGAAAATCACCGTGTGATAAACTAGGTGGAGATGCAAAAGGGACAGGCAAATTTAAATCAAACCCACTCCCATTGTTTACACGACACCTGCAGCCAACCGGTTTCAGGTGTCACTCACCCTCTTCACCACAAACAGCCCTCCGCCCCCCTCGATCACTCTGGGTATGCGCGCCCTTGTCGAGGGGGACTTATTCTTGAAACGCCGACACGTCGCCTCCACAAACGCGCGGGATCCAATCACCCCGGACTCCGTAAAATGTCGTATCCTGCCCTTCACGAGGGAGGATCCACTGATTTTGAACCCATGGGCCACTTCATTTTCCAGAATGCTCCGGGGAATGGCCCCCTTTCCCTCTTTTTCGAGGGAGCCGGCATGGTACATGTACTCCCGGTACCGGATCAGCCGATCTTCAGGGTCCTCCACACCAAAGTCCACAAACCCGAAATCAAGGGACAAAAAGCCGTCGCGATTGCCCGTCTGCGCATGATAGCCCATGGAGCACCACCTGTAGGCCTCCGGCCTTTTGACGATTCCTGCACGTACGGGATTGAGATCAATATAGGAAAGACAACGTACAACCGCTTCCCCCCTTTCCAGAATCACACTTTTGAACCGTTCCCCCCAAAGGGTCCCTTTGCGATCATACCTTTTGTTGTAAAACCGTGAAAACGTCTGTTTGATCTCTTTGATGAACTCGGACAAATTGCACCATTTGCTCCGAAAATGAGACATTTTCCCCTCAGGAAAAACCGTCTTTTCTCCGTACAGGAGGCCATAGCGATGCCTTATCTCCGCATCGGAAGCCCGCATCTCGGTATGCATGGTGACCAGCAGGTGAAAATGGTTTCCCATGACAGCGTAGCCCAGGACATCTGCAAAATAGATCGAACTGAATTTTTTGATGATATCAACCAGCGCTTCTTTTTCGATATCGCCGAAGGGCAAACCGTCTAAGGCCGTTCGTGAAATGATGTGGTACGCAGTGCTTTCGTCGGGTACTACCATTCTCAGACTTCGGGGCATTGGCACCTCCTTCATCGGATCATGGAATCGTATTGCGGGGTGATCAATTGGTGGATGGATTAAGCCCAGTCTTCTAACATACTGGAATAAAGAAACATATAGACTTCAAAGTTCTGATATTCTTATGATATACAAACCAGCATATGTCAACGCTGTTTTGCCTGTCCCTTTTTTACAACGACCAGCTGCCGCCTTGTCGTTTTCCCTTTATGGCCCCCTTGGGCATGAGTATCTTCTCAGTGAGTATCTTCTCAGGGGCGTCAGCGTCAGGGCTTCGCTTGCGCAACCAGATACACCGCAAGGCCTGACGCCAAAAGGGCTGATCAAAGGCCTCTTCACGCCACTTTTCGCCTTCCGCTACCTGTGTTTCCATGACATCCCAGGCAGCAGCATAGTCGAAGACCGGCCACCTGGCGCCTGCTTTGTAAAGGTGTTCGGGGGATGCGATCTCCAAAAGGGATTTCATCCCCTGTTCGTAATCAAACCGCTTCCAGTGAAAGCCTGCATAACAGATCTGTTCGGGATCACCGGCCCTGGTCAGGGCCTCAAGCCCCCTTGCCGCGTCAAAGGTGTTCCAGTTAAGGCCTGCAAGGTAGATATACCGGGCACCGGCCCATGAAAAAAGCGCGTCCATGCCCCGTTCATAATCAAAGCCCTTCCACATCCAGCCGCATTTATAAAGACTTTCAGCATCCCTCAACCCGATGACCGCCGTCAAGCCGTCGGCAACGTCAAAGCCTTCCCAGCGCAAGCCGGCCTTGTAAATGGCCTGTCCGTCCCCCAGCACGACCAGTCGACGAAGGCCTTCTGCCACCGAAAAGTCGCCACCGGCGGCTCCCATCTCAACAATTGATTCCGAATCGGTCAGCGTATGTAACGATTGTGGCATATGCTTTGCTCCCAAAAGCCGTGCACCCAGACGGTTTCACCAAGAGCCCGGGTGGTTGTCGTGGGTAAATAGAAAAATTTGCCTGTCCCCTTTTATTTCCGATCCAGCCTGACGACGTCGCCGAAGGGGGCGTGGAATCCCTGGGCCGTGGAGGGAAGGAGCCACAGGGTCCGCTGGTAGGGGAGCAGCCGCTCCAAGTCGTAGATCTCCCCGTCGGTGATCACCACCACCATCTCCCGATGATTAAGGAGATAACGATTAAACAGGGCAGAAAAAAAGGTGGTGCCGCTGTTTCCCGAACGGATCAGGCGCCAGTCGCCGCGCCGGTAGGTGCACACCCGCGTTTCGCTTCCCCCTTTGACAAAGCGATCGCCTTGTTTTTCCGGGACGAAAAGGGTCTCGTCGATGCACAGCAGGTTGATGCGGTACCCGTCCAGAAGGGATTCCACCGCCCCGAAAGCCTCTTCGATCTGCTCAGGTCGCGTCACCATGGAGGCGGAAAGGTCCACCACCACCGTCAACAGCTTCTTGTCCACATAGTGCCGCCCCGCCGAGTAGATCCCTTCCGTAAAATAGCGCCTGTTGAACCGGGCGGAGCTGTACTCCCACTCCCGGGACGGGGTGCCCCGGGCAACAATGGTGCGGATCTTACGCTTCAAAGGGGAGATGTCCACCTTTGCCACCTGCTGGATCAGGGTGCTGATCTCCCGGACCAGCCGCTCGTCCCGCGCCTTGACATCCTGGCCGGAGAGCGTAAGGGCCTCACGGACATTTTTCCGTATCCTCACGGCGGCCGAAGCATCTTCCATGCGATGCACCCCCGTGGGAAGCTGCTGGCCCTGGCCCGGGGAGAGGCACCACTCACCGTCCTCCGCCCTGCCCTCCTCATTCGGCGTCATGGGGGCAGGCTCCGGCTGTCCCGATTGCTCCCGGCTTTTGCTTGGCCGGAAATTCTCCTTGAGGCCTTCGGCAAAATCCCCCAGAACAGTGGGCTCATCCGTTTTCAAAAAGCGGTACACGCTCTCCCATGAAGGATCATTCTCACCGGTCTTCTCGTAAAACTCCGCCGGAATCCTTGGCAGGCCCCCGGGGAGCGTAAGCGTTGCCTCGCCTGTTGAGAAAAAGGTCCCACTGGTGGTCGTCCATCCAGGAGTTGATCACCATGTCCTGGGCCATGTTCTGAAGATACGGATGCTCATCCCTAAGCACGTGCCCGAACACCGCGTGCATCATCTCATGGACCAGGAGCCCCATGCGCTCCTCCATGGAGAGCCCCTCGATGAACACACCGTTGTACAGAAGGGTCACCCGCCCCGATCGAACGGTAAGGGCCAGGGTGGGCAGGCTGTTGTCCTCGACAAAGGAGACCAGCTGGTAAAAGTAGGAGGTAAACCGACTGCGCTTCCAAAGCTCCGTCAACAGGGGATCCCAGGGGGTCATGCCGGTACCTTCTCCCCGTCAAACACCACGTCAGTGAGCAACGAGAGAATCTCTTCCTGCTCCTGCCCCTGGGACACAGCCCGCACCGCATCGGGAATCTGAGAAAAGACGCCGCACTCCCTCAGCAGCATAAGGAAAAAGCTCACGCGGGCATCGGCTCGGGACGCCGCCACATACCGGAGCAGACACCCCAAAGGCTCCAGGAGCCCTTCATCCCCGGCCATTTTTTTCTCGCGGATGCGCGTCACCGCCCCGGACACAGCCCAGAGCAGGTCCTCAACAGGCACCTCCCCAGCTTTGAACCGGGCAAAGGCCCCGGCATCCCCGGAAAGCACCTCATGGGTGCTCAGCTGCCTGGGGGTAAGAATCTGGGTGACGAAATCCGAGGCGGCCAGCTCTCCCACCAGAGAGGCCAGGACCTTTTCCACGGCCCGGCGCCCTTCACCGGCAAGGGCTCTGTAAAGGGCGTCTTCGTCTTCCAGGCCGTAGGAGAGACACAGGGCCTGGGAGGCCTGGTGCCACCCCCTGGGGTTCGGGTGAATGGCCGCCGCATCCCAGAGCCGCTCGGGAAAACGGGAGATGTACCGGACCACCGTGGGGTGGATGCCGCTTTTGCGCGCCCAGTTCAGCCAGTGCTCGGCCAGGGGTTTCAGGTGAAAGATCCCCAGGCGACCGTCCAGGGCGCTGTCGTCAAAATCGGTGATGTGGGTGTGATCCTCCTCCCCCAGGTTACCTGCAATGACGATGACCGTCTTTTCAGGCAGCAGATGCTCCCCGCAGCGCCCCTCGGTGATCACCTGGAACAGGGTCTGAATCACCGTGGGGTGGGCCCGGTTCGCTTCGTCCAGGAACCACACAATGCCGTCAAATCCTTCAGGCACCTCTTCAGGAGGAATGAACCGGGGACGGTAATAGACCATGCGCCGGTTCTCATGGTCCGGCACCGGGTAGCCCCCCAGATCGATATTCTCCTTGAAGGCAAGCCGGGTATCGATGAAATACCGGTTCTTGCGCTCCGCCGCCTGCTTGACGATGGATGACTTGCCGATCCCCGGATGCCCCACGATTTTCACGGCATAGTTCACCTGGCCGTCAGCGTCCAGATAGCGGTCCAGAATCTCTGCCATCTCCCCTGCATCCACCTCCACCGGTCGTTTCTGCATACCCTCACTGCCTTTCTGCGGGCAGCCGTGATGCCGCCCATGCACGTCTTCTGTTCCTGCGTAACGGCCCGGGGGAAAAAGACCCATTGCACACGCCCCCAAACGCCATCAATGTTCACACGATCAGTACACCATACACCATTTAGAATAACCATTCTACCCACGATACTGCGCTGGCCGGACCGAGCTGGCTTTGACACACATCGAATCTACGTGGTAACTTAAACAGTTACGTACACCTTCCCAAAGTCCAAGGGCCTCATCCCCTTCCGGCCCACCCATCACACACCATGGAGAATGCCCCATGCACCTGAAACCCTTGCTTGCATGCCTGCTGCTGATCAGTGTGCTGCTCATGGCGGGATGCGATGATGAGTACACCGAGGATCCCGGCGGCTCCCTGGGCCCCGGCAACTGGAAACTCACCCTCTCGTACGAAGGAAAAACGCGGCCGGTCTACCTGCATGTCCCCTCAGGATACAGGGCAGGCGTCCCCCTCCCCCTGCTGCTCTCCTTCCACGGCCACCGGGACACCCCGGCGGGCCAGGCGGAAAAAGACGGGTTCCCCCACCTTGCGGACCGCGAGCCGTTTATCGTGGCCTACCCCAAAGGCTCGGGAACGCCGGGACTCCTGGGGTGGAATGCCGGTCCGGCCTGTTGCGGCCAGGCAGAGAACAACAACGTCGACGACGTGGGCTTTGCGCGGCACCTCGTGGCCCACCTCCAGACCCGCTGCGCCATCGACGCCGGCAGAATCTACGCCCATGGCCACGCCAACGGCGGTGGCATGGCCCACAGGCTGGGCCGGGAAGCCCCGGATCTCTTTGCCGCTGTCTCCGTCTCCTCCATGCCGGTCCTCGTGCCCGAGATCACACCGGACTACCCCATCCCCGTCATCCACTTCCACGGCACCTCAGACAACACCATCGCCTACTCAGGCGGCACCATTCCCCTGGAAGACGCCCCATACATGGGCGCCGAGGAGAGCTTTGCCGACTGGTGCGACAAAAACGGCTGCATCAAAGGGTCCGCCGAACTCCACTTTCACGGGGCGAGCTGGTGCACCACCACCAGTGCCTGCGACGACGGGGTCACCGTCACCCTCTGTACCCTGAAAGGCGGCGGGCACAACGCCCTCTACGAACACGGCGACATCTCTGTCAGCCAGATGTCCTGGGATTTTATGACAGGGTCCACACCATAATCCCCCAAGCGAAAAGAAGGCTTTCTGTGGTTAACGTGAGTTAATAAAAGCAGGCCTCCGTAGGCCAGGTGGGGGCACCTGGAAACCCTGTGGCGAATGCATGGAGTCAGCCATTTTGCGTGCGTTATCAATGCATTCGCATGAGGTGTGACATCTGGCAACCGCCTTCTATGGTTAAAGTCTGATGAATCACAGGGTCAAGAGGGCTCAGGAAAAAACAAAAGCAATGCCTCCGGCGGCGAGGTGTACCACCTCGAAAGCAGGTTGCGAATGAGCTTTCCCCTTCGTTCCTCAGGGAAAATCACATTCGCTATTGATTCAAATTAAACCGAATCTGTTTTTAAAACCTGTTTATTAAACTTTTTAAAAGTTTAGCCCCGGCAAGGTCGCCGGAGGCACCTTTAACCGCACCGCCTCCGGCGGCCAAAATGTATCGAACATCCAACTGTTTTCTGCGTAACAGGCATTCAACCGGAACGTTTTTGCGGAGCTTTTTTCAAAAAGCGACCCGCCGGAGGCAAGGGAACAAACACTTACTCGGGCATAAATCGTTCGGCCTGCCTTGTCACCGGATCCCTGCCGACTATTTCCCGGCCCTTCAGGGTCAGGGTCATGAGGCCCCGTTGCCTTGAGATGCTTACCACCCCCGTGTCTTCGAGGGTGATAAGGGTCCCGTCCACCGTCTTCTTCGGCAGGTTGGAGGCGTAGGCCTTTTTCAGGGAAACGGTGTAATGGGGATGAGCCGCATGGGCCAGGAGCCCTGCGGCCAGGTTCAGGTCAACCTGCTCACCCGCATTGAAAAAATACCCCAAAAGGGTTCTCAGGTAGTGGTACGTAAAATGGGGTAGCGCCAGAATAAAACCGCCTGTCATATGGGCCCTTTCCATATCGTCCTTTTGGCTGAACGGGTTGCCCCTCATCCCGAAGTCATACGATGCCCTGGGCTGGTAAAAGAACCCCGCCGCCATCAAAAGCACAAAAAAACCGCCGTAAAACGCCCAAAACCAGTCCTCCACCACCTTCTGGTCCACCTCCAGGCAAAACATCACCCCACATTTCAGTAAAATTCCGGCGCCCACATACCCCACAACAGCCAGGAGACCGCCCCACAGCAAGCCGGAAAGGGCCTCACGACGCGCAGCTTTCAAATGACCGACCAGCGCCTTTTTGATGGTTCCATGATCCATGGTGACTCCTGCCAACTCAACGGCCCTTTTTTTCAACCCGCAGCCAGAGTTGTTTTCGCCAATATTTGCCCCGGATATGTCACGTTAGTACTTCCACTTCATCAGGGCATCCATCCCCTTTTCCTCAATCTCCTGCTGCCTTTTCGCACGTTCTTTTTCCACCCCGGCAAGGAACCGGTCCACGGCCAGGGTCTCCCGGCCCAGGCTCTCCTCCAGAAACGCCACAGGAGACATCATCCGCTGCTGCGCCACGGCAAGCTCCTCCTCCAGCAACACGCCATGGCGCCTGAGGCGCCGCTCCACCTCCTCCTTGAGCCCCTGGGCCACCCGCTCTGATTCCCGGGCCACGGCCTCGTCAAAGCGCACGGCAAGGTACGCGTCCAGGTTGCTCTCCAGTTCCCAGCGCCCCTGCCCACCGTCAAAGGTCATGACCGCGCGCACCTCCAGAAAAGGAACCCGTGCCAGGGACTCTTCCAGGGCCTGGCGCAGCCAGCCCAGCCCCCCTCCGTCCCCCGTCACCGTGGCACCGGTAAGGGTCACAAGAGTCTCCACCCGGGCCTCCTGTCCCACCATCCGGTAAGCCATGCGAACGTCTGCCACCCCCTGGGTCAGATGGACGCCCGGCGCCAGGATCACCTCCTCCGCCGGAACCTCCTGGGCATGGATTATCCCCCCCTGGTCACAGGCGTCTCCGGGGCAACCGGCCCTGCCCGTCACCTTCAGCCGTCCTGACTCGGACAACGCCTGCCCCTCCAGGTCAAAGGTGAGGGCCCCCTCTCCTTGGGGCCTGCGGCTGGACAAGCCTTCTGCGGTCCCGTTCATGGAAAACGCCCCCAGATCCATGGTCACGGCAGCCCGGTCGATCCACAGTTTCGGACAAGGCCCCGCAGCCTTTAAGCCCTCATCCTCTTTCAGGGCACAGACCAGGGCCCCTAAGCTCTCCAGCCCCTCCACCGCAGGAACCGTAAGTCGGGCCAGATGATAGGAGAAGAGAGTCTCCGCCAGATCCTGTAACCCGGGCTCCCCCGGCCTGACCATGACCCGGGCTGCTTCAACGTCCCGAGCCACCCACCCGGGGTAGGCTGCGGTCCATCGCCCGAGGCGGGAGAGCTCGGCCTTGGCTGCGGCTTTCTCTTTAGCCAGCTCCTCCCCGAGGATTTTCAGCTCTTCCTTGAGGCCCTGGCCTCTCTCCGTCATCGCCGCCAGGGCCTCCATGGTCTCGGCGGCGGAGGGGTCCTCGCCATCAAGGGCTTCCGCAATGGCCTTCAGGCGTCCCTTGTAATCACGGCCCCGAAGATGCCATTGCCACCGGGCCGACCGTGCCTGCATATCGGCCCGGGCCCTGTCCACCTGTGCCGGGGTCTGAAACGACACCGCCCCCATCACCCCGCGCACCGTCTCCGAGCTTCCCCGGTCAACCGTTGCCACACCCGGCAGTTCCTTTGCCTCCTCCTCCAGCTGCCTGCGCAGCCAGAGCGACAGACGATCCGAAGGTGTTCCGGCCACAGAGGACGGGTCCGTCACCCGAGCTTTCAACCGGCGTGCGCCCCCCACCACCACCCCTCCGGTGGTCAGGCTCTCCACCTTGAGGCACCCCTTCAGCAACGGGGGCCCGGCAAGGGTAAGGCGTCCTGAACCGGTTTCCACGAGGTTCTTCCAGGGATCACGGGCATCGGCCACCACCAGCCGCTCCCAGGCAAGCTCCAGGCTGAAAGGCCCGGCCTTTACGCCTTCCACGGACACCTCGGCGCCCACCAGAGCCTCGGCACCTCGGGTGAGGGCATAATCCGCAAGGGGATTCCGGAACAGCCAGAGCAGCACCCCGGCCACGACGGGCAGGCTCACAACCGCGGCCAGTGCAATCAACCATTTTTTCATGGGGCCCCCTTCATCAGGCTGGACAAAAACAGGTATGCATACACGGCAAGTACACCGGTACGACCAGAGCACAGGTATCCTTACTTAAAAAATATGCATCATTCGCACAAAAAAGGAAAGAAGGAGGAGAAAGGCTCCCCGGCAAGGCATCGTCCCCACCGAGGGCCACGTACGTAACCGCGCACAGCAAAACGCAACAGGGCTATCAGGGGTGATAGTTGAAGTTGCTGGAGTTGTCCGTGTACAGGCCGTCCTGGGGCAGGTACGAGGGGTAGGTATGGGTGGCCTCGGCGTGAGGTTCTCCGTGCCACCATTTGTAGAGGGATTCGTTGATGTGCTCTCCCCGGTACTGAAAACTCGTGGCGACCAGCTCGTTGTAGCCTGTCACGATCTGGTACCCGAAGTGGGGACTCTCCCGATCCAGGCCGATGCGCAGGAACATGCCGTTGTGGGCGTTGCTGTTGGTGGGATTGTCGGGCACCGCCGCCATATAGCTCTCCCCGTCGGGGACCCGGTAGTCCCGGCCGAAATAGTAGTGGTCCACCAGCATGAGCATGGAGTCCCGCTGGAGGATCACCGGCACCGGCGTGCTGTTGAACTCTTTGGCCAGGTCGCTGGAGCCCTGGAGCATGGGAATCCCAACCATACGGCCCACCTGCCTCGAACGATAGGCGTTTTTCGGGCTGTACAGGCCCGTGGCCCGGCGGAAGTCCACCATGAGATCGGCCTGAAGGTCGTTGGTGCCGATGATGATGTCGGTGAGGCGACGGTCCGGGTCGTTGATGTTGTCGTATTTCAGACGAATCACCAATCCGTTGATCTCCGCCGGGTTATCCGGGCTGGCCCCCAGGCGCAGGTTGTCCAGGCTGATGTCCCAGTCCAGGTAGTTGCGGTTCTGGTAGGTTTTTTCAGAGAAGTAGAAGAGGGGAATGCCCAGCAAGGTGGCGTCGTTGTCGGCCTGAACCCCGTCCACCCACAGCTTCTGACCTGTGGAGACCTTGTATTTGGCCATAAACAGGTCGTCATCGGTCCACGGCACATACTCCGTCTCCAGCTCACCGTCTTTGAACAGCTGGTACTCCATGGCGTAGCGCTCGGGGGTCTTTTCGCCGCCGTACATCCTGTAATCGACCTTAAAGGTCCGGTGGCCGTCCACCACTTCATTTTTCTTCCACTTCTGGTTGATGCGCGGATCAAAGTCTTTCATGCCCTGGCCACCGTGTACCCCGGGGTTCATCCCCTTGCGCGTCACAAGATCCGTCTTGTCCTTGTAGTAATACCCCATGCGCACCTGGTCGGCCTCCACATAGGTCTTGATATAGGTGTCAAAAAAGATACGCACCGTGTCCTGCTCTACAGAGATGGTCACGGGCCCGGCCTGGGCGTCCACCATGGCCAGGGCCTCATCGCTCAGGGGCTCCGCTGCACCAAAAGTGACAGCCATCACCACCGCTATAAGTCGACCTGCCCTCCTCAACGCCGCCACCAACACTCTGCCTGCCCCCAATCGCCTCATGCTCTCCCCTTTCCTGACGTTACCCGTGCCTCAATTCCTGTAGATCGTGTAATCGCTGTTGATGGGGTAGGGTTCCCGGATTTGCCAGAAAGACGTGTCTTTCACCAGCCTGTCCCCGTCGTACACATTTTCGCCGATGCGGGTGCGGTACTGGTCCCATCCCGAATTCACCGGGGCCGGGGTGACCCCCAAGCTGTGGTCGCTGCTGTCCACCCATGGCCCCGGCTCGGGCCTCAGCCGGTCCATGAACTCTTCCGCCCCCCGGCCCATGGGGTTGTACTCCTGTTGCCCCGCGGGAATGTCCTGGGCCACGGGAAGCCTTCCGGCCCGGTAGGTGTACAGGTGGGGGTTCGGATCCGAGGCGCTCTCGTTCACCGCGGTCTCAAGGGCATAGGTGGTGTGCCGCCCCGGAAACTCGATATAGAGTTTTTTCACCCGCAGCCCTTCCACGATGAGGGGCCCCATGGCGTTGCCTCCCAGGTAGCCGTTGTCCCCACTGGAGTTGTACCCCACGGTCTCCTCCACACGGATGGCCCCGTGAAGGGGCATGTTGAGCACCATACACGAGGACTCGTCCAGAGATTCCTCACGGGTACGCGTCTTAAAGGAGAGGGTCATGGGGCGCTCCACGATCTCCGCATAGTCCACGCGGTCTTCGTCGGACACATAATGTATGGGAAACGCGATGCTGTATTCCTGATTATCCCAGCCGTCATCCCTCAACTCATCCGTGAGCTGGTCCCTGTGGTTTTCATGGTAGGCAATCTCCCTGTTCCCGGCCACATAGTCGGTGAACCCCACCTGCCGCAGGTTGCCGATCATGAACCGGCCGTCGTACATGTTGTTGACGGAGCGCTCGGCAGGGACCTCCGTGCTCCCCCAGGTCTCGGTCATCGCCGCATAGTCCGCAAGAAGGGCTGATTTGTCCCCGGGTCCGTACCCGTCGGAATCCCCGGTGCTGTTGGCGTACAGATCGCCCATGGAGTTCTTTTTGTAATGTCCCAGGTGGTCATAAACAGGGTCCAGCTCCTCAAAACTCTCCCTCAGATGAAACCCCTTCATCTGGAAAAAGTGAAAACCCTCCTCCGAAGGGGAGTCGATGGTCATGGACGAAAGGGAGAGGCGGAGCCCCATCTCCATGGCGATGCCCTCGCCCGAGCAATACCCGTCAATCTCGGGCATGGCGTAGAGGATCGTCCGCTGGTCGATGAGGTGAAGGTTGGAGAGGCCCAGGGCCCCCAGGGAAAAAAGGTCGCTCTCCGTGCCGTAGCGCACCTCCAGGTTGCCCTCCACCGGGCTGCCGTCAGGCCCGAGGGTCAAAAAGGGCCCGCCCAGCCCCATGGCCTCCAGCACCACCACCTGCCGGTGGGCGTCGTTGACCTGGGGCTCCTTGTCCAGGGTATGGGTTTTGGCCACGTGCACAAAATCGTCCTCCTTCCAGACATCCGTGGCAAAATAGGGCCCCGACCCCGCAGGGTAGGCAAAGGTTTCGGCCTCAATCTCCACGGTGCCTGAAACGGCAAGGGCCATGGACACATCGTTGAGGCCGAGGCTTCCGTAGGCCCCCCCATGGCCCCCCAGGGAGTCCATGTTCCCCTGGGCGATGTAGCCCATGCCATCGGTGGCGTGATGGACCACCATGTCTTCAAAGGCCAGGCGAATCCCGTTGGCGGCATGGGTCTGGGCCAGCCCTTCGTCGGACAGGGGGGTCAGGGCCTGTGCAGGCCTGACCTCCGCCAGGGAGAACCCTGCGGCCATCATCGCAAAACAAAGGAGTCGTCTTAGAATCGGGTGATTCATGGCATGAAGCCTCCGGCCGTCTGCTGTGGGAATAATGAATCAAGGTGGAACGCGATGCATTATATGAATACTTCTTCTTGTTCGCAAACATTGTTTACAATTTTTTACTTAAAAAAAGCCTCGACTTCCAAAAGGCCTTTTGTTCAAGGTTCTCCAAAGACTCATGACTGACAAGCAAACGCAACCTTTACGGTAACGCCATTACTTCCCAGGGAATATTTCAACACCGCCCTGAATGTCGGGCCATTGATAAAATGGATAAATAAGGAAACAACGCCCATGGGAAATCCGGCGACTCAGGTGCGCGCTGATGCACGCAAAAAAACCCGTCACCCTTTGCGGGGTGCGGGTTTTCGCCTGAACGCCGGAGCTCGGTTTACCGCCCGTGGCGTGAGGTGTCGTAGTTGTTGAGATACACAAGGATGGAGCCGCTCTTGGACTTTTTGCCCTTTTCCCAGGCCCAGGCAAGGACAATGCCCTCCTGTTTCAGGGCTGTCATGCGATCGGCGATGGTATCGGGAAGGACGGCCCCGTGTTCAGAGTGGAGCCCTTTGCCCACGATGAGGCGAAGGGTATAGGTTCCGACGGAAAAAGCGCGCCGCACGTAGTGTTCGGCGGTCTGATCTGCCTTGGCCGCGGTGTAGCCGTGAAGATCCAGCTGGCCCTGGGGAGCGGGGTAGCGCTTGAGTCGCTCTTTCACCGTGAGGGTACGGGCCTGCTCGAGCTTGTCCACCTTTTCGCTCAAGAGCACCTCCCCGCTCTTCTCCGACAGGGAAGAGGCCAGGAGCTCGGCAAACTCTTCGCTCTCCTCGGAGGCGGGGATCTGTCCCTGTTCCAGGATGGGAAGCCCGTGTCGGTCCCGCTGAACCTTTTTGGCCGGGGGAATCTCCTCGGGGATCACCTTTTTCCGGGCCGTGGGCACCACCCGGTCCCCTTCGCGCTGAGCCTCTTCGGCCATGAGGCTGCACAGGTCCTTCTCATCGGAGAGGACCAGAATCCCGTTGCGATTTCGTTTTTTCTGCTTTTTCCTGGGCGGGGGAGCCGTCGGCCTGGCTGGTCGGGGTTTGGGCTTTGGCTTGGGCGGGGCCGGGACCTCCTGGGGGCCCTCGTCGCAAAACAGGCTCTCCAGGTCCTCGTCGCCGGACAGTACGGAGATCCCGTGTTTTCCTTTTTTGGGGGCAGCCTTGGTCCCCTTGCCGGGTGACGGCACCTTTTTCCCGCCACCGGGTTTCTCTAAGGGAGCCGGGGGCTCCACAGCCGCAGGTTCAACCGGAGCCGTCACCTCGGCACGGGGCTTATCCACCGGTGCCTGGGGGGCTTTTCCCGTCTCTTTTTTCGTTAACAGCTGCTTCAGTTTCTCAAACATCCCCATACCCTGTGCCTTGTTTGTTGGTGTGCGTCCACGTGCCCTCCGGCCATCCCGCCGGGGCCAACTGATTAGGCTATTTTTCCCCAAAGGTCAAACCCGCGTAAAAAAAAGGGGCGGATAACCGCCCCTTATCAATGCCACCGGATCCATCGCACCGGCTGTTGCCGCATCACCCCCTGGCAGGGATAATCACCACGTCGATACGCCGGTTGCTGGCGCGCCCCTGGCGGGTCTCGTTGGAGGCAACGGGCTTGTCCTCCCCGTACCCCACGGCTGAGATCTGGTCGTCCGTCACCACGGAGTTGGCGATGAGGTAATGGCGAACCGAATCAGCCCGCTCCTTGGAGAGGCGCTTGTTGACCTTCTCACTGCCCAGGGAGTCGGTGTGGCCTTCAATGATCACCCGGCAGCCCGGAAACTCCTTGAAGGTGTCCCGCACCTTGGCCAGGAGGCCGAAGTATTTGTAGTCGATCACAGCCTTGCCGCTGGAAAAGGAGAGTCCGTAAAGACGGATGATAATCTTGTCTCCGTCCATGAGGACCTTGCCCTCTTCCGGTGTAAAGGCATCACGGATCCTCGTGATCTTCATGTGCTTCAGCCGCTCGGCCTCTTTCTGTTGTTTCAGGGCCTCTTCGGCTTCGTGCTTGCGCGCCATGAGGTCCTGCTCCAGCTTGCTCAGGCTGGCCACGGAGGTCTCCAGGTCCGTGACCTTGGCCTTCAAATCTGCAATCTCCCGGTCCTTGGCGTCATTTGACGCCTTCAGGGCCTGTACCCCGTCCAGAAGCTGCCAGGTGGCACCGCTGACGCCCCGATCAAATTTAAGCTCCATGTCCAGCCCCTCGGCGATCTTGACCAGCTGCATCTCCATGTCGATGATCACGTCTTCAAAGCTGTAATCGGCCTCCTTGAGCTTGCCCACCCGGGTATGGATGTGCTCGGTGTGGGCCAGCTCGTACTCGGCCTCCTTCACCAGGGCCACGGCTTCGGCATTGTTGTAGCGGTTCTGGTCCAGCTTCTTTTCTGCAAGGGCCACCAGCCGACGGGCCTTCTCATAGGTTTTCGGAGCGTTGTTCTTACGCCCGAGGTCCTCGAACCGTGCCAGCTTCTCCCTGGGCCCCCGCCCAGAAGGGCGTGCTTGATGGTCTCAAGCTCGGCGCCCCGGAACAGAGCCTCGGCCTCATCGGCCTGACCGCGGGCCTTGTCCACGTCGCCGTCCTCAAGGCTCCTCACGGCCCGTTGGAATTCGGCCTCCGCCTTGGACGTCAGTTTCGCGCTGTATTTTTCGGACCCGATGGAGGAGGCATCCTCCCGGGCCTTTAACACGTTTTCGAAGGTCACCTCAGCCGTCACGCACACGGCCATGGCCCGGGTAAGGTACGACTCGGCTTTCTTGAGTTCTTTTCGGATCCCGTTCAGGTTTCGTCCCTTGTTAAAATCGGTGAGGGCGTCCTGATAGGCCTCCATGGCCTCACCAAAGGCATCCGGGGCAAAAAGGTAGGCCCGCTTCTCCTTGGCCTGGACAATCATCGCCTCGGTCCCCTGGAACAGAGAGTTCCGCGTCTCATTGCCTGCAAAACCGGTTTGCCAGAAGCCGAGCACACACGCCGCCGCGACAACAGCGGCCATCCATCGAATAGCAGTCCCTCTGACAAAAACCATAACACTCCCCTTGATCCTGTATTTTGAGGTTGTTCTCGACCGGGTTTTGCAGCCGACACCTTAACCCAAGCCATATCGAATACTTACTTATGATAAACACCCGTCATGTTTCAACCCCAAAAAAAGAGATCCGTCCATCGCAAGGGCCATCCCATGACCCCAAAGGCCCTATTTTGACAGACCGATTCGGACCAAAGCAGAAGCTGCCCTGCGTTCCTCCAAACGGGATAATCAATTTTATTAAATATTTCATATAATCATCCTAAACCCAAACACGCCTTCATCCGATATTTAACCCATACACCTTATTTACCACCCTCAAACTGGAGTTCTGCGGATGTTCAGGGACATAAAACTACGCGGCAAGCTCATCCTTGCCATTTCCACCATTGCTTTTCTCTCCTACTTCATCACCATCACGGCTGTAACCTTGAAAGTTCGCAGCTCTGCCCATCACGCAGCCATCACCCAGGGCGAAGAGGTCGCCGCCCGATACAGCGCTGTCATCTCCGGGAAAATCGACGCATCCTTCAGCACGGTACGCTCCCTCTCCGAAACCATGGAGGCCTTCAAAAAGGCGGGCAGCTTCAACCCAAGGGAGGCCCTCGACCAGATCATGACCGAGGTCCTGGACAACAACCCCGAGCTCCTTGCCGTTTGGACCGCCTGGGAACCCGATGCCCTGGACGGCCTGGACGCCGCCTTTGAAAACAAGAAAGGCCACGACGCCACGGGCCGCTACGTCCCCTACTGGCACCGCACCGGAGACAGCATCGATGTCACCCCCCTGGTGAACTACGACAAGGAGGGAGACGGGGACTACTACCTCGTCCCCCTGCGCACCGGCCGAGAGACCATGACCCCGCCCTACCTCTATGAGGTTCAGGGCAGCCAGGAGTCCATCATCAGCCTCTGCGTGCCCATTCAGGTGGAAGGCACCACCGTGGGCGTCTGCGGGGTGGACCTGAGGCTCTCCATCTTTTCCGAGCTTATCAAGGGGCTGACCCCCTTCGACACGGGCTACACCTCTGTCATCGCCAACAACGGCACCTACGTGGCCCATCAGGTCAACCAGGCCAAGCACGGCCAGAACGCAGGATCTTCCGCAGACTGGGAGGCAGCCAAACAAGCCATCCAGGCAGGAGAGCCCTTTCAGTTCGAAACGGTCTCCCGGGACCTCAACACCGACATCGTCCGCATCTTCGCCCCCATCCCCTTTTCCGGCCAGGACACGCCCTGGTCCTTTCTCGTGAACATCCCCATGGCCCAGGTCATGGCCGAAGCCAACGCCATCGGCTGGCTTATCGTGGGCATCGGGGTGGCTGCCTTTGTTCTCCTCACCGCCGTGGTGATCTGGGTGGCGGGCTCCATTGCCAAGCCCCTGCGCCGAAGCGCTTCCCTGCTGGAAGAGATCGCCAAAGGGGACGGGGACCTCACCCAGAGACTGGAGGTCCAGTCCAAAGATGAGGTGGGCGAACTCTCCGGATGGTTCAACACCTTCATGGCCGATCTGCAGTCCATCATCGGAGAGGTCAAGGGCAACGCAGGGTCTGTGGACAGCTCTTCCGGTGAGCTCCTCACCATCTCAGGTGCCATGTCTTCCTCCGCCGACGAGACCCACACCCTGGCGTCCCAGGTGGGCCAGGAAGCGGGCACCATGGCCATGAACCTGGCCACCATCGCCTCGGCCATGGAACAGTCCACGGCCAACATCAACAACGTGGCCGCCTCCGCCGAGGAGATGACCGCCACCATCGGCGAGATTGCCGCAAACTCCGAAAACGCACGATCCGTATCCGACGGGGCCCTCTCCGACGCCATGGAGACCGCCGACCTCATGAACAGCCTGGGCAACGCCGTGGACGAAATCGGCAAGGTCACCGATACCATCACCGAAATCTCCGAGCAGACAAACCTGTTGGCCTTGAACGCCACCATCGAGGCGGCCCGGGCCGGGGAAGCCGGAAAAGGCTTTGCCGTGGTTGCCGGAGAGATCAAGGACCTGGCCGGCCAGACCGCCGCAGCCACCCTGGAGATTCGGGGCAACATCCACAGCGTCCAGGAGAAGACCAACGTCTCCGTGGAGAAGATCAACGCCATTTTGGGGGTGATCAAAAACGTCAATGACATCGTCTCCGGCATCGCCGCGGCCGTGGAAGAGCAGTCCGCCGCAACCAGCGAGATTTCGGCCAACATCGGCCAGGCATCGGCCGGCGTGGAGGAGGTCAACAACAACGTAGGCAACTGCGCTACAGCCGCCGATGCCATCAACCGGGACATGGGCAACCTCAACAACGCCTCCAGCGAAATCTCTGACGGCAGCCACAAGATCGAGGAGAGCGCCCGGGAACTCAAAGCCATGGCCGAGGCCTTAAACGGCCTGGTGGGACGTTTCAAGATTTAGCCTGGCGCCCTTCCCGGCAGCCATCAAAACGTAAAAAAGCCCGCAGGGTTATCCCCCTGCGGGCTTTTGTTCTTCACAAGCACCATCCCCGCCCCACGCGTATCCTCGTTGGCGGTCGTTTTCTCCCCTACCCTTCGAGCACCCGGTGGATCTCCGTAGAGAGGACCTCCACGGAAAAGGGTTTCTGGATAAACCCGTTGCACCCGGCCTCCATCATCTTTTCGGCGCGGCCCTCCAGGCTGTAGCCGCTGCAGAGAATCACCCGCACATCCGGGTTGATCTTCTTCATGGCCCGGTAGGCAATGTCCCCTCCGGCGTCGGGCATGACCACGTCCAGGAGCACCAGGTCGATCTCCTGCCACGCCTCCCTGAACACGGCAACGCACCGGCTGCTGTTCTCCGCCACCAGGCAGCGATACCCCAGGCCCTTGAGCATGGTCTTCACCACCTCCCGGATCTCCGGTTCATCGTCCACCACCAGGACCGTTCCCTCGCCGCTGTGGACCGCAAGGGGTGAGGCCTCCTCCTCCCACCGTGCCTTGGAGGTGGCGGGCAGGTGAATCGTAAAGCAGGCACCCCGGCCCTTTTCGCTGGTCACGGTGATGGCACCCTTGTGGTTCTTGACGATGCCGTACGCCGAGGCCAGGCCCAGGCCCGTGCCCCGTCCCATCTCCCGGGTGGTGAAGAAGGGGTCGAAAATCTTGCTCTGGGTCTTCTTGTCCATGCCCACGCCGGTGTCGGAGACCGCCACCGTCACATAGGCCCCGGACTTGAGGTTGAAGGCTGCGGCCAGCTTGTCGTCGAGGTCCGTCATGCCGGTCTCGATGTGAATCCTGCCACCGTCCGGCATGGCGTGGGAGGCGTTCAGGTAAAGGTTCAGGAGCACCTGCTCCATCTGGGTCCGGTCGATCTCCACGTTGGGGAGCCACTCGGCCATGGATTCGGAGATCATGATCCCTTTGCGGGTCCGACCGAACATGGAGAGGCTGCTTTTCACCACCGTGTTCACGCTCTCCGGCCGCACATGGGATCGTCCTCCCCGGGCAAAGCCCAGGAGCTGGCTGGTGAGGGCGGAGCCACTGGCCACCAGTTCCTCGATTTTGCCCCCGCGCTTGTGCACAATGTCCCCGGGACCGGTGAGGCTCATAATCAGGGAGATGTTGCCCTGGATGGCCATGAGCAGGTTGTTGATGTCGTGGGCAATGCCCCCTGCCAGGGTTCCGATGGCCTCCAGCTTCTGGGCCTGGAGGAGGTGCTGGAACAATCGGTCCTTCTCCTCTTCCACCCGGCGCCTCTCATCCAGCTCCTCTTGGAGCTTGGTGTGCATCATGGCGTTGTTCAGGGCAATGGTGGCCAGCTCCGCAAAGCGGATGAGGACCGCCATGGCCGTCTCGTCCATCTCAAAATCATCCCCGAACTGGGCAAGGCCCATGACCCCGCCCACGTTGCCCTCCAGGCGGATGGGCACGGCCACGGAGGCCCCCAGCGTCTCCAGGCCGGGGTGGCCCTTGACCCGGCCGTTCCATGTTTTGTAGTCCTCCACGTACAGGGGGCGATCCGTCTCCCACACGCGCCCCACAAGCCCCTCTCCGATGCGGGAAGGAATCTTGGGCACCTCCAGAAAGGGGCCGGAGGTGACGATGGGGTGAAGCTGACGGGTGGACTCCCTGTACTCGAAGTAGTATCCGCTCTCCATGTTCATGAGGCCCCCGGCCCGTTTGAGGAGAAGCTCCAAAAGCTCGTTGAACCCCAGCTGGCGCATGAGGTCCAGGGTGGTGTCGTGGAGGGCCTCCATAAGGGAATTTTTCACCCGGAGCTTCTCTTCGGCCTCTTTCTTTTCCGCGATCTCTCGCAGCAGGGCCCGGTTGGCCTTTCTGAGGGCGCAGGTCCGCTTGGCCACGTTCTTTTCCAGATCGACCTGCTGGGCCTCCAGCTGCTGCCAGTTCTCCACCAGCATCCCGCTGAGGGCCCCGAAGGAGAGGGAGAGTTCCCGGATCTCCGTGGTGGTGGACCCTTCGGAGATCTCGTCAATGTCCAGGCTTCCCAGCACCGTGCCCACGGGCTCCGTCTCAGCCCGCTTCCTGAGGAGCAGGAGCTTTCGGTTGAGCCGCCCCAAAGGGGCGATGCTGATGCGGATCAGAATCAGAAGGCCCGTGATCACCGTCATGAGAATGGCCGCCCCCCCGGCAAGGACATCCATGGCGCTCTTTCGGATATGTGCCGAAAGCTCCCGGGAGGAATACCCGATGCGCAGGCAGCCGATGGGCCGCCCGATATACCGCACCTTCATGCAGGTGTCGAAAACCGACTCCCCCTTGCCCCCGCGCACGACCCCCTTGTAGGCAACGGCTTCGGCCAGGGGGCGTTCGCGGACGGAGAACTCCCTGGACTGGTAACGCTCGAAGACCTCGGACCGGGGGACGTCCGCGACACACCCCGGGAGCCACCCTCCCACGCTCCTGCTGTCCGATGAAAAGAGAATCTTGCCGTCCTTGTCGTGGATGGCATAATACAGCATGTCCCCGTTGGACTGCAGGGCCATGTCCAGGGTAATCTGGATGGTTCGCCAGTTGGAGTTGTAGATGTTGTGGCTGATCCGGCGGGAGAGGTACCGTGCATCCCGCTCCATCAGCTTGTAGGTGGCCTCGGTGACCCGCTTTTTCTGGGAATAGGTCACCAGGCCGGAGGAGACAAAAACCACTGCCAGGACCAGCACACTCACCACTGCCAGAAGCTTGGTCTGCAACCGCATGTGAAACGCCATAAACCACTCCTAATCCACGGAGATCTCATGTAAAAAAAAGAGAGAAGCCGTCTCAGGGGCAACACGTTGAAGCTCCCCGCAGCTCATGACAGGAAAATAGACGGAAAACGGACCGCCCATGGCCGGATGGATGGGCTGGTCGTTGATGCGATACACCAGCATCACGTCACAGGAGAGAAGCGGGGCCACAGGCAACGTGATGGGCTTCCCCGCAAAAGGTGTCAGGGTCAGCTCCCCGCCGGTGACATCCTCTCCGTCAAACAGGGCCGCTAAGGGGACGGCCGTTACCCGGCACGGCTGGTTCAGCTTGGGCAGGTCCCACCGGTACCCCAGGGGAATAGAGAGATAAAGGGTCCGGTGCTCCGGCAACAAGGCATCCAGGTCAGGCAAGGTGTAGGTTTTTGTTTTCCCGTTGACGGACACCCTCACCTCCGGATCGTCCAGGTAATCCGGGACCAGCGTATCCACGTACCAGCAATAGGCGCTCTGGTGCATGCCCATCTCCGGAGGGAACAAAAGCTTCAGGGGCCCCCCGAGATAACGGCTCAGGGGCTTGCCGTCCTGCTCTGAGGCGATGATCACCCCCGGTTTTGAAACCACCTCGGCGGGAAGGTACACGGTGTACTGATCGTGGCCGATGAGCGTGACCCCCGCCATGTCCGTAACACCCGCCCGGCGAAGAATCCGGTCCAGGGGAACCCCCGTGAAGGAAAAGGAGCCGCCGGTGTCAAAGTTGGGATCCCCGGAGGAAAGGGTCACCGCTCCGGGAGCCCGGCCCCCCACGGCAACAGATACCGTGCCGTGCCCCTTTTTTCCCCCCATCACCTTGACGCACCCGTCAGGGCCCGTCTCTGCGAACAGGAGGGCGGCATGGCAGAGAAGAAGCCATGCGAACACACACAAACGAAGGGTACAGGAGCGCACCGTCATATCCTCTCCATGATGGGTTGAAACACAATGTCACCCGGAAATGTCGTAAAAAAACCATCAGGCCGACACAATACAATGCTATGCGACTCGTAAAAATATCCGGGTTCAGGGTTTTGTCATCCGGCAAAAATGGCGTACCTACGAAAAACGTATCGGCCGTTAAAGCTGATTAGTTAAACGCTATTCGGTGGCACCGGGTTTGCCTGCCCGGCTCGTCCTTGAGTTGACCCGTGGCGGGAAGCGCGGTAGGGTGCCTTCATCCCCCCCTACAAACCGGAACGTGTTCGCCCACGACGCCCAAGCCCGGATATTTCATGAGAAAACGACAGGGCTACAGGGGTAGGGAATTATGACAGATGGCCAGTGTGACAAAAATTAGTTATTTCAAGAACGCACCATGTAATTCACCGGTTTTGGCCCGATTTTCTTACCCTTCGGGCGCACTCGACTCGTGAAATATCCGGGCAAGGAGCCCCCATGATGTCCCCTTTGTTTGCCACCGGATTCCAGACCGTCTTTTTCTCCATGCTGCGCATCGTGGTCGTGGCCCTGCTGGCAGGTATTCTGGTGAGGCGTCGGGTCATTCGGTCCGAAGACATCGACACCCTCTCCCGCATCACCATCCATGTGCTGCTTCCCTGCCTCATCCTCACCTCCCTGATCACGCGCCTGGACACCGGTTCAACGCCCCTGTGGTGGATCCTCCCCCTGGCCTCCATGGCCATGAACCTGGGCGGCCTCTTTTTCGGATGGGTCCTCTTCGGCCGGACCACACGGCGCCACCCGGAGCTCATCGCCATGAGCGGCATCCAGAACTCCGCCTACCTGGTCCTGCCCGTGGGGCAGGCCCTTTTCCCGGAGACCTTCGACACCTTCGCCGCCTACTGCTTTCTCTTTGTCATCGGAAACACCCCCATCCACTGGACCCTTGGGGTGCGCCTCGTGGGGGGCAAGGGCAAGGTCCGCTTAAGGGAAATGATCAACCCGCCCCTTGTGGCAAGCCTTGCCGGAGTCGCCATCGCCTTGTCGGGGCTCTCCCCCCATGTGCCGTCCCTTGTCCTGGACGCCACGGGCCTCCTCGGAAGCGCCACCATTCCCCTTGCCACCTTCATCCTCGGGGCCACCTTAGGGGAGGTTCGCCTGCAAAAGCTTCCGCCCTGGCACCGCCTCCTTGGCCTTGCGGGCGTCAAATTCGGCCTGGTCCCCCTCATCACCTGGTGGGCCATCTCCGCCTTTGACCTCGCCCGGCAAAGCCCCCTCATCGCCTCCCTCTTCATGATCCAGGCCGCCGCCGCACCGGCCACCAACCTCATCCTCCAGGCCCGGGCCTACAACGGCCGCACAGAGGTCATCGGGGGCGCCATGCTGGCCTGCTACGTGGTCTGCCTTATGTCCATCCCCTTCTGGCTGACCCTGGCCACAGGACCGGTATCCCCCTGAGAACAGCCGGTGCCACCCTTGCCAGCAGCCCGGGATTGCGCTAAAAGAGACGGATTGTGACGATTGCATAAAGGAGTGATGATGGAGAGCGCACAGGAAAACCTGAACCGGTATCTGGAAATGGAGACGATCCTCAACCGGTTTTTCGGGATCTTTGACTTCTGCCTCAAAGGATGCGTGCTGCCCGAGCTGGAGCGCAACGGCAACCAGCCCTTTGCCGCCTGCTGCAAGGACAAGTATTACAAGGTCTACGATCTGGACCACCCCAGCTTTGACCTCCTGCGCAAAGAGCGGGAAGCCCTCTACGGCAAACCCGAGGACGTGAAAGAGTCCAGCCTGGTGAGCCCCTGCGAGTACCACACCAACACCGGCTGCACCCTTCCCACCCACAAAAGCCCCATCTGCCTGGCCTTCATGTGCCGAAAGAGCATCGACGCCCTCCGCGACGGCTACGGCATTTATACCTATGACTACCTGGGATTCAATTACGCTCTGGAATGGATCCTCACCGGCGACATGTCCCTTGCCGACTACGCCGAGTTCCGCCAGAGCTGCCTGGACATGATCACCACCCTGGAGGCCAGGTCCGCCCAGGCCTGCTGACGCGCCCGGCCACAGGGGCGACCCACATGGAAGCCGTTGATTATCCGGTATATCTCTGGTACGTTCGAACAATCACGGCCACGTTCTGCAGGCCCGCAGGACCCCGTCAACACATCGCAGCCATACCCAACAAAGGGGAACCCCGCCATGAAGACGCCGCCGTCCTTCCTTCGTCCCGGTTCTGTTTGCCCTTGCCTCCTGCACCACCCTCATGAACCTCATGCCCGAGGTTCCGCGACACCAAACGCCGAAATCTACGACATGGCCGACACCATGGCCTTTCCCGAAGCCCGAAAGCTGGGACGGTCCAAGGAGCGCCGCATGGGCCTGAAAAAGGGCCAGTGGATCACGGTTCTCCAGGAGACCCTGGACGGGGATAAAAATGTTGCCCTGACCACCACCAAGGTCATCTCCGTGGACGGCAACACCGTGACCCTTGAGACGGAAAGCCTCTCCGCATCCAATGAGGCCCGGCCCCTCCACAGCCAGGTCACCTTCGAGAATTACCCGGTGTGGGGAAGCCTCTTCTATACCCGGGACGAATACGACCGCATCGCAGGGCAGCTCCGCATCATCCGGGTCCGCACCAGGGAGGGGGACGGCCCTGTCAACGACATGGACCCTGAACTCCTGGCCATGGCCCGGGGCCTCACCGAAAGCGCCCTGGCCGGTTCCACGGTCCGCGTGGGGGAGGCCGAGCGCCAGGCCTACGACGGTACCTATATCCTGGCCCGCAGCTGCTTTTCCCACAGCTACACCGTCACCGTATCCGGCATCACCTCCAGCGGGCGCAGCCTGAGCCACAGCTCCGTTCCGGTCAGCGGCGCCATCCTCATCGAAGACGAACACACCCGGGCCACCACCATCGCCTACGGATACAATGGCGCCACCTCGGTGTTCCCACCGTAACCAGCCTGAACCGGGAGGGGGGAAACCGATCAGTAGGATTTTTGCCCCCCCCATGCATGGGAGCAGCCATGGACACCCCCGTCACCATCCCCCCTTTGTCGCGAAGAGAATTTCTAAAAAAAACCTCTGCCGCAGTGGCAGGTTCCATGGCGGCAGCCGGATGCGCCGGTCACACGCCTGCCATCGCCCCTGCCCATCCAGGCGAACCAACGCCCCACAGGACCCTGTTCACCAACGGACAGCTTCTCTCCCTGCCCGAAGGACGGATCACCCCCGGCTGGTCCCTGCTGGTGGAGGCCGGACACATTGCCTGGGCCGGTCCGGGCACGCCCTGTTCCGGCCTGGATGCCCGGCACATCGACCTCCAGGGAGGGTACCTCCTGCCCGGCCTCATGGACGCCCACTGCCACATGACCCTGCCTTCGGCCGCAAGCTTCTCCCCTTTGCTGGGGCTGGCCACCTGGCGACAGCTCAGAAGAAATTTCGAGAACCAGCTCGGCTCCGGGGTCACCCGCGTCCGGGACATGGGCGCCATGCCACCGGTATTGAGCACCCTGGTCCGCCAGGTGGATAAAGGCGAGCTGGCCGGGCCGGACGTGATCACCTGCAACGCCATCTTCAACGTGGACGGGGGCCACCCCGACATCTCCCCGTCCGATGTCTCCTGGGTCGCGGCCTTCGGCAGCCTCTTTACCGGGGCACCCACTGTCTCCTTCAAAGAGGGGGAGCTGGCCTCAGCCTTTGAGGCCAATTGCCGAAGCGCCGATTTTGTCAAGATCACCCTGGACAACACCTCCCTCATCGCGGGCAAGCCCTTTATCAACCGCTACAGCGACCCTGAACTCGCCACCATCTTCCGCCTGGCCCGGGACGCAGGAAAACCCGTGGCAGGCCACGCCATGAGCCGCTACGGCGTGGACCGCGCCCTTGCCTACCCCATCCACTCCCTGGAGCACACCGTCTCGGACGGCCCCCTGGACGAAGCAACCCTCAAGGCCATGGCCGACAACAAGGTCTCCGTGGTGCCCACCACCATCCTGGCCAACCTCTACACCCTGCTGGATCTTGCCGAGCCCCTTCCCAAAGGCCTCCTCTCCCGCAGGGCCCTTTTGGAAGCCCCCATCCGGGAGGCCTACCTCACCGCCGTCACCGAGGACGACGTGGAGCCCGCCATCCACGAAAACAACCTGGCCATGCTGGACGCCATGCAAAAACACCCCTTTTCCGAGCTCTACACACGGGGCGAGTACACCTTCAACCCCCACCTCTTCTTTCCCATCCTCACCCACGGCCAGAAAAACCTCATGCGCATGAAAGAGGCGGGCATCCGCATCGGCTGCGGCACCGACGCAGGGGTCCCCCTGAACTACCACGGCGCCATCGTGCGCGAACTCCAGTGCATGGCCCGCCTGGGCTTTACCAACACAGAGGCCCTCACCTGTGCCACCGTAAACAACGCCCACATCCTTGGCGTGGAAAACGAGGCCGGCACCCTCGCACCGGGCAAACGCGCCGACTTCATCACCATGGCGGAAAACCCCTTGCAGGACCTCGCGGCCTTAAACAACCTCACCCTCATCGTTAAAAACGGCACCGTGTACGAAAAAACCTAAAACCGTGCCTCCGGCGGCGAGGTGAGCCACCTCGAAAGCATATTGCCGGTGGTTTAGCCGGACTGTCTTCCATGGTTACAGTTGGTGGAAAGAGCAGCCTCCGGCTGCCAGGAAATGATCCCCTGGCTCCCAGGGTGCGACGTTGATGAATTCACGCGACAACACGCAAAAAGCCCTGATGATCTGCAAGAATCATCAGGGCTTTTTTGTGTTCTCTATAGCAAAGGAAAAGCACCTGCGTGCCCTTGGGTTCACGGGCAAGGCCCGTCAGCGAATGCGATGGCCTGAGGAACGAAGGCCGGGAGCATTCGCGAACCAGGGATCCAAGGGCTCAGCCCTTGGCCGCCGGAGGCCGCTTTTTCTTTCTTACGAAAGATCAAACAGGGCTGTGGTGTTGTTCCAGACGGTCTCGGCAAGGAGTTCCACGTCGTCGCCGCGAACAGCAGCCAGCTTGAAGAGCACCTCGCGGACAAAGGCGGGCTCGTTTCGACGCACCTTGTTTTTGTGGGGTGCGGGGGTGAGGTAGGGAGCGTCGGTCTCCACGAGGAGGCGCTCCCGGGGGATGGCAAGGACCTGTTCCCGGAGGTGCTCGCCCCGCTTCTGGATGGTGACGATGCCGGTAACGCCGATGTGGAGTCCCATGTCCAGGTAGGCCTCCATCTCCTGGGTGGAGCCGCTGAAGCAGTGGACCACGCCGCGCAGGCCGTCGAACCGGTGGGCGGAGAGCATCTCCAGGAACCGGCCCTCGGTGTCCCGTTCGTGAAAGATCAGGGGAAGGTCAAGGGATTGCGCCACCTCAAGCTGACGGACAAACCACTTCTCCTGCACGTCTTTCGGGGAGTACATGCGGTTGAAGTCCAGGCCGCACTCACCCCAGGCCTTGACCCTATCCCCCTTGGCCAGTTCGGCCAGGCGGGTCAGGACGCCCTCGTCGGTGTCGGCGGCGTCGTGGGGGTGGATGCCCACGGAGGCGTAGAAAAAATCGGAATTGTCGGCAAGGGCTGCGCAGCGCCGGGAGCTTGCTTCGGAAACACCCACCACCATGGCCCTGACCACGTCGGCGGCCTCTGCCCGGGCCACCACCTCATTCAAGTCATCCTGGTAACTCTTGTCATCCAGGTGACAATGACTGTCTATAATACGCATATCGCTGTTGCTTTGCTCATCGGTGTTCAAAAGAGGATGCATCGTCCGGAAGGCCCGAAAGGGGCGAGCCGGACCGGTCCGTCACACGGCCCACGCACATCACGCCGGGTAAGTCGGCTTCGATGGCCGCAAGGGTATCCGGGTTGCAGGCAAAAAGCAACTCGTACTCTTCTCCCCCGGAGGCCATGTACGTAAGAGGGTCTTCCCCTGTGGCCCCGCACCAGTCGGCAAGGGCGCCGTGGGCCATGTCCGGCCTCAGATCAAAAACCAGGCTCACCTTGGATTCCCGGGCCAGGTGCCCGGCGTCTCCGGCAAGGCCGTCGCTGATATCCATGGCGCAGCGCACCCGGTGTTTTCTCAGCACCTCGGCCGCATCGAATCGGGCTTCGGGTTCTTTGAAGGCCTTCACAAGCTCAGGGTAACGGGTTTCCTGGGTTTCCAGGCACCGAAGCCCGGCCCGGGCCAGACCCAGGGGGCCGGTGACGCACACCAGGTCTCCGGGGCAGGCGTCTGTTCGACGGGGCATGCGCCCCTGGCCCTCACCCACGGCAAAAAGATCCAGGGAGAGCTCGGAGGCCCGGGAGGTGTTGCCTCCGCCCAGGTCGCACCCGTAACGCTCCAGCGCATGACCCAGGCCGTCGTAGAGTTCCTCGGCCACGGCCCCGGGGAGTGTGGGTGGAAGCCCCAGGTTCACGAACAGGGCCACGGGCCTGGCAAAAGAAGCGGCAAGATCGCTTAAGGTGACGGAAACGGCCTTGGCGCCGATCTCAAAGGGGGTCTGCCAGTCGCGACGGAAGTGCACCCCTTCCCGCTGGGTGTCGGTGGTGATCACAGGCTGGGCAAGCCAGGCCAGAAGGGCGGCATCGTCCCCTGCGGCCACGCGGCAGGGACGGTAAAGGCTTGCCCTGTGGGGCCGCCGCGTCACCAGGGTGTCGATGAGCCCGAATTCTCCGGATTCTTTGGGGTCTGAAGTCAACGGAAGCGCCTTTGTGTGTGGGGTACGCATGGGGTTGGATGCGACGGCCCGTGCAAAACCCAGAGGGACCCGGGGCCGGGCGGCGGACTCAGCCGAAGAGGCTGGCCATGGCCTCGAATCGCTCAAGCTGGGTGTCGCCGTACCGGGCCATGAGGCGTCGCACCTTGTCCATGGATTTTTCAACGGTCAGGGTGTCGGGGTTTTTGGAAAAAAATTTATCGGCGTAGCAGATGATCTTCTCTTCCAGGGTTTCGGGCTGGAGGTCCCGGTGGGGCAGGGGCAGATCAGCGTCCATGATCTCCCGGGCCGAGAGCCCGGCCCCGGTATGGCGCTCGCACACCCGGGCATGACGGGGAAGCCCCGCCTCCAGGAGCATTTCAGCACCGATGACGCCGTGACGGATATAGGGGGCCTCCCCCCGGCACCCGATGCCCGGCGCCCAGGTACGGACCATGCCGATGTCGTGGAGCATGGAGGCCTCCTCGATAAACCGGAGGTCCGGGTTCAGGTGGGCCACCCGCTGAGCCACGGCCAGTGCCTTGTGGGCCACGCAGCGGCTGTGGGTCAAAAGCACCTCAAGGGCTTCTGACCCGTTGCCGTAGTGGGCCTTCAAGATGGCGTCGACGTCCACACTCATCGCTTGCGCCTCGCCATGAGGGCGGCTTCGATGAAGGGATCCAGGGCACCGTCCATGACGGCCTTGATGTTTCCGCTCTCTTCATCGGTGCGATGGTCTTTCACCATCTGGTAGGGATGCATCACGTAGGAACGGATCTGGCTGCCCCAGGCGATCTCGTCCTTGTTGTCGTGCATCTCCTGCATCTCGGACTCCACCTTCTGCATCTCCACCTGGTAGAGGCGGGAACGCAGCACGCTCATGGCGATTTCGCGGTTCCGATGCTGGGAGGATTCCTGCTGGCACTGCACCACGATCCCCGTGGGGATGTGGGTGATGCGCACGGCACTGCTCGTCTTGTTGACGTGCTGGCCGCCGGCACCGCTGGCCCGGAAGACATCCACGCGCAGGTCTTTCTCCTGAACGTCGATGACGATCTCGTTGTCCACTTCGGGACAGACGAAAACCGACGAAAAGGAGGTCTGCCTCTTGCCGTTGGCGTTGAAGGGAGAGATCCGCACCAGCCGGTGCACACCGCTCTCCACCTTCAGGTAGCCAAAGGCGTTGGTCCCGGTCACCGTAAAGGTGGCACCCTTGATCCCGGCTTCGTCACCGGGCTGGTAGTCCACCATGGTCACCTTGAACCCCTTGTGCTCACACCAGCGGGTGTACATGCGCAGCAGCATCTCAGCCCAGTCCTGGGAGTCGGTGCCCCCTGCGCCGGGGTTGATGGAAACGATGGCGTTTCGATCGTCATCTTTTCCATCGAGCATCATCTCAACAGAGAGGCTCTTCAGTCGCTTATCAATCCCGTCGGCATCACGCTCTTCAAGGGTCTCCTTGTCGCCCTCTTCCATGGCGAGTTCCAGCAGGAGTTCACCGTCTTCGATGTCCTTTGAAAGCTCGTTCCAGTTGTCTAAAAGGGTGGTCAGGAAGGACCGCTCCTTGAGAACGGCGGTGGTGGCGTCGGGATTGTTCCAGAAGTCCTTGTGGGACACCTGGGCTTCAAGTTCTTTTAGTCGAAACTCTTTGCCAGGCAGGTCAAAGACAACCTCCCAGCTGTCCCAGGCGAGTACTGAACTCTCGAAATGCCTGTTTCAACTCAATTGACATGTTTTATCTCCTTAAAGGGCTTGCCGTCAAAATCGTCTGCCCACGCCCTCAGCAACGCCCCCCGGACGGGTCAGCGATGGCAGAGCAATGGGTTACCAGCCGGTACACACCCGGCCTCAACTCCCCTATCTACCATTGATCCCCAGACAGTGAAACCGTTTTTTCATGCCCCCCGGAAAAGCCCCTGGCCTTTCACAGAAATCGCCGCCTGATGCCCCCGCCCACCGGCCCGAAAGCAAGGGCCATGGCAACACAAAGCCATGCAAAAAAATCACCGTAGCGCACATACAGGCTGGTCAGGGTCATCACCGGAAGGGAGGCCACGCGCCAGGCCTCTTCATACAGGTCCGTGGCCCCGCTCACGCGCCCCACGGGGTCCACAAACCCGCTGATGCCGGTGTTGGCGCTGCGGGCCAGGGCCCTTCGGGTCTCCACCGCCCGGAAACGGGCCATCTGAAAATGCTGGTAAGGTGCCCCGGACCGACCGAACCAGGCGTCGTTGGTCAGGTTGATGAGAAGCCCCGCTCCAGACCGCACCGACGCCACGGAGAGCTCCGGGAAGATGGACTCAAAGCAGATCTGGATCCCGGCGTGCCAGTCCAGCCCCTTGATGGTGTCTCCCTTGGTCCCGGCAGAGAAATTACCGGCCGAGGCCACCAGGCGCTTGACGAAAAAAAGCAGGTTCTGAAACGGGATATACTCCCCGAAGGGAACGAGGTGCACCTTGTCGTAGCTGCCGATGACCGCCCCTTCCGAGGTGACGGCATAGGCCCGGTTAAAATAGCGCCACCCCTGCCCTGCGCGTTCCGCCGCAGGGGCTCCCAGGATCCAGTCCGCATCTCCTTTGGCAAGCCCCCGGTTCACCTCGCGGGTCAAGAGCCCGTCCACCGGGTTCAGGTAATAAAAAGGTGTGGCTGTCTCGGGCCATACAACCACGTCGGGCTCTTTGGCCAGGGCTTCCGTTGAAAGCGTCTGATAGGTCTTGATGGTTGCGGTCTGGTAGGCTGCGTCCCACTTGACCGCCTGATCGATATTTCCCTGAATCACAGCAACCTTCAAGGCCTTGGCCTTGCCTTGCGCTTCATCCACCTCGGCCATGCGATGGGTGCCGTAGGCAAAGGCCCCGCCCACACAGGCAGCGGCCAGCGCCACCGCCAGCACGGGTGCGCCCCACGCCGAACCGAAATGCCCGTCGCCGTTTCGCCCCATTCCGTGCACCACGCACAGGGCCAGGGCCGTGTTCACCAGCACCACGAGGAACGAAAGCCCGTACACTCCGGTGACATCCGTCAGCTGAATAAGGGCCAGGGCATCCTGCTGGGTGTAGCCCAGAAGCCCCCAGGGAAACCCGGTGAGGGCTTTGGTGCGGAGGTATTCCAGGGCAACCCAGAGAACAGGGGCCAGCACCAGGGAATAAAGCGTACCCCGTCGCCAGCGGGCAAGGCACCAGGCAAAGGCCCCGACGTAGGCGCCAAGGTAAAGGCAGAGCAGGAGAAGGGCGGCAATGCCCGCAATCCAGGGAATACCACCGTATTGATGAATGGTCCCCACCACCCAGCGCAGCAGGGCCAGAAAATGAAGGACACCGGTGAGATACCCCACCCGCAGGGCGCGCTTGGGTTCAGAGGTCAGGGAAATCACGATCAGGGGAACAAGGGCCCCCCATGCCAGCAGCCCCAGGGCGGGGCCGGGAAAGGCAAAGGTCAGAAGAAGGGCCCCGGCACATGCCCAGAACAGCTCCGACCGGATCCGGGAACTTGACTCCCCCCGCCATACGGCGATGTCGCTTAAAGATACCACCTGTTTGTCTCCTCGCATGAGATGAGATGCGGAGCCGTGGGCTCCGGCTGAATTCAGTGCTTGCGGTTTCCATGGGGTCGGACCTGCCAACGGCCCTCAGCTGCCAACTATTGACCAGCCGCGGGCAGGGTGTCAATGGATTTTGCGACGGCTTGCGGCCCGCGCCAGCCCACGAATTCCTCATAAGGACAAGCGGTTGGGCCCATATTTTTATTTGTGATTTCCCAACCGGTGTGGTAAAAATAGCCATATATGCACCCTTGATGAGGAGGCTGCGGCCTTAATTCCTGACAAACGCCTCACACCGTAAGGGCACTGTCCCAATCCCCAGGAATCATAAACCGTGAAACCGTTACCCTCAGCGGAACCGATACGTCGACCAACGGGCCAGACAGCCCCGCCATTTCACGCTGACATCCCTCTTTCCCGAGCCCACCCCTTCGACAGGTGACGCGGCATGCGCAGCACCGCCAGGATTGCCGGACAAGAGGCCGGGGCATGCCCGGCCCACAACCCGAACAACCATAATGACGCCACAACCCCATCCTTATTTTAACGACGAAAAGGTGGAACATGAGTGAAATCATTCGAGATGACCGTCGCGTGACCATTCGCCCAGGACGAGATATTGTCGCCTCCATGGCCGGCGAGTTTCGATCGGAATTAAACGGTGAGATTGCCGAAGAGCTGGAGGAACTGACCATCGACCTGCATGGGGTTGAGATGGTGGACTCCGTGGGGATCGGGGTCATTATCGCCACCCACAACACCCTGGACCAGCACGGCGCCACCCTGAAGGTGATCAACATTGCCGAAGACATCTACGGGCTCTTCACGACCATGCGCCTGGATCGCCACTTTACCATTGAAAAGGCGGGGGATTCGCCCTGAGGCGAAGGCAGGGGCGGCCTTCATTTCGGCCATAAAAAAACCACCCCTCTTTTCAAGGGGTGGTTTCAAGAAATCTGGTCGGGGCGGCAGGATTCGAACCTGCGACATCCTGCTCCCAAAGCAGGCGCGCTACCAGGCTGCGCTACGCCCCGATTAAACGACAGGGAAACTAACACAGTTGCCTGGACCATGCAAGGGCTAATACCGCCGCCTGCTCAGCGCAGGAGATAAGCATCGATCCCGGCAGCCACGGCGGCTGCCACCCGCCGGAGGTGCTCGGGACTTTCGAGCCGCCCCTCTTCAGGGATGCATGGCCGCTCCCACCTCCAGAAGCACCACCGGCATCCCGGCGCCCCTGGCTATTCCCAAGGGGACCGCCGAGTAATCCACCCCTTCATACCCGTCAAGAAGGGCCAGGGGCCGCTCCAGCACCGTGGCCAGTGCCTGGCTCTCCGGAATATGGGGCCGATGGCCTCCGCCCCATCCGTTATCACGGCCCGAATCTGTCGCACGGCCCTTGGGTTCATGCTGAACAAAAAGGGCGATGCGGTTGGCATCACGGGAGAGCCCCCCACCTGCGTGCAATGAAATCAAGAGGTCACCGTGGAAGCTGTTGGCAAGTTCGACCCGACGCATGACGGACATCTCGCGGTCCGACTCCCGCGTCAGGCGCACATCACAGGAGAGTCCCAGCTGCCGCCTCAGTTCGAGGGCCAGGGCCAGGGCCACATCTTTCTCTCGGGACCCGTAGGAACCGGTCACACCGACATCGTCGCCGCCGTGCCCGGGATCCAGGACCACCACGGGCCTCTCCCCCCCATAACCTGCTGCCGCAAACAGCAGAACCATGACACAGGCGGAAACCAAGGCCACGGCCTTCGGCCCCCTTCCACTTTTGAGCATTCCTTCACCCCTTCGGCGGCGCTGCGCGGGGAGGATGAAACCCGAAGCCCCTTCTCATCACGCCCTTCACCAATAGTATTTGACATTGCCCGAAAAATTTATTGTCAATTTCGCCGATTTTAACCCAGGGCCCCCGAGAATCGCCCAAAATCTTGATTCCAAGGCCCTTTCAGGCGTTCAACGCCGCTGAAAACTATAAAAGATAAAGCGGCATTTGAACAGGAAAAAACATCCCCCGAGCCCCATGCCGAAACCCGGCAGGCACCGGAAGATGATGACATTATGAAACAGGGCTGCACCCTCGCGCGGCCCTTACGGGTATTCACCTTTTGCCGACCAAAGGGTGGGGTAACGTCAGCAGCAATCAAGGCGCATGTCGACCGCCTGGTTCCAGGCAGGCCGAAAGGGTGCCGAAGTGGAAAGGATCACAATGAATTTTACTGTAGAAGACGTCAGCAGCGTCAAGAAGACCCTGCATATCGAAGTGCCGAATGAAACCGTTGTTGGCGAACTGGATGCCGCATACAACCAGCTGAAGAAAACAGCCAAGGTCAAAGGCTTTCGCCCCGGCAAGGCCCCCCGTTCCGTTCTGGAGCGCATGTATAAAAATGATGTCCACGGCGACGTCGTCTCCAAACTGATCCAGTCCGCTCTCATGGAAGCGATCCGTGACAAAGAGTACAGCATCATCGGCCAGCCCGAGCTGGTGGAAGCCCCCGAGCTGGATCCTGCGGCTGATTTCAAATTCACCGCCTCCGTTGAACTCCGCCCCGAACTCGGCGAGATCAACTTCAAAGAGATGAAAATCACCAAGACCCTTTACAAGGCCACCGACGAAGAGCTCGACGCCCAGCTCCAGATGCTTCGCCGCAACGGCGCCAAGCGCGAGCCCATCGCCGAGGCACGCCCCGCAGCCGACGGCGACTACGCCGTGCTGACCTACGAGGGTTTCAAGGACGGCGAGTCCTTCGAGAACACCCCCCTCGTGGAAAACCAGCAGATGAAGATCGGCGCTGCGGCCATGAGCAACCAGTTCGATGAGCAGCTCGTGGGCATGAACGCCGGGGACGAAAAAGAGTTCGAGATCACCTACGCCGACACCTACGTCAACTCCAACCTGGCGGGCAACACCCTCACCTTCAAGGTGAAGCTCAACCAGATCCTGGAAGAGGTGCTCCCCGAGCTCACCGACGAATTCGCCAAGACCATGGGTCCCTTCGACTCCATTGACGCCCTCAAGGAAGAGATCGTTAAAAACCTCACCGCCAACTACGAAAAGAGAATGGAGCAGGAGCTCAACGAGCAGATCTTCTCCACCCTCATCGAGCGCCATGAGTTTGACGTCCCCGACATCATGATCGAGTACGAACTCGACGCCATTCTGGCCGAGGCCGAGCGCGCCTTCCAGATGAACGGCATGAGCATCGAGCAGCTTGGCAAGAGCCGCGAAGAGCTCCGTGATCAGTACCGTGAGCTGGCCGACAAGCAGGTTCGCCGTCACCTCCTCCTGGCCGCCATCGTCCAGCAGGAAGAGATGGAACTCACCGACGAAGAACTCGAAGCAGGTTACGCCGATATGGCCGCCATGGTGGGCCAGCCCGTGGACGCCATCCACGCTTTTTACCAGGCCAACCCCGACAAAATCGATGTTTTGAAGCTTACCCTGCTTGAAAAAAAGGCAGTGCGTCTTATTATTGAGATTAGCGACGTTGACGAAGTGGAACCAACGCTCGAAGACGCAGACGCCGCGGAAGCGGACGAAGCGTAACGCCGAATTAAAACCAAGGGCTGCCCTTTGGGGCAGCCTTTCACCAAGGAGGAGACACTCGTGCCACTTATCCCCATGGTAGTTGAGCAGACAAGCAGAGGTGAAAGGTCGTACGACATCTATTCACGACTTCTCAAAGACCGGATCGTTATTTTAGGCACCGCCATCAACGATGAAGTCGCCAACCTGCTGGTGGCGCAGCTACTCTTCCTGGAATCGGAAGATCCTGACAAAGACATCTACCTGTACGTCAACTCCCCGGGGGGGTCCGTAACAGCCGGTATGGCTATTTACGACACCATGCAATACATCAAACCGGAGGTTGCTACCGTCTGTATCGGACAGGCCGCCAGCATGGGGGCCCTGCTCCTGTGCGCAGGGGCCGAGAAAAAACGATACAGCCTTCCCAACTCCCGTATCATGATTCACCAGCCATTGGGTGGAGCCCAGGGCCAGGCGGCGGATATCGAAATCCACGCCCGGGAGATTCTCCGCATGCGCGAAGAACTCAACAACATCCTGGTAACCCACACAGGGCAGCCCTACGACAAAGTTCAGGCGGATACCGACAGGGATTTCTTCATGTCCGGCCTGGAAGCCAAGGAGTACGGCCTCATCGATCATGTCGTCAAGAACAGGGAAGATCTGGCGAACCTTGTAAAATCGGAGGAGTAATCCATGACAAAACAGTCGGACGGAAATGATAAGCTTTTCTGCTCGTTCTGCGGTAAAAACCAGAAAGAAGTCAAGAAGCTCATCGCCGGTCCCGCAGTGTATATCTGCGACGAATGCATCCAGCTCTGCAGCGAGATCATTGAGGATGAAGGCATCAAGGAGCCCCAGAGCCCCGAAGTGCTCTTGACCCCCAAGGAGATCAAAGAGCGACTCGATGAGTATGTCATCGAGCAGGATCGGGCCAAGAAAGTCCTCTCCGTAGCCGTCCGGAACCACTACAAGCGACTGGACTCGGCCATGAGCTCGTCGGAGGTGGAACTTCAAAAAAGCAACATCCTGCTCATCGGGCCCACCGGATCGGGGAAAACCCTGCTGGCTCAGACCCTGGCGCGCTTCCTGGATGTGCCCTTCACCATTGCCGACGCCACCAGCCTCACCGAGGCAGGCTACGTGGGCGAAGACGTGGAGAACATCATCCTCTCCCTGCTCCAGAATGCGGATTACGACGTGGAACGGGCCGAACGCGGCATTGTCTACATCGATGAGATCGACAAAATCGCCCAGCGTTCCGACAACCCTTCCATCACCCGGGATGTCTCCGGTGAAGGGGTGCAGCAGGCTCTCCTCAAGATCATCGAGGGAACAACGGCCAGCGTCCCCCCCAAAGGGGGCCGTAAGCACCCGCAGCAGGACTTTGTCAAGATCAACACCAACAACATCCTGTTTATCTGCGGCGGTACCTTTACCGGCCTGGAGAAACTGGTCCAGAGGCGAACCGGCGAAAAAGCGCTGGGCTTCGGGGCCACCGTCACCAGCCGACAAGACAAGAGCCTGGGTGAACTCCTCACGATGGTTCGACCGGAAGACCTCATCAAGTTCGGGCTCATCCCCGAATTTCTCGGACGCCTTCCCGTCATCGCCACCCTGAACGAGCTGGGCGAAAACTCACTGATCAAGATCCTGACGGAACCCAAGAACGCACTGATCAAGCAGTTCCAGAAGCTCTTCGAGTTCGAAGACGTGAAGCTCCGGTTCACCGACGACGCGGTGAAGGCCATCGCCCACGAGGCGGTGGAACGTAAGTCCGGTGCCCGCGGCCTTCGGGCCATCCTCGAGCGATCCATGCTTGATATCATGTACGAAATCCCTTCCCTGGAAAACATCAGCGAGTGCGTGATCAATGAAGATGTGATCCTCGAAAAAATCATCATTCTCTACGAAACACCTCAGCAGCAGGCTTGAGGAACACGGAACCCCTCCGCGGAACCACCTGACGTACCGGCGCAGGACCGGCCCCGTCCTTCAGACCCCCGCGGGTGACTGTTCCCCTGGCCCTCTGGCCGGCACAATCCGGTTGAACGCCCTTTCCGCCCCTTAGCGGTGCGGAAAGGGCCCCGGTTTGATCGGCGATCCCCTGTGGGACCATCCTTTGAACGTGCCCTTCAGGCCGCTGACCCTTCCTCCTCGACCAACTACCTTATCAGATGATGGTGAAGAAGCTCCGATGATCAATATACCGAAGATATTTAAAAACGATGATTCCAGTTCCAGCCGTGTGACGCTTCCGATTCTTCCCCTGCGGGACATCGTGGTTTTCCCCGGAATGGTGGTGCCCCTGTTTGTGGGACGGACCAAGTCCGTCAACGCACTGGCTGAGGCCATGGGAAAAAACAAAACCATTTTCCTGTCGACCCAGCGCATCGCCGGAGTGGACAACCCCGAAGAGCAGGACATCAGCAGTGTCGGAACCGTGGGCACCATCCTTCAGCTTCTCAAACTGCCCGACGGCACGGTCAAGGCCCTGGTGGAAGGCAAGGCCCGAGGCCGCATCGTCTCGTTTATCCCCGGCGAGGAATTCCTGTCCGTGGATGCCGAGCCCATGCCGGAAACCCCGGTGACCGAAGCCGAAGGCGAAGCCCTGTCCCGGGCCGTCATCGATGCCTTTGAAGAGTACACCAAGCTCAACAAGAGCATCTCCAAAGAGCTCATCGGAAAAGTTGCCGCCATCGAAGAATCAGGAAAGCTGGCCGACACCGTCGCCTCCCACCTGCCCTTCAAGGTCGCCGACAAGCAGACCCTTCTGGAAGCGGTGGACATCGGCAAGCGCATGGACATCCTTCTGGGGCTCATCAAGCGCCCCCCGAGAAGGCGAAATCTTCGAAATGGGTCAGAAAATTCGCGGTCGGGTGAAAAACCAGATCGAGCAGACCCAGAAAAACTACTACCTCACCGAACAGATGCGGGCCATTAAAAAGGAGATGGGTGCCGACGACAGCGCCGACGACGAACTCCAGGAGCTTGAGCAGCGCATCAAGGGCAAGCGCCTCTCCAAGGAGGCGGCCTTCAAGGTGAAGCAGGAATTCAAAAAGCTCAAGATGATGTCGCCCATGAGCGCCGAAGCCAGCGTGGTACGAAACTACATCGACTGGATGCTGGACCTGCCCTGGTACAACCGCAGCAAGACCAAGAGCGATCTCACCGAAGCCGAGGCCATCCTCAACAAGGACCACTTTGGCCTGGAAAAGCCCAAGGAGCGCATCCTGGAGTACCTGGCCGTGCAATCCCTGGTCAACAAGGTGCGGGGCCCCATCCTCTGCCTGGTGGGCCCTCCGGGTGTGGGCAAGACCTCCCTGGCACGCTCTGTTGCCCGGGCCACGGGCAGGCGCTTTATCCGCATCTCCTTAGGGGGCGTGCGCGACGAAGCGGAAATCCGGGGACACCGCCGCACTTACGTGGGCGCCATGCCCGGTAAAATCATCCAGAACCTGAAAAAAGCCGGAGTCAACAACCCGGTCTTCTGCCTCGACGAGGTGGACAAGATGAGCACCGACTTCCGGGGCGACCCCTCGTCCGCCCTTCTGGAGGTACTGGATCCCGAGCAGAACAACACCTTCAACGACCACTTCCTTGATGTGGACTACGATTTGTCGGACATCCTGTTCATCACCACGGCCAACACCCTCTCGGACATCCCCCTGCCCCTGCAGGACAGGATGGAGGTGATCCGTATCCCCGGCTACACCGAGCAGGAAAAATACATGATCGCCAAGGACCACCTCATCCCCAAACAGACCAAAATGAACGGCCTGAAAGTGGATGAGATCGACTTTACCCGCCAGGCGGTGTTCGACATCATCCGCAACTACACCCGGGAGGCAGGGGTTCGTAACCTGGAACGGGAGATCTCCGGCGTCTGCAGGAAAAGCGCCCTGGAGGTGGTCAAGAAGAAAGCGAAAAAGCCGGTGAAGATCGTGCCGAAGAAGGTGGAAAAGCACCTCGGCCCCATCCGCTTCCGCTACGGCCAGGGAGAAGAGAAGGACCAGATCGGCATTGTCACGGGCCTGGCCTGGACCCAGGTAGGGGGCGAGCTCCTCTGCATCGAGACAGCCCTGATGCCCGGCAAAGGCAACCTCACGGTCACGGGCAAACTCGGGGACGTCATGAAAGAGTCGGCACGGGCCGCGGTAAGCTACGTGCGATCCAAATCCGCAGCCCTGAAGCTCGACGACGATTTCTACAGCAAGGTGGACATCCACATCCACGTACCCGAAGGAGCCATCCCCAAAGACGGCCCCTCTGCCGGCATCACCATGTGCACGGCCCTTGTCTCCGCCTTTACCAAATACCCCGTGGACAAAGATGTGGCCATGACAGGCGAGATCACCCTCAGGGGACGGGTCCTGCCCATCGGCGGCCTCAAGGAGAAGATCCTTGCCGCCCATCGTGGGGGCCTGAAAAAGGTGATCATCCCCAAAGAGAACGAAAAGGACCTGGAAGAGATTCCGGCCTCCATCCTCAAGCAAATGGAGGTGGTTCCGGCCGACCATCTGGATGACGTGTTAAACGAAGCCCTTATCACGCCTGAAGGAACCAGCCTTTTCACCAGCCCGGAGCTGGCCTGATCCGAGGCAAAAAAAAATAACACCGGGTCACTTTATTCCCTTGACGTGACCCGATGAATATTGCTAAAAAGGCTTCGTTCCTGAGGGCGAAAGCCTTCACGGCAACGGGCGATTAACTCAGTTGGTAGAGTGCGACCCTTACAAGGTTGAAGTCGCAGGTTCGAGCCCTGCATCGCCCACCACCTGCGGGGGTGTAGTTCAGTTTGGTTAGAACGCCAGCCTGTCACGCTGGAGGCCGCGAGTTCGAGTCTCGTCACTCCCGCCACCATAAAAAGAACAAGGGTTCCTTTTTTAAAAAGGAACCCTTTTTTTATGCCCTGAAAATGCCTTTTTCATCCCCCTTACAAAAAAAAGGCCCCGAAGCCATGCCCCGGAGCCTTTAAAGTACGGTCGCTTCCGCGTTCGTTAGTCGCCGGACGCCCCGGGCGATGCCGCAAGGAAATCGGCCAGGGCATTGGCCAGCCCGACGAACTCGGCCACCGTCAGGGACTCGGCCCTTCGGTTCACTGCGATCCCCGCAGCGCCCAGCACCTCCTCGGCCTGTACCGGACTCAGGGGCAGCTCACTATTGGACAGAGCGTTGCGAAGGTTCTTGCGACGTTTCCCGAAAGCCGCCTTGATCACGGCAAACAATAACGCCTCGTCCGTGGCCACGTGGGGCGGATCGGCAAGGAAGGTCACCTCGATCACCTCAGAGTCCACCTTGGGCCGGGGAAAGAACTTGGAGGCATCCACCCGCACCAGGGTCCGAATCCGCGCACAATAGCCCAGCATGGCCGCCATACGGCCAAAATTCCGAGTTCCCTCAGGGGCCGTGATGCGCTCGGCCAACTCCTTCTGGAACATGAAAAGGGCCTTTTTCACCCAGCGACGCTCACGAATCATCTGCACGAGAATCTGGGACGAGATATTGTACGGGAGGTTTCCCGCCACAATAATGGGCCCCCCGTGGGCCTCGGCGATCTCCGTCAGGCTGACGTTCAGAATGTCTTCATTCAATATCTCCACGTTCTCGGTGCCCGAAGCAAGAAGCTCGGAGCGAAGAACAGGCAGGATCTGGCTGTCTTTTTCAATGGCACATACGCGGGCAGCCCGCTTTGCAAGGGGCACGGTCAAGGCCCCCAGGCCCGGGCCGATCTCCACCACAAGGTCCTCGGGCGCGATGCCCGCGCGCTCGGCGATAAGCTCCGGCACCGAGGGGTCGTTCAAAAAATTCTGCCCAAACTTCTTTTTCGCATGCATATCCCACGCAGCCAGGGTAATTCTAGGCGATGTCATCGTCACTCTCCTCGCCGCATTGGCGATTTCCATCATTCTTGTATCTTGATTTACTGATCACTTTTACACTCGTGTATGTGCCCGCAATCATCTTTCGCGTTAAAAAATAGGTTACAATGGTAGGAATAACAGCCAACACAATACTTCCCGCAAGCATCATGCACGCCAGCCCGAAATGGTGAGCAAGAAAGCCTTTGATCCGTTCCAGTTTTTCTGCCAGAGGGATCCCGCTTTCCATCACCCGAATCATCAGGTCGATATTCGGTCCATCCCCGCGGTTCCCGCCGAACAGCCCCACACCGACCTTGTAACTGCTGTAATAAAACAGGGGGATCGTCAACGGATTGGCAATCCAGACCCCTATTGCTGCCGCCGGCTTACTGCCATGGAGAACAAAGGCCAGGACGATTGCTAAAGCCGTATGAAAAGGAATGGTGGGAGTTACACCCACAAACACGCCGATTGCCATTCCCATGGCAATATAGTGAGGATAGCCCCAACCTCTAATTTTTTAGAAAGAAAAACGAAAATTGTTTTTTTTATTTTGTTCCAATACTTATGTCATTAGACATAAGGATTTCTGTCCAGATAAGAATCATTGTTCAAATCCCTAAAAAAGCAAAGCCTTAGAAAACAACGTCACATAAACAAAAACTGTAACAACGACCTAATTTTTTTCCCGGGTGGACGTTTTCGTTACAGTGACTGTCGCAGGGTATGGAAAGGGCTGAAACGGCACCGAAATTTTCATGGGCCGATCCACCAATCCATTTTATTTTCGGCGATTTGAAAATACCATGAAACGCATACCCTTTCAACACGATTTGTGCTTTTTCCGCCGTGACGTCCCCACGTTTTCATGATTTTTACTAAAAGGTCCGTTTTTTCCTTTGAAGATTGCTTGACTCTCATAAACAATTAAGTTATCTAACGGGTAATCCTTACTAGAGGATGTCTCTTGATCGATTTCTGTTTTGCCTACAAGCATAAACCATGTTTGTCATGGAGCTCCTGAGCGTGCGTGCTGACGAGAGGGGGGAAATGCGCGTGCAGGGGTGTGCAGATCGGTCGTGTGGTATTCAGACATCCTTCTGGTTGTATATAAACCCAAATAATAAGAAACAAAACAGCACAAGGAGGACATATGTCTGCAGAGACCCCCAACCCCGTTCAGGAAGAGCAAGCACCCGAAACCCCGGCCACCCGTCGTCGCGTACGTACCAAGCCGGTGAGCATTGACTCCCTTTTCAAGACCATCATCAAAAGCTACGATATCCCGTCCCGTCAGGACATCGAAAAGCTTTCTGCTCAGATTGATCGTCTTGAAAAACTGATTCGCCAGACCTCAGGCCGTGGCTACGTCGCCAGCGCCGGAAAAGAAAAAGGCGACCGCTCCGAAATGACTGCCTCCGGCACAGTGCTCAAGGTCATTAAGAGCTCACGCAACGGAGCCGACTTCGCTAAAATTCAGGCAAAAACCGGTTTTGAAGACAAAAAACTTCGCAACATCATTTTCCGCCTGAACAAAATCGGCCGCATCAAGCGCAAGACCCGTGGCGTGTATATCGCCGCCTAAAGAGCCGGAAGCTTCATACCGGGCACCTGCCCTCTGACGTCCTTCTTCCAAGTGACGCCCGGTATACACGCTTCAGGGACATGGAAACGGCCCGTGCACTTCGGCATACTCATCCGTGCCGACACCCCTCACCCGCTGTCACCAGACATCGTCGGGTTGAAATCCGGGTGCGCCTGTACGAACCCGCGTTTCCGGGTCCCACATCCATTTCATTTGCTCTTGCCCGATTCAGGATCGTTCTCCCTTACAGGTTGTGGATATCCCGGGCCCCTGGATTTACGCCAGGCACGTATTCGTGCCCCTTTGCATAGCAAACGGGTGATTCCAAGGCCCTTACGCCGTCGCGCACAGGCGATGCACTCCCTTTGCGCCCTGGCGGCCGGTGTGTTGTCCACAACCTGTCAGGGAGGACAACCCCCTTTCCTTCCCCACTGTTTCATCCGAAGAAAACACGAACTCTTTGGCCCAGCCCTCGACAAACGGGCTTGGGATGCCCATCTTATAGAATCGCAGCGCACCTTCACGCGCCCGACCGGATTGTCACGTTAGGGGCCCGAGGCGCCCACAACACATCACCCGGCCCCGAGCCGAGCACGGTGAATCGTCTTTGGTGGCCTTGTCCTGCATGCAACCCGGCGTGCGCAGAACCATAGATTTTGGGATGAACCAGACCATGACACACAACGACCCCTGCAACACCCCCCATCCAGACAGGGCAGCCCCTTCCGCCACTGGCCTGCGCGTCAAGGCGTGCCCCATCCCCGACATCCATGCCTATTATTACGAGCTGAAGCACGATGCCAGCGGGGCGTCCCACATCCACATCAGCGCAGAAGACCGGGAAAACACCTTTTCCGTGGCTTTCAAAACCGTGCCCAAAGACTCCACGGGGGTGGCCCATATCCTGGAGCACACCGCCCTTTGCGGCTCAGAGCGCTACCCGGTACGAGACCCCTTTTTCTCCATGATCAAGCGGAGCCTCAACACCTTCATGAACGCCTTCACCGCGTCGGACTGGACCATGTACCCCTTTGCCAGCCAGAACCGGAAGGACTTCTACAACCTCATGGATGTCTACCTGGACGCCGCCTTCTTTCCCCGCATCGATGAGTTGAGCTTCAAGCAGGAAGGCCACCGCCTCGAGTTCGAAGCCGGCAAAGAGGAGATGAACATATCCTTCAAGGGGTGGTCTACAACGAGATGAAAGGAGCCATGAGCTCCCCCCACCAGGTGCTGGGACGCGCCCTCAACAAAGCGCTCATGCCCGAGACCACCTACGCCAACAACTCCGGCGGGGACCCCGAAGCCATTCCCGACCTCAGCTGGGATGAGCTCAAGGCCTTCCACGCCCGGCACTACCACCCCAGCAACGCCTACTTTTTCACCTATGGGGACATTCCCCTGGCCGATCACCTCAAGGTCATCAGCGAAAAGGTCCTCTCCCGTTTCGAAAAAATCGACCCCAAAACCACGGTGGAACCCCAGGGGCGCTGGACCGCACCCCGCAAGGTGGTGGAGTACTACCCGGCCGACGAGGAAGAGGGACGGGACAACCGCGCCCAGGTGAGCCTGGTCTGGCTGGTAACCGACATCCTCAACACCCGGGAGACCCTGGCCTTCAGCCTCCTCTCCCAGATCCTCCTGGGCAACGCGGCCGCGCCCTTGCGCAAGGCCCTCATCGACTCGAACCTCGGCTCCTCCCTCTGCGACGCCACGGGCTTTGACTCCGACGCCCGGGATGCTTCCTTTGGCTGCGGCCTCAAAGAGACCCGCGTTGAAGACGCCAACGCCATTGAGGCCCTGGTCTTTGATTCACTGGCGCGCATCGCCGACGACGGCATCGACACGGACCTCATCGACTCGGCCATCCACCAGATGGAGATAAGGCGGCGTGAAATCTCCAACACCCCGTACCCCTACGGCATCAAGATCCTCCTGGGACTTGCCGGCTGCTGGTTCCACGGCGGGGATCCCGAAAAGCTCCTCCTTTTGGATGACGACCTGAGCGCCATCAAGGATGCCGTCAAGCAAGGGGGCTACTTCGAATCCCTCATACGTGAGCGCCTGCTGGAGAACCCCCACCGGGTCCGCTTCACCCTGGCCCCGGACAGCACCCTGGCCGCCAGACAGGCCGAGGAAGAGACGAGCAGGCTGCAAGCCATCGCCCAAAAACTCACCGAGGACGAAAAGAAGAAGATCAACGCCGATGCCCGGGCCCTGAAGGTCCTTCAGGAGGCAGAAGAGGACATCTCCTGCCTGCCCACCTTAGAGCTTTCCGACATCCCGGCCACCATCGACTCGGTCATCCCGGCAAGCAGGAACGGCCAGCGCATCTTCACCTACCCCTGCGCCACCAACACCCTTCTGTACTACACCGGCGTGCTGGAGGCAGGCAGCCTTGACGACGACCTGGTGCCCCTGGTCCCCTTCTTCTGCTCCGCCATCATGAAGGTGGGCACCGCCCAAAAGAACTACGAGGAGCTCGCCCGGGCCATTGCCGCCCACACCGGCGGCATGGGGCTCTCCCCGGCTTCCCGGAGGCGTTACGACGAAAACCGATCCGCCCTGCCCCTCATCGCCGTCAACAGCAAGTGCCTTGCCAGGAACCGGGGGGCCATGTTCGACCTTCTCACCGAAACCCTCACCCAATACCGGTTCACCGACCTCAAACGGCTCCGCAACCTCCTGTTGGAATACCGGGCGTCCTTAGAGGCCGCGGTGGTGCAGAACGGCCACAGCCTGGCCATCTCCCTTGCCAACCGAAACTTCACCGACTCCCTGGCCCTTTCGGAACTCTGGAACGGTGTCGGCCAGATCCGGTACATCAAAGAGATCACCGAGGACCTGGTACGCGGGGACGCCTCCGAAGAGCAGCTGGCCCGCATCGGCGACCAGCTCGCCCGCATCGGCGACGCCTTCCTCAACCGGGGCAACCTGCGCTGCGCCCTGGCCGGAGACGAAGCCACCCTGGCCCGGGCAGAGGCCGATCAGCTTGCCCTGTCCCAGGCCCTGCCCGAGGGCTCCTCGCCCTTGAGCTTTGCCTCGGTACCGGCAACCTGCACCCCGGTCCACGAAGGGTGGGCCACCAACAGCGCCGTCTCCTTTGTGGCCTCCTCCTTTCCCGTGGTCTCCATGGGGCACGAGGACGCACCGGCCCTGTCCATCATCGCCCGGCTCCTCCGCTCCCTCTACCTCCACCGGGAGATCCGGGAAAAGGGCGGGGCCTACGGCGCCTTTGCAGCCTACAGCAGCGAAGAGGGCACCTTCAGCATGGGATCCTACCGGGATCCCCACGTGGTAAAAACCCTTTCGGCATACGACGGCGCCGCCCGGTACATCACCGGCACCGACTACACCGACGAGGACGTCAAGGAGGCCATTCTCCAGGCCGCAGCCGCCATCGATCGCCCCGAGACACCGGCGGCTGCCGCGCGCAAAGGATTTTTCCGCGAGCTGGTGGGCCTCTCCGACGACACGCGCAAGGCCTTTAAAGAGGGACTCCTGGCCTTGAACGCCCAAAAGGTCCGGGCCGCTGCCGCGCGCTACTTCCCCCCCGAAGCCGACCTGGCGAGTGTGGCGATTATCTCCGGTGCCGACAGGCTCAAGGGACTCTCCGGCCGCCTGGACAAGGAGCTCGAGATTCACACCATCTGATCCGAATCCGGCAGGGGCGTAAGCACCGCCCCTGCCCTCCTCCCCTTCCGACACACACACCCCCCAAGGGTGTGCGTGTCCGTACCCCGCAGGACCACAAACAAACCGACCAACACCCCACACCGCCCCAAACTTAATAAAACTTTCTCACATTCTCTCATCACAGAGACTCTACGCAAGACGCTTTTTACCATTTAAATATAGATACTTGAATACACAAACCACTTTCCGCAAAATTTTATTCTCGGATAATAAAGATTTTCTTTGACAATAATTTTTTTTTCACTATAAAACCCTATCAGTCAACAGCGGTCATGATTGAAATCACGAGTTAAGGAATAGATCATGAAAGAGACACTTTTCACAGAAAAAGCACCGGCAGCCATCGGGCCCTACTCCCAGGGCGTCGTGACTCCCAACCTTGTCTTTGTTTCAGGACAGCTTCCGGTCGACCCGAAAACCGGAGCGTTTCCCGCAGGAGGCATCGCCTCCCAGACAAGACAATCCCTTCAGAACCTCGCCGAAATCCTCGCATGCAAAAACATGACCCTGGGCCATGTCGTGAAGACCACCGTCTTCCTGTCCAGCATGGACGATTTCAGCGAAATGAACGCCGTCTATCAAGAGATGTTCGGGGAAGGCAACTACCCGGCACGATCGGCCGTCGAAGTGGCACGACTTCCCAAGGACGCCCTGGTCGAAATTGAAGCCATCGCGGTCGTCGGTTAGGCACCGGACATCTCTATCTCTTACGATTCATATAAAATCAGATACATTGGAGGCTAACATCATGGCAATCAAATACGTCGCCGAACCCTTCCGAATCAAAATGGTCGAAACCATTAAAATGCTCACCCGCGAAGAGAGGGTGCAGAAAATCGCCGAGGCGAAATACAACACCTTCAACCTCAAGGGCGAAGATGTCTACATCGACCTGCTCACCGACAGCGGCACCAACGCCATGAGCCAGGAGCAGTGGGCCGGCGTCATGCGCGGTGACGAAGCCTACGCAGGCAGCTCAAGCTACTACAAGCTCCTCGACGCCGCCCGGGACATCACCGGCTACAAGTACATCCAGCCTGTGCACCAGGGCCGTGCCGCGGAAAAAGTACTCTTCGGCGTGATGATGGGAGAGGGCCAGTACTCCATCTCCAACATGCACTTCGACACCACCCGCGCCCACGTGGAACTTGCCGGGGCACGCGCTGTGGACTGTGTGGTTCCCATCGCCAACGAGCCCTCCAAACGAGCTCCTTTTAAAGGCAACATGGATGTTGAGCGGCTCGAATCCTTAATTAAGGAATACGGCCCCGAGAACGTAGCCCTGGTCATCATGACCGTCACCAACAACTCCGCAGGGGGTCAGCCTGTCTCCATGGCCAACGTCAAAGAGACCGCAGCCATCTGTAAAAAATACGGCATCAAGCTCAACATCGACGCCGCCCGCTACGCGGAAAACGCCTACTTCATCAAACAGCGCGAAGAAGGGTACGCCGACAAGTCCATCAAAGAGATCATCAACGAGATGTTCAGCTACGCGGACAGCTTCACCATGAGCGCCAAAAAAGACACCATCGTCAACATGGGCGGCCTGTTCGGCGTCAAGGATGACGAAGAGCTCTTCACCGCGTGCAAGGGACGCACCATCTCCTTTGAAGGCTTCACCACCTACGGCGGTCTCTCCGGCCGTGACCTCGAAGCCCTGGCCATCGGCCTCTACGAAGGTCTCGACGAGGACTACCTCAGGTACCGCATCGGCCAGATGGAGTACCTTGCCTCCCGCCTGGACGACGCCGGCATCGCCTACCAGTCCCCTGTGGGCGGCCACGGTGTCTTCGTAGACGCCAAGGCGCTGTTCCCCCACATCCCCTACAATGAGTTCCCGGGCCAGGCCCTGGCCATCGAACTCTACATCGAGGCCGGCATCCGAACCTGCGACATCGGCTCCTACATGCTGGGCAACGACCCGGACACCGGCAAGCAGCTCGAAGCCAACTTTGAGTTCACCCGCTTTGCCATCGCCCGCCGCGTATACACCCAGGCCCACATCGACATCATGGCCGACGCCCTCATCGAGATCAAAAAACGGGCCGACCAGGTCAAAGGCTACCGCATCACCTGGGAGCCCCCCGTCCTGCGTCACTTCCAGGCTCACCTTGAACCCGTAAAATAGTCCACCTCCACATACCTGCAGCCCTTCGGGGCTGCCTACAGTCTAGTATCCGGGCAAAAATCAGCCCAACGCCTTGCGGACACCCCCTACAAACGTGTACCAACCTTTTGTCTTGTTTTTGAACAACACATCCATGGGATGACCGTTCCACCCATGGATGTCGACCGCAGATTATGTTCCGGAAAAGCAGCAATGCAGCTGTATCTTTCCGGAAGCTCTCTCTTTGATTTTTTTTCTGGTGTTTTTTGAAGGAGTGAAGCTGTGTCTGAACAAAAGAAGATCAATACGGATCCCGTCGACAGGGATAACTTTGATTCGAGAGTTGGATTCATCCTCGCCTGCATCGGTTCTGCAGTGGGGATGGCAAATATTTGGCTGTTTCCTTATCGGCTCGGGCAATTCGGCGGAGCCGCCTTTCTCATCCCTTACATTCTATTTATTGTCATCATCGGCCTCTTCGGCGTCATCGGAGAGATGTCCTTCGGCAGGGCCATGGGCACCGGCCCCTTAGGCGCCTTCAAAAAGGCGTGTGAGCGTCGCGGGTTCCAACCCAGGCGAAGTCTTCGGCATCGTCCGAGTTGCTCAGGCTCACTGAGCATTGCCATCGGTTACGCGGTGGTGGTGGGCTGGATCCTCCGGTTCACCGTGGGCTCCTTCACCGGAGCCGTCACCAGTGCCCCGGACTGCGGCGCCTATTTCGGGCAGATCGCAGGGCCCATGGGCAGCGTCAGTTGGCACCTCCTCGGCCTTGCCCTCACCTTTGCCGTCATGATCCTGGGTATCTCCAACGGCATCGAAAAGGTCAACAAGGTCATGATGCCCGGCTTTTTTATTCTCTTTATCCTGCTGGCCATCCGGGTCTTCACCCTCCCGGGGTCCGGGGAAGGCTACCGGTATCTCTTTGTGGCCAAGTGGGACCTTTTAAAAGACCCCAAAACATGGGTCTACGCCCTGGGACAGGCCTTCTTCTCCCTCTCCCTGGCCGGATCCGGCACCGTGGTCTACGGCAGTTACCTCAAAAAGAGCGAAGACGTGGTGGGCTGCGCCAAGAACGTGGCCATCTTCGACACCCTGGCCGCCCTGCTGGCCGCCGTGGTCATCATCCCGGCCGTCTTTGCCTTCAAGCTTGATGTCACGGCCGGTCCTCCCTTGATGTTCATCACCATGCCCAACGTGTTCAAGATGATGCCGTGCGGCACGCTCTTCTCCATCGTTTTCTTTGTGGCGGTCCTCTTTGCCGGCGTCAGTTCCCTGATGAACCTGTTTGAAACGCCGGTGGAGGCCCTTCAGCAGCGACTCAAGATCTCACGGGTCGCGGCCATCGTCATCATCGCCCTCATCAGCGGCACCGTGGGGCTGATCCTGGAAAACGGGGCCACCTTGAGCACCTGGATGGACATCGTCTCCATCTATCTCATCCCCTTAGGAGCCCTTCTGGCGGGCATCATGTTCTTCTGGGTCTGCGGCCCGGGCTTTGCCAGGGAGCAGGCCCAGACCGGCCGGGACAAAACCATCGGCGCCTGGTTCGAGCCCATGACGAAATACGGCTTCTGCGGAGCCACCATCATCGTCTACATCCTGGGCATCGTTTACGGAGGCATCGGGTAAACCCCATGGCCATCGCCTGCTGATCCCATCCCGTAACCCAAGTGTGGGTTACGGGATTTTTTTTACGCCGGAGTTGCAAAGCCCCTTTATTTTCCGGGGTCTTCCCGGCGTTTAAGCCCAGTTACGCATTGCATCCTTACCGGCGGTGGTATAAGTACAAAAGGGTATCATTCACGCAACAACGTGCAGTCCGACACCAGCTGAGGGGCGAGGGGGCCCTTTCGGGAACCAGGCCGTATCGGCCCGAAGCCCGAGGTACAGGAAAACACGAAGACATGCCAGGCACCGGCGTTTCGCAAGCGTTAAAGCCATGCTGCCGTCATGCTGAAAACGGATCCGAGACCATGCTCCGGGGCCATTCCCCCCTTTCCACGGTGGCCGGTAAACGCACCCAACATATCTTGAAAGACAAAAGACCATGAACGACGCCTTAAAACGCCAGTACAGCCTGATCGTGGAATTTCTGGGAAAAGCCCTGGGCCCCGATTTCGAAGTGGTCCTCCACGACACGGAGGATCACATCAACTCCATCGTGGCCATCGCCAACGGGCATATCAGCCAGCGAACCGTGGGGGCCCCCCTGACCGACTTCGGCCTGGAGGTCATCTCCAACGAAAGCTTCAGCGAAAAAAAATACAAGATCAATTACAACGGGGTCTCTAAGGATCATCGCATCCTGAGGTCCTCCACCATGTTCATCCGCGACGACAACAAAAACATCGTGGGCCTTCTCTGCATCAACTTCGATGACCGCCGCTACAAAAACATCAGCGAGCAGATCCTGAAGCTCTGCCACCCGGACATGCTCATCGAGAGCAACAACGCCTACGAATCGGTGGATTCCCTTGTCAACAATGCAGGGGAACGGTTCTACGACTCGGCCATTGAAGAGACGGATGCCGTCATCCAGGGCTACCTGAACAAGCACAACACCTCCATCGACCGACTGGTCCAGGACGACCGCATCGACATCGTGGACATCCTGAACCAGAAAGGGATCTTCAAACTCAAGGGCGCGGTGCGCACCGTGGCCAAACAGCTCGGGTGCTCGGAGCCCACCATCTACAGGTACTTGAGCAAGCTGTAGCCGTGCGCCCTGCCCCTGTTCATCAGGATGTCAACCGGCGCACCAGCGCCTCTTCGGCCTCCGGGGTGAGGGTCCCCTTGCGGCTGGCCATGTCCACGGTGTGGAGGCACAACGCCTTGTAAAGGGCGGCAAGGCCCGGCTTCATCTCCGCGATCTTATCCAGGTGGGTGCCGATGGTGTCCACGTCGCCCCTGGCAACAGGCCCGGTGAGGGCCGCCACCGGGCCGACCTTCCGGATGTTGGCCATGGTCCCTTCGATCAAGGGCCCAAGCACGCTCCAGGCGTCCTCTTCCGAAACCCCGGCATCACCGATGAACTGCCAGGCCATGTCCTGGACGGTGACAAAGCAATTGGAGGCCACCACGGCTGCGGCGTGGTACATGGTCTTGGCCCGGGTCTCGATGGTAAGGCCCCTGGCCCCCAGGTCCGCTGCAAGGCCCAGGGCAAGCTCAACAGACGGCGCGTCCCCTTCAACGGACATGATGATGCCCTCAAAGGGGTTGATCTCCCGGTCGGCCCCGGCAAAGCTCTGCAGGGGGTGCATGGATCCGATACGGGCCCCGGCAAGTCTGGCCTTCTCCATGATGGTGGACGGCAGTGAGCCGCTGCAGTGAAGGACGGTGGCGCCATGTTTGAACCCTCCGGCCGCGGCAATGGCCTCGGCCACCTCGGTGATGGTGTCGTCCGGCGTGGTGATAAAGACCAGATCGGCGTCCCGGGTCACGGCCACCGGGTCCGTCGAATACGGGGTCCCGGAAACCAGGCCCGCCGCCTTCTCCGCCGACTCGGCGCTGCGGCTCGCCACCCCGCACAGGGGGTATCCCACACGGTCCAGATGGATCACCAGGCTGGTTCCCACTCGTCCACATCCCACCACTGCACATCTTGCTTTCACGTCTACTCCCCCTTCTTTCCAGCTTTTCATTGGAGCGCACCGGCCCCTGCAGGCCCAACGCCCTTTCCTGCATCGCGGATGCAAGGCCCAACCCTGTTCAACCACAGAACTTCCGGCTGGGCCAACAATGTTCATGCATACTGCAGCTCCGGGAAAAACTCAATTCATTTCCCGGTAACGCCATCTAAAAAACATTCATCTTCAGCCCGGCAATTACCTGTTGCGATACAAGTAGGGGTTGATTTGCACCCCTCCATGCACACGGGACGGCGCAACCGCTTGAAAAATCACTGGGAATCATCCGGACACCGCCCGCAGCCCCATGGCTGCCCCGGGCGCCTTACCTGCCAGTATCCGAGACTCCCACGGTCTTTTTAAGGGCGGCACTTTCGTGCATGCGGCAGGGGGCACCGACCCCATCCCGGAGCGCCGCACACGGGGCCGGCTTTTTCTTTTGAACTTCAAAACGCAGGTACGAAGGCGGTTTAAGCACAGCACATGATACAGCTTATCAAAGGATTCAAAGATGTTCTGCCCGGTGAAATCGAAGTGTGGCAGACCATCGAACGCGCAGCCAAAGAGACATTTGAAAACTTCGGGTTCCAGGAACTCCGCCTTCCCATCGTGGAAAAATCGGAGCTCTTTTCCCGAAGCATCGGCGACACCACCGATATTGTGGAAAAGGAGATGTACACCTTTGAGGACGGCAAACGGGGGCACGTGACCCTGCGTCCCGAAGCCACCGCATCGGTGGTCCGGTCCTACATCCAGCACAAGATGTACGCCAAGGACCCCATCCGAAAGTTCTACACCATCGGCCCGATGTTCCGCAGGGAACGCCCCCAGAAAGGGCGCTACCGCCAGTTTTACCAGATCGACGCCGAGGTGTTCGGGATCGACTCCCCGTACCTCGACGCCCAGCTCATCTTCATGCTGGCCACCCTGCTGGAAAAACTCAAGGCCAGGGACGTCAAGGCCCACATCAACTCCCTGGGCTGCCCCTGCTGCCGTCCCAACTTCCAGAAGGCCCTCAAGGACCTCCTCGACGCCAAGAAAGAGAGCCTCTGCGAGAACTGCCTCAGGCGAAGTGAGAAGAACCCCTTAAGGGTCCTGGACTGCAAGGTCCCGTCCTGCCGCGAGGCCGTGGAAGGAGCGCCCTCCATCCTCGACCACCTCTGCGACGACTGCCGCGAGCACTTTGAGACCGTCAAGGCCGTGCTCACGGAAAACGGGGTGGACTATGAGGTGGACACCCGCCTGGTGCGCGGCCTCGACTACTACACCCGCACCGCCTTTGAGGTGCTCACCACCTCCCTGGGCGCCCAGAACGCCGTGGCCGGCGGCGGGCGATACGACGGGCTGGTCAAGGCCCTGGGCGGGCCGGAAATACCCGCCATCGGATTTGCCATCGGCTTTGACCGACTGGCGGAGATCGTGGCCATGCAGCAGACCATCGAAGCGGACGGCCCCACCCTTTACATCGCCCCCTTAGGCGATGCGGCCACGGAAAAAGCGGCCACCTGGGCCATGCAGTTGGCCGCCAACGGCGTCTTCTGCGAGGCCGATTTTGCGGGGCGCAGCCTCAAAAGCCACATGAAGCGGGCCGATAAGCTGAACGCAGCCCATGTCCTCATGGTGGGCGACGATGAGCTGGACAGGGGCGTGGCCGCCCTGAGGAACATGGCCACCAAAGAGCAGTGGGATCTTCCCCTGGATGGGCTGGTGGAGACACTGGTCGACCGATTCAACTAAACGATATCAGAAAGCACAAAGGAGTCAGGGCATTGACAGATCTACTTGGTGATATGAGACGAACCCACAACTGCTGCGACTTAACCACCGCCCACGTGGGAGAAGAAGTGGTCCTTATGGGCTGGGTACAGACCCGGCGGGACCACGGCGGCGTCATTTTCGTGGACTTGAGAGACCGAAGCGGCATTGCCCAGGTGGTCTTCAGCCCCGAGGTGAACACCGAGGTCCATGAAAAAGCCCACGCCGTCAGGAGCGAATTCGTCCTCGGCGTCCGGGGCACCGTGGCCGCGCGCCCCGCAGACATGGTCAACGACAAAATGGTCACCGGCGCCATCGAGGTGAACGTGGACGAGCTGCGCATCTTAAACCGCGCCGTGACCCCGCCCTTCGCCGTCGAAGACGACATCGAGGTGGGTGAAAACATCCGCCTTAAGAACCGCCACATCGACCTGCGGCGTCCCAAGTACCAGAAAAACATCATCGCCCGGCACCAGACCACCCAGGCGGTTCGGAACTACCTCAGCGGCAAGGGATTCCTCGACATCGAGACCCCCTTCCTCACCAAAAGCACCCCGGAAGGCGCCCGGGACTACCTGGTGCCCAGCCGCGTTAACCAGGGCCTCTTCTACGCCCTGCCCCAGTCGCCCCAGCTCTTCAAGCAGCTCCTGATGATGAGCGGCTTCGACCGCTACTACCAGATCGTCAAGTGCTTCCGCGACGAGGACCTGCGCGCCGACCGCCAGCCTGAGTTCACCCAGATCGACATGGAGCTGAGCTTTGTGGGGGAAAAAGAGATCATGTCCATTGCCGAAGGCATGGTCTCAAGCGTCTTTAAAGAGGTGCTGGGTGTGGACCTTGAGCCCCCCTTTGAGCACCTGCTCTACGCTGACGCCATGGACCGCTACGGCCTGGACAAACCCGACCTGCGCTTCGACATGGAACTCAAGGACGTCTCCACCATCGTGGAAACCTCCGGCTTCAAGGTCTTTGCCGACGTGGTCAAGAAAGGCGGCATGGTCAAGGCCCTCAACGCCAAGGGCTGCATCGACTTCTCCCGCAAGGAGATCGACGATCTCACCAAGTTCGTCTCCATCTACCGCGCCAAGGGCCTGGCCTGGATCAAGGTTAAGGAAAACGAGTGGCAGTCCCCCATCGCCAAGTTCTTCACCGACGACGAGAAGAAGGCCCTTGCCGAGCGCATCGACATGGAGCCCGGCGACCTCATCTTCTTTGTGGCGGACCAGCCCAAGGTGGTCAACGAGTCCCTGGGCAACCTGCGAAACCACCTGGCCGAAAAGCTGGGCCTCATCAACAAGGACGAGTTCCGCTTTGTGGGTGGCCAGCTTCCTCTTCGATCCGGAGAAGAGACGGAAAAACGCTACCAGTCCCTGCACCACCCCTTCACCGCACCCCTGGAGGAGGATTACGAGCACATCGAGACCGATCCTTTGAAGCTGCGTTCCAGGGCCTACGACCTGGTTCTCAACGGCTCCGAGATCGGTGGCGGCAGCATCCGTATCCATGACCGTGCCATCCAGGAACGCATGTTCTCGGCCCTGGGCATGGACAAGGAAGAGTACGAGGAGAAGTTCGGCTTCCTCTTAAACGCCCTGGAATCCGGTGCGCCTCCCCACGGCGGCATCGCCTTCGGCCTGGACCGCCTGGTGATGATCCTGTGCGGCATGCCCTCCATCCGGGACGTCATCGCCTTCCCCAAAACCCAGAAGGCCTCCTGCATGCTCACCGACGCCCCTTCCGAGGCGGGCATGGCACAGCTCAACGAATTGGCCCTTCGGATCAAAAAAATCGAATCGTAGAGCAATTCAAGTCAGATACCCCCGACACCGGTTTCCCGCCGGTGCCGGGGGCAAAAAAAACAGGGTCCTCGCCCTGTTTTTTAATTGACACCGCCCGGAGTTCGGGCTAAATAGTCTGAGTCTTTTGACTGATCCCCAGTAGCTCAGTCGGCAGAGCAAGTGGCTGTTAACCACTGGGTCCGCGGTTCAAATCCGTGCTGGGGAGCCAAAAAGCAACTGTCTGTTTCAGACAGCGCCGATATAAAAAACCTCGAAGGCTTAAGTCTTCGGGGTTTTTTTGTGCCCTTTTGCCCACCAAATCGATAACCACCTGAAAAAACGTTTCAATACACCACACATGACCATTCCTTGGCGGAACACGATATGGTATAAAAGGAGAGCATTTCCTTTCCCCCCTTAGCAGAGGCTCACCGGACACCACGGCATACCACAGCAAAGCCCCTTGAAAGGCCCGCCTCGGTTTCCGTGGGAACCCCCGTGGGCCTGGCAAAAACAAACACAACCCGACAATTGAACGACGCGGGCGGTCTCAACCTGCTGATCTGCCCATCGCCTTTGGCGGCCGCGTCACCCCAAGGAGATAGGCCATGGCCCGCTCCACACGGGAATTTTTCATTGAGCAACGCCCCCACTCCGGCCAGTGGCTGTCCACGGCCCTGGGACTCGGCGGTGCGATCCCTCTCATGGGCACTCTGTTCATCGGCACCCGCTACCCGGACTGGCGTCTCGTCTCCCAGCCCCTCCACACCTCCCTGGAAGTGGCCGGGGCCACCCTCGGCCTGGTGCTGGCCGCCCTCCTCCTCCTGAGCCAGGAAAAAACCACCACCCGAAGGATGTGGATCGCCCTGGCCCTCATTGCCATGGCCGTCTTCGACATCTTCCACAGCTGCACCCCCGAGGGCCGGGCCTTCATCTGGTTTCGAAGCCTCTCCGTATTGACAGGCGGCCTCTTTTTCGCCCTGGTCTGGTTCCCCGACCGCCCCCTCTCCCGGACCACGGTGCTGGTGGCAGCCAACGCAACCCTGCTCGCCTCGGTGACCGCAGGCACGCTCATCACCACCTGGCCCCAGGGCCAGACGCTCCCCCAGGCAGGCTCACCAGGCCTCTCCCCCGCCGACATCACGGCCCTTGCAGGGGGCCTTCTTATCCTCATGGCCGCCCTCAACTTTGCGGTGAACTACAACCGAACCAGGCAGCAGGAAGAGCTCCTCTTCCTGCTTCTGGCCCTTTTGTTCGGCATATCCGGCATGTTGTTCTCCGTTACCACCTCCTGGAAGGCGGGCTGGTGGTTCTGGCACCTCCTGCGGTTTTCCGGGTACCTCATCGCCTTTCTCCTGGCCCTTGTGGCCTACCGCAAAACAGAACAGGAGATGCTCCGCACCCATGCCGAGCTGGACACCCTCTTCCATGTGGGGGTGGACGGCAAACGCATGGTGGACAGCCAGTTCAACCAGGTCCAGGCCAACGACACCCTGGCGGCCCTGGCCGGAGGCGCCCCCCCGGGACCCGGCCCTGTGAAATGCTACGAATCCTTCGGCGGCCCCCTGTGCCACACAGACGCCTGCCCCCTCACCCAGATGAAGTCAGGGGCCACCACCCACATCCACACCGAGGTGGAAAAAAAACACCCCGACGGCACCCAGGCCTTTTACCTCCTCAACGCCATGCGCCTTGAAAAACCCGACGGAACTTTCGGGGGTATCATCGAAAGCTTCTGGGACATCACCGACCGCAAAAAAACGGCCCGGGCCCTGGAAGACCAAAATGAGCTGAAAACCGGCCAGACACAACTCTCCCACCTCATGCAGAGCGAGTCGGACCCCGAGGCCCTCTGCCGCCGGATCATCACCTTTCTCTGCAAGTATTTAGGCGCCGTCACCGGCCTGATCTATCTGGCCGACGAGACCGGGACCCTGCGCCTGGTGGCCAGCTACGCCCACAAGCGGCGCAAGCACCTGGCATCCGCCTACCGCCCCGGCGAAGGGCTCGTGGGCCAGGCTGCCCTGGAAAAAGAGGAGATCATCCTCACCCAGGTCCCTGAAGGCTATATCACAATCGAGTCGGGCCTGGGCACGACAGCCCCCACCACCCTGTGCATCAAACCCGTGATCCGCAACGACCAGGTCAAAGCGGTTCTGGAGCTCGGCACCCTCACCACCTTTTCGGAGTCCCAATCCCAGTTCCTGGACCTGGTGACAGGCAGCATCGCCCTGGCCGTGGAAAACACCCAGGGCCGGACACGGCTTGCCCTCTCCCTGGAAAAGTCTGAAAAGCTGTCGGAAGAGCTCCGGGCCCAGCAGGAGGAGCTTCGCCAGTCCAACGAAGAGCTGGAAGGGCAGGCATCGACCCTGTTGCGCTCAGAAGAGAGGCTCAAAGAGCAGCAGGAAGAGCTCAAAGCCATCAACGAAGAGCTGGAAGAGAAAAACGAACTCCTCCAGTGCCAGGCCCGGGAGATGCTTGCCGTTAAAAGAGAGACCGAAGAGAAGGCCGAAGCCCTGGCCCTGGCCAGTTCCTACAAATCGGAGTTTCTGGCCAACATGTCCCATGAACTCCGCACCCCCTTGAACAGCCTGCTGCTCCTGGCCCGATCCCTTGCAGACAACAAGGAGGAGACCCTGACACCCGGGCAGGTGGAATCAGCCGAGGTCATCCACGCCAGCGGCACAGACCTGCTCAACCTCATCAACGACATCCTCGACCTCTCCAAAATCGAGGCCGGGCGCATGGAGCTGGCCCCGGTCACCGTGGATCTCAAAGAGTTCACGTCCGATGTCCAGGCCGGGTTCCGGCACCTGGCAAGAGAAAAAAACCTCGAACTCGTGACATCAGTCTCACCGGAAGCCCCGACGCACATCGTCACGGACCGAAAGCGCCTGGACCAGATCATCAACAACCTCATGGCCAATGCCATCAAGTTCACGGCATCGGGGCGTGTCACCCTCACCGCCAACCCCTGCCCCGAAGGCGTCCGGCTCCTTCAATCAAAGCTCACGCCCCAGACCACCCTGGCCCTGTCCGTAACCGACACGGGTATCGGCATCGAAGAGAGCCGCCAGAAAATCATCTTCGACGCCTTTCAACAAGCCGACGGAACCACCACACGGCATTGCGGGGGCGCCGGACTGCAACTATCCATCGCCGAAAGCTCGCGACCCTCCTGGGGGGCGAAATACAGCTCACCAGCCAGCCGGGCAAGGGAGCCACCTTCACCCTTTTCCTCCCCGTCTCCCTGCCGTCCAGGCAGCCCGTCCCGGAACCGACCCCGTCCCCCGGCACCGCCCCCTCACCGATACAGGACGACCGGGAGGCCCTGGACTCGGAGGACAGGATCATCCTCGTCATTGAAGACGACCCCGTCTTTGCCCGGCACCTCTGCACCACATGCAGGGACAAAGGGTTTAAGTGCCTGGCCGCCCCATCCGGAGAGGAGGGCTTGGCACTGCTGAAAACGCACCTGCCCTGCGCCGTGCTCCTGGACATCACCCTTCCGGGGATGGATGGGTGGGCGGTGCTCACCGCCTTAAAAGAAGACCTTCGCACCCGCCACATCCCGGTGCACATCATCTCCGCCCACGACGCAGCAGCGGAATCCCTCCGCCTGGGAGCCGTGGGGCACGCCACCAAGCCCATGAGCACCGAAGCCCTGGAGAAGACCTTTTCCACCCTGGAGGAGATGACGGCCCAACGTCCCAAGCACGTCCTGGTGGTGGACGACAATCGGGAGACACGCCAAAGCGTGGTGGGGCTCATCGGATGTGAAGGGGTGCGCACCACGGAAGCGACCTCGGCCTCTGAGGCCATGGACGCCCTTCGGGCCAGGCAGTTCCACTGCATCATCCTCGACCTGGGCCTGCCGGACATGGACGGCCTGGAGCTCCTGCGCGCCCTCCGCGCCGAGGGGGTGCCCCTCCCGCCGGTGATCATCTACACGGCCCGAAACCTCACCGTCGAACAGGAGATGGGCATCCGGGAACACGCCGATGCCATCATCGTAAAGGACGTCCGCTCCCAGGAAAGACTCCTGGACGAAGTCTCCCTGTTCCTCCACCAGGTGGTGAGCCGCATGCCGGACCGGCAAAAACAGATCATCACCAACCTCCACGACACCGATGCCCTTTTGCGGGACAAAAAGGTGCTCATTGTCGACGACGACATGCGCGCCACCTTTGCCCTCTCCAAACTCCTGCGGGAGAGGGGCATGATTCCCCTGAAGGCAGACAACGGGGAACGGGCCCTGAAGGTCCTGTCCCGGGAGCCCGACCTGCACCTGGTGCTCATGGATGTCATGATGCCCGTGATGGACGGGTTTGAAACCATCAGGAGAATCCGCGCCCAAGAGGCCTTCCGGAACCTGCCCATCATCGCCCTCACCGCCAAGGCCATGAAAGAGGACCGCACCAAATGCCTTGCCAGCGGTGCCAGCGACTACATGCCCAAACCCGTGGACCCCCACCGCCTCATCTCCATGATGCGCGTGTGGCTTCACCGATAGTAAGGAACCCATCAAGCGCCTCTGCTGACGAAAAGGCACAAACCGACACCCAGTCAACGCTCATGGGAAACGTTCCGGCAGACCTAGATGACACACACCACGGACACCCCCAGCCCCGCCCCCACGGAACCCTGCTCCTGGGCGCACAGGCAGAAAATCCTCATTGTCGACGACAAGCAGGAGAACCTCATTGCCCTCAGGAAGACCCTCACCTGCCTGGATGTGGAGATCATCGAAGCCTCAAGCGGCAACCAGGCCCTTGTGGCCACCCTGGACAACGATTTTGCCGTGGCCGTCGTGGATGTAAAGATGCCGGGCATGGACGGTTACGAGCTGGCGGCAATCCTCAGGGGAGAGGAGCGAACCCGGGTGCTCCCCATTATCTTCAACACCGCCGCCACAGCCGATGAGCACCAGGCATTCAAGGGGTATGAGGCCGGGTGCATCGACTACATCGTCAAGCCCGTTGACCCGGCCATCCTCATCGGGAAAGTCCGCACCCTGCTGGAACTCGACACCCACCGAAGGCAGCTTGAGAAGATGGTGGAAGCGCGCACCCTCCAGCTCAGCCACCTCAACTCCGTGCTCCTGGGCATCCGCCACGTCAACCAGCTCATCGTCCGGGAAAAAAAACCCGCCCGCCTCATCCGGGACGCCTGCCGAAAACTCATCGAGACCCGGGGCTTCCACTTTGCCTTCATCACCCTTCTGGATGCCTCGGGAAAACTGGAAACCGCGGCGGAGACCGGCCTTGGCAACGATTTCCCCCCGTTTCTGGACAACCTCAAAGCCGGCACATTGTCCCGATGCTATGAAAAAGCCCTGATCCAGCCGACCCCTGTTCTCACGTGCCTCCCCCACGCAGACTGCGCCGACTGCCCCCTGTCCGGTAAGGGCCGCGACCACGCCTCCATCACCATCCGGCTGGAGCATGCCGACAGGGTCTACGGTCTCATGACCCTGGCCATGCCGCGCCAGCTGGCAAGCGACCTGCACGAACTGAGTCTCCTGGAGGAAGCCGGGGGAGACCTCGCCTTTGCCTTGCACACCATCGAAAAAGAGCTCCGACTTCGCATGGTCCTGGACAACATGCGGGACGTGATCTGGCTCATGGACATGAACCTGTACCCCATCTGGATCAGCGCCGCACGCAGCCGCGGGTACACCACAGAAGAGCTCAAAGGCCTGCCCCTGTCAAAACAGATGACCCCGGACTCCTACCGTCGGGTGATGGAGGCGTACAACACCACCATCACCCCGGAAAACCTCATCGACCCCCGGAAAAAACTCTCCATCACCATGGAGATCGAGTTCACGAAAAAAGACGGCTCTTCGGCCTGGGCGTCGGCCACCTTTGCCGTGGTAAGGGATGACGCAGGTATCCCCATCGGCATCGTGGGATCAAGCCACGACATCGGCGAACTCAAAGCATCGGAGGCAGCCCTCATGATGAAGACGCGGGCCCTTACCGAACGGGTCAAGGAGCTCCATTGCCTCTACGAGGTGTCCCGGCTCGCGGCGGACTCCACCGCACCGGTCAGGGAGGTGCTGCAGGAGGTGGTCTCCCTCATTCCCGCAGGCTGGTTCTACCCGGAACTCACCTGCGCCCGCATCACCTGCCACCGCCAACGCTTCACCAGCGCGGGCTTCCGGGAAACGCCCTGGACCCTCTCCGCAGAAATCCTGGTGTCGGGTGAGAAGGTGGGCCAGGTGGAGGTCTTTGTCCTCAAAGAGTGCCCGTCCCTGGACGAGGGCCCTTTCCTGAAGGAAGAGAGGGAACTCATCGACAACCTGGCCCGGCGGTTGGGGACCATGCTGGAGGCACGGCGTGCCCGAAGCCGGGACAGGCTGGCCCGGGATGTGCTGGAACTGCTCAACCGCAAGGAGCACTCACCGGACTTTCTGGACGAGATCCTTTCCATCATCCGTCGCAGCACCCATGTGGAAGCCCTGGGCATCCGGCTGCGGGACGGCGACGAGAGTCCCTACGGACACACCCAGGGGTTCCCCGAGCATTTTATCCAGACCGAAACCCTCCTGTGCAGGCGGGGCGCCGACGGAAGTGCCCTCCGAGACAACAAGGGAGAGGCCCTCTTGTGGAAGGTCTCTGCGGCCGCGTGCTCTCAGGGAGCGCAGCGCCCCTGCCCCGTCACCGACAGGGGAAGCTCGACCAACAGCACCGAAACCTGGGGCCAATCCGCCCCCTCAGCCATACAGGAAGCCTGCCCCAGAAACCTCTGCAGCACCCAGGGGTTTCAGTCGGTGGCCCTGATCCCCCTGAAGGCTGATGAACAGATCCTGGGCCTGCTCCACCTGGGGGACTCCCGCCCCGGCTGTTTCAACCGGGAGATGATCCATTTCCTTGAAGGCCTGGGCACCAGCATCGGCATCGCCCTTGCCAAAAGCCGCGTGGAAGGGGCCTTAAGGGAGAGCGAAACCCTGCTCAACGAAATGGGGGCCATGGCCAAGGTGGGCGGCTGGGAGCTGGACCTGTCCACCCGAGCCATGCGCTGGACCCGAGAGACCTACCGCATCCACGAGATCCCCGAGGGCAAATCAGTGACCCTTGCCGAAGCCCTGGCCTTTTGCGACACCGCATCCAGGCCTGCCATGGAACAAGCCCTTGCCTCCTGCCGGGAAACAGCCACCCCCTTTGATCTCGAGCTCCACGTCACCACGGCGGGGGGCCGGAACCTCCAGGCCCGCGTCACGGGCCGTGCCGCAGGCCCTGCGGGCAAGGTCGAAAAACTGACCGGCACATTCCAGGACATCACCAAGCACAAAAAACTGGAAGAGCAGCTCCACCAGGCCATGAAAATGGAGGCCATCGGACGGCTGGCCGGTGGGGTGGCCCATGACTTCAACAACGCCCTGACCCCCATCCTGGCGGTGAGCGACATGCTCCTCAGCGACCTCTCCCCGGGAGAGCCCATGCACGAGGATATCCGTGAAATCCAGGAAGCGGCTGATCGATGCGCCCGCCTCACCCGGCAGCTCCTTGCCTTCGGCCGCAGGCAGCCCATGCGGCTCACCTGCCTGAACCTGAACACGGTGGTCACCCGCATGGAAAAAATGCTCTCCCGCGTCATCGGAGAAGACATCAAACTCGTAAAACGCCTCACACCGGACCTCGGCAACACCCGGGCAGACGAGAGTAAAATCGAGCAGATCATCGCCAACCTGGTCGTCAACGCCCGGGACGCCATGCCCCGCGGAGGAACCCTCACCATCGAGACCCGCAACGTCACCACCGATACAGGGCCCGACGGTCCCGACACCAGGCCGCCGGAGCCCATGGTGATGCTCGCCTTGACCGATACCGGAGACGGCATGGACGAAAAGACGCAGGCCCACATCTTCGACCCTTTTTTCACCACCAAGGAAAACGGCAAAGGAACGGGCCTCGGGCTTTCCACCGTCTACGGCATCGTCAAACAGAGCCAGGGGAACATCCGGGTCCGGAGCAAGCCGGGGCAAGGAACATGCTTCCGGGTCTGCCTGCCCCGGGTTGACGACGAGTCGACCAGCTGCCCGTCACCACCCCGGGACCCGGCCCCCAAACCCAGCTCCCGGGGCACCGAGACCATCCTGCTGGTGGAAGACGAAGAGAGCGTCCGGCGGACCGCCCGGCGCATCCTGGCCGCAAAGGGCTATACCGTTTTGGAAGCAGGTCACGGCGAAGAGGCCATCACACGCTTCAAGGGCCACACCGGGGCCATCCACATCCTGGTCACCGACGTCATCATGCCTGGCATGAGCGGCAAGGAGGTGGCCGACCACCTGGTGACCTTGGCCCCGGCCTTGAAGGTATTGTACGTATCCGGGTACACAGACAACGTCATCAGCCGCCGGGGTGTCCTCGACAACGGCACCTCGTTTATCCAGAAACCCTTTACCTCAGAGGACCTTGCCGCCAAGGTCCGGAAGGTCCTGGACAGCTAAAGGGCATGGGCATGCATTTTTCTATTGACACCACCGGCAAATCACACTAAATAGTCCGAGTCTTTTGACTGATCCCCAGTAGCTCAGTCGGCAGAGGCAAATCGTTTGTGACCCGCTGGGTCGCAAATTCTCAAATCCGTGCTGGGGAGCCAAAAACAACTGTCCGTTTCGGACAGAGCCGATATATAAAAACCCCGAAGGCTTAAGCCTTCGGGGTTTTTTTGTTTGGTCTGCCGGTTCAACGCATGGAAAAACATAAAAAAGTCCCCCACATGGGCTCAAACCCCTTGACAGCGTCAACCAAATAGCTATATTCACAAATAACGATTTATGTAGAACCTTCGTACCATGAGAGATGACCGGCCTGTCCCTTTCTCCCCACAGGCAGCCATCCAGCTTTTTAAATCGCTAAATGGCGATATATAGTTTCACAGAGACACAAAAAGGATATCAATCATGACCCACCAGCTCCTGACCGGCACGCCGTGCCCATGCAAAAAAGAGGCAACCGGCCGTGACACCGCGTCTGCCACCGGAGAAGAAAAATCAAAGACACCTGCCATGATCACGGCAAGCGCCCTGGGCATCGCCCTCTGGTTTGTGGTTTACCTGAACCTGACCCCCCTGGCCGAGGCCATCACGGCATTTTTATCGGCCATGACGGGCTTTTCGCGGGAAAGCCACCTGGGAAGCGCCCTTGCCTTCTTCATCTACGAAGTGCCCAAGGTACTTATGCTCCTTACCCTGGTGGTCTTTGCCGTGGGCATTGTCCGCTCGTTTTTTACCCCGGAAAAAACCCGGGCCATGCTGGCAGGAAAAGGGGCCTTCACCGGAAACATCCTGGCGGCCCTGCTGGGCATTGTCACCCCCTTCTGCTCCTGTTCCGCCGTCCCCCTTTTCCTGGGCTTCGTCACCACCGGTGTCCCCCTTGGGGCGACCTTCTCCTTTCTTATTGCCGCTCCCATGGTCAACGAAATCGCCCTGGTTCTCCTGTACGGCCTCTTCGGATGGAAGGTGGCGGCCCTTTACCTTGGCACCGGCCTGGCCATTGCCATGACCGCCGGGTGGGTCATCGGCAAGCTTAAGATGGAAGGCCACCTGGAGTCCTGGGTCCACGAGATCCAGGCAGGAGCCGGGCCCATGGCTGAAGACCTGGGCCTGGGGGAATCGGCTCCGGCGTCGAAGCCGTGGGGGAAATCCTCGGAAAAGTCTGGCTCTATGTCATCCTGGGCATCGCCGTAGGAGCCGGCATCCACGGCTACGTCCCCGAAGGGATCATGGCCGGGTTCATGGGCAAGTCGGCCTGGTGGTCCGTGCCCCTGTCGGTTCTTCGGGGCGGTGTGCCATGTACTCCAACGCCGCCGGTATCATCCCCATTGTCCAGGCCCTCCTGGGCAAGGGCGCGGCCCTAGGGACCGTCCTGGCTTTCATGATGTCGGTCATCGCCCTCTCCCTTCCCGAGATCATCATCCTCAGGAAGGTTCTCAAACCCAGATTGATCGCCACCTTCATCGGGGTGGTGGGCACCGGCATCCTCCTGGTGGGATACCTCTTCAACCTCATCATCGCATAGCACGGGGGATCAGCATGGATCACATCACGAAACTACGCGTCGGTAAAAACACCATCGGCATCCGGGGCCTCAAAGAGGCCCTTGCCGAGGCAGCGGAGAAATTTAACGGCACCCCCGACACCGCGGCGGGACGTGTTCTCCTTGAAAAACTCTCGGCAAAAAACTACATCGCCCCGGCGGCCGCCCCCACCTATGAGAAAGCCTTTCACAGAGCCTACCTCCGGCACATCGGCGCACCGGAAGACGACGCCGTGCCCGCAGGGCTGGTTGAGATCAAGGTCCTGGGCCCGGGGTGCCCCCAATGCGAACGCCTGGAGCGATCGTACGATTGAGCCAAGTGATGACCGGAGCCGGGGTCTGCAAGCGGCTTTCGACCCATGTCCGGGACCTCACGGAGATTGCATCCTACGGGGTCATGGGCACCCCTGCCCTCATCATCAACCGGGAGGTCAAAGCCGTGGGCAAGGTGCCTTCCAAGACCAACCTGACGGCCTGGGTCACAGAGGCCTCAGCCGGAGGCTAAGGAAAGGCTTCCCGAAAGAAAACCCGGGGCGTTGTCCCCGGGCTTCACAAAACCCTTGTTTGAAACAAATGGAGTATGTCCCATGTCTGAGTCCACCATCAAACGACTCTCTTTCTTTGACCGATACCTCACCTTCTGGATCTTCCTGACCATGGCCGTGGGGATGGAAGGGGGTAGGCTCCTTCCCGAGGTCCCAAAGCATCATCACCCGATTTTCCGTCGGAACCACCAACATTCCCATTGCCGTGGGCCTCATTCTCATGATGTACCCGCCCCTGGCCAAGGTGAAATACGAAAAGCTGGGCCTGGTGTTCAAAAACACACGGGTCCTCGCCCTCTCCCTTGTCCAGAACTGGGTCATCGGCCCCGTTCTCATGTTTCTCCTTGCCATGGCCTTCTTGTCCGGGCACCAGGAGTATATGGTGGGGCTCATCCTGATCGGGCTGGCCCGCTGCATCGCCATGGTCATTGTCTGGAACGACCTGGCCGGGGGAGACACCGAGTACTGCGCGGGGCTCGTGGCCTTCAACTCGGTGTTTCAGGTGCTCTTCTTCCCTTTGTATGCCTGGCTCTTTATCACCGTTCTGCCGGGGCTCCTCGGCCATGAAGGCATGGCCGTCGACATCTCCATGGGCCAGATCGCCGAAAGCGTCTTCATCTACCTGGGCATCCCCTTCATCGCCGGAATGCTCTCCCGGTTCATTGGTCTCAAAACCATCGGTGCGGACCGTTACGAAGACGAATTCATCCCCAGGATCAGCCCCCTGACCCTTGTGGCGCTGCTCTTCACCATCTTCGTCATGTTCTCCCTCAAGGGTGAGTACATTGTCCAGCTCCCCATGGACGTGGTACGCGTGGCTATTCCCCTGTGCATCTATTTCGTGGCCATGTTCTTCGTATCGTTCTGGCTCTCCCTGAAAGCCAAAGCCACGTACGGGCAGGCGACCACCTTATCCTTTACGGCCGCCTCCAATAACTTCGAGCTGGCCATTGCCGTTGCCGTTGCTGTCTTCGGACTCGATTCGGGACAGGCCTTCGCCGCTGTCATCGGCCCCCTGGTGGAGGTGCCCGTCCTCATCGGCCTCGTGAATGCCGCTTTGTGGTTGAAGAAATCCTGGTACCCTGAAACCGACGGGACCCCGAAGGATGAGGCCCCGTTTCCCGGCAACGTCCTGGAATAACGGATACGACGGGTCAAGCCCTTTACCCGGGCACGTCACAAGCTACCGGTCGTTTTGTTCCTCGGGAATCCCGGTGACCTCTAGCCGGGAAAACCGGGAGCAGGCGGCCTCCAGCTCATCTTGTTGCGTTACCCGGTTGACCACAAGGTGCCGGCAGGAGATCCCGGCCCGGGCCACGGATGCCACCAGACGTTCCGTCTCGGCCAGGACCATGCTTTCAGGCAGGGTCACGCAGACAAAGGCGGTCCTGTCCCTGTCCTGCAGCGCCCCCTGCATCCTCCGGACACGGCGGGACAGGTGGAGGGACCCGTTGGTGGCGGTCAGTTTCACCGCCCCATAATATTCCTCAGCACCGCAAAAAAGGCCTTGAGCCACTCCCTCACCAGGCCGGGCATTTCCAGGAATCTAAGCAGGTGGCCGGTGGGGGAGCCGTCCAGGATCAGGATGTCGTGGGCGCCGTCCCCCCTGGCATCCATCACCGCATCCAGGGCCATGATCTCATCGACAGGAGGCCGGGAGAGGAGTTTCTGCCATCACCTCCCGGTCAAAGGCGATGTCCATGCCCCGCCCTGCAAACCGCTTGAAGAGCGTCTGGATCTCTTTTCGGTACCCCTCCTTGAAACGCTCAAACAGCCCATCTGCATTGATCTCATACGCCGAGAGGTTCTCCGTTATGGGCGTGACCCGGTCCCCGATGGGCGTATGATAGGCATCGGACAACGAGTGGGCCGGGTCCGTTGAGACAATCAAAAAGCGTTTTCCCTTGAAGCAATCGGCCAGCTGAACCGCCAGGGATGCCGCCACCGTGGTTTTCCCCACGCCGCCCTTGCCCCCCACCACAATGACCTCCAGATCGGCGGCCACCCCATAGCGAAGAAACCGACACACCGCAGAGTCACAGAGTCCCGAAAGGGTCGATTCCGTTGCGTGGTCCGGGGCCTTGTCTTTATCCCAAGGCTCCGGTGAAGCAGCCCCAGGCTCACACACCTCACATTCAATGCGGGCCCCCAGGGCCTTCAGGCCGGGGAGCCCTTTCACCTCTGCCCCCTCCTTTGTCACCAGGACCAGGTCATACCGGCGGAACCGCGCCTGGATCTCCCCAACGATCCCGGGCCGGTTCTCCCCATTGCCTGACGGGTCCACCCGGTTCACGAGGATCTCCCGACACGGGATATGGTCGGCTTCGAGATGCTGCACCAGCCGCTCGGTCTCACGGAAACTCATAAGCTCCGGGGTCATCACCGGCACAAATCGGGTACGGTGACCGTTCCTGAAGAGCGTTCCCACCGCCTCGATATCCCGGCCCAGGCTCTCAAGGAACCGGTCACACCGATCCTTGGTGTACCTCTTCCCGGAAAAGACCGATGCCATGTAACGATGCTTGTGCAGCATCAAATCCATCACCCGAATCCACGTGCGCATGTGCTCCGGAAGGGCCAGAAGGCGCAAGGTATGCCCGGTGGGGGCCGTGTCCAGAATCAGGAGGTCACACGCCCCCTCGGCCAGGAGATCTGCCACCTCAAGGACGGCCATCACCTCGTCCAGGCCAGGCATGGACAGGGCGAAAAACCCGGAGATGTCCTCCCGGTCAAAATAGGTCCCCCTCTCGGCGATGGTCTTAAGGATCTCACCGTTGCGCTCCCTGAAGCGGTTTGCCAGCGTCTCCGCGCACAACTGGCGGGCAAACAGGTTCCCCTGCCCGTTCAGGGGCACCGGGGTCATGTCATGGGAGACGTCCATGTCCAGGCAATCGGAGAGGGAATGGGCAGGGTCCGTGGAAAGCAGGAGGACCCTGGAGGTTGGACGGGCTTCGGCAAGAGAGATGGCGGCAGCCGCAGACAAGGTGGTCTTGCCCACACCGCCTTTTCCGCCGAAGAGAAGAAGTTTCAGGTCAGGGTTATGGAGGTAGTCGGGTTTGATGGGATAACGCGTCCTCTGCGCGGGTTCATAACGGTCCCGGCCATGGGCGGCCGGGACAATGCGAAATCAGAGGCCATGGCCGCCCTCGGCCTTTTGCAGGCAGATCTCAAGCAGGGTGTTTTTCAGGCTCACCCGGTGGGCGTCGAACACGACCTTTTCGGGCAGCTCAAACCGCTCCACCCACGGAGCCGTCGGATGACGGGACGCAACGGTCAGCTCCCTGCCCTCCACCCCCACATGAAGATCGCTTCGCCCCACTCCTTTGACATCCAAGATGACCTGATAGTGACCGCCCTCGTCAAAGAGATCCAGCAGGCGTTCGGAGGAAGGGTGCCGCTTCCCCGGGCTTCCGGCAAGCCACCAGCTGAAAAGAACAGCCTCCCCGGACGCCGGGTCCACCCGTTTGCGTTCAAAGGTGAGGATGGGACAGCCCATGGTCTTGAGGGCCACGGGGTTGATGGCATCCCTGATGTGCATCAGCACGTCCATGTGGTTGTCTGTTCCGCAGACCTCGGCAAGGTCTGCGATCCTTGCGTGGCCCTGTTCCCAGAGATACATGAGAATGGCCCGGCAGCTGTCGTCGAGCTTCCCGGCAAGGGTTTCAATCAGGGACTCATCCACCTTCAGCAGGGCCATCTGGAACAGCCTGGCTTTCCAGATGGCTGCCCCATTGACAATAAGCCAGACCATCCGGGGGCGCAGGGTTCCGCCGGGGTGGTAACACACCCCCAGGGCATGGCGTTTACGCAGCACATAGTAAAAAGTCCCCATGCGCAGGTCCGTGATGGACCCCAGGGGAATCTCCAGAAGAACCGTCCTGAGCTGCCAGAGAATCAACCGCCTGTCCGTGAGCAGGCACTCCACCACCTTCCAGCCCGCCCCCGGATGCGCCCTGAAGCCCCCCTGGTCCCTCAGGATAAGGGTCTCATGGGGCTTCAGGGGCGGGGCGGGTTTGGTCAAAGGGGGCATGGAGCTCAATCGGGGTCTCATGGCCGGCTTCCTTTGCATGGGGGTCGGAGGTTGACACAAGGGACTGCAATGCCGCGCAACGGCTCCTGATCTCAAGGGCGCTGCCCCGCTTGAGGGCGTCCCGGCACAGGGCAACATGGGCTTCAATTTCCTTGACCAGGGTCTCGGCAAGGGAGGCTGAAGGGTCCTCCAGAAGCGCCTCCACGGACCGCATCAAGGTCTCTGCCCGAGTGGCGGCCTCGATCTGTTCCCGCTTCTCCAGGTCCCCATGGGCACAGGCCTCGGCATCGGCAAGCACCCGGCTCACCTCTTCGTCTTTCAAATTTTTCATGGCTTCCATGGAGAGGGTTTCCCTGGCTTCCGTCTGGAGATTCTCGGCAGAGACCGTGACGATGCCGTCGGCGTCGATGGAAAAACAGACCTCCACGTGGGCCTGTCCCCGGGGAAGGGGAGGAATGCCCGAGAGCTGAAACGCCCCCAGGCTGATGTTGTCCGTGGCCATCTCCCGCTCCCCCTGCAGCACGTGGATGTCCATGTTCTCCTGATCGTCGCGGGCCGTGGTGAAGAGCTCCTGCGCCGAGGTGGGAATGGTGGTATTCCGGGGGATGATGCGGGCAAAGAGCCCGCCCTGGGACTCGATGCCGAGGGACAGGGGGGTGACGTCCACCAGCACCACGTCGCGGATCTGCCCGGTGATGATCCCGGCCTGCACCGCCGCCCCGATGGCCACCACCTCGTCGGGATTGACGTCCAGAAAGGGGCGCTGCCGGAAAAAAGACTCGGCAAGGGCCCGAATACCGGGCATGCGGGTGGCCCCGCCCACCAGAAGGACCCTGTCGATACCGGCGGCCGTGAGCCCCGCATCGGAGAGGGCGCGCTCCGTGGGGGCAATAAGCCGATTCGCCAGGTCGTCGGTTACCGCCTCAAAGGCAGACCGCGCCATGACCTCCTCAAAGGCCGCCACACTCCGGGGCGCCCCGGACAGGTGCTGCAGGGAAAGCCTTGCCACCGGCTTATCCGACAATCTTTTTTTCACCCCTTCGCACACCAGCCCCACCCGCGCCAGCATCTGGGAGTCGCCCCGGATATCCACACCGCACGCCGCCTTGATCCGTGCAGCCACGTGGTCGGCAAAACGCCGGTCCCAGTCGTCCCCGCCGAGGCGGTTGTCCCCGCACACCGCGCGCACCTCAAAAAAACCCTCGGCAAGCTCCAGAACGGAGACGTCAAAGGTGCCTCCCCCTAAATCCCAGACCAGCACCGTGGAGAGTTCCTGACGATGAAGACCGTAGGCCAGGGCTGCGGCCGTGGGCTCGTTGATGATCCTGAGCACCTCAAAGCCAGCTGCCTGTCCAGCCTGACGGGTCTCTTCCCGGGCGGCGTGATGGAAATAGGCCGGCACGGTGATCACCGCCTGGGTCACGGAGCCACCCAGGGCCTCCTCGGCATCGGCCCTGACCCTTTCCAGAATGGCCGCCGAGATCTCTTTCGGTAACCGGGGCGTCCCCCGGACCATCACTTGCCTGCCGCTGCCCATGAGCCGCTTGACGCTGGAGACCGCATCACCGCCCCCCTCTGCAAGCCGCTGCCTGGCCGCGCTCCCCACAAGCCGACGCCCGTCCCCGGTCTCCGCATACACCGACGGCGTCAGGCGCTCCCCCTCTTTGTTGGGGATGATGTGGGCCCGTCCGTTGTCCACCACGGCGGCCACCGTGTTGGAGGTTCCAAGGTCGATGCCGATGACTCGGTCCATGGGCTGCCTCATTGTAAGTGATGCGTTACGCAGATGCCTGCACGCCTATTTGCACACCGTCTCCATGGGAAGCACATCATCGCCGGGCCGGTTCCCCTGCCAGATGGTCTTCCAGACGCCCTTGTCGAGGCTGACACCGGAGTCCACCCGCTGCGCCAGACACTCCTGAAGCCGGGGCGCCTCCCCGCTCCTGAGCTTTTCGATCCGGCCATCCACCATCACCAGGTGGAGTTCTCGAATCTCTGTCTCCTCGCAAGCGGCGTCTTCCGGTACCCCGAACCGGGCAACAGCCTTTAAAGGGGCCTCAAAAAGCATGCGTTCAAAGGGGTGCTGGTAGACAAAGAGCCTCTCCCGGGTAAGGTAGAGGTGCCCGTAACGCCAGGCCGGATGCAACCCCTCGGAGCAATACCATCCCCCGTGGGCCGAAAAGAGCACCTCCTCCCCGTTGGGGAGCAACACCTCCTTTTGCTGACGCGCTTCGCGTTCCCGAGCCCGCATGCTCTCGTCCAGATCCTTGAGCATCCCGTACTTCACCATGGTCTCCATACCGGCCAGGGCCGCCTTGAGGTTGAGCCCGATAAGGGGAATACCGGCCACGGAAACCACCAGGTCTGCATGGATCACCAACCCTTTGTCCAGGATGCGGTCCAGGAGGTCCACCAGGGTGGCTTTGGTGTGGTTTTCGGGCTCCATGATCTCACGTAAAGCTGTAGGGCGGCCAGGGGCCGGTGAATGTCACGGAGAACCAGGCCATCTCCTGAATACGCTCAAGCTCCCGGCCCAACTCCCCGCTTCTGGCCTCGGGCAGCAGGCAGGCAAGATTCATGATCATCTGCCGGGCAGGGTCCTCGGCCTTTTTCGTCTTCTCGATCTTGACCTCGGTGACGCACCCCTGGATGTCCTTGAAAAATTCCCGGAAATAGTGATCGGCCTTGGTCTCCAGCTCCTTTTTCAGCATCGCCTCGATCTTCTGGCGATGCAGATAAGCCGCCCCTTTGGGTTTGTCGCCCAGGTCTGCTGTCATGTGCCGGACGCTCTCGCTCTCCTGGGCAAGGGTCTCCATCATGGCCGGGGCGTCCCAGAACACCTGCACCCCGTACTCGGCCTGCCCGGCGAAACGGTCCAGCATGGCTGAAAAGTCTTCCCGGCCTTGGCGGAGCCACGCCGCCACGGTCTCGTCGGTCCCCTGCACCTCACCACCTGCCAGGATGGTGTCAAAGGAGAGGGGGATCACCCCACCGAACTCTCTCCAGGCGCGGTCAATGACCCCTTGATGGGCAAACAGCCACTGCTTCACGGTCTCCTCGTCCGTGGACTCGTAGGGTGCGGCCGTGCAGTCGTGGACAACGGCCCCTAAGCCATCCTCCCAGATGATGCGGACCTCCCTGCCGTCGATGCCCATGGGGCCCAGCACAGGCCCGGCCTCTCCCCGGATCACCGCGTAGACATAGCGCCCCTCTCCGGGCTCCCCGGGGTCACGGGGCGTTTCCTCCGGGATCGCTTCCCGGGACGAGGCCTCCTCCGGGGAAGAGGGCCTAGGCTCAGCCGGGGACTCCACCACTGGGGACGGCACCGGGGAAACCGGTGTCTCCGGGGCCAGCGCCCCGGCAATCTCATCCCGGATCACCCGCTGCAGCTCGGGAACAAAGGCCTCCCGCACAAGCCGCTGGATCTCCGGCCGGTATGCGTCAAGCAGGCTCCGGATCTCTTGCAACACTCGCTCTCTGAGGATGGGGTCCATGGGCAGAAAACCGTTGGGGTGGGTGTGGCTCAACCGGTTGAAACATGCCGTAACGATTCAGTTCAAAATTGCCTCCGGCGGCCCTGCCGGGGCCAAACGTTTGCAACGTTTAACAAACAGGCCTTACGTCATTATTTCTAAGGATCCGCCATAGGGTTTCAAGGTGCCCCCACCTTGCCGCCGGAGGCTCGCTTTTTAGGTATGGCCTTATTGCCCGGACCAGCGGTTCGGGTTGATCATTTTCTCCAGGACGTCGTGCACCGTTCGGCGGTGCACGTTTTTCACGGCCTCGGAGATGCCCTGCTGGGCCTTGATCTCGGCAATGGCCTCGTCCAGGTCCATCAAGGCCTGGCCCAGCCGGTCCACCTCCTCGTCCGACAGGCTCCCCCCCTCCACCCGCTTCATGGCTTGAAGCCGCAGGGCGTCCTGGATCACCTCCACCAGGGCCACCACCAGCCCCAGCACCCCGTGCTTTAAGTTGTTCTCGTCGATATCAATGGCCATGGGGGTTGCCTTTGTCCGTTCCTTCCGGGGAGAACCCGCAGAGGTAGCACCCGGTCCGTTCCATGGACTCCCGCACCACAAGGCGGCCGCACCCGGGACAGGAAATCTTGTAGGCCAGGGGGGCCCGGTTGTCCCCGCCCCCCTCAGGCCCTGCCCCGCACACATAGCACCCGGTGCTGACCAGGACCTTTTTCACCACGCCCTTGCCGCAGGAAGGGCATCGGGTCCAGTACCCACTCTGTTGCCGAAGGACCTGCTTCGCCTTCTGCCCCTGGCGGACTTTGTCCATGAGGGTCTTGAACACGGGTTACACCGAGGTGGTAAGGCCGGGGTTCGATTGCCTCGCCTTGGCGCTGATCCAGCCGCACCAGGGGCAACCGGTGGTGATGAGCTCTTCGGCGGGGAGCACCTTCTCGCACTGGGGACAATGCTCTTTGGCCGAAAGGGCCTCGTCCCAGGCCGGCGTCTGGAGCTCGGTGCCGGACGGGAACTCCAAGCCGTACTTGGCCGCGGTCTCAAAGGAGGCCAGGGCCGCCCGGATCCGGATCCCCAAGAGCTCCACCCCGGCCACGGACACGGCAATGTCCGCGTTGATCACCAGCCCCTTGTCCAGAATCCGGTCCACCACATCGGCCAGGCTTCCACTGCTTTCCCGGGTCGGTTCCAGGCTCATATAATCAACCCTCCGGATCGTCGGTGTCGGTACGTTTGCGCATGCGGACCCGCCTGAACTCCGATACCTTTCCCTCGTCGTCGAGCATGGTCTCGTACACCCCCAGGATGTCCAGGCTGTCGGGAATGGCTCTTTTCTCGATGGCTTCGAGCGTCACCCGCCAGCCTTCGGCGTTGGGCTCGGCGCTCACCGTGGAATCGATCTCAAGCCCGATGAGCATGTTGAGCTCCTCGCGGGCTTTCTGAATGGCCTCGGTAAATGAAATCGCCATGGCTGTGTCCTTTTTTGTCCAGGGTTGAAGGGGTTGTTCAACCTTCGTCCATCTCTTTTTTCAAACGCCGAGCCCGGTCCAGCCGGTCCATCAGCGCCTGCTCCTTCCGGTCGAACTCCGCCTCGTCAATCTCCTCCATCTCAAACTGCATCTGGAGGTGCAAAAGCTCTTCATGGATGCCGGCTTCGTCGGTCATCTCCTGAAGCGCCGTGTCCCGCAGCTTTCCGGCCACCCACACGGTCATCTTCACAGGCGCCAGCAATATGTCGTCGAGAATCAGCACCATGGGTCTACCACCTGACCACCAGCTCGATAAAATGGTTTGGGGGGACAGGCCCCACATACTTGATCTTCATGCGCCCCTCGGTGCTCTCGTCCAGCCGGTGCACCGCCTCATCAAAGGCCCTCTCCTTGTCCCGGGCCACGAGAAAGACGCTGTGGGTGATCATCCGGTCCCCAAAAGGCGGGTTTTTCTTCTGCTCCACCCAGAGCCCGTCGAAAAACGACCCGATACGCGTATCCAGGGCCTCGCGCTTCCGGGCCAGGGCGCCTGCCACCATCTCACCCAGCCGGATCTGCTCCTTGCGCGCCCCGCCTTTCTGCGTATTGAGCCGGTCCCTGAGCCTCTGGATCTGCCGGTTCTCCTCCACAATCTCCCGATATGCCTGGGACGGGTCGGTCCACAGCACCTTGAGCCCGAGCTCCACCTTGTCCGCCACGTAGGCCAGCTTTGCCTTGAGCTCATCGTAACGCTCGGCCAGAAGCTTCGTCCGGATGGCCTCTGCCCCGTCGCCCACGGTACCGAACTTCACCGGCAGGATGGGGGTCTCGGCCATCACCTGCTCCATGACGGTCTGGTGGGCCATGGTGTTTTTCCGGTTCACCGCATACTCCGTCACCGGCGACGGGCTCACCACCGCCCCGATGTCCCGATGGCAGATGATGGACACCTGGCCCCCTTCCTCGTCAATGCCGCCAAGTTCCAGGGTCCGTTCCTCGCCCGTTGCGGCCACTGCATAGATGTATTGGCCCATAGTCACCTTTGTGTCACCCGATCAGTTCCTCGCCCAGGCGAAGGAGTTCCTCTTCTCCCCCGCGACGCTTCACCGCCTTCATGTATGCCCGGACCAGCCCGGGCGTTTTGAAAGGTTCCACGCCAATATCCGCGTCAATGTGTTGCTGCACCTGATGGGCCGCCCCCACAAATAGAACGCCCACCTCCCCGTCTTCCAGGGTCGTGTTGATCCGATGCGCCATGAACCGGTCCCGGCGCTTCAGGAGCCCCCGTCTTTGAAACCGCGACAGGGCCAGGCGATAGAGCTTCTGCCACAGGGACCGGGCCTGCACCAGGTTCATGGTGAGTTCGTACTCCCGGCGAATCAGGGCAAGATCCTCGGTCTTGCGGATTTCCGCCCCCTGCGCCATGAGGCGGGAGATGCACAGGAAGTTGGGGCTGCCCTTGGCGGCCAGTTCCCGCACCACCGCATCGCCGATCTCGCCGGCCTCCACCATGCTGTCCTGATAGATCTTGAGCCGGTGGGCATCTTCGGCTCCCAGGCGCTGCTCCACCCCTCCCCAGAAGGCCGTCACCACCGCTTCGTGGCGCGCAAGCCGGTCCGGTCCGTAAAGTTTTTCCCGCATGAGCCGGATCTTCTCGGCGGCCGCCCCCAAGTCGGGGTCGGAATGGATCATGGGTACCAGGATCAGCTCTCTCATGGCCCCCCCCTGCCGGTTTGATCCGACCGTTGAACCGTCAGCCACCGGCTCTCACCGCCCTTTGCAAAGGAGACCGGCCCCTCCCCGCACAACGCCAGGAGCAGCCGGTACGATTTGCTCACGTCCTCAAACCGGCCTGCCTCAAGGCCTCCGTGGGAGCTGCTGTCCGGATGGCAATCCCGGACCATAAGCCGGTAAGCCTCCCGGATATCCGACGGGGTCACGCGCTCGGGAAGGGAGAGGCACCTTCGGGCCCCGTCGATCTCGGCAAAGTCCACCTGCTGGACGGACAGGGTGTAAAAGCTGTTGCAGGGAAGGGGCCCGATGAGGCGAAAGTCGACCCGGTCTTCAAGGCGCCGATCCAGATCGGTGAGGGCCTCTTCAAAGCGGGGCGCCTCCTTTTCTTCCACCAGGGCAGCCAGGCTGACGATGACGGCATCGTCCCGCACTTCAAGGGGGGCAAGAGCCGCCGAAGCCCCTTTGAGCCCCTCGACGATGGCCTCGGCATACCCTTTACGTTTCTGCTCCAGCTCCGCCTTGACCATCTTGCCCAGGGTCATCCGGGCCTTCTGCCGATCAGCCTCGGAGGCCAGCACCGCTTCGCGCCGGAAATGGGACACAGCCTCGGAGGTGCCGATCTCCCTGAGCTCCCGCTCAAAATCACTGAAACGGGCCACCACATCCAGCTCCGTCTTGCCGCAGGCCGTTTCAAAGGCCGCCAGGATCCGGGAGCGACCGTTGGCCAGCAGGGCCTCCACCTCAGAGCCCCGCCCCAAAACCGTACCGAACTTCAAGGGGATCACCGGGCCCCGGACCATCATCCCTTCAAGGACCCGCTGGTGCTCGGCCACGTACTTCAAAAGGGTGTCCCGGGGCAGCCTCGGAAAGTCCACGGGGGCCACCTCGCTTGCAGCCACGGCAAGGCCCGGACCGCCTTTGAGGACGACCTCCCCGTTGTCCAGCCCGAAGGGCCCCAGGCGCAAGGGGGCATCAGCGGTCATGAAGCCGTAAAGGTAGAGTGCGTTACCGTCCATCGCCCCGATCCCTCTGACGCGTTTCCACGGCCTCTTCAAAATGGCCCATGGTGATCTCAAACCGCTCCGTCTCATTCTCCCCGGAGGCAATAAAGGCTCGGATGGCAGCCATGGCCGCGGCCTTGCAGATAAACTCGATGTCGGCCCCCACCATGCCCTCGGTGGCCGCCACCAGGGCGTTGAGATCGATGCCGTCCGCCAGGGGCTTGCCCTTGGTATGCACGGAAAAAATCTCGCGGCGCGCCCCCCCGTCCGGAGGGGGCAGCTCCAGGTGGAAATCGAAACGGCCGGAACGAAGCAGGGCCGCGTCAATGAGGTCCACGCGATTGGTGGCCGCCAGCACCGCAATGCCGTTGAGCTCCTCAATGCCGTCCATTTCCGTCAGGAACTGGCTGATCACCCGGTCGGTGACGGCCGAAGACCCGTGCATGCCTCGCTGGGGCACCAGGCTGTCGATCTCATCCACAAACACAATGCAGGGAGAGGCCAGGCGGGCTTTGCGGAAGATCTCCCGCACCCCCTTTTCGCTGTCCCCCACCCACTTGGAGAGGAGCTCCGGGCCCTTGACGGGAGTGACCGACCCGGACTCCGAGGCTACGGCCTTGGCCAAAAGGGTCTTGCCCGTTCCGGGGGGGCCGTGGAGAAGGATCCCCCGGGCAGGGGAGGTATTTGCCCGCTCAAACAGAGGGGCATAGGCCAGGGGCCATTCAATGGTCTCTTTGAGCAGGGATTTTACCCCGTCCAGCCCGCCCACATCCCCCCAGGTGACGTTGGGCACCTCGGTGAAGACTTCCCGGATGGCCGAGGGCTCGATGCCTTTCATGGCCTCGGTGAAATCGCCCATGGTCACCTGCAGGTTCAGCAGGGTATCCATGGGAATCTCCTCCAACTCAAAGTCGATGCGGGGAAAGATGTTGCGAAGGGAGGCCATGGCCGCCTCCCGGCAGAGGGCCTCCAGGTCGGCCCCCACGTAGCCGTGAGTGATCTCAGAGACTTTTGCAAGGTCCACGTCGTCGGCCAGGGGCATCCCCTGGGTGTAGATGGTGAGGATCTCCAGGCGGCCGTTGCGGTCCGGAATGCTGATCTCGATTTCGCGGTCGAACCGTCCGGGGCGCCTTAAGGCGGGGTCGATGACATTGGGGATGTTGGTGGCGCCGATGACCATCACCTGCCCCCTGGAGGAGAGCCCGTCCATGAGGGTCAGAAGCTGAGCCACCACCCGTTTTTCCACCTGTTTTTCCCCGCCCATCTCCTCCCGCTTGGGGGCGATGGCGTCGATCTCATCAAGAAAAATGATGCTGGGGGCACGGGCCGAGGCCTCGTCGAAGATGCGCCTCAGGTTGGCCTCGCTCTCCCCGTAGAGCTTGTTCATGATCTCCGGCCCGCTCAGGTGGCTGAAGAAGGCATCGGTCTCGTTGGCCACGGCCCGGGCGATCATGGTCTTGCCGCAGCCGGGGGGACCGTGCAGGAGCACCCCCTTGGGGGGGTCGATGCCCAATCGGTCAAAGACCTGGGGGTACTTCAAGGGGAGCTCGATCATCTCCCGGATCCGCCGGATCTCCTTGCCCAGGCCCCCCACGTCTTCGTAGGAGACCCGGGCCGACTTCACCTCTCCCTTCTCCCGGGGCTCCTGGATCACCACCGCCGTCTCGGGACGGATAATGACCACCCCGTCGGGCTTGGTTCCCGTCACCTGAAAGTCCCGGGTCTGGGCCCCGAAAAGCTTGGCCCGCACCGTGTCCCCCGTCACAAGGGGGATGCCCTCCAGAAGGCTCCCGATGTAGGTGGAGTCGTAGGACCGCAGGGGCGTCAAAGGGCTCACCGTCAGTTTCTGGGCGGGCTTGCAGCCACAGGGCGCAATGCTGACCTTCTCGTCCAGGCCCACCTGGGCGTTGTCCCGGGCGATGCCGTCCAGGCACACCCATCCCTGGCCGCGATCCTCCATAAAGGCCGGCATCACCTTGGCCACGGTGGTTCGTTTGCCCTTGATCTCGACGATATCGCCCACCTCCACGCCGATGCCGGGAAAATCCGCAGGATCGAACCGCACGATGCCGCGGCCCACGTCCTTGGACTCCGCCTCCTTTACCTTCAGGGTCAGGCTTGTCTTATCCATAGGGCCTCTAATCCATGGTTAGGGTAATCTCCAGAATCCCGTTCTTGTACGTCCAGTTCACCTGGTCCTTCTCGGCCGGCTCGGACAGCAGCACCTCCTTCTGGTACTCCCGGTTCTTGCCCTCGGCGTGGATGGTCAGGATGTCGTCGGAGACGGATACCGAGATCTCTTCGGCCTCCACCCCCGGCATCTCCACCACCACCCGGACCTGGCCCTCCTCTTCAAAAAGGTCCGCAATGGGTTCGCGCACCTCCTCCACCACGGGCCCCTTGGGGCTCTTTTTGATGTTGCCGAAGGACTGCACAACGGGGCTGCCGTCCTGCAGGGTCCGCACGTTGATGCCGTAGACCCCCCGAATGTCCTTGAGCCCCTTGATCTTGTCCAGGCTGCTCAGGTCAAACTCTCCGGTTCGCTTCTGGCCCTCGCCGGTCTCGGCCAGCTTGGCGGCGGCGTCGATGAGGTTGCCGAGTCCTTTCAAGAGCCCCCCGAAACCGAAATCTCCGTGGGCTTCCATCTTCCTGTCGGATCTTTCCTTGTCGCTCATTGCCTACCCCCGTGCCTTGCTGATGGTGCCTGATGGCTCCCCGCTCCGTCTGCCGGGGCGACCATCACGCTTTGATTTCAATGTTGACGAAATGAAAGGGAGGCGCCGGGCCCACGTAGGCAAAGGCATAACGCCCCTCGTTTGCCTCGGCCAGCTCCTCCACCACATAGTCGAACTCCCGTTCCCGGGTCCGATCGATGAGGCAGGCCACATTGCACACCATGGCTCCGGCCTGGGGCTCCTTGGCTTTGACGTCCACGGAAATCCGCCGCAGGCGGTTCACCAGGGGCCAGCTCTCATCGGCCTTCTTCACGGCCAGGGCCTTCTCAACGGCCTTTCCCAGGGCCTCCTTGATCCCGGCGTCGTCCCCTCCCCTGCCCCCAAGCTTATGTTTGAGCTCTTTCACGGACGCATCGTCCCGATCGATCTCCTGAAACACCCCGGGCATCCCTTTCCAGTACGCCTTGATCCCCATCTCGATCTTGTTGTCCATGTCCCTGAGCAACCCCTTGAACTCGGCGTAGCGGTTTCGCAGAAGGGTCCGGATCTCTTCGGTGCTTTCGGCAATGGTGCAGAAGCGCACCGGCAAAATGGTGTACTCCTTCATCACCGCTTCGATCACCTTCTCATGGTGGGTCAGGTTCTCCCGGCTGATGACGTAGCGGGTCATGGGGGTGTTGCTGATCACCGCGCTGATGTCCTTGTACCCGATGGTGGTGACAACATCCTCCCGCCCCCCGATGCCCCTGGGCCCGAAGTTCCTGCCGTCGTTTTCACCCATGATGCAGTACACGTATTTGCCGTCCTGTCTCATGCCTCACCCCATATAGAAAGCGCAGATGGTGACCCGTCAGTACCCCAGTGGCATGGTCCGTATTCCGCTCTCGGGCCCCTGCTTTTCCACCTGCTCCTCGTCCATCTGCTCCATCTCCTCCTCCACCCCGCTTCTCATCTCACGAATCTTGGCATCCAGGCCTACCAGCTCGGCCTCGATCTCATGAACCCGTCGCAGCAGGTTGGCCCGTTCCTGCCGCAAACGGGTCCGGTGCTTGTCCAGAATAAACATCTCAAGGTAACCCGACTGCACCGGGCGAAACTTGGCCGCGAGGTTGTGCTTGATGGGGGTTCGCATGTTGCCGTAACTTCGGCGGTAGATGTCTTTTCCGTGCCGATGTTTTGCCATCACCCTCCCCCCTTGCCTTTGGCTTTGCCGTTGCAGTGCTTGTCGATGAGCTTGAAGAGTTCTTTGGTCACCTTCTCCTTGGTGGCCCTGCTTCCGATGCGGGTGGTCTCCGATGAGAGAATGTCCACACAGATCTGACGAAACGTTGAATCGTCCTTGTCCACGGAGGCCCCCAACACCCTGGCGGTCTTGGCGATCATCTGGCAACCCCGGATGGTAGGGGCAAACTCGAACACCTCCGAGTCCCGCAGGCCCCGGACAATGCCCACGATCTTTTTAGAGTCATCGTAGGAGACCCCCGAGCGGGAATGGACAATGCCCACCTCGGTCTCCTCGTCAAAGTAGTCAAGATCCAGGGTCACCATGCGATCCCTTAAGGCGTCCTGGCTGCGATGGACGCCTGCGTACTCTTCGGGGTTGCTGGTGAAAATCGCCGTAAAATCGGGGTGCACCTTGACGTAGTTGCTGTCCCCGTTGCCCGTGGTGGGAATGTCCAGCATCCGCTCCTGGAGCACGGAGAGCAGCACGTTGTTGGCCTCGGGGCGGGATCGGGTGAACTCGTCGTAAATCAGGGTAAACCCGTATTTGCAGGCCACGGTCAGGCGGTTGTCCACCCACTGCTTGCTCATGTTCTCCTCGGTTTTCAGCACCGAATGGATGAAGTTGTCCCGGACCTTGCTGATTCTGTATCCGTTTTCGCTGCCGATGAGGTTTGAAGTGGAGAACTCCTCGTCCCCGTGGATCAGGATCAGGGGGCGTTCCAGCTTGGCGGCGATGTGAATGGCCAGGGTGGTCTTTCCGGTGCCGGAAATGCCCCGAAGGTGAACGGGAAACCCTGCGGTGATGTACCCCAGGGCCCGGTCCGCCACACCTTTGATGTAGGGCGTCTCCACAAAATCGGACATGGAACGGGGCTCAAGGACGGTGGTGGGGTGAGCTATGGACATGGCACTCTCCTTTGCACAGGCACCACCTCATGGGGATGACGATGGCGCACAAAATTGAATTCTCGCCATCACTCGGAAACGTAGAGGGCCCCCTCTTTCCGGATCGTGCCGGCATCCTGAAGGTCTCGCATGATGGGAATGAGCATCCGCCACTGCCCGATGCCAAGGATCTCTGCGATCTGGGTCATCTTCAGCCCGTCCGGATGGGCCGAAAGGGTCTCAGTGATCTCGGCCTTAAGCCGGCCCAGGTCTCCGGCCTCTCCCTCGGCGGCCGCTGAAGAGGCCCCCGCCCCATCTGCCTGTGTCCCGCCCTTCGTTTTGCCTTTGCCCTGGCTCTCCCGGGCATGCCGCTCTAACACCGAGGTAATTTTGGTCAAGACCCCCTGCCAGGCAGCGGCCACCTCCTGGTGCTCCGTTCGCACCGTGTCCAGAAAGTCCTGCACACCGGCCTTTCGCTCCTCTTCAAAAGCCTTCAAGCCTGATTTGCGGGCACGCTCCATGGCTTCCCGGGTCTTGGCAAGCCCTCCGAGAAAAGAGCGGATCTCTCCCCGCATGGTGCCCACATCGTCCCGCCTGCTCTTGATCTCCTGGACGCGGCGGGTCAAATCCTTTTTGGACTGGGAACCAAAGGCCTTGGCAAACTCGGCCAACTCCGACTTCAGGCTCTCGCCCATGGCCCGGTGCGCCCCCTCCAGGCCCTCCAGAAAACTGCGGGTCTCGGCCTCCATCTGCCGCATGTCCGCCCGGAGGGCATCGATCTGCGCCATGCGATCCTGAGACGCATCCTCTGCCCCTTTCTGGCGCTTCTGGTCCTTCTCCCCGAGCTCATCGGTGAACTGCTTCAACCCCGCCTTCAGATCCTGCCCCATTTCAAACCGATGTTCTGCCAGGGATCCGAGCAGCTCTGCCGTCCCCTTTTTGATGTCGGAAAACTCCTGCTGCATTTTTTCCCTGAAGAGATATCGCAATTCGTAAGCCTGTGCGATCTCCTCCCCCAACCGATTGAAATCCTGGGTTGTTGACATGATACCCTCTCCATGGACTGCCGACCCAAAGGACGCCCGTTGCTCAGCGTCCCTTGCGCGTGTTGTTGAATACTTCCGACCGCACCGGCATTACGCCGCCCGGCACAGACCGGGGCTCCTCCCATCAACTGCTCAGACGGGCCACCTGCTGCCACTGCCCCTGGACGCGGCATCGCATCCGGTCAAAGTCGTCCAGAAAGGCAAAAAGCGTCTGGTTTGTCTCGCTCTGTTGGGCCCTGATCGCCTTGAGCATGGTCTTCAGGTCCTTCACCTTCACCTCGCCCCCCTTGTCCAGGAGCTTGCGCAGGCCGATTTTAAGTTCCACCTGCTCCACCTGAAACCGCTTCAAGATGCCGATCACCTCCAGTTCCCGTTCCTTCTGCCGGGACAGGATCTCTTCGCGGATGAACTCCACATCCTCAAGGGGGGTTGCGCACCCGCTGCTGATGATGTGACGCAACCGCTCGATCACCTCCTCTTCTTCCGTTCGAAACCGAATCAGGTGACCGGCGGCCTCTGTTTCGATCCGATGGTGCCGGTCCAGGACATCCCCCACCATGGCGTCAAAATCCTTGCGCCTCAGGCTGCGGGAGGAGGCCAGGTTGGACCGGACCTCGACCACCATGGCGGCCAGGTCGGACCGGTAGGTCACCAGCACCTCGTGGGCCTGTGCCATCAAGGCACACACTGTCTTGACGCGCCCTTCATAGGAATCGATGATGCTCTCCGCCAGTTGCCTCAACTCCTCACCGGTGCCCATGCGCCCACCTATTTTTTCCATGATCTTATGTTCAAAAACCGTCAATAAATCGGACAATAACCAGAATGGTTTGGCTCCGCGGGGTATTGTCGGATTGATTGACGGTTTTTTTAAATGGCGCCGTCCCTTTTTTGGGGGGCCTTTTGCAGCCGCCCGGGGATCGGTCCCATCCATTGCCATCAACACCCGAGATACCAGATATGCTTAAGGTTCGCGTCGTGATCAAAGGGGCGCTGAAAGGCGCCTTCGATGCCCTCAAGGATACCTGCCGATCTCACCTCCGCGTTGATGTTAGGCTGTTGTGGTCGCCGTTGCCGTCAGGCCCACGGCCTCGGCATACTTGAGGTAGGTGTCCACACCGGCAAGAACGACCCGGGCCTCCACTGCCAACAGCTCGATGCCCACCAGGGAAACCCTGGCCCAGGCATCCACGACCACACCCTTGTCAAGGATCCGGTCCACAACTTCCACAAGGCTTGACGATGCATTGGTTTTTTCAACTGCCATGGCTACACTCCTTTGTCGTAAGGGTAAGTAACAATGCGGTCTCATCACAAACCAACCGCCGGACGTGCCTGGAACCGCGGAAAGTTGCCCGCCGTTCCGCTGTCCAGCACCCGGCCGCCCTGCACCGGATGCTGAAATCTCGTCTTCGTTAAAACCTCCCCGGAGAGTCCGGTCCCCTCGGCCCCTTAGGCCTGGTTCACGGCCTCGGGCTTCATCCCCGGCTGGCCATTGAGGGCCATGCGGCACTGACCGATGAGCACATGCATGTCGAAGGGTTTTTCAAGAAACGCAAAGGCCCCTTTGCTCAAAAACCCCTCTTTCACCTCCCGGGTCCCGAACCCGGAAATGGCGATGACCGGGCGGGTGTACCCCCTCTCCCGAAGCCTTCGGAGCACACTCAGCCCGCTCATGTCCGGAAGGCGATAGTTCAAAATCACCAGCGCTGTCTCGGGGTGGCGGCCCCACTCTTCCAGAGCCTCGCCGCCGCTCAGGGCCGCCTCCACATGAAACCCTGCGGCATCAAGGATATTGGCGACCACCCAGAGCAACTCGTCCGAATCTTCCACAAGCAATATCAAGGGAGGTTTTTCATTCATTTTTCATGGCTGATATTTTTATTTTTAATTAACAAATTGTTGAATATTGGCTACGCATTACATCAAGTTAATGCAACTTGCGTACCACCACCCGCCATCACGAAAAATGCCCGAAAATCAGGGTTTCGGGCAATCTACCCCCCGTTCGGGGAAGGGCACCCGCACCCCACACCCACACCCCCGGTTTCACGGCAACGGAAACAGCCCGGAACCCATTGCCGGAAAACCCATACAAAAAGGCCTTTTGTTCACAGGGGTTACACCCTGCACCCGCCCCGCGCGCAACCCGTGGCAGGCCTGACTCTCATGGGGCACCGGTGCCATAGCTCGATGGGATCGGATGATGCGGATGAGTATCCGTAGAAAGAAGTAAAAAAACAGATGTGAAAAGGAGATATGGTGACAGGTCAGGAGAGGTTAATGGCCCGTACCGCCCAAGCCATGGGATTTGAGTTTGCGATACAAGGTCTTGTAATCGATCTTCAACCGGCGGGCAGCCTCCCGCTTGTTGCCCCGGCTCTGTTTTAAGGTTTCCCGGATGATCTCTTTCTCCCAGAGGCCCGAGACATGCTTGATAGCATCGGTGAGGGAGCGGCCCCCCAGGCCTGAGGCCGGAACCGGGAACGCGGCAGGGGCCATCACCTCGTCCTCGGCATGGAGCGCCAGGCACCCCGGTTCGATGAGCTGCCCTTCGCAGATCAGGGACGCCTGACGCACAATGTTCTTCAATTCGCGGACATTGCCGGGCCAGTCATGGGCAAGCAGGGCCTCCATGGCCTCGTCGGAAAACCCCATGACCTGCCTGCCGTAGGAGCGTTTGCGGTTGCGGTTGAAAAACCGTTTCGCAAGGTAGGGAATGTCCTCCTTGCGCTCCCTCAAAGCCGGGACCCGGATGTAAAACTCCTTTAACCGGTAGTACAGGTCCGAACGAAAGCGGTCGGAGTGACGGTCCTGGTCCAGGGCCTGGTTGGTGGCCGCCACAATCCGTATCTGAACGGGCTGGGCCCGCTTGGCCCCCAGCCTCTGCACGCAGCGCTCCTGCACCGTTCTGAGCAGCTTCTGCTGGGCCCCGTAGGGGAGGCACCCCACCTCGTCCAAGAACAGGGTGCCGTCCTGGGCCAGCTCGAAAAAACCCGGCTTGTTCTCCTGGGCACCGGTAAAGGCCCCCTTCATGTACCCGAAGAGCTCGCTTTCGATGAGGGTCTCCGGGATGGCGCCGCAGTTCACCGCCACAAAAGGTCCCTCCTTCATGGGGCTCAGGGCATGGATGGTCTGTGCCACCAGCTCCTTGCCCACCCCGCTCTCCCCTTCGATGAGAACCGTCAAGTCGCTGGCCGCAACCTTCTCCACCTTCCAGGCCAGGGTCTGTACCGCATGGCTCCGCCCCATAGTCTCAAACAGGGGGTTCTCCCCGACGCACCGCCCGGCCCCGGGCAGGTTGCGGTTTAAAATATCCGCGTGCTGCAGCGCCTCCTCAATGAGGTAAAGCAGGTCGTTGTTGTTGACCGGCTTGGTCACGTAGTCGCGGACCCCGATCTTCATGGCCTTCACCGCGGTTTTCACCTCGGAGTAAGCGGTCACCATAATAATGGGAAGGGAGGGGTACTGCCGATACAGGCACTCGGCAACGGCTATGCCGTCTTGTCCGGGCATCCTCTGGTCGAGAAGCACCAGGTCCGCCATGTCGTCGTTTAACAGCTTCAGGGCATCGTCCCCGTTGAGGGCCTGCCTCACGTCGTACCGCGCAAGGGAAAGCACATTGGAGATGGCCCAGCGAAAGTCCTGGTCATCGTCCACCACCATGATCTTTTTCTGCATCGCCTCTGTGGGGTTGTTCATCCAGCCTCCCAGTCTCCGTTCCTGTTACGGTTTCCCGATGGGCAGCAAAATGGACATATCGGTGCCGTGCCGAGCGTCTCCGCTGATGCGTATCTGCCCGCCATGCTGTTTGATGATGGCATGGGAAATGCTCAGCCCCAGGCCTGTGCCGTTGTCTTTGGTGGTAAAAAACGGATCGAACACCTGCTCCCGATACTCCTCGGGAATCCCCGGCCCGTTGTCGATGACGTTGACCTCCACCATGTTTGCCGTTTTCACATGCCGCGTGGTGAGGGTCACCCGCCCCTGGTGCGCCACGGCCTGAAACGCGTTCAGGGTAATGTTCAAAAAAACCTGCTCCAGCTTTTCCCTGTCCCCCACGATCCGCGGCAGGTTGGGGTCTGCCTTGAGGCAGGTCTGGATCCTGCCCTGACCGGCCTCCAAGCGGGCCATCTTCACCACATGGGCCAACAGCGCGTTCACGCTCAGCCGTTTCCAGTCCAGGTTGGACGGCTTGGCAAAGGAGAGCAGCTCTTCAATCAGGCGGCTCGCCTTCTGGCTGTTTCGGTAGATCACCTTCAGGTTCTCCGCCAGCGGCCTTTCGATGGTGAGATTTTCGATGCTGAACTGGGCACAGGAGCTGATCACCGCCAGGGGGTTTCGCAGCTCGTGGGCAAGCCCGGCGGACAGGTGTCCCAGGGCAAGGAGCTTCAGGGACTGACGCTTGAACTCTTCGGTGCGGCTCTTTTCCGCCAGGGCCACGCAGGCCCCCATGAGCCCTGAGGGCCCCCGGCCCGATGATTGAAAGAGGCTGATGGCCGCCTCCACGGGAAAGACGGTGCCGTTTTTCTTCACCGCCGTCATCTCCCGAATCGCCTCTCCCGTGGGCCCAACCCCACTGCGCCACTTGCCAAGCCCCCCCTTGAGGATAAAAAACCGATCCAGCTTTGCCCCCAGCACCTCCTGTGTCTCCCCATACCCCCACAGCCTCAGAAAAGCGGGGTTGACGTCAAACACGGTCCCTTGAGAATCGGTGAAAAAGACCGCATTGAGGGAGTGGGCCAGGGCATGCTCCTTTATCCTCAGGGCGCAGGCCAGGCGATGGCACTCCAGTACCTTTTCCTTGAGCATGTCTCGCTGGTCAGGTCGTTTCATGGCACGCCTGTTCGTCATAGGTCGGATAAGGCGGGGATATGGTCTTCCTGTGCCCATGCAAGGGGTGTGGCACGGAAAAGAACCCGCGACCACAGCCCGTCTACCGGGGTGGGTGATGGTCTTCGTTGAGTCGGAGAGAAAGCAGGTCACGATACGGGCAAAGGAGCCAGGATGGACGCGGTGTTTCAGGTTTGGGGCCAACGGGCAGGACCACGGCCATGGGCCACCAAAATAACCACCGCAGCAAATTGCTTTACATTACACTAAAAACAGCTATAATGTCAATTATTTATACGACAAAACCCCATAGTATCCCACGCACCGCCGGATGCCCGCACGCCCCCGACCTCTCCTTGACAGCCTTTGCACCCCCGATCTATAGAATAGCCATCCCTGAACGCAGGTTCAGGCTCCAAGGGCAAGGGAGGGTGCCGCGTCCCCTGAACGGGGTAGGCCCCCCGTTGCAGGCTCCCGACAAGCCTACCATACCGCCCGAACGGCTCCCCGGGCCCCGTGGGAAGCCCTCACAACCCGAGACGTGACCATGAAACAACTTTTCTTCACCCTTATGGCCCTCATACTACTCGCTGCCCCCACGTCAGCCCGGGCCAAGGCCCCCGTGTCCTCCCGGCCCTCCCAGGCAGCCGTGGCACAAAAAGATACGGGGAACCGCCACTTCAAGGCCGGTCGCTACATGGAGGCCGTCGCCAGCTACACACAGGCCATCAAAGCCTCCCCAGACTATTTTGAAGCGTATTACAACCGGGGGCTGGCCTGGCACAGCCTGAAACTTTTCTACAAGGCCATCGTGGACTTCGACCGCGCCCTGGAACTCCGGCACAACGACCCGGACGTTCTCTACTCCCGGGGGCTTGCCTACGAAAAGACCGGCCAGTTCGGGCTGGCCCTTTCCGATATGCAAAGCGCCGCCGGCAAAAAGAACAGGCTGGCAAAAGACCACTTGAAGGACGGTGAACTCAAGCGCAAAGCCGGTTCCATGTCCCGGAAGGACAAGGCCATCGAGCTCCTGGCCGAGGGGATCTCGGGGACGGCGGGCGCCCGGACCACCCGCACCACCCTGACCCACAATCTGTATGGCGGTAAAACCACCACCACGGTCTTTTCCAAGGGAGACCCCCTTTACGATGGCCCGGAGGGCATCTTCAAGCAACTCAACCACTTCAACGAAGCCGGCGTTCTCAGGCGCAGCGACACCTTCCACCACGCCCTGTTCAGCACAAAAAACAACCGAAACAAAACCATCACCCACTTCAACGCCCAGGGGGACTACACCCTCATGGAGTATCACCTCACCGGCAAAAAACTGGGCAACGTGGAGCTCTTCTACTACGGAGAGAAGGGCGACCTCATCAGGTCCGAAACCGTCTCCCTCGCCAGGTATCACGCCATGGAGCTCAACACCCCGTGACCCGAAGCTGTCCACGCCTTGCGTATGAAATCTCTCGGGCAAGGCTGCCAAACGATAAAAGCCCGATCCGCATGATGCGGGACGGGCTTTATGTGTGAGAATCGATGATATCTTTCGGCCCCATGGGGCCCATGGCAACCGGGATCAGGGCCGTGCGGCAAGCCCCTCGGCGATCTCTTCGGCCACCTTGTCCGCGGCCGCCGCAGGGTCGGCAGCGTCCCGTATGGGCCGCCCGATGACAAGGTAGTCGGACCCGCCCGCCATGGCGGCGGCAGGGGTCATCACGCGCTTCTGGTCGTCCGCTCCCGTGCCTTCCCAGGCCGGGCGAATGCCCGGTGTCACCGTGTAAAACCCGTCGCCCGCGGCATCGCGAATCACGCCAGCCTCATGGCCGGAGCAGACCACGCCGGCACACCCGCAGGTATGGGCCATCACCGCACGCTTGACCACGAGCTGCCTCATGTCGTCGGCATACTGGGGCAGAAAACCTGATTTGCGGATGTCCTCGGCCCCCACGCTGGTGAGCACCGTGACCCCCAAAATCCCCACCTTGCCCTGGCTGCCGGCCACCGCGCCTCTGAGCATGGCCTCGGACTCCCCGCAGTGCACCGTCAGAAACCGCACGCCGAGATCGGCCACGCGGGCCACGGCCCGCTCCACCGTCACGGGAATGTCATGGAGCTTCAGGTCCAGGAAAATATCCGCATTCCCCGCCTTGCGGACCTTCTCCACAATGGACGGCCCGCACTCCAGGAAAAGCTCCAGCCCGATTTTAAACAACCCCACCTTGCCGGAGAGCAGGGCGGCATACGCCAGCGCCTCTTTCTCCGACGGGAGATCCAGAGGAAAAATGATTCGATCGTGGGAACCCAAGGGCGCCTCCTTACCTTCATGTTGATTGCGGTCATTGAACAATAAAAAACCACGGCTGTGTCCATGGTCACAGGGGGTATACCCTATTTCTCCCACAGGATAAAGCATCAAAATTGTTTGGCATCACCCCCCCGGCAGCCCCCCGCCGGGTCCGTGGTCCGCACACCGGAGCATAGCCCTTCGAAAACAATGAAAAAACAGTGAGTTTAATGCCTTTTGGGTTGCAATACACCAAGCAAAGTGCTACCTCTTTTCTCTTAACAGCGCTTGAAAAGCCGGGAAGGGACCTTTTGCACCCACCAGGGTGAGCAACCGCTCACTTTCGAGGACGCTGGCTAGTACGGTGCCCCCCTCTCCGAGCCCGATCCGGTCCTTTGCCCGAGCGCATTCCGGTTGAACAGGTACCCGACATGGCAAGGGCCTTGTTCACCACACTTGGGAACGACCCCTTGCAAGAGAGTCTCTCCGTATGACCTACTACCAGAAATATCATGTTCCGGCAGGAACGTTCCAGGTAAACGCCCGAAAACCCCTGATTCTCCAAGCGTACCTCAACTCCTGTGTCGGGGTCGCCCTCTTTGATGCCGAAGCCGGCATCGGGGGCCTCTACCACATCCTCCTGCCCGAGCCCGTCTCCCACAAATCCGAGTACAACCGGGAAAAATACGCCGCCACCGGCCTGCCACTGTTTCTGGGAAGTCTCGTCCGCGAAGGGGCTGACATCTCCCGCCTCCAGGCCGTCATCGCCGGAGGGGCCCTGGCAGGAAAGGTCAGCAACCAGGACATCCGCCTCGACATCGGCGGGCGCACGGCCGAGGTGGTCAAAGAGGTGCTGGGCAAACACGGCATCAAGGTGGCCCTTTCCGAGACCGGCGGTTTTTTTACCTGCTGCCTCAACTTCAACCTGGAGACCTTCGACTACGAAGTGATCCCGGCACTCCTCTCCGACGAGCAGGAAGCCGATGACACCACCCACGGCCGCATCTCCCGGCTGGACGACATCCAGCCCATCCCCCAGGTGGCCCTGAAGATCCTCAGGATGATCGATGAGGACATCTACGACATCCACAACCTCTCCCAGGAGGTAAGAAAAGACCAGGTGATCAGCGCCCAGGTCCTCAAATACTGCAACTCCGCCGTATTTTGCGGGCAGGGGGGCATCGACTCCATCGACGATGCCCTGCTCATCATCGGCCAGGCCGCCCTGGCCAAGATCGTCACGGCCATGGCCGTAAAAAAACTGCTCAACAACAGCTACACCGGCTACTCCCTGGCCAAGGGCGGCCTGTACCACCATGCCATCGGCGTGGCCCTGGTGGCGGAAAAAATAGCCTCTTTAAGCGGCAAGGCCTCCCCCTTCGCCGCCTACTCCGCAGGCCTCACCCACGACCTGGGTAAGGTGGTCCTGGACCAGTTTGTCTCCGGCGCGCGCCCCTTCTTTTACCGGGAGATCATGGGTGAAAACGACCTGGTGGAGACGGAGAACCGGCTCCTGAAGACCAACCACACCAAGGCCGGGCTCAAGCTGGCCAAAAAATGGGACCTGCCCGCCTCCATCGCCAACACCATCCGCTACCACCACTGCCCATGCGAAGCCGAAGCCCACCGGGAACTGGTGACCATCATCTCCGTGGCCAACTCCCTGTTCCACATGTTCAGCGCCAGCCCCAGCCTCCATAAGGTGGACATGAACTCCCTGTCCCGCAGGCTGGAGCTTCTGGATATGTCCATCTCGGACTTCCCCGCCATCGTGGACGCCATCCCTCACCAGGTGCTTTCCGGGAGCCCGGAACTGGCCATCACCTGACCCCTTGCAACGCCCCCCTTCCCGCGGGGAAAAGCATTTGCCGAGGCAGACCTTTTGAGATACAAAGAAGGGGTTTGGCAGAACTGATGAAACCATCTCCGGCCCTGCGGGCTCCCTGTCGTCCCTGTCCCTCGAGACCCGGATACGGGAAGCCGCACCACGCCGCATCCCACTATATTTTTAGGTAGTCAAAAATGGAATTACGGGACACTCAGAAACAGCTGCTTCGCGCCCTGCCGGGTGTGGATACCCTCCTTGACGCCCTGACGGCAGAGATCCCTTCAGAAACGGTGCCCCGAAGCGTCCTCACGTCGTCGGCCCGGGAAGCTTTGGAAGCCACCCGTCGCGCTATCTTCACCGGGGCAAACCCCACCGTGGACCTGGCCTCGGTGCTCACCCTGGCCCATGAACTCATCGCAAAAAAAATGCGCCCCAACCTCACCCGGGTGGTCAACGGAACCGGCGTGGTGGTTCACACCAACCTCGGACGGTCCCTGCTGGCCGAAGAGGCCCTGGACCGCATCAAGGCCGTGGGGGACCGCTACTCCAACTTAGAGTTCAACCTGGCCACCGGAAAAAGGGGCCTGCGCTATTCCGCCGTGGAAGAGCTGATCTGCGAGATCAGCGGGGCGGAGGCGGCCATGGTGGTGAACAACAACGCAGGGGCCGTGCTCCTCTGCCTGGATACCCTGGTCAACGGCAAAGAGGCCGTGGTCTCCCGGGGGGAACTGGTGGAGATCGGGGGGGCCTTCCGCATCCCCGATGTCATGGCCAAAAGCGGGGGCATCTTAAAAGAGGTGGGCACCACCAACCGCACCCACCTCCGGGACTATGAAAACGCCATCACCGACGAGACCGGCCTCTTTCTCAAGGTCCACACCAGCAACTACAGCATCGTTGGCTTTACATCGGCGGTCTCCGTGGCCGAGCTGGCAGCCCTGGGCAAAGAACGGGGCATCCCCGTCATGGACGATTTGGGCAGCGGCACCTTTGTGGACTTCGGACAATACGGCCTGCCCAGCGAGCCCACGGTGCAGCAGTCGGTGAAAGCCGGGGCCGACATCGTCACCTTCAGCGGGGACAAGCTTTTGGGCGGTCCCCAGGCCGGGATCATCGTGGGCAGCAAGACCCACATCGACGCCATCCGCATGAACCCGCTGACCCGCGCCCTGCGCATCGACAAACTCACCCTGGCCGCCCTGGAGGCCACCTTGCGCCTCTACCGGGACGAAGCCGAGGCCGTGGCCAAGATCCCCACCCTGCGCATGATCACCATGGACAGGGAAGAGACAGAGACACGGGCCACGGCCCTCATGGAGGCCCTGTCAAGCCTTCCCGTCACCACCGAAGCCCTGGCCCTTGCCTCCCGGCCCGGCGGCGGCTCCCTGCCCCTTCTGGAGCTGCCCTCCTGCTGCGTGGGACTCACCGTCCCCGGCATGGGGGCCAGCGCCCTGGAAAAGGCCCTGAGAGAAAACGAGCCGCCCGTCATCGGGCGCATTGAAAACGATACCTTCATCCTCGACCCCCGAACCCTGCAGGAGGGCGACATCCCCCTCATCGCAGGCGCCCTAAAGACCCTTGTGGAGGCCCGCCCATGATCACCATCATCAACGACACCCTTCAGGCCAGCATCGAGACCAAAAAATCGGCCATCGCTGAAAACGGTGAGCGCCTGGTAAACGCTGCAACCCTCATGGCCGAAAGCCTCACTGCCGGAGGAAAGATCCTCCTCTTCGGCAACGGGGGCAGCGCCGCCGATGCCCAGCACATCGCCGCCGAGTTCGTCAACCGGTTCCAGACCGAGCGGGTGCCCCTGGCCTCCATCGCCCTGACCACGGACTCCTCCATCCTCACCAGCATCGGTAACGACTACAGCTTTGAGGAGATCTTCTCCAAGCAGGTCACCGCCCTGGGACAAATCAACGACGTGGCCATCGGTATCAGCACCAGCGGCAACTCACCCAACGTGGTCAAGGCCCTTGAAGCCGCCGAAAAAAAAGGCATGCACACCATTGCATTCACCGGCAAAGGGGGGCGCGCCGCCGACATGGCCGACATCGCCCTGACCGTGCCCGTGGGGGTCACCGCGCGCATCCAGGAGAGCCACATCCTCATGGGCCACATCCTCTGCGACCTGGTGGACCGGATCCTCTTTCCCGAAAATTTTTAACGACACCGTTTGCCATCCTGCCCCAGGGTGCTTATTGTGTGTCGTACCCGAAAAACCCTGAACTTAAGGACAGGCCCGTCCGATGCGTCCAAACGCCCGGCCTGAGGGGCCATAACCCGAATAACCATGAGGTGAGACCATGCCCATTTATGAATACAAGTGCGGTGCGTGCAGCCACGAGTTCGAGTACCTCGTCATGGGAGGAAAAGACCCGGAGAGCTGCCCCAAATGCGGCGACAAAAACGTTGCCAAACTGATGTCCCGCTGCGGATTCGTCAGCAAGGGAGCCGGGGGTGAAATCTCCTCCTCATCGGCTTCCGGCTCTTCCTGTACCGGCTGCACAGCCACAAGTTGCGCGGGGTGCGGTTCCTGATGGAAAATAAAATTGTCATCGGCACCCGGGGGAGCCAGCTGGCCCTCTGGCAGGCCAACTGGGTCAAATCTGAACTGGAACGACTCCACACAGGGGTCACCTGCGAGCTCCTCGTCATCAAAACCAAAGGGGACAAGATCCTCGACGTGCCCCTGGCCAAGGTGGGGGGCAAGGGCCTTTTTGTCAAAGAGATCGAAGAGGCCCTTTTGGACGGCCGCATCGACATGGCCGTCCACAGCATGAAGGACATGCCCGCAGACCTTCCCGAGGGCCTCAAGATCGGCGCCATCCCCGAACGCGAAGACCCCAGGGACGCCCTTATCTCCAAAAACGGCCTCACCTTCGAGAACCTGCCCCAAGGCGCCCGGGTGGGCACCAGCAGCCTCAGGCGCTCGGCACAGCTGCTTGCCAAACGCCCCGATCTTCAGATCGAGACCCTGCGCGGCAACATCGACACCCGCCTTCGGAAAGTGACGGAAGGCGATCTGGACGCCATCATCCTGGCAGCCGCAGGCCTCAAGCGTCTGGGGCTCGGAGAGCACATCACCGAATGCCTTGCACCGGAGCTCATGCTCCCGGCCGTGGGCCAGGGCGCCCTGTGCATCGAATCCCGGGAAAAGGACGACCGCATCGACGCGGCCCTTGCCCCCTTGAACCACATGCCCACACGGGTCACGGTCCTTGCCGAGCGCGCCTTTTTGAACACCCTGGAAGGAAGCTGCCAGATCCCCGTGGGCGCCTTTGCCGAAACCGACGGCAAAGACGTCACCATCCGCGGCCTGGTGGCCGAAGTGGACGGATCCCGCATCCTCATGGAACAAGAGACCGCCGAAAACGCTCAAGGCCAAGCCCTGGGCGTCACCGTGGCAGAGCGCCTCAAAGAGGCCGGCGCAGCAGATATCCTTACGAGACTCCTGGAGAACCAAGCATGAGCAAGACATACGGAACCGTCTATCTGGTGGGCGCAGGACCCGGAGACCCCGGCCTGATCACGGTCAAGGGCCGAGAGTGCATCGAAAAAGCCGACGTCCTGGTCTACGACTACCTGGCCGCACCCTCCCACCTGGCCCACGCCAAAAAAGATGCAGAGATCATCTACGTGGGCAAAAAGGGCGGAGACCACACCCTGAGCCAGGACGGCATCAACGCCCTTCTGGTGGAAAAAGCCAAAACAGGGGCCACCGTGACCCGCCTTAAGGGAGGCGACCCCTTTATCTTCGGACGCGGCGGCGAAGAGGCCGAAGTCCTCATCAAAGAGGGCATCAACTGGGAGGTGATCCCGGGCGTGACCTCGGCCATTGCGGCCCCGGCCTACGCAGGGATTCCCCTGACCCACCGCAAGTTCACCGCCACCTTGTCCCTGGTCACCGGCCACGAAGACCCGGAGAAGGAGAACTCCAACATCGATTGGGATGCCATCTCCAAGTCGGGCACCATCGTCTTTTTCATGGGCGTGAAGAACCTGCCCAACATCGTGGAAAAGCTCAGCGCCTGCGGAAAGCCTTCGGACACCCCCGTGGCCCTGGTCCGGTGGGGCACCACCACCCGCCAGGAGACCGTTGCCGGTACCTTGGCCACCATTGTGGAAGACGTCCGAAAAGCAGGGCTCAAGTCCCCCAGCATCATCGTGGTGGGCGATGTGGTTTCCCTGCGCGACACCATGACATGGTTTGAAAACCGCCCCCTCTTCGGCAAGCGCATCGTGGTCACCCGCGCCCGCAAGCAGGCCAGCGGCCTCACCACCCGCCTCATGGAGCTGGGAGCCGAGTGCCTTGAGGCCCCGGCCATCGAGATCGAGCCCATCAAAGACTCCGCAGCCGTAAACGACGCCCTGGCTACCCTCAAGGACTACGACTGGGTCGTCTTTACCAGCGTCAACGGGGTCATCACCTTTTTTGACGAGCTCTTCGCAAAAGGCCTGGATGCCCGGGCCCTGGGTGGTCTTAAAACCGCCTGCATCGGCCCCTCCACCGCCGCCGAGCTGAAAAAATACGGCATCGGCACCGATGTCCTGCCCGACAGCTACGTGGCGGAATCCGTTGTGGAGGCCTTCAAGGACCAGGAGATCCAGGGCGCAAAGATCCTGCTCCCCAGAGCCGAAGAAGCCCGCCCGGTCATCCCCGTGGAGCTCACCAAGATGGGGGCCACAGTCAACGAAGTGGCCGTCTACCGCACCACCATGGACACCACCTCCACCGAAAAAGTGGCCGAAGCCCTCACCAACCGCGAAGTGGACATGGTGACCTTCACCAGCTCCTCCACGGTGAGAAACTTCGTCTCCATGATCCCGGACGGCGACCTCTCCCTCATGGAGAACGTCACCGTGGCCTGCATCGGCCCCGTCACCGAAGAGACCGCCAAAGAGCTGGGCCTCACCCCCCACCTCGTGGCCGACACCTTCACCATCGACGGCCTCGTGGACACCATCGTCGGTGCTGCCGAATAAAACGAGGTGAACCACCTCGAAAGCGGATTACTGCGGCGCTGTGCCCTTCGTTCTCAAGGCACAGCGCCGCAGCTTTTCATATCCGCCTTTGCATCGAAATGCATTCAAGAAAGATGCTTAAAGCCTATCCTCCCCTTGCCACCTGAATTATTCCTGCTACAATCAACATCCGGATTTACCGTACACCACGCCGGTGGCCGCCTCCATGGGCCCCCCCCGGCCATGACCCATAATAAAAGGCTCGTTGCCATGACACACACACTTACCGACAGCTATGACCGAACCATCGACTACCTGCGTATCTCCGTCACGGACCGGTGCAACCTGCGGTGCAGTTATTGTGTGCCCCCCACCCCCTTTGCCCACATGGACCACACGGACATCCTCTCCTATGAAGAGCTGATCCGCCTTGTGCGCATCGGCATCTCCCTGGGGATTCGAAAGGTGCGCCTCACCGGGGGAGAACCCTTTGCCAGAAAAGGACTCATCGGGTTCATCCGGGAGCTTGCCGCTCTGGAAGGCCTTGAGGACCTGGCCGTGACCACCAACGGGACCCTCATTGCAGATGAGATTCAAAACCTGAAGGAGGCCGGGCTCACCCGCATCAACATCAGCCTGGACAGCCTCAAGCCCGAACGGTTTGCCCGCATCACCGGAAAAGACCTCTTTGCCGAGGTCAAAAAAAGCATTCAGGGCGCCCTGGACGCGGGGCTTGCCCCGGTGAAAATCAACACCGTGCTGCTGGACGGGACCAACGGCGACGAACTGGAAGATTTTGCCCGCCTCACCTTCGATCACCCCGTGCACATCCGCTTCATCGAGTACATGCCCATCGGCAAAGGCTCCGGCCCGGATCACAGCGAGCTGCTGGCGCCTGCCATCACCCGCCGCCTCCAAGCCCTTGGCACACTGACCCCTGTGCCAAAAAGCCCCCACGATGGCCCGGCCAGGCGCTTCAGACTCGACGGCGCCAAAGGGGAAATCGGCCTCATCAGCCCCATGACCAACCACTTCTGCGCCACCTGCAACCGCCTGCGACTCACCGCAGACGGCCACCTGCGCCCCTGCCTCCTCTCCGACGTCACCGTGAACCTCAAGGACGCCCTGCGAGGCTCTGCCGACGACGCCACCCTGGCCGCCCTCTTCCGCCATGCAGCAGGTATCAAAGGCAAGCGCCACGACCTTTCGGCCAATGGGGTTCAGGACATGATGTCCTCCATCGGCGGATAAAAAACGTTACTATTCAACTTATGCCTCCGGCGGCCCTGCCGGGGGCCAAACTTTTAAAAAGTTTGACAAACAGGTCTTAAGCAAGCCTTTCCAGGCTCCGCCGAAATAATTTCCACTTTTTCGCCATTACAAACGTTTTTTGTGGAGCTTTTTTTCAAAAAAACGACCCGCCGGAGGCAAGCTGAATAGTTACCAAATTTCACGTGCTATCTCCATGACAAGCCCACCAGAACGTGATACACCAAATCCCGGAAACATAAGGGCTTGATGAACCAACCGGAAACGCCGAACCACGACGACCTTTCCGTATGCAGCCCGCAGCACCTTAATCACCATGGCCCTGCGGTGCGTGCATGGTCTCCGGTTCCCTCGAGCCCAACGCGTATCACCTGTTTTGACCTGGAGATTTTCAATGAATATCACGACAGCACACCTCATCTGCTACTCCCCCACACGCACCACCTTCACAACCCTTGAGCACATCGCCAAAGGGCTGGACGTGACCGAAACCAAAAGCCTGGACCTGACCCGGCCCACCGAAGCAAAGGCCCCTTCGATCGCCATTGAAGACGGCATCGCCGTCATCGGAGCCCCGGTCTACTCCGGCCGCATTGCTCCGGTGGCCGTGGAACGCCTCAAAGGCATCCGCGGAAACGGCACTCCGGCCGTCGTCGTGGCTGTCTACGGCAACCGTCACTACGACAACGCCCTTTTCGAACTCAAGACCCTTGCGGAAAACGCCGGGTTCAAGGTGGTTGCCGCAGCCGCCCTCGTTGGCGAGCACACCTTCTCCACCCAGGAAAAGCCCATTGCCCAGGGCCGCCCCGATGACAAGGACAAAGCCGCAGCAGAAAGCTTCGGTGCCGACGTGGCAGACAAGCTGAAAGGACGTTCAGATCTCTCTACCATGACCCCGGTCACCGTCCCCGGAGAACTCCCCGAAGGCCCCTACGGCGGCCCCGGCAACATCGCCCCGGACTGGAAAGCCTCGGCCTGCGCCCTGTGCGGCCTCTGCGCCCAGGCCTGCCCCACCGGCACCATCACCGTGGACAAGACCGTCACCTTCGACCCCTCCCGCTGCACCGTCTGCTGCGCCTGCGTCAAGACCTGCCCCAAAGGGGCCCTGGCCTTCAATCAGCCCAAGATCGCCCACATCGCAGGGGTCCTTCACCAAAACTGCCGACAGCGGCGTGAACCTGAGCTCTTCCTGTAGACGATAAAGCCTCCGGCGGCGAGGTGGAGCCACCTCGAAAGCAGATTGCCCTTGCGCTTTTTCAGATAATTGTTCCGTTGCCTCCGGCGGGTCGCTTTTTTGAAAAAAAGCTCCGCAAAAAACTTTTCTAATACACCCGTGCGTCGTTTTGATCGCCCCGAAGGGCGATCAAAACGACGCACGGGTTCGAAAATATCGAAATTATTTCGGCGGAGCCTGGAGCTGATGATTTAGGACCTGTTTGTCAAACTTTTTAAAAGTTTGGCCCCCGGCAGGGCCGCCGGAGGCTGTTTTTTTCCTGCGATTTTCACCATAAAAGGCACCATGGAGCCATCATGAGAGTGCATTACCTGCAACACGTCCCCTTTGAGGGCCTGGGAAGTATGGAAGCTGTTCTCACTGAGGCCGGTCACAACTTGACCGCCACGCACCTGTACCGCGACGAGGTGTTGCCCGAACCGTCGGCCTTTGATCTTCTCATCATCATGGGCGGGCCCATGGGGGTTGGCGATGAAAGTGTCTACCCCTGGCTTGCCCCGGAAAAGCGATTTATCAGGGCGGCCGTTGAACAGGGCAAAAAGGTCCTGGGCGTCTGCCTGGGGGCTCAGCTCCTGGCCGAGGCCTTAGGGGCTGAGGTCACGAAGAATCCCCACCGGGAGATCGGCTGGTTTCCCGTCACCCGGGACCCGGCCCTTTCCGGCACCTGCCTTGGCGACATTTTTCCTGAGCAGGCCGAGGTCTTTCACTGGCACGGGGACACCTTTTCTGTCCCCCACGGGGCCGTTGCCGTGGGCTCAAGCCAGGCGTGCAGGCACCAGGGGTTTCTCATGGACAACCGGGTCCTGGCCCTGCAGTTCCACCTGGAGACCACCCCGGACTCTGCTGCCCGGCTCATCGAACACTGCGGCCACGAGTTGGAGGCCCTTCCCTATGTGCAAAGCGAGGCCGAGATGCTGGGCAAAGCGGAACGGTTTGAGGCCATCAACCGCATCATGAAAGGAGTTCTCAGCGCCCTGGGAGCCTGATTCGCGAATACTCCCGGTCTTCGCCCCTCTGACCGGTCACATGCTCATTATTTTTGACCGAACCCCTTGACTTCTTTTCCTCATAAAGAGAACGTTTATCAACCCGGAGATCCCTTGAGGGTGTCTTCGGTCCCCCCACCTGTCCGAGCTGGTTGCCACACATCACGCATCCGTCACAGGAGACAACGATGGGTCTTTCGGAAAATCGCAAGGCTTTATTGGTGGAAGGAAACCGAAAAGAGTACGGCAGGAGTTACGCCGCCCTTTCCTGGGTGACGCCGGAGCAGGCAACCGCCGGGGAGGCCAGTCGCGACGCCCTCATGGACAAAATCCACGGCCTGGGCGGAGAGATCCTCGCTTCAGGGACCAAGGTCGCTGCCCCACCGCTCTCCCCGGGATGCCGGGCCTGCATGCAGGGGACATGGTCCTGCCTCTTTGTCAACGGCCGGTGCAACGGCAGGTGTTTTTACTGCCCCACACCCCAGGATGAGGTGGGGATCCCCACCACCAACCACCTTGCCTTTGCCTCCCCGGAAGATTACGCCGCCTACGTGGCTGCATTCGGCTTCTCCGGCATGAGCATCAGCGGGGGCGAGCCCTTCCTCACCTTTGAGCGGAGCCTGGCCCATATCCGGGCCGTGCGCGAGCACCTCGGCCCGAAAATCCATATTTGGCTCTACACCAACGGCACGCGCGTGACCCGGGAAAAACTGAAAGCCCTGGCTCAAGCAGGGCTGGACGAAATCCGCTTTGACATCGGGGCCACCAACTACGCCCTGAAGAAAACCGCCATGGCCAAAGGGATCATCCCCACCGTCACCGTGGAGATCCCCATGATCCCGGAGGAGACCTCCCGCCTGAAGGCCCTCCTGGCCCCCATGGCTGAAGCGGGCGTCTCCCACCTCAACCTCCACCAGCTGCGCCTCACCCCCCACAATATCCGTCACCTGGCCCTTCGGGACTACACCTTTCTCCACGGCAGCCGGGTCACCGTGCTGGAATCGGAGCTGGGGGCCCTGGAGCTGGTGCGCCACGCCCTTGAACTGGGCCTTCCCATGGGGGTCAACTACTGCTCCTTTGTCTACAAGCAGCGCTTCCAGGGGGCCGCTGCCCGAATCCGTGCCGCCGAAGCCCTGTGTGCGCCGTGGGAGGCAGTGACGGCCAACGGATACATCCGAAACCTCACCATTGCCGGGGCCAACAACACCGTGGGTTCTCTGGAGACAAGCCTGGCCGACGCCGGTCATGGGGGAGCCTTTACGCGCACCCCTGACGGCCTTCACCTGCCTGCGCACCTTGCACCGCACACGCCCGATAAAAACACGACCTGCAGGGTCTCCTACGACGAGGCAGCCTTAAGTCCCATGCCTTTAGGAAGCCCCGGAGAAAAAGAGATGCATTTCGGCTCATGCACGGTTTACGCCCAGCGAAAACCCCGCAGTCCCTCGCTCATCCTGCCAGATAACGTCCCATGCCACGACCCCATGGACAGGATTCTCGAAGGCTGGGCCCCAGCCGCACCATTTGAGGCCATTCCCCAAGGGCTCCTTTCTTATTTTTAAAAAACAGCCTCCGGCGGCCCTGCCGGGAGCCAAACTTTTGAAAAGTTTGACAAACAGGTTTCATTTTTTTGGGGCGCATCGAAACCGTTCACTGCCCTCTTATTTTTTCGTTTTACCGGAACGTTTTTGCGGAGCTTTTTTCAAAAAGCGACCCGCCGGAGGCAACTGAATTGTTACATGCGTTGGCCCTGGAGTGCCCTGCCAGGGGACTTGACACCCCTGGGTTCATCCCCTATGATTCGGCGCAATAACTACAATACCTTAAAAGGAGTAAAACATGAAAAAGGCGATTGTTGTAGGATGCGGCTCGTATCTGGATTCTGGCTACGGATGCCCCGGTGAATGGCGATGTCTCAAGGCAGGTGCCATGGGCGACGGCAAATTCGAAGAGCCCACCCAGATCATCGGGTTTGTGAAATGCGAATGCCCCGGACGTTCCGCAGCACCCAACGTCGGCATGACCATCAAGCTCTCCGGTGTCAAGCCCGACGCCATCTTCCTGAGCAGCTGTATGGTGGGCGCCAAGCCCGACTGCCCCTACTCCACCCCGGAAGAAAAAGCCAAGTTCATCGAAGAAAAAACCGGTGTTCCCGTTATTTTAGGCACCCACGACTACAAATAAGGGGTGTTTGAGGAGCCACACGGCAAGGCCCTTGTTCGGCCATGCTGCTTGTCCTCAGCCCCACCCGCCGCGCGCCCTTTGGCGTCGATGCCGCTTCCCGTCGGCCCTCGACATCGCCACAAGGGTGCGCCGCAGGTTCTGTATCTGCTGCCTTCCAGGCCGTCATGTTTCTTTTTACAGAAACACCTTCTCTGTGATATAACCCCATTTCAATCGACCTTTGACCTTACCCTTGGAGCGACATGATGAAAGAGGCCTACGACGAATTATTGAGCGTGCTCGCAGAGACCACCGACCTGGAAAAGGTGCGCGCCTTCCTTGACGACATCCTCACCCCCAAGGAGCGCTCGGATCTTGCCATGCGATGGCAGCTCATGGTGGAACTCCATCAGGGACAGACCCAGCGAAGCATCGCCAAACGCCACAACATCAGCCTCTGCAAGATCACCCGGGGCTCCAAGATACTCAAGACCGAAGACTCCTTCACCGCCAACGCCCTCAAAAAACGCCACCCCAAAGAGTAGTTCACGCCTCCGGCAGACCTGCCGTGAGCCATCATTTTCCGACTTTTATGCGATGTGCCTGGCTTGACGCACAGGCCATGCTTTTGCGCGTGCCGCCATCTCGACCGTGGAGGCAGAGCCTCCGTGCGTCATTCCCAGGCAGAGCCTGGGAACGAAAGGTCCCCCTGACGCAGGCTCGGCATTCAACACGGGCGAAGCCCGTCAGCAAATGCGCAGGGCGAGGAACGAGCCCCAAGACGTCCGATCATAGCCACTGGACGGATGAAAGGGGATAGGAGACGCGGACGGTGCGGCCCGGTTCCGGGAGCTGGTGGGGAGGACAGGAGAGGGTGAGGGGAAATCCGGCGCCGATGAGGGTAACCCGAGCGCCTGTCCGGCCTTTTTCCAGGGCGGTTTCCCGCACCTCGGCGTCGAACCCGGCTTCGTGATCCCCCTCTTCCGCCCCCATGCGAAGGCACCGCTCGGGGATGGCGGCCACGGCATCGGCCGACGGGGGTTCGGGAAGGGCAATGGTCCCTTGCCCTGTGCCGGCAACCCACGCGCCGGAGGCAGGGTCTTTGGCAAAGGGACCGAAAAGGAGAAGGCCCATCTTTTCGGTGACACGTCGCCCCCGAAAGAAAAAGAGGACTTCGTCGCTGACGCTGTCGAGCCAGGCCGCATCGTGGCTGGTGAGGATCACGGTTTTTCCGGGCTGGGCGGCAAAGGCGAGGATGGCCTGATGGATGAGAAAGGAGCTGGCGGCGTCCACGCTGGCCGTGGGCTCGTCTAAGATCAGCACCTCAGGATCCAGGACCAGGCGGGCTGCAAGGGCCACCCTCTGGGCTTCGCCGATGTCGGTGTCGCCTGCGCCGTGAAACCACTGGATCAGGAGCAGCACGGGCAAGGGCCGAGCAGCCTTCTGGGCCGCGTCGGTGGTCTGTTGTTGAGGAAGGCGGTCGGCGCACAGTTGTTCAAAGACGCTGCGGTCCAGCAGAAGGGGGTCTGGGGCATGAGGGTCACGCGGTGGCGGACTGCCGGGGAAAAGGGGTGCTCTTCCCGGCCCTCAAAAAGGACCCGCCCTTCATCGGGTCGCTCCACAAAGGCCAGAAGGCTCAGAAGGGTGCTCTTGCCGCTGCCGTTGGGCCCGGCAATGCCCGTGACCCGGCCTGCGGGAATGGTAAACGAACACCGATCCAGGGCCCTGGACGCACCGAAACACCGGGACACCTCTTCCAGCTGATACAAAGGGCGATCCATGCCTACCTCCTGAAAACCGACACGCTGACATTCACCACCAAAGCGATGCTGAGCAGCACCAGCCCCAGGGCAATCCCCTCGGCAAACATGCCCTTGCCCGTTTCCAGGGCAATGGCTGTGGTGATGGTGCGGGTGTGCCATTTGATGTTTCCCCCCACCATCATGGAGATCCCCACCTCGGTCATCACCCGTCCCATGGCCGTCATGGCTGCGGCCACGATGCCGTAGCGCACCTCCCACAAAGTGGTGAAGAAGAGCTGGCGCTTGTCGGCCCCCAAAGAGACCAGGGTGAGCCGCATGCCGTTGTCCAGGTTGTCCAGGGTTGCCGCAGTAAGGGCGGTGATGACGGGAAGGGCCAGGATGGTCTGGCCCACGGAGATGGCGGGAATCGTGAAAAGAAGGCCCAACCCGCCCAACGGCCCCCGATTGGAGAGGAACGCATATACCAGCAAGCCGATGAAGACTGTCGGAAGGGCCAACATTGTATCCACGATGGTGCGCGCCGTTTTTTTTCCCCGGAACTCACAGTATCCGAGGAAAAACCCGGCGGGCACCCCGATGAAAAGGGACATGCCCATGGAGAGAAAGGCTGCCTTGAGGGTGGTGGTGACCGCCGAAAGGGTCTGGGGGTCTGCCTGAATCAGCAGCACCAGGGCCCGATAAAAACCGTCAACGAGAAAATCCACCGCCCCTCCTTGGTCCTGGCCTTATTGGGCGTTGGGGGTAAACAGCGCCATGCCCAGCAGGCGGAAATCGGCGATGAGCTTCTGGGCCCTGTCGCCTGCCATCCACGCGGAGAAGGCCTCGGCCAGCTCCTTTTGGGCATCTGGGCAGTTGCTGCTATTGAGGATCAGCACGCTGTACTGATTCTTCAAAATAGCCCCGCCTTCCACGAGAACCTTCAAAGGCGGGTTGCCGCCGTTCTTGTGGCTGTACTTGATGTAGGTGCCGCGGTCGGTCATGGTGTAACCGCCGCGCTCTGCGGTGATGTTAAGAGACGCCAGCATGCCCTGGCCGGTCTGGACGTACCAGGCTTCCTTTTCGGGAAGGGGGCCGCCCGCCGCTTTCCAGAGCAGCTTCTCTTTTTTGTTGGTGCCGGAGTTGTCCCCGCGGCTCACAAAGGTCTTGCCTTTGGTGCGGATGGTGGCAAGGGCCTTTTCCACGGCCATGCCCTTCACCTTGGCAGGGTCGGCTTCGGGGCCGACGATGACAAAGTCGTTGAACATGATCTCTTTGCGGGACTCGGCGTAGCCGTCTTTGATGTACTTCTTCTCGGCAGGGGGCGCATGGACGAGGAGGACGTCCACGTCACAGTTCATGCCCAGCTTCAGGGCCTTGCCCGTTCCAACAGAGGTCCACTTGAGCTCAATGCCCGTGTCCTTGGTGAACTCCGGGGCCAGGTAATCCAGGAGTCCGGTGTTGTCGGTGCTGGTGGTGGTGGCCATCATGAGCGCCTTGGCCTGTACACTTCCCGCCACGGCAATGGCCGCCACAAGGGCCATCATCGTGGTCATAAATCGTCTCTTCATCATGGTAAATCCCATCCCTTGTTGCATCTGGTTGTTCATGTCACGGACTGTCGGGAAACCGCATCAGCCCGCTCCCCTCAATATCGTATCCGGTCAAGCCCTGTTTCAACTCGTTGAGAGAGCTCTCCCGAAGCAGGGCCAGAAAGCCCTGAACCCTTCGATCAAAATAGAACTCACGCAGCACAAGCAGGTCGAACCGCTCCCGTCGCAGGGGATAAAAGCCAAGCCCCAGGAGATCTGCCACGGTCCGGATGCCCGGTCCGGCGTCGGCCCGCCCGGAGAGCACGGCCAGCCCCACGTCCATGTGGCGGGAAACCTCCTCACCGTAGCCTTCGAGGCTCACGGCCTCAATGCCGCAGGCCTTGAGTTCCCGGTCGAAAAGAAGCCGGGTGCCTGTTCCCAGGGGACGGTTGACAATGCGAATCCCGGGTGCCGAAAGGTCGGCCACACCGGAAAAATCGGTCCATCCCGGGCGGTACACGATGCCCTGCTCCCGGTGGCAGAAGTTGATCACCACCGGCTGCCGCTCCAGCTCCCGACCGGCAAACTCAAAGTTGTAGTCCTGGTCGTCGGTGGATACGAGGTGGCTGGAGGCGATATGGCACATGCCGCTCTTAAGGGCCTGGATGCCCCCCATGCTGCCCACGTTGCCGAAAACCGCCAGCTCTCCCCGGCTGCTCTTGTTGTACTTTGAAAGCACCCGGTCCAGAAGCAGATCGTTGCTCCCGGCCACCACCAGGGGGCCGCTGCCGCCGGTGTGGATATGGGCGGCATCCGGGTAGTTGATGGTGCTGTTCTCCACCCACTGCTCCACCAGGTATCGAGGGAAAAGCCACTTTCCCGTGACCTTGGACGCGGGCAGGCCCTTGTCCGAAATCAGCTGATACACCATCTTCTCGTTGACACCGAGAAAATCGGCCACCTCCCTGGTGGTAAGAAGGTCTTTTCCACGACCCCTGTTTTTCATCCATCCCCCTTGAAACAATGCATTTCAGCGTTTCAGAGTTTGGTCCATTGATTTCTTGTCAACTCATTTTGAAGAGACAGACCAAGAATAACCCAAAATGACCCAGAATGACAACTATCCCCCATAGTGTCCCTTTTCCGCCGGTTTTTCCAAAGCCTCATTTCGTGTTTCACGCGGCCCCGCCCCTTGCCAAAGCAAAATTTGTCTTTATCTTTTGGTGAATACACTTCGGAGTCATCCCCTTCAGCGCCCCAAAGGCCAGAAAGAATGCAGACCGACGTCCCGCAATCCGCACCGCCAGCCATTGCGGGCCAAGGTACCGGGCGCAGGGGCGATGTTTCCGAGCCCGAATATTTCATTCTCATCAAGGAGTCTTCCATGGGCAACCAGATCAAAACCACGATGCTCTTAACGGTCTTAACCCTTCTTATTGTCATGGCAGGACGTGTCATCGGCGGCCAGGCTGGCATGGTCATCGCCCTGGTCCTGGCCGGGGGCATGAACTTCTTCTCCTACTTCTACTCGGACAAGATGGTCCTTAAAATGTACAAGGCCAGGGAGGTGAGCCGAACCGAAGCGCCCAAACTCTACGCCATGGTCGAAGAGCTTGCAGGTCGCGCCGGGCTTCCCATGCCCAGGGTGTGCATCATCCCCCAGCAGGCCCCCAACGCCTTTGCCACGGGCCGCAACCCGGAACACGGGGTGGTGGCCGTCACCCAGGGCCTTCTGGACCTCATGGGGCCCGAAGAGGTTAAAGGCGTCCTGGCCCATGAGCTGGGCCACGTCGAGGCCGGGTTCGTCCTCGTGGGTACCGTGGCCGCCACCCTGGCCGGTGCCATCATGACCCTTGCGTCCATGGCCCGCTGGGCCGCCATCTTCGGCGGAGGGCGCAGTGATGAAGAAGGAGGCTCCGGCATCTTCGGCCTCATCGCCATGAGCATCATCGCCCCCATGGCCGCCGTGGCTGCTGCAGATGGCCATCTTCGGTGCCGGGATGCCTGCAGGCCAATGCAGCGGCCGCCCAGCTCACCGGCAACCCCGAAGGCTTGGCAGGCGCCCTTGAAAAGCTCGGGGCCGCCTCCAGCCGCATCCCCATGGACGCGGAACCGGCAACGGCCCACATGTTCATCACCAACCCCCTGTCGGGCCGCAGCCTGGCCAACCTCTTCTCCACCCACCCTCCCATTGAAGAGCGGGTGGCCAAGCTCCGGGGCACGCGTCCCCGCCCCACGGGCGGCACCCCCAAGGGCCCTTCCGGCCCCGCCAACCCCAGAATCCGGGGAAAGTCAACAAGAAGCATCCAAAGCTTATTGCCCTTGCGCTTTCTCCTTCGTTCCTCAGGAAAAAAGCGCAAGGGCCGGCGGCCTTTTGGGGGGTGTCATCAAAAACACCCCGGTGGCCGATACGATGACGAAGGCCACTACGCCCCATTCACCACTCACCATTCACTACACCCTATTCACCATCCCCTACTCCCTGTTTGCGTTCCCCTCCAAGATTTTATAAAATCCTTTCAAATTCCTGTTTTATCCCTCCCTGATTTGGTGTATACAAAGCTGCCTCCCCATGGAACATCTGCCGTTTTCCAAACCCGGGGAGCTGTTTGCCCGGCTGCCGGAGCCCGAAGTGTCCCGGCGTGCCCATGCGTAGTATTCTGAATCAAGGAAGCAAGCCCCGTGGACCTCTCTTTATTCATCAACGACGCCCTGAAGATCTTCTTTATCTTCACCCCCTTTTTCGTTCTCTCCGCCTTCATCTCCATGACCCAGGAGATGGAAGAGAAGGAGAAAAAATGCCTGGCCCTGCGGGTGACCTTCGGCATCATCGTCATCTCTTTCTGCGTCTTTCTCTTCGGGAAATACCTCTTTGCCCTCTTCGGCATCACCCTGGATGCCTTCCGCATCGGGGCAGGCAGCATCCTCTTCCTTTCGGGGGTCTCCATGGTAGGAGGCAGCTCCAACATCAAGAGCGCCGGGGAGGGCAACGACATCGCCATCGTGCCTCTGGCCCTGCCCATCACCGTCGGTCCCGGGGGGATCGGGGTCCTGCTCCTCTTCGGTGCAGAAGCAACCACCCTTCCGGCCAAACTGGAGATCGGTGCGGCCATCCTCACGGCCTCAGGCTTTGTGGGTTCCATGCTCTTCTTCGCGCCCCTGGTGGTCAAAGCCGTGGGCAAGCAGGGCGTGGTCATCCTCTCCAAGGTCACGGGCCTCATGATCTCCGCCATCTCCGCCCAGATCATCTTCACCGGCATCCGAAATTTTCTGCTGCTATAGAATAAAAGCCTCCGGCGGGTCGCTTTTTGAAAAAAGCTTCCGTCTTCGCCTTCGGCAGGGCCGCCGGAGGCAATTTTGAGCTGAAAACGATGAAGGGCATTTAGCATTTTTTAAACAGCTCCCCTGCCACGAACACCCTTGTCCCCTGGAGCGCCGCACTCCTGTGCGGCACGGGTAACGACGGACTAAAAAGCCGCACCGGAGTGCGGCGCTCCGTTTCGGTCGATCTTTAGCGGTTGTTTTGAAAGCCCCCAGCAAGGCTACTGAAGGTTTTTTCCCTTCAACCGCCCCGCCTTCTATAACCCATCCCCTATGCCCCATGACCTGCTTCCCCCTTGCAAGCACCCGACAAAATCGGCAGGATAGGAGCCATGAAAGCCGAACCCCACAACCACACAGCCTAAGGGACCGCCCATGATCCCCCTGAGAGACACCCTCACCTCCCGCACCCTGCCGGTGGTGAACACCACCCTTATTGTCATCAACCTCCTGGTCTTTCTGCAGACGTTGTCGCAACCAGCCCACTTTTACCATATTTACGGACTGGTCCCGGCGCGCTACACCACCCCTGCGGCCTGGGAGTACTTTGGCGTGGCGGGCCAGATGACGGCCCTGGTCTCTTTCATGTTTCTCCACGGCGGCTGGCTGCACCTTCTCGGCAACATGCTCAGCCTTTACATCTTCGGGGACAACGTGGAAGACCGGCTGGGCCATGTACGCTACCTTCTTTTCTATCTGGGCGGGGGTGTCGTCTCCGGGCTCTCCCACATGCTTTTAAATCCGGGCTCCACCGTGCCCACCATCGGCGCCAGCGGTGCCGTGGCAGCGGTCATGGGGGCTTATTTCCTCCTCTACCCCCGGGCCAAGGTCCTGACCCTGGTGCCCCTGTTCTTCATCCCTCTTTTCTTTGAAATCCCGGCTTTCATCTTTCTCGGAATCTGGTTTCTCATGCAGTTCTTCAACGCCACCGGCGGCAGTGCCAGCGCCATTGCCTGGTGGGCGCACATCGGCGGGTTTCTCTGCGGCATGGCCTTTGTTCTGGTCACGGGTGCCCGCAAGGCGCCCACCAAACCACACAGGTTCCAGGCCGTCCGGTCACGGTCCCCGCGCCTGCAGATCATCCATGTCCGCGTGGACCAGGGAGGCTTCAACCTCACCGGGCGCCTTGCCATCACGCCCAAAGAGGCGCGCAAAGGGGCGGTCAAGCGTATCAACCTCTTCCGCTTCGGCAAGGGCCGCCTCATCAAGATCACGGTGCCACCCGGTGTCGAACCGGGCAAACGGCTTCGCTTAAAAGGCCTGGGGCTTCCCCACCCCAACGGCTCACCGGCAGCATCTTCCTCACCATTGCCATGGATTGATGGAGCCGAAATCATCGGACAACGGCCGGTGCTGTATCTGCCGATCACCCTGCCTTTTCTTGGTCTTAGCCCAAAGAAATCGCGTCCCCCTTTTTGTATTAACAGCATTCCCGAACAATACTCATAGTATTTTCCTTCCCACGTTTTTTTTACAGGCATTACTGCATCCTCAATAATAACATAGTTCATGTGCGCCACCATAGTATCAAGGCAGGATCCGCGGGCTTCGAGCCCCATGGAGACATTGAAACAGCAAGGGGGGATATGGGTTATGACAAGTAACACAACGTACCATGACAACACCTCCGCCTGTGTGGAAGAAGTCATCCGCACCGTCGGAAACGGATCCTGTTTCGGCATGCCTCTGGCCTTGGGAAAACCGGCCCTTTTTGTCAACGAACTCTACCGACACGCCAAAAGAAACCCGCAGATCAAGCTGACCATCCTCACCGCCCTGGCCCTGGAAAAACCCGAAGGAGCCAGCGACCTTGAAAAACGCCTGTTAGGTCCCCTTGTGGAGCGCATCTTCGGCGGATGCCCGGAGTTTGACTACATGAAAGACTTCCGGGCCGGAACCATGCCCGAAAACATCAAGCTCTACGAGTTCTTCAACAAAGCCGGGGGGTACATGGGCAGCCCCGAAGCCCAGCAGAACCACCTCAACTCCAACTACACCCACGTCATCCGGGACGGCATCAATTTCGGCATCAACGTCTACGGCCAGATGCTCTCCGTGCGGGACGGCAACGGATCGGGCCCCCAGTACTCCATGGGCTGCAACACCGACATCAGCTTAGAGTGCATTGCGGCCCTGAAAAACCAGCGGGCCAAGGGCAAAAAAGTGGCGGTGGTGGGCGAGGTCAACACCAACCTCCCCTTCATGTACGGAGACGCCGTGGTCCCGGCTGCGGACTACGACTTCATCTTAAACAACGACAACACCTCCTACGAACTGTTCGGCCCGCCCAAGGAGTCGGTCTCCGACGTGGACCACCTCATCGGGCTCCATGTGAGCGCCCTGGTCAAGGACGGGGGGACCATCCAGGTGGGTATCGGCTACTTGGGGGACGCCCTGGTCTGTCTCCGGCCTGCAGCTTCGCCACACCGACAATGCCAGGTACAACACCATCATTGAAAAGGCCGGGATCACGGCCGCCTACGGCGACCTGATCCAGAAGGTGGGAGGCACCGACACCTTTGCCCAAGGGCTCTACGGCTCTTCCGAGATGTTTGTGGACGCCTTTATGGAGCTCTACAAAAGCGGCATCCTCAAGCGAAAGGTCTTTGAGAGCGAGCCCCTCATGGAGCTGATCAACGAAAAACGCCTGGACTGCGAGGCTCTCCCGGAGAACCTGTTTGACCTTCTCGTCGAAAAAGAGGCTGTGCAGGAAGCCGAAAAGATGTCCGGTTCCTCACCGCCTTCGGCCTTCTCAAAGAGGGGGTGACCTGGAGAGACGGCACACTCTACGACGGGGAGACCGCCTATGAAACCGACCTGTCCGTACCGAAAAACCTCCAGGCCATCAAAGCGATCCGCGGAGAAAAGCTCAACGGGGGCAGCGTGATTTTAGGGGCCTTTTTCATTGGTCCGCGCAGTTTCTACAAGGCCCTCAACACCATGGACGAAGAGGAGAGAAAGCTCTTTGGCATGTCCGGGGTGGACAAGGTGAACCAGCTCTACGGCGACGAAAAGCTCCGCAGCCTCCAGAGAAAGGACGGCCGCTTCATCAACACCGCCATGATGATCAGCATCTTCGGCTCCGTTGTCTCCGACGCCCTGGACGACGGACGGGTGGTGAGCGGCATCGGGGGGCAGTACAACTTTGTCTCCATGGCCCATGCCCTTCCCGACGGCCGTCTCATCATGATGGTCCGCAGCACCCGGGGAAACGCAGACAACCCACAGTCCAACATCGTGTTCAACTACGGCCACTGCTCCGTGCCCAAGCACCTTCGGGACATCGTGGTGACCGAATACGGCATCGCCGACGTCCGGGGCTTGCCCGACAAGGATGTCATCCTGGAACTCATCAAGATCGCCGACTCCCGCTTCCAGGGCGACCTTTTGGCCCGGGCCAAAAAAACCGGCAAGGTGCCCTCTCACTACGAGATCCCCGAAGCCTATCGTCACAACACCCCGGAAAAGGTTTCTGCCTTTCTGGCCCCGTACAAACAAGAGGGACTCTTTCAGGTCTTTCCCTTTGGCACGGACTTTACCGACGAAGAGGTGGCCCTGGGCGGTGCCTTGCGGGCCTTCAAGGCCAAGGCCGGCAAAAACAAGCTCGGCGTGGCCATGTCCCTGGCCGGTGAATTCTTTAAACCCGTGCCCGCTGGGGCCGAGCCCTACCTGAACCGCATGGCCCTAAAAACCCCGGCGGTCTTCAAGGAGAGGCTCCTCCAGAAAGTGGTGATCTCCGCCCTGAAAGCCAACGGACGGATCGCCGGGTAACCCGCCATCCCGAAACAGGGCCTGCACCCCGTCCGGGGGGGCAGGCCCTTGCATCCCCATGGCCGTTACAGGGAGTACCGGCGCCCCTGATTTATTCTGTTGAGATTCAATACAATATATCGCATACTTCACAGGTCGGGTCCTGGAACCCGACCCTTGTGCCCAAGGATGCCCGTATGCACACGATGATCCGCACCAACTCACCCCACGTCACCCGACAAGGCACGTTCCTCATCAGCTGCAGCATATGGGAGCCCAACCCAGCGACGCACTCATCGGTTCCCGCAACATCACCCAACGACGCACAGCCAAACGGCACCCGGACCCGTTCACCGGGGCCGCCGTCCCACATGAGGGAAACCATGACCGTTCGGAAAAAAAGCCGACGACACCCTTATGCCAAGCCGCATCGCAAACGAGAGCGAAAGCCCGTTGTGACGCCCGCCCAGATCTGCATTGTGGCCATCCTCACCACCGCCCTTTTTGCCGGTGGGGCCATTTTCCTCAAGATCACCAGCGCCTCGGCCTTCAATATCACCACCCAACACGATCTTCAGCTCTTTGCAGACTTCCAGAAATTCCATTTCTCCATGAACGGCACCTGCATCGGCGACCAGGGGGAGTCCATTCGCAACGACGGCCTGCCCTCCACCATCGACCTGACCGACTACACCCTCTCCAAGGGGGTCTCCATCACCATCGTTGCAGGATCACCCGAGGACCCGTACAATCCCAACAATCCGTTCACCATGCAGGCCAAGCACAAACGTGCCGCCACCGTTTACGAATACAGCTTTGCAACCGACACAATCATCGAAAGGTAGAGCCGTCATGTCCAAGGATCATGAACGCAAGCTGAGAAACTATGTCATCAACCGCTCCCTTCAGCTCCGCCTGATCTTTGTCAGCCTGGGGTACATGGCCATCACCCTTGCCGTGACCCTCGCCTTTACCCTCCTGCCTGTTCTCCACGCCATGTTTGACGCCTCCGACCCCAACGCCCAGTACGAGGCCGCCCAGGTCTTTCTCCTGCTGGCCCAGCGCCTCGTGCCCGCCGTGCTGGTTCTCTTCCTCTTTTTTTTCGTCCACCTGGTAATCATGACCCACCGCATCTGGGCCCCCTCAGTGGACCCCGCCCCTTGAGTGACTCCTGGCAAGGCAACCCCCCCGCCGCTTCGCCGTCCGCCTTCGGAACGGGACTATCTCCGGGACGAAGCAGACATGGTCAACGAGGCCCTGGACTCCTTGACAGACCAGCTCACCGCCCTCCGGCAAGAAAACCTCGCCCTTGCCGAAAGCCTGGAAAAGGCCTCCCACAACCCTGAGATGCTCACCGAAGCGCGCCGCAGAAACGACCGTATCGACGAGCTGCTCAGCACCTTTCATCCGTAGCCGGCCTCAGCCTCGCCCATCCATCCCTGCACGCAACAAAGGGTTTCAAGGTGCCCCACCTTGCCGCCGAAGGCTTGCTTTTTCCCCACGTTAACCATAGAAGGCTCTTTTGAACCGAACGGTTACAAAGGGAAAAACCCACGCCTACAGGGTTAACGCATTTAGATTTTGGCCTCCGGCGGCCCTGCCGGGGGCCACACTTTTGAAAAGTTTGACAAACAGATTTTGTTTTTTGAAGGTGCGTTACTTCAGAGCATAGTCCCTCTTCTTTTTTAATTTATCAAAGCGCTTATCTCCAGCCCCTGCGGGGCTGGAGATAAGCGCCTTTTGATTACCCGGAACGTTTTTGCGGAGCTTTTTCAAAAAGCAACCGCGAGGCGGCTCATTTTTAAATGCATTGGCCCTGCCCACGCCTCGCCGTGGCCTTGATTTTACATGGCATTGTCATTAAAGTGTCCCTGCCGAAGCCGGGGTAAGAGTGGAAACCCCCGGAGGATTTATCACCCGTGGAGAGCAGGAGACGCATGGAATCACAGGCGTTTAAAAAAGAGGTGGAACGGGCCTTACGGAGCCTGGGCCGCACCATGATCAGGGACCGCCACCCATTGCGGCGGGACCTGAAGAAACTCGAACGCATCAACACCCCGGACGAGAAAGCCATGGGAAGGCTTACCGCCCTCCGGGAGCGCCTTGCAGCGTCCATGGACGAGCGCAACCGCCGCCGCCAGAACCCGCCTGCCCTCAACTACAACCCGGACCTTCCGGTTACCGCCCGAAGAGAAGAGATCGTCGAGACCATCAAGAAGCACCAGGTGGTGATCATCTCCGGGGAGACCGGCTCGGGCAAGACCACCCAGATCCCCAAATTCTGCGTGGAGGCAGGGCGCGGCACGGGCGGGCTCATCGCCGTGACCCAGCCCCGGCGTATTGCCGCCGTCTCCGTGGCCAACCGCCTGGCCGAAGAGATGGGCGAAGAACCCGGCAAGAGCGTGGGCTACAAGATCCGGTTCCACGAAACCGGAGACAAAGACGGCACCATCCGCCTCATGACCGACGGAATCCTCCTGGCCGAAGCCCAGGGCGACCCCTTCCTCTCCACCTACGACACCATCATCGTAGACGAGGCCCACGAGCGCAGCCTGAACATCGACTTTATCCTCGGCATCCTGCGCACCCTGGTGAAAAAACGGCGGGACCTGAAGGTCATTGTGACCTCGGCCACCATCGACACGGAGAAATTCTCCAAGGCCTTTTCCGGGGCCCCCATCATTGAGGTGTCCGGCCGCACCTTCCCCGTGGAGGTGATCCACCAGCCCCTGGAATCCAAGGACGACAGCTACGTGGAGGCCGCGGTCACCGCCCTGGATCAGCTCGTGGCCCTGGGTCCCTACGGGGATGTCCTCATCTTCATGCCCACGGAGGCCGACATCAAAGAGGCCTGCGACATGATCGAGGGTAGGCGCCACAAGGCCATGACCGTGCTGCCCCTGTATGCGCGCCTCTCCGCCCACGACCAGAAAAAGGTCTTCCAGAGCGCCTTCGGCCGCAAGGTGATTGTCTCCACCAACGTGGCCGAGACCTCCATCACCATCCCGGGCATCAAGTACGTCATCGACACGGGCGTGGCCCGAATCCCCCGATATTCCCCCCGCACCCGCACCACCAGCCTGCCGGTCATGGAGATCTCCAGGTCAAGCGCCGACCAGCGAAAAGGGCGCTGCGGCCGTGTGGAAAACGGGGTGTGCGTCCGCCTCTACGACGAGGCATCCTTGGAGAGCCGCCCCCTGTTCACCCTGCCGGAGATCCTGCGGGCCAACCTGGCCGAGGTTATCCTGCGCATGCTTTCTTTAAAACTCGGCCGAGTGGAGACCTTCCCCTTTGTGGATCCCCCCTCTCCCCAGAGCATTGCCGACGGCTTCCAGACCCTTCTGGAGCTCGGGGCCATCCAGGAGACAAAGGGCCGAAACGGGGAGGTGCGCCATGCCCTCACCCGCACCGGGCGCATCATGGCCTCCATCCCCGTGGACCCCAAGCTCTCCCGCATCCTCATCGACGCCTCGGCCAACGGCTGCCTCGAAGAGGTTCTGGTCATCATCTCGGCCCTGACCATCCGGGACCCCAGGGAGCGCCCCGACGGCAAAGAGGCCCAGGCCGACCAGAAACACGCGGCCTTCAAAGACCCCAGCTCCGACTTCGTGACCCTGCTCAACATCTGGAAGCGGTTCAAGGAGCACATGGGGGGCACCAAAAAAATGAGCGCCATGAAGGCCTTCTGCAAGGAGAACTACGTCTCCTTTCTGCGCATGCGCGAATGGATCGACATCCACGGCCAGCTCTCCCGCATCGCAAAGGAGTTCTCCCCGGACGTCACCCAAAAATCCACCCGATCGGCTGAGCCCCAAAAGGGGAAAAAAGCGACCTTCGGAGCCGAGTACACCGCCATCCACAAATCCATCCTGGCCGGTTACCTCTCCAGCATCGCCACCTGCAAGGAGAAAAACCGCTACAACGCCACCAAGGGGCGCGAAGTGATGATCTTCCCGGGGTCGGGGCTCTTCAACAAGGGTGGGCAGTGGATCGTGGCATCGGAGATGGTGGAGACCTCCCGGCTCTTTGCCCGGAACGTCGCCCGCATCGACTCGGACTGGCTGGAGGAACTGGGGGAAAGCTGGAAGCGCACCTTCTCCAACCCCCGCTGGGAAAAGAAGATGGGCGCGGTGGTGGCCGACGAGCAGGTCACCCTCTTCGGCCTGATCATCGTCGCAGACCGAAAGGTCCTTTTTGGGCCCACCGATCCCGAAGAGGCCACCCGCCTCTTCATCCGCAGCGCCCTGGTGGAAGGGGATCTGGAGGTGCCCAAGGGCAACCGGCATTTTACCTTTTTAGAACACAACCGGGCCCTCATCGACGACGTCCGAGAGGTGGAAGACCGCATCCGAAGACGGGACATCCTCATCAGTGAGGAGGATCTTTTCTCCTTTTACGCGGACAAAATCACCAACACCTGGGACATCCGCACCTTCTCACGGCACCTCAAGGTGGCCGGGGGAGACGCCCACCTGATGATGGACCCCGAGGCCATCGCCCGGTACACCCCGGAGGAAGAGGAGCTGGCAGCCTTTCCCAAGGGCATCACCGTGGGAGGCGGCACCTTTTCCCTCTCCTACGCCTTTGAACCTGGAAAAGAGAAAGACGGCGTCACCCTCACCGTTCCGGCGCACTCGGCCAAAGCCCTCTCCAAAGAGGCCCTGGACTGGGTGGTGCCCGGCCTCATGCCCGAAAAGATCGAGGCAATGATCAAGGCCCTGCCCAAGGAGCACCGCAAGCGACTGGTGCCCGTCTCCGACACCGTGGCAGTCATCGCCCGGGAGATGGAAGAGCTCGACACCTTGAAACAGGGAGCCTTTCCCACCCGCCCCCTCATCACCGCCCTGGGCTCCTTCATTGCCAGGCGGTTCGGGGTGCGCATTCCCCCCAACGCATGGCAGGCCGGGGCCGTGCCCGATCACCTCAAGGTGCGCATCGCCGTCACCGGCGCCAAGGGCAAGGAGCTGGCCGCGTCCCGGGACAAATCCGTCCTCCTCACCCCGGCAGCCGAAGCCGTGGCCCCCAAGGACGACGCCTTCCGAAAGCTGAGCCGAACCTGGGAGAAAACCGGCCTCACCGAATGGCCCATGGACGAGATCCCCGCATCCGTCCCCGCGCCCGGAGGCCTTTTTGCCTACCCGGCCCTGACCGTACGCAAAGGTTCCGTGGACCTTGTCCTCCACCGCCACGACAAGGAGGCCCTGCGCCTCCACAGAAAAGGGGTATCGGCCCTCACAGCCCTGCGCCTGGCCAAAGAGGTCAGAAGCCTCTCCAAAGACCTGAAACTCACCGGAGAGGCAAAAAAACGCGCCGCTTACTTCGGAGGGGACGCCCCCCTCACCACGGCCCTGGCCGCCAAGACCACGGAGCTGCTCTTTGCAGCAGACATCCGCACCCGCGCTGCCTTCGAGGCCCACGTCAACGAGGTGTCCAAAAAGCTCTACGCCACGGGAACCAAGCTCCTGGCCGCGGTGGAGGCCATCCTCACCGAGTACCACGCCACCAGCAGCCTCATCTACACCGAAGAACTCCGGCGCTCCAAGACTCCGGCGGGCCAGCTCTTAACCGGCATGATGCGAAACGAGCTGGACCTTCTGGTCCCCAAAAACTTCATCGACCTCTACGGCCCCAGCCGCCTCACCCGGCTCGACGCCCGCATCCGGGCAGTAGCGTCGCCAAGCGCGCCTTTGACGCCCCGGAAAAAGACCGCGTCAAAGCCCGGGAAGTGGCCCCCTTTGTCCAGGCCATGAACAGCCTGGTGGCCTCCCTCAACCCCGACTCCTCCGAAGAGAAAAAAGAGGCCATCGAGGCCCTCTTCTGGTCCATCGAAGAGTTCAAGATCTCAATCTACGCCCAGGAGATCGGCACCCGGGAAAAGGTCTCGGCCAAGCGACTCAACAAATGGATCCGGGAGATAGAGGTAATGATCTGACAGATTGCCGGGGTATAGCCCCCCAGAAAAAAAGGCGCGAAGGCCATGCCTTCGCGCCTCCCCCTGTCATTATTCCCTCAAGGGAAACGCCCCATTGACCGTTATATGATAAAACACCGTTCCCGCATCCCCGCGGGAACATCCGAGGATACCGCACGGTGCGGTGTCTTCCCTTTAAGTTGACCACCCCATCATTTCCAAGCAGGACAAACTGATGATTTTTCGTTTTATCGTGGCCCTGGCGTTTTTCACGGCCACCCTTTTCGTGACACAACCAGCAGGGCCACGGCGATAATCACCCATGTGGCCCAGAGGATTCTATCCTTCACAAACCCACCTGGATCATGCCCGCCACCTGGTCCAATGAATACAACGGAGATGAAACCGAGGCGGTCTTTCAGATCAGCGTCAAAAAGCGGATCATGGACACCGGGCTCTACGTGGCCTACACCCAGAAATCCTTCTGGCAGGCCTACAACACGGACGAGTCCAGCCCTTTCCGGGAGACCAACTACAACCCTGAAGTCTTCTACCGCTTTGAACCCGGCAACGACCTGTTCCAGTCCCTGGGAAGCCAGAACCTGGGCCTGGACATCGGCTTCGAGCACGAGTCCAACGGCCGCTCCATGCCCGAGTCCCGAAGCTGGAACCGCGCCTACCTCACCCCGTACTACGCCGACGGCAACCTGCTTGTGGCCCTAAAGCTCTGGTACATTACAGAGGACAGCGAAGACGTACCCGAAGACGGAAAGAGCGGAAGCAACAACCCGGACATCGCCGATTACATGGGGTACGGAGAGCTCAACCTCACATACCAGACCTACGGGGACCAGCTCTTCAACCTCATGGGCCGATGCAACCCGGCAACGGGCAAAGGGGCCGCGAGCCTCACCTGGAGCATTCCCATCACCGACGGCGGGGCCTTCTTCATGGTCCAGGGATTCCATGGATACGGGGACAGCCTCATCGACTACAACCGGTCCGTCTCCCGCATGGGTGTGGGCATCATGCTCTCCCGGTAAGCCCTCCGGCTCCTGTGGCGTCAAGGTATTCATAGCGTGGCCCCCACTCAAAACATTGTACACATCACGTGAAGCCTTTTCACAAATCAGCCTTTCATGCTAACGTACGGCGCTGATATGCAAGCAGCACGCTTCTCACCGGGGCCTTCCGCGCGGAGGCCCTCAGACCCATGCGAGCTTTGAAAAGGTAACCCCCATGCGCCCACGTGCTTTTCACCTCCTCCTGCTCCTTGCGGGGCTTGTGTTTTCAACACCCGCCCGCGCCTTTGACTACACCATCACCGACATGGCCCAGGGCATCTCCCGGCACAAGGCCACCTGGATCATGCCCTTCACCTGGTCCGATGCCTACCACAGCGAACACAGCGAACTCGTTTTTCAGTTCAGCCTCAAAAAACAGATCATGAACACCGGGTTCCACGTGGCCTACACCCAGAAATCCTTCTGGCAGGCTTACAATCACGACAAGCTCCTCCCCTTTCGGGAGACGGGGCAGGCCCCCAGACCCCGGAGATCTTCTACCGGTTCCTGCCGGGCAGCCCCCTTCACCAATTGTTGGGAAACGGCCCCCTTGTCAACAAGATGGGGGCGGACCTCGGCTTCGAGCACGAATCCAACGGCCAGGACATGCCCGACTCCCGAAGCTGGAACCGCTTTTACGTCACCCCCTTCTACGCCGACGGCAACCTCCTTGCCTGGCTGAAGCTCTGGTACATCACCGAAGACAGCAAAGACGTCTCCTCAGACGGCTCCGAAGGAAGCAACAACCCGGACATTGCTGACTTCATGGGCTACAGTGAGTTCAACATCAAGTATCAGTTCGCCAAAGAGCAGCTCATCCACCTCATGGCCCGGGGCAACCTGCGGGAAGGAAAAGGGGCCGCAAGCCTCACCTGGAGCATCCCCGTCACCGAAGGGGGCGTCTTCTTCATGGTCCAGGGCTTTCACGGATACGGAGACAGCCTCATCGACTACAACCGCGAGATCACCCGCGTGGGAGCGGGTTTTATGCTCACCAGATAAACCCGCCCACATGCAAACAAAGGCGAAGGATGCTAAATCCTGAAACTGCTGATGGCAGACCTCAGGTCCCTGGCAAGAACGCTGAGCTGCTCGGCGCTTCCCTGGACCTGCCTGCCGCTGCCGGACATCCGCTCCGCTGACTCACAGACATTTCTGATATCCACGGTGGTCTCCCGGGCACTCAGGCTCCCTGCCCTGACCCGTTCGGAAACCGTATCGATGCCTACGGCGATCTGATTGATGTGCCTTGTGATGTCTTGGGTGGATGCGGCCTGCGCATCCACAGCCTGTTCCATGCCCCCCACCATATTGTGGGTGTTTTTCACGGCCTCGGTCATGGCATGGATCTCTTCCAAGCTCTCCCGGGTGGCATCCTGGATGCCCTGAACCGTTTTTTTGATGGCCTCAATGGCCTCGGCTGTCTGGAGGGACAGGGCCCGGATCTCGTCGGCAACCACGGCAAACCCTTTGCCGTACTCCCCTGCCCGGGCTGCCTCGATGGTGGCATTGAGGGAGAGCAGCTTGGTCTGCTCGGAAATTTCCGTGACCGCCTCGGAGACCGTTTCAATCTGGGTCGCGGCCCGCCCCATGCGAGTGATGGTTTCAAGGGTCCTGTCCGCTGTCTCCACAGCGGCTCCGGTCTGCTGCATGGCCTCTCCGGCCCCCTTGGAAACAGCCTGGATCGCCACCCCCATCCCATCGGCTGCGGAGGTAATCCCCGCCGCCTGGCGGGAGGTATCGGCCATGGTTTCCGAGATGGCCTCGATGCCCGAACCCGTCTGCTCGGTGGCGGCGTTGGCCGCAGAGGCTTTTTCCGAAGTGTCACGGGTTTCATTGACCAGGTCCCGGGAGATGCCCAGCAACTCCTCGGATGCCGCTGTCACCTCCTCTGCGCTCCTCGAAATCCGCGCCACAATATTCTGGAGCTTTTCCATGAAGGTGTTGACCCAGGAAGCCAGCTCTCCGATTTCCATCTTTGCGCCCCCTACAGAGCCTGAGGTCCATCCGCCCTCCCCCGTGGCAATGTCTTTGATTCGGGCAACGGTTTCGTTGATGGGCCGGTGATGGTGATACAGAGAACAGGCAGGCCCCGATCCCTGCACGGCAAGCAGCAGGAAGGTGACCACAAGGATGGCGATCAAGCCGTTCATCTCTTTTAAAAGGGTACTGCTCACCGTCTCGATCAGCTCGTCCTCATTGGCTTCGGCCACAAGGGTCACCAGTCCGGGACAAAGCGCGTCATGGCGATAATGGCATCGCCCCGGGCATCGGTCAGGCGGATGACTGAGCGCTTCTTACTCAGTACGGCTTCGGCGTGCTCCCCCCACCCGGCTTTGTCCGCAAGGGTCTGCCGTTGAATGAGGTCCCGGTTCCGATGCAACATCACCCGTCCCGTGCGGTCCACCATGTAGGTTTCCCCTTTTTCCCCCACGGTGGTGTCCGTAATCTGGTGGTTGAAGGTCGCAAGGTCCAAAGAAACGGAGGTCAGCCCCAGGAAGCGCCCGTCTGATTCAATGCGACGGTTGATAAAGGCCATGGAACCATACACCGGGTCATTGATGTGCAGGTTGATATCGAGGGTTTTCCCGCTCTCCTTAAACGCCTTGAACCAGGCGTCGGAAGGTGAAAGTGTCTTGAAGCTCGCTTTCCCGTCCCGCATGTCGTAATAGCTCTGGTTGTCCCACAGCACCACATTGGCCCCACCGGTGCCCAGGCTACCAAATGACGCCCTTGGAGCTGATCTGCCGGTCTCACGGCCCGCTTCGGGCTCTCCCTCTTTGACCCACCGAATCAAAAAGGGGTTTTCCGCCACCATGTCCAGGCTTTTCGCAGGCCAGATCAACCGATCATCCACCACGGAAGAGATATTCTTCATCACCGCCGGCATGTGGATCGCCTCGAGAAACGTTCCAAGGCAGGACCGCCCGATACGATAATTGATGGATGTCACCGCAGCACAGGTCAACAGAACCAGAATACCCGTCAGGATATTTAATTTCGCCCCTACCCCTCTTACCCTCATATCCATTCCCCATTTAAGCAATATGTTATTTAAAATTGAAGAATGGTATATAAATTTCAAGTAAAAGAATCAACATTATTTCAATGAAGGGAGCCCCCTGTAGGCATTCCTCATAACATCACCTGCCCACCCTCATCGCCACACAGTTGATCATCTCAAAGGTAACAATTTAACTTGTTTTTTGCCTCCGGCAGAATCACCGGAGGCAGAAGGTGGCTCAGCGTCTCAATTGCTTCGTTTCACGCCCAGGGTTATTTTGTACAGCACGGTAAGGACCAGAAGACCGATGGCCGTAATACCCGCCGAGATCATCAGCTCCATGAAGGAGGGCACATACTCGGTGACATGGTGGAGGGGAGACGGCATGATCATGCCGAGGCCCTTGTCGATCCAGATGCCCACAAAAGCGCAAAGACAGGCCACAGCAAGGGTCGTCTCATTGTTGCGGGTCACGGGGGGAATAAGCAGGAGCGCGGCCGCCCCCATGAGAAGCAGGGAGCCCCGCATCCAGGGAACGAGGACCCCGTGGCCGTGGAGCCCCACGTAGAGGTACTTCAGGTGGTCCATGTGCTCTGGAATCCGGGAGTAAAACGCCACAAACGCCTCGCACCCCAGGAAAAAGAGGTTGGCCACCATGCCGTAGGCGGTGATGACGGCAAGGGTCTTGATCGCCTTCTGGCCGGGGTCAAAGTCCGAGACCTTTCGAATGATAAAACAGAGCAGGATCAGAAGGGCCGGACCGGCGGCAAAGGCCGAGGCAAGGAACCGGGGGGCCAGAATGGCCGTCAGCCAGAACCCCCGACCTGGAAGGCCGCAGTAGATAAAGGCCGTCATGGTGTGGATGGCAAAGGCCATGGGAATGGAAAGATACACCAGCACTTTCACCCAGGGGGCCGGTGCCACCCCGTTACGCTCGGCCTCAAGGACATTCCACCCGATGATGATGTTCATAAGAAGGTAAGCCATCAGCACGTTGCCGTCCCAGAAGAGCATGGACGACGGCGTGGCGTTGAGGAAAATATTCAGGGCCCGGAAGGGCTGCCCCAAATGAATGAGCAGGTAGAGAAAACACATCACAATGGAAGCCACGGCCAGAAATTCCCCCAGCACCGTGATCCGCCCGAAGGCCTTGTAGTCATGGAGGTAATACGGAAGCACCAGCATCACCCCCCCTGCCGCCACCCCCACCAGAAAGGTCATCTGGGCCGTGTAAAATCCCCAGGAGACATCCCGGCTCTGGCCCGTGATCATCAACCCGTGTTCAAGCTGTTGCCCGTAACACAACGCCCCCAGCACCAGCACCGCCAGAAGCCCCGCAATCCACGCCCAATACCCTTTTCCGCCCTTAATCGCCAACTCAAGCATACGCCCTCCGCATAGAAAAATTCCAGGTCATCAAACATCTGTCGGGAGGGAGTATACAAATCGCAAGTTAAGCAGGAATAAAGCAGCAGTAAAAACGCCAGGGAAAAGCGTGCCTCCGGCGGCCAAGGGCTGAGCCCTTGGAACCCAGGTTCGCAAATACTCCGGGACTCGTTCCTCGCCCTGCGCATTTGCTGACGGGCTGCGCCCGTTCTGAATGCCAAAGGCAAGGGGCAATACCCTTACCTTTCGTTCCCAGGCTCCGTTTGGGAATGATGCACGGAGGCTCTGCCTCCACGCCCGAAATCGCTTCACCCGGTAAGGGAAATCCATTACGTCGCTATGCTTCACACCGGCAAGGCGGAGCATTGCTGCCGACACTCCCAGGCAGAGCCTGGGAGCGAGCAACGGTAACCGAAAAATCGGAACGGCCATGCAAGCACACGCCACGATATTCTTTCGTTCCCAGGCTCCGCCTGGGAATGATGCACGGAGGCTCTGCCTCCACGCCCGAAATCGCTTCACCCGGTAAGGGAAATCCATTACGTCGCTATGCTTCACACCGCCAAGGCGGAGCCTTGCAACCGACACTCCCAGGCAGAGCCTGGGAGCGAGCAACGGTACCCGAAGGTCCGGTACCGTCATGAGGCAAAACCTTTCAGCCAATAAGCTGCTCGTACAACGCCATGGTTTTTTCGTGCAGGGGGCATCCCAGGGCCTGCATGTGGGTTTGGCAGGCTGTGTAGGCGGTCACCACCCCGGCGTTGTTGCCCATGCGGGCATTAAGGCGCATAACGGTGCGGTAGACGGGTTCGGCATGGGGATCGAGCCCCAGGTAGGTTTCTGCGCAGGCAAGGGCTTTGGCGGGGTGGTCTGCCATGTCCGGGTGATCCATGATCCGGATAAGCAGGGCAAGGTACCGGGTTGTCAGGGAGTCGCGCTCCGGCTGGCACCAGGCGTCAAAGGGGTACTCTTCCAGGAGAGGGCCTTTCCAGCAGGCTTCGGCGGCAAGGAGGTCCTGAAGGGGGGCGTCCTTTTCGTTGTCCAGGGCCTCCAGATGGTCCAGAAACACCTCCACGTCGATGATTCCCCCATCGCCCAGGTCGAGCCGATAGGCGTCCTGCTGCCTCACAAGATAGGACGAGGCCCCTTTGGCGGTGCGGTGGGGCTCCAGGGTGGCGCGCAGGGCGCTCATGGCCACGTTGAAGCGCTTGGCGGTCTTTTCCGCATCCTCTTCGGGCCAGAGGAGTTCGGTGAGGGTCTCCCGATGGACAAAGCCCGCGCGCCGTTTTGCCGCCAAGGCCTGTAGAATTGTCAGGGCCTTGGTGCTGTTCCAGGCCTCGGAAGGGATTGCCTCACCCCCAACACTGACCGCAAACGGCCCCAGAAGAGAGAGAGTCAAAGGGGACGAGGCAGGGGAGGGCATGAGGGCCATCAGTGCTTTTGCGCTGCCTTTGGCCGCAGAGTCCCTGCCCCTGGCAAGAACGGCCAGCCCATCTGTTGCGGGAGCGCCCATTGCCTTGAGGAGACGCACCACCAGCTCTGTCCGGCAGCCTTTTGCATAACATCGGGCCAAAAGGGGCACGAGCTGCTTCGGTTCACCGGTCATCCGGTGGACAAGTCCCTTGTCTGCGGCAAGGTGAAGGGCGCGCTCGAAAGCGACCTGAGCCTCTTCCTCCCGTGAGGCTGCCAGGTGGCACCTTGTCTCCAGAAGATAAAGGGCAAGGAGATGATGGGCGGCGGGCCGAACCTTGTCTCTGCTCTCCTCAAGAATGCTCAGGGCTCTTTCCGGGTTCCCCTCTCCCAGGGCCAGCCCGGCCTGACCGATGCCCAGAATGCCTTCGGTGACGGTGAGACCGTAACCTTTGATGAGCCCTGCGGCGGTCGCCAGGCTTGCCCGGGCAGACTCGACATCGCCCCGCGCCAGGCTGATCTCGTGAAAAAAGTCGTGGGTGCTGGCCATGCCCCACCTGTTCTCCGGACACTCAAAGATGGCAAGGCCCTTTCGCGCCAGAGACTCGGCCCTGTCAAGGGCTCCCAAGCCCAGGCAGTTCTGGGCCCAGGCCACATAGACCCATCCCTTCTGGCTGTCGTTAAGGTCAATGGCCTCGGAGGCTGCGATGCCCTGCTCCGCATAGGCGCACCCGTCATCAAAGGCACCCATGAAAAAGCAGCACACAGAAAGCTGGTAGTAGGTCAGGGGCAGGCAAAAATCCAGCCCATGCTCCCCGGCCCGTTGAAGGGAGCGGCGGCTCACCTCCAGGGAGGCCTTGAAATCCCCTGCGTAGTAAAGGCGGTAGGCCAGGGAGGTTTCCACGATGGTGAGGTTTGCGGACCGGTCGGGTTCGTCCAGGAGTGAGATGGCATCCATGGCCTCCCGGGTGTAGGCGTCCGAGGCCTCCATATCCCCCAGCACTGCGGCAAAAAAGATAAGGAAGGTCATGGTAAAGGCGTAGGTCTCGGAGTGGGTGTCCTGGCCCCCCACGATCTGCTCCAGCAGGAGCCTGGCTTCACGCACGTTGCCGGTGTAGTAATAGAGAAACCCCAGGTTCGACAGGCACTTCATCTCGTTGGAGCCGTCATGGACATCGCGAAAAAGAACCAGGGCCCGCCTCAACAGGGCGATGGCCTCCCGGGGCATGCCCGCACAGGACAGGAGCTTTGCCTCGATGGTCAGAAGATGGGGGGTCCGGTTGCGATAGGCCGACGGGAACGCCTCCAGGCACGCCCTTAAGGAACGAACCTTGCCCTGGATGATGAACCGCCCCTCCAGGGATTCCACAACCCGGGCGGCCTTGTCATACCACAGCCCGTCCAGGTAGTGGTTCAGAGCTTCCAGAGGCGTGTCCGTCTCCATGGCCTCGCCCGCCGCAAGGTGAAGGGCGCCAATGTCCTCGCCGCTCACCTGTTCGGAGAGCTTTTCCCGCAAAAAATCCCGAAGCAGATGGTGGTACTGAAAGGACCTGCGCCCTGGGTCCAGGGAGAAGGTAAGCAAGTGGCGGTCTTCGAGGGCTCGAAGGCGCGCCAGGGAGTCGTCAATGCCCAGGACGGCATCGCACAGCCCGGGGTCAAGGGTTGCAAGCAGGGAGCTCTTCACCAGAAAATCCTGTTCGTCGGGCTCCAGCGTCTCGAAAACATTCTCCTCCAGGTAGGAAAAGACATAGCCCTGGGATCCTTTGAGCTCCAGGAGCCTGCCCTCCACCCCGCGGTCCCCCGCATCCTGCAGAGAACATCGAAACAGCATGAGACTGGCGGCCCATCCCCCGCTTTTCTCACGCAGATGTCCCACGGCATCCCGTGAAAGGGACATGCCGAACACCCGGGAAAAGAGGGCGCCGATCTCCTCCTCGGTAAAGGCAAGCTCCCGTTCGCCGATCTCACGAAGCCCCCCTGCCACCCGAAGCCTCGACAGGCGAAGGGGCGGGGCCGTGCGGCTGATGACAACCACATGCACCAAAGGAGGGAGTCTCTCCAAGAGAAAATCCAGAGCCCTGTTGACCTCGGCGCTCTCGCCCACCAGGTGGTAGTCATCCAGCACAATGACGGTCTCGGTGGCGACCATCTCTTCAAGGCCTTTGACAAAGGCCAAAAGAAACGCTTCGCGCTCCTCCCGGGAGACCGATACCCTCTCCGGGACAGCCGGAAGCACCCCGCCATACCCGGCACAAAGCCCTTCGATCCCGCTGATGAGGTACCCCATGAACACCGACAGGTCCCGGTCAAAGGCATCCAGCCGGTACCAGACGGTCTGAGCCCCGCCTTGCCCTAAGGCCCGGGCCACCAGGGTACTCTTGCCGTAACCGGCCCCGGCCACCACCGTCGTAATTTTTCGTTGGAAGAGCTCACCGAAGCATGCATGGAGCCGTCCCCGGTCGAGGAGGCCCTGCGGGTGAGGCGCAAGGAGCTTGGAGTGAAGGATGTCTGCCATCTTGGGGAAACCCTGCCGAAGACGTTGCCCATAAAAAAACGTTTGCCTTTGGCAATCTATACCAGAAACCCGGGCAAGGGCCAGCCAAGATTTTGCAGGGTGCGGCTTCCACCAAAGGATCCCTTGATCTTCCCCGGGCACCGAATTACACTAAGGGTATTCCCCGTGAACCAAACCAAAACAATGGATGGCCCCATGGATTATTCGCAGATCAACAGCGCCGAAGCCCTTGTGCTGATGCGCATGGAAGTTGCAGGCACCCTTGAGATCTGGGCGGAAGAGTCAAAGGACAACGGCAAGACAACCCCCAGAAGGTCCCCCCGCCTTTTTCACATCGCCTTCCCCGGCGAGATCATGGCCTTAGAGAGCCTCAACGCCAGTTACACCCGCGAGGCCGACAAGGGAACGTACACCGGAGCGACACTGCTAGGCAGCTCCACCGGCCTCCCCCTTCCTCGACTACGTCCGGGCCGAGACATACGCGGCCTCCACCATGAAGCATCCCCTGCACCACTTTCAGATCATCACCGAAGAGGCCATCATCGACGTGGTCACCATCACCCCGCCCCAGGTAAGCGAGGTCACCCTCGGCTAACCGGGGACATGCCTCTGCTGCTTTTCTTGAGACGAACCAGCCACCGCCCCGGACAGAGAATCGTTGCTGTGCCCGCAAGACATTCTGCAAGATTCCCCTGCCGCGACAAAGGCTTCGGCCTTGAGGGCATGGATGCGCCTGCGTGCCTGGCAGGCAAGGGCCCGATACCACTCGGACCCGGCCTCCTCGCCGGCACAGCGCCTGTACCCATGGCCCGGCCTCACGGCGTCCCTTGCCTTTTCTGAGCCCCCCAGCTGCACCAGGGCCCTTGCCAGCACATCATGCCCGTCGGGATAGTGAAACCTGACCCCCACAGACGTCAGCGCCTTCTCGGCGGCCTCCTGGCATCGCCGACGCGCCACGGTGCATCGCCTCAGCCCCAGGGTAGCCCCGGAGTTGTCCGGGACCACGGCAAGGGTTCGCTTGAAGTATCTCTCCGCGTCGCTCCAGCATCCCATCTTCAGGAACATCGCCCCCAGGGCCTGGCAGAGCCCCGGCTCCTCGTCGGAAGCAACCAGAACCACCGTGGCGCCGTCTTTCACCTCGTCCAGCACCCCGCACAACACCTTGAAAAGAGAGTCGTCTCGGTTCGTTACAGGTACGTTTCCGCTCTCCATCAGGAAGAAGATGGCGTCCCAGCACGACGCATCCCACCCGATGAGCAACACACGTGAAGGAGAGCTCATTGTTTGTTTTCCTCAGCAACCATTCTTTCGATACCTCGTTGTCTTGAGGCATTGCAGGGCAATCACCCATGTTTTCCGCAGCCATTTTTTCGCACACACCATCCGGGATGAAACCGTATACCGAGGCAGACGCAAAAAAAAGTTAAAACAAGGCCAATTTTTTCCAATGGTTTCCTTGCATCAAACACAAAAGGCCCGGCGGGCGGATGCCTGCCGGGCCTTCAGTAGTAAGTTCATTCAAGGGAGCATAGTCACCCTGCCATGGCGTCAGATGGAGAGGTACTGACGCTGCTCCCTTGCCGAGATATGGATGCGATCCGCTTCCCACTCCTCGATTTTCAGGGTCATGAAGTTGTCGTAAAGCTTCTCCCCGAGAAAGTCCTTGAGAAACTCGCTTCGCTCGGCCTCCACCAGTGCTTCGTAGAAGGTGCGGGGCAGGAAGCGCTCGTCCCAGACCTTCATCTGGTAATCACGCTCGTAGGTGCTGCCCTTGTCCGGGTTGTCCGAGGCAAGGGCCTCCCGAATGCCCTGCAGGCCCATGGCGATGAGGGTGGCCATCTGCAGGTAGACGTTACCCGCCGGGTCCGGGTTGCGCAGCTCGATGCGGGTGGCCGAAGGACTTGTGGTGTAAGGGACCCGAACCATGGAGCTGCGGTTTCGAAAGCCCCAGCCACGCACAATGGGAGCCTCCTTTTCCACCACATACGCCTTGTAGGAGTTGACGGTGGAGGCCATGACCACCGAGGTTTCCCGGGCGTACTTGAGGATCCCGGCGATGAACTGACGGGCCACGGTGCTCAGGTTCTGGTCTGCGGCCTCGTCGTAAAAGAGGTTGGTGCCCTCGGCGTCCTGAACGGAGAGGTGCATGTGAAAGGCGTTGCGGTTGTGCTCCTTGAAGGGCTTGGGCATAAAGCTGGCATAGAACCCGTTCTCCTGGGCCACCCGCTGGGCCACATAGGTGAACAGGAGGGTCCGGTCTGCCGCGCTCACGGGGTCGGTGCACTCCAGGTTGATCTCGTGCTGGGACGGGGTGACTTCGTGGTGGGATTTTTCGTAGACGATACCGCAGCGCTCCAGGACATCCGTGATCTGCTGGCGAATGGCCTGGCCCTTGTCGTGGGGGGTGGAGTGGAAGTAGCCTGCCTGATCCGTGTGAACATCCGAGGGAAAGCCCCGCTTTGCGGTCAGGGCAAATTCATCGCCGTTGAGCAGGAAAAATTCGTGCTCGGGCCCCACCAGGAACCGGAAGCCGAACTCCTCTTCGGCGCTCCGGACCACCTCCTGGAGAATGGTCCGGGGATCCACGGCTGCCGGGGCTCCCTCCTCGTTGAGTACATTGGCGATGAAAAACCCCACCTTCTCCTCTTCAAAGGGAATCTTCCAGAGGGTGTCCGCGTCCGGCATCAGGATGCGATCGCTGTGCTCCACGTTGGCGAACCCGGCAATGGAGCTGCCGTCAAACCCCACGCCGTTTTCGAAAATTTCGCCGATTTTGTGCTTGTTCACCGACAGGTTCATGAGCCTGCCGTTGAGGTCTGTAAAAAAAAGCTTGGTGCAATCCACGTGTTCAAGATGACTGTCTACCTCGTCCATAATCTCCCGCCCAGGTGTAATTTCCGCCATGACAGCAAAGGGCCTGCCCCTGCGCTGCCTGTTTACCAGGTAAAAACATTGATTCACCACCTACCACGAAATTATTTTGAACTCAATATATGTTTGCCCCGACCTCCAGTGGATTTTATTTATAATATCTCCCAAAAAAGGCCGTTTTACCACAAAAAATTAATTACAATACAATACAATTTTTCAGTTTAACCCAACCCCACACCCCCTGATTGGCCTCGTCAGCCAGCCGAGCAGTGGAAGGGGAACACCCCTTGGCCACCAAGGATAAAGCCCCCTGCGGAAGATGAGATGAGGCTTGACGAACCCTGCGATCTCTGAGACAAAATGGGGTATTCGCAGCACACACTTACCGCCCGCGACGGCCTGCGGGCACAGATTCCACAGCCATTTACACGACAAGACCATGCACGACGGCAAACCCGGCGATGAATCGCAACGGCAGGGGTGCAGGCCATGACGTGCCTGCCCCCATCCCATCGCGGTGATCCACACGGTCCGGGCTTTTTCACGGGTGACGAGGGAGGATAAGATGTCCGATAGTCTGTATATTGCGGGAACAGAGGCCAGAAGCGGAAAATCAGCCATAGTCCTGGGGGTGATGGAGCTGCTGCATCGAAAAATCGGCAGGGTGGGATTTTTCCGCCCCATCATCTCGGGGCTGGACGAGCTGGACAGCAACACCCACCTCATCGCCACCCACTTCGGCCTGGAGGCTCCCTACGAGAAAATGTACGGCTACTCGGCCAAGGAGGCCACGGACCTGGCCACACGGGGCAGGCCCATGGAGGTCATCGAAGGGATCATCAAAAAGTACAATGAACTCAAAGAGACCTGCGACTTCATCGTCTGCGACGGCACCAACTACGCCACATCCACCGCCGCCTTCGAGTTCGACATCAACGCCGAGATCAGCAAGAATCTCTCCTGCCCGGTGCTGCTGGTGGCCAACGGCCACGGGAGGTCCACCCACGAAACCGTCCGCGCCATGGAAGTGGCCCTGGAGTCCCTCCAGGACAAGAAGTGCCAGACCATAGGCGCCGTGATCAACCGCACGGCGCCGGAGCAGACCGAAGAGATCGTCCGTCGCCTCCGGTCCAACCCCCAGGCAGCGTCCCTTCTCATCTGCGGTATCCCGGAGAACCCGGCCCTGGCGCGTCCCACCGTTTCAGAGGTGGCACGCGCCCTGGGAGCCGAGGTGCTCTGCGGGGAGAAGTGGCTCGGATTTCACGTGAGCAGCTTTACCATCGGCGCCATGCAGATCCAGAACCTGTTGAAACGGGTCAGGCGAGGCTCCCTGGTCATCACCGCAGGGGACCGCACCGACGTCATCGTGGCCTGCCTGGCCGCCGGAGCCTCCGCCACCCGCCAGAACATCGCGGGCATGATCCTCACCGGGGGCCTGAAACCCGACGACACCATCATGGACCTGCTCACCACCGCCCCCCGGAGTTTCCCGGTCCTCAGCGTGCAGGAGGACACCTTCCCCATTGCCAGCCGGGTCAGCCGTCTCCACACCAAGATCTCCCCGGACGACGACCGAAAAATCACCCAGCTTCTGGCCCTCTTTGAAAAGCATGTGGACACAACCGAGCTGGAGCGAAAACTCGTCACCACCCGTACGGCCATCGTCACCCCCAAGATGTTTGAGTACAACCTCATCCAGCGGGCAAAAAAGAAAAAACAGCACATCGTGCTTCCCGAAGGGGACGAAGAGAGAATCCTTCGTGCCACCGAGCTCCTCCTTCATCGGGAGGTGGCCGACATCACCCTGCTGGGAAACACCGAGCGCATTCAGGAAAAAATCACCCAACTGGGCCTGCGCCTCTCCCGGGGCAACATCGTCGATCCCCACACCTCTCCCCTCCTCGAATCCTATGCCCGAACCTACTACGAACTGCGCAAACACAAGGGCATCACCGAGGAAAACGCCTGGGACGTGGTCAGGGGGCGAAACTTTTTCGCCACCATGATGGTCCGGCAAGGCGACGCCGACGCCATGGTCTCGGGAGCGGTCCACAGCACGGCGGACACCATCCGGCCCGCCCTGCAGATCATCCGCACCAAGCCGGGGGTCTCCCTGGTCTCCAGCGTCTTTCTCATGTGCCTGGAGGACCGGGTCCTCGTCTACGGGGACTGCGCGGTGAACCCCGACCCCGATGCGGCCCAGCTTGCCGAAATCGCCATCAGCTCGGCCGAAACCGCCCGCACCTTCCACATCGACCCCACGGTGGCCCTCCTCTCCTATTCCACCGGGGGCTCGGGAAGCGGCGCCGACGTGGAGAAAGTCCGCGAGGCCACCCGCCTTGCCCGGGACATGGCCAGGGCAAATGGCCTGGACCTCAAGATCGAGGGGCCCATCCAGTACGACGCCGCCGTGGATTCGGCCGTGGCCCGCACCAAGCTCCCCGACAGCGAGGTGGCCGGCAAGGCCACGGTCTTTATCTTCCCGGACCTGAACACCGGCAACAACACCTACAAGGCGGTGCAGCGATCCGCCGACGCCGTGGCCGTGGGCCCCATCCTCCAGGGCCTGAGGTACCCGGTCAACGACCTCAGCCGGGGCTGCACCGTCCCCGACATCGTTAACACCGTGGCCATCACGGCTGTCCAGGCCCAGGCGGCAAGGGAGGAAAAGCCCCGATAGCCCGACCCATCCTGCGCAGGGTACCGCCTTTACAGGCGGGCCCTGCCCGGTTCCCCTTGACGGTTGAACGATTCAAGGCCGCGGTATTTTCGACCCCACGGCTTCCATACGCATCACCATGACATCGGCCCAACGCTATGCCTGTACCCTGCACCTCTTTTGAGTCCCGAAACGGAAAGACCAGACAGGTCCCGTCCCCTTCCACGCCATCTGCCCCGAAGTCCCCGGGAGATGGCACCTGCGTCCGACACTCTGTGTTGCAGGCCATTGACCTGCGCGCCTTCGGCAAAAAACGATCCCTGCTCATCGAGGCCCAGGCCGGCCAGGGGAGGCAAAGCTCCGCCAGTACCTGGACCACGTCTCCACCCGGAGCATCTGGTGCGCCCTGGACCCTGCGGACATGGAGGCCACCCACCTCATTTCAGGGCTCTACACCCTCTTGAAAGAGGCTGTCCCCGCCTTTTCCTCCCGCACGGCAGGCACCATGCTCACCCGGGGCGATCTCTCCATCCAGGCCATGGGCAAAATCGCTCGGGCCCTCCTTGCCGACCTGAAAAAGGCCCTTAAGACCGACCTGTACATCGTCTTTGACGACCTGCACCACATCGAAGCCTCACCGGCGGCCTTAAAATTCCTCACCGCCTTTTTGTCGCAACCCACCCCGGGCCTCTACGTCATCCTCATCTCCAGGCGCCGTATCCCAAGACAGGTACGCGCCCTGTTTCAATCGGGCCAGTGCGTCTACCTGGACAGCCGGTCACTGGCCTTCAGCGCGGAAGAGTCCCGTGATGTTGTGCACCGATGCATGGAGCTGCCCCTGTCGCGGGCTCAGCTCCACCAACTCGTTGAGACCTGCGACGGCTGGATCACGGGGCTTAGGGCCAGGTGCCTTTTCATGGGCGGCATCCCGGCGTTGCCTCCGGTTTCCGGGAAGCGGCCCTGCCGGGACGCGGAGTTCGATTTCTGGTATTTTGCCGAGGAGGTCTACCCTGCCATGGCTGCCCATGTCTCGGATGCTCTGCTCAAACTGGCCCTTTTGGAGGAGATCCCGCCGGGCATTGCCCGGCAGGCAGGAGACGGCCCGGAGCTCTGCGATACCCTGGAGGTCCTCCGCCGTGACCACTTTTTTCTCTCTCAAAGCAAAGGCAAGGACGCGCCCTACACCTTCCATCCCCTCTTCCGGGAGTTCCTGAGGATCAAGTGCAGGGAGCAATGCGGTGCCGAAGAGATCACCGACTTCCTGAACGTGGCCGGGGCATGGCACGAAAAAAACCATGCGTTCCGGTTTGCCCTCTCCTCCTATGCAGCCGCGGGCAATTTCAACGCCACGGAGACCCTGCTGAGGCGACACGGCCTCTCCCTCTACCGGTCCGAAAAGCCCCATGCCATCTACAAAATCCTCTCCACGATTCCAGCTGACGAGGCCGACACCAGGGGATGGACCTCCTTTTTCACGGGCCTCATCGCCCTTGAGACAGATCCCGCCGCGGCCCTTAAGAACCTTCACCGCGCCCGCACCCTCTTTGTGGCCCAAAGGGACCTGCCCGGAGAGTTCCTGGCCACCACCGAGATCTGCATCAACCACGTCTTCATGGACGGCGAAGTCAACCGGGCCAGGCCCCTTTTTGCCCGGGCAACCGAGCTCTTCAACCGCCTGCGCCAGGGCCTGTCTCCTTTTTACCTGACCCGGTCGGCCACGGCCCTGGGCACCTGCCACCTCTACTTTACGGGGGACACCAGCGCCTCCGAAGCCTGTGCCACCCTGGCCAAACGAACGGCCCGCGAGCACCACATGCAGCCCCTGCTGGTGGAGGCACACACAGCCTCCTGCTTCAATCGCATGGGCCGGGGCCGGTTTCTCAAATCCGCCGAAGAGCTCGACGCACAGCTTCCTCACCTCTCCACCCCCGGGCTCACCGAGTCCGCCAGGCTGCGCGCCGGGCTGGCCCAGCTCAACCAGCTGGAGATCACCGGGGACTTTTTCAACTACAACCACCTGAAACCCATCCTCCAGCGGCGGACGCGCCATGACCTGCTCCAACAGACGGTCCTCAATGGTTTTTCAACCATCTGGGAGACCTGCCAGGCCCTTGCCGTCGGCGACACGGAAACGGCCCTGCAGCTAACGGAAAGGGCCCTCTCCCCGGACAACGCAGGGGAAAACGCCCACCTGAAAAGCCAGTTTCTTCACTACCAGGCCTACATCTACGGATTGAAACACGAACCCGTCAAAGCGCTGGAAGCCGCCCAGGTCTCCCTGGCCCTTCGCCATCAGGCCAGGGTGCCCTATTTTGTGACTCTCCAGTCCATGGTGCTGGGGGCCATGTATGTGCAGCTCGACAGAGCCGAAGAGGCCGAGGCCTACCTGACCCGGGCCATCGACAACAGCCGGGGCTCGGGCGAACGCTTCATCCGCTGCGGCGCCCTTGCCCACCGGGCCTGCCTCTACCTGACCCGCAACCGGGACCAGGAGGCCTGCGACGACATTCGAAAACTGCTCTCCCTCATGCAGAAGGAGCGATACGTCCACTTTGACACCTGGACCCCCAGGGTCATGCTCCCTGTTCTGCAGATGGCCCGCGCCCAGGGCATCCTACCCGAGTTTGCCCTGACCCTGGCCGAAGACCGGCTGAAGGTCTCCTTTGATGCGGAACATCGCCCCCTGCCCCTCCTTGAAATCATCACCCTGGGCAGGTTTGCCCTGTACATCGAGGGCCACGAGATCCTGGACGGCACCCGGCTCAGCCATCACGAGCAGCGCCTCCTGGCCGCCTTGATCTGCTCCCCTTCCCGCAGCATGGGGATCCACGATATCTTCCATATGATATGGCCCGAATCCGATGAGGAAAAGGCGCTCAAAGCCCTGAAAGTCATGCTCTTCAGGCTGAGAAAAAAAGTATCCCACCCAGCGGGCCGACCCGCCTTTGATTTCCAGGACTACCTCCAGCACAAAAACAGGCAGCTCTTCCTGGCCCACTGCCGCATTGACGCCCATGATTTCCTGGACGCCGCCTCCAAGGGGATGACCCACTACAGAAACCGCCAGCACTGGCAGGCGGCCAACGCCTTTCGCCATGCCCTCTCCTTCTGGAAGGGACCTTTTCTCAAGAGCATCTCCTACGACGACGCCGCCGGAGAATTTAACGATCGCTTTTTCCTCAACACACTAAGTAATGCTGCAACCGCCTGGAGCGCCCTGATCAATGCCCACGGCATCCCGAGCCGGGAAGATCTGGAGCTCATCGAACGTTCCGTCCCCCGTGGGGCGGGCACCACAGAAATGATGAACAACCTCTTTGACCTCCACGCAGCCGCCGGGAACACCGGAAAAATCCACGACCTCACCCGTGCCTACCAGGAAGCACTGGTCCGTACCGGATACACAGAAGAGGAAGTAAAAGAAGAAATAGACAGGCTCTGGGCCCCTGATTTTGGTGCGTCAACGGTTTAACCCCCACATAAAAAAGTCCGCTAACCGCACCATTTCCAAAGACATCCCCCCGAAGCATCCCATTCAGAGGCGAAAGGGTGGCCGTTTCGTAACCGAAATGTAACTCCCATTTTTATATGGTTGCCATGGTTTGGTGACCACAGGGGCGTTTCTCAGCCCCGCAGTAAACAGGGAAGACGGAAGAATAACATTGAACACCCCCGGGCAAGACCCATGATGGCCATGGCAGAATGAGCCATCTATCGTATCCGCTCCCCTGAAAGAAGCATCCCGTTTTTTTTAATTAAGATTATGACGTCCCGACTCAGGGGCTCACTCGACGAAGTCGACGCAACACCTCCCGGCCGACAGGGCCAGGGCCGCAGTCTTTTCACGGCCCATGCCTGCCCCGCCTTGGGAGACGACTTCTGTGATGCCGGAGCCCTGATACAGGTGTATAGGGCGAGCATCGATCCTCTGCGATAGATATGTCAGAGTTTTGAGTCCGGGGGGGAGAGTTCTCCCTTGGCCCAGCGCACGGTTGGTGCTCAATGCCCTAGACATAAAGGCCCCGTCTTCCAGCAATGGATGGCGGGGTCTTTTTTTTGGAACGGAGATATGAACATGTCAGCTATGTTGAAAATACAAACTGTAAATCAGCCTTTGCTGTTTGTTTTCCTCACCCTTCGGGCGGGCCGGGCTAATACACTTCCACGGAAACCCGATCCAGGGCGCCGCTCTGATCCACCACAAGAATCTGGTACCGGCCGCCATGGGTGGGCCGAAAGGACCAGGTGGGGCCCTGCCCTGCCGGTGCGGAGTTTTCAAACCAGTACCAGGGGCCGTTGCCCCCTTCCACCCTCAGGTCAAAGGAGGGGTAATCCCGCTTGGCATCCTTTCGCATGATGATCTCCCCGTCTTCGATCCCCTTGATACACACAGGCTCGTCAATGACGCTGTCGGTGACCCCTGCGCATGCAGGAAGCCGAGGCGGTATGATCTGCCGTCGCCTCCGGGACGGCTCAAGCCAACTCTCCAGGGCCACAGGCCAGAGGGTAAAGCGCTTTCGCACAGAAGGTTCTCCGGCAACGCAGCCTGAAGGAATGCGATACCGACCGTCCGGGGTGACGGGCAGCTCCAGGGTGGTCACGGCAGGCCCGGAGGTCTCCCGGGTGGCGGTGAGGGTGGGAGGGGCGGTCCTGTCCAGGAGCCAGGCGATGCGCGGCTGATCGCAGCTCTGCCCCGGAGCCACGGCCTTGCCCTCGGGCCAGCAGATGGTGCCCTCGGAGACGGAATCCGGCCGCGGCACAAGGCCGGTGTGACGGGGCAGGAGCTGAAAGGCGAGTTTCAATAGCGGGGTGGCGGTCTGGGCACCGTAATGGCCCGGCACCGGAGCGCCGTCGGGCCGCCCCACCCACACCCCCACGGTGTAATCCCGGTCCACCCCCAAGGACCAGGCATCCCGGAACCCGTAGCTGGTGCCGGTCTTCACGGCAAACAAGGCCCCTGTGTCCCGGATCTGACGGGCACGGGGGGGAATCAGCATGTCCTGAATGATCCAGGCGGCCCCTTCGGAGAGAAGCTTGGCTTCCTCGGCGGGAGCGCCCCGGACCAGGCGGGGCTTGATTGTTTTGCCGCCCCTCCCCAGACTGGAGAAGGCCAGCACCAGGTCCTCCAGGCTCGTGGCAAAGCCCCCCAGGGCCATGGAGAGGTTGGGCACGGCCCCCACGGGCAACTTGATGTGAAACCCGCTGTTGACCATCTCCGCATAGAAAAAACGTGGGCCCACATGGTCCATAAGCTGCACGGCCGGAAGGTTCAGGGAGTGGGCCAGGGCCGAGGCGCTGCTCACCGGGCCGCTGAAGCTGCGGTGAAAGTTCACGGGCTGGTAGTCCCCGAACCGGATGGGAACGTCCATGAGCAGGCTCTGGGAACAGATCAGCCCCTGGTCCAGGGCCATGCCAAAGACAAAGGGCTTTACCGTGGACCCCGGGGACCGAAGGGCCCGCACCATGTCCACGTGGCCGAACCGCTCCTCATTGAGAAAATCCGCAGACCCCACATAGGCCTTCACCGCCCCGGTTCGGTTCTCCATAGCAAGGACCGCCACCGACACATGGGGGGGCAGCGCGGTGGCATAATCCATCACCAGCTGCTCCATGGCTTCCTGCAAGGGAAAATCGATGAGGGTCTCCACCCGGGCGGTCCCTTCCGCTGCACCGGCATGAAGCCGACGGGCCAGGATCGGCGCGGTCATGCTGGTCTCCACCGGCCAGGGCACCACCTTCTCCTCCTTGGCTTCGGTGACCTCCAGGGCGCTCCAGACCCCGAAGCCCTGAAGCCGGTTCAGACACTTGTTCCTTGCCTTTTCCGCGGCTTCGGGAAACCGGTCCGGTCGAAAACGGCTCGGGGACTGGGGCATCACCGCCAGAAGCGCTGCTTCGGCACGGGTAAGGTCATCCGCCCCGTGACCGAAATAGGCGTGACTGGCCGCCTGCACCCCCTCAAAGGTTCCGCCAAAGGGGGCGTGGTTCACATAGTAGGTGAGGATCTCAGCCTTGGAAAAATGCCACTCCAGCTGCAGGGCCGTGGCCATCTGAAGGCATTTCCCCCAAAGGCTTCGGGGCACCGGCCGACGCAGCCGGGCAACCTGCATGGTGAGGGTGGAGCCCCCCGACACAATGCGTCCGCTTGCCGCCCACTGCCAGGCCGCCCGCACCATGGACACGGGGTTGATGCCGGGGTGACGGTAGAACCATCGGTCCTCGTACCCAAGAAGGGCCTCCACATACAAGGGGGAGACCTGCTCCGGGGTCACGGGATAACGCCACACCCCGTTGGGATCCGCAAAGGCACGCAAGGGCGTGCCGTCCTCGGCCAGGACCACGCAGGTCCGGGTCCGGGGGGCAAGGTCCACAGGGTAGAGGCGGTCCAGCGCAAAAAGCCCTGCCACCAGCAAAAGGACAAACAGGCCCAAACATAAAAAAGCCCTGGGAAACCGCCCCCCCAGGGCCTGGATCTTCTGCGCGACCGCGCTGCGATTGAAAAGCATCTGTTTCAATCAAGCCTTCTACGATGAAAATGGTTAAAGTACACAGGAAAAGCCTGCCTCCGGCGGCCAGGGGATAATCCCCTGGACCCCAGGTTGCGAATGCCCTCTCCCTTCGTTCCTCAGGGCGAGGACATTCGCGTAGACTTTTGGAGAATAGAACAAAACCTGTTTATCAAACCCAAGGCATAGAATCGGTAAAAATTTGACCTCCGGCAACGAGGGAAGTGAAACAACACCTCGAAAGCATATTGCCATATCTATGCGGCATAAAGAAGACACGAGCAAGGAATTTCATGACCGTTGCCGCCCATCGGCGGTGCGCAAGCGCACCCGACCCACCGTCGAAGGCGGTATCTCTCGTGAAAAGGGTGCGTTTGCGCACCCTTTTCACGGAAAAGAAGCGATATTACTCCGTCACGGTCAGGGTTTCAAAGGTCCCGCCAATGGCGTGGCGGAAGGGCCGGTACATATCTTCGACGTAGCTGCCCGGCATGCGGTAGACCCCGGGGGTAACGGCGCGCACCAGGTAGAACAGGGTGACGGTGCTCTCCTCGCCCACGGAAACGGCGGCCACGTAGCGGTCGTCCCGGAACTCTTCGTGGGAGACGGCGCCTTTGTCCCACAGCTTGCCCACGGGCTTGTCCCCGATACGGATCTCGTCCAGGCGGACGCTTGAGAGACCCAGGTTCTGGTTCTCGATCTCCACCCCTGCGGGGAGCAGGTCCACCACCAGACCGTCCGGGGTGCGCCGGGTGGCGGAAACCGTCAGCTTCACCACCATCAGGGCACCGGACTTCAGGGTGGTGGGCGAGATCTCGTTGCCGTCCACGTCGTAAAAGTTCCGGGTAATGGTCATCTCGTTGGAGACCGGCTCAGGGGCATTTTTGCGTTCGCCGGTGAGGCTGACGTTGGCGTAGATGGGCTTTTCCCCGGCCTTGATGGCCGTGAGCCCCTGGAACTGGTCCAGGTCAAACAGAGAGGAAAAATCCCTGTTGCGGGAAAGGGCCTGGTCGCCGTTTTGGGTCATGAGCACGGCCTGCCATTTTTTCTTGTTGGCGTCGCCCTGTCTGGACAAGGCCTTGGTGGCGGTGCGGAACAGGCAGATGCGCTCCTGGGTGCTGAGCCACCTGCGCTCCCTGACGGTGTCCGCCAGGTCCTCCACCAGTTCGCCGAGGCCCTCAAAGCCATAGGCCATGGCCAGCTCGGTCATTCGGCCCAGGTCCCTGACGGGGGACCCGTAATCGCCGTAGTACCTGCGATCGGAACGCAGTCGCTCGGAAAGGGCCTTTTCATAGGATGCCTCCCCGTGCCGCTCATCCCCGGCGAATTTAAAGGCCGCGGACAGGTACATCCAGCTGAGGCCGTCGTCATCGGTCTTTCCGTCGTAGTGGGAATAAAGACGACGCAGATCGCTCAGGCGAGCCTTTCCGTTACGGGCAAGAATGTACCCGGCGTAGCTTCGGTAGGCAAACCGGTAATGATCGGGGTCTTCGCTCCAGTGCCTGCTGCTGGCGTTGTTGCCTTTCAGATAGGTACGCAGCCTCTTGTCGGCCTTCTCAAGGGCCTTGGAGCCCACGGGGATCCCCATCTTCTGGGCGTCATGGAGAAACTCGGCGGCGTAAACCGTCAACCACTCGTCTTCAGGGCTGTCCGAGGACCACAGGCCAAAGCTCCCGTTGGACTTCTGGCAGTCCAGTACCCGGGTCACGGCCTTGTCCACCTGGGCCCGTCGAAACGCTTCGTCATAGGGACGCTTGAACTGCTCCTCCACACGGTTGGTCAGACCCAGCTCTCCCAGGCCCTCGGGGGTGGCCAGAACCCAGGGATACCCTGAACTGATGGACTGCTCCAGGCAACCGTAGGGGTAGTGAAGCAGGTACTCAAAATGCCCCGCAAAGTCAATGGGGGGACGGTCGGACAGGTTCATCAGGAACCGCACGGAGGCGGGCACCAGGTCATCGGTTTGAAGGGTCGGGGTCCACTGACTGTTCGGGTCAATGGTGGCCACGGTTTTCCGGGAGATCGAAGGATAGGGCGAACGAACACCCAGCCGCCAGATACGGTCGATGTCCAGAGCCTCCCCGGAGTCGCCCCCCGGTCCGGTGAGATGCATGGAGACCACGCCCTGGCCGGTGCTTTTTTCCGCCGTAAGGGGAAAGCGCAGGGTGGTCTTCTCCTTCTCTTTAAGGGAGACGGAGCGGGTCTCGGTGGACGCGGCAAGGGAGCCGCCCTGGGTCATCTTAACGGAAAACGTCTGGGGCTCGCCGCTCATGTTGCGCAGGTCCAGGGCCAGGGTGGAATTATCCCCCATGGCCAGGAACCGGGGCATGGCCACCTGGGTGACGATTTTGTCGGCCACGGTGGTGTTGGCGTCCGCCTTGCCGAACTGCTCATCGGCATAGGCCAGGACCATCCACCGAAGCTGGCCGTTGAAGTCGGGCAGCTCGAACTCGGCGGTAACATGGCCGTCTGCGTCCACGGCCAGGGGCTCAGAAAAGAACGAAACCATGCGCACGTCGGATTTTGGTTTGTCCCCGCCCCGGGAGAGCTCGGCGTCGGACTCGGCAAAACCGCCGCCGAACCGCTGACGGGCCGCCGCCGGACCTATGTTGTCGATGATCTCTCCGTAGTTGTCGTACAGGTCCACGGTGTAGCGTCGGGCACCGAAAAAGTAGCCTTCCGCGTCCGGGGTGGCGTAGCGGGTGATGTTCAGAATCCCCACGTCCACCAGGGCCACCACCACGCGGGTGTTGGCGGGAACGGGACCGTCTTCGGCCGAAACGGAGATGGATGCCTTCACGGTCTTGTTGGGCTGGGTGCGCTCAGGCGCGTCAATGGACACATCCAGGTGGGCCCCCTTGCGCTTGAGGGGCAGGTGAACCATGCCGAAGGCACGGGAGGGCACAGGGGTGGCGGTCATGTCCCCCGGACGGATGACCATCACCGAGGCGTAGAGATCGTGGCGATTCCAGGAGGCATTGGTGGGAATGGAGACCACCGTGCCCTCGGACTTCACGGGAACGTAGGTGGTGTACAGGGACTTTTCAGAGCTCTCCACGGTGACCAGGGCCAGGCCGTCCTGGGGCGGGGTGATGCGCAGCTCTGCCGTCTCCCCGGGGACATAAGAAGCCTTGCCGAAGCCCAGGCTCACCTGGTCCGGCTTCTGGGCGCTGCCGGTGTCCGCGTTGCCCCACCACGACCAGGAGGTCTTGAACCCATAGGCGGTGCGGGTGGTGCCGTCGGTGATCTCCACACGATAGCGGCCCCAGCTCAGGGGCAGGCTCACGGTGGTGGTCTCCCCCTTGCGGGTGGTAAGGGACTTGGTGAACACCGTCACCGGGCTCTCGTCCCAGTCCCAGTGCCAGCCCCGGCTGTCGGAGTGACGCCAGTACCAGTTGCGATCCTGCCGGATCAGGGAGAGTTGGATATCCCTGGCCTCCTGCCACTCCCCGGCGGAGTCCGCGACCCCGACCTTGATGTCCACGGTGGTGTCGGAATCCGGGTTGCCGCTGAACTGGGGCTCAATGCCCAGAAAACGCTTTCCGTTGAGAATGGTCAGCCGGGTGGAGCGGGTCACGGGGCGTCCACCGGTCTCGTACACACTGACGTTGGCGTGGACCTCCACCGGAGACGTCTGTTTGGTCCACAGATTGCCCACGCTCAGCCACGTTTTGCCCTTCTCATCCAGGCTGTGGGTGCGAAAATCACGGCGGCGTACCATCAGTTTCTCGGATTTGTCCCCGAAAAAGAAGGTGGGCAGGTGATCAAAGGGGTGGCGATCCACCTTGGCCGTCATAAAGCCGTCCACCTTGTTGCCGGAGGCAGGGGCACCGTAGAGGTACTTGGAGGCCACGGGCAGCTTGACGTACGAAGGCGAGGCATAGAGCCGCTTGCCCTCCTGGGGCCCGTCAAACAGGGTGAGGTCCAGGCGCTCGGGGAGGAACTCCTCCACCTTGACCTGGTACCGGCAGGCGTTGCCCCCGGCATAGGCCAGCTTGAGCGTGTAGGTACCGGTCTGGCTTGAATCCGAGGTCTGGTAATCAAAACCATAGAGCCCGGTCTCCTTAGGCTGAAGCTTGCCCGAGGTGAGCCGGCTGCCGTCGGGCTTGTAAAAAGCATAGCTCAGGGGCAGCCCTTCCGGGAGCTTGCCGTCAAAGTCCCGCACCAGCACCTTGACCTCAATGTTGTCGCCGGGGCGGTAGAGGTCCCGGGGACCCCAGGGGTAAATCTGGTATTCGCTGTGGACGGTCACGGCGTTTTTGAGCCCCGAGAGGTCCAGGGCATTTCGGCCGAGGCGAAGGACCGAAAACTGGTCCCCCAAGGTGGCCAGAAGCTGATGCTGACTGGACTTGGCGCGAAACGAGACACGCCCGAGCTCGTCGGACTCACCGGCGTCGACGACCTTGCCCTCCCGGTTGATGATCTTCACCTGCACGTTTGCCATGGGATTGCCCGTGGCAATGTTCTGGGTATAGACATCAAACCGGCCCTTGTACTCGCGGATATGGAGCCCGATGTCGGTCTGCATGAAAAGGGCGTGCTCGTACTGATAGTTGTACTCACCCGGCTGGGACATCACCGCCACGTAGGCCCCGGGGGCGCTCAGGGCATCGATGCCGCTCAGATCGATGTTGTAGTCGGTGCGCTGGTTCTTTCGGGGGTTCAAGGCAAACCGGCCGGTATGCACCAGGGAGCCGTACGTCTTGAGCTTCTTGAGGTTGTAATAGTCGGCCCAGCCGTTTTTGCCGAAACGCTCCATCATCTTCGGCAGGCTCTTGGCGTTGATGCGGAAAAAATCGATGGTCACCTCATCCACGTTCAGGGTGGTGACCGGAAGCTGTCTGGGGCTGGAGCTGCTGATGATGTGGGCGCTGGAGGTGAAGTTCACCCCAGGGGTCAGGGCCTTGGTGGTGACCGTCTTGTACTCGGAAAATTCCAGCTTCTGACCGTTGATGTCCTTTATCCTGTTGGAGACATTGACGATGTACCTGGCCTTCGGGGTCACAAAGGGAAAAATCACCTTGGTGCGGTCCTCATTCACCACCCAGTGGTCGGACCTCCCCCCTTTCAGGTAGATCTGTTTGTCTTCCAGGAGGTCCCGGTCCACCGGTGCCGTGAAACTCACCGCAATGGCCGGTGCGTTTTCGTAAAGGATCTCCTTGATGGACGCCACGGCAAAACCGGCTCCGTTGTAGTCTTTTTTGGCCTTCTCAAGATCAAAGGCCGAAGCGGTCTGGACCAGCAGCATGAGACTGATCAGCAGGGTCAGGGTTGCTCGGAGTATGGGAACGCTCCTGTCAAAAAAATTCCGTCTCACGGTAGGCTCACCTCATGTCACATTTTATCGTATAGTTACCTAAAAATTTCATTTCAATATTATTTTCAGCGCAAAATAACCACCCCTTGATCACCTTGTCAATCATTTTTCTACATCTCAATAACAAGGTAATTCCACGGGTTCTTCCTTTACTCTATTTGCATCAAACGACAGTTTCGGAGGTGATACCGAAAGACCGGATACAGCCGTTGCCCCACCCCGCCATGCCCCTAAAAAACCGGCCATGGAACCACAATGCCACCCTGGAAAACCATGGCGACGCCACTCCAGAGTTGACACAGGGCGCAAGGGGAGTATATTTCTACTTGGCAATATGGGAATATAAAGATATATCCATCCCGACTCATTACGCAAAGGAGTAAAAATGAACGCATTGGACCAGGTTATCACCGAAATGGACTTTGATTTTCTCGGCTCAGGAGAGCACGCCATGAGCGTGGCAGGGGCCCGGAAGGCTCTCGGCAACGATCACTTTGTCTTCCTCGACATCCGCACAGACCGAGAGATCGCCTACACCGCTTTCCCCTTTGCCGTTCACATCCCCCTGCATGAGCTGCCCAACCGTCTGGACGAGCTGCCCCGGGACAAATGCATCATTGCCTTCTGCTCTTCGATCTTCCGCGGGGCTGTGGCCTACACCTACCTGTCGGCCAAGGGATTTGACGAGGTCAAGGGCCTCACCGCACCCATGGAGGATCTGGTCACCATCTTCAAACCCGGCCCTTTGGCCACCCTGTAAGCCATCCCGGAGACGTCCCATGGATCACCTCACACTCACCGTCGCCCTCCTCTCCTTTGGCCTGAGTTTCCTCTTTGCCCTGGGGGGCGTCGGGTCGGCCCTGGTCCTCATCCCCACCCTCACCTGGCTGGGAATCCCCTTTGCCCAGGTACGGCCCACGGCCCTGTTCGTCAACACCGTGAGTATGCTCGGGGCCACGGTCTCCAATATCCGGGAAAAACGACTGGACATCAGGCTGGGTGTCCCCATCATCGCGGCATCCGTTCTCCTGGCTCCGATGGGGGCCTGGGTCAGCCACCGCGTTCCCACCCGGGCGGTCCTCTTCGCCTTTATCGGGTTCCTCGCCTTTTCCGGGTCCATGATGCTCTTTTTCAAAGGGGCGAAGTATGCAAACCAGTACAGGGAGGACCGACCGGTTGTGGGCCCCATGCTTGTGGGAGCAATCGCGGGATTCTTCTCCGGCCTTCTGGGGGTGGGCGGCGGCGGGCTCATTTCGCCACTGATGATCGTCCAGGGCTTCAACCCGAAACGGGTCGCAGCGGTGACGGCCTTTGCCGTGCCCTTCTCCTCGTTTTCCGCTTTTCTTGCCTACGCGGCCCTGGGGTCGGTCTCCCCGCGTCTCCTGGCCATTGCAGGGCTCGCTGCCTGGGCGGGCGGGTACATGGGGACCCGGGTGATGCAGCAAAACATGAAAGCCTCTTCCGTAAAAAAATGCCTGGGTATGGTGCTTCTCCTCCTGGCGGTGAAGCTCTCCATGAAACTCTGGTAAACACCATCGCTTAGGCACGCCCGCGACCCATGGCCGTTAAAATGCGATTTGCTTTCTACCCCGAATTAAGATAAATCTTGTCTTAATCCCGTGTGTTCATTTCCTTGGATATTCCCCTTTGTGTCTCAGGCAGGGGCACACCTTTCCTCGCCTGTTCTGCATCGTCCGCTATGGATGAGTCCCCACGCATGGCCGGTGATTCAACGCCTTCAACCGTCGAGGTGATCATGGCGATCAAGATCAACAGGATGCTCTCGTCCAGATTTTCCCAGTGGCTTCTTTACAAATTCATCCGAATGTACTCCCTGAGTTTCAGGCTTGAGGTCCAAAACGAGGATGCCTGGCTCGATGCCTACCTGAACAAAGACAAGCGTATCCTCCTGTGCGTCCATCACCAGCAGTTTTTCGCAGCCATCCGGTATTTCCAAAAGTACAGGGAGTACTGCCCCGGCCTGATGATCAGCCAGAGCAAAGACGGGGAGCTCATCGCGGCCGTGGCCAACCGGACCGGCTGGACCACGGTGCGGGGATCGTCATCAAAGGGGGGAGGAGACGCCCTGAAGGGAATGATCGACCACCTGGGCACCCACAGACTCGCCGCCCACATCATCGACGGCCCCCGGGGCCCCTTCGGAAAAGTCAAACCCGGTGCCATCCGCCTTGCCCATGGGCAAGAGACGGTCATTGTGCCCTTCTACATCCAGGCAGACCGCGCCTGGTATGCCAAGAGCTGGGACAGGTTCCTGCTGCCCAAGCCCTTTTCCAAAGTCATCCTGCGGTTCGGCGAGGAACTGACCTTCCCGGAAACTGACAGCGAAGGCGTCTTTGAAGACCACCGACTGGCCCTGGAAGGCGTCATGTTCTCAGACAACGAGCGCCTGAAGCGAGAATGCCTGGCGGCTTGATGGGAAAACGCCTCCGGCGTCCCTGCCGGGGGTCAAAGGTTTGACAATTTTATGGACTGGGTTTGACAAACAGGTTTTAAAAAGTCGGAACGACCCAACGCAATCTACCTCTGGCTGTCAGAATAACCTGAACAGTTTATTCTGTGGCATCCTGTAGGGTGTGCTTGCGCACCATATTGTTAGAAAGCCGACGTCTTTTGAAATTTCTATGCTGCGTGAAGGTCACCCTACATGGGTTTTCATGACCGTTACGGTTCTTCGGCGGTGCGCAAGCGCACCCTACCTCACATCATACACCGTAGAGCACATTTGCAACCGGCTTTCGAGGTGGCACACCTCGCTGCCGGAGTTGTTCCGGTTTAAGCCAGTGCCCCACCTGGCCGCCGGAGGCATCCTTTTTGTCTATCTGATGTTTACACCCACGTAGGCATTACGCCAGCAGCTCACTGAAGCATCTCTCGGCCCGCCGGTACCCCAGTTCAATCATCTCCGCCGCCCGGTACACCTCCAGGGTGCCGCAGGCGTTTTTAGGAATCACCACCAGCCTGTCCGGCGGATACGCGGCCAGTTTCTGCCGCGCGATGGTGCCCTGCATGGCGTCAAAGGCCTGGTGGGCGATGTCGTAAACGCCCCAGTCCCGGCCCGCACTATCCTTTCCATTGTTCTTGAACCGGTGGATAAACCGATTGATCTTACGACGGATTGTCGGGGACTCCTCCGCAGCCTGCACCGGGTCCGTCTCCTCGTGTTGGTGCTCCTCTGCCGGCCCCCCTAAATTAACGGCCAGGGTGATGTCGGTTGAATCTCCGAAGGTGGGGGCGATGGGCACGGGATTCAGGACGCCGCCGTCGATGAGTTCCACCCCGTTCAGGTGAACCGGCGTCAGGAAAAAGGGGATGGAACACGAGGCCCGAATGGCGTCAAACAGGCTCCCGGAGGTTAGCCACACCTCCTTTTCGTTCAACATGTCCGTGGCCACGGCCGTAAAGGGAATGGGCAGGTCCTCGATGCACTGATCGCCCACCAGCCCCACCAGGGTGCTCATCACCTTGTCCCCCTTGACCAGGCCGCTCTTTCCCCAGGAGAGGTCCATGAGCGCCACCAGGTCCATGCGCGTAATGGAGCGCACCCAGGTCTCAAACTCGTCCAGGTGCCCCGCAGCATAAATGCCGCCCACCATGGCTCCCACAGAACACCCAGAGATGGAGGCGATGTGAAACCCGTGTTCCTCCAGCCAGTGGATAACCCCGATGTGAGCCAGCCCTCGTGCCCCCCCGCTCCCCAGCACAAGGGAGACCGTTTTTCCCCTTTTGTTGTTTGTGTTGCCACTCATGCGTTGTCCCCTTCCGGCCCTCGGGCCTGTGTGCCCTCGTTGCAATGCTCGCGCGACCATGCCTGTATCTTTTCCGCCTCCTCCCGGGGGATGCCCAGGGAGAGAAGAAACTCCAGATGAGCCATGGGGGCCCGCGCCTCGAACTCGGCATGCCACACCGTCATGGCCGCCTCGTCCATGCCCGCGGCCTCCAGCATGGCCACCCACATCTGCTTGTCCACCACAGGGGTGGGCGCATCCCCGGTCATGGCCTTGAGCATCCCGATGACGGCATGCTGCCGGTGCCTGAGGGAGAGAATTTCCGCCTCCAGCTCCCTGGCATGCTTTTCCAGGATCTTCACGGCTGGGGCCTGGCCGCTGTCCAGAATCGCCTGCACATCGGACAGGGCCATGCCCGCCCCCCGAAACATGGTGATCCTTGCCAGGCGGTCGTACTCTGCCCCGGTGTACACCCGGTATCCGGCCGGGGTGCGCTCAGGAGCCCGCAGCAACCCGATGCGGTCGTAGTAAAGCAGGGTACTCCGGGACAATCCGAAGGCCCGGCCCAGCTGAGAAATCGTGTAGGTTTTCACGGTCCATCTCCCGGATGAATAACGAAAAAATGCCTTCTATGGCTAAAGTCGGTTCACAAAGCGTGCCTCCGGCGGCCCTGCCGGGGGCCAAACTTTTGAAAAGTTTGACAAACAGGTTTTGCTTGGGTTTCACGAAAATCTTCGCGGAAGCTCTTCCCCTGAGGAACGAAGGGGAATGGCTTTCGCAACCAGGGGGCCAGGGGTGGCGAAGCCACTTAGGCTAAAAACCCCCTGGCCGCCGGAAGCAGGCTTTTCCATGCACTTTAGCCATAGAAGGCAGTGCGTTTAAATCAACAATGAGCAAGTAGCGACAACGTATCCTGTGCCGTCGAAGCTTGTGAGCCAGCCCGCATAAACCATCAGCGTTTGTGTCGGGCGCAGCCCGAGCCGAAGGCCCTTGCACGTTGCCCTGAGGAACGAAGGGCAACGTGCAAGGGCAATAAGCTTTCGAGGTGTTTTCGCAACAGTGGCTTCGCCACCCTCGCCGCCGGAGGCATGCTTTTTCCACTCACGTTAACCATAGAAGGCGTACTTGTTTTTCCTGGTTTAGTCCTTAACTGCAGCGTTTCCGCACATCGGCGATCTCTGCCTCGGACATCCCCAGCCACGCGAGGAACTGGTCGTGGACCTCGGGATGGCGGGTTTCAAACACCTTGTGCCATGCCATCATCTGCTCCTCGGACAACCCGATCTCCTGAAACATGGCCACCCACTGCTCTTTGCTGACGTTTTTTTCCATGATTTTTCTCCTTACCGTTCATGTGTTTTTGAATGCGTCACGGCCATGACAGAAAAGGGTATAGACTGTGAAGCCATAAACGGGTCAACCGGAAAATGCTTTGAGCATCCAGACATCGCAGCCACCGTGGATGGTGCCTTCAAGGGGGGCACCGAGGTGCTCGAAGCCAAGGGTTTCGTAAAGGGAAATGGCCGCAGTCATGGCGGCCAGGGTGTCCAGGTAGCAGCGTCGGTAGCCTGCGGACTCGGCAAAGGCAAGGCAGCGTTCGGCAAGGGTCCTGCCAGCGCCCAGGCCCCGGGTCTCGGGAAGGAGAAAGAGCTTGCGCAGCTCGCAGGTCTCCCGGCTTCCCTGGAACGGGGCAACGCCGCACCCTCCCACCACCCGGTCCCCCACCCGCGCAACAAGATAAAGGCTCCCGTCCTGCGGGGCGTAGTGGCGGCTCATGGCGCTCACTTCCGGGTCCGAAGGGCCGAAGCCCTCCCCCACGGCCCCGAACTCGGCGCCGGTTTGTCTGATGATCTCACAGATGGCACCGTCCCACTCAGGACGGATCTCTTCGATGGTATATGACATGATGCTTCCCACTCCATGACGGCGTCACTGCTGCGAGTTGCAGAAACGCAAATTGCGTAAAAAAGGCCCGAAAAGGCCGCCTCTCTCTTTCTTGAGATAGCGCCTTACGGGCCACACGTCCACCCATTCGCATCATGTATTCGGAATACCCCCACGCCTTTTGCCATGTCCATGTTGCGTGAAGCTCACCCGGGCATGGGCTTTCACGCCCGTTTCGATTTCTCGGCGGTGCGCAAGCGCACCCTACTCTTGAATCAAGCCCCTTCGGGATTACCGTGGCCTGTAGGGTGCGGCTCCCGCACCGATTTGCGTGACGCGAACCGCCAACGCGCATCGTACGGTAAACGGTGCGCACGGCGTACCCTACGCTTGACTCGAGCCCCTTCGGGGTTGCCGCGGCCTGTAGGGTGCGGCCCCCGCACCGACTTACGTGACGCGAACCGCCAACGCGCATCGTACGGTAAACGGTTCGCACGGCGTACCCTGCGCTTGAATCCAGCCCCTTCGGGGTTGCCGTGGACTGTAGGGTACGACGCCCGTAACGATTTACCCTCCGATAAGGGCCAGGTTGCTGGTCAACGCGCTCACGTCCAGGGTGTAGGCCCCCGATCCTTTGCGGGCGTCCACCCGGATGGTGTAGGTGCCGGTGACGGCGGGTGAAAAGGTCACGGTCTCCTGCCTGCTTGACCACTTGGCGGACGAGGCCACTTCGGTGCCGTCGGGGTCCAGGAGGCTCAGGTTGTAGTCGTGGCTGGGAAACACCAGCAGGATGGGATGCCAGGCCTCGATGATCAGGGTCACGGCGATGGGCTGAGAGGTATCATAGACATCAAAGGTCCACTCGTCCCGTTTGTCCGTGCCCGAGGCAAACCAATTCCTTCCGCTCAGGGTATCGGTGACGCCGAGGTGGTAAGGGGCGCCTTCAAGGGGCGGGGCAGGGTAGCCGTCCATGGTCTTGCTGATGGTCTGAAGGCCGTCCAGGCGTCCTGCGCCCACCTCATTGTCTTTCCCGGCCGGTCCCCAGAGCTGGGCGTTGGCCGCCAGCACCGCCTTCATCCCTTGCGGGGTCAGGGCCGGATCCCCCTGAAGGAGCAGGGCCGCTGTTCCCGCCACAAAGGGAGTGGCCATGCTGGTGCCGCTGTGGGCGATATACCCTGCCGGAGAGTTGGCCAGGGGGGCCATGATATTCACCCCGGGAGCGGCGATATCCGGCTTGACGCGCTGGTCCGCCGTGGGCCCCCGGCTGGAAAAGTCCGCCAGGAAAAAGCCGCCCTCACCCGGATCGCCCATGGCCCCCACGGTGATCACCTCTTCGGCTGCACCCGGTGACCCGATGGTGGCAGAAGCCGGCCCGCTGTTGCCGGCGGCCACCACGGTGACAAGCCCTGCGGATACGGCGGCGTTTGCGGCAAGGCAGGTGGCGTCGGTGCCGTCGGAGCTCCCTGTGCTTCCCAGGCTCAGGCTGATGATACCGATGCCCAGCTCCTGTTTCCGCTCAATGCACCACTCAATCCCGGCAATGACCGTACTCATGCTGCCGCTGCCGCGGCTGTCCAGCACCTTGACGCCCACCAGCTCTGCTGCCGGGGCAATCCCTGTGTTGGCCCCGTTTTCATCGCCTGCCCCTGCGATGATACCCGCGCAATGGGTGCCGTGGCCGTTGTCGTCGTAGGCGGGGGCCCCGGTGTCGTCCCCCACCAGGTCGCAGAAGGCTGTCACGCGATCGCCAAAGGCGGCGTGCCCTGCGTCGATCCCCGTATCGATCACCGCCACGGTGACGCCCTGGCCATCCAGGCCGTACATCTGCCGGGCGGCGGTGACCCCGCTCCACTGGGCTGCCGTATCCATAAACGCATGGACCGGCGCGTCGTACTCAATGCGAGCCACAGAGGCGAGCCCTGAAAGGGCTTGGATATCCACACGGCTCACATCCAGGACCAGGGCCGGAATGCGGGTGTAGCGATACCGGGGCACAGTGCCGCCAACGGCATCCAGAAGAACGTCCTGGGCACGGGACAACGCCGCCGTATCCAGGTCCCCGGCCATGGCCCTCAGGCCGGGGGTTTCCTTCAGGACCACGATGACGGGCAGCACCTCATGGCCAGCCAGGGTCTCCAGCCTCCCCCGAAGCTCCAAAGTAAGCGGGCCTCCCGCTGCAAAAGACGAAGCAACTGCACCCAAACCGCACAGAACAAACAGCACAAACGATACAATCTGCAAAGCCGAACGATGTCTCATACACAAACCTCCGTGTCGTGGTCCCGTCATCCGACGAGGGATGGGGGAGGGTTCATATGAAATGTCGGTATTCAGCACATGGCAATCTATTTCGTCTGGTGCCGACGGCAATCCCCGTTGATCGGATAAGGTATCAAAACCGCACCGCACCTCCCTGGATATCGTCGTAAAGGTCCCGGGTCAGGGGGCGGTACCCCTCACCCGGATAGTAGAAGTAGAGGGGGTCGTCGATACGGTGGGGGGCAAACCCCTCTTTTCTCAGGGAGACCTTCTGCTGCTTGAAGGAGACGCTCACATCGCACTGCTCCCGAAGCCTCAAGAACCAGGGCCGGGCATAGGCAGGCAGGTTCTCGGCCACGTAGGCGCTCAAGGCCGCAAAATCGATCTCGCAGCCGGGAAGCAGGGTAAGGGCTGCCATTCCGGCCCGGCCCTCGGCACCCTTCACCTCCACCCCGTAGACATTGGCATCTTCGATATTCCCAAACCGAAAGAGAAGGTCACCCACCTCGTTGGTGGAGACCACCTCCCCCTTCCACTTAAAGGTATCCCCCAGGCGGTCCACGAAGGAGACGTAACTCTTTTCATGGAGCTTCATCAGGTCCCCGCTCAAAAAATAGCGGTCCCCGGGGGCAAAGACATTGCTGAGGATCTTCTCGTCTGTGGCGGCTTTGTTGTTTTTGTACCCGGAAAACCGGTTGAGGCCATTGATCTTCGGCAGGAACATCCCGGTCTCTCCCACCATGCATTTCTGGGCAAACCCGTTGGCGTCCAGGTAGATCTCCCCGGTCTCCACATCACAGCGGGCCAGCTCCCCCATGCGCACCACCCCGGCAAAGGAGAGCTGGCCCTGGTGAAGATGCCTTTTCGGTTCACAAGGCCTCCCACCCCTTCGGTGGCACCGTAGACCTCCAAGACCTTCTCGATGCCAAAGCGCTCCTGAAACGCCTCCCAGTACTCTGCCCGCATGCCGTTGCCCAGAATCACGCGCAGGGGGTTCTCCTTGTCGTCGTCCCGGGGCGGCTGGTTGTAAAGGTAGCGGCACAGCTCCCCCACGTAGATAAAATGGGATGCATTGAACCGCCTTACGTCGTCCCAGAACCGGCGGGCGGAGAACTTGCGGGCCAGGGCCAGGGTTCCGCCCCACATCAGGGAGTGGGGCCAGGCAATGTTGATGCCGCTGTTGTGGTAGAGGGGCAGGCAGAGGTACTGCACATCCCCGGGGACGACGTTCATGGCAAATCCCCCCGCCGCGTACCCCATCTGAAACCACTTGCGGTGGGTAAGCACCGTGGCCTTGGGCATACCCGTAGTGCCGGAGGTGTAGATGTACTCCAGGGTGTCCGCAGCTACCACCGGCCATGGGGGCTCGGGGTTGGCCCCGGGCTGCTCGGCGAGCAGGGGCGCAAGGTCCTCCATGCCGGGAGGGGTGGCCACATCCTGCCCCTCTTTCTCTACAAACACGGGGCCTGAAAGCGACACCTCCTCGGCAACAGCATCAAAGGCCTCTGCCAGTTCGATGCCCACAATCACCGCCTTGGCCTCCACGATCTCCAGGGCATGGGCCAGGACCCGCCCCCGGATGTTCGTGTTGACAAGGGCGGGTACCACCCCGACCTTGGCCAGGCCCGCGTGGATGACAAGATACTCCGGCCGGTTCCCCATGAGCAGGGCCACGGTGTCTCCTTTGGCAAAGCCCCGGGAGAGAAACAGCCGGGCATATCGGTTGGCCAGTTCATTGGCCTGTCCGTAGGTCATCACCCGGTCTTCAAAGCAGATCAGGGCCTGGTGGGGACGTTTTTTCGCCTGACGCTCCAGAACCGCCCCCACGTTTTTTCGGCTTGAAGGCGAAAGGAAAAAGGGCCCCAGGGCCCCTTTGACCATGGACACACATTGCTTAACCTGACTCATAACGTTCCTTCATCTGCTGCGTGATTTATGTTTCTGAGACGGGCGGCGTCTCGTCGTCTTCACTTTCGCGGGTCTCCTGGATGTTCTGGGTGGCGGATCGGATGATCTGGGGCACCAGGCGCTCGCTGAACCCGGCCACAAAGGACCAGAAGAGAAGCTTGGCGATGTCCGGCCCGCTTTGCGGAAAGGTAGAGTTCAGCCACAGGGCAAAGCTGCCCACCAGGTCGTCGTGGTTGATGGCGCTGTGGGTGTATCGGGGAAACATGGAGCCTTCCAGTATCCCGGAGAGAAACAGGATCATGAGTACCAGGGCGAACACGCCCCCGTTGATGGGGATCAGGAGGATGGAAAACCAGGAGTTGGACAGCTCCCGCAGCTCATCGAGGCCCAGGGATGGCAACCGCTGCTGGATACTGACAAAACCGCCGATAAGCCCTGCCATGAACACGTAGCTCACCAGGTATGTCCGCTTGGCCTCCGACGGGTTGACCGCATAAAAAAAGATGGCCAGAAAGACCAGGCACCCCGCCGTCACCACCACCAGCTTCCGGGTCACCGACTGCAGACATTTTTGCCGTTGCACTTCGCTCATGGCCCCCTCCCACATGGAAAACCATCCGGATTCGTTTATCTCAAAGCAGGCGCGGCCCCTTTGGCCCGCTGTCCGGCACCGGGCACGCCCTTAAAAACCGCAAGACCACAATCGTCAATCACCATAACAACAATAATCTTTGTTTACCATTGTGTTGTAAAAGAACCCTGCCCCCCTTTTCCCTTGACACCACGCCGGGCAAGGGCGTATAACCCGATCTGTTTTTGGCGGGGCGTAGCGCAGCCTGGTAGCGCACTTGACTGGGGGTCAAGGGGTCGGAAGTTCGAATCTTCTCGCCCCGACCAAAACAACAGCTTAAAAAACAAAAGGATCTGATCGACACCGATCAGATCCTTTTTTTGTTTGTACGAGCGTAACGCGTCGGTTATGCCCCAGACGAGCAACCTGCCCAGCTATCCCTGATTACGGGCCCTTGAGACAAATCTCATGGCTTCAAGCTCTTTGTAGAGTTCCTTTTTAAATTTGGACTTCGACCCTTTCAGGGTCAGGACACCCATGATCTTGTGGTCGCTCAGACGGGTGAATTTCACGGTCCCGTGGGAATCCTTCAGCATGGTCTCCACCAGGTACTCGGCGTCCACGGCATCGGAGACGATGTACCTTTCGATACGAACCGTCTTCATCTCTTTGCGGTCCAGGCCGGTTCGGGGGAACCCTGCGCCTTTTCGCTCTTCAACGGTCTTGGTCCCGCGCGGAGGAGCCACGAGGTTCAACCCGGCGCCCAGCAGGTGGCTCTCGACTTTGGCGGCGAACTCCAGCTGGTTGATGTAGTTGTTAAACGGCATGACCACAAATCGCACGTTGTCACCGACACTGGGGATGTACTTGTAGACAGGCTTGGGCGGTTCGGGTGTCCGCCACGATTTGATCATTCCGCAACCGCTCAGCATAACAAGAAGAGACACTGCAATCGTCACCCTCATCAAAGGGTTCATCCGGGTCTTTGTGATGTGAAACATAGTCATTCCTTCAACTCCAATGGGTTCATACGGTCTTTTCAGAAACATCGATGAAACGTGCCGACGCCGGGGCGGCAACGCCTGCGGGCGGCGTCATGTGACCGGGACCTTGCGGGGCAAAGGGCCCGGATTCGGCAATCCCCTGAAATCAAGGGCGGCGGAACACGGTAAACAGTGTACTATCCTTATGGGGAGCCGCCCCTTTTGTCAGACTCAGCACGTGCCGACCTCGGACCCGGGCATCAAGCAGCCGGATTCGATGTTGATAACCACTGGGGCCTGGTGTATTTTTGATAGACGGCATGTGCGCTTTATGCCCCCTTTCGTATGACCCCGGTTCTGCCCCCGCCCTGTTGTTGTGTGGCCCCCTTCCGGCTTTGCACCCCCTTCGTCGCACCGCTTTTATCCCCTTTGCCTTCCCAGGCAACGGCAACGCGCCGTGACCGAAAAAACATGATTCCCGGACATCTTCCGCCCGGGAATCCGATATGTCTTTATCCGTACATAAGGAATGGAGTCATGAAACATCACATCATATTATGGGTGCTGGGCCTGTTTATCATGGGCATCACGGCGACCACGGTCCATGCCGAAGGGTGGGCCATCAAAGCCAACTATACGGAGAGTTGCAGCTGCAACCCCACCTGCCCCTGTCTGTTCGGCTCTCCGTCGACACGGGGCTACTGCGAGGGCAACAACCTCATTGAAATCAAGGAGGGTCACTACGGGGACGTCAACCTTGACGGCGTATCCGTGGTCACGGCCTTCAGCCTGGGCAAATGGCTGAGGGTGTATGTGGATGAGTCCGCCTCCATGGAGCAGGCCAAAGCCGTGGTCGAGCTCCTGAAGCTGGACCAGACCTTCGGTATCATCTACTCCGGCGGCTCGAAAATCCTCTCCGAGGAGAGGGCTCCCATCTCCGTGGAACGCACCGACACCAAAGTCACCTTTTCCGTGCCCGCCTCCAAGGTGGAGATCGAAAAGATGAAGGGCTTAAACGGCGAGCCCATCAGCATCAAAAACCTTCCCGTGCCCTTCATGGAGGACCACACCCAGTACAAAGCCGTCACCCTGACCCACAAAAGCAAAGGCAAAGAGTTCAAGCACACCGGTACCACAATTGATGCCTCGGGAACCTTGTAGTAAGGGCTATGCCCCAAAATAATAATACATAACGATATTTCGCCTCAAATGCGTTACGTCTCGACGCAACGATCAAAAAAAAAGGAGCGGCCTCCGGCGGCCCTGCCGGGGGCCAAACCCTTGGTCACCGAAATTTGCCATGGTACGCCCCACGTTTATTGTACGCGGCGTCGACGAGCTGCAACCTGTATTGCATGGGTATCAACGGCAGATCATCATGGATGGTTTACGTGACGCCGGTGCGGCCCGCATCCTATTCACAGAGGGTTAGCCTCCGAAGGTCACCTCGCTCCACATGGATTTGTTTCAGGGCTGCAGGTCCTTTAACAGGTCACAAACAGCGTCGTAGCCCGCCGTCTAAATGCCGTAGCTCCGGGCGTCCCCCAGGCGCTGGCCAGGTACAGGCCCTCAACAGGGCAGGTATTCTTCAGACGGCTGCCGCCGCTGTTGCCGAGGAGCTGGCTGTACCCGAGAAAAGCGCCCTGGGCATTGCCTGTAAACCGAAGATTCGTCAGGGGCGTTGCCGCCTCCTTCTCCCGAATCATGGCAGACAGCCCCGGGATGACCTGTTTTTCCGCCCGTTGTATCAACACGTCCCTGACATGATTTTTCCGTTTCTTGTAGGCAGAGGCCTGGGTGTGGTCCGTCCTGTACTCCACCTCAAAAGCCCGCCACGGCTCGTAGCTGCTGCGCGCAAAGATTGATACAATGCTGGTGCCGGGAGGCGCGTACCCTTGGTAGGCGTTGTTGTAAACGGTCACCCCGTAGGGCATTCGCTCAGGGTCGCAGGCATTGATGGCCTGAAGGTTTGCCGCATCGTCGCAGGAGTCAAACACAAAGGTCTCGTAAGCAGGGATATCCTGAACCACGTCCCGGTCTGAGCCCCAGCCAGATATTCACCATGGACATGGAGGGCTTCAGGGCTCCGAGCTTTTCCCGGTAATCCTGGGGGACCTTCCCCGCAGGCAGCAGCTTAAACATGGTCTCCGGAACGCAGGCATTGGAGATCACGGCTTTTGCCGCCTCTTTGCGTTTAGCCCCACCTGTTTGACACACCACACCGGAAACCTCCTCCCCCTCCATCAGGACATCCGTGACCTCGGCTCCGGTCACCACCTTTCCACCGTGTTCCCTGATCACATCCACAAAAGCGTTGGAAAAATCCTGGGAACGCCGTTTGTAATACCAGCTCCCGCAGGTGATCAGGCCGCCGGTGCTGAACAGGTAAAAGCTTGCCGGCAAGGTCTTCGGGGTTTTCCCGTAATACGAAATAAACCCTCCCAGCAATGTCTTGAGCCAGGGGTCTCCCGTGCATTCATCAAGGAATTCCGACAGGGATATCTTGCTTAAAGGATCTTTTTCCAGCCCAGCCATGCCCTCTTTCAAAAACGCCTGAAGCAGTTGCATCATCTTGCCGAAAAGGCCGATCTGGCATCATCGGGGAACCGGGCCACAAAGGACGCGATGATCTCTTTGACATAGTTCGTCGGGTCGTTGGGGAGCAGGTTTTTCGCCTCCTGCCTGGGATACGAAAGGTCCAGGCGCCCGGGGGTGACAAACCGGGCCAGTTCGGGCAGCAGCACAGGCTCGATCCTGTTTTTTACCCCGGAGGCTTCCAGCAAAAAATCCACGGGAGGGCCTGCGGCCACCGTGGCATGCAGCGAAACATCAAAGGTAAACGCCCCCCTTGAAAAGGTCGTGGCGTAGCCGCCGGGTTTGTCATACCTTTCAAAAACAGTCACGGGAAAGCCGTTTTGCGAGGCAGGCGCCCGCCATCAGGCCTCCGAGGCCAGCCCCAATTGTACAAAGTACAAACCTCTCTTTGTCCGGTACCTTGGATGCCAGCTCCGTTAATGTTGCCATAGCCATCTCCTTTGCACCGTGACGACCGTCCCTTCCTTCATTTCAGACAATGACGGGATGCAAAAACACGGGAAAGAACCGAGCCGGAACGTGCGTTCGGGTTATGAAGCCACAGGGGCACAGGCCCCGCCAGGGCCTCCGTTTAAAATATATTGAAAATTTGATATATTATACACCATCGGATTCCGGTATCGCAACGAAACGCAAGGGGACACAGTCGGGCCTCTTCACCTGCACGGGCACGCATGAGAAGTGCGCATTTCAGCCCTCTTTATTCAGCCACCACGCCTTTTCCCTGTCGACTTCATTCATAATCGCGGTTTCTCAAGACATATCCCGGAGAGAAAGATCACGACCCTGGGGGAAAGGGCACCCTTTGCCATCATGATGTGCCCGCCCCCGCACCACCAACCTTCTTTCAGGAGGCATGTCATGGACATGTTGACCATTGAAAACCTGGCATTCAGCGGTGGAGGCATCAAGGGACTGGCCTATATGGGGGCCATCCATGAGCTTCTGCAGAATTCGGACAAAATCGATATTTCCCAGGTCAAAAGGACCGCGGGAACATCCGCTGGTTCCATTCTCGCGGCGTTGTATGCCGTCTACAACGGCAACTACGACGCCATGAAAACCCTGATGGACGAAGACTTTTCCAAGTTTGAAGACTTTACCCCCTTCGGCAGGGAGGTGGAGGCGTTGATCGGCGATTTCAGGGGATGGGACTGGTACAAGTTCCTCCTCTTCCCCTGGGCCGTGGGCAAGGGAATCAAAACCATCGAGGACGCCTCGGCAGTTTACAAGGACCTGTTCAGTAAATTTGACGCCACCAAAACGGGAATCTGGGCAGGCAACGCCTTCAAGCAGTGGCTGGAAGATGCCATTGATGCGGCCCTTCAAGAGGCGGGCCTGAGCATCACCAGCAAAGAGCTGACCTTTGCGAAAATCCATGAAACAGACTACTTCAGAATCGATCCCTTTGTCATCGGGACCAACCTGAACTCCGGTTACCCGGTGGTCTTCTCGTATCAGGACACCCCCGACATCCTCCTGGCCGATGCGGTCCGGGTCTCCATGTCCATTCCCATCTTCTTCGAGCCCGTGGAGATGACCTTTCCCTTTGACGGGGGTCAGGCCAGGTGCCTTTTCGTGGACGGCGGGGTGGTCTGGAATTACCCCATTGAACTCTTCGATCAGGAGCAGTTCATGCCGGACTACAGGCCCGGCCCCTACGGCAACTTAGACGCCAACCCCGCCACCCTGGGGTTGAAGCTTGACAGCGACGCGGCCATCGCCATTCTTCAGGATCCGGGGAAAATGGCCACGGACGTGGGCCAGCCCCCACCGACCAACGGCCTTGAGTTTGCCGGGTACATGCTGAACGACCTGATGAACAGCCAGAATTTTGCCATGCTCCTCTTCTCCAGAAACGAGCAGAGGACCATCAACGTCAGCGGCTGCGGCATCCCCGCCACCGACTTCAAGCTCAGCAAAGCCGATGAGCAGAAACTGTTCAACAGCGGCGTGGCCGGGGTGCAGAACTTTATTGGCCGGGCTTTTGGAAAGAAAGGGACCCAGGCCGCGCAACCCGGAATGAAAAAAGCCAACTAACCCGGCAAAAGAGAGACACATACACACAGGGGCAGGCCCGTTATGGCTGAGACAGCCAAAAGGGCCTGCCCCTTTTTATTAAAAGCCATGACACAGAATCATGGCAACGCGCGGTGTGTTGCGACCTCAGGCGGCCCGGCCCCCTCGCCCGAATGAGAGCAAAAAAAGCACACCTGCCAGCCATGGTGTGGTACGTTTTTTCAACTCGTTTTTTGCCCTCAGAATGAAGATGGAGTCGTTATCCATGGAAACCCAGAAAATATTCGCCGTGATTGCCCAGAAAGTGGCGGAGGCCATTGAGGCGGTGGTCAACATTGATGTCACCGTCATGGACAGCAACATGGTGCGCATTGCCGGAACGGGCATCTACAAAGACCGCATCGGACTCAAGATTGAAGAGCAGACAGCCTTTGGCTACGCCCTGAAGACCGGTCGGCACTATGTGGTGGAGACCGCCCGCGAGAGCGAAATCTGCGCGGTGTGCGAAAGACGGGTGCGGTGCAGCGAAAAGGCCGAGGTGTGCATGCCCCTCAAACGGGGAGATGTGCCCATCGGGGTCATCGGGGTCATTGCCTTTACCGACGAGCAGCGGAACAAAATCGTCCGGAACAAGGCCCAGTACATCAACTTCATCCAGAAGATGGCCGAACTCCTGGAAGCCAAACTCTCGGAAGAGAGGATGTCCAGGGAGAACCAGCTCCTGGCCCTCCGGCTCAAGACCATCCTCAACACCATGCAGGAGGCCCTGGTGGTGTTCAACCGTTCCGGGGAGATCCTCTACAGGAACGACCCCCTGAACCAGCTCCTCACCGAATTGTCCATCTCCGATTCAGGGGGATTCCTGACGGGCCTGTGGGATGAACTGAAGGAGAAAGCCCTCAACCGGGAGGTGGTGGAGAACAGGAAAATCCGCGTGCGGTTCCACGGCCAGGTCACCACCCTGGTGGCCTCGGTCTACACCATGGACGCGGAGGGCAGCGAGTTCATCGTCAAGCTGCACGAGTTCATCCGCTTCGAAAAAAAGATGATCCGGTACACCCAGCAGAACCAGGTCAACGTGGACTTCGACAGCATCCTCACCGTGTCCGAAAGCCTCCTGGACACCAAGGCCACGGCAGCCAAAGCCGCCGAATCCGACTCCAACGTCCTCATCTACGGGGAGAGCGGCACCGGCAAGGAGCTCTTTGCCCGGGCCATCCACAACAGGAGCAAGAGGCGGGACAACGCCTTTATCGCCATCAACTGCGGGGCCATCCCCGACGAACTCCTGGAAAGCGAGCTCTTCGGCCACGAAAAAGGGGCCTTCACCGGCGCCATCAACACCCGCATCGGCAAATTCGAAGGGGCGGACGAAGGGACTCTCTTTTTAGACGAGATCAGCGAGATGCCCTACGCCCTCCAAGTGAAACTCCTCAGGGTACTCCAGGAAAAAGAGATCTGCCGGGTGGGCAGCAACGAGACCCGGAAAATAGACATCCGCATCATCGCAGCCACCAACGCCGACCTGAGGGAACGCATCGAAGAAAGCACCTTCCGGGAAGACCTCTACTACCGGCTCAACATCATCCCCATCCACATCCCCCCCTTAAGAGAACGGGTCCAGGACATCATCTACCTCTCCCAGTTCTATATCGGGCAGTACAACCTCCGGTTCGACAAGTCGGTGAAGCGGCTCTCCAGAAACGCGGAAGCGCTCTTCACGGCCCACGCCTGGCCCGGCAATGTCCGGGAGCTGCAGAACATCCTGGAGTACGCCGTCAACTTTGAAACGGGAGACGAAATCCACGAGGACCTCATCAAGCGACGGCTCGCAGGCGGCAACAACAGGCTGAAAGGTGCGGCCCCCGCAGCGGGCCTGCCCCTTGCCCACCCAGGCGCCACCCTCTCCTCGGACATGGACCGTGTGGAAAAAGAGCTGATCCAGAAAACCATCGACGCCCACAGCGATTTAAAACACAAAGAGATCGTCAAAAACGCCTGCAAAGACCTCAACATCAGCCGCACCACCCTTTACCGAAGGCTCCGCAAACACGCCATCACCATCCCCAGGGTCGAAAATGCGCCATCCCTTCGTTCCTCAGGGGCGTCACATGTGCTGACGGGCTCCGCCCGTGCGGAAGGCGAGGGCAAGGGGCACGAACCCGGCTCGCCCGAAGAGTGAGAAGATCAAACAGCAAACGCTGATTTACATGTTCAACATATCGGCAGGATCTCATTCGTTCCCAGGCTCTGCCTCCACCAGTGAAACCGCTCAGCACAGCGTGTGGCTGGGTAAGAGGTCTCTCGGCAAGTACCTCTTCTCATGCCGGCGGTCAGGGGCAGCGGGGGTGAACAGATCTATTTTTGTTTCAATACCGACACAGTTTCACATCTGACACAGATTTTTGTATCAGATGTGAAACTAACCTGTGTGTATCCTTCCTGTGGTGCCTGAACGTACGGCGTGCCGCCCCCCTTCACCACCCCTTGCAAATCCCTCTTTTTGACAAACACTTACCATTCCCCATCCCGTGCAAACCATCAAGAAACCAACGAGACCGTTTCGCTTTTTTCAAACATGGCATGCTCCTTGCCCTTAGTCATGGGACGAAAACAAAAAACCGTGAACGATCAAGTACGACACGTACGAACCATAGAAAGGAGTCAGACCATGGCCACCGATTATTCCGAGCTGGTTGGAATCTTAAAGCGGGAAGTTGTCCCGGCAACAGGGTGCACCGAGCCCATTGCCGTGGCATACGCAGCCTCTGTGGCGGGGGCTAAAATCAAGGACCTCTCCATGATCAAGTCCGTTGAGGTCTGCGTGGATGCCGCCCTGTTCAAAAACGGCCTTCGCGTAGGCATCCCGGGCATCAAAAAGCGCGGGCTGGAAATCGCCCGCCTCGCCGCTATCGCAACCCCCGACAAAGAATTGCGGGTCCTGGAGACCATCGCCCCGGAGCAAAACCAAAAGGCCGAAGCCCTGGTGGAAAAAGAGCTGATCTCCGTCTGCATCAAGGGAAATTGCAGCAGGCTCTTTGTGGAGATCTTTGTCACCCTCACCGACGGCAGGCAGATCAAGGTCATGGCCGTGGACCGCCACAACAACATCGTCAAGGTGGAAGAGGGGATCAACCTCTCCCATGAAGAGCCCGGCGCCGTGGACGAGCAGGCCCACAAAAAGCTGATCCAGGCATACGACCTCAAAGACCTTCTGGATTTTTCCAACACCGTGCCCCTGGATGAGATCCGTTTTCTCCAGGAAGGGGTGGACAAGAACATGATGCTGGCCAAAGAGGGGCTCTCCTATGAGGGAGGCATCGGCCAGGCATACAAGAAAATCGTGGAGGAAGGGATCCTGAACGACCAGATGGTCACCAAGGCGGAGATGCTCTGCGCAGCAGCCTCGGAAGCCCGCATGTCCGGTTCCACCCTGCCTGCCATGAGCAGCGCGGGAAGCGGCAACCACGGCATCACCGTGTTCCTGACCATTGCCGGGGTGGCCGAAGCCACCGAGGCCTCCCCGGAAGCCATGCTCCGGGCCCTGGCCTTCAGCAACCTCATCACCGTCTATATCAAGTCCTTTACCGGCACCCTGTCGGCCATGTGCGGATGCGGTGTGGCCGCAGGCATCGGGGCCTGTGCCGGGGTCTCTTACATGATGGGCGGCAGTGAAGCCCAGATCTTCAAGAGCATGCTCAACATGGTGGGCAGCATCACGGGCCTGATCTGCGACGGCGGTAAAGAGGGATGTGCCTACAAGCTGGCCCTTTCAGCCAGCTGGGCCGTCAAGGCAGCCCTTCTGGCCCAGAAAGGGGTCGCTGTCCATGAGGACAACGGCATCCTGGCCTTCAGCTTCCGCCAGCTCTTTGAAAACCTCGGCTACCTGTGCAACACAGGCCTGGCCGGTGCCAACAACTCCATCCTCGATATCATGGAAAGGCAGTACAAAAAGGTGGGGTAAATAAGGGAACCGGTGCCTGATAAAAACGGGGGAAAAGCAACCCGGCAAAGGGAGCTCTTCCCTCCCCGGTCACGGCGACCATCCATCCGGCCCGCGTTCCCTTTCACGCAACATAAAAACTATTTTTACCGGTCCCCGTTTTTTCACGGGACATGGCCGGAATCGCGCTATATGGTCACCCTGGCCAACGCAAAGCCCCCCGGCACCCCTGCCGGGGACCCCATATGCAAGGGAGTTGACAAACACGTGTAAAAAACGGAGGGCAGGCACACTTCGGGCCCATGGCCTGGGAGCCGCCCCCCAAAAAATAAAGGCTTTGGCATAAAAAGCACGGCGCTCGGCGGCAGGCAGGTTGGAGACACTGCAGCCGACATGGGCTCGCCTGGGAATCGTTTCACCGTTGAGACACCCCGGAACGCCCGCACGCAAGCGGCTTTTTTATCCGGGCCCAATATGTTCAACCAGGAGGGATGATAGGATGTCATTGGAAAACAGGTTTGGAGAATTTGCTCTGATTATCAAGCTCATCGGCGGGATCGCCGCCGGTATCATCATCGGCCTTGTGGCAAACGAAGCCGTCATCGAGGTTGTCACCACCATCAAATACGTCATCGGGCAGCTGATCTACTACACGGTCCCGCTGATCATCATCGCGTTCATTGCGCCGTCCATCGTCAAGCTCGGAAGCAACGCCAACAAAATGCTCGGCACAGGGGTCCTGCTGGCCTACCTTTCCGCAGCCGGAGCGGCCACCATGGCTGCCATGGCGGGCTATCTCATCATCCCGCACCTCTCCATCGCCACCAGCGTGGAGGGACTCCGGGAACTGCCCAAGGTGGTATTCCAGCTCAACATCCCCCCTGTCATGTCGGTGATGACCGCCCTGGTCACCGCCATCATGCTGGGCAGCGCCACCATCTGGACCAAGGCAGAGACCTTTGCCAAGCTCATGAACGAATTTGAAGAGATCATGATGCAGGTTGTCCATCGCGTGGTCATCCCCATTCTCCCGATCTTTATTGCCGCCACCTTTGCCTGCCTTGCCTACGAAGGCAGCCTCACCAGGCAGCTCCCCGTCTTCCTGAAGGTCATCGCCATCGTGCTGGTGGGGCAGTTTGTATGGCTCACCATCCTCTACCTCATTGCGGGCATGATCTCCGGGACAACTCAATTGCTTCACCACTCCCCGGCCTACCTCACGGCCGTGGGTACCATGTCCAGCGCCGCCACCCTTCCCGTGTCCCTCTCCTGCGCTTCCAAGTCCAGCGCGCTCAGCAAGGACACCGTGGAGTTCATGGTCCCCATGGGCGCCACCATTCACCTGTGCGGCTCCGTGCTCACCGAAACCTTTTTTGCCATGACCATCTCCATGATGCTCTACGGACATCTCCCCTCCGTCAGCGTCATGGCCCTGTTCATCCTGCTCTTCGGCATCTTTGCCATCGGCGCCCCCGGCGTCCCCGGAGGAACCGTCATGGCCTCCCTGGGCATCGTGGTGGGAGTCCTCCAGTTCGACCCCGCGGGTGTGGCCCTTCTGGTGGCGGTCTTTGCCCTCCAGGACAGCTTCGGCACCGCCTGCAACGTCACCGGTGACGGCGCCCTCACCCTGATGCTCGAAGGCCTGTTCAACCGCAACGGCGAGCTCCAGCAGGAGCACGCCTGCGAAGCAGGACTCAGCACAGAACTCAAATAGCCCCACGGGTTGCCTCCGGCCAAGCTGCCGGGGGCAACACTAAAGGAACGATTCAGCCCAAAGAACAGCCCCCGGCGGCCCCGCCGGGGGCCAACCTTTTGAAAAATTCAGCAAACAGGTTTTGTTTTTTGAGGATTCGTGCCTGAAGAGCATAGCCCCTCTCCTTCTTTAAAATTCCATGATTACCGGAACGTTTTTACGGAGCTTTTTTCAAAAAGCGACCCGCCGGAGGCAACGGAGTTTTTAAATGCGTTGGCCCTGACCTGTTGCCGGTTTCGTCTTGACATCCGAGCCCTTCAGTCATACTAAATAAAATTTTGATTTGACTGGACGGATCCATCAAACAGGGGATGTCGCTTCTCATCAACCACGCGACAGATCAAGGGCCCCGCATCAAGGCCCTTTGCCGAAGGCCCGGCTCACCGGGAGGAGGGCAGCCGCTGGCTTGGGAGCCGTCTCCATATGATAACCAGGAGGAAGACGAACATGGCACGATTGAAAAAACTGCTGACCGTCATGGTCATGGCAGGGGTTTGCATGGCAATGGTTTCCACGGCATCCGCCGCGGACAAGAACTGGGCAAAGATCAAAAAATCCGGCGTTCTCACCATCGGCACCAGCCCCGACTACCCCCCCTTTGAAAGCGTGGACCCCGCCACCAACAAAATCGTGGGTTTTGACATCGACCTCATCGACGCCGTTGCCGCCGAGCTGGGCCTTAAAACCAAGTTCCAGGCCATGGGCTTTGACTCCATCATCATTGCCGTGAAAAACGGACAGGTGAACCTGGGTATGTCCAGCTTCTCCGTCACCGAAGAGCGTAAGCAGAGCGTTGACTTCACCATCCCCTACTACAAAAACGGCTCCACGGTTCTCACCAAGGCCGACTCCCCCGTGAAAACCGAAGAAGACCTGGTGGGCAAGCGTGTTGCCGCCCAGATCGGCTCCACCAGCGCCGAAGCGGCCAAGAAGATCAAGGGCTGCGACGCCCAGATCGTGGACGACGCCAACATCGCTGTAATGATGATGAAAAACGGCGTGGTTCAGGGCGCTGTCCTGGACGTGGCCATTGCCGAAAACTACGCCAAAAAACCCGAGTTCACCGTCTTTGAAAAGCCCCTGAGCTACGAAGAGACCGCCGCCATCGTGCGTAAGAACTCCCCTGAGTTCCTGGACGCCCTCAACAAGGCCATCGAAAAGCTCGAAGCCGACGGCACCATCGCCAAGCTCCGCAAGAAGTGGGGCGTATAGAGGATCGAAGGCCCTCAGCTTTGATTGTAAAACGACGCCACCCCAGCCGGAAAACCGGTTGGGGTGTTGTCCTTCACAGCATGCACCACAACAGACCGCGACCATGATCACGTAAGGCCCCCTGGAAAACCATGCGGTTTTCCATTGCAGCGCTGTGCCTCACTGGTTTGTTCAAAAACCGTTTGCCCCCGGCAGGCCCGCCGGCGGCAACCCATAGAAGGATCATCACAGTGATCGATTTTGCGCTGGTTTGGCAGCACAAGTTATTTTTGCTTAAAGGAGCCGCGGTCACCATTCAGCTGACCTCCGGTGCCCTGATCATCGGCATCATCCTCGGCTCCCTTGCCGGCATGGGCCGCATCTCCAGAAACCGCCTGATCCGAGCCGTGTCAGGTGTCTATGTCTACGTCCTGCGCGGCACCCCCATGCTGTTGCAGATCTTTTTCATCTACTTCGGTCTGCCCCAGCTCTACCTGGCCATCACCGGGGACCCGATCATGTTTTCGCCCATCAAGGCGGGCATCACGGCCCTGGGCATCAACTCAGGCGCCTACGTGGCGGAGATCGTCCGTGCGGGCATCCAGGCCGTTCCCAGCGGCCAGATGGAGGCCGCCCGCTCACTGGGCATGCCCCACGGCCGGGCCATGTGGGACGTCATCCTGCCCCAGGCCTTTCGCAAAATCATTCCCCCGTTGTGCAACGAGTTCATCGTCCTTTTAAAGGACTCCTCCCTGACTGGATCGGGGGCTGGTGAGCGACGCACTCGGCGCCACGGGCGCCCGGTACTACGACTACGTCCAGTTCCTCTTCGGCGCCGGTGTGGTCTACCTCTTTTTGACCTTCATCATCTCCCAGGCCCTGGCCGCCCTGGAGAGAAAACTCGGCGTCATGGACAAGTAACACCTCGCCTTCCCGGTTTTCTGCGAAGAAAGGCCCCCCACAGCGGCTTTCGCTGCTCCGCCCACGGTCATGACGGCCCGGCGGAGCGGCAGCGCCCAACACACCGCACCTCCCCTGCCCATCAAAAAAATGCCATCTCCGAAAACCGCTTGCCAGGATTCCGGCAGGAACGTTATCCATACAGGAAAGAGGTCACGGGTCGTTTTTTCGGACCATCACCCGTCGTCTCCTGCGGCACGCGCCGCACCACACATTTTTAGGCAAAGAGACCATGATGCAGCACGAATACAGCCAGGCCAGAACAGCCAAGGACAGGAACTACGACGGCAGGTTCTTCTTCGGGGTGAAAACCACGGGGATCTTCTGCAGGCCTTCGTGCCCGTCTCCTGTGGCCAAAGAGGAGAACGTCCGCTACTTCACCACCCTCTTCGAGGCGTTGGATCAGGGGTTCCGGCCCTGCTACCGATGCAGGCCGGACCTTGAAACAGACTACACCAACGGAAACATCCGGGGGACATTCCTGGTGAGAGGCCCTGAAAAAAATCTACGGAGGGTTTCTCCACGACCACAGCTTAGGGGAGCTGGCAGAAGAGGTGGGGGTATCGGACCGCCACCTGCGGCAGCTCTTTCAGGACAACCTGGGTGCCCGGCCCGGGGCCGTGGCCAGGTACCACAAGGCTCTGTTCTCCAAGAAACTCCTGGTCTACTCCCGCCAAAGCATCACCGACATCGCCTATGCCTCAGGCTTCGGCTCCATCCGACAGTTCAACGAGGTATTCAAAAAGACCTTTGGGAAAACACCCACGCAGCTGCGCCGGGAAGAGGGACCCGGGGAAGAAAATCCCGGCGCCGACACCCTGCTGAAGCTCCCCTACCGGCAGCCCTTTGATTTTAAGCAAATCCTCTCCTTTCTGGCCCCGCGGGCCATCCGGGGGGTGGAGGTGGTCACCGAAACAAGCTACAGCCGCACCTTTCGAGTGGGCTCAGCCCGAGGGTACGTCACGGTCACCGATGCCCCGGAGACATCGGCCCTTGCGCTTCACATCGCCTGTGACGACATCCGATGCTGCATGGAGATCCACAACCGCGTCCGCAGGATGTTCGACCTGGACACCGACTTTTCACGGATCAACCACCTCCTTGCAGCGGACACCACCCTGTCCCGCGGCATGACAAACGGCCACGTGCCCCGCCTGCCCGTGGCCTTTGATCCCTTTGAGTTTGTTGTCCGCGCCATCCTCGGCCAGCAGATCACGGTAAAGGCCGCCACCACCCTGGCCGGACGCATCGCTGAAAAAGCGGAACAAAACACCGGCCCTGAGTACCCGGACGGCCTGGACCGCTACTTTCCCGATGCCGAAGAGCTCGTTGGCCTCGACCTTTCCGGTATCGGCCTCACCCAGACCCGCCAGGCCACCTTGCAAACCGCGGTGCGGGCCATTCTGGACGAAGCCGTCAAGCTCACCCCCAACCAACCCTTTGACGCCTTTCACCGGGACTTTTCCATCCTGAAAGGCATCGGCGACTGGACCGTTCACTACGTGGCCATGCGGGGCCTGGGTATGAAAGACTGCTTTCCGGCCACGGACCTAGGGGTCATCAAGGCCCTGACCCGGGACGAAAAACCGACCAAAAAAGCAATCCAGGCCATGGCCGAAGCGTGGCGCCCCTACCGGAGCTATGCGACCCTGTGCCTGTGGCATATGGACAAAGGAGACGAGGCATGACCTATTACACCCGATTCCAGGCAACCCTCTGCGAAGTGATCATCGCAGGGGACGACCAGGGTATTTCCCATCTTCACCTCTGCACAGGGGAAGGCAAACGGGTCTTTGAGATCTCACCGGAGTGGGTTCGAAACGACGCCTTCTTTGACGACGCCGTGGGGCAGGTGCGGGAGTACATGGAAGGAAAAAGGGATCACTTTGACCTGAAGCTCAACCCCTCGGGAACGGAGTTCCAGAAACAAGTATGGAAGGCACTCACGGCCATTCCCTTCGGAGAGCTCAGGACCTACGGAGACATTGCAAAAAAACTGGGCAACGAAAAGGCCTGCCGTGCCGTGGGCATGGCCAACAGCAAGAACCCCATTCCCCTTATCGTACCCTGCCACCGGGTGGTGGGGGCAGGCGGCAAGCTCACGGGCTTTGCCCATGGCCTGACCATCAAGGAGCAGCTCATCCGGCTGGAAAAAGAGAAGGACCCAACATAACGAAGAGCCCCCGGCAGGACGCCGGAGGCTTTTATGAATGCATCAGTAACAAAAAGGACACACCACCATGTATGCCGTCATCTTTGAAGTGACCCCCAAGGCCGAAGGCAAAGCCGAGTACCTGAAAATCGCCGCGGAAATCCGGGGCTTCCTTGAGAGCCGACCAGGCTTTATCTCCATTGAACGCTTCGCCAGCCTCAACGAGGAGGGAAAATTGCTGAGCCTCTCCTTCTGGGAATCCGAGGCCGCCATCGAGGCATGGCGCACCATGCTGGACCACCGAACCGCACAGAGAACCGGCAAGGCCTCCCTTTTCACCTCCTACCGCATCCGCGTGGCCAACGTGGTGCGGGACTACACCCACGACAAGCGGGGCCAAGCTCCTGCGGACTCCAACAGCGCTCTTCTTTAAACAGCGAGCACACTGATCTATGGCCAGCAAGAGCCAGCAAAAGGAACCACACCATGACCATCACCCTCGCCTTTGACGTATACGGCACCCTCATCGACACCCACGGTGTGGTTGAGCACCTCAAAGAACGCATCGGGGAAAAGGCTGCGGCTTTTTCCCGTACCTGGCGCGAAAAACAGCTGGAATACTCGTTCAGGCGGGGGTTAATGCAGCACTATGCTCCGTTTTCCGTATGCACCGCCCAGGCACTGGACTACACCTGCGTCGTCCATGGAATACCGTTCAACAGCGAACAAAAAAAAGACCTTCTGGAAATCTATCGCACCCTCCCCGCCTTTCCGGATGTTCTTGAAGGGCTTGCCCGTCTGAAGGCAACGGATTGCAACCTCTTTGCCTTTTCCAACGGCACCGCAGACGCGGTGGAGCGCCCTTTAACGCTGCGGTATCTGGAGCGTTTTTGATGGCATTGTGAGCGTCGATGAGATCAAATCGTTCAAACCCAACCCCGGTGTCTATGCCCACTTCCTGAGACAATCCGGAGCCGAAAGGCACGAAGCCTGGCTCATTTCAAGCAATCCCTTTGATGTGATCGGTGCCCTTTCAGCCGGTATGCGCGCTGCCTGGGTCAATCGATCCAAAGAAGCCCCCTTTGACCCCTGGGGCATTGAGCCATCGGCCACCATCCATGATTTAACCGAACTTCGCGACGCCCTGATATGCGTAACCCCCTGACAGGATAGAGGCCCCATTCCCATGGGGCGCTCACACGCCGTCGGGAAAAACCCCCGTCATCAGTCAACCGCGTCTGTGTGTCGGGAGTTTGCCTCTACTCCGAGGCCCCGGTACGCACGTCCATGGTGATGGGAATGAATTGCCCTGGTCGCGATACGGCAACGTTCACCACCACCCGCATCATCCCGGCATCCACGTCGCTTGCGCCCACGGTGATGTTGAAGGCATCGTCCGGGTCTGCCCCGGCCAGCCCCCCCTCTTTCCAGAGGTCCATGAGAAAATGCCTGATCAGGGGCGTCACCTTCCCCCAGGTCGCCGTGTGTCTGTGTTCGCAGGCGCATCCCTTGAGGGCTTCCGTGATGGAGGCCTCAATCATCATCACCGTCCGCCGCACGTTCACATAGCGCCAGTCCGGGCTCCCCAGATCAGGGTCCCTTCACCGGGAAAGGCGCGGATGGCGTTGACAGACAGGCCATCCGGGGGAATGGCAAGGAACTCCTGGCGATCACCGGAAACGGTGACAGCCGGGCTGCAGACGCTGTTCAGGCTGATGTTGGCAGGGGCCTGCCAGACGCCCCGTGAATTGTCCGTCATGGCGTAGGCGCCGGCAACGGCGCCCGACGGTGGCAGCAGGTTGGCACGCGCCTTCATGGCTTTGAACAGGGTGTTGAAAAGCGGGCTTTCTGCCACCAGGGCATTGTTGATGCCGGTTTTTTCCGCGTGGGTGAGTAAGGGAGAGGTCATCTTACTGATGACAGACGCCATGGCGCCTGACTCGGCGGCGGAGGCCTCCCCCCGGCCTTGGGAAAGCTCCTCGGTCAGAAGCCGCTGAAGAAGCGAAAGAGGAGTAAGGTTTTCAAAGCCCAGATTCCGTTCCTGCACCACCGAGGTGTTCAGCCATGGGTAATAGGCTGCTCCGAGGCCCAAATCCGCAGAGCCGATGCCGTCCCGAAACGCCGTGATGCAATCTGCAGAAGAGTTTGGTGAAGGCCGGTCTCCTCCCCGGACATCCAGGATGGCAATGGCTGTGACCGCTGCGCACCGCCGCAGGGCGGCCTGCTGCACGGCGCTGCACCCTGCCCCATCCAGAAGCACGGCCTCGGGGATCACCACCAGGGTGGGGCCATCCTCCCCCGACAGGGCGCCAATCCCCCGGATCAAGCCCTCGGTTTCCACGGCATCGCTGTAGTCCCCCACGGACACGATGCTGCAGGGTCCGCCCCCGTTCTGGAAAAAAAGTTCCAGGCTGCGGTACAGGATGTAGCGCTCGGAGCTCTCGGTCAGGGAAAAGGATTTGCCATTTAGAACCACATCCGAGGCATCGGGTGAGCCCGTCTCCTTTTCCTCAAGGGAAAAGCCGAGGACCGGCGCACCACCGAACAAGGCCACGTACTCGGCCATGTTACTCACCGAAACCGGTTCCATCACATTTTCAGGCATTTTTTCCGTGTGCCCGATAAAAACCGGCACGGCCGTGGGCACCGCCGTCACCGACCCGGGAAGCCCTTCGGCCCATGCACAGACAAAAGACAAGAAAACCAGGGCACATGCCAGCCCCATGACGCGTGAACGCCCCTTCATCATCATCCCCCCCATCAAGGCCCTGCGCCAACCAACCCGCGCCATGCGCAAGCCCTTATCTATCTATCCATTCCGTATCATCACGCAAGGCACGGCTCACCGTGCCCCGCGACTCATCACAGGGTAAACCGCCCCACAAGGCCACTCAACTGATCGGCCAGGCCGGAGAGTTCCCGGGCCTTGGTGCGGATCTGAAGGCTCCCCTCATTCATCTCCCGGGCTGCCCGGCTCACCTCCGAGATGCTTTGGGCCACGCCTTCGGCAGCGGCCGAGGCCTGTCCCACGTTCTCACTTACGGCCTGGCCGCCGGAAGCAGCCTGGGCAGCGCTCTGCGAAATTTCACGGGTGGTGGCGGACTGCTCTTCAATGGAGGCAGCCACAGTGGTCACCACCTGATTGATATCGTGAATCACCGTGACAATGGATTCAATGGCGTCTACGGACTCTGACGTCACGGTCTGGATCCCGGAGATCTTTCCCCTGATCTCCCCGGTGGCATCCGCCGTCTGCCGGGCAAGGGCCTTGATCTCTTCGGCAACCACCGCAAACCCTTTTCCGGCCTCACCGGCCCGGGCCGCCTCGATGGTGGCGTTGAGGGCCAGCAGGTTCGTCTGCTCAGAAATCTCAGAGATGGTTTCCGTCACCTGATTGATCTCCTTTGCCGCGCTTCCCAGCTCCGTGACTTTTTCCGACACCATACGGGCCTCGTCCACGGCCCCCCGGGTGATCTCGCTTCCCTTTGCCGTATTTCCGGCAATCTCCTCAATGGTTGCCGCTATTCCCTCAGAGGCAGCGGGCGGACGATCCCGGACCGTCACGGTGGTCTGCTCCGTGGACGCGGATACCTCGTTCATGTTGTCGGTCATCTCATCGGCTGCCGTTGAGACCGTGCCGGAGGCTTCCGCGGTATGGTCCGAGTTCGATGTAATCTGTTCCGAAACGGCAGACAGCTCCGACGAGGAAGACATCAGCATCCCCACCCCGGTGCGGACGTCCCCGAACATGGATTTGAGATTGGCCGACATGCTGTTAAGGGATGCCACCAGAACCCCGATCTCATCTTTGCCCCGGATGTCCAGGGTCTGCCGCAGGTCCCCCTGGGCCATCTTGTCTGCAAACGCCGCGGCCTGTGCCAGAGAAGAGACAATGGGACCGGCAATGAGAAGGGCAACCCCCACGCACATCACCAGTACAACCCCCATGGAGACCCATACGGTACGGGCCGTGAGGGCACTGTGCTCCCTCATGGTTGTCAGGGAATGGTCCAGCTCTTCCACATGCTGTGCCACGAGTTTGTCGATCATCCCCGTGAGCTCTTCGGCAAAGGGGTCAAACTTTTCCATCATGGGATTGCCCTGCTCCGGCCCCCCGTCGATATAGGCCTGGGCCATGGAGCGTCCCATGGCGTAATACCGGTCCAGGCTCACCCGCATCGCCTTTAACAGGGCCACGGTATCGGCTTCGCCGTACTTTTTGTGCTCATCAATGGCAAAGGCGATACGCTTGACTGCATCGTCGTAGTAGGTTTTGGCCTCATCGTACCCGTCATCGTATCCTTTGGCTGCCCGGGTGGCTGAAATGTCCGTGAGCCAGCCCTGGATCTGCTCGATATCCCTGTTGATGTTTCATTAATTAAGGTGGGGAAGAACTTCCCCTTCTGCAGATGCCAATTCCTCCACCGTCGCCTGGGTGAACCGTGTGATACACAAGCCCGAAATGGCAAACAGCACCCACACAATCCCGAAGCCTGCAAAAAGCTTCACCCGCACCGACACATCATTGAGTTTAAACGCCATCTCTATCTTTCCTCATAAAGGATCACAAAGGGTGGGCCATAAAAGCCATTATTCAGCCGCTTTGAGCGGACTGCCTGATGAACGGCCCCGATAAATAAATCAACCCCGCCGTACACGCGACAAGGGGTATCTCTCGTCAGTTCCATGCAAACACACGCTTGGGTTCACATCCCACGAAAATGAGAAATACTATCCCCTCATCCATCGACAAAACAAAAACCGCCTTGAATATTTCTTTCATTTTTTTTTGCAATAAAAAACCGCACGACCCAATCAGAGAAAGGGCGTGCGGCAGGCAAGGCGCGGAGGGTTGGCAAATCGAACAGAAAACCGTGAGTTGGGGTTGCTCTTTCAGCAATACCCACTCTTCCCCGCAGAAGCCGGGAAACATCACCTCACATCATTTTGCAGGCGTCATTTTTGTCAACTGTCCGGGAGGTCGGAAAAAGGGGACTGAAACGGGGTCAGTGAGTAAAGGGCAGGGACGGGTCACGCCATCCGGGGAGCGTCAGCGCATGACCGGCCGGCTCAGCCGAAGAGGCAACTGAGGCGCTAAATCTGCTCTTTGATCTCCTTGACCATCCCCATGTCCACGTGCTCTCCAAAGGCAAGGGTGGCGGAATGAAGGGCCAGGGCCACGAGAATCCCCGTAAAGGTGATCCCCGTCAGGGCAATGAGAACGGAAAGGGCCCTGGACCCCTTCCGACTGGGACGCATGTCCCCGTATCCCACGGTTGTGGCCGTGATAAATGTCCAGTAGAGCGTGTCGAACCGGCCCCATTTTTCAAGGCGGCCCACCCACTGACCCAGCATCACGATCACAAGGAGCAAGAACCCCATCAGGGGGGCTGCAAAGTACAGGGCCCAGAGCAGAAACCGAATGAACGTCAGGGTAAAGCCCATAATCAGGAACCTTCGGTGTCCGCGCGATCGGCCAGGCGGATCTTCCGGACGACGTCAGGTACCAAGATGTAATCTTTGATCAACCCCAAAAACAACCGGGCATCTCCACCACAGCAAGGCAGGTGCGGCTCAGCTGTATCGCAGGTAGTTCTCGATCTTGAGCCGGAGTCTCTCGGCCAGGGTGGCGTTGGCTGCCCCCAGGGTCTCAAGGATCATTTCGGCCTCCTGCCTGTAGGCTGTGATCTTCTCCCGATCCCAGTGGGCGGGCGGGGGCTGGAGGTTGGTGATGCGGTCGGCGAGCTTGACCATCCAGACCTCTTCGGGCTGTTGCCGAATGCGGGCGAGGCTGTCGGCCATCTGCTCCTGCTTGCTGCCAAGGGTTTTGTCCTTGGAAAGAGCCATTACCCCTTGGGCCACCTCAAGCCCGAAACCCTCGGCCACGGTCTCAAAGGAGGTGTCCGTGTCTTCCAGGGTGTCGTGCAGCAGGGCGCAAAGCACGGCAAGATCCGGCTTTTCGGTGCAGGCGGGATCCTCTGTGATGGCGGCCATCACCTCCATGGAGACGGTCCCGACATGATTGATGTACGCGATCTCGGTACCGGGCATGGTCTGCCCGTTGTGAGCCCTGGAGGCAAAATTCCAGGCGGCAAGGACAAGGTCCTGATTCCAAACAGTCATGGGTAAGATCCTTTAAAAAACCGGTTAATTCGGCAAGAGACACTCAAAGCCGCTGCCCGCCATGGAGGGGACAAACTCCGTCACATCATAACGCGCCACGCCCTCTTTGCAGAAGGGGTCTTCGGCCAGCACCGCGTCCAGGGCCTCCCTGGTAGGCATGTCCGCAAGGATCACCCCACCGGTGCGGGGCACCTTGCGACCGGAGGCGATAAAATGTCCTTTTTCGTACTGCTCCTTCAGGTAAACGACATGGGCCTCAAGGTTCGCATCCACTTTATCCATTTCGCATACATAGGTCAGGGAAACAATATACATGCGTCGTCCTTTTCATCTTGATGGAGTCATGCAACGGGGATGGCCTGGATCTGCCGCCCCTTTGATCCGAAGCGCCCACGAGGGCCCATGGATCACAACGGCCCAAGGGAACCACAGCCACGGAAAAGCTTCAAGGATTTCCTTGCGCAAGCACCGGGGCTCCCCAACCGGGCGAGCCCCACTTCGCACGGAGACACTACAGGCGAAACTGCCCCACGGCGGTCTCCAGCTCTTCGGAGAGGCCGTTGAGGGTGAAGGCCTCCGAGGCCACCTTGGAACTTCCCTCGCCGAGGCCTGTGGTCTCCCGGTTCAGCTCGGTGATGTCATGGGCCACGCTGCCCACGGCAACAGAGGTGTCCGCGATGTTGGCCGCCACCTCCTGAATCCCCAGGGAAGCCTGCCCGATGTTCTCGGAAATCTCGCGGGTGGTGACGGACTGCTCTTCCACGGCGGCGGAGATCCCCCCCACCACCTCGTTGATGCCGTGGACCACCTCGTTGATGCCCGTCACCTCGCTGACCGCGTCCCGGGTGGCGTCCTGGATCATGCTGACCTGGGTACGGATATCACCTGTGGCCTCGGCGGTCTGACGGGCCAGCTCCTTGATCTCGTTGGCCACCACGGCAAAACCCCGGCCCGCGTCACCGGCCCGCGCCGCCTCGATGGTGGCGTTCAGGGCCAGCAGGTTGGTCTGCTCGGAGATCTCGGTGATGGCCTCGGTGACGTGACCGATTTCCCTTGCCGCCTCGCCCAGGGAGGCGATTCGGGTGGCCGAGGACTCGGCCTGGTCCACGGCCTGAGCGGTGATTTCCGTGGCCTTACCCGTACTCCCGGCGATCTCCCCGATGGTCTCCATCATCTGCTCGGCGGACTCGGCCACAATGCCCACGTTGGTGGAGGCCTCTTCAATGGCGGCTGCCACGGTGTTCATGTTGCCGCTCATCTGCTCTGCGGAGGCCGCCACGGACTGGGATTTTCCCACGATGGACGAGAGGTTCACGTTCATGCTTCCAGACAGGGTGCTCAACTCACCGGAGGAGACAAACAGGGTTTTCGAGTTGTCCACCACCCCCTGGAGCATGGCCTTCATCTCCCCGGCCATGGTGTCGAGGCTGCCACCGATGCGCCCGAGTTCATCGCCTCCGTCAATGCCGGAGGTGGCGTTCAAGTCACCGGAGCCAAGGCGGCGAGCGAACTTCTCCACCCGGGCAAGGCGGGTCAGCAGGCCGAAGGTCATGCGGATGCCCAGGAGCATGACCAGCAGCCCCACGGCCACCCCGCCGATCTGGAGGGTGTAGAGCAGGGAGAGCTTTTTCTCGGAGGCCTTCTGCATCAGGAGCACAGCCTTGTTCATCTCCCCCAGAAGGGAAAGGTTGTTGGCCTGGACCCAGGCCAGGCTGTCGGCGGCACCGGACCCGTCCGAAACAACGGTCTCAAGGTGTCCGTAAAAAGACCTCCACAAACCGGATACCGTGTTGAGTTGATCCCGCACCTCTCCTTCGGCTGCGGGGCAGTGCCGGTAAGCCGTGGTCTTCAGATTCAGGGTCAGGGGGGCGTTTCCGGAGTCGGTGAGGGCCTTCAGGGTCAGGTCGAAGACCTTGGCCGTGTTGCGGATGGTGGCGGCCGAAGAAGCATCGGGAAACGCGGTGTAATGAAGGATCTCCTTGGTCATCTTCTGGGTCAGCATGCGCTGCCTGCCCGCCAGGTTGATGACCAGGCCGTCATCCTTCATGCGGCCCGATACCACCACAGTGGAACAGAACATAAACACAACAATCACCGAAAATCCTACCATCAAAAGCGTCTGCCTGACCTTGATACTCATCTCTTCACACTCCGCTGCAACTCAATTCCCATGACCGGCCCTGTCTCACCCGTTGCGACACACGGCACATCCAGCCCAGTGGGATCCCGGAGTGTCTCTCCGGCCCAAAGGCATGCCCACACTACATAACAACAACTGTGCCAGCCCGACACCTGAAGCGCCTTAAAAAAAAGCCGAAGTATACTGTTCGACGGCCCAGGGCCCCTGAGAGTGCGGTTACGTCCCAGGGCAACCATCTGTTTACATAGCCTCATCCAAACCTGGCCTATCCCGGGCCCCACCGGACAGCGCCCCCCAAAAAAGCGAGCCGCAAGACACAACACAGGTCCCTTCCATTCCAAAACGCCTGCGGCACACAAAAAAAACTGTCCCACCCACCTACCTTTCAGCCAGATCTGTCCCACACCCCTTTTGACACACACCGGTGCCGCTCCTCCCGCCCCTTGAAATTCCATGTGATCTTGAACAACGTGGGACTCATTTTTTCCTGTCTTTCCCCCCGGTAACATACTATATACCAAGGTCAGGCAGAGGCCATGGACGCTGGGTCCCCCGGCCGGACCACGCGACGCCCCATCCATTCTTTCGAGGAAAGCGATATGGGAATCAAAACACAGGAATCGTTCAACTTCTATTCACACCTGGCAGGTGCCATCGCCTCCCTGGTGGGGACGGTCTACCTTTTGCGCATCGCCAGCCACTCGGCGTCCATGACAATCACGGCCCTTGTCTACGCCCTCTCCCTGGTCTTTCTCTTTTCGGCCAGTTCCCTGTACCACGCCTTTAAAAAACAGGAGAACGAGCTCTCCTTCTGGCGAAAAATGGATCGCCTGGCCATTTTCTTCATGATCGCAGGCACCTACACCCCCATCAGCTATTTCTGTCTTGAGGGCAACACCCGCTGGGTCATGATCGCCTTTCAATGGAGCGTGGTGGGCTTCGGCCTCATCTCCCAGCTTTTCTTCCCCAGGGCCCCGAGGGTCCTTTATGCCCTAATCTACAGCGCCATGGGCTGGTCGGCGGTCTTCCCCATCAAACAGGTGCTGGCCAACCTCTCGGCCGGGCAGACGGTGCTGCTCTTCACGGGCGGCGCCTCCTTTACGGCCGGTGCCCTCATCTACGCCATCAAAAGGCCCCGGCTTGTCCCGGGGATCTTCAGCTTCCACGAACTCTTCCACATCATGGTCCTTTTAGGGGGCGTCCTCCACTACGCCCTGATCTACCGGGTCTATGCAACCTCCCTGGCATGACACGGCCCCGGACAACGAATGTGACTGCACACTGAAAAACGAGATTGGACAACAAGACGCTTTGATTGAACCACGGAAAGAACAGGTACCATGCCGGGAATGGGAGTCTCTCGCCCTTACGGAGATGCTCCGCTTTTATGACGACTACGACGCCTTTGCCCGGGAAGGCGAATCCAAACCACGGCATATCGGCGCCCCGGTCTTCCTCCGCCACCCGGAGGCTCAGACCGGTATCCTGCTGCTCCACGGCTTCATGGCCGCCCCGGAAGAGGTCCACCAATGGGCTGAATTCCTTTACGGGCTCGGGTACACCGTCTACGCCCCCAGGCTTGCGGGCCACGGCACCTCCCCTGCCGACCTTGCCGGGCGCACCTGCGACGACTGGATGGACTCCGCGGACCGAGGCCACGCCATCCTTAAAACGTGCTGCACGCGCATCGTGGTGGCCGGATTTTCCACCGGCGCCGGGCTGGCCCTGGCCCAGGCCCTCTTCAAGCCCGAGGCCTTTGAGGCCGTCATCTCCGTCAGTGCCCCCTTAAAATTCAAGAGCCTCTCCGTCTCCGGCGTGGAGGCCTTAAACGACTCCGGCAACTGACTCTGCGTCCTGCAGGTTGACCCGTGGTTCACCAAGGAGTTCGTTACCAACCACGCGGACAACCCCCACATCAACTACCTGAAGAGCCCCATCGCAGGCCTCGTCCAGGTGAAAGCCCTGATGAAGAGGGTCTGGAAAGGCCTGCCTGACCTCTGCCCTCCCGCCCTCATCGTCCAGGGCAAAGGCGACCCCAAGGTGAGCGACAAAAGCGGCAGAAAACTCTTTGCCCGCATCGGCCACGAAAACAAAACCTACCGGGAGATCCCCTTTCACCAGCACGGTATCGTCCGCGGCCCCATCGCCGCAGAGCTCTTTGCCGAAGTGGAACGTTTTCTGAAAAGCCTGGAAACACCCTGACCCGAACGACCAGAGGGACCGCAGAGCAAAGGCTGCGGTCCCTCCCTTCATGACCGCCCCCTGTCAATCCGGCGGAAAGCCCCATTCCATCCCTCCACGAGTCCAGCCGTCTCCCCGCCCCAGACAGTCTCCCAGACATCGTATTCTGTTCACAGAAACGCTCAAACCGTGCTTTAATATAAACCTGTTATCCCGGACTCCGGTCTCATCCACCTGCTCAGCCACAGCAACCGAGGTTTCCATGGGCATTGCAACAGACATCATCCTCATCGTGGTCGCGGCCTTCTGCTGTGGCCTTCTCATGCAGCGTATCGGTCAACCCCTGATTCTCGGGTACATTGCCGCCGGCATCGCCCTGGGTCCCCACACCGGCCTCACCACCGTTGCCAACATCCACGACATCGAACTCCTGGCCGAAATCGGCGTGGCCCTGCTGCTCTTTGCCCTGGGCCTGGAGTTCTCCAGCAAGGACCTTAAGCCGGTCAAAAAAATCGCCATCATAGGCACCCCCCTGCAGATGGGGCTCACCACCGCCCTGGGCTTTGTCATCGGCAAGGCACTGGGCTGGGGCTGGCTTCCGGCCCTCTGGCTCGGTGCCCTCATCTCCCTGTCCAGCACCATGGTCATCTTAAAGACCCTCATGAACCAGGGCTGGATGGGCACCCTCTCCAGCAAGGTCATGGTGGGCATGCTCATCATCCAGGACCTGGCCGTGGTGCCCTTTATGATCATCCTGCCCCAGCTCAGCACACCAGGCATGGGCCTGGTATAACCGGGCTGACGGCCAAGGCAACGATTTTTCTTGTTGCCATGATTTTCCTGGGCACCCGCCTTTTGCCCCGACTGCTGGCCCACATCGCCCGCCTGGGTTCCCGTAGTTTTTTACTGGCCATCGCTGCTATCTGGGCATCGGGTACCTCACCTACCTGGTTGGCCTCTCCTTCGCCTTCGGCGCCTTTGTGGCGGCACGGTCCCGGTGACTGGATGACCACGACGAGGCCTTAAGCGACATCATCCCCTTAAGGGACCTCTTCGGGCTCCTCTTCTTCGCCTCGGTGGGCATGCTCCTGGACCTTACCTTCCTTAAAGACCACCTCGGGGCGGTGCTGCTCTTGGTCACCGTCATCAGCCTGGGCAAGGGCCTCATCTTTATGGGGGTCACCCGCCTCTTCGGCTACGGCAACGTGGTGCCCCTGGCCGTGGGCCTGGGCCTGTTTCAGGTGGGAGAGTTCTCCTTTGTCCTGGCACGGGTGGGGGTAGCCACGTCCTCCATCAGCCATGACCTCTACAGCCTGCTCCTCACCACGGCGGTGCTCACCATGGTCCTTACCCCCATTGTCTCGGGCCTGACCCCACGGCTCTACACCTTGAAAAAACGATGGTTCCGCCATGAACCCCTGGAAACCGTCAACGTCCCGGAAGAGGGATTCCAGGACCACGTGGTCATCGCCGGGGGCGGACGCGTGGGGCGCCACATTGCCTCGGCCCTCAAGGCCATGGGCCTTCCCTTTGTCATCATCGAACTCGATCAGCGGCGGGTGGAGCTGGCCAGGCAGGACAACCTGCCCGTGGTCTTCGGCGACGCCTGCCACGAGATTGTGCTGGAAGCGGCCGACATCCTGAGGGCCCGCCTCCTGCTCATCACCCTCCCCGGCCCGGTGGAGGCTCGCTCCGTGGTGACCCATGCCCGGAACATGGCCGAAGACATCACCATCATCACCCGGGCCTCGGGCAGGGAGTTCATCGAAATATTCAAGGATATGAACGTCTCCGAGGTGATCCTGCCGGAGTTCGAGGCCGGCCAGGAGATGACCCGTAAAGCCCTTCTCCACCTCCGCGTCCCCCCCACGGAGATCCAGCACCAGACCGAGACCCTCCGGCAGAAAATCTTCGCCCCCATGCTGGGAGACCACGAACAGATGACCACCCTGGGCCAGCTCTCCAGGGCAGAGCAGCAGTTCGACCTGCAGTGGGTCCGCCTCGAGCCCTCGGGCGCCCTGGTGGGCAGCACCCTGGGCGAGGCACGCATCCGCACGGAAACCGGGGTGTCCGTGGTGGGTGTTCTCCGGGGTGAAACCCTCATCCCCAATCCCGACGCAGACCTGAGGCTCTCGGCCTGCGACCTGGTGGCCATCATCGGCACCGACGAGGCCCGCAGCCTCTTTCAGGCCCTGGCCGGTATCAACACGCCCGATCTCGATACCGAGGTGCTGGAGTAAGGGCTCACCCACACACGGACAACTGCCATGAAATGCCCCAAGTGCCATCACGACCAGGTCGCAGGATCAGAGTGCGAGGTATGCGGCGTCGTTTTTGAAAAATACCAAAGGATACAGGAACGTCTCAACGACCCCATCCACAGCATCTCGGATCGCAAGCCCGTCCGGCTGCCCGTGACCCGGCTTCCCAGATGGGTACGGGTAACCTTAAGCCTCACCGTTGTCTGGGCCTTTATCACCGGTGGCATGTACCTCGCCATCCGGTCGGCCCCCATGCAGCCCCGGCCAGGGGGCCCCACCGGCATCGCCCGGCAGTTCAACGCGGTCCGCCCCCACGGCAACCCTGTCCAAGAAAGCCGGCTGGCAACGGTGTTCATCGAAACGCCCTGGGGCTCGGGCTCTGGGTTCTTTATTGACTCTTCCTGCCGGATCCTCACCAACAAGCATGTTCTCACCGTAAGCGAAAAAGAGGTCGAGGAGATACGCGAGGAACTGCGTGTGCTTGCCCATGTCATCCGCAGCAGGCAGGAGAGCAAAAAGCACGACACCACCGTCCAAAGACACCTGAATGACAGGGCCACTCCGGCACTGCGCTTCGCCGAACTCAAAACCCGTCTTGCAGCCATCGAAGAAAGCCGGGCCAACCCCAGCTACACGGTCATCCTCTACGACGATTCCACCTACACGGCCACCGACGTCACCTTCAGCGACACCCATGACCTGGCCCTCCTGCGGCTGGACCAGAAAGAGTGCCCCTGCATGAAAAAAGGGCAATCAGGTACCCTGAAGGTCGGCCAGTCGGTCTTCACCATCGGCAACCCCTTGGGGCTTTCCCACACCGTGACCTCCGGCATTTTCTCCGGGAAACGAAGCCATAAAGGCCACACCTACATCCAGACCGACGCTCCCATCAACCCCGACAACAGCGGGGGCCCCCTCATTGATCAAACAGGCTGCGTGGTGGGCATCAACACCATGATCCTCGCCGGTTCCGAAGGCATCGGCTTAGCCATCCCCATTGAGGCTGCCCTGGATGAATTCCAGGAACTTATCCCTTAAGGCTCCCTTTCCATTTTGCCTAGGATGTGGCATGGTAACGCCCCCGATAATCGGAGTCATTCTTTCCGGAAGCCCACCGACAGGAAGCGTCCGGGAATGCCTTTGGGGCCGCTGTTCCACGCACCGCAAAACCGACCGCGCATCGCCGCAACAACCCCGTCCCAAAGGCACCACCCCAACCGTGAGGAGTCTGCCTTGGGAACCCATGTCATCGAAGAGGCCAATCAGTGCCTTGTCTGTAAAAAACCCCGCTGTACCACGGGGTGCCCCGTTTCTACACCCATCCGCGACATGATCGAGCTTTTCCGTAAGGGGATGCCTATCGCCTGGGCAAACGCGTGGCCATCATCGGCGCCGGAAACGTGGCCATGGACGTCGCCCGCACGGCCTTGAGAAAAGGGGCCCAGGAGGTCACCGTGGTCTACCGGCGCGGCGAAGCCGAAATGCCCGCCACCCCCTTTGAGTACGACTACGCCAAAGTGGAAGGGGTCTTTGCCTTCGGGGACGTGGTCACCGGCGCCAAGGCCGTGGTGGAAGCCGTGGCCTTCTCCAAACGGGCCGTGGCTGCCATGGAAACGTATATGGACGGCAAGGTTGAGACACCTTAGCCCGGATATTTCACGGGTCGGGTGCACCCATAGTCAAGGCATCAGAGCTGCAGGAACAGATTCACTGTTCACGGGTCCCCAATTCTCTCTCACACCACGCCATCACTTCATGGAAGGGTTCGGTCTCCAGGGCGGCAAACCCTTTTTCTCCCCGGGTACGGGACAGGGAGGGAGACGGGATGCCGCAGAGAAACTTGGCGATGAGGCGCGGATCACGGTTGGCAAGCCCGGCAACAAAGGACCCGGCCACCTGATCAAGGCGAAGGGCCGATAAATCCCGGGTATGGGGGGCAGGCGGGATGGGGCGGTGATTTCCAAGGCAGACCGAACAACTCCCGCAGGGGCGCTCCAGGGGCTCTCCAAAGTAGGCAGAAAGGGCCTGGGGCAGACAGGCGGTGCCGTCGGCAAGGTCGAGGACCTCATGAATCCGCGCCACCTCGGAGACCTCTTTCCGGCTGAAGAGGTCGTGGAGTCGCTCTGCCAGGCCGGGCACGTCCACCTGTTGCTGGAGAATCTCAAAGACATCCACGGCCCGGCCCTGCTTCAGGGTAATCATCCCCTGCTCTTCAAACCAGGAGAGGGCGCTCAGGATCCGCTCCCGGGGAGATCCGGTGGTCTGGCAGACCGCCTGCATGTCCGGATAGCTCCACACCTTCTTGTCGTCGGACAGGGAGAAGAGCGTCTCCACAAAGGCACGGCGGTCGCCTTGAAACACATCGATGATGGCCCCTTTGGGGCGCTCGTACTTAAAGGCGTAATTCTCGAAAAAAACCCGCACGGGCTTGATCACCCCAAAAAGCTCCAGGTACACAAGCAGGGTCTTTAAGGGCAGGGGACGCATGTCCAGCTGCCGGGAGAGCTCGGACTGCCTCACCTCCCAGTGCTTCTCGGAGTGGGAGGCGATTTCGGATACCAGCTCGAAAATGCTCTCTTTGGACGGGGTATCCCCGTAGACAAAGTTCTCCAGGGTGTAAATCCCCTCCCGGGAGCCGATGAGGGTGCAGGCGGAGAGCTCGCCGTCGCGGCCCGCCCGGCCAATCTCCTGGCTGTACCCTTCGATGGATTTGGGCGGGTCAAAGTGGATCACCTTGCGGATGTCGCTCTTGTCGATGCCCATGCCAAAGGCGATGGTGGCGGCCACCGTGGGCAAAGAGCCCTCCATGAACCGGTTCTGAATGGACGCCCGCACGTCCGGTGCCAGCCCCGCATGATAGGCTTCACAGGGGAACCCGTTTTCCGTCAGGAAGGCCGCCGCAGACTCCGCCCCTTTCTGGAGGGTGGTGTAAACGATGGCCGGCCCACGGGGCTCATCCCCCATGGCCGCCAGGAGCGCCCCGCGCTTTTCGGCGTATGTGGCCGCCGGGAGCACCCGCAGGTGCAGGTTGGGCCGGAAAAAACCGGTGCGAACCACGCTCTCTTCACCCATGCCGAACTTCTCGCAGATATCCCGGGCCACCTTGGGCGTTGCCGTGGCCGTAAGCAAAAGCACCTGGGGAATATTGTAAAAGGACTTGTACTCGGGGATCTTCAGGTAATCGGGCCGAAAATTGTGGCCCCACTCGGAGATGCAGTGGGCCTCGTCCACCACAAGGAGCGATAGGTTCATGCGCTTGAGCTGCTCCCTGAAAATCTCGTTTCGAAGGCGCTCCACCGACACCATAAGGATCTTGAGGGTCCCGTCCATGGCCTCCCCCAAAATTTTCCGGGACGCCTCGCGGGTCAGGGTAGAGTCCAGGCGGGCCGCCGGGATGCCCTTGGCCTTGAGAAAATCTTCCTGATCCTTCATCAGGGCGATGAGGGGCGAAATCACCACGGTAAGCCCGGGCAATGCCAGGGCCGGAAGCTGATAGCACAGGGACTTGCCCGCCCCCGTGGGAAACACAGCCAGGGCCGATCCCCCGCCCAGGATCCTCTCCACCACCGACTCCTGCCCCTGCCGAAACCCTGAAAAACCAAACCGATTAAGCAGCTCTGCTGTGTTCATGATCTCCTTTCCTCATCAAACGTGGTCACGATTCAGGTCAAAAAGCGACCCGTCGGAGGCAACTGAATCCTTACACAGGCATGGAATGTGCCCCTTATGCCCCGTCATGCAACCAGAAACCCATGGGTGTTGTCAACAGGTGTGATCTTCAGACAGGACAGATTAACCTGCCGTCCAAAACACACCGATTTCCTTCCACAAAAAAGCCCCCTGGCTTTTTCCGAAGAACACGAAAAAAACCAGGGGGCTACCAAAGGTTTATGGTCCAGCTTTTATCAAAAAGCTGGCCGCCGGAGGCCTTTTACCTTTAGCCTTTTGCCCTCTTGCCTTTACCCTTTCACCATTCTCACACCTTAAACCGCGCCACCATCCCTGTCAGGGCATCGGAGAGCCGCGTCAACTCACCGGCATGGGTGCTGAGCAAGGTGCTGCTGGAGGCGAGTTCGGCGCCGGTGGCGTTCACCACCCTGATCTCCTGGGCGATGTTCTCGGCCACCATGGAGCTTTCGGCCACGTTGGAGTTCACTTCATCGATACCCTGGGCAGCCTGGGCCACGTTGCCGGCGATCTCCCGGGTGGTGACGGCCTGCTCTTCCACGGCAGCGGCAATGGTTGCCACCACGTCGTTGACCTCCACGATCACATCCGTGATGGACCGGATCTCCACCACGGTCTCTTCGGTGGCCCCCTGGATCCCGGCCACCTGGCGCTTGATCTCCTGGGTGGCGTCGGCGGTCTGGGCAGCCAGGGCCTTGATCTCGTTGGCGACAACAGCAAAACCTTTTCCGGCTTCACCGGCACGGGCCGCCTCGATGGTGGCGTTCAGGGCCAGCAGGTTGGTCTGCTCGGAGATCTCGGTGATGGCCTCGGTCACCTTGCCGATCTCCTGGGCCGACCCGCCCAGGTGATCCACCTTGCCGCTCGCCGAGATAGGCCTTGTCCACGGCCTCGTGGGTCATGGTGCTGGCCTTTTCGGAGTTGGCGGCGATGTCCTGGACCGTGACGCTCATCTCTTCGGAGGCTGCGGCCACCATGCCGACGTTGCCTGCGGCCTGCTCGCTTGCGGCGGCCACCGAGGTCATGCTGCCGCTCATCTCACCGGCTGCCGCGGCAACGGTCCTGGACTTGGAAGAGGCCTCATCCGCATTCTGGGAAAGCTGGGTGGAGACGGCCGAGAGTTCGTTTGCGGCACCGTTGAGCCCCCGGGCGTTTTCCGTGACGTCCCGAACGATGCCCTGAAGGTTCTCGATGAAGACGTTGATCCAGTGGGCCAAAACGCCGATCTCGTCATGTTTCTTGATCACCAGGCGTGTGGTGAGGTCCCCCTCCCCTTCGGCTATGCCCTGAAGCCCTTCAATGGCTTCCCCCAGGGTGCGGGAAATGCCGAAAGCAATGGTCAGGGTCACGGGAAGGATCATTAAAAGGAAAAAGGCACCGGCGAGCCCGGCCACCCATGCCCCCTTTCGGGCCACATTGCCCGACACAAGGGATTCGATACGCGCTTTCTCCTCATCAATGTTGTCGATGTAGACACCGGTCCCCACCCAGAGGCCGGTACCCGGGATCATCTCTGCATACCCAAGCTTCGGCTGGATTCCCTTGCCGGGCTTCTTGTACTGATACCGTACAAACCCGCCGCCACCTTTGGCCGCATTGTGAAGATCGCGGACGTAATACACCCCCACCGAATCCTTGACGCCGGAGAGTTCTTTTCCCGCAAGGGATAGGTTGGTCGCCACACACACCACGGTCGTCTTGTCGTAAACAAAAAAATAGCCCGACTTATCCTCACCAAACCTGAGGGAGGCGATGCGGTCTTCCACCACGGCACGCACCTCCGCAGGGTCGGTCGTGCCCTTTAACGCCTTGCCCAGCATCTCCCCCACGGTATGGGACGCCACCTTCAGCGTCTCCTTCTGCCTTTCCAGCATCATCGACTCAGCCGCATCGATCCCCACCTCTTTTGCCAAACGTCCCGTTTCAAACACGCCGAACAACATACCGACAAACAACACCATGACCATCCCGACAACAACAAACAGACGTGCTTTGATTGATACGTTTTTGAGCATTCCTTCTCCTTTGCAGCCATGCAATTCGGGGCTCTCCAGAAACTATGAGCCCTTGCCCTTTCGCCGTTGAAAGGGCCCTGTCTCAACATCCGTGGAACAGACGAAACGTACGCATTTTTTTTAGCAACCAACACCCCGTCCCAGCCAAAAACAGGCCGCACAGGGGACACCCTCCTCTGTCAAAAAAAAATTTAGTCACATACCCTCTGGTCACCAGACCAAACATCGTTCCACACACTCCTGTTATCGCCGATTGCGCCCCGCGATTTAGCTCAATTTCAGCTCTGGGCTGCCCGTGCGGCAAAACCCAAGGGGCAAATCACCGATTTTCTGAGACAGTCCCACTTAAAAAAAACAGCAGCGATGCCATCGGTGATTAGGTGATTAGGTGATAGGTGATAGGTGATAGGTGATAGGTGATAGGGAATCACCCTTGATACGGGATTCCATGCAACATCCATCTCAAGCCTGAAAGCAAAACGCATCATCCGTATATTTCGCGAGCCATGAAATATCCGGGATAAGAGGCTCAGCCCCTGCCGCCCGGAACGTTCCCCGTGATCCCTGTCCGGCTTGCGTTGCCTTCCTCCCGACATCCGTTGCGCACAAAAAAATGCCTTTACCACAGACGAGACATCTTCCCGTCACAGGTAAAGGCATTTGTTACTATTCAGCTTATGCCTCCGGCGGCCCTGCCGGGGCTAAACGTTTGCCTGATTTTATAAAGGCGGGTTTAACAAACAGGTTTTAAAACATCTTTTTGAGTGAATGTTTACTTTAAAGGCGGATGTGATTTGACCCGAGGAACGAGGGGCAAGACCCGGTAAAACTTGCTGCTTTCAAGGTGGCACACCTTGCCGCCGGAGGCAGCGTTTTTTTTATCTATTTACCCTACTTCATAAACATCCGGGGAAAGCCCATGAGCACCTTGCCAAGGCCTTTGGCCCGCTCTTTCCAGGTGGGGGCGTACAGGGTCTGGGCCACGCCCTTGATGGTGGCGTAAACCCTGGGGCTGAAGGGGTGCCACCACAGGTTTTTCTTCACAAGGGGCATCACGTCCTGAACAACCACCTGGGATTCGGTCATCTCAGCAAAGCCGATGGCGCCGTGGGAACGGCCGATGCCGGACTCCTTAAAGCCGCCCCAGGGGGTTTCGGCCAGGCCGTGGCTCATAAGGTGATCGTTGACGGTGACGGCACCGGCCATGATGCGCCGTGCAAGCTCGGCCCCTTTCTTCCACTTTTTCGTCCACACCGAGCCGGTGAGCCCTAAATCGGAATCGTTGGCAAGGATCACGGCGTCGTCCATGCTGGCCACCTTCATCACCCCCAGCACCGGGCCAAAGGTCTCTTCGGCCATGACCAGCATATCGTGGGTCACCTCGGTGAGCACCGTGGGCGGATAAAAATGTCCCTGCATGGGGTCTTTGGGGGGCCTGGACCGGGCATAGACCACCGCGCCCTTGGCCACGGCGTCATCCACGTGGCGCTTCACCGTCTCCAGCTGCCGTTCGGTGGCAATGGCCCCCACGTCCGTGGTGTGGTTGCGATCGTACCCAATCCGCAGTGACTCCACCTTGGCCTTAAGGCGCTTCATAAAGGGCTCGTACACGGCGACATGCACATAGATCCGCTCCACGCCCCCGCAGGATTGCCCGGCGTTCTGAAGGCCCGCCCACACCGCCCCGTTCACTGCGCGGTCCAGGTCGGCGTCTTCGCACACCAGCATGGCATCGTTACCCCCAAGCTCCAGGGAGACAGGGGTAAGGGTCTCGGCCGCCTTGGCCATGAGGATCTTCCCCACGGGAACCGAGCCGGTGAAGAAGAGTTTGTCGACACCGGACTCCAGAAAGGCGTCCCCTGCCATGCGACCGGGCATGTTGATAAAGCTGAAAAGCCCTTCGGGCAGGTCCGCGGCCGCAAGGCACTCTTTCAGGGCCAGGCCCACGGCCTGGGTCTCCGAAGCGGTCTTGAGCACCACGGCGTTGCCCGCAAGCAGCCCCATGACCACCTCTGAAAAGGGAATGCTGAAGGGGTAGTTCCACGGCGAGATGATCCCGATCACCCCAAAGGGCACCCGGTGGATCCTGCTCCACTTGTTCAGAAAAAAGATCCCGGCACAGTCTCCTGCGGGCTGGAAGCCCTTGGCCTTGCCGCCGTAATATGTCAGGGCCATCATGGCGGGCACGATCTCGGAAACCAGGGCGTCGATACGGGTTTTCCCCACATCCCGGGCCACGGTCTCGGCCAGCTCGTCCAGATGGGCCATCATATACTCCCGCACCGGCATCATCCGCCGGACCCGCTCCTTCACCGGCATGCCCGCCCAAGTCTTTTGAGCAAGCCTTCCCGCCGCAATGGCCTCTTTGAGGTCTTCTGTGGAATGCAGGGGAGAGTGCCCGAGAAGCTCCCCTGTAACGGCGTCGCAGCAAGGGGTCGCGTCATTGTCCGGTAGAACCTGTGCCTCCATGGAACTGCTCATCTGTGCCTCCTTTCCGGCCCTGAAAAAACGGGGAGCCGTTGTGTTGGACCAACCGTTCGTGCCTTGATTCCCAAGCCTCTCAGTCGGCCAGCCGGCCGACAACTCCCCCAACCATAGCCTCCAACGACAACCCTGTCAATACACACCAGAAAATGTGGTTCACGAAAGCAAAACAGGTTCCCGGTGCCAGCACAACCAGGGCACGGGCCATGCCCGTCATGCAAAACCGGACACCTCCAAAGCCACATTACCGTTCCCGCCCGCCACAGGTGCCAGGTGCCACCGGGTCTCGGCAATGCGCGCCAGAAAACGATTGTCATGGCTCACCACAAGAAGGCCGCACGAGCACAAAGCCAGGGCCTCCTCCAGGCATCTCACCGAGGGCAGGTCCAGATGGTTGGTGGGTTCGTCCATGACAATGAGATGGGGATGCTTGGCAATGCCCATGGCGATGGCAAGTTTCCTCAGCTCTCCCGGGCTCGGCTGCCGGGTATCCATGAGCCTTGCAGGTGGCGACCCCAGCCTGCGGACAAGGGTCATGATCCGCCCCAGCTCCTCTTCGGGCAACGAGCGGACCTTGCGGACAAGTCCACGGGCCTCGTCCGGGTCTGTCTCCTGGGGCAGAAAGAACACCCGCTCTTCCGCTATGCGGATTCGGGCGAGGACATAGCGAATCAGGGAGCTTTTGCCCGTGCCGTTGTTCCCGGTAATCCCCACCCGGCTTGATGGCCCCATAACGAGGTCGGGAAAACTCAGGCGCTTGTCCGGAGACAGGGCCATTGTCCCCTTGGTGATGTGAAACAAAAAGTCACGCTTCGACCGGCTGTCCGGCAGCCGTACGCCGGTGTCATACCGCTTGATGACCCGGATGTTCCGGTGCGTCTCATCGGCCTGGCGTATCCTTCCCGCAAGGCGTTTCAAGGCCCGGCCATCGGCCCCGTCCTTTCCTGAAATGCGGCAGAGATCGATCTTGGCTTTTGCGTCGTGATCCTTTGAAGCAACGCCTCGTTTGGACCGCCTGGCGTGGGAGCTGGAGGCACGGTCCCTTCTTCGGGCCGCCTCCTGCTTCAGTTTTTTCAGGGCCCGACCAGCTGTTTCGCGCTCTTTTTCCGCGGATTGCTCCTCCAGTTCGGCCTGCTCCCGGCCCCGGGAATACGAGCCGGGCCGCAGGCACACAGCAGGGGGATCCATAAAGAGGCACCGATCACACAACGAGTCCAAAAGCTCCCGGTCGTGGCTCACCAGGAGCCCGATGCCCTGAAAGGCCTTCAGCGAGTTGTAAAGAAGCCCCCTTGCCCTCGCGTCCAGATGGTTTGTGGGCTCGTCCACCGCCAGCAAATGAGGCTGTCTCCAGAGGGCCGTGCCCACCTGGGCCCGCTTTCGCTCCCCATGACTCAGGCTCTCCAACCGGTAGGGCCAGTCGTAGCCGATCTCCAGCTCCGAAACGAGGCGGCCTGCAGCCTTGTCCCCGGAAACGAGCATCTCTTCCAGCAGGTCAGGCATTCGGTCCGTGTCCTGGCGGCAGTAAACCGCATGCTCCGGTGCCGTGACACGGCCGGAATCCGGTCTGAGGTCTCCTGCAGCGAGCTTTAAAAGGGTGGTTTTCCCGGTGCCGTTGCCCCCCACCACACCGGTCCACCCCCTGGGAACCGTCACGGAAAGATGATCAAAGACAAGCGAGCACGACGCTGGATAGGAAAAGGTTATCGCATCAAAAACAACGGTTGAATGGCCCATGGTTCCCTCTTCATCATTATTATGGCCATGTTCCGTCACCGTCGGGCAAGGGGAGTGCGCTCTGTTGTCGGATGGGTGTACCCGTGGATGATACGCCCTTGAGAAACAAGGGTGCACATGTGGGAGGGAAAACCGACGGGTCCGAGGCGATACGTCAAACCAAATGAGCCGAGGGGAACGGAACATGGGAATGGTGATGGCATGACAGCCCGAAAGCGGTCGCCCTTGTGTACCGATTCACATGATCTGGTCTGGATCCCTTGGCTAGTTTCTCATCGGTTCGTTCCTTTGGTGGAGTAAAGGGGGCCCGACGTGGATACATCGGGTAAAGGTGTCTTATTCTTATACAGGAAGGGAGGTTTCATCAATATCTTTCTGTCCTGCCCACAGCCCCACACTACAAAAAGAAAAAGCCATCCCCTCTTGCACCTTCACCGGCAATTCCCGCGTGCCAAATATCCCCCAATGTCGTATGACGAACAGAGGAACACGCCGCAACATGCCGGGGCGTCGTTCAGACCTGGAAAACAAGGAGGGCTTTGCCATGAACCACCCCGACATCGACACCTACAAACAGGACCTGGCCGTGTTTCGCATCCGGGATTTGAACGCCCCCTGGCGGGAAATCCTGGACAAAGGGACGCGCAAGACCCTGCCCCGGCACCACGAGCTGAGCAACGCCGACGACAACACCTTTTTCTTCCTCGACAGGGGCACCCTGCACCTCTCCTGCATCGCCGAAGACGGCCAGGAACGGGTGGTGATGATCATGGAAGAAGGAGTCCTCTTCGGCGAGATCACCTTCATGCACAAATCCAGCGTCCACGTCCACAGCCTGCGCACCTTAACGGAATGCGAAATCGTTATCTTTCCCGACTCGCTGCTGGACGACCTCGCCTTCTGCCGGGAGTACCCCCACCTGGTTCTTAACCTCGTCAGGTCCCTGGGCGTCAAGGGCGGGGCCTTCTTCAGCCAGATCTACGACTCCAACCTCCTGGACGCCCGGGGTCAGATCTGCCGCATGCTCTCCCACATCTGGCGGGAGCAGGGAGAAAAAGAGACCGTTAACCCCGACCTCTCCCAGGTGGACATGGCCAACATCCTGGGCATCCACCGGAGCAGCGTCTGCCGCGTCATCCACGAGCTTCGGGACGAAGGGGTCATCGGCCGATTTTCCAAGACCCGCCTGGAGGTCCTGGACCCCGTCAGGCTCATGGAACACGGCAAGATCCTCTGCCTCATCGCCTCCGAATAAGGGCTATGCCCTAACATAGTAGGGCATAACGATACTCCGCCTCAAATTCGTTATGTACCAAAGCAACGATCAAAAAATCATGCTAAGGACTTAGGGGATGATGCCGTCATGTGTCATTTATTCTTGGCATGGCCCTAAGACCTTTCAACGCACCCCGTCCCCCTGCCGGAAAGCCTCTCCGGACTGCAGCAGCACCCTGCCCTTCCCGGCTGTCCGACCCGCCCCTCTTTAATCAAAATTATTGATGATATAATTCAACGAATTTTCAAAAAGTGTCTCATGTGAAGCAGAATTTTTCCCGCCGATGCCCTACTCTTTTCCCATCAGGAAACACGTACACGGCCAGGGCGGATTCGCCCGGACCGATTCACGGCGACCCTGTCGCCTTCGATACGGACCCTCAATCGTGCCGAGGAGAAACCCATGGCTTTCAACCGCGACAAGATCAAAAACGTCGTCTTCATTATGCTGGACACCCTGCAGTTCAACTACCTGGGGTGCTACGGCAACGAGAAGATAAAAACCCCGAACATGGACCGCTTCGCGCGTCAGTCCGTGCTCTTTGAAAACGCCTACAGCGAAGGGCTCCCCACCGTGCCCGTGCGGCGCGCCCTCATGACGGGAAGGTTTACCCTGCCCTACGGCGGCTGGCAGCCCCTCTCCGGCGACGACACCACCCTCACCGACATCATGTGGGGCAAGAACATGCAGACCGCCCTCATCTACGACACCGCCCCTCGAGCAGTACCAGTTCGGCTACTCCCGCGGTTTCGATTTCGTGGACTTCTCTGCCCTGGCCAGGAGCTGGACCACACCTCCTTTGCCGACGTGCCCCTGGACCCCGCCATGAAGCCCGAGGATTTCACCTCCGCCTCCATGGTGTGGGACAAGGAAGGCAACCTCATCGACGACGACAGCCAGCAGCTCTTAGACGAGATCGGCTGCTTTCTCCGCCAGCAGCAGCACCGCCGCAGCGACGCCGACAGCTACGTGGCCAAGGTCGTCAACCGCACCGTCAACTGGCTCAAGGAACGCCGGGACAAGGAGCGCCCCTTCTTCCTCTGGGTGGACTCCTTTGATCCCCACGAGCCCTGGGATCCCCCATCAATCTGGAAAGGCGAGCCCTGCCCCTACGACCCAGACTACGAGGGCAACCCCATCCTCCTGGCCCCCTGGACCCCGGTGGAAGGCCGCATCACCGAGCGCGAGTGCGAGCACATCCGCGCCCTGTATATGGAGAAGGTCACCCTGGTGGATGAATGGATCGGCAAAGTCCTTGACAGCATCCGCCAGCAGGGCCTCTGGGACGAAACCATGGTGGTCCTCATGTCCGACCACGGCCAGCCCATGGGCAACGGTGAACACGGCCACGGCATCGTGCGCAAATCCCGCCCCTGGCCCTACGAAGAACTGGTCCACGTGCCCCTCATGATGCACATCCCCGGCGTCGGAGGCGGCCAGCGCATCAAAAGCTTCGTCCAGAACGTGGACGTCACCGCCACCATCATGGACGTCATGGGACAGCTCGACACCGAAAGCGGCGTCAGCGACCACGGCATGAACATGTACGGTGCCGAGGACTTCCAGGGCGAAAGCCTCCTGCCCCTCATGCAGGGCGAGGTCGATAAAATCCGCGATTTCGCCATCGCAGGCTACTACGGCATGTCCTGGTCCATCATCACCGACGACTACAGCTACGTTCACTGGCTGGTGGACGAAGAGGAGAAAAACAGCGTCGACTGCGTGGCCGGCTCCGAAAAGACCATGGACGAGGAGATGTGGACCTGCACCGCAGGGGCCAAAGTCGAAGTGCCCGAGCACAACGAACTCTTCGACCGCAAGGCCGACCCCTTCCAGCTCAACAACATCGCCGCCGACAACCCCGAAAAGGCCGAAGAGCTGCTCCAAAAGCTGAAACTCTTCATCGGCGAGCTGCGCACGACCTAAGCAAAAAAAAACATGCCTCCGGCGGGCAGGGGATTTTTCCTTAAAGTGGCTTCGCCACCCCCTGGACCCCAGGTTTGCAAATGCTCCGGGCTTCGCCCGTAGACAAAAAACGCCCTGCCGGAGGCACCTCCAGAACATAACAACCATGCATTCATTTGCAGGAGACCATCATGTTTACCACCCTTGACGACAACACCTACAAAGGCGCCATCTCAGACACCGAAGCCGGGGTCCTCATCTGCTTTAAAGAGCAGTGCCCCCATTGCAAGAACATGGAAAAAGTCCTGGAGAAATTCGCCAAGAAAAACGAGGGAGTCACCTTCTTTAACATGGATTCCGAGGCAAACCCCGAGGCGCAGAAACAACTCGGAGCCGAGCGCGCTCCCACCATCTACGTCATCAAAGGCGGCGCCATCGTCGCCACCAAAGCGGGCCTCATGAACCCCAAAGAGATGACGGCTTTTTACAAAAACGCCTAAGTCGATCCCGCCTGTTGAAGCGTGTGAAGCTGTTTGCGCAAGCCACAGTTACGAGTACGGACGCAGCCCTTCAGCGAATTTGCCGGGACTTCGAACCTTTCGATTAACCGGGGGACATGAGGTGGCAAAACCACCCCAAGGCTTACTGCCCGCCGGAGGCAGTCAGGTTAAAGCTGATAACCAACGAGTTACGATAACGAATTCTAATCCTTCAAGGCTTGTCGTATCGCTCGTACAAACCACCAGCATATGCTTCGGGCGAAGCCCGAGCCGAAGGCCGTTGCGATTTGGCCCGAGGAACGAGGGACAAATCGCAACGGCAATCAGCTTTCGAGGTGGCCCCACCTCGCCGCCGGAGGCAAGGCTTTTGCCTCTAAATCAACACATGGAAAAAACATCGGGAGGACGTGCACAGCCTCCCGGCATTCAAACGGACGTCCGAATAAAAACGCCGCAAAAAGTAAGGCCAGGGTTCCGTGACCCGGGGCCTGCCCTTTGGCGGCACCCGCAATCCCCCCACATGATCGCGACGTGTGGACCCCTGCATCACCCGAGAGGGCCGCACCGGAGAATCAGGACCCTGCATTCCCGGGCTGCCCCCTTCGGAGGGTGCGCACCTAATTTGGAGAGATACAGATGAAACCGGAAAAACACGTCGACCTGGTCATTGTCGGGGGCGGTCCCGCAGGCATGACAGCCGCCATCTACGCGGCCCAGGCCAATTTAAACACCGTGATCCTGGAAGAGAGCGTCACCGGAGGGCTCGTGAACTCGACCCACACGGTGCTGAATGTTCCCTCTTACCCGAAAATCCACGGCATGGAGTTGATGGAGAAGATGCGCGCCCATGTGGACAGCCTCTCCGTGCCCGTGGAAGAGATTTGCGACATCGAATCCCTCTGCCTTGAAGGGGAGACCAAAACCGTCGAGACCGACGAGGAGGTCTACCACAGCAGGGCGGTGATCCTGGCAACCGGGCGCAGGCCCGTTCCCCTGGACCTTCCCGTGGAGTGCGACGAGGTGCACTACTGCGCCATCTGCGACGGCGGCGCTTACAAAGGCAAACGGGTCCTCGTGCTGGGCGGAGGCAACAGCGCCTTTGACGAAAGCCTCTACCTGCTGCAGATCGGCGTCTCCCACCTCACCCTCATGGAGTCCGAAGACCGTTTCTTCGCAGCCGACACCACCCAGCGACAGCTCCTGGCCGACGAGCGGGTGGACGCCCGCACCGGCACCAGGCTGGTGGACCTCTGCATCGAAGGGGGCCGCCTCACCGGCGCGGTCATCGAACACCTCGCCACAGGAAAGCGGGAGACCCTGCCCGCAGACGGCATCTTTGTCTTCCTCGGCCAGTCCCCGAACAACGATCTGTTCAAAGATCAGGTCGCCGTAAGCGACAAAGGCTACATCCTGGCCGGAGCCGACATGGAGACCAACATCCCCGGTGTGTACGGTGTCGGGGACATCAATGAGAAGGTTTTCAGGCAGATAACCACCGCCATGGGTGACGCAACGGTTGCAGCTCTTTCCGTTGAACGCTATATTCGCAACCTCAAAGGGAACGTATCATGACCGCACTGCTGACATCACAGAAAACCCGAGGCTGGGCCTTGAGCCTCCTGTTTGCCGCCATCGGGGCCTTTTTGCTCTACAGCCCGGAGACCCCCAAGGTCACCACCTACTGGTTCATCACCATCTTTGCCATCTCCGGCTTTGCCTTCGAGATCATGCCCCTGTTCACCACAGCGGTCCTTTTGCTGATGCTGTACATCGTCACCGGCATCGCCTCCCCGGACCTTGCCTTTGTGGGCTGGACCACACCCATTCCCTGGATCATCCTCTGCGGCATGCTCATCGGCGCGCTCATGGAACGCACCAAGCTCTCCGACCGCATCGCCCTTTTGACCATCTCCCATATCGGCTCCACGCCCCTGCGACTCTACGGTGCCTTTATCATCGCAGGCTACGGCCTGGGGGCAATCATCCCCGACGTCATCACCGTGGTGATCCTCTTCATGGCCATCGCCTCGGGCATGTGCAACAAAATGGGGATGGAAAAAGGCTCCAAGGCGGCCACCACCCTGATCATGGCCGCTTTTTTCGGGGCCACCGTCCCCGCCACCAACTTTTTGCCCAACAACGTCGGCATCGTGGGCCTGCTCATGGTCAAAGACATGGGCGTGCCCATTGAATGGCTCAGCTTCTTCAAGGACAACCTGGGATACAGCCTCCTCAACGCCGCCGGCTGCATCGGGATCCTGCACGTCTTCGGAAGCCGCGAGCTGGGCAGGTACATCGAACAATGCCGCATCCACGCCAGTGAAGAGATCCAGGCCATGGGTGCCATGAGCAAGGACGAAACCAAGACCCTGGTCCTCACCCTCCTTGCTGTGACCGCCTTTGCCACGGAAAAATTCCACGGTATCCCGGGCTACTACGCCTTCTGCGCCATCGTTCTTCTGGGGTTCACCCCCGTGTTCAGCCTCCTCAAGGCCGAAGACGTCAAAGGCGTCCAGTTCTCCATCCTCTTTTTCATCATCGCCTGCATGGCCGTGGGCATCGTGGCCGGAAGCCTCGGTATCCCCGCGTGGATGGCCGGCAAGGTCGTGCCCTACTTAAAAAGCATGGAGAGCCTGGCCGGAACCTCTCTCTTCGCCTACCTCGTGGGCATCCTCGCCAACTTTGCCCTCACCCCTGTGGCCGCGGCCAGCTCCCTGAGCATTCCCATGGCCGAAATCGCCTCCAACCTGGGGCTGGACACCCAGCCCCTGCTCTACAGCTTCTTCTACGGCCTCGACCAGTTCCTCTTCCCCTACGAACTGGCCCCGGCCCTCATCATGTTCGCCACCGGGTACGTACGCATAAAATACCTCATGCAGATCATGGCCACCCGCATGGTCCTGTCCGGTATCGCCGTGGTCATCGTGGCCACCACCTACTGGCAGTGGATCGGGTATTAAAACAGCAGGCCTCCGGCGGCGAGGTGAGCCACCTCGAAAGCTGATTACCCCTGCTGTTTTCCCTTCGTTCCTCAGGGAAAACAGCAGGGGCGTTCGCCGCGGGCTGCGCCCGCCTCATAAGCTGATGGTTGACCCAAACGTTGTCACAAGCCTTGAAAAGACCGGATACATTTGCGTCAACTGAACGGTATCGACTTTAACTTCCGTGCATCCAACAATGAGGGTGTCGTAACCATTGTAGCGAAAACACCTTCGGTTGTTTTCCCTTCAGCGTGCAGACCGAAGGGCGCTTCCCCTCGTTCCCAAGCCCTGCCTCCATGCTCGATGCCACGCACCCAATAAATTGGCCCCCTCACCGCTTCCCATAACCGGAAGTTTGGGGGTGGGGAGCGGGGGAGGCCCTTTTCAAAGGGCCTCCCCCAGTTTTTCACATCATTATTTATCAAGGACATCCCATGCCCACGGCATTTCTTTTTCTGCTTCTCGTCGTCGCCCACATCATCTGGGGCGGCGGGTTCATTGTCATCAAGCTGCTCATCGGCTCCTTTACCCTTCCCCAGATCCTGCTGGCCCGGGTGTTCCTGGCGGCTGGGCCGATCCTACGCCTCGCTCTGGGGCAAGATCCCCAAGCCCGAATACAGAAAGGGGGACTGGAAATTCCTGGTGCTGCTGGCCCTGTGCGAGCCCTTTCTCCTCTTCACCTTCGAAACCCTGGGTCTTACCTACACCACAGCCTCCCAGGCAGGCATGATCGTAGCCTGCGCCCCCCTTGCCGCCGCCCTGGGCGCTCTCTTCTTCTACAAAGAAAAGATCAATACCCGATGCGCCCTGGGTATCTGCGCGGCCGTGGCAGGCGTCGTGGTGGTTTCGGCCTTCGGCGAGGCCGACGCCACGGCCTCCCATCCCCTGCTGGGCAACCTCTTTATCTTCTGCGGGGTGCTCTCCTCCACGGCCTATGCCCTCACCGTCAAGCACCTGGCCGAACGCTACTCATTCCTCTTCCTCTCAGCCGTCCAGGTCTTCGGGGCCACCCTCCTCTTTCTCCCCGGCGCCCTGGCAGGCCCCATGCCCGCGGCCATCTCCTGGACAGCCCTGGGAGCCATGGTTTACCTGGGCGTGGGCATCACCTTTTTTGTCTACGTGGTCATCAACTACGCCCTCACCCGCATCAAAGCAGCCCACGTTATCCTCTTTGCCAACCTCATCCCCGTCTCCACCCTGGTCCTGGCCTACCTCATTTTAGGGGAACGGCTTCTCACGGCCCAATACGCGGGCGCGGCCCTGGTCATCTGCGGCGTGCTCCTGGCCGGAGCGCCGGAAAGTTCGGGAACAGGGGAAGAGCCGGTGGGCATCCGGGAAACGAGGGGTGAGGTGTAGGATGGGCAAAGGCACACCCGTGTCCGCTGAGGTTGCGACGGCCCTGACGCCGTGCCCATCGTGTGTGGAGATGCTCTCTGTCATGAAATTGAAAAGGTGCAGGTTAACCGTGCAACGATGGGCACGCTCCGCTTTGCCCATCCTACGTGTGACACACGACCACCGGAGGCGATAACCCGAAGGGGTGTAGGATGGGCAAAGGCACAGCCGTATCCGCTGAGGTTGCGACGGCCCTGGCGCCGTGCCCATCGTGTGTGGCGATGCTCTCTGTCATGGGGTTGGAGGTGTGGGTTGTCCCTACCATGGGCACGAGCGTCGCTTTGCCCATCCTACGTGTGACACACGGCCATCTGAGGCGATAACCCGAGGTGGTGTAGGATGGGCAAAGGCACAGCCGTATCCGCTGGGGTTGTGACGGCCCTGGCGCCGTGCCCATCGTGTGTGGCGATGGCCTCTGTCATGGGGTTGGGAAGGTGCGGGTTAACCGTGCAACGATGGGCACGCTCCGCTTTGCCCATCCTACGTGTAACACACGGCCATCTGAGGCGATAACCCGAGATGGTGTAGGGTGGACAAAGGCACAGCCGTATCCGCTGAGGTTACGACGGCCCTGGCGCCGTGCCCATCGCGTGTGACGATGCTCTCTGGCATGGGGTTGGGAAGATGTGGGTTAACCGTGCAATCGATGGGCACGCTCCGCTTTGCCCATCCTACGTGTGACACACCGCCACCGGAGGCGAGAACACAAGGGGATGTAGGATGGGCAAAGGCACAGCCGTATTCGCTGAGGTTACGACGGCCCTGGCGCCGTGCCCATCGCGTGTGACGATGCTCTCTGGCATGGGGTTGGGAAGATGTGGGTTAACCGTGAAGATGGGCACGCTCCGCTTTGCCCATCCTACGTGTGACACACGGCCACCGGAGGCGATAACCCGGGGTAGTGTAGGATGGGCAAAGGCACTGCCGTATCCGCTGAGATTGCGACGGCCCTGGCGCCGTGCCCATCGTGTGTGGCGATGCTTTCTGCCATGGGACTGGGATGGTGCGGGTTAACCATGCAACGATGGGCACGCTCCGCTTTGCCCATCCTACGTGTGACACACGGACATCTGAGGCGATAACCCGAGGTGGTGTAGGATAGGCAAAGGCACAGCCATGTCCGCTGAGGTTGCGACGGCCCTGGAGCCGTGCCCATCGCGTGTGGCGATGGCCTCTGTCATGGGGTTGGGAAAGTGCGGGTTAACCGTGGACAGATGGGCACGCTGCGCTTTGCCCATCCTACGTGTGACACACAGCCATCTGAGGCGATAAGCCGAGGTGGTGTAGGAGGGGCAAAGGCACAGCCGTATCCGCTGAGGTTGTTACGGCCCTGGTTCCGTGGCCATCGTGTGCGGCGATGCTTTCTGCCATGGGACTGGGATGGTGCGGGTTAACCGTGGACAGATGGGCACGCTGCGCTTTGCCCACCCGAACAAAGCCTCTCCCCACTTTTCCCGTGCCCCTCGGCCCAAAACATGAGATACTCGTGGACTGAAATTTGCAACGTATCAAGGGTAACCCTGGGTGCGTGCCCCGCCTGAAACCGCCGCAACGCCCCAACGTCGTGAAAAACCCCACATCATGTGCAAGGCAGGAACCTCCATGGCAAAAACCATCTTTGGAAAAATGCTACCCTTTCTCATTTTTCTCATGATCTGGCAGGCAATGGCCCTGATGATCCAGGCCAACCGACACGTGGCCTTTCCCACCCCCTGGGAGGTGGGCCAAACCCTGGCGGCCCTGGTGTCCGGCGCTCCCCTGTCCGAGGCGCCCCTGATACGCCACATAGGGGACAGCCTCCTGCGCTGGCTCGCTGGCTTCGGTATCGCCGCGGTGTGCGGCACCTTTTACGGCCTGCTGGCGGGGTGGTCCAGGGGCTTTCGCAATGCCACCCTTCCCATTCTCCACGTCCTGCAACTGATCCCGGGCCTGGCCTGGATCCCCGTGGCTATCCTCTGCTTCGGCATCGGCGAGGCCGCCACCGTCTCCATGATCGCCATCACCGCCTTTACCCCCATTGCCTTAAACGTCCTGTCCGGGGTGCAGCAGCTCGACGAAACCTATCTGCGAGCGGCGCGCATGATGGGGGCAAGGGGAAAGACCCTGCTCCTTCGCGTGCTGCTGCCCGGGGCCCTTCCGGCCACCATCAGCGGCCTTCGCATCGGCCTGGGCAACGGGTGGCGGGTCCTGGTGGCGGCTGAAATGGTGGTGGGCACGGGAACGGGCCTGGGCTACGCCATCATCGAAGCCCGATGGACCCTGGATTACGCCTCGGCCTTCTCCTGCATCGGCATCATCTGCCTCATCGGGCTCCTGGTGGAACGCCTCCTGTTCAAGCCCCTTGAAGAGAGGACCATCGCCAAATGGTACCTCACGGGGGACGACGCATGATCTCCTGCACCGACCTTCATAAAGCATACGGCACAAACGGTGCCTCGGGCCCGGCCATTTTATCCGATGTCTCCCTCTCCCTGGGCCATGGGGAGTTCACCTGCATCCTGGGCCCCAGCGGGTGCGGAAAAACCACGCTCCTCAACCTCATTGCAGGATTTGTCCGGCCCACCTCCGGGACCCTTTTGTTTCGGGGGGAACCCATCACGGAACCCGGGCCGGAGCGGGGCGTGGTCTTCCAGGAGGCCACCCTCTTTCCCTGGCTCACGGTGCTGAAAAACGTGGCATTCGGTCTGGAGCAACAAGGCAAGCCGGATAAAACCTGCACCGAAGAGGCCCTGCACCACCTGGAGCTCGTGGGCATGGCCGACCACGCCAGGGCCTACCCCCACACCCTGTCCGGCGGCATGAAGCAGCGGGTGGCCATCGCCCGGGTCCTGGCCCTTGCCCCCGACGTCCTGCTCATGGACGAGCCCTTCAGCGCCCTGGACGCCAACACCCGGGAGAGACTCCAGGACGAGCTGCTCCGACTCTGGCAGCGCTTCGGCCAGACCGTGGTCTACGTCACCCACAGCGTGGAAGAGGCCGCCTTCCTGGCAGACCGGGTCATCGTCATGGGGCCCTCCCCCCGCAACATCCGGGCAGACAAACCCATTGGCCTTCCCCGCCCCCGTACCCGGTATTCACACGACATGGAGGCGGTGGTCCGCGACCTGAGACGCGAACTCAACGCCCTGCCCTGCTGCATCGGCCCCACCCGCATCGATGCCTGAAGAAAGCAGGCCTTCGGACTTCGCCCGTGGACAATGATGCGTCCTGTTTTTCGTGGGAAACAGACGCCTTGAGGTTATGGTAAAATCAAGTTGTAACCATTCAGCTTGCCTCCGGCGGATCGCTTTTTTGAAAAAAAGCTCCGCAAAAAACGTTTCTAATACGAACATGTCGGAATTGTTTCGGCGGAGCCTATGAATGATTACTTGAGACCTGTTTATCAAACTTTTTAAAAGTTTGGCCCCCGGCAGGGCCGCCGGAGGCATTTTTTTCTTTTTGAACTCACGTTAACCGTCGTTAAGGAACCATACGCATGAAATTCACAGCTCTTTTTCCACGCCACACCGCACCGCGCCATCGAGGCCCTATCCCCCTCCTGTTTACCGCCCTGGTCCTTGGCCTGTCGGTCGCCTTTGCCGCCTGCACCCAGAAACCGGAGACGGCCTCAGAGCCCATCCGTTTTGCCTTCCAGAACCGCATCGGCAGCGCCCTGCCCGTCATTGCGGTGGAAAAAGGATTTTTCGCCGATGAGGGCCTTGACGTGACACCCCTTCGCTTCAACAACGGCCCGGCCTGTGCCGAGGCCCTCTACTCCGGCTCCGCAGACTTCGGCACCATGGGAGACACCACGGCCATCATCAGCGCCTCCCGGTCCGAGAACCTCACCATCATCGCCAGCCACTGCACCGGGGAGCATCGCCACCGTCTCATCGTCCTCAAGGACTCACCCTACACCACCCTGGCCGATCTCTCGGGCAAGCGCGTGGGCATCAAAAAAGGGACCTCCACCTACGGGGGATTTCTTGCGGCTTTAAGCGCCGCAGGGACCCCGGCAGGAACCATCACCGTAACGGACCTGTCGCCCTCCACCCTGCCCGAGGCCCTGGCCGCAGGTTCCATCGATGCCTTTGCCGCCAGTGAGCCCACCCCCTCCATGGGAGAGCTCAAGGGGGGAAGGGAGCTTATGACCTTCGGGGGCCTTGGCAACCGCTACCCCATCATGCTCCTGGCCCAAAAAGAGTTCCTTGCCAATCGCCGGGCCGACACCTTTGCGTTCATAAAGGCCCTCAAGACCGCCGAGGCCTTTGTGCAGGCCCACTCGGAGGAGACAGCCGAGATCATGGCCCGGGCCACGGGGCTTCCCCGGGAGGTGATGCAGTCGGCCATGGCCCGCCACACCTACGCCCTCTCCCTGGACGCCTCCATCGTAGGCAGCCTCTCGGATACCGCCGCCTTTTTAAAGGCCCAGGGCAAGGTCCAGGCGGTCCCCGATTTATCCACCGCCTGTACAGACCGCTTCCTGAACTGAAAATAGGAAGCATGCAACCGACCTGCCGGGGGCAGGGCCCTGCCCCGCCCCCCCAAAGCGCTCGCCATCACCTGCACAACAAACCCTCTGCATATCAGTGCATTACACACCCCCACCCTCCGTTTACTGATTTCTATAAAAAGCCCATTTTACTTACTGCCTTATTTTTTTTGTTTAAAAAGAAAAACAAGCGTTGACCAGGGGTTCACTCGTATGGTTTATATCTAACTAGGACACGGAACAGTGTGCCTGATAACATCTTATGTTTCCTGGTTTTAAAAATCCCAGGATACCTCTCGGTTCATACATACTTTTTTCCCGAGCGCCCCCGACGCCCAACTTGTCGGGGAAGACGCTGGAAAAAGCCAAACCTGTTGTGAAGCAGGGACGGAAAGCCACGGGTCTTCCCCAAACGAAGACAGCCGGGTTGCCCATGGATGACGCCCAAAGGCCGCCTTCGCAGCCCAAGCCTTGTCACCCGTGCGACCGCTCCATGGAGCCCTTCCCACCCCCCTCCTGCCACACTGGCCCAAGCACCCGGTTTGCTTTTTCACCCCCGCAGGAAACACATGCAGTCAGGATGGCTGAACCGCCCCTGATCCGTTTTTTTGTCAACCGCAAGATGACAAGGAGAAAAAGCAGACATGACATGGTTTCGCAAGGTCGCCCTTGTTGCAGTGAGCCTCATCGCCCTGACCTGCACGGCCCAAGCCGCAGAGCTGACCCACTGGCCCGGGGCTCAACGCCACAAGCTGATCCGTCTCATCGAACGCAACGCCTTTCAGGACAAATTTGCTGTCTTTGCCTGCGACAACACCCTCTGGTACCGAAACCTGGACGCATCCCTGCTGGCCTACCTGGAAACCAAAGGACTCATGACCCCGGAGTCCATGGATCCTGCCCTTGAAATCGTCCCCCTGCTTCCGGGAGACACCCTCACCTCTTATGCCCGACGGCTTTTTGAGATCGACCCCAAGGTGGGGTCTCCCTGGCTCGCCCGGATCTTTTCCGGGTTTACCTTGGAAGAGCTCAAGGGCCACGTGGACGATCTCTTCGCCCTGAACGGGGCGTCCATTCCCGCCAAGTACCGGCAAAGCGGCGTGCTTACCGAGATAGAGGTGGAGGCCCCGCGTATCTACCCCGGCATGCGGGAACTCATCAACGCCATGCAGGAGAACGACATCGAGGTCTTCCTGATCTCCTCCGCCCTGGAAGAGCTTGTCCGCATGGTGGCCTGCGACCCCCGGTACGGGCTCAACATCAAACCCGAAAACGTCATCGGCGTCAGCACCCTGCTCAAGGACCGTGCCACCGGCAACATCACCACGGCCCGCCTGCAGATCCAGAGAGGTCATTTTCTGGATGAGAGCTACCCCAAAGCGCGGCACATGGCCATGGAGCTTACCCCCACCCTGTGGAGCCCTTACACCATCACCTCCGGCAAGGTCTGGGCCATCGAGGACTATATCCACCCGGGGCGCCCCAATTCCAGCAGCCTGGGGCTTCCCCACTATTACCCCACGCCTTCTTCAAGGCCGAAGAGTTCGGGGGTATTAAGCTCTGGGTCAACCGCAGGGAAGACCTCTGGGAAGCCACCCAGGCGGCCCGAACCCTCCGCGCCCGGCAGCAGCAGGAGGCCTGGCAGTACCCCTCCGCCAACAAGCGCTGGCTCATGGTCCGCCCCGACGACATCGGCATTTAACAACATGACCATTTAGGCTTTTTTTCGGGGAACCGAGCACCTTTTCCGGGCACCATACCCCATGCCGTCCCCACACGGCATGCCCCCCCGATGGTGCCTTTCATCCAGGTGCCGGCTCCCCGCTCCGCCCCACCTTGAGCAAGACCCGGGGCGGAGCCTCTCCCATGAAAAAACCCCCTGAAGCATTTTGCTTCAGGGGGTTTTTCACGTGATGGCATCACCCCGGGGGGGAAAAAAACGGGTAGATGCCCACGATCAATCAACAGGGTCGAGCAGCCTTTCTTACGCCGCGTCCACCTTAAAGGCCGCGATGGAGCTGATCATGGCAAGTGCCGTCTCCTCCATCTCGTCCATGCGGGCGGCGGTTGCAAGACTGGCCTCCGAGGTGTCGGAGCTGATGGTCCCGATGGCTTCCATGGATTGCGTGATCTTCTCCGACTCCCTGGCCTGGTCCTCGGACGTACGGGAGATGCCGCCGATGAGTTCGGCGAGCTCGCCGGATACCTCCCGGATCTCCTCCAGCTTGGCGTGGGCGTCGTCGGCTCGCTTTGAGCCCTCAACAACCCTCTGGATACTGGCGTCCATACTGGCACCGGCCTCGGTGATCTCCCCCTGGATGTTCTTTACCAGGGTGTCGATCTGCTTGGTGGAGTTGGTGGAACGCTCCGCGAGGCGCTGGACCTCTTCGGCGACCACGGCAAAGCCCCGGCCCGCGTCCCCTGCCATGGCTGCCTGGATGGAGGCGTTCAAAGCCAGGATCGAGGTCCTGTCGGCGATGTCACCGATGATCTGCACGATGTTGCCGATCTCCTGGGAGCTCTCCCCGAGGCGCTTAATGGCCCGGGCTGTCTCCTGGACGTTCTCCCGGATAGCTGACATGGAGGCGTTGGTCTTGCTCACCGCGTCGGCCCCTTCACGGGCGCTTGCCGTGGACTGCTCCGATACCGAGGCCGAATGCACGGCCCGTTCCGCAACCTGGCGAATGGCGTCTGCCATGCCTCGGATGTCGTCGATGGCCGAGGCGATCTGCTCGGCCTGGAAGGTACTGGTTTGGGCCAGCTTTTCCGTGGATTCATGAACCTCGCCGGAGGTGTCGTTCACGCGGCCCGCTGCGGCCTTGACCTCCCGGACCACCTGGCCGATCTGCTCGGCCATGAGGTTAAAGGAGTCGGCAATGGCGCCTGTCATGTCTTCGGTCACCTCCGCCCGCACGGTCAGGTCCCCTTCGGTGAGGCCGCTGATTTCGGTAAGGAGCTTCATGACGCTGCCCTGGATGGCGTCACGCTCTTCACGGCTCTGGATCAGGGAGAGGGTGTTGTCCAGCATGGCGTTGAGACTCTCGGCCATGATGCCGAGTTCGTCCCGGCTCATGACCTCGGCACGGGCGTCAAAGTTACCGATACCGATCTCACTGAAAAGGGACATGATGTTGTTGACCGGCCTGACGACAATGCGCCGCGCCACCAGCCAGACAACGGCCAGGCAGAGAATAAGAGCCACCACTGCGCCCACGGAGATCTTGGCGATAAGGGCGTTGATGGGGGCTACGATCTCCTCTTTTTCAACGGCCAGGCCCACCACCATGCCGGTGGTGGGAAGAAGGGAGAACACATAGTAGATCTCTTTGCCGTCCGAGGCCCGTGTCTCCTCAAGCATTCCGCCCTTGTGCTCCTTGAAGAACCGGAAAAATGCGTCGGAGTAGCCGGGCTCCTTGTAAACGGATGAGCCCACCTTGGCCTGTCCGAAGAGCTCCCCGGCCAGGATCGTCCCCTTTTCGCCCACGAGGAAGGGTCGGGCCGTGGCATAAGGCTTGAGCCGCTTCAGGTCGGCCTGGGCGTTGATCATGGACATGTCCACGGAGACCACCCCTTTGAACTCCCTGTCCCGGATGATGGGATGGACGATGGAGACCGTGGGAACCCCTCGGGTCAGGTAGACATCCGAGTAGTACATCAGGTCTGTCACGTTTCGGCCCCGCAGCATCTCAAGGGCGTTTTTCTTAGGCACCTGGTACCACCCCTTGGCGGTCTGGATACTCTTACTGGGCACGATCTCATCGCGTTTGAGCCCGTCTTTCCAGTGATAAAACGGGAGAAACCGACCGTCGATGGTATGCACGGTGTCGCCGCGGTACGCCTCATCCTGGCCGTCGGCGTCGGGTTCGTAGTTGATGGCAATACCAAAGCAGCCGGGGAAAGCCTCCATGCCGGCCTTGATCTGCTCAATGGTCCCTTCGCGGTCTCCGAACATCCCCGATGCCTGGGAGATGGCCGTTGTCCGCACCATCTGCGCCGTGGCCGAGATATCCGCCTCGGTGGACTGGCCCACGTTCTTGACCGAGGCAATCATCAGCTCTTGGCTGTTGGCAATCAGGTTTTCGCGGTAAGAGTTGATAATGGTCGTCAACAGGACCGCCATCACCAACACGATCATCGATACGATGCCAAAAGACAGCTTGGTGCCGACCTTGAGGCTCTGAAAAAACGATTTTATGCGTTCCAATGCGCCACTCCTTCCTCGTGGCGACGGCCCATGCACGACGGACCGTCGAAAAAACCCCGCGTAACCAGGGGAGATTCAAACCGAACCCGATGGATCAGAGCAGCGCCTTGACCGCATTCAGGTACTCACCATTATCAAAGGGCTTGGTCATGTACCCGTCGGCACCCTGCTTCGTCCCCCAGAACCGGTCGCTGTCCTGGGTTTTGCTGGTGAGCATGATGATCTTGATATCCTGGGTGTCCGGGGCTGTTTTCAGCTGCCGGCACACCTGGAACCCGTTCTTCTTCGGCAGGATCACGTCCAGGACAATGAGATCGGGGTGCTCACCGGTGGCCTTTTCTAGGGCCTCTTCGCCATCCACAGCCGTGATGACATCGTACCCCGCCTCGGTCAGGGGGGTGGTCATAAGGATCATGTTCGTCGGGCTGTCCTCGACAACCAGAATTTTATGTTTCGCCATTGTTTCACTCCAGAATTACTCAAAAACCCATGCAGCGCCGGTGCAGGCGCCCCGCTTACCGGGGCGCCCCGGACACATCGTCCGTACCTGCGGCCCTACCGCTTCACAAATTGATCGATGCCCTCTTCCTTCCACACCTTCAGCGTCTTCTCGTCCTTGGGGTTGATCTTGACCCCGATGGCGTTGACGGGAACATCATGTTTCTTCTGCACGTCGATCCAGTTTTTCTTCACGGCGTTGTCGATGGTCATGATTGCACTCCTTCTTGGTCTATGGATTGATGGACGACGCCCCTTGGCCCTACGGCCATGCCGTCGCCATGTGCCCGGCTTTTTCAGACAAACTCTGCCAGCAGATCCTCGATCCCTTGCCGGGTAAAGGTCTCGGGCCCTTCGGGGCCCACCACGGAGACAGCCACATGCTTCAGGGCCCTGGCAAGGCCGCTGCCTGCGGTCTCCTTGAGTTCCGCACACCCCACCGCGTCGATGGACGATAGGATCTCCTCTCCGGAGAGAAACCGCTCGAAATAAAAGGCCTGGGTGGCCAGACGGCTCATGCGGGTCGAAGAATTCTCCGAGGCGATGAGGTGTTGGGCCCGCAGCTGCATCCGGGCCTTCCACAACTCCTCCTCGGAGACGGGGTCATCCCCTGCGGCAAGCTGCCACAGCTCCACCAGCACAAGGCACAGGACCCGGATGAGATACTCCGGTGCCGTGCTCCCTTCGATGACCAGCATACCGCCGTCGGCATAGGCGTGGTATTCCGAGCCGATGCGGTACACCAGGCCCCGCTCCTCCCTCAACCGGGCATAGAGCCGGGAGCTCGATCCGCCGCCGATGATGCTGTTGAGCAGGTGCACCCCGTAGCGCCCCTCGTCCCCGTAGGGCAGGCAGTCAAGGCCGATGGCAAAGTAGGCCTGGGAGACAGGCACGTCCTCCACCACCACCCCGGAAGCAAACGAGGGGCTGGGGCTATGGGTCTTCTCCCCGGTCCCCATCATCCGCCAGAAGGCGTCCCGCACCTGGGAGAGAAAATCCCCGTGGTGAAGGTTGCCTGCGGCCGCCACGATCATGCGGTCGGGAAGGTAGTACCGGTGGACAAAATAGATCAAATCCTCCCGGGTCATGCCCCGGACCACCTCCGGAGAACCGGCCACGGAGCGCCCCAGGGGATGTCGGCCCCAGACATGGGATTTCAGGGCGTCGTGGGCCCTGCTTGAGGGGATGTCGGACTCCCCGTCGATCTCCCGGAGGATCGAGTGTTTTTCCCGCTCCAGGGCCTCTTCAGGAAACACCGAGTTAAGAAGGATGTCCCCCATGAGATCCAGGGCGTAGGTGGTGTAATCGTCCAGGACCGTGGCCGAATAACAGGTGTAATCCCGGGTGGTGAAGGCCCCCATCTGCCCGCCGGACTCGTCCATCATCAGGGCAATATCCCGGGCACTGCGGCTTCCCGTGCCCTGGAACATCATATGCTCGGCCAGGTGGGCCAGGCCGTGACACCCTTCGGGCTCATCCCGGGGTCCGACATCGATCATGATCCCCACGGACACAGACCGCGTCTCGGGCATGGACTCGGTGACCACGCGGATACCGTTTTCAAGTGTCGTGGCTGAATACACCGCTCAACTCCCCTCCCAGGATGTGTTCAAGATGGGGCACCACAAGGAGCCCCTCCTCCCATCGGTACATGCCCTTGACCGCCGGAAGAAGGGATGCTTCCAGATACGCCCCCGCAGAGAGGGGCTCGGTACGGGGAGCGCTGCCAAGGAGCCTTGCCCCGGGAGCGATGCGCACAAGGGCCCGCTTCCAGTTCTCAGGTTCTCCTGAAAGGCCCGCCTTTCGCACCACCAGCATGCGCGTGCCGCCGTACCCGGCCTCATCGGGGGCAAAGCCCAGGAGGGTCTCCAGGGAGAGAACCGGCAGGGCAAGGCCCCGCCAGTCCCCGAGCCCGCCGACATAGGCCGGGGCAAAGGGCACCTCGGAAAACCCAAGGGATCCCAGAATATCTTCCACCTGGGAGATGCCGAACAGAAACCACACCGGCTCCCCCTGGGCAAAAGCCCCAACGGCCGGGGCCAGGATCAGGGAACCCGATGAGGCGGATTTGTACTCTCTTACGTCCATGTTTTTCTCTTTTTACGATGGTGCGCAGCATGACCGCGCAACGATTCTCACAGACCTTCGTCCTCAGGATAATCAGCTGCCACGGAATCGGCCGCCAGCTCTGAGACCACCTCAACCATCATGCGTTTGACCACACGGTGGACCACCTTTTCCAGCAAGGCGGGGGAGATGGCCTCAGCCAGGGCATCGTCTGTAACAGGGGTTTCGCGTGCGTCCACCGCAATCTCGATGTCAGGAACAAGAAGTTCTTCGGCTTCCGGGGCATCGAACGATTCCACCGAAAGCTCGATATCAGGAACAAGGAGTTCTTCGGCTTCAGGAGCATCACATGCTTCCACCGCAAGCCCGATATCAGGAACAAGGAGTTCTTCGGCCTCAGGGGCTTCGAACGATTCCACCGAAAGCTCTATGTCAGGAAGAAGGAGTTCTTCCGCTTCCGGGGCATCACACGCTTCCACCGCAAGCTCGATATCAGGAACAAGGAGTGCTTCGGCCTCAGGGGCATCGAACGATTCCACCGAAAGCTCGTTATCAGGAACAAGAAGTTCTTCGGCCTCAGGGGCATCGAACGCTCCCACCGAAAGCTCGATATCAGGAACAGGGAATTCTTCTGCTTCCGGGGCATCACACGCTTCCACCGTTAGCTCGATATCAGAAACAGGGAGTTCTTCGGCCTCAAGGGCATCAAATGCTTCCACTGCAAGCCCGATATCAGGAACAAGGAGTTCTTCGGCCTCAGGGGCATCACACGCTTCCACCGAAAGCTCGATATCTGGAACAAGGAGTTCTTCGGCCTCAGGGGCATCGAACGATTCCACCGAAAGCGCGATATCTGGAACAAGGAGTTCTTCGGCCTCAGGGGCTTCACACGCTTCCACCGCAAGCTCGATATCTGGAACAAGGAGTTCTTCGGCCTCAGGGGCATCGAACGCTTCCACCGCAAGCTCGATATCAGGAACAGGGAGTTCTTCGGCCCCAGGGGCTTCGAACGATTCCACCGAAAGCTCGATATCAGGAACAGGGAGTTCTTCGGCCTCAAAGGCATCAAATGCTTCCACTGCAAGCTCGATGTCAGAAACAAGAAGTTCTTCCGCTTCAGGGGCATCACACGCGTCCACCGAAAGCTCGATATCAGGAACAGGGAGTTCTTCGGCCTCAAAGGCATCAAATGCTTCCACCGCCGGTTCGATGCCAAAAGCCGAAAGATCGTCTGCCGCCGGGATCCGGCTTCGGGAAACAGCTGCCCTGCCCACGGCTTCCGGGCGAATCAGGGGAACCCAGCCATCCGGGCCGTGCAGGGCCTCCGGGAAGAGGTCCTTTGCCGGGCCGTTAAACACCGGAGGCATCTCCGCCATATCCTTATCAGCCCCTTCCAACACCTTGCCCACCCCGTCCACAGACAGGGCCACGGCCCCGTCTTCCAGGCGAAGGATCACGGTTTTGGCACCGGAGGTGTCGCCATGGGGAAAACCGGCCGCCCCCAGGAGCAGGGACGCGCTGTACAGGGGCACAGTCTCCCCTTGAAAGGCAACCGATCCCATCTGTACGGTAGCCTGCCTGCGGCCGTGCTCCGGGCGGCCCTGTTCCACGGAGACAACAGAGCCCATGTCCACGCCCAGGGTCAGGGGCCCCACAGTAAACGATAAATAGGTATGCATCTGGACCCCTTTCCGGGTCATGAGGGTGGGCATTGCCCATTCACCGCATGGCCAGCCGTTCAATCAGGTTGAGAAACTGCCGGTTGTCGAAGGGCTTCACAACGTACCCGTCGGCCCCTAAGGCCCTTGCCTTTTCCCGGTACTTGGCCGTGGACCGAGAGGTGAGCATGACCACCGGAACCGTGCGGCAGGACGGGTGGGACCGCCTTGCGCTCAAAAATTCGTACCCGTTCATCCTGGGCATCTCCACGTCCAGGACAATCACATCGGGGGTAAGGAGAGAGAGTGTCTCCAGGGCCTCCACCCCGTCCCTGGCAAAAGTGGTTTTCCAGCCCCGGCTCTCCAGAAGCCGTGCCACCACCTGGCGGACGCTGACGGAATCATCCACAATGAGGACCTCCAGGGGCGTGTCGGCCTCGGAGTCCGTCACCGGTGCAGCAGGTCGGGCGTCACCCAACTCACCGTCCAGCAGCTCCCGGACGTTGAGGATGGGCACCAGGCTCCCGTCCCCCATCACCGTGGCCCCGGAGATCCCCTTGACGTATTGCAGGTGGCTGCCGAGGCTCTTGATAACAATCTCCTGCTGCCCCACGAGGCTGTCCACGGCCAGGGCCGCCGTCCTCTCGGGGGACTCGATCTTGAGCACAAGGGGCCGGTCTCCCACGCCCTCGCGACTCGCCGTGTCGTCGGCCATGCCCAGGACCCGGGAGAGACGATAGAGCGGAAAGACCTCATCATCCACCCGAACCGACTCCATGGGCTCGCGCACCATGTTTTCCGGGTAGACCCTCAGCATGTCGCTGATCTCATTCAAAGGAACGGCAAAGGTGCGACCCGCCGCCGTACACAGCACAGCTCGGGTGACGGCAAGGGTCAGGGGAATACGCACCAGAAGCACCGTGCCCTGTCCCGGACCGGGGGAAGAGATGCGCACCGAGCCTTTGAGCTCTTCGATATTGGTTTTCACCACATCCATGCCCACCCCGCGGCCGGAGATCTCCGTCACCTCGCCCCGGGTGCTGAACCCGGGGGCAAAGACCAGGGAGACCAGCTCCTCGTCGCTCAAAGATGCGGCATCCACACCGGCCATGGATTCTGCTCTGCGGCGGATGGCCGCAAGGTTCAACCCGGCCCCGTCATCCCGGATCCGAATCAGCACCTGGTTCCCCTCCCGGGAAGCGGATACCGCGATGATACCGGTGTCGGGTTTGCCCGCCTTACGGCGTGATTCCGGGTCTTCAATACCGTGATCCACGGCGTTACGAAGGATATGGAGCAGGGGGTCGGCCAGTTTTTCCCAGATCACACGGTCCAGCTCGATGCCCTCGCCGCGGATGGTCAGGCGCACCTGTTTTGCCAGCCTGTCGGCCACCTCCCGCACCGCCCGCCGCATCCGGGTCGTGATCACGGACATGGGGGCCATGCGGATGTGCATCAACTTTCCCTGGAGCTCGCTCAGCAGGACCCGCTGCCGGGTGACGTACCCTTCGAAGTCGCTGTGAAGGGTCTGCATGACGCTGTAGATCTCCCCGATGTCCACCGCGGATTCGGCCAGATCCCGGAGCATAAGGTTGAATTCGGAGTAGCGGTCCAGCTCCAGGCTGTCGAAGTCGCCGAAGGGGTCCCCGTCACCGGCCTCGGCCAGGGCCGCACCCGGTTTTGCGATGGCCTTGACCTCGTAGCCCACCTGCAGGCTGCGGGAGGTCTCCCGCAGGCGCGCCCGGGACAGGTCCAGTTCGGAGACTGTCCCCATGAAGGCGTCGAGCTTCCGGTCAAAGGCGCTCAAGGCGATGATCTGTTCGGAGGCGAGGTTGACCAGGTCGTCGAGCTTTTCCATGCCCACGCGAAAGGTCCCCGACAATGCGGGGCCCGGTGCGCCTGCAGCCTCCCGGTCCATGGCCGCCTCATCCTCAACGGACAGGGCGTCAAAAATCCCCACGCTCTCTCCGGGTTCACCGTGGGGCCCATCCCCCGCCCCAGGGGCAGGTGCCCCGGGGGAGGCGCCCCGGATGCGGGAAAAATCGGTTTCAAGAGCGGACATTTCGTGGTCGGTCACCCGGGACGGGTCAGTCAGGAAAAGGGCCATGATGTCCGTTGCCCTCAACAGCACGGCCACGGCCTCGGGCGTGATCTCTTCGGCCTCGTCGTAGAGCCAGTCCAAAAGGTCTTCCACCCGGTGCGCCCAGGCAGGCAGCCCGGTCATGCCCACAAGGCTTGAGGCCCCTTTGATGGTGTGCACGGCCCGGCGAACCTGGCGAATCTTCTCTTTTTCGTCCGCCCCCATGATCATGGGTTCCGCCACCTGGGCCTCTAAGGCCTCCAGGTTCCGGTTGATGGACTCCACGTGCTCTTCCACCTCGTCGTTGAACACGGCGAGAATCTCCGGGGCCACCCCGCTGGGGGCGTCGCCGCTCTCCGGCAAAGCCCCCGGCGAACCGTCCGGTTCCTGTTCGGGAAAGGGATCGGGACACACCGGAGGGGCATCAAAGAGAAAGGGATCCACCGACGCCACGTCTTCGTCCTCGGGCATGGGCATTCCGTCAAGGCCCTCGGTACCCGAGGGGACATCGCCTAAGAGCAACTCGGCCTCGGCATCCCCTTCAACGCACAGGGTGGGCTCCTGATCAGGCTCCGGCACCCCAACCCCGGGGACAGAGACGTCCCCGGGGCCGGGGTCTTCGCCGAGTTCTTCCAGAAACAAGGCCACGGCCTCTTTGTCCCCTGTTTCGGGCAACCCCCGGAGGCGCCTGAACACCGCCACCGATCGGGCCACCATGGAGATCTCATGGGCACGGTCCGTAATCCGTCCCAGGGCAAAGGCGTCAAAGTGGTCCACGGCTTCTGCCATGGCGTCGAGGAAAGGGGCATCCACCGGCAAGGCCCCTTCCATGGCCTCCTCCAGTGCCTCTTCCACGGGCGCGGCCGCATGGCTCAGGCCCACAAGTCCCACAAGGGACGCCGCCCCGTGGATGATATGGACCAACCGGTGGAGTTCCTGAACCTCCTCCACACGGCGGGGCTCGGCGGACAGCGCCTCGATTCCGCTGCGAAGCAACGGAATGTAAGTTGTCACTTCATCAATAAATCCATTGACAATGCTGCTGTTTTGAGATCCCACGATACGATTCGTCCCCCATATTGACTGTCGTAACGGCTCGAAAGCTCCGTGTTGAGCCTCCGCCCGTGTCCGCTCACGCCTTTCGAAAGCTGTTCATCCGGTCCGAGGTCAGCAGTGCCTTCACATCAAGAAGGTAGAGCAGCGAGTCACCGGTGGCGGCAACCCCTGCGAGATAGGGCGTGATATCCCCCCTGGTAAACGGGTTGGAAGAGACCTTCCATGCCCCTTCGGCCAGGGAGACCATCCCCTCCAGCCGGTCCACTCGAACCCCCACCTTAAGGTGATGGGCATGCAGCACAACCATGCTGCCCCCTCCCGGAGAGACCGAAGGGCCCCTGCCGAAAAAAGCCTTCAAGTCGACCATGGAGACCACGTCTCCGCGAATGTTGCTGATGCCCGACACCCAGCCGGGAAGGTTCGGCAGAGGTGTCACCTTGGGGAGTCTCCCCACTTCCAGGGCGCAGCCCAGAGGAACCGCAAAATGCACCCCATCCATCCGGAAGCGGATGTAAGGCTCGGAGTCGGCCTGGCCAGCCTCCGGCTCCCGGAAAGGTCCTGTCTTTTCGGAAGGGAAGGAACCCTCCGGTTCCTCCGCCCCCATCTCAGCCAGCAGCTCATCCAGGGGGGGCGATGTGTCGCTTCCCGCATCCGGTCCGAGCCCGTCGGTCTCTCGTTTGTCCATTTGTAACATCCCGTTTTTCAGAACAGGGCCGGAGCACGGTCCACGCCCTACATGTGCTTGACTATGGTCTGCAACAACTCGTCGGGGTTAAAAGGCTTGGTCAGGTACGCAGCGCTTCCTGCGATTTTTCCCTTCATGCGGCTCATGAACCCGTCCCGGCTGGTCAGCATCACAACGGGGATGGCCTTGAGGTCGCGCTTGTTCTTAATGATGGAGAGAATCTCGTATCCGTTCATCTTGGGCAGGATGATGTCCAGCAGGATCAGGTCGGGTCGCTCTTCGCTGAGTTTGCTCAGGGCCTCCAGGCCGTCCACGGCCTCGATGATGCGATACCCCTTCATGTTCAGGGTGGCGCCGATGACCTTGCGCGTGGTGGCGCTGTCCTCAACCACCAGGATCGTCTTGCCGTCCCCCACGGTCTCGGACTGGGGAGAGGCCTTCTCCCCCGTTTCATCCGAGACCTGCTGGGCGGCCATCCAGGTGAGGTAGAGTTTCAGCTGGTCTGAAAAAAAAGGCTGTTCCCCTGCCAGGGCCACGGTGTCGTTGAAGAGCTCTAAGGTGCGGTCCGTGTCCTTGATATTGAAATGACACATGGCCATGTAATACGACGCATAAAGGTTCCGGTTCGCTTCCCTTGCCAGGACCCTGGCAAAGCGCTTCACCGAGGTGTCCACGACATCGGAATCGCAGCTGCTGTTGCCCGGGGAGAGGCTGGTACGGGTAATGAGAAGCTGCATCCCGCAGTCCGTGCAGAGTACCGCCTTCATGTTCAGGGGAGCCCAGCAAAAGGGACAGCGCTTCACCCGGTCATCGGTAACGGCGCCACGGGCCCTTTCGAACCGCTCTTTTTCCTCTGCGATCTCCTTGTCTTCCGGAGCCAGGAACAGGGCCCGTTCAATGGCCCCCTGGATGGTCTTGAGGGTGCCGATGGTCCGGGAATACCACAGCCAGGCCCCGGCCAGGTGTTTGTTGCGGTTCAACAGCGCCACAAGGAGCTGCTGTCCCCGCTTCAGCCGAAACCCCTCAATGTGGGCCACGGCCTCTTCAAGGGACCGGGCTTCATCGGCCCTCTGGTCTTTGGCCTCATCGTTGATCCGCTTGCCCTCAAGAAGCAGCTGCATCATGGAGGTGTGGATACGCCGGGGCCGGTCACAAAATTTGATTATTTCAATTTCAGGGGTTTCCCAGGAGATCAGCTCCAGGGCGGCGGCGTGGCCCGTCAGCTCCCACACGGCGGCGTCCACTACGGCCCCGTCCCTGAAGTAAAGGTACCCCACCCGACCCCCGGACCTCAGCTTCAGGGACCATGTTTCCTGATTCATCTCAATCATGGTCACCATGCTGTCCAGGGAAAAACCCCTTACATAGTCATGCGAAGTACCAACCAAAATCACCACCTTGCTCAGCACCTGGACAGATGCATCCTGTTGTTGTTCTTCAACGCCTCAAAGCATGCAGCAGCCCCCCCGCAACAAAACCGCGCAATGCTACGCGGAAGATGAAAGCAGAAAACGGGCCAGATTCTTTCCCTTGTCATCTTTTCTAAACACCAGAAAAACTCCTTTATACGCAACCAGATAAATTTACATGTTTTTTCTCATTGACTACATAAAAAGCCCAGCCTGTCTCCCTCGCTGGCTTAAAACGACATGCCTTTGATGACTCATGAAAACCATGGTATTGCATGCCGAAATTACACTAAAGTGAACAACTGTCCGAAAAACAAAACGCAGTCATGCACAATGAAAAGGGCATCCGGGCTTTGTCTATTTTCTACAGCAAAAAGCCTCGAAAACCGCGCCTGTGTTCCCTGTTTTTTATGCCAACAGATTCAACAATTAGGTAAGACAGATCCCGAGTGGGGAACTCGTCCATGGAGTTCACTATGCCGAACAAATCGCTCCCCGGCCCCGGCCAAGACAGGAAAAACAGGGCCATGGATCTGCCAGGGTTCAACCGGGGGTAAGGGGAAATAACAGTGGGTTTGAAAAAGACAAAAAACCCCATGCCGACGGAACGACATGGGGTCAAAAGGAAGGCAAATGAATGTTACGGGGCTCAGTGGGTCAGGATCTTGCTGAGGAAGAGCTTGGTGCGTTCGTTTTCAGGGTGGGTGAAAAAGGCATCCGGGGTGTTGGTCTCCACCACCACGCCTTTGTCCATGAAGACCACCTCACTGCCCACCTCCCGGGCAAAGCCCATCTCATGGGTCACCACCACCATGGTCATTCCCTCCCTGGCCAGGTTCATCATGACCTCCAGCACTTCGTTGATCATCTCCGGGTCCAGGGCGCTGGTGGGTTCATCGAAGAGCATGATCCGCGGCTTCATGGCCAGGCCCCTGGCAATGGCCACCCGCTGCTGCTGGCCACCGGAGAGCTGGGAGGGGTAAGCGTCGGCCTTGTCGTGGATCCCCACCTTGGCCAGGAGCTCCATGGCGATCTCACGGGCCTCCTTGTCCCCCATCTTCCGGACCTTTTTCGGTGCCAGGGTGATGTTGTCCAGCACCGACATATGGGGATAGAGGTTGAACTGCTGAAACACGAACCCCACCTCGGTGCGAAGCCGGGTCAGGTCTGCCTTGGGGTCGTGAACCGCGATACCGTCCACCACAATGGAGCCGGAGTCGATGGGTTCCAGGCGGTTGATGCACCGGATGAGGGTGCTTTTGCCCGAACCGCTGGGCCCGCACACCACGGTGACATCCCCGGACCCCACGTGAAAATCGACATCCTTGAGAACATGCAGGTCCCCGTACCACTTATTTACATTATCAAACTGAATCATCCGGCCATGCTCCCGATGGATTGCGCGCGCCGCCCCGTATCCGGGACGGGCGGTTGATTCTGGTGTGGCGCCCCTTTAAAAACCCCCAGCGGCCCTTCAGGCCGCGTTACGGAACCTTTACGCCGTGCGCAGGGAATTTCCAGTGGTCGCGTCATGTTTCAAGGCAACGATTGTTCACGACAATGAAACAAAAGTCAATCGTGAAGGCAAGGCACATCCCGCGGGTGCCTTTGTCCCTCACCCCATCACCGGTCCCCGTGACCGACCACAGGAAGATTCTGTCAATCCTCCTTTTATGCTATAGAAAAACAGATTCTCCCGGGGACTTCCCTTTCCGCGCCCGTTGCCGGGCCCGGCCGGTCGGAACCCCGCCCGACGTCCACCTTATGAAGTGACAGGTACCATATGAAACGTCGAGCGTCCCTTAAAAATCGGTTTTTTGCAGGGGCCTCCGCCATCCTGCTCCTTTTTTGCAGCGTGGTCTCCCTGGTGGAGTACGCCTGGCTCTCGGACCAGGTGGAGGAACAGGCCGCCCACAACGCCGCACGCCACCTGGCAACGGCCTCGGCCATCCGCACCTACGCCAAGGATGTCCTGCGCCCGGTCATGGAAAGCGAGCTCTCTGCCAACCGCTTTGTCATCGAATCCATGTCCACCTCCTACATCTCCCGGGAGATCATGAAGAATCTCAACGAAAGGTTCCCGGAGTTCACCTACAAACGGGCCGCGGACAACCCCCGCAACCCCCTGAACCGGGCAGACACCTTTGAAGAGGAGCGCATTGCCTGGTTCGACACCCACCGCGAGGAGACCGGCTGGGAGGGCATGATCACCCGGTCGGACGGCACCCACTACGTCAAGATGGAACCCATCACCGTAGAAGACTCCTGCCTGAGGTGCCACGGGGTTCCCGAAGACGCTCCGAAAGAGCTCAGGGAGCGTTACGGAGACGCGGCCAGCTACGGATACGCCGTGGGGGACGTGGTGGCAGCCGACACCCTGTACATCCCCATGACCCACTATCGCATCCAGATCAAGGAGAAGGCGTGGGGTGTCTTTATCGTGGGGTTTGCCGCCCTCTTCTGCCTCATGGGCCTGTTTCGCCTCCTCTTTAACCGCACGGTGCACAACCGCCTCTCCCACCTGCTGGAGACCTTCACCCGGTTGTCGGGCACCTCCGGCGACACCCCCAGCGACCCCATCCCGGCCGGTGACGAGGTGGACCGCCTGGCCCTGGCCTTTGAAGAGGCCGCCGAGAACCTGGAGGCAGCCCACAACGACCTCACCCGATCCGAGAGCAAATACAGGCGCCTTTTTGAACACAGCCCCAACGCCATCCTTCTCTTCGGGGCCGACGACCGCCTCACCGACATCAACCGGGCAGGCCTTTCCCTGTTCAAGCTCGACTCCATGGCCGAGGCCTTTCTCATGGAAGCCTTCCACACCCTCTTCTGGGACGGCAGAGACGCCGCTACCGTGGGCGCCCAGGTCAAGGAAGGGCTCGTCCTCTACGAAAAAGAGCTCTCCATGGTGGATCGTTTCGGGGTGCGCATCGACGCCCTGGTCACTGCCACCGGCCTCTTTGACGAGGCTTCGGGCACCTACCTCGGCATGGAGATGGTCTTAAGGGACATCACCCGGCAAAAGCAGATCAACGCCCACCTGGCCCAGACCGAAAAGCTCGCCTCCATCGGCCAGCTCGCCGCAGGGTTTGCCCATGAGATCAACAACCCCCTGGGGGTCATCAGCTGCTATGCGGACCTTATAGACAAACAGGTGAAGGGCAACGCCCAGCTCAAAGAGGACGTGGGGGTGATCACCAAGCACGCCTCCCTGTGCACCCACGTGGTGGAGTCCCTCCTCAACTTCGCCCGGGTCAACAAACCGGAGTTCCTCATGCACGACCTCCACGGCATCCTGGACGATATCCTCTCCATCCTGCGCCACCGTATGGAAAAGGTCGGGGTAACCGCCCAGACCCGCTACCTGGCCACCGGGGTGGAGCTGCCCCTGGACCCGGAAAAAATCCGGCAGCTCTTCATGAACCTTGTCATCAACGCCATTCAGGCCATGGACAAAGGGGGCGAGCTGACTGTGGCAACGCGCCTTGTCGACGCCAGCCACCTGGAGGTCACCGTGGCCGACACCGGCGTGGGCATCAGCCCCTCGGACCGCACGCGCATCTTCGAGCCTTTCTTCACCACCAAGGCCAAGGGCGTGGGAACGGGCCTGGGCCTGTCGGTGAGCTATGGCATCGTGCGGCAGCACGGCGGGACCATCGACGTGGAAAGCACCCCCGGGGAGGGGACCTGCTTTGCGGTCACCCTGCCCTTACGAAAAGACCCGGAGACAAAAGGGAAAAGCAACAGTGAACCCACATGAAACCATCCTGATCGTGGACGATGAAACCGACCTGACCCGGGGCCTTGCACGCACCCTTCAGATGGCCCTGCCCGTGACGGTGCGCACCGCCGCAAGCGGTGAAGAGGCCCTGGCCATCCTGAAACTGGAATCCGTGGACCTTATCCTCACCGATATCAGCATGCCGGAGATGAGCGGCATGGAACTCCTGGAACAGATCCTTGCAGACGATGCCACCCAGACCGTTATCCTCATGACGGCTTACGGCACCATCGACGTGGCGGTCTCAGCCATGAAAAAAGGGGCCTGGGACTTCCTTCAGAAGCCCTTTGCCTCGGACACCCTCGTGCGCATCGTCACCAAGGGCCTGGAGCGCCACCGGCTCCTCAGGGAGAACCGGGAACTCACGGCCCGCCTCGCCGAAACCTCGGGCAGCCCCCTCGTGGGCAACAGCGTCCCCATCCGCCAGACTCTGGACACCCTGGCCATGCTGGGACAAAGCGACGTCACCGTCCTGATCCGGGGAGAGACCGGCACGGGCAAGGACCTGGCCGCCCGCATCATCCACGAGGCCAGCGACCGCAAAGCCAAACCCTTTGTCACCGTCAACTGCCCGGCCCTGCCCGAGGGGCTTCTGGAGAGCGAGCTCTTCGGCCACAAAAAAGGGGCCTTCACCAACGCGGACACCGACAAAGTCGGCCTCTTCGACCAGGCCCGGGGAGGCACGCTCTTCCTGGACGAAATCGGCGACCTCACCCCCGGCCTCCAGACCAAGCTTCTCAGGGTTCTCCAGAACCGGGAAATCCGCCCCCTGGGCGACCCCGAGAGCCACACCGTGGACGTGCGCATCCTGGCCGCCACCAACCAGGCCCTGGAGGCCAAAATCGACGACGCCTCGTTTCGGGCCGACCTATTCTACCGCCTCAACGTGGCAACCGTCACCATGCCCCCGCTGCGGGACATACGCGACGACATCCCCCTTCTCGTGGAGCACTTCCTCTCCAAGGCCTCCCGGGACCTGAAACTCCCCAGGAAACAGCTCTCCCCCGTGCTCATGGCCTCGGTGTGCAGCCGCCCCTGGCCGGGCAACACCCGGGAGCTCGAAAACACCCTCACCGGCTGGGTTGCCCTCACCCAGGGCGACACCATCGACCTGTGCGAAGTACCGGACACACCGCCCCATGGAGACTCCCCCACGGATTCCTTTGCCGTGCCCTACCTGGACCAGAAGGAGAAAATCATCGAATCCTTCACCCGGGACTACCTCCACCGCCTCTTTACCGAAACCGGCGGCAACGTGGCCCTCTCAGCCCGCAAAAGCGGCATCAAGCGCCAGTCCCTCCAGAAGATCATCCAGCGCTATGCCATCGACGTGGAGTCGTACAGAAGGTAGGGGAAAGGATAAAGACAGAAAAAAACGACGCCCCTTGGGATCCATACAGGCAAAACACCTCGAAATCAGGGCACAAGTGTGCGTTCTCTATGGCCCCATCGCCTGACCATCCAGGCCATCTTTTCCCTGCCCCCCCAGCACGGCAGGTGCCCCCCCAAGGCGGCACCCTATCATCTCACCCGCCGGGGGCGCCCCCGTTCCTTGCCCTCCAACGCTCTTCATCAAATGTGCTGATGAATTCCATTCATTGACCTTGCTTCCCCACACCCAACAACATCCATAAGCAATTTTTATCGGTTTCATTCCGAGAACTTATGCATTCCGCTGCATCTTCTGGCATTCCCCTTGCTCCTTTACCGGGCATGATATTGTTTGCCGGGCGCTGCCCTCCATGCAGGGGGCAGGAGGCCTGCTTCACCCGGGCACACCTTTTACGAGGGACGCTGTTCCACCACCATTTGGGAGGAGAAGAGAGATATGACAACGGAAAACAAGGACAACATCGTCTACGACAGTGGCAAAGGGCGCCTGTCGGACTTATGAAGAAGAACATGACTGGCGACGGCTGGGCCTCGATCCTGCTCTTTGCGGGCATGATCATTTACTTCCCCAAGGGAGACGCCGCGGTCAAGGCCAAGATCACCGAGGCCAACGCCACCTTGACCCAGGAGAGTGAACGGGCGCCGTTCAAGACCATTGAGTGGTACTCGGCCGTGGACGCCAAGAAAAAGCTCAAGGCCACCTCCAGCCCCGTGGGCAAGGCCATCAAGAAATTCACCAGCAAGCCCCATAAATGGAGCGGCAACCCCATCTCCGCCTTTTACCTGAGCGCCGAAGACGCCAAGGCCCTGTCGGCCAAGGGGATGGTGAAGTACGACGCGGGCAAGGCCAAAGTGTCTGAAGCCCTTGAAGCGGCCACCGCAGCCCAGGCCGCGGCCGCTGCCGCAAACTTCGGCGACACCGCCCTCAATGCCGATGCCGGCAAGAAAATCGATGACTGGCGCAGCGCCCACGCCAAGCTGGGCAGCCTCAAGAAGAAGGCCAACGTCAAACCCTACAACCTGCTGCCCGGCCTCATCGGCTTCATGATCTTCCTGGCACTCTTCTTCGGCGTGGGCATCGCCTTCATGGGAGACTCCTTTGCCAGGTTCGCCAAGGCCTTCTGCTTTGTCTTCGCCGTGGCGGTGCTGGCTTACGTGGCCGCGGCCAACGCCACCATGAAGCACTACGGCATCGGCTACGCAGCCTGGGCCATCCTCTTCGGCATGATCATCAGCAACACCGTGGGCACCCCCGAGTGGGTGAAACCCGGGGTCCAGACCGAGTACTACATCAAAACCGGCCTGGTACTCCTTGGGGCGGAGGTACTTTTCAACAAGATCCTCTCCATCGGTATCCCGGGCATCTTCGTGGCCTGGGTGGTGACCCCCGTCGTGTTGATCACCACCTACTGGTTCGGCCAGAAGATCCTGAAGATCGAATCCAAGACCATGAACATGACCATCTCCGCGGACATGAGCGTCTGCGGGGTCTCGGCAGCCATCGCCACGGCCTCGGCCTGCCGGGCCAAAAAAGAGGAGCTGACCCTGGCCGTTGGCCTCTCCCTGATCTTTACCTCCATCATGATGATCATCATGCCCGCCGTTATCAAGGCCACCGGCATGGACTACATCCTGGGCGGCGCCTGGATGGGCGGTACCATCGACGCCACGGGCGCCGTGGCCGCGGCCGGCGCCTTCCTCTCGGAGCGGGCCCTTTACGTGGCCGCCACCATCAAGATGATCCAGAACGTGCTCATCGGCGTCATCGCCTTTGGGGTGGCCATTTACTTCGTGGCTGAAGAAGAAGCCGCCAGCGGCCGCAAGGTGGGGCTCATCGAAATCTGGAACCGATTCCCCAAATTCGTCATCGGGTTCATCATCGCCTCCATCGCGTTCTCGACCCTCTACACCTCCATCGGCAAGGACCTGGCCTACGTCATCATCGACCACGGCGCCATCCGGGGCTTCTCCAAAATCGGTCGGGGCTGGTTCTTCTGCCTGGCCTTTGCCAGCATCGGCCTGGCCACCAACTTCCGGGAGCTGAAGTCCTACTTCAAAGGAGGCAAGCCCTTGATCCTCTATGTCTGCGGCCAGAGCCTCAACCTTTGCCTGACCCTGATCATGGCCTACATCATGTTCTTCCTGGTCTTCCCGGAGATCACCGCCAAGATCTAACGGAATAAGGAGAAAACCATGGACCCTAACAGCCCATTGTCCAAACGGATCGGAGGTCTTCTGGCAAGCATCGCCGGATGCCTTCTCATGATCTACGTCATCGGCCCCTGGCTGGACAGCCTCTCCGCCATCAAGCCCCTGGCCGATTTCATTGAAGAGCGCGACATCAACGCCAACGCCTACTATTACACCGAGGTGGCTGAGTTCTCCGATGCCGAGCTCAACATGAAAAACACCATGACCTACATGCCCAAATAGGTCTTTTCCGCCCGCGACAGTACGGCAGGGAAGGCCCAAATAAAAAACGCCCGCGTAGCACGCGGGCGTTTTTTTGTTTTTCCTATTTTTCCTATAGGGGGGCACCTTAATTGAAGCCGGGGTTACTCCTTGGCTTCCAGGGTGTTGATGGGACCGGAAAAGAGGATGGGGGCCACCTCCAGATTTTCCGCGTTCATCATGGATGCGATGCGCTGAAGGGAAGAGAGCAGAAGGGTCTGCTCCCAGGATTCGAGCTTATTGAACCTCGCCACAAACTGCTCGTGGAGCAGGGACGGCTTGTTCTGGATAATCTCAAGGGCTTTGTCGGTGGCTGCCACCAGCACCCGCCGTTTGTCGGTCTCCCCTTTTTTCCGTTTCAGGACGCCGTTCTTCTCAAGGCGTTCCACGATATTGGTCACCGTGGCCTGGCTGAGGCTCACCTTTTTGGCCAGGCTCCCGATGGAAATCTCCCCCTCCCTGGCGATCACCTGGATCACCACAAGCTGGGGCCCGGTCAGGCCGTATTTCTTTACAAGCTGCTTTGAGTGCAGGTCCGTGGCCCGTATGATCTGCCGCAGGGAGATCAACAGGTCGTAGCAGATATCATGGTCATCAACCATCGGTTACGCCTCTCCATAATAAAAGTGATCATTCCACACAAAATCCCTTCTATCAGCTCTCATGGGGCTTGTACAGAACCCACCTCTTTTTCCCTGCGTTTTTGGTTTCACGCATGGCCATATCCGCCTGTTTAAAAAGAACAACCTTAAAATCGATGCCTCCGGCGGCGAGGTGTGCCACCTCGAAAGCAGGTTGCCAATGTGCTTTCCCCTTCGTTCTTCAGGGAAAATCACATTCGCTATTGATTCAGATGAAACGGAGTCTGTTTTTAAACCCTGTTTATTAGACCCGCCGTTATAAGATCAGTCAAAAGTTTAGCCCCCGGCAGGGCCGCCGAACGGGTTCGATAGCTTACAAAATAGGGAAGGAGATTTGGAACTCGGAATGAGGGGGGATTTCTGGTAGGGTGCCATGGGAGTCGAGGGGCAAAGGGTGCCTGAAGATACGCCGTTAGGAGGATCCGGTCGAATGGGAAGATTCGCCCGGGAAACGTATCGCGCCCCCTGTTTCACCACATCAACAGGCGGTCGGCAACATCCTTTGCCCCTCGGTCTCCTGTGGAGGGACTGGCACACACGACGGCAAGGCATCGCGGTGTCATAAAATCGAATCCAAGCCTCAGGCCAGCATGGCCTTGGCAAGCTTGCTTGCGGACCCGGCATCAGCGGCGTAGGCATCGGCCCCGATCTCATCGGCAAAGGCCTGGTCCACCGGCGCACCGCCCACCATGATCTTCACCCCGTCGCGCAGGCCGGAGGCGGTGATCTGCTCCACCGTGGACTTCATCATGGGCATGGTGGTGGTCAGCAGGGCCGAGAGGCCAACAATGTCCGGCTGCTTCTCCCGGATCTCGTCCAGAAAGGTATCGATCTCCACATCCACGCCCAGGTCGGTGACGTCAAAACCGGCACTCTCCATCATCATGACCACCAGGTTTTTCCCGATGTCGTGCAGGTCGCCTTTCACCGTGCCGATGACCACCTTTCCGACCGAGGCGTTTTCGTCCTCGGAGAGCAGGGGTTTTAAAATCTCCACGGCAGTCCCCATGGCCATGGCCGACATGAGCACCTCGGGGATGAACATCTCTCCGGTCTCCATGCGGCCCCCCACCACGTCCATGCCGGCAATCAGGCCGTCGGACAAAATCACCCCGGCCTCCAGGCCTTGATCCAGCGCAGCCTGCACATGCCCCACAAGGGCTTCATCGTCTCCGGCAATGAGGGTTTCGGTAATGGTTTTCAGGTCAGCCATAATCAGTCTCCTTACGTTTTCCGTAGCACCAGTCTAAAAAAATCGGCCCGCCTCCCTGGGGCCAGGCCGGGCTCATCAGTCACAGCAAAGTCAACCCAGCCGTTTATCCACAAAGGCGGAGAGTTCGCGTTCGAGTTCAGGCTCCAGGGTGGACTCGGGGCAGGCGGCAAGCCGCTCTTTGTAAAGACGGTTGGCCCGCACCAGCGCGTCTTCGCCCCCCTGTTTGTCCCACTTTTCGTGGTTGTTCCAGTCCGAAACCGTGGGCCGCCAGGCCGTCCGGCAGTTCTTCATGGTGGTGGGGTGCATAAGAAAAGAGCCCTGGGGCCCGATGGTGTCGATGAGTTCTGCCGAAAGATCGGTGTGGATCCCGCCCACCCCGTCCATGAACCGGAGCACCCGGCTGATCATCTCCTCGTCCATAATGAACTTCTCAAAGGAGTTGGTCATGATGGAGTCCAGAACGCCCAGGCACTCGTTGATGACATGGGCCCCGCCGAGCATGCACTGCATGAGGTTCTGCATGGTCTCAAAGCCCGCCTGGGCGTCCGGCACCTTGGCGTCGTTGAGCCCTGCCATGGTGCGGGTGGGCAGGTGATACAGCTCCAGGGCCATCTGCAGGTTGACGATATTGATGAGGTGGGACTCCGGGGAGCCTGTGACGTACTGGGCGGTCATCATGTTGGGCACGGCTGTGGCCGGTGCGTAGATCACCCCGGCCCCGGGGGTGACCATCTGGCTCAGGACCAGGCCCGAGAGGATCTCGGCGTTCTGAAGCACGGCGGCCCCCAGGAGGCTCATGGGGGCGGAGATCCCGGCCAGGGCACAGGAGAGGACCGTCACGGGCTGATTGTACCGGGCATAGGTCATGATGGTTTCAATGGGCTCGGTGTCGAAGGCCAGGGGGCTCAAGGGGTTGACGCTGGCGTAGATGCTGGGGTGATCGGCAAGGAACCCCTTGCCCACGGCCACCTCGTACATCGCAAACATCTCTTCGATTTCCCGGGCGGGCTGCACGTTGCGCTTCAAGGGCTTGGTGGTGTGCTTGAGGGTCTCGAAAAAGATGCGCAAAGGGCGCTCTTCAGGGGGCACGTCGTTGGGCTCCACGGGGATGGCCCCGGAAATGGTGCATACAGGACTCTGGTGAGCCAGCTTGAAAAAGTCGATGAGGTCCGCCATGGTGGAGGCCCTTCGCCCGCGCTCCATGTCGTGGGTAAAGACGCAGCCGTTGCTCGGCTCCACATGGGTCCGGGTCTGTCCCTCGCCAAGGGTCACCACGGTCTCTTTGTCCCGGCCCCACAGGGAAATGGACGAAGGAGCGCTCTCCAGGGATTTTTCCAGCAGGGAGCGGGGAATCTTCACCCGGTGCCCGTCCACCTCGGCCCCGTTCTGCTTGAAAAGGGCCAGGGCTTCGTCCGACTTGAACTCGACCCCGGTGGTCTCAAGTACCTGGACGGTTGCTTCGTGAATGCGGGCCAGCTCATCTGTGCCCACCACATTGATACGGTTTGCCAATGCCATGTCCTTGTAGTCTCCTGTCACGCCGCGGTATTACGGGATATCAAGGCGAAGGGGCGCGCCTCCCCTCCGCCTTCTTGCTGTCAAAGGATTTCATCCGGCCAGCTGCATGGCCCTGCACAGGGAGTGCAGGGCTCTTGCATGCCGTCCGAAAGGGACCGCGCTATGCGGCCTGTTTTTCCACCGCCTCTTCCATGGATTCCGGAGGAGGCTGAAGAGCCGAGACACACCGCGTCTCATACCGGTGAAGGTCCTTGATAAAAAAGTAACCGGCCCCCAGCATGATAAAGAGCAGAGGGAAGGAGGTGAGAACCGCCACCGCCTGCAGGGGCTTGAGGCCGCCGATGAACATCAGGCTGATGGCCGCCACGCCGTTGATCACGGACCAGAACATACGGTTCCAGCGGGCAGGCTCCTTGTCCATGGGAAGCTCCTTGGTGCTCACCGTGGCCAGAACGTAGGAGGCAGAGTCCAGGGTGGTGGCGCAGAAGATGAACATCAGCATAATGAACAGAGGCAGCATGAGCTGGCCCAGGGGAAGGGCCGCGATGAGAGAGGCAATGGTCTTGGCCGGACCGCTGGCCGCCATCATGGCGGTCATGGACTCGGCGCCGTTGAGCTCGATGTACAGGGAGTAGCCGCCGAACACGCCGAAGAAGACGGCGCAGCCCAGGGGGCCCCAGACAAGAACCGCAACGGCCATTTCACGCAGGGTGCGGCCCTTGGAGATCTTGGCAAGGAAGACGCTCACAAAGGGAGACGCCCCGAGCCACCAGGCCCAGAAGAAAATGGTCCAGCCCTGGGGCCAGCCGCTCTGCCCGGCGGTGTCGGTCCACATGGACATGCGGATGACGTTGTCGAAAATCATGCCGAGGCTGTTGACAAAGGTGTTGAGGATCCAGCTGGTGGGGCCCACCAGGAGCACGGCCGTCATGAGGACAAAGGCCAGAACCAGGTTGAAGTTACTGAGCCGTTTGATGCCCTTCTCCAGGCCGAAGTAACAGCTGCAGCAGAACATGACGGTCCAGATGCCCACGACGATGATATCCAGGGTCAGGCTGGTCTCCACGCCGGTGAATTTTGCGATGGTGGCCGACAGCATGGGGGTACCCAGGCCCAGAACCGTCACCACGTTGCCCAGGATGGCGAACATGATGAGAAGGTCCACAAACAGTTTGAACCCGGGGCTCTTCACGTGCCCTTCAAAGGCGGCGCCGATGCTGAGGCGCTTGGTTTTGCGCTGGTAATACGAGTAAGCAATGGGCACCCCGAAGACCGCTGTAAGGGCCCAGGGCACAAAGCCCCAGTGGAAGATACCGTAGCAGGCCGCCCACTCCTTGGCCTCCTTGGATCCCACCTCCAGGCCGAAGGGAGGACCCTGCATGTAATAAATGGGCTCGATAAAAGACCAGTAGATGAGGCCGGTGCCGATGCCGCAGCAGAAGAGCATGGCCACCCAGCTGATGTTGCCGAACTCGGGTTTGGCATCCTGGCCGCCCAGCCTCACATGGCGGTAGGGGCCGAAGATCAGCCAGAGGAAAAAAATCACCGCGGCCACGGCAAAGAGCATAAAGGTCCAGCCCAGGTTACCTGTGAAATATTTCCGGATGTTGGTCAGCACCACCAGCGCCTTGTCTTGAAACATGACGATGGGAATACAGGTGACCAGGGTCACCACCAGCGCTGAAAAAAACAGGACCGGTTCGATTTGTACGGGTTTGTCCGTCGAGTTACTCAATGTGTCACTCCTCCTTGATTGGTTGGACTTCTCTGGGACTCCGTGAAAAACCCCGCGGCTGAGCCCTGTGGCTACGGCATGATTCCGGGCTCGCCGCCTCGCCTGGGCGTCGCTCCCTTTGCCTGACCGCTGTGTTCTTCCCGAATGCCCTCCCTACTCCCCCGCAACGCCTTTCCCGGATATTTCATGAGAAAACGGCCGAGACAAAAAATTGAATGTCATTCAAGGTTTTCTGCTCGATTTTCTCACCCTTCGGGCGAGCCGAGTGCGCGCGTGCCGGACATCGCGCCTCCCCCTTCAGCTCTGTGCGGGCATACGTTCGGTGACGAGAAGATACCGTCAAAACGCGGCATCCTCGCCCCATATGGCCTTGGGTCAGTGGATGGATCCCCCCTGCGGACTGAAAACCGCCCCAGGCCTCCCCCCAAAAACAAAAATGCCTGTGCGGTACACCACCACACAGGCATTCAATTCGCTTCAGGGTTGTCAGCGCAGAAACCGTCATACGGTCACTGCACTCCGGGCTCGGTTCAAAAAGAGAGGACCGATACACCTGGGCCACACCGTCGGCCGGCTCAATGCAGAGCATGCAATGGGCCGGATGGGACTGTGGGCTTTGTGGTTGGTTGTGCATCATGGTCTCTTCCATATCGTTCCCGTTGGTAACGCGTCCCGTCCCGCCCCGACTTGGTGCGGCGGGCAAAGGGGACAGGGGCAGGCCATAAAACAGGAAAAACACCACCCCGGCCCCTTCTCCGGGCGCCGTGCCCTGGCCGAGCCAGACAAGGTGCACCCTCCTTCATGCGGCGGAAGCCCTTTCAAGGCTTCTGTGGGGGACGGCGGGTTTCGGTTCCGTCCCCACCACCGCCGCGGGTACTCACCTCCCGGCCATGCACGGCGACTCTTTTTTGGGTACGCGATTCATTGCGTATGCATCAGGAAATTGCATGGAGCGTGCCACCGAAGGCTTCAAGGGTAGTCATTTGAAGGGCAATAAAGTTAGAAAAGCTTGCCAGCATTGGCTTTCACTCATCTAGAAAATTTCAGTGGAAGCCCCCCGTCCTCCCCCACGGTCTCCGGCCCTGCCATGTGCCCTGCCAGAGGCGCCTGACAATTCTTCAAATCTTTCGAAAGAATGCAAAACCAGGTTCACCCGATAAACGCATGCCCGGAAAATGCACACATCCCGGCATCCGGACACAGGTGGGGTTACCGGCATGAAGGCATGACAGCATAGGTTCCGGTTGGCATCTGAAGGAAAGGCAATGAAGACATCAAAGGCATGAAGTAGGAAGAACGCGGGTGCCAATTCAAGGCAATAAAAAACTCCCCCTTTGCCGAGCAAAAAAGGGGGAGTGGTTTCTTCTGGCCGCCCCTTGTGCGGGAAAGGGCGCCTGCAGTCCGGGCTGCCTAATCGTCGGGCAGGATTTTCTTGCGCTGGTAACGAAAGGTGTGGTGATTAAGGTTTAGCAGGCGAGCGGCCTTGGACTCGTTGCCCTTGGCCATCTTCAGGGCCTCTTTGAAATAAAAGGTCTCCATGGCGGTCCTCACCTCCTGGATATCGATGCCCGTGGGGGGCAGGGGCGCAAAGCCGGTTGGACCGGATTCCATGATCTCTCCCCGCCGGACGTCCTCAAGGCCCAGGTCCTCCACGGTGAGTTTCTCTCCCCTTGCGGTGAGCACCCCCCGCTCCATCATGTTCTTGAGTTCCCGGACGTTGCCGCTCCAGCTGTAGATAAGGAGCCTGTCTTCGGCCTCCTCGGTCATGCCGGTGATGGTTTTTCCGAACTTCTCGGCAAAGGTGTGCATGAAGTTCCGGGCGAGGATCAGGGTGTCTTCCCGCCGCTCGTTCAGGGAGGGGACGTTGATCTTGATGACCCCCAGGCGGAAGAAGAGGTCCTTGCGGAAGGTCTCCTCGGTGATCATCTTGTCCAGGTCCCGGTTGGTGGCCGAGACAATGCGGGTCTTCACCTTGCGCTTCACCGTACTCCCCACCTTGTAAAACTCGCCCTCTTCAAGGAACCGAAGGAGCTTGGCCTGGGTGTCGAGGCCCATGTCCCCCACCTCATCCAGAAAAAGGGTCCCGCCTTCGGCGGCCTCGATGAGCCCGGTCTTGCCCGTGGTGCTGGCCCCGCTGAAGGCGCCCTTTTCATACCCGAAGAGCTCGCTTTCGATGAGTTCCTTGTGAATGGCCGCGCAGTTCACCGTCACAAAAGGCCCCTTGAAGTTGGGGCTCCGGTAGTGGATGGTGCTGGCAATGAGCTCCTTGCCCGTGCCGGTTTCCCCCAGGATCAGCACCGGTGTGTCCGGGCTCTTGGCCACCATGGTGATGAACTCCATGATGTCGTGGATGGCGTTGCTCTCTCCGATGAAGCAGGGCATGTTCTCGGTGAGCTGCCGCTCCTGCAGGGCCCTCACCTCTTTTCGCAGGCGAATGGTCTCCAGGGCGTTTTCAATGGTGTTCTCAAGTCCCTCCATGTGGATGGGCTTGATGATGTAGTCGTAGGCCCCTTTTTTCATGCAGGTGATCACGGAGTTGATGTCCTCGTAGGCCGTGATCATGATCACCAGCACATCCGGATGGATCTCCTTGATCCGGCCCAGGGCCTCGACCCCGTCCATGCCGGGGAGCCCGATATCCAGGAGAATCAGGTCCGGGGCCTCGGCCGTCACCCCCTCAATGGCCGACTCCGCGTCGGCAAACCCCGTGAGGGTATACCGGTCGGAGAGGGCCAGGGTGATTCCCTCCCGGATTGTCTCCTCATCATCTACGATAAATACTTTGTAATCGATCGTCATCATACTCTGCATTGTCCCCATCCCGGGCATTTAATGATCCGGGCTATATAGTGATATCGGTGCACCCACCGCTACAGTCCATGCCGTACATTCCCGGATCCGCCGCGGTCGCCCTCCAGGGGAAGGGCCACCACAAACCGGGCCCCGCCGCCTTCGCCCTCTTCCACCCGGATGCTGCCGCCGTGATCTGTGACGATGCGGTGGCAGAGGCTCAGGCCGATGCCGGTGCTGTTGTTCTTGGTGGTAAAAAACGGTTCGAACACCCGGTCCCGAACCTCACGGGGCACCCCGGGCCCGGAGTCCTCCACCTGGAGGATGATCTCACCGCCCTCCAGGTAAGTGGAGACGCGGATACGCTTCTCCCAGGGCCACGCCTTCAGGGCGCTGGCCGCATTGGTGATGAGGTTGAGCACCACCTCCTCAATAAGCTGGGGCTCGGCGTAACACCTGGGCAGGGCCTCGTCCAGCCGCTGCTCCACATGGATGTTGCTCTTGGTGAGCATCATCATGGACAGGGCCAGGGCCTCCCGCACCGGCTTGTTGATCCGGGTCAGCACGATCTTGGGTTCACACGGCTTGGAAAAATTCATGACCCGCCGGATCACCGACTCAATCTTTCCCGAAGCCGAGCGCACCTGACGGAACACCGGCTCCAGCTCTGCAATGGATCGACCGGCGGCCACCCTCTTTTCCAGGGTGCTCATGTAGATATTAATGCCCGACAGGGGGTTCCGGATCTCATGGGCGATGCCTGCGGCCACGTGGCCCAGGGAGGCCATCTTGTCCTGAACCACCAAAAGGTGTTCGAGCTCCTTGGCCCGAGTGATGTCCATGGTGTTGATGAGCATGGCCGACTCCCCCTGGAACTCGATGGGGTTGGCCCGGCAAGTCACCCAGGTCTGCCGCCCTTCCCCCATGTCTCCGGCCGTGGGGGTAAGCCGGAACTCCGCCTCGTGGAGGCCCGGTTCCCCGTTCATGACAGCCTCGGAAAAACGGTTCACGGCCTCCAGGTCGTCGGGGTGAATCGCCTCGTCCCTGCGGGTCCCGAAGGGAGCCAGCGCCCCCATGATCCGCTCCTGCTCGGGGTTGTTGTACACCACCTCCCCGGCCTGGACGATGGTGATGCCCGTCAGGGCGCTCTCCACCAGGTCGCGGAACCTTTTTTCGCTCTGCTTCAGGGCCTCCTCGGATCGCCGCCTCTGCACCATGCGCCACATCCCCGCCATGAGCAGGGTCACCTGGCGCTGGTCCGCGTCGTCATACGGAACGGGCTTGTTGCCCACCCCGGCCACGACCACCACCTCTCCGCGCTTCAACACCGGAATGTTCATGTACCGAAAAATGGGACCGACGCCGGTGGGCACACCCTTCATGGCCGGATTGCTGGCCGGATAATCGTTGGTGGTCACCGGCACCCGCCTGGCCAGGGCCTCGCCCCAGAACCCTCGAAACTCTTCGGGAAAGCCTTCCGGGGTGCAGGTGGCGGTCCACCCCTTGCCTGCGGCGGAATACGGAGAGTCATGGACAAACAGCCAGCCGGTGCTGTCGGCAAAGGCCAGGTACCCGAACCGACTCCGGGTCAGCTTCACCGCCTCTTTCACGGCAAAGGCCATGATCTCATCCATGGAGGCGTCGGTCATCTGGTTGAGGCGAAGCAGGGCCTCCAGCCTTTTTTCATTGACGCGCAGCTCTTCGGTCCGCTGGGCCACCTGCATCTTCAGGGTGCGGTTGATGGCAATAACGGCGGCCATCACCACCGCCACCACGATGAGCATGGAGCTGATCACCGTCCAGAAGGTGGGGTTCCGGTAAAAGGGGATCTGTTCCAGCCGGACCCATTTGTTGTAGATGTCGGCCCGCTCCTCCTCGGTGATGAGGGCCAGCCCTTTTTCCATGATGCTCCGGAAAAGGGGCCAGTCGTTGCGGGTGGCCGTGCCCAGCTCCACCTTGAAGTCGATGGTGCCGGCCAGCCTCAGGTTGGTGATCTGCTGGTCCTCGATGACGAACAGGGCGTTGGGCACCTCCATGATCATGGCATCGAGCTCCCCGAAGGAGACCATGCGCATCCCTTCGCGGCCGCTGGCGACGGGAACCAGGTTGAGGTCCGGGTAGGTGCCCTTGATATAGTGGTACACGGCGTATCCGGCGGGCACGCCGATGGTCATGTTCTGCATCCGGCCCAGGGTCAGCACGCCCGGCACGCTCTTTTTGACGATGATGGTGTTGGAGAGGGTAAAAAGGGTCGGGGACCAGTCCAGAAACTCCCCCCGTTCGCGGGTATGATGGGCGGCGCTGATGATGTCCACCTCCCGGTGGCGCGCCAGGGTCAGGACATTCTCCCAGGAGTCGATGCGGATCACCTTGAATCGAAATCCCAGGCGCTCCTCCACAAGGTGCATGTAATCGGCAACGAGCCCACGATAGCGCCCGTTTTCATCGAAAAACTCAAGGGGTTCCCAGTTGGGGGAAGGGGCCAGGCGGATCTTGCCGTCATGGGCTGTGAGCCATTCACGCTCCTCAGGGGTCAACGGATCCACGGCCACAGGGGTGGCTGCCGACGCCGCGGCCGAAAAAGCGAAAAGCAGCAAAAGAGCTGCCAAAAGGAACTTCACGTCAGGCCGTCGCACCATGCCCCCCTCTTTTTTGTGTTCATTCGAACCATCCCGACCCACGCCCTGCGATGAGCCGAGTCCATAGAAAGGGATGTTTCCGCTGATCTTTCCCTGTTGTCAGGGGTATCACAAACCCGCCGGAAAAACCAACCCCCCACCGCGCCGCCACCCGTTCCCACGGGGTGGCACCACGATAAAGCCGCTGCAGCGCGGCGTCCGTCCCGCCATACCACGGGAAAAAAACGCGGCGGAACCAGGGCCGCGCGCAGCCGGCTTATCAAAGGGGCGCTTCGCATGCGCCCCGAAATCATTACGCCTTGATCCTGCCTGCACGCACGCCTTTAAGGTAGTTCATGCAGAATTTGTCCCCGCCTTTCAGGGCGACGCCCGTGGTCAAGGTGGCCATCAGTTCACTGTCCAGGGGGTCCATAATGGCTGAATCAAGGCCCCGGGCCATCATCATGGCCAGAAAGCTGCGGTTCACCATCCGCCTCTGGGGAAGACCGAAGGAGATGTTGGAGAGCCCGCCGGTGGTGTGTACCCCGGGGAGTTCAGTCATGATGCGTTCCACCGCCTCCATAGCCATGGTCCCGTTGCCTGTTGCCACGCTCAGGGGCTGGATCAACGGATCAATGAAGATGTCGTCCCGCTCCACCCCGATGGACGCAAGGGACTCCACCAGGCGCCTTGCTCGGTCAAAAACCTCATCCACGGAAGTGGGCATGCCGGAATCGTCCATGCAAAGGGCCACCACCCGGCACGCTTTTCCTTTGAAAAAAGCCATCATGGGCTCGAACCGGTCCGTCTCCAGGCTGATGGAGTTGATCATGGGCTTTTGAGTTGCAAGACCGTAAGCCATCTCCAGGATCGCGGGGTCCGGGCTGTCCAGGCACAGGGGAAGGGAAGTCGCCTCCTGAACCACCCCGAGAAGCCAGCGCATGTCCTCTTCTTCACACCCGATGCGGGCCCCGGCATTGACATCAATGTACGTGGCCCCGGCGGCCGCCTGCTTTTTTACATCCTCTGCGATGTAGTCGGCATCCCGTTCGGCCACAGCCGCCTTCACGCTTTTCAGGGTGGTGTTGATCCGCTCTCCGATGACAGTAAACATAGGCTCGTCGCTCCCATTGTGCCGAGGCACCCCGCAGAGGGGCACAGGGCTCTCTTTCTTCGGTTACCGGTTGAATTCCAAGGGCGTCGGCATCGGTGTCAAAAAGGCGATACCGGTCCCCGATATCGAGGCATGTCAACCGGCCGTGGAAACCTGACGGAGACTGGGGGGCTGCATGGGGGCGCTTCAGGCAGTGGTTGGACGTTCAGGGGACGTGCCTGAAAGCGCCTGCGGCAAATAATAATGGCGGTGGCTCATGCGCCGTATCCGGACAGGGTAGAAGCCGTCTCTTCCGGGGGGAATGGGGCTGCATCCGTTATCTGCCGGGGCCGCCGCCTTGGCTCATTCACCGTCGCCCATGCGTGCCCTCACCCTCCGGTGGAACCGGCCGGTGATTCACCCCTCGTGTTGCACAAGCCGTACCAAGGGAGGCCCCAAACACAAAGTCCCCGTGCAGCAACCCATGGGTGCCCGCCGGCCTGCCACCGGGCGGGTCCGGGGCCTGGAAAAATTGCGAAGAATTGGCAAAATCCCCACATTCCCTGAAGCTGGAAGCTGTGTCTCCCGCTCTATTTAACTATATATAGTCTTAAACCCGCACTCCGTCTTCCTACACCTAAATAATATACGCCTGTGTCTTTAGCGAACGCTCCGCAAGCCGACCATTTTCTTCTTTCAATAACATACAATTTCAGATATATAGAAATATACCACACCATTAGACACTATCCCGCATTACTTACCTTGAGCACCGCATACTGCACCTGCGAAATACCTTTTTTTTGCTTTTTCACCGAGCACCCCGACAAGATGGACGATGTCGGCGCAAAACAACGGAGGGAGACACCATGGGTGTTCCCATCCGTCACCACAACGCCCCATGGTGCCATGCACCAAAGGAGAGCCAGTCATGTTGCCCAGGTGCCCTGGAAGGGACCAGACCCTGATGTCTGTCCCCGAGCTGTTTCCCTGTCCCCACTGCGGACAGGAGCTCGAAATCTGGAGAGATGAATCAAAAGGACGGTGCGCCGCCTGCACCGACCGCATCAGCAGGCAGCGGACGCCCTGGCCTACGCCGTCAACATCTCGAGCCGCGACCGTCGCATCCCCGTGGGGGAGGAGGTCTCCATGGCCGTCTGCGAAGCGGCGGACCCGTCGGGGGAGCCCATCTATTACGAGCGGTTTGAAACCGTGGTGCCCCTCTCCGCCATCGAGCACCACAGCAGGTACAAAACGGCCTGCGAAGCCTGCCGCCAATACGGCACCAACCTCGCCTGTCCCCCGTTCAGCCCGACGTTTATCCACTACACGCAAGGCAAAAAAAGCGCCCGGGTCATCTGCCTTCGCCTGCCCCTGGAATACTTCTCCGGAGAACTCCTGCAGGACCGTTACCGCCTCTGTTTCAAGCAGGTCCGCGGTTTTCTGGTGGATGAGCTCTACGCCTCACGGGAAGAGGGCTACACCATTGCCGGTGCCGGCCCCTGCATGGCATGCGATCGCTGCGTCGCTGAAGAGGGGGTCACCATATGCGCCAAGCCCGATCAACGCATCTTCAGCCTTGAATCCCTGGGGGTGAATCTCATGGACCTGGCCCGGCGATGCTTCGGCATCGATCTGGAGTGGAGCAACGAAAGCCACACCGCCCACTTCGTCTGCGCCATGGGTGCGGTTTTCTTCCATGGAGACGCCGCATAACCCTGCCCTTTCACCCAATCAGGGCCAACGCATTCAGGTTTTGCCTCCGGCGGCCCTGCCGGGGGCCAACCATTTGAAACGTTGAGCAAACAGGTTCCATTTTTTTGGACGCGTCGCAACCGGCCACAGCCCCTCTCATTTTTTCGTTTTTACCGGAACTTTTTTTCAAAAAGCGACCCGCCGGAGGCAATGGAACTTTGAATGCGTTGGCCCTGAATATCCCCCCCTTTCACCTTCCCCGGACATCCTCAAAATGGTAGCATTGTCTTTCGCATTGATGTATATCGCAGTACGTCATTGGCAAATCCAATAATTCCCATAGAGCAGACACCTGCCGATAAACCGCCCTTTTCGAAAGGACAGCCCATCATGCTCACACGCCTCCTTTTCTGCCTGGCCCTTCTCCTGCCCCTCTCGTCGGCCCACGCCGGGCCCTGGCAACAGACCCTTTCCGACGCCCGGGGGCAGACCGTTTACTTCAACGCCTGGGGCGGCAGCCAGGAGATCAACACCTATATCCGATGGGCCGGTGCCGAGGTGAAAAAGCGCTACGGCATTCGCCTTGTCCATGTGAAGGTCACAGACATCTCCGACGTGGTGGGCCGCATCCTGGCTGAAAAAGTCGCAGGCAAAACCCGGGACGGTTCCGTTGACATGATCTGGATCAACGGCGAGAACTTCAAGGCCATGAAGGAGGCCGGGCTCCTCCACGGCCCCTTTGTCAAGGAGCTGCCCAACGACGCCCTGCTGGACCGGGAAAGGCTCCAGGTGGACAGGGATTTCACCGTTCCGGTGGATGGACTGGAGGCACCCTGGGGCGTGGGACAGCTCAACCTCATCTTCGATGCGCAGCGCACCCCGGAGCCCCCCACAAACGCAGCGGCCCTCCTGGCCTACGCCAAGAGCCATCCGGGACGCGTGGCCTACCCCATGCCCCCGGAGTTTCACGGTTCCTCTTTTCTCAAACAGGTGCTCCTGGACCTGACCGACGACCCGGCCCCCCTGTACAGCCCCGCCTCCGAAGCCGACGTGGACCGAATCACATCGCCCCTGTGGCGATGGCTCGACGCCCTGCACCCCGTTGCCTGGCGCAGGGCAGGTGCCTTTCCCACGGGCAGCTCCCACATGGTGCAGCTCCTGGACGACGGAGAGATCGACCTGGCCATCAGCTTCAACCCCCAGGACGCCCGTACCAAAGCCGGGCAGGGCCTCCTCCCCGCCGGGGCCCGGTCCCTGGTCTTTGACATCGGCGCCCTCACCAACAGCCACTTTCTGGCCATCCCTTACAACAGCGACGCCAGGGCCGCATCCAAGGTGGTCATCAACTTTCTCCTGTCCCCCGAAGCCCAGGCCAGAAAAGCGGACACCGACATCTGGGGAGACCCCACGGTCCTTGCCATGGACAGATTGACCGCCGAAGAGCGAGCCCTCTTCAAAACCGCCCCCACGCTCTGCAAAAGCGTGGCCGAGCCCCACCCCTCCTGGATGACGGCCCTTGAGAAGGAGTGGAAAAGACGGTACGGGCAGTGATGCCCAAAGGGACGTCGATGATGCTGCGTGTTTTCCCAACCCTTGTTGCCCTCTTCTGCCTGGCCCCCCTGGCCTGCGGTGTGGCCGGCGTGGTGCTTCCCGCCCTGGGCGCGGCACCAGCCACAGGAGCCCTGCGCCCGGGCGCAGGGGCTTTTCGCCTGCTCCTGGCCGAACCGGGCCTGGGGACAAGCATGGGCCTCACCGTGCTGACAGGCGTCGGCGCCCCGATCCTCTCCCTGGTCCTTTCCCTTCTTGTGGTCACCTTCACCCGGGGCACCGGCTGGTGGGCGTGGATCCGGCGGGTGCTGCCCCCTGTGCTGGCCCTGCCCCATGTGGCCTTTGCCGTGGGCTTTGCCTTCCTCATCTCCCCCAGCGGCTGGCTGGTGCGCTTCATCTCTCCGGTGCTCACCGGCTGGCACCGTCCCCCGGACTGGCAGATCATCCAGGACCCCTTGGGCCTTACCCTCACCCTGGCCCTGGCCTTCAAGGAGACCCCCTTTCTCATCCTCATGTGCATGGCGGCCCTCTCCCAGATCGACACGGACCGTCAGCTCCGGCTCGGGCGCAGCTTCGGCTACCCGCCCCACCGGGTCTGGCAAAAGCTCCTCATCCCCCAGCTATACCCCCTGATCCGCCTGCCCTTTTTTGCTGCCATGGCCTACAGCCTCTCGGTGGTGGACATGGCCCTGCTCCTTGGCCCCAACAGGCCCCCCACCCTGGCGGTCCAGGTATTTCACTGGTTTCAGGAGCCGGAGCTCGCCCTCATGCCCCGGGCCGCGGCAGGGGCCCTGCTCCTCTTCGGTCTGACCCTGGGGCTCATGGGATGCTGGATGACCATGGAGCGCCTCCTGGCTCCCCTGCTCAAAAAAAACCAGATCAACGGAAGGCGCGGTCGCCCAAGCCGTTTTTTGTCGAGGGTCGCCCGCCTCAGCATCCCGGCAGGGGCCCTGGTCACCCTCTCCGTTTTTGCCGGGCTTTGCCTCTGGAGCATCGCTCGAAGGTGGCGGTTCCCCGATGCCCTGCCCTCCCGCATGACCTTTTCGAACTGGACGGCGGAGCTGCCCTTTGCTTCGGAGCCCATGGGCGTGTCCTTTGCCATGGCCGCCGTGGTGAGCGCATCGGCCGTTTTTCTCGTGGTGTGGAGCATCAGGCACGCTCCCAGAGGCGCCTGCCCCTGGGCCTCATCGCCCTGCCCATCCTGCTCCCCCAGCTCCCCATGGTCTTCGGGATCCAGGTGGCAGCCCTCAAGGCGGGCCTCTCCGGGTCCCTTGCCCTGGTGATGTGGGGGCACCTCCTCTTTGTCTTTCCCTACACCTGGCTCTGCCTCAACGGCACTTACCTTGCCTTTGACCAGCGCTACGTCACCGCAGGTCTCTCCATGGGCCGGTCGCCCCTGGCCTGCTTTTTCAGGATCAAGCTGCCCATGCTCCTTCGCCCCGTTCTCTTCTCCTGGGCCGTGGGCTTTTCCGTCTCCATCGCCCAGTTCCTCCCCACCCTGATGCTCGGGGGCGGCCGGGTCTCCACCATCACCACCGAAGCCGTGGCCATCGGCAGCGGAGTGGACAGGCGCCTTGCCGCGGTCTACGCCCTGATCCAGCTCGCCCTGCCCACCCTGGCCTATGCTGCGGCCCTTATCGTTCCACGACTCAAGCGAGGCACCCCATGACCCACACACTGGCCGTCTCCGGCCTCACCATCCATCACGGCACCGAGGCCCTCTGCCACACCTTGAGCTTCACCGTGGCCCCCCGGGAGGTGGTCACCCTCATGGGCCCGTCGGGCTGCGGAAAATCCACCATCCTCAGCTGGATCTCAGGGGCCCTGGCCCCGGCCTTCAAGGCCACGGGCGAGCTTTCCCTGGGCGGGCGGTCCCTCTCGGGCCTGCCCGTTGAAAAACGGGGCATCGCCATCCTCTTTCAGGACGACCTCCTCTTTCCCCACATGACCGTCCTGGAAAACCTCCTGTTCGCCCTGCCAGGGGGAAAACCGGGCCAAAGGAGGGCCAAGGCCCTGCAGGTCCTCACCGACCTGGGCCTTGCCGAGCTCGCCCACAGGCACCCGACGGCCCTCTCCGGCGGACAAAAAGCACGAATCAGCCTCATGCGTGCCCTCATAAGCCGCCCCGACGCCCTGCTCACGAACCTTTTAGCTGGACAAGCCCTTGAGAAAAAGCTTCCGGGCCTTTGTCTTCGACCAGATCACCGCCATGGGAATCCCGGCCCTGCTCGTTACCCACGACGAAGACGACATCCCCGAAGGCGGCCGGCTCATTCGATTGGAAACGCAGGATAAACGTTAAAAAGCGCCTCCGGCGGCCAGGTGGGGGCACCTGGAAACCCTAAGGCGAATGCATGGAGGCCGCTGTTATGCGAAAGCTCACAGGGCATTCGCGTGGTGTGTGACATGTGGCAACCGTTTTTGCAGGAGAGGCCCATTTTATTCTTCTGGAAACGTAACTATTCAGCTTGCCTTCGGCGGGTCGCTTTTTTGAAAAAAAGCGCCGTAAAAACCGATACACGGGGGCGAACATATCAAAATAATTTCGGCGGAGCCTTGGAATGATGGCGTGAGACCTGTTTGTCAAACTTTTTAAAAGGTTGTACAGGGCCGCCGGAGGCTGGCTTTTTGCTCCGGCGTTAACCATAGTAGGCAGTTGTTGAACAGATTTTGGCCATTGAAGGGTCGTGAAAACAAATAAGGAGAACATATGCTGGATAAATGGAGTGCGGGGTGGGTGAAACGCCCCCTGGAGGGATTGGCCGCCCCGTTAAAGGCCCGGGGGGTGCATGCGGATAAGGTGACGATGGCGGGATTCGGCATGGGGATGCTGGCGGTGCCGGCCCTTGCCATGGGATGGTACGGCGTGGCCCTTGTGTTTATTGTTGCCAACCGCATCGCAGACGGCATCGACGGAATCCTGGCCCGGGACGCGGGCCCTTCGGATGCGGGAGGGTTCCTGGACATTGTCCTGGATTTTATCTTCTACTCCGCCGTGGTGGTGGGGTTTGCCCTGGCCGATCCCGGCCGCAACGCCCTGCCCGCATCCGTGCTCATTTTCAGCTTTGTGGGGACCGGCTCCAGCTTTCTGGCCTATGCGGCCATGGCCCACAAGCAGGGACGTGACCCCAGCGGAAAAGCCCTCCACTACCTGGAAGGGCTCACCGAAGGGACCGAGACCATCGCCTTTTACGTGGCCGCCTGCCTGTTTCCGGCGGCTTTTCCCGTTCTTGCCCTTGCCTTTGCGGCGGCCTGCGGCATCACCACGGTGACCCGTGTTTCAAGGGCCTACCAAGACCTCTCATGACCCGGAAGCTCCGGCGCAGCAGGCGATGTCCAGCACCTCCCTCACCTTGCTGGTGAGCCCTTCGATGGTGAAGGGCTTCTGGATAAAATGGATCCCATCTTCCAGAACGCCGTGGTGGGCGATGACGTCGTCTGAGTACCCGGACATGTAAAGAACGCGTATCCCGCTGTAGAGCTGGGATACCCGGGTGTAGAGTTCCCGGCCGTTCATGCCCGGCATCACCACATCGGTGAGGAGCAGATCGACTGCCCCTTCGTGGTTCTTCAGTACGGCCAGGGCCTCCTCACCGCCTGCGGCGTCAAAGACGCGATAGCCCAGGCGGGTCAGAACACTCACCGTCATGTTCCGCACCACCTCGTTGTCCTCGGCCACCAGCACCGTCTCATGGCCCGAGGCCACGGCCTTCTCCTCCGTCACCTCGGGTATCTCGGCCACGGACTCCTCCTCCCGGAGGAAATAGAGGGAGAACACCGCACCTTCCCCCTGGCGGGTATCCATGCGCACCGCCCCTCCGTGCTGGGTAATGATTCCGTACACCGTGGAGAGCCCCAGCCCGGTCCCCCCCTTGCCCTTTGTGGAGAAAAAGGGTTCAAAGGCGTGCTCGGCCGTGGTGGGGTCCATGCCGTGCCCCGTGTCCCGCACCTCCACCAGCACATACTCCCCCGGGGAGAGATCCAGGTGAAGCCGGGGGGCATCGGCCTCCTGAACGGCCATGCGCACGGTAATGGAGAGTTCCCCGCCGTCGGGCATGGCATCCTGGGCATTGACGGCCAGGTTCATGAGGATCTGCTCCACCTGGCCCATGTCGGCACGCACCGGACACGAGGTCTCCGCAAGGGAAACGGTGAGGGCAATATCCTCCCGGAGGGTCTGCCGCAACAGGGGCTGCATCCCGGAGACAATGGACCTGAGGTCCAGGGGGTCCAGCCTGAGCACCTGCTTTCGGCTGAAGGCCAAAAGTTGCCGCACCAGGTTGCGCGAGCGCTCGGCAGCGTTTTTGATCTCCAGGGAATAGCCGTAACACTCCTCCCCTTCGGGAAGCTCGTCCAACAGGAGTTCCGCATACCCCAGGATAGGGGAGAGCATGTTGTTAAAGTCATGGGCGACGCCTGCTGCCAGCCGACCCACGGATTCGATCTTCTGCACCTGCTGAAGCTGGGACTGCAGTTTTCTCTGCTCGGTCTGGTCGATGAAATAGGCCATGTAGGTGCCTTCCCCCAGGGCCACGGCCTCGATGATGCCGTGGATAATCGCTCCGTTTTTATGGTGCAGCGGGGTCTCGGACCGGACATGTTCCTCCCGTTTCAGGCGCTCGAAGTTGGGCGCTCGCTTGCCGGTGGCGTCGGCACCGACGATATCGCTTACCTTCAGGGTCGCCAACTCGCTTCGGGAGTAGCCCACCATCCTGCAGGCGGCCTCGTTGGCCTCCACAAAGCCCCCCTCTTCGCCAAAAATAAAAATCCCCACCGGCGAGTTATCGATATACGCCCGATACCGCCTCTCGCTGGCCCTCAAGGCCTCTTCGGCACGGCGCCGCTCCGTGATGTCCCGGCCGATGGACTGAAATTCTCGAAGCTCCCCGTCATCGGAAAAAATGGCGCGATCCGTCCACTCCTGCCACCCCCTTCGGCCGGTGGGGTTGATCACCTCATGTTCGTAGGTGTCCATGGGATTTTCAGGGGTCAGCTCATGGAAATGATCCCGCACGGCGTCCCGCACCGCCGGAGGAAGAAAGGCAAAAAAGTTCTGCCCCAAAAGCTCTTCCCGGGCCATGCCGAACATGCGGCAGTAACTCTCGTTGACGTCCGTCAACCGGCCGTCGGGCAGAAACCGGCACACCATGGCCGGCATGTCCTCCACCAGGATCCGGTAGCGCCGGTTGCTCCAGCGGAGGCCCTCGATGGCATGTTTCTGCTGGGTGATGTCCGTGACAAACCCCTCCAGGGCCACCACCACCCCGCCGATGCGCACCACACTGCCCCTCTCCCAGACCCACTTTTCGGTGCCGTCCCTGGTCAGGAGGCGGTACTCCATCTCAAAGGAGTCGCTGCCCGAAATACCTTCGTCCACGGTCTCCTTGACCATGGCCCGGTCCTCGGGGTGGACAAGGGTGTTGTAGGCCACCGCCCGATTCCCCACCATCTCCTCCGGGTGGTAGCCGGTCAGTTCATGTCCCCCCCGGCTCACGAGCACCATGGTCCACTCCCCATCGTACTTGCACCGGTAAGCCATGCCCGGCAGGTTCTTCAGCAGGGTGTCCATGACGCGCCGCGATTCCCCCAGGCCAGCCTCGGTCTCGGCCCGGTCCAGGTCCCGGTTCAACCCCTCAATGGCGCGGGAGATCTCTCCTTCCACCTCCTGCACCAGGCATGCCTCCTCGTCTCCAGCAGCCTCCTGGGAAGGCGGGGGCGCGCTCATGATTTCCCAGGAGCTCGCCCGCCCCTGGCCAGACGGGTCACGATGCTCCCCTGCTGGCTGCACGCGCTGCCAAAAGAGCAGTTCGCACAGATTCCACAGGCCTCTGCCTGGCAACACCCCCCTTCCGGCGTCAGAAGGTCCCTGCCGCACCGGGGAAGCCAGCCAGCCTCCAGTTTTCGGCCCAGGGCCTCCCCCTTATCCTCCATGCCGGACTGAGCCCAGGTGCGTTGCCTCCTGTCCGTGCCGAACAGGACAATCCAGACCGATTCGTACCCTCCCGTATCCACAAGGGACCGGCACACGTTTCCGATCAACACCTCGGGGCTCTTAATCCCCGACGTCACGGCAAGGGACCGCCGGACAGCCCGATGCACACCGTGGACATGCTCCAGACGTGCACAGGCCTGACGCAATGAATCAACGACACGGCGGTCTCCCCCATGGGCCGCAATGGCGTCCTCTATGGCAGTAATTTCCTGTGACACATGGGTGCTGGAACAGACAAAGGCATCGTGGATCCCCGCAGACTTGTGTTTGTTTTGCATGGGTAGCAATCCTCAAAGAGCGTGCCCGCACACGGATTGGAGGGGCGATGGACTTCAGCTGGCCACATCAGGCGGCGATACGAATCAAACAAAGGTGGGTAATGGAGGCCCGGCGCTCTCTCCGCAAAAGGAAGGGGACATCTTTAAAGAAACAAAGGCGGATCACAGCCGGAAACCAATGAGTCATTATACTTAAAATCCATGGGGAGGTCAAAAGCACACCCGGGAAAAAGCCCTGTTGCTTTCGGCCTGTGCCTTACCCCTTGACGGTGAGCACCCCCACGGCAAAAAGGACCAGGGCGGCCCCGGCCATCTGGACAGGGGTCAGGGCCTCTCCGATGAACACCCAGGAGATGAGCCCTGCAAAGATCGGCTCGGTGGTGGCCGTGATGGAGGCATTGACGGAACTGATCCCCCTCATGCCCGCCACATAAAGAAGAAAGGGGGCCACGGTTCCGATCACCACCACGTAGAGGCCCCAGAAGAGAAACGCAGGATCCGCGCACATGCCCACAAAGGAGAGGGGCGCAGACGCAAGGTTCCAGGTCACCGCCGCCACCAAAAAGGCGTGAAAGGTCACGGCCCTGGGATCGTAGCGCCCCACCAGCCCTTCCCCCAACAGGGTGTACACGGCAAAACTCACGGCCGAGGCCAGCCCGCTGCCCAGCCCCAGCAGGTCCAGCTCGGACAGGTCGAAATCATAGGCACCCGAAACGAAGTAGCACCCGAGGACGGTGACGGCAATGGCCGCCGCCGAGAGCAGGGTGGGCTTCTTGGACCCAAAGGTCAGGGACCAGAAAAAGATAAAGACCGGTGCCATGTACTGCATGAGAATCGCAACGGCCACATGGATACGGCTGATGGCAAACAGGTAGGTAAACTGCACCATGGCCATGCCCAGGAACCCCAGGGCCAGGATGCGCGGCAGGTCTCGCTTTTCCACGCGAAACAGGTCCGGCCGGGTCATGGCGATCCACAGGCCGATGAGCACCGCAGCCAGGGTGGCCCGCATCTGGACCAGGCCTGCAGGGGTCACCCCCATGAGAAACAGGTGTTTGGCCGCCGTCCCGGAGGAGGCCCACCCCAGGGCCGCCGTCAGGATCATCAGGGTCCCTCGGGCCTTCTGCGCAGGGGTCGTGGTGGGGGTGTCCGTCTCAGGTATCGCCATCGTTTCCTCTTATCTCCATACCGCAGGGTTCAAATCGCAACAAAAACGCCTGGTTTCTCAGGATAACGCATCCAGGCAACGACATTCGCCCATTTACCGAAGGTGCGTGCCGCCGCATGAGTTTTTGCACAAGCATCGATTATGGTGTATCATATTTTCATAAGTTTGTTCATCTGTGACGCCGCCCTCCCCACAGGGCGAGCCTTCCCGGCCTAACGCCAACCGCGTCACCGTTCCTACATAACAGATCTGGAGTGATCATGAATCGTGTCGCTATTTCCCTTGTCGTCATCACCGCATTGTCAGCAGCGCTTTACTTTGGGGCCAAACAGGCTCAGCGTTGGAAAAGCTCGTCGGTTCAGCAGGCCGTCGAACAGGAACAGGAGCGATGGATGGTTGATGTGGAGAAGCTCAAAGGGGAGGTTAAGGACCTGCGCGAAGAGCTTCACAGCGATACCACCATGGAGACCCATGAACAGAAGGTAAGCGAGGTTCTGGGGACCCCCGAGGGTATCGCCCCGTCCGCTTCCGGCGAGGCCGCCGGCTGTTCGGATTCGGAGAAACGGCTGATCTCCTTTTTTGATTACCTGGGGAAAAAATACCCCTCGGATCAAGCGCCCCAGGCCCGTTTTCAGAGCGCCCTCACCCGCCTGGCGAGCAACCCGCCGGAGATCGTGGAAAAAGACCTGGACACCCTGGCCCTTTTCCGAAACATCGCCCACCTCTACCGCACCCTGGGGGCCAAAGACATCATGGCCTTCAAAGGGTTTCTGGACAAAGAGCCCGATGCGGTGGAAGCGTTTCTCCCCGACCTCTACAAGGTCATGACGGACAGCACCTGCCACCAGGTGGTCCCCGCCGCCTGCACCCCGGAAGTGGAAACCCTCTACGCCACCTACTTTCTCCACACCCTGTCCGGCCGGAGCTACCTCCTCCGGCGGAGTTCCAGGTACCGGATCCTGGCCACATACTACGCCGTGCGTGTGCTTCACCGGGCCGACCAGTCCGGCACCAACATCTACGGCGTGGATGTCCCCCAGGCCTTGGAAGGGCTCCAGAGCGATATCGCTCTTTACAAAGGCCTTGCCAGGCAAAAAGAGTACCTGGCCACCCTTGAGGAGATCAGCGCCAGCTACCGCAACCGGTAGAGCAACCCATACCCGGGAAAACGGTCACACCCACAGATGCCGATTCCCCCCTTATGCAACATTCCAGCGGACCTGAGAAATCATGAGAGAGCTCCTGCGATATGAAACCAGGGGAATCCTGGTATCCAAATCCCTTGTGACCGTCTCCGACGGCGTCACCCTTACCCTGTTTGATTTTAAAACCGACTCGTGGGAGAATAAGCCGGTCCTCCTCTTTGTGGCGGGCTGGCTCTCGGCCCTGTCCGGATGGCATGAGGTGCTAGAGGAGATCACGCCCCACTACCGTGTCATCTACATGGAGTCCCGCGAAAAAAGAAGCGCGCGTCTCCCCGCAGGCCCCCTTCCCCGCTTTGACATCGACCGGCTCGCCGACGACATCGGCGAGGTGGCGGCAGAGCTCGTCCCTTCCGGCACGCCCCTGTATGTGGCGGGAAGTTCCCTGGGTTCCACAGCCCTGGTCCGAGCCATGTCCGGCGGGAGGGTCTCCCCCAAAGGGGCCTTTCTCATCTCCCCGGTCACCGCCTTTGCCTTCCCCGCCTGGGGCAACTTCATCATCCGCTTCCTGCCCCCCTGCTTTTTCACCGTTATCCGCTACCTTATCGTCTGGTACCTGGTCAACTTCCGGGTGGACAAAAAAAAGGAGCCCGAACAGGCCCAAAAATACACCCGCACCGTCATGGACGCCGAACCCATCCGCCTGAAGGCCAACGCCGGTGCCCTGAACGGCTACACCATATGGGACGACTTGCCCGGGGTCGCCACACCGGTGGTGGTCATCGGTGCGGCCTCCGACAAGTTGCATGGGGTCGAGGAGATCACGAAGATGGCGGGCAGCATGCCCGAAGCAAGGGTGGAGGTGATGGAGAGCAACAAAGAGACCCACAGCGGACGCGCCGGGCGGTTCATCGCCGAGGGTATGGGAACAGGCCCGGAAGAAGAGGCAAGGGCCACGGCACCATAAAAAAAGGGGGACCTTGTCAAGTCCCCCCTTTCGCGGCATATCATAATGTGTATCAGGCTGCCGGAACCAACCGCGTATCTTGTCCGTAACGCTCAGCGGACAACCGGTTGCCCCTCGGCATACCGAGCCCCATCACATTCAGGCGTCGTCCTTCTTGTCCCCTTCGATCTTCTCGTTTTCAGTCTCGGAAACGGATTTCTTGAAGTTTCGGATGCCCTTCCCGATTCCTGAGCCGATCTCGGGAAGTCGCCCGGCGCCAAAAATGATGAGAATGATGATGAGGATGATGGTAAGTTCCATCGGACCAAGTCCAAACATCTGTTCCCCCTTCATGCAAAGGTCTGTGTGGGTTTTAGTATACATCACAGTTGTTCACGCGACCACCGAACATACCACCGGCTTCGGCAGGGTGTCAATCTTTATAACTGAAAAGGGATTCAATACATTATGAGCACATTTACCCCTCAGGGCAGGCCCCTTCTCATCGGGAGCCTCCCCCTGTCCGACCACCTCCGGGCCACGAAGCTCGTCCTCGCCCACACCCCCGAGATCCCCCTGTGGGTCCAGCTCCCCTCAAACCCCAGGGAGGGAATGGTGGACCAGTTTCTCCCCGGGCTCCCCGGCCTCGTGGAAACCGAAGAGACCTCCTGGATCGACCCCACTTCCGAGGCCTTTGCCGAAGAGATGCTCGCCTTCTACGAAGCCTACCTCACCGTCAGCGAGGGGGGCGGCGACATCGAAGCCTCTCCCTTCGGCATCTCCAAAGAACGCGCCAAAGGATTCTTCACCCTGACGGAGATGGCGCCAACGCTTTCAGCCCTTGCCCTCAAAGGCCAGATCACCGGACCGGTCACCTTCGGCACCGCTGTCAAGGACCAGGACGACCGGGCCATTTTTTACGATGACCAGCTCCGGGACATCATGGTAAAGCACCTCACCATGAACGCCGCCTGGCAGGCCCGCATGCTCGGCAAATCCGGGGCCCTGCCCATCGTCTTCTTCGACGAACCGGCCCTGGCGGGCTTCGGCACCTCCGCCTACCTCACCATCACCGAAGAGCACGTCATCTCCGCCTTAAACGAAATGGCCGAGGCCGTCCACAAGGAAGGGGGGCTGGCCGGGGTCCATGTCTGCGCCAACACCCAGTGGACCCTCCTCTTCGACGCAGCCATCGACATCATCAGCTTCGACGCCTACAGCTACTTCGACAAGTTCATCCTCTTTGAGGCCCCCCTGAAAGCCTACCTGGACAGGGGCGGTATCATCGCCTGGGGCATCGTCCCCACTGGTGAAAAGGCAGACATCGAAAAGGAGACCGTGGAGAGCCTGTATGAAAAATGGGACGCCCAGATGCGCACCCTGGAAGCCAAAGGCTTTGACCGAAAGGCCCTCATAAACGCCACCCTCATCACCCCGAGCTGCGGCACCGGCTCCCTCTCCCTGGAGCTGGCCGAAAAGGTCCTTGCGTTGACCAAAGGCCTCTCGGACAAGGTGCGCGCCCAGGCATAAGGCGCCACAAGCCCTCAGGCTCCAAACCGTACGCGGCCCCTGCCCGGCAGGGGCCCCTGTTCCTCCCTTGGCCCGCCCTTCTTTTGACGGCCGTATAAAATCCTTCCCAAAAAGACAAACTCTCCCTTATAATGGGCGTTTGATGTCTCAATGGAGTAAAAAAATGCCCGTGCCAGGGGACACCGAACGGCCCCATGCGGCTCGGCGTATCCGCAGACCAACGACCGACGCTTCCACATAGAAGGGGCGACGTCACGATACAGGCAGATATCGGGACCAGGGTTCCACGGCAGTGAAAAGGCATGCCCCGGAGGCAGAACAGCGCTCCGTCTACGCCATGACCCACGACCCGACAAAACATTGATTGGAGGCACCGTTTCCTCCCCAAGCAAAGGAATCCCCCATGTCCTCTCCTGAAAATGCCGCCGTATTCACCGGTGCAAAAAAGTACGTCCTGGATGACGAGCTGGCCAAAATCGTCAACATCTCCATGGCCCTTGAGATGCCCCTGCTCCTCAAAGGGGAGCCCGGCACCGGCAAAACCATGCTGGCCCACGCCATCAGCGAAAGCCTGCGCATGCCGCTGATCACCCTCAACGTCAAGTCCAGCATGAAGCTGGTGGAGGCCCTCTACCAGTACGACACCCTGACGCGCCTGAACGACAGCCGCTTCGGCGACTCCACCCGCAACGTCTCGGACATCGAAGAGTACATCGCCATGGGCAAGATCGGCCAGGCCTTCACCGCCGACAAGCGCGTGGTGCTCCTCATCGACGAGATCGACAAGGCCGACACCGATTTCCAGGATGACATGCTCGATGTCCTGGACCAGATGCAGTTTGATATCATGGAGATCGACAAGACCATCTCGGCCAGGACGCGTCCGGTGATCCTCATCACCTCCAACTCCAAGAAGGACCTCTCCGATCCCTTCCTCGGGCGCTGCAACTTCCACCACATCGCCTTCCCCGACCCCAAGGTGATGCGCCGCATCCTCCGCGTCCACTTCCCGGATATCAGCGACGATCTGGTGGAAAATGCCACCACCACCTTCTACAAACTCCAGGGAGCTCGACGGTATCGAACCGACCGCCGGGAGCTCATCAACTGGATCCGTGCCCTCCAGGCCGACCCGGACTTCAAGGTCAAGCAACTGGCCAAAGGGGACATCCCCTTCCTCGGCGTGCTCTTCAAAAAGAGCCCGGACTACAGCCGGGCCGCCAATCAGGTGACGCGCAGGCGGATGTTTTAACATGGCATGAGCACCCCCTGATGACTTCGCAACAGCGATTTTCCATAAGGAACGAAGGGAAAATCGCTGCTGCAACCGGAACGTTTTTGCGGAGCTTTTTTTTAAAGCGACCCGCCGGAGGCACCATGTTCATCGACTTTTTTTACAAACTCAAGGAGATCGGGGTTCCGGTGAGCCCCACCTCCTTTTTACGGCTTCAGAAGGCTCTCTCGTCGGGGCTGGTGAACTCCGTGGACGATTTTTATACGGCCGCGCGCACCATCCTCATCAAGAGCGAGCGCTACTTTGATATCTACGATCAGGTCTTTGCCTGGTATTTCAAGGGAGTGGAAATCCCGGAGGACCAAGGGCTGGAGCTGGACGAGGTGGCCCGGGCCATGCTGGACGAGTGGCTCCAGAACCCCAAGGAGATGGCCGAGGCCCTGGGGATGGACGAAAACGAGCTCTCCAAATACACCCCGGAAGAGCTCATCGACTATTTCAAAAAACGCCTGGAAGACCAGAAAGAGCGCCACGACGGGGGCAACAAGTGGATCGGCACCGGGGGCTACTCACCCGTGGGCCACTCCGGGTACCACCCCGGCGGCATGCGGGTGGGAGGCGAATCGCGGAGCAAAAGCGCAGTAAAGGTGGCAGGGGAGCGCCGCTACAAGGACTACTCCGGGTACGGCCCCCTGACCCAGGCCCACATCGGCGAAGCCCTGAAACGCCTGAGGAACCTGATCCCGGCCGGACCCAAAGACCAGATCAACGTGGACGAGAGCATCTACCAGACCATGAAAAACGGGGGGGAGATCGAGCTTGTCTTCGACCAGAGCCTGCGGGACCGCCTCAAGATTATCCTCATGATCGACAACGGCGGCTGGTCCATGGAACCCTACGTCAATGTGGTCCAGACCCTCTTTGACTACGCCCGGGCCCAGTTCAAGGACTTGAAGACCTACTTCTTCCACAACACCATCTACGACAGCGTCTGGCTCGATGCCAGCCGCTACCGGAAACCCAAATCCATCGACGAGTTTGCCACCATCGACCCGGACACCCGGCTCATCATCCTGGGGGATGCCTCCATGGCCCCCTACGAACTCCTCTCACGGGACGGATCCATCTATGTGCAGGACCGAAGCGGCAAGCCCAGTATCGAGCGGCTGAGGTTCCTCTCCGAAACCTTTCCCCACTGCGTCTGGCTCAACCCGGTCCAGGCCCACATGTGGGGCTATACCCGCACCATCCAGGCCATCGGACAGATCTTTCCCATGTACGAACTCTCCCTGGACGGCCTCGAAGGCGCCGTCACCCACCTCATGGAAAAATAAAAAAAGCATGCCTCCGGCGGGCAGGGGCTGAGCCCCAGGATCGCAAATGCTTCGGGGCTCGTTCCTCGCCCTACGCATTTGCTGACGGGCTACGCCCGTTTGTAAATGTGACGGGTTAGAGGATCGGTAATGATTCAGTTCAAAAAAGCCTCCGGCGGCCCTGCCGGGGGCCAAACTTTTGAAAAGTTTGACAAACAGGTCTTAATAAAGTCATTCCAGGCTTCGCAGAAAGACATTCGTTATTTCTGCACCCGCCCTTTGTTTTGATCGCCCCGAAGGGCGATCAAAACAAAGGCAGGTGTATTTGGAAAGTTTTTTGCGGAGCTTTTTTTCAAAAAAGCGACCCGCCGGAGGCAAGCTGAATAGTTACTATTATTTTAGGGATAGCCCTTATCGGTGTTTGGTCACGCCTATTTTCGGGCAGAGGTCGGCAACGGGGCAGGTGGAGCGGAAGTCGGGCGACCAAGCACCTGGCCGAAGGCCACGAGGATTTCGTTGTAGAGATTAATATTGGGATTTTTTTACGCAGAGCCATCTCGGTCTGGTCGGCGTTCTTGGTCTTGACGTAGCCGATGCGGTTGCTGATGCGGTGGACGTGGGTGTCCACGCAGATGGCCTCCATCTTGTAGCCTTCCACCAGAACAAGGTTGGCGGTTTTTCGCCCCACCCCGGGCAGGGTGAGGAGCTCGTCAAGGTCGTCGGGGACCACGCCGTTGTATTTGTTCAGGATCATGGTGGAGATCTCCATGATTCGCTTGGACTTGGTGGGGTAAAACCCTACGGGATAGATGAGTTTGGCCACCTCCTCCTCGCCCAGGGCCAGGAGGGTCTCCGGTGTGTTGGCCACGGCAAAAAGGCGCCGGGCCGCAGGGGCCGTCACCTCATCTTTGGTGCGACGGAAACAGCTGGACCTGCACCTGCACCTCAGCCACTCGCCCACCATAAAGGTAATCACCGGTGCGTTCCACGCCTTGTAGGCGTCTTTCAAACGATCTACAAACTCATTGATATCCAAAGCCATGGGCCTTTCCTGCCTTTTGTTCGGGTCCTTGCCTGTCATTTTTTTTCATGGGCCAACCTTCCCGCCGTCACCCCACAAAGGCAACACTCGGGGTCGGGTTCCCACCATACACACAAACCGCCCTGCCTGCCAGTTGTCCCGGTAAAAATCCTTTTTTTGACCTGAGTCAAGGCCTTTGCGTGCCGGACCGGTATGATGAGCCTTCGCCCGACAAAACGGACCCAAAGCCCAAGGGAGGGATCATGGCAGACATCATGCCCAGTTTCATCACCGAGGTCACGCGCCGCTCCGGCACCGTGCCCACCCGCTGTTACAACTGCAGCGCCTGCAGCGGCGGGTGCCAGTTTGCCCACATCATGGACAGAAAGCCCCATGAGATCATCCGTCTCGTGCAGCTCGGCCTGAAAGAAGAGGCCCTGACCGCCTCCGGGCCCTGGATCTGCGTGGGGTGCAACACCTGCAGCATGGAGTGCCCCAACGGCATCGACATCCCCGCGGTCATGGACACCCTCCGGGAGATGGCCATTGCCCGAGACAAGGTCCCCGACGAAGAGATCTACCATTTTCACCGGGAGATGCTGGGCTCGGTCAAGCGCCACGGCCGCACCCACAAACTGGAGATCATGATGCGCTACAAGCTGGCCACCCGGGATTTTTTCAGCGACATGGACCTTGGTGTCCCAACGCAGCCAAAGTCCACATCCTGCCCTCGCGGGTCAAGGCCCTGGGGGATATCCGAAACCTTTTCAAAAAAGCGGGGTAATGCCATGAAATGCGAAACGCGCCCCATGGAAGTCACCTGGTTTCCCGGCTGCTCCATGAAGACGTCGGCCATGGAAAACCATGAGTCCTTTAAGATATTCTGCGAGGCCATCGGCATCCGCCTGGTGGAACTTCCCGACTGGAACTGCTGCGGCAGCTCCTCAGCCCACAGCATCGACCGGGACCTGGCCTTTGACCTCGTGACACGGAACCTGGCCATGGCCCCGGCCGGAAGGCCCATTCTCACGGCCTGTCCCAGCTGCACCCTTCGCTTCAAGGAGGCCCACCACCACCTCACCGAAAGCGCCGATGCCCGCACCCGGTTCCACAGGCAGTGGGGAATCCCCTTTGACGAGTCCAAACAGGTCATGCACTTCTTCGAACTCATTGACGGCCTGGACATCTCAGCCTTTGTCCAGGGTGAAAAGCCCCTTTCAGGCCTCACCTATGCACCGTATTACGGCTGCATGCTGGCCCGTCCCCCGCAGCTCAGGCGCCAGAAAAATTTCCACGGCCTCATGGAGAAAATCCTCGGAACCTTAGGGGCCAGGGCCGTGACCTGGCAGGGCCAGAACAGGTGCTGCGGCACCTTTCTCTCCGTGGCCCGCCCCGATGCGGTCAACGAGGTGGTCAACGGCATTGTCCAAAGCGGCCAGAATGCCGGGGCCGAGTGCCTCATCACGGCCTGCGCCATGTGCCAGCTCAACCTGGAGATCCGCTGCGACCTGGGCCAGAGGCTCCCGGTGCTCCACTTTCCCAGTCCTGACCCTGTGGGAGGGGACACGGACCAGTGGATCAAGACTGGCCCTACCCGCTCGACCGCCGGCCGCCAAGGGCTCGATCAACGCCGGGCTCCGAAGCGCTGCGCCCTCCTTGTTTTTTTATGCGCCCCTTGATTCCACCGGCCATGCCATAGTATGGATGTTCCACGCTTAAAACATTGGTCATCACAAGGCACGGAGGGTTCAGATGATGGCGAGCCAGCACCACGAGGCGTCCCGGTTCTTTCTGGAACGTGAGAAGCACCTTGCGCGGATGGTCCGGAGGCGGGTTCCCGGCTACGGAGACAAGGTGGCTCTGAAAGACCGGGCCGACGGCCCCTGGACCCAGATCACCTGGAAGGAGATGGAGCAGACGGCCGACGCCCTGGCCAGAGCCCTTCTGGCATGCGGCATCGGCCCCGGAGACCGGGTGGGTATCTTCTCCCAAAACCGCTCTGCCTGGACTCTGGCCGACCTGGCCATCCTCTCCATTCGCGGGGTCACCGTCCCGGTATACGCCTCCAACTCCACCGACGAAGCCGCCTACATCGTCAACGACGCCGGGATCCACTGCCTCTTTGTCAACGATCAGGAGCAGTACGACAAAGCCCTTGCCATGGCAGCCCGGGGAGCCCCCCTGAAACGGGTGGTGGCCTTCTCTCCCGGGGTTTGCCTGAGCCCGGACATCGAAAGCCACAGCTTTGAAGAGTTTCTAAATCTGGGGAAAGAAAAGCCGGGGCTCCAGCGAGCCCTTGAGCGCCATCTCTCCGAAGCAAGGGGAACCGATCTCTACACCATCATCTACACCTCCGGCACCACCGGCAGCCCCAAAGGCTCCATGCACACCCACGAAAGCATGCTCACCGGCCTCTACAGCACCGGCCACCCCTCTCCCATGACCGAAAAGGACGTCTCTTTAAGCTTTCTGCCCTTGAGCCACATCTTTGAACGGAGCTGGACCTGGTTTGCCCTCTGCCGGGGTGCCAGGAACGTCTACTGCCACGATCCCAACGACGTCCAAGAGTTCCTCACAGAAGCCAGGCCCCACTTCATGGTCAGCGCCCCCCGCGTCTGGGAAAAAATCCACAGCACGGCCATGGAGAAGCTGCACCGGGCCTCCCCTGTCCGGCAGGCCCTCTTTCGATGGGCCCTGGGCATCGGCGGCAAACGAAACCACCTCAAAAACAGCGGAAGGTCCGTGGGCATGGCCTTGAGGATCAAGTATGTGCTGGCTGGATTTCTGGGGTTGGGAAGGCTCCGGTCCGTCACCGGAGGACGGGCACGGTTTATTCATGTGGGCGGGGCGCCCCTGAACCCCGAAATCGCCGATTTTTTCATCAGCGCGGGCATTCCCATGGGGCTGGGCTACGGCCTCACCGAGGTCTTTCCCTTGTGTGTCCGCTCCCTGGAAGACATGGCCCTTGAGACCAGCGGAGCCCCCATCCCCCTGATGGAACTGCGCACGGGCGCCCACGAAGAGATCCAGGCAAAGGGTCCCTGCGTGATGCAGGGATACTGGAACAGGCCCGAAGAGACGGCGCGGGCCTTCACCGAAGACGGGTGGTTCAAAACCGGGGACGTGGGGCGTATCACCCCCGAGGGGCATGTCTGCGTCACCGACCGCCTCAAGGAGATCATCATCACCTCCGGCGGCAAGAGCATCGCCCCCCAGGCCATTGAGTCCGCCCTGAAGGAAGATGTCTATGTGGAACAGGCCGTGGCCGTAGGCGACGGCAAGCCCTACGTTTCGGCCCTTGTGATCCCGGCGTTTCCCATTCTGGAGTCCCTGGCCGAGGTGATGGAGATTTCATGGGACGACCGGGAATCGCTGGTGACACATCCGGAAATCGTCAGCTTTTACAAATACCGCATCGACCAGTACACCCAGCGGCTTGGCCGCGTGAAAAAAATCAAACGATTCACCCTGCTCCCCACCGAACTCACCCAGCGGGCCGGAGAGCTCACCCCCACCATGAAGGTAAAACGCCGCGTCATCAACGAGCGGTACGCCCAGGTCATCGAGTCGATGTATGCCTGACGGCACCGAACACGGCCGGATCTCCGGGACACCCCGCGCACCATAAGAAGACCGGGTGTCTTGCGGCCTCCTGTGCTCCGTCAGGGAGTGCCACCGGTCAGCACAAGGTACACAAACACCATCAGCACGGCCGCGCCAAACACCCCGGCCACCACCCACACGGTGCTCAAGGGGCTTCCGGTCCCCTGGTGGGCGTCGCGCTTCTTTTTCTTTCTGTACTCAGACAACTTCACAACTTTTTTCATCATCAGACGATCCTTCTCCGATAACATGAATTAGCCACACCCCCGCCGCACCAGCCCGCCCGATCCGTCCCACGACGCCTGACGCCATGCATGGCCCGTTTTCTCACACGGTGTGTGCCGACCACCGACGGCCCCTTTACCATAGTGATTTACAAGGAATGACGTTTTTTTTCCAGTCCCAGGTCTGCGATCCCACCCCCGTGCCGTGGCACGTTCCCCGGTTGCACCCATCCGCCACCGGCGGAATGCACGCCCCTGCCTGGCAGCGGCAACTGTATCCTTTGGAACCACCCCCGCTGTATCCATGGATACTTTTTGACACACCCCTCTCCGGGAACCCAATATACCAGGACGGCCCTCACGCAGAAAAATAACAAAACATCTTCGCCTGTTACTTCTTTATTTCAAAGTTTGGCACCGATCATGCATTTTTCTCACAGCGAAACGGAGCACAGGCAGAAGGCTCACCCCCCCTCGAGTCTCCTGCCGAACAACCGCCGGGGCTCTGCCCTCGTCACACCGCAATGGGTGGGGCCCCGGTTTCTTTTCGAACTTGCAAAAACCATAAAAGCACGATCTCCTACCTGCGGACGGGCTCTTCCGTCTGCCCCTGACTCAAACAACAGACCAACAGCGACACACACACACATACTCCTCAACCAACCCGCTCCGGTGCGCCCCCCGCACCGGAGCCCCCCTTCCCCGGACCGTCCTTCCGTTCCCATTTCGCAATAAAAGTGATACAACGTCCCTGCTTCACAGGTTACACGGCCGTCACGGCCATCGGCAAGATGCGCCGGAGCCCGTCATCGTCGACCACGCCTCGCAAGCCCTCTGCCTGTGACACGGAACCCGAACCGCAACCAACCTCCCTGGTGTTCGACGCTTTGCGAGGCCATCAGCCAAAGAAGGCGACCAATCATGAACGATCGGATTCACAATTTCAGTGCAGGGCCCTCGGCCCTTCCCACCGCCGTGATGCAGGAGATGCAGGAAGGCCTGCTGAGCTACCGGGGCAGCGGCATGTCCGTGATGGAGATGAGCCATCGGGGCGATCTTTTTATGGGGATCATCGAAGAAGCGCGCACGCGTATCAAACGCCTGTACGGTCTGTCCGATGACTACGAGGTGCTGTTTGTCCACGGAGGCGCCAGCCTGCAGTTTGCCATGATTCCCATGAACTTCATCGGTGAAGGCCAGACCGCCGAGTACATCGAAACCGGCACCTGGTCCACCAAGGCCATCGCCGAGGCCCGCATCCAGAACAAAGGGGTCCGTGTGGCCGCCAGCTCCGGAGACCGCGAGTTCTGCTACATCCCCAAGGTTTCGGACATCTCTGCCGACGCCCCCTTTGTCCACATGACCACCAACAACACCGTCCGCGGCACCCAGTGGCACGACCTGCCCGACACCGGCGGCGCCCCCCTCATCGCGGACATGTCCTCGGACATCCTGAGCCGCCCCCTGGACGTCTCCCCCTTCGGCATGATCTACGGCGGCGCCCAGAAAAACATGGGCCCTTCCGGAACAGCGGTGGTGATCCTTCGCAGGGACATGGTGGAAAAAATCCCCCAGACCCTGCCCACCATGCTCTCCTACCGCACCTATGTGGATAAGGAGTCCATGTTCAACACCCCGGCCACCTTCCCCATCTACGCCATCTCCCTGGTGACCAAGTGGCTGGAAGAGACCATGGGCGGCCTGGCCGCTGTGGAGGCCGTCAACAAACGCAAGGCAGGTGCCCTCTACACCCTCATAGACGAAGACGACTTCTACTGCGGCACGGCCGACAAGACGAGCCGCTCCCTGATGAACGTCACCTTCCGGCTGAAAGACCGTGAGCTGGAGCCCCTGTTTGTCGAACAGAGCCTGGCCTCGGGCCTTGCCGGCCTCAAAGGGCACAAGTCCGTGGGCGGCATCCGCGCCTCCATCTACAACGCCGTCTCCGAAGCCTCCGTGGCCGCCCTGTGCGAGTTCATGAACGACTTCAGGCGCAAACACCGCTAAGCACCGGGAAGCCGGAGGGCCACCCGGGCCTCCGGCGAAAACCCCTTGCAATGCAAGAGAGATCACCGCATTATCATATGACTGACCATGCCCTTGATTCGTGGAAAGACCAGGTTCCCCTGCTTTCCCAAAAACCCGTTGCCGATGTAGAGAAGGCGGTTTGCAGGCGGCGACGCCTTGCCTCGGTCTTTCCCGCCGAAGAGAACGTCTTTCGGGCCCTCTCCCTCACCCCCTTTGACCAGGTCAAGGTGGTGATCCTGGGCCAGGACCCCTACCACGGCAAGGGCCAGGCAGACGGGCTGGCCTTTTCCGTTCCCGACGGGGTCAGGATTCCCCCGTCGTTGCGCAACATTTTCAAAGAGGTGGCCCGGGATACCGGCCGCCCCCTTGACGAAGCCTCAAGTGACCTCTCCCGCTGGGCGCGACAGGGCGTTCTTCTCCTCAACGCGGTGCTCACCGTGGAAGAGGGCAAGGCCGCGTCCCACGCAAACCTGGGCTGGCAGGAGATCACCGACGGCCTGGTTCGCGCCCTGAGCGCCGGCCGGTCCGGCCTTGTCTTCATGCTCTGGGGAGGCTACGCCCGGGGGAAAAAGCACCTCATTGACGAGGCAAAGCACCGGATCCTGGAAGCGCCCCACCCCTCGCCCCTGTCGGCGCACCGGGGATTCATGGGCTGCGGCCACTTCAGCGAAGCCAACCGCTTTCTGGCAGAACAGGGAAAACCCCCTGTATCCTGGTAATCCCAGGGAGCCGGGAAGCTCCAGCACCGACACCAACAACGAAGAAAACCATATTAATGCAAATCCTTCGACCTTAGGAGAAAACACCATGCAGGATCTTACCGCAGTATTCAAGACCTCCAAAGGCGACATCCGCCTTGCCCTCTTTGCCGAGAAAACCCCCTACACCGTGGCCAACTTCGCCAACCTCGCCAAGCGCGGGTTCTACGATGGCCTCAACTTCCACCGCGTCATCAACGACTTCATGGTCCAGGGCGGCTGCCCCCTCGGCACCGGCACGGGCGGCCCCGGCTACCGCTTTGACGACGAGTTCGACAACAGCCTGCGCCACGAGCGCCCCGGTATCCTCTCCATGGCCAACGCGGGCCCCGGCACCAACGGCAGCCAGTTCTTCATCACCCACGTGCCCACCCCCTGGCTGGACGGCAAGCACTCCGTCTTCGGAAGCGTCATGGGCCAGGCCGATCAGGACGTGGTCAACAGCATCGTCATGGGCGATGAGATCACCTCCGTCACCATCGAAGGGGACACCGACGCCCTCTTTGAAAAGTGCGCGGACAAGCTCGCCGAGTGGAACAAGGTCCTCGACAAAGAGTTCCCCGCCAAAGCATAGCCCTGCATCAAACATCGCCCCCGGCAGCCCTGCCGGGGGCAAACCCTTTCATTTGGACCGCGCCCATGCAGATTCTCCTTCTCTTCCGGGACCGTCACGGCCACACCGAACACCTTCCCAAACTCAAGGAAGCCATTGACCGGGCGGACCTCGTCTGCCTCTGCGGGGACCTCACCAGCTTTCAGGGACCTGCCGCCGCCTTGCGGGTGGTCGCTGCCGTGAAAAAGCCCCTGGACCACATTGTTGCGGTGTCGGGAAACTGCGATGAAAAAAACGTGGAAGAGGGCCTCATCAAAAAAGGGGTGGGAATCCATGGTAGGGTGCGGCAGATAGACGGGGTCTCGCTTTTGGGGCTGGGGGGATCCCTCATCACCCTTCGGCAACGGACGGAGGAAGAGCTGGCATCGACGCTGGAGCATGCCATGGAAGGCGTTTCGGAAACAGGCCCCCTGGTCCTTATCTCCCACCAGCCTCCGTGGGAGTCCTGCGCTGACCGCCTGGCCTCGGGGGTTCACGCGGGCAGCCATGCCGTGGCGGCCTTCATCGACACCCACCGCCCCGTGGCCTGCCTCACCGGCCACATTCACGAATCCTGCGGCATCGAAAACCGAAACGGCACCCTCATCGTCAACCCCGGCGCCCTGGCCCAGGGACGGTATGCCATGGTCTCCATAACAAAAAAGGGCGCCGAAGCAGACTCAAACCCTTTCATAACCCAAACACCTGTGGCACAGGGCCTGGCGAATGCACGAAGCCGAACATGCCGGAGTGCACAGCAGCTTGAGGGTGTACCCCAGCTGCAACCCTGCATCGGGGCTGTTGTCGAAGAAGAAGAGGTTTTCGATGATACCAAACTCCAGGACGCCCGGCCCCACCACCTTTTTAAAGCCCATGGTCAGCTCCACCACCGGCTCTTCCAGCTCCGGGTAGTCTGCCACGGCCGAAGCGTGGTTGAGGCTGAGGACCCAGGAGAAGGTATCGCTGGGCATGTACTCGAAGCTGTTCATGGTGGAGTACCTGAAGCGCTCCAGGTCGAGGTTCTCGTCCCCGTCCCGGGTGTAGACGGTTCCGCCGATCCCGTGATAACCGGCAAAGGAACCCCGACGCCAGCTCCAGATCCCCTGCAGGGTCACGTCCGTGCCGCTGTTCTCCTGGCTGTCGTAGATCCGTGAGGTGGGCAGCTTCACAATGGCCCGGGCCGTCAGCATGGGCCACTGGGAGACCAGCATGGAAGCGGAGAGCTGCACGTCCCCGGTGATGACCCGGTTCAACTCATCGCTTTTGTCGTGGGCCACGTTGTTTTTGTCCACCGTGATGTAGTGGCTGGAGTCCCGGGGCCAGTCATCCCGATTGTGCTGTCCCACCCCGATCATGGAATGGAACCCCTCGATAAACCCGTCCAGCACCCCGCCCCCTTGAATGGCCACGGGAATTTCAAAGCCCAGGGTCATGCGGTCTCCGACCCGGTAAAGGACCGATGGCACAAAGGCCAGGGTCTCCACGTCAAAGAGAAAGCTCCCGTGTTTGAGCTCGTCGGTGTCCTTGAAATCGACCCAGTCAACGGATCGGTCCGACTCCACATGATACACCCAGGTATTGAGCCAGCGCACGTCCATGCCCACCTCCACGCGCCCGGGCATGGAATCGGTAAAAGGGCTGGCAAAGGCAGGAACTGTCCGGAAAAATTCACCGGCCCCCAGGGCGGGGACGCGGAAAGGCCCCAGACCGGCTGAGGCAATGGAAGGGGACAACATCTGACAAACAAACAATACAGGTACCACACAAAACAACATCCATCGGCAACGCATCAAACACCTCATACCAACTTAAAAATCTCACGGCCCGGCACACCTTAAGGCGCACATTTCCGTTTTTGCCGGAGCCTTTATCTCCCCCCCGTAAATCCTTGCATGCCCCCCTCCTTAGCACAGAGGCACATGAAAAAATACAGGCAAATAGCTACCTGTTCTTATCCATAGAAACATTTTCATTGCGGGGCACGCCTTTTTCTGATTATAGTCTGGCGACACCGACCCCGAAGATGAAACACCGCCACCGAAAAACCTGCCGGTTTCACGCGGGTCCGTCCCTGCTCACCCCCTGTATCCAAGGAGACATAAAAAAATGAAACGCCTTACTATATTGACGGCAGCCCTGGCGTGCCTCTTCCTCACCACCGCCCCGGCCATGGCAAAAAAAAACGTGGTTATCGGAATCTCGAAAATCGTGGCTCACCCGGCCCTGGACGCCCTTGAAAAAGGGGTCATGGACGGCATCACCGAACGGTTCCCGAGGGCCGTCTTCGACCTGCAGAACGCCAATGGCGAGCTCTCCACCGCCGCCTCCATCGCCCAGAAATTCAGGGCGGAAAAAGTGGACATCTCCGTGGGCATCGCCACCCCTACGGCCCAGGCCCTGGTGAACACCATCAAAAACCACCCGGTGATCTACTGCGCCGTCACCGACCCCGTGGACGCGGGGCTCATCCGCTCCTTCGACCAGGGTGAAAAGAACATCGCCGGTGTCTCGGACCTCACCCCGGTGAAAGAACAGATCGCCTTTCTGGCAAAGGTGAAAAAAATAAAAACCCTGGGCCACATCTATTCCAGCAGCGAGGCCAACGCCGTGCGCCTGGCCGAGCTGGCCGAAGAGGCCTGCAGGGAACTGGGCATCGCCTTTGTCCCGGCCACGGTGAGCAACTCCGCTGAAGTGAAGCAGGCCATCCAGACCATCATCCGGCGTGTGGACGGCATCTACATCAGCAACGACAACACCGTGGTCTCGGCCCTGTCCGCCATCACCGATGTGGCGGCAAAGCACAACAAGCCGGTCATGAGCGCAGACCCCAGCTCTGCGGAGACCATCCCGGTCCTGGCCGCCTGGGGTTTTGATTACTACAAAATGGGTCGTCGCACCGGCCGCCTCACGGCCGACATCCTCTCCGGCACCGACCCGGAGACCGTCCCCACCATTTTCATGACCGACCCCTCGGACATCGACCTGCTCCTGAACCTCGACGTGGCCGAAGCCCTGGGCCTCTCCTTCCCAGAAGAAGCCGTGAAAAACGCGGCCACCCTCATCAAGGACGGCAAGGTCATCAAACAATAAACAAGGCAACATTTTTGGTAACTATTCAGCTCATAAAACAGCCTCCGGCGGCAAGGTGAGCCACCTTGAAAGCAGGTTGCGGATGCGTTTTGCCCCTCGTTCCTCGGGTCAAATCACATCCGCCTTTAAAATAAAACTCACCAAAAAGATTTTTTAAAACCTGTTTGTTAAATTTTTTAAACATTTAGCCCCCGGCAGGGCCGCCGGCGGCAAAGATGGGCTGAATCGTTACACCAAACCACACGCAACTGGATAGACGAAATGATTGAAGGTATTTTTGTTGAGGGCCTGATCTACGGGATCATGGCCCTCGGTGTTTTTTTTACGTTCCGGATCCTGGATTTTCCGGATCTTACGGTGGACGGCTCCTTTCCCCTGGGAGCCGTGATCATGGCCATGTCCATCCAAAAGGGAATCTGCCTGTCGGCGGGGATCCTCCTGGCCTTTTCCGGCGGGGTGGCCGCAGGGGCCGTAACGGCCCTCATCCACAACAAGCTCAAAGTGCCCCACCTTCTGGCGGGGATCCTCACCATGACCATGCTCTACTCGGTGAACATCCGCATCCTGGGCAACCGGGCCAACCTGCCCCTCATGCGCAAGGAGACCCTCCTCACCAAAGCCACGGCCCTTACCCAGGGCACCCTCTCAGAGGCGTGGACCCTGCTCCTCTTTTTCGTACTGGTGGTGCTGGTCATCAAGGTGCTTTTGGACCTCTTCTTCCTCACGGACATGGGCCTCACCTTCGGGGCCATGGGAGGCAACCCCCAGATGGTGATCTCCCAGGGGGTCAACCCCGCCACCTACAAAGTCATCGGCGTGGGGCTCTCCAACGGGCTCGTGGCCCTGTCCGGTGCCTTTGCCGCCCAATACCAGGGATTTGCCGACGTGAACCTGGGCCAGGGGATCGTGGTCTCGGGCCTGGCCTCGGTGATGCTCGGGGAGTTTCTCATCCGCTCCAACCGCATCTCCATGCTCACCCTGCGGGTGGTCATCGGCGCCATTTTTTACAAGGCCATCATGTTCCTTGGGCGCTATTACGGTTACACCATCCACCTCACCCCCAACGACCTGAAGCTTGTCTCCGGCGTCCTCATTATCGGCGCCCTTGTGATCACCCAGATGAAAAAACCGGCAAAGGGGGCCAAATGATCTCCGTAGAAAACGCCACCCTCACCTTCAACGCCGGAACGCCCAACGAAAACCGGGTCTTCGATGCTCTCAACCTCTCGGTGGACAAGGGGGACTTTGTCACCGTCATCGGCAGCAACGGGGCGGGAAAAAGCACCCTGTTCAACCTGCTGGCCGGAACCGTGACCCCGGACGCCGGTCGCATCGTCTTAAGCGGCAAGGATGTCACCAAGGCACCGGAATACGTCCGCGCCAGGACCATCGGCCGCATTTTCCAGGATCCCCTGGCCGGCACCGCCTCCAACATGACCCTGGAGGACAACATGATGGTCTGCCTCAAAAAAGGGTTCAAGGGTCTCCGCATCAGCCTCAACCGGGGGCGACGAGAGTTCTTCCGGGAGCAGCTCCGGTTCCTCGACATGGGCCTTGAGGACCGTTTGAAAGATAACGTGGGGCTCCTCTCCGGTGGCCAGCGCCAGGCCCTGACCCTTCTCATGATGGTGCTTTCGCGTCCCGAACTGGTCCTTTTAGACGAACACACCGCGGCCCTGGATCCCCGCAATGCCGACATCGTCCTTTCACTCACCACCCATTTTGTGAAAGAATACGGTCTCACCACCATGATGGTGACCCACAACATGCAGCAGGCCATCAACCTGGGCAACCGACTCCTCATGATGGACGCAGGGGACGTTGTTCTGGACATCCGAGGTGAGGAGAAAAAAGACCTCACCGTGGACAAGCTGGTGGCCATGTTTTCTGAAGTCCGAAACAAAACATTCACAAGTGACGAAGCCCTTTTGTCCCGCTAACAGCACAAACGGAGCCCACACATGACCTCACTCGGACGCGTTTTCCTCTCCCTTGCCGCCCTGCTCTTGTTCACTCTTCCCGCCCACGCCTTTGACGGCGCGGACTACCTGCTGGGAAGTAACGACACCGACCGCACCCACAAGCTGGCCATCGGGATGCGGGTCCACGACGAGATCAAAGCCATCCCGGAGCTTCCCCATGACCAGGGGGACCTGAGCTGGCTCCTCGCCTATGAGTATCACTCCAACGTCGCCTACTGGCAGCTCGCCCTGGGCTACACCCCGGAGAGCAACACGGACAGGGACGCCGAGGTCTTCACCCCCCAGGTGAACCTGATCTTCAAAGAGAGCATCTACCGGCTGGGGCTGGGGGCCTTGACAAGTTACGTGGATGAAGACGGAGAGACCGACTGGACCGACGTGTACTGGCAGGCCATTGCGGGCATCGAAATCTCCCTGGGCACCCACGCTTCCATTGGCCTTTTCGGCTGCTACGTCTTCAACAAGTGGGAGGACATCACCGACTCCGGCGACAACGGCCTGGCAGGCAACCTCCTTCTCTCCTGGGCTTTTTAAAAAAGCAGGCCTCCGGCGGCGATTTGCCCCTCGTTCCCAAGGGCAAATCGCCGGTGCCTCTCCAGACCCCCTCCTTTCCTGACCTAAGTCAATGACAGAAGCCCCCACTGTGCTAAAAAACAACATCAAAAACATGATGCCGCATTCGGCAACCTGTTCCATCCACCATGTATCCCCGGGCAAGGAGGGATAAGCGCGGATGTAACAGGTCCATGGGTTGCCCCGAGATGTCGCCATCCCGACAGCCCCTTTTGCCTGAGATGTGCTATACACCCTCTACGTGCCACCGCCTTCAAAGGGTGCTTGATTGTCCCGGGATCCCCCGGCACCATCTGCACCCGGCCGGGGCCGATTCACAAAAGAACCGATCAACCCGAGGTAACCAGGTCCATGTTCAGCCGCATTTCCCCCCGTCGTATGTCCCAGTTTTTTTTTCTGTCCCTTACCCTTTTTATCGGATGGCGCTTTGCCCTCTGGGCCGCAGCCCTTGCCCAGGGCAAGATCCCGTCCGTCACCCGGCCTCCTGCGGTGGACGCCTTTCTTCCCATCAGCGGCCTGCTGAACCTCAAGTACACCCTGGCCACGGGCACCATCCACGGGGCCCATCCGGCGGCCCTGCTCCTCTTCCTTGCCGTGTGTGCCTCGGCCCTGCTCGTAAAAAAAGGCTTCTGCAGCTTTGTCTGCCCCGTGGGCTTTGCAGGGGAGATGGCCGGCAAGCTCGGACGCAAGGCGAACCTTGCCCGGCCCCTGCCGCGGTTCCTTGATCTGCCCCTGCGGGGCATCAAGTACCTCCTCCTCGGCTTTTTCCTCTGGACCATCCTCGTCAAAATGCCCGTGCCCGCCATCCGAGGCTTTCTCTCGGGCAGCACCAACCTCACCGCCGACATTCGCATGTTCCGGTTTTTCGCCCACCCCTCCACGGGCTCGCTGGTCACCCTGGGCCTGTTCCTTGTGCTGCCCGCCCTGATCAAAAACGGCTGGTGCCGCTACCTCTGCCCCTACGGGGCCCTCCTTGGCCTCCTCAGTTTCTTCAGCATCCTGAAAATCCACCGCAGCGAAAGCGCCTGCACCCATTGCGGACGCTGCGCAAAGGCCTGCCCCTCTTCCCTTGCCGTGGATCAAAAAAAGATGATGCTCTCCGACGAATGCACCAGCTGTCTTACCTGCGTGACGAGCTGCCCGGAAAAAGAGGCCCTTCGCCTCTCCACCTCCCCATCGGGCACGCCCTGGTCACCCAAGGCCGTTGCCCTTCTCATGGTGCTGCTCTTTTTCCTCACCGCAGGGGCAGGCCGCCTCTCCGGCAACTGGAAAAGCCACACCTCCGACAGAACGCTCAGGATGGAGGTCATGAAAATGAACATGCCCGAGAGGCGGATGTAAGCGTTACAGAAAAAGCCTCCGGCGGCCCTGCCGGAGGCCAAACTTTTGCCAATTTTATGCGTTGGGTTTGACAAACAGGTTTTCAGAAAATTTTATCTCTGCTCTGCAAAAACCAATTTCGACATGTGCATTCAGAAACATCGTAACCTGTTACTTCGAAGCCAGTGAACCAGCCCGCACATACCATCAGCGTTTATATCGGGCGAAGCCCGAGTCGAAGGCCCTTGCGCTTTGGCCCGAGGAACGAGGGACAAAACGCAAGGGCAGTAAGCTTTCGAGGTGTTTTCGCTATAGTGGCTTCGCCACCCTCGCCGCCGGAGGCACGCTTTTTGTTTTTTAATGGATCATGACAGCATCAGGAGAGAGGGCCTGTGTGCCGGCTGGCATTGCCGACAAACCCTTTGATGCTGTTTTGGAGGTAGAAAAGCTCCCGAAGCCTCAGGGGCCCTTCCATGTCGAGGAAGGGCAGCACCAGAGGGTCGGTCTCCAGGATGGATTTGAGGACGCTCAGCTCCAGGTCCGCGCCCACCTGTCCCCGGCTGATCTCCGAGCTCGGTCACCAGTCCCACAGCCGCGCTCCCGTGCTGCCAGAGCACCCGCTCCCCGAACTCAAAGCTGCCGTAGTGGCCGTAGCAGAGGCGCTCGGGTTTAAGCTCCATGAGGGTCTCCAGGCTTTGCAGGGAGATATCGTAATAAAAGGGAGGCGGGGTGGAGGGCCGCATGTAGGAGATCCCCGAGCAAACAAGCCCCGGCAGCCTCTCCGGTGAACAGGTAACGATCCGTCTGGTAGCTCACGTGGTGGGAGGCATGCCCCGGGGTGGGCACGGGCATCACCGAATTGGACATAAAGCTCTCGGCGGGCACAAGCCTGCTTTCGGATACGGGGCGCACCGGTCCGTACTGCACGGCGGTCTCCCCCAGGACCTTGGCCGTGCTGAGTTCCAGTTGATGGGGATTCAGCAGGTGGGGGATCCCCCGGCTGTGGCACACCACCTGGGTCTCCGGACACTTGCCATCTCTGCGGCCCCCGCATGGTCGATGTGCACATGGGTCAGCAGGATGTAATCCAGGCGGCTCACCCCAAGGGATTCCAGGGCCTTGACCAGGGCCCCTGCCGTTACCGACGGGCCGGTGTCCACCAGAAAGGTGACGTCCCCCACATAGATCCAGGCGGAGAGAAAGCTCTCGTACCCGGCGATGGGGGGATTGAGCCCCACCATAAAAAGGTCATCCGATACTTTGTACAGGATATGTTCCATAGGCTCTCACAGGGTTTGCCGGTCCTTGAGCAACTCTTCCAGATGACTTAGCAGGCGCTTTGCGGCCGGATCCTCACCACCCGGGCCCTGAAGGCTCGCCCGGAAAATGGTCAGGGCAGTGAGGCGGTCTTCCGGTGTGCGGAGCAACTCCGGCAAGGTGCTGATGGCCAGCTCCCGGTTGAAGTTCAGCAACTGAACCTGTTCACCCACCACCTTTTTGGCCTCCCGTTTGGTCATGTCCTGAAGGTGTTTGCGCCCCTTCATCAAGGCTTTAAGGGTCACCAGTTCCTGCTTGTCCACCACCTGCTTCACGCGGCCCAGGGCCACCAGCCCGCGCATCAGCCCCTGGAAAAAGCCCCCTTCCACCATGCGGGAGATCCAGTGGTCCCCGCCGTTCTCATCCAGGGCCCCGACCCCCACATCCAGGGGGGTGTCCGGCATATCCACGGCTTCCTGAAAGAAAAAGTGGGCCATGGGGTTGTCGTACATGCTGTAGAAGAGGAGTTCGCAGGTGCTGTCCCGAAGGTCCCGGTATCCGTCGAGGAGGGCCACCAGGACGTCGGAGCACGCACGCTCCACCTTGCGGAAGGTGTTGTCCGCCGGGGCCTCCATGCGGTGCTCCCGCACATAAGGGGTCCAGGCGCTTGCGGCGCGGGCCGCGGGGTTCATGCTGGAGACGGCATAGAGCCGTTGCCTCAACGGGGAGCTCTCCCGGATCAGGGTGGCGGTGAGTTCCGTGCCCCAGGGCTTCATCAAGGGACTCACAGCGGATTCGTAAAGTTCGGCGATCATCTCCGAGGTCTTGCGCACGTGCTCGAAGGGCCGGGCGTTGTAGTCGCCGCCCCCCCCATGCAGATGGGAGAGGTCCCGCACCTCGAAGCGTGCCTCGCCGTCCTCCTTGATCACCATCTCATAGAGGCCGGGGCAAGGCGCTTGGCACTCAGATAGCTCGAGTCAGCTCTGTGCTCCCGCTCCACCACCTTCCGCGAGAGAGGTGCCCAGGTGCCGACCTCCACATGGAGGAGATACACAATGATCTGGTTGGGCGCCTATCTCCTCCACCGAGCCCCAGACCCGCTCGATCCAACCCAGGGCCTGCTCGGCGGGCGATGTTGTCTCCCCTGGAGGCAAACAGGATCACCGGGTCCTTGAGCTTCCTCAAATCCACGATCTCGCCGCTGCCCCCTTCCACCTGCCCCTCTTCCAGGCGATTACCCACAAAAAGGTCCCGGACCACGAACTGGATCTCCTCCTTGGTCATGAAGACAAACCCGTTCCACCACCGTTCGAAGAAGATGTACCGGTCCCTTTCGGTGTCCACCGACTGCCAGAGGTTGTAATCCTTTTTCCAGAGGCTGTTGGAGGGGTTGAGGTCTTCAAAGCCCCAGACCAGCTGGGCCCCGTCAAACAGGCCGTTGCCCAAGTCCGCGGAGAGGGAGGCCAGCCAGACCCCGCCGAAAAGACCCCCGCGGTAACGCATGGGGTTCTGGGTGTCGCGCCCCGCCCAGTAGGAAAGAGGTGACCCGTTAAGAATCAGGGGGCCTGTGATGTCGGGACGGTCCGCTGCGATGAGGGCGGCGGCCCATCCCCCCTGGCAGTTGCCGATGATGGCCGGACGTTCCGCCTCGGGGTGGAACATGCGGATCACCTTGAGAAACTCAATATGGGCCTTGAACACGTGGGCCAGGGTCTGGCCCCGCACCGGCTCCTGGGTAAAGATAAGAAAATAGACGGGATGGTTCTTGCGCATCACCATGCCCACCTCGGACTCCTTGCGAAACCCTCCGATGCCGGGCCCGTGGCCGGCCCTGGGGTCGATGATCACCACGGGCCGGGCGTCGGGGGCAATCTCCTGCCCCTCCTCAGGGGTGATGCGAGCCAGGGAGTAATTCACGGGATTGTCCAGGTCGCGTCCGTTGAAGATCACCTCGTAGTCAAAGTGCAGCACCGGGGGCAGTCCTTTGCGGTTCTCCTCAATAAAATTGTCGCCCTGCTCTCTTTTGGTGTCGAGGAAAAGGGTCATGCGCTGCCCGAAATCGATCTGGTAGGCAAGGGCCTCCTGCACCAGGGCGGCCCCTTCCGAAAACATGGGCATATAAGCGGTAAAGGGGTTTTCCATGGGTACCTCCCCTGAAAAAACAAGTGGGTTGTGTGTTGGGGTGACTCATGTCTCAGTGACACCGAGGGCGTGGATGGGCAAAAAAACTCTCCGGCTGCTGAAGCCGATGGGAAGACAAGGGCATGGGGCGAGCGCCAAAGGGGCGTCTCAGGTATGACTCAACGGGGTCGCGGGGTCGGCCTGCAAAGAGCCGCAGGGGGCTTCAGGCGTCTTTTTCCGAGGGCCGGGCAATCATTACCGAACAGCTGGCCTTGTGGGCCACGCGCTTGGCGATGCTGCCGAAAATCACCAGCCCCATGCCGGAAAGACCATAGGAGCCCAGGACGACAAGGTCGCAGCCCGACTCGTCCAGGTGGTTGAGGATCTCCGTGGAGACATGGCCGTCCAAAACCACGTACCGGACCTTCACCCCCCCGGGGATAGTTGCGGCATAATGTTTCTGGAGTTTCTCCTCCACCTGGAGGACCAGGTTGCTGTCCACGCTGTCGTCAAAGGTCACCGAGGTGAACACGGGGTTATCGAAATCCGTCACCACGGGGTTCACCGGGGGCGGTACCACGTGAAGCACTTCCAGGACCGCATCAAATTTCTTTGCAAGGGTTGCAGCGGTGCGAACCGCCACATCGGCGTTTTTGGAAAAATCGGTGCAGCAGGCAATGGTCTGGAAGGTCATGGTCCCTCCTTCATGTCGGCACGGCGGGCCGAAGGGATTCGGCGTGAACCGGCATCGTTGGTGAGGTATCGAGGATGGGCTATATTATAAAGGAGTTGGTAAGGCAAATCAATGTGTATCCCCTGCATGCATCGCCTCCCTTTCCAGCAGAAGCCGAAAGCCCACGTCATCGGCTGAAAACTGCGCTGAGGCAACGGGACGGAGAACCATACCGGCGTCCCCGGGGGCGTCGGCCCACCCTCCCCCCACAATGAGGCCGGGGGAACCCCCGTTGCCGGGATCATCCAGCCACTCCCAGACATTGCCCACCATGTTCACCAGGGCCACGGCCCCGGATCCGGCGGGCCTGGGGCCGCACAGATCGCACCGGGCACCGCCCTGGATCCATGCCCCGCAGGGATATCCCTCGTACCCCACGCAGTTGTTCCCCGAAAGGCAGGGTGTTTCCGGCCCTGAAAGGGCAAGGGCCCGTTGCCACTCCCGGGAGGTGGGCAGGCGGAAACGCCCCAGACCCATGATGTTCATGCGGGCCACAAAGGTATCGACCTCACGACGGGTAACGCTCTCCACCGGGCAATTGTCTCCGCATGCGATGAACCACGAGGGGTTGTACCCCATCACCATGCGCCACTGGGCCTGGGTGACCTCACTGGCCTGGAGGTAAAGCGGAGGGGTATCCTCCCCGGGAATCCTCACAAACACCATGCCCGGCATCACGGCAACCGTTGCCTCCGGCTCCCCGGCCACCCTAACCCTGGCGCCTGAGGCAAGGGCGGCAAGACGCTCTTGGGCGGATCGCTGCCGGTCTGCATCCCGCTGGGAGAAAAGGACCCTGCCGGTGCCCAGATCCACCACCTCCAGGAAAAAATCGCCCCGGCTGCCGGTGCCTGTCCAACGTCCCCGGGCTCCGAGTTCGGCCTCAAACACCTCCCCCACAAGGGCCAGGCAATCGGCAACCGAGGCCTCGTCCTCGCCACAGAGCCCCAGGGCAGCGTTCACCCCGTCCCCTTCAAAGAGCCGAAACCCACGGGCCAGATGGGTCACCAGCATCTCCTGGAAATAGGAAACCTCTGCCTCGGGCCTGCCCGGGGCGTCAAAGGGAAACACCACAAGCCCCTGCCCCAGAGCCTGGGAAGCAAAGACCAGAAAAACCCAAAAGGGAACCAAACGGACCATCGTCATCGCACCCTCCCGGCACGAAACATGTCATGAATCCGATATAAGATGACTGAGAAGTAAATGAAGGGCGACTTGCGCCCCGATCAAGTGGGGGGAAAACTGAGAATCCGAACAGATACGTCGCAACCGGGAAACCCCGGCCGGAAAGGGGCAGTGCCCCGTACACCGTAAGACAACAACCAGGCAAGCAATGCGTAAAAAAAGAAGACAAGAAGTCCTTTTATTATGACTCAACGCGTCGAAATGTCAACAGATGGCATGGGGCCTTGCACCCCCTTTTTCGTTTTCCGTGCCGATAACCGGTGGTATAGTGAAGGATCATCACCACCGGTGTCACGCGACGCCACCCCTTCCGACCACGTGAGCATGTCAACCGCCATCCCAACGAGCGAGGCAGCCATGGATCTTATCCCCCCTTACACCCCCCCGGACTTTTCCGCAGAACCCCTGGCCTCCGCCCCGGTGATCACCACGGAAAGGCACCCGCCCGCATCCGGCGTCTTGCACGGATTTTCACGCCACCAGCAACCACCCCGAATACGTCCACGTCGCCCCGGGGACCTGGGTCCTTTTGCACAAAAACCGTATGGACACGGTGATTCGAATGGACGGGGAAACACCCGAGGCCGTGGAGGCAAGGCGACTGAAAAAAGGGGACAGGGTGGTGGTGGGCCGGGGAGAGGAGGGGAGAGTGTCGATATCATACTACTGTTTGCAAGGCAGGGGCCGTCCAAAAAATTTGCCTTCATGACCAGAGGCAGCCGGGAGACCCCCTTCTCGCGAAGCTACGATCACCTCTACGACATCCTCCGGCACGAAAAAAATGAGGGGTTCATCACCTGGGTGCTGGGCCCGGCCGTGGCCTTTGACAAGGACAGCAGAGACGCCATGGCAGGGATCATCCGGGAGGGGTACTGCCACGCCCTCATGGCCGGAAACGCCCTGGCCACCCACGACATGGAGGCCGGTGTCTACGGCACGGGCCTGGGCCAGGACATCTACACCCGGGAGCTCAAGCCCCTGGGCCACTACCACCACCTGGACCTGCTCAACAAGGTGCGGAGAACAGGCTCCATCCCCGCAGCCCTTGAAGGGCTCGGCATCACCGACGGCATCATGCACGCCTGCGAAACCTGCGGGGTGCCCTACGTCCTGGCCGGATCCATCCGGGACGACGGCCCCCTGCCCGAGGTGGAGACCCACACAGGCAAAGCCCAGGACCGCATGCGGGTCTTTGCCGCCCAGGCCACCTGCGTCATCACCCTGGCCACCCAGCTCCACACCATCGCCTTCGGCAACATGACCCCGTCCTACCGGGTCCTGGACGACGGCACGGTGCGCCCCGTCTTTTTCTACGTGGTGGACATCAGCGAGTTCTCCGCAGACAAACTGGCCAACCGGGGATCGGCTCAGTCCACGGCCATCCTCACCAATGTGCAGGATTTTATGATCAACCTTGCCAACAACCTGATCCCATGAACCAGACCATCCGCATCATCGGCGTCCCCATCGACCTCGGCCAGCCCCGGCGCGGGGTGGACGCCTGGCCGCCATCAGGTACGCCGGCCTTGCCGAGCACCTCGCCCGCCTGGGCTACCACGTGGAAGACCGGGGCAACATCCACGTGCCCGTGCGGGACACCGTGCCCGAGGTACAGACCGTGGCCGAAATCGCCCGGACCTCGTCGGCCTGCTACGACCAGGCCCGCAAAGCCATCGAAGACGACACCATCCCCATCTTCCTGGGCGGGGACCACACCATTGCCGTGGGATCCGTGGGGGGCGTCACCCACGACGCCCCCTGCGGGGTGGTGTGGATCGACGCCCACGCCGACTTCAACACACCGGCCATCTCCCCCTCGGGCAACGTCCACGGCATGAGCCTCTCCATCCTCCTTGGCAACGGCCACGAGGCCCTGGTCTGTTGCGGGCGCAGCGGGGCCAAGATAAGGGCCGACCAGGTGGTCCTGGTGGGCATCCGCGATCTCGACCCCCTGGAAAAAGAGGTCCTTGCCCGCTCGGGCATCACCACCTTCACCATGCGGGACATCGATGAGATGGGCATGAGCCGCGTGGCCCGGGAAACCGTCTCCCGCCTCTCCCACCTGGGACGCCTCCACGTGAGCCTGGACATGGACAGCCTGGAGCCCGCCGGCGCCCCTGGGGTCGGCACCCCGGTGCCCGGAGGCCTCACCTACCGGGAGGCCCACCTGCTCATGGAGATCCTGGCCGACTCCCACCTCCTGAGCTCCATGGACATCGTGGAGATCAACCCCATCATGGACACCTCCAACCAGACCGCCACCCTGGCCGTTAAACTGGCCGTCTCCCTCTTCGGCAAACGCATCCTGTAAGGCTAAGGCTGACGTAAAAATCTTATCGCTTGCGCCGGTAACGGGTCTGCACCAAGGCCTCCAGATGGACATCGGTGCGCACATGCTCAAAGGCCATGGCCTCGGGAAGGTCACCGAACAGCGGGGTGCCGCCCCCAAGCAATACGGGCACCGTGGTCAGGGTCACCTCATCGACGAGGTCCTCGTTCAGGAACCCCTGCACGGTCTTGCCGCCGTCGATATAGAGGTGGTCATGCCCCCTGCCGTGAAGGGTCTCCACAACCTCTGCAAGGGCGCCTCCAACCAGCTCGGCCTTCCCCTCGTACCCCGTCGGCAACGACGTAAGGGTACGGCTCAGGACATACACCGGCTTGCTGTACGGCCAGTCGCAGTCAAAGCCGCAGACCACCTCAAAGGTCCGTCGCCCCATGACGATGGCGTCGATGCCCTCCATGAAATCCGCCCACCCGAAATCCAGGTTGTCCGGGTTGGGCACGCACTGCAGCCAGTCCAGCCCGCCGTCCCTGTCCGCAATGTAACCGTCCAGGCTGATTCCTATGTACACACTGATTGACATCGCTGCCTCCTGTATTGAATGAATGCCGTGATGAATGACTGGACCCCATCGGCCAACATGACAACACGGGAAAGATACGGTTATGGGAGTGATGACGAGAGAAGAGAAACAAGGCAGGGTTAAGCAGCTGAGTGTCAGCTATGAAAAACAGCCTTCCGGCGGCCCTGCCGGGGGCCAAACTTTTAAAAAGTTTGATAAACAGGTCTTATGAACGTCTCGGCTCCGCTGAGCGTTATCAGTGAGCCGACTGTTATAAATGTACGGGCATGTTACGAAAAGCGGCCCGCCTGGGGCAAGCCGAATAGGCACAAGAGCAGAAAGCCTGCGAGCACCCCAGGCAGGGCCCCGCAGGCTCACCTGTGATTACACGCCATGGGCATCATGGGGAGCGGTCCCGTCGTCGAGTTCTCCCACGAGCTTTCCGGAAGGCCCCTGATCCCGGGTATTTTCCTGCCTGGCCAGGGCCTCCTTGGAGAAGTCCACCAGGACCATGCCGGAGAACTTCTCCTGGTTGTAGAACTCCACCCGGTAGAGCATGCCCGCCTTGTCCACGGAAAAACGGCGCTGGATGTTGCGCTGGGAGATGGGAATCCCGGATTCGTTACGGACATTCTTCTGGGTAAATCCGATGACGTTGACCCTCAGCCCGGAGGTGGGGTCCACGGTGAACTCCTCCCGCACCGGGACAATCTCCCCGAAGGCCACCTGCCTGCTCACCCCGTCCACCGTCATCTGAACGGAATCAACCGAGGTGTCGTACTCGAAATACTCCGGATGCAGCCAGGTAACGCGCCTGTTTCCGTAATAGATCCGAACCCCCTGGCCGGTATCCACGGCAGCCATGAGGGGATTGCTCGGCGAGAACTCCATGGGGTTCTCTTTTTTCAAGGGGATGTACCGCAGGTTGTTCCGTGCGTTTTTGACGTCCAACACGATGCGCTTGTCGTTGAGGGCAAAGCTCACGTTGTCGTTGATGGCGTGCTTCACCCCGGCAGAGGTCAGGTCAAAGCGCCTCTGGTAGGTGATGTCGAGCTCCTTGAAAAAGGACTCGATGGCGCGGATGTGGTAATACGCCCGTTCATGGGTGGGCAATGACTTGCTGGCCTCGATGCCGAAGGCGGGCTTGTTGTTGCGGATGGTAAAGTAGGTGAGGGTCTTGGCCATCTCCACGTTGCCTTCACGGGTTCTGGTGTTCATGAAGGTGTAGGTGTGGGACGGATCGAGAAGGGCATTGTTGACCTTTTCAACCGTTCGGGTCGCCATCTCCGAGAGGTTGCCGAACCGAACCCCCTCCAGGGCCTCCTGGTCCGCGATGACGCACTGCCCCCAGCGGTTGGGGTTGCGCAGTCTGTCGATGTACGTGTCGCGGTAAAACCCGCTTCCGTCATGGAGGTTCAGCACCAGGTCCACCTCATCATTTAAGATGAGTTTCTTGATCTTTTCGATGGTGCCGTATTCCGGGTCGCTCTCCTTGATGTCGGCGAACTTGCGGTTCAGGTCCCCGTAGACGCCTCTGGAGCGCTTGATGATGCTGAGGAAATTGAGGTTGGGAACCACCCAGACGCTGCCGGAGGTGATGGTGTAATGGGTGGTGATGATGGACGCGGCGTTGAAGCCCCCCGGCTCGTCGCCCTGGATGCCCCCGACAATGAGGATCGTGTTTCCGGGAACCCCGGACTCCATCTTGTGGACGGAAAATTCCAGGGACGATGCAAAGGCCGCCGACGTTGATACGATGGCGCAAACGACTAGTACGATGAATCTCAGCATGATTGCAACTTTACCTTAATATGCCATGGTTCAAAACGGACCCCGAGGTAATTCCCTTTGCTGTACCGGAGTTTGATGTAGCCCAAATCTTCGAGTTTTTTGTAGATGGGGGTGTCCGTGAACTTTTCCGTAAAATTGAGCACCCCGAACCCGACCTGACCGACATCAAAATCGCCGACGCCGTGGAAGGAGTATCCCGGGGGAGCCAGGGAGCGGGAGGCCAGGGAAAGGTTGCCGTCGTTGCTGTGGGCTTTGCTCAAAAAGAGCATGAACTGCTTGGTGACGCTTCGCAGGCCCGAGGTGAGAATAACGTCATCCCCGATGTCTTTCTTGATTTTTTTGTACATCTCAAGGGGCAGCCCCTTGTACAGGTAGTTTCCCGTGTAAGGAATCTTGACGGCTTTGGGTTCGTCAATGGTGTCGGTGAGGTTCTTCAGGGGCTTGTCCCCCATGAACCCGTAGAGAAGGCTGTCCTCATAGAAGATCATCTCCATGAAGTCCAGCTCCTTCTTGGTGAACCGCCCCACGCTTGTGTAGGCTTTGGCCGTTTTCACGGCACCATCGAAACTCAACAGGGCAAAGTGACCGTGCCCCACGATGCGTTGGATACGTTTCAGGCGACTCAGGGCGCTTTTGAGGGTCACTTTCTGATCGGCACGGAGAAAGATATCTTCGGTGTGCTTTTCGTCAAAATTCTCAATCTTATTCAGGTAATCCTTGATGTACCGGTCATCGATGGGCTGCACCTCGTCTTTGAACACGGACATCCACGCAGCGTAAGCCGGTGACGGGACCATGGACCCAAGGGTACCTGCGGCAGCAAGCCTCAAAAAATCTCTTCTGTTCATAATCACCAGAAAAATAAAACGTTAGTATCACTGCCGACGCGCCATGTTTCAGCCCGCCCCACAGCCTTTGCCGACAGTGTATAATTGCGTATCAACCTACCATAACACGTCCCCCGGATCAAACCTGCCACAAGAAAATCCAGTCGAAACCAAGGGGACTTTGCATGCCTTCATGCCACTGGAAATTCAGCATTCGCACACACGGATTCCGCCTCATTTTTTCCGCCTTATCCGCGTCGCCGTGTTTTCCTTTCCGGCCGGGGCCTGGCCCTGTCTTCTTCCCCCGGGTATAAACCTGTGATATGACCCTTCTGAGATAAAAGCCCGGGCAGACACACCTCCCATGGGAAAGAAGGATTCCCCGCACGCCCCAGCGCCCGACACAACCACACGGTTTCCATCACGTTCCGAATCTCCAAGGAGTCACCATATGAACCGCACCGAACACGCCCTTCTCACCCTGTTCCTTGCAGCGCTCCTCCTGCTGACCTCGGCATGTGCCACCAAACAGCCCGCGAGGACCGCCGGCGCTCCCCGTCCCTACAAGGTCCTGGGCAAATGGTACCAACCCCTGGCAACGGCCGATGGGTACGACGAGGTGGGCATCGCCTCCTGGTACGGCCCCAAGTTCCACGGCAAGCCCACGGCAAGCGGCGAGACCTACGACATGCACGCCATGACCGCCGCCCACAAGACCCTGCCCCTGGGAACCATGGTCCGGGTAAAGCACCTGGGCAACGGCAAAACAGTCACCTTGAAAATCAACGACCGCGGCCCCTTTGTGGGCAAGCGGATCATCGACCTTTCCAACAAAGCGGCCCATGCCATCGGCATGGTGGGCACCGGCACGGCCAAGGTACGCGTCACGGCGCTGAAGCCCAAAAAAACCGCTGCGGCTAAGCCCCTTACCCGGGGTGATTTCGGTGTCCAGGTCGGCGCCTTCAGCAGCCGGAGCAATGCAGAGGCTTACGCAGCCCGCCTTACCGACCGGTACAGCCTCCTTCCCGTCAAAGCCATGGAGGGGCCAGACGGCCTCAACCGGGTGGTGGTGGGACACCTCCTCAGCCGGGAAGCCGCCGTGGACCTGAAACTCCGCTTAATGGAAGACGGCTTTACCCAGGCCTTTATCCTCTCCCTATAGGACAGATTCGCATGCCCATCACCACCGTATTCATCGATCGCGACGGGGTCATCAACCAGGACTCCCCCCACTACATCAAAACCGTGGACGAGTTCCACTTTCTTCCCCGAAGCCCCGAAGCCTTTGCCCTCTTGAAGGCCCACGGCCTCTCGGCCATGGTCATCACCAACCAGTCGATCATCGGACGGGGCTGGGTGACCCGAGAGACCCTTTCGGCCATCTTTGACAAGATGACAGCGGGCATTGAAGCGGCCGGGGGCTCGGTGGACGGTATCTTTTTCTGCCCCCACACCCCGGACGACGGCTGCGCCTGCCGGAAACCCAAGCCCGGCCTCATCCACGACGCCTGCAACACCCAAGGCATCGACCCCGCCTCCTCGGTGATGATCGGGGACAGCGCCAAGGACGTCCTCTGCGGAAAAGCCGCCGGGTGCGCGGCCACCGTGCTCGTACGAACCGGAAACCCCGACAAAGCCCTGGCCGCACTGGACGCCGAAGGCCAGCGCCCCGACCATGTGGCAGACACCCTCTTCGACGCGGTCCGCTGGGTCTTAGACACCTTGGGCTCGTAGCAAGGCAGCTCCATGAACACCATCACCCTGTCCGGACGCATCAAGCGCATCCGCTACCGAAATGAAGACAACAGCTACACCATTGCTGACCTTGTCACCGACGACACCGGGGTCACCATCACGGTGGTGGGGACCCTTGCGGGCATCGACCTGGAGGACCGGCTGCGCCTGTCCGGCACCTGGGAGAAGCACCAGCGTTTCGGCGATCAGTTCCGCATCAGCGAATACGAGCTGATCTTTCCCGAAACCGGGGAGGAGATAAAAACCTACCTCAAGCGCCTGGGGGTCAAGGGCCTCTCCACCCCCAAGATCCGAACCCTGGTGGAGCGATTCGGCGCCGAGACCTTAAGCGTCATCGAAACCTGCCCGGAAAAAATCACCGGCCTCAAGGGCTTCGGCAAGAAGACCATGGAGAGCCTGCGCGAGGCCCTCACCCGCCAGATGGAGGTCAAGCGCCTCATCGCCTTTTTAAAGGAACACGGCATCCCCGTGTCCCAATGCGCCCCCATCCACAAACGGTACGGAGCAAAGGCCACCGAGTGCATTAAAGACAATCCCTTTACTCTACTCTTCGACATAAACGGCATGGACTTTAACACCGTGGACCATGCAGCCCTCTCCCTGGGGATCGCCGAAGACGACCCCAGAGGTCCGGGCCTGCCTCCTTTTCGTGCTGGAGCAGTTCACCTCGGACGGCCATGTCTTTGCCCCGGCAGGCAGCCTCATCACCCGCTGCATGGAGCAGCACCACATGGAACACGAGCCCCTCACCGCGGCCCTGGAAGAGCTCAAGGCCAAGGGACGCGTTGTGTCAGAGCCCCTGGACCGGAACGGCGAAGCCATCCAGGCCGTCTACCCCAAAGAGCTCTTCCGGGCCGAAGAGGGCATTGCCCGGCGCCTGGCCATGATGCTCTCCATGCCCGAAGAGGCCCCTGCCATCACCCGTGAGGAGATCCTGGAGACGGTGCTGTCACGCCTGGCCATCAAACTCTCCGACGAGCAGCTCGAAACCCTGGAAGAGATCCTCTGCCACCGGGTGGCCGTCATTACCGGGGGCCCGGGCACGGGAAAGACCACCCTGGTACGCTCCATCGCGGCCCTCTGCGACCACCTGAACCACGAGACCGTCATGGCCGCCCCCACGGGCCGGGCCGCCCGACGCATCACCGAGGTCACCGACAAAAAAGCCTCCACCCTGCACAAGCTCCTGAAATACGACTATGCCACCGGTGCCTTCGAGCACAACCGGGACAAGCCCCTTTCCGGCGACGTCTTCATCATCGACGAGGTCTCCATGGTGGACACCCTGTTGATGCACCGCTTCCTGGACGCCGTGCCCGTTGAGGCTACCGTGGTCTTTGTGGGGGATATCTTCCAGCTCCCCTCGGTGGGGCCGGGCAACGTCCTGTCGGACCTCATCGCCTCGGACCGCCTCAAGACCTATGCCCTCACCCGCATCTTCCGCCAGGCCCAGGAGAGCCCCATCGTCATGAACGCCCACAAGGTCCGCACCGGTGAGTTCCCGGATGCTCACCCGGAAGAAGGCAAAGGGCCTTCGGAGTTTTACTTCATCGAAACCGGTGATCCGGTGAAGGTGATGCAGCGGGTGGTGGAACTCTGCGCCAAGCGGATCCCGGCCACCTACGGCTACACCCCCTTGGAGGAGATCCAGGTGCTGACCCCCATGCACAAAGGGGACGTGGGGACCATCAGCCTCAACGTGGCCCTGCAGGAGGCCCTGAACGAAACCGGAGATGCCCTCCAGTCCCTGGGGGGCATTCGCGAAGGCGACAAGGTGATGCACCTGAAAAACAACTACGAAAAAGAGGTCTTTAACGGGGATATCGGGATCATCTGCGAGGTGAACAAAAAAGAGAAGACCCTCAAGGTGAATTACGAGGGAAGGAAGGTGGCCTATGAGACCGAAGAGCTGGACGAGCTGACCCTGGCCTACGCCATCAGCGTCCATAAATCACAGGGCTCGGAGTACCCGGCGGTGGTGGTGCCCGTCACCACCCAGCACTACCCGCTGTTGCAGAGGAACCTCCTCTACACGGCCATGACCCGGGGCAAAGAGCTGGTGATCCTCATCGGCACCCGGCGGGCCGTGGAGATCGCCCTGTCCAACAACCGGCCCAACATGCGCTGCTCCCACCTGGACCGACGCCTGGCCGGGATGGCGTAAGGGCCATCACCGGAAGTTAGGCGTCTTCGGTGCCTTTCTTGGCGGGAAGGGGGACCTTGAACAGGGGGACGCCCTCTTTTTCGAGGACCTTTTCCTCTTCCGGGGAGCTCACCCCCCGGATGTTCCGGGGCTCGGAGACGCCGTAGTGGATCTTCAGGGCTTCCTTGGCAAAGTTGGCCCCCACGTCGTCGAAGTTCTGCTCCATGAACTCCACGATCTTGGCGCTGACGTCTCCCACGGCCAGGCCGCTGCTCTGCCGGGGACCCGACGGGGCGTTCACCGCCTTGGGGATGGCAAAGGTGCTGGGAACGATAAACACGTTTCTGTTGTCGCAAAAGGGACAGGTAACCAGCCCCTGTTTCTGCTGGTCTTCAAAGGCTGTCTTGTCGTCGAACCACCCTTCAAGGTATGTCCGTTGGCACACTGCAGGTCAGGTGATCCACAGATCATCACCGGTATCGATGGGATCGCTAATGATCAAAATATAGGGTTTACGCGGAATCCGGCCATCATGGAACGGGTATACATACCATACTTGAACCATGGGTAAACAGTGATTTTTTCCTTCCAATGGGGCGGTGAGTTTGTATATGGTAAACCATCCCGAGGGATGGGAACCACACCGCCCAGGTGACGATACGCCATCGCCACGGGAGATAATGTTTTAGTTAAATTGGGATGTCCATCTGGACCGATTCAACGGTTCACCAGGGGAACGGAAAAGGCGGGTTGCGCCCACGCACCTTTCCGGGCCCCTTAAATATTGACAACACCGGAACGCCTATCCGAACCATGAACCCGGAAAGGGCTGCGACGTCACTTTCCGAAGGTCCCGTTCCAATGCCCCTCACGTGCTCTTGATTCAGGGGCCCAACGCGCAGGAGTCAACCATGAAAATCAAAGCTCTCATTACAGCTTGTCTGCTCTTTTCCGCGGCCCCGGCCGCAGCCCAAACCCTGTACATCACCGACCGTATCAACGCGACCTTTCGCGGCGGCCCGGGGACCGAGTACAGCATCCTGAGGGGGCTGCCCTCGGGCACGGCCGTGGAGGTCGTCGAGGACGGAGAAAAGTGGACCCGTGTCACCGTGGACGGAGAGGCCGAAGGCTGGGTCCTGACCCAGTGGCTGGTCCCCACCCCCACCAAAGGGGTGCTCCTTGACAAGCTCCAGGCCAAGCACGACCGGGTCCTTAAGTCCCGCACCGAGCTGAAGGGCCAGCTGGCAGAGCTGAAGAAAGAGAACAACGAGCTGAAAAAGAACCTGACCGATACGGAAAAACGCGCCGCCGAATCCGGCCAGGCGTATCAGGAGCTCAAAAAGAAATCCGGCAACTTCCTGCAGCTGGAAGAGGACTACAAGGAGACCAAGAACCAGCTGGCCAACCTCTCCAAAAAGGCGGACATCTTAAACGACCGCCTGGCCAAGAAGAACATGATCTGGTTCCTGGCCGGAGCCGGGGTCCTGCTCGTGGGCTTTATCATCGGCTCCAGCTCCCGAAAGAAGAGAAGTTCATATTATTAATGTAGGGGATGCGTCCCGCCCGGGACTGCCCGCCACGGGACCGCCCCTTTTCAAAGATGTCCATGGGGCCTCTGCCGGCCGTGCCCGGATAACACGCATCGCACAGCGTCACGATTTTCATCGTTACCGAGGCCTTTATGAACATCACGTCTGATTTTCTCGTTATCGGGTCCGGCGTCGCCGGACTCACCTTCGCCCTGAAAGTCGCCGAACACGGCACCGTCACTATCGTTACCAAAAAGGCGGTCTCAGAAAGCAACACCGCTTACGCCCAAGGGGGCGTAGCCGCCGTCCAGAGCGACATCGACTCCTTTGACCTTCACATCAAAGACACCCTTGACGCCGGAGACGGCCTCTGCAACCGGGACGTGGTGGACATGGTGGTCACCCAGGGCCCCGAACGGGTCAAGGAGCTCATAGACCTCGGAGTCAAGTTCAGCCTCTGCGACGACGACGCCCACAGGGCGCCCGGCACCGACTACGACCTGGGCCGCGAAGGGGGTCACTCGGAAAAAAGGGTCCTCCACGCAGAGGACATGACCGGCCGGGAGATCGAACGCGCCCTGGTGGAACAGGTCCGCGCCACCCCCGCCATCACCCTCCTGGAAGAGCACATTGCCATCGACCTCATCACCGTCTCCACCCGGGTCAAGAGCGGGATGATCACCACCACCCGGGACACCACCTGCTGCGGGGCCTACGTCCTGGACAAGGACGCCGACACCGTCAAAACCATCGCCGCCAAGGTGACGGTCCTGGCCTGCGGGGGCTCGGGCAAGGTCTACCTCTACACCAGCAACCCGGACGTGGCCACAGGGGACGGCATTGCCATGGCCTGGCGGGCAGGGGCTTCCGTGGCCAACATGGAGTTCATGCAGTTTCATCCCACCTGCCTCTACCACCCGGAGGCCAAGAACTTCCTCATCTCCGAGGCCGTGCGCGGGGAAGGGGCTGTGCTGAAAAACGAAAAGGGCGAGTGCTTCATGGAGAAGTACGACCCCTTGAAAGATCTGGCCTGCCGTGACAAGGTCTCCCGGGCCATCGACTCCGAGCTTAAAACCAGCGGGGCCGACTCCGTGTTTCTGGACATCTCCCACAAGGATCCCGCCTTTGTCAAAAAACGCTTCCCCAACCTCTGGCAACAGGGCCTGAAGTTCGGCTTCGACATGACCAAAGACCCCATCCCGGTGGTGCCCGCCGCCCACTACATGTGCGGCGGGGTGGCCACCGACCTGGACGGGCGCAGCGACATCAAGCACCTCTACGCCATCGGGGAAACCGCCTGCACGGGCCTCCACGGCGCCAACCGCCTGGCCAGCAACTCGCTTCTGGAAGCCCTGGTCTACGCCCACAACGCCGCGGCCAGCGCCATAGAAGACGCAAAGGCCTGGAAGGCATCGGACGTTCAACTCCCCCGCTGGGACGACGTGGGCGCCACCGACAGCCAGGCGAGCCGTGGCTTCATCAGCCAACCGCGCAAGCCGCCGCTTCATGTGGAACTATGTGGGCGTGGTGCGCTCGGACAAGCGCCTCTCCCGGGCCCTGAACCGCATCGAAAACATCCAGAGCGAGATCCGGGAATACTACTGGAACTTCCGCGTCACCGCCGACCTCATCGAGCTGAGGAACATCGCCGTGGTGGCCGAGCTCATCATCCGAAGCGCCATGAAAAGGCGCGAATCCCGGGGGCTCCACTACACCATCAACTGCCCCGAGAAAAACGACGCCGCATGGCTGCGGGAGACGGTGCTGAAACGCACCCTCACCAACATATAAGACAGGAACAACGTAACTGTTCAGCTCAAACAAGCCTCCGGCGGCCCTGCCGGGGGCCAAACTTTTGAAACGTTTTACAAACAGACCTTAAGTAAGCCTTTCCAGGCTTCGCCGAAATAGGTTCGACTTTTTCGCTCCATTGGGAATGTTTTTTACGATGCTTTTTTTATAAAAGCGCCCCCGGCGGCAAGCTGGACAAAAGATAAAAAGGGCCATGGAGATCACCTCCATGGCCCTTTTGTGTCTGATTCGTAAAAATGACTTAACAGCCTGTTGCCTGACATTCTGCAGGGTGTGCTTGCGCACCATCTGTTCGGAAAACCGACGCCTTTTGCCATGTCTATGCTGCGTGAAGGTCACCCGTGCATGGGGCTTCATGACCGTTACGACCCTTCGGCGGTGCGCAAGCGCATCCTACCTCACATCCCCTGCACCGTCGGCAACGCGTCACACTCTCATAGGGGCTGTTCCCCAGGAATCCGCGTGTGCCGGCCCCCTACAAGCAACGACATCGTATCCTCTTACGTCGAAGCATGTGATGCCGCCCGCACAAATCATCAGCGTTTATGTCGGGCGAAGCCCGAGCCGAAGGCGATTGCGCATTTTCCTGAGGAACGAAGGAAAATACGCAATCGCAATAAGCTTTCGAGGTGGCTCACCTCGCCGCCGGAGGCAGGCTTTGCCCATAGAAGGAAGGCTTTCAACTCATTACCCGCACTTGGTGTACCCGCAGAGGTGGCAGGTGACGCACCCTTCTTCGTGTGCCATGGCGCCGCCGCAGTCCGGGCAGGGATCATCGATGAGGGAGGGCTCCACCTTGACGCCGTTTGCCGGGCCTTTGCCTTTGAGGTAGCGTTTCTCCAGCACCCGGCCGATGGCATCGGGGATGGAGAGGACCCGGCCCCCTTTCTGGAACACGGCGTGCTCACCGCCGATGCCTTTCACCTGGTGGACGATCTCGGAGACGTCCACCCCGGAGCGAAGGGCCAGGGAGATGAGCCGACCGATGGCTTCGGTCTTGGCCGTGGTGGATTTGCCGGACTTACCTATGGTGGCAAACACTTCAAAGGGGCGGCCGTCCATCTCGGTGACGGTGACATAGAGCTGGCCCATGCCGGTGCCGATCTTGGAGGTGAAGCCTTCCAGGATCTCGGGGCGCTCCAGCACCCTGTGGGAGGGCTCGGCCGGGGCCGCCTCTTTTTTGGCGTCGGAGACGGAGAGGACCTGGTTCTCCTTGCTGCCGTCCCGGTAGATGGTGACCCCTTTGCAGCAGAGGTCAAAGGCCATGTCGTAGATGTCCCGCACCTCGTCTTCGCTGGCCTGCCTGGGCAGGTTCACGGTTTTGGAAACGGCGTTGTCCGTGTGGTTCTGAAAGGCCGCCTGCATGCGGATGTGCCACTCCGGGGAGACGTCGTGGGCGGTGACGAACACGGCCCTTACATCCTCGGGGATCTCTTCCATGTGGGCGATGGTGCCGACCTTGGCGATGCGGGCCATGAGCTCGTCGCTGTAAAATCCCCGGGCCCGAGCCGTGGCTTCAAACAGGGGGTTCACCTCCACAAGCTCGTCTCCATCCATCACCCGGCGCGCACGAAGGCGACCCAGGCTGGAAATGCCGCTGGAGCACCCGGCGATGATGCTCAAGGTCCCGGTGGGGGCGATGGTGGTGCAGGTGGCGTTGCGGTAGGCCCGTGCCTCGTCCCCTTTAAAGACGCTCTTGTCGATGTTGGGGAAGGCCCCCCGGGAGACGGCCAGGTGGCGGGAAGCCTCGTGGGCTTCGGCCTGGACAAAGCCCATGACCTTTTCTGCCAGGGCCACGGCCTCGTCCGAGTTGTAGGGAATTCCCATCATGAACAGGAGGTCGGCAAAGCCCATGACCCCCAGCCCGATCTTCCGGTTGCCCTTGACCATCTCGTCGATGGCGGCAAGGGGGTAGCGGCTCATCTCGATGGTGTCGTCCAGAAAGCGCACGGCAAGCCAGACGGTCTCCTTGAGGGCCTCGTAATCCACCCGCGTTTTGCCTCCCTGGACCGCCACGCACCGGGAGAGGTTCACCGACCCCAGGTTGCACGCCTCCATGGGCAGCAGGGGCTGCTCCCCGCATGGGTTGGTGGACTCGATCTCCCCGATCTCCGGGGTGGGGTTGTCCCGGTTGATGCGGTCCAGAAAGACGATGCCGGGGTCCCCGTTGAACCAGGCCTGGTGGATGAGGGTCTCGTAGACGGTGCGGGCGTCCAAAGAGCCCCGGGGCTCTCCGTTGCGGGGATCGATGAGGTCGTAGGCCTCCCCCTGGCGCACCGCCTGCATAAAGGCGTCGGTGACCCCCACGGAGATGTTGAAGTTGTTCAGGGCTTCGTTGTCCTCTTTGCAGCCGATGAACTCCAGGATATCGGGATGGTCCACCCGCAAAATGGCCATGTTGGCCCCCCGCCGGGTGCCCCCCTGCTTCACCTGTTCGGTGGCGGTATTGAAAATTTTCATAAAAGAGACCGGCCCCGAGGCCACGCCCCCGGTGGAGCCCACCCGGCAGTTCTTGGCCCTGAGCCGGGAAAAGGAGAAGCCCGTGCCTCCGCCGGACTTGTGAATCAACGCCGCGTTCTTCACCGCATCGAAGATCCCCTCAAGGCTGTCGTCCACGGGCAGCACAAAGCAAGCCGCCAGCTGACCCAGGTCGTTGCCCGCGTTCATCAGGGTGGGGGAGTTGGGCAAAAATTTGAATTCCGTCATCAGGCGATAAAACGCCTCGGACACCTCCGAGGGTTCAAGGCCGCCCTCGTAGTATCCTTCTGCCTCGGCAATACTGCTTGCCACGCGCTGGAAAAGCTCTTCAGGCGTCTCCTCAAGATTCCCGGCGGGGTCCTTTTTCAGGTACCGCCTCTCAAGGACCGTTCGTGTATTGTCCGATATTGTCAACATACCGCTCTCTTTCATGATTCCCTCTCGCGTTGTCGCTGTCATCTTCTCTCCGTTATTCACAGGTCATCTCAACCGAATTTTATCATGTATGCTTCCGCCGGTGTCGCCTGAAAGGGGTCGGAACCCCATGGGGGGAACCAATACACCGGACACCAGAGCAGGCAGGAGACTCAAAGAGAATCACCTCTCTTTTTTCTCTCCCATGGGCCGCAACCCGCTTTTTTTTTTACTGGATGGGTGTTGTCAGGAAAACGCCTCCGGGAACACCGGCTGTCTCTGGATGGGCTCAACTGCTCTAAATGTCATTTTAGCACAAGATATAGTGGCGTCAAGGCCAATTTACGCAGCATATAGCGGCATTGACATGGTTTGGGTCCGCTGCTATCGTTCTGAGTTTACCGAGACAACACAACCATGACTGACGGTAAGGGGATCGGGACCATGACAGGGAAAACACGCGGTACACAGCCGTTCCGGACGATGCAATCCGCCATCGTGACGAGGCCTTGAACGCCCACCCAGGCAGAGGTATCGGCCATGGCCATTCCCCCTTTGCCGAATCCCGGACTCAGGCAGCCCAGCCCCCCGCCACGCCAACGGAGAGCCGCATGAAAAACCACACCGAGATCAAAGTCAGGGGCTACCACCTGGACCTGTACGGACACGTCAACAACGCACGCTACCTCGAATTCATCGAAGAAGCCCGCTGGGCCCTTTTTGAGGAACACCTGGGCAACCTGGCGGCAAAGGGGTACTCCTTTTTTGTCGTGAACATCAACATCAGCTACCAGAGCCCTGCCACCCTGGGGGACACCCTGGCCATCGAAAGCCGCATCACCCGGTTCGGGGGCAAGAGCTGCACCCTCAAGCAGACCATGACCAAAAAAGGCTCGGGCACCCCGGTGGTGGAGGCCGACGTCACCTTTGTCATTGCCGGTCCCGATGGCCGCGCCCTGCCCGTGGAAGGGGACATCCGAGAAATGCTGGCCCCCTTTGCCGCGTAAAGGCCCAAACAAGCCTCCGGCAGAGCCGCCGGAGGCATTGGTCTTGTGTGTTTTGTTCTTATGCCGCCGCGTAACGCCCTCCCCGGGGCGGACGCCCCGTCGCCACCTGTACGCAATGGATAAATGAGCCGCAATGAAAGAGCATTCCCCCGGAAAATGGACGGTCTTCGCGCTGGTAACCACGGGCAGCTTCATGTCCACCCTGGATTCCAGCATTGTCAACGTGGCCCTGCCCACCCTCATGGGCAGGCTGAACACCACCATGGTGACCATTGAGTGGGTGGTGCTCATCTACCTCATCGCCTTTACCTCCCTGATCCTGAGCTTCGGGCGACTGAGCGACATTGTGGGACGCCGCCTGGTCCTGGTGGGGGGGCACGGCCTTTTTACCCTCTCCTCCCTGCTCTGCGCCCTCTCACCGTCCGTGGGCGCCCTCATCGCCGCCCGGGCCCTCCAGGGCACGGGGGCGGCCATGATCATGTCCTGCAGCCAGGCCCTCATCGTGGACGCCTTTCCGGAAAACGAGCGGGGCAAGGCCCTGGGCAGCATCGCCACGGTGGTTGCCGCGGGGCTCACCTCGGGCCCTGCCGTGGGCGGGTTCATTCTCACCCATTTTTCGTGGCGGATGATCTTTGCCGTCAACATCCCCGTGGGGCTCACCGTGGCGGTTCTGGCCGCGCGGATCCTCAAAGGGTCCGAGGCCGACACCCGGCGCGACGAGCCCTTTGACCTGCCCGGCGGCCTGCTCATCGCCCTGTCCTGCGGAGCGCTCTTCACCGGCCTCACCCACGCCCACGCCTGGGGCTACGCATCCTTCCGCGTCCTTGGTCTCACCGGCACAGCCATTGCCCTGGCTCTGATCTTTGTGGCCCACGAAAACCGGACCGTTCACCCGGTCATGGATCCCAGCCTCTTTAAAGAGCGCATCTTCCGGCTGCCGGTTCTCTCGGCCGTCGCCCTTTATACGGCCCTGTTCACCATGGTCTTTCTCATGCCCTTTTACCTGCTCTTTCCCATGGGCTACTCCGAAGCCCAGGTGGGCACCGTCATGACGATTCCCTTTGCCCTGCTCTTTGTGGTGCCCCCCTTTTCCGGCGCCCTGGCCGACCGCATGGGCTCGCGGATCCTCTGTGTCCTGGGCATGGGAACCCTCAGCCTGGCCCTGGCCCTGCTGGCCTGGCCCACGGAGGTCACCGCCTTTCCCCCCATCGCCTTCAAGCTGGCCCTGGCGGGTTTTGGCGTGGCCCTTTTCCTTCCTCCGAACAACACCACCATCATGAGCTCGGTGCCCGCTCCCCGGCGGGGCGTGGCCAGCAGCGTGGTGGGCGCCGCGCGAAACCTGGGCATGGTCACGGGCGTGGCCCTGGCAGGTGCGGTTTTTAACCACACCTACACGGCCCTGTCCGGGGCCAACGGGCTTGTCACCCAGGCCCTGCAGGGCCCCTTTCTCACGGCCTTCCGCTACGCCCTCTTCTGCGGCGCGGCCACGGCGGCCCTGGGCAGCCTTCTGGCCTGGCTGCGGGGGCCGGACACTCCGACCAGGTGACCCCGGTGTGATCCAGCACATAGACGGATTGAAAACCAGCCGTATAAGCTGCATCTTCACCACCGACAAGGAGGGGCTCCCTCGAAGCCCTGTCCCGGATAATTCACGAGAACACCTTACGGCTCACATCAGGAGGTCACCCATGAAACGACTCGTCCCCCTTCTTTGTCTCATGCTCCTTTTCTGGGGATGCGCGGAAACCCTGAACCATAGATCGGCTCCCCCGGACGCTGTCGAAGCAGAAAAAGCCATGCCCCCCCTCCCCACCTTCAGAATGCACGCAGACGGGGGCTCCATGTCCCGGGAGGTAAAAAGCGCCCCGGTTCGGAAACGGGGCCTTGGCGCACCCTCGGCCTCGGGACTCAAGGCCGCCTACGCCGACGACAACCGGCAGTTCAACCACTTCCTCGATTTTCTGGAGACCTACAAAGAGGTCCCCCACATCCCCGCCGACGTCAGCGAACGCATCACCCTCACGGTCCTGGACCAGAAAGGGCGCACCTTGCCGGACTGCACCGTCCGCATCGCCTTGGAAGGCAAGACGGTGGAAACCGGGACGACCACCGCCGACGGCATCTTCCGCACATACCCCGCCCTGTACGCGGGCACGACACAAACCTTGGCGGCCACATTCCGCTACGCCGGCCTGGAGAAAAAAGTGTCCCTTGATCGCAGCGGACGGCGCGAGATAACCGTCACCCTGGACACCCACAGGTCCCTTCCCGCGGCCGTGCCTTTGGATCTCCTTTTTATTCTGGACACCACGGGCAGCATGGGCGAGGAGATCGAGCAGCTGAAAACCAGCATCGACCTCATCAACCTCAACCTTTCTCAGCTCTCCGTTCGCCCGTTGATCCGATACGGCATGGTGATGTACCGGGACGCGGGCGATGAGTACGTCACCAGAACGATCCCCTTTACCACCGACTTGGAAGCGTTCAGGCAGCGATTGTCCCGCGTGCGGGCCGGTGGGGGAGGAGACACCCCCGAAGACCTGGAAAGCGCCCTGCAAAAAGGGATCGACGAGATGGACTGGAACGAGGCGGGCATCCGCCTGGCCTTTGCCGTCACCGACGCGCCGCCCCACCTGGACTACGACCACGCCTTCACTTACATGGATGCGGCCCGCACTGCCCGGGAAAAGGGCATCAAGATCTTCTCCGTGGGTACAGGAGGGCTCTCCCTTGCCGGGGAGTATGTGCTGAGGCAGCTCTCCCAGCTCACGGGGGGGGCTTACATTTTCCTCACGTACGGGGAGAGGGGGGAAAGCGACGGCGGCGCACCGGGCAGCGTCAGCCACCACACCGGCGCCAACTTCACATCGGACAAACTTGAAGCCGTTATCATCAACATCGCCCGAAACGAGCTGAACCACCTTGTGACCCAGCCGGACGAAACACACGGGGAGTACTTCGAAGGGGTTGCAGGCGGCCAGAAGCCCGACGAGGTCACGGCAGAGCTCTTTGAAAAAGCCGTGGGGCAGCTGGCGGATTACGCGGCCATCTCCCTGTCGGGGAAACCGGCCACCGCCGTCCTCCCCCTGGCCTCGGAACTCTCCGGCCCGGACGCCTCCTACCTCACCTCGGCCCTTCTCATTGCCGCCACCCGCCACCCCCTTTTCACCGTGGTGGAGAGGGACAACACCTCGGCCATGGTAGATGAGATCACCCTGGGACTTTCCGGGTTCGTGGACGAAGAGACCGCGGCAAAGGCGGGGCGCCTCACCGGTGCCGAACTGCTCATGGCCGGTCGCGTCGTCATCTCCGGTTCCAGGGCCGATGTCATCGTTCGCCTCGTTCGCGTGGAAACCGGGGAAGTACTCTCCGCCACCAGAATTCTCATGGACACCTCCCTTCTTCCGTCAGCCTGGGATTGACACCGGGAGCCGACAGCGCACACAAGGCATGGCGCGATACGTGATATCAACAGCGAATCGCGCCATGGCGCATCAATTAACATTTTTTCACGGATGTGATTTATTTCATAGAATCCCGACGAATAATTTACTATGAATGTACACTTCATTGATGATCAAGGATTCCTCTTCAAACCTGAACCCCTATCTTACTGGGTGGACTGGGTCTTAACCGGAGAGACAATCATCGGTGAAGGTATGACAATGTAATGATTAGTTGAAAGGAAACATCATGAAGAAATGTATTGTAGCACTGGGTGCCCTTCTGCTGGTTGCCGGCACCTCTTATGCGTCCACCGTCAGCGAAAACTGCGGTTGCGGCCTCGGCAAAGAACTCATCGGCGAAAAAACCGGTCTTGCCTGGAACGTCCTCGGCACCTCCCTCAACGGTACCAGCGGAAACCAGACCTTCGGCATCTCCTCCGGTACCCTGGGTTGTGACAAGCCCGAGAGCTTCGTCAGCAACGAGCGCATGGACGCCTTTGTGGCCGACAACATGGACAGCCTGGCTGTTGACATCGCCTCCGGCAACGGCGAGAGCCTCGACGCCCTGATGGAAATTGCCCAGGTATCCGGTTCTGAAAAGGCCGCTGCATGCCAGGCCCTCCAGGCAAACTTCGACACCATCTACCCCACCGTCGACGTTGAGCACGCTGCTGTGTCTCAGTCCATCCGAGGCGTTCTTGCTCAGATCTAGCACAACATCCGCATGGAATTGCCCCCGCCCTTCGGCATGGTATTGCTGCCTGGCGGGGGCTTTTTTGCTGCTTTTTATCGCCCTGGCCCCGGCCCCGCTGTTCGCCGAGTCACCGGACGCGGGCACGGAGGCACTCGTGCGCATCGCCCGCGAACGCAAGCTCTCCGAGAACCCGTACTGGCGGACCCTGCTCCACTGCCCCGTGGGCCTGACCCCGTACCGGAGCTATATAGACGACCCCGCCTTCTTCCTGGCAGAGACGGGAAAGACCGATGCCGACGCAGAGCTCACCGCCCTGATCCGCACGTTTTTCACGGGCGAGGCCCCCGACGACGTCCCCCTGTGCCGCTTCATCGCCCGATACACCTGGGTATACGACCAGCTGTCCGATGTTCTGGACACCCCGCCCCTGGTGTGTGAGGAGGCCGCAAGGCTCCGGCCCTCATCGGCCACCCTGATCTTTCCCACCTATCATCTCAACAACCCGGCCTCCATGTTCGGTCACACCTTTCTGACCATTGAGACCGACTACCAGGCACCGGTGCTGGCCGACGCCGTGAACTACGCGGCCCTGCCCGACAGCCAGAACCCCATCACCTACATGTTCAAGGGCATCGTCGGCTCCTTCAAGGGGTATTATGCCATCCTCCCCTATTACAAAAAAATCCAGGAGTACGGGGACATGGCGCAGCGGGACATCTGGGAGTACCCCCTGACCCTCACCCCGGAAGAGACCCGGCGCATGGTCCTTCATATCCTCGAGCTGAAGGAGAGCTACAGCTACTACTATTTCTTTGACAAAAACTGCTCCTACATGCTCCAGTTCCTGCTGGAGACGGCCCGGCCCGGTCTCTCCCTCACCCATGAAAAAGGGCTCACCGTCATCCCCATCGACACCATCAAGGCCATGCAGAAAGCGGGCCTCATCTCCGAAGCCAGGTACCGCCCTTCCCTGGGAAGCCGCATCCAGGCCGGTGTACGGCGCCTCTCCAAATACGAGGTGGGCCTCGCACAAGACCTCAGCGACGGCACCCTGCCCCCGGCAGACTTTCTCGCCATGGAGCTTCCCGATCGCACCAAACGTGTCACCCTGGACCTGGTCACCGACGTCACACGCTACAGGCGCGCCAAGAAAAAGCTCTCCCAGGAGGAGTTCAGGCCCCGGTTCCTGGGTACCCTTAAGGCACGCAAAACCCTGGGCAAGGGCAGCCCCGAAGAAAAGGCCGTGCCCGCCCCTCCCGAGCCCACCACGGGCCATGATGCGTCACGTGTCTCCGCCACCTTCGGGGTCCGCGACGGGGACAGCTTCGAAGAGCTCGCCTTTACCCCGGCCTTCACCAACCTGCTCACCACCGACTACACCCGGCGCGAAGGCGTCCAGATCGAATTTTTGCACACCCGGGTCCGCTACGACAACGAGGACAAGGAGCTGGATCTGGAGGCCTTCACCGTCCTGGACATCCTCTCCCTGTCCCCCCGAAATGCCTTTATCCGGCCCCTCTCCTGGACTTTCCACGCCGGGTACGAAAAACGGATGACCGAAACCGGAGACATGAAAGGCGCCTACTCCCTGCGTGCCGCAACGGGAATGAGCTGGAACCTCTCGGACGAGAGCCTCTTTTTCATCCTGCCCGAAGCCGAACTCCTCGCCTCCAAAGGCCTGGACAAAGGGGCCTCCGTGGGGCCCGGGCTCCGGACGGGGCTCCTCTTCTCCCCCACGGACCGATGGCGCATGCTTCTTTCCGGCAACATCACCCGGCGCATGCCCGACGACACCACCGAAACCCACGCGGCCTTTGAAACCAACTTCACGGTAAACCGCAACAACCGCATCGGGCTCTCGGTCTCCCGCACCGACGTCGAGAGCCAGCACGCCTGGGAGACCAGCCTCTCCTGGCATCGTTATTTTTAGAATAAAAGGGTAAGTTGCCCCCGGCAGGGCCGCCGGAGGCAACTGAACAGTGGCGCCGTACATTGTACCCACCGGCCGTCACCCGGCGTCAACATCGGCAACACATTGCGGTCCTTCCGGCTTCCATGGTAGAGTGAAAAATCAACCACTTGCCATCCATCCATTCACCCCACACCGGTGCGCCCATGAAACCACACCCCCGTCGCCGTCCCAAGCCAGCGTGGCTCCTTGCCCTCTACAGGCAAAACGACCGCTATCAGCTCCATCCCATTGCCGTGCATATCCCCAACGGCATGGTGCCGGTGGCCGGAATATTCATGGCCGCAGGCTGCCTCTTTCAGATCCAGGGCCTTGTTTTTGCGGCTTACGTAAACCTGGCCGTCATCACCCTGTCCATGCCGGGGGTCATCCTCACCGGCATTGCCTCCTGGCAACACCGGTACAAGGGTGCCACCACCGCCCTGTTCCGCACAAAGCTGGTCTGCAGCGTCCTGGTCCTTGCAGGTGCTGTCCTGATCCTTCTCTTCCAGGCCCTGTACCCGGTAAACGTGCACCGGCTCACCGGTTCGGCAAAAGCCCTTGTGGCGGCCTACCTCCTCCTGCTGGTTCCCACCATCCGTGCGGGTTCCCTGGGCGGCAAGCTGGTCTTCGGCGGCCGAAAGCAGATATAAAAAAAGGGGGAACGCGCGTGTACGCACATCCCCCCAAAATTCACGCGGCCCGATATGGGCCGTCACCTGCCGCCTTACAGGGACGAGAACATGGACACCTTGGGCTTGACTTCCACGGTCTGCATTTTGGCCAGCCCGTCGGCCAACGCCTTCTGGATCCGCTTCTCGCTCCAGGGATTTCGCAAGAACGAGAGGGTGGTAAACCCTTCGGCCTTGGCCTGGAACACGGCATCCCCCTTCTGGTCCAGGATCTGAATCCCCAGAACGACCCGATAACGTTTGAAGAAAAGGTACTGGTCCTGATCCTCGATCTTGAGGTTGGCAGACAGGAACGCCTCCTTCCTGTTTTTGCCCTTGAGCTCGTTGACCACCTTTTTGCGCAGGGAGGTCCCGGCCATAATGTGGTGGAACTCACGGTTGGAGGTGGCCGGGTGGACCCACTCACAGGTGAGGCTTGAAAGCAGGGCGTCCACCTGGCTGTTTCCGGTCTTGTAATCCTTGATGCGATCGAGTTTTTTTGCCCTGCGCTTGTCGGTTCTGAGGTCAAACCCGAAAGGCTCCAGGGCCTTTCTCATCTCCTTGTACGTATCCATCCCCAGGCTGCCAAAGGAGTCTCCCCCGGCAACCTGCTTGGCAAGGTCGATGACATCGGCACCGCCGTCGCTGGTCACCTTGTAGTGCCCCACAAGAACGGGAACATGTTTTTTATCCATCCAGTCCGCGTCCTTCTGGACCCAGGTGGATGCGCAGCCTGTCAGCATCGTGCCTGCCACCAGTACCGTGGCCATGGCCTTCCATCTTCTACAGCCGTTTTTCACAACAAACCTCCGAAATCCCATAAATAAGGCATTCATCTACGGCCCTTTCCCACCCGAGGGCCCTTCACGAAAAAACGTTCCCCGGACGCCTGGCTCCCCGTTTCCCCTGGGTAAGCCGAGGTATGGCCACAGGCCAATCTTCTGCCGGGGGTAACATCACCCCGCCGGATATATACATGCGGTTCTTCAGTAAAAAAAGTTAAAAGAAGGCCAAAAAAAGTACTTATAGGCACGGCAAAGCCCCTTGATTGACGATTGACTCGGCACTTCTTTTTGTCATATAAGCTATGATTATTTTGCTAAAAAGATGACGTAGAGAATCATTTCAGGCAGGTACACTGTGCGCCGTCCCAAAGCATGAGTCATGAAGGAACAATGTATTACTCCAATCACACCGTCTCCTCGACACAGGAGGATCATGGTGGTGAATGATCTGAAGTAAGAATCGGACAAAGCGGTTTTCATGAATATACTTGTTGTCGAAGACGAACAGACGGATTTTATCCTCATCAAGCACGCCATTGAGCAATTGGGCGCATCGTACACCGTCCTGCACGCCGAAGGGTGCAGGGAGGCTGTCCAAACCATCCACGAAACCCCTGTTTCCCTGGCCCTGGTGGATATCCTCCTGCCGGACGGAGACGGCCACAAGATCACGACTCACCTGCAGAGCCACAACATCCCCTTTGTCATGGTCAGCAGCAAGTCCCTGCCCGAATCCGTGGTGCGCTCCCTGAAATCGGGGGCCGAAGACTACATCCGTAAACCCTTTGACATCGCGGAGCTGGCGGCACGCCTGGAGTGTGTCCTCAGACGCACCCCGGAGCCCACCGCCACCACGGACGATGAGGCGCTCCCCGGTGCCGCCGCCCTCGACATCGACTTCACCCCCATCGAGCACCGGCTCCTTCACCGCCTCCGCCTGCGGTTCGACACCTATGTTCCCTCGGACGAACTCATCGAAGCGGTCTGGGGAACCGCAGGCCTGGAGACCTCCAAAGGGGCTCTGAGGACCTACATCTCCCACATCCGGAAGAAACTCACCCAGGCAGGCATCCCCCTTGCCATTGTGAGCAAATGGGGGCGGGGGTACAGGCTCTCCCATACCGACGGCTCCGACGCATGACCCGCACCGGGCAAGGCGCCCCCGGGACGGCCCCATGAAACTCTCCCTGAAAGTCATCAGCATCTTTTTTGTCAGCGTGCTCTCCGCCCTGATGGTCATGGCGGTCATCGGCATCAACATCTCCATCAGGCAGTCCACCCGCAATCTCAAAGAGGCGGCCAACATCGCCCTGACCTCCATTGCCACCACCCTTTCCGAAGACATCGGCACGGGGTTTTCCCATGTAAAAGAAATCGCCGAACACCCAACCGTGGCTGCCCTGCTCACCACCCCAAAGGCCCACAGGAGCGAGGCACTGCTCCAGGAGGTCCGAGACCTGTGCCACCACTACCGGCAATTCAATTCACGCTTCAAGTATGTTTACCTCGGCACCCGGGACGGGAGCCTCATCGTGGACAGGGAAATTTCCCTGCCCCAAGGCTACACCCCCATTGTCCGGCCCTGGTACACCGGGGCCCTGGAAAAACCGGGAACCCCCTTCATCAACGACCTGTACAACAGCGTACCCGACGGGCTGGAGATCACCTCCATCTCCCTGGCCGTCAAAGGCCCATCCGGAGAAATCGCCGGGGTGGTGGGGGTGGACTTCCTGTTCTCCCGATACCATACCATCATGCAGAACCTGGCCTTTGAATCCGGGTTTATCGTCATCACCCACAACAACGCCTCCCTCATCGCCCACTCCCAGGACCCTGCCGCAGGCTATACCAGCCTCTCCACACCGGAGAACAGGGACCTTGCCCGGGCCAACACCGCCGTGAACGGGGAGACCGTCATCATCCACGGCAAACGGTACACCGCCTACACACGGCAGATGGACCGGTACGACCTGAAGATCCTCACCTTTGTCTCGGAAGCCACCCTCCAGGATATCCGAAAAAGCTACATCCTCCTGTACACCCTCACCGCCGGGGTGATTCTTCTCATCGTGGGCATCACCGGGTCCCGCCTGGCGCGGAACACCCTGGCCGTGGAACAGGCCTCCATCCGGGCCAAGCAGGACTTTTTTAAAAACATGAACCACGAGATCCGAACGCCCTTGAACGCGGTGGTGGGGTTCATCGATCTCCTCAGTGAAACGCCCCTGGACCGGAAACAGAAAACCTACGTAAACCACACGCGTACGGCTTCCAAGCACCTGGCCGGCATTGTCAACGATGTCCTGGATATCTCCAGCATCCAGGCGGGGAAATACCGCATCGTGGAGCAGCCTTATCTCTTCCACGACCTCATCGGCCATATCGTGGCCCTGGTGGAACAGACCTTAAGGGGAAAAGACGTTCGCCTCCACGTTTCCGCCTCATCGGAGATCCCCCACGCCATGAAGGGGGACAGCATGCGCCTGAAACAGGTGCTCTTCAATATCCTGCAGAACGCCGTCAAATTCACGGACAGCGGCATCATCTCCCTGCGTATCGGATGCAAGGCGCAGGAGGACCGGATCTGCCTGGAGTTCACCATCACCGATACCGGATCGGGCATCGCCCCGGAGAACCTGCCCCATATTTTCGATGAGTTCACCCAGTTTGCCGAAACCAACGTCCAGGGGACCGGCCTGGGGCTCACCCTCACCCGCAAACTGGTGGAACGCATGGGGGGCAGCATCTCCTGCACCAGCAAGCTGGGCAAAGGGACGCGCTTCACCTTTTTCGTGGTTCAAAAGGCCGTGCACAAAAGGTCCGGGGCGCACCCGGACAACCGCCCGGACGTCCCTGCCGTTGCCCCCCTTTCCCAGAGCTCTGTCCATGATTTCACGGCCCCGGGGGTATCGGTCCTCCTGGTGGAAGACGATCCCCTGAGCCGCACCATGGTCTCCGAGCTCCTGAAAGGGCACCGCATGGAGGTCCACACCGCCGAGACCGGCAGGGCCTTCCTGGACACCATGACCTCGGGCCGCACCTTCGACCTTGTCATCACCGACATGAAGCTCCCGGACCTCAACGGCCGCACCGTCGTGAGACGTTTGAGGTCCCATCCGTCCCTTGCCCTGCCCCCTGTCATCGCCTTCAGCGCCGTGGACACAGAAGAGAACCTGAGGCAGATCCTATCGAAAACCCATCGACATCGTCACCTTTCGTAAGACGCTGCTGGCATGGATCCCCCGTGAACGCGTCGTCACCGGGGCCCCCCGACCCAAGGCACCTGCCCCCCTTCTTGCCGGAGAGACATGCCGGGAAAAATACGGCACCGGGCTCTATGTGAAACTGCTGCACGTTTTTTTGGAGGATCATCGGGAGGGCATACGGATCATGGAGACCATGGCCAGGGAGGAACGATTCTCCGATCTCGAGGTCAGGGTCCACCGCTTCAAGGGCGCCCTCCTGAACATCGGCGCCCCAAAGACGGCGGCCATAGCCGAATCCCTGGAGCACAGGCTCGAGGCCGGGGAAGCCATCGGGATCGATGAGCTGGCCCCCCTGGCCGGGGAGACGGCCAGGGTCATGGAGGAGGCCCGCTGCCTCCTGGCCGCCTTGGAAAAAGAAGCGGAAACGTAACCAGAACAAGCCTGCCTTCCATGGTTAAAGTCGAATGAACCACAGGATCAAGAGAGCTCAGCAAAAGCAAAAACGATGCCTCCGGCGGCGAGGGTGGTGAAGCCACTTAGGCAAAACACCTCGAAAGCAGGTTGCGAATGCGCTTTCCCCTTCGTTCCTCAGGGAAAATCACATTCGCTGTTGTTTCAGATGAAACTGAATCTGTTTATTGAGCCCGTCGTTATGAAATCCGGCAAAAATTTAGCCCCGGCAGGGCCGCAGGGGGCCTGCTTTTTTTCACCCACGCTGCCCACAGAGGGCAAGCTGGCCAACACCGGTCACCCCCGCGCCAGTATCGCGTCCAGGCGGAGGACCGCACGGGCCACGAGCTCCTGCACCCGTCCTGCGGCCCGGATCGCCGCTTTGCCCTCGGGGGTGGAGGGGTCAACCCCGCCGTTGAGGGTCTTGCAGGCCAGGGCCCCGTGGTCGGCAACAAACCCGTCTCGAAAGGCGTCCACCAGCCCCCTAACCCGATCCCGAGCCCCGGGTTCCGCGATGGTGTCGGGACCTGCTGCAAGTCCTATCACCAGGCAGGCCGCGGTCATGACTCCGCAGGTCCCGCCTCCGGCCCCCATGCCCCCGGCAAGGCCCGATGCCAGCTTCAGGGCACAGGCGTGCCCCAGCCCAAGCTCTTTTGCATAGGTGAGCAAAAGGGCCTCGGAACAGGAGTACCCGGCCTGCAGATAATCCGTGGCAACGGCCACGCGCGTTGATGTCGTCATGTCTCCCCCTTATGGTATGTCAATTCTTATGCACAGACGGCCTGGCCCCCGAAACGGGCCCCGGACCATGCCCTCAACCCTGCACCACGACGGGTGCACCTGTATTGGACAAATGCGACTTTTTCCAGGGAGGTCAGGCCACGCACTGTGAAGGGGAATAATCGGCCAGGCTGAGGCACTCGCGGATCAGGTGGGACTGGTCAAAGAAGCCGCAACGAACGGCCACGTCGGCGGCGTGGGAGGTGGAGAGGTGCCCCAGGGCACGGGAGAGCCGGAACATGCGGGCAAGATGCTTCGGGGGCACCCCGATGCGCTCATCAAAGAGCCGCTCCAGATGGCGCCGGCTCACCCCGCATCGGGCGGCCAGATCCTCCATGCCCATGCGCGCCGCCCTCGACGGCAGATCGGGCAGGCCGGCCGTTGCCACCAGCCCGGGCATAGGATAAAAAGGCGTCCCTGCGCGCCTCAAAAAAGGCATTGAACCGATGCGCGTGAGCCTCCGGCGCATCGCCCCTGTCCCGGGCCACCGCCTCCACGCCCCAGGCCCTTCCATTCCCCAAGTTGCGTCAAGAACCACGCACTGCCCGGCAAACTCCATCTGGGGCATGGAGAGAAAGGGGAATACCCCGCAGGGGCAAAACCGAACGCAAAAAAGCCTCAGGTCGCCGTCTGACCCAAGCTCCACCCGACGCGACATGCCCCCCAGAAGAAAAGAAGAGGACACCGTAAAGGGAGCGCGCCCCTGAACGCTTACGGACACGGGATCCCCCAGGTTGAACACCAGGGCCACCCCGCCGAAGAGCTCAAGGGAGGTCTCGCCTTTCAGGTGGCGATACGAAGAAATAAAAGGTGCGAACTCCGAAGGGGGGTCGATGACGGCCATGGGCACCTCAACGGGACACGCTGTTTTTCAAGCGTTCCACGCGCTTCCGGTTGACGCCGAAGTCGCTGTACCCCGTGCGGGAGGCCGATCGGAAATGGATGGTGCGGCTGGCCTCATCGATATGCACCTCCAGGTCATCCACAAACCGGAAAAGGGCGGAGCGGACCTCGGCATGGAGGTAGGTGTCGGTGCGGGTCACCAGGGTGACGCGGGGGGTCTTCTCAAGGACCGAAACAATGCGCGCCATGGCCTCGGCAGGGGAAACCGTTAGTGGCAGGGGAGCAATCCCATGGGTGTCGTCGTCGGCCTGGGAGGAGACGCAGTTGGGCGAATCCGGGCAGGGGGACAGCCTGCCCTCCATGACGCCCAGGTTATCGGGCTTCTTCCCGGCAAAAAGCGAGCACCCTGAAAAGAGACAAAGGGCAACGGCGCCAAACACAAGGGCCTTGATGGTCATGGGAAACCTCGTGATTATCGGATAGGGTGATACGACACGTAAGCGTAACCCGGGTGAAACGATACAAGCACCAAAAAACTGCCTCCGGCGGCCCTGCCGGGGGCCAAACGTTTGAAAAGTTTGACAAACAGATTTTATCCAATTTCTCCGAAGCCTTCGCGAATGTCCTCGTCCTGAGGAACAGAGGGCAAGGAGCATCGCAACTGTGGGTCCGGGGATCATCCCTAGCAGCAGGAGGCACGCTTTTGAACCGACTTTAGCCATAGAAGGCAAGCTGAATAGTTACAACCTGTCGGAACAGGGGCCCTGCCGGGCCTATCCGGGCTATTTGCGAACAAACAGAAACATGTCTGTGGTGATGCTCCCGTCCGGCTCCGGGTAATCGCTCAGGTGGGTCTCCTCTACGGCAAGGTGATTCTCGGCAAGCCAGCCCTTCACCGCCTCGGGGTCGTGGTAGGTAAAATGAAGCTTGCGGCCCCCGGAAAAACCGGCGGTCTCGTACCCGTCTTTTTTTCCCACCATGAAACTCAGGTAGAGAGCGCCCCCGGGTGCCAGGCAAGAGGCAACCTCCGTGATTACGCCCCGGGCCTCTTCAGGCGAGATATGCACGATGCAAAACGAGGCGATGACCACATCAAAGGTGCCGAACCCTGAGAGGTCTCGGATATCCCCCACCCGAAAGCAAAAATCCCCTGACGGCATATGGGCTTTGGCCAGGCCCACCATCTCGGCAGAGAGGTCGATGCCGGTGACGGACGCCTTTTTTTGGGCCATCAGCACGGCGTTGTTCCCCGGGCCGCAGCCGATGTCCAGCACCGCGGCCCCTTCCGGCACATAGCTGTCGCGAAAACGGATCATCATCTCCCGGTACGGAGCGTAATCCATGAACTTGTCCGCGTAGGCAGCCGCGGAGTCATCGTAGGTGGAAATGGTGGTCTTGAGGCGGGATGTCATAACGGTCTCCGGGCTAAGGGCTAAGCGGCCAGGGCTAAGGGCTAAGGGCTAAAATAGCCGAATGCATTCAGGTGTCAACTCAAACAACGAAACGTTAACACGAAAACCAACGTTTGTTTTACTTATGCCTGCGGGGGCTGAATGTTTAAAAAAGTTGTAACTATTCAGCTTGCCTCCGGCGGGTCGCTTTTTTGAAAAAAAGCTCCGCAAAAAACTTTTCGGTAGAAAGGTCAGAACAGTCAGAATCACTGGAATTCATGGCAAAGCTGTCAAAGCCTGTTTGTCAAACTTTTCAAAAGTTTGGCCCCCGGCAGGGCCGCCGGAGGCAAACATAAGCTGAATAGTTACAAAAAGTTGAACACGCAGACTTAAACATTCGGCTTGAGTGAATTCCGGTTTAAATGCGGATGTGATTTGACCCGAGGACGAGGGGCAAAACGCATCCGCAACCTGCTTTCAAGGTGGCACACCTTGCCGCCGGAGGCAGCTTTTTAGCGGCACGGAACCGTAACCTTAGATATTACGCAATGGCTTTCACAGCCTCGGCAAAGGCCTGAATCTCGTTCTCCGTGGTGGCAAAGGAGGCCATGAGACGGACCTCGTTTGTCTGGTTGTTCCAGACATGGAAATGAAACCGCTGCTGGAGAGTCTCGATCATGTCAGCCGGCAAAACGGCAAAGACGGCATTGGCATCCACGGGCTGGGTAATGGTCACCCCGGGGGCTCCCTTTAGGCCGTCTGCGATTTTTCGTGCCATGGCATTGGCGTGGAGGGCGTTGCGTCTCCAGAGGCCGTCCTTTAAAAATGCCTCGAACTGGGCCCCCACAAAGCGCATCTTGGACACAAGCTGCATGCCCTGCATGCGGCTGTACTGAAAGGCCTCGTCAAACTCCGGGGTAAAAAAGACAACGGCTTCACCAAACATCATGCCGTTTTTGGTGCCCCCGAAGGAGAGGAAGTCCACCCCGGCGTCTTTGGTAAAGGCTGGGAAATCGAGGCCCAGGGATGCGGCGGCGTTGGAGATGCGGGAGCCGTCCATGTGGACCAGGAGCCCGTTGTCATGGGCGTACTCGCAGATGGTTTTGATCTCATCCACGGAGTAGACCGTGCCGTACTCCGTGGTCTGGGTGATGGAGACCACCTTAGGTTGAACCCTGTGGTAGTCCGGCTCCCGCTCCACCCAGGGCCGTAGCCCTTCCACGGTGAGCTTGCCCTGCTCCGAGGGCACCGTGATGAACTTGCTGCCGGTGAACCGCTCCGGCGCGCCGCATTCGTCCATGTGGAGATGGGCGCAGTCTGAGATAAGCACCGCCTCAAAGGGCCGGGTCACGGCGTCGATGGAAAGGATATTGGCGGCGGTGCCGGTCATCACCAAAAAGGCGGAGGCCTCTTTGCCAAAAACCTTTTTGAAGCGTTCCGCGGCCACGGCCGTCCAGGGGTCTGTGCCATAGGCACCGGCCGTGCCTGCGGCAGCGGCTGCCACCGCTGATACAATCTCTAGGTGAGCCCCTGCATGGTTGTCACTGGCCAGGCTGATCATCTCGTCTTGCATCTACATCTCCTTCCATACATCAACACGTCCCGGTGCTATCACACCGACATTTCAAGTTCATTGGAAGAAAAAAGGTACCCCCCGGAACACCCGTTGTCAATGGGACAAAAGCCAGGCAGCAGGGTCAACGCATTTACACATTCAGTTGCCTCCGGCGGGTCGCTTTTTGAAAAAAGCTCCGCAAAAACGTTCCGGTAATAAATAAAACCTGTTTATCAAACGTTTCAAACGTTTGGCCCCCGGCAGGGCCGCCGGAGGCAAAAATCTACATGCGTTAACCTTGAGCCAGGTAGCACAAAGCATGCTCACCGTAGGGGACTCTGACCGGACAAGGCCTTTGAAGCACCCCGGTACGGAAAACGCCCCCATGGAGACACCCCCCAGGCCCCGCCATCTTGCATGGGGGTCGTGTTTTTCCTGCGCGCCCGGACACCGGACTCCGTTGTGTGACCCCATACCCGCTCTCCTTTTCTGGTTCATATTGTCAATTTAAAAACATGACCCCATGTTCACCCCTGTTTGACAGCATCCCCCCGGGTGTGGGAATAATCGGCAGGTCCATTCACTACTCGCAAAGGAAAAAGAGCGCACATGAACCAGGGGACGCAGCAAGCAAGAAAGCCTGGACACAGACAAAAGACAAGATCCTCAAGGCCGCTGAGCGCCTTTTTTCGGATAAAGGCTTCCACAAGACCAACACCAAAGCCATCGCCGCCGAAGCCGGTGTGGCCACCGGAAGTGTCTATGCGTACTTCAAGGACAAAAAGAGCGTCTTCCTTGAAACTTACGGGACCGGCGCGCCGGGCATCGAACAGGATCGGCTGCTCGACGCCCTTGCCGACATGGTTACGCGGTACGTTTTTCGATGAGGTGGGTCCCCCTGTCACATGACGCCTCTGGGCCACAGACGATAAGTCCGCTGCGGAACAGGACATTCGGCGTCCGTTTTTTTTCCATTGTGTGTTGACATAGAGCCACTCAAACCATATATTGCCATATAACGATATATCAGCCATCAGGGAGAACCCGATGAAACCGTTTATCAAAGTGATGAAAGCCCTGTCCGACCCCAGCCGGGTGAAGATCGTCAAGGCTCTGCAACATCGGTCTCTTTGCGTTTGCGAACTGAAAGAAGCCCTGGGCCTGGCCCAGTCCACGGTGAGCAAGCACCTCAAGGTCCTGGAAGAGGCCGAATTGGTGAGCTTTGAAAAAGATGGGCTCTGGGTCAATTTTCAGCTGAACCGCCAGCCGGGAAACACCTATGCCGTGGCCATGCTGGACCAGGTGAGCGACTGGCTCGAAGCCGATGCGGACATCCGGGAGATGCTGGACAGGCTCCCGGACATTGATCGGGAGTTCATCACCCGGGGTTGAGGGGTCTGCCAAATACCCATGAGTGAGTGGGGAGGGCACCGACCCTCCCGACGATGATGGCAGCACACCGCTTCGTTATGCTGAAAGGACCTGTTTTTTCCTTGGGGCATGACAGGTTCATTCGTCCCAAAGCCCGGGGTTTTATACCGGCTCTGCGGTTTCCCGCGGGGCGGAATGGCACCAATTACATCGCCAAATGGCAATACATAGAATTACAAACCCGGCGGTCACACACGCTTCGCGTCCATGAGTTCACGGACCACCCGAGCTTAGCGTCCCCGCCACCATGGATGTCTGTTATGAAAGAACGCACCAAATTCATCTGGATCGCCGGCCTCTACCTCGCCGCCTACCTCATGCCCTGGGGCTCCCCCACCATTCGCCAGGCAGGCCTGGAGGCTTTCATGATGCTGCAGGAGTACGCCCGGCAGCACGTCCTCACCTGCCTGGTCCCGGCCTTTTTCATTGCCGGGGCCATCAGCGTCTTTGTCTCCCAGGCCTCGGTCCTGAAATACTTCGGCGCCCAGGCCAGAAAGGTTCTCGCTTATTCCGTGGCCTCTGTCTCCGGGGCCATCCTGGCGGTCTGCTCCTGCACGGTCCTGCCCCTGTTCGCCGGAATCTACGCCCGGGGAGCGGGCATCGGTCCGGCCACGGCCTTTCTCTACTCCGGGCCAGCCATCAACGTGCTGGCCATCATCCTCACCGGCCGGATCCTCGGATGGCAGATGGGCCTTGCCCGGGCCATCGGGGCCATCTGCTTTGCCCTGGTGGTGGGGGCCCCCCACGGCCTTTTCTTCCCAGCCACCGGCCCCATGCACCTTCCCGATGAAGAGGAGAACCGAAGCCTTGCCCAGAACGGAATCGTCATGGCTGTCATGGTGCTCATCCTCGTCTTTGCAGCCTTTGCCAAACCCGGCTCCGACGAAGGGGTTGTGTGGCAGACCCTTTTCGGGGTCAAATGGTACCTGACAGGAGGCCTTCTGCTTCTCCTGGCCTGGCTGCTGAAAGCCTGGTTCGACGCCGAAGAACGCACCGACTGGGTGGAATCCTCCTGGGGGTTCATGAAGCAGATCTTTCCCATGCTGGCCATCGGGGTCCTGGCCGCAGGATTCCTCCTGGGGCGCCCCGGCCACCCGGCCCTCATCCCCGAGGCGTGGATTTCGGCCCTGGTGGGTGGGAACTCTTTTTCCGCGAACCTGTTCGCCTCCCTCTCCGGCGCCCTCATGTATTTTGCCACCCTGACGGAGATCCCCATCCTCCAGGGGCTCATGGGAGCCGGCATGGGCAAGGGCCCGGCCCTGGCCCTCCTGCTTGCGGGACCGGCCCTCTCCCTGCCCAACATGATCGTCATCAGCGGCGTCATGGGCGTAAAGAAAACATCCGTCTTCGTAGCCATCGTGGTGGTGATGTCCACCCTCGCCGGCATGATCTACGGAGCCATCTGACACGTGCAAATCAATAAAAGGAAAAAACCATGATCATCAAAGTCCTCGGTCCCGGATGCACCAAGTGCAACAAAACAGAAGCCATCGTCAAGGAAGCCGTTGCCGAAGCAGGAGTTGACGCCACCGTGGAAAAAGTCACCGACCTTCTGGCCATCGGGTCCTACGGCGTGTTCGGCACCCCGGCGGTGGTGGTGAACGAAGAGGTGAAAAGCGTGGGCAAGGTGCCCAAGAAAAAGGATGTCATCAAATGGCTCACGGCCTGATTCCGAGGTCTTGCTTCGTCCCTCGTCACCTGCGACCGAATCAACCGTCCGGTCCCCTCGCCGCCGGTGACGAGGGAAAGACCTGTCCGCACCCGCTCTGAACCACTCACCCATGGGGGAAAACCATGAAACGACTGATTCTCGTATCAACCGTCCTGCTGTGCCTTGCCGCAACCCCGGCCCTTGCCGACACCACACCCGCCACCGAAGTACCGGCCAAAGGCATGGTCACCATGCTTGACCTGGGTGCCCACAAGTGCGTCCCCTGCAAAATGATGGCGCCCATTTTAGACGAACTTCAAAAGGAGTATGAAGGAAGGGCCGCCATCGTCTTCATTGATGTGTGGAAACACAAAGATGTGGCAAAAAAGTACGGTATCCGGGCCATTCCCACCCAGATTTTCTACGACAAAAGCGGCAACGAAGTGAAACGACACGTGGGGTTCATGGACAAGAAAAGCATTGAGGCGGAGTTGAAGAGCCTCGGTGTTCAGTAAACCGCGAGCCACCGCCTGCACGCCGCAGGCAAGGATGTTCAACGCAGTTTAACCATGAAAGGTAAAGGCCCCTGATGCTCTACGACCTTCTCACCACCGTCAACACCTGGATGGCCGGCACCTTCGGGCTGGCCCTTTTCGGCTGCTTTCTCTGGGGCATGATCAGCGTCATCCTCTCCCCCTGCCACATGGCCTCCATCCCCCTGATCATGGGGTACGTGGCAGGCCAGGAAAAAGCCCTCCAGGCCCGGAGCGCAGCCCGATACGCCGTGGTCTTTACCCTGGGACTCTTCATCACCATCGCCCTTCTGGGCATCGCCTGCACCCTTCTGGGCCGCATGCTGGGGGACGTCAGCCCCTACTGGACCCTGCTCATGGGCGGCATCCTCATCTGGGTGGCCCTGGACATGCTCGGAGTGGAAGCCTGCGCCATGTCCGGCGGAGCCCTCTCAAAACTCCAGGTCCGGGGGCTCTTCGGGGCCTTTGTCCTCGGCCTTGCCTACGGTATTCTCTCCGGTTCCTGCACCTTCGGATTCATGGCGCCCATCCTGGCCGTCATCACCATCCAGGAAAAAATCGCCGCAGGGATCCTTCTCGTGGTCGCCTTCGGCATCGGCCACTGCGTCCCCATTGCAGTGGCGGGCTCCAGCACCGCCCTGATCCGTCGCCTCCTCACAAGCCAAAGCTTCCAGAGCGGAAGCCTGTGGTTCAAAAAAGGAGCAGGGGTCATCGTGGGGGGCCTGGGGTGCTATTTCATCGTAAGACCTTTTATTTAAGTTAAAACCATGAAAAAGCCTGCCTCCGGCGGCCAGGGGATAATCCCCTGAACCCCAGGTTGCGGATGCTCCCCCTCGTTCCTCGGGGTGAAAGCATCCGCGAAGATGTTCACAAAATGCCCCCAAACCTGTTTGTCAACCGATCTAATCGGCAATGTTTGGCCCCCGGCAGGGCCGCCGGAGGCACAAGATTTCATTAAACAAAAAATCCCCTCCGCCGGAAACAGGGCGGAGGGGATTTCTTATAGGGGAGACTGTATGTGGGAGCGTATCTTACAGCCTCAACCCGCCGTTCACAGAGAGACAATGCCCCGTGATAAAGGAGGCCTCATCCGACGCCAGGAAGAGGCAGGCGCTGGCGATCTCTTCGGGCTCACCAAGACGGCCCAGCATGGTCTTCCGGCGAATGGGGTCCAGCACTTTATCGGGAACGGTCTTCATCATCTCGGTATTGATGTATCCCGGCGCCAGGGAGTTCACCCGCACGTTGGCGCCTTTTCGGGCAAACTCTTTGGCCCAGCTTTTGGCCATGGCGATGACGCCCGCTTTTGTGGCGGCGTAATTCGTCTGACCGACGTTGCCGTACTCGCCCACCACCGATGAAATGTTCACGATGGAGCCTGTGCCCTGGTCGATCATCAGGGGGCCCACCAGCTGGGTGAGGTTAAAGACCCCTTTCAGGTTCACGTCACACACCAGGTCCCACATCTCTTCCGTCATCTTCTGAAGCAGGGCGTCCCGTGTGATACCGGCGTTGTTGATGAGCACATCGACCTTGCCGAATGTCCCCACGATATCCTCCACAAAGGCTTTGAGGCCTTCCCGGTCGGTGACGTTGCAGGTGTATCCGAAGATGCCTTCGCAGTCGTAGTCGGGCTTGGTCATGTCCACCGCGATGACGGTGGCGCCTTCTCTTGCAAAGGTTTCTGCAATGACGCGGCCGATGCCTTGTGCGCCACCGGTGACGATGGCTGTTTTTCCACTCAATCTCATATCAACCTCCACGTGGGTTACTTGGATGGTGTGTCCAGGGTCAATCCCATGAGTCCCGGCTGAAAAATGGCCGGGTTCATGGTTTTCAGGGGATCGGCAATGGCGGGTTTGAACCCCATGTGCCGCAGAATGTCTTTTTCAAGGTCCATGCCCGGGGCGATCTCCGTTAAGGTGAGCCCCTCTTCCGTCAGTTCAAATACGGCCCGTTCGGTGACGTAGACCACCTTCTGGCCCATGCGGTGGGCATACTCACCCGAGAAGGTGACCTGTTCCACCGCCTCCAGAAACTTGCTGCCACGCCCCTCCTCCTCAATGATCAGCTTTCCATCGGCCACAGAGGTCTTCAAACCGCCCACGGTGAAGGTGCCGCAATAGACCACCTTTCCGGCATTCTGGGAAATGTTGATAAAGCCTCCGCAGCCGGCTACTTTCGTCCCGAACCGAGAGACATTCACATCCCCTTTGCCATCGCACTGGGCCAGGCCGAGAAAGGCCACATCCAGGCCACCGCCGTCGTAAAAATCAAACTGCGCCGGCTGATCGATAATGGCCGATGGGTTGATGGCGGCCCCAAAGCTCAGGCCGCCTGCGGGCACCCCTCCGATGGCCCCGGCCTCGGTGGTGAGCACCAGGTTGGTGACCCCCTCTTCATTGGCCACCATGGAGACCCCTTCGGGCATGCCGATGCCCAGGTTCACGATGGCATCGGGGACCAGCTCCATGGCCGCACGGCGGGCGATGATCTTGCGTTCTCCCAGGGGCAGGGGAGGAATGCTCTTGCTGGGAATGCGGATCTCGCGAGAGTAGGCGGGGTTGTACTGCTCGGCAAAGGTCTGCATGTGCTCGCGGGGTTCCGCCTCCACAATGGCATCCACATAAATGCCTGGAATGCCCACCCGGCTGTGATCCAGGGTCCCGTTTTCCACAACCCGCTCCACCTGAAGGATCACCTTTCCCCCGGAGTTTTTGGCGGCCTGGGCAATGGCCAGCATCTCAAGGGTCAGGGCCTCCTTCTCAAAGGTGCAGTTGCCCTCACTGTCCGCATAGGTCCCGCGGATCAGGGCCACATCGATGGGCAGGGCGTGGTAGAGGAGCCACTCTTCGCCATGGATACTCACCACCTCCACGAGGTCTTCTCGGGTCACCTCGTTGAGCTTGCCGCCATCCATGCGAGGGTCCACAAAGGTGTGCATGCCCACCTTGGTGAGCACCCCTGGCTTTCCGGCGGCAATCTCCCGGTAGAGATGGGAGATGGCCCCTTGGGGAAAGTTATAGGCCTCGATTTTGTTCTCAAGGGCCAGGGTTCCCAACTTGGGGGCAAGCCCCCAATGGCCGCCGATGACCCGGCGAACCAGCCCTTCGTGGCCGAAGTGGTTCAGGCCGCGCTCCTTTCCGTCGCCCTGCCCCGCTGCGTAGATCAGCGTTAAGTCCGTGGGCAACCCGGTGCTGAGAAACGCCTCCTTCACACCCCGGGACAGCGCCTCAGGATGCATGTTTCCCACAAACCCGCCTGTGGCCACCGTCTCCCGGATTGATCAGGACAACAGCATGGTTAGAGTTACCTGCTTAGACATCTCTATCTCCTTTGCGCTTTAAACCAAACCGGTGAGCAGGTGAAACACCATGACGCATGTCACCGCGATAAGGGGGGCGGCCACGGTCATGGCTGCCAGGTCAATATAACTCTGCTTGTGATCGAGTTTGCAGACAGACAACAGGGTGATGACGGCACCGCAATGGGGAAGGGAGTCCAGGCCGCCTGCCGCCATAATCATCACGCGGTGCAGCACCTCCGGGTGAATGCCCATGGCGAGGAAATCCTTGGAGAGCACCTCAAGGGCGATGGCGGTACCGCCGGAAGCTGAGCCAACGATGCCCGCAAGAAGCGTTGTGGAGATACCGACTTTAAACAGTGAGGGGATGGCCAGGGCCACAATCCCAAGCTTCAAGGTGGTAAATGCTGCCAGGGACTTGATGACACCGCCGTACCCCACCTCAGATGCGGTGTTGAAGATGGGCAACAGGGATCCCACAGCGCCATCGAAGATGGTCTTGTTGGACTCTCTCAGGTATCGATTCATGGAGATCAGGATGAACACAACCGCCACAGAAAGACCGATCACCACAGGCCAGGTGCCGTTTATGGCATAGCCGGCTGCGGTATACTTTGCCTTCACCGCGTCAGAGGCGAAGTAAAACTTGGTCAGGGCAAAATTCAATATAAAGACGATGGCGATGGGTGCCATGGCCAGACCAAAGCCCGGAGCGTCCCCTTCAAGGTCCTCGAGGCCTTCGTTCAGATGGACGCCGTACCCTTCTCCGGCCAGCTTGGCTTTTTTCGCACGATAATTCAGAAAACCGGTGCCACCAAAAAAGATGATCATGGAGCCCAGGAGCCCCAGAATGGGAGCGGCATAGATATCGGTGTCAAAGTAGACCGTGGGCATGGTGTTGATGTACTGGGGAGATCCGGGAAGGGCCGTCATGGTAAAGGTAAAAGCTCCCAGGGCAAGGCATGCGGGGAGAAGGCGCTTGGGGACATCCGCCTCCTTAAGCAACATGGAGCCGATGGGGTACATGGCAAAAACCACCACAAAGAGAGAGACCCCGCCGTAGGTGAGAAGGGAGGTGGCCACAACCACCGCATAGATGGCGTAGTCGGGCCCGATCTTCTCAGAGATAAAGTGGGCAATGGAACGGGCGGCTCCGGTGGCGCCCATGAGCTTGCCAAAGACAGCCCCTGCGATGAACACCGGAAAATACTTACTGATGTAGCTGGCAGCCGCAGGCATAAAGACATTGGACAGCGCAGACAAAGCGGGGATTTCGCCCGAAAGCAGTGCTGCGGTCATGGCAAGGATCGGTGCCAGAACAAGGACGGTAACACCACGGTAAGCGAAGTACATTAAAGCGAACAGCGTTAGGATAATTGCGATAACTCCCAGCATATTCATGCCTCCTTCGAAATTAGCCCGGATATGTCACGAGTCGAATGCACACATGGTCAAGGCATCAGAGCTGCAGATGGTTCGGCTTGGCTCAAGGCTCTGATAACGCAGAAGTGGGGTGCACCCGGCTCGCCCGAAGGGTGAGAAAATTGAGCAGAAAACCGTGAATGACATGTTGTGCTTTTGAAGTGCCTGATTCTTTCACAGTAACTGATCGTAACGATTTTCATTTTTTCAAATGAACCGTTTTCTCATAAACTACCCGGGTCAGGTGAGTTGCAGCAGGTATAGGATATAAAAGACAGCGAACAGCAGGCAGGTGACCATGCCCCATAACATTCCTTTCATGAAGCCAGGGCGTTTGCCGGCATGGGCCCTGTGATGCTCCGCGATGGAATCCAACCCGTCAGGGTCTCTGAATACGCTGATCAAACGATGAAGAAGGGCCACCGTGAGCAAGGCTTCCACGATGAGCATTGCAAGGTAGGCCGCTTCAAGATTGGAGGGTAACAGATGGTCTGCAACGGTCAGCAGGCTGCATGCCATGGCCGAAGCCAGCAGCAGGTAATCGTTCTTTCCGGACGTTGCAACGGGCGAGAGCAGATCTCTGAAGACCATATAGACAAACACCAGAGCAAGATGCAGGTATTTGTTGGGCTGAGGATAGTAAATCTGCTGGGCAAAGATCAGAACGAGAGCGCCCTTAAAAAGAAACTGAAACCACGAAGCCTCGTGTGCAAAGTAGCGTGGAACCCATGTGGTTGATCGGAAAGACGTCATATTGTTACCTCCTGCGAACCATAAAGCAGGAAGCATGCCACCTGAAAAAGCCCCTTAGAAAAACACAAACCGTGCGATTCAAGGACCTTACAGACATTCAATATCAGTATCGACGTTCACACCCGGGAACAGCACTGTAAAGATAAGTTTACGATATCATCCCATTTCTGAAATGCGTGTTAACTTACATTTACACATACAAGCCGATCTCCTGGAGTGTAAATCAAGGTTTACACCCCCTGCTCACTTCATGCTGTACTTCTCAAGTTTTTTGTGGAGAGCCACTCTGGAGATGCCGAGATCGGCAGCGGTCTTGGTTTTATTGCCGCTGTGGAGAATCAGGCGCTCGGTGATGACCTTCCGTTCCATGTTTTCCAGGATGTACTTGAGCGGCTCCTGGCTGGCGTTGATATTGCCGCCCCTCAAAAAATGGGGCAGGTGCCACGGCTGAATCAACTCTTCTCCCTCCATAATATGGTAGGCTCGCTCCACAACATTCTTCAGCTCCCGGATATTCCCCGGCCACGAATAGGCCTGAAGAAGGCAGCTCGCCTTTGGGGAGACCCCTTTAACCCCCCGTTTCATCTTTCGGTTCAGGGCGCAGATGGCATGGCCCGCGATGAGCTCAATATCTTCCCGCCGCCTTTTCAAAGGAGGGATGGTTAAGGTGAACACGTTGAGGCGGTAGAGGAGGTCTTCCCGAAACGTTTTCTTCTCCACCATCTCGGAAAGATTTTTGTTGGTGGCGGCAATCACGCGCACATCCACCTGTTTGGGCCGACTTGCACCGATGTGCTCCACTTCCCCTTCCTGGAGCACTCGCAGGATCTTGGCCTGCATCTGAAGCGGCATATCACCGATCTCATCCAAAAAAATGGTGCCGTTGTTGGCCAGCTCGAACTTGCCCAGTTTTGTACTGGCCGCTCCGGTGAAGGCCCCCTTTTCATGACCGAAGAGCTCCGACTCCAGAAGGTTTTCAGGAATGGCAGCGCAGTTGACCCTGATAAAGGGCTGAAAAGATCGGGGTGACTCCTGATGAATGGCATGGGCGAAGAGTTCTTTGCCCGTTCCGCTCTCCCCGAGAATCAAAACGTTGGAGTCTGATTGGGCGATGACGCGGGCATGATTCTTCAATGACTCCATGCGTGCGTTACGCGTGAAGATCACATCCATGCAATACCGTGCCTTATGAAGCTTGGAGATCTCATTTCGATACCGGTTCAGCTCTTTTTCCATGGTCTTGAGCTTCTTATTGATCTCGCCCAGTTCATCCACATCCTGGAAGATCACCTTGCCCACAACCCCGGCAAGCTTGCCGTCCACCGTATAAGGAATGCGGGAGGCGACCATGTGGTTGCCCTGTATCCTCTGGATATCGTTGAGTTCTGCCACCCCTGTCCTGGCGACAATATGAAGGCGCGTGTTCTCCACCACCTCAGTGACGTGTTTGCCCACAACCTCCTGGTCTCTGACTCCCAGAAAGCCTTTGTAGGCATTGGACATCATGGTGATGTGCCCATGGGCATCGGTGACCACCAGCCCGTCATAAGCCGTTTCAAGAATTTGCTTGAGCAGGGATGTCTCCCGCTGACACGCTTCAAACTGCCGGGATAATTCACCCGCCTGGCTGACATCCTCAACGAGGACCACCACCCTGTCGGGATGGCCCTTGGGCGCCATGGGGATGACGGAGACCTCATACGTCAAGTCACCCAGCATGGCTGTGGCGTTTTTATCTTCCCCTTCTGCAATGGCATCATCCACACCAAGCTTTGAGAGAAAATCACCGGCTTTTTCATGGGAATTGTAACCGGCAGAGCCTGAAATCAAGTAATACGCACTCGTATTCAGGCAAAAAAACTCCTTTTTCTTATTCATCAAAAAAACAGCATTTGAGATGGTATCGAGAATATGGTTCAGGGGTATCTGGCTGGTTTGCGACGGCTCTCCCACGGTCAAAACCTCCTTCTTTTCATACACTTAATATCATCCAGAGAAAGGCTGCCAATCGCATAAAGCGGTTAATCTGCAACGGAGTTTTGTCAATCCCATGTGTTTATGAAAAAACAGCGTACACCATCGAGTAAGGAATTTCAGGCCAATAAATGACACGACATAAAAAAACAGAACTTAGCAATGTGATACATGTCAGAGACGCTTGAAACCGGTTCTGTAGATCCACCTTGAAATCAAGCTATTTGGTTGACATTCCCCGGAGCTTCTTCTATATCCGCAGATGCGGTGACCGCGTGATTTCAGCAGGCGCCGCCCGGTGTAATAGTCGCAGAGAAGGCCACCGACCGGCAGGCGTGGTTCCTCGCATGATTTTTGGAGTGGGTTATGGTTGAAATTCTCGTCATCATGGCAGCAGGCATGCTCATCGGCTACCTGCTGCGCCGAAAAAAAGCTCTTTTTCCCATCCTTGACCGCATCGTCATGGCGGTCATCTTTCTCCTTCTCTTTGTCCTGGGGATCTCCGTGGGATTGAACGAGACCGTGGTAAGCAGCATCCACATGATCGGCGTGAAAGCCGTGGTCCTCACCTCAGGGGCGGTTTTCGGCAGCGTTCTGTGCTGCGCCCTGGCCTACCGCTTTTTCTTTGCCGACACCTTTGCACATGCCGCATCCGAATCAGCCGACAAGGAGGTGCCCCATGAAGGGTAGCCTCACCATCCTCTGCTGCTTTATCGCCGGGGTCCTGGCCGGGCTCTTTGCCGAGCTTCCCGCCTGGGTCACCCAATCGGACCTCACCCTCTGGGTCCTTTATGCCCTCATCTTTTTTGTGGGCATCGGCATCGGGGGCGACGCCACCACCTTCTCCGTGCTGAAAAAGAGCAACGTCCGCATCTTTCTGATCCCTAGCGCTATCATCGTCGGCTCCCTGGCCGGGGCCGCCGGGGCCTCCGTCTTTCTGGCGGACGTCTCCGTCAAAGATGCCATGGCCATCGGATCGGGCCTGGGCTACTACAGCCTCTCCTCCATCTACATCACCGAGATGCGCGGGGAGACCCTGGGCACCATTGCCCTGCTCTCCAACATCCTGCGGGAGATCTTCACCCTGCTAGCGCTTTGCTGGCGTGGTTCGGCAGGACCGCCCCCATTGCCTCGGCAGGGGCCACGGCCATGGACACCACCCTTCCCATCATCACCCTGAATTCCGGCAAGGACTTCGCCATTCTCGCCCTGTTCAGCGGTGTGGTCCTGACCATTGCCGTGCCCATTCTGGTGACCTTTATCCTGACGTAACGGATAGGCACAATTTCCCTTGCGATTACGGCCCAGTGGTGCTGACATAAAGGCCATGGCAAAAAAGACAAAAGACGACATACGGATCATCCGGCCCGAACAGCTTCCCGCGGTGGAGCTGCTCACCGGACGGATCCACGATCACGCCTACCGCCCCCACGCCCACGAGGAGTATGCCATCGGCGTGGTGGAAGCCGGTGTCCAGAGGTACCGGGAACCCGGGGGGACCTACCCCGCCCCGGCAGGGACCCTCTACACCCTCAATCCCGGGGACGTCCACGCCGGGGAAGCAGCCACCGAGGCGGGCTATCACTACCGCCTCGCCTATGTGCCGGAAAACCTCCTCCACAGCTACCTGGAGATCGAGCCAGGGGCCTTTCCAAGCCACCCCCACTTCCGGCAGCGCCTGACCCAGGACCCCGCCCTGGCCCGGGAATTCCACCGAGTGCTGGCCTCCCTGACCGATCCCGCCACCTGCCGCGTCAAGGCAGAATCCGAGCTGGTGCTCACCCTGCGCGCCCTGTTCCACCGACACGGTGAGCTGGCCCCAAAGGAGCTCCCCGACGCCGGAGCCCATGCCATCCGCCGGGTCAAGGAGTACATCAAGCAGCGCGCGGCCGAGCCCATCACCCTCACGGAGATGGCTGAACAGGCCGGGCTCTCCCGATACCACTTCATCCGGGTGTTCAAAAAACACACGGGCCTCGCCCCCCACGCCTACCTCACCCAGGTCCGGGTCTTCCAGGCCAAGGCCGCCATCGAATCCGGCCTCGCCCTGGCCGATGCGGCCCTTGCCTCAGGCTTTGCCGACCAGAGCCACATGACCCGTTCCTTCAAGGCCATCTTCGGCATCACCCCCGGCAAGGTTCAAAAACACCACTGAGAATAAGGCCAAAGCGTGCCTCCGGCGGCAAGGTGGGGGCACCTTGAAACCCTATTGCGAATGCATGATGGCTGCCATTCGGCCTGCGTTATCGGGGCATTCGCGTGATGTGTGACATCTGGCATCCGTCTTTGAAAGCGAGGCCCATGTCATTCTTCGAAAAAACACGATCCAGAACGTTAGTGATTCGCGAGTTTTTCATCATCATATCCAGGCTCCGCCGAACATGTCGGAATTGTTTCGGCGGAACCTATGAATGATTACTTGAGACCTGTTTATCAAACTTTTTAAAAGTTTGGCCCCCGGCAGGGCCGCCGGAGGCTTTTTTGATTTGAATAGTTGCCTTAGAAAACACAAACAAAAAAGCGACCGCAATTTTGTTCAAGCCACCGGGCGCCGGTGCGGCTATGCTTGCCGGGTAAACCTTCCGGGCGGCCCTGGGGACGGCCCGGCCTCTTATCCACGTTTTTTGCAGGATGTTGATGATGTCGCGATTTTATGAAGGATGCAGAGATGCGCTGCCCGTGTCGGTGAGTGTGCTGGCCTACGGCAGCGTGCTGGGGGTGCTGGCCGCCAGGAAAGGGGTCTCCCTGGCCCAGCTTGCCGTCATGAACACCGCCGTCTTTGCCGGGACAGCACAGTTCGTGATGCTGGAGATGTGGCATGACCACCTGCCCCTCATTGAAATAACCCTTGCTGTGCTGGTGATGAACCTGAGGTATCTTCTTGTGGGCGCTTCCCTGCGTTCCCTCTTTGCCGGGAGCCCCCTCTGGAAAAAACTGGCCTTCATGCACCTGGTGGCCGATGAGAACTGGGCCATGACCATGGCCGCCCAGCGGCGGGGCGAGGCGTCCGTGGGGCACCTTTTCGGCGGCGGGGTGTGCGTCTACCTCTTCTGGAGCGCCGGGACTCTGATGGGTCACACCATGGGAGCGGCCATCTCCAACCCCGAGGCCTTTGCCCTGGACTTTGCCTTTATCGCCGTGTTCCTGGCCCTGGTGGTTGGGCTCTGGCGCGGAGCCCGCAGCGACCTTTTCCCCTGGATCGTGGCTGCTGCGGCGGCCATCGCCTGCGAGAGGCTCTTTCCCGGCAAGTGGTACATCCTGGAGACTGTCCAGCGTTCCTCGGCCGCCGCCCTCACCGGACTCAAGCCCACAACGACACTCCTAGGGAGCCGCCCATGCCTGAGTTCACCATCCCCCAAGCCCTGGCCCCCTGGGTGGCCATCGCCCTGGCCGCCCTTGTCACCTACAGCCTCCGGGCCGGCGGCCTCTTTATCTCCCAATGGCTGCCCGAAACCGGGCCCATGCGCCGGTTCCTGGATGCCCTCCCCGGCACCCTGCTCCTCTCCCTGGTGGCCCCGGGCCTTGCCTCGGCAGGCCTCTCCGGCCTGGTGGCCGGGGGCGCTGTGGTGGGGGTCACCGTCAAAACCGGCAACGCCTTCATCGCCATGGTGGCGGGTACCGCCATCGTGGCCGGGTTCAGGGCCCTGGGGATCTGATCGATAAAAGCCTGCCTCCAGCGGTGAGGTGAGCCACCTCAAGAGCTTATTGCCGGAGGCAAGCTGAGCCGTTACACAAAAAAAAACGTTTGCCGCCCCCGGAAAACCGGGGACGGCAAACGTCTTATCGACAAGGAGATGTCGTATTCATGAATGCCGTTGCGGGTGCAGCGGCATTTTTTTATCGCTGCGCCTTGGTTATGAAGTCGCTTTCGCCTGCTCTTCAAGCCCTCCGCCCAGGACCTTGTAGAGGCTCACCCTGTTGGCCAGCTCCTGGCGCTGCAGGTCGATGAGGGTGGTCTGGGAGGCAAACAGGGAGCGCTGGGCGTCCAGGACGCTCAGGAAAGAGTCCACCCCTTCGGTGTAGCGCCTCAGGGAGAGGTCGTAGGCCTCCTGGCTTGCCTGAACCAGCATCCCCTGGGCCTCCAGCTGGCGCCCCAAAGTCTCCCGGGCTGCCAGGGCGTCGGCCACCTCTTTAAAGGCCACCTGCAGGGTTTTCTCATAATTCACCACGGCAATCTCCTGATCAATCTTCGCGGCTTTAAGCAGGGCTTTGTTCCGCCCGCCGTTGAAGATGGGAATGGAGATGGAGGGCCCAAGGCCCCAGGCACCGGCGTCCGAGGAGGAGAAGAGGTCTCCCAGGTCCGTGCTGGAGTAGCCGAGGCTGCCGGTGAGGGCAATACGCGGGTAAAAAGCAGCCCGCGCAGCCCCGATATTGGCGCCTGCCGCCTTCAGGGAAAACTCGGCCTGGAGGATATCCGGTCGATTCAGCAGCACCTCGGAGGAGAGTCCCACGGGGATCTCATCCATAACCGACGATTTTTCGAGGTTTGCCGCCATGGGGATCCCTTCCAGATTCCGGGTCCCCAGGATCAGCACCAGGGCGTTCTTGTCCAGCTGGACCAGCCGGGTGTACAGCACCGTGTTCACACGGGCGGACTCCAGGGCGATTCGTGCCTGGGAGAGATCCTGACGGGTGGCCACGCCGTTCCGATAGCTCTTGTCCACCAGCTCATAGGTCTGGCGACGCGTCTCCAGGGACTCCTTGGAGAGCGTCAGGGTCTCCATGTCGCTGGTGAGCTGCAGGTAGGCATTGGCCGCCTGCGCGATGAGCGAGATGGTGATGCTTTTCCTGGCCTCTTCGGTGGCCAGGTAGTTGTTCAGGGCCACCTGGCTCAGATTGTCCACCCGCCCAAACAGGTCAAGCTCATAGGCGGGCATGGCCAGGCCGGCGGTGTAGGTTTCGGCGGTATTGCCGCCAAAATCCTTTTTGTACTCCCCTAACTCGTCGTTGATCTCCGCAGGAGCTTGGAGCGCTCGATGCGGTAGAGGGCCTGGGTTTTCTGGACGTTCAGGGCCGCGGTCTTCAGGTCCCGGTTGTTGGCCAGGGCGGTCTCCACCACCTGCTGCAGGGCAGGGGACTGGAAAAAGCTCCGCCAGGGGATGTCGCTGGCAAGGCCTTGATCCCAACTCGAGGCGTTCTCCGAACCCAGGACCAGCTTTGTGCTCACCGAGTCCGGGCGCTTGTATGTCGGGGCCAGGGAGCAGCCCGACATCATCAGGGCCCCGGCCAGCACAACGGTTGCAATTCGTTTCATTTACTTCACCTCACCCTCGCCCAGCTCCAGGGCAGGCTTCTTTTTGCTTTTGAATGACGAGACACGCTCGACGAGAACGAAAAACAGGGGCACGAAGTAGATGGCCAGGAAGGTGGCCCCGAACATGCCGCCGATGATGGCCAGGCCGATGGCGTTCTGGCTGGCCGCCCCCGCCCCGCTGGACTTGGCCAGGGGGAGCACCCCGAGAACAAAGGCCATGGAGGTCATGATGATGGGTCGGAAACGCAGCTTGAACGACTCCAGGGCCGCTTCCATCAAGGGTGTGCCTGATTCGTAGAGTTCCTTGGCGAACTCCACGATGAGGATGGCGTTTTTCGCACACAGGCCCACGGTGGTCAAAAGGGCCACCTGAAAGTAGACGTCGTTGCTCAGGCCAAAGGCCAGGGCAGCCACAACCGACCCCACGACCCCCAGAGGCAGGGCCAGGAGTACGGAGAAGGGGATGGACCAGCTCTCATAAAGGGCCGCCAGGCTCAGGAACACGATGATGATGGAGATGGCATACAGCGCAGGGCCCTGGGACCCGGAGAGCTTCTCCTCATAGGAGGTGGTGGACCAGGCGTACCCGATGCCCTCGGGAAGCTCTTCGGCCAGTTTTTCCATCTCGGCCATGGCCTCACCTGTGGAGACGCCGGGGGCGTTGGCCCCCTGGATGTTGATGGAGGAGTATCCGTTGAACCGCTCCAGTCGGGGAGACCCGTAGGTCCAGTATCCCGTGGAGAAGGAGGTGAACGGCACCATCTTGCCCTGGCTGTTTTTCACGTACCACTTGTCGATGTCCGAAGGCTGCATGCGGTCTTCGGCCTGCCCCTGGACATAGACTTTTTTCACGCGGCCGTTGTCCATGAAGTCGTTGACGTACGCCGAGCCCCAGGCCGTCTGAAGGCTGGCGTTGATCTCGCCGATGGACAGGCCCAGTGCCCGAGCCTTTTCCATATCCAGCTCAATCTTGTACATGGGCACGTCGTCCAGTCCGTTGGGCCGTACACCCACCAGTTTCGGGTTCTGACGGGCCTTGGAGAGCAACTGGTCCCGGGCCTCCATGAGTTTCTCGTGCCCGGCGCCCACGTAGTCGATGAGCTGGAGGTCAAAGCCGGAAGCGTTACCAAGGTCGATAATGGCCGGCGGGAAAAAGGCGAAGATCATGGCGTCCTTCACCTGGGACATGGCCTGGGTGATCTGCCCGGCAATCTCCATCACCGTCATGTCCCTGTCTTCCCAGTCCTTGAGGTTGACAAAGGAGATGGCGGTGTTCTGGCCGTAGCCGGAGAAGCTGTACCCCACCACGGTCATGTACTCCCGGAACTGATCGGCCAGGTTGGCGTCCATGTAATCGGTGTACTTCTTCAGGGCCGTTGCGGTACGGGCTGCCGTGGCCGAAGCCGGGGTGGAGACCTGGACGATGAGCACGCCCTGGTCTTCGTCCGGCAGAAAGCCGGTGGGGATGCGTACGAACAGAACCCCGAGCCCCACAAAAATCAAGAGGTAGACCGCCATGGAACGTTTCCAGTTGCGAGCGATGCGGCCCGAAGCCATGTGGCTGCCCCCCCGGGCCTTGTTGAACACCCGGTTGAACCAACCGAAAAAGCCGGTGGTTTTCTCACCGTGCCCGGCGGCCACCGGTTTGAGGATGGTGGCGCAGAGAACAGGGGTCAGAATCAGGGCCACGATCACCGAAAAGGTCATGGCCGCCACGATGGTCAGGGAGAACTGACGGTAGATGGCCCCTGCCGATCCGGAGAAGAAGGCCATGGGGATAAACACGGCGGACAGCACCATGCCGATGCCCACCAGGGCGCCGGTGATCTGGTCCATGGATTTCCGGGTGGCCTCCAGGGGCGAGAGCCCCTCCTCGGCCATGACGCGCTCCACGTTCTCCACCACCACGATGGCGTCGTCCACCAGCAGGCCGATGGCAAGAACCATGGCAAACATGGTGAGGGTGTTGATGGTGAACCCGAACAGGTGCAGGGTCGCAAAGGTACCCAGCAGAACCACCGGCACCGCCAGGGTGGGGATGAGGGTGGCCCTGAAGTTCTGCAGGAACAGCAGCATCACGAAAAAGACGAGGACAATGGCCTCCAGAAGGGTGTGGACCACGGACTCGATGGAGATCTCCACAAAGGGGGTCGTGTCGTAGGGAAAGGAGTAGCTCACCCCGTCCGGCAGGTACTCGGAGAGCTCGGCCAGCTTATCCTTTACCCGCTTTGCCGTATCCAGGGCGTTGGCCCCGGTGGCCAGGCTCACGCCAAAGGCCGCTGCGGGCACCCCGTTGCGTTCCACCAGGGTGCCGTAGGTTTCCTCCCCCAGGGAAATCGTGGAGACGTCCTTCAGGCGCACCTGGGAGCCGTCCTCATTGACGCGCAGGATAATATCCCGGAACTGGTCCGCGGTTTTGAGCCGGGACTGGGCCAGGATGGTGGCGTTGATCTCCTGCCCCTCCACCGCAGGCGCCGATGGCCGCCCGCCACATCAGGGTTGTCTTTGATGGTCCTGTACCACCTCATTGGTGGAGATGTTGTAGGAGTAGAGACGGTCCGGGTCCAGCCACACCCGCATCGCGTAGGGCGAGCCAAAGGTGCTCACCGATCCCACGCCCTTGACGCGGGAGATGGGGTCCTGGATGCGGGAGGCCACCAGGTCGGCCAGGTAGGTCTGGTCGATGTCCGGGTTGGTGGAATGAAAACTGGTCACGAACAGAAAGGAGGTGGACGCTTTTTCCACCACCACCCCCTGGGACTGAACCGCAGAAGGGAGCTGGGGCATGGCGGTCTGCACCTTGTTCTGCACCTGGACCTGGGCGATGTCCGGGTCGGTGCCCGGCTCCAGGGTCACCTTGATCTCCACCTTGCCCGTGGCGTCGGAGGAGGAGCTGAAGTACCGGAGGTTGTCGATGCCGGTGAGCTGCTGCTCGATGACCTGGGTTACCGAGTTCTGAACCGTGTCCGCGGAAGCCCCCGGGTAAAAGGTGCTCACGGAGATCTGTGGCGGTGCCAGTGTGGGGTATTGTTCCACCGGCATCTGCGGAATGGACAAAACCCCTGCCAGCATGATGAGCAAAGCGACCACCCAGGCAAACACCGGGCGATCAAGGAAAAAACGAGACATGACTGTGTGTCCTTACATGACGTAAATCGGTAAGCCCGGTGCGGGTACAGTCCCCCCTTTGTCGGGGCGGACAGACACCGGCACCGGATCTGGATAATCTGCTGTCTGTGGAAGCGGCCCTAATCGACCAGGGCCAGTTTGGCGGGTGAGACCTCGACATCGGTGCCGGGTCGCAGGCGCTGGAAGCCCTCGGTCACAATGGATTCTCCTTCGGAGATGCCGCCTTTCACGATCCAGTTGTTCCCGTAGGCTCCGTCCACCTCGATGGGGCGGGGGTGCACCTTGCTCTCCTGATCCACCACCCACACGATCCGTTTCCCGCTGGGCTGGAGGATGGCTGCCTTCTGGGGCACCAGAATCACATCGGCCTTGTCCAGGTAGAGGGTGGCGCTGGCAAAAAAGCCGGGGTACAGCTCTTCATTGGGGTTGGGAAACAGGGCCCTTAAGACCACCGAGGCGGTGGTGGGATCCACAGTAACTTCGGAGAACTGGAGTTCCCCCTTGTGGCCGTAAGCCCCGTCCTTGTCCCCGTAATCCAGGGCCACCTCGACTTTTTCGGTATTAACGCTTTTTGCCTTGAACTCAAAGAGCTTCTCACGGGCCTGCTGCATGTCCACATAGATGGGGTCCAGCTGGGTAATCTTGGCCATCATCTGGGGCTGGTTGGCTGTAACCAGGGCCCCTTCCGTGACCGTTGACTTGCCGATGCGCCCGGTAATGGGGGCGTAGACACGGGTATAGTCCACGTTGATCTTGGCCTGGGCCACGGAAGCTTCGGCCACGGCAATGGCCGCGCGGGCCTTGAGCAGCGCGGCGTGGGCATCGTCGTACTCCTGACGGCTCACCGCCTTGTCCTCCACCAGCCGTCCGTAACGCTCCTCCCGGGCCCGGGTGGTCTCCAGCTGGGCCTTGGCCTGAAGGAGGTTGGCCATGGCCGAGGCATACACCGCCTGATAGGTGGACGGGTCAATCTGGTAGAGGGGCTGCCCCTTCTTCACCAGGCCGCCTTCCACGAAAAAGCGCTTGGTCACGATGCCCGTGACCTGGGGCCTGACTTCAGCCACCTTAAAGGCGTTGACCCGTGCGGGAACAGTCTGGGTGTACTGAATGGATGTTTTTTTCAATGACATGGCCGAAACGGGGGCCTTGGGGCCGGGCCCCTGGGCCAGGCTGACGGACGGTATCACGACGAGCCCCAGGATCACGGCGCCGATCACGGCCATGACCCCTGCGGGGCGATACGGGTTGCGCAATGCTGATGTTGATCGTTCACTCATGATGGTGTGTCTCCGAATCATACTTTTTTTTGACCTCTTCAGCCCCCGGACCAACCGGGGAACCATGATCGACCGCGCAGAGATAGCGGTCTTTATCCGGCGCGTAAACACGCAGATCGACTAAAAAAGCCCCAAAGGGGCAAGCCTTGGAAACAAGGCGGTTATCCTGATGGTTTTTGGCTCAGTGAAATAGTTAGGAAAACGAAGTGGCCCAAACCCTGCGGTTCGGGACGACAGGTTGGCCGCCCTTCCTGCCAGGGCCCGGCGTCGTCTCCGAATAACGGTGCCGCCTTGAAAAAAGGCAGCAGAATAAAGTGTGTGCCTCGGCATCGGGGGAGGCTTTGACGCCCCCTACACCTCGACTCCCAGGTTTGACAAAATCTGAAGGTGGATCCGTTGCATGGTCTCAAGCTCCTCATCGGACAGTCCGTCAAAGACCAGACTAGAAAACTCCGAGACAATGGGGGCATACTCATCCAGCACGCAACGCCCCTCACCGGTGAGGAACACAAGCTGTCGGCGTTTGTCACCGCCGTCGGAGCGACGCTGGACATAGCCCTTCTGCTCCAGGCAGGCGATGATGCGGGCCATGTTGTGCCGGTTTTTCCGGGTAAGCCGTGCCAGCTCGCTCTGGTGAACACCCTCCTGATTCACGAGCATGGCCAGTACCACGAAGTTCTCCGGTGTGATGGCGGCCCCGGCTGCTTCGAAACGCCGTCTGATCCCCGCTCCAATCTCAATATCCAGCAAATGAATAATCATGCCCCTAGCATCCCGGTTCGGAATCACGGGGTGATCGAACATCACAAATTCTTTGGGTCCTGTCTTTTTTGTTGCCATAGTAACGTTACCATAGCAACATAATTTTCACAGATCAATAGCCTGCCGCAGATTTTTGTCAGCCCGGCTGTCCCCAAAGCCAATCCGAAAAAATTATCTGTTTAAAATCAAGCAACTGCAGTTTTATTCCTCAACAAAAAAAACAACCGGTCCCATTTTTTGCATCGCCAGGGGAACAGGCAGAATTCCAGTGATCCAGATACATACTTTTGCTATAATGTCAAACAATTGCCATCCAACCGACGACCCGTTTGAGCCTGCAACCCACGACCAGCAACCCACAACGAGGTGACCCATGAAACAACCCCGGATAGTGACGGTGTGTTCCCTTTTGATTGTCGGCCTTGCCCTCCTGAACCTTTCCGCATGCACTCCTCCTAAAGAGAAAACCGACACCACCCCCCAGGCCACCCGGTCCATCACCCTGGGCTCCGGCCTCTGCCTTGAGTACCTGGAAGAGGGGTCCCCCGACGGCATCGCCGTTGTCTTTCTCCACGGCTACACCGACAGCCACGACTCCTTCAGCCGCGTTGCCCCCCTCATGCCCCGGGAGATCCGTGCCTTTTACCTCACCATGCGCGGCCACGGGAATTCGGGCAGGCCCGGGTCCTATGCCATGGAGCTCTTTGCATCGGACGTCACTGCATTCATGGACCGGGTCGGCATTGACAGGGCCGTGGTGGTGGGGCACTCCATGGGCAGCTTCATCGCCCAGGAGGTGGCCCTGTCCCATCCCGAGAGGGTCGCCGGGCTGGTCCTCATCGGCTCGGGGGCCTCGTGCAGCGACAACAAGGTACTGGCCGAACTGAAAGCCTATGTGGATACGTTGAAAGACCCCATCGACCGGGGGTTTGTTCGGGAATTTCAGGCAAGCACTGTGGCGGCCCCGGTCCCCGAGGCCTTTTTGGACCACGTGGTGGACGAGAGCATGAAGCTGAAGGCAGATGAGTGGCAGAAGATCCTGGGGGCGCTCATGGCCGTGGACCACCGAGAGCAGCTCAGCGCCATTGCCGCACCCACCCTGGTCCTGTGGGGAGAACAAGACGGGGTCTTCGGCGCGTCCGAGCAGCTCTTTTTGGGCACCCACATCCCGGATGCGACCCTGAAGCTCTACGCCGACACCGGCCACGGGCTCCAGTGGGAGCGCCCCCGACGCTTCGTGGCAGATCTCTCAGACTTTCTCCAGGCAACACAGCAATAAAAAACGCCCTGTGGTGAGTCACCACAGGGCGTCGTGTTCGTCGTACCGGATAACCGCTGTCAGGCGAACTTCTGGGGCAAGCGCCCCAGAATATGCTCGATATAGCTGTCGTCGTCTTCGGGCACCAGCTCCAGTAGCTTGGTGCAGATGTCGATGGCCTCGCTTCGGGAGGCGGGGAGCATCTCCTTGATCTTGTAGATCAGGCTGTACTCGAAGCGGCTGATAAAGGACTCGATGTCGTGGTACTCGGATTTCAGGGCGATGTCCCGGTCCCGGAAGGTGCCGGTGCCTGCAGGCTGCACCTGGAGCATGCTGGAGTGGTTGCACACCTTGATGTACCCGTCGAGTTTCCTGGAACTCACCACGCGCCCGTCGTCAAAGGTCATGCCCTCCAGGTCTTCGACGATGGAGTTGACGGTGAAGGTCTCGGCCCGGACCATGTTGTCGTGGATAAAGGCGAGCATGCCGTCCCGGGAAGCACGGTCCCAGTCGATGTTGAGTCCGCTGAGCTTGGCACGAAGCTTGGGGATAATGTCGTCGGCTTCGTCCCTTTTGGGAGCCCTGTTTTCATACCGGGCAGCCTTGATGTAAAAATCCCCCACGGTCTCGCTGCGCTCCACGGTGGCGACGTCGTCCAGGGCAAGGATCAGGTCGATGAACTTACGAAACCCGTACCGGGACTCGTCAAAGGACGAGGAGATATGGCGGCGGATCAGGGATTTGAGCTGAGCCCCCAGAATCCCCTGCTCCCCCACATGTCGCTCCAGAAGGTCTCGCAGCTGGGCCTTGAAGACGTTGAGCATTTCAGTGTTGCCGCCGCTGTGGGGCCTCAGCTCCGTATCAAAGATATCCTGCAGGCTCTCGTAGTTCACGAAGCGGTCACACAGCTCGGCCAGGTCTTCCGAGGCACAGTTCTCCGGGGAGACCCCCACGATCTCTTTGTTGTGCAGCTTCAGCTTTTTCAGGAGGTGGATAAAATCCCGGTCCCCGCTGACAATGACGTACCGGTCGATCTGGGGGCGCTCGTAGATCATCTCCATGGCATCCACGGCCATCCGCATATCCACGGCGTTTTTCTGGCCCTTGCCCAGAACGTGCACCAGCTCCACCCCGTGCTGGTAGAGCTTGAACTGGTGCTGGTTGTAGTCCCGGTGACGCCAGTCCGCATAGGCCAGGCCGTGGTGAGCTTGCCCTGGTCTTCGGAGATCTTCAGCAGAAGGGAGGGGTCAAACAGCCCTTCGTCGCTGTCCGCCGAGTTGTTGCCGCTCAACCCGCAGATGAGGTTTTCAAAATCGATAAGCAGTGCCGTATTTTTCAGTTTCATGCCCTTATGTTATTTCCCGATCGATGGTGGGTTCTTAAAAAAATCACGGCCCGTATCGTCCCGCAACCCCATCACCTTTAACACATGCGACAAAAAAAAACAGGGCGATCCGACACCGCCGCCAAGGCCAGCGCATGAAAAAATCCGTTGCCTCCGGCGGGTCGCTTTTTGAAAAAAGCTCCGCAAAAACGTTCCGCTAAACGTAAAAATCAAGATGGCCATGCAAGGTGGCTGTGCACACAAAAAAGCGAAGCCTGTTAGTCAAAAGTTTCAAAAGGTTGGTTCCCGACAGGTCCGCCGGATGCAACATTTAAAAGAGTCAGCCCTGACCTGCAGCCCCTTGCCCGGCACTCGCGCCTTGAAATTTGCCACAAAGGATGCTCCAATACAGGCTTTACTTCTTTTTCTCAGCATCGGAGCACTGAATCATGGACATCTTTTCCTTAGCAGGGCTGGCCGCCGCCATGGTCGTACTGGCCCTGACGCCGGGCCCGGGGGTCCTCACCACCGTGGCCACCGCCCTCTCACACGGATTTCGCGGTACCCTGAGCCTTATCGCCGGGCTGGTTACCGGAGACATCTGTTACCTTCTCTTCGCCGTCTTCGGCCTCTCCATGGTGGCCGAAGCCCTGGGCGAATGCTTTATCCTTATCAAGCTCTGTGCAGGGGCCTACCTGGCGTACCTCGGCATCCGCCTCCTTGCTGCGCGGCCCCATGAAACAGCCCGGGAATCCGCCCCATCCTCGCGCCGATCCTACACCAGCGGGCTCTTCATCACCCTGGCCAACCCCAAGGTGATCCTCTTTTACTGCGGGTTCCTCCCGGCCTTCATGGACCTTTCCGCCCTCACCCCCACAGGCATCGCCCTGACAACCCTTACCGTGGCCACGGTGGTCGCCTCGGTGCTTTGCGGCTACGCCCTGCTCGCGTCCCGGGCTCGGCAGGCCATGACCGGGCGCCATGCCGTTGCCGCCGTACAAAAAACAGCCGGAGGCCTGATGCTCGCCGCAGGCTTCAAACTCGCCACCGACGTCATCACGGAATAAGAGAAAATGAAAAAAACGACCCCGGTCCTCATGATCGCCGTTGCCCTCGTCCTCTGCACAGGGTGCACCACCATGATCTCACGGGTTGTGGAGAAAAGCGCCCTGTCCAGCATGAAGGATAAACCCATCCACGAAGCCTTCTACGTATCCCCAGCCACCCGCTGCGGAGATACCGTCTACCGATGGTACCACCATGACGAGCTGGACAGGGACTTCGGCTCCTGGATCGAAGTGCTGGAGATCAACGGAGAAGAAATCCATCTGGCCAGTTACCCAGAAGGAGATATTTTCCTGCACCGGGTCCACTACTGGGTAAAAAACCACAAGGTGGTCAGGGCAGAGCTGCACTACAAAAACGAGGTCTTTCCCCTGAAGGTGGAACCGGCCCGGCCAAACGGTATGTTCACCGCCTTCGAAGCCCTGGACCTTGCAGTCCCCCAGGAGCTGACCTTAGGTGATACCACATACAGGGTCCACCGCATCGAAACCCTGAGCGTCCACGCCGTCACCTCGGCCATGGGCACCACCCACGGCACCGACTACAAGTCCATCCGGTACATCTCCAACGATGTGTCCATCGGCGCGGTGAAGGAAGAGACCTTCTTCAGCACCCAGGTGCTCCGGGACAACTGGGAGTACGTCAAACTGGGCCTGAAGGCCCTGGACCCCATGCGCTCGTCTGCCGACACCCTCATGGGCCTGGTGCGCACCTTCCGGGAAAAAGAGAAAACCAATTTTCAGATTGAATTTTTTCAGGAAAAAAAAGAAAAACCGACGGGACCTGTGGTCACCGCCGGCCAGGCGAGCCGGAAGTGTAAAAGCTAGTCCCCTCACCGCTTCTTATGATCTCCACCCCGCAATCGATGGTGTAGACCATGCCGGAGATAGAGTTGTTTTCAAGAAGGCTCACCGACAGGCTCGCCACGTCCTCTTTTCTCACGTTGGTTTTCAAGGGGGAGGCGTCCCTTGCCTTTTCCAGCAGCTCCAGGGTGTTGCCCACCTTGGCAAGGGAGTATGTGGGAACAAAGCCGGGGGAGATGCCGTTGACCTTCATCTTCCTGGCCTTGCCCAGGGACTGGGCCAGGCCCCGCACCATGGACTCCAGGGCGGCCTTGGCCGCACAGACCACGTTGAAATTGGGCACCGCCACCCGCCCCCAGCGAAGGGAAACGGCCAGGATGGAGGCATCCTCCCGGAACACGTCCAGAAGCCTTCCCGAGACCTCCACCAGGGAAAAGGCCCCCACCCGGATGGCATCGGTGAACTCTCCCCATGCCACCTTCACCAGGGGCAAATTCAGCTTGGCCCCCGACGCCGTGGAGTAAGAGATCCCGTGGACCAGGGCGTCGAGCTTCACCCCTTCGGCCTTAAACGCCTCAACAAAGGCATCCAGGTCCTCGTCCTTTCTTGCGTCGTATTTAAAGAGCTTGCGGATTCCCAGGTCCTCGGCCACCTGTTCCACATCCTTTCGGGTCATCTCATCCTGATAGGTTGCATAGAGGGTGTAACCGGCTTTCTTCACCTCGGCGGCAATGGAGGTGCAGAGGCTCTCTGTGTTTCGAATCCCGATGATCAAGGCGTTTTTGTCCGTCATGGTCATGGTCTCCTTAAATAAAGCAGAAGCGCAAAAGAAGGGCGCCTCCGGCGGCCCTGCCGGGGGCCAAACGTTTGAAACATTTGACAAGCAGGTATTGAATGCACTCGACTCAGGTCTCCTTGCCCACACGGACCAGAACGCTGGACCCGCAATCCACCACATAGGAGCCCCCATTGATGGACGGGTTGGTGATCACCTCGTAGGCGATATTTCCGATGTCCTCCAAGGTGGCGGTGCGATCCAGGGGCGTGGCGCTGCGCACGTGGTTGATGAGGTCTGAAAACCCGCCGATGCCGCTGGCGGCCCGGGTCATGACAGGCCCCGGGGAGAGGGCGTTCACACGAATCCCCTTGCCCCCGAGCTCCGAGGCAAGGCCGCGGACCAGAGCCTCCAGAATGCTCTTGACCGGGCCCATCATGTTGTAACCCTCCACCGCCAGATGGGAACCGATATAGGAGAGGGTCAGGATGCTGCACCCCGGGTTCAAGACGTCCGCGTCCAGCATCCGGCGTGTGATCTCCACCAGGGAGAAGGCGGAAATCCGGGTCGAGTCCCGAAAACTCTTCCAGGATACCTCGTGAAGCTCTTTCCGTATCTCCGAGGCGTAGGCGATGCCGTGGAGAATGGCGTCAAGGCGCATGCCCCTGGCCCCCAGATACTCAACAATGGCATCCAGCTGCCCGGCATTGCCCACCTCAAAGGGCAGCAGGGCCTCTTCCTCCACCCCCAGGGGATCGGTCACTTCCCTGACATGGCGCAGGGCCTTTTCGTTAAGATAGGTTGCCACGATCCGATAGCCGTTGCGATGAAGCTCTTCAGCAATTCCGGCGCTGATACTCTCCCGGTTTGCGATACCGATGACCAGGGCGTTTTTCTTTCGCATAGGTTGTCACCTCGCTGTTGGTGAAAAGCGCGTTGAGCGAAGGGGGGATTCCCGAATTCATTCGCCGTCGAAACCGTCTCCGAGGCCGCCCAGATACGGTACCGCACCTCATACCCCTCCGGCGCATAAACCACGATGGGGAGCTTGCTGTTGTAGCGGACCTTCAAGGGGGTGCCCATGACAAAGGCCTCCACCTGGGGGGCGCCTTCGGGCGGAGCCATCATCGTGCTCATCATGGCCGACGACCCCGTCACCTCATAATAGGTGTACCCCCAGCCTTCAAGGGGGCGGGGCTCGATGCTGCTGCCCAGGCGCACCAGGTTGACCCCGTCGGTCATCATCATCTTGCCCGCCATGAGCTCCACCATGCTGGCGTCCTCTTCGTCTTTTGCCTTTTCCGGAAGCACGATCACAAAACGCTCCATGCCCTCCGAAGCTTCCGGAAAGGCTTTCAGCTGCCCGTGCCCGGCACAGGAGACAGACCCGAAGACCATGAGAAACCCCAGAATTCCCGACAACATCACTGTTTTTTTCATCTTGACTCACTCCTCTGCGATAACCGTTCACAGCACTGGCCGCCCCGGGCTCAGGACGACTCTTTCCTCCCCGTTTCCCCGGGAAAAATCCTTTATGCATTCGTACCATGCCATATCCCGAATCGGCGAACATTGATTTGCATCACAGACGTGATATAGCCTTTCCGGTATACAAACGATAAGTATGACGCCCGATCCGCAGAAACAACCACCAGGGGGCCCTGACCGCCATGAAAAAAATCGTCCTTCTTCTTCCCCTTCTTCTCCTGCTTAGTCCCCCCCTCCTCTCGGCCCGGGAGTATACCGGCACAGGCATCTGCCCCACCCGCAACCAGGCGGAAAAAAGAGGCCCTTCGCCTTCACCCTTTTGCGCCATCCACGTGGAGGTGGTCAGTGACTTCAGCTCCGTGGTCACCCAACGTGCCACCACGGCAGAGACCATGAAAACCAAGCACCTTCAGATCTCATCCCGCCTGCCCCTTCTGGGGGCAACAGTGTCCGTTGTGCCGTCAGGCACGGAATTTTCAGCCACGGCGCGCCTCTCCGAAGAGGCCCTGCCCCTGTATTCAAGCGAAATTGCAGTGACCCGCCGGGCCATCACACGGACCCTGGCCAAGGCAGACACCTGTAAAAGCCATGCGGAAAAAATCGCCGTGCTCGAAGAGGCCCTCACGGCCCTCGACCGGTTCCAGCGCCTCAGCCTCGTGGCCCGCCTGTTGGGAGGAGTCGCCCCTGCTGCTTCGGAGGTCACCGAAGCCGGTCTCAAAGCGCGGATCCGGAAACTGGAGCAGAAGGCGGATACCCTTGACGACGGCCTGAGGCGCATGGCCGGGCACTTCACCCAAAAAGGGATCTATATCTTTCCCCCCGCCACGGGAGCGTCCCGTGAGGTCACCCCCTTTGCAAGCGCCGTCAAAAACCACCTTTCGGTCTTCCTGGACACCTGCCCGACACCTGCCTCCGCCGCCTTCATTCTCATCGGTGAGTACACCGTCACGGGCCAGGGGATAGAGCTTACCTGCCACCTCATGGATCGGCAGCAGAACACCCTGCAAACCGCCATGGCCTGTTTTCTCCCCTCCGCCTGCCAGGGCTACCGCACGCAACCCGAGACCCTCGATTTTGAAAAGCTCATTGCCTCGGGGCTGGTGGTCTCCAGCGACTTTTCCGTGGATATCAAGACTGCCGACGGACGAACCGACCTCCTTTACACATCCGGTGAGTCCATCACCCTGCTCATCAGGATGAACCGGCCGGGCTACTTCTACCTCATGGGCCACGCCTTCAAGGAAAACCCGTACACCTACCTGGTGGAGCTCAACGATGCCCCGGGGGACCGCAGGTTCATCTCCTACGTGGGCCCGGACGATGCCGGGAAATGGATCGAACTCGGCGAATTCGAAGCTGTGGCCCCCTTTGGGGTGGAGACCGTTCAAATCTATGCCGCCACAGGCGACCTTGAAGCAAACGTCCCCAGCACCTTCCAAGACCCGACCACCGGCCTGTTCAAGGTCGGCAGCCCTGAAACGGGAGGCTCATCCCCTTCCAAGGCCGTGGCGGCCACCCGGGGCCTCATGCGAAAAAAGAAGAAAAAGGCCGCACACGCCGAAGCAAGCCTGACCATCACCACCATGGCACGATAACCCTTCTTTTTCATGAAAAAACGGCCACAGCAGGCGCAACAAACCGTTTCATTTACCGGTAACCATCAGGGAAGGGGATACCTTGTCAGGGTCTCGGCCTCGGCTTCGCAGTCGCCGGACGGGGCAAGTCCCTTGGCCACAGCCACGGCATACTCGGCCTTGGCCGCTGCCAGATCCGCGCAGAACGTCGGGTCGGCGTGCAGCTTCGCCACGGTAGCCGCCCCCATGAACCGCCCCTCCATCACGTCACTGTACCAATGATAGTTACAGATAACCCGACTCTCCCCAAAGGCCCTGCCGCGGGCAATGATCCTGTCGGAGCGTTCCGGGGCAATCTCGGTGAGAATCAGCGCCCAGGCCCACCCAATGGCGGTGTGACCCGACGGATAGGACCCGTCGTTTTTCAAATGGTCCTCATCCTTGGGAAAACAGGTGGGCTCTGCCTTCGCCGCAAAGGGGCGCACACGCTTGTAGTGGTCTTTGGCCGTGTAGGTGGACAGGCCCGCATCGGCCAGGCTTCGCCTCAACAGGCGATACAGATAGGGGGTTTCCTCTTTTGTAATGGCGATCCCCAGGGCACAGGAGAAGGTCTCGGCCGCGGCGGGAAACATCAACTCCGCATCCACGGCAGCCAGCTCCCAGCGAGGCGTATCCACAAATTTACTGCTTCGCTTCTGAACATCGGTGTCCAAGCCAAAGGCGGCGGAACCCTCTTCCGGGGGAAGGGGAATCAGGGCCAGACTGTTGGGCAGGGCTTCCGAGGGCAGGTACCCTTTAAGAATTCCCGGCTTTATCTCGGGAACGTCTGCCATGGGTGGGGGTGTGTCGGCCGTTGCACAGGCAGACAACAAAACAGCCCCCATCAGCAAAAGCATGGCACGTCGAAAGAACATCCGGAATCCGTCAGTCATCTTCATAGAAACCTCCAAGTCCTTTTTGTCATTCCATCGTGGATTCATGCATGCCTCCGATAAAGAGACAAAGAAAACGCAAAGACAGAGCACTCACGGATGCCGACGGGCAGCGTTCGGAAAATCGGCATGTGGTCTCCGCATGATGCAGGAAAGGCCGTCTCTCATGGACGGGCACACTCAGAATGGCCGCGTGAATGGGTTGTCAATGATTTGACAACAGGTTATGGCAGGAATAGCAGGATGATAAACAGAGTACCCTTAGTGCCTGATAAAAAACAACAAAAAAAGAAAGGCCGCCCCTGTGCGGGAAGTTCCCGATGAGAATGCGCCCCCGTTCTCGGGGGGTGCTTGAACCCGGATTAAAAGGAGGGTATAATACCCCCCATGGTGCCTTGGCCCCCGTCCCGTTTGGAAGCACAAGACAGCCAACGACACGGCAGCAAAAGGGCACCATAGACATACGGTTGGACACGAAATCAGAAGAGTGTTTCGGGCACGCCCGGGACGACGACCGTGCACCGCAAGGCACGCAACCTGCGTCATCGATCTTCAGCAATACCCTCCCAGCATGTAGGCACAGCCAGTACACACCGGACCTGACCGTTCATCAGGGTGACGCATCACCCATGGCAGGAGCCCATTTGCCTCGGTAACGAGTCGCCACCTTTTACCCGGCAGGTTTACCATGTTCTCTTTTAAAACCACGCAGTTTCAGGGCCTTCCCTGCGGTTCTGCCTCACGCCGCCGCACCTGCGGGCCAGGGCATGGAGCCGTTGTGCCGCTACTGACGGAAGACCATGAACCGATTTATATATCCAACCAACCACACCATGCAGAAAAAGGCCAAAAACCATGGGAAAATCGTTTACTCGACGAGATTTGGAATCCGGTGAGTACAAGGTCATTTCCAAAGGACGATGGGGCAATGCGCAGCTCTATCAATACACCCAGGGGCAAACCACCTGGGTTGTCAAAGACTTCTCCCGCTGCCCCCCGGTCATCAAAAAAACCTGGGGCCGCCTGATGGCCAAAAGGGAATTTCTGGCCCTGAAAAAACTCAAAGGCCTTGACGGCATCCCTGCCGACCCGTTTTTTCTGGATATGTATGCGGTGTGTTATCAGTACCAGCCCGGTACAACCTTGAAGGAAACGCCTGCGGAGTTGATCAGTGATGACTTCTTTTTTGAATTTGAAGACCTGGTGAAACGCATGCATCGGCACAACATGGTCCACCTGGATATCCGAAACCACCGGAACATCCTGGTGACGGACAAGGGGCGCCCTGCCCTTTTGGATTTCCAGTCCAGCCTGAACCTGGAAAACACCCCCCGGGCCCTGCACAAGCTCATGAAGGACATTGATTTGTCCGGGGTTTACAAAAACTGGCGCAAAAAGAAACCCGGCTCCCTGGACAGAGCCCGGCAGGAGCACCTGGACGCCTTGAATCGCATTCGCTTTTTATGGTTCCTCAAGGGCTACCCCTTGAGCACAAAAGCAGGCCGCAGGGCCTGACCTCGTCCCTGGGGCTCCCCTCAACCGGATTGGAGAAGAACAGAGACAAAGAGAAGGGCATAAAGCAGACAGGGAAAGGCAATGTTGGTCACCACGTTGTTCTGAACGATACTTTCCCTGTTGAAAGACCACAGCCCTGCCGGGTCAAACCGCTTCATCCCCGGGCGGTACGGGCGCACATCCCGGCAATAGGACGTGTACTCCTCCCCGAACAGATCTTCCAGAATCCGCTCTTCACGCCTTACCCTGTTGACCATGTAAAAATAGTAGACAATGGAAAACCCTGCCAGCCACCAGGGGCTCCCGGTTACCATCACGATGCCGAACACAAACAGAAACCGCCCCAGGTACATGGGGTTTCTTACAAACATATACGGTCCGGTGACCGTGAGACGTTTCCGGGTTTTGATGGTGGACATGCACCACAATTGAATCAGTTGCCCCACCACCGACACCAGCAGACCGGGCACAAACCAGCCGGGCTCGACCCGGACAAGCAGCAATACGAAAAGCAGCCCCCCCAGGGGGACCCGCAACGCAAGGAAGATTTTTCTCAATGACTTGTTGTTGAAAAGAACATGGATCGGGCCTGCGACATTTTCCGGCATGACACCCCCCTTAAATGGTGATTTTCGCTCTTTTTTCAACAGCACTGTTTTTATGATATCAATCCCTCAACAAGTCAAACTCTTTTTCGTAACGGCCTATTGCCCAGCGCACCGGAGCCGGTAGGTAACCAAAGAAAAGGGAGAAAAGATGGGGGGGGGCATGGAAGTCGGGTAACCACCCGGCCCGTGCGAAACTGGCGCACAGACCGGATGGTATGGGGAGGGGAAAAGTTATTCGAAGGACGCGATAAAGGACTTGATCCGTTCGATCGCCTTGGTGCGGATGGTGTCCTCTTCGCAGAGGATTTCATGGTATGCGGCATGCTTTCCGTTGATATCCGCATCAAACCGGACGTACTCCCTCAGCACACCGGGCCGGAGCCCGTCCGCGAAGGTCTCGTGGCCTTCGGATGTGGTAAAATGATCGTCCACCGCCTCAAACAGCAGAAGCGGCGTGTTGATTTTCCAGGCATTGCGACGGAGTTTGAAAATGGCGGCATAGCCCTCTTCCAGCCAGCGCCAGGTCACACCGATGATGGCTCCGCCCGCAAGGAGCTCCGGGTGCTCGGAAAGGTACTCCTCATTGACCAGCCATCGCTTGTAGCTGTGGGTGACAGCCTCGGTGAAAAACCGCTCCTGTCCCTCCTCGTAACCCACGTCCTGCCCGAAATCTTCGGGGGCCTCCTGCTTCAGGCCATACTCTTTTCCCTTGCCGGCAATGACCTTGCCCAGGGCCAGGGCGTATCCGGCTTCATCGGACATCTTGATGAAGTCTTCGGTGTTGATCCCCTGCATGGGCGCGCACAGCACGGCCCCGTCAAAGACGTTCGGGTACTTTTCCAGGTAAAGGCTCCCGATGCCCCCGCCCATGGAGTGGGCCACGAGAAAGAGTTTCTCATGCCCGTCCCGCCTCCGGACGATGTTGCTGATCAGGTAGTTTGCATCTTCCACGTAGTCGTCGAAATCCTTTACATACACCTTCATGGGGTCGGGAAGCAGCCGGCCTGAGGCTCCGTGTCCTCTGTGGTCCAGGAGATAGATGGCGCACCCCGTATCCTTCATGTCGTAGACAAACTCAGCGTACTTGGTGAGGTTCTCGGATTTGCCGTGAAAAATGACGATGGCCCCTTTGTCCGAGTCTGTCTGAAAGGCCCTGTAAGCGATGTCCACACCGTCGACACCAGTAAAGTACCCCTCTTCGCCCGTCTCGAAATACGGCATGACCGTTGATCTGTAATACTCCCTGTGGAGGGCAACCTCCTCCTGGGTATCGATGTCGAACACCTCTTTGCACCCTACGCCCGTGAACATGACACCCACCACGAGCAACACGGCGCACAACCTTGAAATACGATAATTCATGGACAATCCCTCTGTATTGCATTGATATATGGTTCTACATGCCGTCGGGGCGCGAGTTTACAGCCTCCGACGTTCTCCCTTATACGCAACCTTGTTCTTGCCTTGAACACATTCGCGCCGAAGGACTCAAGCGCCCTCAAACAAACAATGTTTTGCGGATAGCCAACAAAATCCACCCGGCCCGAATGTTCATAACTCAACATCCAATGTTCGTAATATTACATCACAACAGAAAGAGTGTGTATACTCGTTTTTTATCAATACGGGAACAAAAAAACGATATCACCCCACAGAAAAGATGAAAACAGCGCCACTCGAGCCATAGATAAAAGGGTATTTTCAGCGTCTGGAACCACGGAGAGAAAACCACAAAAAAACCTTTAGATTGGCAACGAAGACGATCCCAGGCGTCTCACCCAACACCCAGAGCATCGACAATTCCCCGCATCCGGCAACTAGTACACGCCTGCAGCGTGACAAAGGACTGATGTATAGCCAAGAACCGTCGCACCTTATTTTCGAATTCGAAAAAAGACGAGCCAACCTTCGGGCAAAGTGCGACACCGAACCATTGGCAGAAGGTGGGAAAACCCGGCAGCCCATATCACACCGCGGGATGCCCCACTCACCTGCGCCGGTAAGGCCTTGCCAAAACACACCCTTAAGTATAAAATATCATTCCAAATCAAACCGCCACACCGGCCTTCCCCAAGCGCCCCGGCGTAACACCTACCAAGCCCCATGCCCCAGAGCCCCTCCAGCCAACCGGCTGTCCGCCAGGCAGTGGCAACATCAAGGCACACCCCTTTTCTTTTTCCAGCCCAACCCTATGCATGTTTTTGTGAACACCCTTACCCGCAAAGGAGCACATCATGAAAGCGTACGGCGCAGAATTTATCGGCACATTCTGGCTGGTTCTCGGCGGATGCGGAAGCGCTGTCCTGGCAGCGGCATTCCCGAATGTGGGAATCGGCCTGCTGGGGGTCTCCCTGGCCTTCGGCCTCACGGTTCTGACCATGGCCTTTGCCATCGGCCACATCTCCGGGTGTCACCTCAACCCGGCTGTGTCCTTCGGCCTCTGGGCCGGGGGCCGGTTTTCGGGAAAAGAGCTGGTGCCCTACATCGTGGCCCAGGTTTTCGGCGCCATTGCCGCAGGAGGAATCCTTTACCTCATCGCCAGCGGCAAACCCGGCTTTTCCCTGGCCGACGGGTTTGCGTCCAACGGATACGGAGCGCACTCACCCGGAGGATACAGCCTGCCCTCGGCCCTGGTATGCGAAGTGGTCATGACCGCCATGTTCCTCATTGTCATCCTGGGTGCCACGGATCCGCGCGCCCCCAAAGGTTTTGCCCCCATTGCCATCGGCCTGTGCCTTACCCTGATTCACCTGATCAGCATCCCGGTGACCAACACCTCGGTGAACCCTGCCCGCAGCACGGGTGTGGCTGTGTTTGTGGGCGACTGGGCGGTGACCCAGTTGTGGCTCTTCTGGGTAGCCCCCATTATCGGCGGTATCCTCGGCGCCACACTGTATCGCCTTATCGGCCGCAACGATGCCTGAATGACGTGAGCCCTGCTGTAACCACCACGGTGAAAAAGCCACCCACCTTAACCTCAGACATACAAGGAGCGTATCATGCGACTCGCAAGACTAATCGGTTTGACAGTCATCGCTTTGTCCATGGGGACCTTTGCCTGCGCCAGCGGCATTGTGCATGACGGCGAATACAATTTCGTCAAAGCCCAACACGTTGACGCATGGGCGGAACAGGACAAGCAAATTGACACAAAGCTGGCAGAAATCAGGGAGAAAAATGGAGGAAAGCGGCCCAACATCCTCTACATCCTCATTGACGACGTGGGATTCGGGGAGTTCGGCATTCCCGAACTCAACTATGTGCGCGGTACCCAGACCCCGCGCATCAACAAGCTGGCCGACGAAGGGCTCTCTTTTATGCGCATGTACACCGAGCCATCATGCACACCGACCCGCACGGCGGTCATGACGGGGCGCCACCCCGTTCGAGCCGGACTCAAAGAGGTCAAGGTGGCCCTTATCGGCGAAGGGCTTCCCAAAAGCGAGGTAACCATTGCCGAGGTGCTCTCCAAGGCTGGGTATGCCACGGTTCATATCGGCAAATGGCATCTGGGCGACATCAAGGAGTCCTACCCCCACAACCAGGGATTCGATTTTGCCGCTTTCCCCCTGCATCAACAGGCACAGCTCTCCTTGATGACCGAAGACGCCGAGCAGGCCAACTCTTTGACCGGCCATGCAAAAAGCTCTTACACGGACAAATTTGCATTGGACAATAAATTCAAACCCGTTGGTCTTGTCACCGGCGTTGAAGCGTACAAGGGCAAGGATGCCCATGAGGTAGGGATGGAGGCCGGAGAGCAGTGGACCCAGAAGAAGTACAATGAAATGAACCAGCGCTACCAGACACAGGTGCTGGAGCAATTGCGAGCCCTTGCCAATCAGGAGAAACCGTTCTTCCTTCAGTACTGGCCCCTGATCCCGCTCAACTTCGTCCGCAGCGACCGAGAGCAGTTCCAAACGCTCAACGGCGGCACCATGGTGGAGAGCATGAACCAGCTTGACGGATGGGTGGGTCAAATCCTCGATGAACTGGACACCCTCGGCCTCGCAGACAACACGCTGGTAGTCCTCATGGGAGACAACGGTCCATTTCTGATGGGATACCAAGAAATCACGGGTATGAGCGACATGATCTACCGCGGTGGCAAATTGGACCACCTTGAAGGCGGGGTCCGAGTCAATGCCTTTGCCCGGTGGCCTGCGGGCATCAAACCCGACACCCTGGCAGGGGACATGATCCACGTCTGCGACCTGTATACGACCTTTGCCCGCTTAGGGGACGCCACCAAATACATCCCCACGGACAGGATCATCGACGGCATCGACCAGACCGCCCTGCTCATCGAAGGGGAAGGGAACGGCCGCAGGGACTATGTGTACATCTATGAGGGGGTTGTCCTGCGCTCCATCGTCAAACAAAAATTCAAGATGCACATGCCGGCCCCCGGCGTGCCAGGAGCCGCCGCACCGGTCTTTGACCTCGCACGGGACCCCCGCGAAATGACCCCGCTTATCAAGGCGGCATTGTGGTCGGGTGCCAGTTTTCAGGACATGCTCACACGGCACATGATGGGCATCAAAAAATACCCCCACGCCAAGATCGGCAAAGGCAAGCCCTATGAAGGCATAGACAACTTGCGGCCTGAATCCCTGGAGACCGTTGAAACCTTTATGTCATGGCATTGACATAGCCAGACCCGAAGGGGCGGGGAGGCCGCAAGTCGGGCTCTCCGCCCTTTTGCTTTTCGTGTGCCTGCGCCGGAGGCAGAACCGTAGAGCCCCCCACATCTCCCCACCCCCCGCAATTTTGTTCAAACCTCAACGATGGTTTCCTGTTATAGTCCCTTTCCACACCCCAGAGTTGCGCAATCCGCTTTCGAGGCTCACACCTCATCGCCGGAGGCGTGTTTTTTTTGCCTGAGCATTAGAAGGAACCACAAGCCATGACATCACACAAAAGCCACCTCCCCCTTCTCATTTTTGCTGTTTTGGGCGTTGTCTGGGGGAGCAACTTTATCTACATGAAAATGGCTGTGGACCTGATCACCCCCGGTCAGGTTGTGCTCTACCGGGTATGTTTCGGCTTCCTTCCTGTCCTGGCCTATGCAGGGGTCAGGCGGGACATGCGCCTTGCCCACGCCCGCCATGCGCACCACTTTCTGGTGATGTCGGTTCTGGCCACGGCGTTCTACTACTACTGCTTTGCCAAAGGGGCCAGCCTGCTGCTCTCGGGCATTGCCGGGGCCGTCAGCGGAGCCATCCCCCTCTTCGCCTTTGTCATGGCCATTGTCTTTATCCCCGAAGAAAAAGCCACGGTGCGCAAACTGTGCGGCGTGCTCGTGGCCCTTGCCGGGGTGGTGCTCATCGCAAGACCGTCGGGCCAGGAGGTGCTCACCACCAATCTGGAAGGAGTCGGCTACATGGTGGCAGGATCCCTGGGAGTGGGGGCGTCCTTTGTGTATGCCCGAAAATTCATCGTCCCCCTGCACATCCCGGCAGCCGCCCTCACCACCTATCAGCTCGGCTTCGGCCTTCTTATCCTGACCCTTGCCACGGACACCTCGGGCATCGGACGCATCTGGACCTCCCCCCACGCCTCAGCGGGTCTCGTCGTGGGCCTGGGCCTTTTGGGAACCGGCCTGGCCTACATCCTCTATTACTACATCGTGGACACCATGGGGGCGGTTGCGGCCTCTTCCGTCACCTACCTGCCCCCGGTGGTGGCCCTTTTTATCGGCGTTCTCCTCGTGGGCGAACCCATCACGCCCGCAGACTTTGCGGCCACGGGCATGATCTTTGTCGGAGTGTTTCTTCTTAAGGAATAACGATGGAACCCATAAAAACGAAAGAGCCTCAAGAGACATCTTTTTGTTTTTTTCCCCAGCCGCCAGGGACGCTTTGGCAGCCCTTTAAGAAGAACTATGCTCCGTTGAGGGCATGGGCCAGGATCTGGCGGCTCACCTCGGGGGTCACGTCCCCGGTCTCGGACAGGGCCACCATGCCGTGGGCTTCCAGGGCTTTCACCACGTCATCGATCTTGTCTTCGGTCACCCCGTAGTCGGAGAGCCGGGTGCGGATGCCCAGGGATTCGAAAAAGGCCCGGGTCCTTCCGATGGCTTCGTCAATGCGGCCCTCCTCATCCCCTTCGGTGATACCCCACACCCTTTCGGCATACTGGAGCAACTTGGCTCGCTTCTGCTCCTTTCTCAAGGTCCAGATGGAGGGCTGAAGCACAGCCAGGGTCTTGCCGTGGTCGATGCCGAACATGGCGGTGAGCTCGTGGCCGATCATGTGGGTGGTCCAGTCCTGGGGCACCCCTGCGCCAATGAGCCCGTTCAGGGCCATGGTGGCGCACCAGACAAGGTTGGCCCGGGCGTCGTAATCTTCGGGGTCTGCCAGGGTCTTTTCCCCCACCTCGATGAGGGTCTGGAGGATGCCTTCGGCGGTTCGGTCCTGAAAACCTGCCGATACGGGGTAGGTGACGTACTGCTCCACCGTATGGATAAAGGTGTCCACGATGCCGTTGGCCACCTGGGTGGGAGGCAGAGTAGCGGTCAGGGTAGGGTCCAGAATGGAAAATACGGGGAAAGACAGGGGACTGAACACAGGGAATTTACCCTTGTTATGGCTGATGACGCCGCCGGAGTTCATCTCCGATCCCGTTGCAGGAAGGGTCACCACCGTGCCCAGGGGAAGGGCCTTCTCCACCGGTACCGGGTCAACCTGCAGGCCGAGAGCTCTTCGGGTACTGCTTCTTAAAGCCGGAGGCCAGGGCCACGAACTTGGTGCCGTCCATCACCGAGCCGCCCCCCACAGCCAGAAGGAAATCGACCTTCTCGGCCCTGACAACCTCCACGGCCTTCATAAGGGTGGTATATTTAGGGTTCGGCTCGATGCCGCCAAAGGTCACCACGTCCCGCTCTTTCAGGGCTGTTGTTACTTTCTCCAGGGTCCCGAAGCGCTTTACGCTGCCGCCCCCGTAAAGGACCAGCACCTTGGCCCCTTTGGGGACGAGGGTGTCCAGTTCTGCCAGTCTGTCCTTGCCAAAAACAATACGTGTCGGGTTATAAAAATCAAAATCAAGCATGGATGCATTCTCCCATTGGGGTTTCAGTTTATTGCTGTAAATACAATAATACATCGCCTTTTTATTGGAATACACAATCCTCGCGAAATCATGCCCATTCCTGCTTATCAAAGCAGAACCAGGCTCTTTATGGTAGACTGTTTTTTATCCCGGACACCAGGCAACGGTCACAAGCGCAAGGAAGCACCATGACAAAAACCGCAGAACTCATGAACAGGCTCGCACCCTCGGTGGGGCTCAACGCCACCCGTCTTGACGGCGTGCGAATCTACAAAGCCACCCAAAGCTCACCACGTTCCCCCCTCCTCTACACCCAGGGCATCATCATCGTTGGGCAGGGGAAAAAACGGGTCTTCTTAGGGGAGACGGCCTACGAATACACCCCGGACCGCTATCTGGTCATGTCGGTTCCCATACCCGCGGAATGCGAAGCCCCGGCAACCGAAGAAGAGCCCTTTCTGGCCATGCTCATCGACATCAACCTCGCCCACGTGAGCACCGTCATCGGCAAAATGGGAGATCATCTTCCCCCCTTTGCCGACACCGGCGACACCAACCGGGGGCTTTTCCTGGCCGAGGCCGATGCCCCCTTCAAAGAGACCACCGCCCGCCTTCTCAGGGCCCTGACCTCTCCCATGGAGGCCGAAGTACTCGGAGACGCTCTCCTTAAGGAGCTGTTCTTCCGGGTCATGTGCGGAGACAACGCCGCCTCCCTCTACGCCCTGGCCGTAAAAAACACCCACCTGTCCCGCATCGACAAGGTCCTCAAACAGATCCACAGCCACTACCACCGCCCCATGGACGTGGACCAGCTCGCCGGGCTGGTGAACATGAGCCCGTCGGCCTTTCACCGCGCCTTCAAAGAGGTCACCGCCTCTTCCCCCATCCAGTACATCAAAAAGGTCCGACTCAACAAAGCCCGGGACCTGCTGGTCCTCTCCGGTGCACGGGTCAACGAAGCCGCCACCCGGGTCGGCTACGAGTCCCCCACCCAGTTCAGCCGGGAGTTCAAACGCTATTTCGGGGAGAGCCCGGTGGCCTTCAGCAATCAGGCGGCCCGCGCCACAGCGTCACAGGCTGGCGCAGCACCCCGCCTGTAGATCACCGCCCCGCACATGGCGGTAAAGGGGGCCACGGTCACAAGGCCGATGCTGCCGGAAAGGGTATGGATGATCTCGGAGGAGACCCACGGGGTGTTGAGCATGACGGACAGAGGCACGTTCTGGGCCATCATGGCCATAAGAAGGGAGGTAAAGCCGCCGGAGTAGGCCAAAAGCAGGGTGGTGGTCATGGTTCCGAGAACGGAGCGCCCCACCCGGAGACCGGAACCCATGAGGGCCACGGGAGAGAGGGTGGCGTCCACACGGGCGACCTCGGCCATGCTGGCAGAAATATCCATGGCAAGGTCCATCACGGCCCCGGATGAGGCAAGGAAAATCCCTCCGATAAAAATCAGGGAGAGGGAAAGATCGGCGTGCCCGGCGTAAAGCAGGGCCTCGGAAAAAGGTTTCACGGCCCCGTTGAGGTGAATGGCCTTGCCCGCCACAAGGGCAATAAGGCAGGTGGCAAGAATCCCCAGGGTGGCCCCGCAAAAGGCGGTGAGCCCCAGACGGTTGAGGCCGCCCACCAGAAAGATCACGGAAAAATTAAGGATCATCACCACCCCGAAGGAGACGAGTAGAGGGTTCCACCCCGCCAAAAGAGCTGGAATCATTGCCTTCCAGATCATGGCTCCCGTCAGCACAAAGGAGATCAGGGCCCGGGCTCCGGTCTCTCCCCCCGTGATGAGGAGCAGCCCGAAAAAAAGGGCCACCATCACCCAGAGCCCCGTAAGCCGGTAATGGTCCCGCGGGGTCACGTGAAGAATCTCTCCGTCTTCCCCCACGGTTAGGACGGCAAGCATGCTGTCCCCTTCCCCGTAAAAGGCGTCGAGCTCCAGCTTGCCCATGAGGTTGGAGGCGGCCGAAACAACCTCTCCGGCATAGGGCCCGTTTTCCACCCGCAACTCCAGCTTCTGGAACCCGGTCTTGATGAGCCCGTGCTGCAACACCTGGCCGTTGTCTGCGGAAAGCACCGTGGCCCTGCATCTCACCCCGCCGTCATCGGGCCTGTCCGCAGGCCAGAGAAGCAGCACCAGGGTCACCAGCACAAACACGCCCAGGGAAACCCGCTCCCGTTTTTTTGTCATCTTCACCACCCTTGGTTCGCGAATGCTCCAACCCTCGTGCCTCGGGTTGTCGCATTCGCTTACGGGCTGCGCCCGTGATTAAAGGAATTATTACGGATACAGTCACGCGAAGCCTCCGGCGGCCCTGCCGGGGGCCACACTTTTATAAAGTTTGACAAACAGGTCTAAAACAAGCCTTTCCAGGCTCCGTCGAAGCATTAGTCCAACAGGACAGTTTTTTGCTGAGCTTTTTTTCAAAAAAGCGACCCGCCGGAGGCAAGCTGAATGGTTTCCATCGGGTTTCCCTTAAAGATTCATGACGCGGGCGATCTTCCTGGCGATGTCGGTGTTGTCGTAGCTGCCGCCGAATAGGGTGGCCCCTGGGCCGGAGGCGGAGGTGAGGACGGGCACGCCGGTGTGGGAGTAGGTGGTCCAGCCGAGGCCTGCCTTGCGGTTGAGAAGGTGGGTCAGCTGCATGGTAAAGGGGTCGTAGCTGCCGTAAAGCATGTAGTCGGCCATGCCGGGTTTGAGGGTTTCGCCCCGGAGGCTGGCGTCAAAGGCACGCTTGAGTTCGGCCACTTCAAAGGGTTTCAGGGCAAGGGGGCCGTCGGCGTCCGGGGCCAGGCCGAAGTGGGCCTTGACCAGCTTCATGGCCGCCTCGAAGCTCCCCTTTTTCTTAAGGTGATCCGCAAAAACGTCGTCGAAAAAGGCCTGGTGGCTTTTGGTCTGGCGATTCATGAGGCTGTAGGAGGTGGCGTACTTGGTGCCGGAAAACCCTAAGGCAAGTCCCCCGCACTCATGGTCCCCGGTGACCACGATGAGGGTTTCGCCGGGGTGCATTTGGGCAAAGGAGGCGGCCACAGCCACGGCGTCGTCAAATGCCAGGGTGTCCTTGACGGCGGCGGCTGCGTCGTTGGCGTGGCAGGCCCAGTCGATCTTGCCCCCCTCCACCATGAGGAAAAAACCGGCCTCTCCGTCCAGGAGCTCCACGGCCTTTTCCGTGAACTCGGCAAGGCTCACGTCTTTTCGGTTCCGGTCCATGTCGTAGGGCAGGGCCTTGCCGTCGGGCAGGCGGGGGTTTACGGCGATGACTTTGCCCGAGCCCTTTTTAAGGTCCATGATTTCCCGCCTGGTGTCCGCCACGGTAAACCCGTTGGCCTTTGCCGCGGTCAGGGCATTGCCCCGGGGCGCCTCGGACTTTTTCCCCTCGGGGTCCTTCATGCCTCCCCCGCCAAAAAAATCCATGTCGCTTTCGGCCAGGGCGTGGTCGATCTCATGGTACATGCTCCGGGAGGGCTCGTGGGCGTAGAAGGCCGCAGGCGTGGCGTGATCGATGGAGACACTGGAGACGATCCCCACCTTATAGCCCCTGCCCTTGGCCCGCTCGGCCAGGGTGGCCACCGGCCGAAAGGAAGGGTCCACCCCGATGCACCCGATGTTGGTCTTCACCCCTGTGGCCATGGCCGTTCCTGCGGCGGCAGACCCCGTAATGAACCGATCCGCCGCATGGGTGGAGGTGACCCCGTGCACGGGCATGGCCTCCATGACCAGGCGCCTCTCTTTGCCGCAATCCTTGAGAAACTCCGTGGCTGCGGCGCGCTGGGGCATGCCCAGGCCGTCCCCGATAAACAGAAACACATATTTCGCCTTCTCCCCTTTGGCGCCCGGCAACGGAGCCGCTGTCGCTGAAACAGCAAAAAGCCCTGCGACAAGCACAGTGGTGGCGATGAGGATAGACAAACGACGACATGGTGACATGGGGTCCTCCCGTGATGGAATGGGTAAATAAAAGGAGCGCTGCCATGGGCTCATGCGCGCTCTTTTGTCACGGGAGACTATTATGAAAGGATGTTCGGATTGTGTGAGTGTTTGGTGATGATCCGTTGAAAAGAGCCATGGGCAGGGAACCGCTGGCCATGGGCTCCCTGCCGGTTGCAAAGTACTCCTGTTTTCAGACCTTGAACTGCCCCACCACCGAATTCAACCCACCGGCAAGCCGGGAGAGATCTTCCGAGCGGTCATGGACCGTGCTGCTGCCACCGGTAAGCTGATGTGCCGAGCGACTCACAGCCCCCATGTCCCGGGCAATCTCTTCGGCCACACCGGAGCTCCGGGCCACCTGGCTGTTCACCTCCTGAAGGCCCGCCGATGCCTGGGCCAGGTTTTCGGCTATCTCCCCCGTGGAGACGGACTGCTCTTCCACGGCTGCCGCGATGGCGGCCACCAGCTCACTGACCTCCTCAATGACCGTTGAGATGCGATTGATCCCCTCCACCGACTGCACGGATGAGGCCTGCACCCCGTCGATGCGGGAGCGAATCTCCCCGGTGGCCTCGGCGGTCTGAGCCGCCAGGGCTTTGATCTCTCCGGCCACCACGGCAAAGCCCTTGCCTGCCTCTCCGGCACGGGCCGCCTCGATGGTGGCGTTCAGGGCCAGGAGGTTGGTCTGCTCGGAGATCTCGGTGATGGTCTCCGTGACCTTGCCGATCTCTGCTGCGGCCTGGCCCAGGGCATCCATGTTTTCCCTGGCCCCATGGGCCTGATCAACCATGTCCGAGGTCACACCCCGTGCCTTTTCCGAGCGTTCGGCGATCTCGGCAATGGTGGATCGCATCTCTTCGGTGGCCGCTGCCACGGTGTTGACGTTGGTGGCCGTCTGCTCGGACGAAGCCGCGACACTCACCATGACGGCGCTCATCTCTTCGGCGGACCGGGTGACGCCCCCTGCAAGCTCATTCATCTCACCGGCTCCGCCGGACATCTCATCCGACAACCCGGAGAGCTCTGCCCCAGCCTCGGTGACCTTCTCCGCGTGCAGGGAGAGCTCCCGGATGATGGCATGGATCTTCTCCACAAAGGCATTGAACCACGTGGCAAGAGTCCCAAGCTCATCTTTGGATGACACCTCAAGGCGACGGGTCAGATCCCCTTCCCCTTCGGCGATATCCCGCAGCATGTCAGAGGTGCGGTTGAGGGGCCGGGTAATGGCATTGGCAAACAGAAAAGCAAGCCCCACAAACAGGGCGAGAAGGGCCCCGCCGATGGAAACCACCGCAACCACCATGTTGTGCCCGGAGGCCATCACTTCGTCCTTTTCGATAACCCCCACATACTTCCACCCCAGCCCGGGTGAGGTGTAGACACAGGCATAGTACACGATCCCGTTTTTCTCCAGCTCCGCATGCCCCCCGGACATGCGGCCAAGGGTATGAAAGACAGGGTGATCCAGCTCCGACATCTTTTTAAAATTCGTCTCCGGGGTCTTGGGATTGGCCAGGATGGTCCCGTCCTCCTGGGCGAGCATGGCAAACCCGCGCTTGCCGATCTTGATGTCCAGGACCATCTTTGTGAGGTTTGTCAGTGGTACATCGATCCCCGCCACCCCCACCAGCGCCCCCGATGGGTCAAAGGCCGGTGCCACCACAGAGATAACACCGGCCATGGTGCCGGTGCCGGTCAAACTCTGGTACGCCGGGGTAACAGAAGGAACCCTCTCCTCGACGGCACCCTGATACCAGCCCCTCTTGCGCGGATCGTAGCCGGCGGGCAAGGCGCCTTTATTCGACGACACAAACCCGCCCCAACGGGTTCCAAAAAACACCTCGTAAAACGCGTCGTTGGATGCCTGCACCCCCGTCAGGGCCCGATAGATCTCAGCATTGACCCGCCCCTCTTTTTCCGGGTCGGCGGAGTGCTCCGGAGCCCCCGGAAGATAGCTCAGCACCGAGCTGTCCGCCCCCTTCAACTCCGGCCTGGCCGCCACGTACGCCACCGATGTTTTCACCATGTCCGCGAACTGGACCATGGCGTTGTCCAGCTGCTTGAGCTCACGGGTTGTTGAATCGACGAAATTCGCCTCGGAGATGGTGTTCACTTTCACCACGGTCACCGCACAGATCACCGCCACGGGAATCAATGCCACGAGAGAAAACGCAGCAATCAACTTTGTCTTGATTGTCAGATAGCTCAAAAAAAACTCCTTCATTTCAAATCCATTGAACCTGTCGATATTCCCTAAGCATTAAGAAACACGACCCCTTCCCACGGGATGGCCCAATTTCATATCGGACCGGAGCTAGAATTCTTTAATATTATTTTGCACACCATACAAATCAATCAAATAAAACGCATGCGCTATGCATACAGGCACATAATCAAACCCTTGAGATACAGTAATTAAGCTATTTCGTTTTCACTGCGACACAAGCGAAACCCCTTCGCCCAACACCACGCACCGACGCAAAAAAAAGGCCCGGCGATTCTCAAAAATCACCGGGCCCTTCCACATGGACGCAGATATGTCTCTTTGCATGCGACCCCATGCAGCAATCAGGCAGGGGCCACCTTTTCCTGATCGCCTACAGGACGGTCAACGCATTTAAAAAATCAGTTGCCTCCGGCGGGTCGCTTTTTGAAAAAAGCTCCGCAAAAATTTTTCGGTAATCAAGTCGCTTATCTTCATCCCCGCAGGGGCTGAAGATAAGCGACTTGATAAGTTAGAAAAGAAGAGGGGCTATGCCCTGTAGGGACGCCTCCGCAAAAAACAAAACCTGTTTGTCAAACTTTTCAAAAGTTTGGCCCCCGGCAGGGCCGCCGGAGGCAAAAATCTAAATGCGTTAACCCTGCCTGCCAAACATCCCATCAGGCCATCCGTCACACCTTGAACTGCCCCACCACGGAATTCAGCCCACCGGCAAGCCTGGAGAGATCTTCCGACCGGTCATGGACCATGCCGCTGCCGTAGGACAGCTGATGTGCCGAGCGACTCACAGCCCCCATGTCCCGGGCAATCTCTTCAGCCACACCGGAGCTTCGGGCTACCTGGCTGTTCACCTCCTGGAGCCCGGCCGAGGCCTGGGCCAGGTTTTCGGCAATCTCCCCGGTGGACACAGATTGCTCTTCCACGGCTGCCGCAATGGCGGCCACCAGCTCACTGACCTCCTCGATGACCGTTGCGATGCGATTGATCCCCTCCACCGACCGCGCGGAAGAGGACTGCACCCCGTTGATACGCGAGCGGATCTCACCGGTGGCCTCGGCGGTCTGGGCCGCCAGGGCCTTGATCTCCCCTGCCACCACGGCAAACCCCTTGCCTGCCGATCCGGCTCGGGCCGCCTCAATGGTGGCGTTCAAGGCTAGAAGGTTGGTCTGCTCGGAGATCTCGGTGATGGTCTCCGTGACCTTGCCGATCTCTGTGGCGGCCTGGCCCAGGGCATCCATGTTTTCCCTGGCCCCATGGGCCTGATCAACCATGTCCGAGGTCACATCCCGTGCCTTTTCCGAACGCTTGGCGATCTCGGCGATGGTGGCCCGCATCTCTTCGGTGGCAGACGCCACCGTATTAACGTTGGTGGCCGTCTGCTCCGACGAAGCCGCCACACTCACCATGACGGCGCTCATCTCCTCGGCGGACCGGGTGACGCCCCCTGCAAGCTCATTCATCTCACCGGCTCCGCCGGACATCTCATCCGACAACCCGGAGAGCTCGCCCCCAGCCCCGGTAACCCTCTCAGCATGCTGGGAGAGCTCCCGAATAATGGTGTGGATCTTCTCCACAAAGGCGTTAAACCACGTGGCAAGGATCCCCAGCTCATCGCTGGAGTCAACCTCAAGGCGACGGGTCAGGTCCCCTTCCCCTTCGGCGATATCCCGCAGCATTTCGGAGGTGCGGTTGATGGGTCGGGTGATGGCGTTGGCGATGAAAAAGGCAACCCCCACGAACAGGGCAAGAAGCACACCGCCTATGGCAACCACCGCAACCACCAGCTTGTGCATGGAGGCCATGACCTCCTCTTTTTCGATGACGCCGACGTACTTCCATCCAAGCTCCGGCGACGTGTACACACAGGCGTCGTAGGCCACCCCATTCTCCTCCAGCTCCACCCGGCCCTCGGACATGCGGTCAAGGCTTGCGAACACCGGATGGTCCAGCTCCGACATCTTTTTGAAATTTGTCTCAGGGGCCTTGGGGTTGGCCAGGATGGTCCCGTCCCCCTGGGCAAGGAGGACAAACCCGCGCTTGCCGATCTTGATGTCCAGGGCCATGGTGGTCAGGTTTGTCAGCGGCACATCGATTCCCACAACGCCCACCAGCTCCCCCGAGGGGTCGAAGGCAGGTGCCACAAAGGAGATCCCCCCTGCCCGAACACCGTCAGCTCCCATGCTCTCGTACGCCGAAGTGACCGCTGCAGCCTTTGTCTCGGCGGCGGCCGTGTACCACTCCCTTTGACGCGGGTCATATCCCTTGGGCGGCACGGCTTTCTGGGACGACACAAAACCGCCCCACCGGCTCCCGAAGAACACCTCATGGAAGGCGGGGTTGGAGGCCTCGATCCCTGCCAGCATGTGATACATCGCGCTGTTCACCGGCCCTTCCCGCTCCGGGTCGTTGGAGTGGGCCACGGCCCCCGGAAGGTAGTTCAACACCGAACGATCCGCCCCCATAGCCTCCGGCCGCGACGCCGCATACCGCGCCGACGTCTTCACCATGTCGGCGAACTGCACCATGGCATTGTCCAGCTGCTTGAGTTCGCGGGTCGTGGAATCGACAAAATGGGCCTCGGAGATGGTGTTCACCTCCACCAGCGTCACCGCGCAGATCACTGCGACGGGAATAAGTGCCACGAGGGAAAACGATGCGATCAACTTTTTCTTGATGGTTAAATAGCTCAAAAAGAAACTCCTTTACATCGAATCAATTGGGCTCGCCGCCTTTCCCTGTGTCCCCGGAAAAGAGCTCCTGAACCGCGAGCCGGTCTCCATTCATATCGGACGAAAATAAAAATTTCTTAACCGCACCCTTATTCCTCAGACCTTAAAAGAGCACCCACTTTCGACAATAATAACAAGATATTTAAACGAGACACCCCTGCCACTCTTTTTTCTAACTACCCCGCCGCAACCTCAGAAAAACCCACCAAATTCCAATAAAAAATTATCACACCTCCATTTTCCTAATGCTCAACAAAAAAAAGCCCGGTGGTCTGCGATGACCACCGGGCTTGTGTGCTCCCTTCTTTTCGCAAGGCTCCTACTTCAGCGCGTCAGAAGCCTCCAAAAGTGTTTCGGGAACAGTACGGGCGAAAGATTTCTCGCCTTGAGGGAATCCCCCATCTTCATCCGCATAAAGGTACTGGTGGTGTAGCGCGTCACGTCGGAGTAGAAGCGGTTCATGAGGCTTTTCACCATGTCCATGTACTCATCAATGAGTTCGGGGGAGATATCGAAGTTGTCGTAATTCACGATGGCCTTGACCCTGTGCCCCACCGGCGACAAGATGGCCGCCACCTGCTCGTCGATGGTGTGGATTTCATGGCGGGACCGGATGGCCAGGCCCTCGAAGTTGACGTAAAAGACCTTCTGTTCCACGTCATAAACCAGCCGCTGATCAATGGGGATGGAGAGGAGTTCGTCCTTGAGCCCCATGGGCTCCGGGGCGAAAATCCGGGGATCCATGGTCCGGGGCGTCTCTGGGATCAGGGGCCGGAAATCCATCTGGGCCAGGATGTCCCGCTCCAGGTCGATGCCCGGGGCAATCTCCGTCAGCACCAGCCCCTCGGGGGACAGGGTGAACACGCATCGCTCGGTGACATACAGGACCGGGTTTCCGGTCTCTGTGGCGACATGCCCTGAAAAGGTGATCTGCTCCACGGCATCCACAAATTTTCTCACCTTCCCCTCCTGATCGATACACAGGGCCCCGTCACAGACAGACACCTTGAGCCCCCCTGCGGTGAAGGTGCCCACGAACACAATCTTCTTGGCGTTCTGGCTGATGTTGATAAACCCGCCGCACCCGGCGAGCCTCGGGCCGAACTTGCTGACGTTGAGGTTGCCGGCCCCATCGGCCTGGGCCAGGCCCAGGACCGTGATATCCAGGCCGCCCCCGTCGTAGTAATCGAACTGATAGGGCTGGTCAATGATGGCATCCACGTTGGCGGCGGCCCCGAAACTCAGACCGCCTGCAGGGATACCACCTATGACCCCCGGCTCTGCGGTGAGGGTCATGTAATCGAAGACGTTCTCCTCGGCGGCCACGTTGGCAACCCCCTCGGGCATACCGATCCCCAGGTTCACCACGCTGTTGGGGATCAGCTCAAAGGCGGCCCGCCGCGCAATGATCTTTCGCTCATCCAGGGCAAGGGGCTTGATGGAGGAGAGGGGTACCCGAAACTCCCCGGCAAAGGCGGGGTTGTAGGGGACGTCAAAGGTCTGCATGTGGTTTTCCGCCTGAGTCGCCACCACCACGCAGTCCACCATGATGCCCGGGATCTTCACGTCCCGCTGCCTCAAGGCCCCTTTTCCGGCGATGCGCTCCACCTGGGCGATGACGAAGCCGTCGTTGTTTTTCGCGGCGATGGCAAGGGAAAGGCTCTCCAGGGTCAGGGCCTCTTTTTCCATGCTGATGTTCCCGTCCGGGTCGGCGGTGGTGCCCCGGATAATGGCCACGTCAATGGGCTGGGTTTTGTAGGCCAGGTACTCTTTGCCGTCAAAGGTCACGAGCTCCACCAGCTCCTCGGTGGTGCGCCCGTTGATTTTGCCCCCGCCGTTGCGGGGGTCGATGTAGGTGCCAAGGCCCACCCGGGTGATGGTCCTCGGCTTGTGGGCCCCTGCGTCCCTCAGCATATGGGCCAGGCAGCCCTGGGGAAAGTTGTAGGCTTCGATCTTGTTGTCCATGGCCAGCTTCTGCAGCTTGGGGATCAACCCCCAGTGCCCGCCGATGGCCCGTTTCACAAGGCCCTCGTGGGCCAGGTGGTTGGCCCCCCGGTCCCTTCCGTCCCCCTGTCCCGCAGCAAAGTAGAGGGTCAGCGCCTCAGGGGACCCGGTGGAGAGGAAGCGCGACTCCAGGGCCATGGCCACCTCTTCGGCAAACCCGCTCCCCACGAAGCCACCCAGGCCGATCACGTCGCCGTTCTGGACGATCTCCACGGCTTCCCGGGCCGTCACCACCTTGTTTTTGTGAATAGGCCCAGGCTCCAGGCCGGCGTTAAAGGGATGAGACAGCGTGTTTTTTTCCATCCTGTTCTCTCCTTGTTTTGCACGTGAAGGCAAGCCACTTCAAAAACAGAAATCAACACATCCGACACCAACCGATCCGGTAGACCACGGGGCATCGCCCATAGCCACAACCAGAACAACACATTGATCATACACAAAAAATTCAACAGCGCAACAACCGAAGCCGGGATCCCGACCAGCCGGGTGCGTTCACACGCCCTTTAGGAAGAATCCTTTCATGACACCATGATCCCCACCATGGCTCCGGTCATCAAGGTGGTCAGGGTACCGGAGACAATGGACTTCAGACCGAGGCCCACAATCTCCTCCCGGCGCTCCGGGACCATGGCGTTGAGCCCGCCCAGCATGATGCCCAGGCTGCCGAAATTGGCAAACCCGCAAAGGGCATACGTCATGATGAGCTGGCTCCGGGGGGAGAGGGTCCCCTCGGGAAGGTTGGCCAGCCGGATGTAGGCCAGAAGCTCGTTGAGAACGGTCTTTACCCCCATGAGGCTCCCTGCCGCCGGGGCTTCGGACCAGGGAATGCCCATGAGCCAGACCAGGGGTGCCATGAGCCATCCCAGGACCCGCTGCAGGGTCAGGGGCTCGCCCCCCAGCCCCGGCAGAAATCCCATGCCCTGATTGATCAGGTGCACCAGGGCGATGAGAACCAGGAGCATGGCCGTGACATTGAGGAAAAGGGTCAGCCCGGCCTGGGTACCCTGATTGACGGCATCCATGCTGCTGGAGACGGTTTGCTCAGGGACAAGGGCACCCGACGTAACAGCCTCGGTTTCCGGCACCATGAGCCGTGCCACCATCAGGGCAGCAGGCACGCTGATAAGCGACGCAGTGAGGATATGCCCCAGGGCGCCGGGAAGAATGGTGCCCACAAACCCTGCGTAAAGGACAAGGACCGTGCCGGCCACGGTGGCCATGCCGCAGGTCATGACGGCAAAGAGCTCGCTTCGGGTGAGCTGGGCCAGATAGGGACGGATCAGCAGCGGGGCCTCCACCATGCCCACAAACACGTTGGCCGCAGCCCCCACCCCCAGGGCACCGCCCACGCCCATGCTGCGCGTCAGGAGCCAAGAGAACCCCTGCACAATCCTGGGCAGGATGCCCCAGTAGAAGAGCAGGGAGGAGAGGGCACTCATCACAAGAAGAATGGGAAGGGCCCGAAAGGCCAGGATAAAATCTGCTCCGGGCACGCCCGATTCAAAGGGAAGGGGCCCGCCCCCTAAGTACCCGAACACAAACCCCGTGCCCGCCTGGGTGGCCTCCTCCAGGGCCAGTACCACCCCGTTGAGGGCAATAAAAACATCCCGGAACACGGCCCATTTCAACAACAGAAAGGCCAGAGCCGCCTGAAGCCCCAGGCCCATGAGAATGTTGCGCCCCTGGGACACCCGGCGCTGTTCACTTATCCCCCAGGCCATGGCCGTCAATACCAGCACCCCAAACACACTTTGCAGCATATCCTCCCCCATCCCATACATGTCGCCCACAATTAACCTGCCAACTCCCCGGTATCCCGAAAAGCTTCCCTCCATGTGACCAAGGCACAAAAAAGTGCCTGCTTGTCCCGCGTCGCCCCGCTTCCTATACTGTCCACAGGAAACAAGACCGAGAACAGGCCCTCGGCCAAACGCATATCACACAAAAATAACATTGTACGCGCTGCGGCCGTATTATTCCCACCTTTTTTTATCAGGAGACAGCACATGGATCCCTTCAACATCTTTTATCAACGCAAAAGCGTCAGGAAATTTACAGAAGAAACCGTATCAAGGGAGACGTTGACGCAGCTCATCAAGGCCGGCATGGCCGCCCCCACCGCCGGCAACAAACAACCCTGGGCCTTTGTGGTGGTGGATGACCCCGAGGTGCTGGCCCGACTCGGTGCCGTGCTCCCCTACGCAGGGTTCGTCAAAGGGGCTCCCGCAGCCATTGTGGTCTGCGGCGATCTCTCCAAAGCGTTTGAGGGGGTGGAGGAACCCTTCTGGGTCCAGGACTGCTCCGCCGCCACCCAGAACATCCTGCTGGCCTGTGAAATGAAAGGGCTGGGAGCGGTCTGGACCGGCGTCTACCCCCTGCAGGAACGCATGGACGCCGTAAGCGACATCCTGAACCTGCCCGATCACATCGTCCCCCTCAACGTCATCCCCTTAGGAACCCCGTCAGGCAACCCCAAACCCAAAGAGAAATGGGCCCCTGAAAACCTCCACTGGCAGGCATGGTAAGGCACAGGGCTGGGACAGTACAAAAAAACATAGACAAATGGGTAGCTATTCCAGCCCCAAAAGACTGCCTCCGGCGGGAAGGCGGGCCACCTTGAAAGCCTATGGCGAATGCATGGAGGCTGTCGTTATACATGCGTTTTCGGAGCATTCGCGTGACGTGTGACATTGGGCAACCGTCTCTGCAGGAGATATCCACTTCATTCTTCAAAAAAGCACGATGCGAGGCTTTCTGGTTTAGCCTCCGGCAGGGCCGTCGGAGGCCAACTGAGCAGTTACATTTAGGGACCAGACAAAAAATCCTACGTGAATGCCGCTGCGATTTAACCCGAGGAACGAGGGGTAAAGCGCGGCGGCAACCAGCTTTCAAGGTGGCTCACCTTGCCGCCGGAGGCGTTTTTATTTTTTTGCAGGCTGGTTGAGGCGGGTTCGAAAGAAGGCGACCATGTCGTCGAGTTTGTTGTCCCATTCGGCGCCCTTTAAGGCATCCACGGTGACGGAGCCCACCACCTCGCCACCGGAACACAGGGGAAAGGCAAGGCCCACGGCCCCGTCCACGGCCAGGTCGTAGGCGTAGCCGTAGCCGCGGTTGCGGGAGATCTCGAGGAAGAGTTTAAGGGTATCCCAGCTTCCCACCATCCGCTCCTTGAGCTCGGCCTCGTTGCGGGCCAGGATGGCGTCCCCTTCCTCAACGGGGAGGACAGACAAAATGCCTAAGGTACAGGAGCCGAGGCCCAGGGGGCGTCGTTCCCCCACCCGGCTGGAGAACACCTGGATATTGTGGGTCCCTTCCACACGCTCCACGCAGGTGCAGTCGTCGTTGTCCCGGGAATAGAGGGAGGTGGTGTACCCGAAGGTTTGGGCCGCTTCGTGGGCCAGGGGGGAGAACCGGGAGAGAATCCGCTGGTCGCGGTCGAAATTGGGTCGGATAATGCACTCGTCACCCACCCGGTACCCCTTGGTGGCGGGGTCGCAGGAGACGAACCGGCACTCCTTGAGGACCGAGAGAAGCCGGTGCACGGTGGGGGCTGGAATGCCCAGCCGTTCGCTGATCTCCCGGGGTGAAACGGTCTCCTCGCTCTCCTCCACGATAAGGGTGAGGATGTTGAGGATCCGGTATGCGCTTTGAGCTCCTTTAATCATAATGGGGTGAATCTACCAGCTCCCCTTTCACGGGTCAACAGGGGTTCGCCAATGCACCGGGAAGTGGCCTTCTATGGTTAAAGTGGGTGAAAAAAAAGGCCTCCGGCGGCCAGGTGGGGGCACCTGGAAACCCCATGGCGAATGCATGGGTGCAGACATCCTGCAAACGGTTTCGGGGCATTCGCGTGGTGTATGACATGTGGCTGCCGTTTTGGCAGGAGAGACCCATTTCATTTTTCTGAAGACACGATGAAGGGCATTTGGGATTCACTTGACTTTAACCGGAATAACTCCGGCAGCAAGGCGTGCCACATTGAAAGCATATTGCCATTGCGATTTGCCCTTCAAACAAACGTCGCCCTGATCATCGTTTAAAGCATCGACGGATTTACATCCCCCCCCGGAACACCCTTGCCCCCTGGAGCGCCGCACTCCGGTGCGGCACGGGTAACGACGGACTATAATGCCGCACCGGAGTGCGGCGCTCCGTTTCGGTCGAGCTTTCTCGATTTTTTCAACGGTCACGGCAGGGCCGCCGGAGGCATCATTAAACGAGACGGTCCTTCCCATGGAAGTCACGTCAGGCCATTACAGCCCCTGGTACCTCTTGCGTTTCACGGCGTAGCGAGCGTACTCGATGAGGCCATCGATGTCGTAGACCGGGCAGCAGATGCGCTCCTGGATGCTCCGGGCAAAGGCGGAAAGATCGGTGCACTCCAGCACCAGGGCATCAAGGTTGTGCTCTGCCATCAGGGCCTCGGCTGCCCCGCAGATCTCCGCCTCCAGTCGGTCCATGTCAAAGTCGGTGCGCCTGGCCTCGATGATGGTCTCCCAGAACTCGGGGCAGCCCTCCATGCCCTTGATGACCACGTCGTTGATGTCTCCCCCCACCTGGGCAAAATGCATGGGGGTCAGGGCATCCCTGCTGGCTGTAAGCACCCCGATGACGGCATCCGGCCCGTGGAGCGTCCGCACCATGGGAATCTGGATGAGGCTGGAGACAAGGACCGGAATTCTCACCGCCTCGGTGAGCTCCTTCTGAAACCGGGCAAGAAACCCGCAACTGCCCGTGATGGCCATGGCCCCCTCCCGCTCCAGCGCCCTGGCCGCCTCGATAAAGGGCGCCACCAGATCCGGGGTGGGATTGAAAAGGAGCGTGGGCACATCGATCCCGCGCAACACCTTGTAGGTGACCGGAAAATCAAAGGTCACCGGATTCCTCAAATGCCCCGGGGGCTTGGGAAAATAAGACTCCAGACACAGCACACCAATGGGGGTGTCCGTATGAAGAAGACCGCCCTTTAAAATCATCATCCCTCCTTACTATGTTCGAAAAGCATGCCTCCGGCGGCGAGGTGAGCCACCTCGAAAGCTCATTGCCCTTGCGGTTTGTCCCTCGTTCCTCGGGCCAAACCGCAAGGGCCTTCGGCTCGGGCTTCGCCCGATATACTAAGTTGACGGCTGACACGGGGTGTCGCACAGGCTTTGAAATACCTGGATACGTTGCCGTGCCTTGAAGATTATCTGATTTTGCCTGTGTGCCCCAGATTCGGGAATATTTTTTCGCCAAAGGATCCGTATGAAGATGCCCTGCGATAAGCGAAACAGCGACCGAATTGCGATCCCTGACTTGCACGTGTACCCCCACATCAAAATCATCACGGGCGAAGCCCGTCAGCGAATGTAAAGGGCGAGGAACGAGCCCCGAGCATTCGCGCCCCTGGGGTCCAGGGATGTATCCCCTGGCCGCCGGAGGCACGCTTTTGCTTTTTCGTTTTTCGTCTTAGTCCCCGCCCCCGAGGCCACAAATCTCGCCGAAGAGGACCGGGCGCATGGGGGGGCGGATACGCAGGGAGCCCACGTCGGGGACCTCGCGTTCCAGGGCGTTTGCTGCGATCTCGGCCAGGGCCGGGCCGCACATGCGTCCCTGGCAGGGGCCCATGCCGCAGCGTGTCCTGACCTTGATGTCGTTGACCTCGTGGCATCCCTCTTTGACGGCCTCGCGGATGGCCGAGGCCGTAACCCCTTCGCAGCGGCAGACCAGGACATCGTCGTCCACCTCGTAGAGGTCTTTGCGGGGAGCGAACCAGCCATCCACGAACTTTCGCGGGGCCAGGGCCTTGCTCAGCACCTTGCGCGGGCGGGTACGCTTTCGTTTGGCGTCTTCATCGGTGAGCACCCGAAGGGAGCGGGCCACGTCGATGCCTGCCAGCTCGCCTTTGGCGGCGGCTGCGGCGGCGCCGTGGACAAAGACTCCGTCCCCGGCCACGTAGATGCCTTCCCGGCTGCTCTTTCCGTTTTCGTCGCACACCGGGTACCAGTAGCGCTGCACCGGGTTCCAGGCGTGGTCGAGGCCCAGGGCCCGGCTCATGTGGGTGCGGGGCAGAATCCCTTCATGGACCAGGAGGGTGGCGGCGCTCACGCTGCGGGGCGTGCCGTCCACGGCAAAGCTCACCCGCTCCAGGCGATCCTTGCCGAAGGCGGTGATATCAGAACCGTTGCGATAAATGGGCACGCGGCTTCGGGTCATCTTGGCCACCATCTTGAGCCCCTTGAAGAGAAAGGGGATGTCCCGGAGGGCCATGGGCATATGGGGAGCGGCTTTCATGATATTGGCCTTGGGGGTGGTGTCCACCACGGCGGCGATGTCGGCTCCAAGCTCCAGGAGATGGTTGGTGATCAGGGGAATCAAAGGCCCGTTCCCTGCTACCACGATGGGGCCTTTGGGCACCACCGAGGCGCTTTTGTAGAGGATATCGGCGGCACCGGCGGCCATGACCCCGGGCAGGGTCCATCCGCTGAAGGGCACGGGGCGCTCCATGGCCCCGGTGGCCACAACAATATTTTGGGTCTTGTACTCCTGGGTCTGGGCGTCCCGGGTGGCCAGGACGCGTCCGGGTTCTGCAAACCAGACGGTGCTGCGGGGTTCGTAGGCGGCCCCGCTCTTTTGAAAGCGTCTTAGAATCCGAAGCCCTTCGGCCCGGTCCTCCTTCTGGAGAAAGCGCCCCTTGGCGCCGGGGGCGTCCACGGAGCGATAGATCTGGCCGCCGGCAAAGGCCTGCTCGTCCAGGAGCACCACCTCCAGGCCGCACTCCGCTGCGGCGGCTGCGGCGGAGAGTCCCGCGGGTCCGGCCCCGATAACGACAAGGTCCCACTGCTGCTGGATCATTTCCCCTCCCGCTCCGCCGGTTCACGCCGGACGGTCATTCCCTCTTGGACGATGGTAACGCAGGACTGCTGGTTGGGCCTGCCGTTGATCTCCATCATGCACTCAAAGCAGACACCCATCATGCAGTAGGGGGCCCTGGGCTCGTTGGTTACGCTGTTCTTGCAGGTGTGCCTGTCGTGGGAGTGGCCCAGGACAGCGGCGGCAACGGAGATGCCCTCCGGAACCGTCATGGGCTCACCGTCCACGGTGATGGTGACGGTCTGCTCCGCCTTGGCTGGTTTCTTGCTCATGGTTTCCTCACTTGGCCCCGGTCTTGTTGAACCGTGAAAGGCTGAAAATCTTGCCGTCCTCGGGCAGCCCGTTGCCGAGCACGTAGTCGGGGAGGGTTGCCACGTGGATCCCGGAGAGGGTCACGGCGCTGTGACAGTTGAAAACAAAGACGTTGTCGTGACCGGGCACGGTGTCGTAGATGGGTAGTGTCATGGACATTCAGCAATTCGCAGGCAGCTCCAGCACCGGATCACGCGGAGCTTTGCCAGGTCGGGCCAGACAGAGACGGCCCACCGCCCTTCCGAAGCCACGGCCTCGGGGGTAAAGCCCGTGTCCGTGCCCACGTACTCATGCTTGTAGCCCACCATGATGGTCCCCCCGGGGGTCTGGGTAAGCCCCAGGATGGGAATGGGCAGCACGTTGTCCGCCACCCGCTCGGTGAGGAGATCCTGGGCGCGGTCCGGGGTCACGGGCACCTTGAGATCGAACCAGGCCCCCAGCTGCCGGTTGCTCAGGCCACCGGCCAGCACCAGCTTGTCGCAGGCGATCTCTCCCCGGCTGGTGGTGACAAGGTAGCCGGAGCCCTCGCGCCGGATGGAGTGGGCGCGGCATTCGGGCAGGAAGGTTCCCCCCAAATTCACCATGGCCTTGCGCATGGCAAACATCATCTTCAGGGGCTCTAAAAAGCCGTCCTCTTCGCACCAGGCCGCCCCGCATACCTTGTCGCCAAAAGAAATTTTCGGGAGCAGTTTTTCCAGCTCGGACCGGCTGATCATGGTGCCGCTGTAGCCAAAGTCCCCCGCCTCTTTGCGAAGCCCTTCGATGTACTCGGCCCTCCGGCCGTACTCTTCTTCTCCCACACAGGGGATGAGGCCGCCGGTGGGGTTGTAGGGGATGTGGATGCCCGAGGTCTCTTCGAGCTCGGCGATGAGCCCGGGGAAATGACGGGAGGAGTTAAAGCCCCAGCGCATGTACTTGGGGTACATCTGACAGGGCCTTGGACTGCACCCAGATAAGGCCCATGTTGCTGCGGGAGGCGCGGTCCACCACCGCGGGTGTCGTCCATGACGCACACGCGGACGCCTTTTCGCCAGGCCATGCACGCCGGCGCCGGTGACCCCGCCGCCGATGACGAGCACGTCCACCTGCCTGCGATCCGCCGATTTTTTTGATCGGTCTCGAATATCATCGTCTCTTGGCGATCCTGTACTCCGATGATGGCCTGGTTAGGACGCCTTAAAGGCGATGCAGTCCACTTCCACCTTGCAGTCGCACATCATGGAGGACTGGATGGTGACCCGCGCCGGTGCGTGGGCAGGTGAGAATCGGGCGGCGAACACCTTGTTGAACTCGGGGAAATCCCTGGGATCGTCGATCCACACCCCCACCCGGACCACGTTGTCCAGGGTGTATCCGGCGGTTTCAAGGACCTTCACCATGTTGTCAAAAGCGAGTTCCGCCTCTGCTTTCATGCTGCCGGCCAGCAGCTCACCCTTTTCGTTTCGCGGGACCTGACCGCTGACATAGAGCCAGCCGTCGGCCTCCACTGCCTTGGAGATGGGAAGCCCCCCGCCGGTGGGGGTGCCGTGGCGTTTGATGTCTGACATGCGACCTCCGATAAATCATATTATGAGAAAAGTTCATATTATGACCAAGTGTATACGCCACCGCTTTTCAAAGTTCAAGAGAAATCAATGCATTTGAAAAACGATCCCGCCAGCCACATTTTTATCATATAATGATAACAAGATCACATAATGAATATTTCCCATTGACAGAAATCAGATATATCAGATATTGTTCTGGAAATCGAAGCGACAAATGGCGTACACTTTTGAACATTGATGATGGCCCGACCCGCGGTTCAACCCAGGCAACGGCGCCTGCCGTACAGACCGAACCATCATCATCTTCTCCGGCCCCCACCAGGGAAACCGAGGTGTCTGTCGCTTTGATGAGAGTTCACCCGCACGGCCTTATTTAAGGCCGCGCCCGTCTCTTTCATCGAATCTACGTAGGAGGTAGAGGAAGTATGGCAGTATCCACGTTGGACATGATACTGATCTTCGGGTATTTCGCACTGGTACTCGGCATCGGCGTCTTTTCCATGAAAAACATCAAAGATTTTGACGACTACTCCGTAGCCGGCCGTTCCATCCCCATGGCCATCCTCTTTGCAACCGTTGCTGCCACCCTCTGCGGCGGCGGTTCCACCATCGGGCGTATCGCCTTTGTGCACAAGCAGGGCATCATCGTCCTCATGGGCATCTCGGGCATGGCCCTGGGCCAGGTTTTAAGCGGGCTCTACATCGCCCCGAAGGTGCGTGAGGCCGGGGCCAACGTCTACACGGTGGGCGACCTGTTCGGCAGGAGCTTCGGCCGAAGCGGCCGCCTGGCTTCAAGCATCGTGGCCTTCGCCTTTGTCATCGCCCTGTTCGGGGTGCAGATCCTGGCCATGGGCCGGATCCTCCAGACCGTCACCGGTATTCCCCTGATCCCGGCGGCCGTTATCTCCTCAGTGATCACCATCGCCTACACATGGGCAGGCGGCATGCTGGCCGTTATCCTCACCGACGCCATCCAGTTTGTGGTCCTGGCCCTGGGCATCACCCTCTGCGCCTTCCTCTCCCTGAACCAGGTGGGGGGCATCAACGAAGCGGTGCAGACCGTCATCGCCATGGGCCCCGAGTTTGCCGACAAGGTGGACTTCTTCCGCTCGGACTGGAGCACCACCAAGATCTTCGCCTTTTTCCTCACCTTCATGTTCGGTGAGATGGCCGCGCCCTACTTCATCCAGCGCTACGCCACCGGCGCCTCCCCCAAGGACAGCAAGTGGGGGGTCACCATCTTCGGCGGCTACTACATGTTCTTCCTCGTCACCACCCTGGTCATCGGCGTGTGTTCCCTGGTGATCCAGCCCGATGTAAGGCCCGACCTGGCTCTCACCACCCTGATCCGGGAGACCCTGCCCCCGGGCATCTCAGGCCTTGTCTTCGGCGCCCTGCTGGCGGCGGTCATGTCCACAGGCGACTCCTTTATCAACACCGCGGCGGTTATCTTCACCCGGGACATCTACAACGAGTTCATTAACCCCAAGGCCAGCCAGCAGGAGCTCCTCTCCTGGACCAAGAAGATCACCATCGTCATCGGTGTCGGCGGCGTGGGCATTGCCCTGGCCTTCCCCAAGATCTTCGAGTTGATGATCTACGTCTACAACCTCTGGGCTCCCGCCGTGATCCCGACCCTGCTCGTGGCCCTCTTCTGGAAGAGAGGAATCTCCCCTTACGTCGGCGCCCCGGCTGTGGTGGTGGGCCTTTTAACGGCCTTTATCTGGGGCCCCAAGGTCCTCGGCGATCCCCTGGGCCTGCCCTCCAACATCGTGGGCATGGCCGCCAACATCCTCACCATGGTCGTGGTGCACCAGATGACAAAGAACACGACACCGTCCCGAAACTTTCAACCGGAGTCTATCTAAAGGAGGGTGACCCATGCTTGAAGCCATTATCTACACATCCCTTGCCATCAACGTCCTTGCAGCGGGCTATGTGACCCTCGGCATCGTGAAATACATTCTCAGCATCAATAAATCCTGACCCCAGCCCCGAAGGCGCCCACCCCCTGAACGGGGCGCCTTCGGACTTCCTCCCCTGAGATGTGCAAAACGGGCGACCCATCACTACCGATGGTGTCGCCCGTTTTGCTTTGCAGCGAGTACCTGTAAAAAAGCCTCCGGCGGCCCTGCCGGGGGCCAAACTTTTGAAAAGTTTGATAAACAGGTTTTAAAAATCAATCCAGTTCAATTTGAATCAAAGACGAATGTGTTTTTCCCTGAGGAACGAAGGGGAAAACGCATTCGTAACCTGCTTTCGAGGTGGCACACCTCGCCGCCGGAGGCAGGCTTTTCCATGCACTATAACCATAGAAGTCAAGACGCCGGGGTGCAGATGTATTTAATGGTCATGGGGATCGCGCCTGCAGGACGCATCAGCGATGAGGGATTTGTCGTCGCAGACCTCCAGCTCGGGCTGCAACAGGACATGGGTAATGTGGAACCTTTGGCGCAGGCGCTCTTCCATGGCGGCAAGGATGGTGTTCACCCGACTCAAGGGGAGGTCTTCATGGAAGTCCACATGGGCCTCCAGGTGGATGTCGGTGTCGGTGAGCTGCCAGACGTGGAGATGATGGATGTTGCGCACCGCCTCCTCTTCGAGCATGGCCGCTTCCACCGTTGAAACGTCCACGGAAGGAGGGGAGAACTGCATGAGCACGGCCAGGCTCTGCATCACCAGGCCCCAGGAGGCGTAGATCAGGTACAGGGCGATGCCCACGGAGAGCAGGCTGTCCAGGCGGTGCACCCCGAACACGGCCACGGCAACGCCCCCTGCCAGGACGGCTACGGAGGTGATCATGTCCGTAAAAAGGTGCAGGGAGGCGGAGCGGATGTTGAGGCTGCCCTCGGCTTCTTCCTTTAACAAAAGGACACAGAGCCCGTTGAGGGCAATGCTCAGGATCGCCAGGAGGATCACCGGCCCAGCGGACACGGCCACCGGATGAATCAGGCGAACCACTGCCTCCTTGATAAGGAGCAGGGCAATGGCCATGAGGGTGACGCTGTTGATCATGGCGGCCACCACCCCGGCGCGTCGGTACCCAAAGGTTTTCTCCGGGGTAGAGGTTCGGGTGATGAGTTTTTCGGCGATGGCACTGATGATGAGGGCCACCACGTCGCTGGCGTTGTGAAGGGCGTCGGAGAGAAGGGCCAGGCTGCCTGAGAGAAGCCCCCCCGCCACCTGGGCAACGGTGATGACGACGTTGATGGCGATGGTGGCCCCCAGGCGGCTTCCGCTGGGGGCATGGTGATGGTGAGCGTGGCTCATGGAGACCTCCCGAAAAAGAAGAGTTGGGAGGGTCACCGACAGCCGTCGGCGGCAGTGCGCAGGAGCCCCGGCATGGGTGACCGCTGGACCAACCGCCTGATTGTGGAGAAAAAATTCTCGCTTATTGTACCGTGCATTCAAAAAAAGCGAAAGCGCCGATATTCGCGGGTTCCTGAAGCCACACCAAGGGGAACCCGACCACCTCTCCCACTTGCATTCCACGATTTCGGGCTTACGTTTCGTCAGAACGCAATCCCCACCCATCCATTTTGAATCAAGGGAGACCCCATGAAGACGGAACCCAACCCCCTGGCCGCCCCCCTCACCCTCCCGTGCGGAGCTGTTCTGAAAAACCGCATCGTCAAATCCGCCATGAGCGAAATCATGGGAGACCGTGGCCACGGCCCCACACCGGAGCTTCATCGCCTCTACAGCCGATGGGCCCGGGGAGGCACCGGTCTTCTGGTCACCGGAAACGTCATGGTGGACAGGCGAGCCCTGGGGGAGCCCAACAATGTGGTGATTGAAGACGACCGCCACCTGGAAGCCCTGTCCCGATGGGCCGAGTGCGGCAAGGCAAACGGAGCCCACATCTGGGGTGCACGTATATCCGGGTCGCCAGTCCCGCTTTCTCTCCCCGGAACCTGTGGCGCCTTCGGCCATCCCCTACGCATCGGACCTCAAGCGGGCCTTCAACACCCCGCGGGCCCTCACCGACGCCGAGATCCTGGAGATCATTCACCGATTTGCCAAAGCCGCTGAGACCGTCAAGCGCGCCGGTTTTACCGGGGTCCAGATCCACGGAGCCCACGGCTACCTGGTCAGCCAGTTCCTCTCGCCCCTGTACAACCACCGCACCGACCGCTGGGGTGGAGACATCACCGGGCGCATGCGCTTTGTCCTGGAGACCTACCGGGCCATCCGGCGGGAGGTAGGCCCTGAGTTTCCCGTGGGCATCAAGATCAATTCATCGGATTTCAAGCAAAACGGATTCACCGAGGAGGAGGCCCTTGTGGTGATCCGCGCCCTGGACGCGGAGGGCATCGACCTGGTGGAGGTCTCCGGGGGAAACTACGAGGCACCGGCCATGATGGGCGGGAGAAAAAAAGAGGGAAGCCCCTACTTCCTTGAGTTTGCCGATCAGGCGGCCCGAACCGTCACAGCGCCCCTGGTCCTCACCGGCGGCTTTCGATCCGACGAGATGATGAGGACGGCCCTTTACGAAACAGCCGTTGCCATGGTGGGCCTTGCCCGTCCCCTGGTGGTGGACCCCGAGCTGCCGGGCAAGGTGCTTAACGGGAACACAGTCACCAGCACGGTCCGGCGCCTGACCACCGGCGTCAAGCTTTTGGACCGCATCACCATGCTGGAGATCACCTGGTACGAAAACCAGCTGCGCTACCTGGGCATGGGCCAGGAGCCCAGGCCCCATGAAAACGTCTACAAGACGGTCTGGAAGATCCTCTCGGGCATGGGCACCATGGCCTTCAAGAGGCGTCGGGCCTGATCGCACCGGGCACCGCCATTGTAGCGCATATTCAACCACTTTTACGCTTCCGTCGCCCTTTTTTATTTTACTCCCAATCAATTGCTGATATGTTGACCATCATTGTTTTTGCAGTTATTTCAATCCCGAAACCCTGACACATATCTCACGGAGATTTTATGAAAAAAGTACTCGGCGGCATTATCCTTCTTGTTCTCGTTCTTCTGATGGGCGCCCCATGGTACATCGGCAAACAGGTCGAAACCTTCTACACCCAGCTTACCGATGAATCCCTGATGAATAACCCATCCATGGACATCAAGGACCTGGACTACCAGAGGGGCTGGTTCTCTTCTGTCATCACCGGGGACATCATCCTCAAGGCCATGGGGGAAGACCTGGCCCTTCCTGTAACGATCCGCTTCAAGAGCGAGGTCACCCACGGGCCCGTATTCTGGTCAGCTCTTTCTTCCGGTTCCCCCTTCGGCCTGGCCCTGGACCGTTCCTCCGCCTGGCTTGAGCCCGTTGCCGAGGAGGTGGATGAAAAGACCATGGCCAACGTCCGGGAGATCCCCTCCTTTGAGATGGAAAGCCACATCGGCTTCGACAAGACCATCTCCAGCGTCTACAGCATCGCAGCCTATGCCAAGGCCTTTGAGTCCGCCAGCAAACCCGCGACCATCGACTTTGCCGGACTCAACGGAAACGGCACGTACAACTGGGCCTCCAAGGACTTCGACTTTGAGGCGGAGATGCCCTCCTTTACCATCAAGGAAAATGAGACCGAAACCTTCATCGTGGACAAGATTCTCCTGTCCGCTGCCAAGGCGGGCGGCGACACCAACGCACGATACGACATCGACCGCATCGCCTTTACCAGTACGGAGTCCAACATCCGCTTCAACCTGGACAAGGCCTATGTGGCGGCCATGAGCAAGGAGGCCGAAGAAGTCTACAACTCCACCTTTGAAACCGGATTCGACAACCTGACCAACAACGACCTGAGCTTTGCCCCGGCCAAGCTCGAAATCATGCTGGACAACCTGGACAAAGCATCCATGGACACCCTCCGGGAGACCATAAACGATGTCGCAGCCTCCGGCAGCATGAACTCCGATATGTACGGCATGATGATCATGGGCAAGCTGATGGAACTGCTTCCCGAGATCCTCAAACGTGATCCCAAGCTCACCCTGGCCACCCTGAGCCTGGGCACCGGAAAAGACGAAACCCTCACCGCCACCGGCTATGCAGAGATCATCGGGGAGCAGGCCGCCAACCTCCCCTCCATGACCATGCTCATCCAGGCCGTGGACGCCGAGTTCGAGGCCTCCCTTCCCAAGGCGTTCCTCAACACCTTTATGGACCTGGGCCAGCTCATGCAGCTCATGGACCAGGGGCTCCTCGTCTCCGACGAAAACTACTATCGCACCAAGGCCACCATCAAAGAGGGACACGTCACCATCAACGGCAACACCATTATGTAGCGTCCCCATAAAAAAAGCCCCCGGCGTTTCGCCGGGGGCTGTTCCCGCAAGGGAGATCCCGCCATGCCACAGACCATCGTCAACGGCATTTCCATGCACTACCAATCCCACGGGGACGGCCCTCCCCTCCTCCTGATCCACGGCCTGGGCTCCAGCCTCAGGGACTGGGAGTATCAGGTGGACCACTTTGCCCCCCGGTTCCGGGTCCTCACCGTGGACCTGCGGGGCCACGGCAGAAGCGACAAACCCAAAGGGCCCTACGCCATGTCCCTGTTTGCAAAGGACGTGGCGGCCTTCCTCAAAAAAATCGCCGGGGAACCGGCCCATGTGGTGGGGCTCTCCATGGGAGGGGCCGTGGCCTTTCACCTCGCCCTGGACCACGCCCACCTCGTCAAATCCATTGTCATCGCCAACATGAGCGGCATGGTGCCGGTGGACACCTTCACCCGAAAGCACCTCTACTACAGCCGCCTGATCCTCTCAGCCCTCATGGGCCCGGGGGCCGTGGGCAAATTCATCGCAAAGCACGTCTTCCCCGCCCCGGAGATGGCACCCCTTCGGCACACCATGGAGGCCAGATGGGCGGAGAACCCCCGAATGCCTTACCTCGCAAGCCTCAGAGCCCTGAAAAACTGGAGCGTCATGGACCGGCTCCACCGCATCGCCTGCCCTTCCCTGCTCATCCACTCCGAGCACGACTACGCCCCCCTGGACCACAAAAAAGAGGTGGCCGCGCGCATGCAAAACGCCACCCTCGTGGTTAAGCCAGCACCCACCATGTGGTGAACGTGGAGGAGCCGGCCTCATTCAACGCCCTGGTCATGAATTTCCTCAAAAACCTGGAAGAGCGCCCCGCTGAGTAAAGGACGGGTTTACCAAACAGGTTTTAAAAACAGACTCAGTTCAATCTGAATCAATAGCGAATGTGATTTTCCCTGAGGAACGAAGGGGAAATCGCATTCGCAACCTGCTTTCGAGGTGGCACACCTCTCCGCCGGAGGCACGCTTTTTGAGCCGACTTTAACCATAGAAGGCATTTTTTCTGCGCGACCCTTTACCCTTCGGCCACACGGCTGAGGTTGGCGTGGATGTCCGCCACGGCCCCGGAGAGGTCCTGGAGGAGACCCGAAGCGTTGTGGGTGTTGGTGCTCTGCTGCTCCACGGCCGCGGCAATGGAGACCTGGTACTCTTCCAGGGTCGCCACGTAGCTGCGCAGGGCGTCCATGGCCTGGTTGACGTTCTTGGAGGCGGAGACGATCTTTTCCGTGATCTCGCGGATGCGCACCACGGCCCCGGCCGTGGAGTCGGCAAGGCCCTTGACCTCGGTGGCCACCACGTCAAAGCCCTTGCCTGCGTCCCCGGCCCGTGCGGCCTCTATCTTGGCGTTTAAGGCCAGCAGGGAGAGGTTGTCCACGGTGTCGTTGATAAACTGAAGGACGTCGGGAATTTCCTGGCTGGCAGCCTGCAGGCCGCTGAAGGCCTCCCCGGAATCGTCCACGTTGCGGGACGCCTCTTCGGCCACGGACTTGCTCTGCTGGACGTCCCGTGAAATCTCGGCGATGCTGGTGTTGAGCTCGTCAATGTTGCCGGAGATGCTCTGCATGTTGGTGGAAAGATCCCGGGTGGAGCGATCGATGGAGGCGATCTCTTCGTCCTGCATGGCCCGGGCGTTGATGCGGTCGATGAGCTTTTGGTTCTCATCCATGATAAAGTGGGCGCAGTGCTCCGGCTTGTTGATGCCGTTGAAGATGGCCAGGGCCATGCCTTCGCAGGAGTTGTAGCCGCAGGCAGAACAATTGTAGAGGTCCGCTGCTGTGTGCTTGCCCATGCTCCCGTAGACAGCCTTGAGTTCGGCCTCGGAAGGGGTGCGGATGATGTTGTCCGCGCTTCGGTCGGTGTAGCTCCGGGTGTAGAGTCCGGGCTCCCAGTAAGCGTCCAGAAGCTTCTCCAGGCTCTTTCTCGTCCTCGCCTCGGCCCCGGGACCTGATTTCCGGTAGCCCTCCTGCATGGCCCGGCTGCGTTTTTCCACCTCGTGCTCCAGGCGGTCCGGGGAGAGGTCCCGAGCCGGGGTCGCCGTGCCTCCGTTGCAGCCGTGGTCGCAGTTCAGGCAGTCCACCAGCTGGGGGGCCACCCCCTCTTTAACGCTCTGCTTCAAGGTCTTCAGGTACGGATAGACCACGGAGGGTCCTTCGATCTTCCGGGCCCGGGTGTCGGCCCCGCCCTTCCAGCGCGCCACCGTCCGAAGGAGGCCACCGGGACTGGAGAACAGCACGGCCCGCTCTGCGGGCGGGTTGGCAAACGCCACCTCAGGAAAATCCCCCAGGCGAATGCCTTCCCGCTGGAAAAAGTCGGAGAGCTCCGTCATGGTGACGTTGTAATCCCCCATGCCCACCTCTGCATACTCGCGCTTTTTGGCAAGGCAGGGAGAGATCACCACGATTTTATGGTGTGCCAGTTCCGGGTGAAACCGTTTGATCATCTTCATGGCATGGAGCATGGGGCTGTCTGCCGGGGCAAGGTGGGGAATCAGTTCGGGGGCGTAAAGCTCGATGAAGTTGACAATGGCCGGGCAGGGTTGGGCGATGACGCAGGAAGGGGAGTCGGCCTTCATGTGTTCCAGGTAGCTCTTAACGGTGAGCTCCGCCCCGAAGCTCACGTCAAACACCGCAGATACCCCTCGGGACCGGAGCCATCCGTTGAGGTTGAGGGTTCGCCCCGGAAAGGCGCACGCCACGGCAGGGGCCACCACGGCCACCATCTTCTCCCGCCCCAGGTCACGTAAAAAGGCCGGGGTATCATCCAACACGGTGCGGGCATCATGGGTACAGACCCGCACACACTCTCCACACCCGATGCACATGGCGTGATTCACAACCACCCCGTCCCCGGAGGCGTCATTACAAAACTTCACCGGACAGGCGGCGATACAGACATAACAGTTGACACATTTCTCCTGATCGATTGAAATCACTTCAGCAAGGGATGATCCCATATTTATATCGACTCCTTAATTCAGTTTTTCAAGACAGACCCCTCATATCAATTGACAAAAGCGAGCAGTATCGCCCAAACAGATCAACCGAGCCCCCCCGTGATCTTGGCCATCTATACCTTCATTAACGGCCGAATTTAAGCAGGCCTTAAGAAAAATAACGAAACGCGGTCCCCGAGAAGGTTACCGCTGCCCCCCGTTTCTGTGATAAAAACAGCATTAAACCGTTCACCCAACCCACAGGAACGCCATGGAACCTCTGCTGACGCACCTGACACGACAAAGGGCCAGGGAAATCGAGCTGCTGCTGACCACCGAAGGAATCGCCCACCGCATCGATGCCGAGCACGGGCGCCTGACCCTTCTGGTGGCCCCGGAGGACGCCCTGCGCTGCGAGTCCCTCATCGCCACTTACGACGCGGAGAACCGTCCACGGCCGGAGCGGACATGGACCCTTGCCCCCTCCTGGTCCGGTTTCTTCGCCGCCGCCGTGATCCTGGCCGTCTTCCTCAAGACGGGCCCCCTGGACAGCCTCCAGGAGCCGGTAAAGCTCTATGCCGCCTACTCCTCTCGAATCCTTGCCGGTGAGTGGTACCGGACCTTAACCGCCCTGTTTCTCCATTCGGACTGGCCCCACCTGCTGGGCAACATGGCCGGGCTCATCATTTTTTCCACGGGTGTGTTCCAGATCTGCGGAGACGGGGTGGGCTGGTTTCTCCTGCTGACGGCCTCGGCCCTGGCCAACGCGGTGAACGCCTTCTGGTTTGCCGGCATGGGACACATCTCCTTCGGAGCCTCCACCCTGGTCTTTGCCTCGGCAGGCCTTCTGGCCTCGGGCGGCACCCTCAAGCGCCTCCTCTCCCATGCCCCGCCCTGGCGGGCCCTGATGCCCCTGGGAGCTGGTCTGGCCATCCTTGCCTTCACCGGTGTGGGACCGGGCTCCGATATCTCCGGCCACCTGCTGGGGTTTGGCTTCGGCCTCGGGGCCGGGGTCCTTCCGGGCCTGATCCCGGAAAAACAGGGTCCCCTCCTCCAGGCCGCGGGCCTTGCCGTATCGGCCCTTGCCTGCAGCCTCGCCTTCTTTTCCGGCCAAGGGGGTGCCCTGTGAAAAAACGGATGTTCCCCCTTGTGGCCGTACTCCTCCTGCTCACCTCCTGCACCCTGCTTCAGGACCTCCAGGAGGCATCCCCCTATCCCGAGGGCCCTGCAGCACTGGGCCCAAAGTTCACCGTGGTTACCTGGAACGTGGCCAAGGGCAATGAGAGCTCCGGCCAGGAGGTCACCGAGGTGCTGAAAACCCTCAGCACAAACCTCACCTCCCCCATCATGGCCCTTCAGGAAGCCACCGGGGAGATGCTCGCCCTTCCGGGCCTGGGCGCCCACTTTGCCCGGAGCTTTCGCTGGTGGTGGAGCGATACAGACTCAGGGGTGGCCCTCATGGCCCCCGTAGCGCCCCTTTCCGCTCGTCCCATCGCGGTCAGGCCCCGTGAACTGGGGTTCATCACCCCCAAAATGGGGCTGGCGGCGGTTTACCCCATTGCAGGTGAAGACGGCACGCCCCGCAAACTCCTGATCATCACCCTCCACGGGCTTAACTTTGAGATATCCGCCCGGGGCCTCTCGGCCCAGATGGCAGCCGTCCGTGACGCGGTGGAGGCATTCAGGGGACCGGCCGTGGTGTGCGGGGACTTCAACACCTGGAGCAACCGTCGGCTCGCTGTGGTCACCGAGGCCCTCCCCGGCTTCACCGAGGCACCGGTTCGCGGCGCTCGCACCGGCACCTCACGCCTGGTGGTCCTCGCCGGAGGCGACAGCAAGCTGGCCATCGACCGCATTTTTTACCGCGGCCTTCGCCTTGACGGTCCAGCCACGGCCGTGCACACCACCCTCTCCGACCATGTGCCCGTCCGGGCACGATTCACCCTGCCGTGACATTTACAACAAGACGCCTTTCTGCTCTAATGAGCCATTGAACCGGTCGCTTGTTTGTCAGGCGGCCCTTCTCAACCATCAACACCCTTGCCACACATGGAGATCATCATGATCCTCAATATATCCGTTCTTTCAGAAAATTGGAGCGAGTTCTCCGCAAGCGAGCCCGCCACCCGTTTTTCCGTCCTCTCCGATCTGGAAAGCAAAGGCGAGGTTCGCTTCACGAGCCCCCTTGACATTGCCCTTTCAGCACGTACCCAAGGGGGCCAGGTGGAGGTCAAAGGGACCGTTTCCGTCACCGTGGAGCATCCCTGCGGGCGATGCCTCGAACCCTTCACCGAAGCCCTCACCGCCGATGTGGACCTGCGCTTTGTGGAAGAAGGGGTCCATGCATACGAGACCAAAGTGGCCGACGAGGTGGAGCTCACCGAAGAGGCCCTGACCCGGGAGACCTTCAGCGGAGATTCCATCGACCTCTCCGCCAACCTCCAGGACGAGGTGATCATGGCCCTTCCCCAGAACCCGATCTGCAACGCGACCTGCAAGGGCCTCTGCCGGGAGTGCGGGAAAAACCTCAACCAGGGAGCCTGTGACTGCGATGTGGCCACCGGGCACCCCGCCTTTGCCAAACTCAAAGTCCTGAAAGGGGGAAAGTAACCCATGGCGCAACTCCAGGGATTCTCCGACTACAAAAAAACGCACTACCACACCTCCAGCTTCGACGCCCTTGAGGCCGGCGGAGAGCCCACCCGGTTCCTCCTGCACGGCGGCGCGTCCCTCACCGGACCCGTCACCCGCCAGACCCCCTACGACATCTATGTCGCCGGGGATGAAGGGGAGACCCTGATCCCCAAGGTGGAAGTCAAGTGCCACTTTCCCGCCTCCTCCGAGGAGGCCCTCACCAAGCTCATCAAAGTCGACAAAAAAGTCAAAGCCATGGACCTGGGGCCCATTCACGCCCCTGCCCATCGCTACTTCATCAAGAACAAGACCCTTTACCCCCTCATCAAAGAGAGGCAGGTCATGTTCATCACCCTGCTGGAGGGGGAGATCATCAAAGGGCTTGTGGAGAATTTTTCCCGATATGATATCGAAATGCGGATGAAAGGCGGGGTGGCGATTACCGTGCTTCGCCACGCGGTCTATGATATGCGGGATAAAAAAGGGCGCTGCTACCTGAAGAGCTTTCAGAAGCAGGCAAGGGACTGGCAACGCAGCGAGCTGTTTGCCTGATAACGAGGGCATTCCCCATGGTGGGCAATGCCCCGGATACACTTGCCAGGCATGGGAATCACGCCAGGAGATCTTTCAAGGCCCCTTCCAGGGAAGGAAAGGCAAAGGAAAAACCCCAGGAAGATAGTTTTTCCGGGACCACGCGCTGGCTGGCGATAATCTCATCCCCCAGTTCACCCATGGCCATGCGCAGGGCAAAAAGCGGAACGGAAAAGGGAGCCGGACGCCCGAGGGCACCGGCCAGGGCCTTGGAAAAATCCCGGTTCCTCACCACATACGGGGCACAGAAGTTCACCGGGCCTTCGGCGCTCTCCTGCCCCATCAGAAAAAGAAGGGCCCCCACGAGATCGTCCATGTGGATCCATGGAAACCACTGATCCCCACCGGCCAAGGGCCCGCCCAGGCCCAGTTTGTACGGGGTGAGCATGGCATCCAGGGCACCGCCACCCAGGCCGAGGACCCCGCCGAACCGCATGATCACCACACGCCCGCCCTTTTTCGAAGCGGCCTGGGCTTCGGCTTCCCAGCGTCGGCTCACGTCGGCAAGGAACCCGTCACCGCCGGAGGCATCCTCGGCAAGCAGTGTGTCCCCCCTGTTTCCGTAGTACCCCACGGCAGAGGCGCTGAAGAGGGAGGTCTTCCCGTCGGAAGGCAGGGCCTTCACCACGTTTTCCGTGGTGAGCAGGCGACTGTTGACGATCTGCTCTTTTTTCTCTTTGTTCCAGCGGGTAAAGATGCTGCGGCCTGCAAGGTTAATCACCGCGTCGCTGCTCGCCACCGCCTCCTGCCAGGGTCCTTCCACGGTGGTGTCGCAGGCTATAGCGCGAAACATCTCCCCTTCGGGGATGGCTGACTTGCCGCTGCGCCCTGTCACCGTCACCTCGTGTCCTTCGTCCAAAAGGCGCCTTGCCACCGCCGTCCCTATAAAGCCGGTTCCCCCTGTGATCAGAACATGCATGCCGTCGCCTCCCATGGGTTTCGCCGGGGGAAAAGCCCCCCTTGAAAAACAATTCGCCGACAAATCGATCTCCGACCAAGAAAGGCCCCGGAAAGCAGCCGCCACCTTATCGGCAAGCGACGCCCCCAGGGCCCGTGACTCGTGCCGCCATGGTTTGCGGCATCACTATTCCCAGGTGATACAATCGGCGGGGCAGGCGTCCATGGCTTCTTCAATCAACCCCACGTCCCCTCCCTCGGCCATCACCACCAGGGCCTTTCCTGCGTCATCGTCAAATTCAAACACGTCCGGCGCGATCTCAACACAGGCCTCACATCCCATGCACTCCTCTTCGTCGATTACAACACGCTTTCCCATACTCTCCTCCTGTTGATAGTGAACTGCTGCTGTTTTTTCGATACCGGGAACACGGACACAGCGCATAAGCACCAGGCACGGACGCCATGCGCCGGAAAGGGAGTTCCCCCTTTCCGGTGTCCACTCACGAACGTCCGCGAGCGTATGCGGAATGCGCACTGCGTTCCCCGCGGGTTGTGATGCGCTTACGCCAGGGTGACACCCCACCCCACTCGAAAGCGTTTGCTGCATCTGGGACAAATCAAGATAATCTCAGCCCGTGGTGCCTTGAGGACAGAAAAAGAGACGTGAAATCCGTCTTCATACCCGCAGGCATCACAGCGACTGAACTCTTTTTCCACGTGGACGAATTCCGGGACATGGGCCCCGGTGTCTTGATCATTCATCAATCGGTACCGGGTTGCACACGTCTTTTTCACTGACGGCGCTTCTGCCGCAATCGTTGCAGAAAAACTTGAACTCCAGTATCTGGGGCTTACACACGTGCTTTTCGTTGGCCACCTGCTTGCCGCAGTGCTCGCAGGCATAAATCTTCCCCACCTCCGTCGGATCACAGAGGTGTCCTTTCTCCATGGTCACCTTACCGCAGGTTTTGCATTCGTAGGCTGTCATGATCGCTCCTTTCCCTTACTCCGCTGAGTCGGGGATATAGAAACATGGGGTCACGGGGCCTTTTGCCCCTTGCCCGGGGCCTGAACCCCTGTGGGCGGGAACACGGGGACGGCGCAAATCGCAAGAGATGGCCGCACACACCGCGCTGGAGGAAAAAACACCGAGCCACGCCATCTGAAAAACTGAGACGGGCCCGTCAAAATGCAGAATCAACTCCGGGGGATAACGCGATTTAAGCCTGTCTAAATCTGCACGAATCCCATACACTTGTCAACACCATGTTGCCCCTGATTCCTGGGGAATCGTCCCGGTTCCAGACCGCCTCTGCCAGCACGGCTTTTCAGAAAAATCCACAGGTTAGAAACGATTCCCTTGACTATCAGGACAAAACTAGCAAATAGTAGATTGGGAGTGGAAACGGTCCTTTCACCCGTCCATGCACAACGGCCCTCCCTTCCCCCCGGCCCACCCTGGCCTGTTTGGAACACCCCGATACCTGACGTTTACCCATCGCGATTCAGCTGGAGGTGCCATGCAGAAACCGTTGACGAGTCCCGCCCCGCAGCCACCCGATACCCCGGAACGCAACCCCTTGAAACCCGAAGAAAAACGGGCCATGGTCAAGCGTTTTTCAACACATCTCAACAAGGGCCAGATACGCTACCTCAGGGCCGGTCACCTGGATATCCTGGAGCGGCACCGCACCGACCTGGGCTTTACGGATCCGGAAACCGGACGCGTCATGGTGGACTGCTTTACCTCGGCCGGCTGCTTCAACGTCGGACGCAGCAACCCGGCCGTCCAACGCGCCATTGAGGAGGCCCTGACCACCTGCGACATGGGCAGCGGCCACCTCCTCTCCGAGGCCAAGATCCGCCTGGCAAGAAACCTGACCGCACGGGCCCCTGCCGGGCTCACCCACCTCTTCTTTGCCGCCGGGGGCGGCGAGGCCGTGGACTGCGCCCTGAAGCTGGCCCTGGGGGCTTCGGGCAAAACCGGGATCATCGCCACCCAAAAGGCCTACCACGGCCACACGGGCCTGGCCCTCTCCGTCAACGGCAAAGACCACTACAGACGCCACTTTGAGCCCCTCATGCCGGGGGTTCGCTTTGCCCCCTTCAACGACCTCGGGGCGGTGCGGGACATGGCCGGGCCCGATACAGCCGCCGTCATCATCGAACCGGTCCAGGGGGAGGCGGGCATTCATGTAGCAACCCAGGCCTATATGCAAGGCCTCAGGGAGCTGTGTGACGAGCTGGGGATTTTCCTTATTTTTGATGAAGTGCAGACGGGCTTCGGCCGCACCGGGGCCCTCTTTGCCGCGGAACACTACGGGGTCTCCCCCGATATCCTGGCCACGGCCAAATCCATGGGCGGGGGCCTTTTCCCCAACGGCGCCGTGCTCTACGCCATGAACGACAAGGTGACCCGGTTCCTGGAAGCCTGGCCCCCCTTTCACCTCTCCTACAGCGGAGGCAGCGACATCGGCTGCCGGGTCTCCCTGGCCGTGCTGGACGAAATCGAACGCCTGGATCTCTGCCGCAACGCACGGGAACGGGGAGACGAGTTCCGCCGAGCCCTGGAGGAGATCCGTGGGGAAAACCCCGGCATCATCCGGGAGGTGCGGGGCATCGGCCTCATGGTGGGCATCGAGTACCTCCACGAGTTCATGGGGCCCATGATGTCCAATGCCCTGGCCGAAGGGGGGATCTTTGCCGCCTACTCGGGAAACGCGCCACAGGTTATGCGCTTCATGCTGCCCCTGACCGTGAGCCAGGAAGAGATCGAGCAGGTGGTGGAGGTGATCCGCCGGGCCATCCGTACCATGAAAACCCTGCTCCCCGTGGCCCTGCCCGCCGCCAAGATCCCCGGGGTCCTTCCCCTTCTCAACAGCGAAAAAATCCAGACCGTCACCTTCAACTGGCTGCGCACCTTAGAGACCGCCGCCCACCTCATGACCCGAAAGCGCAGGAGGTAACCCATGGACCATGCATCCGAAACGCCACTCCCCTTCAACCCCGGCACCCTCAAGCGAATGAAGCGCCTCGGCCATGATTTCCTTGAAAGCGCCCCCGACGGCAGCTGGATAGAGAATTCGGAAGGGAAACGCCTCCTGGACGCCACATCAGCCGGTGGTATCTGCAACCTGGGCAGGCGGCCCCCGGCCCTTACCGAGGCGCTTAAAAAGGCCGCCTTTGCCACGGACCAGGGCAACTTCCCCCTCATCTCATCGGAAAAGGCGGACCTTGCAGAAGCCCTTGCGGGCTTTGCGCCGGAAGGGCTTTCGCGGGTCATGTTCAGCGTGGTGCGGGGCGAATCCGTGGATTTTTCCTGCAAGCTGGCCAGGGGAGCCACCCGGCGCACGGAGCTCATCTCCCTGTCGGGCTCCTGGTTCGGCCACACCGGTTTTGCCATGGCCCTGTCCGACCGCCGGGACAAGCACCTCTACGGCAGCCTGATCCCGGATACCCGCACCATCCCCTGGGGAGACCCGGCCCGCTCCGAAGAGGCCGTCACCGAAAAGACCGCCGCCCTTGTCCTGGAACCCGTGCAGGCGGAAAACCAGGGGCGCACCGCAACCAGAGAGTACCTTTCGGCCCTCCGGGCCATCACCCGCAACAAGGGCGCCCTGCTCATCTTCGACGAGACCCAGTCCGGCTTCGGCAGGTGTGGACACCGCTTTGCCAGCCAGGCCCTGGGGGTCACCCCGGACATCCTCATCACCGGGGAAGCCCTGGGCGCAGGAATTTTTCCCATCTGCGCCACCCTCTTCACCCCAAAGCTCCACCGCTTCCTCAACGCCCATCCATTGATTCACCTCTCCACCTTCGGAGGATCAGACGTGGGGTGCTGCGTGGCCCTTGCCGCCCTGCGGGAATACGAACGCCTCGCTCCCTGGGAAAACGCCCAGGCCATGGGAGACAGACTGAAAGAGGGCCTTACCCAGCTCCGGGCGCAGTTCCCGGACCTCCTCACCTCGGTGGACGGTATGGGCCTGCTCCTGGCCCTGACCTTTGCTTCCCAGCGAAAAGCCGTTGCCTTCTGCCGCATGGCAACAGGCAACGGGCTCTTTACGGTCCCCGGGGCCGTGGCCTGTGAAAGCGTGGTTCTGCGCCCCTCCCTCCTGCTCACAAAAGAGGAAGGGGACATTCTGCTGCATGCTGTGGAAACGTCACTTCAGGAATTGAAAGAGGCCTCCTCGGCGGAGGCCCCTGGGGGATGATATCAGGCGGAAGGTTTTGAGGCGGATAGCCTGCGAAGGCCGAGCACCAGAAGAATGAGGCCCGCAAGGACCATGGGGATGCTCAGCATCTGGCCCATGCTGAGAAAAAACCCTTCCACCCAGGGGGCCTGGCGGGTTTTCAGGGGTTCCAGGAGAATCCGGCTGGAAAAAATCACCACAAGGAACACACCCGACAAAATGCCCCGCCCCCGGCTCGCCCCGGCCCTGTCGCAGGTAAACAGAAGCAAAAAGGTTGCAAGGCAGACCAGGAATTCGTAAAGCTGGGACGGATGCCGTGGAAGCGTGTCCACCCGGGCAAACACAATGGCCCACGGCACCTCCGAGTAAAGGCCCACGATCTCGGAGTTAAAGAAATTCCCCAGGCGCACCAGGGCCCCGCCAAAGGCCGCAGGCACCGCCAGAACATCCAGGAGGAAGAAAAAAGGTGCCCCCTCCCGACGGGTAAAAAGCCACAACGAGAGAAGAAACCCCACGAGCCCCCTGACGGGCTAACTCCAGACCATGAGGATCTCCAGGGGGTGGGCAAAAAAGAACTCCGGCTCGTAAAAAAAGCAGTGGGCAAGGCGGGCCCCCGCAAGGGTCCCTACCATGAGGTATAAGAGCAGGGCATCGGTGTTGACCGCCATCCCGGCCCGGGCCGTTCGACGCTCCGTATAAAAAAATCCGAAAAGAAAGGCAGAGGCAAAAAAAAGGCCGTACCAGCGAACCGCCAACGGTCCGATGGACAAGAGCTCAGGGGAGATGTTCCAGACCAGATGGTCCATGGGATTCGTTCCTTCCGTTCAGTGAAGCAATGCTGAAAACTGCCTTATGGGGTTAAAGTAACTGGCAAAAAGCGTGCCTCCGGCGGCGAGGTGAGCCACCTCGAAAGCATATAGCCCTTGCGCTTTGTCCCTCGTTCCTCGGGCCAAAGCGCAAGGGCCTTCGGCTCGGGCTTCGCCCGACATAAACGCCGATGGTTTACGCGGGTTGGTTCACAAGCTTCGAGGTAACAGGAGGTGTTGTTGTTGCTTGTCCATTGTGAATCTAACCGCACGAACGTCTATGGTGAAAGTGAGTGAAAAAAGCAGGCCTCCGGCGGCCAGGGAATTTTTGGCCTAAGTGGCTTCGCCACCCTCGCCGCCGGAGTTATTCCGGTTAAAGTCAAGCGAATCACAATCGTTCTGTATCGTGTTTTTAGAAGAATGAAATGGGCCTCTTCGGCAAAGACGGTTGCCAAATGTCATACATCACGCGAATGCCCCGATAACGCGGGCAGAATGGTTGCCTTCATGCATTCGCCATAGGGTTTCAAGGTGCTCCCACCTTGCCGCCGGAGGCATGCGTTTTTCCAGCAACATTGACCATAGGAGGCAGAACTGTTTCCAAAAAGCAAAAAAGCCGGCCCCGAACACTGTCGGGAAGACCGGCCTTTTTCGGTAAAGGCCCAAGGCAGGTCCTTTACGGAAGAGCGTGCTGTTACGCTTTTTTCTTCGGGGTTCGGGGCGTCTTGGGTGCCGCCGTTTTCTTTGCAGGTTTCGGCGGTGCCTCGGCCTCGGGTTCCGCGGCTTTGGGGCGGGGAGAGGCGCCCTTGAGAATGGCCGCAACCTGATCCCTGTGTTCCGCGAGGTACATGGAGAGGCTCTCCAGGGTCTCGTCCGAGAGTTCCACGCCGGATGCACCGATGAAGCCGTTCAGGTTCTCGGCGATATCGAGCATGCGGGCATTCACCTCTTTTGGTGGTAAACGTCATCTTTTTTCGACCCCATCGCGAACCACAACATATTTTACGATGACTGCCATCTGTCTCCTCCGAAGGTCGGTTCGGGTCATGGCGGCGGGCTCAGCTGCCCGCCGTCGTCCACCCGCCGTCGGCACAGGTACCGAAAAAAGGAGTCACAGGGTCCGAGGCCTTAGGCCGAACCCGTCCCCTTGTCCGGGGCCTTATGCCAGGTCGTCGGGAATGTCTGCGTTGGTGTGGACGTTCTGGACGTCGTCGCAATCGTCCAGCATGTCCATCATGCGGACCATCTTCTCGGCGTCCTTGCCTTCCAGGTCGCTCATGTTCTGGGGGATCATGGTCACTTCGGACATGACGGTGGGGATGGAGGCAGCGTCGATGGCTTCCTTCACCTCGTTGTAGTCCTCGGGGGCGGTGATCACCTCGAAGTTCTCGCCTTCGTCCTTAACGTCCTCGGCGCCCGCTTCGATGGCGGTCTCCATGAGGGCCTCTTCATCCACGGCGTCCTTGGCCACCACGATGAGCCCTTTTTTGTCGAACATCCAGGAGACGCAGCCGTTGGCGCCGATGTTGCCGCCGCACTTGGTGAAGATGTGGCGGATCTCGGCGATGGCGCGGTTCTTGTTGTCGGTGAGGGACTCCACGATCACAGCTGCGCCGCCGGGGCCGTAGCCTTCGTAGACGATCTCTTCGTAGTTTACCCCTTCAAGTTCACCGGTGCCGCGCTTGATGGCGCGCTCCAGGGTGTCCTTGGGCATGTTTTCGGAACGTGCCGCTGCAACGGCGGAGCGCAGACGCGGGTTGGCGGAAGGATCGCCTCCGCCCATGCGTGCCGCCACGGTCACTTCCTTGATCAGCTTGGTAAAGATCTTGCCGCGCTTGGCGTCTTCGCGACCCTTCTTGTGCTTGATGTTGGCCCATTTACTGTGTCCAGCCATAAATCCTCCTATTGGTCATGCCTACTGCCAGGCCATCGTCACGCGTGTGCCTGATTCGCCATAAAGGCGGTGTGCATTCAATAATGTTTCGATATCGCTCTATGTCAAAAGGGCATGCAGACGCCCTGGTCACTCTTTCCTGCCGATGCCGATGACGTAAATTTCCTTGCTCTGCTTGCGGCAGCTCTCGGGCTTGAAGATCTTCACCTGCCGGAAGTGCCCCTTGACGTGGGTCACGTAGGCGTCAAAGTCGCCACCCTGGAAAATCTTGCAGACAAAGTGCCCCCCGGGAGTAAGCCGCTCAAGGGCCACGGTGAGGGCCATCTCGCAAAGCTCCAGGGAACGGGCCGCGTCCACGTCCTTCATGCCGGTGGTGGCCGGGGCCATGTCGCTGATCACCGCAGAAAAGCCGGAGGAGAAAGCCTCTTCCAGCTCCGGGGTCAACGCCAGGATGTCCCCCACAAGGGCCTCGGCATGGGAGGGCAGCTTAACGGTCACCGGCTTCAGGTCGATGCCCGTCACGTGCCCGCTGCCGCCGGTGAGCTCCGCAGCGTAGAGGAGCCAGGAACCCGGCGAGCATCCGAGATCCAGCACCTTAGCACCTTTTTTTATCAGAGTAAACTTGCGTTGTATTTCCTGAAGTTTATAGACACTTCGTGCCGGGTACTTCTCGTCCCTGGCCTTGCGGGTGTAATGATCTTCCCACTGTCCCTTCTTCTTGGGAGGCCTTGAAATTTTTGCTTTTTTTACTGCCATCAGAATAATATCTCCATGGCCTGGGCCACGTGGCGAACGCCGCTGACCTTGAGGCCGTCAATCTTTTTCAGGCGCTTGGCGCCCGATTCCGGCACGATGAAGTGTGTGAACCCCATTTTCCGTATTTCGGCGGCGCGCCCTTCCAGCTGGCTGATGCCCCGCACCTCGCCGGTGAGCCCCACCTCCCCCAGAACAACGGCCCCTTCAGGAAGGGGGCGGTCCAGAAAGCTGGAGGCTGCGGCAGCCAGAATGGCCAAATCCACGGCGGGCTCGGTGACACGCACCCCGCCGGCCACGTTCATGAAGATGTCCAGCCCGGCCAGGTTCATGCCGATCTTCTTTTCCATCACCGCCACCAGAAGGGCCACGCGGTTGCTGTCCAGACCCAGCACGGTGCGCCTGGGGGTTCCCAGGCCCGATCGGCTCACCAGGCCCTGGACTTCCACCAAAATGGGCCGGGTGCCCTCCATGCTGGCCGTCACCACGGATCCCGGCGCACTCTCCGGCCGCTCGGCAAGGAACAGGGCCGAGGGGTTGGGCACCTGGGCCAGGCCTCCGCCCCGCATCTCAAAGACACCGATCTCGTTGGTGGAGCCGAAACGGTTCTTCACGGCCCGCAGGACCCTGAAGATATGATTGGTATCCCCTTCAAAGTAGAGGACCGTGTCCACCATGTGCTCCATAACGCGCGGGCCTGCGATGGCTCCGTCCTTGGTCACGTGACCCACGAGGAAAATGGGGATCCCGCTCTTTTTGGCCGCCACCATGAGTTTCATGGTGGTCTCCCGCACCTGGCCCACGCTGCCCGGGGCCGATGCCAGCTCGGCGTTGTACATGGTCTGCACCGAGTCGATGACCACCGCCGCGGGTTTCTGGCTCTCCAAAAGGGCAAGGACGGCGTCCACGTGGATTTCGGTGACCACCATCAGGGAGCCTGACGAGACACCCAGGCGCTGGCTCCGCAAATGGATCTGGCCCTTGGACTCCTCCCCGGAAACGTAAAGGACCCGGCGGCCGTCCCGGGCCAGGCCGTCTAACGCCTGGAGCATGAGGGTGGACTTGCCGATGCCGGGGTCCCCCCCGATGAGCACCAGGGAGCCCGCCACGATGCCGCCCCCCAACACCCGATCGAACTCGGGAATGCCCGAAGGCATGCGGGGTTCCTCCTGGGTCTCGATGGCCAGGATGCTCTCGGGCTCCGGCGCGGCCACGCGCTTGGCAGACGGTGAGGCCTGGAAGCGATCCCCTTCGGTGACCACTTCCTCCACCAGGGTATCCCTAGCAGTTCCAAGGTGCCATCCGACTTGGGGATCTGATACCCGCACGACTGGCAGCTGTAGAGGCTTTTTCTTCTCTTTTTCACGGTGTCAATTCATCCCGGCTTCTGGTAAGATGGCTGGCCTGTAAAGGCCGTGGAATAATTATAGTTGGTAAAGGCAATGATTGACTACCACATCCATACATTGTTGTGCAACCACGCCGTCGGCGGCATCCGAAGCTACGTAGACGCCGCAGTCCGCGCCGGTTTGACCGAAATCTGCTTTCTCGAACACTTCACCCTGGATCGCACCGACGCCGCCGGCGCTTCCATGGCCCCCGGAGAGGTCCCCTTCTATGTCTACGCCGTCCGGGAGATGAAAGAGGCGTACAAAGACCGCATCACCATCCGCACCGGCCTGGAGGTGGACTTCTGCCCCGAGGCTGTCCCGGCCCTCACCGAGATCATCGACCGTTTCGACTTCGACCTCATCGGCTGCTCCATCCACTTTGTGGACGGCATCAACATCCACCAAACGCCTGGCCATTCCCGACAAAGACTTCGACGCCCTGTGCAGGCGCTATGTGGAAAGGGTCCGCCAGATGGTGGAGACGCCCTTCTTCGACGTGGTCTGCCATCTGGACGTCATCAAAAAAAGCGGTCGACCCCTGCCCGCCGATGTGGAAAAGGGCCTTGCCGAGGTCATCGACATCATGGCCCACCAGAACCTTGCCCTGGAGGTGAACACCGGTGGCCTGGCCCATCCTGCAAAGGACTATTATCCTTCCGAGGCCCTCATTGCCCGGGCCGTAACACAGGAAGTTCCCCTGACCACGGGCTCCGATGCCCACAAGGCCCAGGCCGTGGGCGCGGGAATTCCCGCTGCCATGAACACCCTCCGAAACCTGGGCGTTACCCATCTGGCCCGGTTTGACCGCCGACAACGCATTCTCGTCCCCATGGACACTCAACCGACCCCACAGGAGTCCCAATGACCCGTCGCCTGCTTGTCACGTTTTTCCTGGCCCTGATGCTCCTGGGGCTTGTGCCGCCCTCCGGCCATGCCGCCACCAAGAGCCCCGACCCGTTTAAATCGGTACGAGCAAGACTGGTCAAAGACGGATTCCCCGAAGAGAAGGTGGATATCTATTTTCAGGAAGGCCTGCGCCTCTTTGCCGTTAAAGGGGTCTCCGGCTACTTCATGCACAACGAAGGCAAGCTCAACTACGGCCGCTTCCTCACCAAAAGTTCCCTTGCCACGGGCCGGGCCTACCTGAAGCGCCACGCGGCATCCCTGGATGCGGCCGAGGCAGCCTACGGCGTGGACAAGGAGATCATCACCGCCGTCCTCATGGTGGAAACCGCCCTGGGCAATTACATCGGCAACCAGCGGGTCTTCAAGATCCTGGCCACCCTGGCCTCCCTGTCGGACAACACGGCCAAGGCACACCTCTGGCGGGAAGTCCCCCCCAATCGGCGCATCAGCCGCAAGCGCTTTGAGAAAAAGACAAAGGACAAGGCCCAGTGGGCCTACCGCGAACTCAAAGCCCTCCTGACCTACAGCGACCAGGTGGGCAAAGACCCAAGGAAGTTCATCGGCTCCTATGCCGGGGCCATGGGCATTCCCGTCGTACCCAGCACGGCATCCTCCAGCTTGGTGTGGACGGAGACGGACAAGGACGGCATCATGAGCCTCTACACCCACGAGGACGCCATCGCAAGTGTGGCCAACTACCTGCGCCACTTCGGCTGGAAACCCGGCATCGAACGCAAAAAAGCCATCAAAGTGCTCATGCGGTACAACCACAGCATCTATTACGCAAACACGCTCCACGACATCATGGATGCCCTGAAAAACCAACCCCCGACGCAACCAATCCGCCGAGGAAACACCCGCTGAACGGACTGACCAGCTCCACCCTCGGCACCTGGGTCGTCATCGGCTTCGTCTTCTTCACCCTCACCATGCTCGCCTTTGTGGATGTTGCCAGAAAAGACTTCGGCACCACCGGCAAAAAAGCCCTCTGGGCCATCGTCGCCCTCATCCCCTTTGTGGGATGGCTCCTCTACCTCGTCCTGGGAATGCGAAAGGGCTCCGTGACCAAAGCGGAGTAACAAAAAACAGCCTCCGGCGGCGAGGGTGGCGAAGCCACCATTGCGAAAACACCTCGAAAGCTGATTTGCCCTTGCGCTTTGTCCCTCGTTCCTCGGGCCAAAGCGCAAGGGCCTTCGGCTCGGGCTACGCCCGTCAGCGAATGTGATCGGCCTGAGGAACGAAGGCCGGGAGCATTCGCGTCCCTGGGGTGCAGGGGATTTATCCCCTGCCCGCCGGAGGCTTTCCTTATAGGCGTTGAAGCAAGTAGAAACAGACATGGCCCATGCGTTTGAGGGCGGTAAGTTCATTGAGGGTTGTGCGCCGGTCTGCGTGATCTTTCAGGGGCGAGAGGTAAAGGGGGGCGTCCAGGGTACGGCGGGAGGCCACGAACCGCGCCAGGGATGTGTGATGGGATTCGGGCAGGCCTGATCCGGTGACCATGTTAAGGGAGACCGACACCCCGCTGAACCGCCTGTTGACCTCGTCGGCCCGTGCCACGGCCTTGGAGACCAGGGACAGGGGAGTGGGCCGTCCCAGGTAATTCAGGGTGGTCTCATCCAGAGATTCGATCCCGGTATTGATCCGCACGTCAAAGGGCAAACGGTCCAGGGCCTGCCACTGGGCATCGGACACCTTCACAAGGGCATCAGGGCTTCCGAAGAGAAAGAGGCCCGGGGCATCCGCCACTTGTCGCCCTGTTGCAAAAAAGGGCTCGCAGGCTTCTGCGGCCCGGATCACGGCGTCTGCCCCTGCGGCAAGGGCATCATGCTCTCCCAAGAACACCCCACCCATGTCAGCCAGGTCGCCTTTGAAATAATCAGCCAGCCCCCGACCCCTTCCACCACATGTTCGCCTGTTTCCACGGAAAACGCATGCCGGGACTTCACCCCGCAGAACCGGCAATGGTAGAGACAGCCTTGGGCCAGTCGCAGGGGCAGGATATCGTAGTCCACATGGCGGCAGTCCGGGGGCAGAACAGTAACAGGCCCATGGGTCAGGCTGTGGAAGCGGTCTGCCAGGGCAGACAGGGCCTTTCGGGAGTTTTTCCGGGCCACGCGGCTCAGGAGTTCAGCCACTTCTGGTGGCGCCCCGCTGGCAGCGTCACCCGCCCAGGTTGTCAGCTCGTCCAGTGCATGCAGGGCTGTGTTCAGTGTCCCCTGGGGGTAGGCCTTTTCACCGATCACCCCGTTGCTGGAATAGGGAAACACCGGGATGTAGTGCTCGCCGATGGCCGAAAACGCCCCGTTGTCCCCACCGCCGAATCGTCAACCCCGACCACCCCCGCCGTGCGTTTGAACCAGTCCCCGTCGTTGGGCCGGGTTCCCCGGACGTCCCTCTTGGAGGGACTACGGATCACCCCTTCCGGGCTGAACTGAAACAGGTAGGCGGGTGTCCGGATCTCATGGTACAGACCGTACCTCACCGCCCAGCTCGCCTTGAGGTACCGCACCGCCCCCACAAGCCCCGTCCGCACCGTGATCCCGTCCCGTGAATACATCTTCCCCCCTTACCCAGCCGTTGCCCTATCCCCCACTCACCATTCACTACTTCTGTTTAAACAAAACACCATAAGCCGTGCCGGCGTCTGGGGCGTTTCAAAATCGTGCACTTAAACGGAAAGTCCTCAGTTACTCCTGGCCTCCCAGGGTGTCAGTGATCTCCAGGAACCGCTGGAGCACTGCTGCCGTTTCTGGATGCCGGACTGGTTTGTCGGGTTGCCGCCGGAGGCAGCCGCCCCCATTTTGAAATTGGTGGTGCTGATGACCCGCTCAAAGCTCTGGGAGCCGCACTTGGGGCACTTCAACTCCTCTTCGTCGTTGCTGCCCATAACGAGCAGTTCAAAGAACTCTTCACACTTGCTGCACTTAAATTCGTAAATGGGCATAGATTCCCCGCCTTTTCATCGTCTCACCGCGACAGCGTCGCGGAGTATATCCAAAAAACATCCCGCGCCATACGGGATCAAATCCTTCGTCAGTTCCGTACATTATGGGCACTTTTTAAGTGTTGTCAAGGTCGGTGCAGGGTTAACGCATTTAGATTTTTGCCTCCGGCGGCCCTGCCGGGGGCCAAACTTTTGAAAAGTTTGACAAACAGGTTTGTTTTTTTGAGGATGCGTCCCTACAAGGCATGGCCCCTCTTCATTTTTTATTACCGGAACGTTTTTGCGGAGCTTTTTTCAAAAAGCGACCCGCCGGAGGCAACTGAAGGTTTAAATGCGTTGCCCCCAAGACCGGTGCCTGCTTTTTAGGCCTTAGCCCTTACCCGGCTGTTTCCAGCATCTCGCGGGCATGCTCCAGGGTGGCGCGGGTCACTTCGACCCCGCCGAGCATGCGGGCCATCTCGCTTACGCGCCCCTCCTCGGAGAGGGGGGTGATGGAGGTGCAGGTGCGCCCGGCCACCACCTGCTTTTCGATGCGGTAGTGGTGGGTACCGAACTTGGCGATCTGGGGCAGGTGGGTGATGCAAAGCACCTGGTGGTGGCCTGCGATCTCCTTAATTTTCATGCCCACCACCTCGGCCACCCCGCCGCCGATGCCGGAGTCCACCTCGTCAAAGACCACGGTGCCCACGGCGTCCCCTTCGGCCAGGATGGTTTTCACGGCCAGGACCACGCGGGAGAGTTCCCCGCCCGAGGCGATCTTCCGGCAACTGCGTCCACGTTGGGGGCGATCATAAAGACTGCGCGGTCCATGCCGGTCTCTCCCATGCGGACCCCTGCAGGGCCTTCGGCGGTGCCGCCGGACTCCGCGCCCAGGGGGGCAACGGCCACATGGAACCTGGCCCGGGGCATCTCCAGGTTTTTCAGCTCTTTTTCCACCAGGGTGGAGAGCTTGCCCGCGGCCTTTTGCCGCTTTTCCGAAAGGGTCAGGCACAGGGCGTGGAGGGTTTCACGGGCCTCGCTGATGGCCGCCTCCAGGCCCTCCATCTCCACCTCCAGATTTTCCAGGGAGGCCAGTTCGGCCTCGATGGCCTGGCGGCGGTCGATGAGTTCCGAGAGATCGGCGGAGGCGCCCACGTACTTGCGTTTGAGTTTGTTGAGAAAGTCGAGGCGCTCTTCGGCGGCGTCCAGGGCCCGTTCGTCCACGGTGATGCCGTCGCGGTACTGCTGAAGGTTGCGAGAGAGGTCTTCCACCCGATAGCAGAGCTCTTCGGCTTCGGACAGAAGAGGCACCATGCCGCTGTCGGCTCCGGCCCCTTTCTCCAGCTCCTTTTTCAGCTGGGTAACCTGCTCGTAGACAGCGCCCTCGGCGGTATACAGGGTGGCCACCCCGTCGCCTGCCGTGCGCAACAGGGACTCGGCGTTTCTCAGGCGCACCCGTTCGGATTCGAGGAAAGTGTCCTCCCCCGGCTCCAGGGCTGCGGCGTCCAGCTCTTCCTTTTGAAAACGCAGGAGCTCTTCCTGCTCTTGCTGGCGCTGTTTCAGGGCCTCTTTTTTGCGGAGGGTTTCAAGGAGGGGCGCCAGGGCGTGGTAGGCCTTTGCCACCTTATCGCGCAGGGGCATGAGCCCTGCAAAACGGTCGAGGAAGAGGAGGTGGAGTTCCTCCTTTAAAAGGGCCTGGTGTGCGTGTTGACCGGAGATGCTGGCAAGGTTTTCCGTGAGTTCGGCCAGGAGCTGCATGGTGGCAAGGCGACCGTTGATATAGACCCGGTGACGGTCCGTGGCCGAGATTACCCGGCGCACGAGGAGCCCTTCGGCAGGGTCGTGCCCCATGGCGGTGAGCCTTTCGGCGGTGTCGCTCCCTTGCGGAACGGCAAAGTGCCCCTCCACCTCGGCTGCGGCCTCTCCGGTGCGTACAAGGGACGCGGAGGCCCGCCCTCCGAGAAGAAGGTTCAAGGCGTTGATGATGATCGACTTGCCCGCACCGGTTTCCCCGCTGAGAACGGTCAGTCCCTCGTCGAACGAGATGGATAGATCATCGATGATCGCGAAATGTCGAATGGAAAGTTCTGTGAGCATGGGCGATGCCTTCCCCCCCGGAATTGACGTGATGTCCACAATACACAGCAGCCCGCCCAAGGCATGGGGCGCCGGTATGTTATGTCACAGCATCCCGTCTTTGTAAAGCAGGCCCGGGGTGGACAACACAGGGAGGCCCATGAAAAAAGGTGGGACCAGCAGCAACGATAACCTCTTGAAACACCGGGTCTTCAGTTCATGAAGCCCTTGAGAAAGGCCCACAGCTTGCCGCACTCCAGCTCCAAATCCGCCAGCTTTGACTCCAGCTCGTTGAGCTGGCCTCCCCGGCCCGTTTTTTCCAGCTCAAAGGCCGCTGCGGCGGCGGGGCGTGCCGCGAGATAGGTGAGGCTCCCTTTCAAGGCGTGTGCGGCCCTCTCCAGGGACTCGCCGTCCCCTTTGGCCGAGGCATCACGGATGGCCGCAATCATTCCGTCGTATTCCCGGGAGAAATCCACAAGGCACTCCCGGATCAATGTCCGGTCGCCGCCCATGATGTCCATGAGCTCGTCAACGTCGATGGGAGCCTCGTCGTGGGTTCGTTTCATGGATGAGGGGGTTCCTTCGCGTAAAATCGCATAAAAGGGGGAGACCCGACGGGGCCAACCCGTTGAAACGTCAGACAACCATCCCTGCCACTTCCCTGAATATCTTTCTGGCAAAAAAGTATACCGAAGCCTTTTCACGGGGTCAAAACAAATCATGGGCGCGGCAGGAGCCGAACCCATGAAAGCAAACCCTCCCCCACCTTGCATCACCGGGGGTCAGATATTGATCACCTTGTCCGCCACCTGGAGGCTGGTGACGATATCAAGCATGTTGGTGGTAATGCCCGCGCCCTTGTCCTCCATGAGGCCGAAGTGTTCGAGGCAGGTGCCGCACACCAGGAGGCTGACTCCGCTTTTCTCCAGGGCGGAGAGCTCGGCCAGGGTCTCGGTGTCCCGGCAGACAAGCTTGACGCCCTCGTTGACGAGCATGATCCGCCAGAGGCCGTCCCCCATCTCGGGCAGGGTCTTCAGAAAGTTGAGCATGAGCTTGCCGCCCAGGTCCAGATCCCCGGTGCCGATGGTGTTGTGGGTGATCATCACAAGGACAGACCCTGTAGAAGCGGGTCCTTCGGAAGCCGCGGGTGACGCCCCGGTTTCGGTGCGTCGGCCGGAGACGGTAAAGAGGTCGTCCCCTCCTTCCGTGGCCACGGCAAAGCCCTGGCCTTCCAGAAAACGGGTCACATTTTCCGCCGCAGCCCTGTTGTCCACCTGTACGGCGAGATCAAGGCAGTCGGCGGTTTCTTCCAGATACGCCTTGGTGCGAATCACGGGCTGGGGACATGCCAGCCCTTTAAAATCGAGTGTTTCCATGATATTCCTTCATCGGGTGTCCGAAAACTGTCAACGCCATGTATCACGGGCACGACGCGGCCCGTCCGAATTGCATAATCTCCGCCCCAAAGGGCCCTGTCCAATTGTTTCTATCGATACAAATCCGCGTATCCATAGACAGCGTCCCTACCGGGTCCTCCGGAGTTTTTTGGTGACAGGGTCAACGTGATGGGTGTATATATGATGGCCTTGCATTGCAGGGTGTTGGAGCCCCACCACATACTATATACCGGGCTTCCCCGCATGCCGGGCGCATGATCTTGTAGAGAGTGGCCTTGGGATGCCCTATTACTTGAACCCATCGCCGCCCCGCTCGACGCCCGTGATGAGCCACACAAATCACTGCCTCGGTTCACGCTGATCACAGGAGGTAACATACCCATGAAACCCCTTGCGCTGTTCATATCGGTTGCGATCCTCGCCGGATGCTCTGCCTGCGCCACCGGCGGCAAGGCCCCTGCGCCCACAAACCCGTTTTATACCAAGGGCGCCCGCGCCGTGGAGACCGGCGACCGGCTCGCCATCCAGGGCTGTTCCCAGAAGGCGGTGGAGAGTTACTTCAAGGCAGTGGAACTCTTTACCCTGGCCGACGACCAGGACGCCCTGGCAGCCTGCTTCAACAACCTCGGCAACCTCTACCTGGAAAACGGGCAGGAAACAGAGGCCCTGGTCTATTACGAACAGGCCCTGTGGCTCCACGGCAACAGGGACAACACCCGGGGCGAAGTCCGGGTGCTGACGAACATGGCCGCCGCCCACCTGATGGGCGGGTCTGCGATTCTGGCGGAGAACCGGCTGGACCTGGCAGACAGCAGCGCCCTTGAGGCGGGGTTCTCCTGGCCCCAGGCACAGGTTGTGCGGGCCAACCTCATGCGGGAAACCGGTGACGCCCAAGGGGCACTGGTCATGCTTCAGGCCCTTGCCCAAAAAGAGCAAAACCCGCCCCCCGCGTTCGAGGCCTCCCTGAACGTGGCCCTCGGCAAATGCCACCTTTACCTGGGACGTTTTGACGAGGCTTTTACCGCCTTCTCCAACGCCCTCAAGGCGGACCAAAAACGGGGCGCCCTGCTCCGCATGGCCGGAGACCTTCGGGAAATGGGCCGCTGCCTGGCGCTCATGGAGCAATCCGAAGACGCGGCCTGGCACCTTCAACGGGCCCTTGGCATTGCCCTGCTCCTGGGCGACGAAACCGAACAGGAGATCACCGAAGCCATGCTGATCGACCTTCCCGGGGAAATAGGCAGCACGCCCGTCCCCGATTACTTTTTGGAGCGTTGGGCCCAGGGCGACAGCAGCGCATCGCCCTGCGACTGACCCGGAACCCCACTGACATGTGAACCACAAGGGATACCTTAGTATAATGGAATCGACGGAACAAAACACAGAGATGGTCAAACGCCTGACGCGCGACGGCAAGGAGTACATCATCATCGGCACCGCCCACGTCTCCCGCGAAAGCGCCGAACTCGTGGAGCGCGTCATCGAAGAGGAGAAGCCCAACGCCGTGTGCGTGGAGCTCTGTCAGGCCCGCTATCAGTCCATGACCGAACGGGACGCCTGGCGCAACATGGACATCATCAAGGTGATCCGGGAGAAGAAATCCTTTCTCCTCCTGGCCAACCTGCTGTTGGCCTCGTTCCAGAAAAAGGTGGCTGAAAAATTCGACATCCGCCCCGGGGAGGAGATGATCCGCGCGGTGGCCAAGGCAGACGAAGTGGAGGCTGAGCTGGTGCTCGCCGACCGGAACGTCCAGACCACGTTGTCCCGGGCCTGGCACTCCATGGGCTTTTTCAAGAAGGTTTCCCTGCTCTTCCAGATGCTTCTTTCCGTGGGCAGCGCCGACGACATCGAAGAAGAGGAGATCGAAAAGCTCAAGAACCAGGACATGCTGGAGAGCGTGCTGGAAGACGTGGGCAAATCCCACCCGGCCCTTCGGGAGATCCTCATCGACGAACGGGACCGCTACCTGGCCCACAACATCCGCCACGCGGCCGGAGACAAGGTCGTGGCCGTGGTGGGGGCAGGCCACCTGCCCGGCATCCTGCGCTACTTCGACAACACCATCGATATTACCACCTTAGATGAGGTCCCCCCGCCGGGAAAGACCGGTAAGGTCCTGAAGTGGGGCCTGCCCCTTCTGGTCACCGCCCTGATCATCTACGGGTTTTCCAGTGGCGGCGCCGAAGCCGGTGCCGGCATGATGGGCTGGTGGATCGCCGCCAACGGCATCCTGGCGGGTATCGGGGCCATCATCGCCTTCGGGCACCCCGCCACCATTGCCTCGGCGGTCCTTGCCGCCCCCCTGACCTCCCTGAACCCCATGGTGGCTGCAGGCTGGGTCTCCGGCCTCGTGGAGGCCTTTGTGCGCAAGCCCAAGGTCATGGACTTCGAGAGCCTGGGAGACGACATCCTCTCGGTCAAAGGCTTCTGGCGCAACAAGGTGACCCGGGTCCTCCTCGTGGTGGTCTTCACCAACCTGGGCAGCACCATCGGCACGGCCGTGGCCCTGCCCATGATGGCCCGAATCCTCAACGGATAAAGAGCAACAAATGCCTCCGGCGGCCCTGCCGGGGGCTAAACTTTTAAAAAGTTTAACAAACAGGTTTTAAGAGCCGTATCGATTCATTCGAAGAGGTTCGTATATTGATCGACATCGCCTTACAAAACACAAAAGGCCACGCCCATGCAGTCGCACGGACGTGGCCTTTTATATTTTTCTACCAAGCGTTTTCAGCAGATCAATCCTTCTCGGGGAGAATCTCCACCACGCGCGACCCTTCACGCTCCACAACGTTCAGGCGGCCTTCGGCGTAAAGACGGATACATTCGGGGAAAAGGCGCCACTCTTCGGCCAGGCCTTTTTTCTTGACGGCATCCAGGTCGTCTCCCGGTTCAATGGAAAAGCTGCTCTGGCCGATGATGGGGCCGGAGTCCTCGCCGTAGTCCACAAAATGAACGGTCACCCCCGCCTTTGCAGCCGTAACGGAAGGCTTTGTACCAGTAGCTGATACCGGGAAGGGCGGGGAGAAGGGCCGGGTGGATGTTCATCATGCGGGGCCGGTTCGGGTCGGTGTTGAGGGCATGGAGTCGGGGGTCAGGACCCGCATGAACCCGGCCAGCACAAGCAGGTCGATCTTGTAGGGTACCAGGGCGGCCAGCAGGGCCGATTCGGCCATGGCACGCTTCTCAAGGAAGGCCCTCAGGGAGTCCGGATCACTGCCTTTCATCAGGCTCTGGCGGGCGGCCACGGTCTCCAGACAGAAATCCTCGGGCAGGGGAGCCCCGTCCCGCCAGCGGCCAAAAAGGGCGCCGTAATCGGTGACAAAGGTGGGAATGCCCGCCTTATCGGCCCGTTGCAGGCCGCCTGCATCGGGGTTGTCCGAGCCCACACAGGCGATATTCACATCCAGGTCGCCCACGGCCGCCAACCAGTGACAAATCCGCACGTCGACCTTCCCCAAACCAACACACCGATGTTCATCTTAGAATTCCCTTTCATCCGACTCCTTTACCTGGTTTTATCGTGCGGTCCCGCAGCAAAACACCTCTCTCGGGAGCGACCATCTCTTTTTCTTTTGACCGCCCCTCGCTGTTTCCCTATACTTTCGGCTCTTGCACAGACACCAGGGTTCGACCAGGTTCAACGGCACACCGGGGAGTAACGACGAATCAGATCCATATAGCACGGCAACCGATCTTTGATACACGCACGCAGGTCTACGGTTATGAGCTTCTCTTTCGAAACGGCAGACACAATGCCATGCCCGAAGAAATGGACGGGGACATGGCCACGTCTCAGCTTCTCTCCAGCAGCTTCTTTACCATAGGCATCGACACCTTAACAAACGGAAAGTATGCCTTTATCAACTTCACCGAAAAACTGATAAACGACGGAATCCCAAGCCTTTTCCCCCTGAAACAGACCGTCATCGAGGTGCTGGAAACCGTACCCGCCACCCCCAAAGTCGTGCGCGCCCTGGCCGAAGCCCGGGCCCGGGGGTACACCGTGGCCCTGGATGATTTTGTGCTGGACGCCGCCTCCAGCCCTTTCCTCGAGGTGGCCGACATCATCAAGGTGGACCTTTTGGACACCCCGCCCGAGAAGGTGGAAGCCCTGGCGCGCTCCGCCCGGAAACGGGGAATCACCCTCCTGGCGGAAAAGGTGGAATCCCGTGAGGTGTTTGCCTGGGCCGCCGGACTGGGCTTCAGCCTTTTCCAGGGGTACTTCTTCTGTCGGCCGGAGATCATCTCCGGCAAAGAGATCCCCGCGTCCAACCTTACCCTGCTGCGGCTGGTGGCCGAGATCAACCGCTCCGACGTGGATGTGGAAGCTGTGGAACGCCTCGTGGTGACGGACGTGGCCATTGTGTTCAAGCTCCTCTCCCATTTGAACAGCGCCTGGTACGGCCTCAAGCATCCGGCCTCCTCCCTGCGGGAAGCCCTTCGCATGCTGGGCCTTGACGAGGTGCGCCGCCTGGTGGGCCTTATCGCCATGGGGAACATCGCCTCGGACGTCCCGGAAGAGCTGCTGCGCGTCTCAGCGGTGCGCGGGCGCATCTGCGAGCTTGCCGTGGGCCATTCCAGCCTGCGGACCGACCCTGCGGAGCTTTTCACCCTGGGGATCTTCTCCCTCATCGACACCATTTTGCATCGTCCCATGAAGGAGGTGCTCAGCCACCTGCCCCTCTCCCCGGCAACCGTGGCGGCCCTCACCAGCGGCACCGGCCCCCAGGCCCCCTTCCTTCGGTTTGCCAGGGCCTTTGAACAGGGCCAGTGGACTGAAATGGCCAGGGAGGCACGCGCCGTCAACCTTGCAGAACATCACATCGGAAAGATCATCACAGACACCCTCACCTGGAACCAAAGCCTTCCGGTGTAAGGGGAGCCGGTACAGGGCAAACGCATTTAGATTTTGCCTCCGGCGGCCCTGCCGGGGGCAAAACGTTTGAAAAGTTTGACACACAGGTTTCATTTTTTTGAGGCGCGTCTTGATTACCGGAACGTTTTTATGAAGCTTTTTTCAAAAAGCGACACGCCGGAGGCAACGGAATTGTTAAAGGCGCTGGCCCTGGAATCCGGTACAAGGGGCCTTTCCCATTCGCTCCAAAGAAGGTATACTCAATGAAATCCAGGCCCCGCAAAAGCCAGAGCGTGTAACAACATCGCCGGCCCGCAGCCCGGCACCAACGCCCACCCCATATCGAGGCCCCCCATCTACCGGGGATGCCGACGTTTTTTACGCTGCCTCAGGCCGCCCCGCCCGTCGAAGGATTCACCCACCCGGGATTCCCGAAGGGGGCCACTTGACAAGCCCGTGAAGCGTAAATATATTTCAACGCAAAGAAAATCATCGAAAAACAACCCATATCAAGTAAAGGAAAACGATCATGGCTGAAGGTATCCTCAATATTACAGATGACACGTTTGAAACTGAAGTGATGAGCGCCGACCTTCCCGTTGTTGTGGACTTCTGGGCCCCCTGGTGCGGCCCCTGTCGAGCCATCGGTCCCATCATCGAAGAGCTCTCCGGCACGTACGACGGCAAAGTAAAGTTCGTAAAATGCAACGTGGACGACAACCCCCTTTCCCCCAGCCGCTATGAAGTGCGCGCCATCCCCACCCTGCTCTTTATCAAGGGCGGCGAGGTTGTGGACACCATCACCGGCATGACGGCCAAGGCAAAGCTGGAAGAGACCATCGGCAAGCTTCTCTAAGACTGACCCGATGACCGCGCCCTGCACAGCGCCCCGGCCCGGGGCATGATCCGCAGAACACGCGCAGGCATCATACGGACGGAGCACGTCCGGGCGTATACGCGGCCCGCTCTTTTCGCCGGATGGCAAAGGAACGGGCCGCACCGTCATCAGTGCCCCGTCGATTCTGGATGGAAGACATGGCAGAAAACAACTACGACCTGATCATCATCGGCGGTGGCCCCGCCGGCCTCACCGCAGGCATGTACGCATCCCGCGCACGCCTCAACACCGTCCTGGTTGAGAAAGCCGCCACCGGCGGCCAGGTTCTCATCACCGATTGGATTGAAAACTATCCCGGCTTTCCCGAGGGCATCAGCGGTCCCGACCTCTCCGACAAGATGCTGGAGCAGGCCCGCCAGTTCGACCTCAAATTCGAATACGGCGAGGTGGAAAAGGCCGAACTCGAAGGCGAGGTAAAGTCCATCACCGTCGGGGGCAAGGTCCTCACGGCAAAGACCGTCATCATCACCACCGGGGCTTCCCCCCGCACCCTGCACGTGGGCGAGGATAAATTCCACGGCAAGGGCGTCTCTTATTGCGGCACCTGCGACGGCCCCTTCTTCAAAGACAAAACCGTCGTGGCCGTGGGCGGGGGCGACACCGCCGTCCAGGAGAGCCTCTACCTCACCAAGTTTGCCAAAAAGGTCTACCTGGTCCACCGACGCGACCAGCTCCGGGCCGCCAAGATCCTTCAGGAGCGGGCCCTGGCCAGCGACAAGATCGAAATGGTCTGGGACTCCGTGGTCACCGGCCTGGACGGATTCTTCGGGCTTGAAGGCGTCACCGTGAAAAACGTGAAGACCGAAGAAGAGACGAGGATCGCCGCGGAAGGCTGCTTCATCTGGATCGGTATTCTGCCCAACACCGACTTTCTGGGCACTGCCCTGGACATGGATGAGTGGAATTTCATCAAGACCGACGCCAACATGGCCACCAACATCCCCGGTGTGTTTGCCGCAGGCGACGTCCGGAGCACCCCCCTGCGCCAGATTGCCACGGCAGTGGGCGACAGCGCCATTGCCGCCACCTCGGCTGAACACTACATAGAAGGGCACTGATCCATGAAGCGTCTGATCTCCCTCGTACTCATCGCCTTTGTTACGCTTGCCTTTGTCTCCTGCGGTTCCAAGACCAAAGAAGAGAAGCTGGCCCCGGAGCTGGCCGAAGACGCCAGGGTCCAGTTTGAAAAGGAACGCTACGAAGAGGCCATCAAGATCTACACCAAACTCAGGGACTGGTACCCCTTTGACAAGCTGGCCGTGGAGGCGGAGTTCAACATCGCCGAGGCCCACTTCAAAATGGAAGCCTACGACGAGGCCGCCATTGCCTACGAAGAGTTTGAAAAGCTCCACCCCCGGCACGAGTCCATTGACTACATCATCAACCAGCAGGCCCTTTGTTACTTCAACCGGCTGGACACGGTGGACAGGGACCAGGCCCAGGCCATCAAGGCGATCTCCATCTTTACGCGCCTGATCAGGCAGTACCCCGAGAGCGCCTATGTGGATGAGGCGAAGAAAAAGAGGGAGGTCTGCCTGAAGAGCCTTGCCGGTCACGAAATGTACGTCGGCCGCTATTACCTGAAGAACAAAAAGTACAAAAGCGCCCTTCACCGTTTCCAGACGGTGATCGACGCCTACGCCGGTCTCGGGTATGACGAAGAAGCCCAGAAGCTGGCGACTCAGTCCCGGGAAAAGCTGGCCGAAGAGGAAGCCAAGGACGCCGAATAGGCCTGTTTCCCCGTGCGGTCACCCCCGTAAGCAACCCGCAGGAAGCAAAAGGGCGGGCGCTGAAGCGCCGGCCCTTCTTCCCGTTTGATTCGAAGCGATAAAAAGGCTTTACACGGCCTGACTTTTGTTTTATACAGACTCGTTATTTTTTTACGTCACCTGACGCCTTGACGGGTTCGTAAAAAAGAGCCGGTAAACCACTTGTGTCTTGCCGAATGGATATCCGGCCCTACCGGCCGTTTTACAAAGCCATCAACGTGAAAAAAGGAGTGTGCAACATGTCCAAGATGTGTGAAATATGTGGCAAAAAGCCGATGGTTGGCAACAACGTGAGCCACGCCCACAATGTCAACAAGCGCCGTTTCAATCCCAACCTTCAGAACGTTCGTGCCCTCAAAAACGGCACCGTGAAGAAGATGACCGTATGCACCAGCTGCATCAAGTCCGGCAACGTGATCAAAGCCGCCAAGTAGTGGTTTTCGCTCAGGCTTGATTGACCGGTTCATAACGCGTTCGGTGGGTGGGTCCCGACTCCGGCACAAAGAATTTGCCGCGCCGGCAGACCTGCCTTTTTGCCGTTGGAACACCGCCTGACACCGACCGCCGCCGATCCCGTCATCATCCCACGTACCGCCCGCAGAAGACCTCAGGCTCTCTTGACGCCATCAGCACCCATTCGAGAGAGCCTGTAGTGTTTTCATCCGCCCTTCCCAGCTTCACAACCCGTCGTTATGTCTCACGATAGGTCCCTGCCCTCCCCGCCCCCACAAAAAAATTGCGAAAACTTCAAAAAAGGTTATGATACCGAAACCGGAGCGCCATGGCGGCCATCTTTGGTGCTGCCTTCCACGGCCGGCCTTCGTCACCAGCGGCCCATCTTCCGGTATCGGCAAACCCCACGGCACACGCGGCACGCGCCGCCCCTGCCGGATGTATCCCTTGCGTTTAAAAGACGTTGAATCGGATTTTCTAGGAGTGTTGTTTCACCACTATGGACTTGCATGAAAAACGATATGATGCGGATGCCATCGAGGTCCTCAAGGGCCTTGACCCCGTCAGGCGCCGTCCGGGCATGTACACCGACACCGACCGCCCCAACCACCTGGCCCAGGAGGCCATCGACAACAGCGTGGACGAGGCCATCGCCGGGTACGCGGACAAGGTCTCGGTGGTGCTCTATGAGGACGGCTCCCTGGAGGTAAGCGACAACGGACGCGGCATGCCCGTGGACATCCACCCCGAAGAGGGGATCACCGGTGTGGAGCTCATCATGACCCGTCTCCATGCCGGCGCCAAGTTTTCCGGCAAGAACTACACCTTTTCAGGCGGCCTTCACGGCGTGGGTGTCTCGGTGGTCAACGCCCTGTGTACCCGGGTGGAAGTAGAGATCCGGCGGGACGGCAAGAAGTACGCCATCGCCTTTGAGCACGGAGAGACAGTCTCTCCCCTGACCCAGGTGGGGGAAGTGGGCCGGAGAAACACCGGCACCACAGTCCGGTTCTGGCCCGACGCCAGCTACTTCGACAGCGCCAAATTCTCGGTGAGGCGACTCATCCACATCCTCAAGGCCAAGGCCGTTCTCTGCAAAGGCCTCACCGTCTGCTTCCGGGACATCCCCGGGGGAGAAAAGCACCGCTGGTATTATGAGGACGGCCTCTCCGCTTACCTCACCGAAAGCCTGGGCGACTTGGAGCAGGTCCCCTCCCCGCCCTTTATCGGAGAGCTGGAAGGGGACAGCGAAGCCGCCTCCTGGGCCGTCACCTGGCTCCCCGAAGGGGGCACAGTGGTGGCCGAGAGCTACGTCAACCTCATCCCCACGGCCCAGGGCGGTACCCACGTCAACGGCCTGAGGAGCGGCCTGCTTGCCGCCTTGAGGGAATTCTGCGACATCCACAAGCTGCTGCCCCGGGGCGTGCGCCTTGCCCCTGAAGACATCTGGGAAAACTGCGCCTACGTTCTCTCCGTAAAAATGGCTGACCCGCAGTTCTCTGGCCAGACCAAGGAGCGCCTCTCCTCGCGTCAGGTCGCCGCCTATGTCTCGGGCATTGCCAAGGACGCCTTCAGCCTCTGGCTCAACCAGAACACGGTTGAAGGGGAGTTCCTGGCCGAGATGGCCCTGGCCAGGGCCCAGAAGCGCATGAAAGCCGGTAAAAAGGTGGCGCGCAAGAAGATCACCCAGGGCCCGGCTCTTCCCGGTAAGCTGGCCGACTGCGTGGAGACCGACATCGCCCGCACCGAGCTCTTTCTGGTGGAGGGTGATTCCGCAGGGGGCTCGGCCAAACAGGCCCGAGATCGCCAGACCCAGGCCATCATGCCCCTGCGCGGCAAGATCCTCAACACCTGGGAGGTGGAGCCTGAGATGGTCCTGAACTCCAAGGAGATCCACGACATTGCCGTGGCCCTTGGCGTGGACCCCGGCTCCGACGACCTTAAGCAGCTGCGCTACGGCAAGGTGTGCATCCTGGCCGATGCGGACTCCGACGGCCTTCATATTGCCACCCTGCTCTGCGCCCTGTTCCTCAAGCACTTCCGCCCCCTGGTGGAAGAGGGCCATGTGTATGTGGCCATGCCGCCCCTCTTCCGTATCGACATCGGCAAGGAGGTGCACTACGCCCTGGACGAGTCGGAAAAACAGGTCATCCTGGACCGCATTGCCAAGGAGAAAAAGCGCGGCACCGTCAACGTAGTGCGATTCAAGGGCCTGGGCGAGATGAACCCCTTGCAGCTCCGGGAGACCACCATGGCCGAGGACACCCGGCGGCTTCTCCAGCTCACCACAGGGGACGAAGACGACGCTCCGGACGCCCTGTTCGACATGCTCCTGGCCAAAAAGCGCGCCTCGGACCGCCGCAACTGGCTGGAGACCAAAGGCGACCTCGCCGAAGCCAACACCCTGGTGATATAAGTATCCCCTGAGGCCGAACGCCCGCTTTTGCAAACGGTTTTCTCCATAGAAGGCATTTTTCTAAATGAAGCACGAAACACATTTCACCGAAGAGGGTGGCGAGCAGCAGCCCATTAAATATTTTGCCGAGGATGCGTACCTGGAGTACTCCATGTACGTCATCCTCGACCGCGCCCTGCCCCACATCGGGGACGGGCTCAAGCCGGTCCAGCGACGAATTGTCTACGCCATGAGCGAGCTGGGGCTCAAGGCCACGGCCAAGTACAAGAAGTCGGCCCGTACCGTGGGCGACGTCCTGGGCAAGTTCCACCCCCACGGGGACTCGGCCTGTTACGAGGCCATGGTGCTCATGGCCCAGGATTTTTCCTACCGCTACCCCCTGGTGGACGGCCAGGGAAACTGGGGAGCCCCTGACGACCCCAAATCCTTTGCCGCCATGCGATACACCGAGTCCCGCCTCTCCCCTTACGCCCAGGTGCTTTTGGACGAGGTGGGCCACGGCACGGTGAACTGGATCCCCAACTTCGACGGCACCCTTCAGGAGCCGGCCGTGCTTCCGGCCCGGCTGCCCAACCTGCTTTTGAACGGCACCACGGGTATTGCCGTGGGCATGTCCACGGACATCCCGCCCCACAACCTCCGGGAGGTGGCCGATGCCTGCGTGCACCTTCTCTCCCACCCCGAGGCCGATACCCGGGACCTCCTTGAACACATCAAGGGCCCTGACTTTCCCACGGAGGCCGAGATCATCACCCCGGCCGAGGACCTGCGCAAGCTCTACGTCACGGGCCACGGCTCCGTGAAGATGCGGGCGGTGTGGAGCCGGGAAAACGGGGATATAGTCATCACGGCCCTGCCTTACCAGGTCTCAGGAGCCAAGGTCATCGAGCAGATCGCCGCCCAGATGCAGGCCAAAAAGCTGCCCATGGTGGCGGACTTAAGGGACGAATCCGACCACGAAGCCCCCACCCGCATCGTGGTGGTGCCCCGTTCCAACCGTATCGACAGAGAGGCCCTCATGGACCACCTCTTTGCCACCACGGACCTGGAGCGCAACTACCGGGTGAACATGAACGTCATCGGCACCTCGGGCAAGCCCCAGGTCAAAGGGCTTGTGCAGCTCCTCTCCGAATGGCTGGAGTTCCGTAAAGACACGGTCACCCGCCGCCTCACCTATCGCCTGGAGAAGGTGAGAAAGCGCCTCCACATCTTGGACGGCCTGTTGGTGGCCTTCCTCAACATCGACGAGGTCATCGCCATCATCAGAAACGAGGACAAGCCCAAGCCCGCCCTCATGGAGCGCTTCGGACTCACCGACCAGCAGGCAGAAGCCATCCTGGAGCTGCGCCTGCGCCACCTGGCCAAGCTCGAAGAGATGAAGATCCCGGGGCGAGCAGGAAGAACCGCAAGAGCGGCAGGCTGAAGGTAGCCAGTTCAGGCAAGCGCCTGGTCAAGCTCATCCAGAAAGAGATCAAGGCCGACGCCAAGCTCTACGGCGACGACCGCAGGTCCCCTGTGGTGGAACGCCAGGAAGCCCAGGCCCTCTCGGAAAAGGACCTCATGCCCACGGAGCCCGTGACCCTGATCCTCTCCAAGAACGGATGGGTCCGCTCGGCCAAGGGCCACGACGTGGATCTGTCCCGCATCAAGTACAAGGCAGGGGACGAGCTCCTCTGCGCCGCCGAAGGCAAAAGCTCCCAATTCGCCGCCTTCATCGACTCCACAGGGCGAAGCTACAGCCTGGAGTCCCATACCCTGCCCTCGGCCAGGAGCCATGGCGAGCCCCTCACCGGCCGCTTTGCACCGCCTTCTGGGGCCACCTTCCGCCACATGGTCACCGGAAGCCGCAAGGACCTTCTCCTGATGGCCTCGGACGCCGGGTACGGGTTTATTGCCAAATTCGGCGACCTCCTGAGCAAGAACAGAGCGGGCAAGGCCCTTCTCACCCTGCCTGCCGCAGCTTCGCCCATTCCGCCCCTTGCCGTCCCCACGCTGGACGACACCCTGCTGGCCGCCATTACCAGCGAGGGCCGCATGATCATCTTCCCCTTGCGGGACCTGCCCATGCTCCCCAAGGGCAAAGGCAACAAGATCATCAACATCCCGTCGGCAAAAGCCAAGGCCGGAGAAGAGCTGGTCATCCGCCTGTTCACCCTGCAGAAAGAGAGCAGCATCATCATCTACGCGGGCAAGCGCCACCTCACCCTCAAGCCCGGCAACGTGGCCGAATACATGAGCTCCCGTGGCTTACGGGGCAAAAAACTCCCCCGCGGCTACCAGAAGGTGGACTGCGTGGAAGTCAAGGAACCGGAACAGCCCATGCTCCTCACAGACCCGGATTGATCCAGCCCTCCGCTCCCCCCCCCTTTCAACAAATAACGCCCTGCCCCCCACCGGCAGGGCGTTTCTTTTCCCCTTTTCCCCTTTTCCCCTTTTCCCCTTTCCCCTTTAGCCTTTCCCCTTTAGCCTTTAGCCTTTAGCCTTTTGCCTTTTGCCTTTTGCCCTTCACCTCCACGACCCCAACAAAAAACGCCCCGTCAACACCGACGGAGCGCTTACACTCACTATTCACTATTCACCCTTTAGCCCTTCGCCTTTAGCCTTTAGCCTTAGCCCTCCCCCCCTTCCACCTCTCCGACACCACCATCCCCAAAAGAATCAGCGCCGCCCCCCCGTACTCCATGCGTCCCATGGCCTCACCGGCCAGGACCCAGGCAAACAGGGCGGCAAAGACCGGCTCCAGGCAAAAGATCAGGGCAGTATCCGAAGGGGAGACCCATTTCTGGACCGTGGTCTGGATAAGAAAGGGAAGGACAGTGGCCAGAAAGGAGCACAAAATCAGGGCCACGGCGATCTCCGGTTTCCAGGAGAACAGAGGCTGGCCCTTGGCAAGGGCTGCGCCCCCGCAGAGCACGCCGATGGTCCCCAGTTGGACCACGGCAAGCCAGTAGCTGTCGCACCGGGACGCATAGCGGCCGGTGTAGAGGATGTGCAGGGCGAAAAACACGGAACAGGCCAGGGCAAGGAGGTCCCCCCGGTTCACATGGGCGAGGCCTTCGCCGCCCAGGAGGCCGCACATCAGGTAGATTCCACCCACGGCCAGGACCGCGCCCACGGCCTTGGGGGCTTCCAGGCGACGTTTGAGCAGTGGCACGGCCAGGATGGGTACCCACACCACGTTCAGACCCGTCAGAAAGGCAGTGTTGGATGCTGTGGTGTCGATGAGGGCCACGGTCTGGAGAGCATAGCCCATCACCACCAGCCCCCCCAGAAGCACGCCGCGTCCCAAGGTGTATGCGTTCAGAGGGGCCTTGGCCAGGGGCCGCGCCACAAACAGAAGCCCAAAGGCCAGAAGGAACCGCTGGGCCAGGAAAAAGGCGACCGGGACATCGTCCAGCGCCTCTTTAATCACGGTAAAGGTCATTCCCCAGAAGAAGGCCACCAAAACCAACCCGGCCATACCCACGAGACGTTTGTTGCCGTTCATGCATCACTCCATCAAAAATCAACTGACTGTATATCAACGCTGCGCTGTGCCGGGGGCCCGAGAGCGCCCCGCAAAAACGTACCCGGCCCCTCCCATACACCATGGAAGGGGCCCGAAAGAATTGAGTCTACACCATCTTTGGCCGTGGCTGTTAACCAATTTTCATCCTGCCGCCCATGGCGGTGGACCGATTGACACCAACATGCCGATCTGATAGTTTATTTCCGCAACCTTATCAACCCGCAGATCCTGCCCAACAGCCCAGGATTTTGAGCCCAAGACACACCGGGACGGATTCTCGCCAGAATTCCTGCATCGTAACCCACCGGGATACCGCTGCAAAACCGGATTTTTTCTTTCCCCCCCAGCCACAAGGGGATTCACGCGTCATTCAAGGTGGTAACCGAATCGATGAAGATTGAAGTTGGAGGCCAGATACAGGGGATTTCCCTCAGCTCATTTCTGCAGATCGTCCAGATGGACAAGACATCCTGCACGCTGAAAATCTACGCCAATGATGACGTCGGCTACCTCTGGATCAACGACGGCAACCTCGTGGCCGCCGAATCCGGAGCCCTCCACGGTCTCGACGCGGTGTACGAAATCATCTGCTGGGACGACACCGTCATTGTCATCGACAACGCCCCGGCCCCCGAGCACAATATCACCACCCCCCTTCTCACCATCCTCATGGAGGGCCTCAAGCTCCGCGACGACAAGGCGGCCAAAGCCGCCGCAGAAGGAACACCACCCGGCCCCACAGCCCCTTCCGTGGACGACCAGATCGCCATGGAATTTGTCATGGAGGAGAAGCCCGAACCCGCAGCTCCTCCGGGTGACCTCCCTCCCCTGCCGGACCTGCCCTCCATGTCCGATGCGACACCGCCTGCCATGCCGGTGACCGCCTCGCTCTCTCCGGGCGTGGACCTGGAGCTGGACGAAGATCCCGGGGACGAGGAGGCCGAGGAAGAGGGCGACGGCTCCTGGGTCTATGAATACGAGGATGAGGACCTGGAGGAGCCGTCCAGCCCCATCCGCACCATTCTCATTGTCTTCCTTGCCTGTGTCGTCATCGGCGGCGGCGCCTTCGGCGGCTACATCTGGTACCGTGCCCACACCCTGGAGACAGAATTCAACACCCTCATGGCCGACCTGGCCTCCATGAAGCAGTTCCGGCAGCAGAAGGCCCTTCTGGAATCCTATCTCAACAGCCATGTGATCAACCGGTTCACCCTGCAGGTCACCGAGCGCCTCAACGAAGCAAATGCCCTTATGGAGATGGACCGCCGCATCGACACCCTGCCGCGGGACGGGGAATTTATCGACACCTCCGTGGGCATGATGAAAAAACACCTGAAGGAGAACCAGGGCACCCCCTTTGCCACGGCCATCCGATCCAAAATAAAGAGCCTTCCCGCCCAGCTGGACGATCTGGATTACCAGAAACTCCGCCAGGCAGAAGACCGCAGCGCCCAGGAGCGACTGGGGCTCTACCGGGCCTATCTCTCCGATCACCCCAACGGCAAACACATCCGACCGGTCACCAACCTGGTGGCATCGGTGAGCGACGACTATTACCTGATGCTCAAAACCAAGGCCCCAACCTGTTACAAAACGGAGAACTGGGAACCCTGCATTGCCCTGGCCGACACATTCACTGCCGAGTTCCCCGAAGACAGCCGCTTCAACGAAGTGTGGCTGATGCGCGGCGAGATGATCGACACCATCGAGTTCAGCAGGCTGCAACGTGAGACTGCGGGCCTCTCCTTTGAAGACGCCCGGGCCATGTACATCTCCTTCCTCCAGAACAATCCCCACACCACCCAGGCCTCGGAGATCAGACAAGAGATCGCCTCCCTCGCCCGAAAAGCGGACCAGCAGGGTCAGTGGAAAGAGGTCAGGGCGGTTGCGGACAACCCCAAGAAGCCCATCTCTGTTCGCATTCAGGAGGTGGAGCTCTACATGGACCGCTACCCGGACGGCGCCTTTATCAAGGAGGCACGGGCCTTAAAGGGTGAGCTGGAGTCCCAGAGGGGGCGCCTCCTGGCAGAGGAACAGGCCTCCCGCCAGACCCTCCTGGCCCGCCAGGCAGAGGCCCGGCGCCTGGAAGAAGAGAAGAACCGCCTCCTGGCCCAGCAGCAGGCCCAGGCCGACGCCCGGCGCAGACAGGAGGCTGCCGCTCGCATTGCCACACGGGAAGCCGAGATCCGCACCCTTCTCCGGGACAAGGGCAACCGATTCCTGGACCACAGGAACGGCACCTTCACGGACACCCAGTCCGGCCTCACCTGGATGATCCTGGACTCCAGGAACTTGGGGAATGGCTGCATGCCCTTTGCCTCGGCCAAGGCCTGGGTGGAGCGCCTCTCCATCGGCGGATTCACCGACTGGCGCATTCCCCTGCCCAACGAGCTGGCCCTGCTTTACAACGGCAAACCCTACTACCCCACCAGCGGAGCCCCGTGGTACTGGACCTCGGAGCTGGAGACCGGGGCCTGGGGCACCAGCACTGAAGCCGTCACCTTCAACCCCAACAACAAAGAGAGCTACGTCCGGGAAGCCCATCCCCTGACCGGCTGCGGCTTTGTTCATGCCGTTCGGACCCCCTGACCCCCTATTCAACGCGCTGATAATGCGGAAAAGGGGGACAGTCGATCCGCCTGAGGCGTGAAAAGGACAAGCTGAAAACCGTGAATTAAATTTTCATTTTTGGAAATATCTGCGTTTCACACGGGAACCGGACCCCATGATGCTTTATTCATTCTCCCGGCCCGTCTTTTCATGAAATCTCCGGACGAACGCTTTTGTTTGACACCCTCCTTCAAGTGTGAAAAAGTTTTTGCCCAAGGGCCTTGTCCCCATCCCCTGCCACCGGCCACACCGTGCGCGCCACGGGGAATTCCCACCATTCGGTCTGTTATGCGAAGCCGCCATTATAAAAAATACTTTTAGGAGGGTTGCATGCCACACGATCACGATCATCATCACGACCACCACCACAGCCACGATCACAGTCACGACCACCAGAACGACTCCGCCCCCCTTTCCTTGCAGGAACAGCTGGCCACCCTGCTCACCCACTGGGTCAATCACAACGACGCCCACAAGGGCAATTACCTCACATGGGCAGAACGTGCCCGGGAAGGCGGCTACGAGAACGTGTGCCGACTGCTGGAAGAGGTTGTAGGGCTCACAGAGGCTGTCTCGGAAAAACTCAAAGAGGCTCAAAAGGAGGTCGACACCGCCCCATGACGCCTCCTGTCTCCGACATGAAAAAAGCGCACCCGGAGGCCTCGGATGCGCTTTTTATCTATTACATCGAAGGGGTGATCCACCCGGCCACGCCCGTGGATCATCCCGACTTTCTCGGCAACTGGGTGGAGGACGCCTCCACCTTCCTCTTTTTCGGGAGCCCCGCCGACGAGGTGGTGGAGCGCCTGACCCGGAACGCTGCCCACCTCACCCTCATCGACCGCTACGACATGACCTACGACCAGTGGCAGGGAGGAGACGCCGAACCCTTCACCGCGGGGCCCCTTACGGTGCGGCCCTTTCGGCGGGGTGCAGCCCCTGGGGGCAGCCCCGCCCCCGATGAAATCTTCCTTGATGCCGGGGTGGTCTTCGGCAACGGAGCGCACCCCACCACCAGCTGCTGCCTCTCGCTGCTGGCGGAGATGGGCCCGGGGCTTTCCGGCAAAACCGTTCAGGACCTGGGCACGGGAACCGGCCTTCTGGCCCTGGGCGCCGCACGCTTAGGGGCAAGCCGGGTCCTGGCCGTGGACCTGAACCACCTTGCCGTGCGCACAACCCTTGAAAATGCCCGGGTCAACGGGCTCTCGCACCGAATCCTGGCCGTCCAGGGACGTGCCGAGGAGATGGTGCACGCACCGGCGGATCTCGTGGTGGCCAACATCCACTACGACATCATGAAACACCTGGTTGTCTCGGAAGGGTTTCTCGGAAAACGGGAGGCGATCCTCTCCGGCCTTCTTACCACCGAAGCCGGAAAGATCGAAGCACAGCTTGTCTCACAGGGGTACACCATTGCCGCCCACCATGCACAGGATGGGATCTGGCACACCTTTCACGTAAAAAGAGGGTAATACTGGTCTCTCTCCTTGCGGTCGTTCATCTCCTCGATCTGTTCGGCGGGGATCTCAAAAAAGAGGTGGGTGCCGTCACCGGGAGCGGACTCGATGCGTGCCCTCCCCTTGATCAGCCTCACCCGGTTCTCCATGCCCCTTAACCCCATACGCTTCTCCCTGAGACCATCTTCCATGCGGCGAGCCACATCAAATCCCGTGCCGTCGTCATCGATGCGCAGGATCACGTGGGGGTGGGCCGCCACCAGCCGGATAATCACCCCGGCTGCACCGGCATGTTTGCGCACGTTGTTCAGGGCCTCCTGGATGATCCGCTGGATGTGGTGCTGCTGCTCCTTGTCCAGGTTCACATTGTGCATCCCGGCCGTGTAAAAATCCACCGTGATACCGAACCGCTCGCTGAACTCATCGCAATAGTTGTAGATGGTGTCCACCAGGCTCATATTGCCCGTGGTGGGGGGCTGCAGCTCGTAGGCCATTTCACGGACCGTGTTGATGGAGCTCTGGAGGATCCCTGAAAACCCGCTGACGGTCTTTTCAAACTCCGACGGGGATTTCCGGGCCGCGTCCACCAGGGTGTCGCAGCTGATCTTCAAGGTGGCCAGCTCCTGGGCCACGTTGTCGTGCAGGTCGTAGGCAATGCGCTGGCGTTCGCCTTCCTGGGCCAGAACCAGCTCTCCGGTCAGGGTCCGGATGCTCTGCTCGGCGTCTTTTAACGGGGTGATGTCGTGGGAGTAGAAGGCCACCTGCTCCACCACGCCCCGGGTATCGAAGACCGGGTAGATAACGTTGGAGAGCACCAGGCCGTTGTTGTCGTCTTCAAAATGAACGGGGTGGCCGCTTTTCACCACGGCCTTCACCTGCTTGCGTCGAGGGCGGCATGGGGAAAAGAAGTCGTAAAACGGTTTGCCCTTGGCGTGGTTCTGGCTGATCTTGAGCCGACGGGAAAAGGAGCTGTTGATGGCCAGAATATTGCCTTCGATGTCCAGCAGCGCCGCCGAGTCTCTGGTGGCGTTGAGAAGGGCCGAGGCCAGGGCCTCCCTTTTCTTGAGTTCCATGGTCAGCTCCACCTGGCGCATGGAGCTGATGAAGAGCCCCTCCACGGTTTTCAGGAACCGGGTAATCATCTCCTCGGGCCACAGGTACTCCTCATCCGGCCCTCCGAACAGGAAAATCCCCCCCTCCTTGCCGTCCCGGCTGTTGAGATAAAGCCCCACCAGCGCCCTGAACCCATAATCCGACTGCCGCTGCTCGAACGTGGAATATGGTGATTTCTGACTTCTGACTCAAGATAGTGATTTTCTCTTCACGCATGGGAGGGAGGAAAACAGAAAAAGCCCGGGGCGAGATGGACTCGAAGCTCCCTTCGGGATCTTCCTCGGAGATCCACTCAAAAAACAGGGCACACTCCACCTGGCCCTGGGGCATGATAAAGGCAACGCCCCGCTTGGCCCCGGCAAACCGGGCCACCCGTTTCAGGGCCTTTTCAATAACATCGCCGGTCCATTCCCCGGTTACGTTCATAAAGTCAGACGACACAGCAGCAAGCATCTGATCCAATGCCCTGCGGTCGTTGAGCGTCTCCCGAAGTGCCTCGTTTTCGGTGATAATATCGGCCAGGGACTGGCCTGTCGGCAGTTGAATCACTTCCGTCATGATTTCCTCCAACTCGTGTCAGGGGCCATCGGAAGGGAAAGATACAACACTCCCATCAGCCTTGGAAAAAAGGTGAACCGGCAAACCGGTACCAACGGAATGTCACTTGGAAAGACTCGATTCGACTCGAGGAGAAAAGATGAAACACACCAGAGGTTCATGTGATGAACTCAGACATAGTACAAAATCATCATGGTGTCAACATCACATATCCTGATCAACCATTTTAACACACTGATTCAAATAAAGAATCGCCATTCCCCAAAACCCGAGCCCGCACAGACGCCCTAATCAAGAAACAAACCGAGAAAATCCAACCGAAACACCAGGCCCGAATTTAACCACCTGAAAAGGCACACAATGAAACCATGATACAAAAAACAGCAGTTAGAATATTAATGAGGAATCGGGCAAAAAGGCAATCCACGGCAACCCAACGGGATAACGCCTGCAATCGTTCCTTGCGGCATATCGTTGTAAAAGGCGTTCTCACGCCCAAAACAATCTGATACAATATCAAGAATATACCACACCCCCACCCCTCATCTTCAGCCCCCTTCCGGCAGCATCCGGAGACAAACCGACCCGCCGGGCACCCACCCAACAACCTGCTTCATGCTCCCAACCAAGGAGGATACCCCATGGTCCACCTCTACCGTCGGTCTTTGTGGATAAAAACGGTTCCCGCAATACTCCTGGCCCTTCTTCTCACGGCCTGCGCCACAACGTCAGGCAAGGAGGCCACGGCTCCCCCCGCAGGAGAGACCATTGAGACTCGCATCGGTGCGCTTGAATTTACCCATGACTTTGCCAATGGCTACCCCACGGCCGAGACCCAGGCGCTTCTCCTGGAAGAGATGGACTTCCAGCGGGCCTGCCAGGCTTACCTTTGGGCCATCCCCCTCATTGGCATGGAGCAGTGGCAGCACGCACACCTCCGGCAGCTCGGCGCGGAAAACGGGCAAATCGTTTTTATGGAGTCCTACGAAGACAAGCTCGGGGGGCTGACCTTCAACACCACGACGCCCTACGTCGTCGTCTTCATCGACTTAAACGAGGGTCCCTGGATCATGGTCATACCTGAAGGCGAGGTGCGTGGCGCGGCCAACGATTTCTGGCAGATCGGGGTCATGCAGATGACCAAACCGGGAAAATACCTCTTTGTCGGGCCGGGCCAGGAGTCGCCCGAAGGCGCGGAAGACGGAGAGTATACCGTGGTACGGATGCCCACCATGAACATCATGCCGGGCGTCCGCCTGATGTCCCAGGACCGCAGCGAGCGCATGGCCATCCTGGAAAAAATCGACGTGTACCCTTACGCCGAACGGATGGATCCCCGACCCCGCGGCTACATCACCCCCGACGGAAAAGCCTGGCAGGCCTGGCACCCACGTGGCATCGCCTACTGGGAACGACTGGCCGACATCATCAACAGGGAGCCGGTTCACGAACGGGATCGCTTCTGGCTGGCCATGCTCAAACCTTTAGGCATTGAGAAGGGAAAACCCTTTGCCCCCACGCCGAACCAGAAAAGGCTCCTGATCGAGGCCACCCTGGTGGGTGAAGCAATGGCCAAGGCCAATGACTTCTTCAACCCGCGTCTGGAGGACGCGCATTACATGGACGGCTCCCACTGGGAGTTTGCCACCGTCTGCACACCGGAACAACGCCGGGAGCATTACGATGACCTTGATGAGCGCGCCGCCTGGTTCTACGAAGCCGTCACCAACGATCCCATGATGCACGGACAGAAAACCGGCAAAGGCCAGGTGTACCTGGCGGCCTATCGCGACGGCGACGGGGACTGGCTGGACGGTGCCGTCAACTACACCCTGCATGTTCCGCCCAACGTTCCGGTCAAGGCGTTCTGGTCCCTCACCGTCTATGATGTCTCGACCCGTACCATCATCGTTAACGACACCAGGCTGGCCGACCGCTCCTCCCGCATGGACCTGCACGAAAACGCAGATGGCTCCGTCGATCTGGCCATCGGCCCGAACAAACCGGAAGGCGATAAGGCAAAAAACTGGATACAGACCATGCCCGGCAAAGCCTGGTTCCCCTACTTCAGGCTCTACTCCCCCGACCAGGCCTTCCTTGACAGAAGCTGGGTCCTGCCGGATATCGAAAAGGCGAAGTGACCAAACCACCAGGAGGAAAACTGGCTCCCGACCCCGGATGGCCCTTTCTGAGCCGCCGGAGCCAGAGTTCCTTCCCGTGAAGAATTGAAAGGTCATGAATCACATGCCTGACTGCCCCTGCACCTGGCAAAATGAATAAAAACGGAGGGAACCGCAATGATGTCACACATGACACATCGTAAGGCCGACAGAGCCCCGGCGCGTTTTTTGATTCATGCCGTCAGGGCAGCGCTATTTGCATGCATCCTGATGGGTGTCCACCTCCAGGCAGCCCTGGCGGAACCGGAAGGCCAGGACGAGGCCGGAGCCTCCGCATCCAACGCAGAGGCGCAGGCCAACAACCCCCTGGCCAACATGAAGGCCTTCAACCTCCAGAACTATTACATCGGCAAGATCACCGAGTCCGACGAAGACGCCAACCAGTTTGTGTTCCGCTATGCCCAGCCCATCAGTATCGGGGACACCTCCTGGCTGATGCGGGCCTCGCTGCCGGTCAACACCTTTCCGACACCGCCCGACGGAAGCAAAGAGACCGGCCTGGGGGATTTCAACATTTTTGCAGCCTACCTTTTCGATACAGGCAACCCCGGGATCAGCGTGGGTTTAGGGCCGCAGCTCACCGCACCCACGGCAACAGACGATGACCTGGGCTCTGAGCAGTGGTCGGCCGGGCTGGCCCAGGTCACCTTTGTGGCCACCTCCCCTGTGTTCCAGTACGGCTACCTGCTGACCTGGCAGGCCAGTTTTGCAGGGGAAGACGACCGGGATGATCTCAACGTCGGGGTGTTGCAGCCCTTTGCGTTCTTCCAGCTGGGGGACGGCATCTACCTGCGGGCGGCGCCCCTGTGGGTCTACAACTTTGAAAAAGACTATTATTCCGTCCCCATGGGCGTCGGTATCGGGAAAGTCATCAAGAAAGGCACAACGGTATACAACTTCTTTGTCGAACCGCAATACTCCGTAGCCGACGACGGCCCCGGCCAACCCCAATGGCAGATCTTCTTTGCCCTGAACATGCAGTTTCTGGGCGGATAAATCCCCCATGGCGCCCTCTTGACAGCATCATGTTAAGCGGCCCCCTTGTTGTCAGCCATTCAACACACAAAGTGCTTGATTCCATCCGGCATTCAAGCAACCCCAAAGCATGCCTCGGTGCTTTGAATTATCAGGAAGGTATTCCAGGCCCTGCACCTTCACAAAGAGGCGTTATAGGCGCTTGTGTGCCCATTGGAAGCACAGGCCCTCCAATGACACGCAAAAATCAAGAGGATGCGCCGATCGCACTGTCATGATGTATCGCAGGCGACCGTTTCAGGCGGTACCCCTTCAACAAGTCTCCTTTCTTACCCTCCCATCTTTTGGTAATCCTTCAACTTAAAATAAAATCCTTTTGCTTTTTTAAGTAAAAGCCATTGACCTTCCCCTTACGGGAAGGTTTACGGTTTCGCTGGCTCGCACCATATATCTGGCAAGACATGGGCAGGCCCTATTGTGTGTCCCGAAAAGGTGTTGCAGGAAAATGATGATGGGGAGGTGGTAGGTGGAGCAGAAGAACATGGCCAATCAATTCATCAGGTATGTCATCCCGTCCATGATGTCCATGGTCCTGGTGGGGATGTACATGATCGTGGACGGATACTTCCTGTGCCGGGCCATGGGCGACGACGGCCTGACGGCCATCAACCTGGCCTGGCCCCTGCTGGCACTGATGACAGCCATCGGTACGGGAATCGGCACCGGCGGTTCCATTATCATGACCATCCGCAGCGCCGGAGGCGACGAAACCGGGGCCCTGAGAGCAAAGTCATCCACCCTGGTGCTTCTCTTCACCATCTCCCTTGCCCTCATGCCCCTGTACTTTTTCCTCATCGACGACCTGCTGACCCTGCTGGGCGCCAGGGGCAACATCCACGAATACGGCCTCGACTACATGCTCGTCATCACCTTCGGGTCCCTGTTTCAGGTGATGGGGGCAGGCCTTGTGCCGGTGATGAAAAATATCGGGATGCCCGTCTACGCCATGGTGATGATGGTGGTGGGGATGCTGATCAACATTGTCCTGGATGCCTGGTTCATGCTGGGCCTTGGCATGGGGCTGGAAGGGGTTGCCTGGGCCACGTGCATCGCCCAGGCCGTTGTGGCGCTGATGGGTATCGGCCCCATCTTGAAATCCAAACTGGGCCCGGCCTGGTATCGCCTGGAGAGAGACACCATCCTCGAAATGCTGAAAATAGGTATCTCCCCCTTCGGGCTGACCATCGCACCGGCCATCGTCATCATCCTGACCAACTACCAGTGCCTGAACTACGGCGGCAATGCAGCCGTTGCCGTCTATACGGTCATGTCTTACGCAGCCTATGTCATCTACAGCATCATGCAGGGCCTTGCCGACGGCATCCAGCCCCTCATCAGCCACTGCACGGGTGCAAAGGATAAAAAGGGTCTTGAAACCGTGTTGAGAAAAGGCCTGATCCTGGGCTTTGCCCTCAGCGGCTTTTTCATGGTGGCTTTTTATGCCACACGGTACAGCTTTCCTATTTTCTACGGCGTCTCCCACGAGGTGGCCACGGCATGCATGTCTGCCATGGTGGCGGTGGTTGTCTCCGCCCCTTTCATCGTGGTTGCTCGGGTGATGTCTGCCTATTTCTACGCCATGGACGACGGTAAAAACGCTTCGATCCTCGTCTACGCCGACCCCTTGGTCTTCACGCCCTTTTTTGTTGTCACCCTGCCCATGGTCATGGGCGTTGAGGGGATCTGGTACTCCTACCCGGCAACCCAGGTGGCCCTGACCGTCCTTGCCCTGGCACTGAAAGCCACGGCCGGTACCCAGCAAAAAGCCGTTCTGGCAAATCCGATTTAGGGAACGCCGTGCGCTCGGCATGACGAGGCAACCTGGGTTAAAGCAACCCTGAGGGCCTATGGCGTTGGCCGCATCACACCGTTTTTATCCCGCTTCAACGGATGGGCCTGGACAGGCAGCGGTGCGCCGGGAACCTCCGTAACTGAAACGCCATGGGGCCACTGTTTTGGAGCAACGGCAATATATCGCGCGTAGCCGCCTGTGCCCCCCTGTGGCTTTGCAAACCCGATGTATTGGTGCCCCGCCCCTCCGGGACTTTATCGAGGTTGGCAACCCCTTCTGCCTGGGCAAAATGGTTGTGCATCAGCCAGTATTCCCCTTCGAGTGTGTGCGTCGTATCCGTGTCCAGGGGCTCATGGCCGTGGAACAGAATGTGCCGCTCCAGGTGAAGAAACTTGAGCGCCTCAAGGCCGACCCCGGGGAAAGGTTTTTTGTTGAACCGCTCGGTATCCGACCACTGTTTGTACCAGTCCGACCGCACCATCACCACAGCCCCTTCTGGAATGCGCCCATACGTCTTTTCCCAAGCTTTGATGTCTTCGACCTGAAGGTGGTAGCCATTGTCTTTTTTTACTTTGTCATGGATATCAATGACCACCAGAGGGCGAATGGCATAGGTCGCCGGAATGTCGCTTATGGTCGCCCCGAGTTTGTCCCAGTGGGCCGGTGGGTCAAGCTGGGTTCCGTACTGATCCGTCGTGAGCATGTACGCCGTGGCCACGAAGCCGTGTTTGTCGTAGGTAAATTCCTGCCCGGCGTCCACGTACCCGTCGATGCCTTTGCCCGCCCTGGCCGGTTTGAATGAGGCATTGGCAAACCCCGGCCACACCGGCTGCTCTGGTTCAAAAGCATGGGTAAGGTCGATGTACTTGGCGCTTTCAAACACATCGGAATAGACACCCCAAAGCCCCGGGGCTGCCCCACCGGCAGACGCAGGAAGACCGGCAAACACAGCGATACAGAAAACCACCACACAGCCCAGCTTTTTCATGATGCTTCCCCCTTCAACGTGAATGGATTTGGGAGGCCTGCGACAAAGCCCCCTGGTCGGAATACGTGCTCTTCTCTTCAATGAAATAATGCGCACTGCCATGGGATGTGAACATCATAAAGCCCTATCAGCTCTCGATCTATTGCTCACGAGCCCCAGCGCATGCTTTCACTCGTAGGGTGGGCAAAGCGCCAGCGTGCCCACCTCCCCCCTCAATAACCGGAAAAAGTCGGCCTGCCTCTCCATTACACGCCAGACCTCAGTTTGGCGACTTCATAGATCTTGTTGCCCTCACGTTTGCCTATGGCGATTACCAAAACGACAATTTCATCATCAATCACCTCATAGACCAAACGATAGCCGGAGGTTCTGAGTTTAATTTTATAATGGTTATCGAATTTCCTAAGTTGATTTGCTTGAATTTTAGGGCTCTCAAGAACCTCTTCCAGCTTTTTCTTGAACTGGATCCTGATGCTGTTATCGAGCTTTTTCCACTCCTTCAAGGCTGTTGGCAGGAACTTGAGTTTATAGGTCATCTAATGATACCTCGACAGCACCACCTTTTTCTGATTTTCGCTCAAGAACAATTTTTCCGAGTTCATAGTCTTCGATTTTATCGAGGAGAGCCTCGTATGTCGCAGCCGGGACCAGATAGGCCGTCGGCTTGTTATGATTCAGAATGGTAATTGCGCTGCCCTCGGCCTCTTGGATAAGGGCACTCGGATTTTTCTTGAGCTCAGAGATGCTTGCCGAAAACTTAGCGTATATGGGCTCCATGGATAGCCTCCTCGGCCATATGACCATTTAAAGGTTCTTATTATTGGTCATATTATAGCGCCATAATTCAGTCCAGGTAAAGTTCCAAAACACTTTAATAATGACAAAAAGGCCCTATCAAGCATCCCAATACAAATAACAGAGGGTGCTAACGTCAAATGTCATTTTTAACGTCAACTATAGCCTGGATATTTCACGAATCGATCGCCCCCATATCCAAAGCATCAAAGCGGCAGATGTAGCGTTCTACCTCAAAGTTCTGATAACGCAGAAGATGGGTGCACTCGGATCGCCCGAAGAGTGAATAAATAAAACAGCAAACCCTGATTTACACTTTGCATTTTCAAAAATGCTGACATTTTCGTTATAGCATTCTGAAATCATATAGCTTTCATCTTGGCTGTTTATTTTCTCGTGAAATATCCTGAATAAGGTCTCCCACCTTTTGCTCACGATCCCCAGCGCATGCTTTCACTCGTAGGATGGGCAAAGCGCCAGCGTGCCCATCGTTGTCCAAAGCCATAGCCATCAATTGACATAACACCCGAATAAGAATATACATACAGTCACACACTGCGACACCTAAGCGAATGCATAAACTCTCAAAATGCTTCCTTGCATAATTCAATCTCAATGTGTCTAACCCGGATATTTCACGAGCCGAGTGCACCCATATTCAAGGCATCAGAGCTGCAGAAGTCGTGGTTTTATAAAAGCTCTGATAACGCAGAAGATGGGCGCACTCGGCTCGCCCGAAGGGTGAGAAAATCAAACAGCAAACGTCGATTTACATTTTGCATTTTCGAAATAGCTGACATTTTTATTACAGCTATCCGAAATAGTGGCATTTTCCTTTTGAATAGTTGCTTTCTCATGAAATATCCGGGCTAAAAACCTCTGATAAAGACGAATGATGGCATTACAACTCGACCTGCATGATGTCCACCTGGAGGCTTGCTGCGTCCGCTCCATTGAGAAGATAAATGAAATCCTAAGTTCCAACAAGTTACTACAAAATCTATTGATACCGACTGTTTTTGCATCTTGCTTTGTGGGTCCCAACAAAGGCTCAAGTGTTACGACATTTTATTCCATCGGCTCAACAGATTGGGCTCTACTGGCTGAGGCTTCGGCAAGACTGGGGAATTTTGCACAACATCAAATCGCAACCATCTGTTGCCATGAATGTGTGTTGTTACACTCCTCTGGAAAACTGCACAAATTCTGGAGAGCGATGTACGAGTCTTTTTCCTGAAGAGACTCTTAATCGGGCACCCGCAACCCAGAAATACCAAATGATACCGGAGACTTTATGAACAAGCTAAAAATACCCCACCTGCTTCTCATGCCGCTGTTCCTGTTACTCTCATCATATGCGACAGCAGATACACAAAATACAATCGAACCAATACCGCAAGAAGAAGCGTTGGGCTATTTGACTCTACGGGATGCCCCTATGCCTGGGATTCAAAAGGCCTGGAGGCAACACATTGATGCTTACTCGGGCATGCCCCTTTCCGAGTACAGAGAGGTTATCAAGGCACTTTACCATGACCTGACCCTCTCCTACGAGGCATACGATGCGTGCCTTCAACAGGTCAAGGAACGACGGGAGAAAGCTTCAGATATCTGGATTAAAGAGTTGCAAAAACGGATCCCCAGGGAAGAAATCATAGAACATAAGGCGGTCATAAAAAAAGCCCTCGGCGCAATGCATTTAATGGCCATGACCCGGGCTTGCCATGAGGAAGAGAAAACCGTCGTAACCAAGGAATCCTACCTCACCCATGCCATATCAGAAATATTGAAAAGTCAACTGGTTTTCATTAAATCACAGAGCACCGATACCCAGAATGCATTACAAGAATATACTGAAAAGATCGGCACTCGTCTCCAGTCGTTGGGGCACCCTGTTGTAAGAACAACCGTTGCAGCAAACGGATTCAACGCTCACATATACGAGCGAACCTTAGAGACATGCCAAAAACAAAGCCCCGAGATCGTCGGTCTCCTTCGAGAGATGCCTTCCCTTCAGGAGCCCTTTGATGTCTTCGGGGCCATGGATGACCTTGACAACTTGTCCCTCTCGAGACATTAACCCAAAACACTGGGTTATTTTCCCCTTCTCTCAATGAAGCGCGGAAACAAGGAGGCTCCGTTATGGGGGGACAAATCATAAACAAAATTCATATCGCGGGCCACAAAATATGACTGTAATACAGACTCTAAAATAACAATTTTACTGAAATACAATTCTGCACAGCCCTTCCCTGGATATTACAGATACGAAGCATCTCCCCGTCTAAACCACAATCGTGTCCAGTTGAATATAGATTGCGCACTCTACAAAAACATTATATTATTTAAAAAAATCCAGCACATACCTTACCAAAAAAGTTCCATAACATAAATTCAAAACCATTGAGTTGTTTGCTTTCCAAGAAGGTGAATCAAAATGAACAACATCCCCCTACAGCCATACGCAATTTCTGAAAATAATACTCGTGGAAGAATATCAGAAGAGGAATATCATCATTCGGATATTCGAGGTGATTTCCAGCATGACAGGGACAGAATACTTCATTCAATGGCATTCCGACGACTTGAGGCTAAGACCCAAGTAGTCCTAACTCACGAAAATGATCATAGCAGGACAAGACTTACCCACTCATTAGAAGTAGCTCAAATATCTGAATCAATCGCCATACATTTCGGACTGAACAGATTTGCTACTATTGCAATCGCATTAGGACATGATATTGGCCATGCCCCATTCGGCCACATCGGTGAAAGAACATTCAGCAAAATCCTTCGAGACTTTGGACTCAAACCTTTCAAACATAACTATCAAGGTATTCTGATTACCAATAGGTTAGAAGAAAGGTATCATTGTCAGAATGGTCTAAATTTAATGTGGGAAACAAGAGACGGTATCCTGAAACACTCAAGTATCGATAAAAAATATGACATTTCATACTATGATAAGAGCTTAACAGAAACTCCCGGATGGCCGTCGACACTTGAAGGACAAGTTGTCCGGCTGGCAGACGAAATTGCGCAACGAACGCATGACACAGATGATGCTCTTAGGACTGGTAGGGTAACAATTGATGAATTGTTAAAGCAACCAATTATTCGAAAAGCCATACAAATGAACACGTCATCAAATCATCGAGATCTATCCTCTAAGTTCAAAGAAAATGAAAATTTAATAATTTCAACAGTTGTTGTTTACCTTACAAAGTACTATATAGGCAAAACAATTAAAAACATTAGACACAACCTCAAACACCTAAAAATCAATAACTACGATGACGTTCAAAAGTCTAATGAATTAATCATTGACTGGGATGACGAGCTTAAAGAGATCGATAATCTTTTCTATGTAAAATTTCTGAAGCCCAGATTTTATGAGCATTATGAGATTAAAAGAATGGATTCCAGAGCAGAATATTTTTTAACACAAATATTCAAAGCTCTTCGCAAAAATCCGAAACAGTTACCCAAAAACATATATAAAGAATACAAAAAAAGTATTACAGATTCTTTGTCAAAAAAGATCACATCTGAGAATAGTGACTTATCAAAAGAAATCATTCGATTCCTTAATAAAAAGGAACTCGATTGCGCTGATGTATGTACATATATCCCTAAATCAGAGCACCCAAACTATGGAGAAAGACACTACGCTCCATGCCCTTTGGTGAAATTTAATGAAAACGCGTGTGAGGGTATTCGAGTAATAATAAATTATATTGGATGTATGACAGATCGTTTCGCACACAGACAATTTTCAAACCTTTATTTACCACCTGAAATATCAAGGTTATAGTATTTGGCAGGCCCCTTTCAAGTATGCCAAAGCGTTAAGAAACATTTTTCTGAGCAAACAATAAAATTGAAAACAGAACACGACCAGGCCTACAATACTCCTTTCACAGAAAATTCTTGGAAAAGCTGAACCCGGACATTACCCAGATTAAATACCTCTATATTCAAAGTATCACAGTTATCAGTGCAGTTGTTTTACCTCAAAACCCTCATAGTGTAGAAAATAAATGCCTCCGGCCCGGCCAAAGGGGAATAGCCCTGAGCAAAAAACAGCAAATTACATGCTATTGCTTTGGCCAAGCCGTTTTGCCGTGAAACATCCGGGTTAGAACCTCTTTACCAAACCAACTCGGAAAGAATCTGCTTCAAAATCTACGTTATGATTAAAGCCGTCATCAGGAAGGTTTGGAAGCCTGCTCTCTACTTCAAATATGTCATCAAACTTGTAGTAAGCATATTCCGCTTTGATTCCCCAGCCATTGGAGATTTGGTATTCATAGCCTACTCCGGCGGTCCATCCCCAAGACGTTTCACTTTCATCAACCTGGGTCTGTTGCAATGAGTCTTTGAAAGAAAATTCATATGAGAATTTTGAAAGCGCTACGCCACCCATCACATAGAAGAGGGAATTTTTGTAAGCATACCCAATTCGAGGTGTGAGGCTCACCATCCAGTCAGTCTCAAAGGTTGTGGAAAGGTAAAAGGTATCAGCGTTGGTATCGTCTGTGTAAACTAAAGGGTACCTCTGAGAAAATGAAGAATACATAACGGCTGCTTCCAACCCAAGCACGATTGAATTGAGCTGATAATCCCCCCCAAAAAAGAGACTTCCGGACATATTTTGTGCATCGATCTCCTTCGAGGCTATCGGATCGAGCTGAGCGGCATCACGAATGGGCGTAAAGTATGAATCTGCTACAGTGGTCACGGAAGGGGTCGCCTCTCCGTCAAGGGCTCCGACTGTGGCTCCGACATAAAAGCCTGTCCAGTCGGAATCAGCCATCGCGCATGTTGCGGCAAGGCAATACAGTATCACAGTAAAAGCAAGAGACGTTGTCATGCGAAAAGCAGTCGATGCGAATTGATTCTTCATAAGCCCTCCTTGTGGATAGTCCTTAATAGTCTAATTTGCTCGATGTCAAATCATTACGTTTGAGTTGGAACGGACTCCAGCCCTCCCATCCCGGTGAGAGGCCCCTATGGATTCTACAGAACCAGAGAGAAAGGAAATAAGTTCATCCTCGATGATTAACTGCACGAGGAACTCATACGTAATTGGCGGAGCCTACCCCATATGAAACTGACTTGTAAATATCATCTTGTAATCGCTACAATGAAGCTATGCACATGGTGTATGCATAGAGCCAAAAGAAACAGCAATGAGGGTTGGTTTCCTACTCATTCGACACAATCTATTTCTTAACCCGAATATTTCACGAGCCGAGTGCACTCATAGTCAAAGCATCAGAGCTGTAGAAGTCGTGGTTTTATAAAGCTCCTGATAACGCAGAAGAAGCGTGAGAAAATTGGAGTGTTCTTTATTGATGACCGGGTCGGCTGACACAGCATTGAGGAAAGAAGCAATGCAACCAATCCCCATCCTAACCTATCACACCAAATGCACCGGCGGCAGAAGGATCGGCAAGATGCACGTATGCCCCGGCCTGAGTGGCTTCAGCCATGTGCTCTTTATCTTCCGGTTCGAACACGATCAAAACGGGCAGACTCTTTAATTCAGGGGAGTTACGAACCTCGTTGAAAAATGCGATGCCATTCATAATCGGCATATTCCACGTTGTGACAACGAAATCATATGCCTCCTCTTTCAGCATGGATAAAGCGATATGACCGTCATCGGCTTCAAATGCATTTGTAAAACCATTATCTCGCAACAAGGCCTTGATAAATCGTCTCTTTGCAAAGGAATCATTCACAATGAGAACCTTCATATCCTTGTCCAAATCAATCCCCCCTGTAAACATTCGAACTGTCGGCTGTGCCTCCGGCAGAGCCCGTTCTAATATAATCCCGCAAACCGTTTTACGTTGCCCTCTCCTGCCGCTCAAAAGGCCTGGACGGCAGAAGAGAGGGAACATGGATGTTAAACCCTATCCCGGATATTTCATGAGTCGAAAGCACCCATATTCAAGTCATCAGAGCTGCAGATGTCGAGGTTTTATAATAGATCTTCAATCATGCCACGTTTCGGTTAGCAGCTTTTCCACCCTTGAACACCTATCCTCTGCATGTGCAATGGTTTTCTTGATTTGGCTCCAGTTTATAAGGTCGTTCTGCCATTCATCAGGCCGATTTGCTGCCAATTCAAAGATCCCATTGGCTTTCTTAACACTTTCTTTAAATTTTCTTTCATATGTGCGCCGTTCAGAGGTATATTCCGCTGAATTTTTTGGAAACGGTATCATCAACTCGAATCTTATGGGCAACACCATCTGCAACACGATGAGTTTGCACGTCCTGACAACCTTGCCATTTTTATATGAAAGCTTGGCACTTACCCATATCTCTTTCTGATAGTCCTGGGCATCCAACAAATACGCTGCATAATTGCCAATTTGTGCCTTTGTAAGAGACTGATTCAGAATATCCCAAAATTCGTCATGCATTTCCCTGGTTACAAAGCCATTAAGGGCAGTCGTCCTATAAAAAATCTCTTTCAGCTCAGGGGGATAGTCTATAGCGTGCACTTCAGCTTGAGGTGTAAAAACGAAAATCATCAAACATAACAACGTGTTTTTAAACAACTCTTATATCTCCACTACACATACATAAAAAGAGACTCCTCTGCTTATAGGGGGCAAATACACACGTCATCTTATCCCCAAGCAGAACACAATAGAAATAAAACTAACTGAAAAACTTTCCCTTAAAAAAATTCTCATGTCCAAGTTTCTTTGCAGTCATCCGAAACATAACGCAACCGTCCGGGCATACAATGTCCTTGTTGTATTTACCATGTCCACCGATGTTCTCTAAATCGCCACCACTTCTGACCGCCTCCATGATTGGGAACATCATCATCATTACTTTGGAGCAGATACCCTGACCATCCTTATTCACAGGGCAGCCATACGTGCAGGTGTATTTATCTCCAATTTCCTCGCCGTTTCTGCAATATCCCTCTGTTTGATCACCTCGAAGAAACCCTGTCACCTCGATGTCCCATTCATATTCTTCATCATACCATTTTTTCACAATCAACCTCCAAGCTATTGTTTGTGAACCTGAAAACTTATTCCATTTGATGTACCCTGAGATGAAATTTATAACCGCGCAGACTACTGGGGTCAGGCTTACTCACTGAGCACAAACCTGTTTTCTAAGTCTTTTGTGCATTTCTACTTTTGCCAAACACTGTCTCAGCAAACCGTATCCTTGTAAAACGCCGCTTTTAGGTATAAGGTTTCTGCCTGTTTTTCAGACACAATCAACCATCAATCAGCACACCGTCACTGTCTCGACGTTGACACTGATGTGGTGATCCTCAAAGGTATAACTCACGCAATGCTTCGCCCAGCTATCAAAACAGTACTTCCACTCTTCGGCATCCTCCTGGCCGCTGCGATCGTGGTTGCCGACCCCAACGATCAAATCCTTCACAACACAACGGAAAACTCCCTGCAGTCGGTTCCTTGTCCCCATCAGGATGTTTCAGGGTCCCCCCGAGCGTACTACACAGGAGAATCGGGCCAGCGTCTGTTGAACCCCGCCACAACGCAGGCGTTTCCCACCACCCGCCATGCCGTGTGGAAAAATCCACCTCTGAGAAGCGATTATCCGAACTAAGGCCCATCCCGAATGAACGCCGGAACGTCCCTCAATGCATATGCTCAAGCCTCGGTCAGACGTTTTAAAGAATACATCCCTTCAATTCCTTTGACACGCTGCGGGATCTTTTCCCGCGTCGTCTGGAACCGGTCTTTAAACTTTTCATAGCGGGTTTCGACAAATGCCCTGGACCCGATAATCCCCGAATCCGTAAAGTACCGGGACCTGTATCGAAGGCGTCTGACGCGATTCATCTCGAACCCTCGCACCGTCTCTTCATCCAGAACCCTTTTGGATATCCGCGCTTTTCCCCTCTTCTCGATGGCTCCGGCATGGTAGAGATACTCTCTGTATGTCCTGAGCTGCGTTGAGGCATCGTCGACACCAAATCAGGGGTCCCCAGGTCTGACGAGAGAAAACCATCCTTATTGCCGGTCTGAATATGATATCCGATTGAGCACCAGCGATAGTCCTCTGGGCGTTTCACGATACCGGCCCTCACCGCATTCACATCGATGTAGGCGAGACAATGGATCAAGGTGTTTCCCTGCTCAACAATCACACTCTTAAAGCGCTCTCCCCAAAGAGTCCCTTTTCGCTTTTTACGTTTATTGAAAAAACAGGAAAACCGCTGCTTAATGTCCTTCACATAGGCCGACAGGCTGCAGAACCGCTCCCGGTACTCCGTAAGCCGCCCCTCGGGAAACGCCGCATCTTCACCATAAAGAAGCTGAAACCGCCGTCGCACCTCCTCATCGGAAATCATGTCGCAAGGGCTCACCTCAACCAGCAGATGAAAATGATTTCCCATAACGGCAAACCCCAGGACATCCACACAATAAACCGATGAAAATGTCTGAATGATGCGAACCAGCTCATCCTTTTCAACCTTCCCGAACGGAAGGCCGTCCAGCGCAGTGCGGCTGATCACATGGTAAGCGGCCTTCTGACCTGAATCCGTCACGACCATACGGGGAACTCGCGGCATAGCACCCTCCTTCACGGTCTTGCAGAATTTGATGTGGCTTTGGTTTTGATGAGTCGTTTTCGATATGATTACGGGGTGATATTGATTTAGAGAACTAAATCACGGATGGGCATGAGAAGGACAGCATAAAGAGCCTGTCCTCTGTTTTTCTATTGCAACCCACCTCGCAGGCCCGAGGTGGGTTACCGCTTGCGCGCTAAAAGCAATACTCTATGAGGCCAGCGCCTACCGAATACCAAGCTCTTTGAACAAAGGATAGATGTGACCTTCGGCCGCTGGTAATCCTTATTGTTAAGCTGCGTTTAACTCGGGAAGATTTATTCCAATTTTTTGAGAAACTTGGTCAACAGTTCCCATACCAACAGACTTTACTTTAAAACCATCTGCAATGAGGTCTTTTATGTATAATTTATTGTATATAAACATAAAAACCAAACTACTAATATTGAATGTAAAAATTGCAGCTAAGAAAATAATAACAGCCCACTTCCAGTCCCCACGAAACAATGGCGGGAAAAAGCCAAAGAAGAAGACTGTCCAAGAAAAACCTACAGGAGCTTCTTTGATCTGCCCCGTCTGAGGGTTCTCAAGTACAATTTTTGTATAAGCCATTTGATCCTCCTTACTCATGATGAAAAAGTTAAATATCAAATACTTAATATACACAAAATCAACAATCTTCAGTTTCATAACGCATTATATTGAGTGCACTCTGAGAAACCCAGATAATACATTGAATTTTCGTCACTTCGATTATTCAAAGACCAAAAACGGAAATTCGATGGACCATTATCCACCTTCTGAAGTTCACCACTGTCGAAGAACAAATTTCGGAAACTCGCGTATCTGACCATTTCTTATTGGGCATGGATAGACACCCCATCAAAAACAGCATTTTTTTACAGAGCTTACATCCAAAGATGCACGACCAGCGCCTTTCCATCTATCGACATCGAAATATCTTAAGTCATACGCTTTAAAAACCAAATTATCAATATTGAAATACTTATTTCACTTCACAGAGAACTTTATCCAACACATCGTAATGACGCCATATGATCTATGTCGACATTTCTCGCAAGAAAGATTTAATTATTAAGCAAAGCATTATCTATTCCTGTAAATCGTTACTGATACTAACCTTTACAGAGACTGCTCATTGCCGCCGATGGCATCGCTTTTGTTTTTTTAATTTGTTGCGCCTAATGCGGATTATGAGACTACGCAAGGATAAACGTGAATGCTATAGAATGAATAGGCGGAAATTATTTCAAGAATCATCGAAATAAATAACATTACGAAATGAAGCATCCAGACCATCACCGAGCCCCTTTAGAAGCATCAATACAAATCCGAGGGTCGGACAAGAAGGAGAAGAAACGAATGGGGAAGGGAAGAAGTGATTAGAGAACAAAGAGCCTGCCCCCTGTTTCTAGTAAACAAACGTCGGCCCAGACAATAAAAATGTTTCGTCATAAATTGATTCATACTTGATTACAATTTTCAACCATAGAATATCATGCATAAATTTCGCTTTCCCTTGGTTATCTTCCAATATTTTATATATTTCAAGTAGCCGATATGAATCTCCTGAAGCCATAGCCTGCTTATTTCCCGGGAAATACATTTTTTTATCAAATTGGCCTATTTCGAGTTCTTCATCGAGATTGATCGCTATTTCATCTGAATTTTTGCCTAAGGACTTATCATTAAAAGTTATTTTGTAATCAGTAATAATGGCGGGCCCAATTCCAGTATTATTCAGATATAAAACAAAATCCTCATTTTCTGATTTCACATCAAAATTTAATAATGGCCTGACTGAAAGTTTGTTATGCTTTCTCGTAATACACCCTTGCCATATCGTCGCACCCAATGCGCTCAAAGCTATAAATACAGCAGCAATGGAGACTATGAGTTCATAATCCATAATACTCCCCAATATATTGAATTAAAGATGATTGGAGCGTGTGTAAACCGAAAGCGTTTCCATACAGACTTAAAAAGCAGAAAGGGGCAGCGATTATAGTTGCAACGTAGCATAAATAGCCTGTTCCCTGATTCTATTATCCGAACTAAGCCCCATCCCGAATGAACGCCTGCACGTCCCTCAATGCATCCGCTCAAGCCTCGGTCAGTCGCTTTAGAGAATACATCCCTTCAATTCCTTTGACACGCTGCGGGATCTTTTCCCGCGTCGTCTGGAACCGGTCTTTGAACGTTTCATAGCGGGTTTCGACAAATGCCCTGGACCCGATAATCCCCGAATCCGTAAAATACCGGGACCTGTATCGAAAGCGTCTGACGCGATTCATCTCGAACCCTCGCACCGTCTCTTCATCCAGAACCTTTTTGGATATCCGCGCTTTTCCCCTCTTCTCGATGGCTCCGGCATGGTAGAGATACTCTCTGTATGTCCTGAGCTGCGTTGAGGCATCGTCAACACCGAGACCAGGAGTCCCCAGGTCTGACGAGAGAAAACCATCCTTATTGCCGGTCTGAATATGATATCCAATTGAGCACCAGCGATAGTCCTCTGGGCGTTTCACGATACCGGCCCTCACCGCATTCAGATCGATGTAGGCAAGACAGTAGATCAAGGTGTTTCCCTGCTCAACAATCACGCTCTTAAAGCGCTCTCCCCAAAGAGTCCCTTTTCGCTTTTTCCGCTTATTGTAAAAGCACGAAAACCGCTGCTTGATGTCCTTCACATAGGCTGACAGGCTGCAGAACCGCTCCCGGTACTCCGTAAGCCGCCCCTTGGGAAACGCCGCATCTTCACCATAAAGAAGCTGAAACCGCCGCCGCACCTCCTCATCGGAAATCATGTCGCAAGGGCTCACCTCAACCAGCAGGTGAAAATGATTTCCCATAACGGCAAACCCCAGGACATCCACACAATAAACCGATGAAAATGTCTGAATGATACGAACCAGCTCATCCTTTTCGACCTTCCCAAACGGAAGTCCGTCCAGCGCAGTTCGGCTGATCACATGGTAAGCGGCCTTCTGACCTGAATCCGTCACGACCATACGGGGAACTCGCGGCATAGCACCCTCCTTCACGGTCTTACAGAATTTAATGTGGCTTTGGTTTTGATGAGTCGATTTTGATATGATTACGGAGTGATATTGATTTATGGAACTATCTCACAGAAAGGGGCGAGGGGTCCAGCATAAAGAGCCTGTCCCCTCTTTCCTCTCGTTGATGACACACGAACGAAGCGAGGGGACTGAGTGGTCCTTTAAATCGACTTGTTAGAAACGATTTAGGATTTTCCTAAAAAATAGAACAAAATCTCAACTATAGCTGACCAACTTATTTTACTTTTTTTCTTTGGTTTTGCTATTTTGGTTCTTTTATTTTCTTTAGTAGAAGTAATTTCATTCAAGTCGTTGGAATCTTCTTCAAGATGCCACGTTGGTCTGTAGCTTCCAATTACATACCCATTTATTTTTTGAATTATTGGCTTAATACCAACAGCAATATCTTGGTATTCACCTTTTACTTTTTCATATGATGTTCGGTAATCCCATTTTGGGTCTTTTTTTGGGTTTATGCTGTCTGGAAGTTTTTCTAACGTTTCAAAAACAGATTGCCTGTTTAGGACAGGGCATAGACCGTAATCATTGATCGCAATTTCAAGATCATGTTTGATTCTATTTTTGTCAAAATGCCACTTTCCAGAATTATCGAATTTGCCATAATCAAGCCAGCCACCACCCCATTGGCTTATTGGCATATTGAGCTTTTTACACCCCCAAATATTAGCTTCATAATCTCTTTCTCCAAAGCAATATTGGTCAGGTTTATAGGCTTTTTGTCTGTTACGATAACAGCCCACCCCATGATATGTGAGATCCTTCTTTGAGGCTGGTTGCCCAGCAATGAGCATTTGAGAGGATTTCCAAGAGCCAACCAAATCATAGAGATTAATAAGTAAATCAACCTCTGTTATAGGTAATGAAATTTTGTATTTAGTTTGTTTACCTTCTCCCGAAACAACATACGAAGAAAGATTTTTGCAAATTTGAATGGCTTTATCAAAATTTGAAGATGAACTTTGCCCAAATGTTATTTCAACATTTGCAGTATGATCTTGTTGAATAGGTGACATAACTCGATCTGCTTCTGTCACAGGATCACCACATTGAGAACAAAATTTTGCTCCTTCGTTAATTCCTGCACCGCATTTGTCACAGACTAACATTTCATCTCCTTAAACGTACGTATATTGATTAAGTTTCTAACGCCGCAAATAATCGTAGCATAAAGAGCCTGTCCCTTGATTCCTTGATTCCTTGATTCCTTGATTCTATTATAGCGTTTCCATACAGACTTAAAAAGCTGAAAGGGGCAGCGATTATAGTTGCAACGTAGCATAAAGAGCCGTTTTACTGTTTCTCTATGTTTTGTCCCCTGTTGTTTATAATACGTCATTTAATTGTGCATCGGTAAGAAAATCTTGGATACACGCTGAAATTACTTTTGTAATCATTAAGTGTTCATATCCTGGGGCTCTAGTGGCTTTGGAAGTGTGGTTAACTTTTTTTGTATATATTAGTTCATTGTTGCGTTTAATGTTAAAAGTCACCTCTAACTCAAAACTTTGAGTACTTATTCCAACCCAATCATAATAAAACCGATCTATTGTACCTAAAACGGTAACATTCGAACTATTTGAGAGGGTATACCCCGAATAATGAAGCTCTTTTCGAACTGCATCGGCGAAAATACTTTCAACATCATCGGAAAATACGACATTACCAAGGGCTGAAGCTTTTTTTTCAGGTTGATTTTTTTGAACTATACCTTGAGTTGAAGCTCTATAATCAAATTTTTCTATTGAAATACTGCCACTACCTTTCGATAAATTCGAAGGATAATAATTAATTGGTATTATCGTTGAGCAGCCCAAACAGAAGAAACAAACACCGAAAACAATGGCCGATACAATTTTTTTCATTAAGCCTACCTGTATCTCAAAAATTTAAATATAGCCTTAAAAACAAATACCTACTAAATTTCGATACTATCAAAAAATAAAATTGAGTAAACTCTGAAATAATAGACCTTAACGCGTCCCCCCCCCCGTGGGGTGCCAATGCAAGATAGCGACACAAAGAGTCTGTCCACTGTTTCTCTGTTTCTTTAAGAATCAAAATGCGCTTAGACGCCAAAATGTCAAATGTGTAGGCCTGACCCCGTCACGCTCTTAAGTTTTTTGTTGGCTTTTAAGAACTCCAATATTTTGTAAATATGATATTTGCTATAACCCCAGTTGAAATGCTCGTAATAATCGAAAAGATGAAGAGTTTAAATTTATTTTCATATTTTTTTAATACCATCTTTTTCTTTTTTTCAGCTTCTTTATTTAACACAACAAAACTTGGCATTTCGGCACTAGCGCTACTACCAGCCCAAACCCCAAAGGTTATTGAAAATATGAATGAGAAAACTAAAAAGACAATAACAGCAAAAAAGTAGCGAGCCCAAAGGCCGGAAGACATAATGTCAATTAATAAATCGACTTTTCCATCAAGGCTTGGGCTTTTTGCGATATATTGGTTTATTGTCGTCTTCTGTAAGGCACACAATTTTGACGCTGTGAAAAAACAAGCAAGAACAGATGTAGCAAAAAACGACAAACCAACAAATAGAGCTATTTTTCCATCATTATTCTGTATGAAGTTTCGAAATTTTGATTTTGTTGATAGTAATGTTTTTATATGACCTGAAAGTAACGCTTCCATATCTGCACCCCAAGTACGGGCGGTATGCTTTATATGAAAAGTGACGAGACCCGATTTTAAAGACGCTGGTTTGGCCAAAAGTACTTTTTCATCATCTTCGGCAATTTTCAGTGTTCCACCCGATGGCATAAATGATACCTCTATAGATTGCTTTTCGGGTGGTTTTCGATCTTGAAACCAAAGTAAATAGGACCATTCGAGATGTATTTGTGTTGAGGCGACTGGTCTTACTTCCTTATAGGAAGATAGATCATCTAAGCTACGAAATAAAACTGAAGAATTATCTTCAAATACAATTCTTGCAGAAAATTGTATTAATGAATTTTTGTTCTGTTGTGATATTCGTTGTTCTATCAGAAGATAAAGGTCTTCAATATCTTCATATTGAATATCGAAAGCACCTCTGAGCGCTTTGGAAATAGTTTGAGGCTTACCTAATAAACTAGAGATAAAAGATGCAAACTCTCTCTTATCAAAAGGTAGAACAACAGCTCCATCTGAATTTTCCATAATTTCATTCGGTAGAGACTCTGTTTTCTTATAAATTTCTGACATGTAATTTCCTCATGATTTGAAGCCAACATTGTGAATACCCGGCCAAATTTTCTATGTATCCCCCATATAAAATGGACAATTTTCCAGGGTATCGGTTATTCAAGGGTTAAAAGTGGAAAATCGAAGGGGTTATTTTCCATGTTTTGAAGTTCAATACTGTCCAACAAAGATTTCCGTTATCTCGCGCACCAAAACACTTTGCACGCTGAGCAAAAACCACATCCCATCAAGTACCAAAACCTCTGTTTTACAGCATTATTCGCCCAGCCAGCAGACTTCCCGCATCCACAAAGGGGTATTGATACACCCCGATAACAATTTCCACTTTTGTGGCTTTAATACGGTGATACCCGGAAAATTTTCCACCTTTGATCTTGGGTACGGATAGTTTTCCATATTTGCCCCTTGATCCCCCCAATCAAAAACAGCTTCGTAGGCAATGTAATGCATCACCTTTCCAGCCGAAGACCACCGAGCCATTTCAAGTCATACGCCTGAAATTTCGAATTTTCAATCTGAAAAACTCATTTTCCCTTAGAAAGAACTTTATCCAACAGTCTGTAAACTAATCATATGATTCATTTCAATATATCTCGAAATAATGAAGTGATTATTCAGAACGGCGTTCTCTTTTCCTGCATAGCGCCTCGGAAACCAGCTTTCAAGGTGGCCCACCTTGCCGCCGGAGACATCGTTTTTGATGTTTTTATTTTTGAAGCGGCCTCAAAGCAGCTGATGAGACCACTTAAACCTGGCGGTGAACGCTTCAGAAAGGTTAGACGGATGTTATTTCAGCAAAAATCGAAATGAATAACATGATGATTTAGTGGTAAAAAACTATTGACACATCAAAAGGATGGAATTAGAGTGAGAGGTAATAACTAGTTATTACGAAGATCATGGAATGCATGTTGCGACCCGACAGGATGTCTCACCATCCTGCCAGGCCTGACCAAAACAACCTTTGAAGGAGGTCGTTATGGCTACACGATTTTTTACACCACACTCACCCCCATTTCAAGTCGTATTTTCCTCGTCACGCGCAATCCAGCGCACCATTCACCAACGCTATCGCCTTACAAAATGGCCCTTGATCACGCGGGTTTCTGACTGACAGGCAGAGTTGCGCCCCTTCGGAACCTTGTGTTGTGCTGCGGCAGGCCCGGCCTTCTGGTTTGGGTTGGGTTTTCTCTTTTTCCTTTTGCCGGGGTAAAATCAGGTCATAGGTTAATAGGGCATAGGATATTTGCGGCTGGACGTCTTTGTACTCAATACAAAATACGATTCGCCGGAAATGCGAACGACTCTCTGCCAAGGGCTCCCCTTTTCCTTTGACCTATCTCCTATCACCTACTTTCTATCACCTGTTTTAAAGGAGCCACCATGACTTCACCGGACAGCCAGCCCGGCCCCGTCATGTTTTCCGGGTCGGAGATTGCTAAGCTTTGCGATGCCATCAAGGACGTTCATCGCCTCCTCACATCCGTGGGGGCGTTTTTTTCCGAACTGGAAGCTGCCGAGGCCCCGGGAGGAAACGGCCTTCAGATTGATTTCAAGAAATGGGGCCTCAGAACCATTACTGAGGACCTTTTGGAGCGGCAATACAAGGCCGTGGATCGGATTGTGGCGTTTTATAGAGAGGAGCAGGAACGAATGGGGGAAAAGTGAATAGGGAATAGTGAGTAGTGAATAGGTTGGGAAGAGCTGTGGGTGGGGAGGGCCTGCGGTTTGGGGAATAGAATGGCGGAGAAAGGTGAGTAGCAAGTAGTGAGTGGTGAATAGGTTAGGAAGAGCTGTGGGTCGGGAGGGCCTGCGGTTTGGGGAATAGAAGGGTGGAGAAAGGTAAGTAGCAAGTGGTGAGTGGTGAATGGGTCGGGAAGAGCTGTGGGTGGGGAGGGCCTGCGGTTTGGGGAATAGAAGGGTGGAGAAAGGTGAGTAGCAAGTGGTGAGAGGCGAATAGATTGGGAAGAGCCTTGGGTGAGGAGGCTTGCGGCTTGGGGGACCGAAGGGGGAAAAGGGCGGGGTCGTGCCGGGAGGTGGGAGGGTGCGGCTCCGTTCCTTTTTTTGGGGAAAACACGAGATAAAATTGGTTTGGACGGTTCCGGGAGATTGTGGGGTTGAAATAGAGGGGTGCGGTTAAAGAGGGGGCGGTGGTTTTTGCTAAATAGGTGGGATCTTGAGGCGGGGGCGGTGCGCACGGCGCACCCTACGAGGAAACAAACCGGCACCCGGATCGGGGTGCCGGTTTTTAATGGGCTCAAAATCAGGAAACCCTGACTTTTACGGAGCGGGCGTGGCCGCTGAGGCCCTCGGTTTCGGCGAGGAGCATGACCTCTTCGGCTTCTTTGCGGAAGGCGTCTTCGGAGTAGCAGATCAGGCTGCTCTTTTTGGTGAAGTTCTCCACGGAAAGGGCTGAGGAGAACCGGGCTGTACCGGCTGTGGGCAGGACGTGGTTGGGGCCTGCCACGTAGTCGCCCATGGGCTCGGGGGTGTAGTGGCCCATGAAGATGGCCCCGGCGTTGCGGATCATGCCCACCACTTCAAAGGGGGCTTTCACGAGAAGTTCCAGGTGCTCGGGGGCCAGGCGGTTGGCCAGCTCGCAGGCGGACTCGATAGAGTCGGTAACCATGATGGCGCCGTAGTCGCGGATGGAAGCCCCTGCAATCTCTTTACGGGGCAGCTCTTCCAGCTGGCGATCCACTTCGGCGCGGACCTTCTTGGCCAGTTCTGCGTCGGTGGTGACGAAGATGGAAGAGGCCAACGGATCGTGCTCGGCCTGAGAAAGAAGGTCGGCTGCGGCCCATACCGGGTTGGCGCTCTCGTCGGCGATGGCAAGGATCTCGCTGGGGCCTGCGATCATGTCGATGCCCACGGTGCCGGAGACCAGCTTCTTGGCCAGGGTCACGTAGATGTTGCCGGGTCCCACGATGACGTCCACCTTGCCCACGGACTCGGTGCCGTAAGCCAGGGCGGCCACGGCCCAGGCGCTGCCCGCCTTGTAGACCACGTCCACGCCCGTGCGCCGTGCAGCGGCCAGGAGGTGCTTGTTGACGGTGCCGTCGGCCATGGGGGGCGTGACCATGGCAATGTGCTTGACCCCTGCGATCTTGGCGGGGATGGCACCCATGAGCACGGAGGAAACCAGGGGCGTCATGCCGCCGGTGGCGCCGGGCACGTAGACACCGGCGGCGTCCACGGGGTTGACCACCTGACCCAGGGTGACCCCTTTGCGGGGCATGTCGATCCAGGAATTCTCAAGCTGCTTGCGGTGAAAGGACTCCACCTGGGTGGCGGCCAGATCCAGGGCCTTCATAAAATCGTCGTCCACCGACGCAACGGCCTCATCGATCTCGGCTTCGGTGACCACGAGCTGAGAAAGAGTCATCTCCGGGGCGTCAAAACGGCGGATATAATGTAAAAGAGCTTCGTCGCCGCCTGTGCGAACCGCCTCGAGAATATCGATAACGCCCTTTTCGTCCTCTGCCGTGTATCCCAGGCCACGGTCCGTGATGGCACGAACCTTGGCTTCAGCCTCTACCGAAGGATAGTTGAAAATGTCCATGATGTCCTGTCTCCATGCCCGCCTTGTGGGCAGATTGTCTCTTGCTATATAACTCGGTCAATCCGTCGTAACATAGGGGTAACTGTTCAGCCTGACGTCGCCTTCGACAGCCCTGTTTAAATCATCCGGCAAACAGGTAGTTAATGACCACTGCCAACGCAGCGGCCGCATTCCCGTGCGTCCCGTCCCTGCATCGCGACCTGTGGGCGCAGAGGAAAGCCGGGTAACCGGAACGTTTTTAAGGCGCTTTTTTGCAAAAGCGGCCCGCCAAAGGCATCGCTGAATAATCACAAAAGGCCTGCATTATACCCGGAGCCACCCTCTGTGTAAACCGGCTTTCCCCTTGCATAAACCGAATATCCGCAGAGAAGGTTTTCTACCTGGCGAACGGATCCAGGGACGAAGGCGCGCATTCCCCCGCGAACCGGCTCTCCCGGGCCAGGATAGCCCCGGTAAGGAGATAGCCCGCAGGCACGGCCAGGGCCAGGGGAATGGCGTACAGGGCCAGGGTGTCCAGGGCAAAGAGCATGGGAAACGCCGTTGCCACCAGAAGGACAAAAGCCACCATGGCCCTGCCGAAGGTGGCACGGCCTGCCCCGGCGCTCTCCCGGGTTGCGGTGTCTTTGGAGGTTCCGTACTTGGGAGTTCGCTTAAACTCCCCGTGGCTCTGGAAGAAGCCCTGCACCGCTGCCCGGGCCAGGAACGGAGCCACCCCGATGCAGACCAGGGGGATCATGGGCACGTAGCGCACAAGATGCCGGGTGCGGGGCTCTGTAAAGGCATACACCGTGTAGTAAAAGAGGATGGCCCCGCAGCTTCCGGTGAGGGCGGCCACCCCGGGGATCCAGGCCAGGGACGCGGCCCGCGTGCCGTGGACCATCAGGGCGGGCCAGAGGGTCACCGTGGCAACAGCCCCTGCCACCCAGCCCAGGCCCCCCAACAGATGAAAGATCGCCTCCACCTTCACCCGCCGGGGCAAGGCCGTGCTGAGAAGACGGGGCAACACCTTTACCGCGGTCTGGCTGGCCCCCTTGGTCCATCGCTGCTGCTGGGAGATAAAGTCCGTGAGGGTGGGCGGCAGCTCGGAAGGCACCACACACTCTCCGTAATAGGAAAGCCGCCACCCGGCCATCTGGGCCCGGTAGCTTAAATCAAGGTCTTCGGTGAGGGTGTCCGCTCGCCAGCCCCCTGCCCCGATGATGGCCTCTTTGCGCCACACCCCGGCCGTGCCGTTGAAGTTGAAAAAGCGCCCCCCCGCATGTCGGGTGGCGTGCTCGATATCAAAGTGCGCGGACAGGGTCAGGGCCTGGACCCCGGTGACCAGAGAAGATTCATCGTTTAAAAACCCCCATCGCGCCTGGACCATGCCGATGCCCGGTGACGTAAACCGGGGCATGGTCTTCAGCAGAAAATCCGAAGGCGGGATAAAGTCGGCGTCAAACACGGCAATGTAGTCGCCCCGGGCCTCTTCAAGGCCTGCTGCCAGGGCCCCTGCCTTGTACCCCTTGCGGCTGGGCCGCCTCAGCACCGAGGCCGTCACCCCGCGCGCCGTCAGCCGGGCCACGCCCTGGTCCACCACCTCACGGGTTTCGTCCGTGGAGTCGTCCAGCACCTGGATCTCCAGGCGATCCAAAGGCCAGGAGAGAGCCCCTGCCGCCGCAATCAACCGCTCGGCCACGGCCTCTTCGTTGTACAGGGGAAGCTGCACCGTTACCATGGGCACCTCGTCCGGCACGGCCGCCACGCCCCCTCTCCGGCGCCGCACACCAAGCCACTCCCGCAAAAGAACCAGCCGGTGCACACCGTACAGGGCCACCAGGACCACGGATATCAGGTGAAGGAGATACATCGCGTGAAACAGCAAATCGCTCATAAAAGGCCCTCTGTGATCAAGTTAGGAGATAAAACAGCAAAAAACGATGCCTCCGGCGGCAAGGTGAGCCACCTTGAAAGCTGGTTATTAAAACGATTTAGCCCTCGCTTGGCTTCGGCCTGCATGGCAAAGGTAGGGTGCACTCCGTGCACCGACATCAAAGCCCGGCATATCTCGAAGGCATCTGTAACATCGAAGCCCTGGGTGACCCGGGCATGGTGCACAGAGTGTACCCTAAAGGCGGTGTCATCGCTGCCACCATGGTGGCCCAGGCGATGGGCACGACTCCAAGGCCGTGGCCATCCCCACGGGTTCGGCTTTGCCTTTGCCCATCCTACGTATTTTCGGCACATCACCGCCGGTGGCCGTATGTAACCTAAGGATGTCGGGTCTCTCCTGCAGAAACGCTTGCCGTATGTCACACGGCACGCGAATGCTTAGATAACGCTTCGAGAATGATTGCCTCCATGCATTCGCCATAGGGTTTCAAGGTGCCCCCACCTTGCCGCCGGAGGCGTTTTTCACAGCATCAATACAAAAATCATGCGTTGGTTTTGCCCTTCCACCATGCCACCAGCAGAGCGCACACCGGCACACTGAAAATCCAGAAAGGAATCCAGGCCCCTTCGGACCAGACCCCGGCGGACAGGTAGTCCGTAAGCACATTATACCCCAGAAGGGGGGTCAGGGTCATGAGGTAGGCCGGGGCCACGCCCACGCGACCTGCCCCCATCAAGGGCAGGCACATGGACAGGTAGAGGCCATACCAGGGATGCAGGGTGGGGGTGACAAGGAGCCAGGCAAAGGCCGCCCACCCCATGAAAAAACCGGGGGTTAAGGGGGACCGAACCTGACGGTAAAGCAGCCCGGAAAAAGCGCAGGCCAAAAGGGCTGCCATGGTCAGACGGGCCACGCCGTTCATGCCGGTTACGTCCCGCACCGTGCGAAAGAGAAACCCGGAAAACTCCCAGGTGGTGCCGTACACCCGAAGGGTCTCCAGGGCGTGGACGGCCTGGGGCAGGTAGGGCACCACCAGAAAGACGGACACCACGGCCCCGCCAAGGGTCGCCCACCCTGCCCGCCTGCCTGCGGCAAGGAGCAGAAAAGGGGCGAACATGGCCGGGATCAGCTTCACCCACACGGCCACGGCAAAGAGGCCCCCAGCCCAGATCGCCCTTTTCTGGCCCCTGGCCGTGGAGATCAGCAGGGTGGCGGCCAGAAGAAAGGGAAGGGCCAGGGCATCGATGTGGCCGGACCAGGCGATCTCCCAGACCACCAGGGGGTTCCAGGCGTAAAGGATCACCCTGTGGAGCGGTGGTCCTCCCCGGCCGGAGGCCGTGAGAAACAGGACAATCACCGCGAGGTCTGCGGCCACCAGCAGGGCCTTCATCCCGGCCATGCCCAAGGGAGCGGAAAAGCGAAAGAAAAACTGGGCCGCAGGGGGATAGAGGGTGACCAGCGAGGGGTGGTTGACCTTTGTGGCCAGCTCAGCCAGAATAGTCTCTGCAGCGGATTCGTCACGGCCGGGCATAAGCAGTGATGCGTAATGCTCGGGAGACCGTGCATAGGGGCTCTCCCCTTCTACCTGGACCATCCCGTCAAAGAGGTACCTGTAGATATCGTCCGACAACACAGGGGGAGACACCACAAAGGGCAGCCGAAGCAACAGGGCGACGACCAGAAGGGTCGAGGCCTTCAAAGGCCAGGAGCCGGACTCGGCCAGACGGGCATTCGCATAAACCAATCCCCCCTGAACGCAGGCAGCCGCCATGAATATACCCATGGCAAAGGGGCGGCTGCAAAAGAGCAAACCCATCCAGGAGGCAAGACAGATGCAAAAGAGACTTGCGACTCTCATACCCATTCTCATGTTGGTGGTCTCGGTGTGTGTCGTTGGAGTGCCCGCAGGGGCGGTGGAACGGATCACCCCGGGCTCGTTGGATACCATGGAGGAAAAACCCGTTATTCTGGATGCCCGGCCGAAAAAGGCGTGGGCCAAAGGGCACATCCCGGGTTCCTTCTCCTTTAACTGGGAAGAGTATACAAAAACCGATGACCAAAAGATACCTTACAGAACCTTTCCCCCCAAAGAGATGGCCGAAGCCTTAGGAGCATTGGGTATCCAGGCGACGTCGCCCATCGTCATCACCGGCGACGCAGACAAGTCCTGGGGCGGCGAAGGCTGGATCGCCTGGTTCCTGGAGTGGATCGGCCATCAGGGCCCGGTTTACCTCCTGGACGGAGGCATGCCCGGCTGGATCGATAAGAACCTTCCTTTGAAGGAGCAACCCGAAGGGCTTCAGGATACCCCCTTGAGGACTCTGTACACACCGACTCCAGATGCCACCGTCTTTATCACGGCCGAGGACCTTCGGAACAACCCGGACACCTACACCCTGGTGGACACCCGCTCCTTCGCGGAGTGGCTCACCGGCCACATCCCCGGGGCCATCCACATCTCCTGGAAAAAGATGGTCGACAAAAACTCCCGCACCCCCATCTCCCCCGGGGCCATGAACGCCCTTCTTGCCAAGAAAAAAGTCCCCCTGGACAAACCCGTGGTCTACTACTGCACCGGCGGGATCCGCTCGGGCTGGGCCTGGTTGGCCCACACCATGGCAGGGCTCCCCACCGCCTTCAACCTTGAAGGGGGGTATGAAGAGTGGCACGCGACAGAGCATTAACCCGGATAGTCTGTAACATCCTGTAGGGTGTGCTTGCGCACCATGTGTTCGGAAATCCCATCTCTTTTGCCAGGTCTAAGCTGCGCGTAGGACACCCGTACATGGGTTTTCGTGGCCGTTCCGATTTATCGACGGTGCGCAAGCGCACCCTACCTCACATCCCCGACACCGTCGGCAACATGTCAAATCCACATAAGGGCACGCTTGCGCAACCCGCTTTCATGGTCGCAGACCTTGCCGCCGAAGGCCGCTTCAGGAGAGCTGAATCATTTCAATGCCGCCTCCGATAATCGCCAGCAATTCTTTTTGGCGCATGGTAGATCATGGCCAGACGACACAACCACGTGACCGAAAAAAGGAAGAAGCCATGAATACCGTATTTGCGCCAGGATGCGCGCTGGCCATTGAAAACCCCGGGGCGGCAGACCGCATCTTGACCCTTCTGAATCAACACATGGGGCCCACCCAGCGGCTTGATACCTGTTGCAGGAATTCTCCGAAACTGTCCCCCGGCACCACCGTGATAAATGTCTGTGCGGGGTGCGACAAACGCTACAGGGAAAATTACCCGGACTGCACCACGATATCCCTTTGGGAAATTCTTGATAAAGAAGATTTCTGGGCCTTCCCGGACCACAAAGGCGCATCCATGTCTGTGCTTGACCCATGCCCTGTGCGAACGGAGAACAGGGTCCATGGGGCCGTGCGCTCCCTGCTTGGAAAAATGAACATCCAGGTCAGGGAAGCCGACAAGGCCAAAAGCAAAAGCATCTGCTGCGGGGACAGTGCCTGGGGCGTGCTGCCAACAGAGAAAATCATTGAAAAAATGACGCAGAGAGCGGATCAGATGCCCGAAGAAGACGTGGTGGTCTACTGTGTATCGTGCATCAAATCCATACATAACGGGGGGAAGACCCCGCACCATTTGGTGAATTTGCTTTTCGGCCAGCCCACAGCCCCCGGCACATGCGATCCCGATCAGTGGCATGCCGAGCTGGAAGCTTATGTCCGATCACACTGACCAACACCCCAGGTCTACGGAGACTCCGTGGAGCCATAAGATATGGAGCGCCACACTCCAGTGCGGCATAGCCACGGGACATGAAAAAAGCCGCACCAGAGTGCGGCGCTCCACCAGGCGCTATCGCCCAGCCCGGGGTACCACGACACGTAAGATTCAAAATAAAAGCAGAGTAAATGAACCCGGCTTTAGGGGGCAATGTCGCCTTAAAGCAACGCCCCAGGCCTACGGAGACTCCGTGAAGCCATAAGATATGGAGCGCCGCACTCCAGTGCGGCATAACCATGGGACACGAAAAAAGCCGCACGGGAGTGCGGCGCTCCACCAGGCGCTATCGCCCGGCCCGGGGTACCACGACACGTAAGATTCAAAATAAAAGCAGAGTAAATGAATCCGGCTTTTGGGGGCAATATCGCCTTAAAGCAACGCCCCAGGTCTACGGAGACTCCGTGGAGCGCATAAGATATGGAGCGCCGCACTCCAGTGCGGCATAGCCACGGGGCATGAAAAAAGCCGCACGGGGGTGGAGCACTGCCATACAGGCGCTATCGCCCGGCCCGGGGTACCGCGACACGTAAAATTCAAAATAAACAGAGTAAATGAATCCGGCTTTAGGGGGCAATGCCGTCTTAAAGCAGCGCCCCAGGTCTACGGAGACTCCGTGGAACCATAAGATATGGAGCGCCGCACTCCAGTGCGGCATAGCCACGGGACACGAAAAAAGCCGCACAGGAGTGCGGCGCTCCACCAGGCTCTATCGCCCAGGCCCGGGTACCACGACACGTAAGATTAAATATAAAAGCAGAGTAAATGAACCCGGCTTTAGGGGGCAATGCCGTCTTAAAGCAGCGCCCCAGGTCTACGGAGACTCCGTGGAACCATAAGATATGGAGCGCCGCACTCCAGTGCGGCATAGCCACGGGACACGAAAAAAGCCCCACGGGAGTGCGGCGCTCCACCAGGCGCTATCGCCCGGCCCCACGTAACCATTGATATATCGCAGAACCACACAATAAAAAGGGAGTAAACCGCGACATATCGCGGATGCGATCCTCTCACGAAGCAAGAGCCCCGCCAAACGGGCCTTTCGCCATATGGCATGCTTGTTGCCTGATTTTGTCCTACGCCGCGCCACCGCACTGCGATGCCGACGGCAGGACCATCTCAATACACCCCACTTTAAGGAGAGACGGATGAAGAAGGTAGAACGCGTGTTGATTGTCGGGGCAGGAACCATGGGCCAGCAGATCGGGTACCAGTGCGCGGCATGCGGCCTGGACGTGACCCTCTACGACACCAGCGAAGAGGCGCTGGCCAAGGCCCTCACCACCATGGAAAAAATCGGCAAGGCCATGGAAGCCGGGGGCCGGGTAAGCCCGGAAGCGGCCAAAGCTGCCATGGCCCTTATCCGCACCACAACCGACCTTGCCGAGGCAGGAAAAGACGCAGATTTAGTGAGCGAGTCCGTACCCGAAGACCCCAGGCTCAAGGCCTCGGTCTTTGCCTCCCTGCACGCCATCTGCCCGGAACACACCCTCTTCACCACCAACACCTCCACCCTGGTGCCCTCCATGATCGCCGAGCACACCGGGCGCCCCGACCGCTTCGTGGCCCTTCACTTCCACGACGTGCGCATCACCAACATCGTGGACATCATGCCCCACCCTGGCACCTCTGAGGAAACACTTGCGGCTGTCCGCGAGTTCGTCTTCCAGATTGAGCAATACCCCATCGAACTCAAAAAAGAGCAGCACGGCTACGTCTTCAACACCATGCTCTCCCAGCTCTTCGGCTCCGCCCTTACCCTTGCCAGCCGCAAGGTGGCCTCCGTGGAAGACATCGACCGCGCCTGGATGGGCATCATGAAAACCGCCGTGGGCCCCTTCGGCATCATGGACTCCATCGGCCTTGAGACCATCTGGAAGGTGACGGACTACTGGGCCCAGGTTACCAAGGACCCGCAGAGCCAGAAAAACGGCGAGTTCGTCAAAGCCTACGTAGACGCAGGAGACCTGGGCGTCAAAACCCAGAAAGGGTTCTACAGCTACCCGGACCCCGCCTTTATCAGCCCGGAGTTTATGAAGGGGATTAAATAAAATTCTCTTGTTTTGGCATGCCGCACTCCGGTGCGGCATGTGCTGCGCCACCAAAAAAGCCGCACAGGAGTGCGGCGCTCCATCTTTCATCCCGCCCCACGCGATGCCCAAACACATAAAGCGTGGCATCTTCCGCTCCAGGCCATTACCCCAGCCCTTTGGAGCGCCGCACTCCGTGCGGCATACGCTACGCCTCACCAAAAAAACCACACAGGCGTGCGGCGCCCTCACCCCTCACCCATATATTTTTTTATTGCCTTTTGTATAATTTTTTATACAATGCACCCATAAATCATGGCAAAAATCGAATTTATAGATTTTTTTATATTTCAAACCAATATAAAAACCCAGGAATCCCATGCAGAGCCCGGACACCCGACTGAGATCGTACATCCCCGTCGCCGACATGATCGCCAGCACTTTCGGAAAGCACTGCGAGGTGGTCATCCATGACCTCTCCATGCCCCAGAACTCGGTGATCTATGCCGTCAACAACCACGTCACCGGACGACAGGTGGGCCAGTCCTTTGACCACCTGATCAAGCAGGTGCTCCTTTCGAAGCAGTTCAAAGGGGACATGACCGCCAACTACAAAACCGTCACCGAGGACGGCCGGGAGATCAAATCTTCCACCGCCCTGATCCGGGACGCCACAGGCGAAGTCATCGGTGCCCTGTGCATCAACTACGACCTCTCGGCCATGGGGCCCATCAAGGCTTTTCTCGACGACTTCCTGCCCGTGGAAGCAGAGCCCGAGGCCCCGGCATCGGCCCCCGTGGAGAACGTGGTGGAGATCGTGGACGACCTCATCGAAAAAATCATCGCCCAGGCAGACACAGCCGCCATGAAGAAAAAAGAAAAAATCCGGCTCATCGCCTTCATGGAGAGCAAAGGCATTTTCCTCATCAAAGGAGCCATGGACAAGGTGGCGGCCCGGCTGGGCATCTCCAAGGTCACGGTCTACAGCTACTTAGATGAAATCAAAAAAAACAAGGCAAGGTAACCCCATGGACACCATCACCACAGACAACGCCCTGAAACCGGCCGGTCACTACAGCCAGGCCATCGTCCACAACGGCATGATCTACACCTCCGGCCAGCTGGCCTTTGATGCCGAGACCGGAGAAAAAAGAAAAGCAACCATTGAAGAGGAGACCCTCCAGGTCCTCACCAACCTGGAGCTGGTTCTCAAAGAAGCGGGCAGCAGCAAGGACAAGGTTCTCAAAACCACCCTCTACATCTCGGACATCGCCCTGTGGGACCAGGTGAACCGCGTCTACGCCGAGTTCTTCGGGGACCACAAGCCCGCGCGTTCCGTGGTGCCCACCCACGGTGAGCTGCACTTCGGGTTCCATGTGGAGCTGGAGGCAATAGCAGCTATTTAGCAAACAAATCGCTCTGGTTCTTCTTGGCTATGGTTTGGCACGCAACCTATAAAAAACCGGGAAAAATCCACCGAAACGGAGCGCCGCACTCCGGTGCGGCATTTTAGTCCGTCATTACCCGTGCCGCACCGGAGTGCGGCGCTCCAAACCACCCTTGCCGCCCAAGGCAGCGTTACTCAACACCGAGGGGCAGAGGCAATACCCTGAGACCGGATATCTTTCGTTCCCAGGCTCCGCCTGGGAATGATGCATGGAGGCTCTGCCTCCACAAAACGAGTAAAACGCTTAAAACGTAAAACAAACAGGCTTTTGCTCTGACGTTCGAGGCTCCTGCGAGATTCAAACCAGGAAAATTTTTTGCGGAGCTTTTTTTCAAAAAAGCGACCCGCCGGAGGCATAAAATAACCCTCACCGAGGACACAGCATGGCACGATACATCGATCCCAAAACCAGCGAGACCTTTGCATAACAACCGCCTGGAGAGCCCCTTCGGGCGGCCCCCTGATGCTCACCGAGCTTCCCGGCATCACGCGCGAACAGATCGACACCTCGGTTCGCTCCATCTGGCGATACCGGGCGGCCTTTCCCTTTGAGGTCAAAGAGCCCATCACCATGGGTGAAGGGTGCACCCCCCTCGTCACCAAAACATTCGGCGGGGCGTCCTGCTCATTCAAGCTGGAGTGGTTCGCACCCACGGGCTCATTCAAGGATCGCGGAACCTCGGTGATGCTCTCCATGCTCAAGGCCCAGGGCATCACCTCGGTGCTGGAAGACAGTTCCGGCAACGGGGGCTGCTCCGTTGCCGGGTACGGGGCTGCAGGGGGACTCTCCACCTGCATCTGCGTGCCCGAGTCCACCTCCCCGTCCAAGATCGCCCAGGTACGGGCCTACGGCGCCGAGGTGGTGCTGGTCCCCGGCCCCAGGGAGGCCACCGAAGCAGCGGCCATCGAAAAATCCGCCGAGATCTTCTACGCCAGCCACAACTGGCACCCCTTCTTCCTCCAGGGCACCAAGACCCTGGGCTACGAAATCTGGGAAGATTTTAACTTTTCGCTGCCGGACAACATCGTCATCCCCGGCGGGGCCGGAAGCAACGTCCTGGGATGCTATATCGCCTTCAAAGAACTCATGGCCGCAGGGGAGATCAAAAAGATGCCCCGCATTTTTCTCTCCCAGCCCGCCCACTGCGCCCCGGTGCACGCCAGCTTCCAGGCCGATGCCGAGGAGTACGTGGAGACCGACTTTGCCCCCACCGTGGCCGAGGGCACGGCCATCAAGCGCCCCATCCGCATGAAGCAGATCCTGGCGGCCCTGCGGGAAAGCAACGGCGGCACCGTGGCCATCCCCGAAGAGGAGATCATCAAAACAAGCCTCGCCCTTGCCCGCACCGGCCTCTACACCGAGCCCACCAGCGCCCACGCGGCAGCCGCCTTTACCCGGCTCCTTGAAGCTGGAACCATCACAGCAGACGAAAAGACCGTGGTGATCTTGACGGGCACGGGCATCAAGACCACGCCGTTTTACGAGGCGCAGATGGCTTCGGAATAAAAAAAGCGCCTCCGGCGGCCAGGGGATGATCCCCTGGACCCCAGGTTTGCAAATGCTCCGGGGCTAAAGCCCCTCCTCATTTGCGGACGGGCTGCGCCCGTAAAGCTTGTTTGCTTCGCTCCCAGGCTCTGCCTGGGAGTGTCCGGGCGCAAAGCTCTGCCTTGCCTGAAGGTAAAAGCGAACGCGGGATGACACACCGCAGGCTCAGGCGACATCTACATGGAGGCAGAGCCTCCGAGGAGCATTCCCAGGCGGAGCCTGGGAACGAGACAATGGTTAGAAACACGGGTCACATGGAGACAAAACCAATGCATCTGACGACACTGGAAACCCCTTGCCTGATTCTGGACAAGGCCAAGCTGCAGAAAAACATCCGAAATCTAAGCACGCGCATGAAGGCCCTGGGGGTGAACCTGAGGCCCCACGGCAAGACAGCCAAGAACATTGATGTCATGACCATGGCCCTGGAAGGGCAGGAGGGCGGCATCACGGTCTCCACCCTGAAAGAGGCGGAATACTATTTCGAAAAGGGCATCACGGACATCGTGTACGCCGTGGGCATTGCCCCGGTGAAGCTGCCCCGGATCTTTCGCCTCATGGACAAAGGCGCGGAGATCACCGTGCTCCTGGATTCTGCCGAACAGGTGCGGTTCGTTGCCGAGGCTGCCGCTGAGCACGGGGTGACGGTTCCGGCCCTCATCGAGCTGGACTGCGACGGGCACCGGTCCGGCATCACACTGGAAGGAGACGATCTTATTGCCATCGGCACCCTGCTCCATAACGAGCACGGGGTCTCCCTCAAAGGCGTGCTCACCCACGCAGGAGAGTCTTACCAGTGCCGCTCCACCGAGGCGATCCGCGCCATGGCAGAGCAGGAACGATCCATGGCCGTGGCCTGTGCCGAAGCCTTGCGAGCATCCGGTCTCCCCTGCCCCGTGGTGAGCGTGGGTTCCACCCCCACCTCCAACTTTGCCGAAGACCTCACAGGCGTCACCGAGGTGAGGGCCGGGGTCTACATGTTCTATGATCTTGTGATGGCTGGCCTAGGGGTGTGCAAGGAAGAGGATATTGCCGTCTCGGTCCTGGCCTCGGTCATCGGCCACCAGAAGCGAAAGGGCTGGGTCATCACCGACGCGGGATGGATGGCCATGTCCCGGGACAGGGGCACGTCAGCCCAAGCCCTGGACCAGGGATACGGAAGGGTCTGCGGTGTGGACGGAACCCCCTTAAGCGACCTCATCGTCTCCGGTGCCAACCAGGAGCACGGCATCGTTTCCCACAGAGAAGACAAAGAGATCCCCTGGGCATCCTGCGGCATCGGGTCCATGGTCCGCATCCTGCCCAACCACGCCTGCGCCACAGGGGCCATGTACGACCGCTACCATATGGTGGATGAAACCGGAGAGGTCGTGGACACCTGGCACCGCGTCAACGGGTGGTAGGAAATGAATGGATTCGCCCTGTTTTTCCCTGTTCTTTTGGTAACATTTCGTGTATTTCGTCTGCTCTATGGATAATCCGTACAAACCCAGGTGCCGTTGCGAAATCGGCACCCCACACATAAAGGACGACAAACCATGACCGAACTCATCGCCATCAGACAAGAGCCCATCGAACTCTTTAAAGTCATCAAACTCGCCAACTGGGTCGGGGCCGGGGGCGAGGCAAAATTCGTCATCTCCGAAGGGCTGGTGGAACTCAACGGCCAGGTGGAAACCCGCAAGGCCAAGAAAGTCTACAACAACGACGTGGTTACCTTTCAGGGGATGTCCTTGAAGGTGGTTGTCGTGGAGAGCCAGGAAGAGTAAACAGCGGAGCATCGCAGTCAAGGTTGGATAGCATGATAAGCAGGGCAACAGTTGCGCAAGCCGCCCGGGAGGGCGTCGCCAAGGGATGGTTCGGGTTTCTCTGGATGATGAAGATCCTCGTCCCCATCTCCTTTTTTACCCTGGTGCTGGACTACACCGGCATCATCACAAAACTCGATTTTATCCTCTCCCCGGTGATGGGGCTTCTCTCACTGCCCCCGGTGGCGGCCCTGCCCCTGATCATCGGCCTGCTTACCGGCATCTACGGGGCTGTTGCCGCCATGCTCGTACTGCCCATGGCCCCGGAACACATGACCCTGGTGGCCATATTCCTCCTCGTCAGCCACAACCTGATCCAGGAGAGCGCCATCCAGGGACAGGCCGGTCTCAACCCGGTGAAAGCAACCCTCCTGCGCCTCACCACCTCGATCATCACCGTGGCCATCTGCGCCCTGGTGCTGAACCCGCCCGATGTTGTGCCCGCAGGTGCAGGCCTTGCCGCAGCCTCCAAGGGGGCCTTTGCCCCCCTTGCCAAGGCGTGGGCCCTGGCAACCGCCGCCCTGGCCGCCAAGATCCTGGCCATTATCATGACCATCATGGTGGCCCTCCAGATCATGAAGGCCGGAGGGGCCATCCCCGTGATCCTGCGCCCCCTGGGGCCCTTTATGTCCGTCATGGGCGTTGACAGGAAAATGGGAATCCTCTGGCTCACCGCCACCCTCTTCGGCCTCTCCTACGGGGCCGCCGTCATTGTGGAAGAGACCAAGGAGAACGCCTTCACCGACCATGAGCTTACCCAGCTCCACCTCTCCATCGGCATCAACCACGCCATGATCGAGGACCCCGCCCTCTTTCTTCCCCTGGGCATCGGCGCGTTCTGGCTCTGGCTCCCCAGGCTCATCGCCGCCATCACCGCCGTGCAGCTTCTGAACCTGTGGCACCGCATCCGGTCACCCCGCACCAGGGAAGCCAAGGCAGCTTAGGCAAACGCCGGCGTCCATGGTTCCCCCGGACATGATGGGCACGGCGCCAAGACCGTCCCCATCCCAACGGGTTCGGCTTGGCCTTTGCCCATCCTACGCACCTTCGGCATATCCACTCCGGTCGCCCTGTGACATCCGTAGGATGGGCAAAGCGAAGCGTGCCCATCGTTGCACCATGACCCCGCACCACCCCAAAGCCATCACATATTGGGTCCCACGCACAACATCCCGACACGGGCATCTTCACCACACGCGATGGGCACGGCGCCAAGAGCGTCGCCATGCCAACGGGCTCGGCTTGGCCTTTGCCCATCCTACGCACCTTCGGCATATCCACCACGGTCGCCCTGTGACATCCGTAGGATGGGCAAAGCGAAGCGTGCCCATCTTTGCATCATGAACCCGCACCACCCCAAAGCCATAACATCCCGACATGGGCACCGTCACCACACGCGATGGGCACGGCGCCAAGAGCGTCGCCATGCCAACGGGCTCGGCTTGGCCTTTGCCCATCCTACGCACCTTCGGCATATCCACCACGGCCGCCCTGTGACATCCGTAGGATGGGCAAAGCGAAGCGTGCCCATCTTTGCTCGGTGAACCCGCACCACCAAAAATCCATAACATCCCGACATGGGCACCGTCACTACACGCGATGGGCACGGCACCAAGAGAATCGCCATGCCAACGGCTACGGCCTTGCCTTTGCCCATCCTACGCACCTTCGGCATATCCACCACGGCCGCCCTGTGACATCCGTAGGATGGGCAAAGCGGAGCGTGCCCATCTTTATTTCATACGCGATGGGCACGGCGCCAAAAACGTCGCCATGCCAACGGTTACGGCCTTGCCTTTGCCCATCCTACGCATCTTCGGCTTATCGCCACAGGTCGCTTTAATCAGCCGATTTCAACCCCATCATTTTCCTGGCCGCGGCCAGGCGCTCTGGCAGGTGCTCGTCTTCCAGTTCGTCCACCAGCTCAGAGAGGACTTCGGGGATGTCGATGTGCTGGGGGCATTTATCCAGGCACTCCCCGCACTGGACGCACTGGGAGGCGTAGCCTGTGCCGCCGGGCCTCAGGACGCCGCCGAGGCGAAGGGCGTAGAGAAACTTTCCTTCCTCTTTCTTTCCGAACAGGTGCACCTTGTTGAACACTTCAAAGGCCGCCGGGATCATGACCCCGACCGGGCAAGGCATGCAGTACCCGCAGCCGGTGCAGCCCACGCGCATGATCTCATGGTAGGTGTCGGCCACCCGGTCCACCAGCGTGCACTCTTCCGGGGTCAGGGAACCGGGCAGGGCGATCTCTGCGATGGCAAGATTCTCCTTGATGTGGGCTTCGTCGTTCATGCCCGAAAGGACCACCGTCACCTCGGGGCGGTTCCAGACCCACTGCAGAGCCCAGGCCACGGGCGTGCGGGAGGCAGGCGCCTCGTCCCAGATCTTTTGGATGGCCGGAGGCGCCTCGGGTGCCCCCAGATTCCCGCCCCGCAAGGGCTCCATGATAATCACGCCCAGGTTCTTTGCGGCCGCGTATTCCAGACCTTCGGTGCCAGCCTGGTTCTCCTGATCCAGAAAATTGTACTGAATCTGGCAAAAGGTCCAGGGATAGGCGTCCACGATGCGTTTGAAATCCTCCACGCTGCCGTGGAAGGAGAACCCCGCGTTTTTTATCCTGCCGTCGGCAAGGGCCGTATCCATGAAATCGATAACACCCAGGCTCTCCAGCTTGTCCCAGCTTTTGCCGTCCAGCGCGTGGAGCAGATAATAATCGATGCAATCCACCCCGAGCTTGTCCAGCTGGGTGTTCAGGTACGTGTCCATCTCCCCGCGGGTATTGACCAGCCAGGAGGGCAGCTTGGTGGCGACCTTCACCTTGTCCCGGTAGCCGTCTTTCAGGGCACGGCCCAGGATGGTCTCACTCTGGCCGCCGTGGTAAGGCCAGGCCGTATCCAGATAATTGACGCCGCTGTCCACGGCAGACCGGATCTGCCGGATGGCCCGGTCCTCATCCACCTGGCCTTCTTCGGTCATGGGCAGGCGCATGGCCCCGAACCCCAGGGCGGACAGACTGTCGCCCGTTTGCGGAACATGCCTGTACTGCATGGTTGATCTCCTTTATCGTCGGTATGGTGTGGGATATCGTTTGCCGGATTTTCGCTTGTGGGAAAGTATCCCGTTAAATGTGACGTCAGTCAACCGGGCCCTGTTGGCTTTTTCCCGTGCCCCGCAGTCTGCGTGCTCTTTTCCCTCAAGAATTCAAAAGCTCGAACAGCCAGGAAAAACATGGTGCCCTGATGAGACGTCGGGTGGGCCAGCTCCCTGAAAGGGTGCCGTTCTTCTTTAGGGCATAGCCAACGTGTCCTAAAAAAACGGGGCGAATTGGCATCACGCCAACCGCCCCGTTTTTGCAGGAGATTTATCTTCCCAAAGGGTGTTCAAGCCTTCAGGCGTCAACAACCGGCAAGAAAGCCGCTTGAATCACAGGTACGATGAAAAGGCAAAAACCGGCCCTGCATGGTTTGGCATCAATCCTCCATATCCATGGACACCGCCGCCTTTTCGGCACCAGCCCCTTTGCCGCGCCTGAGTGTGTTGAGCGCCGCCTCACTCACACGCTGGCTGAGGACATAAAATACCGGCACAAAGAAAATCAGGAGGATGGTCGCCGAAACCATTCCGCTGAATGTTGCCGTCCCCAGGGCCTGGCGGCTTTTCCCTCCAGCCCCGGAGGCGATAAGCAAGGGGACGAACCCCATGATCATGGCAAGGGCCGTCATCAAAATGGGACGAAACCGGATGGTGGCGGCTTTCATGGCCGCCTCTGTGATGCTATCGCCTTCATCCCTGGAGGCCTTGGCAAACTCCGTGATAAGAATGGCCGTCTTGCACGCCAGGGCCACGAGAAGCACCAGGCCGATCTGGGTGTAGACGTTGATGTCCAGCCCCCTTAGGAAAACAGCGTCCACACAGGAGCGCCAGGGGCACGGCAAGGATCACCGACAGGGGCAGCGTCCAGCTCTCATATTGGGCGCAGAGCACCAGGTAAACGCAGAGGATGGCCATGAACAGGGCCACCAGGGTTTTGCCCCGTGAAATTTTCTCCTGGTAGGACATGTTGGTCCACTCATACCCCATCCCCGGGGAGAGGGTTTTGCCTGCCAGCTCCTCCATGATGTCCATCACCTCACCGGAACTGACGCCGGCCGCCCCCTGCCCCGTGAGAAGGGCCGACGGGTAGAGGTTGTAGCGGCTGATGATCTGGGGCCCGAAGCTCTCCTTCACATGGGCGAGGGTCCCCAGGGGAACCATCTTGCCATCGGCATTTCTCACCTTCAGGCTCGACACCTGCTCAGGGGTCTCCCGGTAGCGGGCATCGGCCTGGACCCGAACCTGGTATGTCTTGCCAAAGAGGTTAATATCGTTGATGTAGACCGAACCCAGGTTGGCCTGCAGCGTGGCATACACATCGCTCAGGGAGACCCCCAGGGTTTTGGCCTTGGTGCGGTCCACCTCCACCTCAAGCTGGGGCACATTGGCCCGAAAGGTCGAAAACGCACGGGCCAGCCTCGGGTCCTGGGCTGCGGCCATCATCAGGTTGGTGGTCTCGCGCTGGAGTGCATCAAGCCCCAGGTTGCCCCGGTCCTGAACCTGCATGTTGAAGCCGCCGGCGTTGCCCATGCCGAGAATGGCCGGAGGGGGAAAGGCAAAAACAAAGGCATCCTGAATCGGTGCCACCGCACGTCGCACCTCAGCCAGCACCTCGTCCACCGTCACCTTGGAATGAGCCCGCTCCTCCCAGGGGTCCAGGACAATCCAGAACGTGCCCGCATTGGAGGCAGAGGTGCTGTCCATGATGGAAAACCCTGCAATGGAGAGATGGTGATGGATACCGGGAATCGTGGAAAGCTTCTTGTTGATAACATCCACCACCTCTTTGGTGCGCTCCATGGACGCGGCATCCGGAAGCTGGACGCCCATGAGGGCCCACCCCTGGTCTTCGTTGGGAACAAACCCCTTGGGCAGGGTCACGAACCCGTAGCTTGCCACCATGGTGATGCCCGCAAACACAAGCACCATCACCATGCCGCGGCGTAAAAGCATCGCCACGACCCGGCCGTAAGCCCCCTGGACCTTGTCGAAGAACCTGTTGAAGCCCCGGGCAAAGAGATTGGACCCGGAGGATTTTGTCGGGCGCAACAGAAGCGCGGAAAGTGCAGGGCTCAGGGTCAGGGCGTTGATGGCCGAAAACACCGTCGCAACGGTAATGGTGATGGCAAACTGGCGGTAGAGCTGCCCCGTGGCCCCGCCCATAAAGGCCGTGGGGACAAAAACCGATGCCAGCACCAGGGTGGTTGCCACAATGGGCCCGGTCACTTCCTTCATGGCAAGAATGGCCGCTTCCCTGGGGGGGACCCCTGTTTCATCGAGGTGACGCACCACGTCTTCCACCACCACGATGGCGTCGTCCACCACGATACCGATGGCAAGGACGATGCCGAAGAGGGACAGCATGTTGATACTGATCCCCATGGCGTACATCACGGCAAAGGTCCCGATGAGAGAGACCGGAATGGATGCCATGGGAATAAGAATTGCCCGCCAGTTCTGTAGAAACACAACGATTACCAGAATAACGAGGGCCACGGTGATCAGAAGGGTTTCGAGGACCTCGTCAATGGACTCATCCACAAAGGTCGTGGCATCAAAGGTAACAATGTGCGCCATCCCTTCGGGGAAGTCCTTTGAGAGCTCATCCATGAGCCCGCGGACCTCATCGGCAGCCGCCAGGGCATTGGCCCCCGGCTGAAGAGTCAATCCGATGGCTGCGCTGGGGTAGCCGTCGAGGTTGGTGAACATCACGTAGTTCTGCCCGCCGAGTTCCACGCGACCGATGTCCTTCAAGCGCACCAGGCGCCCGCCGGGGAGGGTCTTGATGACGATGTCTTCAAACTCGGAAGGGTCATCCAGACGGCCTTGAACGGTGAGTGTGTATTGATGTGACACATCCCTGTCCGCAGGAAGCTGGCCAAGCTGGCCCGCGGCCACCTGCACGTTCTGTTCCCGGACCGCGGCCAGCACATCCGTGGTGGTCAGCCCCCGTGCGTCCATCAACTCGGAATCGAGCCAGATGCGCATGGCGTAGTCACCGACATCGTAGGTGCTGACATCCCCCATCCCCTCGACTCGCTTGAGCTTATCCACAAGATGAATCGAGGCATAGTTGCTCAAATAAAAAGCATCATACCGGTTATCGGGGGAGACAAGGGAGATAAACATAAAGATGTTTGCCCCCCGTTTTTTCACGGAAAGGCCCATGCGCTGGACCTCCTCGGGCAACTGGGACTCCACCTGCGCCACCCGGTTCTGGACGAGCACCGAGGCCACGTCCATATCGGTCCCCCCCTCAAAGCTGATGTCGAGGGAATACTCTCCGTTGTTGGTGCTGGTGGACGACATGTAAAGCATGCCATCCACACCGTTGACCTGGTTTTCAATGGGCTGGGCAACGGTTTCGGCGATGACCTTTGCGCTGGCACCGGGATAGGTCGCCGACACCTGAACCCGCGGCGGCGCGATTTCCGGGTACTGTTCAACGGGAAGCAGCTTGGCGGTGATAACCCCCATCAACATGATCACGATGGACACCACCGTGGCGAAAATGGGGCGATCAATAAAAAAACGGCTAAACATGGGTGTTCTCTCCTAAACAGACGGGGTTTCGGCTTTTGTCCGTACCGAAGCGGTTTCATTCTCTTCCATGGGGGTAACGGGCAAGCCTTGCCTGGCCCTCTGGAGCCCATTGATGATAATGCGGTCATCCCCGCCGATTCCGCTGGTGACCACCCGCATGCCGTCCACCAGCCCCCCCAAGGTCACCTTTCGGTGCACCACCGTGTTGGTGTTGTCGGCAACCAGCAGAAAGTCTCCGCCCTGGTCCCTTCCCAGGGCCGTGTCGGGAACAAGCAGGGCCATGCGGGCGCCCCCCACGGGAACCGCAATGCGCGCGAAAAGGCCGGGAAGAAGTGTGCCGTCCCTGTTGTCGAAAACGGCCCGCACCCTGAGTGTGCCGGTCTCGCCGTCCACATGGGTCCCGACATAATCGATGGTTCCGGTCACCCCGGGGGTGTCGTTGCCGGAAAGCGAGAGCGTCACAGGGGCTCCTTTGGTAATCGGAGAGGCCGTGTCCCCAAGCTGGCGATACCGAATCACCTCTTTTTCGCTCACCATAAAATGGGCATACACCTGGTCATCGTTCACAATGGTGGCAAGCTCCGTTCGCTCACCTGCGCCCACAAGGTTGCCCAGATCCACCAGGTTCCGTCCGATGTGCCCGCTGATGGGAGCCGTGATACGGGTGTAGGAAAGCTCAAGCTCAGCCCGGTTCACCGTGGCCTTTGCAGCCGCCACCGCCGCCTGTGCCGTGGAGAGGGTCGCCTGAGCTTCCCTCACCGCCACTTCACTGACCGCCCTGTTTTTAAAGGCCAGCTCACGCCGCTGGCAGGTGGTCTCGGCCAGCTTCAGCTCTGCTTTTCGGATCACAAGGGCTGCCCTGGCCTCTTCCAGGCGCGCCCGATACGGATCATCATCAATGGAAAAAAGGAGATCCCCTTTTTTGACGCGTGCCCCCGGGACAAAATGCATCGTGTCCAGGGTACCCTCCACACGGGCCCGTATGGTCACAAAGGCCAGGGCCTCTGTGGAGCCCGTAAATGAATCGTAATGGGTGACCTGCTGTTGAAGCGGCTTGCTCACGGTCACAGACGGGGGAGCCGGGGCCGGCAGGGATGCCGTGGCCTGCTCCCGGGAGCAGCCGACAAAGCCCGACATCGAGGCTGCCAGAATCACTAAAATGGGTAATGTATGACGAAAACGTGTGGTCATTTTTTTCTCCTTATGTTGCCTCCGGCGGGCAGGGGATGATCCCCTGCACCCCATAAGGCGAAGGCATAATGGGTGACAATCTGTAAAAGCTGTCGGGCATTCGCGTGAAGTGTGAAACGTGGCAACCTCCTTTGGGTATAGGCCGGTTTCACTAGTCGCGTTTCGATTCGATGAAGACAGCGTTGCCTTACCGGTAGATGCGTGTGACACCAGACGCATACACCAACGGCTCTTGTGTCGGGCGAAGCCCGAACCGAAGGCTTTTACGGCTTTTCCCGAGAAACGAGGGGGACATCGCAAAGGCAATCAGCTTTCGAGGTTTTTCGTGACAGTGGCTTTGCCACCCGCGCCGCCCGAGGCAGGCTTTGAGGGCTGCCATCCTCCACCGAGCGCCTTGTACAACCGCACAAAATTGGCGGCGCTATCGCCTCGCGCGGCGGCCAGTTGATTTTCAAAGTTAAACTGATCGCGCTGAGCATCCAGCACGGGCTGAAAGTCCACGAGGCCCTGGGTGTAGAGATCGGTGGAGAGAGCCACCGAACGGCGGGCTGCCGCCACCGAGCGCTCCAGGGCCGCCAAGCGGACCCGGTCTTCCACATAGGCTTTCAGGGTGTTTTCCACTTCCCGAAGGCCATTTAGAACGGTCTGCTCATAGGTAAAAAGGGCTTGCCTGGTGACGGCGTCCTGGGCTTTGACTAAGTTTTTGAGGCGCCCTCCGGAAAAGATATTCCACCGCAGAGAGGGCCCGAAGGAGAAGGCCCGGCTGGCCGCATCAAACAGATCTGCGGAGTCCACGGATTCAAACCCGAAGGAACCGGTCAGTGAAAAACTGGGGTAAAGGGCAGCCGTGGCAACGCCGATGCGGGCGGTTTCGGCGGCCAGCCGACGCTCCGCCCTTCGGATATCCGGCCGTTGCCGCAAGAGGTCGGCGGGAACCCCCACGGTGACCCTGGCCGGGGGCAACGGGATGGGCTTGGACGCCATGAGTTCCTCATGGAGGGATCCTGGGGCTTTGCCCAGCAAAACGGCCAAGTTGTTCACACCCTGGGAGATGGCAATGCGAAGCGGTGGGACCTCGGACTGAGCCCTTGCCAGGAGGCTTGTTGCCTGAGCAAGATCAAGGTTGGTGGCCAAGCCGTGGGCCAACCGCGATTCGGTGAGGGCCAGGACCTCTTCCTGTGAGGTGATGTTGGCCTCTGCAGCGGCCAGGCGGGCCTGGGCGGTGCGCACATCAAGGTAAGTGATGGCCACCTGGGCGTAGAGGGTAATCATCACATCGGTGCGGTCCTCTTCGCTGGCCTGGTACTCTGCTTCGGCAGCCTCAACGGACCGCCTGATGCGCCCGAAAAGGTCCAGCTCCCAGCTGGCCCCGATGGCCGGAGCGTAAAGGGTGTCTGTGCTGCCGGTTCCGCCGACGTTTTCGCTCTTGCGACTCCTGGTGACGCCCACCGAGGCATCCACCGTCGGGAGGCGATCCCCACGGACCACGCCAAGGCGCGCACGCGTCTCTTCCACCCGGGCCATGGCGGTGAGAAGATCCCGGTTGTTCTCCGCCGCCTCTTTGATGTACCGGGAAAGCAAGGGGTCTTGAAAAAGGGTCCACCACTGCTCAACCTGGCTCCTGCCGGGCAGAACAGCAGGGTCCGGGGGTTCATGCCAGCTGGCCCCCACCTCCATCTGGGGGGCCTTGTAGTCCGGCCCCACCGTGGCGCACCCCGCCAAAAGAGCAAGGGCGAGCACCGGCAGGAGCTGCCGCCATGGGATAGGCCTGGGTAAACGAAAGATCATGATACGGTTCTCCATAGTTGCAGGGTAAGACCCCCATCGTTCAAACATCGATCGAATATTCATTCGATTTTATAGATTGAATATTCATTCGACAGCAAGACAAAAAAAGTCCCCGCACAAGCGGGGAACACTCTAATTTATACGCGACCTTTCCTCACGGACAGGACGCGACACAACACCGGGCACTAGACGGTCGGGCGACATCATGCCCCTACCTGCGAATGGCCTCCCAGAGGGCTTCGATGATTCGATCCACCAAGTCATCGGAGAGTTCTATAAAACCAACGCTTTGCTTCTGGGCAAGGGAGCTCGCCACATCGCTTATAAGGGTCCCGATGACATCATCCGGAAAATCTTTGATGATCATCTCGTCCCTGGCCCTTTGGACGATATCGATGAGAGGGGCGTTGCAGCGCACCTCCTCCTCCTGCATTTCAGACGTATAATAGGGGGAGGTGTAGAACTGCTGCACGAAACAGGTTTCCATGGGATGTCTCAGGCTGTATCGAAAACACGACTCGCAGATGGACTTCATCTGGGCACTCAGGGGCTGTAAGATATCAAGCTCCTGATAGATCGCAGCCACAGCCTTCTCTTTTAATAAACGATACAGCTCCAGAATCAGCTCATCCTTTCCGCCTTTGAAATAATGATAAATGATTCCGGTGCTGACGCCGGCCTCCTTGGCCACCTTGGACATGGCCGTTCCGTGGAAACCGTTTTCAACAATGAGGCGAAGGGTCGTCTCAAAAATTGCATGTCGTTTATCGTCGATATGATCCATAGGGTCCTTCTCAATCCCGAACTGAGATTGAACGTTCGTTCGGTGCGTATAATGGGCAAAATCAATGCCGATGTCAAGACAAAATATGACGTTCCAACATCGCTGCACAGAGCCAGCGGGACGAACCGTCAGCCCAACAGTCCTCAATCATTTGAATGCATTGGCCCACCAATCGTTCTAATCTTCACATATGTGCCTTTTTGAAACTCCGTTAAAAAACGCCCCGCCGGGGACACCCCGGCCCTATATCAACGTATCCCGATCCCTCACGCCCACCAAATACAAAATACTGTCGAGGCCAAGGGTGGAGATGGACTGGCGGGCGCCCTGTTTCACCACGGGTTTGGCGTGGAAGGCGATACCGAGGCCTGCCAGGTTCAGCATGGGCAGGTCGTTGGCCCCGTCACCCACGGCAATGACCTGCTGGAGGTTGATCTCCTCTTTTTTGGCGAGCATCTGGAGGAGTTCGGCCTTTTTGGCGGCGTCCACGATGTCCCCCACCACCTTGCCGGTGAGTTTGCCCTCCTTGATCTCCAGCTCGTTGGCGTAGACGTAGTCCACGCCCAGCTTTTTCTGGAGGATCCTGCCGAAATAGGTAAAGCCCCCTGAGAGGATGGCGGTTTTGTAGCCGAACTGGCGGAGGTTGGCGATGAGGCGTTCGGCCCCGTCGGTCATGGGGATTCGCTCGGCTACTTTCTGCATGCTCTCTTCTGAGAGTCCTTCCAGGAGCCCGAGCCTGCGCCTCAAGCTCTCCTTGAAATCGATCTCGCCACGCATGGCCGATTCGGTGATGGCGGCCACTTTCTCCCCTACCCCGGCTTCGGCGGCCAATTCGTCGATGACCTCGGCCTGGATGAGGGTGGAATCCATGTCAAAGGCCACCATGCGGCGATTTCGCCTGTAGGGGGTCTCCTCCTGCAGGGCGATGTCGATGCCCAGGCGAGAAGTGATCTCCAGAAATTTTTTGCGGATGCCCTCCAGCTCGTCGGGGGTGCCGCGCAGGGAGAGTTCGATGCAAACCGGCTTTTCGGTCTTCTCCACGTCGGTCAGGGGCATGCGGCCGGACAAACGGGTCACCCCGTTGATGTTGAGCCCGCTCTCGGCCAGGACCCGGGTCACCTCGGCCATGTGCACGGCCGTTACCTTGCGGCCCAGCAGGGTCACGATGTACCGCTTCTTGCCGGAGGCCGCCACCCAGTCCCGGTAGCGGGCATCGGAGATGGGCCGGAATTTTACGTTGATGTCCAGGTCGTGGGCCGCAAAAAGCACCTCTTTGACGATGGGTGCCGCCTCATGCTTGACAGGAATCCGAATGAGAATACCCAATGAGAGATTATCGTGGATCACGGTCTGGCCCATGTCCAGGATCTCCACATCGTATTCAGCCAGAATACCTGTCATTTGTGCGGCAAGGCCGGGCTTGTCCTGGCCGTAGATATGGATCATGATCAATTCGTGCATGCTGGGCTCCGATGGGGATGATACGTCACGGGTTGTTTGGATGAAATTATTGTCTCAGACGGCGCATTATATAGCATTCCTGAGAGGGTATGAAAAGGTGCGATGCGTCCTAATTTAAAGTCTCTGGATCAGATAAACATAGGCGGGAAGGCCGCTTGCTTCCTTGATCTCGTGGAACATGGGCAGCACCTCTTCGCGGCGCTGGGTCTCCACCAGGGGCGAAAGATAGACGCAGCCCTTGGCCCCCTCTTCCCGGGAAACCGACCCCAGAAGCGCCATGATGGATGCGTGATGGGCTTCGGAAAAGGTGGTGCCCAGAAGAAAATTGGCGGTGACGTTCACCGACGGGTAGCGGGCGTTCACCGCCACCATTTTGTGCAGGGTCTCGGTGACCATGGCCGCGGTAATGGGCTTGCCGAGCATCTTCAGGGTGTCGTCGTCCGCAGACTCCAGGCCCAGGTTGATGTAAACGGTGCAGGGCAACGCCTCAAGGGCCTTAAAGGCCTCCTCCCCGGCCTTGGAAAACGAGGCGCAGCTCCCAAAGAGAAACACCGAGGGGGGCGCCCCTTTGGATGCCCCGAAGCCAAAGGCCTCACAGGCGGTCTGCGCAGCATGGGCCACCCGCTCTCCACCCGCGGCCAGGGCGTCGTGATCTCCAAGGAACAGGGCGTTAAAATTCTGGAGGCTTGAGCCGTAGTACCCTTTCAGGGCCTCGATCTGGGCGGCGATCTCCTCGTCGCTCCTGGGGGCAAAGGGTGCCCGGGATTTCACCGAGCAGAAGCGGCACTTGTAGAGGCAACCGTCGGCGATGTTCAGGGGGATCACCTCGTAATCCGCATGGCGGGTGTCCGGGGGCAAAACGCTCACCCTTCCGCCGATGATGCGGTGCAGGTCTTCGGCCCGCCGGATCAGGGCCGAGTCGTCGTTGGCTTCGATGACCCGCTCCACAAAGGCGCGCATCTCCGGGGCCAGCCCCTCAAGGGAGGTGGTGCAGAGGGTCCCGTAGACCTGGGACCAGGCGGAAAAAGCCCGGGCAATGCCCGGCTCCGTGTACGGGGTCACCTCCCGGATGGCGTTGCTCTCATAGGAGAGGCAGGGCAGGTAGTCCTCCCCCACCCAGTCCTTCACCCGGCCCTGGCCCCTGTCCAGACCCACGGAGTAGTAAACCCAGTCGTTGCCCCAGCTCCGCTTCAGCCACTCCCAGGGGTGGGGCCAGGCCCGCGTCAGCCCGCGCATGTAACGGATCTCTCCGGTGGGGTTGAAGTGAAAGGCAAACTCCCGGCTCCGGATCTCGCCATAGAGCCCGAAGCGCGCCGGGTAGGTCCCCTTGGCCGTGGGAATGGCCCCCCGGGTATTGATAATCACCACCAGGTTCCCCAGGCAGCAGGAGCTCATCTCTTCATCGTCCATTACCGATTCCGGCTGTTGATTCAAATCCGTGGTCACCGTCATGAACTCTCTCTCCTAACGGGGCTGTTCATACATTAAGGGGATAAATAACGCACCAACCATACAAGAGATTGACATGTCCATCCACCACATTTATAGTCAGCGGATCATGAAAACCATCTAAGACATATCCCCTTCTCTCTATTTGGGACGCGCGGTGGCCAAGGCCCGGGACCGGTGAGGTGCGCCTTTGCGACAGAGCCCCCGCCTTTTTTTACGCGCCGCCCCTCCTGCACCGTATGTCACCTTCAACATAAGACAATTCCGGCACCACTCCGTCAAAGGACGACCGGACCATGAGGTTTTCATGAACATCAAGCAACTCATCGACGCATCCAAAAAGCCCGAACTCTACGCCCCTGCAACAGCCACCATGTGGGACGACCCGTACATCGGGGCCCGACTCCTTGAAACCCACCTGAGCCAGGCCACAGACCTCGCCAGCAGAAAAGAGTCGACCATCACGGACACGGTAAACTGGATCCTGGGTCAGGCCCCGGACAAACCCCTTAACATTCTGGACCTGGGCTGCGGCCCCGGCCTCTACTGCGACAAGCTGGCCCGGCTCGGCCACAGGCTCACCGGAATGGACATCTCCGCCACCTCCATCAAATATGCCCGGCAAGCGGCCCGGAAAAGCGGGCTGGAGATCTCCTACCTGAACCAAAACTACCTGGAGCTGGACCATGACAGCCGGTACGACCTCATCATCATGATCTTTTGTGATTTTGGGGTCCTGACACCTTCACAGCAGAACCGCCTCCTTGCAAAGATCCACCGGGCCCTGGTGCCGGGCGGGGTCTTTGTCTTCGACGTCATGAACGAAGGAGCTCTCGCCACCCTTCCCGAGCCGCAATGGGAAGCTTCGGACAAGGGATTCTGGAGGGACCGGCCCTACCTCGCCCTGTCCCGGTCCTTTTGCTATGAAGAGCAAGGGGTATGCCTCAGCCAGCATATCGTGGCGGATGAATCCGGCTCGGTGGATACCTACCGCTTCTGGACCCATACCTTCTCCCACGAAACGCTCCACCGCCTGCTGTCGGCCCGGGGGTTCCGAAACATCAGCTGCCATGACGGGCTCTTGCCCGACAGCGATGCCCACCGATCCCGTGACGTGACCTTCTGCGTCACCCGCAGGTAAGCTCCGGCGCATGTGCTACGGGAGTCATTGACAGATACAGGAGCCCAGGCCTAAACTAAGGAAAAGCCAAATAAGGAAACGTTGATACCGAAGGAAGGGCGGCCCATGAACATTTCAGAGATCATGTCCAAGCGAATCGTCACCGTGGAACTCGACGACACCCTGCGGGTCGTCCGGGATATCTTTGCCAACGTGGCCTTTCACAACCTGCTGGTGGTGGAGAACAAACGCCTCTACGGCGTCCTCTCCGACCGGGCCCTGCTCAAGGCCCTCAGCCCGAACCTGGGCACTGCCGCAGAAACTCAGGAAGACCGGGCCACCCTGAACAAGAAGGTGCACCAGGTGATGAGCCGCGAGCCCATCACCCTGCCCCGGAATGCTTCGGTGCGGGATGCCGTGCGCCTGTTCAACACCGAGACCATCACCTGCATCCCGGTTGTGGACGACGACAACCGGCCCGTGGGAATCACTGGCGGGACATCATCAAGATGCTGGGGGCCATGATGAAGAAAAATCGAGGGCAGGCTGTACCCCCACGCCCGCGGGTAAAAGCCCGCCACACGCCATACCTTAAATCAGATAAAAAAAAGGGCCGCCTCGCACAAGCGAGACGGCCCTTATAACTTGCAATCAACGGATCTCCCTGAAGGGAGGCATCAATTAGAAGCCTTCAACCCTTTCGAAGATGGCGCATGCGCCCATACCGCCGCCGATACACATGGAGACGATACCGTACTTGCCACCGGTACGCTCCAGGTTGGCAATGAGGGTAGCGGTGAGCTTGGCACCGGTACAACCCAGGGGGTGACCCAGGGCGATGGCGCCGCCGTTGAGGTTGATCTTGGACTCGTCGAGGCCCAGCTCTTTGATGCAATGCAGGGACTGGGTAGCAAAAGCTTCGTTAAGCTCGATGACGTCGATGTCTTCAACCTTGAGGCCAGCTTTTTTCAGAGCCTTGGGAATGGCGTACTTGGGACCAACACCCATTTCGTCGGACTTGCAACCGGCTACGGCGTAAGTCACGAGCTTTGCAAGGGGCTTGAGGCCGAGACGCTCGCATGCTTCCTTGCTGGCAAGGAGGGTAGCGGCAGCGCCGTCAGTGGTCTGGGAAGAGTTGGCTGCGGTAGCCACGCCACCGGCTTTGAAGGGGGAGTTCAGTCGAGCGATCCCTTCAACGGTGAGTAGGCGCGAACGCCGTCGTTTCGACCATGAAGGTCTCTTTCTTGAAGGTACCGTCAGCCTGCTCAACAAATTTGTATGCGGGAACGGGTACGATCTCGGTGAAGTAGCCTTTCTCCTGAGCTTCAACCGCCTTGTTTACGGAGCGAACTGCGAACTCATCGCACTCCTGACGGGTGATGCCGTAACGGTCAGCCACGTTCTCAGCGGTTACACCCATGGAGATGTAAGCCTCGGGCTTGACTGCGGAGAATTCAGGGTGAGGGCGGGGAGTGTGACCACCCATGGGAACGTAGGTCATGGACTCAAGACCGGCACCCATGGTGAGATCAGACCAACCGGCCTGGATACGAAGGGAGGCCAGGGCGATGGCTTCGATGCCGGAAGCACAGAAGCGGTTCACGGTGGCACCGGACACTTCGTCGGGGAAGCCAGCCATCTGGGCTGCGACACGGGCAACGTTAAGGCCCTGCTCACCTTCGGGGAAGGCGCAACCGCACATAACGTCGTCGATCTCGAGGGGATCAACCCCTGCTTTTTCGACACAAGACTTCATGATAAAGGAGAGGAGGTCCTCAGGACGGGTCTCCTTGAACTGACCCCTCTTATTCTTACAACCAGGCGTTCTCACTGACTGGACGATGTATGCATCTCTCATGTTCTATTCCTCCATTTTCCTGATGCCCTCTTTTCCTGCATCCGCCGGAGTGAGGCACAGGGCGGGCGACCCGCCCTGTGCGTCACGGCGTGATGCATGTACTCTTCACAGGCATCGAAATTGAACGTAAGGCTATTGGCCAACCCGGCTATTAGTTACGGAGAGGTTTGCCGGTTTTCAGCATGTGCGCGATACGGGCAACGCTCTTCTCTTCCTTGAGGAAGTCGATGAAGGCTTCACGCTCGAGCTTGAGAATGGCTTCTTCGCTCACTTCGGTGCCGGACTTCACGTCGCCGCCTGCGATAACGTAGGCGATACGCTTGGCCAGCATGGCGTCATGCTCTGACAGGAACCCACCGTTGAGCATGTTGAAGATCTCTGCGTTGACCATGCCGTAACCTTCGCGGCCGATAACGCGGACTTTCTTCTTCATGGGGGGTGCGTACCCGTCTTCCACCATACGCAGGACCTCTTTCTTGGCTTCGCCGATGAGGAGATCGCGGTTCATGACGATGCGGTCCTTGGTGGGGGAGAGGTGACCGTTTGCAACGGCGCCTGCAGCACTCATGGAGACAGCCGCCATGGCGATCTTCATGAAGGTGGGGATGAAGAGCTTGGCAAGGTCGGTGTCTTTGTCGGTACCTGCGGGAAGAGAGGTGATGTACTTCTTCCAGAGGTTAAGGCAACCGCCGCCTGCGGGCAGGAGGCCAACACGGAGCAGGATCTGTACAGCTCGGAGTGGGCAACGATCTTGTCAGCAGAGACGCACACTTCGCAACCGCCGCCAAGGGTCATGCCGTAGGGGGCAGCCACAACGGGGAAGGGAGAAACCACGGCCGGCAGAGCATACCCATCTGGCCTTTCTCGAGGAAGGCGTCGAGCTCGTCGTAAGCCTTGTCTTCTGCTTTCTTGAGAACGAAGGCGAGGTCTGCACCGGCGGAGAACGCACCGGGCATGCCACCGGCCTGGTTACCGATAACAAGGCCTACACCGTGCTCATCTACGTAATCCAGGGCGCCGCCCATGAAGTCGATGATTTCGCCGTTGAGGGCGTTCATCTTGGTGGTGAACTCGAGGCAGTAAACGCCGTCACCGATGTCAACGAGAGAAGCAGAGGGGCAAGAGAGAGCCACTTTGCCGTCGGCCTTGGCAGCAGCCAGGGACAGAGCGGAAGCTGACAGGGGTACGTCTACGTAAGCAGCCTTGTCGAAATCGTAGTACTGGGGAATACCCTTTTCTACGCGGTAGAAGCTCTCAACGCCTGCGTCGAGCATGGCTTTTACTTTGGCGGAGACGGGGAGCCCTTCGGCTTCCATCTTCTCAACGGACTTGCGTACGCCGATGGCATCCCAGGCTTCGAAGGGACCTACATCCCAGCCGTAGCCCCACTTCATGGCGTTGTCGATCTCAACCAGGGAGTCGGCAATCTCGGGAATGCGGTTGCCACAGTAAGTCATGGCGTTGGCGGTGCACTTCCAGACAAACTTGGCGCCTTTGTCGTCGCCGTACACGATGGCCTGCATCTTCTCTGCGGGGGTAGCGGCCTTTTTGGCAGCGTCCAGGCAGGGGAAAGAGGGCTTCTCGATGTCGATGTACTCGCCGGTGGCGGGGTCAAGCTGCTTCTTGAAGCGCTTGCCGTTCTCGTCACGGCCTTTCTTATAGAAGCCTTCCTTGGTCCAGCTTGTTGTCGGCGAGCATCTTCTTAACGAAGTCGGGGACAACAACGGTGTCGCGCATTTCGTCGTCGGGGCAGAGCTCGTAGGAGTTGTCGGCGACGTGAACCATGGTGTCGAGACCTACCATGTCGGCGGTGCCGAAGATGGCGGTACGGGGACGACCCATTGCGGGACCGAGCAGTGCGTCGGCTTCGGCCATGGTGATGTCGTCTTCAACAACGGCCTGGAGTACGCGGCCGATGCCCTGGATACCGATACGGTTACCGATGAAGTTGGGGGTATCCTTGGCCCAGACAATCCCTTTACCAAGGTATACTTCGCCGAAGTTGGCGATGAAGTCGAGGACTTCCTGCTTGGTCTCCGCTCCGGGGATGAGCTCCAGAAGGTGCATGTAGCGGACGGGGTTGAAGAAGTGAGTGCCGAGGAAGTGCTCTTTGAAACCTGCAGAGAGGCCGTCAGAGATCTTGGCAAGGGGAATACCGGAGGTGTTGGAGCTGATGATGGCATCGGCTTTTCTCACCTTGTCGATACGAGCGAAGAGTTCCTGCTTGATCTTCAGGTTCTCTACAACCACTTCGCAGATCCAGTCGCAATCGGCGAGCTTGTCGAAGTCGTCGGTCAGGTTGCCGGTCTCGATGAGAGCAGCGTCCTTCTTGGTCATGAACAGAGACGGCTTGGCAGCCAGAGTGGCTTTCAGACCGTTGTCTACCATGCGGTTACGTGCCGCAGGGTCGTTCTTTTCCTCATCGGTGAGGTCAAAGGGGACGATGTCCAAAAGGAGCACCTTCACGCCTGCAGCAGCCAAGAGAGCTGCGATGCCGCCGCCCATGATCCCGGACCCGATCACTGCAGCTTTTCTGATTTTTCTACTCATAATTCCCTCCTGTGCATAATAAATTACAATCACGCCATGAAATGAATGATCGTTCAATTTATATATTGACAGTGAATGTTGTAACAGACCGATTATTTGTATGTCAAGAGAAAACAAGTCTCTTTCAATTGCCTCTTATCAGGACATGCATAGGCCTTAATATATGGTCTTTTACAAGTTTTTTTCTCCCTTTTAATCGCTTCGGCACATACTTTGTATACATACCATTTAAGTCAATGATACCAGGTGAATGAAACATCATTCAACAACCGCTTCCCGGACAAAGAAACCCCGGGTAACCCTCCCACTTCAATCCGGATATCCAAGTTCCCCCTTGATTCCGACACCCCCTTCTGCTAAACATCATCGGTATATTTTACCAATCGGTACAACACCCTGATCTGCGGGACCCGGACCCGACCGGAACCCCTTTGCAGAGCAGATGAGCTGGGAAAGTGAGGTGGCGTTCATGGAGTTTAAAAGATTGGACAAGGACAGGGTGGCGACCCTGGATCTGGAATCGGTGGCAGCCTCGTGGTTGCAACCAACTCCCCTCGGGCGAGATTCCCTGGAGCGACGGAGACAAGACCGACCCCTGGGATCACGTGGAATCGGCCATGGGCCTGTCCGTGGGCGGCCACATCGCTGAGGCGCGCAAGGCCTTTGCCTGGCTGGCCGCAATGCAGCTGGACGACGGAAGCTGGTATGCTTCCTATAAGAAAGGTGTGCCCGAGGACCAAACCCACGACTCCAACATGAGCAGCTATGTGGCCGTGGGGGTTTACCACCATTTCCTTATTACAAAGGACCGTCAGTTCCTCGCCGATTACTGGCCCACCCTGAAACGGGGCCTCGACTTTGCCCTCTCCCTGCAGGCCCCCGGCGGTGAGATCCACTGGGCAACCAGCCCGGACGGGGAAGTGGACCCCATGGCCCTGCTTACGGGCTCCAGCTCCATTTTCATGAGCCTCAAGTGCGGGCTGGCCATCGCCCGCGAGCTGGGCCACGACATGCCCAATTGGTCCGAAGGGCTCCGCCGCGTGCGGGAAGCCATCCGCACCGGCCGACGCTACCAAAGTCACCAAGTCCCGCTTCTCCATGGACTGGTTCTACCCCATCCTCTCCGGCGCCCTCACCGGGGCCGAGGCCCAGAAGCGGCTGGACAAATACTGGAAAAAATTCGTCGTGGAGGGCCAGGGGGTGCGGTGCGTCTCCGACGAGCCCTGGGTTACCGTTGCCGAGACCGCCGAGTTCATCCTCGCCCTGTCCGCCATGGGCCACAGGGACAAGGCCGAGATCATCTTTGACTGGATCAAGGACTCCCGGTTTGACGACGGCTCCTACTGGTGCGGCTACACCTTCCCGGACATGGTAATCTGGCCCGAAGAGAAGCTTTCGTGGACCAACGGTGTGATGCTCATGGCGGCCGACGCCCTTTTTGACCTGACCCCGGCCGGGCGGCTCTTCTCCCATGACTTCTGGGCATCCCACGAGGCCCTGGCAGGCGAGAGCCTTGCCGAATGCCTGTAACCGAATAGAATCAACCCCACACTGCGCCGGGACGTTTGACGTGAAAAAAGACCACAGACCCTATTGGCTGAAACGCCTCTACATCCTGTTTCAGAAATACTATGCAAACCGATACATCCGCCCCCAGCTCGACTTCATGGGCCGGGGCGGCGCCTATATGAAACCCTGGCACCTGGAACTCTTTGGCGGCCCCGTCCGCATCGGCTCCTACCCCACGGTCATCGCCGCACCGGACCGAAAGGTGCGCCTCACCGTCTGGTCCGCCGACCCCGACGTCAAAGGCATCACCATCGGCGACTACTGCCTGGTCTGTCCGGGGGTACGCATCCTCGCCGCCTCGGAGATCACCATCGGCGAGAGCTGCATGATCGCCAGCGGCGCCTACATCACCGACTCGGACTGGCACGGGATCTACGACCGCAGCCTGCCCATCGGCAAGACCTGCCCTGTGGTTCTGGAAGAGAACGTCTGGGTGGGGGACAGCGCCATCATCTGCAAAGGGGTGCGCGTGGGAAAAAACAGCATCATCGGCGCCGGAGCCGTGGTGGCCTCGGATATCCCGGCAAACGCCATCGCCGTGGGCAACCCGGCACGTGTCGTCAAGTACCTCGACCCCGACACCAAGCTTCGTACCCGGGGCGAATGGCTCTCAAATCCCGGCCAGCTGGCCCGGGAATTCGATATCATCGATCGGGATCAACTCCGCGGGAACTCCGTGATCGGATGGGTGCGAGCCCTTCTCTTTCCCCGCCCCGGGGACTGAAAAGCAGGCCTCGGACGGCCGGTGTCCCGCACCGAACAAGGCTGTTGTTCCCGACGCGGTATCCCATGAATACCAAAGCGCATCTTTTCGATTTCCAATTTGACGAAAAAGGTGCATAATGCAATTTCGCAAAAAAGGGGCTTTTGCCTTTTTTTCATTGTAAAACACCCGGTTGGAAGCAAGGAGCGTGACATGTCCGGTAGCATGACGTTCGAAAAGGACATCGTACTGATCTATTACGAAGACACCCCCCTGGCCTTCGCTCGTATTGAGGAGATCTGGGAAGATGACAAACCCGATTGGTTCCACGTCAAGCTGCTCTTTCTGCAGATTCCCGTGCACTCGGCGACCTGGATCCTGAAGGGGGCGTACATCGATGGGGACGAATTCACCATGGGCGGCAAGCGCATGCGCCTCGAAAAAGTCGTCTGCCCCGAAGTGGACCAGGACGAGGAGTGGGACGACGAGCCCCTGACCGAGATGCAGGAAGTGCCCGCGATGGAGGAACACCTCGCCGTCAACGACGCCGAGCCGTCACCGCAACAGCCCGATGCCAAAGTGATTCAGTTCCCCTTCGGGAACAAGTAGCCCCTTTCGGAAAGGTGGATGGCAACACGCAGTTCCAAACGACACGTCCTCTCCGTTTCCCGGCGCAGCGATATCCCGGCCCACTACCTGGACTGGTTTATGGACTCCGTCGCAGCCGGAGAGGCCCTCGTTGATCACCCCTATACCGGTGAAACCCGGCGGGTTGCCCTCACCCCGGAGAGCGTTCATACCCTTGTGTTCTGGACAAAGGACATCGGCCCCTTCCTGAAAAGGGGCTGCGATGACAGCCTCCGGAAAAAAGGGTTCCACCTCTACTTCAACCTCACCGTCAACAGCACGGACAGACTTCTGGAGCCCGGCGTCCCCCCCCTGGACCGCCGCCTGGAGGCCATGGCCGAGCTCTGCCGTCGCGTGGGCCCGGATGCCGTGGCCTGGCGCTTTGACCCCATCTGCCACTACCGGGACGCAACCGGTACCCCCTGCGACAACCTCCACGATTTTTCCCGCATCGCAAAGGCGGCCCGCGACGCCGGGATCCGCCGCTGCATCACCAGCTTCGCGGATCTCTACCCCAAAGTGGTTCGCCGCTGCCGGGCCGCGGGAATCGAGTTGACGGATCCTCCCATCCATGAGAAAGTAGCCGTCGCTTTGCGCCTGAACCGGGAGCTGCAAGCCCTCGACATCGATCTGTTTACCTGCTGTGAAAACGCGCTCCAGGACGCCCTGCCCTTCGGCAGCGGCATCACGCCGTCCGCATGCATCCCCGGGCCGCTCCTGGCCGGGCTCTACGGGGGCGATCTCTCCCTTGCACGGGACTCGGGCCAGAGAAAAGAGGCCGGGTGCCGGTGCACCCAAAGCAAAGATATCGGCTCCTACACACGGCACCCCTGCCCCACGGGCTGCCTGTACTGCTACGCCAGTTCCGCGAAGGCTCCTGCCCCCAAGGCTTAAGGGACGGCGCATTCGCCCGCAAAAAACAAACGCCCGGGCAGGGTACGCCCGAACCATAGAGACGAGAGATGACACGTTTTACCATTGGAAACATCAAGCTGGACAGCCCCACGGTGATGGCCCCCCTGGCCGGCATCACCAACCTCCCCTTCCGCCTCATGGCCAAAGAGATGGGGGCCGGCCTCGTGGTCTCGGAGATGGTGAGCGCCAACGGCCTCATCTACGCATCGGAAAAGACCTACCGCCTCATGGACAGCCGCCCCGAAGAAAAGCCCCTGTCCATCCAGCTTTTCGGATCGGACCCGGCCATGATGGCCGAGGCGGCCCGAAAAGTGGAGGCCGCAGGGGCCGAGATGATCGACATCAACTGCGGCTGCTCCGTCAAAAAGGTCCTCAAGACCGGCTCGGGCTCGGCCCTCATGGGCGAACCCGCCCTGGCCAGAGAGATCTTCAAGGCTGTCAGGGACGCCATCACCATCCCCCTCACCGTCAAGATGCGCTCCGGCTGGGACGCCTCCGGGGACGACGCCCTGCTTTTGGCACGGTTTGCCGAAGAGGCGGGCGTCGATGCCGTGGCTGTCCACCCGCGCACCGCAAAGCAGGGCTTTCGCGGTCATTCGGACTGGTCCGTCATCAAGCGGGTCAAGGAGGCCATGGGCATCCCTGTCATCGGCAACGGCGACATCCTCACCCCGGAGGACGCCCTTCGCATGTTCGAAACCACCGGCTGCGACGCGGTGATGATCGGACGGGCCGCCATCGGCGATCCGGCCCTGTTCAAACGCATCAACGCCCTGTTATCCGGGGATATCGTAAAACCGTCACTGGTTGACCACTTCGCCATGATGGAGCGATACTTCACCGACACCCTCGACTACTTTACCGATGAATTTATCGCCTGCAAGACCATGCGAAGCCGCCTGGGATGGTTTGTCAAAGGCCTGCCCGGATGCAGCAGTTTCAGGAAAAGGGCCGTTACCCTGTCAACGCGGGAAGAAGGGCTCTCCCTCATCCGTTCCTATAAGGAGAAACTCTGCCACGGCGAGATGCATGAAAAGGTGGTAGCCACCGGACTCTTCGATTAACAACAGCCCCGTTTAACGGGGCTGTTCGCGATTTACCTCTTCATTTTCTCCCTTCTTTTTTCTAATATACCTTATCAAAACGTACCCTCTGCGAATACTCATCACTTCCTAATAATCGCCTAAAAAACGATTCCGTTTGACACCATGAGAAATATCTGTTACCAAAAAAAATCCGCATAAAAAGAGAATTGTCGCCCCAGAAGGGACGGCAAACGTTCCCGGACGACATGCCCATCCCATGGTGAGTTTGCCGATAAAGGAATGATTTATCACCGCAATTTTTATGACGGCGCCACCCCGGAGCCACCCGATGCCTGCCTTGATCGCACGCCGGGCGACCCCGCATCGGTAACACATATTTCGCCGATTCACATGACGCCGAGCAACATCTTTTGCCATAGGAGTTGCGCACCATCACCAGGCACAGGAGTATTTTTCATGAGCGATTTTCTCCAATCCATTCGCAACCAGTCCAAAGACAAGCGATACCAGCACAACCACCAGTCACGCCGTCCCTACGATCACAACAACGGCGGTCACTCCAATCACCACCACAACCAGCAGAACCATCACAACAACCAGCAGCAGTACCAGAACAATCAGAACAACAGCAACAACTACCACAACCACCATCGCAACAATAACGACAACCAGAACAACTACCACCGGAACAACGACAATCGGCGGTACCACCAGCGGCCCCGCAACGACTACGCCCAGAAGGATGAAAACCTCGGCCTCATCAAAGACCTCCTGGAGACCATGGTGACCCAGCAGAACCAGGCCATGGAGATCCACGAGCGCAGAGCCATCGCCGAAGAGCGCAAAGCCGAGGCCATCGAAGAGATCGCAAGCATCATCAGTTCCCTTGCAGGGGCCGAATTCCCCACCATCGACAAGGTTGTCTCCGGCATCGACGCCGTGGCCCGTGAGTACGAGGACGAGCTGGGCCTTGTGGACGAAGAGCCCATGGACGACCTCCCCGAGCAGGAAGCTGCCCCGGCCGCCGAGATGTCCAAGGACGAAATCATCGGCATGATCCACAAAATGCGAGCCCAGGGCTCCACCTACAACGAAGTGGCCGCCCACCTCACCGAGCTGGGCCTGCCCACCTTCTCCGGTCGCGGCAAATGGCACGCCCAGACCATCCATCGGCTCTGCCAGCAGGAAGGCTAAAGACCTCCGCCCCCAGACAAAAAAAGGCCGGTACCCTGGAGATATCCAGGTACCGGCCTTTTTTATTCGTCTTTACGCCATGGGGAGCGATCCGCGTCGTTTTACACGCTGCTTTTTTTCACACCCTCCAGCCACGCGTCCCACTCCATGGGCAGCAGCTGCTTCTTCTTGGTGTTGCACGTCTTGCAGCAGGGCACCACATTGCCCTTGGTACTCTTTCCGCCCCGGGCCACGGGTACCACATGGTCCATGGTGAGCTCCGCCGGTTTCACCGGCTGCTCGCACCAGTGGCACACGCCCTTGGCGCAGCGGCGCTTCCACCACTGGCTCTGGCGAAGCTCCCGCGCCTTTCGCCGCTCTCGCTTGATGTGCGCTTCATCGGCACCAATAAACCAGTCCATCGCTAAATTCCCAGGCGTCGAATGGCCTTGGTGTCCTTGCACCAGTTCTTCTCCACACGGACAAAGAGCTTAAGGAAAACCTTTTTGCCCACCATCTCTTCGATGGCTTTTCTCGCCTCCTCGCCGATGGCCTTGAGCTTGGTGCCCTTTTTGCCGATGATGATCCCCTTCTGGGAATCACGCTCCACGTGGATGGTTGCCTCCACGTGCACGAGCTTCTTCTCCCGGGTGAAGGTGTCCACGGTAACAGCCGTGGAGTAGGGAATCTCCTGGCCGGTGAGGCGAAAGATCTTTTCCCGGACCATCTCCGCCACAAAGAAACGCTCGGGCAGGTCGGTGATGACGTCTTCGGGGTAGAAGGGAGGGCCCTCGGGCATGATCTTTGCGATCTCCGAGAGCAGGGAATCCACCTGGTCTCCGTGCTTGGCGGACAGAGGGATGATGGCATGAAAGTCGTGGATGCCTCGCCACTTTTCGATGTGGGCAAGCACCTCGGGCTTCTTGATGCGGTCCACCTTGTTGAGGGCCAGGATCACGGGCCGGTTCACCTTCTTGAGCTGGCCCACGAGGTAAGCGTCCGACTCCTCGTCGGGCTCATGGACGTCGGTCATGAAGACCACCACGTCCACGTCGCCCAGGGCGGTGAGGGCCACATCCACCATGCGCACGTTCAGGGCGCGGTTGGACTTGTGCACCCCGGGGGTGTCCACAAAGACAAGCTGCATCTCTTCCCGGTGCACCACGCCAAGGATGCGGTGACGCGTGGTCTGGGGTTTTCGGGAGGTGATGGAGAGCTTTTCCCCCAGCAGCTTGTTCATCAGCGTCGATTTGCCTGCGTTGGGCGCACCCACCAGGGCCACGAAGCCGCTTTTAAATCCGTTGAAATCGTGTGTGTTTTCCATATGGGTGGTCCCTTACTCCTGGTCCATGGGGGCCGAAGGCGGCGCGATCAACTCGGTAATGGCCTGCCAGACCTCGTCTCTGCCGCTTCGCGTCAGGGCGGAAAAAACGATCATCTCGCGGCTCTTCAGCCCCAGCTCCTTGGCAATGCGCGACACATTGCTCTGCCGCTTGTTGTTGGAAAATTTATCGGCCTTGGTCAGCACCACCCGAAAGGGGATGCCGTGGGCCCGGAACCACTCGATGAGGTTGAACTCATCCTCCCGGGGCGACCGCCGGATGTCGATGAGGAGCAGCGCCCCTTTCAGGGAGCGGCGCTCGGCCAGGTAGCGTTCCACCATGGGGCCCCACTCGCGCACCACGCGCTTGGGCGCCTTGGCATACCCGTAACCGGGCAGGTCCACAAAGGTGATCTCATCGTTGATGTCAAAAAAGTTCACCAGCTGGGTCCGCCCGGGGGTGGAGCTGGTCTTCACCAGGCGCTTGCCAACCGCCACCGGGCGCGAGTTCATCAGGGAGGATTTCCCCACGTTGGAGCGGCCTGCAAAGGCGATCTCCGGAAGCCGGAGCTCGGGGTATTGATCCGCCTTCACCGCGCTGGTCACAAACTCGGCTGACAGGATTTTCATGGTCTGTTTCTTTCCCGGCGGCCCGTGCGCAGGTGCATCATGCCGCGGCGTCATAAACCGCAGAGCGTTAAGGCGCCACAGTTTCTGGTATACAACGAAAAGCCCGGGCCATACGGCTCCGGGCGTATATGTCAATCAGGTTCGGAGGACGGGAAACGTCTCTTTCTTCCGAATGGTTTCATACCCTTACCACAACCCCAAGGGCACTTGCCACAAAAAAGAGGCCTTCCGCCGCGGGAAGGGCTTATTTATTGATCACCTTGTTCAAGGGGTACTCAATGATCCCTTCGGCACCTTCCCTGAGGAGCTTGGGGATCAGGTCCCGCACGGTCCCTGAGTCCACCACCGTCTCCACGGAGAGCCAGTCGCTCTGGTAGAGGTGGGCCACGGTGGGAGCGTGGAGGCTGGGCAACAGGCCCACCACGTTTTCCACATCCTCTTTGGAGACGTTCATCTTAAGCCCCACAAGCTTTCCGGCCACCAGAGCCCCTTTCAAGAGCATGGCCATCTCTTCAATCTTCCCCCGCTTGGCAGGATCCGCCCAGGCCGCGCGGTTGGCGATGAGCTGGGTGTTGGTCTGCATAAGCTCGTGGATCACCCGCAGGCCGTGGGCCTTGATGGTGCTCTCCGTCTCCGTGATCTCCACGATGGCATCTGCCAGGCCGGAGACCACCTTGGCCTCGGTGGCGCCCCAGGAGAACTTGACCTTCACGTCGATGCCCTTCTCGGCAAAGAACCGCTTGGTCACTCCCACCAGCTCCGTGGAGACGGTCTTGCCCTGGAGATCTTCCAGGGTTTTAACCGGCGAGTCGTAGGCCACGGCCACCACCCACCGCGCGGGCTTGGCGCTCACCTTGGAGTAGACCAGGTCCGTCACCACGTGGACGTCGGACTGGTACTCGGCGATCCAGTCCCTGCCGGTGAGCCCCACGTCCAGGGTGCCGTTTTCCACATTAAGGGCCATCTCCTGGGCCCGGCAGAGGGCACAGGTCATGGTGTCGTCGTTGATGTCGGGAAAATAGCTTCGCCCGCTCACCGACACGTTCCAACCCGCTTTCTTAAAGAGGGCAAGGGTGGCCTCCTGGAGGCTGCCTTTGGGAAGTCCAAGTTTCAACTGCTCGTTCATACACACTCCATGCATGAAGGCTTCGTCAAACCACCGAAGACTTCGGTCTGTGCCCGGCTCGCGGCAAACGGCCATACACCAACATCAAAGGCCCCCGCCCGGCCGGGCGTTGATCACCAAATCGTGTGGCCGCCTCCGTCTTCTATCCCCATAGAGCATGGGCAGACCACGCCTTTTTTATCTCTTACTTCTTGTACACTTCGTCCGGGTCAAAGAGGGGCTCTCCGGTCACCACGAGCTCTTCCCCTTCCATCTTCCTGAAAAAGCAGCTCTTGTACCCCAGGTGGCAGGCGGCCCCGCCCTTCTGGACCACCTTGAGCAGAACGGTGTCTGCGTCGCAGTCGATGCGGATCTCCTTGACCATCTGCTCGTTGCCGGAGCTCTCGCCCTTGACCCAGAGCTTGCCCCGGGATCGGCTGAAGTAGGTGGCCTTTTTGGTCTCCACCGTGAGCTTAAAGGCCTCTTCGTTCATAAAGGCCACCATGAGAACGTCCCCGCTCTCCCAGTCCTGCACCACGGCCGGGAGAAGACCGTCAAATTTCGTGTAATCCAGTTCCACCATCACCTCGTCTCCTTCCACAGGTATCGTTTTCGCGCCGGGCGGCACACGCCCCCGCACATCACGCTGTTTCACACCAGAATCCGCCACGGATCGCCTCCGTCGGTACGTGCCGTCACCGAAAGGACACCACCAGGGGTCCCGGCCGGTTACACGCCGCAGAGCCCCGGCGTCCGAGCCGGGCATGCTCCTTTGCCTAATCGCTGCCTGCCCCCTTGTCAATTGCTTTTTCATTCCCGCCCCTTGCATCGGGGTCCAATCCTTGATAGTTTTTTTCGATTGTACGACGACATCCCACAACGATCCCATGCCCTCCTCCCCCAGGGAAAGAGAGGCTGTATACAGTGGGGGGACAATGCCATGGCGCCAACACCCCCGATATCATTGCTAACAAAGAGATTGTCATGACCGATACCCCAGATCACCGCGACCCGAACACCACCGACGCTCCCCCCCCTGAACCCACCCCCAGAAAGCGGCGTGTCCTACGCTTTCTGCTGCGAGTTGCGCTCCTGGGGTTCTGTCTCGCCCTGGTTTCCGGTATTTCCATCTACCTCTACTTCAGCGCCGACCTGCCCAAAATCACCCAGCTGAAGGATTACAGGCCCCCCACGGTTACCGTGGTCACCTCGGACGACGGCCGCAAAATCGGGGAATTCTTCCGGGAGCGACGCATTGTCATTCCCCTGTCCGAGATGCCCCCCCAGCTTCTCCAGGCCTTTGTCTCCGCCGAGGATGCCCGCTTTTACAAACACCGGGGCATTGACCTGTTCAGCATCATCCGAGCCTTTACCAAAAACCTCAAGGCCGGTGCCATTGTCCAGGGAGGCAGCACCATCACCCAGCAGGTGACCAAGTCCTTTTTCCTCACCCCGGCCCGGAACTACAAACGAAAGATCAAGGAAGCGATCCTGGCCTACCGGCTGGACAAGAGCTTCAGCAAAAACGAGGTGCTCTACCTCTACCTGAACCAGATCTACCTGGGCCACGGTGCCTACGGGGTGGAGGCCGCCGCGGAAAACTACTTCGGCAAGTCCGCCAAGGACCTGAACCTGGCCGAATGCGCCATCCTTGCAGGACTCCCCCAGGCCCCCAGCCGATACTCCCCCTTCCGCTATAAGGAGAGGGCCAAACAGCGGCAGATCTACGTCCTCAACCGCATGGTGGAGGAGGGCTACATCACCAACATCCAGGCCACCGAGGCCATGGCCACCCACCTGGACATCAAACCCAGGCGAAACTGGTACATCGAAAAGGTCCCCTGCTACACCGAGTACGTCCGACGCTACGTGGAGAAAAAATACGGCGCCGACGCCCTCTACGAAGGGGGCCTCAAAATCCAGACCGCCGTGAACATCGAGATGCAGAAGATCGCCCGGAAATCCGTCACCCAGGGCCTTGAGGCCCTGGACCGTCGCCAGGGTTACCGGGGCCCCCTGGGCCACCTCACACCGGCCGAGGCCGAACAGACCGCCACCGACCTCGCCCGGGAGATGGAGGGCAAGACCATCTCCGACGGCACCATCTTAAAAGGGGTGGTGGAGAAGGTGGACGACAAAAGCGGTGAGGTACTGGTCCGGTGCGGCAACCGACGCGGTGTCCTGCCCCTGGCCAACATGAAATGGGCCAGAAAACCCAACATCCACAGAGGCTACTGGGAAGACCGCATCAAAAATCCCTCGGAGGCCCTCACCCAGGGCGACCTCATCCTTGTCAAAATCGCAGGCAAGTACGACGGCAAGGGCGAATGGGGAACCGAGAACCCCGGCACCGACACCCAGAGCCTCCTCAGCAAGTCGGAGCTCTGGTCCCTGGCCCTCCATCAGGACCCGGCCTCAGAGGCGGCCCTGCTCTCCATTGAGGCAGACACCGGTTACGTCAAGGCCATGATCGGCGGACGTGACTTCCAGAACAGCCAGTTCAACCGAGCCATCCAGTCCAGGCGGCAACCGGGCTCCGCGTTCAAACCCATTGTCTACGCCGCCGCCATCGACAAGGGCTACACCCCGGCCACGGTGATCATCGACTCCCCGGTGGTCTACCTGGATGAAGACCGGGACTTCACCTGGAAGCCCAACAACTACGAGCGCACCTTCCACGGCGCCACCCTGCTGCGGGAAGCCCTCACCAAGTCCATGAACATCATCACCATCAAGGTCTTAAAAGAGATCGGGGTGAACTACGCCATCGACTATTCCAGAAAGCTCGGCATCACCTCCCCCATCAACCAGGACCTCTCCATTGCCCTGGGGTCTTCCGGGGTTTCCCTTTTGGAGCTGGTCCGGGCCTACTCGGTCTTCACCAACCTGGGCTATCTGGTGGAACCCACCTTCATCACCCGCATCGAAGACCGGGACGGAAACGTCCTGGAAGAGGCCGTGCCCATCAAAAACCAGGCCATTGAGCCGTCCACCGCCTACCTCATGACAAGCCTTTTGAAGAGCGTGGTGGAAGAGGGCACGGGCAGGCGCGTGCGCAAGCTCGGACGCCCTGCCGCCGGGAAGACCGGCACCACCAACAACCTCTACGACGCCTGGTTCATGGGCTACACCCCCACCTACGTCACCGGGGTCTGGGTGGGCAACGACAAGAAAGCGCCCCTGGGCAAAAGCGAAACCGGCTCACGGGCCGCCAGCCCCATCTGGCTGAGCTTCATGAAGGGGATCCTCGCCGACAAGCCCGTGAAGGTCTTTGAGGTGCCCGAAGGGGTGGTCTTTGCCAAGATCGACACCGAAACCGGGCTCCTCCCCGGCCCGGACACAAAAAAAACCCTCTTTGAATGCTTCAAAGAGGGCACCGTTCCCACCGAGCAGTCCCAGCCCCTCACCCGGGAGGCGGACCGCGACGAAATTTTTAAAGAGAACCTGTAACGGCAGATTCCAGGGCATCAATCTCGGCCTCGCTGAAGACCCGGATGCCGTGCTGTTCAAGAAGGGCCGCGGTGACGCCGCGGCCCGGGATACGGGTGCCCTGAAAGCGCCCGTCGTAGATGAGGTGGCTCCCGCAGGAGGGGCTTCTCTCCTGGAGCAGAGCAAAGCGGATGCCCTTTTCCAGGCAAAAGGCCAGGGCCTTTCGGGCGCCGTCCACAAAGGCTTCGGTCACATCCTCCCCCTTCTCTGAGACAACGCGGGCCGTGCCGTCCAGCACGGCCTTTCCGCCCCCCTCACCGATGATCTCTGCCGGGTCCCGGGGGGTGACCAGTCCGCCCTCCACCTCCGGGCAGAACAAAACAGCCTTTCCCTCCGCCAGCCACTTTTTGATCCGTTTGTCCACATCCTCCACGGGAATTCCGTTGTACCGAACGTTTTCTCCCGCCAGGCAGGCGCTGATCATCACATGAGGCATGTTTACTTTTCCTTCCATCCTTCTATATAATTGCCCAAACAAAACCATGCCCTTCACCCTGACGCAGGATGAGACATGTCCCTTTTCATCACACTTTCCACGATTCTTTTTCTGGCCCTCATCGGCTACCACCTGGTCTACGGGAGCCCGGGCAGCCGCTTTCACCTTTCGGGGGCTGCCTTTCTCCTGGTGGGATACCTCCTGGGCCCGGACCTGCTTGGAATCCTCGACGAACAAACCGCCACGGAGCTCTACCCCCTGGACGGGCTGGTCACCGGGTGGGTGGGGCTGATGTACGGCCTGCAGCTCGACCTTCCTTTCATGCGGCGTCTCTCCCCGCCGTTTCTGGTGGCCGTCATCCTGGACACCGGCATGACCCTTCTTCTCTTCGTGGCCGTGATCCTGCTCTTTTTCCCCCTGCTGGAGCCGGGACACACCCTCTCCCTGGCCCTGGTGACGGCTGCCACGGCCGCCTGCAGCTCCCAGGCCGCCCTGGTCATGGCCAGCCCGGGCCTGAGACCCACCCGGGCCGTCACCACCCTGATGCGCATTGCAACGGCGGGAAGCCTCCTCAGCCTCGGGGTGTTTGCGGCGGCCTTTTTCTTTTGCGCCCCCAACCCTTTGCCGGACCGGCTCTCCATGTCCATCCAGACCGACCTTCCCATGGTCCTCATGAGCACCGCCGCCCTGGTGGTACTCTACACCCTCTTTTTCTCGGAGCGGCGCCCCAGGGAAGAACTGCTCCTCATTGTCACCGGCATGGTGGTCCTCACGAGCGGGCTGGCGGCAACCCACCATTTTTCCCCTCTGCTGGCCAACGCCATCACCGGTTTTTTCCTCGGAAACACCACCCGGTACAGGGACCGCATTTTATCCATGGTGATCATCCTTGAAAAGCCCCTTTACCTGCTCCTGCTTATTTTACTGGGAGCCCGGGCCGTCACCTTCTCCCAGAGCCTTGTGCTGACGGCGGTCCTTTACCTTCTCCTGCGCTCGTCAGCCAAGCTGGCCGGGGGATGGCTCATCTCTCACCTGCACACCGGCGTGGCCCTGCCCAGGCGCGCTGGCATTGCCTTTATGGAGCAGGGAGGCCTGGCCCTGGCCCTCTGCTTTGACGCCCAGCACGCCTTTCCAGGACCGATCACCCACAACCTTGTCACCGCCATCCTCCTGGCCACCCTGGTCAGTGACCTCTCCGGACGGCTTACCTGGGGCGAGCTGGTCCCCAAAAGGGAGACCACGCCATGACCCCGCGCCCCGCCACCCGCATCGTCCGAAACGCCATCACCCTGGCCATGGCCGTGGCCCTGTGCGCCTGGTCCATGGAGATCCCCATCGACAGCAGCTGGCAGGTGGCAGGCGCCATCAACATCACCCTGGCAGCCACCCTGCTCTGCGGCTTTCTCACCGCCGAACTCCTCGCCCACCTGGGCATCCCCAAAATCACCGGCTACATCCTGGCAGGGGTGGTGGCAGGGCCCCACGTGACTCAGTTCCTCGACGTGGACACCGTGGAAAAGCTCCAGCTCATCAACGAGATCGCCTTAAGCTTCATCGCCCTGCACGCCGGGGCCGCCCTGGACCGCACCCTGCTCTCGGGCCGCAGCCTGGCCCTGGGCCTCAACCTGGCCTTTCAGTGCCTGCTGGTTCCCCTCATCGTCTTCGGCGCCATCATGGTCACCGCCCCCCTCTTTGCCTTCACCGCCCAGATCACCCAGGCCCAGCTCCTGGCCCTGGCCCTTTTGTCGGGCATCATCGCCATCGCCAGGTCCCCCTCGTCAGCCATGGCCATCATCACCGAATGCCGCGCCCGGGGCCCCTTTACCGAAACGGCCCTGGGCATCACCGTGGCCATGGATGTGCTGGTCATCATCCTGTTCACCGCGGCCCTGGCCCTGCTCTCCCCCCTTTTGGACGGAAGCCGCGCCACGGGCTGGCACCAGGCCGGAGTCCTGGTCCTCGAACTGGCAGGCTCCCTTACCATGGGGGCCCTTCTGGGCATGGGCATCAACGCCTTTTACAAGCGGGTGGGAAAAGACCACGCCCTTTTTCTGCTCTTCATCGCCTTTACCGTCACCCGCCTCTCTGTGCTCACAGGGCACCAGCTCAGCGCGTTTACCGCCCTCCACCTCAGCCTGGAACCCCTGTTGATCTGCATCGCCGCAGGCTTTGTGGTACGCAACGCCACCCCCTTCGGCGAAGAACTTGAAGGGGATCTCATGCGCCTCTCCCTGCCCATCTACGTGCTTTTCTTCTCGGTGGCAGGGGCCTCCCTGGACCTTGGCGCCCTGGCCATCTGCTGGCCCCTGGCCCTGGTCCTGGCCACCTCCCGCGCCGCAGGGCTTGCCATCTCCACCCGCCTTGCAGGGCGCATGGCAAACCTCCCCGCACCGGAACGCCGCCTCGCCTGGATGGCACACCTCACCCAGGCAGGGGTGGCCATCGGCCTTACCCAGATCATCGCACGCAAAGACCCGCTCACCGCAAGCTACCTCACCACCCTCACCCTGGCCGTCATCACCATCAACCAGTTCATAGGCCCCGTGGCCTTCAAACGCGCCCTGGTGCTGACCGGAGAAGAGGGAAAAGACCGGCGGTAAAGACTGCCTCCGGCGGCCCTGCCGGGGGCTAAACTTTTAAAAAGTTTAACAAACAGGTCATAAAAAACATTTTTATAGATGTCGTTTTAAATGCGGATGTGATTTGACCCGAGGAACGAGGGGCAAAGCACATCCGCTACCTGCTTTCAAGGTGGCACACCTTGCCGCCGGAGGCATTTTTTAAAAGGGAATCAAACCAGGTTGGAGAGGGGACCGCCTTCGGTCATGGGGGTGACGGTATAAAACCCGCGCTCTTCGCGTCGGCCGGAGATGGTGCGGCCCACGAATTTTTTCAGGCGGCGAAGCAGGGCATCGGTCTCCACGATGGAGAAGATAGCGCGGCTGCGGGTGATGCCGCCCCCTGCCATAAGACGGAAGCCCGCAAACAGGGGCACATGGTGGCTGATGATCTCCAGGGCGTCCGTGGCATCCACCACGGCGCTCATGGTGACGCCCAGGTCCATAAAGCCGGTGATGAGTTCATCGGCGGTCTCTTCGCTCTGCACCACAATCATCATCTGGTACACGGCTACACCTCCCCGCCGTACCAGGCAATCTCCGCATCCTTTTCAATTCGCCGGATGGTCTCCCAGAGGGTCCCGGCATCCGAGGACTGGCGAATGGCCTCGGGAAAGGCCTGCTGCTTGCACAGGCGTGCGGTACGGGCCAGGATCTGAAGGTGCTCCGACGGGTTGGTGGTGGGAATGATCAGGGCCAGGACCACGTCCACGGGCTCATCATCGATGGAGTCAAAGTCCACGGGCCGGGTGAGGCGCAGGAGAAACAGGGTGGTGCGGGTGCACAAAGGCGACGTGGTGTGGGGCAGGGCAATGCCCAGGCCGATGCCGGTGGTGAAGCTCTCTTCACGCTCCCGGAAACCGGACAAAAGGGTCGGGGCATCTGCGGCAAGGCCGGAGGCCGCCGCTTTGTCCGCCAGGAACGCCAGCACGTCGTCCTTGCCGGGCAGGTGAACCCCCACGTAGATATGGTTCACGTCAAGGCATTCTCGAATCTTCATGGCGCCCCCTTTCCCCTAAGTTAATTGGGAGATGCATGGCCAAAGAATACCCAAGGCCGGGCATCATTTCAAGGGGGACAGCGCCCCGTCCCCCTTGAACGGTCCCTGAAAACCAGGGACCGGATTTCTTCCTTAGGGCTGGATATCAATGGTGAAAAAATATCTCTTGCTCGGCCCGTCAGGTAAGGCTGCAGGGTGTTGAAGGAGATCATATGCCCGGCCTGGGCATGGCCCCTCACCTTGCTGACATCCCCGGAGATAAAAGCGCCGTTGGCCTCCAGCATGGTTGATGCGGTGCTCGAAGGTGTACACCAGATCGTATCCGCTGCCGGAGAACGTCAGGTTGCCCAGGGTCACCTCGCCGGTGACCTCGGAGAGGTCGTCCAGGGAGATGCTGTGATTCTTCAGGTCGTCGGCGTTTCGGATATACCCCCAGACCGCATGGCGCTCTGGAATGGTCAGGGGCTCTTCCACGTCGATGATGGTGTGGGGCATCACCATGGAACCGGCGCCGATGGAAACAGGCATGCCGGGCTTGCCGTTGATAAAGGAGTTGAACCCCACAAACACCCGCTCACTTAAATTGGCGTTGATGATCTTGGCGCCATGGGCGGTGACATCGTTCTTCTCCAGCATGGAGTTGATGACGTAGGAGTGCTCCTGGGCGTTGGTGCCCGGCCCCATCCAGGCATTGTCCAAATAGGCCCGCTGGGAGACGAGGACATTTTCATGGATGTGGGTGTCCCCGGCCACGTAGGCGTACCGGTTGAGGGCAGACTTGCTGGAGACAGTCACGGGCGTCGTGCTCACAGCCGAGCTGTAGATATCGCTGTAATCCCCTTTCCGGTCCTCCATGAAGTCCCAGAGCACCCCTTCGGGCTTGCCGCCGGGAACGTTCTTGATGTAGCGGGCCAGCACCTCGGGATCGTAGGTGTACTTGAACTCAAAGGTGCCCCCGTTGATCCAGATGGTGCCGTCGGGGATCTCTTCGTGGTAGAGGTCCGTGGCGCTCTGGACAAAGGCAAAGGTCCCCACCTTGCAGCCGTGCAGAGAGGTCAGGTCCACGGTGGCAAAGGGGGCGATATAGCACCCTTCCACCGGGGCGCCGTGGATGTTGGAGTAAAAGCTGGCGATGGTGTTCCGGATCAGGAACTCTTCCGGGGCTTCGGGGTCGTGGGAGTAGTTGTGGATCAAGGCCTTGATGAGGTAGCTGTCCTTGATGTGGATCTCTTCATCCTTTTCCACGGGAACTTCCGCGCCCTGGAAGAGCATGGTGTCCCCTTTGCGCTTGAGCTCGTCCCCCCGCACATCGGTCTTGTACAGGACGGCGTTGTCCGTAAAGCACTTGCCGAGAAAATAGCTGCCCGCCAGGCTGGAGTTCTTGAAATTGACGTGGAGGGGATGGTGGCTGGTGACGCCGTAAAAGGCGTTGAAGCGAAGCATCTGCTTAAAGGGAACCACATCTTTGGCATAGGGTTCCGCATCAAACGAAAACGTCCGCAGGTTCACGTTGACCCGGGCGATCACGCGATCAATGAGTTTTTCCAACTGTTTCATCTTGTGGTACCTCCTTTTTTCGATTGCCGCCACAGGAAAGGGGGGTTTTGCCCCCATGCCGTCCTTTTGAAAAAAACGGCGGCATGGTCGTCCGGGCTTCAAACGGTCCATGGACCGTCCTGTTCGGCAATGTTGTCCTTCGTTGCCGGGGGACGGGCACATGGCCCGTCCCCCCTCGTCTTGCACCTTGGTTCGGCCTTGATCAGGCGCTGGCTGCCTCTTCCGCAGGCAGATACTTGGAAAGGGGACACCCGCCACAGGCGCCCTCTTTGTGGATCTGCTGGTAGATGGCGGTCAGGGCCCTCTCCCCGTTGGGGTAGATGTTCTCCTTGCCGATGGTCTCCAGGAGATGGGTCCGTTCCAGAACGGCGACCACCTCCTCCTTCATGGAGCTGAAGGAGATGCCGCGCCCGCTCTCGCGCACCGTCTCGATGAGGATTGCCAGGGCCTCTTCCCCGGAGGCATCCACGTCGTTGATGCCGCTGGATTCAATGAGGATGTGACGAAGGTCCGGCTTTTCGGTGATGAACTCCAACACCTTGTCCTCAAGATACGAGGCGTTGGTGAAGATCAGGGGTCCGTCGAACCGGACAACGGCGATGTGCTGGCACTCCTTGAGACCGAACTTCACAGAGCTTCGGAAGGTCTGGTCTTCGGATCTGGAGAGCAGTGCCACGCGAGGCCGCAGGTTCTTGTAGATGAAGACGATGAAGGTCAGGGCGACCCCCACCATGATCCCCTCTTCCAGGTGCGGTGCAAAGTAGAGGGTGCAGATGAAGGTGATGACGCTGATGGCGCCGTCGGCCCGCTTGGCTTTCCAGGCGTGCACAAAGCCTTTCACGTTCACCAGCCCGATCACCGCCATCATGATGACCGAGGCCAGCACGGCCTGGGGCAGATGGTAGAGAAGGGGGGTAAAAAAGAGCAGGGTCAGGGCCACCATGAGGCTGGTAACCACCGAGGAGATCCCGCTCACCGCGTTGGCCTGCAGGTTCACGGCAGACCGCGAAAAGGAGCCGGAGACCGCGTAGCTCTGGCCGAAGGAGCCGATGATGTTGGCCAGGCCCTGGCCGATGAGTTCCTGGTTGGGGTCCAGCTTCTGGCCGGTCTTGGCAGCCATGGCCTTGGCAATGGCGATGGCCTCCATGAAGCCCAGAAGGGAAATGATCACGGCAAAGGGCAGCAGCTGGATAAAGGCCCCCAGGAAGGTGGTGTTGTCGGGCAGGGTGGGAATGCCCACCTTGAGGCCCTTGGGGATGTCCCCCACCGCATGCCTCTTCAGGCCGTCCAGGGCCAGGGGCTTGTTCCCCACCTTGAGGCGCCATTTACGCCCGTCGGTCACCATGCCCTGGGGTTCTTTGCCGCCCACGTAAAAGGCAGGGCTCTCCCCGGCCTCCTTGGGTGCGGAGAAATGAACCAGGCGCAGCTCTTCCCGCAGGGACCCCGAGGAGGTCTTCAGGGTGTCGATGCGGGCATTGATCCGTGCCAGCTCATAGTCCAGTTCCATCTTCTCGGAGCTGGGAATGGGCCCTTCGGATTGATCCTCCACAGCCTTGAGCCGGGTGTTGAGGGCGGCACGCTCTGCCCCCAGAGTCGCAATCTCTGCAACATCCCGGTTAAACGCGTCGATCTTGGCGGTGATGGCCGGGGCCTTGATGCTCTCCACAGGTACGAACACATCGTGGTTGAACTTAAAGGCAAAGGAGATCACCGTTGTGACGGCAACGGCCACCAGCACGTTGGGAATCTTGGGATTGACCCGTTTGAGGATCACCATGATGGCGATGGAGAAGACCCCCATGGCGAGGGTCGGAAGGTGGGTGTAGTGAAGGGCCGAACGGCAGACATGGAGAATCGTCTCATAATGATGAGGCGCCTTGTCCACATAGACCCCGAAGAGCTTCGAGAACTGGCTCGATGCAATGATGATGGCCGCCGCGTTGGTGAACCCGTTCACCACCGGGTGGGAGAGAAGGTTCACCACCAGGCCGAGGCGCAGCACGCCCAGCAGGAACTGAAAGGTCCCCACGGTGAGGGCCAGCAGCACCGAGTAGGCGATGAATTCGGTACTCCCTGCCGTGGCCAGCGGTTCAAGCGACGCCGCCGACATCAGCGACACCACAGCCACTGGTCCGGTGGCCAGTTGGCGGCTGGAGCCAAAAAGCGCCGCCACCATGGGCGGCAGAAATGCGGCATACAGGCCGTAGTAGGCCGGAAGCCCGGCCAGCTGAGCGTATGCCATCGATTGTGGAATCAAAACCATGGCCACGGTAATGCCGGCCACCACGTCGGTTCTGAACTTTCCTGTGTCGTAGTCCTTGAACCAGAGCAGAAATGGAAACACTTTGGTCAACATAACGATACTTCCCCCTGAAAATCAGAAAATTAAATACATAAACCTCTTTCTTCCTATTCTTAAAAGGAACTTCCCTGTCCTTTTATATCCGGTGTCCAAACCGCAGAGGGTCTTGCACAAACCCTGCCGGTTGTTCATAAAACAACAAACGCCATCACCTGGAGCGTGGTTTCGTCCCTTGTGCTCCAGCAGGCGTCTGTTCCACTTGCGATTACTTGCCGAAAAGCACGTATTGGCCTTCCCAAACCAAATAAAAAGTTCTTTTCGAGCAATTAGAATGCAGATATATGACGATGAAAGTTTTGTCAATTGTAAAGCCGCTAACAAAATGATTCCCTTCAACTTTTTCTTGAAGGAGTACCGGGGGAACGCAAAAACAAACGCCGGATCGGCGAATAGGTCCGGTCAATAATCCCATTGATTTTTTATCAATCCCCGACGCGAACATCTCCCCGCGCGCCTTCCCATCCGGCAAAGCGGACAACCACACCGAAAATCCGGTCCCAGACCCGGAACGACGTTCACCACGCGTAGGGTCCTTTTGGGATCGATCCGCATCAGAAAAAAGGCGCAATCGCACAAAAAACAGAGCAGTTCCGATATGTCGATAGATGAATCGGGCAGGAGGGATCCAGGCGCACGGTCATGCGCCCGGACAAATAAAAAACGGAAGAAAAGGCGTCAGGAAAGACGGCCGACAAGGACGGTGAGATCCAGCCCCCCATGGGACATGGGATGCCCATGGAACCCCTTGGGCATGGGCCGGGGAACCTGCTGCTTGGGCACGGCCAGGGCAGCGGTCCATCCGCGCCAGTGAACGGCGAGATGATCCAGCAGGCGCACCACAAAGGCATCGTTGCCCCCTTTGATCCGCTTGCCGTAAGGCGGGTTGAAAACCACCACACCGGGCTCAGAAGCAAAGGAGGTCGGATCCAGGGCGAAAAAATCCCCGGACCTGACCCCCACGGCCTTGCCGAAGGGCAGCCCATCCAGGGTGGCCCCGAGGCGATCCACAGCCCCCTGGTCCAGATCCGAGGCAAAGATCACGGGGGCCGACACCTCGCGCAGCCCCTTTTGGGCCTCCCGCTTCATGTGGGCAAAGCCTTTCTCCCGAAAAGAAGGCCAGGATTCAAAGGCAAAATGGCGATACATGCCCGGGGGCGTGCGGGTTGCCCGCATGGCCGCCTCCAGACTGAAGGTCCCGGCACCGCACATGGGATCTGCCAGGGGCGCCTCCCCGGTGTACCCGGCCAGGGTGAGGATGGCTGAAGCCAGAGTCTCCCGTATGGGCGCCCTGCGCCGCCGCTTGTACAAAGGCTCACCCACGGCATCCAAAGAGAGGGTAAAGCGATCGTCCTCACCCCGCAGGTAAATCTTCTGGGACACCTGCCCCTCCCCGCCGGGCAGGGCCTTTTCCACCACCCCTGCCACCCTCTGGGCCACGGCGTCGGTGTGGTAGAGACGGCAGTGGTGGGTGGCCACCACCACTTCAGGGATTGCATGGACAGGCAGCCAGAGCTCCCAGGGAATTTCTGCGACCCGCCGCTCCAGCTTCTCAAAGTTCTCGGCCTTGAAGCTCGCCAGGCGCACCAGGATGCGGTTGGCAAGGCGCAAGGAGAGAGCCGCCTGCCACATGGCCTCCAGGCGTGCGGTAAACTCCACCCCGCCGGTGACCCGCGCGACGGAAAGGCCCAGGCACTCCTCGGCCTCCTGGGCCAGCAGCCCGCCGAGGCCCGGTGCGGCACTTACATAAAAGGTGTGCTCTCGACCCGCCACACGACGGCGCACCCTCTTTTCAAAGGCGGTGTCGCCTTTTTTCGTCTCCTGAGGTGTTTCCAGTCTCCGGTCCTCCAAAAATAAAAAACATCAATAAAAAACAAGCCTCCGGCGGCGAGGTGAGCCACCTCGAAAGCAGATTGCCCTTGCGCTTTGCCCTCGTTCCTCGGGCCAAAGCGCAAGGGCCTTCGGCTCGGGCTTCGCCCGAAACATATGCTGGTGGTTTGTACGAGCGATACGACAAGCCTTGAAAGGCTAAGATTCGTTGTCGCAACTCGTTAATTATCAGCGTTAACCGGACTACCTCCAAGGAGGCCGGGCAATTTAAAAACCTGTTTGTCAAGCTTTTCAAAAGTTTGCCCCCCGGCAGGGCCGCCGGAGGCACATTGATTAAATCAGCAGTGCCTTCTCCCGGGTTTCGGTCTCCAGGAAGGTCTTGGCGATGTTGGATGAGTAGACAATGATCTGAACCATGAGGTTCATCAACTCGGTATTCTCGCACCTCGTGCAGTTCGACGGAGGCCTCCTGCTTGCCCACCAGCCGGTCAAGGTGGTGGACCCGGTACTGAAGCTCCAGGTCCAGGTACTTGCGTTCCTTGACCATGATGCGGTTGGCCTTCTCCAGATCCTGTTCGGCAAAGGCCTCTTTCAGGAGCCGGATCTGTTTGCACACCTTCTGGTGATAGATGGTGAGCTCTTCCCTGCCCTCTTCGGAGAAGTCGTGGGCCAGGGCATGCTTTTTCCGGATCAGGGGCAGCACGTTGCGGTGAATGATATCCCCGATGCTCTCCATGTCCCGGACAATGGAGACCATGGCGTAGACCACGCGCAACTGGGCGTCCGAGGCCCCGCTGCGGGCCACCTTGAGCAGGTAGTCGGTGATCTTCTCCTCCAGGAAGTCGATCTCCTCTTCGCGCATGTCGATGCCCTCCATGAGGGTCAACTCCGGATAGACCTTGTCCCGCTTGGGGCTCTGGGTCACAAAGGGGATGGCCACGGCCTTGAGCAGGTACTCCAGGGCCGCTGCCATGCGTGAGATCTCGGAACGGGCCAGGTCAACGGCCAGGGCCGGAGAGAAGATCTTGCTCTCATCCAGGAAGGTGGTGGTGTACCTGGGGATGGGGCAGGAGGTCTCCGGCAGCATCCGCACGATGAGCCTTGCCCAAAGGCGTCGCTGAAGGGCAGTACAATCACCCCGATGACGATGTTGAACACGGAGTGGGCGTTGGCGATCTCACGGGCAATGTCGGAATTGAACTCAGCCCCCAGCCAGGCAATGCACCAGGTGAACTCGGGGATAAACCCGATAAAGATCATGACCCCGATGACCCGGATCATCACGTTGGCCAGGGCCACCCGCTTGGCGTCCCGGTTGGCGCCGATGCTGGCAAACCCCGCGGTGACACAGGTGCCGATGTTGGCTCCCAGGACCATGGGAATCGACGCCTCCAGGGAAATGAGCCCCTCAAGGCCCAGCACGATGAGGATCCCGATAAAGGCGGTGGAGCTCTGGATCAGGGTGGTGAGCACCACCCCGATGAGAAGGCCCAGGAACCGGTTCTCAAGGCTTGAGAGCAGGGTGATCACCTCCTGGCTGCTGCGCAGGGGCCGCATGGAGTCCCCCATGAGCTTAAGGCCGTAAAACAGGACCCCGAACCCCAGGAGCACGTCGCCAAAGGATTTCACCGAGTCCCGCTTGGCAAGGAGCCGGATGAGAAAACCCGCCACGATCATCAGAAGGGCGTAATCGGTCACCTTGAAGGCGATGAGCTGGGCCGTGATGGTCATGCCGATGCCCGACCCGATGAGCACCCCGATGGTCTGGATAAACTGCATGAGACCGGCCTGGACAAAACCCACAAGCATCACCGAGGTGGCGCTGCCCGACTGCACCAGCATGGTGACCACGATGCCCAGGAGCATTCCACGGTATTTGTTCTTGGTCAGGTTGGCCAGGATGGTTCGAAGCCTGTCCCCGGCCGCCCGCTGCATGCCGTCGCTCATGAGCTCCATGCCGAAGAGGAAAAAGGCCAGCCCCCCCATCAGCCCCATGATCTGAAATCCCCAGTGAATCTCCGAAAGACCGTCGGCCCAGGCATCCGCCGCAAAAAAAAGAGTGCCTGCTCCCACGAGCCAGGCCCATACGTTCCGTTTCGACCTCATCCAACACCTGCCATCTCAAGAGTGGTCATTCAGCGCCCGTTGTCCGCGCCCTTCAGGCCATACCCCGTTTTGGAAAAAACCGTCACAGCATAGGCGCGCATCCCCTTTTCGGGGTCCCACCATCCCTGCAGTTTTTTTTAAAAGCCGCCATGGGAGCTTCTCTCCGGTTCGGCTATGGGATTTCATCATCTTAGTGAAGGCACTTGGCAACCGTCAACAGGATTTACGCTCCCTGAAGAAGCCCGCCCGCCCCGGTTAACCCCGCCTGTGGCCCGGAAATCCGCCCCGGCATGGATAGGCGAGCAGATTGACAACCCTTTCCATATCTTGTATCTAATCCATTCATAATGGCTTGTTCGACTTTTTGCGAAGCTGTCATTACTTAATTGATCTGTAAATAAAGGGCTCCGGCCCATTCGATTTGACCTTCCAAGGAGGCATCCATGGCCAGTTTAAACAAGGTGATGATTATCGGAAACCTGGGCAGGGACCCGGAGGTGAGCTACACCCCCAGCGGTCTTGCCATTTGCAAATTCAGTGTCGCCACCACCGACGTCCGCGTGGACCGCAACAGTGGAGAGCGCAACGAGCGAACAGAGTGGCACCGCATCACCGTGTTCGGGAAAACAGCAGAAAACTGCGGCCGGTTCCTTGCCAAGGGACGGCAGGTCTACGTCGAAGGACGCCTCCAGACCAGCTCCTATGAAAAGGACGGCATCACCCGATACTCCACCGACATCATCGCCAACCAGGTCACCTTCCTGGGCGGTCGCAACGCAGACGGCGGCGGCCAGCAGGGCGGCGGCTTCGGCGGAGGCCAGAACGGCGGCTACCAGGGCGGCGGATACAACCAGAACCAGAATCAAAACCAGGGCGGCGGCTACGGCAGCGCCGGAGGCTACCCGGGCAGCTACAACAGCGCGCCCCAGCAGCCCGCACAACAGCCCGCACAACAGCCCCCCCAGCAGCCTGCGGCCCAGCCCCAGGGCAACGGCTTTGACCAGGGCGGAAGCTTCGGCGGCGGTGATCCCGGTTTCACCAACCCGCCCGACGACGACATCCCCTTCTAGGCCCTGTTAAAACGCCCGGGACCCAACACAAAAAGCCCCCTTGCAGCGCAAGGGGGCTTTTTTTGTTCAACACACGCTTATCAGTCCGTAGAAGACTTACACGCTGCAGGATTCCGCGGCCCTGAAGGCGGTGGCAATGGAGATCCCTGCCCCGCTCTTCTCCCGTTTCCAGTCCTGGTGGGCCAGGATGCTACCGGCCACAAAAAGGCTCGGGTCCACCACGTTGCCGTCGCTGTCCAGGGGGCGCATGGCCGTATCGGCGATGATCCCGGCCCGGTTCACGGCGTGGCCTTCGGGGTGGAAGAGGTCGCATCGGTGCCAGGCGTCCCGGCTCTGGGGCTGGGAGACATACAGATCCAGAAGGGGCTCGGTAATACGAAGCCGGTCCCCGGCCAGTCCGCCCCCCATAAAGCGACCGGTGGCCAGGATCATTTTGCGGGCCGAAACGGTCCGCTCCTCGCCCCTCAGGGAGGCGGTCACGGTGAACCCGCCCTCCCCTTTGGAGGCCTTTGTGACCCGCCCGCCCACGAAGGTCGCAACACCATACCTTGAGAAGGCCCGGTCCAAGGCTTCTCGCAGCCGGACGCCGGCGGCCGTGGGGGGCATGCCGGGGATTTCAAAACAGGGAACGCCCAGGGCCTTTTCCATATAGGCCAGGGTCTCGCGGCTCTTCTCCATGCCGAGGACCGGGGGAAGGCCCACGGCCTTGTGCCCGTCCAGGTGGGGACGGATGGCCTCGATGAGCCGATCGCATGCTTCGGGAAGGTCCAGCTCCCGCGCCAGGGCTTCGGGGTAGATGTCCCCGGGACGCCCCAGGCCTTCGGGTGCCACCACAACCGATGAGAGCCCCGGCCAGATGGGGGCAGCCGACTGAGCAACCTGGCTCGCCTCAAACCCTTTGAGCCTTCGGATTCCCACAATAAGGCTCTTGAGCCCCTGCTCAAGGGCCGTTGCCCCTGCGACCATGGTCTCGGGCAGGGCATAGCTGGCCTTGAGAGACCCCACGCTGGTCACCACCCGGGCGTTGGTTTCACAGATTCGATAGCTCACCCCTTCCTCTTCCAGAACCGCCAGGAACCCTTTAAAGGCCTGGGCAATGGCGTCGGCCCCGACCTTTCCGTAGGGGTGGCCGGGCCCCTGGCTCACCAGGTCCTGAACAGTCTGCCAGGGAGCTGCGGAGTACGCCTTGTCACCGGGCAACATGCCCGCCAGGTCAAACAGGCCGCTGGACAAAGGCAGCTGGCTGCCTGTGCCCACCACGGCAACCTTGAGCCCCTTTTTTGCCGCAAAGAGAGCTGCCGCGCTTCCGGCAAGTCCGTTTCCCACCACCACGACGTCTCGCTGGCCGTCCCAGGGGTCTCTGGCCGTACGACCCATATCCGCTGCATTACTCATGACCCACCTCCATTCCAAAGAGTCCGCACTGCAGGGCTTCATGAAGCTCCGCCCGGGCGAGGTTCTCTCCCCAGGAGACGGATCGCATCCCCTTCCAGCGCTCCTTATAAAAACGGGCCAGACCGGAGAGGCCCTCGTCCCCTGTCACGTGCCCCTGGCCGTACATCCAGGCAGCCAGCCTCAGCCCGCAGAAGCTCCCCTGACAAGGACCTTTGCCCACGCGGCTTCGCAAGCCCACTTCCACAAGGCCCCGGGCAAGGCCCTGGCTTTCCAGAGAGGCCACCAGGGAACCGATGACCGATTCGGAGACCATTTCACACTCGCAGATCATGCCGTCACCGTCCTGATGACCGGACATCCACTTTTTCGGGGCCGCGCCGGGCTCGGTCCACATGGCGTCGCCACTGGCCGGCAGGATGCGGGTACGGGTCAGACAGGGTCCGCCTGTGCCGAGGTAATGACAGACGGCGTCCGCAGCCCTTTCCGCCATGAGTCGGTAGGTGGTGAGTTTTCCGCCGGTGATGGTAAACAGGTTTTCCACCCCCTCCTCCGCATGATCCATAAGGACAAACCCTCGGCTGACGCTTCGATCGTCTCCACCGGAGGCGGCGCCGAACAGGGGACGTACCCCGCTGTAGGCCCGGATCATCCGCGTCCGTTCAAGGATCGGCAACAGGGGAATGGCCTCCTCCACCATGCGGTCCACTTCATCGGTGGTGGGCCAGGCCGCATCCGGGTCATCCACATGGGAGGACGTGGTCCCCACAATGGAGACGGTGCCTCCAGGCACCACAATGTCCGCATCCGAGGGGGGACGCAGGCGGTTCACCACCCGGGTGGTGAGGCGATGGTCCGTCACCAGGAGGCTCCCCTTGGAGCACCGCACCTGGGTCGTGGCCCCGGCAATGGCCGCCACCTGGCCTGCCCAGGCGCCGGCGGCGTTGACCACGCAGGAGGTCTCTACCTCCACGGTCTCGCCCGTTGCCCGGCGTTTCAAAAGAGCATGGGTCACCTTGGATCCCTTACGGGTCACCCCTGCCAGCTCGGTGCCGCAGAGGAGCTCCGCCCCGTGGCTCAGGGCATCGGAGACGTTGTCAAGGGAGAGTCGAAAAGGATCCACGGTGGCGTCGGCGACCTCGTAGGCCGCAACAATACCGCCGGTGAGGTTCGGCTCCATGGCACGCGCTTCGGCCACGTCGAGCTGCCTGTGGGGCATATCGCTCTGACTGAGAAGGCTCTCAAAGTCGGCCATGTAATTTTCGTCATCCCCTTCAACACCCACAAACAAGCCGCCGGTGGCCTCGATGCACTGAGGGGCCATCTCGCGGAGCAGGGCGTTCTCATCCCTGCACTCTTCGGCTGAGTGCCGATCCGAATAGAGATACCTCGCCCCGCTGTGGAGAAGGCCGTGGTTGCCCCCCGACGCGCCGGAGTTGACGTCCCCGCGCTCCACCAGCAACACCTTCAATCCCCGAAGCGCCAGGTCGCGCGCTACGCCGCACCCGGTCGCTCCGGCCCCGATGACCGTTACATCCGCTTTTATTCGCTTCATCATCCCATGATGTCCGCCCAGATGATTAAGGACCTGCCCATCAGTGCAACAGCGCCCCCGTATTCCACACACGGACCGAGACCGCACGTCAAAAGATCCCCCGCAGCTCAGGATGTTCGTTTTCCAAAACAGACACACATTTCGGATACCCGGCGGACACGCTGCGGTAACCCCTTTGGTTTTCAACCATAAACTTCTTGGCATTTCCAGCGCGTCCGGTTCCCTGACAAGGTTCGGAATCGATCCTTTGACCATCCACATCCAGCAGATTGTTCACAATACAACATAAATTTTCGGATTTGAAAACCCAAAACTATTGCTTCGGGCACAGAGAATCGGGATAATAGCTCTTGAGAAAAAGGAATTACGATGCTATCACACATTAAACTTTGCAGGTTCGTTCTCATCAAAACCGAAAATAAGGAGAGTAGAGGTGAACACCGGGGATCGGGAATACAACGCAGCAGATGTCATCCGAACGCTGCCGAGGCGTCAGAAGGCGATCTATGACATGGTCCTTGAAAAGGGCTTTGTCTCCATCGAAGGGCTCTCCCAGCACTTCTCCGTGACGCCCCAGACCATCCGGCGGGATATCAACAACCTGTGCAGCGCCAAGCTGCTCCAGCGTTACCACGGAGGCGCCGGTCTCCTGAACAGCGTGGAAAACTTCACCTACTCCACCCGAAAATCGCTGTGTTCGGAAGAGAAAATCCGCGTGGCCCAGCACGTGGCCCAGTTCATCCCCAACAACGCCTCCCTGTTCCTGGACATCGGTACCTCCACCGAAGAGGTGGCTCGGGCCCTGGTGGACAAGACCGGCCTGCGGGTCATCACCAACAACCTCAACGTGGCGTCTATCCTGGGGCAGAACCGGGGCTTTGAAATCCTGGTCTCCGGGGGCGTGGTCCGAAACCACGACCTCGGCATCACCGGGGAGGCGGCCATCGATTTCATCAGCCAATTCAAAGTGGATTTCGGCATCATCTCGGTGGCGGGCATCGACCCCGACGGCACCCTCATCGACTTCGACTACAACGAAGTGCGCATCGCCCGGGCCATCATCAGCAACTCCCGCCAGGTCTTCCTGGTGGCCGACCACTCCAAGTTCAACCGAAGTGCCATGGTGCGCATCGGCAACTTGGAAGAAGTAGACGCCCTGTTTACAGACCGCACGCCCCCGGCCTCCTTCCTTGAGATCATCAAGCGGGGCGATGTGAAGCTGCACATCGCGCATGGCGGCAAGCACTGACCCCTGAAACAACTGAACGAACCACCGCCGCATTCGAACGCAAAAAGGGCCGCCCCCATCCGGGACGGCCCTTTTTTTTTGCCGATGCACGGCTTTTTTTTGTGCTCACAACCACTGTCTGCAGTGACGACCCAGACCCCAGGGAGAACCAGCCGTCGCTGCAATGCCGGGGAAGGGGCCAATGGCGATGGCGGGGTGCCCCTCCCCCGAGGACACCGACGGTCGCCGGTGCCGGGAGACTGGAAAAAATCAGAAGCGGGCTGTCAGGGTCACGCCCCCGCCCACGATGTAGCCGTCGGCGCTGGCTGAAACCACGTTGCCTGCAAAGCTTTCGTTGAGGTTCGTGCTCTCGCCACCCACCACACGGGCCTGCTCGATGTCCGTGTACTGGAACACCGCATCGATGGTGTAGCGACCAAAGTTAAAACCTGCCCCCAGGGAGTAGGTCTTCTTGTCCGCGTCGGGCCACTGCATATCCAGGGTGTTATCGGGGATGGGCGTGGGGTCGTAGAAGTAACCGCCGCGCACGGTGATCATGTCGTTGATGATGTATTCCATGCCGAAGCGGAGCTGCTTGGTGTCTTCCCAATCCCTTTCATAAGCTTCTTCCATACCACTCTGTATGGGATCAGCACCCGGAAACACGCCAATGTCTATGGGGTTGGACAGCTTGGACACCTGGTCCTTGTTAATGCTCCAGTCCGTCCAGACCAGGTCGCATTCGATGGAGAACTTGTCATGGGGCTGGTAGCGTACACCGGCCTGTATCTGCTGGGGATGATTGTAGTCCATCGTTGCCGTTGCAACCTTGACACCGTCTTTAAACACGTCGCCTTCAAAATCGGCATCGCACTCGCTCCGGTAAGTCAAACCGAGGGTAATGGTCTCCTTGGGCTTGTACATCACACCGATGTTGTACGAATAGTTTACATCATCTTCCAACTCCATGCCGATGGCGGCCTGATGGTCGGGGGAGGGAAGATTCCCAAATTCACTTCCGTCCACGATCCCGGCTGCGCTCAGCTGGGCTGAGTAGGCCGCGGCTTCCCCATACTTTTCAGGATCCAAGGCAGCTGCACCGGCGTACACTGCTGCTGCACCCGCTACATTTGTTATCGCTGGCCCTCCCGTTTTTTTGCTGATCGTATCGGCATTGTCGATCAGTTTCCCCACAAACTCAGTGGTATTGGAAATCAGATACTTACTCGTATCTGCACCGGCCTCGGACTTGCCGATGGTAACCCCCACACCAAAGGAGAGCTTATCGTTCACCTTGTACGAAAGGGAAGGCGTCACGCCATATCGCTTATAGTAAGAGTGATAGGCACTGTAAGAACCCGGGTTTTTCGTAGGGTCCTTTTCCCAGTCCAGCTCCATGCCCCAGGGTGCGTAGGCGGCAACGCCCAAGGCGAAACGCTCGCTGATCTTCTGGGCATAGCCCAGATGAGGGGCCACCAGAATGTCGGACTCGTCGCTGAAATCCGTAGGCTCAATGAGGTTTTGCGACATGTCCGAGCGGTTGGTCACCGTAAACTGGGACATCTCGATTGTGGGATCCACCGCAAGGGCCCCCACGGAAAAGACCTTGCCCTCAATCTGGGAGAGGCCCGCCGGGTTGTAGTACGCAGCAAAGGGGTCGTCGGCCGTGGCCGCATAGGCCCCGCCCAGGGCCGTGGCCCTGGCACCGATACCGTATGTATCCACCGAACCAGCATAAGCCATCGTGGAAGCGGCAAGCACACAAACCGCCGCACAAGCAAAACGTTTCACCATTGTTTCCTCCTTACACATAGCATGTCAACATAGCAGCGACGCTCGAAACCCGGGACTGCAATCATCCCTTCATACCAGTGCCCCATCCATAAACACCGTCCCACCGTCACACCTACTCGCCCTCTTCAGGGAGATTTCCGGCAAGATATCTGGGATGTTGCGACCCAGCACACCGATCTCAGAGTCAAAAAACCGACCGTACGGAACACTACACATCAGGTGCATATTAAAGCCCGGTTCAAAAGTTAATGACGCCTTCTACATATGCGACCAGCGTTCACTTAAACCGCGCAGCAATGTACCACTCTTCTACCGGAAGTCAATTGTGCAACCATCGTGCCACTGCGTGAACAATGGTTATTGAGTAATCATTCCACCACATTCACAGAATCCCGGAACGGACAGGTTACACGCCATTTCGTTTCATATTGAAATCATAATTTCAAAATGATACAAAGTTTAAACCCTGAGCCCACTTTCACAGAGGTGATCATTATGCTTTCCGACCCCTTCTCTCCGTCGCAACTCATCACCAGGGACCCCCAATACGGGTTTCCCCTTTTCGGCCCCAGCCGTGTCCTGGGCGTCAGCATCGCCACCCTGGAACGGTTTTACCGGGATTTTACCGAAATGGTGGACAAAAAAACCCGCCGACGCATTGCCGAAAACCTGGGCTACGAGGTCGGCCTGGGCCAGGCCACAACCCTGTCCGGGCTCTGCGCCTTTTCATCGGCCTCGGAGCACCTTCACGCAGGGAGCAGGCTTCGGAACTTCACCGGCTACTGCAACGAACGCATCACCTCCCTGGACATCACCCCCGAGGGAAAGCTGGTGCGATTCAGCGGCCGGTGGGCCGGATCCTTCGAAACCGCCATCTACCTCAAAACAAACAGCCGCAAAAACAGGGGACATGCCGGGCGACCGGTGTGCCTGGCCCTGTGCGCCATCCTCAGCGGGTACGCCTCGGCGGTGTTCGGAGAAAAAATTGTGGTGAGGGAAACGGCCTGCCAGGCCATGGGGACTGCGGAATGCCACTTTGAAGGAAAACCGGCGACGGAATGGGACATGGGCGAGGCCCCGCCGTACATGGACGATGAGGGCGACCACGCCCTGGAGAGCAACATCACCAAGCTGAGGGAAATCCTGGGCCTTGAACATCGCCCGGCCGCAGCCCCGCCCTTTTTCGCAACAGCCGACCCGGTGTGCAGGGATTCCGGCTTTCGGGCCGTGCTGGATCGCACCGACAAGGTGGCCCCCACCGACGCCACGGTCCTTATTTTAGGGGAGAGCGGATCAGGCAAGGAGGTTGTGGCCCGCCGGATCCACGCCGGATCCCGCCGCAGCAATGCCCCCTTTCTGGCCATCAACTGCGCGGCCCTGCCCCCGGAGCTCCTGGAATCCGAACTCTTCGGCCACGTGCGCGGAGCCTTTACCGGCGCTGAAAAAACAAAAAAAGGGCTCTTTGTCTCCGCAGGGGAAGGCACAATCTTTCTGGACGAAATCGGGGACATGCCCCTGCCTGTCCAGGGCAAGCTCCTGCGCGCCCTGCAGGAGAGGGAAGTACGCCCGGTGGGCGGCCTGGAGGACATCCCCGTCAAGGCCCGCATCGTCGCCGCCACCAACCGCGACCTGGCCGCCATGGCCCGGGAAGGCTCCTTCCGCCAGGACCTCTACTACCGGTTGTCGGTCTTTCCCATCACCCTGCCTTCACTGGCCCAGCGCAAAGCGGACATCCTCCCCCTGGCCCACGCCGCCTTGAAAAAACGGGCCCCGGATCACCCGGGGTTCTCGCCAGAGGCAGAAAAAGCCCTGCAAAGCCACACCTGGCCCGGCAACGTCCGCGAGCTTGAAAACTGGGTGGAACACGGCCTCATCCTCGCCGGCAACACCCCCATCGACACCGATCACCTCCCGGAAGCCCGGCGCACAACCCCATCCGGCGACAGCATCGACGGCGACCTCCCCAGCCTGGAAGACCTCACCCACCGCTACATCCACAAGGTCCTGGCCCACACCAACGGCAACAAAAAAGAGACCGCCGGTATCCTGGGCATCGGTACGGCAACCCTGTGGCGACACCTTAAAAAGGAAACGATGGGGGCTAAGGGCTAAGGGCTAAGGGCTAAGGGCTAAGGGCTAAGGGCTAAGGGCTAAGGGCTAAGGGCTCATAGGTGCCGGAGGAACGGATGTCAAGCCCACGATTCGGCACCTTGTCACCCTTTCTAATGATGCCTCCGGCGGCCCTGTCGGGGGCCAAACTTTTGCCAATTAGATGTCTTGGGTTTGACAAACAGGTTTTGCTTGGGTTTCACAAAATCTTCGCGAAAGCTCTTCCCCTGAGGAACGAAGGGGGAGGGCTTTCGCAACCTGGGGTCCAGGGGTGGCGAAGCCACTTAGGCCCAAAATCCCCTGGCCGCCGGAGGCAATGCGGATAGATCCACATTGGACAAGTAGCAACAACGTATCCTGTTACGTCGAAGCTTGTGAGCCTGCCCGTATAAACCCTCAGCGTTCATGTCGGGCGTAGCCCGAGCCGAAGGCCCTTGCGCTTTGGGCCGAGGAACGAGGGACAAAGCGCAAGGGCAATCAGCTTTCGAGGTGGCTCACCTCGCCGCCGGAGGCTTGCTTTTGCCCCCGACTTTAACCATAGAAGGCATCGCTGCCTGTGTTTTAACTGGGGCAGGTTGCTTCCCAGGGTTCCCGTTCGTCGGCCCGGGAGAAGATCTCCCGGTACTGGATGGCTTCGGCCACGTGGGGGGTATCGATGGCATCGACGCCTTCGAGGTCGGCGATGGTGCGGGCCATTTTCAGGCAGCGCATCCAGGCGCGGGCTGAGAGGCCCAGGCGTTTCACCGCGGCTTCAAGCAGGTCCCGGGAGTCCGGGCCCACCTGGCAGAAGGCTCTCACCTCGCGGCTTCCCATCTGGCCGTTGAACCGGACGGGAAGGTCTTTGAACCGATGTGATTGCCGGGCCACGGCGGCCACCACCCGCTCCCGCACTGCGGCTGAAGCCTCTGCCCCGGTCTGTTTTCGTCCGGAGAGTTCGTCAAAGGAGACGGCGGGCACCTCCACATGGAGGTCGATGCGGTCCAGCAAGGGGCCGGAGATGCGTTCCTGGTATCGTTCCACCTGCACGGAGGAGCAGCGGCATTCCCGGCCGGGGTGGGTGGCGTATCCGCAGGGGCAGGGGTTCATGGCACAGACAAGGAGGGTGTCGCTGGGGTAAGTGACCTTGATGCGGGCCCGGGCGATGTGGACATCCCCATCTTCCAAAGGCTGCCTCAGGACATCCAGGACCCGCTTTTTGAACTCGGGCAGCTCGTCTAAAAACAGCACCCCGTTGTGGGCAAGGCTCACCTCCCCGGGCATGGGGTTTTGGCCCCCACCGATGAGGCCCGCATCGGAGATGGTGTGGTGGGGGGAACGCACCGGGCGAATGGTAACCAGGGGCGTGTTTCTGTCCAGAAGGCCAGCTGCGGAGTGGACCCGGGTGGTCTCCAGGGCCTCGCCAAAGGAGAGGGGAGGCAAGATGGAGGGAAGGGCGCGGGCCAGCATGGTTTTCCCGGAACCCGGCGGCCCGTTCATCAGGAGGTTGTGGCGCCCTGCCGCCGCGATCTCAAGGGCCCGTTTGGCATGTTGTTGGCCCACGATGTCTGAAAAATCCACGGGGCAGGTCCCGGCACCGGGCTCCAGCCCCTCAAAGGGCGGCTCGGGCATCAGGGGATGGATGCCCTTGAAAAACCCCACGGCCTCGGAGAGGCTTCCCACGGCAAAAACCCTGATGCCCCGCACCACCGAGGCCTCGATACCGTTGTCCCTGGGGACCATCACCGCGTTCATCCCGCGACGCCCGGCCTCCATGGCCATGGCCAGGACGCCTCGCACCGGCTTGACTCGTCCGTCCAGGGCCAGCTCCCCGCAGATCAAAAAGCCCGATGCCGCGCCCTGGGGCACCATGCCCGTTGCCGTGAGAACCCCTAAGGCCACGGGCAGGTCAAAGCCCGTGCCCTCCTTGCGCATGTCGGCCGGGGCCAGGTTGACGGTGATGCGATCCCTGGGAAACTGGAAGCCGGAATTGGTCACCGCCGCCTTGACCCGCTCCCGGCTCTCCCGCACGGCGGTCTCGGCAAGCCCCACCGTGGTAAAGGCCGGAAGTCCGCGGGCGATATCCACCTCCACATCCACCACCCGGGCTTCCACCCCCACCAGTGCACTGCTGAAAACCCTGGCCAGCACGCCCCCTCCTTTTCACCCCCCAGGGAGCCCCGGGGCTCCGGGATGACAATGACTTTGATATTTCATGGTATTTGATATATAAACCCACTAAGTTGAGATTTTTCCGAATAATCAGGGGCCACGGACCACGGCACCCACATCCACCCGCGTGTGTCGACTTTACGAGTGATACCACGCACAGACAGACGGCCCTTTCGGGGCATAGGATGTCGACACGCCTGATGCGTTTATCGGACAAACCCATCACACAACCATGCACAAACGATTTGGATACGTCGGGAAAGACTCTCAAGGGACACTGAAACGATCGGACACGATCAAAACGACGATATCGGGCGGCCTTTTTCAGGCCCCCGCAGACGATACGGTGATGACAATTTACATGAATCAACGCACCTTAGCAAAACCTTTTTCATGCTCGGGAACCGGCGTCCACTCCGGTGTTCGGGTCAACCTGACCGTCCATCCGGCCCCCGCCAATCACGGCATCCGATTCCAGCGCAGCGACCTCCCGGACAGCCCCACCATCCGGGCCCTGTTCCGAAACGTCGTGGACACGAGCCTTGCCACGGTCATCGGCCAGGAGGGCGCCATTGTCTCCACCATCGAGCACCTCATGGCCACATTCGCTGGCCTTGCCATCGACAACGCCCTGGTGACCATCGACGGGTATGAGATGCCCATCATGGACGGCAGTGCCCGCGTGTTTGCCGAAGGCATCATGGAAGCAGGCATCGTGGCGCTGGACAAACCCCGGAGCTTTCTGGCCATCACCAAAAAAGTGGAGCTCTGCGAGGGGGACAAGCGGGTGACCGCCGTGCCGTGCGACCACTTCTCCATCACCTGCGGCATCGCCTTCAATCACCCCATGATCAACGAACAGAGCGTCACCCTGGACTCCCGGGACAACACCTTCCTCACCGACATCAGCCCGGCCCGCACCTTCGGGTTCTACCGGGACATCAAGATGCTCAAGCTTTACGGGCTGGGGCGTGGCGCGGAGCTGGACACCGGCATCGCCCTCACCGACGACGGCATCATGAACGAAGGGGGCCTGAGGTTCCCCGATGAGTTCGCCCGCCACAAGCTCCTGGACTGCCTGGGTGATTTTTCCCTCTTGGGGATGCCGATCCTTGCCCACATCACCACCAGCAAGTCCGGCCACGCCTTTAACCACGCTTTCCTGGAGACCCTGTTCGAACACAAGGACTCCTGGGAGACACGCACGGTGGAAGCCGACGCCCTATGAAAAGCCGACTCTCAACCCTTGCCGTCTGTGTGGTGCTCCTGATCCTTCTCCTTGCCGCAGCCGCAGGGGCTGCGTCCCAGGACCCGCGGCTCGCAAGCCTCACCATCACCAACACCCGGGACCATCTGCTCCTTTACACCGAGCTGGAGGGGGCCTTTGTGGAAAAGGTGGAGACCGCCGTCCAGAGCGGGGTGGAGACCACGGTCTCCTACGACATCGACATCTTCGAGCAGAAGCGGTTCTGGTTTGACAAGCGCATCGCCTCCATCCGGGCCGAACACCGGGTCAAGTTCGACGCCATGAAAAAGGTCTACACCATCACCCGCTCCTGGGCCGAGCCCCAGAGCCTCACCACGGAAAACTACGAAGAGGCCAAGCAGGTCATGAGCCGCCTGGAAGGGCTGCGCGCGGCCGCCCTCACCGACCTGACACGCGGGGAAGCCTATCAGGTCAGGGCCAGGGCCCGCCTGGAAGAGTTCACCCTGCCCGTCTACCTGAAGTTCATCGGCCTCTTTGCCGATCTGGACGCCTTTGAAACCGACTGGCGACACGCCGCCTTCGTCTATTAAGAGGTGGCCATGACCCCACCCCTTGACACGCCCCCCACCGAGTCTTCGCATAAAACCGGTTCCTCCCCCGGCCGGATGCCCATGGACTTAAGCATGAAGCGTCCCTCGGCCGAGGCGGAAAAAAAGCGGCAGAAGCGGGAGTTCCTCTTCATTGCCCTTCTCATCGTAACCGTGGGCCTCATCTCCTACGCCATCAGCAAGGCATCAAACTACGGCGCCAACTTTCCCATCTCCAACACCCTGTTGATGTTCATTCTCATCAACATCAACATGATGCTGCTGCTGACCCTGATCATCCTGGTCTTCCGCAACCTGGCCAAGGCTTACTTCGACAGGCGGAAAAAGACCATGGGCTCCAAGCTCCGGGTGAAGCTCGTCATCGCCTTCATCTCCCTGACCCTGGTGCCCACGGTGGTGCTCTTTTACTTTTCCATGCAGTTCATCTCCACCAGCATCGCCTACTGGTTCAACGCTCCGGTGGAACAGGCCCTGGAAAACTCCCTGTCCATCGGCCGGGAGCTTTACACCCACATTGAAAAGAACAACGCCTTCTTCCTGGATCGCATCGCCTACCAGCTGGACAAAAAGTACCTGAACTCCAACAAAAAAAGCGCCCTGTCCAATTACATCGTGGTGAGCCAGCGCGCCTTCAATTTAGACGCCATCGAGGTCTACGGCAAAAACACCGATCGCCTCACCTTCTCCATCTCCTCGGACACCGCCCCCACCACCCTCAACCTCATCGCCGCCGGGGAACTCCAGAAGGCTGCCCAGTCCAAGGGGATCCACACCCTCATCGAAGAGAGCGGGGGCCAGGAACTCATCCGCAGCATCGCCACCGTCCCCTTCCGGGCCGATCGCCAGAACGCACGGGCCTATGTGGTGATCACCATCCGGGTCTCCAGGGAGCTGGTGGGCAACATCTCCTCAGTGACCCGGGGCTTTGAAGAGTATCAGCAGATCAAGCTGATGAAAAAGCCCATCCGCACCACCTATTTCATCGCCCTGTCCATTGTGGCCCTGCTGGTCCTCTTCTGCGCCATCTGGTTTGCCTTTTACCTGGCCCGCTCCATCACCATCCCCATCATGGAACTTGCCAAGGGCACGCGGCGCGTGGCCGAAGGGGACCTCTCCTTTCACATCGACGTGGTGGCAAACGACGAAATCGGCAGCCTGGTGGTGGACTTCAACAAGATGACCCGTGACCTCGGGATCAGCCGGGAACAGCTGGCCCTGTCCGCCCGCATGCTTAAAGAGCAGAACCTGGAGATCGAAGAGCAGCGGCAGTACATGGAGATTGTCCTGCAGAGCGTCTCGGCCGGGGTCATCTCCCTGGACCCGTCGGGCCATGTGGCCACCATCAACAAGTCTGCCGAGCGCATGCTGCAGGTCAAAAGCAAGCATGTGATCCGCCACCACTACACCGAGCTTTTAGGGGACCAGGAGAGCCAGACCGCCAAGGAGATCTCCGAAAAACTGGAGAATTCGGGCAACGGCATCAACTTTCCCGTCTCCCTTGCCATCAGCGGCAAGCCCCGGAGCTTCAACGTCCACTCCACCACCCTCCGGGACGACAACGGCAACCCCATGGGTCTGGTCATCGTCTTTGACGACATGACGGAGCTTGAAAAAATCCAGCGCCTTGCGGCCTGGCGAGAGGTGGCAAGGCGCATCGCCCACGAGGTCAAGAACCCCCTGACCCCCATCGCCCTGTCGGCCGAGCGCCTCAAGCGCCGCTACTCCAAGGTGGTGGCCGAGCCGGTCTTCGACGAGTGCACCCGCACCATCATCGAGCACGTGGACCTCATCCGCAACCTGGTGAACTCCTTTGCCTCTTTTGCCCGATTCCCCACCGCCAACCCTGAGCCCTGCGAGCTGCCTCCCATCGTGGAAGACTGCCTGGTCCTTTACCGGGAGGGCCTCCCCGATATTGAGTTTACAGTTGAGTTTGTAAATGATATTCCCCTTTTGAATCTCGACCGTCAGTTGATCAAGCAGGCCCTCATCAACCTGATCGAAAACGCCGTGGCGGCTGTTCGGGGACGGGGGCGAATCGCCCTATCCCTTTCGTACAACAGCCTCAAGCAGGTGGTCACCCTGGAGGTGGCCGACTCCGGAACCGGCATCCCCGATCCCGTCAAAGCCCGGCTCTTTGAGCCCTACTTTTCGACCAAAAAATCCGGGACCGGCCTGGGCCTTGCCATCGTCAACTCCATTGTTTCCGACCATAACGCCGAAATCCGGGTGCTGGACAACGATCCCACCGGCACCCGCTTCGTCATTGAATTCCCGGTACAGGCCCCGGCCTGATCCCGGCTTCGGCTCACCAAGAGCCCGTCCAAGGAGAACACCTTATGTTTCCAACCCTGCTTATTGTGGATGACGAACAGCCCATCCTCCATTCCCTTGAGGGGCTGCTCTCCGACGAGGGGTTTAACGTCCTGACCGCCCCCAACGGATATGAGTGCCTGAAGACCATCGACGCCGAGCACCCCGACCTGGTGCTGCTGGACATCTGGATGCCGGGCCTGGACGGCATCGAAACCCTGCGGGAGATCAAGAAGTCCCACCCGGACATTCCCGTTATCATGATCTCCGGCCACGGCACCATCGACACGGCGGTCACCGCCACCAAGTACGGGGCCTTCAGCTTCATCGAAAAGCCCATCAGCATCGACAAGGTCATCGTAGCCATCAACAACGCCCTGAACTTTCGCAAGCTGGAAGAGGAGAACCGCTTCCTGCGGACCCGCATGATCGCCAAAAACGCCATCGACGGCTCCAGCCCTCCCATCCTGGCCCTGAAGCAGCAGATCATTGCCGCCGCCCCCACCGAAGCCCCCATCCTCATCACCGGGGAGAACGGCACCGGCAAGGAGCTTGCAGCCCGAACCATCCACCAGTTCAGCACCCACTCGGAGAGCCCTTTAATCACGGTCAACTGCGCAGCCATCCCGGAAGCCCTTTTTGAAAGCGAGCTCCTCGGCCACGAAAAAGGCGCCTTTGAAGGGGCCAAGGCCAAGCACATCGGCCGCTTTGAGCTGGCCGACGGGGGCACCCTCTTCTTCAACGAGATCGGGGACATGACCCTGGCCAACCAGGGCAAGCTGCTCCAGGTCATCGAAGAGAAACGCTTCTGCCGCCTGGGCGGAAGCCGGGTCATCGACGTCAACGTGCGCATCATCGCCGCCACCAACAAGGACCTCAGAAAAGAGATCGAAGAGGGGCGCTTCAGGGAAGACCTCTACTTCCGCCTCAACGGCGTGCCCCTGGACATGCCCCCCTTGCGCAACCGGCTGGAGGACCTCCCCCTGCTGGTGGGGCGCTTCACCCAGGAGTGGTGCAAAACCTCTGAGTCCGAACCCAAAGCCTTTGAGCAGGACGCCATGGAAGCCCTGGCCGACCACAACTGGCCCGGCAATGTGCGGGAGCTGAAAAACCTGGTGGAGCGCCTCCTCATTACGGTCAATAAAGAGACCGTCGCCCTGGCCGATCTCCCCACGCCCTACCGCGCCCCGGACGCCAAAGAGATCACGGACAGCCTCTCTGAGCTGGCCGATATCGCCGACTTCCGGGAGGCCAAAGAGGCCTTTGAGCGGGAGTACATCAAACGGCGCCTCGCCGAATGCGACAACGACACGGCGGCAGCAGCCAAAAGCCTGGGCGTCAGCAAGGGCCACATCACCAAAATTCTCAAATCGTAAGGGCATCAGGCATCATCCATGCGCATCATTGGCGGAGAACGACGCAAGAAAAAACTCCTGGCCGTCCCAGGCATGGCCACCCGGCCCACGGCGGACCGGGTCAAGGAGACCCTCTTCAACATCATTCAGAGCCACATCCGGGGGGCCTTTGTCCTGGACCTCTTCTCAGGCACCGGGGCCCTGGGCCTCGAAGCCCTGAGCCGAGGGGCGGACCATTGCCTCTTCGTGGACAACCAGAGGCAGGCCCTGGAGACCTGCCGGAAGAACATCACCGCCTGCGGCTTTGAGGAGAGAAGCACCGTCATCAAGTGGGACATCGCCCGCAACCTGGGCTGCCTCTCCCGCTACCCATCCCGGCTGGACCTGGTGTTCATGGACCCCCCTTACCGTAAGGGCCTGGACGACCTGGCCCTGGCCCACCTCATCCAAGCCGAGGCCCTGGCCCCGGAAGGGCTTGTGGTGGTAGAACACGCCGCAGACGAGGCACCGTCGGCGCCCGACGGCCTGACCCTCACCGAGACCCGGCACTACGGCTCCACAGCTCTCTCCTTCCTCTCTCCCCAGTAAGGGCTCCCCGAAAAATACGGGCCTTCCGGCACGTCCCGGGCAACCCCCCTTAATTCATGGGGTTCCCGCCACCTGCTGCCGCGGCATTCACTGCCGCGGTGGCGGAACCGGTTGCACGGCCCCGTCTCCTGCCCCTCTAACATATGCAATTTCCGATGAAAAAGGTTGTTCCCCCTCTTTTTTTTGTGTTAGAGCTTCTCTGACATTGGGCCCACTGTTCATTCAGCGAAAAAGGATCTGACACCATGGAGACAATCGCCGTTTACCCCGGTTCCTTCGACCCCCTCACCAATGGCCACATCGATCTTGTGGAACGTGGATTGAAAATCTTCGACAAAGTGGTCATCGTGACCCTCAACAACAGGGCAAAAAAGCCCCTCTTTTCCGTGGAAGAGCGCCTGTCCATGATCCGGGACTGTTTTCAGGGAATGGATTCCGTGGAGGTGGATGCCTTTGACGGGCTGGTGGTGGATTACGCCCGGAAGCGAAATGCCAACGCCATCCTGCGCGGGATGCGGGCGGTTTCGGACTTCGAGAACGAATTTCAGATGGCCATGTTCAACCGGCGGCTCAACCGCGATGTGCAGACAGTCTTTCTCATGACCGGCATGCGCTGGATCTTCACCAGCTCCTCCGGTATCAAGGAAGTAGCAAGCTTTGGCGGGGACGTCTCAGGCATGGTGCCCCCCTCCATCGAGAAAAAGCTCAAAGATAAATTTCACCAGGCATACAGCAAGGGTTAACGGGCATGGATTTCTGGCAACTGACCATATTCTGCAAGGTGGTGGAGCTCAAGAGCTTCTCCCGTGCAGCCGAAGCGATCTACCTCTCCCAACCCACGGTGAGCAGCCACATCAAGGACCTGGAGGAGCACTGCGGGTTCCGCCTCCTGGACCGCCTGGGCAAGGAGGTGCTGCCCACCAAGGCCGGCACCCTGCTCTTCAGCTACGCCAAGCGCCTGCTGGCCCTGCGGGACGAAGCCGAGACCGCCCTCTCCCAATTCCGGGGCGTCACTAAGGGCTCTTTGACCCTGGGCGGAAGCACCATCCCCGGCGGCTACATCCTGCCCGAGATCATCGGCCGGTTTGCCAAGGCCCACCCCGAAGTCCAGGTCTCGCTTATCATCCGGGACACCCGGGACATTGCCGACGGCATCTTGAACGGTGACGTGGAGCTGGCCGTCACAGGGGCGCCCCTTTCGGACCCGGCCATCTTCCAGGAGCCCCTTTTCGAGGACGACATGCGCCTCATCGTCCCCGCCGATCACCCCTGGGCCAAACGAAAAAGCATCCCCGTGGAGATGCTGAAAACCGAACCCTTTGTCACCCGGGAAAAGGGATCCGGCACCCTGAAGTCCCTGGACCAGAGCCTCTCCGACGCCGGGTTCAACCCGTCTGACCTCAAGATCGCTGCCCGCATGGGCAACACCGTCTCCGTGTGCGAGGCCGTCAAGTGCGGGGTGGGGGTCTCCATCCTCTCCACGCGGGCCGTGGAACGGGACATCCAGGCCGGCCTGCTGGCCGCCATCGCCATCGAAGGGGTGAACCTCAAGCGCTCCTTTTACCTCACCCGCCACAAAAAGCGCACCCCCTCCCCCCTGGCAGACGCCTTTGCCGCCTTTCTCAAGAAAACAAGTTAAAAGCGAGCCTCCGGCGGCGAGGTGAGCCACCTCGAAAGCTGATAGTCCTGGCGCTTTGCCCGACATAAACGCAGATGGTTTATGCGGGCTGGCCCGCAAGCATCCACGTAAGAGGACACGATGTCGCTACGTGGCCATTCTCGGTTTCACCGCACGGCACCCGGCGACCAGATAGGGCTAAACAACACGTCCTGCGTTTTAACCTTTCTTCCTCGGGTTAAGACACGGAGGCATTGATAAAGCCTCGATACCGCTTGCAGCGATGGGTTCCGTCATGCAGTTTCAAACGCCCCCCAGCGCGTGCCCTACATCACGTGGGCAATAAGGACAAACCCGCCCACGAGAAGGACGGTGAAGGCGGTGACCACCAGGTTGAAATACTTGTCGATGAAGGCTTTGATGGTGGGGCCGAAGAGGTAGATGAGCCCGGCCACCAGGCAGAAGCGACCGGCCCTGCCCACGGCGGAGGCAAGGACAAAGATGGGGAAATTGATGGAGAAGAGCCCTGCAGCAATGGTGAACACCTTGTAGGGAATGGGGGTAAACCCGGCGATAAAGACCACCCAGGCGTCCCAGGTGTTGTAGAGGTGTTCCACCCGGGCGAACTTGTCGGCAAAGCCGAAGAGGGCCACGATGCGATCCCCGATGGCGGCCATGAACTGCCAGCCGATGAGGTACCCGAGCATGCCCCCCAGCACCGAACCTGCGGTGCAGATCAGGGCAAACCGAAAGGCCTTTTTATGGGCGCCCACGGCCAGGGCCACAAGGAGCACGTCCGGTGGAATGGGAAAAAAGGACGACTCGGCAAAGGCGATGAGGAAAAGGGCCCAGCTCCCGTAGGGGGACTCCGACCAGCTCAACACCCAGTCGTAAAGACGACGCATGATCTGCATCGGTTGTTACTCCTTCCAGCCGAACTCCCCGATGAGGGGAACAAATCGGCATTTGCCCATGTTTTCGTGCACCAGCTCATCCCCCGCCCGCGTGATGCGCAGCAGGTCCTGGGTATCGGCGCCCCCCACCGGCATGACCAGGCGACCGCCGTCTGCCAGCTGATCGGTGAGGTGAGTCGGGATCTCCGGGGCCCCTGCCGTCACGATGATGGCGTCAAAGGGGGCCTCTTCGGGCCAGCCCGTGGTGCCGTCTGAAAACCGGGGTACGATGTTGAAATAGCGCAGGGTGTCAAACACCTTCCGCGCCCTCATGTACAGGGTGTGAATCCGCTCAATGGTATACACGCGATAGACCAGCCGGGACAATACCGCCGCCTGGTAGCCGGAGCCGGTGCCCAGTTCCAGGACCCGGTCATCCGGTGACAGACAGAGGGCCTGGGTCATCTCGGACACGATGAAGGGCTGCGAGATGGTCTGCCTCTCTCCGATGGGGAGGGGAAAGTCTCCGTAGGCCCGATCCATGAGGGCTTCACTGACAAAAAGGTGACGGGGGACCTCCCCCATGACCTTCAGCACGCGGGGATCGCTGATACCGCGCCCGGCGATCTGACGCTTGACCATCTCCTCCCGCTGGCGTGCGTATTTTCTCTCCAACACATCCATGCCCATCCCTTCCAACCCTTGCTTGATGAAAATATCGTAAGCGGCGAACACCGGCAGCACCGGGCCTTGGTATTGCCTACGACCTCTCCGTCAGTCTACTAGAAATTTCGTCTGGGCTGTGTATAGCACAACTTATTAACGAATAGTATTGGAAATACTGCTTTTTTTTCTGTAAAATGGGGGATCTTTTCACCCGCAAAAGGCAAGACGCTGAAGGTGATTTTCCTTTAAACACAGGATGTTGCAACATCAAACATCCGACTGTCAACGACAGGGACGGATCCATTGGAAGGGCTCAAGCAGGTCGCTATTTCGGTCATTCTCCTGATGCTCATCATCACGGTGGGCATCGGCGGGTTTATGACCATCGAAGGGTGGGGCATCACCGATGCCGCCTACATGACCCTGATTACCATCACCACCGTGGGTTTCGGAGAAATACACCCCCTCTCCCCCGTCGGTCGGCACTTCACCATGGTCATCATTGTCCTCGGGACCAGTTTTTTCATTTACGTGGGCGGATCCGTGGTTCAGTTCATGGTGGAGGGCCAGATTCAAACCCTCATGGCAGGTAGGCATTGGAAATCACCCGTCTGAGAGACCACCACATCATCTGCGGCTACGGCCGCATCGGCCGTGTCCTTTATCACCAGCTCATGGCCACCACCCCCATGGACATCGTGGTCATCGAAAAATCACCGGAGCTGGTGCCCCACATGGAAGCGGACGGCGCCCTGTACATCTCCGGCGATGCCGCCTTGGAGGAGAACCTCATCCGGGCGGGCATCAAAAAAGCATCCTGCCTCGTGGCAGCCCTGGCAACAGACACGGACAACGTCTTTCTCGTGCTCACGGCCCGACAGCTCAACCCGGAGATCTTCATCATGGCCCGCTGCTGCTACAAGGAGTCCCGGTCCAAGCTCATCACGGCCGGGGCCAACATGGTGGAGTCTCCCTACGACATGGGGGCCGCCAACATGGCCCTGAAGCTGCTCCGCCCGACGGTCACGAACTTTCTGGAGCTGGCGCTCCAGGACCGAAACAAGGACATCCAGATGGAGGAGATCGTCATCCACGAGGACTCCGAACTGGTCAACGTAATGCTTCAGGATTCGGGCATCCGGCAACGATTCGACCTGATCATCATCGCCATCAAAACCCGGGAGGGGACCATGCTCTTCAACCCCTCCTTTGAAACCGTCCTCAAGCCCGGAGACACGGTGATTGCCGTGGGCAAAGGGACAAACCTGGCAGGCTTGCAGGCTGCGCTCCAGCCTTGAGGAACGGAGAACCCGGCCCACATCAAATCTTGTAGATGGTCCGGGTATCGGTAACGATAATGTCGATGTGCTTGTTTCTCGAATCGGTGGGGACCTGGGCAATCACCTGCTCTTCAAAGGCGATGGCCACCTTTCGGGTGGTGATGGGGAGTTTCTGGACAAACTTGTCGTAAAACTTGTCCCCGATGCCGATGCGGCCGCCCTTTTCATCAAAGGCCTGGCCCGGCACGATGGCAATGTCGATGTGATTGATGGGAACGGTCTTGCACCGGCCGGGATCGGGGACCAGGCAGCCGTCGGGGCCGTCAATGAGATCTTCGGGGCTGTTTTCCACTTTATACAGGGTGGTTTTGCTGGACTCCCGATTGAACACGGGCAGCACCACGACCTTGCCCCCTTCCAAGGAACGCTTGATGATATCAAGGGTTTCCACCTCGCTCTGCTTGGCCAGGTAGAGAAGCACGACCTTGGCTTCCATGAAGTTGGCAAAACCGAAGAGCCGCTCTTCAATGGTCTTCTGCTTTCGAGACTTCTCCTCGGGCGGAAGCGCATCCAGAACAGCTTCCACCTCAGCGATTATTTCCTTTTTTTTCTCTCCGGCATCTTCCATATATAATCTCCAGTCTTTTTCGCTAAACACATAAAATCAGTAATGATTGGTAATTTTCAAAGCTATTGACTGCCACCATGGACCGTGATAGTAATTTTAAGTTTTTAAAAACAAAAAACCACAATGCCGACCATACCACGAAACGGCATGATATCCGTGGTCCAGCCCGGTCCTCGGTCCATACCATAACACAATACGATATGGGAATCGACAGCTCTGACACAAAATCGTGGTTGTGTGTCCTGCCGAGGCTCTGTAAGGCCGGGTTGCCAAGCGTCCACCATCCCACGTTGCCAGAACAGGTACCTTAATTATGCTTGAACTCAAGTACGTCAGAGACAACCTCCAGACCGTGGAGGATGCCCTCAAGAAACGAGGCGGCAAAGCCGATCTCGCCACCTTCGCCACCTGCGAAGCCAAACGCCGTGAACTCATCGGTGAACTCGAAGCGCTCCGTAACCAGAGAAACACGGTCTCCGATGAGATCGCCGCCATGAAAAAATCCGGGGAGAACGCCCAGCCCCAGATTGATATGATGAAATCGGTCTCCACCCGCATCAAGGCCCTGGACAAAGAGGTCAACGAGGCCGAAGCCACTCTGCAGGAGATCCTCATGGGGATCCCCAACATTCCCCACCCCTCGGTCCCCGAAGGCAAAACCGACGAGGACAACATCCTGCTGCGCACCGTGGGCACCCCCACCTCTTTTGCCTTCGAGCCCAAGGCCCACTGGGACATCGGCGAAGACCTGGGCATCCTGGACTTCGGCCGGGCTTCACGCATCACCGGCGCCCGCTTTCCCCTCTACTTCGGGGCCGGGGCACGGCTGGAGCGGGCCCTCATCAACTTCATGCTCAACCTGCACACCGAAGAGCATGGGTTCTCCGAGGTGCTGCCCCCCTTTATCGTCAACCGCAACAGCCTCAAGGGCACGGGCCAGCTTCCCAAGTTCGAGGAAGACCTCTTCAAACTGGAGGGCCAGGAGTACTACCTGATCCCCACGGCCGAGGTGCCGGTGACCAACATCCACGCAGGGGAGATCCTCACCGACAAGGACCTGCCCATCCGGTACACGGCCTACACCCCCTGTTTCCGATCCGAGGCAGGCTCCTACGGCAAGGACACCCGCGGCCTCATCCGCCAGCACCAGTTCAACAAGGTGGAGCTGGTCAAGCTGGTGGACCCGGCCACCTCTTACGACGAACTGGAGACCCTCACCCAGAACGCGGAAAAGGTCCTCCAGCTCCTGGGCCTGCCCTACCGGGTGGTGACCCTCTGCAGTGGCGACCTTGGTTTCTCCTCTGCCAAGACCTACGACATCGAAGTGTGGATGCCCGCCCAGGACACCTACCGGGAGATCTCCTCCTGCAGCAACTTCGAAGACTTCCAGGCCCGCCGCATGGGCATCAGGTTCCGCCCCGAGGGCGAGAAAAAGCCGCGCCTGGTTCATACACTCAACGGCTCCGGGCTGGCTGTGGGCCGCACCGTGGCCGCCATCCTGGAGAACTTCCAGCAGGAAGACGGGACTGTCAAAATCCCTGAAGTGCTCGTACCCTACATGGGCGGCAAGGAGGTTATTGCCAAATGAAACCATCGGATTTTCCAGAAGACATCCGGGACCTGATCCTTCCGTCCCCGGAAGGCACCATGATCTACCGCTGCCTGGGCTGCGGCAGCGAACACGGCATTGACGAGCTGCTCTACGTCTGCCCGGACTGCGGCAGCGTCATGATGCTCCACGAGACCTCCAACCTGGCGGCCCAAAAAGCAGACGGCCCCACCTGGCGAAAGATCCTGGACTACCGGCGCATGCTCAACATCCCCGCACTCAAGGGGATCTACCGGTACCACGAGTTCCTCGGCCCTGTGGTCCCCCTGGACGCTGTGCTCTACCTGGGCGAAGGACACACCCCGGTGGTGGAAGCCAACACCCGCCTCCAGGAGCTTACCGGTGCCCGTTTCTTTTTCAAAAACGACGGCCAGAACCCCAGCGCCTCCTTTAAGGACCGGGGCATGGCCAGCGCCCTCTCCTACATCAACTCCCTGGTGAAAAAAGGGAGCATGAAGGAGATCCTGGCGGTGTGCGCCTCCACCGGAGACACCTCGGCGGCTGCCGCCCTGTATGCCTCCTACCTCACCGACGGGATCAAGTCCGCCGTCCTGCTTCCCCAGGGCAAGGTCACGCCCCAGCAGCTCTCCCAGCCCCTGGGCAGCGGGGCCAAAGTCTTTGAAATCCCGGGCGTGTTCGACGACTGCATGAAGGTGGTGGAGAACCTCTCCTCCCGCTACGACGTGGCCCTGTTGAACTCCAAGAACGCCTGGCGCATCCTGGGTCAGGAGTCCTACTCCTTTGAGATCGCCCAGGACTTCGACTACGCCATGGAGAACATGGTGGTTGTGGTTCCCATCGGCAACGCCGGGAACATCACGGCGGTGATGAACGGCTTCCTGAAATTCTACGAGGCAGGCATCATCGAGACCCTCCCCAAAGTTATCGGGGTGCAGTCACACCACGCCAACCCTGTCTACAAGTACTACCTGGAGCCGGACACGGCCAAGCGGGAGTTCAAGCCCGTCACCGTCAAGGCCAGCGTGGCCCAGGCGGCCATGATCGGCAACCCCGTCTCCATGCCCCGGGTCATCAACGTGGTGGAGACCTACAACCGCCTCTCTGAGAAGAAAAACGTCTTCTTCATGGAAGTCACGGAGCAAGCCATCATGGACTGCGAACTCCTGGCCAACCGCAACGGCCACATCGCCTGCACCCAGGGCGGCGAGACCCTGGCAGGGCTCATGGAGGCAGTCAAGCAGGGCCTGATCACCGACGGTGAGACCGCTGTCATCGACTCCACGGCCCATGCCCTGAAGTTTTCCGGCTTCCAGGAGACCTACTTCTCCGGAACCTTCCCGGAAGAGTTCGGCATTACCCCGAACCCGGAGCTGGTCAACGCACCTGAGGATGTCAAGGCCGAGGGCCTCACCGAGTTCCCCGCGTCCGGGGCGCCCCTCACCGGGGAATCCTTTGAGCGATTTGTCCGCCTGACGGCCGATGCCATCGCCACCCGCCTGGACCTTGCCCGTCAAACATCATAAATTATTGCAGGGCAGGGGCCTTTTCCCGTGAAAAGGCCCCTGCCCCGTCAAATCCCAGGCCCCTTCCCGGTTCATGCCGAGCCATGGACGGGGCCTCAGTCCACCATGGAGGCCCCGGAGCCTATGGGTTGTAGGATCAAACGGCTGTTGCCCCTGCTGGTTCTTCTCGTCATCTGTATCGTTGCGTCCGGCCACGCCCGGGCCGAGGTACTCTACAAGCGCTATTACGTCCAGAACGTCAACGGCCGGGATGTCCTCAGCGAGCCCTACACGGTGCGCCCTAACGACTATGTCATCAAGATCCTGAAGCGAAAGGGGGAGATCTCCCACACCAACTTTCCGCTGTTTTTGAACATATTCAAGCTCATCAACCACCACATCGCCGACATCAACCGCATCCACCCCGGCCAGAGAATCTTCGTCCCCCTGAAATGGCTGGAACCCGACGCCCTTCCCGGGCAGCGGCGAGGGGTCGTGGACCTTCCCTTTATTACGGCGGCACCGGTCAAGCAACTCATCACCCAGGGCGCCAAAACCCACAAGGTGGCCCCCGGAGACTCGGTCTCCCGCATCATCTCCAACCAGTTCGGGCCCACGGGAAGCCGGACCTACCGGGAAGGCGTCAAACTCTTCCGATTGGTGAACCCCGCGGTCAAGGACCTCAACCGCATCTACATCGGCCAGGCACTCAAGATCCCCGATGCGTCGGTTCTGAATGAACAATGGTACTCCTCTGTATTTGAAGCAGACGGTGAGGTGGTGTTGAACGCCTCCCCCACCGATGCCTCGACACCGGAGGAAACCGGGGACACCCAGTACGACGAAGAGGAGGCAGACGGCCTGAAGGATCCCTTTGACGCCCTTGCCAAGCTCCTGGGAGGTGTTCTCCTGAACCGAGGGCGATACTACTTTCCCGACGCCGAGGGCACGGATTTTTCCGTGAACCTGTCGGAAACCCCCATTCTGCAGCTTCCCGAAGGGCGACGAATCCTCTTTGTCCAGAACGGCCTCTCCCTGTCCGCAGAGCGACGGCGTATCATGTCCACCCATTTCAAGAACCTGCAGTTCACCGACATCTCCACCGAGCCCAGCCTGCCCCTGCTCCTTGACGCGGTTCAGCTGGCCTACCCCAAGATGCGCCTGCCCATGCCCCTCTCCTTTTCTGAAGAGGGCATGAACCTCTCCCTGAAAGCGCGCTGGGCCTTTAAGTACGACCGGTCCAAATCCCCTGAGGCTTTCCGGGGCATCATCGTCTCTGACCTTTCCGGCCCCTCCGGGCGATTTCCCGTTCCCCTGACCGCCTACTTTCGAAAGCACGGCCTTGTGCTGCGGGAATCCCTTCAGGGCGAAGCCCTCCCGCCGGTCTTCTATGCGGTGGAAAAGAGCACCTCACTGAAACGGATTGTCCCCCGCACACGCAAAATCTACGTTGAAAAGCTCGCCAAGGCCCTGGGCCTTATGTACGATTCCAACATCACCATTTCATTCTCCTATGCCGGTACCCAGCTGGAGACCACCTCCAACATGATACGGGATCCCCAGGGAGAAGGCGCCCTGGTTGACTTTGGCCAGCTCTACGGCGATGCCGCTTTCGCCATCGAAAGCTCCGGCCTCAAGGTGGTCTCCATCCGAAAGGGAGACTATCTTTTCAACGCCACCCTGAGGCTTCTCTCCAAGCTGGGCATTCCACATGAAAAAAACCCGCGCTTCGAGTTCGGAAAGGCGGGTGACGGCCTTTCCTGCGCCCTCACCGTGGACGGCATCCTGGTCAAGCCCGCCCCCCTGGTCAAAAAGCTCATCGTCGCCTCCACATTGCCCGACCCGGTCATCGCCCTCCTTGAAGAGCAGGGCATGGGCATTATCCAGGTCCGGTAGCCCGAACCTTTTTGAAAAAAGGGACCCGCCGGAGGCAACTGGCAATTGCAATAAAACGAGATTCATGGCACGTTGCGCTATAGGCGCAAACACAGCGTTTTCTCCAAAGATACCTCCCTTCACGGGGGCTTGACCATGACCCATAGGCGATACGAATCGCAACGATCCCGACCATCGCACACACCATCTAAATACCGGGGGCATCATGAATTCATCTTCACGCATCCTGCTCGTTCTTCTGGCCGCGGCCCTGCTGGCCGGTTGCGCCAGCAAAACACCCATGTTGAAAAAGCAATCCGAGGCCCAGCGCAACCTGGGTGAGGCCTACCTGAGCCAGGGCGACTACACCGCCGCCCTCAAAGAACTCCTTGAGGCCGAGAGCCTCTACGCCGACGATTACCTCCTTCAAGACGACCTGGGCAAGGCCTACACCGCCAAAAAAAGGTACGAAACCGCCCTCATCCACTTCCAGCGTTCCATCGACCTGCAGCCCGACTACGGCCCGGCCAAGAACAACATGGGATCGGCCCTGTTGCTGATGGAACGATGGGACGATGCCATCGAAATCCTCAACCAGGTGTCAAACAACATCCTGTATGCCACGCCCCACTACCCCGTCTACAATCTCGGGTGGGCGTACTATAACAAAAAAATGTACGCCAAGGCCGTCGGCTACTTCAACAAAGCCCTGGAGATCCACCCGGAGTTCGTCCTTCCCATGCGGGGCATTGCCCTGTGCCACATGGCCGAAGGGCGCCTTGCCGATGCCACGCACTGGTTTGAAAAGGCCGTCGACACCGCCCCCAGATTTCAGCAGCTTCACTACGAACTGGCAGGGGCCTACCTTCGCTCCGGTTCCTATGAAAAGGCCAAAACCACGCTGACAGCAACCATCGCCATCAACGACCAGACCCCCATTGCCGCCAAAGCGCAGCGTGAGCTCGCGGCCCTTTCCATTTAACCCTCCCCTTCCAACGGCACGGCCCCGGTCTCTCACCGGGGCCATGGGCCACGTGAGACCTTTCGCCACGGGCCAGTGATGCGCTCCGGAAGAGCCACGTATAAGGCATCCCCACACTCAAAAGAAACGAACTGTCTCCTCCGCCAAGCACGTCCGGCTGTTTCGGCCCGGGCCCTCCCCCGCACATACGTCTACCACCATAAAAAAAGGGAGCGAGGTGTTTACCACCTGCTCCCTTTCGTTGCTCAAACCACTCTTTGGTATTTCCCCCTGCCACGAAAAGCAGGGGGAAGCATGTCTAAATTTTCAATTCATCCATTTTCACCACGCGGGGGGTGAGGAAGACCAGCAGCTCCTGCTTCTCTTCCGTACGCGTGCGGTTTTTGAAAAGCCAGCCCAGAACGGGAATCTGGGACAGCACCGGAAAGGCCGACTCGGCAAAGGTCTTGTTGGACTTGATGATGCCGCCGATGACGATGGTCTCCCCGTCATTCATGATCAGCTCGGTCTCCACCCCTTTGGTGTTGAGGCCCGGGATCCCGTCGGTGATGCTGCCCACGTCGTTCTTGTCGATGAGCACCTGCAGGGAGATCCGATCGTCGGCCGTCACATGGGGGGTCACCTCCAGCTTCAGCTCCACCTCTTTGAACTCGATGTCCACGTCGCCGTCTTCAACGGTCTGGTAGGGAATCTCAACCCCCTGCTTGATGGTGGCCTTCTTGTTGTCCAGGGTGAGGACCTTGGGTGAGGAGACGATCTTGCCGGTGCCCTTGGTCTCCAGGGCCGTGAGCTTGGCATCCAGGATCAGGGTGTTGCCCGTGAGCCGTGAAAAGTTGATGCCGATGCTGTTGGTGGTGTCCACCCCGTAGTCCATGGCCACGCCGTAGCCGTACACACCGCCCAGGGTGCCGCTCTCGTTGCCCTCCCCAACGGTGGGATACCCCTCGGTCTGGGCGTTCCAGGTCACACCAAAGGCCCGGGTGAAGTTGGATGAGGCTTCCACAATCCGAGCCTCGATGATCACCTGGGGCGTGATCCGGTCGATCTGGGTGACAATTTCACGGGCCTGGGCGATCTTTTCCGCGGTGTCGGTGATGATCAGCTGGTTGGTCCGGATGTCCACACTGACGCTCCCCCGCTCCGGGGTGAGGATGCGCTCGATATGGGGCCTGATGTCCGCGTCTGCGTTGGAGTAACTGATGAGGATGTACTCCGTGAACATGGGGGCCATGGCCTTCTGGATCTCTTTGGAGAACTGCTGGGAGGCGATGTACTGAAGTCGGGCCGCCTCTTCTTCCTTCAGGGTTTTTAAGGTGGCGATGCGGGTGATGCCGTTTTCTTTCACCGACCCCAGCATGTTCATCTTGAGCACCAGGTCCAGGATCTGGTCCCAGGGAACCGGGTTCTGAAGGGTCATGGTGACCTGGCCCGTGACATCCTTGTCGATGGCAAAGTTCTGCCCGCTCACGGCCCGGATGATGCGGAACACGTTTTTGATGTCCGTCTCAAAGAAATCCACGGCGATTTTCTCGCCGGTGTAGGTTTTGGACTTGCCCACGGAGATCTCCGGTTCCGCGTCCGCCACCACCACGTCCGGAACCGGGGCGGCACCCACAGCCCCTTCAGGAAGTACGGCCATACCGGCATCCGCCCCTTGGGGCAGGTCCATCACATCGGCGCCGGTAATCGCCTCTTTCCAGCTGGGCAGGTTGGCCTCGTCCTCTTTCTGAGGAGGCACGGTGGTGGGGTCGATGCTTACCTCAATCTGGTCGCCGCTCTGGGTCACCAGGTACGGTACGGCATCCCTGAGTTCGATGATAAACAGAGCGTCTCCGGCCATCCGGTCCGTCTGGACCGGCAGAATCCGGTTCACGGCACTGTTGAAACGCGTGGTGATAATGGGGCGCTTCCGGGAATCGGGCAGGGTGGTGTCGGCGAGCTTGATGTAGAGGGTCTTCTCATCTTTCTTGCTCACCTTGTAATCCACCGGGCCGGTGGTGCCGATCAGGATGGTGGATGCCCCGCTCTGGCTGCTGGTAAAATCGATCTGGCTCACCGTGGCAGGTCCCACGGCAACGGACTGAAGGGGCGGTGCCTCTACCGTTTTCTCGGGCTGAACCGCCACAGCTTCGGACTCCACCGTCATCTCAGCCACGTCGGCCTCTGCCGGTGCGTCCTCAGGGACCAGGGCCACCTCGGGTACGTCCGCCCCCACGGAGGTGAAGATCACATCCAGTCCGTTTCCGTTGCGAACCACGTCGTACTCCGCCTCTTCCGTAAGGAGGATCTTGATCTGTGTGGCGCTTCCCTTGCGGGAGGTTGCGATGGTCTCCACCACCTCATAGTTCGCCGGCGACTGAACCGCCCCTTCCGCCACATCCGTATCGGGAAAATGCAGGACAACCCCCGGGGGAAGGGACTGGGGTATCATGGCATAGGTCAGCATGGCACTGCCCTGGATGGACACAACCACTTCATCGGAGTTTCCACGGGTGTCCACACCGGTAATGACCCGCTCAGCCATGACAGATTGCGTCTCGACAGCAGGCGTGATCGCACCCTTATCGGATGCACAGCCGCCGGCCGCAAGCGCCGCGAAAAAAACAAAAAGCACGACTGAAGCTGCCTTCCAGCGCAACGTTGAGGTCTTGTCAAACATATTAGTCTTCTCCAAGAGGTTTCTGAAGTTTAAGTTCCCGTGTCCGAACCACAATTTTTCCGAGGAAATTCTCCACTTCTTCTTCAATAACCACCCGGTCCCTGGTGATCTCCACTACCTGTCCCGAGTTAACGCCCATATAGGTTCCCTTACGAACCACATACCCTTTGCCGCCGGTCTCTTCCACCATGGCCATGCTCCGGCCCGGCATGCTCACGATCCCCACGAGTTTCAGCTGGCCGATATCCAGCTTTTCCAAGGGGGTCAACCGGGACATCCTGCTCTGGCGTATCGTGGGACGCGCCTCTCCCTCAACGGCCTGGGAGCTGATGCTGCCCCGTGCGAACAGAGGCTCAAAGGGGTCCACGCGCCCTGCGGGGTCGTAACTTGTTTTCCCGTAGAGCATCTCGTCCGAGGCCTTTTCCGAGAGAACCTCCGGCTTGGAGGCTTTGCCCGAATCAGCCGGTGGCAACCCGGCCACGGCCGGGATCTGCGTCACATCCGCCGCCTCGGGCTCGGGTTTGGCCTTGGCCTTGATCGGCACCGTCTCCTTTTTCGATACCTTGAAGGTCTTGACGGTGTCCCGGGACTGTGATGCGTCGTCCGCCCTGTCACACCCTGAAAAGAGAGGCCCGGCAAGAAACGCAACCGTCACTATCGATGTCATGATCTTTTTTTGCATGGCTCACGATCTTTGTATTTGATGGATTATTTCTTCTTTGCAGGCTCTTTCTTATCGATGAACTTATACGTCACAGCCGTACACTTCGTTGAAATTTTTCCCTCTTTGTACCCGCCGATCTTGATGTCCCGGATGTTGACGATACGGTTCAAACCGGTCACCTTATCCATGAACATCACCGTGTTGTGAAAGTTCCCCTTCACATGCAGGCTCACGGGAATTTCGCCGTAAAACTCCTTGTTCACCTCTTTCTGGGGCTGAAAGAGGATAAACTCAAGCCCCGTGTCCTGGCCGGATTGGGAGATACTCGTCAGAAGCGAGGGGATCTCCTTTTTTTCAGGCAGGGCCCGCATCACTTTCCTGAATTCCGCTTCCTTCATTTTCCACTCCCGCTTGAGGGAGGCCAGGCGGGCGGCTTTTTTCCGGGCTATCTCAAGCTGGGTCCCAAGGGACTGAAGCGTCTGCTTCTGCTGCTTGATCTCTTCGTATTTGGGCAGGATGGAGAAGTAGAAGATCGACCCGATCAGGACGATGCAGGTGATGGCGCAGATGGCGATCCGCTGAATCTTGTCGAGCTCTTCGACCCTTTTGAACAGGGGGTCCATCGACTGAAACGCTGAGGACTTGTTCATCATTTTACCTTCATACCGGTTGCATTGGTGTTTTTTTGTTTCAACTTGGCCCGGGTGCACACGATCTCAAAATTCTTCATGGCCACGCTCTTTTTCGACGCCCCCAGCTTCAGGAACCTCAGGCTTGCGCTGGAAAAATACTCCGATGTTTCGAGTTTCCGTGTGAAATCCGCCACGGTGATCTCGTCCAGGGCCGCTCCCTTGAGGGTAATCGTCCTTCCTGCCTCGTCGTAGCTCTTGATCCACATGCGATCGGGAATCACCAGCTCCGTCATGGCGCTGAGAACCCGGACAGGATCCTTGCGAACCACCTGAAGGGATTCAATGATATCTATTTTCTTCTGAAGCACCTTGTTTTTCTTGTTGATGGCGTCCACCTCACGGGCCTTTTTCTTGAACTTGTTCAGCTCGGCCTGGGTGTCGCTCACCTCCTGTTTATACTTCTCCACCGCCGCCCCCACGCTCAGGGCGTAAGCCCCCATTCCCACCCCGATCAAAATGATCAGGAGCACGAAGATGGACACCTGACGGCGGACATTCTCTTTGGTTCGAGCATCTCGAAAAGGCAGTAAATTGATTCGTATCATTTGTCGTTCACTTTCCTTATCGCAAGCCCCATGCAGATGGCGGCCTGGGGCGCCATCTGCTTGAGATAGTCATCGTCAATGCGCCCGTCTCCCAAATCCACGCCCTTGAACGGGTCGATGGTTTCAACCTCGGTGGAGGTCCTCAGCGCCAGCATCTTTTTGAAATCGGCGATGTTGCCGCCACCTCCGCTGATCAGGATCTTCTGGATCCTCTCCTCGGGGTAGGTGGAATAGAAAAAGTCCAGGGCCCGGCTGATCTCGGTACACCAGTCCGCAATGACGGCCGATTCGATGTCTTTGAGCTCTTCATTGGAGATTCGTTCGCCATTGTTGTTCAGCTTGATCTCCTCGGCTTCGTCGGCAGAACAATCCAGCATGGAGGAAATTTTCTGGTTTGTCTGGCCGCAGCCCAGGGAAACATCCCGCATAAACAGGGAATTTCGCCCTTTGAGAATGTTCAGGGAGGTTTTGCTTGCGCCCACGTCGATGAGGGCCACGAACTGAACCTGCAGATGTTCACCAGCCCCATGTACCCGAGTTCGTAGATGTTCTGAAGGGCAAAGGCGTCCACATCCACGATGCAGGAGGCCAGGCCCGCCATGTCCAGGACATTCACATAATCGGCGATCATCTCTTTTTTGGCGGCCACGAGGAGCACGCTCATCTGGTTGGGGTTGTGCTCACTCTCGCCCATGATTTGGAAATCGAGGTTAACGTCGCTGATATCAAAGGGGATGTACTGTTCGGCTTCGAAGTGGATGGTGGACTGGAGGGCCTCCTCGGTCATGGTCTGGACGTTGATTTTCTTGACCACGACCGAATACCCCCCGATGGAGATGGCTGCGTTGGGGGTCTTGATATTGTAGGCCCGAAGGGCCTCCCGGACGGTTTCCGCCACCTCCTCGGGGTCTCGGATGACCCCCTCCTCGATGGCGCCGCTGGGCATGTCGTAAAGGCCGAACCGCTTTAACGCATACCCGTTTTTCGTATCAGCCACCTCAGCCACCTTGATGGCACTGGACCCGATATCAAGACCGATCAGCTGATCTTTTTTACCAAATGTCATAAGTACACCCTAATACAGGAATGGAATTTTACGGACCTCATGCGCATGCCCCATCGGGCACACGATGACTCCACGGAGGGCAACACGCCGCATCTGCGGTGCAACAGATTTGAATCTCGGATTTTCGCGTTGATGTTGAAACGGAGCGGCGTACGCCTTGCGAAAACCTGTTTATGATTTTATTAATTGTCAGATACATATATTCGAGTATTGCTATAATGAAGTCAAGGGAAATATATAACTCGCTTGGATAACTGACATATATTGTGCAGTAGACAAATTCAAATCAAGATATTGTATTCATAGCTCGCTCTTCATTCCTTTTTTTCATATTATAACAATATCCGACAAAGGTAAAAATGATGGGGTTGATTGTGACGTGACGAGCAACGGCTCCAGGGCCAGGACAATGCCTAAGTCAAGGCGAAAGAGGAGCACATTCCGGAAGATTTGGTGAGTCCTTTAACGCGGCCTATTTCTCAAAAATGGGGGGAACGATCAGGCCAGGACGTGGATAAAGATATACTATATCTTTACGATTATCCACTCGCACATGATTCTGTCAAGGATTTTCCATTGTGAGGCAGGTGAAAAGAGGGGACGATGGGCGTTCCGGGCACTGGGACAAATAAGCAATGCAACGCCCAAACAAAACGGCGCCCAATAAGGGCGCCGTCTCTATCTGTGATCGCGCGGCGGGGCCAAGGCCTGTGGGCCAGGCCAGAGCGGCCTCACCGCAATGCACTTAGTACTGACCGGCGACCTTCTCCGCCGCCAGGTCTTTATACAGAGAGGTCGAAGGGCTCTCGAGGATTTCGCGGTAAAGGGACTCGGCCCCCTGGGTGTCGCCGCTCTTTTCCTTTATACGCGCCAGGAGAAACGTTGCCTCCTCCTGCTTGACAGAGGCCGCACTGGCCCGCACCTTTTCATAAATGGAAGCGGCTTCATCGGCTTTCCCAAGCCCCTCCAGGGCCTGAGCCTGACCACACAGGGCAATGTTCCGAAGGGCACTGCCCGAGTCGAAGCCCTTGGCAGCCGACGCGTACCAGGCGGAGGCGGACTCGAAGTCACCGCTTTCAAAGGCCAGTCCGCCGTACCAGAGCAGCGCGGCGTCGTAGGTGGCGGCCCCGCCCTTTATGCTCGCAAGGGCCTCAGGGGCTTGACCCAGCCATCGCTGCAGGGCAACCTCACGGCCTTCCTTGGCCTCAAGGGCCTGAAAATCCACTTTCAGTGTCTGAAACACCAGGGACGCCTGCCGGGCAGCCTTATGGCGATACAGGCCCATCCCGGCAACCAGGACCAGGCACAGGACCACGCCGGCAACCCCCAGGGTCACCTGGGATTTGTGTTCCCGCGCAGCAACAAGGGTTTTCTCAACAAATTCTACGAACCGATCCTTTTCGGCCACGGCCTGGGGGTTCTCTTTCTGCATCTCGCACCATCCTCCACAATAGTCTCGTCGTAAACCGCCCGCGCCTTGCTTCAGGATGCGGGCAGCGTGTTTCTGATGCGGGCCCATCCCGCCTCGGGGATATCCGCCCCGGTGACACAGCACACCTCATACCCGCAGGCCGAAGCGATGTTGCCGCACGTCTCGGCTGAATAACCCATGACCATGCCGTAAAGGAAACCGGCGGCCCAGAGATCGCCCGCCCCCGTGGTGTCGACAATGGTCCCCCCGGATACGGGCGCGACCTCGGTCACGACGCCACCAACGGCAATGCGGCTGCCGCGGGACCCGAGCTTTAAAACGGCGACATCGGCACACCGACTCATCTCGTCCAGGGCCGCAGCCTCGTCGGAGAGCCCGGTAAAGGCACGGGCTTCGTCTTCGTTGGCGATAAGGATGTCCACAGCAGGGATCACCTCCTCCTTGATAAAGGAGAGGGCCTCTTCCACCACGGTAAAGCTGGCCAAGTCCATGGCCACGAGGGCGCCTGCCTCTTTGGCCGAGGCCAGGGCCTTGGTCATGAGGGACTGGTTGAACACAAGGTAGCCCTCGATGAGGACGATGGCGGCCCCTGCAAATGTCTCCGGGGAGATCTCCTCGGGGGCCAGCTCCGAGGCCGCCCCCAGGTAGGTGAACATGGAACGCTGGGCATCCGGTGTGATAACAGACAGAACGCGCCCCGTGGGGGTATCGGACATCACCAGGTCCGGGGTCACCCCGTTTTGCTTCAGGTCTTTTTCAAAGTGCTCGCCGTAGCTGTCCCGGCCTCGCTTGCCCACAAAGGTGGCAGCCCCGTTCAGACGCCCCACCCCTACGATGGTGTTGCAGGCAGCCCCGCCGGGGACCACCGTCACCTCTGAGGTGACCTTTTCAAGGACCCCGTCGGCAAAAGAGCCGTCCACAAGGGTCATGCCGCCCTTGATGTCGCTGATCCCCTTCAAAAACGCGTCGTCTTCGAACACCAGAAGGTCCATCAACGCAGAGCCCACCCCGACAATGCCCTTTTTTTCTCCGCTCAACTTGTCGTACATAGTCAACAACTCCTGCAACCCCGCCCCGGGTATCAGCGGGGCATTAAAAAAACGGTGCGGCTTACCACACCAGCGATTTGTGAATCCACCCCTTGTCACCGTCAGCGTGCTGGACCTGGATCCAGTTGCCTTTGCGGCTCAACACCTTGAACGGCACCCCGCTGTCCACCACAAACGCCAGGGGCTTCTTGGTTCCCGGCCCCTTTCGGACATTGCATCTCTCTTTTATGGTGATCACGGTGCGGGTCTTACCCACCAGCTTCTTGTAGATCCAGCCGGTGTCGCTTTCGAAATCCTTGACATAATACCAGGACCCGGCCTGGTCCAGAACCAGGAGCGGGTAGTGCTTCTCGACCCCTTTCCAGACAATCTCATGCTCGGTTCCGGGACCGGTTCGCACATTGGCCGACTCTACGCTGACACTGACGCGCTGAGCTGCCGCACACAGGGCGGGTGCCGCCAGCAGCACCGCCAGCACGAAAGGAATCATCCTGCGGATTCGCATCTGTTACTCCGTTTTATGATGGTTGTTGTGATCGAAGCAGACCGGCTGCCCGACGCGCTACGCACCGGGACAGGGCTGGGCCCCTTTCGTTCAGTGGATGGGCTCCACCATGATCTTCTGGGCCATGCCCCGGCCAAGGATGTACCGCTTGTTCTCCACGGCAATGACAAACTGTCCCCGGCCCTGGCTGGTGATCACCTCAATGACGTCTCCCCGCCGGATGCCCATGGACAGCAGGCGGGCCTCCAGGTTTTCACCGCACTGGTACTCTCGAATGATCAGCCTTTCGCCGGGCTTTGCCAGCATAAGGGGCATGAGGGGCACCCTCTTCTTCAGGCAGGCAGAGCAGATGCCGTAGATGTCCATGCGATGCTGAAGCATGTGAAACCCGTGACGGGCTGCGATGGCCTCCTGGAGCCTCTCCAGATGGGCATCGGCAAACTCGGTGATTCCGCCGCATCGGGTGCAGATCATGTGGTCGTGGTGGTCCCCCAGGTGCCGGTGCTCGTAGAGTGTCCGGCCGTTATCGAATCGATTCTCCTGGGCAAACCCGTAATGGCACATCAACTCAAGGGTCTCTCGGAGGAAATCCGTGTCCACCGTGTGCCCCTCTTCGGCCAGGAGCCGGGCCAGGTCATCGGCGGTGATGTGCTCTTCCGTTTTCAGAAACGTGTCAAGAATGGTGAAACGTTCGTCAATATTATCAATCCCCTCTTCCTTGAAGAGGGTGATAAACTGCTGTTTTTCAAGGTCATGAATCTGCATCATTGTCATATGTGCCTCCGCCCCGGAGGATAGTACAGCGTCTATAAGATGTCAACCGACCGAAACAGGTGATCCGCCCTGTTTTCAGTCGCCTTCCAATGGGGCCGCCATGAAAAAAGGCCCGCCCTCCCACGGGGGGAAAGCGAGCCTTGTCTCGTCGGTCGGGATAAGCTGCGGGCGATGCCCGGGCGGCGCTACAGCGCCTTGGCCATCAGGTCACCCACGCGCTTGGAGAAGAGGGCCGGGTCTTCCACGCGTCCCCCTTCGCTGATGATGGCCAGGTCATACAGAAGCTGTGCATGATCCGGCAGCACGGGGTTTCCGGCGTCCTTTTCAAAGAGGGACTTGACCGCGTCAACCAGGGGATGATCCCCGTTGAGCTCCAGAACACGCTTCTGCTTGGGCATCTCCTGGCCCGAGGCCTTCATGATCTTTTCCATGTAGGCGCTCATGCCCAGGGCGTCCCCGGAAAGGCAGGAGACGGAGTCCTTGAGGCGGCTGGAGAGCTTGACCTCTTTGATCTCTTCGTCCAGCTGCTTCTGGAGGTACTCCATGAAGTTCTTGAAGGCCTCTTTCTTGTCGTCATCCACCTCGGTGAGGTCAAGGTCGCCCATTTCCGCGCTCTTGAGCTTCTTGCCGTCGAACTCGGGCAGGGACTGAACCACCCACTCGTCCACGGGGTCGCTCATGAGAAGGACCTCGTAGTCCTTGGCCTTCAGGGCCTCCAGGTGGGGGCTTCCGGCCAGGGAGACCAGGTCTTCGCCGGTGATATAATAGATGAACTCCTGGTCCTCTTTCATGTTCGCCACGTACTCTTCAAGGGAGACATAGGCCCCGTCGGACTTGGTGGTCTTGTAGCGGATCAGCTTGGCCAGCTTGTCCCTGTTGTCGTGATCCATGGGGATACCGGACTTGATGGCTGCGCCGAACTCGTCAAAGAAGGTGTCGTAGCTCTCCTTCTCCATCTTGGTGAAGAGCTCCAGGACCTTTTTCACCAGGTTCTTGCGGATGTTCTGCACCAGACGGTTCTGCTGGAGGATCCCGACCGTCACGTTGAAGGTTCCAGTCGAAGGCTTCACCACCCCCTTCGACGAAGCCCAGGTACTCGGGCATCAGCTCGGTGCAGTCGTCCATGATGAAGACGCGCTTGCAGTAGAGATGGATGCCGTTCTTCTTCTCGCTGTAGTACATGTCCATGGGCGCCTTGGAGGGCACATAGAGCAGGGCATCGTACTCGGTGGTCCCCTCGAACTTCATGTGGATCTTGTCCAGGGGGGCGTTCCAGTCGTGGCTGATGTGACGGTAGAACTCGTCGTACTCCTCGTCGGTGACCTCGCTCTTGGGCTTGGCCCAGATGGCCTTCATGGTGTTGAGGGTCTCGTCGGCGCGGACCTTTTTGGTGGTCTCTCCGATGGGCTTGCCGTCGGAATCCTTGATGATCTCCTCATCGGGAAGGGGCTCGGTCTTCTCCACGTTCATGATCACCGGGTAAGCCACAAAGTCGGAGTGCTGCTTGACCACGCGCTTGATGGCCCACTCCTCGGTGAAGTCCTCTTCCAGGCCCTCTTCCTTGAGCTGGAGAGTGATGGTGGTGCCGTGATCCTTTTTGGCGCAAGTCTCCAGGGTGTAGGCCCCCAGTCCGTCGGACTCCCAGCGTACGGCCTCGCCCTCGCCCGCCTTGCGGGTCTCAACCGTCACCTTATCGGCCACGATAAAGGCACTGTAAAAACCCACGCCGAACTGGCCGATGAGTTCAGGGGCAATGGCGTCGCCCTTCTTGGACTCTTCCATGGCCTTCATAAAGGCCGCGGTGCCGCTCTTTGCGATGGTGCCCAGGTTCTCCACCACCTCGTCACGGGTCATGCCGATGCCGTTGTCCGAGATCACAAGGGTCTTGTTGTCGCTGTCCGGCGTGATGCGAATATGAAGGTCGCCTTCCCCTTCCAGCAGCTCGGTGTGGGTCTGGGCCTCGAAGCGAAGCTTGTCGATGGCATCCGACGCGTTGGAAATCAGCTCCCGGAGAAAGATCTCCTGGTTGGAATAAAGGGAGTTTACGATCAGGTTCATCAGTTGCTGAACTTCCGTTTCAAACTGACGCGTCTCTTTGCTCATGGTCTCTCCTCACATCATGTGTGTTCATGGTTGTTCCGTGGTGCCGCAAGGACGTCCCGCCTCTGTCCGGCGGGCGCCCGAAAAGGCCCGAATATGTTTTCCCTGCCCCCGGCAGAGATATAAACCACATAAAATTTTATGCAGAATCAGGTGATGTCAAGCGCACCGGCCAAAAAAAATCGAAGCCCGGCCCCTGCCTTGAAAGAGCTTGCACCCCGCCATGAATCTACGATAATGTGGCGTAATCATTCAACCCGGAGCCCTTTTCCCGGAACCAGGGGGCCCAAGCCCGTTGATTTTGTTAAGGGTTCAAAAAAATGTGCCGCGCCAGGCATCCCGGCCACCTCCACCGGCCCGGAGCCCGCTGCACCGGATTTATTACGACGACCGAAGCCGCGCCCGTCCAACCCGGGCGGAGAGCGCGCTTCCACACACGATCGGACACACGCTATGAATGAGTACGGCATGGATTATGAAGGCATGATTTTCAGGCCCCCTTCGGAGGCTTACAGCATCCTGCTCCAGGTGACGGTGGGCTGCTCCCACAACAAGTGCACCTTCTGCGAGATGTACAAGGAAAAGCGAATCTTCAAGATCAAAAGCGATGAGCAGATCATGAAGGACCTCGCCTTTGCGGCAAAGCACCACCGCCACATCCGGCGCCTCTTCCTCTGTGACGGCGACGCCCTCATCCTGCCCCAGAAACGTCTGGTGCACATCTTGAAAGAGATCAGACGACAGCTCCCCTGGGTGGAACGGGTGGGCACCTACGCCAACACCAAGAGCATCGCAAAAAAAAGCGTGGAACAACTCAAAGAGCTGAAAGACTTGGGGCTTTCCATCGCCTACATGGGCCTTGAAACCGGTGACGACGAGACCCTTACCGCCATCAAAAAAGGGGCGGACTCCGCCCGCATGATCGAGATGGGCACCAAGATCCGGTCCGCCGGCATCAAACTCTCGGTGACCGTCCTTCTGGGCATCGCTGGCCGCAAACGCTCCATGGTCCACGCCCGGGAGACCGGTCGGGTCATCTCGGCCATCGATCCCGAGTACGTGGGGGCCTTGAGCCTCATGCTCACCCCTGGCACCCCCCTGTACCAGGATCACCTGGACGGCAAATTTCCCGTGCTGGAGCCAGACGAGCTGCTCCATGAGCTGGGTGCCATGATCGCAGCCACCCACATGACCGACGGCCTCTTCCACTCCAACCACGCATCAAATTACCTTCCCATCCGGGCCAAACTGCCCGAAGAGAAGGAGAAGACCCTTGCCCTTATCAATCGGGCCCTTGAGGGAAAAGTGGCCCTGAAACCGGAGCATTTGCGGGCCCTGTAATCCATTGATTTGGTTTGACAAAGGGGAGCGCCCCCTGTAAAACCAGTGGCTCAACGAATCATTCGGGCAAATCGACATCCGCGCCCCCGGAAAGGACGCCTCCCCGCGGAGGAGACCTGAGCCGCGCTTCTGCGTGTATTTAAGGAGCGTTGCCGCGTCCCGTCTCCGGTGAGGCCAGGTGTCGGTCTGCCCCAAGACGTTTGCCATACTCTATTTTTCAGTTTGTAATACTCAGTAAGGAGACAGTACGCCATGAGCGACAGCCAGCTCACCCTTGACGATCTTTGCATCAACACTCTGCGCACCCTGGCCATGGATGCGGTTCAAAAGGCCAACTCCGGCCACCCGGGTGCCCCCATGGGGCTGGCACCGGCCGCCTATGTGCTCTGGACCAAACACCTCGCCCACAACCCCAAAAACTCCGCCTGGCCCGACCGCGATCGATTTGTCCTCTCCGGCGGCCACGGGTCGGCCCTGCTCTACAGCCTGCTCCACCTCACCGGATACGGCCTGAGCCTGGACGACCTCAAGTCCTTCCGCCAGTGGGAGAGCAAGACCCCCGGCCACCCCGAATACGGGCACACCAACGGGGTTGAAGTGACCACCGGGCCCCTGGGCCAGGGCATTGCAAACGCCGTGGGCATGGCCATGGCCGAACGCCACCTGGCTGCCACTTACAACACCGACGAGCACACCATCGTGGACCACCGCACCTACGTGATGTGCGGTGACGGGGACCTCATGGAAGGCGTGGCCCTGGAGGCCATCTCCATGGCCGGCCATATGGGCCTGGGCAAGCTCACCTGTCTCTACGACGACAACCAGATCACCATTGAGGGCGGCACAGACATCGCCTTCACCGAAGACGTGGCAGCCCGCTTCGAAGCCTGCGGCTGGAACACCATCCGCGTAGAAGACGGCAACAACCACGAAGCCATCGACGCGGCCCTCACCGAAGCCAAGTCCCAGGACGAGAAGCCCACCGTCATCCTCATGCGCACCACCATCGCCTACGGCAGCCCCAACAAAGGGGGCACATCCGGTGCCCACGGCGCCCCTCTGGGCGAAGAGGAGATCCTCCTCACCAAAAAAGCCCTGGGCTGGCCCTCCACCGAGCCCTTCTTCGTACCCGAAGAGGCCAAGGCCGTCTATTCCGCCTGCATTGAAAAAGGTGCAGAGGCCGAAAACCAGTGGCAGGAACGTTTCAACGCCTACGCCAAGGCCCACCCCAAGCGCACCAACCAGTGGGTGGACGGCGTCAGCGGCTTCCTCACCTTCGGCTGGGACAAGGAGATCCCCACCTTCACCCCCGAAGACGGCAAGATCGCAACGCGCTCTGCGTCCGGCAAGGTCCTCAACGCCATCGCCCCCAACCTGCCCGGCCTTGTGGGCGGCTCCGCCGACCTGGCGCCCTCCAACAACACCTTCATGAACGACTGCGGTGAGTTCCAGAAAGGCGCTTACGAAGGCCGCAACATCCGCTTCGGCGTCCGTGAACACGCCATGGGGGCCGTGATGAACGGCATGTTCGTCCACGGCGGCGTCCGCCCCTTCGGCGGCACCTTCCTCGTCTTTGCCGACTACATGCGCCCGGCCATCCGCGTGGCCAGCCTCATGAAGCTGCCCATCATCTACGTGTTCACCCACGACAGCATCGCCGTAGGCGAAGACGGCCCCACCCACCAGCCCGTGGAGCATGTGGCCGCCCTGCGCGCCATCCCCGGCCTCACCGTCCTGCGACCGGGATGCGCCTCCGAGACCGCCGACGCCTGGCGTGTGGCCCTCAAGATCACCGACGGCCCCACAGCCCTTATTCTCTCCCGCCAGGGCCTGCCCGTCTCCGACCGCAGCCAGGCCGAGGCTTCAGGGCGCCTACATCCTCAAGGACACCGAGGGAACCCCCGACGAAGGATCTCTATGGCCTCCGGCTCCGAGGTGCACATCACCGTGGAAGCCGCCGAAAAGCTGGCTGAAAAGGGCGTCAAAGCCCGCGTGGTGAGCATGCCCAGCTGGGAGCTCTTTGACATGAACCCCCAGAATTACAAGGATTGGGTCCTCACCCCCGAGGTCAAGACCCGCGTGGCCGTGGAAGCAGGCATCGCCATGGGCTGGGAAAGGTACGTGGGAGACAAGGGCACCGTCATCTCCATGGAGGGATTCGGCGCCTCCGCCCCCGGCGGCACCCTCCTCAAAGAGTTCGGGTTCTCAGCCGACAACATCGTCGAAAAGACCCTGGCCCTCATCGAGAAAAACAAGGCATAGGTTCGCACATGCTCCGGGGCGCGTTCCTCGCGCCCCTTTCAAAAGGCAGCACAATTCAAGAGCCAAAAAGAACCATTCAGTGATAGCCCCAGGCGGCTCTGCCGAGGAGCGCTAAAAAGAACGGAATGGTTACAATAAAAAAGCCCGACACCATTAAATCATGGTGTCGGGCTTTCTTGTTTTTTACGGGCGAGGGCCCAGAGCATTCGCAACCTGGGGTGCAAGGGATTTATCCCCTGCACGCCGGAGGCTGGCTTTTGGCCCTTAGTAACGGTAGTGATCCGCCTTGTAGGGACCTTCCACGGGCACGTTGATGTAGTCTGCCTGCGCCTTGGTAAGGGTGGAAAGCTTGACGCCGAGGCGGTCAAGGTGGAGACGGGCCACCTCTTCGTCCATCTTCTTGGACAGGGTGTAGACCTTCACCTCGTAGTTGCCGGTGGCCAGCTCGATCTGGGCCAGGGTCTGGTTGGTGAAGCTGTTGCTCATGACAAAGCTGGGGTGGCCGGTGGCGCAACCCAGGTTCACCAGGCGGCCTTCGGCCAGGACGATGATGGAGCGGCCTGAGTTCAGGGTCCACTTGTCCACCTGGGGCTTGATGTTGAGCTTGGTGCAACCGTCGTTGGACTCAAGGTAGGCCATGTCGATCTCGTTATCAAAGTGGCCGATGTTGCAGACGATGGCTTCGTTCTTCATCTTCTCCATGTCGGCACCGGTGATGACGTGGTAGTTGCCGGTGCAGGTGACGAAGATGTCGCCCTGGCCCACAGCGTCTTCCAGGGTCACGACCTCAAAGCCTTCCATGGCGGCCTGAAGAGCGCAGATGGGGTCGATCTCGGTGACCAGGACTCGGGCACCGTAACCACGCATGGAGCGGGCGCATCCTTTGCCCACGTCGCCGTAACCGAGGACGATGACCACCTTGCCGGCCAGCATGATGTCTGTGGCACGCTTGATGCCGTCGGCCAGGGACTCCTGGCAGCCGTAGAGGTTGTCAAACTTGCTCTTGGTGACGGAGTCGTTGACGTTGATGGCGGGGAAGAGAAGCTCGCCGCGCTCTTCCAGCTGGTAGAGGCGGTGTACGCCGGTGGTGGTCTCCTCGGAGACGCCTTTGATCTTTTCAGCCATCTTGGTCCACTTGGTGGGATCCACTTTGTAAGCGGCCTTCAGGCGGTCCAGCAGGCACTTTTCTTCGGCGTTGCCGGGCTCACGGTCGAGGAGGGAGGGGTCTTTCTCGGCCTTCACACCTTCGTGGATCAGCAGGGTGGCGTCTCCGCCGTCGTCCACGATGAGGTCGGGACCGCTTCCGTCAGGCCAGGTCAGGGCCATCTCGGTGCACCACCAGTACTCTTCCAGGGTCTCGCCTTTCCAGGCAAACACCTTGGCGGATTCGTTGGCGGCAATGGCTGCGGCTGCGTGGTCCTGGGTGGAGAAGATGTTGCAGGAAGCCCAGCGGATGTCCGCCCCGAGCTCCTTGAGGGTTTCAATGAGCATGGCCGTCTGAATGGTCATGTGAAGGCTGCCGGTGACCTTGAGGCCCGCCAGGGGCTTTTCGGGTCCGTACTTCTCGCGGGAAGCCATGAGGCCGGGCATCTCCAGCTCGGAGAGCTGCATGTCCTTGTTGCCCCAGTCCGCCAGGGAAATATCGGCCACCTTGTGTGAAAGGGTCAAATCGAGTTCCTGAAACGCCATGTCGCGTCCTCCTTAAAGAATGTCTGTAGTCAATGACTGTTTGGTCTTTGGGTTGTTTTAATTCGGTATATATAAAAAGTTTGAACAAATGCCATTTTAAATGCGGATGTGATTTGACCCGAGGAACGAGGGGCAAAACACATCCGCTACCAGCTTTCAAGGTGGCACACCTTGCCGCCGGAGGCTGTTTTTTTTCCACTGAACAGTTACAAAAGTTGCTCGCTAATCAGGTTGCCCCACCTTGCCGCCGTCGGCTTTCACCGCCTGGCAGATCATCACCGCTGGCCCCCGGGCAGGCGCAAAATGCCGGGTGCTCTCCACGGCAAACCCGGCCTCGCGGATCCAGGCCAAAAGCTCTGCTTGGGAAAAACCGAGCCAGCGATCTCCGAAGCGGTCCCTAAGGGACTCGTCGGCGTGCCGGCCAAACTCGGCCACGAGGAGCCGCCCCCCGTCGGCCACCACCCGCCCGGACTCGTTGAGGGCCAGGCGCGGATTGTCCAGGTGGTGCAGGGCAAGGGAGATGACCGCCAGGTCCGCTTCCCCGTCCCCCATGGGGAGATGTTCGAGTTCCCCGAGGCGCAGGTCGAAGCCGCCGCCCAGGGCCTGTAGCCTTTTTTCCGCCTCCTTGAGCATGTTGGAGGAGCTGTCTACCCCCACCACCTGTGAAACCCGCTCGGAGAGCCGAGCCATGAGGGCCCCGGTGCCGCACCCCAGGTCCACGGCCGTGCTGCAGGGCCGGATATCGGCCATGAGGGCCTCGTTCAGGTCAAAGTCGCCGATGAGGTCCACTTTCAGGTGTTCCCATCGGGGGGCGATGTCATCAAAGAATTTCTGGCGGCGGAGCCTGCGCTCAAAGACGATGGCTTCGGCCCGGGCAAGGTCGTCCTCCATGAGGGACTCCCCTTGTGACAACGACTCCACCAGGGTGGCCACCAGGGCCCCTGCCCCTTCGTTGGCTGCCGAATAAAAGGCCCACACCCCGTCGCGCCGACAGGAGAGGAGCCCGCAATCCGTGAGGATTTTCAGGTGCCTGGAGATCCGTGACTGCCCCATGTCCATAAGCCCGACGATCTCGTTGACGCTCATCTCATGGTGCAGCAGGATATGGTAAAGGCGGATGCGCGTGCTGTCCGCCATGGCTTTGAAATAGATCAGACTTTTCATCCCCGAAGGATCCCCCTGCCGTGAAAATATCCATATATCAAGATTTATTGATATATAGAGTTTCCCTACTCCTGTCAAGTGGTTGCCCGCTTCCCCATCCGGAAAATCACCTTGCACCCCGATGACGCCACAGCTATAATTAGCGATGCGAGCGCTACACAGCCCCGACCGACAAGGCCCTGCACCGGCCTTCCGCATGATTTCCCGCCACGGCTGGAAATCGGCCCCTGTCGTTCAACCGACATGACCCTGTTTTGCCCCGACCAGCCACCCTGACGGGCGATCGAAGGACTGACACCCATGGATTTAAAAGCAATCGGAGAAGATCTCGGCCTGGAAGAGAACGAGTTCCTTGAAATCGTTGAGCTCTTCCTGGAAACGGCGGAAGCCGATATCACACGCCTCAAGCAGGCCATCGACGGCCACGACATGCAGACCCTCACCGAGGCGGCCCACTCCCTTAAGGGATCCGCCGGTAACCTGGGTTTTACCGAAATCTATCGTCTGTCCAAAGAGATCGAAACCGCGGCACGAGAACACACCCTGGACAGCCTTGGCCCTGTCCTGGAATCCATCGAAACCCTGAAGGGAGATATTAAAGACGCCCTGAACGCCAAGACAGCCTGACCACACGCCGACGGCAGGCCGTCCCCCATCGAGGTGAGCCATGTCCCCCAGCTTCACCATTCTGGTCGCCGACGACAACTCCGTGAACCGTCTGCTCATGGCCAAGACCCTCCAAAAGGAGGGATACCGCATCGTCACGGCCGATTCCGGTAAAGAGGCACGGCACCTGGCCGATGAAGAGCCCCCCGACCTCATCCTCCTGGATATCTGCATGCCGGGTGAAAGCGGGTTCGACGTCATCAAGCACTTTAAGTCCGATGCCCGCACCGCGGCGATTCCAGTCATCTTCCTCACGGCCCTCACCGATGTCGACTCCAAGATCGAAGGGTTCAACTTAGGGGCCGTGGACTACATCACCAAGCCCTTCCACCCCGAGGAACTCTCCGCCCGGGTCAGCCTCCATCTGAAGCTCTCCATCGCCACCAACTCCCTGATCAACAGCCAGGCGGAAAAGCTTCGCCAGCTCACCGAGGCCCAGGCCTCCTTTCTCATCACCCCCGAGCAGGAGCCCGGCGCCCGCTTTGGCGTGCACTACCTGGCCCTCCACGAGGCCGGTGGTGACTTCTACGACGTCCTCCACATCTCCGACCACATCTACGGGTACTTCATCGCCGACTTTTCAGGCCACGACATCAGCACCGGCTACCTCACCTCTTCGGTGAAGGGACTCCTCAAACAGAACTGCACCCAGATCTACACCCCCCTGGAGAGCATGAACCTCATCAACGGGGTCCTGGTGGAGATCCTCCCGGCAGAAAAGTACCTCACCGCCTGCTACGCACGCCTGAACCGACGTAAAGGGATCATGGAGATCGTCTTTTCAGGGCATCCGCCTGTCTGCTACGTGCCCCAGGGCGGTCCCCCCGAGCTCGTGGGGGCCGACGGCGACCCCATGGGCATGTTCCAGAGCGCCCTGTTCGGCCTCACCACCCTCACCGTCTCCAAGGGCGACCGGGTGTACATCTATACCGACGGTCTGGTGGAGTCCCCCTCCACCAAAAAAGTCTGGCACAGTGAAACGGAAAAGATGCTCGAAGCCTGCGACCGGGCGCGATCCGAGCCCATCACAGCAGCTCCCCGTTCCGTCTCGGATTACCTCTGCCCCAACCGGGAAGCCCAGGAAGACGACGTGGTCATCCTCGCCATGGAGATCTGAGCCCTATGAATCCTTTTGTCGTGACAAAAAAAGCTGACGGCCTGGAAATCGACATGCAGGCCTCCCTCGCCCTGGTGGACCGCGCCGTGGATGAAGTCACGGCATTCTGCAGGCAGCGCGGCATCTCCAACGCTCTTTTTGCCATCATCATCACCATGCGGGAGGGGCTCACCAACGCCGTCCGTCACGGCTCGTCCCTCTCCCCCGACGCCCAGGTCCGCTTCTCCATCTTCCTGGCCGACGACACCGTTCACATGGAATTTGAAGACAAGGGGCCGGGATTTGACTGGCAGACCATGATCGACAGCCAGGCTGCCAGTGATTCCGAGGGGGGACGAGGCATTGAAATCATGAGAAAATACTGCCACAACATGGCCTACAGCAAGCGGGGCTGTCATCTGCACCTCACCATCCGGGTCGCAGCAGAGAAGTCCGACTGAGATCAAGGGGTCGGCCGGGCCCGATTTTTTTGCTCAGCCGTCAATAATGATTGATAAAACACTCACAATTTTCTACCTTTACAGCCATGGGACACGTATTCAACTTTCAGGAAGCCGGGCAATATGCCCAATGGCTTGAAATGGATCGGCACCGGGACGCAGCCGAGCGCCAAAGCCAGCTGATGGTGAAGCTCATCAAGCCGGCCTATGGAGACCGGCTCCTGGACATCGGCTGCGGAACCGGGATCACCCTTGCCTGCCTGGACCACATCAAGCCGGGCCTGGACCTCACCGGCCTGGACGCATCCACCTACATGCTGGATATCGCCGGAGAAAAGCTGAACCACCGCGCCGATCTCTTCAAGGGAAGCGCCGAAGCCCTGCCCTTTGAAGACAACGCCTTCAACTTTGCCGTCCTCAACCTCACCCTGGAGTTCGTGGATTCCCCGGAGAAAGTGATCGCCGAGGCAGCGCGCGTGGCCAAGGACCGCCTTTACATCGGCTTTTTCAACCGCCTCTCCTTAGGAGCTGTGCCCTCCCTGGGCAAGGGTCTCCACGGCAATGCCGTCTATGCCAAGGCACGGTTTCTCTCCACCTGGGAGGTCCGGCAGATCATCCGGGGCCTTTTGGGCAAGGTGCCCCTGACCTCCCGCACCATTACCTATCACCCTCCCTCGGGAGGCCGGCTCCTGGGGCGTCTCTTCCACCGTCTGCCCTACGGGGCGTACACCGGCCTGTCCGTCAGCCTGGTCCCCCGGTTCACCACCCGTCCCCTGACGCTGTTCGCCGACAAGCCCCACCCACGGAACATGAGCATCGGGGAGCAATACTTCAAACCCGATCCCCGATAACCCCCCTTGTGGCCAAGGAGCCCATCATGGTCGAAGCCCTGTTGTATGAACGACTGGAAAACAATGCGGTGCGCTGCAACCTCTGCAGCCACCGCTGTACCATCAAGGAAGGCCAAAGGGGACGGTGCAGTGTTCGGGAAAACCAGGGGGGCACCCTTGTCTCCCTGGTCTACGGCCAGCTGGTGGCCGCCGCCTCCGACCCGGTGGAAAAAAAGCCCATCTGGCACCTGGCCCCGGGGAGCCTCTCCTATTCCGTGGCCTCCGTGGGCTGCAACTTCAGCTGCAGCTTCTGCCAGAACGCCGAAATCTCCCAGCTCGCACCGGACGACAACGGCCGCACAGGCATCACCGTCACCCCGTAGGGGCGACGGCGCCGAGTGCCGAGCCCGGGCCGCAGCATTGCCTCGACCTAGACGCCCAACCCGCCGCCCCGCCGGTTGTCCTGAACCGCCCGCCTGGCCCGGAGCCGGGGGCTCTTCACCATCCTGGTCACCAACGGCTTCCTCACCTTCGAAGCCATCGACCTTCTGGCCCCGTACCTCACAAGCGCCAACGTGGACTTAAAAGCCTTTACCGAGGCCTTCTACACCCGCTATTGCCGGGCATCCCTGGAACCCGTCAAGGACGCCATCCTCTACCTGAAACAACAAGGGGTGGCCCTGGAGATCACCACCCTGGTGATCCCCGACCTCAATGACGGCGCCGATGAACTCAAAGAGATCGCCCGATTCATTGCAGAAGGGCCGGGCATCGACACCCCCTGGCACCTCAGCCGCTTCTACCCCACCTACCGCATGACCGATCATCCCCCCACCCCCATGGAAACCATCCTCATGGCTCGGGATATTGGCATCGAAGCCGGATTGCGCTATGTATACACGGGCAATCTTCCCCACAACACGGGGGAAAACACCTTCTGTTACGGCTGCGGCAAAGCGGTGATCCAGCGATCGGGGTACCGGCTTACGGCCGTGGATATCAAGGACAACCGCTGCAGCTTCTGCGGCACCTACATTGACGGTATTGATATTGATGGACAGACTTCGTAATCGGCTCACAGCGGCCTTCACCTCCCCTTCTGCCGCAAAAGTCAAAGAGACCCTCATCGTTTACGGGCGCATGATCAAGTTCAGCCACACCATCTTCGCCCTTCCCTTTGCCCTCTCCGCCGTGGTCCTTGCCACCGCCGAAGCTCCCCTCACCATCGGAAAACTCTTCTGGATCCTGGTGGCCATGGTGGGTGCCCGCACCGCCGCCATGGGCGTAAACCGCATCGTGGATGCCGACATCGACAGCAGCAACCCCCGCACGGCCATGCGGGAGATCCCCAAAGGCGAGATCGGCAAAAAAGAGGCCTGGCTCGTGGTGGCCGGATCCTCCCTGCTCTTTGTCTTTGCCGCGGCCATGCTCAGCCCCCTGTGCTTTAAACTCTCCTTTCCCGTGCTGGTCCTTCTGGGGGCCTACTCCTTTACCAAGCGATTTACCTGGCTCTGCCACATCTACCTGGGCTTTGCCATCTCCCTGGCACCCCTGGGTGCCTGGATCGCCATCACCGGAGGCTTTTCCGGCGGTATCCTCATCCTGACCCTGGCCCTTCTCACCTACATCGCAGGCTTTGATATCCTCTATGCCTGCCAGGACAGCGACTTCGACCGGGAAAAGGGCCTCCACTCCATCCCGGCCACCATGGGCATCAAAAAGGCCCTGAAAATCTCCACCTGGATCCACGTCGCCACCTTTGGTTTCATGCTCCTGCTCTGGCCCGTGTTCAGCCTGGGGTGGCCCTACGGCCTGGCCGTGGCCCTCATCGGAGCGCTTCTGGTGGTGGAACACAAGCTGGTGAACCCCGACGACCTCTCCCACGTCAACATCGCCTTCTTCCACATGAACAGCATCATCTCCGTGGTGCTCTTCTTAGGGATCCTGGCCGGCCACCTCACAGGGGGCGCCTAAGATGAAACGCATCATCACCGCCCTCACCGGCGCCTCGGGCGCCCTCTACGGCCTCCGGCTGGTGAAAGCCCTGGCCGAGGCCGGTGCGCACATCGACCTCATCGCCTCAGACGCCGCCTTCATCGTTGCCAAAGAGGAGCTGGGGCTCTCAAAAGAGGCCTTCCTGGAGACCCTGCGCGGATTCGGCCGGGACAGCATCGAGATCCACGCGGTGAACGACTTCACCGCAGCCCCGGCCAGCGGCTCCTGCCCGGTCCACGCCATGGTGGTGGCTCCCTGCACCATGGCCACCCTGGCCGCCATTGCCACAGGCAACGGCCACAACCTCATCCACCGGGCCGCAGACGTCACCCTGAAGGAAAAACGCCCCCTGGTTCTCGTCCCCCGGGAGATGCCCTACAGCCTCATCCACCTCAACAACATGACCGCCGCAGCCACAGCAGGCGCAACCATCCTGCCCGCCTCCCCGGCCTTCTACTCCAGGCCCGAGACCCTGGAAGCCCTGGCCGATACCGTGGTGGCCCGCATCCTCGACCACATCGGCATCACCCCGGCCAAAGACCTGGTAAAACGGTGGAAAAGCTAATAAGCGGAGAAAAAGTCTCCGACGGCAAGGGGCGAGCCCCTTGACCCCAGGCTCGCACATGCTCCGGGGCTCGTTCCTCACCCCTGCACATGTGCTGACGGGCTTCGCCCAAAAAAACCGTTGCGATTTGGCCCGAAACATCAGGAAGACAATGAGCAAGTAGCGACAACGTATCCTGTTCCCTTAAATCTTGTGAGCCAGTCCGCAAAACCATCATCGTTTATATCGGGCGTAGCCCGAGCGCACGGCCGTTTGCCCTGAGGTCAGGCAAAGCGCAAGGGCAATCAGCTTTCGAGGTGGCTCACCTCGCCGCCGGAGGCATCTCCATGGATAAAACATCCAAAAGAGCAGCAGAACTCCTCGACCACGCGCACATCATGACCCTGGCCACGGCCTGTGACGGAAAGCCGTGGGCGGCGGCTGTCTATTATGTGGCGCACAAGGGGAGCCTCTACTTTTTTTCGAGCCCGGATTCGAGACACATCACAGAGGGGAAAGGAGAGACGGTTGCGGCAACGGTCCATGAGAACCCGTTTCATTTTCAGGAGATCGAAGGCCTCCAGATGGAAGGGGTGATCACCAAAGCAGGCTTGACGCCAAGGGCCATGGGGGCCTTTTCCCGGTATGTGAAGCGGTTCCCCTTTCTCAAGGACCTCTTTGCCCCGCAGCACCTGGGAAGCCTCGCCGGTTTCCTCGCCGCAGGCAAACCCAAATGGTACCGGTTTACCCCGGAGACGGCCCTCTACCTTGACAACAGCGAGGGTTTCGGACACCGTGTGGAAGTCAACCCGGACGCACTTTTTCCTCAAGAGGAATAAAAAGGGCAGGCCTCCGGCGGCAAGGTGTGCCACCTTGAAAGCAAATAGCGGATGTGATTTGCCCCTCGTTCCTCGGGTCAAATCACATCCGCATTTATAACGGCATTCATGCAACTTTTTTTATGACCTATTTGTTAAACTTTTTAAAAGTTTAGCCCCCGGCAGGGCCGCCGGAGGCATAAGCTGAATAGTTACCTGAAAACAAATGAAAGGCTGTTGGAAGCCACGGGACTTTAACCGGAGACAACCTGATTAGCTGCTTTGATCTTAACCTATCCACGGGCGAAGCCCGTCGGCCAATGGGATCGACCTGAGGAACGAAGGTCGGGAGCATTGGCGAACGTGGGGTCCAGGGGATCATCCCCTGGCCGCCGGAGGCACCATGACCTATGCCAGTATGAGAGAGTGTGTGGAGGATTTGGAGGCCAACGGCCACCTGATTCGTATCAAAGAAGAGGTGGACCCGTACCTGGAGATGGCGGAAATCCATCGCCGGGTCTATGCGGCAGGGGGGCCTGCCCTGTTCTATGAGAAGGTCAAGGGGTCTCCCTTTCCTGCGGTATCCAACCTGTTCGGGACCCTTGAGCGTTCCCGGTTTATTTTTCGCCACACCCTGGACCGGGTCTCCCGCATGGTGGAGGCCAAGTCAAACCCGGCCGCCCTTTTAAAACACCCGCTGAAAAACCTCATGCTGCCCTTTGCCGCGGCCTGCGCCCTGCCCCGAAAGGTAAAAGAGGCCCCTGTCATGGCGTGCACCACCGACCTCTCCAGCCTTCCCCAGATCACCTGCTGGCCCGACGACGGCGGCCCCTTTGTGCTCCTGCCCCAGGTCTACTCCGAGGACCCGAAAAAGCCGGGGATCCTGGGCTCCAACATGGGCATGTACCGCATCCAGATGGCGGGAAATGACTACGAAAAAAACCGGGAGGTGGGCCTTCACTACCAGATCAAACGGGACATCGGACGCCACCACGCCCACGCCATTGAAAAGGGACAGCCCCTGAAGGTCTCCGTCTTTGTGGGAGGGCCGCCTGCCCACACCTTTGCCGCGGTGATGCCCCTTCCCGAAAACCTGCCCGAAGTGGCCTTTGCAGGGGCCCTTGCCGGGCGGCGTTTCCGCTACGCCAAAACAGGGGGCCACACCCTCTCGGCCGAGGCCGACTTCTGCATCGTGGGCACCGTGGATCCCAAGGCGGTGAAGCCGGAAGGGCCCTTTGGGGACCACATCGGCTACTACAGCCTTACCCACCCTTTCCCCTTTTTGAAGGTGGAAAAAGTCTACCACCGCAAGGACGCCATCTGGCCCTTCACGGTGGTAGGGCGTCCCCCTGCCGAGGACACCAGCTTCGGGGCCCTCATCCACGAAATCACCGGCCCTGCCGTGCCCGATTCCATCCCCGGGGTATCGGCGGTCCATGCAGTGGACGCCGCTGGGGTCCACCCCCTGCTCCTGGCCATGGGCAAAGAGACCTATGTGCCCTACGCCAAAGACGACGCCAAAAAGCCCATGGAGCTCCTCACCCTGTCCAACGCCATCCTGGGCTTCGGCCAGTGCTCCCTGGCCAAGTATCTCTTCATCGCGGACGAAGGGGACAACCCTGCCCTGGACATCCATGACGAAAAAGCCTTTTTGCTCCACCTTCTGGAGCGCATGGACTTTTCCCGGGACATCCACTTCCAGACCCGGGCCACCATGGACACCCTGGACTACTCCGCCGAGGGCCTCAACGAAGGCTCCAAGGTCGTCTTTGCCGCCGCCGGAGAGAAAAAACGGACCCTTGCCACCACCCTGCCTCCGGACCTCTCCCTGCCCGAGGGCTTTTCCAATCCCCGCCTTGCCCTGCCCGGCGTGGTCATGGTGGAAGCGCCCCCCTTCACCGATGCCGAAACAGGCGAAGCCTCAGTCCAGGAGCTGGCCTCTCACCTGGCCCAGGCCGACACCACGGGCATGGCCCTCGTGGTCCTCACCGAGGACGCCGAGTTTGCCGCCGCCTCCCTCAACAATTTTCTCTGGGTCACCTTCACCCGCTCCAACCCCAGCCACGATATCCACGGGGTGGGGGCCACCACCATCCACAAACACTGGGGATGCACCGGCCCCGTCATCATCGACGCCCGACTCAAACCCCACCACGCTCCGCCCCTCATCGAAGACCCGGAAGTTTCCGCCCGTGTGGACGCCCTGCTCCGTAACAACGGCATCCTGTAACGCAAATTAAAGCGGATGAAAAAATCCAGCCTCCGGCGGCGAGGTGGAGCCACCTCGAAAGCATATTGCCATTGCGCTTTGCCCTTCGTTCCTCAGGGCAAAGCGCAATGGCCTTCGGCTCGGGCTACGCCCGACATAAACGCTGATGGTTTGTGCGGGCTGACTCGCACGTTTCGAAGTTTCAGGATACGTTGTTGCCACTTATTCATTATCGATTTAAGGCTATGGCAAAAATAAAATATACACGCAGTGAGCGTTACCGATCGGTGTATTCTCATCACAAATCAAACGGCCAGCATGAGATGGTGTATGATTAGCTTACGGCCGAGCCCTTAACCGTCCTGCCGGAGTTATCCCGGTCAACGTCAATCGATGTCTCCAGAGCAATAAAAAGGGCCTCTCCTGCAAAAACGGTTGCCACATGTCACACGTCACGCGAATGCCCCGAGAACGGTCGTAAAATGAACACCTCCATGCATTCGCCAAAGGGTTTCAAGGTGCCCCCACCTTGCCGCCGGAGGCACCTGAATCGCTTTATTTTTTTCATCAGGCCTTCATGCGCTTTTGAGGCACAACCGCGTTGACAACAAACACGGGCGTTTCGTATGGTCGGGATGAGTCTTGTTGGTTTGGGCGGAAAAGGCCCTTTCTTTGGCATGTTTGAGGTGTGTATGGCCCGAGTACTGATTATCGATGACGACGAAACCCTTTGTTACTCCCTTTCCAGAGTGGTGCGCTCCGCCGATCATGAGGCCCTGACGGCCCAGACCCTGCACGAGGGGCTGGCCCTTGCCGAGGCAGGGGATGTGGACGCGGTGTTCCTGGACGTGCGCCTGCCCGACGGCAACGGCCTGGAGGCCTTGCCGACCCTGCAGAAGGCCCCATCCGCCCCGGAGGTGATTATTCTCACGGGCCTGGGAGACCCGGACGGCGCCGAGCTTGCCATGATCAACGGAGCCTGGGACTACATCGAAAAGACCGCCTCGAAAAAAGAGATCACCCTCACCCTTGCCCGTGCCTTGCAATACCGCCGGGAAAAGGTCTCGGCCATGGAGCGCAACCCGGTGGTGGCCCTGAACCGCGAGGGCATCGTGGGGGAGAGCCCTGTGATGAACGACTGCTTTGACCTGGTGGCGCGGGCTGCGGCCAGCGACGCCAGCGTCCTCATCACCGGGGAGACCGGCACCGGCAAGGAGCTCTTTGCCCGGGCCGTCCACGCCAACAGCCTGCGGCAGAACGCCCCCTTTGTCATCGTGGATTGTGCCTCCATTCCCGAATCCCTGGTGGAGAGCCTCCTCGGCTGATGTCAAAGGCGCCTTTACCGGGGCGGACCGGGACCGCGTCGGCCTCATCGCCCAGGCCCACAACGGCACCCTCTTTCTCGACGAGGTGGGGGAGCTGCCCATGTCTCTGCAGAAAGCCTTTCTGAGGGTCCTGCAGGAGCACACCATCCGGCCTGTGGGAAGCCGGGAGATGGTGACAAGCCACTTCCGACTGGTCTGCGCCACCAACAGGGACTTGGAGGCCATGGTCAAGGAGGGCACCTTCCGCAAGGACCTGCTCTACCGCATCCACGCCTTCTCCCTGGAGCTGCCCCCCTTGCGCCAACGGGGAACCGACCTGCGCGAGATCGCCTCCTACCACATCGCCCGGTTCTGCAAAGAGACGGGGCGGGACCAGAAAGGGGTCTCCTCGGACTTCTTCGACGTCCTGGAAAAGCACAGCTGGCCGGGCAACGTCCGGGAGCTGGTGAATGTTTTGGACCAGGCCCTCATCTCCTCCCGCCATGAGCCCACCCTCTTTCCCAAGCACCTGCCCATGAAACTCAGGGCCCGGGTGGCACGGGCGCGGGTCAGCCATGGCGACCACCCATCCGATACCCAAGGCCCGGAGGTAACCCCGCATTACGACCCCGAGGCCATGCCTCCCCTCCAGGCCTATCGGGACCTCGTCTGCGCCGAAGCCGAAGCCCGCTATCTTAAAGATCTCATGGCAGGCAGCGGTGGCAACGTAAAAAAAGCCTGCGCAACGGCAGGCCTCTCCCAATCCCGCCTCTACGCCCTGCTCAAACGGCACGACATCTCCCACTGATGCCCATCCCCATTCCTGCCCCGCAAGAAAAATGCCTGCGGGGCAGGAGAATCTCAGGCTTCCCCTCGTCCCACGCCCAACCCCATTTCCGGCACAAACCTCATCCATTTCAACATATTGTACCCTGCCATCCCGATTTGGTACGGCTGTTGCTATTTCTCTTGGGCAACGATGTCTTTGGATGCGCCTCCTGGGCACCAGGATGCCGCCCGATCATGAGACCGGCCCGCTCGCGCAGCCCCACCAGCGCCCCCGGACTCCGGCCGTACGCACCATCAAGAGAAAGGATCATGCAGGATGCAAGAACTCAGGGTGTTGTCACCAACCGCCATACTGGGATACGGATTCCCCATGGCCTCCTTTGAGGAGGGCATGAAGCGAAAACCCCATGTGATTGCCGTGGATGCCGGTTCCACGGACCCCGGGCCCTACTATCTGGGCGCGGGCATCTCCTTTACCGATGCCACGGCCGTCAAGCGTGACCTGGCCGTCATGATCGAAGCAGCCATGAAGGCAGGCATCCCCGTCATCGTGGGAACAGCCGGAGGCGCAGGCGGAGAGCCCCATCTCGCAGAGGTGGTGGAGATCGTCCAAGCCATCGCCCGGGAAAAGGAGCTGACCTTTCCCATGGCCGTGATCCACGCGGAAATCGACAAGGAGACCGTGGCCCGCAAGATGGCCGAAGGAAAGGTGAGCCCCCTTCACCCCGCCCCAGAGCTCACCGGCGAGGAGTTGGACCGCACCGAACGCGTCGTGGGCCAGATGGGCCTGGAGCCCATGATCACGGCCCTGGACAACGGAGCCCAGGTGATCATCGCAGGGCGCGCCTACGACCCCACGGTCTTTGCCGCATTGCCCGTCAAAGAGGGCTTTGATGCGGGTCTGGCCCTTCACATGGGCAAGATCCTGGAATGCGCGGCCATCGCCGCCACCCCGGGCAGCGGCAGCGACTGCATGTTCGGGTACCTGGCCAAAGACCACTTTCGCCTGGAACCTCTCAACCCCATCCGAAAATGCACCACCCTCTCCGTGGCTGCCCACACCCTCTACGAAAAGACCGACCCCTACCACCTGCCTGGCCCCGGCGGCCTCATCGACCTGTCCGAGACAACCTTCGAGCAGGTCACCGACAGCATGGTCAAGGTCTCGGGTTCCCGGTTCGTGCCCTCAGAGGCCTACACCATCAAGCTGGAAGGGGCCAAGCGGGTGGGCTACCGCACGGTCTCCATCGCAGGCACCCGGGACAGCATCATGATCTCCCAGATCGACACCATCATCGAAGAGGTCAAAGAGCGGGTCAGAGACAACTTCTCCGAGGCCGGGTTCACCTACCATCTGGATTTCAAGATCTACGGCAAAAATGGGGTCATGGGCAGCCTGGAACCCTGCGCCGAGATCCCCGGCCACGAGATCGGCATTGTCATCGAGGCCGTGGCCGATACCCAGAAAATTGCCAACACCATCTGCGGGTTCGCCCGCTCCACCATGCTTCACTACGGATACCAGGGCCGCATCTCCACGGCGGGCAACCTGGCCTTTCCCTACTCACCGTCCGACTTCAAAGCCGGTGAAGTCTTTGCCTTCAGCCTCTACCACATCGTGGAGGTGGACCCCCATGAACTGTTTCCCATCGACTACGTAACGGTTGGAGAGGAGCGCCCATGAAAACCACACTCAAAGAGATTGCCGACGTCATCAGAAGCAAAAACGCCGGCCCCTACGAACTGACCTTCGATATCATCTTCAAAACCCAGGAAGACTTTGAAGCGGCCTGCGCCAATAAAATCATCAACGAAGAGGTCATGGCCGGGCTCTACCGCATCCCGGTCTCCGACGTCATCAACATCATCGAGTTCAAACCCGCCAAAGCCATCAAAGCCACCATCGTAAGACCCATGGCCTCCGGGGAACTCGGAGAAACCGACGTCTACGGCGCCCAACAGCACGCGCCCCTGGTGGACCTGGTGGTGACACTGTAATCGGCAGAAAACCGATTGAAAACCTGCCTCCGGCGGCCCTGCCGGGTGCCAAACTTTTAAAAAGTTTGACAAACAGGCCTTAAATCGCCATTTCCTGGCGCCGCCAAAACAATCACGATATTTGCGCACCCGTGCGTCGTTGTGATCGCCCCGAAGGGCGATCACAACGACGCACGGGTGCATTAGGAAAGTTTTTTGCGGAGCTTTTTTTCAAAAAAGCGACCCGCCGGAGGCAACTGAATTTTTGCATGCGTTGGCCCTGACCTGACACGGCCCCCCGGTTGACGCCTGCGGGGCATTTGTCATAGGAAAAAGAGTGCGTGCCGGTTTGGGGCGCTCAGGACATAAGGGGGTTCCATGGTGTGCAGGTGGGTACTGTTTTTCTGGTGTATTGGGGTCTGTGTTGCGCCGTTACGCGCTGCCGGGGCCTCGGAGGGGAAAGACGTTCGGGACGTATTGGTGCTCAACTCATACAGCCCCGGGTATGTGTGGTCGGACTGGAAGACCAAGGGTATCCGAAAGGTGCTGGATGCCGAGGGAAGCTCGGTCCGTCTCAGCTTTGAGTACATGGACACCAAGCGGTACAAGCCGTCGGAGATCTTCGACACCCTCAAGGAGGTCTACCGGCTCAAGTACGCGTCGGTCTCCTTTGACGTGATCATCGCCTCGGACAACAACGCCCTGGATTTTCTGCTTCTGTACCGGGCCGCCCTTTTCCCCGGGGTTCCGGTGGTGTTCTGCGGGGTCAACGACTTTTCCAGGGCCATGCTTAAGGGCCAGACCGGCTACACGGGCATTGCCGAGGACTACGACCTCAAGGGGACCCTGGACCTTGCCCTGGCCATCCACCCGGAGACCACCCATGTGGCCTATATATCGGGGGGCGGCACCTCCAGCCACATCATCCGTGATCAATTCGAGAGCCTCATCCCCGGCTACGCCTCCAGGGTGGAGTTCATCCGCCTCTCCATGATGTCTCCCGACGACCTGAAAAAAGCCCTGGCAGACCTGCCCGAGCATACCGTCATCCTCTACCTCTCTTACTACGTCACGCCCGACGGAACCCGGTTCACCGTGGCCGAGGGCCTCTCCCTGATTTTTGAAGCCGCTCGAAAGCCCATCTACGGCATCTGGGACTACACCCTTGGCAACGGGGCCTTGGGGGGCCGGATGCTGCGGGTGCAGGAGCAGGCCTCGGAGGCCGCGCGCATGGCCCTCAAGGTGCTTGACGGCACCCCGGTGGATGACCTCCCGGTGATGCGGGAAAGCTTCCTGGATCCCATTTTCGATTACACCATGCTTGATTACTTCGACATCTCCATGGGACGACTCCCCGAGGGAAGCGTGGTGATCAACGAACCGGTGACGGTCTACTACCGCTACAAATACATCATCTGGGCCACGGTCCTGTTTCTCATCTATCAATCAGTGACCATCGTGGTCCTCATGCGCATCATCGCCCGCAGGAAACGGGCGGAGGAGAGGGAAAAGGCGCTGGAGGCCCAGCTTCGACAGGCCCACAAAATGGAAGCCATGGGAACCTTTGCCGGGGGCATCGCCCACGATTTCAACAACATTTTGGGCGGCATCGCCACCTGCACAGAGCTTGCCGCAGACGAGGTGGAGGACAAAAGCCCGGTGCAGGAAGACCTGTCCCAGGTCCTCAAGGCCGTCAACCGGGGGAAAAGCCTGGTTCGCCAGATCCTCACCTTCAGCCAGAACAAGGACCGGGAGATGCAACCCGTGCAGATGCGCCTTATCCTCATGGAGTGCACGCAGCTGCTGAAAAGCTCCATCCCCTCCACCATCGACGTGCGGCTCAACGTCCAGGCAGAGGCCGGGTTTGTGCTGGCCGACCCCACCCAGATCCACCAGGTGATCATGAACCTGTGCACCAACGCCAGTCACGCCGTGGCCAACCAGAAGGGGTGCATCGAGATCTCCCTGGAAGCCGTGGAGCTGGACCGCAAAGCCTCCCTGCGCCACCCGGACCTCCACAAAGGAAGGTACTCCCGTCTCACCGTGCGGGACAACGGCCAGGGCATCGCCCCCGAAAACATGGAGCGAATCTTCGACCCCTTTTTCAGCACCCGCAAAGAGAGCGGGGGCACGGGTCTTGGCCTCTCCATGTCCCACGGCATCGTCAAGAACCACGGCGGGGCCATCACCGTGGCAAGCCATCCGGGCCGGGGAACCATCTTCTCGGTGTTCATCCCCTGTGCCCACGGGGTAGCAACCGTCCCCGGGGAGGCCGCCGCCGCCCCCAACGTACACACCCAGGGCACGGTGATGCTGGTGGACGACGATGAACAGATGCTCTACGGCACGGAAAAACTCCTCACCCGCATGGGCTACGAGGTGGCCGCCTTCTCCGGAAGCCTGGAGGCCCTCAAGGCCTTTCGCACAGATCCCATGCGCTACGACCTGGTCTTCACCGATCACATGATGCCATTTTTAAACGGAATAGAACTCGCTGCAGAACTGCTGGCCCTGCGAAGCGAGATTCCCGTGGTGCTCTGCACCGGCTATCAGGACGAACTCCAGGCCCTCACCCCGGACGTCCTGGAACAAAACGGTATCTCAGAGGTCCTCTCAAAACCCTTCAAACGACGGGAGCTGGAAACAATCCTTCCGGGCCTCTGCAAGGCCAACTCATTGTGACAATTCAGTTTGCCTCCGGCGGGTCGCTTTTTGAAAAAAGCTCCGCAAAAACTTTCCGGTAATCAAGGCGCTTATCTCCAACCCCGCAGAGGCTGGAGATAAGCGCCTTGAAAGAAAAGGGGGCTATACCCTGCAGGGACGCATCCCCAAAAAACAAAACCTGTTTATCAAACTTTTCAAAAGTTTGGCCCCCGGCAGGGCCGCCGGAGGCAAAAATCTAAATGCGCTATCCTTTCGGCCTCTGTGCCTCACATCACAACTGTGATAAAAGGCCCTTATGAACTGGAAAGAGATGCTCGACAAATCGGTGGTATCGGCAAAAGAACTGGCCGATGTCCTGGGAGAGGAGACGGACGAAATCGCCCGTGTGGCCGGGGTTTACCCCATGCGTATTAACCCGTACTGGCTGAAACTCATGAAAAAACCCGGGGACCCGTTGTGGCGACAGGCCGTGCCCTGCGCCGACGAGCTTTCGGACTCTCCCCTGCTGGAGGACCCCCTCTGCGAGGAGAAGGATTCTCCGGTTTTCGGCCTGACCCACCGCTACCCGGACCGGGTCATCTTTCTCGTCTCCAACCGATGCGCCCTCTACTGCCGCCACTGCATGCGAAAGCGAAAGGTGGGCAAGCACCAGGGCGCGGTGACGGATGCCACCATCGAAGCGGGCCTGGACTACATCGAACAGACCCCTGCGGTGCGGGACGTCATCGTCACGGGCGGGGATCCCCTGCTCCTGGAAGACGCAAAAATCGACGCCATCTTAAAACGCCTCTCCGCCATACCCCACGTGGAGATGATCCGCATCCACACCCGGGTGACGTCAACCCTTCCCATGCGCATCACCGAAGCGCTCTGTGCCGTGCTTTCCCAGTATGAAAAACTCTGGATCAACACCCACTTCAACCACCCGGCAGAGTTCACCCCCGAAGCAGAAAAGGCGCTCAGGCTCTTGAACCGAACCGGAGCGCCCCTGGGCTGCCAGACCGTGCTTTTAAAAGGCGTCAACGACGCCCCCGAAACCATGGCCGAGCTCATGCGCAAGCTCACCAAAAACCGGGTGCGCCCCTACTACATCCACCACGGGGACGCCGTCAAAGGCACCGGCCACTTCCGCACCTCCATCGAAACCGGCCTTACCGTGGTCAACGGCCTGCGCGGCCACCTCTCCGGCCTCTGCGTGCCCGCCTACGTCATCGATCTGCCCGGAGGCGGGGGCAAGGTGCCTCTGCTCCCCGACTCCATCCTGGACCGGGACGAAAAAAGCCTCACCGTCAAAGGCTACGACGGCAAAACCTACACCTACCCACTATAAGCAGGGGCTACAGCCCCTGCACCCCAGGTTCGGGAATGCTCTTTCGCCTTCGTTCCTCAGGCTCATCACATTCCCTGACGGGCTTCGCCCGTGTTGACTATGACTTCCGAGGCTTCACCAAATAATATCGCACCCGCGCTTCGTTTTAATTGCCCCGAAGGGCGATCAAACGAAGCGCGGGTGCATTCGAAAAGTTTTTTGCGGAGCTTTTTTTCAAAAAAGCGACCCGCCGGAGGCAAATTGAATCGTTATCCCTTCGCCTCCTTTGCCCGTTACTTTGTCATGTGCGTAAACGAGTCCTTCACCACCTTGTCGCCGGCTTTGACCTTCACCTTCAGGGTGTAGGTCCCACTCTGTTTCATCTCCACATCCGCGCCGTGTCCGCCGCCCATGGCCATGGCCATGGTTTTAACCTCTTTGCCGGCGGGATCGGTGATGACGAATCCGACCTTGGCGTCATGGACCATGACCCCGTTTTTCCCTTTCACATCCAGCATCAGATGGTGGGAAGCCACCTTGCCGGACATGGACTCCATGCCCTCCATATCCTTCATGCGCTGGTGCATGTCGATAAGGCGGTAGGTAAGTGTCAAGTCGTCAACGGTATGGGTTCGGATAACCTCCCCCATACCCATGTCATGGCCCTTCATGTCCATGGAATGATCCATGTGCATCTTATCTCCGTGATCCGAAGATCCGTGCTCATGTCCACCGGCCGAGGCCAGGGAAAAAAGTCCCAGGGTCAACAGAGCCAGCAGGCTCAGGATCAATGTGTGCTGTTTCATGAATAACGTTTCCTTCTATCTGTGTTGGTTGTTACCTGTCGGCCCCGCGGCACCTTTGCCGGGGACCGACCCTTTAAACTCTTCAGGCGCCGGGACGTTGGCCCCGGGTCATTTGCGAGCCTTTATCTCCCTGGCCTTGATCCCGTAATAGATGGCCGGGATGATGATGAGGGTCAGCACGGTGGAGGAGACGAGCCCTCCCACCATGGGAGCTGCGATGCGCTTCATGATCTGGGCGCCGGTGGCGCTGCCCCACATCACCGGCAGCAGGCCGATGAGGGTGGTGGCAACGGTCATGAGCTTGGGCCGGACCCGCTCCACGGCCCCTTCGATGACGGCCCCGTAGAGGTCGCCAGGGGTGTTCATCTGCCCTTCGGCAAGGCGCCTGGTATAGACTTCATTTAAGTAGACAAGCATCACCACCCCGGTCTCTGCGGCCAGGCCTGCCAGGGCGATAAAACCCACCACCACGGCCACGGAGAGGTTGTAGCCCAGAAGGTAGATGAGCCAGATCCCCCCGGTGAGGGCAAAGGGGAGGCTGGCCATGACCACGGCGGCCTCGGTGAGGCTGCCAAAATGCAAGTAAAGAAGCACAAAGATGATCACCAGGGTGGCCGGCACGATGAGCATCAGGGATTGCCTGGCTTTTTCCATGTACTCGAACTGACCGGACCAGACCATGGAGTACCCCGGCGGCAGGGTCACGTGGCTGTTCACAACCTCCTTGGCCTTCTTCACATAGGTGCCCACGTCCATGCCCTTCAGGTCCACGTAAACCCAGGCGGTGCGCCGGGCGTTTTCGCTCTTGATGCCCGCCGGGCCGTCTTTAAAGGAGAGGGTGGCCAGCTGGGCCAGGGGCACGTGGGCGCCTGACGGCGTAGGCACCAGGACCCGCCCCAGGCTCTCCAGGTCGCTGCGGAACTCCCGGCTGTAGCGCAGGTTCACGGGATAGCGTTCCAGGCCTTCCACGGTCCAGGTGATGTTGAGCCCCCCGATGGCGGTCATGATCACCTCCTGCACGTCATCCACAGAAAGACCGTAGCGCACGATGTGGTCCCGGTTGATGTCGATGTCCAGGTACTTGCCCCCTGTGACCCGCTCGGAGTAGACGGACAGGGTCCCTTCAAGGGGCCGAAGCACGGCCTCCACCCGGGCCCCCAGCTCTGAGAGGGTCTTCAGGTCCGTGCCCATGATCTTGACCCCCACCGGGGTCTTGATACCTGTGGAGAGCATGTCAATGCGGGTCTTGATGGGCATGGTCCAGGCGTTGGTGAGCCCGGGGAACTTCACGGCCTGGTTCAGCTCGTCGGCCAGCTCATCCATGGTCAGGTAGCGCTCTTCGGGAAGAACCCATCCCAGGGGCGCTTTCAAGAAACCGGGCCAGTCCGAAAAAAACCGGGGCACAGGCCGCTTGCGCCACTCATGAAGGATCTTTCCTTTTTTCTCCTTGGGAAACACCAGGGAGAGGGGACGAGCCAGCCACCCCGGCCAGCCGTCGTAGAACCGGTCCACCACCAGGGTCTCGTACTCCACCTTGGGCCGCAATACGATGGTGGTCTCGATCATGGACAAGGGAGCCGGGTCCGTGGACGTCTCGGCACGGCCCACCTTTCCCAGGGTGTGACGCACTTCTGGAAAACGCTGGATGATCTTGTCGGTCTGCTGCAAAAGCTCCCGGGCCTTGGTCACGGAAATGCCCGGCAGGGTCGTGGGCATGTAGAGCAAATCTCCCTCGTTCAAGGGAGGCATGAACTCACTGCCCAGCCGGGAGGCCGGCACATAGGTGGCGGCAATCACAAGGGTGGCAACGATGATGGTCAGCTTTCGATGGGCAAGCACGCCATGGATTACCGGCCGATAGAGGCGAATAAGAACGCGGCTCAAGGGGTTTTCTTTTTCGCTGAGGATCCTCTGGGGCAGCGCCACCATCACCACGAGAATGCCCGCCACCAGGGTTAGCCAAAAGCTCCAGGAGGGCATCGAAACGCCAAAGGAGCGGGCGACCAGCACCCCCACAGGGGGCAGCACGCCAGCCAGGCTGTAAATAAGGCGACGACGCCTTTTGGGCTGGTCATCGGCCATCCCTTTTTCCCTGACAAAAAAGGTCATGAGCACCGGGATCACCGTCACCGCAAGGACCGAAGAAGCAGCCATGGCAAAGGTTTTGGTATATGCCAGGGGGCGAAACATGCGCCCCGACTGCTCTTCCAGGGTAAAGACCGGCAGAAAGGAGACGGTGATGATCAAGAGGCTGTAAAACAGGGCCGGGCCCACCTCCCGGGAGGCGTCGATGATGATCTGCCGGTGGGAGCGGGTGCCCCCGCTCCGTTCCATGTGCTTGTGGGCGTTCTCCACCAGCACCACCGAAGCGTCCACCATCACCCCGATGGCAATGGCGATGCCCCCCAGGCTCATGATGTTGGCGTTGATGCCCAGGGCGTACATGACGGTAAAGGAGATGAGAATCCCCACGGGCAGGGTGAAGATGGCCACAAAGGCGGACCGGAAGTGCAGGAGAAAGATCACACAGATCAGGGCCACCACGGCCATCTCTTCCACCAGCTTCACCGTAAGGGTGGAGACGGCCCGTTCAATGAGGCCGGAGCGGTCATAACCCATCTCAATGGTCACCCCTTCGGGCAAGCCCGCTTCCAGTTCCATGAGACGGGTCTTCACCCGTTCGATGGTGGCCAGGGCGTTCTCACCGTAGCGCATCACCACGATGCCCCCCACCACCTCACCTTCACCGTTCCACTCCAGGACCCCGCGCCGCAGCTCCGGGCCTATCTTTACCCGGGCCACGTGCTTCAACAGGATCGGCGTGCCTTTTTCATCCACGCCCAGGGAAACCTTCTCCAGGTCCTCCACCGAAGAGAGATAGCCCAGGCCCCGCACCATGAACTCCGTCTCGGCCATCTCCACCAGGCGCCCTCCCACGTCGGTGTTGGACCGTTCAATGGCCTTGCGGATCTGGCCGATGGTGAGGTTGTAGGCATTCAGCCGCGAAGGGTCCACCTCCACCTGGTACTGCTTCACAAACCCACCGATGCTGGCCACCTCGGAGACGCCGGGCACCGCTGTGAGTTCATAACGCAGGTACCAGTCCTGGATGCTGCGGAGCTGCTGGTTGTCCAGGGTGCCCGAAGCATCTTTAAGCACGTACTCGTACACCCACCCCACGCCCGTGGCATCCGGCCCCAGGCCCGGGGTCACCCCGTCGGGGAGGCGCCCGGCCACCACGTTGAGATACTCCAGCACCCGGGAGCGGGCCCAGTAGATGTCCGTGCCGTCTTCAAAAATGATGTAGACAAAGGAGAGCCCGAAAAAGGAGTACCCCCGCACCGACTTGGCATAGGGCACGCTCAGCATGGCCGTGGTCAGGGGATAGGTCACCTGGTCCTCCACCACCTGGGGCGCCTGGCCGGGCACGTCCGTGTAAACAATCACCTGTACATCGGACAGGTCGGGAATGGCATCCAGCGGCATCCGGGACATGGCAAGGAGCCCCGCCGCCACCGCAAACAAGGTGGCAAGAATCACCAGGAACCGGTTCCGCACAGACCATATAATCAGTTTTTCAATCATCGTTTTTCGCCTTGATCAGAAAAAAATCGATAAAAAACGCCTCCGGCGGCAAGGGGCTGAGCCCCTTGACCCCAGGGTCGCCAATGCTCCCGGCCTTCGTTCCTCAGGCCGATCACATTCGCTGACGGGCTGTGCCCGTGCTAAACACCGAGGGCAAGGTGCAATAAACGGAATCAAGATATCTTTCGTTCCCAGGCTCCGCCTGGGAATGATCTTTGGAGGCTCTGCCTCCACGCTTGAAATTGCTTCGCCCTTGTCGAAAAATGAGAAAATGCAAAGATTCCACACCACCCATCACGGGCGAAGCCCGTCAGTAAATGTGACGTCCCTGAGGAACGAAGGGACGGAGCATTTACGAACCTGGGGTGCAGGGGATTTATCCCCTGCGTCTTACATATCCTCAAAAAAATCATCTTCTTTGGAATCCATCGACCTGGCCTCGGGTGCCGGCGGGTTGACGGCCTCCATCATCTTAGCCACGGCTTCTTTGAGCTGGGATTCCGAGTCCAGAAGGAACTGGCCGGAGACCACCACCTGGTCCCCGGGGGCAACACCCTGGAGCACATGGAGACGCCCGTCATCCAGGGTCACGCCGGTGAGGACGTCCCGGGGGGTGTAGCGCCCCTTTCCGGTCCGCACGAACACCGTCTCTTTGCTGCCGGAGCGCAGGACGGCCTCGGAGGGAATCACCACCCCTGTGTCCCCGGTACCGGTTTCGATGGTTACGTTGGCGTACATATCGGGCTTTAAAAAGGCGTCGTCGTTGTCAAACTCCATGCGCACGGTGATATCGCGGGTCTTGCCCTCCATAAAGGGATAGACAAAGGCCACCTTGCCCGTCCGGCTCTCACCGGGGCTGAAGGGAAGCACCATGGAGGCCTGCTGACCGGCCCTCACCCTCGCCACTTCGTACTCGTAGACATGGGCCTCCACCCAGACCCTGGAGAGGTCCGAAACGGTGAACAAGGTGGTTCCGGCACCGAAATACCTGCCTTCCACGGCCCGCTTGTCCACCACCACCCCGTTATAGGGAGAGGTGATTGTCACGGTATCCAGGGCCCGCCCCCGCTTCTCCGCCCGTCGAATCTCGGACGGGGCCATGGCATAATTGAGCAGCTTTCGTTTCGCCGAGGCCAGGAGCCTCTCGTTGTAACCGCTTCCCGGACCACCCAGCCGCTGCCGGGCGTGGAGGTACTCCTCCTGGGCGGCGATGAGCTCCGGGGAGTAGACCGTGAACAACGGGTCGCCCTTTTTCACATTCTGACCTTCAAAATTGGCGTGGAGGGTCTGGATCCAGCCGGAAAACCGGGGGCTGATATCGTAGGTGCGGGTCTCGTCCCAGGTGACGTGGCCCCAGGTATGAACGCTGCGGGCCAGTCGGGCGCGCTCCGCGGCCTGGATGCGCACCCCCATGTTCTGCTCCACCACCGGGTCGATGCGAATCTCCACCCCGCCCACGAGTTCATCCTCGTACACGGGAACCAGATCCATGCCCATGGCGCTTTTGCCGGGGGCATCATATATCTCGGCAGGATTCATGGGGGCCCGCCAATAGGCCACCACCCTCTCTTTGTCCTGGGCCAGGGCAGGTGCCTCCACCGCTTTCGGGATCAGGGCCATGCCGCACACCGGGCAGTCCCCGGGCTCATCCAGCACAATGAAAGGATGCATGCTGCAGGTCCACAACTCGGCTTCGGTCTCATGGACATGATCCCCGTGGACCACAGGAGTCGACCCGGACCCCTTCTGTCCCGGTCTCTGCAGGAACAGAACCCCCACGGCCAAAACCACAAGAGCCACAACAAGCCCCATGCCCCAGGGCCACCTCGTAAAACGTATGTTCCGTATCATCTGTTTCTCTCCTCCGCGGGATTACTGGCCTTGGGGAGCTTGCGGCTCCACACTCTTTAAAAACGGAGCGACACCGGGAAAGGTCCCCCCGGCCAGCGCCATGAGTCTCATCTCTGCCAACAGGGCGTCCTTGAGATACTGTCTTGCCGTCAGTTCCGCCCGCATGGCTGCCATGGCAGCCTCAATCATGTCCGTGTAGGAGACACCCCCCACTTCGTAGCGGGACACCAGGGCTTCGGAGAGCTGGCGCGCCCTTGGAACGAGGTCTTCAGTATAAAAAAGGTGACGATCCACGGCCGTTCCCATCTCTGTAACCACGCCGCCCACCAGATGGGGCAACTCCAGGCGATACCCCTGATACCGCAGGAGAGCCGCACGCTCCCCCGCCCTTCTGGAGGCCACAAGCCGGTCTTCCCGTCGCGCCTTCCAGACAGGAACAGGAATGGAGGCGGACAGGGACACAAAATCGTCCCTGCTGTTGCCCATGGGGTCATCTTCCCGCTGTCCGTAGGCCAGGCTGACATCCACATCCGGCATAGTCTCCTTTTCCGCCAGGGAAACGGCAACCCGGCTCAAGGACACCTCATGCCTCAACAGCTCCAGGCGGGGGTTTCCTGCTTCGGCCTGGGCCACCCAGGCTTCTGCCGGCCGAAGCTGCGGCAGGTCCAGGCGGCTCTCGGGTATGACCGGGCCGTAAACATCCCGCTGAAGCAACAGGTTGATCCGGATCTCCAGCCTGCGACGCTCTCCCTCAAGGGCCAGCCTTTCGTTGGTAAGCCCGCTCAGCTCCAGTTCCCCCGAAAGCACCGCTTCCTGAATCTCCCGACCTGCGCCGTACCGTGAGGCCGAAACATGGATCAACTGGCTCACCAGTTCAAACAGCTCCCTGTTGAGCCGAAGGCTCTCGGTCACGAACCAGAGCTCATAATAGGTGCCTGCCACTTCCCGCTGGAGGGCAAGGACCTTTTCCTTCATCCCGGCCTCGGCCCGTCGGGCTTCAAGGAGGCGGGACTCGGCTGCCAGTCCCCGTTTCCCCGGCCAGGGGAGCCGCTGGGTCACGGAGACCTGTTTCTGGGTCATGGGCTCCTGGTCCAGGTCAAAGCTGTCCACCGGCACGTTGATAAGCCCCACCCCGAGCCTGGGGTTGGGAAGGGCTTCTGCATACTCCGATGCCGCCCTGAGCCCTGAAACCCTCTCCCGGTCGGCACGGATCTCTGCGTTGGCTTCCACGGCCTCGAGAACCAGCTCGGCCAGGGCTTCCTCACCGGCAAGCCCAACGGCTGGAAACCATCCCCACGCCAAAATACATATTGCTATGGCAATCATTCTCATCATGCTTCCATCCCATCAAAAATCTGTTCCATCCCCGTAACCAGGCTCACCCAAAGAACAAAAAACAGTCAGAAAAGCCACCAGTTACGCGTTGCACTTCGAAGCACCAAAACGTCCATGGCCAGCCAGCCTGTAGTAAAATCTTTTGGACCTGACCTGGCCGTTTTTTCATGGGGTATCCGGGATAGACGCCACCTCTACCCGTTTCAGTACTTTCCCGCACCATGCTCATGAGCAACAGCCGTGCCACGACCCGATGATTCAGGGACTTTGCGCGGTTTCGGTTTCCATTCAGCGGGTTAAACCGAGCCCCATGTCCAGGGGAGATGAACGCCCGTTGCACACTATTCTTCACCTCTCTGAAGAGTATTCATCAGGATCTGGGCAGAGACAGGAAAAAGATGGGGCCGAGAAAGGGGCCGGAAAACGGCTCGAAAAGCGGCACGGCACGGGCCCGTTCAAAACCTCGCCTCCCCATACCGGTTTAACCAGTCCCCATGGCACGGTTCATGAAGACTCATGTTACAAAAAGACCGAATCACCCTGCAAAAAAGGGTGCTGGTTCGCCGTCCTCATCCGGGCCGTCGGACACAACACATACACTGGAGATTTTTAACCATGAAACAAATCACCTCGTACACAAAACACCTTTTTTCAGCAGCCCTCGTGCTGCTTGCCCTGACCGTGACTGCCGGTACCGCGTCCGCCGGATTTTTTGATTTTACCCAAGGCCGCGTGGCCCAGCCGGGGACTGATCTTCACGCCCTGGGCACCCAGGCACTGAACACGGGGCTGGGTGGTATCAGCTACTTTACAAATGGTGAGGGGCGAGTCATTGAAGTCCGGGCCAAAGAGATGCCCAACGGCGACCTGCGGGTTTCCCAGCGAAGGGTCTACATCCCCAAAAATTACGTAGCCAAGACCCATGACCAAACCCTGAAAGCCGAGCGCATCCGCAATAACCTGGCCGAACTTGCTGACCAGCAGCCCTGGGTTGGGGGATATGCTCTCCTGCCGCAAAACGAAGGGGCCAAGGCGTACAAATACGGTGTCATGGTGGAGACTGAGCTCCGACGAAACCACCAAAGCGACAACTGAGACGTTTGAGTCGCTGACGTTATCCATCCAACGGTGAAGCGGGGGCCCCTTACAGGGCTTCCGCTTTCTCACTCTCTCCCTGAGCCTGCCCTCCGGGCTCAGGCCTCAGACGTAGTCTCCCTCATGCCCGGCAGCCCGAGGCTGCAAAGGCCCCAAGGCACAATGGCAGCTTCTTCAATAAACGATCGTTTATTTACCCATGAAATTGTTTAAAACGTTTCCCCTTTTATACCGGGACGTTGGCCCCGAGAATATTCATTCCGCCATGCGTTGCGCTCCCGTCACGGGGAAGACCGGCTGTTGAAAACGAGCCACTGCTACCCAAACCGTGCCCCCGACGCTTTCCTCCCCCATGCAGCCCTCTCAGGCAGGACCCATTCCCCCAAAAGCACCGTCCATGGGCAGGGCCCTGCTCTTATTTATAAACAAATGTTCGTTTATTTATTTTTATGTCAATAAGCAAAAACCGCCTAAAATCACGTATAATTACGGAGCGCATCGCATCAGCCGGACCCCGCCTTTTTTGGCCCGAAACGGCCTGTTGCCGTAAGGGAGGCCACCTTGACACAATCCGGCCGATACCGTATTCTTTTTACGTGATGAACCTTGAAAGGCCGCACCAAACAGAGCTTTGTCATCACCCCCATGGCCCCTTCCCCCGCCCACGATGAGCCCTTGCAGGAGCGGGACTACCCACGGGCATGAAAAGGCGGCCCCTTGCGTCTCCCAACCCGATCCCCGCACCTGAATCCTGAACCGGCACCGACGACACCGAAAACGCCTGAAGTCGACAGGCTCGCGCCTGGCTCACCTCAAAGCCAGGGATCCCCGTGCCATGCCACCCTTCCAGACGAGAAGGTCCAAGCCCACCGCAATGTGGTCGCCGTGGCACAGAGGCAGCCATTCATCGGAAAAAAACTGCCTCCGGCGGCCCGGTCCGGCGCCAACCCGTTAACACGTACGACGACCAGGCAACCAAATGATGGCGGCCCCACCGCTGCAGACATGCCTGCTTTGCAACCGCCTTCACCCTTTTCCCGCAGCGGCATTCCAACAAACCGACCCCACGGGTTCACGGGGTCCAGGAGTTCCCATGGCGTCTCCGGTGCACCGCACATATGGCTTGACGGCCCTTTGCCTCCTGCTGCTGGGGTGCCTTCTTGGAACGCCGGGCCACGCGGACGGGTCGAGCCTTGCCCGGCGTGTCCTTCTCCTGCACTCCTACCACCAGGGATACGCATGGACCGACGGCATCACTGAATCCATCACCCGCGCCTTTGAGGGCAGGAACATCGAGCTCCAGGTGGAATATCTGGACAGCAAGCGTCGTTCCGTGGCCCAAATAACCGCCCCGAGCCGGGACTTTCTCGCCAGGAAATACGCCTCCAGCCAGCCCCATGCCATCATCTGTTCGGACAACAACGCCCTGAACTTCCTCAGGCAATACGGCCCGGAACTTTTTCCCGGTGTTCCCGTGGTCTTCTGCGGCATCAACGGCTTTGTCCCGTCCATGCTCCAAGGCTTCGACGGTAACATCACCGGCGTGGTGGAGCAGCCCGACCCCCTGGGCACCGCAAGGCTGGCCCTCTCCCTCTTCCCGAAAACCAGGCGAATCATCGTCATCACCGGCATCACCCCCACGGCTAAAAACATGCAACAGCTGACGCAACAGGCCTTTGAGGAGCTGAGGGGCAAGGTGGAAACACTGTGGTGGAGCGGCCTCTCCCGAGAGGACCTCACGCGGGAGCTCAAGGGCCTGGGCCCAGGGGACGTGGTCCTTCTCCTCCTCTTCAACCGGGACGGCGCCGGGGAGTACTTCTCCTACGAAGAGGGCGCCAGGATCATCGCCCAGGCGTCACGGGCTCCCGTATTCGGGCTCTGGGACTTTTTCCTGGGAACCGGTGTGGTGGGCGGGCGCATGGCAAGTTCCATGGACCAGGGGCAAAGTGCGGCGGCCCTTGCCTTGAGGATCCTCAAGGGAAAGAAGGCGGACCAGCTTCACATCATCGACTCCAGCCCCAACCTGTACATGTTCGACAACGCCATGCTGAAAAAGTTCGACATCCCCAAAAAAGACCTGCCCCTGGGCAGCGTGGTGTGGGGGGAGTCCGAAGGGGAACTGCCCCGCCCCTTTTTTTACATCAACACGGTCATCCTATTTCTCTGCTTTGTGGCCGTCATCTATATTCTGCTGATATCGGCCCGGCTTCTCAGGAAACGGAGGGCCCTCCCCCAGTTCTCATCCCAGATCTCCCAGATGGTCATCGCCGTGCCTGCCATGGTCCTGATCCTGGCCACCCTGCTCTGGGCAGGGCAGGACTACCTCCAGTTCCGTGACAACAGCCGAAGCCTGCGCCTGAAACTCATGGAAGAGCTTCGCAGAACCATTTCGTATCAGGTCAACCGGGCCATGGAAGACATTGCCTTTCAGAGAAAGGCCGAGCGCGCCCGCCTGCGCCGGGACTTGAAATCCCGCACAGAAGAGGCCCTGGGCATCACCGCCCACCTCTACAACACCCACCTAGAGCAACCGAGAAAAGAGGTCGAAAAACGGATCTATGATGCCCTGTACGCCCTGCGTTGGAACGACAAGCGCGGCTACTACTTTGTCCTGGACATCACAGGCCGGATGATTGTCCACCCTCTGCTCCCCGACCTCGAAGGGCGGGAGCTGGCTGACCTCACCGATGAAGACGGGGTACTGCTGATCCAGAACTTTATCGCCACCATCCAGGAAACCGGCCAGGGCTTCAGTCAGTACAAGTGGGCCAAGAGCCCCGAGGAGAAATTCCAGAGCCCCAAACTCTCCCACCTTCGCCTCTTTGAGCCTCTTGGCCTTATCATCGGCACCGGCGAATACTTAGATGACATTCAGGGCGACACCGAGGCCCTGGCCCGGCAGCAGCTGGAGGGCATCTCCTATGCAGGTGGCGAGGGGTATATTTTCGTGACGGCCTACGACGGCACCCTCCTGGTGAACCGCACCCGCAAGGACCTCATCGGGAAAAACCTGTGGGACGATACCGACCCCCACGGCATGAAAACCGTTCAGGAGTTCATTGCCGCGGCCAAGCACCCGGACGGGGGGTTCGTGACCCACGCCTTCCGAACCCCTCCGGACCCCACCCTGATGAAAAAAATAGCCTATGTCCGCGGGGTGGATGACTGGCAATGGGCCGTGGGCTCCTGCCTTAACCTGGACCGGCTCGACGACGCCGTGGCCCTGGCCAAGCAAAAGATGGTCACCAACTTTTCGGCCAGGCTCGGCCTGATGCTGGCGGCCATGGGAGCCCTGGGCCTGTTCTGCACCTGGCTGGGACGCCGGTACTCCACCCGCCTGGTGACCCAGTTCCAGACCTTTCAGGAAGACTTCACCACCTCCGAGGGCAACTCCCTGGATATTACGGTGTACGGCCACGCCGAGTTCCGAGACCTGGCCGTGGGGATCAACGAGGTCCTGGAGGAGCGGCAACGGGTCTCAACCGTCCTTTTAAAACAGCAGTCCCTGCTGGAGGCCATCTTCGCGTCCACCACGGATCTCCTGATGCTCAAGGACAAAGGCGGGGTGTATCGCATGGTCAACGACGCCTGCACCGCCTTTATGAAAAAAAAGCGCGAGGCCATCGAAGGGCGCACCGACTGGGAACTCTTCTCCCGGGACCAGGCCGAGCTCTTCTCCAAGGGGGACCGTGAGGTGCTGGAGCAGGGCCAGCCCATCACCGATGAGTGGACGTTCAGCAGAGAGGGGACCCTCAAAAGCCTGCTTATCTCCAAAACCGCCGTGCTGGAGGGCACCGGCAGGATCACCGGGGTCCTGTGCTCCGCTCGGGACATCACCACCGTCCGCCTGGCCCAGGAGGAGCTGCAGCAGAGCGAAGAACGTTTCCGGCGCCTCTTCCGAGACACCGCCGACTCGGTCTTTCTCATTGAGGGCAACCGGTTCATCGACTGCAATGAAGCAGCCCTGCACATGCTGCGCATGCCGTCCACCGAGGAGGTGATCGGCACCCACCCATCCCGCTTTTCTCCCACCCACCAGCCCGACGGCACGCCCACGGCCCCGGCCATGGACGCCCTCTTCTCCAAGGCCCTGGCCCAGGGCCCCACCTCCTTTGAGTGGATGCACCGGCGGGCAGACGGCGAAGCCTTCTGGACGGACGTGAGCCTCACCCCCATCGCCTTTCAGGACCGCCAGGTGCTGCACTGTGTCCTGCGCGACATCACCGAGCGCAAGCAGATGGAACAGCAGCTCCGGGACGCCCTGGAGCAGGCCGAAGAAGCAAGCCACGCCAAGAGCACCTTCCTTGCCAACATGAGCCACGAAATCCGCACCCCCATGAACGGGGTCATCGGCATGACCGGCCTCCTCCTGGAAACCCGCCTCACCGACGAACAGCGCCAGTTCGCCGAAACGGTCCAGGCCTCCGGGGAGTCCCTTCTCGCCCTTCTCAACGACATCCTCGATTTCTCAAAAATCGAGGCGGGCAAACTCAACTTGGACCTTCTGGACTTCGACCTGCGGGCCATGCTGGACGACTTTACCGGGCTCATGGCCGTCAAGGCCGAGGAGAAGCGCCTGGAGCTCATCTGCGCCCCGGCCCCGGAGGTGCCCCCCTTCCTCAAAGGGGACCCCGGCCGCCTCAAGCAGATCCTCATCAACCTCACGGGCAACGCCGTAAAATTCACGGAAAAAGGAGAGGTCTCCGTGCACGTGGATCTCCAGGAGGACACCGGCCAGGAGGTGCTCCTCAAGTTTTCCGTCAAAGACACCGGCATCGGCATCTCCCCGACCAAGCAGCCCATGATCTTCCAGAGCTTCCAACAGGTGGACCCGTCCACCACGCGCCAGTTCGGGGGCACCGGCCTGGGCCTGACCATCTCCAAACAGCTGGTGGAACTCATGGGCGGAGAGATCGGTGTGGCCAGCCGGGAAGGCGAGGGGTCCAACTTCTGGTTCACCGTGCGCCTGGAAAAGCAGAAATCCCAGCCCGAGCCCCTGCGCCTGGCCGAACTCGACGGCCTGCGCATGCTGGTGGTGGACGACAACCACACAAACCGGCGCCTCCTCACCACCCAACTCACCGCCTGGGGTATCCAGGCACGGGCCGTCTCCGGCGGGGCAGAGGCCCTGGCCGCCCTTGACCGGGCCAAGGCCGATGACGCGCCCTATCACCTGGCCATCCTCGACATGCAGATGCCCGGGATGGACGGCGAGGCCCTGGGGCGGGCCATCCGCGCCAACCCGGTCCACCGGGGGACCCTGCTCCTCATGATGACCTCCATGGGCCAGAGAAGCGACGCCCGGCGCCTGGAGGGAATCGGGTTTTCCGGCTACCTCATCAAGCCGGTCAAACAAAAAGACCTTTACGACACCCTGGCCGCGGTGGTGGGCAAAGGCCCTGTGGACAGCGGGCGCGCCCCCATCATCACCCGCCGCCTGGTCAAGGAGAACCAGCGCCGCAACGGCCACGTCCTCCTGGCCGAAGACAACCCCACCAACCAGAAACTCGCCGTGCTCCTGCTCCAGAAAATGGGCATCCACACCCATGCGGTGACCAACGGCAAAGAGGCGGTCCAGGCCCTTTGCCATACCCCTTACGATCTCGTCCTCATGGACGTCCAGATGCCCGAGATGGACGGCTATGAAGCCACGCGGCTCATCCGCACCCAGGGGTCCGGGGTGTTGAACCCGGAGATCCCCGTCATCGCCATGACCGCCTTTGCCATGAAGGGAGACCGGGAGGCCTGCCTGGACGCCGGCATGAACGATTACCTCAGCAAGCCCATTCGCAAGGCCGAACTCTCCCGCATCTTGGACCGCTGGCTCCCCAACAGGGCGCAGCCCTCCTGAGCGGGGCGTTCCCTCCCGGGGCCGCGCCAACCCCCTGAAAATAATTATGTCTTGACATCCTTCCAGCACAGCGATTATCACTAAATTACGCTGTTCATCCCCAACAACCCACCGTGTGCGCCCCGGCTCCACACCGCTGCCGTGAACCACGGGCGCCCGCGCATCGGAACGCAGCCCATGGTGTTTGTCATCACATCAGCCGCCCTGGCCGGAATTATCCTGGCCCTCTACGCCCAACCCCATGCCCGACGCATGAAGGAAAAACGCCGCGCCAGAAGCCGAGGCTGCCGCCTGATACCCTGAAAGCCCCGCAAAGGCGGGCCATCCCCCCTCTTTTTCGGCCCTTGTGGCCCATTTTTAGGTTGATCCACCGGACGCATTGTCGTATCGTCTTGGCACCTTAGCCGGCCCCTTTATTCCCAGAGGGGCCGTTTCTGTCTTGGGCCGCCGGAGCCCGAAGGATTCAGGTAATACCAGCGTGAGCAAACGCAAGCTGCGGCCGCCCGGCGATGACATGTGACATCGGCCCGTTACCTTGGACGTGTGGAGGTGCAGGGGCCTTCGCATGGCCTGAGTCCCTTTCGTTCTCCTCACTCCCCCTCAACCGTCCTCACGGAGTACATATAAAATGGAATTATCTCAACAACAGGCGGCTGCCGTAGAGCACCTCGGCTCCCCCGCCCTGGTTGTGGCCGGTGCCGGCTCGGGCAAAACCCGAACCCTCACGGCACGGTTTGCGCGGCTCATGGAGCGCAACGTGGACTCCAGACGCATTCTGGCCATCACCTTCACCAACAAAGCCGCAGGTGAGATGAAGACCCGTCTCATGCAGATGACCGGTTGCATGGACACGGATTTCCCCTGGGTGCGCACCTACCACAGTGCCTGCTACACCATATTAAAGAAACACTGCACCAAGCTGGGCTACCGCATGCCCCTGGAGATCTTCAGCAGCTACCACCAGCAGAAGACCATCAAGGAGATTGCCCTGACCCAGAACATCGACAAGAAACACGCCCCGGCCATCCTCTCCGAGATCTCACGGGCCAAGAACTCCGGCAACGTCAACCGGTACTTCGACGCCCTGCCCCTCATCACCCGGAGCCGAACCGAAGGGATCTACCGGGAGTACGAACGCATCCTGAAAGAGAAGAACGCCCTGGACTTCGACAACATCCTCTGCCTCACCCGGGACCTGCTGCGGGACCACCCCGAAGTCCAGGCCGAGTACCGGGAAAAGTTCCAGCACATCCTCGTGGACGAGTACCAGGACACCAACAACCTCCAGGAGGAGATCACCCGCCTCCTGCTGGGCCATGAAAACCTCTTCTGCGTGGGTGACGACTGGCAGGCGGTCTACGGGTTCAGGGGCAGCAACGTCAGCCACTTCCTCTCCTTCCCCGACAAGTATCCCAACGCCCGGATCTTCCGCCTGGAGCAGAACTACCGGTCCGCAGACGAGATCGTCCAGCTGGCCAACGGCATCATCGGCTTCAACGAGAGCCGCATGGACAAGCACTGCTTCTCCGAAAAACGAGGGGCTGTCATCCAGGCCCGCACCTTCTTCAACGAGTTTGAAGAGGCCGAGTGGGTGGCCCGGAAAATCCGTACCGAATTCCGCAGCGGGGTGGACTACGAGGACATGGTGGTGATGTACCGCACCAAGGCCCTCTCCCTCTGGTTTGAAAAGGCCCTGCGCCAGCTCCAGATCCCCTATCAGATGGTGGGCTCCAAGGGCTTCTTCGAGCGTAAGGAGATCCTGGACCTCAACTGCTTCCTCCTGGCCGCGGCCTTTCCCGGGGACGACGTGGCCTTCGAACGCATCGTCAACACCCCCAAGCGGGGCATTGGCCCTTCCATGATCACCAAGATCTCCCAGGCGCGGGTGGGCCTCATGAGCCTGCAGGAATCCGCCAGGCAGATGGTCAAAAACCGAGTCCTCTCCAAAAAAGTGCACGATGGCCTCACCATGATCTTCGAGCTCCTGGACGCCATCAAGGAGATGCCCCCGGCCCTGGCCATCCAAGAGATTCTGGACCGCACCGACTACCTCGGGTACCTCGAGGGGTACTGCAAGACCCCGGATGAGTTCAACACCCGCAAGGACCAGGTGGAGGAACTCCTCCACACCGCCTCCCTGAAGGAGAACCTGCTGGACTACCTGGAAGACGTAAACCTGATCCAGGAAGACAAGGACGACGATGACGGGGGCGGCAAAGGGGTCCACCTCTCCACGGTCCACGCCAGCAAGGGCCTGGAGTATCGCATGGCTTTTATCGTGGGCCTGGAAGAGCAGCTCTTCCCCCACTGGCGATCCATGGAGAGCGACCGCGAACTCGAAGAGGAGCGCCGCCTCATGTACGTGGCCGTCACCCGGGCCGAAAGCCACCTCTACGTCACCTCCGCATCGTCACGGCGGAAAAAGCGCACCAAAAAAAGCCGCTTCTTCTACGAACTCGACGAAGCCATGGACGAACTGGGAATCTGATCCCCCTCAAAGCGCCCCGGCACCCAGTCTGCCGGGGCGCTTTGCCGTTGAGCCCCCCTGCCCCACCCCACCCTCTTTTTTACCGCCTGTACACATTTTTCTTGACACAAGGGTCGTCGAAGAAATACCTTTGCATACAAACTAATATACAGAAACACCAATTTTAGCTTTTCTCAGATAATATTTTCAATTTATTAACTAAAACATAAAAATAGGGCGCAAGAGCAAGATCAAGGGAAGTTATCCTTACAAACTTTAACCCGACATCATCGTGCCGGACAGCCCCATACTGAACATTGATCATGTCTCCAAAATAGAGGCCCGCTACAAAGAGCCCCGGAGCGGCCCAAACCCCGCTCCGCCAGGCAAACGCCTCTTATCGGAAGACATCACACGGACACACGCAACCCACGGGATCACATGATAAAAACGTACAAAGACTGCATCTGCTTCCTGTTTGCCAAGGCCAACCAGAAGTCACAGGCCGTCTTAAAGAAAATGCTCAAACCTTACGGGCTGACTCCGGTCCAGATCCTCATCCTCGAAGCCCTGTGGGAGGACGACGGGTTGACGGCAGGGGACTTAAGCAAGCGCCTGATCCTGGACAACGCCACCCTCTCCGGGGTGCTGGACCGCCTGGCCGACGCCGACTGGATCTCCAAGTCGACCGACGCCGAAGACAAGCGGGCCATCCGGATCCACCTCTCGGCCAAGGCCCGGGAGTACCAGGAGGACCTGCTCCAGGCCCGCGAGCACGTCAATGAAACGATTTTGCAGAGCTTTTCCCAGGAGGAGAAGCTTCTTTTAAAACGTCTTTTAAAGGACTTGAGGTAAGTGTATTGCGGCGGATGGAAAGCGCCGGGGGTGCCCGCCGAGCCCAGGCCTTCATTGGAGCCGCTTCATAAACGCCCACACCCTTACATCAATGAAGAAGGAAAGGAATTGAAATGGATTTCAACTTATCACCACTGAACAAGATGGTCATCAAAACGGCAAAGGCGTTCTGTGAGACAGAGATCCCCGGGATAGATGCTTACATGAAAGAGCACAAAGACTATCCGCCCAATCTCCAGGAGATCTTTGCAAAGCACAAGATGCTCGGCATGGACGTTCCCAAAAAATACGGGGGCATCGGCGCCGACAACTTCAACCTCATCCTCATTGCCGAAGAGGTGGGCAAAACCGGGTCCACCTGCATGCTCCCCTTCTTCATGAACAACTCCGTTGCAGAGACCATCTGCCACTGGGGCACCGAAGAGGTGATTGAAAAATTCGTTCCGCCCCTGTGCGACGGCACCGCCTGGCCTGCCATCGCCTTCCACAGCCCGACACCGGTTCCGACCCCCGCGCCCTGACCCTCACGGCCGAGCCCGACGGCGACGACTTCATCTTAAACGGCACCAAGCGCTTCATCAGTATGGCCAACAAGCCCGGCTACGGCATCTTCTTTGCCAAGGACCTCTCCATGAAGGGCAAGCCCTTCGACACCACGGCCTTCATCGTGGACAAGATGTCCCCGGGCATTACCTTCTCCGGCCACTACGAGCTCATGGGCCTGGACGGCGCCGACACCTGCGATGTCTTCTTCAAAGACGTCCGCGTGCCCAAGGCCAACATCCTGGGCAAGCGAGCCGAGCCAACTGCCGTTCTTCTGCGCTGGATCGCCGGTGAGCGTATCCAGCAGTGCGCCGCCACCATCGGCGGAGGCCAGGCAGCCCTGGACGAGTCTGTGAAGTACGGCAACGAGCGCGTGGTGGGCGGATTTCCCATGGGCTACATGCAGGGTTTCTCCTGGATGCTGGCCGACATGAAGACCCGCGTCGAGGCGTGCCGCCTCATGTGCTACAAAACCGTCAAGCTCCAGGACGAGAGCAAGAAAGGCTTTGAGGCCGCCTCCTCCGAGCTCAAGGTCTTCACCGTGCCCATGATCCAGGAAGTGTGCCGCCAGGCTGTTCAGTTCCACGGGTCCTACGGCTACTCCAAAGAGTACAAGGTGGAAAAACTCTTCCGTAACGCCATGCACGTCGGCGTTGTCGCTTCAAGCCTTGAGATCAACAAGACCATTGCCGGCATGACGATCCTGACTCAGAAGTAAGGCACGCGGCGACACGCCGGCCCGGTGCCCGTGGGCGACACAGCCCATGACGCGATCACACGCGAATCGACGACTTTACCGATTAAGAGGACTTCTAAGATGAAAATCATTGTATGCATAAAACAAGTTCCCGACGTAACCGAGGTAAAATGGGACGAAAACGGCTCCCTGATCCGATCCGGTCTTCCCAGCATCATCAACCCCAACGACAAGAACGCCATTGAGGCGGCCCTGACCCTGAAAGAGGAGAAAGGCGCTGAGGTGACCGTTGTCTCCATGGGTCCCCCCCAGGTTGAGGAGGCCCTCCGGGAGGCCCTGGCCATGGGATGCGACCACGCGGTGCTCCTGACGGACCGCAAGTTCGGAGGCGCCGACTGCTGGGCCACGGCCTACACCCTCGGCCTTGCCATCAAGAAGCTGGGCAACTTCGACCTGATCTTCTCCGGCGTGGAGGCCATGGACGGCAACACCGCCCAGGTGGGCCCCGAAATCGCCGACTTCCTGGAGCTCCCCCTACTTTCCTATGCCGAAAGCATCGAGGTGGGTGACGGCACCGTCAAGATCCACCAGAAAATGGGAGACCTCACCCGGGTCATCGAAGGCCCCATGCCTGCCCTGATCACCTGCGAAAAAGAGCTCAACGTACCCAGGATCCCCCGCATGGACCTGGTGTTCGAATGCTTTGAAAAAGAGATCCAGGTCCTGGGCATGGCCGATGTAGACGGCGAGGTGGGCAACTTCGGCCTCAAGGGCTCTCCCACGCGCCTGCGCAAGGTCTTTTCACCCAAGCGCGCCAAGGCTCAGGTGGAGTTTCTCGACGGGACGCCCAAAGAGTCCTCGCAGAAGCTGGTGGAAAAACTTCAGGAAATCAATGCCATCTAAGGTAATGTTTGTGGTTTTGCTAAAAAAATACCAGTGCATATAAAGGCGTATGGGTATTCGTAGACAGGTGCAAGATCCACTAAGCCGCTCCACCCTTTCATTGGAGATCCTCGGAGAGGGCCGCAAGCTCGCCGACAAGCTGGGCAGCGAGCTCACCGCCGTCATCCTCGGGGAGAACGTTGAGGAAACCGCCAAGGAGCTCATCGCCTTTGGTGCCGACAAGGTGCTCATGGCCGATGCCCCGGTCCTGGCCGATTACCGCACCGAGCTCTACACCGACATCATTTGCAAGGAAGCCGAAGAGAGAAAGCCCGACATCCTTCTGGTGGGCGCCTCGGCCACGGGCCGCGACCTGGCCCCGCGCATCTCCTTCAGGCTCCACACGGGCTGTACCGCAGACTGCACCGAGCTTGACATCGACGAAGAGAAGAAGATCCTCGTCTCCACCCGTCCGGCCTTCGGCGGCAACGTCATGGCCACCATCCTCTGCCCGGACCACCGTCCCCAGATGTCCACCGTACGTGCCGGCGTCATGGCCGTTCCCAAGAAAGACGAGTCCCGCACCGGCGAGATCATCAAGATTGAGGTCACCGCCAAGGAAGAGGACGCACAGGTCAAGGTTCTGGAAGTGAAGCAGCACGAGGCCTCCGCCCAGAACATCCAGGAAGCCATCCGCGTGGTCTCCGCGGGCATGGGCGCCTGCTCCGGCGACTGCTTCGATCAGCTCAAAGACCTGGCCAAGGAGCTGGACGCCGAGATCGGCGGCACCCGCCCCGTCTTTGAAACCGGCCTCATCTCCCACGACGTCCAGATCGGCCAGACCGGCAAGACGGTCCGCCCCGAGCTCTACCTCGCCGTGGGCATCTCCGGCACGGTCCAGCACACCACGGGCATGGCCGACTCCCGCACCGTCGTTGCCATCAACAAAGACCCCAACGCCGAGATCTTCAAGTTTGCCCACTACGGAATCGTGGGCGATGCCAAAGACGTGGTGCCCCAGCTCATTGAGCAGCTGAAAGCCGTCAAGGCATAGGGCACACGATCTAAGAAAAGCGGGGCCCGGCTGGAGAGAGGGGCCCCGTTTTTTTTGGCCATGAACGCGGCAGCTTAAGCGGCAATGAAGCCTCCGGCGGGTCGCTTTTTTGAAAAAAAGCTCCGCAAAAAACTTTCCTCAGGCCTGGAAGGTTTACTCAAAACCTGTTTGCCAAACTTTTTAAACGTTTGGCCCCGGCAGGGCCGCCGGAGGCAATTTTTTTTCAGGAAGGAGGATCAGTGATTCAGACAAAAATAACTGAGATGTTCGATATAAACCTTGCCCATCATCTGCGGTGCCATGATGTGGATCTGCAAACCCGAGCTGTGCGCCGCCATCTCCAACGCCGGGGGCATGGGCAACATCACCGCGGCCATCTACAAGACGGAAGAGGAGTTCCGGGGCGCCCTGCGAAAGACCCGGGAGCTGACGGACAAGCCCTTCACCGTCAACATCACCCTGCTGCCCTCCATCAACATCACCCCCGAACACCACAAGATGTACCTGACGGTCTGCGCCGAAGAGAAGGTGCCCGCCCTGGAGATCTCAGGAGCGCCCATCGACAAGGCCTGCGGCATGGAATACATCGACATGCTGAAAAAAGCAGGGGTCAAGCTCTTCCACAAGGTGGGCTCCGTGCGCCACGCCATTCACGCGGAAAAAGCAGGGTATGACGGCATCTTTGCCGCAGGCATCGAAGAGGGGGGCCACCCCCTGAACGACGACGTCACCACCATGCTCCTGACCCCCCGCATCGTGGAGTCCGTGAACATCCCTGTGGTGACCACCGGGGGCATCGCCAACGGCAAAACCATGGCCGCCGCCCTGATGCTCGGAGCCGACGCCGTCATGATGGCCAGCCGGTTCATGGCCACCAGAGAGTGCGATATCCACCAGAACATCAAGGACGAGCTGGTGAAACGCCAGGAACGCGACACCACCCTCATCTGCAAATCCGTGAACCTCCAGGGACGGGCCCTGATCAACGAGACCACCAACGCCGTTCTGGACGTGGAAAGCAAAGGCGGCGGCCTGGAGAAGATCATCCCCCTCATCACCGGGGACAAGTGCCTCAAGGCCTGGGAGACCGGAGACGTGGACGTTGCCCCCATGATGGTGGGCCAGTCCATCGGCCTCATCCACGAGGTCACCACCTGCAAAGAGCTCCTCGCCTCCATGGCGGCAGAAGCCGAGGCCGAGATCAACAAGCTCCACGGCAAGCTCATCGCCTAAACCCTTTCGGCTAAAGCGATTCAGCGCATCCAAATCAATAAAAAAGGCGGAACCCATTGGGGTTCCGCCTTTTTTATTTCCTGAAGGCCCTGAAAACCAGACAGATATCTCTGCAAAGACGACTGCCGAATGTCACGAACCACGCCGCCGAAGGCTGGCTTTTCCCACCCACTTTAACCATAAAAGGCAGTGCGGTTAAATCGATAATGGACAAGGAGCGACATCGTATCCTCTTACCTCGAAGCTCTAACCTGCCCGCACAAACCATACCGGAGCATTTTTATCTCGGGCGTAGCCCAGCCCGAAGGCCCTTGCGCTTTGGCCTAGAAACGGAGGGGAGGGCGGGAAAAGCGATCCTGCTTCGAGGGTGGCTCACCTCGCCGCCGGAGGCATGCTTTTCCCCCCACTTTAATCATAGAAGGCCTCCGGTTTTGCCGCGCACTCGTATGTCTACAGGTTGTCCTGCACAAAGCGCCCCGGCGTGGTCCCCACCACGCGCTTGAAATGATACGTCAAGTGGCTCTGATCGAAAAACCCCGCGGCCAGGGCGGCCTGGTAATGCCCGCCCCCGGCCGAGAAGGCCCCGCGCCTGAGCGGTGACACCGCCGATGGGTGAGGTACCGATGGGGAGACATATGTCATCGCCGGGTAAAAAGACGCTGCAGGTGAAAAGGGCTGAGGCAGGCAACGGCCGACAGGGTGGCCAGGGTCAGGGGCTCTGCGTGGTGGGTGCGGATGTGGTCCCGCACCCGCGCCATGGCCGCATCCTGCCGTCCCACCGCACACACCTCCGGCGGATCCTGGGCAAAGGAGAGGATGATTTCAGAGAGCAGGCCGTAAAGAAGGCTCTCCTTGTCAAGGGCTGGGGCCAGGGGATCGGAGAGCATCCTGAAAAAACGCTCAAAATCCCGGGAAATGATTTCATGTGTTGCGTGCACGCAGCCGAACCACACCCCGGACACGCTCTTTTCCGAGATCTCGGAGGCCACGCGGGCCAAAACCGCCGGATCCACCGACAGGAGGCGATAGCTGTGGGCGCCCTCCTCCCCGGAAGCGCAGGCATGCACCTGACCGGGGTTCAAAAAGAAAAGCCCGCCCCTTAAAATGCCCGCTTCGCCATGCTCGTGGGCGATCACCCGAACGCCCCCGTCCACCATGCCCACAACAGCGGTTGTGTGACTATGGGATTCAAAGGTGTTGGACACGTCCTGCCCTGCCACCGCTTCCACGCCGCATAAAAAGGGAAGGCTCGAAAATGTGATGCGCTCCCGTGTTGCCATGGTCTCTTTTTTGGCCTCCGAAAATCAGCCTCCGGCAGGGCCGCCGAAGGCAATGCGATTAAATCGATACTGGACAACCTGTGACATCGTATCCTGTTACTTTAAAGCTTGTGAGCCAGCCCGAACAAACCATCAGCGTTTACGTCGGGCGAAGCCCGAGTCGAAGGCCCTTGCGCTTTGGCCCGAGGAACGAGGGACGAAGCGCAAGGGCAATCAGCTTTCGAGGTGGCTCACCTCGCCGCCGGAGGCACGCTTTTGGAGCCGACTTTAACCATCGAGGACAGGCCTTTTGACGGATCTCTCAGTTGCTCAGGGCAAGGCAGGAAAAAACGTGGCGCGAAGCAGGAGCCCTTTGTCTCCAGCTTTGACGCCATGGGCTTCCCCCTTGGGTATCACGGCAAGGCGCCCCATGTGGTAGGGGTGGTGCTTTCCGTCGAGCTCAAGGGAGCCCTCCCCGCCCAGGACCTCATGGAGTTCCCACTCTTCCCCGTGGACGTGGGACTCCAGGGTGCAGCCGGGATCGATGCGAACCATGTGGGCGCTCAGCGCCCCGTCAGTTCCCTCACCGCAGACAAGGGACTTTAAGTACACCCCTTTAAAGTGGGGGTGAGCGTTCCACGGCCCGACCTTTTTCGGGGAGCCTTCTCCCTTGTACGTAACAGATCCGTTGGCCATTGCCGCAAACAATTCCTTTTCCATTTCCATGGCATCCTCCAAGTCAAAAAATTCGGTTGGGTCGTGTTGACGTTACGGAAACACTACCTTCCCGCGTCTCCGGAATCTTGGAGGATCTTGCGAAAATACTCTGCGGCTTCAGTCTGCGTCTTCCTTTTCCAGGGCGTACCAGTCGATGCCCCGGGTGATGTACATAACCACCGAAAGCACGAGAAACAGGCCGACACTGCCCATGATCAGGGCGTAGTCTTCAAGCTGGAGCACAATGTAGAGGTAGGCATAGAGCACGGTCAGGATCCCGAACACCGTGACGGTGAAGCGGTTGTTGCGCAGAATCCCCCGGGAGTATCCCGTGATGAGGGCCGTGACGGCCGTTGCCGAGATGATGTAGGCCAGGTCAAAGTTAAGATGCTCGGAAATGGAGAGGAGCAGCACGTAGAAGAGCAGCACGGCCAGCCCGATGAGGATGTACTGAATCGGGTGAACCCTTTTCTTGCTGATGATCTCCGAGAAGAAAAAGGCGGCAAAGGTAAAAACGATGAACATCACCGCGTATTTTGAGATGCGCATGGACTTCTGGTAGATGTCCGCCGTCACCAGAAGGTTCACCCCAAAGGCGGAGTCTCCCACCTTGTACTGGTTTCCGGACCACACCTGGGGGTAGTTCCGGTTCAGGTGGAGCACCGACCAGTCCGCGGAAAAGCCCCGGTCCGTCACCTCCCGTTGGCTCGGGAGAAACGAGCCGTTAAAGCTCGGGGAAGGCCAGCTTGACGCCAGGGTCACACGGGTGGTCTCCCCCACGGGGATAAAGTGGAGCTCTTCGCTGCCGTTGAGCTTTAGCCTCAGGGAGAAGGGCGTTTTGGCCCGATCCGGGGAAAGGGGGATGGCGCACTGCACCCCGGAGGAAGCAATGTCCGTGGTTTTGAGGCCCGGGCCTGCCTTGTAAGTCGCCTCCCCGCAGGTCACGGAGATGGTGTCCCGGATCCCCCGCATGTCCGAAATCCCCACGGAAAAAATCGCCTGGTCCCAGAGCACATGGTCGGGGTCGATGCCGGAACGGGTCAGGTCCGGCAGGGCAAAGGCCCCGGAGATCTCCAGCCCGGAGGTGTAGAGAACGGCCTCGTAGAGGCTTCGGTAGCGGACCTCGGTATCGAGCTGCCCGTTGATGACCACCTCCTCGGGCAGTACATGAAGATACCGCAGGGTGTAGGTCAGCTTGTCGTCTTCATCCCGAAAGTAGGACTTGTAGGGAACCGTGAAAAAAGGCCCGGTCACGGTCTGGCTGTTGCCCCACTTGGCGTTGATCTCGTACACCACGTCGTCGCGCCGGAACTCCCGCTCCCGCATCAGGGAAGAGACCATGGACATGGGAATAAGCAACACCAGGACCAGCAGGCCAATGGAGACCACCTTCAACGTGGCCGAGTTGCGGATAAAATGGCCGGTTTTTTTCATTGTCTCCTGTTTTTTCATATCCTCTCCTGAAACCCTGAACGTAAAAGAATTGCCTCCGGCGGCAAGGTGGGGGCACCTTGAAACCCTATGGCGAATGCATGGAGGCAGACATCATGCGAACGCTTTCGGGGCATTCGCGTGGTATGTGACATGTGGCAACCTTTTTTGCAGGAGAGGCCTATTTCATTCTCCTGAAAACCCAGTGAAAAGCACCGGGGATTCGCTTGGCGTTAACCGGAATAACTCCGGCGGCAAGGAGTGCCGGTAACGGGTGCTTTTTACCCCTCGCAGGACCACCGGAGGCATCGGATGTGTAACTATCTATGTTTTAATTCTTACTGTTTCACGCGATACGTCACCTGCACCCCTTGGATAAAATTACGCAGGATCTGGTCCTTGCACTCCCGGTAATGCTTGTGGCCGGGCTTGCGAAAAAAAGCGCTCAACTCATGCCTGCTCATGCCGAAATTCGCCCGGGCCATGATCGCCAGCACGTCGTCCGAGGTGAGGTTCAAGGCAATCTTCAACTTTTTAAGGATAAGATTGTTTGTCAGGCGCGTCTCGGGTTCAGGCTGAGGGCCTTCTTTCCGGCCCCGGTTGTGGACGATAAGCCCGTTTAAAAAGCTCGCCAGCTTACGGTCGGAGAGTGCCTCAAAGGAAGGGTCCTCCTCCCGTTTCAACCAGGCGGCAGCCTGCTCCCGGGAGACCTCAAGGCCCCCTGAGACGAAGAGCTCCGCCATCTTCGGATCGCTGAAGTCAAAGGCATAGCGAATCCGCCTCAGTATATCGTTGTTGTCCATCGTGTGGTCCTTGTTTTCTCGTAACTATTCAGCTCAAAAAATCAGCTCAAAAAAAAAACAGCCTCCGGCGGCAAGGTGTGCCACCTTGAAAGCAGGTTGCGGATGTGTTTTGCCCCTCGTTCCTCGGGTCAAATCACATCCGCCTTTAAAGTAAAAATTCACTCAAAAAGATTTTTTAAAACCTGTTTGTTAAACCCGCCTTTATAAAATCAGGCAAACGTTTAGCCCCCGGCAGGGCAGCCGGAGGCATAAGCTGAATAGTTACGTTTTCTCCATCAAAAAAAGAGGTATGATAACGATTCATAGGCCACCCCGCCATGCGCATTTCCCTTTACATCCCATATGCATCTGCATTAGTAAACCGATGCGGTCTATTTCCTTTTCTAAAATATAAGGATTTGCTTCTCCACGGTTTATGTTAGGGCATAGCCCTTACGCCATGGTTCCATCCGTCTGACGCTATAGAAAAAAGTTGGTGATATGAGATTGACTGATTTGCGACGTGCCCTGCCTGATTTACTTCACCCTGTGTTTGTCTTCTTTTTTATCCTCCTGATCATGACACCCACCGCCTTTGGGGACTGCCGGGGCTGCTGCTCCGGCCACGGCGGCGTGGTCTGCCAAGACGGGGTGACCATCTGTGGTGACGGCACGCCCCTGTCGGAAGCCTGCCAAGCCAAGGGCTGCATCGGGTGCGACTCCGAATCCCCTGTGATCGCCCAAAACGATGCGGGCCCGTCGGCAGAGCCCCTGGCCGTGGCCAACTTCAATATCCAGGTGTTCGGTGTCTCCAAAGCAAAAAAGCCAAAGGTGATGGAGGCCCTGGGATCCGTTATCTCCCACTTTGACGTGGTGGCCGTTCAGGAGATCAGGGACAAAAGCGGAAAAGCCATCCAGGCCCTGGAAGAGCAGGTGGACGCCCTGGGACGGGACTACGAAACGGTCCTTGGGCCGCGCCTCGGGCGCACCTCCTCCAAAGAGCAGTACGCCTACCTCTACAGGACCGATGTCCTTGAGTTCATCGAGGCCTACACCTTTGACGATTCACGCGAAGATACCTTTCACCGGGAGCCTTTCATCGCGCAGTTCAAGACTCGGCAGAGCAATTTTTCCTTTGTCCTCATCACCCTCCACACCGACCCGGACGATGCCACCACGGAGATCAACGCCCTGCCGCAGGTGGTGACCGATGCCCGCGCCCATTTCCCGGAAGAGACCCGCTTCGTGATCCTGGGGGACCTCAACGCGGACTGCGCCTACTACGATGAAGACGAACTCTCTTCTCCCCTGAGGGGCGAAGGCTTCAGGTGGCTCATCACCAACGGCATGGACACCAACCTCGCCCGGTCTGCCTGTGCCTACGACCGCATCATCATCACCGAGGAGACCGCCCCGTACTTCACCGGCACCTCCGGCGTCTTTCCCTTTGACGAGATCCTGGGCCTGTCAGCCAAGGAGGCTAAAGCGGTCTCCGATCACTACCCGGTCTACGGGGTCTTCACCACCACACCTGCCGGGCAGTAGATAAACTCACGAAGAAGACCCGACCACGATCTCCTTTCCGTCCACGAGAAAGCGGGCCCCTGACTTGTTCATGACGATCCGAACTGTTTCAAACCCGTCCAAAGGCGCCGAAGCCCCGTTCCATTCAAGCCGGTCCTCCCGGATCACAATGCGATGGGTATTGCCATCCACCCTGGCCGTCACCCGGCACATTGAGCCTTCGGCATAGCTCAAGGCCGAGACCACATCGCCTGTAAAGGTATAGGTCACGGTCTTTCCGTTGAACGTGGACGTACCGGAAGATGTGTCTGCAGACGCAAGCCCGGTGCAGGCAACGAAGAGAACAACAAAGATAAAAGCACGCACAAAACGGTGCATATAAAAAAACCTCACGTGGGTGTGGTTGGTTGAAGCGTATGCCTTCTTTGGGAAAAAGCATGCCTCCGGCGGCCAGGTGGGGGCACCTGGAAACCCTATGGCGAATGCATGGGAGCAGACATCCTGCAAACGGTTTCGGGGCATTCGCGTGGCGTGTGACAACCGGCATCCGTTTTTGCAGGAGAGGCCTATTTTATTCTTCTGGAAACACAATAAAGGGCATTTGGGATTCCCTTGCCTTTAATCGGAATAACTCCGACGGCAAAGCAGGGCCGCCGGAGGCAGGATCTACATACGTTTGCCCTGGACGGTAAGGTGAGCCAAGGCAGGTTGCGAATGTGCTTTGATGGTATTTTCCGCTCACGTGGCTTCGGCCCTATCGTTGCAAACGTTTCCCAGAGTCCTTCATGTTATGCCAGAAATCGGGGTATTGGGTGTGTGATGTGCATTACACATGCAGAAATCCATGGCGGGAAAAAGGCGAAAGTCGTGTCATGGGGATTGACCGGAGCGTCTTGGTGGGCTTTGTCGCTGCGGTGTCTCGCGTTGCGTTCCCTGTAGGAAGGAATTTTCGGGCCACCAGCCTGCCATCCGGGGCTCGGTATCAGGGAGACGGCATCTCCTGGATGACCTGGGCGGCCAGGTGCTTGATCACCCCGGTGCCTTCAAGGTCGGGCTCGCGCTCTCCCCTGGCTTTCTCTTTGAAGTGCCGGATGCCATCCCTGTCGGATAGGGCCACCCGTCCCTCAATCCACCGAAGGGTCCCATCTTCGGCATGGAACACCACGGCAGGCCCGAAGACCTCCTCTCCGGCCCCTTGGGTGATTCGCCCCCTGACAAGGCAATGCTCAATGGCAAAAGACGCCGGCTCCGGCCCGAGCGCCAGCAGCTCCCCGAACAGGGCCACACACTCCTCCACAGAGTCGGCATCCTTCCACTCCACGGCGGCCCTCCCCTCGTACTCGAGCTGCTTGATGTCGGCCTCGGTAAAGGAGAGGTCCAGTCGCGAAATGGCTTCTTGGTAGACACTCTCCACCGACACCGCCTTGCGGCTGACCACCACATCCGAATCGCTTAAAATGCGCATGGCGTTACGGATGCTGATCATCTCTTTTAAGGTGGGCTCTTTGCGCATGGCCACATCATCCACGGTGCTTTTATACACGGGCAGATCGTTATCCAGAACAAGGAGGGTCTGCGGCTCATCCCCTGTGGTACCTTCGGGGAGGTAGAGCTCCATTCCCCGGACCTCGCGGCTCCTGAACCCGGCGGCCACAAGGAGCCCCCGCATGGCTTTTTTATCGACCTTTCTACCGCTGCCCACAGGACCGAGGCTGGCAAGCACCCGCAACCTCATGCGGTCCAGCGCCAGCTTTTCAAGGAGATTCTCTTTAAACGACATGGCGGCTCCTTCTGTTGAGGGTTGTCGCCCATACCAAAATTCAGCGGCAACGCATTCCTGCCCCCCTGTTTTTATCAAGCAACATGGGCTTTTGTCCTAAATATAGAACACCTGCGAACCGATATAATAAAGTACATCGTACAAATTAATGTTCGCTCCTAAAAAACGTGCCGTTCAATCGCTGCGGAGACGATCCCGATCCCCTGCGGGAATTCCTCTGTCCTTCCGACAGGCGAGGTGCGTACCATTCAGGACAGGGCGACATAGCACAGCCTCCTGTTTCATAACCGTATAACATGTAACGAAAAAAATAAAACGCTGCAATACACGCGAATCGACACAAGGAGACTTCTCATGTTCAAAAAACTCAAGTTGAGGGGAAAAATCGTTCTTCTCATCTCCCTGGTGGCCCTCGTCGCCTTCACCGTGTCCATAACGGTCATGACAACCAAGACCCACCGCATGGTCAAAGACGAAGCCCTGGCAAAGGGAATCGAACTGGCCAACCGCCACGGCAATGAGGTTAAGGCATTACTGGAGCTGCCCCTGGAGTCGTCACGCACCATTGCCCGAGGCATCATGGGCCTGAAGGACCAGGGGAGCGTGCCCGACCGAGCCGCTTTAAACCGACTGCTCAAGGGGATCATCGCCAACGACCCCGAGCTCCAGGGCATCTGGGCCTGCTTCGAACCGGACGCCTTAGACGGCAGGGATGCCGAGTTTGCGGGCACGGCCAACCATGACGACTCGGGCCGCTACATTCCCTACCTCTACCGCCTGGGATCGCCCCTCACCGTGGACAAACTCACCGACTACACGATCCCGGAGACCAACAATTACTATGTCATTCCCCAGCGGACCGGCAAAGAGTACATCACGCCACCCACGGTCTATACCATCAGCGGCAGGGAGGTCATCCTCACCAGCCTGACGGCTCCGGTGATGGAAAACGGTGGGGCCATCGGGGTGGTGGGGCTTGATATCCAGCTCAACAGCCTCTCCGACATGGTGGCCGACATCACCCCTTACGGCACCGGATATGCCGCCATCATTGCGGCCAACGGCACCTATGCCGCCCATGTGGACAAGAAGCGCATCGGCCAGTCCATAGGAGATCAGGGCCAGTGGGCCAGGGCGCGTGAAGCGGTCAAAGAGGGCAAGCCTTTCCGTTTCACCGATCACTCAGCCCACCTTGACACCGATACCTTAAGGCTTTTCGTTCCTATCGAAATCGGCAACACCGGCCAGCACTGGTCTTTTCTCGTCACCCTGCCCCTGGACAAGGTGATGGCCAACGCCGACAGGATCCTCGTCACCAACATCACCATCGGGGTGCTCTCCTTTCTGATCTTTGCGGCCGTGGCCTGGGCCATCGCCACCTCCATTGTGGGGCGCATCAAGGAAAACGCCGCCATGATGAATGACATTGCCAAGGGGGAAGGGGATCTGACCAAGCGCCTTGAGGTACGCTCCGAAGACGAAATCGGCGACCTCTCCTCGGGGTTTAACCTCTTTATGGAAAAACTCCAGGGCCTCATCCGGGAGGTGGCCTCAGGGGTCTCCTCGGTAAACGATGCCTCCGCTGGCCTTTTGTCCATGTCCGAAGAGCTTGCCGGGAGCGCGGACAACGCCTCCTCCCGCTCCACACGGGTGGAGCAGTCCTCGCGGGACATGACCGAGAACCTCACCGGAGTGGCGGCAGCCATCGAACAATCATCCACCAACATCGCCATGGTGGCAACGGCAACGGAAGAGATGTCCGCCACCATCAGCGAAATCGCCAAAAACACGGAAACCGCCCGGGGGGTCTCGGCCACTGCCCTGGAGCGCACCCACGGCACGTCTCGGGAGATGGACGCCCTCCGCAGCGCGGCCGAGGAGATCGGCAAGGTTACCGAGACCATCACCGAGATCTCTGAGCAGACCAACCTGCTGGCTTTAAACGCCACCATCGAAGCGGCCCGTGCCGGAGAGGCCGGCAAGGGATTTGCTGTCGTGGCCCACGAGATCAAAGAGCTTGCCGCCCAGACCGCAGAGGCCACACAGGGCATCAAAAAAATCGTAACAAGCGTCCAGGCAACGGCCACGGCATCGAGCACCGGCATCCTGGAGATCACCTCGGTCATCACCGAAGTCAACGACATTGTGGCCACCATCGCAGGGGCCGTGGAAGAGCAGTCCGCCGCCACCAGCGAGATTGCCGAAAACGTGAACCAGGCCTCCCTGGGCATCCAGGAAGTCAATGAAAACGCCGCCGGGTGCACGGTCATGGCAGGGCAGATCGGAAACGACATCGCAGAGGTCAATAACGCCGCTGAAGGGGTCACCCGCATCGGGGGCTCCCTCCGGGCCAGCGCCGAAGAGATGCGCACCATGGCCGATCAGCTGGGCTCCCTGGTGGGCCGCTTCAAAATATCTTAGCACCGCACAGAGCACGCCGGGGCACACAGGCGTTGTGCCCCGGTTTTTTTTTAGTTTTTTTAGGGGACAGGTTTTTTATGTTTTATATTCTGACGTAATCTGCTGACGCACAATGATGAAAGATGCACAGGGATTTTTTGGGGGACAGGCTCTTTATGTCCTGGCGCAATCCTCTATAAACCAGTAAAAAGATACCCAAGGGTAGTCTGGCTGCAGGAGGACCCTCTCCCCGCCGTCAAAAGGATTCCGGTAAAAGGCAAGCCAGCCGAAAAGGACCCCTTCATGAATTGTTCATAGATAGTTAAAACGCACCGGCCTTGCCACCAAAGGCTCCGTGCCGTCCTTTGCCTGCCACAAAGGCCCTGGCCCCTTTCAAAGCGTCATCATTGTCAAACACCTCGGCGGCATTCATGAGTTCATGGTCAAGGGCTTCATCAATGGGCATGGTAAAATGACTCAAGGCATTGCGCCTGTCGCACATCAGTCCCTCAAAGGGGAATCCTGCCATCTCCGCAGCAAGGTCTTCGGCCTCCTCCCGCACCGTCCCATTCGCCACCACCCGTGTCACAAGTCCATAGGAGAGTGCCTCTTCTGAATAGACCGGACGCCCGGTAAGGATCATCTCCATGGCCCGCCCATGGCCAATAATACGAGGAAGACGCACGGTGCTCCCGTTGCAGAGGGGAAGCCCCCATCGTCTGTTGAAAAAGCCGAGTACTGAGCTCTCTTCGGCGATTCGAATATCGCAGAAGAGCAGCTGGGCAGCGCCACCGCATACCCGGAGATGGCCGCGATCACCGGCTTGGAAAGCGAAAGGCGCGAAATACCTAAGGGACCGTCCCCTTTTTGCCGTATCGGGTTACACCCCTCAGCCACCATGGCCGCCAGATCCCCACCGGCGCAAAAGTGACCGCCCCTGCCGCACACAACGGCTACCCGGGATTCCGGATCGTTTTCAAAGTCCAAAAAAGCTTCCGACAACTCGCGGGCAGCCCGGCTGTCGATGGCATTACGGACATGGGGGCGGTTAATTACAAGTGTTGTTACCGGGCCTTTTCTTTCAATACAAACGGATGGGGAATCAGGGACGCTGGAAACAGGCTTCATGGCACACCTTCTGTTGTTGAGTGATCGGAAGAAATAGCTCTAAACCGATCTGTGGGTGCCTTCAAGAAAAAAGTAGGGACAGGCTCTTTGTGTAACAATTGACGATTACCGGCCAAGAACCGTTAAAGGCCACAACGATTCTTTTTTGTCATGGAATCAAAGAGAAAATGCCGATGTCGTTCTCAATGAATATCGTCCAACAGCGGGCCAAACAAAACAGCCCCGTTGGGAAGCAACAGGCTGTCATACGTAAGCACAAATCCATCATACCTATCTGCAATCTTGAACAGGCTTTCCCAGATTGCAGGGTTATCTTGGAACTCTTTATCGGTAATCAGCCCAAGCACGATGCGCGTATGGCCAATGGCATGGCAGACACCTTCTTTTGTCTCAGGGTCCCGGACACTGGAAGAGATATACCCGAGAAAACTGTCTATGTGGGCGGACACTAGGTTTCTGTCCATAACATTAAACCGGACGATATCTTCCCCTACCCTGACATCAAAAAACGTTGGCGGCCTGAATAACCCCTTGTCACTTTTAACGTCTTCAAACAGCTCCGCAAGATTAACCATCGTATCGCACTGAATGTAAATTGCGCCGTTTGCCGGCATGTAGTCTCCTTATGTGTGAACATGTGAATAAGTAAAACAGAAACAGGGGACAGGCTCTTTATTTAATCAACAGCTTTAGGAATCAGCGGTTACGATTCACCAAGTCAGACATCGGTCAATCGTTTCAAAGAATACATGCCCTCAATGCCTTTCACCCGTTTCGGAATTTTATTTCGTTTTGCCCGAAAACGCTCTTTAAATACCTCATAGCCTGCTTCAACGAATGCCTTTGACCCGATGATACCTGAGTCCGTGAAATAACGGGTTCTGTATCGAAACCGCCTTACCCGGTTCAAGTCAAACCCTTCGGCGGTCTCTTCATCCAATACCGCCTTAGAAATCTTCGCAGCCCCTGTCTTCTCGATGGCTCCCACATGATAGAGATATTCCCTGTATTTACGAAACCGCATAGCGGGATCTTCCATGCTGAAATCAGGCATCCCAAAGTCCGTCGAAAGAAACCCATCCCTGTTTCCTGTCTGGGCGTGGTACCCAATGGAGCACCAGCGATAGTCCTCAGGACGCTTCACGATCCCGGCTCGCACCGCATTGAGATCAATGTAGGCCAGGCAATGGGTCAGGGTATCTCCCTGTTGAACAATCACACTCTTAAACCGCTCACCCCAGAGGGTCCCTTTTCGCTTTTTCCGTTTATTATAAAAACAGGAAAACCTCTGCTTAATATCCTTAACATAGGCAGAAAGGTTGGAAAACCGTTCCCAATACTCATTGAGGCTTCCTTCAGGGAACTCCACATCATCACCATAGAGAAGCCGATAACGCCTTCGCACCTCGTCGTCCGACACCATAGCCCCTGGCTGGATCTCTACTAACAAGTGAAAATGATTGCCCATGACGGCAAACCCCAGGACCTCTACACAATAAACCATGGAGTACCTCTGGATGATACGAACCAGCTCGTCTTTCGCGACACGGCCAAAGGGAAGGCCGTCAAGGGCGGTTCGGCTGATGATGTGGTATGCTGATTTCTCACCTGAATCTGTTACGATCATACGGGGAATACGTGGCATGAGTCCTCCTTTCTGAATTTGTAGGATCAATAATCGGGCTGACAGACAACAGGCCTATTCCCAATAATAAAGAGCAGATACACACACCAGAGCCATCGATTGGGGTATTAAAAGATGTCCAGCATAAAGAGCCTGTCCCTTGACTGTTTGAAATCTCGGCCGAATTGTGGTTAAACCCAACTACTTCTAAAGACAACAATCAATAACTTCAGGGGGATGGTGCAGGAGCATGTCACAGGGACGTTTATTTCGAAAGTTTGTCAACCGGTATCTCATTGACGGCCTGAGCGGCATGGCGCTGGGGCTTTTTTCCACCCTTATCGTGGGGCTCATCATCAAACAGATCGGAGCGGGCATCGGGGGAACCACCGGCGGTGTGCTGCTTCAGATAGGGGGGATGGCCCTTGCCATGACCGGGGCAGGCATCGGCGTGGGGGTCTCGCACAAGCTGGGAGCTCCCAACCTGATTATCTACGCCTCGGCAGTGACCGGGATGTTCGGGGCCTTTGCCGGTAAGGTCCTGGCCGGAAGCGTCTTTGTGGGGCGTGCTGTTCACCTGGCGGGGCCGGGGGAGCCCCTGGGCGCGTTTATCGCCGTGCTGGCAGGCATTGAGGTAGGACGCCGGGTATTCGGCAGGACCCGGCTCGACATCATCATCACCCCCATGGTCACCCTGGTGAGCGGCGGAATTATTGCCCTTCTCATCGGGCCGCCCATCTCCACCTTCATGACCTATCTGGGCGACATCATCCTCTTTGCCACCCACCAGCAGCCCTTTGTCATGGGGGTCATCATCTCGGTCTGCATGGGAATTTTCCTTACCCTGCCCATCAGCTCGGCGGCCATCTCCATCATCTTAGGCCTCAAGGGCCTCGCCGCAGGGGCAGCCACCGCAGGATGCGCAGCACAGATGGTAGGTTTCGCCGTGGCCAGCTACCGGGAAAACAAGGTCAACGGTCTTTTCGCCCAGGGCCTTGGCACCTCCATGCTCCAGATGCCCAACATCGTAAAAAATCCCAGAATCTGGATCCCGGCCATCGCGGCCAGCGCCGTCACCGGCCCCATCGCCACCGTGCTGTTCGGCATGGAAAACAACCCCAGCGGCGGGGGCATGGGCACCTCTGGCCTCGTGGGCCAGATCATGACCTGGAACACGATGATCGGCGCCCAGCACCCCGCAATACTCTTTCTCAAAATTGCTCTGATTCACTTCATTTTTCCGGCGGCCATCGCCTACGGCGTCTCGGAATACCTCCGTCGCATCGGCTGGATCAAGCCGGGAGACATGTGGCTGGAACCCTGATCGCCGCCGACCCAGAAACAAGGCATCAGAACTTGATCCGCGCACCTGTGATAAGTGCGTGGATCGACTCGTAACTGCTGATATCGGCGTCCAGGTCATAAAAATAGTACCCGGCGTAGAGCTCGGCACCGAAATCTTTGACATCCTGAACCACCTGGGCGCCGATGACATCACCCTTGCCGTACTGCCGGGCAATGCTGCCATCCAAAGTCAGGTTGTCGTCGTACTGGCCGAAGTCCACGGAAAAGCGCGTCTCCCCAAAGGAGGCAAACATGGCCTTGTAGCCCAGCTTGAGGTAATAGAAGGTCCCGTCATCAGCACGGTCTTGCTTGTACTCCTGAAGCCCGCTGGCAAAGGCTGCGTTGAAACCGGAGTCAAAGAGTATCGCCACAGAACCGTCGTATTGATTCTCAACAGTGTCCGACGCATCGCTGGGCCTGGCATATGCGATGGCAGCCAGCACCTGGATATCAGCCAGCTCACCGTCGTACCTCAACGCCAGATCGCCTCCACCGTCGGCCACCCAGGAGCCCGAGGCCATGAACCCGGCAAAGGAGGGAGAGTCGTATCGCATCCTATCGTCCCTGCCCAACCCATCCATGCTGTTGTAGATTTTTGATATGTTGATACCCGTCAAGCTGTTCAAGTTCTTGTCGTAAAAAATAAGACCGCCTGCGTAATCGCTCACGGCAGAGGCGCCTGCCAGGTAAGTCCCCGAAAGATCGAGGCTGGTGGTGTCATCCGAAGCCGTGGACCCATGCCCCATGGACAAGGTTCCCCACCTCGTGTGCTTCATGTACAGGTCCACATGCCTGCGCTTGAAGGTGTTGTCTACGTCGTCACCCCTGGGGTCATCCTGGCTCACACCATCACTAAGGTTCAAATTGAGCCCGGCTTCCAGAAGGGTCCCGAACATGAGTTCGTCGGAAACCTTGATGGTTCCGCGAATACCAAATCGGGACTGGGAAGCCGCGTTGTCAACCTGGTACACGTCGGCATCATTTCCGTCATCGGCGGCAAGGAGGGCACGGTTGATATGGCCGTAGAGCACCACGGACGACGCCTTGTTCCCACTGAACACAAAGGGCGCCCGAAAGCTTCCCCCGTCCTCTTTTTCAGAGGTCAAAGCGTCGATGGTGGCCCTCATCTCTTCAAGGGCCTTGGCCTGATCGGCAAGTTGTGTCTGCATTTCGAGGAGCTCTTTTTCCGGAGCGCCATATGCCGTGCCGCCAAGGGCGGCCAGGGCAAAGACCGAGAGAATGAAAACGTGAATCAACTTCTGCTTCCTGCGTTTCATGGCAATCCCTTTCCAAATGAGGTTACTGGTCAATCACCGCGAATCATGCGTTCATCACCAAAAGCGATGCAAAAAAACAGATATTGCAGAACAAGGTCACAAGACCTTATTTATAAACAACGTTTCATGGCCAACCAAAAAAACAGACGGAGCAAACCTCAGGAATCAGCCCTATACGGCCTGACTGACGCCACCGATTGACTGCACTGTGTTCGCCCATATCCCGAAAAGGCGCTGCAGGGATCGCAGAAAAGCTCACCTGCCATCGCACCTCCTCGGCCCGGCCCATCGGCATGGGTCCCGGGGAGCTTTACTCAAAATCAATACTGAAAAGGAAGAGATGTACGAGACGTTATGACTTGTTCACAACAACATTGCACACAAAGAAAAAAAGATCAATCGGATAAACACGTTATACTGACTGAGTCATTTATTTTCTGTTTTGATATGTCCCTCGTCAAACCACGATTTCGCCGGAGAGTATTGCGTCAATGGGCACTCCGTAGCTCCTGATGGCGGGGAGGGTAGCGTTATGGTGCGCCCGAATAACATCGCCGGAAGCGTGTGATTTGTCATGGGTGGTATGGGCATCGGCGGCCAAAGTCACATGATATTTCAATCCGGCGGCCCTGCGGGCGGTGGTGTCCACACAGAACTCCGTGGCGTATCCGCAGAGGATAAGGTGAGTTGCCCCCAGCTTGGTCAGAAGTTCGGTAAGGCGGGTTCGCAAAAAAGAGTCCGGGGTTGTTTTGCGAATCACATGGTCCCCGGGTTCCACCCGAAGCCTTGGGTCCAGCTCCCAGCCGGGAGAACCATAGACGAGGCCGCCGCCTTGGGTCTCATGCTGCACAAAAATCACCGGCACCGAAGCACTTCGGCAGCGCGATGCCAGCTCATTGATGCGAGATATCACGTGCTTCGCATCAAAGGGAACGGGCTCAGGCCCGAAGAGCCCCTTTTGAACATCAATGACCACCAACGCTGATTTCATCACACCCTCCTTATATGCACGCCAACATCAAAACCTGCCGACGCCCCATGGACATCGCCCCGCCCCCGGGTTACCCTGTGGTCCGATCCCTGATCACTCCCACCCATGGGGTGGTATAGCATCGAATCAGAAAAAACCATAGCTAAGAGCCATCGACCCTTTTGCAGGAGCCCCCATGAACATACATCAGATTCGCCTGGCAAAAATGGCCACCTTTGCCTACATCGTTGAAGACAAAGCCACACATCGCTGCCTTCTGGTGGATCCGGCCTTTGAGGTAAAACGGATTCTACGGGAGGTCCACATCCTGGGACTGGAGGTGGTGGGACTCGTCAACACCCACTGCCACAGCGACCATACGGCAGGCAACCGGGCGGTGGTGGCGGCCACCGGTGCTCCCTTGATGATTCACCGTGACGACGCCAAGGCGCTTTCCGGCATCGGAAACCGCACCCTCACACGGGCCCTGGGAGGCAAGGGATCGCCCAAGCCGTCCCGGCTGCTGAAAGACGGCTCCGTCATCGAGGTGGGAAAGGGTCGCCTCACGGTCCTTCATACGCCCGGGCACACCCGGGGAGGCATTTGCCTCTACACGCCCGGCCACGTTATCACCGGGGACACCCTGTTTGTGGGAGGGGTGGGCAGAACAGACCTTCCCGGGGGCAGCCTGAAAATCCTGAAGCGCTCCCTGCGCGAAAAGATCTTCACCCTGCCGGGGGACACGGTGGTATGGCCCGGCCATGACTACGGGGCAAAGCCCACCTCCACAGTGGGCCGAGAGAAGGCCACGTTAAGAGTGTAATCGTCCATCAGAAGGCAGGCGGTTTTTCAACCAGGATTAACCGATGGGCTGCACGGCGCACACTTTGCGGCTGAAGCGATGGATCACCGGGGTGCCCTGCCCGTGCCGAACAGCACGCACAACGGCGGCCTGGTCTTCAGGAACGGTACCTGCCAGGATGCGCACGGGAAGATGGCTAAAGGCCTCGGGAACCACCGGGGTGCTGGGCCCAATCATGATGACCCGGGTCATGTCCCGGGGCAGCAGGGCAAGGAGTTCTTCGGTGCTGCGATTCAATATGGAGGTGGAGGTAAGTAACAACACCTCGGCCCAGCCGTTGAGTTTTTGAAGAAAGGAAGGGCGATCACCCACGCCCTGGGTATCGTCCAGAACCTCCACAGAAGCGCCCCGGGCCGTAAACTTTTTCATAAGGGGCCGAAAGAACCCCACCATGGCCACCCGGGTCTCCGGGCCGATGGCAAAGGAATCCATCCAGCCTCCGTCACCGGCATCCTCCGGGTACTCGCAGGCCTCGTGGTAGTTCAGGGCGTTGACCAGGGCCAGAGCCATGGTGCGGTGAAGTGGCACGCCGGACTGCAAAAGGTCCAGAAGCTCGGTGGCAGGCAGGCCTTCAAAATCCCGATACTCCCCGGCCTTTCCGCAGCCCAGGGACGAAGGGTCTGTCCAGGCCAGGCCAATGCCCCCGTCGTCGGTGGTCACGGCCGTGTACTTCAGGCCGATGGTCACAGAGGTCACAATGGTACGGCTCGCCTTGTCGGAAAAATGCGCCGACAGGTTTCGAATCAGTTGCATGGAACTCTCCTCATATTCGTTGGCCATGGGCCTTTCGGACGCACAAAAAGCCAAAAAGGAATTGACCGATTTCTTACCAAATGCAATGTGAGTATGTCAAATGACGTTTAAAAACGCTATATATACGCCAGACAAATACTCGCAAAGGAAACCCAACTGATGAAACCGTTCACACGCACAGCTTCCCTCATGGCCGCCGCCCTGATCTTCCTGTCAGGCCTGGACGTTGCACGGGCCGATGTGGTGGTGTTTGCCGCCGCATCCACCACCAACGCAATCACAGACATCGGCGAACTCTATGCCGCCCGAAAGCTTGGCCGCATGGTTCCCTCCTTTGCCTCCTCCTCCACCCTGGCCAAACAGATCGGAAACGGGGCGCCCGCTGATGTCTACCTGTCGGCAAACACCAAATGGATGGATTACATCGCCCAAAAGGGCCTGGTGGGCCAGGGAAGCCGTCATCTCTCCCGCGAAAAACCGCATCGTCCTCATCGCGCCGGCGAAAAGTGCCCTCACGGACATGGTTGTCAAACCGGGTTTTTCCCCTGCCTCGGCCCTGGGCGAAACCGGCCGCCTGGCCATGGGAGACCCCGGCCACGTCCCGGCGGGCATGTACGGCAAAAATGCCCTGGAGAGCCTTGGGTCCTGGGATGAAGTCAAAGATCGCCTGGCCCCCATGAAAGATGTTCGGGCAGCCCTGGTGCTGGTGGAACGCGGTGAATGCCCCTTGGGCCTCGTCTACGCCACCGATGCCGCCATCTCAAAAAAAGTGCGCGTGGTGGGGACCTTTCCCGAGTCCTGCCACCCGCCCATTGTCTACCCCGTGGCCGCCGTCAAGGGAGGCAACGCCGAAGAAGCCCGGCGATTCCTTGACTTCCTGCAGACCCCGGAGGCCCGGGCTGTCTTTCAAAAATACGGATTCGGCGTCAGGTAATGGGCATTTTTACCCTTACCGCCTTGGAGCGTGAAGCCGTGGCCTTAAGCCTCCAGGTGGCAGGCTGGGCCGTGGTGCTCAGCCTGCCCGTAGGGATCTTGACGGCCTGGGCCCTTGCCAGGGGCCGGTTTCCCGGAAAATCCCTCCTGGAGGCGCTGGTCCACCTGCCCCTGGTCCTACCGCCTGTGGTCATGGGGTACCTGCTGCTGGTGCTCCTGGGGCGAAACGGTGCCATCGGAGGCCCCCTCTTCAACTACCTGGGCATCTCCCTGGCCTTTCCCTTTACCTGGAAAGGGCAAACGGCTGCAGCCCGGCCCACGGCCCTTTGCCTGTCTGCGCCGTACGCCTCTCCCTGGAGAGTGTGGACCCGGGACTGGAAGCCGCGGCCCGCACCCTGGGTGCCGGACCCGTCGCGGTCTTCTTCACGGTGACCCTGCCCCTCATGGCCCCGGGAATCCTCACGGGAACCCTCCTGGCCTTTGCCCGGAGCCTGGGGGAGTTCGGTGCCACCATCACCTTTGTCTCCAACATCCGGGGAGAGACCCAGACCCTGCCCCTGGCCCTCTACACCCTCACCCAGGTGCCGGCCGGCGAGACCGGTGCCATGCGCCTGTGCATCCTGTCGGTACTCATCGCCATGGTGGCCCTCATCGTTTCCGAGACCCTTGCCCGCCGAGTCGCAGCCCGCATGAAGGCATAAATGAGGGGTAACAATTCAGCTCCGAAAATCAGCTTCCGGCGGCAAGGTGTGCCACCTTGAAAGCAAGTTGCGAATGCGCTTTCCCCTTCGTTCCTCATGGAAAATCACATTCGCCTTTGAGTCAGATCAAACTGAATCAGTTGTTAAAACCTGTTTATCAAACGTTTCAAACGTTTGGCCCCGGCAGGTCCGCCGGAGGCATACGCTGAACAGTGACAAGGAAGGATTCAATCCCATGCTGAATTTACAGATCCACCATACACAGGGCCGGTTTATCCTGGATGTAGCCTTTGAGGCCCCCGGAACCGGGGTCACGGCGCTTTTCGGCCCGTCCGGGGCGGGAATCGCGGCGAAGATGGCGGCGGCGGCGGCCGCTGCCGCACCGCGCTAACGGGCTCTGTCTCTTTGATTCAAAGCAGGGCATTGACCTGCCCCCGGAAAAGAGGCGCATCGGGTATGTGTTTCAGGAGGGACGGCTCTTTCCCCACCTTTCGGTGCGGTCCAACCTCACCTACGGCATGCGAAGGACGCCCGCTGCCCTTCGTTTTGTGAATTTTGATGAGGTAACCTCCCTTTTGGGCATCGGCCATCTCCTCACCAGGCGACCGGCAGGTCTCTCCGGAGGGGAAAAACAGCGGGTGGCCATCGGCAGGGCCCTTTTGACCAGCCCGGCCATGCTCCTCATGGACGAGCCCCTGGCCTCCCTGGATACGGCACGAAAGGCCGAAGTGATCCCCTATATCAAAAAGCTCGCGGCCCACGTCTCCATCCCCGTTCTCTACGTCAGCCATGCACCTGATGAAATCCGCGCCCTGGCAGCCCACGTAGTGCCCCTTGAAAACGGGGGAGTCACCGCTGAAGGCTCACCAAAGGCTCTTTTCTCAGAAGGAATGCTCTCTTCCCCATGGAGTACCGGGCCCATGGCCGTTGCGTCCCCCTGATCGCTGTTTCCACCACGCACTTGCCCAAAAAGCAAAACCCCCGGGGCACCGTTGCCCCGGGGGTTTTACACCACTACAATTTAGGAGAATATAAGGATGATTTTTTTCCCTGAACCGTCCCCTTAAGGGCGCTTCAGAAAAGGGTCTTGCTGTTTTCAGATTTCGGGGGGTGCCTTGCGGCACCCCCTTCAACCTTATGGAGATAGGAGGATGAAGAATATATGTAAACACCGTGTTGACGACCCGGGCCACCGGATCGCGATGAGGAGATTCTTTAAAACAGCTTCCGAAGGACCCGGCTCAAAGGGATTTCCAAAAAAGGGGGAAAAGAGGTTTCTTTGGGTTGTTTTGCGTTTTGTTCGGTTGAGCCGGGCCTTCGAGAGGCTTGTCCTGGTTAATTTGCAACCCGCGTGCCAAACCAAGATTTATTTTTGGTAAAAATACATAACAATCCTTTATAAAAGGACATACCCATAGCAAAAAAATTCAGCATACGTTTTTCCCCTTTGCAGAGCTCGCCACCTCGCCCTTGCCATGGATACTTTTTAACCACATGATTACCCCCTCCCCCCAACGCTTTGGTTACTTTGTAGCCACCTGCCCCAGCAACGCACAAAGACAGGCAAGGCATGCCACACTGGAACACGATCTTACCGATAACGAGTCTGCTCGCCTTCTATGGTTAAAATAGGGAGCAGAAACAAGCCTCCGGCGTCTAGGGGATGATCACCTGGCCCCCAACTTGCGAAGGCTTTTTTGAGCTGAATGGTCACCCGTGCCGGATCCAGGGCCAGGGCCAAACGCAAAACCCCCGGGGCACCATGCCACGGGGGTTTTACGTATTGCACCACTGCAATTCAGGAGAATAAAGGATGAAGCTATATGTGAACACCGTGACGGCCCGGGCCACCGGGCCGCGATAGGATGGTATGTCCTTCAGGTTTGGATCATGGCCTATTTTGTGAACCGGACCAGGGCATACCCCCGGCCTCTGCGGATGATGAGCATGTCCACCTGCTCACCCTCATCAATGCCCTCCAGCACCTCGAAGTAATCGTCTTCGGAGCGAATGGGCGTGTGATTGACCTCTTTGATGATGTCACCGTGGACCAGGCCGATCTGGCTGCCTTTGCTTCGGGGCTTCACCCCGGTGATGAGGACCCCCTGGGTGTCGGACAGGTTGAAGCGCTTGGCCATCTCCGGGGAGATGGAGGCGATGTCGATGCCCAGATCCGTGTCCCCGCTGCCCATGCCCTGGGCGCCTGCGGTCCTGCGATCTTCACGCTTGCCGATCTTGACCTTCACGGTCTTCTCTTTGCCGTTCCTGAGAAAGGTGACCTTGACCTTGTCCCCCACCTTCTGGGAGGCCACAATGCCGGTGAGGTCTTTTAAGGTCTCCACTTTTTTGCCGTCGATGGAAAGAATGATGTCCTTGGCCCTGATACCCGCCTTCTCCGCAGGATCACCCTTGAAGGCGTCCATGATCATGACCCCTTTGGCACCGGGAAGTCCGTAGTATTTCACCACGTCACCTTGAATTATTGCCTGGATGGAGACCCCGAGCCACCCGCGGGTCACGTTGCCGTCCTCTTTGAGCTGGGCGATGATACCCGCCGCAAGCTTCACGGGAATGGCGAACCCAAGCCCCTGGCCGCCCTGGATAATGGCGGTGTTGATACCGATCACCCGACCTTCAAGGTCCAGAAGGGGGCCCCCGCTGTTCCCGGGGTTGATGGAGGTGTCGGTCTGAATGTAGTCGTCGTAGGGCCCGCTGCCCAGGACCCGCCCCTTGGCGCTGACAATGCCGGTGGTAACCGTGTGCCCCAGGCCGAAGGGATTGCCGATGGCCATGACCCACTGGCCCACCTTGATCTCCTGGGTGTCCCCCAGCTCAAGGGCGGGAAGCTCTTTATCGGCATCGATCTTGATCAGGGCCAGGTCCGTACTGGGATCACGCCCCGCAATGGTGGCCTCGTACTCATGGCCGTCCTTGAGGATCACCTTGATCTCCGTGGTGTTCTCCACCACGTGGTTGTTGGTCACAATGTAGCCCGAGGGATCCACGATAAAGCCGGAGCCCAGGCTGCGCTGCTTGAACTCACGCTGGCGCTGATCCCCGAAAAACCGCTCGAAGAACTCGTTCATGGGATCGTTGGGGTCCATGCCCTGAAAATGCCGGGAGACACGGCCACCGCCGTTGACTGTTTTCTCGGTACGAATGTTCACCACGGACGGAGAGGCTTTCTCCGCCAGCTCGGAAAAATCGGCGGGGATCATCTTGACGGCTTCCGCCCTGACGGGAACGGCCGTCAGGAGCACGGCCAAGGAAAGCATCATCAGGGCAGCGATACGTAAAGGGTGTGACGATTGCGGGATGGCTGTTTCTCGTGTGTGCATCATCTATGGGGTAGCTCCGTTGTTAAACGTTGTCGTCTCGTTTTAAAAAAATCTTCCGAAGGGCCCGGCTCGGAGGGGTTTTCCAAAAGGGGGAAAAGAGGCTTCTTTGGGTGTGTTGCGTCTTGCTGAACAAGCCGGGCCTTCGGAAGGCTTGGAGACGAGTAGTGCAACCGCTGTGCCAAGCTTTGAAGTCAACCCACAGAAGCATCCCGTAACCGACTGTCATCATAGAAAAGATAAACAGCCTTCATGGTTCTTCAACAGCCGCGTTCTTTTTTTTCTTGCAGGCCCGGGCCACATAGTGGATACTTTTTAGCCATATGATTCCCATGTAACCGGATGGCCATGGTTATTTTTTAACCACCTGTGCCAGAAAACGCCCGCTTTGCCTCAAAGCGGTACAGCTCCCGTTTGTCCATCAAAACGGTCTCGGGACCTGTATCGGCCTTTCAGGTAAGGGTCTTGAAGCCAGGTCTCACCAGGCAGGGCCCGGTGGCGCACGGCCTGGCACCGGTTTTGCTATTCAGATTCCATTGGGCTTTATGCACCATCCCCCCGGTCCGGTGACCGGGCCATGCCCTGAACCATTATAAAACAAGAGAGACGGTATGCCATCGGAACGGAAATTCTGGTCGGAAGTCCCGCCCTGGATCTTTATCGGAGCGGTCGTGGTGCTTCTGCCCATCTCCTCCTGGGTCACCTTTGACAAAATCAAGCGCCAGCGGGAAAACAGTATCCAGCTCCTCATCGAAAAAGGCGCGGCCCTGATCCGCTCCTTTGAGGCCAGCACCCGTACAGGCTTCATGGCCGACAGCTTCCGGGAGAACCGAAAACTCCAGAAACTCCTCTTTGAAACAGCCCGCCAGCCCGACATCTCCTATATCCTCGTGGCCCAGGACGATGGCCGCATCATCGCCCACAACAAAGCCTCCCTGGCAGGCAAGCACCTGAACCTCACCTACCAGGGCAAAGAGCTGGACTTGAAGCGCATCGCCGGTTCCGGCCGCCTCTTCTGGCAGATCATTCATGAAGAGGGGGGCAAGCAGACCCTGGTCATCTTCCGCCGATTCACCCAGGAGGCCTCCAGCCTCTTGCGGATGCAGATCTCCAAGTACGACAACCGGGTCCTCCCCGACGCCGTGCTCCAGCTGGAAAAGGCCCCGGAGCGCATCATCTTCGTGGGCCTGGACATGAGCTCCGTGGAAAAAGCCGGGAAAATCGAGATGCAGGACTCCCTCATCTCCGGGGTGGTGCTGCTCCTGTCCGGGTTCGGGGGGGTGATCCTCCTGTTCATGATCCAGGCCTACCAGTCCACGCGAAGCTCCCTCTCCCGCATAAAGGCGTTTTCCGATACCATCGTGGAGAACCTGCCCATCGGGCTCATGGCCTTTGACAGTTCCTTTCGGATCCTCTCCTTCAACCACGTGGCCAAAAAGGTGATGCAGCTGCCGGACAACACCACGGGCAAAGAAGCCCGGGCCCTCTTGCCCGGGGAGTTCACCGATCGCATCCAGGAGCTGAAATACGGCATCGGCATGGTGGAGGACCAGGTGGAATGCACCACCCCCCAGGGGGCCTTTCTTCCCCTTCAGGTAAGCGCTGCGCCCTTGAGGGACGAAGAGAACCTGGTCACCGGGTACCTCTGCCTCTTCAAAGACCTCACCGAGGTGCGGAGCCTGAAACGGGAAGTGGAGCGAAGCCGCCGCCTGGCCTCGGTGGGCAAGCTCGCCGCGGGCGTGGCCCACGAAATCCGCAACCCCTTGAGCTCCATCAAGGGATTTGCCACCTATTTCAGTGAGCGTTACAAGGACAACCCCAACGACTTGAACATCGCCCAGATCATGATCAAAGAGGTGGACCGCCTCAACCTGGTGGTTGGCCAGCTCCTGGAATTTGCCCGGCCCGTGAGCCTCTCCCCCAAGCGGGTGGAACTCGATCCCTTCATCGATAACTGCGTCAAGCTTGTGAGCATGCGGGCAAGGGAGCGGGGAATCACCATCGCCACGGTCTTTGACGACGCACCCGAGACAGCCCTTTTTGACCCGGACAAGATCAGCCAGGTGCTGCTCAACCTCTTTTTAAACGCCATTGAGGCAACAGAACCGGGGGGCAGTATCGATTTGAACGTCACACGCCCCGTGGGATCGACCAATCTCGTCCTCACGGTAACCGACACCGGGTGCGGCATCTCCGATGAGAACCTCGCCCATATTTTTGATCCCTATTTTACGACCAAAGCATCTGGAACCGGGCTGGGACTGGCCGTCAGTCACAACATCGTGGAAGCCCACGGTGGCGAAATCCGTATCAAGAGCATCGAAGGTGAAGGCACCGCCATCACCCTGGTCATCCCAACCAAAGCGGAGCAGACAGATCATGACAAAAAACTTCTCGATTCTGGTTGTTGACGACGACACCTCCCATCGAACCATGCTGGCCACCCTTCTCACCGGGTGGGGTTACACCATCTTTGAAGCCAACGACGGCGAGCCCGCCATCGAGATGGTCAAGGAGCGTTACTTCGACCTTATTCTCATGGACATCCGCATGCTCAAGGTTTCGGGCCTGGAAGCCATGGAGAAGATCAACCAGATCAACCCGGCCATTCCCATCATCATCATGACCGCCTACTCCTCCATTGAGACGGCGGTGGGGGCGTTGAAAAACGGAGCCTACGACTACCTCACCAAGCCCATCGACTTCGACAAGCTCCGCCTCACCATCGAACGGGCCACGGAACGCCAGCGCCTTCAGGAAGAGAACCAGCGCCTGCGCCTTTCGTTAAAGGAGCAGTTCGACCGGCAGAACATCATCGCCCGAAGCAACGTGATGACCCAGCTCCTGGACACCGTGGCCCAGGTGGCTACCTCCGAGGCCACGGTCCTCATCACCGGGGAGTCGGGCACCGGCAAGGAGCTCATCGCCGGGGCCACCCACTACAACAGCACCCGGCGGGAAGGCCCCTTTGTGAAGATCAACTGCGCGGCCATCACCGAGACCCTCCTGGAGTCCGAACTCTTCGGCCACGAAAAGGGGGCCTTCACCGGCGCCCAGCGCCGCAAGGAGGGAAAATTCGTCCAGGCCCACGGAGGCAGCATCTTTTTGGACGAGGTCTCGGAGATGCCCCTGTCCATGCAGGTGAAGCTCTTGAGGGTCCTGCAGGAGCGGGAGATCACCCGGGTGGGGGGCGAAGAGGTCATCCCCATTGATGTCCGCGTCATCACCGCCACCAACAAAAACCTGGCGGACCTTGTGCGGGAGGGAAAATTCAGGGAAGACCTCTACTACCGGCTCAACGTGGTGGACCTCTACCTGCCCGCCTTGAGGGAGCGGCGCGACGACATCCCCCCCATCGCCCAGCACTACCTTAAGAGCCTGGCTGAAAAAAACCGCAAAGAGATCTCCGGGTTCACTCCGGAAGCCATGGACATGCTGGTGCGCTACCGCTGGCCCGGTAACGTGCGCGAACTCATCAACACCGTGGAACGCGGGGTCGTCCTCTGCCAGAGCCCCTACGTGGGCATCGAGTCCCTGCGCCTCATGGAAGAAGAGCAACTGGAACCGGCCCACGCCACTGCCGGATTTTCCGGCGAAGTCCGGCCCCTGGAAGAGGTGGAAAAAGAGGCCATCCTCTTCACCCTGGACGCCACCGGTAACAACAAAAGCCAGAACACAAGGCATGGGCGTTCATAGAAAAACCCTGCACAAAAAGCTCAAAGCCTACGGGGTGATGCCTTAAGGGCAGAAAACGGCCTCCGGCGGCCCTGCCGGGGGCTAAACTTTTAAAAAGTTTAACAAATAGGTCTTAAAAAACCATTTTTGATGAAACCTCTTCTAAAGGCGGATATGATTTGACCCGAGGAACGAGGGGCAAAGCGCATCCGCAACCTGCTTTCAAGGTGGCACACCTTGCCGGGGCCAAACGTTTGAAAAGTTAGACAAACAGGTCTTGACTGCTTTGCCATGAATTCCAGCGATTCCGACTGTTCTAACCTTTCGGAAAGTTTTTTGCGGAGCTTTTTTTCAAAAAAGCGACCCGCCGGAGGCAAGGGAATCGTTACAAAAAAAGGGCTCGTGATCTTAAAAGAATCACGAGCCCTTTTCTTTTTCCTTGCCATGTTCTGTGGTCATTTATCGCGCAGCGACAAGCAGCCCCCACATCCCCGCTCACGGGCGCCGCCCGTCTGCACATGTGAAGGGGCAACGCCCCGGAGCATGTGCTTTATCTGTTTTTCCAGTCAAACACCTGAATGTTTTCCGCCTTGTATTTGTCCGGGCCCTGCTCGATGGCGTCGAACTCCAGGATGACGCCTTCGCGTTTGTAGCGCATCAACTGATCGCTGACGATCTTGGGCTCGAAGTCGTTGACGTGACAGAAGACATTGCTCTGCACCTCACCGACACCCAGACCGGTACGCATGTTGAGAAACCCGTACTCGCGGCCCTCTTTGACGGAAGAGATGATACCGCGCTGCCGGCGTTTGTTGTCGAACCGGCTGGGCATGAGCCCTGGCACGAGAAAACCTGAAAAACTGTTGTCCACTTCCCGGCGCAGTTCGGAGCTGGTGTTATCAAAGGAGAGCAGGTCCACACGCTTTCCCCGGTTCTGAAGCGCCCTGACCAGGCGCAGGAAGTCGCCGTCCCCGGTGCCGATGAGCACGTAATCGAGGTTTTCGGACTGGAGCAGAGCATCCACGGCCAGGTCCAAGTCGGCGTTGGCCTTGACCACGGTGTCCCCGTCGTCGTTAAAGTAGCGTTTCACGGTTTTTAAGATCAGGTGAAAACCGGCCCGGCGCATGGCGTTTCGGTACTCTTCGCTGCGCATGCGGTACTCGTGGTCAAACTCCTCCCGGTCGAAATCCGCGGCCAGATAGGCGTTGGCCCGTACAATGGTGGTGTCCTGGGCCGAAACCAGGTCGCGAATGACGCTGTAACGCATGCCCCACCCACCATTGAAGCTGAGGTTGTCTACATCAAGAAAAATACCTGCCTTGAGCATAATGTACAAATCTCCGATACATGCGTGGGACGATTTCTCCTAAATCAATTAAAAAAAAGCCCCCCCGAGCAAACGATCCGGCACGCATAACATAATAAACGGCCTTACCGGCGGAAAACAGCGACGGGGTCAAGGTGCGAATCATCCATTGAAGCTCTCAACCACCGCCCTTTTCCGGGGAGGAGTCATTCATAATCTGCGATCACCCTGGCGCACACCATGAAATCCGATGTGCACCGCCATATAGTGTAGGAATATCATTCACATCTTTACCATAGTTTTTCATTTGCCACAAAGGGGGAACATTTTTTAAAACCACGCGAAAAGCCATTATCCTTGAGGGGCTATCCCCTCGGCAGCCCTTTTCCGCCCATGCCGTGTCGCCAAAACAAAAAAAGGCATGCCCCCGGAGCTCTCTCCGAAAGACACGCCTTTACCGTTAGAAAAAAGAAAATAATCAGGCCAGCATGCCCCCGTCCACCACCAGGGAACTGCCCGTCACATAGGAGGCTGCGTCCGAGACAAGGTAGAGGACCGCACCGGCCATCTCCGAGGGCTCGGCCACGCGGCCTGCAGGGATCTGGCGGTTCACCTCCTTCATGATGTCCTCATTCCGGGTGATGGCAGAGGCGAACTTGGTGTCGGTCAGGCCCGGAAGCAGGGCGTTGACCCGAATTTTGTCCGGGGCCATCTCCTTGGCCAGGGCCTGGGTCATGGCGATCATCCCTGCCTTGCTCACGGAGTAGACCCCTTGAAAAAAAGCAGGCCGGACCCCGTTCACCGACGCCACGTTGACGATGGCTCCGCCGCCCCTCTCCTTCATCAGGGGAGCGGCGTTCCGGATAAGAAAAAACGGGCCCTTGAGGTTTACGTCGAAGATCTTGTCCCAGGCCCACTCTTCGGCGTCCACCATGGGCCCGAAGTGGGGATTGGCCGCGGCGTTGTTCACCAGGATATCCAGCCCTCCGCAGAGGCGCTTGACCTCTGCCGTCAGCTGGGCAATCTGTTCAAGGTCCCCGGTGTGACAGGCCACGGCATGGGCTTTGCCCCCGGCCCCTTCGATTTTTGCCTTTACCGCTTCGAGACCTTCGATCTTACGGCTCGAAAGCACCACCGTCGCCCCGGCCTCTGCAAGGGCCATGGCAATGGCCTCTCCGATGCCCCGGCTTGCGCCGGTGACCAGCGCTGTTTTCCCTTCAAGTGAAACCGATACAGCCATACCTACCTCCCATGATCCATTGATTTCCGGTTCAGTACATATGATAGAGCGGTCCTCTCAAGGATCTGCACCGCAAAAATCAGCATGGCAAACCGCTTGTCCCTGGTGAGGCCCTTGTGGTACCGCTGGTAAATCTGCTGGGCAATAACGGCCAGGCGAAACAGGCCAAAGCAATGGTAGTAATCAAACCCCGAAACATCCCGGCCCGTGAGCCTGCCGTAGCGAGCCACCATCTCGGACCGGGAGAGCGCCCCGTCCATGTTCGTGGGCATAAGGCGGATCATCTGCATCTCTTCGGGGTCGTCTTTCTCCACCCAGTAGGCCAGGGAGTTGCCCAGATCCATGAGGGGGTCACCGTAGGTGGCCATCTCCCAGTCCAGAACCCCGATGATCGCCATGGGATCGGCCTCGGACAACACGATGTTGTCCAGTTTGTAGTCGTTATGGACGATGGTGGGCTGCGGCGTGTCTTCGGGCATGTGGTCTGCAAGCCACTCCATGACGGCTTCGAAGTCCGGGGCGTCGTCGGTCCGGGCGTTGCGGTAGCGCCTGCTCCACCCCTCCACCTGACGCCTTACATACCCTTCGGGCTTGCCCAGAAAATCAAGCCCCGCCTCTTCCACGTCGATGCCGTGGAGAGCCACCTGGACGTCCAGCACCCTTTCGCAGAGCCCTTTCGCCTGGGCCGGACTGTAGGCAAGCCCTGCGGGCAGGTCCTTTCTAAGGATGATCCCCTCCATGCGCTCCATGACGTAAAAGGGGCACCCCATCACCTCCGGATCCTCGGTGTAGTACAACGGCTCAGGGCAGTATGGAAAATGGGGCCTTAAGGCGCTTAAGATACGGTACTCACGCCCCATGTCGTGGGCGCTCTTGATCCTGGCCCCGAAGGGAGGCCTGCGCAGGACCATCTCGGTCTCTCCCACGCGCACCAGATAGGTAAGGTTGGAAAACCCGCTGGGAAACTGGGTCAGTGTCAGGGGGCCGGAAAGCCCCGGGATGTTGGCCACCAAGCAATCATACAGCTTGCCCTCGTCCAGCCCTTCTCCGTCACGAATCGCCTGTGCTGTGTCCTTCATGCGCTCTCCTCTTCCATATCTCTGAATTAGGCAGACAGAAAAAACAGCCTCCGGCGGCCCTGCCGGGGGCTAAACTTTTAAAAAGTTTAACAAACAGGTTTTACGACTATCTTGTAAGGCTCCGCCGAGACAACCTTGACAGTTTGTCATGCTCCATCGGGAACGTTTTACGGTTCTTTTTTCCCAAAACGGGGGGCAGTGCGGTTAAATCTGATATCCAGCAAAATACCGATGCGTATCCTGTGACGTCGAAACTTGTATAGCAACTCGCAGAAACCACCAGCCTTTATGTCGGGCGAAGCCCGAGCCGAAGGCCCCTGCGCTTTGGCCCGAGGAACGAGGGACAAAGCGCAAGGGCTATATGCTTTCGAGGTGTTTTCGTTATCGTGGCTTCGCCACCCTCGCCGCCGGAGGCACGCTTTTTGCCGGTCACTTTAACCATAGAAGGCAGCTTTTCCTTGAGCTTATGCTAACCGAGAGAAGGCCATCTCGATGACGGCGTCAGCGTAGGATTCCACGGAGGTGCCCCGTTTTTTGAACTTCCAGCGTTTCAGGTACCAGTCCTGCTGCATGGCTTTTATGAGCCCTGCGATCAGGGCGGCATCGCAGGGGGTAAAGGCCTTTTCCGCGATGCCCTCTTCAATCTGATCGGTGAGGGCTTTTTCCGTTGCCGCTTCCATGGCAAGGGCCCGGCTGACATCCTCTTTGCCCAGGTGGCGGGACTCCATGAAGCTGAAAAAAAACCACGGCCGGGCCACCTCGCTCAGGTAGATGTGCGCTCGGATCAGGGCAGCGAGTTTGTCAAAGGGGTCGGTGAGGTCTGTGACGCTCTCCCGTAAAAACCGCTCCAGAATCCGCCGTCCCTGCCCCTGGATCAGGGCAAGGAGTTCTTCTTTGCTCTGGATATACCCATACAGCCCGCCCATGGAGAGACCGCTTTCGGTGCACAGGTCCCGCATGCTCATGGCCTGGAACCCCTTCTCCATGGAAATGGCGAACACCGCCTGGATGATCCGCTGGAGGTTCTTCACCGCCGTGGCCTCTTTTTTCACACGGATGGACCCTGCGTTTTCCCGGAACAGCTCCCGGATCATCTCCTCCCTGGAAACCTCGAACTTCTCTTGAAATACACGATAATCTTTCGTCGTCACGTCAGCCCCTTGCCCTTGTCCCATACTGATATTACCCAAACTAAAAACGAATGGTAACCATTCAGCTTATGCCTCCGGCGGCCCTGCCGGGGGCTAAACTTTTGAAAAGTTTAACAAACAGATTTTAAAATCATATTTTACGTTTACGCCGACACAAATACGGATGTGATTTGACCCGAGGAACGAGGGGCAAAGCGCATTCGTAACCAGCTTTCAAGGTGGCACACCTTGCCGCCGGAGGCTCGTTTTTCTACCTCACCTCCCGTCCTTCATAACTCCGCAGGATCCGTTTGGCCAGAGAGGTTTTATGGACTTCGTCTGCACCATCGTAGATACGGGCGGCACGTTCGTGGCGGTAGAAATAAGCCAAAATGGTGTCGTCGGTCATGCCCAGGCCACCGTGGACCTGCAGAGCCCGGTCCACGATGCGGTTCATGGTGTTGGCCACCACAAACTTGATCATGCTGATGCTGTCCCGGGCCTTGGCCGCCCCCACGTTGTCGATCTGCCAGGCGGCGTGGAGGGTCATGAGGCGGGCGGCCTCCATCTCGGCTGCGGATTCGGCGATCCAGCCCTGGATGATCTGGCGGGTGGCCAGGGTTTTCCCGTTGGGGGCGATGACCCGCTCGTTGGCCCGCTTGCACATGAGGTCAAAGGCCCGCCTGCAGATCCCCAGCCAGCGCATGCAGTGATGGATGCGTCCCGGGCCCAGGCGCTCCTGGGCAATGACAAACCCCTGGCCTTCGGGTCCCAGAAGGTTTGTTTGAGGCACCCGGCAGGACTGATAGAGGATCTCGGCGTGGCTTGCGTAGCCGTTGCCTTCATGGCCCATGACCGGGATGTTGCGCACGATGTTGAACCCCGGGGTCTCACCGGGCACGATGATCATGCTGGCCTGGAGGTACGGGGGAGCGTCCGGGTTGGTGACGGCCATGACAATGGCAAAGTCAGCTCCGTCGGCGCTGGTGGTGTACCACTTGTGGCCGTTTATGACGTAGTCGTCCCCGTCTTTCTCTGCCGTGGTCTCCAGCATCACCGGATTGGATCCCGGCATGTCCACCTCGGTCATGGAAAAGCAGCTGCGGATGTCGCCCGCCACCAGGGGATTCAGGTAGCGTTTTTTCTGCTCATCGGTGCCGAACATGTGAAGGATCTCCACGTTCCCCGCATCCGGGGCCTGACCGGAACGGAAGATGACCAGGGGGAACGCCCCAGAGCCTAGGAACTAGGCCGTGTTCAACCAAGAGAGCCCCATGCCCCCGCACTCCACAGGAAAGTGGGCGCAGACACCATCTGCCGGACCATGGCCTGCTTCTCCCGAATCTTCGGCAGCATGTCGTTAAAGTCATGCACGAGGTACTCCGGCTCCATGGGAATCAGCTCCCGATCCACAAACTCGTTGATCATCGAGACGATGGTCTCAATGCGTTCCGATACGCCAAAATCCATGACGGTCTCCTCGATTTAGAGTTTAGCCTGATTTATAAAACCGGGTTTGACAAACAGGTCTTAAGCAAGCCTTTCCAGGCTCCGCCGAAATAATTTCCACTTTTTCACATTAGGAAAATTTTTTGCGGAGCTTTTTTTCATAAAAGCGCCCCCCCGGAGGCAAGCTGAATAGTTGCCTGAATAGCAGCGCCAAATCTTTATCTATACGTCACCCACTCCCGGCCCAGAAGGGCCAGATGGGCGGACACGTTGGCGCTCATGAGACGTATCCCTCGTTTGCCGACACGCAGGGTGGAATACCCCCCGTTTACAAGCTCCCATGAAAGGATCATGGACTCCGACGGCGACAGGTTGAGGGCACCCCCCAGGGCCATGGCAATGGCACCGCCCGACGAAAAGACAGCGACGGTTTCCCGGGGGGCAAGGCCTGCTGCAAGGCCCTTGAGGCCGGAGCGAACACGCCCGGCAAACGCGCCAAAGGACTCCACCCCCGAAGGCAGGGGCATGCCGCCCATCCAGAGAGAGAGGGCCTCTTCAAAAAACGGCTGAAAGGTATGGTTGGAGAAACGGGCTTCAAGGGCCTCTGTCAGATGGGGATGGCTTCGGGCAATGAGGGGATGGGCAGCCTCAATGATGCCCATGTGGTCGTATTCGTTAAAATCAGAACAAACCGCCACATCCCGGGGCGTATTCATCACGGACAGGGCCAGGGCCGCGGAGGCCTGCTGGCGCTTCGGCTCTCCTGCCACCACCCGGTCAAAGGAGACCTTGCAGGCGCTGAAGTGGTCCCCCACCGCTTTGGCCTGGGCTTTTCCCAGGTCGGTGAGGCTGTCATAGCGCTGGCTTCCAAAGGCGGCCTGCCCGTGCCGTATGAAAATGATTCGGGCCATGTCCGTATCCCCTTCGTTCAGGTGAGATGACCGGTCGCGGAGATGTGCCAGTGAGGAAAGGCTGGCCCGCGACCGGCCACACGGATCATCGACAGCCCCTGCCTGGCGCTGCCGTGGTATCGCTGCTGAATCACACTCTAAAAAGGCCGACGCCAACCTGTCAAGAAAAAAAGAACGAGCGCTCGCTTTTTTTGTTGAAACCCTTTTCCCCCCACGCTACAGTAACCATGTACCCACGAAACCGGAAAAAAGGGGGAGGCCCCATGCACATCGCTGTGCTCATCAAGCAGGTCCACAACACCGGTTCCACACAGCTCCAGCCGGACCCGGAGGCATCACCCGAGGACTTTCGCATCAACCGCCTGGACGAACACGCACTGGAAGAGGCCCTGCGCATCAAAGAGTCCGGGAGAGGGGTCACGCTTACCCTGGTCTCCGTGGGCCCCGACCGGGTCACCGACGCCCTGAGGCGAGGACTCGGCATGGGGGCCGATAAAGCCATCCAGATCAAGGCAGACATTGAACCCCTCTGTGCCACGAAAACGGCCGCGGCCCTGTTCCCGGTCCTTGACGACCTCAGGCCCGATCTCATCCTCTGCGGGGCCATGAGCGAAGACCTCATGCAGGGCATGACCGGCCCAGCCCTTGCCGCCATGCTGGGCATCCCCCACACCTGCCAGGTCGTGGAAGAGCTCCGCATCACAGAATCCCCCCGCACCCTGGAGGTCACCCGGGACGCCGGGGCAGGCATGCGGCAGGTGGTAAGCCTGCCCTTTCCCTGCCTTGTCACCGTGCAACAGGGGTTCAACACCCCACGCTACCCCAACATTACCCACATGATCAAAGCGCGCAGCCAGCCCATTGAGTGCCGAAGTGTGCCCCCGGCAGCCCCAACGGTCACGACCCCGGTCACCGGCACCTCCCCGCCGGTGCAAAGGGGCCGTGGCCTCCGCATCAAGGGATCACCGGAAGAGCAGGCCGCACATTTCATCGCCTATCTCAAGGAACGCCAGGTGTTGCCAGAATAAAAAAAGCAGACCTCCGGCGGTGAGGTGAGCCACCTCGAAAGCATATTGCCGTTGCGCTTTGTCCCTCGTTCCTCGGGCCAAAGCGCAACGGCCTATAACCTATAACCTATTTCCTATTATCTACTTTATCCTGACATCATGATCGCACTTATCATCGACATCTCCGGCACTCATCTGCCCGCCGTCGCCATGGAGCTGGCAGCCCTGGCCCTGCGACTGAACAAAACCGAAACATCCGGCATCATGGCCGTGGTGTGCGGAAAAGAGGCGGCCCTTGGCGCCCGCCGGTTTGCCGAAGCCTCGGGAGTAGACACCCTGGGGTTGGTGTGTGACCCGGAAGCCCATCCTGCCGCGGACATGGTAACGGCCCTCAGGGCGGTGCTCCCCGCACAAGGGCTCCGGCATCTCCTGTTGCCCCACACGCCCTGGTCCATGGAAGTGGCCCCGGTCCTGGCTGTGGGTTTGGGGCTCCCCACGGTTCCCTGTGTGACGGGATACGACACGGAAACGGCGACCTTTTTTCGCAGCGCCGGATCAGGCACCTCCCTTCTGCACGTCAAGGCCCCCGCTGGCGGGGTGATCACCTTGCAGGCCGGGGCGCTCTCCCCTGCTCCGGACGCCGATGTTCCGGGGCGTGTCACTGTCCGCCCTTTGGCTGTGGCCCCGGGTCCGATCCGCATCCGATCCTCATCGGCTCAGGAAAGAGGAAACGCAGACCTGTCCGGCGCCCGGGTGGTGGTCTCCGTGGGCCGGGGCATCGGCTCACAGGAGAACCTGTCCCTGTTCCGCCGCTTTGCAGAGGCCCTGCCCGGCGCCGCCACAGGGTGCTCCCGCCCCCTTGTGGACATGGGCTGGATGCCCTACCCCTGCCAGGTGGGGATCACAGGCACCGCCATCACCGCGGATCTCTACATCGCCCTGGGCATCTCCGGCTCCACCCAGCACCTTGCAGGCATTCCCCGGAGCACCACCGTGATCTCGGTGAACCGCGACCCGGATGCGGCCATCCACGCCGTCAGCGACCTTATCGTTGAGGCCGATCTCCGTCCCTTCATGGAGGCGACCCTGGCGCTTTTAGCGACAAAATAAAAAAGGGGCACCGACCCTAAGGTCGGTGCCCCTTTATTTCATGCACAATGTGGTGCGCTCACCCTGATTAGAATCAGGCTTCGGCTTCTGCCGCTTCCTTCTTCTCCTCTTTGGGTGCGTCTGCTTCGGGAGTCTCTGCTTTGGACGCCTCAGCCGCTTTTTCAGGTGCGGCCTCGGTGGCCTTGGGCTCGGCCTTCTCTTCAAGCTCGGTCATCTTTCCGGTGAGGAACTTGATGGGTGCGCCGTAGCCGGGGGCGATAACCCCGGGCTTGCACTGGACCTGGAGACAGGGTGCGTCTTCACAGAACTGACACTTGTCGTAATCGATCTCGCAGAGGTTATCCACCACCTTCATGGCGTCATGGGGACAGGCCTTGACGCAGAGACGGCAGCCGATGCAGCCCACGTTGCAGACCTTTTTGGTCTGGCCGCCCTTCTGGCGGTTCTGGCAGCCGATGACGCTGACGGCGTTGTCGGGGACCAGGACCATGATGTCCCTGGGGCAGGCCGTAACGCAGAGGCCGCATCCCACGCAATTGTCCACGTTTACCTTGGGCACGTTGAGCTCGCCGATGACAAGGGCGTCAAAGGGACAGGCGCGTACGCAGTTCCCCAGGCCAAGGCAGCCGTATTCGCAGCCTTTTTCACCGGCAAAGAGGTTGGCCGCGGCTTCGCAGTCGTTTAAGCCGTTGTAGATATATTTGGTGGTGCTGTTGGTTTCGGGACACCCCTTGCAGCGGGCCACGGCCTTTACAGGCTTGATCTCCGCAGCTTTTTTTCCGGTGAGCGCGGCAATTTTCTGGGCCACCTCGTTGCCACCGGGCGTACAGAGGTCAGGGCGCACTTCCGGGTCTTCCACCACGGCTTCGGCGTACTGTCCGCACCCGGCATAGCCGCAGTTGGCGCAGTTACCCGCAGGGAGGATGTCGGCGACCTCATCAATAAGAGGGTTGGTCTCGACGGCAAGTTTTTTGTCGGCAAGGGCAAGCAGAAGGCCGATGGCAGCTCCCAGCCCACAAAGTACCAGTAAAGGAATCACAATGGTCATAACTACCCCATAGAAGGATATTAGGTGTTGGTTCCGGCAACCCCGGGGTCGCCTTGTATCACCCGCCACACAGTCTTGATAAACGTGTCACACGTCGATGAGCCGACGGGTCGTCCCGACCTCGGTAAGCCATGAGGTCGAGGTCACTTTACAGCCGGTTTCCAAAAATGTAAATACCCGACTTTTCACAACGATACCATTTTAGCAAAATGGTGACCCGGATAAAATGTGCCGACACATGGAATGGCCCCGTTGCCATACGTCCTGTGGCTCCACCGGGGACATGCCCTGCATCGGGCTTTTCCGGCCACCCCTTTCCATAACGGGCAAAGCCCCGTCTTTGTCCATTACTTCTTACAAAAATTATGCCACTTTTTCAAATGCATCTTTTTTCCATTGTTCCCCCGGACACCGCGCAACAACGCCAAATGTCTCCCCTTCCGAGCGTGCAACCCACCTGTTTTCCAAAAATCCGTACACAGGCCCGTCCCCATCCGTTATTTCGGACACGCTTCAGTCCCCAAGGCCCCCGTCCCCCCTTGAAATCATGGGACAATTTTTTCCCACCCACTATGGCACGCATGTTGTAATGTTTCTCTCCTGCCTGCATTGGCATCGGACCCGCATCGTCCCGGCCCCTTGTTCTGAGACTGGAAACCATCCCCCCGTTTTTCACTCTCTTGACCCGTTTGGCCGCTGTCGACGATGCGGGTTCCTCATTTTCGGATGCCTTAGCCCCGATTCCCCTGCCCCAATCAGCCCCCTCCGGTGCCACGGTTACCGGACCTTTGATTTTTATGCGGGCATCTTATATGGTGCCATGTGCCCCTGCGGAAAAATGCGGGGATGGACCCAATCACCTTGAAGGACACACCATGAGACAAGAAGAAGGCATCGTCATCAAAACAGCATCCCACGGCCGCGCCTGGGTGGAAACCGTCCGCACCTCCGCCTGCGAGGGCTGTGCCTCCAAGGGATCCTGCCATGCCTCGGGAAAATCCATGGAGGTGTGCGCCATCAACGACGCCGGAGCCCACATCGGAGACCGGGTCCTCGTCTCCATCGGCACCGGCACCCTCATCAAGATGTCCCTTCTGGCCTATATCTTTCCGGTATTTGCCCTCATGGCAGGAGCGGCCGCCGGAAACACCCTGGGCCCGGCCCACGGAATGAACCCCTCCCTTGCCGCCGGTATCGGTGGATTCGGAGCCCTGGCCGTCTCCTTTGTCATCATCCGTTTCTTTGAGGGGAAGATTGCCCGGGGGGACTCCTACACCCCACGCATTACTCGCATTCTTCCCGGAGCGCCCCTGGCCTGACAACGGTCCTATCACGCAACCAACGTCCCTTCAGGGGAACCTTTTTTCAAGACGGCTCTCCTCTTTTTTCCGGAATTGCTCCTGTAAATGAGACCTTTTTTGTCCTGATTTACGGAGGCAAGCCATTGTCAATCGCAGCTTTCCGCTCCTCCGAAACAAAAAATCCCCCTCCCGTTGTCAAATTGCCAACCACTACACCGGATACGAATGTTTTCTGGTTAAGTTATTGCGATTAATTGCTTGATAATTTTTCACCTGGCCCAAGGGTGTGCCCGGTTTCATCATAGATTCACGAGGATTTACCGGAACGGCCAAAGACGGGATTTCTCAGGCACGTGGAGTACACGGGACAGTTACCCTGATTTTATCTCGGGCGTGCCGCCCCGGACAAAGGTGTCATCACATGAAGGGGGTATAGTCGGGGACCCGGTAGATCAAAGCAGCATCATCCGCACACGGCGACTTCACCGGTCACGATACGTGACGCCGGTCAGCTGTCCGGTCGCTGTTTTCATGGACGCCCACGGTCCTTACCGCTTGACGCTGCCGTGAGAAACACACTCACTATTTAACCACCCAGGACTTAAGTTGGAAGAAGGGATGCAACACCCGTCGACACGCCGGAGGGTTTTGCACATGGGCGCCGGGCCTCGGCTCGCCCATGGCCGGAAAACCAAGGGCTCGCGTCTTCCGCCCAAGGCCTGCAAGGATGAGAGAGGAAGTTGACTTAGGATGCGCCCAGAAAACGAGAGGAAACTGGCCGTCATACTGGGATTGGTTCTGCTGGCGACAGCGGCGCTGTGCTACACGGTGCTGAAGCCTGACGCGCCGGAAGAACCGGTTCGTATGCTCTTCAAGGGAAGCGCGGGGGATGTGCTTTTTACCCACCAGATCCATGTCAATGAGTACGACACGGACTGCGCTTCATGCCATCACAACCTGGATGACGGTGATGAAGAGTACAACTGCAGCGAATGCCATGAACCCGGCGCGTCGGAAGACGACGATGTGATGGGTCGAACCGACGCCATACACGCCCAGTGTATCGGTTGTCATGAAGAGATGGGGGCAGGTCCCGCCGAATGTGCGGAATGCCATGCCACGCCAAAGTAACGGGCCTATTCGTCATGAGATGACGCCACCGCCCACGCCTTGACGACCCCCTTGCCGGCGCCTGAAAGGCCATGGGCCCGACCCATGGGAACGTTCCGGGCGGCTGGACTCATCACCAAAACACCATCACAACACAGGGACTGAGACTACTACAATGATACGACGATCGTTTTTCGGCTACCTGGCGGCAAAACTGCCCTACGAGACGGTGCAGGGCGGACTTCCCGACCCCGTGGACACCGGTCTCCCCGGGGAAGTCACCCTCCAGATTGGGGTTCAGTGTCACAGAAAAGCCTCGTGGATAAAAAGAAAACCATCCTGAAAAAAGGGGTGGAGGTTCAACGGGGAGCCCTCTACGGACTGTTTGATGAAGAAAAGCACGACCTGACCGCGCCGGTCTCCGGCACCGTCGGCAGCGTGGAAACCCGCACCGGCAACTACGGACGGCACTTCGCCCTGGTGAACATCGCCACCAGCGAAGAAGGAGAGCCTTCTCCGGCCTTTTCCGAGGCCCTGGACCAGGACGCCAAAGGCGAAACAAGCCTTGCCTTTCTGTCCCACCTTCCCGGACGCCCGCCCTTTGCCCGGCTCGGAAGCGACAGCATCCACACCGTGATCCTGAGCGCCCTGGAAAAGGACCTCTTCACCAACGTCAACCAATACGCCCTCCAGGCCCGCAAGGCCGACTTCAAGCGCGGCGCGGACTTCATCAAGGAGCTGGCCCCCAAGGCCCGCGTGGTCCTGGTTCTTCCCCAGTACCTGGAGGCCGAAGCCGGAGACACCGGCTGCGAGACCGTGGGGGTGAAAAACCTCTACCCCAACGGCAACCCCCTCCTGCTGGCCAAGCGCCTGTCCGGCACCCCGGTGGAGGCGGGCAAAACCCTGGAAGAGGCCGGCTTTCTCTTCTTCAGCGCCGAGTCTGTGGCGGCCGCCGGAAAGGCCCTTCGCACCCGAAGCCTTCCCCAGGAAAAGCTCGTCAGCCTCACCCTTAAGGACAAGCAGACCAAGCTGGTCAATGCCCGCATCGGCACCCCCATCTCCCGGATCTTCGAGGCGGTGGGCGAGACCCTTGTGAAGCGTGACCACCTCATCGTGGGCGGCCCCCTCACCGGCATGTCGGTCTACACCCCGGACTTCCCCGTGGACCCGGACACCGACGCCATCCTCTGCTACGGCCCGGAAAACATGCCGCGCCTCACCGACACCTACTGCATCAACTGCGGCAAGTGTGTGCGTGTCTGCCCGGCCAACATCCCGGTCAACCTTCTTATCCGCGTGCTGGAAAACGGCCTCTACGAAGAGGCGGTGGAAAAGTACGATCTCGACGCCTGTGTGGAGTGCGGCCTCTGCAGCTTCATCTGCGTGGCCAAGATGCCTGTGCTTCACATCATGCTGGCGCGGCCTCCATGAAGTGTGTGAAACGGGAGGCTCACGATAGACAATTAGACCAAACTGATTGTATCCCACGCGCCCTTCTACCGGGACGCCTGCACCGTCATGAAGCGCAGCTACCTCATCATGGCTGCTGCCCTTGTGGCCCTGATCCCCGGCTGGGTCATGTTCGGCGCCCCTGCCCTGGGTGTTTCCGCCCTGGCCGTGGCTTCGGCCATCTTCTGGGAGCTGACCGCCAACACCCTCATGAAGCAGCAGCCCACCGTCGGTGACGGCAACGCAGCCATGGTGGGCCTCATCCTCTCCATGCTGCTGCCCGCAACCGCCCCGTGGTGGATGGTCATCACCGGCACCTTTGTGGCCATCATCATGGGCAAGGTGGCCTTCGGCGGCATCGGGGGCAACCCCTTCTGCCCGCCGGCCCTTTCGGCGGCGGTCCTCACCGTGTCCTGGCCCTCCCTCATGAACTTCAACGGCATGCTCGTGGATTACGACATGATGTGGACCATGGTGGATCCCCTCATCAACGTGAAGTTCTTCGGCGCGGGCATGGCCGAGCTCTACCCCCCCATGGAACTCCTCATGGGCCACCAGGCCGGTGGCATCGGAGCGGTCTGCGGAGCCGGGCTCATTGCCGGCGGCATCTTCCTGATGATCCGCGGCATCAACCGATGGGAGATCTCTCTCTCCTTTCTGGCGGGCGTCTTTATCAGCGCCTGGCTGTTCAGCATGAGCAACCCGGACCTTTACGCAGGACCCGTCTTCCACCTCCTCAGCGGTTACACGCTGGTGGCCGCCTTCTTCCTGGCCACGGAAGACGCCTCCTCTCCGGTAAACGTCGTCCCCATGCTCATCTACGGCTTCGGGGGCGGGGTGCTCACCGTGCTGATCAGAAACAAAGGGGCCTGGGTGGATGGTGCCCTGTTTGCCGTGCTTCTCATGAACCTGGCAAACCCCATCCTCGACATGATCCGACCGAAAGCATTGGGAAAGGTGTAACATGAACGATATGTTTAAGATGGTACTGGTTCTCGCCGTCCTCACCTCCGTCTCGGGCGGGGTGCTGGCCGGGGTCCGAACCCTGACGATGGACCGCATCGAGTACCAGCAACTCAAATTTCAAAAGGAACCGGTCATTCGAACCATCCTGGCGGATGCGGACAATGACCCCATGGCCGATCGTTTCAAGGTCAAAGACGGCGAAGTGTCCCACACCATCTTCCCCGCCAAGATCGGCGATCAGAACATCGTAACCCTCGAAGCCTTCGGCAAGGGGTTCTCCGGCCCCGTGGGGCTGCTGGTGGCCTTTGACATCGACAACGACACCATCGTCGGCAGCGGGGTTACCATCTACAGCAACCCCGGGTTTCGGCTGGCGGAGGACCCCTCGCTGGTCGCCCAGTTCGAAGGAACCGGCATCGACCAGACCGCCTCGGTGAGCAAGGACGGCGGCGACATCGACGCCATCTCCGGCGCCACCATCACCAGCCGTGCCGTGTGCGTGGCCGTCAACGAAGCAGGCGCCCTCTACACGCGCCTGAAGCCGGAGCTGGTAAAACGCATGGACAACCTCGCGTCTGAAGGAGGGAGCAACTGATGGCCAAGTCATTATCCCAGGAGTTCGTCAAGGGTCTCTGGGAAGAGATCCCCCCATTTCGCCTGGTGCTGGGCCTCTGCCCGGTCCTGGCCGTCACCCGGTCCGTGGAGAACGGCATCGGCATGGGCATCGCCACCACCTTCGTGCTGGTCTACTCCGACCCTGCTGATCTCCATCTGGGAACAGCTTCATCCCCTCAAAGATCCGCATCGCCTGCTTCATCACCATCGTCGCCACCTTCGTGACCGTGGTGGAGTTTCTCATGCAGGCCTTTGCCTACCCCCTTCTACCTGAAGCTGGGGATCGCCCTCGTCGATACCGTGCCGCTGGGCTCGTTACTGGGCCGCGCGCCGAAGCCTTTGCCTGCCGACGAATGTCGCCCACTCCCTGGCCGACGGCCTGGGCATCGGCCTGGGATTCACCCTCTCCCTGGCTGTGTTGGGTACCTTCCGCGAAGTGCTCGGTGCAGGGACCTTTCTGGGGCACAGCGTTTTCGGAGACGCCTTCCAGCCCTTCACCTTCATGGTTGAGGCCCCCGGCGCGTTCATCGGGCTGGGCATTCTCCTCTGCCTCATGAACATCGCATCGTCGAAATAGAAAGGAGGGCGAGACACCATGACCGAATACATTTTGCTGGCCATCAGCTGTATCTTCGTCAACAACATCATGCTCACCCAGAACCTGGGGGCCTGCCCCTTCCTGGGAACCTCCAAGAGCATGGACACCGCCGTGGGCATGAGCATGGCCGTCATCTTCGTTCTCGTGATGGCGGGTATCACCACCTGGACGGTGGAAGCGGCGATTTTGAAGCCCCTGGACCTTCAGTTCTTAAGGACCGTGGCCTTCATCCTCATCATCGCCTCCCTGGTGCAGTTCGTGGAGATGTTCCTTAAAAAGAGCATGCCCTCCCTGTACGCGGGCCTCGGCATCTTTTTGCCCCTTATTACCACCAACTGTGCGGTAATCGGGGTGTACCCCTTCATCAACATCAACGAAGAGTACACCTTCATGCAGGCCCTGATCTCTTCGTTCTGCTACGCCACAGGCTTCGGCCTGGCCCTGGTCCTTTTTGCAGGGGTCCGGGAGCGTGGGGTGGCTGACCAAGTACCGCCCCTTGCGGGACACCTCCATCGGCCTCATCACCGCAGGCTACCGTGCCCTGGCCTTCTTCGGCTTCAAGGGCGTCAGGGGACGCCGATCTACCCTGAGGCGAGATCTGTCTAAACACGAAAAAGGGCGGCCCGTTACAGGGGCCGCCTTTTTTGTCTCCGGTGGCGCTTTTTGAAAAAAGCACACAAAAACTTCCCGGGAATTAAAACACGTCCCTTAGGATTACCTGCGGGGCTGAAGGGACGTGCCTTGGTAAGCGAAAAAATGAAACCTGTTTCTCAAACGTTTCAAAAATTTTGCCCCCGGCAGGGCCGCCGGGGGCAAAATCTAAATGCGTTTGCCCTGTTCCAAAACCCTTGACCCGCAGCACCTATTCTGACAACGTGTTACCGTAAAGCACACATGTGTTTTCCAAGGCACCCCTTTCACAGCCCCTCAAAGACCGACCAAGAGACCCTGACCATGACAAACACACCGTCCCAGGACACCCCCAATCTCCCCATCGGCACGGTCATCCACGACAAGTGGATCGTCCTCGAGTTTGTCGCCAAAGGCGGCATGGGCGAGGTGTACAGGGCCCATCAGGTCAACCTCAAACGCGACGTGGCCATCAAGGTCATCTCCAGGGAGTGGCTCCTCTCGTTCCAGGGGGACGATGAAGAGCTGGATACGGCCCTTAAGCGCTTCAGGCGGGAGGTGGAAGCCATGGCCTCCATCCGGCACCCCTGCGTCATCCAGGTCTATGACCACGGCCTCTTTACACCGCCGGACGGCAAGGAGGCCTTGGAATTCATCGCCATGGAGTTTGTGCCCGGGGCCACCCTGCGGGACACCATGACGGAAAGCGGTTTCGACCCGGAAGACGAATCGGCGGCCCGGTGGATCCGACACACCTTTCTGCCCCTTCTGGAAGGGGTGGAGGCCATACATGCCGGGGGCATCGTCCACAGGGACCTGAAGCCCGAAAACATCCTCATGGACGGGGCCACCCCGAAGATCTCCGATTTCGGCCTGGCCCGCTCGGGAAAGTGGCAGGGCCTCACCCACACCATGGATATGCTGGGCACCCTGCAGTACATGTCTCCGGAGCACATGGCCGATGTCCGCCGGACCACCCACCTGTCCGATGTTTACGCCCTGGGCAAAATCCTCTTTGAGGCCATGGCCGGGCCCGAAGCCTTAAGGTCCCTCACCTTCAAACAGGCAGGGCTCCCGTCCCCGGAGTCCCCCTTTTTTGAAGAGATCCACCGGATCATCGCCTCGGCCACGGCCGAGGCCCCGGAAGAGCGCACCGCCACGGTGGCGGAGCTGAGCAGCAGGCTCACAGGGGCCCTCTCCCTCACGGGCAGCCCGGCCACGGCTTCACCGAAAAAAACGGTGCCCGCCCTATACAGATGGGCCATCCTCTGCCTTGTTGCGCTGCTGTGTGCCATCCTTGTGTCTGGCACTTCTCCGGCCCGGAACCGGCGAATCACCTGGCGGCGGAACGCCCGGCGAGCCTCCGGGGGGCCAGCCCCTCCTGGCGGAGAACAACACCACCATGTTTCGCATCAGCCCGCCCCGGGCCGAAGAGGGAGCCCCGGCCCCCTTTTACATGTCGGAAACCCAGGTCACCAATCTCCAGTTCATCGCCTTTTTGAACCAGCAGCCCAGGGCACGGGTCACCGTGGACGGCAACCGGGTCATGGGAGACGGCAGGCTCTGGATGCTCATGAAAAAACAGCATCTCCCCCCGCCTCCGGGGACGTCCGACCACCAGGCCCCCATTACCTTTAAAAAGGGACAGTTTGTTCTGGTAAGCGGAGACAGCGCCGCCTGCCCCGTGGTCAACATCTCGGGATACGCGGCCCTTGCCTATGCCGAGTTCTACGACAAGGCCCTTCCCACCTTGGACCAGTGGGAGACGGCAGCAGCGGTGCCTCCGGCCGACGATACCACACCGGAGCGCCTCCCCTTTCCCTTCCCCGTGCTTGTCTTTAAGCCCAACACCTTCGGCATCCGAGGCGTGGGTACACCGGTGATGACCGAGTGGGTCCTGGCCGAAGGGGACGTGGCCGCTGAGCCCGTCCTTGCACGCCCCGCCATGCACCCCAAAGCCAACGGAAACGATACCTTCCCCGACGTGGGCTTCAGGCTGGTGGCCCCGGCAACACCGGCCAGCGATTAGTCTAAGACCCGACGTATCAAAAAGGCAAAAGCCTAAATGCGTTGGCCTTTCCTTTTTGTGTAGAGACTGCTCACCACCACGATAAGACAGGCCCAGGCTATAAAACGCCCCCAGATTGGTGAGAGGCTGGGATCCCGCAACACCCCGGGAAGCCGGGTAAGATCCCGGCAGAGGCCTGCGGCAGAAGGAAACAAAAGAAGAGCGAAAAAAGCGGAAAAAAACAGATTTCGATACAGGGTTCCAAGAAAAGAGCGCCCCGCGCCCAGGGCATGGACCAGAGGCAAGAAAGCGTCCTCCGGGGCGCCATGGGGTGGGTTGTCCTGGTCCACAGCCAGGTCGGCTTCCGCCATGGCCGGAGCGTCTTCCGGGCCGTCCCCCACCACGCAGAGATATTTTCCCCGGCCACGCAGGGCAGCCACGGCCCCGCCCTTCTCCCCGGCAGGCAAATCGGCCAGCACCCCGTCCATGCCCAGTTGCGTAGCCAGGACACCGGCGGAGGCGGCAGGTGCCCCGGTCAGAAACAGCACGGTGAGCCCCATCTGTTTCAAGGAGGCCACCGCGGCCTCGGCCATGTCCATGGGGTCGGAACGGCAGAATCGCGAACCGTTTTTTCGGATGCCACCACCAGGGTGGTGTTCCCGTCGGCTTCCAGGGCGTCCAGCACCTCCCCTTCGTGGTGAAAGCAGACCCCGTGGGACACCAGCCAGCTGGCCTTGCCCACCCGGACGATCCGGCCGTCCACCACCGCCTCCACCCCTTCGCCGTGGGGTTTAAAATCGGTTCCCCGGCTTCGGAAGTTACCCACCCGCTCGGCGTACAGCGCAACGGCCTTTGCCAGGGGGTGCTCTGAATCTGCTTCCGCTGCATCGGCAAGGCGCACCAGCCGGGATTCGGTCTCACCGTTCATGGGCACCGCATGGATCACCCGGGGCCGCCCCCGGGTCAGCATTCGGCTGCTGGAGAAAACCACCGTGTCGACCCGGCCGAACTGCGCCAGCGTCCCAGGTTGCCTTTCCCACAGAACTCCGGTTGGGCCTTTTCGCCAAACGGCCACGGGTAGGGCCAGCCCCACGACACAGGGAAGGGCAAGCATGAGCACCATGGCTCCGCGCCCCAGGGAAAACGCAGACATCCCGATGGCGGAAACCCACGCCCCGCAGGTCACCACCGCAGCAAGGGCCAGGACGGCAACCAGCAGCAGCGCCGCCCGACTCGCAGCTCCGGGCATGGCAGCCCCACATCCTTTATTCACATGTTCCGAGCCACTGCCAGCGACACGTCCGTTGCCGTGCCCCACCATGCCTGGTGCCCTCATCTCTGCTTCGCCCATCTTACCCCATCCGTCCTTATATAAAAAAACACCCGCTACACACCGGGCACGGCGACACGATAATCGAACCTGCGGGGAATGGCAATGCCGTACAACCGGTCCCCCAGGGCAAACGCATGTAACAATTCGGTGGCCTCAGGCGGGTCGCTTTTTGAAAAAAGCTCCGCGAAAACGTTCCGGTAATCAAGGAGCTATGCAAGGTTGCTGTGTACACCAAAGAGATAAAGCCTGTTTGTCAAACGTTTCAAAAGTTTTGCCCCCGGCAGGGCCGCCGGAGGCAAAAATCTAAACGCGTTGGCCTAGCCGGTCACCCTTCAGCGACGCAGCACCCGGGCCCAGCGCCAGACATTGAAAAAACCGGCCAGGGCCGCAGCCACATAGGTAAGGGAACAGGCCACAAGGATTCGTCGGGCGGCGGGAAGGTCCTCTTCAGGGATGTAGGGACCCGATTTAAGCAGGGGCAGGGCGCGGCGGAAGCTGGCGTCCAGCTCCACGGGCAGGGTGACCAGGTGGACCAGCACCGGCGTGATGAGCAGAATTCCTGCTCCCACCAGGATCAGGCGACCCATGATGGGAGCCTTGAGCACCACGCCCACAAGGGGAAAAACGATAAAGATCAGGGTGCCGCATCGGTCCACGGCCTCCGACAGCTTGATGAGACGCCCCCGGGCAAAAAAAGGGGGGTACCCCCGGGCGTGCTGGAGGGCATGGGCCACTTCATGGGCGGCCACCACCACGGCGGAAAGGGTCCTGCCCTGGGCAAAGGCCGGCCGCAACCCCACGCACTTTTGCCCGGGGTCGTAATGGTCGCCCAGCAGGGAGACCTCGGCCCGCACCTCCTTCAGCCCCAGGTCCTTGATCAGAAGACGGGCAAAATCCAGCCCGGTGCCCGAAAAATAGGCCTCCCGATTGTAACGGGCAAGGATGTATCGTGCCCAGGCCTGGGGGCCGAAGAGAATCACCAGGATAAGAAGCGCTGCAACAAGAAAAATCATGAACACTCCCGTAACATAAAAGGGCACGGGCCATCCGCAGCCCTTGGGGTGCAGATCAGGCGGTCAGGGTCCCTCCGGCAAGGGACCGGTACCGCACCTCGGCGGGGAGGTCACACTTTTTCCCCTGCTCGTCCAGCCTGACAAAGGTGATGGTGGTGGAAAACACATGCCTCTCATCCGTGGCACCGGGCTCGTCGGAGAAGACCTCCACCCCGTACCTCACCGAAGAGCCCCCCTTTTTCACCGGCTCGATCTGAAACCTCAGGATGGCCCCGCTGATCACCCTCTGCTTGAATACGATATCGTCCATGCCGATGGTCACCAGGGTGCAGCCGGGAAAATCCCGGGACGCAACAAGCCATGCGTATTCATCGATCCATTTAAGCAGGGCCCCTCCAAAAAGATAGCCGTGGTGATTGAGGTGTTCGGGACGAACAATGGCATAGGTGTCCATAAGCGATTCTCTCCAGCGTCACTTGTTAAAAAGCGCCTTGCCCTGAGCCCTTCGGCCCGGAGGATTCGGCACACAAATCCTGTCGCGTGTCTGCGGCTCCCCTGCGGGCACACCCTTACCGGGCCGAGATAAGAGCCTTCTGCACTCTACACAGGCTCTTTCCGGGTTTCAATGCAGATTTTCTCACCCCTTTATGGCCGCTCCTTATCTGTGGTATACTGATTCATTGAAAACACCCCCTGCGATGCCTGCCCCGCCCCGTCACCCCGGAACCGGAGTCTCCCTGCAGGCCCTCTTCGCCATCGCACACCCCGACCCAAAAAGACCGGCACCATCCCTTCCCTTGCGGCTCCTGTGCCCATGCGCCGCCGCCCAAAGGAAACCTGCCATGAGCCTTCGCCTTAAACTGACGCTTTTTATGGCCTTGTTTACGGCCACCCTCCTCGGCGCATATCTCGCATGGTGGCTCCCGGCGTACACCCGGCGGGTCGAGTCCGACCTGATCACCCTGGGGGAGGCCGAGGTCGCCCTTCTTGCCGAGGCCATGCGGCCCGGCATCCTCTCCGCCCCGCCGGGGGGCCTCGTAGGGGCCCTGGAGCACACCCTTGAGACCTCTCCGGTCTGGAGCCGCATCATCCTGACCGACGCCCGGGGAAAACAGGTCTATCCCCCCACGCCAGAGCCCCCTGAAACCACGCCCCTGACCTGGTTCGAAGCCACCATCACCCACGGCATGGTGGAGATTGCCACCCTGCGCCTCGGCGCCAATGTCAAAGCCCTCACCGCAAAGCGCACCCAGGCCGCCGCCCGCATGGGCCTTTTGCTCATTGCCCTGCCCGGCATCCTTACCATGGCACTGCTCCTGTACACGACCCGGCGGATTACCCGCCCCTTGAACCGCTTGGGTGTTGCGGCACACCACATCGCACGCGCCGATTTTAACGTCGCCCTTCCGGGGGCCACAGGCGATGAAATCGGCCTGGTGACCCACGCCTTTGACACCATGAAGACCCGCCTTGCGCAGCGGGAACAAAAGGGCACCGAAAACCAGCTGCGCCTTTCGGCCATCATCAACAACGCAGCGGCCGGCCTCATCACCATCGATCACGCCGGGACCCTGCGATCCCTCAATCAGGCGGCGGAACAGATGTTCGGATACGCATCCAAGGATGTCCTTGGGCAAAACATCCGCATCCTCATGCCCCGGCCTTACCGAAGGGAGCACGACCGATTCATACGGCGCTACCTCCAGTCCGGAGAAAAAAGAGCCATCGGCATCGAACAGCAGGTCAAGGGCAGGCGAAAAAACGGCGAGGTCTTTCCCATCTGGCTCGCGGTCTCGGAGATGAAGCAAACCGAAGAGCCCCTGTTTGTTGGGTCGATCCTTGAGATCACCCAGCAGAAAAGCGCAGACGCGGAACTGATGAAACATCGGGACAACCTGCGTGTCATGATCCATGAGCGTACCAAGGACCTGGAAATCGCCATGGAAAAGGCCGAAGCCGCCAACAGGGCAAAATCCAACTTTATCTCCAACATGAGCCATGAAATCCGCACCCCCATGAACGCCTTGCTGGGCTTTCTGGCCCTGGCCCTGGAAAAAGACGACTTGCCAACAGAGCTTCGGAGTTACCTGGAGGTCGCCCACCGCTCCTCCTGGAGCCTTTTGGGGCTTCTGGACGACATCCTCGACATCTCCAAGCTCGAAGGAAACCGCATGGAGCTGGAGTTCACCCCCTTTGATCTCACCGCCCTGTTGCGGGACATCTCCCAGACCATGGCGGCAGCCGCCCGGGAAAAGGGGCTCTACCTGCGGTTATACATGGACACGCCCATGCCACGATACTGCTCAGGGGATCCCATGCGGCTCAGGCAGGTGCTCTTCAACCTCCTCTCCAACGCCGTCAAGTTCACCCACAAGGGGGGTATCACCATCCATGTGGAGTCCCTCACCGGCACGGACATCCATTTTGCCATCAACGACACGGGCATCGGCATTCCCGAAGACCAGCTGAAACGTATCTTTGAGCCCTTTGCCCAGGCCGATGACTCCACCACCCGACGATACGGCGGCACCGGCCTGGGGACCGCCATTGCCAAACAGCTCACCGAACTCATGGGCGGAACCATCTGGGTCAAAAGCGAGGTGGGCAAGGGAAGCACCTTTCACCTGACCATCGCCCTGCCGGAGGCCGCAGCACCCCACCAGGCCCCGCCGCAACCCCACGCCTCTGTGCCGGCGGCCCTTTCCGTCCTCGTGGCAGAAGACATCGATGAAAACGCCAAGCTCATCATGATCCGCCTGGAGCAGCAGGGGCACGGGGCCGTGTCGGTTGCCAACGGGCAGGAGGTTCTCAGGGCCCTTGCCGAGACGCCCTTTGACCTGATCCTCATGGACGTTCACATGCCGGAAATGGACGGCCTGGAGGCCACCCGCAGAATCCGCTACGGCGATTCCGGCAAGGCTCCCCGAACCATCCCCATCATCGGGCTCACGGCCAGCGCCGGGAAACAGGATGTCAAGGAGTGCCTGGACGCGGGCATGGATGAAGTGGTCACCAAGCCCATCGACTTCTCGCACCTCTTTGCCGCCATGGAAGCCACCCTCCCCCGTGAAGGCCTCTCCCCACTGACCGCCCCCGAGCCCACTGACGGCTCCGGCGGCACATGGCCGAGAATTGCAGGGGTCGACATGCAAAAGGCCATGACCACCTGGGGAGACCGGGCCGTATACCTCAAAGCCCTCTCGTCATTCGTACAGAAATTCAAAGCAACCCCTCAGGCCATGCTCCGAGCCGTAGAGAAAGGAGGCACAGATGGCATCCACCAGAAACTCCATGCCATCAAGGGGGCGTCGGCCAACCTCTGCATGACCGAGGTTCACAGGGCCTGCCAGGCCCTCACCCCCTTGCCGGGCCCCGACGAAAGCCATAAAACGCGTCCTCTTCTCCTCACCCTCCACGGCGCGTTCCAACGGTTGGCCCAGGCCCTGACACTTCCGGACCGGAAGGCCCCCACCGCGGCCCACCCCGAGCGCTCCCCGGAGGAAGCGGCAACCTGGTTTGCCGAGCTGTTCAACGCTCTGGAAACCGACAACCCGGACCGGGTGGCCCCCCTTCTGGAACCGACTGTCGCCTGTATCTCCGAGGCACACACCCAAACCATCCAGGACAGGGTGGACCTGTTTGACTTCCGAGGAGCAGAGGAAGAGGCCAGGAAAACAGCCCGAGACATGAACATTTACTTAAACGGGGAAGCCCATGGCGCAAAAACATAAAATACTCGCGGTGGACGACGAGCCCGGTAATCTTCAGATCATCCGGCTCATCCTCAAAGACCACTACGACCTGGCCTTTTCCACCAGCGGGCGGGAGGGGCTCCATGCGGCATACAAGCATCGGCCGGACCTTCTGCTCCTGGACGTGATGATGCCGGACCTCAACGGGTACGACCTGTGCCAAAACCTCAAGGCAGACCCCAGGACCCGGCGTATCCCCATTATCTTCGTCACGGCCATGGGGGATGTGGAGGACGAAAAAAAAGGGCTGCAGCTCGGGGCCGTGGACTACATCACCAAACCCATCAGCCCCCCCATCCTCAAGGCCCGGGTCAACACCCACCTGGCACTCTATGACCAGAACCGGGAACTCGAACATGCCGTGGCCCGCCGTACCCGGGACCTCCACTCCAGCCGGTTGAAGGTTATCCAGCGCCTTGGACGGGCCTCGGAATACAAGGACGACGAAACCGGAGCCCACATTATCCGCATGAGCCACTACTCCCGGATGATCGCCCTGGCCGCCGGTCTCTCCCAGGAGGAGGCACAGCGCCTCTTCACGGCCGCCCCCATGCACGATGTGGGAAAAATCGGCATCCCCGACAACATCCTCCAGAAACCAGGCCCCCTCACAGCCGAAGAATGGGTCATCATGAAACGACACCCCGCCATCGGAGCGGAAATCATCGGCGAGGACGACTCCGAACTCCTGAAGTACGCCCGCACCATTGCCCTGACCCACCATGAAAAATGGAACGGCTCAGGGTACCCCGGAGGCCTTGCCGGCGAGGCGATTCCCTTTGAAGGACGCATCGTGGCCCTGGCCGATGTCTTTGATGCCCTCACCAGCAAGCGCCCGTACAAGGAGGCATGGCCCGTGGAAAAAGCCATGGCCCATATTGCCGACGAATCCGGCGGCCACTTTGACCCGGCCCTGGTCAAGGCCTTCATGGGCATCAAAAAACACCTGCTCTGGGTTCTCAACAAATGGGGCGACAAGGCGTGACCCATTGCACCCGTTGCCCGGACAACCCATCCTTACCAGGAGACCTTCCGTGGAAAAATGGACCATTTTGACCGTGGATGATGAGCCCATCAACCGAGAGGTCATCAAACATATCCTCAAAGATCACTACCGGCTGATGTTTGCCGAAAACGGGTTTAAAGCCATGGCCCTGGCCACAGGCAGCCTGCCGGACCTCATCCTTCTTGATGTGATGATGCCGGAGATGAGCGGCTACCAGACATGTGCCGCCCTGAAAAAGGACCCCAGGACCCGGAATATCCCCGTTATCTTCGTCACCGCCATGACCGACATCGAAGACGAAACCACGGGCCTGGAAATGGGTGCCGCCGATTACATCACCAAGCCCATCAGCCCTGCCATCCTCAAAGCGCGCATCGCCACCCACCTGGCCCTCTACAACCAGAACCGCACCCTGGACGCCAAGGTCAAGGAGCGCACCAAGGAGCTCAACAACACCCGCCTTGAAATCATCCAGCGGCTGGGAAGGGCCTCGGAGTACAAAGACGACGAAACCGGGCTCCACATCCTGCGCATGAGCCACTATGCCCGGCTGCTCGGCCAGGCCATCGGCCTGCCCGAAGTGGAGGTCAATCGCCTGTACAATGCCGCCCCCATGCACGACATCGGGAAAATCGGCATCCCGGACCGTATCCTCCAGAAACAGACCGCCCTCACCGAAGACGAATGGCGCATCATGAGGCGCCACCCCAAAATCGGAGCGGAGATCATCGGCCCAAACCCTTCCCTTCTCCTTCAGATGGCCCGCACCATTGCCCTCACCCACCATGAGCGCTGGGACGGCAGTGGGTACCCCCGCCGACTCAAGGGCGAAGCCATCCCCATCGAAGGCCGCATCGTGGCCGTGGCCGATGTCTTTGATGCCTTGACCTCCAGGCGCCCCTACAAAGAAGCCTGGGACGTCAGCCGGGCAGTGGACTACCTCCGAAAAGAATCGGGCCACCTCTTTGAGCCAAACCTGATCAGCCGGTTCATGGGCATCCTTCACCAGGTAATCGAGATAAAAGAGCGCCTCGCCGACCACCCGGACGCCGTGCATCGTGCGGCAGCCAACTGAAGCCTTTTCCTGTGGATAACCCGATTTTGCATGGTTTCCGTGGTTGGCAGACAAACTAACCGAGCATGACTGACCGGCCACAACCAACCAGTATTCCAGCTGATAGCGCAACCGTTCTGCCTGAAACAATGGAGTGCTTCCGGGGATATCCACCCCTTGACATTAAATGAATGATCGTTTATTAAACTCCCATGAGACCCAAAGACGAAACCAAACGAGAGGCCATCTTAAACGCCGCCATGGTGCTGATCAACACCCTGGGGCTGGCCCACACCTCCATGTCCAAAATCGCCAGGGAGGCAGGGGTCTCCCCCGCCACCATCTACATCTACTTCGAAAACAAGGACCACCTCCTCCTCACCCTCTACGTGGAGGTCAAACGGGAGATGAGCCGGGCCATCCTGGACAGCCTGGACGACGACCTGGACATCCGGGACGCCTTCCGCTTCATGTGGGAAAACCTCTACGCCTACTACCTGGCCTACCCGGACCACTTCGTCTTTGCCGAACAGTTCTGCAACGCCCCCATCGCCGATGCCGTGGAGGAAGAGGAGGCCAAAGGCTTCTTCGCACCCTTCACCCACCTCATCGAGCGAGGCCAGAAAGAGGGCATCCTTAAGCAGGTTCCCATGGAACTCCTCGTGGCCTTTGCCTTCCACCCCCTCACCCAGCTGGCCAAGCAGCACGTCAAAGAGGGAATCGCCATGAACGACGACGGCCTCGAAGCCGCCTTCTCCTGCGCCTGGGACGCCGTGGCCGCCCCCGAGGCATAAGCCACGTGCCTGAAAAAAGAAAAAAACCTATTCAGTTGCCTCCGGCGGGCAGGGGCTACAGCCCCTGCACCCCAGTATCGCAAATGCTCCGGGACTCGTTCCTCGCCCTGCGCATTTGCTGACGGGCTACGCCCGTAAGGTGTTGCTAAGATTAAGGGGCAATAGTCCGTATCAGGATGTTGCTCTCCTTAGGGAATGATGCACGAAGGCTCTGTCCCCACGTTCATCATCCAAGGCACCGCCTTTGCCTCTCTTCTTTTTTGCCCCCGCCCCACGCCATAGTTGTCCCCTGTATCAGCAACACGAGACATTTTTTGATGATAACCTGACTGCACGATTCGAAAGCTCCCCAAATACGCCCTCTCGTTCCAGACCGGTAACAAAGAGATGAAAAAGGTAGGTTATTAGTAGGTTACAAATAAACAATCGTTCATTCATGATAAAGTTTTCAAATCTTTCTGTGTATTGTGATGGCGCAAGGCCGAATCCTTTTCTCCCAAATACACTCTATCTCACATAGCTTGTGCCACACACCTTGTACCCTTAGAAAAGGAATCTCGTTATTCCTTGGGTATAGGCTTATCCCAAAAACATCTTCCTGCTCAGCCCACTTCCTAGCAGCCCATGGCAATGGGGGCACACTTTTCATCGGAAAGTGCTAAACGATCGTTCTTTTATTATATCTTTTTCGAAGCAGTATGATGATAACAGAGCCCAAGACCATTGCATCCGATCCCACAAACGTCCACGTCTAACATAGGCCCTCCACACTACCCATCCCTCCATTATGGACACTTACAAACAAACGACCATTCGTTTATTATAAACACATCAAGAACACGGCGTTTTTATTCATGTTTGACTTCTATTACCGTTGGCTTCGGCGGCTCGCAGGGGCAATGTGACCCTGAATGGCTATACCGACCAGAGCATACGGGCGCAGCCCGTCAGCACATGTGACGAGCCCGAGGAACGAGGGCTTGGAGCATGTGCATACTGGGGTCAAGGAGCTCAGCCCCTTGCCGCCGGAGTTATTCCGGTTAAACTTCTTCAGCGTGTTTTTAGAAGAATGAAATGGGCTTCTCCTGTAAAGACGGTTGCCAGATGTCACACATCACGCGAATGCCCCGATAACGCGGGTAGAATGGCTGCATCCATGCATTCGCCTCAGGGTTTCAAGGTGCCCCCACCTTGCCGCCGGAGGCAGGCTTTTTATGCGTCTAAAATGAGATCACGGGGGTGGGCAGGTGTTGCTTGGCAACGGAGATGGAGGTGTTGCTGCCGCTGAGAACACTGTAGGCGGCGGCAAGGGCAAGATCGGGGGTATTGTTCTCCTCGCTCAGGTGGGCAAGGACAAGGTGGGAGAGCCGGGACCGGTCCACGGCATCCAAAAGGGTGGCGGCCTCTTCGTTGGAAAGATGGCCCACGCGGCTACGCACGCGCTGTTTCAGGGGCCGGGGTTGTCGTAGAGGAGGTCCCAGTAATATCGTAGGACTCCAGGATCAGGGCGTTGCAACCTGACAGGTGCTCTTTCACAAGATGGCCCGCAATGCCCAGGTCGGTGGCGATGCCCAGGACCGAACCGGACGGGGTGGTGACCCGAAACCCGGAGGTATCGGCCGCGTCATGGGAGATTGAAAAGGGGTGGATCTCCATGTCCCCCACACAAAAGCGCCTGCCGCACTCCATGGCCTGAATGTCCATGGCTTTGGTCTTGCCGAGCTTCTTGACCGACCCTGTGCGGGTGGCCTCGGTGATGAACAGGGGGATCCCGAACCTGCGGCACACCACCCCCACGCCCCCCACATGGTCGGTGTGCTCATGGGAGACCACCACGGCAGAAAGGGTCGTGGGATCGAGGTCCCGCTCGGCCATGCGCCGCTCCAGCTCACGGCCCGAAAGGCCGCAGTCAAACAAGACCGCCGTCTCGCCCCCCTTTACGTACAGGGCATTGCCCTTGCTGCCGCTGGCGAGCTGGCAAAAACAGTTTTCCGGTTCCTGAATCTCAGTCATCTCATGTCATCCCAAAGAATAAAATGCCTCCGGTGGCCCTGCCGGGGGCCAAACTTTTGAAAAGTTTGCCAAACAGGTCTTAACAGCTTTGCTATGAATTCCAGCGATTCTGATTGTTCTAACCTTTCGGAAAGTTTTTTGCGGAGCTTTTTTTCAAAAAAGCGACCCGCCGGAGGCAGGCTTTTCACGACCACAGAGGGCACCGTTTTTTTGTTTTGATCTTGCGCCGGTCCTTATACGCCGGTGTGTCCGAAGCCGCCGTCTCCGCGCTCTGTGGCGTCGAGGTCGTCCACCACGGTGATCTCGGCCTGCCAGACGCGGGTCACGATCATCTGGGCGATGCGCTCGTTGCGATTGATGACAAAGGGCTCGGCACCGAAGTTAATGAGGGCCACCTTGACCTCGCCCCGGTAATCGCTGTCGATGGTGCCCGGTGCGTTGACGATACCGATGCCGTGCTTGACGGCCAGGCCGCTCCGGGGCCGGATCTGGGCCTCAAATCCCTTGGGAAGGGCCATGGAAAACCCGGTGGGGATCAGGGCCACGGCACCGGGTGCCAGGGTCACGGGGGCTTCGTTGGCCGCATGGATATCCATGCCCGCGGCCTCCTCGGTCATGTAACGGGGCAAGGGAACGTCGCTGTTTTTCTGCGGGTCAAGGCGCTTGAAGGCCACCCGGGGTCTGTCGGTCATATCGGCTCCATATAATAAAAAAATGCGTAACTAATCAGTTCAAAAGCGCCTCCGGCGGCCCTGCCGGTGGCCAAACGTTTGAAAAGTTTGACAAACAGGTCTTAAGAAAGTCATTCCAGGCTTCGCCGAAAGAAATTCGTCACTTCTTTTGGAAAGTTTTTTGCGAAGCTTTTTTTCAAAAAAGCGACCCGCCGGAGGCATGCTTTTTTTCAGCACCCTTGCCCATAGGAGACTCGTTTTACGGAGCGGCAAAAAAATACCGTAACAGGCACAGACAAAAAAAGGTACCCCCACACGGGAGGTACCCTTCATTTTTTTGGTGTCATGGGGAGCCGGCCATGGGGTCAGCCGGACGCCATCACAACCCGAAGACCTTTCGGATCTCAGCTTCGGAAGGCTCGGGGCCGAGGACGGCCACGGCGGGTTTCTGGCTGAAGGCCATGTCCGCGACCTTTCGGACCTCTTCCACGGTGACGGCCTCGATCTGGGCCACCACCTCATCCAGGGAGAGCTGGCGTCCGAAGTGGAACTCGCTGGAGGCAAGTCGTGCCATCTGGCTGTCCACGCTCTCGGAGGCCAGGAGAATATTTCCCTTGGTAAAGGCCTTGGCCTCGTCCAGGGTCTCCTGGTCCACGCCGTGCTCACAGAGCCTCATGAGCTCCTGGTTCGTCACCTCCAGGCATTCGGTGAGCCGGTCCGGGCTGACGCCCGCATAAACACCGACCATGCCGCTGTCCACGTAGGATGCGTTGAAGGAGTAGACGTTGTAGGCAAGGCCACGCTTTTCCCGGATCTCCTGAAAAAGCCGGGAACTCATGTTCCCGCCCAGGATGGTGTTCATCAGGGAAGAGGCAAAGCGCATCTCGTCGGTGACGGAGAGGCCGGGCCACGCCAGGCTCACGTGGGTCTGCTCGATCTCCCGGGACAGGGCCTTCACCCCGGACAGGGGGGCAGGCACCTTCCGCACGGGAAATCCGTCCCGGGCCTTGATGCCTTCAAAGGCCGGGGCCAGAAGGGAGACAATCTCCTCGTGGTCCACATGGCCTGCGCAGGAGATCAGCACCCGGTCGGGCTGGTAGAGATGGGAAAAGAACCGAACAAGATCCTCCCGCCCGTACCCCAGGATCTGCTCCCGGGTGCCCAGAATGGACCGCCCCAGGGCGTGATCCCCCCAGAAACACTCTTCCAGGAGGGTGTGGATATGATCCTCGGGGTTGTCCTCCACCATGCCGATCTCAGAGAGAATCACCGGCCTTTCGCTCTCCACCTCTTCCTGGGAAAAGGTGGAGTTCAAAAAGATATCGCTGAGCAGGTCCGCCATGGTGACGAGGTGCTCATCCATCACGCGGGCGTGATAGCAGGTGTTCTCCATGGAGGTAAAAGCGTTGGTCTGCCCGCCAATGGCGTCGAAGGCCTTGGCGATGTCGTAGGACGACCGCTTTTGGGTTCCCTTGAAGAGCATGTGCTCGATAAAATGGGAGAGCCCGCCTTCGGGCACGGCCTCGTCACGGGCGCCTGCGTCTACCCAGACGCCCATGGAGACGGATCGCACATGGTCGATCCGCCTCGAGACGATGCGTACGCCGTTTGTCAGTGTGGTCTTATCGACGGCCCCTGTCATTGCCCCCTCGACCACCTCGTCCGCCGCGTCCGCGGTCATCCCTTCGGCCGCCCCTGTCGTCCCGGCGTCCGCCGCGATCATCGCGGTGGGGACGTGCCTCTTCCCCTTCGGGGGCGGGCAGGACTGCCTTGTGGCTCAGGCGGATTTTTCCGTCGCGGGTTACCTCAAGGACACGGACCTTGAGCTTGTCCCCTTCGCTGACAATGTCGGAGACACTGTTCACGCGGTAGTGGGCCAGCTCGGAAATGTGAACGAGGCCGTCCACGCCCGGGCGGATGGTGACAAAAGCGCCGAAATCGGCGATCTTGGCCACGGTGCCTTCGTACTCTTCACCGGGCTCGGGATCGGTGCCGATGTCGTTGACGATCTGAACCGCTTTGGCTGCGTCTTCGGCGTTGACGGCGGTGATCTTCACGGTGCCGTCATCGGAGACTTCCAGGCGGGTGTTGGTGTCGGTCTGGATCTGACGGATGTTCTTGCCGCCGGGGCCGATGATGTCTCGGATCTTGTCCGGGTTGATCTTGACCACGTGCACCTTGGGTGCGTGGACAGAGATCTCCTCACGGGGTGCGTCGATGGCGTCGAGCATCCTGTCGAGGATGTGGAGACGGCCTTTACGGGCCTGCTCCAGGGCCTTGACCATGATCTCCTTGGGGAGTTCGTTGATCTTGATGTCCATCTGAAGGGCGGTGATGCCCTCGGAGGTACCGGCCACTTTGAAGTCCATGTCGCCGGTGTGGTCTTCATCCCCGAGGATGTCGGAGAGGATGGCCACCTTGTCGCCCTCTTTTACGAGGCCCATGGCGATGCCGGAAACCGGCTTGGAGATGGGCACGCCGCCGTCCATGAGGGCCAGGGTGCAGGAGCACACCGTACCCATGGAGGAGCTGCCGTTGGACTCGGTGACCTCGGAGACGAGGCGCACGGTGTATTCAAAGTCTTCCTTGGAGGGAAGGATCGGCTCGATGGCACGGAAGGCCAGGGCACCGTGACCGATTTCACGTCGGCTGGGTGCACCCACGCGCTTGCACTCTCCCACGGAGTAGGGAGGGAAGTTGTAGTGCAGCATGAAGGGCTTGGTGGTGTCTCCGGAGAGGGTCTCCACACGCTGCTCGTCCATGCCGGAGCCCAGGGTCAGGATGCCCATGACCTGGGTCTCGCCGCGGGTGAACAGGGCGCTGCCGTGGGGGCGGGCCAGAACGTCCACGTCGCAGGTGATGTCGCGGATCTCGTCAAAGGCCCGGCCGTCGATGCGGTGCCCGTCTTCGAGGATGATGGCGCGGGCCACCTTCTTGCTCAGGGAGCTGAAGATATCGGAGATCTCGTCCTTGCGCTCAGCCATCTCTTCGGAGAGGCCTTCGATGAGCTCGGCTTTAACGGCTGAGACAGCGGCTTTACGGGCCATCTTGTCTTTCACCTGAAGGGCTTCGCGGACCTTGGCGGCCGCCTGGCCGTCCACAAAGGAAACCAGGGACTCGTCCACGGCAGGGGCTTCCACCACGCGCTTTTCACGGCCCACAGCCGCACGCATCTGCTCCTGAATATCAATGAGGGGCTGGATGGCGTTGTGACCTGCTTCCAGGGCCTCGATCATCTCGGCTTCGGAAACCACTTTGGCCCCGGCTTCCACCATGGTGACACCGGTCTTGGAACCGGCCAGCACGATGTTGATGTCGCACTCTTCCATCTGGCTCAGGGTGGGGTTGATGACGAACTCACCATCCACACGGGCCACGCGTACGGCGCCGATGGGCCCTTCAAAGGGCAGCTCGGAGATATGCAGGGCCGCGAAGGTGGCGATCATGGCCAGCACATCGGGCTCGTTCTCTTTGTCCATGCTCATGACGGTGGCGATGACCTGGGTCTCGCAGCCGTACCCGTCGGCAAAGAGGGGTCGGATGGGGCGGTCGATGAGGCGGCAGGTGAGAATCTCTTTCTCGCTGGGACGCCCCTGCTCACGCCTGAAGTAGTTGCCGGGGATACGTCCGGCCGCGTAAATCTTCTCCTGGTACTCCACGGAGAGGGGAAGGAAGTCGATTCCCTCCTTGTTCTTATCGGCCCCTACGACGGTAACCAGCACGCTGGTTTCGCCCATCTGTGCGATGACGGCCCCGGAGGCCTGCTTGGCGATTTTGCCGGTTTTAAGGGTCAGTGTCTTTCCGTTCAGCTCGGTTTCAAAGCTGTATTCTTGCATCTATTGCTCCTTGGTTAGGTGAAACCGCTGCGTTCATTTGTGAGGCCCCTCATCGAACGTCCTCATAAATAACGGCACGCGTGAGCCATCCACCCATATGACGGGGGTCGATACCTCAGGTGTGCTTATTTAAAAGGAGTTCGGTTTCGGGTTGCCTCGTGTGCGGCGGTCAAGGGGTATGGGAGTGCGGAGGGCACCGGAACCATTTCCGGTGCCTTCCGCAAAAACCATCTATCGTTTGAGGCCGAGTCGTGCGATCAGCTGCAGATGCAACGAGTGATGTTTCTTCTTCATGTAGTTTGAGAAGACGACGGCGACGGCCGACGAGAATCAACGCCAGCAACGTGAGTGGTGGTCTTCTTCCTCGTGTACCTTCACGTGCTCGTGTAGGTACTTGATTCGGTCGGTCAGAAGCGCAATCTGCACTTCGGGGGAGCCGGTATCGGACTCGTGGGTTTTCGGACCGCTCATGCACGTTCGAGTTTCTCGTCAGTGGTAAATACGATGGTCTCGCCTCCAACCGGGTGCGCACCCTTCGGAGGAACGTTTTCTGTCCGCCGCACGGCACCGTGAATGAATAAAATTGGAATAACTGAAAACCGGCAAACCGTTCGGCAAACCAACACCCGCCAGCCGCCTTCTCCGATCCGATATTCCATTCAGACCGGCTGCATCATTCGGGCGGTTGCTTCTGCTCGCATAAGTGCGACCGTAAGTCCCCCACAGGGAACCCCGACGACACAGAAGGATAATTATACCTTTATGCGTTAAAAACACAACAATATTTATGATGTGCCCCGTATTTTGCCGACTCCACCACGGCAATCAGGGCGCCGTGGCCGTCCAGGACCCGGCAGAAATCAGCCCCGGCCTCCTGGCCGCAAGGCGTCCAGGCCAAAGGGTTCCCGTTCATGACCAGGGCCCGGGTGGCCTCGTCCACCACCATGGAAGGCAGGTGGGAGAGGGCCTCGGCCATGGGAATCATGGACAGGTCTTCCCGTTCCATGGTCTCTGCCTCGGAAAGGGGCAGGGCCTCGTCCACATGAAACCCGGAGCTCTCGATACGGCGAGGGCGGCGGGGAAGGCGCCCCGCATGCCTGGGACTCTGCCATGTCCCGGGCCAGGCTGCGGATGTAGGTCCCCTTGGAACAGCTGACCTCAAAATCGATGTGGGGAAAGGAGAAGGCCACGAGCCGGTTTTCATGGAGAGTCACGGGACGGGGGGGCTTTTCCACGGCCTGCCCTTTCCGGGCCAGCTTGTAGAGGGGCACCCCGTTGTGTTTCAGGGCCGAGTAGATTGGCGGAACCTGCATGAAGTCCCCTGTAAAGGCGGCACACAGGGCCTCTGCTTCGGGAAGTCCCAGGCGCGACTCAAGGGCGGCCATGGCCTCGGCAGACTCGGTGGTGAGCACCTCGCCGTCGGGGTCCAGGGTATCGGTGAGGGTCCCCAGGCCAAGGCGGGCTGCGTAGCGTTTGTCTGCATCAAGGAAAAAGCGGGAGAGCCGTGTGGCCTTTCCCACGGTGATCACCATGAGGCCCGTGGCAAAGGGGTCCAGGGTGCCCGCATGGCCCACCTTGGAGAACTTGAACCGCTTTTTGATGCGGTAGACAACCGATGCCGACGAGATTCCCGCCGGCTTGTCGATCAATAAGATACCGTCGTTCATCTGTCTTATCTAGAATGCGTCGGAGATCCGAAGCACTTCCTTTTTGATGTCCTTGAGGCTGGTAAAGGAGGTAAAGGCGGCTGCGCCGGGATGGCCGCCGCCACCGTAGGCCGCGGCAATGATCCCAACATCCACGGGACCGTTGGAGCGCAGGCTGACGTGGTAGTGGGGCTTGGGTCTGTCCCCGGGCAGGGGCCGGGACTCCTGGATGAGAACGGCCACCTGCACATCTTCAATGTGCTTGGCGTAGTTTACCAGGCCGTTGATATCGTCCACGCTGGTCTCAGTCTCCCGCAGCATCTCCTGGGTCAGGTACATGACGGAGAGCTTGCCGTTGTCCGAGATCTCGATGGTGTCCAGCACCATGTTCAGGAGTTTGAGGCGCCCCAGGGAGTAGGTGGCAAACAGGGTCTGGGCCACCTTGTAGGAGTCCACCCCCGTCTCCACCATGCGCCCGCAGATAAAATAAGCCTCCGGGGTGGTGTTCTGGAAGAGAAAAGAGCCGGTGTCTGTAAAAATGGCCGTGTAGATGGCGTACGCCATGGAGACGTCGATGGGCACCTTCAGATCCGTCACCAGGCGGTAGACGAGCTCTCCGGTGGACGAGGCGGCAGGGTCCACCATCTGGTGGAGGCCGAAGCCGGTGTTGGTCACGTGGTGGTCGATGTTAAGAACGGTGGGTATCCGGCCCACTTCGTCGGCATGGGACCCCACCCGGGACAGATCGCTGCAGTCCAGGACCACGGCGGTGTCGTAGGACGAGAGGTTGCCGGGATCAGACATGATTCGCTCAATGCCGGGAAGAAAACGAAAAATGGCGGGAATGGGGCTCTCATTATAAAGCCGCACGTTTTTCCCCATCAACGACAGGGCGCGTCCCAGGGCCAACAGCGACCCGATGGCATCACCGTCGGGTCGGATATGGGTCACTAGGAGCAGGCTCCTGCTCTGTTTCAGGGATTCCAGAATCATCATCCTGATGGCCTCGCATAGCTCTGAACGATCCGTCTGTATAAGGTCACAGGAAAAACCACGGCACCCTGCGCACCAACGCGTGACGTCGTCGCTGAAGTTACCGGGTTACGACTCCGACTCGCCTTCTGATTCGGAGTCACCATTGACCGAGAGAGTTTTGAGGACCTCGTTGATATGCGAACCGTAGTCAAAGGATTCGTCATACACGAAGGTCAGCGACGGCATGAACTTCAGCCCGAGCTTGCCGGCCAGGGATTTTCGCAGAAACCCCGAGGCACTTTTGAACCCGGCCAGGGCGTCGTACTTGGCTTTTTTTCCACCGGACACGCAGAAAAAAACCTGGGCATGGCGCAGGTCGTCGGTGAGCTTGACGCCTGTCACGGTGGCCATATCAAGGCGGGGATCGCTCACCTTTTTGTGCAGCAGTTCCGAAAGGGTGGACTGAATTTTAACGCTGACCCGTTCAGCACGAGAAAACGGCTTCATACTGGGTATGTATCCTTATGGTGTCAAACGCTGAAATGCCCCGTCATGAAAAACCGGTAAGGCGTATGGCGAGGCATTGCAGCGTGGAAGTCTTTTCAGAAATACCAGAATAGAATGCCGGCCCGAAGGCCGGCAGGATGCGCTAATCGAGGGAAGGTTTGATCTCTTCCAGGTAGTAGCAGTCGATGGTGTCACCGAGCTTGACATCGTTGTAGTTCTCGATGCCGATACCGCATTCGTAGCCCTGGGCCACTTCTTTGGCATCGTCCTTGAACCGCCTGAGGGAGGCCAGGTTGCCGTCGTAGACGATAACCCCCTCGCGCAGGAGGCGGACCTTGTTGCCGCGGACAATCTTGCCTTCGAGAACGTAACACCCGGCAATGGTCCCTTTCTTGGGAATCACAAAGGTGTCGCGAACTTCGGCACGACCGAGGATCTTCTCCTCGAAGGTGGACTCCATGAGTCCGACCATGGCATCTTTGAGGTCCTTGATGGCATCGTAGATGATGTCGTAGAACCGCATGTCCACGCCCTCTTCCTTGGCCATGTTCTGGACCTTGGTGGCGGGGCGGACGGCAAAGCCGAGGATAATGGCGTTGGAGACCGCTGCCAGGGAGACGTCGGATTCGGTGACGGTACCGGTGGCGGAGTGGATCACATTGACCTTCACCTCGCTGGTGGAGAGCTTGCCGAGGGACTCGCGGAGGGCCTCGATGGAGCCGTGAACGTCGGCCTTGATGATCAGGTTGAGGTCCTTGACCTCGCCCTCTTCCATCTGCTCGAAGAGACGATCCAGGGTCACGCGGCTGTTCTTGGCCAGCTCGCGGGCACGGGCCTTCTGGAGGCGGTGCGCACTCACCTGCTTGGCGTCTTTGTCGTCTTTGACCGCAACCATCTCGTCGCCGGCTTCGGGAACACCGGTGAGGCCGATGATCTCAACAGGCATGGAGGGACCGGCCGTGGTGACCTGCTCGCCCTTGTCGTTGAACATGGCTCGGATCTTGCCGTGGTACATGCCGCAGACAACGGACTGCCCGGACTTCAGGGTACCTTCCTGGATCAGGACCGTGGCCAGGGGGCCGCGGCCGATGTCGAGCTTGGACTCCACCACGTGGCCGATGGCCAAACGATCGGGGTTGGCATCCAGCTCCAGGACTTCTGCCTGGAGAAGGACCATATCCAGCAGATCGCCGATACCTTCGTGGCTCTTGGCCGAGACGTTGACGAAGATGGTGTCTCCGCCCCAGTCTTCCGCCAGAACGCCGTGATCGGAGAGCTCTCGCTTCACACGATCCGGATCGGCATCGGGCTTGTCGATCTTGTTCACCGCAACGATGATGGGCACCTCGGCCGCCTTGGCGTGGTTCAGGGCCTCAACGGTCTGGGGCATGACGCCGTCGTCGGCGGCAACCACCAGGATAACCAGGTCGGTGACCTTGGCACCGCGGGCACGCATGGCGGTAAACGCCTCGTGACCGGGGGTGTCGAGAAAGGCGATGGCCCCGTTGTACAGATGGTCAGCACCGATGTGCTGGGTGATGCCCCCGGCTTCCCCTGAGGTGACGGAGCTTTTACGGATCACGTCAAGCAGAGAGGTCTTACCGTGGTCAACGTGGCCCATGATGGTGACCACGGGGGATCGGGTCACACGCTTCGAGGGATCCTCGTCCACGGAGGAGGTACTCAGGATGGTCTCTTCTTCAAAGGCCGCGCGCTCCACTTCAAAACCGAATTCCACGGCAACGAGCTCTGCGGTATCGTAATCGATGGTCTGGTTCACCGTGGCCATGACGCCCATGCCCATGAGCTTGATGATCATGTCGTTGGCCTTGATGCCCATGCGCTTGGCCAGTTCGGCCAGCACGATGGTGTCATCCACCTTGATGCGTCGCTTGATGGCCTTGGGTACGGTAATCTGGGTCTTCTGGCCCACGGGCTGCTGCTTGTGCCTGCCGCCCTTACGGCCTTTACGGCCCCGGCCTTCAGAGTACAGGGCGTTGCCCTCTACCACGGTCTTCTTACGACCCTTCTTGCGAGAGCCAAAGGCGTCTCCGCCGGTCTCGTTACCACGCCCGCGACGGCCCTTCTTGCCGCGTGAATCACCGGCCATCTCGCCACCCGTGGGAGGCATCTGGGGCTCATGGGTTCGCTCGTTGCGATCGTGGGTGTTGTTATGGGGCGTCGAAGGTCGGGAGTAACCGTTACCACGATGGGTTGACGCCTCTTTGTCCCGGAGGAACGCGGGCTTGGTCCCGGGCTCGGGGAGTTTGATAATCTTGGCAGCCGTGAACTTCTTCACTTTCTTGCGTTTCTTCTTGGGCTCATCTTTATCAGCCGCAGAAGCATCCGCCTCATCAGGTTGTCCCGTCTTACCGCCTTCTCCGGCTTCAGCTGCCGGAGCCACATCTTTTTCAGCGGCCTTTTCAGCCACCGGTGCCGCCTCTTGGGCGGGTTCGGCTTTCATTTCTGTGACACTCTCCTCTTCGTTCTTGGCCTCGACAACGGGTGCTTCCGGCGTCTCGGCAACGGGAGCTGGCGTCACGCTTGCGGGCTCAGGGGCGACCTCGGGGGCTGCGGGCTCTTCCTGGGAAGGCGTCTCAACCTCGGGGCGCTTGATGATGCGGGCCGGCTCACTTTTCTTGGCTTTCTTGGGTTTCACGGGCTCGGTGGCCGCCTTGGCCTCGGCCTCGGCTGCTTCGTCCTCTGCCTCGACCACAGGCGTCTCCGCCTTTACCACCTCTTCAACAGGGGGAGTGGTCTCGGAGGCGGCTTCGTCAGCGGTTTCCGGCTGAGGAGGCTTCACCTCGGGGCGCACCACCTCTTCCGCCACGGCGGCGGGCTCCACGTCGGAGGCGCTTTCTGCCTCGGCGTGTTCTGCATCGTTACTGCGCTTGCGTCGCCTGATGACGGTCTTTCGAACGCGCTTGTCCCGAGTCTCCGGATCTTTATCGCCAAAGAGGTTCTTTCGGATCAACTCAACGGTATCATCCTCAAGAGAACTCATATGACTTCCAACCTCAATGCCCATGGCCTCAATCTTGTTGAGCAACGCACGGTTGGTCATATTCAGGCTTTTGGCAAGTTCATAAACTCTGATTTTTGCCATTCACTCCCCCTAATATATTCTGCAATATATTCTGCAACAACTCCCTGTTCACACGGCTTACCGAAAAACCAATCCTTGTGTGACGCCCGCCCGGGTTTTAAGGCTTACGCGTCGAGATTCGGCTCGGGGTCTGATTCCTGCTCCGGGCTATCGCCCTCCTTGTCGGCCTCATCGGCGTCCAGGGGTTCCGGCTCGGGTTCTGCTTCCTGCTCCGCGCTCTCGTCTGCACCGTCGGCCTCTTCGGCCACCGGCGTATCAAGCTCGGATTCCTCCGACATCTCGTCTTCGGGGATGTCGCTCGCAGCGGCGTCGTCTGCCGCTGACTCATCATCTTCTTCGCTTCCCGTCGCTGCAGGCTCCGGGTTTCGGGCTGATTCAAGGACCAGGGTTGCCCGCTCCTCGTCAAAGCCGTCGATGTCGAGAAGATCGCTCATGGAGGCTTCCGCCACATCATCGACGGTGTAGTACCCGCTGGAATGAAGGGCCTCGGCCTGGGCTGCACCGACACCGGGAATGCTCATGAGGTTGTTAAACTCATCCTTGAGCGACCGGCTGTGCTCTTCTTCGCTGACCACATCCAGCTGCCATCCAGTCAGGATGGATGCGAGCCGGACGTTCTGCCCTTTCTTTCCAATGGCCACGGAGAGGTAGTCCACAGGGACGATGACCTCCATGGTCATGGTGTCTTCATCGATGATCACCTTGGCGATCTCCGCAGGTGCCAGGGCGTTGCAAACATAACGGGCGGCATCTGGGTGCCAGGGGATGATATCGATCTTCTCCCCTTTGAGTTCCTGAACCACGTTCTGGACGCGGCTTCCCCGCATGCCCACACAGGCGCCCACGGGATCGATGTCCGAATCGATGGAGCTGACGGCGATCTTGGCACGTACGCCGGACTCCCGGGCAGCGCCGTTGATCTTGACCACCCCTTCCATGATTTCGGGGACCTCGGTCTTGAACAGGGCAATGAGAAACTCCGAGCTGGCGCGGGTCAGGATGACCTGGGGGCCGCGGGACTCCAGGAGGATATCTTTGATGAGGGCACGGACCCGATCGCCTCGGCGGAAGGTCTCCCGGGGGATCTGTTCCCGCACGGGAAGCACGGCCTCGGTGTTGCCGAGGTTGACGATGAGGTCCCCCCGGTCCACACGCTGGACAATGCCGTTGATGATCTCTCCCTTGCGGTCGATGAAGCTTTCATAGATGGCTTCGCGCTCGGCATCCTTCATCTTCTGGATGATGACCTGCTTGGCAGACTGGGCGGCAATGCGACCGAAAGTAGAGGTGTCGACCTTCAGGCCGAGGCTGTCCCCCATCTCGCAATCCCGATCCAGCTTTCGCCCCTCTTCGATGGTGATCTCCACGTCGGGATCCACCACCTCATCGACGACTTCCTTGAACTGGAAGACCTCGATCTCACCGGATTCTTCGTTATATTGAACCTCAATGTCGGCATTTTTGCCCAGTTTTTTCCGGGCTGCAGACGCAAGGGCTTCTTCCATTGTCTTGATCAGCACATGAAAATCGATACCCTTGTCTTTGCTGACCTGCTCAACAACTCGTTTGATCTCTGAAATTTGCATCAGCTCTCTCCAATATTTCCGACAAGTCTGGCACGTTTGATGTTCTCAAGGGCAATCTCGTGCGTTGTTCCATCCACGTCCATGCACACCATCTCACCCGGAGCCTGCCCGAGGAGTGTGCCTTTGAAACGGCTTCTCCCTTCAATGGGGGAATGGGTCGTGATGACAGCCATGCTCCCTTTGAAGCGATCGAAATCCGCTGGTTTGGAAATGGGTCGGTCAAGGCCCGGTGAGGAAACCTCCAGACGGTATTCACCGCGGATGTCCAGGGAGACGTCCATGAGGTCGCCCAGCTGGCGGCTCACATTGGTGCAGTCGCCCAGGCTCACCCCGCCCTCTTTATCTATATAAAGGCGTAGAATCGTCTGGCCGAACTCGGTCACGGTCTCCATGTGAACAAGCTCCAGCCCTTCGCCCTCGCACAGGTCATCGGCAAGGCGCCGCGCCTCGGCGAGGTGCCGTCCGGTGATAGCCGATTGCGATCGGCCCTCTTTTTTTCGATTTTTCTGTTTCTTGGAGCTGGTACCCATACCGTTTATCCGTTCAACCCACTGTAACACAGCGCAGTAAAAAACAAAAAACGGGCGTTTTGCCCGTTCCCGAATGCAACAGACCTTCATGTCACGGCATCGCCCGAGTGGGCAGACACCACTGCCGAATGGCCTCAAGGAACGGGGCTCACCCAGCAAAAAGCCCCGAAAATGGGACTGTTTCAAGGGGCGCACGGGTGGTAAATACGACAGGGCCAAACCCTTCGACGCCAGTTACCGGCGGGTTTTACCCCCCCGGAGCAAGCGTTGCGCGCAGCTCCCTCAAATTTCCAGCCTATTCTAATAAGATAAAAAAAGTGTATTGTCAATATATTAATCAGGGAGGCCGCGCCCGAGTCCTTGTGCCGCCTAAACCATGGCCCGAATCAGCCGCAATTCGTCCACAATCCCCTTGAGAAAATCCTGGGTGGATGTCGGGGCGGCGTCTTTTTCCTTCCCCTTGCCCCCGAGCATTTTTTTGGCGCCTTCGATGGTATAGCGCTCATCGTGGAGCAGGCGCTTGATCTCAAGGATTGTGTCGATGTCTTTCCTGCGGTACATGCGCTGCCCCGACTCCGTGCGTTTGGGACGAATGGCGGAAAACTCGCCTTCCCAAAAACGCAGGACATGGGACTCCAGCCCCGTCAGGCTGCTCACTTCGCTGATTTTGAAATACTTTTTCTGAGGAACAATACCCATTTTATCCTCCCCGCCTTGCGTGTCCTGGTAACCGGACCGTCACCGCGTCCAGCCCGCGCCAACCTCCTTTTCGGCACTCCAACCACGTTTGCGTCGCGCCCCGGCCCAAGGCCGGGGCGCCTCAAAAAAAAGGGGCGCCAAAGACGCCCCTTTCCTGCCCGATCACAGCGTTCCTGTGTTGTCGGTGCCTTAAATGGAATCAGGGAAGGACAGCATCGAAACGCTTTAACAGCATCTCCATGATCCGGGTGTGAATCTTATTGACCGCCTTGTCGTTGAGGGTCTTGTCCGCAGATCGGTAAACCACCCTGAAGGTAAGGCTCTGCTTGCCTTCGGGAATGTTCTCCCCGGCGTACCGATCCAGAAGCCACGCACGCTCAATGAGGGGCTGCTTCTCATCCAGGATGGAAGCCACCGCATCACCAGAGCGGACGGAAGCCTCGCAGATGATGGTCACGTCCCGCGTCACGGAAGGAAATTTCGGAATGGCCGTGGCCTGGCGATCTCCGGAGATACGCTCCGCAAGGGGCGCCATGGCCAGTTCAAAGACAAAGACATCCTGCTTGAGCTCAAAGCTCTTCAGCACATCGCCGTGGACCTTGCCGGCAAGGCCGATCACCTCACCGTCCAGCAGGATCTCAGCCGTGTACCCCGGACGGGTATAGCTGCAATCATCCGCTGCCATGGGCCGGAAAGCAACCCCGGAAACATGCAGGGCCTCAAAGAAGCCCTCGAGGGCACCCTTGAGATCGAAGAAGTCGCACGACTCTTCCTTGCCGAACCAGGAGGCGGCCCGGCGGTCACCGGTGACAAGGCCGGCAAGCATTTCCGGCTCCTGGGGAAGGGTTTCCCCTTCTCCTGCGATGAAGGTAGCCCCCACCTCAAAAAGCCGCAAGCTGCGTTCCTGAACGCTGATGTTTCGAGCGGCAGAAGAGAGAAGCCCGGGCACAAGGGAGGTTCGCATCACCTTCTGCTCTTCGGAAATGGGATTGAGGATAGTCACCAGGCGCCTGCGGGGGTCTGCCTCGGCAAAGCGCAGCCTGTCCACGGCGTCTTCCCGGATAAAGCTGTAGTTGACGGCCTCGTTGAAACCAAGCCCCACAAAGGCGCCGCGTACGGCCTGACGCGCTTCAAAGGCAGGAGGATAGCTCTCCTTGGCAGCCACGACCTTGGCGTAGGAGGTCTCGATATTGTTATACCCCCAAAGCCGGGCGATCTCCTCGGAGATATCCTCGGGCCGTTCCACGTCCACACGGAAGGAGGGGGGAACCACCTCCAGGGTGTTGGCGTCTGAAACGGTGACGGTAAATTCGACGCGGGCAAGGTATCCTGCCATCTCATCGGCCGACAGGGACGTTCCCAGGCGCCTGTTCAGGGCGTCCACGTCCACGGTGATGGTGCGGGGCGCATAGGGCACGGGGTTTTCGTCGATGAGGCCTTCCACCAGGCGCCCGTTGCCGAGCTCTGCCATAAGGGCCGTGGCCCGATCCAGGGCATACACAACCCCCTCGGGGTCGGTGCCGCGCTCGAAGCGATGGGACGCATCGGAATGGATCCCCGTAAGCTTGGAGGTCTTCCGCACTGAGGTGGGGTTAAAACAGGCGCTCTCCAGGAGTACGCGGGTGGTCCCCTCCTCAATCTCGGAGTTCATGCCCCCCATGACCCCGCCGATGGCAACGGATTTCTCGCCGTCACAAATCATCAGCATCTCGGCGTTGAGCTTGTGCTCTTTTTCATCCAGGGTGGTAAAGGCCTCCCCTTCTGCTGCGCGCTTCACCACGATGCGGTTCTCGGCAAGGCGGTCAAAATCAAAGGCATGCAGGGGCTGACCGGTCTCCATCATCACGAAGTTGGTGATATCCACGATGTTGTTGATGGGTGTCAGGCCCACGGAGAGAAGTCGCCGCTGGAGCCAGGCCGGAGACGGCCCCACCTTGACATCAAAGACCAGACGGGCGGCATACCGCCAGCACAGATCCGCGTCTTCGATGGTCACCGAAGTGTGATCACCGATGGTGCCCAGGGATGCGTCGGCCTCGGGAAGGGACACTGCCGGACGGGTAAGCGCAACGGGAGGTTCCTGGAGAGAACCGGCTTCACGGGCAACACCAAGCACGCTGAGGCAGTCGGGACGGTTGGGAGTCAGGTCGATCTCCACCATGGAGTCGAACAGGTCCAGGGCTTCTTTAAGGGGCGTACCGGGCACAAGGTCGGTACCGAGCTCCATCAGACCGGATGCATCGGTATCCAGCTGAAGTTCCCGCGCGCTGCAGAGCATGCCGCCGGACTTCTCACCACGGATTTTCCCCTTCTTGATCTTCACACCCCCGGGCAGAACCGCGCCGGGAAGGGCGCAGGGCACCACAAGGCCTTCGGCAGCATTGGGCGCGCCGCAGACGATGCCCACGGGCTCGTCGGCACCCACGTCCACCTGGCAGAGCCGGAGCTTATCGGCATTGGGATGGGGTTTTGCCTCGACAATCCGGGCCACGACCACGCCGTCAAGGGAGTCATACAGAGGGGTTACGGAGTCCACCTCCAGGCCGGCCATGGTGAGCCCGTCTGTGAGGCCTTCGAGACCCATCTCCAGGGGTATGTATTCTTTTAACCAGCTTAGACTGAATTTCATCTTAGAATTGCCTCAGGAACCTGATGTCGTTTTCAAAATACTTCCGAATATCATCCACGCCGTATTTGAGCATGGTGATACGCTCGATGCCCATGCCAAAGGCGAAGCCGCTCACCTTGTCGGTGTCGTAGCCCACGTTCTCCAGAACAGCGGGGTGCACCATGCCGGAGCCGAGGATCTCAAGCCAGCCGGTATGGGAACAGACTCGGCAGCCCTTGCCCCGGCAGATCACGCACTTGATGTCCACCTCGGCGCTGGGCTCGGTGAAGGGGAAAAAGCTGGGACGGAACCGAAGGGAGATGCCGGGATCGAACATCTGATGGATAAAGGAGGTAAGAACGCCCTTCAAATCCCCGAAGGAGACGTCTTTGTCCACATAGAGGCCTTCCACCTGGTGGAACATGGCCGTATGGGTCAAATCGGAGTCACACCGGTACACCTTGCCCGGAGCGATGATCCTGACGGGAGGCTCACTCTTTTCCATAACGCGGGGCTGAGTCGGAGAGGTATGGGTCCTGAGCACGGTTTCGGGCGAAATATAAAAGGTATCCTGCATATCCCGGGCGGGATGGTGCTTGGGAATGTTGAGGGCTTCAAAGTTGTAGTAGTCGCTCTCGACCTCGGGCCCCTCCACCACGGAAAACCCGAGACGGGTAAAAATCTCACAAATTTCCGTGGCAATGCGGGTGATGGGATGAAAGGAGCCGACCTCGGCACGGCGCCCGGGAAGGGTGATCATCTGGGTCAGACGCCTCGGCCTCGGCCGCAAGGACGCTCAGGCGCTCTGCAACGGCATTTTCGAGCCCGCGCTTCATCTCGTTGGCCCGCTTGCCCGCCAGGGGACGCTCCTCCGCAGGGAGGGCGGAGATATTTTTAAGGTACTGAGTCACAAAACCCTTTCGACCCAAATACTGGGTGGAAAGGGTTTTCACGCTTTTCTCATCGGAGGCCGCCTCAATGTCGGAAAGGGCCTCACTGTAGATCTGTTCGATATTAGTTTCCACGGTCGCGCTACGTATCCAGTTTGGATGGCCTCAACCTTCAAGAGGGTCGGGACCTGTTAAAAAAACGAGGCAAGGCAGCGTGCTTTGATGAAAGCGAGGCCGCCTTACCCCGAAAAAGGCCCATCCGAAAGAGCGGGTCGACATGCGTGGCACCAAGGCCGTCAATGCACGACCCGACTGTGGCAGGGAATCGATCTCCTTAAAGCTGCTGGGACGCTCGCTCTGCAATCACGGAAAACGCTGCAGGGTCGGAAACGGCCAGTTCAGCCAGGACTTTACGGTCCAGATCGATGTTGGCCAGCTTCAGGCCATGGATAAACTTGCTGTAGGAGAGACCGTTCATACGCGCGCCGGCGTTGATACGGGCGATCCAGAGTCTACGGAACTCGCGTTTTTTCTGCTTGCGGTCGCGGTAGGCGTACATCAACGCCTTGTCTACGGAGTCGGCCGCGGTGCGAAACAGTTTGCTGCGACCGCCACGAAAGCCTTTGGCCAGCTTAAGAACCTTATTTCGACGCTGCCTCGCTTTAGTTCCTCTTTTAATTCTCATTGTCTTTCTATCTCCTTCGTTACATCACGGCCTGACCGTTTACCTACAGTGGCCCGTGATGTCCGCCGTTTTTTTCTGGTGATGGTGACCGCACTGAATCTTAAACGTCCAGCAACGGTTCAAAATCTCATTTTCGATTCCGTTGATCGGCCCGCTTGAACCTGATGACCTCCGGATCCCGTACGGCACGGCCGTTAAGGGGCTGGGGTTCCAGGCGGGGACAATCGCCTCTGCTTCAAGGAAAGCTACCCGTTGGGAAGCATTCTCCTGACAGCTTTAACGTTGGTTGCATCAAGAACCTGTGCAAGCCTCAGAGACCGCTTGCGCTTGGTGGTCTTCTTGGTGAGGATGTGGCTTGAGTTGGACTTGTTGAACTTGTATTTGCCGGAACCGGTCTTCTTGAAGCGCTTTGCAGCTGCTCTGTTGGTCTTGATCTTGGGCATGGTGTAAAACCTCTTTCACATTTAAGGTGGCGCAGACATCTGCCGCCCGAAGGCCGAAAAACCACAGGCGAACCGAACGTGTACGGTACCGCCTGCGCCGAATGTCATCACGTTGACGCCCCGAACCGGGAAACGGGGACCCCGGAGTCGAAGGCATTATGATGACCCCGCAAAAAGCCGCAAGTCACCGGCCAGGTCTCCGGCATACCGGAAGACCACGGAGGGTGACCTTTGTGCTTTGCGAAGGCATCTTACTTGGGAGCGAGGATGATGAACATGGTACGCCCTTCAAACTTGGGCATCTGCTCTACCGTCGCGACGTCTGCAGTCTCTTCGGCGACACGGGCAAGCAACTCGCGTCCCAGGGCGGAGAGGGTAATTTCACGCCCGCGGAACATGCAGGTTACCTTGACCTTGTTCTTCTTGCCGATAAACTTTTTGATGTGACCGACCTTGGTCTGCAGGTCATGGTCACCTGTCTTGGGCCGGACCTTGATCTCCTTCATCTGGAAGGAGCTCTGCTTCTTCTTGGCCTCCTGCCGCTTCTTGGTCTCTTCGTACTTGAAACGACCAAAATCCATAATCTTGCAAACAGGAGGATTCGAGTTCGGTGCCACCTCAACAAGATCGAGTCCGCCTTCAGCGGCTGTGTTCAATGCCTTCTGAATGGGAAGCACGCCAAGCTGGGTTCCGTCGGAACCGATAACGCGCACTTCTCTTGCTCTGATCTTGTTGTTGACGTTGATTTTGCTGCGGTTAGCTATGTTCTCCTCCTCGTGGTCTACTGTTTCAAGCTATCATTCCGCAATCACAGTCTATTTTGCGGATAATGTATCATCAACAAACGTTCTATTTATAGAAGATTTGGCACAAATGCAAGAAAAAAGTTACTTTTTCCGGGTTGTTAATCCCTGAAACCACAGGGAACAACAGCGGAACGTGACACAGCCTGTCAGGTCTACACTCCAGGAAGCTGTCCTTCCAGTACCCGTTGTCCGGGTTGGCAAAAAACGCCTTGAACAAGAACTTGTTCCGAAGGACGCGCCCCCGGACCTCGACCCCGGACTGGGCATACAGGGGCCCAACACTGGAAAGGTCACAGGACGCCCCGCCCCCCATGGCGTCTTCATAGGCCCACACCACACGGGAGACCCCGCTGAGCAGAATCGCCCCAAAGCACATCAGGCAAGGCTCCATGGTACAATACAGCGTGGCCTTGGCCCCCTGGGCAAGCCCCCCGGACTCCAGAAGGCTCCTCAGGGCCGTCACCTCGGCGTGGTCCAGCTCGTTCCCGGGCCCTGCGGCCGTGCCGCTTCGTCGCCCCGTGGCCACCACACGCCCCCCTGACACAACCACGCACCCTACAGGAAAATCCCCTCCCTCAAGGGCCTTTCGGGCCTCACCAAGGGCAACCTCCATCCAACGGACATCGTCTTCAGACACACTCACACTCCCAATTTAATTTTTTTGCCTCCGGCGACCCTGCCAGGGGCCAAACATTTAAAACGTTTGTCAAACAGGTTTTGTTTTTTGAAGCGAGTGCCCTAACCGGTCACAGTCCCTCATATTTTTTCATTTATCAAGGCATTTACCGCAACGTTTTTTGCGGCGCTTTTTTTCAAAAAAGCGACCCGCCGGAGACATAAGCTGAATAGTTACCACAAAAAACCATCATTCCAGCCTGCAGATGGTGGTATCGCAGGGACAGCTGTCATCCACCTCGCAGGCATGGAGAAGCCGAAGGGCCATCTCCCTGCGCCGCTCCGGCACCGGCGCCATGGGCGCCTCCGAAACCAGGGCCTCAAGCTCGCCCCTGCCGGGGATCGCATCGAATCCGCTCCCCTTCACCTTCCCGGTGACGGCGTCCAGCACATCGGCGTCCTCTCCGTTGGTCACCACCACCACAGGAATCTCATGGGGAGCCAGCACCAGGCACAGGGCCTGACCCGAGCGGTGACGGGTGACAATGGAGCCTGGCCGGTAGCGGACCACCATGGCCGCGACCCCACCCGACGAAACGATAAAATCCACAGGAAACCGGGCCTTCTTCTCCCCGGCCCCCACCTCCACAACCCGGGACGCATCGATCTCATCCGGGGCAAACCCGCACACATCCATAAGATGCCGGGCAATTTTCTGGCGATACCGCTCGTCATGGGTATCCGTCAATGTTTTGCCCGTCAGGCAGTCCGTCAGCGTCCCCAGAATCAGGTGATGACCTTCGCTCATATGCGCCTCCTCGACCATCAAATCCCTTTGACCATCTTTCAGCTTAACCGATTCAGCAGGGCGAAACAAGAATTGCCGCGCCTTACCCCGGGGCAAACACATTCAGGCATTGCCTCCGGCGACCCTGCCGGGGGCCAACCTTTTGAAACGTTTGACAAACAGGTTTTGTTTTTTTGCGGCTGCGCCCCTGCAAGGCATAGCCCCTCTTCATTTTTTAATTACCGGAACGTTTTTGCGGAGCTTTTTTCAAAAAGCGACCCGCCGGAGGCACCCCTCGGACAAAAGCCCTGCCAAAGGCGCCCACACTGCGGCTTTCAGGGCTTCACCTTGTATTTACCCCTCAACCTGTTATATAAAGGTTATTTTATTTTGCCATGGTGCGCCATGGCCGCTCGCATCCAGTGCAAAGGGGGCACCACATGCAAGCCCCGACCAGCCGCTCGTTTCCGGCGCATTGCACGCCACCCGAGATGGTTCTGAAAAGAGGGACAAGGCCATCATGACATCACGTGAAGAGTTCGAAAAAAGGGAGGAGAGCTTTCTCTCCCCCTACGGGCTGCCCAGCTCGGCGGATCAGAGCGGCGCGGAAGAGGCCTGCCCCATCCGGAGCGACTTTCAACGCGACCGGGAGCGCATCGTCTACTGCAACGCCTTCAGACGCCTGAAACACAAAACCCAGGTCTTTCTCTCCCCGCTGGGGGAGCACTACCGCACGCGCCTCACCCACACCCTTGAAGTGGCCCAGATTGCACGGGCCGTGGCCCGCGCCATGCGTCTCAACGAAGACCTCACCGAGGCCATCGCCCTGGGCCACGACCTCGGCCACACCCCCTTCGGCCACAGCGGAGAGACGGTCCTGAAAGAGATCTACTCCGGCAACTTCTCCCATCCCATCCAGAGCCTTCGGGTCATCGACATCCTGGAAAAAAACGGGGCGGGGCTCAACCTTACCCTGGAAGTGCGCGACGGCATCCTTAAGCACTCCAAGGGGTACGGCACCATCATCCCGGAGTCCAAACGGGAAAAGGCCTGCACCGCAGAAGGTCAGGTGGTCCGCGTGGCCGATATCATGGCCTACCTGAACCACGACCTGGACGACGCCATCCGAAGCGGGGTCATCTGCAAGGAGCAGATCCCCGAACGATGTGTCCGGGTCCTCGGCAGCAACCACCCGGAGCGGGCCACCACCATGGTCCGGGACCTCATCTACGCCTCCCACCCGGAAAACGGAGAGCTGAAGCTCCAGATCACCGACGAGGTGCACCGGGCCATGGACGAGCTGCGCAATTTCCTCTACCACAACGTCTACCGGTCTCCGCAGGTCCACAACGAGTTCGTCAAATCCAAAAAGATCCTGAGGGAGCTCTACACCTTTTTCCTCCAGGACACCAACGAAACCATCTTCTCACACGAGCTGGCCGCCCTGGAAATGCCGAATCACAACACGATCCGCTCCAAAGAACGCTCCGTCTGCGACTTCATCGCCAGCATCACCGACCGATACGCCCTGGAACTTTACGAGCGCCACTTTTTTCCGTCGTCGCTGGTATAAACCACAATGGGCCCGCACAACCAACCGAGGCCCCATACACGAGACACAAGGCAAAAACACCCATGAACAGAACCCGCCCCCTGATCAAAATCGACAACCCCGGAATGGGCCCACCGGATCAAGCACCTTTTCGATAAAATGGATCGCAGCTATACTGCGGCCGCATCGACAAGCGGGTTCACCTGCGCAGGCTGCGAGGACAACTGCTGCCTCTCCCTGTTTTATCACCACACTCTCATGGAACTCTTCTACCTGAAAGAGGGCCTTGCCACCCTGCCGGAAGAGACCCTTGCCACCGTCACTTTCCGGGCCCAGGAAGCCGCGCCCCTGCTCCACCAGCGAGCCAACGGCGAACGGGATGAAAAGGTCCCCTGCCCCCTCATGGAAGAGGGGCAGTGCATCCTCTATGAGCATCGCCCCATGGTCTGCCGGCTCCACGGCGTCGCCCACATCCTTGAACGGCCCGACGGCACCGTCATCGACGGCCCCGGATGCGCCCGGTACGAACAAGCCGACACCCAAAGCCTGCCCCTGAACCGCACCCCCCTTTACCGGGAGATGGCCATCCTTGAAAAAGAACTGAGGGAAGAGACCGGCTTTGCCGACCGTTTAAGACTCACCATCGCCGAGATGATCCTGCTTTAATCAAAAAAAGGCGATCCGCCGGAGACCATAAGCCCATGAAACACCTTGACACACCCACCCTGGACGGCCTTGAAGGCCGCATCAAAGAGGGCGAAACCTTCCGGTTCCGCTGCCACGCAGGCCTTGAATGCTTCAACCGCTGCTGCCGCAACCTCAACCTCTTCCTGAGTCCCTACGACGTGCTGCGCCTCAAGCAGGGCCTGAACATCACGGCCGGAGAATTCATCGACCAATACACCGATGCCGTACTCAGAGAAGGAAAGGCCCTCCCCGAGCTCCTGCTCCGCATGAACGACAACGACGAAGCCACTTGCGTCTTTCTCTCCGAGGCCGGCTGCACAGCCTATGAATTCCGCCCGGACACCTGCCGCACCTTCCCCTGCGAACACGGAGTCTACTACAACGCAGAGGGCACAAGAGAGCGTGTCCTCTTCCTTCGCCCCCCCTCTTTTTGCCGTGGCATCGACGAAGAGCAGGAGCTGACTCCGGAGGCGTGGCAAAAAGACCAGAACGCCGAAAAACACAACGCCATGAATGAACTCTGGGGAGAGGTGGAAACCCTGCTCTCGGGCAACCCCTGGGGCGCAGAAGGCCCCAAGGGCCAGCGCGCCAAAATGGCCTTCATGGCCACCTACAACGTGGATGATTTCAGGGAATTTATCTTTGGAAGCTCGTTTTTAAAGCGCTGCAAAATCAAAAACGATCTCAAGATGAAACTGAGAAGGGATGACGTGACCGTCATGAAGTTCGGTTTCGAATGGATCCGGGCCGTCCTCCTGGGCATGCCGTCAAAAACGATCCACATGAAATAAAAGCGGGTGCCTCCGGCGGCCCTGCCGGGGGCTAAACTTTTAAAAAATTTAACAAATAGGCCACAAACAACAGTTACATGAATACCGTTATAAATGCGGATGTGATTTGACCCGAGGAACGAGGGGCAAATCACATCCGCCATCTGCTTTCAAGGTGGCACACCTTGCCGCCGGAGGCTTGCATTACAGCTTTTCCACTCCTTCCGGCATCTCCCACACCCGATCTCCACCCAGGACATACCCGCCGTCGAGGCGAATGACGAATTCGTCATAAAAAGGGGCGTCAAACGCAATTAGCCGCCTTACCACATCTTCCGGCGTGCCGGTGCGGCCCGGAGGGTATGGTCCACCAGACCCTTTTTGACCTTGTCCGGGTGCATGCCCCAGCCTCTAGTCTCTTTGCCGTGACGGGTGTCCATAACCCCCAGCATCAGCTCGTTGACCCGGACATTGGGTGCGCCAAGACGGGCCCAGGTTTCGGTGAGCAGGGAGATGCCACGATTCAGGGCGGAATACCCCTCGTTAAACAGGTAGCTGGCAGGACCGCTTCGCCCCACCATCCCCGCAATGGACGTAAGGTTCAACACGCATCCGTCCGGAGCCTGCTTCAAATACGGCAAGGCCGATTCAAACACCCAGCGCTTGGCCGTGAGGGTGGTGGCCACCTCCAGCTCCCACTGATTCTTTGTGTAGGTGCCGTGGACCACGGGCATGCCGCCCCGCTCGATGTTGTTGATGAGGATATCCAGTCGCCCAAAGCGATCAATTACGCGCTTGATAAGCCCCGGCACCGCCTCGGTGTCGGTTAAGTCCACGCGAACGATCTCATGGTCGCACCCCACCTCGGCAAAGGCCGCCTCCATGGCCGGGAGGCTCTCCTCCCAGTCGTGCCAGGTCAACACCGTCCGAATCCCGCGGCGGGCCAAAGAGAGCCCGATCTCCCGACCAATGCCCTTCACCGCCCCCAACACCAACGCCACACGTTCATCTGCCATCTTTCAAATTCCCTTTCTGTTAGCCAAAAGCGTGCCTCCGGCGGCGAGAGTGAGCCACCTCGAAAGCACATAGTGTCGTTCGTCCTCGTTCCTCGGGCCAAAGCGCAAGCACCTTCGACTCGGGCTTCGCCCGACATAAACGCCGATTGTTTATGCGGGCTGGCTCACAAGCTTCGACGTAACAGGATACATTGTTGCTACGTGTCCATTTTGGATCTAACCGCACTGCTTCCGGCGGCCCTTCCGGAGGCCACCCCCCTTAAAAAGGCTGACAAACAGATCTTAAACCATCATGCCACGGCTCCACCGTAACAGTTCAGGCGCGATCCCTTTAGAAGCATTTTTGCGGAGTTTTTTTCAAACAAGCGTCCCTAAATGCCCTTCATCTGCTTTGCAGAAAAATAAAATAGGCATCTCCTGCAAAAGCGGTTGCCATATGTCACACTCCACGCGAATGCCTCGAAAACGCCTGGACGCACGCAACACACCTCCATGCGTTCGCCATAGGGTTTCCAGGTGCCCCCCACCTGGCCGCCGGAGGCAGGCTTTTTATCACCCACGTTGGCCTGTCCGGACTTTACATCACGACGCCCGTCGGGTGCCGAAGAGGCGCTCCCGGATCCAGCCCATGGCCTCACCGAGAAGGGCTTCGTCGTCGTCGAGGACGGCCTGTTTGCGTTCTGCATCCAAGGAGATGGTCCCGTCGGCCACCTGGCCACGGAATCCGTCGAGATCATAACAGGCGAGTTCGAAAGCCTTGCGGTCATCTCCTTCCAGTCGGCCGGGCATGTGCTGCTGCTTGAGGCTGATAAGCTCCATCATTCGGTCGTTATGCTCGTTGTAGGCCACAAGACCCTGGCTTTCCATCCAGCGTCTCGGGGTCCACACCTCCCCGCCGATGAAGCCCTCGCAGATGGGCTTCGATGACGGCAAAGTATTCGGTGATCGAACCGTCTTCCCGGGAGCGGGCCAGGGCTCGGGCCAGGGGAAAGAAGCGACAGGAGGCCGGGCGGTCGTCATACACGGCGCAGCCTTTGTCGGTCACAAAGGGACAGGCGTTGTGTTCCCTGGTGGATGTTTTAAAAGAGACCACGGGGAGGCCGGTGCTATCCCCTGTGTATATAAAGGTATAGGTATCGAGGAACTCGCGGGTGGACATCTTGAGGGCCCGGCTCAACCGGAGGATGTCGTACGGGTAGAGAAACTGGTTGAGATCGCAGCAGCACTGGTTGAAACACCCTTTCTGGGCGCCGCATGCAAAGGTAAAGGATTCGTCGATTCCAATAAACTGTGGTTCACCGCTCATAACACCTCCGTCCGGGGCCATGCCCCCCAAAACATATTGTGCCGGGACCGACCCCGCCCCATTGGGTATGGCGGCACCGCATCCTGACTGTATTTCTTGAGCCTTGTGCCGGAAAGAACCCCTCCCGGCCCCGGTGCGGCATCGCTCCGGAGGCACCATGGTCCCCCAGCCCGGTACCAATGTCAAGACCGCCTGAGGGGTGGCCCGGCACTGAACGTCAATTCACTGATGGAAACCTTCAAAATTATTGATTTACTAGAACATCGTTCACGCCGACTTATGATAAATTCCTTTTAACAACCCAAAATTTATTCCTTGAAAAGCACCATAAACCCCCGCATCTTAGAGATGTTACCTCACGCTCCGCCCCCCTCATCCCCGTGCAACGCTTTCCATTTAAAATCCGACAGATACCTATATCTGGTATGAACTACCACTCATTATAGAAGATGTGGAAATACCACGAAAAACACAGTAGATAGCTCTTTTTTCTGGGAATTTCAGCCCCTAAAAATGGTTGACAAGGGTCAGACCCGGTGATACTTTGCAGCTTAATTATTATCATGGGAAGTGACCCAAAACACTATCACCTATTAGAATAAAGCAATTTGAGAAGAACATTATATATCGGCGGAGAGGACGAACTCTGCGGATACATAATTTTTTTATTATCGTAGCCAAGAGGTGTAACACCTCAGGCAACAGTGTCAGTGGCGATACCTCCATTTTGGGAGTTTCGCCAAAAGTTAACGAGGCATTGAACAGGTGATCAATGCCCTATCAGGGAGGTATAGCAAATGCCAAGCTATGTAATCGCTGAAAAATGTGACGGTTGCAAAGGCGGGGAGAAGACAGCATGTATGTACATCTGCCCCAACGACTTGATGGTTCTGGACCCCACTGCCATGAAGGCCTACAACCAGGAGCCCGATCAGTGCTGGGAGTGCTTTTCCTGCGTTAAAATCTGCCCCTCACAGGCCATTGAAGTACGCGGCTACTCCGACTTCGTGCCCATGGGCTCCAGCATCATGCCCATGATGGGCACCGAGGACATCATGTGGACCTGTAAGTTCCGTAACGGTGTCGTCAAACGCTTCAAGTTCCCCATCCGAACCACCGCCGAAGGTTCCGCCAATGCCTACGAAGGCCTCAAAGGCAAAGACCTCAGCTCTGCCCTCCTCTCCACTGAGGAAGCGGACGGCAAGACCCTTGCACAGCCCCTTGAGCTTGCATAGGTCTTCTTGGTCACCACGAAGGTGTTTCTGATTACGATTCAAAAAATTTCTTTTTAGGAGGAAATGACAATGGCATTACCTAACAAGCCTTTGGGAGAACTGAAAGCTGTTCGCGACCCTGAAGTCGTCGAAATGGAAGTGGATATTCTGATTGTTGGCGGCGGCATGGCTGCCTGCGGTACGGCCTTTGAGGTCAAGAAGTGGGCCAGCGACGACACCAAGATCCTTCTCGTTGACAAGGCCGCCATGGAGCGTTCCGGTGCGGTTGCTCAGGGCCTCTCCGCCATCAACACCTACATCGGCGAGAACACCCCCGACGATTACACCCGCATGGTCCGTAACGACCTCATGGGTATCATCCGTGAAGACCTCTCCTTTGACGTAGGCCGCCACGTGGACGACTCCGTTCACCTCTTCGAAGAGTGGGGCCTCCCCATGTGGAAGAAGTCTGCCGACGGCAAGAGCATGGACGGCAAGAAAGGCCTCAAGATGGGCCTCCTTAAAGATGGCGCCACTCCTGTTCGTACCGGTAAGTGGCAGATCATGATCAACGGTGAATCCTACAAGCGTATCGTTGCCGAAGCAGCCAAAAAGGCCCTCGGTGAAGAGAACATCCTTGAGCGTGTTTTCATCGTCGAGCTTCTCAACGACAAAAACGATCCCAAGAAGATCGCCGGCGCCGTTGGTTTCTCCACCCGTGAAAACAAAGTCTACATCATCAAGTGCCAGACCATGATGTGTGCCTGCGGTGGCGCGGTTAACATCTACCAGCCCCGTTCCGTTGGTGAAGGTAAAGGTCTCGTGATGATCCGCATGGAGAACGCAGGTTCTACCTACACCATGTGTCTCCGTGCAGGTGCTGAGCTCTCCATGATGGAAAACCGTTTCACCCCCGCCCGTTTCAAAGACGGTTACGGCCCCGTGGGTGCTTGGTTCCTTCTCTTCAAGGCTCACCTTGAAAACGGTATCGGCGAAAACTACGCCGCCACCGACCGCTCCAAAGAAGAGCTGGCTAACTACGCTCCTTACGGCACCGCAGCCATCACCCCGACCTGTCTGCGTAACCACCTGATGCTCTTCGAGATGAAGGCCGGTCGTGGTCCCATCATCATGAAGACCACCAACGCCCTGCAGAAACTCGGCGAGACCATGGACAAGAAAGAGCTCAAGCACCTCGAGTCCGAAGCTTGGGAAGACTTCCTTGACATGACCTGCGGCCAGGCCAACCTCTGGTGCGCCACCAACACCGAGCCCGAGAAGAAAGACTCCGAGATCATGCCGACCGAACCGTACCTCCTCGGTTCACACTCCGGCTGCTGCGGTCTCTGGTGCTCCGGTCCCGATGAGGACTGGGTACCTGATTCATACAAGTGGGGCGTCGGCGACAAGGTCTACAACCGTATGACCACCGTTCCCGGCCTCTTCACCGCAGGCGACGGCGTTGGCTGCTCCGGTCACAAGTTCTCTTCCGGTTCTCACTACGAAGGTCGTGTGGCTGCCAAGGGCATGGTTCAGTACATCACTGACAACCCCTTTAAGCCTGAACTGGCCGAGACCAAAGAAGAGCTCGTCGACCTCGTATGGAAGCCCGTCCGTACTTACCTCGACAACAGCGAGTTCACCACTGCTCAGAACGTGAACCCCAACTACTGCAAGCCCGACGGCATGGCCCTTCGTCTTATGAAGGCCACCAACGAGTACGGCGGTGGTACGGCCACTTACTACCAGACCAGCTCCAAGGCCCTCGAAATCCTCATCGACGACCTGCTCAAGATGATGCACGAAGACTGCGAGAAACTCGCAGCCGGCGACCTGCACGAGCTGATGCGCTGCTGGGAAATCTTCCACCGTCTCTACACCGTAGAAGCTCACGTACGGCACATCCAGTTCCGTAAAGAGACCCGTTACCCCGGTTTCTACTACCAGGCAGACTTCCCCGGCCAGGATGATGAAGAGTGGTTCTGCTTCGTTAACTCTGCCTACGACAGGAAGTCCGACGAGTGGACCATGAAGAAAGAGCCTTACCACAGAATCATCCCCATGAAGTAATTCTAAGGGAAGCTGTGATGAAGTAGCTTAAATAAGCCTCCAGATGTCCCTTGCGATGTCTGGAGGCTTTTTTTAATGCCCCGCGCTCTTTCATGGGACTGAATTTATTTTTTTGTTGTAAACACTTTTTCCTTCGCCGAAATGTTGTGTCCAGATTTTTGCGGGCTTCAGCTCATACGCCGGAGCCCGACGGAATGTGGACACGCACACCAAGGTGACCAAGGAGAAGGTGAACAGCACCATCTTGTCCCCGGAGTCCACAAAAAAGAGTAGCGAATACGATGGTTTCGACAGTTTATAAACATTTATGCATGGAGGGATAGCATGACAATCGACAAAGCAGCCCCTGCTAGTGCAAGCATTTTGGTCGTTGGCGGTGGGATCAGCGGACTGACCACCACCCTCGAAGCCGCTGAAACCGGCCACGAGGTCATCCTGGTTGAAAAAAACGCCTACCTCGGCGGGCGTGTTCTCCAGTTGAACCAGTACTTCCCCAAACTCTGTCCTCCCACCTGCGGGCTTGAAATCAACTTCCGCCGGATCAAGGACAACCCTGCCATTCACGTGCAGACCATGACCGAAGTGGTGAAGGTCGAAGGGACCCCCGGCAACTACGAGGTGACCCTGAAAACCCGTCCCCGCTACGTCAACGACAACTGCACCGGCTGCGGCGCCTGCGCCGAAGCGTGTGAAGGCGAGATTGAAAACGAGCTCAACTTCGGGATGGATCGCACCAAGGCAGCCTACCTGCCCCACCCCATGGCCTTCCCCGCCAAGTACGTCATCAGCGAGTACATCAGCGCCGACGACAAGAAGAAGTGCGAAGAGGCCTGCAAGTACGGAGCCATTGATTTTTCCATGACCGAGACCACCACCACCGTGAAGGTGGCCTCCGTGGTCTGGGCCACCGGATGGAAGCCCTACGACGCCACCCGCATCGACAACCTTGGCTTCGGTCGCCACCAGAACATCATCACCAACATGATGCTGGAGCGCATGGCCTCCTCCACCGGCCCCACCGAAGGCAAGATCGTTCGGCCCTCGGACGATGCAGCCCCGAAATCCGTGGTTTTCGTGCAGTGCGCAGGCTCCAGGGATGAGAACCACCTGCCCTACTGCTCCTACATCTGCTGCATGGCCTCCCTCAAGCACGCCACGTACCTGCGCGAGCAGTACCCCGACTGCGAGGTCACCATCTACTACATCGACCTCCGCGCACCGGGCCAGCGCTACGAAAAATTCTACAACAAGCTCAAGGAAGACGAGAAGGTCTTCTTCGTCAAGGGCAAGGTGGCCGAAGTGGCTGAGGCCGACAACGGCTGCGTCACCGTGGTGGCTGAAAACGCCGTCACCGGTAAAAAAGTGCGCCAGACGGCCGATATGGTTGTCCTGGCCACGGGCATGGAGCCCAGCCTTGCAACAGACAAGCCCCAGGCAGATCTCACCTTCAACGACAACGGCTTCATCATCAACGATTATGACAAGGGCGGCATGTTCGGGTGCGGCTGCGCCAACAAGCCCGCTGACGTTGTCTCTTCCAACCAGAATGCTACAGGTATGGCCCTGAAAGCGATTCAAACCGTAGTAGGGAGGTAAATAACCATGGCAAAAAAATATGGTGTATATATCTGCACAGGTTGTGGAATCGGCGATGTCCTCAATATTGACGAGCTGGCGGGTGTGGCTGAGGACGAGGGCTACACCGTCAAGCGTCACGAATGCCTCTGCGGCAAAGAGGGCCTTGAGATGCTCAACGCCGACGTCAAAGACGGCGTCAACGCACTGTCCATCAACGCCTGCTCTCGCCGGGTCAACTACGACATCTTCAAGTGGGACGACTGCCTGGTGGACCGCGCCAGCATCCGCGAGCAGGTGGTCTGGAGCATGAGCCGCGAGAAGTACCCGGCCAAAGGCCCCGAAGACGACGATTACTTTGTGGACAATATCCAGCTGGCCGCCAACGACTACATGCGCATGAGCCTGGCTCGTCTCGAAAAAATCGAGCAGCCCGAGCCCTTCAAGCTTGAAAACCAGAGCAACAAAATCCTGGTTATCGGCGGCGGCATCACCGGTATCAACGCGGCCATCGACGCAGCCAAGACCGGCGCCGACGTCACCATCGTGGAAAAAGAGGCCAAGCTGGGCGGCTGGGCAGCCAAGATGCGCAAGCAGATGCCCCAGGGCGAGCCCTACACCGAGCTCTTGCCTCCGGTCATCGGCGACACCCTCGCCAAGCTTGACGGCTTCTCCAACATCACCGTCAAGACCAGCACGGTGGTGGCCCGTATCGCCGGCCAGCCCGGTGACTTCACCGTGACCCTTAAAAAGCCCGGCGAGAAGATCCCCTTTGACGTGCCCTTCCCCCTTCCCGATGAGATGAAGGTGGACGAGGCCGGCAACGAGCTGGACGCCGAGTCCCTGGCTGAAAAGTACAAAGAGTACAACGAAGGCCGTGAGGACATCCTCCACCTCGACCCCGAAGGGGAAAAATTCGGTGCCGTGATCCTGGCCGCCGGCTGGCGCCCCGCCGAGCTCACTGCCGAGGCTTACCCTCACCTCTCCATCGACGATCCGGACGTGATCACCAACGCCCAGTTTGAAGAGATGGCAGCCGCAGGCAAGCTGACTCGCCCCTCCGACGGCAAAGAGGCCAAGAACGTGGTCTTCATCCAGAGCCCCGGTGCCGGCAGCGACCGCGACTTCGAGTACGCCGGTTCCGTTACCAGCCTCGTGGCCCTGAAGCAGGCCAAGTACGTCCGCGAAGACTACGAAGACGGCAAGGCATACATCTTCTACCAGCACATGCGCACCCCCGGTCTCACCGAGGAGTTCTACAAGAGCATGCAGCAGGACAACGGGGTCTTCATGACCAAGGGCGACATCGCCTCCGTTACCAAAGAAGGCAAAGCCTTTACCGTTGAAGCCAACGGCACCCTTTTGGGCGACAGCCTCAAGGTGAAGGCCGACCTCGTGGTCGTGGCCGCCGGCATGGTCCCCGTCACCGTGGACGACGCCGTCATCAACCTGGCCTACCGCCAGGGCCCCGGCTTCCGCGACAACGACATCTTCGACGGGTACGCAGACTCCAACTTCATCTGCTTCCCCTACGAAACCCAGCGTACCGGCATCTACGCCGCCGGCGCCATCCGTCGGGCCCAGACCATGGAAGAGTCCATCGAAGACGCCTCCGGTGCGGCCCTCAAGGCCATCCAGTGCCTTGAGTCCGTCAACCGCGGCGTGGCCGTGCACCCCCGAAGCGGGGACATGACCTTCCCGGACTTCTTCTTCCAGCGCTGTACCCAGTGCAAGCGCTGCACCGAAGAGTGCCCCTTCGGCGCCCTTGACGACGACGAACGCGGGACCCCGAAACCCAACCCCACGCGTTGCCGTCGCTGCGGTACCTGCATGGGTGCCTGCCCCGAGCGTATCATCGGCTTTGCCGATTACAGCATCGACTCCGTGGGCTCCCAGGTCAAGTCCGTCTGGGTTCCCTCCGAGGACGACTACTACGAGCCCCCCATGCGTATCCTGGGCCTGATCTGCGAGAACGACGCTCTGCCCGCCCTGGACATGGCCGCCATGAAGAAGCTCGGCGTCGACGCCCAGATTCGCTTCATCCCGGTTCGTTGCCTGGGTTCCGTCAACGTGGTCTGGATCAAGGACGCCCTCTCCCAGGGTATGGACGGTGTCTTCCTCCTCGGCTGCAAGCACGGGGACGACTACCAGTGCCACTTCGTCAAAGGCTCTGAGCTGGCCGATGTTCGTATGAAGAAGATCGGCGACGCCCTGGCCTCCCTCGCCCTCGAGGAAGAGCGCGTGGCCCAGTTCGAGATCGCCATCGACGAGGCAGACAAGCTGCCTGAAATCGTCAACGGCTTTGTCGAGCAGGTGGTGGCCCTGGGTCCGAACCCCTTCAAGGGCTTCTAAGACCCGGCTCTTATGATGCAATGATCGGAGCCTCCCCTGATGCCTTCGGGGGAGGCCCCTTCAAGCGAGTTTCTAACGCAGAAAACGATGAGGAGGAATTCTCATGTCCGATAAAACCCTTGTGAATCCAAACCTGGAGTTCATTGATGAAGTGGTGGGACTCGGTGGCGACTCCCTGAAGAAGTGTTTTCAGTGTGCAACCTGCGCCGTGGCATGTCCCATCGCCCCCGAAAACTCACCCTTTCCCCGAAAAGAGATGATTGCGGCCTCCTGGGGCCTCAAGGATCGCCTGGTGGGAAGCGCCGATATCTGGCTCTGCCATGCCTGTGGCGACTGCTCCACCCTGTGCCCCCGCGGGGCTCAACCCGGTGACGTGCTCTCGGCCATTCGCTCCTATGCCATTACCGAGTACGCCCAGCCCAAAAAACTGGCCAAAATGGTCACCGACAAGAGCAAGTTCTGGATCCTTACGGCCATTCCGGCTGTCTGGTTCGCCATCATGGCCATCATCACCATGACCATGGGCGGTACCATGGAGAAGATCTTCGGCTTTTTCGGCGCCCACTGGGTGCACCACACCGACGCACCCATCGCCCATGCTCGTTTCATCTCCACCTGGCTGGTGGACTTTACCTTCGTGCCCCTGGCCATTGCAACTGTGACCATATTCTACCTGGGTCTCAAGCGCATGCTCAACGACATGCATGAAAACGCCCTGGCCGAAGGCAAAACCGACAAGCAGGACCTGGACATCAAGGCGTTCCTGAAAACCATCCCCGCCGTGCTTCCCAAGATCCTCAAGCACACCCAGTTCAACGAGTGCGGAGAGAACAAGTCACGCGGCACGGCCCACATGATGGTACTCTTCGGGTTCGTTGGCTGCTTCATCGCCACGGCCATCGCCGGCTCCCTTCTCTACTTAGCCGGAACAGCCGGTCCTTACTCCCAGCTCAACCCCCTCAAGTGGTTCGGTAACCTGGGCGGCATTCTCATCGTCCTGGGCGCAGCCCTGATGATCAAGGACCGTCTCGGCAAGAGCGAGACCAGCAACTACAAAGACTGGTACCTCCTCGGCTTGGTCATTCTCCTGGGCGCCACCGGTCTCCTCACGGAGATGGCCCGCCTGGCAGGAAGCACCTTCGGGGCCTACCTGCTCTACTACATCCACCTGATCGCGGTCTTCCACCTCTTTGCGTATGTGCCCTTCTCCAAGCTGGCACACTTTGTTTACCGCATTGTGGGCATGACCTACGCAGAGTATGCAAACCGCCAGTAGTGGCTGAAGCTGCATCTGAATAAAAAAGGAGAGCCGCGCAAAGCGCGGCTCTCCTTTTTTTATTTGCCATGCTGAACAGGGCAGGGTAGCCCCCCAAAAGCCATGGCAGACCAAATTCCTTCCAGAGCCGCAGCATCTTCTCGACAATTTCGGTCTCCAATGCCTACCCACTATCCATAGGGAAACACGAAACGCTTATAATGAGAGTTTCATCATCGCCCCACCCTTTCTATGCCTGAATAAGAATTCATTCCATTTCGAGCCTATTTGATGCCTTGAGCAGCCCTCCGGCACCCATCGCCCACAGACTTTCTAAGCCCTGTATGCGCTCACTTTGTGGCATTATAGAAGGTTCACACCCATCGTTACGGGTGCACCACTCCCCTTTACCGACCACCTGGTGTTCAGTCTATGTTCCAACGAATAGCGATTCAGACGATACTTTCTATGGTTCAAGGGGATGGAAAAACAGACCTGCGGCGGCAAGATGGAGTCGAAACCCTGTGGCGAATGCACGGAGGTTGACATCATGCAAACGTTTTCGGTGCATCGCGTGGAGGGGGATTGTGGGCCACCGTTTTTTAAGGAGAGGCCCATTTCATTCTTCTGCAAACCCGATGGAGGTCATGCGGAATTTGCTTGGTTTTAATCGGAATGACTCCGGCAGCCCTACCAGGGACATAAGCTGAGGCGTTACAAAATAAAAAGGGCGGTGCATCTCTGCACCGCCCTTTGACAAGCAAACAAACGATCTCACCCCGTCAGGAGTGAACACCCATGCTATTTGCCGAGAGCGGCAGCGTGGGTTTTGATCTCAACTTTTTCGGTGAGACCGGCATAGTACTCGCGGAGGATGACGAGAACTTCTTCACGACCGAAGTGATCGGGAATCTCGGTACCTTCGGAGAGGCCTTTACGCAGCATGGTGCCGGAAAGGATAACGCGGTCTTCTTTGCTGTGGGGGCAGGTACGCAGGGAAGCCATGCCGTCGCACTTCTTGCAGTAGAAGGTCCAGTCGATCTTCAGGGGCTCGCAGAGGAGGCGCTTGCCTGCATCTTCGGGCATGGGGATCTTGTCGAAGAGATCCTGGGCCTCGAACATGCCGTAGAAGTCGCCAACACCAGCGTGGTCACGACCGATGATCATCTTGGAGACACCGTAGTTCTGACGGAAAGTGGCGTGGAGGAGGCCTTCACGGGGGCCAGCGTAACGCATGTCAAGGGGATACCCGCCCTGGAGAACGTTCTCTTTGACGAAGTACTTGTCAACGAGGGTGTCGATGCATTTCCGCGTACTTCCGCGGGGATGTCGCCGGGCTTCAGGTTACCCACGAGGGAGTGGATGAACGCCGTCGCATACCTCGGCAGCAAGCTTGGCCAGGTACTCGTGGGAACGGTGCATGGGGTTACGGAGCTGCAGGGCTGCAACGGTTTTCCAGCCGCGCTCTTCGAAGATGGCACGGGACTGGGCGGGGGTCAGGTAAACACCCTTGTACTTCTCGGGGTAGTCGCCTTCAGAGAGAACCTTCACGGGACCGGCCAGGTTGAAAGCTTTCTGCTTCATAACCATCTGAACGCCGGGGTGATCATCTTCGGCGATTTTCCAGAACTCTTCAGCAGTGGGGGTGCCTTCGCCCATGAAGACCTTCTCGCACTCGTAGCGCTTGTCGGCTTCGGTCATCTCGTATTTTTCGGTGACCTTCATAGTGGCCATGATCTCGCCTTCGGCGGTCACAAGGGCAATCTCTTCGCCGTCGGTGATGGCGTCAGCGTCTTCTTTGGAGGCGTCGAGGGTCACGGGGATGGGCCAGAAGGTCCCGTCGGCCATGAGGAAATCGTCACAAACACCTTTCCAGTCGGCTTTGGTCATGAAACCGGTGAGGGGGCTGAAACCACCGATGCCCATCATGATGAGGTCGCCTTCGGCGCGGGGGCTGATGGTGATTTTCTTGAGCCCTTCAGCTTTTTTGAGTTCAGCTTCCTTTTCAGCACCTTCGAGAAGGCAAATGGTCAGGCCTTTCCCACCATGGGGAGCAACTAAGTTTGACATGAGCACGTCTCCTTTCATTAAAAAAAATGACTTGGATATAATTCGAATAAATGTTCTTCACATTTACTTCATGTGCGTTATCTCTATTATTAAAGTAGATGAATAGGAAACAAGGCCCGCTTTGTCAAGTTGAATTTAGGACTTTCATCAACACAGATGATGATAGACGTTTTATCACATCCCCAATTTTGCTTTATTTTTGACCGGTTGATTGATTTTTCACCCCATATGGTGCATTTTCAAAACCGCCACACCACCTGTAGAGCCAAAGACCGACATGAAAAAAGATCAAAAAAAAGGCACCGCCCCTTGATGATAAGGAGCGGTGCCGTCTTTTTCATGTCAAATCAGCCTCTACGGGCAGATATGTCCCCTTTGAATTACTTCAGGGAAGACAAAACAAAGTAGGAGCGACCTTTCCCTGAAAGACCGGCCTTTTTGTTGAGGACACCACCGAAAACCTCCAGCTCGCCGTCCCCGTCGATATCCACGATATCAAAATCGATCAGAAATCCCTTAAAGGCTGCCGAGCTTGCAATCGGTGCCAGCTCGTAGCCGTTCCACCCCACAACCACAACACGACCATTTTTGTAGCGTTTCAACCCCTGGAACAGATGCCCCAGAGAATCTTTGTGCTGAAGCACGCCCACACCTTTCAGGTTCCCGTGATCCACAGATTGAACCCGGGAAACCAGGTAGCGCCGTTCCTCACGCTCTTTGGACCCTTCGGTCTTGGAGAGAAAAAACCGGGAGCCGCCATAATTTTCGTCGCTACGGTACACACTGGAATGGTCGGAAGCGTCGTTCCAGAACCCCAGACGACCACCCTCGGAAAGAAGGTAATACCCGTTGCCATCACCTTTCAACACGGGGGCCGTGTCCCAGCCAAGGACATTGAAAGCCCCATTCATCTCAAGGGGATGACCCAGTTCAAGGCCCTTAGACCCCAGACTCACCCGGTGTATATCACCCCAGTAATCGATGCCGTCGAGTCTCTGTGCAATACAGGTTCGTTCCCCATCAGGCAGGGACACAACGGCCGAAAGGAACGGCGCGGGTTTACCCACCGGTACCAGGGTGGTTCCGTTGTGACGAAACACCAGAGTAAAGGGGTCCTGGTTCACAGCGTGAACGGCGGAAAGTAAGAGCTCTGACTTGCCATCTCCGTCAAAATCCAAAGTATCCATGCGGACCGGTTTCAAATAATCGGGGTAACTCACCCTGTCAGATTCAACAATGGCCTTTTTAGATACGTTGAAAAGAAGCAGGGTTCCCCTTGTAGCGGCCACGGCTTCCACCACTCCGTCTCCGTTCATGTCCGCAGCAGCAACGCTCTGGACCTCCATGGAAAAGATATCGCTTCGAACGGCCTCTTCTTCAGTAGGCACAGGCGAAGGGGTTGGCACTTCCTTTTTGACAACCGGTGCTGGTATCGGAGTCGCCTTGGGCGCCTCCACCCCAGCTGTCATTTTACCGGCCACCTCATCGGCCAGCTCGCCCACAAAGCCAATGAGCTCGGCTTCGGAGCCGGATCGGGAAAAATGGAAGCCCTTTTGTTCCATGGATGCGCCGAGGTTGGCGGTGCCGCCAAACAGGGTGACGCTGATATCAAGGGAGGGCCCGTCACACTCCGTGAGAACGGAGACCCCGGCCTCCCCGAGTCGGTTAGTAACCATCTGGGCCACGCCGGTTTTCAGGTACCCGCTGGCCTCGGGTCCGTTGTAGGCCACCTCGTCAATGGACAGGCAGGGCTGTGCTCCCATGGCCGCCCCCCCAAGCAGGAGGACCATGGTTGCCACCATACCGGCAACCCGCTTCTTCATGTGGAATTTCATAGACATCCTCTCCCGGCACTTGCGCCGTGTTCATACCTATTTTATATAAGGTCGCTTTTCATAAGTAGTGCATTGACAATACACAGAAACTTCACTTTTTTTAGACTATCATCATATCCGCGTTGGGTGAAGTTTTTTCTACCCGCAAAACCACGCCTCGCCACCAACCTGTTTTTATTAATGATTCTCTCGAAGGACACCCTTCTAAAATCGTAAAATTATATTGACATTCCCATTGAAATTTTTTAAAAACTTAATCTTAATTAAGGTAACATAATGGATGTGTTGCTTTATGTTATCCGGTTGCTGCTTGTTGTTACACCCGGAAATCTTCGCATTTTCCTAACGATTTCCAAACAGTATGGTGCTACCTTCCTGCGAAACCGGAGTCATGGTCAACACCGGCAATGCCGCGCATGGAGCCTTGCGATCGGTCTGACGCGCCTTCAGGGACCTGTCCGAAGCTAAGATGCCAACGCGCCGGGGGACTATTTGAAACCTGAACGATAAGGAGATTTATTAATGTTCAAGAAAGTGTTCGCTGCAATGCTCGCCGGCCTTTTCATCAGCGCTCCTGCGTTTGCAGAAGTAAAGATGAGCGGTTCTTTTTTCATCAAAGGGAATGGAGTCCAGAACCCTGAGACCGGTAAAGACTACCGTTACTATGAGTCTGACCTCGAAATTAAATCCAGCATCATCGTTAACGAAAACACCTCCGTTGACATCACTGCTGAAGCATTCGACACCAGCTGGGACAACTCAGCCAACATCGCTGGCGGCAGTGCCAACGACGACGGCCAGAATTACTTTGAAGTCAGCAAAGCTGCCATGACCCACAAGTTCACCACCGGCACCACCTTCATCGGCGGTATCGACAGCAACCTTGACGCATGGGGTACTGCTTTCGGCGACAACGCCGAGCGTATGTACTTCATCCAGGCTGACCAGGCCACTCCCTTCGGTACCCTGACCTTCAAAACTGAAAAAATCAATGAAGTCGACAAAACCGATGACGATGCCGATGTTGATGGCTACCTCGTTGGCCTGACTACCAAAGCTGGCGCCTTCACCATTCAGCCCGCAGTCTACTACCTTGACGCTCAGTCTGCCTGGACCGATGACCTTGGTGTCCAGGGACTCTCCGCTGGTTCCTCTGCCATCAAAGGCCAGGTTGCCGTAACCGGTAAAATTGGTGCCATCAACCTCGAATCCGAGTTTGGTTTCGCGTCTTACGATGACGACGCCATTGGCGGTTACGACGGTTCTGTATTTGGCCTCTGGGTTGATGCAGGTACTACCGTTGCAGGCCTCGGCGTTAACGCCGGTATCCTCTACTCCGGCACCGACGATCTGGTTTCTTACTACGTAGGTGACGAACTCTGCCCCATGGAAGTACTGGGCGATGAAATCCTCCTCGAAGGGACCACCCTCGCTCGCGTCAAGGTCTCCAAGGCTATTACTGAAACTGTTTCAGTAGACACTGCCCTGGCCTACGCAATGACCAACTTTGACAAGGACGAGAACCTCGCGCGTTCCACCAGCACTGGCAACATCAAGTTCGACAATGTTTACGAACTCGATGTTAACGCTTACTACAAAGCATCTGACGCCGTAACCCTCTCCACTGGTATTGCTTACCTTGACGGTGATGACGCAAACGAAGAGTCCTTCGAAGACGAAGGCGTTTGGGGCTACGTAAAAATGAACGTTGCTTTCTAATTTTAGGAATGCATAGTTCTTAGCCATTAAAAAAGGCCCGCCGTTTTGGCGGGCCTTTTTTTGTTTCCAAGCCTTTTCACAAGCCCACTGGAACCTCACGCAACGCAGCTCACCGCGCCGCCCCTACCCACTTCGCCAAACGCGCTTATACCAAAATAGAAAGCCCCTGCTATATATCCACAGCAGAGGCTCCAATAACACAAAACCTATCTATCAAATTTTTTAAAAATTTGGCCCCCAGCAGGGCCGCCGGAGGCTGATTGCACCGTTAAATCTATTTTTCTGAACCATCAACCATTAATTCTCATTCAAGAGCTGATTCACCACCTTGGGGTTGCCCTTGCCCTTGGTGGCTTTCATGACCTGGCCCACAAAAAAGCCCATGAGCTTCTTCTTGCCGCCGCGGAAGGCCTCCACCTCTTTGGGGTTGTCGGCCAGGAGCTTGTCCACGATGCCTTCGATCTCAGAGGTGTCGGAGACCTGGGCAAGGCCCTTTTCATCCACAATCACCTTGGCCTCTTTTCCGGTGGCGGCCATCTCGTCAAAGACAGTCTTGGCCATGGTGCCGCTGATGACATCCTCCTGGACAAGGGAGAGAAGCCCTGCCAGCATCTCCGGGGACACGGGCACGTTGCCAAGGTCCATGCCGCCGGTATGCAGAAGCCCCAGGACGGATCCCATAACCCAGTTGGCAACCATCTTGGCCTGCTTGGGCTTGGAGCCGAAGATGGCCAGGCAGTTGTCGAAATAGGTGGCCAGCTCTATGGACGAGGTGAGGACATCGGCATCGGCTGCGGGCAGGTTCAGCTCGTCCACGTAGCGCTTCTTCATGGCATCGGGGAGCTCAGGCAGGCTGCCTGCGATCTCATCGTACCAGGCGTCGTCGATGACCACGGGCAGGAGGTCGGGGTCCGGGAAGTAGCGATAGTCGTGGGCGTCTTCCTTGCTGCGCATGGAGGTGGAGATCTCCTTGTCGGCGTTCCAGAGGCGGGTCTCCTGGATCACCTCGCCGCCGTTATCCAGAATATCGGCCTGACGGTTGATCTCATATCGAATGGCCCGCTCGATGTTCCTGAAGGAGTTTAAGTTTTTCATCTCGGTGCGGGTACCGAACTCTTCTTGGCCCCTGGGCCGCAGGGAGACGTTGGCGTCGCAGCGGAGGCTGCCCTCTTCCATGTTGCCGTCGCATACCCCGATGTGGCGCACGAGCTGATGGATTTTTCTCACCAGGGCACCGGCCTCCTGAGCAGAGCGCATGTCCGGTTCTGAGACGATCTCGATGAGGGGCACCCCAGCACGGTTGAGATTCACCAGGCTGATGGGGCGCATGGGGTCGTGATTGAGCTTGCCCGCATCGTTTTCCATATGGATCCGCGTGATGCCGATGCGCTTGGTGGAACCGTCTTCCAGGTCGATGTCCAGATGACCGTGCTCGGCAATGGGCAGGGCAAACTGGGTGATCTGGTACCCCAGGGGAAGGTCCGGGTAGAAGTAGTTCTTACGGGCAAAACGGTTCACCCGGTTGATGGTGCAATTGGTTGCCACCCCGGCCTTGGCCGCATAGGCCACTGCGGTTTTGTTAAGCACCGGAAGCACCCCGGGCATGCCGGTACAGACCGGGCAGGTCTGGCTGTTGGGCTCCGCCCCGAAGGCGGTGGAGCACCCGCAAAAGATTTTTGTTTTGGTTTTCAGCTGCGCATGTATTTCAAGGCCAATGACGACTTCATATTCCATATCCGACTCCGCTGCATGGGCGATATCATAACAAAGAACCGGTCCATCAAGCCGACAGACCGGTATGTATATAAAAGGAAGGATTATAGAAGATTTCAGGTTTGATGACAAACCCTTATTCATGGTCGAGGGACTTTCCCGACACAACAGATCGTTACGCACCACCAGACTCATCACGGCCCTTCCCATCCCCTCGCCACCAAACACGGGCACCAAAAATATACGTTTTGACAAACCCCAATCTCCATACTATAAATACGGGTTTTTCAAACTGTTTTGCGCCGACGTCAAGGTGACCGGCACATGAAACGAACCACACCGGACGGGACAAACCACGAACACCGCTCGTCCCCACCGATGTGTCAAGGCACGGCAGACCATATGAAATATTTTCTTTGCGTTATCGGAATGGTGATGATTGTTGAGGGACTTCCCTGGTTCGGATTCCCGAACAGGGCCCGCCAGATTCTCCTGACCCTGGCCGCCCAGCCGGAAAATCGCTTGAGAAGCATGGGGCTGTTCATGATGCTTGGAGGGCTTGCCCTCGTTTATCTGGGGAATATGTAAGAGATGTACCAACTCAGTGATTATCGATTCGACCTTCCGGAAGAACTCATCGCACGCCACCCGGAAAAAAACCGTACCGACTCCAGGCTCCTGCATCTGGAGCGTCACACCGGTTCAAGGCACCACCGACATTTTTCCGATCTCTCGGGCCTCCTTAATAAAGGAGACCTCCTGGTTGTAAACAACACCAGCGTCATCCCCGCCAGGCTCATGGGCCACAAAGAGACCGGCGGCAAGGTGGAGGTGCTGATCCTGGACTACCGGGAAGGCATGGCAGCCATGGACCGCGACGGTGCTTTCTCCTGCCGGTGCCTGCTCAAGGCGTCCAAGCGGGTCAAACCCGAGACGCCCATCCGCTTCGGAGACGGTTTTTCCGCCGTTGTGGAGAGCTTTGACCAGGGTATTTACCGCCTCCGGTTCGCGTGCGACGGCGACTTTGACCGCCTCCTTGAGACCCACGGCAACATGCCCCTGCCCCCGTACATCAAACGGGACGCAGACGCCTTCGACAAAAAAACCTATCAGACGGTCTATGCCAAAAACCGCGGGGCCGTGGCCGCCCCCACCGCAGGGCTCCACTTTACGGGGGACCTCATGGAGACCCTGAAAGCCAAGGGCGTTGAGATCGCCGAGCTCACCCTCCACGTGGGCTACGGCACCTTCGAGCCCGTGCGGGTGGACGACATCCGGGACCACGCCATCCACACCGAGTGGTACGAAGTCTCCGAAGCCACCGCATCCGCTATAAACAATGCCAAAGCCGAAGGCCGCCGGGTTATCGCTGTGGGCACCACCTCGGTGCGCACCCTGGAGTTCGCCACCGCCGATGACGGCACCCTTACCCCCGGTGCCGGCCCCTGCGATATCTTTATCTATCCCGGCTACCAGTTCAAATGCGTGGACGCCATGGTCACCAACTTCCACACCCCGGAGTCGACTCTCCTCATGCTCGTCTCCGCCTTTGCCGGAAGAGACACCATCTTCACCGCCTACAAAGAAGCCGTCAGGCTGAAATACCGCTTCTTCAGCTATGGTGATGCAATGTTTATTGATTAAAGCGTACCGAAAAAGCATGCCTCCGGTGGCGAGGTGAGCCACCTCGAAGCGTATTGCGACTGCACTCTCCCCCTCGTTCCTCGGGTAAAAGTGCAATCGCCTTAGGCTCGAGCTTCGCCCGATACAAACGCTATCGGTTGATGCAAGCAGCGTCACAAGCCTCGAAGTAACAGGATACGTTATCGTAACGTGAGCAGTATCCTCGTTAGCCGTAAAAGCGTTTCGACTTCAAGCAACCTCTTTCAGGCAAGCGCCGGAGGCAACCGTCATATAAAAATAGCCTGTTCTACACGGGCAAAGCCCGTCAGCGAATGTGACAACCTGAGGAACGAAGGTTGGAGCATTCGCAAACCTGGGGTGCAGGGGCTTTAGCTCCTGCCCGCCGGAGGTAGCTTTTACATAAAGGAAAACCATGAGACTTACGTATACCAAAGAAGCTCAGTCCACAGAGTGTCGGGCACGGGCAGCCACCATCAAGACGCGTCGGGGCGAGATCAAGACCCCCATTTTCATGCCTGTGGGCACGGTGGGGTCGGTGAAGGCCGTGTCGGTTGAGGACCTTGAAGAAGCCGGCGCCCAGATCATCCTCGGCAACACCTACCATCTTTATTTAAGGCCCGGCACCGATGTGCTGGACGTTTTTGGCGGGCTCCATGATTTCATGAAATGGAAGCACCCCATTTTAACGGACAGCGGGGGGTTTCAGTTCTTTTCCCTGGCCAAGCTCACCAAGCGCACGGAAGAGGGGGTCTCGTTTCAGTCCCACATCGACGGGTCCCGGCACCTCTTCACACCGGAAAAATCCATTGAGGTGCAGAACCACATCGACTCGGACATCATGATGTGTTTGGACGAGTGCACGCCCTACCCGTCGGACCACAAGGCCACCAAAGAGTCCATGGAGCTCACCACCCGATGGGCCCAGCGCTGCTATGATTTCTGGCAGCAGGAGACCGACCTGCGCAACAACGCCTTCGGCATTGTCCAGGGCGGCATGTACAAGGACCTGCGCACGGCGTCGGTGGAGCAGATCTGCGACATCGATTTTCCCGGCTACTCCATCGGCGGCCTCTCCGTGGGCGAGCCTAAGGATCTGATGATGGAGATGGGCGAGCACACCCTGGCCCAGATGCCGGACCTGAAGCCCCGCTACATCATGGGCGTGGGCACCCCCTCGGACATCGTGGAGCTGGTCATGATGGGCGCCGACATGTTCGACTGCGTCATGCCCAGCCGGAATGCACGAAACGGCAAACTCTTCACCTCCGAAGGGGCCCTCAACATCGCCAACCAGCGGTATCAGAAAGATGAAAAACCCCTGGACCCAGTGTGCACCTGCTACACCTGCCGAAACTACTCCAGGGCCTACCTGCGCCACCTCTACAAATCCAAAGAGCTCCTGGCCTACCGCCTCAACACCATCCACAACCTTCATTATTATATGAACCTCGTGGGGGAAATCAGGCAGGCCATCCTCGAAGACCGCTTCATGGCCTGGCGCAAAGGCTTCTACGCCGCCATGGAGGGCGGGATTCAGTAGTGAAACAAAAGCGTGCCTCCGGCGGCAAGGTGGGGGCACCTTGAAACCCTATGACGGGCTCCGCCCGTTGCTTACGGAAGAGGGTGGCCAACCTCCGGCATACAAGCGGAGTCCGCTCTTGTCACGAGGGTGCCAGAAGCATCAACCAACTGTAGGGTGCGCTTGCGCACCATTGACGGGCCTTGTGATCGCAATACGGCTTCAGACCTTCCAAGGTTTGCGATGCATGAAGCTTCATTAGCCCAACCCATCAAAGGGTTTCCCAACAACATGCGGTGCGCAAGCGCACCCTCCTCGATGAGGCATAAGCAACGCCGGTTCTCCCCCCGTTTTCTCAGTCCCCTTCCTTCGTATGGATAAATTTCTTTGATTTTTTTCCACATCCTGTGAAATAAAAGTGATTCACACCGATCTCATCAAACGTTTCGTTTGGTTTGCAGCAGCCGTATCGGTTCCCAGGTAAAAACATGGACGCCGCGACGATACCGCCTGCCCGGGACACACCGCAGGCTTCGTGGCTGATATGCGTTCTTTTCATTCACCACAAGAGATAGACGGACCGGAGGATTTCATGACCATTTCGACCAAGATCAAGGGTGCCATCGAAAAATCATCATTTATCCGCAAAATGTTTGAGGAAGGAGCCCGCCTCAAGGCAGAGCACGGAGCGGACAAGGTATACGACTTCAGCCTCGGCAACCCCTACCTCGCCCCCCCGGCTGAATTCAAGGAGAGCCTCATGAAGGTGGCGGCCTCTTCCGGTGAAGGCATCCACTCCTACATGCCCAACACCGGCTACCCCTTTGTGCGCGAGGCTGTGGCCGGGTTTGTCTCCGAGCAGCAGGGGGTCACCCTGGATGAAAACGACATCGTCATGACCTGCGGCGCGGCAGGGGCCCTCAACGTGGTTCTCAAGACCCTCCTTGATCCCGGCGACGAAGTGATCTGCCCGGCGCCCTACTTTGTGGAGTACAATTTCTACGCCGACAACCACGGGGGCGTGGTAAAGACCGTTCAGACCAACCCGGATTTCACCCTGGACCTGTCCGCCATGGAAGGACATCTGTGAAAAGACCAAGGCCATCCTTATCAACACCCCCAACAACCCCACCGGCCAGGTGTACGACAAGGCGAGCCTTGATGCCCTGGGAGATCTTCTGGCCCGCAAGAGCCGGGACATCGGTCATCCCATCGTCCTTATCTCCGACGAACCCTACCGGAAGATCACCTACGCCGGTATCACCGTGCCCTCCATCATGACCAGTTACGCCAACAGCGTGGTGGTGACCTCCTACTCCAAGGACATCTCCATCCCCGGAGAGCGCATCGGCTACATTGCCATCCACCCCGACTTCGAGGGCAAAGGGCTCTTTCTGGGCGGCCTGGCCCTGTGCAACCGTATCCTGGGGTATGTCAACGCTCCGGCCATCATGCAGCGGGTCATCGCCGACATCCAGGGGGTCAACGTGGACATGACGCCTTACGAAAAAAACCGGGAGCTTCTGGTGGACGGCCTCACCGAGGCCGGGTATGAATTCACCGCCCCCAAAGGGGCTTTTTACCTCTTTCCCAAGTCCCCCATCGAAAACGACGTGGAGTTTGCGCGGGAACTCCAGGAGGAACTGATCCTCGTGGTACCGGGCAGCGGATTCGCAGGGCCCGGCCATTTCCGTATCTCTTTCTGCGTGGACGCGAAAACCATCACCGGGGCTCTCCCGGGATTTGCCAGGGTGATGAAAAAATACAAGTAGTTACTCCTCGAGGAAAACCGCGATAAACTCCGTTCACATTCCTTTCAGAGGTTACCCGGCGGAAAGATGTTTTTTCATCTGCCTCTTTCCGCCGGATTTTTACCCGCCCCCAGCCAGGCACCTCCGAACCACACGAAATAAAAGCCAATCAGTGCATCCTCCGTAGGGTGCCCCTATACCGCAGGCCCTCACCACAAACCCGTCCCCTTCCGCCCCCAATATTCATGAATTCCACTGCTTGCCAAGTTCCCCGCCCCATCGCCTCCTGTCAATACCAAGGTATCATCCTACAATAGCTCGTATTTTTTTACTTGACATTGTCGCCCAAATATACAAAATTGTTCGATTCTAGTAATATACTTTCAGTGCCTACATGGCCAATACCTCGATCTGAACGACACATTTAACGTACGTCTGACGACAAAAAAGGAATTGGGAGCCGTCTCAAGGTGACACGTGTCACCCCAAGGGAGTACTGCCCCCTAAGGGTCCATTGCCTGCCGATTTTTCGGGGGTTTGACCCGCCTTTACCGATATTGAAGATTGATGCGCGAATGCCCCCTGCCCGATGGGATACGGGCAGGTGCCGTTCGGCATACATGGATGCCGTGGCAACACGGGATCATCATGAGAAAAGATGCTTTCGCACCGGGCGTGGCTTTATTGCCTGCCGCGGGATGTATCGACCGCACCGTCGACCCCGCACATTCACCCCTGTGAACCCACACGTGAAACGCCTCCGGTCAAAGACATCGATTATTATGTGGAGGGGATAGAGTATGATAGTTGAAGGTCTGGGATTGATGGTTGCAGGCATGGGGGTGGTCTTCGCGTTTCTGACCCTCCTGGTCTACGCAATGAAAATCTCGGCAAAGGTGTTAGAGCGATTTACCGATGCCGAAGTGACGGGTGGACCTTTGGAAAAACCAAAAACCGCAGTGTTTCAAAAGGCTGGAGATGACCTGACTGAAATCGCGGTGGCCATTGCGGCTGTAAAAGCCTGCGCGCGCAGCTAACGAAAGGGATAGAAGATTATGGCTAAGAAATTAGTTCGTTTCATGAACACAGCGTTTCGTGATGGTTTTCAGTCGGTCTACGGAGCGCGAGTATTTACTGACGATTTTATGCCTGCCGTTGAAGCGGCAGCCGCAGCGGGCTGCAACTACTTTGAAGCAGGCGGCGGCGCGCGGTTTCAGGCACTCTATTTTTACAGCAACGAGTGCGCCTTTGATATGATGGACAGGTTCCGCGCGGCCGCTGGCCCCGACGCTGACCTGCAGACCCTGGCGCGAGGCATCAACGTGGTGGCCCTGGACTCTCAGCCCAAGGACATGATCAAGCTGCACGCCGAAATGTTCAAGAAGCACGGCATCTCCACCATCCGTAACTTCGATGCCTTGAACGACGTCAACAACCTGATCTACAGCGGTCAGTGTATCGCCGAAGCAGGCCTCAACCATCAGGTGGTCATCTCCATGATGGCCCTGCCTCCGGGCTGTACCGGCGCCCACGACGCCGATTTCTACGTCGACATGCTCAAGCAGATCATGGATGCGGACATTCCGTACCACTCCATCTGCTTCAAGGATGCCTCCGGCACCAGCTTCCCGTCAACGGTCTACGAGACCATCAAACGGGCCAAGGAGATCATTCCGGCGGACATTCCTGTTCAGTTCCACACCCACGACACCGCCGGTATCGGTGTCATCGGGTACAAGGCCGCCCTGGACGCGGGCGTGGACGTCATCGACCTCTCCATGGCTCCCTGCTCCGGCGGTACCTGCCAGCCCGACATCATGACCATGTGGCACGCCCTGCGTGGCACCGAGTACGAGCTGGACTGCGACATCGACAAGATCCGTGAGGCTGAGGAAGTCTTCAAAGAGTGCATGAAGGACTACTTCCTGCCCCCCGAAGCCAAGGCTGTGGAGCCCATCATTCCCTGGTCTCCCATGCCCGGCGGCGCCCTTACGGCCAACTCCCAGATGATGCGTGACAACAACATCATGGACCGCTTCCCCGAGATCATCGAAGCCATGGACGAAGTGGTTCGCCTGGGCGGTTTCGGTACCTCCGTAACCCCCGTAAGCCAGTTCTACTTCCAGCAGGCCTTCAACAACGTCATGATGGGCAAGTGGAAGAAGATCGCCGAAGGTTATGGCAAAATGGTCCTCGGCTACTTCGGCAAGACCCCCGTGCCCCCCGATGCCGAAATCATCAAGATCGCCTCCGAGCAGCTGGGCCTTGAGCCCACCACCCGCAGCCCCCTCGACATCAACGAGGAGGATCCCAACAAGGGCATCCCGTCTGCCAAGAAGAAGCTCGAAGACAACGGCCTGCCCACCACCGATGAGAACATCTTCATCGCGGGCGCCTGTGGCGACAAGGGCATCAACTACCTCCTCGGCAAAGCCACCATCGGCGTTCGCAAGAACGTGGCCGAAGCACCCAAGGCCGAAGCCAAGGCAGCCCCGGACGGCTACACCGTCACCGTGGGCGGCAGCACCTACGCCGTGAAAATCGACGGCAACACCGCCGTGGTCAACGGAAAAGCATACAACGTCAATGTGGCCGAAGGCCTCGCCGCCGCTCCTGCCGCCGCAGCCGCCCCCGCGGCTCCCGGCGTGAAAGAAGCTGTCAAGGCCCAGATGCCCGGTGCCGTGGTTCGCATCTCCGCAGCCAAAGGCGCCCAGGTCAAGGCCGGCGACACCCTGCTCGTCCAGGAAGCCATGAAAATGGAAGTGGAGGTGAAAGCCCCCGTGGACGGTACCGTGGCCGATATCCTCGTGGCCACCGGTGACCAGGTGAACGCCGATCAGGTCCTCATCCAGATCGAAACCGCCGGCGCTCCCGCCGTAGCCGCAGCACCTGCTGCAGCGGCTGCCCCTGCACCTGCCGCCCCCGCCGGGGCCGGAGAAGAGGTGAAGGCGCAGATGCCCGGCGCCGTGATCAAGGTCCTGGTTGGAAACGGCAGCGCCGTGAAGGCAGGAGACACGCTTCTCGTTCAGGAAGCCATGAAGATGGAAGTGGAGGTCAAGGCCCCCGTTGACGGCACCGTCACCAGCGTGGCTGTTTCCGCGGGCGACCAGGTGGCATCCGGCCAGAGCCTGGTCACCATTGCTTAAGGTGATTCTCCATCGCACTCTTTATGCCTTCAAACGACTGAACGGACAGGATAGGACCATGACTCGATACATGAGATTGACACATAAAATCTCCACCAAGCCCCTGGCGATTGTGGCAGCCCTTGTCGCTCTCTGCCTCTTCAGCGGGGTCTCCATGGCAAGTGCCGCCAGCGCGCCAGCGCCGGCTCCCGCCGCGGACGCCTCCATGGGGAAAGTGGAAAAGCTCTGGAAAAGCACCGGACTCAATGCATTTGTCAACGGTGTCAAAGAAATCTTTGCAGAGAAAACCATCGACAACCACCAGCTGATCCCCCTGGGCATCGGCCAGCTCATCATGATTGCCGTAGGCTGCATCCTGATCTGGCTGGCCATCAAAAAAGGGTTTGAACCCCTTCTTTTGATTCCCATCGGCTTCGGCGGTATTCTTGCCAACATTCCGGTGGCCGGCATTGCCGGACCCGAAGGGTTCCTCGGCCTCATCTACGGCTTCGGGATCAATAAGGGCCCTCTCCCCTGCTGATTCATGGGCGTGGGCGACGACCCACTTCGGCCCCCTCATCGCCAACCCGAAGACAGCCCTTTTGGGGGCGGCCGCCCAGTTCGGCATCTTCACCACCCTCATCGGCGCCCTGGTGCTGAGCCAGGTGGTTCCCGGCATCGACTTCTCCCTGCAGGACGCCGCCGCCATCGGTATCATCGGAGGCGCGGACGGCCCCACGGCCATCTTCCTTGCGGGACGGCTATCGCCGGACTTGCTGGGTGCCATTGCCGTTGCGGCTTACTCCTACATGGCCCTGGTGCCCATCATCCAGCCGCCTATCATGAAGGCCTTCACCTCCAAGGAGGAGCGAGGCATCGAGATGAAGCAGCTTCGCCACGTCAACAAGGTGGAAAAGATTGTCTTCCCCTTGATGGTCCTGGGCATCTGTATCCTGCTCCTGCCGGATGCAACGCCCCTGATCGGTATGCTGATGTTCGGCAACCTGCTCAAAGAGTGTGGCGTGGTGGAACGTCTCTCCAAGACCGCCGCCAACGAGCTGATCAACATCGTCACCATCCTGCTGGGCATCTCCGGCTCCAAGCTGGCTGCGGAGAAATTCCTGCAGCTTGAAACCCTGGGGATCCTCCTTCTCGGTCTCGTGGCCTTTGCCATCGGTACCGCGGCAGGTGTTCTCCTGGCGAAGCTGATGAACCGCATGAGCAAAGAGAAAATCAACCCCCTTATCGGCGCTGCCGGTGTCTCCGCCGTTCCCATGGCAGCACGCGTGGTCAACGGTGTGGGTGTTGAAGAGAACCCCCACAACTTCCTGCTGATGCACGCCATGGGCCCCAACGTGGCCGGCGTCATCGGTTCGGCGGTTCGCCGGGCTATCCTGGCCGGTAAGTACAACCTGATCCAACGGATCCCGACATAAGAAAATCTCAAAGCCCCGTTCCTCCGGAACGGGGCTTTTTTTATGCCAAAACACTTGGTAACTATTCATCTTGCCTTCTATGGGTAATGTGAGTGGAAAAACAAGCCTCCGACGGCGAGGTGAACCACATCGAAAGCTGATTGCCCTCGGGCTTCGCCCGGCATAAACGCTGATGATTGTGCGGACTGGCTCACAAGTGTCGAAGTCAATGAATACGTTATCGCCACCTGCCTGTTGCCGATTGAATCGCACCGACTCCGGCGGGTCGCTTTTTGAATAAAAGCTCCGTAAAAGCGTTCCGGTTCAATGCCCGTTTTGTTTAAACAAGTCAGCTCACCAAAAACTCTCGGCCGCTCCACGTCATTCGCAAGTCCTGTTTGTCAAGAATTGGTGAACGTTTGGCCCCCGGAAGCTGTTTTACGCTGAACAGTGACAAACCCAGAAACAGTCCGGCTCACTCAGGCCCGTCATTTAAGTCACAATTGCAATGCGTTAGAACGCCACCGCCTTGACAGCCAAAAAAAAAGTATGGTAGACAATTCGTGACTGAGCGACCGTTCAGCCTCCTTGCGCAGCCCTGCCACACCTTCTCGTCCCGGCCCCACGGCTGATCGCTCAGGGGCGTGCCCCAGGCACAACTCAGACCAGGAGCAAAGCACCCGACTCACATGCAATCGGCGATGCTTTTCCGCTACAGGTTTTCGCCCCAAAAATAGAAGGGGCCCATTCCCCTGATTCAGCTTTCATGATAATAATGTTCACCCCGATTATCACTTGCATGCAAAGCGCATCGCCATCATCAACCGGGAACCCCCCAAGGAGGCCGCATGAATCGCGTCCAGAACAAAATCCACAACCTGAAAGAAAAAGACGCACAGACGCTGATCATGGGCGGAGCTCCGGCCGTAGAAAAGCAGAAGGCCAAAGGCAAGCTCACCGCCAGGGAACGCCTGGACCGCCTCTTTGACAGAGGCACCTTCCGGGAAATCGACCGCTTTGTGACCCACCGATGCACCCACTTCGGCATGGAGGGCGTGGAAATCCCCGCCGACGGTGTCATCACCGGACACGGCCTCGTGGGGGGACGCCCCGTCTTTGCCTATGCCCAGGACGTGACCTCCCGGGCAGGCAGCCTGGGTGAGATGCACGCAAAAAAAATCTGCAAGATCATGGACATGGCCATGAAAGCCGGGGTGCCCATCATCGGCATGAACGACTCCGGCGGCGCACGCATTCAGGAGGGGGTGGATGCCCTGGCCGGATACGGAGAGATCTTTTTTCGAAACGCCTCGGCCTCCGGGGTCATCCCCCAGATCTCGGCCATCATGGGGGCCACAGCGGGCGGGGCCGTCTATTCGCCGGCCATGACCGACTTTGTCTTCATGGTCAAAGAGACCAGCCACATGTTCATCACCGGCCCCGACGTGATCCGCTCAGTCACCGGCGAAGACGTGGGCTTCGACACCCTGGGCGGGGCCGTCACCCACTGCACCAAAAGCGGGGTGGCCCACTTTGCCTGTGAGGACGATGAAGAGTGCATCGACCGCATCAAAATACTCCTGTCTTACCTTCCGGCCAACAACAAGGAGAACGCGCCCCGGGCCCTTTCCGAGGAGCCCATCCACCGCCTCTGCCCGGAGCTCGACACCCTGATCCCCGAAAACCCCGTGAAGCCTTACGACATGTTCGACCTCATCCGGGCCGTTGCCGATCACGGAACCTATTTTGAACCCCACAGCCTCTTTGCCCCCAACATCATCACCTGCTTCATCCGCCTGGGGGGCCGCACCGTGGGGGTTATCGCCAACCAGCCCAAGGTCCTGGCAGGATGCCTGGACATCGACACCTCGGACAAGGCCAGCCGCTTTATCCGCTTTTGCGACGCCTTTAACATTCCCCTGCTCACCATTGCCGACGTCCCCGGCTTTCTTCCCGGCATCCAGCAGGAGTGGGGAGGGATCATCCGCCACGGGGCCAAGCTTCTCTGGAGCTACTCCGAAGCCACCGTGCCCAAGCTCCTTCTCATCACCAAAAAAAGCTGCGCACCTGATTCGCCATGAGCTCCCGCCACCTGGGGGCGGACATGGCCTTTGCCTGGCCCACGGCTGAGATCGCCGTCATGGGAGCCCAGGGCGCGGCCAACGTCATCCACAGAAAAGAGATCAAAGGCGCCGACAACCCTGAGGCCATGCGCAATGAAAAAATCTGCGAATACAACGACCTGTTCCTCACCCCTTACATCGCCGCTTCCCGGGGCTATATCGACGCCGTCATCGTCCCTTCAGAAACCCGCAACCATCTCATCGATGCCCTGGACGTCATAAGCTCAAAACACGAAACCCGACCGCCCCGAAAACACGGAAATATCCCGCTTTAAAAAGCATGCCTCCGGCGGGTCGCTTTTTTAAAAAAAAGCTCCGCAAAAAACTCTTCTAAAGCACCCGCGCTACGTTTTGATCGCCCTTCAGGGCGATCAAAACGTAGCGCGGATGCGAAAATGTCGAAATTATTTCGGCGTAGCCTGTAAGGCTTTAAGACCTGCTTGTCAAACTTTTTAAAAGTTTGGCCCCCGGCAGGGCCGCCGGAGGCCACCTGAATACGTTGCTGCGCCCCTTCTTTTTCTTCCCCAAAACCCCGTGATATACTACCTTATAGAGACAAAAATTCAGGAGGAAAGAGCATGGGTGCACGAAAACGCGCGGCCCTTCGCGGGCAGTGGTATCCGGAGAGCCGGGAGGCCTGCTTCAAGGAGGTGGAAGGATATCGGAAGGAGGGGTGGCTGAAACGCCCCTCGGGGGACGCATTTCAAGCGGGGATCGTTCCCCACGCCGGATGGTTTTTTTCCGGCAGCATCGCCTGCCGGGTCATCGAAACCGTGGCCCGGGGTGAGTTGCCGGACCTGGTGGTCCTGTTCGGGCACCACCTGGGGCCGTCTGAGCCCACCAGCGTCATGGCCGAAGGGACCCTGGAAACCCCCTTTGGAGACCTGCGGGTCCACGAGGCCTTCTCAGAGGCCCTGGGAAGAACCCCTTATGTGCGGCGGGAGATGAGCCCTTTCATGGCGCCTGAAAATACCCTGGAGCTTCAGCTTCCTTTTATCCGGTACTTTTTCGGGGAGACTCCGGTCTGCCTCATGGGGGTGGCCCCCAACAAGTGTGCTGAGCCCGTGGGCAAGTCCGTGGTGGACGCAGCACGCAGCCTGGGCCTCACCGTCAAGGTCATCGGCTCCACCGACCTCACCCACTACGGCCCAAATTTCGGGTTCACCCCCCAGGGCAAGGGGGAAAAGGCGAGGGCCTGGGTCTGCGATACCAACGATCGAGAGGCCATCGACCACATGACAGAACTTGATGCTGCCTACTTCACCGACGAGGCCCTGGCCCGGCGCAATGCCTGCTGCGCAGGTGCCGTGGCCGCCACCCTGGCCGCAGCCCGGTCCCTGGGCATCCCCCGCGGCCTTGAGATCGCTCACACCACCAGTTTTGACAAAAGCCCCTCGGACAGTTTCGTTGGATACACCGGGGTGGTATTCTAAGCCATGAACATTCCAAAATACTGGGCCAAAGGCACCACACGACACGACGTTCGCATGCGAAACATCCTCACGGGCAAACCCATGGCTCCCCTCGCCTGCTGGGGCTGGTCCGACACCAGCCTTGCCGACGCCAGGGAAAAGGGGCGCAAACGGGCGGACGCCGTTGCCGAAATGATCCTCAAGGGCAACCGGCCGGACACCTACCTCTATGGCGATCGCCCCATGCGGGAAAACGCCTGATAAAGTGGACATCGGAGGACGGCACGACCTGGGCCGCCGTCACCCTCAACGGATACGGATGCCGGGTGCTCAACACGGCACGGGCCATGTTCATCGACGTGGACCTGCCGATGCCGTCCCTGTGGGACTGGCTCAAATACAGGGCACGCATGCTGACCGGCGCCCGCTGCCTGCCCCCTCGGCAGCAAAAGGAGTATGAAGCCCTGTCCAAGGTAGAGACCATGGTAAGGGCAGACCCGTGTTTCGGTATCCGGGCCTATCGCACCCGGGGAGGCCTCCGTTACCTGGTTACCCATGCCCACGCCGACCCCACCTCTGAGCTCACCTCCGGCATGATGGAGGTCCTGGGTGCCGACCCCCTTTACATGCGGCTCTGCAAGACCCAAAAATGCTTTCGGGCCCGCCTCACCCCCAAACCCTGGCGGTGCGGGCTTACCGGCCTGCACGTCTCGTACCCCTGGAGGGATGAAACAGCAGAGCAGGAGGCTCGCCGATGGCTCTCGGCCTATGGGGACAAAACCAGAGACCTGGCCACCTGTGAGCTGATCAACCACTTCGGATCCCATACCATGGACGAAGAGATCTCCCGCATCGTCTCCTTCCACGATAAGGCGACCCGGGCCCAGTCCGGGCTTGAGCTTGCATAAGCCGGATGCACGTCAACAATAGTTGTAACTATTCAGCCCATGCCTCCGGCGGCCCTGCCGGGGGCTAAACTTTTAAAAAGTTTAACAAACAGGTTTTAAAAAAAGGGACATGAATGCCGTTTTAAATGCAGATGTGATTTGCCCCGAGGAGCGAGGGGCAAAACACATCTGCTATCTCGCCATGAAAACACCATAGCCTTAGTCCCCATAAACACAAAAAGCCCCTTCGATTGCTCGAAGGGGCTTTATTTTTTAATTGGCTGGGATGCAGGGATTCGAACCCCAATAGACGGAATCAGAATCCGTAGTCCTGCCATTAGACGACATCCCAGCAGGCAACTCAATTGGTTGCGAGAGGGTATATAGTCCGGTGAGGCCGGTTGAGTCAAGCAAAAATTTCGCCTTTTTCAAGCCCCCTTCCGAGGGCTTACCCTAACCCTCTTTGGGCAAAGGGCATTTTTGCCCTGAACAAGGCGCAGAAAAAATCTCCGGCGCCTTGTCCGCCCGGATCGCTACCCCAGGCTCCGGATATGGGCCACGGCGTCGTCGATACGCTTTAAGGTCTCCTCTTTGCCGAGGACATCGAGCATCTCGTACATGTCGGGGCTGGCACCGGTGCCGGAGACGGCCAGGCGCATGGGCATGGCCACCTTGCCGAATCCCACCTCGAGCTTGGCCACCACGGCCTTGAAGGTCGCGGCCAGGGCGTCCTGGGTAAACTCGGTCTCGGCCAGGGCCTCCTTCATCGCGAGGAGCACGTCGGCGGCCTCGGGCTTGAAGGCTTTTTTGGCCATCTTGGGATCGTACTCTTTCACCCCTTGGAAAAAGAACCGAGCGTTCTCGGCCATCTCCACCAGGGTATGGCTTCGGGGGGCCAGGGTCTTTACGGCCTTTTCCAACTGCGCGCGGTCGTCGGCCACAATGCCCGCCTTCTCAAGGAAGGGCAGGAGGGCGTCGGTGATCTCCTCGGTGGGCTTGGCCTGGATGTGCTCGTGGTTGATGGCCATGAGCTTGTCCTGGTCAAAAACGCCGGGGGAACGGCCGATGTTGTCCGGGTTGAACTTTTCGATGAGTTCTTCGCGGGTGAAGAACTCCTGGTCCCCGCAGGACCAGCCCAGGCGCGCCAGGTAGTTGATCATGGCATCGGGAAGGATCCCCATGTCCCGGTACTCGGTGACGCTGGTGGCACCGTGCCGCTTGCTCAAACGGGCCTTGTCCGCCCCAAGCACCATGGGCACATGGCCGTAGGTCGGCACCTCTTCTCCCATGGCCTTGACGATGAGGACCTGCTTGGGGGTGTTGTTGACGTGGTCGTCGCCCCTTAAGATGATGTTCACCTTCATGGTCAGGTCGTCCACAGCAACAGCCAGATTGTAGGTGGGAGTTCCGTCACTACGCTGGATGATGAAGTCGTCGAGTTCTGCGTTGGGAATGGAGATCCGCCCCTTAACCATGTCGTCAAAGGCGGTGGCCCCGGCCAGGGGTACCTTGAAGCGAACCACGGCCCCTTCGGTGGGGCCCAGGTTTCGCTCGCGGCACTTCCCGTTGTACTTGGGTTTCTCCCCTTTGGCCCGGGCGGTCTCCCGCATCTCGTCGATCTCCTCGGGGGTGCAGGTACACCAGTAGGCGTGGCCGTCTTCAAGGAGCTTGTCGATCACCTTTTTATAAAGGTCAAAACGCTTGGTCTGATAAAAGGGGCCCTGGTCCCAGTCGATCCCCAGCCACTCCAGCCCGTCGAAGATGGCCTGAACCGACGCCTCGGTGGAACGTTCCAGGTCTGTGTCTTCGATGCGGAGGATGAAGGTCCCGCCGGTTTTCCGGGCGTAGAGCCAGTTGAACAGGGCGGTGCGTGCTCCGCCGACATGAAGGTAACCCGTGGGGCTCGGAGGAAACCGTGTTATAATCTCACCCATAGCATCTCCTGTGGTATCTATTTTTTTAAAAAAAATTTTGCCCTTCAATCCGCACCCGCTCGAAAAAAAACGTTGTGGATCGATAGGGATCTGCGCTATCTACGGCTCATGGCCAATTACCACAGTTGCTTTGCCAGCACAAGTAGCCAAAATCTAAGCACGTGAATATTCTTGACAATCGCCTTTAAATAAAATAAATAAGGGCGGTTAAGACTGTTCCATCATTATACATAATTTTTTAAAGAAATAAATGAGTTAGGAGATAACCATGGCAGTACCTAAGCGTAAGACCTCCAAAGCCAGATCGCGAAAACGTCGCACCCATTACAAGACTGACGCCCCCAACGTGTCCGTCTGCCCCGAGTGCGGTGAGCCCAAAATGATGCACCAGGCATGCCCCGACTGCGGCACCTACAAGGGTCGCAACGTACTGGCAGAAGACGAAGAGTAGCGATCACACGATGTGTCGAATCCGCACGCGAGTAACAACGCGTGCAAGGCGCCACGTTTTTTCCCTGGAGTGTAGGGTCCATGCCTGACACCAATCCACGCAGTATCGTCGTCACCGGAGGGTCCCGGGGCATCGGCCGAGAGGTCTGCCTCGAATTTGCCGGTCCCGATACCCGCATTTACTTCAACTACGCGTCCTCCGAGGAGGCGGCACGGCAAACCGAAGCCCTTGTCGCTGAAAAGGGTGGTACGGCCGTGGGCGTCCGTGTGGATGTCACCTCCGAAGCGGAGGTCTCCGCCTTTATCAAGAAGGTGGTGGACGAGACCGGGCGCGTGGATGTGCTGGTCAACAATGCCGGTGTTACGCGGGACGGGCTTTTGGTCCGCATGAAAGAGTCTGATTGGGACACGGTGTGCGACACCAATCTCAAAGGGGCTTTTTTCTGCCTGAAAGCCGCGGCACGGCCCATGATGAAGCAGCGTTCCGGCCGCATCATCAACATCACCTCCATGGTTGGGGTTACGGGCAATGCCGGCCAGGCCAACTACTGCGCCTCCAAGGCGGGGCTCATCGGCCTTACCCGTTCAGCGGCCCGCGAGCTGGCCTCCAGGCAAATCACGGTCAATGCCGTGGCACCGGGGTTCATCGATACCGACATGACCGCCGCCCTTTCGGAGGAGGCCATCGGATCCATCATCGCCCAGATCCCCATGCAACGTACCGGCTCACCTTCAAGATGTGACCGGTGTTGTAGTCACCGCCTCTGAGCGGCAGCGCCTCGTCCACGGACAGGTACTCCATGTCAATGGGGGCATGTTCACATCATAACGACACAATGAGGTAGCGATGTCCGTAGAAGACAAAATCAAAAAAGTAGTCTCTGAAAAGCTGAAAGTCGAAGCCGGTGACGTGGTTCCCGAAGCACACTTCGTCAACGACCTGGGAGCCGACTCTCTGGATCTCGTGGAGCTGATCATGTCCATGGAAGAGGTCTTCGATATCGAGATCTCCGACGACGAGGCGGAAAAGCTCGTTCGCGTCAAAGACGCCATCGAGTACATCGAAGCGCGCATGTAGCGCGGCCGGCCGCAAGGCCGACTCGGCAAGGCTCCCCTTCATGGGGAGAAGAAACAAAAAGACCATGACGATCAGGTTGACAGGGTGGGCCGTTCCCACCCTTCCTTGTATCTATAAGGCACGATAAGATCATGAGTAACGACACAACCCCGTATGAGACCGAAGTCATCATCGGATGCGACCACGCCGCCTACCCCCTGAAGGAGACCATAAAAGTCTTTCTGGAGAAAAAGGGCGTCAAGGTGGTGGACGCGGGATGCCACGGGCCGGAGTCCGTCAACTATCCCGATTTCGCCAAAGAGGTGGCCGGCAAGGTCTCCGACGGGACACACCCGAAGGGCATCCTTCTGTGCGGCACCGGCCTCGGCATGTCCATGGCCGCCAACCGCTTTAAAGGTGTCCGTGCGGCCCTGGTGAGCGACGGTTTTTCCGCGCGCATGAGCCGCATGCACAACAACAGCAACATCCTGGTCATGGGCGCCCGCGTCATCGGCGAATCCCTGGCCCTGGACCTTGTTCAGATCTGGATGGAAACCCCCTTTGAGGGAGGACGTCACCTGGATCGCATCCAGATGTTTGAGTCCTTCTGATCAACAGGGAAAACTGCACGGCAACACCGCTTTTCTATGGGGAGCGAACCCTTGAAAGCAGGGCCTGCACGGCGGGATTCCCGGCGACAGGGGTCGCAGGCGGTGAGCCTGATCGCGGTGACCCACGTCGAAGGCAACCTGCCGCCCTTGGGGATAAGGGCTGAAAGGGAAGACACCCGGCACGGACCGAACTCACACTGTTCGTCCGCCGCACACCGGTCGGTCCCCACGGACTCCGGCAGCGCTTCGACAAGCCATTCGACGTGGCGTCCTTCACCAACCGAAAACCCGGCTGACAAGCCAAAACCGGCTGACGCGCCGAACACACGGCTGAAGAGGAAGCAAAGGTGAACCTGAAGTGTATTAGAGATGTGGACCCGGATATTGCCCTTGCCATCGAGAACGAAATCTCGCGGCAACAGAACAACCTTGAACTTATCGCATCGGAAAACGCGGTGAGCACCCCGGTCATGGAAGCCATGGGCACCCCCCTGACCAACAAGTATGCCGAAGGGTACCCCGGCAAGCGATACTACGGCGGTTGCGGCCACGTAGACACCGCTGAAGCCATTGCCATCGAACGGGCCAAAGAGCTCTTCGGCGCGGCCTATGCCAACGTCCAGCCCCACTCGGGTTCCCAGGCCAACATGGCGGCCCTTTTCGGGATGCTTGAGCCCGGCGACACTGTCATGGGCATGGACCTCGCCCACGGCGGCCACCTGACCCACGGCAGCCCCGCCAGCTTCTCCGGCAAGTTGTTCAACTTTGTCCATTACGGCGTGGAAAAAGAGACCGGCATGATCGACCTCGACCATGTGGAGTCCATGGCCCGCGAGTGCAAGCCCAAACTCATCATCGTCGGGGCCAGCGCCTATCCCCGCACCCTCGACTTCGAAGCGTTTTCCGCCATTGCCCAGCGCACCGGCGCCGCCCTCATGGTGGACATGGCGCACATCGCCGGCCTGGTGGCCGGTGGCGTCCATCCCAACCCCGTCCCCTACGCGGACGTGGTCACCTCCACCACCCACAAGACCTTAAGGGGCCCCAGGGGCGGCCTGATCCTCTCCGGCAAAGACCTCACAGGCGTCATGAACAAGCAGATCTTCCCCGGTATCCAGGGCGGTCCCCTCATGCACGTCATCGCGGCCAAAGCCATCGCCTTCAAGGAAGCGTCCACCGACGAATTCAAAGCCTACCAGGCACAGATCGTCAAAAACGCCGCTGTCCTGGCCGACGCCCTCATGGAAAACGGATTTGACCTGGTTTCTGGCGGTACCGACAACCACCTCATGCTCCTGGACCTCACCCGCATGGACATCACGGGCAAGGACGCCGAAGAGACCCTGGACCGCGCCGGCATCACCGCCAACAAGAACGTGGTCCCCTTCGACACCCGCAGCCCCTTTGTCACCAGCGGGATCCGCATCGGCACCCCGGTGCTCACCACCCGAGGCATGAAGGAAGCCGAAATGAAGCAGGTGGCGGGTTTCATGGCCAAGGCCCTGACCAACAAGGACAACCCCGCCGTCATCGACACCATTCGACAGGAGGTGAAGGCCCTCTGCAACGCCTTCCCTCTGTTTACCGACTAACAGGTCACCGACCCGTTGATCGAAGGGAGGGCCGGCTCGCAAAGCCGGGCCCTCCCGCCGCCAAGGAGCCGCCCATATGGAACCGGAACAGACTCGCCCCTCATGGGCCCAGTACTTCATGGACATCACCGAGCTGGTGGCCAAGCGCTCCACCTGTACACGCCGTGCGGTGGGAGCCATCCTTGTCAAGGACAAGCGGATCCTGGCCACGGGCTACAACGGCGCCCCCAGCGGGGTGCGCCACTGTGCCGAGACCGGATGCCTGAGAAAGCAATTGGGCGTCCCCTCCGGGGAACGCCATGAGCTCTGCCGCGGCGTCCATGCAGAACAGAACGCCATTGTGCAGGCCGCCCACTACGGGGTGTCCATCAACGGCGCCACCCTCTTTTGCACCAACCTCCCCTGCTCCATCTGCGCCAAGCTGCTGATCAACGCAGGGGTGAAGAAGATTGTGTACCAGTCGGGTTATGCCGACGCGATTTCCGAAGAGATGCTAAGCGAAGCCGGTGTTGAAGTGATTCAGGTCCCCTGAACCGGAGTATTGGCCCACAAGACCACTGTCACAAGGAGAACGCCATGAAATGCCCCTACTGCGCCGAAGACAACACAAAAGTCGTGGACTCTCGGGACACCAAGGATAAAAACGAAATCCGGAGGCGCCGGGAGTGCCTCGCCTGCGGCAGGCGCTTCACCACCTACGAGCACGTGGAAAAACTCCCAGTCATGATCGTGAAAAAAGACGGCCGCCGGGAAGAGTTTACCCGAAGCAAGGTGGCCGCAGGCCTCTACAGGGCCTGTGAAAAACTCGATATCAGCGTCAACGTCATCGACGCTTATCTGGACGAGCTGGAGCGGGACCTGCGGGAGACCGGAGAAAAAGAGATCCCTTCTCAGAAGATCGGTGAGAAGGTAATGATCTGGCTCCACGGCAAAAACGACATCGCCTACGTCCGCTTTGCTTCCGTCTACCGGGAGTTCAAGGACGTCAACGACTTTGTCATGGAGCTCAAGGGGCTCCTCTCAAAGGAGTCGCAGTAGCCGGGCCGTCCCCGGCACATTAAAGGGACGGCGCTTTACAAACAGCGCAACAAAGGGGGAGCCATGGAGGCTCAGGAGTACATGGAGATGGCCCTTGCCCTGGCGGCACGAGGCATCGGATGGACCTCCCCCAACCCCGCGGTCGGGGCTGTGGTGGTCAACAACGGACAGGTGGTGGGACGCGGCTGGCACAAGGCCTGCGGCGGCCCCCATGCCGAGGTCTTTGCCATTGATGAGGCAGGAGACCGGGCCGAAGGCGGCGACATCTATGTTACCTTGGAGCCCTGCAACCACACCGGCAAGACCCCTCCCTGCACCGAAAAGATCTTGAGCGCCGGGATCCGGCGTGTCTTCATTGCCATGGAAGACCCCAACCCCGTGGCTTCAGGCGGCATCGAGCGCCTCAGGTCCCAGGGGGTCGAGGTGACCTCCGGCATCCTCCGGGAAAAAGCCGAAGCCCTCAACGAAGGGTTCATCAAACACGTGCAGACGAACCGCCCCTTTGTGGTGGCCAAAAGCGCCGCCACCTTAGACGGCCGCACCGCCGCATCCACGGGCCACTCCCAGTGGATCACCGGCGAATCCTCCAGGCGCCATGTCCACGAGCTTCGGCACGCCGTGGACGCCATCATGGTGGGCATCGGTACGGTCAAGGCCGATAACCCCTCCCTCACCTGCCGCCTGGAATCCGGGGGAAAAGACCCCATCCGCATCATCCTCGACAGCCACCTCACCATTGACGATCAGGCGAGGGTGTTGCAGCTCAATTCCGATTCTGATACAATAATCGTTTGCGGTAAGATCCCAACGGAAGCCGAGGAGACCCTCCGGAAAAAGGCGCGCCTTGAGGCTTCTGGAGCGCGGGTTCGAGGTCCCCTTAGGTATCTATGTGGATCTTGACCGCCTCATGGCAACCTTGGGAAAAGAGAAGATCCAGAGCATCCTCCTCGAAGGGGGAGCGACCCTTCTCAAATCCGCCCTGGACGCAAAGATCGTGGACAAGTTCCGCATCTATATCGCGCCCAAGCTCCTCACAGGAGACGACGGGTTTCCCGTCACCGCAGGCAAAGGGCCCCTCTCCATGGACGAGGCCCTGACCCTTTCCCGGGTTGCTGTTCGACACTTTGACAATGACGTAATGATCGAGGGCTACCTGTAAAGATGCCGATCGCCCTGCGGGGCGTGCCAGCCGTTTCAGGACCAGCTTTCTTGAGAAGAGGCGATGAGGTATGTTCACCGGAATTATTGAAGGATTCGGCACCATCAGGGACATCCGCCCCACAGGCCAGGGGTCCCGCTTTGCCATCGAGGCAGACTTTCCCCTCGACCGCGTCAAGATCGGGGACAGCATCGCTGTGAACGGCTCCTGCCTCACCGCCGTGGTCCTGGACGGCCGCCGCTTTGAGGTGGACGTGGCCCCCGAAACCATTAAACGCACCGTCTTTTCCAGCATCCACGTGGGTTCCCGCGTCAACCTGGAGCGTGCCCTGCGCCTCTCCGACCGCTTAGACGGCCACATCGTCTCCGGCCATGTGGACGGCGTGGGCACCATTGTCAGCAAGGAACGCCAGGCCAACGCCGTCATCGTCACCATCGCCGTGGAAAAGCACCTCTCCCGCTTCATGATTGAAAAGGGCTCCGTGGCAGTAGACGGCATCAGCCTGACCATCAACGCCGTCACCGACACCACCTTCACCCTGAGCATCATTCCCCACACAGCAGAAATCACCAGCATCGGCCAGAAGCCGCCCGGTTCCATCGTCAACATCGAAACCGACATGGTGGGGAAGTACATCGAAAAATTTCTCATGACGCCCAAGCCCGATCAGAAGCCCCAAGCCCCTTCCATCGACATGGCCTTTTTGGCCGACAAGGGATTTTTGTAAGCCGACGACGCAAGAAAAAGGGACCGATGCGGGTCCCTTTATATAGTGAGAGCAAGAGGAGTAAGAGGAGTCTGATATGCCCGTTATATCCATCGAAGAAGCCATTGAAGAGATTCGCGCAGGTCGCATGGTCATCCTGGCCGATGACGAAGACCGTGAAAACGAAGGAGACCTGACCATGGCCGCCGAGGCGGTCACTCCCGAGGCCATCAACTTCATGGCCAAATACGACATGCGCTCGATCCGCCTGCCCATGTCCTCGGCAACTGCTACTACCTGGACCTGCCCATGATGGGGTGGTATGACAACACCAGCCAGTTCGGCACCGGGTTCACCGTCTCCATCGAAGCCAAAAAAGGGGTCACCACCGGCATCTCCGCCGCGGACCGCGCCACCACCATCCTGACGGCCGTGGCCGATGAGACCAAGGCGGCCGACATTGCCCGCCCGGGCCACATCTTCCCCTTGCGCGCCCGTGACGGCGGGGTCATGGTCCGCGTGGGCCAGACCGAAGGGTCCGTGGACCTGGCGCGCCTTGCCGGTCTCAAGCCTGCCGCCGTTATCTGCGAGATCATGGACGACGACGGCACAATGGCCCGCATGCCCTCCCTGGAGGAGTTCAGCAAAGAGCACGGCATCGGCATCTGCACCGTGGCGGACCTGGTGGAGTACCGCATGAAGAAGGAGTCCTTCGTCAAGCGGGCCGCCGAGAACGCCACCACCGCCATCTCCTGGTGGTGGACTTCAAGATCATCGCCGTTAACGACTGGTACAACCACCCACATCGCCAACTGCCAAGGGGAGATCAACCCGGAGGAGCCCGTTCTCGGTACGCGTCCACTCCGAGTGCATGACCGGCGATATCTTCGGGTCCATGAAGTGCGACTGCGGCGATCAGCTCCAGCGCGCCATGGCCCGCATCAACGACGAAGGTTCAGGGGTCATCCTCTACCTTCGCCAGGAAGGCCGCGGAATCGGCCTGGTGAACAAGCTGAAGGCTTACGAGCTCCAGCGCCAGGGCTACGACACCGTGGAGGCCAACGAAAAACTCGGCTTCAAGGCAGACCTTAGGGATTACGGCATCGGGGCTCAGATGCTCGCCGACATCGGCGTGCGCAAGATGCGCCTCATGACCAACAACCCCAAGAAGATGGGTCAGAAGGACGGCACCTCCCGTTGTGGAGCAGGTGCCCATTGAGGTGCACACCAACGTCTACAGCCTAGAGGACTTGACCTGCAAGAAGCTGAAGATGGGCCACACCCTGAACATCGAGCCCAAAAAAGACTCCCACAACATGTAGGGAGTCCCCAAGGACAACAAACCCGGAGCGGTCGGCTTGCCGGTCGCTCCTGTTTTCACATTTTAGACTGACACCTATAAACCAATAGGGAAAGGGACTCACCATGCCCAATATCATCCAGTCCAGCCTGACCTCCGAAGGCAAAAAATTTGCCATCGTCGTAAGCCGTTTCAACGACTTCATCACCGAACGCCTTGTGGGCGGTGCCGTGGACGCCCTGACGCGCAGCGGCACAAAAGATGCCGACATCGACATCATCAAAGTCCCCGGTGCCTTTGAGATTCCCCTGCTGGCCCAGAAAGCCGTGCAGACCGAAAAATACGATGCCGTCATCTGCCTGGGTGCCGTCATCCGCGGGGCCACCCCCCACTTTGACTACGTCTGCGCCGAAGTATCCAAGGGCGTGGCCCATGTCAGCCTGGAAGCCAACATCCCCGTCATCTTCGGGGTCGTCACCACCGATACCATCGAGCAGGCCATCGAACGGGCCGGCACAAAAGCCGGGAACAAAGGCTTTGACTGTGCCCTGTCTGCCATCGAAATGGCCAACCTCATGACCGTCATGGATGAAGGACAGAAGTAAATGGGAGTAAGACGAGGCGCACGGGAGCTTGCGTTGCAGGCTCTCTTTTTTGCGGATATAAAGCCCCAGGCCCGCCGCGACGCGGTGCAGCTCTTTCGGGACAACTACATCACCGACGAGGCGTATCTGCCCTTTTTCGATACCCTCACCGAAGGTGTTCTGGACAACCTGGAAGAGATCGACGCCGCCATCGCAAACCGATCCAAGAACTGGAAGGTCTACCGCATGTCTTCCGTGGATCGCAATGCCTTGCGGGTCGGGGTGTTTGAGATCATGTTCCTTGAAGATGTCCCGGACAAGGTAGCCATCAACGAGGCCATTGAGATCGGCAAACACTTTGGAACCGCAGAGTCGGGCGCCTTTATCAACGGTATCCTCGATGCCGTGTCCGCTGACAAAAGCTAAACTCTTTAGGAGGACCCGACCTTGTTGATCACAGACCTTGTTGTGGGACCCATCGGTGCAAACTGCATCATCCTCGGATGCGAAACCACCCGCGAAGCAGTGGTTATCGACCCCGGCGACGACGCCTCACGTATCTTGAAGGCCCTGGCCGATGAAAAGCTCACCGTTAAAGCCATCATCAACACCCACGGCCACTTTGACCATGTGGGAGCCAACAAGCGCCTGAAAGAGGCCACGGGCGCCGATCTCATGATCCATGAAGCCGACGCGTCCATGCTCCAGGAGCTCTCGGTGACGGCCATGGCCTTTGGCCTCAAGGCGGAAAACTCGCCCCCGGCCGACCGTCTCCTCACCGACGGGGACACCATCACCTTCGGCAACAAGACCCTGGCGGTCCTCCACACACCGGGCCACACCCCCGGCGGGATCACCTTGTACTGCAAGGACGAGAAGGCGGCCTTTGCAGGGGACACTCCATCGGAAGAACCGACCTCCCCGGCGGCAACTACGCCACCCTCATCGCCAGCATCAAGGAGCAGCTCTTTTCCCTGCCCGATGATACCGTGGTCTACACCGGCCACGGCCCCAAGACCACCATCGGCACCGAAAAGCAGTACAACCCCTTTCTCAAGTAGAAGGGGGCGGGCATGACGCCCTAACTCCGGTACCAAATCAAAACGGGCCGTTTCCCATCCGAAAAAAGATGGGAAACGGCCCGTTTTTTTTAAGGCGTCACAGCGGTAACTATTCAGCTCAAACAAGCCTCCGGCGGCTCGCCTGCCTCCCTACCCCTCCTCTTCCGCCACCGAGCCGGGACCTGCCAGGGGCCGGAAGCTCTTTTTGGAAGCCTGGCAGAACGGACAGGCCCAGTCATCGGGCAGATCCTTAAACGCGGTGCCGGGCGGGGTGTTGGTTTTGGGTTCCCCTTTGTCGGGGTCGTACACATAACCGCAGTTGTGGACCTGGCATTGATACATGTCTTTGAGTGAAGCCATGGAAGCACCTCCTGAAAGGATTGACGAGGGGTCGACACCACAAATCATGTCGGGCTGCTGTCTGGACCAACGAAAGGACACTACGGCATAGCCTACCAAGTTTTTTGGTATTGTTCCAAGATGTTTTGGCTAGTACTGGTTATCCGCCCCCGGCTTAAACAAACGCTCCCAGCTGACATGCCCGGATCTTGACCCCCGTCTTTTCGCAGGCCCCGGCCAGAAGGGCCCGGGAGAGACCGTCCTCCTTTGCCTTGGCAAAAATTTCCCTGCAGGTGACATGCCCCTTTGCCTCGGCGCTTTCATCCAGCCATGCCGCCACCTCATCAGAGATGACCTCGGGGATCTGGATCCGCTTCTGCTTGCCGGGCCCAAACCCGAAGAGCCCCAGCTGGCAGGTCTCTATACGAATTTCGAGCTCATCAAGGCATGACCCGGCCTCCCCGGGGGTCACACCACAGCGCAGGGCCGTGGACAAGGCCAGGGCACAGCTGATGCGCCCCTGCCTTGCAGCCCCCTTCAACTCCTTGACTACCTGGTCTTTTGACACTGCCATTGCGCTACCTCCCCGTACACAGATCGTTCCTCGGTTAATTTACCCCAAGCCCCCATAAAACGGGCCTTTTCCACACCTCATTTCCCTTGCCATGGGCTGTGCTGTTCTGATACTCTTTTCCAACATTTACCGTAACGGCTCCCGCCAAAAACAACGCACTCCACTCATCCCGACCGGCAGGTGGCATCCACGCTCCGGTGGTGACCATCGTCTCCAAGACCATGGTCACGGGCACCGCCCCGTGGCGCACGGGATGTTTGCCTGTTTTTCCGTGTCGTTACAAAAGAAAGACCCCCGGATGCATCCCACGGATCGCGCCCCGCGGAGCAGGTCGCCGCCGGACAAGGCGGCAACCCCGTGAATCAAGTGATCTGTTTGTTACATTTCCGGGAGCCCGACGTTCAGACATGCATCACGACGAGAGGGAACCGTCTGGTTTGCTCACAACCCGTCTGATACAATAACAGTTGGAAGGCGCTTTCGCCAAGCCCCACGGCACCGCGCCGGGGTGAGCCTGCCCCGGCCCGCAACGGCCCACCCTGCCGAAGCCGTATGGCACCGGCCCTTCCGACGAAAGAGATACGACCCATGTCCCTGGTTCAGACACGAAAAAAAACACGAACCCTCCGTGTCGGAGGGGTGGCCGTGGGCGGTGACGCCCCCATCTCGGTGCAGTCCATGACCAACACCCGCACCGAAGACATCAAGGCCACCGTGGCCCAGATCCACCGCCTGCAAGAGGCGGGGTGCGAGATCGTCCGGGTGGCGGTCCCCGGCATGGAGGCGGCCGAAGCCATCGCCGCCATCAAAAAAGAGATCGCCATTCCCCTCATCGCAGACATCCACTTCGACCATCGGCTGGCCATTGCCGCCGCTGAAAACGGAGCCGATGCCCTGCGCATCAACCCGGGGAACATCGGCAGCCGGGAAAAGGTCGTCAAGGTGGTCACCTGCGCCCAAGAGCGCGGCTTGCCCATCCGCATTGGGGTCAACGCCGGGTCCCTCTCCCAGGAGATCCTGGACCGGTTCGACGGGGTCACCCCAGAGGCCATGGTGGCCAGCGCCATGGAGAACATCCGTATCCTTGAGGAGCTCGACTTTTTCGACATCAAGATCTCCCTCAAGGCGTCGGACGTCACCCGCACCGTGGAGGCCTACCGCCTCCTCTCCGGTCAGGTGGACTATCCCCTGCACGTGGGGGTTACCGAAGCGGGCTCCCTGTTTCCCGGGGTGGTCAAATCGTCCATCGGCATCGGCATGCTCCTCTCAGAGGGCATCGGGGACACCATCCGCGTCTCCCTTACACGGGACCCCGTGGAGGAGATCCGCGTGGGCCAGGAGATCTTAAAGTCCCTGGAGCTCCGGCGCTTCGGCCCGGAGATTGTCTCCTGCCCCACCTGCGGCCGCTGCAACATCGACCTGTTCTCCATCGTGGAGCAGGTGGAACAGGCCCTCATCGGCCGAAAGACTCCCATCAAGATCGCCATCATGGGATGCGTGGTCAACGGCCCAGGAGAAGCCCGGGAAGCCGACATCGGCGTGGCGGGCGGCCACGGCATCGGGATTCTGTTCAAAAAGGGACAGGTGGTGAAAAAATTCCCTGAAGATCAGCTGGTGGAGGTGCTCCTGGCAGCCATCGATGATTTTGAAAAAAACAAAGCGTAACGACTCAACAGCCCATAAAGAAACGATCACGGCCTGCATTAAAAACCGGCCGATATACCCATGAGGACGACAATGGCAAAAAAGGTACAGACAGCGATTACCCCCACCCGAACCGAAGACTACCCCCAGTGGTACCAGCAGGTGGTCAAGGCCTCCGACATGGCCGAAAGCTCCCCTGTGCGCGGGTGCATGGTGATCAAGCCCTGGGGCTATGCCCTCTGGGAAAACATCCAGAAGTCCATGGACGCCAAATTCAAGAAGACCGGCGTGCGAAACGCCTACTTTCCCCTCTTCATCCCTTTGAGCTTCCTTGAAAAAGAGGCTGAGCACGTGGAAGGCTTTGCCAAGGAGTGCGCCGTGGTGACCCACCACCGCCTCCAAGCAGGGCCCGAAGGGGGCCTGGTACCCGCAGGGGAGCTCGCCGAGCCCCTCATCGTGCGCCCCACCTCCGAGACCATCATCGGGGACTCCTTTGCCAAGTGGATCACAAGCTACAGGGACCTTCCCGTCCTCATCAACCAGTGGGCCAACGTGGTGCGCTGGGAGATGCGCACACGGACCTTCCTGCGCACCAGCGAGTTCCTCTGGCAGGAGGGGCACACCGCCCACGCCACCTCCGAAGAAGCGATTTCCCGCACTGAACAGATGCTGGAGGTCTACGCCAATTTTGCTGAAGAGTACCTCGCCATGCCGGTGATCAGGGGCCGCAAATCCGACTCCGAGCGTTTCCCCGGCGCCGTGGACACCCTCTGCATCGAAGCCATGATGCAGGATCGAAAAGCTCTTCAGGCAGGGACCTCACACTTCCTCGGCCAGAACTTCGCCAAAGGATCGGGCATCACCTTCCAGAGCGCCGACGAGAAAGAAGAGTACGCCTGGACCACCTCCTGGGGCACCTCCACCCGCCTCATCGGCGGCATGATCATGACCATCTGACCACGACTACGCCCCCCCGCATCGCCCCGGCGACATCGGGGTCTTCTTCCTCCATCTTCCGCAAGCCCGAAGAAAAAGAAGAGGTGCTGGCCTACACCAGGAAGCTGGCCGAAGAACTCTCCCAGGTGACCTACCACGGCCGCGCCATCGAGGTGGAAGTGGACGAGCGCGAGATCGGCGGCGCAAGGGGCTGGGACTGGATCAAAAAGGGCATCCCCGTCCGCGCCGAGATCGGCCCGCGGGACATGAAAGAGGACTCGGTGTTCATGGCACGCCGGGACCTCTCCCCCAAAGAGAAGCGCGGGGTCAAGCGCGAAGAGCTCCTGGCCACCCTGCCCGCCATCCTGGACGAGATCCAGCAGGCCCTTTTCGACCGGGCCCTGGCCCACCGGGAAGCCAACACCCGTCCCGTGGACGACAAAGAGGCCTTCTACGCCTGGTTTACCCCGGAAAATGAAGAGAAGCCCGAAATCCACGGCGGATTTGCCCTCTCCCACTGGTGCGGGGACGGTGCCTGTGAAGAGAAGATCAAAACCGACCTGAAGGTCACCATCCGATGCATCCCCTTTGAAGGCGACGAGGAAGAGGGAACCTGCATCTGCTGCGGCAAGCCCAGCAAAAAACGGGTGATCTTCGCCAAGGCATACTAATAAATACCCCCAAAGGGGCCGCCACATCCGGTGACGGCCCCTTTGGTTTTTGTTTGATGTCAACGTAACGATACGGTTTTTCTTTAAACGGTGCGCTCTAACGCGTCGCGTTATTAAAGGCTGAATCGTTACATGTTAAAAAAAAACTTAACGTAAAAAATGGCCCCGGGGCCACGTGGTGAGGCAGCAGTACCGATGATCCGTATAAACGATATCCTGGACAGAATCATAGAAATCCATCCCGATGCCGACCTGGACATCGTGGAAAGGGCTTACATCTTTTCCGCGCGCGTCCACGACGGCCAGACACGCCTGTCCGGAGAGCCCTACCTCACCCACCCCCTGGAAGTGGCCTACATCCTGGCCGACATGAAACTCGACGTGGAGAGCGTGGCTGCCGCCCTGCTCCACGACGTGGTTGAAGACACCCACGCCACCGAAGAGGAGATCGCCCAGTACTTCGGCACCGGGGTGTGCCATATCGTGGCCGGGGTCACCAAACTCAGCAAACTCAGCTTTGCCACCTCCCAGCAGCGCCAGGCCGAGAGCATCCGTAAGATGATCCTGGCCATGGCCAACGACATCCGCGTCATCCTCATCAAGCTGGCCGACCGTCTCCACAACATGCGCACCCTGAAGTTCCACAAGCGCGAGGAGAAAAAGCGACAGATCGCCAAGGAGACCATGGACCTATACGTGCCCATCGCCTCCCGCCTGGGGATCTACTGGCTCAAACAGGAGCTGGAGGACATTGCCTTTGAAACCCTGCAACCCGAAGAGTACAAAAAAATCAGGGAACAGGTAAAAGACGATCAGCTGTCCCAGGAAGAGGTGGTCTCCTCCACCAAAAACCGCATCAAGGAGCTCATGGAGGATGCAGGGCTCCACGGCCAGGTCATGGGGCGCTACAAGCAGCTCTACAGCATCCACCACAAAATGGTCTCCCAGCAGCTCACCTTTGATGAGATCTACGACCTCGTGGCCTTCCGCATCATCCTGGACACCATCCCCCAGTGCTACACGGCCTTGGGGATCATCCACAGCACCTGGAACCCCATCTCCGGAAAATTCAAAGACTACATCGGCGTGCCCAAGCCCAACATGTACCAGTCCCTCCACACCACGGTGGTGGGGCCCGGGGGGCACCGCATCGAGGTGCAGATCCGCACCAAGGAGATGGACAAAGTCGCCAAATCCGGCATCGCCGCCCACTGGTCTTACAAAGAGGGCAAGGTGGCCGACGAGAAGCTGGGGGAAGCCTACGCCTGGGTCCAGGACCTGGTGGAGAACCAGGAAAACGTCAAAAACCCCGGCGAGTTCATGGAGAACGTCCGCATCGACCTTTTCCAGGACGAGGTGTACGTTTTCAGCCCCAAGGGGGAGATAAAAACCCTGCCCAAGGGCGCCACCCCCATCGACTTTGCCTACGCCATCCACACCGAAGTGGGCAACCAGTGCAGCGGCGCCAAGGTCAACGGCCGCCTGGTCTCCCTCACCTATGAGCTCCAGACCGGTGACGCCGTGGAGATCATCATTACCAAGGGCAACACCCCCAGCAAGGACTGGATCGGCTTTGTAAAAACCGTAAAAGCCCGCGCCAGGATCCGGCATTTCATCCGCTCCGAGGAGAAAGAGCACAGCGTGGCCCTTGGAAAGGACCTTCTGGAAAAAGAGTTCAGGAAGCACGGCCTCAACTTCAACAAGCTCTCGGCCACGCCGGAGATGGAAGAGGCCGCCGCTGCCTTCGGCTTCAAGGGCGCCTCCTCACTCGTGGAAAACGTGGGCTACGGCAAGGTGACCCCCCGCCAGGTGGCAAACCGCTTCCTTCCCCAGGAGAGTAAGCAGGACAAGCCCGAGCACTCCCTCTTCCACCGGCTCATGGGCCAGTACAAAGAAGGGGGATGCCGTCATCGTCAAGGGCATCGACAACATCCTCATCCGCCTGGGCAAATGCTGCAACCCCGTCCCCGGGGACGAGATCACCGGCTACGTGACCCAGGGCCAGGGCATCACCATCCACCGCAGCAACTGCACCAATGCCCTCACCATGAGCCCGGAGCGCTGCGTGGACGTCACCTGGGCCAGCGAAACCCAGGAGAGCCTTCCCGTCAGCATCCTCGTGCGATCCCAGGACCAGGTGGGCCTGCTTGCCAAGATCACCTCGGCCATCAGCGACAGCCGCGCCAACATCGTGGACCTGGTCATGAGCCGCCAGGACCAGGGCGGCTACGAATGCACCTTTACCCTCAACGTCAGCAACACCGATCAGATCAAAAAGGTCATCCAGAACATCAAGCGCATCCGCTCCGTCCGAGAGGTGCGACGCATCGGCGACTGATGTGCCTTGGGCGGCCCTACCGGGGCTAAACGTTTAAAAAAGTTTAATAAACAGGTTTAAAAAAATCTTTTTGAATAAATTTTTACTTTAAAGGCGGATGTGATTTGACCCGAGGAGCGAGGGGCAAAACACATCCGCAACCTGCTTTCAAGGTGGCACACCTTGCCGCCGGAGGCTGTTTTTTTTTGAGCTGAATAGTTACCTCACTTTAAACCCTGCGTCAGGGTAGTTGTCACCCCGCCCGAAGCACCTCGTCCTCCCCGGCCTTGTCCTCAAAACAGCCTGCAATCTCCACAAATCGGTGTTCGCAGGCCACAAAGGCATCCACCACAGCGGGATCGAAATGGGTCCCCCGGCCCTCCAGAATAATCTTGCGAGCCTCTTCATGGGGACAGGCCTCCTTGTAGACCCTTTGGGACCGCAGGGCGTCGTAGACATCGGCCAGGGCCATGAGTCGTGCCGAAAGGGGGATGTCCGAACCCGCAAGTCCCCGGGGGTACCCGCTGCCGTCCCACTTCTCATGGTGACTTCCCGGATGCCAGGGCACAGGCCAGAAACGAGGATGCTGGCGCCGGGTTCCCATCTTCAGCTCAGCCCGCCGGATGGCCTCCTCCCCCTTGAGGGTATGGAGCTTCATCACGGCAAACTCCTCTTTGGTCAGGGGACCTGTTTTCAAAAGAATCGCGTCCGGCACCCCCACCTTTCCGATGTCGTGGAGGGGAGCGGTCTTGTACAGAAGATCCACCACCGAAGGGGGCAGCACCCCGCCGTAGGCGGGCACCTGTGCCAGGGTCTCTGCCAGGAGCTTCACGTAATGCTGGGTTCGCCGGATATGGGAGCCGGTTTCGTTGTCCCGGGTCTCAGCCAGGGAGGCCATGCTGTTGATGATCACGTCCCGCAGCCGCTCCACCATGAGGTTCTGCTCTTTAAGCCCTGCGATCATCCGGTTTGTGTAGCTGGCAATAACCCCGAGCTCGTTGTTGAAGGCCACAGGCACCCGGGTGTCGAAATCACCGGCGGACACCGCCCTGAGGGTTCGGGTCTCTTCCTCCAGAAACAGGTGAATGTTTCGGGCATAGGTCATGACGATGTTGGCCGTGTACCCCATGAGAACGGTGATGATAAAGGCCTGGTTGAAAAAGACCGACTTCCTGTCCTCAGCCGTCATGATGTGGCTGTCCAGCCAGCAAAAATCATTGAAATAGACGACAATCATGGTAACGGTCACCGCCGTAAGGGAGGCCACCGTAACCAGCACCAGCTTTCTGGACACGGACACAAAGTGCCCTGATGTGGTAAAAAGCCCCCGCCCGATCTTCATGGCCAGTCGACGGTTGTGGATCAACCCCAGGTCCGCCCCGACAAAAAAGCCCAGGCTTAAAAAGCCGGTGATCACCTCAACCGAACTCCTCGTCCCGCCACCCCACCAGGTGTCCAACAGCACGCTGACGAGAAGCCCCACCAGGCCCAAAAGCGCCACATCCAGAAAAAAGAGCCCGGCCACCTGCAGCCGGGGAGGCGTGATACAAAACACGAAACGACTGAGAAGCCACCTTGCCCCGCGCATCAAAATCAATGCGGTGCCCATTAAGAGAAACCACGGCATCTTCGGAACCGATGCAACCATGGGACAGATCCCAACTCCGTAGCCTCCCATAACGGCAAGGACCAGTATATAATGAACCGAAGCCCGCGGGTCGTACTCCTGGCTCTCGGCAACGGTATTGCAACGCATGTAAACAAACTCCCGGAGGATTGCTGAGGTTTAGCTCAAAGCAACTTCCGACGTAAAAATGATGCCGAATCGCTATGGAGCCATTCAACCCTGATCGCATGGGGACCGCGTCCCTCCCAGGGTAAACGTCAAGCCGCATCCGTCATGATGCAGGGAACATTTTCACCCGGGATCTGACGTGTGATATACCTGCCCATTCCCACTGTCAACATCTGTTGACAAATCATGGACAATCTGCGCCAGGCCAGAGCCCTACCGGTCGTAAAAAAAATAAAACCGGGAGCATAACCATCCACGCGGGGCCTTGGCAGCCACACGTCCATATGCACCCGGCAATGCACGTCACGCACAAAAAAAACGCCCTCGGTTCTCACCGAAGGCGTTTTCATGTTTCTCAACAGATCACATCAGATTCGTCAGGAGACCTCGAGCCCCTTTTGTTCCATCAAGGCCAGGCCGTACTCAATGGAGACGGCATAGCTGATCTGGGTGTGGTACCCCGAAGGCCGACTGCCCCGGGCAAAATCACCCCCGTCTTCAACCGGGGAAAATCGCCCGATGACCACCCCGATAACCCGGCCGTCATCGGCATTGACCAGGGGCCCACCGGCCACGCCGTCAAACACCATGGTGTCGAAAAGCAAAAGCCGCTTTCCGTTTCTGGAACACACCTTGGAACTCAGGATCGCGCTCTGGGCCACGAGGTTATGCATTTCATCGTGGCCGAAGGGAAACCCGAGGCTGAGAAGGCTGGTACCTATAATCAGGTTCTCGGTGGTCCCCCCAAGGTGGTCCGGGGTCCGGATACGCAGGTTTCGATCGATCTCCAAAAGCGCCACATTGTGGACCGTGTCCGCAGCCGCCACCGAGACGCTCATGGCCGACACCCGGTCCAGGCTGATGGGCATGAAATCGTCCGGGTTGCTCGTGGGAACCACCATCAAGCCTTCGGGATCCTCCTCAATGAGGTGGGCTGCCGTCAGCAGGTACCCGTCGTCGTGCATGAGAAAGGCCGTCCCCAAAAACACAACGGAGCTCTCCTTCTTCCGCACCAGCATCATGCACCCACCTGCAAATTTCTGACTCACATCCTGTAACATCGCTTATCCTCCTTTTGCAGATCAGGCGCTCTTCTTACGCGCAAACACAACGTGGGGCGCCTCGGCACCCTCGATCTCAAACTCTTCGCCCTTCTTTTTCCCGGTCTTCACGCTGAAGGTCTGGACCCCGATGTACTCGTTGAGCCCTTTCTTCAGGCTCACGCACATGATGATCAGGACAATGCCGAAGGGAAGGCCCGTGGTGATTACCGCAGACTGCAGGGCGGCCAGGCCGCCGCAGAGCAGCAGGGTCGCCGCCACCACCCCTTCCAGGATGGCCCAGAAAAGGCGCTGGGGAATGGGGGGATCCGGGTTGCCGCCGGCGGTGATGATGTCGATGACCATGGACCCCGAGTCCGACGAGGTCACGAAAAAGCTCACCACCACGAGAACCCCCAGCACACAGGAGATGCCGGATAAAGGAAAGTGCTCAAGAAGGACAAACAGAGAGACCGGCACGTTCTTGGCCACAGCCTCGGCAATGCCGCCGCCACCGAACATCTCGATGAACAGCGCGGAGTTCCCGAACACCGTCAGCCACACAAAGGTGACAAAGGCCGGAATGCAGAGGACCCCCATGATAAACTCACGAACGGTGCGCCCCTTGGAGACTCGGGCGATAAACATCCCCACGAAGGGAGACCAGGCAATCCACCACCCCCAGTAAAAAACGGTCCAGCCGTTCTGCCAGTTGGTGTTCTCAAAGGTTTCGCTCCAGGTGGCCAGCTTGGGAAAGTTCTGAATGTAGGATCCGATGTTTTCGAGGAGACCGTTGAAAATAAAGAGCGTGGGACCGCACACCAGAACAAAGAGCAACAGCCCCGTGGCCAGCCAGACATTGAGCTCCGAGAGCCTTCGGATCCCCGCATCCAGCCCCTTCACCACAGATGTCGTTGCAATGGCCGTGATCCCTGCGATGAGCCATAGCTGGGTGGTGGCACTCTGCTCCCACCCGAAAAGGTGTGCCAGACCGGCGTTGATCTGCTGAACACCGAACCCCAGAGAAGACGCCACACCAAAAAGGGTGGCCACCGTGGCCAGGATGTCGATGAGTGACTGCTTCAGAGCTGTGGGGCATCCCGAGAGAAGGGGGTAAAACACCGCGCGGATGGAGAGGGGAAGCCCTTTGTTAAAGCTGAAAAAGGCCAGGGCCAGTCCCACGATGGAGTAGACGGCCCAGGGGTGGAATCCCCAATGGAGAAAGGTAATGGCCATGGCGGTTCGCGCTGCTTCCGTGGGGCCATCTGAAGGAAACGGGCTGGCACCGAAGTGGTACATGGGCTCTGCCACCCCGTAAAAAAGAAGGCCGATGCCCATGCCCGCTGAAAAGAGCATGGCAAACCAGCTGAGGGTGCTGAAGTCAGGTTCGGCGTCTTCCCCTCCCAGCCGGATGTCTCCGTATCGGCTGAACATCAGGTAGAGGGCAAAGAAGAGGATGATGTTCATGGTCCAGATAAAAAACCAGCCGGCATTGGAGGAAATCGCCGCCTGAAGCGGCCCAAAAAAATCGCCAACCTTCTGATGAAAAAAGATGGTAAACACCACAAAGCCAACAATAATGGCTGCTGAGGTGAAAAAAACCTGGGGATGGACATCAAAGCGGGGAGACGCACCCGAAGGCGCAGAAGAGGCATCGGAAGACCCCTGAGGGTTTAACTCGCTGTCTGTCATAAGAAAAATCCACTGAGTGTTTCAAGAAACCCGAAGGGCGATGAAGATCCCTGGCCGCCGACCCTGTTTAACAGGGCCTTCAGAGCATCATGAAACCCTGCAGCACACCCGAGGAAATCAAGCCATAAACCTGATTTCCTCGGGTGTTGCTGCCGGAAAGCTGCCGTGCGGGTCCCATGCAAAATATGCCTGCAGATCCTTCTCGCCTCTCCGGAACAACCGGAATCCGCCCCACGGACATTAAGGACAACCTTACCGGGGGCCGGGAAAACATGCGGGATGATCACTCACTTCATACCTTACACGAGCAGCATACCACCCGAAATTTAAAATACTAAGAAAGCAATAAAGCAACAATTTGTTTTCAAATAACTTTTCAAAACTTGATCGCACATAAAAAGCGCGGCAAAGTCAGTCATCTCGCAAAAACCGAAACAGGCTAACATAAATAAAGGAACTTTAAAACCCTTGTAATTATGATGCTAACAGCGCCCCATCCCCGCCTTATGGCGCAGACGTACGCCCATCAAGGGAATCTCGCCATACACGTAACCCTCTGTTTCACAGTTTTAAATTTTCGGACAACGGGACATTTGCAACACAAGGATTCCTAATATTAGATGGGAATTCAGCGCCATACCGTATTCGGCCTGCCGCCCCTGAAAATCTCGCGTGATACCCGACCCTTGCCCCGGATCTCCCCACTCTTTTCTTGACTTTTGATATGAATTATATTTTTATTCTGAATATCATTCAATTCTGGAATTGCGTTTTATCCAAGCTTCCCGCCGGCCCTGCCTTTTCGCCGGATCCATCCATCCCACCCCTGGAGGCCTTATGGAATTCGCGTTTACCAAAGACCAACTGATGTTCAAAAAAGAGGTGATCCGATTCGCCCGGAAAGAGATCGTCCCCCGCGTGGAAGAGAACGATCGGAACCACACCTTCGACTTTGACGCCTTTCGAAAGATGGGAGAATTCGGCCTTCTGGGCCTCCACCTCCCGGAAACCTACGGCGGCTCCGGCGCCGACGTGGTCACCACGGTACTGGCAGGAGAAGCCCTGGGAGAAGCAGGAGTGGACGGAGGGCTCACCCTCTCCTACGGCGCCCACTCCTTCCTCTGCGCTGACACCCTCTGCTGCCACGGCACCGAAGCCCAGAGGCAAACATACCTGCCGGACCTCATCTCCGGCGCAAAAATCGGCTGCATGGGACTCACCGAGCCCAGCGCCGGCTCCGACGTCGCCTCCATGAAAACCACGGCCACCAGAAAGGGCGACACCTATGTGTTGAACGGCAGCAAAACCTTCATCACCAACGGCCCTGATTGCCCGACGCCGGCCCTCATCTACGCCAAAACCGACCCGACCAAAGCCCACGACGGCATCTCTGCCTTTATCGTGGAGAAAGGCACCCCCGGCTTTGAGGCAGGGCCGCCCATGAACAAACTGGGCTGCAGAAGCTCCCAGACATCGGAACTCTTCTTCTCGGACTGCGCCATCCCTGCAGAAAACCTGGTGGGCGCCGAAGGCACGGGCTTTCTCATGGCCATGCAGACCGTGGAGTGGGACCGCAGCGCCCTGCTCTCCCCCATGGTGGGCGGCATCAACCACGCCCTTGCCCGGTCTGTGACCTATGCCAAAGGACGGGAACAGTTCGGGCGCCCCATCGGCGCGTTCTACGCCACCAAAGAGAAACTCGCCTCCATGAAGATTTTTGCTGAAGCGGCCAACTTGTCTACCGCATCGCCTGGTGCAAGGAACAGGGCAAGCCCGTCAACCACCTGGAAGCAGCCGTGGCCAAACTCTTTGTGGGCGACTGGCTCCTTGGCCCCAGCAACGACGCTCTCCTGCTCCACGGCGGCTACGGCTACTGCCACGAATACGGCATGGAACGCATCTTCCGGGACGGACGCCTCGCCCCCATCGGCGGCGGCACCTCCGATGTCCAAAACGCACCCTCGATGATATAGGGGGACCTGCCCATGAATTTCGACCACACCCGGGAATAAATGCTAACCTGTTCCTCTCCCTTGAAACCATCCTCGGCACCCACCCCGACGAGCACCCCAAAGCCCTCATTACCCTGCTCTCGGACACCGGCTACACCACCCTGAACGCCCCGGGCCTCGCCACGGCCCTTCCCGGCGCACAGGAACGCCTGGCCCGAAGCCTAACCCCACCGCCTACCGCACGATTGAATACGGCCTGCGCATTCCAGCGCCCCCTTCCAGAGCGGTTTGGCCAAAAATCCTGGCACGACAGACTGGCGGACCCTGTCCAAAACGGAACGTCTTGGCCACCGAGCCCTTCCACACCCCTCCGGGCGCCGAAGGCCTCACCGGAACATCCCACAAAAACGAGACCCTCATATCCGGAACCTTAACGGGCATCCCCGGTGCCGACATCGCCGACCTTATCGTGGCCGCAGGCACCGTGGACGAAGCCCCGGCCCTGTTTCTCATCGAGCAGGGAACCCAGGACATCTCCCTCACCCGGGGAGCCACCGGCCTGTTTACCCTGACGGCCCGCAGCGCAAGCCTTGCCCACACGCACGTATCCGTCCTTGAGCCGGGGGCCCCCATGGCCCCGCTTCTCACCCTCCTGAAAACCCAGCTCCAAGCCTCCGAAGCCACCGGACACGCCGCCGCCCTTTTCGAGCAGGCCAAAAAAGCGGCCAAAACCAAACCCGACGGTGGCAAGCCCCCCATCGCACGCCAGGAAGTGGGCTTCACCCTGGCCACCATGTACACCCTGCTCCAGACCAGCCGCCTCATGAACGCCAACGCCTCAGCCCTCATCGCCACCGAAGAGAGCGACGCCGCCATGGCCGCCCACTGCGCCCGGGTCTTCTGCAGCGACGCCGCCGAAGAGATCGTCTCCTCCGCCCTCTCCGTCATGGGCGAACAAGGCTTTGAAAAAGGAGGCCCCGCCGACCGCCTGGCAACCATCCAGGCCCTGCGCGTGGAAGGCGCCTCCGTGGGCCAGACCAAAGAGGCCATCGGCAACATGCTGCTGAAATATTAGCGGGATAAAGCGCTTCGGCGGCCAGGCTGGGCACCTGGAAACCCTATGGCGAATGCATGGAGGCAGCCAGGTAAAAACGCCTCCGGCGGCCCTGCCGGGGGCCAAGCTTTTGAAAAGCTTGACAAACAGGTTTTGAAGTTTCCCGACTCCTTTGGAGATAGGCCGGTTTAAGCCAAATAGTCAACGAGTTACGATAACGAATCTTAGCCCTTTAAGGCTTGTTGCATCGCTCTATACAAACCACCAACACAGACGTTTGGGTGAAGCCCGAGCCCAAGGCCCTTGTGCTTTGACCCGAGGAACGAGGGACAAAGCGCAAGGGCAATCAGCTTTCGAGGTGTTTTTCGCTATAGTGGCTTCGCCACCCTCGCCGCCGGAGACAGGCTTTTCCTTGCACTTTAACCATAGAAGGCACGCTTTTGTTTTTTTCCTGTGCCCTAAAAAATGATTCCAAATACGGAGGATATATGGCTGTTATCAGATCTGCGGTGGATACGACGTCTGAGACCTACCGGAAGAATGTGGAGGCGATGTCCGAGCGGGTAGGGATGTTGAAGGAACGGCTCAAGGAGGCACGGGAGGCCCGGTCGGACAAGGCAAAATCCCGGCTGGCCCAGCAGAACAAGCTGTCGGTGCGGGAGCGGCTCGACCTTCTCTTGGATCGCAACACGCCTTTTCTGGTGGAGTTGGGAGCCCTGGCAGCCTACGGCCAGTACGACGGCAAGGTCCACGGTGCGGGCAGCGTCATGGGCATCGGGGTGATCCACGGCCGGGAGGTGATGGTCCACGCCAACGACCCCACCATCAAGGGGGGCACGGTCTATCCCATGGGGGGTGAAAAATACCTTCGGCGCCAGGTGTGGCCATGGAGACCGCCTGCCCACGGTCTACCTCATTGATCGGCGGCCTCTGACCCCTGCAGTCCGAGGTGTTTCCCGACATCGACGACGGAGGCCGGGTCTTCTACAACCAGGCCATGATGTCCAAGATGGGCATCCCTCAGATCACCTCGGTCATGGGGCTTTGCACGGCCGGGGCCGCCTATATCCCGGCCATGAGCGACGAGGTGGTCCATGTGAAGGGCACCGGCGCCGACCTCCCTGGCTATGCCCTGGTCAAGGCCGCCACCGGCGAAGAGGTCACCGCCGAAGAGCTTGGAGGGGCAGACCTCCACTGCCGGGAATCCGGGGTCTCGGACTACCAGGCCCAGGACGATGCCCAGGCCCTTGCCATGGTCCGCGAATCCGTCCGGCAGCTTCCCGGAAACGGCAAAAGCACCATGCCCATGGCCGAGCCCACCGAGCCCCTCTACGACCCCGAAGAGCTCTACGGCATTGTCAGCCATGAACTGAAAATACCCTACGACGTCCGGGAGATCATCGCCCGCCTGGTGGACGGCAGCGACTTCCACGAGTTCAAGCCCCTCTACGGCCCCACCCTGGTGTGCGGCTTCGCCCATATCCACGGCTACCCCGTGGGCATCCTGGGCAACAACGGCATCCTCTTCTCCGAGAGCGCCCTCAAAGCCACCCAGTTCATCCAGCTCTGCGACCGGCGCGGCATCCCCCTGGTCTTTCTCCAGAACATCAACGGCTACATCATCGGCAAAGCCTACGAGGCCCAGGGCATCACCAAGGACGGCCACAAGATGGTCAACGCCGTGGCCACCGCCTCGGTACCCAAGTTCACCGTCATGGTGGGGGCCTCCTTCGGTGCCGGAAACTACGGCATGTGCGGCAGGGCTTACAGCCCCCGACTCCTCTGGACCTGGCCCTGCCACGAGATCGGTGTCATGGGCGGCGAGCAGGCCGCCGACGTCCTGGTCACCGTCAAAAACGACCAACTCACTCGGGAAGGGCAGCCCCCCCTCACCGACGAGATGGTCGATCAGATCAAGGTCCCGGTCATGGCCGCCGCCCGAAAGGAAGGCGACGCCTACTACAGCACCTCCCACCTCTGGGACGACGGCATCATCGACCCCAAAGACACCCGCACCGTCCTGGCCCTCTCCATCTCCGCAGCCCTCAATGCCCCCCTGCGCGACGACAAAGAGGGGTTTGGAGTATTTCGCATGTAAGGGGAAAAGCCTCCGGCGGCGAGGTGTGCCACCTCGAAAGCGGGTGGCGAATGCTCCCGCCCCTCGTTCCTCGGGTCGATCACATTCGCTGACGGGCTGCGCCCGTGGGTAAAGAAACTGAGAAACAAAACGTATCGAAAACGCTAAAACAGCCTTAAAAAAAGTAAGAGACCTCACCAAAGGCACCAATATTAAATCCTATTTGCGGCAAAAATATAACACCGTGACCACACTCTTACGAAGCTTGTGAGTCAGCCCGCATAAACCATCGGCGTTTATGTCGGGCGAAGCCCGAGCCGAAGGCCCTTGCGCTTTGGCCCGAGGAACGAGGGACAAAGCGCAAGGGCAATCAGCTTTCGAGGTGGCTCACCTCGCCGCCGGAGGCACGCTTTTTAACCCGATGTTAACGACGAGGCAAAAATGACTCAAACCATTGGTAAGGTATTGATCGCCAATCGAGGGGAAATTGCAGTTCGGATTATGCGCACCTGCCGTGAGATGGGGATTGAGACGGTGGCGGTGTATTCGGAGGTGGACCGCAAGGCGGCCCATGTGCTGGCAGCGGATGAGGTGGTGTGTATCGGGCCTGCCGAGGCGGCGCAGAGTTATCTCAACATGGACGCCATTGTTGGGGCGGCACGTAGCACTGGGGCTCAAGCGATCCACCCGGGGTACGGATTCCTGGCGGAGAACGCCGAGTTTGCGGAACGATGCAGGGCCGAGGGGTTTCTCTTTATTGGGCCTGATCCCGAGGTGATCCGCCTGCTGGGTAACAAGACGGCGGCAAGAAAAAGACTGTCTGCCGAAGGGCTTCCCATCATCCCGGGGACCTTGGGGGGTGAGGCCTCCCTGGAAGAGCTGGAGAAGACGGCCCTTGCCATGGGGTATCCTGTGGTGGTGAAGGCGGCTGCCGGGGGCGGGGGCAAAGGGATGCGAACCGTCATGCGGCCTGCGGAGCTGGAGGCAGCACTGGCGGCAGCTGCGGCCGAAGCATTGGCTGCCTTCGGAAGCGGCGAGGTCTACATCGAGAAATACTTAGAAGGGCCCCGCCACATCGAGGTACAGATCCTGGCCGATACCCACGGCAACGCCATTCACCTTATTGAGCGGGAGTGCTCGGCCCAGCGCCGCCACCAAAAGATCGTGGAGGAGTGCCCCTCGCCTGTGGTGGACGAAACGCTCAGGCACACCATGGGCATGGCGGCGGTCAACGCGGCCAAAGCCGTGGGCTACACCAACGCTGGCACCTTTGAGTTCCTGGTGGACCAGGAGATGAACTTTTACTTTCTGGAGGTCAACACCCGCCTCCAGGTGGAGCACCCCGTCACCGAGATGGTCACCGGCGTGGACCTGGTGAGAGAGCAGATCCGCATTGCAGCGGGCGAGCCCCTGGCCTTGTCCCAGGAGGAGATCATCCCACGGGGCCACGCCGTGGAGTGCCGCATCTACGCCGAAGACCCGGCAAACAACTTCATGCCCTGCCCCGGCACACTACAGAACCTGGAGGAACCCTCAGGGCCCGGCGTCCGCGTGGACAGCGGGGTCTACCAGGGGTGGACCGTGCCCATGGAGTACGACCCCATCCTCTCCAAGCTCATCACCTTCGGCCAGGACCGACAGGCCGCAACCCAGCGCATGGTCCAGGCCTTGAAACAAACCGTCATCACCGGAATTGCAACCCCCGTGCCCTTTCTCATCGACCTCCTGGAATCCGAGACCTTCCGGAACGGCCAGGTCAAAACCGACACCATCGACACCACCCTCTCGGGCTGGTCCCCGACCCGCCCGGAGGTGGAAGCCCTCCTCGCCTACGTTGCCCACGACCTCTTCGGCCAGGCAAAGGCAGCGCAGCCCCAAGGCCCCTCTGCCCACCCGTCCCCCTGGACCCGGCTCGGGCCTTTTCGAATATAAGCAGGGGATAAATCCCTTGCACCGCAGGCTCGCGAATGCTCCCGGCCTTCGTTCCTCAGGCCGATCCCATTCGCTGACGGGCTTCGCCCGTAATCATCATAAAAGGCAAAGCGCTTCACCAAAAGCCATCAAACGAAGGTTCATTCCACATGGAGAAGCCCATGGACTACCGATGCAAAACAGGAGACACCGAAACAACTCTTACCTGCGCCGCCCATAAGGACAGATTCACAACTGAAATCGACGGAACCCCCTACACCGTCTCGGCTGTACCCGTGGATAAGACAAAACTCCATCTGTTTATCAACGACCGAAGCCTCCTTGCCCATGTCGAGGAGATCGAAGGCGGCAAACGCGTCACCATAGGCGGCGTTCCCGTGGAAATCTTCGACGCGGACCGGCTTGCCCACGCACCAAGCCCCCCCGACGAGCTGCCCGGAGACGTCACCCCGCCCATGCCCTCGGTGGTGGTGGCCGTCCTCGTGGCCCCAGGCGACCAAGGTGGAAGGTCTCCTTCCGCCACCGTCTCCGCCATGAAGATGGAGACCACACTGGCAGCCCCCTTTGACGCCAGGGTCTCGGCCATCAACACCAACCCGGGCGATCAGGTGATGCCGGGTGAGATCCTTGTAAGCCTTGAAGCCAAAGGGCAGGAGGAAGAAAAAACAGGAACCGGCGGCTAAACCGGACAATCAGCAATGTTAAAACCACGACTCATGCGACGTCGACGCTTGCGACCCTGTCCAAAGAGACCGTGTATCTATTCAGCTCAAAAAGCAGCCTCCGGCGGCAAGGTGTGCCACCTTGAAATCAGGTTGCGGATGCGCTTTGCCCCTCGTTCCTCGGGTCAAATCACATCCGCCTTTAAAGTGACATTCATAAAAATGTTTATTTATGACCTGTTTGTTAAACTTTTTAAAAGTTTAGCCCCCGGCAGGGCCGCCGGAGGCATAAGCTGAATAGTTACGGCGGTTTTTCCCAGCGTTGATCATCAGAAGGTATCGCTTTCCACACCAAAGGAGATTGCCATGACAGACGCACCCCACCTGCTTTACACGGTCACGGATGCCGCGGCCTGCATCACCATCAACCGCGAGGCCCGTAAAAACGCTTTGAGCCCGGAGGCCATCGCCCTTTTCCACGATCATCTGGATGCTGCTGAGGCGGACTCCTCGATACGGTGCGTCCTCATCCGGGGTGCGGGATCCCGGGCTTTCTGCACCGGGGCGGACCTGGGTTCGGCCATCAAGACTGACGGGGACGCCCTACCCACGGCCCTGGCCTACGCCCGGCTGCTCCACAGGCTCCACACCTTTCCCAAGCCCACGGTGGCCATGGTCCAGGGGTACTGCCTGGCCGGGGGCATGGGCCTGATGCTCGCCTGCGACATGGTCCTGGCCGACGACAAGAGCCGCTTCGGCACCCCGGAGGTCAACGTGGGGCTCTTCCCCATGATGATCGGCGCCCTCATCTTCCGCAACGTCCCCCGCAAGAAAGCCATGGAAATGATCCTCACCGGGCGCATGATCGAAGCGTCCGAGGCCATGGCCATGGGTCTTGTCACGGCCCTCCATCCCGCAGAAGACCTTGAGACCGAGACCCGTGATCTTCTCTCCCTGCTGGCGTGCAAAAGCCCCATCGGCCTGCGTCTGGGCAAGGAGGCCTTCGCGTCCGTGGAGGCCCTTCCCTTTGACAAAGCCGTTGACAGCCTCGCCCAGGCCCTCACCCGCGTCATCGCCACACAAGACGCCGCCGAAGGCCTCAAAGCCTTTATGGAAAAACGGACACCGGAGTTTACCGGAACATAATAATAAAAAAGCCTCCGGCGGCAAGGTGTGCCACCTTGAAAGCAGGTCGCGAATGCGCTTTGCCCCTCGTTCCTCGGGTCAAATCACATTCGCCTTTAAACGAGATCTCTTCAAAAATGAGTTTTTAAGACCTAATTTGTTCAACTTTTTAAAAGTTTAGCCCCCGGCAGGGCCGCCGGAGGCATAAGCTAGCAGGAGGCCTCATGCCACACGAACATGCTGACAAAAACTTGATCATCGCCAATTGCAGCGGATTTTACGGGGATCGGTTCACGGCCATGAAGGAGATGGTGGAAGGCGGGGAAATCCATGTGCTCACCGGGGATTACCTGGCAGAGCTGACCATGGCCCTGTTGTTCAAGGCCCGGCGCAAGGACCCGTCCCTGGGGTATGCGGGAACTTTTTTAAAGCAGATGGAAGAGGTCATGGGCACCTGCCTGGAGCGCGGAATCCGCGTGGTGGCCAACGCAGGAGGGCTCAACCCCAGGGGGCTTTGCGCGGCCCTTGAAAAGGTGGCGGCGGCATTGGGGCTTTCGCCGGTTATTGCCTGCATCGAAGGAGACGACCTCATGCCCAACCTTGCAGGCCTTCAGAAGGGCGGAGAAAGCTTTTGCCACCTTGACCGGGGCACGCCCCTGTCCGAGGGCGGGGTCTTTCCCATCACGGCCAACGCATATCTGGGGGGTTGGGGAATTGCCGAGGCCCTGGGTCAAGGGGCGGATATCGTTATCGGCGGGCGCCTTGCCGACGCATCCCTTGTGTCCGGTCCCTGCGCCTGGCATTTCGGCTGGAAACGGGATAACTGGGACGCCCTGGCAGGGGCGGTGGCGGCCGGCCACGTCATTGAGTGCGGCACCCAGGCCACCGGGGGCAACTACTCCCATTTCGAAGAGGTCCCCTCCTGGACAAAGGTGGGCTTTCCTCTGGCCGTCATGGAGCGCGACGGCTCGTCGGTCATCACCAAGCACAAGGACACCGGAGGCCTGGTCTCCGTGGGTACCGTCACGGCCCAGCTCCTCTATGAAATCGAATCTCCAGCCTACCTGAACCCGGACGTCACAGCCCGCTTCGACACCCTGCGCATTACCGGTGACGGAAAAGACCGGGTGCGGCTCTCGGGCTGCAAGGGGTCATCGCCCCCTGCCACGGCCAAGGTGTGCATCAACACCATCGGAGGCTACCGGAACACGGTCTCGGTGCTCCTCACGGGCCTTGACCCGGACGGAAAGGCCCGCATCGTGGAAGAGATGCTCTTTGACGGCCCCGAAGGGCGGAAGCGGTTTGCCTCGGTGGAGACCCAGCTCTTGCGCAGCGCCCACCCGTACCCCCGATGCATGGAAGAGGCCATGAACCTCCTGCGCATCACTGTGCGGGACCCGGACGAGAAAAAAGTGGGCCGCGCCTTCACCGCAAAGGTGGTGGAGCTCGCCCTCTCCTCCATCCCTGGCTTCAACCTCACGGCCCCTCCGGCACCTGCCGTTCCGGAGATCATCCACTGGCCCGCCCTCATCCACAAAGGCAACCTCTGCGAAGCTGTCCACATCCATAACACCACCACCCTCGTGGACCCCGTAGAGGGCAATGGCGCAGGAGCCCTGCCCCCGGATACGCCCGGGAATGAAGCGCCAACGACAGGTGCCACCATCACCCTGCCCATGGGCCACCTGTTCGCCACCCGCTCCGGGGACAAAGGAGGCAACGCCAACCTGGGCGTCTGGGCCAGGACCCCCGAGGCCTTTCACTTCTTGCAGGAGACCCTAACCCCGGCGCGCCTCAAAGAGCTCCTGCCCGACCTGGCGCCCTTTGCCGTGGACCGCTGGTCCCTGCCCAACCTGAACGCCGTCAATTTTTACATCCGGGGCCTCCTGGGCGACGGCGTGGCCGCCTCCTCCCGCATCGACGCCCAGGCCAAAACCCTGGGGGAATACCTCCGGTGCCAGCCCATGGAGGTGCCGAAGGCGTTGGGAGACGGAGTGAGATAAGTCGGCTCAAAAAGCGTGCCTCCGGCGGCGAGGTGAGCCACCTCGAAAGCTGATTGCCCTTGCGCTTTGTCCCTCGTTCCTCGGGCCAAAGCGCAAGGGCCTTCGGCTCGGGCTTCGCCCGATACAAACGCCGGTGGTATAGGCGGACATGCTCTCTCCCATCGACGGTATGGGATACGCTATCGTAACTTGTCCATTATCGGTTTTACCGGAAGAACTCCGGTGGGATGCTGTGCCATCTTGAAAACAGCTTGCGGGTGTGCCGTATGCACTACTTGATTTACGAGGCACGATGACGGCTCGCGTTGCGCTAATCGGTGCGGGAGCCACACCCTACAGGCCACGGATACTCCGATGCGGCTCGAGCAAAACGTAAGAATACGCCGTGCGTACCGCGTGACGCACGATGCACGCTGGCGGATCGCGTTGCGCTAATCGGTGCGGGAACCTCGCCCGACGGGCCACGGCGACTCTGATGCGGCTCGAGCAAAGCATAGGATACGCCTACGCCGTGCGCACCGCTTAACGTACTATGCACGCTGGCGGCTCGCGTTACGCAAAGTGGACCGAGAACCACCCATACTTTGCCTTGGCCCGCGTTGTGGGGTTTGCTATGGAATGTGGATGGATTGCGCGGAAATACAGACTTTGGAGAGCTTGATGCAGGAAAACACGGACACCACCAGACAAGAAAAACCCTCAACGGCCAGGCGCAGGCGGGAAAAAGCCCACCGGGAGCGCACCATTCTTGATGCGGCTTTAAATCTCTTTGTGGCAAAGGGCTTTCACAAAACCAGCGCCAATGAAATCGCCAACGCCGCCGAAGTGTCCGTGGGCACGGTTTACTTCTACTTCAAAAACAAAGAGGCCCTTCTCATCCGCCTCACCGAAGAGATCTCTTATGAACTCAGGAAACTGGTGGGCTCGGAGTTCACCAACTCCGACGGCACCCTGGACGGGTTCAGGCGGGCCGGGATCTCCTTCTTTAAAGGTTTCTGCATTCCTCACCCTGAAAAGGTCACCCTCCTCTTCCGGGAAGCGGTGGGACACAGCCAGGCCGTGGAAAAAGCCAGGAAAAAAGGCTTTACCCAGCTCACCGAGGATGTGCGCAAAGCGATTCTATTCATGGCGGAAAACATGGACCGGCCCCTCACCGACCCGGAGTCGGCGGACGTCATGGCCGTCAGCATCGTCGGTATCTACGAACGAGTGGCTTACAACTATCTCTTCTGGAACGATGACAAGGCGGATATCCTCAAGGTAGGTGACGACGCGGTGACCTTTCTCATGGCCGGAGTGGAGCGGTTTATCAACCCGTAAGGGCATGCACCTTTTTTTACGACTCCGGAGCAGGTGATTCCGCTTTCCGGGCAAGCTCCTCATGGAGCCAGCTGGGGATCGGCTCATTGAAGTAGGCCCTCACCACGGCGTGGCCGATTTCATGGCGCAGGATGCGGATCTCACACTCCATGGGGATCACGATAAGATTCTCCACGGCAGCATAAAAGGCGGGCACCTTCGTGGGGCGTCCGAAGATACGGTTGTGCTCCTTGGACACGGCCTCTCTGTCCGGAACGATCAGGATGCTGTAATCTGTCTGGGAGGGATAAAGCTGGAGGGTGTTTGATACCTCACGCTCCAGCTCCACCGTGTTCACTTTCCATTCCGAGGTAGACGCACAACCCATGATACTCAGCACACAGGTAAAAACCATCAAATATTTCATAGCCGACTCCTGTTTTTAGTAGAACATGATGCCCCATGTCTAAAACGGACACTTGACCGATAGAGTCGGATGCAAAAAGAAGAGCTGAGCCTTTGGTACACGAATCGCGAAAACTTGGGGGTTGCTTATTCATTTTGCACGTTGTGTTCCACTATTGGTAAAAAACAGATCGGTTCAATCAAAATATCAATAATTATTAAAATTCAGAGACTTACACAGAACAAAGAAATATCTTCACTTTCCACAGCAGAAGCACGGCCCTTACACACTGTTTTTCCACGACCACTATCGTGGATGAATACCTGTTGTTCAACATGATGAATCACACCTCGTTCAATAAATTGTACATTTTAGACAAAAAAAGCCGTAATCGATCCAGCGAAGGATCAATCACGGCCATTAATATATTATTCGAAAACATCTGCTTTAGATTTTTTATGACACTTCGTAATCCACCACCACCCTGTCGGAAATGACAGATCGGATATAGGCCAGAACCTCCAGGTGCTCGGGATGGCCCGCGTAGACGCTCAGGGCCTCTTTGCTGACATGGGTGGTGGTGAGAACCACGTCAAAAGCCGCTTCCGTGGGGTTGAAGTTGATGCCCACCTCCACGGTCTCCAGCTCGGCTATCTTCGGAGGAAGGGCCTCCAGAAGGGTTTTCATTTTATGCATCGCGTCGTTTTTGTCCTCTGCGCTCAGGTCCTTGTTTATTCGAAATGCGACGACATGCTTGATCATCTGATCCTCCTTTTGGTGTTGTCCCGGCGCCACGGCCGGGCTCGTGGTTGCCCACCCCCCGTCTGTCCTGACACTCCTTGATCCGGCCACTGCACCGCAGCGCCCATCGGGGGAAAGTGTACCAGCCGCCATGCAACCTGTCAGCCCATTTTCATGCTCATTGTCCCCCTACCACACACACCCATACCACCACACAACCCATTGATACATCCCCTATTGCCTAATATTTGATACGGGTCGTCGCCCTTGGGAAAGCCCACGAAACGCTTCCCTCACACACAGGCATGTCTCTTTCTTAATCGGTTTTCCGGCTTATCGGACAACATTCCGATATACCGGGCAAAACGGCCAAGCCGTATTATTTTATCAGTCAAATTAGTTGATTTAAATTCCATGGACGTAAAATCAGACAAAAAAATTGACAGGGCCTACCTATTAATGAGAATCAAAGTTCATCTTATTTTTTATAATCACTGGAGGTTTTCAATGAATCGAACGCTCTCGTTCAGCCGTCTGGCCAAGGGCGGCCTGGTGGCCCTGCTCGCCTGTCTGATTGCAGCGCCCAACGCCCTTGCCCGTACGTCCAAGCACCCCGATACCCTTGTTGTCGCCACCACCTACGACGCAAAAACCCTTGATCCCTATATGACCAACGACGTGGCCTCGTCCAACGCCATGCGCCAGATCTATGAGACCCTGGTGGCCATCGACGCCGAAGGAAACGTGATTCCCTCCCTGGCCGAAAAAATCGACCGCGTTGACGGTAAGACCTATCGCTTCACCCTGAAAAAAGGGGTCACATTCCACAACGGCGAGACCCTCACCGCAGACGATGCCCTCTACAGCCTAAAGCGTGCCTACGAAAGAGGCGCTTCTGTCCGCCACATCCTGGGTGTCATCGACCCCGCAGGCTTCAAAAAAATCGACGACCTCACCTTTGAAGTGAAGACCAAGGAGGCCATGAGCTCCTTCCTGGCCGCCCTCACCCACTTCGGCGGTGGTGTCATCATCAACCAGAAAGCAGTGGAAGCAGCCGGCGACGACTACGGCTTCAAGCCCGTGGGCACCGGCCCCTACAAGCTTGCCTCCTGGAAAAAAGGTGACCGCATGGAGCTTGAGCGCTTCGAAGCCTACCACGGCACCAAGCCCGAGTTCCCCAAGATGGTCCTGCGCGTGATCCCCGAGGCATCCAACCGCACCATCGAGCTGGAGAGCGGCGATGTGGACATCTCCTTTGAGGTCTCTTCCCTGGACGTCTCCCGCGTAAAGGCCAACAAAAACCTGGAGCTCCTCACCCTGGTGGACACCGCCACCACCTACATGGGCTTCAACTGCAGCAAGGCCCCTTACGACAATGAAAAGCTCCGTCAGGCCCTGACCCTTGCCATCAACATCCCCGGCAGCGTCAAAGCCGTGTTCCGTGGCAACGCCTTCCCCGCATACGGTCCCATCGCTCCCAACGTCAAGTACTCCAACAACGACCTTCAGCCCTCCAAGACCGACATCAAAAAGGCCAAAAAGCTCCTTGCCGAAGCCGGTTACCCCAACGGCCTGACCACCACCCTCTGGACCAACTCCAAGAAGGTGCGCGTGGACATGGCCACCATCATCCAGGCCCAGCTCAAAAAGATCGGCGTCACCGTCAAGATCCAGGTTCTGGAGTGGGGTGCCTACCTCCAGGGTCTGAAGGACAACAAACACGAGCTCTTCATCGTGGGCTGGACCTGCCAGACCCCTGACCCGGACATGGCCGTATTCCCCACCTTTCACTCCTCGCAGATCGGCGGCAACAACTTTGCAGCCTTCGGCGATGCTGAGGTGGACGCCCTGCTGGACAAGGCCCGCATCACCCCCGACGGTGCCGAGCGTAAGGCCCTCTACTTCGACATCCAGGACAAGCTCCGTGAAAAAGCGCCCTGGGTCTTCCTGGCCAACAAGAAGATCGCCTACGGCATGCAGAACTATCTGGAAGGGTTCACCCCCAGCCCCTACGGCTTCCACGCCCTCTACGAAGTAAAAATGAAGAAGTAAGCAGAAAGAAGCATGCTCTTCAGGGTGCAGCTTGCACACCATGTGGTGCCAGGCTGCACCCACGCTTTTTTGTAAGAAACATGGTAACTATTCAGCTTATGCCTCCGGCGGCCCTGCCGGGGGCTAAACTTTTAGAAAGTTTAACAAACAGGTTTTAAAAAATCTTTTTGAGTGAATTTTTACTTTAAAGGCGGATGTGATTTGACCCGAGAAACGAGGGGCAAAACGCATCCGCAACCTGCTTTCAAGGGCGGCAACACGCCGTTAGGCTGTTTTTTTTGAGCTGAATAGTTACGAACATGTCCATTTTCAGGAAAAGGCCTTCTGAAGAGTCACTTTGGAGGGCCGCCTTGCTTTTCCCTGAGAAACAAAGGGAAAAGCAAGGCGGCAACCAAAAGTTTTTTGCGGAGCTTTTTTTCAAAAAAGCGACCCGCCGGAGGCGTTTTTTTTAAACGAAGGAGGTCGAATTGCTCGGCTATATTTTGAGACGATGCGCCATGCTGATCCCCGTGATCCTTGGCGTTGTCTTTATTGTTTTTGTCATGATGTACGTCACGCCCGGCGATCCGGCCCGTATGGTGTTGGGGGAGCAGGCGCCCCAGGAGGATGTGGACAACCTGAGGGCGGAGATGGGCCTTGACGACCCCTTTCTCTTTCAATTCGGACGCTATGTCTACAAAGCCGTGGTGCACGGGGACATTGGCCGTTCCTACATCACCAAGCGCCCCGTGTGGGACGAGCTGATGACGGCCTTTCCCATCACCTTGAAGCTCTCGGCACTTGCCATGGGCATCGCCCTTCTCGTGGGGATTCCCTGCGGCATTGTCACGGCCGTGAAGCAGTACTCCATCTTCGACAACATCGTCACCCTCTTTGCCCTCATCGGCATCTCCATGCCAGTGTTTTGGCTGGGGCTTCTATTAATACTGCTCTTTACGGTAAAACTCGCCTGGCTGCCGCCATCGGGTTTTGACTCCCTTGCCGCCATGATCATGCCCGCCGTGACCCTGGGCCTCCAGAGTGTTGCCATCATCACCCGAATGACCCGCTCCAGCATGCTGGAAGTGGTTCGCCAGGACTACATCCGCACGGCCCGCTCCAAGGGCCAAAAAGAGAGCGTGGTGATCCGCAAGCACGCCCTGCCCAACGCACTGGTCCCGGTTGTCACCATCGCCGGTATCCAGTTCGGCATCCTCCTGGGCGGAGCGGTCTTAACCGAAATCATCTTCTCCATCCCGGGGCTGGGACGCCTCATGGTGAGCTCCATTGAAATGAGGGATTACCCCATGGTCCAGGGAGGCGTTCTCTTCATTGCCCTGGCCTTCTGCCTGGTGAACCTGGGAGTGGACCTGCTCTACGCCTGGCTCGACCCCCGTATCAAATCCCAGTACACGTAAAGGAGCCTCCGTGCAGACCAAGAAAAATTCTCTCTGGGGCCAGGTCTTCGGCCGCCTCAAAAAAAACCGCATGGCCATGATGGGCCTTTTTATCCTCTTTGCCCTGCTGCTCACGGCCCTCTTTGCCAATGTCATCGCCCCCTTTCCCTTTGACGAGCAGGACCTCTTCGCCACCCTGGAAGGGCCCTCTGCCGCCCACTGGTTCGGCACCGACGAGTTTGGACGGGACATCTTCAGCCGCATCATCTACGGCAGCCGCATCTCCCTGCAGGTGGGCTTCGTGGCCGTGGGATTTTCTGTCATGGCCGGGGGCTTCATCGGCGCCGTGGCCGGATACTACGGAGGCCGCACCGACAACATCCTCATGCGCCTTATGGACATCCTGCTCTCCATTCCCCAGCTGCTGCTGGCCATCTCCGTGGCCGCTTCCCTGGGGCCGGGCCTCTTAAACCTCATGCTGGCCGTGGGCATCGCAGCCATTCCGCAGTACGCCCGCCTTGTCCGGGCTTCGGTGCTCTCTATCCGGGACCAGGAGTTTGTGGAGGCTGCCGTCTCCGTAGGATCCAGCGACCTGCGCATCATCTGTCGCCACATCCTGCCCAACTGCATGGCACCCATCATCGTCCAGGCCACCCTGGGCGTGGCCTTTGCCATTCTCATTGCAGCGGGCTTAAGCTTCATCGGCCTCGGCCTGGAGCCCCCCACACCTGAGTGGGGCGCCATGCTCTCCGGCGGACGCGAGTTCATCCGGGACTACCCCTACATGACCGTCTTCCCCGGCCTGGCCATCATGATCACCATCCTGGGCCTCAACTTCCTGGGCGACGGCCTTAGGGACGCCCTGGACCCGAAACTCAAGAACTAAGTTTGAAACCAGCTCTGATTTGGAGTCACGATATATGTCCGACACACCTTTGCTATCCATCCGGGACTTAAGCGTCCGGTACAGCACCGACAACGGTGCGGTGAAAGCCATCTCCGACTTTCACCTCGCCATCGACAAGGGCGAAACCTTAGGGCTCGTGGGAGAGACCGGCGCAGGCAAGACCACCATGGCCCTGTCCGTCATGCAGCTCATTGCCGACCCTCCCGGCCGCATCACCGGAGGGGAAATCCTCTTTGAGGGCCAGGACCTCACCAAGACCTCCGAGGCCGACATGCGCAAGATCCGGGGCGGCAAGATCGCCATGATCTTCCAGGACCCCATGACCTCTCTGAACCCCATCATCCCCGTGGATGAGCAGGTGGCCGAGATGATCGCCCTGCACAACAAGGTCTCCAAGGAAGAGGCCCTGAAGCGGGCCCTTGCCATGCTGGAGACCGTGGGCATCCAGCCCGACCGTGCCGGGGAGTACCCCCACCAGTTCAGCGGAGGCATGAAACAGCGGGTCATCATCGCCATTGCCCTGGCGTGCAACCCGGCCCTGCTCATCGCCGACGAGCCCACCACGGCCCTGGACGTCACCATCCAGGCCCAGGTGCTGGAGCTCATGAAGGCCCTGAAGAAAAAATTCGACACCGCCATGATCATGATCACCCACGACCTGGGCATCGTTGCCGAGACCTGCGACCGGGTGGCCATCATGTACGCGGGCCGCATCGTGGAAGAGGCCACCACCGAGCTGCTCTACGCCGACCCCAGCCACCCCTACACACAGGGGCTGTTTGCCTCCATCCCCAACGTGGAAGAGGAGCGCGAGAGCCTGGCCGTGATCCCGGGCCTTCCCCCGGACCCCACGGACATGCCCAAAGGGTGCCCCTTTCACCCCCGGTGCGACAAGGCCATGCCCCGCTGCAGCACCGAGATCCCGCAACCCGTCGTCCGCGAAGACGGCCACATGGTGGCCTGCTTCCTGGAAGGAGGTGACGCATGAGCGCCCCGTTTATCCAGGTCAAAAACCTGAAAAAGTACTTTGACACCAAAAAAGGCCCCCTCCACGCCGTGGATGATGTCACCTTCGACATCAACAAAGGGGAGACCCTGGGCCTCGTGGGCGAGTCCGGCTGCGGCAAGTCCACCACGGGCCGGGCCGTCATCCGGCTCCTGGAGCCCTCCTCCGGGGAGGTCCTCTTCAACGGCAGCGACATCCTGCCCCTGCCCAAAAAAGAGATGAAGGCCATGCGCGCCAAGATGCAGATGGTCTTCCAGGACCCCTACTCCAGCCTCAACCCGCGCCTCTCGGTCTCGGAGATCATCTCCGAGCCCTTAGACGTCAAAGGCCTCGGCTCCGGCGCAGACCGCACCAAGCGCGTGGCCAAGCTCATGGACATCGTGGGGCTTGGCTCTCGGCTCGCCAACGCCTACCCCCACGAGCTTGACGGCGGCCGCCGCCAGCGCGTGGGCATTGCACGGGCCCTGGCCCTGAACCCCGAGTTCCTCGTCCTGGACGAGCCGGTGTCCGCCCTGGACGTCTGCATCCAGGCCCAGGTCCTAAACCTTCTGGACACCCTCCAGAAAGAGATGGGCCTCACCTATCTCTTCATCTCCCACGACCTCTCCGTGGTCCATCACGTCTCTGATCGCATCGCCGTGATGTACCTGGGCCGCATCGTGGAGATGGCCGACTACAAGACCATTTTCAACGCACCGGTCCACGCCTACACCAAGGCGCTCCTTTCGGCCATCACCATTCCCAAGCCCAACCTCGACCGGGAACGGATCATCCTCGAAGGCGACGTGCCCAGCCCCATCAACCCACCCCCGGGTTGCCGCTTTGCGGGCCGCTGCTACTACGAGAAGATCGGCGCCTGCACCAGCGAAACCCCGGCCCTCAACGAGGTGTCCCCCGGACACTTCGTGGCCTGCCACCTGGCCGAACAGGTCATGGCGGACCAGGTGCAGGGTGAAGCCAAGGCAGTGTAAGGAAAAAGCCAAAAGCCTGCCTCCGGCGGCGAGGTGAGCCACCTCGAAAGCTGATTGCCCCTGCGCTTTCCCCTTCGTTCCTCAGGGAAAAGCGCAGGGGCGTTCGCCGCGGGCTCCGCCCGAAGACAACTTTAACGCTTTGGAGCGCCGCACTCCCGTGCGGCATTGCGATGACGGACCAAAAACGCGTCAACATTTGCCGCACCTGCAAACGTTTGGCTCAAGAGTTTAACCATTGAGCTCGCGCCACAAGGCAAATTGGCCTGAAACTGCTTATAAAAACCTGTTTGTTAGACTTTTTGAAAGTTTAGCCCCCGGCAGGGCCGCCGGAGGCATAAACTGAATAGTTACAGAGAATTTCCGGTCTTTTTAGGAAGGGGACAAGTGCCTGCTCCCTGAAAGCCCATAGAATGACACCAGTGAAACGAGGACCACGCAATTGGGTATTCGTTAAAACCATCGGTGACCGGGCGTGGAATCGCTATGCTCCTGCCGTTACAACAAACGACTCGCCAGCTCCCCCTTTTCATCCCAGCCTTTCCCGTGGCATGATCGAATCAGCCCGCCATTGCATGTGTAAGGACTCGCGCAAAAAATAGATGCCCACTTTTTATGAAAGAGGCCGCAGTGATTTGACCCGAGGAACGAGGGGCAAAGTGCTGCGGCAAACCGCTTTCAAGGTGACTCACCTTGCCGCCGGAGGCACGTTTTTTGTCCCTTTCTCTATGCATCGAATCAAAGGAGACACCATGTCTGAAGCACGCATCAACACACTTGAAGAACGATTTGTCCGATACTGCAAAGTCGACACCCAGAGCGACTCAACCTCCCCCACTGCTCCCAGCACGGCCTGCCAGCTCGACCTCTCCCGGATGATGGTGGAAGAGCTGAAAAACGTGGGCATCGAAGACGCCTATCTTACGGACTACGGCGCCGTGTTCGGCACCCTTCCGGGCAATGTAAAAGACAAAAAAATCCCCACCATCGCCTTTGTGGCCCATGTGGACACCGCCCCCTCCTTCCACGCCAAAGGGGTCAAACCCATCGTGCATCACAACTGGGACGGCACCACCATCGTGCTGCCCGATGACCCGGCCGTGGTCATCGCCCCGGATGAGAACCCGCACCTGAACGGCAAAAAAGGCGAAGACATCGTCACGGCAAGCGGCACAACCCTTTTGGGGGCTGACGACAAGGCGGGCATTGCCATCATCATGGGCCTCATCGACTATTTGAACGAACACCCGGAGATCCCCCGGGGCGATGTGCGCATCTGCTTTACCCCGGACGAAGAGATCGGCCGGGGCGTCAGCGACGCCCTCATGGAAGACATCCACGCCGACTTTGCCTACACCCTGGACGGAGAAAATCCCGGCGACCTTGTGGCCGAGACCTTCTCCGCCGACCAGGCCGAGATCAACATCAAGGGCGTCTCCATCCACACCTGCTGCGCCAAAGACCGCCTGGTCAACGCCCTCTACCTCGCCTCCAAGATCATCGAACTCCTGCCCAAGCACCGCCTGAGCCCCGAGTCCACCGAAGGCCGGGAAGGGTTCATCTTTACCGAAAGCATCTCCGGCAACGCAGCCGAAGTCACCCTGAAACTCAACCTCCGGGACTTTGAGCTGGATGGCCTTGAAGAGCAGGCCACCCTCCTGCAGGAGACTTGCGCCCTGGTGGCCAAAACCGAGCCCCGCGCCCGCATCACCTGCAGCATCCGACCCGAATACCGCAACATGCGCTACTGGTTGGAAAACGACATGCGACCGGCCGACATCGCCAAGAAAGCCTACGTCGATGAAGGGTTCATCCCCAACATGCTCGCCTTCAGGGGCGGCACGGACGGCTCCCTCATGACCGAAAAAGGAATCCCCACCCCCAACATCTTCTGCGGCATGCAGAACCCCCACGGCCCCATGGAATGGGTCAGCCTTCAGGACATGGATAAAGCCCTGCGGATCTGCGCGCGTGTTGTGGGATACTGGGCGGAATAAAGAAGGATAAAAAAAGCCTCCGGCGGCCCTGCCGGGGGCCAAACTTTTGAAAAGTTTGACAAACAGGTTTTTAAAAACAGATTCAGGCCAATCCATATCAAAGGCGAATGTGATTTTCCCCGAAGAATGAGGGGTAAAGCGCATTCGCAACCAGTGATGTCCGGTTAGGTCTTTGCACGTGGCTTTTTACGCTTTTTTGACCGTTTTTTTTTGACCACTATACATCCTTTTCTATGATGAAGACCCGAGTTGAAACGTAGGGTGCGCTTGCGCACCATCGAAGCACAGTATCTCCCACCGAAGCCGAGGTGACAGAGGCCGCGTATTGCTTGGATATGACGATGGGTGGCGGTCTTTCAGGCAAATGGTGCGCAAGCACACCCTACGGTCCTCGGTTCCCGGAACGTAAGACATGACAAGCGGCCTTCAAGAACGATGGTGGGCTGAATAGTTACGATTAATTTAATGCAAAAAGCTAACCGGACACTACTGATTCGCAACCTGCTTTCGAGGTGCCTCACCTCGCCGCCGGAGGCAGATTTTTCCATGCTCTTTAACCATAGAAGTCATCGCTTTTTCTCGCTCCCAGGCGAAGCCTGGAAACGAAGGCGAAAGAGCATTCCCGAACCTGGGGTCCAAGGGATGTATCCCCTGGTTTTTTGAACTGGCTTTGACTTTTGAAGGCAAACTGAACGGGTTTATGACGCCTTGAACAAACAGGACACACGCCCATGATTTTAAAAGGTTCCTTTTATTCACAGACCCTTGAGATGGAAACGGGATTGTCCGTTCTGGTTCCCAACAGCTCTCTCACAACGGGTAACCACAGCGTGGTCTACCTGCTCCATGGGCTCTGCGGCAGAAACGACGACTGGCTCCATTATTCCATGCTGCCGGTGTACGCGGAGCGGTTCGACTGCGTCTTTGTCATGCCGGAGGTGGCGCGAAGCTTTTACACGGACATGGCCTACGGCCAGCAGTTCTTCCGCTACATCACGCAGGAGCTGCCTGCCGTCTGCGCCTCGGTGTTTCAGATATCATCACGCCGCGAGGAGACCTATGTCATGGGCACCTCCATGGGCGGGTACGGTGCGCTAAAATGTGCCCTGAAGGACCTGGATACCTACGCCCGCGCGGCGTTCTCCTCTCCCTGCCTCTTTCTCAAGGAAGGTCTGGATGCCCAGAGAGACCCTGCCAACCGGCCTTATTTGGAGAAAACTTACGGTCGCCAGCTCCTCAACGATTTCGAGGCCGCCTTTGGCCCCGACCTCACCTGGAAGCCGGAGCACGATATCCTTGCCCTGGCCGCAGCGGCGGCCCAACGAGGGACCACACCACGGATCTACGCCGCATGCGGCGCCCAGGATCCCATGTATCAGGAGAACAAACGATTTGAAGGCGAAATGAAAAGGCTGGACCTTGATTTTTCCTTTGAGGCGTGGGGCGGGGAACACAATTGGGTGTTCTTTAACAGCGCCCTGGAAAGAGCGCTGGGTTGGTTTTTCATCGAAACGCAGCACGAAGAAGCCGAAGACTAATCGGCCTTTCCATCATCTTGCAAGGCTGTCGGCCAGTTGGCGGATAACCGGAGCGGTATCACGGCCTGCGGAGTAACACAGGCCGATACGCCGGAACATCCGGGGCCCGTCAAAGGGACGGGTCACGATCTGGCGACCATATTCGGCCACGCCGTCCGGCAAAAAAGAGATCCCGAAGCCAGCCTGGATCAGGTGGAGAACCTGCCCCTTGTGCTCGGCCCTGCAGGCGATATTCAGGCTGATGCCCTCCCCTGCAAGGATACCCATGGTCTGCTGATGGGCCTCACAGGGTGGGCATTCCACAAAGGGATAGGTGTGAAGCAACTCGGAGGTGATGAGGCTCTCTTGTTCCAGGGGATGCCCCTCGGGCATACAGACCCTGTAATCCTCTTCCCACAAGGGGATAAACAGCTCATCCTCCCGTTTAAAGACGTCCAGAGTAATGCGTCCGTCAGCTTCGGCATCATGGTCCACGATCTCCGGCTGGATACCGGGTATCGATTGGCGCGCGTGGGACAACACAGCCTTGAGATGGGTGGGGCTCAGGTCCGGAAAGAGCCCCAGCCTCACCTTCAGGGGCGCCCCGCCTTTTGAAAAAAGGGAGGCTATCTCAGCGGCGTCCCGAACCAGCTTCTTGGCAGACGGGTAGAGATGATGGGCCGCATCGGTAAGGCGCACCCCTTTTTTGTGGCGCTGGAAAAAGGTAACGCCCAGAGTTTCCTCAAACTGTTTGATCGCCGTGGACAAAGAGGGCTGAGAGATGTTGCACCGCCGGGACGCCCCGGTGATACTCTTCTCCTCGTACACGGCGATAAAGTAGCGCACCAAGCGAAGGTCCATGGATCAGGGCTCCTGCTTGGTCGTGGCAATAACAATTTCCCGAATGCACACGGACTGGGGCTGGGCATAGGCAAAGCCAATGGACCGGGCGATGTCGTCGGCGGACAAGACCCCTCCCATCTCCTCTTTCCAGCTCTGGTAGCCGTCGACAATCTCCTCGGAGGTGGTGTGGCCCAGCAGCTCGGTTTCGACCGCACCCGGCGCGATGGTGGTCATGCGGACATTGCTTGAGGCCACTTCTTCCCGAATGTTTTCCGTCATGGCATGCACGGCAAATTTGGTTCCGCAGTACACGGCGTGATTGGGGAAGGTCTTGCGGCCTGCCACGGAGCTGATGTTGATGACCGTGCCGGAATTTCTCTCCTTCATGCCCTTGAGAATCACGTGAATCCCGTTCAAAAGTCCCATCACGTTCACATCGAACATGGTTTTCCACTCTGCAGGGTCCTGAACATCTGCCTGGCCCAGGAGCATCACACCGGCGTTGTTCACCAGGCAATCACAGGGACCGTACTGTGCTTCTGCCTTTTCCACGGCCTTCTTCAAGGCGTCCAGATCCGTTACATCCACGGCCTCACACAGGGTGTTGGGAAGATCCAGGGCCTTGAGGCGATCAACGCGACGTGCCACCAGGAGAAGGGGATGCCCAAGGGCAGAAAAATGGCGTGCGGTTGCCGCACCGATACCAGAGCTTGCGCCCGTCACAATGACAAGAGGTTTCATAGCTTATCCTTTTTTCAATTACGTTTACAAAGGGTTAACGTGTTTTTAAAGCCATTATCAACGGAGCTTCTGAGAAAGTAAAATACCGTTTCAATATGTGAAGCATAGCCGAAAACTATGACACCAGAAAAAAATCAGTAAACGCCCTTGGCCTTTGCCGAAACAACCCCGACACCATCCTCAACATTTATTTTTGTATGCTCCCCTTGATCTTTTTCCCAGTTTCCCGGTGGCCCACCTCGGAAACAAACCTATAGTATTTTTAAATAACAACAAAATAAGATTGTAACTATGAAATACATAATAATTTAAATTTATGTTAAGCAAAAAACATCGACATAGCTCACTGGTTTCATACCCAAACGGAGATAAAAAGCCTGGCACCAGGACAGCCCTTGAATGCCCCGATTTAGGTAAAACCATGGACATTCAAGGTTAGCTTACCCCCCTTAATGCTTCAGCCCCCCACACGGAGTATTCCTATGAAAATAACTGACTCCTCCTTGCTTTTCTCCTCATCCCGCTGGCCTTTGCCGCCTGCGACGACAACGACTCCAAGTCGGTGGTGGACCCGGACAAAGCCGCGCATTTCGACTATATTCTTGAACAAAGTTCCGACATGATAGCCGTATACGGTTCCAAAACCATAAGCAAAGCTCAGTATGATCGTGTCGTCACAGACGTTCGACACGTTCTTTCCACCTTGGACAGCCAAATCAAAAACGGGCTTTTCGCCTCCCATGCCAAATTGCTTGTGGTGAAAGATGAAGCCGAAGTGGAAGGGGATATCAGCTATTACACCAAACTGCTCCCTCTTGAAGCCATTTTCGCCGACAACGGGGGCACGGACGAGACGCTTCCCTCCTCCACCGATGTGGGGTTATCCAATACAAAACTCGAAATGATGTACCTGTGCGTCTACTACTCTCTCCTCACAGACCCCGGCCTCTCCTCCATTTACGAAGAGCTCAAGGCAGCCTACAAAGAGGCCAGCGACAAGGGGATTTTCACACCGGGGGATGCATACAAAGACGGCTATGTGGACGAAATCCATCAAAATGCATCGGACCAAAACGCCTTGAAGTACGGAAGTTACCTGTATAATCTTTACAAAATCTATTTTGGAAACCAGTCTGGGGCCCCTGGAGAGTTTACCATCACCACCAAGGCACAACTGAAGGCCCAGAACGTGAAGGGCCACGACTTCATCCGAAACTACTTTGAATAAGACCATAAAATAGCGCCGAAGCGTAAACGCGTTCTTTCCCCTAAGAGCGCGTTTTGCTTGGACCTGATCAGCGACGGTGGTATATTGGGTAACAAGATACGACCGCAAACGTGCGGATACCCACGACCCTGAAACAGCGTTTTTTCGCTCCATCCTTTTTTCACCTCCCGAACCATCCGACACATGGCAACGACCCGTAATCATGGCAGCAGCTGGCTTGGCTTCGTCATGACCTGACACCTCGAGTTGGTCTGCTTCTACGCAAGGAGACACCATGGCAAAAGGATTTTCGATCAATGAATTGCTTGAGGCGATCCAGTATGCGGTGGTTGAGGCCCAGGAAGTCGCTGAAACTCAGCATGCACGGCAAATCGCAGAGTATTTCACGGACACCGGGGAACCCGTCACCATTCCTCTGAAGCTCCCCAACCCCCACCCCGAGGCAGGAAAACTCGACGACAACGGCAACGAAATCGCCCCGGCCATGGTGTCGGTGGACGTCCCCAAGATCACCCTGGTGCCTCAGAATTCCATTGTTCTTAAAGAGCTTGAAGTGGAAATGGAAGTCCCCATCGGCAGCCTTGATATCACGGAAGAGGACCCCGACGCCGAAGAGGCCACAGCTCCCTTAAGCGAGGAGGAGTGGGAAAAAAAGAAGATGAGCCTGAGGCTGGCAAGCCGAAAGTCCAAACGGGCCATGGTGGATCGGATGAAACGGCGGCTTCAGGTGGCCGGAGGCGGCTCCTTTTTTGGGGGGCGTAACAAGAAAACCGCCAGAATACGCATCACCTTTGAAGGAGGGGAGCCCCCCGAGGTGGTGGCACGCATCGAACAGAGCCTTGCAAAGTTTGTGGAGACATAAGGGGGGCAAGGGATGAGGGTCTGGATGATTGGATGATGGACACACATAAACGCAATCAGTCAAGGAGGTTGGTTATGGGTGACATGGCAAATCAATTCAGCGGACTTCCCATGGAGTCCCTCATCGGCGGGCCGCTTCAGGCGGCATGCAACGCACAGGTGCAGCTGGCCAAGGCCGAAACGCAATTCATCAACGAGGTGGGCCTGATTAAAAACGGTAGCGACGACTCGCTGACGACTCGCACAGTGGATTTCGAGGCCACCCGGCCGGTGAACCTTCCCGACGGAACCATTACGTCCGAAACCATGAACATCAAAGCCCCGGTGCTTTCCATCGTACCGATTCCCGCTCTGTTAATCGACGAAGTGGATGTCAAATTCAACATGGAAGTCAAGACCAGCGCGGAGTCCTCGTCCCAAACGGACGCAAGCGCCTCTTTGTCGGGCAAGGCGGGGTGGGGACCTTTTTCCGTAAAAATCAGCGGATCGGTCAGTACCCACCGTGAAAACACCCGCAAGACAGACAACAGCGCCAAGTACGAGGTGCATGTTCACGCCAGCCAGTCCGAGCCCCCAGAAGGCCTCATGCGGGTGCTGGATCACCTCATCACTGCCTGCGAACCGCGCTCTGTCACAGAAGCCAAAACCGAAAGCAAATAGAGCGGTTCTCTGCGAGAACACACAAGGGGCGGTGGCGGTCCAATCCGGACCGCCACCGCTTGCGCTCCCCTTTTGCCATGCTGCCCGTTTCCCTTGATGCGGCAGCCTTCAAAGGGAGACGTCCTGCATGCCCCCCAACGGAATCATGCACCATGATTTTAAATCCATCAACCTCTCCGGAATGACGCGGGACAAGGAGGCACACACCCCATGGGACGCAAATTTGGTCTTGATGAAGTCACGCATATCGAGCGTATCGTGGTGGGCCCAACCCGGGTAGACAGGCTTCCCTCCCAGGATGAAATCAATGCCCAGATGGACTTTGTGAATCGCTGCCTCTCCGAAGGCCGCGGGCAACTGGTGGGCACGGAAAAAGGGGTCATGGTCATCCAGGCCGGGGACCAGCAGCTGATGGTCCAGCATACGGTCTACCATATCGGATTCAGGCGATCTCCCATCTGGCTTGCGCACCGTCGCCCTGCCAGGGGCCCAGGCCCGTCCCATCCCACCGGAACCCTGCCCTGACAAGAAGGGGCGCATACCGTCCCCAGGCACTCCCTCACACAATCAAAAACCGCCTTGAAACAGAGCGGTTTTTTGATTTCATGCGAGTTCCGTGGACCCTCCGAACGTTATCGTCCAGCCAACTATTTCAAGCGTACCGAACACGCACATTTGACAAAATTACCACAACCCCGAAAATCAATTCTCTACGACACCAAAACCAACACAAATCCACAGGCAATCTTTTCACCATACGCCCAAAAGGAGCCCCATAACTCTACCTGTTAAACTGAGCGACGTCATCGAGCAGCTGGAACTACAGCCCGAGGAATTTGAAGCGTTTTTTAACAAAAAAACCGGGGACTTTATTCTGGTAAACACAGATTACATCTGCATTGTGGAAGACGGCGAAGACACCTCAGACCACCCGGCCTGGGAACAAGAAGCCATTGACGAGGTCCGGGAATTTCTGGACACCCAGAAGGACCACATTGCCCTGCCCACAAAGTTTGAGATCCACGAGTACCGGATCATGGAGCGATTCTGCCAAACGCTCCCGCAGGAAAACATTCGAGAGGCCATGTGCAACGGTCTACAGGAAAGAGGTGCCTTCAGGAGGTTTCGGGACAACCTCCGCCGCTACGGTATAGAAGACGATTGGTATCGTTATTTAGGGGAAGCCCACAAAGAGATTGCTGTGGCCTGGTGCGAGGACAATGGTATCACGTACACACCGTGAGCCGCCCCGCAACCCCTCGCCTTTAAAAGGGGTTTTAAAACCTATTTATCAAGCTTTTCAAAAGCTTGGCCCCCGGCAGGGCCGCCGGAGGCTTAAAGTGAATAGTTACGTTACTTTTTCCCGACATAAACCCCATTTTCAGCGGTGTTCCCCTGGATGGGATTCTCAAACTCAACCACATGCCCGTGGACCTCATCGAAGACACTCGCTAACGTATCCAGAAATCCCTTCTCCGGGGCATCGTTGGACCACATGGCAAAGATGCCGCCAGGCTTGAGGAAGGTGCGGAGGCGCGTCAGCCCCTCTACGGAATAAAGGTCTGCGTGGGACGGGTTCAGCAGGGCATCCGGGGTATGGTCGATATCAAGAAGGATGGCGTCAAACTGGTTCCCCGGCTCATCCGGATCAAAGCCATCGCCCCGTGCAAGGGCGAAAAAGTCTGCGTTGAGGTAGCGACACCTGTCATCGTTGGAGAGCAGTGCGCCGTTGGGTACCAACTCCCGCTGGTGCCATTCAATGACCGGGGCCAGCGCCTCAACCACCGTCATGCGGGCCACCTGGCTGTATTTCAATGCGGCTGCAGCTGTGTACCCCAGGCCCAGGCCTCCGACCACGATATCCCATGCATCACCTGCAAGGCCTGCCAGCCCCAGATCCGTAAGCGCCACTTCGGCGTCATGAAACAGAGAAGACATCAAAAACTCTTCATTGAGTTTCACCTCGTATACCTCACGCCCGCCCATTTCCAGCGCTCGCCGCCGCCTTAGGATCAATTCACCAAGGGCCGTCTGCTGATAATCCAGTTCTTCAAAAAACGCACTCATCGTATCTCTCCTGTTCAATAAAGCCGCGACACAGCATATCGTTTTTCCACCTTATTCAAAAATGCAGGCAGCCTTTATAGTTGATTCTCTACAGTATCGATTTTCTACAGGAAAGACACAAAAAAATTACCCCCAGCCAGGCGCCAATAGGCATGGACTCACCGATGAGCCCTTTCGCTATATAGGTCATAACGAATGTGAACACCCTGAGGAACGAAGGGTGAGAGCATTCGCAACCTGGAGAGCTGGGGATGTATCCTCTGCCCGCCGGAGGCAGTGCGGTTAAAGGTGCCTCCGGCGGCCCTGCCGGGGGCTAAACTTTTAAAAAGTTTAATAAACAGGTTTTAAAAACAGATTCGGTTTAATTTGAGTCAATAGCGAATGTGATTTTCCCTGAGGAACGAAGGGGAAAGCTCATTCGCAACCTGCTTTCGAGGTGGCACACCTCGCCGCCGGAGGCATTGCTTTTATTTTTTCCTGAGCTCTCTTGCCCCTGTGATTCATCAGACTTTAACCATAGAAGGCACGCTTTTTAGCCCTTTAATCGTTCTTCCACCTCAGACAAACACCTCCGCCTCTTTACGATCAGCAAATTCAACCTCCAGCTCATGCTTATGCCGAAGGTAGTTCTCGTCGTCGTAGTACTTGGCCTGAACCGGACATGCTTTGATGCAGGCCCCGCATTTGATGCAGATGCCGTTGATGGTCGAGACGTCCTCAGGATCGATGGAGCCCATGGGGCAGACGGTGACGCACAGCTTGCAATCGGTGCAGTCGGAGCTGGTTTTGGGGACGACTTTTCGGATGTCCACGGGCACCCCGTCCGGATTTTTTGGCTTGTAATAGGGCCGGTAGGGGCGATGGCCCTTGAGGGGGACCGGGGCGGCTGGGTCAGGGCCTGACAGCTTTGCTGCAATCTTGTCCGCAAAGTCGGCCACGAGGGCATTGTCCTTGTCATCGGGGCGTCCTTTTCCCAGGGTTTTGGAAAAGGAGTGCTCACCCACAAAAGCGCCTCCGGCAAGGATGGAAAAGCCCTTTGCCTCCAGGATATCGGCCAGCTCCACAAGGGCATCGTCGTAGTGCCGGTTACCGAAAAGTACCACAGGCACGACCCTTGCCCCCCGGCCTTCGATGGTATCCAGGTATTTCAGCAGGACATTGGAAACCCGCCCGGCATAGACCGGAACCCCGAAGACCACAAGGTCCTGGGGACCAAAGGAGACAACGTCTTTCCTTGCGCTCGGCAGGGTAAAGTCCTTCTGTTCCACCTCTGCGCTGCCGAGCACCTTTTCTGCAAGGGCCGTTGCCAGCCCGCACACCACGTGCCGGGTTGTGCCCGTGGGGCTGAAGTACATGGCCTGGATCCTTGATATTGTCATATCGTCCGCCTTTCATGCATTACAAAGGCCTCCGGCGGCCCTGCCGGGGGCTAAACGTTTAAAAAGTTTAACAAATAGGTCATAAAGAATAGTTACATGAATGCCGTTATAAATGCGGATGTGATTTGACCCGAGGAACGAGGGGCAAATCACATCCGCTATCTGCTTTCAAGGTGGCACACCTTGCCGCCGGAGGCTGTTTTTTGGAGCTGAATAGTTACCAGTTATTAAGCATTCCACTATTCCTACGACCAACGCCAGAAGAATAGCCACCGTCACTGGCAAAAAGCAAAAAAAAAGCGATTCCGGCAATGAGCCGAAACCGCTTTTCACAGACTTTTTTTTAAAGCCAACCCACCGGCAGATCGGCCGGGTTCTTTACCCGGATACTCCGGGAGCGGCCACCACAGTATTGGGGGTGGGTTCTTTTTTTACGGGAAGGTATCCCTTGCCCTTGAGTCCAAGCACCAGGGAGTTGATATAATTTTTGGAGATCTCTTTTTCTGCGGTTGAAAGATTTTTGAAGAGGCCCACGGGCAGCAGGGGGAGCCACCACACCTGGGTAACCTCCTCCCGGGAGAAAAAGGATTCGGCCTTTTGCCCGTGCTCATACAAGGTGGCCACCCATTCGCAGTTGTGGGAGTACCACACGGGAAGAAGGAGCTAAACCCGGCAAGAGTGTAGGACCCGCTGGCTTCATTGGGGCTGGGGTTCATGGTCACGTCGAAGCGAATATGAAAGTCCCCCGGGTCCCGCACCTCTTTGACGCTATTGAAGTAGCCGTTCTCGGCAAAAGCCTGCTATGCCCCTGCTAATTTCAGATTCCGTGGCCATCCACTCCGATCCCGCTCAGTGTCACCCCATGCATAGAGACGCTTGCGCTCCCGCAGTGGTCCGTCAGTTCACCAACGCGCGTCATGTCCCCCCTGGCATCCGCACTCAATGACACCGGCTGGCACTCAGTGACCGGAATGTCGTGTTTGACAATGGATGCGCACCCGCTGAGTAAAAACGAAGGGCCATCACCAGGCCCGCCTTCATATACCTCATCCCTCTTTTCCTTTCACCTGCAATATCAGATACCACCTGCGGCACGGATATCTTATTTCTCAATACATCGCCCATCAGGCCACAAAAGGATCAGGTTTCATCGATGCCCAATGCGACCGAACCGACCCTTTTTTTGGCCGATTCTTCAGTAATTGTCTACTTATTTTTGTAAAAGTTGATTCAGTTGCCTCCTGGTGTGTAGGCTTAAAAGGCTTGCTTCAAACCTGTTTGTCAAACTTTTTAAAGTTTGGCCCCCGGCAGGGCCGCCGTGAAAGGCTTCTTTGAACTGAATAGGTACCCTTAGTTTTTTGTATTTGATCACTTTCCTATACCCTGCCTCATTCCTCCTCCCCATCCAACCGATCCTGCCACTCCACCACGTACTTTTTAACGGTCCTGCGGTCGAGGCTGGTGCGCCGGGCCACCTCTTCGAATTTGCCGTATTTCTGGTAGAGCATGTGGCAGTAGGCGGTGACGAGTTCGTGGGCAGAGAGTTCGCCCCGTTCCAGGTCACCGAAGCCTTCGGGGACCTGTCCGGTGTGGCGGGCGGTCTGGGAGGCGTCTCCGTGGTAGCTGCGGTTGAGGAAGACGCGCCGGATACACTGCTCCAGCTCCCGGACATTGCCGGGCCAGGGGTAGCCTTTGGGCAGGTCGGTTTCGATGACGTCCAGAACCATGTCCGTGAGGTTGGCTGAGCGCTTGCCCACGGTGCGGGCCACGAGGAGTTCCACAAGGTCCACCAGCTCCCGCTTATCCTCTTCGATGCGCTGGCGCAGCGGAGGCACGGTGATGACATCCGAGCAGAGGCGGTAGTAGAAATCATCCCTGAACCGGCCTTCGCTCCTCAGCTGCTCCACGGGCTTGTTGGTGGCTGCGATGACCCGGCCTTTGAAGCGCACCTCGTTGTGGCTCCCCACCGGGGAGAAGACGCGCTCCTGGAGCACCTGGAGAAGTTTGATCTGCACGGGACTGGACAGACCTCCCCACTGTCGCAAAAAGATGGCCCCCCAGGGGCTGCACCGGGACATGGAAGTCGTCGATGCCGGTAAAGGAGCCTTTGCGGTGGCCGAAGAGCTCGCTTTCGATGAGGGCTTCGGAAGCCTGAAGTTGATGGAGAGAAAGGAGCGGGTAAAGCTCTCCTTGAAGCAACCCCGTTTGCGGTCGTAGTCAAAAGTGCTGCAGCGTCACGGCGGGTGCGCCTGCCTGCTGCGGCCGGTTTCGCCTAATATCAGGGTGGAAAAATCCTCCATGCGGTTCCAGAGGATCCCGCTGTAGAGCTCCATGTCATGGGTGAAGACGTTGTTCCAGAGCCGGTAGCGCAGGGCCACCATGGACTCGCTGGGCCCCACCAGGGAGTAGTGGATAAAATGATAGGCGCGGCGGAGCTGGTAGCACCCCTCCACGGTTCGGATGGCTTCGTCGCGATCCAGGCCTGCGGCCTCCAGGCCGCTGATGGCTTCCCGCAGGAAGCTGGCGCGGATCTGGTGCTCTCCGGCCCTTGCCTGGGCCTTAATGAGGCGGTCGAACTCTTTTCTGTATCGGTAAAAAAAGACAAAGGTCACCACGCCGGTAAGGAGCTTGCGATCTTCGCCTTTGTACATTCGAAGGTCCAGGCGGTTCTCTTTTTCCATGCGATCCCTGTTTTTACTCTCCACACGCTTCACCGCCGCCTCCACGGCGCGGGACGGGGAGGTGGATTCCGGGACCCCGGCGATCTTCCGGTCCAGGACGATCCGCTCTTCCCCAAAGGGGTTGACCCGGGGGGCGCGGCCCACCAGGGTAAACAATTCGCGTTCTTCCGGGGTGAGTTCTCCGACTCGCGTACTTCGTTTGAGCATCACTGGCATATTCCTTTCCCCACACTGTTCCTTTCATGCACACCGAGTGCACGGGGTGTCGACTTTTTACCATAGCACCCTCCCAAGGTACCCGGCAAGCATGGGCATCAAAGGTCGGCAAATCGAGAGCTTACCCCAGTTTAAAATAAATGGCACGCCTTTTGCATCCGTTTGGGACTCAAAATTTATGAATGCTATTCATTTTTTTCTGCATCAGGGCCATATTCAACGGCCCGCATAACGGGCGCCGAGTCTGCCCGGCCAAGACAGCATGTATTCACGACCGCCTCACGTAAACGTAATTATTGTAAGATTATTGGCCCCAAGACCCCATGGCGCTCAAACACGATGCAGAAGATGACACAACCCCGGCCCCTACGAGCACTCTAGCCCCTTCGGGTCCGGACTACAGAAGCTTCAAACCATCAAACGAAGTCTCAGGATCCACTGCCTGCACACCCGGCCACAAACCCCACAGGCGCTTTCGACATCGGCTATTTCCGCGCGCTCTCCAGGGCCGGCGTGCTCCCTGTGTTCGACACCGAAATGATGGACGAAAAAACTGCCATTGAAGGCGTGAAAACCCTTTCCAAGGAAGGATTCCCCTTCGGCGTCCGGCTCCGCACCTCCATGGGCGGGCTGATTCACTTCCTCGACACCAGCAGCATCCCCACCCTGGACCTGGTGGTTGTGGCGGCTGCGGCTGCCAAACACTTCTCCGCCATCTCCAAGAGCCGCCTGGGCTGCAAGGTGGTGGTGGAAGCCGTGAACCTGGGCACCACCTTTCCCCTGGCCGACGGCAAGCCCGACGCCGTGGTGGTCCGCGGTTCGGAAGCGGGCGGATGCATCTCCCGCTACACCTCTTTTATCCTGCTCCAGTGGTACCTGGAAAAGAGCGAGTTCCCTGTCTTTGTCCACGGCGGTGTCGGTTTCCATACCGCTGCTGGCCTCTTCGGTGCCGGTGCCTCGGGCGTCGTCCTCGACTCCCAGCTCTACCTCACCGACGAAGCGCCGGTGGCCCCGGCCTTTAAAGAGCAGCTCAAAAAACTCGAAGAGTTCGACTCCATCTCCATCGGACGCACCCTGCCCTTCCGCTTCCGTTTCTTCTGCAAGCTCGCCACCAAGGTGGTCAAGGAGCTCGGGGAGATGGAATCCGCGCTCCTCAATCACGCGGACGAAGCCGAGGTGCTGCGCCGCGAAATCGAAAAGCGGTTCACACCCATCAACACCGAAGGGGCCAACCCGGTCCAGAGCCTCTTCTTCCTGGGGCAGGACGGGGTCTTTGCCAAGCGCTTTGTGGCCGAAGGCACGGATGTGGCCTCGGTCATCGACCGCTTTTTCACCCGCGTGGGTGAACTCACCGCCCTGGTGGATGCCCACGATCCGTTAAAAGAGAACTCTCCCCTGGCCCAGGAGCTCGGCACCCGCTACCCCATCATGCAGGGCCCCATGGCCAACATCAGCGACAACGCCGACTTCGCCGAGACCGTCTTCCGCGAAGGGGGCCTTCCCTACTTTGCCATGGGCAGCCTCCCGGCCGACCTCGCCGAGAAGATCATCGAAGAGGGCTCCCGCAAGGTGCCTCGCTTCGGTGCGGGCCTCATCGGCATCGAAGCCCTGAACAAGGCCGTTGCCGGTCACATCGAGACCGTGAAAAAATACAAGGTTCCCTTTGCCCTGTTTGCCGGGGGCATCCCCTCCCAGGCCATTGAGCTGGAAGCAGCAGGCACCAAGACCTTTTTGCACACCCCTGCCTCGGGGATGCTTAAAAACGCTCTCTCCTCGGGCTGCAAGCGCTTCATCTTCGAAGGCACCGAAGCGGGCGGCCACGTCGGGCGCCTGAGCAGCCTGGTCCTCTGGGAGATGGGCATCACCCACCTCCTGGCCCAGCCTGAAGGGGCCCTTGCAAACCAGACCGCCATCTTTGCAGGGGGCATCGCCACCCGCACCGGCTCCTGGTTCATTTCCGCCATGTCCGCGGTCCTGGCCGAAAAAGGGGCCAAGGTGGGCATCCAGCTGGGCACCCCCTACCTCTTCACCGACGAGATCGTTGAAACCGGCGCCCTGATGAAAAAATACCAGGACGTGGCTCGGGAAGAGATCACCACCCTGCGTATCGGTACCACCGTGGGCCTTGCCTGCCGTACCATCAAGACCCCCTTCTCCATGGAGATCGTGGCCAACGAATACCAGCGCATCGTGGAAGATCTTTCCTCTCGCACCCGTCAAGTGTGCCTTCTCAAGAAGGACAACATCGGCTCGCTTCTCATCGCGGCCAAGGGCTTCTCCCCGGATTTTGACAAGCTCAAGAAGGGCGAGCCCCTCTCCTACATCACGTACAACGACGACGAGGCCTTCCACAAGGGCAACTACTCCGTGGGCAACAGCCTCGCTTTCTTTGCTGAGACCACCTCGGTCAAGGCGGTTCACGACGGCCAGATGCAGAGCAAGGAAGGCCTCTCCGCCAACTTAAACGAGCTGGAAGTCATGACCGCCAAGTGCGGGATGATGAACGATGAGATCGCCATCATCGGCATGGGCTGTGTCTATCCCGACGCCCATGACACCGACGACTTCTGGAAAAACATCGAGTCCAAGCGCTACTCCATCAAAGAGGTGGACCCGGCCCGCGTGGACCTTGCGCCGTTCTACAACGAAAACCGCAAGGCCATGGACAGCACCTACACCAAGATCGCCGCCACCGTGGACGACTTCGTCTTCGACCCGGCTGCCTACGGCCAGGATCCCAAGGCCGGGCAGCAGATCTCCCGAAGCCAGAAGATGGCCCTCACCGCCACTTTCGAGGCCCTGGAAAAAGCAGGGTACCCCCAGGGCAAGGGCCTTCCCCTGGCCACCACCGCGGTGATCATGGGCAGCTGCCTCGGCAACGAGACCAGCCACCATCTCAACCTCAAGTACTACTACCCGGAGCTGCGCTGGCACTTAGAGCAGAGCGACGCCTTCAAGGCCCTCACCGAGGATGAAAAGGTAAAGGTCCTGGCCCACCTCAAGGACCGCATGGCCGGTGACTACCGCAACGAGTCCCCGGACTGCGCCACCCTGAACATCGAAGCCTCCCGCGTGGCAGCCGCCATCGGCGCTTTGGGCGCCAACTACGTGGTGGACGCGGCCTGCGCCACAAGCTTTGCCGCCCTGGACTCCGGTATCAAGGAGCTCCTCTCCGGCAGCCACGACGTGGTCATCACCGGCGGCATCAACACCAGCATCAACCCCGAGACCTTCATCGGCTTTGCCAAGATGGGGGCCCTCTCAGCCAAGGGTTCCTGGCCCTTTGACGAACGTTCCGACGGCTTTGTCCTGGGCGAAGGCGCCGGTGTGGTGGTCCTCAAGCGTGCCAAGGACGCCCTGCGGGACGGAGACACCATCCTGGGTATCGTCAAGGGCGTGGGCGGCAGCTCCGACGGCAAGGGCAAGGCCATTGCCGCACCCAACCCCGACGGACAGGAGTACGCCCTGAGGCGCTGCTTCGACCAGGCCCGTGGCCTCACCTTCGACGACGTGGACTTCATCGAAGCCCACGGCACCTCCACCATCCTGGGGGACATCACCGAGATCAAGACCCTGAAGCGGGTCTACGACACGGGCAGGCCCAAGGGGATCAGCTCCGTGAAATCCCAGATCGGCCACCTCCTGGGCGGTGCGGGCGCAGCAGGCCTTATCAAGGTACTTCTGGCCATGAAACATGGCATCCTGCCCCCCAACGGCCAGTTTGAAAAAGCATCCCCCAAGCACGAGCTGGACGACAACTCCAAGCTCTACATCATCAAGGATGCCAAGCCCTGGACCACCGAAGCCGGAAAACCCAAGCGAGCGGCTGTCTCCGCCTACGGGTTCGGCGGCATCAACTACCATGCGGTGGTGGAAGAGTTCACCTCAGACTACCAGCCCCCGGCGCGAACCATCTTCCCGGACACGACCTGGGACTACAACGACGACCGCATCGTCATCAGCGGCATGGGCACCGTCCTTCCCGGCGGCCTCTCCACGGACCAGTTCTGGGAGACCCTGGTGGACGGCAAGAAGATCCTCTCCGAGATGCCGGAAAACCGCCTGCACCTCGACTACTTTGTGGATGAAGAGAACGACTTCAGCCTGCCCAGGGTCAAGGCCGGGGTGATCCCCGACTACACCTTCAACAACCTGAAGTACCGCATCCCGCCCAAGACGGCCAAGTCCATTGACCGCGCCCAGTTCTTCGCCCTGGACGCCGCCACCCAGGCCATTGACGAAGCCTGCGGCGGGGACCGCGAGAAGATGTTCGGCAAAGCCAACAAGACCGCCGTCATCATGGGCAGCATCAGCGGGGAGAAGCACGTGGAGAACATCGTGCGGACCCGCGCCCCCCTGGTTGCGAGCTTTATCGCCGAGACCCCGGGCGTGGACCCTGCCAAGGCAGCCAAAGCCGGTGAAGCCCTCATGGAGAGCATCCGCGAGCGGTTCATGGAGAACAACGAGGACACCACCCCGGGCCTTCTCACCAACATCATCACCGGACGCATCGCAAACTTCTTCGGCGCCAACGGGGCCAACTTCGTGGTGGACGCAGCCTGCGCCTCCGGCGGCATTGCAGCCGACCTTTCTGTAAAAGGCCTGAAGGCCGGGGACTTTGACATGGTCGTGGCAGGGGGCGTGGACGCCAGCTTCTACCCGGCCATCATGATGGTCTTCAAGCGCCTCGGGGTTCTCACCGACGCCGAGACCTTCATTTGCGACAAGCGGGCCAAGGGCATCCACCTGGGCGAAGGGGCCGCAGCCCTGGTGCTCACCACCTATAAAAAGGCCAAAGAGCTGAACATGCCCGTGTTCGCCGAACTCTCTGAGATCGGCTTCCGCTCCAACCCGGCCCGTAACCTCTACGCTCCCTCCGAGGCCCTGTTCCGCGAGGTGACCACCCGCCGCTTTGATCGCTGCGACGTTATCAAAGAGGACGTGGCCCATGTGGACCTCTTCGGCTTCTCTTCCCTGATGCTCGACCAGGTGGAGCTCCAGGCCGCTTCCAAGAGCTTCGGCCACAAGACGCGCCTGGGCAACATCAAGCCCGAGTTCGGCTACTACAAGGGCGCCAACCCGGCCATTGCCCTGGTGAAGCTGGCCCTCATGGCCAAGCACGGCAAGCTGCTGCCCCACCACAGCCACTCCTCGGAGCACTCCATTGTGGCGGACCGCTACAACCTGGTCCCCGGCCTCGACCTGGCAGACGCCCCCAAGGGGCATCGCCTGAGCCTCGGTGCCAACCTCTTCGGCTTCGGTGCCAACCACGGCCACGCCGTTGTCAGCACCCTGCCCCGGTGGATGTCCGAGGAGGCAGCCTCCTTTGCCGAAGAGGCAGCCACCGAAACCGTGGCTGCACCCATGCCCCACGGTGAGGTCCACGCCGGAGAATCCTGCGCCCTCCTCTGCGGCCAGGGTTCCCAGTACCCGAAGATGATGCAGCCCGTCTACGAGAGCAACGCCTACGTCAAGGAGATGTTCGACAAGGCCGACGCCCTCTTCCGAAAAGAGCGGGGCACCTCCCTTCTGGAGGTGATGTTTGCCGAGGAGGACGCGAGGATCCACTCCACGGACTTCACCCAGCCCGCGGTCTTCCTGGCCACGGCAGCGGTGTTCGACCTGCTCTCCGAAGCCGGGTTTGACACCGACTACCACATCGGCCACAGCGTGGGCGAGTACTCGGCCCTTTACACCAGCGGCATCCTCTCCTTTGACGACGCCTTCCGCCTGGTGATGAAGCGCTCCGAGCTCATGAAAAAAGCGGACCAGAACACCCCGGGCCGCATCCTGGTGCTCTTCAAGAACGCCGAAGAGGCCGCGGCCCTCATCGCGGAGTCCGGCATCGGCGACATTTACGTCACCAACAAGAACAGCACCAAGCAGACTGCTGTCTCCGGTCTCGAAGGGGCCATCGACACATTCTGCGGGTTCCTGACCCAAAAGGGTGCCATGTTCCGAAAGCTCCCCTTGACCGGAGCGTTCCACACCCCTATCCTCAGGGCCGCCGCCGACGAGCTGGCCCGGTTCATCGAAGGCATGGCCTTCAACCGGCAGGGCTTTTCCAAGGTGATCTCCAATGTCACCGGACTGCCCTACCCCAATGACGAGGCCGCGGTAAAACGCCTCCTCATCAACCAGATTATCTCTCCGGTGGAGTTCATAAAATCCGTGGAAACCGTCCACGCAGCCGGGGTTCGCACCTTCTACGAGGTGGGAACCGGCAAGATCCTCACCGGGCTTTTAAAATACATCCTGCCCGAGGGCTACACCGCTCACCTCTCCGTGGACAAAGGAAAGGGCGAGGCGGCCTCCCTTGAGGCACTTATCGAGACCATCAGACCCGTTATGACCGACACTGTTCAACAAGACACACCCGCTGCACACGCAGCCGCCGCCCCCAAGGCCCCGACACCCGCGGCCGTGCCCGTGGCCTCCGCCCCTTCCGAGGCCGAAGGCACCTTTTCCGGCGACCACGACGACTTCAACGCCTTTTTGCAGGACAACTCCGAGAGCCTGAAGGCCCTCATCGAAAAAGAATACATCAAATCCCGCCGCGAGAAGCGCCTGCGCGAGGTGGAGACCTTCGGGTTCTACACCGGTTCCATCTCCATCGCCGGTGTCTCCATCGGCCTGCCTGGTTCTTCCGGACGCGTTTTTGACGAGGCCAACTTCGACAAGATCATCGCAGGCCACAACTGCATCGAGAACCTCACCGAAGCAGAGCGCGGGTTCATGCTGGACAAGAACATCGTGCGGATCCACAAGGCGCCCAACGGCAACGCCCGCATGATGGCCATCAACTCCCCCGAGGAGGTGATCCAGCTGGCCGGTAAGCTGGGGTACTTCCACCACAGCGACTTCGGCATCAAGTACAACTACGACATCAGCATCAACTTAGGGATCGCAGCCGGCATCAACGCCCTGCGCGACGCAGGCATCCCCCTGGTGCGCAACTGGACCACCGGGCCCAGCGGCAAGCGCATCACCAACGGATTTGCCCTGCCCGAAGAGATGCAGGAGACCACCGGCGTCATCATGACCTCCCTGTTCCAGGGATGGGAGACCCTCCTCACCGAGGTGGAAAACTACTGCCGGGACAAGTTCTCCGTGAAGCCCTTCAAAGAGATGGAGAAGATCTACTACTATCTCATGGAGACCGTGAAGGACACCGAGCTCAAAGGGCGCCTCACCGACTGGTTCTTCGGCCTCAAGAAGGACCAGCCCGAGACCCCCTACCAGTTCAACCGGGAACTGATCATCAACGCCATCGCCCTGGGCTCCGCCCACTTTGCCCAGATGATCAAGGCCAAGGGTCCCAACCTCCTGCTCTCCGGCGCCTGCGCCTCCACCACCCAGGCCTGCGCCACGGCCGAGGACTGGATCCGCACGGGCCGCTGCGAGCGCGTCATCATCATCGGCGGCGAAGCAGCCACCAACAAGGCCCAGGTGCCCTGGATCGCCTCCAGCTTCCTCTCCATGGGAGCGGCAAGCATCAAGAAGACCGTGGCCGAAGCAGCCAAGCCCTTTGACACCAACCGCAACGGGACCATCCTGGGCGCCGGTGCCGTCTCCCTCATCGTGGAGCGAAAAGACTCCCTGGCAGGCAGGGGCCAGCGCGGCCAGGCCGATATCCTCGGCTCCTACATCGGCAACAGCGCCTTCCACTCCACCCGCATCGACCAGGAGCACCTGGCCCGGGAGCTGAGCCGCTTTGTTTCCCGCATCGAAGCACGCCACGGCCTCAAGCGTGACCAGTACGCCGAAAAGGCCCTGTTCATGTCCCACGAGACCTACACCCCGGCACGGGGCGGCAGCGCCGACGCCGAGATCAAGGCCCTGCGCGCCGCCTTTGGTGAGCACGCCTCCAAGGTGACCATCGCCAACACCAAGGGCTTCACCGGCCACACCCTGGGCGCGGCCATTGAAGACGCCGTGATGGTCAAGGCCCTGGCCAAGAACCAGGCGCCCCCCATCGCCAACCTCACGGACCTGGCCGAAGAGTTCTCCGACCTGACCTTTTCCCGAGGCGAGGAGAAAGACCTGGAGTACGGCATCCACTTTGCCGCAGGCTTCGGCTCCCACTTCGCCTTCCTCTTTATCCGGGAGGAAGCCGAGCTCAGCCGTGAGAACAACGCCGACTACTTCAACTGGCTCAAGCACATCTCCGGCGAGGAGTACCCCGTTCTGGAGGTGGTGGACCACACCTTGAGGGTTCAGTCCGACACCACCCCCGGGGGCCGCAAGACCATCGAAGCCCCAGTGAACGTCAAGGCCCAGGCCGCACCCGCTGAAAAGCCCGCGCCCGCGCCTGCCGCCCAGACCGCAGCCCAGGTTCAGGAGCAGAAACCTGCTCCGGCTGAAGCAGCGCCCGCCGCAGCCGCCTCCGGTGCCGTGGAGACAGTGAAGAAAATCATCGCAGAGGAGACCGGGTACACCACCGACATGCTCGAAGACGACCTCGACCTTGAGGCCGACCTTGGCATCGACACGGTGAAGCAGGTGGAAGTCTTCGGCAAGATCTCCGCTGAGTTCGGCCTGGACGTCCCCGAAGACCTTCAACTCCGGGACTTGAACACCATCGCCAAGCTGGCTGGCTACATCTCTGCTCAAGGAGGTGCGGCTGCCGCTCCGGCTGAGGCAGCTCCCGCAGCACCGGCAGCAACCACCTCCGGCGCCGTGGACGCGATTAAGAAAATCATCGCTGAAGAAACCGGCTACACCACGGACATGCTGGAAGACGACCTCGACCTGGAAGCCGACCTCGGCATCGACACAGTGAAGCAGGTGGAAGTCTTCGGCAAGATCTCCGCTGAGTTCGGCCTGGATGTCCCCGAAGACCTTCAGCTCCGCGACCTCAACACCATCGCCAAGCTGGCTGGCTACATCTCTGCTCAAGGAGGTGCGGCTGCCGCTCCGGCTGAGGCAGCTCCCGCAGCACCGGCAGCAACCACCTCCGGCGCCGTGGACGCGATTAAGAAAATCATCGCTGAAGAAACCGGCTACACCACGGACATGCTGGAAGACGACCTCGACCTGGAAGCCGACCTCGGCATCGACACAGTGAAGCAGGTGGAAGTCTTCGGCAAGATCTCCGCTGAGTTCGGCCTGGATGTCCCCGAAGACCTTCAGCTCCGCGACCTCAACACCATCGCCAAGCTGGCTGGCTATATTTCTGCACAGGGCGGCGCAGCAGCTGCCGCCCCTGCTGAAGCAGCTCCCGCAGCCCCGGCAGTAAACGCCTCAGGCGCGGTGGAGACAGTGAAGAACATCATTGCTGAAGAAACCGGCTACACCACGGACATGCTCGAAGACGACCTCGACCTGGAGGCGGACCTCGGCATCGACACAGTGAAGCAGGTGGAAGTCTTCGGCAAGATCTCCGCTGAGTTCGGCCTGGACGTCCCCGAAGATCTTCAGCTCCGGGACCTCAACACCATCGCCAAGCTGGCTGGCTATATTTCAGCACAGGGCGGCGCAGCAGCTGCCGCCCCTGCTGAAGCTGCCCCCGCAGCCCCGACAGTAAACGCCTCCGGCGCCGTGGACACTGTGAAGAACATCATCGCAGAAGAAACCGGTTACACCACGGACATGCTTGAAGACGACCTCGACCTTGAGGCGGATCTCGGTATCGACACGGTGAAGCAGGTGGAGGTCTTCGGTAAGATCTCCGCTGAATTCGGCCTGGACGTTCCCGAAGACCTTCAGCTCAGGGATTTGAACACCATCGCCAAGCTGGCAGGGTATATTTCAGCACAGGGCGGCGCAGCAGCTGCCGCCCCTGCTGAAGCAGCTCCCGCAGCCCCGGCAGCAAACGCCTCCGGCGCGGTGGAGACTGTGAAGAACATCATCGCAGAGGAGACCGGCTACACCACGGACATGCTCGACGAGGACCTCGATCTTGAGGCGGACCTCGGCATCGACACGGTGAAGCAGGTGGAAGTCTTCGGTAAGATCTCCGCTGAGTTCGGCCTGGACGTTCCCGAAGACCTTCAGCTCCGGGATTTGAACACCATCGCCAAGCTGGCTGGCTATATTTCAGCACAGGGCGGCGCAGCAGCTGCCGCCCCTGCTGAAGCAGCTCCCGCAGCCCCGGCAGCAAACGCCTCCGGCGCCGTGGAGACAGTTAAGAACATCATCGCTGAGGAAACCGGCTACACCACGGACATGCTCGACGAAGACCTCGACCTTGAGGCCGACCTCGGCATCGACACGGTGAAGCAGGTGGAAGTCTTCGGCAAGATCTCCGCTGAGTTCGGCTTGGACGTCCCCGAAGACCTTCAGCTCCGCGACCTCAACACCATCGCCAAGCTGGCTGGCTATATTTCAGCACAGGGCGGCGCAGCAGCTGCCGCTCCTGCTGAAGCAGCTCCCGCAGCCCCGGCAGCAAACGCCTCCGGCGCCGTGGACACGGTGAAGAACATCATCGCGGAAGAGACCGGCTACACCACGGACATGCTCGACGAAGGCCTCGACCTTGAGGCCGACCTCGGCATCGACACGGTGAAGCAGGTGGAGGTCTTCGGTAAGATCTCCGCTGAATTCGGCCTGGACGTCCCCGAAGACCTTCAGCTCCGGGATTTGAACACCATCGCCAAGCTGGCAGGGTACATTGCCGCTCAAGGGGGAGCAGCACCTGCTGAAGCCGCCGCTCCCGCAGTTGAGGCTGCCCCGGCAGCTTCCGGCGCGGCGCCAGCCGCCACCGGCGTTGTCTCCGCCATTAAGGGCATCATCGCCGATGAGACCGGCTACACCGTGGACATGCTGGACGACGGCCTGGACCTGGAAGCCGACCTCGGTATCGACACCGTCAAGCAGGTGGAAGTCTTCGGCAAGATCTCGGCCCACTTCGGCCTGGACGTACCCGAAGACCTGCAGCTCCGGGACTTAAACTCCATCGAGAGCCTGGCAGGCTACGTCACCGAAAGGGCCCACATCGAGGCGCCGGAGAGTGGTTCTCCTTCCGCTCCCGCCGCCCCTGCAGGATCCGGGGTCACGGATTTAGGCGTCCCTGCCTTTGAAGAGGGCGGGGTCAACCGCTACGCCATCCGCGTCAAGCAGCTGGGAGAGCGATCAGGCGTCCATGTGGACCTTGCCAAAAAGACCATCCTTGTCACCCAGGACCGTCACGGCTTTGCCGAGCAGGTCAAGCTGGTGGTGGAAGCCTGGGGCGGCCGCGTCATCACCATCGGGTCTAAGGACAGCACCTACGCCTGTGATCTCGCCGACCACGAAGCCCTTGTCGCCACCCTGGCCGAGATGAAGAAACGGGAACCTTCGGTGGACGGCCTCCTGCACCTGTCTGCCATGGACGGCTACCTGGAGAACTGCCCCAACGGGGTTGCCGCGGACGCTGAAGGCGCCATCAAAGGTTTTTTCCTTATCCTGCGGGAGCTCCAAGAGTCCCTGAACCGCGAAGGGGCCCTCATCGGCGCCCTCTCCGTGGGCTCTGTGGTCTTCCCTTACGGAGACGCGGGCGGCGCCAAGAGCCACCCCGCCTTTGCCGGGCTTTCCGGGATGCTCAAGACCATCAGGTCGAAAACGCCCTCATCCGTATCATCGACCTGGCCCCCGGCATCACCGCAGCAGATGCCCGCATGGCAGCCGCCGCCTTCATGGGTGAGCTGACCAACGGCAGCCGCCGCGTGGAGACCGGCCTTGAGAGCGGAAAACGCTTAGGGCTCCGGCTGGTGGCCGAGTCCTCCGCCAAGGGCACCCCGCTCATGAAGGCAGGGGACACCGTGGTGGTTACCGGCGGCGCCCGGGGCATCACCTACGACATCCTGAAAAAAGTCGTGGCCCACGCCCCCTGCAACCTGGTGATCCTGGGTCGATCGGACATCGAGGGCCTGGCCCCCGAGTTCGCCACGGGCGACCTCTCCGAAGGGGCGGTCATGGCCAAGCTCCGCGCCACCATGAAAGGGGCCAAACCCCTGGAGCTGAAGCGCGCGGCAAGCAAGATCGTCAAGATCCGCGAAACCCGGGACAACCTCGACACCCTGAGGCAGGCCGCCCAGAGCGTGGCCTACCACGCCGTGGACGCGGCAGACACCCAGGCCGTCACCCAGGCCATGGCGGGCTACGCCAAGATCGACGGGGTCATCCACGCCGCAGGCCTGGAAGAGAGCGCCATGATCGAGAAGAAAGAGCTCTCCTCCTTCAACCGGGTCTTCAACACCAAGATCAAGGGAGCGGAGAACCTCTTCAAAGGCCTTGAAGGCAAAACACCGCGTTTTGTCATCACCTTCTCCTCGGTAACCGCACGCTTCGGCAACGAGGCCCAGGTGGATTACACCTGCGCCAACGACATGCTGGGCCGCATGGTCCAGCGATTCGGAGCGGAAAAAGGCTGCATCGCCAAAGTCATGGACTGGACCGCCTGGAGCGGCAGCGGCATGGCCGCCACCAACGACACCGTGAAGAAGGTCCTCGAATCCCGAGGGCTCACCTTCCTGCCCCTGGACCGGGGCGTGGACTTCTTCATGGGCGAGCTGGCAGGCACCGAAAGCTGCGAGAGCCTCTTCACCGGACCGGACATCGCCTTTGACCGGGACTTCATGTTCGAAGAGGTGGACGCCGCCGAGTTTGACCGGCAGACCCCCTTCATCGACGAGGTCAAGGCCGAGAGCGACGACAAGATGGTCTTCACCCGGGTCCTGGACCTGAAGCGTGACCTTTTCCTGAAAGACCACAGCATGAAGGACGTGCCCATCTTCCTGGGCGCCACCGGCATCGAGACCATGGCCGAAGCGGCTTCCCGCCTCTTCCCCCGGTCCGGCGCACGGCTTGAGAGCGTGACGGACTTCTCCATCCCCTACGGCATCAAGATCCTCAAGGAGCGCCCCAAGGAGCTGGAGATTGAAACGGAGAAGAGCGACAAGGGTGAGGACGCCCTCAACTGCCGCATCACCTCCACCTTCCGCAAAGGGAAGATTACCGGCAAGACCACCCTGCACTACGAAGGGACCTTCCACTTCACGGACAAGCCCGTGGAGGACCGCGTCATGGCCCTGCCCGAATTCACGAAAGTGAAACTTGACGGCACCGTGGACGAGCTGGTCTACCATCCGGAGCGCCTTTTCATGCACGGATCCTTCCGCACCATCCGGGACATCGCCTCCTTTGACGGCGAGACCCTGGTGACCAAGGTGATCCACAATGGTGAACGTGAATTCTTCAAGGGCGAGACCCGCCCCGAGTTCTTCACCGACGTCATTATGGTGGACGCCATGTTCCAGACCGGCGGCCTCTTCGAGTTCTTCACCACCAGCGAGCTGGTGCTGCCCTACGGGCTGGAGAAATTCGAGTTCGTCCGCCCCGTGGAGCGCGGCAAGGAGTACTACTGCATCACCCAGCGTGTGGCCTCCGACGACCGGACCAACACCTACCGCATGGTCCTCACCGACCTCACCGGAAAGGTCTATCTGGATCTGACCAACTTCCGCATGGTGAAGCTGTCCCGGCTCGACGACAAGCACAAAATCAGCGGCAAAGTGTCCGCCGCCTGATCAGGATAAACACCCCGGAGTCGCACCATGCGGCTCCGCTTTATGAAGCCGCTGTTTCCACCGGAAAGGGCGGCTTAGTTGTTTTGTCCGCAGAGCCTCCGGCGGCAAGGTGTGCCACCTTGAAAGCAGATAGCAGATGTGTTTTGCCCTCGTTCCTCGGTCAGAATTACCTTAATTCAAAAATTCACTCAAAAAGCTATCCGGCAACTAGCCGCCCAGGCCCCCGGAGGCATCGATTCTGAGTTATTGCATCAAGGGCGTTGATGTTACCAGCGGCTTGCGAGTATACTATAGACCTGTTCAGGAACGTTTTTCCGGATCGGCGTCTCAGCACACCTGCAGGCACTGAATCGATCCCCGCACATTGCAGCCACTGCGACTATTCTTCACACCCCTCCTCAGACTCCGGCCCTTTCCCCTGCCCGGCATGAACACGATCTGGTTTTGCGTCTCAAGAAACGTATAACCCTTGCACCTCTCCGACCCGATTCCCGTCGAGCCATTTTTTTATTGTGCCCGGATTTACATTGGCACGTAATATGCTTACTTTTACCTGTGACCTCACAAAAGGCCTGATCACCTCCAGGATAACGGACGGACCCCCTCAATGATACATCACAGATACAGGATGTTACCCCAGCGAGAGACCCGCCACGAGGCATAGGCCCCTGGAATCCACGCATCAACACCCGATGCACATCATGTGCTCTCATATGCATGAGGCGCCTCGGGACCAACATTTTCGGAGAGTAACAGATGCAGATTGCGACACTTATTGAACAGGTTTCTGCACACAACGGCTGGAACATGGCCCTGGCAGGCATCATTATCGTCTTTTCCTGTCTCGTCATCCTGGCCCTGGCCATTTCCCGCATCCATAAAATTCTTGAGTTTATCGAGAACCGGGACCAATTGCGCCTCAACATACGTCAATTCTTTGTGGGCCGCGAAAAAGAGAAACAGGTGGCGTCCCTCCTGACCCCCAGCCTGGAGCTGGAGGCGGCCCGCTACAAGCGTCTCACCCCCTTCTTAGGGGAGAGCTTCAGCCTCAAAGGGCTCATCCGTTTTGCCGAAGGCCGGGGCATCACCAACCCGCCCCCGGAAAAGATGGTTCGCCAGTTCCTTGAGGTGGGCCTGCTGAAAAAAGAGGTGCGCAACCTCTTTACCTGGGAAGAATCTGCGGCCAAGTAGCCCGGGCCACTGAAGGGCCCTTTGCCCGCACCGCCCGACCCGAGACCAATCCCGCAACGCACGGCCCCTGCCGGTCGCCGTTGCTAAAAAGCGAAGGATGAGAACGCGCCCGCCGACCGTCACGTTCAGGCGATCCGCCGCCTCATGAAGACATAGACAACTTATGGAAGATCTGTTTTTACAGTTTTTAAACAACACCGGGTTCGCCCTGGTGGACTACCGCCAGATCATCATGCTCTGCGTGGGCTCCCTCTTTATTTACCTCGGCATCGCCAAGCACTACGAGCCCCTGCTCCTGGTGCCCATCGGTTTCGGGATCCTCATGGGCAACATCCCCGTCATCCACGGTATGGGGCTCAGTATCTACGAAGAGGGCAGTGTCCTCAGCTACCTCTACTACGGGGTAACCAAGGGCATCTACCCGCCCCTGATCTTCATGGGCATCGGCGCCATGACCGACTTTTCCACCATGCTGGCCCGGCCCTCCCTCATGCTGCTGGGAGCCGCGGCCCAGGCGGGTATCTTCATCACCTTCCTGGGAGCCCTCATGCTCGGGTTCGGTCCCGGTGAGGCCGCTTCCATCGGCATCATCGGCGGTGCGGACGGCCCCACGGCCATCTTCCTCACCTCCAAGCTGGCGCCCAAGCTCATCGGCCCCATTGCCATCGCGGCCTACTCCTACATGGCCCTGGTTCCGGTGATCCAGCCCCCCATCATGAAGCTCCTCACCACCAAGAAGGAACGCCTCGTGAAGATGCGGGAGCCCCGAAAGGTCTCCAAAAAAGAGCGCATCATCTTTCCCATTGTCGGACTGATCTTAAGCTGCCTGCTGGCACCGGCCGCCCTGCCCCTTCTGGGCATGCTCTTCCTCGGGAACCTCCTGAAGGAGGCCACCGTCACCGAGCGCCTGGCCGAAGCCGCACGCAACACCGTCATCGACACGGTGACCATCCTGTTGGGTATCACCGTGGGCGCGAGCACCCAGGGGGACATCTTCCTCACCAAAGAGTCCATCGGCATCTTTGTTCTGGGGGCCCTCTCCTTTGGCGTTGCCACGGCCTGCGGCCTGCTCTTTGCCAAGGGCATGAACCTCTTCCTCAAAGAGAAGATCAACCCCCTCATCGGCGCTGCCGGTGTCTCGGCTGTGCCTGACTCAGCCCGGGTGGTCCACACCGTGGCCCAGCAGGAGGACCCCACGAACTTTCTCCTCATGCACGCCATGGCCCCCAACATCTCCGGGGTTATCGGCTCTGCCATCGGCGCAGGGGTTCTCTGGAGTTTTCTCAGTTAAAATAAAGCCCCCGGCGATCCTGCCGGGGGCTAAGCTTTTCCCCCATCTCTAACAGGGTTTGACACACAGGTTTTTGCAGGCGGCGCAGGCCGGCCTGCCTTCTGTTGGCTAACCACGGCTTTCGGCCCAGTTGAGCAAGTAAACCAGTTTACAGGGAGCTTTGTATTGACACAAGCGGCCCGCCGAAGGCCTACCGCAAGGAGCGAAAAGACGTTCTATTATGAAAAAAGTCAGCGATAAAATCCTCGATCTGAAACAACGAAAGCACCTCATCATGCAAATGGGGGGCAAAAAAGCGGTGGAAGCCCACAAAGCCAAGGGCAAATTCACAGCCCGAGAACGGTTGGACCTCTTTTTCGACCGGAACACCTTCCGTGAGGTGGACATGTTCGCCACCCACCGCTGCACCAACTACGGCATGGAGGAAGTGTCCATCGCCAGCGACGGCGTGGTCTGCGGCTACGGCCTGGTGGACGGTCGCCCGGTCTACGCCTATGCCCAGGACTTCACCTCCCGGGCGGGAAGCTTAGGGGAAGTCCAGGCCCGGAAGATCTGCAAGGTCATGGACATGGCCATGAAATCCGGGGTGCCCATTGTGGGTATCAACGACTCGGGCGGTGCCCGCATCCAGGAGGGCATCGACGCCCTGGCCGGTTTCGGGGAGATCTTCTTCCGAAACTCTGCCGCCTCAGGGGTCATCCCCCAGATCTCAGCCATCATGGGCCCCTCCGCGGGCGGCGCAGTCTACTCCCCTGCCATGACCGACTTCATCTTCATGGTGAAAAAAACCAGCCACATGTTCATCACCGGACCCGAAGTGATCAAGTCGGTCACCGGGGAAGACGTGGACTTCGAAACCCTGGGCGGAGCCGACACACACGCCACCAAGAGCGGGGTGTGTCACTTTGCCTGCGAAGACGAAACCGAGGCCATCAGCGACATCCGAAAGCTCCTCTCCTACCTGCCGTCCAACAACATGGAGGATCCCCCCCTGATCAAGGGCGAGGACTCCGGGCGCCGCTACATTCCCGAGCTGGACACCATCATCCCGGATTCGCCCTCGGCTCCCTACGACATGCGCGCGGTGATCCGCCACCTCGTGGACGACGGCTCCATCTTCGAGCCCCACATGACCTACGCCCCCAACATCATCACCTGCTTTGCGCGCTTAGGGGGACGAAGCATCGGCATCATCGCCAGCCAGCCCAACGTTCTGGCCGGCTGCCTGGATATCAACGCATCGGACAAAGCGGCCCGGTTTATCCGGTTCTGCGATGCCTTCAACATTCCCATCCTCACCATTGCCGACGTTCCCGGATTTCTCCCGGGCACCCAGCAGGAGTGGGGAGGCATCATCCGCCACGGCGCCAAGATGCTCTGGAGCTACGCCGAAGCCACCGTGCCCAAGCTCCTGCTCATCACCCGGAAAGACTACGGGGGTGCCTACATCGCCATGAGCTCCAAGCACCTGGGCACAGACTTCGCCTTTGCCTGGCCCTCGGCAGAGATCGCGGTCATGGGCGCCGAAGGCGCGGCCAACATCATCCACCGCCGGGAGATCAAGGACGCCCTGGATCCTGATGAAAAGCGCCGGGAGAAGGTGGAAGAGTATCAGGAGCTCTTTTCAAACCCGTACGTGGCAGCCCAGCGGGGCTATGTGGACTCGGTCATCGTCCCCTCGGAGAGCCGGGTACGGCTCATGGAGGCCCTGGAGATCTGCTCCACCAAACGTGAGATGCGGCCGCCCAAAAAACACGGCAACATCCCCCTTTAAGGAGCTGTCATGGAGACCCACGCACGAAAGCAACTCGAACTCAGGAAAAAAGCGGCCATCAGCGCTGTCCTCACCCTTTTGGCCACCGAACAGGCAGAGGAGACCGAGCCCGTCGTGGCTGAGCGGTCCAATGCCTGGGGCCTTTCCGGGCGCAGCCAGAGCATGGAGCTGAGAAACCTCATGCAGCTGCGTTCCCTGGGGCGCAGGTAAACGGTGGCCCCGTCACCGTGAGGCAGAACCCAACACCCACTCGTCACGCGGGCCCCGTCCGCCAGTGATATAAGGCCGGACCCTTCGCGAACCCTAGCGCCGGAAGACCCACACGTCATGGCGCAGGAGGAACCACAGGAGCACAACGATAAATATGAGCCAATCAACCATTCGAATATACGACACCTCGTTCACCGCCGGACAGGAGAGCCTCCTCTCCGGCCTCATGCGCACGTCTGAGATGGAACGCATTGCCCCCTTTCTCAACCGAGCCGGTCTCTACGCCGTGGAGGCAACCCGGGGGTTCTCCTTCAAACACACCCTGGCCGAACTCAACGAGAACCCCTTCGGCCGCATCCGGGCCATCAAACGGGCCATGGACGACACCCCCGTTGCCATGACCCTTTCCGCCCTTCACATGGCCGGGCGATCCGCCGCCCCTCTGGACCTGATGAAGGCCTTCCTGGGCAGCGCCTTTGAAGCCGGGGTCTCCATTTTCCGCATCTTCGATCCGGTGAACGACCTGAGGAACCTTTCCGCGCCCCTGGAAACCGTTAAGGAGCTGGGAGCCACGGCCGTTGCCGCCATCCTCATCCCCACCTCGGGAAAGCGCACCCCCTTTGACGAGATCGCCCAGATCGCCGTCCGCATCCAGGCGCTCGGCGCCGATGCCGTCTGCCTCATGGACACCGAAGGCTTCCTCTGCCCGGACAGCACCAGAAAGCTGGTGAGCCGTGTCAACGAAGCGGTCTCCATCCCCGTGCACCTCTCCATCGCCAACACCGCCATGTGCGGCACGGCCGCGGCCCACGCCGCCTTTGAGGCCGGGGCAGCCGTTGTGGAAGCCGCCCTCTCCCCCTTTGCCGACGGCGGGGTCACCATCCCCTCCGAAGGCCTCATCAACTCGCTCAACATGGCCCGCGAAGGCGCCCTGGAGCCCCTGTGCGAAGCCGCCGCCCTCTTTGAAGAGGAGATCCGCCCCCGGCACCTGAGCACCCTGATGAAGCGTTCCAACCTCCACCTGCGCAGCCTGGCCCTGAAATACCGCATCCCGGTGACCACCCTGCGCGTGGCCGTGAACCAGCTGGCCGAGATCGACAAATCCGATCTTATGGACAAGGTGGTGGCCGAGATCCTTGCCGTGCGAAACGACCTGGGCAACATCGCCCTGAAGTTCCCCCTGGATGAGATGGTGGTGACCCAGTCCATCAACAACGTGGTCTTCGACAACGTGGAAGCCCGCTACTCCATCGCCACCACAGCGGTGAAGGATCACTGCTACGGCATGAACGGCCGCCCGACCGCAGCCATTGACCCGGCCATCGTAAAAACCGTCCTGGAAGGCTACCCCAGGGGCGAGGCCCCCACCACCGAATTTCCCCCGGAGCTTCTCCCTGCCGCCCTCAAGGGTGAGGAAGGCCGCAACCCCCTGGCCAACGGCCTGGAGGACGAGGTGATCATGGCCCTCTTCCCCGTGGAAGGCAAACGCCACCTGGAGTGGCAGAAAGGGGTGAAGCGCGTTCCGGAAGGGGCCAAGTTCCTCTCCCTGGAAGAGGCCCTGGACCGCGCCGCCATCGCGGAAAAGATCCTCGACGGGGACATGGACGCCCTTGCCCGGAAGTCCAACGCCCCGGACCAGAGCCCCTATGCAAGGACCTTCAACGTCTTTGTGGGCGGTGACCACTTTGAAGTGGCCGTGGACGAGGTGGGAGGCCCAACCGTCCTGAGCCACGCCCCGGTGGCTGCCCCCGCGGCACCGGCCGCACCGGCCCCGGTTGCTCCGGCACCCGCCCCGGCCCAGCCTGCGGCTCCGGCCCCTGCACCCGCGCCCAAACCTGCGGCACCGGCCCCCAAGCCCGCCGCCCCCAAACCCTCTGCAGCACCTGCCGCAGGAGGAGGGGCCACCCTCACCGCCCCCATGCCCGGTGTGGTTCTCCGCTACGAGAAAAAGCCCGGTGACAAGGTGGAAAAAGGCGACGTGGTCGTGGTCCTGGAAGCCATGAAGATGGAGAACGTCCTCTCGGCTCCAGCCTCCGGCACCGTCGGGGACCTCCCCTGCCGTGAAGGAGACACCGTCTCCACCGGCGATGTCCTCTGCGTCATCGAGTAACCATCACCCGCAGCACACACGAAGCCCCCTGGCGCATGGCGCCAGGGCGTTGTTTGTACCCCGCCTCTTTCTTTGCCCAACCCGGATATTTGACGAGTCGAGTGCACCCATATTCAAGGCATCAGAGCTGCAGATGTAGTGGTTTACCTCAAAGCTCTGATAACGCAGAAGATGGGTGCACTCGGCTCGCCCGAAGGGTGAGAAAATCAAACAGCAAACGTCTATTTATATTTTGCACTTTCAAAATAGCTGACATTTTTATTCCAGCCATTCGAAATAATAGTGCTTTCCTTTTGGCTGGTTGCTTTCTCATGAAATATCCGGGCCAGGTGTCTCAATCATCTTTACTCCGCGAAGTGTACCCGTATATGGGTTTTCAAGACCGTTACGATTCTTCGGCGGTGCTCAAGCGCACCCTGCCCCATGGCCCTGATTTATCCCTCACCGGCTACACCATTCAACACCCTGAACTCACAGAACATTCGCCATTCATTTTCGCCTTTTTGCCGTACATGCCCGTCACCGGGTGCACACGCCATGGCCATACCTGCCCCAGGGGCATTTTTCTATCCAACTGATATCAATAGGTATTTCATTTTTGCGCATCCCTTGGCACGCCTTTTGACTCTATCCTTCCAACGAAAGCAAATGCTTATGGCCCCAACGCGGCGGCTTGCCGCATCCGGGACCGACATTCAACCAGAACCTACCTGGGCCAGATCTTCACAGCCCTGAGATCCGGAAGCCAAAGGCCCGGAAGGCGCGCCGGGCATGACAGCGTCCTGACCACGGCACGGAAGCTCACCCACAGACAAAGGAGGCACGCCAGTCACCATTGAAATCGGCAACACCGACCTGTCGGTGCTGAAGCAGTACCTCACCGACCTCAAAAAACGAAGCACCGTGCGAACCCATCGCAAGGCGCTCAAGAAGGTCAAGCATCAACTTGAGCGGATCTTCTCCACCAAGAACCCCACGCTCCCGGCCATCCCCTGGGGCTACTGATTCCACCCGGCCCGGGTGCGTTCCCACGTAAACAAAAAAGGCCCGGCACAAAACGGTATTTCCGTCTTTTGCCAGGCCTTCCCCCCACTCTCTGTACGTGAAACGCACCCGGGCCCTTACCCTGCGCCTTCCCCTTCCCTTGGCAACACCCCGTGCAGAATCTCAAAATGATCGAAGGGCGGCATGATGCACACGCCGTCATAGCATTTCCGGGCGGCGGCCAACAGGTCGCGGGCCAGGCGAATCCCCTCGGCCGTGGGGTTCCCGGCCGTTGCCATGGCGCTCCTCACCTCATCGGGCACCTCAATGCCCGAGACCTTGTGGTGAAGAAAGGCGGCATGGCGGAACGTTCGCAGGGGAAGGATTCCGAGCATGACTGGAATCCCCAGGGGGGTGAGGGCGCCTGCCAGGATCTCGGCATCCCCCGGGGTGTAGACGGGTTGCGTCACCACGAACTGTGCCCCGGCAGCAACCTTCTCCTTCAAGCGCTTGACCGCGATACCCAGGCGCAGCTCGTCGGTGAAGGGGTTCATCACCACCCCGACCTTTAACCCGGCCTGCCTGGCCATGCCGATGAGCTCCGTTAGGGAGATATCCCGAACCGAACTGGTCATGCCTTTTTCGGCCAGGGGCACAAAGTCCCCGGTCATGGCCAGCACCGTGGTAATGCCCAGGGCCTTTGCCCCCCAGAGGATCCCCTGGAGGCTCAACCGGTTGTGGTCCCGGGTGGTGACATGGAGGGTGGCGGGCCGCTTCAGTTCGTCCTGGAGGATCCGGCACAGGGAGAGGGCATCCATGCGGGGCTTGGCCACCGGATTGGTGGCCACGCTGAACCCGGTAAAGGAAAGGTCATTGATCCCCTCAAGGGCCGTAAGTAACGGTTCCACATCGGCCCCGGCCGGAGGCACCACCTCCACCACCACCTCAAACCTGTTGTGTGTCATGGGTCGGCTCCGTTTCGATCCTGTATGCGAGCCCTGCTCAGGCGGCAGGCGTCACCGAAAACCGACGGCTCAAAACCACCGCCGCCACTCCGGCCAGCCGAGTTCTTCCGCACAGGAGGGCTCCCGTGTGATGTCCTTTAAAAATGCCCAGGTCTCGCTCAGGTCCCGGATAAAACCCGGACCGGCTCCCCGGGGCTCCTGCTTCAACGGTTGAGACGTACGTGTCGACTTGTCCTGTTCCATGGCAAACCTCCTTATCGAAAGGCACTGCGCATGCTTTTTTTGTCCAGTTTCCCCACGCTGGTCTTGGGGATATCGTCTACAAACTCAAAGGCGTCTGGTACCCCGTATCGGGGGATGTCCCCCTTTTCCGCGGCACCCTGAAGATAGGCCTTCAGGTCTTCAGCTCCCACACTTCCCACGTACTCGGGCTTCAGGTGCACGATCATCATGGGCCTTTCTCCCCACGTTTCATGGGGCACCCCGATGGCCGCCGACTCCAGCACGGCCTCGTGGCGACTCAGGATGTTTTCCAGGTCCAGGGACGAGATCCACTCACCACCGCTTTTGATGACATCCTTCATGCGATCCGTGATCTGAATGTAGCCGTCCGGATCGATGATGCCCACGTCCCCGCTGTAAAGCCACCCGTCCCGCCACAGCTCGGTGCTTCGCTCCGCATCGGCCGCATAGCCCTGTGTCAGCCAGGGCGCCCGGAAAACCAGCTCCCCGGTGGAGACCCCGTCATGGGGCAGGAACCGGCCCACCTCGTCCACCACCTCCACCTCGGCAAGGGGAACCGGGCGCCCGGTTTTCACCACGGTCTCCATGAGCGCGTCGCGGTCCAAGCTCTCCCAGTCGGCCCCGGGCATGCCCAGGCTGATGAGGGGGCAGGTTTCGGACATGCCGAACCCCGCATACACCTTGATTCCGATCTTCCATGCATCTTCGGCCAGGCCCCTGGGGAGCCTCGCCCCGCCGATGATCACCTTCCAGCGGGACAGATCAAAGGAGGCCACCGCCGGGTTGGAGGTAATCATCTGAAGAATGGTGGGCACGCAGTGAGAGAAAGTCACCTTTTCGCCCACGATGAGCTTCAGGAGCATGGGCGGCTCGTACTTGCCGGGGTACACCTGCTTTACCCCCAGCAGGGTGGCCAGGTAGGGCATGCCCCAGGCATGGACATGGAACATGGGCGTCAGGGGCATGTACACGTCCCCGGAGCGAAAGCGCCCCACCGAGTCGAAGGCTCCCAGGGCCGCGGCACCGGCCAGGGTGTGGAGCACCAGCTGGCGGTGGGTAAACGACACCCCCTTGGGGTTGCCTGTGGTGCCCGTGGTGTAAAAGGTGGTGGCCACGGTACGCTCATCCAGGTCGGGAAACTCGTGGGCCGGGTCCCCGCCCCCAAGCACCCCCTCATAATCACCGGCAACGGGAAATGACGGGCTGACGCGGCTCTCCCCCTCCTGCATCAGCACCACGGACTCCACCGTCTCCAGGCGGGAGCGCATGGCCTCCACCAGGGGCAGAAAATCGGTGTTCACAAAAAGCACCCGGGCACGGGCGTGGTTCACCGTATAAACCATCTGCTCCAGGGAGAGGCGCCAGTTGACCATCTGCAGCGTGGCCCCGGTCATGGGCACGCCGAAAAAACATTCGAGGAACCGGTGGCTGTCATAATCCATCACCGCCACCACGTCTCCGGTCGAGACGCCCAGCTGCCCCAGGGCTGATCCCAGGCGACCGATACGCTGACGAAAATCCCGGTACGTGAACCGTACCTGGTCCCGATAGACAATTTCCTGCTCCGGTGAGTAAACAAGCGGCGTATTCAGAAGTTTCTTGAGAATAAGGGGGTAGTCATACGGCTCGCCGGGCTGATAGACCATGGATGATCCTCCTGTGCCTGGGGGTGCATGCTGCTGTTACGGAATCTGATGGGAGAGAAAAAGCCGAAAATCAATGAAAAGGAATGCCTTAATCATAGACAGAGAACATTGCGACTGTCAACCACCAGGTACAGTCATGACGTCACACGCAGAGGAGATATGGGAAAGCGACTCCCCCTGGACGGAGGTAACGAGCTTGTGATGCGCCGGGCCCGCCCGGCTAACAAAAGGACTGAAGCGCCTCCGGCATGTCAAAGGCTTCCATGGGCTGCCAGACGGTCCGCATGCGCATGAGCTCCCCTTCGCCGTTTTTGCCGGAGATGCGATGAAGAAACGCGTTATCGTCGGTTTCATCGACCTGGGCTTCGGAAACAACGCCCCGGCCGCGGGAGATCTCCCGGATAAAGCGCACCTCCAGCCGGGTGGGAAGGTGATGGCTGAGATAGGATTCAGGAAGGGCTTCCAGGGCCCAGCCGATGTAAATGGAGTTGTTCACGTGGCGGTTGAAATCAAGGTCTGAGATCCGCACACGGAAATCGGTGGTGTGCGCAGGCTCCTTGACCGGAAGGATCCGCTCAAAGCTGTCGGGGATGGCCCCGCCACCGGACAGCTGCTCAGGAGAGAGACACCGGCTCAGCCGTGTGGGTTTCCGGGTGGTGTAATCCATGATTACCCAGGCGCTGTTCACGGTGATGAGGGTCTCGCCCCAGGCATCCGTCACCCGGAACTCCCTTAAGTCGTAGAGGTCGTTCAAGGGCGACCGCCAGGAGGTGAGGGTCACCTCCTCGTTCCAGAAAGGATAGCGCGAAACCCGCACCTGATACTTCAGGAGCACCCAGGTACGGTTCTTGGCCAGAAGCTCTGCAGCGCTCATGCCCAGCTGGGAAGCATGCTCGCAACCGCCGTCCTGAAGCCAGTCAAAGAGGCTCTGCACCTTGAGCAGGGCCCGGGGGTCCACCTCGGAGAGCCTCACCTTCATTTTTCGTGAGAATATATCGGTCATGGCGTGTACGTTTCGATCCAGGGTTAAAGGTCAGCTCGCAGGCCGCATCAGGATTGAAATCGAACCGGACCGTCACTTTCCCGCCGTCCGTTTCGGGCGTCCCGCATCCGCCGTTTACCATACCCCATCTGCCTGAAGAATCAACAATAGTATGCCCCTTATTCCTCCTTGACATCACTGTGTGATGGCGTTACCGTAGCGGCGTCGTCTTGTTGGATACTTATTAAAATTCATAATTATCATAAGTATTTTTGATAGAACAAGCGGACCGCATCCCGCTGAACAACCCGGAGATATCACCCCATTCCGGGCCATGGCATGGTGCGCCCTCCCTTCGTATCAACCGCAACAAGCCCCATTCTAAAGGTTGTTATCCTTTGATTGGCCACGACCGAAGCAGCGCCCCGTCGCTGCCCGTGCCGCCCCATTGCCGCCTTGCCGTCACCGGCAACCCGACAGACCAATCAACCGATACGCATGACTCATAAAAAACTGGTGATTGTCTTCCTCAAGGAGTTGTCAGATGTTTTCGCTTTTTGTTCCGGAATCGGTGCGTGCGTTCAAGGAGGGGATCTCAAAAAAGATCCTCGTCAGTGACGTCATGGCCGGTGTCATCGTAGGTATCGTGGCCCTGCCCCTGGCCATTGCCTTTGCCATTGCCTCGGGGGTCAAGCCCGAACAGGGAATCTTCACGGCGGTTGTGGCCGGCTTTATCATCTCCTGTTTCGGAGGAAGCCGGGTCCAGATCGGCGGCCCAACCGGGGCCTTTATCATCGTGGTCTTCGACATCGTGGCCCAGTACGGCTACGAAGGCCTGGCCGTGGCCACCATGATGGCCGGGGTCATGCTCCTTATCATGGGTTTCTCCAAGCTGGGGGCCACCATCCGGTTTATCCCCTACCCCATGACCGTGGGCTTTACCAGCGGCATTGCCCTCATCATCTTCACCACCCAGATCCCGGACTTTTTCGGGCTCACCCTGGCAAACACCCCGGGTGATTTCATCGGCAAGATCGGCGCCTATATAGCGGGCATGGACACCCTGAACCTCCAGGCCCTGGCCGTGGGGGCCGTGACCCTTGCCATCCTGCTCCTCTGGCCCAAGGTCACCCGAAAAGTGCCCGGCTCCGTGGTGGCCATCATCGCCACCACCGTCCTCACCGCCCTTCTCGGCCTCGACGTGGAGACCATCGGGAGCCGTTTCGGCAGCGTGCCCTCCTGCCTGCCCTCCCCGTCCATCCCCGAGGTCAACTGGGAGATGATCAAGCAGCTCAGCTCTCCGGCCTTTACCATCGCCATGCTCGCCGCCATCGAGTCCCTTCTTTCAGCCGTGGTGGCCGACGGGATGATCGGCAAACGCCACAACGCCAACATGGAGCTGGTGGCCCAGGGCCTTGCCAACTTCGTGGTTCCCCTCTTCGGCGGCATCCCCGCCACCGGAGCCATCGCGCGAACCGCCACCAACATCAAAAGCGGCGGCACCACACCGGTTGCAGGCATGGTCCATGCCGTGACCCTGCTTCTCATCCTGCTCTTCTTCGGCAAATGGGCGGTGCTCATCCCCATGGCCACCCTGTCGGCAATCCTCATGATGGTGGCCTACCACATGAGCGAGTGGCGCTTCTTCGTCAAACTCCTCAAGAGCCCGCCCTCGGACATCGCCGTCATGCTGGTGACCTTCGGCCTCACCGTCTTCGTGGACCTCACCGTGGCCATCGAGGTGGGTGTGGTCATGGCTTCCCTGCTCTTCATGAACCGCATGGCCAACCTCACCCGCATCAAACGCCGCACCGACGACTTTGAAAACGACCCCCACGCCCTGGCCTGCCGCAAGGTGCCCCGCCGCGTGGAGATCTTCGAGATCAACGGCCCCTTCTTCTTCGGGGCGGCCAACCGCTTCAAGGACACCCTGCGGGTGGTGCGTGAAAAACCCCAGGTGCTTATCCTGCGATGCCGCCACATCCTCATGATGGACGCCACCGCCTTAAGGGCCCTGGAAGAGATGGTGGACGAGGCCAAGCGGGAAAAAACCCTGCTCATCCTCTCCGGCGTCCACGCCCAGCCCCTCATCTGCCTGGAGCAGTCGGGCCTCTACTACAAAATCGGCGAGGACAACGTCTACACCAACATCGACGACGCCTTAAACGGCGCACGGCGGTTCCTCGGCCTCGAAGAGATCCCCCGCCCCGTCCCCTTTGTCCCCACCGTCAGCCGGGAGATCGGGGCCGTGGAAGGACAGTAAAACGTAAACGCCTCCGGCGGCCAAGGGCTGAGCCCTTGGAACCCAAGTTCGCGAATGCTCCAGCCCTCGTTCCTCGGGCTGTCACATTCGCTGACGGGCTGCGCCCGTAACAGAAGCCGGAGCGTATAGCTCGCCTTCGTTGACGATTAACCAAAACAGGCCGTGGGCGATCCATTCGGATCACCCACGGCCTGTTTTGGTATACAGAGAACGCCAGCCCCCACCCCGCAGGTGACATGTGCTCCCCTCCCATTACCAGGTGATACCCTCGATTTTTCGGATGAATTTGGTATACGCGATGCGTTCGTTCTGGTGCATGGAATGCACCCTACGGAGCAGGGTACTTCCAATCGTTCTGCTCCATTTCCGACAGCGTCAGAGTGAACCCGACATTTGATGGACATGCGAAGCTTATGAAAATGCCTGCGTAGCCACCAGCCTTGATGGCGGGCGCAGCCCGCGGCGAACGCCCTTGCGCTTTTTCCTGAGGTACGAAGGAAAAAGCGCAAGGGCAATCAGCTTTCGAGGTGTTTTCGCTATTGTGGCTTCGCCACCCTCGCCGCCGGAGGCCTGCTTTTCTCCTATAAACCCTTGCCGCAGATATGGTGGGCGGCGATGCGGCCCATGAGGACACAGGAGCCGAGAAAGGTGCCTTCGAGGGAGCCTTTGCCGTGGATGCCCCCACCGCCGAAGCCGGCGGTTTCGCCGGCGGCGTAGAGGCCCTCCATGGGGTCTCCGTCTTTGTTCAGGACCCGGCAAAAGAGGTCGGTCTGGATGCCGCCCAGGCTTTTTCGGCTGAGGATGAACTCGCGCACGGCGATGAGGGGGCGGGCTTTGGGGTCGTCGATTTTTCGAAACTTGCAGGTCCGGAGGCGGTCGCCCCGGTAGGTGCGGAAGTTGGCGATGCGGCGGAGCTGGTCGTCGTTGAAAAAGGCCGGGCCCCGATCGATCTGGGCGTCGTAGGTTTTGACCGCGGTTTTGAGGGCGTCACGGTCCACGGTCAGGGGGTTGCCCATGTCGTTCATCCTGTCCACCAGCTCGTCCAGGGAGTTTGCGGCGATGAAGTCCCGGGACTCGGTCAGGAGTCGTTTCACCAGCTCGGTGTTGCCCAAAAGGAGCTCTTTGACAAGACGCACCTTGTCCCTGTTGCGAAAGGCTTTCATGTGCTCGCTCCCGGAGACGGCAAGCTCTTTGGCGGCGATTTTCCAGTTCATGATTTGATAGGAGTATTTTCCGGGCTGCCTGCAGATCTGCTCCACCAGGTAACGGGTGTCGGTGTACCCCACCAGGGGGGCCGGATCCATGATGCGCTCCCCCAGGGCGTTGACCCAGAGGGCAGACCGAGGCGGCACCAGGCTGAGCCCCTTGCCCGGCATATCCGCGTCGGGGTAGTCCACCCCGGCTGCGTAGTGCCACTGCTTGTCCAGGTGGGTGATGGTGGCCCCGGCAGCTGCGGCAGCGTCGTGGATCAGGCCGTCTGCGTAGCGGTGGGAGCCGTTGAGGAGCTTGTCCGGGGGCTCGCCCCAGGGGGCGTACCAGTTCTCCCGCACCTTGGACAGGTCACCGCCGCACATGCCCCCTGCAGCCAGGATCACGGCCTCGCCCGTAGCGGAAAAAGGGTCCCTGGTCTCCTCCATGGTTCCCCTCACGCCGGTGACGACCCCGGCCCTGAGGTCGAGCGCCTCGACCCTGCATCCGAAGTGCACCTCCAGGTTCCTCCGGTGAGGGTGGCCGCTCAACCCGGCTTCCATGGCCTCAATGATCCCGAACCCCGTGCCCCAGGCGATGTGCCAGCGGGGCACCGAATTCCCGGGTTTGAAAAGCCCCCGCTCCGGCCAGTTGACCACGGGAAGAAAGGTGACTTTCCGATCCTTGAGGAACTCATGGATGATGTCTGCGGACCGGTGCACATACAGCTCGGCCCATTTCCTGGGCCAGTGGGCGTCCTCTTCGAAATCGGCGCAGCTCAGCCAGTCGGCCAGGGCCAGTTCCGGGGAGTCCCGAATTCCGTTTTTTCGCTGCAGGGGCGTATCCACCATCATCACCCCGCCAAAGGACTCCTTGGCAAGGCCCCCGAACCGCTCCGGCACATCCCGGTCCAGGATCACGACCTTTGCCCCCAGCCCGAGGAGCTCAAAGGCGGCGGTCATGCCCGCCAGCCCCCCGCCCACAATCACCACATCCGCTTCAAACCGCCTGTGCGCCATCTCTCCCCCTTGTTCCATCGGTTGATTCAGGATTCACACCAGACATGCTCAGCATTTCCTCCTGTCGGTTAGCCTGAATTAAAGCAGGCGGCCACCGCGCCAACACAAAACAGACCACACAGTCTGTTTATGAATTTTCACACCTCAAGGCAATAAAGTAAAGAACTTATCCCATTTCAAGAAACATTGTTCCACAACACAAACGAAAAACATCATACTCGGGCAGACCCGCAGCGTGGGCGCTCCGTGGCGTTGCCGGTTTCCCGGAGAGGGAATGGATTTTCAGGAAGATCAACTCAGGTAACACAGGTCCCCGGCGGTCCTGCCGGAGGCAAGCGGAATGGTTCCGTTCAAGGTATGGAAGCAGCGGTATGTCGAATGATCGAAGCCCAGGCCTGCCTGAGATGGCGGTAGTGGTCGGGACGGTCCAGGGAGAGGGATTGGATGGCCATGCCCCGCAAAAGATAAAGGGAGAGGTCCAGAAGGTCTTTGGCCATGGCATAGGTGGCGGCATCGGGAAGCCGTGAGCGCCAGATGGCGTCCAGCTCGTCGAAAAAGCCTTCGATGACCGGTGTCAGCCGAATCCGCAGGTCGGCGTCGGTGCGGCAGGCAACGTTGAACTCCACCCAGACATCCCGGTACGGTCCCTGATAAAAACGGTTCCAGACCTCCTCCAGAATCGTTTCCAGATCAGGGGCTTCCGACGCCAGGTGGCCCCCCACCTCCCGGGCCTCTTCAAGGGCAATGGCTAAAAGGGCCTTGGCACTGTCGGCCACCATGGCCCGCTTGGTCTCATAATGGTGGCTCCAGGCCCCGCGGGAGACACCGGCCCGATCCAGGATCCGGGAGAGGCTGGCCCCTGCGTAACCGTAGTCCTGGAGGCACGACAGGGTGGCGTCCACCAGTTTTTTCCGTGTCCTGAGACTTCGCTCCTGTTGGGTGCTCATGGGTTTGGCCTTCCCGTGGGGATCACGTTGCCCTTTCCGGGGGTTGTGTGATAAGTAGCTCGAAGAGAGTGCGGCAGGCCGGGTACCATGCACGAGAAGGACCGAAGCAAGAACAAGACCAGTGTCTTTTCTTTTCGATCCCAAAACCCTGCCGCAGACACCCCAATGGTTCGTAAATAATACATAGAAATACAGGAAACACACCCCATGGGCAACAAGAAGAGCAAGAAGAACAACGTGGATCCGGAGCGTCAGATGGCCCTGGATGCCCTTCCCCCCAACATCCGGAAAAGCCTCACCGATGAAGAGGTGGAACTCTTCCTCCACGCCGAGGTCTGGCCGGAAGAGATGTGCGAAAAGCTCAACGAATTCCTCAGCCCGGAATAGCGTCGGCATCGCCCCACCCGGTTTTCCCTTCGCTTCCCGGGGCCCCCACGGGCCCGGCGAAGCGTTTCCGGGGACCGAGCCCAAATCCTTTCACCCCATGGGAGCCACCATGACCTTGTCTGGAAAACGCCAGGACCTTTTGTCCACCCTGCGCAGCCGCACCGGCCACTGGGTCTCCGGAGAAGAACTCAGCGGCGAACTCGGCATCAGCCGTGCCGCCATCTCCAAACACATCTCCGCCATCAAGGGGCTCGGCTACGCCATCTCCTCGGCGCCGGGCAAGGGATACCTCCTCACCGAAGCCCCCGACCTTCTCCTTGCCGAAGAGGTCCTCTTCGGGCTGACCACCTCGGTCATGGGAAAAACCGGCATTATCCACCACCACCTCACCGACTCCACCAACACCCGGGCCCGGGAGCTCGCCCGCGACGGCGCCCCCGAGGGCACCCTGGTGGTGGCCGAATCCCAGAGCGCGGGCCGCGGCCGTAAAGGTCGCTCCTGGCTGGCCAGGCCCGGGGAAGGCCTCCTCTTCTCCCTTGTACTGCGCCCGGACATGGACCCGTCACGCGCCGCCCTCATCACCCTGATGACAGCCGTCTCCGTTGCCGAGGCCCTCATCCGCGAGACCGGCATCGATGCTGGGATGAACCTGCCTGAACGACATTCTGGTGGGGGAGAAAACTCGCCGGGATCCTCACGGAGATGAGCATGGAGCTCGACGCCGTGGACTACGTCATCACCGGCCTGGGCCTCAACGTCAACACCCCCGCCGAAGCGTTTTCCCCGGACATCCGGGACATCGCCACCTCGGTCATGGCCGAATCCTCCGCCCCCTTTTCCCGGGTCGCCCTCCTGCAGGCCATTCTCTCCAGCTTTGAAACCCACTACCATACCCTGGCCACCCAGGGCCCGGAGTCCATTCTCACCCGCTGGAAGGAACTCTCCGACATTGTGGGACGACGGGTCCGGGTCTCCATGATGCGTGAAGAGATCGAAGGCCGGGTCACGGACATCGACGCAGACGGCGTGCTGCTGGTGACCACCGATGCCGGTGAGGCCCTGCGGATTCTCTCCGGAGATGTCACCTACCTCGACCCTTCCGGGCACTGACGTTACCAGCCCGAAAAACAGCACCCGGCGTTTCCGTGAAACAGGTTGACCACCTTATCGAGCGTTCGCTCTATGCAACCGTCGTTCTATATTCGAAATATCTATTTGCCCTTCCTTGAGCCACCCGAGTCCATATCCAGAACCTCCCTGTGCAAAAACTTTGTATACATAGTTTTTCTTTGACAAAAACCATTGATATCCTTTACCGTCTTTCTAATCTAGAAATATTATAGCTGAATAATTCTTTATTTTCGGACTATCATACTCGCCGTACAGCGGGTTAGTAACGAACAATACAGTGTCAAACAAATAGAACGAGACAAGTATAAAGAGTAATCACTGAACAGGCACAAAACACAAACGCCCGTTAAATATACGTTGAACAGGAACCGATATTAAAAAAGAGATCACCGATACCAAACGAAACACACCGTACGGACACAAACGTATCTGACATACAATTTACCAGTGGAGGGGAAACCATATGTGGCAATCGCTGAGCACAGGGAAAAAAATCTGGTGCAGTCTGTTGATCCTCATGGCGGGTTACGCCATTACCACGGGCGTCGGGCTCATCGGCGGCTATTCCATGCGGGGGGAGCTGAACCAAGTCTCGGACACCATGTTCCCTGCAGCCATGGAATCGTTGACCACCCTTGCCAAGTTCAAGGCCCAGGTCAAACTCTACGGTGATGCCGTCATGGCCGGTGACACCGAGCTCCTGGAAGCTGCTGGGCAGCGAGCAGACGAGGTCATCTCCCACCTGGACGCCATTGCAGGGCTGGACCCTGGAGCAGCACCCGAGGCCCGGGCCCTGGCCCAACAGATCCGCTCCTTCTCGGACAAAGCCCTTACCATCTACACCCGCGTGGCCGAAGACTTCGAAGGTACGGACACAGAAGCAGCCCGTGAATCCAAGGCTCTGGCCAATGAAACCCAGGTCCTCACCGAGGCCCTGGCCACCCTGTCCAAAACCCGCTCCGAGGCCCTCCAGAGCCGACTCCACGACGTGGGCCAGGAAGCAGGCCACCAGCAGATGATGAACCTGGCCCTCTTCATCGTGGTGGTGGTGGCCACCATCCTCTTTAACCTCATCATCATCCGCCGCTTTATCACCGGGCCCCTGTCGGACACCGTGGAGATGGTTAAGGACATCGCCCAGGGCGAAGGGGACCTCACCAAACGCCTCACCGTCCACAGCAAGGACGACGTGGGCCAGCTCGCCTTCTGGATGAACAAATTCATCGAGAACCTCCAGAGCATGATTGCCCGCATCGCAGACAACGCCACCTCCCTCAACGACTCCGCCGAAGAACTCACCCGGCTCTCCGGGAACCTCAAAGAGGGGGCCCACGGAGTCAAGTCCAAGTCCGAAGCCGTTTCCACCGCCTCGGACCAGATGAAGGGCAACATGGACTCTGTGGCCGCCGCCATGGAGCAGGCCTCCACCAGCACCACGGCCGTGGCCGCCTCCACCGAAGAGATGACGGCCACCATCCGCACCATCGCCGAAAGCTCGGAAAGGGCCCGGGAAATCACCATGGAAGCCGTCACCCAGTCCCGCAACGCCACCGAGCGCGTGGGTGAGCTGGGCAACCAGGCAGAAGCCATCGGCAAGGTCACCGAGGCCATCACCGACATCTCCGAGCAGACCAACCTCCTGGCCCTGAACGCCACCATTGAGGCGGCCCGTGCCGGTGAATACGGCAAGGGGTTTGCCGTTGTGGCCGCCGAGATCAAGGACCTGGCGCGCCAGACCGCCGATGCAACCCGGGACATCCGCGACACCATCGTCAACATCCAGACCTCCACCCAGGCCACCATCGGGGACATCGAAGGGATCTCCGGGGTCATCGACAAAACCAGCGACATTGTCTCGGAGATCGCCTCCTCCGTGGACTCCCAGGCCCAGACCACCCAGGGCATTGCCGACAACGTCACCCAGATCTCCAGCGGCCTGTCCGAGATCAACGAAAACGTCGCGGCCACCTCCGGTCTCTCCTCCACCATCGCCCAGGACATCGAAGACGTCAGCCACGCCTCCGGCGACATGAACGAGAGCTGCGCCCGATCCGACGAAGGGGTCTCCAGCATCCTGTCCATGAGCGAAAACCTTACCTCCATGGTGGGTCGGTTCAAGGTCTGATCACATAGAGCCCACGCCAGCCTGGAAACAACCATTAAAAAACCTCCGCCGGGCACCATTGCCTGCGGAGGTTTTTTGCCTTGGTTAGACTGGGTTGCGACTCCCATATCAAAGCAATCCCGCCTCATCACCACCCCCATTGAGAGGCTGCCCCCTGTGCTGTCCATTGAAAACACCCTCCACGTTCTTTTGACGCCCCAGCTCTCCGCCATCCCGGCATCTGAGCTTGGCGACGCCATTTGCACCCTCCATGAACACTGCCCCGCCATCATCGGTGCCCTGGACTTTCTATGTACCGGTTACGAAAGGCACGTGCTTATCCCCGTTTGACACCCCCACACCGGACTGCTAATTCTGGATATCAAATCGTTTCCCCCCGGCAGGGCCGCCGGAGGCCGCTTTTGGGAGCCGAATCGTTACCCTATTTTTTGCGGGCACAGCCCGTAAGCATATGTGAGGAGCCCCATAAGCGAGGGGTCGGAGCATATGCGAAACCGGAGAGCCATGCACATCATCCACACCTCGGACTGGCACCTGGGCCAGCACTTCTTCGACCGGGATCGCTTTGAGGAACACGAGGCGTTTCTGCGATTTCTCCTTGCTACCATTGAAACCCGCCGGGTGGACCTTCTCATTGTCTCCGGCGACATCTTTGATACGGCCAATCCGCCCAGGGAGGCCGAGCGCATGTACTACCGGTTCCTCACCCGCCTTGGGGCCATGGGGACCTGTTCTGCGGTCATTGTGGGAGGCAACCACGATTCAGCCCCCCACCTGGACGCCCCGGCTACGGTGCTGGAGACCCTCAACATCAGGGTGGTGGGCGCCCTGCCGGAAATCGCGGAAGAGGCGGTCTTTCATGTGCCCTGCCTGCGGGATGAAACCGATCCCGGTGTGTGGGTGGCGGCTGTTCCCTACTTACGGGACCGGGACGTGAGAAAGGCAGTGGCCGGGGAAAGCTTTGACGAGCTGTCGGCGCGAACCCGCGCAGGCATCCGGGCCGCCTACACAGAGATCGCCGAGGTGGCCCGCGCCAGAAGCAACGGCACCCCGGTCATCGGCACCGGCCACCTCACGGCCCTGGGCTCTTCGATCTCCGACTCGGAGCGCACCATCCACATCGGCAACCTGGGCAGCATCTCCGGGGGTGATTTTCCCGAGACCTTCGACTACGTGGCCCTGGGCCACATCCACACCCCCCAGGCCGTAGGGGGCAGCCAGACCATCCGGTACTCGGGCAGCCCCATTGCCTTAAGCTTCAGCGAAGCAAGCCACCCCAAGGAAATTCGGCTTATCAACACGGCAGGCGGAACCCTCACCCAGGAGGCCGTCATCGTCCCCACCTTCCGCCCCCTGCTGCGCATCAAAGGCGACGCCGATGCCCTCAAGGAAAGCCTGGCAACCCTTGAGGTAAGCGAAGAAGGCCTCACGCCCTGGGTGGAACTCACCGTCAAAGGGAGCCTTCCCTCCTCCACCCTCAACGAAGAACTGAGGACCCTGGCAGGAGAACACGGCGCAGAGGTCCTCAAGGTGGGTCTTGATACCTCGGGGCGCCCTTCTGCCGAGCTTGCACCGGAGGATCTCTCCATCAATGAACTGAAACCCGAAGAGGTCTTTCAACGGCGCCTGGAGGCCTATGAGGGCGACGTGCCCGCCGACACCCTGGGCCAGTGCTTTGCTCACCTTCTCACCCTGGCCCAGGAGTCGGAAAAATGAAAATCCTCCACCTTACCTTCCAGAATCTCAACTCCCTGAAAGGCCGTTTCGACATCGATTTTTCCGAAGGCCCCCTGGCCGAAGCAGGCATCTTTGCCATCACCGGCCCCACGGGCTCCGGCAAGACCACCATCCTGGATGCCATCACCCTGGCCCTCTTCGGCAAGGCAGCCCGGTACGACGACAACAAACGCAACAACCCGGAAAACATGATGTCCCGAGGCACCGGGGAGTGCTTTGCTGAAGTGAGCTTTGAGTGCGGAAAGGGAATTTATTCGGCCAGGTGGGACCTTGCCAGGGCCCGCAAAAAACCCGACGGCCGCATCCAGGGGACCAAGCGCCAGCTGGCGGACGCCTCAGGCGATGTGCTGGAGACAAAAATCAGGCTGGTGGACGAGGCCGTCACCGAACTCACGGGCCTTGATTACCACCGGTTTCTCAGATCCGTGCTCCTCGCCCAGGGCCGGTTCAAAGAGTTCCTCGACGCTGGCATCAAAGACCGGGGAGAGCTTTTAGAGCGCATCACCGGCACCGAGATCTACTCGGAGCTGAGCATCCTGGCCCACGAAGCGGCCCGGGAAAAAGAGGAGGCCATCAAGGACGCCCGCACCACTGCCAACCTCATCGCCCTTCTCTTCGAAGAAGACCTGAAACATCTCGCCGAAGAGCACGGTTCCCTTGCCGAACTGAAACAGGCCCTTGAAAGTGAGCTGAAAACCCTCACCGGCCGCCTGGACTGCCACACAGCCTGGGTAAAGGCAACAGCAGAAAAAGAGACCCTTGCAAAAGATCAACAGGCCTGGACAGAGCAAAACACAGGTTTTCAGCCGCAACGTGAAAAGCTGAAACGCCATCAGGCAGCGTCCCCCCTTGCAGGGGACTTGAAACTCTGGGCCTCTAAAAATAATACCCTGACAACCCTCAAGGGCCAGCTGGCAGAGCTTCAAACAAATCACACCAACGCCCGAAACGATGCGGCCACCGCCTTTGCATCGGCAGTTGCGGCCTGCACAAACCAGATCCAGGCCATTGAAACCAGAAGAGGCAAGGGTCTTGCTCAAAAAGAGGCCCTCACGCTTGACATAGCTGCCATGGAAGCCTGGCAGCAAGCCCACAGCAGCGATGAAGCCATCGAAAACAAGCTTGCCAAATTGCGCGGCAACGCCGAAGAAATCCGGTCCATGGCCCAGGGCCTGATGGAAGCGGACAAAGCAGCGGCCCTCACCCTTCAATCCATGGATCGCCTCCAAAAAGAGAAGGCAACAGCCAACGCCGAGGAGGCCCAAGCCCAAAAAGAGCTGGCAGACAAAGAGGGGATCGCAAAAAACCTGGCCACTGATCTTTCCGCCCTCAAGCCCAAGGCAGAGTGGACCCGGCAAAAGGACGCGGCTGAAAAGATGCGCGGTGCCCTTGAAGAGCTCACACGCCTCATGGACGCACACCTCGCCCTCTGTGCGGAACAAGAAACGCTGAAGGTCCAGCGGTCAGAGCAGGAGACCGAAAAAAAACGCCTGGACGCCAAAGCCGCCGAGCTGTGCAAAGCCCTGGAGACCGAACGAAGGATTCTTTCAGATAAAGAGTTGCTTCACACCCAGGCCACTGTCATAGCCAGCCTGGAGGAAAGAAGATTACAACTCGTGCCCGGAGAGGCGTGCCCCCTGCGGGCCACGACCACCCCTTAAGACACGACCTCCCAAAACCCTCGGACACCGAAGCGGCTTTAAAGACGCAGAAAAAAACCGTGGCCGATCTGGAGAAAAAAGAGCGGCACTGTGAAAAATGCCTCACGGCCACCCTCGCCACCCTCAAAGGCCTTGATGCGCAGCTCACATCCCAGGAGAAAAAAGCCAGCGAGATAAGCAAAAATGTTTCCCGTATCTCGTCTGAGCAGACCATTGAAATAGCCATCGGTGACCGTCCGGGACTTGACGCCCTGATCTCCAAAAACAGAGAAACACTCGACGCCATTGGCCGTCAGCTCAGCAGCATCGAAACCTTGGAGACCAAACTCACCGCAGCCGAAAAAGCGTGCATCGCAGCCCGCGGAAAAAGCGAGGCCATCGCTGCCCGGCTCGTGCATCTAAACGCCTCCCTGGTCGACACAGCCGCCCGCCTTGAAGAGCAAAGGGCTCACCAGGCGCGACTCAAAAAGGACACCAACCAGGCCCTATCCGCCTTTGGGCAGTCCCTTGCCCCGTGGGATCTTACGGCAACATCACCCGAAGAGGCGTCCAAGGCCCTTGCCGCCCTGGAAACCCGGACTGCAACCTGGAGATCAAAGGGAGATGCGCTGAGAACGGCCCGGCATACCCTGACCACCACCGAGGCCGGCCTTGCCACCCTTGCCGATCAGATCACCCGCATCGAATCAGAACGCAGCGAATGGACCGATAAAAGCGCCCCCTTCAGCGACATCGAGGTTGCCCCCTCCACGGTACCCGACGCGCTCCTTGCAGACCCAGCACGCCGCACCCTCTGCGAGAAGGCCCTCACCACGCTCTCCGCCCTTGCCACCCGCATCGCCACCACCGAACGAGAGCTTGCCGATGGCGAAACATCACGGGAAGCGTTTCACGTGGAACTGACCGCCAATGTCATCAAACGGGGGTTTTCAGACATCACGGACCTGGAGTCGGCCCTCCTGGATGAAGACACCCTGGCAGGCCTCCAAGCCGAAAGCCAGCGCCTCGAAACCCAGAAAGTCCGCCTGGAGACCCTGACCCGCCAGACCGAAAAGGCCCTCACCCGTCTCGCCGAGAAAAAGCCGCCCACAGATGAAGAAGCTTTAGAGCTCACCCGGCTGAAACAGGAAAAAGAGAAAGAACGGGACAACCTCTTAAAACGCATGGGCGAAATAAGCGCCGCCCTTGCCGCAGACAAAAAAGCCCGTGCAGACCAGGCCGATCAGCTCAAACAAATCGACGCGTTGGAAGCCGAAGCCCGCCCCTGGCTGGTTCTGAAAGACCTCATCGGCTCCTCCAACGGAAGCAAGTTCTCCACCTTTGCCCAGGGCCTTACCCTGGCCCAGCTGGTGAGCCTGGCCAACAGGCACCTCGTCACCTTGAATCCCCGCTACGAGATCCAGCGAATCCCGGGGGAAGACCTGGAGCTCGAAATCATCGACCGCTACCAGGCCGATGCCGTGCGCCCCACCAAAAGCCTCTCCGGTGGCGAGTCCTTTCTCGTGAGCCTCGCCCTGGCCCTGGGCCTCTCGGAAATGGCAGGCCGGAAAACCCGCATCGAGAGCCTCTTCATCGACGAAGGCTTCGGAAGCCTCGACTCAGACACCCTGGACACCGCCCTGGCCGCCCTGGAAAACCTGCGCCTGTCAAGCCGCACCATCGGTGTCATCTCCCACGTAGAACTCCTCAAAAACCGCCTGGGAACCCAGATCGAAGTGACCCGCACAGCCGACGGCCACGCCACGCTGGCGATTGTGGATGGATAGCTAAGGAAAAAAGCCTCCGGCGGCGAGGTGGAGCCACCTCGAAAGCTGGTTGCGCGTGCGCATTTTCCTTCGTTCCTCAGAAAAATGCGCACGCGCCTTCGGCTCGGGCTTCGCCCGATACGTGAGCTGGCAGTTTGTACAAACGGTCCCACAAGCATTGGAAGGCCAGGATGCGCTATCGTAACCCGTTAAGAATCAGCTTTAACCGGCCTGCTTCCGGCGACAAGGTTTAGCGCCTTGAAAGCACAGGCCGCAGGCAAAGACAAACCGCTTATCGCGCCGTAGCCCGTTGACGTAGAACAAATAGTGTCACATAGACACGGGCACAGGCGGTTTCCTCGGGTCAACTCACATCTCCCCTCAACATCCTTGTCCCCTGGAGCGCCGCACTCCTGTGCGGCACGGGTAACGACGGACTAAAATGCCGCACCGGAGTGCGGCGCTCCGTTTTGGTCGATCTTTCGTGGTTGTTTTGGAATCCGTGGCAGGGCACCGGAAGGCACACACCGAATCGTTACTTTTTAATTTTGCTCTTCCCTTGAATCTTGGCATTTCGCCGACTATGTAGTCTATTAGTGAATAACGTATAAAAGAACGGTTTCAACGTTCCGATAAACACGGGCGAAGCCCGTCAGCGAATGGGACAACCCGAGGCACGAGGGTTGGAGCATTCGCAATCCTGGGGTCAAGGGGCTCAGCCCCTTGCCGCCGGAGGCACGCTTTTCCACCGACGTTAACCATAGAAAGGCTCGCTTTTCATCATGACCGAAACCCTTTGTGGAGAGATTGTTCGCACCACGTTTACCAGTGAGGAGACGGGGTTTACCATTGCCAAGGTAAAGGTGAAGGGGCGTGGTGAAGTGACCATGGTGGGGCCGCTCATGGGGCCTCCAGACGGTACGTTTATCGAGGCATTGGGGCGGTTTGAATCCCACTCCCAGTACGGGTTGCAATTCAAGGTCGACAGATTCTCCACGGCCCTGCCGGTGACGCCCAAGGGCATCGAAAAGTACCTGGCGTCCAAGGCCATCCACGGCATCGGGCCGAAAATGGCCGAAAAGCTTGTGGCGGCCTTTGGAACCAAGACCCTGGAGGTCATCGACAAAGAGCCGGAAAAGCTTCTGGATGTGGAGGGCATCGGCAAAAAGAAGGCCGAGCAGATCTTGTCCGGCTGGGAAGAACAGATGGACGTGCGCCAGGTGATGGTGTTTCTCCACTCCCACGGGGTAGGATCTGCCTTTGCAACCCGCATTGTGAAGGCCTTCGGCAAAAAGGCGGTGTCTGTTGTGACGCGAAACCCTTACGCCCTGGCCACGGAAGTGGCGGGTATCGGGTTTCTTACGGCGGACCGCATTGCGCGCTCCACCGGGTTTGCCATGGACGCCCCCCAGAGGGTCCACGCAGGACTTCTCTACGTCCTCTCCCACGCCACGGACGAAGGCCACCTTTTCCTGCCCGCGGACCAGCTCCTCCAAAAGGCCGTAGAGCTTCTCCAGCTCCCGGCCGAGCCCATCGGACAGGGCATCGCCCACCTGGCCGAACACGAAAAGGTGATCACCAAAAAGGTGGACAACCCGGAGATCGGTGAGGCCGTCTACCTGCCCTGGCTCTTTCACTCGGAGCGGGGCATCGCCAACACCCTTGCCCAGGTGGCACGGGGAAAAAAATTTCCGGTGTTCGAAGATGCCCAAGGGGAAGTGGCTGCCATGGAAAAACGCCTCTCCATCCGCCTTGCCCCCCGCCAGCGGGAAGCGGTGCAAGGGGCCCTCTCGTCCAAAGCCATGGTCATCACCGGCGGCCCGGGTACGGGCAAGACCACCATCATAAAAGCCATATTAAAAATTTACCACAAGGCCGGGGCCAGGATGCTCCTGGCCGCCCCCACGGGCCGCGCGGCCAAGCGCATGACCGAGTCCACGGGCTTTCCGTCCAAGACCATCCACCGGCTCCTGGAATTCAGCTTTCAAAAGGGAGGCTTTCAGCGAAACCGGGAGAACCCCCTCTCCTGCGACGTCCTGGTGGTGGACGAGGCCTCCATGATCGACGTTCCCCTGATGTTCAACCTCTTGAAAGCCGTGCCCGACACCGCCACCCTCATTCTGGTGGGGGACGTGCATCAGCTGCCCCCGGTGGGCCCGGGCAACGTGCTCCGGGACATCATCGCCTCCAAATGCATCCCGGTCACCACCCTCACCGAAATCTTCCGGCAGGCTGAAAAAAGCCTCATCGTGGTCAATGCCCACCGCATCAACAAAGGGGAAAAACCTTTTTCCGGAACACGGGAGCCGGGCGGGGATTTTTTCATCATCGAGAGAAACGACCCCGAGGCCGTGGCCCGCACCATCGTGGAACTGGTGGCCCGGCGGATTCCCCGGCGCTTTAACCTGAACCCCATGGAAGACATCCAGCTCCTCACCCCCATGCACCGAGGCTCTCTGGGGGGCGAACGCCTCAACCAGCTCCTCCAGGACACCCTCAACCCCAGGCCACCGGGAGCCCCGGACGAAGCCGGATTCAGGTTCCGCCTTGGGGACAAGGTGATGCAGCTTAAAAACAACTACGACAAAGACGTCTTCAACGGGGACATCGGCCGCGTCGTCGACGCAGACCCGGCCGCAAAACGCGTCACCGCACGGTTCGACGACAACCAGGTCACCTACGAGGCCGCCGAGCTGGACGAGATCACCCTGGCCTACGCCGTCTCCATCCACAAATCCCAGGGATCGGAATACCCGGCCGTGGTCATCCCCGTCTCCACCCAGCACCAGATCATGCTCCAGCGTAACCTCATCTACACCGGCATCACCCGGGGCAAAGAGCTCGTGGTCCTCGTGGGCTCCTACAAGGCCCTTGCCATTGCCGTCCGTACCAACAAAACCATCAAGCGGTTTACCCGATTGACGGAACTGCTTCAAACGGTTGTGTAGCGGCAGGAAAAACCATGCCTCCGGCGGCGAGGTGGAGCCACCTCGAAAGCTGATTGCGCGTGGGCATTTTTCTTCGTTCCTCAGAAAAATGCCCACGCGCCTTCGGCTCGGGCCTCGCCCGACACAACCGCTGAAGGTGTGTACGGCCTGGCTCACAAGGTTCGACCCAACTGGATACGTTGTCGTTACTTGACCATTATGGATTTAACCGCACTGCCTCCAACGGCCCTGCCGCGAGGCAAGGAGTTCAGATGTTCGAGAAACGTAACTATTCAGCTCGCCTCCGGCGGGTCACTTTTTTGAAAAAAAGCCCCGCACAAAAACGTTCCAAAAGACGTGATAAATTTCTTTCGGCGAAGCCTGGAGTGACGTTCTTAATACCTGTTTGTCAAACTTTTTAAAAGTTTGGCCCCCGGCAGGGCCGCCGGAGGCAAACTGGAACTGAATAGCTATCTTGATTTTTCCCGAAAGGATGCCCATGAACCCCATGTTAGCCACTCTCTTCCGCCACATTCTCAAAAGCCTTCTGCGGCTCCGGTTCCTCTGGCTGCGCACCCTCAAGCGCGGGCCCCACGGCGAGGCGCCGCACCACCTCTCCCCTGCGGAGCTTGCGGCGCTCGGAGACAAAGACGGCCGGTTCAAGCGGCTTTTTGCCACGCGCACGCCCCAGGTCACTGAGTCTTCCTGTTCGGCGGCGGCCGTGGCCTGCGTTATCAACGCCATGGATGAAGGGGAAAAACCGCGCATCCAAAACCAGATGGATCTTCTGGAAACGATCCGTGCCGGGCGCTGGAAGGAGCGCCTTTCGCCGGAAGGATGGCAAGGCCGCCGGGGGCTGCCCCTGGAGGTCCTGGGGGAGGTGGTACCTGCGGCCTGGCTGACCACGGACATTCACGCCGACCGAGGTGGTGCCCTTTTACCCGGACAGGTCCTGGAAACACGGATGGCACGGGCCGGAACCCTTCTGGATCGGTTTGCCAACGACCCCGGCCTCTATCTCATCGCCCACTTTAGCCTGCAAGGTGCCTTCCTGCCGGCGACCATTCCCCACATCTCGCCAGTGGGCCGCTGGACCCCGAGACCCAGACCGTCCTCATGCTGGACGTAGACCCGGACCAGCCCGTCCCCGACGCAGGCTTCCTCTGCCCGCTTCTACGGCATCGCCAGTCACTACGGGGGCCTCCTGAAGCCCTACGGATACGGCCACGGCGGCCTGGTGGTCATCACAGCCGACTAGGCGCACATGCTCCCGTCCCTTCGTTCCTCAGGGGCGTCACATGTGCTGACGGGCTGCGCCCGTGGGACAGTTGCCAAACGGCCTTCATCGTATTTCCAGAAGAATAAAATCAACCTCTCCTTCAAAAACGGTTGCTACATATCACGCGAATGCCCCGAGAACACTGGCATAATGGCTGCCTTCATGCATTCGCCACAGGGTTTCCAGGTGCCCACACCGGGCCGCCGGAGGCAACTGGATTTTTACATGCGTTGGCCCTGGCCGGAAGCATTGCTCTTCTTGTCCCCACCTGGTTGTTGTGATAAAGGATATTTGCATCTGCTTACAATGGAATCAGGAAGAAAAAGCGGGTGCAACAGCACCGGCACCAGGGGCTGAGGCCCTTCTGCCGGGCCCTCACCCACCCACAATGAGGAATAGCGGATGAAACCGATACTCTCCGTCACGCTCATCGCCCTGGCCGCCATTGTTGCCATCCTTTCCTGGTACGGGCTCTTTGCCCCCATCACCTTATCCGAGCAGACCATCCCCTCTTTCAGCTTTGCGTACAAAAAACAGACGGGCAATTACCGCCAAAGCGGGCGCACCATGAACGACATGTACCTGGAGCTCGATAAAGAGGGCATCTCCACCACGCAAGGGGTGGGTCTCTACTTCGACAACCCCAGAAAAGTGGAGGTAAAGAACCTGCGTTCCCTGGCCGGATGCATCCTGCCTGACGAAAGCATTGAAAAGTGGGAAGGGCTTCGGGCAGACTACCTGATCGGCACCCTTCCCAGCGCAACCCTGCCGGTGATCACCTTCCCGTACAAAGGAAAGCTCTCGGTGGTGCTGGGGACCTTGAAGGTCTACCCCAGGCTCAATGCATGGTTCAAAACCCACCCCCATCAAAAAGGGCCGGTCATGGAGATCTACGATGTATCCAAAGGGGAGATTCGATACGTTGTGACACCCCCCATGGGGGACGAGGTGCTGGATGCGCTCTGGCGGGCAGAGCGGCCTTAAGGCAATAAAAAAAGGGATCCAGAAAACTGGATCCCTTTAATATGCATGGTAGGCACGACCAGACTTGAACTGGTGACTTCTACCGTGTCGGGGTAGCGCTCTACCAACTGAGCTACGCGCCTTCAGGTGTTACCTGTAAAAACAAGATACATTTAGCAGCGATGGGCCGGGAGTGTCAAGGGAAAAAGACCGAGCGCCCGAAAAACAGACCATCCCCGAGGTATTTCTCAAAACCTCCTCTCCAAAGGAGGATATGCCCTTACTGCATGAAGGTGTTTTTCCCTCCGGCCACCATGTCCACCTTGATGTGATCCCTGGAGACCTCGGAAAGGGTGATGGAAAACCCGTTGTAGTTCCTGGCCAGAAGCTGCTCGGCGAGCAGCCTGCCTTCCCCTGTGAAGTTCACCACCATCACCGCCCGCTCGATGCGACGCTCCCTGGGCCTTACGGAAATCACCCCTTTGAGCCCCTCCATGTCGCGAGAGAGCTGGGTAAAATTCTCGAAAAAGTTGGTGCCCTCCACCACCACCTCGATCATGGTGGTGCGGCTCTTCTTCTCCTTCATGGCGTCCACGATCTGGGCCGAAAGATCCCGGCCTGCGTCTGCGGCCGCATCGCTCATGGCCCGGGTGCCTACGTCCACAGGGTCGGTGCCCACGGCAATGCTGGCTCTGAGAACACCGTCTGTGGATCGGTCCGAGCCCACAAGAAACCCTTCCAACTCAACGGACGCCCTGATGGATCGTTCATCCCCCATGACGTTGCCGGACGGCTCGGTCCAGGCCCGTCCAACCACCACCACATCGGCACCAAAGGCCCGGCCGATGCGCAAGGCCTCCTCCCGGTGCACCAGCCCGTCGGGCCCCAGGGGAGCCGCGTCGTCGATGATCGCCCGATGGGGAAGCACCTCAAAGCCACGTTTGGCCATAATGCCTGTAATGGCATCATCGGAGACCGTGGAGATAATGGACATGCCCGGCCCCCACCAGTGCACAAAAGAGTCGCTACCCGACAGCTTTTCCGAGACCAGGAACAGCAGCTTGGGCTTGTCCGTGCCTTCAAGGACGATGCCCGAAGAGGTGAGACGCTCTTCCAGGCGATCCATGGCCACGGAGGCTTCCACGGCAACATGGTAATAGGTGCCGGAACGTCGCTCCGCCACCACCTTGTATCCGTCGATGTAGGTTGCAGGGGACTCGGTGAGTATCTCGGTCACCGCCTCAAAATGCGCGGCCACGGCCCGATCCGAGAGGATATCAAACAACGCCTCTTCCACGGCGGTGTACAACCCCTCCTTTACCGCCTTGTCCTTGGCGTCCGGGATGTTGCTGCGGGCAATCACGCCCTTGCCCAGGGCAAGAAAGACCTTGAGGGATCCCTCCCCTTCCGCACGCAGGGTGCAGGGCAGTGTCAGGGAAAGGGCGAGAAGCATGGCCATAGTCCATGAAAAGATCCGTTTCTGCATCAGGTGCTCCATCCTTTATGATTTACGTCCCAGGCTGTAGTCCCCCACGAGAAGCAACAGCTCTTTTTCACGGCTGTGGGGAAGCCCTTCCAACGCCTTCTTGGCCTGTGCCACGTGATCACTGGCGCAGCGCTCGGTGTACCCGATGCCGTCAAGCCTCGTGAGCATGGCCACCAGCTCGGCAAAGGCGTCCGCTGTAAAATTTGGATCGGCCATGATGGCCTCCATGCGCTCTTTTTCTCCGTTGGTGGCTTTGGAAAGGGCATAGATCACCGGCAGGGTGAGTTTTCCTTCCCTGAGGTCCGCCCCGGGCTCCTTGCCCAGGCTGGCCAGGTCCGCGGTGTAATCCAGCAAATCGTCGGCCATTTGAAAGGCCATGCCGATATGCCATCCGTAGCGCCCCAGGGCGTCCACCACCTCGTCGGGCTGACCGGCCAGGTGGGCGCCGGTCACGCAGGCCCCTTTGAGAAGGACAGCGGTCTTGCGCTCGATGACATCCAGGTACTCGGCCTCGGTGAGGTCCATGCGCCCTTTGTTGTAAAGCTGCTGAATCTCCCCCTGGCTCATGGCCTCGGTGATCCCGCAGATCTCGTCGATGACGGCAAAATTACGGGTCTCGGCCGTGAGCGTAAGGCACCGGGCCAGGATAAAATCCCCGGTCAGGACCGCCTCGGGAGCTCCGTACACCCCGTGGGCCGCAGGCTTGCCCCGCCGCATCACCGCCTCGTCCACCAGGTCGTCGTGGATGAGGGTGGCAGCGTGAAGGTACTCAAAGAGCACGGAGTAGCGCGCAAGGTCCTGGCGATCGGACCCGCAGGCCCGGGCAGCCAGGATCATCAGCAGGGGGCGAAGGCGTTTCCCCCCGGAAAAGAGGAGGTGCCCCGCCACCTCCCCGGCCAGCTCAGCCCAGGGATTCAGGTTCTCTTTCAACGCGGCTTCGATGGCGGCAAGCTCGCCGACCACCTCGCCCAGGATTCTCGCCTTCAAATCGCTCATACCACTTCTCCTGACAAATCGTAGACGATGGCGTCCGTGATGCGGACGTCCACAAAGGAACCGACGGTGATCCCGTCACCGTAGACAAAGGTGACGCCGTCCACCTCCGGGGCCTGAAAAAAGGTGCGACCGACAAAGACACCCTCTTCAGGGTTCTCCTCGATGAGCACCTTGGTGACCATGCCCACCCGCTCCATGTTCCGGCGGGCCGAGATCTCCTCCTGGGCGGCCATGAGGGTGTCCTGCCGCATCTGGGCGACCTCTTCGTCCACATGATCCGGCAGGGCGTGGGAAGCCTGCTCTTCGGAATCGGAATAGGTAAAGACACCCAGGTGGTCGAACTCCACCTCGGTGATGAAATCAAGCAGCTCCTGAAAATCCTCTTCGGTCTCCCCGGGAAAGCCCACGATGAGGGTGGTGCGCAGGGCCACGCCCGGGACTTCCTTTCGGAGCCGGGCAAAAAGGGCCTTCAGGTCCGCCTGGGTGTAATGGCGGCCCATCTTCTTGATGATGGGATCCGAGGCGTGCTGGATGGGGATGTCAAAGTAGGCGCAGACATTCTCCCTGTCGGCGGCCAGCTTGATGGTGGCATCGTCCAGGGTGTCCGGAAAAGCGTAGAGGAACCGGATCCATGCGTCCGGAGCCTGATCGGACAGGGTTTCCAGCACCTCGGCAAGCTTGCCGGGTTCGCCCAGGTCCTCCCCGTAATCGGTGGTGCTCTCGGCCACGAGGTTCAGCTCCTGAACACCCGCGTCCAGAAGGCGCCCTGCTTCGGCCGTGATATCCGCAACGGAGCGGCTGCGGTACCGGCCCCTGAGGCTGGGGATGATGCAGTAGGTGCAGTGCCTGCTGCAGCCCTCGGCGATCTTGAGGTAAGCCAGGGGGCCTGTGGTGGTGATGCGCGGCGAATGGGTCCGGGCTGGGGAGGTGCTGTTGGGATCGGGAAACAGGCAGGTGGCTTTGCCTATGCGCCCGTCCACGGCCATGAGCCGGTTGACCTCCTCGGCGATGCGCTCGTACCCACCGGTGCCGATGAACAGGTCCACCTCGGGAAGCTCGGGCACGGCATCTTCCTTGAATCGCTGGGGAAGGCAGCCCGCCACCACCAGGTAGCGACAGGTCCCCTTTTTTTTGTACTCCGCCATCTCCAGGATGGTGTCGATGGATTCGTCCACGGCGGACGTAATGAAGCTGCAGGTGTTGATGATGATGACATCCGCCTCTTCCGGTGAATCGATGATGGTGCAGCGGGCCTCGGTGAGGTGGCCCAGCATCACTTCGCTGTCGACGAGGTTGCGCGCGCAACCCAGGCTGACCAGGTAAATGTTCATGGGATCTTAAAAAAACTCCTGAAACAACGGCCCGTACCCAAGCACCGCGGATCGCCCGGGCGCTCTTTTTCCAAAAAAAGGGCGCCCGGGGATCATGGGAGAATCAGGGGACTTGCCGTCTGGGCTAGTTGCCCGTAAAAACCGGTTTTCGTTTTTCCGCAAAGGCGGTAAAGGCTTCAATCAAATCGTGGGACGGAATGATGTTTGAGCTGATGGAAGCCACGTACTTGAGCCCCTCGGCCACAGTGGATTCGGTGCCGTGGTTGAGGACGTCCTTGGAGGCCTGCACCGCAATGGGCGGGTTGGCCGCGATGGTGTCGGCCATGGCCTGGGCCTCGGCAAACAGGGTGTCGACGTCCTTATACACCTCATTGACCAGGTTGACGTCCAGGGCGCGCTGGGAATCAATGCTCTTGGCCGTGTAGGCCATCTCCCGGGTCACCCCCTGGCCCACAATGAAGGGGAGGCGCTGGAGCACGCCCACGTCGGCCACAAAGCCGATGGCGGTCTCCTTGAGGCAGAAGGTGGCGTCTTCCGTGCAAAGACGGATGTCGCAGGCGGTGACAAAATCGAGGCCGGCGCCGATGCAGTGACCGTGAATGGCCGCGATCACGGGCTTGCGGCACTTCTCCATGGCGCTCATGGTCTCCTGGAGAGGGTAGATCTTTTTAAGGAGCTTCCACTTAAGCCCCCCTTTCTGCTCGTTCTCCATCAGCTCGGGCATGGCGCCCACCATGCCGATGAGGTCGATGCCCGCGCAGAAGCAATCCCCCTTGCCCGCCACCACGATGGCGCGGATCTCAGGGTCTTCATCCAGCTCCTTGAACACGGCCGGGGAGTCCATCCAGGCGTCCTGGCTCATGGCGTTCTTTTTGTCCGCCCTGTTAAACCATACCCAGGCCACATGGCCTTTCTTTTCCACCAGATAGTACGTGCTTTCGCTCATCTCTTCCTTACTCCTTCTCTGTCGTTACACCAGAATCATCGCGTATCCATATCATCAGAGTCGTTTCCACTCATGCCAACGAAGGTCGAAGGTATCCCGCAACTATAGTACACTATCTAACCAAGATCAATCGGCATCCACCTTCCCGCCCCCTGCCGAATATGCTATGGTTCGCGAATGCTCCTCCCCCGTACCCCGGGGGATCACATTCCCTTGCGGGCAGTGCCCGTAAAGAAGGTTGACGCGCCCCAACCATGGATGTTGCGCCAGCATCCCGGTGAGATGCGTATGCCGCCAGTGGATCGCCTTGTGAAAAAATGAGGAGCCGAACGAACGTTTTTTAAAACCTGTTTATCAAACCCGACTCATAAAATCGGGCAAAAGTTTGGCCACCGGCAGGGCCGCCGGAGGCATGCGTTGACCATAACCCCAATAAAGAGAGACGTCGCAACACGGCAACACGAGCTATGACCACCATACCTGAAACCATAAAAACCCCCATCACCATCGGGGGCAAAGAGATCCCCAACCGCCTCTTCCTGGCCCCCCTTGCCGGTCTCGGCCACGTGGCCATGCGGCAGATCATCGACGAATTCGGCGGCTGCGGCCTCTTCTTCTCGGAGATGTGCAGCGCCAAGGCCCTGCCAGGAGAAAACCGGCTCATCTCCCCCATGTTCCGCTGGCGGGACCAGGAGGCCAAGCGCCTTGTCATGCAGATCGTCGGTGCCGCCCCACAGGAGATGGCCCTTGCCGCCGAGCGCATTGAAAAAGAAGGTCTTTTCGGAGTGGACATCAACTTCGGCTGCTCCGTGGCCGGTATCTGCAAAAAGGAGAGCGGGGCCGCTGTTCTCCGTGACCCCGACCGGGCCGAGGCCATCGTCCGAGAGGTCCGCAACGCCACCACCCTGCCCCTGTTCGTCAAGTACCGCACGGGCTGGACAGACGACCCTGTCTTTGCCTCGGACATGGCAAAACGCTTTGAAGACGCCGGTGCCGACGCCCTGGTCTTTCACCCCAGGGTCTCGCCGGACCGCCGCAGCCGTCCCCCGAAGTGGCAGCACATAAAAGCCGTGAAGGAGGGCGTCACCATCCCCGTCTTCGGCAACGGCAACGTCTTCACCCCGGCGGACCTTACCCGCATGGTGGACACCACCGGCTGCGACGGTGTCTCCCTGGGACGCATCGCCATTGCCCGGCCCTTTGTCTTTGCCGAGATGCTGGAGGGCAAGAGCTTCGGCCCCGACATCTACCCCCAGGTGGCCCTGCGCTTCCTCGATCTGGTGGAAGAGGCCTTTGACCCGGCCTACGCCGTGCGCCTTTTCAAGAAATTTGTCATCTATTTTTCCGCCAACTTCAAATTCGGCCACCCCGTGTTCAAACAACTCGCCTACGCCGACACCCTGGACGGCCTGCGGGAAAACGTCCGCCAAACCTTTGCCGAACCCCTGGACCTGGCCGCCACTCCCAACCTCAACCTCTTTACGGCCTGATCAAAAAGCCTTCAGGCTCCATTCTTTTGGTCCGATAAGAAACGTGTCTGATAAAAATGTACCGAATTCAGCTTATGCCTCCGGCGGGTCGCTTTTTGAAAAAAGCTCCGCAAAAACGTTCCGGTTGCATCGTCTTCTGCCGCCCTGCCCCGTTGGGGCTGGGCGGCAGAAGACGATGCCTGTTCGTTACGCGCAAAACAGTCGGGTAATCGGTAACGTTCGGCCGGGCCGCCGGAGGCAATTTTCAGCTAAATAGTTACATAAAAATAAGCCTTTTCTGATTTGATCAGTATGTGGAGCCTTACCCCATGTTGCGTGAAATTTACGTCGACTTAAACAACGTCTTTCTCTCCCTGTCCGATGCCATCGACCTGGCCAACCCGAGCATTGCCTGCCACCAGATGCGCTGTGCCTACATCGTCTGGCAAATGGGAAAAGCCGCCAAACTCTCCAAAGAGCGCATCAAGCGGCTCTACATGGCGGCCCTGCTCCACGACATCGGCGCCATGACCCCCAAGGACAAAATACGGCTCCACACCTTTGAGGAATCGGACATCCTGGCCCACTGCCTCCGGGGTGAGGTCCTCTTCGAATCCGTCCCCCTGCTGGCCCCGGCAGCGCCCCTTATCCGCCACCACCACCGCAACTGGAGCGACTGTGAAGCCCCCATCGGGGACCCGGACGTCCTCGACGCCCAGATCCTCCACCTGGCAGACTGGGTGGAAAGGCTTATTCAACGGGACGCCTTTATCCTCAGCCAGATGGAGGTCATCACCACACAGATCCGCACCATGGAGCACACCGTCTTTCACCCGGACGTCGTGGAGCTCTTCATCCGCACCTCGGACCGGGAGGAGTTCTGGCTGGACCTCTCCTCAACCCGGCTCTACGGGCTTCTCCTTCGAAACGGCCCCTTGCGGTCCATCGAGACCCCCATAGAAGAGATCGGCTCCATTGCCCGCGTCATACAGAAACTCATCGACTTCCGGTCCCCCTTCACCGCCACCCACTCCGCGGGCGTGGCCGAGTGCGCTTCCCTTCTCACCGAACACTTCGGCTACATGGAGAGCGAAGTCAAACTCATGCGCCTGGCAGGCCACTTCCACGACCTGGGCAAGCTCATCATCCCCAACGCCATTCTGGAGAAACCGGGCAAGCTCACCCGGGAAGAGTTCCAGGTGATGAAACAGCACACCTACTTTACCTACGAAGTGATCCACTCCATCGACCGCCTGGAGCGGGTGGCCGAATGGGCGGCCTTTCACCACGAAAAACTCGACGGCACCGGCTACCCCTTCCGCGTGGGGGCTGAAAAGATCAACACCGGTGCCCGCATCATGGCCGTGGCCGACATCTTCACCGCTCTCACCGAAGACCGCCCCTACCGCACCGGCATGCCCCTGGACAAAGCCCTGGGCATCCTGAAAAACCAGGCGGACAACGGCAAAATCGAACCCCGGGTGGTGAGCCTCTTGGGCGACCACGCCAAAGAGATCTCCCAACAGGTCAAGGCCACCCAACTCGAATCCATGCGCTTCTACACCGAACACTTCACCGACGCCGTCCTCGCCGAGCATCACGTGGCCTAAGTTAAAAAATGCCTCCGGCGGCGAGGTGAGCCACCTCGAAAGCTGATTGCCATTGCGGGCGAAGCCCGCCAGGGAATGCGATGGGCCTGAGGAACGAAGGCCCGAGAGCATTCCCGAACCTGGGGTGCAGGGGCTCAGCCCCTGCCCGCCGGAGGCGATTTTCCATTTTTTTCCACCAACCAAAAACCCCCGCCCCTGTGTTCACAGGAGCGGGGGTTTTTTGATTCGGCATCACGCCGATGGAGAGGCGCTTTGGTGGGGTTTAAAGTGCGTCGGCGTAGAGTTCGATGACGTGTTTGACGGCCACGTGGTCGTGGGCCTGGGAGAGCATGTCTGTCATCTGCATCATGCAGGCCGGGCACCCGGTGGTGACCACGTCGGCGCCGGTGGCGAGGATGTTCTCCCGCTTGCGGCCGCCGATGCGGCTGGAGGTGTCGTAGTGGGCCAGGTTGAAGCTGCCACCGTTGCCGCAGCAGGTGTCGGCCTCGTTCATCTCCACGAACTCGTAGCCGGGCAGGCCTTTGAGGATGGCCCGGGGCTCCTGGGAAACGCCGATGGACTTTTTCAGGTGGCAGGGATCGTGCCAGGTGACTTTTTTGGCCGCCCCCTTTCCTGCCTGGGCGGCGAGGTCCACGTTGAAATGTTTCACGAGGAACTCGCTGATGTCCATGGTGCGATTGGCAACCCGCTGGGCCTTTTTCTCCGCCTCAGGAGAGATCTTGGCCGCCATCTTGGGCCAGAGCTTCTTGATGGTGGAGGTACAGGTGGCGCACGGGGTGACCAGCACGTCGTAGTTGCCGCTGGAGAAGGGTTTCAGGTTGTGTTTGAGGAGTTTCAGGAAACTCTCCTCGTCACCGGAGGCCAGGGTGGGGATCCCGCAGCAGGCCTGGTTCTTGGGCAGGTAGATACCGCATCCGTGGTGTTCCAGCACCTTGATCACGGCGTGGCCCACCTGGGGGAGCATCTTGTCCACCACGCAGCCCGGGTAGAAGGCCACGCGAATGTTTGCGGTGCCCTTGCCTGTGTCCATGCCCGAGTAGTCCTTGCGGAAAGGCCGCTTGGCCAGGGGCATGAAGTGGCGGTCCCCGATGAGGGGGGACATGATCTTGGAGCAGGAGGTCCCCAGGAAGGTGTCTGCCTCACTGGTCATAAGCCCCTGGAACTTGGAGCCCATGGAGAGAAGCCCGGAAAAGAGCCTCGGATGTACCAGGGTACCGCGAAAAATGGCCTTTTTCATGGGCGACAGGCCGATGTATCCGGTGAGGATGGCGCGGGCCTTGATAAAGATATCGGTGATCTTTACCCCGCTGGGGCAGTTGGCTTCGCAGGAGCCGCACAGGAGGCATTTTTCCAGACGGTCCTTGACCTCCACGGGGCTGTCGATCATGCGTTTGGCCAGGCTGTCGATGAGGGCCAGCTTGCCCCTGGCCACGTCCCCTTCCAGCATGGAGTCCTTGAACACGGGGCACACCGACTGGCACATCCCGCAGCGCATGCAGGTCACCAGCAGGTCGTCCAGTTCGGCAAGGGTGGTTCGGAGATTGGCGATGTCTTTCATGGCTTAATCTCCTATGACCTTACCGGGGTTGAGGATGCCCTTGGGATCCACCGCCTGTTTGATCTTGTGGAAATAGGTAAGGGACTTCTCGCCCACCTCCCGGGCCATGAACCCGGCCTTGGCGATGCCGATGCCGTGCTCCCCGGAGAGGGTGCCCCCCAGCTTGAGAGCCAGGTCGAAGATGTCCTCAATGGCGGTTTCCACCTTGTGCCACTCTTTTTCGTTTCGGCGGTCACACAGGATGGTGGGGTGCAGGTTACCGTCCCCGGCGTGGCCGAAGGTGCCGATGGACAGGCCGTACTTGGCGGCCACGGTATCCAGGCCGCGCACCATCTCGGGAATCTTGCTCCGGGGCACGGTGGCGTCTTCGAGGACCAGGGTGGGCTTGAGCTTGGCCAGGGCCGACAGGGCCGCCCTTCGGGCTTCCCACACCTTGTTCTTCTCCTCTTCGTCCTTGGCCACCTGGATGCGGGTGGCGTTGTGCTTCTTGCAGATCTCCTCCACCTTGGCGGCGTCATCGGCCACCTGTCCGGCGTGGCCGTCCACTTCGATGAGCAGAAGGGCCTGGGCCTCGGTGGGCAGGCCTGCCTTGGCGTAGTCTTCCACGGCACGGATGGTGAAGTTATCCATGAACTCCAGGGTACAGGGGACGATCTTGGCAGCGATGATGGCGGCCACGGACTCGGTGGCATCAGCCACGCTGTCGTAGACGGCCATCATGGATTTGGAGGCGCTGGGGGGCGGAACGAGCTTTAAGGTAATCTCGTTAAAGATCCCCAGGGTCCCTTCGGAGGCCACCATAAGGCCCCCCACATTGTACCCGGTGACGCACTTCACGGTCTTGGAGCCGGTCTTCACCAGATTGCCCTCGGCGTCGAAAAAATCGATGCCCATAAGGTAGTCTTTGGTGACGCCGTACTTCAGGCCCCGCAGGCCCCCTGCGTTTTCCGCCACGTTGCCCGCCAGGGTGGAGACCTTCTGGCTACCCGGGTCCGGGGGATAGAAGAGCCCCTTGGCGGCCACGGCCGCGGCAAAGTCCGCGGTGACCACGCCGGGCTGGACAATGGCGTACATGTCCGCTTCGTTGATCTCGATGATTTTGTTCATGGCGTTGGTCAGAATCACCACGCCGTTTTTAAAAGGGATGGTCCCCCCGGAGAGATTGGTTCCGGCACCGCGCACGGTGACGGGGATGCCGTTTTCGCCGCACAGGCGGATGGCTGAGCCCAGCTGTTCGCTGGAGTCGGGCCGCAGGACCAGTGCAGGCATCACAGGGTCCAGGACCGCTGCGTCGTATGCGTAGTTCATGCGGGTGACTTCGTCACTCATTACGTTTTTCTCACCCAGCAGGGCCTCGAACTCTTTTTTCAAATTCTCAGAAATCATATAGCCCCCTCCCACAGGTTCCTTATGTTTCTTATGGGTTTTTGTCTCACAACTCAGGTCCGGACATGAAAAGGGGGCCCCTGCCGGACCAAGCCTGGTGGGGCCCCCTGGTGTTTTTTATACGTATGGCTTCTGTGCGGCCGGGTTAGAAGACCCCGGGGAACAGAACGTAGCAGAAAACGGTACCGATGGTACCGGCCATGATGCCATAGAGTACCAGCGGAATCATGGTGCGCCGAATGATGGTGCCTTCCATGCCCACCAGACCTACGGTGGCGGAGACAGCGACCACGTTGTGGACACAGATCATGTTACCCATGGCACCGCCCACGCCCTGGAGGGCGACAATGATCTCACGGCTGGCGCCGATGGTGGTGGCCAGGCCGTACTGGAAGTCGGCAAAGAGAAGGTCGGACACGGTACAGGACCCGGTGATAAAGGATCCCAGTGCACCCACATAGGATGCAAACATGGGCCATGTCTTACCGGTGATGGACGCCACAGCCTCTGCCATGGTCAAGGGCAGGGAGCTGTAGCCCAGGACGTTGTGCCCGGACTGCTTCATGATTTCTACCATGGCCACGGCAAAGAGCATGGCGATGGTGGGGTTCTTCATGCGGATGAAGCTCTCTTTCCATGCGCCGATGGCTTTTTCCGCCGGAATTTTGTGGAGGACGATGGTGATGAGGGCCACGAGCATAAACGGAATGGTACCGGGCAGGTAAAGGAGCTTGGTGGCAAAGTTAACGCTTTCATACCCCAGGATATGGGGGAAGCTGATTACCCATGAGGTGACCCATCCCTTAAAGGGCAGGGAACTTAAGCGGGTAAGCACCAGGATCACGGCAATAAGAACGTACGGCATCCAGGCCATGAGCTGGCTCATGCGGGGCTTGAGATCCGTTTTGCCGGGCTCGATTTCACCGACCCAATCCTTGTCCCAGGAAGCACGCTCGCCAAACTCCCAGATCTCTTCAGGCATGAAGAGCCCTTTTTTGGCAGCGGTCACAACAATACCGAGGCTCACGAGGCCACCGATAAGAGAAGGGAATTCAACGCCGACCAGAAAGGCCGTGGAGAGATAGACAACATCGAAGGTAACAGCGGTAAAAAGAGCAAATTTCCAGGCGCCCAGGCCTTCACTCCATTTCTTGTTCTTGCCGAAATAGCGGGTCAAAAAGCAGATCACGAAGACGAGAAGGAAGCAGGCGATGATGGCGTGGGTGATAGCGGCCCACTGGCCCACATGCTTGAGGAACCCATCAAAGGTGGTGAAACCGGTCTCGACAGCTCCGTCCGCCAGGGCCTGCTCGATGGGGGTTCGAAGGGTTTTAAAACCGAACCAGACCGGGGTACCGACGGCGCCAAAGGTTACGGGCACAGAGTTAAAGATCAGGCACACACACACCGCCGCCAGGGCGGGGAACCCCAGTCCCAGAAGCAACGGGGCCGCGATGGCTGCCGGCGTACCGAAACCTGCCGCACCTTCGATGAAGGCACCGAAGGTAAAGGCAATGATGATGGTCTGGATTCGGCGGTCCCGGGAGATTCCCAGGAACCCGTAACTGATCGTCTCCATGGCCCCGCTCACCTGCATGGTATACAGGATGATGATGGCCCCGAAGACGATGATCAAGACGTTAACGGCACTTCCGAAACCCGCAAGGGTCGACGCCGCAACAAAACCGGCCGGCATCTTCCAGACGGCCATGGCAATCACGGCACAGGCGGCCCAGGCCAAGGGCATCGCCTTGGTGGCAGGCCATTTCATACCAACCATGAAGATCAGTACGATGGCAATGGGAATAAAGGCAATGAGTGCTAATACACCTAACGACATTTCAAATCCCCCTAACTTTAGATTTGAGTGCGATGAACCCTGCACGTGCAGAGCATGTTTGGTACCCACGTTCACCCGCCTACACCATGGGGACGGCCCCGAGCCGTAAGAGAAGGAATGCAGATAAAGCCACAAAACGCTTCCACACCCGAGTTTCAATTTCCGTGCCTACAGCCCGTCCTTTTTTGTTTCGCCTTATCCGACGCTACGTTAGCCAGGGCCGGGGGTTGAATATCGTCCCGGGCGTGTAACGGTGTTCCCCCTAAAAACGCTCGGCCCTTTCCCGAAAAACAAACCGGTCTGACCAATTTCCCGGGATTTCCATGCGTGGGACGGTTCCAAAAAAAGGACTTCCTGCACCATCGACTCCGCCCCGGGCCTTCGGGGCTTTTGGCTTCTCCGCCATGGAGCAGGCCGACGAGGAACCCGAGATATCTCCTTGTATTCACCTGAAATAGAAGAGTAAGCCGCCATCAGGCGAGTTGCCGATCCCGCCCCCAAAAGTAACTGGTTTCAGGTAGAATCGGCAGGGTCTTTTTTTGCGGACCCACTGCCCGGGGAGGGGGCGGCGCCCTTTCTCCACATTGCCAGGTGGTGTAAGGTGATGAGGAACATCCGGTGTTTTCCACGCCACGGGGCCTTCGGGTTCCCGATCCCATCCCGGCCGGGGTCTTCCAAAGCGCTCACAGCACGTCACGGGAAGCCAAAACAGGGAACACTGGAAGGGGAGCGGCTGGCATGGATCTTGAACATTCAATTCTGTAGGGAGAGGCGAGGATCAAGGGGTACGGGAGCGTCCCCATGGACACATGGTACGGCGGGCGTTTTCCGGTATGCTTTGTCCATAATACGCTGATTTTCCGAAAAAAGGTACCATTGAGCAAACAGGATCCAAAAAGAGAGAGGAAGGTCATGATTCGCACGGTTACCCTCTGGCTGGCAGCAGCCGCGGCTATTTTCCTGACAGCCACACCGGCGTTGGCCGGTAAGACCAATGTGCTGATCCTCAACTCCTATGAAAACGGCTACGCGTGGTCCGACAAGATCCTGGAGGTCTGGTTAGGCCTTCAAAGAAAGCGGCGTGCCCATTGAGCTGCAGGTGGAGTACATGGACTCCAAAAGGTACCGGGGCGATGCCGTGGAGGAGACCCTGCTGGCCCTGTACCGGCACAAGCTCACCTTTTTCCGCCCCGATATCGTCATCGTCTCGGACAACAACGCCTTCCGATTTGCCGTCACCCACCGCCAGGCCCTCTTCCCGGAGGTCCCCATCGTCTTCTGCGGGGTCAACAACTACAGCCCGGAGCTGCTCCAGGGCCAGACCAAGATCACCGGCGTGGCCGAGTCCGTGGATATCTCGGGCAACATCGACATCGCCCTGAAGCTTCACCCCACCCGCAACCGCATCGTGGTGATCACCGACTCGTCGGCCACGGGGGTGGCGGTGAGCAGTGAGATCCGGGAGATCTATCCCGACGCCCACCGGCAGCTGCACATCGAATTCATCAACATGGCCAACCGGGACAACCTTTTTCAAACGGTCCGCGGGGCCACCGACGACACCATCTTCTTTTTCATTCCCCAGTACAGCGCAGGGGACGGCACCTTTTACGGTACAGCCGACATCGTTCCCGACCTGGAGAAAAACTCCCGGGCCCCCATCTACAGCTTCTGGAAATTCATGGTGGGCGAGGGGACCATGGGGGGCCGTGTCACCAGCGGTCGCCTCCACGGCGAGACCGCTGCCCACATGGCCCTGGAGATCCTGAGCGGGACCCCGGTCTCGGAGCTTCCTGTCTCCTACGACGCCCAGTACAGCTGGATCTTTGACCACAATCAGCTCAAAAAATTCAACATCCCCCTGACCGCCCTGCCCGACGAAGCCGAGATCCTCAACATGCCCCAGCCCTTCTACCGGCTGAACCGGGAGCTCTTCTGGGTGCTGGTGGTGAGCTTTGTCACCCTCACCGTGGTGCTGATCTTCCTGGTCATGAACATCATCATGCGCCGTCGGGTGGAGGAGGACTTAAAGGACCAGCTCTCCTTTCTGGAGATCTTCATGGAGACCGTGCCCGTCCCCATCTATGTCAAGGACCTCAACGGCCACTACCAGGGCGTGAACCGGGAATTTGAAAAGTGGTTCGGGGTAACCCGCGCAGAAATCCTGGGCCACACCGACGACCTCTTCTACCCCAAGGGGGTCCCGCCCCTTTCCGATGAGAGCGACACCCACCTTACCGCGGAAAACGGCATCCGGGCCCACCACGCAAGCATCTTCAAGCACGGCAGCGACAACCATCACGTGATCCTGCACAAAGCCACCTACCGCAACGCCAAAAACGAAATCTGCGGGCTCGTGGGGGCCATTCTGGACATCAACGACATGAAAAAGGCGCAATGGGACCTGCAGAAGGCCGAGGAGCGGTACCGGAGCATCTTTGAAAACGCCACCAAGGGCATCTTTCTCTCCGATCTTTCCGGCCGCCTCCTGAACATCAACAACGCCTTTGCCCAGATGCTGGGGTACGACGGGCGAAAGGAGGCCCTGGCCCATGTCGACAAGATCGAAAACCACTACGCCACCGAGGAGACCCGGAAAAAGCTCCGGGAGATGATCCGAAAGGGCGACACCATCCAGGGGCTGGAGATCGAATTTTACACCATCGGCGGCAAAAAGCGGTGGGCATCCCTCAATGCCGGCCTGGTGAGAAACAAGCACGGAGAGATGGAGCACATCGAGGGCATCGGCGAGGACATCACCCAGAGAAAGCTTGCGGAGATCGCCATGGAGGAGTCCAAAAACAAACTCCAGATCGTCCTGGACAACATCCCCCAGCTGGTCTACTGGCAGGACCCCTCCCTTACGTACGTGGGGGGCAACCGCTCCTTTAAGCTCTTCTACGACCTGGACCCGGCCCAAGAGGTCAACGTCACCTACACGGATCTCATGGCCGAACCCGAGGACATTCGCAACTCCTGCGAGGTGGATCGCACTGTCATCCGCTCGGCATCCCCGCGCTACCGGATCCGCCGCAACATCAAAAAACGCAACGGCAAGGAGGTGTGCCTGGAGATCAACAAGATCCCCTTGAGTGATGAGCACGGCCACATCACGGGCATCCTGGGCACGGCCGAAGACATCACCAAAAAGGTGAACCTGGAAAAGCAGCTCGTGCAGTCCCAGAAAATGGAGGCCCTGGGCACCCTCTCCGGGGGCATCGCCCACGACTTCAACAACATCCTGACCTCCATCATCAACTCCACGGAGCTGGCCCTGGAGGACATCGATCCCACGGCCATGGCCGCCGACGACCTCAAACGGGTCCTCAAGGCCAGCTCCCGGGGCAGCGAGCTGGTCAACCGCATCCTGGCCTTCAGCCGCCCGTCCCGGGAGGAACACCAGATCGTCAACGTCACCGACGTGGTGGCCGAGGCCCTCTCCCTGTTCCGCTCCACCATTCCGGGAAACATCGAGCTCAATGAGATCAAGAAGTGTTCGGAGTGCATCTGCCTGGCCGCCCCCACCCAGCTTCACCAGATCATCATGAACCTGTGCACCAACTCGTTTCACGCCATGAAGACCGGGGGCGGCACCATCACCGTCTCCGTGGCTCCGGCCGAGGTGGACGACCACCTGGCCGACCTGCTCAGCATCCAGGCCGGGGAGTACTGCCGCGTCACGGTCTCGGACAACGGCCCGGGCATCCCTTCAGAACTCATGGACAAGATCTTCGACCCCTTCTTCACCACCAAGGAGAAGGGGGTGGGAACAGGCCTTGGCCTTGCCGTGGTTCATGGTATATTCAAGGGGCACCGCGGGGGCATCCACGTCAGCAGCCTGCCCGGCATCGAAACCACCTTCGACATCTACCTGCCGAGGACGGAGAAACCCGATGTCCCGGCAGCCCAGCGCTCTTTCTCCCCTGCCACAGGCAAGGGAACCATCCTGTTCGTGGAGGATGACGAGGAGCAGCAACAAACTGTTCCCCGGGTTCTGGAGCGCCTGGGGTATCAAGTGCTGGTGGCCGGTGACGCCGCCACGGCTCTTGCCATCATCACCGCCCAGACCGAGGCCGTTGACCTGGTGATCACCGATTTTGACATGCCGGGGGACAACGGTTTTGTCCTTGCCGCCAAGCTCTGCAACATCGCACCGGCCTGCCCTGTCATCATCGTTTCGGGCCGCCAGAAAAGCCTCTCCATGGATCGCACGGAAAACGTCCGGAGCGTTCTTATCAAACCCTACAACCGCCAAAGCCTGTCCGAGGCCATCAACAGCGCCCTGCATCAGCAGCCCAAGGAGACCCCATGACCACCATCCTCATCATCGACGACGACATCGAGTTCTGCGAAACCATGGAAAGCCTCGTGGGGAGGATGGATCACCGCTGCGTCACCGCCCACACCCTGAAGGCAGGCTCGGACTTTCTCGCCGGAAACGACGTGGACGTGGTGTTCCTCGACGTACGCCTCCCCGACGGCAACGGACTCACGGCCCTGCCCCTCTCAAAAAAGCCCCTTCCGAGCCCGAGGTGATCATCCTTACGGGCCAGGGGGACCCGGACGGCGCGGAGCTGGCCATCCAGGGCGGCGTCTGGGATTACCTGGTGAAGCCCACCTCCATCAAACAGACCCGCCTGAGCCTCTCCAGGGCCCTGAAGTACCGGCAGGAGAAACAGGCCGAGACCCCGGTGGCCCTGAACCTGGACAACATCATCGGGGTGAGCCCGTCCATGCGCAAATGCTTTGACCTGGTGGCCAAGGCCGCCGTCTCCAATTCCCAGGTGCTCATCACTGGAGAAACAGGGACCGGCAAGGAACTCTTTGCCCGGACCATCCACGAAAACAGCGCCCGGGCAGGGCACAACTTTGTCATCGTGGACTGCGCGTCCCTCACCGAGACCCTCCTGGAGAGCACCCTCTTCGGCCACCGCAAAGGGGCCTTCACCGGGGCGGATGCCGACCGCACCGGCCTGGTAAAGGTGGCCGACGGCGGCACCCTCTTTCTGGATGAGGTGGGGGACATGCCCCTGTCCATTCAGCGCTCTTTCTTGCGGGTGCTCCAGGAAAAACGGTTCCGCCCCGTGGGCCAGACCCAGGAGGTGACCAGCAACTTCCGCCTCATCGCCGCCACCAACCGCAATCTGGAAGAGATGGTGGAAAAGGGCCAGTTCCGAAGGGACCTCCTCTTCCGCCTCTGGGCCGTTCACCTGGAGCTGCCCCCCTTGAGAAGCCGCAAAGGGGACATCAAGCGCCTGGCCATGTTCTTTGTGGACCACCTCTGCGAGGAGTACGGTGTGCCCAACAAGGGCTTTGACGCCGAGTTCTTTGAGACCCTCTCCGCCTACGACTGGCCCGGCAATGTCCGGGAACTCTTCAACGTCCTGGAGATGGCCTTCATCACCTCGGGGCGCACCACCACCCTGTATGCCATGGACCTGCCCAGCAACATCCGCATCAAGGTGGCCAAGGCCACCCTCACCCGGGAATCGGCGAGCACACCCGAGGCCGCCCCCGGGGACACCAACCCGCCCGTAAGCCGTATCCTCTCGGAAACCGAAGCCCAGGTGAGCCGCCATTTCGGAAACCGAATTCCGGAGATCAAGGAGTTCAAGGGGATCATGGAAGAGCAGTACCTGCGGGAGCTCATCCGCCACACCGGGGGCAACGCCAAAAAAATCATGCAGATTTCCGGGCTCTCCAAGTCCCATTTTTACACCCTTCTTAAAAAGAAGGAGATCTCCATCTCCTCGGACTAGCCTCCCTTGGCGGGGTTGAGCACCTCCTCTGTCAAGGTACCTTCGCCCCTGTGCGCATGCTTTCTGGGGCGAAGGAGGCCCGCCGGTCCTGCCGTGACGTATTTTTTTTACCAGGAAGAGGCGATACCCGAGCCATGAGGCAAACCACTGTTTCCCTTTCGGACGGAGTTCTGAATTTCGGACTTTCGGTCCTATTTTTCATAAGATGCGGCCAAAGGCGGCACGGTTTTTCCGATACACCGGAAGCCCCGTACTCCCAACACCTTACCTATCAACGCGTTACACTTTTCTATTGTGCATGGCATAATATTTGTATATTAACAAAGACAACCTGTTAGATTCTCTTTCTCCTGCTGGGTTTAACAGTGTTACACAGAAATACTCCAAAACTGCGTCTGATGGGGGGGACCCGTCCGGGTCCCCCCCATCAATCTCCCTTCGACCCCCATGCGCAGCGTCCCAAACTTCAGCCGTCTTCCCGTGCAGCACCACCGATGGCCGATCTGCATCCGGCAGCCCGGTTTTTCAATCGACGCACCATGAGCACGGCGGGACATATGAACCGAACAACACGGCTCTTTTCCGGGGCCTTTAACCATCGTCACTGAAAACCGACATCCTGTCTTCCGTGGGTTCCCTTCAGCCGGGGAACCTGAAGCCCGGCATCACCTTTCGGCCCGTCCCCATGGCGACCAGCGGTTGATGCCGGGCTTCATCTTTTTTTTTGGTGCCCAAAGGTGATATACCCCACGGATCGTGAACAGACGCCCTGCCATTCTTGCCGGGACGCCAGGCGGGAATGGTTCCAACGCACAACCGGACGGGTAACGCACCCGTTTTTTAAAGGAGGAACCATGCTCAAACATATTGTGATGCTCAAACTTAAGGACGAGGCCAAAGGCGCCAGCGCCGCGGAAAACGCAAACAAGCTCAAAGCCATGCTCGACGCCCTGGTGGGCAAGATCGATGAGATCCGGGCCTTTGAAGTGGGGATCAACATCTTCTCCGGAAGCCAGACCGCCCACATCTGCCTCTACTCCGAGTTCGACGATGAAGAGGCCCTGGACCGCTACGCCAACCACCCCGAGCACCAGCGGGTCGTGGCCTTTATCCAGCAGGTGATGAGCGAGCGCCGCGTGGTGGATTACCACGTCTGATCCTTATCCCTCTTCCCTTTGTTCAACCCCACAAGGGGGCCGTCCGGTCCCCCTTGTGCCCTACCCGCGTCCACGCCGGAGCCCCAGAGGTTCCCGGCCTTCTTCTTCCCCACTTTTTTTGTGCCCCCCCCGTTGCATGAAGACCTCCGTCCGCTGGCCTTTTCCATGAGAATTGGGCCTCATTATGCTGCACTGCAACATTTTTATACTTGACACAAGTACAGGCTGCGTTACATTGTTTATCGAAACAATACAAAGACGTTATACATCCACTTCACCCAAGCCAACCCATCCTTAACCCATCCATATAACGGAGGTGCAGCATGAGCGAGACCACCAGTTTTATCCGCAAGGCCTATGAGTTCAACAAAAACGGTTTTGAAAATGCTTACAACGCCATGGGCTCATTCCAAGAGCAGGCAGAAGAGGTCACCCTCCGGCTTATCGGTGACAACCCCCTCTTCCCCGAGCCGGCCAAAAAGATCGTCAAGAGCGGTTTCGATGCATGCAAGCAGGGCCGCGAGACCTTCAAGGGCCAGGTGACCAAGAGCCAAAAGGCCTTTGAGGACCTCTTGACCACAGCCAACCTCTGATCCCGGGCCTTGGGTTAGCCACCGCCTTTTCAAAAACAAAAAAGCCGCCCTTTCCAAATAATCCGGAAAGGGCGGCTTTTTTTTATTCGACCCGCATCAGGTGATGCGCGTTTTTTTCGTTTTTTACGGTGTCAGCTCACCGGGGGCCTACTCGCCGCCCATGTCACGCTCAGCGAGGTGCTTGTACATTTCGTACTTTTTGAGCATGTCCTCTTCGATCTTCGCACGAAGGGCTTTGGACTCTTCGGGGAAGCTCTTTTCCAGGGCTGCGTAACGGTTCTCACCGCCCAGGAACTCCTGGATGGTGCCGTTGGGCTCTTTGGACTCAAAGATGAAGGGGTTCTTGCCTTCGTCTTTGAGGAGGGGGTTGTACCTGTACAGGGGCCAGTAGCCGCACTCAACAGCCAGCTTGGACTCTTCCTGGGTTTTGCCCATGCCTTTCTTGATGCCGTGGTTGATGCACGGAGCATAAGCGATGACCAGTGAGGGACCGGGGTAAGCTTCGGCTTCCAGCAGGGCTTTCAGGGTCTGCTGCTTGTTGGCGCCCATGGAGATGTAGGCCACGTAGACGTAACCGTAGCTCATGGCGATGGCGCCGAGGTCTTTTTTGGAGACCTTCTTGCCGGAGGCTGCGAACTTGGCGATGGAACCGGTGGGGGTAGCCTTGGAGCACTGACCGCCGGTGTTGGAGTAGACCTCGGTATCCATAACGAAGATGTTGATGTCTTCGCCGGAGGCCAGGACGTGGTCCACGCCGCCGAAACCGATGTCGTATGCCCAGCCGTCGCCACCGAAGACCCAGAAGGACTTCTTGGTGAAGAGGTCGGCCTGTGCAGCGATCTCATCGATCAGCTCGTTTTCCAGGGGCTCGACAACCAGGAGGGCTTCCATGGTCTGGCCGGCTTTCTTGGAACCTTCGGCGTCGTCCATGTTCTCGACCCACTCGCCCATGGCAGCCTTGAGCTCATCGGAGATCTCAAGTTCCATGGCAGCCAGGACCTGGTTCTTCAGGGCCTTGCGGCGATGGGTGATGGCAACCTGCTTGCCGTACCCGAACTCTGCAGCGTCCTCAAAGAGGGAGTTGCCCCAGGTGGGACCGAAGCCATCCTTGTTGACGCAGTAGGGAGACGAGGGAGCAGAAGCAGCCCAGATGGAGGAGCAACCGGTGGCGTTTGCCACGAACATGCGGTCCCCGAAGAGCTGGGTGATGAGCTTGACGTAAGGGGTCTCACCGCAACCGGAGCATGCACCGGAGAACTCGAGGAGGGGCTTCTGGAGCTGGCTGCCTTTGACGCTGGTCTTGGGCATAACCTCATCTTTGAACTCGATGGTCTCGGAGAACTCGTGGTTGGGCACCTCAACGGCGGTCTGGGTAGCCAGGGGCTTCATGACCAGGGCAGGGGTCTTGGCAGGACAGATGTCTGCACAGTTGCCGCAACCCAGGCAATCCAGGGTGTTGACCTGAATACGGAACTTGTACTTGCCTTTGAGCTCCTTGCCGATGGCGGGCAGGGTGGTGAAGGTTTCGGGTGCGCCTTCCAGCTCCTCATCGGTAGCCACAACGGGCAGGATGGATGCGTGGGGGCAGACAAAGGAGCACTGGTTACACTGGATGCAGTTTTCAGCGATCCACTCGGGAACCTCGATGGCCACACCGCGTTTCTCGTACTGGCTGGTGGCAACGGGGAAGATGCCGTCGGGCTCGAAGGCGCTGACGGGCAGGGTGTCCCCTTTCTGGGCCAGGATGGGCTTCATCACGTCGGTGACGAACTCGGGCAGATCAGCCTGGGCGGGCTTCTCGATCTCAGCTTCGGCCCAGCTCTCGGGAACAGCCACTTCCACGAGCTTGTCCATGGCCTGATCCACGGCTTCGATGTTCATGTTGACGATCTTGTCGCCCTTCTTGCCGTAGGTCTTCTTGATGTCGGCCTTGAGGTACGCGATGGCCTCATCGATGGGAAGCACGTTGGCCAGCTTGAAGAAGGCGGTCTGCATCACCATGTTGATGCGGTTGCGCAGGCCCACTTCACCGGCGATCTTCACGGCGTCGATGGTGTAGAACTTGATCTTCTTGGTGGCCAGGACACGCTTCATGCTGCCGGGGAGACGGGTCTCCATCTCATCGGCGCTCCAGGAGGAGTTGAGCACGAAGGTGCCGCCCTCTTTGATCCCTTCCAGCACGTCGTACTGGTTGACGTAGGCGGGCACGTGGCAGCCCACGTAGTCGGGGGCGGTGACCAGGTAGGTGGAGCGGATGGGTGTGTCACCGAAACGCAGGTGAGACACGGTGATGCCGCCGGACTTCTTGGAGTCGTAAGAGAAGTAGCCCTGGGCGAACTTCTCGGTGTTGTCCCCGATGATTTTGATGGCGCTCTTGTTGGCGCCGACGGTGCCGTCGGAACCGAGGCCCCAGAACTTGGCCTGAACCGTGCCCTCGGCATCGGGGTGAATCTCGTCCACCACGTCAAGGGAGGTGTAGGAGACGTCGTCCTTGATGCCCACGGTGAAGTGGTTCTTGGGTGAGGTGGCCTTCATGTTGTCGTAGACAGCCTTCACCATGGAGGGGGTGAACTCCTTGGAGCCGAGGCCGTAGCGGCCTGCGGTGATCTGGGGAGTCAGGACGTTGCTCTCCATGAAAGCGGTGCAGACGTCGAGGTAGAGGGGGTCGCCGATGGCGCCACGCTCTTTGGTACGGTCCAGAACGGTGATGCGGTCGCAGGTGGCGGGCAGCACGTTGAGGAAGGCTTCGGTGACAAAGGGACGGTAGAGACGAACCTTGACCAAACCGATGCGCTCGCCCTGGGCGGAGAGGTGGTCGATGGTCTCTTCGATGGTCTCACAGGCAGAGCCCATGGCAACGATGACGCGCTCGGCTTCGGGGTGACCCACGTAGTCGAAGGGGCGGTACTTACGGCCGGTAACCTCGTACACCTTGTCCATGTAATCGGTGACGATGGCGGGGATGGCATCGTAGTAGAGGTTGGCGGCTTCACAGCCCTGGAAGTAGATGTCGGGGTTCTGGGCGGTGCCGCGGATCTCGGGGTGCTCGGGGTTCATGGCGTTGGCCTTGAACTCCTGAACGGCGTCCATGTTCACCAGCTCTTTAATGGCGTCGTACTCCAGCACGTCGACCTTCTGGATCTCGTGGGAGGTACGGAAACCGTCGAAGAAGTGGAGGAAGGGCACGCGGCCTTCGATGGTGGCCAGGTGGGCTACCAGGGCCATGTCGTGGGCTTCCTGAACAGAGTTGGAGCAGAGCATGGCAAAACCGGTCTGACGGGTGGCCATGACGTCCTGGTGGTCTCCGAAGATGGAGAGAGCGTGTGAAGCCAGGGCACGGGCCGTGACATGGAAGACACAAGGGAGCAGCTCCCCTGCGATCTTGTACATGTTGGGGATCATCAGCAGGAGGCCCTGGGAAGCGGTGAAGGTACTGGTCAGCGCACCGGCTGCAATGGCACCGTGAACCGCGCCCGCCGCACCGGCTTCGGACTGCATCTCCTTGATGGTGAGGGTTTCGCCGAAGGCGTTCTTCTTACCGCCGGCAGCCCACACATCGGCATTCTCGCCGATGGGAGTAGAGGGGGTGATCGGATAGATGGCCGCCACGTCGCTCAGGGCATAGGCCACATGGGCCGCTGCCGTGTTACCGTCAATCGTCTTTTTAAACTGTTTCGTCTGATTCACAAGAAGACTCCCTTGTCTTTGTTTGTTCTCATGCCGCAGCCCTGGCTGGTGCGGTCCGCCGGCTGCACCGCCCCGAAGGGGACGGACGGATGCACGTCGTTGTTATATGAACCCCGCCTGAGTTAACGCAAACGGAGTGTGTTGCCTGTGTCGGTGCTGCCGGTTGGCACAAAAATCAAAATCTCTGCCTCCGGCCCCCGGACCAATCAGAAAAAACCGCCTGAAAAACCAGGCAGTTGATTGATATGGGCATTATGAGAAGTCGAAAACCACCCATGCGGAGTGGAATTTTTCATATAAGGAAAGAAGGTGAAAAATGTTCTGGTGTTTTGGCATTACGCCCGCACGGGCGGTTTTCGACAACCCGGGAAACATACAAAAGTCGTGCCACAATTTCAAGCAAACAAAGCTTACCTGCTGGGATCCCGTGATCAAGCAGAATGTACCTTAAAAAAACGACGCAAAAAAAAGGCTATTTCAATAGGAGGTTAGCGTCAGGAGAGGAGGAACCTTGTGGTTGAAACGAAAGGGAAATCAATTTTGCCAAAACACGTTTTTTGGTCCCCAGGGCCCGCATTGGTCGCCCCGGGGACTGTTATCCACGCGAAACAGCCGTCCGTTGCGTATCCCGCGGTGAGCACCATGGACGCCATGACCGATGGCCATACACCCTGTGAACGAAACGTCATGAAATGATCCACGTTACCGGCTGCAACGGGCCTTTCAGGCGGCGTTGCGCCCCTTGGGCGCCGAAAAAGGGAGCACAGAAATATATCCGTATATAACCGGCATGTTAATCACACATCCTCCATTTTTAACATCTTTGATACACCGGGAAAAGTCCGATTTTTCGAACCCCGCGTATGGAAAAAAGGAAGGCCCCGTTCCGGGGAGAGGCACCTACGGGCCGGCTCCCCTCTGGGGTGGATAAAAAAAACCCGCCCCGGTGACACCATGATCCTGTGGGAGGGGGCTATGGTCGTCAACACCGGGGCGGGCGAGGTCAGAACAATCAAATGTGGTGGGTCTTTTTTCAGCGACCCCTTGCTTTGGGGGGCCAACCGTTTAATACGTTTGACAAACAGGTCGTAAATACCTTTTTTCCGGGTGTCTCTGAAACAATACCGGCATGTTCCTGAAAAATTTTTTTTCGGATCTTTTTTTAGTAAAGCGACCCGCCGAAGTCATAAGCCGACTAATCGGATGGTAAACCAGGGGGTCACCGGGCACTTTCGTGCCCGGAGCCCCTGCTTATTTCTTTTCCTCCAGCAGAACCTCGGCCATGTGCTTGACGGTGACGTTCATGCCCCGGGCCTTGATGCCGCCTTTGAGCTGGAGAACGCACCCCGGGCAGTCCGTGACCAGGGTGGTTGCTTGGGTGGCTTCCACGTTGTCCAGCTTGTGGGCCAGCATGTTTCTTAGAGATCATGGGAAAATCCACGGAAAAGGACCCGGAAAAACCGCAGCAGACCTGGCTTTCGTCGCACTCCGTAAAGTTTACCCCGGCTTTTTCAAGAAGGGCCATGGGGGCCTCGGTGACATCCAGGCCCCGCACCAGGTGACAGGGATAGTGGTAGGTCACCTTGCGTCCCAGGTTCATGAAGTCTTCGGCCTTTACTTTGACCACGTCGTTCATAAAGGAGCTGAAGTCGATGAGCTTGTCGGCCATGGCCTGGACATCGGCTGGGACCGCACCCTTGGTTGTCAGGAGCTTGGGAAAATTCTCCTTGATGTGGGAACCGCAGGAGGCGCACAGGGTCACGATGTAGTCGTAGTTACCCGCATGAAAAGCCTTCACGTTCTGGGCGGCAATCTCCTTGGCCGTGTCCATCTGGGCCATCATCATGGTGGGAAGGCCGCAGCAGGTCTGATCCATGGGGTAGTCCACGGCGATGTTGTACGCCTCGCAAAGCCTGGCAAAGGCCTTGCCGTGCTCGGGGTAGATGAAATCCCCGGCGCAGCCGCCGAAAAGGGCCACCTTCAGAGCGGGTTTGGTTACCTTGGGTTTCACCTTTTTCCAGTCGTCCCGAAGGGAACGGTCGGCAATGGCCGGAAGGCGCCTGAAGTTGTGCTCTCCCATGAGAAAGGTGGGCAGATGACGGATGTAAGGCCCTTCGGTGGCCGGTCCCTGGATCTTGGAGGCGGTCTTCAGGGCCGCGTGAAAGAGTCGGCGGTTTTTCAGGAGCATGGATGTCATGCGGGTCTTGAAGGGCTTTTTGCCGTCTTCGTCCTGAACCTTGGCGTACACGTTCTTAATAAGGTAGGGCAGATCGATCTTGGACGGGCAGACGCTCTTGCAGGACTGACAGTTGAGGCAGCACTTCACGATCTCCCGGGCTTTTTCCTTGCCGTGGAAAAAGGGCGTGAGGATCAGGCCAATGGCACCGATATACACATGCCCGAAGGTGTGCCCCCCCACCATGCGGTAGATGGGGCAGACGTTGGCGCAGGCCCCGCACCGGATGCATCGGAGGGCCTCGGCAAAGATCGGGTCCTTGGCCAGCTCCAGGCGGCCGTTGTCCAGAAAAACGATGTGCTGGACCTTGCGCCCGGCAGGCCCGGTGGCGCACTCGTTGGTGCCCTTGATCCAGGTGACGTAGGAGGTAAGGGCCTGGCCTGTGGCGTTTCGGGGAAGGATCTTCAGGATCTTCATGGCCGCTGCCATGTCCGGCACCAGCTTGTCAAAGCCCATGAGGGCCACGTGGACCCTGGGCAGGGTGGTGGTGAGGCGGGCGTTACCTTCGTTGGTCACCAGGCCGATGGCCCCGGTGTCTGCGATGGCAAAGTTCCCCCCGGAAACCCCCATGTCCGCGTTGATAAACTTGGGGCGAAGCTCCTTGCGGGCCACCTTCACCAGTCCCTCGATGTCCTCGGGGTCCTGCTTTCTGGCGGTAACACCGGAAAAGAGTTCCCCCACCTGGTACCGGGAGAGGTGGATGGCGGGCATCACCATGTGGGAGGGGCCTTCGTGGCGCATCTGGATGATCCACTCCCCAAGGTCGGTCTCCACCACCTCGTAGCCGTCCTTTTCCAGGTGGTCGTTGAGGAAGGTCTCTTCGGCGGTCATGGACTTGGACTTGACGATGCTCTTGACGTTGTTCTCTTTGGCGATCTCGGCAATGATCCGATTGGCCTCGTCGGCATCCCGGGCCACGTGGATCACGGTGCCTGCGGCCTCGGCGTTTTTCTTGAAGGCATCAAAAAGCTCGGAGAGATGGGGAATACCCTCGTCCTTCATGCAGGCCACGTCGTTTCGCAACCCGTCAAGGTCGAGCTCGGCAAAGGCGTTGGCGCGGGACTGGCGGTAGGCCACGGAAAAGGTGTTGAGGGTCTTGCGCATGAAGTCCTTGTCCAGGGACTCCTTGATCTGCTTCTTAAAGGCTTTATCGGTTTCAGGGGTATGGATCATTTGTCACCTCCGTCCGCAAGGTCTGCCAACAAAATATGAAGTCGTTCAGGCCCGTGCACCCCGATGGTGAGGATCCTCTCGATGTCCGCGGTGCGGCTGGGGCCGGTGATAAAGGCCACGTAGCCCGCGCCCTTTTTGAAATGATCGCTCATGTACCCCTCCAGGGCGTCCATGTCCGGGACCACCTTGTCCGTGGGAAGGACCGCCACATGGGTTTCGCTGAGCATGGTGGCCAGGCGAAGCTCCTCGGAGTCGGAGTTGAGCACCAGGGTGCCGGTGTCGGCAATGCCCCGGTCCGCCCAGGTAAAGGCCGTGTGGATCCCGTTCATGTGGGCCCGCAGGGGGGACTCCAGAAAGACAATCCCCTTTTCGGCGCAGGCTGAGGCCAGGGCCTCACGCGCTTCCCCCTCCATGCCCGGGGCCGCCATGGTGGTGCCGCCCTCCTCCGCCGTCAGATTCACCGCGTAGGTTATCGCCTCATCAAGGGATGCAGCCGGCGCCACAACCGCAGCCACCTTCTCCGCCCCCGCTTTCATGGATTCAAGAATCTCACCCTGACTCACGTTGCCCTCCTTGCTTGTGGATGCCTCGGCCCGGACCGCCCCGCTTATGTGGGGCCCCTGACACGTGCGCCCTCCGTTACCCCGGAGGCCGCGGCCTTAAAACGCCTGGGACCAGGCACCCTTCGTTACCGCCTGAAACGAATCGGGACGTCGTCGTCCCTTCAAACACCCATCGGCGCCTAACGCGCCGAACAGCCTGCTGAACAGCGTTCGTTTCAAAGGCATTGTCCTGATGGCATGGCAACGGCCCGAAGCCCTCTTTCCCCCCGGACCTCTTCCGCGTGTGGAAGCTGGTCACGGGCCTGGGGTTGCCACCATGTCGTCATTGGTACTACCAAAAATTGGTAGTACCAATATGAAGCACACATTGCCCCCCTGTCAAGAAAAAATCCAAAACCCGCAGGAAATACACCGCCATAACCCGAAAAAGCCACGCCTGATTTGTTTTGATTCCCGGTGCGGATTTTGATAAAACACCAAGTCAGAAGGGGTTCAGCAAAAAGGTACGACCATTTCCAGGCCAAAAAACCCCACACAAAAAATCCGCCTTCGTGATAACGAATGGCGGATCATCGCCCCCGGGCCCTGCAAAGCACCCGGGACGCAAAAAACGGTACGGCTTTTTATCAGACGTTCTCCAAGCAAAGGACCCGACCCCATGAACAGCCATCTGGCCCCTGTCAAACCCAAACGCGTTGCCGACCAGGTCTTTGAACAGATCCGTGACCTCATTTTCCGTGGAGACCTGAAACCGGGGGAGAAGATCATGCCCGAGCGAGAGCTCATGAAAGAGATGGGCGTAAGCCGGAACTCGGTGCGGGAGGCCCTGAACAAGCTCGTGGCCATGGGGCTGGTGGATCAGCGACAAGGCCAGGGCACCTTTGTCCGCGGCCTCGGGTCGGTGCACGACAACCCCATCATGGACCTCATGGCCTCCCACAACGCCACCATCACGGACCTCCTGGAGGTGCGCATGGGCCTGGAGTGCAACGGCGCAGCCCTGGCAGCGGAAAAGGCGACCCTGGACGACATCCGCACCATGGAGAAAAGCATCGCCACCATGGAGGAAGCCATCGCCGAAGGGCGGGTGGGCACCGACGAAGACGCCCACTTCCACATGGCCATCGCCCACGCCACGAGAAACCCCCTGCAGGTCCACATGATGAAGTACTTCCACGACTTCATCTTCTACGGCATCAACGAAAGCCTGAAACGCTTCTTCGACATGCCCGACCGCACCGAAGAGATCCTCACCCAGCACCGCCGCATCCTTGAGGCCATCGCACGTCGCGACAGCGGCAACGCCTATGCCGCCATGGCCGAACACATTCTGTATATCAAAGATTTCTTTGAGCATACCCGGGAGGGGAACATGCCGGCGGTGAAATAAAAGCAAAAAAAGCAGGCCTCCGGCGGCGAGGTGTACCACCTCGAAAGCGGGTTGCGAATGCTCCGAGCCCTCGTTCCTCGGGCACGTCACATTCGCTGATGGGCAAAGCCCGTAAAAACAAAAAAGCCGACCTTGATCCACGCACCAGGAACCCGGCACCGATCCTCTTCTGCAAAAAGAAGACGGGCCGCCCTTTTCAGGTACGGCCCGTCCATCAACTCAAGGTTATCCAGGACCACGTCCTTGCCATCCTCAAAAATCTCGGTAGCTACGCGAAGTGCACTGAAAAAAACTCAAAGGCCTTTCGCCTACCCTGCCTGCTCTTTTTGGAACATCAGCTCCACCCCCAAGCAGCCTGTCATAAAACCGTGTTTTTTGGTGGCGGGGTATTCCCGACAGATGGCGGGCTTCACATCATGGATGGCGCATTTGGCTTTGCCCCCTTCCATGGTGAGAAAGGGACAGGGGTCCTGGGGCTCGCCTGTGCGGGGGTCGATCCAGATGGTGTAGCCCCCGTCCACCTTGTCTTTGCCCACCCAGGCCAGGAGATCATCCCGTCCGGCCTTCTTCCACATGGCAATGTCCTCGGCGGTGAGGGCTCGGCTGTAGTCCAGATTGGTGCAGCACTGGCCGCACTGGAGGCATGTAAAGTCGTGGAGTTCTGTGGTTAAGGCCACCCCCTCTTCTCCTTCGGGCCCCCTTGCCTTTCGCACCTCCGACCAGAACATGAGGGAAAAGGCCCGGCACAGGGTCTCCTCGGTGAGGGTTGGGCTGTTCAAAAACTCCTGGACCAGGGCGATCATCTCGTACAGACTCCCCTCCCCCCCGCTCATGACCTCCCGGAAGCGCTCCGGCCACCCCCCGCCGGCCATGGCAGCCATCTCTTCCAGGGTGTCCTCCTGGAGACCGTACTGCTCCAGGTCCAGGCATACGGCATCTTTGGCTTCTTCTGTGGTCAAAAAGATCTCAGCGTCCATCCGGTCCCCCTTTTTCATGAAACCTTCGTCATTTCAGGTATGCGAGTGCTCAGCGGGTGGTGTTGGTCAGGCCGTCTTTTGCGGGCGGCTGCGGGCCCGGTTCCAGGGCACGAGAAGGAAACCGGGTGCGCTCAGGTCGGATGCAAGACACAAAGTTCCGACCCAGAAGGGTAATCGATGAGGAAAATCCGCCAACGCCCGGGGCGTCGACAGTCTGCCACCATTGAATCACCGGGCCTGTCGGTTGTCAAATCAATTCACGGAAGAGATCATTGCTCAATTACATGAAATAACTATTAAACCAAACCAGAGATCAACTTAATTTGAGTGCGGGGGTAAAAATTAAGGAGGAAACCGAAAGATTGGGGTGCGGCCTGTCCGAGCCGAAAGCCCTGCCAACGAAGGAGAACGAGAGATTAACCACCCGTTATAACTTTGTTTTTCAGCAACAACTTTGACTGATCTTGAAACGTTTTTCCAGGAAAGATAAGGTAAATATACGCTAAATGAAAAATTGAGATTACCGCCGAGCTTCAACACCATTCATGTAACCTTGGGCAGGGTGAAGGCCCGAAAGGTTAACGTACAACAAAGGGAGTTCCGGTGGTATTCGGGGAGGTTTGCTCACTCTCCAAGGGTGGCCCGCTGGCAGGGGCCACCCTTTTTTTTGTTCTCACATCCGCTTTCGAGGTGGTTTCGTGTTCGTGAATTTCCCGTAGGGCGTCACCTCACCGAGGGCTTCAACACGAGAAAATAGAGGGACCCGGTCTGCTTCATGTGGCCAGCCGTAAGTTCCGCTTCTTCCCCATGGCCGGTGAACAGATCCACCCGCCCCGGGCCTTTGATGGCCCCGCCCGTGTCCTGATTCATCACGAACCTGCCGAAGGACTCCCAGGAAAGAACTTCATCCGGCCTTGTTTCCCCGGGTTTTTCCGTGGTGATAAAGGCGATGCCGCAGGCGGGAAAGGGCCGCTTATCCGTAGCGATGGAGCGGTTGGGGGTCACGGGCACGTTGTAGCAGCCCAAGGGCCCCTTGGCCTCTTCCATAAAAAAGACCATGCTGGGGTTGTAGTTGAACACCTCCTGCCTGCGCTCGGGATTCTCCTCCAGCCACCTGCGGATGGACTGCATGGAGACCGCCTCCCTTTCCAGGAACCCCTGCCGAATCATGTACCTGCCGATACTGCGGTAGGGATGGCCGTTTTTGGTCTGATAGTGAACCCTGAGCTCCTCCCCGTTCTCCATGGTGATAACCCCCGAACCCTGAATTTCCAGAAAAAAGAGATCCACGGGATCATCCACCCAGGCCAGGGGCTCGGTGCGATCGAGAAGAGCGCTGCCGTTGTCCGCCTCATGACGGGTGTAGTAGGGCACCACCGTTCCCTTTTCCGTCACCCGGCCGATGAGGTGCCGCTTTCCCGAGGCCTTCACCCCGGGAAACCGGGAGATATCGATGGTCACCAGGTCGTCTGGCCGGGTGAGCACGGGGTAGCGGTATCGCTCGGTCTCTTCGGTGTGGCCGAAAAGTGAGGCTTCGTAGTACCCGGTAAAGAGAACCTCCCCTTTTCCGTCCCGTCCCGTGGACCGGTACACACGATAGTTGTCCCGGATAAATCCCGCAACCGCCTCAGGGGAAGGGTCCTCGTGGATGGCGTAGAGAAGGGCCACGGCCGAACGGATCATCTCCGAGACGCTGTAGCGATCCTCTCCCACAGTAAAGGTACGCGTCTTGGGAATCCTGTTGTAGTAGACCAGGCTCCGGAGCAGGGCCTCTTCAAGCCCTTCGAAATCCAGGTCGTCCTCAAAGGAGGGGTACCCCGCCTCCCCCGGAACCACGGGCACCAGCGCAGGAAGCGCCTTGCTCTTCTCTTTGCCCGTGGTGATGCAGCCAAAGCACAGAAAAACCAACGCAGCAGCCACGAGGCACCACCGTGCACCGGTTCGTTTAAAAGCGTCCATCATCCTGCCTCCACCTTTCTGGGCACCGTTTCGACGGGATCCGGTGCTTCAATAACGGCCGTATCCTTCTCCCGCACCCCCAACTCTTCAAACCGCCGTGCCGAGACAAAGAGACGCCGTTCAAAGGAGCCTGCCAGCTGGTTGTAGGTGGAGGTCACCTTGCCGATCTCCCCGCCCAGCTTGTTCAAATGGGAGGCAAAGGTAACCACGCGGCTGTAGAGTTCCTTGCCCAGCGCCTGGATCTCGTGAACGCTTTCAGCGGCCTGCTCCTGGCGCCACCCGTAGGCCACGGCCTTGAGCAGGGAGATCAGGGTGGTGGGGGTGGCCAGCACCACCCCTTTTTCAATGCCCTCTTCAATAAGGCCGGGCCGCTTGGCAAGGGCCGCGGAGAAAAAGCTCTCCCCCGGGATAAAGAGGACCACAAACTCCGGTGCGGGCTTGAGACCCGCCCAGTACGCCTTGCCCGAGAGGACCTGCACATGGTGATGAAGGGCCCGGGCATGTTCGTCCAGATGTTTGGCTTTTTCCCCTTGGGTGGTGGCCTCCATGGCCCGCAGATAGGCGGCCAGGGGGACCTTGGAGTCCACGGCAATACGCCGCCCTCCGGGGAGCTGTACCACCATGTCCGGTCGCATGGCACCGGCCTCGCCCTTCATGCTCACCTGCTCGAAAAAATCGCACCGGTCTACCATGCCGGAGAGTTCGGCCACCCGCTTCAGGGTGATCTCCCCCCAGCGACCGCGCACGTTGGGCACCTGGAGGGCCCCGGAGAGCTTGGTGGTCTCCTTCTGGAGCACGGCATGGGTCCGGGCCAGGGTCTCCACCTGCTCGGTGAGGGCCCCGTACGCCTTTTCCCGCTGCATCTCCATCTGACGGACCTTCTCGTCGTAGGCTTTCATGGCCTCGGCCACAGGGGCCACGATCTCTTTGACCGCTTCCCCCCGCCGGGTAAAATCACGCCGGGCCTCGCCGACCACCGCCTCCAGGGTCTCCTTGGAGAGCTGGGCAAAGGTCTTTGCGTTGTCGGCCAGGGCATCGGCGGAGAGGGCCTTGAGCATCTCCTGGCAGGTCGGTTTCCTGGGCGAGCGAGGCCACCTTTCACGCGCGGATTCCCGCTCTTTCACAAGCTCGGCCTCAAGGCGCGCCATGCGGGACCGCAAGGCGATCTCTGTTTCTCCCTTCTGATGAAGGGCGGCATCCCTCTCTTTGATGCCCTCCTCCAGGGTGAGAAGATTGGTCAGGCGGCCCCGGGCCTCGGCCGCTTCATCAGCCAAGGCAAAAAGGCGCTCCTCCTGGGCATCCCGGCTCTCCAGGGCCTCGTCCAGGGCGCGGGCCGTCCGGCGATGCCGGAGTCCGGCAAGGCCCCAGGCTACGGCCGCACCGGCCACCAGCCCTGAACCAAGGGCGGGATGCATCAGCGTATCCAGCAAGCCACTAAATGCCATCACGCCCCTTCCCGCTGATACACGCCAGACTTTCCGCCGCTCTTGGCCATGAGACGAATCCCCTCAATGGTCATGCCCTTGTCGTAGGCTTTGCACATGTCGTAGATGGTCAGGGCAGCCACAGACACCGCATGGAGGGCCTCCATCTCCACCCCGGTCTCCCCCTTCACCCGCACCTCGGCCTCGATGCGAAAGGCATGGTTCTCCGGCTCAGGGGTAAAATCGACACGGGCCCCGGTGATGAAGAGCGGATGGCACATGGGAATGACCTCGCTGGTCCGCTTGGCCGCCATCACCCCTGCAATGCGCGCGGTCTCAAGGACGTTGCCCTTTTTCACCCGGGTGTCCGTGATCCGCTCAAAGGTGTCGCGAGTCATAACAATGCGGCCCTCGGCCACAGCCCGACGGTCCGTGGCCGCCTTGTCCGTGACATCCACCATACGAACCGCACCGTCCTCATCAATATGCGTAAATTCTTTCATGAAAAAATCCTTTTTTAAAAACCAGGGGATACATCCCCAGGACCCCAGGTTCGGGAATGCTCTTTCGCCTTCGTTCCTCAGGCTCATCACATTCCCTGACGGGCTTCGCCCGTATATGGGGCGGTGAAGGGTATTCAAGCACCCTCGCCTGAATCAATCGCTGCCGTAATGATTCAGCTTATGCCTCCGGCAGCCCTGCAGGGGGCTTCACGTTTCCCCGAGTTTAGGAATTGGCCTTCATAAACAGGTCATTAAAAAATATTGGTATGAATGTCGTTTTAAAGGCGAATGTGATTTGACCCGAGGAACGAGGGGCAAAGCGCATCCGCTACCTGCTTTCAAGGTGGCACACCTTGCCGCCGGAGGCTTGCTTTTGCTCCCGACTTTAACCATAGAAAGGCTGTTTATTTGAGCTGAATAGTACCCCCCAGCCTATGACAACCTACCCATCGGTAAAATGCTCTGTCTTGGAGGTCACCTCGGCCTTGACGGCGTTCAAGAGCCCTTCAAGGGTGGCCAGCACGTTCTCGCGGATGTCCCCTGCCACCACAATGGCCATGACGTCATCCCCCACGGCCAGGGGCTTCTCCTCTTCAATGGCAATGAGGATCTCCACGATACCCGCCCGGCTCCGGTACTCGGCCATGAGCTCGTCAAGGCGTGCGTGGTTCACATGGACCGTGAGGCCTGTGACGGGGCGTCCGTCACGGGAGCTTTCCCGAACCACCCCGTTGTGGGCCAGTACCATGCCCGCCTTGCCGAAATCAGGGTGGGCCTTTATCTCTTGAATCATCTCAGCGATATGAATCATTCTTTTTCCTTATGTGTTTAACCTGGTTTGTAAGGACGTGATTACCCCCTGCTTGTCAACGGGTTGGCCGCCGGAGGCAGTGCGGTCAAAGATGCCTCCGGCGGCCCTGCAGGGAGCCAAGCTTTTGAAAAGCTTGACAAACAGGCTTTAAAATTGCCCCACTACCTTGGGGGTAGTCCGGTTAAAGCTGATAATTAACGAGTTCCGATAATAAATCTTAGCCCTTCAAGGCTTGTCGTATCGCTCGTACAAACCACCAGCATATGTTTCGGGCGAAGCCCGAGCCGAAGGCCCTTGCGCTTTGGCCCGAGGAACGAGGGACAAAGCGCAAGGGCTATATGCTTTCGAGGTGTTTTCGTTATCGTGGCTTCGCCACCCTCGCCGCCGGAGGCACGCTTTTTCCACTCACTTTTACCATAAGAAGGCTGTTTTTTTCTGCGGCTTTGACCATAAGAAGACAACGTTAACTCTCGCCCTTCCGGGCAAGCATGTCCAGGGCCCATTGGTAGTCTTCGGGGGTGTTGATATTGAAAAAGCTGCGCAGCTCCGGGTCGATGCGCCGGATCTCATCTTCCGGGACCTTGCGGGTCCTCTTCTTACGAAAGAGGCTCTGGATCTTGTAGCGGCCTTCGGCCAGCCTGTTTTCGGCCAGGGTGAGGTTTTCTCGGGAGTAGGCGGCGCAAAGGGGCTCCATGCCCTTGGAGGTCTCGGGCACCACGATGGTGGCGCCGTCCGTGCGATACGAGAGCACCAGCTCCACCATCTCCCGGGAGAGAAAAGGATTGTCGCAGGGGGCCACAAAGATCCAGGGGGTTTCCGCGTGGAAGAGGGCGGCGTGGATGCCGGCCAGGGAGCAGCGCTCGGGGAAGAGGTCCGAGACGACCTTGACGTCAAAATCAAGAAAGTCCAGGGGGTTGTTGGAGACCACCAGCACCCGGCCGAAGATGTCCTCAAACAGGGAGAGGGTGCGCGCCATGATGCTCTGCCCCCCGATGTCGAGGAGGGCCTTGTTTGTTCCACTCATTCTGGAATTCAACCCACCGGCCAGAATCACGCCGGTACAATCAAAAATCCCCATTGCACTCGTTGCTCCCTCTTTGGTTTCTGAGGGGAGTCTGTCAAAAATAATGCGCAAAATCAAGGCATTTCAAAGAGGTCAAACCAAGGCGTTTACGCCCCATTTCGCCACATTTGACTTGATCAATGACCCATCAATAGGATAAAAATAAGGGGTTGATGCCTGCGGCACCGGCCGCTTGGCATCCCACCTCCATCGGACTGCGAGCCGATGGCATCGTCAACCCTTTGCATGCCCGTATGTGAACTGCCCTTCCACACCCACGCGTGACGATCCCCCGACAAGGTATCGGCGAAATGTTCCTACACAGGCATCCACCCATTGGGAACCCTGCTATGACCACCGCAACCGTTCTTCTCGATGCCACGGACATTAAACGTGCCATCACCCGCATGGCCCACGAAATCATCGAGCACCACCGAGGGGCCCAGGGGCTCGCCCTCATCGGGATCCAGACCCGCGGCGTCTTCATCGCCCGCCGCCTGAAACGCGAAATCGAAGCCATCGAAGGGCTTGAGGCCAACTCGCTTCCCTGCGGTGAGATGGATATCAACCTCTACCGCGACGACTGGACCCGCATCAGCCACCAGCCCATCGTCAAGCCCACGGAGATCCCCTTTGAGGTCAACGACCGGGAGATCCTCCTGGTGGATGACGTTCTTTATACCGGCCGCACCATCCGAGCCGCCATGGATGCCCTCATGGACTTCGGGCGCCCGTCGCGCATCGGCCTGGCCGTCCTGGTGGACCGGGGGCACCGGGAATTTCCCATCCAACCCGACTACACCGGCAAGAAAGTGGACAGTGAATACGAACAGCATGTCGACGTCCTGCTCAGCGAGCACGATGACTCTGACCTGGTAACCCTAAACTGAGAGGTAGCCTATGGGAACCCGAGAGCACAGAAGCCAAAGCAAGAAACAACTGAAAGTAGCCGTCGTCTCCGTCTCTTCCACCCGCACCATGGACACGGACGAGAGCGGCGCCTGGATTGAAAAACTGGCTAAAAAAGAGGGCCATGAGGTGGTGGACCGCCTGGTGGTCATGGACTCGGAAGGGGAGGTGCGAAAGGCCATCCGGGACATCATCCGGGATCACAACGCCGACGGTATCATCGTCACCGGCGGTACCGGCATCACCGCAGGGGACCTTACCTTAGAAGCGGTCCGGCCCATGTTCAGGAAAGAGCTCACCGCCTTCGGCCCCATCTTCGCCCAGCTGAGCTTTGACGAAATCGACTCGGCAGCCATCCTCTCCCGCGCCACCGCGGGCATCGTCTCGGACACCGCGGTCTTTGTCATCCCCGGAAGCCTGGCCGCCTGCAAACTCGCCTGCAAAAACCTCATCTTCCCGGAACTCGGCCACGTCTCCAAACACGCCAGAGGATAAAGGGTCACACATGATGCCTCCGGCGGCAAGGTGAGCCACCTTGAAAGCCTGTTTCTGCTGTGATTTACCCCTCGCGTGTCACGGCGTAGCCGGATTCATAGGGGTAAATCACAGCGGTATTTTTCGTAAAATTGGGTCTTAATCATCCTTTGGACCGCGACCTGCAAAGAGCCGATTCCTCAAAGCGAACTCCGTACACCAACATCAAAGCCTTGGGTGGCCCGGACACGGTGCACAGAGTGCACCCTACGGGCTGTCGGCCTTTTGGGGCGATGTCATCAAGAACACCCTGGTGACCAAACGATGAGCAAGGCCTGAAATTGTGTCTGTGTGACGCCGGTCATCCTGTGTCGTCGAGCTACGGCGCGGCAAACGATGGCTGGGAGCATTCACGACCCCGGGGTGTATCGGACGGCCAGGGTGCGGATGACGCCCAGGCTCACAAGGAGCAGGGCAAATCCGGTGAGGACCTCCCAGGAGGGACCCTTGGCTTCGTCCCGGTAGGACGATCACCTCGCGCACCACAAAGAGAATGGCCGGGTCCATCATGGTGTGGAGCCGGATGCGCCGGGTGCTGAAAAAATCCACGAACCCCCTGAAGAGCTCCAGCATGACGAGAAAGGAGAGGATCTCGGCCACCACAAAGGTGAACCCCTCTCCGTCCATCATGTGGAGCAGGTGCCTGGCGTCCAGAAGGGTTTTGCCCAGGCCTGCGGCCAGCACCACGATGATATAGACGGTCATGATATTGACCATCACCTCCTGGGTCTTGAAAAAAATCGCTCTGGGATGAATGGTTTCCAGAATCCGGCCGGTCCGTGCCGGCCCCTCTTGGTCTCTGTTTTGTTGCCACGCCATCTAATTGTTCCATGGGATCAAGGGTGCACCGGGTATGTGTGAAACATGTCAGCATCCTGCAAGAACTCGGCGATCAGCGCTTCCGACACAGGCATTTTCCCCCGAACCTCGCCCCCAAGGGCAAACACATCAACCGCTCACAACGCCCTAACCAAACCCTAACACGCCGACACTATCTTCCTGTGGAACATGTCAAGGCCCACCGCCCCCAAGGTGCGGAAAACATGCCGTTGCCCGACGGCAACGGCTCGCGACATACCATCACCAACCTCCACAGGAGAGATATCATGAAAAAAAGTCTTTGGTTCACCGCCCTTGTTTCCACCGTTTTCCTTGCGGCATCCGTTGCCACGGCATCGGCCGAAAGGCTTGTTCTGAAAGGCTCCACCACGGTTCTTCCCATTGCCCAGAAAATCTCCGAGGCGTACATGGCCTCCCACCCTGAGGTAAAAATCTCCCTTTCCGGGGGCGGCTCCGGTAACGGCATCAAGGCGGTCATCGACCAGACCGCAGACATCGGCAACTCCTCCCGCTTCATCAAGGGCAAAGAGGTGAAGCTGGCCACGGGCAAGGGCGTGCTTCCCGTGCCCCACCGCATCGCCCTGGACTGCATCGTCCCGGTGGTTCACCCGGACAACCCGGTAAAGGACCTCTCCCTGGATCAGCTCAAGCAGATCTACCTGGGCAAGATCACCAACTGGAAGCAGGTGGGCGGCTCGGACAAAAAGATCGTGGTGATCTCCCGGGACAGCTCCTCGGGCACCTTTGATGCCTGGAAGAGCCTGGTCATGAAAAAAGAGAGGGTCACCCCCCGCGCCCTGACCCAGCCCTCCAACGGCGGCCTAGTGACCCAGGTGGCCACCACCAAAGGTGCCATCGCCTACATCGCCCTGGGGTACATGAACGAAGAGGTGAAAGCCCTTCGGGTAAACGGGGTCATGGGCTCTGCGGAAACCACCCTGAACGGCCGCTACCCCATCAGCCGCCCCCTGTTCATGTTCACCAACGGATGGCCCAAAGGAGAAACCCTTTCGTTCATCAACTTCATTCTCTCCAGAAAAGGCCAGGCCCTGGTGGAAGAGGCCGGAAGCATCTCCCTTTACTAACCAAGACACCTCCCGCTGAGCGGGACCGTGGGTTCACGAAGCCGACACGCCAACCCAGCACACGGCGCGTCGGCTGCGTGTTCGCTTTTTTGCCACAAGCCAAGGACGGCCTTTCATGACACACAGCGAGTCTACCGCAGCACCCCACGCCCCGGTGTCCCCCCCGGGCCGGGTTCCACGTGAAACAACCGCCCCGGAGCGGGGAAGCCTCACCGGGCGGCGCACCGCCGTAGGGGAGTGGGTGGCCGAATCTTCCCTTCTGATCATCTCCCTGATCTCCATCCTCACCCTGGGCCTGATCATGCTCTTCCTGATCCTGGAGGGAAGCCCCACCTTCTCCTTTGTCTCGGTGCGGGAGTTCATCGGCGGTGTGCTCTGGTACCCCACGGACGAGCCCCCTGCCTTCGGCATCCTGGCCCTTATCGTGGGCTCCTTTGCCGTGACCCTGCTCTCCTCCCTCATCTCGGTGCCCTCCGGGGTGATGACGGCCATCTACCTCTCGGAGCTGGCCCCGCCCAGGGTGGCGGAGTGGCTCAAACCCGCCATCGAGCTTTTGGCCTCCCTTCCGTCGGTGGTCATCGGTTTTTTCGGTATGGTGGCGGTGGCACCCCTCATGCAGAGCCTCTTTGACATCCCCACGGGACTGAACATGTTCACGGCCTCCATCATGCTGGCCTTCATGTCCATCCCCACCATCTGCACCATCTCCGAAGATGCCTTGCGAAGCGTCCCGGTCACCTACCGGGAAGCCTCCCTGGCCCTGGGCGCCACCCCCTTTGAGACCATCTCCAGGGTCACGGTGCCCGCGGCCCTCTCCGGCATCACCACGGCCATCATCCTGGGCATGTCCCGAGCCATCGGCGAAACCATGGTGGTGCTCATGGTGGCCGGAGGCGCGGCCATGGTGCCCGAATCCCTCTTCGACCCCATCCGCCCCATGCCGGCGAGCATCGCCGCGGAGATGGGGGAGGCCCCATTCCGGGGGGACCACTACCACGCGCTCTTTGCCACGGGCATCACCCTGTTCCTCTTCACCATCATTTTTAACGTTCTGGCCATGGCCGTCTCCCGCAAGTATCGGCTCAAGGGGTAATCATGACCATTTCCATTTCCCAACGCATCCAGTCCGGAAGGCGCGGAACCACCCAGACCCTCTGGTTCACCCTCTTCCGTGTGGCCGCAGCCATCAACGTGTTGGCCCTTTTTTCCGTGATCCTCTTCATCATCACCCGGGGCCTCTCCGCCATCAGCTGGGAGTTCCTCACCCAGATGCCGAGGAACTCCATGACCGAAGGAGGGATCCTTCCCTGCATCGTGGGCACCGCCTCCCTGGCCTTCGGGGCCCTGGCCATTGCCTTTCCCGTGGGGGTGGGCACCGCCATCTACCTTAATGAATATGCCGGCCAGGGCAAGATCGTCTCTGTCATCCGGTTTGCCATCGCCAACCTCGCCGGGGTCCCCTCGGTGGTGTTCGGCCTCTTTGGCCTGGCGTTCTTCTGCACGGTACTCAAGATGGGGGTGAGCCTTCTGGCAGGAGCCCTGACCCTGGGGGTCATGAGCCTTCCCGTCATCATCGGAGCCGCGGAAGAGGCCTTAAAAGCCGTGCCCGATACCTACCGGGAAGCCTCCCTGGGGCTCGGGGCCTCCAAGTGGCAGACCATCTGCCGGGTGGTGGTGCCGTCTGCCCTGCCGGGGATCCTCACCGGTTCCATCCTGGCCCTGGGCCGGGCCGCGGGCGAGACAGCCCCCATCATGTTCACCGGTGCCGTCTTCTTCACCCCGGACCTGCCCACCTCGATTTTCGACGAGGTCATGGCCCTGCCCTACCACATCTACGTCCTGGCCACGGCAGGCACCCACATCGGAGAGACGCGCCACCTTCAGTACGGCACGGCCCTGGTCCTCATCGCCCTGGTCCTCGGCATGAACCTGTGCGCCATCCTCTTGCGCTCGCGCCTGCGCAAACGGAGCCGCGTATAAGGGCACCTAGGGTTAAATAAGCCTCCGGCGGCGAGGTAGAGCGCAAGGGCCTTCGGCTTGGGCTTCGCTCGACATAAACGCTGATGGTTTCTACGGGCTGGCTCACAAGCGTCGAGGCTACAGGACACGTTCTCGCCGCGTGTTTTTAAGCAGAACCGTTACCGAAAAACGTATCATTCATAAAAAGTGACTTAACATGACCCAACAAAACGAGACCCACGACACCATTATCCACGCCAGGGACCTGAGCCTTTTCTACGGAGACTTCCAGGCCCTCCACGGGATCACCCTGCCCTTTGCCGAACGGCAGGTCACCGCTCTCATCGGCCCTTCGGGGTGTGGAAAGAGCTCTTTTCTCCGGTGCCTGAACCGCATGAACGACCTCACGGCCGGCACCCGCAGCGAGGGGGAGGTGATCTTTGAGGGGAAGAACATCCTGGAGAAAAAGATCGACGTGGTCTCCCTCAGGCGGCACATCGGCATGGTGTTCCAGAAGCCCAACCCCTTTCCCAAGAGCATCTACGACAACGTGGCCTACGGCCTCAAGGTGAACGGCATCACCAACAAATCCATGGTGGCCTCGCGGGTGGAGCGAAGCCTGATCCAGGCCGCCCTCTGGGACGAGGTCAAAGACCGGCTCCACAAACCCGCCCTGGGACTCTCCGGGGGGCAGCAGCAGCGCCTCTGCATTGCCCGGGCCCTGGCCGTGGAGCCCGAAATCCTGCTCATGGACGAACCGGCATCGGCCCTGGATCCCATCGCCACCCAGAAAATCGAGGAACTCGTCCTGGAACTCAAGGAGCGCTACACCATCATCATCGTCACCCACAACATGCAGCAGGCGGCCCGGGTCTCCGACACCACCGCCTTCTTCTACATGGGCAAACTCGTGGAGGTGGGGGACACCAACACCCTGTTCACCAAACCGGTGAAAAAAGAGACCGAAGACTACATCACCGGCCGGTTCGGGTAAGGGAAAAAGCTTGCCTCCGGCGGCGAGGTGAGCCACCTCGAAAGCAGGTTGCGAATGCGCTTTCCCCTTCGTTCCTCAGGGAAAATCACATTCGCCTATGCTTCAAATTAAACCGAATCTGTTTTTTTAGCCTGTTTATCAAACTTTTCAAAAGTTTAGCCCCCGGCAGGACCGCCGGAGGCCTCTTTTTAAGCATTTATTGTTTTTTTACCTTCAAGGAGGCACCCGGTGTACCGGGTGATAGAGAGTAACCATGACCATCCATCTGCAACGGGAACTCGATAAAATCCGGCGCATGCTCCTCTCGTTGGGAGCCCTCACCGAAGACCGCTTCCGGCTGGCCATCCGCGCATTAAACGACATGGACCTGGACCTGGCCCGTGAGATCATTGAAAAAGACGAGGAGATCGATTTAAAGGAGGTCCAGATCGAAGAGGAGTGCCTCAAGGTCCTGGCCCTGCACCAGCCCGTGGCCGGTGATTTGCGATCCCTGGTGGTGGTCATCAAGATCAACAACGACCTGGAGCGCATTGCCGATCAGGCCGTCAACATTGCCGTACGCATCAAAACCCTGGCGGCCAAAAAAAATCCGGGCTTCACCTACGATTACACCGAAATGGCGGACAAATCCGGCCTGATGCTCAAGATGAGCCTGGATGCCTTTGTCCGCCAGGACGACGAGATGGCCGAAAAGGTCCGCTTCATGGATGAAGAGGTTGACGCCATGCGCAACGCGGCTTACGACCGCATCAAAGAGGCCATCTCCCAAACCCCGGACGAAGCCGGGTACCTCATCAACCTCTTTCTTGTCTCCCGGCACCTGGAGCGCATTGCCGATCACGCCACCAACATCGCAGAAGAGGTGATCTACATGCGCAAGGGAGAGATTATCCGCCACACAGAAGCCCTGGATTAACCCCGTTGCCGACCGAGCCCCTTAACAAGGGGCTCTTCGGCCCCCCTCAGCATTTCTACTTCCCCGCCCCATGAAATTATCTTGACTTTTCCAGTTTTATAACCAATGTTCTTTAATTAAAACACTCAACCAACATAATAAACATACGCTTCAAAACCTGTCCTGTCTGGTGAAGGACGGGTCCGCCCCTGCACCCTTACAACCCAAACCACCCGACTGCGGCCCCATTCCGACGGGCCCATACAGCAGAGAGCCATGGTCCGAATCAACAACCCGCGGGTCGCCCTGTTCCTGACCCTGGTGCTGGTGTCAGCCTTCACTCTCCCCATTACCGGCCTGGTGGGCGAGGCCCCCCTGGCCACCGATGACCCGGTGACTGCGGCAGCCGCCCTGCACATGGCCGCGGCCCCCACCCTCACCCTGGCAACGGTTCAGGAGTACCTCGCAGGCCTTCCCCCGCTCTACCCCCTTGCCGCGGCCGCATTGTCCCATGCCACAGCCCCCTTTCTGGAGGGTATGGCTCCCCTTCGCCTGACCTCGGCCCTTTTCAGCCTGGGTACCCTGGTGCTCTTCTTCAGCTTTGCCCTGCGTTACGGAAAAAGCAGGTTTGCGCTCCTGGCCACAGCCCTTCTGGCCACCATGCCCGGTTTTGCCTTCGGTGCAGGGTGGATCGGCCGGGACCCGGCCCTGCTTTTTTTCCTGATGGCTTCGGTGACGGCAACCTTTAGAACCTTTGTGGACGATTCACCTCCCTGGATCCTCATGGCGGGAACGGCAACGGCCGGAGCCTTTCTCACCAGCTCATGGGACGGGCTCCTGCTCATCGCCTGTGTCTGGGCCGCGGGCATTGTCTGGTTTATCAGCTCCCGAGGCCCGGGAAGAACCAGCCATGTCAGCCATCTCTTTTTTCACCTGGCCGCCCTTCTGGCCATCCTCGTCCTCACGAGCGGTGGCATGGTTACCCAGGTCATCGGCCATACGGCGGCCCCCATTACCCAGGGATTCTGGATCCCCGCATCAACCCCCGGCCCGCCACCGTCGCCCACCAAGCTGGCCCTGCAGATCCTTGCCCAGACCTGGCCCTGGACGCCCCTGTTCTTTATCTATGTGGGGCTCGTTACAGCCCGCACCTTACGGAGCGGTACCCTGTCTCCAACCCCCATGTTCATTATCTTCTGGTTCCTTGCCTCCCTTCTTCCCACCATCACCGGTGAGACGGGGCTCAGCCCGGTACTCCCCCCCCTGGCCCTCATGGCAGCCTTTGTCCTGAAGGACGGAATGCCCATGTGGGTCCGCCCCTTTGCCGCAGCCTGGTCCTGGGCGGTGATTCTGATCCTGTTCATCCTGGCCTTCTCCCCGGGCCTGCGCCTTTTTAGCCTTCGCACCGACCACGCCATCCTGCCGGGGCTCCTCCGGGGCGACCTCTTCTCTCCCTTTGCCGCCGCAGGGCTGGTCCTGGCCGCCGTCACCTGCGTGGTAAAGGCCATCCCCCTCACCCGCACGGGGCGACTCCTCACCGTCACCGCCATCCTCTGGGTAACCCTGGCCAACGGCCCCTTTTCCGCCATGACCGGTCACCGGGCCTCGGAGATCCGCCCCCTGATCACCGCCATCCAAACCCACCCACACAAGGGCACCGCAGCGTACGGGGTGGACCGCCGCCTACGGGCCTCCCTCTGTTTTTACGGGCGGCTTCACCTGCTCAACACCGACAACCTGGATCGCTGCTTTGACATCCTCAAAGGAGGAGACCCCGATTATGACACCCTGCTCATGCAGTCCGATGCCGCAGATCACCTCCCGGAAGCACTCTCCATGGTCCCGGTGACCATTGTGGAAAAGGTTTCCCTTGAAAAGGGCGGAAGTCTCCTGTTTGTACGGGGACGATAAAGCAGAATCGCAACAAAAAACCCGGAGAGCTGGGCGGTGTGGGTTCGCTCAGCTCTCCGGGTTTGTTTTTCCTTGTCCTTTGGTTTTTCAGCTTGGAACAACCAGGGTAAAGGTGGAACCTTTTTCAGGGGTGCTTTCCACCCTCACCTCTCCGTTGAGCAGGTGCATCACGTGCTTGACGATGGCAAGGCCCAGGCCTGTGCCCCCTAGCTTTCGGCTCCGGGCGCTGTCCACCCGGTAAAAGCGCTCAAAGAGCCGGGGAATGTGCTCGGCAGGAATTCCGCACCCCTGGTCCGACACCCGGATCTCCACCCTGTCCTCGGTTCGTGCCACAGCCACGGTGACGGTGCTCCGGGCCGGACTGTACTTGATGGCGTTGTCCAGTAGGTTCACCACAGCACGCTCCAGAAGCATGGGGTCGAAGGTGGCCATCACCCCTTTGGCCCCTGTCACCTCCAGCGTCACATCCTTGGCGTCGGCGCTTCCCGAAAGAAGAAGAAGACTGGTCTCCAGCACCCCGTCCACCTGAGACGGCGTCAGGGAGAGCTCCCCTTGCTGCTGCTCGATGCGGGAGAGTTCCAGAAGGTCCTCAATGAGGTGGGTCATCCGCTCCACGTTCTTTTCGATAATGGTGTAAAAGCGATCATGGCTCTCGGGAAGCTTCTCTTTTTCCAGTAGGATCGTCTCCACGGCGCCCTTGATGCAGGTCAACGGGGTGCGCATCTCATGGGACGCGTTGGAGGCAAAGTCCCGGCGCATACTCTCCAGCCGACGCATGCGGGTGACGTCGTTAAATACGATGAGGGTTCCCAGGCGCGCCTCCCCCACACCCTTCAAAGGAGTGCTCCGGCTGTGGAGCAGGGTCTCCCGGTTGTCCCAGAGCTTGATGTACCTCTTCCATGCCTCGGCCTGCCCTGCTGCGTTTTTCGCAAAACCGAGGAAAGCGATGTTGCGTATCGCTTCGGACACCCCGAAGCCCACGGCCTCCCCCGGCACCAGGCCGAAAATCCCGTGGGCCGCAGCGTTCATGCTGATGATGGAAAAATCCGCGTCCACGGCCATCACCCCTTCCACCATGCTCGACAAAACGGCCTCCATCTCGTTTCTCTGGCGGGTGGTGGTGCGGATGCGCTCATCCAGCTGATGTGCCATCAGGTTCATGGACTCAGCGAGCCCGCCGATCTCTAAAGAGTCAGGGACGTAGAGCTTATGACTGAAATCCCCTTCGGCAAAAAGGCGCGCACTCCGCTGCATGTCGGAGATGGGACGGCTGATCTTCCGGGAGACCACGAGACTTATAAACCCGGCCACCAGGGCAGTGGCCAGGCCCCAGAAGAGGATGCGTTTCTGAACGGAGCGGACTTCGCCTTCAAGGGCCGTCATGGGAAGCGCCGTACGCACCACCCCCAGCACCACGTTGTCCTGCTCAATGGGAATGGCCACATACATCATGTTGGTGGTCAAGGTGGCACTGAAGCGGATGGACAAGCCCGTCACGCCTTCCAGGGCCTTCACCACCTCCGGGCGGGAGCCATGGTTCTCCATGGCGGCCGAATCCTTTGTGGAATCCCCCAAAACCCACCCGTCCCGGTCAATAACCGTCACGCGGCTGCCGGAGCGTTGGGACGACGCCTTGCAGTAAGCGTCGATGTCGGCTACACGATCCCCGTCCATGAGGGGGCCCACCCGAAGTCCCATGACCCCGGCAAGGGACTCCAGATCCCGGAGGGTCTGCTGGTGATAAAAGGAGGTCATGGAGGAGATGGCCAGAAGGCTCACCGCCGTAAGGGCCAGGACAAGGATCCCCACATAGGAGGGAAAAAGCTGCCAGAAAAGACGTTTACGCTGCATCATGGATCTATCATTGCCTGTGTATAAGGGGTAAAAAAGAAACCGCGGCCTTGACCGGATGTCAGACCTCTTTGAACCGATAACCGATGCCCCGGACCGTTTCGACATATTGGCTGCAGGGCCCGAGTTTCTTGCGCAAACCGGCCACAATCACGTCCACGCTGCGATCCGTAACCGCGTAGTTGTCCCCCCGGATGCCGTCCACGATCTGGGACCGGGTGAAAACCCACCCGGGTCGCCGGGCCAGGAGCAGCAGCAGGGAAAACTCGGAGAAGGTGAGTTCCACCCCCTGGCCCTGCACCTTCACCTGGACCCTGCCGGGACGAATCTCGATCTCCCCCAAGAGGAGCACCTCGTCCATGGTCGCGTCCCTTTCCCCCTTGTCGGTGCGTCTCCTCACCGCCCGGACCCGTGCCAGGAGCTCCCGGGGGCTGAAGGGCTTGGCCACGTAATCATCGGCACCCAGCTCCAGACCGGTGACGATGTCGGCCTCTTCTCCCTTGGCCGAAAGCATCACAATGGGAATATCCGCGGTGGCAGGGCTCCCTTTGAGGCTGCGGGTCACCTCCAGCCCGTCGATGCCGGGCAGCATGAGGTCCAGGACAATGAGATCCACGGTTTCACGCCTGGCGATCTCCACGGCGCGCTCCCCGCTTGCCGTACAGGTCACCTTGTAGCCTTCCCGTTCGAGGTTGTATTTCACTAGGTCCAGAATGTCCTCTTCATCATCCACGACCAGCATATGTGCTTTGGGTTTCATCACGTTCTCCATGGAAAGGGTGGCTTTGACGGCCAACGAGCCCGTCAAGGGTGCTGTAGGTTGTAAACCTGTTGTGTTAGGCTTGTGTTAGGCAGGTGTATGGATCGTGTAATCTCCCCGTTTTCCAAGGGCCCCCATGCCGCCACGGGATAATAAAAAGGCGAGGTTCCATGGAACCTCGCCTTGTTGTCGTAGCCCCGGCACCCGAAGGCCGGGGCCTTTGATATGGTTACCTATCTTCGGGAAATCCCCTGGGAAAGATGTACCGTGAGATGCGCGCCAGAAATCCGATGCGCCGATCCCCGGGCCGACGCCGAAAGAGCCCTTTCCCCTCGAAAGTGCCCCGTTGACGCCGTTCGTCGCCCCGGCGTCTCCATTTCGGATAGGTATCAAAGTGAAATCGCTTGTTATTCCCGTCTCTCCTCTCCTGGGTTTCTGCCATACGGCCCCCCTTTGCCGTTTCGACGGTACCTCATGCGGGGCCTTTATCGCAGGAGCTGCTCCATCGGCCCATGCGAAACCATCCGAAACGACGCTCACTGGAACGTCTCCGTTCCAAAATACACCGATTCTCCACCCCGCCCACTTCGGCGCTGTGGAGCACCCCATACCCCTGTCGGCGCTCAAACGGTTCACGCCGATCCAGCCCGAAGCGCCGCTCCAACGTCGCAAGGCGGGACATCGCTTCCGGGTCGAGATGAATAATGGTACTCATAGGACCTCCCGGCACAGGGCGTGTCAGGCACGAAACGACTCACGGCACCGGGCTTTGGCCCACGGCCGTGACCGCCCTTTGCAGGCGACGCACCGCCCGCAAGGATTCCGCGCCTATCCAACTGATTCCACTTCAATATACACCCCTTACCCCAAAGGTTCAAGGCGGGTTCACACCCCGCCAGAGCCAACGCATTTGTAACTATTCAGCTCAAAAAAAACAGCCTCCGGCGGCAAGGTGTGCCACCTTGAAAGCAGGTTGCGGATGTGTTTTGCCCCTCGTTCCTCGGGTCAAATCACATCCGCCTTTAAAGTAAAAATTCACTCAAAAAGATTTTTTAAAACCTGTTTGTTAAACCCGCCTTTATAAAATCAGGCAAAAGTTTAGCCCCCGGCAGGGCCGCCGGAGGCATAAGCTGAATAGTTACAAGTATTTAACGATTCAACTTGCCTCCAACAGGGCCATCGGAGGAAAATCTCAATGCGTTTTCCCTCACCCGGCAGCGCCATCGTAAAAATCAACCAGGGCGGCCACCACCTCGTCCCGCTTCTCGTGGTGGGCCACGTGGCGGCAGTCGCTCACCTTAAGGGCCGTGGCCCCGGCCACCGAGCGGCAGATGGCCTCCACCTGGCCCCAGGTGCCGTACTGGTCGTGTTCCCCCTGGATCACCAGGGTTGGGGCCGTCACCGCGGAGATGGCCCCGGTGATATCCCAGGTTCGATGGGAAGGAGAAAGCCAGGTGTCGGCCCAGCGCCTAAAGGCTTTTTCCGTGTTGTCCCCATGGTGCCGTGCGAGTTTTTCTCGAAAGGTGCCCTCAGCAAAGTAGCTGTCGGCATCGGCAATGCCGTCGATGGTGAGCTCGTCCACATACACATGGCAGGCCTCCACCACAATCCCGGCTGTCCGGTGGGGAAACATGGCCCCGAACAACAGGGCAATGGTGCCGCCGTCGCTGTGGCCAAAAAAGAGGGCCTGGGAAAGGCCCAGGGCATCAAGCACCAGCGGCAGCATGGTCTCCGCCTCAAAGGCGGGGTACTGGGAGTTGGCTTCCCACTCTGTCAAAGGGGATGATTTGCCGTATCCCCAACGATCCCATGCCCAGACCGTCCGGCCCGTGGCCCGGCTGAGGACCTCGGGAAAGTCGTGCCACATCCCCACGCACCCCAGACCTTCATGCAGCAGCACGATGGGCATGGCACCGGGGCTCTCCCCTTTCACACACACGGTGTAAAGGGTCTGGCCCAGAACAGAAAGCACCCGCTCCTCACGCATGGGCCTCTCCTTTTACGGAGGCGGCAAGGGCCACCAGGGCCATGGTTACGGCAGGAACCATGTAGTCGGCACGGGTCACGGCCCCGTTTGAGAGAAGGCCGATGATCCCTTCGGCATAGCCGATGCGCCGGCTCTCTGAGAGCCCGGCCCGGTGCACGGCCTCATCCAGCTCGCAGCCCCCGTCCACAACCATCCGGCACACCTCGCCGGGGAGCTCAAAGGCCGGGCCCACGCCCCGGTGAAACCGCTGGCCGTCATAGATCACGCAGGCGGTGAGGTTCATGTATCCGGTCTCGGTTCCGGCGACGGGTACCAGGCCCGACTCCAGTCCCACGCCGAAGCCCGAGCCGCCGTAGGCCCCCAGGGCTCTGTTGTCGGCTCCGCTGAGGGTCTCCTCATAGCCCACCGGCTGGTCCGACACCCCGGAGGGAGAGGCCACCGACACAAACGAAAGGTTGTTGAATCTGTTAAAGCCTTGAAAAGCCCTTTTTACCGCATCAAGCTTGTTGGGGTTGGCCGATCCCACGGCCACCCGAACACTGTCCTCTGACATCACGCACAATCCTTTTCCATAAACCCGATGATATCCAGCACCGTCTGGTTCACGGGCACCGCCACCCCGTGTTTTTCCCCTAAGCGCACCACCTCGCCGGTGAGGGCGTCGATCTCGGTCTTCTTGCCCGCCTTGAGGTCCTGGAGGGTCGAAGAGACGTGGGTGGCTGCCGTGGGAAGAAGGTCGCCGGTGAGTACCTGAAAATACTCCTCCGGGGTCTCCCACCAGGTACGGTACCCGGCCGCGGCCATCACCGCAAAAATCTCGTTGACCACGGACCGCATCAGGCGCAGCCCTTCGGGGTGGTCGGAAAGCTTGCCGTAGGGCACACCGAAGATGGCCCCCAGAGAGTTCAGGGAACCGTTAAAAAGCATCTTGGCCCAGAGGTCTCCTCAGCCAAGATCAAGCCTGGCTGACCTGCTGGCCGCCTCTACGACCGCCACCAACTCCCCGTCCATGGACCTCTCCAGATGCCCCATGGAGATGGGGGCCACATGGACCGTAATGTGGCTGGTGTTGGGTGCCGGCCGGGAAAACCCGGTGATGACCCGGGCGTTGTAAACCCGGTCGGGATCCACCCAGCGGGAAACCCGCTCCCGGTTGCCCCAGCCGTTCTGGCAGAGCACCACGCAGGTGGCTGGCCCCAAAAGCCCGGGAACCGCTGAAAGGGCCTTTCCCGCCTCCCCCGTGGCGCTGGACTTGGTGCAGACAAGCACATAATCATAGGGCCCGTTTGCCGAAAAATCATTCGGAGTCACCCCGGCCCGCACGTTGCGAAACACCGCCTGCCCCAACAGCCCCGTGCGCTTGAGCCCCTATAGGCAATAACATCAGCGCCTTCTTTCCGGGTCACAATATCCGGGGTCACCCCCGCCTCAGCAAGGCACGACGCCAGTCCCAACCCCACGGCACCGCCCCCAAACACCAGTACTTTCATATTATGAATATCCTTTCGCTGCCTCCGGCGGGTCGCTTTTTGAAAAAAGCGCCGCAAAAACGTTCCGGTTGCATCGCCTTCTGCCGCTCAGCCCCAGTGAGGCTGAGCGGCAGAAGGCGATGCCTGTTCGTTAATTTTATATAGTCGAATAGTTACGATCTTCCAAAAGGTCCAAGCAATTCACAAAAACCAGTTTGTCAAACGTTTCAAAAGTTTGGCCCCCGGCAGGGCCGCCGGAGGCTTTTTTTCTTCCCGTACGCTTTACACCTGGCGCAGTTTGAGCCAGAGGATCACCGCTTTTTCCTCCCCTTTGTTTTTCCAGCGGGAGGGGGTGCGTTCCACCAGGTGGATGAGGGAGCCTTCCACGGCTTCGAGGTCGCGGCTGCCGCTCTGGAAGAGGACGCTGCCCTTGATGACGTAGCCCACCTCTTCGCACTTCTCGTCGAAGAAGTGCTGTTTGATGACCCGGCCCGGCTCGATCTCCAGGAGCCACACCTCAAAGCCCGTGTCCCCGCCCGAGGGGATCACCTGGCGCACGGATCCGCCTTTTCCTGTGATGCCCGGGATGTTGATGTCCTGCCACTGGGAGGGCTCGTAGACAGGGGTGGCCTCTTCGGCGGAGTTGTCCGAGAAGAAGGAGCCTGTTTCCACGGCAAGGAGCTCTGCCATGCGGAAGAGGGCGGGAAGGGAGGGGTAGATCTGACCGTTTTCAATCTGGCTGATGGTGCTGGGGGTAACCCCCACCTGCTTGGCCAGACCGGTCTGGGAGAGGCCGGCGGAGGTGCGGAAGTGCTTGAGGCGGCTCCCGATGTCGATGCGGCCCCAGCCCTTCTGGTCCCCGGAGCCGAAGACCACCTCGCCATCGCGCACCCAGTAGCCCTGGGGCTTGTTCAAGGGGCCGTGCTCCCGTCCTTCGGCTTTGATGAGGTTGAAGAAAAATTTGCCTCGTTTGACGGAGAGCTCGATGACCACCTGGGCGATCTGGGCGATGCCCGCTTTCAGCCGGTCGCTGTGGGCCCGATGCTCGATGAGCCAGTACGCAATGGTGCTCAGTTCATAGAGCTTGGGGCAGGTGCGGGTGTAGAACTTCAGGATCCGCTCCTCATCTCCCCAGAGGTCCTGCATGCCGGTGATGGACTCAAAGATAAACCGGGTGTCCAGGCCGTGGTCCGCCAGATTGCTCTCCAGGGCGTCGGAGAGGGCCGAAGGATCCGAGGGGTTCTCCACCAGGATCACGTTGGCATTTCGTTCCCGCGAGCTGTAGTACTTGAGGAACAGCTCACTGCCCCCGCCTTTGCCGTGGGTGAAACAGTCCAGGATGGTGAGCCCCGGGGCATTGGCCAGGGGTCCCAGCTTTTTCACGAGGTTGTTGGGAGACCGGTCGAAACTGACATAGATCACCGGCTTGTCTTCCCGTGCGGATGCTTCCATGAGTTTCAGGCAGTAATCGGAAGCCAGGCTCCCGGAATCATCATGCCAGATGACGTTGTCTCCCACCCGAAGTCCGTCAAGTATCTCGTCCACTTTCCCGATGCCGGTTCCCGCTTTTTGGTGCATTCTTACGTCCTCAAAATGGTTGTGAGCCCTAAAATTAAAGATCCCGTTCATGGTTCGCCACGCATGCGGCCGAAGGCGTCCCCTCCAAACGCCCGCGCCGGTAACACGCGTCTCCCCATAATAACAAAGCCCGGAAGAGGATGCGAGGCACACTCTTCCGGGCTTATATATAGCACTGATCAGGGATGAAATCCCCTATAACCTCTTATCGGTTAGCCGATGAATGCGTCTTCGGGCATCTCCATGATGGAGCCGGTGAGGCCTTTGACGGAGTCCATCTTGCCGAGGCCGATGGGCAGCATGTGCTCGATGAAGAACTTGGCGGTAACCACCTGACCTTCGTAGAAGGCTTTGTCCTTCTTCTTGGCTTTTTCGATCTTGGGCTGAGCAACGGCAGCTCTCCAGAGATGCATCCAAGCCATGATCAGGTCACCGCAGCACTCCTGGAAGAGGGTAGCGGAACCGAAGGCATCGAGGAGCTTCTCGCTCATGGCGGCGCCGCCGATGGCCATGGCGCACTCACCCACTTTGTTCAGGGCGGCTTCAACCTTGGCTGCCATGTCTTCGAGACCGGCTTCCTTGGCCAGGGCGATGGCAGCCTGGATCTCACCCATCAGGTCCATCATGGGCTTGCCTTTCTTCATGCCGAGCTTACGGCCGAGGAGGTCCATGGCCTGGATCCCGTTGGTGCCTTCGTAGATGGAGGTAATCTTGCAGTCACGAAGGAGCTGGGCCTGGGGATACTCTTCGATGAAGCCGTAGCCGCCGTAGATCTGGATACCCAGGGAGCAGACTTCGAAGCCCTTGTCGGTGCCGTAGCTCTTGGCAACGGGGGTCACGATCTCGATGAGGCCGTTGTACTTGTCACGAACTGCTTCGTCTTCGGCGGTGGAGACCATGTCGAAGCAGAAGCCCATGTAGTAGAGCAGGGAACGCATGCCTTCAACGTAGGACTTCATGATGAGCAGGTTGCGACGTACGTCGGGGTGCTGGATGATGGGCACACCCTTGGGCTCGGCGTCGAGCATGGAGAGCAGGTTGGGGCTCTGGATACGCTCTTTGGCGTAGTTTACGGCGTTCATGTAAGAGGTGGTGGCAAAGCCGTGACCCTGGAGGGCCACGCCCTGGCGGGCTTCGTTCATCATGAGGAACATGGCCTTCATGCCTTTGTTCTTCTCACCGATGAGGGTACCGCGGCACTTGCCCTTGCCGCCGAAAGCGATGGAGCAGGTGGCGTTGCCGTGGATGCCCATCTTGTGCTCAACACCGGTAACGACCACGTCGTTGTCTTCGCCGAAGCTGCCGTCATCGTTGACCCAGAGCTTGGGCACGATGAACAGGGAGATACCGCGGGTCCCTGCGGGGGAGCCTTCGATACGGGCGAGAACCGGGTGGATCACGTTGGGAACCATGTCGGAGTCGCCGCCGGAGATGAAGATCTTGTTGCCCACGATGTTGTAGGTGCCGTCGTCGTTGGGGGTAGCCACGGACTCAAGGGCGCCTACGTCGCTGCCTGCGTTGGCTTCGGTGAGACACATGGTGCCGCCCCACTCGCCGGAGTAGAGCTTCTTGAGGTAGAGCTCCTTCTGCTTGTCGGAACCGAGGCTGGCGATGATGTTGCCGCAGCCGTGGGTGAGGCCGGGGTACATAAGGAAAGCGCAGTTGGCGCCGGTGAAGAGCTCACCGCAAGCCAGGGAAACAGAGTGGGGAAGGCCCTGGCCGCCTACTTCCGGGGCATCGGCCATGGCAACCCACTCGTTCTCGCAGAAGAGCTTGTAGGGCTTGTGGAATGAAGGGGGTACCTTCACCTGGCCGTTTTCCAGCTTGACGCCCTCTTCGTCACCGGTCTTCTGGGTGGGAAGAATTTCATTGACGGCGAACTTCCTGGCTTCGGACAGAACCATGTCGATGGTTTTCTTGTTGAAATCACCGTACTTCTCGGTCTCTGAAAACTGAGCAACGTTCAGCATTTCGTGAAGAACGTAATCCTGGTCCCTGCGGTCTGCAATCTGTTGTGCCATAACAAAATCTCTCCTTATATTAAGACATTTTAAGATTATTTAAGGCATATTAAGGGCCTTGTCAGCTCTGAAATCTAATGAATTCCCTTCCAATACAGCACTTTCGACCAAATCATTATTACTCAAAGCAGAACTATGTTTATGGTTTTACACAAAAAACCATTTTCTCGTCTGCCTTGTGCGGCAACGCCCTGCACAGGCCTGAAATAAGCCAATTGTCAGCGTTAACGCGGTATTATTCCAGATTTTTACCTGTCGGTCAATAACTATCCCGACCTCTCCCTCACTTGGAGACACAAAAGCCGTTGGTGAGAAGCTCAAAGGCACGATTCAACCAGGCTTCGATGTCATACGTCTCCCTGCTCCCGGAGACCCAGGGCCAGATGGCAGAAAAGATCACCCCGTAGAACAGGGCCGAGAGGTCTTCGGCGGGGTAGGGCCTGAACTCCCCTTTTTCAACCCCCTCCTGAAAAATCTCGGTGTAGGTCTCCACCATCTTGTCGTTGAGGCGATTGATGTCGGCGTTGAGCTCCGGGGAGAGGATCATGTCGACGCTGCTCCGCAGGGAGATATACACCCGCACAAAGGCCTGGTTGTTCCTCAGGAACCGGGCATTGGCCTGGAGACATGCGTATGCCCTGTCCCTGGGGGCCAGATCCTTTCGCGAGGCGGCCTCGGCAATGAGGCGCCCAAGGCGGATGCCCCGGTCCATCACCATGTCATGGAAAATCTGCTCTTTTCCACTGAAGTACTTGTAGATGGTGCCCAGAGGGTATTCGGACTTCTGACTGATCTGAGCCATGGTGGTCCCGTAGTACCCCCTCTCCGCAAAAACGGAAAGTGCTGCTTCCAGAATCTCTTCCCGACGCCGTTTGTACTCCCGTTCCTTTCTGCTCAGTCCCGAATCCGCCACGCCCCCTCCCAGTTAGTGAAGTAAATTTTATTATTATTTTGACTTATAATTCTGTCAAGTTGTTTCTCTACGAACCATCGGAAAACCGCGAAGGGCGCACTGTTCCGGCGCCCTCCCCCTGCCGCTGAAATCTACTCGATCTGGTATCAAGGGTGTGTATGTTACCCAATACCTTGGGGAATCGCCCGACCTACCCCGACTCACTTCGGGGTGATCTCCTCCTTGAGCAGGCAACACGCCACGCGCCACTCCGGGGTCCCATTTTCTTTGTATACAATGTTTCCAGGCTGGATGATCCGGTTCATGACGCACCCCTCGGCAATGGAGAGATCAAAGAGATCGGTCTCGTTGATGCGGGGGGCGTCCTTAAGCTTTCCGTCTTCGATGACCATGGAGTGAACGGGAAAATCTTCGCACAGGGGGCAGCGGTAGACCCTGCCGTTGGGAAAGAGAAAGAGGTTGTCCGCCACATGGCCTGCGCACTCAAACGCCTCGTCCTCCTCCAGGAACACCTTGGGCCAGGTGACCTTGATTCCCCTTCGGGCCACCTCTTCGGCAACCTTGGGGACCACCTCCATCCAGCTGTCCCGGGTGACGCGCATGAGGCCTTCCTCTTCGGCCTCTTCCCGGGCTGAGTTGCCTCGGATTCCCAGCACCTGGATAAAAAAGTGATTCACCCCGAGTTCTTCCAGGAGGTCGGGCATCTGATCGAGTTCGTGGAGGTTGGCCCCGCTCACCGTGTAGATCAGGCTGGTGGAAAAGCCCTTGGCCACCCCTTTTCGAACGCCCGCCATGCAGGTCTCCCAGGAGCCCTTGCCCCGAATGGGGTCATTGGTGGCGGCAGTGGCGCCGTCCAGGCTGAAGGAGAGGGCGTCCACCTCGGCCGGTGTCACCTTGTCGAGGATGTCGTGAAAGAGGTAGCCGTTGGTATCGATGGTGATGGAGGCGTAGCCCAAAGCCCTGGCTTTTTTCACGGCCCGGGCAAGGTCGGGATGCATGGTGGGCTCCCCGCCGAGGAAGATGATGTTGGCCTCCTTGGAGCGTGTGGCAAACAGGGCCAGCCACTCTTCGATGGTCTCAATGGGCAGGGTCTGGGTTCCGTGCTGGGTGGGATTGATATAACAGTGGCGGCAGGAGAGGTTGCAGGCCGTCAGGATATGGAAAAAGACGTTGGTGGCGTCTTTGGTAAAGGATACGGTCTTTCTCATTGTTTGTCCTTCTCATCCGGACCTTCAGGCAGGGGAAAAGACTCCCCACGGCAATCTGCCGATCCGAACACGGACAAAAAACGCGGCACAGGAAGAAATGGGGTTGTGACTCCCTGGTATTTCCCGGAGCTGTCTCAGTCGGCCATCATTGCTGGGAGCCTTCGATGTGGCGCCTGATGATGACGTTCATTTTCTCTTCTCTGATGCGCTGAAGATCCTGTTTGGTCTTGATCAATTCCTCGTTGGTTGCCCGAAGGCGAATGGACATGTACTCGGCAAAGATGCGGTAGAGAAGCAACAGGAAATCGAGGCGTTCGTCGTGGTCGGCCCCGTCCCCTTCCAGCTTCTCCCCGGCCATGGTGTTTACGGCGATGCAGGTGGTTCGTCCCACGGCCGTCACCGTGGCGGATCGCTTCAGGGAGTCGATGATGCGCATCTCCCCGAACAACTCCCCGATGTTGGTCAACCGGGTAATCTCCACATCCTCTTTGGATACACGGACAGAACCGGCCAGTAAAAAATAGAGCCAGGGATCCCGATCCCCTTCTTTGATGATCTTCTCACCGTCCTCGTACTCACGGATTTTACTCAGCTTCAGGAGTTTACCGAGGTAACGGGTTTCGAAATTCTTCAAAGCCGGAATGCTCATGAGTTTCTGGATATTCTGGATATTATCCTTGAGATATCGCGTCTCAATCATGAAGCCTCCTGCCTCCTTTCCATAGAGAAATCCACAGCGGTCCCGTCGGCACATCCGACACAGACTTCAAATTAATCCCTGTTTGCAGATTATTCAATAAAAATTGTCACTATTCAGCTCAAACACGTCTCCGGGGGCCAAACTTTTAAAACATTTGACAAACAGGTCGTTGGTGAGCCCTTCCGGGCTTCGCCGAAATAAATTCGACCGGTTCCTGAAAAAATGGTGTGCGGCCTGCCGTGAGCTAGCCAAATACGGGGGATAGGCGAAGAGCCTTCCGGACCATTATTGCCCGGGTCAATGATGGGGGGTGTGAAAGGCGCGGCAACGCCGCGCCTTTCAATGGGCGGGATTAGCTATGGTAGTCCTGGAGCGGTTTCACCGCGCAACTCTCCTCTTTCAAGCGGGCAATGGCGCGGGCAACGGCCATGGCACCGGTGAGGGTCGTGGCAAAGGGCACCTTGAACTTCAAGGCGGCCCTGCGGATCTTATACCCGTCATGGGTGGTCTCGCTCGTGCCGGACGGGGTGTTGATCACCAGCTGAATCTCGTTGTTCTTGATGGCGTCCACCACGTGGGGGCGTCCCACCGAGACCTTGTTCACCAGCACGTTGGCCACCCCGTTCTTGGTGAGGAAGTCCGAGGTGCCGCTGGTGGCCATGATGGTAAAGCCAAGGGCCTTGAACAGAGAGGCCGTGGGCAGCATCTGGCCCTTGTCCCCCTCCTTGACGCTGATAAAGACGGTGCCCTCGGTGGGCAGGTCGTCTCCGGCAGCGATCTGGGCCTTGGCGTAGGCAATGCCGAAGTCATCGCCGATGCCCATAACCTCGCCCGTGGATTTCATCTCGGGACCCAGCAGGGTATCCACATGGGGGAACCGGTCAAAGGGCATCACCGCTTCTTTCACCGAGATGTGGCTGGGAACGAACTCCTTCTCCAGGCCAACCTCGGCCAGGGTTTTGCCCAGCATCACCTTGGTGGCCAGCTTGGCAAAGGGGATGCCCGTGGCCTTGCTCACAAAGGGAACGGTACGGGACGCCCTGGGGTTGACCTCGATGATGTAGAGGCGGTTGTCCTTAATGGCGTACTGAACGTTCATCAGCCCCACCACGCCCAGCTCTTTTGCCATGGCGCGGGTGGCTTCGTGGATCTCGTTGAGCAGGCGGTTGGGGATGCTCATGGGCGGGAGCACGCAGGCCGAGTCGCCGGAGTGGATCCCCGCCTCTTCGATGTGCTGCATAACCCCTGCGATGATGGTCTTCTCTCCGTCGGAGATGGCGTCCACATCAAGCTCCACCGCGTCTTCCAGGAACTTGTCGATGAGCACGGGGTGGCCCGGTGAGGCCTCCATGGCTTCGCGGATAAACCCTTCCAGGTCCTCTTCGGAGTAGACCACACGCATGGCCCGGCCGCCCAGAACGTAAGAAGGACGAACCATGACGGGGTAGCCGATGCGGCGTGCCTCCACCAGGGATTCCTCGTAGTTCATGGCGATGCCGCTCTCGGGCTGGGTGAGTTTCAGCTTCTTGAGCATGGCCTGGAACTCGTCGCGGTCTTCGGCGCGGTGGATGCTCTCGGGCTGGGTGCCGATGATGGGCACCCCGGCGGCCTTGAGGCCCAGGGCCAGGTTCAGGGGAGTCTGCCCCCCGAACTGCACGATGACCCCGTAGGGGTTCTCCTTTTCCACGATGTGCAGGACATCCTCTTTGGTGAGGGGCTCGAAGTAGAGCTTGTCCGAGGTGTCGTAGTCCGTGCTCACGGTCTCAGGGTTGGAGTTGACCATGATGGACTCCACCCCCTCTTCGCGCAGGGCAAAGGAGGCGTGGACGCAGCAGTAGTCGAACTCGATGCCCTGGCCGATGCGGTTGGGCCCGCCCCCTAAGATCATCACCTTCTTATTATCTGTGACCCTTGCCTCGCACTCCTCTTCATAGGTGGAGTAGTAGTAAGGGGTCGAAGCCTCGAACTCGGCGGCACAGGTGTCCACCAGCTTGTAGACGGGTCGGATGCCCAGGGCGTAGCGCTGAGCACGCACCCAGTCTTCGTCCGTACCGTTGAGCACACCGATTTGCACATCGGAAAAGCCGTTGCGCTTGGCGCGTTTGAGAAGGTCGGCGTCCATCTTCTTGCCGGCCTCGCGGATCACGTCTTCCATGTCGCTGATGCGCTTGATCTGGTGGAGAAACCAGGGATCCACCTTGGTCATGGCGTGGATCGCCTCCAGGGAGATCCCTGCCTTCATGGCCTGGCGCAGGTAGAAGAGGCGCTTGGAGTTGGGGGTCACCAGGTGGTGCTCGATGTCGGTCTTGGAGAGCTCCTCCACCTCGCGACCGTCGCTGCCCAGGCCGAAGCGTCCGATCTCCAGGGAGCGGATCGCCTTCTGGAGGGACTCGGTGAATGTACGACCGATGCTCATGGTCTCGCCCACGGACTTCATGGCCGTGGTGAGGTAGTCCTCGGTCTCGGGAAACTTCTCAAAAGTCCAGCGGGGCACTTTCATGACCACGTAGTCGATGCTGGGCTCAAAGGAGGCCAGGAGCTGCTCGTGACGTCGGGGCTCTTCCAGTCGTCCAGGGTGGGAAGCAGCACAACAGCCAGTTTGGCGGCAATCTTGGCAATGGGCTCGCCTTGGAGGCCAGGGCCGAGCTTCGGGAGACCCTGGGGTTCATCTCCACCACGATGATCTCGCCGTCGGCCGGGTTCACGGCAAACTGAACGTTGGAGCCGCCGGTGTCCACCCCGATCTCCCGCAGGATAGCGATGGAGGCGTCACGCAGCTTCTGATACTCCTTGTCCGACAGGGTCTGGGCCGGGGCAACAGTGATGGAGTCCCCGGTGTGGACCCCCATGGCGTCCAGGTTTTCGATGGAGCAGATGATCACGACGTTGTCCGCCTTGTCCCTGACCACCTCCAGCTCGTACTCTTTCCAGCCGAGGACGGACTGCTCCAGCATCACCTGGGTGTTGAGGCTTGCCTCAAGACCTGCCTTGCAGAAGGCCTCCAGCTCCTCGGGGTTGTAGGCCACGCCCCCGCCGGTGCCGCCCAGGGTAAAGCTGGGCCGGACGATGATGGGAAAGCCGATCTCATCGGCAACCTGCCTCACCTCGTCCATGGTGGTGGCAAACCCGCTTCGGGGAATGTTCAGGCCGATCTTGTTCATGGCGTTGCGGAAAAGCTCGCGGTCCTCGGCCTTCTTGATGGTGGCCACGTCCGCGCCGATCATCTCCACACCAAACTTATCCAGAACGCCCATCTCGGCCACGCCGATGGCGGTGTTGAGGCCGGTCTGGCCCCCGAGGGTGGGAAGGATGGCGTCGGGCCGCTCCTTTTCGATGATCTTGGCCAGGGTCTCCGGGGTCACCGGCTCAATGTAGGTGCGATGGGTCATGATGGTGGCAGGGTTGGAGTTCACCAGAACCACCTCGTACCCCTCTTCCCGCAGCGCCTTGCACGCCTGGGTCCCGGAGTAATCAAATTCACACGCCTGGCTGATGATGATGGGCCCGGCGCCTACGATCAATATCTTATTTATGTCGGTGCGTTTTGGCATGATCCCTTGCCTCTACTAATCTATCGGTTATGGTTGCCTCCGGCGAGCCTGCCGGGGGCCAAACGTTTGCCCAATGTATATGAGCTGGGTTTGACAAACAGGTTATCAACACGTGAGGTGCCTTCGTCTTCCTGACCTGCACAGGTTTAAACATGACCGGAAGCATTTTGACCTCATTCAAGTCACCTCAGCCCCACCACGGGCGAAGCCCGTCAGCGAATGTGATCGACCTGAAGAATGAAGGTCGGAAGCATTCGCGAACCTGGGGTCCAGGTGATCATCCCCTGGCCGCCGGAGGCAAACTTTCGGGCATAAAAAAACAGGGCAACAAGTGCCCTGTTCTTAAACAGTGAAACGTTCCATCATGGAAACAAACTCATCAAACAAGTACTGGGCATCGTTGGGCCCCGGAGACGCCTCCGGATGGTACTGCACACTGAGCACGGGGTGAACCTTGTGTCTCAAGCCTTCCACGGTGCGGTCGTTGAGGTTCACATGGGACACTTCCACGTCGGCTGCGGACAGGCTGTCCATGTCGGCTGCAAATCCGTGGTTCTGGCTGGTGATCTCCACCTTGGATGTTTCGGTGTTCTGCACGGGCTGGTTGCCGCCGCGGTGGCCGAACTTCAGCTTGTAGGTCTTTCCGCCCAGGGCCAGGCTCATGATCTGGTGGCCGAGGCAGATGCCGAAAATGGGTCGGTACCCGATGAGGGCCTTCACCGTCTCCACGGCGTAGGTCACGGGCTCGGGGTCGCCGGGGCCGTTGGAGAGAAAGATCCCGTCGGGGTTCATGGCCTTGACGGTCTCGGCGGTGGTATTTGCGGGCACCACGATCACCTCGCAGCCTGCGGCTTCCAGAAGGCGGATGATGTTGAACTTGATGCCGAAGTCAAAGGCCACCACCGTTTTTTTCTCGCCTCGGGCGGAAAAGAGACCCTCTGCCAGCTCTTCCTGAATGAAGACCGGGGTGTCGTTGACCAGGCGGTAGGGCTTGTCCGTGGAGACGCCGCTGGCCAGGTCACACCCTTCCATGGAGGGCAGTGCCTTGGCTTTTTCCACAAGGGCCTCGGGGTTGGCCACATCCGTTGAGATGATGCCGCGCTTGGCGCCGTGGGTTCGGAGGTGCAGGGTCAGTGCCCGGGTATCGAGTTCATCGATGCCCACGACATTGGCTGCCTTGAGGTAGTCAGCCAGGCTCATGTCGGCCCGCCAGTTGCTGTAATCGTCCTGATACTCGCGGACGATGAGGGCGGAGGCCTGGATCCGGGAGGACTCCACGTCCTCACGGCTTACGCCGTAGTTTCCAATGAGGGGATAGGTCATGGTGACCATCTGTCCACGGTAGGAGGGGTCGGTGAGAATTTCCTGATACCCCGTCATGCTGGTGTTGAAGACAACCTCTCCACCCACCTCGCCGGGACCTGTAAAGCTGCGGCACGAAAAAATTCGTCCGTCTTCGAGGGCAAGCAGTGCTTTCATGAAAGGTGATTCCTTATTTGACAAACGATGCGGGACACTAAAAGGGCGGCCCTGCATGGCCCGTCCATAATGCATGAATCATGGTGAGACGGATCACGTGGATCCATCGTCATTACGGCTCTTTGAAGGGGTGTTTTCCTTTACCGGAGTCCGCGCGCAACTATCCCGCTTCTTACGCAGGCGGTAAAAAGCGGGATAGCAATAAACCAAATGGAAACTGTCAGCTGTTGTGTCGGTGAAGATAAAAGGGCGATCCCCTCACCTTGAAACCGATATAAAACCGGTTTTACCCCATGGGGGTGTTGGTGATCAGGGTCCAGATCCCGCACGGGCAGGCATCGGCGCAAAATCCGCAGCCAATGCAGCGATCCGTCTTCACCACATACTCAAAAGGCGAGCTCGGATTCCCCGTCTCGCGTCTTTCAATCGCCTCTTTGGGGCACAAGGTAACACAGATACCACAGTCTCTGCAACTCCCACATGACGAACATTCGGTTCCGCAGGTCTGGAGATCCTCAAAGACGGAGAGCCTGGGGTCGAAATAGGCCAGGTTCATGCGGTCCTTGGCGATCACCTCCCGGGGGTCCCATCCGGACGGACGCTTGCCCTTGCTGATGGCGTCGATGGTCTCTGCAGCCCGCCTGCCAGCGCCAATGGCGTCCGTGATGAGCCCCAGCCCCGTGATATCGCCGATGGCAAAGATCGAGGGGTCGGTGGTCTGACAGTTCTCGTCCACGGAGACGTAACCGTTCTGAGCGATGCTGACGCTTCGGGGCAGAAACTCCGCGTCGGCCACATCCCCGATGGAGAGGATCACGGTATCGGCTTCAAGGAGTTCACCGTCCGTAAGGAGCACGCCTTTGTCCGTGATCTCCCGGGTAAAACAGGGCCACTTGAAGATGGCGCCGGCCTGTTCAGCGGCCTCTTTCTCTTCGCCAAAAGCAGCGGGTTCCTGAATGTCGATGAGGGTGACCGTTTCGGCCCCGCAGCGCACAGCCTCGGTGGCTGCATCACAGGCGGAGTTGCCTGCACCGATGATCACCACCTTTTTGCCGGGCTTGGCCTTGTCTTCCTTGGCGTCGGCCAGAAAGTCGTTGCCGGTGACGAGGCGCTCTTTTCCGGGCACGTCGAGCATGCGCGGTTTCTGGGCCCCTGCCGCTACCACGATAAAGTCGTTGTCCGCCTTCATGCGGTCCAGCTCCACAGCGGTCAAGGGCTGCTGAAGATGGATATGGGGCAGAATCTCGCTGATGCGGGCCAGTTCCGCGTCCAGGACCTCTTTGGGGATCCGGCTCTCGGGGATCACCGAGGCGATCTTCCCGCCCAGGGTGGGGGCGGTGTCGTAGACCACGGGATCATGGCCGGCCATGCGCAACTGCCAGGCCACGGAGACCCCTGCGGGACCGCCGCCGATGACCGCCACCTTGCGGCCGGAAACCTCGGGCACGCTGGGAACCTGGGCGGCAATGCTTGCCTTGCCCAGCTGCTTGATGTCGATGGAGGGCATAAAGGCCGACTGCTTGGTACAGGCTGCCATGCAGGGGTTGGGGCAGAGGTAGCCGCACACCGTCGCGGGAAAGGGCGTGTAGTGAAGGGCCAGCTCAACAGCTTCGTCCACCAGGCCGTTTCGCACCAGGCCCCAGCGCTGCTGCACGGGAATGCCCGAAGGACAGGCTCCCTGGCAGGGTGCCACGTACTTCTGGTTCTCCCACACCGGCACAAAGCGCCGGAGCTCCCCTGTGGTGATAACGGGAATATGGCTCATGTCCAGGTCGGTGAGGTCTCCGATGAGCCCTCCCTCCCCCAGCTCGCTGTCCCACACCTCATGGCGGAAGGATGCCATGGACCGGGTGGCGCTCCCCATCTTCTCCTGGGGGGTCCGGGCCACCAGGAGCTGCCAGTCGTCGCGACGGGCCAGCTTGGTGTAGGCGTCCTCTTTCCCGACGCGCGTCAGAAAGGCCTTCAGGTTCGTGGAAAGCCATTCCCACGCCTCATCCGAGATGGGCGCCATGCGGGCATCGCCCTGGCTGTACCCTTTGATGGGTCCGCGGAAAAAGACGCGCCCGCCCACCATGCCCACCAGGGGACGGTAGCCCAGGACGTTCTCTTCGTTCTGGGGATTCCAGCCGCAGACCACGGCGGTACCGCCTGCCATGAACTCGCCGAAGTAGTCCCCGGCCGATCCCAGAACCCAGAGTTCGGGGGGTTCAAAGCGGGGGTTCTCTTTGGTCATGGTCATGCCGCGGGCACCGATGTTTCCGGCAACGGACACCCGGCCCTGGGCCATGGCGTTGCATGCACCGTTGGAGGCGTTGCCGTGGATGATGATCTCGGCCCCGGCGTTAAGCCAGCCGATGTCGTCGGAGGCCGCCCCCATGATTTCAATGGTTGTATTGGGAAATCCCATGGAACCGGTCCGCTGGCCGCAGGTACCGGTGATCCTGACGGAAATCTTTTCATCGCCGGCGCCGTGCAGGCGCCCGCCGATGCCGTGCTGCCCTAAGGCATCCACCTCTATCTGGCGGTATCCCTTGGCGATGGCCTTCTGGATCTTCTCCTCCAGCAGGCGCGACGCAATACGGGTTCCCTCTTCCTTTCCATGGATGGTAATTTTCGTCTTGCTCTTCATGTCGGTTACACCATGTATTTGATATCGAGACGTTCTGCCGCGTCGCGGTCGTCAATTCCCAGGGCATCGGACATGCCGATGGGCAGGGAGGTGGATCGGCCAAGGGGTGCGATGATCTTCTTGAGCTCGGTGTCAAAGGAGACATACATGTCCACCACGCGCTGGGCCACATGCTCCGGATCGAGCCTTCGGTAGAGCCTCGGATCCTGGGAGGTGATCCCCTTGGGGCAGATGCCCAGGTTGCACACATTGCACCGGTCGGTTTCTGAGCCGATACACCCGGCCGCCGCCTGCATGATGTACTTGCCCGTCTGCACCATGCTGGCCCCCAGCATGATAAGAGACGCCGCGTTGGCCGCCAGGTTCCCGTTCTTGCCGATGCCGCCGCCGGCAGCCAGGGGCAATTCGTTCTCCATGCCGATCTCCACCAGGGTCTTGTAGCAGTCCCTTAAGCTCGATGCGATGGGGTGCCCCATGTGGTTCATGGAGACGTTGTACGCCGCCCCGGTCCCCCCGTCTTCCCCGTCGATGGCAAGGCCAGCCGCGTAGGGGTTTCGGGTGAGGTTGTTCAAGACCGCCAGGGAGGTGGAAGACGCGGAGATCTTCGGATACACCGGCACCCGGAATCCCCAGGCCATGGACATGGACTGGATCATCTTGGCCACGGACTCCTCAATGGAGTACTGGGTCTGGTGGGTGGGCGGGCTGGGCAGGCTCACCCCTGTGGGGACGCCTCGGATGGCCGCAATCAGTTTATTGACCTTGTGCCACATCAGAAGACCGCCGTCTCCGGGCTTGGCGCCCTGGCCGTACTTGATCTCAATGGCGCAGGGGTCCACCTTCATCTCTGGAATGGCGTGGATGATTTCGTCCCAGCCAAAGTAGCCGGAGGCCACCTGGAGGATGACGTACTTCAGGAACTCGGAGCGGAGCAGGCGCGGAGGGCAGCCGCCCTCACCGGTGCAGATGCGCACGGGCATGCCCAGCTCTTCGTTGAGGTAAGCCACCCCCATCTGGAGACCTTCCCACATGGTGGGGGAAAGAGCCCCGAAGCTCATGCCGCCGATGACCAGGGGGTAGATCTCCCGCACCGGGCCTTCCTCGCCCTTCATCTGGCGCTGGATCTGCTCCTTGGGGGGCAGCACCCGGCCCGAAGAGTCTTGATATCAAACTCGTGGCGTCCGGCATCCAGGGCCGGGTCCGTGAGCATGGAGATACGGGTGAACTTGATGCGGTCCAGGATCCCGGCGCCTTCGGCCTTCCTTCGACCGCCCCGCTTCAAGGGCTGGCCGCCCTGGTCGATGTGGTAGCGCTGCTTGTCCGCTTCGTCGTTCCGCCTCGGAAGGATGGCGTCGTTGGGACAGACCTGGGAGCACATGGCGCACCCGATGCAGGCGTGCTTGGGCTCGGTCTTCTGACGAATGCCGTAGAACAGGGAAAATTTGTTTTCCACCTTGCCGCTGAGCCCCATGGGGACGTCGACGTGCCGCTTGCGGAAGACCCCCAGCTCAAGGGCCTTCACAGGGCAGACTGCCGTGCACTGGCCGCAGAGGGTGCAGGCATCCTTGTTCCAGTCGATCTGCCAGTGCAGATCCTTGATGCTTAATGAGGAAGGTGTAATCGTTCCGTTTGCCGACATATCTGAACCTCCTGACGATCGGGACCCACAATGGCCGTGTCGAGATACATGGGTTGAAAATCTTTGGACTTGTCTCGGTCGGGAATGGCTGAATCCAGGCCGCAAATCTCAGATGAGTAGGCGAAGATTCCGGGCCGTCCCCCGATGACCCCGGGGCGCAGCTTCTTTCTGTCCTGCACCATAAACAGGCTGTGGTCCGGGAGGCTCCCGATGACACAGTTGGGCCCGTCGATGATCAGGCGCCTGCAGGTGTGCTTCAGCTGGGTGAGCAGATCGCTGTTGGCGTGGGAAGCCAGGGCCTCTCCTGCCAGGGGGGTGATGATGTGCTTGTAGAACTCCAGCCCCAGGCCCAGCTCTTTTTGCATGTAGTGCAGAATATGGGTGAACACCTCGGAGTCGGAGTTGAACCCCATGTACCCCTCAAAGCCCCTCTTCTGAAGGAATTCCCGAATGGGAATAAAGGCGGTGTTCTCCCCGTTGGTCATGGTGGAGAAGCCCTGGACAAAGAAGGGGTGGCACGCGTAGAGGTTGATGGCGTAGTTGGTGTTCTGGCGTCCCTGGGCCATGATGATGCGGGCCTGGATGTCGTTGGCGTCGAGCTTGAGGTAGCGTCCGACAGTCAGAGGATCGCCGATCTCTTTGATCATGATGACATCGGGCCAGAAGGAGAAGACGATCATGTCTTTCTCCTCTTCACCCATGGCGCGGAGTTCCAGGCGGATGCGGGTAAGCTCCTCCTGCTTTTTCTCCCAGCTCCAGTCCTCCCACTCCTCGGGGTATTCATAGGCGCGGATGAGATAAACGTCCCGCTTGGGCACCCCTTCGGGGGGGGTCTTGTCGAGTTTGAAGGAGATCTTGTATTTGGTGATAAAACCCTTCTCCATCATCTTGACGTCAAGGCGACGGAGCCCGGCCTCGGTAAAGATCCCCGAGAGGATGGGCGCATCCTTCATGGTTTCAAACGGTCCGCCGAGGTCCCTTAAAAAGAGCCCGACACCGGAGCCGTCATGGCCTTCCCGCATCACATCCAGGGCCTCAAGGGCCACCATGGGCGATACGGGATCTTCGCTGGTGATTGCAAACAAACGACACATCTTTGTCTCTCCTTACACGGGTGCGAATCCATATCTCACACGAGAAAAGATCATTTCACGCCAGCGAGACATCCGCCGGCGCAAAGTGATCTCGAAGATTTTCAAACAACCCCCTTGGTCCCACATCGGTTAGCTGCCTCCATGCCTGACTGAGGCATGGGGCCTATTCTCTGCCGGGTATCTCCCTTTTTGCTGCGGCCAACGGGGCCACAAGACGGAGACATCCAAAGCCACCACTCCCTATGGGGCGGGCTCTTGGCCGTCCTTTCGGGAAACACCGCAAGGTGGTATGCATGAGATAAACCAGGTCGTGGTTTCGCAAAAGCCATCGCTGGGAAGCCCTTCCGAAACCGTCCATCGTGGGTGGTAAATCGGTATTATTACCGAACTCGAACAAGAAAAGCAATAATTTTAGTTTATTACACAGATATATCAGATACCAGATACGAAATACACCCATTCAGCCATCGTGCCCTGTTCCGCGTTACGAAGCCGGCGACGGGCGAGGTTCCGGGGTCAGATTTTTTGGTAGCAAATCTGAAAAAAACGCATTCGCAACAGTTAAAGTGACGATATTTGCGTGATATCAAAAGTATCAGATTCCATCGATGGTCTGACTCCCGGACTCCCATGCTGCGGATCGGGCACGTATAGCCTGCCCAAGGCCCCATATTCAAGGCCATGATGACTGCCTCCATGCATGAGCCACAGGGTTTCAAACTACCCCACCTTGACGCCGGAGTTATTCCGGTTCAAATCAAGGGAATCCAAAATACCCTTCATCATGTTTCCAGAAGAATAAAAGAGGCTTCTCCTCCAAACACGGTTGCCACATGTCACACCCCACGTGAATGCTTCGATAACGCATGCAGAATGGCAGCCTTCATGCATTCGCCACAGGGTTTCCAGGTGCCCCCACCTGGCCGCCGGCAACAAAAAAAGCCCCCGGCAGGTATGCCGGGGGCTTTCTTTACAACTGACAAATCTCTTTATGGGATGCTTCCCGCAGGAAGCAAAGGGATCAGGCGGAGAGCTTCTCCACAGCAATATTCAGCATGCGGCGCACGGGCTCGGCCGCTCCCCAGAGGAGCTGGTCACCCACGGTAAAGAGGCTGATGACCCCGGGACCGAGGTTCATCTTTCGGATACGGCCCACGGGCACGGTGAGGGTCCCGGTGACGGCCGTGGGGGTGAGGTCTTTCAAGGTGGCTTCCTTGGTGTTGGGGACCACCTTCACCCAGTCGTTGGCTGATGCCAGCAGGCGTTCCACCTCGGCGATCTCCAGGTCGTCCTTAAGCTTGACGGTAATGGCCTGGCTGTGGCAGCGCATGGTACCGATGCGCACGCAGATACCGTCGATGGGAATGGGCGTCTCGTTTTCCAGGATCTTGTTGGTCTCGGAAACCCCTTTCCACTCTTCCCGGGTCTGACCGTTCTCCATGGGGCTGTCGATCCAGGGAATGAGGCTGCCGGCCAGGGGAGCACCGAAGTTGTCCGTGGGAAAGGCGTCGCCCCGCATGGCACCGGCCACGGCAGTGTCCACGGCAGCCACAGGGCCGTCAAGGATGGGCTGTGCCGCTTCGTTGATGGCGCCCATCTGGGAGACCAGCTCTTTCATGTTTTTGGCGCCGGCACCGGAGGCCGCCTGGTAGGTCATGGTAGAGAGCCACTCCACCTGGCCCGCTTCAAACAGGCCGCCCAGGGCCATGAGCATGAGGCTCACCGTGCAGTTGCCGCCGATGAAGTCCCGAATGCCTGCATCAAACCCTTTGTCGATGACCTCACGGTTTACGGGGTCCAGGACGATGATGCTTTTTTCGGACATACGAAGGGCAGAGGCCGCATCGATCCAGACACCGTTCCATCCGCCCTCGCGGAGCTGGGGGTGTACCTTTTTGGTGTAGTCGCTGCCCTGGCAGGAGACGATGACCTCCATGCCTTTAAGGATCTCCACATCAAACCCGTCCTGGAGCACCGGGATCTCTTTTCCGATGTCCGGTCCCTTCTGGCCTGCCTGGCTGGTGGTAAAAAAGACCGGGTCGATGCCCTGAAAATCATTTTCCGACCGCATTCTCTCCATGAGAACCGAGCCGACCATTCCTCTCCATCCGACGATACCTACCTTCACCATGATTTTCATGCTCCTTACGATATGTTTGAATAACGATCAGCCTGGGTCATCAGACAGTTTCCATCCCCCCTTCAGGGCCTCGGAAGCTGATCGGTGTGGTGTCACATCGCCCAGGCAGCCGCATTGTGCGCCTCAACGAGTGCATTAATATGAAACCTGCTTAGCTGAACACGGCCCCCACTTTTGCTTTGTCAATCCATGCCCTGGATGATCCGCAGCAGCTTCGGGGCCAGGGGGGACCCGGCTCGGTGCAGTTTCCGGTATACCTCAAGGGCTTTTTCCATCTGAGCTGTTTCGTCATAAGCCATGCCCAGCCGAAAGGTGGTGGGCAGGTCATCGGGCTTCAGCTGAGATGCCTGATAAAAAGCGGACAGGGCCCCGAAGTAGTCCCCGGTCTCCTCCTGAAGGTTGCCGAGACGATAGTGGATCTCCCAGCTCTCCGGGTGGCGTTCGGCCCCCTTTTTCAGCACACTGACGGCCTTCCAGCGTTTCTTGAGCCGAAGGTAGCAGTCGCTCAGAAGCAGGGTCGCCGACTCATTGCTCTCGGTCTCGGCCTCCAGGGACTGCTTCAACACCTTCGAGGCCTCTTTGTATTGCTCCTTTCCGTACAGGGTCCGTCCCTCGTTAAAAAGGGGCCCGGCGTACAGGGCAGAAGACCAACCGGCAATCAGAAGGGCCGCCAGCCATATGCACCCCCACCTGCGATTCCTGCGAGATATCATCATGATTCATTCCATCCGTTCACTGATCCGGTTCACATCATGTCGCCGCCCCTTGAATACAGAAGAGCACCCACAGATATCGACAAAGCCATATCGCTTGGTCAACACGTTGCGTGGTCATCATGAAAGATGTCGGCGATTCTCAAGGAAGCATTTCCCAGCGGCGAGGTACATACGATAAAGATCTTATAGATAAACACAAAACGTCAAGAAACGGCAAGCTATTCCTGACACGCCTGCTGTTTTAAGGCATGGCCCCCAGGAGCGGGAGTGCTCTTTTTTGCCTTGGCTTGTGGAGCCGTGACCCGGTGACATGGGCTGGCTGGTGACATGATGATGGGCATGTGAAGTTCACCTGGATTTAGCCGGAATATCTCCGGCGGGACGCTTTTTGAAAAAAGGTCCCCTTCGCGTTCAGCTTTGCGTAAAAAAATGTTCTGGCGCAGGTGAAAAACGAAAAAGGCGAGGCAGTGTTGCGGGGCGTCAACAAAGAAAACCAGGCTACCAAACCCAGCTTGAAAAATAGGCAAGGGTATGGCCCCCGGCACGGCAGCCGGGGGCTTCTTTTTTTTTGAACGGAACCGTTACGATGCTTTTTTCTTTGCCACCATCACGAGCCAGGACTCTTCAAGGTGACTCTCCACCAGGTCAAACCCGGTCTCATCGAGGCGGGCTTCCACCATGGGGCCCTTCTCATCCAGGATCCCGGAAAGGATCACCAGGGAGTCATCATGGACCACCTTGTGGATGTCACCGAGAAGCTCCACCACCACCTCGGCCAGGATATTGGCCACCACCAGGTCATAGGCTTTTCCCGCCTGGGAGATGAGATCGGCGCAGATAACCGAAAAACAATCCGGCACCTGGTTGAGGGCAAGGTTCTCGGCGGCTGTCTCAACAGCCACGGGGTCGTTGTCCACCCCCAGCCCCTCTTTTGCCCCGCAGAGGCTGGCCGCCACCAAAAGAATCCCGGATCCGGTGCCCACATCCAGGACCGTCATGCCCTCTTTGGTGTGGTGCTCGATCATCTCCACACACAGTCGAGTGGTGGGATGGGTGCCCGTGCCGAAGGCCATGCCCGGATCGATGGAGATCACCTTCTCGCCTTCGGCGGGCTCATACGCCTCCCAGGTGGGACGCACCACAAACCGCTCAGTGAGGTGAACCGGTTTGAAGTTCTCTTTCCAGGCCTCGTTCCAGTCCGTGTCGGGAATGGTGTCGGTGGTTACAACACCGGGGGGTGGTGTTGTCGAGGGTGGCCGGCTTGTGGAGGCTGCGGGGGGGGGGGGGGGGGGAGACGGAGATCACAGTGACAGCGTATCGATTGTGCTCCTAGCGTTATCCAGATGCACCTGGGCAGCCGTCCGGAAGGTAGCGACTGATGATCCCCACTGCGGTAAATTCATCGGCGATGAGCTCATCAGCCGGAAGGTCCCCTTTCGGGGTATAGGTCACGCGTATCTCAAGCCATGCCATGGCGGTATTCTCCTTAACTGTGTTGCTGATTTGGCCCCTGGAAAACAACCAAAAACGATGCCTTCTATGGTTAAAGGGACCGACAAAAAGCGTGCCTCCGGCGGCGAGGTGAGCCACCTCGAAAGCTGATTGCCCTTGCGCTTTGTCCCTCGTTCCTCGGGCCAAAGAGCAAGGGCCTTCGGCTCGGGCTTCGCCCGACATAAATGCTGATGGTTTATACAGGATAGCTCTCAAGCTTCGACGTCACAGGATACATTGTCGTTACTTGCTCATTGTTGATTTAACCGAACTGCCTCCGGCGGCAAGGTGTGCCACCTTGAAAGCAGGTTGCGGATGTGTTTTGCCCTCGTTCCTCAGGACGAAGAAGATCGTATCCACCTTTAAAGTAAAAATTCACTCAAAAAGATTTTTTAAAACCTGTTTGTTAAACCCGCCTTTATAAAATCAGGCAAAAGTTTAGCCCCCGGCAGGGCCGCCAGGAGGCATAAATGAAATCAGTATCCATTTCTTGGACCCGCTTGCTGCCTTGCCCACGGCTTTTTTGGGCACGTTCCGGCCCCTGGGCGGGTGTCATACATCGTGCGGGAGGGGTTGAAGTAGCCGTGTTTGAGCTTTGGAAACCGTTTTTCCAGCTTCATGATCATGCGCCGGATGCCCACGGGCAGGCCCACGGGACCGGCTTCCTGCATCAGGGTGTAGTACCTTAAGGGGTCAAAGTTGAGGTTGCGCCACTGGATGAGGTCCACGGAGCACGCCTCCACAAATGCGTTTAAGGCCTCCACCTCCTCCAGGCAGTCGGTGACTCCGGGCACGTTGAGGTAGTTGATGGCCTTGTAGGCCCCGTGCTCCTTTGCCACGGCAAAGCTCTCCACCACATCCTCGAAGCAGTAGCCATTGGGACGGAAATAGGCGCTGTAGATCTCTTTTCTCACGCTGTTCATGCTCACCCGGATGGAGTCCAGGCCTGCTGCAAAGAGGCGATCGAGCACCTTGGGCAGGCTGCCGTTGGTGTTCATGTTGATGGTCCCAGTGGTGTTTTGAGCACGGATCAGGGCAATGGCCGGTTCAATCACATCTGCGGCAAGCAAGGGGTCCCCTTCGCATCCCTGGCCAAAGCTCACCACCCCGTCGGGTACCCGTTCAAAGTGGGTGAGGGCCACCTGGCTGATCTCTTCGGGGCTGGGGGTAAAATCGATGCGGTCCTGGCAGGAGGAGAGGGAGGGGCCGCTCTGAAAGGAGATGCACCCCAGACACCGGGCGTTGCACTGGCGCGAGGTGGGCAGCGGGGCTTCGCATCGACCGATGTAAAGGTTCTTGGCCGCCGGGCACCCGTAAGAGAGAGCGCAGCGCTCCAAGTGGCGGAACAGGCGGTTGTCGGGAAACCTTTCACGCATCTCCTCCACCCCATCCTTGACCTTGGGGATGGGCATGAGACGGAGCTCCTGGCGTTCTTCCGCATCCACCCTGAAGGAGGCCGTGCGAAACCCCTCGTCATACCACCCCACGGCGCAATAGGAGAAGAGAGGCAGGGGCTCTGCGCCGTCCTCTTCCACAGCCGCGGCCTGGGCGGTGTTCACGTATCCCGGGGAGTTGAAGGCCGCCACCGGAAAAATGCGCTCTTCGGGATTGTACGGGTTGTGGGAGAGGGTCTCTACCACGCCCTCTTCCATGTTCCAGACCAGGGCGTACCGGTCGGGAAGCCGCATCAGCTCGCCACCGTCCGGCATAAACAAGGTCTCCCCCACGGTGAGGGGAATGAGCATCTCTCCGCATCGTCCCACGGCGGCGTAACCTTCCAGATCGAAGATTTCACCTTTTTCGTTTGCCACCAGGGCGGTCACCAGCCTCTCTTTACCATGCGCTCTTACCACTGGAATTGTTTCCCGTTATCTATTATATTTAAAAGGATTTATCAAAAATATTGCCTAAATGGGCCTCTTGCCTGTATATAAGGTACATCCTAAAGCGGGATGCCCTGGTTGTAGCACAAAGGACCGGGGCGTCAAACCGTCTTTTTTTCACAGGATGACCGCTCCGATATCCCCCCCACCGAAGGATCGTGATGCCGGCAGGCCGCACCCGCATCCATCCATCGACGAAAGGGATGTGCTCTTCGAAGGCCTCATCGGAATCTGAGCCATCCAAAGCGATCAGGGCACGACTCCCCGAGCCACACGTACGCCTGACTTTACGCACCGTGGCCATGGTCTCAATCACCAATCACACGCAACATAACTGAAACGATTTGGGAAGAAATACGATTGATACGAAACCTATTTAAACGCATAGCGGAATTTGTCACAGGATCGAGCAAGGACGACGACTCGTCGGCCATACCGTTCGCGGAACTCTCACGCAAAAAAGCGGAAGAACAGGCAAAAAAAGAGCGGGCTGAACGAAAACGACGGCCCCGGGACAAGAAGAACACCGACCAGAACAAGGACGCGGCCAAGTCCAAACGCGGTGATTCCCGACAGCGCTCCAAGGGCAAGACAACCAAGCAGGCCCCTGCCAAACGCGCCTCCGAAGGCCAGAAACCCCGTGAAGAGAAAGCACCAAACCGGAACGGCCGCAACTCCCAGGGCCAGCGACCCCAGCGGGAGGCCTCTCCCAAGAAAGAAGCCCCAAAACGAAACGGGGCCCAGAAGCAGCCCAAAAAGCCTGCCTGGAAGCTTGAAGATTTTCAGGTTCCGGAAAAAGAGGGCGAGGTCCGTTTTCACGACCTTGCCCTGCCCATCAAGCTCATGCAGGGCATTGCCGACCTGGGCTTTCAGTACGCCACCCCCATTCAGGCAGGCTGCCTGCCAGAAACCCTGAAGGGCCGGGACGCCATCGGTAAAGCACAGACCGGTACCGGAAAGAGCGCGGCTTTTCTCATCACCATCATCAACCACATTGCAAAGCACCCCATGCGTGGCGGCCCCGAGCGCGGATTTCCCCGTGCTCTGATCCTTGCCCCCACCCGCGAGCTGGCCCTTCAGATCGAAAAAGATGCCCGGGCCCTCTGCAAGTTCACCCCCTACACCATCGTCTCCCTCTTCGGGGGCACCGGTTACGACAAGCAGAAAAAAGGCATGGCCGGTCCCGTGGATATCATCGTGGCCACCCCGGGCCGCCTCATCGACTTCAAGAACCAGAGGCTGGTGGACCTCTCCCGCGTGGAGATCCTGGTCATCGACGAAGCCGACCGCATGCTGGATATGGGCTTCATCCCCGATATCCGCAAGATCGTCTACGCCACTCCCCACAAAGAGCAGCGCCAGACCCTCTTTTTCAGTGCCACCTACTCCAGTGATGTGATGCGCCTGGCAGAGCAGTGGACCCGGGATCCCCATCACACAGAGATCGAGCCTGAAACCGTGGAGTCCGCATCCGTGGACCAGAAGATCTTCCTGGTCACCACCGATGAGAAGTTCCCCCTCCTCTACAACCTCATTACCTTGAGAAAGCTCACCAAGGTTCTGGTCTTCACCAACCGAAGGGACCAGGCACGAAACCTTGCCGAGCGCCTCAATAAGCTCAAAATCAAGGCCGACCTGCTCTCCGGAGAAGTGGCCCAGAACAAGCGCATCCGTGCCCTGGAGGATTTCCGCTCCGGTAAGGTCGAGGTGCTCGTGGCAACGGATGTGGCCGCCCGCGGTCTCCACATCGATGAGATCAGCCACGTCATCAACTACAACCTGCCCCAGGACCCCGAGCACTATGTCCATCGTATCGGACGTACCGGCCGGGCAGGCGCCACCGGAACCTCAGTAAGCTTTGCCTGTGAGGACGACTCCTACTACATCCCGGCCATTGAGGAGCTCCTCGGCCACAAGCTGAGCTGCGAGTACCCCGCTGACGAGCTGATCCAGGAGGTGAAGTCTCCCTCACGCAATCAGCGCCAGAGATCTCGAAAGCCTCAGTCCTCACGTCAGGAGCCTAAGGCACAGGAAGCCGATACCCAGAAGCCCGACCTTGAAAGTGCTCAGAAAGAGGAGACTCCCCGTGAGGAGTCCGCCCCCAGAGAGCCTCGTAAATCAAGGTCACCCCGTTCCAAAAAAAGCCCGGCCAAGGCCAAGGGCCCTGCCTCCCACTCTCCCTGGCTCGATCCTATCGCCATGGAAGAGCCGCCGGAAGATGAAGGAACCTCGGATACCCCAGAGACCTCCACTGTAGCCATGCCCGAGTTAACCCTTACGGACAAACCCGAGCCTGAAGCGGCCCCAGTGGAAGAGCCTGAAGCTGCTCCTGCGGAAGAGCCTGAAGCTGCTCCTGCGGAAGAGCCTGAAGCTGCTCCTGCAGAAGAGCCTGAGACTGCTCCCGTGGAAGAGCCCGAAGCGACTCCTGCGGAAGAGCCCGAAGCGACTCCTGCGGAAGAGCCCGAAGCGACTCCTGCGGAAGAGCCCGAAGCGACTCCTGCGGAAGAGCCCGAAGCGACTCCTGCAGAAGAACCCGAGGCTGCTCCTGCGGAAGAGCCTGAAGCGGCTCCTGCAGAAGAGCCCGAGGCTGCTCCCGTTGAAGAACCTGAGGCGACTCCTGCAGAAGAGCCCGAGGCTGCTCCTGCGGAAGAGCCTGAAGCGGCTCCTGTAAAAGAGCCTGAGACGGCTCCTGTGGAAAAGTCTGAAGCAGCCCCTGCAGAAGCACCTGTCCAAGAGGAAAATGAACCCAAGGCCCCTTCGCGTCAGCCGAAGAGTCCCCGACCGGTTCGCCAGACCCGTCGTCCCAACGCACCTAAGTATCGCAAGCGTTCGGGAGGCCGGTACACGAGCAAGCCTCGCACCGACAGATAACCCCCCCTGATGACACAAAGCGCCGCTTGAAAAAGCGGCGCTTTTTTTTTGGTTTTTTGATAACAATGCATGTGAACCTCCGGCCACCCGGAAGGGCTCCATGGATTCGTTTCCTCCGGGTCATCGGTTTTCTTCACACAAGCCATCGCGTGGCAACGCGATCCAACTGGTTGAGGTGCTCCCAATGAACCAACCCGTCAAGCTGCTGCTCTTTGATATCGGCGGCGTCTTTATCCAGCTCACCGGTGTGGACCAGATGCTCTCATGGACAAAGGGCCTCCACACGGAAACAGAACTGTGGAGGCTCTGGATCAATTCCCGGGCCGTAAAAGAGTTTGAAACCGGTCGGATCACACCCGACACCTTTGCCGCTGAGTTGATCCGTGAATTCTCTCTTCCTGTGGATGTCCCCACCTTTCTGGAAGCCTTTGTATCCTGGACCACCCAGCCTTTTCCGGGGTTTAATGAGCTCATGGCCGAGCTCAACGGCGACTACCAGACCGCCTCCCTTTCCAACACCAACGAGCTTCACTGGAACAACCTCTGCGAGAGCCTGCACATCCACCGGTTCTTTGACCACAACTTCCCCTCCCATGAACTGGGATGCATGAAGCCTGACAAGGCCTCCTTTTGCCACGTCCTCGACACCCTCCAGGTGGCCCCGGAAGAGACCCTTTTTTTCGATGATACCCCTGTCAACATCGACGCAGCCCGCGCCCTTGGTATCAAGGCCCATCAGGTCTGCGGCGTGGACAACCTCTCTCAGACACTCAAGGAGCTCGACATCCTGTGACCCCACTTCAGCGCCAGGGACTCAAAGCCCATATGGAATCGGAACTCACGCAGCTCAAAGAGGAGCTCGCTGCCACCGAAGCACACACCAAGCCCGCTGTAACCCCGGACAGTGCCATCGGGCGTATCTCCCGGGTGGAGGCCATGCAGAGCCGCCACATCGGAGAAGCCTCAGCCCGGGCAAGGAAAGCGCGTATCGCTCGACTGGAGCACGCCCTGGCCCATGTGGATGACGAGGACTACGGCCTCTGTATTGCCTGCGAAGAGCCCATTCCCCTGGCCCGCCTGCGCCTCATACCCGAAGCCACCCACTGCGTGGCTTGCGCCGCTGACATGGAGAGCTAAAGACACCCTCCACGGGTGCCTTCCGGTCGGTCTGGTCGGCACCCCACACCTTTCTGTGGATGATGTTTCACGTGAAACACCATCCACAACACCACGCTCTGCCCCAACAAACCCTCTGTTAAATCGTCCTTCATAATTGCCTCCGGCGGGTCGCTTTTTGAAAAAAGCTCCGCAAAAACGTTCAGGTTGAATGGCCGTTATGGGTAGATCACTCGGCTCACCGAAAGTTCCCGGCAGACACAGGTCGCTGCCAAAATCTGTTTGTCACACGTTTTAAAATGAGGAACCCAGCAGGACAGCCGGGACAAAGATGAGCTGAATAGTTACGCGTCATAAAGATCAAGGCAACCGGTATCGCGCACCTGCTCACGGGTTGCTTCCAAAAAGCCCGGGTTGTGATCCGATAAAAAGATGTCAGGGGATGACAAAGGGTGGGGATGGGACAAACCTGCCCTCAATGTGCACAAAATGCGAGATTTCGGGCAAAATAACGCTATATAATCAGTGCATTATAAAGAAATTGGTCAAAATCACAAGATCTCGGCCTCTTTATGGGATAACCATCCATAATCAGAAAAAAGGGCAAAACGGGGAATTATGCGCAAATATCAAAGAGAGCTCTTTTTCATGTGCAATCCAACCCATCCCTGGCGGGTTTTTTCCGCTTTGAGATCAAAATGAGACGCGTAAGCCTCTATCACCCTGCCCTCTTCCCCTGACTTGATGCCCGACAGAACCAGATCCCCTCCCGGTGCAGTCCACCGGTGGATGGAGTCCTCCAGGGAGATCAAGGTGGGGTATCTCAGGTTGGCTGTGACCACATCATAATTGTAGTCAGACGAAAACCCATCGGCGTGATGGACGTGAAGGCAATGGGAGCACCCGTTGAGCACGGCGTTCTCCCGGGCATCGTGCATGGCAATGGGATCAATCTCCGTGGCGTCCACATGGGAGCACCCGAGCTTGATGGCCAGAAGGGAGAGCACCCCAGTGCCGGTTCCCAGGTCCAGAGCACGGTTCCAACGGGAACCGTTGTTGTGTGCAGTGGTCATAAACTCCGCACAGAGGCGGGTGGTGGGGTGGGTTCCGTTGCCGAAACTGATCCCCTCTTTCATGGTGATGCAACAGAAACCGTCGGTGGAGGAAGGAAGGTGGGGCGGGGCCAGAACAACCCCCGGGACCAGGGGATGGTACCGGTTGAGGGACGGAACCACCACGGTGCGTCCCAGCTGCTGGCGATAGGCGAGATGGTTGTTCTCCACGCAGCGGGTCAGACAGGCCCGGGCCGTACGTCGGTTCATGCCGTGATCGGCCATGAGGGTGGCCATGATCTCAGCGGGCGTCAGGGAACGGGTGGTCCCATTAACATGGGCAATCACAACATCATCAACACAGATCGTTTCCATACAGTTCCCTGCTTTGCCTCGGGCGACTCGCTTATTGAAAAAAGCTCCGCAAAACCGTTCCGGTTGAATGGCCGTTATGGTTAAAACAGTCGGTTCGCCGAAAGCTTGCGGACGGTCCACGTGGTTCGTAAGACCTGCTTGTCAAACCCAGTCCATAAAATTGGTGAAAGATTGGCCCCCGGCAGGAGCGCCGGAGGCTTTTTTGGGGGGCTGAATAGTTCCCTTGGGTCTAACAAACAGGTCATAAAAAACATGTTTATGACTGTCATTTAAACGCATCCGCATCCTGCTTTCAAGGTGGCACACCTTGTCGCCGGAGGCTTATTGCTCCCCTGATTAATCAAAGGTCAGGGTCTTCCCCTCTTTTTTCAAGAGCTCGTCGTACCAGTGAACAAATTCAAAGGCAGCGCGCACCTTGTCGGTGTTGTTCATCACCCCCATGGCCATCTCCATGACCGACTGGGAGTACTGATTGGACGGATTTTCGGGACCCACCTCGGCCAGGAACTCGCGGATGAGCTGGTCCACGGTGCGCTCGGAACCGTCCACCCGGATATCCAGGGGATCTTTGGGATCACCAAAGGGGTTCCAGTTCTCGTAGCCCTGCTTCATGATCATCTTCTGGCCACGTTTTCCCATGGAGTCGAAGATGGCCTTCTTCTTGGCCTCGACCTCCTCATCGGTAAACTCGTTGTGGGTCATGCCGACGGTGCTCATACCTTGACCTCCACCCCTAAGTACTCTTCGTTAAAATCGGTTAACAGGACCATGGACAGGGGCATGAGCACGCTTCCCATCTTGGTGAAACGGGAGTCGAGCTTTCTCACCAGTTCCGCTGAGACTTTGTAGAGACGGTTGTAAACCAGATCCATGTTGAGGGTGGGGTACGCCTTGCCCTGGTCAAACCCGGAGAGACCGCAGGTGTGTCCCTGGCCCCCTGCGGAGGTGGGGATCCCGTACACCCGGCAGGCGATGGGACGGTAGTCGTACATCAGGCAGGTCCCCTCTTCCCCGAGAAGGGGGCAGCGCATGCGCGCTTTGGAGACCTCTTCGATGATGGCCGCATCTGTCTCTCCGGCTTCATGGCGCTTGTACGCTTCTTTCTTGAGCTTGGCCAGAGCCCGGTCCACGGTGTTGGCACGTTCGGTGATCTCAAAGCGCGCCTTGCCCGTGAAGTGCTCATCAAACTTGCTTTTGATGTAGAGGGCCTCCACAAAGGTGAGGTCGAACAGGGCATGGCAGCAATCGTCGCAACCGGCCTTGCAGGTCACCTCGGTGGGAAACTCTGAGCTGACCTTGGTGAACACCTGGCCGACCTGATCCACCAGCGCTTCGTAACGGGTAAATGCCTCTGAAAAATCCATGACCATTCCATCCTATATCTTTGGCCCAGGATGCCGTCACCCCAAAAGGGTCGGCAGTCCCCATGACGGTCCTGCCCTTGTCCTGGGTAATCAATGTTTCACGTGAAACAACCGGCCACCTTCCGCAGGCGCCGGTCTATTTTCCAATGCAGAAATTACTGAAGATCTCATCCAGAATATCCACCTGAACCTCCTCGCCCAGGATCTCACCCATCAGGTCCATGGCCGAACGGATGTCGATGCTGATGGCATCAAAAGAGAGATGAGAATCTATACCCTCTACAGCATTTTCCACATTATTTAAAGCCTTTCTTACCAGGGCCACCTGCCGCCTGTTGGGAACCAGGGCGCTGCGGTCCTCGGGAAGCCGGGCCAGGATCCTGGCCACCACCGCCTCCTTGACAGCGGTAAGCCCCTCCCCGGTCTTCACAGAAACCACCAGGTGTTCAATGCCCTGGGCGTTGAGCCCGTCGGCCGCTCCCCCCGGAGTCAGATCGGCCTTGTTCACCAGCACAAGACACTGGCGGGTGGCCACATGCTCCCGGATCTGCTCAACGGACTCGCCGCCCAACCCTTCGGACCCGTCCACCAGATAGAGAACCAGGTCCGAGGCCTCGATGCTGGAGAGGGTCCGCTCGATGCCGATCTTCTCCACTGGATCATCGGTATGCCGGATCCCAGCGGTATCGGTGACCTGAAAGGCAATGCCGTCGATGTGAATAAACTCCTCAATCAGATCCCGGGTGGTGCCCGGCACATTGGTGACAATGGCCCGGTCCTGTCCGGAGAGGCGATTCAGCAGGCTCGATTTTCCGGAGTTGGGGGGGCCTGCAATGACCACGCGGATCCCATGACGGAAAATATCCGACTGATCGAAATTCTCGATGAGTGAGACCAGGGTGGGAACCACGGAGCCGGAAAGCTGGTCCCGAATGGCCTCGGCCTGGATCTCTTCGTCCACGTCATCGGGAAAATCAAGGATGGCCTCCAGGGTAACGGAGATCTGCTTAAGGGTCTCCCGAAGGCCTGCAACGGCCTCTCCGAGCTCTCCCTTCACCATGGAGATGGCCATCTCATGGGAGGTGGTGGTCCGGGCGTTGATCAGATCGATAACGGCCTCGGCCTGGGAGAGGTTGATGCGCCCGTTCAAGTAGGCTCGCTTGGTGAACTCCCCGGGCTCGGCAAGGCGTGCTCCGGCTTCGATGAGAAGGTCCAGGATCTGACGCATAACCACGGGGCTGGCGTGGGACTGGATCTCCACGCAATCTTCAGCCGTATAGGACTTGGGTCCTTTCATGTAAAAAAGGATCACCTCATCCAAGGCGACCCTTTTGCCGTCCTCAAAGGTGCCGTAATAGACCCGGTGACTCTTGGGGTTGGTGACGCCGGAGGCGGACCTGAAAAAGGTCATGGCAATGGAAACGGCCTTTTGGCCGGAGACCCTTATAATGCCGATGCCGCCACGCCCCACGGGCGTGGCAATGGCTGCAATGGTATCAAGATCCAAATAGCTCATAGCTCTTTTCTGCTGTTGTGTTGTTATACCTGCTGATCATAATGCCTCCGGCGGCCCTGCCGGGGGCCAAACTTTTAAAAAGTTTGACAAACAGGTCTTAAGTAAGCCTTTCCAGGCTCCGCCGAAATAATTTCCCCTTTTTTACATTAGAAAAGTTTTTTGCGGAGCTTTTTTTCAAAAAAGCGACCCGCCGGAGGCAAAGGGAGACCACGTCACTGAGGCAATTTATCACATTTAAACTACCACGTCGCCTGCGGGGCGACCATAAAAAAAGCCCGTTTGACCGGGGAACGGCCAAACGGGCTTCAATAGCGTCAAAACCCAGACTATCTATCTGTTTTTATTGCGCATTCCCTTATTTCTCTTGGGGAAAATCACAAGGCGCCGGTAGTATCCCTCGCCCATGGACTGGGTCCGCACTCCGCGATCATCCTTCAGGGTAAGATGGATGATGCGGCGGTCGTGGGAAGACATGTGCCCGATGGTGTGGGGCTTGCCTGTTTTCTTGACCTTTTCAGCCATGCGCTGGGCGTGCTGACGGAGTTTTTCCTTGCGCATCTCCAGATAGCCTTCGATGTCCACCTGGACCCGTACACGCTCCATGCTGTGCTTGTTGATGATCTTGTCCAACAGGTACTGGATCGCTTCGAGGGTCTGGCCTTTTTTACCGATCATCACGGCCGCGTTGCCGCCGGTGACGTTGTAGGTGAGGATGTCCCCTTCCACGCTGTAGGCGATCTCGGACTCCTCGGAAATAAAGGAGGCGATCTCTTTTAAAATCTCCACACCCGCCTCGGCAGGTGTGAGTCCTTTGAAAAATCCCTCTTCAAAGGTCCGCTCGGTGTACTCGTAGGTGCGGTCTTCCCCTTTGAAGCCATCGGGTTCCGCAGTGGTGCGTTCCTCGGACTTGGGAGTCCCGAAGGCCTCGTCTACGAGGGATTTGGCTGCCCGGCCCTGCTTGGCCCGGGTCTGTTTGAGGGTCACGGAGATCTTGGCTTTCTTGGCCCCGAAGAGGCCGAACAGACCGGCACTCCCCTTGGTCACCACGTTGTAGTCCAGCTCCTCTCTCGGGATATCGAGTTCCTGCAAGGCAGCATCAATGGCTTTTTCCACGGTTCTGCCCTCAAATTCCCTAAGCGAATTCATACACTCCTCCAGAGGTTACGAGAGTTTCTTGGTGATATAGTACTGCTGAGAAATCGAAAGGATGTTGTTTACAAGCCAGTAGAGTACGAGCCCGGATGAAAAGTTCACGAAGATAACCGTCATCACGAGGGGCATCATCATCATCATCTTGGCCTGGGTGGGATCCCCGGTGGAGGGGGACATCTTCTGCTGGAGAAACATGGTGGCACCCATCAGAAGCGTCAGGACCGGAATCCCGGAGGGCTCGGCCATCATGGGGATGTTGAACCCGAAATGGAAGAGACGGTCCGGAGCGGACAGGTCGGTGATCCATCCGAAAAACGGAGCGTGACGCAGCTCAACCGCGGAGTAGAGCATACGGTAGAGGGCAAAGAAGATGGGCATCTGTACCACCAGGGGCAAACAGCCGCTCATGGGGTTGACCTTGTAGGTCTTGTACAGGGCCATCACCTCCTGGTTCATGCGCTGCTTGTCGTCTTTGTACTTCTCCCGGAGTTTGGCCATGATGGGCTGGAGCTTTTTCATCTCGTGCATGGAGGTGTAGCTCTTGTTGCCCAGGGGCCAGAAGATCAGCTTGATGAGAATGGTCAAAAGGATAATGGCGATGCCGTAGTTGGCAATCACATGATCGTGGATCAGGTTCATCAGGCTGAGGCAGGGCTTGGCGATGATGTCAAACCAGCCGAAGTTCACCGCCTTGTGCACGGAAGAATCCAGCTTCTTGAGCATGCGGTAGCTCTTGGGGGCTGCCAGGATGTCCACGGTGAGGGTCTTCTCCCCGCCGGGCTGGATCATGCCCGTGGGCAGGTTCATGGCTGCGGTGATCACCCCGCTGTTGTCGGCCAGGGCCATGGAGGTACCGGCAATACCCTTGGGAATGACGGCGGTCATAAAGTAGCGGCTCTGCTGGGCCACCCACTCCACGTTCCCTTTAAAAAGGTTCTTGTCCTCGATCTTCTTGACCTTGACGTTTTCAAGGTGGCCGTCCACAAAACCGCTGGGACCTTCGAACCCGTAGGTCCTGCCGCCTTCCACCGTGGAGATCAGACCGAAGGCCAGGTTATCGTTGATGGCAAGGGAGCTTCCGTTGCGCAGGGTCACCGTGGAGCCGATGTCGTAGGAGTCCGGGCTGAAGTTGAAGCTGCGGACCACTTCCACGCCGGAGGCGCTGACCCAGCGGTAGGTAAGGCTGGCACCGTTCTCGCCGACCAGAACCTTTTCCTTGTCCACTTCAAACAGGGCGTCCACTGCGCCTTCCACACCGCTGCCCGTAACCATTGCCAGGTTGACGGTTAGTGGCTGCCTCGGGCACGAGGTTTTTAAAGGCGTCCCCTTTCAGGGTCTCTTTGTATTTCTTCAGTTCGAACCGTTTCACCGCGGCTCCGCGGTTGGTGAACTCGATGCGGTAAAGGGGAGACTCCACCACGGTGATGTTTTCCGCCACCACCGTCACAGGCTTGATATCCACGGCAGGTGCTGCCGGCTCCCCGGGTTGGGCCACGGGTTGTTCCACCTGTGTCTCCTGGGGAACGTCCACGGGCTTTTGGGGGGGAAAGAGAAAGTTCCACCCTACAAACACAATGATGGAAAGAATGATTGCTGCAAAGAGTCTGACTTGTTCCATTAGGTTCTCCGTTGTTCATCTTCTTTGTATAAGAAAGATGGTGCCTTGTTCATGTGCCAATGGCCCGTCCCTGCCCCGTGGGTTCACAAATGGTGCAACATCAAGGTGCCTGTTGCCGGGCGCTGGAATCTTCTGGACGGTTTCGTAATATTACGGATGATGCACGGCACAGCCATTCATGCGCAGAGGGGCTGGCGTGATCATCGGGTGTTTGCGGGTTCTTCTGGTCGGTGGGTGGGTGCTGAAGCTCTGATGAAGGATTTTATGGAAGCGGGTCGAACCCTCCGGGATGAAACGGGTGGCACTTGAGAATGCGTTTCACCGCCAAAAAGGACCCCTTAAGGATTCCATACCGTTCATAGGCCTCAATGGCGTATGCCGAACATGTGGGATAAAAACGGCATCTGGGACCAATCAAAGGGGAGATCAAATACTGATAGGCCTTTATCAATCCGACAAAGACCTGCTTAAGACTCAGTACTTGCTTTAATTTTTTGAAAAATATGCTCAAGGGATAAAAGGGTCTCTTTATTGCTGAGTTGAGCCGCTGTGCGCTTGGCAATAAGTTGGATATCCCGATTCTCAAAAAAGTGTCGACCGTTTTTCCGAAAATACTCGCGTACAATCCGTTTGATGCGGTTACGCGTGACAGCACCCCCAACCTTTTTTGATACAGTGATGCCTATGCGGGATGTCTGAAGGTTGTTTTCCAGGATATTGGCAACGAAGTGGCGGTTATGGACGGCTGCCCCTTTTCGGTAGAGTTCCTGGAACTGATGTCTCTTGAGAATCCTCAGCTCTTTTGTAAAGGCGTTCGCTCGCAAGTCTTATGTATCCCTGTATCATCGTACACTCCGTCGTGCCTCGTTCCGGCGGACCGTAAAGCAAGCCGTTACCGGCCTGCCGATCCCCCAAACGAGGCCCTCGGAGCTACCCTTTAACGAAGGCATCATAAAAATCAAGTGCGTATCAGGCGGACAGGCGCTTACGGCCTTTCGCACGACGACGCTTGATAATACGACGACCACCGGGAGTGGACATACGATTCATAAAACCGTGCTTTCTGGATCGCTTAAGGTTGCTTGGCTGAAATGTTCGTTTCATATGTGAATACCCCTATTTTACGTTTGATTTCACACTTTTGTGACGTTAAAATAAACCCGGTAACTTAATCATAAAATGCGACGGGTGTCAACAGCCATATTTTACTTGAATTTCTCGGTGAGTTCAAACTCTTCACGGTGAAAACGGCGGATGGGATAGATTTCGATTTTCTTTCCCAGCCGGTACTCTATGGCGCTGATGGTGCTGACCTCGTCTCGATGCAGGTAATCGGCCATCTCTTCGCTCACCTTGAGGGTAAAAATATCCCCCATCATGTCCCGGGCGTGACGATGGATCTCCCGATAGATCTTCTGGGAGATGGTGGTTTTTGAGATGGTGTATCCGTCCCCGTAACACAAAGGACACTCCTCGCAGAGCATCCGGGTCAACGATTTTCTTACCCGCTTTCGGGTCATCTCGTAGACCCGATCTCGCTCATGGGAAGGATGTTTGTCCGGCACTTGTCCTTTTTAAACGCCTCCTTCAAGGACTCAAAGACACGCTCCCGGTTCTCCAGATTCTCCATGTCGATAAAATCGAGGATGATGATTCCCCCGATGTTCCGGAGGCGCACCTGGGCAGAAATTTCCCGGATCGCCTCCAGGTTGGTCTTGAAGATGGTCTCTTCAAAGTTGTGCTTGCCCACGTAGCGACCGGTGTTGACGTCGATGGAGGTCAACGCCTCGGTCTGCTCGATGACAATGTACCCCCCGCACTTGAGCCACACCTTCTTTTTCAGGGCACGGGTGATGTCCCCTTCCAGGTTGAAGGCCTCAAAAATAGGCTCGGACCGATCGTAGTACTCCACCTTCACCTTGAGCTCGGGCATGATCTTTCGGATGAAGTTGTTCACCGAATCGAACCCGAACTTGTTGTCGATGGTGAGGCGGTCCGCCTCGTGGGTCAACAGGTCCCGAATGGCGCGAAAGGTCACGGTGAGGTCTCGGTGGAGACGGTAGGGGGCTGAAAAGCTCCGGTACCGTTTCTTGATGTTCTCCCATGAGTTGACCAGAAGGTCCATCTCCCGCTTGAGCTGCTCTTCGGCGATCCCCTCCCCTGCAGTACGGAAAATATACCCGTAAGGGACATCCCGCTTGTCGCTGATCAGATCCCGCAGGCGGGTGCGCTCCTCCTCGCTGGAAATGCGCTTGGAGATGCCGATGTGATCCACGTTGGGCATGAGCACCAGGTAACGGCCCGGCAGGGAGATGTAGGTGGTGATGCGGGCCCCCTTGGTGCCGATGGGGGACTTGACCACCTGGACCATGATCTCCTGGCCCTCACGGAGCAGCTCTTCAATGGGAATCTGCCGGCCGGTGTTGTCCGGGGCAAACTCCTTGTTGCCGTTTTCGCTGTACGGCGCCTCGTGTTCCCCGATGTTCTGCTTCTTCTGAACGTCGTCCACATAGATGAAGGCCGCCTGGTTGAGGCCGATATCCACAAAGGCGGCCTGCATGCCCGGCAGGACACGCTGCACACGGCCTTTATAGATATTGCCGTTGATGTTGGTATCATCGCCGCGCTCCACAAAAAGCTCAACGATATTACCATCTTCCAGGAGGGCCACACGGGTCTCCTGTTCCGTTACGTTAACAACCAGTTCCTTGTACATGTATAGGGACCACGATTCGGTTATCGGGTTAAGAGACTTCGTCAATCCGGCAGATTTTTACCAGACCCAGGTGAGCAGCGGCGTCATCGGCAAGGGAGAAAATATGCTTCACTGCGAGATCAGGACGGATGACCACACCATCAATCCCTTTGAGATCGATGGTCAACTGAGAGGGGGAATGGATCTCCACCCCTCTGACAAACAGCTTCAAATCAACCTCTTTTATATTTCCTTTTTTGCCCTTTTTTTCAATTATAAAATTATTTAATTCCATAAATTTACTTAAACAATGGGCATCAAAAAGATCAGATCGCGCGTGTACCTTGTATCTGAACGTATCGTCTTTCGGGCCTTTGGATTTAACAAAGGGCTTGATATCCCGAATTTCTATTCCTTCAACAAGATGTTGGTTCAATTTATTTTTTATCTCACATGAAGAGAGCTCAGAGGCCACGGAAACCACGAACGTCTCCTCCAGGCTTTCCATGCCCAGGGGCATGGGATCGGAAAAGGTAATCCGGGGCCGGGGGTTGTACCCGTGGGACTTTTCGATGGTAAGGCCGGCCCGACGAAAGGCCTTGGTGACGATGTTGACCAGCTCCAGGTGACCGAAAAAACGGGCATTGCCCACCTTGGTGTAGGCCATGCTGTACTTCACGAAGGAGCCCGGTTCAGAGGCCTGAACCGGGGCAGCCGGAGCCTCGTCTTCCAGGGGAGCGCAGATCACGGGCCGGATGGTCTTGAAATCGCAGATCCCGCAGCCGGAACAGTCTCCGTAGCGGCAGTCCGGGGTCAGGGAGGCACACAGGGCCCTTGCCCTCTCCTTCTTCAGGTACGCCTTGGTGACACCGGAGTCGATGTGATCCCAGGGCAACGGCTCGTCCAGGCTGCGATGGCGACGACATAAAAGATCCCAGTCCAGCCCTTCCTCTTCAACGGCCTCACGCCAGAGCCCAAGGTCCATGTACTCGCTCCAGCCGTCAAGGCGGCATCCCTTTTCCCAGGCCCGGATCAACAGGGAGGTCAGGCGACGGTCCCCGCGGGACCAGATCCCCTCCAGCCAGCTGATGTCCGTGCTTCCCCACTTCAGGGTCACACCGCGCATGCGCAGGCTCTCTTTGAGCCAGCAGATCTTCTCCCACGCCTCGTCCCGGGTAATCTGCCCCTCCCACTGAAACACCGAGTGGGGCTTGGGAATAAAGGTGGAGACACTCACGTTGATGGCCGCCCGCTTGTTCCGGGTAAGACCGCGCAAGGTCTTCACCAGATCCACAATGCCCTGGAGGTCTTCATCGGTTTCCGTGGGAAGCCCGATCATGAAGTAGAGCTTGATGGTGGTCCAGCCCAGTTCAAAAGCGCTCTTCACCGTGCCGATGATGTCCTCTTCGGAGATCCCCTTGTTGATCACGTCCCGAAGGCGCTGGGTCCCCGCTTCCGGGGCGATGGTGAACCCGGTCTTGCGAACGTTCTTGATGATCTCCATGAGTTCACCGGTCAGACGGCCCGCCCGGATGGAAGGAAGGGAAACAGCAACCTTCTCCCCATCGGCACAGCACCCCGAGGTGATCCCCCGCATGAGCTGGGCCAGTTGCTCGTAGTCCCCGGTGCTCAACGAGAGAAGGGAGATGTCGTTGTACCCCGTGGTCTCAAGGGATTCGCCGCTTAAGCTCAAGAGATCGTCCACGCTGCGCTCCCTCACCGGCCGGTAAATCATGCTGGCCTGGCAGAAACGACAGCCGCGGGTGCATCCCCGGGAAATCTCAAGGCGAAGCCGGTCATGCACAGGCTTGCCAAAGGGAATCACCGGCTTTTCAGGAAAGGAGTCCTTGGAAAGCTCAGGGACAATGGCCCGTTTTACCCTGGGAACCGACGGGTTCCTGGGCTTGACCACGGCCACCGTGGCGCCTTCGTCGCCCATGGCCTCGTAACTCACATCAAATCGCGAAGGCACGTAAACCCCGGCAATCTGCTCCACCTGGCTGAGCAGGGCCTCTTTGTCCGCACCGCTCTTGCGCCAGACGGCAATGGCCTCGGCCACCTCCACCAACGCCTCTTCCCCGTCCCCGATAATCAGAAAGTCGAAAATCTCGGCCACGGGCTCGGGGTTGAAGGTGCAGGGGCCCCCTGCGATCACCAGGGGATGGGATGCATCCCGGTCCTTGGCAAGGAAGGGAATCCCGGACAGGTCCAGCATGGTCAGGACGCTGGTGTAGTTCAGCTCGTAGAGGAGGCTGAACCCCACCACATCAAAGTCACCCAGGGGCGTCCGTGTCTCCAGGGAGAAGAGAGGCTCTCCCTTCTCTTTGAGCAGGGCCTCCATGTCCGGTGCCGGGGCAAACACGCGCTCGGCATAAATGTTCTCCCGCTTGTTGAGCAGGGCGTAGAGAATCTGGATCCCGAAATGGGAGGTGCCGATATCGTAAAGGTCCGGAAACGCCAGCACCATGTGCAGGTCCACGGCTTCCGGGTTTTTCACCACACGGTTCACCTCGGTCCCCAGATAACGGCTCGGCTGGGCCACCTCGGTGAGGATATCTTGAATCGTTGTATCGTCCATGTTACGTTATTTTATAACCTTCTGAAATCTTGAGGGTTTTATTTTACATCGAATTGTAAACATTTCATAATAGACTACATTTCAATAAAATACCATATGCTAAATCCCCAGGGTTAACGCATTTAGATTTTTGCCTCCGACGGCCCTGCCGGGGGACAAACATTCTGGCCGTCTGCACATGTGACAACCCCGTGATACATCTTTCTTGTTGTCCGGGATGGGCCTGGGTATTACACTACGGTCTACCTTAATTACACGAACCAACCAACACACAGGTGTTTCATGAATCGAACAAAAATCAAGGCGCTTCTGGCACGAACCGCTCCCCTGGAAAAAGTCCTGATAAAAGGCTGGGTCCGCACCCGGCGCGACACCAAAGAGTTCTCTTTTCTTGAAATCAACGACGGCTCCTGCCTGGCCTCCATCCAGGTGATCGTGGACGCAGGCAGCCCCGGCTCCGAACACCTCCCCGACCTCTCCACCGGAGCGGCCGTTGCCGTCACAGGAGAGATGGTCCCTTCCCCCGGCAAGGGCCAGGCCTTTGAGATCCGCTCCCATGCCCTGGAGTTCGTCGGAGGCTCCGGAGGAGACGCCTACCCCTTACAGAAAAAACGACACAGCGACGAGTTCCTGCGCACCATCGCCCACTTAAGGGCCCGTACCAACAAATACGGGGCCATCATGCGCATCCGCTCCCGCACCAGCCACCTGATTCACCGCTTTTTCGAGGAAGAGGGATTTTTCCTGATCCACACCCCCGTCATTACCGGGTCGGACTGCGAAGGCGCGGGGGAGATGTTCCGCATCACCACAGTCAAAGGCACCACCCCTGCCTCCGAAGATTTTTTCGGCAAAGAGACCAACCTCACCGTCTCGGGCCAGCTCTCCGCTGAGATGATGGCCCTGGCCCTGGGAGATGTCTACACCTTCGGCCCCACCTTCCGTGCAGAAAACTCCCACACCAGCCGCCACGCCGCCGAGTTCTGGATGCTGGAGCCCGAGATGGCCTTCTGCGACCTGGCCGGCAACATGGACGTGGCAGAAGCCCTCATCAAATACGTGGTGAAAGGGGTTTTAGAGACCTGCAGCGAGGACATCACCCTCTTTGCCAAGTTTGTGGACAAAACCCTCATGGCCACCCTCACCTCTCTGCGGGACGACACCTACGAGCGCCTGCCCTACAAAGAGGCCGTGGAGATCCTCCAGAACGCAAAGAAAAAATTCGAGTACCCGGTCTCCTTCGGCACCGACCTCCAGTCCGAACACGAACGCTACCTGGCCGAAGAGCACTTTAAAAAGCCGGTCTTTGTTTATAACTACCCCAAAGGGATCAAGCCTTTTTACATGCGGGTCAACGACGACGACGAAACCGTGGCCGCCATGGACCTTCTGGTCCCACGCATCGGTGAGCTGGTGGGCGGCAGCCAGAGGGAAGAGCGGGAAGATATCCTGCGCAAACGCATGGCCGACATGAACCTGCCCGAAGAGGAGTACTGGTGGTACCTGGACTCCCGCCGCTTCGGCTCAGTCCCCCACAGCGGCTTCGGCCTGGGCTTCGAGCGGCTGCTCATGCTCCTCACCGGCATCACCAACATCCGTGACGTCATTGCCTTCCCCCGAACCCCGGGAAGCATCGATTTTTAGAAAGCAAGCCTCCGGCGGCCCAGGTGGGGGCACCTGGAAACCCTATGGGTCCGTAAAAACAAGCTACGCCGTGACAAGCCGCAAAAAAAGAACTGCTGGGAAAGTGTCTGAATTGTTTCGGCGTAGCCGCGAAATGATGCTTTAAAACCTGTTTGTCTAACTTTTCAAAAGTTTGGCCCCCGGCAGGGCCGCCGGAGGCTTGTTTCCCCTGTTTGACCATGAAAACCGTTTTTCAGAAATGAGGAGAGATATGGAAGCCAGGAAACGGATTGCCCTTGTGGCACACGATGAGATGAAGCCCAAGATGATGGCCTGGGCCTTGACCCACAAAGCGGAACTGGAAAAGCATGAGCTCTACGGCACCGGCACAACCGGCGGGCTCTTGACCTCGGAGGTGGGCCTTGAGGTGACCTGCCTGAAGAGCGGTCCCCTGGGCGGGGACCTGGAACTGGGCAACCTCATCGTCAACGACGGCCTGGACATGCTCATCTTCTTCTGGGACCCCATGACCGCCCAGCCCCACGACGTGGACGTCAAAGCCCTCCTGCGCATCTCCGCTGTCCACAACATCCCCATCGCCTGCAACCAGGCCTCGGCAGACTTTTTTGTCACCAGCCGCTGGTTCAGCTCACCCTATGAATCAGCCCAGCCCGATTACACAGCCCACATCAACCGAGCCGTCCAGGCTGACACATAACAAAAAAAGCAGCGAAAAACATGCATCCGGCGGCGAGGGTGGCGAAGCCACTATTGCGAAAACACCTCGAAAGCAGGTTGCGAATGCTCCGGGGCTCATCCCTCGCCCCGTCACATCCGCTGACAGGCTTCGCCCGTGACTTAACAGGGCTGTGGATGACATGCTTCAAAGGCGAAGCCTATAAACGAGCAAATACCTGATAAAAAATATTCGCGATTCGCTTGGCGTTGAACGAAATGGGCTCTGGCGACAAAGTATGCCACCTTGAAAGTAAACTGCGGATGCACTTTGCCCCAAAAAACGACCTGCCGGAGGCAAGCTGAGTCGTTACTTCAGAGGAATGACATGGACCTCTCCTGCAAAACCGGTTGTCACATGTCACACCACGCGCGAGTGCCTCGAAACCAAGTGCATCATGTCTGTCTCCATGCATTCGCCATAGGGTTTCCAGGTGCCCCACCTGGCCGCCGGAGGCGGTTTTTAAGAAGGGCTCCGCAGGAGTTTGCGGACTTCGTCGGAGAGACGGGCGAGGCTGAAGGGTTTTTTGATGAACCCGGTGTTGGGTTCGGTGAGGAAGGTTTCCACCCGCTGGTCTTTTCGGTACCCGCTGGAGATGAGTACCTTGACCCCGGGGTCGATGTCTTTGAGCAGGTGGTAGGTGTCGATGCCGTCGATGCCCGGCATGATGAGATCCAGGATAACCAGGTCGATGGTCCCCTTTTCCCGTTTGTAGAGTTCCACAGCCCCGGCCCCGTTTTCGGCGGTGATCACGTCCAGTCCGATCTTGGCCAGCATCTGGGCCCCCACGTCCAGGATAAGGGCTTCGTCATCCACAAGCAGGACCCGGTGGGTCTCCGGCGAGGCCTGGCGGTAGATATCCATGCCGCGGCGCGCACCGCCCGGGGGACGTGCCAGTTCCCTTTCATCCGGCAGGGACGAGACCGAAAAGGCCTTGCCCTCGGAATCTGTGCTTTTTTCCACCACATTGAGGAGTTTTTCGGTGAGGCGGGTTCCGCTTCTGATGTAGCGCTCCATGTTTTTGAGACGCTCGTGGAAGGGATCATCCGCGTCCGTGTCGTGGAGCATGATGGAGATGTTCCCCTGGATCACCATCATGAGGTTGTTAAACTCGTGGGCCACGCGCCCGAAAATCCGGTTGCGCTCCTGGGAGATCTCTTTTTCGCGCAGGGAATCCAGCTCCGCTTCCAGGGCGGCTATTTTCTTTTCCAGTTCTCGATATGTGGGGGTCTCAGCCATTATTGATCTCTTTTCAGGTAAAAAAGTCCAATCCCACGCCGGGCCCAAAAAACCAAAGGGCCCGGACAAAACCTGCCGCACACAAAGAAAGGTGATCCCTTCATCGTACCCCGGCGACCTTGCGCGAGCCCTTTAGAACAAAACGTATCCCTTTGGATACCTGCGGTTAAATATCCAGGGACGAGACCTCAAGGGCGTTCTTCTGGATAAACGCCCGCCTGGGTTCCACCTCTTCCCCCATAAGCAGAGAAAAGATGTCATCGGCATTTTCCGCATCGTCGATGGTCACCTGGAGCAGGGTCCGACGGTCGGGATCCATGGTGGTCTCCCAGAGCTGGTCCGGGTTCATCTCACCGAGACCCTTGTAGCGCTGGATGTTGATCCCTTTCTTGCCGTCCTTCATCACGAGGTCGAAGAGCTTAAAGGGGTCTGTTGCGGTGTGGACCGTCTCGCCGGTTTCACTGTTGGTGACCAGCACCTCCCCGTCCATGACAGCCTGGATCTTGGCAAGGCTTGTTACGGCGGCGATGTATTCGGAGGAGTAGAAGAGCACACGCCCCACCTCCATGGTGCCTCCCATGTGAAGGGTCACCTCGTCGTCATCGGCCTTGACATAGAAGCGGTAGCGCTCCCTTTCCGGGTTGTAGGCCAGTATCGCCCATGTTGAACGGGTGTCGACGACGCGGCAGCGGAAGGCTTCCATCTTCTCACGCTCGCCGCAGCTCTGTCGATCATGCCCTCTTTGAGGCGCCCCCATGAGGAGCCTGCGGTCGTAGCCCCGGCGCTCCATGGTGTCCATGGCCTGCACAAAGGTGGACAGGTCCATGAGCATGTTGAAAAGCTCTTCCCCGGAGATCTCGGTGCCCCCTGCCGTGATGTTGCGGTTTTCAAAAATACGCTTAAAGATAAAATCCCGGTACCCGGTTTCATCCTTTAAGTAGACGCTGCTCTTGCCCTTGCCCACCTTGTAGAGGGGGGGCTGGGCAATGTAGAGGTACCCGCGCTCGATGAGGGCCGGCATCTGACGGTAGAAGAAGGTCAGCAGCAGGGTACGGATATGGGATCCGTCCACGTCGGCGTCGGTCATGATCACCACCTTGTGGTACTTGATCTTCTCGATGTCGTACTCTTCGCTGCCCACGCCGGTGCCGAGGACGGTGATGATGTTCTTGATCTCATCGCTTCGTAAGATCTTGTCGAACCGGGCCTTCTCCACGTTGAGGATTTTGCCTTTGAGGGGAAGAATGGCCTGGGAACGCCGATCCCTGCCCATCTTGGCAGAGCCCCCTGCGGAGTCGCCCTCCACGAGAAAGAGCTCGCGGAACTCGGGCTCGGAGTACTGGCACTCGGCCAGTTTGCCGGGCAGGGTGGAGTCGATGAGGGCACCCTTGCTGCGGGCCAGGTCACGGGCGCGCTTGGCCGCATCCCGGGCACGGGCCGCTTCCACCGCTTTGGTGATGAGCTTTTTGGCCACCGACGGGTTCTCCTGGAGAAAGTCGGCAAACTTTTCGTTGACCAGGGACTCCACCACCCCTTTGACCTCGCTGTTGCCCAGCTTGGTCTTGGTCTGGCCTTCGAACTGGGGCTCGGGAACCTTGACGCTCACGATGGCGGTGAGGGCCTGCAGATGGTGTCGTCCCTGGAGATCTTGCCCGCAGGTTGGCACGTTGTCGCTGGTGGCGTAGGTGTTCACCGGACGGGTCAGGGCGCCTTTTTAGAATTCGGGAAAGGTGAAGCTCCCTCCTTGTGGGGGTGTGGATGTTGTTGGCAAAAGAGTAGATCTTTTCGTTGAAGGTGTCGTTGTACTGAACCGCCACCTCCACCTGGATCCCGTCCCGCTCTCCACCGAAGGTGATGGGCTCGTGCAGGGCTGTCTGGGACCGGTTAAGGTATTCCACAAAGCTCTTGAGGCCCCCTTCATAGTGAAAGGCCTTTTTCTCATCGGAGCGCTCGTCTTCGATGGTGATGCGGATCCCGCTGTTCAAAAAGGCCAGCTCCCGGAGCCGCTTGGTGAGGATATCGAGGTTGAAGTTGTCGTCGTTCATCACCTCGGTGTCGGCCTTGAAGTGGACCCTGGTCCCGCGTTTTTCGGTCTCACCCGTCACCTTAAGGTCGCTGGTCTTCTCCCCTTTGGCAAAGGACATCTGGTGAATCTTGCCGTTCTGGTAGATCTCCAGGTTCAGGAAAACCGACAGGGCGTTGACCACGGAGATACCCACGCCGTGGAGACCACCGGAGACCTTGTAGGACTTGTCGTCGAACTTGCCCCCTGCATGAAGCTTGGTGAGAACCACCTCAGCCGCGGTCATGTTCTCGGTTTCGTGCATGCCCGTGGGGATTCCACGCCCGTTGTCTTCAATGCTGATGGAGTTGTCCGGGTGGATGACGATGGAAATGGTATCGCAGTAGCCTGCCATGGCTTCATCGATGCTGTTGTCCACCACCTCGTAGACCAGGTGGTGAAGCCCCTGGATATCCACGTTACCGATATACATGGACGGTCTTTTCCGGACTGCTTCGAGTCCTTTCAATACCGTGATACTGTCTTGGTTGTAGCTGTTGGTCTGTTCTTCTGTCATGCGTCTCTATAGCCTTTGGCCCACGTGTTGAGTTGATCCCCTGTGTCCCTGCCGTGTCGGTTATCAGGGAAAGGATCAGATCTTCATGGGCATGATGATGCTCAAAAAGCGCTTTGCTTCCACCCCTTCCACAAGGCAGGGGGCGCTGTCTGAGGTTTACCAGAATACGCTCATCGTTTATCACATTCAATGTATCGATTAAATATTTGGGGTTGAAGGCCACCTCCACCTCGTCCCGCTCAAAGGCGATGGCCATGTCCTCTTTGGACTCCCCAAGGTCCGGGTTGGTGGCGGTCACCTCCAGCCGGTTATCGGAAAAGTTGAAGATGACGCTGTTGTAGCTGTCGGACGAAAGGATGGACATGCGCTTGAGCATCATGGAAAAGAGCTTTCGGTCCACCTCGATGTCAAAGGCGTCGTCTTTTTCGATGACCTGCTCGTACTCGGGAAAATCCCCTTCCAGAAGCCCGATGATCACCGTCTCCTTGGCCATCTTGAAGATCAGGTAGTTGTCCTTGACCCCCACCTCCACATGCTCTGCATCTTTGTCGAGGATCTTGGCCGCCTCCATGAGGCCCTTTTTGGGAACGATGACGCTCTCCCCGGGGACAAAGTTGGCGTCGTCTCCGATTTCCACATCCACCTTGCACAGGCGGCGGCCGTCCGTGGAGACCATGCGCATCAGGTTCTGGCCGCCGCGCTGGATCCGTTCAAAACAGACACCGGTGATGTGGGCCCTCTTTTCATCGGAGGGTGCCTGGATCATCACGGTCTTTTCGATCATCTCACGCACGCCGCCCGTGGGGACGCGGGCAAAGACCACTTCGTCCACCCTGGGGACATCGGGGAAGTCGTCCGGGCTCATGCCGACAATATGGTAGACGATGTTGTTGTTCTTGATCTCGATCCACTGGCGCTCGATCTCTTCGATGAGAACATCTTCACCCGGAAAATTCTGGACAATCTCAAAGAGCTTCTTGGCATTGATGGTGATGGCGCCTTCCCGCTCCACATCCGCGGTGTAGTGTCCTTCAAACCCTGTTTCAAGGTCCGTAGCCACAAAGGAGATGCCTTGGCCTTCCCCTTTGATCAGAACATTGGCGGTAATGGCCAGGTTGCTTTTACGTCCTGTAATCCCCTGTACCCGTCCAAGAATGGTGGAGATATCTTTTTTGGCTATTTTGAATTTCATGAGGTTTTCCAAAGTTTCATGCTGAATCCGTGGTTCGATGGTCGGTGCAACCGGTACTGGTGTCCGAAGGTGCAGCCGGGGTGTGGTCGAGACTGGGATCAGGTCGTTCAATCAAGGGGTTTGGATTCAACGATTCGGTTTGTGAATGAAGGGGTCCAGGACCTGATCACCCCCTATGTCATAGTAAGTTATACCGAAATTATCAATATAAAAAAAAGTCATTTACCCCTTTTTTGGGGATCTTCTGGGGGGCTTTTGGGTCTGTGTTTGGAAAGTGGTCTAACTTTTTAAAAATTCTTTCCGTTTTCATTGTGCGGAATGTGTGAAGGCAGCCTTTCCGGCTGCCTTTTTATGTTGGGTGTGTTTCAGGGACAGGAAGTGTGAAGAGGTAGGGGGTATGTTCTTATTTTTAATTTTTTATAAAAGATCATCATAATAAAGGGTGTTGATAAGTGACATAAGTAGGATAAGACCTTTAAATAAAAGAAGATAAAAATGTCAAAAAACGGATTTATTCGGTCTAAAGCGTTGTTGAAAACCACCTGCTTTTTGACAGGTTTTGAAAAATTGTTGATAACCCTGCAGGTTTTGAACAATCCGTGAACCGGTTTTGGACAACAAAAAAGGGGCGCGGAAGACCGCACCCCTTGGGATATTCGTGCAAACCCCCTGTATATACAGGGGGTTTTGGTTATGAACAGGTTATGAACAATAAGAAAAACCTTTTTGTTTCTAAGATGTTAACCAGACCTTGATGGCGGGAACCGTCTCTTTTTTCCAGGCCTCGGAGATGCGCAGCCGCACAAAGTCACGGAAGAGTCCCCCGGTAAGATCCACAATCTCCCGGGAGAGAAAGAGCTTGTCGATGACGGCCCCTTCGGTTTCATCGCCCGATTCCACCGGGGGCGTCTCAGGGGTTTTCAGACCTGTGATGTTGAAATTTTCGCCCTTAAGGGTAAAGGTCCAGCCCAGGTCCCCTTTTTGTCCACGGGGGTGTTTAGGTAACAGGACCCCTTCCGGGTAGGCGGTTTCTGCCTCGCTTCAAGTCTGCGTTGCTCTCGCCGTTGATGGTAACGCCTCCTCCGGTGCCTTCGCTTCCCGATCACTCCGAACGATACGGTTGCCCACGGTGAGCTGTACGGGCATGCCCTCGTCGTCCTTGAGGCGCTCGGGGTCATTTTCCAGGGTAAACCAGAGCCAGGTGAGGAACTCATGGCCGAGGAATTTGTATTTGTTGTATAAGACAGCGATGTCGAGCATGGGTTACTCCGTAAAATCTTCTGGGGTGATGGACGAGAGGCGGTCCCGGTCCGTGTCGGAGAGGGAAAAGGTCAGGTCGGCCTGGGTGTAGGGAAACAGGCGAATGAGTTTCAGGCCGGAAAAACTTTTGTTGAAAAGGGTCTCGAACTCTTCGTTGGCGGCCTTCTGGGTGGAGTAGAGCCACACCTCCTGCTCCTCGTACTGCCACACCACGTCAAAGACGTTTGGCGTGGGCGGGATGCGGATGGTGAGGACGTTCATGACGTGCTCTTTGATCTCGCTTTTTTCGTTTTTCGACAAAAACTCCCGGTCGCTTTCAGCCAGGCGTTTGGCCGAGGCAATGGCCACCTGCTGCACAATGTCGAGGTGGGGATCGGACTTTTTGTCGATACGCATGCCAAAGACGTAGTGGGTGCCGATCTGAAAGGTGGCGTCGTCGAAATCGGGGGTATAGGGGGCCTCAAAGGAGGTCCAGCCCACGGCCATGTCCTGGGCTTCGTTGTCAATATCGGTGATGATCTGTTTTTTTAGCCCTTTGCGAACCTGCTCGGTGGGGTTTTCCGAGAAGCTTCCCTCCACCCGGTATCGGGCGATGGTCTGGGTGGCTGATAACAATCCCATAGGGTAGTCCTTCGTGGTGTCGGTTGGTTGTGTTGATAACCCGGCGGCATCGTTTCCTGTGCACAAGGGGTGTAACAAAAAGGGGGCCGGGTTGATGAGGGGCACCGGAAAGAAGGGCTTTCCAGGCGGCCCAAAGGCATTTTATATCGTGAATACTGGAGCCAAACAAGGCATTATATCTTGATTTTTAAGGGGGCTGCCCCGTATACCTCGTTTACGGATTGCGCTGTGAACCCATCATTGAGAAATGGAAGAAAGGGCGCATCCAACCTGTGAAAAAGGCCCCATACCAGGGGGGGCAGCCCCATAGCCGATGTAAAAATGGAGTTTAACGATGACGAAAAACTGTGTAAAATCAATGAAACTTGAAAACGGCCTCACCTTGATACTTGAAGATGCGTCCCGAAGGATCAGCGAGGACGCCTTTGTGGTGACGGCCCTTTTTTCCATTGAGTTCGAGGTGACCGAGACCGAGGCTACTGCCGTGGGCCTTTCCCTTCCCGAGTTGACCAAGGCCCTGGGGGGAACCACAGCGCGCTATGAAAAACGGCTGGAGCGCAACTTTATTGCGGCGTCTGACAAAGAGAGGGTCTTTGACGAGGTGACAGGGTCCTTTCTCAAAACCGGCCTGGCGTATCTGTCACACCCTTCATTTACAGGGGGGGTGGTCCGGAAAACCCTTGTGGAAAAACGGGGACGGTACAACAGCATCGGGTCGTGACACAAATGAAGGTCTAATTTTGGTACAGGGGGCGGTATGGCGCGGAGTCGGTGGATGATTGTGTTGTGGGTGGTCATGGGATGGACCGCTGCGGAGGCCGACATCTATATCTACAGGGACGCCTCGGGCACCCTGTGCTATACCGATTCTCCGGACGCCCGCCAGATCGACCTCATGGGGGCACGGCCCATGGGGGGGCAGAAAAAGAAACCAACGGGGAGAATGTGGAGCTCGTCGGCCTATGACGCCATCATTGTCCGTGCCGCCGAGGCCCACAGCATTTCCTTTGCCCTGGTGAAAGCCGTCATTCACGCGGAGTCGGGGTTTAACCCGAGGGCCCTCTCCCCCAAAGGGGCCAAGGGGCTCATGCAGTTGATGCCGGACAACGTCACCTATTACAAAATCAAAAACCCCTATGACCCCTATGAAAACATCATGGGGGGCACAGCTTACCTCAAGAGCCTGCTCACCGATTTCAAGGGCAACCGGAAACTCGCCCTGGCAGCCTACAACGCAGGTCCCACCACCGTCAGACATCACAAGGGCATCCCGCCCATTGCCGAGACCCGGGCCCAACGCCGCCAAAGTGAAACGTTTCATTCTGATCAGCAGCCATTGATTCAATGCATCAGCACAGGGTGGGGCGAGAAGGTCGTTCCCCCCTCGCCCGGGGTGATCAGTTGAGGAGGGTCTGGAGGTAGGCGGTGAGGCGGCCCTTGATCTCCGGGTTGTCCATGGCATAGGCGATGTTGGCCATCTGGAACCCTGCCTTGTCCCCGCAGTCAAAACGGGTCCCTTCAAAGAGAAAGCCGTAGATGTCCTGGGTGGTCAAAAGTTTTTCCATGGCGTCGGTGATCTGGATTTCACCGCCGGCACCGGTCTCTTTGGCTTCCAGGAGGTCGAAGATCTCAGGGGTGAGAATGTAGCGGCCGATGATGGCCTGGTTGGAAGGGGCCGACTCCGGGTCGGGTTTTTCCACAAGGCCCTGCACTCGGATGAGGCTGCCGTTTTCACTGGCGCCATCCACAATGCCATACTTATCCGTCTGGCTCGGGTCCACCTCCATCACCGCCACCATGGAGGACTGGGTGTCGTCAAAGGCCTCCATCATCTGGGAGAGGACAGGGTTTTCTGCCTTGACCAGGTCGTCGGCAAGGAGGACGGCAAAGGGCTCGTTGCCCACCACGTCCCGGGCGCACCAGATGGCATGGCCCAGTCCCAGGGGTTTGTTCTGACGGGTGTAGATAATGGTTCCGGTTTCAGGGACCAGGGCCTCCATGAGTTCCAGGGTCTGGTCCTTACCCCGCTCCTTTAAGATAGACTCCAGTTCATGGGAGTGGTCGAAGTGGTCTTCCAGGGCCTCCTTGCCCCTGCCGGTGACAAAGATGATCTGCTCGATGCCGGCGGCCAGGGCCTCTTCCACGGCGTATTGAATCAAAGGTTTATCCACCACGGGGAGCATCTCTTTGGGGAGGGCTTTGGTTGCCGGAAGGAATCGTGTGCCGAGACCGGCAACTGGAAACACCGCTTTTCGTATTTTCATAGAGTCGAATCCTGATGGTTTGATGTTGTGAAATTGTGAGTCGACGACGGCGGGCAGTGAGACTTTTTTGTTATACGGTGAATGGCGTCCGAAATCAAGGGGTGTCGGTAAATTTTTATTGTAAAACCGGAGTGAAATTATTATGTTACTCCTTTTTTGGGAACTAAAAACACATATGGGACGTGTTTTTGACATAGAAGGAGTGAGGAGCGATCAATATGAGTGAATCTGAAAAAAAGGCAGACATCGTACCGGTGCGGTTGGGACGCAGCTCCGGTTTTCAATTTGAATGCCACAAAGGTGTCAGCTGTTTCACCAAATGCTGCCGGGGGATCGATATCATCCTGACCCCCTACGACATCATTCGCCTGAAAAACAAGTTGGAACTTCCGTCCGAAGAGTTTCTGGCAATCTACACCGAGCCCCAGCTGTTTGAAAAAACCGACCTTCCCGTGGTGACCCTGAAACTTCTCGATGACGAGATCCGGTCCTGTCCCTTTGTGCGGGACGAAGGCTGCCTTGTCTACGACGACCGCCCCACCACCTGTCGCTACTACCCCTTGGGGGTCGGCAACCTCAGCCACGGCGAAGACGGCGGTGACGACGACAAGGATTTTTTCTTTTTCGTCAACGAGCCCCACTGCAAAGGGTTTGAAGAGGCCAAGGAGTGGACCGTGGATTCCTGGCGAAAAGACCAGGGCGTGGACATTCACGACGAGATCAACGCGGGCTGGGCAGATCTTATCGTGCGGAAGCGCAGCTTTCCCCCCAACATCCAGTGGACCCCCAAGGCCAAAGAGATGTTCTTCATGGCCTGCTACAACCTGGACGCCTTCAAGCGGTTTGTTTTTGAGAGCCCTTTTCTCGACAAATTCGAGGTGGAGGAAGAGCGTATCGAAAAGATGAAGACCGACGAATTGGCGCTGCTTGAGTTTGGTTTTCTCTGGCTCAAGGATGTTTTTTTCTTAAAGGAAAACGAGGATAAGCTGTTCAAGCCGAAGAACCCGGCATAGCCTGGGACGATGGCAGCCTTTTTTAAGGCTGTTTTGATAAAAAAGGGTCAATTGTTCATAACTTTTCAGGCAAAAGGCCCTTGATCCCGTTTATTGTTCATAAAAAAAGCCGACTCCCAAAGGGAGCCGGCTTTTTTTGTGCAGTTAAGCCTTCAGGGGGCCGTTAATAGGTCTCGTCATAGACAAGGCTCTCCAGAAGGGCTTTGTCGGTGAGGCGGGCCTTGATATCCACCCCGAAGAAGGACTCCACCGGAGCCAGGAGCTCGGGGTTGTTGTCCATTACTTCGGTGAGGTAGCCCACCACCACGTCAAGTCCCTTGCGGGTCATTTTACCCAGGGGCTTGCGGCAGGATCCCGAGGGCATCCCCAGAAGCTGCATGGCGGTTTTCACGGCCAGGGGGTTCCGGGCCAGGCACTTGACCTCGCCGAAGGGGGTCTCCTCCATGGTGACCACGCTGGTGAGCTTGAACAGCGGGGTGAGGGCCTTGTGCAGGGTCTCGGCTTCATCCATCTTGCCTTCGGCCACAAGCCTGATGAGCTTTGAGGCAGGCCCGGGTACGATGTTGGAGGCCACGGAGATGACACCGGAGGCGGCAATGGCCGGGTCGGTCATCATCTCCACCACCAGGGCGTCGTCTCCCGAGAAGATGTTGAAGTCGGGGCCGCAGACTTCGCGGGTGCGCTTCATGTTGTCCAGGTTGCCCGTGGCCTCCTTGACGGCTGAGACGTTGGGGCACTCCCGGTGAAGCAGGGCGATGTCTTCGGGAAGCATCTGGGCGCCGGTGCGACCGGGGATGATGTACGGAATCACCGTGATATCCGGGAAGGTCCGGGCCACGGGGGTGACATACTCTTTTCTGATCTCAAGGGAGCTGGGGCCGTTGTAGTAGGGGTCCACGAGGAGGACCGCGTCCACCCCGGCTTCCACGGCGTGCCGTGTAGCTGAAAGCGCCTCGTTGGTGTTGTTGCTTCCGGTGCCCGCAATACAGAAACATTTCCCCTTGGTCTGTTTGGAAATAATCTCTATCAGGCTGTTGTGTTCGTCCCAAGCGAGTGTGGGGCTCTCGCCGGTGGTTCCGACGGCCAGGATTCCTGTGATGTCGTTTTCGATCTGAAAGCGACACAGTTTTTCGAGGCCCTCGTAGTCCACAAGATCATTTCTAAAAGGGGTGATCAGTGCTGTGTAGCAGCCTTTTTTCATTGTCTTACCTCTGGCTTCGCAAATGTGACTGTAAGGTGGCTAAAGATTACAAACCTTGGAAAAATATAAAAAAAAAGAATGGTGTGTCAATACCAAAGGCTTGATTTCAAGGGGAAGGCCCCTACCTTTGTTGGTTTGGGATCCCCACCGGAACCTGTTTCGCATGAAAGGGGCCAGACCCTTTCGATTTGATTTGACAACCTTGGGAGGGCGTTATAGTTTGTGAATTTATTAAAAAAAAAGAAACCGAAGAGGCGGGTTGCACCTTTATATAAGGGGGTGTGCCCACTTTTTTCTGGCCGTGACATAAAAAAAATACCCGGTTCTGAGCGAGGGGTGCCCGGTTTGGGGTTTCTTCTCGTTTTGGATGGGTTACCAGACAAAGAGGGATCATGCAAAAGCCGAAGAACGCGCAAGAACATATTGCTCAACTGAGGGATGCCATTGCCGGAAATCCCGATTGCGGAAACAGCCACTACAACCTGGGCGTGGCTCTGATGGGATTGAAAAAATATGATGAAGCCGAAGCCAGCTTCAACGAGGCCGTGGGATGCAGTCCCACCCTCGCCGAAGGTTATGTGATGCTCGGCAGCATTGCCCTGCAGCGTGAAGATGTGGAGGGCTGCCTTTATTATAATAAGCTGGCCACCAAGTCCCGGGCCGGGTTTGCCGTGGGGTACGGCAACATCGGTTTCATTGAGCTGCAGCGCGGCAACGTGGACGAGGCCATCAAGAACCTTCAGAAGGCCATTGTGCATAACTCCAAGTTTGTCCAGGCGTACACCACCCTGGCCAACGCCTACCTGATGAAGGGCCTGGTGGACGAGAGCATCACCACCAGCAAGAAGGCCCTTGAGGTCCAGCCTGATTTTCCCATTCCCCACCACAACCTGGGGATCGCCTACATTGAAAAGGAAGAGTACGCCAAGGCCATTGAGCACTTTGACATAGCCCAGTCCATGGGCTACGAGGTGCCTGAGGCCCTGCTGAAAGAGGTGGAACCCCACCGCAGCTAAGCACTCGGATTCAAGGCCCCCTGCACACACTGCAGGGGGCTTTTTTTATGGCAAATACCTGCCCTGCAACCTGAAATTGATGAAGAAGCAACCCATGAAGATTACCTGGAGTCTGCCCGGTCACAGCCGCGGCGGTCAGATCGATGACGCAGTCCTTGCCACCCCGCTTCCTGCGGACCGTACCTGTGGGGAAGCGACCTTGTGCTACGGCCACTATGTCTGTGCCGTAGAGACCGTCCTTGAAAAAGAAGCCGCAGGCAGGGGAACCGGTCTGTTTCGCGCCTTGTTCTCCGCTCCCCTTCCCACCGTGGGATCTGTCCATGTGGAGATCCTCAAGCACGGGCACTTTTATCATCCGGCCCGCATGACCGTGTGCTCGGATGCAGGAGAGAGATCCCTGGTGGTGAACCTGGCCGTGACCCCCGAAGGGGGAGCCTGCGCCGAAGGGGAGTTTGCCCTTTTGAAACAACTCTCCTGCCGAAGTGCGGCCCTTCCCGAGGTGTACGCCCTGGACGCCGTGGACGTGGACACCCACCGCGTGGTGCTTTTTTTCGGGGAGTGGTTTGAAGGCTTTCACGAGTTTCACCAGACCCGCCATGACGGGAAAGACCGTGTGGTGGTGTGGGCCGGTGACGATCACGTCCTTTTACCCCCCCACCAGGAGGCCTCGGTGTATCGTCAGGCCGCCGAGATCCTGACCCGGCTCTACAACCCCCTGACCTTTGAGCTGGTGCAGCCCTGGCACCATGCGGCAGGGGATTTTGTGGTGAACATCGATGGGGAAGACCCTAGGGTTCGCCTCATCACCGTGCGGCAGTACACGCCCATGGCCGATGTGGAGGAGCCCGGGGCCGAAGAGCTTCTGGAAGGAGCCCTCTATTTTCTCATGCTCCTGAGCCTGCGGAACCGGTTGGATCGCTACGACGGCATCGGTGAGGTGGCCTGGGTGGGAGATCACTGCGTGCCCGCCACCCTCCAGGGGTTTTTCGACGGGGTGGCCCACCTCACCGATGTGGGGCCCCTGGAGGGCTCCTTCGGTGACTGGGTGGGGCGGTATCTGGTCGCCCATACACTGGAAGATTTTGTTGAGACAGCCTGCGGGGTGGTTTCGTCCTTCAACCCAGGGGCTTCTGAGATGGGGGTGGTGACGGCAAAGGCTGCCGAGCACGGGGCCGCGTTTTACCGTGCGGTCCAGCGGATGAATACCGAGGAAAACAGAAAATAATTCTGATTTATTTGTTCATTTAAATTGAATAAAACTAGGCATATCTTCAAAGGCGGGCCCCCCATGGGGTCCGTTTTTTTTATGTTTAAAAGTAAGTATTGAGATAAGAAATCAATGTGTTGATGTATGGGGGGAGATGGCCTGCGATGATGTGACTCGCTGTGAAACACGATGAGATATTCCCTGAAAGGTGTTATTTGCAGAAGGGGTCTGTTTTTGACCCGATTTTATGATTGCGATGTAGATATCGATAGGTCTCAATAGATTAACTCGTCTCACAATTTAACGGGAAGGCGATGCGCGGGCATGAGGCCTTGAAAGGCCTTTGGAATGTAAAGCCTTAATAACCACGGGAAAAAGCTTTTTTATTGACAAGAAAAGGCAATAACTTTATACCATGGAGTTTGATAATAGGGCCATTATAGTTGATTAATGGAAATTGCATAGACAGTAGCAGCTGGAACGGTTTGTTTTGGCTGTTATTTTATGTGGTTTAAGGTTTAAGGTTTGAGTGACTTGGCAATCAAAGTCAAATGGTTTCATTTGATTTCGTCTTGTTGAGTTAAAATTATTTATTCAATGGAGGTAAGGCAATGGCAAAGCATGAAACCCCTTTGTTGGACGAGCTGGAATCCGGGCCGTGGCCAAGCTTTGTGTCCGACATCAAGCAGGAAGCCGAAGTCAGGGCAAAAAACGAAAAAGGAATTGATTTTCAGATTCCTGCTGAAGCTTGCGACGACCTGCTCGGTCTTCTGGAACTCTCCTACAAGGACGGCACCACTCACTGGAAGCACGGCGGCATCGTAGGTGTTTTCGGTTACGGCGGCGGCATCATCGGGCGTTACAGCGACAAGCCCGAAGAATTCCCCGGCGTGGCTTCCTTCCATACAGTACGTGTGGCTCAGCCTGGTGCAAAGTACTACACCACTGAGTACCTGCGTAAACTGATGGATCTGTGGCAGTTCCGTGGTTCCGGTCTCACCAACATGCACGGTTCTACCGGCGACATCGTTCTGCTCGGTACCACCACGCCTCAGCTGGAAGAGATCTTCTACACCCTGACCCACGAGATGGATCAGGACCTCGGCGGTTCCGGGTCCAACCTGCGAACCCCCGCTGACTGTATCGGTCAGTCCCGCTGCGAATACGCCTGCTACGACACTCAGGAGCTCTGCTACTTCCTGACCATGATGTACCAGGATGAGCTGCACCGTCCCGCGTTCCCCTACAAGTTCAAGTTCAAGTTCGACGGTTGCCCCAACGGCTGCGTGGCCTCCATGGCCCGTTCCGACCTCTCCTTCATCGGTACCTGGAAAGATCAGATCCAGGTGGACCAGGCTGAAGTGGCCAAGTACGTTGACGGCACCAACCCCGCCAACGCCGGCGCTCACAGCGGTCGCGACTGGGGTAAATTTGATCTGGACGCCGAAGTACTTGCCCTCTGCCCCACCGAGTGCATGAAGTACGAGAACGGTGAACTCAAGATCAACGACAAAGAGTGTAACCGTTGCATGCACTGCATCAACGTTATGCCCAAGGCTCTGAAAGTCGGTAAGCAGCGTGGTGTTTCCATCCTCGCCGGCGCCAAGGCCCCCATCGTTGACGGCGCTCAGATGGGTACCCTCGTGGTTCCCTTCCTTGAAATCGACCAGACCATGAACAAGCAGCTGGCCGACTTCGACTCCGAAGAAGAGTGGATGGAGTACCTGGAAGAGAAATACGAAGCGCTCACTGAAGTCATCGAGTCTGTCTGGGATTACTGGATGGAAGAGGGCAAAAACCGTGAACGTCTCGGCGAGCTGATGATCCGTCAGGGTCTCCAGAAATTCCTTGAGAAGATCAACATGGAGCCCCAGGCCGTACACGTCGATCATCCCCGTACCAACCCCTACATCTTCTGGAAAGAAGAAGAAGTTGAAGGTGGCTGGGACCGTGACATCAACGAATACAGAAAGCATCACGCACGCTAGGAGGGGTATACCATGGCTTTTATTTCCTCAGGATACGATCCCGAAAAACCGATGGAAGGTCGAATCACGGACATTGGCCCGAAGCATTACGACCAGTTCTATCCCGAAATTATCAAGAAGAACAAAGGCAAGTGGAGCCACCACGAGATCCTCGAGCCCGGCGTTCTGGTCCACGTGGCTGAAAGCGGTGACGAAGTGTTCACCGTACGTTGCGGCGGCGCTCGTCTCATGAGCTCCACCCACATCCAGGAGATCTGCGACATTGCTGACAAGCACTGCGACGGTCGTCTGCGTTTCACCACCCGTAACAACATCGAGTTCATGGTGGATTCCAAGGACAAGGTTGAAGCCCTCAAGGCTGATCTTGCCCAGCGCAAATTCCCCGGTGGGTCTTACAAGTTCCCCATCGGCGGTACCGGCGCCGGTATCTCCAACATCGTCCACACCCAGGGTTGGATTCACTGCCACACCCCCGCCACCGATGCCTCCGGCACCGTAAAGGCAACCATGGACGAAGTGTTCTCTGATTTCCAGGATCACAGACTGCCTGCCAAGCTCAAGATCTCCATGGCTTGCTGCCTCAACATGTGCGGCGCGGTTCACTGCTCCGACATCGCCATCCTCGGTTACCACCGTAAGCCTCCCATCTTGGATCACGAGTACCTTGACAAGGTGTGCGAGGTTCCCCTGGCTGTAGCTTCCTGCCCCACCGCGGCCATCAAGCCCGCCAAGGTAGAGCTCCCCAGCGGCGAGACCGTTAACTCTGTAGCGGTTCGTAACGAGCGTTGCATGTACTGCGGTAACTGCTACACCATGTGCCCCTCCATGCCCCTTTCCGACGCCGAAGGCGACGGTATCGTGCTCATGGCTGGTGGTAAGGTGTCCAACCGTATCAGCGCACCCAAGTTCTCCAAGGTTGTTGTGGCCTTCCTGCCCAACGAAACCCCGCGCTGGCCTTCCATGACCAGAGCCATTGACGAGGATCAGATGAGCAGTACGCCAAAGGCGCCCGTAAGTACGAGCGTTTCGGTGACTGGGCTGAGCGTATCGGTTGGGAGCGATTCTTTGACGTGTGTGAACTCGACTTCACCCACCACCTCATCGACGACTTCCGCGATGCTGCGTACCAGTCTTGGCGTCAGACCACTCAGTTCAAGTTCTAATTCACGCTGAGCACGCATCCATTTCGTATGGAAATGGATAACTTGCAGGGGACCTGGTCTCCAGGTCCCCTGCCCTATAAATTTGGAGGTCCCCAATGGCATTAGAAAAAGAAGCAGCCAAAGAGGTCATCATCGAGAAACTGACCAAGAAGTCCAAATCCAAGTCCAAGTTCTACTTGAAGGATTTCTACGCATTCTTCCCCGATGAGAAGCCCCGCGCCGTAAAGAATATCGTGAACGCCCTCGTAAAAGACGAAGTTCTCGAGTACTGGTCCAGTGGTTCCACCACCATGATCGGTCTTAAAGGCCAGGGCAAGCAGGCCGGCGCAGAAGGCGAAGAGTAATCTTCCCCTGTTTCGCTGACAGGCTTTCCAGCGTATTTGTCTAAGACTCCCAAGTGCAGTGATTGATGAAATCTGAAAGAATCAGCAGTATCCCAGGCCTTTTTATTTCCGCGCTTCGCGGTGGATCAGGGAAAACCATTCTGACCATTGGCATCACCGCTGCACTGAGGAGTCTTGGCAAACAGGTTGCCCCCTTTAAAAAGGGGCCCGACTACATCGATGCCGGGTGGCTCTCCCTGGTGAGAAATGCTGCTACAACCTCGATACCTACCTGATCGACCACGACACCGTGGTCTCCTCCTACCTTGCCAATTCAGCCAAGCTGGGCGCGGACATCGCCATTGTGGAAGGCAACCGCGGCCTTTACGATGGCATCGACATCGACGGCAAGACCAGCACCGCAGAAACCGCAAAGCTTCTCAAGGCACCCGTGGTCCTCGTTCTGGATTGTTCCAAGAGCACCCGCACCATGGCAGCGGCCGTCCTGGGATGCCTCCACTTCGACCCGGAGCTTACCATCGGCGGGGTGATCCTCAACCGCATTGCAGGCCCGCGGCACAAGAACAACCTGATCAACAACATCGAATACCATACCGGTGTGAAGGTGATCGGGGCGGTGCCCAAGCTCAGGACCCATGATTTCCCCGAGCGGCACATGGGCCTTGTTCCCACCCCTGAACACGACTGGGCCTTTGAGTCCGTAAAAAACGCCGAGACCATTATCCGGGATAATGTGGACGTGCCGGGTATCATCTCCCTTGCGGAAACAGCCGAGCCCTTTGAGCGCACCGTCAGAGTCCCCGAGGTCGAGGCCGCAGGTACCGACGATCGACCTGTCATCGGGGTGATTCGCGACGCCTCCTTTCAATTTTACTACCCGGAAAACATCGAAGCCCTGGAGGCCGAAGGCGCCCGCGTGGTGATGATCAGCCCCTTAAGGGACACCGAGCTCCCCGATGATCTTGACGGGGTCTACATTGGCGGGGGCTTTCCCGAGACCCACGCCCGTGAGCTGGGTGAGAATGTGAGCTTTCGCCAGAGCCTTCTTGCCCGCATCAAAGAGGGCATGCCCCTTTACGCCGAGTGCGGCGGTTTGATCTACATGGGAGAAGAGCTCGAAGTGGATGGAGAGATCCACCCCATGACCGGTCTGTTTCCCCTCTCCTTTTCCGTGTCCAAAAGGCCCCAGGGCCATGGGTACGTGGTGGCCGAGATCACCGGGGAGAATCCCTTTTTTGAGGTGGGAACCCGCATCAAGGGCCATGAGTTCCGTTACTCCAAAATCACCCGATGGGACCGGGAAGACAATGACGCCGCCTTTACCATGGCACGGGGCACGGGCATGGCCGACAAGGCCGACGGCATCACCAAGTACAACGCCCTGGCCACCTACACCCACATCCACGCCCTGGGCACCCCTGCCTGGGCACCCTCCTTTGTTTCCAAAGCCTTAGAATACAAAAATCGATCTTAACAATCCCGGCTGATGCGGCCCGTCCGCAAGACCACCCCTATTGCCTCGCCACCTTCACAGAAAGCGGTGCTGTCGCGCACGTAGGCTCTTTCTTTAAACCACTATGACGGGTTGTATCTGTAAGGTTACGGCAGGCGTATGCCCGCAAGGAGATCTCAATGGATATTTTTTTTGAGGGATTTGTGTACTTGTGGGGCGGGATGAAGGGATGACCGGCCATCACGCCGGAAGGTGCGGAAGCCGCACCCGCACATGGGAACACCTGTTTAAAAAACGACATGTCCCGTGCGGGTGGGCTGCGTGCACCCTCCGGCGCCTGGTAAGCCCAAGGGGCCTTTTAGCAGGACATTAAACCTGCTTGAAGATATCCCCAACCATGCGGGGATTCCAGGTACCCCGGCCGGATCGGGTGGGGACCTTGGCCTTTAAAAAGGCCGTGGCGATGCGGGTCTGGGTGAGGCCCTGGGTTTTGAATTCGGCCATCACCTCCATGAGGCGGTCCTTGAAGGCCCCTTTGTCTTCGGCGCCCATGACGGCGAGCTCTGCTGCCACGCTGTCCAGATCGCTGTCGCTGGGGGAGGCGGGCTCTGCTACAGGGGCAGCCGGTGCGGGCTTTTCCGCCGCAGGAGCAGGTGCGGCCTCAACCGCAGCCCTGGGTGATACGGCAGCAGCAGGGACTGGTTGAGCCTCGGGGGCCTTGGCCACGGGCTGGGCCGGTGCAGGCTGATTACCCTTCATGGCCGAGTCGCGTTTTTTCTTCTGCTTGAGGAGCCACTGGGTCACCTGCTTGGCCTTTCGGGTGGTGACGGCCTTGAGCTTCATCTCTTTTCGGTACATGGCCGCGTCCATGACGAGGACCCCGTGGGGATCGGTGAGGACAGACCCCGGAAGGTCGGTGCTCTCCACAGCCCATCCGTCGTTTTCAAGCCAGTAGATGCGCTTTCCTTCTGTCCATGGGGCCTTTGCCGATGACGCCCTTGATCCAGACCCAGCCTTTGTCGCAGCGGTTCTGGATGAGGCCGCTCATGAGGGCCACGCTGCGGTTCTGGCTCTTTTCATGGATATGGTAGAGGTTTTCGGCCATGATGGACTGGACAGCCAGTTCCATGCGCTCAGATTCAATGAGATCTCCCAGCAGGGAGAGAGGTTTGCACGCTCTTTTCGATTTACCGGGTTTGAAATGAACCCTGATCTTTACATCCTTCTTCAACGGTCTCACTTCCTGTCATGACTTGCTGTGCGTTTGCTGTGACGGCTTGGAACACAAAACGGCCCACGGGAACACATAGTAAGGATCGCTTCCCCCGACAAAGGGAAAACCCGCCTTAACCCTTGGCTGATTTGACTCAATACCCAGGCGGATCGCAACGATGAACGGGGTCTATGTGTTGTCGTGGGCCCTTAAAAAGCCGCACCGAAGGAAATCATTTGGCGGTATCACGGGTGAGACCCCTGTCTCCCCTACCGAAGAAAAATGCTTTCACTTCAAGATGATGGGTTTGAGAAATCCATACCATAAATTCTCTTTGGAGACAAAAAAAATGGGGGGCCAAAGCCCCCCAAGTTGAAAAAAAAGTCACTTTTTTACTTTCAGACCTTGAAACGGCTCACCAGACCACTCATTTCATCGGAGAGCGTGGCCAGGTTATCGGCGTCGGACTGAACGCGGCTGCTGTTGTCTGCAAGGAATCTGGCCTGGCCGTTGACCTCCTCCATCTCCTCGGTGATTCCGTGGGTCTCTTCGCTGCTCTGGGAGATGGTGCGGGTGACCTCGTCAATGCCCATGGAGGTCTGGGCCACGTTGTCGGCAATCTCCCGGGTGGTTACAGACTGCTCCTCAACAGCAGCGGCGATGCCCGCTACAATTTCGCTCACATTGGAGATGATGGTGTCGATTTCGGCGATGTCGCTGCTGGCCGCGTCCGTGGAGTCCTGGATTCCCCGGATTCGGTCGGTGATTTCCCCAGTGGCCTCGGCCGTCTGGCGGGCCAGGTCCTTGATCTCCCCTGCCACCACGGCAAAGCCCTTACCGGCCTCTCCGGCCCGGGCCGCCTCGATGGTTGCATTCAGGGCCAAGAGGTTGGTCTGGTCCGATATCTCGGAGATGGTCTCAGTCACCACCCCGATGTCCCGGGCGGCCGCGGCAAGCTGTTCGACCCCTTTGGCCACCCCGCTGGCCTTGCTGGCCGCCTGGGTGGAGATTTCCCGGGCTCGTCCTGAGTTACCGGCAATCTCCGTGATGGTGGCGGTCATCTCTTCGGCGGCCGAAGCGATCATCCCCACGCCCGCCGAAGACTGGTTCATGGCGGCGGCCACATCGGCCATGTGGGCGTTGAGCTCCTTGCCGGAGGTGGTGACGGAAACAGCCTTGTCGCTCATGTCCCCGGAGGCGGTTTTCATCTTGTGGGTGACCCCGGAGAGATCGGTGGAGGCGCCGTCGATGATCTTGGTTTTTCCGGCAATCTGGGTGATGAGGTCCTGGAGGTTGCCCACAAAGGTGTTGAACCACTGGGCCAGCTCGCCGATTTCGTCCCCGGACTGGATGCGGATGCGCATGGTCAGGTCTCCCTCCCCCTGGGAGATATCCCTCATGCGGGAGGCAATGCGCTTGATGCGGGTGACCACCATGGCCTGGGTGAGGGTTCGGACCACGAGCCAGATCACCACCATGGTGATGGTGGCGATGATGATCAGCTGGTTCCGGAGGGTGACGGCCGCGGCAAACACCTCCTCAGACGGTGCATTGATGACGGTGATCCAACCGGACAAGTTCTCCTGCTTGAAGACGGAGATCTTTTCCTGGCCTTTGAAATCATAGGTCCTTAACCCGTTTTTCAACCGGAGGATCTCCTTGCTGAAATCAAACATGTTGCCGTTGAGGGTGAGGATCTTGCTCTTGTCCGGGTAGGCGATGACCGCCCCGTTCTCTTCCATGACAAAGGCATAGCCTGTCTCCCCCACCTTGATGGGGTCGATGAAGAGTTCGGTGACGGTGTTCATCTTGACCACGAGGCTGATGACACACACCACGGCGTTGTTAGCCGTCAGGGGCAGTGATTCCACGTAGACGGGCTCGCCGCTTACCTTGCTCTTGATTACCCGGGAGGTGACGGGCTGGCCCTTGAGGGCTTCTTTGAAGTAGGTCCGGTCCGAAATATTCAGGGAGTTCTCCACCCCGGGGACTGCCGAGGCAATGATGGTTCCGTCCGGCAAGGTGATCAGGAAGTTTTCGATGCTGGGAAAGGTCTCAAGGATGCGGGAGAGCTTCTCATGAACGGCCCTGCGCATCAGGGTGTCCTGATTGATGGCGAAGTTTCTGTACAGGGTGTCCGACCCCCAGTAGTGCAGCAGGGAACGGTTGTCTCGGATGAATTTTCCCAGGACCTCGGAGGTTGCCTCGGTCAGTGAGGTAAGCTGGGTGTGAACGCTCTGCTTGAGAGCATTTTTGGAGCTGACATACCCGAGGGTGGTGATGGCCACAAGGCCCGTGAGGATGATGAGCAGGACAGGTATAAGGAATTTTAGGCGTAGCTTCATGTGTGGTTCTCCGTGCCAACGTTGAAATATAAGGGGTGAAGAAAGGCTCTTCACATATTGCCTAACGAAGAATAAAAAAAGGCCGGGTAGGGCAGCTTTATTTTGCTGATAACGCCATGGAAGTCGCGTTTCGTTTTGCCCGTTGTGAGATGTTGTATACTTAGTTCAATCTCACTAATGTAGTCTTAACGGCACGGAACTATGTTTACTTAAGAACTAATTCGGAATTTTTCGAAACTTTTTTAAAACGAAGAATAAAACAGGGGAAACCTGTCGTTATTTTAGATGATTACCGGATTGCTGACAGAAGGGATCACCCGCGCTCTTTTCGTGTGGATTGGGTAAGTGAACGCCGGAGAGGAAGGGATGGGTGGGCAAAGAGCCGCCGGGAAGTGGAGGGCGGGAGCAGGCAATGAAAAAGGCGCTTTTTCCTGAAAAGGAAAAAAGCGCCTTTAAACAGATGCCCTGAATCAGGGACGACTACTTTTTAATTTTGCCTTCGGTGTGGCATTTTTTGCAGCTTGTGGGGGCCGGCCCTTTGGCTTTCTTGTCTTTGGCCTTCTTCTTGAACTCTTTGTTGAAGGCTTTGTGACAGGTGATGCAGTTGTCATGGACGGCCTCAGCATGGTACTGACGCTTTTCCTTGCCCTTGAGCTTTTTCTTGCCTTTGCCCTTGGGAGCCCGGCCGAGCTTGTCGTGGCACTCGATGCAGCGCTGGACATCATCACCCATGGTGAGCTCCAGGGCTTTGCCGTTTTCATCGTGGTGGCACTCACCACAGCCGATCTTGTAATCTTCGTGGTGCTTTTTGTGAGTAAACGGTACCGGACTGTACTTGTGTCCGCCGGCTTCGGTGTACTCTTTGGTTTTCATGTCAAAGGTGTCTTCCACGGTGGTCCCTGCCCAGAGAAGACTCACCGCCGCAAGAGAGACCACAAGGGCGGACAGCAGCGTAATCAAACGGGTTTTGTTCATTTTTAGTTTCCTTTCCTCTCCCAGTCGGTGACGGTTCGGTACGAAAGGTGCAGCCCGTGGCTGTGTCGTCAACTCCGCAGCGGCCGTCCCGGTTTAAAGCGTGATTCCCCTAAAATCACCATTTACAGAAATTATAAACGGGGTGATCTTATCAGGGGGAACTTTCAATGTCAATTGGTTCTCAGTGGATTTATCCAGTAGAAAACCATGGATTTATGATGTGTTTATAAAAGGTTACCCTTGAAGGGCTTCCTTCGGGTCAGGGCGTGGAACCGGGGTGGGAACCGGGATATCCCGGGGGTCGGAGACACCGGATTCGAAATAGCGATCGGCCTGGTACATCATGGCATTGAGCCGGTCGTCAAGCAATTGGCGCGCCTCTTCACAGGCCTCCCGGGAAGCGCCCTCTTCCACATGGATGGGTTCGGCGTACATGAGCATGATGCGGGAGAAGGGCTTGGGGATGATGGTGCGGTCCCAGCTTCGCAGGGTCCAGTGGTTGTCGCAGCTCCACATGCCGGCCTGGATGGGTCGGCCCGATTTCTGGGCCAGTGCCACGATGCCCATCTTGGAGATATAGGCAGGGCCGGTGGGGGCGTCGCAGGCCAGGGCCGCAGGGTGGCCTTTTTGGACGTAGGGAACCATCTCCAGCAGGGCCTCGCGGCCTCGTTTTTTGGAGGATCCCCGCACGGAGATCCAGCCAAAGGCTTCGACATAGCGGGAGGCAAGCTCACCGTCCCGGCTCATGCTGGCCATCACCACCACCTCTTTGAAGCGGTAGTACCAGATATAAGGAATCAGGCGCTGGTGCCATGTGACATACAGGACATTGCCGTGGGTGCGGCCCCGTTTGTGGGCGGCGCCAGCGTCTTTGCCGAAAATCTCCAGTCGGCAGGTGGCAAAAAGAAGGGAAAAAAGGACCCGTGAAAGAAGGCCGATTGCGTAGGACAAAGGGGGACTGAGCTTCTTCAATGATCGTCTCCATGGGTTTAATCTGCGGGTCTGGACCCGATGGGAAAATTCCTGGGTCGCTATTCTATCCTCGGGGTGTAAATTGATCAATTGAAAAAGCCTGTTGGAAATTTGAGGGTGTTCGAGGTACACTCATGGGCCTTGGGACCCTTTGGATAGGAACCCTGACGCCCGGTCACCGGATAAAATCCATTGCAGTTTTCTTCAATTATGCTATTGCATCGGGTGGCGCGGACGGTGCCGTTTCCGTATTGTATAGTGAGGGTAAATCGGTCGGTTAGCTCTGGTTTCCGGAATGCATGCCCCACGGGGGCCTGCCCGTGACGGAGGGCGCGTCTGTTCAGTGGGCCGAACCGCTTTGTGATCAACCGGGGTACGGCCTTCTGTGTTTTGGATATTGCCCTCTGGATTCAGAGGTGTTGGGTGGATCCCAAGGGGGATGGATACTTTTTTTGCAGGAGGCATCGGTGAAAGTCAGGCAACTTGCCCGTCAAATTGTTGAGTTTTACGAAAAGATTTCCTCCTGGGAGAATTCGGTGGTCAAGGGGAGCGGGTTGACCCCTTCCCAGATGCACACCATAGAGATCGTGGGCCACGAAGGTCGTCTTCGCATGCGGGAGCTGGCCGAGAAAAAAGGGGTCACCACGGGAACGGTGACGGTAACGGTGGATCGCCTTGAAAAAGAGGGGTACCTCCGGCGGGAAGCCCATGAAAAAGATCGCCGTTCCTATGAAATTGTGCTGACAGACAAAGGCGAGGCGCTTTTCAGGCGCCACCATGAATATCATGTGAGCTTAACCGAAGAGATGGCAGCGGCCCTCACTGAGGAGGAGATGGTTCTCTTTTCCGGGATATTATCGAAGGTCAACGGAGTATTTTAATCATGGATCATCACGAGCAGAATTTTCTGGAGCAGCATTCAGACGAGTATATTGAAATGGCGTACAGCTACGAAAGGCTGGAGCGCGTGGAGAACCCCGACGGCTACGGCAAGCGCGTTGGGGACTGCGGGGACACGGTGGAGATGTTCCTGACCATCGAAGAGGAGACCATCAAGCACGTCGCCATCCAGATCGACGGATGCCTCAACACCATCGCCTGTGCCAACACCGTGGCCTCCATGACCGAGGGGCGGACATTGGAAGAGGCCTGGGAGGTGACCCCTGAAAAGGTTGCCGGCTACTTAAAGACCCTGGAAGAAGATCATTTCCACTGTGCGGAACTCTCCGTGGGTGCCTTTTTTCTTGCCCTGAACGATCATCGCAAGAAGACCCGAAACGGATGGAAAAAGACCTATACCCACTGAGGTGTTATGGACGAAACCCCTGACAACCGCCTTTTTTTTCTCATCAACCGAAGCCGTCATGTGCTGCTGAAGTGGGCCGATGCCATCCTGATGGAGAAGCTTTCCGTCACCTCGGCCCAGCTTGCAGCCCTTTTTATCCTTGAAAAGGAAGACGGGTGTCTCTTAAAAGAGCTGAGCCGGGGGCTGGGGCTGAACAATTCAGCCATCACAGGCCTGGTGACCCGCATGGAAAAAGCAGGGCTCATTGAAAAACGCAGCTGTCTTGAAGACGGGCGTGCTTTCCAGGTGTATATTACCCCCAAAGGGGCCCGAACCGCCGCCCTTGCCCTGCCACTGGTGGATCAATTCAACGAGTTCGCCTCAGAGGGGTTTACCCCGGAGGAGATGGAGACGGTGTGCCGTTTTCTCGGCTCTGTCATCCACAAAATTTCCTGTGCCCAGACCCGCCCCTCCTGATTTGGCTTCCTGCGAAATTCTATCCTGTTTTGTGCTTGAAATGATAGGTTGCAGCGTTGTTTTTCGGGATGGGTCGCACTTTATTTGCCAAACCTCTGTCTGTTTGTTCTGAAAATCGGTCTTTTTTATCGTTAATGAGTGCTTTTTGCCCTTGGTGTGGGTGAATGTTGAAAACTTTTTCTGGCTCGCCCTTCCGAAGGCCTGGATTGTTCATAACTTTTCAACAGGACCCTGCCTGAAACCAGCCACAGGACACAATGACGTTTCCCCTGCTCACAGAATGGATCTTCTGGTTATGGGTGGCTCTGGTACCTGTGGTGGCGCTGGCCCTTGTCCGGGCCGTGCGCATCATCGGCTGGGCTCTCTCCCTTACCCGTGAGATACGCGCCCTTGAGGCGCGGGCCAAAACCGCACCGGATCATGAGGCTGCCGCCCTTGGCGTGGTGGTCTCTCACTGCAGGGCGACCCTTCGCTCTTTCTCCCCCGACCTTCCAAGCCTTGACGATCTTCACGGCTACCTCACCGAAGTTGCCGCCGCCTTTCACCCCGAGGCGCCTCGCCCGGAGCTGAGGGTGTCTGTGGGCCACCTGATCCGAACCCTGAACCGTTCCCTGGATCGCTTTGACGCCGTGCTCGAACGGCCTGGCCTGGCTCGCCTCAGGCGGGTGAGAGTTGCCACGGTCAAGACCAGCACCCGTCGGTTGAAACGGGTCACCGGCTTTCCTCCGGTGCGCTGGTACCTTCGTTTCAGGCGCTGGGTTTCCGGCATGAACGTCTTTCGCCTGCTTCTCCTCCCCGATCCCGTCTCTTGGCTGATTACCCTCTCCGGAAATCTCTCCCTCATGGTTCTGGGCAAGTGCCTCCTGACCGACCTTCACCTCTTTGTGGGCACCACCGCCCTGGAACTCTATGGCTCACCGGGTGCCGAAGGGGATGCCTCCGGCGGGGAGCCTGCTCCCGAGGCCATGGAAGAGGTCTTAAGGGAACTTGAGGGGCTCGACGATGCCCCGCCCGCAGCCATGGATCCTGCCCTTGCCCCCCTTCGCAGACGGATCACCGGGGTGTCGGCGCTTTTTCATCCCACCCCCGGCCTCTCTGTATTTGGGAAAACCGTAAAAGAGTCCGCTGAGCTTCTTGCCCAGAAGCACTTCCCCGAGGCGGACTCTCCCCTTGATGAGGCCAGAATCGGTCCCATCCTGGAGCGTACCCGCCACCTTCTGGCGCAGCTGGGCAAGGGAGAGTCTCTGCCTGTTGCCGGGCGTCTCTTTCGCGTCCGCCTGGACACCCTGGCAACAGTTCGCCGGTATGCCGAAGAGAGCCTGCCCAAAAGCCTCAAAGAGGCCGTCACCCACGGGAAAAAAGCCTATGGCTGGCTCAAGTGGCCCCTGACCGCTTACCGTCTTACGGCCAGGGGCGGGCTCCTCAAGGTGGCTGCGGGCCTGGGATGGCGTACTGCCGGAAAGGGCGTCACCCTCTTTTTGTACGGGCGCCTCTACGACTACGCCATGGAAGACGTGGACAGCGTGATGAGGCGATCCAAAGAGATGGCCTGACAGCCACGCAAGGTGGTTTAGAGTTTGGGCACGGGCCGTGAGGTTGCCTGGAAGTCCCTCATGAACATCTCCGGAATACTCTGGGACTCAAAGGTCTCCTGTCCCTCTTTCATGCCGAACAAAGAGAAGCAGAAGCCGATGGCCGCGGCACCGTTAAAGACGACCCGGGCGGCGTTTACGGATTGAAGGGCCGGGGTGGACACGAAACTCCAGAGGGCCGGATCCAGTGAGACACCGGAGTCGGTTGCCTGGCCGCTGATGGTGGCCAGGCCGGTCTGGGTGTTGATACGGCCGCTGAGCTCAAAGGTGTAGCTCATAAACGAGAGCTGGCTCCCGGTCTGGAGGACTTCATCACTTCCTTCCGTGGTCGTGGCAATGGTCATGGTCTCGGTGATGGACTGATAACTGCCGCGCTCCGGGATAAAGATGGTGACGTTGTAGGTGCCGTCAAACTTTTGCTGTGCCATGGTGATCTCCTTTGGGTCGGACAAACGAAGGTTAAGGGATTGCTGTGCCCATGGGGCGGCATCTGCGCAACCGCTGGTGCGGCAACAGAAAGAAGGTGGGGCTGTCTGTGGCGGAGAAGGAGGCGATGGTGGGTGCAGAACGGCGGTGAATACAAGGGGGCCCATGGGAATGAATGTTTGGGTAAACCTTGTAATTTATAGGGGTTGATGGGTGCCCTGTCAATGTTTAAGATGCGTTGATTTTTCGATGTTGAACGGGCCATGGTACGGAAGGCCGAACCCGGCCGGAAAACCAGGGGATTCCCAGTCAACAGGCCACACCGGACCCGGGTGCGATTTTATGAAAATCGCGATCATTCCAGCTGTTATGTATACCGGAGGGCCTCCACCGGGGTGATGCGGGCTGCTTTGGTTGCCGGGTAAAGGCTGACAACCAGGCCCAGGGTGACGATAACCCCGTTGGCGGTGAGGATGTCCGTGGGGGTGAGCACCGGGATGATGATGCGAGGCATGCCCCACATCTCGGTTCCCGCGGCAAGGGCGGAGAGGTCGATGCCGTGAATGGCGATGAGAAAGACCGTGGCAATACCCAGGATATTGCCTGCCGTAAGGCCCAGGAGCAGCAGGAAAAGGGACTCCAGGAGAACCCCCCGGATGATACCCGAAGGGCTCATGCCCAGGGCCCGGATAAGGCCGAATTCCCGGATTCGCTCGAAGACAGCCATGAGGGTGGTGTTGACAATGCCGAAGCCCATGGCAATAAAGACCACCCCGTACCAGATGTAGATGAAGGAGTCCGATAGTTTCAGGTACGCGGCCAGCATGGGCAGGCGCTCCTGCCAGGTGGTGACGGAGAGGGACTCGGTGTTGAGGGCCTGGCTTATGGTCCTGGCCACCTCCTTTTCTTCTCCCATCTCAGGCAACACAATGGAGACCTCCGAGAGGCGGTCCCCCAGTCCCAGCATCTGTTGTGCAGCCCCAAAGGGGACAAAGAGATAGGTCTTTTCGGTTGCTTCCAGGTCCGCGTCAAAGACCCCCACGATGCGAAAGGCTTTGGAGGCGATTTCTCCTTTTGTGTCCTGGCTCATGAGGATGAGCTTGTGACCGATCCTGGCCTCGTAGGCGTTGAGAAGGGCCCGTCCCACGACCACCTTGCTTTTGTCCGAGGCCTTAAGGGGGCGCCCTTCGGTGACGGCCCCGCCGATAAACGAGACAAAAGGCTCGCGCTCCGGGTCCATACCCACAAGGGTCACCCCGCCGGAGTGGCGCGCGTTGGCAGCCACGGCCCCTACGCGGATGCGACCGGTCCAGTGGCTTCCCCGGGGAAGGCGTGTCGAGAGGGCCTCTTTGTCGATGGCGCCCTCACCAAGGGAGTAATCCACCACCGGATCGTCCATGTACTCGGGGTGCTGGATCTGGATGTGGCCGGTGAGGGTCTTGATGCCGTTGCCCAGCATCTCCCGCTGCATGCCCCGGGTCAGGGCGCTTAAGAGGATGATGCTCCAGATCCCGATGACCACGGCCGTTGTAATCACCAGGGTGCGCCTCGGGTTGCGCCAGATATTGCGCCAGGCCAGTTCGTTATGCATGGTGCATCGCCTCCACGGGGTTCATGTTCCGGATCTTCAGGGCGGGAAACAGGGCGGAAAACAAGGTGATGGCAAGGACGGCCACCGGGCCGATGGTGGCCGAGAGCAGCGAGAGCTTGGGATAGAGGCGGCCGCTGATGCCGTATGCCTTCATGATCTGGTCACTTCCCGGGATGAGGATGCCGTGGGACTCGAACCAGAGGGTCAGGATGGCTCCGAAGGCGATGCCCACCGCAAGGCCCGTTGCCGTCATGAAAAAGGATTCGGTTAAGACCAGCCCCATGAGGCGTCCCGGGGTGGTGCCGATGGCCATCATCACCCCGAACTCCCGGGTGCGCTCGAAGATGGCCATGACAAAGGTGTTTAAAATGCTGAAGGCCACCACAATAATGAGGATCAGGTACATGATGAGCCCGCTCACCAGATCCATCTGGATGCTCTGGAGAAGCCCGGGGATGAGATCCATCCAGTCCAGGGCCACCGGGGGAGGCCCGTTGTGGGGCAGCTCTGCCAGCTTGGCGTTGAGCTTCGCCTTCAAGGGCGCCACCTCCGACAGGCTGCTGGCCCGGATGGCCACCTCGTGCACCCCGCCTTCCATGGTAAAGAGATCCTGGAAAAAGGCCAGGGGCAGGAGCACCACGTTGCGGTCATAGGCATCCAGCCCCGACTCGAAGATTCCCTGAACCGCCACCACCGTGGCCGCCACCGATCCGTCCCGGCCCTGTCCCAGAAGCGTCAGCTCATCCCCCACCCCCACCTTGAGGTTCCGGGCCAGGGTCTCCCCCACCAGGGCCGCGTCTTCCCCTTTGAAATAGCTTCCCTGCCGGATGATGGCTGCCAGGGTGGAGACTTTCTTTTCGCGCTCCGGGTCCACCCCCGTGACCATGCACCCGTAGGTTCGGCTGCCGCTGGTGACCAGGGCAAACCCGTTGGCCCTGGGCGCTGCGGCCACCACCCGCAGGTCCCCGTCCAGCAGAGCCGCTTCGGTTTCATCATCCCAGTTCAATGCCAGGCGCACCTCCCGGCTTTGGCTTGCACCTGAAGATGCCCGGTGCGCAAGGAGACCGAGGCGTTGATCATGGTCTCGTAGGTCCCAAACTGAAAGGAGAGCATAAACACCAGAAGCAGCGCGGCAAAGGCAATGGCTGCAATGGTCAGCAGCGTGCGCCTCGGATTCCGCCAGATATTCCGCCATGCAAGGGCGATGTCTGTGTTCATTGAAAGGCCTCATGGGGGCGGGAGGTTAAGAAAAAAAGTAACTATTCAGCTCCAAAAAACAGCCTCCGGCGGCAAGCAGATAGCAGATGTCATTTGTCCCTCGTTCCTCGGGTCACATCACATCTGGATTTAAAACGGCATTCATGTACCTTTTTTTATGAGCTGTTTGTTAAACTTTTTAAACGTTTAGCCCCCGGCAGGGCCGCCGGAGGCATAAGCTGAATAGTTACGAAAAAAAATGGGTTTTTCTTGCGGCCCTTATTTTCCCACCTTGATCAGGTTGGCCCGGGTAAAGGTGTTGGCTGGGAGTTCCCGGGTAAAGGTGAGGGCGTCGTAGACCATGACGGTGTATTCGTCCTGTGTGTCGGTCTTGGCCATCTTCCAGGTCATGGGAAAGAGCTTACCGTCCACGGATTGGATATCCGAGGCCGTCATCTCCTTCACCGGTTCCAGCTCTTCGTCAAAGAAGGTCTCTTTCAAGAGAATGTGGTCGTCCCGGATCTCAAGGGTGATCCTGCCCCAGATGACCGGGGCGTCGGGCTTGGGGTCGGACTGAACGTTATAGATGGTGTGGCCGTTTTGGGTGGTCTGTCCCGTGAGGCTGTGGGTGTAGTCGTAGATGAGGCTGTCGGTCTTGGCCAGGTCGTTGTTGGAGAAGTCCGAGCCCTGCCAGCTCTGGCTCATCATGGAGGGGGGCAGCTTGATGATTTTGTTGACCTTGGGGTTGTAGATCCACATGGTCCGCCCTTTTTTCAGGGTACCGTTGCCCCTGTCCTTGGCCGGGGACTTGATGACAAAGAGGCTCTCGGATTCTCCCTGGGTCCAGGCGTCGAGGGAGACGGTGCGCTGCCAGGTGGGGCGGTGGATGGTCATGGTGAGCCGGGAGACGGAGGCCTCCCCGCGCCAGTAGTCAAAGGCGGCCCGGACAATGGGTTCGGCTGATTCTCCGGTGCAGGGGGCGGGCATGAGACACAGCACCGGCAGGAGAAGGGCAGCCAGGACGCGTGTCAGAAAAATCACGCTCCGTGGTGCATGGGAGCTTTCTTGGAAGGTGCGGTGGGGGAAAAGCAGTTTCATCGCGGGCTCCTGGGGTGGTGGGTTGCCTCAGGCGGTCGCAAGGATAACGCGGCCATGTCTCCCCTGTTTTTGCACAGCAATAGATGGATTTCAATGGGTAATCACAGGGCTATATAAAATCCTCCCCGGGACGGGACGCCTTGGAATCGAGCCCTTGAAGGGTGACGGGCAGGGTGTAGAACTCCACCCGCAGTTTCACGGGACCGGTAATCACCACGTGGTGATAGCGCTCCGGAAAGATGACCACGGGGTGATCGGGGTCGCAGTCGATGGGGTGGTCCTGATCGTCTTCCCAGACGAACTGGCAGGCCCCCTCTTCCACCACGAGAAGCCCGCACTTGCCTTGGGGGCCATATGCTTTGCAAGGATGCCCGGTGCAATTGTGGTTTCGTCCATGGTGGGGGTGGCACCGGCGCGTTCTGCGCCGGGAGGCAACTGGGCGTTCTGGAAGTTCATGGGTACCTCCTTGGGTGGGGGATTCATGGGGGCTGAAAGCCGGGAATCGGGCTTTCGGATGTTAGAAGATAAGCACCCCTGCACTTTTTTCAAACCCTTATAACCTGCGACCCGTTATAACCTGGGGGACGCAGGGTATCTGTCTGGTTTTTGTGGCGGATACCCATGTACCGGGCGGCGGCGCTTTCAACAGGTTATATCCCTTCCGAGGGTGCGCAGGGAGCACCTTAATGGAAAATATGCCTGTGATAACAGGGGGTCATGCATTTAACGGGGCGGTTGGCATTGTCTGTGCTCTACTTCTATTCAATCAAATTAATTTGGGTTGCATTTAAGTTTTATTCATCAAAGATGGGGAATAGACATGACACAGATAAGCAGTGAAAAGAAATCAGGCCTGTTTGGGTGGTATTTCAACACAAACCTTTTGCTCCGTATTCTCATCGGCCTGGTGGCCGGTGCAGTGGCCGGCTTGATCTTCGGCCCCAAGATCGCGGCCGTGGCACCCCTGGGAACCGCCTTTGTCCGTCTGCTGAAAATGATCGTGATGCCGGTGGTGATCTTTACCCTGGTGGTGGGCGCGGCCAGCGTGCATCCCTCCCGCCTGGGACGCATCGGCGTCAAGGCCCTGGTTCTCTATCTGTTGACCTCGGCCTTTGCCGTGGCCATCGGCCTTGTCTTTGCCAACCTCTTCAACCCCGGCTCGGGCATGGAGCTGGTGGGCATTGCCGGTGCCAAAGGCAAGTCCGTGACTCCGCCCTCCATGGTGGATACCCTGCTCAACATCATCCCCACCAACCCCTTTGGAGCCATCACCTCCGGCAAGATGCTCCCCACCATCTTCTTCGCCATCTTTTTCGGCATCGGCCTCTCTCACCTGCGCGAGAGCGACGACGACCGAATTCAAAACGCCGCCCAGACCATGTTTGCCTTTTTTGAAGGCGGCGCCGAGGTCATGTACAAGGTGGTGGGCTGGATCCTTGAAGTGGCCCCCATCGGTGTGTTTGCCCTTATCGCCGTGGTCTTCGGAAAGCAGGGAGCCCAGGCCTTCGGCCCCCTGGCCCTGGTGACCCTTACCGTCTACGCTTCCTTTATCTGCCATGCGGTGTTTGTCTACGGCGGCCTTTTGACCCTTTACGGTATCAACTTCTTTGAGTTCCTCTCCCGAGCCCGCGCGGCCATCATCACCTCCTTTGTGACCCGAAGCAGCGGCGGCACCCTTCCCGTCAGCATGGAAGTGGCCGAGAAGAACCTCGGGGTTTCCCGCGGGGTCTACTCCTTCTCCCTGCCCCTGGGCGCCACCTTGAACATGGACGGTGCCGCCATCTACCAGGGGGTCTGCGCCATCTTTGTGAGCCTTGCCATCGGCGCTCCCCTGGCCCTGGACATGCAGCTGACAGTCATTGCCACCGCGGTTCTCATCTCCATCGGTTCTGCCGGGGTCCCCGGTGCCGGTGCCATCATGCTTCTCATGGTCCTTGAGTCCGTGGGCCTTAAAGTCGAGCCCGGCTCCGCTGTTGCCGCAGCCTATGCCATGATCTTCGGCATCGACGCCCTGCTGGACATGGGACGAACCTCCCTGAACGTCACCGGCGACCTGGCCGTGACCTGCGCAGTGGCCAAGTCCGAAGGGGAACTTGATCAGGCAGTCTGGGAACAGGGAGCCTCCGTGGAGCTCTAATCCGTCTTTCTTGTAAGGTCTGACGAAACGGGTCGGATGCGTTTTTCCCGCCGGGAAATAAGGTGTCCGGCCCGTTTTGTTTGGATGGCTATTCAGCCCGACACCGCCTTCCATGGTTATATAGGTTGGGTTTGATAAACAGGTCATCGTGAACGCCTCGGACCGGCGAAAGGTATGGGCAATCCGACCGGTGTATACGTACCGGAGATTCAACCGAAACGTTTTTGCGGAGCTTTTTTAAAAAAAGCGACCCGCCGGAGGCCACTGAATCGTTCCCTTTTTTGTATGGCTTTTGCCATCTGGGGCAAGGGGTTGAAAAGATGAAACCCGTATTGACAGAAGAGCCCTCGGGGGCCATAACCAAGGACAGGTATCAATGGTTTACCCAAGGAACAGGTCGGTTATGAGAGGTTGTCGTTATTTTGCTTCAGGGGCCGTGTCACACGGCCCCAAGTGCCCGTGGGCAGCACGGTGCGCCGCCCTTTTTCTGCTTTTTCTTCTCCTGGCCCAGGCCCTGGGCCCCCGAGCCGCCCGGGCCCCACCGCACATTTCGTAACAAAACCTACATCGTGGGCGGCGACTACTACTATCCCCCGTATGAGTACCTGGATGAAGAGGGCAATCCCAAGGGCTACAACGTGGAGCTCACTCGGGCCATTGCCGAGGTCATGGGCCTCAACATCGAGATCCGCCTGGGCAACTGGAGCGAGATGCGCACCGCCCTTCAACATGGGGAAGTGGACATGCTGCCGGGCACGGTGTTCACCGAAGAGCGACTGTCCGTGTTCGATTTTGTCCCCCACGCCCTGATCCACCAATCCATTTTTTACCGCAAAGGCTCCAGGCCGGCCAAGAGCGTCGACGACCTGGTGGGCTCCGAGGTCATTGTCCAGGAAGCCGGATCCATGCACGACACCCTGGTCAAGCACGGCGGCATCAAGGTTATTGTTTCGGACACCCATGCCAACGCCCTGAGGATGCTGGCCGCAGGCCAACACGATTACGCGGCCGTGGCCAACCTGCCGGGGCTTTATCTCGGGCGCAAACACCGCCTCTCCAACATCGTCACCTCGGGCAAGACCGCGGTGAGCTTCAAGTACTGCTACGCCGTAAAAAAAGGGGATGCAGAGCTTCAGGCCCGGCTGAACGAGGGGCTCTCCATTTTGAAGAACACGGGGCGGTACCAGGAGATCTATGACAAGTGGCTCGGGGTCCTGGAGCCGAGGACCCCGTCGTGGACGCGCATCATCAAGCTCAGTATGGTGGTGGTGATCCCCCTGGTGCTGATGATGGGCGCCATCCTCATGTGGAACCGCACCCTGAAGCGGGAGGTGGAAAACCGAACCCGGGAGCTTCATCTCCAGCAGCAGCAGCTCATCCAGGCGGACAAGATGGCCTCCCTGGGGATTCTGGTCTCCGGGGTGGCCCATGAGATCAACAACCCCAACAGCCTGGTGCTTTTGAACACCCCGGTGATCATGGACTCCTTCGAAGACCTGTGGCCCATTCTGGAGGCTTACTATCAGGAACACGGGGATTTCTGGGTGGGGGGCCTTGAGTACACCCGCATGCGTGAGGAGATCCCCTACATGCTGGCGGAAATGCAGGCCGGGGGCAAGCGCATCAAGCACATCGTGGAAGACCTGAAGGACTTTTCCCGCATCGACAACTCCCGCCAGATGGAGATCATGGATTTGAACGAGGTGGTGCGTGCGGCCACGCGGCTGGTGGATAACTCCATCAAAAAGGCCACCCACTCTTTTTCGGTCTCCTGCGGCGAGGGGCTGTACAAGGTCCGGGGCAACCCCCAGCGCATCGAGCAGGTGGTGGTAAACCTGATCTTGAACGCCTGCCAGGCCCTCACCGCACCGGAGCAGGCCATCTCCCTTCAGACCTTCAACAGCCCGGACCGCAAAGGGGTGGTCCTGGAGGTGCGCGACCAGGGCAGCGGCATCAACCGCATGCCACCTGCCACGGCCACCGATCCCTTTTTTACCACCAAGCGGGACACCGGCGGCACCGGACTGGGCCTTTCGGTGTCCACCACCATCGTCAACGAACACGGCGGGGTGCTGTCGTTTGCCTCCGAGCCCGGCGAAGGCACCACCGTCTCCCTTCGACTCCCCATGTTCAAAAGGATGTGACCGTGATTCCCAAAAAATCCCTCTACCCCTCATTCAAGGTGCTGATCGTTGACGATGAAGAGCCGTTTATCCGAAGCCTCTCCATCGCCCTGGAGCGGTCGGCCGGCATCAACAACCTCACCCGCTGCCAGGACAGCCGGGAGGTGATGGGGATCCTGTCCCAAGGGGGCTTTGGCCTGGTGCTCCTGGATTTGAACATGCCCTGGCTCTCCGGGGACAAGCTCCTGTCGTCCATCATCGAGGAGCACCCCGATGTGGTGGTGATCATTATCAGCGGCATCAACCAGATCGAACCGGCCGTGCGGTGCATGAAGCTGGGGGCCTACGACTACTTCGTCAAGACCAACGAGGAGGACCGCCTGGTCATGGGCGTGAACCGGGCCATTCAGATGGTGGAGATGTCCAAGGAGCACAAGGAGATCAGAAGTCGCCTTCTCCACGACCGCCTGGAACACCCGGACGCCTTTGAAGAGATCTTGACCGGCGACAAAGCCATGCGGGCCGTGTTCCAGTACATGGAGTCCGTGGCCAAAAGCGCCATGCCCATCCTCATCACCGGGGAGAGCGGCGTGGGAAAAGAGCTCTTTGCCCATACCGCTCATCGCCTCAGCGGGGTGGAAGGGCCCCTCATTTCCATCAACGTGGCCGGCCTGGACGACAACGTCTTTTCCGACACCCTCTTCGGGCACGCCCCCGGGGCCTTTACCAGCGCCCACGGGGTACGCAAAGGGATGGTGGAGCAGGCGGCCCAGGGCACCCTCTTCCTCGATGAGATCGGGGACCTGAGCGTCACCTCCCAGGTGAAACTGCTTCGCCTTATCCAGAACGGAGAGTACTACCCCCTGGGGAGCGACCGGCCCAAGCGCTTAAACGCCCGCATCGTGGTGGCCACCAACCAGGACCTGGATAAGAAACAGGCCAAAGGCGAGTTCCGCAAGGACCTCTACTACCGCCTCTGCGCCCACCACGTGCATATCCCCCCCTTGCGGGAGCGCAAAGGGGATATTCCCCTTCTCCTGAACCACTTCCTCGGCGAAGCCGCCGACGCCCTGGGCAAAAAGCGGCCCACCTACCCCCGGGAGCTGGAGACCCTCCTTGCCAACTACCCCTTCCCCGGCAACGTCCGGGAACTCCAGGCCATGGCCCATGACGCCGTGAGTACCCACAAGGCAAAAATGCTCTCCCTGGATGCCTTTAAACGCAAGATCGGCTCCATGACCCTGCCCGCCCATGACCAACGCCAAGCCCTAGCCCTCCTTGAGGACGACAGCGTGTTCGTGGCCACCAAATCCCTGCCCTCCGTCCATGACGTCACAGATCTCCTCGTGACCGAGGCCATGAAGCGTGCCGACGGCAACCAGTCCATCGCCAGTCGCCTCATCGGCATCTCCCAGCCCGCCTTAAGCAAACGCCTCAAAAAGATGAAGCAGAGCGACTAAGGGCTGTGCTCAAAAAGCGTGCCTCCGTCAGCAAATGTGTAGGGGCGTTAGCCCCGGAGCATTTGCGATCCTGGGATCCAAGGGCTCAGCCCTTGGCCGCCGGAGGCCGTTTTTTGAATCGAAGGCATGTCTTTTAGTAACTATTCAGCTCAAAAAAACAGCCTCCGGCGGCAAGGTGTGCCACCTTGAAAGCAGGTTGCGGATGTGTTTTGCCCCTCGTTCCTCGGGTCAAATCACATCCGCCTTTAAAGTAAAAATTCACTCAAAATGATTTTTTAAAACCTGTTTGTTAAACCCGCCTTTATAAAATCAGGCAAAAGTTTAGCCCCCGGCAGGGCCGCCGGAGGCATAAGCTGAATAGTTACGTCTTTTAAAGGTTTTATCGAGGGGCGAAAAACAACAAAACTGCAATCAATACGACTTGTGAATTACATAAGTGTAACTTTGTTTGCGGGGTTGCCGTGTGTGGATTTTAATGGAAACGCTGAATTTCGAGATGACGTGTCAGGCCGTGGTGATGGCACGAAACTTGATTGGGGATATCCCCGAAATCATGACGAAATTTTTCGTAAGGGACTTATTGTGAACTTTCTGATGGGGATAAACGATGAGACATTGGGTTAGAACAGCGGTGATGGCGGCTGGGGCATGGGCGACGCTCAAAGGGGCGGCCTTTGCCCTCACTGGGGACGGGGTGGACACGGGCAGTACGAGCTGGATGCTGATCTCAACGGCCCTGGTGCTTTTGATGGTGCCGGGCCTGGCCATGTTTTACGGCGGGCTGGTGCGGACCAAGAACGTACTTTCCACAATGATGCACACCTTTGTGGCCCTGGCCGTCATCGGGGTGCTCTGGGTGGTGTGCGGGTACAGCCTCACCTTTGGAGAGAGTATCCTGGGCGGGTTCTGGGGCTGGAACCCGGACTATTTTCTGCTCTCCGGCATCGACTCCCGGGTGACGGGCGGGATCCCCGATTACATCATCGCCATGTTCCAGGGAAAATTTGCCATCATCACCCCGGCCCTGATCAGCGGGGCCATTGCCGAGCGGGTCAAGTTCAGGGGGTACATTGCCTTTATCGCCTTGTGGTTCCTTTTTGTCTACGCCCCCTTGTGCCACTGGATCTGGGCGCCGGACGGTTGGCTTTTAAACACCGGTGCCGCCGGGGTCATCGACCTTGCCGGGGGGCTGGTGATCCACGTCTCCGCAGGGATCAGTGCCCTGGTGGCCGCCTTGTACCTGGGGCCCCGCAAGGGGTTTCCGAAAACCGCCTTTCACCCCAACAACCTTGTCATGACCATGATGGGCGCAGGCCTCCTCTGGGTGGGATGGTTCGGGTTCAACGCCGGTTCCACCCTGGGCAGCGGCCTGGACACGGCCCGGGCCCTGGCCATGACCCAGATCTCCGCCGCCGCAGGCGCCCTCACCTGGCTGGCCATCGAGGCGTGGATCTTTAAGAAGGCCACGGCCCTGGGCTTTGTTTCGGGCATCCTGGCAGGCCTTGTGGTCATCACCCCGGCCGCCGGCGTGGTGCAGCCTGGCGGTGCCCTGATCCTGGGGGCTCTTTCGTCCTGCCTCTGCTACTGGGCCCTGACCCTCAAGCCCAAACTCGGCTACGACGACTCCCTGGACTGCTTCGGCATCCACGGCGTGGGCAGCGGCCTGGGCGTTCTCATGCTCTCCTTTTTTATCCGGGACAGCTGGATGGACGAGGCCTCCGCCGCCGCAGGAAAAGCCTGGGGCCCCTTTGATCAGCTCCTTGTCCAGCTCACCGGCATGGGCGCAACCATCCTTCTGGCCGCCGGTGTCACCTTTGTCCTGTGCATCGTCATCGAAAAGACCCTGGGCTTCCGCGTGGACGAAGAGTCCGAAGTCATCGGACTCGACCAGGTCCTCCACGGCGAGACCGGCTACGGGTTGGGCGGTCAAAAAAGGCTTTCGTAACGGGCAACGTGGTTGAAAAAACAAGCCTCCGGCGGCAAGGGGCAAGCCCCTTGACCCCAGGTTCGCGAATGCTCCCGACCTTCGTTCCTCAGGTCGATCACATTCGCTGACGGGCTTCGCCCGCAAAGGGTGACCGGTTTCTGGGCTGCCTTGAACGTTGAAATAAAAGAGGCCGTGTGCCGCCCATGGGGTGACACACGGCCTTTTTATTTAGTCAGTGTAGTTGCCTCCGGCGATCTTTCTGGAGGTATGGTTAATTAATGCCGATCGTCGTCACGCTACGGTAACGTATCCTGTTATTGGGACGTTTGTGGTCCGGGCCGCATACACCCGAATCCCGGTTTGAATACCATTGCGCTTTTGACCTGAGGAACGAAGGGCAAAAGCGCAATGGCAACCTGCTTTCAAGGTGGCTCACCTTGCCGCCGGAGGCGTTTTTTTGTCTTAAAACACGCTGATGAGCATGCGGGTGGCCACCACGTAGAGGAGGATGGCGAAGATGCGTTTGAGTTTGTCTACGGGCAGGCTGTGGGCGAGTTTGGCGCCCAAGGGGGCGGTGAGGACGCTGAAGCAGATGATGCCGAAAAGGGCCGGGAGGTAGACAAAACCCAGGGAGAGGTCGGGCAGGCCCGGGGTGCCCAGGCCGTTGAGGATGTAGCCGAAGGCCCCTGCCAGGGCGATGGGCAGGCCGATGGCCGACGAGGTGCCGATGGCGTGATGGACCGGGATGTTGCACCAGGTGAGGAAGGGAACCGACAGGGTGCCGCCCCCGATGCCCACGAGGCTGGAAAAGGAACCGATGATGCCCCCTGCCCCGAAGATGCCTGCGGTGCGGGGAAGCTGCCGGGAGGCCGCGGGTTTTTTGCCCAGGATCATCTGGGTGGCCACGTAATAGAGAAAGGCCACAAAGATCCCTTTGAGGATGTGGGTGGGGAGGGTGGAGGCCACGCAGGACCCGGCAAAGGTCCCCACGATGATGCCCGGGGTGATGCGTTTGAACACATCCCAGCGCACGGCACCGCGCTTGTGGTGAGCCCGGAAGCTGGAGACCGACGTGAAGATGATGCTGGCCAGGGAGGTGCCCAGGGCCAGGTGCATCATGAGCTCCTGGGGGATGTTCTGAAGGGTGAAACTGAAGACTAGCATGGGCACGATCACCAGACCGCCCCCGATGCCGAGGAGTCCTGCCAGGACGCCGGCGATGGCGCCCACAACCGCGTAAATCATAAACGATGTCAGCATAATCCCCTTATTGTCCTATTCTGGATTCTAAAAGCAGCCTCCGGCGGTCCTGCCGGGGGCGAAACGTTTCAAACGTTGAACAAACAGGTTTAGCTTGGGCTTTGCGGAAGCCTTGGCGAATCATTTCACCCCGAAAAACCAGGGACGAACCACAGGGACAATCAGCTATCCGCCGGAGGCCATTGTGACTCCTCTCCTTCAAACACGGCCTGCTCCACGGTTTCAAGGTGGCGGCGCATGGCGGCTTCGGCCCCTGCGCTGTCTCCCCGCTCCAGGGCATCGATGACCTCCACGTGGGCGATGACCGACAGGCGGCTGCGCTCGGGGGTCTGGAGTGCTTCGGTGCGGGACTCCGTGAGGATGGAGGTGAGGTTTTTCACCACATTGAGCAGGATGCTGTTGCCCGATGCTTCGGCAAGGCAGAGGTGAAAGGCCTGGTCTATGTCCTCGGTGGTCTCGCCTGCCAGGGCCCGTTTTTCCTGTTCAAAGACCAGCAGCTTGAGGCGGACGAGCTGGTCTTCGGTGATGTGAAGGGCTGCCCGGGCAGCAAGCTGGGGTTCGATGATGCGCCGGACGTCGAAGATCTCTGCGAGGCGTTCGGTTTTCAAAGGGACCACCCGGGCCAGGTGGGCGGCCAGGGCCGACTCGTCAGGCTCGGAGACAAAGGTCCCGGCTCCCCTGCGTGTTTTCGACCATTCTTGCTGCTTGGGAGACGTTGTTCCGGATGGCCTCTCGGATGCAGCTCCGGGAGACGCCGAAGTGTTCGGCCAGGCTTCGCTCCGAGGGAAGCCGGGTGCCCGGCGGCCACTCGTCGCTCTGGATGCGGGCGGCAATGGCTTTGGCCACCGTGTGAAAGAGGCGGCCCTCCGTCTCTATTTTGGTCATACCAATACTCCATGAAGATGTTTTTTGGTATGACCAATATCACGGCCTTCAGACCACTGCAACCTCAAAAAATGCGGGAGGCAACGGATTGTTCAAAAAAACGCAAAAGTTATGAACAATGGGGGCGTTCTCTGAACGTTGTTTTTGGAGTTGTTCTGGCTGGGTTTTGGCTGGTTGTAGATGGGTTTTGATGTGTTTTGGTCGGGCGGGTGCGGCGTATGGTTTGTGTTTGGGGTGTATGATGTGTTTTTGTTCTTTTTTGGTGCACCCCTTTGCCCTTCTGACGTGCCGGATACCCCTGTTTCAGGGCCTGAATGATACCCGTGGCCATGGTTTTGTCGCCTTGGTGCTTACGACATGCGTTTTTAGGGCGGTCACACGCTGTCGTCGGGGACATCGGAGAGATCTGAAAGGTCGAGGTCGGGGTAGAGGCGTCTGGCGCAGTCGGCGCAGATGCCGTGGGTGAACCCCAGCTCTGAGTGGGTGGAGAGGTACTTTTCGATCTGGTGCCAGTAGCCGTCGTCATCGCGCACTTTTTTGCAGGAGGCGCAGATGGGCAGGAGGCCGCGAAGGGTTTTGACATGGGAGAGGGCCTGCTGGAGCTCTTCAATGAGCCGGGCCTGTTTGGCGATGAGGAGGCGCACCTGCACATGGGTGCGGACCCTGGAGAGGACCTCTTCCCGCCTGAAGGGTTTGGGGATGTAGTCCTGGCCCCCGCATCGGAACCCTTCCACAATGGCCGTGGTCTCGCCCTTGGCCGTGACAAAAACCACGGGGATGTCTTCGGTGAGGGCATCGGCCTTGAGGGCACTGCAGGTGGCAAACCCGTCGGGGCCCGGGGGCATCATCACGTCCATGAGGATGAGGTCCGGGAGAAAGTGCCGGGCCACCTCAATGGCCTTGGTGCCGTTGGTGGCAAAGGCGAGGTTGTACCCTTCCGGTTCCAGGATTTTCATGATGAGGTCGATGTTTTCCGCCTTGTCGTCCACGATGAGGATTCTCGGAGGGGCGGGGGTGTGCTCGTCAGGGGTCTGCATGGGGATCTCCTTGGGCGGCTGCATCCATCAGGGCGATGATGCCGTCCATGTCGTATTTTCGCATCAGTCGGGTCATGGTTTCTTTGGCCTCTCCGTCCAGTTGTTCCATTAGCTTTTTGAGTTCGCTGATTTTTCCGAACCGGGCTGCCTCCCGCACGGCGCGGCGAAGGTCTGGCGGCAGGTCAACGGCCATGGGGGGCAATGGGGTCGGTGGTTTGGAAACGGGTTTGAAGGCCACGGGGAGCAGGGTTTCCACAGCATGGGTCACGTCATCGATGCGAAGGGGTTTGGGAATGCAGTGGTCAATGCCCTCTTCCTGGGCGAGCTGCTCCTTGAGTTCAAAGACATCGGCGGTGACCAGTACCGTGGGGACGGGTGCGGGATCTTTTCTGGCCCTGGCCATCCGGGCCGTGTCCAGGCCGTTGAGGCCGGGCATGTGGTAGTCCACAAAGAGAATGTCCGTGGGGCGGGTGTCCAGCTGAGACAGGGCGTCCCGTCCGTTGTCCACGGTGGTGACGTCGAAGCCCAGCCCTTTGAGGATGGTGGCAAGGACGTCCCGGTTGTGCTGGTTGTCGTCCACCACCATGGCCGTGAGGGCGCCGTTTTTATCCAGGGTCCTGGGGCTTGGGGGCGATGGTGGCGCGGGCAGGCTTTCCATGGGCACTTGGGGCAGCTTGAGGGTGAAGTGGAAGCGGCTTCCCAGGCCTTCGCCCGAGGTCAGCTCCAGTTTGCCTCCCATGAGCCGGACATAGCTGTCGGAGATGGGCAGGCCCAGGCCGGTACCCTCTTCCCGGGCGTCGGTGTGGCCGGCGAAAGGGCAGAAAAACGGCGGGCCATGCCGTCGGGGATGCCTGTGCCGGTATCCCGGACCTCGAAGTGAAAGAGGTCCGGGGCGGTCTCTTGCACTCGGAGGCGGATGGCGCCGGAGCCGGTGAATTTGACGGCGTTGTTGAGCAGGTTGATGAGCACCTGGCGAAGTTTGCCTTCGTCGCCCTCCACCGGAAGGCAGATGCGCCCTTCGGGCCCCGAGACTTCCCAGGCAAGGTTTTTGTGCTTGCACCTCAGGGCAAAGAGGGTGTCCAGATTGGTGAGCAGGGCCATGAGGTCGAAGGGGATGACCCGAAGGTCCATTTGGCCCGCTTCGATCTTGGAAAAATCGAGGATGTCATTGATAACCCCCAAAAGGTGGGTTCCGCTCTTTTCAATGGTGTCCACGGCGTGGCTGGTGTCCGGGTCACCCAGCTCCTTTTGCTGGAGGAGCTGGGCGTAACCCAGGATGGCGTTTAAGGGGGTGCGGATTTCATGGCTCATGTTGGCCACGAAAATGCTCTTGTACCGATTGGCCACTTCAGCCTCTTCCTTGGCTTTGTGCAGGGCCTCTCCCATGGCCTCTTTCTCTTTGATCTTCTCCTGCAGGAGACGGTTGGTCCCTTCAAGCTCCCCGGTCCGTTCCTCCACCTCTTTTTCCAGGTGGGCATAAAGGTGCTTGAGGCTGCTGCTCATCTCCTGGAAGGCATGGCACAGGTCGCCTATTTCATCGGTGCGGACGTCTAAATCGGGCTTGACGAATTCCCCCCGGGAGAGGGCCTTGGCCATGGTGGAGAGGGTGACTACCGGGGTGACAATGCTCTTGGACAGGAAAAGATGGAGGCTTACGGCCACCAGTCCCAGGATGAGAAAGCTGCCCACGCTCAATGTGATGGCGTCTATGCGGAGCTGGGCCACGGCGGTGTCGGTGAAGATCCCGATTTCGACCTCACCTAAGGGCACGCCGGTGTCGGAGGTGATGGCCTTGGAGGCGATGAGGATGTTGCTGCCGGTACGGCGCTGTTTTTTTGTGACATCTTTTCCGCGGATAATGGTCTTGATGTTGATGAGGGAGTTGCCGGAGGTGTCGTAGATTTCACAAAAGGCCACCTGGGGGAACTGCTCCACGCTCAACGCCACCTCTTCCAGGATGAAGTAGTTGTATTTTTCCAGGGGCTGCACGCTGAACTCTGCCACCAGGGCGGTGAGCCGCTCGGTCTGCCGGGTGAGGTCCCCCATGAGCTGGTGCCGCTGCTTGTCCAGGATCAGGGCCCCGGACAGGATCAGGGCCACCAGGAGGATCAGGAGGATCCCGGTGGTGATCTTTCGCTGGAGTGTCCAGGCAAAGGTCATGGCGCTCCTTTTGGCGGGGCAGCGGTTCGGGGAAGGCGGATCTCACCGGCGATGATCTTCAGGCGCACCTCCTCCAGGCGGTCGAGGAGAGCTTCGGGGATCCGGGTGCGGGTGTAGGTCATGGGGGACAGGCCCACCCCCTCTTCCAGGAGGCCATAGTGGCGAATGCCGGGGCGAAAGCGGCCCATGGCGATTTTGGCCACCTCTTTGTAGGTGGCGATGTCCAGGCGCTTCATCATGCTGGTGAGAACATGGCCCACGGCAAGGTGGTCCTGATCCGAGTCCACACCGATGACAAAACGGTCGGCTGCCCGGGCCGCCTGGATGACGCCGTTGCCCGTCAGGCCTGCCACGGAAAAGATGGTGGTGGCACCGCGCTCGTACATTTCGGTGGCCACGGCATGTCCCCTGGCGGGGTTATTGAACCCGCTGTAGTCCGGGGCTTCGGAGATAAAGGCCACCTCTATGGGGATTCCCGGAGAGGCGTAGCGGACCCCGGCGCGAAACCCGGTGAGAAAGGGGGCCATGACCGGTATATCCACGGCTCCGATGTAGCCCACCTTCTGGGCGCCGGGCATGGAGGCTGCCAGGAGACCGGCCAGAAAAGACCCCTCTTCCACGGCAAACACCGTGGAGACAACGTTGGGGAGGCCCTTGATGGGGACATCGTGCATGATGAAATAGACGTCGGGGTGGCGCTTGGCGTAGGTGGTCACCAGCTCCTTGAATTCAAACCCGTTGGCCACGATTACCTGCACCGGTCGCTTGAGAAGGCGTTGCATGGCTTGTTCGGCCGCGGCCTGTGATTTTTCCATGTCCTCCACCACCACGTCGATGCCCAGGTCCTGTTTGGCCTTGATGAGACCGGCGTAGGTCATGTCGTTGAAGGATTGATCGCCGATGCCGGAATGGCCCACGAGAAACCCCACGGAGATGGAGGAGCCAGAGACGGGGATTGCAGGTACCAGAAGGGCTGCCAGAAAAAGGATGAATGATTTCATGGGGCGGCCTCCTCGCACCGGTGCACGGTGAGTTTTCCTGAGATGATGTCGGACTCCGCCAGCTTCAGCTGCCGGTGGATCGCCTCGGGGATCATGTCCCGGGTGAACCGCATGGGGCTTAAGCTGACGCCGCCGTTTTTCAGGTTGTACGGGCTCTCTCCGGGCTGGAAGCGTCGGGAGAGGATTTTTTCCACCTCCATGAGGGAGGCCCGGTCCAGGCGCTTCATCATGCTGGTGAGGATGAGCCCCCTGGCCATGTGGTCCTGATCGGCGTCGACGCCGATGACGTAGCGGTCGTGGGTCCGTGCGGCCTGGATGACCCCGTTGCCCGAGAGCCCGGCCACGGCATAGATGATGTCCACTCCCTGGCTGTAGAGTTCGTCGGCCAGGGCGTAGCCGGCATCGGGGTCGCTGAAGCCGGAGTAGTTACCTGCCTCGGTGATGTAGCGGGTGATCACGGTGGCCTCGGGGTTGGCGAACCGGACCCCTTGGGTGAACCCCATGTGAAAAGAGCGGATGGCGCACATGCGGACCCCGCCGATGAACCCGATGCGTCGGGTTTTGGTCATGGCGCCTGCCAGGACACCGGCCAGGAAAGACCCCTCGTGGTTGGCAAAGGTGGTGGAAACGATGTTGTCATAGCCTTGGATAAGGTGGTCATTGATGATGAAGGTGATCTCAGGGCGTTGGGATGCCACGGTCTTGACCAGGGGGAGAAGGCCCGCACCGTTGCAGACCACCACTGTGGCTCCGGCGGAGAGCAGGGTGTCCAGGGCCTCTGCCCGGGAGGCGTCGTTTTCTTCGGCCGGTGCGTAGGTGAGGCGAATGCCGTATTGCTCGCGAGCCTTGGCCAGCCCGATCCAGGTCATGTCGTTGTAGGACTGGTCCCCGAGTCCCCCGCCCCCGGCAAGGAACCCCACGGTGAGGGATTCGGCCCCGCAGGTTCCCCACAGCATCAGCACAAGGGCCAGCAGCGGGAGAAGGCCCGCTCGGATGATGCGACCAGGGTGGGGCGTGGTGTGGCGCCGGCAGTTGTGGGACGAGGTGATACGCATGTTGTCCTGCTGTTGTTAAAAATATGGAAACCGAACCCCTGGGAGGCATTCGTTGCCGACCATCAGGCCAGCCATGGGGCAAGGGGGCGTGGAAAAAGGGTGGGGAGGCGGATTCAAGGGGTGGTCATGGCGTTGGGCCTGTTTAAAAAATTACCATACCGACCTGTAAATAAAAAGGCTGTTTTTCTATGGATCTCAATGGGTTTGGGTGAAAATGGCGCCTCGGGCGCCCCTTGGGAAGGGGTGGGAGAAGGGAACGGAATGCGGAAAAGAGATGAAAAAAGGTGAAAAGTTATGAACAATTGGGGCTTCTGGTGGCGTGTTTCACGCGTTTATGAGGGAAACCAGGTGGAAAGTCGGTTCTGATGTGAGGGGTGTGGCGTTTGAAGGGGTTGTTGTGGTGAATATCGGTGTCTTGTCATGTGTTTTTCGGGTTTTGTATTGGTTTGGGGTCGAGTAATGGTGGTTTTGAGGGGGATGATCCCTCTTTGGTGGGGAGAAATGGGCAGGCACAACCCGGCTATGGGCGATATCCCTCGATGTACTGAGGGCTCCTGGGGCAGAATGGGCGGAATGGACGGAAAAAGAATCGTAACCATTCAGCTCAAAACAGCCTCCGGCGGCCCTGCCGGAGGCTTGCAAAGAATCTCCCTTAAAGTTTGGTCCATGGCTGTGCTATATACGCCCCATGGACATGACACTTTCATCCGTGGACTATCGTATCGCAGGCAACGCCTGGCTTCGTGACATCAACCTCACCCTCTCACCGGGGCAGGTATGGGCCGTCACCGGACCCAACGGCTCGGGAAAATCAGCCCTGGGAACCCTGCTGGCCGGCAAGGCCGAGCCCACATCGGGGAGCCTCACGGGCATGCCCGAGGCCGTGGGACACCTCTCCTTTGAGGAGCACCTGGCCACCATTGAGCGGGAAATCCGGGAAGACGACACCGATTACATGGATCGCATCGACCCCGGTCGGTCTGCGTTGGGGTTTATCATGGAGCAGGTGAAGGACGAGCCCAAGGCGCGCCTGTTGGGGGAATCCTTTGGGCTGGCTCCCCTGTTTGAGCGGGGCCTGCGCTTTCTCTCCACCGGAGAGATCCGAAAGACCCTCATCTGCCGGGCCCTGATGAAAGATCCCACCCTCATGGTCCTGGACGACCCTTTTTGCGGACTGGACAAAGGGGCCACAGCTTCTTTAGGAGAGCGCATCCACGGGTTGTCCCGTACCGGGGTGACCCCGGTGCTCATTTTGGGGCGAGAAGGGGAGGTAATGCCCTGGGTGACCCATGTAGCCGAGATGAACCAGGGGCGCCTTGTGTACTGCGGCCCTGCAAAAGGGTGGGCCCAAAAGCGACCTGCCAAGGTCGCTTCGGCCCCTGCAGCGCTTTCCGATGCCTGCTTTGTCCCGGCGGAAGACGCCACGGTGTTCATGGAAGGAGAGCCCCTGGTTCGGTTTCAGGACGTGTCCGTGGCCTACAACGGACGGCCCGTGGTGTCAGGGGTGAGTTTTGCCTTGAGAAAAGGGGAGCACCTCATGATCACCGGCCCCAACGGCTCGGGAAAATCCACCCTGCTCTCCATGATCAACGGGGACAACCCCAAGGCCTACGGCAAAGACATTTCCCTTTTCGGGCGCAGGCGGGGCACCGGAGAGAGCATCTGGGAGATCAAAAAAGAGATCGGTTACCTCTCCGCCGAGTTCCAGATTGGCTACAGAGCTTCTGCCACACCCTTCTCCGCCATCCTTTCGGGCCTTACGGACTCCATCGGCACCTACCGGCGGTTTTCCCCAAAAGAGAAAGAGGCGGCCCTTGCCTGGCTCGATGCCATGAACCTCTCCCATCGCAAAGAGAGCCCCTTACGCAGCCTCTCCTCAGGGGAGCAGCGCATGGTCCTTATTGCCCGGGCCATGATCAAGGCCCCTGCCCTCCTCATTCTGGACGAACCCTGCCAGGGGCTGGACGATGCCAACAGCCGCTTTGTCCTCGACCTGGCCGACCGGGTGGGCATGAGCGGAAAAACCACCTTGATTTACGTCACCCACACCGAGACCGACACCCTCTCCTGCATCACCCACCACCTGCGCCTGACCCCCGACCGGGAAACCGGCAGCACCGCACGGGTGGCACAGGTTTAACCAGGGCCAACGCATGTAACTATTCAGCTCCAAAAAACAGCCTCCGGCGGCAAGGTGTGCCACCTTGAAAGCAGATAGCAGATGTGATTTGCCCCTCGTTCCTCGGGTCAAATCACATCTGCATTTAAAACGGCATTCATGTAACTGTTTTTTATGACCCATTTGTTAAACGTTTAGCTCCCGGCAGGGCCGCCGGAGGCAAACAGCTAAATGCGTTTGTCCTGCAGGTCACACTCAAGCCGATAGAAAATCGTCGCCAAGCTGTGTTTTGAGGGTGCTGATGAGCTCCTGTGCCTCGGTATCGGTGTAGGGCTCAGCGCCGGGGGCTCCCCAGACCGGTGCGGGCCAGCAGTAGTCGGAGGTAAAGCGGCCCACCACGTGGATGTGGAGCTGGGAAACGACGTTGCCGATGGCGGCCACGTTGAGTTTTCCTGCGCCCAGGCTCTCTTTGGTGAGGCGGGAAAGGGTGCAGACCGCCTTGTGCACGGCCTCCTGAAGGGGGGGCTCCAGCTCGTAGAGCTCGGTCTTCTGGGTGGGGGGCACAAGGATGAACCAGGGGACCTTTTTGTTGTTCATGAGAAGCAGGCAGAGCCCGTTTAAGGTGCCCAGGGTGAAGCAGTCATGGTCCAGTCGGGGGTCGAGGGTAACATCGGTCATGGAGGTCTCCTGTAAATAAAGGGTGAATGGCCGGCTCAAAAGCTAGTCCGAAATGTAATTGTTTCGTATCTGTTTGCCTCCGGCGGCCCTGCCGGGGGCCAAACTTTTGCCAAACTATATGATCTGGGTTTGACAAACAGGTCTTGTAAACGCTTATGCTTTTATAAAGCGTTGCCGATAAGCCCATTGCTTCACATCGAACAGATATGCAACCGGGATGTTTTTGCGGAGCTTTTTCAAAAAACGAATACCCCGGAGTTATCCCGGTTTAAGTCAAGTGAATCCCAAGTGCCATTTATCGTGTTTTCGGAATAATGAAAGGGGCCTTTTCTGCAAAAACGATGGCCATATGTCACACACCACGCGAATGCCCCCGAAAGCGTGTGTAAGGCGACTGCCTCCATGCATTCGCCATAGGGTTTCAAGGTGCCCCACCTTGCCGCCGGAGGCAGGCTTTTGGTAACGACTTTAACCATAGAAAGCAATCTGAATAGTTTCCCCGAATTCAGGGCAAAGATCAACGGCGGCCATGTGGCTTAAGGGATGTGTCATGGGGAGGAACGTTTGTGTTTGCTCGTATTTTGCCTTTAAAGCAGGGGTAAAGCTAAGGGGAAAACCAGCCGAAAAGGGGAATGTGGGGCTGGGTGTTGCGGTCCCTTTAAATCAACCTCCCCCTTTGCCGCTAAGCCCCAGCGGGGCTGAGCGGCAAAGGGGGAGGTGACCGGAACGTTTTTGCGGGGCTTTTTTTTAAAAAGCGGCCCGCCGGAGGCGTAACCACAAGTGATGCTCTGATTCGGGTGGATCTATAACGACGTAGCGTGGGAGAGAGGTGATGGCACAACCCGGGTGGATCCGATATCGGCTTTTGATGATGGTGCTGGGGGCCTGCCTGATGGCCTCCTGTGTGGCGCGGGTGGAGCCTGTGGACAGGCGACAGGCCTATCTGATGTCCCGGCAGATCCACAAAGAGGAGCAGTTTCTGGAGGTACGCCCCTTTCTCTCCCAGTTCGGGGACATCCCGGTACCGGGCGAACTCTATGAGGTGGCCGAGCACACCCTGCTGATGGAGACCCGGGGCGAGAAGACCGGGCTCATCGTCTACACAGGGCGGGTCTTGAAAACCTCCCTGGAAATCTTTTTCAGGGCCGAGCTCAAGAAGAGGGAGTGGACCCTGGTGACGGCCTGCGCCTCCGAGCCCTCCACCGTGCTTCTTTTCAACAAGAAAACCCGCTGGTGCGTTATCATCCTCGACGCGCGGGGACCCCACACCGATGTCCGCATCGGAGTCTCCCAGGACCTGGGCCTTGCCCCGCGCCTTGTGGGCCACTGAAGAACAGATCGCTTTATCAAAAAATAATGCCGCAGTGAGTTACCCGAGATTCAAGGGGCAACGTGCTGCGGCATTTTTTTTGAAAGTTTTGGTAAGCAGATTTTGTAACTAGTCAGTTGCCTCCGGCGGGTCGTTTTGTTGATGGACCCGCTTTAAATAAATCAGGCAACCGTTTGGCCCCCGGCAGGACCGCCGGAGGAAACGATGAACTGAATTGTTTCCCAGATTTTAAGCAAGCCCTATCTGTAATCCTTGTAATGAATATCGTATTTCTGGGCCTTGTAGGAGAATTTCCTGACGGTGGTGCCCAGCATCTGGGCGGCGGCGGTGATGTTTCCCCGGGTGTTTTTGAGGGTATCGATGATCATCTCCCGCTCCAGGTTGGCCGTGGCCTCTTCCAGGGTTTTGGCCGGCAGGGTGCCGGACTCGGTGCCGGTCTGGAGGGTGGGCGGCAGGTGGTAGCCGTGGATTACCCCTTCGTTGCATAGGAGAACGGCCCGTTCAATGCAGTTTTCCAGCTCCCGGACGTTGCCCGGCCAGTGGTAGCTCATGAGCATGTCGATGCCCGGGGTGGAGATGCGCCGGATCTCCTTTTCGTTCTCCTTGGCGTACTTTTCCACAAAGTAGTCGGCCAGAAGGAGGATATCGGTTTTGCGCTCTTTCAAAGGGGGAAGGAAAATGGGGAAGACGTTGAGCCGGTAGTAGAGGTCCCCCCGAAAGGTCCCTTCGTCCACGGCCTGTTCCAGGTTTTTGTTGGTGGCCGCGATGATCCTGACGTCGCTTTTGAAGGTGCGGTGCCCCCCCACCCGCTCGAACTCTTTCTCCTGCAGGGCCCGTAAGAGCTTCACCTGCACATCGAGGCTGATGGAGCCGATCTCGTCCAGGAAGAGGGTTCCCTTGTGGGCCAGCTCGAATTTACCCTGCTTCTGGTTGATGGCGCCGGTAAAGGCGCCCTTTTCATGGCCGAAGAGCTCGCTTTCGATGAGGTTCTCGGGCAGGGCCGCGCAGTTGACCTTGATAAAGGGGTGTTTGGCGCGGTTGGAGTTGTAGTGGATGGAGTTGGCCACCAGCTCCTTGCCGGTTCCGCTCTGGCCCCTGACCAGCACGGTGGCGTTGCTCTTGCACACCTGGGAGATCATCTGGTAGACCTCCCGCATCTTGTTGGAGTTGCCGATGATGTTGGTGAACCGGTACTTGTTCTCCAGCTCCGTGCGCAGGCGGGTGTTCTCTTCCTTGAGTTTTTCCTTTTCCCGGTTGATCCGTTCTAAATTGATCACGTGGGTGGCGATCATGGTGGCCACCACCGAGAGGATCTCCGTGCCTTCGGTGAGGGAAAAGCTTGCCTCAAAGGGCCGGTCCACGCTCAGGGCGCCGATGACCCGCTTTCCCTTGATGACCGGTACGCAGAAGAAGGAGTACTCCACCCCGTTGTGCTTACGGGAGGCGGTGCGGTCCAGAAAGAGAGGCTCTTCGCTGATCTTGGGAATGGCAACGGGCTCGCCTTTTTCAAAGACGGTGCCGGTGATCCCTTCACCGGGCCGGTACTTGCCCTTGCGCATGGCGCTCTTGGAGAGGCCGTGGGCCACCTCGATGTTGATCTCGTTACGCCTGGAGTTCAGGAGCGTGATGGTACCCCGCTCCATATCCATCCCCTCTTCCAGGATGTTCAGCACATTGTACAGGGCGTTTTTGAGGTCGAGGTGCTCGTGGAGGGCTTTGCTGATTTCAAAGAAGAGTCTCGTTTCGTTCAGGCGTTTCATGCCGTCTCCCAAAGGCTCTGAAATGGCATCGACTCCCCGGCAGGGCCGAGGGGGGCTGCCTTTTGATAAGGGGGCCGGGCGACAGGCCTTTTGCCTGCCGTCGGGCGGGGGCGGCTGACTGAAGGCGTCTCCTTCCCGAGTCGCCGCCATGGGTCAGTGATAGGGAAAAACCGGGGTGAAGGCAACAAATTTGTAATTTTTGGCGACTAAATTTCAAGGGGCCGGAGCACGGAATATCCGGCGTCTTTAGGGGTAGGCGGTGAAACAGGTGGATCCCCGGGGTTTCAGAACGGTTCTCATGTGCGTGCCCCTGGCACTCTGTCGGCTCATTGTCATCACCGGGTACCGGTGGAGGGGAATGTCGGTGTTGTCAGTTGTGGTGAGCATGCTCCGTCAGGAATTTGGTTCCCTTTTTGGATATGATATAAGATATCTGATATATTATATATCATTACCCAATGCAGTGCTCGGTTTCTCCAGGACCAACGCATTTGGATTTTTGCCTCCGGCGGCCCTGCCGGTTTCCCCACCCCGTGTTGAAAAGCAAAGGGGGCGGTGCTACCTTAATATGTGTGCAGGCAGGAGGGCGGGCTCGCCTTGGCTCCACGCCTTTTTCTAATGATCGTTTACGGGAATCCGGCATGATTCTTCACCTTGACATGGATGCGTTTTTCGCCGCAGTGGAACAGTTGGACCATCCCGAGCTGCGCGGGCAGCCCGTGGTGGTCTCCGGCCACTCCGCCCGGTCCGTGGTGTCCACGGCAAGCTATGAGGCGCGTCGTTTCGGGGTGCATTCGGCCATGCCCCTTTATGAGGCCCTGAAGCTCTGCCCCCATGCCCGGGTGGTCCCCGGCAACCGGCGGCGCTACAAGGAGATCTCCGCCCGGGTTTTTTCCATCTGCCGGGAGTACACTCCGTTGGTGGAGCAGGTCTCCATCGACGAAGGTTACCTTGATGTCAGCGGGTGCCAGGGCCTCTTCGGTCCCCCCGAGACCATCGCCCGCACCCTTCGAAAGCGGGTGGCCGAGGAGACAGGCCTCACCTGCAGCGTGGGCGTGGCCCCCTTGAAATTTCTGGCCAAGGTCGCCTCGGACATCAACAAGCCCGACGGCATGTACGTGATCTCTCCCGAAGCTATGGACGCCTTTCTCGTGGCCCTGCCCGTGAAAAAGGTCCCGGGGGGCTGGTGGAGGCCAACTGTGTGCCCCTCCTCGAAGAGCTGGGCATCCGGACCCTGGGAGATGTCAGGCAGTACCCTGCCCAGGCCCTTACCAACAAGATGGGATCTGCCGGTGAGCGCCTCACTGCTCTGGCCTGGGGACAGGACCTCTCCCAGGTGTCGGCCGAGGCCGACGAAGCCAAGAGCATCAGCAGCGAGACCACCCTGGATAAGGACACCACCGACCCGGCCCTTGTCCACACCCGTTTCCTCGCCCAGGCCGACGAGGTGGCAGCCCAGCTCCGCCGCAAAGGCCTCTTTGCAAGACGTGTGGCCATCAAACTCACCTTTGCCGACTTCCGGCGCATCACCCGTCAGACCACCCTGGACACCCCCACCCACCTCTCCGGCCGCATCTACGAAGAAGCCGTGGCCCTTTTCAACAGGGAATGGAAAGGCCAGCGCATCCGCCTCGTGGGCCTCGGCTGCTCCCAGCTCACCCACGACGAATCCGCAGCCCCCAGCCAGCTGGACCTCTTCGGCCAGGTCGCCCGCCGCCAGGCCCAGGACGACGGCTGGGAAAAGGTGGAACACAGCGTGGATGCCATCCGTGAAAAATTCGGAAAATATGCTGTCACCCGGGCCCGGGTGAAAAAATAAAAAAGATGACGATTCAGCTTGCCTCCGGCGGCCAGCTTTTTGAAAAAAGCTGGACCAAAAATGTTTCGGTTGCATCCCTTTTTTCTCATCCCCGCGAAGCTGAGGGAAATAAGGGCTTAAAGAGCCGCTGAGTCCAAAGCATATGGCTCATCAATGTCAGAGACACAACCGGAATCCCCCTTAAGACCTGTTTGTGAAACCCAGTCTATAAAATTTGGCAAAAATTTGACCTCAGCAGGGCCACCGTAGGTTTTGTTGGCCTGAGTAGCCGAAAACAAGAAAGGTTGTGGGGATGTCCCTGCCCAGAAGTAAGGGCAGGGACATCCATGATCCCAACGGAGCTGGACTTCGGGCAGCGGAGTCCGTTTTCCAGATCCGTTGGGGGCCCGGCGCCAGAAGCTGGAGGAGAGTTTCACCTCCATGGCCCGTTCCGGTCACCGAGGACATCGACACACTCCTTATTCGAGGTCTTTTTCCCTTCTCTGATGAGGTGAGCCGTGGAGGGCGGCTTCGTGGGAGAAAGGGGCTTGGAGCCGGTGTGATGTGACCCGTTCTCAGGAGGACTGTTTCGGCCTGTTTGAACGTGTTGCGTCTCTGGTGTTTGACTTGTGAGGGGTGTGAAAACATCGGAAAATAAATTTTGGTTTTTTAGATAAAAGAAAACATAACACGACGATGACTGGTGACTCACGGCTTGAAAGTTCAGCTTCTATAAGCTTGTAAATGTTGTGTCAATTAATTTTTTCGATTGCAGTATAAAGTTAGGGAGTACGAAAAGAAGCAAAAGGGCCAATGGCTAAAAAAGTTTGACTTTTCAAACTTGCCCCTTTACCGTGTCCAATAATTTGGGGTGCCTAATTTTATTTGGTGTCCAGAGTTAGCAGCGGAGTGTTTATCGTTGTTTTTCAAGTCATCATAGAAAGGGGTGTCGTCATCCGGCAGCCACTGTGCCTTTTTCCGGCCCGAAAGGTACAGAATCAGGGTCGCCGTATTACCTCGCGTGTCTCTTTCAATGGGTGACCTGAACTTTTCGGTCATGGACCCTGTTGCCACGTCGCCATATGGCGGTGGCATAGAGCCTCGGCCAGTTATGAGTGCTATTTCAGGAGTTGTTTCAGACATGAAGTTGAGGAGTGTGATGGTTGCCGGTACCCTTATCGGCCTGATGTGTTCATCCGGTGCGCTGGCAGTTGAAGGGGAGCAACAACCCAATGGAGGCAAAGACACGGTCAAAGAGTTTCAGATGGAAAACAGTACGGTTACCGGTGAATATATCGAGATAGAAGCCATCAGCAGCACGAAAAATATCAAGGTGATTACCAGGGCGGACATGGAGAATAAGGGCTATGAGAGCCTCTCCGAGGTTTTAGATGATGTTCCGGGCATCAACGTGAATAAGACCGGGTACGGAGAAATTGATATTCGAGGGCAGGGGAGCCGCACCGCCAGCCGTAACATCCAGATCATGGTGGACGGGGCGCCCATTGGAGTGCTTACCCAGCACCCCTTCAAAACCGACTACAACATCATCCCCGTCGATCAGATCGAAAAGATAGAGATCATTGAAGGTGGCGGGGCTGTTTTGTACGGTAGCGGCACCGCAGGCGGAGTCATTAATATCACAACGAACCTGAAGGGGATGAACAAGCCCCAGACCTCCGCAGGGTATGAGTACGGTTCTGAGAATGAGCACCGCTGGTTCGCCAACGTTGGTTTTCAGCCTTCGGATAAACTGGTTCTCCAGGCCAACTACTCTGGAGAAAATTCAGATCTTTACTTCAAGAACACCTTCAGAAAGAGTGATTACTTTGGGTTGGGTGGTGCCTACAGGCTCACGGACAACCAGATTCTCTCTGTGAAGTACACCCATTTTGAAGAGGAAGGGGACTATGTCTACAACGTAAACAAAGAAAAACTGAGGGAGGAGGGCAGGCAGTATGTCCCCACTAAGAGAAGAGTCATCGTTGCCTACGATGAGGTGACGGGGGATTACACCTTCAAGGATGTGGATGGGTACAACCAGAGCGACAGGGAATCCAACGGCTTTAAGGTAGCCCACAGCATCAATTTTACAGACAACCTTTCTCTTATGACAGACCTTGTCTCCCAGGAGGGGACATTCCGAAACACCCACTATGAGACAAAGGATACGGATTATGAGAGCTTAGGGGCCAAGCTTAAGCTGAACTGGCGCTACGGTGATCAGCAGAATCTTTTGGTGGGCGTGGACCGTATCCATCAGGAATCGACCTTCGAAGAGTATCAGCACAGTAAGAAGGCAAGCCTCTCTTTCAATTACGAGAAAGATGTCCAGGCCCTTTTTATTCACAACAAAAGTCGTCTTGGCAGTTTCGAGTTTACCCAAGGGGTGAGGTGGGACGCCACGGATTGGGAGACCACCAAGCCCGAGGGGTCGGGAAGCAAGTTTGCAGGCACATCGTCCACCTTCGACAACGAACGGCGAAATGAAGCCTATGAGTTGTCGTCCGCCTGGCTCTATTCCGACACGGGACGCCTTTTTGCTAGGTACGAGCGGGGGTTCACAACCCCCGACGGCATTCAGATAACCGACGATGTGTACGTGGACAGCAAAACGCGCATCTTCCAGCCCACGGAAGCCGAAGACGAGATCTACGACACCTATGAAATCGGTATGCGGGATTACTTTCTTAACACCTTTCTCTCTGCCACCGCCTACATCACCACCACGGACAACGAGCTCAATCGCGTTAAGGTTGTCAATGACATCGGGGCCGCCAGCTGGAAAAAAGATCGGAAGACTCTGAACCTTCTGGAGACGGAACGCTACGGCGTGGATGTATCCGCGGAACACGTGTTTGGCCGGTTGACGCTTTCGGAAAGCTACGCCTGGTCCATGGGCAAGACCGATTACAACAGCAAGGGGAAAGCCATTATCGATGCAGGCAAGAAGATCGACTGGACCGACAGCGGCCTGGAAAAGGTTCCTGAGCACAAGGTGGTCCTCACCGCAGATTACGATCTGACCCCGCAGTTGAGCGCTGGGATGACGTATAAGTATACCGGCGGGTATAAAAACTATTTCGATAAAGGGGATAAACCCGAAGACGACCTGGTGGACAGTTACGAGCTCACGGACCTGAGCCTGCGCTATGCCATGAAGGGGGGGCTTACCCTCTATGGCGGGGTCAACAATCTGTTCGACGAAACGTATTACCGCTATGTTTCCAGCGGGAGCAGCTCGTCAACAGTCTGGCCTGCCTTTGGTCGTACCTGGTACATTGGGGCCAGGTACACCTTTTAGATCCGGGGTTGTCGTTTTTACTTTGTAAAATATTTTCTCGATGCACCCGCATTTCGCTTTGGTCACCCTTCGGGGAGGTCAAAACGAAGCGTGGGTGCGAACATGTCACACCCCACGCGAATGTTTTGAAAATGGTTGCATGAAGTCTGCCTCCATGCATTCGCCACAGGGTTCCCAGGTGCCCCACCTGGCCGCCGGAGGCTGGCTGTTTTTCTGTTGGTTGTGCCTTTGGCGGTGAGGCATCTGTTTGGCCCTGAGAGGGCTGTTTTATTTTGTCCTTTTGTTTTACCTGTCGTACAAATAGTGGGTGATCAACGGTATCTGCTCTTTCTCGACACAGGTGAAATTTATGAGACGCTACATTCGATTTGTTATTGCTCACCCCCTTCTCGTCCTGGGGGTGCTTGCCATCATCACGGCCTACCTGGCCCCTGGCCTGGGGCTTCTGACTTTCAACAACGCCCTGGAGGCCTTTATGCCCCGGGACGATCGCGACTACCTTCAAAACGAAGAAGCCAAGGAGATCTACGGGGACAACAGCCGGTTTTTTATTATCGAGGTGTCCGGCAAGGCCATGACCCCTGCTTTTTTCGGCCGGGTGGAGAGCCTGGTGGAGGACCTGGAGGCCTACAAGGACTACCCTTCCGTGGAGATGGACGCAGGCCTAAGGCGCTTGACGGCCCTGGCCCAAGAGCCCCCAGCCTCTGCCGAGGCCCTTCTGGAGGACCTTTCCCCCTGGCCCCTGTTCCAGCGCCTGGTGGCCCGCAAGCTGGATGCGGGCCAGCCCCTGGATACCGAGGCTCTGGATGCCCTTGTCCTGTCCGTGAAAGAGAGCCTGGCCCTCATGGCCGAAGCCCCGGTGAAGCGGGTGGTCTCCCCCATGAGTGTTTCGGATATCCGTGCCGAGGGCGACGACTTGTTTACGGGCAAGCTCCTGGAAGAAGACGATGACGGTAAGCGGATCATGCCGGCAACCGGGGAAGAGGTGTCGGCTGTTTTGGAGCGCATGCGGGCCAACCCGGCCTTTCGCCACGGGATCTATGCGGAAAACACTCAAGGGGAGATCACGGACTTCGGCATCGTGGTGACCTTCAGCAAGCGTCCCCGGGTGGATCGTATCTCCCGGGAGGTTATTGCCATCTGTGAGGCGCAGCAGGACCTCAAGGTGATGCCCCAGGGCTCCCCTGTGGTAAACGGGCCTCGCCAACACACGGACCTTCGCCGGTTTCTGCCCCTGGTGGTGCTGGTGATGGGGGTGACCTTTTTCATCAACTTCAGGTCGCCTTTGGGGTTTCTCCTGCCCCTGTGTTCCCTGGTGCTTTCCACGGTGTGGATCATGGGGCTCATGGGGCGGTTTGGTTACTCCATCACCCCTTTGGGGATCTCCCTTCCTCCCCTCATGGTCTCGGTGGGCAGCTCCTATGCCATCCACATCTACAACCAGTTTCTTGCAGACTCCCGGCTCATGGAGGAGAAGGGATTTTCCGAGGGGCTCTGCCTTGCCATGGAGCACATCAGCCAGACCGTTCTTTTTGCCGGGGTGACCACCATGATCGCCTTTGCCACCCTTGCCACGAGCCGCCTGTCCGCGGTGCGGGAGTGGGGGCTCCTTTCGGCGGTGGGCGTGGTCTTCTCCGTGATCCTGGCGTCTTCCCTTATTCCGGCCATTCTCACCCTGGTGGGCAAGGTGCCCGGCGCCCATAAAACGCAGGCGCCACCCCGTGGACCGCTGCGTCCACCCTTCTCCTGGCTGGTGACCCGGCATCCCCGAAAGGTGGTGGCGGGTACGGTTCTGGTCCTGGGGCTTTGTGTGGTGGGCATGTACCGCCTGGAGGTGGAGTCCGATTTTCTCCTCTATTTTAAGAAAAACGACGAGATCCGCGTGAGCGCCCGGGCCGTGGGAGAGAAGTTCAAGGGCCGCTCCGGCTTCAACCTCTTGATCGACAGCGGAACCCCCGGCGGGGTCCTGGACCCGGCTTTTCTGAAACAGGTGGAGGCCATCCGCCGGGAGCTGACCCGGCCGGAGCGTTCGGACTGGTGCATCGGCCGCACGGATTCCCTCACCGATTTTCTCATGGTGATGCACCGGGCCATGAACGGGGACAACCCGGCCTTTTATCGCCTGCCCGACTCCGCAGGCGATGTGCTGGACTATTTTGAGATCTACGGGGGCGAAGACGACAACGACGACGGCAGGCCCGATGAGTTCGAGGCCTATGTGGACCCGGACTGGCAGGTGATGAACCTGTTGTGCCGCCTCTACAGCGGGGACGGGGCCTCGGTGGGCACGACCCGCACCGGCCGGATCATGGGTGAGATCGAGGCCTGGCTGGACAACTCCCTGTCCCAAGGGATCACCGCCCATATCACCGGGTTTCCCAAGATCGACGTCAAGGTCACCGATTACATTGTAAAGGGCCAGCTCTCCAGCCTCCTGCTGAGCCTGGCCGTGATCTTCGGCATTGTGCTGGTGCGGTTCCGTTCGGTGCACGCCGCCTTGCTCTCCATGGTGCCCATGGGGGCTGCGGTGATGATCAACTTCGGGATCATGGGCTGGTTCGGAGTCCACCTGGACATGCTCACCAGCATCATCGCCTCCATCACCATCGGCATCGGAGTGGACGACACCATCCATTTTCTCCTGGCCTACCGCCACCACGCCAAAGCCAACCTCTCCAAGGAGGAGTCCCTGCTGCGTACCCTGGCCGTGTCGGGCCGGGCCATCAGCTACACCTCCCTGGCCCTTGTGGTGGGCTTTCTCGTGCTGGCCACCTCCAACTTCGTGGCCGTGGTCCTCTTTGGCCTGCTCATGGCCGTCACCATGACCGCCACCACCATCGGGGCCCTTCTGGTGCTGCCCTCTCTGATCCTTCTTACCGGGTTCTACCCCCAGCCTGCCGTGGCCGAAGGGATGGCACCCAAAAAGGTGGACCGCCTCATCTCCCTGTTCCGATCCCTTGAAAACAGGCCCGGTGCACTCAAATGCACCGAGGAGCCAAACCTCCCCGAACAGAGCGAAGAGGCCTACCAGAAGGAACAGGCCGCCTGGCTTGCCGAGGTGAAAAAGAGGAAAGAGAAGAACGGAAAATAACAGCGATGCCTCCGGCGGCCAGGGGATAAATCCCCTGGACCCCTGGTTCGCAAATGCTCCGGGGCTCGTTCCTCGCCCTACGCATTTGCTGACGGGCTGCGCCCGTGTGGAATAGACAAGAGCGTGTAGCAAGACACCTCAAAGGCTGAAAATCGGCCCATGCACTGACGCGGCTCACACACCGGAAGACATGGCATCACCCGTGATGTGCAGGGTGCATTTTATGCACCAGGGCGAATGTCTCTCAGCTGTCGAATTGAGACGGACCATGGCCGCCGGTATGTACCATGGTGGGCATGACACTTTTTCTCCCTCTGCGAACCATCCAATGCCCCCGTCTTTCCCCCTGTTGCGACCCATGGAGAGAGGGGCCCTGCTGGCTGTGGTGTCCCGCCAAACACAAAAAGGGCGCATCGACATGGTCGATGCGCCCTTTGGCTTTTCAGCTCAGAGAGCGGGAGCAAAGCCCCGCAAGTCTCTTAGAGGTCGTTGACGGCCTCGGTGAGTTCGGGGAGGAACTCGAGGATGTCGGCAACGATACCCACGTCCGCCACCTGGAAGATGGGGGCGTTTTCGCTCTTGTTGATGGCGATCATGAAGCCACCCTTGATGCCGCCCAGGTGCTGGAAGGAACCGCTGATGCCGCAAGCAAGGTAAACCTTGGGCTTGACGGTGCAACCGGAGGTACCAACCTGACGTGAGGGCTCGAGCCACTTGGCGTCGACGATGGGACGGGAGCAAGAAACTTCGGCGCCTGCGCCGAGGGCTTCGGCCAGCTCGTGGGCCATCTCGATGTTGTCCTCGTCTTCGATACCGCGGCCGATGGAGACGAGCAGATCGGCTTTGGTGATGTCCACGTCGCCAGCCTCGGGCTCAACGATTTCGATGAACTTGCGCTTGGCGGACAGATCGCCTGCTGCAGCAGCTTCTACGCTGCCGCCAGCGGACTTGGACTCGTCGGCTGCGAAGGTGCCGGGGCGAAGGGCCACGACTGCGCCGTTGGAAGCGTCCACGTCCACGTGGGTGTTGACTTCGCCGCCGAACTCCTGGCGTACGGTCTTGAGGGTGGTGCCGTCGGCTTCGAGACCGATGATGTCGGAAACGTAGGCAGCATCCATCTTGATGGAAAGGCCGGGGGCGCAGTCCATGGCGAAGGTGTTGTTGGCGAAGAGGACGATGGACCCTGCGGGGATGACGGTGAGCAGGGCTTTGCGAACCACTTCGGCGTTGGGGTAGGCCAGGGCGGCGTCGTCAATTTTGATGACTTTGGGGAAGATCTTGGCGGCTTCGTCGGCCACGGCGTCGATACCGGAACCGGTGACGATGGCGGTGACATCATCGCCTACGGCCTTGGCAGCCACGACCAGTTCCATTGCAGAATCATCAAGAACGCCATCGGTGTGTACCAAATATGCAAATACCTGTGCCATTACTGCAGCCCTCCATTCGCCTTAAGGATTTCGATGAGTTTTTCGATGATCTCCTCGTTGCTTCCTTCAAGCATCTCAGCGCCATCACCGGCCTCGGGAACGAAGTAGTCGGCCTTCTTGACCTTGGCACCGGCTTCGCCTACGGCGGCGGCGTCAACGCCCAGATCGGCAGCGCCGAACTCGGGGATTTCAACACCGGAGACCTGACGGATACCGCGGATACCCACGTAGCGGGGCTCGTTGATACCGGTCTGGATGGAGAGAACGCAAGGCATTTCGATTTCGTTCATCTCCTGGTTGCCACCCTCGATCTCACGACCGACGGTGAGCTTGCCGTCACCGGTTTCAATTTTGTTGACCAGGGACGCATAGGGGTAGTCGAGCATGGCGGCGAGCATGCCGCCCACAGCACCGGCCCCTTCATCGGCCTGGGCACCGGTGAAGATGAGGTCGTAGCTGCCTTTGTCCACGCAGCCCTTGAGGATGGTGGCCACGCCTTTGCAATCGGAACCCTCGAAGGCGTCGTCGGTCAGGAGGATGCCTTTGGCAGCGCCCATGGCCATTTCACGACGGAGCACTTCGTCGGACTCGTCATCGCCAACGGTGACAACCGTTACGGTGCCGCCGACCTTGTCAACAATCTGAATGGCTTCTTCGACAGCGTAGTTGTCCCATTCGTTTACGGAGAAAACCAGATCGTCACGCTCGATGTCGTTGCCTTCGGCGTTCATTTCGATCTCGTTTTCAGCCGAGTCGGGAACTCTTTTGACACATACTAAGATTTCCATGTTATTCCTCCCAAAAAGTTAATATATACCCGAATCTTGACAATCTCGTCTGTTGGTGCGCCTTCAAGGGCTTACGCCCTGTGGGCGGATCGCAGGCACATGATTCACAGGAATATACATGGGGCCGCCCGCGCGGCCCCATTTTGGTTGACTACTTTTCCATGTGCTGCTCAATGAGCTCGGTGAGCTCGATGGCTTCCAGCTGATCGTCGAGACCAGCCACCTTGATGGCATCTTCCATGTTGACCATGCAGAAGGGGCAGGCACAGACGATGACGTTGGCACCGGCTTCGTGGGCCATCTGGACCCTCAGCACGGCCATGCGCTCTTCTTCATGGGGCTCGTAGAAGAGCATGAGCCCGCCGCCGCTGCAGCAGAGGGAGCGGTCTCGGTTTTTCTCCATTTCTACCATCTGGAGGCCCGGAATGGCGGCCATGGCGTCACGGGGATCATCGTAGATGCCGTTGTGGCGGCCCAGATAGCAGGGATCGTGATAGGTGTAGACCTTGGAGGGGTCTTCCACCGGCTTAAGCTTGATGGTGCCGTCCTTGACCTTTTTAACGATGACCTCGGAGATGTGCTCCACGGGGAGATCCAGCTCGGGGTAGTCGTTCTTCAGGGCGTTGTAGGCGTGGGGGTCGGAGGCGATGATCTTCTTGGCCCCGGACTCGTTGATGGCTTCGACGTTCTGCTCTTTCAGCTGCTGGAAGAGCATCTCTTCACCGAAACGGACCACCTCGTTGCCGCTGTCCTTCTCCTGCTTGCCGAGAATGAAGAAGTCTTCTTCGGCGGCGTCCAGGATCTTGGAGGTGCACTTGGCGATGTTGACCATGCGGTCGTCGTAGCTGGTGATGGAGTCCACGAAGTAGAGGGTGTCGGTGGTGTCACCGTTGTCCATGACCTTGACACTGCACTCTTCGGCGAACTCTTTGTCCTTGGTCCAGTCCGCACGCTTCTTCTCCACTTTACCCCAGGGGTTGCCTCGCTTGCCGAGGGCCTTCATGGGTTTCTGGAGGGTCTGGGGCACTTCGCCTTCGTCCACCAGGCCGCGGCGCAGGTCGACGATCTTGTCGATGTACTCGATGCCCAGGGGGCACTCCTGCTCGCAGGCACCGCAGGTGGTACAGGACCAGATCTCGTCGGCGGTATAAATGGAGCCGATGAGGGGCTCGCTCTTTTTCAGCTCACCGCGCAGGGGATAGTTCTTGAACATGTAGTCCCTGGCCTTGATGGTGATAAAGCGCGGGGAGAGGGGACGACCCACCAGGTTGGCCGGGCACTGGTCGGAGCAGCGTCCGCAGTCGGCACAGGTGTAGAAGTCCAGCATGTGTTTCCAGGTAAAGTCCTCGATCTTCTTGACACCGAAGGATTCCAGCTCGTCGAGCCCTTCGGCGGTGATGCCGTAAACCACGGGCTTGATGTTCCCGCGCTGGACGCGCATGAAGAGCACGTTGAACAGCGAGGTGATGACGTGGAAGTGTTTCCCCAGGGGCAGGAAGCAGAGGAAGAAGAAGAAGAGGGTGTTGTGGCAGTAGTAAGCCAGAACGTGGAGGAACTGCAGCAGGCCGTGGGGCGCGCTGGCAAAGACCTTGGAGAAGAACCAGGCCAGGGTCAGGGGAGCCAGGAAGGCCTCGTGACCGGCTGCCACCAGAACCGCTTCAAAAAGGCTCTCGGTGAGCATCAGGCCCATGATGATGCAGCAGACGAACACTGCCTCGGCGGTGTGGTCGTGGCCGTACTTCTCGGGCACCGCGTAGCGGGCGGGCTTGAACACGCCGCGGCGGATGGCCGCCACGAGACAGGCAAAGAAGACGGTGGTGGCCGCGTAGTCCTTCAGGACGTTGTAGACAGCACCCAGGGGCTGATCCGGAGCCAGCCCGGGAAGGGCAAAATCCGGAAACATCCCTATGACCACAAGGGAGCAGGTCCGGAGCGCCAGGGTCAGGAACCCGAAGAAGATCAAGATGTGGAGCACGCCGGCGAACATGTAGCGGGGCTGTTTGATCTGTCCCAGCCAGACAACCAGAACGTTTTTAAGCCGCGCCGGAATGTTACCAAACCGGCTGTTGTCAGGTGCCGCCTTGACGAGGGGGGCCAGACGTTTTGCGATGATGTAAGCAAAGATACCCACACCGACAACCACATAGAGAAACGAAATCAGCCATCCTGGGATAAATCCCAAAATCATTGAATGGGCAGGTGAAATAAGATGTTCCATACTTAGCTTTCCCTCTCTCCCTTAGTTGAAATGATACAATATCCTCAAACAGCACATAGTAATTGTGCCATTTTACTCCATAATTGAAATGAATAACCCTTCAAATGTAAATGACAAACACGGTTCCGTCAAGTAAAAAAGCTTTCACCTTTTCGATCGTAAGCGTTATTGGATAATTACACCCTTTCCTTGTATAAAGGCAAAGGTTTTATGGCATTCTGCCATGCCTCGATCAAAAAGTAGGAGAGTGAGACAAATGTTCCTTGGTTGTGCATAAAATCGAGGCAAGCGGCAAGGGAAATCGGGGTGTGCCAGGGGAAGAAATGCAAGAAAAACGCATGGCCCCGGTGCCCCTCCCTGAAAATGAATGGCCCATGTTTATGCCGGTCCGCTTATGCCGTTGTTTTCAATGCTTACCTCCCTTGGGGCGGTTGGCGGAGAGGGGCCCGGGAACGCCGCCCCCCTCCGCGTCAGCCTGTGGCACCGTGTGCCGCACCGTTAGGGCGTCGTTAGCAGATGAACGACTCCTCGGCGATGTCCACGATGGCGCTGTTGGTGGCCTTGATCATCTCCATCTTGCCTTCGGTGACGGGGAGCACGCAGCCGGTGAAGAAGTCGAGGCTCTTGATCTGGCCTTCGTAGAAGGGGATGTCCTTCTTCTTGGCCTTTTCAAGGCCCTTGGCCGCGGAGGTCCCTCGCCAGAGGAGCATCCAGGCCATCACCACGTCGCCGGTCACCTCCAGGAAGGGGTGGGCGTAGGCAAAGGCGCTCTGCACCTTCTCGCTCATGGCGGTTTTGCCCATGTGCATGGCCAGCTCACCGAGCTTCATGAGGGAGGCCTCCACCTTGGCGGCAAAGGGGGCCAGGACCTCGTACTCTTTGGCCGCGGCCACGGTTTTGCCGATCTCGCCCATGAGGTCCATGAAGACCTTGCCCTTTTTCATGCCGAGCTTGCGACCGAGCAGGTCCATGGCCTGGATGCCGTTGGTGCCCTCGTAGATCATGGTGATGCGGCAGTCGCGCAGGAGCTGGGCCACGGGGTACTCCTCGATGAAGCCGTAGCCGCCGTAGACCTGGACGGCGTGGCTGCACATCTCAAAGGCACGGTCCGTGACATAGCCCTTGGCCACCGGGGTGAGGATCTCGATGAGGCCCTCGTACATGGCCTTGGTCTCTTCGTCCTCGGCCACGTGGGTGTAGTCCCGCAGCAGGCCCATGTAATAGATGGTGCTTCGCATGGCCTCCACGTAAGCCTTCATGGTGAGGAGCTGGCGCCGCACATCCGGGTGCTGGATGATGGGCACACCGCCGTCCTTGGGCTTGGTGAGGTTGGCCCCCTGGACCCTCTGCTTGGCGTAGTCCAGGGCGTACATGTAAGCGGCGGTGGCGCAGGCAAAGCCCTGCATGCCCACGTGGAGGCGCGCCTCGTTCATCATGAGGAACATGTGGGCCATGCCCTTGTTCTCTTCGCCGATGAGGGTGCCCACGCACTGGCCCTTGCCGCCCAGGGTGAGGGAGCAGGTGCAGTTGCCGTGGATGCCCATCTTGTGCTCGATACCGGTGCAGACCACGTCGTTGAAGGCGCCCAGGCTGCCGTCTTCGTTGACGAGGTACTTGGGCACGAGGAAGAGGCTGATGCCGCGGGTGCCGGCGGGGGCTCCTTCGATGCGGGCCAGGACCGGGTGGATGATGTTGTCCACCATCTCGTGCTCGCCGCCGGAGATGAAGATCTTGGAGCCGCTGATGGAGTAGGTGCCGTCATCGTTCTTCTTGGCCACGGTCTCCAGGGCCCCCACGTCGGAGCCTGCGCAGGGCTCGGTGAGGAGCATGGTGCCGCCCCACTCACCGGTGTAGAGTTTTTTCAGGTAGGTGGCCTTCTGCTCGTCGGTGCCGAAGGACTCCACGAGCTTGCCGGCGCCGTGGGTGAGGTTGCCGTACATCATGAAGGGGTAGTTGGCCCCGTTGAAGTACTCGGCGGCTGCCTGGCCCACCACGTGGGGCATGCCCTGGCCCCCCCACTTGGGGTCTTCGGTCATGGCCAGCCACTCCCCTTCGTTGAAGAGGTCGTAGACGCGCTTGAAGGAGTCGGGCACGATGACCTTGCCGGCATCGAAGGTGCACCCCTGCTCGTCCCCGTCCTTGTTGATGGGGAGAAGCTCTTTGACGGCCAGGTTGCGCGCTTCGTTGACGATCATGTCCACGGTTTTTTTGTTGAACTCGGCAAACCTGTCGTTTTTGCTTAAGTTGCCCACCTCGAACTGTTCATGCCCGACAACTTGCGGCAACATCGCTCTGAAATGACTTGAGCCATGTTTCCTTCTCTCCTTAGAACCTAATGTTGTTAAAGGCGCGGCCAAGATGGCCCCGCCGTTCTCTTTCATGTGGTCGGTTACGACTCGGTGTTGCCGATGCCTCGCATGTACAGATCCACCAGGGGGTCGGCCATGGAGGCCAGGTCGTAACGGCCGCCGGCCAGGACCCAGGTGTTGATGACCTCTTCCACGGCCCCTAAGATGAAGCGCTTGACCAGGCCGAGGTAGAGGTCTTTGCGCATGCACCCCTCCTCCTGTCCCTTCTCCACGATCTCTCCCACCAGGTTGCGGTACTGCTTGGAGATCTGGTTGATCTGTTCGGTGAGGGCGTCTGATTTTCTTACCTGGCGGGATTCGGCCTGGAAGACCACGGCCAGCCCCTTGTCGGCCTGGAAGGCGGTGAGCTGGTTCCGGATCAGGCTGCGGAGCTTCTCTTCGGAGTGGTCGCAGTGGGCCACGGCATCGTAGAACTGGTCAAAAATCTGCTTGGCACGAAACGAGAAGATCTGGAGGAGGATGTCCTCCTTGTTCTTGAAGTAGAGGTAGATGGTGCCGTCGGCAACACCGGCTTCCCGAGCGATCTGAGCCACGGTGGTCTGGTAGTAGCCCTGCTTGGCAAAGACGGTGATGGCTGCTTCTATGATAAGATGATATTTGTCTGATTTCATATGGTTCCAGTTGATACGCCTGGGAATTTGGGGGAAAACCGACTCCCCGGTTGATTATGAATGAATGCCCATTCAATACTATGAGAAATGGCGCATTTTTGTCAAGGCAATTTCTTATGATCCCTGTGTCTCCGTTGTTAAATCAGCGTGATACGAGAAGCGAGTATTTTATTTGGCGGCATGGAAATTGCTTTTATAACTAAGGTCCGGAAAAGGAACACAGAAACGGCATCGGCCCGGGGGCCTGGAGGGCCTGTGCTGGAAAAAGGGACCCAGGAAGGGTATAAGCGAAAAGGGGCCGCCTTTGAGCGGCATGGATCAACCAAGGGAGACGAATATAAGGATGAAACAGTTTGCGGTCATCGGCGTTGAAGGGGTACCACGGATGGTACCTGGCCTGTCACCTCTACGAAAAGGGCCATGAAGTCCTGGCCATCGACGCGGACGCGGGCCTGGTCCAGAAGATCAAGGGGCACGTGAGCCGGGCCCTGGTGGCCGACACCACGGACCCTGAGGCCATCGCCGGCCTGGGCCTTGCCGAGATGGACCGGGTGGTTGTCTGCATCGGTTCGATCCTGAGCAACTCCATCCTGACGGTGTTGAACCTTCAGGAGCTCGGGGTCACCAACCTCATGGCCAAGTCCATCAGCGAGCCCCATACCCGAATTCTCCATAAGATCGGTGTGGGGGAGGTCTTTTTCCCGGAAAAGGACCTGGCCATCTCCATGGCCGAAAAGCTTCACACCCCGGACATGCTGGACTACCTCCCCTTCATCGAGGGCCACGGCATCGTGCAGATGGCCGTGCCCGCCCCCTTTATCGGAAAAAGCCTCAAAGAGCTCAACCTCATCAACCGCTTCGGGGTGCAGGTGGTGGCCATCAAGGAGTTCGTGCCGGAGAAGATGCACATGATCCCCACCGCGGATTTTGTCCTCAAGGAGAGCGACATGATGGTGTGCCGACGGATGCAAGTCGAGAAGATCAGGAAGGTGAGGGGGTAAAAGGGGGAAAGGGCAAAAGGGGAAAGGCAAAAGGCAAAAGGCTAAGGGCTAAAGAGCAGGGTGGCAAGGGGGTTAAGCTGTCTCCTGCCTTGTGCCGAGCATGTGCGACTCTGGGGCTGTAGCCCCTTGCCGCCGGAGGCGTTGTCTTGTCCTTCAAAGAAAAGGCGTTTCTCTTCCCGCATCAGGCTGCGGGGGAAAACGCCTTTTGTTGTTCCAGGCGCCTGGAGAGGCGGGAAACCGCGTAGATGAGTGCAAAGTAGAGGAGGCCCACGGCAAGGTAGACCTCAAAGGCACGGAAGGTGCGGGTGTAGATGAGCTGGCTAACCGGTGAGTTCGGTGATGGCCAGCGCCAAAGCCAGGAAGACTCCTTGAGGGTGGCTGAGAAGGCATTCACCAAAGGGGGGGTGGCCGTTCGGAGGGCCTGGGGCATTACCACGTAGCCCAGGGCCTGGAGGCGGGAAAGGCCCAGAGCCGTGGCCGCTTCCTTTTGGCCGGAAGGCACGGAAAAAAGGGCGCCCCGGATGATTTCAGAGATGTAGGCCCCGCCGTTGAGGCCCAGGCCCAGGACCCCCGCCGCAGTGCTGGACAGGGTGAGGCCGACGGACGGCAGGCCGTAGTAGATAAAAAAGAGCTGGATGAGAAGGGGCGTGCCCCGGAACACCTCCACATACGGGGAGAGAAGCCTTCTGAACAAGGGGCTCTCTGAGCGGAGGACCCCCACCCCGATGCCCAGGGCCAGGGCCAGGATAAAGGCGGCTGCCGAAAGGCCCAGGGTTACCTTGAGCCCGTCCATGAGAAGGGGCCAGCCCCGCTGCAGCACGTCAAATTGAAAGCCTTCCATTGTATGTGACTCCTGTAACGATTGCGATAATGGACACGTGGCAACAACGTATCGTGTGACTTCAAAGCGTGTGAATCAGCCCGCACAAACCCTCAGCGTTTCTGTCGGGCGAAGCCCGATCCGAAGGCCATTGCGCTTTGGTCCGAGGAACGAGGGACAAAGCGCAATGGCAATAAGCTTTCGAGGTGGCTCACCTCGCCGCCGGAGGCAGGCTTTTCTTACCCACTTTAACCATAGAAGGCATGCTTTTGATTACATGGCCAGCCAGCGGTCATGGATGGCGGCGTATTCGCCGCTTGCTTTCAGGCGGCCGAGGGCTGCGTTGACCTCACCGGTGAGGGCATCGGCGCCTTTTTTCATCACGGCCACGATCTCAGCTTCAGTCAGGGGCGCGCCCACCACCTTAAAGGAGGGGTCTACCTTGTTCTGGCGCAGGGCGTAGGTGATGCCCACCAGCACCGCGTCGATGCGGCCGAACTTTAAGTCGGCAAAGGCCTCGGGGTTGTAGTTGTAGCGTTTGAGGCTCTTGAACCGCTCTTTCATGCCGTCGGCCAGCTGCTCGCTGCCGGAGCCCACCTGAACCCCCACGGTTTTGTCCGAGAGGTCGGCAAGGCCTTTGATGTCCTTGTTTTTGGCGCTGACCACGATGACGTCTGCCAGGCGGTAATAGACGTCGCTGAAGTTGGCGTTGGCGTGGCGGGCCTCGGACTTGGACATGCAGGTGAGGAGCATGTCAAAATCCCCCTTGCCCAGGCCGCCCAGGAGTCCCTGCCATTCAGCGTCCACAAAGCGCACCGACACCCCCATCTCCTTGGCCAGGGCTCTGGCCAGGTCCACGTCAAACCCTTCAAAGTTACCGTTTTCAGGGTTCTTGGACTCAAAAGGGGGGTACTGGGCGCAAAAACCCACCACCACTTCCTTCTGGGACCGGACCTTTTCCAAAGATCCGTCGGATGCCAGGGCAACGCCGCTGATAAAAAGTGACGCAAAAAGCGCAGATATGATTCGTTTCATGGGCTTCTCCTTTTTGATGCCCCCGGCGGCCCTGCCGGGGGGCAAATTTTTGAAAAGTTGGATAAACAGGTTTTAAAATCGGTTTTTCAAGGCTCTGCCGAAAGTCGTCGACAAGCTTTGGTATGTAGGGAACGTTTTTTGCGGCGCTTTTTTTCAGCTCTCATCCACCGCGTCAAAGGGGGCGCAGAGGCCGTTTTCCTGCATCAGGGCGGAGAGCTCTTCAAAGAAGACCCCCATGCCCTTGACCATGGCGAGGTTAGCCATCTGCTCGGGCAGGGTGGTGCTCCCTGCGATCTCGCCCCCTGTGTAGCCGGTGCAGGTTTTCCGCACCCCGCAGTTGGGGCTTCCGTCCATGCCCACCACCCCTTCAATGGTGCAGCCGTCGTCGGTAAGGAGTTTCAGCTGGTCCACCACTGGTGCCAGAAGGGTGCGGCAGTGGGCCCTGAAAGCCGGGACGTCGTACTGCTCTTTGGTCATGCCCCAGCGCTTCATGCCGAGGTAGGAGAGCTCGGGGCAGGGGAGCTGCACCAGCCCCACGCCCTTTTCAAGGCAGGGGGCGATGACCTCCTGGTAGATCCCTGCGGTTCGTGCCAGGGGATGGATTTTGGCGTTGGCGTTGAGGATGCAGTGGCACACCACCATCACGCGTTTTTTTCGGTGCATGGGAGCCTCCCGGGCTGTGACTGGTCATTGTTGGGGGTATTCGGTGGGGTGAAGGAAAGTCGAAACCGGGAGAAGATGTCAAATTGTTTGAATAGATGTTTTCGTATCGATTTATAGAAATGATCTATGTGGCTGCCGAAAGCTTTGAGGGGTAAAGGCTTTCAACATCTCTGGATCGTTGAGTTTTGCAAAAGGTATGGTAAAATAGAACCCAAACCCTTTCCATGAGTCCTCCCATTTATTGTCCCGCGATTTTTTTTGCGTCTCCTCCCGCCGGTCCGGCGTAGCGTCCCAAAGCCGTTTTGGGGTTTTTCATCGGGTGCGCTGTCAGGGCACCCGCGTTCTTCAACCCCTTCTATGGATGACAAAAAGGTGGACCATGATGGACATACCCCGCGTGACCCCTTGGGAGATGCAGGGCAAGCTGGCCCGCAAGGCGGCCTGGCTGGTTTGTGCCTATGAGGCGGAGGAGAGGTTCAGGCAGATGCACCTGGACGGGGCCATATCCCTGGAACGGTTCCAGAGGCGCCTGCCCATGATGCCCAGGGCCACTGAGGTGGTGTTTTATTGCAATTGACCCGATGAACACAGCGCCGCAGGTCTTGCGGCCACATTGATTGCCGGAGGGTTTCCCAATGCCAAAGCACTCAAGGGCGGGGTGGAGGGGTGGAAGGAGGCGGGGCTTGTGGTGCTTTCCCCGTAAACGGTTGGCTGGAATCATTCTCGTTGCCCTGCTCGGGCTTTCGTCACCCGGGGGCGCGGCACCTGCCATGGACCTGCCGGAAGGGTTTCACATCTCGGTGTTCACCGACCAGGTTCCCCATGCCAGGGCCCTGGCCCGGGGACCTTCCGGGGTCTGGTTTGTGGGGACCCGGAGGGACCGGGTCTATCTGGTGAGTGACGACGACGGAGACGGACAGGCTGAGTCTGTGCGGGTGCTTCTCTCCGGCCTCAACCGCCCTAACGGGGTGGCCTTTCGGGACGGGGACCTTTTTGTGGGAGAAATTCACCGCATCCTGCGCTACCCCAGGATCATGGATCGCCTTGATGCACCGCCGAAGCCTGAGGTGGTGGCCCGCTACCCGGACAGGCGGTGGCACGGCCTCAAAGTGATCCGTTTTGGCCCGGACGGGTTGCTCTACGTGCCCGTGGGTGCTCCCTGCAACGTGTGCGACACCTCCGGCACCCTGTTCGGAACCATCACCACCTTAGATGTTGCCACGGGAAAAGTGGGGGTGTTTGCCCGCGGGGTGCGCAACTCCGTGGGCCTGGACTGGCACCCCGGCACCGGGCAGCTCTGGTTCACCGACAACGGCCGGGACCACCTGGGCGACGACCTGCCGCCGGACGAATTGAACCATGCCCCGCAGCCCGGTCTTCACTTTGGCTTTCCCTACCGCCATGGCGCCGACCTTTCGGATCCGGGCTTTAAAACCGTGCCCGACGGGCTCTCCCTCAACCCGCCTGCCCAGCCCCTGGGACCCCACGTGGCCTCCCTTGGGATGCGCTTTTATTCAGGCACACGGTTTCCCTCCGAATATCGCAACCAAATCTTTATCTGCGAGCACGGCTCCTGGAACCGCTCGGAAAAGATCGGGTACCGCATCTCCCTTGTCCGCCTTTCCGGCAACACCCCCGTCTCCTACGAGCCCTTTGCCACAGGCTGGCACCGTGGCGATGAGGTCTTCGGCCGCCCCGTGGACCTTGAGGTGATGGAGGACGGCAGCCTCCTTGTCTCCGATGATCACGCCGGAACCCTCTACCGCATCGACTGGAAGGAAATGTAAAAAGCAGGCCTTCGGCGGCAAGGTGGGGGCACCTTGAAACCCTGTGGCGACTGCATGGTGGCAGCCATCATCCAACCGCTATCGGGGCATTCGCGCAGGGTGTGACGCCTCTCATGTACCGCCGCCTGTCAGCGAGTGCGACATGTCGACCTTGGGTTCCAAGGGCTCAGTCCTTGGTGGCTGGTGTCGTATCCGCTTCCACCAGCCGCATGGAGCGCCAGGGGCCGTTGATGTAGCGGGCCACGGTGGCCAGGCAGAGGCCGGCGATGTAGACGGTGGGGCAGCACCAGGCAAAGGTGAGGCCAAGGCCCAGGGCGAGGACGCCGGTGCCTGCGGGAAGGATCATGAGGGTGAAGGCGCAGATGAGGGTGGCCCACATGATGTAGCGGGTGTCCCCGGCCCCGGACAGGGCGCCGGAGGCCACAAAGCCCACGGTGTCGAAGAAGAGGTAGACCACCACGAACCGGAGGCAGACGACCCCTGCCTCCCGCACCGGGGCAAAGGCCTCGGGGCTTCCCCCGGCCGGGGCAAAGAGGTTGATGAGGGGCTCGGGGGCAAAGAGAAAGAGGGCGCACAAGGGCAGCACATAGACCAGGGCCAGGTGCAGGGAGGCAAAGGTAACGGACTCGGCCTTCTTGAGTTCCCCGCCCCCGAGGTGGTTGCCCACCAGCACGCTGGTGCCGCTTGAAAAGGCGTAGAGGGGCATGAAGGCAAGGGAGTTGATGGACAAGGCGATGTTGGTGGCGGCAAGGGCTGTCTCCCCCAGGCGGCCCACCAGGAAGACAAAGAAGGTAAAGGCAAAGATATCCAGAAAGAGGTGAAGCCCTCCGGGAAGCCCATAGTGGAGGACTTTTTTCATGAGGGACGGCACGGGCACCCAGCGGGTGAGGCCCAGGCCCTGGCCCCCCTCCCGGGCCAGGACAAGCCCCGCAAAGAGAAAGAAGATGAGGGCCGAGGCGCTCACCGTGGCAAGGCCCGCCCCGAAGATGCCAAGCTCCGGAAAGGGACCGATGCCGTTGATCAGGGCATAATCCAGGGGAATGTTCACCACCATGCCGATGATGTTCACCACCATGACGGGCCGGGTGCGCCCCATGCCGGAGAAGTAGCCGGAGAGGGCCGAGCTTGCCAGACTGAAAAAAGCCCCCAGGCAGAGGGTGCGGAAGTAGATGCGCTCATAGGCGGCGATGGTCTCCCCGTGGCCCGCCAGGTCGAAGAGGGGCCGGGCGCAAAAGGAGTAGCCGAGCATCACAATGGCTGCCAGGAGGCTGAGCCAGAGCCCCTGCCAGAGGCAGCTTCCGATGCGTCCCTCCATTCCGGCCCCCCGGTACTGGGAGATAAAGACGCTCACGTAACCCACGGTGCCCAGAAAAAGGGAGAGGGGGAGAAAATAGGCGATGCCTGCCGGGGTGGCGGCGGCCACTTCGGCCACGGAGTGGTTTCCCACAAAGATCCGGTCGGTGAACTCCATCACCGTGGTGGAGGCCATGCCCGCCACCAGGGGCAGGCTGACGTCAAGGACGCGGCGGTAGTCGTCTCGATGGGCGGAAGGCCCGGTAAATTTCAATGCCATAACGTTTTGTCACGCTCTTAAAAAAAAACAGCCTCCGGCGGCAAGGTGTGCCGCCTTGAAAGCAGATTGCAGGTGCGCTTTGCCCCTCGCTTGTGGCGCCGTAGCCCATTGACGTTAATCGACTGGTGACTCATAGCCATGGGCGTAGGCGGATTCTTCGGGGAAAAGCACATCTGCCTTTCAAATAAACGTCGACCTTGATCATCCGTTTGGGCCATCGCGTATTTACATCACCCCCGAACACCCTTGCACCCTGGAGTGCCACGCTCCGTGTCGGTCGATCTTTCTCGGTTTTTTTGAAGATCGCAACCCAAACGATAAAAGACCTGTTTATCAAACGTTTTAAATGTTTGGCCCCCGGCAGGTCCGCCAGGGGCGTTTTTTTTTGCACTTTTTACCGGAGAATCCCCGACTCCACCCGGTTCACGTTGTCGGTGCCGGTGAGGATCATGGCCTGGAGGAGCTGGGTCCGGAGGGTGTCGATGTAGGTTTCCACCCCTTGCTGGAGCCCGCCCACGGCGGCGATGGAGAAGGGGCGGCCGATCATCACCCCGTGGGCGCCCAGGGCCAGCATCTTCAGGATGTCGCTTCCGCTTCGGATGCCGCCGTCCACCAAAACGGTCATCTCCGAGCCCACGGCCTCGGCGATTTCCGGGAAACCATCTTGCCGGGCGGAGTCCAGCACCCGGCCGCCGTGGTTGGAGACCACGATGGCTTCGGCCCCGGCCTCTTTGGCGCAGAGGGCGTCATGGACGGTCATCACCCCTTTGAGGATGAACTTCATGGAGGTGGCCTTCATCACCTGTTCGAGGTCGGCCACGGTCATGGGGGTGACCGGGCGGCCCATCTTGGCCAGGGTGACCAGGCCGGCGGCGTCGATGTCCACGCCGAACACGGTGGCGCCGGTTGCTTCGGCTTTCTCCAGCTTGTCGAAGAACTCTTTTTCTTCCCAGGGCTTGATAAAGGGGATGCCGTGGCCCCCGGCCTTTTCGATGGCGGCGTTGCCCGAGGCGTGGATGATCTCCGGCACCCCGTCACCGGTGCAGCCGATGAGCCCCTTGGCCTTGCACCCTTCCACGATGGCGTCGATGTAGGCCCCTTCGGTGACGTCGCCTCCGCCCATGTTAAAGGAGACCCCGCCGATGGGCGCGGCCAGAAGGGGCATGGACAGGGAGAGTCCCAAGAATTCGGTATGGGTAATGGGGGCCTTGACGCCGTGGACGAGTTTCATGTTGAACCGTACCGAGTCCAGGGCTTCGAGGTTGGCGTGGAAGGCCGAGCCCGTGCCCAGCCCGCCCATGCCCGGTACTTCTCCGGCACAGGCCTTGCCGTTGCACACCGGACAGACCCTGCAGTATCCCTTCATCTTTTCTCGTGCTGATTTTCTGATGGTTTCCATGGTCGACTCCCTTGTTTCGCGTTGAGGTGTTCCTGGCGTATCGGAAAAGAGGGGGGCTCACCACCGCAGCGGCGGCCGTAATTCTCCATTGGCCCACCTTTTATGGGGGAAGGCCCATTGGTCCGACAATGCCCTCCGACGGGTTCCGGGGCCACCGGAAGCCGTGGCAGGGTGTCTCTTTCCTACACCGTTTCGTTTGGAATGACAATGGGATGGCTGAGGTGTCCGGGAGGGGGCGCGCGCCTTCGCCCCCTCCCAGGTCTCAGTGTGCTGCTGCTCCGGATCTTAAATCGACGGGTCGGGGCGTATACCAGGTGGGGGCCCCTTGAAAACAGAGGGAGGCTGCGTAACGGTCACCGGGGACGGCGGGGAAGGGGCAGCGCTCAGTGCGGTTGTCACAGGAGGGACTGGATCCGTGGTAGATGATGGAGAGCGGGGCCATGGCGTCGACGGGCCCGCACCCAGGCCCGGGGCCACCCAGGGCAAGGCGCAACGCAGCCGAGGTGGAGCGGGTAGGTGGGGGGGCGGCAGTGGGCCGGCACAGGGTCGGGATCATGGGCTCTCCGGGATGTCCGTTCGTCTATCGATTGTCGGTCTGTGGGGGGGCGATGGAACGGTTGCGTCCATTCGGATCGATAGTATCAACTGTGAACATTGTTATATCATGCGAAAAAAAAATGCAAGCCCGATTCACCCTCCCGCCAGGGTCAACGCATTTAGAGTTTTGCTTCCGGCGGCCCTGCCGGGGGGAAAACGTTTGAAAAGTTTGACAAACAGGTTTTGTTTTTTGAGGATTCGTCCCTACAGGGCATAGCCCCTCTTCTTTTTTAATTACCGGAGAGTTTTTGCGGAGCTTTTTTCAAAAAGCGACCCGCCGGAGGCAACTTGATTTTTAAATACGTTGGCCCTTCCCCTCCCGCGATAACTGAGGGAGGGGAAGGGCTTGCCGGGTCAGTTGTTGTGGGTTTTGACCTGCTCTTTAAGCCAGTCCGCCCAGGCGTCCAGGCCCTCGCCGGTGCGGCAGGAGATGTCAAACAGGGTGCAGTTCGGGTTGACCTTGCGCACCCCTTCTTCAAAGCGCGTGCGGTCGAAGTCGAAGAGCTCGCAGGTGTCGATTTTGTTGATGAGGACCACATCGCACACCGAGAACATCAGGGGGTATTTCAGGGGCTTGTCGTCCCCTTCAGGCACCGACAGGACCATGACGTTGACGGCAGAGCCGGTGTCGAATTCGGCCGGGCAGACGAGGTTGCCCACGTTTTCCAGAATGATGAGGTCGAAGTTTTCCGAGCCGATGGCCGAGAGGCCGTCTGTAACCATGGTGGCGTCCAGGTGGCAGAAGCCGCCGGTGCGCATCTGAACGGCGGTGACGCCGGTTTCAGCCACCTTTTCCGCATCCACCATGGAGTCGATGTCCGCCTCCAGCACGCCGATGGAGAGTGCTTCGCCCAGGCGGCGGACGGTCTGGATCACCGTGCTGGTCTTTCCCGCCCCGGGGGAGGCCATGAGGTTCACCAGAAAGGTTTTTTCCTGTTTCAGGCGGGCCCTGAGCTCTTTGGCCACCTTGTCGTTGTCGTCCAGAACGTTTTCTTTGACTTCGATGAGCCTGACGTTGTCGCCCATGGTTTTTTCCTTTGTGTCTTTTTTTCTGGCGTCCTTACTGGGCCACCATGTTTTTGACATAATACTCTTTGCCAGAGAGGATCTCGCCTCCCTTATTGCCGCAGTGGGGGCAGACGCCGAAGGTGTCGAGGGCGGGCTCCGTGGAAAACTCCCGGGCGCATCCGCTGCAGCGCATCACCACGTCCCCCCACTCGATCTCCAGTTTGGCCCCTTCGGCCAGGGTGCCCTTGGTGAGAAAGTCGAAGTAGTGCTGCATCCATTTTTCTTCCAGGTCGCTGAGTTTTCCCACTTTGAGTTCGATGGCCGCCACCTTGGTGACCCGGTTCAGGGCTGCGTGTTTCATCACCACCCTCAGGATGCTGTTCATCACCGGCAGTTCATGCATGGTCTTTTCCTTACATTGTTCGGCCCAAAAAAAACTCCGACGGCCCTGCCGGGGGGCAGACGGTTTGTCGCCTTTGCCAAAGCCCTCACCTTGAGGCACGAGGGGGAGGGCTTTGACTGTCCGAGGCGCTTTTATCCGGCTAACCTGAGCGTGGAAGCCGGTGTTGCCGGGTTACACCCAGGCCACCTCCGGGGTGTTGCGGGGGGGCATGCGGTGGTAGGCAAATTTTGGGTGGCCCACCATCATGGCGCCGTAGTTGCCGGTGGTCTCACCTAAGTTCAGGGCCTTCTGCAGCGGGGGCCAGAAGATGGCCGCGGCGTTGAAGAACCCGTTCCAGCAGCCCCCCAGCCCCAGGGAGGGGAGCATGAGCTCTAAGTAGCTCATGGCGATGGTGCAGGCGGCCTGGCCCGTGGGGTTGCGCTTGTCGGCGTTGACGAGGATGAGGTGGGGGGCGTTTCGGTTGATGGTGTCCATGCCGAAGTCCCAGCCGGCCACCACAAGGTCCAGGTGGAGTTTTTTGGCGGTGTCGGGCTGCTCTTTGATCATCCACTTCATCCAGTCGATGACGTGGCCGCAGAGCTCTTTGACCTTGTCGGTGTCGTAGATCACCTGCCAGCGTACGGGCTGGAAGTTGTGGCCGGACGGGGCGTGGCTCGCCACGCGGATGGCGTCTTCGATGAGGGCCTTGTCCACCGGGGTCTTTTTGTAGTTGCGGATGGAGCGGCGGCTCCTCAGGAACTGCTCGGCCTGGGCCGGGGAGGCGCTTAAGTCCTTTTCCACGGCAAGGCAGCCCTCAGGGGACAAGGTGGCAAGGGAGAGGGCCCCTTTGGGGCAGACAGCCACGCAGTGGCCGCAGTTGATGCACATCTTCTCCGCCCCTTTGGCCGGGGTGGGGGTGCCCTCCTTCATCTGGATGATCATCATGGGGCACTCTGCCGCGCAGATGCCGTCTCCGTTACACAACGCCTGGTCCACCGTAAACAATGCCATTGGTCTTCTCTCTCCTTTGTGTTCGTGGGGCCCTATCCCCACCCAAATTATTTTGTATGCTGTGTAAGAGAAATCATATCCCCTTGCGATGATCAACCTTTTTCATTTTCTTGTCAAAAGGGGATGATGGCTGTTGGGGGCGGGCTTGGGCGGGTATTTACGGGACGGGATAATGCTTTGTAGGCGAATGATTTTGGCCGGGGTACCGCCCCGTGGCCGGAAGGGGAGGCCCTTCCGGCCCATGGGGGACTACTTCATGGCGATCATCTTCTCCACGGCGGAGAGGGCCGGGACGCGGATCTCCTCCGGGACCTTCACCTCTCCTGAGAGGGTCTCAAGGCAGGTGACGATGTCGTTTAAGCGGATGCGTTTCATGTCGGCGCAGGTCATCTCCAGGGAGGCCGGGATAAAGGTCTTTTCCGGATTCTGCTGGGACAGGGGGTAGAGGATGCCCACCTCGGTGCCCACGATGAAGGTGGTGGCAGGGGACTGCCTGGCATAGGTGAGCATGCCCGAGGTGGAGGTCACCACGTCGGCCACTTCGAGAACCTCCGGGGGGCACTCGGGGTGGGCCATGAAGACGGCGTCGGGGTGCTTGGCCTTGACGGCCAGGGCGGTCTTGGCCGTTAGGGTGTTGTGGAAGGGGCAGTACCCTTCCCAGAGGTGGACGGTCTTGTCGGTCTGGGAGGCGGCGTACTGGGCCAGGTTGCGGTCCGGGGTCATGAGGACCTCTTTCTCCTTTAAGCTTGCCACCACCTTGACCACGTTGGCGCTGGTGCAGCAGACGTCGGAGATGGCCTTCACCGCCGCCGAGGAGTTGACGTAGGTGACCACGGGCACGCCGGGGAGTTCGGCCTTGCGGGCGGCCAGGGCTTCGGGGGTGACCATGTCGGCCATGGGGCATCCCGCCTCTTTCACGGGCAGGAGCACGGTTTTCTCCGGGGAGAGGATTGAGGCGGTCTCTGCCATGAAGTGAACCCCGCAGAAGACGATGACCTTTGCGTCGGTGGCGGCCGCCTTGATGCTGAGTTCCAGGGAGTCGCCGCAGAGATCGGCCACATCCTGGACCTCCGGCAGCACGTAGTTGTGGGCCAGGAGGATGGCGTTTTTCTCTTTGAGCAGGGCTCGGATGGTTTGTTTGGTTGCTTCCATTGCTTGGGGTACTCCTTGCTGTGGGTCCTTGGGCGGCCGGGGCCGTGACACGTGAGGCTGAATTACTCCAGGGGCGAAACCACGGCCCCTTCGGGGATCTCAAAGGTGAACCGGGACAGTTCCGGCAGGGTTCGCACAAGGTGACTGAAGGTGAGGGTGGTCTCTTCCCCGGTTTTTGTGGTGGAGACCACCCGGGTGATATCGTAGGTACCGGCATGGATGAAGAGCACCACCCGGCCCAGGGGGTCGCTCTCCTGCTTGGGGGTCAGTTCCAGGCGGAAGCTCTCCTTTTCCCGGGTGGGGGGGGCAGGGGTGAAGCGCTCGGTGACGGTTTCCACATCGGCCAGGAAACGGGCGCCGCCGTTCTGGCCGAAGAAGGCCTCGGCCGAACCGGTCCACACCTGGGCATCGTCGAGGCTGTGGACCCAGAGGGTCTTGCCGTCGGTGACGTAGTGGAGGCGGTCCGGGGTTTCGTACTCCCAGCGCACGCGGTTGGGTTTGCGGAACCAGACCTGTCCTTCGGCGGTCTCCACGATGCCGATGGCCTTCAAGGGCGATTCCTGGAAAAACCGGGCGGAAAAGCCCTCGGCGCCCAGGCGGCTGGCCACGCGTTGAATAAGGGTTGCGGCATCAGGGGCCGGGGTCGTTTTTGTCTCCGAAAAGGCGGAGACGGGGATGAGCAGGAGACACAAAAGGAAAAGAGTCCGTTTCACAAACACCCTCCATAATAGGGTTGGGGTAAGGGGGATTTATCGGTGCCAAGGCCATCCCTTACCCAATTTTTCCAACCATAGCAAGGCCTTTTGCTCTGTTACAAATCTCTGATTTGAACTCCGGTAAGGGGTATGGTATCACGTAGGGAAACGATGTCCGCGTCACTCATGCCCTGCCGCAGGAGAGACTGCCCGGGCATGCCGGGCACGCACCCCCATCGCCCACCCCACACAACCATGGAATCACCGCTTCATGACAGGATTTTTCAACGTTTCAGATTTGGATGATGTGATCGCCCGCGTCGGGAGTTTTCCCGTGACAGGCGCCGAAGAGGTCCCCCTTGAGGCGGCCCTGGGCCGCACCCTTGCCGGGGAGATCGCATCGGATGTGGACATCCCCGGTTTTGACCAGGCCTCATGTCCGGACGGATACGCCGTCAAGGGGGCCGATACCTTTGGCGCGTCCGACGGCTCTCCGGCCTGGCTTCGCCTGGCCGGCACCGTGGCCATGGGCGAAGAGCCCGGTTTCGTCCTGGGCCAGGGGGAGGCGGCAGCCATCTCCACGGGGGGCATGCTCCCCGACGGGGCCGATGCCGTGGTGATGGTGGAACACACCGATCGCGTGGACGAGGCCACCATCGAGGTTTACCGGAGCGTGGCCCCCGGGCATCACGTCATTACCCGGGGGGAAGACTTTGAGAAGGGCCGCGGGATTCTGGCCCCCGGCACCCTGGTGGGACCGGCGGAAGCCGGGCTGCTGGCCGCTGCGGGCTGCACCACAGTGGCCGTGCGGAAAAAGCCCCGGGTGGGCATCGTCTCCACCGGGGACGAGGTGATTCCCGTGGGGCAACCCCCTGTCCGGGGGCAGATCCGGGACATCAACACCCACACCCTTTCGGCCATGGTGACAGAGGCCGGGGGCGAGCCCCTCTCCTTCGGCATCGCCGGCGACGGCGAAGGGGAGCTGGAGCCCCTCCTTGAAAAGGCCCTGGCCTCCTGCGACATGGTTCTTATCTCCGGGGGCAGCTCCGTGGGCATGCGGGACCGCACCCTGGCGGCCATGGAAAAGGCGACGGAGAGCCGGGTGCTGGTGCACGGCATTGCCATCAGCCCGGGAAAGCCCACGATCCTGGCCCGTATCGGCGATAAGCCGGTGTGGGGCCTGCCCGGCCACGTGGCTTCGGCCATGGTGGTCTTTGAGGTGGTGGTGCGCCCCTTTTTGCTGGCCGCGGCCGGTGCGTCTTTCAAGGCACGGCCTGTGGTGCCGGCTCGCCTGACCCGCAACATCGCCTCGGCCCAGGGACGCACCGATTTCGTCCGCACCCGCCTTGTCGCCGAGGGCGACGGCTACCGGGCCGAACCCCTGCCCGGCAAATCCGGTCTGATCCACACCATGGTCCATGCCCACGGGCTCATCCGCATCAACCGCGACACCGAGGGGCTCTACCGGGACGCCATCGTCCCGGTTCGCCTGCTGCCATAGGCCCGGGGCGGTACGCATGCCGACCTGTTATTTGACGATCACTTAGGAACAAAGGGCATATCCCCATGGACAGAAACGTCTACCTTGACATGATCTCCCTTGACGAGGCGCAGCAACGGATTGCGCACCACTTTGGCTCTCGGCGCATGCCGACGGTCACGATCCCCTCGGCCCGGGCCGCAGGCCGCGTTCTGGCCGAGCCGGTGTTTGCAAGGGCCTCTTCCCCGGGGTACCACGCCGCGGCCATGGACGGCATCGCCGTGCTGGCCGAGGCCACCTACGGCGCCTCGGAAGGCCGTCCCCGGACCCTGGTGGTGGGGGAGAGCGCCTTTCCCGTCAACACCGGGCATCGCCTGCCCGAAGGGTGCGATGCCGTGATCATGATCGAGGCCGTCAACCCTGTCTCCGATACCGAGATGGAGATCGAGGCCCCGGCCTACCCCTTTCAATACGTCCGAAAGATGGGAGAGGACATCGTTGCCACCGAGCTTCTTTTCCCCACGGGCCACCTGGTCACCCCGTACTGCGTGGGGGCCTTGATCACCGCAGGCATCTTTACGGTGGCCGTGCACGAACGGCCCCGGGTGCTCATCATCCCCACGGGCTCAGAGCTGGTGGCCCTTGACCGGGAAGGCATGGCCACCCCGGAGCCGGGGCGCATCTTTGAGTCCAACTCCCACATGCTGGCCGCCATGGTGGAGAAAGACGGGGGCGAGGCCCTGGCCCACCCCATCATCGAAGACGACCCCGACGCCATCTCCGCCTGCGTGGCCAAGGCGGCCGAGGACGGGGTCGATGCCATCGTGATCATCGGGGGCTCGTCGGCGGGCTCTGCGGATTACGCCCGCACCGTGGTGACCGGCCTGGGGCGCCTTCTCTTTCACGGGGTCACCATCATGCCGGGCAAGCCCGTGCTGGCAGGGGAGGTGAAAGGGGTGCCGGTGTTCGGCATGCCGGGGTATCCGGTGTCGGCCATTGTTGCCTTTGAACAGTGCCTTTCGCCCCTGCTGGCCTCCCTGGCAGGGCGCTCCTTTGAGGCCAAGCCCACCCTGTCGGCCTCACCCTCCCGCAAGGTGGCCTCCAAGCTGGGGGTGGAGGAGTTTCTCCGGGTGAAGCTCGGCCGGGTGGGGGAGCGGGTCATCGCCACCCCCATCGCCGGGGGGGCAGGGACCCTGACCAGTATCACCGAGGCCGACGGCATCATACGGATTCCGGCCCATGTGGAGGGGCTTGCCGCAGGCACCGACGTGGCCTGCGAGCTGCTGCGGCCCGCCTCGGCCGTGGGGCGCACCCTGGTGGTGGTGGGGAGCCACGACAACACCCTGGACCTTCTGGCCGACGAGATCCGGCGGGATGCAGGGGACGTGCGCATCTCCTCCAGCCATGTGGGGAGCATGGGGGGGCTCATGGCCCTGAAGCGCCGCACCTGCCACCTGGCGGGTATTCACCTTCTGGATCCCTCCGACGGCAGCTACAACCGCTCCTATGTGGAGACCTACCTGCCGGATCGCCGCCTCACCCTGGTGAACCTGGTCACCCGCGAGCAGGGTCTCATGGTGGCCAAGGGAAATCCCAAGGGGATCCGCGGCATGGAGGACCTCACCGTTGACGGTGTCCGGTTTGTCAACCGGCAGGGGGGCTCCGGCACCCGTATCCTCCTGGATTATCGCCTTAAAACATTGGGAATTGATGATAAATTGATTGACGGCTATACTCGGGATGAGTATACACACATGTCTGTGGCTGTGGCCGTTCTCTCTGGAACCGCCGATGCCGGCCTCGGCATCTATGCCGCCGCCCGGGCCCTGGATCTTGATTTTATTCCCGTGGTGACGGAACAGTACGACCTGCTCATCGACAACGACTACCTCGATACCCCCATGGTGACGGCCCTTCTGGCCACCATCCGTTCCCAACGATTTAAAACGCGCGTCCTGGCCCTGGGGGGCTACAGCACGGACACCACCGGCGAGGTGGTGGCGACATTTTAGGGCCGACGGCCCATGGAAGGGGAGTCTCCCGGGGTCTGTTTCCCATCGGTGTGGGGGAGACGAAGGGGACTCCATACGTGTTAATCGCACCCACTGTCTGGTCATAAGGGCAGGGGGCCAGATCAAAAGGCATGGCTTTGGGACTTTTTCATTCGCTTTTTTTAGGGTTTATTCAAGGGCTCACCGAGTTTCTTCCGGTGAGCAGCTCCGGTCACCTCGTTCTGTTTCAGCGCTTTTTCGGCCTTGAGGAGCCGGAACTCTTCTTCGATATCTGCCTGCACTTAGGCACCCTGGGGGCGGTGTGCTTCTTTTTTCGCCGGGATATCGCGGCCCTCGGCCAGGCGATACTGGCTGCCGTGGCCTGCCGGGGAAAGCTGGGGGACCTCTCCCCTGAAGAGCGCTCTGAGCTTGCCATGGTAGGCCTGATTCTGGCCGGGAGCGTTCCCACGGCGGTGCTGGGGGTGATCATCAAGGAGCACTCCCACGTCATCTTCTCCTCCCTGCTGGTTGTGGGGGGGATGCTCTGCATCACCGCCCTGCTCCTGTCAGCCACGGCCCTGATTCCCATGGAGGGGGACCGGAAGATCACCCTGCCCAAAGCCCTTCTCATCGGCCTGATCCAGGGCATGGCCGTGCTGCCGGGCCTTTCGCGCTCCGGCTCCACCATTGCCCTGGCCCTTTTCATGGGAGGAAGCCGGGAGCGGGCCGCCCGCTTCTCCTTTCTCCTGTCCATTCCGGCCATCGTCGGAGCCAGCCTGCTGGCGATCCTGGACATTTCGTCCACGGTTCTGCCACCCTGGTGGGTGATCCTTTCCGGCACGGCCATGGCCGCCGTCACAGGCTATCTGGCCCTTCGCTTTCTTGTCTACATCGTGGGGAGGGGAAAGCTTCACGTGTTTGCCCCCTATTGTCTTGTTGTGGGGGTTGCCGCCCTGGTGGTGGGATGGTGACCCGGCAGGCCCCTTTCACCTGATTTTTTTCATGACCAACGCACAACCATTGCTTGAGGAGTGACCATGAACCCGACTATTTTCAGAGAATACGATATCCGTGGTGTGGCTGGTGAGGACTTTAACGAAGACGACGCCCGGCGCATCGGCAAGGCCGTGGGGACCTACCTCAAGGGGAAGGGCAAGACCCGGGTCGCCGTGGGCAAGGATTGCCGGACCACCTCCGATCTCTACACCGAGGAGGTGATCCAAGGGCTGCTCTCAACGGGCTGCGACGTGACGGAGCTGGGGTACTGCGCCACGCCCGTTCTCTACTTTTCCATCCATCACCTGGGCCTGGAAGGGGGCGTGATGGTCACGGCCAGCCACAACCCGCCCGAGTACAACGGCTTTAAGCTCTGCTGCGGCACCGACTCCATCCACGGCAAGGAGATCCTGGCCCTTCGGGATCTCATCGATGCCGAAGACTTTGCCCATGGGGAGGGCACGCGTCAGGCCATTGACATCCTGACCCCTTACCTTAAAGAGCTCTCCGAGCGGGTCTCCCTCTCCCGTCCCCTGAAGGTGGGGGTGGACGCGGGCAACGGATCTGCCGGCCCCATCGCCCTGCCCCTTTTGGACCGGTTTGATCTGGAGGTGCACCCCCTTTACTGCGAGATGGACGGCACTTTTCCCAACCATGAGGCCGACCCCACGGTGCTCGCCAACCTCTCCGATCTTGTGGAGCTGGTCCGGGAGAAGAAGCTCGACCTGGGCATCGGCTACGACGGGGACGGCGACCGCATCGGCGTGGTGGACGAAACCGGGGCCATCATCTACGGGGACCAGCTCATGGTGCTGTTTGCCCGGGAGATCCTGGGCAGAAAGCCCGGTGCCACCTTTATCTCCGAGGTGAAGTGCTCCCAGGTGATGTACGACGATATCCGCGCCAGGGGCGGCAACGCCATCATGTGGAAGACCGGCCATTCCCTCATCAAGCAGAAGATGAAGGAGACCAAGGCCGAGCTGGCCGGTGAGATGAGCGGCCACATCTTCTTTGCCGACCGCTACTTCGGCTACGACGACGCCCTCTACGCCACCCTGCGCCTCCTGGAGATCGTGGCCGACCAGGGCAAGCCCCTCTCCACCCTTCTTTCCGATCTGCCCAAGACCTACACCACCCCGGAGATTCGTCGCGAGTGCCCCGATGAGGTGAAGTTCTCCATTGCCGGGAAACTGAAAGACCGGTTTGTGGCCTCCCACACCGTCATCGATGTGGACGGGGCCCGGGTGCTCTACGACGACGGCTGGGGGCTGGTGCGAGCCTCCAACACCCAGCCCGCCCTGGTGCTGCGTTTTGAAGCCCTGAGCGAAGAGCGGCTGGGGGTTATCCGTTCCGAGATCGAAGGGGCCCTGGAGGAGATCATCGCCGCCGGATAAGCCCGTTTTTCAATGCCCCTGGCCGTTTATGGCCGGGGGCTGGGCTCCGGGGGATCCAAGGGATGGCTTCATTGGAAATTCTCCGTTTTCCTCTTTTTTCGCGAAATAGAATGGTCATTTCGCAAACCATGAAAAACAACAACATATGGCAAAAATTGGCAAATCCATATCAATATGATGTGTTTCTATATCGCCCATTGCTATGCCGTATTGACTTTTTGAGATTTTTTGCTTGATTAAGATCGGTAACCCATGTTAAAGACACATAAAAGTAGCGTAAAGAGGAATACCCGAGATTCGCACACGACCACAAGACAATTTCTATAGATTCTGATTTCCCGAAATAAACTGAAGGGTGCCCCCCCTCCTCAAAAGCAAGGCCCCTTTGTCGTATCCGCAGCATGCGATTTCGGAGCAAACGTTCACGACACCCGGCCATCAGTCTTCATGCTGAACATCGCGGGTAGCTGTCGCCCAGCGCCTCTTTTCAAGATAGCTTGTTTGATACCACTTCCAACCACCGACACCGCATACACATTCCCCTTGCCGATATCATGGTGGATCGCTTTGTTTACGGGTCCCCTGGTATATTTCGGCAGGCGGGATAGATAAAAAAGCGCTTTTGGAGTTCTGGCCGAAAGCGTCGTGAGTCAACCATAACAAGGAGGAAGGTGTTTTGGCAGAAGGAACAGTAAAATGGTTCAGCGACAAGAAGGGGTACGGGTTCATTGAACGGGAAGATGGATCCGACGTGTTTGTTCACCATAGCTCCATCGACATGCCGGGGTTCCGTACCCTGTCGGAGGGGGAGAGGGTCTCCTTTGAGCTTGAAGAGAGCGATCGAGGGTGTGCTGCAAAAAGCGTCATGCGGCTGTAGCACATGACAAAATAAGGACAATCGACTCCAAGAGGGGCCTGTACCGCGATGAGAGAGTGGCGGTGCAGGCCCCTTTTTTTGTTTTGGCGGTGGGGCTATCGCTTGAAAGCGCGTTCCAGGCTCCCGGTGCTCCAGCGGATCCAGGTGGGGCGGCCGTGGGGGCAGAAGGACGGGTCCCGGCAGGCGTCCAGCTCGGTGAGGAGGCGGTGGACCTCTTTGGTGGAGAGGGCCTGGCCCGCCCGGATGGCCCCGTGGCAGGCCATGAGGATGAGGCACTCGTCCAGGCAGCGCTCCAGGGTGTCCCGCTGGCCCATGCGCACCATGTTTTCGGCGATTTCGCTGATGAGCCGGGCCATGCCGTCGGCAGCCAGCATGGCGGGCACGGATTTCACCACAAAGGTGGTGCCCCCGAAGGGTTCCACCTCCAGGCCGAATCGGGCCAGCTCCTCGAGGATGCCGGTGAGGGCATCGGCCTCCCGAAAGCCCAGCTCCACGGTTTCAGGCACCAGCAGGCGCTGGGAGAGAACGCTCCCCTGGCCCTTGAGCTGCTCGAACACCACCCGTTCGTGGGCGGCGTGCTGGTCGATGAGGATGAGGCCGTCCCCGGCATCGCAGAGGATGTAGGTGTCGGCGTACTGCCCGATGATCCGAAGGTGTGCGAACTGCCCGGCGTGGTCCCCTGTGGGGGGGAGGGGGGCGGGTTCCGAGGGCTCCGTCACCTCTTCCGGGACATGGGGGAGGGGCTCTGTGGGGGCTGTGGGTTCTGCCGGAACGTAAAGGGGCTCGGCGTCCGCCTCCTCCCGGCGGCAGCAGGGGGAGCACAGCTCCGGGGCGGCGGGCTCTTCCACAAACAGGGCACTGGGCTCGGCCACCCGGACGTCGAGGTCATCCCGCCTTGGCATGGGCATGGAGGGGGGGGCGCTCGGGGCAAAGCCTGCGGCGGGCCGTCCGCTGCCGAACTGCCGGGAGGCGGCTTCGGCCCGGGCCAGGGCCTCCTTGACCCCGTCTTCCACGGCCAGCCCCACGGAGGAGGCATCCCTAAAGCGTACCTCGTTTTTGGCCGGGTGCACGTTGACGTCCACCCAGTCGCAGGGCAGGGTGATGGAGAGCATGCCCATGGGAAAGCGGCCCTTCATGAGGCGGGGCCTGTAGCCCGAGAGCAGGGAGTTGAGGACCACCCGGTCTTTGACAGGCCGTCCGTTGACATAGAGAAAGATCTTCTGGGTGGTGCTGCGGGTCACTTCCGGGGAGGAGACAAACCCGCTGACAGTGAGCTCCCCCCGGGTGAGGGAGACCTCGGCCAGGTGACCCCGGACGTCGCGGCCCAGCACCTCTTCCACCCGCTGGCGCAGCTCCTCGGTGGCCGGCCAGCTCTTGACGGCCTTGCCGTTGTGGGTGAGGCGAAAGCGCACCTGGGGCCAGGCCAGGGCAATGGCCGACACCGTGTCGGCGATGTGGCCCATCTCCGTACCCTCCCCTTTGAGGAATTTTCGTCGGGCCGGGGTGTTGAAGAAGAGGTGGGCCACGGAGATGAGGGTGCCTTTGGGGGCCCCGGTTTCCGAGACCTTGGTCACCTTGCCCCCTTCCATCTCCACGGTGCAGCCCACGTCCAGGTCCTGGGCCCGGGTGGTGAGGGAGAACTTGGAGACCGAGGCGATGCTGGGCAGGGCCTCTCCGCGGAAGCCCAGGGTGGAGATGTTGAAGAGGTCCTCGTCCGTGTAAATCTTGCTGGTGGCGTAGCGCTCGATGGCGAGCATGGCGTCGTCGGCGGCCATGCCGCAGCCGTCGTCTGCCACGCGGATGAGGCGCCTGCCTCCCTTTTCCACATCGATGGAAATGGAGCGGCTCTTGGCGTCCAGGGCGTTTTCCACCAGCTCCTTGACCACGGAGGCGGGCCGTTCCACCACCTCGCCTGCGGCGATTTTGTTGGAGAGGATATCCGGGAGGATGCGAACCTTGCTCATAGGAGGGCTCCAGAAGGCGCCGGGGGGCCCGGCACCATAAAAAGGGCGGGCCCCATGGGAAAGGGCCGCCCCTTGGTGTTTCGGTTACGTCCGGGGGGCGTCGGCCAGGAGCCGGGCCAGGGTGTCCGACTCGGCAGGGGAGAGGTTGAACCGCATGCCGGCCTCGTCCACCAGGGCGAGGCGGCCTTTGTCCGGATGGTCCTTCTTCTCTTCCACGGCCCAGGAGAGGGCCTTTTTCATTCGGTCGCTAAGCGGGACAACAGACATGGGCGCCTCCCGGAAGGGGTGCTGGGGGCCGCAAGGGGAACATGCCCCTTCAAGGCCCCGGTGTGTGGGGTTAAAGGGCCGGGCGCCTGCCCACAAGGCCTGCGGCCCGCTCAAAGTGCCAGGCTGCCTTGAGGAGGGTGGCTTCGTCAAAGTGCCGCCCCAGGAGCTGAAGGCCCACGGGAAGGCCGTCGCCGGTGAACCCGCAGGGCACGCTCATGCCTGGGATGCCGGCAAGGTTGGCCGAGAGGGTGAAGATGTCCGAGAGGTACATCTTCAAGGGGTCGTCGGCGCCTTCGCCGATGATCCCTGCGGCCGTGGGCGCTGCCGGCGAGATGATGAAATCGCAGGCGGAAAAGGCCTTTTTGAAGTCTTCCAGGATGAGGGTGCGCACCTGGGAGGCTTTTTTGTAGTAAGCGTCGTAGTAGCCCGAGGAGAGGGCGTAGGTGCCGATGATGATGCGGCGCTTTACCTCGTCCCCGAAGCCTTCGGACCGGGTGGTCTTGTAGATGGAGAGGAGGCCCTCGTCGTTGCGCTCGCTCATGCCGTAGCGGATCCCGTCGTAGCGGGCGAGGTTGGAGCTCGCCTCGGACGGGGCGATGACGTAGTAGGCGGCCACGGCATACTCGGTGTGGGGCAGGGAGACGGGCACGCAGCGCGCTCCCAGGGATTCCAGGGTGGCCTTGGCTTCAGTGACCGCTTTCATGACGTCTGCGTCCACTCCGTCGGCTTCCCAGTACTCGGCGGGGATGCCCACGGTCATGCCGGCGAGGCCCTTGTCTTCCCCCTCCTTCATGAGCTGGCGGAAATCCTTCGGCACGGAGGTGGAATCCTTGGGGTCATGGCCGCTGATGGCCTCCATCATCAAGGCGCAGTCCTCCACGGTCTTGGTCATGGGGCCGATCTGGTCCAACGAGGAGGCAAAGGCCACCAGCCCGTAGCGGGAGACCCGTCCGTAGGTGGGTTTCATGCCCACGATGCCGCAGTGGGAGGCGGGCTGCCGGATGGAGCCCCCGGTGTCGCTGCCCAGGGAAGCCAGGCAGAGGTCGGCGGCCACGGCCGCGGCAGAGCCCCCGCTGGAGCCGCCGGGAAAGCGGGTGAGGTCCCAGGGGTTGCGGGTGGCCTGAAGGGCGGAGTGCTCGGTGGTGGATCCCATGGCAAACTCGTCCATGTTGAGCTTGCCGGGAAAGACCGCTCCGGCCTCTTTGAGGCGGGTGACCACCGTGGCGTCGTAGGTGGGCACAAAGTTTTCCAGCATCTTGGAGGCGCAGGTGGTCTTCACCCCTTCGGTGCAGAGCAGGTCTTTCAGGCCCACGGGCAGGCCGGTTAAGGGGTGGGCGTCTCCGTTTGCCAGGCGGGCGTCGGCCTCGTCGGCCTGTTTTAAGGCGCCCTCTTTGTCCACGGTGATGTAAGCGCCCACCTTTGCGTCCACGGCCTCGATGCGGGAGAGCACGGCCTCGGTGAGTTCCCGGGAGCTTGCCTTTTTATCTCGAAGAAGCCCGTGGGCTTCGGTCAGGGTCATCTCTTGCAGTGACATTGCCTCTCCTTTCATCTAACCCACCACCTTGGGAACCACAAACATCGCATCTTCCTTGTCCGGTGCGTTGGCAAGGGTCACCTCCGCGCCGGGGTGGGTGTGCACCACATCCTCCCTGAAGGCGTTGGTCAGGTCGATGGCGTGGGTGGTGGGCTCCACGCCGTCGGTGTCGGCTTTCTCCAGGGTGTCCACATAGGAGAGAATGTCCCCGATCTCTGCGGCCAGCTTCTCCACGTCTTTGTCGTCCACGTTGAGTCGGGCCAGGTTGGCCACGTAGAGGACCTCTTCTTTCGTGATCTTCATATCGGATTCCTTTGTCCGGCCCGGCTGCAGGGAGCTCCCTTTGCCGGACCTGTCATATCGGTGTTGCCGCGCGGCCCTTTCTACAGCTTGACGACATAGGCCTTGCGTTTGAGTCGGGCGAGGCGCGTGAGCTCTTCTTTGGCCTGGTCGCGCTGGGTAAAATGCCCCACGCGCACCCGGTACCAGGTCTGGCCCTTGCTGTTTTTTGCCGCCATGACGTAAGCGGAGAGCCCTTTTTCGCGAAGGGTTTGGGCCTCGGCCTCGGCGGCCGTCTCCTTAATGTGGGCCGCCACCTGAATGGTGTACCCGGAGGTGGGCGGGGCCATGGAGGGCGACGCTTTCTTCGGGGCCGGTGCTACCACCGCAGGGGGCGGAGCGGGGGCCTTGACTGCCGTTGCCTTTGGCTTCGGGGGGGCGGGGCTCGCAAGGGGAACCGCCGCCTGTCCCGGGGCCAGCACGGTTTTGTCGGCCTTGGTCATCCGGCTGGATTTGGTGATGGCCTCTTCGCTCTGCTTGACCTCGGTGTAAAAGGAGAGGGGCACATCCGGGGGGACGGCCTCCGGGGGCAACGTCTCCTTGTCGGGCTGGGGGATGGCCTGCTTGTCCGGGATCACGGCCAGCTCCCGCTGCACCGCCGTGGGGATGAGCTCCACCTCGATGCTGCCTCGGCCCACCAGCACCCCCAGGAAGAAGAGCCAGCCGAAGAGGAGAAAAAGGGCCGTGCTCCAGCCCAGGGTCTCCCGGCTGCTCAGGGTGATGAAGGGGGGGCGGGCTTTGGGTTTTGCCTTTGCCGCGTTTGCCATGGTTCCCTCAAGGGTTGTTGGTCCGAAAAGGCCCCGGCATCTGCCGGGGCCTTTAAGTCACGTTACATCTTCTCCGGTGCCGACACACCCAGAAGGGCCAGGCCGGTCTTGATCACCTGGCGCACCGAGGCCACCAGCCTCAGGCGGGCGGCAGAAAGCACGGCGTCGTCGGTGAGGACCTTGTGCTTGTTGTAGTAGCTGTGGAAGGCCGAGGCCAGGTCCATGAGGTAGTAGGAGATGCGGTGGGGCTCCATAAGCTTGGCCGCGGTTTCCACCACCTCGGGGAAGCGGAGCATCGCCTTCATGAGGGCGATCTCCTCGGGCTGGGTGAGGCTCTCCATGGGGGCGGCCGACACGGTGAGGCCCCGTTCTACCCTGGCCTTTTCCAGGATGCTGGAGATGCGGGCGTGGACGTACTGCACGTAGAAGACCGGGTTGTCGTTGGTCTTCTTCTTGGCCAGCTCCAGGTCAAAATCCAGGGGGCTGTCGTAGTGGCGGGAGAGGAAGATGAAGCAGCAGGGCAGCGCCACCTGGCTGCGCCACGTCCTTGAGGCGTCGAGTCCGCCTGGAGCAGCTGGCGAGGTTCGCCCCCGCGCAGAAGGTTCACCAGCTGGACGAGGATGACGTCAAAATCGTCCTTGTTGTGCCCGGTGGCTGTGATGGAGGCGTTGATGCGGGGGATGTAGCCGTGGTGGTCGGCCCCCCACACATCGATGAGGCGCTGGTAGCCGCGGTCGAACTTGTTCATGTGGTAGGCGATGTCCGAGGCAAAGTAGGTGGTCTGCCCGTTGCTTCGCACCACGACGCGGTCTTTTTCGTCCCCGTACTCCGAGGTCTTGAACCAGAGGGCCCCGTCGTTTTCGTAGAGGGTGCCCTTGGCCTTGAGGGTCTCGATGGTCTCGGGAACCAGGCCGTTGTCGTAGAGGCTCTGCTCGCTGAACCAGCAGTCAAAGGGGACGCCAAAGGCCTCCAGGTCGGTTTTGATGCCTTCCAGGATCAGGGAGGCGGCGTGGCGGGCGCAGAGGAGCACGGCCTCGTCTTCGGGCAGCGCCAGAAGGGAGTCGCCCTTGTCGGCCTTGACCCCTTGGGCCATGTCGATGATGTAGGCGCCCTGGTAGCAGTCCTCGGGAAAATCCACGGGGTTTCCGCAGAGCTCTTTGTAGCGCAGGAACAGGGAGAGGCCCAGGGTGCGGATCTGGCGACCGGAGTCGTTGATGTAGTACTCCTTGTCCACATCAAAGCCTGCAAAAGAGAGAATGCGGGCCGTGCTGTCTCCCACGGCTGCGCCGCGGCCGTGGCCCACATGCAAGGGGCCCGTGGGGTTGGCGCTGACAAACTCCACCATTACCTTTTTGCCCGCCCCCAGGGTGGAGGCGCCGTAGGTGTCGCCCTTGTCTTCCACGCGGGTGACGGCATCAAGCCAGGCGCCCTTGTTCAGGAAGAGGTTGATAAAGCCGGGGCCGGCAATCTCCACCTTGTCCACGATGCTGCCGGCAAGGGCCATCTCGGCCACCAGGGCCTCGGCGATTTTCCGGGGGGCCATCTTCTGGGCCTTGGCCATGACCATGGCGATGTTGGTGGCAAAGTCACCCTGGCTCTCCACCTTGGGCTCTTCCACGGTGAAGGGGGGGAAGGCATCGGAGGGCAAGGCCCCCTTTTCAAAAGCCGCACGGGCGGCCTGTTCGATCAACGTCTTTATTGTCTGCTTCATCGGATCTGCTTTACGTTAGGGTTCATGACGGCCTGGCACAGCCATAAGGTCCGGGGAAACCCCAACACAACCGAGGCGTGCTTGCCAAAACACCGTGTGGCCGCACCTTTTGTCTGGAAATTGAGGTCGCCATGGGGTGGGTCGTCCTGCGCGGGCGGGCTGCCCTGGGCAGCCTTTTTCATGTCGATACGGGTGCCGGCTCGGCACGCCAAGGGGTCACCCGGCTTTCAGGGGGCCTTGCGCTTGGGTGCGGCCGGGCGTAAACGCCATGCCAAAAGCCCCATTTTAAAAGAACATTATGTAATAAATAGTTTTCCCCCGCAAGTCAAGGCGCGGGGCCCTTTGGGCGTGCCCATAAAAAAAGGGCCGCGGAAGTCCCGGCCCTTTTTTCTCTTTAAAATCGGATCACGGCTCCACTTCGGGGGTGCTGGTCTCGTCGGTGTCGTCTAAGAGCTTGTCGATCTCCACCAGCTCTTTTTCGTCGGTGACCAGGGCCTCCTGGGGCTCTTCCTGGGCGCTTTCCAGGGCGTCGTTGTCGCAAAAGGCGATTTTGACGGTGGTTTTCTCGTCTGCCCCGAACATGGAGAGGATCCCCTCGGCCAGGGTGTTGGCGGAGAAGGCGGGGGGGAAGAAGTCGTGGTTGCGGAACATGGCGATGAGGGCGTCGGCACCCCCGGGCAGGGCAGCCTCCACGACCTCCAGGGGAAAGCTCTCCTGGTGGAGAACGCTGAATTTGCCCACATCGGTCTCGGCCATCTCCTTTAGGGTCAGGGTGCCTGCTTCAAGGTCCTTGTCAACGACGTACTTTTGATCCATGGTTTATCTCCGAATGGTTGTTCCGCCCGGCGTGCCGTCGGGACAGAAGGTACAGACTCTTTATCATATAAGGTGGGGCCCTTGCTTTGGGTATGGGCTGGCCCCAGAAAAAACGCCGGGCTTACCATCTGCGGGGGCTTCCCCCGACATTTTAGCCGCGGCGATAGGCAAAACCCGCCGGGGTCCCAGGTGGGCCCCTCGGGGGGTCATCAGTTCATAATAATAAGCGAAAATCTTTCGATGTCAACACACAGAAGGGATCAGGGGTTTTGGGGGCTGGTTCCGGGCTGTTTTCCCTTTGGGGGAAATAGTCCAACAAAGCTGTTGACCTCTGCCGGATCTAATGGTAATTAGTCCGAGTGAATTTGAGTGGAGGAGTGGCCGAGTGGTCGAAGGCGGCGGTCTTGAAAACCGTTGAGTGTCAAAGCTCCGTGGGTTCGAATCCTACCTCCTCCGCCAAATGATGCGGAGAAATGGCCGAGTGGCTGAAGGCGCGCCCCTGCTAAGGGCGTATGGGTTAACGCCCATCGAGAGTTCGAATCTCTCTTTCTCCGCCACCATCGCTTATAAAGCCCCAACAAGGTGACTTGTTGGGGCTTTTTTGTTTTTGGAGGTTCCAAAACCTCCTGGAAGCCACATTTGGTCCAAACGTGGGGCTTTCCGAGGGCAAAATGGAGGCTCTCTCCCCTTGCATCTCAAATTACGCAATCATACCTTTCGCTTCCCTTTGACAATTCCACGGCTTTCAGGGCAAGTCTTGGCTGCCGGTATATGTACTCATCCCTCTGTACGGGTGGCATGGCATCGATTCATTCCTTGCGGCTTGAGAGTCTGAAGTAAGGTTCTGGTCTTTTTTTTAGTTCGGATGTGTCTTCGGTTGCGAGTGTATGACGATGATGGCGACAACCTTACAAGGTTGGCATTTTAAGTTTTGTCAAAAAGAAAAAGGCCAGCATGTTCTGGTTAACATGCTGGCCTAAATATGAAAGCCGGAGATTTTTAGACGGTGAATCTTAAAACACGCATCTCTGAACTTTAATGCATCTAAAATAGATTAAGTTTGTGGTCTCTTTTTAATCTAATGATCTACTGGAACATATTAAGTTTATCTTGATTGTTCTTAGCTTTTTCATAGTATGTTGAGCTATTTTTCAAATAATCCAACAACATCTTAACCGAAGATTCTGGTAAAATCATTTTAACTACTGGAGAACTACCGCTTGTACTTAAGGATGATTGGGACATGGCATTATAGTATGAAAATGTCATCTCCAAGCCCCATATTTTCCCTTCATCAATAGAAGCAAAGTTCAGCGCAAGTCCATAAGAACTTACTGTCATGCTATTGTCTAAGTAGTCAAGATGCTTTGTGATTTCGACTTTTTCCGCCTGTGAACTGAAGAAATGGCTTTTTCAAGGTCCATGATCATTTGTTTCATAAGAACTTCGTCAAGGCATAAGTTAAGAGTTCCAGAGCCATTGTAATCTACAATTAAACAACTTACATTATTTGGATATGCCTTGAGTCGGACTGAGTCAGATGCTACACCGCGAAGATACTGAAAACTTCTTGCTGCAGGTATTTCAGCTACAGAAATAGGGGTTCCTTCCTTTTTAACATAGTGAGTTACGCCACAACCTGATATTAAACCCACAACACACAAACAAAACGTAATTTTCAAAAAAAACTTGGACAATTTCAAACCTCTTAATTAACAGTCATTAGTAAATAAATTTAAAGGCGAACATCACATAAAAAGAGATATTGCAAAGCTTTAATACACTAACTAATGACAGAGGATCAAGGCTCATCAACTATTTTATTTCTATGAAGAATTTATGTGGCTTTAGTGGTAACATTTGAGATGAAAAGTTTTGTAGAGACTGTCTAAATTACTGATTGCTTCTCTTCTGTTTTTGAACAGCCATTTTTCAAATATGTGTAAATTCCTGGTAGAGGAACTTAACCACCTGAGGTGTGGATTTTCCCCTTGCTCCTCGTATTTTGCCAATCACACGACTCGTTTCTACTCGACGTGTTGGCTGACGGACGATCACCCCGTTGCTTTCAGCAGGTGGCAAGGACAGGGTATCGGCCGTGGGTAAGCGCCGTCTTGGGCTAATGAACGGCATACTGTTTTCTGAACTCAGAGGGCGTCATGCCAACCTTCTTTTTAAACATTCGGGAACATGGTACTTGAACCCCAACTGATACGCGGTTTCCGATACGGTGCGCTGAGGCTCGAGCAACAGGTCCTTTGCCTCATCAATGAGGGCGAGCTGGATCAGTTCCTTGGCTGTTTTTCCCGTTTCCACCTTTAAGGTGTCGCTTAAATAACGCGGGGACACCTTCATTTCCCTGGCAATGTCAGCGGGTTTCGGGGGGCCCTCCTCCAGGAAACGATGGGACTCAAAGTAGTTGGCAACCTTGGTCTCGAATTTTCGAAGGAGCTTTCCTGACAGATCCGACCTGTGGATAAACTGGCGTTTGTAGAATCGGCTTGCGTATTTCAGCAGGGTGTCGATTTGGGAGAGGATGATCTCTTTGCTGAATTCATCCTGGTTGTTTTGATACTCCGCTTCCACGACCTTGAAGATGGACTGAACCAGCAGCTCTTCCCTGGGGAGAGGGTGGAGGGCCTCGTTCAATTGTGTATAGAAACTGCAATTTTTAATACGGTTTCGTATCGCGTGTCCTTCGATGAAATCCTCATGAAAACAGATGGTGGCACTTTGTGAGCTGACCACAAGGTTTCGTGCGACGAGCTCCTGCCTTGGAGCCGTGAAGATCATGGTTCCGTTCTGGAAATCATACTTGGTTCGGCCGTAGAGCAGCTCCCCGGAAACAAGGGTTTTCAGGGAGATGGAGTAGAAATCCGTGGACAAGGCAAAGGGCTCCGACGGAATGCATGCATGGTGGCTCACATCGTCAGAGCCGTCATAGGTAACCACGCTGAGCATGGGGTGCTCGGGGGCCGGTAGGTTGAAGAATGTATGGTAGTCCGCAATACTTCCGAAATGCACTTTTTGCATAAGGCTCACGTATCCCTGCGCTTTTATTGTGTGACCATCCGACACATGGACCTTTTACGTCTCATCATACCGTTGGTGTGACCCATTGGCAATTTTCAAGGTTGCAATGGCCTGGGCACCCTGAACCTGGCGCTTTGCTATGGCGACCATGCCAGGCCGGTCTTCTCTTCAGAAACGGTCCATAGCTTTTCGGCCACCCCGCGATCCAGCACATGGGGAAGGAGCCTGCATGTGCCGATGGGACCGGCCATTTCCCCCCTTTTTGTGGGCCCATAAAAGGCTTCTGGCTCAAGGCCCTCTTCCGTGGCGCACAGGACTTCGGGCCACGAGCCTTTTTCGGCGGATTGCGCAAAGGGAGACAAGATTTTAAACAGTATTTTTGTGGCCAGGTTGGCTTCTTCCTGGGCCAGGGTGGTTCGGGCTGCCCCCGGATGGCACACCAACACCTGCACCTGTTTCCCGGCGTCTGTGATACGTCGCTGCAACTCGTATGCAAAGACCATCTGGGCCAGCTTGCTGTGAGAGTACGTATTCATGGGAACGTAGTTGCTATTGAAGTCAAGGTCTTCAAATTGAATGCACTTGAGCCCCATCCGATACCCCAGGCTCCCGACGACAACGATGCGTCCCCCGGAGGCTTCCACATGGTTAAAGAGGAGTCCGCATAAGAGGAAGTGCCCGTAATGGTTCACCCCCAGTTGGCTCTCAAAGCCATCCACGGTGAGCTCCTGCTTTGCCACCTGGGCGATGGCCGCGTTGCATATGAGGGCATCGATCCGGGGAACCTCTTTGTTGACGGTCTCTGCGGCTTGGCGGACGGAGTCCAGCGAGGCCAGGTCCAGTTGGATAAAAGAGACATCTGCAGCAGGGAACTGGTCTTTGATCTTTGCGATGGCTGTCTTGGCCTTTTGGGGATTGCGGCACAGCATCACCACCTTTGCGCCTTTGCCGACAAAGACTTTCGTTGCCTCAAAGCCCGCACCGACATTGGCACCGGTGATGACGTATGTTTTTCCCTTCAGGGATGGCAGGCGTTCAGGGGTCCAGCCCTTGGGCCCGAAGGGGTTCTTTTCTGACTTTTTCATTTTTTCCTCTTTTTACGGCGTAGGTATGTTTAGTCGGTTTCGGTTGCCAGAGCCGTGGAACTGGCAAGGCCGGGTGCTTGCTTGGGCCTCCACCAGGCTGTTTGGGGCAGCGCCTTGCCGATGGTCACGGTGTCTCCGGCCATGGGGGTGGCAAGGGTCACGCCCTTTTTTCCTGCGGCCTTGAGGGCGCGCTCCATGGGCTCGAACCAGTCGTGGATCGCAAGGTTGAAGGTGCCGGAGTGGATGGGAACCATTACCCCGCCTTGAACGTCCCGGTGGGCCTGAACGGACTCTTCAGGCTGCATGTGGATGTCGGGCCAGAATGGGCTGTAGGCCCCGCATTCCATGAGGGTGAGGTCAAAGGGGCCCAGCTTTTCGCCGATGGCTTTAAAGGCCGAGGTGTAGCCTGAGTCGCCACTGAAAAACACCGAGTGGTCAGGGCCGGAGATGGCCCATGAAGCCCAGAGGGTTTTGTTGCCGTCCCTGAGCCCCCGGCCGGAGAAGTGACGCGCCGGGGTGGCGGTGAGGGTCAGGCCCGGCACAGGGGAGATTTCATCCCACCATGCCAGCTCGCTGATGGACGAAGGGGAAACCCCCCAGGCCGAAAGTTTTTTCCCCACCTTTAAGGGCACGATGAAATGCCCCACCCTGGGGATCAATTGCCGGATGCTGGCCTTGTCCAGGTGATCGTAGTGGTTGTGGGAGATGAGGACCACGTCGATGTCGGGAAGCTGGTCAATGGTGATGGGGGGCCGCGCCAGGAACCGCTTGGGACCGACAAGGGGAAACGTTCGCCTGCTGAACATGGGGTCGGTGAGGATGGTGTGCCCGTCTACCTGAAGAAGCACGGTGGCGTGTCCCACCCAGGTGGCATGAAGACCGCTGGCCTGCCTTTTGATGGCTTCTGCGGATGCCTGGGGGTGAGACGGTGGCTCGGTTTCGGGAAATCGTGTCTCCTTTCCCAAGACATAGGCTTTGAGCATGCCAACATACCCCCCTGGTTTTGCCAGGCGAGTTTCCTCCTGGTTGAAAAATGTCCCGTCAGAGTACTGGCTGAACTCTTCAGGGGGCGTTAGCTGGTTGATGTCGAGGGGCTTGCTGCAGATCTGGGTGCACCCGGTGAGGCCCAGCAAGGTCATGAAAAGGGCCCCGTTTAACCGGGCTTTCGCCCTTGAAGAGTCGCCTTCGGGAAAATTGTTATGGATACGGGATGTCATGTTCCGTCCTTATGGAAAGCGTGTGTTGTGACATCAGCGGCATGGCGTTGACCCATGGCATGGGACGTCATATGGGGCTGATGGTATCGATTTGATGTGATTGTAGGTCGATAGGCGGCTGGCTTCAATAAACAGAATCACGGAAATCGGATACTTTTTGACATATCTTTGTTTCAGCAGGTGACTGAAGAGAGTCCCTTGCGATATTTGAAAAAAACACGCCTGAACAAGGCAGGGCTCCTGATTGATCGGGAAGGTCTCCGCGTGGGGGATGCGGCGGAGCTGGTGGGGTGTGAGAGGGTGTCTCAGTTTGGCCGGGAGTTTAAACGCTAGGTTCAGGTTTCCCCTAAGAGGCCTGCTGTGCCGGGGTTTTGAGGCGGTTCCGTATAAACGATCTGTTTTTGTCCGGGTATTTAGAGCGTCAATCAAAAAGGGCCCCTTCCCGTTTAGGAAAAGGGCCCTTTGATTTTTTAACCAGAAAGCATCACCCATGGCGGGCAATGTCCCACGGGCGCAGCCCGTCAGCAGATGTGACGGGACGAGGGACGAGCCCCGGAGCATGTGCGACCCTGGGGTCCAGGGGATGTATCCCCTGGTTTTTTTATTCTTTGTCCTCCGAGAGATCGATGAAGCGGTAGATCTCGCCTTCCCGTCCTTCAAGGGCCGCCATCTCGGAGAAGTAGGTGGCGGGGTCGGGGAGCTTGCCCAAACGGGCGGTGACGGCGGCCAGTTCGGCAGAGCCTAAGAAGACGTTGGCGCCGTCGCCGATGCGGTTGGGGAAGTTGCGCGTGGAGGTGGAGAGCACGGTGGTGTTCGGGGCCACGCGGGCCTGGTTGCCCATGCACAGGGAGCAGCCGGGGATCTCCATGCGGGCGCCGGCGCGACACAAGGGGTTGTAGAGGCCTTCGCGTCGGAGCTGGTCTTTGTCCATGACCGTGGGCGGGGTCATCCAGAGGCGCACGGGCACTTCGCCGTCTCCTTCGAGGAGGGCGGCGGCGGCCCTGAAGTGGCCGATGTGGGTCATGCAGGAGCCGATGAAGACCTCGTCGATGGGGGTGCCGGTGACCTCGGAGAGGCGCTTGACGTCGTCGGGGTCGTTGGGGCAGGCGAGGATGGGCTCGGTGAGGGTGGCAAGGTCGATCTCGATGACCTCGGCGTACTCGGCGTCACTGTCGGCGGAGAGGAGCGCCGGGGCGTTGAGCCAGGCCTCCATGGCCTTGATGCGGGCCGTTAAGGTCTCTTTGGCTTCGTAGCCTTGGGCCACCATGGACTTTAAGAGGGCCACGTTGGAGCGCAGGTAGCGGCTCACCTGGGCCTCGGAGAGGCGGATGGTGGCGGCTGCTGCCGAGCGCTCGGCCGAGGCGTCGGTGAGCTCAAAGGCCTCGTCCACGGAGAGGTGATCCAGCCCTTCGATCTCTAAGATGCGGCCGGAGAAGATGTTCTTCTTGCCCTCTTTGGCCACGGTGAGCAGACCCTTTTCAATGGCGGCAAGGGGGATGGCGTTGACGATGTCCCGCAGGGTGATACCGGGTTTGGGGGTGCCGGTAAAGCGCACCAGCACGGACTCGGGCATGTCCAGGGGCATGCGGCCCATGGCGGCGGCAAAGGCCACCAGGCCGGAGCCTGCCGGAAAGCTGATTCCCATGGGAAAACGGGTGTGGGAGTCGCCGCCGGTGCCCACGGTATCGGGCAGGATCATGCGGTTTAAAAAGGAGTGGATCACCCCGTCGCCGGGCTTTAAGGCCACGCCCCCGCGGCTGGTCATGAAGCCGGGGAGGGTGTCGTGCATGGCGATATCCACGGGCCGGGGGTAGGCGGCGGTGTGGCAGAAGGACTGCATCACCAGGTCCGAGGCAAAGGAGAGGCAAGCCAGCTCGGTGAGCTCGTCCCGGGTCATGGGGCCGGTGGTGTCCTGGGAGCCCACGGTGGTCATCTTGGGCTCGCAGTAGGTGCCGGGGCGGACCCCGTCCATGCCGCAGGCACGGCCCACGATCTTCTGGGCCAGGGTAAATCCCTTGCCCGTGTCGGCGGCCACGGGGGTGGCGCGGAAGAGGTCGCTGTCTTCAAGTCCTTTGGCTTTTCTGGCCATGGCCGTCAGGTTACGGCCGATGATGAGGGGAATGCGGCCCCCGGCCTGCACCTCGTCAAAGAGCACCTCGGTTTTGAGGGCAAAGCGGGAGAGCACGGTGCCGGCCTCATCGGTGACGGTGCCGTCGTAGGGGCGGATGGTGACCACCTGGCCGGTGGCAAGGGCGGTGACGTCACACTCCACGGGCAGAGCCCCTGCGTCTTCCAGGGTGTTGAAGAAGATGGGAGCGATCTTGCCGCCCAGAACCACGCCCCCTGCGCGCTTGTTGGGGACAAAGGGGATCTCGTCGCCGATGTGCCAGAGCAGGGAGTTGGTGGCGGACTTGCGGGAGGAGCCGGTGCCCACCACGTCGCCCACAAAGGCCACGGGGTGGCCCTTGGCCTTGAGCTCTTCGATGGTGGCAAGGGCGTTTTCGTCGCGGCTGGTGAGCATGGACAGGGCGTGCAAGGGTATGTCCGGGCGGCTCCAGGCCTCTCCGGCCGGGGAGAAGTCGTCGGTGTTGCACTCGCCGTCCACTTTAAAGACCGTCACGGTGAGGGCTTCGGGCAGGGCCTTTTTCTCGGTGAACCAGAGGCCATCGGCCCAGGCCGAGAGGACCTTTTCCGCTGCGGGCAGGTTTTTGGCGGCTTCCACCACCTTGTCGAAGACGTCCGGGACGATGACAAGGCGGGCCAGGGCGTCGGCGGCCGGGGTGCCCAGCTCTGGGTGGGCCAGAAGGTCAAAGAGGGCGCCGGTGTTGTAGCCGCCCCCCATGGTGCCCAGAAGGGCCACGGCCTCTTTGGGGTCAATGAGAGGGCTTTTCTGCTCGCCTTGGGCAAGGGCTGCGAGAAACTCCGCCTTCACCTTTGCGGCCGGGTCCACGCCGGGGGGGACCCGGTGGGTGAGAAGGTCCAGGAGCTCTTGTTCCTGGCCTGCGGGGGGATCCGCAAGGAGCTCGCACAGGGCTGTCACCTGGGCGTCGGTGAGGGGTTTCGGGGGAATTCCCATCTCTTGCCGTTGGGCCTCGCTTTGTCTGTATGCGGTAAGCATCGTCACACTCCTGATTGGTTTGTCACACGTCGTTGGTCAACATCCTCGGGCTCTTGATACCGGGTTTCGGGGCGCTTTTTGTTTGACCGGCGGCTTTTCCGTGGTATATGGTTTCTTTCCTTCAAAAATCATGTGGGATTCCGATGGTAACTCACCGGGATCACCTGTAACTCATAATCAAACATGACCAAGGAGCACCCACCCATGAGCACGGATACATTTCGGTCCCTGTTTACTGCCGATTTTCTCGCTGAGGTATTTCCGGCTGATCTTTCCGACCAGTTTTTTGAAGCACTCTACGGCGATGCCGAAGACGGGGCTTACGATATCTCCCTGGTTTATGCCGGCGAAGGGGACAAGAGCCTTGAGTTCGAGCTGCACCTGACCCAGAGGCCGGGCAAATGCCTTGTCTGCAGCCTCACCTACGGCCTGCCCGAGGTCTTTACGCGGCATCCCCTGATCAACCTTAAGGGGCTGGTGGCCAAAATCGACGCCGCCCTGGGCGAGTCCGCAACCTGCGGGGAGTGGCGCATCGGCCGGACCCGTGAGGTTTCCCGGGCCCTTCATGTGGTGCCCCTTTCCATCTCCCTTGCCTGATCGGCCAGCTGCCGGTTTCTTATCCCCATGGTCAGCGATGGTCCGGGCTGCTTTCGTCAAGGATGACGCCCGGGCACTCCGCCGCCGCCTCGTGGGGCCTCTCCCGAAAGTAGTCCCAGAAGGGAAAGGTCCGGCACTGGGCGGGACGGGCCTCGTAGGCCGAACACCCCCCTTTGTTCCTGTCGTAGAGAAGGCAGGCAAAATTCTCTCCCTCCTGCCGCTCTCCGATGGAGACGCGGTATCCCACTTTTTTTAAATAGTCCCGGGCAAAGGCCTCCGGGGTCATCCCCAGGGCATGGGCCAGGGCCCGGCTTTCGTCCCGGGTGACCCAGATGTTTCCGGACTCCCCGTTGCAGCAACGCCCTCCGCAGGTCTCGCAGGCGGCGGGGTCAAAGGCAAAGGGGAACCCTTGACGGGTCAGTATGGTTGGGTTCGTCATGCGATTCGTATCTGTTTGTCTGTTGTGGGTAAGCAGGCGGCACTTACGTGCCGTAAAGGCCCCCATGGGGCTTCGTTTTCTACCACATATCCCCATGGGTTGGAAAGGGGGATCATCCGGTGAGCAGGGCGAGTCGGTGCCGGGCCCCGTCGAAGTCGTACGCGTCGATGAGCTCTGCGACCTCCTGCATGGCGGCAAGGGTCGCCTCCTGCTCTTTGCCCTGCAGGTGCCGGATCAACGCCCCCACGGTCTCGGCTGAGCCCACGGGGTCGGCCTCGGTCAATTCGTCCCGGAGGCGGGCCACCATCGTATCGCGGGCCTTTTCGGGCGGAGACGCGGGGACTTTCGGGGCAGGGGCCGCTGGCCGCTCCAGGGTCTCCACGGCGGAGAGCACGTGGGAAAGGGCCCGGGAAAGGGCCGGTTCCAGCTCCCGGGCGCTGGAAAGGTCCTCCCGGGCCGCGGTCTCTTCCATGGCTGCGGCCTCGGCCGAGAGGATGTCGGCGGCGATGTTGGCGGCCACCCCCTTGAGGGCGTGGGCCTCCATGCGCAGGGCGGCAAGGTCCGAAGCGTCCAGAAGGTCGGCCAGTTTGGGGGCAAAGTCCCGGTACTCGACCTGGAAACGCTGGAGCACCCGGTCGTAGAGGGCCTCGGAGCCCAGCCGCTCCACCCCGGCGTCGAAATCGAGGACGCATCCTCCGGCAAGGGGTGTGTCGTGGTGGGCCGGTGCGTCGGTCCCCACGGTGTGGCGGGCGATGACCTCAAAGAGGCGTTCCCGGTGAATGGGCTTGGCCACGTAATCGTCCATGCCCGCGTGGAGGCAGCGCTCCTTGTCTCCCTGCATGGCGTGGGCGGTCATGGCCACGATGGGCAAATCGGGCATGGCCAGGTTGTCCCGGATCATGGCCGTTGCCTCCAGGCCGTCCATGATGGGCATCTGAAGGTCCATGAGCACCAGGTTGAAGGGGTGGGTCTCCACCTTCTTGACCGCTTCCAGGCCGTTGGCGGCGGCGGTGACGTCAATGCCCCAGCCTTTGAGGAGTTCGCTGGCCACCATCTGGTTCACCGGGTTGTCCTCCACCAGGAGCACGGACAGGCCCCTCAGGTCCCTGGGGGCGGCCGAAGAGGACGTCGGGCCGGTGGCCGTGCGGGGGGCGCCGAAGATCTCCATGACGGCGTCAAACAGGGCCGAGGTCTTGACCGGCTTGATGAGAAAGTGGGCAAAGCCGCTGCGCCGGGCCCGGACCACCTCCTCTTCCCGGCCGAAGGGGCCGATGAGGATCACCCGGGGGCTGTCTGCCCCGCCGCTTTTCACCAGGTCCGTTGCGGTGTCGATGCCGTTGATGCCGGGCAGTTGCAGGTCGATGACGGCCAGGCTCAAAGGGGGATAGCTCCCCTTTCGAAAGTGCTTCAAGGCCTCTTCCCCGCTTTCGGCCTCTGCCACGGTGAAGCCGAAGCCCGTGAGGTCGCGGGCCAGGACAGTGCGCGTGGCGGCGTTGTCTTCCACCAGGAGCACGGCCCCCCTTCGCATCTCATGGGGAATGAGGGTGGGCTGGGCGTGGGTGTCCATGAACCGGATGCGGGCGGTGAAGCAGAACCGGCTTCCCCCGCCGTGGACCTGTTCCACCCAGATGGCCCCGCCCATGCGCTCCACGATGTTGCGGCAGATGGCAAGGCCCAGGCCCGTGCCTCCGTATTTGCGGGTGGTGGAGCCATCGGCCTGGCTGAACACCTCGAAGAGGCGGTCCGACCGCTTGGGGTCCACGCCGATGCCCGTGTCCCGGACGGCCACAAAGAGCTCCACGTGGTGCTCTTCCTGCCGGAGGCAGGTGGCGGTGATGGCGATCTCCCCTGCCTCGGTGAATTTAAAGGCGTTGGAGAGAAGGTTGGCCAGCACCTGGCGAAAGCGCAAGGGGTCCCCGATGAGCTCGTCGGGCACCTCCGGGTCGATGTCCACCACCAGCTCGATCTCTTTTCTTACGCAGCTTTCGATGAACAGGTCGGTGACCGCCTCCACCACCTCGGCCAGGCGAAAGGGGATCTCCTCGAACCGGAGCTTGCCCGCGTCCATTTTGGAAAAGTCTAAAATGTCGTTGATGATCTGGAGCAGCGAGCCCGAGGAGGAACGGATGATGCCCAGGTACTCGCGCTGGCGGGGGGTGAGGTCCGTGCGCATCACCAGGTCGCTCATGCCGATGATGGCGTTCATGGGGGTGCGGATCTCGTGACTCATGTTGGCCAGGAAGGTGCTCTTGGTGACGGCTGCTTCCTTGGCCTCTTCCACGGCCAGTTCGGAGCTGCCGATGGCCTTTTCCAGCTGGGCCGTGCGTTCGGCCACCAGCTCTTCCAGGCGGTTGCGGTGGGCGGTGAGCTCTTCGTTTTGCCGGTTGATCTTCTCTTCGGCCTGCTTTTGACGGGTGATGTCCGTGACGATGGCCATGGTCGCCGGTCGCCCGCCCATGGTGACGGGGGTCTCGGAGATGATGACGTCGATGATATCGCCGTCTCTGTGGCGGAGCCGTGCCTCGTACTGGCCCGAGGGACTCTGACCCTGGCGCCGGGCGCTGAGCCTGTCATCCATCATGGCCCGCCCCGTGTCCGCGTCGGCGAACAGGTCGATGACGGGCACGGTGTAGAAGGCTTCGCCTTCGTAGCCGCACATGGTCATGATGGCCTGGTTGGCGTAGGTGATTCGGCCGTCGACCTCCACCACGATGCCGTCCCTGGCGTTGTCCACCAGGCTGCGGTAGGTCTCTTCGGAATCCCGGAGGGCCCTGACGGACTCGGTGCTTTGGCGCTGCCGGGCCTGCTGTTTGTCGTGCGTGGCCCAGGAGAGACAAAGGACCAGGAGGCCGTAGCCCATCTCCAGGCCCCAGCGGGAGAGGGGGCCTAAGGGCACCACCCCGTAGAGGCTTCCTGCCGAGAGGGCGCCCCCGGCCAGGAAGAGGAGCCAGGCCATCAGGAAAAAGCGTGTGGGGCGGCCCCCTTTGGCGGCCATGGCCGCTCCCCCTGCCAGCATCACCAGGACGGTGGCGATGCCCGTGACCGTGGTCCACTGGCTGATGATGCGGTAGTCCAGGATCGGGGCGCAGGCGGCCAGGCCCAAGCAGAGTACCAACCCGGCCTTGATGAGGCGGTCCAGGTCCGGGCAGAGGGTGCGGGTTTCCAGAAAGCCCCGGGAGAAGAGCAGGGCAAAAAAGGTGGCCGTCGCAAGAAGCAGGGGGTTGGCCGTGTTGGCCCAGTCCGGAGCCTCCGGCCAGAGGAACTGAAAGGCGTGACCGGCGTGGACCATGGCGTGGAGGGTCAGGGCAAGAGCAAAGAGCAGCAGGGAGAGCCGGGTGCGCTCCCGGGTGGCCAGAAAGGCAAAGAGGGCGTGGGTGGCCATGGCCAGCATGACCCCGTAGAAGATCCACGACAGGGGCGGGCCACCACGGTTTGTGGCGGGAAAGGCGTCGGCGTTCCAGACCCGGACGGGCAGGACCATGGCGCCCCGGGTGGTGATGCGCAGAAAGACGGTGGTCTCCCCCGGGGGCAGGGTGACGGGAAAGGCCACGGCCGGGTGGGCCAGGGGCCGCTCGGCAAAGGGGTGGGTGTCGCCGCTTATCTCACGCTCGAAGCCTTCGAGGCCGGGGTGGTAGAAGACCACCTCGTCTAAGGGCGGGTAGTCGATGGTGATGACCGCGTCAAAGGGGGCGTCGCCCCGGTTGCTCAGGGTGAGGCGTCCCCACAGGGGGTAGCCCATGAACCCGAAGGCGTATTCGAGGTTTTCCAGGGGGGCAAAAAGGGTGTCGGGACGGGCCGCCTCGGTGACGGTGAGGGTTGCTTCGGCGTCGGCATGCCAGAGCAGGGACGGCCCCGGCGAGAGGCTGGTTTCAAGGTCGGTGACGTCCAGGGCTGCGGCCCGGACCGTCAAGGGCATGAGGAGCACCAGCAGGGCGGCACAGAGCCGGGCAAAGGGACCGGCGCGGCGGTGGGTGGGGAGAGGGCGGGGAGCCCGTGTCGGTGTCATGGGAGGGGCCCTTCCTCGCCGTCGGGCATGAGGGCCACCACACGGCTCGGCCCTGCAGAACCTCCCTTGACCTTCAAGGGGAAGCAGCAGACGGTAAAGCCCTGGTCCGGGAGGCGGTGGAGGCCCGCCAGGCGTTCCAGGTGGCAGTACGGGGTCTCGGCCCCCTGGTAGTGGGATTCCCAGAATTCACCCTTTCCGGTTTTGGCGCGCCTTGCCATGTGGGAGAGGGGGCCGTCCCACCCCCAGGCGTCGATGCCCGTGATCTTGACCCCCCGCATTGTGAGCAGGGCCGTGGCCCCTCGGGTCACCCAGGGGCCGGTGGTAAAGTACGCGGGATCTCCCAGGAGCCGGTCCATGCCCGTGCGGATGAGCACGATGGTCCCGGCGGTGATGGTGATTCCCCGGGCCTCTTCCCAGGCCGTGATGTCGGCTTCGGCGATGGCCTCCCCGTCTTTTTTGTGGCTCATGTCCAGGCAGACCCCCGGGGAAAAGCACCAGGAGAGGGGAACCTCGTCGATGGTCATGGCGCGCTTGCCCCCGGCGTCCGGGGCGTAGTGCCAGGGAGCGTCCAGATGGGTGGTGCCGTGGGAGGAGAGGGAGAGGGTGTCGTTGGCCCAGCCGAGGCGGCGGCGCAGGAACCGGGGCGTCAGGCCCGTGAGAAGAAAGACGGTCAGGGCGCCGAAGCGGTGGCCCTGGCGTTTGACACGGGTACGGGCCCACCAGGGGGCCCAGGCGGTGTCGGAATCCAGCGGGGCAGACAGGTCGAGGATCTCCATGGCGTCTCCGGTGGTGGGGCGGCCCTTGGGAGGGCGGCCCCGTCTGGATGGTCAGGGGCTAAGCCGGGGGGTGCAGGTCGTTGTTCAAGCAACCCTTCCCCGAGACCCTCTGGGGACGGCGTCGAGGCCGCGCCGGCGTACTCCTGGGCCAGCTCTTTGGCGGCTTCGGCGTTGGCCGCTCCGGGGTATCCCCCGGAATTGAGGTGAATGCGCATCACCTGGCCGTCGGTGAGGGGCAGCTCGCCCTGGTGCCCCGCGGACTGCAGGCGCCCTTCCAGGTAAGTCGTCATTTCGGCAAGTCCCATGGGGGGCAGGGGAACCTCACGGATGCCGTCATGGGCGGGAACCAGGTGGCGCAGGGTGTCCAAAAGGGCGGCCGTGTGGGGCAGCCCCGTTAAGATGACCTGTTTGAACTGGCGCGGCTCCCCCTCATCGGTGGTCTGCTTGATGAGGGCGGCCAGGGCGTCGGGCTCCAGGCGGTGGGCGTCGTCCACCATGATGACGGGCAGGTCGTCACGCATCATGGTGTAGGCCCGCAACGGGGCGCAGCCTGTGGGCAGCTGGAGGGTGCAGACACTCCAGCTCTCTTCATCTGCGGCCAGCACCTGTTTGAGCAGGAGGGTTTTTCCTCCCCCCGGATCAGCCGTGATGAGGACCACGTTGTGGGGAGCCTCCATCAGGTTGCGCACCAGGGCGACGGTTTCAATGAGCTTGGTATATGGAAAAAACGAGGCCTCGTCCACGTAGTCGTCGAAGGGGTCCCGCATGAGATGTAACGCTTCAATATAAGACATAGAACAGCACGCTGTTTGGAGTGTGTCATGGCCGCCGGAAACGAACCGATGGTGGATGATAGCAGGAACAACGTTCCTTTCCCTGCCCGTGGAACATGCAACAACGGGGTTTTCGGGCCAGGGGCGCTCCGGCTGCGAAGTTTCTTTGAGGGGCTCCTTGTGTTCTCCAGGGTCCCTTCGCCGGGTGGTGCCTGGAAAAGGATCACCTTTTCAAGCACGTCCTTAATTTAAATTCTCATTTTTGCCGGAATATCAATTTTTTTTCAACTCTTGATTCCTTTTGATAGGAAAAAACGGGCCCGTTTCTCTGCGTTGCGAGGCTGCCCGAAACCGGGTGCCTGCACCAAGTAGAGGGATAAAGGGACTGTCTGGCGTGGGAGGCTCCGCACATCTCGGGGCCTGCGATTTTTACGCGACGGCATTGACGGGGAGGAGGCCGGTTTGATTAATGGATGAACCGAAGGGGGTTATGTCGGCTTTACCTAAACCACGGCTTTGATCCACCGCCCAGATACACCAGGCAGTTTGCCGATGTCAGAAATTGCGCGATCGACGGCGCAGGCGCAGATCCGGAAGCGCCATCATCATGATGCTCAGGTTTGTTTGCCGAGAAGGTGGAGATCATCGCCCTGGGCACCAACGCCGTGGCCACGGCGCAGATGCTTAAGGCCGGAGCCAACCGTGGGGCGTCCGGAGAAAACGCCATTGTCCGGAGCGTCCAGCATTGCGATGTGGCCACCGGGCCCTTGGGGATTGTCATGGCCCATGCCCTTATGGGGGAGGTGACTCCGGCCATGGCCGAGGCCATCTCCGGCTGTTCGGCCAGAAAGGTGCTGCTGCCCCTGTCCCAGGACAACGTGGAGGTGGTGGGGGTGCACAAGGCTCCCTTGCCCCACCTGGTGGATGAGTTGATTGAATCGGGGTTGAAAACCCTGTTGAACTGATGCCCTCGCAGCCAGCGCCGCTTATGCGGTGTTTTTCTTGACGGTGCGAGACCGGCATGTTTCAGTATGACACCGGCGATTGACGCGCGCATGGACCCTGCAGGGTTCATGCCCTTATGGATAAACGTAGAAATGGTTGCCGGATGAATCGCGTAAACGGAGGTATCCCATGTGTGAAGCCAGTGCCTATATCATTACCGACGGCGAGCCGAAACTGATTATGGAGTCGGTGGACGTGGCCGTTCCCACGGAAGAGGGGGAACTCAAGCTCATCAATATTTTCGGCGAGCAGCGCTTCATCAAGGGGGCCATCGAGTCCCTCTCCCTGGTGGATCATAAGATCTTCATCCGGGAGACAGGGGCCGCTCTCTGACGCAAGCCAGGGGCAGGCCTTTAAGCCCGCGCCCCCTCAAATGGCCTTTATCCATGCCCGTTACCCCTGGAAAAAGGCATCCACGCTCTCAATGAACTCGGAGAGGAGCCGACGGCTGACCTCAGAGACGTGGCCGCGTTTTTCTCAATGGTTCGGTTCAGCCCCCCCTTTGTCTCGGTTCGTCTCTCTTCGGTTCCCCACAGCTCGCTGGGTCGCCACAGGCCCCGGCGGTGAGAGACCGGGACGAGGTTGGTAGTCGAAAAGGGCCACGCCCATGCGTGAGAGGGAGGTCATGGACACGGGCTTGCCGTGGAGTTCCGGAACGGGAGAGGAGAGGGGGTAGGTCCCCTTTTCGATGGCGCTGTCCATGAAGAGATCGCCGATCCAGGTGAGGTGGGAGCGCGTGCCGAACCGGGTGCCGTGGGTGAGCCAGTAAAAGAAGGGGGCCGCTTCCAGGAGCTCTTCCGCCTTTCCCGCCCGCTGGTAAAATCCCCGCCTGACAAAGTACCGCACCCCGGGCTGGATCTCGTTCATGCCCGCATCGATGATCTGGGGTGGCACCCCCACCCCGCCGTACATCTCCGCAATGAGGGCAGGGTCGTAATCGTGCCGTATCACGTCCCGCATGGGCCCCTGGCCGCTCATCCCGTCGTTGAACCGGATGGGGGCTAACCGCCCCCACCGGGTTATACCCAGTGCGCTTTCAGGCCCCTTCCTCTCGCTGGTTCCGGGCCAGCCAGGGGAGCAGCAGAGTCCCCCCCATGCAGTATCCCATCACACAGATCTCTTCCCCCGGATGTTCCTTTTGGGACCCAGCCCATGTTGGCCTTGCCCTACCCGTTTTTCCAGAAATCCAGGTCCAAGCCGTCGGATTTTTCTCCTGGCTCCCCGGCGTTGTTCCAGGCAGATGCTGCAGCCCGGCGCCCAGACAGGGCCTCCACGCATTTCCCCGGGACGAACAGGGACCCGGCTCGTCGATCAGGGGGCTGGCAAAGGCAAGGAGCTGGCTCGGCCCCTTGGGGGGTGAGGCACCGCGGAGGGTGCAGGGCCCCAGGCGGGAGCCCTTCACCACCAGGGGAGACCCCGATGATGCCGCCGGTGGTGCGCTCGGAGAAATCCTTGACGTAAAAGGCGTCGTGACGAAACAGGTTCTCCAGGCGCTTTCTGGCGATGGTGAGGTAGGTCTCAAAGGAGAGGGTTTCGCCTTCGGCGTAGGGCAGGGGGCCGTCGACGCGCTCTTCGGTGACGGCCATCACCAGGGTGGTGAGGAGCTCCCGCAGGGCTTTCAGGGCCGAGAGGCCGAAGGTGCCGTAGGCACACTCTAGATAGCGAAAGTTTTCCACCTGCTGGCTGAACCGGCGCCTCAGGGCGCTGGTGACCATCACCTGACGGGCTTTATCTTCCGAAAAGTGGCCGGTTTCATCCATGAACTCTCCGGTGACGTCCCGGAGCATGGAGGCGTAGAGGCGCTCCACCAGCTCATCGGAGTAGACAAAGGTGTCCGGGTTGTCCCCCCGCATGGAGGCCACCTGGGCGTGGGTGCGGATGGGGCGGGTGACGGTGGCCTCCAGGGTGTCGTGGCTCCACTGGGCCCAGGTGGAGCCGGGCATGGCCAGGCTCCTTCATGCCGTCGCATCAAGCGAGCGCACGGCGCCGCCCACGATGCGGCTCATCATGGGGATGTGGGTGTCGTACCCCTCCCGGTTGTCCACCGGGGAATAGACCAGGGAGCGAAGCATTCTGTCGGAACGGTTCATGGCATATCCTTGTCTGTTCGGGGAGGCCCCCGAAGGGTGTGTTTTGGGGTGTCGGGTTGGCGTGCTCTGTGGGAATGCGTGTGCCCAGGGCCTTGGCGTGGCCGCCTTGAAGGGGCAAAAGGGCCGCCTGGCAGGTGGGCCCTTGTCACTGCCATAGTAGCTCAAACCATGGGATTTGCGTAGGAAAAAGTGAGGAAGGGACGCCCTGGGGTGGCCGCTGCCGGCGGAAGGTGCCGGCAGCATGGGCGGGAGCCTTTACTTCTTGAAGAGATCGAAAAATTCCAGGGTCCTGCCTTTAAAGAGCAGGTCCTGGGAGCGCTGGGTAAAGGCCAGGGCCTCTCGAGTCATGCGGTCGTTGTGGATGGGCATGGGGTCACCTCAAAGAGCGGGTCCAGGGGCCCCTCGCGCAGGTAGGTTTTTGTCTCCCCCGACCCAAGGAGGTTGATCTCCACCACGTGGTCCCCTTCCACCCAGCCCAGAAGGCCATGGTGGTAGTAGTCGGCAGCCCGGGGGCCGGGTTTCAAGAGGGAGCGGCCGGTAAAGGCGGGAATCTCACCCCCCAGAAGGTGGGCCACGGTGGGGGCGATGTCCCGCTGGGAGACCAGGGCGTTGATGGCCCCGGGGGCCACCGAGCCGTCGGTGGCAAAGAGGGTAAAGGGAATGAGGTACTGGGTCAGGGCCGGCCCTGTGACCTTTGCGGTGTGGTCGGCCAGCAGGACAAAGAGGGTGGGGCCGAAGGCGGGGTCTGCCTCGTAAGCGGTGATGAACCCTTCCAGGGCCTCGTCAGCAAAGCGCAGGACGCTCAAGTTCCGGTTCAACGGGGTGTCCATGCCGAAGGCGGGGGTCACCGAAGGGGGCAGGGAGTTGTGAGGGCGGGAGCGTCGGCACGGCCAAGGTATGCTTTTGTGGCCTTGAGTTTTTTCAGGATAAACGTGTAGAGGTCCTGGTCGTAAACCCCCAGTGGTTCGGTGCCCAAGGATCCCACTGATCTCCTCCTTGCCGTAGCTCTCCTGGAACCCCAGCCTCTGGGCAAAGGCCCCGGTGCCGCTGGTGTCCTTGCGGGTTCCCTGGAAAAAGAGGGTGCTCCAGCCTTTGTCCGAAAGGCTCTGGGCCAGGCTTCGGTAGGGGTAGGTGGTGAGCTGGCTCTTGGCCAGGCTCTGACCCAACGGGTTCTGGTAGGAGCAGAAGGTGGTGAAGATCCCTTCTGTGGTGCGATGCCCCCCTGCCACCATGGCGTCGGCCCGGAGTCCCCGGGTGGCGAGGTTGTCGAAAAAAGGGGTGGTCTCGTGCTCGTATCCGTAGCTCTTCATCAGGGCCGCAGGCCAGCTTTCCAGAAGGAGCACCACCACGTTGACGGGCCGAAAAGTCAGGGCCTCTTTGGTGGGGGCGTCCGGGTAGAGGCGGGCAAGGATCCTTCGCTGGTCGTCTGTGGAGACGGGGGCCGGCATCGGGATCTGGGCTATCTTGTCCCGGTTGCGAAAAAGGTAATAGAGGCCGCTGTAGCCGCCGTTAAGGGCCAGGGTGGCCTGGACAGGATCCCCGATTTTGTAGGCAAACAGGGGCTTCATGGGAAGGCCGGTGACCCCACCGCGTACGGAGATGACAAGGACGGCCGCCACCACCAGGCTGGCCAGGCCCCCTTTGATGAGTCCGAGTCGGGCCGGGGTCTCCTTGAGGACCCAGCCCCGGGCTTTGAAGATGGTCCCAAGGGCCAGCCCCAGCAAAATGAACCCTCCCAGGGTGACGGAGGCGTACTGGGTAAAGGCCGTGGCCACGAGGCTCCCAAAGTCCGTGGCAGCGTCGGAGAGTTCGTAGCCGATGTGCCGGCTGGCATCATGGAAATACATGATGTCCGAGGTCTGGAGAGCCACAATGGCTGTTGCGGCAAGGCCCAGTGGGGCTAAAACCCATCGTTTTTTCTTAAGGCTCAGCACGGCCCCCAGCAGGAGGCACAGAAGGGTAAAAATGGCCGCCAGGGCCAGGTCAAACCGAAGGCCCCAGATCAGGCTGTAGGCGGCTTTGGAGGCGGAGAGCCCGGCAAAACTTTCCCGATGGCAGAGGTAGAAGAATACCCGCAACAGGGCGCCAAGCCCGGTTAATCCCAAAAACGATACCGTGAACAAACGAAGCCATACCATGAACTCTTGAACTCTCCATAATGGATGGTGGGGTTACGAAAACCTGCGTTTTTATCCGTGTGAACCTCACACGATTGGCGGAGTCTACCCCATGAGCCGTGGCAATGTAAATGCTTGAAATACGGTATGCTGCGGTGAGAGCGCTTCCTTACGGCGTATGGTACCGCCAGAGACCCTTTTCTGCGGTGCGGGCCAGGTCTCCTTCCCGGAGAAGGTAGAGGAGGGTGGCCTCGATCCAGCCCTGGGCAATGCTTCGCTTCAGGGGGGCCATGCGGGGGTAGTAGTCTCGGACCAGGCTCCGGCCGGTGAGGCCTTCGGGCCCTGCGGTCTCCACCTTTTCCCGGATCTCGGCCAGCCGTTTTTTGCGGTGGGCGATAAGGTGGGTGGTGCGCTTGACCGGATCGGTGACGGGCCGCCCGTGGGCCGGCAGGATGAGGCGCAGGCCGGGCAACTCCCGGATGGTCTCCAGGGTTTTTTGGTAGGTGACAAGGTCGGATCGGGGCGGACCCAGCCAGGTGGTGATGTCCGCCAAAACGTTGTCACCGCCCAAAAGGATGCCTGCCTCTTCATTCCAGAGCATGATGTGGACGTCGCAGTGGCCGGGACCGGCAAGGACCTCCCAGGTGCCTGCGTTGGTTTCGAGGCGGTCTCCCACGGCCAGGGGAGAAAAGGGCCCGGTGACCGCCCGGATGCCCATGGAAAGGGAAAAGGCCTCGTCCATGAGGCGGCCTCCCAAAGACCTTAAGGCCTCTTTCACGGCTCCTGCCCTGGGACGAAGGGCGCTTGCCCCTTCCCGGTACGCTGCCCGGTAACACGCCCGGGTGCGGACCAGGGGCACCATGGCCTCGGTGAGACGCACTGTCATGCGGTGCCGCTCCGCCAGGGCCGAGGCCCCGGAAAAATGGTCCCAGTGGCCGTGGCTGGGAAGGACCTGCCGCACCCGAGAGCCGGTCCGGTTCTCCAGGTCCAGGAGACACCGGGCCACATGGGCCACAGCCCCCCTGGTGCCGGAGCCCGCGTCAAAGAGGAGCCCGTCTTTTCCGGGCAGGGCGTAGAGGTTCATGGTGAAAGGGACCCAGCCCTTGCGCACCTGCTGGCGGATCCGGAACACCCCGGGTGCCATCTCATCATAACCGGCCATACCTAATCTCCGATGATCTTCACAAGGACCCGCTTAGGGCGCCTGCCGTCAAATTCGCCGTAAAAAATCTGCTCCCAGGTGCCGAAGTCCAGGGCGCCCTCGGTGATGGCCACCACCACCTCCCGGCCCATGACCTGCCGCTTCATGTGGGCATCGGCGTTGTCCTCCCCCACATTGTGGCGGTACCCGCTCACCGGCTCGTGGGGCGCCAGCTTTTCCAGCCATACCTCGTAGTCGTGGTGGAGCCCTTTTTCATCGTCGTTGATAAACACCGAGGCCGTGATGTGCATGGCGTTGACCAGCACCAGGCCTTCCTTTATCCCGCTCTCGGCCAGGCAGGCCTCCACGTCCGGGGTGATGTTGATAAAGGCCCGCCGGGCAGGCACCTCAAACCAAAGCTCTTTTCGATAACTCTTCATGGATGGTCTCATTTGTGTTCAGGGTAAACTCAAGGAAAATCAAAAATGCCTCCGGCGGCGAGGCGGAGCCGGGATCGCGAAAACACCTCGAAAGCATATTGCCCTTGCGCTTTGTCCCTCGGTCCTCGGGCAAAAGCGCAAGGGCCTTCGATTCAGACGGCGTCCGTCAGGCAATGTGATGAGCCAGAGGAACGAAGGCTCAAGAGCATTTCCGACCTTACTTATATTCCCAGCAGGGCCGCAGCGTTTTTTCCTAAGATTTTTTGCCTCAGGGCCTCATCTGCCACGTGGCCTTCAACCTCTTTGAGGTAGCGGGAGGGGCGGATGAGGGGGTAGTCGCTTCCGAAGAGGATGCGGTCTTCGCCTGCAAGCCGGGCCGCGGCCTCGTAGATCTCGGCATCGTAGAGATAAGGGGAGGCGGCGGTGTCGAACCAGAGGTTGGAAAGGGTCTTTTTGGCCTCTTTCTTGAGCAGGTTGAAAAAGAAGATGCCCCCGCCCCAGTGGCAGAGGACGATGCGGTTGTCCGGGTACCGGGCGGCCAGGTTGTAGATCTGCCCCAAGGTGATGGGGGTCTTGCCCGGGTATGCGTGGCCCACGGGTTCGTTGGTGTGGATCACCACGGGCACATTTGCCTCCCGGCAGAGCCCCATGACGGGCTCCATGAGGTCAAGGGCCTCGGCATCGATGCCGGAGTGGTAAAAGGCGAGCTCCCCAACTCCTTTGAGCCCTGCATCCAGGCAGCGGGCGGTCTCGGCGGCCGCGCCCTTGGCGCCCAGGTCAAAACAGGCCATGCCGATGAGCCGGTCCGGATCGTTTCGTACCGCCTCGATGACCGCGTCGTTGTTGTCTCGGAATCGCTTTTCGCTGCGCCAGGGAAACCCGAAGATCACCGATTTGTCCACCCCGTCTTCGTCCATGACGGCGATGAGGGCCTCGGCGTCCACCATGGCGGACTTGGGGGATTCGTAGAGCAGGGCGAATTCGGGCTCGTCGGCCAGGTGGGCGGCGCGGTTTTGTATCACCTCGTCCTGAAACACATGGGTGTGGAAATCAATGACCATGAAAATCTCCTCCCGTGGAATGCGTTTGGTGAAAAAGAAGCACAATTTCCACGTGTTGTAACACCGCTGACGGAAAATGAAAACGTCAAAGCCGGTGCAGGGCCTTTGTGTGACCCTGGAAGGTACGCCGGGGGCAACCCGTTTTTGCGATGTTTTGCCTCAAGGATGAAACGCTCTCAATGGTGGAGGCAGAGCCTCCGTGCATCATTCCCAGGCGGAGCCTGGGAACGAAAGCTATCCTGATACAAGGTGTTGCCCCTTGCCCTCGGTATTCACCACGGGCGAAGCCCGTCAGGGAATGCGATGAGCCTGAGGAACGAAGGCGAAAGAGCATTCACGAACCTGGGGTCCAGGGGTGGCGAAGCCACTTAGGCTAAAAATCCCCTGCCCGCCGGAGGCTTGTTATTTGTTTTTGCCCTGTCCTTCCTACCTGTCCCATCCCCCCTGCTGCCTGAGCTCTTCCACAATCGCTTCGGCCTGGTGGGTGAGGGTCAGCAGGTCCACCTTGTTGACTTTGTTGACGGGGAACTGCTCACCCACGGGCCAGAAGTGGACGTGGCAGGGGCGCTTGTAGGAGGCGATCTGTTTGCAGTGGGCGGCCAGCTCCTCTTCGGTGACGCACCCCTCTTCCGTGGGCTGCACAAAGGCAAAGACTCCGTCGGTGAAGAGGGCGTGGGGGGCGCCCACCACCTGTGCCTGGCTCACCTTGGGGTGGCGGGTGAGGTGGTCGGCCACCTCGTCCGGGAAGACCAGGTAGCCCTTGGGCTTGATGACAAACTTGCGGCGCCCGGCAAAGACGATGGCTTCGTAGCCGCCCATGGGTTTTAAAGAGCCCATGTCCCCTGTGTAGAGGATACCTTCGGTGGTGCGGCAGGCTCGGGTGGCCTCCTCGTTGTTGACGTAGCCCAAAAAGACGATGCCTCCCTCCACGCAGATCTCGCCCACCTCGCCTTTGGCCACCTCCTCGCCTGCGGTGCCGTCCGGGTTCATGGGCTTGCGGATGGTCACCGGGGCCAGGTCCGGAAAGAACTGTCCCACCTGGCCGGACATTTCGGAAACGGAGATCCCCTTGGGGGTGGCGGAGAAGAAGCCGCCGGATTCGGTCATGCCGTAGGCTGTGCCAAAGAGGGGGGACATCTCGGCCAGCTGTTCTAAAAAGGCCGTGTCCACGGCGCTGCCGCCGTAGAGGGCAAAGCGCAGGCTGCTGCGGTCGTAGGATTCGTAGTCGGGCAGGGCCCAGAGCATGCGGAAGTGGGTGGGGACTCCGCCGATGAAGGTGCTCCGGTAGGTTGCCATGGCTTCCATGGCCTTGTCCGGGGCGAAAAAGCCCATGGAGCACACGGAGCCCCCGGCGAACCAGGCACTCATGGGCCCCTGGGAGGTGCCTGCCACGTGGCTGGTGGGCATGACGTTTAAAAGGCGGAAGTTGGTGCCGTAGAGGCTGGCGCCCCGGCCGGCCACCATGTTGTTGATGAGGATGTTTTCGTGGCAGAGCAGGGCGGGCTTGGGATCCCCGGTGGTGCCGGTGGTAAAGATGATAAGGGCCGGGTCGCGGGTGGTGAGGGCGTTTTCCACGCTGCGCACGGCGTCTTTGAGGGCGGTGTCCTGCCTGAGGGCGTCAAGGGCCTCTTCCCCGAAGAGGCTGTCGAACCCAAGGGATCCCTCGGCCATCTCCTCGGGCAGGCCAAAGGGCATCCACTGGACGATGTGGGCAACCGAGGGACACGCCTTCTTGACGGCTTCGACCACCTCGGTGAAGTCTTTCATGGGGGTGGTGCCCGGACAGAAAAACGCTTTGGCCTGCACCTTGCCGATGTCCCTCACCACCTCGTGGGGCTGGAGGCGGATGTCCACAGGAGAGATGATGACCCCGGCCTTGAGGCAGCCGTAGACCAGGAGGAAGAACTCCGGCACGGCCAGGAACTGGGTGACAAGGATGTCGCCTCTTTCAAGCCCCATCTTTGTCAGGGCCATGGCGTAGAGGTCGCTGGCCTCGTCAAACTCCCGGTAAGAGAAGCGTTGCCCGGTTTCCGCCGATATCAGGGCGTCGTTTGTGGGGGTCTGCTTTGCCCATTTTCGCACATAATCCGAGATGAGGGGGAGCTGCCAGCTGTCGTAATCTTTGATCTCCGTATCTGTCGTCATTTTCTCTCTCCTTTGCCTTTGTTCGCATACCAAACAACCATCAAGGTCATAAACCTCTGACACGGGTGGTGTAAAGCTTTTTGGGGCAAGGAGAGCCCGGAGCGGAAAAGCCTGCGGCCAGGGGCATGGGGCCAAAAGGCGGGAATAGAACTGTGGCGGGGCTGCAACGCGTTGACATAAAAACGTATTCCATGCCACGATTGGGGGGCGCCACTTCCTTTAACACGCAAGGGCTTTCCTTTTTTATGGAGGTGTTCATGCGATACCGGGTTGTCAGCGAAGAGCTGGAGCACGACGGTCGGGCCTCGATCCATTTTGCCCTGCTCGTCTGCGTCATGGGGGTGTACGGAGGGCAGGTGTGCCCGGTGGTGGAGAGTTTTCCCCTCTGGCTCTGGGGACTTCACCTGCTGGTGCTGCTTTGTGTGTGCCGGGGGCTTCGCATGGCATCAAGCCGGTGGGTCTTTACGCGGGTGGGGCTCCAGCGGCAGGTGGGGGTGCAGCTGGTGGTGGACCTTTCTCTCTTTGCCCTGGCCGGGTACGGCATCGGGGTCCACAACATGGTGCGCTACGGCGCGGACATGGAGAGCACCCTCAGGCTGGGCACCGGGTTTCTGATCATGGGTTTTTTCATCGGCGCGGACCTGGCCCTGACCCAGGATCGCCTCCTGGCCCTGCGGCGCGGGGGCAACCCCCTGGCCGTTGCCGTGCCGCTGTTGACCGTTCCCCAGAAGTTTACCCTGGTGACGGTGATCTCCCTGTTTTCCGTGATGGTGATCCTCTACTTCGTCATCTCCTTTGACCTGAACTGGCTCATGACCGTGGGCATCGACAACCTGGCCATGGCGCGGCGGGCGGTCCTGGCCGAAATCGGCTTTATCATCCTCATCCTGGCCGCCTACACGGCCAACCTCATCGTCACCTACGCCAAGAACCTTCGCCTTTTTGTCTCCGAAGAGACCCGGACCCTCACGGACGTGGCCCAGGGAAACCTGGACACCCGGGTGCCCGTGGCCTTTAACGACGAGTTCGGTATCATCGCAGGGTACACCAACCGCATGATCGAGGGCCTTAAAGAGCAGAACGCCGCCATGGAGCTGCTCCGGGATGTGATCATCAACAGCATGGCCACCCTGGCCGAAACCCGGGACAACGAAACCGGTGCCCACCTTCGCCGCACCCAGCACTACGTTCGCCTGCTGGCCGAAGAGATGGCGGAGTCCCACGATCTGGATGGTCGTCTCATCGATCTTTTTTACAAGACGGCCCCGCTGCACGACATCGGCAAGGTGGGGGTGCCCGACGCCATACTCCTGAAACCCGGGGCCCTGACCGAAGAAGAGTTTGAGATCATGAAAAAGCACACCACCTACGGGGAGGAGGCCATTGCCCGTGCCGCCGAGCAGATGGGGGAAGACGCCGCGTTCCTCATCCATGCAGGGGAGATCGCCTCGGCCCACCACGAAAAGTGGGACGGCAGCGGCTACCCCAGGGGCCTGTCCGGCACGGCCATCCCCTTGTCCGCCCGGCTCATGGCCCTGGCCGATGTTTACGACGCCCTGCGTTCGGAGCGTGTCTACAAAAAAGCCCTCTCCCATGAAGAGGCCAAAATGTTTCTCATGGATCAGGGAGGCTCCCACTTCGACCCCGACGTGGTGGCGGCGTTTCTGCGGTGTGAGGCGGCTTTTATCCGGGTTGCCGAGCGGTTCCGGGATGAGGTAGAGACAGCGCCTTGATGATGGGTAACGTGAGTGGAAAAAGCAGGCCTCCGGCGGCCCTGCCGGGGGCCAAACTTTTGAAAAGTTTGATAAACAGGTTTTGTTTTTTGAGGATCCGTTCCTGCAGGGCATAGCCCATCTTCTTTTTTACTTTATCAAGGCGCTTCCCTTCAGCACCTGTGGGGCTGAAGAGAAGCGCCTTGATTACCGGAACGTTTTTGCGGAGCTTTTTTCAAAAAGCGACCCGCCGGAGGCAACCGGATTTTTAATTGCGCTGGCCCTGGGGCCGAGCCCCTAGGTTCTTTTTTTCGCGTCTTTGAGGTATTTGGCCACGTCCCGCCATTTTTCTTTTTCGATGCGGTCGGCGGTTTTGGCGTCCCGGTCGGAGAGGAAGGTGAGCTCCAGGCGCATTTTAAGGAAGTTGGAGAGGCGGTCCGGGGCCAGGGTGCCCTCTTCCACGGCCCGGATGACGTTGCAGCCGGGTTCGTGCTGGTGGGAACAGTCGTTGAAACGGCATCCTGCGGCGAGCTCTTCGATGTCGGGGAAGGTGTCTTTGACGCCGCCCTCTTCGTCGGAAAGAGAGATCTCCCGGATGCCGGGGTTGTCGATGATCATGCCCCCGGAGGAGAGAAAGATCATGTCCCGGGTGGTGGTGGTGTGCATGCCCTTGCCGTCGAAGTCGCTCACCTCGCCCACGATGCGGATCTCATCACCGGCGATGGCGTTGACCAGGCTGGACTTTCCCGCACCGGAGGAGCCCATGAGGCAGACGGTCTTTCCTTCGCTGATGTACGGGGCCAGCTCGTCCACGCCATCACCGTCCGTGGAGGAGATGAGGTGCACGGGCACGCCCACGGCAATCTCTTCCACCTCGGCCTTGAAGGGGGCGGGGTCCTCGTGGAGATCGGCCTTATTCAGGATCACCACCGGGGCCATGTTGCTGTTGTAGATGAGGGTGAGGTAGCGCTCGATGCGGCGCAGGTTGTAGTCCCGGTCCAGGCCGGTGACGATGAAGACCGTGTCGATGTTGGAGGCGATGACCTGCTTGGCCTTGGGGGCGGCGTCCAGCTTGCCCCGCCGTCCGGCGGCTCCCCTGACCAGTTGGTTTTTCCGGGCAAAGACTCGGGTGACCACCCCGTCCTTTTCAATGACAAAATCACCGGGCACTGGAAAGAGGGTGTTCTTGCCGTGGCCCCGGACAATGCGTCCCCGGGCCTTGACCACCACCTCTTCCTCTCCGTCATGGATGCGGACGTGGTTTTTCTGCAGGCCCGTGACCCGCGCAAGGCGGCCGTTGACCTTTTTCAGGGCCTTTTTCTGGTCTTCAAAAAACTCATCCCATCCCATGGTGGAAAGGTGCATCCGTTCTTGTCTCCTTGGCTTGCGGGGGCTTTTTGCCTCCGGCGGGTCGCTTGTTAAAAAAAGCTCCGCAAAAACTTTTCGGTTGAATGTTCGATACGTTTAAAACGCGCCAGCGTGCAGATAACGTTCGGTCTTCGGCAGGGCCGCCGGAGGTGGTTTTATGTGTTCTTTGGTTCTTGCTTACCCAAAGCCCATCATACACCATGAAGGTTTTTTTTGCGCCTGCCTCCTGTTCTCTGCGGCCCCATTTCCTTGCCCTGATCGCCCTGAGTGATATAACCGAACGCAAGCGGGTGTCAACGTTTTCCAACCCAGGATCAAGGAAATGAAATCACCATGGATTTTGACGTGACCGTTGTGGGAGCCGGGGTGGTGGGGCTGGCCGTGGCCGAGGCCCTTTCGAAAGCCGTTGGCCGGGTCCTTGTCATCGACAAAGAGGAAAGCTTTGGCCGGGGCGTGAGCAGCCGTAACAGCGAGGTGATCCATGCGGGGATCTACTACCCCCAAGGGTCCCTCAAGGCCCGGCTCTGCGTGTCGGGCAGGGAGCTGCTGTATGGGTTCTGCGGGCGTCACCGGGTGCCCCACCGCCGTTGCGGTAAATTGATTGTGGCCACCTGCAACGAGGAGATTGCCGAGCTGGATCGCCTTGAGGCCAACGCCCGCGCCTGCGGGGTGATGGATTTAGAGCGGCTCACCGGGGATCAGGTCCGGGCCATGGAACCTGTCGTCCGGGCCGAAGAGGCCCTGTATTCGCCTTCTACGGGCATTGTCAGCGCCCACGGCCTCATGCGAAAACTCTTCGCCCGGGCCAGAAAGGCAGGCACCCTCTTCTCCTTTGAGACCGAAGCCGTGGCCGTGGAAACCGAAGCCTTTGGCAGCCGCCTGACGGTGCGCTACCGGGACGGCCGACAAGAAGCCGTCACCACCCGGCTTTTCATCAATGCCGCCGGTCTTTTTTCAGACCGCGTGGCAGGCCTTACGGGGGTCCCTGCAGAAACAGCGGCCCTTCACTGGTGGAAAGGGGAGTATGCCGCCCTGGACCTGCCCCGCGGGCATCTTTCCACCCTGGTCTACCCGGTGCCCGAACCGGCCAACCAGGGCCTGGGCACCCACGCCACCTTGGGCCTCGACGGCACCGTCCGCTTAGGCCCCAACGCCCTGTACCTTGCCGACAAAGCCGAGGACTACCGGGTCGACCCCAGCCATCTCGCCGATTTTCACCGGGCCGCAAGCCGCTACCTTCAAGGGATTACCCCTGCCATGCTTCGCCCGGACATGGCAGGCATCCGCCCCAAGCGCCAGAAACCAGGCGACCCGGTGGCAGACTTTCTCATCCACAGCGATCCCCTCAAAGGCCAGGTCCACCTCATCGGCATCGAATCCCCGGGCCTCACCGCCTCCCTTGCCATTGCCAGGGAGGTGTGCGCCCTGATCGGGGGGTAGGCAGGGGCTGGGGAAAAGCGCCTCCGGCGGGCAGGGGCTACAGCCCCTGCACCCCAGGGTCGCGAATGCTCCGGGGCTCGTACCTCGCCCCGTCGCATTCGCTGACGGGCTGCGCCCGTTGTTTGTTGTGGTTGTGTCGGTTGTTTTTCTGTCTCTGTCAAGGGAGAGAAGTGGACAGGAAAAGCATGCCTCCAGCGGCCAAGGAATTTATAGCCTAGGTGGTTTCGCCACCCCAGGACCCCAGGTTGCGAATGCGTTTTCCCCTCGCTTTTCGGGAAAATCAAGTCCGTCTTTAAAACGGCATTCATGCAAATATTTTTTAAGACCTGTTTGTTAAACTTTTTAAAAGTTTAGCCCCCGGCAGGGCCGCCGGAGGCATCCTCAAACGCCACCCAAGGAGCATCTGATGAAACTGACCGTTCTCGTGGACAACACCACGATCATTGACCGCTATTTTCTGGCCGAGCCCGCCTTTTCCGTTCTGATCGAAGCCGATGGGCAGAGGGTGCTCTTTGACTGCGGGTACAGCGACATTTTTTTGAGGAACGCGGAGAAGATGGGGGAGGACCTGTTGCACCTGGACCATCTGGTGTTCTCCCACGGGCACGCGGACCATACCTGGGGGGTGGAGCCGTTGATGCGGGCCTTTTCCGTGGCTGCCATGGAGGGGCGGCCCCACCACCGGCCACAGGTGACGGCCCATCCGGATGTGTTTGTAACCCGCACCTTTCCGGGCATGGGGGAGATCGGAGCCCTGGTTTCGGCGGCAAAGCTCGGGGAGCACTTTCCCATGGGCCTGACCCGGGAGCCGGTGCAGCTGACGGAGCGCCTCTGGTTTCTGGGGGAGATTCCCCGGGAGAACGACTTTGAAGGAAAAAGTCCCCTGGGGGTCATGAACGGGGCGCCGGACATGCTTTTGGACGACACGGCCCTGGCCTGGAAGGGGGACGATGGGCTGGTGGTGATCACCGGCTGCTCCCATGCCGGTATTTGCAACATTGTGGAGCAGGCCCGGCGGGTGTGCGGAGAGGAGCGTGTGACCGACATTGTGGGAGGGCTTCACCTGCTTTCCCCGAGTCCCCGCCAGCTGGAGGGGGCCCTTGCGTACCTCAAAGCGCTCAATCTGTCGGCCCTTCACGCCTGTCACTGCACGGATTTTCCCTCCCGCAAAGCCCTGGCCGAGGTGGCCCCCCAGCAGGAGGTGGGGGTGGGCCTGGTGTTGAGGTATGACTGATCCCCAGGCATTCCTGGGCAATGGGGGCGGTACAGAGCAGCCGGTGTGGAAAGGGACGGGACGTTTTCGGCACGATACCGGGGGAGCGAAACGACAAAGGGGAGGCCTTTTAAGGCCTCCCCTTTGTCGTTTTGGCACAGGATCATGCCGGCGTGCGGGTCGCCCCCGGGGGATTCCGGGGGGCGGGCCCTTTGCGTTCGATCCATCCGCATAAAAAGAACGCGCACGTTGCCTGGGAGGAGCCGGTCAGCCGTGAAAGCCACCGGCACCCGAGATTATTTGACGAAGAGCATCTCCTGGTAGGTGGGCAGGGGCCAGAACTCGTCGGCCACCATCTCTTCGATGGCGTCGGCCACGGCCCGGAGCTCACACATGGCGGGGATGATCTTATCGCAGCAGTGTTTGGACTCGGCCAGGGTGTCGGCGTGCTCTTCGGCGATGAGGGCCTTGAGGTTTGCCGATGCAGCCCGGAGCTCTGCAGAGAGGGTGGTGATCCGCGTCAGGGACTCATCGTCGCAGGGCAGGCCCAGCTCCCGGAGCTTGAGACAGCTGTCTGCCAGCATGGCCTGGTGGGCCACGGCCGCGGGGTAGATCTGGGTGTCGGCCATTTTGATGGAGGTCTTGGCTTCCACGGCGATCTTGAGGTTGTACTGCTCAAGGTAGATCTCCGTGCGGCTTTCCAGCTCTGCCTTGGACAGGACGTTGAAGCGGCTGAACAGCTCCACGATGTCGTCGTCCATGAGGGTGGGCAGGGCGTCCGGGGTGGTCTTCAGGTTGGGAAGGCCACGCTTTGCCGCTTCTTCCTGCCAGGCGTCGGTGTAGCCGTCGCCGTTGAAGATCACCTCGCCGTGGGCGTCGACGATCTCTTTGATGACCTTTTTGACGGCGTCGTTGAGCTTGGCGCCGTCGCCGCCGGTGCGTCGCTCCAGCTCGGTGGCAATGTAGTCGATGGAGTCGGCAAAGATGGTGTTCATGGCCACAAGGGGCCCGGACACGGACTGGGCAGAGCCCACGGCACGGAACTGAAGCCAGTCCATCGGCGAAGATGGTGGCTGAATGGCCGCGTCCTTGGGAAGGTTGGGCAGGGAGTCCACGCCGATGTTGAGGGTACCGCCGCCCTTGGAGGAGGTGGCGTCTCCGTTTTTGATCTGCTTGAAGACGTCGGTGAGCTGATCCCCCAGGAAGATGGAGATGATGGCCGGGGGCGCTTCGTTGGCACCCAGGCGGTGGTCGTTGCCCGCTGTGGCCGCCACCGCCCGCAGGAGCTTGGCGTATTTGTGGACACCTCGGATCACCGCGGCGCAGAACACGAGGAACTGGGCGTTCTCGTGGGGGGTGTCACCGGGGTCGAGGAGGTTGCCCTGGGAGGCGTTGCCAAAGGAGTAGTTGACGTGCTTGCCCGAGCCGTTGATGCCGGAAAAAGGCTTTTCGTGCAGCAGGCAGGTGAGGCCGTATTTCCGGGCGACCTTTCTCAGGGTAACCATGACCAGCTGCTGGTGGTCTGTTGCCAGGTTGGCGGTTTCAAAGACCGGGGCCACCTCGAACTGGGAGGGGGCCACTTCGTTGTGCCGTGTCTTGACGGGGATACCGAGCTTGCAGAGCTCCCGTTCCACCTCGCACATGTAGGCCAGGACGCGGTCCGGGATGGCGCCGAAGTAGTGGTCGTCAAACTCCTGGCCCTTGGGAGCCGGGGCACCGAAGAGGGTGCGGCCGGCGGTGAGGAGGTCGGGGCGGGCCGTGACGAAGTTGCGGTCGATGAGGAAGTACTCCTGCTCGGCGCCGCAGGTGGAGTTGACGATTTTGTTGGAGTCGTCCCCGAAGAGCCTCAGGATACGCTGGGCCTGGGTGTTGAGGGCCTGCATGGAACGAAGGATCGGGGTCTTTTTGTCCAGGGCTTCGCCGGTCCAGGAGACAAAGGCCGTGGGGATACACAGGGTGGCCCCGTTGGGGTTTTCCATGATGTAGGCGGGGCTGGTGACGTCCCAGGCGGTGTAGCCCCTGGCTTCAAAGGTTTCACGCAGGCCGCCGTTGGGAAAACTGGAGGCGTCGGGCTCGCCCTGGATGAGGGTGGACCCGGAGAATTCGGCGATGGCGTTGCCCGCCAGGTCTGGCATGAGGAAGCTGTCGTGCTTCTCGGCGGTGAGGCCGGTGAGGGGAAAGAAGACGTGGGCGTAGTGGGTGGCGCCGTTGTCCAGGGCCCAGTCCTTCATGGCCGAGGCCACCACGTCTGCCACCGAGGGGTCCAGGCGGGTTCCCTCTTCCATGGTCTTGCTGATCTTCTTGAAGATGTCCTTGGGCAGGCGCTTCTTCATGATGGAAATACTGAAGACATTGTCCCCGAAGAGATCAATGGACGATGAGTTTTTAAAGTCAATGGTTGTCTCGAACGAGTAGTTGTTGATGGCCCTGATGGCTTCCCTTCTCACCGTGTTGCCGTTCATAATGCTCTCTCCGTCTTGTGGATTGATGAAGCACCGTTGCCCTGGGGGGCGTTTGCGCGGTTTCGTTATGGTTGTCCCGAAACAGTTCCGCAACGGGTTACGGGAGGATGGTACTGCAACAGGTGTGCCAAGGTGTGGGTTGGTGGGGTAGGATCCTGTTATCCAAGAATATTTCATTTAAACCGTCAGGGCAAGGGCGAATTCTCGAAATGACATTTTTGTGAAAAGCTTGCGGGTAAGTCTTACAAATTTGTGAATTGTTCCCGGTTCGTTCTCGGGGTATTTGTCGGATTTTCGCGGTTTTTCAGGGGAGAGGGGGGCTGGACGAGCCTGTTCCGGGGGGCTGGGCAGGGTGCCTGGGTGTGCCGGGGGCCAGTTAACAAAAATGTAAGGGGGAAAATCCACAGGGGGGACCCGCGGCCCCCCCTGTTTGCCCGTCATGGGGGCGATGCCTTGCCGTTTCGTGGTTAGAGGGCGTCGTAGCCCTCTTCACCGGTGCGGACCCGGATGGCGCGCTCCACGGGGATGATGAAGATCTTTCCGTCGCCGATTTTGCCGGTGTTGGCCACGTTGCGGATGGTCTCCACAATCTGGTCCACCCGGGACGCCTCGGCGATGATTTCAATCTTGAGCTTGGGCACAAAGTCCACATCGTATTCTGCGCCGCGGTAGATCTCTTTGTGGCCCTTCTGGCGGCCGTAGCCCTTGACTTCCGAGACGGTCATTCCCTGAATGCCGATCTCCCCCAGGGCCTCTTTGATTTCGTCGAGTTTAAACGGTTTGATAATCGTTTCGATTTTGCGCATACCCCACTCCTTTTCGTTCTGATCGCGTGTTTTTTATAATCTCATTCGTAAAATGGCTTCGAGGATGGCTTCCTTGACCCGGGCGATGGTATCGGCCCCGGTGACCTTCTGGCCGTCCACGGTTCTGACGTAGAAGATGTCCACCACCTGGTCCACGTGGGTGGTGATCTTGGCGTAGTAGATGTTGAGGTCCAGGTGAAAAATGGCATCGGTGACGGCAAAGAGCAGGCCCGGAAAGTCGTCGGAGTAGACCTCGATGATGGAGAAAAAGCTCGAACCGAGGTTGTCCAGCTCCACCCGGTCGGGTTTGTCGGAGATGGTGACCTTTTTCCGGATGGCCGGGTTGAACTCCTTTTCCATGAGGGCCCAGTGAATGTCCAGGCGGCCGTCTAAGGCCTCTTTGATGTTTTTTTCCACCCGCTCCCAGCGCTCCTCCTCCCGGGTGAGGTCGAAAAAGGGCTTGACCGTGAATATGTCCAGGGCCGTGGAGTACCCCCAGGTGTAGACCTGGGCGTAGAGGATGTCGAGGTCGTTCAAGGTAAAGACCCCGGCAAGTTTGGAGAAGAGGCCGGGCCGGTCCGTGCCGCAGACCTCGGCACGCCGGGTGGCGCTCCCTTCCTTTTTCTTGATGCTTAAGGTCACCCCCTCCTTGCCCATTTTGCAGTAGAGGCGCAGGTGCTCCACGATTTCCTCCACCGAGGCGTAGAGGAGGTAGCGGGGGGGCATGGTGTGCAGGTATTTTTCGATTTTTTCCGTGTTCACCAGCTTCAGGACGGCCTGCTTCTTTTTTTCGATGCAGCGTTCGCTCTTGGCGGTGGCCAGCTCGCCCTTTTCGATGATGTCCAGCACCTTGAAGAAGAGGTCGCGGAGCAGGTTTTCGGTCCAGGCGTTCCAGGCTTTGGGGCCGGTGGAGATGGAGTCTGCCACGGTGAGCAGGTAGAGCATCTTGAGCCGGTTGGGGTCTCGGATGGTCCGGGCACAGGAGACCACGGTCTCTTCGTCGTCAATGTCCCGCCGCCGGGCCACGTTGACAAGGTAGAGGTGGTGCTGGATGAGAAAGACGATGTCGTCCACTTTTTTCTTGCCCATGCCCCAGGAGAGCAGGAGTTTTTTGGCCAGGCGGGCCCCGGAGATGCCGTGGTCTTCTTCCCCTGGCACCCCTTTGCCGATGTCGTGGAGGAGGGCTGCCCAGAGGAGCCGCCCCTTGCCCTGGACCTCGCCGAAGATCTTGCCGTAGAGGGTGCAGAGCTCGGATTTGGGGTTTGAAAACTCGTTGATGGTCTGCACGGTGTAGAGGCTGTGCCGGTCCACCGGGTAGATGTGGTAGCGGTTGTACTGGATCCGGTTGACGATGCCCTCGAAGCTGGGGAGCAGGGTCTGGAGGAACCCGGAGATCAGCATCTTTTCAAGGACGTTGAATTTTTCCGTGGCCGTGGAGAGGATCCGTTCCATGGCCTTCATCACCGTGACATCCCGCCTGAAGCCCCGGACCAGGTGGCTGAACTCGCCGATGGTGCGCAGGGCATCGGCGCCCAGGGCGTACTGGAGCCGGGCGCTCTCTTCAAAGAGGTCCATGATGAGGGAGGGGCGGTTTACCACCTCGGCCGGGTCGGCGAAGTTCACGAGGCCGCCGTCGGAGACGATGCCGGGCTTGCGGGAGCGCTTGAGGAGGCTCCGTCCCAGGAACCCCTTGGTGGAGCGGGTGCACTGGGTGAGCATGAGGGTGAGGTGGTGCTTGATGAACTCCATGTGGCCGTGGAGTTCCCCCATGAAGCGCTCCACGGGCTTCTGCCCGTGGGTGTGGCCCCGAAACCGCATGGCTTCGGCCAGCTCCACCTGGTGCTCGAAGTGGATCTGGTCGAGTTTGCGCCCGCTCATGAGGTGAAGGTGGTTTCGTACCTTCCAGATAAAGGCCAGGGCCTCTTCAAGCCGCTTGAACTCCTTGTGGGAGAGAAACCCGGCGTACTCCATGTCCCGGGGCTCCCCGGCCGCCACCAGCACCCGGGAGAGCCAGTACATGCTGTGGTAGTCCCTGAGGCCCCCCTTGCCGTTTTTGATGTTGGGTTCCATCAGGTAGGAGGCGTCCCCGAAGGTCTCGTGGCGGCTCCGGCACATGTCGTTGATCTGGGTGACGATGCGCTTGGGGTTGCCCTCCACGAAGCGGCTGCGGAACTGCTGGATAAAGGCGCTGTAGATGGGGGACATCCCGCAGAGGAAGCGGGCGTCCAGGATGGAGGTCAGCACATGGAGGTCGTTTGCCGCCATCTCCAGGGACTCGGAGATGGAGCGCGTGGCATAGCCCACCTCCATCTTCAGGTCCCACAAGGGGTAGATGACTTCCTGGATGAGGCCGCCTGCTTCGTCGGGGACCTCTTTGTCAAAGAGGAAAAGGATGTCCACGTCGGAGTGAAGGCAGTGCTCCCTCCGGCCGTATCCCCCTAAGGCCACAATGGCAAAGGGGTGGCCTCCCATGGCCAGGGCCTGGCCGGTTTCACTCTCACCAAAGCTCTGGGAGAAGTAGTTGTCCACGGCCACGGTGCTGTCCATGAGCAGGGCGCTGCCCCGCCCCTTGCGAACGAGGGCTTTTAGTTTTTCGCGTGATTTTTTCAGCTCGACGGCTGCCGATTGTTCCATCATCCTGCTCCGATATCACCGGTGGCCGCCTGCCCTGGACCATCCTGCAGGCAAGAGGGAAAAAAGGGGCGCCTTGCTGAGGCGGGAACGGTTCCCGCACCAGGGGGCGGTTTCCTTGCGGCGGCCCGGTGATCCATCTGTCTGAATTGCTCTTCACTGTACGTGGCTATCATATTTCCATTTTCGGAATTTTTCAAACACCAAAATGATGTGACAATTTTGTATTTTTTAATCCCTGGCCCAGGCACCGGTGGGGCTCCTGGTGCTCACCGGCCCCCTGAGGCCGTGCAGGCCCGCGGGCGGCCCTTTTTTTTATGGCTTATCTGGTAGGAAAAAAAGAAGTCAATAATTTGTCAATCATCCCTCAACCATCCCGCAGGTTTTGCCGAAACCCTTTAATAGATTGGTTTTAGAAAAGTTCAGCCACCTGTTGCCTGAGCAATCCCATGACAACCGTGCGGCCTGAACAGGAGACCCGATGACGCCATGCGTCTTCCCCCCCGGCTCCGGTGAGCTTCCCCTCCCGGCCCGGGGAGCACGGCATTCGGGTTTTGATGTGGTTTCACCCCAATGCGGTCCTTTCAGGGGGCCGCCATGTAAGGATGGATGTATGTTCAGCAAGCTCAATCTCAAGGCCAGGCTTCTGCTCTTTGTCTGCCTGGTTACTGTGGTTTCGTTTTCGGTTACCGTTTGCGTGATCTCCTTTAAGGCCTTTCACTCCTCCCGGGAGGCCACCCTTGCCACCACCCGTGAGATGGCCTACCGCCACGGCGGTGAGGTGGGGGCGCAGATTCAGATCGCAGCCGACGCAGCCCGGTTCATGGCCGAGGCCATGGCCGGCATGGCAAGCGGCGACACCCCGCCGGAGCGGGCCCGCCTCAACACCCTTTTAAAGGGGGTGTTCGACAAGAATCCGGATTTCTGGGCCGTCTACACAGGCTGGGAGAAGGACGCCCTGGACGGCCGGGACGCGTCCTTTGTGGACACCCCGGGCAGCAACGGGGAGGGGCGCTACCAGGCCTTGTGGCTCCGCGGGGTCTCGGGCAACACCCTCTCCACCCTGAAGACCTATGCCCAGGGTGATCCCAAGGGCAAGTGGTACTGGATCCCCATGACCTCGGGCAATGTCTACGTGTCGGAGCCCAACGTGTACAATGTGGGGGGAAAGGACCGGATGCTGGTGAGCATCGTGGCCCCCATCCGAATCAACGGCACCTCCGTAGGGGTCTGCGGGGTGGATTACGCCATGGACCGGTTTGCCGACATGGTGGGTAAGATCGCGCCCCTGGGCGCCGGATATGGGGCCCTGTTCTCCAATGAGGGCAAGGTGGCGGCCTATCCCAAGGCCGATGCCGTGGGCAAGAACATCCGGGAGCTGGGCATGTCCGAGGAGGTTGCCGGGGCCGTTGCCGCAGGGCAGGAGACCCGGTTCGTCTCGTCGACCAATGCCCTGAACAAGGAGGCCTTCACCGTCTTGACCCCCATCGCCGTACCCGGGTGCGCCACCTCCTGGAGTCTTGCCGTGACGGTTCCCATGGACAAGGTGCTGGCCGGGGCACGCCATATCCGAAACATCAGCATCCTCATCGGTGTGGTCTCGGTGCTGGCCATGGTGTGGGTGGTGCATCTTGTCACCGGCGCCATGATCCTTCGGCCCATTCGCCAGGTGTCCGAAGGGTTGCAGGACATCGCCCAGGGGGAGGCGGACCTCACCAAGCGGCTCTCCATTGCACGGCACGATGAGATCGGGCAGCTGGCCGGGTGGTTCAACACCTTCATGGGGAACCTCCACGGGGTCATCTCCGATGCGGCCCGGAGCGCCCGGGAGGTGGGGGAAGCCTCGGTGACTTTGTCCGGAATCTCCGGGACCCTGGCCGGGGCCACCCAGGAGACCGAAGAGCGGGTGACGGACGTGGCCGATGCCACCCGCACCCTGAGCGACAACATCGATGCCGTGTCCGCGGCCATGGAGCAGGCATCGGCCAATGTGAACACCGTGGCCACGGCCACCGAGGAGATGACCTCCACCATTGCCGAGGTGGCCCGCCAGGCCGAGAGCGCCCGGGGGGTCTCTGAGACGGCGGTGCGGCAGTCCACGGGAGCTTCCGATAAGATGGGACGCCTGGATGCGGCCGCCGCGGACATCGGAAAGGTGACCGAGGCCATCTCTGAGATCTCCGAGCAGACCAACCTGCTCGCCCTGAACGCCACCATCGAAGCGGCCCGTGCAGGGGAGGCGGGCAAGGGCTTTGCCGTGGTTGCCGGTGAGATCAAGGCCCTCTCCAACCAGACGGCCGAGGCCACCCGGGAGATCCGGGAGCGCATCGCAGGGATCCAGAAGGTGGCCACCGAGTCGGTGGGTGAGATCAAGGGGGTGTCCGGCACCATCCGGCAGGTGGACGGGATCATCGCGGCCATTGCCACGGCCGTGGAGGAGCAGTCCGCGGCCACGGGGGAGATCGCCCAGAACATCACCCAGGCGGCAGGAGGCATCGGCCATGTGAAGGACAACCTGGGCGAGTCCGCCGGTCTGGCCTCCCGTATTTCCGGAGAGATCGCCGACGTTAACCAGGCCGCAGGCGATATCAACCGCAGCAGCGCAGAGGTCCAGGCCAGTGCCGGGGACCTGGCCGGGCTCTCCGAGGGGCTTGGCGGCCTTGTGGTGCGGTTTAAGCTGTGATACCACAATAATAACGGTGCCCTGAGGTGGCCCGGGGATTTCCCCCGGCCACCCCGGGGCCGTCCGGTCAATACCCGCTTGAGCCAATGCAGGAACGGATCTTAAAGACTCCTGCGTGTCACACCTTTCAACGACTTGCCCCCCGGCAGCATCGCCGGAGTCGATTTTCAGCCGCAGCATCAGTGTGTTTTCATCCTTGCGCATTTCCTTAAAATTTAAGGAGGACCATGACCATGGTGGAGGTGACGGAGGTTCGGAAAGTGTACAGGCAGGGGGATGTGGAGGTGCCGGCCCTGTCCGGGGTCTCTTTGTCCATCGATCCGGGGGCGTTTCTGGCCCTGGCAGGGCCTTCGGGCTCGGGGAAGACAACCCTTTTGAACCTCATCGGGGGGCTGGACGTGCCCGACGGCGGGCAGATTACGGTGGATGGTCTGGATTTAGGGAGCCTTTCGGCAACGGCCCTCACCGAGCTTCGCCTTCACCGCATCGGGTTTGTGTTCCAGGCCTACAACCTGATCCCCGTGCTTACGGCGGTGGAGAACACCGAGTATGTGATGCTGCTTCAGGGGGTGCCCAAAAAGGAGCGTCGGGAGCGCTCCATGGCCATCCTGGATGAAGTGGGGCTCTCCGGGCTCTACCACAGGAAACCCTCGGAACTCTCCGGGGGGCAGCAGCAGCGGGTGGCCGTTGCAAGGGCCGTGGTCTCCGGCCCGGCCATCGTTTTGGCGGACGAGCCCACGGCAAACCTGGACTCGGCAACGGGAGAGGGGCTCCTTGCCATGATGCGGGAGATGAACGAGGCACGGGGTGTGACCTTTGTCTTTTCCACCCATGACGCCATGGTGATGGGGGCGGCCCGGAAGGTGGTCCGCATGAAGGACGGCCGCCTGGACGGGGACCGGGAGCTGTGAGAGTCTGGTGGGGGGCCGTTGCGGCAGCGCTGGTCCTGGTAAGCGCCACCGGGGCGTCGGCCTTATCCGTGGAGGTGGGGGGGCAGGTGAAGGCTGCTGCCCGGGGAATCGCCTATGACGATGACGACGTGCGCGGCACCCTGGACCCTGTGGGCGAGTCTCCCTACGACGATTTGGAGAGCAGCGCCGGGTTCCGGGTGGCTTCCCGGACGGAGATCGTCCCCACCCTCACCCTGGATGTGGACTACGAGCTTTTCTACGAAGGGGGCGATGCCACCAAGCGCCGATCAGACCTTGCCGGGGCAGGCCTTTCCGTGCCGGGTGACGCCCGGGGCGATGAGGACCGCTACCGTCTCTTTGACCTCACCTCCGTGATCTCCGACTCCTCCCACCACCGCACCGTCCATCGCCTGGACCGCCTCAGCCTCAACAAGGAGCTGGGAAACCTCGATCTGCGCATCGGCCGCCAGGCCGTCACCTGGGGGGGCGGGCTTCTCTTCAACCCCATGGACCTTATCAATCCCTTCTCCCCCACCGACACCCTCAGGGACTACAAGGCAGGGGATGACCTGGCCTCCCTTCGGTACACCACGGCCCGGGGCATGGAGCTCCAGGTCATCGGCCGCCCGGGCCGCGAGGCCGCCACAGGCGACGTCTCCTCCGACGGGTCGAGTTACGCCACCAAGCTGCACGGCACCTTCGGCAGCCTGGAGGGGGACATCCTCCTGGGCAACCAGCGGGGACACAGCCTTTCCGGGGTGGGCTTTTCCGGGTATGCCGGGGAGGCGGCCTGGCGGTCGGATCTTGTCGTCTCCGACGAGGACGGAGGGACCCTGTCGGCCGTGGTCAACATGGACCTCTCCTGGGTGGCCTGGGACAGGAACTGGTACGGTCTTGTGGAGTTCTACCACAACGGCTACGGCACCTCGAACTACGCGGCCGCCCTCACCGACCCCGACACCCTGGAGCGCCTGGACCGCGGGGAGGTCTTCACCCTGGGGAAAAACTATCTTGCCGCCAGGATCCAGCTGGAGGCACACCCCCTGGTCAACCTTACCCTCACCGCCATCACCAACACAGGGGACCCTTCGGGGATTCTCCAGCCTTCGGTGATCTGGGATGCCCGCCAGGACCTTCGCCTGGACATGGTGGCCCAGCTGCCCTGGGGCGGCTCCGAAACCGAGTACGGGGGTTTTTCGCTTCCCGGCGGGGGCTGGCTTGCCCCGGCCGAAGAGCTTATCGTCCGGGGAACCTGGTTTTTCTGACGCCGGGCAATGGGTTGGAACGTTTGACAAACAGGATTCAAAAGCGATATCCGTGGTGCCGGTGCCGGTGCCGGTGCCGCAACGGGGCTGTGTGTCAGGAATGAATAAAGCCGGGTAACGCTCACTCAAGGCCTGTGTGTCTAATTCTTTAAATGTTTGGCCCCCTGCAGGGCCGCCGGAGGCAGCGGACGCGTTGCCTTAATATTAGGGAAGGATGTGTTGTGATAGATCGACAGGAAGGGGAGCCGGAGCGCCATGTGGTGCTGGTGGCCCCTGAAGTCCATTGGAATACGGGAAATGTGGGGCGGACCTGCCTCGGGGCCGGCGTGCGCCTGCATTTGATCAAGCCCCTGGGGTTCTCTCTGGACAGCGCCCAGGTGAAGCGGGCCGGGCTGGATTACTGGGAGCATGTGGATTTGTCGGTGTGGGACAGCCTGGACGCCTTTACTGAGGCCATGGCACCCGAAGACGGGGAGGTGGCCCTTTTTGCCAAGCTCGGGTCCCGCCCTTTCTGGGAGATGCCCAGGCCAAAGCGCCTTTTTCTCTTTTTCGGTTCCGAGACAAAGGGGTTGCCGGACTCAGTGCTGGATCGGTACCCGGACTCCCGGTACCACATCCCCATCAATCGGCAGATACGCTGCCTCAATCTCTCCACCAGCGTGGGCATCGCCCTTTACGAGAGCCTTCGCGTGGAAGGTCTCTCCCATGGCTGGGCCACCTGACGCGCTTCTCGCCCAAAAAAATGGGCGACCCATTGCGGGTCGCCCTTGGCGTGAAACGGAAGGGAAATATGTGGCGGGTAAACAGGTGATCATGATTATAGGGTGGGGGCGAATGTGAGTCCATAAGGGCAGCCCTTCATTTTACCGGGAGGATCTCCCTGTCCCCCCGTTTTTCTGGGGCCGACCCTCAAGGCTCTGCCTATCTATTCAGCTTTACAAACAGCCTCCGGCGGCAAGGTGTGCCACCTTGAAAGCAGGGTGCGGATGCGTTTTGCCCCTCGTTCCTCGGATCACATCACATCCGCCTTGAAACGATATCCATAAACATGTTTTTTTAAGACCTGTTTGTTAAACTTTTTTAAACGTTTGGCCCCCGGCAGGGCCGTCGAAGACACTCACCATCCACCACAAAAGAAGGGAGGCCCCTCACCCATGGCACGAATCACCCTCCTCGGAACGGGGACCTGCGTCCCCTCCCTAACCCGAAGTGCCTGTGCGGCCCTGGTGCAGACCGGGACCGAGACCCTGCTCATCGACTCCGGCCCCGGGACCATGCGCCGCCTGCTGGAAGCTGGGGTCTCCATCGACGAACTCACCGGTATCTTTTACACCCACATGCACCCGGATCACACGGCTGAGCTTGTGCCCCTGCTGTTTGCCACCAAGTATCCGGCCTGCACCCGCACCCGTCCCCTTCCCATTTACGGAGGCAAAGGATTCGGCGCCTTTTTCGAACAGCTTAAAGGGGTGTACGGGGAGTGGATGGACCCTGGGCCGGGCCTGGTTCGCCTCACCGAGCTCTCCGTGGAGCAGGAGGACCTGTTTCACCAGGGAGACCTGGCCGTAAGAACGGCCCCGGTGGCTCATCGCCCGGAGAGCCTGGCCTGCCGGGTGGTGCTCTCCGGGGGGCGCTCCGTGGTCTTTTCAGGGGACACCGGCCCATCCGAGAACCTGGTTTCCCTTGCCTGGGGAGCCGATATTTTTGTGTGTGAGTGCTCCACCCCGGACGCTGAGGCCGTGCCCAACCACCTGACCCCCTCCCTTGCCGGGGAGGCGGCAAAAGCCGCGCAAGTCGGGATGCTTGTGCTGACCCATTTTTACCCGGCCTGCGACAAAGTTGATGTTGAAAAAGAGTGCCGCAAAACATATGATGGGCAGCTGGTCCTCGGAGAGGACCTGAAACCCTTTGATCTTTAAAGGTGATCTGCGCCGGTTTGGCGGCGCGCGTCACAGACTGAAAGAGAGCAGACCCATGCGATACTATCCCGTAAGCCTTGATATTATGGGGAAGGCGTGCCTGGTGGTGGGCGGTGGTGCCGTGGGCACCCGCAAAGTCGAGACCCTGGTGCGCTGCGGAGCCCATGTGACCGTGGTGAGCAAGGCCTTTACCGATGAGCTGAAAACCATGGCGCAAGATGCTCCCGTCACCCTGGAGGAGCGGGCCTACGCCCCTTCCGATATGGACGGGAAGTTTCTGGTGATTAGTGGCCACCGACGATCAGGAGTTCAACACCCGGGTGAGCCGGGACGCCGAAGCGTCCTGCACGCTCTGCAACGTGGCCGACTATCCCAGTGCCTGCAACTTTATCCTCCCCTCCATCGTGCAGCGGGGGGACATGACCCTGTCCATCTCCACCTCCGGAAAGAGCCCCGCCTTTGCCAAGTGGATGCGTCGGCGCCTGGAGACAGAGTTCGGTGACAGGTTGAGGGAGCCTGACTCGTGGGCTGGCGTGCGGCGTCGGAGAAGCCTTTCGCCGACCCACGCCAGCCCGAGGCTCACAAGCCCCTTTTTGAGGCGCTCATTCCGGCGGGCTCCTTGGGATGGTGAAGGCCGGAGACAAAAAAGGGGCAGACGCCTTCCTCACCGAGGTGCTGGGAGAGGGCTACACCTGCGAGACGCTTGGTTTTTCTCTGTAATCACGACACCGTATGGTATCGGCTTCAACCATGGGAGGCGGGATCATGGACATACTGACAGCGGCGCTCTACCTGGCCAGTGCGGTGGCCTACCTGCTCTACCTCTTTTTTCAGAAGGAGAGGGTCCAGAGCGATTCTCTTTGGGGCGGGGTTTGCCGTTCACACCCTGGGGCTTGTCATTGCCTCGGTGCAGACCGGGTACCTGCCCGTGCACAACCTGCGTGAGACCCTGGGGCTGGCCGCCTGGGCCGTGGCCCTGGTGTTTCTTTTCTTAAGGGCCCGGTATCGCATCAAGGTGATGGGGGTCTATGCCGCGCCCCTGGCCCTTCTGGCCTACACAGCGGCCTTGCGGGTCCCGGACCTGCCGCCGACACAGCCCGAGGCGGTGTACGCCAACTTCTGGTTTTTTGCCCATGTCATCACCATCTTCGTGGGGGAAGCCGCCCTGGCCATGGCCTGCGGTGCGGGTATTCTCTATATCCTCCAGGAGAACGCCATCAAGGAGAAGAAACGGGGTTTCTTTTACCGTCGCCTTCCCTCCCTGGAGCAGCTTGACGGCATCGGGTATGCCAGCATCATCGCCGGCTTTACCGCCCTGACCCTGGGGCTGGTCACCGGCCTGCTCTACTCCAAGATCATCTGGCACCGGTTCATCAGCTGGGACCCGAAAGAGGTCTGGTCCGGAATCTCCTGGGTGATCTACGCCGTGCTCCTCCACGAACGGCTCGTGGGAGGGATGCGGGGACGCAAGGCCGCCTGGCTCGCCATTGCGGGGTTTGCGGTGCTGCTTTTTACCCTTTTCGGGGTCAATTTTTTCATGGAAGGTCACCACGGGGAGTTTACCCGGTTTTAGGTGAGTTCATCCGGTTTTAACGGACGAGAGACACGGCGTTATGCGAGAAATTGTACTGACAGGTTTGAATCACAAGACGGCCCCGGTTGCCCTCAGGGAGCGCCTTGCCATGAGTCGGCAGGAGTGTCTGGAGGCCATCGACGCCCTGAGGGAGCATCCCCATGTGGACGAGGTGCTGCTCTTTTCCACCTGCAACCGGGTGGAGGTGCTCATGGCGGCCAAGGACGGCAACGCCGCCCTGGACGCTGCCAAAGGCTACATTGCCACCCTCAAGGGGCTGCCCGTGGAGGAGTTCGACTCCTGCCTCTACGAGTACCACCGGGAAGAGGCCGTGCGGCATATGTTCAATGTGGCGGCAAGCCTTGACTCCATGGTCATCGCGCTTCTCCACATTGTCCTGGGGGCTGCGCAAGGATGCCTATCACCTCACCGCTTCCAAGAAGGCCACGGGCCCCCTTCTCAACCGGCTGATGCACCGCACCTTCCATGTGGCCAAGCGGGTGCGCAGCGAAACGGGCATTGGCGACAGCGCTGTTTCCATCAGCTACGCGGCCATTGAGCTGGCCCGGAAGATCTTCGGCTCCCTGGAAGGGCGCAAGATCCTTCTGGTGGGGGCCGGTGAGATGGCGGAGCTGGCCGTGGAACACCTGATCCAGCACCAGGCCGGGGACATCTTTGTGGCCAACCGAACCCTGAACCGCGGGGTGGAACTGGCCCGGCGATTCAACGGAAGCGCCATTGCCTTAGAAGAGATCCCCGAGACCCTCACCGAGGTGGACATCATCATCAGCTCCACGGATTACCACCCTCGTCATTACCCGGGAGATGGTCAAGCCGGTGATCAAGCGCCGAAAGGGGCGCTCCATTTTTTTCATCGATATTGCCGTGCCCCGGGACATCGACCCGGCCATCAACCGGCTCTCCAACGCCTATGTGTACGACATCGACGACCTGAAAGAGGTCATCGACGGCAACATCGAAACCCGACGGGCCGAGGCCATCAAGGCCGAACGCATTGTGGAGGAGGGCGTGGTGGCCTTCTCCCGCTGGGTGGAGGGGCTCCGCACGGTGCCCACCATCAAGGCGGTGCGTGAGAAGGTGGCCTCCATTGCCGAAGGGGAGGTGGAAAAGACCCTGTCGGGCATGGCGGGCCTCTCCGAGGAGGAGAAGGCCGCCATTCGCCGCATGGGCCAGGCCATCGTCACCAAGGTGGTGCACGATCCCATTAGGTTTATCAAGGACGGCTGCCACAACCGGGACGAATCCCGTGCCCTGAGCTATGCCCGCAGCTTATTTAACATTCACGATTAGGCCGGCAACGGCGCGCAGAAGGGGCCCGGGCGGTCTCTCTGCGGTATAGGGGAGGTCCAGACGTGACACAGACCGCTTTTCTTTTTCCCGGACAGGGGTCCCAGGCCATCGGCATGGGAGAGGACATTTATCAGGAGTTCGGGGTGGTGCGCGAGGTCTTTGAGATGGCCGACGAGATCACCAAGTCCCACCTGACCCGCCTCTGCTTTAAAGGCCCCATGGACGAGCTCACCCAGACCGTCAACCTGCAGCCTGCGGTGACCGCTGTGAACCTTGGCTTTCTGGCCGCCCTGGCCTCGGTGGGGGGTGACCGGTTCGAGGTGGCCTGCGGCCACAGCCTGGGTGAGTACGCCGCCCTTTGCGCCGCAGGGGTTGTCTCCCCGGAGGACACCCTTACCCTGGTCAAGACCAGGGTCCGTGGCTTCATGGACCAGGAGGCCCGCAAGCACAAAGGGGCCATGGCCGCGGTGCTGAATCTCGACTATGCCACGGTGGACGCACTGGCCGCGAGCCTCCGTGAGGAGGGGGCACCGCCCACCAAGGGGGTCTGGGCCGCCAACCACAACGGCGAAATGCAGATCGTGGTGAGCGGTGACCCCGACTCCGTGAAGCGGTTCGGTGCCGCCGCCCGCGAAAAAAAGGGGCGCGCCGTTCCCCTGAAGGTGAGCGGAGCCTGGCACAGTCCCCTGATCCAGGGGGCGGAGGAGCCGTTTCGCCGGGTCCTGGAATCGGTCTCTTTTAAGGGGCCTGCCAAGGGGCTTTTGTTCAATGTGACGGCGGAACCCGAAGAGGATCCCGTGGCCATGAAGGAGAATATGGCCCGCCAGCTGGTGAGCCCCGTGCGGTGGTACGACACCATGACGCGGCTTCTCGAAGACGGGGTGACCCGGTTTGTGGAAGTGGGGCCCGGCAAGGTCCTGTCGGGCATTGCACGAAAAATCGTCCCGTCAGACGGTTCTTGCGAGGTGGTGAATATTTCCTCCATGGCAGAGCTGGATGCCTGGATGAATACCCTGGCATAATCTCTTTTTTCTCTCATCAATTCGGTGTGTTGTTTCGCTTTTTCGGTGCCCTTGCCTCCCTCGCGGGGCCGGGGCGCCTTCCTCAATAGATCTTTACAAAATTCGTAAACTGTGTTTACAGTAGGCAGGTTAAACAAAAATTCGCCAACCAAGCTCAGAGGAGAGGTTTGAGTATGGATCAGGAAACACTGGAATATTTCAGGAAGTTTTTAACTGATCGGCTTAATGACCTTCTGGAACAGGCTGACAGCACTGTTGAAGGAATGACTGCCCAGAAGGAGAGCTTCCCCGATCCCACGGACCGAGCATCGCACGAGGAAAACAGGAACTTCATGCTTCGTATTCGCGACCGCGAACACAAGCTGATCAAGAAGATAAAACAAGCCCTGGAGCGCATTGATAACGGGGTTTTCGATATGCAAACCCGAAGAGTATGCATACCCATTGAGCGACTCAAGGCACGCCCCGTCACCACGCAGTGCATCGACTGCAAGACCCGGGCGGAAGCAAGGGAAAAAGCCCTTGGCCTCTGATCGCGCTTCGGCGGGGATCGACCTTCACATCCACACCACCGCCTCGGACGGGTCTCTGTCGCCGCAGGAAGTGGTGCGACGTGCCCGCAGAGCCGGCCTGGCCGCCATTGCCATCACCGATCACGACACCGTGGAGGGGGTCCGTCAGCTGATATCACACGGACTCCCGGATGATTTGGGTTTTATCACCGGGGTTGAGATCAGCTCCCTTCCCCCTGCGCCATATCGCAGCAAGGGCAGTTTCCATATTCTTGGTTACGGTATCGACCCTGAGGCTCCGCCCCTTGCGGAGGCCCTTGAATCTCTGCGTCTTCAGCGCGAGACGCGAAACCCCCAGATGATTGACCGCCTTAACGAGCTCGGCATGGATCTGACCCTGGCCGAGGTGTCGGCCGAGGCCGGCGGTGCCGTGGTGGGCCGTCCCCACATGGCCGCCGTGATGGTGCGGAAAAAATGGGTTGGCTCGGTTGCCGAGGCCTTTGACCGGTACCTGGCCACAGGGCGTCCCGCCTATGTAGAAAAGGGTCGCATTGATTTTGAAAATGCGGTAAGTCTCATTCGTGCCGCAGGGGGGCTCCCCGTGCTGGCGCACCCTGTGACCGTGGGGCTCTCCCCGGATGACCTCAAAGGGCTCCTTGAGAGCCTGGCCCGCCTGGGCCTGGCCGGTGTGGAAGCCTACTACTCCACCCACCCTCCGGAGCTCACCCGTTTTCTTCTCGGCTGCGCCAAGTCCCTGGGACTTGTGGTGACCGGCGGATCGGATTATCACGGGGCATATAAAAAAGGTATCGAGTTGGGCGTGGGGCGAGGCGATCTCCATGTACCCTTTGATTGTTACGCCACCTTAACCGCTGCATTGCCATGAATCACATTGAAGACCTGTCACAGTTGGAGGCCCACCTCAACTACACCTTCGGCGATCGAAGTTTCCTTGCCACGGCCCTGATGCACAGCTCCTATGTCAACGAACAGGGAGATGCCGTCCTGGAAGACAACGAACGCCTGGAGTTTTTGGGGGATGCCGTTTTGAACCTGGTTGTGGGCGACGCCCTGATGCACAACTTTCCCGAGCTCAACGAGGGAAACCTGTCTCGCATGCGCTCCAACCTGGTCAACGAGACCCAGCTGGCCGAGATCGCCAGGCAGCTGGAACTGGGGCAGTTTATCCGCCTCGGCAAAGGCGAGAGCCAGACCAACGGCCGGGATAAGAATTCCATTCTCTCCGACGTCCTTGAGGCGGTCATCGCCGCGGTTTACTTAGACGGCGGGTTTGATGCGGCCTATCGGCTCATCAGCCGTCATTTCAAGCCCCTCCTGAGCGGTGCGCGCCCCTCGCGCCTCAACAGCGACAGCAAGAGCCTGCTCCAGGAGTACTCCCAGGTCCACCTCAAGGAGATTCCCCGCTACCGCGTGGTCTCTGAGATGGGGCCTGACCACGACAAGACCTTTCAGGTCTGTCTCAAGACCCGCGATATCGAGACCATGGGCTACGGAAAGAGCAAGAAGGCCGCCGAACAGGATGCCGCCCGCATTGCCCTGGATCTTTTAAAGGAACGGGGGCTTTAAGTCCATGGCCCCTTTGAGCCGTCGGTGACCCGTCCATGGCCGCCGACACCCCCCGCCCCTTTGTCGTTCCCCTCTTTATTCCCCATGCGGGATGCCCTCACCACTGTATCTTCTGCAACCAGCATGCTGTCACCGGGTTAAAGCGCACAGGCGCCCCTGCCATGCCCTCCCTTGCCGCCATGGAAGGGGAGATCGAGCGATGGCTGAAATGGTCTGCAAACCGCCATCCCGTGGAGATCTCCTTTTACGGGGGCACCTTTCTGGGGCTGCCTCTTGAAACGGTGAGGGCCTGCCTGGACCTGGCCCATGGCTACGTCAAGGCAGGGCACATCCAGGGGATTCGTTTTTCCACCCGCCCCGACACCGTCACCCCGGAGACCCTTGAGCTTCTGGCCGGGTACCCCGTCACCACGGTGGAGCTCGGGGCCCAGTCCATGGAAGATGCCGTGCTCACGGCCAGCACCCGGGGCCATACGGCCGCAGACACCGAGAGCGCCGCAGCACAGTTGAAGGCAAAGGGGTACGTCACCATTCTTCAGATGATGCTGGGGCTTCCCGGGGAGACCCCGGCCCTCTTTCGCTCTTCCCTTCAGCGCATCCTTGACCTCGATCCCGAGGGCATTCGCATCTACCCCACCGTGGTCCTGAAGGGCAGCGGCCTGGCCGCCCTCTGGCGTGACGGGCGCTATGAGCCCCTCTCCCTGGAAGAGGCGGTGCAGCGGGGCAAGGAGGCGTGGCTCATGGCTGCCCGACGGGATATCCCTGTGATCCGCATGGGCCTTCAGGACAGTGAGGAGATGCGTCTTACCCATGTCCTGGCCGGGCCCCATCACCCCGCCTTCGGCCATCTGGTCCACAGCGCGCGGTTTCGGGACATGGCCGATGCCCTTGCCCGGCGGCTTTTTTCACCTGGGGATGCCCCGGTGTTTCGCGTCCACCCCAAAAGCGCCTCGCGCCTTCGGGGGAATAAAAACAGCACCCTGGAAAGCCTTAAGGCGCGATACGGCCTTGCCGGGATTGAGGTGGCCCTGGACGATACCCTGGCCGAGAGCTCTCTGGCCGCAGGTGGCTGGGTGGTGGACTCGGTACGACAATGCTTTGCAAAAGATCTGGAAAGTTGATAAAGAACATCGGATGATCAGCAGTGCTTTCCGTGAAAACATAAGCCAACCGGGACGCCTGCTCATCTGACTCCCGCCCGACAGACACCGGTCGATTCATACGAAGCGATTTAGATTTCAAGTGTTCCAAAGGAGCAGAGAATGACCAACGCAAACTACTTTTTTACTTCGGAGTCCGTAACGGAGGGTCACCCCGACAAGGTGGCCGACGCTATTTCCGACTCCATCCTGGATGCCATCATGGCCCAGGACACCCGATGCAGGGTTGCATGCGAGACCCTGGTCACCACCGGCATGGCCTTTATCGCCGGTGAGATCACCACCAATTGTTACGTGGACATGACCCAGATTGTCAGGGACACCATCCGCGAGATCGGCTACGACTCCTCGGACATGGGCTTCGACTGGCAGACGTGTGCTGTGATTTCCAGCATCGACAAGCAGTCCGAAGACATTGCCCAGGGCGTTAACGAAGGCGAAGGCCTCTTCAAGGACCAGGGCGCCGGCGACCAGGGCCTGATGTTCGGCTACGCCATCGACGAGACCCCCGAGCTCATGCCCATGACCGTGGTGTTCGCCCACAAACTCACCCAGCGCCTTGCCGAGGTGAGGAAAACCGGCGTGCTTCCCTACCTTCGCCCCGACGGAAAAGCCCAGGTCACCATTGAATACGAAGATGGAAAAGCTACGCGCGTGGACACCGTGGTGGTCTCTTCCCAGCACACCCCCGAGGTGAGCCACGAAGACCTTCAGGAAGGCATCATCAAAGAGGTTGTGCTCAAGGTCATCCCCCTTGAGATGATCGACGACAAGACCCGCTTCTTCATCAACCCCACCGGGCGGTTTGTTGTGGGTGGCCCCATGGGCGACTGCGGCCTCACCGGCCGTAAGATCATCGTCGACACCTACGGCGGCCGAGGAAGCCACGGCGGCGGTTGCTTTTCCGGAAAAGATCCCTCCAAGGTGGACCGAAGCGCCTCCTACATGGGCCGTTACATCGCCAAGAACATCGTGGCCGCTGGCCTTGCCAAGGAGTGCGAGGTCCAGGTGGCGTATGCCATCGGTGTTGCCGAGCCCGTTTCTGTCCTCGTGGACACCATGGGCACCGGGGTTATTCCCCAGGAGCGCATTGCTGAGATTGTCCGCGAGGTCTTTGACCTGCGCCCGGCAGCCATCATCGAGCAGCTCGACCTTCTGAAGCCCATTTACAAAATGACCTCGGCTTACGGCCACTTCGGACGTACCGACAGCGAAGGCTTTACCTGGGAGCGCACCGACAAGGTGGACATCCTTCGGGAGAAAGCAGGTATCTGAGGTTTTGCCGTATCACGGGTCTGACGGGTAGATGATTAAAGGGGTGCCTCCCTCATGGGGGCGCCCCTTTTTTATTTCCGGCGCTTGTCCGGGGGCGGGTCCAGGACAATGACGACCCGGCACTGGCTGAGGAAGGTGGTGTGGGAGACGTCTGAGCGGATGCGGGCGGCGTCCTGGCTGCTGATGATGATGTCGGTGCGGGCGCCCTCGGTGGTGCCGATGCCGGTGACCATGAGGGGGTTCTCTCCGGCTGAGAGGCCCTGGCCGGCCCGGGCCAGGGAGCTTTCATAGACAGCCACCCCACGCTGGACCGCGTATTCCCGGCTGATGACGGTGGGGCCGTAGACCTCTTCCCCGGATTCGGTGACCACGCGCGGGGCAAGCCCAGGAATGACGTCTACCCCTCGGGCATCGACGATGAGGCCGGTGTAGGCGTCGTGGGTGGAAAGGGCATCCGAGGCTTCGGACGTGAACAACGGCCTGATGGGGTTGATCTGCCGGATCTCTTCCGGAAGGATGAGCTGGGAGAAGGCCCCCCTGAGGGGGAGGGTGAGGGTGACCTGGACGGAACCGTCCGTGAGGAACCGTTTTTCCGTCATGGGGGTGGACAGGAACATCAGGTCCACCTGGGCGACCACCTCCCGGCTGTCTCCCATGACATCACCGCCGGTGGTGTCGCCGTGGATGGTCAGGTGCCGGAGGATGGACGAAAGGTTGGACCGGGCCGCCTCAACGGCCCGGTTGACGTAATGCTCCCTTGCTTCGGGGGAGGCAGGCTGCCCGGCCTTCTCATTGGGGGCATGCATCCCTTCGGCCCGCACCGAGCCGTTGCTCCAGTCGATGAGGCCGTGATCAAAGTTTTCTGTTATCCCCTGGCCCGCGGCACCGAAGAGGGGCCCGGAAGAGAGGAGCATCAGCGCTCCCAGGAGAACAAGGGTCATCAGGCGTCGTTTCATGACGGGCCTTATAAAAAGGTCGTAGACAATACCGCTCAGGGGAAAACCGAAGGGCCCTTGGAAAAAACACCGATTCCGGGGTCTTTTGACGGGGCCCGTGTCGTGGTTCGCAAAAACCCGATATCAGCGAACCCCTTCTTTGTCAATGGTGACCAGCGAGACGTTTTTGTAGTAGTGGTGCAAAATGGTGTCGTAGGTGAACCCGGACGCGGCCATTTTCCGAGCCCCCCACTGGCTCATGCCCACACCGTGACCGTAGCCGCACCCCTCGAAGGTGAAGTGCCTCTTTTTCCGGGTGACCGAGAACCGGGCGCTCTTGATCACCTCGGGGCCCATGGCCAGCCTGAACTCGTTGCCGGTGAGCTCAAGGCGTCCCCGGGAGGTGCTGATGATCACCCGGCCGTTGCGGCCGGAAGGGGAGGGCTCACTGGTTTCCAGGGAGATGATTCCCCCGGGGCGGTACCCCTTTTCCCACAACTTCCTGACCATGCTGTCGGCGTCCACCTCTCCTGTCCAGCAGGCATCCGGGGCCAGTCGGCTGAAGCTGTCCTTGACCCCCTTCAGGTAGGGAAGGGCCGCTCCCCAGACCGCGTCGGCGCTTTCGGTCATGCCGCCGCTGTTGGCGTGGAAGCAGGCGATGATGGGCAGGCCCTGAAAGGCGAGGTAGTGTCCCTTTGTGCTGTCCACCGGGGCGGTGGTCTCCGGGGTCTCGGCATCGGCGCCCCCGTAAACCTGAAAGGCGGTGGTGGCCTCCAGGTCAAAGCGGGCGTGGGCCTTGCGGTTTAGGAGGGTGTGGTAGGTGTAGGAGCGTGAGGCCACGGCCTGGGCTTTGAGTGCCTCTTCCGGCCAGAGGGGGCTCATCTCTTTGGGGAGGACCCCGTAGAGATACTCTTCCACCGGCAGGGTGTTGACCACGGTGATGCCCTCTTCATCCGGCCAGAGGGTCACCTCACCGCGGTAGGCGTGTCCGTCCACCCGGGGGCGCCCGGAGCCGGGCCCCAAGGTCAGGGTGAGGTTGCCGGCCACGACCCCGTTGACCACCAGGCCCTCCTGGCCCGTGGTGACGGTGACCGGCCCGTTGCCTTCAAACAGGGGGGTGCCGTCCCGAAGCACGGTCATGGGCTCACCGGTTCGGCCGAGGATCACCTGGTCCACCTGGTGGCGCAGCAGGACCCGGACCTTTTCCGGGAGTTTTGCCATGGCTTTGTCCTGGGCCTCCGGTGCGGGCTGTTCACCGGCCAGGATCTCGGCCTGGCGCAGCCAGGCCCGGGCCGAGGAGCTGCGCATGTGCTCGGGGTAGAGCTCCACAAAACGCTGGAAGTGGGTCACGGCTTCGGCAAAGCGGCCGTTGCGGTAGGAGACCGCTCCCAGGGCAAAGCGGGCGTCGATGATCACCGCGGTGTCGGGGTAGGTGGTCTCGATCTGTTCCAGGCAGGCCACGGCCGTGTCAGGCAGGTTCAGGTTGCGGCTGTAAAGAACGGAGAGAAAGAGAAGGGCCCTTGCGCGTTCCTCTCGATCGGTGCTGCCTTCCAGGATGCGTCGGTAAAGGGCCGCGGCTTCGAGGGAACTGCCCTGTTCAAGGAGGCCGGAGGCCTCTTCGAAGAGGTCGTAGCGGGGTGCGGATGCTGCAAAGACGGGCGGGACGACGAACAGGAGCAGGCAGAGGGTGACAAGGTATTTCAGGCGAATCATGGGGTGAGTTCCCTCCGGGTGAAACGGTTAAAATCGGTTGATCTTTGTCGATTGAATTGACTATACTTTTCCGGCAGAACAAGAGTAGCGGATAATGCGGATATTGACAACCAATCCACAGGGGCTTGCGTTGAAATGGATCGGACGAACATGCGGCTATGTCGGGCGAGTCACCCTGGACTTTGTGGGGATGGCCCTGGTTCGGGCCGCCTTTACCTTGCGTATTCTCACCCTTCTGGTGAGGCGCCCGGCCGACGGGCGTGCCCAGGTGAAGCGGGCGGTGGTGGAGCAGATCTACTTTACGGCTGTCCAGGCCCTGCCCCTGATCATCCCCTTGGCCCTGCTCGTGGGCAGCGCCATGATCATTCAGTTTACCAAGGTCTCCGGGGAGTTTGAGCTCGGAAAGGCCGCTGTCATTCTCGTTGTCCGTGAGATCGGCCCCCTCATCACCGCCCTGGTGGTCATCCTGCGCTCGGCCACGGCCGTCACCGCCGAGATGAGCTGCATGACCGTGTTCAACGAGATCGAAGCCATGGAGATGTCCGGGGTGGATCCCATGTGGGTTCTCTCCTACTCCCGGTTCACCGGCATCACTTCGGCGGTGGTCTGCCTCTTCGTGGTCTTTGACTTAGCCGCCCTGTTCGGTGGCCAGGTGGTGGCCTGGGCCACCACAAGTCAGTCCGGGGACATCTTTATCTTTCAGGTGGCCAAGGCCATCAGCGGCACCGACCTGGTAGTGAGCCTTGTCAAGGCACTGCTCTTTGGCCTGATTATCACGGTGGTGAGCCTGTTCCACGGGTACACCACCGTCCGCAAGGTCTCCCGTATCCCCGTGAGTGTCTCCCGGGCCGCCGTGGAGAGCTTTTTTGCCTGCATGCTGGTCAACGCCTTTGTCTCCATCGTTTTTTACCTGTAGAGGATGCCATGCCCATGTCGACACCTGCCGCCGGGGATGCCGGTACAGATCCCACACCGGTGGTCCGGTTGACGAATCTTTCGGTGGAGGACACCTGGAAGGGCAGGACCCTTACCGACCTGGATCTTTCCCTGCCCCCCGGGGCGGCGGTTCATCTCTCCGCCGACAACCCGGCCGACGCCCACCTGCTGCTTCGGTGCCTTGCCACCTTGAGCTGGCCCACCCGGGGCCGGTATTTTTTTGGCGGCGAAGAGCTGCCCTTTACCTGGTATGAGAGGCTTCTTCCGGTGAAGCGCAGGATCGGGTATCTCTACCCCATGGCCGCCATGGTGAGAAACCGCACCGTGGAGGAGAACCTCGATTATCAGGCCCACTACTTCAGCGACACGGATCTCGTCCGCCACCAGGGGCTCAAGGAGGAGCTGGTGAGGGCCTTCGGCATCCAGGACGCCCTTCCCTTCTGCCCGGAGCTGGTGAGCGCCATGGAGCAGCGGCGCGCCATCGCCGTGCGGGACATCCTCAAGGAGCCCCTGCTCTTTCTGGCCGAGTACCCGGAAGAGTTTGTGGGGCGCGGGTATTTCTCCTGCTTCATCGCTGAGATCCGGAAGGTCCTCTCGCGGGGGGGCGTGTTTGTCTACACCACCAACTACCGCGGGTTCGGCAAAGAGCTGACCCCCCTGGATCTTCGCCTGGAAAACGGCACGCTCGTAAAGGAGCTGGCACCATGATTGTTCGCTACGACACCCGCGAAAAGGTGGTGGGGGCCTTTATGCTCTCCATCATGATCCTTCTGGCCCTCACCGTGCTGGCCATCGGCCGGAGCAAGGACTGGTTCCGGGAGAAGGTGACCTACTTCACCACCTTTAAAGAGAGCTACAACCTGGAGACCAATGCGGCGGTGAAGCTCTTCAATGCCGATATCGGCAAGGTGACGGAGGTGAGCCTCGTGGGCAATGTGGTCCACGTGCGCATGGCCATTTTTGCCGAATACGCCCCGCGCATACGAAAAGACTCCGTTGCCACGGTCCAGAGCGTCAACTACATCGGCAACAAGTACATCTCCATCACCCCGGGCACCCCGGAGTCGCCCGAGCTTCTGGCCGACGAGGAGATCTCTTCGGAAGAGCAGCCGTCCGTGGCCGACCTCCTGGCAAAATTTGAGGTGGAAGAGACCGCCAAGAAGGTGATCCGGGCCGTTCAGGATGTCTCGGAAGTGGCCACCCTGCTCCGGGATCCCGAAGGGCCGTTGTTTGAGGCCTTGAACAGCATCAACAACTCCTTGAACGCCGTGGAGGTTCGCGTGGGGGCCATCCTGGACAGCCTGGCCGTGGCCGTGGACAAGGTGCCCCACACCGTGGATCTGGTGGATCGGGACCTGGAGAAGGTCCACGAGATCGGCATGGAGATCCAGACCAACATCGCCCTGTTGCAACAGGTCCTTGAAAATGTGGAGGTGGGAAGCCGGGACGTGCCCACCATCACCGAGACAACGGTCAAGGGGATTGAGGAGATCCGGGTGGGGGTGGAGCAGATCGATGAGGTGGTAAAATCCCTTAAAAAGAGCATCCTCATCCGGGGGAACCTGCCCCCGGGACCCGAGGTGAAGGGGCAGGACGCGGGGAGCCGTCCCTGACCCATTCGGGAGAATCGCTTTGGAGCCACCGGCAGGCATGCCGGTGGCTTTTTTATGCCAGAAAGGTCTCGGCAATGAAGTCGGCGACGCCCTGGGGATCGTCCGGATCCAGGGTGGGAAGGCCGTCTGCCTGGGGGGCATCGGTGATGCGGGCCACAAGCCTGGTGAGGCCTTTTAAGGGGGCTTTTCCCGTTTCCCGCCTGTGGACCTCGATTTTGGGGCGGGCCGAGCCCTTGTAGCCTTCGGTGATGATGAGGTCCAGGTCCGCCATCTGCCCTTCCAGCTCTTCCAGCCGCACAGGAGTGACCTTTCTCACCAGGGCGTAGGCTGTCTCCGAGGCCACCATCACGGCGTCGGCTCCGGCCTGCTGGTGTTTCCAGCTGTCTTTTCCTTCGTGGTCCATGGAAAACCCGTGGGCCGTGTGCTTGATGACGCCCACCCGAAAGCCTTTTTGCTGCAGCAGGGGGATGATGCGCGTGATGAGGGTGGTTTTTCCGGACCCCGATGTGCCCACAATGGAGAGGGTGACAGCCATGTTTTTGTCCTTGGTTTGGAAGGTTGGCCGCTGCCGACGGGCAGGGACATCGCTACCCTAAAAGATGGCCTTTGGCCTTGTCAAGGCCAATGAGGCCCCGGGGCAGGGCCAACGCATTTACCAATTCCGCTGCCTCCGGCGGGTCGCTTTTTGAAAAAAGCTCCGCAAAAATAAGAGGGGCTATGGCCGGTTGCGACGCATCCGAAAAAAATCAAACCTGCTTGTCTAACTTTTCAAAAGTTTGGCCCCCGGCAGGGCCGCCGGAGGCTCCTGGGCCCCGGGTTTTGGCCTCACCGACATCTTTTTTTGTGCATTGGGAAGGATCCTTTGAAAGCGCGGAGGCAATGGGGTATTCTGGCCCCCTTGAAGGCTTTGGATTCACGAGATGTAATGTCAGGAGCGCAACGCATGATAAAGAAAAACGTGGTACTTACCGGCATGCCCGCCGCGGGCAAGAGCACCGTGGGGGTGATTCTGGCCAAGCGCCTGGGCCTGAACTTCACCGACAGCGACGTCTACATCCAGACGTGCGAGGGGCGGCGTCTTTCGGAGATTATCCGGGAGGAGGGGCTGGATAGATTCAAGGAGATTGAAGAGGGGCGCCTGTGCGAGATGGCGGTCACCGGCACGGTCATCGCCACCGGGGGCAGCGTCATTTACGGGCAGAGGGCCATGGACCACCTGGCTACAGACGGGGTCATCGTCTACCTTCACACCCCCCTTTCCGTTCTCATGGAGCGGCTCAGCGACCTGGGCGCCCGGGGCGTGGTGATCCAGCCGGGGATGAGCGTGGAGAGCCTTTACCAGGAGCGCCATCCCCTGTACATGGGGCGCGCTCACATCGTGATTCCCACCGACGGCCTCACCCCGTCCGGGGTGGCAGACGCCATCCATGAGGCCTTGATCAAGAGGGAAGGCGAAACCTGGCGGTAGATCCGCTTAGGCGTCCTCTTTGGGGGCGTCTTCATCGCTTTGGACCGGGGGCTCGGTTTCGGGCTCCTCATCCTCATCGGCAGCGCCCAGGGGCCGCCTCCCAAAGGCCATGGCTCCGAAGATGCTCAGCTCGTAGAGGAGGATCATGGGGGTGGCCAAAAGGATCTGGGTGACCACGTCCGGCGGGGTGAGGATGGCCCCGAAGACAAAGAAGAAGACCACGGCGTATTTGCGGTTTTTTCGCAGGAAGGCAGGGGTCACAAGGCCCAGGGCGGCCAGGATGGTGATGAAGATGGGCAGCTCAAAGGCAAGACCAAAGGCCATGAGCAGCTTGGATGCAAAGGAGAGGTACTCCTTCATGGTGGGCAGGGCCCTCAACGACTCCGAGGCAAAGCCCAGGAAGAACTTGAACCCGAAGGGGAAGACAAAGAAATAGCCGAACAGGGCGCCGCCGGTGAAGAAGACGACGGAGAGCAGGACGGCCGGTGCCATGACCCATTTTTCCCGCTTGTAGAGACCCGGTGCGATGAACATCCAGATCTCGAAGATGATCACCGGGCTGGCCAGAAGCAGTCCGGCCAGGAGGGAGACCTTGAGGTAGGTGAAAAAGGCCTCGGGCAGACCCGTGAAGATGATGGCGTCGCCCTTGGGAAGCACCTCAATGAGGGGGCGTGTGAGGAGGTCGAAGATCACCTCCTTGAAGCCGTAGGCGACGGCCGCTCCGATGGCGATGGCGATGAAGCAGCGGATGAGCCGGGTTCTCAGCTCGTCCAGGTGCTCGGTAAACGGGAGTTTGTCCTCTTCCTGCATGATCCGTGTCTCTTTATAGGTGATCTCGGGGGCAGGATGAACGTGAACCCTCGGTCTGTTTCGGCGTTTCCGTGTCGGGGGAGGCGTCGTCTTTGGCGGCCAGGGTCACTTTTTTCATTTCACCACCGGCCTTTTCGGTGGAAGGGGTCTCTAAGTCCACCGTAAAGGTCTCCTTGAGATCGCTTGTTGCCTTGCGAAATTCTCCAAAGGCTCTGCCGAGGGTCTTGGCCAGTTCCGGCAGCTTTTTCGGGCCGATGACAATGAGTGCCACGGCCATGATCAGGAGGATTTCGGGCATCCCCATTCCAAACATGGTGGTCATCTCCTTGAAAAAATTGAGAGTTGTCTCGGGTAAAACGCAAGGACGGTTGTACTTGTTTTGGGGGGCGGTGTCAAGGTGAAGGGCCGCGGCTACAGGGTGAACGCATTTAACAATTCCGTTGCCTCAGGCGGGTCGCTTTTTGAAAAAAGCTCCGCAAAAACGTTTCCGCTGCGCTTGTCCGCAGCTGAGGGCATTTCGGCGATTTACGGGAAAGATTTGGGGTCCGATTGACAGGGGTCCGGGGAATGTACTACAAGGGATTGGCTGAAACATAAAGGGGTTGGGTTGGGTGCGCCGCTGTCGGGCGCCGTCTGAAACGGTTTTTGTGCTGTATGGAGGCGATCATGGCAATTCAATCGGTAAAACGGGCACTTGACATACTCTCCCTCTTTACTCCGTCCCAGCCTTCCCTGGGCATCACCGATATGGCCCGCCTTTTGGGCCTTGCCAAGCCCACCATCCACGGCCTGGGGACCCCAATCTTGCCGATGAGGCGTTCCTCAGCCAGAGCGATGAGACGAAAAAGTACGCCCTGGGCCTCAGGGTGTATGAGCTGGGGACCTGCGTGGTCAGCCACCTCAGGGTCAACCAGATCGGCGGCCCTGCGGCACGGCGCCTGGCACGGCAGACCGCCCTGATGTCCCGCATTGCCATCTGGGATCGGGGCATGGCCCTGGTGACCTTGAACCAGCTGCCCAACGACCCCTCCCTTCCCTTTACCAACCTGGGGCCCAAGGTCCCTGCCTATTGCTCGGCCGTGGGAAAGGCCATGCTTTCCACCCTGCCTGTGGACGCCCTTGACGCCTATTTTGATCGCACCCGGATGACCCCTTTGACCCCCAAGACCCTCACCGACGAGGGGGCCCTGAGAAGGGAGCTTGCCACGGTCCGGAGCCGGGGTTACGCCCTGGAGTCCGAGGAGTACATCATGGGCCTGGCCTGCATCGGCGCTCCTCTTTTTGATCACACCGGCAGGGCCGTGGCCGCCATCAGCGTCTCCGGTTCCCCGGAGCTTCTGGAATCAAAGGAGGTGCCGGCCATTGCCACGGATGTGATGCGGACGGCCGGCGAGATCTCCTTTGCTTTGGGCTTTACCCCGGAATCGACTCCCGATCAGTCGCCTTCGAATTCACACATGGCGTAGATCGGCGTGTCCCCGGTTTTGGCCCGGCCGCCCAGGTCGGGAAGCTCCACGATAAACCCGCACTCCACGATATCCCCGCCCAGGCTGTTCACCAGCTTGATGGCGGCTTCAATGGTGCCGCCGGTGGCGATGAGGTCATCGATGATCACCACCTTCTCGCCCTTTTCGATGGCGTCTTCGTGCATCTCCACTTCGGCCTCCCCATACTCCAGGGCATAGGACTCCTCAATGGTTTTCCAGGGCAGCTTGCCTTTTTTGCGCACCGGCACAAAGCCCACGCCGAGCTGGTAGGCCAGCACCGCTCCGAAGACAAAGCCCCGGGCGTCGATGCCCACAACCTTCTGGATGCCCTTGTCCTTGTAGCGTTCGTAAAAGAGGTCGCAGGCCTTGCGGTAGGCCTCGGGGTCCTGCATAAGGGTGGTGATGTCCCGGAAAATCACGCCCTCGATGGGCCAGCCGGGGATGGAACGAATGGTCTCTTTGATGTTCATGCTCTTTCCTGACATGGGGTTATATCGATCATTACTGTTTTTTTATGGGGTGCCGATCCTGGGAATGGCTTTGGTGAGAAGCCCTTTGACCCGGTCGGTGTTCTTGTGGAAGACCTCGAGGATCTCCTCCCAGGAGACGGGGGCCTCGTCCTCTTTCCAGCAGTCGTAGTCGGTGCTCATGGCCACGGCAGCGTAGGGAATGCCCGCTTCGTTGGCCAGGGCCGCTTCGGTTGCCACGCTCATGTTGATGACGTCGGCGCCCCAGGAACGGAACATCCTGGACTCTGCGCGGGTGGAGAAGCGGGGGCCTTCGATGGTCACCACGGTCCCTTTTTCGTGGGTGTGGTTGCCGTGGGTCATGCTGGTTTCGTAGAGCACCTTGCGAAGATGGGCATCAAAGGGAGTGGCCATGCCGGTGTGGACGGCGCCTCCGGAAAAGTCTTCGTGGAAGGTGTTGCACCGCTTGCGGGTGAAGTCGATGAACTGGTCCAGGATCACAAAGTGGCCCCGGTCGATCTCCTCGCGCAGGCTGCCGCAGGCCGTGGTGGCCACGATATGGGTGGCGCCCATCTCTTTCAAGGCGTGGATGTTGGCCCGGTAGTTTACCTGGCTGGGGCTGTACTGGTGCCGTCGGCCATGACGGGCCAGGAGCAGGACCCGGCACCCGTCGATGACGCCTCGGGTGATGGGGGACGAGGGCGCGCCGTAGGGGGTGGTGAGGGTGACCTCCTCGGCCTGTTGCAGGATGTTCGGATCGTCGAGTCCCGATCCGCCGATGATACCCACCTGAATCATGTGCATCTCCTTAGGGAATGTCTGTGGCCTCGTGTCGGTGCATGGGCGATGCGCTGAGAAATCATGAAGCGCCAAGGCCGGCTCCCGAGGGGTTGTCAACCCGTTCGGTTTTCACTCAATCGTGCGGCCGAAAGGGCGGGGCCGGTGACGCTCCGGTGGCCCGGATTCCCTTGAAAACCGCCGGATACCGCTATACGAGGCCCTTGAATTATGGTAATAAGGCTTATACGTTAATACGTGATATGAGACAATATTTTTGTTCCAGCCCCTTTGCTCACCCCCGGACAGGGGGGAGCCCACGATAGATATGAGGTCCCTATGAAGGTAGACGGCAAAGAGATGCGCCCCATCTGGCTCAGCAGCGACAACCCTTTGGAAGTTCATGTGATTGATCAGCGGATGCTCCCCCACGAGCTGGTGATTGCTCCTTTAAAGGACGTGGACGACACCATCCATGCCATCCGGGAGATGTTTGTCCGGGGGGCCCCCCTCATCGGCGCCACCGGTGCCTGGGGTGTGTACCTCGCCTGCATCAACGCCCCGGGGGGAGAGGTCTCTGATGCCTGGGTGCAGGCCGAGGCCGACCGCCTCAAGGCCTCGCGCCCCACGGCGGTGAACCTGGCCTGGGCCGTGGATCGCATGACGGCGCGCATCGCTGCCGTGGAAGGCGACGGCCAACGGGTGCGAACGGCCCGGGAAGAGGCTGCCGCCATCACCGACGAGGAGGCGGAGAACTGTCGCCTCATCGGAGAGCACGGCGTCTCCCTCATTGAGGCCATCAGCAAGAAGAAAAACGGGGAGACCGTCAACATCCTGACCCACTGCAACGCCGGGTGGCTGGCCTGTGTGGAGTACGGCACGGCAACCGCCCCCATTTACGAGGCATTCAACCGGGGGATCGATGTCCACGTTTGGGTGGACGAGACCCGGCCCCTGAACCAGGGAGCCCGCCTGACGGCCTGGGAGCTGGGCAAGCACGGGGTTAAGCACACCGTCATTGCCGACAATGCCGGCGGCCATCTCATGCAGCACGGCATGGTGGACCTGGTCATTACCGGCACCGACCGCACCACCTGGACCGGGGACGTGGCCAACAAAATCGGGACCTACTTAAAGGCCCTGGCCGCCAAAGACAACGACATCCCCTTCTGGGTGGCTCTTCCGTCCTCCACCTTTGACTGGGAGATGAACGACGGGGTTGGCGAGATTCCCATTGAGGTACGCAACCCCGATGAGATCCGCTACATTCAGGGGAAGGTGGACGGCAAGCTGGTACAGGTGCTGGTACCCCCCGCAGGGTCTGCCTGCGAAAACCACGCCTTTGACGTCACCCCGGCCCGCCTGGTGACGGGGTTCATCACCGAACGGGGCCTGTGCGAGGCCAGTGGGGAAGGGGTCCTGGGCCTTTTTCCCGAGAAGGGAAAGGAGGCGTCATGTCGCTAAGTGATCAGGAAAAGCAGGTGATCTCAGCCATTCAGGGGGACATCCCCGTGTGCGAAAACCCCTACCGGGAGCTGGCCGCAGGGCTTAACATGAGTGAAGAGGCCTTCCTTGAGGTCCTGCAGGGGCTGAACGACAAGGGGCTCATCCGCCGCTTCGGGGCCACCCTGCGCCACCAGAAGTCGGGGTTCACCGCCAACGCCATGGTGGCCTGGCAGGTGGAGGAGGCCCGTGTTGAAGAGGTGGGGTCCACCATGGCCACCTACAAAGAGGTGTCCCACTGCTACCGGCGAAACCCGGCCGAGGCGTGGCCCTACAACCTCTACACCATGATCCACGCCACCAGCAAAGAGGCCTGCCTCGACACGGCGCGCCGGATCTCCGAGCAGGCCGGGGTGGCTGTCTACCGGGTGCTCTTCAGCAAGCGGGAGCTCAAGAAGATCTCCATGACCTACTTTTCCCAGCCCGGGGCGTCGGCAGGAGCCTGATGCCTGGCTGACCCCGTAAGAATGGTCGTTTTGGCTTGTTTAAGGTGTTTGGACGTATTACCTTGTCACCTGGTCGAGCCGACCCCCTCCTTAAATGTTTTGTGAGCCCTTTGGATACCCAATCTCCTGACGGCGTTCCGGTGAGCCGGGGCGCCCCTGTGATGAGAAAAGGCTTGATGACCATGCATGTGGAACATGTCGCCCTTACCGATACGGGATGCAGGCGATCCCGGAATGAAGACGCCTTTTTCGGCTGCGATGCGCTGAAGCTCTATGTGGTCTCCGACGGCATGGGGGGGCACCGGGCCGGGGACGTGGCCAGCCGCCTGGTGGTGGAGGGCATGCAGGAATACATCCGGCGGGAGGCTCCCCGGAACGGGGGGCCGCTGGTCCCTGCGGACTCCGGGCTCTCCTGTCAGGCCGCATGCCTCGTGGACGCCATCGGTTACGCCAACCGGAAGGTGTGGGACGAGGCCCGTCGCCGGAGCGAATGCGAGGGCATGGGGGCCACGGTATCGGCGGTGTGGATCTGCGGAGATACTTTTGTGGCGGCCAACGTGGGAGACAGCCCGGTCTACTGCGTCCACGGCCAGGCCATCGAGATGGTGTCCGTGCCCCACACCTTTCCCAAGGAGGGCGACCACGTGTTGACCCGCGCCGTGGGAGTGGACCGGGAGGTGCAGGCCGATGTGTGCGAGAGCCAGTGCTATGGCGGGGATCGCTTTGTCCTCTGCTCCGACGGGTTGAGCAATCTGGTTTCCGAGGAGGAGATTCTGTTGACGGTGTGTCAGCAGTCCGCAGAAGAGGCCTCCCGGTCCCTGGTGGAGCTTGCCAAGGCCCGGGGCGGGGACGACAACATCACCGTGATGGTGGTGACGGTGGGTGCGAAAGGGGCCGTTTCAGGATGGCTGCGCCGGGTGTTCGGGCCCTTTTTGCCAGGTATGAAAACGAGCGCACGGCGCCATGGGGCATGATGAAAGGATAATTCGATGCCGGTAGTTCAGTTGCAGTACAAAGATCGGGTGATCAGTCGACACAGGGTGGAGCCGGGGGGAAGCCTGACCATCGGCCGGCACCCGGAAAGCGATGTGGTGATCGACAACGCCGCGGTGTCGGGAAAGCATGCCAAGATCGACGGCCTGGAAGGCGGCTATTTCATCACCGACCTCAAGAGCACCAACGGCACCTTTTTAAACAGCATCATGATCACGACCAGCCAGCTCCGGCACGGAGACAGCATCGTCATCGGGCGGCACCGGTTGATCTTCGGGTACGCCAAGGGGGAAGCCCGGCCGGAAAAGGAGCGGGCGCCCCTGGACAAGACCGTGGTGATGGACGCGGGCAGGCATCGCACCTCGGTTCCCTCGGCAGACGTCAACGCCTACCTCTCCGTTCTCAAGGGCGGAAGCGGTGAGATCCCCCTGACCAAAAAAGTGACCAAGGTGGGCAAGGACCCGGTGTGCGATATCGTGGTCTCGGGCTTTGGCGTGGGCAAGGTCTCCTTTACCATCAGCAAGATGCCCAAGGGGTTCCAGGTGAATTACATCAGCGGTTTTAAGCGTCCCAAAGTCAACGGCGAGCCCTTGAAGACCTCGTTGAAGCTCCGGGAGTTCGACACCGTGGACATCGGTGCCATGCGCATCCAGTTTGTCTACCGGGAGTCCCTTTTTATGTAGCGTTTGAAACCCTGTGGCGAATGCATTCGCGTCATGTGTGACATGTGGCAACCGTTTATGCAGGAGAGACCTGCATTTAAAAATTCTTGTAACTATTCAGCTCCAAAAAACAGCCTCCGGCGGCAAGGTGTGCCACCTTGAAAGCAGGTAGCGGAAGTGATTTGCCCCTCGTTCCTCGGGGCAAATCACTTCCGCATTTAAAACGGCATTCATGCAACTATTTTTTTTATGACCTGTTTGTTAAACTTTTTAAAAGTTTAGCCCCCGGCAGGGCCGCCGGAGGCTTTTTTCAACAAAGAGTGAGGTGGACGTGGCCACACTGCTTGTCGTCGACAACTACGACTCCTTTACCTACAACCTGGTTCAGATGTTCAAGGGGATCCCCGGGCTCACCACCAAGGTGTTCCGAAGCGACGCCATCTCCCTGCGCCAGGCCGAAGTCCTTTCCCCCGATTACATTCTCATCAGCCCGGGGCCCAAATCACCGGCCTACGCCGGGATCTCCATTCCCATGATCCGTGCCTTTTACAGGCGGGTACCCATCCTGGGGGTCTGCCTCGGCATGCAGTCCATCAACGAGGCCTTCGGGGGCAAAACCGTCCGTGCCCCGGTGCCGGTCCATGGCAAGCAGAGCCCTGTGGCCCATACGGGATCGGGGGTCTTCAAGGACGTGCCCTCCCCGGTGCGGGTGGCCAGGTACCACTCCCTCATGGTGGAGATGGCCGACGAGGCCCCCCTGGAGATCACGGCCCACTCCGAAGACGGGGTGGTCATGGGCCTTGCCCACCGCGATCACCCCTTGTGGGGGGTGCAGTTCCACCCGGAGAGCTTCATGACCGATCACGGCCGGACCATGGTCGCCAACTTTCTCAATCTCGGCCCCTTGAAGGGGCATGCATAGCCGCTAAAATTCATGGCGCCGGTTTCAGCCCGGCGGAAGCAGGGAGGCCCCACGGTGTTGGACAGGATTTTCAATTCATGGCCCCACGGCCTGGTGATCACGCGCAGAGCGCTGACGTTGACAGAACCCTTTGAGACCCTTGCCTCCCGGTTTGCACGGGACGAGGGCACCGTGGTGCTGCTCAGCGGGGGAGAACTCGACTCCGCCCGATATCATATGCTGGCCACCATGCCCTTTCTGACCCTTTCCGGGTACGGTGAGGAGATGACCCTTGCCGTAAAGGGGCGCACCGAGCGCTTCACCGCCGACCCCTTTGACGCGGTGCGGGCCCTGGCCCGGCGGTTTCCCCTGGACGGAGAGAACGATTGGGGGCCGGTGGCCTCCGGTCTTTTCGGGTACCTTGCCTACGACCTCAAAGATGCCGTGGAAAAACTGCCCCGCACCACCCTGGACCGCCGAAGGCTGCCCCAGCTCTGGTTTGCCGCCCCACAGGCCCTGGCGGAAACTGCGTCACGGCGAGGCCTCCCTCTGGGTGACGGCGGCGAGCCGGGAAGAGGCGGGCCGCACCGAAGAGGCCTTCCTGGAGCGGCTCAAAGGCCCTGCCCCTGCCCCGGGGCGCTTCGGCGGTATCGGCGGGTTCACATCCAATTTCGACATGCCCGGCTACATGGCCGCCATCGAGCGGATCAAGGAGTACATCCGTGCCGGGGACATCTATCAGGTCAACATGTCCCAGCGGTTTGAAGGGGGCTTTACCGGAGATCCCTACGCCCTGTTCACGGAGCTCTTTGCCGCCAACCCCGCACCCTTTTTCGCCTATGTCCAGGCAGGCTCCCACCAGATTGTCTCTACCTCCCCGGAGCGGTTCCTCAAGCTGGAGGGACAGGCCGTGGAGTCCCGGCCCATCAAGGGCACCCGTCCCCGGGGCAAGACCCCGGAGGAGGATGCGGCCCTGCAGCGGGAGCTGGAGACCAGTCCCAAGGATGACGCCGAGCTCTCCATGATCGTGGATTTGATGCGCAACGACATCGGCAAGGTGTGCCGGGCGGGAAGCGTTTCCGTGGTCCGGCACAAGAAGGTGGAGGCCTACAAAAACGTCTTTCACCTTGTCTCCACCGTGGAAGGGGAGCTTGATAGCGGCGCCGATGCCGTGGACCTGCTCCGGGCCACCTTTCCCGGTGGGTCTATTACGGGCTGCCCCAAGATCCGTTCCATGGAGATCATCGACGAGCTGGAGAGCGATTGCCGCCATGTCTACACCGGGTCCATGGGGTACCTGAGCTTCCACGGCACCATGGACCTGTCCATCGCCATCCGCACCGCGACCCTCTGCGAAGGGCGGGTGAACTTTTCCGTGGGGGGCGGGGTGGTTTACGACTCCGATCCCGAGGCGGAGTTCCATGAGACCCTCCACAAAGGAGAGACCCTCATGAACGCCTTTACCGGGCATCGCAAGGGAAAGGCCCGGGAGACGATGGTGTGGCTGGACGGCCGCCTGACGTCGGCAACAGGGGCGGGGTTTCCCGTCATGAGCCGTGCCGTGCAGTACGGGGCCGGGGTGTTTGAGACCCTGCGTGTGGAAAAGGGCAGGGTTCCCTTTCTCAGTCACCACCTTTCACGCCTTCACAAAAGCTGGTCCGGGCTTTTCGGGGGAGACCTGCCCGAGTTGACCTGGGAGGCCATTATCCTGGAAGTTGTGGCGGCCAACGGGCTTGCCGGAAAGACCGCGGCGGTCAAGATCATGCTGGGGCAGGGGGAGGATCAGAGCCAGGCCTTCGGCGGTCACGTGGCCGTCACCGCCCGGCCGTATACCCACCGCCTGGAGGTGGTGCAGAAGCCGGGGCTCAGCGTGGTCTCCTTTCCTTCGCTTCGGATGACCTCTCTGGCCGATCACAAGAGCCTGAACTACCTTCTGAGCCTCAAGGCCCTGGCCTATGCCGAGGGCATGGGGGCTGATGAAGCTCTGTTGATGAACGGAGACAACTCGGTGTCGGAGCTGGCCACGGCCAACCTGCTTGCCCTGTCCGGGGACCGGGTGATCCTTCCTGCCTCGCCCATGTGCTTCCCGCGGGTGCCCAGCTCCAGGGATCCTGATCCCGCAGCAGCAGCAGCAGCAGAGACAGAGGAGCTGCTTTCGGTCGATCTGGTTGCCATGGACGGGGTGGTGGCCACCAACGCCCTCATGGGGGCGGTGCCGGTTCTTGAGGTGGATGGGCAGGCTGTGAAAGGGGCGGTGACAGGGCTATGCGCGGATATGAATGCGGAGCTGGGGATTCGGTGAGGTGGGCTGGCCAACAAAAAAGCAGGCCTTTCGGCCTGCTTGGTTTGCTTGGCGGGGTGCCTCGGGTAACCGGGCATGGTCCGGGCGGCTAATCGTCGATGCTGGCGGCCCGAAGCATCTTGCAGAGGAGGGCGGAGAGTCGGTTGACGTGCTTTTCGATCTCTTCACGGGTTCTGCCGGGGTAGTTCCTGAAGGTCATCAGGATGCCGTTGAGGGAGGCGTAGAAGGCGTGGGCGTGGATGCGGTCGGCACAGGCAATGCCGTTGCGCTGGAGCACCTTCTCAAATTTGTTCAGCATGGCGCGCTGGACGCCGTTGTATTTGCGGAGCAGGTCCGGGGTCATGGACCCCTTGATCATGAGGTAGCTCATCATCTGGAAGGTGGGCTCTCGGTCGATCAGGTACCTGATCAGCGATTCCGAGAACTCTTCCAGGGTGAGTTCCTCGTTTGATTCCAGCAGATTCCCGAGCCACTTTTCCATCTCCCGGAGGTCCTTGATGAAGGCCTCCACAAAGAGATCTTCCCTGCTGGGGAAATACCGGTACATCGATGCGGGGGAGACGCCGACAGCGGCTGCAATGTCCCTGACGCCGATCTCATCGAAGGGTTTCTTGCCGAAAAGTTCCAGGGTGGCTTCAATGAGAATCTCTCGTCGAGCCTCCCGCTCTCCTTCTTTCAGCTTGAGAAACTTTGATTTATTGTCCATCATGTCCAAGAATCCTGATTGTTGCGTTTAAACTTCCCTTACCCGCATGCAAGCGGTCACTTCCATCGTGCGCAAAAATATCCATAGAGGAAGGTACAGCTCCGAATTGTGACGGATTGATCCAGCTTGTGTGGAAGGGGCTTTGATAAAACCTCTAATGACAGATATCGCTGTTTGGAAGGATTCGAGCTGAGCTGAGCTGTGTAATGGCTTCCAGAAATGAAAACGATATACCGTAAAGTTAACACCAGTATACCAGACGGAATGTGACTTATCAAGGAGAATTGACAGGGTTGCCTTGCCATGGGAAGCGGGCAAATGTATGATGCGTTTTTTGGCTGTTTCCCCTGCCCTGGGCTGGGGTTATGCTTCGAAGACAAGGCCGCGGACAGACGGTTGAACAACGGATACGATGGGCTCCTTTGCCGGAGCCATCGGTACGTCACGCACACACCGGCGAGATGCCGGAACCATAAAGCCCGAAAGGGCCCGGGAGAGACAAAAAAGTGAAAGAACTACAAGGGTTTCAGAGAAAATATTTGCGGGGCCTGGCCCACGGCATCAAGCCGGTGGTCTTTGTGGGACAAAAAGGGGTGACCGATGCCGTGATCCTCTCCATGGAAGAGGCCTTGAACGCCCATGAGCTGATCAAGGTCAAGTTCATCGACTTCAAGGAGAAGGAGTCCAAGGAGACACTCTCCGAAGAGCTGAAGGAGCGCACGGGCAGCTGCCTGGCCGGGATGATCGGTCACATGTCGATTTTTTACCGCCCCCACAAAGACCCGAAAAAGAGGCATATCGTGGTACCCAAAACACGGAAGGATATTCCGGTATAGCCGCATACCGGCGGATTTCCGACGAAGCAGGCTTGATAATCGATCAAAAAAAGGCGAGAGCCCCGAAAAGGGCACCCGCCTTTTTTTATTTGGGCGGACGTAACGACTCAACGCCTGAAAAGCTGCCTCCGGCGGCAAGGTGTGCCACCTTGAAGGCAGGTTACGAACGATATTACGCTGCGTTGGTGCAGGCTTCGTCAAAGCGGGCCTTGAGGTAGGCCAGCTTGTCCGCGTCGAACTCGTCCATGTCAAAGCAGTAGCCGTCGCTTCCCTTGAGGCCGTCGGGGATGAGGTCCCCCTCTTCGTCCGGGTCGGTGATCATGTCCCCGTAAAAGCAGACGGAGAGCCAGCGCTCGGCCGGGTCGTCGTCAATGACATCCACCATGACGAATAGATCTCGGTCGGTCTGGGCTGCGTGGCGTGCCCTGAGGGAGTAGCTGACACCGGGGCGGCTGTGGAAATCCAGGGTGACGCCCTCTTTGGTGTTCAGGTAGTCTTTGAGGCTGAGGAAGGCTTCTTTCATGCGTGTATCCGTCTCGGTCCAGCTTTCGGCGAAGGCGTTTACGGCATCGAGAATGGTCGAATCGGTCATGGTCGGGCTCCTTGGTGATGGGGTCTGGGAAAAAGAAAGAGAGGAAGACGGCCCGGGCTGGCCGTGGGTCTCGTTGCTTTTTGCCCTGGCCCGTAAGTAATCGGCGCTGTGGGTGCAGGGCCGTGGGTTTTTATAAGGTACTTTGCATGTAAATGGGGAGTATAAAAGATGGCTCGCCGCGGTGTCAAGGCAGCTGTTTATTGGCCGTTGATGTCTCGGGATTTCCGGTGTATAGGGGTAACCGACATAAAAGAAACGGCAATACGGCAAGGATGTTCTACCGGGAGGGAAACCATGGGGTGCGGGGTGTTGGAAGAGGCCGGTTACACGGAGAACCTTTACCGGGGCGTTCTACGCGGCGACCTTTGCCCGGCACGAAATCTGGCACGGGCAGCGGGCGGATGTGGGGGCCCTGGTCCGCATGGCCGCAAAGGCTCCGGCCGTGGTGGAGGCGCTGAAGGCACGGCTTGCCGACGGCGATGTCTCTCCCCGTCCCTTTACTTCGGTGAAAACCCCGTCGGGCACAGGATGCCTCATCGACACCTTGGACCAGGTCCTCTGGGTGGCCTTGGTCCAGGCCATGGGCCCCCGGGTGGAAGCCCTTATGCCCCGGTGGAGCTACGGGAGCCGACTGCACCGGTCCGAGTGGATCCATCGCACCGGGGGCATGGCCCGGTTCCGGGAAGGGTGGGTATCGACGCAGACGGCTCTTTTGTACCGCCACCCCACACGGGTCTGGCCGGCCTATCGCCGCCATATCCTCCAGGCGACCCGGGCCATGACCGGCCTCCAGAGCGAGCTGGATATCCCCGGTTTTTTCCGGGGGGACGAAGGGCGGATTTTGTTGGATGAATCAACCCCCTACCTTACCGGGGCCCCGGGTGAGGGGCCGGTGAGGCGGCTTCACTGGGCCAGCTTTGCCCTGGACACCGGGGCCGCAGACCCTGTGGCCGCAACGCTCAGAGGGTTTGCCTCGGTCTCTTCCCATATTGGGGAGGAGACGGTTGAGCTCCTGCAGCGCATGCTCTCCTTCGGGGCCCACGGGGTGCCGGAGGAGCTTGCCGTCTCCGGGTTTCTCCACAATGTCCGCATGCTGCCCGCGGACCGCAGCGCAGAGGCCGCTCTGGAGGCCGAGGGCATGAAGGGGGCTGTGGCCCACTTTCGCCATGACCTGGAGCACGTGATCATTGCGCGGGATGCCCGGCGCCTGACTCGGTGGATTGACCTTTATGAGAGCCTGCTGGCAGAAGAGGGGCTCGGGATCATCCGCCGCGATACCCTCTTGCCCCCCGGCCTGGGCGCCAAGGGGGCGGACTCCGACCACGGGGTGCGGCTGGACGCCATCAACCCCCTGCCTGAAGTGACCCGCCCCGTGGAGGCCATGGCCTCTATCCACACCACCGACTACACCCTCCTTGACCGCGCGGGGAAACGGGACTACATCGCCCGCCTTGAGACCTTGCTTCTCGACCCCTTTGCCGGGACAGGGCTCTCCGAGCGCCTGCGCATCGATTTTGCCTCGGCCCTTCTTTCGCGACGGGCTGCCCATGCCTCGGAGCCCGACCACTCGGTGGTCTGCTCCCTGGAGCGGGTCGGCGGCGAGGTCTCCGAGGCAGAGGCGGGGCATCGCCTTTACCGTCAGCGTGCGGCATCGGTTCGCCAGAGGCGGCGGAGCCTGCTGGTCCTCCTGGAGGCAGCAGAGCGCAATCCCCGGGTGCCGGCCCTTTGGAGCCGGGCCCTGGGCCATATGCGCCGAAGCGGATTCACCTCCCTGGCCCCACTGCTGGATCGCCTTCCCCTGGACCGGGACCACGCCCCATATCTCACCGCCCTGGTTCTGGGGCGCATGGCCCGTGAAGTGGGGATCTGCATGGAGACGATTCTGGATGCCCGGCGCCTGGAGAGCTACAGGGCCGATGCCCGGGGTTTTTTGGAGGCCGTGGCCCGGGAAGGGCTCACCTTTGGGGCAACGGGTCCTGCCTGGGTGGACTCGGCGCGAAAGGCGTTGGGGGAGGCCCTGTGCGCCGCAGGGGAACTCCTTGTGGAAGCGGGGCTGGCTCCGCTTCGGGCCAAAGGGTTGCCCGCAGACCCGGACCCCGAAGGCGTCGCCGCTTTTCGGCATTTCATGGCCAGGCATCGTTCCCGGGGGCCGGTGCCTTCCGGTTCGGGTCACAAGGCCCCCTCCCTTGCACCGGGGGAGATCTCCCTGATGCAGTGGGTCGGGGGGCTGACCCCGGATTCGGCTGAGGGGTTCGACCCCCGGGCCTCGGAGTGGACCGCCCTGTTTGTGGTGCGGGAAGCGTGCCGTGGGCTTATGGCACAGGGGCCTCGTTTTCTCCGGCCTAACGAGGTCTTTGTTCCGCTGTCCTGGGCAGGCCATGGGAGCGAGGGAGCCTCCTGGGATGCCTGGCGCCACCAGGTGACCGAGGAACTGCCCCGCGTCCTGCCCGACATCCAAGGCGAACCGTGGGGGCCGCCGGTGGAGGCCTTAGGAGACAAGGCCCGGGACTGGGAAGCCACACGGGGCCTGGCGCTTCTGCTTTTGGGCATCCTTCGGCGACGCTTTGACCTGCCGGTGGGGCTGGCCCATGCCTTCGGCCATCTGACGGATGAGCCCGTTCACGGCCTCGTGGAGTCCCTTTCCATCTCATCTGAAACAAGGCGGCTCCTGCTGGGGGTGCTGGAGCCCAGGCAGCTGGAGACCCTGATCCTAAGGCGGCAGGGGGCCGATCCCCAAGGGGACGACGCAAGGCTTGATCCGCCCGTGTGCGGAGCGCTGCCCGAGTTCATGGAATTGCTGGAACGTGCCATGCAGGCCCTGGAAGGCCATCAGGCCGGAGGCCGCACCCGCCACGCCCGGCAGCTGATACCCGTCTCCATGGTTCACCACGCCACCGCGGCCCGGGATTTTGCCCGGGGCGAGTATCGGCCCATGATGCGGGTGGGCTTTATCCAGACCACCACCGATGCCCGGGCTGCCTGGCGCAACGGTCCCCGCATGAGCCGGGCCGAGGGAGATCGCGCCTGGCACCAGATCCGGGAGGGGTTCCGGATTCTCACCCAGGCGGGCCCTGCGCCGTCATTTATCATCATGCCGGAGCTGGCTCTTCCCGTGCACCGGCTGGAGAGCCTCAAACGCCTCTCCGTCCGAAGCGGGGTGGCCGTGGTCACGGGCGTGGATTACCTGGTGGACCCCGCGGCCCGGCAGGTGCGCAACCGGGCCGTGGTTACGGTTCCCAGGCACTGGCTGAACCCCCGAAGGGCCGGGCGGTGCAGCACCTTCTGGTTCGGCAAGAGCTTTATGGCCCCTCCGGAGGCCAGCGGCATCCAAAAAAGCGGGAACACCTTTGTGCCCGACCCGGCGGTGTGGATCATCGATGCCGGTGCCTACGGGCGCATCGGGGTGTGCATCTGCTACGACTTCATGGACGTGGAACGCTACGCCATCTACCGGGGACGGATCCACCACCTCTTTGTTCTGGCCTACAACCGGGACATCGACTCCTTTTATCATCTGGCCGATGCCCTCTCCAAAACCCTCTTCTGCAACGTGGTGATCTGCAACACCGGTTTCTACGGCGGGAGCCTGGCGGTCTCCCCCTACTACGAACCCTGGCGGCGGACCCTTTATCGCCAGGAAGGCGCCAACCTCTTTTCCGTGCAGTCCGTGGGCCTGCCCGTGGCCGATCTGGCCCACGCCCAGGGCGGCGGGGTGGGAGACCCCCGGCTCTTCAAGAGCCTTCCGCCGGCCTATCAGGTCCCTGGCTCGGCAATGCACCGGCCCTTCGAGCCCTAAGCCGGCCCCGAAGTGGCCCTTGGGGTGTTTGTTGGGAGGTTTCAGAGGATTGACCAACGGCGAGGCCGTCGGGGCGCATGCTTTTTTATGCGTGGCGTGTTACAAAACAGGGGCGTCCCGGAAGGGTTTTGCGGCGTTTTTTAAGCGGCCCGCCGGAGGCTTTTATTGCAACGATGACCAAAGAGGGCTGCCTTGAGCTGAATGGTTACATGGATATGAAATGGAACAACGCGGATGACACCGGAACGTTTTGAAAAGTTAAAGGCCATCCTCACGAGCCGTCAGATGGATCTGACCGTGGTGATGGAGAATGTGCACAAACCCCATAACCTGGCGGCCGTGGCACGGAGCTGCGACGCGGTGGGGGTGTTCGAGACCCATGCCATCAGCGAGATCCAGGATGTGGTGCTGCGGCCCAGGGCGGCCAGCGGGAGCCGGAAGTGGGTGGGCGTCAGGCGCCACGGCAGCGTGGATGAGGCCTACGGCCATTTAAGGCGCAAGGGGTTTCGCATTCTCTGTGCCCATTTTGACGAGGAGGCCGTGGATTTTCGCTCCGTGGATTTTACCCAGCCCACGGCCCTTGTGGTGGGGGCGGAGCTGGAAGGCATCACCGACGAAGCCGTGGAAAAGGCCGACGGGTCCATCATCGTGCCCATGCTGGGCATGGTGCAGTCCCTCAATGTCTCCGTGGCAACGGCCCTGATCCTGTATGAAGCCCAGAGGCAGCGCCAGGAAAAAGGAATGTACGACGAGCGTTCCATGGACGACGAGACCTACCGGACCCTGTTGTTCGAGTGGGGCTACCCCCGGCTGGTTCCTTATTATAAAAAGCAGGGCAAACCCTACCCCGCCATGGACGATGAGGGTTACCTGGTCCTGGAAGAGCCCAGGGGAAAAGGACTGCCCCTTCCCTGAGGCTGGAGCTGCCATGGCCCATGAATCGATGTGTCGCCTGTTTGTGGGAATTCCCCTGACCACCGGGGTGCGCAGGCACCTGGTGGCTGCCCGGAAGGACCTGGCCCGGGCCGTTCCCGGAAATGCGGTGCGGTGGGTGGCTGAAGCCAACCTTCATCTGACCCTGAAATTTCTGGGGGAGCTGCCCCCGGGGCGCCTGGTAGAGCTCTCCCGGGGACTTGCCGACGCCCTGGCCGGTTGGCCGGCTCTGGCGGCCCGTGTGGACGGGGTGCTCCTGCTGCCCGGAACCCGTCGGCCCCGTGTGGTGGCCGCAGGGGTGGCGGGCGGAGAGCCTTTGCTGCAGCTGGCTGAATGTGTGGCGGAGTGGGCCCTTGGGGAGGGCGTGCCCCGGGAGAAACGAGGTTTTACGCCCCATGTGACCCTGGGCCGCGTGCGAAATCCGGGCGTCTCCTTGCCCGGGCTTGCCCGTGGGCGTATCATGCCCCTTGCGTGGGAGATGGACCGGGTCTGCCTGTATGAGAGCCGACTCACGCCCACAGGGACCGTCTACCGCGTGCGCCACACCGTGATCCTGGAGATGCCCCGATAACAACGAGACCCTTGATGGAAAGGAGAGACCCATGACCTCAGAGGAAAAATCATGGCTGCTGGAGAGGCGGGCCCACCGCTGCGTGGAGAATCTTGTTAAGCACCGGTTTGACGCCCATTTTCTGGAGAGCGGGGCGGAGGTGACCCAACACGTGAAGCCCCTGCTGGAGGCTGCCGCCACCGTAGGGTTCGGCGGTTCGGATACTGTCCGGTCCCTGGGCCTGCACACCCTGGCCGCAGAGATGGGCAAGACCCTCTTTGATCACCACAGGCCCGACCTCTCCTATGACGAGACCCTGGCCATGCGAAAGGGCCAGCAGGGCTGTGACCTGTTTTTTACCAGCGCCAACGCCCTGAGCGAGACCGGGGAGATCATCAATGTGGACGGCATCGGCAACCGCACCAGCGCCATGGCGTTCGGCCCCTCCCGCGTGGTGGTGGTGGCCGGTACCAACAAGATTGCCTCGGATCTTCACGGGGCCCTGCGCCGCATCCGGGAGGTGGCTGGTCCCATGCGGGCCAAGAGCCTCGGGGTGGAAACCCCCTGCGCCGTCACCGGCGTCTGCTCCGACTGCAACGCCCCCATGCGCATCTGCAACATCACCACCATCCTTCACCGCAAACCCATGCTCACCGACGTCACCGTCCTCATCGTGGGCGAAGAGCTGGGGTATTAATAGGCCTCCGGCGGGTCGCTTTTTGAAAAAAGCTCCGCAAAAACTTCCCGGTAACATCATTTTTCGCACCGGTAACCAAGGCTTGTCGTATCGCTCGTAAAAACCACCAGCATATGTTTCGGGCGAAGCCCGAGCCGAAGGCCGTTGCGATTTGGCCCGAGGAACGAGGGACAAAACGCAACGGCAATCAGCTTTCGAGGTGGCTCATCTCGCCGCCGGAGGCATGCTTTTTTTCAGCAGCTTTGACCATAGAAGGCAGGGCTTTTTAAAGCTCGGGTGCGCCCTTGGGGACGAGGCAGACGAAGGTCAGGGGAGAGGTGCCGGTGTTTCGGATCTGATGGGGTGCGCCGCCGGGCACAAAGGCCACGGATCCTTTTTTTACGGGAGTCCAGGTGCCATTGGCCAGGACCTCCCCGCAGCCTTCGTGGAAGAAGATTTCGTGTTCCCAGTCGTGGGTATGGCTGGGGGTGTGGCCCTCCGGGGCCAGCTCAAACAAGCGCATGCAGAAGTTTTCGGCCCCTGTTTCCCGGCCGATGAGGATGCGGCCGGTGACCCCTTTGGCCGGGCCGTTGTCAAAGGTTTTTGCCTCTTTGTCCTGCGCGTTGAATACCTGGGTTTCCATTGGCGTCTCCATAAATAATGAGGGTGCGTTGCTTCGGGGGACCGGGCAGCCGGTACCGGAATGCTTTTTATATCACAGGTTGGGGGACACAGGGAAAGGGGCCTTGGGAGCATGGCAAGGTCGCGGAGGGCAAAAGTCTAAAGACCAAAACAAAAAAGCCCCCGTATCCTTGCGGATCCGGGGGCTGTATCGTCATGTTGGAGCGGGAAACGAGATTTGAACTCGCGACGTCAACCTTGGCAAGGTTGCACTCTACCACTGAGTTATTCCCGCTCAGCACGGGAGACTTTATACCCCCATCCCTTCCGCGGAGTCAACCCCAAAATCCAAAAAAAATGGATTTGGCCTTCATTGACCCAAAGGCGGGCTCTCGGGCACCTCCGACCGAAGGACTATGGAGCAGGGGCGTCGCCCATCCGCTTTTTCCCTTCCCGGAGGGTGGGCGTCCCCGGGAAGGGGGCGTTGCGGGACAGGCGTGTTCCCTGATGGGTGACGCAATGTGTGTGGGTGCGGGGTACCAATCGCCGGAAGCCTCCGGCGTTAGGGGCCGAAGGGCCTTGAAGTCGTAAATTTCTTTGTGTGGTAACCGGTCGCAATCATGCAATTTTTAATTGGAAGGTCACTTTTTTGCGAAAAAAGCGCAGCTTTTGGTTGACACCATGGGCAAATTTCTTTAAACCTTCTCTCGTTTGGTGAGCCCAGGTAGCTCAGTCGGTAGAGCAGGGGACTGAAAATCCCCGTGTCGGTGGTTCGATTCCGCCCCTGGGCACCACCTGACAACCTTTTTAGGTTGCGGGGGTGTAGTTCAGTTTGGTTAGAACGCCAGCCTGTCACGCTGGAGGCCGCGAGTTCGAGTCTCGTCACTCCCGCCACAAACCTGAAAGAGAAAAGAAATCTTTGCGTCCCCATCGTCTAGCCTGGTCCAGGACACCGGCCTTTCACGCCGGCGACAGGGGTTCAAATCCCCTTGGGGACGCCACATTTCTCTTCTTTTTCGGTTTTTTTTTGCGTAAAAATCCTGAAAAAGGTTTCACTTCACCCATATGATGTGCCGGCTTCGCCCCATTTGGGCGGTGCCATCATGGCCGTCGTATTCATATATAGTATGCTCTGCTTTTGTATTGCATATCCGGTTTCACAGGCCGGGGTCCGCGTCTTCCAAACGCCATAACTCTCTCCTGAACCAAAGCACGCAAGGGTTTCGTCGCCCACGCGTGTGGCACTGTTTTGTCTGGGCGCGGGCCCGCCTGTGAATTCTCCGGATACCTCTCTTCTCCCCACACACGTTTTCCCCTTTAGACCCATCTCTCATCACGTCTGTGCGTAACGATTCCGTTGCCTCGGGCGGGGCTCTTTTTGATAAAATCTTCTACAAAAACGTTCCGTACCGACAAAACAGTCGGCTTGTCGATCTCTTTCGGCCTGAACGAGGCCCTCGCACGATCTGTTTATCGAATTTTTCGAAAGCCAAGCCTCCGGCAGGGCCGCCGGAGGCCATTTGGCGCTGACGGGTTACGCCCTGGTTTGAAAAAATTCGGTCATGGCCCGGTACAGGTAAAAGGCGTCCTCGCACCCGGCGGTTTCCCGGATGGAGTGCATGGCCAGCATGGGCACCCCGACATCCAGGGTCGGAATGCCGGTGGCAGCGGCTGTCAGGGGGCCGATGGTGGTGCCGCAGGGCATGTCGTTTCGCATGGCAAAGGCCTGGACCGGGACCCCGGTGCGCCGACAGATCTCTTTGAAGTACGCTGCGGTGGTGCTTGACGTGGCGTAGCGCTGGCTGGCGTTGTACTTGATCACCGGGCCCCGGTTGAGGCGGGGGCTGTGGTCGGGGTCGTATTTTTGCGGGTGCGCCGGGTGGACGGCATGGGCGTTGTCCGAAGAGACCATCAGGGAGCGCGCCGATGCCATGGCCCGCTCTTCCGGGTCCGGGATCAGCCGTTCCAAGACCTGCACCAGAAAGTTTCCGCCCGCCCCGGCCGGGGTGTGGCTTCCCACCTCCTCATGATCATTGAACACCACCAGGCTGGGCGCTTCATCCGTGGCCCCCACCATGGCGTGGGCCAGGGTGAAGCAGGAGAGCAGGTTGTCGATGCGGGCTCCGGTGATGAACTCCCGGTCCCAACCCAGGAAAGCCGGGGGCTGGGCATCGTAGAGGGAGAGCTCGTATTCCAGGATGGAGCCGCTGTCCACGACGATCTCCATGGTGGCCAGCTCCTTTTGCAGCAGAGCGCGGAGATCTCCCGGGAGTTCACCCGGAAGGGCCGTGAGGGGAGGCAGCTCGGTCTGGGGGTTGACCTGTCGTTGCTTGTTGGCGTTTCGGTCCAGGTGGATGGCCAGGTTGGGGATGACGGCCACCGGGCGTTTCAGGTGGATGTGTTGTTGCGCCACGGGGATTTTTGTCGCCGTCCCGGGTGGTGCTTACCCGCCCGGCCAGGGAGAGGTCCCTGTCGAACCAGGTGGTGAGCAGGGGGCTGCCGTACACCTCCACCCCCAGGCGGTTGCCGCCGTTGTTTTGCATGTCGGGAGAAGGCTTTACCTTCAGGCAGGGGCTGTCCGTATGGGCACCGGCCATGGAGATGCCTGTGTCGCAGAAAGGGCTGCGGCCCGTGGTGAAGGCGATGAGGGAGGAGTCGTTCCGGGTGACCACGTAGCGCTTTCCGGGGCGCAGGTCCCATCGGTCTGTTTCGTGGAGCCGCTCAAAGCCGTTTTGTTCAAAGAGGCTCACCAGAAGGGCCACGGCATGGTAGGGAGTGGGAGACGCGCCGATAAAAGAGAGGAGTTCGTCGTTAAACTGAAGCTTGTTCATGTCGGGGTCCTTTTTTGCCCGTGGGCGAATGGTGGTTGATCCAAAAGTGTACCACCGCCTGGGCTGCGCTGTCGAGCCCCTCAGGCCACGGTGCGCTCCCGGACGGTACGCTCGGCAGGGACCTCGATGCGCAGGCGCGTGCCCGCGCCCAGGGACGAGGTCAGCTTCATGGTGCCCTTGAGGAGGCTCACGCGCTCTTCCATGCTTCGGACACCCATGCGCTTTTCATTGACTGCTTCGGTGAGGCGTTCGTTGACCACAAACCCCCGGCCGTTGTCCTCCACGTTTAAGATAAGGTGGGGGTGGGAGGCGGTGAGACGGATGGTCACCCGGGTGGCGTCCGCATGCTTGCGCACGTTGGAGAGGGCTTCCTGCACCAGGCGGTAGAGGTTGATCTGGGTGTCGTAGGAGAGCTTGAGTTCCTGGACCCCTGCGGTGAATAGGTCGATGGGCAGGTTGAAGTGGGTGGTCTGCTCTTCGCAGTAACGCCGGATGGCCGTGATGAGGCCCAGCTGCTCCAGCTCCGGGGGTTGCAGGTTGTAGGCCAGGCCCCGGATGCTGTCGATGGAGCCCCGAAGCAGCCGAGACAGGGCCCGGGTTTTTTCCAGGAGGACGGGGTTGGTCTCGGAGAGTCCGTCCAGGAGGGTGTCCCAGCCGATTTTCAGGGTGGCCAGGTTCTGGGCCACGTTGTCGTGGAGGTCCCGCGCAATGCGCTGGCGCTCGTTTTCCTGGGCCTTGATCAGCTCCTGGGAGAGGGTTCGGATCTGGCGCTCCGCCGCCTTGAGGTCGGTGATGTTGGTGATCACCACAAAGCTGCCCCGGTTGGTGCCCTCCTTGTCCACAAGGGGTTCCGGTGAGATCTGGATGTGAAGGGTCTTTCCCGAGGCCGTGGTGAGCCGGGCCTCGTAGGAGGTGCGTTCCCCACGGGCCTGGGTGGTGAGCTTCTCCTTGGAAAGGGAAGGGGGCTCCGGGGACATGACAAAGGAGCCCAGTTTGCCGGTGAGGGTCTCCCGGCTGTAGCCTGTCATGGCGCAGAGGCAGTCGTTGATGTAGGTGAAGCGCCCTTGGGTATCGAAAATGGCCAGTCCTTCGTTCATGTTCTCCACCAGGAGCCGGTAGTGGGTTTCGGCCTTGGCCAGGGCCGCTTCGGTGGCGATGCGTTCGTTGATTTCCCCTTTGAGGCGGATGTTGATGTGCTCCAGCTCTTCGGTGCGCTCCGTGACCCGCTCTTCCAGGCGCCTTCGTGATTCTTCCAGCAGCGCCTCCCCCTCCTTTCTCTGGGTGATGTCCCGGGCGATGATGAGGATCATCTCCCGGTTGTCCACGTGGAGCATGGAGGCATGGAGCTCCAGGTGGATGTCTCTGAAGCCCTTGAGGGAGACTTTTTCCAGTTCGCAGGGCCCGGAGCGGCCGCAGATGAGGGTTTCGCGAAGCATGCGCTCCACCTGGAAGAGGTTGTCGCCTTTAAGGACCTTGAATTCATGGGGCCGCTTGTGCTTGACCCCCTTGGACGTCCTGCCCATGAGCTCCAGGGCGGCGCGGTTGACGCGGTTCACCTTGCCGGTGGGGTCGGTGAGGATGTAGGCGTCCGGGGCGTATTTGAAGGTATTTTTGAACTCCCGCTCCGATCGGGAGAGCCGCCGCATGATCTTTTCCCGCTCGCGGATTTCCCGCCTGAGTTCCTCGTTGGACCGGGTGACCTCCTGGAAGAGGAGGTAGTCCCGGATAAAGGTGGTGGCCACGGTGCGCGAGATCACCCCGCCCAGGAGGAAGAGGCCGATGAGGTGCATGTTTTCAAGGAGAAAGGGGCTCAGGGAGCCCTGGGTGACCCGGACCGAGGCCAACAGGCAGGTGAAGGTCCAGGCAAAGGAGAGGATCAAGGGCCCGGGGGGGAGGATCAGGGCGGTGCAGAGGCCGAAGATGGTCAGGTAAAACCGGGTGATCCCGCCCACCGAGGCGTACTCCACGCCCGCCACCACCGAGAGGGTTCCGCCCAGGCTGAAGACGGTCATTCCCAGCAAAAAGGGGGCGTGCCATCCTTTTTTGCGGTGGTCGATGCGCCGATGGATCAGTAGCAGGGTCAGGGCGGTGGCGATGATCACCGCCCCCATGGACAGGAAGAGGCCGTGGTGGTCGGGGGGGCCGAGCCTGCGGGCCATGATGGCCCGGAACGAAGAGAGGCCTGTGGTGGCCACGATGACCGCGGCAAACACGAGGTTGAGCCGCTTGGCGTTGGTGAGCCGTACGTGGGTGTTGAAGTCGGCCAGCATGGCCTCGGGAATCGGGGCCCAGTGGCGCTGAAGCCCTGCCAGGGTTGCGGAAAGGGGCTTCATGCCTTACTCCATGGGTTTGAAGAGGCGGGGCTGGCCGTAGATGCGGGACTTTTCCACATAGATCTCGGCCGAGGCGCGGATCACGTCCAGCACCTCCTCGGAGAGGGTTTTCTTGACGGTGCCCGGCATCCCCGCCACAAGGGAAAAGGGGGGGATCACCGCCTGTTCCAGGACAACGGAGCCGGCGATCAGGGCTTCACCGGAGCCTGTACCCACGCGGGCCCCGTTCATCACCACGGCGCCCATGCCGATGAGGCAGTGCGATTCAATGGTGCACCCGTGGAGAATGGCCCGGTGGCCCACGGTCACCCCTTCCCCCACGGCAAGGGGACGGCCCGGGTCCACGTGGAGCATGCACAGGTCCTGGATGTTTGTGCGGGCGCCGATGGTGACGGTATCGCCGTCGCCCCGGATAACGGTGTTGAACCAGACCGAGACCTCTTCGGCGAGGGTGACGCGTCCGGCCACCACCGAACCTGCCAGGTGAACCGCGGAGGGGTGGCAGCAGGGGCTGTGCTCTTTCAGGCTGTAGAGGGGCATGGGGCTCTCCTTGCCGGAGGTGGCGGGTGATCCCGCCGGGTTGTTGCGGGCCGCTGCCTCGGGTGTTGACGCCGGCCCGGGGTGATGAGAAGGTGAGCCGAAGCGGTAACATTGTGTGTCAATGGCGCGTGCTCGGGGAACAGGCAGGCATCTCGTAACTGCCTGTTCGTTAAGGCATAAGTCATAATGCATTTTATCTTGTTTTACAACCGTATTGGAGGATTATGGGACGGTCTGCAGCCGGTGAGTCAAAAGAGGAAAAAAAGGCCTGGGTGGAACTGCCCGAGTTGTATTGCGGCGTGCTTGTGAAACGTTACAAGCGGTTTCTCGTGGATGTGCGCATGGAGGACGGCACCCTGGTAACGGCCCATTGCAACAACACAGGGTCCATGAAGGGGTGTGCGGAACCCGGATCCCGGGTCTGGCTCAGCCACCACGACAATCCACGGAGGAAACATGCGTACTCCTGGGAGCTGGTGGAGGCCGGGGACTGCCTGGTGGGCATCAACACCCTGCTTCCCAACCTGCTGGTCGCCCGCGCCATTGAGGCCGGGGCCGTACCGGCCCTGGCCGGCTACGACAGCCTGCGCAGGGAGGTGACCGTGGCCAAGGGGACGCGTCTCGACATGGTCCTCTACAAGGAGGGACATCCCCCCTGCAACGTGGAGGTGAAAAACTGCACCCTGGTACGGGACGGGGTGGCCGCCTTTCCCGATGCGGTGACGGAGCGGGGCAAAAAACACCTGCTCACCCTGGCTGAGCTCAAGGCCAGGGGGGAGCGCAGCGTGATCTTTTTTTTCATTCAGCGACCCGACGCCCGGAGCTTTACCCCGGCCGACGACATCGATCCCGCTTACGGCAGGGCCTTGCGGGAGGTGGCATCCAAAGGGGTGGAGATCGAGGCGTGGCGAGCCCGTGTGACGGAAGAGCGTGTCTCCCTGGAGTGCCGTCTTCCGGTAACTCTTTAGTTGCCGGGGGCTTTTTCCCTTGACAGGCCCCATGGGAAGCAAATACTTTGTGCACAAACCATGTGAGGGCGCCTTCTGTTTCTGAAGATCCGCGGTTGATTGTTTGATGTTCCTGTAACGGGTGGAATCAACCGGGTTTTTTGGGTGTGATGCAGGGTGGCGCCTCTCCGGCCGGCCGCTGTGGGGGCTTATAGTTCGTATACGAATAATGGGCGGCCGTATCTGCACCGGGCACCGTACCGAGGTGGGACCGGGTGCTCCATGAACCGACAAGACCTGTTTGGCCCGAAGGGTGAGAAAATCGAGCAGAAAACCGTGAATTATAGTGTGTGTTTTTTTACGTGCCTCAGCTTTTCTCGATAACCACCTATCATAATGCTTTATTGCTTCGGCTCGGTCGTTTTTTATGAAATATCCGGGCGAAGAAGGGGGACCCATGAGAGATCCGATATATGAACCGATTCGCATCAACGGGCTGGAGCTGAAGAACCGCATCTGCCTTCCGGCCATGCACCTGGGCATGTGCGAGGATTTTCTGGTGAACGATCGCCTGGTGGCATTTTATGCGGAACGGGCCAAGGGAGGGGCCGGTCTCATTGTGGTGGGAAACGCCACCGTGGACGAGCGATCCGGCAATTCCCTGTACATCGGTGCCCATTCGGATGCCCACCTTCCCGGCCTCACCCGGCTGGCCGCAGCCATCAACGGCAACGGGGCCTGCTCCGCCGTGCAGCTTAATCACGCCGGGCGGTACAGCCACTCCCTGCTCATGGGGGGCAAAAGCCCGGTGGCCCCGTCGGCCATTGCCTCCCGCATGACCGGCGAGGTGCCCGAAGCCCTGACCCCGGAGGGGATCCGTGCGGTGATTAACGCCTTTGCCGACGCAGCGGCCCGCGTGAAACAGGCGGGGTTCAATGCGGTGGAGGTCCTGGCCGGAACCGGGTACCTCATCAGCGAGTTCCTCTCACCCCTGACCAACACCCGGGACGATGCATACGGGGGCTCCCCGGAGAACCGCATGCGCCTGGGCCTGGAGGTTGTTGCGGCCATCCGTGGTCGGGTGGGGGACGAGTTTCCTGTGATGGTACGCCTGGACAACAACGACTTCATGGAAGGGGGCACCCCCCGGGAGGAGCTGGAGTCCTTTGCCGTGAAGCTGGTGGCGGCGGGGGCCGATGCCCTGTGCGTCAAGGGGGGCTGGCACGAGGCCAGGGTGCCCCAGCTTACCCCCAATGTGCCCCGGGGCATGTACGGCTACCTTGCCCGCAACGTGAAAGAGAAGGTGGGGGTGCCCGTCATCGCCAGCCACCGCATCAACGACCCGGCCGTTGCCCGGGAGCTCATCGACGAGGGATGCTGCGACATGGTGGCCATGGGCCGGAGCCTCATTGCCGACCCGGACCTTCCTGAAAAGGCCCGCACCGGCCGGGAAGATGAGATCCTCCACTGCATTGCCTGCGCCCAGGGCTGCTTTGACAACCTGTTCAAGCTCAAGCACGTGGAGTGCCTCTGCAACCCCCGGGCCGGTCACGAGTGGGAAACCCCTCCCCTGAAGGCGGCCGAGCCCCGGCGCGTCATGGTGATCGGCGGGGGCGCCGCCGGGATGAGCGCGGCCCTTTCGGCCCATGCAAAGGGCCACGTGGTGACCCTCTATGAAAAGGGCGCGCGTCTGGGCGGGCAGCTGCACCTGGCTGCGGCACCTCCGGGAAGGCGCGAGTTTCTGACCCTGGCCGAGGACCTGGCCAACCAGCTGGCGGCCACGGACATCCGCCTGATGCTGAATACCGCGGTGGACGAGGCCCTCATCGATGCGGAAAAACCGGACCATGTCATCCTGGCCACCGGGGCAGAGCCGTTGACACCGCCCATCCCCGGGGTGGGCAGTCCCCAGGTGGTGCAGGCCTGGGATGTCCTGGCCGGAAGGGCCCGTACCGGGAAACAGGTGGTGATTGTGGGCGGGGGGGCCGTGGGGGTGGAGACGGCTCTTTTCCTGGCGGAGAAGGGGACGCTTTCGGCCGAGGCCGTGAAGTGTCTGCTGGTTAACGGCGGGGAGTCTCCGGAGACCTTGAGGGCCCTGGCCTCCCGAGGCTCCAAGAAGGTGGTGCTCATCGAGATGGAAGGCAGCGTGGGACGGGACATTGGAAAAAGCACGCGGTGGGGGATGCTCCAGGAGATGAGACGAAGCCGTGTTGCTGTCCGTACCGGCACCCGGGCCCTTGCCATCACCGATGAGGGGGTTCGCGTTCAGTGCGGGGAAGAGATTGGCGTCCTGGCTGCAGACACCGTGGTCCTGGCCTCGGGGGCTGTTCCGGTAAATCCCTTTGAATGGGTGGTGAAAGCAAAGGGAATCCCCTGTGTCGTCGTGGGGGATGCCGGGGGCATCGCACTGGCCTTTGATGCCGTGCATGAGGGGTTTGCCGCCGGGCGGGCCGTGGACTGATGGGCCTGGGAAGGGGCTCGGGGGCAGGCTGCGCGGTTATCTGCGGGCTGCTGCCGAGCTAATGGGCCCGACCCCAATTCCTTTGGTGTCGTGTCGGAGCCCATTGAATATCATCGTGGCGGCCGTTTGGTGTCGGTCCGGGGCGGGTGTCCCGGGCCGAGTGCTTGTGTGTGCAAAAGGGTCCCGCCCCTGAGACGGGCGGGCCAAGGCGCTTTAGGCGACCCTGTTGTATTTTCCCGAGCGGAAGAGTTCCAGCAGATGGATGTAATATTCCCTGGGGACCCGGTGGTTGCGGAGCCGCTCGCAGAAGAGATCCTCCATCTCCGATTTGGTGACCCGCAGGTCGTCGTCGGTATAGAGGTCCAGGAGGGCTTCAAGTTCTTCCTTTTCGGGTACGCCGCGCATCAGGGTGTAAGGCGAGATGCCCAGGGCTTCCGCGATTTCAGCGATGCGATTGATGGAGACACCCACGTGGCCGTTTTCCAGCTTGGCCACATACGAGCGAGAGGTGCCGATCACCTCAGAAAAGTCCTTCTGGTCATGGCCTTCCAGTTTTCGCCAGAATTGCATGGCTTTGCCGATGGACTTTACAACCTGCTTACCTTTGCCTGAGTCATGTTCCATGGTATTTTATCCCCCTTGGTGAGTAAAAAATCAAGAACGTCCGCCATAATTTTCCACTCGTATGAAAATCTGGGTAAAAAACGGATATAAAAAAATATTTTTCCCATTTCAATAGTGAAATTATTGTTTTTTCTTTGACCCGTGGTCAGCAATCGACCCTGCCTGCATATACTTACTGTCATCGTGCCCATTTAGGACGAGTTGCCGGAGGGGGATCGGAACGATGTTTTTTTTACCACCCGGGCAGTTTTCGAGTAAAAAAGGTCGGGCAGAGAGCATTTTGTGAGTGATGGTACCTCAGGGCTGTTGCTGGGTGCTTGAAAGGCGTGTTTTTATTCCCTCTCTGTGCCCTTTAGGGGTGCGTGGCGGGCTGTGGTTTGTCTCCAATCTATACCGGAATGGTGGGGTAAAAGAGCCCGTAAATTTCTGGGAAAAAAGGTCTGAAAGGTAGACATTTCCCGTGCTGTTGCGGGGAGGGTCAGGGCTGCGGGGATCGGGAGGCGACCAGAAAGAGCAGGGCCGCGGCACCCAGGGAGATGCCGGCGCTCATGAGAAAGAGGCCGGCCCCGTATCGGTCGTAGAGCCAGCCGTTGACCAGAAAGCCTGCCATGAGCCCCAGCCCGTATGAGACGGCGTTGTTGGCCACCTGGGCCACGGTGCGGTTGCCGGGGGTGGAGAGGCGGTCCGTGTAGAGGATACAGGCAATGTGAAACAGGGCGTAGGTTGCGGCATGGAGGAGCTGGGACAGGAGAATGGCCGCCGGGGAGGTGAAGGCAAAGAGCACCACCCACCGGAGGGCCGCCAGGAGACAGGCAAGCCAGAGGGCCCGGTGGATGGGAAGGTGCTTGAAAATCCGGGACGAACCCGTCATGACGGCCAGCTCTGCAAGGGTGGCCAGGGCCCAGGCCAGGCCGATGAATCCCGGGCCGTACCCCGTCTGTTCCAGGTGAATGGAGAAGAACCCGTAATAGGTGCCGTGGCCGGCCAGCATGAGGAAGTTGGCCAGGAGGAACCCCAGGGTCCTGCGGTTGAAGAGGCTCCTTATCTCCGAGGCACCGGCGGGCCTCAGGGGGGAGAGGTCCCTGGGCACGGCTGGGGTGCAGAGGGCAAGCATCAGGGAGGCCAGGAGGATCAGGGGCGGCACAAGGCGGGTGGAGCCGATCTCCATGACCTTGCCCATGAGCATGACCACCCCGATAAAGCTCAAAGATCCCCAGGCCCGGATGCGTCCGTAGGCGTTGGGGTCTGCGCCGGGGCGGTTCAGGGCCTCCATGGTGAAGGCTTCCAGAAAGGGGATGACCGGGCCGAAGAAGAGGGCATAGACCACGGTGACGCCCAGCATGGGCAGAAAGGTGTCGGTGAAGAGGTAGCCCCCGAAGGCAAGGGCGCTTAGAAAGCTGGTGAGGATGAAAACGGGCCGCCTCAGGGCAAGGCGGTCGGCCAGGGCCCCCCAGAGGATGGAGAAGAGGACCATGACCACGGTGCGGGTGGAGTTGATGGCCCCGATTTCAAAGCCGGACAGGCCGATGTTGTGGCAGAAGAGGTTGAAGAAGGGCAGGAAGATGCCCATCATGCCGAAGTAGAGGAAATAGTGGGCCGACAGAACGACCGAAGGGGGGCGGGCTCCCGATGGGATTGTGCTTATGTTGCGAGGGGTTGGGCCCATCTTTCCTTTACATCAATCCTGGGAACGTGGTATTTATTGATAACCCGGCGATTTAATCCAACCCAAAGGTTTTGTTTTGGTTCCATGAGCACCGCAGGTCGAAGTGCGTCCTGTCGTCACCTCAATGGTTGCCGGATTGATTGCAAGCGGTACCCGTGGCGAGCTGGCTTGAAACCCTGGGGCTGAAGCCCTTTCAGGCGGTCGCTTTCTGCGTTGCCGTGTCCCGGCGTTTCCGCCGGCAACTCCCTTAAAACCGGATCACGCGTTTCTTATCTTCATTCTCTTCTTCCTTGTCGAGCGTTATAGCACACCCACCTGACAATGCACACCACACGCCATGTAAAATCCTTCCCCGTAACGGTTTGATTTCCCGGGGTGGGTCACACAACCCGCAGGGTGCTTTTCCCCTGTTCTTGATTTTGGAGGCGACCATGTCCACGGTTCCAGCGGGACCCTGGCACCTGAAGAGATCCCGGAAGAGCTCTCGATTCTCCCCGTCTATGATGTGTCCCTTTTTCCCAAGATGGTGCTGCCGCTTCAGGCCACGGAAGGGGCTGCTTCGGATCTGGTGGAAGACGCCATGCAGGGAAGCCGGATCATCGGGCTGCTCTTGTCCAAGAAAACGAGCCCCGAAGGGCGCCACATCCCCTCGGAACTCCACCAGGTGGGAACGGTGGCCATGATCCTTAAGATGGCCAAAGAGGACGACGGCAAGATCCAGATGATGGTCCAGGGCATGGGGCGGTTCGGGACCCGTGACTACGTTCAGGAGCGGCCCTTTCTCCGCGCCGGTGTGGAGTTGATCCACGACATGCGCATGGACGAGAAAGAGGCCGGAGCCATGGCGGCCAACCTGCTGACCCAGTACCAGAAAGTGGTTAAGCTCACCCCGGCCCTGCCCCAGGAGCTGGGGGAGATGGCCCGTTCCATTCCCGACCCCGGCACCCTGGCGGACATGATCACCTCCACCATCAACGTCGGGCTTGAGGAGAAGCAGGCGGTGCTGGAGCTCTCCCGGGTCCGGGATCGCTTGAAAAAAGTGACGGAGCTGGTGAACTACCAGCTTGAGATCCTGGAGATCGGCACCCGAATCCAGACCCAGGTCAAGGAGGACATGAGCAACAAGCAGAAGGAGTTCTATCTCCGACAGCAGATCAAGGCCATGCAGGAGGAGCTGGGGGAAGAGGGCGAAAACGCGGCCGAGGTGTCCGAATACCGGGCCCGCATCGATGCGGCCAACATGCCCGAGGAGGCGAAAAAGGAGGCGGAGCGAGAGCTCTCTCGCCTGGCGCGCATGCACCCCTCGTCGTCGGAGTATACCGTGGCCATCACCTACCTTGAGTGGGCCACCTCCGCCCCGCGGTGGCAGGCAAGGACAACTCGTGGACAACCTGGACATCGTGCGGGCGAAAAAGGTGCTGGACGATGACCATTTCGGGCTCAGCAAGCCCAAGAAGCGCATCATAGAGTATCTGGCCGTCCGCAAGCTCACCCAGGCCTCCAAGGGGCCTATTCTCTGCCTTGCCGGGCCTCCGGGCACGGGAAAGACCTCCCTGGGGCGCTCCGTGGCCCGGGCCATGGGCCGGGAGTTCATCCGCATCGCCGTGGGCGGGGTCCGGGACGAGGCCGAGATCCGGGGGCACCGGCGGACTTACGTGGGGGCGCTGCCCGGGCGGATCATCCAGGGGCTCCGGCGCGTGGGGTCCCGCAACCCCGTGGTGGTTCTGGATGAGGTGGACAAGATCGGCAACAGCTTCCAGGGAGACCCCTCATCGGCCCTTCTGGAGGTGCTGGATCCCGAACAGAACCACACCTTCACCGATCACTACCTCGACGTACCCTTTGACCTCTCCCACGTGATGTTCATCACCACGGCCAACGTGCTCCATACCATTCCCCCTGCCCTTCTTGACCGCATGGAGGTTCTGGAGCTGCCCGGCTACACCGACGATGAGAAGGTGAAGATCGCCAACCGCTACCTGATCCCCAAGCAGCGGCGGGCCCACGGCCTTTCCGCCGGGAATTTTTCCATGACCAAAGGGGCCGTGAAAAAGATCATCTCCGGGTACACCCGGGAGGCTGGCCTTCGGAACCTGGAACGGGAAGTGGCCGGTGTGTGCCGGGGGGCTGCCACCCTCATCGCCCAGGAGGAGGCCGAGAAGGTGGCCGTCAACGTGGTCACCGTGCCCAAGTTCCTGGGCCCGGAAAAGTTCAGCCACGACGTCAACGACCGCATCAGCGTGCCCGGCGTGGTCATGGGCCTGGCCTGGACCCCTGCAGGCGGCGAGATCCTCTACATTGAGGTGACGGCCATGAAGGGAAACAAGGGCCTCAACCTTACCGGCCAGATGGGCAGCGTCATGAAAGAGTCGGTGAGCACCGCCCTCTCCTTTGTGCGGAGCAACAGCAGGGGCCTGGGCATCGACGACGAGATCTTCAAGGGCATCGACCTGCATGTCCATGTGCCCGCAGGGGCCATTCCCAAGGACGGCCCTTCGGCCGGGGTGGCCATGATGACGGCCCTGGTCTCCCTTCTCATCAACCGGGTGGTGAGAAAGAACCTGGCCATGACCGGAGAGATCACCCTAAGGGGCAAGGTGCTGCCCGTGGGCGGGGTCAAGGAGAAGGTGCTGGCCGCCCACCGCGTGGGAGTCAAGACCGTGATCCTGCCGCGCCAGAACGAAAAGGACCTGGCCGAGCTGCCCAAAAAGGTGGTGAAGGCCCTGACCATCCACCTGGTCTCCGACATGGTGGAGGTGCTGGAACTCTCCATCGACCGCCGCACCGCAGGGGAGCGGCGGGCCGCCCAGAAACGGGTCTCCCAGGACCGGCGCTATGCCGAAGGAGACCGCCGCCGACCGGCCATGGCAACGCCCATGCGCGGGAAAAAGGGCTGAAGCCCAGGGGCGGGCATGCACCTTCGCCTTCGTTAACCGACCCGCCGGAGTCAGTTTGGTTAAAGCGGATACTCAAGGGGTTACGATAGCGAGTCCTGGCCCTTAAAGGCTTGTGGGACAGCTCGGACAAACCACCAGCTTATGAATCGGGCGAAGCCCGAGCCGAAGGCGCTTGCGTATTTTTCTGAGGAACGAAGGAAAATGCGCAAGCGCAATGAGCTTTCGAGGTGGCTCCACCTCGCCGCCGGAGGCTCTTTTTTGTTTTTTTTGACTCCTCATTGACCATAGAAGGCAATCTGAATAGGAACAGAACGTCACCAATTGCCATGATTTCCGCACTCTGGTACATAAGTGTGGATGAAAATCGTCTACACCGCGGGCGGCTGTTGCGCTCAATCCCCGGCCCGCCGCCTCATCCTATCCTTTATGTCCATGATCGCCATCGGCGCGTTGCTGCTGATGCTCCCCGCCTCGTCCCGCACGGGGTCCCTCTCCTTTGTGGATGCCCTTTTTACCGCCACCTCGGCCGGGTGTGTCACCGGCCTTTCGGTGCTGGATGTGGCCTCAACCCTGACCCTCTTCGGCCAGGGGGTGCTCCTTGCCCTGATCCAGCTGGGTGGCCTGGGCATCATGACCATCTCCACCCTGTTGATCCTGGGCGCCCGGGGACGGGTGGGCTTTGCCGGAAACCTCATTATTCAGGACAGCTTCACCCACAGCGGGAAAAAGAGCCCCGCTGATATCCTGCGGGCCGTGATCCGGGTGACCGTCACCATTGAGCTTCTGGGGGCGCTTTTTCTCTTTATCCGGTTTTACCCGGTCTCCCCCACCGCAGCCCGTGCCTTGTGGCTCGCGGTGTTTCACAGCGTCAGCGCCTTTTGCAACGCCGGGTTTGCCCTCTACCCGGACAGCCTGACCCGGTTTCGGGGGGACCTCCTTGTCAACGGCACCATTTCCTTTCTGATCATCGCAGGGGGCCTGGGCTTTCTGGCTGTTTCAGAGCTCCAGGGGCGGCTGCGCCCCGGGCGCTGGCGCTGGGAGCGGCTCAGCCTCCATACCCGCCTTGTGGTCACGGCCTCGGCCATCCTCCTCCTTGCAGGGACCCTGGTTACCCTGCTCCTGGAGTGGCGCAACACCCTGGCCCCGTTGCCCATGCATGAAAAATTCCTGGCCGCCTTTTTTCAGTCCGTGACCCTTCGCACCGCGGGCTTCAACACCCTTGATTTCGGATCCATGGCCAACGGCACCCTCTTTTTGTCACTGATCTTCATGTTCATCGGCGCTTCGCCGGGCTCCTGCGGCGGCGGGGTCAAGACCACCACCGCAGCCACCCTCTTTCTCATGGGCCGGAGCCGCCTCAAAGGGGCTGCTCACGTCTCTGCCTTTTCCCGGACCATTCCCGCCAAAAGTGTGGAGAAAGCCACCCACCTCATGATGATGTCCGTTGCCGTGGTGATCCTCGGTACCCTGGTGCTCCTCTCCAGCGAGATGGGGAGCCTTGCCCACACCCAAAGCCGCGGCCGCTTTCTTGAACTCCTCTTTGAGAGCGTCAGCGCCTTCGGCACCGTGGGACTCTCCATGGGCGTCACCCCCACCCTCTCCACCCCGGGGCGCCTCTGCGTCACCCTCCTCATGTTTGTCGGCCGCCTCGGCCCCATGGCCATTGCCGTGGCCGTCAGCCGCGACATCGCCCCCCCCCACCGCTGGGCCGAAGAGGACATCATGATCGGATAAGGGGAAGTCATGAGCTAAGCCTTCTATGGTCGAAGTGGCCGGAAAAATCATGCCTCCGGCGGCGAGGTGGAGCCACCTCGAAAGCGGATTGCGCGTGCGCATTTTCCTTCGTTCCTCAGAAAAATGTGCACGCGCCTTCGGCTCGGGCTTCGCCCGATACATAAGTTGGTGGTTTATGCAAATTATCCCACAAGCCTTGGAGGGCCAGGATGCGTTACCGTAATCCGTTGATGATCAGCTTTAGCAGGCCAGCCTCCGGCCGATAGGGAGGCATCCCCTGGACCCCAGGGGCGCAAATGCCCGGGTGTCCCCTCTTGATGCATTTGGCTCGTGTAAAGCAATACGCAAAATCCATCAGCGTTTATGGTGGGCATAGCTCGCAGGGAACGCTTCTGGGCTTTTTTTGAAAAATAAAAAGGGCTTAACGATGATTTACATGGTTGGGTTTTAACTATGAACACCCCACTCCACTGACTACGGGCGAAGCCCGTCAGCAAATGTAACGTCCCTGAGGAACGAAGGGACGGAACATTTGCGAACCTGGGGTGCAGGGGATGTATCCCCTGCCCGCCGGAGGCATGCTTTTTTAGCTTTTTTCCTGCACCATCTGGACGGCCATGCGGTGGGTGGGGAGGTCCCAGGCCATGGAAGCGGCGGTTTCCAGGCAGTGTTGTTCCAGGGCCATGGCGATGAGGGGGTGGTCTTCGGCGCAGGAGCCGGGGAAGTCGGCGAGGATGGAGAGCTCCAGGAAGGAGGGGAGGGTGCGTCGGTATTGCACGGAAAGGTCCTCGGGGATCCAGCGGGTTTCGGCGAAGCGTGTGGTGAGGCTTTTTTCAAGGGTAGAAGGGATGGTGGTGGCGGCTTCGGTTCGGTGGCGCGGATCCAGTCGGAATCGGGCCTCCAGGCGGAACCCCTGGGAGAGGTTGGTGGGGGCCAGGGACAGGAACTCCGCCGGGGTGATCCGGCGAATGGCTCCGCCCAAAAGGCGCAGGCTTACCACATCGGGGCTCTGCACCGTCACCTTGGCGTGGGTGGTATCGGAGAGGAGCACCCAGTCTCCGCTCAGGGTGGGGAACCAGGGCTCGTCCGGGTGCCAGGGGCGGGAGCGCAGGTCAAAGAGGTCTTTCAGGGGCAGGCGCAGTCGGCCGCCCTGGAGGGCCTGGTTTTCCAGTTCCGAGTAGAGGTTGATGCTGGTGACTTTGTACGGGACCCCCTGGTAGATGAGGCGCTCTCCCTCGCGCACCGCCCCCAGGTTAAGGAGCATGCGGACCTGGCCCCACACTTTGGGGATGGCCTCCTTGGAGGTCCAGACCAGGCCGAACACAAGGATCAGCAGGATTGAGAGCAGGACCCAGTCGCTCACCAGGTAGAGGGAGCCCATGGTGAAGAGGAGGGCAACGGTGACGGTGACGATCATGTAGCTTAAGTCGAAGATACGGGCGTAGACGGTCTGGGCCTTGCCGTAGAGGCGGCTGTGTTTTTCGATGACGGACCTGAACTTGCCCATGGCAAAGAGAGTGCCGAAGAGGACGGCCAGGGCCATGAGGAGGTTGCGGCCCCGGCTTTTGAAGAAGAGGCGGGTGACGTCCTGGAATGATCCCGACAGGGTTCGTTTGGTGGCCTCCTTCTCCTCCAGCTTCAGTTCGGCCAGGCCCTTTAAGGAGATCAGCTCCTGTTCGCGGTGTCGCCACTTGGAGGCCAGGGTGTCCAGCTCCAGGGCCAGGGCCGGGGAGAGGTCGGGTTTGGCCTGCAGGTCGGTGATATTCTTCATGGCTGTGGCAATACGGGAGAGCTCCTCGTCATAGCCCTCCAGGGTGCTGCGGAGTCCCTGGATTTCCCGGGGACGGGACGTCATGTGCTTGATTTCCATGATCAGAGGGGCTAAAAGCTCTTTGAGTTCCGTGTTCCACTCAAAGGAACTGGCTCCGCCTGCCTGGGCCGTGGCTGATTTTTCCACGCCGGTTGCCAGCTGTTCAAATCCCTCTTCCAGGGCGGTGAGTCGGGCGCTGAGCCGGGTGATACGTGTTCGGTAGCGTTCCTCCTTGCCCAGGGCTTCCGGGCTGGAAAGGGCGCTTTGGGCCTCTGCCACCTCCCGTTTGACCTGGTCCATGGTGGTGAGGAGCCGCGTGAGCTGATCGACTTTGCGGTCGGGGCTTTCTGCGGGTGCCGACACCGGAACGTCGGCCCGCACAGGGGGGGCTGAAAAGAGGCTGAATCCTGCCAGGAGAAGGGCAAGGGCTGATACGACGAGACGTGGAACGGCGCGTGTCATGGGGACTCCCTGGGAAAGAGGATGAAAGAAGAATCAGGGGCGGACTGGGGACGCCCGGGCATCCATGTACCCGAAACCATGTATGCCATTGTACCCCTCAAAGTCAAGAAACGCTATTCCTGAGATACCTCATTGAAATCGTGAAAAAAACACGGGTTGACAATTGGGGCTTCCGCTGTTTTTTTCTTTACAATTGCTTTACAATAATAAAATATATTTTGGATTGTAAAAAGTTAGATTGTCAGACTGCAGCCGCCCCGGGCGGGGCAAAGGCTGCGTTTACAGTTCCGACGGCAAGGCAAGGCCAGGAAGGATCGCAGTATCGGCTTTTTACATGTTTTTCAACCGCGACAAAGGGGCCCTGTCGGTCCCTAATATACAAGGAGAAAAAGAGAGACCATGTCTGACTTTGATCGCGCACTCAAAATCGGTCGTCCCCCCACAGTAGAAAAACTTTTTCCCAACTCCAAGGCTCTGCTCGTGAGTGGTCGGTACATCGACCGCGCCATGCGAAAGAAGGGCGGGGCCATGACCATTGCGGCCAACGGACGCAGCCACCTTGTGATTCGCGGCGTTCTGGCCGCGGCCCAGCGTGCCGATGCCGCCATCATCATCGAGATTGCCAAGTCCGAAGGCGGGGCCAACGCCTATTGCCCCACCAGCCTCTGGAACATGGCACGCCAGGTGGATGCGGTGATGAACGAGCTGGGGGTCACCGTGCCCGTGGCCATCCACACCGACCACTACGCCATCAAGACCCAGGCCGACCTCGAGGCGGGCAAGGTGGAGATCCCCTCCATCTTTGATGCCGGGGTTACCTCCATCGCCATCGACGCGTCCCATCAGCCCGATGACGAGAACCTGTTGGCCAACATCGCCATCAACCCCTACATCCCCGAGTGGGCCGGTCTGGAGACCGAGGTGGGTGAGATCAAAGGCACCGAGGGACTCTCCTCACCGGAAGAGGCCCTGTTCCTCATCCAGGGGCTCAACGCCCACGACATCCATGCGGACTGGATCGCCCTGAACAACGGCACCACCCACGGCATTGAGGCCAGCGGCTCCGGCATCAACGTGGAGCTGACCGAAGAGATCCACAAGGCCCTGGAGCCCTACAAGGTCTCCGGTGCCCAGCACGGCACCAGCGGCAACGACTCCGACCGCCTGCGCGCCATCGCCGAAAAGACCGCCACCACCAAGGCCAACGTGGCCACGGCCCTGCAGCTCCTCTCCTGGGGCATGGAGGTCAACGAGTTCGGCAACGCGGTGATGGATGAAAACGGGGACCTCATCAAGATCAAGGGCGAAGGCCTTGGCGAAGAGCTTTGGGCGGAGATGAAGGCCTACGCCGATGAAAAGGGCATCAAGGGCAGCAACTTCAAGAAGCTGAACCTCCCCTTTGAGAACAAGATCCTCGGCCAGGCCCGTGAGATCCGTGAGCGCATGACCAAGCGTGTGGAAGAGTTCACCTACACCCTCCTCACCGAGGTTTTCAACGCCGGCGGTACCGGTTCCCTGTGTGTCCAGGACATCCTGGAGACAGGTTCTTACAACCCCGGCCCCAAGGCCGAGGTGGTGGAGGACAAGGCAGAGTGGACCGAAGAGAAGATCCGCGCCAAGGCCGCACTGATCTGCTCGGACAAAGGACCCGAAGGTGACTTTGACGAGTAGCAGGCGGCAACGGATCCCATGATCCGAACCCTGGGGACGCGTTGGTCTGCGGTTTGTTCCGCGGCCTTCGGTTTTGTCCCTTCAGTCTGCTGAAAGCGTTTCAGGCGGCCCGATGTGTGATCGGGCCGCCTTTTTCTTTGTTTTTGGGAGGGCCCATGGCACCTGATGCAATGCACTCTGCGTGCAGCAATCCAAAAGATTCCGTGACCACGTCTCGACAGAAGACCCATTGCCCCTTTTGCGGGGGGCTCCTCTCCAGGCGTTTTGTGGAGGGGCGGGATCGCCTCTACTGCGAGGCCTGCGCCACCCCTTTGTATGAAAATCCGGTTCCGGCCTCCTGTGTGGTGGTGGTGGACGACAAGGAGCGTCTGCTCCTCATCAAGCGCAACGTGCCTCCCAAGGTAGGGATGTGGTGCCTTCCCGGAGGGTTCATGGAGCTGGGGGAGTCCCCGGAAGAAGCTGCCGTGCGGGAGCTCCGTGAGGAGGCCGGCATCGACGGCCGCATCCAGAGCCTGCTGGGGGTGACCACCAACCCCAACCCAGATTACGGAACCGTCCTGCTCATGGGGTACCTGATTCGGTCCTGGACCGGCGTGCCCGTTGCAGGGGATGACGCGGACGACGCCTGCTTCTTTCCCCTGGACGACTTGCCGGAGGTCGCCTTCCGCAGCCATCGGCATTTTATCCGGAACTATCTTCTGACCCGCAACTGACGGGCTCTACGGCTTCCCTGTTAATTTTGTTTGTTTTTTTCCTTAATGTCTGGGCAATTTTTGCCGATGCCAAGACTAAGGAGAAAGATGTCATGCATGTACCGTCATACCAGATAAACAATGTTTTAAAGACTTACAGCAAGCAGGTGAGCCAGAATAAGGCATTGAATCGTCAGAAAGATCTCGGTCTTGACAATGCACCGACCCATGATAAGATTACCTTATCGGCGGAAGGGAAGCGGAAGGCCGTTATCGACAAAGTGGCTTCTGACATCATCAATCGCCTGACTACCACCGGCGCATCCGGTGACAAGGACGTGGAGGCGGCCGCCCAGGTCTGGAAAGAGAAGGGCGGGGAGTCCGAGCTCGAACGCAAGAAAAACGGGCGGTTTGTGTACAATTACATCGGTGAAAACGATGAGAAGACCACCAGCACACTCACCGTCGGCAACAACGGTCCCCAGGGACAGAGGATCCGCTCCCTGATGGACCATTACAGACGCGAGGACGGAAACCCCGACCCGGAGGAGAGACATGAAAATCTCTGAATCAAATGCCAATTACGGCAGGCAGCTCTACATGCGAGAGGTGTCGGAAGCCAACCCTGCAAAGCAGGGGACGCAGGCCGGTAAGGGTCCAGAGCGTGCTGCGCAGGACAGGGTCACCCTCTCCAGGGATTCCCGTGACATGCAGATCGCCCGTGACGCCATGATGAACACCCCGGACATCCGCACCGAAAAGGTGGAGGAGCTCAGGAACGAGGTGAAGGAGGGGCGCTACGCCGTGCCCGCAGACAAGGTGGCCGACAAGATCATCGCCTCGGCCATCAACGAGTACGTCTGACCGGACACCGGGGTACCGTGACCCCGGCCGACTCGTTATTACAGACAGCCCGACGGCACCGGTGGGAAAAATTTTCCCCTACACCGGTGCCTTTTTTTATCCAAAGGGCGGTACAATCCCCGTCAATGTTGGGTTTTGACGAAAAACAGCCAGAAAGCTCCATCTGTGGCACACCTTTTGAATAGATTTGAGGGTGGCAGGCTTTGCTTCGTACCGTGGGGCAAGGCGTACAGATAAACCGTCGGATCGCGTGGCGGGCGTGTTTAACCGGAACCGGAAACGCGCGCACGGGGGTGAGGCCCCGGTCAACCGATCCCACCACAGGAGTCCACCATGAAACTCAATTCCATCAACCCCATGGGGCCCGCGGGAACCGCGAAACCCGCAGCAGGCGCCGCCACGTCCCGGGAAGGGGCCGCCTCCTTTGATCAGGTGTTGAACCAGGCGTCCCGGGAACAGGCCGGCCCCTCCGAGGGGACTGCAACCAAGGCCCCGGGAGCTGCTTCCGCCGCCGCTCCCCTGGGCGAGATCCGTGCGGTGATGCCCCCTGTTATTCCCGCAGCAGGCCCGTCACCCACGGCCGAGCGCACCGCCGCCCTGTTGAATCTTCTGGAAGACTATTCCCAGAAGATGGAGTCCCCGGATGTGCCCCTGAAAGAGGTGGCGTCCCTGGTGGGGGAGATGGGGTCCCTGGCCACGGAGCTTGCCGCCTCCTTAAGCGATGAGCCCGACCCCAAGGTGCGGGAGCTGGCCGAGCAGAGCGCGGCCCTGGCCGGTATCGAAGCCGTGAAGTTCAGGCGCGGTGATTATGTCTGATCCCTTTAAGGGCGTTCATTCCAGGCCTTGATGATGAAGGCCGCTGAGATTTTACACAAGGCGCGGGTGTCCGCAGCGACACGTACAAAAAAAGGCCGAAAACGATTTGAAAAAGATCGTTTTCGGCCTTTTTGTTTTTTACGGGGGTATTGGCGAGCCGGTTGTTACCAGCGGTGCCTGACCTTGACCCCGGCGTCATGGAGGTAATCCTTGATGCCCGGGACCGTGTAGTCGCCGTAGTGGACCATGGAGGCGATGAGGGCGGCGTCTGCCTTGCCGTCGGTTAACACCTCCCGGAGGTGTTCGGGCTCTCCGGCGCCCCCCGAGGCGATGACGGGGATGTCCACGGTTTCGGAGATGAGGCGGGTGAGGTTTACCTCGTAGCCGGTCTTCATGCCGTCGGCGTCGATGGAGTTGAGGCAGATCTCGCCGGCTCCCAGCTCCTGGGCCTTGAGGGCCCACTGCACCGCGTCCATGCCCATGTGCTTTCGTCCGCCGTTGATGACGATCTCATAGCCCGAGGGGATGGCTTCGCTTGCTTCCACCTGCTTCACGTCCATGCCTAGGACCACGCACTGGTTGCCGAAGGCCTCGGCGCCCTGGCGGATGATCTCCGGGTTTTTGACGGCCGCGGAGTTGACGCTCACCTTTTCCGCACCTGCAAGGAGCACGGCACGCATGTCTTCCACCGTACGGATGCCCCCGCCCACGGAAAAGGGGATGAAGATGGTCTCTGCCACGCGGCGGACCACGTCGATCATGATGTTGCGTTTTTCATGGGAGGCGGTGATGTCGTAGAAGACGATTTCGTCGGCGCCCTGCTCGTAGTAGAGCTTGGCCATCTCCACCGGGTCCCCGATGTCCACGTTGTTCTTGAATTTGATGCCTTTGGTGGTGCGCCCTTCGCGCACGTCCAGGCATGGGATGATGCGCCTGCTTAACATGGTTGCCACCTGCAGAAGTTGTCTAAGATTTTAAGGCCTGCCTTGCCGCTCTTTTCCGGGTGAAACTGGGATGAGACCAGGTTCTTGTGGCCCAGCATCACGGGAAAGGTGATCCCGTAGGTGCACTCGGCCAGGGCATGGGTCCGGTCCGCGGGCTCTGGGTAGTAGCTGTGGACAAAGTAGAACTCGTCCTCTTCGGTGATCCCCTCCAGGATGGGGTGGTCTGCCACGGGGCGGATGCGGTTCCAGCCCATGTGGGGAATTTTCAGTCGGGAGCCGTCGGTGTCGTTCATCTTCGCGGGGAAGGCTTCCACCTCCCCGCCGAGGAGGCCGAGGCAGGGGGTGTCGTGCTCACGGCTGTGGGAGAGGATGATCTGGGTGCCGAGGCAGATGCCCATAAAAGGGCGGCCCGATGCGTAGACCTCGTGGATGACGGTGTCCAGGCCGGTGCGCTTCAGGCTTGCCATGGCGCTGCCCGCCTGGCCCACGCCGGGGAAGATGACCCGTTCGGCCTCTCGGATGGTCCGGGCGTCACCGGTCACCACACAGTCGCGCCCCAGGGACCGAACGGCCCGCTCGACGCTGGTGAGGTTGCCGGCTTCGTAGTCGATGATGGCTATCATGGTGTGTCACATCTCCAGTTACGTGTTGGGGGCATCGTCTGCCCCGTCGTTGATCTCTTTGGCGCGCTCCCACATGGCGTCCACAGAAGAGGAGCTGCTTCGGTCCGGTCGCTGTCCCTCTTTGGCCAGGAGTTGCTCCATGAGGCGGTAGCGTTTTTCAAACTTGGCCACCGAGGAGGCCAGGGCTGCGTCGGCGTCGATACCGGCAAAGCGGGCCACGTTGACCAGGGTGAAGAGCAGGTCGCCGAACTCTAAGGAGGCGGCCTTTCTGTCCCCCGAGGCCAGGGCCTCGTTGAACTCGGTCCACTCCTCGTCCACCTTGTCCATGACCCCGTCCATGTCGTCCCAGTCAAATCCGGCCTCGGCCGTGACCTTGGAGACGTCCCGGGCCCTCATGAGGGGCGGGGTGCCCGAGGTGACCGTGTCCAGGAGGGAGGCGGGGGTCTCGGCCTTCTCCTCTTCCTTGACCCTGGCCCAGTGGGTCTTCACCTCATCCACGGTGTCGGCACTCTCTTCCCCGAAGACGTGGGGGTGGCGCCGGATCATTTTGCGCTGGTTGGCCTTGACCACTTCGGGAAACGAGAGCCCGTGGGCCTCTTCCAGCAGGTGGATGAGAAAGACCATTTGAAACCAGGTGTCTCCAAGCTCATCGGCCATTTCACCGATGTCCCCGCCGTGGATCGCTTCCTGGAGCTCGTAGCTCTCTTCAATGAGGTACCGGACCATGGAAACGGGGGTCTGTTTACGATCCCAGGGGCAGCCGTTGTCGGCCCTGAGGCGTTGGATGAGTTTTCGTGTGTCGTTCACAAGGGTGACCTTTTAATAAAAAAGGCCCTGCACAGGGCAGGGCTGGTTTTTTCGGGGGTGGGGACGGGTCGGCCAGTGGCGCTATAACCGTTTTTCCCAAATTTTTCTTGCATCTTCGATTTTGGAGGTGAATTCCTGGCGAAGGTCCTTGGACGCAAAGCCGGAGAGGGCCTCCGAGACGATGGTGATGTAGGGCGCTGTTTTGGACTGCCGGATCAGGGGAGAAATCCTCGTCGAGGAAGGTGGCAAAGACCATGAGGACTACGGCGGAGATCAAGACGCCCTTGACCAGGCCGAAGCCTGCCCCGCAGAGACGGTCCACCCAGCCCAGGAATACCACCTTGAGGAGGTACTTGACGAGGATGCCCAGGGCGGAGACAGCGGCAAAGACGGCGCCGAAGATGACAAGAAAGCTGATGATGTTGAGCCAGGCGGCAGAGTCGATGAACCGGCTGAGCTGGTCGGCCAGCAGGGGGTAGTAGTTGTAGGCGGCGAAAAAGCCGCCGAAGACCCCGATGATAGCGGAAGCTTCCTTGACGATTCCCCGAAAGGCGCCCCGGATCAGGCAGAAGGCGATTACGATGCAAAAGGTGATATCCAGTGGGTTCATCAGCGGGCCTCCATGGTGAGATGCGCCTGGTAAAACGGTAAGGTGAAAGCGTCGAATGCCACGGCACGGTGCGGCCTTCGCACCGATCAATCTGCTTGCTTAGCAGAAGCTGCTGCGGGGAGTCAAGGCATTTTTCCTTGGGTTAAAGGGGGTTACGTTTCAGTTTGCATTCGGCAAATCATGTGTGCTAAGAATGCATACATGTCAAAATGACTTTCACTCTCAGGCAGATACCCCCGAAATGGTGACCCTGAGGGGCACCGGGCGGCTGTACCGTTCCGGTTTTCTGACGTTACCACCGTTTTTGATTTTCCCTGCTGAAATCGGGTCAGGCAACATACAAGGGAACGCCCGGCTTTGTTTCATGTTGTGACAGGGCAGGGCATCGCGAAGGCTCATACATGGAAGAAAATTTGGAGAACAGCACCAGCGAGTTGTCGTTTTCAAACAACGCGCACGTCATACAGCTGTTCGGTGAGAAGAACCGTCACCTCACCAAGATCGCAGACGCCCTGGCCATAACCATCCATGCCCGGGGCAACAAGGTGACCCTTCAGGGGGATGCCGTGGCCCGCAAGCTGGCCGTCACCCTGCTGAACCAGCTTTATTCCCTCGTCAAAGAGGGGCTGCCCCTCTACCCCAGCGACATCGATCACGCCATTAAGGCGGTGAGCGGTGATCCCGAGGTGAACCTGAAGTCCATTTTCATGGACACGGTGTTCACCACCGCCACGAAACGCCCCATCACCCCCAAGAGCCCCCATCAGAAAGCGTACATCGATGCCATCAGGGAGCACGACATTGTCTTCGGCATCGGCCCGGCAGGGACCGGAAAGACCTATCTGGCCATGGCCATGGCCGTCGCCGCCCTGACCAGTGGCCAGGTGAACCGCATTATCCTCACGCGTCCGGCCGTGGAGGCCGGGGAGTCTTTGGGGTTTCTGCCCGGTGACCTGGCCGAGAAGGTGGACCCCTACCTTCGCCCCCTGTACGATGCCCTGCACGACATGCTGCGTTACGAAAAGGTGACGGAACTCATGGAGCAGGGAGCCATTGAAGTGGCCCCCCTGGCCTTTATGCGGGGGCGGACCCTGAACAACGCCTTTATCATTCTGGATGAGGCCCAGAACACCACCTCCGAGCAGATGAAGATGTTTTTGACCCGCATCGGGTTCAACTCCAAAGCGGTCATCACCGGTGACGTGACCCAGGTGGACCTTCCCAACGGAAAGGTGCCTGGATTGAAAGAGGCCCGCGGTATCCTTAAGGGAATCCGCGGGATCTCGTTTGTGGAATTCACCAAGGACGACGTGGTGCGCCACAAGCTGGTGATGAAGATTATCTCGGCCTACGAGAAGAACGACCTTTCCAAGCGTCGACGCGCGGAACAGGCACTTTAAGAGGCGTACGATACAAGATGAATCTTCGACCTGAGAAGCGGCTTCCCTTTCGGGAGTCGGTCCGTGCATATTTTGTGACCAGTGGCCATGTGCTCTGGATCCTGCTGGGGCTGATCACCCTGTTTTTTACCCGACGCACCCATCCTATTTTCCGCCACCAAATTCTCCTACAGCGTGGGAGACATCGCAGAAAAGAACATCAAGGCCCCCCGTGACTTTCTGATCCAGGACGACGCCGCCACCGAGGCGAGCCGGAAGCTCGCCATCCGTTCGGTCCTGCCCGTGTACGACAACAACACGGAGGTGGTGGGCCGCCAGGTGGCCAATGTCCGGAGCGCCTTTTCCGAGTTTCGGACCATTCTGACCCAGCCGCCGGTTCCCCCGCCTCCCCAGCCCACGGTGGAGCCCGGCAAAGAGTCCACGGCTGCGGCCACGCCCCTGGACGAGGTGTGGCTGAGAAAGCAGGAGTTTGAGGACAAGATGGGCATTGAGGTGAGCCGGGGCGCCTTCCAGGTCCTTGAGACCCACCTCTTTTCCAAGACCATTGAGGACCTCATCTGCCGCATCTACACCGAGATCATGACCAACGGGGTGGTGGCCAACAAGGAACTCCTGCTTCGCCAGGTGGACAGGGGCATTACCCTGCGCACCGTGGACGGCAAGGAAGAGTCCGTGGCCAAGAACCTCAAGGCCTACTACGGCCTGGAGCAGGCCCAGACCATGGTGCGCATCGTGGCCGATCCTCTGTTCAAAAAAGAGGCCGCGGATGTGGACTACACGGCCCTGAACCTCATCGTGGATTTCACCCAGCGCATGCTGCAGCCCAACATCACCTTGAACGGCAGCGAGACCGAAAGCCGTGCCAGGCGTGCCGCCGAAGAGGTGAAGCCGGTCCTTTTCAAGGTCAAGGTGGGGGAGATGATCCTGCGTGAAGGGGAGCGGGTCACCGAGCTTCAACTGGCAAAACTCCAGGAACTCCAGCACCAGACCCGGAATCGCCACCTGTTCTCCCGAAGCATCGGTGCGGCCATGGTGACGGCCTTTTTCCTCATGATCGCCTTTCTGGTCCACTACCGGCCGAAAAACGAGGGCATCGAAGACCGCAACAAGAACATGTTCTTTCTGGCCACGGTTCTTGTCACCTTTCTGCTGGTGGCCAAGATCTCCCTGTCCGTGCCCGGTGTCATCGGGGCGTCGGTGGAGTTCGATATCCATGAGATCTCGGTCTATTTCGGCATGCCCGTGGCTGCCGGGGCCATGGCGGTCTGCCTTTTCATGGGCATGGAGGCGGCCCTTTTCTTCTCCATTGTCTTTGCCGCCCTGGTGACCCTGGTGTTTGCCAACCAGTTCCCCATGTTTATCTACATCTTCCTGAGCTCGGCCATGGCCGCCTTCTGGCTGAAAAACTGCCGGGAACGCAAGGTGTTCATCAAGGCCGGCGCCAAGCTGGGGCTCCTCAACGTGGTTCTGGCCACCGGGGTGGTCACCTACACCAGCGACATTTCCCTGGAGATCTACCTGTGGAGCGCCCTGTTCGCCTTTACCGGGGGGATCGCCTCGGGCATCGTCACCGCAGGCATTGCGCCCCTTCTGGAGATGCTCTTCGACTACACCACGGACATCAAGCTCCTGGAGCTGGCCAACCTGGACCAGCCCATCTTGAGGCGGCTCATGATCGAGGCCCCGGGCACCTACAACCACAGCGTCATCGTGGGGACCCTGGCCGATGCCGTGGCCTCGGAGATCGGGGCAAACCCCCTTTTGGCGAGGGTTTGCGGCTACTACCATGACATCGGCAAGATCGAGAAGGCCCAGTACTTCATCGAAAACCAGAGCGACGGGAAGAACCGCCACGACAAGCTGGCCCCCTCCATGAGCGCCCTGATCCTTACGGGACACGTCAAGGCCGGTATTGAGATCGCCAAGCAGTACCGCCTGGGCAAGCCCATCATGGACACCATCCAGCAGCACCACGGCACCAGCATCATCGAGTTCTTCTATGAAAAGGCGAAAGCCCAGAAAGAGGACTCCGAAGAGACGGTGAACCCCGACGACTTCCGGTATCCCGGACCCAAGCCCCAGACCGTGGAGGCCGCCATCGTCATGATGGCCGACGTGCTGGAAGCGGCAACCCGTTCCCTGGACAATCCCACCCCGGCCCGTATCCAGGGCCTGGTGCAGAACCTTATCAACAAGATTTTCGCCTCGGGCCAGCTCGACTATTGTGAGATCACCTTAAAAGACCTCCACATCATGGCCAAACGATTCAACGTGGTGCTCAGCGGCATCAACCACCACCGCATCAAATACCCCGAAAAATCGGGCAACGGACAGAAGGCAAAAAATGGAGATTCAAATCGACAATCGGCAGGAGACGCACCCGGTCCCGCAGAGCGCGATCCTGGAGAAGGGGAAGGTCATCTTAAACGCCTTGGCATTAAGTGACCGGGAGCTCTCCCTCTCCTTTGTGGACGACGAGGAGATGCGCGAGATCAACGGCCAGTACCGGGGAAAAGACGCCACCACCAATGTCCTCTCCTTTGCCATGGACGACGGCGACTCGCCCTTTGTCTCCCCCCTTCTGGGGGATGTCATCATCTCCTGCGACACCGCGGCCCGTGAGGCGGACGATCGGGGCGTGACCCTTGATCAGCGCTACAGCCAGCTTCTGGTCCACGGCATTCTCCACCTGGCCGGGTACGACCATGAGCTGGGGGAGGAAGAGGAGGTCGCCATGGCCGAAAAGAGCGTGGAACTCCTCGGCCTCATCGAACCCGGGGCCGGGCTGGACTATTTTTGATTCGCAAGACACCTCAACGATATGTAAGGGCTCCAATCCGGAGCCCTTTTTTTATGGGGCGTGGCAAGGCAGGGAACCTGTTGTCATCAATCCTTCTTGGAGAACTCGCAGGAGGTGATCAACGGGGGTTGATCCGGGATAACCCCGGTGTTACACTCCGGAAAAAGCAGCCGGGTACCGCCCTCTGCGGCCCCTGCTTTTCCATGCTCGACAACTCCTTCGCTTCGCCTTTTCCATGTTCGACGCAAGCGGAGCCATCACAACCAACCGATCCAATTGGGAGTACCCATCCATGGCAGGACTTGCAGTCAATATCGATCACATCGCCACCCTTCGCCAGGCCCGCAGGGCCACCTACCCCGACCCCGTTGCCGCTGCCACGCGCGCTGAAATGGCCGGTGCCGACGGCATTGTCGCCCACTTGAGAGAAGATCGCCGCCACGTGCAGGACCGCGACATCCGCCTGCTTCGCCAGGTGATCCAGACCCGCTTCATCCTGGAGATGGCCGCCACCGAAGAGATGCTGGCCATCGCCTTGGACATCAAGCCCGAGCTGGTGACCCTGGTGCCTGAAAAGCGCGAAGAGGTGACCACCGAAGGGGGCCTGGACCTGCTGGCCCAGAAAGCCCACATCGCAGAAGCCGTCAAAGAGCTCCAGGACGGCGACATCCCCGTGAGCATCTTCATCGACCCGGACCTGGACCAGATCCGCTGCGCCAGGAGGCGCGCTCGATCATCGAGATCCACACCGGGGCCTTCTGCGACGCCGTCACCGACGCTGAAAAACGCGAGATGGACCGCATCAAAGCCGCCGCCAAACTCGGCCACGAACTGGGCCTGGGCGTCAACGCCGGCCACGGCATCAACTATGATTCCGTGAAAGCCTTTAAAGAGGTCCCGGAAATCGACGAGTACAGCATCGGCCACAGCATCATCGCCCGTGCCTCCATGATCGGCCTGGACCAGGCCGTCCGCGATATGGCTCAGCTCGTGAAAGAGCTGCATAACTAACTGCAAAAACGCCTCCGGCGGCAAGGTGGAGGCACCTTGAAACCTGAATGCGAATGCACGAAGGCCATCGGTACCCAAACGGCTTCGAGGCATTCGCGTGGAGGGGGACATATGGCAAACGCCTTTGCAGGAGAGGCCTTTTCTATTTATATGTAATACCCGGTGCGAGTTTTTTTGATTGGTTCGCCTGTCTTCCTGATTCACATCGGGTAAACCCGATAATCAACGGGTTACGATAAGGAGACCTTACCCTTCAAGGCTTGTCGTATCGCTCGTATAAACCACCAGCATATGTTTCGGGCGAAGCCCGAGTCGAAGGCCCTTGCGCTTTGGCCCGAGGCACGAGGGACAAAGCGCAAGGGCAATCAGCTTTCGAGGTGGCTCACCTCGCCGCCGGAGGCTGGTTTTTTTCTGCGATTTTGAGCATAACAAGGCATATTTGTAAGGAGGCTCCCATGCAGGTAACCACCGCAACGCAGATGCAGGAGATCGACCGTCGGACCATTCTTGAGATCGGCATTCCCGGGCGCGTGCTCATGGAGAGTGCGGGGCGCGGGTGTGTGGCGGCCCTTGACCGGTTGGCCGGGGGCAGGGCTCTTTCGCGTGTGGTTGTGGTGGCGGGCCGGGGGAACAACGGGGGTGATGGGTTTGTGGTGGCCCGGTATCTGGCCGAGCGCGGGGTGGAGGCCCCGGTGTTTGTGGTGGGGGGCACGGACGGTATCTCCGGGGAGGCCTTTGAGAACCTTTCGCTACTGGAGGCCCTGGGCGTTGCGGTGGTGGAGGTGGTCGAAGAGGTGGACCTGACGGCCTTAACGCGTGCCTTGTCCCACTGCGACATGGTGGTGGACGCTCTGTTCGGGACCGGTCTTCAGCGGGAGGTCACCGGCCTTTACGCAGAGGTGGTTTCGGCAGTGAACGCTGCCAAAGGCCCGGTGCTGTCCGTGGACATTCCTTCCGGGGTGTGTGCGGACACGGGGCGGGTGCTGGGGTGTGCGGTGAGGTCCCAGGCCACGGCTACCTTCTGCCTTCCCAAGGCGGGGCATTTTCTTTATCCGGGCAGGGAGCACTGCGGCGAGCTTACCGTCGTGGACATCGGCATTCCAAACCGGGCCGTGGAGCAGGCCGGCATAGCCTGCAGTCTGATTACAAGTCAGCAGGTCATGGGTCAGATGGCTCCTTTCAGCCCCCACGCCCACAAGGGCACCCGGGGACATCTTGCCCTGATGGGGGGCTCTTCGGGAAAAAGCGGGGCCGTGATCCTGGCTGCCGGAGCCGCGGTTTCCGGCGGTGCCGGGCTGGTGAGCGTGGCCCTTCCCGCGTGCATCAACACCGCCTTTGAGTCCCGTTGTCTGGAAGCCATGAGCCTGCCTTTACCCCACGGGGAGGACGGCAGCTTTCACCCGGGGTGCGGTGAGGCTTTGGCCGGGTTTCTTTCGGGCAAGGACGCTGTGGCTGCGGGGCCCGGCCTGACCACCACAAAGGGGGCATTGGCCGCCCTTGCCGCTCTTCTTGAGTTTTCCGTGGTTCCCATGGTCCTGGACGCCGACGCCCTGAACCTTTTGGCTGAAAAGCCCGAGCTGATGCGAGAGATCAAGGTCGAGGCCGTGATTACCCCGCACCCCAAGGAGCTGGCGCGGCTCACCGGCGCATCGGTCCGCGAGATCCAGGAAGATCGCCTGGGGGCTGCCCGGGCCTTTGCCGAACAGACAGGGCTCCATGTGGTCCTCAAGGGGGCGGGTACCGTGGTGGCTCACCCGGACGGCAGCTGCGCCGTCAACCCAACGGGCAATGCCCTTCTGGCAACCGGCGGCACCGGCGACGTGCTTACCGGACTCATCGGCGCCCTTTTGGCCCAGGGGTTTTCCTGTAGAGAGGCCTCGGAGATGGGCGTGTACCTCCACGGCGAAGCCGCCAACCGCCTCATGGACCAGGGGCTTCAGACCGGCATGGCCGCTTCGCGCCTCATTGATCTGTTGCCCGGCGTCCTCTCCGACGCCATGGCCGGCAACCTTGAATCCCGAGCCCCCGAAGCTCGGGTCATCTAAATGGCGCCTCCGGCGGGTCGCTTTTTGAAAAAAGCTCCGCAAAAACTTTCCGGTATGTCCGTAATGTTTAAAACAGTCGGCTCACCGAGAGCTTTCGGCCGGTCCGCGTCGTTCGTAAGACCTGTTTGTCAAACTTTTCAAAAGTTTGGCCCCCGGCAGGGCCGCCGGAGGCTGTTTTCAACCCTTTGACCCGGCGGCCGGTGATGCGCCGCAGCATGGCAGAATCAATGACCCAACATTCATCGTATATCGGCGAGTTGCTCGCCCGGGGCCGCGTGGTCCTGACCACGGCATCCACGGAAGAGACCGAAGAGGTGGGACGCCTTATGGGCTGTGCCGTGAGCGGCCCCCTTGTGCTCACATTGGCCGGGGATCTGGGCAGCGGAAAGACCTGTTTTGCAAGGGGACTTGCCCGGGGCCTGGGGGTGGACGAGGCGTATCACGTGACGAGCCCCACCTACACCATCGTCAACGAGTACCCGGGGCGTCTGCCCCTGTTTCACCTCGACCTTTACCGGCTGGGCGGGGGGGATGAACTGGAGGAGATCGGGTATCGGGACATGCTCCAGGAGGGCGGTGTCATCGTGGTGGAGTGGCCCGAGCGCTCCGATGACACCGAGCTCGGCACGGATCTGGTGGTCACGATTCGGGAAGAAGGCCCGGACGAGCGCGTGATCACCATGGCGTGTGTGCATCCGGATGTGGACTTGAAGGCGCAAGTCTGATACAAGACCCTGAAACATATACGGCTTTTACAATGGAGAAACAATGGCACTGATCGTACAAAAATATGGCGGCACATCCGTCGGGGATCTGGAGCGCATTCACAATGTGGCCAAGCGCGTTGCCAGGGCTTACGACGAGGGGAACGACGTGGTGGTGGTGCTTTCGGCCATGAGCGGCGTTACCGACAGACTGATTGAGATGGCCCATCAGGCCTCGAGCAAGCCCTGCAAGCGGGAGATGGACGTGCTCCTCTCCACCGGCGAGCAGACAACGGTTTCCCTGATGTCCATGACCCTTCAGGAGATGGGCTACAAGGCCGAGTCACTCCTCGGGTTCCAGGCGGAGATCCAGACGGACAACGGGGCGGGAAAGGCCCGGATCATGCGCATCGGCGCAAGCCGCATCAAACGTCTTCTGGATGAGAAGAAGATCGTCGTGGTGGCCGGGTTCCAGGGCATGGACTGCGACGGCAACATCACCACCCTGGGGCGCGGCGGGTCCGACACCTCGGCTGTGGCCATTGCCGCGGCAGTGGGAGCCGACGCCTGCGAAATCTATACGGACGTGGACGGGATCTACACCACCGATCCCAGGATCTGCGATAAAGCGAGAAAACTTGAGAGGATCTCCTATGACGAGATGCTCGAAATGGCAAGCCTGGGGGCCAAGGTCCTTCAGATTCGCTCCGTGGGCTTTGCCAAGAAATACAACGTGCCGATCCACGTTAGATCATCTTTCAATGAGGAGGAAGGGACCATGGTTGTCAACGAAGATTCCGGCATGGAGCAGCTTGTCGTCTCCGGTGTTACCTTAGATAAAAACGAAGCGCGCATCACCGTCAAGAAGGTTCCGGACCAGCCCGGAGTCTCCGCCAAGATTTTCTCTCCCCTTGCCGCCTCCGGCATCCAGGTGGACATGATCATCCAGAACACCCGCTCCGGCGGTGAGACCGACCTTACCTTCACGGTCACCAAGGCCGACTACCAGGAAGCCATCGAGATCACCCGTCGGGTGGCCGAAGAGCTTGGGGGCAAAGAGGTCCTCGTGGCCGACGACATCGCCAAGGTGTCTGTCATCGGCGTGGGCATGAAGAACCACTCCGGCGTGGCGTCTCGCATGTTCCAGGCCCTGGCCGATGAGAACATCAACATCCGCCTGATCACCACCAGCGAGATCCGCATCTCCTGCGTCATCGACGAACGCTACGCCGAGCTGGCCGTGCGCATTCTCCACGACGCGTTTAAGCTGGACGAGCTGTAGGCCCTGCCTGCAGGCATCCTGGGTGCGATTTACATAAAAAAGGCCCGCCGATGAGGCGGGCCTTTTTGTGTTTTGCGCTTGGGGTCGTGAAAAAAGAAACTAGTTTTTCCGTTTTAACGGGCCAGCCCCGTCCGGGTCTGCCAAGGGGCGCTTGAGGTGGGAGAGGTTGCCGTCGATGGTGCGGTCAAAGGAGACGGCAAAACCGTTGCCTTCGCCCCGGACCACGGTGCCGGAGACGCGGATGTGTTCCCCTTCGGGAAGTTCAAAGGAGAGGATGATCTTCTCGCCGGATTCGGCCACATCCGGGGTGTCGATGAAGACCCCTTCGGTGCTGATGTTTTTGATAAATCCTGTGTATGCCCTACCCTTTACCACATAGACCGCCTCGCCGTAGTACTCGAATCGCGGGGACTTCCGTTTCTTCTCGAAGTGTTTCTTTTCGACAAGCTCCAGAAGATCCATGATTTCTGCCTGGCCCATTTTGAGGATATGGGAGATCAGGCGGGAGGTCGCTTCAGACAGGGACATCTCTCTTTTTGCTTTGGATCGCTTTTCCATAGGTCCTGAGTTATGCATCTCTATCTGTGGATAAGAAGAAATGATTTGTCCGGGCTCGGATAGACATTACCAAACCGATTATCGATGCGGGACGCCTTGTCTTCAGGCGTATGAATCAAAAAAACACTGGCAAAAAGCTCACTGGATTTGACCACCCCGTCAAGGTCCGGGGGCGGGCCTTGAATACACCTCTTATTCCTTTTTCCGCTTCAGTATATCTAAATGAGTTGTCTCCGGTTTGTCAATCGGTTATCGGCATAAGGGTCAGGATCGCATGACGATTTTTTCCGGTTATCTGCCATGCAATCCCGTGTGGATTGAAGATTTACTTGCTCGGGCAGGGCGCTTTACTCATCGTCTTCATTTTCTTCATTTTGATAATCTTCGGGCCAGTCCAGGGAAATGCGGCCCAGGTCACCGGCTTTGATCTCTTTGCAGACGATCTCAGCGGCCTTGTGCAGGTCCACCACCCCGCCCTTGCGAAGGCAGCCCCGTTTTTTGCCGATTTCAGCCAGGAGATCCAGCCCCTCTTCGGGAACGGTTTTGAGCTTGTATCGCCCCACCAGCAGCTCCCGGTAATGGGTGAGAAGGTCCACCACGGCCTGGGGGGCAACTTCCAGGTAGTCCAGGGCCGTGTCCCGCACGGCGCCGGTTGCGCCCAGCCGGATGCCGCCCCGATGGTCTGCGAGGTTGGGCCAGAGCACCCCGGGGGTGTCGGCGATGTCAAAGCCGTCCCGGCCGCCGTCGATGCGGACATGCTGCTGGTGGCGGGTTACGGCGGGCTCGTCGCCGGTCTTGGCCACCTTGCGGCCTGCCAGGGTGTTGATGAAGGTGGATTTCCCCACGTTGGGGATGCCCACCACCAGGGCCCGGACCCCGCGTTTCATGTCGGGTGGGGCCAAGGAGGCGGCAAGGTTCTTTACCTTGTCCACCTCTTTTTTCTTGAGGGCCTCGATGGCCACGGCCCGGGTGTTCGCCTCTTTTTCCATGGTCTGGATCCAGCGGGCGGTGACTGCCGGGTCGGCGAGGTCCTTTTTATTAAGGACTTTGACGCAGGGTTTGGAGCCCCTGAGCTCTTTGAGCATGGGGTTGGAACTGGATACGGGAATGCGGGCGTCGATGATTTCGATGACCACGTCCACTTTTTTCAATGCGCTGCGAATTTCATCGCTCGCTTTTTTCATATGGCCGGGGTACCACTGGACCGCCATATTGCCTCCTCACAGGTTGCGATATCGTCACCGTGGCGTCGCATCTTTTCGGAATGAACGAAAAGGGGATCGCACGGGGTCTGGTTGCGTTTGGATGAAGGGGGGAACCTTTGCTGGTCAGGACCCCTTGTGCAATAAAAAAGTTTGTTTTCTTCATAGCATGGAGAGGGTGGTCAATGAAACGAGATTCAGAGCTGACGCCTTGAAATAAAGATCACTTTGTGCCACAAATAGAACGACGGTTTCATAAAATAGACATTGATGAAAAGGGGACCGAATCCTCATGTTGAATCGACTGATTTCCACTTTGTTTCTGGCTTACATCGGCATTACCTGTGTCTTTTTCTACCTGGGTGCGGTGCTTATCTGGCTGGTGACCCGCCCCTTTGACAAACGGCTCGTGGTGCTTCACCTTTACTCCTGTTTCTGGGCCTCGGTCTATATCTGGACCATGCCTGCCTGGCGCATCTCCACCAGGGGACGCGGCAAGGTGGACTGGAAGAAGACCTACATGGTGGTCTCCAACCATCAGTCCCAGCTGGATATCCTGGCCGCCTTTACTCTGTTTTTCCCCTTTAAGTGGGTCTCCAAGGCTGAGATTTTCAAGGTGCCCTTTGTGGGGTGGAACATGGTGATGAACCGGTATGTTCGCCTGAAGCGTGGGGACAAGGAGAGCATCGCCGAAATGATGGATGTCTGCGAAAAGACCCTGAGGCAGGGAGCCTCGGTCTACTTTTTCCCGGAAGGCACACGGTCTTTTGACGGGCACCTGAGGCCTTTTAAGCCCGGGGCCTTCATCCTGGCCCACAAGCTGAAACTGCCCATCTTGCCCATCGCCATCAACGGGACCCGCAAGGCCCTGCCCAAGCACAGCATGAACTTCCACGGCAAGCATCATCTGGACATTGAGGTCCTGGACGAAATCCCCTACGCGGATTACGCCCATCTCTCCGTGGAAGAGACAGCCGAGATGGTCCGACAGCTCATCGGTTCCCATGTGGAAGAGCACGTGTGTGCAACGGAGACCACCGTGACCGGTGGAAAGGCCAGGCGAGCCGGGAACCAGGGGCTCACCGCAGGCTCCTGATCCGCATCCATACCGGGCAGCGGATGTGATGTACCATGGCTGCCCGGTTAAAGATGCCTCCGGCGGCCCTGCCGGGGGCTAAACTTTTAAAAAAGTTTAACAAACAGGTCTTAAAAAAAGATTGGTGAGTAACCCCTGATTTTTAAGGGCGAATGTGATTTTCCCTGAGGGACGAAGGGGAAAGCGCCTTCGCAACCAGCTTTCGAGGTGGCACACCTCGCCGCCGGAGGCTCGGTTTTTGTTTTTTTGGCTATTTTACTTATCAAGGAAGGCTTCATGAAGAGTCACGGTACCCAGCGGATTTGTCACATTGTGTCCGGTGAGGTGCGGGAAACCACCCAGGAGCTCCTGGCCGAAGAGCCCCTCTCCATCCGCGTGCAGGGCAACCCCTACACCGTGGTGATGCGCACCCCCGGCGATGAGATCGCCCACGTGGCGGGGTTTTGCCTCGGGGAGGGCATCGTGGATGCGGTGGAGGATTTCGGGACCCTTGCCTTTTGCGATGAAGACGTCAACGTGGTCACGGTGACCCTGACACCCCAGCGCAGCGATATCGTCCCGGAGATCCTGGACCGACGCGGCTTTATCAGCCAGACCAGCTGCGGCATCTGCGGCAAGGAGCTCATCGACGACCTGCGCCAGGCCACCTCAATGGTGGACGCCTCGCCCGTGGCCTTTGGGGTGGTCAGCAACGCCCTGGACGAGCTCGGTTCCCACCAGCCCCTTCGAGAGATCACCCGGGCTTCCCACGCCGCGGCCCTGGCAGATGCCGCAGGCACGATCCTCTCCGTTGCCGAAGACGCCGGTCGCCACAACGCCCTGGACAAGGCCGTGGGCAAGCTCTTCCTTGAAAAGACCCTGGGCCAGGCCCGTTTCCTCGTCCTCTCCTCTCGCATCAGCTACGAGATGGTCCAGAAGGCTGCCCGCGCCGGTATCGCCATCATCGCAGCCGTCTCCCGCCCCACCGCCCTTGCCGTGGAACTGGCCGAAGGCCTTGGCATCACCCTCTGCTCCCTTGCCCGGGGCGAAGGGCTTTTCGTCTATACCCACCCCCATCGAATCCAGACCCAATCCCCGGAATAACAGCACCAACGTGAATGAAAAAGCGCCTCCGGTGGCCAGGTGAGGGCACCTGGAAACCCTATGGCGAATGCATGGAGGCAGCCATGATGCTATCGTTTTCGGGGCATTCGCGTGGGGTGTGACGTGGGGCAACCGCTTATGCGGGAGAGGCCGTTTCATTCTTCTGAAAACACGATGAAAGTCACTTGGGATCCGTTTGGCTTGAACCGGAATAACTCCGGCGGCAAGGTGTGCCACCTTGAAAGCAGGTTACCGCCGGGCTTTGCCCCTCGTTCCTCGGGTCAAATCACAGCGGTATTCTGGTGAATCATTGTCTGTTTATGTAAATCAGCCGGTTAACCAACGCACCCGGACAAGATGAAATAGCTTTCAAAACCTGTTTGGCTACCTTTTTAGTAACTATTCAGCTTGCCTCCGGCGGGTCGCTTTTTTGAAAAAAAGCTCCGCAAAAAACTTTTCTAATGTGAAAAGGTGGAAATTATTTCGGCGGAGCCTGGAAAGGCTTGCTTAAGACCTGTTTGTCAAACTTTTTAAAAGTTTGGCCCCCGGCAGGGCGGCAGGGCCGCCGGAGGCACGTTTGCTTGGTTCTGTCAAAACGTATGAAAGATACCGGCGTTGAAAGTCCAGCCGCCCAGGTCGATGGTGTTGTCGCCGAATCGGTCGATGACAGAGTAGACGGTTTCGAGGATGACCCCGGCCTTGTTGTCAAAATAGGGGTCGCGGGTGAAGAGTTTGATGCCGGCGCGTCCGTGGTACCCTGCCACCCCGTAGTCCCCGTCATCCCATGCATCCACTTTATGGGTATCGCTCGTCTCCCTGTAGTACCAGTAGTCCAGCCCTCCGCCTGCAAAGAGAATGACCTCTTGTGCCACGCGACTCTCCCAGGTGAGGCTTGCCGTGAGCGGGACAAGGATCAGCTCGGTTTCGGCCTTGCTCTCCTGGCCTGAGTCCGTGCGTTTGGTGCCGGTGCGCTTGACGTAGCCTGCTTCCAGGGAGGCTGTGAGAGGGCCGTTCAGTGATCGTTGGTAGAAGAGGGTTCCGGAGATGGCGTTTTCACCGTAGATGTCTTTGTAACGGTCGTCTGTGAGGCGGTGGAAGCCTGCCTTGATGCCGATGGTGTTGGGGTCTTGGGTGTGGCCGGTGGCAGGCGGGAGCAGGAGAAGGGTGGCCAGCAGGAGGGGGTTGACCCGGGGTTTTACGGCAAGGCCCAGGACCGCAATGGCCAGGGCCAGGGGGACGACGGGGAGTGGCCGGGGGGAGGCCCTCTCTTGGGAAGTATTGACAAAGCAGCCCCCTTCAAAGGTTTCCGGATCGTCCAAAAGGGCGTGCACTTCTTCCACGAAGATGGAGACGCTTTGGGCGGACTGGGGGGCTTCGTTGATGCTGGTGTCGATGGCCGAAACGCGGAAGGTGTAGTGGGTATCTTCGGCAAGGCCGGAGATGACGGCATCATCTTCGGGTGAAAAGTCCTGCTGGTCGGTCAGGTTGGCGGGGTCTGTGCCGTAGTACACTCTGTAGACCGACAGGTCGGCCATGCCGTCGTTGTTTCCGTTAAAAAGGATGCGTACGCTCAGGTTTTCAAGCAGTTCAGGGGGTTGGTCGTCCTGGGAGAGGATGGGTGTCTCCGGGGCCAGGTTGTCTCGGATCTGCCCTGCGGCGAAGGTATCCACCACCAGCCAGGACGACGGGTCGGAGTTCCCCTGGGCGTTGGTGGCCGTGACCCGGAAGCGGTAGCGGGTGTCGGCATCGAGGCCGGAGTAGGTGGCCTTGGGGTCGTTAACGTCGATGGGAGAATCCGGTGTGAGGGAGATGCTTTGAAAGACGCCTGCGACTCGTTTTTCCACGCTGACCGTATAGGCGGTGACATTGTCGGAGTCCGCGGCTTTGTCCCAGCTGATGGTGATGCTGGCATCGGTGCGCAGGTCCAGGGCGAGGTTGGCCGGGGCGGGGGGCACCTCGGGGTCGGTATCCGTGGTGATGGATTCGATGCCGGAGAGGGCGCTGTCCCGGTCGCTTTCAAAGGCGGAAATGGCCACATAGTAGGTGGTGTCGGGCTCCAGGGTCACCCCGGAGGCGGCGCCTATGGTAAAGCTCACATCCTCGCCTGCGTCCACCGGGTCCGTGAGCCCCAGCTCGCTGTTGGTTCGCTTCAGGGGATTGGTTTCGTCCGTGACTTCGGTTTCGGTTTCGCCCCAGAAGATGGTGTACCCGTCGGCATCGGCCACGGTTTTCCAGGAGACGGTGATGGTGTTGTTGGTGGCGGACAGGGTCGGGTCATCCGGGACATCGGGCAGGGCAAGGGCAACGGCCGCCAGACACAGGAGGACGACGAAAAAAACCGGGGACACCAGGCGGTGCGGTTTCATGGAGTGCTCCAAAGGGGATTGACCAACGTGATTGTAAGATGGGTGTTTTTATAAGGAATGAATTAATGGTTGATTTTACGGTTTTTTCCGTACGGTGTCCAGTTTTTCAGGAGGCGGCACTGGGCCGCCTTTTTAAAACCTGTTTGGCAACCTTTTTAGAAGGTTGGCCTCCGGCAGGGCCGCCGGAGGCTCTTTTCCTTTCTTCTTACCCCGCCTTGCGGGTGAGGTAGAACATGTGGGGATCGATCATGCGGTTGGGTTTGTTGGTGCCGTCGTAGAAGAGATCGATGACGGGCACGCCGTAGCGCTCCTGGATCTTGCGGAAGATGGAGGCGCTGATGACCCCGGGGCAGCAGAAGACCGGGTTGACGTGGATCACCGCCGAGACAAGGTCGTGCTTCACGTAGTAGAGCATTCTGCCCAGGGAGACGGCGGTCTCACCGGCGATGAAGCTGGTGAGGCCGAACTCTTCCATGAGGGCCTGGCATTCGTCCAAGGGGGGCTCGGTGACCCCTTCGAGGAGGCCTTCGAAGATGGCTTCGAACTTTTCCTCGTAGCCGGTCATGGTGGCCAGGAGTTTCTCCCCGGTATCGTTTTGGCGGGTATCCGCGAAGATGGAGTGGACCACCAGCTCGTTGTAGGAGGGGAGGATGATTTCACCGCCCAGGGCTTCGGCGTGGTCGCAGATGGCTTCGTTCAAGACCTCGTTGTACTTGGCGTACATGTCCCCGAGGATGCCGATGCGGGGTTTGCGTTCAGGTGTCAGGGGCAGGGTGTCGAAGAGCTCCCGAACTTTTTCCGCAGCGGTCATAAGGGATTTTCGGTTGGCGATATGCCAGGCGATGATGGCCTCTGCTTCGTTTACGGCCTTCATGGTGGCCCCTTCCTCGGTTTCGTAGGGGAGGAAGCGGAACCTCAGCTTGGAGAGGATGGAGCTTAAGATGGTCACCGAGAGGAGCTGGGCGTTGTGGCGGGCGGAGATGCCCGGTACGGCGGCCTGTCCGTTGGTGTTCATCACCTTGATGCCTGCAAAGCCTGCCTTGGCGCCAGCAGCCTTGATGAGGTTGGCGTACTGGTTGAAGTTGCAGGAGAGGCAGATGTTGGGCAGGTAGACAATGGCGTTGTCCGGGTTCAGGTCCCCCTGCGAGAGCCTGGAGACCACAGAGCCCACGATGGCCACGTTGGGCAGGCACTCCCCGCCGCTGGCAAAGCGGTACCCCAAGTTCAGGGTGGTGTTGTCCATGGGGAGGACCTCGGCCTTGTAGCCTGCGGCCTTGAAGACCTCGGCCTGGAGGCGGTTGATGCGGGCGTCCACCATGGGGATGAGGACGGTGTCCCCTTCTGCCGGGGTGTCCGGGGCAAAGGTGGTCCTGGGGATGACGATCTCGTTGCTTTCGGCTTTCCTGCGGTCGTAGTCGGCCACAAAGGTGTCAATGGCCGCTTCGATGCGGGTGAGGTAGCCCACGTCGCTTGCGTGCTCGTCCAGCTGGAGGATGAGGTAGGGCTTGCCCATCTTCTCCATGGCGTCCTTGATGTGGTTCATCAGGTAGGCGTCTGGGCTGCATCGGAAGCAGGTGAGGAAGACCGGGTAGAGGTCGGGGTGTTTCCGCACCGCGTCCAGGGCCAGGAGGATCTGCTGGCCGAAGTACCAGTGCATGTTGGCCAGGTGATCGGGCAGGTCATCGGGTGTGGGCGTCAGGTCCAGCATGGACTGGGAGACGAGTTCAAAGCCCATGGACTCCATGCGGGCGGGGATACCCAGGTTGACCCGCTTGTCGAAGAGGGCGTAGGGGCGGCCCAGCAGGAGGATTTTTGGTTTGTCGACCTGGGCGGCCAGGCGTTTGGTCCCTTCGGCTGTCCAGGCTGTCTTTTGTGCGGTGAAGGCCTTTTTGGCGTCGATGAAGGCGTGGACCACGGCCTCTTCCGAAAGCCCCAGCATCGGCGCAAGCTCGGCGGCGAGGCGCTCTCCCACGATCTCGTCGGCCACGTTGTTCATGCGGACGGTGGGGTGGAGCAGGCGGCCGCCAAAGTCCATGCCGGGCAGGTTGTTGATGATGGTGGCCGCATAGGAGGAGTAGTAGCAGAAGTAGCTGTCCGTGCTCTTCTCCGCAAAGGGCTGCTCCATGGGAAGGGTCTCAAGGAGGTTCTGCTCGCTGATGAGGGTGGGCAGAAAGATATAGTCCACATCCGGGCGATCCAGGGCGGCCACCATGCCGTGGGTGAGGGCCATGGGGGTGCAGAAGTCGGCGTTGATGAGCTTCATGCCCTGGGCCAGTTTTTTGGCCGTGCTCTTTTCCACCACCACCTTGAAGCCCAGGCGCTGGAAGAGGTCCTTGAACAGGGGAGCGTACTCCACCATGAAGAGGGTCTCGGGGATGCCCACGGTTTTTTGGCCTTCGGCCGCTGTGTCCTCGGTTTTGAAGGTGGCCTTGAACTGTTTTTCAAGGCGGGAGACGGTCTCTTTTCCCCCCACTTTTTTCTCTTCGTAGTCCCTGCCGCACTTCAGGCCCCAGGCGTTTTTCTTGCCTCCCACGGTGTAGACCCGCAGCTCGCAGCGGTTGGTGCAGAGCTCGCAGATCTCGGTCTCCACGGTGCAGGAGAAATCGATGCCCGTGAAGGTGGAGGTCGCAAGGCCTGCATCTTTCAGGGCCACGGCGCAGCCCAGGGCGCCGGTGAGGTGGCAGAACTTGGAGACGCGGACTTCCTGGCCCAGCTCCCGCTCAAAGCAGGCCACCAGGGCTTTGTTGCGGGCTGTGGCCCCCTGGAAGTAGACCCGGCTGCCGGGGGTGCTTTTGCCCACCACCTTGGAGAGGTAGTTGTCCCGGACGCTGTGGAGCACCGCGGACATGATCTCTTCCCGTTTCCATCCTTCGGCCAGGAAGGTGTTCAGATCCCGCTCCATGTAGACGGTGCAGCGGTCTGAGGTAAAGGGTGCCTTGGCCCCTTCCACGATGTCGGAGATTTCGGGCAGGGTCATGTGGAGGCGTTTGGCCTGCTCTTCGATGAAGGAGCCGGTGCCTGCGGCGCAGACGTAATTCATGACGGCGTGGGTTACCACCCCGTCGTTTAAGAGGGTGAACTTGGAGTCCTGGCCGCCGATTTCGATGATGGTGTCCACGGCAGGGTCCAGGAAGGTGGCGCCCTTGGCGTGGGCTGTGATTTCGTTGATGGCAAGGTCGGCGCCCACGACCTCCTTGATGAGCTCCCGGCCCGAGCCGGTGGTGGCCACCCCGCAGATGACGAGGTCCACCTCTTTGAAGAGCTCTTTGACCTGGCCGAAGAGGCGGGTGACGGCATCCACGGGGTCGCCCTGGGTGCGGCCGTAGAGGCCTGCCAGGATGGCGCCCTCTTTGTCCGTGAGGACCGCCTTGGTGCTGGTGGAGCCCACGTCGATGCCCATGTAGGCTTCAGAGTTGTTGGGGAGGGTGAAGTCGATGCCGTCGGCCTCGTAAGCGGAGAGCCCGTCAAACACCGGGTAGTGAGGCATGTTCGTGTCCAGGCTGGGGCGCACGGAGCGCTCCCGGCCCATGCGGGCGATGAGGTTCGTGCTTGCCTCCCAGGGCTGGTCGGCCAGGGAGGCAGCCCCGATGGCGTTGAGGGCCTGGGCGTTTTCAGGGACCGTGACGGCAAGGCCAAGGGCCGCCTCCACCTCCCGGACAATCTTGGCGTTGGCCGCCATGCCGCCGATAAAGAGCAGGTCTCCGGTGAGCTCGCGGCCCCTCACGGTGTTGGCCAGGACGCTTCGGGCCACCCCTTCGCACAGGCCGGTGGCGATGGCCTCTTTGGCGTAGCCCTGGGCCTGGGCGTGGATGATGTCGCTCTTGGCAAAGACCGCGCAGCGGGTGGCAATGGACGGGGCCTTGCCGGTGAAGGCAGCGGCCTTTTCGGCAAGGGCTTCGGTGGAGAAGCCGAGGCGCTCGGCCTGCTGGTCGATGAAGGAGCCGGTGCCCGAGGCGCAGTCGGAGTTCACCACATGCTCCATGTAGTTGCCCTGGTCGTCCAGGCGGATGAGGTAGAAGCTTTCGCACCCGATGGAGAGGATGTTCCGGCAGGTGGTCTTGAGAAAGGACGCCGCCTCCACAGAGGCAATGACCGGGTCAAAGACGCGGGCCTCGGAAAGGGTGATGTTGCCGGTGACCCCGAACCGGGTGATGGTGCCGCCCGCTTCGGCTTCCATGGCCTGCCTGGTCCGGGCAAGGGCCTCTTCCAGGTTGCCGTTGTGGAGGGTGCTGCCGCTGGCAACGACGCGATGGGCGTCGAGGACGGCGTAGTGGATATATTTGGATCCGAAGTCAAGTCCTGCTTTCATGGGTGGGCACCTCTTGTCTTTCTCTCTCTCGTAAAGGTCGTGCCCCCCCGGAGGTGGGGGATCAGATGGGGCTGAGGGTGGCGGTCCGGGGGGAAGGGGTTCGAGTCTAGAATATGTGTTCTACGTTAACGCATGCGCTTTTTTAAACATTTTCTTTGGGGTGAGTCAAGATCAAAGGGTTGAACGACACCGGTGGGTCGAATCGAATTTAGGGTGGGGGATCTTTGTTTTTATAGGGGTGAAACACGAAAACGGAGGCCCAGGCTGCCCCTGAGATCAGGAGAGCGGGTTTTCTTAACAATCCAGTTGGCATTCCGGATTAGTACAACCTGTCGGATGCAACGGCCTTAGGCGTTGACCTCTTCTTTGATCTTGGTGGCGATCTTGTAGAGGATGGTCACGACCAGAAGGCCCACTGCGTAGACACCTACGGTGATGAGGATCTCCAGGGGAGTGGGGACGTACTCATGGTAGGTGTGCATGGGGTTGGGCACAAAGCCGCCGGCGATCATGCCCATGCCTTTGTCGATCCAGGTCCCTAAGAACACCATGATGCAGAGGAAGGGCATGTACTTCTCGTTGTTCCGGATCTTGGGAATCACAAGAAGGATAATGGCCGCAAACATCAGGAACATGGAGGACCACATCCAGGGCACAAGGGCTGCCTTGTCGCCGTGGCCGAAGAAGAGATACTTCATATGGTCCATGTGCTCGGGGATCTTGCTGTAGAAGACGGTGAAGACTTCGCACAGGAAGAAGAACACGTTGGCGATAAGCGCGTAGGTGATGATCTTCATGAGGGTCTGCATCGCTTTTGTGCCGGGATCGAAGTTGGTCACTTTGCGAACGATGAAGCAAAGGAGGATCAACACCGAGGGACCGGCGGCAAAGGCCGAGGCCAGGAACCTGGGAGCCAGGATCGCCGTGAGCCAGTAACCGCGACCGGGAAGGCCGCTGTAGAGGTAGGCTGTCACGGAGTGAATCCCGAAGGCCCAGGGGATGGAGACGTAGATGAGGAACTTCACCCACTTGGGTGCGGGAACCGCATTGCGCTCAGCTTCCAGGAGCTTCCAGCCGATGATGATGTTCAGGAAGAGATAGCCGTTGAGAACAATGGCATCCCACATGAGCATCGAGTGGGGCGTGGCGTTTAAGATCACGTTCATGGCACGCGTGGGCTGACCAAGGTCCACCACGATGAAGAGCATGCACATGACCACGGCGGCCACGGCCAGGAATTCACCGAGGATGGTGATGCGGCCGAAGGCCTTGTAGTCGTGCAGGTAGTAGGGCAGGACCAGCATCACGCCCCCGGCGGCAACACCGACGAGGAAGGTGAACTGGGCAATGTAAAAGCCCCAGGAGACGTCCCGGCTCATGCCGGTGACACCGAGACCGAAGTGCCACTGCTCCATGTATCCCATGAAGGCCACCGCAATGACGGCCGTCAGACCGGCAAGCCACAGCCAGTAATTTCTGCTTCCGCTTAATGCTTTTTCAAGCATGATGACCTCCCGTTAAACGATGTAGAAGACCGAAGGCCCGGTACCGAGACTGGCCTTTCGCCGAATGGTGTAGTTCTCTTTGAGGACCTTGCGAACTTCCGAGTTTTCATCGGAGAGGTCGCCGAAGACGATGGCGCCTTCAGAAGCCTCCACGCAGTAGGGATTCTTACCAACGGCCAGTCTTTCCGCGCAGAAGTTGCACTTCTCCACGACACCCTTGGTACGGGTGGGGAACTCGGGGTTGGTGGGCTTCCCGTCTTCCAGGCCGTTTCTGGGGTCCTGGAAGTTGAAGCTGCGGGAGCCGTAGGGGCAGGCAGCCATGCAGAAGCGGCAGCCGATGCAGCGGTGGAAGTCCATGAGAACGATGCCGTCTTCCCGCTTGAAGGTCGCCTTGGTGGGGCAGGCCTGGACGCAGGGAGGGTTCTCGCACTGGTTGCAGAGGACCAGGATGGGGGCGTGGTGAGCCTTCTCAGACTGGAACTCGTTGGGCTGCTGGGTAAAGGCGTGCTCGTAGTGCTCTTCCCAGATCCACTTGATCTCGTGGTTTTTGTTGTTAAGCTCGGGAACGTTGTGGTTCAGGTGGCATGCCTTCCCGATCTTTTCGTTCAGCTCGTGGGTGAGCTTGCGGGTGTCGATGACCATGCCCCATCGATCCGCTTCGGTGACCTTCTGGTCTTTGATGGCTTTGCCTGAAGGGATGAAGTACTCGCCGATGGCATGCGCATTGGACGCGGCTGTCAGGCCCAGTGCGGATACGCCGGCGATCTTCAGGAAGCTTCGTCTGCTCTCTTTCATCACTACTTCTCCTTCGGATTCACGTGGCAATCCCAGCAGTAGGGGTTAACAGAGGCGTACTCATGGCACTTGTCGCAGAAGTCCGCCTTGTTGGTGTGGCACTCAAGGCAGGTGTTGGACAGGCTCATGTTGTACTTCTTGCCGTCATCCGCCACATAAATGCGGTGACCGTCGCGAACCACCGAGTTTCTCCAGCCGTCCAGAAGCTGCATGTGCTCCTTGGCCATCTGGTCCTTGGGGAGGATACATGCTCCGGCGGCTTTGGCTTCCGGAGCGATGACCAGCTCCGGCGCAGGCTTGGCCGATCCCGTGTTGTACCAGAACGGGAAGGAGACCAGGACGGCGAAGATGGCCACTCCGGCTAATATTTTACCTTTATCATTCATCAGAATCACCCTCCGCTCCAGGTAAATCCTCAAACCTCAGGTTTGTGGTTCGTTCAATTTCACCGTCCATGACCAGGGCGTTGGCTACCAGCTCGTGGAGGCCGGTGACTTCCACGCCGGGTACCCAGTAGTCCATGAGGGGAGGCAGGGCCGCCCTGTCGATGGCGCACATGCAGGCCAGGGTGTTGACGTCGTACTTGTCGTGGACGTATTTGACCGCGTTGGCACGGGGCAGGCCGCCTCGGAGGCGCTGTTCCATGATCTCTTCGGTGTTGAGGCCCGCACCGGAGCCGCAGCAGAAGGTCTGCTCGCGGATGGTGTTGACAGGCATTTCGTGGAAGTTGTTGCAGACGCTCTTCAGCACGTAGCGGGGCTCGTCGAGCATGCCCATGGCACGGGCCGGGTTACAGGAGTCGTGCCAGGTGACCTTCAGGTGGTCGTTGCGGCTCGGGTCGAGCTTGAGCTTGTTGTGCTTGATGAGGTCGGCGGTGAACTCAGCGATGTGGATCATCTTGGTGGACGCGGCGTTCTCGAAGACGGTGCCGGTGATGGGGTTCACCGGGGTCTCCAGGAAGTTGGCCGGGCCGTTCATGGTGCCCATGTACTGGTTGATGACGCGCCACATGTGGCCGCACTCGCCGCCCAGGATGTACTTGACGCCGAGGCGCTCGGCTTCGTGGTACATTTTGGCGTTGAGTTTTTTCATCTGGTCGGCGGAGGTGAAGAGGCCGAAGTTGCCGCCCTCAGACGCGTAGGTGGAGAGGGTGTAGTCCAGGCCGATGTGCTCGAAGAGCATCAGGTACCCCATGAAGGTGTAGGTACCGGGGTCGGCGAAGGCGTCACCAGACGGGGTCACAAAGAGGATCTCGGCACCCTTGCGGTTGAAGCTGGGGTTGATCTTGACGCCGGTGATCTCTTCGATGTCTTCGCAGAAGAACTCAATGATCTCTTTGAAGTTCTGGGGCTGGATGCCGAGGTGGTTACCTGTCTTGGAGCAGTTGGCCACGGGATCCTTGATCCAGTTGATGTTCACGCCGAGGAGGTTCAAGAGCTCGCGGCCCATCATGGTGATCTCGGCGGTGTCGATGCCGTAGGGGCAGAAGACGGAGCACCTTCGACATTCGGTACACTGATAAAGATAGGAGAACCACTCTTTGATGACCTGGGGGGTCATCTTCCGGGCACCGCCGAACTTACCGAGGAGCTTGCCCACGGTGGTAAAGTCGTTTCGGTAGATGCTTCGGAGCAGCTCGGCCCTTAAGAAAGGCATGTTCTTGGGGTCACCCGAGCCAATGTAGAAGTGGCACTTGTCGGCGCAGGCACCGCAGCGGACACAGATGTCCATGAAGACCTTGAGGGAGCGGTATTTGTCCAGGCGCTCCTTGAAGCCTTCGTGAATGATCTGCTGCCAGTTTTCGGGAAGCTGCCAGTCCTCGTCGGCGGGGGACCAGTCGCGACCGTTGGGGAGCCCAAGATAGTCCAAGGTCTTGGCCTTGGCGGGATAGCAGAACTTGCCTTCGGACAGGTCCGGCGGCGTGTCCATCCACGACTTCTTGGGAACAGCGTTGTCTATTTTGATCATCTCTTCCGGTTTGATATCCACGATTTATGACTCCTTTTCCACTGGGAGACCCGCCTCGATCATCTTCTCTCTGAACTCGTTTTCGTATTTCTCGTAGGTTACGAAGGGAAGATCGGGGTTCCAGGGGTTGATGTGTCTCTTGGCTCGGCTGTTGTTGGCCATGTTTCGGGTGGGAGAAAGGAAAATACCACCGGCATGCATCAGCTTGCTGAAGGGGAAGTATACGAAGAGTACGCATACGCAGAACAGATGCACGTAAACGAAGGGGTCAATGTTGGCCGGAATCGTGGGGTGCAGTGTCGCCAGGCCCATGGTGAGCTCTTTGACGGCCACTACGTCCACCCTCAGGAAGTATCGCATGTAGATGCCGGTACCTGCGATGGCAATGATCAGGAAGAGGGGGAAGTAATCGGCTGCCAGGGAGGCGTACCGGAGGTTGGGTTTGGTCACGCGCCGCAGGAAGAGAAAGCAGGCCGCGGCAAGCAGGACCACCCCGGAGAGCAGTACGATGGGAAGGCCGATCTGGAAGAAACCGTCGATGAATTCCAGGGCTTCGATGCAGAACGGCACAGGCTCCAGGAAGAAGCGCATGTGACGGACGAGCACCGCCAGGAAGCTGTAATGGAATGCCAGGGCAAACAGCCAGAGCCAGATTTCCAATTCATAAGAGATCCGGTCACCCTTGATTTCGGCCTTGGTGTTGCGGAACAGAGACCTGAAGGTCAGGATCTCAAAGGCCATGCGGCCCACCACACCGAGTCCGGTGTAAGGGTTCTCAAGCTTGTCATGCTTGATCCAGGGCAATGATTTTTGCTGACCGCAGGTGGTCGGGATGCGGAAGGGAACCGGTGACTTGGCCCACTTCATGATACGCCAGATAAAACCGCCCAGGAACACGACAAAGGCGATGTAGGGTATCAGGATCCCAAACACTCCCTGCAGCGCAGGCGCACTGCCGCCCAGAAAGGCGAGTGCACCCAGCACAACGACCGCTACCAGGGACAACACAATATTAACGTTCATACCTTTTCCTCACCCTTTGGTGCTTGATCAAACGAACGCACCCGGATTGAAAGTTTGTAAAAGACGGACACAACCTCACATGTCGGGAAGGCCGGCAACCCTCCCGGAGAGGCTGACACACCCCCGCCCTACAGCCCTCGATCCGGTTCCTCGTCCGATTTCTCAAAGCCCCCGTTTTTATAAACATCATGTGGTAAAATTTCGGTCCCGACTTCGGGAACCTCACACAATATATCCTTGTTCTTCAAAATGTTGAGCGTGCGGGTACGCACCTCGCTGGCCCGCAGGCGGTAGATCTGCTCCCGGCAGGCCATGTAGATGTCAAAGGCCGCCAGGCTGATCCGGTCCACGCGGTTGTAGAAGCCGTCGAGATCCTTCTGGGTCACCTTGCCCTCTTTGATCTCTTTTTTCAGCGCTTCTTTCACCACGGTTTTCAGCGCAAAGACAAAGGCCACCCCTTCGCTGGGGACAAAGGCCTGCACCGCACGCAGTCGAATGAGCGGGTCGAGCTTCTGGCGGAGTACCTCGGGGTCGGGCTCGTTTTTCGCGGCCACCAGGTTAAAGACGTCGGTGAACCCTTCCTTGGCCATGGCGCCGATGGGGTTGTTGAAGGGGTCTTTCTCCTTCATGATGAATCGGCTGCCGTCGGAAGAGTAGTTTCCGGCAAAACGGGCGGTCCATGCGCTGATGATCTCTTTGGCATGGCTGTCGAGGTGTTTGTAAATACCCATGGTTCCTCGCACCCGCCTGCATGCGCACGCGGGTTTCCTAAGAATTACATTTGTAACAGCAACTTAATGATGAAACGGAACTTTCCGAGTTTAAACGATTGATATAGAACAATTTCCGTTTTTGTGTCAAGAACTACTTTCCTTTCAAACGAGGCTGAAGTATGCACCGTTAAAGGATATTGCGTTTGCCTACCCGTAAGGATACGAACCTGTTTTTCCTTCGTTACCTTTCACGGTTTTGATAGTATAAACGGTATCAAAAGCCGTGGCTTACCCCAGGGCGAATCCTGCGGGATTCATGCTCTGTTCGCCGCCGGGCAGTGGGCTTGCCGGGCCGGAGGCCAAGGTGACAAAGGAGAAAATCGCAGGGTAACCCGGCCATGCTCGTCGGTTGTCGGCGCACTGGTTTGCCGCCGGGCACCGTGCTCCGGTGCAGCGCGGCTTCCTTCGTCCTAAGGTTCCATCGTTTGATTATGTTCCTGATAAACCGCCGCACTATAGCAGAAGCGCGGGACCAAATAAATGGTGCTCAAACGTGAATTATTTTGATTTCATTGTTCATTTGGCTTGATGGATGGTTGCGGTTCGTAGGTCACGTGATCTTGCACGGTTTTCCCTTTTCCTGTATATACGAATAGTCAATCAGGTGTCATCCGGCGATTTTACCTCATCACGGAGGCAAACCCGGTGGCACCCTTCATTTATCGGGTTGTCAGGGCCATACTACCCTGCTCCGGCGGCGTGTCGCCCTGCTCCCGGCATCGCTCTCTTTACCTGAACCCCAGGCATCACCATGCAAAAGTTGACCTCTTTTCCTGTTGCGGCATGTTTTTTCTTTGGATGGCTCCTGTCGTGTCTTCTGCCGACGGGGCCGTTGTGCGCCACGGCCCGGGCCGAAGGGCCCGAGGTGCTCGTCATTCCAATCTCCGGTGAGGTTTCTCCGGCCATGGCCGCCTTTGTGGAGCGGGCCACACGGGACGCCGAAGGGGCTTCCCTGGTGATTTTCGAGATGGACACCTTCGGCGGTCGGGTGGATTCGGCCTTTAAGATTGTCGATGCCATCACGGCCCTTGAATCCCCCAGCGTGGCCTGGGTGAAGACAAAAGCCATCAGCGCCGGGGCCCTCATCGCCCTGTCCGCCGACGCCCTGACCATGTCTCCGGGCACCACCATCGGGGACTGCGCCCCCATTGCCGTGAGCCAGGAAGGCCCCAAGATGCTGGGAGAGAAGTTCCAGTCCCCGCTGCGGGCCAAGTTCCGCGCCCTGGCCCGGAAAAACGGATACAGCGAAGCCCTGGCCGAGTCTATGGTGACCGCCGAACTTGAGATTGTGGCCTACGAGGCCGACGGCAAGACCGTCTATCTGGAGAGGCAGGCCTACGAGGACTTGAAGGAGAAGCCCGACCACGTGCGAACCGTGGTGCGGGAAGGCGAGCTGCTGACCATGGACGATGTGGAGGCCAACGAATTCGGCTTTTCCAAGGCCACCTTGAAAACCCTGGCCGAGGTGGTGGCCGGTGAGGGCAAGGGCGGGGTTGTGCCGGAGCGCGTGGACCCCTCCTGGTCCGAAGACCTTTCCGGGTGGATCCTTTCCATCGCCCCCATTCTCATGATTATCGGGCTGGGGGCCCTCTACACCGAACTCAAGGCCCCGGGCTTCGGGATCTTCGGCATCGTGGGGCTCAGTGCCCTGGCCCTTGCCCTGTTTGGCCATCACATTGCGGGCCTTGCCACCTATGCGGAGATCATCATCATCGTCATCGGCGTGCTTCTCCTGGTGGTGGAGATTTTCGTGCTTCCGGGCTTCGGACTGGCTGGCATGATCGGTTTTCTGCTGGTGATGCTGGGGCTGATCCTCTCCCTGCAGGATTTTGTGATTCCCGACCCGGACCTGCCCTGGGAGGGCGACCTGTTCCGGGTGAACCTTCTTACCGTGGTGGCCTCCTTCGGCGCCTCCCTTCTCATGGCCATGGCCATGCTGCGCTATCTTGTCCCGGCCATGGCCGGTCGGGTGAGCGGGCCATACCTGGACGCGGACTTAAAGGCCTCCCATGCCGATTCCAAAGAGACGGCACGCATTGAAGAAGGTGCCACGGGCGTGGCCTTGAGCCCCTTGAGGCCGGCCGGAAAGGCCGCGTTTTACGGCGAGCCCTTTGACGTGGTCACCCGGGGTGATTTTATTGACCGAAACGAGCATGTTGTGGTCACCGCCGTGGAGGGGAACCGTGTCATTGTGGCCCGGAAAGAGTCCCCTTCCGAACCTGTTGCATAAAGGAACCCAGCCAAGCCCATGAAACTTGCCTTAACCGTCATTGTCCTTCAAGTTCTTGGGGTTGCCGCCATCATCGCTGAGTTTGTCATCCCCTCCTTCGGGGTGATCTCCGTGGTGGCCGCGTCCCTGTTCGTGCTCTCGGTGTATATGGTTTTCACCGAGGCCTCCACCCAGATGGGGTACGCCCTGCTGCTGGCCGATATTTTTCTTATTCCCGCCGCCATTTTCATCGGGGCCAAAGTGCTGGAGCACTCCCCGGTGACCCTGAAGAAGCAGCTTAAAAGCGAGGAGGGGGCCACGTCCCAGAAAAAGGGGCTGGATCATTTCCTCTGGGCCTTTTCTTGAGGGCGAGGCCGTCACCGACCTTCGGCCCTCGGGGGTGGCCCTTCTCGGGGAGGAGCGCATCGACGTGGTGACACGCGGTGAGTACATAGAAAAAGGGAGCCGGGTCTCCGTTCTTTCGGTCACGGCCAACTCCGTTGTGGTGAAGCAGCTGATAGCGGCTGATTGAGTCCTTACTGTTTGAAACCCGGCCCTTCGTTATGGAAGGGCCCTGTATATAACGTGAAAATCAGGAGAACGTAATGTCCCCAAACATGATTTTAACCTTTGTCGCCCTGGCCATCGTGCTGGTGATTCTTTTTGTGGTCGCCTCTGCCATCAAGCTTTGGATCCAGGCCCTGGTGTCCGGTGCCCATGTGGGTATCCTGAACATCGTCTTCATGCGGTTCCGGAAGGTGCCGCCCAAGCTCATCATCGAGTCCAAGATCATGGCGGTGAAGGCAGGTATCGACATCAGCACCGACCTGCTGGAATCCCATTACCTGGCCGGGGGCAACCTGGCCCGTGTGGTCCAGGCCCTTATCGCGGCCGACAAGGCCAACATCGACCTGGAGTTCAACCGGGCGGCGGCCATTGACCTGGCCGGGCGCGACGTGCTCGAGGCGGTTCAGATGAGTGTTAACCCCAAGGTCATCGAGACGCCCAAGATCGCGGCCATGGCCAAGGACGGCATTCAGCTCAAAGCCATCTCCCGCGTGACCGTGCGGGCCAACATCGACCGCCTGGTTGGCGGGGCCGGTGAAGACACCATCCTGGCTCGCGTGGGCGAGGGCATCGTCTCCACCATCGGCTCTTCCGAGAACCACAAGCAGGTTCTGGAGAACCCGGATACCATCTCCAAGACCGTTCTTGCCAAAGGCCTTGACTCAGGCACGGCCTACGAGATTCTGTCCATTGATATCGCCGACGTGGACGTGGGCAAGAACATCGGCGCCGACCTGGAGACTGACCGTGCCGAGGCAGACAAGAAGATCGCCCAGGCCAAGGCCGAAGAGCGTCGTGCCATGGCCTACGCCGTGGAACAGGAGATGAAGGCCAGGGTCCAGGAGATGCAGGCCAAGGTTGTGGAAGCCGAGGCGCAGGTTCCCCTGGCCATGGCCGAGGCATTCCGCAGCGGCAACCTGGGGATCATGGATTACTATAAAATGAAGAACATCATGGCCGATACCGATATGCGCAGCGCCATTGCAGGCGATGAGAAAGGACCGGATGACAAGGAGACCACCTGATGGGCGGTATCAAGTTCCTTATCACCCTCGTGGTGATCTACCTCGTCTTTCGCTCCGTCATGCGGAAGATCATCTCAACGGTGAACCCGGAAGGGGGCGATAGCCCCAAGAGGGGGAAGCTGGGGGACATCATCGCCCAGATGAAAGAGGAGATGGAGAAGGCCCGGCTCGAGGCAGAGCGTGAAGCCGCGGGCGAGGAGGACGACTTCCTGGATGACGACCCCTGGGCCGACCTTCGGGAGGATGCGGAGACCCTGGAAGCGGACTCCGACATGTCCGGAGAACGCTGGGATGCCGATGACGACAGGCCCTCTCTCCACGAGCGCTGGGAAGCGGACGAGGAGAGGCCCTCTCTCCATGAGCGATGGAATGAAGAGGATGAGAGGCCCGCTCTCCATGAACGCTGGGACTCAGCTGAGGAGGGAACTTCTCTCTGGGACAGCCCGGAAGGGAGGCGCCCTGCACGGCGGTCGCTTTCAGAGGAGCCGGCGCCCGGCACCGACACCTGTGCCCGGAGCGGGAAGCGCCGCACGAGGCTGAAAGAAGCCATCGTCTGGAAGGAGATCCTTGATCGGCCCGTGGGGCTTAAGTCCTGAGTCTCCGCCTTCCGGTGGTGCAGAACAAACAGTGTGACAGACGGTTGTGAGCCGCACGGGGATTCCGCTAGTTGTCCGTCGCCGTTCCCCTTGGTATGGTTGGCCCGGGGGGGACTATATTCTTTTGCGTAAAAAACCTTGGAGGAGTTTTCAGCACGAAGGATGTAGTGATGACCATAAAACACTATTTCGAACACATGGCCTACCACCTTATCGGACTGACCCTGACCCTCATTGGTCTGATTCCCCAACACCGAGCCGACCGGCTCGCCCATTTTCTTGGACATGCCTGGTTCAGAGGCGACACACGGCGCCGCATGGTGGCCATGGACAATCTCACCCATGCCTTCGGGGACTCCATGGACCAGCAGGAGCTTACGGACCTTGCCCGGCGCAATTTTGTCAACACGGCCCGGATGCTCTTTGAGCTGGGACAAAGTACCCGGTGGCCCCTGAAGAGCGTCAGTGATCACTTTCGCTACTACGGCCACCACCACGTCATCAACGCCCACAAAAAAGGCAAAGGGGTGCTGGTGGTCATGGCCCACATGGGCAACTGGGAGTTCCTGGCCCCGGCCATCGTGGCCTCAGGTCTTCAGCCCGCCGCGGTGTACCGACCCCTGGATTTTGCGCCCCTGGACCGCTACACCAAAGACATGCGGGAAAAATTCGGTTGCCGTATGTACCCCACCCGCAAGGCCGTGGACGGTATCCTCAGCGAACTGGATCAGGGTAACCTGGTGGGCCTTCTCATCGACCAGAACGCCAGCAAGCCCCACCAGAGGGTCTTTGTGGATTTCATGGGCCGCAAGGCCAGCGCCCACAAAGGCCTGGCCCAGCTTGCCGCCGTCACCGGGGTGCCGGTGGTCTCCTTTTTTGTGGTGCGTGAGCACGGCAAGTTCCGGGCAGAGTTCGGGCCGGAGATCCCCGTGGTGAACACCGGAAACCCCCAGCAGGACCTTGTGACCAACACCCAGGCTTTCAACCGGGTCATCGAGTCGATGGTGCGCCGTTACCCGGATCAGTGGCTCTGGGGGCACCGTCGCTGGAAGACCCGCCCCGAGGAGGAGCCTGCTCCCGGCGGCCCTGTCGTGGGTTGAACGGTTAAACCGTTTAACAAATAGGTTATAAAAAAAGATTCAGGCCAATCAAAAGTGAAATTCCCTCGAAGCCTGTTTACGAGGTGGCTCACCTCGCCGCCGGAGGCCTCTTTTCGGTTTATTCCCCAAGCCCTTTTGCCCCTGCCGTTCATTCGACTTTGCTCCCGGAGGGCAACGATGTTTTGATGGGTTGTCCTTCATATTATCCCATACGCGTTCGCCCTGCACGAGATCCTGTTTGCCATTGCCAAACCCCTGGTGTGTCAGTATAGTTCTATCCTTTTAGAAGGAACGTTTGAAAGGTGGCGGTACCGTCCTTTTCCCTGTGGAGGGCGCGGGCGCTGTTCTGTGATGAGACACCTGGGTATGGATGTGTGGAATGGAATATCTGGCATACAAGGCCGTTCGTCTGTTGTTTCTGTTGTTGGGGCTCATCCCCGAGCCCGTGGCCGGGAAAATGGCCAGTGCCATCGGCGGTATCTGGTACCGGCGGGACAAGCGCCACCGGGAGGTGGCCATCAAGAACATTAATGATTGTCTTCGGCAAGGAGATGTCCGAAGAAGAGATCAGGGAACTGAGCCGGAAGGCCTTTGATCATATTGCCCTGGTCCCCTTTGAGATGGGACGCAGCCTTCGCTGGAACTGGGCGGATCTGAAGGCCCGGTTTCGGATTTACGGAATTTTTCACCTGACGGCGGCCCACGCCAAGGGCAAGGGTGTTCTGGTGCTGACCTGTCACATGGGGAACTGGGAGTTTCTTCCTGTCTCCATGGGGGCCACGGGGTATCAGATCTCGGCGGTGTACCGCCCCCTGGATTTCAAACCCATGGATCGGTTTATCCTGGAGATGCGGGAACGCTTCGGCTGCCGCATGTACCCCACCAAAAAGGCGGTGAAAGGCATTCTGGATGAACTCTCCCAAGGCAACTCCGTGGGACTTCTGAGCGATCAGAATGCCCCAAAGCCCCATCAGAGCGTGTTTGTCACCATGTTCGGCAAGACCGCCAGCGCCAACAACGGCATCGCCCAGCTTGCCCTTACCACCGGCGCCCCGGTGATCCCCTACTTCGTGGCCCGGGACGGACGGTTCGTCCGGGGTGAGTTCGGCCCGGAGATTCCCCTGGTGAATACCGGTGACTTCGAGGCCGATGTCCGCACCAATACCCAGAACTTCAGCTACGCCATGGAAAAGATGGTTCGACCTGGTAGCGGGTCCACAACCGCTGGAAGACCCGACCCCGGGATGAAGCGCAGGGGTGAGAAGCTCATGGTTGCTCCGGCGGCCTGCGGGCTAACTTTTAAAAAGTTTGACAAAACAGGTCTTAAAAAAAATAGTGAAGAAACCCCGGTTTGGAGGTGAAATGCTGATTTTTCTGAGGAGCGAAGGGGAAAACGCATTCGCAACCTGCTTTCGAGGTGGCACACCTCGCCGCCGGAGGCATCGCTTTTTATATTTTGTCGTCATAGACGGCATGCAAAAGGCCCAGGCCGCCCTTTTTCTATCCCCGGCTATGGGCGACTGAGAACCAAAAAACGCCTTCGGAATATCCGAAGGCGTTTTTTTTATACCTGTCGGCTGGTGAGGCCGAGGGCCAGGTATGAGGGTGGACGGTTTCTGGTCTTACCTGAATGCGTACTGGACGCCTATACCGATGATCCAGAGGTCTTTTTCATAGGTGATGCCGTGGCTGTCGGTGTCGTTTTCGTAAAAGAGTTTGGTGGCCCCCACGTCGAACCGGAGGCCTTCAACGGGCTCGGCCATGAATCCTGCGGAGATGCCGTGGTAGACGTTTTTGGAGAGGGCCGTGCTGTAGTCCTCCGGGTCCACACCGGCATCGGAGTAGGTGTAGCCCGCGCTCACGGCAAAGCCGGGGGTGACGGCGTACTCAAAGGCACAGGCCACCTCCACCCCGTTGTCCAGGCCCTCTTCGGCCCCCTCCCAGTCGATGTCGTCATGCCAGGCGTAGCTCACGTCCGTGGCCAGGGTGAGGCTCTCGGTTGCCTTCCAGGAGACGCCCAGGGCGGTCATGGCGGGGAAGTCTTTGCGGGTTTTGTCGCCTTCGGCCCCAAACATTGGGGATTTCGATAAAGCAGGCGCTACTGTCCCTTCGATTTTGTCCACCTCCCACTCCACCCGGGTGCGGAACTCGTGGCGGAACCCGATGTTGACGGTGGGGCTGGGGGTGTAGTTCAGCCCGACGATGGGGGCAAACCCTGTGCCGGTCTTTTCGTAGTCCAGGATATCCCCTCCGTCGATTTCGTAGGTGTTGGTCCCGTAGACCAGGCGGCCGGTCAGCGACAGGGAGAGGGTGTCGCTCACGGCGCAGGCACCGCCGACATAAGCTCCCACCCAGGCGGAGGCCACCTCTTCGGATACGGCGGGGCCGATAGAGCGTTTCATTGCAGCGTAAGCTAGCTGTTTTGTGGTCACTCCTTTTTCTTTGTTGAGTATTCCGTTGTCATACTCCAGGGCCCCTCCCCCGCCGATGACTCCGAATCCCGTAAATGCGCTCCATTTTTTTCCGTTTTTCACGGCAAAGAGGTTGGGCACCACCGTGGTGAGGGTGGTGGTCTCGTGCCGCACCCCGTCTTTGGTGGCTGGTTCCTTGGGCAGGAACTGGTTGCCCGCCATGATAAAGGTGCCTTCGCCCAGCCGGATGGTGCCGGCCGGGTTGTAGAGGACCGCGTCCACGGAGTCGGTGGCAGCTACCCGGGCGGGCATGCGGGTCCAGTCGGCGCTCAAGTTGGTGTTGTTTTCGATGAGGGTCGCTCCGGCGGTGGAGGAGAAAGCCACCCCCGCAAGGAGCGTTAGAACAGCAGCGATACTTTTTTTCATCTTCATACCTGATCCTTAATTTTCCTAAATCTTAGATAATGGATTCTCAGGTTCATTTGCTACTTGTGAACCCTGAGAGAACATGACAGACAACTGTCCGTCTGGTTCGGCTATCGCCTTGCTGTGGGGCTGTTTCGCCAAACCATATCCGCAACATCGGTTGGGTGGGTATTTACTTTAGTTAGACATCTAAGTAATATTGGGTGTGGATAATTTTATCTTAATTTTAACTGCAGCTATTCAGTTCGTTACACATGGAAAGCGGTTTAGGTGACCCCCCTTAAAAAAAAGATTTAGGTGAATCTCAACCCAGGGCAAAGGTGATTATCCTTCGCAACCTGGGGGCCTGGATCCTTGGGGCGTATTCCCTGGCCGCCGAAGGCTCTTTGGCCCGTGCATTATTTTTTGTTGGAGTGCCGCCAGATTTTCATGGCTTCCGCCTCCTTGATGAGCCCTTCCCTGAAATCGGGGTGGGCGATGCTGATCATCAACTCGGCTCGTTTCCAGGTGGATTGGGCCCTTACCTGGACGGCCCCGTATTCCGTGACCACATAATCGGTCATGTGGCGGGGGATGGTGGTGATGGAACCCGGGGCAAAGGTGGGCAGGATGCGGGACTGGAGCTCCCCTTTGGAATTGGTGAAGGTGGAGGTGAGGCAGATGAAGCTTTTACCGCCCTTGGACCACTGGGAGCCGATGACAAAGTCCCACATGCCTCCGTTGCCCGAGACCTGGTTAGTGCCCAGGCTCTCGGCGTTTACCTGGGTGTAGAGGTCCATTTGCAGGGCGTTGTTGATGGAGACAAAATTATCGAGTTTGGCGATGACCCGGGGATCGTTGGTGTAGTCTGCCGGGTAGGAGGCCGCGGCCGGGTTGTTGTCCACGAAGTCGTAGAGGCGCTTGGAACCCATGGCAAAGGTGTAGGGAACCCGGTACCGGTCCAGGCTTTTGCAGGAGCCGTTCATGCGGCCGGATTCGATCATGTCCACGTAGGCGTCGGAGAGCATCTCTGTGTGGCCTCCCAGGTTCTTCAGGTCGGACTGGGCGATGATTTTGCCCACGGCGTTGGGCATGCCCCCGATGCCGAGCTGGATGCACGAGCCGTCTGTGATGTGGCCCACGATGAGTTCGGCGATGGTGCGTTCCTGCTCGTTGGGCTCGGGGCTGGGCAGATCGGCCAGGGCCAGATCGGCAGGGGCCTCCACCACATAGTCCACGGCGGAGATGTGGACGGCCTCTTCGGCACCGCCCGGGCAGACGGGCAGGTTGGGGTTGACCTCCACGATGACGCAGTCCGACTCTTCCATGGCCGCCAGGGTGGCGGAGTTGTGGAGGCCCAGGTTGAAGTAGCCGTGGTCGTCCATGGGGCAGACCGTGCAGATCACCACGTTGCGGTGGGGGGCCACGCCATCCCGGAACCAGGAGGGGGCCTGGTGGTACATGATGGGGTAGTAGAACCCCACGTTGAAGTCCCGCTGCAGCACCCGTGAGATCTTGCTGAACTGAAGGTCGTGGTAGACAAAGCTTTCGGGGTGCTTGACCACTTCGGGCACCGGGGGCAGGGTGACGGCCACGTGAACCTCCACGCCCCGGAGTTCCTCATGACGGGCCGCCAGGGCGATGTCGCACACCACGGGCTTGCCGTTGAAAAATCCGTAATCCACCACGTCCCCTGATTTGACGATCTTTACCGCTTCCTCGGCGGGAACGCATTTTTGACTGTACTGGCTGCTGTATCGGTTCATACTTCTCCTCCTTTGCACCGTCGGAATTCGAAAATCAGAATTTCTCAATTGCGAATAATGTTTTTATGAGCAAAAGAAACGAATTGACGAACGGAGGATATGGGTATTTATAACAAGGGGATGAGTCTTGCGGGGCTGGAAACCGTCGAGAATGCCCAGGCGTGGCACAGGTGCCACGTCCGTTGAGGGGAGAGGGCATAACAGTCACGAATTATAGATACAAGTCGTTGGGGTGGCAAAAATGCCCCGTCGGGGGACTATTCGATTCCGTAGCCTTTGAGCTTTCGAAACAGGGTTTTTCGGTGCACCCCGAGGAGCTCTGCGGCCCGGGCTTTTTGCCAGCGTGTTGATTCCAGGGTGCGCAGGATGTGAGCTTTTTCCACCTCGGCAAGGACGTCGCTGAGAGGCCTGGGACATCCCTCTTCCCGGGGTTCCCGCGGCAGGTCGGCATGGGGCTCGGGAGACGGCAGGTCGAGGCGGCTCATGGTGATGTATCGGTGAATCACGTTCTGGAGCTCCCGGATGTTGCCGGGCCAGGGGTGGGCCTGGAGCCTGCTCATGACATGGGAGGGGATCACGGGGAGCTTCTCGCCGGTGACCAGCTTTTCCAGGAAGTGGTGGATGAGAAAGGGGAGATCGTCGAGGCGATCCCGCAGCGGGGGCAACGTGATGGGGATGACGCTGATGCGGTAGAAGAAGTCTTCGCGCATGCGGCCCCGCTTCACGAGCTCTTCGGGATTTTTGTTGGTGGCGGCAATGATGCGGATGTCCGGGTGGACCGGTTCGCGGCCCCCCACGGGGAGGAATCCGCCTCCTTCGATGGCTCGCAGGAGCTTGGCCTGCATGTTGAGGTCGATCTCCGAGTTCGTCCATAAAGAGGGTGCCGCCGTGGGCCAGTTCCAGGAGCCCTTTTTTGTCCCGGTCCGCCCCGGAGAAGGCGCCTTTTTTGTACCCGAAGAACTCGCTCTCCATGAGTTTTTCGGGAATGGCCGCGCAGTTCACGGGCACGAATTTTCCTTCTGACCGGTCGCTCAGGTCGTGGACCGCCTTGGAGACCAGCTCCTTTCCTGTGCCGGACTCTCCGTAGACGATGACGTGGGCGGAGGTTCGGGACGCCTTGAGGATGGTCTCCAGGACCTCCTGCATGGGTTTGCTCCGACCGACGATGGTTCCCATGGCGTGGGATTGCCTGACCCGGGTCTCCAGGTGGTGGAGGCGCTCGGTGAGGGCCCGCTCCCGCCTTTTCCGTTCTGTGATGTTGCGAAGGATCCCCAGCACCTCGCTTCCGGCCAGGGCGATGATCCGGGCCTCGTACCACTGGGTGCCCCGGACCTCGGCCCATTTGAATTCGAAACGCTGGACTGTGTGGTGGGCAAGGGCCCTGCCGATGGCGTCCATGGCCTCTTTGAACTTCTCCCGGGGCAGAAAGTCGGAGAGGTGGCTGCCGGCGTAAGGGGCCTTCCCTTTGACCATGGAACTCTTCGGGCCCTTGTAAGTGGTGATGCGGCCGGTTTCCATGATGCGGATGATGGTGTCGGGGATGGCGTTTAAGATACCCCGGGTCACCTTTTCGCTCTCCTCGAGGGCTTCCTGGGCCCGGACCCGCTGGGTGATGTTGTTGAAGAAGGTGAGGCTGGCGGGGCGCCCGTCCCAGACGATCTCGATGGCGTGGATCTCGAACCAGACAATGTCCCCGTCCTTGGTGATGAGGCGGAAGGGGTAGACCTGGGGCACGGGCTGGTGGTTCATCCGTTTTCGGTAGCGAGTGTCCACAAGCGCCACGTCGTCCGGGTGGACAAAGTCTCCGTAGGGACGGCTGACCAGCTCGTGGGCCTCGTATCGGAGGACCTTGACGGCATTGGCATTGACGTTTCGAATGATGCCGTCCTGCAGCACGATGATGGCGTCGCTTGAGTTTTCGAAAAGGGGAAGGTTGTCCGTCTCAAAGCCCATGGCATTGCTCCGTCTGGTTGTCTCCGATTTAAAAGGGGTACCCCCGAGACCTACTAAATGGCGGAGCATAAGGAAAGGGTGTTCTCAAAATAGGGGGGCCATTGTCTCCACAGCTTTTGCTGAAAAAATCAAAATAAATGATTGTTCGGTTTTTTGACTCTGTGGATAGGTGGCCGGGTTTTATTGCGATGAAACAGTGACGCCAATGCACTGATGCTATGGGCCCTTGTCATGTGCAGGGTGGATCGGCCAACTCTCAGGCGAGAGTCTCAATCCACATAGAATGTGGGAATTCTTAAAATGAGTGAATATTCGTTTAAAGGTAATTGCAGGAAAAACTCAAGGCAGTTGGGTGGGGCGGGCATGGTGATTCAGAAAGGGACGCGGGCTGGAAGGCTCGGCAACAATGGGCGGGTCGTGGGCACCGGATTTTATCAACGGGGTGCCGCCGGGCCAACGGGGGGAGCCTCCCCCGGACAGTGGGTGGGTCGATGCTTTTGAGCAACACGACGAATAAACGAATGCTCATTTGGGCGGACCGGACAATAACCTGTGTTGACTCTTACGCAGGCAATCCTTGCCTTTAATCTGTTGGAAGCTATAGAAGAAGAAGGCATTGCCGTGGCGACATGTAGCCCTTTATCTGTGCAGCACGGCATCTTTTCAGGAATCAATTAGATAAATAAACATTCGTTCGTTTAAGATTGACATAAAATGAACATGTTGGGAGCCTTTGCCATGGACGACAGCACACGGGACTATTACGAGCAGGAGGCGCAGCGGTTCTTCGACGCCACCGTGAACATCGACCCCACCCCCATTCTTACCCCCCTGGCCGAGGCGCTTTTGCCCGGGGCCAGGATCCTTGATATCGGCTGCGGGTCCGGTCGGGATCTTCTCTGGTTAAAGGAGAGGGGCTTTCACCCCCACGGACTGGAGCCTTCCGCCGCCCTGGCTTCCCTTGCCGAACAGCACTCGGGCTGCCCAGTAACCGTCGGGGAGCTTACCACCACAGATCTCCTGGATCGCCCCTGGGACGGCATCCTTGTTTCCGGGGTACTCGTCCATCTTCCCCATAAGGCGGTGCCCGGTCATCTTCTCCGTCTTGCAGGGGCCCTGGCAGACGGCGGTCGCCTGTATGTTTCGGTGAAAGAGGGCGAAGGGGAAGGTGCCGATGCCGATCACCGCACCTTTTATTACTGGCAGGATGCCGATTTCAGGGCGGTGGCAAGCCAGGCGGGCCTTGAGGTGTGCTCCATGGGCCGGTCCGCATCGGCCCGGGGCAATACCGATATCTGGCTGGGGTATCTCTTGAAAGCGGAAGGGGCAAAGCCGTAAGGGGCGCCCTGGTGACTTACGGGGAAGGAACTTTGGTCACCGGCATGCGGATTTCGATGAGGTAATCGTCTTCACGGGGGACGGCCAGGGAATCGAGGAGGACTTTTTCAATGGCGGTGTTGCCGGTTGTGTAGCCCTGCCGGGCGATATGCGCCCATAGTTTTGCCCTGGACAGGGAGAGCTCTTCAAAACGCCCCTTGTGGTAGAGGTACGCATACTCCCCTGCCGGAATGGTTGCCCCTGTGGCTCCGGCAACATGGAGGGCGACGCTTTGAAAGCGTTCATCTGCCTCCGGGGATACTTCAGCACAGGTCGCTCAAGGGAAAGCCGGTGGTACTCTGCCTGGTCGTTCCCGCGGGTGGCTTGAAACAGCTTTTTGATGGCAAGCTCCAGGGCATAGAGGTCATGGGGCGCCTCCACCGGCTCCCGGACGACATGCATGGTGTCGAACCACCGGATGCCCATGTCCATGGGAATGATGGTTTGCCGGCTTTTCAGGGCCGTGATGATGGTAGACTGCGAGGCGGTTGACGGGTTTGCTCTCATCTCAGGAGCTCTTGCTGAATCACAGAATGCCTCCTGGTCTTCCAGAATCGTGATTCGCTCATCAATGGACTCTTTGGTCAGGTAGGTTTTGATCTCTTCAAGCTTCATCCCCAGGCTTTTTAGGGAGAGGATCACATCCAGGTCTTCGAACTGGTCCAGGGTGTAGTACCGGTATCCTGTTCTGCTGTGGACCTCCCTGGGCTTAAAAAGGCCGATCCTGTCGTAGTGGAGCAGGCTCTGCTTAGAAATGTTGTGCAACCTCGCCATCTCTCCGGCCATAAATTTAACCTGCATGACGTCTCCTTTTTTCTTGACCCTATAGCAACTATATACCTTAAGAGATGACCGTTTTCATATCGTAATTTTTTAGCTTAATGCCTTCGCTGCCCTTGCCGCCGGAGGCAGTTCGGTTAAAGATGCCTCCGGCGGCCCTGCCGGGGGCCAAACTTTTAAAAAGTTTGATAAACAGGTCTCAACTAATCATTCATAGGCCTCCTATCCGAGCAATTCCGACAATCGCACACCCGCGCTTTGTTTTGATTGCCCTTCGTGGTCATCAAAACGAATCATGGATGCATTAGAAACGTTTTTTGCGGAGCTTTTCTTCAAAAAAGCTAACTTCCTGCTCGGATGCAACTGAATAGTTACACAGGTTTTAAAAAACAGATTCAGTTAAATCTGAATGAAAGGCGAATGTGATTTTCCCTGAGGAACGAAGGGGAAAGCGCATTCGCAACCTGCTTTCAAGGTGGCACACCTTGCCGCCGGAGGCTTTTTTGTTTTTTCCCTCTATAGAAGGCAGCCTTTTAGCAGATGAAGCGTTACTCGACATACATTCATGAGAGCGAAGACCAAGATGGAAGAGCATTTTAAAAGAGAGTGGAGCATGGGTGATTTCCTCCGGTTTGTCACCCCGTCCATATTGAGCATTATCACCATTTCCTTTTACATGGTGGTGGATGGCCTGTTTGTGTCCCGGTATGCCGGGCCCCTTGCCCTGGCCGCCATGAACATCATCATGCCCTTGTTTAGTTTTTGCTTCGGCATCGGCATCATGGTGGCCGCCGGGTCCAGTGCCATCATCGGCATTGAGCTGGGGGAGGGGAATCGGGACGGCGCCAACCGCCACTTTTCCCTGGCCTTTGCGAGCCTTGTGGTGGTGGCGGTGATAATCCTCGTGATGCTGAAGGGGGTTGGGGTGGAACGGATCTCCCGGCTCCTGGGGGCCACGGAAACCCTGCTTCCTTACTGCGCCGTGTACCTCAAGGCCTTTGGGGTCGGGCTCGCGGTTGTGGTGCTGCAGATTTTTTTCGAGTTTTTTATCCGCCTGGACGGCAAGCCTGTGTGGGCCTTTTACATCACCCTGGCAGGCGGGTTTACCAATATCCTTCTTGACTACCTGCTCATCGTGCGCCTGGACATGGGGCTCCACGGTGCGGGCGTGGCCTCGGCGGCAGGTATCGGGCTCTCCGGTGCGATCGGGGTCTTCTATTTTTTGAAGCGTTCTGTCTCCCTTACCTTCACCCGGCCAACGCTTGATGTCCCGTTTCTCCGGGATACCGTCCTGAACGGCTCTTCCGAGATGATCTCGGAGATCGCCAGCGGGGTCAAAACCCTGGTCTTCAACCTGGTGATCATCACGTATGCCGGAGAAAAGGGTGTGGCGGCCCTTTCCATTATTATGTACCTCTACTTTATGCTCTCTTCCCTGTACATCGGCCTCAGCATGGGGGTGGCGCCGGTTCTCAGCTTTAACTACGGTGCCCGGAACGTGGAAAAGCTCAAGGGCTTGATCGGCCACTCGTTCCGTGTCATCGGCGTCACGTCCCTGGTCACCTTTGTACTCACCTGGGTGTGGGGCGGGCAGGTTATCCGCCTGTTTGCCGAGGGGCAGCCCGTGGTGACGGCTGTTGCCGAAGGGGGGCTTCAGATCGTTACCTTTACCTTTCTGATCAACGGGTTGACGATTTTTAGTTCGGCTTTTTTTACCGCTATGAACAACGGGAAAATTTCCGCGCTCCTCACCTTTTTGCGGACCTTTGTCTTTACCCTTGGCTTTGTCTGGCTTCTCCCAAGGGTCATGGGGCTGCCCGGGGTCTGGTTGTCGGTTCCTGCGGCAGAGTTGGCCACCCTTGCCGTGTGCCTCTGGTTTGCCAGGGCCTACCGGGGTGTGCGCGCCAGATGGCGGGGAGCCCCTTGCGCCTCGGGTCTCCAAGGCGTAAAAACCCTTCTAAAAGGTGATGCGGATTCGAGCACCGTTGGCCCCGGAAGAGATGGCCAGGTTCCAGCCTGCCTGGTCGCAGACCCGCTTGACGATGGACAGGCCGATGCCGTGCCCCTGGCTTGATTTTCCCCTGACAAAGGGGTCGGTGACCTGGTGGATGATGGTCGCGTCGATTCCCGGTCCGGTGTCTTCTACCTCGAACCGGGTGGTGCTAAGGCGCACAAGGACGGTCCCCGCCCGTGTGTAGGTGCAGGCGTTGCGGATGAGGTTGGAGACGGCCATCTTGAAATCGGGACCGGACACGGCAAGGGCCGGATTGCCGGTGCACTCGAAGGAGAGGATGACGCCCTTTCCCTCCACGAGGTAGCTGCTCTCCTGTATGGCCTCCTCCACCAGGGTGTCGGCCGCAAAGGATGCGGCACCCATGGCGGTTTCCTCCCGTGCCTTCATCAGCAGGCTTTCGATGAGGGTTTCCATTTCCGAGACCGAGCGATCGATGCGTTTCAGCGGGCGCTGGATGCTTGTTTTGTCATGCTCCGGGAGCTGTTCCATGAGCTCCACAGCCCCTTTGATAACCGTCACAGGGGTCCGGAGCTCATGGCTGGCGTCCCGGGTGAACTGCTGTTCTCGCTCGATGAAGGCCCGGATACGCTTGTTGGTGCTGTCCATGGCCCGGGCCAGGGCCCCCACCTCATCGTGGGCGTATTCCGAGGAGAACCCCACGGGCAGGTCTTCGGGCCTGGAGCGGCTCACCCGCTCCAGGAGCCTGGCCATGGGGTGGATCAGCAGATGGGCGTTGGCAAGGCCCACGATGATGCTTAAGGCCGCCGCCACGAAAAAGCCGTACCGAAACACCCTGTCTATCTGGTCATGGAGGCCGAACCGCGCCTCAAACCCCCCGTCATCGATGATGAAGTAGAGCTTTTTCTCTTGTCCGGGCAGGCTTCGGATGAGGTACCGGTGAAAGGCTGGCCCTCCGATGCCGTCGGGTCTGCTTGAAAAGTAGGTCCCGTCCGGAAGGCCCCGAAGCAGGTCTCGAAAGTTGGGCGGGATGTCCTCGATCTCATCGTAAATATTGATGAACAGGCTCCGGGTGAGAAAGGGGGCCTTGCCTTCGTCGTAGTTGCTCAGGTAGTTCTTGATCTCTTCTTGGACGCGGAAGTTTTCCATCTTTTTATGGATGCGGCGCATCTGGTGGGAGACGGCCAGGCCGTATCCCAGGGTGAGCAGGGAGCCGAAGAGGACAAAGGAGAGAAAGACCCGAAACGCGTGGGTTTTGAAAAACCTCGGTTTGAGCTCCATGGGCGGGCGTCGGTGGCGCGTCATGAGGTTGCCTCCACCCGGTACCCGATCCCGTGGAGGGTATGGAGCAGCGGGGCGTCAAAGGGTTTGTCGATTTTGGTGCGCAGGGTGTAGAGGTGGGACCTCAGGGCATCGCTCCCCGGCGGGGTGTCTCCCCAGAGGGCATGCTCAAGCTCCCTGCGGGTGACCACATGGGGGGAGGCCTCCATCAAGCGTTTCAAGAGGGTGAGGCAGGTGTGGTTCAGTTCGATTTCACGGCCCTCTCGGTGCACCTTGAGGGTGGCGGTGTTCAGGGTGAGGTCTCCCACCCGGAGCAGGGCGGTTGAAGGCTTGCTGCTTCGCCTGGACAGGGCCAGTACCCGTGCGGCCAGCTCTTCCAGGGCAAAGGGTTTCACCAGGTAGTCGTCGGCCCCGGTGTCAAACCCGGCCAGTTTGTCGTCCAGGGTGTCCCGGGCGGTGAGCATGAGGACGGGGGTGGCTTTTCCTCCCTCCTGCCGAAGCTTTGCGCAGAGGGTCAGGCCGTCCATGCCCGGAAGCATCAGGTCCAGGATGATCACGTCGTACGCCTCGGTGAGGGCCAGGTGCAGGCCGGTGATGCCGTCCATGGCAAAGTCGGTGAGGTGGCCGCGGGCGTCGAAGTAGTCGCCGATGTTTTCGGCAATGTCCCGGTTGTCCTCGATGATCAGAATGCGCAACGTGTTTTGTGTCATGTCCGTGCCTTCTCCGTTGCAGGGGATACATCCCCTGCATCCCAGGTTCGCCTTGCCTCCGGCGGGTCGCTTTTTTGAAAAAAAGCTCCGCAAAAAAAACTTTCCGAAAGATTAGAACAGTCAAAATCGCTGAAATTCATGCCAAAGCGGTCAAGAGCTGTTTGTCTAACTTTTCAAAAGTTTGGCCCCCGGTAGGGCCGCCGGAGGCGCATTTTTTACCCTTGCTTTGCTATCTCACCTGGTCAGGTTTGTCCCGGTGACAGACCGGATCTTTTCCCATGCGGTGAGGAGGCTCACCCGGGCGTCCACGAGGCCGCCTTCGGCGCTGACCAGGTTGTTCTGAGCTTCGTTGAGTTTCACCACGCCTGTTTTTCCCGCACGGTACTCCTCTTCCACCAGGTCCCGGCTCTGCCGGGTCAGGGCCACGGTCTCCTCCTGAAGCTTAACCTGCCTGAAGGCCGTGTCAATCTCTTCCACGGCCTCCCGCACCTCTTTTTTCACGGTCAGGGCCACATCCTCCATAGTGTGTCGGGCTTCCCGTCGGGCCGCTTCGGCCTCCGTCACCTTTGCCCGGGTTTCGCCGCCGGAAAAGAGGTTCAGTTTGACGGTGACCCCGATGCTGCTGCCGAAGTCATCTCCCTCGTAGCGTGCATCGTCCTCCCGGGAGCCGGCCAAGGCCCCGGTGAGGCTGACGGTGGGGTAGTAGCCGGAGCGGGCAACACCCACGGCGCTCTCCGCCTGTTTGACGTTTGAATCGCTCTGGGCAAGGTCCGGGCGCAGGGTCAGGGCCGTGGTGATCAGGTCTTCGGTGACAAGGGGGGCGGTGTCCCAGGTACCGGTTGTTTCAAGGGGGGCCAGGGTGAGGTCTTCGGGCAGGGCGGCCTCGTCAATGCCCATGAGGGCTGCCAGGCCGGTGAGGGCCACGGCATGGTTTTTTTCGGCGGTGAGCAGGGTGGCCGCGGCCGTGTTGACCTTGATCTTGAAGTTAAGCACATCGCTGAGGGAGCCAGCCCCTGCTTTGTGGCGGGCCTCTGCCTCCTTCAGTTGCCTTGCGTTGTACGCTTTGTCCGACAGGGCAATGGAAATATTTTCCTCTGCACTCTGGAGGGTGTAGTAGCTCTGGGCCACGTTGAAGATCAGGAGGCGCCGCGCATCTTTTTCCGCTGCCACCGAGGCTGTCTCTCCGTACCTGGCCGATTTGAGGTTATAGGATCTGCTGAATCCGTCAAAGAGGGTGAGGGTGGCGGAAAGGGACGCATCGTAGGTGTCTCCGTCGTTGGACAGGGTGGCGTTGGCCGCGTCCTCCGTGTGGGTGAGGGAGGTGGCGGCGTCGAGGCTAGGAAACCAGGCCGCCTCTTTTTGCCTGACCTGTTGCCGGGCCTGTTCGATGCGATCCTGCACCGCCTGGATGGATGGGTTGCCGGAGACCGCAATGTCCTGGGCCGTGGCCAGGTCCAAAACCTTGAGGGAGGCAATGGGCTGCTGGCCCGCCTGGTCGGCTGCCGCCGGAAGGGCCGTGGCCAGGGCGACCAGGCTGAGATAAAAAAGAAAACGAACTTTCAAAAACATGGTTGTGTACCTGTGCATCGAGGATTTCAAAAAGGGGCCCCCGGCGGGACTGCCGGGGGCGCGGTGTCAGGTGTCGTTGCCTGTGGGGACAGGCTCTTGGGACCCGTGATTCCCTGGGGCGCGTGCCATCAGGCGTGCGAGGGCACAATGGCCGTCATGGAGGACCACCATGAGGGCCGGGACCAGCAGGAGGGTGAGGACCGTGGCAAAGGTGACCCCTGCGGCCAGGGAGACCCCCATGGGAACCATGGTGGCGGCGGCCGGGTCGGTCTCCAGGATCAGCGGGAGGAGTCCGCCCACGGTGGTGACGCTGGTGAGCATCACCGACCGGAACCGCCGGACACCCCCGGAGACCACGGCTTTTACCAGGGGCATGCCTTCGCTTATGTTGGTGTTGATGCGGTCGATGAGGACGATGGCGTCGTTAACCACCACCCCGGAGAGGGCCACCATGCCGAAGACGCTGAACAACGAGAGGTTCAGCCCCATGACTGCATGGCCCAGGGCCGCACCGATGAGGCCGAAGGGCACGGTGAGCAGGATGATCAGGGGCTGGGCATAGGAGCGGAACATGGCAGCCACGATCATGTAGATGCTCAAAACGGCCAGGGGGTACCACAGGGCGAGGCTGCCAAAGGCCTCCCGGTCTTTTTCCGCATGGCCCTTCAGCCTTATCTCCACGCCCCTGTTTTTCTCCAGTTCGCTGAAAAAGCCGCTTTCCAGCTCTGCCAGCACCTCCCCTGCAACGAGCTTGGTGCTGTCCACGTCGGCGCTGACCGTGACCTGGCGTCGGTTGTCGGTTCGTGTGATGGTCGAGTACCCCGGACGGATCTCCATGTCGGCAACGGCCTTCACCGGCACCATGGTGCCGTCGGGGGCTTTCACCATCAGGTCCTTGAGGCTTTCCAGGGTGCTGCGTTCTTCTTCGGTGTAGGTGACTTTTACGTCCACCTCATCGTTTCCCCGCTGGATCTTGACGGCCTCTTTGCCGAAGTAGGCGGCAAAGGCCTGGTTGGCAAGGTCTCTGACCGTGATCCCCAGGTTTCGGGCCTCCGGTTTCAAGGTGAAGCGGATTTCGTTTTTACCGGGGGAGCTGTCGCTTTCGATGCGGAAGACGCCGTCTATTTGCCTGAGCCTTTCCATGACGTCGTCAGCCGCTGCGGTGAGGGCGTCAAGGTCGTTCCCCTCCAGGGCGATTTCGATGTCCCCGCCCGGAGGCCCGCCGCCCCCTGAGGTGTAGGTGAGCTTCTCCACACCGGCGATGGCCCCCACCTCCTGTTCCCAGGCCAGGCAGAGGTCCCGGGTGTGGATGCCACGCTCCGAGGCGTTGAGCAGGGAGACCTGCACCCCGCCCAGGTTGGCGCCGGTGCTTCCCATGGAGCCCATGTGGCCATTGACGGCCTTGCCGGTGACGGAGAGCATGTGGTTCACCAGGGGGGCCCCTGAGGCGGTGTCGGTCTTTGCCGCCAGGGAGTGCATGCCGGCCTCGATGCGGGCCACCGCGGCCTCGGTCACCTCGTAGGGGGTGCCTTCGGGGAAGGTGAGCTGGGCGGCCAGTTCAAATCCGTCGCGCTCGGGAAACATGTTGTACTTGAGGAGTCCGCCACGAAACAGGCCGATGGTGACCAGGGCCACGGCCATGGCTACGCATACGGCCGGGTAGCGATGGGTGAGCACCTTGGTCAGCAACGGCCGGTAGACGGTTTCGGCCACCCGCTCCATGCTCTCCACGCTCCGGGCGTGAAAGGACTCCAGGGCCCGAAGCGGGGCAAATCGTGACGGGGTTTGCCCCTTGGGATCCGGCAGGGTCGACAGGTGGGCCGGCAGGAGGATCAGGCACTCCACCAGGGAGATCACAAGGCAGGCGATGACCGCCACGGCAAGGCAGACAATGACCTTGCCCATGGTGCCTTTGATATGCATCAGGGGAACAAAGGCCAGTACCGTTGTGGCCACGGCGGCAAGGACCGGCATCCCCACTTCCATGAGGCCGTTTACGGCTGCGGTAAGGGGGCCTGCGCCGTTTTTCCTTTGAACGTAGACCGCCTCGCCCACCACAATGGCGTCGTCGGCCACGATGCCCAGGACCATGATCAGGCCGAAGAGGGAGACGGTGTTGATGGTGTACCCGGTGAGCCAGAGGATGGCCAGGCCCCCGGAAAGGGAGATGGGGATGCCCATGCCGGCCCAGAAGGCGAGGCGGGTGTCGAGGAAGAGCCAGAGGACGGCAAAGACGAGGATCAGGCCCATGATGCCGTTTTTCCGGAGGATGCCGATGTTGGTCCGGATCTCTTCGGTGTTGTCGGAGAGGATCGAAATGTGAGCTCCGGGGGGCAGGGTGCGGTTGGCTTCGGTGACGTAGCGGGTGACCCGGTCGGCGATGGCGATGGCGTCTTCCTGCTCGGTTTTGGACACCACCACCAGGGCCATGGGGTTTCCGTTTGACCGGATGGCCAGCTTGTCCTGTTCAAAATCGTCCTTGATGGTGGCCAGCTGACCCAGGGAGAGGCTCTCCCCACCGGTCCCCGCCACCACCACAATGTCTGCCAGCTCTTTCCCGGAATAGCGCTTGCCCATGGTTCTGACGCTGAACTCCTCACCCCTTGTCTTTACCTTGCCGCCGGAGAGGTTCAGGCTGGAGTTTGAAATGGCCGTGGCCACATCAGACAGGGTCAGGTCGTATCTTCGAAGGACCTCTTCGGAGAGTTCCACCGTTATCTGGTAATCCCGGGTGCCGGTGACCTCCACCTGGGAGATCTCCGGGAGGTGCTTGAGCTCATCCTCCATGGTATCGGCCCAGGTCTTGAGGGTCTTTTCATCCATCTCTCCGCTTACGCCCAGGGTCATGACCGGAAAGATGACGGTGGGCACGTTGACCACCGGGTTGTCCGCGTCGTCGGGGAAGGTGGAGATCTGGTCGATTTCGTTTTTTACCCGGTCGTAGACCTTTTCCGTGTCGTACCCGTATTTGACGGTGATCACCGTGGACGAGCTGCCCTCCGTGGAGGTGGTGGTGTAGGTGTCGATGCCCTCCACCGAGTCAATGGCGTCTTCCACCTTGCGGGAGATCCCCTCTTCCGTGTCTTCAGGGGAGGCGCCGTCCCAGGCGAGCTTGACGGTGACGGTGTCCAGGGTCATGGAGGGGAAATCTTCCCGCACCATGAGGCGGGCAGCTCCCAGGCCCGCAAGCAGGATGATGATCAGCAGAATGTTGGCAAACACCGTGTTTCGGGCAAAGGCTTCGGCTATTTTTTTCATCGGGTCCCTCCCGAGGCCAGCTCTTTGGGGACGGCGATGGTGAGCAGGGCGTTTTCAAGGGGGCTTGCCAGGCGGCTCGTGATCACACGGGTGCCTTCGGCGAGCCCGGCCGACACATAGGTGAACCCATCGTGGGTGTAGGCTGTTTCCACGGCCACGGTCTTCAGGCGTCCGTTGCTGTTGATGCGCACGGTGCCGTCGGAGGTGACGGCATGGGAGGGCAGGGGAACCAGGTTTGGCAAGGGCTTGCCCGGGATGGTGATCCGGCAGAACATGCCCTCGGTGACGGGAAATCCTTCCTGGGCCAGCCGGTCTATTCGAACGGCCACATAGACGGTGCGGGATGCGGCGTCATAGCGGACGACCCTGTCCAGGGTGCCGGAGGCCGTTGCCGCGCCGTCGTTCCAGGAGACGAGGCAGATTTTTGGGACCAGGTTGCCAAACCAGGTGGCAGGGGCCGGGCCGTCTTCAAACTCCAGGAACATGGCGGCTTCGTCGCCCTTGATGGGAACGGACACCTCCAGGAGGGCGTCGTCGGCAAGGGTCACCACCTGGGTCCCGGTGGTGACGTACTGATCTTTTTCAATGGAGACAGATTTGACCCGGGCCCTGAAGGGGGCGCGGACCGTGGACTTTTTCAGGTTCAGCTCGGTTTCGGCCAGGGAGTGGGCCAGCTGGTCCACGGCATCCCGTGCTGTGTTGTAGGCCTGCTCTGCGGATTCCACGTCGGAGAGGCTGCCGGTCTTCATGGCGTCGAAGAGCTTTCGGGTTCGTTCGAACTCTTTTTTCAGGAGGTCCCGGTTTCGCTTCAGGGTCACGAGGCGGCGTTCAGCCGTGGTTTTTTCCAGGGTGAGGGTCTCGGTGTCCAGCTGAAAGAGGGGCTCTCCTGCCTCGATCACCTCTCCCTCCTCCAGGCGGGGGTGAACCGCCACCACCCGGCCGGAAACCTCCGGGCTCAGGGCCACGGTATTCAAGGCTGTGACTTCACCATACCCTGAGATCACGGTCTGGACCTCCCGGGGTATGGCCTCGGTGACCTCCACGATCAGGGCGGACTCCTCAATGGCTTTTGCCCCGGGGGGGACCCGGAGCCCGGCCAGGGCCTTCATGGCACAGACGCCCGCCAAGAGAACGGCGCCGCAGAGAAGGGCGCTGGTTGCTTTTTTCATCGGTTGTTCCTTGTCTTGCGTTTTGCTTGGGGGGTTGAAAGGGCGCAGGCCGCCCTCGGGGGGGGGGATGAGGGCGCCTGCGCGGGTTGTCGAGGGGCCCGAAGGCCCGCCTCAATGCAAGACAGGCTACGTGAAAGGGTGTGAAACAGACGTGAAACCCATGTGAAATTTTCGTGAAACCAGAGGTTCGCGAATGCTCCAACCCTCGTTCCTCGGGGGGTCGCATTCGCTTACGGGCTTTGCCCGTGGTGAGCGGTGAATTGCCTCCGGCGGCCCTGCCGAGGCAAGCTGAATCGTAACAAAAAAAGCCATGAAGATATTTATCTCCATGGCTCTTTAGCGTTTTTTACGGGCGCAGCCCGTCAGCACATGTGAAGGGGCGAGGAACGAGCCTCTGAGTATGTGCAAACCTGGGGTGCAGGGGATTTATCCCCTGCCCGCCGGAGGCATTTTCGTTACAGGGAAACCCCCAGGTGCTTCATGAGGTCGTCGCGGGTGATGATGGAGCGGACGTCTTCCACGTGCTCCTTGATGTTTTCCACGCCGCCTTCCTGTCGATCGATGAGGGTGATGACGCGGACGACTTCCAGGCCCTGGACGCGGGCGCGCTCGATGGCCTTTATGGTGGAGCCGCCGGTGGTGACCACGTCATCGATGATGACCACTTTCTCGCCTTTGGCCATGTCTCCTTCCACCCAGTTGATGATGCCGTGGTCCTTGAGTTCTTTACGAATCGAAAAGGCCTTGATGGGCTTGCCGCCCAGCTCGGAGGCAAAGGAGGTGGCCACGGCAATGGGGTCGGCGCCGAAGGTGAGGCCGCCGATGCCGGTGATGTCGAGATCCTTGACGGCGTCGAAGACGAGGTTCCCTACGAGGTACATGCCCCGGGGGGAGAGGGTGGTGGGCTTGCAGTTCACGTAGAAGTGGCTCATTTTGCCCGAGGCCAGTTTAAAGGTGGGCTCTTCGGAAAATTTGAAGGAGGTTTTGCAGACAATATCTAAAAGTTCGTTTTTCATGGAAGGTCCCCTTAATGAGTTCTGGATAAAAATCGGTTGCTTTTGTCCTAGGTGATGGCTATGTAAAAAGGTCACGGACAATATCCGACCTGTAGATACAGGAAACCTCCACTGATGGAAGAAGCCATTTGGGATAGTCAGTGGAGGCTCGCACGTAAGGAAAACCGTTTTGCGGCACTCCTTGACTCGTGCAAGTCCAATTACCAGAAAATGGGGTGAAAAATCAACGGGAATCGTTTCGGTGGAAATGGATTTTTCCCAATGGGTCCCGCCCTTTCCCCCGGACCGGAGCCTATGACACAGCCAGACCCTGCGGACGACGCCGTCATCCGCCTCTTCAATGTCAGCAAGCGTTTCGGCGCCAAGCTGGCCCTCTCCAATATTACCCTGGATATTCACAAAGGGGAGTGGCTTTATGTAACCGGCCCGTCGGGCGCCGGCAAGTCCACCCTCCTCAAGCTTTTTTACCTGGGCGAGAAGACCACCAGCGGCCAGGTTCTTGCCTTCGGCACCAACATGAACCGGCTGACGTCCAAGGAGGTGCCCTTCCTGCGCCGCCGGTTCGGCATCATTTTCCAGGATTTCAAGCTCATCCCCAACCGCAACGTCTTTGAAAACGTGGCCCTGGTCCTGGAAGCCCGGGGGGAGCCCCGGAACATGATCGACAAGCGCACCCGGAACATCCTGCGCCACGCGGGCATGGACAAACGCATGGACGCCATGCCCGCGAGCCTCTCCGGCGGGGAGCAGCAGCGGGTGGCCGTGGCCCGGGCCATTGCCGGTCAGCCGGACGTGATCCTGGCCGATGAGCCCACGGGCAGCCTGGATCCGAAATCCGCGGAGATCATCATCGGCCTTCTGGCCGCCTACCATGAAAAGGGGGCCACGGTGATGGTGGCCACCCATGACCGGGAGCTCCTGGCCCGGAAGCAGGGGCGGATCATCCGCCTGGAAGAGGGGCGCCTGGTGGCACCGGAGCCCGTGGGAGGAGGACGCCCATGAGACGCCACATGAAGCGAACGCTCAAGGATTTTACCAGCCACGCCTTTCTCCACGGCATCACCGTGGTGACCATTGCCCTTACCATTCTTATTGCAGGGGCCCTGCTCCTGGTGGTGGAAAACGGGGAGGCGGTGATCTCCTCGTGGAAAAACGGGGTGCGGGTCATGGTCTACTTGAAGGATGGAGCCGCCTCCGCCGATGTGGAGGAGGCCGGCCATGCCCTGGAAACCATGGGCGGCGTGGCCAGGGTCTCCTTTATCTCCCGGGACGAGGCCCTCACCGACCTGATGGAGAGCATGGAAGGGCAACGTTCCCTTTTTGAGGGGCTGGGGGAGAACCCCCTGCCCGATGCCTACGAGGTGGAGGTGACCCCCGAGGCCGCGGAGTGGGAGCAGGTCCAGGCCATGGCCGCGGCCATGGTGAGGCTTCCTGCCGTGGACGATGTGGAGTACGGGCGTTCCTGGCTGGCGCGGGTCTCCCATCTGCTGGGCATGGTGGAGCTGGCCGGTGTGGCCCTGGCCGGGCTTTTTTTCATCGTGGCCCTTTTTATCGTGTACAACACCGTGCGCCTGGCCCTTTACTCCCGCAGGGACGAGATTGAGATCATGCAGCTTGTGGGGGCCACGGGTGCCTTTATCAAGATTCCCCTCTACCTGGCCGGGGTGCTGGAGGGGGCCATGGGATCGCTCCTGGCCCTTTTGGCCCTGTTCGGGGCTTACGCGCTCTTTGCCTCGGGCACGGGGGGCGGAGCCGAGGCCTTTGACCTGTCATTTCTCTCTCCGGTTTCCATGGGAGGGGTCTTTCTCTACGGGATTTTTGTGGGATGGTTCGGATGTTTTTTGTCTCTTCGAGAATTTATGAAAGAAGCCTCCTCCTGATCCTGGGGCTTTTTCTTCTGGGGGGACCGGTGGCTGCTCTGGCCGGAGGGCCGGATCGCGTTGTCGTGGTGGCCGACACACTCAACGTGCGGCGGCACCCCACGGCCTCGGCCGAGGTGCTCTGGACCCTGTCCCGGGGGGACGTGGGCCAGGTGGAGCGCCGCGCTGGGGACTGGGCCCTGGTGCGTGTGGACAGGGGGCGGGGGTACATCGCCGTCTCCGATGGGCTGGCCGTTCTCTACACGGAAAAGGCCCCCCGCACCGTGAAGAAGAAGGGGGGCAAGGCAGCACCGGTCTCCGAGAAGGGGGCCAACACCTCTTTGGCCGGGATCCGTAAGGCGGTGCGGGCCGAGGAGAAAAAGCTCCTGGCCGTGCGCAAGGAGGAGCGGGACGTGATCCGCGAGCTGGATCGGTTCAACGCCTCGCTGTCCCGGGCCCGGAAAAAGGAGCGGGAGCTCAACCGGGAGCTGGCTGCGGTGGAGGCCAAAGTGTCTGAGGCCCTTAAGGCAAAGAGCCGGGTGGAGGCAGATATCCGTGTGGGGCGAAAGCGGCTCATGGCCCGCCTGGTGGCCTACCATAAGTTGAACCAGATTGGCGAGATGAACACCTTTGCCGCTTCAGGCTCCTTCCACGACATGGTGGTGAAAAAACGGGCCCTGGTCCGCATCTTGGGCAGCGATGCTGTGTTGCTGACCCGGTACACCGCCTTGCTCCGGGAGCGAAAAGGCGTGGAAGCGCAGCTCGCCGCCGAGCGCTCGGCCCTGGCGGCTGCGGCGTCCGAGCATGGAAAGGTCCTGGCCGATGTGGAGGCACGGTATCGCAAGCGGGCGGCCATGCTCAAGGAGGTTCGGGAGAAAGAAAAGCTCAGCCTGGCGGCCATCGCCGAGATGAAGGAGGCCGAAAGGCTCCTGGAGGCGAAGGTGGCGGAGCTGGCCAAGGCGAGGAAAGCCCTTTCCTCGAAAAATCGCTTTGTTCGGTATAAAGGCTTGTTGAAATACCCTGTAACCGGTAAAATTGTCTCATCATTCGGGCGCCACAAAGATCCCCGCATGAACGTCACCACCTTTGAAAACGGCATCAGCATCCGGACCCAGCGAGGGGAACCGGTACGTGCCGTCTCTTCCGGTGAAGTGCTCTTCGCAGACTGGCTGCAGGGGTACGGCAACCTTCTCATCATCAACCACGGTGAGAGCTGGTACACCCTCTACGCCCACACCGACGAGATGTTCAAAACAAAAGGCGATCGCGTGGACGCACGGGAAGTGATCGCCACCGTCGGGGACTCCAGCCTCTCCGGGTATCCCGATCTCCATTTCGAAATTCGACACCACGGCAAACCTCTCAACCCCGGTCCCTGGTTTAAAAAATAAGGGGCGGCATTCCCATGGCGTAAGCCTGGAAGGCCCCCCTTTGTGGCCCTGCGTGTATGCTGCACGGGCGCAGTCGCCCCTCGACGCTGTTCGGGGGGCTTGCGCTGGCCCCAGCGTTTTCACATCCTTTTAGGAGATACCTGCCTATGAAGCGCATGTATATGATCGTGATCCTCATTGCTCTGCTCGTTCCCTTTGCCGTGTCCGCGGCAGAGAACGGCACCTACCGGAACCTGCGGATCTTCACCGACGTCATCGAAGAGATTGAACGGAGCTATGTGGACGAGCCCGACTCCGAAAAGCTCTGCGAGGGCATGAAGGGGATGATCGACGTTCTGGACCCCGTGGGCTGCCCGCGGCCCGCGAAGCTGCGGAGGACGAGGCCGGGGGACACTCTCCGGGGTGGGGCTGGTGCTGGCCATTCGAAACGAGAAGCTGACGGTGGTCTCACCCATCGAAGGCTCACCGGCCAAGGAGGCCGGGATTCGGAACGGGGATGTGATCATCGCCGTGGACGGTGAAAAGACCGCCGCCCTGACCATGGAGGAGTCCATCACCCTCATGCGGGGGCCCAGGGGGAGCATGGTGACCCTGACGGTGCTTCAGAAGCAGGGGGGAAAAGAGGTGGACCTTACCCTGCGCCGGGACGAGATCCCCCTTCAGTCCGTGGCCCACTACGAGCTGAAGCGGGGCTTCCCCTTTATCGCGGTGACCTCCTTCAACGACAACACCGCCCGGGATTTTGAAGCGGCCCTTGTGGCCCATGAGGCACGCGGGCCTGTGAAAGGGCTGGTCCTGGACCTTCGGGACAACCCCGGCGGCATCCTTCAGCAGGCCGTGGACATGGTGGACCTTTTTCTCGATGAAGGGGTGATCGTCTCCATCAAGGGGCGAGATGAGGAGCAGCGCCAGGTGTGGCGGGCCACCACCGAGAAGGCGGTGCGCAGCTTTCCCGTGGTGGTGCTCATCAACGGCGGGTCGGCCAGCGCATCGGAGATCGTGGCCGGGGCCATGAAAGACCACAAGCGGGGGCTTATCCTGGGAACCACCAGCTTTGGCAAAGGGTCTGTCCAGAACATCATCCCCCTCTCCGACGGGTACGGCCTGAAGCTGACCGTGGCCCTCTACTACACCCCCTCCGGGGTCTCCATCCAGGCCCGCGGTATTGTGCCCGATGTGGAGCTTCCCTTTCAGGAGATGGCCTTTACCCCGGAAGAGAAGCATCTGGCGGAGCGGGATCTGCCCAACCATATTGAGGTCAGCGGGGATCAGGAGGAGGAACCCCTGCTCAAGGCACCGGAACGCCTGAGACGGGACAACCAGGTGCAGCGGGCTCTGGAGCTTCTGCTCAGCCGGGATATTTTCGGCAACGGGTGATGGGGCCTGGCGCTTTTTCCATGACCTTGCCCCCTCCTTGGGGTATGAAGGGGCGACAAAAAATAAAGACCGTCGGGTCGATAACGAACGTCACCGTGGGGTGGCCGTCACGAGCGGAACCGGGAAAGGGAGACCATGGCAGGGGCCAAAAAAAAGAAGAAAAAAGGGAGCGCAAAGGCGCCCTCCAGCAGTTCATTCGGGCGGGTGGCCTTTGCCATATCGCTTGTGGCGTGTATCGTGGTGGTGTCAGGCCTTTTGCTGATAAAGTACCTGCCCCCCAGGATGGTGCCCCAGAAGCACGCGGCGGTGCGCAAGTCCGACCTTGCCACCATCCCCCCCCAGTACGAGGTCTTTGAAAAGCACGCCGTGCCCCACCGCAAGGATCGTCCGGTGGTACCGCCGGCGCCCCACAAGCCGACCCTTGTCCTGATCATCGACGACATCGGGTACAGCGAGCCTGCGGCCTATGACCTCATGGCCCTGGACCCGAATATCACTCTCTCCATTCTTCCCGGCAGCCCCCACGGCAAGGACATTGCCGGAGTGGCCCGGAAAAAGGGGCTGGAGCTTATGCTTCACCAGCCCATGGAGCCCAACGAATATCCCAGGGTGGATCCCGGTCCCGGGGCGCTTTTCGAGGCCATGGACCCGGACCAGCTGCTCCAGACCCTGGAGGCGAACCTCACGGCCTACCCCGGGGTCAAGGGGGTGAACAACCACATGGGTTCGCGGCTCACCTCCCTGTCTCCGCAGATGTACCAGGTGATGACCCTTTTAAAGCAGAAGGGGCTCTACTTCATCGACAGCCGCACATCGGCTAAGACGGTGAGCCGTTCGGCGGCCCGCCTTATGCAGGTACCCTTTGCCGAGCGGGACGTCTTTCTGGACCATGTCCAGTCCCGTGAGGCTGTGGTGCGTCAGGTGAAGAAGATGCTGACCATTGCCGAGAAGCACGGCAGCGCCGTGGGCATCGGCCATCCCCATAAGGTCACCTGCACGGTTCTTGCCGAAATGATGCCGGAGATTCACCGAAGGGTGACCCTGGTGCGCCCGTCAGCCCTGGTGGCGCAACCGTGATTCCGTGAGCAGGAAAGCTTTGGGTTGAATTTTTTTTTTGCCGTGGTATTGTAGGGGATTGACCATGATGTGATCATGGTCCCGCGTGGGCCGGTTATGACAGCCCACAACATGTGAGACCCACAACGGAACCCCGGATTTGTCGGCATTTTCACGGGTGAGGGCTACCCTTACGCGAAAAATGCAAAATATTTCTTGACAAATCGCTTAAGGTTTTTAGAATGGTTGGGTTTTTTTGATCCAGAGGCTCAAGTTAGAAAGCACAATTGGGAGAATAAACTATGTATGCTGTAGTTGCTACGGGCGGCAAGCAATATAAGGTTCAGGAAGGCGAGATCCTGCGAGTTGAGAAGCTCGCCGGGGACGTCGGATCCACCGTGACCTTCGATCAGGTCCTGATGACCTCCGACGGCACCGATGTTGCCCTGGGAGCACCCGTTCTCGAGGGAGCCGAAGTGACCGGCACCATCGTCGAGCAGGACAAGTCCAAGAAGGTTCTTGTATTCAAGTACAAGCGCCGCAAGCGGTATCGCAAGATGCAGGGCCATCGTCAGCCCTATACCGCCGTTAAAATCAACACGATCAAGGCGTAAGTCGGCCGCTCCGCGTGCGGAGCTTCCGCAGGACGTGATGCCGGCAGAAAAATCAGTGAACAACAGAGGTGCCCTCCCCTTGCGGTGGGCATTGGGTTTTTTTAGCGGCAGCACCTCCATACAGACACCTACACGGCTTTAAGGAGTATTCGAAATGGCACATAAAAAAGCTGGCGGCAGTACCAAAAACGGTCGCGACAGTAACGCGCAGCGACGCGGGATCAAGAAGTACGGTGGCGAGGCGGTTAAATCCGGCAACATCCTTGTTCGTCAGGTTGGCACCTCCATCCACCCCGGCAATAACGTCGGCCTTGGCAAAGACTTCACCCTCTTTGCCACCATCGACGGTGTGGTCAAGTATGAGCGCATGGGTCGCAGCCGCAAAAAAGTCAGTGTATATGCCGCGTGAAATTCATAGACGAAGCAACCATCACTGTTCAATCCGGTAACGGAGGCAGGGGCTGCGTCAGCTTTCGACGAGAGAAGTTCATCGAATTCGGAGGCCCCGACGGCGGAGATGGCGGCGACGGCGGTGACGTGGTTCTCGAAGCCACGATCAACACGCGCACCCTGTACGAGTTCAGGCACAAGCGCCTGATCAAAGCCGACAACGGCGGCTACGGCATGGGTGCCAACCGACACGGCAAAAACGGTAAAGATATCGTTGTATATCTCCCTGCCGGCACGGTGGTCAGCAATGCAGAAACCGGGGAGATCATTCATGACTTCGTGAACCCCGGTGAACGCTTTGTGATCGCCAAGGGCGGTCAGGGGGGGCGCGGAAACAAACGGTTTACCACGTCGCGCAACCGAGCCCCCCGTTTTGCTCAGACCGGCGAAGAGGGCGAAGCCCTGACCATCCACCTCGAGCTGAAACTGCTTGCGGATGTGGGGATCGTCGGGTTCCCCAATGCCGGAAAGTCGACCCTCATTCGAGTCTCATATCCGTCGGCCCGCCCAAAACGGCCGACTACCCTTTGCACCCTGACCCCCAGCATCGGTATGGTTCAGCATGAGTGGGGTGAACCCTTTGCCGTGGCCGACATTCCCGGCCTCATCGAAGGGGCCCATGAAGGCGTGGGCTTGGGAACGACGTTTCTCAAGCACATTGAACGCACGCGTATGCTGGTGCACCTCATTGATGCCTCAGCCATCGACCCGGACAATCCCCTGGCCCAGTATGATGCCATCAACCGGGAGCTTTTTCTCTTCAGCGACACACTCAAGGAGAGGGAACAGCTTGTGGTTCTCAACAAGCTGGACATCACCGGGGCGGAGGAGAACGCCGATGCCTTTGAAAAGGCATTGGGAGACACGCCTGTCCTTCGTATTTCAGCGGCGTCGACCCAAGGGGTGGACACCCTTAAGGCGAAGTTGAACCAGGCGGTCAACGGCACCGAACGGGATGAGTAAGACCGGCGCTTAGCGCGCCGTCTGTCTCATGCCGTTTTTGTCGTTTCGACGGCCCGGTTGCCTTGGCTTGTTCGATTCTTTTGCGAGACCCCCGTGGACGATGCGTTCGTGATTCGTCACCGCCAGAGCGCCTCGCAATATGGCCATGTGCTGTACCGAGGACCTGAATCATCGCATATCGCAACGCGATATGGCCTGTTTGACGTTTTGCGAGGCTATCTCATGGATAAAGACCAGAAACGACTTTTTGACCACGCCCGTCGGGTGGTGGTGAAAGTGGGCAGCGGGGTCCTCTCCTTTGACGGGGGGATCAACCACAACGTGGTGGCCTCCATCAGCCGCCAGATGGCTGCCCTGAGCCAGGGGGGACGCGAAATGATCCTCGTCTCCTCCGGTGCCGTGGCCGCAGGGGTCGCCAAGGTGGCCCTGGGGCGCAGGCCCGCCAGCATGCCTGAGAAACAGGCGGCGGCCGCCGTGGGCCAGGCAGGGCTTATCCTTGAGTACGAGCTGCGTTTTGCCGAGGCCGGTCTCAAGGTGGCCCAGGTTCTTCTCACGCGCAACGACCTCTCCCACAGGGGGCGCTACCTCAACGCACGGAACACCCTCAATACCCTTCTTGCCTGGGGGGTGATTCCCATTATCAATGAAAACGACACCGTGGTAACCGACGAGATCCGTTTCGGCGACAACGACAATCTCTCGGCCATGATCGCCCTTCTTCTGGACGCGGACCTGCTCATCAACCTCACCGATATCGACGGCCTGTACGACGGCGATCCCCGAACCAACCCGGATGCCAAACGCCTTGAGATCGTGGACAAGATCACACCGGCCATTGAAGCCTCTGCCAAGGGGCGGCCCGGCGTCATGGGCACCGGCGGCATGTGGACCAAGATCGAGGCGGCGAAAAAGAGCATGGCCTCGGGGGTTCCCATGGTCATCGCTTGCGGCTCCCGGCCCAAGGTCCTCACCGATCTGTTCCAGGGCGTGGCCCAGGGAACTTTTTTCGTGCCCCGCGCCGACAAGCTGGGGAGCCGGAAACGGTGGATCGGCTTCACCTCTCAGACCTTTGGCGAGGTCACCGTGGACGACGGAGCGGTCAAGGCCCTTGTGGAACGTGGAAAAAGCCTTTTGCCCAGCGGTATTCTCAATGTCTCCGGAAGCTTTGACGTGGGCGCGGCCGTGGCCGTGTGCGACGCTCGGGGAAACGAGCTGGGGCGTGGGCTGACCAATTTTAACGCCGAGGACATCCAGGCCATCAAAGGGCTGAAGACCGACCAGATTGCCGAGCGCCTGGGATCCAAGGAATACGATGAGGTGATTCACCGGGACAACCTGGTGGTCACGGTGGCGGCCCCTTAAGGGCGGTTCCGGATACGAAGGAAGCATCCATTTCATCCTCTTTCATCTGACCAGGGAGTGACAGACCCATGAGTGTAGAAGCGACTATTGTTGAGATGGCCAGGAAGGCGAAAAAAGCGGCCCGTGACGTGGCCGCAGCCACCACGGACCAGAAAAACCGTGTCCTTTTTTCCATTGCAGAGAAGATTGAAACCCGGGCGGACGCCATCCAGGCGGAAAACAGGAAAGACATCGAACGGGCCCGGGAGATGGGCCTGTCCCCGGCCATGATCGACCGGCTTACCATCACGGATGGCACCATTGCCTCCATGGCAGGGGGCCTTCGTGAGGTGGCGGACCTGGCCGATCCCGTTGGGGAAGTTACCTCCACCGAGGAGCGACCCAGCGGCATCAAGGTGTCGCGGGTGCGCATTCCCCTGGGGGTCATCGGCATGATCTACGAGTCCCGCCCCAACGTCACCATCGACGCGGCCGGGCTCTGCCTGAAGGCGGGCAACGCCATTATTTTGCGGGGAGGCTCCGAGGCGTTTCATTCCAACACGGTCCTTGCCGAATGCATTGCCGATGCCCTTACGGAGAACGACCTGCCTAAAGAGGTTGTGCAGCTTATCCCCATGCGGGATCGCGAGGCGGTGAACATCCTGCTCAAGCAGGAAGATTTCATTGACGTCATGATCCCCCGGGGCGGGGAAGGCCTGATCCGGTTTGTGACAGCCAACTCTCTGATTCCCGTGCTCAAGCACTACAAGGGGGTCTGCCACGTTTACGTGGACAAAGAGGCGGACCTGGAAAAAGCCAAAGCCATCTGCGTCAACGCCAAGGTGCAGCGACCCGGTGTCTGCAACGCCATGGAAACCATGCTCGTTCACAAAGAGGTGGCGTCCGCGTTCCTGCCCCTGGTGGGAGAGGCCTTTAAAGAGGCCGGGGTTACCCTCAAAGGGTGCCCTGAAACCCGCAAGCAGCTGGCCTGGGCCGAAGAGGCCGTGGAATCCGACTGGCCCGCCGAGTACCTGAACCTCACCCTGGCCGTGAAGGTGGTGGACAGCGTGGACGATGCTCTGGACCACATCGCGGCGTACAACTCCGGCCACACCGAGGCCATCGTGACCAAAAACGAGGAGACGGCCAAACGGTTTGTCCAGGGTGCCGATTCGTCTGCGGTCATGGTCAACGCTTCCACCCGGTTCAACGACGGGGGCGAGCTGGGCCTGGGCGCTGAGATCGGCATCAGCACCTCCAAGCTCCACGCCTTCGGCCCCATGGGGCTCGAAGAGCTGACAAGCCGAAAATTCGTGGTCTACGGAGACGGTCAGATCAGGGGCTGAAAGCCCCGGGGGTGCGATTACCCCGAGAGAGCGGTGGGGAACTAGTCTGGTGGGAATGGAAGAGACAAACGAACAGAGCAGGCCAGGCCAGGTGGTTGTTTTCGGTGGCACCTTCAATCCGGTTCACCTGGCCCATACCCATGTGGTCAAAGAGATTTTGAGGCTTCTGGAGCCCGATGGGCTCTATGTGGTGCCTGCGGCGGTGCCGCCCCACAAACCGGGCAAAAAGATCGTTTCAGCCGAGCATCGCATGGCCATGCTGAAGATGGCCATGGCCGGGCTGCCCGTGGTGCTCTCGGACGTGGAGCTGAAGCGCAAGGGCACCTCGTTTACCGTGGACACCCTGCGCACCCTGCGGCAGGAGGTGGGCCCGGAATCGGAGCTCTACCTCACCATGGGGGTGGACGCCTTTTTTGATTTTCACACCTGGCGGGATGAGAAGCTGATTCTCTCCATGGCCGGGATTATTGTGGTGAACCGCCCCGGGACTCCCCACGGCGACCTGCCCGTCGGAGAGCTGCAGAGCTACCTGACGGACCGTATCGATTCCGGATACGCCTGGGACCCGGCGCAAAAGCGCTTCGTGCATCCGACCTTGTGCGGGATCGTACCCCTCTCGGTGACCCTGGTGTCGCCCTTGTCCTCCACGGATGTCCGAACATGCATTGAACAGGGAGACCGTCCGACGGATCTGCTCCACCCGGAAGTTCTCCGATATATCGAAGATAAAGGATTATACAGATGACCCAAGAGCTGGATCCCCGACTCGTCTCCATCATCAAGGCGGTGAAGGGTCGAAAAGCAGAACATATCAAGGTGCTGGACGTGCGTAAGCTCACCTCCTACACCGACGTCTTCATCCTGGCCAGCGCCCGCTCCACACGGCAGGCGGCCGCCATCGGTGAGTACATCAAAGTCGAACTGAAGAAAGAGGAGATCAAGCCCATTACCGTGGATGGCCTCGATGAAGGCTCCTGGGTGCTCCTCGATTACGGGGACGTTATCGTCCACGTGTTCTATGAAGAGACCCGCGATTACTACGATCTCGACGGGCTCTGGGCAGATGCCGTGGTTATCGACCACGAGGGCATCGAGTAGCCCATGGCGTGACCGGTTAAAAAGGGTGCCTGCGGGCACCCTTTTTGCGTTTGGGAGAAACGCAGGTTGATAGGACATAGGTCATGGGCCTGCCATCACCATCACCTGACGACGCCTGAATAACCTGCAGCTTACGAATCGGGCGAAGCCCAGCCGGAAGGCCACAGTGCAAGGGCAATCAGTTTTCGAGGTGTTTTCACTACTGTGGCTTTGCCACCCTCGCCGCCGGAGGCAACCAGGTTAAAGACGCCTCCGGCGGCCCTGCCGGGGGCCAAACTTTTGCCAATTTAGATGCCTTGGGTTTCACAAACAGGTTTTGCTCAATTTGACGAAAATCTTCGCGGAAGCTCTTCCCCTGAGGAACGAAGGGGGAGGGCTTTCGCAACCTGGGGTCCAGGGGTGGCGAAGCCACTTAGGCTAAAAATCCCCTGGCCGCCGGAGGCAGGCTTTTACCGGCCTTGCTGAATTGCGATCGAAAAAAGGAGAGACCATTGACGACTGTACGACCCTGCATGTTGATGATACTGGACGGCTGGGGCCTTCGGGACGATGCCGAGGGAAATGCCGTGGCACTGGCAAAGACTCCGAATCTGGACGCCCTTGCGGCGAATTGTCCCACCACCACCCTGGCCTGTGCCGGAGAGGCTGTGGGGCTTCCTGAAGGGATCATGGGCAACTCCGAGGTGGGACACCTCAACCTCGGGGCCGGGCGCGTTGTGTACCAGACCCTCCTGCGCATCGACCGGGCCATTGAGGACGGCAGCTTCTACGACAACGAGTACTGTTCGTAGCCTACTATGCTGAAGGCAAAGGGCACCACCCTGCACCTCATGGGGCTCGTCTCCGACGGCGGGGTCCACAGCCAGCTCACCCACCTCATGGCCCTCGTACGCATGGCTCGTGACAAGGGCATTGAGTCCGTGCGGATTCACGCCATCCTCGACGGCAGGGATACCCCGCCGGACAGCGGAAAGGGCTATATTGAAACCCTGGAAGCCTTTCTGTCAGACTTTCCCAACACGCGCATTGCCACCCTCTGCGGCCGGTTCTACGCCATGGACCGGGACACCCGCTGGGAGCGCACCGAAGCAGCCTACCGCCTCAACACCGAAGGCGAGGGCATGGCTGAAACCCATGCAGCGGAGGCAGTGGCCCACGCCTACGACCGTGGGGAGACCGATGAGTTCGTCAAGCCCGTGAGCCTGGGAACCGACGGGGGCACCATCACCGACGGCGACGCCGTGATCTTCTTCAACTTCCGAGCGGACCGCGCCCGCCAGATCACCCGGGCCATGACCGTGGACGCATTTGACGGCTTTTCCCGAAAAATCAAGCCCGCCCTGGCCTCCTATGTCTGCATGTCCCTCTACGAAGAGAGTTTCGGGCTGCCCATGGCCTTCGGGCCCCAGCACCATGAGGCCATCCTGGGTGAGGTGGTAAGCAAGGCTGGCCTTCCCCAGCTGCGCATCGCCGAGACCGAAAAATACGCCCACGTCACCTACTTCTTCAACGGCGGGGAGGAGAGCCCCTTTGACCAGGAAGAGCGCTGCCTCATTCCCTCGCCCCGGGAGTTCCCCACCTACGACCTCATCCCCGAGATGAGCGCCGTGGCCGTGGCCGACGAGCTCATCCGTCAGATCGAAGAAAAGGACCACAAGCTCATTGTGGTGAACTTCGCCAACATGGACATGGTGGGCCACACCGGCATCATCGAAGCCGCCGTCAAAGCCGTGGAGACCGTTGACGCCTGCGTGGGCCGCGTGGTCGAAGCCTTCAAGGCCAAGGGCGGGGCCCTGCTGGTCACCGCAGACCACGGGAACTCCGAGCAGATGACCGACGGAAACGGCGGGGCCCACACCGCCCACACCCTCAACCCCGTTCCCCTGATCCTCGTGGACGGAACCGGCAACAGCGCCACCCTGAAACCCGGCAAACTCGCCGATGTCGCTCCCACCCTCCTGGACCTCATGGGCCTTGCCAAGCCCGATGCCATGACCGGTGAGTCCCTGATCAGGTAGGGCTAAATAAGCTAAAAATTGCCTCCTATGGTTAAAGCCGATTCAAAAAGCGTGCCTCCGGCGGCGAGGTGGAGCCACCTCGAAAGCTGATTGCGCGTACGCATTTTCCTTCGTTCCTCAGAAAAATGCGTACGCGCCTTCGGCTCGGGCTTCGCCCGACATAAACGCCGACGGTTTACGCGGGCCGGTTCACAAGCTTCGACCGAACAGGATACGTTGTTGCCACTTGTCCATTGTGGATTTAACCGCACTGCCTCCGGCGGGCAGGGACTACAGGGGCACAAAGGCTCCGTCCCTTTGTTCCTCCGGTTCGTCACATTTGCTGACGGGCTGCGCCCGTGTCTATGCGAAATCGTCCAGCCAAATGCCTTTCATTGTGGTTCCAGAAGAATGAAGTGGGCCTCTCCTGCAAAGACGGTTGCCTTATGTCACACATCACGCGAATGCCCCTGTGGCGATTGCATCATGGTTGCCTCCATGCATTCGCCATAGGGTTTCCAGGTGCCCCACCTGGCCGCCGGAGGCATGTTGTTGGTTTTTTTCTTGCAGCTTTCCATTGGCAGGGGTAAATTCCTTGTTTCGCATATTAAAACAGGAAGGAGAGGACCATGGCGTTTCTGACAGATCTCGAGTTCATGAAGGATTTCATCACCGGCAACAGGGTTCCCCTGGTGGGGGCCGAGCTCAATCGCCAGCAGGTGGAGCAGTATCTGGTGGAGGTACTTGGTTATGAGAAGGATGCCGTGGAGGTGGATCGGAAGCTTGAGTTCATCGCTGCCGGAGAGCCTTGGAAAACCAAGCTGGACCTTGTGGTCCGCGTGGGGGAGACCCCTGTGATGGTGATCAAGTGCGCGGCAGGTTCCCTGGGCTCCCGGGAAAAAGAGGCGGTCTCTGCTGCCCGTATCGCCTTTGACGTCCCCGTTCCCCTGGCCGTGGTCTCCGACGGCAACACCGCCCTGGTTTTCGACACCCTCACCCGCAAGCAGGTGGGCGAGGGCCTGAGCGCCATTCCCACCCCTGCCCGGGCCGCTGAGATCGCTGCTGCCCCTTCCGAGCCCCTTGCCCCCAAAGAGCTGGACCGCGCCCGCATTGTCTTTCGCTCCTACGACTCCATGAACATCAACCGTTAAGGCGGCGTTACCTCAGCCTCAGGATCCACCGTTTGAAAAGGGGGTCTGCAATGGACCAGGATCCGTTGTGGACCACCTCGTCCCGGGTGAGGAGGGAGTTGAGGGCCCTGGTGGCCTGGGAGGGCGTTGTGAAGCCCACGCGTTGAAGGTTCTGGGATGAGAAGAGCTTTTTCCCCTGGCATTGGGCCACGAGTTTCACGGCCTTTTTCTGGTTGGGGGTCATGGCTTTGAAGAGGTTGATGAACTCGATGGCCCGCCTCTCCAGAATGGTGGCTTCCAGGGCATCCAGCCCCAGGTTTCCGAGACCCTCTTCCCAGAGGTGGTAGAGAAATTCCTGAACATACATGGGGTGGTTTTCGCAGCGCTCCACCACCTCCCGGATGACGGTGTCCGGTATGTTTTTTTTACCCTTTTGAAATAGCTCGTTTGCCCAGGTGAGAAAGTGGTCCGTGCTGATTTTGGGCAGGGGGTAGCTGGCGGCGAGTTTGTAGAACGCGCGGTTGGTATCGCTGAACATGGATGAGAGAAGGTGGCGCTGGCTTCCTGAGAAGATGTAGGCGATGCGTCCATGCCCCTGGATCTCTTTTCGGAGTTTCTTTTCAAAGGCCGGGTCCCCGTAGGCCGTGACCTCCTGGAATTCATCGAACGCCACCACGAGCCGCTCTTTTTCCGAGAGGCTGTGGATCAGCTGGAAGAGCTCCGTGAGCACAGGGCCCTGGTCGCCACCGTGGAAAGAGGGGCTCACCACGGGCAGGCCGTTGACCGGGTCCAGGCTGAACTGGAGGTGGAAGGGTGGGGCGGCACTCTTTCCCGCAGCCAGGTCATGGTCCGCTCAATGGGGGAGAGGCTTCGCGTCAGGGACTGGACCACGGAGGTGATAAACTCCTCCACGGTGGTGGTGCCGTACAGATCGATGTAGTACGGGGTGACGCCGTCCAACTCTCCGAGGACCTTGTGCAGGAGGGATGTTTTTCCGAAGCGCCTGTGGGAGTAGAGGAGCACGTTCTGGGAGTTGCGGATGTAGTGCGTCAGGTCCGAGCACTCTTTGGCCCGGTTGCAGAACGAGGGGGCGCTGGCGATGCCGGTGAAATGAAAAGGGTTCTCCATGATGCCTCCGTTATGATACGCACAATGTGTTACGCATGATGCGTAACACTTTATGTGTAATGTATATCTGACTGTATTTGATGTCAATGGCGTGAAATATCCGGGTTCGGGGCACATGCCGTCGGGCGGCTCTGTTTACGGTCTCTGACACATGGGGAGGAAAATCCATGGCACGATTTGTGGGGATTGATGTGCAGGTGAAACGGCCCTGTTGCTACGCCGTCTCCGATGATGAGGGTGTCATCGTGGACTCCGGGTGGTTCCGGGATGCGCTTTGGATGAAAGAAGAGCTGCCGCGTCGTTTTGACGGCCACGCCCTGCATGTGGCCATCGACGCCTGCAGGGTACCCCTCACCGAGCCCCGGCCCTGGTACTGGGAGCGTTCCAGGGGAGAGTGGCGCCCAAAGACCCCTCGGGACAGGGGATACGGCCGCCACTGCGAGGTGGTGATCAGCGCCCTGGGCCTGGGCAGGCCCCAATGGACCCCCACCTTTGATGCGGCACCGGAGTGGATGAAAGTCGGTTTTTCCCTGTTCCAGGCCCTGGACCCCATAGCCGCCACCCACGAAGCCTTTCCCTCGGCCATCTACACCCTTTTTCAGGGCAACACCGACATGCGCCTCACCCTCGACTTTTCCCAGTTCGCCCCAGGGCCCAAGGACATGCTGGACGCCTGCCTGTTGGCTGCTTCCGTGCGTCGATTCGCCGCCGGCCTCGGGGCCGAGGTGGGGGGCGGAGACGGCTTGGGGACAATCATCTTGCCCGGGCCCATACCCGAGAACACCATGCCGGAGCTCTTTTGCTGGCCGGGAAAATAGGAAATTAGGTAATAGGTAATAGGTGATAGGGGATAGGAAAATAGGTTATGGGGAAAAGGGAGGCCTCAGGTGGGACCGCCGGAGGCAAAGGCAAACCGAAGCCCTTTCATCCTGCAAACAAAAAGCCCCTCGGCACATCGTCTGTGCAGAGGGGCTTTTTTTGTTGATGCAATGGCGTATGGTTTGAGTGGGGGCAGGGCGTAAAGGGCCGCTTACTGGCCTGCCACCTCTTTGTTGCAGTGCTTGCAGATTTTGGCCTGCTTTTTGATGATTTCTGCGCAGAAGGGGCACTCCCGCGTGAAGCAGCGCTCGTGGATTTTCTTGATGGCCTCGTTGACGGCGTCCTGGAGCTTGGCCATGCCGAACTTGGTGTTGCGTAAGGGGTCGATGGCCTCGGTGTCGGCGAGGTCGCCGAGCATCTCAGCGGCCTTGAGGCGAACCCTGCCGGGTTCGGAGGGGTCCAGGGTCATCTTGAGGAGCTGGACCAGGTCGTGGTTCACATAGCAGTCGGCGAGGATGGAGAAGCCGGACTTGATGGCCTGCTCCTGGGCTGCCTGCTGGGCCATGGACTCGTCGGTGATGATCTGGCCTTCCCCGCCCATGTGGCTGAATACGGGCAGAAGCTCGAAATTGTCCGTGCCGGGATAGTTCATGCAGCGGTAGGAAGAGACCTGGCCCACCTGCTCCATGAGTTCGTCCCAGCCCCCCTTGAAGAGCGGGCATTCGTCGTTGAAACAGATAAAGAGAAAGGGCTCTCCCCAGCCAAGGCCGTCCCCGCAGGTAATTTGGGGCACTTCCCAGATTTGCATCTCCTGATTGCAGTGAGGGCACTTGGGTTTTTCAAGTGCCAGGACCCTTTCCAGAGCTTCTTCGCGGGTTTCGATGTTCATCACGTTCTCCCTTTCTCGCTTTTTCTCTTATGTATCGTCCGGGCCTGCTGTTTCCTACAGGTGCATCATTTTTTTTGATGAATCTGATCAGCTCAAATAGTAACTCCCAATGGCTGTTTGTCAATAGCTGGGCCACATCTTTGACGGGGTAGATTCGGATTATTCTGTCTGGGCTCGAATTTTGAAATCGTTGCCGCTCGTTAATCTGATAATCATAAACGACCCTCTTGTGCAGGGTATGTCACGGGTAGCGAAACAGTCAAACGAAAAGCCTGCCAGACCAAAAATCGGAGCCGGCCAGAACTTGAAGGGGGATATTGAGCCTGCCACTGGTTCATGTCGTTTGCTTGTGGGCTCCCTGAAATCATTTGGAAATTGCATGGAGGAAGGCGGTCCCCTATAGTTATCGAGGCCTTCGCGGGATGCGTGGCATGAAGGAACCGTTTTCGAAAGCCCTGTTTGTCATATTTTTAAGCGCTTGGGTCCGGTCGGTATGCCGGAGATTTTTTTGGATCTTGACCATATCGAAATAACGCGATATTTAGATTCTATGGATACAAATGAAATTTTCAAGTCTCTTGCCAATCCAGTGAGAGTTCGAATTCTCTCTTGGCTGAAAGATCCTGACACCCATTTCCCTCCGATGCTCCATCTACCGGACGAAGAACAGGGGAAAGGGTATGTGTGTGTTGGGGCGATCCAGGAAAAGGCAGGGGTGAACCAATCAACGGTGTCACATTACTTGGCTCTGATGAAACAGGCGGGGTTGCTCTCCAGCCAGCGGATCGGTCAATGGACCTACTACCGGCGAAATGAAGAAACCCTCAAAGAATTATCTGATTATATAGCAGATCTTTAATGGATACCAGCTTTCTTGCAGACGTTGGTTTTTTGCAAACAAGCATATCGAAAATTATCAATATCCCGATTAATTAATATCCTGTTACGGGTATCTTTCTTAAACACGACGCATTGGGTTTGTCCCAATGTATTTTTTTAACGTAGTACATCGAGAATTATCGATATCTCAATTAATGAATATGAATACAGGAAACCTTATGAAAACTCTGTTCGATACGACCCATATTGGGTCCATGACCTTGAAAAATCGCCTCTGGCGTTCCGCCACCTGGATGAACATGGCAGATGAGAAGGGCCACTTGACCAAGGACCTGGAGCAGGTGTACCTGGATTTGGCCCGCGGAGGCGTGGGAACCATCATCACCGGCTACGCCTTCGTGCTTGAGGGGGAGCAGCCCAACCCCGGGATGCTGGGCATTTATGATGATACCTTTGTTCCCGAATACCGGGCATTCACCCAAAAAATCAAGGCGGAGGGGGCCAACATCATTCTGCAGATCGTCTACGGGGGATCTGCCACCGATTTCAAGCCCGAGGGCCGGGAGATCTGGGGGCCCTCGGCAGTCCCCCACCCCCTTTATCAGGTCACTCCCACTGAAATGACGAAGGCAACGATCCGCACCGTGATTGAGGCCTTTGCCCAGGGGGCAAGGCGGGCTAAAGCCGGAGGGTTTGACGGGGTTCAGATCCACGGGGCCCATACCTATCTTTTAAGCCAGTTCCTCTCCCCTTATTTCAATCGCAGGCAGGATGAATACGGTGGCTCCATAGAAAACCGAAGCAGGATTATCTATGAAATCCTTGAGGCTGTCCGCAAGGAAGTGGGAGCCGACTATCCTGTGTTTATCAAGATGCACTGCTCCGATGACTGGGACGAGAACGGCCTCACCATGGAGGAGAGCTTGGTAGTGGCGAAAGAGCTTGAAAAAAGAGGGATTACCGGCATTGAGTTCAGCGGCGGAAACCTGGATGTCAACGATTACCCCAATGCCGGTCCCGCTCGTACCGGGGTACTAAAACCATCCAACCAATCCTATTTTGCTGAAAAAACCGCAAAAATTGCCCAGCACGTGAACGTTTCGGTCATTTCCGTTGGGGGCCATCGAACACCAGAAAAGCTGGAAGATATACTGAATACAAGCCAAATCGGCTATTTTTCCCTGTCACGACCCCTGCTTTCCGAACCAGGCCTTGTGAACCGATGGCAACAGGGCGATCTGAGTAAACCACGGTGTATCGCCTGCAATAAGTGCTGGGGCAAAGATGGGAATGTCTGCATTCTGGATCGATCGTCCCGATAACAAGCCCCATCGAAGAGAGGGAACCGAACGGGTTGCTTGGGGCGGGGTGACATATCATCTGGTGTGAACAGACGTAAGCCTTCTTATGGTTAAAGTCGGGAGCAAAAGCAAGCCTCCGGCGGTGAGGTGAGCCACCTCGAAAGCTTATTGCCATTCTGCCATCGCTCTCGGGGGATTCGCGTGATGTATGATATGGGGCAGCCTTTTTGCAGGAAAGGCCCGTTTTATTCTTTTGAAAACACCATGCAGAGCACTTGAAACGTGCTTGACTTTAACCGGCATAACTCCGGCGGCAAGGTGGGTGGGGGCTTGCCTGAACTGAAGACTTATAACAAACGAAGGATGGGAACATGAATCACATCGCGGTAGTTGCCGTACTAAAAGCAAAATCAGGCCGAGAGAAAGACCTTGGAGAGGCGTTGGGAGAACTCGTTTCCCCCAGCAGAAAAGACGAGGGGTGTCTCTCGTACGACTTGCACCAGGGGGCAGATGACCGCTCGGTGTTTATTTTTTACGAGCGGTGGGAGAGCAGGGAACGTCTTGAGCAGCACCTTGCTCAACCCCACATGACTTCCTTTGGTGACAGAGCGGGGACGCTCCTGGAAGGCCCCGCCGACATCAAGGTGTTGGACATCCTCTCTTAGAGGATCATCATTAAAACGTAACGGGGTAATGATCCCCTATGCCGGCTTTTAGAAAAGAGTTGGTTTCCAACCCAGGCGTTTTATGACGCCGAAAAGGATTGACGCAGTATGGATATTCAAGACGCCATTTTTTATCGCAGAAGTGTACGAAAATATACCGGTTCACCTGTCTCGGATGAGCAGGTTACCCGCCTCCTCGAGGCGGCCATGATGGCCCCTTCCGCAGGCAACGCCCAGCCTTGGCAGTTTGTGGTGGTCAGAGAAAAAGAGACCCTCTCCAAAATCAAGGAGATCAACCCCTACGCCGGCATGTCCGGGAATGCACCGGTGGGCATCTTGGTCTGTGGGGATCTTTCCCTCGAAAAATACCCCGGCTTCTGGGTGCAGGATTGCTCCGCGGCAGTGCAAAACCTGCTCCTCGCCGTTCATGCCGAAGGGCTGGGGGCTGTCTGGACCGGGGTTTACCCCTTGGAAGAACGGGTTGATGGTTTTCGCAAGCTTTTTGCGCTGCCCGAGCACATCGTGCCCTTGGCCTTTATTCCCGTCGGAGAACCGGCACATGAGCCCAAATCCGAATCGCGGTTTGATAAGGGGAGAGTGCACAGGGAGACGTGGCAAGGCTGATGCGTGGCCCAATCAGGGCCAACGCGTGAACCATTCGGTTGCCTCCGGCGGCCCTGCCGGAGGCCATTGTGGGCGATGCTTGAGCAGCGTTTTGTGAGAGACCCCACCTGGAAACCTATCCCTTCCGGGTTTGGATTTCCTGCATCATGGCTCCCACGGCATCGCGGTGGGGAGGCGGCACCATGAGGACCTGGGCCGGCCGGTTGGCAACGAAGGCCTCGTTTGGTGGCGTCAGGGTTTCGATCTCGTGTGCTGTGCGGTTGTCTTCGTTTTCCAGAAGCAGGAGAATGTCGGTGAGGTTGCCGGTGATGCCTTTGTCGTCAGTGTGTTCAATGTACTGCATGAGCACGTTGTTGACGGTGAGGGTCATCTCGTCCATTTCGGCAAAACCTCCGGTTTCGCAGCGGCTCTGGGAGACCATGCTCCGACAGGCAAAGGGGCGGGCCTCGTAGGCCTGGCAGAGGCCCTCTTCGGAGAGAAGGGGGCAGGCTCCCCAGCCCGGATCGCTGGGCTCTTCAGGGACCTCTTCACCGGCCATGCACATGTCGGTGAGACCGTTGATGGTGTACGTTGGAATCTGTCGGGGCTTTTCGGCCTCCTGTCTGACCCGCTCCATGAGATGGGGGGCTTCCCGGTTGATCCAGTCAAAGAGACGCCGTCCTTCCAGGGTGGTGAGGGTGACGTTTCGTGTACAGCAGGTGGCACAGCCTTTGGCGCAGGCGAGGTTATTGTCGGCCATTCGGGCCTCGTGGACCGAATAGATAATGTCGAGGGTCTTCAGCCGGGCATCCATGAAAAACATCCTCCTGTTGCACGGGTGTTCCGGTGCGGCCGGGCAGGCCGAATCCCGTGTTGAAACATCCCGTTCTCTTACTTGAAGCGGTGTATGGCATGTGGCATAGTGATGGTTTAGCCATCCCCGACCTACAGGTTCTTATCCGATGATGCAACGAAAAAGGAGATCCCATGGCTTCCACCGTCTATCACATTGACCTGCGCGCCACCTTCCAGGAAAGCCTTCCCGAGAAGATCGGTCGCCTGGTCGAGACAGCAGGCCTTGACACCGTATGCGCCGACCGCGAGCTCACCGCGGTAAAGATTCACTTCGGCGAAAAGGGCAACACCGCCTTTATCAATCCCGTGTTCGTGCGAAAAATCATCGACAAGATCAAGGAGACCGGGGCCTCCCCCTTTCTCACCGACACCAACACCCTCTATGCAGGCACCCGGAGCGATACCCCGTCCCACCTGAACACCGCCGTGGAGAACGGGTTCGCCTACTCCGTGGTGGGAGCGCCGGTGATTATCGCAGACGGGCTCAGGGGCCACAGCGACGAAGAGGTGGTTGTGAACGGCAAGCATGTGGAGACCGCCTATGTGGGAGCGGATATTCACCACGCCGACGCCCTGATGGTGCTCTCCCATTTTAAAGGGCATGAACTCTCCGGGTTTGGTGGAGCCCTGAAGAATCTGGGCATGGGGTGTGCCTCCCGGCGCGGGAAGCTGGCCCAGCACTCCACGGTGAGCCCCAAGGTGAAGCGGAAGAAGTGCATCGGCTGCGGCATGTGCGCCAGCCACTGCCCGGTGGAAGCCATTGCCCTGGAAGAGATCGACGGCAAGAAAAAAGCGATCATCAACCCCGAGACCTGCATCGGCTGCGGAGACTGCATCATCGTCTGCCCCACGGGTGCCGTGCAGATCCAGTGGAACCAGTCGGTGCCCTCCTTCCTCGAAATCATGATGGAGTACGCCAAGGCCGCCCTGGTAGGCAAAGAAGGGAAAACCCTTTTTGTCAGCTTCATCACCGATGTGTCGCCTTTGTGCGATTGCATCGGCCACAGCGACGTGCCCATTGTCCCCAATATCGGCATCCTCGCCTCCACAGACCCCGTGGCCATCGACCAGGCCTGCGTGGATCTTGTCAACGCCCAGGCCGCCAACCCGGGCTCCTGCCTGAAAACCAACACCGCCCCCGGCGATGACAAGTTCAAGGGCCTCCACCCCCATGTGGACTGGCCCCTCCAACTGGCCCACGCCGAAGAACTCGGCCTGGGATCCAGGGACTATGAGCTGGTGAAGCTGGAGTCCAAAGGGCTGAAGCTTAAAGGGTAAGATTCAGATGTGAACGTGAATATGGAACGTCTTCTATGGCTAAAGACGGTGGAAAAGCAGCCTCCGGCGGCGAGGTGAGCCACCTCGAAAGCATATTGCCATTGCGTTTTGCCCTTCGTTCCTCAGGGCAAAACGCAATGGCCTTCGGCTCGGGCTACGCCCGACATAAACGCTGATGGTTAAAGTGGCCAGGAAAAGCCTGCCTCCGGCGGCTAGGTGATGATCCCCTGGACCCCAGGTTGCGAAAGCTTCTGTGAAATTGAGCAAAGCCTGTTTGTCAAACTTTTCAAAAGTTTGGCCCCCGGCAGGGCCGCCGGAGGCATCTTTAACATGGCAGTCTCCGGCGGCAAGGTGGGGCACCTTGAAACCCTATGGCAGGCTGTCCTTAGGGGCATTCGCGTGAAGGATGACGTTCGACAACGTCTCTACAGAAGAGGCCCATTTCATGTTTCAGGAAACACGATACCCGCTCTTTTGGCGTTTGTCATAAAGGAGGACAGACCATGGTGATGTTCCTGACCGCCGTCGGGCTGATTCTTTTTTTCGGCGGGGTGGTGGCTGTTGTGTGCGACCCGCCCCGGAAGATGCTTAAGCTCATAGCCCTGGTGATCTTTTCAGGGGCCGTTCTGATGGGCGGGGCAGCCTATGTCGCGTACCAGCATGAGACATACCAGGCAAAGCTGGCAGACCCTTGGGGCTCCGTGGAGGAGATCGAGAAGCACTCCCCCATCAAGATCGGGGAGCGGTGGTACCGCATCGAGTTGATCGAAACCACGGGGCCGGATGATCAGGCCATCGAATGAGCCTATTTTTGCGTGCCACTACGTAGTTCAAAAAAGCCTCCGGCGACCCTGCCGGAGGCAATACGCTTAAAGTCAAACGAACTTCAAATGTCCTTTGTCGTGTTTCCAGAAGAATGAAATGGGCCTCTCCAGAATAAGCCGTTGCCCCATGTCACACATCACGCGAATGCCCTGTGAGCATCCGTATAACAGCGACCTTCATGCATTCACCATAGGGTTAAAAGGTGCCCCACCCTGCCACTGGTGGCAGTGCGGTGAAACCTGCTAAGAAGCAAAATGATGGATGCGTATTCTGTGACTTCGAAGCTTGTAAAGCAGCTGGCATAAACCATCAGCGTTTATGTCGGGCGAAGCCCGAGCCGAAGGCCCTTGCGCTTTGGCCCGAGGAACGAGGGACAAAGCGCAAGGGCAATATGCTTTCGAGGTGGCTCCACCTCGCCGCCGGAGGCATGCTTTATCCGGTGAGTTTGACCATTAGAAGGGGTTGTAAACATGAAGGGAGATGCAATTTGCAGAGGAGTCGGGTACTGAGTAGAGGGTTGTGGGCGGGGTTGGCTTGTGTGGTGGGGTTTATCGCGCTGTTGTGCCTGGTGCCCCCAGTGAGCCGGGATGCCCTGGTGCATCACCTGGCGGTGCCCAAGCTCTATCTTAAAGCCGGGGGCATGGTGGAGATCCCCACCATGGAGTGGGCGTACTATCCCATGAACCTGGATGTTCTTTACTGGGCAAGCCTGGCCCTGGGCAGCGACATCCTGCCCAAGTTTATCCATTTTGCCTTTGGCCTGGGCACGGCCGTGCTCTTGTACCGGTACCTGCGCAAGGCCCTGGGCGGCCCCTGGGGGCTGGCCGGGGCTTTTTTGTTTTTGACCACGCCTGTCATCATGAAGCTTTCCACAACGGTGTACGTGGACCTGGGGTTGGCTTTTTTCTCCCTGGCGGCGACCCTGGCCCTTTTCCGGTGCCGTGAAAACGGCTTCTCCGGGTGGAAGGGGGTGGCCTGGGCCGGGGTGCTCTGCGGCCTTGGGCTGGGGGTAAAGTACAACGGGCTGCTGGTTCTCATGATCCTGTCTGCCCTGGTACCCCTGATGGTGAGCCGAACCGTGCCCAAGGAGGCGCACCGGGATGTCAGGGCCATCGGTCTTGCCGCCCTGTTTGTGGTGGCGGCCCTGCTGGCTTACGGGCCCACGGGGATCCGTAACACGGTGTGGACGGGCAATCCCATCTACCCCCTGTACAACGGCACGGTACAGAAGGTGAGGAAGGCACTGTTTGAGCCTCCGCCAAAGGCCCCGGTGGTGGCTGTGAAGGCCTCTGCCTCGCCGAAGGAAAAGGGGCCTGGGCGCATGCACCCGCTTCAGGTACGGCGGTTGATCTATGACGAATCCTCCCTGGACCTGGCCCTGCTACCCGTGAGGCTTTTTTTTCAGGGACAGGATGGCAACTCTCGGCTCTTTGACGGGCAGTTTTCACCCCTGCTCTTTCTTTTTGTCCCTCTGGTTTTTCTCTGGCGACGCATGCCCGATGCCTGGCGCAGCGATGTGGGTTGCCTCCTGTTTATCTCCTGGATCTATATTGGCCTGGCCATCTGCCTGACGGCGGTGAGGGTGCGGTACCTGGTGCCTGTGGTGCCCCACTTGGTGCTGCTGGCCGTGTACGGGCTGAAACTGTCGATGGATACCCTGGGGCAGGCGGCACGGCCCATGGTGCGACGGGTGGGGCTGGCCTGCCTGGCCCTGTTTGTGGTCTACGGCCTTTTTGTGAACGGAGCCTACGCCGCCTACCTGTACCGCTACGTCAACCCCCTGCCTTATCTGGCGGGGGAGGTGGACCGGGACAGCTATGTGGCCCGGTATCGCGCGGAACATGATGCCTTTCGGTTCGTCAATCAGGCCCTGGTCCCGACGGACCTGCTCTATTTTATCTACCTGGGAAAGCGTGGCTACTACTGCGATATCCCCTATGTGCCGGACAGCGGGGGGCATTTGAGAGGGTTGTTGAACCGGGGGACGGCCCTTCGGTCTGCCGATGAGATGGTTGGTTATTTGAGGGCAAAGGGGATCACTCACCTGGTGATCAACATGTCCATTGTCTGGCCACACCTCACGGAAGACGGACGGCCTGGTGAAGCCGAGGGCTTTGACCGGTTTCTGAAGACCAGGACCCGGCTGCTGTACCAGAGTCGGGGGGTGTATGTGTTTGCGTTGAAACCTTAGATATGAATAATCTCCATCTCCGAACCTGAAAGAACGGCAAGCCCCCACGCTTCCACCGCATCCACGATCTTGTCCAGACGGGAGTTGATGAGGTGGGCGTCGTTGCCCACGATGGTGACGCCCACCTCGGCGCTCTGGTGGAGGTCGTTCAGGCCCGTTTCTGCGGCAGCAGCGTCAAACTGGCTCCGGATGCGGCCGACGATGCCCTTCACCACCTTTCGTTTCTCCTTGAGGCTGGTAACCCCGAACAGCTGAAACTGCAATTTCAGTACGCCCACAACCATGGTGGCCTCCCCTGGGTCTGTGCTGGTGGGTGTGCGTTCTTTTCCTTTTTCCTCACTGCTCATTGGGTACCACAGCCCGCCTTTCAATCCAAAGAAAAATCATTGACAGATAAGGGTTTATCACTGTATTCGAATGTGGTGATATTAACTGACAACGGAGCAAACGGATGAAAGAGATGGCTTCCCTGTTGCGGATCGTGGCCGATGAAACCCGGCTTCGCGTGCTGCGGCTCCTGTCTGAGACCCCTTTGAACGTCACCGAGCTGACGACGATTCTCGGACTGGCCCAGTCCGGGGTCTCCAAGCAGGTGGGGACCCTCAAGAAAGCCGGTCTGGTGCGGGAGCGCCGGGAAGGGCTGAAAACCTTCTATCGCCTCTCGGAAGAGGGCGAGGTGCCGGAAGAGGGGCGACCCCTCTGGGCTCTGCTCATGGACCGGGTCCGCAGCACCGAGGACAGCCGCCACGACCTGGTGCGCCTGGCCGACGTGCTGGAAGCGCGGGAGGGCGACACCCCCATTCTCACGAAGCCGCCCGGCTCCTCGTGAGTCATGACGGCTCCTTGCACCGCAATCGGATCACCCTCCTGCCTCCCATGGAGCGGGCCGTGGACCTGGGGTGCGGCGGCGGGATCCTCACCGCGGAACTGGCCCGGGCCTGCGACGAAGTGGTGGGCGTGGACATCAGTGGTTCGGCCCTGTCTGCGGCACGGGCCCACGCCGAGCGCGTCGGGCTTACCAACGTGCGGTTCCTGGAAGGGGACATGACGACCCTGGACCTGCCGGACAGCTGCTGCGACGTGGCTGTCCTCTCCCAGACCCTCCACCACCTGCCCGACCCCATGGTGGGCCTCCAGGTGGCGGCACGGCTTCTCAAAGCCGGGGGGCGCCTGATCCTCATGGAGCTTCTGCCCCACGACGAAGCCTGGGTCACGGACAAGCTGGGCCACCTCCACCTGGGGTTCGCCGCCACCGACCTGGAGTCCATGATGGAAGAAGCAGGTTTTCGGATAACCTCCCTGGAGACCCTTCCCCCCTCACGCAGCGAACGCTTCCGGGCCGTTCAAGCCTGCGCCGTGTGGCAATGAGTGGCAGGAAAAGCTTGCCCCCCGGTTCGCGTCCAGGGGATAAATCCCCTGGGCCACCCCTAGGATCGCACACGCCCGCCGTCCCTTCGTTCCTCAGGGACGGAGCATGTGCTGACGGATTTGGGAATCTGAGAAAAGCCGGTACACGATGGCACTCGAATAGATTGAAATGACGCTTAAAACCTGTTTGTCAAACTTTTTAAAAGTTTGGCCCCCGGCAGGGCCGCCGGAGGCAAACGCTTTTCGGTTTTACAGATTTTATGGATACGATTTACATACGAAGGTGTGATTGACGATGACGAAGCACGAAGAATTTTTGCGGTATGTGAAGGACAACGTGGTGTTCCTGGACGGCGCCATGGGGACCATGATTCAGCAGTTGGGGCTCACCCCTGCGGATTTCGGGGGGGAGTCGTATGTGATGCTGAGCGACCTGCTCAGTTTTTCCCGGCCCGATGATTTAATGGACATTCACCTGCAGTATTTGCGGGCCGGGGCCCATGCCATTGAGACCAACACCTTTGGTGCCAGCGCCCTGCGCCTTGAGGAGTACGATTTCATGGACCTTGACACCACGGCGTTTCGTGGCGTGCCCGAGGGTGTGGACCTGGCTTCCCTCTCCTCCCATGAGATGGCCCGGGAGATGAGCCTTGCGGCAGCGGCTGTGGCCCGTCGGGCGGTGGATGCCCACAAGGCCGATGCCGATTACGACGGCCGCCCCCTGTACGTGGTGGGGTCCATCGGCCCGTCCAACTACGTGCTCTCTCCCACGGACGCCGATCTCAAGCGGGGCACCTGGGAGCTCATCGAGGAGAACTTTTTCCATCAGGTCACGGCCCTCATCGACGGTGGAGTGGACATCCTCCTTTTGGAGACCCAGCAGGATATCCTGGAGCTGAAAGCGGCCGTGGCCGGAGCCAAGAAGGCCATGGATGAGAAGGGCGTTCGCCTGCCCCTCATGGCCCAGGTGACGGTGAACGAATTCTCCCGCATGCAGATCTTCAACACGGAGATCGTGGCGGCCTCCACCACCCTTGCCGCCTGCGGTGTGGATGTGTTCGGCATCAACTGCTCCATCGGCCCGGATTTGATGGAACCCACCATCAAGAAGCTGTCCGAGACCCAGGACATTCCCATCTCCGTGCTTCCCAACGCGGGCATGCCCGAGTCCGAGTTCGGCCGCACCGTTTATAAGCTGGGGCCGGACCTTTTTGCCGATCAGCTGGAAAAATTCGTCACCCGGTACGGGGTAAACATGGTGGGCGGCTGCTGCGGCACCAGCCCGGACCACATCCGTGCTGTCTCCGAGCGCCTCAAGGGTGTGGCCCCTGCCCGGCGGCAGCCCGACGGCCTCCTGCGCCTCTCCGGTCCCCAGGAGAGCGTGGCCATCAAAGAGGGAGAGTTTCTCCGCATCGGCGAGCGGCTCAACGTGCGCGGCTCCAAAAAGGTAAGGGACGCCGTGGAGAGCGAAGGCCCCATGGACGTGGACGCCCTGGCCGAGGTGGTGCGGGAGCAGATTGAAGATCTGGGGACTTCGGTTCTCGACGTCTGCATGGACTCCAACGTGGTGGACACCGCCGAGGTGCTGCCCGAGGTGATCCAGGCCATGACCGGCGACTTCCGGGGCGTCATGAGCATCGACTCCTTTGATCCCGAGGCCCTGGCAGAAGGGGTGAAGGCCTATCCGGGACGCCCGTTGATCAACTCCATCTCCATGGAGAGCGTGGAAGGCGGCATCAGCAAAGCCGAACAGATTTTGAAAACCACGGCCTTTCATTCGCCCCTGTACATCGGCCTCTGTGCCGACGATACCGGCCCGGCCCAGAAGGCGGACGAAAAGGTGCGCATTGCCAAGGCCATGGCCGATGTGTGCGGCACTTACGGCATCGCTCCCCGCCAGCTCTTTGTGGACATCAACGCCTTCCCCATCGGCTCCGAATCCGAAGAGGGGCTCAACTTCGCCATGGAGTCCCTCAACTCTATCCCGAAGATCAAGGCCCTGGCACCCGGTCTCAAGACCACCATCGGGGTGAGCAACCTCACCAACGGACTGGCCAAGAAGCCCTACATGCGCATGGTGCTGACCTCGGTGTTTCTGGACGAAGGCAAAAAGCTCGGTCTGGACGCGGCCATCGTCAACCCCAACCACTACGTGCCCGTGGAGAGCATCGATAAAAAGGACTACGACCTGGCCCTTGCCATTATCCTCAAGCGGGATATGGACGCCTATGCCGAGCTGGAAGAGGTGGCCGAAGCCAAAAGTGGCCTGCGCAAGGTGAAGAAGAAGAACTACGACGACCTGCCCGCAGAAGAGGCGGTGTGTGAGCGCATCAAGGACGGGGTTCGCGAAGCCCGGCCCGGCACCCTGGAGGTTCGCGGTGCCGAGTTTGCCTACAAGGACGCCGTGGTGGTTCAGGCCGCCGAGGCCCTGAAGACCATCGAGCCCATCGACTTCATCTCCGGCCACCTCATGGCAGCCATGGAAGAGCTGGGAGCCCGGTTTGCCCGGGGCGAGGTCTCCCTGCCCCACCTGCTCAAGTCCGCCGACGTCATGAAGCAGGTGATGACCTATATCGAAGCGGTTCTGGGCACCTCCGAAGGGGGCGCGGTCTCCTACAAAGGAACCCTGGTTCTGGGCACCGTGTTCCAGGATGTTCACAGCATCGGCAAGGACCTCACCCGCACCCTGCTGGAAAACTACGGCTACCGGGTCATCGACCTGGGGGTCCAGGTTCCCCTGGCGGATTTCATCGAGACCGCCAAGCGGGAGAATGCCGACGCCATCGGCATGAGCTCCCTTCTGGTCCAGACCGCAGGCCACATGATCACCGTGGCGGCCATGGCCAAAGAAGCCGGGCTGGATCTTCCCATTCTCATCGGGGGCGCTCCCGTGAACATGAAGCACGCGGCCTCCGTGGCCATGGCAGGGGACGAGAACCCCGAGGCCATGAGGAAAGACGTCTTCTACTGCGACTCCTCCATGACCTGCGTCAACGTCATGGAACACCTTTGCTCCGATGATCGCGACGCCTTTATCGAGGCCAACGGCGAGGCCCTCAAAGCCGCCCTGGGCGGAAAGCCCAAGGCAGCACCCGAAGAGTTGCCCGCCCTGGGGATCTCCTTTGAAGGGCTCAGCGACTCCATCTGCCATGGCACCATCACCTTTTCACCCAAGGTGGAGGACATTCCCCTGAACCGAAAATCCCTGCTGGCCCTGAACTGGCGGGAAGGGAGCCGCAGCAAGCGCCTGGAACGTGGGCTCACCGACGAGGCCGCCGATGCCGAGATCGATGCCTGGATCAAGGACGCCGGAGAAAACGGCTGGGTGGTGCCCAAGGGACGCGTGGCCCTCTACCCGTGCAACAGCGAGGGCGACGACCTCATCGTCTACGATCCCGACGCCCACGACGTGGAGCTCTGCCGCATTCCCATGCCCCCTATGGCCGTGGACGGCAAAAAGGTGAGCCTGGCCCGCTACTTCCGTCCCGTGGGAGACGGCGTCACAGACGTGGTGGGTTTCCAGATGGCAACAGCCGGAAAGGCCTCAGCCTCCCAGGTGAACGCCTTCCAGGAAGCCAACGAATCCGCCTCCGCCCATCTCCTGCAGGGCGTGGCCGACCGCGTGGCCGAAGACTTCGCCGCCCTGCTCAATGAGCGGGTCAAGAAGATGGCAGGTTTTTCCAACGGAAACGGCAAGCGCTTCAGCCCCGGTTACCCCGGTGTGAACATCGAAGCCAACCGCCAGATTTTCGACCTGCTGGGAGGCGAAAGCCTGGGCGCCGTCCTCACCGACGCCGGCGGCTTCTACCCCACCAGCTCCACCGCCGCCATCGTCTGTTTCCACCCGGAGGTGAAGTATTTCTAAGGGCAAAAAAGCCTTGCCTCCGGCGGGCAGGGGATAAATCCCCTGCACCCCAGGTTCGCAAAAGCACCGTCCCTTCGTGCCTCAGGGGCGGTGCTTTTGCTGACGGGCTGCGCCCGTGATCAGCGGTGTGGTTTTATAATGATGCCTTCAGGGCAAAGGCTGAGTCGTCGGGCCAGGGGTACCAGACCTTGATCAACGATGCCTTGAGGCGGGAGTTGGCTCTTGCGGATGCCCCGTTGACGGAGGCACGGCTTCGTGAGGTGATCCGTGAAGAGCTGAGTGGTTATGGGAAGGAGTCGTGATGGTATCTCCTCTGTGCGGGCCCCATTACGGTTTTCGGCAGGATTATTTCTGGCTGGTGTGACGGATGGGTCTCGACCCTTGATGCGCAAGGGGGCGGCAATGAACGAAAAAAGCAGCCGCCGTTTCCAGTGTCAATCGCCTTGACAACAGCCGGTTCAGGTACCACATTGTAGGGGTTTCACGATGCGTTCCGCATCGTGAAGCCCCTTTGTTTTTGGTTTGAAAACACCAGCGAAAAGCCAAGCTCAAGGCTTTGTCTGCCACGGGCGCAGCCCGTCAGCGAATGTGAGCGGCCTGAGGAACGAAGGCCGGGAGCATTCGCCTTCTGGGGTGCAGGGGATCATCCCCTGCCCGCCGAAGGCTTTTTGGGTTTTTGCTGTTTTACAGTTGAAGGTGGTGACGGACGATGGACGAGACAATGGATACCAAAGGTGTGGAGCTGGACGCGGTGCTTGTGAAGGGTGCCCGGGAGCACAACCTCAAGAATATAGACATAGCCATCCCCAAGAAGAAGCTGGTGGTGGTGACCGGGGTGTCGGGCTCGGGCAAATCGAGCCTGGCATTTGATACGATTTATGCCGAGGGGCAGCGTCGGTACGTGGAGTCGCTCTCTGCGTATGCCCGCCAGTTCATCGGCCAGATGGAAAAGCCCAAGTACGAGACCATAAGGGGGCTTTCTCCCACCATCTCCATCGAGCAGAAGGCGGCGAGCAAGAACCCTCGCTCCACGGTGGGGACCATCACGGAGATTTACGACTACCTGCGCGTGCTCTTTGCCCGTGTGGGGGAGCAGCACTGCATCAAGTGCGGGAACAAAGTGGGCCGGGGCGATGCCGAGTCCATGGTGAAGCAGATTCTGGAGCTTCCCCCTGCCACGAAGATCCTGATCCTGGCTCCCTTGGTGGAGAACCGCAAGGGGGAGCACAAGGACCTCTTTGAGCAGCTGCGCAACGATGGCTTCGGCCGGGTGCGCATCGACGGGGTGGTCCATGAGCTGGAAGACGTCCAGGGCCTGGCCAAGAACAAGAAACACAACATCGAGGTGGTGGTGGACCGCCTGGCCATCAAGAAGGGCGAGGAGTTCCGCAAGCGCCTTACGGACTCGGTGGAGACGGCCCTGAAGAGCGGCAGCGGGGAGATCATCCTCCACGTGGTGGGCCGGGAGGACATCCGCATGAGCGAGGCGCGATCCTGCTGCGGCATCGCCTACCCCGAGCCCGAACCCTCCCTCTTCTCCTTCAACTCCCCCCTTGGCATGTGCCCGGAGTGCAACGGCATCGGCACCCACCTTGTCATGGATGAGGAGAAGATCGTGCCCGATCCCTCCCTGACCATCCGTCAGGGTGCGGTGGTGCCCTGGAAGAACTACTTCCTGAAGCAGGAGGACCTGGGCTCCGGGGGCTGGGGCGTGAGCCAGCTTCTGGCCATGGAAGAGCAGTGGGGCATCGACTTCGACACACCCTGGGAGGAGATGGACCTCTGGATGAAGGATATCATCCTCTTCGGCTCCAACGGCAAGACCCTGGTGGTGGACTGGAACTCCAAGTCCGTGAAAGGGGAGGTAACCACCTCTTTTGAGGGGCTGGTCCATGAGATGATGCGCCGCTACCACCAGAGCCACTCCGAGCGCCGCAAGAAGTGGTACGCCTCCTTCATGAGCTCCAAGCAGTGCCGGAGCTGTGAGGGCCGCAGGCTCAAGCCCGAGGTGCTGAACATCCTCATTGACGGGGTCTCCATTATTGATGTCACGGCCATGACCATCACCCAGGCCCACGATTTTATCAAGGACCTGGACCTGTCGGGCAACCGCCGGGTCATCGCCGAAGAGCTGGTGAAAGAGATTGGGGACCGTCTGGGTTTTCTGGTGAACGTGGGCCTTGATTACCTTACCCTGGACCGCAGCGGGCCCACCCTGTCCGGAGGCGAATCCCAGCGGATCCGCCTGGCCTCCCAGGTGGGCTCCGAGCTCACCGGTGTCCTTTACATTCTGGACGAGCCCTCCATCGGCCTTCACCAGCGGGACAACGTCAAGCTCTTGAAGACCCTCTGCCACCTGCGGGATATCGGCAACAGCCTCATCGTGGTGGAGCACGACCAGGAGACCATTGAGTGCGCGGACTGGGTGGTGGACATGGGCCCCGGCGCCGGGCATCTCGGCGGACAGGTGGTGGCCGAGGGCACCCCGGGTTCCCTCATGGACCAACCCCACTCCCTCACCGGGGATTACCTGTCGGGCAGGCGCGCCATTGAGGTGCCGGAGACGAGGCGTCCCGTGAAGAAGAAGGGCCACCCCAAGGTGGTGGTGAAAGGGGCCGTGGAGAACAACCTCAAGGGGGATGACGTGGCCGTTCCCCTGGGGCTCTTTGTGGCGGTGACCGGGGTCTCCGGTGCCGGAAAATCCACCCTCATCAACCAGATCCTCTACCCGGCCCTCTCCCGCCGTCTCAACGGGGGTACCATGCAGGTGGGGCGCCACAAGAAGATCGAGGGGCTGGAGCACCTGGACAAGGTGATCAACATCGACCAGCGGCCCATCGGCCGCACCCCGCGCAGCAACCCGGCCACCTACACCAAGGTGTTCGACCATATCCGGGATCTCTTTGCCATGCTCCCCGAGTCCCAGGCCCGGGGGTACAAGAAGGGGCGTTACTCCTTTAACGTCAAGGGCGGGCGCTGTGAGACCTGCTGCGGGGATGGTTTCCTCAAGGTGGAGATGCACTTTCTGGCCGATGTCTACGTCCCCTGCGAGAGCTGCAAGGGCAAGCGGTTCAACGAAGCCACCCTGGAGATCAAGTACAACGGCCACTCCATCAGCGATGTTCTGGATCTTTCCGTGCGACAGGCCCGGGATCTTTTCGAGAACCATCCCAAGATCACTGCCATCCTGGACACCCTGCTGGACGTGGGCCTCGGTTACATCAAGCTGGGGCAGGCCGCCACCACCCTTTCCGGCGGTGAGGCCCAGCGCATCAAGCTGGCCCGGGAGCTCTCCAAGCGAAGCACCGGCCGGACCCTCTATATCTTGGACGAGCCCACCACCGGCCTTCACTTCGAGGACGTGCGTAAGCTCCTGGAGGTGCTCCAGCGGCTTACCGAAGGGGGCAACACCGTGCTGGTCATTGAGCACAACCTCGACGTGATCAAGAGCGCCGACTGGATCGTGGACATGGGACCCGACGGCGGCGAAGGCGGCGGGTGCGTGGTGGTGGCCGGCACCCCCGAACAGGTGGCTGCCTCCGGAAAAGGGTACACCGCGCCTTTTCTGGCCGACATGCTCCATGTGGACGGTCTGAAGAAGCTTGCCAACTGAGGCATGGACCGGTGACGTAACCTGTTTTGCCGGGGTTTCAGCAGGTTGCCTGCGATAAAGACCGACGGCGGCGCCTGAGACGAGGCGCCGCCGTTTCCCCTGGTCACGGTGTCGCGGGGATGAAAAACCGGGTCTTGCAGCGTCGGTCGTGGTATACTTTATATCATATGACTTGAGGCGCGTGCCCCACGCCCCCCCTGTAACCACCTGAAACAGGGCGCGTATCTCCGCAGCAGAGCCCTTCCCCGGATTGACAAGACAGGGCTGTTTCAGTATCATGAACGGCTTGATATTGGGCGCGGAGGGGCGATTGAAGGGCATCCATGCTCCACCGCAGACCATGCATCGCGAGTGCACAGCAACCCGCCCAGGGGATGGCAACACCACCCCCGCACCGAGGGAGGAGACCTGTACTGATGGCCTCGCAGACTCATGGATCAAGCCATTCTCTCCTGTCGGGAGGGGCGGTAACAGGTAAGGCGTAGGGTGGTGCGAGGCGCTATTTCACGTCGGCTAATTACAACGCATCATTAATTGGCGCTCAGAACCACGGGGTTGTTGACATGGAATCAGAAAACAGAAACCGCATCGGGGTGGCCTCACTCTTTGATGCGGAAGAGATAAAAGAGTACTTCAATACCTTTTTTATTCTTCTCTCGGGTATTGAATTCGTCATTTTTGTGGCGCACTTCATCGGCTCCATCGGCCCGGAAAGCGGCCCTTTCCCCTGGAAACAATACTTCTTCGTCTCCTTCATCGCCCCCCTTGTCATGGTGTTCCTCATCGGCCTTGTGGTCATCGGCTTCAACTTCTATCTTTTCGGCAATGCCCCGGACATGGAACCGGAAGAGGGGGCAGACGGCGAGGAGGAGGGACGCGGGTGCGGAAACCTGGGGCGCACCTTTCAGAGCTTTGTCTCGGTGATCCATCAGCTTCCGGCTTTGGCGGGCATCTTCATCCTCGGGCTCGGCTCGGTGGTGCTCTACAAGCTCGACGTGATCCTGGCTACCATCGGCCATGTGGGAGAGCGCACCGCCTACTACCTCTTCATCGGCCTGGGCGCCCTGGTGGCCGGAACCCTCATCTTTCTTCTCTTCTGGCTTTTCTGGAAATTCAAGCTGCAGAAATACCAGATGGAGCAGCGGTGGAACTACCGCAACCGGGTGATGGAGAAGACCGGCCTGATTATCCTGGACAACAACACGGTGATCAACGAAGAGGGCAAGGTGCTGGTGACCGACGAGAGCCTTAAGCAGATTGAAGGCGATATCATCGATGAGAAGCTGCTTCCGGAGTTCGAGGACGTGGAAGAGCGCATCTCCCAATAAGACTATTTTTATAAGCAGGTTCATGGAACAGACCGACTACTACGCCACCCTCGACGTCGCCAAGGACGCCGACGCGAACACCATCCGCGATGCCTATCGAAAGCTCGCGTTGATTCATCATCCCGACCGCAACCGGAACAACCCCGAGGCTGCGGAGAAGATGAAAGCTGTCAACGAAGCTTACGCCGTCCTCTCCGACCCGGACAAGCGGCGGAATTACGACGCCATGCGCAGTTCCTACGGCTCCGGTGCCGCCCATCGCTTCCGCCAGGATTATACCGATCAGGATATCTTCAAGGGCACGGACATCCACGCCATTTTCGAGGAGCTGGCCAAGGATTTCGGGTTTCGGGGGGGCGATGCCATCTTCAAGGAATTTTACGGCAGCGGCTGGAAATCCTTCCATGCCTCACGGCCCGGGTTTTTCATGAAGGGCTCTTTTTTCAGGTCCTCGGGGGGCGGTGACCCCCGGAGCGTGGGGGATAAGGGCGGTGGCGGGTTTTTAGGCGGACAGGCCGCCTCCCTTTTGGGCTCCCTTCTCTCCAAGGGTTCCAAAAAGGGCGGGGACGTCATGGACACCATCACCATCGAAAAAGCCCTGGCGGCCTCCGGCGGCCCTTTTGCCTACTTTCACAAGGCCCGGGGAAAGAAGCTGGTGGTGAAGATTCCCCCCGGCGTGCGGGAAGGACAGAAGATTCGCCTTACGGGCATGGGAAAAGAGGGCAAAGGGGGCGGGCGGCCCGGGAACCTCTACCTCAAAGTGGTCTACCGGAAAAATCTTTGGGAGCGCATCGTCAGCCTGGTAGGGGCGGTGGGGCGCTTCGGCAACTCTAAATAGCAACAGTTTTAAGGTTTTTTCGGTCAGGGTGGATCAAAGGCATAACCCCTGCTTGACAAGGGGGACGGTGTTCTGGTAACACATTTGTTCATGAATCGATCACTCACCCACACCCGCGCTTTTTTTTGGTTTTTCTGGTTTTTTACCTGCGCCTGGGGTGTTTGCCGATCGTATTGAACCAACCAAAACGACTAAGCAAAGGGCCGCAGGCGACGACAAGCCGGCGGCCTTTTTTTGTTTTTAAAAACCACACACCCACCAGCCGCCGCCGAAGATCAACCCTGCAGAGCCGATGAAGGAGGAGCCATGCTTCTTGGAAAAGCCATCAGACTCGAACGCGTCTTCAACCGCAACACCGGAAAAACCATCATCGTCCCCATGGACCACGGCGTCACCGTGGGCCCCATCTACGGGGTGGTGGACCTGAAGGGCACCGTGGACAAGGTGGCCGAAGGCGGCGCCAACGCCGTGATTATGCACAAAGGACTGCCGCGCCGGACCCACCGGGGCCACGGCAACGACATCGGCCTCATTATCCATCTCTCGGCAAGCACCGTGCTCTCTCCGTTCCCCAACGCCAAGACCCTGGTGGGCTCCGTGGAAGACGCCATCCGCCTGGGGGCCGACGCCATCTCCATCCACGTGAACTTAGGGGACGAAAAGGAGATGGAGATGCTGGAGTCCTTCGGCCGTATCAGCTCCGAGGCCGCCTCCTGGGGCATGCCGCTCCTGGCCATGGTCTACGCCCGTGGGGCCGGGATCCGGGATGAGTACGACGTGGAGGTGGTGAAGCACTCGGCGCGCCTGGCCGAAGAGCTCGGAGCCGACGTGGTGAAGGTGCCCTACACCGGATCCCCCGAAACCTTTGCCAAGGTGGTGGACGGCTGCTGCATCCCTGTTGTCATCGCCGGAGGGCCCAAGATGTCCAGTCACCGGGACATCGTGCAGATGGTTTACGATGCCAACCAGGCCGGAGGCGCGGGCCTCTCCATCGGCCGCAACGTTTTCCAGGACGAGAACCCCGCCCTCCTTGTGAAGGCCTTGAACGGCGTGGTGCACCAGGGCAAGGGCGTGGATGAGACCATGGATTTTCTGGAGGCCCATCTTCAAGGGGCATAGCCGGAGACGGCTCCCGGGAAAAAGCCCGGGCAGGAAAAACAAGAGAGGCAGGCTCACACATGATAAGCGCCGCTGCAGACAGATTGCAGCGGCGCTTTTTTTGTGACGATTCAAACGCCTGCCCCCGGCGGCAAGGTGTGCCACCTTGAAAGCAGGTAGCGGATGTGATTTGCCCCTCGTTCCTCGGGGCAAATCACATCCGCATTTAAAACGGCATTCATGCATATATTTTTTTATGACCTGTTTGTTAAACTTTTTGTAACTATTCAGTTGCCTCCGGCGGGTCGCTTTTTTGAAAAAAAGCTCCGCAAAAAACGTTTCTAAGAAAATGTCGGAATTGTTTCGGCGGAGCCTATAAATGATTACTTGAGACCTGTTTATCAAACTTTTTAAAAGTTTGGCCCCCGGCAGGGCCGCCGGAGGCTGTTTTAAACAGGGTCGTTTACTGCAGCCACGGAATTTCGAGGAACGAGCCTTCTCCGTAATGGAAGGTGATGTCGAACTCCTCGTCCGAAGGCCTGCTGTAGGAGATGTCAAAGGTGTCGATGGCCACGGCCAGGCGGTGGCCCTTGGGAACATTTGCTGCGGTGGTGATGAAGTTGAACTCGTAGGTCTTGGCCATGCCCGGCTCCGCACTGGGCATGAGCCGGTCGGACTCCAGCAGGACCAGGGGAGCATGGGAGATGAGGGTCCCGATGCCCAGGGCGTCCACGGTGTAGAGGTGGGCGATGAGCTGCACCCGCTGGGCAGACGGTGTGAGGGTAAGGCTCAGGGTTGGGGTGCCCGCCAGGGTGCGGGTTGAGCTCACCCGTTCCGTGGCAAAGACGATGGCCTTGCTGCGGCTGGAAAGCGGCAGGCTGGCCGTGATGTTGAGGGCCTGGGTGTGGGCCTCCAAAAGAGAACTCAGCAGGGGGATCCCCAGGGTGAGGCCCGAAACAAGGCCAGAGGAGATGGTATCCGATTCATCCCCTGCGTGGGTTGCCAGCCCCCCTCTGTAGCTGTACCAGGGCCGGTGGGTGAGGTAGCGCTTCTCCGGGACGATGTCGTTTTCTATGGGGGGCCGTGAGATGCCTTCGAGGTGGGTGCCGTTGATGTCCTTGATGTAAAGGTGATCAAGGTAGTGGCGGTCTGTGGAGCTTTTGTTGTCGATGGATATGGGCGGGTTGTCCATGATCCCTGTGTCCATCTCCTTGAGGTGCTCGTCGAACCAGGCGTAGGCCCGGTTTCCGGCGTGTGTGGCCATGGCTGTCGCGCTCCTCGGTTGAGGCGTGGATCCCCCGGTTAAAGTCGATGCGCTTGGCCTTGACGTTGAGGCCGTAATAGAAGCGGAGCATCTGGTTGGGGGTAAACAGAAAATCCTGGAGGTTGGTGCTGATGCAGACGGCCAGGTCCCGGTCCTCATCGTTGAACCGCTCCAGGAAATTGACGGGGGAGCGGTCCAGGGCCCAGGGAAGCAGGGTATCGAAGTGGGCCTCGTGCTCATGGTTGAAGAGCTGGTCCGTGATGATGCTGAGCTCAGGGTCCAGGTTGGCCGCGATGTCGCCCATGCCCACGAGGATCACCTTGACCCAGACCGGTTTGGGGCTCTGGTTGAGGTAGAGGGAGTCCACCAGGTCTCCCCAGGGGACCATGGCCATCACCGCCTTGACCCGGGTGTCGAAGGCGGCTCCCATGAGGGAGAGGCCTCCGCCCAGGGAGATGCCGCACATGCCGATCCTGGCGTCGGAGTCGTCAGCGACGCTTCCGTCCGGTGCCTTCACGACCCCGGTTACCGGTGTGTTGGCCGTGAGCCAGTCAATGAGGGTGGTGATGTCGGACGTGTCCTTTCGACCTCCCACGTTCACCACGCCCTCGGACTGGCCCCAGCCCCTGGCGCTGTAGGAGAGGACGATATAGCCTTTCTCACAGAAGCTTTTGGCCTGGACCCAGTACTCGTGCTCTTCCATGAGCCAGCTGTTGGGCATCACCAGGGCTGGGAATGTCTCCCCCGGCACCTTGGGCTCGGGAAGAAAGAGGTTGCAGGAGAGGGTGACCCCGTCCTCGGGGTTGGTGATGTGCAGTGTGTCCTGATAGGTCCAGCGGTAGTCGGAGGGGCTGAGGGTAAATGTTTCGCCGGGCATGGTGCCCATGGCATGGGCCGCTTGCATGGGGGCAAGGGCCAGGAGAAAAGCAGCTATCCATCGAATCATTGGGTGATCCTCCTTGGGTTGGAGACCTTTCCCGTGACATTCAGGGGGGGAGTGAAGGTCATGATGTGGAACGCTGTTTGTATGAATGAATTCGGTATTATGTTAGAGCAGGGTGGAGGGTAAATCAAGGATAAAGGGTAAGAATGAGAGGGGGTTAGCTGATTTTTGCCGGGATCGTCTGGTTAACCAGACGGGTGATGGTGTCGGCCTCCTTGTCCCGTCCGTGTTTTCGGCAGCCTCCGGCGTAGATCCGCCCCTTTTTCTCTAAAACAGCTCGTGTCGCCTCGGCCTGGGCCGTGGACAGGACGCCGCTCTTCAGCAGTTTCACCAGGGATTGGATGCGGAACCGGTCCAGAAACGGGGTTTTGGAGAGCTGGTCCTCGTGGCCTCCGTGCTTGATCACCAAGGGGGAGGGCGTCGTGTAGACAGGGGTTGTGCAGGCGATCCTCAGCCAGAGGTCGTAGTCTTCGCAGGCGGGAAGGGCCTCGTCGAAGAGGCCGACCTCCTTGAAGAGGGTGCCATGGAGCATCACCGCCGACGGGCTCACCAGGCAGAGGTGGAGGGATGCCTCAAAAATGTCCCCGGAGGGTTTTTTGTGATGCTTGCACGGGTTCACCCGTTTTCCGTTTCGGATCCAGAGCTCTTCGGTCTGGCAGATTCGCGCCTCGGGGTTGGCTTTGAAAAACGCGGCCTGTTCCGAGAGTTTTTCCGGCAGCCACCGGTCATCGGAGTCGAGGAAGGCGATATACTCCCCCTGTGCTGCGGCAATCCCCCGGTTTCGCGCCCGGCTTACGCCCCCGTTGTCCAGGGTGATGACCTGCAGGGCGTCCCCGTAGGCTGCCAGCAGGGACGGGGTCTCGTCCGTGGAGCCGTCGTCCACCACGATGAGCTCCACCTCGGGGTAGTCCTGGGCCAGGACCGAATCCACGGCGTCGGCCAGGGCCCAGGCCCGGTTGTATGTGGGGATGATCACGCTGATCAACGGGTTGTTCATTCTTCCTCCAGGGTGGTGTATGGTATAAGCATCCCGGCAGATAGCCGTGCCGCGTCTCCTTAAGAGCCGTCCAGGCCCATGGCCTGCGACCTTCAGGGAGTGCATGGGCGCATACTTAGCACTTTTTTCCAAAAAAATCGACGCGAGGGGGTTTCCATGATCACCGAATCCATTCCGGGTTTTTCCGATATTGCCGTTTCTCACCTGGTCCTTGACTACAACGGGACCCTTGCCCTGGACGGGAAACCCCTGGTGGGGGTCAGGGAGCGCATTGAGGCCCTGAGCGGGTCCCTGACCATTCACGTGGTCACCGCCGACACCTTTGGCCGGGCCGGGGACGCCCTGGCCGACTGGCCTGTGTTCCTCACCGTCCTGACCCCCGGGGAAGAGGCGGAGCAGAAGGCCACCTATGTGCAGACCCTGGGCGCAGACTCGGTGGTGGCCGTGGGCAACGGCCGCAACGATTGCCGCATGCTGAGCATGGCCTGTGTGGGCGTGGCCGTCACCGGGCCCGAAGGGGCGGCCTCCCCTGCCCTGATGTCCGCGGACATCGTGTGCCCGGATATACTGGCAGCCCTGGATCTGCTTTTACACCCCAACCGCCTGAAGGCCACCCTTCGGACCTGAATCGGTCTCGCGAAAGCGGTGGTGTAACGATTTTGTTCAAAAGCGCCTCCGGCGGCCCTGCCGGGGGCCAAACTTTTAGAACGTCAGACAAACAGGTTTTAAGCCATCATTTCCAGACTCCGGCAAAGCACGAGTGCATTCAGGAATGTTTTTTGCGGCGATTTTCAATAAAGCGCCCCGCCGGAGTTATTCCGGTTAAAGTCAAGCGAATCCCAAAAGTTCTGCATCGTGTTTTTAGAAGAATGAAACGGGACTCTCCTGCAAAGACGGTTGCCGGATGTCACACAACACGCGAATGCCCCGATAACGCAGATAGAATGGCTGCCTTCATGCATTCGCCATAGGGTTTTAAGGTGCCCCCACCTTGCCGCCGGAGGCAAGCTGAACAGTTACCATCGATTCTTTCTTTATTTTTATGGCCACCGGCGCGTTTCGCCCCGCGGTTACGTCCGGTCGTCCCTTTCTCCCATGTTTTCCAATCCTTCTCTCCTGTCTGTTACCTGCGAATAAATATTGACATTCGAACGAACGTTCGTATATCTCCTATAACATTGTTTCTTTCATAAAAACCGAGTTTGCCGGATGGCGTGTTCTTTTTTGTCCGCAGGGACGGGCACGCCGCCATGCCGGAGAAGGGACCCGTTATGCTGCCTTTCAAGTCGACCCGTCAGGTCATCATCGATGCCGCAGGGGCCTTGTTTGCCAGAAAGGGCCTCGACGGAACAGGTATCCGCGAAATCGTCAAAGAGGCGGGGACCTCCCTGTCGTCGGTGAATTATCATTTCACCAACAAGGAGGGGCTCTACCTGGCGTGTATCCGTCACATCATGGAGGAGAAACTGGACCTGCCCGGCCTGTTCGGCACCCTGGACACCGGGGAGTACACCACGCCGCAGCAGGTGTCCGATGTGATGGGGTACATGATGCACCGGTGCCTCCTGGCCCTGCTCGGGCCGGGGGTGCCCGAATGGTACGGCATCCTCATGGTTCGGTCCCGCATGGATCTGCACCCTAAATCGTCGCGGGCCCTCATGCGGCTGGAGGAGCCCCAGAAACTGAGGACCTTTGTTCGGGAGCATGTCCCGGGGGTCGGTGACTCCTTTGTGCAGTACTGGTACGTAAGCGTCATGGCCCAGATCCAGTACTACATCATGGAGCGGGAGGCGGTGCTCATGGCCTTTGACCTGCCCGGGTACGACAAATCTTTTTTAACGGCCACGGCCAGCTATATGGCCGAGAGCATGACACAGGTCCTGGGCCTGCCGGCCCCGGACCACCGAGAGGTGGCAAGGAGGCTTTGATGGGTCGGTGGGAGGCGGTGGGCAGGGAGCGGGGGAAAGAGGGTGGCGGGGTGGGTGCTGGTCTGGCTGATCCTCCTTGGGGCGTCTGTGCCCCACGCGGCGTCGGTGCGCAGAGTGGTGGGGGTTGTCATCGGAGGAGCAGCACCTTCCCAGGACGCCTTGCTTACGGGGGTGCGACGTGAACTTGCCACCCTTGCCGGGCCGGAGATGGAGCTGATGCTCCCCGAAGGCAAGGTGTGGCGGGGAGAGCCCACCCCGGAGGGCATGGCCTCGGCCTTTGACGCTCTGGAGGCCGACGGTGAGGTCGCCTTGGGTGTGGCCCTGGGGTACGTGGCCTCGGGGGTTGCTGCAGAGAGGACCCGGTGGAACACCCCGGTGCTGGCCACCCACCTGTTGACCCGTCCAGAGGCTTCGGTCCCCGGGTTCCGGGGCATTGTGGTGGGGCCCCTGATTCGCACGGGGCTGGGGCAGTTTTTCGGGGCTGTGGAGGTGCCTCGGGTGACGGTTCTGGTGGATGAGCAGGCCCGGCCCATCCTTCCCCGCATCGAGGCGTTTCTGGGAACCGTTCCTTTTTTGCAGGAGGTGCCCTGGACCCTGCGCACGGTCCCTGCGCGGGGGGATGCCCTGCGGGAGGCGGTGCGGCACGAAACGGGTGCGGTGATTTTTTCCCCGTTTCCCGGGATGTCCGAAGCGGCCATGGCCGGGGTGGCGGCAGAGCTCAGGGCCGGTAAGCGCCCCTCATATGCCATGGGGGGAAAAAAGGATGTGGAGGCCGGGCTTCTCTTCGGGTCGGTGCCCAAGGGCGAGACCAGGCGTCTGGCCCGCCGGACGGCATTGACCCTGTACAGCATGGCCCGGGGCGAGACGGTGGGGACGGACCGGGATGAGTGGGCCGTGGAGGGAACCCCGGTGATTCATGTGGGAACGGCAAAGGCCATCGGCTTTTCGCCGCGTTGGGAGCTGTTCCGGTATGCGGAGAAGGTAGGGGAAAAGAGCCCGGAGCCGGTGCTCCTCTCCCTGGCGGAAGCCATGGAACGGGCCCGGCTGTACAACCCCGACCTGGCCTCAGAGGCCCGCCTGGTGGAGGCCGGGGCACAGGAGTCCAAGAAGGTGCTGGCCGCCTTGCTGCCCAGCATTGAGGCGTCGGTGACCGGGATCCGCATCGACGAAAACAGCGCGGAGAAGAGCCGGGGCACGGAGTCCGAAGATACCGTCAAGGGCAGCCTGACCCTGACCCAGGTGATCTATTCCGAAGCGGCCTTGAGCGGCTACAGCGCTTCAAAATCTTTTCAGCTCTCCCGGGAGACGGAGCAGAAGGCCCGGGAGCTGGATAAGGCCCTGGCCGCGGGCCAGGCCTATATCAACCTGCTCAAGGCGCGCAGCCTGGCAGCCGTGCGCAAGGGAAACCTGGGGGTGACCCAGGAGAACCTGGAGAGGGCCCGTGCCCGGAAACAGGTGGGGGCCCTCAACCCGTCGGAGCTGTTCCGGTGGGAGAGCGAGGTGGCGAGCAATCGCACGGAGCTTCTCAACGCGCGGGTTCAGGTGCGGTTTGCGGCAAATGCCCTGAAGCGGCTGTGTGGCATGGAGGTGACCGATACGGTGGACACCCTGAACGGCGAGGCCGACCAGGCGGTTCTTTTGACCGTGCACCCTGCGTTCCGGGAGATGCTGGACCGGCCCACGGAGTTCGGGGCCCTGGTGGCCTCCCTGGTGGACGTGGGCCGGGAGGCCTCGCCGGAGCTTCTCCAGGTGGACCATGCCCTGACCTCGGGCCGTCGCCGTGTCCGGGGGGCCCGGCGAGCCTTCTATCTTCCGGAGGTGGCCCGAGGGGAGCTGTCACCGAGATTTTTCCTACCGGGGCGGGTATGACCGGGTGTTGCCCAATTATGATGAGAAGGAGTGGTACGTGGCCATCCAGGCGAGCTTTCCCCTGGCCACGGGGGGCGAGCGCCTGGCCGACCTGCGGCAGGCGGCCGAGGAGACCTCGGCCCTCTCTTTGAAGCGGCGTTATCTCATGACGGTGCTGGCCGAGCAGATCACCGACGCCGCCGACGCGGTCCAGGCCACCGGGGCCACCATCGGGCTGGCCGCCACCTCCCGGGATGCCGCCGAGAAAAACCTCGCCCTTGTCACCGACGCTTACGCCGAAGGGGCCGTGGCGGTGATTACCCTGCTGGACGCTCAGAACACGGCGGTTTCAGCGCGCATTGCCGCAGACAATGCAGTCTACGATCACATGGCAGCGATGCTCTCGTTCTCAGCGTTTGCTGGGGCGGTTGGACTTTTCCGGGGGGGCCGGAGAGACGATGGTCAGGCGGCTCGCAAAGGCCGCAGCAGAGGAGGTTGGGAGCAGAGACGCGGGCATGGCGCCGATGTGATTGCCGGCCACGTGATGCATGAACCGAGACGGAATTGCATAAGGAGAGGGTATGGGCGGTCGGGTGTGGAGAGGAGTGGTTCTGGCGGCAAGCCTGTTGGCGCTGGAATGCGTGGGGTGTTCGGGGGACAGGGCGGCCGAGGAGGTTCACCTGAGGCCGGTGCGGGTGCAGAGGGCGGTGCGGGTTGCCCCTGAGGTCTCCCGGGTTTTTTCCGGGTATGCCCTGGCCTCGGTGGAGTCCAGGCTCAGCTTCAAGGTGCCGGGCACCCTGGAGCGAATCCCGGTGAGGTGGAGCCGTCCCCAGTGCCGGGACCTTGTGGCGTCCCTGGACGACCGGGACTACCTCCTGCGGGTCCAGGAGGCCGAAGCGGGCCTGGACCAGGCCAGGGCCCAGGCCCGCAACGCCGCCCTCTCCTATGAACGGGCGCGGCGGCTCTGGGAGAACGACAACATTTCCAAGAGCGATCTGGACCGGGCCCGGGCAGCCTGGGAGTCGGCCACGGCCCAGGTGACTTCCATCGAGAAGAAGCGGGACCTGGCAAAGCGCCAGCTGGGATACACCCGCCTGGTGTCGCCCATGTCGGGGTCGGTGACCATGGTCCTGGCCGATGAGAACGAAAACACCGGGGCCGGGGTGCCGGTGGCCATCCTTGCCTCCGGGCGCCGGGTGGAGGTCCATGTGGATATCCCCGAGGTGATGATCTCGGACATCCGTGCAGGGCAGGCGGTGGCCGTGCGGTTTGCCGCCATGGGGAAGAGGCCCTTTCCGGCCGTGGTGTATGAGGTGGGCACGGCGGCCACAGGCTTTGCCGCCACCTACCCCGTGACCCTTCGCCTTGTGGAGGAGGTCAGGGAGGTGCTGCCCGGCATGGCGGCGGAGGCCACCTTTCGATTTCCGGGGCGCGGTGGGGAGCGGTTCCTTGTCCCTTCCCATGTGGTGGGGCAGGATGCGTCCGGGCCTTTTCTCTTTGCCGCAGAGCCCGACGGGGAGGGGAAGGCCACGATCCGGCGCCTTCCCGTGGCCGTGGGAGCCCTGACCCAGGACGGCCTTGAGGTCTTTTCCGGCCTTTCCGGCGACGAGTGGGTGGTGACGGCGGGCATGAGCCGCCTGAGTCATGGCATGCGGGTGCTGCTCAAAGCCGGGGAGGCGCCATGATGCACATCACGGAAGCGGCGATCCGCATGAACCGGGTGACCCTGGTGGTGATCCTCATGGTGGTGCTGGGGGGCTGGGTCACCTTGCACAGGCTGCCCCAGGACGAGGATCCCGGGTACATCATCCGGGTGGCCATGGTCACCACCTATTTCCCCGGTGCCAGCCCGGAGCGGGTGGAGCAGCTGGTCACCGACAGGCTGGAGAAGGCGATTCAGGAGATCTCCGAGCTCGATTACGTGGAGAGCGAGTCCCGGCCCGGGATTTCCATCATCTATGTGCACATCGACGAGTCATACAAAGAGATGCGTCCCCTGTGGGACGAGTTGCGGCGCAAGGTGGACCGGGAGACCCCCAGGCTCCCGGAAGGGGTCATCGGGCCCTTTGTGAACGACGACTTCGGGGATGTGTTCGGCCAGGTCCTGGCTCTTACCGGCGAGGGGTACACCTACCGCGAGCTCAAGGATGTGGCCGACGAGGTGCGTGACGAGCTGCTCCGCATCGACAACGTGGCCAAGGTGGAGATCATCGGCGCTCAGGAAGAGCAGGTGTTCCTGGAGTTCAACTCCGCGCGCCTGGCCCGGTACGGCATTTCGCCCCTTATGCTTCAGCAGGTGCTCTCCCAGCGCAACATCATCATCCCCGGCGGGGCCCTGGAGTCGGGTCAGGAGCGGATCAACCTGGAGCCCACGGGGAATTTTGAGGCCGTGGCCGAGATCCTGGACACGGTGATCTCGGTGCCGGGCCGCAAGGAGGTGGTCTACTTAAAGGACCTGGTGGCCGTGACCCGGGGGTACAAGGATCCGCCCTCCACCCGTATGAGATTCAACGGCGCCCCGGCCCTGGGCCTGGCCATCTCCATGTCCGACGGCGGGGATATCATCGCCCTGGGCAAGGAGGTGACGGCCTTTACCAAGCGGCTGGAGGCCCTCTATCCCATCGGCGTGGGGTTTCAGTTCCTGGCCCGTCAGCCCGAGCGGGTCCACCGGAGCGTCAGCGATTTTCTCTCCAACCTCATGCAGAGCATCGTTATTGTCTGCCTGGTGATGCTGGCGAGCCTGGGGGTGCGGACCGGGCTCCTCGTGGCCAGCCTCATCCCCGTCACCATCCTCATGGCTTTTCTGCTCATGGGCTTTTTTGGCATCGGCATCGACCAGGTCTCCCTGACGGCCCTGCTGATCTCCCTGGGAATCCTGGTGGACAACGCCATTGTCATGAGCGAGTCCATCATGACCCAGGTGCGGGAGGGCCAGAGCGTGGCAGAGGCAGCGGTGACCTCGGCAAAGGAGCTGGCGCGCCCGCTCCTCACGGCCTCGTTGACCACCTCCTTTGCCTTTTTGCCCATCTACATGGCCAAATCGTCCACCGGGGAGTACACCTCCCCCCTGTTCAAGGTGGTGACCCTTACCCTCCTCAGCTCCTGGGTGCTGGCCCTCACCATGATCCCTTTGTTCTGTGTCCGGTTCCTGCGCGTTAAGGGGCCGGATAAGGAGCCGGGGTATCAATCGCCTTTTTATACCCGGTACCGGCGGGCCCTTCTGGGGGTGCTGCGCCACCGCCTGCTGTTCGTTACGGCCATGTGCCTTGCCTTCGTGGTGGCCATGGCTGGGTTTCGGTACGTGCCCAAGCGGTTCATGCCGGATTCGGATCGCCGCATCATCACCGCCACCGTGGAGACGCCCCCGGGCTCGGACATCGCCCACACCGAAGCCATGGTCAAGCAGATGGAAACCTTCATCCAGGCCAACCTCATGGCGGAAGAGGGGGGAGAAGGGGTGGTGAGCTGGGGGAGCTTCATCGGCGAAGGGGCTCCGCGGTTTATCCTCTCCTACCGGCCGGACCCGCCGGAGAGCAGCTTTGCCTATCTCCTCATCAACACCACCTCCTTTGAGGCCGTGGCCGAGGTGGTGAACCGGCTCCAGGATTTCTGTGACGCCGAACTCCCCGAGGTCCGGGCCAAGGTGTCCCGCCTGTCCGTGGGGCCGCCGGTGAACCACCCTGTGGCGGTGCGTATCTCCGGCAAGCGGGATGCCGTGCTCTTTACACTGGTGAATGGGCTCAAAGAGCGTCTGCGCAAGGAACCGGGGGTGCGGGAGGTGGGGGATGACTGGGGGCGCCACACCCGCAAGCTGGTGGTGCGGGTGGACCAGGAGCGGGCCCGGCGCGCTGGCATCACCAGCCGGGATATCGCTCTTTCCCTCCAGGGGACCTTAAGCGGCATCCAGGTGGGGCAGTACCGGGAGGAGGACGACCTCATCCCCATTGTGGTGCGCTCCGTGGCCGAGGACCGAAACGACATCGAAAAACTGGAAGGGCTGCGCATCTACAGCCTGGCAACAGGCCAGTCCGTGCCTTTGAGCCAGGTGGCCCATATGGACACGGACTGGCAGCACGGTAAGATCATTCGTCGGGACCGGCTTCGCACCGTGGAGGTGTACGCCGACCTCTTCGAAGGATTCAACGCCCTGGCCATCAACGAGAAGGTCTCGGCCTGGCTGGCGGAACAGAGCGGCGGCTGGGGTCTGGGGTACCGCTACGAGGTGGCCGGTGAGGCGGAAAAGTCGGCCAAGGCCAACCAGGCCATCGCCGATGAGCTCCCCTTTGCCGCCATGCTGATCATGCTGCTTCTCATCCTTCAGTTCAACTCCCTGAGGCGGACGGCCCTGCTCCTCTGCATCGTGCCCCTGGGGCTCATCGGAGTCACCGTGGGGCTTCTGGTGGCGCGATCCTATTTCGGGTTCATGACCCTTTTGGGGGTGGTGGCCCTTTCGGGCATTGTGATCAACAACGCCAACGTGCTGCTCGATCGCATCCGCATCGAGATCGAAGAGAACGGGCTGGAGCCAGGCGACGCCGTGGTGATTGCGGCCCAGCGGCGGCTTCGTCCCATCCTGCTCACCACCCTCACCACCGTGGGCGGTCTCATTCCCCTCTGGGTGGGGGGCGGGCCCCTTTTCGAGCCCATGGCGGTCTCCATTATTTTCGGGCTGGTCTTTGCCACGGTGATCACCCTGGGCATGGTGCCGGTTCTCTACACCTTGTTCTTCAGGGTTCGCCTCTGAGAAGGCAGAAACACTTCGCGACAACGGACAATGGACCACACGGTGGGGGCGGTCTCCGCCCTCCGTGTGCCTGGCAGGTAACGCAAGCAACGGGGTGACAGGTATGTCCGAGACAACATTCAACCAGGGGCTTCGGCTCAAGCGGTTTGCCATGGCCGCAACCACCTACCTTCTGTGGCTGGGGCTTTTTGCTTATGTTCGCTACATGGGGCTCTCCCAGATTCCCTGGCGCGTGTTGTGGCGGTGCACCTGCCTGGTGGCGTTGTGCAACATCGCCTTGCTGCTGGTGTTTCTGAGCGGGTTGAACCGGTGCTTCAAAGACCCGAGCCTTACCCTGTTTCAGATGGGCATGGGGACCTTCTGGGTCATGGTGGGGGTCTACTATTCGGGGGAGGCCCGGGGCGGGCTGCTTCTTCTTTACCTCGTGGTCTTTGTCTACGGGCTCTTCCGGCTCAAGGTCCGGCAATTCCTCTTTCTCTCGGCCTTTGCCATCGCAAGCTACGGGGCGGTGCTGTTTCTCCTCCAGAGGCAGGACCCAGCCGGGTTCAACACCCGGCTGGAGGTGATGAACCTGCTCATCCTCATGGTGGTGCTTCCCTGGTTTTCCCTGGTGGGAGGCTACATCACCAGCCTTCGGGAAAAGGTGGCCCGGGCCATGGCCACCATAGAGAAGCTGGCCATCCACGACGACCTCACCCAGGTGTTCAACCGCCGCCAGATGTTCGAGATCCTGGAGCGGGAGAAGGCCCTGGGGGATCGCGGGGTTCACCCCTTTTCCATATGTATCTTCGATCTGGATCATTTCAAGCGGGTCAACGACACCTTTGGCCACGAGGCGGGGGATATCGTGTTGCGCACCGTGGCCCAGGCTATTCAAAAAAACCTGCGGGACATCGACCACATCGCCCGGTACGGGGGGGAGGAGTTTATCCTTATTCTTACCAACTCCGGGGTGAGTGAGGCCATGCAATGCGCCGAGCGGGTGAGGGTTCTCACCGAAGGGCTTGTCTTTGAGGGGCTTCCTGCAGATTTTCGGGTGACCATCTCCGTGGGGGTGACCAAGTACACCCCGTCTGAGGACATCAAGGCCTCCATTGGCCGGGCGGACGACGCTTTGTACCGGGCAAAGAGCAAGGGAAGGAATCGGGTGGAATACGAACCGGCAAGGCGCAGGGACGGTCAAGGTCCGGCTGGAACACGGGAGAAAAAGGGGGAGGGAGCCCATCCCGGCATGTGATGGTGACGGCCGGATGGGTTTTTCAGCGGTCGGTGACGCGGGTGGCGCAGTCCGGGCAGCCGTTCCAGTCCGGCTCCAGGTAGCACCCGCAGTTGATGCACTGAAGCAGGATTCGGCCCGAGCAGAAGGGGCAGTAGCGGTGGCGCTCCCTCAAGTTGGCGTTGCAGTGGGGGCACTTGACCTCCAGGGTGTTCTGGGGGCCCAGGACCCGGAGCACCTCTTCGGCGGTGGTGACGCCCTGGTTGATCTTGGTCCACCCGTCTTCCACCAGGGGTTTCATGCCTGCCCATCGGGCGGCCCGGGTGAGTTCGGACTCTGAGGCGGCGGTGTTGATGAGCTGTTTGATCTCCTGAGTGACGGTGAGGATTTCAAAGAGGCCGGTGCGCCCCCGGTAGCCCGAGTTGTTGCACCGGTCGCATCCTTTGCCGTGGAAGGCCGGGAAGGTGCCTCCGTTGGCGTTGATGCCCAGGGCATCGATGGTGGCAGGGGAGAGGGCCTCCTCTTCCTTGCAGTTGTCACAGATGCGGCGGACCAGACGCTGGGCGATGATGCCGCTTAAGGCCTCGCCGATGACGTAGGGCTGGATGCCCATGTCCCTGAGGCGCGTGATGGTGGGGATGCTGCCGTTGGTGTGGAGGGTGCTCAGGACCGTGTGGCCGGTGAGGGCTGCGTGGAAGGCCACCTCGGCGGTCTCGAAGTCCCGGATCTCTCCCAGCATGATGACGTTGGGGTCCTGCCGGAGGATGGCCCGCAGGATGATGGGAAAGTTCAGGCCGATCTTCTCCTTGACCATGACCTGCTCGGCCATGGACATGAAGTACTCCACGGGGTCTTCGATGGTGGTGTAGTTCTTGGTGACCGAGGCGTTTTCCTGCATCAGCGAATAGAGGGTACTGGTCTTGCCGCTGCCCGTGGGGCCGGTGGTGAGGATGCACCCCTGGGGGCGGTTGATGAGGCGGGTGACCATCTCCTTTTCCTCATTGGTGAGCCCCAGGTCCTCCACGCTCTTGATGGAGGCGTTGCGGTCCAGGATGCGGAACACCACCTTCTCCCCGTTGATGGTGGGCAGGCAGGAGAGGCGGATGTCCACCATTTTCGAGGGGGTCTTCACGGTGATGCGCCCGTCCTGGGGGCGCCTTCGCTCGGAGATGTCCAGCTCGGCCATCACCTTGATGCGGGAGACGATGGCCGGGTGCATGGTGATGGGGACGTGGATCTTGTCGTTGAGGAGCCCGTCCATGCGGTACCGCACCATGACGTATTTTGTCTTGGGCTCGATGTGCACATCCGAGGCTTCGTGGCGCAGGGCGTCGGAGATGATGGCGTTGACGATGCGAATGGCCGGGGGCTGGTCCTTGGCGATGAGGAGCTCTTTGAGGTCGGCTTCCTCGTCCTCTTCGTCGAGGATGATCTCAATCGCCTCGGTGGGGTCTTCCATCTCCAGCACGGTGAGCTCATCCAGGCCTGCCTCTTCCTCTCCGTAAAGCTCCTCGATTTTTTTGATGATCTCCTTGCGCGTGGCAATGACCGGCTCCACCCGCAGGCCGGTGATGAACTGAAGGTCCTCGATCTTCAGGTATTCGCTGGGATCGTTCATGGCAATCATGATCCCGGTTTCCGTACGCTTCAGGGGCACCAGCAGGTTGTTTTTGCAGATCTCCCGGGGAATCAGGGCCACCAGGGCCTCGGGTGTGCTGAACTCCGCGGGGTAGACGCGGTTGATGCCCATCTCCCGCTGGATGGCGTTCAAGATCGTTCCCTCGTCCACCAGGCCCATTTCCATGAGTACCTGGGGCATGGGCAGGTTTTTCTTTGCCTGGATTTCCCGGGCATTTTCCAGATCATTTTTTCGAAGGAGGTTCTGCTTCATCAGGATGGATCCCACCTGGCTCCGGTGGGTGTTGATGAAACGGCTCATCTGGTTGATGCGCTTGGTCTGGGAGACCTGGTTTTTTTTCAGGGCCCGGTTTTCCCGGATAAGGTCGTACTGCTCCAGGGCCAGGCCCACGGTGATGCGGAGGTCTTCGTCGCTCCAGGGCTTGGTGATGAACTTGTAGACGGCCCCCTCGTTTACCGCCCCCATGATGGCCCCCACGTCGGCATGGCCGGTGAGCATGATGCGGATGGTGCTGGGGTACTCTCGCTTGATCCGGCGCAGGAGGTCGGCGCCGGTGATGCCGGGCATGCGGTGGTCGGTGATGATGACGTGGATCTCCTCCCGCCGGAGGCACTCCAGGGCCTCTTCACCGCAGGACGCGGTAAAGATGCGGTAGGTCTCCTTTCGAAAGATGCGCTTCATGGCCGACAGCACACCGGCTTCGTCATCCACAAAGAGAATGGCGTAGGGCCGGGAGTCCTCCGGGGGCTCTTCCGAGTCGGGAGGGTCTTTGCCCAGGAAGAGGGATGCGAGTCGGCTCATGGTTCCTTCTCCTCGGCGGGGAGGGCCCGGTGCAGGGGCAGGCGCAGGGTGAAGGTGGTGCCTTTGCCCTCCTCGCTTTTGACGCTGATGGAGCCCCGATGGCGCTTGACGATGTTGTAGACCACGTTGAGGCCCAGGCCGGTGCCCTTGCCTACGGGTTTGGTGGTGTAGAAGGGGTCGAATATTTTTTTCAGCTTTCCCTTGGGGATGCCGGTGCCTGTGTCGGCGATGGCCACCACGGCATGGGTGTTGTCGTGACGGGTGGTGACGGTGATGGTCCCTTTGTCAGTGATGGCCTGGGCCGCGTTGACCAGCAGGTTGATGAAGACCTGGTCAAGTTGCCGGGCGTAACACTGCACCGGGGGAAGGGGCTGGTAGTCCTTTTCCAGGGTGACCTTGTACTTGAGCTCGCTGCCCACGATGTTGATGCTCTTGTCCAGGTTGGTGTTGAGGTCGGCCAGGCTGAGGGTCTCCTCGCCGGGGTGGGCAAAGTCTTTCAGGTCCTGGACGATTTTCCGGATGCGCTCGGCCCCGTCAATGGACTCGCTGAGCAGCGGGGGAATGTCCTTGAGGATGAAGTCGATGTCCGCGCCTTCGTCGATGTGGCGGAGTTCCGACAGGAGGCGGTCTGTTTTCTCTCCGGTGAAAAGGCCTGCCCGGTGTGCCTCGTCAATAAGGTCTCGCTGCAGGGTCACGAAGCGGATGAGCTCTCCGGCATACTCGTCGAGGCTGTTGATGTTGCTGGTGATGAAGCCCATGGGATTGTTGATCTCGTGGGCCACCCCGGCGGCCAGCTGGCCGATGGAGGCCATCTTCTCCTGCTGCATGAGGTGTTCCTGGGCTTGCCGGATCTCTTCGGTTTTCCGTTTAACCTCCTTGTCCAGGCTGGCGGCCAGGAGCCGGTATTTTTTCTCGGATTTGGCCAATTGGGCCGCTTTCTCCTTGAGGTCGGCAAAGGTGTCTTCCACCACCTCGCCGTGGACCCGGGAGGCCATGGCCAGGCCGCATCCGCTTTTCATGATCTGGGTGATGGCCGTGGCCAGGATGGCTTCGGCGGCCGCCAGCTCGTCGGTGGGGACATTGCCGTCGGGGTTGAACCCCAGGGCCAAGTAGCCCAGGATGTCCAGCTCGTGGACCAGGGGCGTGAGGGTCACCCATCCCTTGGGGGTCTCGGTCAGGGCCCTTGTCCCGGGCCGGGTTTCAGCCAGGCGTTCCCCGATGGCGTGGGTCAACTCCCCGCAGCTATCCTCCGGGAGCAGGGGCGTGCCGTCGGGCATGAGCACCGAGAGGTGGCCCAGGCCCAGGGGCGGGGCCGCACGGACCCAGGTGAGGACGACCTCCGAGGGGAGGAGGTCCCTCAAGGAGTACTCCCTGTCAAAGGGGGTGATGGTCTCATGGGAACGCTCCATGGGCGGGGCTCCTTGGGTTTGGGTCAATGGCTCACGGGGTCGGTGTGGGAAGGCAGCACCGAATGAAGGTTCTCTTCCATGATCCGGTAGCTGCCTCCCAGGTCGTGGGAGGCGTCCAGACTGCGGTAGGTGGCCGAGAGAATGGTTTCGAAGGTGGTGCGGACCCCTTGACCGGTGAGGGCGGTGGAGAAGGTGACGGGGAGCCCCGACGGCTCCCAGCGTGAGCGGATCTCCTCGGTGGTGAGGATGTCCGGGAGATCCCGCTTGTTGAACTGGATCACCAGGGGGAGGTGCTCGAAGTCCAGGCCGATGCGCCCGGCGTTTTTTTCCAGGTTTTCAAAGCTCTGAAAGTTGTTGAGGGCCTGTGCCGTCTGGGAGTCGGCCACAAACACCACCCCGTCGGCCCGGGAGAGGACCGCCTTGCGCGTGGCATCGTGGGCCACCTGGCCGGGGACGGTAAAGAGCTTGATTTTTACCCGGTACTCCCCGTCGGTGCTGGCAAGAATGGGGAGCAGGTCAAAGAAAAGGGTGCGGTCACCCCGGGTCTCCAGGCTCATGAGGTCGCCGCACCGGCCTGGCCGGATGAGGTCGTGAAGCTGCATGAGGTTGGTGGTCTTCCCGGAGAGGGCCGGTCCGTAGTAAACGATCTTGATGACGATTTTTTTTTCTTCATCGAGGATCTCGGCCATTGGAACCCCCTTTTGTCAACTTCCTTTGGCCTGTTCGATATCGGTGATGATGGCCGTCAGGGTTTCCTGAAGGCGGCAGTTGAGTTCCTTGTACTGCCTGGCGGTCTCCTCCACATCGGTGAGGCAGGACCTCAGGCGGTTTTCCATCTCGCTGTTCAGGGCCAGCAGGGCTTCGTTTTTCTGTTTGATCACCTGGGACATCTGCTTGTTTTCCATGGCCAGGTTGAAGTGGTCCACCCCGTTTTTCACCGACATTTTAAGCTCGGCCTTGCTCCAGGGCTTGTTGATGAACCGGAAGATGTGGCCTTTATTAATGACGGTGATGGTGGCGTCGATGTCGGAGTGGCCGGTGAGCATGATGCGCACCACCGAGGGCCAGCGGATGCGGACCTTCTCCAGAAACTCCGAGCCGTCCATGTCAGGCATCATGCGGTCGGAGATCACCACGGCCGGTTTGATGACGTGGAGCTCTTCAAGGGCGGTGGTCGGGTCGTCAAAGGCGTAGATCTTGTAAGGCTCGTTTCGAAAGGCGCGGGAGATGGAGTCCAGAATGGGTTTTTCGTCATCCACAAAAACGACTTTGTTATTCATGGGTCACCTCTGTCATGGTGAACGGGTGGGGGCGGGCGGGGCTTCCCGGGATGATCGGAGCCGCAGGAACGGGCTCGTTATCTCCCAATGGGGTAGGGACGGAGAAGGGGCGCTTTGGGGGACTCAGTAAAAAAGGGGGGGGACAGGGTCTGGTTGGAACCGGGAGCTATGGATTCATAATATCACAGCCTGTCAGGAGGTTGCAACTCTCCTGAAACAGGCTGCTTTTTGATCAGGAGCGCGGGGCGCTGCCGCTTTTGGGCAGCCGGGACGCGCCGGGGGCGTGGCCGTACGTGGTCTCTTCGGCGATGCGAATCAGGTCGTTTGGCGCGTAGCTCCCGTTGAGGGTGACGCCCACACAGGTGTTGGGCTGGGCCAGCTCCAGAGCATGCCCGTCAAGACGTTCAATGGCAGCGATGGTGTCGGGGCTGGCAGGTCCTTTTCGCGTGAGGACCTCCACCTCCTGGCCCACGGTGATTTTGTTGCGTACGTGGAGGGTGGCGCGGCATCCGTCCACAGCCGTGATCTTGCCGGCAAAGCGGTGAATGGTGCCGGGACGGGAGTCCCCGTAGTTGGGGGCGGCGTCCCCTTCGTAGCCGAAGTAGAATCCGGTGGAGTACTCCCGGCTGTTGATGCGGGAGAGCTCTTCGCCCCACTCCGGACGGGTCGTGTAGTGTTTCGGGTCCTCGTAGTAGGCGTCGATGGCCTCCCGGTAGGTCTTCACCACCGAGGCCAGGTAGTTGATGCCCTTCATGCGCCCCTCGATTTTCAGGGAGTGGATGCCTGATTCGATGAGGGCGGGGACGTGGTCGATCATGCAGAGGTCTTTGGAGTTGAAGATGTACGAGCCCCTTTCGTCCTCCTGAACCGGGTGGTAGTGCCCCGGGCGCATCTCTTCCACTACGGAGTACTTCCACCGGCAGGGGTGACTGCACTGGCCCCGGTTGCTGTCCCGGTTGGTGAGGTAGCTGGAGAGAAGGCAGCGGCCGGAGTAGGAGATGCACATGGCCCCGTGGACAAAGGCCTCCACCTCCAGGCCGCCGTTGTCCACCACCCCCTTGATGTCGGTGAGGGGCAGCTCCCGGGCCACGTTGATGCGAGTGGCGCCCAGGGACTTCCAGAAGAGGGCGGTCTCCTGATTGGTGGTGTTGGCCTGGGTGCTGATATGGAGATCGATGCCGGGGGCGATGGACCGGGCCGCGGCAAAAATGGCCGGGTCGGCCACGATGAGGGCGTCGGGTTTCACCTCGGCCAGGGCGGCGAGGTAATCGCGCATGGCGTCGAGTTCGTCGTTTCGCGCATAGACGTTGCAGGCCACGTAGACCTTGACGCCGTGGGCGTGGGCGTGGCGGATGCCCGCCGCCATCTCCTCCAAGGTAAAGTTGCCTGAAAAGTTCCTGAGGGAGAAGGCCTTGCCCGCCAGGTAGACGGCGTCGGCGCCGTAGTGGACGGCAATTTCCAGTTTTTCCGGATTTCCCGCCGGTGCGAGGAGTTCAACTCGGTTGCTCATGGTTCGTGTATCCCTTGGGTACGGGGTTCCGGGCCCCAGGGGCCTGGATTATATATAAAGGTTGATAAGGGGACGGGCCCTGCGGGGCTCGGCACCCGGACGTGACGACTCTACCAAAAGGGTTCCCCCTTTGCAACGCGCCGTGGTATGGAGGGGCCGTTTCCACAACCAGTGACAGGAAAGGACGCACGGCATGAAAAATGACACGGGCATACGCGAATATCAGGAGAGGGTGGACCGCTGGGTGAAAGAGGTGGGGGTGCGGTATTTTTCCGAGCTCACCAACCTGGGGATCCTGCTGGAAGAGGCCGGTGAGGTGGCCCGGATCATGACGCGGGTGTACGGGGACCAGAGCTTCAAGCGGGAAGAGCCCGCCCCGGACCTGGGGGACGAGCTGGCCGATCTCATGTTTGTGCTGGTCTGCATCGCCAACCAGACGGGGGTGGACCTGCCCGAGGCCCTGGCCAGGAACCTTGCCAAAAAAAGCGCTCGGGACAAGACCCGGCACTGGAACAACCCCAAACTTTTTAAGGACAGGGACCCCGGTTCGGCGCCGGGGCCCACTGACGATTAGGGCTCGGGCGGCGCCTGGGCCTCTTCGTCATCCGAGGCGTTTCTCAGCTTGGCAAAGCTGAAGACAGCGCTTCGGCCGGAGATTTTGCGCAGGGTCAGGACGTAGGTTTTTTCGTCCAGGGTAAAGGAGACCATTTCGTCGACGCCCATGACCTTGTACTCGTCGTTCAAGAAGAGCTCCACGGTGGGGCCGGTCTCGGCAAAGATGTCCATCTGGTCGTTGACCTGCTTCACGTAGAGTGTGTAGAGGTCGGGGACCAGCTCGTGGTACTGGTTCTCCCCGGTGTTGATAAAGTCCCCGTACTCACCGTTGCGACCCAGGGAGGCGGCCTTGCCCGCGGCCTTTTCGTCCAGCAGGGTGCGGATGTTCCGGTCCTTGGTGATCATGGCCGAGGCCGAGCCGAAGACGCCGCCCGTGCCCGTGGAGATGAGCTGGATGGAGAGCTTCACCGCGTTGCCCAGCACCACGGTGTGGCCCACCACGATGGCGTCGATGTTCAGGGCGCGACCCACCTTGCGGGCATCCTCTTCCTTGATATCGGAGTTTTTGGTCACCGCGCTCTCAACGAGCCCGAGGACGCTGTCTTCCCCGGTGGCCTCCAGCATTTCGCTGCGCACCACCGTGAAGTAGCCGGTTTTGAACAATTTGTCCGAGACCTCCATCTCCAGGTATTTTTCCAGCTGCTTGCGTTTGCCGTCGATGCGGGTAAACTCCTTGACGGCCACGCGGCGGATGCGTCGTCGCGTGAGCTGTTTGGCCACCTGGGTGGAGAGGGTGCCGATTTGACCGTCCACGGCGGATTCATAACTGAACCGGGCCGGTTTTTTGCTGGGAACATACTGGGGAGGGCGAGCACAGGCGGTTGCCAGAACCAAAAGGACCACTACAAAAACCCACTGTTTCATCATATCACTCCAAAAACATTCATACCGGCCCCCGAGAACCTCACGGGAGGCGCCGTAACCTCAATATTTTACAACTGCATCATTCATTATCACAGAAGAGGGGGCGGGGCCACAGGGTTTTCCCCAAGGGCGCACAGCGGTGGGGAAATACCGGTGACCGGGGCCATGGACCCATTTTCCGGGGACGGGGGTGCGGTACGTAGTCTCGGGATAGTACGTATTGTTTTATTGACACGTATTGATGGGGTGTGGCAGGTTGTAGTGGGTAATATTGCGACCATTTCGGGGGATACACATGGCAAAAAAAGTGACGATCAGCGTGCCGGACGAGCTCTACGAGCGCATGAAAGAGTGGCGCTCCAGCATGAACTTTTCCCAGGTTTTCCAGCGCTCCATATCCAACATGATCCGCAAGAAGGAAGCGCTTCGACAGAAGATCCATGACGAGCTGGACATGTCCAGCGTGGTGGAACGCCTGAAACGTGAAAAGGCCGAGTTCGAGGCCAACTTCATCGAAGAGGGAAAACGGGCGGGCCTGGAGTGGTCCCGCACGGCCCACTACCGGGAGCTGCAGTACGCCCTGGGCTGGACGCCGGGGGGCAACCCCTTTAAGGACGAGCACCTGGGGGACTACTTTTCCCAGGTCCTGAAGCATCAGTCCGAGCGTTTCGCCATCACCGGGCGCACCGCCCAGAAGCGGTTCCAGGGGTTCATCGACACCTACCTGAGCGGATGGAAAGAGGGGGTGGAGAGTTTCTGGAATGAGGTGAAGGACAAGGTCTAAGGCGCGGCCTTAGGGTTCTGTCGCAGACCCTCTGGCATGGCTGTGGAAAACTAAGATCGCGGGAACGTGCGTACTGTGTCCCCGCGGCCAATGATTATTTTTTGGGTGCAGGATCCCCGCAGGAGAGAGACAATGGCAATGGGCAACGGGACAAAAAACAGTGTGGAGGCCGCCCTCAGGCGATACGCAGAAGAGTGGGGCGGCAACGTGGAGTGTGCATGGGACCGGGTGTGGGGGCGGTTCGGTCGCTTTTTGTACTGGCCCTACCGATGGGGTGTGGTGGTGCCGTTTCTGGGGCTCTCCACCCTGGTGCTGGCTCCCCTGGCCGTGCTGCTTTCCGTGACCGTCTCCCCAAACTTCGCGTCGAAAACCATCGCCACCTTCTGGGCCCGGGTCAACAGCTTCATGACCCCCATGTGGGTGTCGGTGTCGGGTCGGGAGAAGATCCGGGACGGTGTCTCCTACGTGGTGGTGGCCAACCATCTGAGCCACTACGACATCTATGTCCTCTACGGCTGGCTCGGCCTGGATATCAAGTGGGTGATGAAAAAAGAGCTGGAGAAGGTTCCCCTCATCGGCTGGGTCTGCAAGAGCATGGGCCATATCTTCATCGATCGCAGCGACAGCGCAAAGGCCGTCTCCACCCTCAACCACGCCCGCAAAAAAGTCCGGGGGGGCACCTCGGTGATCTTCTTTCCCGAAGGGACCCGTAGCGACGACGGCAGCCTCAATCCTTTTAAGAAAGGGGCTTTCCGGTTTGCCCATGACCTGGGATTGCCCATCCTTCCCGTGACCATCAAGGGGACCCGCGACATTCTTCCCAAGGGGAGCACCGAGTTGATGCCCGGGGGCGTTTCCCTTGTGGTCCATGACCCGGTGGATGTCCGGGCCTACAAAAAAGAGGAGCTGGGTGCCATTGTCAACCGCGTGCGCAACACGATCCGCACGGAACTGGAAGACGTTTAACGCCCGGTCTTTTTTTCCGGTTGCTTTTTCTTGCGGAACATGAGGGTGACCAGAATCAGGGAGAGGGTCACCACGCAGGCCACGGCCGCCCTGGAGCCCGTGGAGCCGAAACGGGGCATGATGACCTGCGGAATCAGCCACAGGTAGCAGGTGGCGTGGAGGGCCCCGATAAAACAGAGTCGGATTATTTTCGGCACGACTACTCCTCTGACGCAGCGGTGAGGCGTTTTCGAAGGGTCAGCAGGATGTTGGCACCCATGAGGCAGATGAGGGTGGAGAAAGGGGCGAAGGAGCAGAGGGAGCGGTAACCGATGACATTGGGTTCCGTGGCCTGTGTCCAGGGCACAAGGGTGCCCGCCCCGGCAAGGACCAGGAGCCAGGCGGTAACGGCCATGGCCGTGGATTTTAAGCGGTGGTGTGTGGTGTTCATGGCGTCTCAGTCACTGTGTTGGAGCCCTTTGGGCTCTTTTTTTATACAATACGGCATCTTGGGATATCTGCTCGGTAGGCAGGAGACTATAGCACACCCTGTGGCTGAAAGATACCCCGCTGTGGTTGGAACAAGCCCTTGGTATGAATAGGGTTTGACCGCGGTGGCTTAGGTGGGATACTATCCGGGTGAAGAATGGCGGCATAGACACAATATGTCAAAAATTCAAATGGATAGGGGCTCTGCGACGGCGGGGCGTGATTGGAAAAGCGGAACAAGCACGGAAGCATGAATATGGTGAGAATAGCAGCAGGGCAGATCAATCCGGTCATCGGAGATTTTGAGGGCAATTGCCGAAAAATGGAGGCGGCTGCGGCCAAGGCCAGGGAGGCGGGGTGCCGCCTGGTGGTTTTTCCGGAGCTTGCCGTGAGCGGGTACCCGCCGCGCGACCTTCTGGAGAGGCGCTCCTTTATTGCGGACAACCTGGAGGCCGTTGAGCGACTCATGGAACGGGTCCGGGGCATTGCCGTTCTTCTCGGGTATGTGGAGAGAAACGGCGAACCAGGGGAGAACAACCTCTACAACGCAGCCCTTCTCTTTGAAGACGGCCGGGTGCTCCACAAGGTCCGGAAACGGCTGTTGCCCACCTATGACGTGTTCGATGAGCGCAGGTACTTTGAACCGGGCAGCGAGTCCCATCCTGTGATGTGGAACGGGGTGCGGCTCGGCATCACCATCTGCGAGGACATGTGGAACGACAAGGAAGTATTCTCCTCCCGGAAGTATCGCGTGGATCCTGTGTCAGACCTCTGCGAAAAGGGGGCTGAGCTGCTCATCAACATTTCGGCATCCCCCTTTAACGCCGGGAAACCCGCTTTTCGCGAGACACTCATCTCTTCGGTGGCCCGTCGCCACAAGGTGCCGGTGTGTTACGTCAACCAGGTGGGGGGCAACGATCACCTGCTCTTTGACGGGGGAAGCCTGGGCTTTCACGATGACGGCACCCTGGCCGCCCGTGGCGCCTCCTTCGAGGAGGATCTTCTGGTCTTCGAGCCCATGGAGAAGAGCCCTCAGCGCATTGCCGCGGCCCCTTCCTGCGTGGAGGAAGAGGTCTACCGCGCCCTGGTCATGGGCACCCGGGATTACGTCACCAAGTGCGGTTTCAAGAAAGTGGTCATCGGGCTCTCCGGTGGCATTGACTCGGCCCTCACCGCTGCGGTTGCCGCCGACGCCCTGGGGGGCGAGAATGTCTCCACGGTCTTTATGCCGTCGGAGTACACCTCCTCGGACAACGACGTGGATACCCGGTCCCTGGCAGAGAATCTGGGGACCCAGTACGATGTGGTGCCCATCGCTCCCATGTTTGATGCCTTTTTGGGGGCGTCGGAGGTGTTCTGTCGGGAGGAGCACGGTGTCACCGAGCAGAACATCCAGGCCCGGGTCCGGGGCACCCTGCTCATGGCCCTCTCCAACAAGACCGGCGCCCTGGTGCTCACCACCGGCAACAAGTCCGAACTGGCCGTGGGATACTGCACCCTTTACGGGGACATGAACGGGGGGGTGGCCGTCATCTCCGATGTACCCAAGACCCTTGTGTGGGATATCTCCCGGTATGTAAACCGCAATGGGGAGGTGATCCCGCAGCGAATCATCGACAAGGTGCCGTCGGCAGAACTCAGGCCCGACCAGTCCGACCAGGATGAGCTGCCCCCTTACGAGGTGCTGGATGCCATTTTGCACGCCTATGTGGAGGAGGTAAAGGCACCTGCGGAGATCGAGGCCATGGGGTTTGACGCGGCGGTGGTGGCCGATGTGGTCCGGCGGGTTGAGATCAACGAATACAAGCGCCAGCAGGCGGCCCCGGGGCTTCGGGTGACGGCCAAGGCCTTTGGCAGCGGGCGACGTTATCCCATTGCCAAGCGGATCTGATGCCGTACTACCCGATGGGGGATGGAGCACGGGATTTTCTTTTTTGTCTCGGGTCTGTCCCTGTCTTCGACTGACGGGGTAGTAAAGGCAAGGGGCCGTAAAAACAATGCCTTTGATGTCCTTGAATGCTCGAATTTGCAGTGCTTTGAGCCGTTACACGGATGGGCTTGGGGGGATCCCCTAGGTAAATGAATGCATTACTCTATGTACAAAGCCCGGGGGGGCTGCATATAATCTCCAACAAAGCGACGGGGTGTACTTCGATGCGAACTTAGTTCGGCGTCGTGCTTCCACCCCGGCGCCCCCACCGACAAACGGCCCACCTGCTGCCCGTGACCGGTGCCAAGGCCCGCGACGGAAAACTGTCAGGTACGCAGCTCCTGGCCCTTTCTTCTTTCATTTCAGGAATTCCCTTCTGGCACGTATTGTCGGATTTTATGGGTGTGGTGTCATAAAGTCCGACAATACGCAGCACCATTTTTCTTTGTGTCAACGTCCACTTTTTGAATCTCTTGTGTTTTAAGTTTTTCATTGTTATCAATGTTTATTGATAAGCACATGTGAAGTCAGTCTGTAATTGGTTTGATGTGAAGTGTCCATATCGGAAGCAGTTGTGGTAAACGGTTGTAATCGATACGTGTATTGGATAATCCGACATGAATCATTTATGGTTTCAGCGCGGCGGGTATGCCTCCAGCGTGCCAGATATATTGAAAAAGACTTTTCCCGAAAAAAAATCAAGAATATTGCCGTTATCCGCCATGCGGCCCTGGGGGACCAGGTCATCGCCCGGCCCTTTCTCATCGAAGTCAGAAAATTTTTTCCCAATGCCGAGATCACCCTGGTTGGCGTGTCCAACTATCGATACGGCATCCCGTCCGATTTGGCCGACACCACGATCATCGTGGCAGGCCGGGAGCAAAAGAGAGAGATGAGCCCCTTGGAGCGGTTTCGGGACCTCAGGCAGCTCCCGCATCAAGACATCATCTTTGATATTGCAGGGACCAGCCGGTCCCGGTGGATGACTCTCTTAAGCAAGGCGACGCTGAAATTCGGCTTTCCTTACAAATCCTATTTTTACGGGGTTCTCTACAACGTGGCCGTTTTCCGTTCCGACTTTCAGCCGGAGCTGGAGTGCATGCTGGACATGCTGAAACTTCTGGGGCACAATCCCTCGCGCCCCCTGGATTTCGGGTACCCCAGTCACCTGGCGTTGTACGACCCGTCCCGCCCCGCTCCCTCCATTCTCTATTTCAATGGCGCCTCGTCGGTGCTGAAAATACTGCCCCAGGCACAGATGAAAGAGGTCCTTGAGCTCGCCTCCCGGGAGCTTCCCGAGTACCAGCATGTCTACCTGGAGGGGAAAAACGACTACGAAAAAGGGGATTGTTTTCTCGGCCTGACGGAACGGGGCAATGTGTCGATCCAGCCCTGCCTGCCCCTGGACGGGTTGATCGACAGGGTCGCAAGGGCCCGGCTGGTTGTCTCTCCGGACACGGGGGTGCGCAACGTGGCCGTGGCTACCCACACCCCCAGTGTCGGTGTTTTTTATTCCTCGGTGCCCTTTCGCTACACGCCCCTGGACGGCCGTCACCATATCGTGATGCAGGCCGACGGGGCGGTACCGTCAACTGAGCAGATTGTGGATGCCATCAAAGGCGCCCTGGCGTGATTTGCGGTGTCGCTATGCGTTCTCCGGCTTGATGTACCGGGAGCCCTGGCAGGTGCCCCTGCTCTCTAAGGTGGCCTGGATGCGGGCCAGGGTGGTCCCTTTTTTCAGGGGCCACTGGGGGGCGCGAAGCTCATCGCGATGGGGGTCGCCGGTGAGGCGCTGGATCACCATCTCCGGGGGAAGCAGCTCCAGGAAGTCGCACACGGTCTCCACATAGTCGTCCTCTTCCATGCAGGTGTAGTCCCCGTTCAGGTAGAGGGTGTCCAAAGGGGTGTCCTTGACCACGTACAGGAGGTGCAGCTTGACCCCGTCCACGCCCAGGTCCGCCAGGAGCCGGGCCCCCTCCAGCATCATCTCCCGGCTCTCTCCGGGGAGCCCCAGGATGATGTGGGCGCAGATTTTGACTTCAGGGGCTGTTTTTCGGGTGAGGGCCACGGCCTCTTTGAAGCAGGCCACGTCATGGCCGCGGTTTATGGCGGCCAGGGTTGTGTCGTGGGCTGACTGAAGGCCGTATTCGATCCAGACGAGTTTCTCTTTGGAGTAGGCGTCTAAAAGGGCCAGCTTCTCTTCGTCCACGCAGTCGGGCCTTGTGCCGATGGCCAGACCCACCACGTCGTCAAAGGCCAGGGCCTCGTCGTAGAGGGCCTTCAGGCGCTGCACAGGGGCGTAGGTGTTGCTGTAGGCCTGAAAGTAGACCAGAAAGAGCTTTGCCTTGTAGCGTTTGAACAGGGCAAGGCGCCCCTGCCGGATCTGCTCCGACACCGAGGTGCCCAGCAGGTGCGCTCCGTTGCCCGATCCTTTTTCGTTGCAGAAAATACACCCCCCGGTTCCGGTGTGCCCGTCTCGGTTAGGGCAGGTGAAGCCCGCGTCTACGGTGAGTTTCTGCACCCGTTTGCCGAAGCGTTCTTTAAGGTGGCTGTTGAGATCTGTGTACCGTTTTGCCTGTGTTGCGTTCATATTGACCTTGCTTGAAACCCGATAATATATTAAGGGGATGATCGTAAAAATGTGATGGCGTTTCGGGATCCTGCGCCACGCGGGCCCCCGGAGCTGCCGATGGGCTCAGTCGGTGAAAACCGGCTTTTTGCGTTGGGGCTATCCCCCGGCAGAGGCCCATCATACATCGAACGGCCGGAGAGGTCGAAATGAAAAATGATCTCCGGTTGTTTGATCCTTCTGGCAGACAAACGAGCAGGCGAGAGATGGTATCAACGACACGAAAATATGATGTGATTGTGGTGGGGGGCGGCCATGCCGGGTGTGAAGCGGCGCTGGCCTCGGCCCGCATGGGGCTTTCCACCCTGATTCTGGCCATAGACCTGGACAAGGTGGCGTCCATGCCCTGCAGCCCGTCCATCGGCGGCACGGCCAAGGGGCATCTGGTACGGGAGGTGGACGCCATGGGCGGGGAGATGGGCAAGGCCTCTGATGCCTCGGCCATTCAGTTCAAAACCCTCAACACCAAGAAGGGGCCCGCCGTTCACTCCACCCGGACCCAGAACGACAAGAACATTTACCATCGTACCATGAAAGCGGTTCTCGAAGGCCAGGCAAACCTGCACCTGAAGCAGGGGATGGTGGAGCGCCTTGTGGTTGAAGGTGGCGCGGTGACAGGGGTGGTGGACCAGACCGGCTTCGGCTACGGAGCCGGGGCCGTGGTCATCGCCGCCGGGACCTTTCTGGGCGGCCTCGTCCATATCGGGGAGTGTGCCATTAAGGCCGGGCGTGCCGGTGAGTTCGGTTCCTACGGCCTGGCAGCCTCCATGAAGGAGCTGGGCCTGGAGATGGGGCGCATGAAGACCGGCACCCCGCCGAGGGTTCACCGGGATACCATCGATTACTCTCAGCTGGAGGAGCACCGGGCCGACGAGACCCCCTGCTTTTTCTCTTTTTCATCCACCCACGCCCCCTTGCCCCAGCTGCCCAGTTTCATCGGTCACACCACCGAGGCCACCCGCAATGTTGTTATGGAGAACCTCGCCCGTTCTCCCCTCTACTGTGGCACCATCAAGGGGGTGTCGGCCCGCTACTGCCCCTCTTTTGAGGACAAGGCCGTGAAGTTTCCCGACCGGGTCTCCCACCAGGTGATCCTGGAGCCCGAGGGGATCGACACCCGGGAGATGTACATCGGGGGGCTGGGCAACAGCCTGCCCGTGGACCTTCAGATCCCCTTTGTGCGCTCCATACCCGGTTTTGAAGAGGCGGAGATCATCCGCCCCGGCTACGCCATCGAATACGACTACGTGAACCCCGTGCAGCTCCGTCCCTCCCTGGAGACCAGAAAAATCGACGGGCTCTTCCTGGCCGGGCAGATCAACGGCACCTCCGGGTACGAGGAGGCCGCGGCCCAGGGACTCTGGGCCGGCGTCAACGCGGCCTTGAAGGTCATGGGCCGGCCTCCCTTTGTGCTGGACCGCTCCCAGGGCTACATGGGGGTGATGGTGGACGACCTCATCACCCGGGGCACCCTGGAGCCTTACCGCATCTTTACCTCCCGGGCGGAGTACCGGCTGATGATGCGGGAGGACAACGCCGACCTCCGGCTCACCGAGATTGCCTACAACCTGGGCCTGGTAAACGAGGACACCGTGCGGCAGGTCCGCGAGCGGCAGGCGGCCATCGACCGTGAGATGGGCCGGATCCGGCGTGTGGTGGTCAAGCCCTCCCCGGAGATCAACGCTTACCTTCAAGCCCGGGATTCCGCCCCCCTCAAGACCGGGGCACCCCTGGACCAGATCCTCAAGCGCGCCAAGGTGGGCTATGATGTGGTGGAGACCGTGGCCCCTGCCGAGCCCCCGGTGGAGGCCCGGGTGGCCAAGCAGGTGGAGATCGAGGTGAAATACGAGGGGTACATCGACCGCCAGCTGGCCGAGATCGAAAAGTTCAAGCACATGGAAAAGATCCGCATCCCCGAGGATTTTCGCTTTGAGGAGGTGCACGGCCTCTCCAACGAGCTGCGGGCCAAGCTCATGGAGGTGCGGCCGGTCTCCCTGGGGCAGGCGTCGCGTATCGACGGCATCACGCCGGCAGCCCTTTCGGTTCTCATGATCCACCTAAAAAGGCTTGGAGGAAACTAAGTGCAGGGCGGCGACCTGATCATTGACGACCTGGTCATACGAGGCCTGGGCCCGGTGCGGCTTACGGTGCCCGCAGGAACATGCGTGGGGGTGTCCGGCCCCTCGGGCATTGGCAAGAGTTCCCTTTTGCGTGCCGTGGCGGACATGGAACCCCATGACGGGCGAGTCAGCCTGGGAACCACGGCTCGCGATGCCCTTTGCGCTTCCGAGTGGCGGCGCATGGTGGGGTTGTTGCCCAGCGAGAGCGCCTGGTGGGCCGACGGGGTCGCCCAACATTTTTTGACGCCGGAGGCGGTGCGTCCCGAGGTACTGGGGCTCCGCGAGGAGGTCCTCTCCTGGCCGGTGAAGCGTCTCTCCAGCGGAGAGCGCCAACGCCTTTCCTTGCTTCGTCTTCTGGATCGCCGACCCCAGGCCCTGCTCCTGGATGAGCCCACGGCCAACCTGGACGGCGAGAGCACCCGGCGGGTGGAGTCCCTGATCCAGGATTATGCTCAGGCGCACCGGGCGCCGGTGATCTGGGTGGGGCACTCCGTGGATCAGCTCAACCGCGTGGCGCAGCGGGTGGTCTCCTTTGATGCGGACGGTGTGCTGCGCGAAGCCGGCGGGGAGGTGTGCCGATGAATTCGGTGATCGCGCTCTCCCCGGTGGACCTGTCCATTGCCGCCCTTCTGGTGGTGGCCCTGGCCCTGCTCTCCTTTCGCATGGAGCTGGGGGTGACCCGTCAGATCGTGGTGGCCGCCGTGCGCACCACCTTGCAGCTTCTCCTGGTGGGGATGGTTCTCAAGACCCTTTTTGACCACGCCCATCCCCTGCTTTTGGTTGGCATCGCCGTGATCATGGTGACCACGGCAGGACGTGAGGTCATGAGCCGCCAGACCCGGCGTTTTACCGGCCCCTGGGGGTTTGCCACGGGCACAGCCGCCATGACCCTCTCTTCGTTTTCCATCACCTGTCTGGTGCTCTCCACCGTGATCCGTATCGATCCCTGGTATGCCCCCCAGTACGCCATTCCCCTTTTGGGCATGATGCTGGGCAATACCATGACAGGCATCGCCATCGGCATGGAGCGCCTCACCTCCACGGCCTGGAGGGACAGCGCCGTCATTGAAGGGCGCCTGCTCCTTGGTCAGACCTGGGATGAGGCCGTTGGGGAGATCCGGCGAGAGAGCATTCGGAGTGCCATGATCCCCACCTTGAATGCCATGGCCGTGGCCGGTATCGTGAGCCTTCCCGGGATGATGACCGGTCAGATCCTGGCGGGGAGCCCTCCCATGGAGGCCGTAAAGTATCAGATTCTCATCATGTTTATTGTCAGTGCCGGCACGGGCTTTGGTGCGGTCCTGGCTGTTTCCGTTGGGGCCAGGCGCCTGTTCGACGACCGGCAGAGGCTTCGTCTGGACCGCCTCGTCAAGGCCGGTGGCCGCGGTGGCTAAGATTGTGGCGACGTCCTTGACACCTGGGGCCATTGGCCCTATTTTCCTTGTATCGAAAGCGTTTGGATCTCCGGCAGGTGAGCAAACCGGGTGACAACATGGTAATAACGTATGGCCCGACCCCGGGGAAGAAGAGGGTTTCTTCCCGTGCCGGGCTCTTGCGATTGGATCAAACGAAATGGACTACTACAAAGTACTGGGCGTTGAACGAGGCGCCTCCGACGACGAGATTAAGAAGACGTACCGCAAGCTGGCAATGAAATACCATCCCGACAAGACCAAGGGAGACAAGGCCGCCGAGGACAAGTTCAAGCAGATCAGCGAGGCCTACGCTGTGCTCAGCGATCCGGCCAAGCGCAAGGAGTACGATACCTTCGGGGCCTCGGGGTTTCAGCAGCGATACAGTCAGGAAGATATTTTCAGGGGCTTTGATCTCGGAGACATCTTTCGGGAGTTCGGCTTTGGCGGTGGTGGATTTGGCAACGGCGGGTTCAGCAACGGCGGATGCGGCCGTGGCGGAGGCCGCGGATTCCAGAGCCGGCGCCAAGTCAAGGGCGAGGACCGGACCCTGGAGATCAGCCTCACCGTGGAAGAGGTCTACACCGGGACCACCCGTTCCCTCTCCGTGGGTGGCGGGGCGTCCACCATCAATGTGCGCATTCCCAAAGGCCTGGTGGACGGTAAGAAACTCCGGCTTTCCGGCAAAGGGGAGCCCAGCCCGTACGGCGGCCCTGCCGGTGATCTATACATCCGGTCCCGCGTGGTGGGGGCAAAGGGCTTTTTCCCCGACGGCCAGAACGTGATTTACGACACCGACATCCGGGTGTCCGAAGCGCTCCTGGGGACCACCATCACCGTGCCCACCCTGGACGGTGGCGAGATTAACCTCAGGGTGCCCGCCGACCGAGAAGCACAAGACAAAGATGCGAATTCCAGGCAAGGGATTGCCTGAAATGAAAGGGGAGGGCAAAGGCGACCTGTTTGTTCGAATCGGTGTCTCCCTTCCGAAAACCCTGACGGACAGTCAGCGGGCGGCAGTAGAGGATCTGGCGAAAAACGGGCTGTAATGGCTTAAAATGATTGACATCCTGTTGATTTTGCGATACGGCCATGAGACGGATGTTTATCTTCGGTACCGCCGATTCATAACGCGTGAACATATACTCTCTTGCGGACGCCGGTCTGTAATCAGGTGTGGCGTAAGGGATAAAGTAATGATAAAGTAATCAGAATGTCCGAACTTATTGAAGTACTTTCGAAAGAAGAAATCGCTAGAAGTATCACCGAAGTGGGGGAAGTTATCTCCCATGACTACCAGGGCGGCAAGCTGGCCCTGGTGGGTGCCTTGAAAGGGGCCTTCATTTTCATGGCCGACCTGGCTCGTGAGATTACGGTTCCGGTACAAATCGGGTTCCTCGGCGTCTCCAGCTACGGCAAAAGTGCCGAATCTTCCGGGACGACCACAGTCACCAAAGAGCTGGACCTCGATGTCACCGGAATGGATGTTCTGGTTGTGGAAGACATTGTGGACACAGGGTTGACCTTGCGGTTCATCGTGAACTACCTCAAGGAAAAAGGCGCCCGAAGTGTCAAGGTGTGTGCCTTTCTGGACAAGAAAGAACGTCGCGCCATGGACGTCCAGGTGGATTATGCCTGCCACGAGATCCTTGAAGGGTTTCTGGTTGGGTACGGCCTGGATTACGCCGAAGATTATCGGAACCTTCCCGCTATTTACCATTTGGAAATGTAAACAGGGCCGATCGACAGGATGGGTTGCATTCGCATGATGAAAAAGGGGACGCGCACATGATTATCACGTGTCAGGAGTGTGATTCCAGGTTCGTTCTGGATGATAAGCTGATCAAACCCACGGGCAGCAAGGTACGATGCTCAAGTTGCAAACACGTGTTCAAAGTCTTTCCGGAGACGGCGGCCCCGTCCGTTGAGGAGCCCCCCCAGGCCCCTCCGGCCGAGGCACCCGCGGCCCCTGCTCCACGAAATCTTGATGAAGGCGACGACCTGCAAAACGAACTCAACCGGGAGCTGGACCGCCTGTTCGGGTTGGAAGAGGACGAGCCGGGTGAACAGGCCGCTCCGGAAGCGGCAACGCCGTCCGCCGAGGCACCGGTACCTGAGCCCGTTGCCGAGGACACCCCTGCGGAGTCCATAGACGATATCGATCTCGATGACCTGGGCTTGGGGGATCTGGATCTCCAGGCGAGCCCGGACATGGGCATGCCCGAGGACCTGGACCTTTCTGAGTTCGACCTGGCCGATCTGGACCTGGATCTTTCCCTGGACGAAGGCCCGGCGCCTGCGGCTCCGGCCGAGGGGAGCGAAGTCGAGGAGACCCTCGATTTTTCAGGCTTGGAAGAGTCCCTTGCCGGGGTGGAAGCAGAGGGCTCCGGCCAGGAGGCGTCTGATTTTGCCGATGTGAGCCTCTCCCTGGATGACGATGGGACGGTGGATGCCCCCGTGTTTGACGACGACCTCGACTTCTCTGACCTGGAGGCGGCCCTGGGTGTCCCGGAGGGCGATACCGCCAAAGAGGCTGCCGCTCCGGAAGAGGAGTTTGATTTTTCCGAAATGGCTCTCTCCCTGGACGGAGGGGCAGGCGACGTGGAGCTTGTGGGAGATGCCGAGTCCCCGGCACTTTCCGCAGGGGACGGCGACGCAGCTGCCTTGAGCATGGGAGGGCTGGATGAACTGGACCTTTCTCTGGATGACGGCCCCGTAGAGACGCCCAAAGGCACTGCCCACACCGACGCCGAGGAAGGGTTCATGGAACTCGACCTGGATCTCGACCTGGGTGACGAGGAGCCCCTGCAGGCTTCTTTGGAGAGCTCCCTGGATGAAGAGCTGGACCTTTCGGAGCTGGAGGGCCTTCTTCAGGAGGAACCCGCTGCCGGTGAGGCTCACCCGGAAGACGACGATATCGAGCTGGAACTCGACTTTGACTTCAAGGGCGATGAAAAGACCCAGGAGTTCGATCCCCTGGAGAAAGACACCCTGGACGATTCGGATTTCAGTGATATCGAGGCGATGCTCGAAAAAGACGACGCCCCCCTGGATGTGGAAGCCGATGTCAGCGGGGAGGTGGACCTTGAGCTTGAGCTGGACCTTGCCCCGGAGGCTGAAGAGGCCGTTGCCGCCGTGCCCGTGTCCGCCCCTGTGGCGCCTGCACCCGAACCGATGGCCGAAGCCGTCCGCATTGATGAGCCCGAGTCCGAACCGGAGGCCGAGGCACCATCCAAGGCCTCCCGAAGCCATGCCAGGGACGGTGGCCGGGGAAGCGGCTTGCGTATTTTCCTTACCATTCTTCTGGTGCTGGTCCTTCTCTTTGCCATCCTCGTGGGTGTTTACGCCATGCGGGATGAGATTCAGGACCGGACGGGCGTGGCCATTCCCACCATCAACGCCGTGGAAAAGGCCCGTGAAACCCTTTTCGGTTTAGGGATTCCCCTGGTGAGCGATTGGGTGAAGCCCCCGGAGAAAGACCCCGACGGAAGCCTCCATATCCAGACTCAGGATCTCACCGGTCGGTTTGTGGTAAGCTCGGATCTGGGAGATCTGTTTGTGATCACCGGCAAGGTGCGCAACAACTACGGAACCACCCGGCACTCCATTGGCCTTGTGGGCCTTCTCTACAACAAAGAAAATGTGGAGGTCCGCTCCAAAGAGTTCTATGCGGGCAACACCATGACAGACGCCGAACTGGCGACTCTGAGCATGGAAGAGATCGATCAGAGACTCAAGACCACCCTGGGCAGGGAAAACAACAACGCGCGGGTCAGCCCGGGTCAACTGGTGCCCATCATGGTGGTGTTTGAAAAGTACCCCGAAGATCTGGCTAAATTTGCCGTCGTCGTCAAGACCTCAAAGGAGGGTGCCGCCATCAAGTAGCCGAACCTCCGGGCCCTGACCCGAGGCACTGTTTTTGAAAAAGACCCCATGTCGAGCGCTGCTCGGCATGGGGTTTTTGTTTGGAAAGGCTGTGAACATTGATACATTAAAGGGTCATTTGTAAAGCAAGGGCAATTATGTAAGAAACGTTTTGTGTCGTTTTGCAGGGGAATTGTGATTTACAAGCTCACCGGGTTGTATTATAGAATTTTAATTCTATTTATGTAATCAAGGAATCATTTCGCCGGAGGGGATGGGAAGCCCCGAAGGGGACAGCCCAATCAGGAGGGGCTGAAGGTAAGGAAGCAGGAGAGAGTTATGGAAACAAGAGAACCTGTCTATTATCAGGATGTGGAACGATGTGTTGATGATCTGGTGGCCAAGGTGGGCAAGAAGATCATCATGGCTGTCCCGCTGGCCGTGGGCAAACCGAACCATCTGGTTAACGCTATCTATCGGAGGCTCAAGACCGACCCCTCCATGCACCTCACCCTCATCACCGCCGTGACCCTGGAAAAGCCCTCCTGGGGCAACGACCTGGAGCGGCGCTTCATGCAACCCCTTGTGGAGCGCATTTGGGGGGATTTTCCCGATTTTGATTACATCGGCGACCTTCGCAAAAACGAAATCCCGAAAAATTTCGAGCTGGTGGAGTTCTACAACAAGACCGCCCAGTTCATGAACTGTCCCCATGCCCAGCAGCACTACCTGGGCTCCAACTACACCCACGCCATCCGGGACGGGTTGCTCCAGGGGGCCAACGTCATCTCCCAGCTGGTGGCCAAAAAAGAGATCGACGGCAAGACCTTTCTCTCCATGGGCTGCAACCCGGACACCCACCTGGACGGGGCCGAGTACATCCGGGCCAGCGAAGGGGACGGCATTCCCCGGGCCATCATCGGTCAGGTCAATGGGGACATGCCCTTTATGTACGGGGACGCCGTGGTGGAGCCCGGTCACTACGACATGATCATCGAGAACCCCGATTACGAGTTCAAGATCTTCCGCGCTCCCAAAGAATCCGTGAGCACCACGGACTGGATGATCGGCCTCCACGCCAGTGCCCTGGTCAAGGACGGCGGGACCCTGCAGGTGGGCATCGGCTCCCTGGGGGATGCCATTGTGGCGGGGATCATGATGCGTCACACGGAAAATGACGCCTACAAGTCCGTCATGAACGAGCTGGGGGTCATGGAAAGGTACGGGACTCTCATTGAGGAGTGGGGCGGCCTCGACGTGTTCGACGAGGGGCTCATGAGCTCCACGGAAATGTTCGTGGACACCCTCATCGAGCTCTTCAAGTGCGGGGTCCTCAAGCGCAAGGTCTACGAGCACCTGGACCTCCAGACCCTCCTCAACGAAGGGACCATCACCGAAGAGGTGACACCTGAAATGCTCAACGTCCTGCTGGACCGTGAGGTGATCCGGCCCCAGCTTCGGGAAAAGGACGTGACCTTTCTCACGGCCTTCGGCATTTTCAAGAAGGGGATTGTCCTTGAAGGCGACGAGCTGGTGGACGGCGACACCCGCTACTCAGCAGACCTTTCCGATGCGGCCAACCGTGACGCGGTGATTGCGGGCTGCCTGGGCGAGTGCCTGGACCAGGCCGTGGTGATCTACGCCGGGTTCTTTGTGGGGCCCGAGGCCTTCTACGAGACCCTCAAGGCCCTGCCGGAAGACCAGCTCAAGCTCATCGACATGCGCAGCGTGGCCTTCATCAACCAGCTCTACGGGGACGACTACCAGCTGCGCGTGGCCCAGCGCAAGCACGGGCGGTTCATCAACGCAGCCCTCATGGCCATGCTCAACGGCGCCACCGTGGCCGACGGCCTGGACGACCACCGCATCATCAGCGGGCCCGGCGGGCAGTACAACTTTATCTCCATGGCCCACGCCCTGCCCGACGGCCGAGCTGTTACCATGGTACGAAGCACGCGCGGCTCCGGGGCCGGTGCCACCTCCAACATCGTGTGGCAGTACAATCACACCACCATTCCCCGTCACCTGCGGGACATCGTGGTGACGGAGTACGGCATCGCCGACTTAAGGGGCCAGCAGGACCACGTGGCCATGACCCGCCTGATCTGCATCGCAGACTCCCGGTTCCAGCAGCAGCTTCTGGACACGGCCAAGGCCAAGGGCAAGGTGCCTGCGGACTACGAGATCCCCGAAGCCTTCCGGAACAACACCCCCGATCGCCTTGAGAAGATCCTGGTCCCCCATCGCCAAAACGGGCTGTTCCAGGCCTTCCCCTTTGGCACGGACTTCACCGATGAGGAGATCATCATCGGCAAAGCCCTGAAAGGGTTCAAGTCCCGGGCAAACAAAAAAGTGGCCCTGGGACGCGATCTTATCAAGAAGATGATGGCGCCGGTGCCCGAAGCGGCCCGTCCCTACCTCAAGCGCCTTGATCTGGACGCACCCAAGACCATGAAAGAGAAGGTGATGCAGAAGGTCGTTCTGCTGGCCCTGGAGGGCGCAAAGGCGATTTGATAACGCCTTTGGCCTGAGGCCGACACCATAAAAAAAAGGGGAGGGACCGCCTGGCGGTCTCTCCCCTTTTTTATTTCCTGTTGGTGAACGGCTTGAAAAAAAGCCTTCGGCGGCAAGGTGTGCCATGGGTTGTTTATGGCATGTACGGGTCGGCGTCGCAGTTCAGGGTGGCGGTGTAGTCCTGGAAGGTCTCTTCCCTGCGGATCTGGCGCACGGCCCCGTTGGGCTCCAGGAGGAGCTCTTTGGGGCGCATCTTGCCGTTGTAGTTGAAGCCCATGGCGTGGCCGTGGGCGCCGGTGTCGTGGATGAGCAGAAGGTCCCCGTCCTCAAGGGCGGGCAGGGGGCGTTGCACGGCAAACTTGTCGTTGTTTTCGCACAGGGAGCCCACCACGTCCACCACGCGCATTCGTCGGGGGCGTCGCTGGTGGACGGCACGGTGATGTGGTGGTAGGCGCCGTACATGCCGGGGCGCATGAGGGCAGACATGCAGGCGTCCACGCCCACGTAGGTGCGGTAGGTCTCTTTGCGGTTGATCACCCGGGTCACCAGGGCGCCGTGGGGGCCGGCCATGAAGCGGCCGCTCTCCATGTAGAAGCGGGGCATGTAGCCTTCCTCGGCCTGGAACTCCTTGAACAGGGCGGTGATCTCCTCGGCCATGGCACGGACGTCGAGAGCGTCCTGATCGGGCTGGTAGGGGATGCCCAGGCCACCGCCGATGTTGATGAACTCAAAGGTGATGCCCAGGGCTTTTCTCAGGGCCCGGACGCGGTCCAGGAGCATGGCGGCGGTCTCCACCATGTAGCTGTAGTTCAGCTCGTTGGAGGCGAGCATGGTGTGCAGGCCGAAGCGGGTGGCCCCGTTGTCCATGGCTTTGCGGTAGGCCTCTTCGAGCTGGTCGTGGCTGACCCCGTATTTGGCCTCCATGGGGTTTCCGATGATCTCGTTGCCTGTCCGTCGGTTTCCGGGGTTGTAGCGAAAACAGATCAGCTCCGGCATTTCCGGCACCTTGTCGATGAGGGTGATGTCGTCCAGGTTCAGGACGCACCCGCCGTCGGCCGCTGCCGCACGGAACTCCTCCTCGCTGGTGTTGTTGGAGGTGAACATCAGCTCCTCGCCCCGGCCGCCGGCCATGCGGGCCAGGTCCAGCTCCGGTGTGGAGCTGCAATCGAAACCGAATCCCTCGTCCTTGAAAATCTTCAGGATTTCGGGGTTGGGGAGGGCCTTGACGGCAAAGTATTCACAGAACCCGGGGAGGCCGGAAAAGAGCGTTTTGAGCTCCCTGCAGGTGTCTCGGATGCCTTTTTCATCGTAGATGTGAAAGGGGGTTCCGTAGTGGCCTGCGATGCCTTGCAGGGCGGGGGTGAGGCGTTGGGTATAGTCCGGGCTCATGGGCATGGGTCACACTCCTTTGCGGAAAGGGGGATCTGGGAGGTCTCCTTGTAGGTTGACAGGGCCACGGAGGTGGCCGTGGGGCGCAGCCCCTCAAGAGAGCCCAGGGGGCTGGCAAGGAACGCCGCCAGGCTGGCTGTGTCCTCTACCCGGACCTTGATGCGGAAGCCGGTGTTTCCCGAAAGGAGATGGACCTCCTGGACCTCGTCCAGGGCGGCCAGGCGTTGCCCGGCGTCGTCCAGGCGCGAGATATCGTCCACGGCCAGGTCCACGAAGGCGATAAGGCTCCTGCCGAATTTTTCGGGGTTGAGGATGACTTCGTATCCGTTGATGTAGCCCTGGTTTTCCAGTTTGCGGATTCGTTCCAGAACAGCCGAAGGGGCCATGTTGACACGTCGGGCCACTTCCACGTTGGGGATCCGGGCTTTTTCCTGAAGGATCTTCAGGATGGTCAGGCTGATGCAGTCAAGGGTCATGATTGGGTTCTCTCCATGGTTTATAGCAAAGATACCTCGCCCGGAAGGAAGGTGTCAAGAATATAGTTCTGGTTATTTGTAATGCCGCAGAATATAATTCTGTTAAAAAGTGTCGATCAAGAATTAATCACGTCGTCCCCTGACGGTGGGGGACCGTCGGCAATGGCGATGCTGTTGGACCGGTAGACCGAGAGCCGGGCCCGGGCCGCAGACTCCAGGACACCGATTTCAGCGTCCACGTAATCCACGATAAGCGCCTTGTCCTTGCCCTCTCCGGGCCTGAGGACCCGCCCCAGGTACTGGATGAGCCGACCGGAAAAGCGGATGGGATAGGTGAGAAACAGGGTGGCCAGGCAGCTGGCGTCAAACCCCTCTCCCAGGAGCTGACTGGTGGCAAAGAGCACCCGGGTCTCTCCTTTTTCCAGGCGTTCCAGGGCCTCGGTCCGGGCTGATTTCGAGAGGTCTCCGGTGATGAGGTCGGCCTCGATGCCGTGGTTGTAGAAGAGCAGGGTTTTCATGTTTTCGCAGTGGGCTTTCCGGTCGGAGAGGACGAGAAGGGTGCCCTGGGTGTGGGGAAGCTCTTCGGAAATATCCTTGACGATCAGGGCGTTGCGGGCGGTGTCACCGGTAAGTTGCGCCATGAGCTTAGGATAATGGGTGGTTCCGTCGATATCTGAATAGAAGGGGGTGAGTCGGAAGCGCACCTCGGCCTTGAGGAGGTGCCCCTCTTCGATGAGGGGGCTCTTGTCGATCTGCCAGGCGGACTCCCCCAAATGGAAGAAGATGAGGCGGGAGAGTTTGTCCCGCCGCCAGGGCGTGGCCGAGAGACCGGTCATGTAATGGGAGTCAAAGCGGGTTACGGCTTCGGTAAAGGTGCGGCTGGGTGCCCGGTGGCATTCATCCACGATGAGGTGCCCGATGGTGGGGGCCACCTCGGCCGAACGTTTGTACAGGGACTGGACCATGGCCACGGTGACCTTGTCTCCCAAGCGGCAGGTGCCGCCCCCGATGAGGCCCACCTCTTTTTCGGGAATGCCGAGGAAGGATTCGATGCGGGCGATCCACTGGCGGGCCAGGTCCTTGGTGTGGACCACGATGAGGGTGGGTTGTCGCCGCTGGGCCACGAGGTAGAGGGCCATGACGGTTTTTCCGGCGCCGGTGGGGGCCGTGAGGACCCCGAACTCTTTTTTCAGCACCGCATTGCAGGCCTCTTCCTGAAAGGGGCGCAGGGAACCGGCAAATTCAAAGTCAACCTCCGGGCATGTCCTGCGGTTATCCGTAAGGGAGAAGGCCACGTTGTGGTGCCTGCAGGCGGTGATGAGCATCCGCATGCAGCCCCTGGGGACGCTTAAGCCCTCGTCGGTCTCTTCGTAGAAAAGAAGGTCCTTGTCCACCCCGCGGTTCCACCTGCCGCGGCGCTGGTTTTCCTGCCAGACGGGGTTGGGAAGGGTCAGGTTTTGCTTGACGGTATCGGCCAGCTCCTCAGGGGGGGCGATGAGGGTGGCCCGGTTGTCTAAACGAATTTCCACGGTTTTTTTTAGCTGGCTCCCTTTGGGGTTGGGCGGTGCGGAGGGGGAAAGGGCCGAAGATGGCGCGCCCGCTCTGTGCAACGGCATTAAATCGGGTTAGTTTTTGCAAAGGCCTATAAAATGATCTATGATGATGTACCACAAAGGACCGAAGCCTGCAAAAATGAAGGCAGCTTGCCCCGTTTGACGGCTTCGGCTCTCCGGAAAGGGACTCACCTGAGCGCCGGCATTTCTGCGGTGCTTTTTTGCGGTCCCTGTCCCACGGCCACACGGCGGCTCTCCATGCCATTCGTCGATGATCCCATGCCATTGGTAAGCAGCAGATGACGGAACGCGGAAAAGAAACGATACTTTTTGTGGATGACGAGGAGAGCATTCTCGACATCACCGGGGAATACTTCAGGCACAAGGGGTACCAGGTGTTGACGGCGGGCAACGGCCATCAGGCCCTGGAAGTCCTGGCCTCGCACCAGGTGGACTGCTGCTTTACCGACATCAACATGCCGGGCATGGACGGCCTGGAGCTTGCCGAGCACATTCGCCAGAAGGATGTCTCCATTCCCGTGGTGGTCATGACCGGGTTTCCCTCCCTGGAAAACACCCTCTCCACCCTGAAAAACGGGGTTGTTGATTTTCTCATCAAGCCGGTGAAGCTCGAGCAGATGGAGCTGTGCGTCAACCGTGTCTTCAGGGAGCGGGAGCTCTTTTTGAAGAACCTGCTCCTGGCCAAGGAGGTGGAGGGCAAGGAGCGGCTGGAGTCCCTGAACTCCGAGCTTGTGGGCAAGGTGGAAGAGCTCAACATCATGAACCGCATCATGGATGACTTCTCTGCCATCAGTTCCAGCGAGGAGCTCTTCAAGAAGGCCACGGAGTCGGCCGTGGACATCACCGGCGCAGAGTCCTCCCGGTTTTTTATCGTGAGCGAGTCCGTGGACACCCCCTTTGAGATGGCGGCCACCGGTTCCAACGGGGCCCGCATCGCCCTGGACGGCCTCGCCCGCTACGGCGGCGAGCTCGAAACGCTCATTCGGGAGGTGGCCCTGGAAGGGGTCCCCACCCTTATCTCCCACAGCTCCAGGCTCCGGGAGATGAAGGCCCCCATGAGTTCCGTGGTGCTGGTGCCCTTGAAGATCCGGGCCAAGAGCCTGGGGGTGCTGGTGACCTGCCACCTGGACGAAGAGCGCCATTTTTCCGAAAAAGATGTCTACCATCTGAATTTCATGACCCAGAAGGCTGCGGGCAACGTGGAAAACGTGGCCCTCTACGAGAACATCTACGACAATCTTTTCTCCACCCTGTCCGCCTTTGTCAAGGCGGTGGAGGCCCGTGATTCCTACACCAACCAGCACTCCAACCGGGTGGCGGAGCTGGCCATTCTCCTGGGCTCGGAGCTGGGGTGCACGAAAGAGGAACTCGATGTCCTGAATTTTGCCGGACGGCTCCACGACATAGGAAAGATAGGGATTCGAGATGCAATACTCCTAAAGCCCGGGCGCCTGACGGACGAAGAGTTTGAAAAGATCAAAGAGCATCCCGACATCGGGGCCGACATCGTGGGCCAGCTCGGTCTCTGGGACCGGGAGGCGCAGATTATCCGTCACCACCACGAGCGGTTTGACGGCCAGGGCTATCCCGAGGGCCTGCGCGGGGTGGCCATTCCCTTTCTGGCCCGGATCCTGTCCGTGGCCGATGCCTTCGATGCCATGGCCTCGGACAGGGCCTATCGCCGGAAGATGCCTCTGGACAAGGTCACGGCCATCATCCGGGACGGGGCCGGGGGCCAGTTCGACCCCAGGGTGGTGGACGCCTACCTCAAGGTGGTGCGTAGCGGCGGCCTTGAGGGCACGGTGAAAAAAGAGTGACACGGGTATGTGCTGCGGCGCCTTTGCTCAGGGCGGGTGCGGCTCGACGGACCTGGGGCAGCCCCGGGAACGCATGACGTCTTTGGCCCCTGACCTGCTTGGGGGGGGAAGACACCAAACGAGCGAACCAGGCCGAAAGGCCCGACGGACGAGTGAGTGCGTTATGGATGCAAATGTGATCAACCCATTTATTCACGCCACCTCCAATGTTTTGGAGACCATGGCCTTTGTCAGCTGCAAGGCGGGGGCACCCTACCTGAAGAAGGACGACCGGGCCACGGGGGACGTCACCGGGATCATCGGATTGACGGGGGAGACCAACGGCACCATTGCCGTGACCTTTGACGAGGGAAGTATCCTTCGGGTGGTCTCCAACATGTTCGGTGAGGAGATCACCGAATTGTCCCATGAGGTGTCCGATGCCGTCGGTGAGATCATCAACATGATCTCGGGCCAGGCACGGCGTGAGATGGAAGAGAACGGTCGGGTGTTTCACGCTTCGATCCCTTCGGTGGTGAGCGGGCGGGGCCATGCCATCACCCATTACTCCGACGGGCCGAAGATCGCTATCCCCTTTACAACCGACGGAGGGGAATTTACCATAGAAGTTTGCCTTGAATGTTAACGAAAGCGCCTGTTGTGGATTTGTGTCGCAGGTGCTATCTGTTAGGGTGAGGCAGGCCCGTGTGGGATAGATTTTGGAACCGCCTCGACGAGGCGCCATCATCCGGTGTTGTGTCTCGAACAGGAGAGACCGTCCTGTGGGCCATGAGATTAGAGAACCCTTGGGTACCGTCATGAGGATACCCCTTGAAGGGACGGTGGGGTCGCGTTAGAGATCGATGGAGATCGGGAAATGAGTACATCCTTGAAGATCCTTGTTGTTGATGATTTTGCCACCATGCGCCGAATCATGAAAAACATCCTCAAGCAACTGGGGTACACCAACATCACGGAAGCCGATGATGGGACCACGGCGCTGGAGGAGTTGAAGCGGGGCAGCTTTGACCTGATTATTTCGGATTGGAACATGCCCAAGATGACGGGTCTTGATCTGCTGAAACTGGTGCGTTCCGATCCCGTTTATAAAGATATCCCTTTTCTTATGGTGACCGCCGAAGCCCAGAAACAGAACGTCATCGAAGCGGTGCAGGCGGGTGTATCAAACTATGTGGTGAAGCCGTTTACGGCTGAGGCCATCGCAGACAAGCTGGGCAAAATAATTGGATAGACTACCGGGGTGTCCCCTCGTTATCTCCCCTTCCCTTGGCTTTGCGTAATAACCCACTTCCACGACCGAATGCAGTAAGATAGGACCGTAGCAATCATGGCGGACACCAGGATGATCAAAGTACTCATAAAAGGAGAGCTGAACAGCTCTCTGCTTATGGGGATGCTTTCCAATTGCGACCTCAAGATCGAGTCGGCGCCGGAATTGACGGCAGCCACGGAGGTGTCCGGCGACTCCGGCTACGGGGCCGTTGTGGCCTCGCACCTGTCCGAAAGCGACGCTTCGGCCCTCTCCCTGTTCCTGAAACGATGCGGTGAACCGCCCCTTATCCTCGTGGGCAAGGGCCCGGAACCCGATTATGGCAACACCCTGCATCTGGACGACGGGGTAGGTGCGGACGAGCTGGTGGATGCCTGCCGCTCCATGGCCCTTGCCGCCCCGGGCGCATCCGCTGCAACGGGTTTTGACAGCCGGGGCCTCATCGGAGAGAGCGAGGGCATTCGGCGGGTCCTGAAGGTTGCCAACAAGGTTGCCACCACCGACAGCACCGTGCTGATCACCGGGGAGAGCGGGACGGGCAAAGAGCTCATCGCCCGTGCCATCCACCGGAACAGCCCCCGGCGCAACGCCCCTTTGGTGGTGATCAACTGCGGCGCCATTCCCGGAGAACTTCTGGAGAGCGAGCTGTTCGGCCATGAAAAAGGGGCCTTTACCGGCGCCCACAGGGCCCGGCCCGGTCGGTTCGAGCTGGCCGACGGAGGCACCATCTTCCTCGATGAGATCGGTGACATGAGCCCCGACCTCCAGGTGAAGCTTCTCCGAGCCATCCAGGAGAAGTGCTTTGAGCGGGTGGGGGCCACGCGCTCCATCCACGTGGACATCCGCATCATTTCCGCCACCAACAAAGACCTCGCCCTGGCCGTGGAGCAGAAAGCGTTCCGCGAAGATCTCTACTATCGTCTCAACGTGATTCCCGTGATCATGCCCCCCTTGCGTGAGCGGCGAAGCGATATCCCCCTTCTTGCAGAGCATTTCATGGACAAGCTGGCGCGCCGCACCGGCATGGAGAAGAAGAGCTTCTCCCCCGAGGCCATGGAGACCATGACGGCCTATGACTGGCCCGGCAACGTCCGTGAACTCGAGAACCTGGTGGAGCGGTTTTCCGTGCTGGTGGACGGCAACATCGTGGACGTGGAGGACCTGCCCGATCACTTCACTGCAGAGCTTTCCGACGGCGGTGCCCCCCAGGGCGCGGCCCTCTTTTGTGATGTGCGCCACGGAGTCAACTTTCAGGAGTCCGTGGAGCAGCACCAGAAATCCCTGATTCTTCAAGCGCTGAACGAATCCAACTGGGTGAAGGCCAAAGCGGCTGAGCTTCTCAACATGAAGCGGACCACCCTGGTGGAGAAGATCAAAAAGATGAAGATTGAAGAGGGGTCGACCTCCTCTGCTGTGTAGGCCGTTTTGTGTCGGCATGCTTCTCTCCGCGGTTCGGGTGCCCCTTGCGGCACCGGGCCTTACCCGTGCGACTTCCCCTGTCCTGCCCTGTCAAATTCTTGGCGCCTGTCCAGCTCGCTTACCGCCTCTTTTCAGAGGGGCTCCGACTCCGAATTAACGGCATTTTGCCGTGCTTTCCCATGGTTACGGCCTGCCTGGGCCTTCTGGCACAGGGGTTGCAAAACCCATGGACGACCGGCTGCGCCAGATGTGCATCCGGCGGGGAATCACAAGGGACCACGAAGGAGTTGACGATGACGGCATTCCCAAAACGGCAGGGCAGATGGATTCCATGGGCGGCGGCAGCCCTTGTGTTGATGGCGTGGGGGCAGGCCATGGCGGTGGAGGTGACCCGGGTGAAGGTTTTCCGGGCACCGGATCGCGTGGAGCTCACCGTTTCGGAGCCCGTGGCCGCCAAAGTGGTGAAGATCGACGACCATGAACTGCTCATTGCCCTGAAAGACGCCACCGTTTCCGAGAGCCTGCTGCCGGGACCCGGGCCCATAGAAGTTGCAGTTCGGCGCCGGACGCCGTCGGTCACCACCCTGCTGGTGCGGACGGCTGACCCCATTTTGGCCATGGAGCACGGATGGACGGGGTCGCGCCTCGTGATCCTGCTCTCCCTGAAGGAGACCCTCCGGAGCAAGGCGCCCCGTAGCGTCAAGCGCCCGGCCGATGTCCTCACACCGGAGCGGGTCCTCGGACGCATTCCGGCCCCGGCCGGTTCCCGCGCCGAAGAGACCCATCTCGTGGCCCGGGAGGGGTTTTCCGGCACCGTGGACGACCTGCTGCTGGAGGTGAAAAGCACCCTTTGCCGGGAGGGGGACGGCATGGATCGCATCCTGACCCTCATGCAGAGCGGTGCGTACCGACGCGCCGAACAGGAAGCGGCCAAGAGCCTGAAGCTCTCGGACATGCCCCGGGGGTGTGCCGAGGGCCTTGAGATCCTCCGGGTGCTCAGCGCCTTCCGCTCTGCGGAGAGCAGCCGTCATCAGGATGGGTTTGTCTCGCTTCCGGCCCGCATCAACGATTTTATCAGCCGGTACCCGGACTCCCCGTACCTGCCCTATGCCCTCTCCATGCTGGGAAGCACCTATGCGGCCCTGGGGGATCACGGCATGGCCGAAGGGTACTTTCGTGTGGTCCTGGAAGACCACATCGGCTTTACCGGGGCGCCGGACACGGCGTTTCGCCTGGCAAAACTCCTGCGTCGCACGGACCGCGCCGTGGAAGCCCTGCCCATGCTCAAGACCGTGACGGATCTGGGCGAGTCCCTGGCCTTTGCCGACGAGGCTCGAAAGGAGATGGCCCTGGTCCTCTATGACGTGGGGGATTTTGCCAAAAGCCAGGCCCTCTTCGAGGCCCTCATGGCAAAGAGCGAAGAGGCGGTGTGGCAGGATCCGGACCTTCTTCTTTACGGCGGCCAGGCTGCCTTGAGGGCGGGGCATCGCGAGGTGGCGCGCCGCTACCTGGTGCAGTTTGCCAACCTCTTTCCCGATGCCGAAGGCGCGGACATGGCCCTTGAGAGCGTGGGGGAGAGCTGGCTGGACGACGGCCGCCCGGACCGCGCCAAGGCCTTTTTCCGCATGGTCATCGAACGCTACACCGAAGGCGAAGGCTATGTGACGGCCCTGGTCCGCCTGGCTGAGCAGCTTCCGGACCGTAAGGAGAAGGAGGCCCTCTACACCCAGGTCATCGATGATTTTCCCGAACATCCCCTGGCGCGCCTCTCCATGCTGCGCATGGCGTCCCTTTACGATGAGGCCGGTGAGCACGAGGCCAGCGTTGCCATGGTGAAAAAACTGCTGGAGGTCGGTGCCGGGGGCCTGCGGGCCGAAGCCTACGCCCGGGCAGAGCAGGCCGTGCTGGGCCACTTCAAGGGGCTCATGGCCGAGGGGCGGTACGTGGACCTCATCGCTTTTTTTGAAAAGGAGCGGCGTCTCCTGCACAAGCTGGAGAATCCCGACATCTTTCTCCTGGCCGGAGAGGCTTTTATGACGGCCCATCTCTACGGCAGCGCCGCCAAGGAGCTGGAGCGCGCCATTGTCCTGTCCATGAAGCGGCTCAAGTGGTCGGGGGAGGAACGCCTGGCCGGGCTCTACTTCCAGCTGGGGCAGGCCCTGGACGAAGGCGGGCGCAAGAAAGAGGCGCAAACCATTTTTACCCGCTACCTGGAGCGGTACCCCAAGGCTCCGGGCCAGGGAGAATCCTCCCTGCGGCTGGGGCGCATCCTCTACGAGGCCGGTGAGCTGGAGCAGGCCGAGGTGCTGTTCAAAAAAAGCCTGAGCTTCGGCGAGGGGGCTGAGGCCCAGGTCTGGCTCTCTCGGTGCCGGGAAGACCTGGGGGACCACGCCGGAGCTGCGGCTCGTCTCAACAAGGCGATTCCCCTCCTGGAAGCCGGGGACCCCGTGCCGTCGGATGATCTCTACGCGGCGTACCGCCGTCTGGGCGATTTGGAGATGAAGCTGGGCCAGTACCTGAAGGCGGTAACCGCCTTTGCCGGGGCGGAAAAATATGCCGGTGAAGAGGTCTCCGGCGAAGAGCTTCGCTTTTTACGGGCCGATGCCCTGGCCAAAGGGGGCGAGACAAGCCGTGCCATGGTCCTTTACCGGGCCGTTTCAACCTCGGACGACGAGTTCTGGAGCGGCATGGCCACGGAGAGGCTCCGGGCCATGGAGCTCGACAAACGCCTTGGGGGGGATCGCTGATCCCACCGGCGACGATTTAAACCGGTTGGCCTTCTGGGGCCGACAGATGCAGATGTGTTGAGAAGACGAAGGGAAGGACATGGCAGCGTGCCGGGTGTTATTGGTTGATCAGGGGCTCTCCCGAAGCCGGGAGTGGGGCCCCGTCCTGGAAACAAAGGGCCACGTCCTGGATCGCGTGCCGGAGCTTCCCCATGTGTCGGAGCTTGCGGCCGGTCATCACGACCTGGTTGTGGTCCATGCCCCGTCCGCGGGCCATGGCCTCACCCCCTTTCTTGCGGCCCTGGCCGCCGAGGAGGAGGGGCCCGAAGCCGTGGTGGTGATGGACACCCCGGACGCCGCCCTTGCCGTGGCCTGGATGAAAGAGGGGGCCCGGGATTGCCTCATGGCCCCGGTGAGCCCGGAACAGATTGCCCTTTTGGCCGACGCACGGGTGGCTGCCTCGGCCGCGGGCCGGGGACGGGTGGCCGGAAAGACCCGCATCGTCACCTGCAACCCGTGCATGGAGGCCCTGCTCTCCATGCTGGACCGGGTGGCCGACAGCTCGGCCTCGGTCCTCATCACAGGAGAGAGCGGCACGGGCAAGGAACTTATTGCCCGGTACGTGCACGGCAAGAGCCGCAGGGGCGGCGGCCCCTTTGTGGCGGTGAACTGCGCAGCCCTGCCCGAGAGCCTTATGGAGAGCGAGCTTTTCGGCCATGAAAAGGGCGCCTTTACCGGCGCCACCTCCCGAAAGGCCGGAAAATTTGAGCTGGCCCAGGGGGGGACCCTGCTCCTGGACGAGATCACGGAGATGCCCGTGATTCTCCAGGCCAAGCTGCTTCGGGCCATCCAGGAGAAAGAGGTGGATCGTCTGGGCGGGACCTCGCCGGTTTCCGTGGATGTGCGGGTGGTGGCCACCTCCAACCGGGACTTAAAAGAGGCCATCGAGCAGGGGCTGTTCCGGGAAGACCTTTACTTCCGGCTCAACGTCATCCCCGTCAAGATTCCCCCGCTCCGGGAGCGGCAGGAAGACATCGAAGCCCTGGCCCGTCATTTCATGGCGCGGTTCAGCGCCCAGGACGGGCGCGCCGTCAAAAATTTGACGTCCGACGCCGTGGACCGCCTGCGAAACTACCCCTTTGCCGGCAACGTGCGGGAGCTGGAGAACCTCATTCACCGCGCCGTGCTTCTGGCCGACGGGGAGACCATCGGAGCCGAGGCCCTCTGGTTCGAGGAGGGGGAGATGCCCCAGCCCGCTGCAGCTCCTGACGCGAGTATGTCCCGTGATTTCAAGGGCGCACCCCTGCGTGAGGTGGAGCGCATGGTGATCTTCGACACCCTCGAGCAGACCGGCGGCAACCGGACCCACGCGGCTCGGATCCTGGGGATCAGCGTGCGGACCTTAAGGAACAAATTGAACGAATACCGTGCCGACGGTTCCGAAATTCCGTAAAGGCACGGATGTTGCATTGAATTCTCCCCCAGGAACGTAAAGGGCGCTCACGCGCCAGTGGACAACCCATCACCACAAAAGAGGCCGGACCATCATGTCACGCGACTTACCCATCGACAGCACCTACGCCATGCTCGGCAAGGCCATGGATGTCTCCGCACGACGCCATAACCTCATCACGGGCAACATTGCCAACATGGACACGGTGGGGTACAAGGCCAAGGACCTGGACTTCCAGAAAACCCTGGAGATGGAGATGACCCGGGGGGGCGGCCCCCTGGACCGGACCCACGAGAAACACCTCCAGGGTCGCCCCGCAGGGGCCTTTGACGCCGAGATGGAGGAAGACGCGCCCGTGGACCTGGACCGGGAGATGTCACGGCTGGTGGAGAACAACATCCGGTACCGCTCCACCGTGGAGATGATGATGCGCAAGGTGGCCACCCTTCGGGATGCCATCGGTGAAGGCGTGAAATAACACTTGAGGGGGAATGACCATGGATCTTCTGGGAGCCATTAAAGTCAGCAGTTCGGCCCTTACGGCCCACCGCACCAAGATGAACGTGGTGGCGGAAAACATCGCCAACTCCGAGACCACCCGCACCGCCGAGGGCGGGCCCTACCGTCGCAAGATGGTGGTCTTTGAAAAAGAGGAGCCCCAAAGCTTCGATGACGTCTTCGCTCGGGAGATGGCCCGGGGTGACGCCGTGAAGGTGACGGAGATCGTCAGCTCCCCCGAGGATTACCGCCTGGAGTACAACCCAGAGCACCCGGACGCCGACCCGGAGACGGGGTACGTGAAGATGCCCAACGTGGATGTCCTCTCCGAGGTGGCGGACATGATGGTGGCCAGGCGCTCTTACGACGCCAGCGCCACGGCCGTGGAAAACTCCAAGAACATGATCATGAAGGCCCTTGAGATCGGGCGCTGATAGGAGACAGGTGGCACCATGAAGATTACCCAGCTCACACAAGGCGTCTCCACCCCGCAGCCTTCGGCTGAAAACCGGGTGGCAAACGGCCCCTCCTTTGAAGAGCGCTTCAAGGGCGCCCTGGCCGAGGTCAATACCAAGCAGCAGGACGCCGACAGCGCCGCCCAGCAGGTGGTCTCCGGCAAGAAGGGCATCCACGAAGGGATGCTGGCCCTCCAGGAAGCGGACATTGCCATGAAGGCCCTGCTCCAGGTGCGCAACAAGGTGATCTCCGCCTACAACGATGTGATGAAAATGCAGGTGTAGTCCCTGCCCGTTGTCTTATTCCCCCTCCCGTGACGCATCTTCCGATGGACCGAGGAGCTCGATTTACGCTGTCTGCCATGAGGTAACCTGCAGGTGTTTCAGTTTTTTCAACAGATCCGTGACGTTCTCGCCAAGATGCCCCTCTCCCGCAAGATTGCGGTGGGCGCCCTTCTTTTTGTGGTCATCAGCCTCTTTGCCGGGATTATTCTCTGGAGCAATATGGTGGAGTACCGCTCCCTGTACCGCGGTCTCTCTCCGGAAGACGCCTCCCAGGTGGTGACCCGCCTCAAGGAGCTCAAGATCCCCTACAAGCTGGAATCCGGTGGCTCCGGTATCTCCGTGCCCGCGGACAAGCTCTACGACCTGCGCCTCTCCATGGCCGCCGAGGGCCTGCCCAAGGGCTCCGGCGTGGGCTTTGAGATCTTCAACAAGACCGAGTTCGGCACCACCGAGTTTGTCCAGAAGCTGAACTTTCAGCGGGCCCTCCAGGGGGAGCTGGCCCGGACCATCCGTGAGATCGAGGAGGTGCGGGATGCCCGCGTCCTCATCGTTATGCCCAAGGATTCTGTTTTCGTGGAAGAGTCCAAGCCCCCGTCGGCCTCCGTGCTTCTCAAATTGCGCAAGACCCTGCCCCAGAGCCAGGTGGAGGCCATCGTGCACCTGGTGGCAAGTTCCGTGGAAGACCTCACCCCGGATCGGGTCACCGTGGTGGATTCCCGGGGCAAGATCCTCTCCAGCGGTACCCCCGAGGATGCAGACAAGCAGCTTCTCAACTCCCAGCTCTCCTACAAGCTTGCCTACGAGCGGAACGTGACACAGCGCATCCAGAGTATGCTGGAGCGCATCGTGGGCCAGGGCAAGTGCATTGTGCGCGTTACCGTGGACATGGACTTTTCCCGGGTGGACGTGAGCGAAGAGCTCTTCGACCCGGACGGGCAGGTGGTGCGCAGCCGCCAGAACGTCGCTGAAAAGAGCGATAAGAGCAATGTCGGGCCGGACAAGATCTCCAGCGTCAACCCCCTGGCCGACCTGGATCCCAACCGAAAAACCGAGAGCAAGCAGCGCAACGACGACACGGTCAACTATGAAATCAGCCGCACCACGCGCCGCACCACCCGCCCCCTGGGCGAGGTGATGCGCATCTCCGTGGCCGCGGTTTTAGACGGTACCTACACCACGGAGATCGCCGAAGACGGCACCCGGAGCCGCAAGTACGTTCCCAGGAGCGCCGAAGAGATGAAGCTCTTTACCACCATCGTGCGCCAGGCCATGGGCTACAGCGCGGACCGGGAAGACCAGGTCTCGGTGGAGTCCATGCCTTTTACCATGGACGACGACTGGGAGCTGGAACAGCCCCCTGCCACCGGTGTGGACAAGCTGGTGGACGATTACGGCAAGCTGGGGCTGAACCTCCTGGCCATCCTCCTGGTCTTTCTCTTTGTGGTGCGGCCCCTGATCCGCACCCTGCGTGAGGTGAACCAGAAGGAGGAGGACGACATCTTCGATGAGGATGACGACGGCGTCACCGTCTCCATCGGTGGGGATGCCCAGGCAGAGGGGGTACTACGGGACGGTACGCCCCAGGAGCGCGCCATGCGCCTGGTGCGTGAAGACGTGGATAAAGCGGCCAACATTATCAAAGGCTGGCTGGGGGAGGAGTAGGGACAATGCCTGCAGAAAACGCACAAAAAGGGGACAAGGCCATGACAGGCCCCATGAAGGCCGCCATTTTTCTTCTCTCGCTGGGGGAAGGCCGGGCCGCCGAGGTCTTCAAGAAATTAAACGACGCCGAGATCCGGCTGGTGGCCACCACCATGACCCAGATCCGGGAGATCCTGCCCGAAGATCTGGCTGCCGTGGCCAACGAGTTTATTGAGCTCTTCGAAGGGGACACCAAGCTGATGGTGGAGTCCGGGGACTTCCTCCGAAACGTCATCAAAAACACCCTGCCTGCGGACCGGGCCGAAGAGATCCTCAAAGAGATCGAGGCCCTGCAGCGGGACAAACCCTTTGGCTGGAGCCGGGACGTCAACGTGGCTTCCCTTTCCACGGCCCTGCTCCTGGAGCATCCCCAGACCATCGCCATGATCATGGCCCATCTGCCCCCGGACATTGCCGCAGATGTGCTGATCTCCTTTCCCGAGGATATGAAAGGGGACGTTGCCTTAAGGGTGGCCCGCATCGGGCAGATCCCCGAGGAGATCGTCCGGGACGTGGACGGCGCCCTCAAAGACGAGCTCAAGAACATGGTCAGCTCCGGCGGCAAAGTGGGCGGACTCCAGGTGCTGGTGGACATCATCGGCGGCGTGGACAAGGCCACCGAGGACACCGTCATGGAGATGATCGAGGAAGAGGATATGGAGATGGCCATGAACGTCCGGGACATGATGTTTGTCTTCGAGGACCTCGTGGGCGTGGACGACCGCGGCATGCGCGAGGTGCTCAAGCGGGTGGAGGGAGCTCAGCTCACCATTGCCCTGAAGACCGCCAGCGAAGACATGAAGAACAAGATCCTCGGCAACCTCTCTTCACGTGCCGCCGAGATGATCCTGGAGGACCTGGAAGTCATGGGGCCGGTGAAACTCTCCGAGGTGGAGGGGGCCCAGCAGGCCGTGGTCCAGGCGGCCAAGGACCTGGAGGCCGAGGGCACCATTACCCTGGCCGGAAAAGGCAAAGACGATATCCTGGTGTAACCCAGAAGGTGTCCGCGGCCGAGTTTGCGCAGGAACGGACACGCACCAGGCAGTGTGAGTTTGAATGGTTTGCCCGGGGCATCGGGCTGGTTGGGAGACGGTATGACGGAAAACGGGTTTCGCCCCCTGGTGGGGGTCTCCTCCGGAGCGTTTGAAACATCAACGGTACCCAGTGGGGAGAGTGGCGGAGGAGTACAGAATTTCCACCGCCTGGAGTTCAAACAGGAAGAGCCCAACCCCGAAGGGGACGAGCCGGTGGAGACCGGAGAGGCCCCCTTTGCCCCCGAAGCGCCGGAGCCTCCCCCGGCCCAGGCCGCACCGACGCCCCCGCCTGCCCCTGAACCGCCCCCTGAGCCCGACACCGCCGATGTGGAAGCCGGTGATGAAGAGGCAGCCCCTGCTGCCGCCCCCGCCGAGGACTCCGGCCTTTTTGAGGTGGAGCGCCAGGCCTTTGAGATGGGATTTGAGAAGGGCGAGCGCGAAGGCTTCAGCAAAGGCGAAGAGCGGGCCATGGAGATGCTGGTGCGCCTTGAAAACCTGATCCTGGGCTTTGAAGGTGCGTGGCGCAAGAGTTGTGAAAACCGGGAAGAAGAGATCGTCCGCCTGGCCCTGGTGGTGGCGGAAAAAGTGGCCCTGGCCAAGGCAGACCGGGACGATGAAATGGAGGAGAAGATCCGCTCCCTCGGTGAAGCCCTGGCAGCCCTGGAGAATCCCGGGACCTGTACCGTGCGCGTGAATCCCGATGACTTTGATTCAGTGGAACGCCTGAGGGGCGATCTTTTCCAGCGTGTGGCCAACCTCCAGGAGATCACCATTCTCCCGGACGGGGTGGTGGACGAAGGCGAGGTGCGCCTGGAGAGCGATAACGGGTGGCTGGAAACCCACGCCAAAAAACGCCTGGATGAGGTCCTCTCCCGCGTGGGCGAAGCCGCGGGCATCTCCATGGGCGACACCGGGGAGGTGCCGGGTGGCGTATGACCACGGGGTCTGGAAGATCATGGAAGAGGCGGCCCGCCAGACGCGTCTCTTTTCGTCGGAAGGCCGTGTAGAGCAGGTCCTGGGGCTTGTGGTGGAAGGCCGGGGCCTCAAGGCGGGCATCGGCAGCCTGGTTACCATCCTCACCGCTTCGGGCAGAGCCCTGGCAGGGGAGGTGGTGGGGTTCCGGGAAGGCCGCGTGGTGATCATGCCCTACGGCGATATCGCCGGGGTGTGCGAGGGCGACCGCATCCGCCTGTCTGAATCCGAGCCCGCCGCCAGCGTGGGAGACGGTTTTCTGGGCCGGGTGGTGGATGGCCTGGGCCATCCCATTGACGGCAAGGGGCCTTTGGGGCCCTGTGTGGATTACCCTCTCTACGGCAAACCCATCAACCCCATGGAACGACGGCCCGTGGAGGAGTTCCTGGACGTGGGGATCTCCGCCATCAACCTCATGACCCCGGTGGGACGGGGCCAGCGCGTGGCCATCATGGCCGGTTCCGGGGTGGGCAAGAGCGTGCTCATGGGCATGATGACACGCTACACCGAAGCCGAGGTGGTCATCATCGGCCTCATCGGCGAGCGCGGCCGGGAGGTCAAAGATTTTGTGGACAAGACCCTGGGCGAAGAGGGGCTGAAGCGGGCCGTGGTGGTGGCGGCAACCTCGGACAGCCCCCCGCTGGTGCGCATGCGCGGTGCCTACCAGGCCACGGCTCTGGCAGAGTACTTCCGGGATCAGGGCAAGGACGTGCTCCTGATCATCGACTCCATCACCCGTTTTGCCATGTCCTCACGGGACGTGGGGCTCTCCGCAGGCGAGGCCCCCACCAACCGCGGTTACACCTCCTCATTTTTCGTGAAGATCCCCATCCTGCTGGAGCGGGCCGGGGCCGTGGAGGGCAAGGGCTCCATCACCGGGTTCTACACCACCCTGGTGGAAGGGGACGACATGAACGACCCCGTGGGGGACACCGTGCGCTCCATCGTGGACGGCCACATCGTCCTCTCCAGGGACCTGGCCAACCGGGGCCATTACCCCGCCATCGAAGTACTGGGCAGCGTGAGCCGTGTGGCAAGCGACGTGGTGGGACCCGACCACCTGGCCCTGCGAAGCAGGCTCCAGGGACTGATGTCCACCTACCGTCAGTCCGAAGACATGATCGCCATCGGGGCCTACAACCAGGGAAGTAACGCCCAGATCGACGAGGCCATTGCCTTAAAGCCCAAGATCGACGACCTGCTTCGCCAGAACGTGGAGATGAAGTGCAGCTACGGCGTCTCCCTCAACCGTCTGAAGGCCCTTTTTATGGCGTAATGAGGGTAACCGTTTATCTCCCGGCAGGGCCGCCGGAGGCACTCTATGCACTCATTCAAATTAGAGTCGGTGCTCTCCCTGCGCGAGCACAAGGAGCGCCTTGTGATGCAGGAGGTGGGGGCCCTCACCCAGGAGCTGGCCCGGGTCAAGGGGGAGATGACGGCCCTTGAAGAGGAGCGGGCCGAGGTGGAACAGAACCTGGCCCGGCGCATGGGCCACGGCATGAGCGGCGCCGAGCTTCAGGGGGTTCAGGCCTACATCAAGGGCATCGCCGTTCGGTGGCAGGAAGAGCTGGTTCTGTCCGAGAAGGTCCAGCGGTACCTGGACGCCAAGCGCAGTGAGCTGGCCAAGTGCGCGGTGGAGCGAAAGGCCATGGAAACCCTGAAGGAGAGACAGCGTGACGCGTTTTTCCGCGAACAGGACGAAGAGCAGCGCAAATTGGACGAAGAGACAGTACTGGTGCACCGGGCAGCCACGGCCCGGAGCCGGGAGTGAGGACGTGATGAAGGCAATGAGAGTTGTGATGGTGGGGATGCTGATTTTCTGGAGCCTGTGGGCTCCTGTGCTGGCAGCCGATTCACAGGACGGGGAAGCGCCCGAAGGCCAGGAAGCTGCCGCCCCTGTGGTGGAGACCCCGGAAATCCTCTTCCGGGGCCTGGAGGCCAAGCGCATTGCCCTGGAAGCCAGGGCAGAGGCCATTCGCCTGGAGGAGAAAAAGCTCAAAGAGCTTAAAACAGAGCTGGACGCCACCCGTGAAACCCTGGAGACCCTCCGCCGTCAGATCGAAACCAGCCTGAGCCGCCTGGAAGCCAAGGAGAAGGCGGTGAACGAAGCACAGCGCCTGGAAGAGGAGAAAAAGATCAAGCAGCTGGTCAAGCTCTACTCCAGCATGAAACCCAAACAGGCCGCAGCCATCGTGGACAGCATGGACATCGTCATTGCCGAGCGCCTCTTCATGAACCTCAAAGGGGACGTGGCAGGAAAGATCCTCGCCTATGTGGCAAAGGACAAGGCAGCGCGCATCAGCGAACGCCTCGCCGAAACGTTAGCCGACCTGCCGGAGGTGAAGTAGAACACCCCCGGTGAACTTCAGACAAACCAAACGCAAAAAGGCCGTGATTCCATGGGAATCACGGCCTTTTTGCGTTTGTGAGTGTTGCGCCTCCGGCGGCCCTGCCGAAGGGCAACGCGCAATGGCAATCAGCTTTCGAGGTGGCTCACCTCGCCGCCGGAGGCCTGCTTTTCTTGCTCAACGTCACCTGTTCAGTGCGTATAGGTCTTGTCGATGGTTGAGATGTAGAGGATGTCGTTCTCTTTTTTGACGAAGCATGCGATTCGAGGTCGTGTTCCTCAGCATCGTCAGGCCGGATGACGGCGTTTTCGTCCGTCAGGAGGTTTTTGAGCCTCCCGGAATCCGGGAACTGGAGAAGGACCTTTTCCCCCGGGGCGTTTTCCACGTCCCCGCAGGGGATCACTTCGCCGGAGTCGGCCATGAGGCGCCCCAGCTCCTCTTCGCTGGCGTTGGCATAGATCTTGGCCATGAGGTAGTCCACGGCCCCCAGGCCGTAGAGGGGCAGCTCGCACAGGGCAATGATGAAGCCCCTGGGGCGTTTTCGGGAGATCTGGATCTCCTCGATGGTCTCTTTGCAGTAGGGCTGGCGGGTGAGGGTGTAGATTCCTTCGGTCTCTTCAGCATGTAGACGGCGTTGATGCGCTGGCCCACCCCTTTTTCTCCGGTGCGGGTCTCCTCCACGCGCGGGGCCGACATGGTCAGGGCCGAGGCGCACCCCATGGCGAGAAGGAGACTTGAAAGCCAGATGAGGCCGATGGTTCTTTTCAGGTACATGGTGTTCTCCCGTTACGCTGGTGGCGGTTGGCTTCCAAACGGATCACTGGATAAGGGGGGTAAGTCCCCGACGCGTCATGTTGGCCCTGGCCTTTTCCGACAGGGTGTAATTGAGCACTTCCCGGACCACCCCGGACGGCTGGCCCCGGGTCACCAGTGAGAAGGTCTGCGTGTAGGGGTAATCTTCGGAACCGGGCTCAAGGCCGTCGATGGTGAAGATTTTGACGTTGTCGTATTTGGCCACCACGCTGCGTGTGGCAAAGGAGAGGGCCCCGGGAATGTGGCTCACTGCTTCAACGGCCGACGAGGAGTGGGCCGCCTGGTAATCGAATTTCATCTGGGACGCGCCCATGGCCTGCCGCACAAAATTGACATAGGCCCCGGTCTCCTTGACCGGGGTGATGATGCGCACGGGCAGGTCCGGTCCCCCCACCTCATTCCAGTTGGGGATGTTGCCGCTGAAAAGGCGCCTTACCTCGGTGAGGGAGAGATCCCCCACCGGAATCTCCGTACAGGCAATGACCACCATGGGGTCCTTGCAGATGGGGATGGCCACAAGGCCCTGCTTTCGATCCTCCGGAGAGAGGGGCAGGGCCGAGGCGGCCAGCTCACAGAAGCCGTTTTTCAGCCGGTTGATGGACACCTGGGAGGAGAAGATATGGAGGGTGACATTGAGACCGGTGGTCTGTTTGAAGTCGTTGAGGACGGTTTTGCCGAAGGCCTCGGCAATCTGGGAGGAGCAGCTGGCGTTGACCATGCCCTGGGCGGACACCGAGGCAGGCAGAAGGCACGACAGGGCGATGAGTAAAACGAAAAGAGCGTTATTCCTGGGTGACATGGCATCTCTCCGAGTGGAAGGTTGACGATCTGTATATCGAAACATAAAGAGCTGTTCGGTTCCTGGTAATGCCGAAAACCACGATACGAATATGCTGCCCCGAGGTAAAGTGAAATATTTCAGGCCGGACAGCCATGGGAGGGGATATGAGGTGTGTATCTTAAAATGAACGACGATCGCAACATAAAAATAGTGTTCGATAATTTTGTTGACAGGAAAAATGGGATGCCCGTATAATTTTTTTATAATGATATACGCTATTTGATAATGTCGAACAACTGAGGGCCAACGGCTCACGTCCGGCCCCTGTTCCGTGGAACCGGAGAACTGGTTTCGATTCACCCGTTTGTGCGATGCAAGGGAGACTGCCATGGAGATTCGCGGAGGGATGGAGCTGGTGCGTGATGTCCTGGACAAGGGGCTGTGTGTGGATTGCGGTGGCTGCGTGGGGCTCTGTCCCTATTTTCGGAGCCATAAGGGGCGCGTGGCCATGCTTTTCGACTGCAACCTCGAGAAGGGGAGGTGCCATGCCCACTGCCCCAGGGCGGAAGTGGACCTGGACGCCGTAAGCAAAAAGCTTCCCGGGGGCCATTACACCGGTGAGCCCGCAGGCCGCTTTCTTCGCATGGTCAAGGCCCGTGCCGGAAAGAAGATGGCGGGCAGGGCGCCGTACCAGAACGGGGGGACCGTCTCTTCCCTCCTGGCCCTGGCCCTTGATACCGGTCTCATCGATGCCGCCGCCCTTACCGATCGCAAGGGGCTGATGCCCCGGCCCCGCGTGGTCACCGACGTGGCCGGGGTCCTTGCCTGTGCCTCCTCCAAGTACATGGCATCCCCCACGGTGGCGGCGGTTCACGAGGCTGTTGCCGAAGGGTTTCGGCGCATCGCCGTGGTGGGGACCCCCTGCCAGGTCACCTCGGTGGGACAGATGCGGTGCGACCCTCTGGACCGCTCTGAAACCGATCCAGTGGCCCTGACCATCGGCCTTTTCTGTACCTGGGCGCTGGACGCTCGCCTCTTTTCCGACCTGATTCCCGGCGGGGTCGCCCCTGAGTCCGTTACCGGCATGGACGTGCCCCCACCCCCTGCCTCGGTGTTTTCCCTTCACACCTCGACCGGTACCGTAAATCTTCCTTTGGAAAAACTGCAGACTTCGTAAAGCCATCCCGGACGGCTGCCGGGTCTGCCCGGACATGACCGCAGAGTTTACCGATCTCTCCGTGGGAGCCATGGAAGGGGATACCTCCTGGAACCTTCTTATCTGCCGCACCGAGGTGGGGGATGCCCTGGTTGAAATGGCTGTCAGCAGGGGCTACCTCGACACCACGCCAGTGGACCCGGCTCAGGCAGACCGCCTCATGGAGGCCGCAGCTGTCAAAAAGGCCCGGGCCATGGGAAAGGCCCGTGACGAAGGAGGGCTCAACAGTAAGGAGGGGGCGTCGATGTTTCGCCTTGCCCCTGCCGTCGTGGACAAGATCATGGGCCGGGGGGCACCGACCCCAGGCGCCAGGGAGGAGCGATGAGCCATCTGCATGAAGAGAGGCCGGGAACCCGCCGGCTCTGCATGGGAAACGAAGCCATTGTCCGTGGGGCCCTGGAGGCAGGGGTGGCTGTTGCCGCAGGGTACCCGGGAACCCCGTCGTCTGAGATCATCGAAACCCTTTCGGAGTCGGCTGAATCCGAAGGGCTCTATGTGGAGTGGTCGGTGAACGAGAAGGTGGCCCTGGAGGTGGCGTCTGCCGCCTCCTTTGCCGGGCTGAGGGCCCTGGCCGTGATGAAGCAGCCGGGCCTCAACGTGGCCTCAGACTACCTGCTCCACTTGTCGGGCTCCGGTACCCGGGGAGGCATGGTGCTGGTCTCCGCCGACGATCCCGGGGCCCTATCCAGCGTCAACGAGGGGGAGACCCGGCCCTACGCCAAACTCATGGAGGTGCCCCTGCTGGAGCCGGGTGATGTCCAGGAGGCCAGGGAGATGACGGCCTGGGCCTTTGAGCTCTCCGAAACCCTTCGCAACGTGGTGCTCCTGCGGACCGTGACCCGGCTCTCCCATGCCAGTGGCACCGTGGTGATGGGAGATGTGCAGGAGACAGAGAAGAGGGCGCGATTTACCCACGACGGGTTTATCATCGACCCCATGGAAGGGGTGGTGATGAGCCCGCCCGTGGAGTGGAAACACGGCCAGCAGCAGGAGAAACTCGAAAAGGCCCGGGCCCTTTTTGAAACCTCCCTCTTCAACACCTACGAAGGCCCGGAGAACCCGGAGCTGCTCATCATCACCAGTTCGGTCTGTGCCCTCTACAGCAGGGAGGCCGTGAGCCTTCTAAAAGCGGAAGAAAGGGTGGGGATCCTTAAGCTCGGCACCACCTGGCCCCTGCCCGAGGCCCTGGTAAAAAAACACCTGGCCTCTGCTGCAAAGGTCCTGGTGGTAGAAGAGGTGCTTCCGTTCCTGGAAGGGGAGATCAAGATCCTGGCCGCCGAGTCCGCAGGGGAGATCGGCGTTAAACAATTCTTTGGTAAAAAAGAGGGGAACCTCGCCTCCACCGGGGAGATGAACCCGGACCGCGTGGTGGGGGCGCTGTCCGCCATCTTGGAGATCCCCTATGAAGGCCTGGAAGCAGCCTACGCCCAGCGGGCCACCGAGGTGTCCTTCATGGGTTCCCCCAACCGGGAGGCCACCTTTTGCCCGGGCTGTCCCCATCGTGCCTCCTTCTGGTCCATCAATACGGTCCTGTCCATGGACAACCGCAACGGCTTTGTCTGTGGTGACATTGGCTGCTACTCCATGGCCGTACTCCCGGCCGGGTTCTCGACCCTCAAGACCCTCCACGCCATGGGCTCCGGCACCGGGGTGGCAAGCGGGTTCGGCAAGCTCTCTCCTTTTGGCATGGACCAGCCCGTGCTCTCGGTCTGCGGGGACAGCACCTTTTTTCACTCCATTCTTCCCCCCCTTGCCAACGCCATCCACCACCGGGCCAACCTCACCCTCGTGGTCCTGGACAACAGCGGCACGGCCATGACAGGCTTCCAGCCCCATCCGGGCCTTGGCATCGATGCCATGGGAAGCCCCGCCCTCTCCATTGATATCCCCACAGTGTGCAAAGCCATGGGAGCACGCGTCAGCGTGGCCGATCCCTTTGAGGTGGCCACCACCCGGGAGACCCTCTTTGACCTCATGGATCAGGAGGGCGTGGGCGTTCTGGTTCTCAAGCAGGCCTGCGCCCTGAGCCCTGAAAAAAAACGCACCAAAGCCTGGGAGATGAGCGTGGATGAGTCCGCATGTCTGGGAGAAACCTGCGGATGCAACCGCCTCTGCACCCGGGTCTTTGCCTGTCCAGGCCTTGTCTGGGACAAAGAAAAAGGCACAGCCCGCATCGATGAGGTGGTCTGCACCGGCTGCGGAGTCTGCGCGGACATATGCCCTGTGGGCGCCATCCGGAGGGATGTGGCAGAAAGCGTGTGAAAAAGCGTGCCTCCGGCGGCGAGGTGTGCCACCTCGAAAGCTGATTGCCTCTGCGCTTTGCCCTTCGTTCCTCAGGACAAAGCGCAGAGGCGTTCGCCGCGGGCTGCGCCCGCCTCCAAAACCGGAGATTTTACGGGTATTCTCACAAGGTTTGGAAGGGTGTGGCTACGGTTTCATTCCTTCATTCCAAGGCGGAGTTTTGGAATGTTAAGGATCCCTGATCCAGGGTGTTGCCCTTTGCCTTCGGTACTCAGCACGGGCGAAGCCCGTCAGGGAATGTGATGGGCCTGAGGAATGAAGGCGAAAGAGCATTCTCGAACCTGGGGTCCAGGGGTGGCGAAGCCACTTAGGCTAAAAATCCCCTGGCCGCCGGAGGCAGGCTTTTTTTGAACCTGTATTGCGGACAGAGGAGAGCATATGGATGGCAGAGGACTTCCCCATGATCCGTACAATTTGATTGTTGCGGGGGTGGGCGGGCAGGGAAACGTGATGACGTCGCGGACCATCGGCTCCATGCTGGCGGCCCAGGGTTTTTTTGTTACCATCGGGGAGACCTTCGGGGCGTCCCAGCGTGGGGGATCGGTGATGAGCCACCTTCGCATTTCCGCCCGGTGCAGCTGGTCGCCGCAGATTCCGTTGGGCAAGGCGCACATGGTGGTCTCCATGGAGCCCTCCGAGGCGATTCGGGTGCTTAAGGATTTTGGGAACCGTCAGGTGAAGGTGATCACCAACACGCGTCCTTTTTTGCCGGTGGGGGTGATCTCCGGGCAGCTCAGTTACCCCTCGGATGAGGAGATCAGGGGCTGGATCCTGGAGATGACAGAGGGGGCCTGGTTCCTCAATGCCACGGAAGAATCCGTCAAGATCGGAGCACCGGTACTGGGCAACGTCATCATGGCAGGTGCCCTGGCGGGAACCGGTGAACTTCCCCTGGCACGGGAGCTGTTTGAAGGGGCTGCGGAAAAGCGGTTTGACGGGGAGACGCTGACTCAGAATCTCACAGCATTTGATGTGGGGGTCGCGGCCGTTTCCGGCTGAGCGTCCCCCCCACCAAGCTGTGAACGATAGGAGAATATGATGAAGAAACTCCCTGTGTGGGAGTACTCTTACCTAATACACAGTCCGTGCCAAGATGGAAAAATAATTTATGGAACCATGAGTAACGGGGCTTCTGGCCTTTTTGGGGACCTGAAGGGCAGGGATGGGAAAAGGGAAAAAAAGATCCGGGTGACTCCATTGGAGTCACCCGATGCCGCCGGGTGGATAAAAAAGTCTCACCAAGCGGTTTTTTTATGCGCATAAAATGATTGTTCGGCTTAACAACGCCCCAGGAGTGAGGCGCTCCAGGGCACAAGGGTGTTCGGGGGGGTAACAGGCCGATGGACCAAACGATGATCAAAGCGCATTCGCAATCTGCTTTTAAGGCGGCACACCTTGTCGCCGGAGGCTTGTTTTTTTGAATCCTGAAGGGTTCTATTGAGACAAGGCAATGGGGCGCCCCACCTGCACTTCGGCATAGCCCTTGCCAAAGGCCTTTCGGAATTGGTCCAGGCTCCAGTCGCAGCTGTCGTGGGGGGAGAGGCCCACGGTGGTGGCACCTGCTTTTTTGATGGTTTCGATGCCGCTTCGCACGTCGGCTTCGGTGAGGCCGTTCCACGGCATTCTATCGGAGCCCACGTATTTCTGGATGTTCACTGGGCCTACCTTGATGCGTCCTCCGCGGATGGGGTAGTGGAGCCCGCCGATGACAGCAAAAACAGGGTGGGGAAAAAGGGCTTCACAGCGTTCGATAAGACCTTCAATGGTGGGGTGGCCGCAGCCGATAATAAGGGCCATGCCCTTGCCCTTAACGTGGACGGCCAGGGCCTGTTCCAGGGTATAGCCCATGAAAAACAGGGACCGGCCCATGGGGCCCAGGGACCAGACCCCCGGCGCGATCTCCCGGGGTTCGGTGACGGTGACGGGACGGCACCCCTCGGGCAGGTGACCGGTGAGGGGCTCCGGGGTGTAGACAGGGAGGTCGGCCATGGAAAAGGGCCCTTGGGAAAAAGAGAACCGTTTCTCCTTCTCTTCGGGGATGCCCCCCACGTGGTCCCGGTGGAGGTGGCTGAGGACCAGGGCGTCGAGGGTGTTTAAATCCACACCGAGGGCTTCGGCATTGGCCAGCAGGGGAGAGGGGTGCTCCCCCTTTTCATTGGCGCCCACGTCCAGGAGGATCTTCGTGTCCCCTGCCGTGACGAGGTAGGAGACCCCGGCTTCGGTGGCAAGACCAGGCTCGGCTGCGTGGTAGTCCACCAGGGGCAGTACGGTGAGGGAGGAGACCCCATTGGAAGCGTCGAGCTTTGGTGCCCGGTACGCGGCATTTTCTATCTGCTGCCGCTTGATGCCGCGGGCGAGCTTGATCTTGAGCAGGGCCAGGGGGGTAAGGAGGATCAGGGCGAGGATGATCATAACCGTGAGCATGAAGGTGAGCATGGGCGCCTCCGGGGCTGGTGTGGGGTTTAACAATGACGCGTAAGGTATACGTCCGTGGTAAAGCAGTTTGTTTTGTGATTATTCAGCTTCAAAAAACAGCCTCCGGCGGCGAGGTGGAGCCACCGCGAAAGCTGATTGCGCGTGCGCATTTTCCTTCGTTCCTCAGAAAAATGCGCACGCGCCTTCGGCCCGGGCTTCGCCCGATACGTAAGCTGGTGGATTGTACAAACTATCCCACAAACCTTGGAGGACCAGGATGCGTTATCGTAACCCGTTGATAATCAGTTTTAACCGGACTACTTCCAAGGTGTTGGGAGATTTAAAAACCTGTTTGTCAAACTTTATAAAAGTTTGGCCCCCGGCAGGGCCGCCGGAGGCTTCTTGGGGCTGAATCGTTACCTCTGTTTTTATATTTTTACGACCCGATCCTTTTCAATCCCTTTGCGGCCCTCTTTGACGGTGGCCGCGGCGATGGCGGGGTCGTGTTCGAAAAAGAGGGTCCAGTTACCGGCCACGGCCTGTTTGAGGACGTTCTCCTTTTCGGACATGATGAGCAGGGGCTGGTTGTCGTAGCCCATGTGCCAGGGGACCGGGATATGGGCCGAGGTGGGGATCAGGTCGCCGCAGTAGAGCAGGGCGCCCTCCTCGTCGTGGATGAGGGGGAGCTGCTGGCCGCAGGTGTGGCCGTCGGAGAAGAGCAGGTCGATACCGTCGATGGGCAGGGTGTTGCCGTCCAGGACCGTGAGTTGCCCGCTTTCTTCCATGGGTGCCCAGTTCTCGGCAAAAAAGCTGGCCCGATCCCTCAAGGTGGGGTGCTTGGCCCAGTTGAGCTGGCGTTTCTGGGTGTAGTAGGTGGCGTTGGGAAAGGTGGGGACTGCCTTGCCGTCCTTGAGAAAGGTGGTGCCCCCTGCGTGGTCGAAGTGAAGGTGGGTGAGGATGACGTCGGTGATCTCCGCCGTGGAGAGGCCGAAGTCGCTCAGCGCTTGGTCCGGGCTGCGGGTGGACGTGACCCCGTAGATGGCAAGCTCTTTGTCACTGAACTTCGTGCCGCAGCCGGTGTCCACCAGGATGTTGCGGCCGTTGCCGCGAAGGAGCAGGGACCGCGCCTTGAGCGGGATGCGGTTTTTGTCGTCCGAGGCGATCTTTTTTTCCCAGAGGGGCTTGGGCACCACCCCGAACATGGCGCCTCCGTCCAGAAGAAAATCGCACATTTCCACCCCATGACACCTGTAACCACCGAACTCCATCGTTTGTCTCCCCGGTAAAAAGAGTTGCTCCACATCACCTTCCGGTCCGTCCTGAAAAACCGTATCCTACTTGATTTAGCCTGTAAATAGCTGAATATGAGCCATAGATAATGTTACCTCAGGGGGGCTGGGCGAGGAGCGTCGGCCGGCTGTGGAGGCAGAGTGTTGGATGGGTCTGAGGAGAATGGGGCGTGGCATGTGGCCATGGGGGACGTCAGGATGGAAAAAATCCCGTAACTGTTCAGCTCCAAAAAACAGCCTCCGGCGGCAAGGTGTGCCACCTTGAAAGCTGACAGCAGATGTGATTTGCCCCTCGTTCCTCGGGTCAAATCACATCTGCATTTAAAACGGCAGTAACTATTCAGCTTGCCTCCGGCGGGTCGCTTTTTTGAAAAAAAGCTCCGCAAAAAACTTTTGTAATGCAAAAAGTGGAAATTATTTCGGCGGAGCCTGGAAAGACTTGCTTAACACCTGTTTGTCGAACCCGACTCATAAAATCGGGCAAAAGTTTGGCCCCCGGCAGGGCCACCGGAGGCATCTCGGTTTTTATGCAGCCTTACGCAGTTGGTCGATGCGTCGGTCTTTTGCTTCCCAGACGCCGTTGATCCAGGTCTGGAAGTGGGCGCGGAAGTCGGGATCGTTCTCGTAGGAGCCGATGATGTCGTCGGTGACCTCCATGAGCTCCACGTGGACCTTGACGGCGTCGATCTTACCGCAGAGGTATTCCCAGAAGCTCTTGGTCCCGTTGGGGTAGACGATGGTGACGTTGACGATGCCGGTCATAAGCTCGCCCATGGAACCCAGGACAAAGGCGACGCCCCCGGCTTTGGGTTTGAGCAGGTGGGTGAAGGGGGAGCTTTGCCGGGTGTGTTTGCCCGGGGTGAAGCGGGTCCCCTCCACGAAGTTGACGATGGAGACCGGGATGGTTTTGTATTTTTCGCAGGCCTTTCGGGTGACCTCGATGTCTTTTCCCTTGAGGTGGGGGTGTTTTTTGAGCTGCTCTTTGGAGTAGCGCTTCATAAAGGGAAAATCCATGGCCCACCAGGCGAGGCCCATGATGGGGACCCAGATGAGCTCCTTTTTGAGGAAAAACTTCAGAAAGGGGATTTTGCGGTTGAGGACCCTCTGGAGGATGAGGATGTCCACCCAGCTCTGGTGGTTGCTGATGACAAGGTACCACATGTCCCGTTTAAGGCCTTCGGTTCCGGTGACTTCCAGGTCGATGTTCTGCATGAGCCGCATGTTGAAGGTGTTGACGTCGATCCAGTTTGTGGCCAGCATATCCAGGATTTTCCGGGAGGCTCGTTGCCAGAAGGAGAAGGGGATCACCAGCTTGGTGATGGCAACGGTCACCAGGGGCACAATGGTGACAATGGAGTTGAGGAAATAAAGCAGAAAAGCGAGGACCCCCCTGATGGGGCCGGGCAGAATGGATCTCATGGTCGGTGACCTCCGTGGGGTTGAGGGCCTTGGTGACAGGCCGGTTTCGGACACCTCGTTCGCCCATGCGTGACGGGTCCGGTGATGGCGCGGACGGGCCTGTGGTGCAGGCTGACCGACCGGGGTTCGGCAACAGGTTTATGCAAGCTTTGTGCCTGGTGCGTGTGTCGGTGGGATGCTTCGGAAATGCAGGGGGTTCACGATGGGGTGACGGCTGGTTTCGGGACGGAAAGGGGAATGGGGTGTGCAAACCAAGCAGGTTGGTTTGCACGATTTGTACAAAGATGTGTCAGCCGCTGTAGCGCTGGCTCAGGGTCTCGTAGGCCAGGGCGTCGCCTCCGAAGATGTCCAGGGCGCTTCCCACGGTGAAGTCGATGGCCCCGTTGCCCAGGGTGTCGATGGTCTCGATGTCCGACAGGGAGCGGATTCCCCCGGCGTAGGTGACGGGGCGTTTCCCCCATTTCCCAAGGAGTTCCACCAGGGGCTCTTCAATGCCCGAGACCATGCCCTCCACGTCCACGCCGTGGATGAGGAACTCATGGCAGGAGTCTGCCAGGCGGTCCAGCAGGGGGAGGGTGATCACCTCATCGGTCCAGGTTTGCCAGCGGTCGGTGACGATGCGGTAGCCTTCGTCGCTGCGCCGGCAGCTCAGGTCCAGGACGAGTCGCTCTTTGCCCACGGTCTTGACCAGTTTGGCCAGGCGCTCTTCGTCGATGCGGCCGTCGTGGAAGACGTGGGAGGTGACGATGACGGCTGCAGCCCCAGTAGACCAGGAGACAGCGTTGTCGCAGGTGATGCCGCCGCCCACCTGCAAGCCGTCGGGCCAGGCGGCAAGGGCACCGCAGGCCGCCTCTTTGTTGCCCGGGCCCAGCTGGATGACGTGGCCGCCGGTGAGGTTGTCCTTGCGGTAGAGCTCGGCAAACCAGGAGGCGGGCCGGGTGGCGGAAAAGTTGGTGGTGGGCGACTCGTCCGAGTCGGTCAACGTGCCGCCCACGATCTGTTTGACGACCCCCTGGTGGAGGTCGATGCACGGTCTGAATTTCATGGTCTCCTGTCCCGTTGGGGTGCGATCAGTCGGCGATGTAGGTGGCGCAGGAGTTTTCAGATTCCCAGGCCGAGACACGGGAGACCTTGACCCCGTCCACGTCGATTCTGCGGTCGAGCTCTTTTGCGATGTACATGGCAATGTGCTCGGAGGAGGGGGGCGCGTCCTTGAAGATGTCCGACTCATTCAGGTAGGTGTGATCCAGGGTACCTATCACCTCTTTCAGCTCTTTTTTGACGATGCCGAAGTCCATGAGGACCCCGCCCTTGTCCAGCTTTTCTCCCTGAACGTACACTTCCACGTGCCAGTTGTGGCCATGGAGGTTCTCACACTGTTCGCCCACCATGGTGAGGCGGTGGGCAGCGGCAAAACGGGTGGTGACTTTCAATTCAAACATGGGCTCTCCTTCGTTTAGTAGCCAGACCCCTTGAGGAGGTTCTTCAGCCTGTTGGTGAACTTTTCCGAATCGAGCTTTTCAAATTCCCGGAGGAGCTTCTCCTGCTTTTTGGAGATTTTCTTGGGGGTGGTGATCTCCACCTGGATGATCTGGTCCCCGGGCCTGCCGCCCCGCAGGGACGGAATGCCTTTGCCGGGGAAGCGGAAGGTCTCGGCGTACTGGGTCCCTGCCGGGATCTTGAGGGACTCTTCGCCTTCCAGGGTGGGGATGGTGATGGTGGCTCCAAGGGCCGCCTGGATAAAGGAGATCTCCACCAGGCAGATGATGTCGTTGCCGTTGCGCTGGAAGTGCTTGTGGGGGCGCACGGAGATGAAGACGTAGAGGTCCCCTGCGGGGCCGCCGTTGGGGCTGGCTTCCCCTTCGCTGGTGAGGCGCAGGCGGGAGTCGGTGTCGACGCCGGCCGGGATCTTCAGGGAGACGGTCTTGCTCACGGCCACCTGGCCGCGGCCGTTGCAGTCGGGGCAGGGGGTCTTGATGGTTTTGCCGCGGCCCTGGCAGGCCGGACAGGTGGAGCGCACCGTGAAAAATCCCTGGCTCTGGGTGTGCTGGCCCGTGCCCTTGCAGAGATGGCAGACCTCGGGTTCGGTGCCGGGCTTGCAGCCGTTGCCTTCACAGGTGGTGCAGGTCTGGCGCTTGTCCAGCTTGATCTCTTTTTCCGTGCCGAAGGCGGCCTCTTCAAAATCGATGGTGAGGTCGTAACGCAGGTCGGCCCCGCGCTGGACCCGGCTCCTGCCGCGTCCGCGTCCCCGGCCTCCGCCGCCCATGCCGAAGAAGTCTTCGAAGATGTCGCCGAAGCTGGAGAAGATGTCGTCAAACCCGCCGGAGCCGGAGAAGCCGTTGCCTTCAAGGCCCTGGTGGCCGTACTGGTCGTAGATCTGGCGTTTTTTGGGGTCGGTGAGGACGTCGTAGGCTTCGGCCGCCTCTTTGAATTTATCCTCGGCTTCCTTGTCCCCGGGGTTTCGGTCGGGGTGGTATTTCAGTGCCAGCTTGCGGTATTTCTTTTTCAGCTCTTCGGCACTTGCCTCGCGATCGACGTCGAGGATTTCGTAGTAGTCTCTTTTCGTCGTCATGTATATTTCCGATACGCTTCCAACAGGTTGTCACGGTTGACCAATTGTGATAATTTCGATGGCTTGGTCCTGCGATACGCCCTTTGCGGGCGCGGGGTCATCCCTTTAGGCTGCCCGGAATATGGGGCTCGGCCGTCGGCGTGGTTCCGCCACCATCAGGTGACGTTCATACAGGGCGCACCCCTCCCATGTCGGCAGAACCATGGACTAAATTAAATCAGAATTTGGTGTTGTCAATGAATAATGTAGAGCTGCCCTTCATTCGGGAGATGTTTGACGCCATTGCCCCGAAGTACGATGTGTTGAATCGGAGCCTGAGCCTGTACCAGGACGTGATCTGGAGGCGCAGGGCCATTGCCTCTCTCAAGCTTGGCAACGGACGCGGAAAAAAAATGCTCGACGTGGCCTGCGGCACCTGCGACATGGCCATCGAAGCGGTACGAAGGACCCAGGGGCGCCTTTCCGTGGTGGCCACGGATTTCTCCTTCAACATGCTGGCTTTGGGCAAGGCCAAGGTGGCGGAAGAGCCCCACGGAAAGGCCATCGCCCTGGCCCAGGGCAACGGCCTGGCCCTGCCCAGCTTTGACGATGCTTTTGACGCCGTGACCATCGCCTTCGGTATCCGCAACATCATGGACCGCAAGGGTGCCCTCACCGAGTTCCACCGCTGCCTTAAAAAGGAGGGGCGTGTGGCTGTTCTGGAGCTCACCACTCCCACCAACAAGGTCCTGAAAAGTCTTTACCTTCTCTATTTTCAGAAAATCCTTCCCGTCATCGGCGGGCTCTTTTCCAAAAACAGGGGGGCCTACACCTACCTGCCCGAGTCGGTCCTCAAGTTCCCCAGCCACGAGGAGTTCAAGGCCATCATGGCCGAGGCCGGGTTCCTACAAGATCCACCCCTCCCCATCAACCTTTGGGAGAAGCTCCAGCCACCCTTCACAGGGAGTGGAAAAGACCTTGCTGCCTGGGGTTGAAATGTCAGCCAAAGGCTCTCACAGTGTTTATCTCCAAGGGCTCCGCTGTCAGTAATACAAACAAATTTGCATGGATCTTTTCATGCGCTAATGCCAGCGTGTCCACTGAGGCCACCACTCCTGCACACCTCGGCTTTTGAGGGCGGCCATGGCACGTGATTATTCCGGTTAACCTCAAGCGAATCCCAAAGGTTCTTCATCGTGTTATTAGAAGAATGAAATGGACCTCCCCTGCAAAGACGGTTGCCAGATGTCGCACATCACGCGAATGCAACGATAACGCAGGCAGAATGGCTGCCTCCATGCATTCGCCTCAGGGTTTCAAGGTGCCCCCACCTTGCCGCCGGAGGCTCTTTTTTTGAGCTGAACAGTTACCCTGTTTTCTCCGGGGCATTTTTTCTTGCGATAAATCGGGCCAGGGTGTAATCTTTCCCATTGATTTAACAGGTTACACCTGCCCCAAGGATTTTATCGGGAGGAGACAATGAGTGCAGTTGCGGCGTTGCCCTGCTACAGTGCCGGCGAGGAGCTCGCCAACAGCATTACCCACGGCGTGGGGATTCTTTTCGGGATCTCGGCGTTGTGCATCATGACCACCTTCGCCGCCCTTTACGGGGATGCCTGGCATATCGTCGGCTGCAGCGTCTTCGGGGCGGCTCTTGTTCTGCTCTATACCTTTTCCACCCTCTACCACAGCGTCACCGTTCCCCGCTTGAAATCCGTGTTTCGGGTTTTTGACCACTCCGCCATTTATCTTCTCATCGCAGGCACCTACACCCCTTTTACCCTGGTGAGCCTTCGCGGCGCCTGGGGCTGGGTTCTCTTCGGGGCCGTCTGGGGTGCAGCCCTTGTGGGCATTGTCTTGAAGATCATCTCCATCCATCGCTGGGAGGCCCTTTCCCTCGGGCTCTATGCAGGGATGGGGTGGTCGGTGGTGGTGGTCGTCAAACCGCTTCTCTCCTCGTTGCCCACGGGGGGGCTTATTTTTTTGATTCTCGGAGGTCTCGCCTATACCTTCGGCATCGTCTTCTATGCCTGGGAGAAACTCCCCTTCAACCATGCCATCTGGCACCTTTTCGTGCTGACAGGCATCGTCCGCCGTACTCTTCTATGTGATCCCCGTTTTCAGCTGAAAGGGGCTGATCATTTATCCGTTTTACAACCGTAACTATTCAGCTTATGCCTCCGGCGGCCCTGCCGGGGGCTAAACGTTTGCCTGATTTTATAAAGGCGGGTTTAACAAACAGGTTTTAAAAAATCTTTTTGAGTGAATTTTTACTTTAAAGGCAGATGTGATTTGACCCGGGGAACGAGGGGCAAAACACATCTGCTATCTGCTTTCAAGGTGGCACACCTTGCCGCCGGAGGCTGTTTTTTTGAGCTGAATAGTTACTTACAACCAAACACAAAGAGCCATGGGAAGGACGTCCCATGGCTCTTTGTGTTTGGTGTGATTCTCACGGGCGAAGCCCGTCAGAAAAATGAGAAGGGCCGAAGGCCCGGAGCATGTGCGAACCTGGGGATTATCCCCTGCTCAACAGGTTCTGGGCGGTGCTGATCTCCACGAAGGAGGCGCCGTTTGCCGCACCGAAGTGACCGGCCAGGACGACAATGAGGTCCTCCTGGCTGAAGGAGCCCCTGGACAGGAGGCGGGTGAGGGCTTCGTGGAGGAACTCGTTGGTGGTCTGGTTGAGCTTCATGTAGCTCCCGAGGACCCCGAAGGAGAGGGCGAGTTCCCGCATCACCCGCTTGCTGTAGCACTGGGCGTAGATGGGGTTTTCCCCACGGTAAGCGGCCAGGCCCCTGATGGTGCGCCCGGTGAGGGTATCGGCCACGATGGCTTTGGTGGGAAGGCGCAGGGCAGCCTTCACCGCGGCCTTGGTGAGGTAGTCTGTGGTGATACTTTCCGGTGTGTAGGGGGTGTCGTTGAAGGTGCTGCGGCTCTCCTCCACCTCCAGGGCGATGCGGGCCATGGTCTGGACCGCCTCCACCGGGTACTTGCCGTTGGCGGTTTCACCGGAGAGCATGATGGCGTCGGTGCCGTCCAGGCAGGCGTTGCCAACGTCCGAGACTTCGGCCCTGGTGGGACGCGGGGCGTGAATCATGGAGTGGAGCATCTGGGTGGCGATGATGACCGGTTTTCTCTTCTCCACGCACTTTTTAACGAGGCGCTTCTGGATGAGGGGAATGCGCTCGGCCGGGATCTCGATGGCCAGGTCCCCCCTGGCGATCATGGCGCCGAAGGCGTGGTCCAGGATCTCGTCGATGTTGTCCAGCCCCTCCTGGTTTTCGATTTTGGCGATGATTTTGACGTCGCTGTCCATGGCATCGAGGATCTCCTGAACGGCCTGAACGTCCTCTTTTTTACGGACAAAGGAGTGGGCGATGAAGTCCACGTCCTGTTCTGCGGAGTACTTGACAAAGGCGATGTCTTTTTCGGTGAGGGCGGGCAGGTTGATGGTGACATCCGGGATGTTGATGCTCTTGCGCCCTTTGATGGTGCCGTCGTTTTCCACGGTGCAGTGGAGGGTGGTGTCGGTTTTGCCGGTGACGGCCAGGGCGATGTCACCGTCATCGATGAGGAGCTGGCTTCCCACGGGGACGTCTGCGGCCAGGTCGTTGTACGAGACGCAAAGAAGGCCGGGCTTTGAGGTGCCGCTTGCATCACCCCGCACGTCGATGAGATCGCCTGCGATGACGGGCAGGCCTTCGTCCATGGCCACGGTTCGGATCTCCGGCCCCTTGGTGTCCACCATGATGGCCAGGTTCTCGGAAACGGCCCGGACGTTGTCGATGACCTTTTGGGCGTCGTCCGTGGTCATGTGGGCCGTGTTGAGGCGCACCACGTTCATCCCGGCGTCGTAGAGCTCACGTAAAAAGTCCACATCACATTTCAAGTTGGAGATCGTTGCTACGATTTTTGTCTTTTTTTGCACAGGTTACCCGCCTTGTCCGTCATCTGGGTTTTGCCGCAATCCGAGGCGTCCCGCGTCGTGCCCGCGGCATTGCCGGGGCAGGGCGAGGCTGCGGCTGCCTTGATTCCTTAGGTTACTCTACAGGAAGCGTTATCAAATGAAAACGGTTCTTTCTTCCCGGCTCCCCCAGGGATCATCCGGGTTGAGCCCGGGTCATCGGAGGGGCGCGCAGGCGGTGGTAACCCGTTGATTACCCTATGGGTAACCGCTGTTTTGTGGTAGAGTAAAAAAACAGGTATCGTTCAGACGGGTATTCCTCTTTTTTCCCCTCGTGCCCCCAGGCCTTCGGCACACCCCGCCTGCACGGCAGCCCCTCCAGACACAATCCGACACCCAGGCCCCCGGCTGCAAGCGCCGCCTTTGGGGCTCAGCTTTCACTTACAACAACCCATCAGAGAGACAAGCCGATGAATGTACTGGTCGTGGATGACGAGATCCTCTCCGTGGAACTTCTGAAAGAGGCGTTGAACCGTACGGGGTATGAGGTGGCTGTGCGCGAGAACGGGAGTGAGGCCCTGTCCTACCTTCGGGACCATGGGGAGTGCCGCATTGTGATTACCGATTGGGAGATGCCGGACATGGACGGGCTGGAGTTGACCCGGCGCATCCGCCAGGACAGCATCGGGCACTATGTCTACATCATCATGGTTACCAGCCGCGGGGGCACGGCCAACGTGGTGGAGGGGCTGGAGGCCGGGGCCGACGACTTTATGTCCAAGCCTTTTCATCCCGCGGAGCTGGAGGTGAGGTTGCGCTCCGGATTGCGTCTCATGTCCCTTGAGGCGAGCAACATGACGATTTTTGCCCTGGCCAAGCTGGCCGAGTCCCGGGATCCGGAAACCGGGGCCCACCTGGAACGGGTGCGGGGGTTCTCCCGTGCCCTGGCCGTTCGCATGGGTGCCGAAGGGCCGTTAAGCGGGGAGATCGACACCGCCTTTATTGAGAACATGTACCTCACCACCCCCCTGCACGATATCGGCAAGGTGGCCATACCCGATTACGTGCTCCTCAAACCCGGGCGTCTCACCGATGCGGAGTTTGAGATCATGAAACGCCATACCACCGAAGGGGCCGCCACCCTTAACCTTTGGTATAAGGATCGCCCGCACCTTATTTTCTCAGTCGCCCGGGATATCGCCCTGTGTCACCATGAACGCTTTGACGGCACCGGTTACCCAAGGGGCCTCAAAGGGCGGGACATTCCCCTGGCTGCACGTATCTTCAGCCTTGCCGACGTCTACGACGCCCTTATCTCCAAGCGGGTGTACAAGCCTGCCTACAGCCACGATGTGGCCAAAAACCTCATCATGGAAGGGGACGGCACCCAGTTTGACCCTTATGTGGTGGAGGCCTTCCTGGCGCTGGAAGAGACGTTCCAGGCCATCGTGAAGAGTCAGGGCCGGGGCATGTAAGCTACATGCCTTCCTCCAGGCATTTCACAAACCGTTCCACCCCCTCCTCAATGGCTGCCGCATGGTCGGCGCACGCCTTTACATCTCCTTTTTCCGCCGTGTTTTGAAGGGTTGCGGCCAGCTGTTCCAGCCGCTTGGCCGAGATGTTGGCAAAGTACCCCTTCATTTTGTGGGCCTGTGCACGGATGGGTTCGGGATCCCCTTGGGCCACGGCTTCCCTCAGGCGCTCCAGCTCCTGGGGTGTTTTTTCAAGAAAAAGGGTGATGAGTTTGTCCAGCAGCCGGGTGTTGCCCTGGATACGCAGGAGGAGATCTTCCCGGTCAAAAAGCAGGAGCTCTTCCGGGGGCTTCTCCTTTTCCCGGGGTTCCGGCAGGGACGGCTGGGCCTGGGGGCGGGGAGGGGTCAGGAGGTAGGACTGCAGGGCGTGATACACCGCTTCGGGCAGGATGGGTTTTGGGATGTGGTCGTTCATGCCTGCCTTGAGGCATTTTTCCCGGTCCCCCTCCATGGCGTTGGCTGTCATGGCAACGATGGGGACATCGTGGCGCATGACGGCCGACTGGGGATCCCGCACCACGCGGGTGGCCTCAAACCCGTCCATCTCCGGCATCTGGAGGTCCATGAAGACGAGGTCGTAGGCGGTGGTTTCCATGGCTTTGACGGCCTGGAGGCCGTTTTCCGCCACATCGGCCCGGAAGCCGTAGCTCTCCAGGATGCCCAGGGCCACCTCCTGGTTGATGGGGAAGTCTTCCACCAGGAGGATCCGGTGGTTGCGCCGCGAAAGCTCGGCCATGGTGTGGCGGGTGAGAAACGGCTTTTCGGGCTGGTTCTCCACCGGGGTTCCTCCCAGGAGCGTGGCCAGGCAGTTGTAGAGTTGAGAGCGCTTGTAGGGCTTGGTGAAGTAGGCGTCGAAACCAGCGGATTTGAAGCGGCTGGCATCGCCCCGCTGCCAGAGGGTGGCCATGAAAATGAGGGAGAGCCCCTGCAGGGATCCGTGGGCCCGGATGCGCCTGCCCAGGGTTTCGCCGTCCATGTCCGGCATGTCGCTGTCGATGACGGCGATGGCATAGGGATCGCGGTGGATGGCTGAAACGAGCAGGTCAAGGGCCGCCTCTCCGCTGGGCGCTTCGTCGGTGCGGCAGTGCCAGGCCTCCAGCTGGCTTTTCAGGGCTTTTCGGCTGCTCTTGTTGTCGTCCACCAGCAGGATGCGGCAGCCGCGGATATCGGCTGCCGGGGTCATGCAGAAGCTTCCTTCGCGTGGGCAGGCGTCCAGCATCACGGTGAACCAGAAGGTGCTCCCTTTGCCCTCCTCGCTCTCCACCCCGATCTCACCACCCATGAGGGTGATGAGTTGCCTGGAGATGGAGAGCCCCAGCCCTGTACCGCCGAACCGTCGGGTGGTGGAGACGTCGGCCTGGGTAAAGGGAGAGAACAGGTTGTCGCGGGCCTCTTCGGGGATGCCGATGCCCGTATCGGAGACAGCGAACCACAGGGGGATTTTCATCCGAGAGGCCCCTTCCCGCTCTGTGCACCGGGTGACGTGGATGAGCACCTCGCCTTTGGCCGTGAACTTGATGGCGTTGCTGATGAGGTTCATCAGTACCTGCCGCAGGCGGGACGGGTCCCCGGAGAGGCGCAAGGGGACGTCGTGGTCCATGCGGAAGATGTACTCAAGGCCCTTGGACTGGGCCTTGACCGCCATGATGTCGTTGATGTTTTCCAGCATGGTCAGAAGGTCAAAGTCGATGGCCTCCAGCTCCAGCTTGCCCGACTCGATCTTCGAGAAGTCCAGGATGTCATTGATGATGGTCAGCAGGGCATCTGCGCTTTTCTGGATGGTGTGTACCCGGTGGGTCTGCTCTTCGGACAGGGGGGTGCCCATGAGGAGCCGGGTCATGCCCATGACGCCGTTCATGGGGGTGCGGATTTCGTGGCTCATATTGGCCAGGAAGCGGCTCTTGGCCCTGTTGGCCGCTTCCGCGGCCCGGGCCAGGTCCTTGGCGTTGTGGATGGCTTCCCTTAAGTGGAAGTTGGCGGCCTCGGTGGCGGCCTTGGCGTCCTTGAGGTCCGCCACGGTCTGCCGGAGCTCTGCGGTGCGCAGGGCCACGGTCTCCTCCAGGCTCTCATGCTGTTTCAGGAGCTCGGCATCGCGGCGCTGGATCTGGCTCAGCATGTCGTTGAACCCCTCCATGAGCAGGCCGATTTCATCTTCTGTGCGCTTGACGGCTCTGACCGCGTAGTTTTTTCCCTCCGAGACTTCGCTCATCATGCCGGTGAGCTCCAGGATCGGTCCGGAAACGATAACCTGGAGGCGAGAGGAGATGGTGTAGGCGGCAAAAATGGAGAGGGCCAGGATCCCCATGGCTGCGGCCAGGTAGAAGAGGAGTCGGCGGTAGACCCGGGTGAGGTCTGCCTGCAGGGTGACGGTGCCCAGGAGCTCACCGTCGAAGCGAATCTCTTCTTTCACCTCGATGTGGGTGGCAGGAAAGGGAAGGTCGTTTAGCAGGCGGTGGGGCGGAGCGGACTCCGGGGTCTGGGAGGACGGAGGAAGACGCCGGTACTGGGCAAAGAGGGTCCCGTCGGGTTTGTGGATGCGGGCCCGGTCCAGGCTGGGGTCCACGGAGAGCCCCTCCAGGTTTTCCCTTGCCACCTTGGTGTCGTTGAAGGTGAGGGGGGCCACGGAGTTGTATCCGATGATGCGGGCCAGCATGGAGAGGTTGTTGTGCATCTCCTGTCGAGACGTAAAGGCCTCGGTGGCCAGCAGCAGCAAGGTGGCCAGAATCAGGATGAAGCCTGAGATAAGGGTCATCAGGGCCACGAGTTTCTGCCGGAGGGGCAGGGCTTTGAAGTAGGTGAGCATGGGGTCGCCTGTATCTGTGTTAGGGCACCAGCCGGGCGAGCTTGAGCAGGCGGGAGCTGATGGCGAGTCCCGCTGTCCGGGTGGTGGACAGGTTGACTTCAAAACGGATTTTGTTTTCCGTCTTGATAAAGGTGAGCATGCCCCCCCGGCTGGAGAATCCCGGGAGGCTGCTGACGGTCAGGATGGGCCGGGTCCCGATGGCCGCAAGGATCTGCTGGATGGTTTTCGGGGTTGTCTCCCCCACAAAGAGCATGTGGCAACGTGGCAACTCCCCTAGGGTGTTGATATGGCGGATTTCCAGGGGGCGGTCCTGGACCCGTTTGTACTGGATGGTGGGCAGGGCCGAATCAATGGGGTCGTCACCGAGAACACAGAGCACGATGGGAGCCACGCTGTTGTCAAAGGCCTCTTCGGGCCAGGTCACGAACCGGGCAAAGTTCAGGAGATAAGCCGCTTTGATGCGGCTCTCCGTTGCCGGCTCCGCAGACACACGGGCAGGCCCCACGCTGAAAAGAGCGATGCAGAAGACAAGAACGGTGATGGTGAGGCGTTGCTTGCTGTTCATGACCTTGAGAAAACGTGCGGAATACCGCGAAACGGGGCCTGCCGCGTTTGGGGTTAAAAGGCCAGGGTCGCCTGGGCGTGGACGGAACGCTCCACTTCCGTGGGCGCGACCCACAAAAGGGACTCGGCGAACTCTGCGTGGCTTTCGTGGAGGAGGTTCTGCCCGGTGACGGAGAGTTCCACGCCCTTAGTCGGTTTCCAGGCGAGGCGCGCGTCGAGTTCGGTGTAGGCATCCACGCGTCCTTCCTGGATGTCGTCCATGTGACGGAGCCAGAGGTCCAGGGTCACCCTCGGTGAGAGGTCCAGGCCGGACCGCAGGGAGAATTGGACCTTGGGCGCGGCGTCGTCGGTGTCATCGGAAAAACTCCCCGCGTAGCCGGACTTGGTGTCGTAGCTGGCCTGGAAGAGGGTGCCGGAGGCCTGGAGCCGCCAGTTGGGACGGGGCGCCCAGTTGGAAGCAACCTCCAGGCCCCAGGTGTGTCCCTCCATGCCGTTGTTGATGGAGGTCTCCAGGGTGACGCGGGGCGGGTCTGCCCCCGGGTCCGGCACCGGCTCGCCGGTGAGGTAGCCGCTGAGGTCGTCGTAGCTGTTGAAAAAGAGGGCCAGGTCCAGGGAGAAGGCGGGGTCCGGGGTGAGGCGGTAGCCGGCCTCTAAGGCGATGAGTTTTTCGGATTCGAAGTCCTCGTCTCCTGTGATGAGCACCTCCAGGGGAAGGGGAGAGGGATTGACCGGGGTCCCCGGAGGTACAACCGCCTGGCGGATCCGGATCTGGGTTTCGGATCGGTTGGGGGTGCGAACGGCCCGGGAGACGGCAAACCAGGTGCTGTGGATGGCATTGGGTGCCCAGAGAATCCGGGCATTGGGCTGAATCTCCGTTCCGGTGTAGTCGTTGTGTTCCAGCTTGGTGCCCAGGGTGAGCTGCAGGGACGGTGTGAGGGTGATTTCATCCTGGAGAAAGGTGCTGATGAGATGGTCGGTGGTGGATGGGGAGGCCAGGGTAAAGTTGTCGCTGAATTCAATGGTGTCCGAATAATAGCGGTACCCAAACCCCCAGATCACTTCGTGGCCTGAAAGGGGCTGGAACCGGTGCTGAAAATCGAGGTCGGCAAGGTCTCCTTCCCAGGAGAGATCGTTTTCTTCTTTTTCCGAGCGGTCGTAGTAGGCCTGGAAGGTGAACTCCGAGGTGGTGGACAGGGTGCGGGTGACCCGGCTCAGCAGGTTCATGTGCTTGGAGTCGTTTTCATTTTCGTACAAGGTTGTGTATGGCGCGGAAAGGGACGGGAGATTTGTACGCTCGTTGAATCGCCCGGAGTAAACGTCGCCCTGGAAGGTGAGGCGCATATCGGCCGTGGGGGTCAGGTCGCTGCGGAATCCTCCCTGGAGGGTGTCCCAGGAGTCGCCGCTGCCCTCGCCTTCGGGGCTGACGGATTCATCCCGGTTGGCGTAGGTGGCGTAGAGGCGGTAGTGGCCTTTGGATCCGGCCTCGCCCCCGTAGCGGGCACCGCCGCCGCTACGCTCCAGGGTACCGACGCGGTTGGTGGCAAGGGCCCCCTGGGTTTTGTCCGATGTCTTGGTGATGATGTTGATGATGCCGTTGACGGCATTGGCGCCCCAGAGGCTGGCACCGGGGCCCCGGATCACTTCGATGCGATCGATGTCCTCTAAAAGGGTGGTCTGGTCCTCCCAGAACACCCCGGAAAAGAGGGGGGAGTAGAGGGTGCGGCCGTCCATCTGGACGAGGAGTTTGTTGGCGAACTGGCTGTTGAACCCCCGGGCGGTGATGGCCCATTTGCTCGAAGATATGCGGGCCACCTGAATGCCCGGGACCATGCGCAGGGCATCCGGGATATTGGTGACCCCGGACCTGCGGATATCATCGGAGGTGATGACGAAGATGGCCGACGGGGCGTGGGAGAGCTTCTGGGGCTTGCGGGAGACCGAGGTGACCTCGATGTTGGCGAGCTCTTCGATGGAGAGTTCCGTAAAGTCTTCGGTGGCACCGGCCGGCAAGGCCAGGCAAAGCCCGATGGCGAGGGTCCACGCAAGGATGGCACGACAATGTGGGGGGCGTGACTTTTTCATGGGGATCTCCAGGCTGCCGATGTGGTCGGTGCACCATACGGGCGGCAGCGGGAAGGGCAATGGGCCGCGGTATGTTGACCTGCCCGGCGGAGGAGAGGGAAACGGGAGACAAGTGCCGGGTAAGGGGCGTTAAATGCGCTAACTTTGTTAATATACCACGGGGACGGTCAGGCAGCAATGCGAAGGCGGTGGGAAACGGGCGGCCCCAAACGCAAAAAGGGTCGGGACAATCGTCCCAACCCTTTGAAACTTGCGTGTATTTTTATAGGATGGTACCCCCAGCAAGAATTGAACTTGCGCACATGGATTAGGAATCCAATGCTCTATCCACTGAGCTATGGGGGCACTAATCTATATAGAGACGCTGACCCGGATAGATGGTGCTTCCTGAAGTCAGGTTATTCAGGTCAAGCAATCTCGCGACTGAGATATTATGTTTTGTGGCAATTGTAAAGGGATTATCACCGCGTTTGACATAATAGACGGATTTTTTTGCCTGGCGGGCCTTGGGCGAAGCCGGGCTGGGCAGTTTGAGGACCTGGCCCACGGTGAGGGTGTTGCTGGAGAGACGGTTGGTCTCCTTGAGCGCCGTGGGGGTTGTGCCGTACTTTCTGGCAATGAGCCAGAGGGACTCGCCCTTGCGCACCACATGCTTGGTGGGGCGCTTGGCGTTGGGGATGGCGGTGTTGGCGTAATATCCCTTGGTGGTGTAGCCCCGCTGGGGGATTTTGATCTTCTTTCCGGCCACAATGATGTGGCGGTTGGAGAGGCCGTTGGCCCTTGAGATGGCCTTTACCGAGGTGCCGTATCGCTTGGCCAGGGTGGAGAGGGTGTCCCCTGGGCGGACCTTGTGGTAGACGAAGGCGCGCTGGGGCGGCAGGGAGACCCTCAGGGAGCTCATGGCGGTGAGGGTGGCCTTGCTTTTGCCCACGGGAACCCGGAGGCTGTAGCTCTCCTTGGGAAGGATGCCGTAGCGCAGCTCGGGGTTGAGGCGCTTGAGGGTGGCGTAGGGGGCGCCGATGGCCTTGGCCACATCCGCGAGTTTTACCTGCTTTTTGACGGTCACGGTGTCAAACGTGGGCGGCGTGTTCAACGTGACGGTGTGGAAGCCGTACTTCTCAAGGTTGTTGACGATGTGGATCGTGGCAATGAACTTGGGCACGTAGCGGGCCGTCTCCGAGGGAAGCCGGGAGTAGAGGTCCCAGAAGTTGTCCAGGTAGTTGAGGTTCTGGCGGCGGATGATCTTCAGCACCCGGCCCTCGCCGCAGTTATACGCCGCAAGGACCGTGGACCAGTCCCCGAAGAGCTTGTGCAGCCTGTCGAGGTAGGCGATGGCGGCGTCCGTGGATTTTTCCGGGTCCAGGCGCTCGTCCACGAAGGTGGTGCGCTTGAGGCCGTACATGTACCCCGTGGACGGGACGAACTGCCAGAGACCCAGGGCCCGGGCAGAAGAGAGGGCCTTGACCTTGTACCCGCTCTCCACCAGGGGCAGCCAGGAGAGTTCGGCAGGCAGGCCGGCTTCCTGGAGTTTTTTGACCATCATGGGCCGGTACTGCCCGGATCGTTTCAGGGATTCGGCAAAGAAGCGGCGGTCCTTTTTGGTGAAGATGTCGATCTCCCGCTGCACCTGCTGGTTGATGGTGATGGGGATGGCGTTGCGCGTAAAGGAGGTGGTGGTGGCCCGGGAGGTGTAAATCTCAAGGATCCGGCGTGAGATGGTGAACCGGAGGTCCTCCTTCTGCTGGAGAAGCAGGGGATCGTTGCCTGTGTCGACCTTGAGAATCAGGCCGTAGGCCTCGTCAAGGCTGGAGAGGGCCCCGTCCATGTCGCCCTTTTCCCAGAATGACTGGGCCGCCTTGCAGTACTCGATGGCATGGTCGAAGAGGGGGAGCTCTTCCTGGGCTTCTTCAGGCAATTCCAGGGAGATATTGCGCCGGTTGGTGGCGAAGTTGAAATCCGTGGGCTCGGGCGCTGTTTTTTCTATGCCTATATAAGGATAGCGTGGCGCCTTGGTATTGAGGGGGGCCGTCGGCGTTGTGCATGCGGTGGTGAGCAGCACGAAGGCGCATGTGATAAGGGAGGTCTTTTTCATAGGGTTTTGGCTCTTATATGGCTGTAAGTTGTTGTTATCTGAATACAGGGGAATTACAGGCTTGGGCAGGAGGTGTCAAGTGATTTGGGTGGAAGCCCGGTGAGCGGCTCCGGGCAGACGAAGAAAAAAGGAGACGGCAGCGGGAAAAAAGGGGAGGCAAATTTAAGGGGATAAAAAACCAATTGTATGGTAATATCCGACAATTAGGTCCGAAGATGTCCGGTGGGCATGCTGGTTTTTTGCAAAATCGCATTTGTGGGAGAAATACGGAGCTTTTGGGCGATAAATTGGGCTTTGAGGCTAATATTTCCATCTAATCACCTATAATCGGCATTGATAAATTATGGCCTCATGGGTAAAAAGGCTTCGTTCTTTGACGACGGCAGTCTTCAAATCGAGCCGGCATAGCTCAGTTGGCAGAGCGTCTCACTTGTAATGAGATGGTCCTCCGTTCGATTCGGGGTGCCGGCTCCAAAAAGAACATGTTCCAAAAATGGTGGGGTTCCCGAGTGGTCAAAGGGATCAGACTGTAAATCTGACGGCTCAGCCTTCGGAGGTTCAAATCCTCCCCCCACCACCATCCCGGAAAAGCAAGCCGGGTGTAGGAGGCCAAATGGCCGCGACTACACGGCTGCCTGCATAAAACTTGCTTCCGGTGTTTTACACCGGTTAGGTCGGCGGGAGTAGCTCAGTTGGTAGAGCTTCAGCCTTCCAAGCTGAATGTCGCGAGTTCGAATCTCGTCTCCCGCTCCATTTGGCTATTGCCCGGCCGCATAATCAGCGATTTAGCCCATGTAGCTCAGTTGGTAGAGCGCATCCTTGGTAAGGATGAGGTTCATCAGTTCGACTCTGATCATGGGCTCCACGCTGATTTGTGTTTAGCCTTCTGATATTGCGGCAGGTGTAAGTAAGCAAGTCACACCATATTATATTAAGAACACAATTTGGGTAAAGCACCAAACGTACAGGGAGGTAGTTGACATGGCAAAGGAAAAATTCGAGCGGTCCAAGCCGCATGTGAACGTCGGTACCATCGGTCACATTGACCATGGCAAGACTACGCTGACCGCTGCGATCACCAAGCAGAACGCACTCCGTGCCGCAGGTATAATTTGCTATCGCTTTCGATGAGATTGACAAGGCTCCTGAAGAGAAAGAGCGCGGAATCACCATTGCCACCGCACACGTGGAGTATGAGACCCCCAATCGTCACTATGCTCATGTTGACTGCCCCGGCCACGCCGACTACATTAAGAACATGATCACCGGTGCTGCTCAGATGGACGGCGCAATCCTGGTTGTTTCCGCTGATGACGGCCCCATGCCCCAGACCCGTGAGCACATCCTGCTCGCCCGTCAGGTTGGCGTTCCCCGCATTGTGGTCTTCCTTAATAAATGCGACATGGTCGACGACGAAGAGCTCATTGAGCTCGTTGAGATGGAGCTCCAGGAGCTTCTCTCCAAATACGATTTCCCCGGCGACGACACCCCCATCATCCGCGGCAGCGCCCTGCGCGCCCTGGAAGCCGACAGCCACGAAGACGACGCTGCTCAGTGCATCTTCGAGCTCATGGATGCTTGTGACAGCTTCATCCCCGAGCCCGAGCGTGACACCGACAAGGATTTCCTCATGCCCATCGAGGACGTCTTCTCTATCTCCGGCCGAGGTACCGTTGTTACCGGTCGTATTGAGCGCGGTGTGATCCACACCGGCGACGAAGTGGAACTCGTGGGTATCCGTCCCACCGCCAAGACCGTATGTACCGGTGTTGAGATGTTCCGCAAGCTTCTCGACGAAGGCATGGCCGGTGACAACGTAGGCCTGCTTCTCCGCGGCACCAAGCGTGACGAGGTCGAGCGCGGCCAGGTTGTGGCCAAGCCCGGGACCATCACTCCCCACACCAAGTTCAAGGCAGAGATCTACGTTCTCTCCAAGGAAGAAGGCGGACGTCATACTCCTTTCTTCTCCGGCTACCGTCCCCAGTTCTTCTTCCGTACCACGGACGTGACCGGTATCCTGAACCTGCCTGAGGGTGTTGAGATGATCATGCCCGGCGATAACACCGCCATCATTGCTGAACTGATCAGCCCCATCGCCATGGAAAAAGAGCTTCGTTTCGCGATTCGCGAAGGCGGCCGTACCGTCGGTGCCGGGGTTGTATCCGAAATCATCGAATAGATCGAGGAGCCGATAAGTGCGAACTCTAGTGACTCTCGCCTGCACCGAGTGCAAAAGGCGAAACTACACCACGACAAAAAACAAGCGTACGACGCCTGACAAGCTTGAATTCAAGAAGTACTGTCCCTTCTGCAAGAAGCATCTTGCTCACAAGGAGACGAAGTAATCAGGTCCATAGCCGGGGTGGGTCCCACCGAATTCACCCCGGTCGCTTGAAAAAGGTTTACCTTGCAGGTCAGTAGCTCCAATTGGTAGAGCGTCGGTCTCCAAAACCGAATGTTGGGGGTTCGAGTCCCTCCTGACCTGCCACAAACCTTGATTAGAGGGGCTCCCTGGGACCTCCCTATCGACAGATACAGAAGGAGAGGTATGGGTCGTATACAGCGCAAAAAGACAGAGAGCCAGAAACTGAAGCAAAAGGAGAAGCAAAAGCTTCGAAGGGAATCACAAGCTGACGTTCTGGCGGACCAAGGGCCCTCGTCAAAGAAGTTACCTGATCAGAAAAAGCAGATTCAGACCAAGGCTCATTATTCGGTGAAGACGACCGGAATCAATAATGAGCCTGGTTTGATTGAGAAGGTGAAAACTTTCTTTAACGAGGTGAAATTAGAGACAAAAAAGGTTGTATGGCCTGAAAAGAAACAGACGATTGCCTCCACCTCGGTGGTCATTGTCCTCGTGATTCTCATCTCATCCTTTCTGGGCTTGGTCGATGTGGGTTTAAAGGGCCTAATCAGTCTCGTTCTTCACTAAAACCGAGGAGATAGTTCAGTGGCTCTAAAATGGTATGTGGTTCACGTATACTCGGGCTTTGAAAATAAGGTCAAAGCTGCCCTGGAAGAGCGGATAACCGCATCACCCTTCAAGGAGAAATTTGAGGAGATCGTTGTTCCCACGGAGCAGGTCGTTGAGCTGGTCAAGGGGAAGCGGCGTGAGTCTTCAAGAAAATTCTACCCGGGCTACATCCTTGTCCGAATGGAGCTGAACGACAATACCTGGCACATCGTCAACAACACCGCGAAAGTTACCGGTTTTCTTGGGGGAAGGAACAGGCCTGCGCCGATCTCGGATGACGAGGCCGAAAAGATCCTGAACCGCATGGAGGCGGGCAAAGAGAAGCCTCAACCGAAATTTCTATTTGAAACTGGCGACGAGATTCGCGTAATCGACGGGCCCTTCACGAATTTCAACGGCACGGTAGAAGAAGTCAATCCTGAAAAGGGAAAGATCAAAGTGCTGGTGAGTATCTTTGGACGTGCTACGCCAGTTGAACTGGACTTTGTTCAGGTAACGAAGTTATAGCATTCACTATCGGGAGTAAGTAAGTACAATGGCAAAAAAAGTTATTGGACAGATAAAATTACAGGTAAAGGCCGGCAAAGCCAACCCCTCACCACCCATTGGTCCTGCGCTTGGTCAGCATGGTGTGAACATCATGGACTTCTGCAAGGCGTTCAACGCACGAACCGCCAAGGAAGAGCCTGACATGATCATCCCGGTGGTGATTACCGTTTTTGCCGACAGGACGTTCAAGTTCATCACCAAGACCCCTCCGGCATCGGTGCTTCTGAAAAAAGCAGCCAAGCTTCAGAAGGGCTCTAGCGATCCCCTTCGCAACAGGGTCGCAAAAATTACCATGGATCAGGTGGAAGAGATCGCCAAGATCAAGATGGAAGACCTCAACGCCAACGATCTCGAGGCTGCAAGCAAGATCATTGCAGGCACAGCCCGAAGCATGGGAATTGACGTCGTCTAATTGGATTTAGATAAGGAGCAATAGGGTACGATGCCAAAGCGTGGTAAAAAATACATAGAAGCTGGGAAAGATGTAACTCCCCTGCAGAAGTTTGAACTGGCTGAAGCCGTGGGGGCTGCTGTTTCCAACGCATACGCCAAGTTTGACGAAACCGTGGACGTGGCCATCCGTCTCGGGGTCGATCCCCGTCATGCGGATCAGATGGTGCGCGGCACCTGCATCCTTCCCCACGGCCTCGGTAAAGAGGTGAAGGTCCTTGTGTTCTGCAAGGGCGAAAAAGAGAAAGAGGCACTGGACGCCGGTGCTGATTTCGCAGGAAGCCAGGATCTCGTTGAAAAGATCCAGGGCGGCTGGTTCGAGTTCGACAAGGCCATTGCCACCCCCGACATGATGGGCGTGGTCGGCAAGATCGGTCGCGTTCTCGGTCCCCGTGGCCTGATGCCCAACGCCAAGACCGGCACCGTCACCTTTGACGTGGCCAAGGCCGTTGAAGAGCTCAAGGCCGGTAAGATCGACTTCCGCGTGGAGAAGGCAGGGATCATCCATGCCCCCATCGGAAAGGTCTCCTTCGGTGCTGAAAAACTCACCGAAAACCTGACCGCACTTCTTGAGGTGCTCATCAAGCTCAAGCCTTCCGCAGCCAAAGGCGCCTACTTCAAGAGCCTCACTGTTTCCTCTACCATGGGACACGGCTACCGGGTCGATCCCACCGCTCTGAAAGAAGTTGCAAAATAGATCTTGCCTTTGATCTGCTCAAGGTATATACTATATCGATTTTTTCATTTGGGCATAACCCGCCTGCCGCACTTGGTGCGGCAAGGCCCGGGTTCTATATATGTCACAGACAGTAGGTGCACACGTTAGGTTCACCGTGTTTAATCGGCGAGGCCGGCCTACCGAGACACTCGTTTTGGTACAGTTGGCACCTCATGTAGAAAAATCTGCTTAAAGGAGGTGTGAAAGAATTGAATCTGGATAAGAAAAAGGCTGTTGTAGATAGCCTGCACGAAAAGCTTGCGAAGTCCGCCATCGTCATCTCGACGGATTACAAGGGACTGGACGTGGCTACCGTGACCAAGCTCCGAGCCGAACTGACCAAGGTCGGCGTCGAGTTCCACGTGGCCAAAAACACCCTGCTTCGGCGCGCTTCCGAAGAGACAGACGCAGCGCTTATTACCGACTCCTTCAAGGGCCCCACGGCCATCGCCATCAGTTTTGATGATCCGGTGGCTCCTGCCAAGATCCTCTCCAAGTTCGTCGAAGAGAACGAGAAGATGCAGATCAAGGCAGCCGTCATGGAAGGCAAGACCCTGGATTTGAATGGCCTCAAGGCGCTCTCCGAGCTGCCTTCACGCGAGGTTCTCCTCTCCCAGGTACTCTCCGCCATGAATGCGGTGCCCACTGGTATGGTACGCGTTCTTGCAGAAGTCCCCCGACAGATGGTCAACGTCCTTTCGGCCATCAAGGATCAGAAGGAAGCGGCGTAATTTGCGCGGGTTTCCGTTTACGACACAATCGATACACTAGAACAAGATAAGTTTTTCTGGAGGTTATAAAACAATGGCTGATATTACCAAAGACGACGTAATTGAGTTTATCGCAAACATGACTGTTCTCGAGCTTTCCGAGCTCGTTAAGGAACTTGAAGATAAATTTGGTGTTTCTGCTGCCGCTCCCGTAGCCATGATGGCTGCTGGCCCTGCAGGCGATGCAGGCGGTGCTGCTGAAGAGAAGACTGAGTTCGACGTCATCCTCACTTCTGCCGGCGACAAGAAGATCAACGTGATCAAAGAGATCCGCGCCATCACCGGCCTCGGTCTCAAAGAAGCCAAGGCTCTCGTTGACGAAGCTCCCAAGCCCGTTAAAGAAGGCATCGCCAAAGACGAAGCAGAAAAAGTCAAGGCTCAGCTCGAAGAAGCTGGCGCTCAGGTTGAACTTAAGTAATCAAACGCTTAATTAGCCTACCATACCCAATTACTATCACCTTTGCGGATGAAAGGCGGGCACTTGTGCCTGCCTTTTAATCCGCTAATCCTGTTTCTGCAGTCTCAACAAAAAATTTGGAGATGATATGACTGGAAGCCCCTTGGCGAAAAAGCGATTAAGGAAGAATTTCGGAGGGAAGCATAAAATCGCTGAGATTCCTGATCTTATCGGTATGCAGCGAGATTCTTACAACCGTTTTCTGCAGATGGATGTTCCGCCTGAGAAGAGGGAGGATATAGGTCTCCAGGCAGTCTTCAAGTCCGTTTACCCCATCAAGGACTTTACAGGTAGCGCTTCCCTTGAGTACGTATCGTATTCCTTCGGTGAGATCAAGCACTCCATGGAGGAGTGTATCCAGCGTGGGATGACGTATGAGATCTCCCTTCGGATTCGCGTTCGCCTCGTCGTCTACGACATTGATAAGGACGCCGGTATCTCCAATATCCGGGACATCAAAGAGCAGGAGATCTATTTCGGCACCATCCCCCTGATGACCAAGCGGGGAACCTTTATCATCAACGGCACCGAGCGTGTCGTGGTGAGCCAGCTCCACCGATCCTCCGGTGTCTTTTTTGACCACGACAAAGGCAAGACCCACTCCAGCGGCAAGATTATCTATTCGGCACGGATCATCCCCGTGCGTGGTTCCTGGATCGACATGGAAGTCGACCCCAAGGATATCGTTTACATTCGCATCGACCGCCGCAGGAAGTTTCCCGTTACCGTACTGTTCAAGGCCTTTGGATACACCAACGAAGACCTGCTGACCTATTTCTATGCCAAAGAGAAGATTCTCCTGGAAGGCGGCGTGTTCAAGCGCGTCTTCAACGAGGACTTCCTCAAGGGCCAGCGTGCCAGCGAGGACATCACGGATCCCGAATCCGGTGAAGTCATCGTCAAGCAGGGCCGCCTGTTCACCAAGCGTGCCATCAAGCAGCTCAAGGCCCTGGGCACCGAGACCCTGCCCATCAGCCCCGACGACATCCAGCAGCGTGGCCTGGCCACCCGACTGGTGGACCCCAAGACCGGTGATGTGGTTGCCATGGCAGGGGACCTGGTGGACGAGGAGGTGCTCGAGCGCATTTCCGAATCCAACGTAACGGGCTTCGAACTCCTCTATCAGGACACGGCCTACTCTTCGGATGCCATCCGCAAGACCATCGTGGCCGATAAGGTGAACACCAAGGAAGAGGCCCTGGTAGAGATCTACCGCCGTCTCCGTCCCGGCAACCCGGCTACCCCCGAGGTCGCCCAGGAGTTCATCGATCACCTCTTCTTTAAAGAGGCATACTACGACCTGTCAGGTGTGGGCCGACTCAAGATGAATCACCGTCTGGGCCTCAACACCGATATCAATATCAAGACCCTGCGCCGTGAGGACATCCTCCTCACCGCCAAGACCCTGGTCCAGCTCCGCGACACCCAGGGTGTGGTGGACGACATCGACCACCTGGGCAACCGACGCGTCCGCGCCGTGGGCGAGCTCCTGGAGAACCAGTACCGCATCGGCCTGGTCCGCATGGAGCGTGCCATCAAAGAGCGCATGAGCATGCAGGAAGTAGACGCCCTCATGCCCCACGACCTGGTGAACCCCAAGCCGGTGTCCGCCGTGGTCAAGGAGTTCTTCGGCACCAGCCAGCTCTCCCAGTTCATGGACCAGACCAACCCCCTGTCGGAGACCACCCACAAGCGTCGTCTCTCGGCCCTGGGACCCGGCGGTCTGACCCGTGAGCGCGCAGGCTTTGAAGTGCGAGACGTGCACCCGTCCCACTACGGCCGTATCTGCCCCATTGAGACCCCTGAAGGCCCCAACATCGGCCTCATCGTCTCCTTGTGTACATATGCCCGCGTCAACGACTTCGGGTTTATCGAGACCCCGTACCGTGTGGTCAACGACGCCCATGTCACCAACGATGTTCGCATGCTCAGCGCCTTCGAGGAGAAGGCCCTGCCCATCGCCCAGGCCAACGCGCCCATGGACGACAACAACGACTATGTGAACCCCCTGGTGACCTCCCGCGTGGAAGGGGAATTCGAGATGGTTGAGCGCGAAGAGATCGAGCTCATGGACATCTCCCCCAACCAGCTGGTGAGCGTCTCGGCGTCGCTTATTCCCTTCCTGGAAAACGACGACGCCAACCGAGCCCTCATGGGCTCCAACATGATGCGCCAGGCCGTGCCCCTGACCCAGAGCCGCGCGCCCCTGGTGGGCACCGGCGTTGAGGGCGTTGTGGCCCGTGACTCCGGCGTGGCCATTGTGGCCGAGGCCGACGCCACCGTGGTGGAGGTGGACTCCGAGCGCATCGTGCTCCAGCACGATGTGGACATGGAGAAGCCCGGGTTCAACCCGGTGACCATCTACAACCTCTCCAAGTTCATTCGCTCCAACCAGAACACCTGCTTCAACCACCGACCCATCGTGGTCAACGGTCAGAAGGTGAAAAAGGGCGAGGTCCTGGCCGACGGCCCCTCCACCGAGAAGGGCGAACTGGCCCTGGGCCAGAACGTCACCGTGGCCTTCATGCCCTGGGGCGGTTACAACTTTGAGGACTCCATCCTCGTCTCCGAAGCCATTGTCCGTGACGGGGTGTACACCAGCATCCACATTGAAGAGTTCGAGGTGGTGGCCCGTGACACCAAGCTGGGCAAGGAAGAGATCACCCGGGACATCCCCAACGTCGGGGAAGAGGCCCTGAAAGATCTGGACGACAGCGGAATCATCCGCCTGGGCGCCGAGGTCAACCCCGGGGACATCCTCGTGGGCAAGATCACGCCCAAGGGCGAAACCCAGCTCTCCCCCGAGGAGAAGCTGCTCCGCGCCATCTTTGGTGAGAAGGCAGGGGACGTCAAGGACACCTCTCTGCGGGTTCCCCCCGGTGTCACCGGCACCGTGGTGGACGCCAAGGTCTTCTCCCGACGCGGCGTGGACAAGGACGACCGTACCCGTCACATCGAGGACGACGAGATCGCAGGCTTTGAAAAAGATCGCAACGACAAGATCGAGGTGATCGAAAAAACAGCCCGCGAGATGATCGAAGCCATGGTGGTGGGCAAGAGCTGCCCCACCCCCTTGCGCAAGGCCAAGAAGGTCGTGATCCCGGCCGACACCGTCATCACCGACGAGATGTTCGCCGAGGTCTCCCTCTCTCAGCTGGAGGGGATCATCCTGGACGATGACACCGTCACCGAGCGGGTCAACGAGATCCTGGACCGCAAGAACGAAGAGATCGAAAAGATCAAGAAGACCTTTGAAGATCAGGTGGTGCGCTACGAGAAGGGGGACGACCTCCCTCCGGGCGTCATCAAAATGATCAAGGTCTACGTCGCCATGAAGCGCATGCTCTCCGTGGGTGACAAGATGGCGGGCCGCCACGGGAACAAGGGTGTTGTCTCTCGCGTCCTTCCCCAGGAAGACCTGCCGTACTTTGAAGACGGCACCATGGTGGACATGATCCTGAACCCCCTGGGCGTTCCTTCGCGAATGAACGTGGGGCAGATTCTGGAGATTCACCTGGGTCGAGCCGCCAAGGGCCTCGGCAACCAGATTGCCGACCTCATCGACGCCAAGAAGGCAGAAGACCTGCGAACCAAGCTCAAGCGGATCTTCACCGGCGAGGCGGACCACGAGATGATGGACAGCCTTGAAGGCGACGACATCTATACCTTTGCTGAAAACTATCGACGCGGGGTCCACATGGCCACCCCGGTCTTTGATGGCGCCGAAGAAGAACATGGGGCGGCCTCGACAGGCGGAGTACAAAACCTCCGGCCAGGCCCGTCTGTTCGACGGCCGGACCGGCGAGCCTTTCGACGGTGAGGTGACGGTCGGCACCATGTATATGCTCAAGCTCCACCACCTGGTGGACGACAAGCTCCACGCCCGATCCATTGGTCCCTACTCCCTTGTGACCCAGCAGCCCCTGGGCGGCAAGGCGCAGTTTGGTGGCCAGCGTCTCGGGGAGATGGAGGTCTGGGCCATGGAAGCGTATGGTGCGTCCCATGCGCTCCAGGAGTTCATTACGGTCAAGTCCGACGACATGGCCGGTCGTACCCGAATGTACGAAAAGATCGTGAAGGGACAGGCCGTTCTCGAGCCGGGAATGCCCGAATCCTTCCGCGTTCTTACCAAAGAACTGCAGAGCCTCGGACTGGACGTAACCTTAATCGAAGGCACTAACTAAGGAGCAGATATTGGAAACCCTATACGATTTTTTCGCCAAGCCGATAGATCCCAAGATGTACTCCGGCGTAAAGATTGCCCTGGCTTCCCCCGAGCAGATCATGCAGTGGTCCCACGGGGAGATCAAAAAGCCCGAGACGATCAACTACCGTACGTTCAAGCCTGAGCGGGACGGCCTGTTCTGTGCCAAGATCTTTGGTCCCACCAAGGACTATGAGTGCAACTGCGGCAAGTACAAGCGCATGAAGCACCGTGGCGTGGTGTGCGAAAAATGTGGCGTCGAGGTCATTCAGTCCAAGGTGCGCCGCGAGCGTCTGGCCCACATTGAGCTGGCTACCCCCGTGGCCCATATCTGGTTCCTGAAGAGCCTGCCCAGTAAGATCGGCAACCTTCTGGACATCACCCTGAAGAACATGGAGAAGGTCCTCTACTTTGACAGCTACATCGTCATGGACCCCAAGGAGACCGGTCTCACCAAGTACCAGCTCCTCTCCGACGACAAATACATCGAGGCCCTGGACCTGTACGGCAAGGAAGCCTTTGAGGTGGCGGTGAAGGGCGCCGAAGCGGTGCGAACCCTTCTGGAAGAGCTGAACCTGGAGCAGATCTACAACGACCTGCGCGAGGAGCTCAAGACCACCACCTCTTTGGCCAAAAAGCAGAAGCTGAGCAAGCGACTCAAGATCGTCGACGCCTTTTACAACTCCGGCGTGGACCCCATCTGGATGATCATGAGCGTTGTGCCCATCCTGCCGCCGGACCTGCGTCCCCTGGTGCCCCTGGAGGGCGGTCGTTTCGCCACCTCGGACCTGAACGACCTCTACCGCCGGGTGATCAACCGGAACAACCGCCTGAGCCGCCTCATGGAGCTCAAAGCGCCCGATATCATCGTGCGCAACGAAAAGCGTATGCTCCAGGAGTCCGTGGACGTGCTTTTCGACAACGGCCGTCACGGCCGCGTGGTTACCGGCACCAACAAGCGTCCCCTGAAGTCCCTGTCCGATACCCTGAAGGGTAAGCAGGGCCGCTTCCGTCAGAACCTCCTCGGCAAGCGTGTGGACTACTCCGGTCGTACCGTTATTACCGTCGGCCCGAACCTGCGCCTGCATCAGTGCGGCCTGCCCAAGAAGATGGCCCTGGAGCTGTTCAAGCCCTACGTCTACCATCGCCTTGAGAAAAAGGGTCTGGTCTCCACGGTCAAGAGCGCCAAGAAGATGGTGGAGCGTGAAGTCCCCGAGGTGTGGGACACCCTGGACGAGGTGGTTAAAGAGTATCCCGTGATGCTCAACCGTGCGCCCACCCTTCACCGTCTCGGCATCCAGGCCTTTGAGCCGGTGCTCGTGGAAGGCAAGGCCCTTCAGCTGCACCCCCTGGTCTGTACCGCCTTCAACGCCGACTTTGACGGGGACCAGATGGCCGTCCATCTGCCCCTCTCCATTGAGGCCCAGGTGGAAGCCCGCGTGCTGATGCTCGCCTCCAACAACACCCTGTCGCCCGCCAACGGCCAGCCGGTGATCGTGCCTACCCAGGACATCGTCCTCGGTCTGTACTACATCTCCCGCCAGGTGGACGGCGCCCGCGGCGAAGGGACCCTCTTCGGCAGCTTCGACGAGGTCCGCACCGCCTACGATCACGGCAAGATGGGTATCCATGCCGCCATCAAGGTGCGCATGGGCGAAGAGATGGTGGAGACCACCGTGGGTCGAACCCTCTTGTGGGACATCATTCCTTCCCACCCCGAGCTGAGCTTCCGCCGCATTGTGGTCAAAGACCGCGACAAGGCCGATGAGATCAAAGAGGCCCTTACGTCCGGAACCCCCTTTGCCGACCTTGTGGAACGATCCGAAACCTCCGACAAGAAGCGCGGCGGAGACATCGGGTACATGGACCACGAGGAGATGCGCAAGGTCTTCCGCATCGACGACGATACCCTGGAGGTCATCTTTGCCATGGAGATCGGTGACATCAGCGATCCCATTGAGACCCAGGGCGGGTACAATATCTTCTATGTGGCCAACAGGCGCCCCGGCGTGCCCTTCGCCATGATCAACAAGGTCATGGACAAAAAGGCGGCCCGGGACCTCATCGATTTTGCCTACCGCTACATCAGCCCCAAGGCCACGGTTCTCCTGGCGGACCGCCTGAAGAACCTGGGGTACCGATACTCCACCATCGGCGGCCTCTCCATCTCCATCGACGACATGGTAATTCCCGGCAACAAATGGGACATCATGAAGGAGTCCGAGGACAAGGTTGTGGAGATCAACCGTCAGTATGCTGAGGGTCTCATCACCCAGGGCGAGAAGTACAACAAGGTGGTGGATATCTGGGCCAAGGCCACGGACGACATCGCCAACGCCATGATGGATACCATGAGCGAGCCCAAGGTGCCTGTGGAGCTCCCCGAAAAGGGAGAGCACGACATTCGCCTGGATACCCGCAACGTGGACAACATCAACTCCATCTTTATGATGGCTGACTCCGGGGCCCGAGGCTCCAAGGACCAGATGCGTCAGCTGGCCGGTATGCGAGGCCTCATGGCCAAGCCCTCCGGTGAGATCATCGAGACGCCCATCCAGGCGAACTTCCGCGAAGGCCTCTCGGTGCTTCAGTACTTCGTCTCCACCCACGGCGCCCGTAAGGGTCTGGCGGATACGGCCCTTAAAACGGCCAACTCCGGTTACCTCACCCGTCGTCTGGCCGACGTGGCCCAGGACTGTGCCGTCATCGAGCCCGACTGCGGCACCACCATGGGTATCGAAGTGGAAGCCCTCATGGAAGGCGGCGAGGTGATTCAGCGCCTTGGTGAGCGTATCCTCGGTCGAACCACCCTGGAGAACGTCTACGACCCCTTCACCGACGAGGTGCTGGTGGAAGAGGGTGTTGAGATCGACGAGAAGATCCTCTCCATCATGGAAGATGCCGGCATCACCAGCCTCAAGATCCGCTCCGTCCTCACCTGCAAGACCCGCGGCGGGGTGTGCGCCAAGTGTTACGGCCGAGACCTTTCCCACGGGGATACCGTGGAGATCGGACAGGCCGTGGGCATCATGGCCGCCCAGTCCATCGGCGAGCCCGGTACCCAGCTCACCATGCGTACCTTCCACATCGGCGGTACGGCGAGCCGGAAGGTGGAGGTTGCCGAGATCAAGGCCCGCGTGGACGGCAACATCAAGTTCCTCGACGACCTCAAGGTTGTCAAGAACGAAGAGGGCGAGCTCATCGTCATGAACCGTCGCGGCGGGGAGTTCTCCATTGTGAGCGACACCGGCCGTGAGCGTGAGAAGCACCACGTTATCTATGGTGCCCACCTCCTGGTTGAGGACGGGGCCTCTGTGGAGAACGGTCAGCTCCTGGCGTCCTGGGACCCCTTCACCGTGCCCATCATCACCGAGGTGTCCGGCAAGGTCAAATTCGGCGACATCGAGTCCGGCAAGACCATGCAGGAAAAACTGGACCCCGTCACCGGCAAGTCCAGCCGTACCATTATCGAGAGCCGCATCGGCGATGCCCGTCCCCGCATCTCCATTAAGGACGAGAACAACAAGACCGTCCAGCTCGGCGGCGGGGCCCTGGCCCGGTACAGCCTGCCCGTGGAAGCGGTTATCCTGGTGGAGGAGCACGACGAGGTCAAGGCGGGTCACATCATCGCCAAGCTGCCCCGAGCCACCACCAAGACCAAGGATATCACCGGTGGTCTTCCCCGGGTTGCCGAGCTCTTTGAAGTTCGCAAGCCCAAGGAGACCGCGGTGCTGACCCAGATTGACGGTTACGTGGGTATTGCCAAGGGCACCAAGGGCAAGCAGAAGGTCACCGTGACCAACGCCGATGCCGGCGAGAAGCGCGAGTACCTGATCCCCAAAGGGCGTCACATCAACGTCTACGAAGGGGACTATGTCCGTGCGGGTGAAAAGCTCACCGGCGGCAGCGAAAACCCCCAGGACATCCTGAACATCAAAGGCGAGGTGGCTCTGGCCAGCTACCTGGTGGACGAGGTCCAGCAGGTCTACCGTCTCCAGGGCGTCCGCATCAACGACAAGCACATCGAGGTCATCGTGCGCCAGATGATGAAGCGGGTCAAAGTCACCGACTCCGGCGACTCCAACTTCATCATGGAAGAGCATGTGGACCGCACCGAGTTTGCCGACGTGAACCGGGCTCTGGTGGAAGAGGGTGCTCAGCCCGCCCAGGGCGAGCCTTTGATCCTCGGGATCACCAAGGCCTCCCTCTCCACGGACAGCTTCATCTCGGCGGCTTCCTTCCAGGAGACCACCAAGGTCCTCACCGAAGCGGGTATCCGCGGCAAGGTGGACACTCTGCGGGGTCTCAAGGAAAACGTGATCATGGGCCGGCTCATTCCCGCCGGTACCGGCATCGCTCAGTACCGCAATATTGAAGTGCAGAGCGACCTCGAAGAGGTTGTTGAAGAGAGCAACGTCATCGATCTGTAGAAAAAAAAGGCGGGTTTCTTCGGGTTTTTTCGGGGGAACCCGCCTTTGATACAATTGGGTAAGGAAATTATTCCTTGACAAAACGGGGTGGTATATGTATCATGCCGTATTTTGCGTTTTAGGAAAATGACAAACAATTAAAGGAGTTTGGTACGAAATGCCTACGATTAACCAGTTGGTCCGGAAAGGAAGAACGCGCGCGAAGAAAAAGACCAGCACGCCAGCCCTGATGGGTGGGCCTCAGAAGCGTGGTGTCTGTACTCGTGTGTATACTTCGACTCCGAAAAAACCAAACTCAGCACTCAGGAAGGTGGCCAGGGTTCGCCTCACCACAGGCGTGGAAGTTACCGCCTATATCCCCGGCATCGGCCATAACCTCCAGGAACACTCCGTTGTCCTGGTTCGCGGTGGTCGTGTAAAAGACCTTCCGGGTGTCCGTTACACTATTGTAAGGGGTACCCTTGATACGCTGGGTGTGGAAGACAGGAAGCAGAGTCGCTCCAAGTACGGTGCACGCAAGCCTAAGTAAGACGACTCTTCATCTGATTCGTTAACCAAGATTTGTTCAAAGAGTGAGTAGCTATGCCAAGAAGAAGGGAAGTTCCCCATAGACCGGTAATGCCCGATCCCCGATACAACAGTGAGCTGGTTTCACGATTCGTGGCGGCCATTATGCTTGACGGGAAAAAAAGCACCGCCGAGAAAATTTTCTATGGCGCCTTTGACATCATCAAGGAGAAGAGCGGTCAGCCTCCCCTTGAGGTGTTCGAAAAAGCCCTTGAAAACGTGCGACCCGCCATCGAGGTTAAGTCCCGAAGGGTGGGGGGATCCACTTACCAGGTTCCCACTGAGATCCGTCCCTCACGGCGCAGGGCCCTGGCCATTCGCTGGGTCATCGAGTATTCCCGCAAGCGTTCCGAAAAATCCATGGCAGCCAAGCTGGCCGCCGAGATGATGGACGCAGCAAGCAACCGCGGTGCTTCCGTTAAGAAACGTGAAGACACCCACAAGATGGCAGACGCAAACAAGGCATTCGCCCACTACAGGTGGTAATCCGGATCCAATTGTTACGCGACCGATTGCACTGTATGCGAGACGCTTTGAAGCGCGCTTTATGTCAGCCTGCATGAAGGCAAACACCATCACGTTTGCAACCACCAAGGTAGCGAGGAGGAGGAAAAAACAACCCATGGCAAAAGAAAAATTTGAACGTTCCAAACCGCATGTAAACGTCGGTACCATCGGTCACATCGACCATGGCAAGACCACGCTCACCGCTGCGATTACCAAGCAGAACGCCCTCCGAGCCGGAGCAGGCGCAGCCGTTGCCTTCGACGAGATCGACAAGGCACCGGAAGAGAAAGAGCGCGGCATCACCATTGCAACCGCTCACGTGGAGTACGAAACTCCCAACCGTCACTACGCACACGTTGACTGCCCTGGTCACGCCGACTACATTAAGAACATGATCACCGGCGCCGCCCAGATGGACGGTGCGATCCTGGTTGTGTCCGCAGACGACGGCCCCATGCCCCAGACCCGTGAGCACATCCTGCTCGCCCGTCAGGTTGGTGTTCCCCGTATTGTTGTGTTCCTCAACAAGTGCGACATGGTCGACGACGAAGAGCTCATCGAGCTCGTTGAGATGGAGCTCCAGGAGCTTCTCTCCAAGTACGATTTCCCCGGCGACGACACCCCCATCATCCGCGGCAGCGCCCTGCGCGCCCTGGAAGCCGACAGCTACGAAGACGCAGCTGCTGCTTGCATCTTTGAGCTCATGGACGCGTGCGACAGCTTCATCCCCGAGCCCGAGCGCGACACCGACAAAGATTTCCTCATGCCCATCGAGGACGTCTTCTCCATCTCCGGCCGTGGTACCGTTGTAACCGGTCGTATCGAGCGTGGTGTGATCCACACCGGCGACGAAGTGGAACTCGTGGGCATCCGTGCCACCGCCAAGACCGTTTGTACCGGTGTTGAGATGTTCCGCAAGCTTCTGGACGAAGGCATGGCCGGTGACAACGTTGGCCTGCTGCTCCGCGGCACCAAGCGTGACGAGGTTGAGCGCGGCCAGGTCGTAGCCAAGCCCGGTACCATCACGCCCCACACCAAGTTCAAGGCAGAGATCTACGTCCTCTCCAAAGAGGAAGGCGGCCGCCATACCCCGTTCTTCTCCGAGCACGTTCCAGCTCTTTCGTACCACCGACGTCACCGGGATCCTGAACCTCCCCGAAGGCGTTGAGATGATTATGCCCGGCGATAACACCGCCATCATTGCTGAACTGATCAGCCCCATCGCCATGGAAAAAGAGCTCCGCTTCGCTATCCGTGAAGGCGGTCGTACCGTTGGTGCTGGCGTCGTATCTGAAATTATTGAATAGGTGGGACCCAAATCATGATGATCAATACCAAAATCAGGATCAGACTCAGGGCATACGACCACAGGCTTCTCGACAAATCAGCCCTTGATATTGTCGACACCGCCAAGAAGACAGGCGCAAAGATCTGCGGGCCCATTCCATTGCCCACGCGTACCAACAAATTCTGCATTCTTCGCTCACCCCACGTGAACAAAAAATCACGTGAGCAGTTTGAGATCAGAACCCACAAGAGACTGCTGGACATTCTCGAACCCACCCAGCAGACCGTGGACGCTCTGATGAAGCTGGATCTTTCGCCCGGTGTCGATGTAGAGATTAAACTGTAGTTAAGGGGTATATTACCAATGAGTAGAGGACTTTTGGGTAAAAAATTGGGGATGACAGGCGTCTACTCCTCAGACGGGAGGTACATCCCCGTCACTGTAGTACAGGTAGGCCCCTGCGTCGTAACTCAGATCAAAACCGTGGACACGGACGGGTACAACGCCGTTCAGCTCGGATTCGGTGAGAAAAAAGCAAAGCACACCACCAAGCCCCTGAAGGGCCACTTCGCCAAAAGCGGCGAGAGCTTTTTTTCCGATGTCCGTGAGTTTGAAGTGGCTGATCCCGCTGAGTACTCCCTGGGCCAGGAAATCACCGCCGAGATGTTCGAGGTTGGTGAACTCGTGGACGTGACCGGAACCTCCAAAGGCCGCGGTTTCTCAGGTACCATCAAGCGCCACGGGTTCTCCCGCGGCCCCGAGACCCACGGTTGCCGTAACCACAGGGCCCCCGGCTCCATCGGTTGCAGCGCCTGGCCTGCCAAGGTTTTTAAAGGAAAGAAGCTTCCCGGACAGTACGGCGGCGTCAGAAAGACCGTTCGAAACCTGACCGTTGTGGACATTCGTGCCGACGAAAATGTGGTTCTCATTCAGGGCTGCATTCCCGGCGCCAAGTCCGGTCTTGTTGAGATCAAGAAGCCGAAGTTTGGCAAGTAAACGATGAACATCAACGTGTGCCCAACCGCAGGGACCCTGCGAAGTGGGTGCATGAAAATAAAAAACGAGGGAAGTTATGGCTGTCGTTGATGTACTGAATGTTACAGGAGATAAGGTCTCGCAGGCTGAGCTTGCGGACGATATCTTCAATGTAGCCGTAAAAGGAAGTGTCCTTCACGAAGTGGTCAAGATGCAGTTGGCCAACCGGCGCGCCGGGTCTGCATCTGTTACGAACCGCTCCGATATTACCGGTAGCACCAAGAAGCTTTACCGGCAGAAGGGTACCGGCAACGCCCGCTCCGGCTCCATCAAGTCGCCCCTGCGTCGTGGTGGTGGGGTTATCTTTGGCCCCCAGCCCAAGAGCTGGGCGTACAAAGTGCCCAAGAAGGTGCGGAAGCTTGCACTGAAAATGGCTCTTTCCAGCCGTTTCCAGGGCGATAACCTCATGGTTGTCGATACCTTCGGAGTGGACGAGATCAAAACCAAGACCGTTGTCAAGGCCCTTACCGACCTTAAGGTCGACAACGCTCTGATCGTGACCGACGCGGAAGATATCAAATTTGAGCTGTCAGCGCGCAATATCAAAGGCGTCAAGGTGATCCGCACCGAGGGCCTGAATGTGTATGATATTCTCAAGTACAACAAGCTGGTCCTCATTGAGTCTTCCATCAAAGGCATCGAAGGGAGGCTTTCAGCATGAATACATTCGATATCATTATCAAGCCGTTGAACACGGAAAAGACCACGATTCAGAAAGAGACGCTGAACCAGGTATCTTTTGAAGTCGCCCCGAAGGCCAACCGGATTGAGATCAAGAAGGCTGTCGAGAAGATCTTCAAAGTCGGCGTGGAAGATGTCCGCACGGTTAACGTGAAGGGCAAGGTCAAGCAGAGAGGCAAAATCGTCGGAAAGCGCAAAGACTGGAAAAAGGCGATTGTGACGCTGGTGCCTGGAAGTACCATTGAATTCTTTGAAGGCGTATAGACCGGGAGCGATAAATGGCAGCAATTAGAAAAACCAAACCGACATCACCTGGCCGCAGGCACCAGGAATATTCGACGTTTGAAGGGATTACCACCGACAAACCCGAAAAGAGTCTGCTGCGGCCCCTGAAGAAAAGCGGCGGTCGTAACGTCAACGGCCGGATTACCTGCCGTCACAAGGGTGGTGGACACAAGAGACATTACAGGGTCATCGACTTCAAGCGTGACAAAGTCGGTATCCCTGCTAAAGTAGCGACGATCGAATACGATCCCAACCGCAGCGCCCGGATCGCTCTGCTTCACTACGTCGATGGCGAGAAGCGGTACATCCTGGCCCCCATCAACCTCAATGTGGGCGATCAGATCATGTCCGGCCCTGAGGCCGACATCAAGCCCGGGAACTGCCTCCCCCTGGAGAACATTCCCCTGGGTACCCAGATCCACAACATTGAGCTCAAGGTGGGCAAAGGTGGGCAGATCGTTCGCAGCGCCGGAACCTTTGCACAGCTGATGGCCAAAGAGAAGGCCTACGCCATGGTTCGACTTCCCTCCGGTGAAGTACGCATGGTCCTTGCCAAATGCAAGGCGACCATCGGGCGACTTGGAAATACAGAGCACAGCAGCATCAACAAGGGCAAAGCCGGCCGTACCCGCTGGATGGGCGTTCGTCCCAGTGTCCGCGGTGTGGCCATGAACCCTGTTGACCATCCCATGGGTGGTGGTGAAGGACGCTCTTCCGGCGGCCGTCACCCCTGTTCACCCTGGGGCGTACCCTCTAAGGGATTCCGCACCAGAAAGAACAAGACCACCAACCGTTACATCGTGAAGCGACGCACGAAGTAACAGGCTCGCGTAAAGCAATTACGGGTAATTTGAAAGATTAAGAACAGGAGACAAAATGCCACGTTCGCTTAAGAAAGGGCCGTTTGTTGATGCAAAGCTTGTCAAGAAAGTGCTCTTGGCTCAGGAAAGCCGATCCAACCAGGTCATCCAGACATGGTCGAGACGATCTACCATCTTCCCCGAGATGGTAGGGTTGACGCTTGCAGTACACAACGGTCGTAAATTCATTCCGGTATTCGTTACCGAGAATATGGTTGGCCATAAACTGGGGGAATTTTCACCGACACGCACCTACTGGGGGCATGCGGCTGATAAAAAGACCAAGGGCAAATAGCGCCCCGCAAACCTTTAAGTAGAGGATGACTTACAATGGAGGTTAAAGCTGTAGCAAGGTATGTGCGAATTTCTCCTCAGAAGGTGCGGAAGATTGTCGGCGCCGTGAAGGGGAAGCCTGTCGAATCAGGCCTCAATTCGCTCAAATTTATGCCTCAGAAAGCCGCTGCAATCGTCGAGAAGACTCTGCGGTCAGCTGTCGCCAACGCCGATCACAACAACGAACTCGACGTTGACGCGCTCTTTATTAAGAATATTACGGTTGACCAAGGGCCCAGCCTGAAGCGGTTCAGGGCCAGAGCGCGCGGTAGAGGATCCCGCATCCTGAAGAAAACCAGTCACATCACAGTCGTCGTGGCTGATGAGGCGTAACGAAAAGGAGATAAAAAGTTGGGCCAGAAAGTAAATCCAATAGGACTTAGACTCGGAATCAACAAGACCTGGGATTCCCGCTGGTACGCCGACAAGCAGTATGCGGATTTTGTCATGGAAGATTTCCGGATCCGCAAGTTTCTCAAAAAGCGACTGTACCATGCCGGTATTTCCAAGGTAGAGATTGAGCGATCCTCCAAGAGGATCCGCCTCCGCATCCACACTGCCCGCCCCGGGATCGTCATCGGCAAGAAGGGCTCTGAGATCGGTCTGCTCAAGACCGACCTGGTGAAGCTGATTTCTGCCGGTGGGGACAAGCGCGACGTCATGATCGACATTCAGGAGATCAAACGTCCCGAGCTTGACTCCCAGATGGTGGCTGAAAACGTGGCCCTCCAGCTGGAGCGCCGTGTGGCCTTCCGCCGCGCCATCAAACGCTGCGTCTCCTCGGCTATGCGTTTCGGCGCACTGGGCATCAAGATCATCTGTGCCGGCCGTCTGGGTGGCGCTGAAATGGCCCGTACCGAATGGTACCGGGAAGGCAGGGTGCCCCTTCATACCCTCCGTGCGGATATCGACTACGGTTTTGCCGAAGCCCATACGACCTATGGGGTCATCGGCATCAAAGTGTTTATTTTCAAAGGAGAGATCCTGGGTAAGGACTGATGTGGCCCTTGCTTTGACAGGATAATGAAGGAGTTTCCAAATGCTGAGTCCTAAAAAGGTCAAATTCAGAAAGCAGCAGCGTGGAAGAATGACGGGGAAAGCCTACCGTGGCTCCACCCTCAGCTTCGGCGAATTCGGGCTGCAGGCCCTGGAGTGCGGCTATGTTAACGCACGCCAGATCGAGGCTGCCCGTATTGCCATGAACCGTCGCGTTAAGCGTGGCGGAAAGATGTGGATCCGGATTTTCCCGGACAAGCCCATCACCAAGAAACCTGCCGAAGTCCGAATGGGTAAAGGTAAAGGTTCCACCGAGGCATGGGTTGCCGTTGTCAAACCCGGCAAGATCCTTTATGAACTCGAAGGTGTTCCCAGAGATCTGGCTCGCGAAGCGATGCGTCTTGCCGCCCACAAGCTTTCCATTAAAACACGTTTTATTGAGAGGGGCGACTACTAATGAAGATCAAAGATATTCGTGCCATGGGCAAGGATGATCTGAAGGCGAAACTTCAGGACCTCAAGGAAGAGCACTTTAACCTGCGCTTCCAGCACGGCGTGGGGCAGCTTGAGAAGACCTCCATGCTCAAAAGCGTGCGAAGGGACATTGCCAAGGTCGAGACGGTCATCCGGGAAAACTGAACTTTCTAAAGGTAGAGACTAGTTACCGCTATGAAAAAACGAGGAATGAAGAGACAGCTGCAGGGAACTGTGGTGTCCGATAAGATGGATCGAACCGTCGTCGTTCTTGTGGAAAGGCTGGTTAAGCATCCTCTTTACAAGAAATATATCAAGCGCCACAACAAATATGCAGCCCACGACGCGGAGAACGCATGCGGCATCGGCGACAAGGTCGTCATCACCGAGTGCAGGCCCCTGAGCAAAAGCAAACGGCACCGCGTCAGCAAGATTGTTGAAAAGGCGGTTTGATAAAGAAGGAAGACAACGATGATTCAGACAGAAACTAGATTGACCGTGGCAGACAACTCCGGTGCCAAGGAGCTGTACTGCATCAAGATATTGGGCGGTTCCAAAAAGCGATACGCAGGTGTCGGCGACATCATCGTCGTGTCTGTCAAGGAGGCCATTCCCAACGCCAAGGTAAAAAAAGGCGATGTGATGAAGGCCGTGATTGTACGCACGAAGAAGGCCATCAAACGAGCCGATGGATCTTACATCCGTTTCGACGAGAACTCCGCGGTACTGGTCAATCAGAGCCAGGAACCCATCGGAACGCGTATTTTCGGCCCGGTGGCAAGGGAGCTGAGGGCGAAGCGATTTATGCGTATCATCTCACTGGCTCCTGAAGTCCTTTAATGCCGGAAAAGACCCCGGTCGCTATTTTGGAGACAAATTATGAACAGTGAAAAATCTCATATCCGAAGAGATGATAAAGTTAAGGTTCTTACCGGAAAGGACAGGGGCAAGATCGGCAAAGTCCTCAAAGTCATCCGGAAGGAAAACCGGGTTGTTGTGGAAAACATCAACAAGGTGAAGAGACACCAGAAGCCTAACTTCAAGAACACCCAGGGCGGTATCATTGAAGCCGAGGCGCCCATTCACCTGTCCAATGTTCAGCTGATGTGCAACCACTGCCTCAACCCCGTCCGGATAAAGATGAAGGTCCTGGAAGATGGTAAGAAGGTCCGTGTTTGCAGAAAATGCAATGAAACCATCGAAGCTTAGGGCCAAGGCGGAGGATGTAAATGTCAGATTTTAAAAAACAGTATCAGGAAGAAGTGGTTCCCAAGCTTATGGAAACCTTCGGGTATAAAAACCTCATGGAGGTTCCCAAGGTTGAGAAGGTTGTCCTGAACATGGGCCTGGGCGAAGCCATCAAGAACGGAAAGATCCTCGACTCGGCAGCTGCCGAGCTGGCGACCATTTCCGGTCAGAAGCCGGTGATCACCAAAGCCAAGAAGTCCATCGCAGCCTTCAAGCTGCGCGAAGGCATGCCCATTGGGTGCATGGCGACCCTGCGCAAGGAGAAGATGTGGGATTTCCTCTACAGGCTGATCAACATCTCCCTTCCTCGCGTTCGGGACTTCCGCGGTATTTCCGGCAAGGCCTTCGACGGCCGAGGCAACTACTCTCTGGGCGTTCGTGAGCAGATTATTTTCCCTGAAATCGATTACGATAAAATCGATCAGATCAAGGGGCTGAATATCACGATCGTGACCACTGCCAAGAACGACGCGGAAGGCAAAGAGCTTCTCAGGCTCCTTGGAATGCCTTTCCGGAATTAGAGGAAAAAGACCTGACTTCATGAAGGGGGCGATAAGGGAGACCGAGTCCCCGCAAGGAAGTCTGCAAGGAGAAAGCTGTGGCAAAGAAATCAATGATGGTGAAAGCCGAACGCAAGCCCAAGTTTAAAGTCCGTGCGAACAACAGATGCCCGATGTGCGGGAGGCCCAGGGCTTACATGCGAAAGTTCGGTATCTGCCGTATCTGTTTCAGGAACCTTGCATCGCACGGCAAGTTACCCGGTGTTACTAAGTCGAGCTGGTAAGGGATTTTTTCCTTTACCCTCGATACTGGTATAAACCTTTACAGTACTATTCAACGGAGTAAATCATGACGATGAGTGATCCTATTGCGGATTTGTTGACACGCATCCGCAATGCCGGCAGAGCCAAGTTCCCCAAAGTCGATATCCCCGGATCCAAGATCAAGGTGGAGATCGCACGGGTTCTTCAGGAACAGGGCTACATCAAGAACTACAAGTTTGTCGACGACGGAAAGCAGGGCATGCTGAGGCTGTACCTTAAGTACGATCAGGAAGGTACGCACGCCATTTTCGGAATCACAAGAGTGAGCAAGCCCAGCCGACGTGTGTACGCAAAGTACAAGGACCTGAAACCGGTCCTCAACGGACTCGGCGTGGCCGTGGTCTCCACCTCCAAGGGTGTGATGACCGACAAGCAGGCGAAAGCGCAGAAACTCGGCGGCGAGATTCTCTGCAATATTTGGTAGCAAGGGAGCGACATTATGTCTCGAATTGGAAAAAAGCCCATTGTGCTGCCTGCATCCGTCAAGGCGGCCTATGCGGATCGAAAACTTGTGGTTGAAGGCCCCAAAGGCAAGCTGGAACAGGAGATTCATCCTGTAGTGGACCTGAAGATTGAGGACAACGTCATTTCCGTTGAAATCATCGACAACGTTCGTGATGCGGGAGCGTATCATGGTATGGTCCGAGCCATCGCCGCCAACATGGTGACTGGCGTCAGCACTGGATTTGAAAAGGCCCTTGAGGTCAACGGTATCGGCTACAAGGTGGAAGTCAAAGGTCAGACGGTCATCCTGAACGTCGGATACTCTCACGCTGTCAGCTATGATCTCCCCAAAGGCATTGAAGCCAAGGTGGACAGGAACATCCTGAAGATCATGGGTGCCGACAAGCAGTTGGTGGGCCAGGTTATCCGCTGCATTTGTGACGTTCGTCCCCATCTTTCCAAGGGCAAGGGGATCAAATATGTCGACGAGCACATCCAGAGGAAAGCTGGAAAGACAGGAAAATAATAAGCCTGACTTTGTGGCGCCAGCTATGGTGTGGCCGGGACCTGACTCTTCAGGTCCCGCCAAGGTTCAGCTTATCATATACAGGATAAAGATATGGGTACTACAAACTCTCGCAAAGAGAAGCGACTCAAAAAAAAGATCAGGATCCGTAAGAAGATTGTCGGAACTCAGGAACGTCCCCGTCTCTGTGTGTTTCGCAGCGCCAAGCACATCTATGCGCAGCTCATCGACGATACGGTCGGCGCACTTCACCGACCTTCACCGTCGGTAAAGGCTACAGCGCAGAAGAGGGTGCCGATAAGTCTGCCAAGGCCAAGATGGTCGGCAAGCTTGTCGCGGAGAAGGCCATGGAAAAAGGTGTCAAGAGCATCGTTTTCGATCGCAGCGGTTACATCTACCATGGTCGTGTGAAATCCCTTGCAGAAGGGGCTCGTGAAGCAGGACTGGAATTTTAATTCTGAAGGAGGCGTCCTTTGTTTAAGAAAGACACAGAAGATAACGGATTGATTGACAAGGTTGTCTATATCAACCGCGTCGCCAAGGTCGTCAAGGGTGGTCGCAGATTCAGCTTCAGTGCCATTGTTGTCGTCGGTGACGGAGAGGGCAGCGTCGGCTTCGGGCTCGGCAAAGCCGGTGAGGTTCCCGAAGCCATCCGTAAGGGCGTGGAAGCCGCCAAGAAAAACATGGTGAAGGTAAATCTCGTGAATGGGACCATCCCCTCTGAGGTAATCGGCAAGTTCGGTGCCGGTCGCGTGCTGCTCAAGCCCGCTTCCGAAGGTACCGGCCTCATCGCCGGCGGTGCTGTTCGCGCCGTCCTCGAAGCCGTGGGTGTGAAAAACATTCTGACCAAATGCATGGGTTCCAACAACCCCCATAACGTAGTCAAAGCCACCATCGCCGGCCTGAAAGCAAACCAGAGCCGTGAAGAAGTGGCCCGACGCAGGGGTCTGAGACCTGAAGATCTGTAATCGGGGGAGTTAGCAAATGTCACAGAAGCTGAAAATCACTCTTGTCAGAAGCATGATCGGCCGACCCGAAAAGCACCGCAAGGTACTCAGAGGCATGGGCCTGACGAAGATGAACAAAACAGTCGAGCTGGAAGACACCCCCTCCATTCGAGGCATGGTCTCCAAGGTCGTTCATCTTGTGAAAGTGGAGGAGAACGCCAATGAAGCTTAATGAACTGTCACCGGCCGAAGGCTCGGTTAAAGCGCGCAAGCGTATCGGTCGCGGTGTAGGCTCCGGTTGGGGCAAAACCGCTGGTCGTGGTACCAAGGGATTTAAGAGCCGTTCCGGCGGCAACGTCCGTCCCGGTTTTGAGGGCGGCCAGATGCCGATCCACAGGCGTCTTCCCAAACGCGGTTTCACCAACATCTTCAAAAAAGAGTTCGCCATCTTGAACGTCAAGGACCTTGCCCGCTTTGAAGAGGGCCAGGTGGTGGATGAAGCGGCTCTCGTAGCGGCTGGCCTCGTTAAAGGCCGTCGTGACGGCATCAAGATCCTCGGCAACGGTGAGATCACCATGAAGCTCACCATCAAAGAGTGCCAGGTGTCCAAGAGCGCCCGAGAGAAAATTGAAGCAGCAGGTGGAACAGTAGAGGCCTAAGACCATATGACGACCAGCGGATTCCAGAACCTATTCAAATTGCCGGAATTGAAGAAACGGATCGTAACCACACTGATGCTGTTGCTCGTCTACCGCATCGGTGTGCACGTTCCCACACCCGGGATTAACCCCGACTCCCTGGCCGAGATCTTTCGCACGCACGGCGAGGGCATCGTGGGCATGTTCAACATGTTCTCCGGGGGGGCACTCGAGAGACTCTCGGTGTTTGCCCTGGGTATCATGCCTTATATCAGCGCCTCCATTATTCTTCAGCTGATGACCGTGGTGCTTCTCACCCTCAGTAGGCCCGCAAAGGTGAGGAGCAGGGTCAGAAGAAGATCACCCAGTACACTCGGTACGGGACGGTGCTCTTGAGCGTGATCCAGGGCTTTGGCATCAGTGTGGGCCTGGAAGCCATGCACGCCGCAACCTCACCGGGTTGGGGCTTTCGCATCATGACCGTCATCACCCTGACGGCCGGCACCGCGTTTATCATGTGGCTGGGTGAGCAGATCACCGAGCGTGGCATCGGGAACGGTATCTCCCTGATTATCTTTGCAGGGATTATTGCCCGCATGCCCGCTGCGGTTGCCAACGTGTTCAACCTCATGGGGTCTGGTCAGATGAGCCCCTTTACTGCGCTGATGCTCGTTGTCATGATGGTTGGCGTCATCGGGTTTGTCATCTACATGGAGACGGCTCAGCGCCGGATCCCCGTGGAGTATGCCAAACGCGTGGTGGGCCGCAAGGTCTACGGGGGGCAGAGCTCGCATCTGCCCCTGAAGATCAACACCTCCGGTGTGATCCCGCCCATCTTCGCCTCTTCCATCATCGTCTTCCCGACCACCGTTGCCTCGTTTTTTCCCGGCGTTCCGGTGATGAAAACCATCAGTGACCTGATGGCTCCGGGCAGCGTGCTTTATACGGTCATCTTTGTGGCCTTCATCGTGTTCTTCTGCTTTTTCTACACCGCTATCCAGTTCAACCCGACGGATGTGGCTGAGAACATGAAAAAGAACGGGGGCTATATCCCCGGGATTCGGCCCGGCAAGCGCACCGCGGATTACATCGACAAGGTGCTTACCCGCATCACCGTTGTGGGGGCTGTTTACGTCTCCGCCATCTGCGTGCTGCCGACCATGCTGATTACCAAGGCCAATGTTCCCTTCTACTTCGGCGGCACGGCCCTCCTCATTGTGGTGGGTGTTGCCATCGATACCGTTGCCCAGATGGAATCGCATCTTGTGATGCGAAATTACAGCGGGTTTCTCGGGGACGGCAAAGCGATGAAAGGTCGCCGATAGCGACAGGTAAGTTTAGAACGTATATGGATGGTTACCCCTTTGCACCGGGCGCCTATTTCAAGGTGTCCGGAAAAAAGGGGTTGTCATCCATTTGCGAGTGTAGTATCACATCATGCTGGTTTTTTTTGTTTCGTGGCCACCTCTCCATGGAACTGCCGGTTGAGTTGCAATGTGTGAGATACTCGATATTTGGATATCATTCGTAAGGTAAACTCTGCAATCTGGTCGAAAGCGGTGTGAGCCGTTTTAACCCATTTGGACCAGACAGATGCGATTATCGTGGGAGGAGAGTTATGGCAAAGGAGGAGCCCATTAAGGTACAGGGAACTGTACTTGAGACTTTGCCCAATGCAATGTTCAAAGTGGAACTGGAAAACAAGCATCAGATCCTGGCTCACATCTCGGGTAAAATGCGCATGCATTTTATCAAGATTCTACCCGGGGACAAGGTGACCGTTGAACTGTCGCCTTATGACTTGACCAGAGGACGAATCACCTACCGTTCCAAGTAGGTATCCTTACGAAATTTGAAGGATAAGACGAGGGAGTATAACCCAAATGAAAGTCAGAGCTTCAGTAAAAAAGATATGTCCTAAGTGCAAGGTTGTTCGTCGTCACGGCGTTGTACGGGTTATCTGCGAAAACAAACGTCATAAGCAGAGACAGGGATAGAGGAGGATAAATTTTGGCAAGGATTGCAGGGGTAGACATACCCAGAAGAAAAAGAATCGATATCGCGCTCACCTACATCTACGGTGTAGGGCTCTCCACTTCCAAAGAGATTCTCTCTAAGCACGATATTGACCCGAGTACCCAGACTCAGGATCTGACCGAATCCGACGTCAACCTTATCAGGAAGACCATTGATGCAGACTACCGTGTGGAAGGTGAACTCCGCACTGAGGTGTCCATGAACATCAAGCGTTTGATGGATCTTGGTTGCTACCGTGGACTTCGTCATCGTAAATCCCTCCCTGTCAACGGACAGAGAACCAAAACCAACGCACGTACCCGTAAAGGCCCCAGACGAGCTGCCGTTAAGAAGAAGAAGTAGGTGCAGCTTGGGACACCTGGTCACGATTAAAGGAGGCTTTTAAGCGTCATGGCGAAGACACGCGCACGACAGAAGAAAAAGGTCAGAAAGAACATATCCAGTGGAGTGGTTCATATCCAGTCCACATTCAACAATACCATTGTATCTGTTACCGACACCAATGGTAACGTCATTTCCTGGTCCAGTGCCGGTATGCACGGCTTTAAAGGGTCCCGCAAGAGCACCCCTTTTGCTGCCCAGCTGGCTGCTGAAGATGCGGCCAAAAAGGCTCAGGAACACGGCATGAAAACCGTGGAAGTAGAAGTGAAGGGACCCGGCGCCGGCAGGGAATCGGCTCTCCGCTCTCTCCAGGCTGCAGGCTTTGTGATTACCAAGATCAGGGACGTCACCCCTGTTCCTCACAACGGCTGTCGCCCCCCGAAGAAGAGAAGAGTTTAAAAAAGACTATTTGAACATGATACCAAATATTCCGAGTATCAAAGGAGGAAACTCACTGCAGTACAGAGGGTTGCATTTTACCGTGCTGTCTTTGCAGACGTGAAAACATGAAGCTTTTCCTTAAAGGCGATCGTTGCTACTCAGACAAATGCAGCTTCGATCGACGCAGCTACGCACCCGGCCAGCACGGTCAGCGCCGCAGCAAGTTTTCCGATTACGGCATCCAGCTCAGGGAAAAGCAGAAAGTAAGACGCATTTACGGTGTCTCCGAAAAGCAGTTCCGCATCATCTTCAAGAAAGCGGACCAGAAAAAGGGGATCACCGGCACCAACCTGCTTCAGGCCCTCGAATGCAGACTTGACAACGTGGTCTACCGACTCGGTTTCGTCAACTCTCGCACCCAGGGACGTCACTTCGTACGCCACGGGCACTTCCTCGTGAACGGCCGCAAGGTTGACATCCCCTCCTACATTGTCCGCAAAGACGATGTGGTCGAAATTCGTGAAAAGAGCAAGAAGGTTCAGTTTGTGCAGGACGCCATTGACGCCGTGGTTCGCCGAGGCGTGCCCCAGTGGCTTGAACTGGACAAAGACAATATGAAAGCCAGAGTTGTAAATCTTCCTGTACGCGAAGACGTCACCCTGCCGATTCAGGAACAGTTGATCGTCGAGCTCTACTCCAAGTAGCGGAGCCTTTTAACGTGAGTAAACTGTTGTTCTTGGCACAATTCTGGAGATCAATATGACATCAAACGAAATGATATACAGGAACTGGCGTGAGATGATCAGTCCGGACAAAGTGCTGCTGTCCGGCAGTTCAACTTACGGTAAGTTTGTATGCGAACCTCTTGAAAGGGGATACGGCATTACCATCGGTAACGCCCTCCGGAGGATCATCCTTTCATCCCTTTACGGCGCCGGCGTCGTGTCGGTTAAGATTGAGGATGTTCTGCATGAGTTCTCTCCAATCCCCGGGGTTCTTGAGGATGTCTCTGAGCTGATTCTCAACATTAAAGAGATTAAGTTGAAGGTGACCGACACCGAGACGCGCACCCTGGAGCTGAAGGCCGAAGGCCCCGGCAAGGTGTGCGCCGGAGACCTCATCAGTCCCGATGGCCGGGTGGAGATCCTCAATCCAGATCTTCATCTTGCGACCTTGAACGAGGGCGGCAAACTCGACATGATCCTCACTGTTAAAGTGGGTCGCGGGTATGCTTTGGCCAGGGATAACAAGGACGAGGACGCACCGGTCGGGACCATAGCCATCGACACCGTCTTTTCCCCCATCAAAAAGGTCAACTACACGGTTTCCAACTCCCGCGTGGGGCAGAAAACCGATTACGACAAGCTGACCCTCGAGGTGTGGACGGACGGCAGTCTGCTTCCTGAGGATACCGTGGCGTACGCCGCGAAAATCCTGAAAGAGCAGATGAGTCCTTTCATCAACTTTGATGAGGATATCGAGCCTGAACACGACAGCGTCAGTGAAGAGGGTGGGGACAGAGATTTCAACGAAAACCTCTACAGAAATGTGGATGAGCTTGAACTCTCGGTACGTAGTGCCAACTGCCTGAAAAATGCCGACATCATCAAGATCTATCAGCTCGTGCAGAAAACCGAAGCCGAAATGCTCGAAAACCAAGAACTTCGTTAACCCTGAACGAAATCAAGATGCTTGGCGAGGATGCACTTTCCCTCGGTATGAAACTTGACGGTTTCAGCCCGAAGGAGGAAGACGGAGCTGAAGGGGAGTAAGAGGAAATGAGACATAAAAAAGCAGGCGTTAAGCTGGGCAGGACTTCTGCCCATCGCAAAGCGATGTTTCGCAATATGGTGACCTCTCTGTTCAAGCATGGGAGGATCAAAACCACCGACGTCAAAGCCAAAGAGCTTCGTCGTTGGGCGGATAAAATGATTACCCTGGCCAAGCGTGGAGACCTCCACGCCCGTCGCCAGGCAATGGCCGTTATTATGGAAAAAGAAGTGGTGCACAAGCTTTTTGAAGAAGCTCCCGCACGCTTCGGCGGTAAAAACGGCGGCTACACTCGAGTGACCAAAATCGGTTTCCGTGCCGGTGACGCAGCGTCCATGGCTATTGTGGAGTTCACCGCTCCCAAGGTCGAAAGCGCAGCAACCGACGCGTAAATCCGTTAAGGGCATCCGCCTTTTCCGGTCCCTCTGCATGAACAGTTAGTAACAGCCAAGGAGCGTTAGCTCAGGAGGTGGCTGTGACCTGTTGCACATAAAAGCCCACGGCATTTCATGCCGCGGGCTTTTTTTGTTTGGTGATCTGTTCTTCCGGTTAGGGGGTGACCTCACACACCGGCTTGAGGCGGGTCTTGTTTCGGTACAGGGCCTTGTCCGCTCGCTTGAGAAGGGCGGGGTAGGTGGCGGTGTTTTCCACGCGCAGGGAGGCGATACCGAAGCTGACGTGCTGGTGCAGGGTGTGGCCGTTGATGGGGATGGGCATGGCCGCCATCTCATCCTGGATGCGGGTCATCATGGCCTGGGCCTTCTCGAGGGTGGTTTCGGGCAGGACCAGCACGAACTCGTCTCCGGCAAACCGGCAGAGGATATCGCTCTCCCGGGTGTATCGGGACAGGGCCCTGGCCACATCCATGAGGACCTTGTCCCCTGCGTCATGGCCGTAGCGGTCGTTTACGGCCTTGAACTTGTCGAGGTCGAGAAAGGCCACGGAGAGTTCCCGGTTGTAGCGGATGGCCCGGCGGAACTCCTGCTCCAGGGCATGCTCCATGGCCCGTCGGTTCAGCAGTTCTGTCAAGGGGTCGTTAAAGGCCAGCAGGCGCAATTTTTCATAGGCCGGTGCCGATTGGAGAGGCACGGGAAAATTTTAAGGCCAGCTGGGCGAGGAGGACCGGGTCCTTGTCTGGAGAGAATCGGTCTGAAGAGACGTCCGCCTGATTGAGGCAGCCGATCACCTCACCATCCAGGGTGATGGGCGACATGGACATGGAGCGGATCAGCCAGTTGCTGGTGGGGGGGATCAGGGCCCGGTACTCGTGGATATCCTGGTTGACGAGGGTGGGGGTGGTGCCGGTCCCCAGGAGTCCCTGGAACTGGGAGCGTGTCGCCAGGTTGACCCGTTCGGGCAGGAGTTCCGATGAGCCGAAGGCCTTGAGGAGGAGCCGGGACGTATCGCTCCCCTTGACCAGGGTAATCCAAACATACGGGATGTTAAACTGCTTGGATATTTCGGAAAGGAGGGTTTCAAACAGGTCTTTGAAATTCAAAATTGTGAGGATTTTGGTTTCAACCTGATTGAATTTACGAGATTTTATTTCGTTGTCTTTGACAAGGTCTAGAAGCTCTTGGAATGTCAGCATATGCCTGATTTTATCGAAGGATTGTTAAAAAAAAGCCAAAAGAAGCTAAAAAAAAATAGTGTAAATCCGATAATAAAGTCAAGAGAATAGATATGAACGCCTTAAAGCGGGGTTAGACAGGCATGGCCGATATGGAGAGTCGACTTTCCAGTATTGCTGAAAAATACAGGACGAACCACCTGGACGGATTGGGCGAGGAGGAGATTTTACAGGATATCTTCAACCTCCTGGAAGAGGTCGACGAGCGTGAAAAGGAGATCCTCTGGGCCAAGCGCCGCATCAAGGAGCTGGAGCGCGAGAAGAAGGGCGAAAGCAAGGTGGGGCGTACACGCACCGCCATGTGGGCCATCCGCGGGTTCACTGCTGAAAACCGCCTCTACGTCAAGATGGCCGGTGAGTTTGATTACAAAGGCGCCAAACAGTTCTCCAACCACATCCTCTCCGTCCTCGACTCCCTTCGCAGCGAGTGCGACATTATCGTGGACATCAGCCGTATTAGGGAAAACGGCGACAAGAAAAACGCCTTCCATATCCGCAAAGTGGCCTGCACCCTGGCCCAGATGAGCGTTTCCCGCATCATTCGTATTTCAGACGGCATGCCCAAAACACTCAAGGAGATGGTGGATGCCATTTTTGAAGAGAATGGCCTGACCATCTTTGACGTTCCCACCCTCAACGATGCTTCGGACCTTTTGAAGCGGGAGAAGCATCACCTGAGGGTCTGAGGCCCTTTTTGGCAAGATGCGGGGCTGCGCGTTGGTCAAACCGGTTGTGGGGTTCCCATGACCGGTTTTTTGCGTTCTGGCTGACCCCTTTGAAAACAAGTCTATCCGGGTTTCAGGCCAGGCCCTTTAAAGCCTCAAAAGAGCGTGAAACCTCGCGGCTTTTGCCTCACCTTTGTTTTTCTTGTAATTCAGAGGATAAGATACTACAACCGTGTGGTGGCCGGGCTGAAGAGGTGGCTGGTTTCGTACATAAACCAGGCTCTTTTTCAGGCCGGGAGACGCAATTTCAGCGTGTTGGGCGCGACGCTCCGGGACAGGGTCAATGGGTCCCGAGACGCCGGTCCAGTGGCGATAAGCACAAGCAAAAAGGTAGACAAGAAAATGTCAAGACGAGTTGTTGTCATCGGCGGCGTTGCCTTGGGGACCAAGGCTGCCTGCCGAGTGAAACGCATCGATCCCTCGACCCATGTGACCCTCATCGACAAAGATGACTACATCTCCTACGGAGGCTGCGGTATTCCCTACTATGTCTCTGGTGATGTGGCGGATCATACGGCCCTTCAGAGCACCGCGTATCATATGGTTCGTAACGAAGAGTTCTTCAAGACCATCAAAGGCTTCGAAGCCCTGGTCACCGGAACCCTGGTTACCCGCATCGACCGGGAAGCCAAGGTGGTCTGGGCCAAGGGCAAGGACGGAGTGGAGAAGAGCTACCCCTACGACAAGCTGGTCATCGGCGCGGGAAGCCGCACCCGGGATCTCAAGATTCCGGGCCAGGACCTGGCCAACATCCACGCCGTGGGCAACCTCGAAGACGCCATGGAGATCAAGAAGCTCGTGGCCGCCGGACAGGTGGAAAAAGCTGTCATCGTGGGGGCCGGGTTCATCGGCCTGGAGATGGCCGAAGCCCTGGCCGACATGTGGGGCATCGAGACCTCCGTGGTGGAGATCGGCAACCAGATCATGCCGGGGTTTGTCAGTGAGCAGATGGCCCATATGGCCCAGCGCTCCATGGAAGAGAACGAAGTAAGCTTTTACCTCGGAGAAACCGTCAAGGGGTTTGAAGGCGAGGAGGGAGCCGTCCAGCGGGTGGTCACCGACAAGCGCACCCTGGAAGCCGACCTGGTCATCATGGCCGTGGGAATCAACCCCAATGGCGAACTGGCCCGGGAAGCCGGCCTGGAAGTGGGCCCCACCGGCGGAATCGTTGTCAACGAGCGCCTGGAGACGTCGGATCCCAATATCTACGCCGGGGGTGACTGCATCGAGCTCAACCACGCCGTGAGCGGAGCCCCCGGGGTTTATCCCCTGGGTTCCCTTGCCAACCGCCAGGGCCGCGTCATCGGCACCAACCTGGCAGGCGGCAACGCCACCACCGAAGCCCCGGTGGGCAGCTTTGTGGTCAAGCTCTTCGATAAGTCCCTTGCGGGCAGTGGTTTACTCGAAAAGGACATGGAAGCAGCCGGCATCGACGCCATCAGCGTCTCCATGTGCCAGCTGGACCGCGCTCACTTCTACCCCGAAAAGGAACTGAATCCAGCTGGTGGTGGAAAAGGCCACCAAAGTGGGTGCGGTCTTCGGCATCCAGGGCTTTGCCGGCAGCGGCGATGCCATGGTGGGCCGCATCAACGCGGTGGCAGCCACCTTGAAGTACAAGCCCACCATTCTGGATATCAGCAACCTGGAGTTTGCCTACTCCCCGCCCTTCAGCTCTGCCATGGACATCGTCAACTCCCTGGCCAACGTGGCGGACAACGCTGTGGACGGCCTGCTCCAGTCCATCCCCCTGGCCACCTTCGAAGGGCTCTGGGAAGAGGGCGACTGTGTCTTCATCGACTGCCGCGAGCTGCCCGACTCCACCCCCTTCAAGGAGAAATTCCCCGGTAAGTGGAATACCATTCCCCAGGGAGAGATCAAAAACCGCATTGCAGAGGTCCCCAAAGACAAGTTGGTGGTCCTGGTCTGCAACACCGGCGTGCGCTCCTTTGAGGCCCAGATCAACCTGCGTGAATTGGGCATCACCAACACCGTGAGCGTCCAGGGCGGCATGGCCACCCTCAAGACTTGGGGTTCCAAGGTCGCCGAGTAACGCCAGGCCCTTGATCAAGTTATCGACACCCACGTTTTGCCCGCACCCTGCGGGCAGAACGTGGGTGTTTTTTTTTGCCTCCGGCGGGTCGCTTTTTTGAAAAAAAGCTCCGCAAAAAACGTTCCTAATGAGAAAATGTTGCCATCGTATGTAGCACGGGCGAAGCCCGTCAGCACATGTGATGTCCCTGAGGAACGAAGGTGCAGAGCATGTGCGAACCGATTTATCCCCTGGCCGCCGGCGGCATGCTTTTTATTTTTTTCTGTGCCTGTTCGAGGGCTTTGTGGTGTAATGACCGCCATGAAATCTTCTTTATACAGCGGATTTGGGGCTGCCCTGGTGCTGGTGGCCGGATGGTGGGGCGTCTCCATGGCGGGGGCCGCCCTTATGGGGCGTGTGGGCGTGGTCTCGGGGTTTGTGGGGGCACTGGCGGTTCTTGGATTGACCCTCGGGGCCTTGTGGGCGGTTTCCCTGTGGTGTGTGCGCCATGTGGCCGTTCCAGAAGTTCCGGCCGTGCATCGCTGGGGGATCCTGGCGGTGGGGGTTATGATCACGGCGGGCAGCTGGGCCGCCCTTCGGTTTGGCCTGCCTTTTCGGCTTCACTGGGAGGCATTGAGCACCTGCGGTCAGCTTCTGGTTGTTGTTGTGGCGGCGGGCTACCTGCCACGCTTTTTAAAATCCCCTGCCGAGCTGCTGCCCCTGGTGAGTGTGATGGTGTGTGCCGATGCCGTGAGCTTCCTTGTGGGTCCCACCCACCATATCGCCCAGGACGTGGCTGCTTACTACACCGGGGGGCGACAGGGCCTTTACCCCCTCTCCGAAGTACTCCTCATGAAGTTTCCCAGCCCCGGCACCGATGCCCTCCATCCCTTTTTCGGCGTGGCCGACTGGTTCATGGTGGTATTTCTGGGCAGCGCCTCCCAATTTTTCTCCTTGCCGGATCGCCTTGCAGGAATCCCCGCAGCCGTTCTCGGCCTCTTTTTGGCTGTTGCTACCGCCTGGACCCTTGGCGCCTTTGTCCCGGCCCTTCCTGTGCTGGCCCTCTTCTACCTGGCCGTCATGGCCGTGCGCCACACCAAAGCCTTTACCCCGAAACGCCGCGAAGTGGCCCTTTCCCTCTTTCCGCCCCTGGTCTCCGCAATCCTGTTTTTCTTCAAGAGTTAACATCAAGCATTTACCAGGTAAAAAACAAAAAGCCTCCGGTGGGCAGGGGATAAATCCCCTGCACCCCAGGATCGCACATGCTCTGCCCCTTCGTTCCTCAGGGCCATCACATGTGCTGACGGGCTGCGCCCGTGAAGAATGTGAGTGCAACCAGCTTTCAAGGTGGCTCACCTTGCCGCCGGAGGCGTTTTACGATTTTTCGAGTTCGTGGATCTCCGGGTGGGTGGAGAGGGCGCGGAGGAACTGTTCGGTGCGCCGCTGGAGGCGTCCTGCCATCATCTGGACCATCTGTCGGTGGATGAGGTAGCCCAGGCTGTGGTCCTTTTCCATGATTTCGACCAGGGCCTTGCCGTCGATGAGGATCACCTCGGAGGCTTCGGAGCTGATCGCCGTGGTGCTGAAGGACATCTCTTCCATGAGGGAGGAGTAGCCGAAGCATTCACCTGCGTTGAGGGTGGCCACGGTGACGGTCATGTGGCGGGTCATCTCCTGCTCGATGAGGATGGTGCCGGAGCGCACCAGGTAGAAGGTGCCGGACTGGCCCCCTTCGCCGAAGATCACCTCTCCTTCCTCAAAGGAACGGGGTTTGGAGATGGCGATGATGCGGTCCACCAGCTCATCGGGAAGGGTGGAGAAGAGAAAGGCGTTTTTTATATCGTCTCGTGAGATCATGGTCTGTTGTCCTCGTGTTGGGCTTGCAGCTTCAAAGAGCCGGGTTGTGGTGTCCGTTTTCGAGGGGACCGGCAAGGTCCCCTCACCCCGCGTGGGCTATCCTCTGACGGCGTAGAGCAGGAAGATGAAAAGTACGGCGATGAAGGCGCCGACCCCGGAGGGGACGGTGCCTGTCCTGAAGGCCAGTCTCACCCGGTCGGAGACGTCCGCCTGGCTGGTGTTCCCCTTGCCGAAGAGGTGGGTAAAGGGGGCCATGAGGGCCACGGCAATGGACTCGGGCGCTCCCTGGGCGAATCGGTTGACACGTCCGGTGAGCCCTTTGACAAACAGGGCGTCGCAGGTGGCGTTGATGCCGTTGAGCACCTTGTCGAAAATCACGTAGAGGACGCGCCCGGCGCCTGCATAAAACCAGTCCGTGTCCAGGAAGGTGGCCTTGGAGAGTTTTGGCAGGAGCCCCTTGGCCAGCAAAAGGAAAAAAGCCAGGGTGCCGAAGAACTGGAGCTGGAGTTGGCCGATGACGTGGGCCGCGGTGTAGGGCTCGTAGTCCGCGGCAAAGGGGAGCATGTTGTAGAGCACCTCGTGGTGGATGCCCACGTAGACGCAGCCCAGGGCGGTAAAGCCCATGGCGATGCGCATGTTCCAGGGGGCTTCAGAGGGCTTTAAGCCGGAATCCCTGTGGAAGAAGGTGAGGAAGGGCACCCGGATGCCCACATAGGCAAAGACACCCACGGCGGTGAACTGGAGGATAAACCAGGCCAGGGTGAGGTGTTCGTGGGCCGCTGCCGAGATGATCATGGACTTGCTCACAAAGGCGCAGAAGTAGGGGGTGGACATGGCCAGGCCGCCCACGATGCAGAAGGTGGCGGTCCAGGGCATGAAGCGGAAGAGGCCCCCTAAGTCGCTCAGGTTCTGTTTGCCGGTCTGGTGAATCACGGCCCCTGCGCTCATAAAGAGCAGGGACTTGTAGAGGATGTGGCAGACGGCGTGTGCCGCCACCCCGTTGATGGCAAGGTCGGTGCCGATGCCGATGCCCACGATCATGAAGCCCACCTGGTTGATGAGGCTGTAGGCCAGGACCCGTCGCATGTTGTTTTCAATGACCGCATAGCACAAGGGAATGAGCGCCATGGCAAGGCCCAAGGGGATAAGGATCTCGGTCCCGGCAAAGATGCGGGCCATGGTGTAGACGGCGCTCTTGGTGGTAAAGGAGCTTAAGAACACCGCGCCGGTCACCGTGGCTTCCGGGTAGGCGTCTTTGAGCCAGGCGTGCATGGGGTAGACCGCTGCGTTCACCGCCACGCCCACGAAGATGAACCAGGAGGCAGGTGAGGCCAGCTCGATGGCCGAAAAGGCGATGGTACCGCTCTCCTGAATCTGGAGGACGATGCCCGCCATGAGGGAGAGCCCCCCCAGGATGTGGATCATGATGTAGCGGAAGGCCGCCTTCTGGGCTTTTTCCGTGCGCCGGGCAAGGATGAGGAAGGTGGAGGCCACGGCCATGAACTCCCAGAAGACATACAGGGAGAAAAAATCACCGGCAAAGGTCACGCCCACGGCACTGCCCGCATAGATCATGGCCGAGGTGTGGGCCAGGGCGTCGTCTTCGTGCATGGCGTAGATGCTGCCGGCAAAGGCGGCGATGCAGAAGATGGTGCCGAAGACGCGGGAGAGGGCGTCGATGCGTCCGAAGACAAGCTGGTAGTCCAGAAAGGGGACTGTCCAGTGGGTGCCGTTGGGCACCGAGAGCAGGGTCACCAGGGCCAGAAGGGGCAGGACCGTCATCCAGGCGGACCTTAAGCGCCCTTTCAGGATGGGCAGGACCAGGGCCCCGGCCACCATGATCAGGGCCGGGGGGATATCTATATAAGGCATGGAAAGTGTCATTGGATCGAACATCTCCTGTAAGGATTACCTGTTATTTTCCGTTTTTCACCAGGAACGAGAGTCCCAGGGCGAGGACGGGCAGGGCCAGGCCGGAGAGGAACCCGAAGATGGGGTTGAACTCGGGCCATCCGTCGACGGTAAACGATGCGTGGGGGTGAATGAAAGCTTACTCTAGCAGGCATCCCAGAAAGATCGCGAAAATGACCATCACGGTCTTTAAGGTTTTTGGGCTGCTGAAAAGTGTGTTGTCTGACGTCATATCGTACCTCTGAACCTTAGGGCATGGGAGCGCCGATGATGGTGCTCACCGTCATTTTCGCCAGCTGCAGGAACGGCTGGGGGTAGAAGAAGAAGATCACCGAACAGGTGGCCGTGATGCACAGGGGCACCAGGCACCAGGTGGGCACCTCGTCCACCTTCTTTTCAAACATGGCCTCTTCGTCGGTGCAGAAGAAGGCCTTGTAGGAGATGGGCAGAAAGTAGGCGGCGTTTAAAAGGGAGCTGGCCAAAAGCACAAAGAGGAAAAAGATCTGGCCGGATTCCAGGGTGCCGATGACAAGGTTCCATTTGCTGATAAAGCCTCCCAGAGGAGGCAGCCCGATGACGGACAGGGACCCCAGCAGGAAGGCGGACATGGTGATGGGCATGCGCCGTCCGATGCCCACCATCTCGCTGATGTTCTTGATGCCCGAGGCGGCAAAGATGGCCCCGGCGCAGAAGAAGAGGGTGATCTTGCCGAAGGCGTGCATGGCGATGTGCAGCATGCCGCCGGTCATGCCGGACGGCGAGAGCAGGGCCACCCCCAGGATGATGTAGGAGAGCTGGCCGATGGTGGAGAAGGCCAGCCGCCGCTTCAGCCCGTCCTGTGACAGGGCGATGAGGGACGAGACGATGATGGTAAAGGAGGCCACGTAGCAGACCAGGGTGCCCAGGCCCATGTCGGCCAGCATCTTGGTGCCGAAGACCCCGGTGATGACCCGGGCCACGCAGAAGACCCCGACTTTTACCACGGCCACGGCGTGGAGCAGGGCCGAGACCGGCGTGGGCGCCACCATGGCGGCGGGCAGCCAGGAGTGAAAGGGCATGACCCCTGCCTTGGCAAAGCCAAAGACAAACATAAGCAGCAGCACGGCCATGGCCCCCTGGGAGAAGTGGCCGTTCATAAAGCCCTGGGGTGCGAATTCAAAGGTGCCGGTCTGGCTGTAGATCACCAGCATGGCCGGAAGCACCAGGCCGATGGAGGCCCCCAGAATATAGGTGATGTATTTTCTGCCCGAGCTCCTGGCCTCCCGGTCCTGGTGGTGAGTGACCAGGGGGTAGGTGGCAAAGGAGAGCATCTCGTAGAAGAGATAGAGGGTCAGAAGGTTCCCTGCAAAGGCGACCCCCAGGGTGGCGGACAGGGAGAGGGCAAAGCAGGCGTAGTAGCGGGTCTGCCCGTGCTCTTTCAAGGTCCGCATGTACCCGATGGAGTACATGGAGGTGACGATCCACAGGCTGGAGGAGACCAGGGCAAAGAGCATGCCGAAGGCGTCCACCCTGAACTCTATGGCCAGCCCGGGGAGCACCTCGGCCAGGGTGCAGGCGATCTGCCCTCCCTTTAAGACAAAGGGAAGCATGGACAGGACAATGGCGAATTTTAAGATGGCTGCGACAAAGGTCCATGCCTCACGCACGTTCTCGGACCGTGCGGAGAAGATGATGGGCACCACGAAAAAGGAGACGAGAATCGCAGCAAGGGGTTTGACTGAGTAAAGCAGTTCCATATCTATGCAATCCCTGCCGGTATGGCCAGCTGAATGAGTTTCGTGACAATGTCGCCGGTGAAAAGACCTAAAGCGATGAGTGAAAGGGCCGCAAGGATCAGGGGCACCACCATGGTGACCGGGGCCTCGCTCATGACAGGGCCGTGGTCGTGATGGCCGTGGCCTTCTGCAAAGGGCTCGAAAAAGGCGATCTCAAAGATGCGGAAGAAGAGCACCGCGTTGACCAGGCTGCTGAAGAGAAGGGCGCCCACAAAGCCCCACTGCCCGGCGTTGATGCCGCCGGTGATGAGGTACCACTTGCTGAAGAACCCGCAGGTGGGCGGAATGCCGATGACGGCCAGGGCCGCCAGGACAAAGCCCGTCATGGTAAAGGGCATCTTGCCGAAGAGCCCCTGGAGGTCTTCGAAGCGGTCGCTCCCCAACTTCCAGACGATGGCGCTCACGGCCATGAAGAGGGTCAGGGTCATGGCGGCGTCGTTGATGATATGAAGGGTGGCGCCGGTGACGCCGGAGGTGTTGCCCAGCCAGAAGCCCCCCACCATGTAGCCCACCTCGGCCACGATGATGTAGGTGAGCATCCGGGAGAGCCGTCGCTGCATCAGGGCCAGAAGGGACCCGGTGACGATGGCCGCCACCGCCAGCCAGACGATGGCCTCGGAGAGCAGGGCCCGGGAGAAGGTGAACTCCGGGGTAAAGACTGTGAGTCCCACCCTTACCATGGCGTAGATCATCACCTTGGTGGTCAGCGGCGCGATGAGCCCGGCCGAGGCCGAGGGGGCGTTGCTGTACGCGTTGGGCAGCCAGCCGTGCAAGGGGAAGAGGGCCATCTTCACAAAGAGCCCGGCCATGCAGATGATCAGGGCCAGGAAAAGGGTCCCCGAGCCTGTAAGGGTGGGCATCAGGCGGGCGATATCAGCCATGTTCAGGGTACCGGTGGCGATGTAGATGTAGCCGATGCCCAGAAGGTAAAAGGAGGCACCGATGGTGCCCATGAAGAGGTAGTTGAGGCTGGACAGCGGGGCCCGTTCCTTGCCCAGGCCGATGAGGGCGTAGCCGGTGAGGGAGCCGATCTCCAGGAGAACGTAGAGGTTGAAGGCGTCGCCTGTGGCCACGATGCCCACCATGCCGGCCAGAAAGAGAAGGTAGAGGGCCAGATAGGCGCTGAGCTTGTCGGAAAAGTCCTTCTCGATCCAGGTCTTGGCGCTGATGAGGTTCAAGAGGGCCACGGACAGGATCACCACAAGGACCGGTGCGTTAAGGTAGTCAATGACGTAGACGATGCCGATGGGGGGACGCCATCCCGCCATTTTGTAAACAATGGGGCCTGCTGCCATGATCTGGGCGCAGAGGCCGACGGAAACCGCCAGGGCCCCGGCCAGAGAGGCCACGGCCAGGGGAAAGCACCAGCGCCGGTCGATCCACCCCATGGCGGAGACGATGAGCGCCGACAGCAGCGGTATGATAATCAGGAGTGCCGGAAAATGCTGTGTCATTCTTACTGTCCTGCCTGCATGCGAATCTGGTGGTTGATGTCATCCTCTTCCAGGGTGCCGTACTGCCGAAAGATCTTGATGGCCAGGGCCAGGGCAACGCCGAGGGTGGCAACAGAGACCACGATGGCCGTGAGCATCAGGCAGTGGGGAAGGGGGTTGATGTAGTCCGCCGCATGGACGGCCGCGTGGCCCCCGCCGTGGGCGTCGCCCATGATGATGGGCAGGGTCCCCTCCTTTTTGTAAGCAATGGAGACGTAAAAGAGGATGATGGCGGTCTGGAAGATGTTCATGCCGATGATTTTTTTCACCAGGTTGTTCTTGGCGATCATGGCATAGAGACCGATCATCATGAGGATGGTGTAGATCCAGTAGTTGTATTTGGCCGCAAGGAGCGGCAACAGGTCGGTCATGGTATCAGAGCCCCTCGTCGTGTTTCCCTGCCGAGGACAGGTTGTAGTAAATCCAGATAATCACCGCCATGACGGCAAAGGCCACGCCGATCTCCACGATGAGGATGCCGTGGGAACGCGCCATCACCGCATCGACCCCCAGAAGGGGGGCCAGGGCTTCGTAGTTGAGGAAGTTGGCCCCGAACAGGAGGCACAGGGCCCCGGTGCCCGCGTAGATGAGAACGCCCAGGGAGCCGAACAGGGCCGCGATCTTCTCGGGAAAGCGCCGGATGGCGCGCCGCAGGTCGTGGCTGATGGCGTACAGGATGACGGACGCCGCCAGGAGCACCCCGCCCTGGAACCCGCCCCCGGGGCTGTAGTGGCCGTGGGCCACCACGTAGAGGGCGAAGATCTGGATAAAGGGGATCACAAGGCGGCAGGTGTTTTTGATGATGATCTGATGGGGCACGAAATGGGAGTCCAGGCGCCGGAAGACCTTGGAGTCTTCCGCCGGAAGCTTGCCCCCCTCCTTGATGTGCAGGGTCACCCCTGTGGGCAGGTGACGGTACATGCGGGTAGTCTCTTCCGGACCTTTTTTCCGGCGCAACAGAAAGAAGCAGGCCAGGCCCGCGGCAAAGACCACCGTGGTCTCGAACATCGTATCATAGCCACGGTAGTCGGCCAGGACGCTGGTGACCACGTTGGGAGCGTGGGTGTCGGCCTGTCCGTGTTCCAGGTAGTAGGGCGAAAGGTAGGTGTTCGCCGGAGAGTCTGCATCACCGAAATCGGGGAAGGCCCCGGTGTGGAAGATGATGAGCCCGCCCGTGAGGACGACGGCGATGATGGCTAAAAATCTCAATCTTTGGTCCTCCGTGTGGTGTGGAAGACGGCTGCCACGCAAAAGACGGTGCTGACGCCCGCCCCGACGGCTGCTTCGGTGAATGCCACGTCCACAGCCCCCATGACGGCCCAGGCAAGGCACATGAGAAAACTGTAGGCGCTGAAGACAATGGCGGCTCCGAGGAGGTCCTTGACGGCCAGGGCGCCGATGCCGCTGATGACCACAAGGGTGAGTATCGCCAGATCAATGGGTATCGTCATCGCTGCCTCCGTTATTCTTTTTTGTCCACGGAGCCAGTCCCGCCCGGATGCCGGCGTCCACGATGGCGTGGGTGGCGGTGGGGCTGGTGATGTAGACGAAGATGACTATGAGGATGAGTTTTATGGCCGTGAGGATGGTGGTCCCGGAGAGGCCGTGGTGGCTGAGGACAAAAAGGGCCAGGCCGCTCATGGAGAGGAGCAGGCCCATGGAGTCGATCATCCCGGCGGGATGGAGCCGGGAGTAAAAATCGGGGAATCGGATCACGCCCACGGCTCCGGCAAAAAAGAAGAAGATGCCCAGGGCGATGAGCAGAAGGCTTAAGATGGTCATAATCGTTCGTCGCTCCTTATTTCTGGGTGAGGGACTCGCCGTGGAGCCCCTTTTTCTTGTGGAAATAGCGGGCCGACGCCAGAACCGTGATGAAGTTCAGCAGGGCGTAGGCCAGGGAGATGTCCACAAACATGTCCACCCGGTCAAAGAGAAGCCCGATAATGACCAGCAGCACCGTGGTCTTGGTGCCCAGGGCGTTGATGCCGATGATGCGGTCCAGAATGGTGGGCCCTGCTATGGCGCGGTAGAGCGAGAGCAGAGAGATCAGGCAGATGGCAATGGCTGCGCAGAGAAAAAAATCAGTCATGGTCCTCTCCGAATACGGTTGCGACGCGTTTCTCCATCTCGCCGGGCAGGGGCTCGGCCGACGCGTCGTCGATGGCGTGTACCACATAATCCCCGAAGACGGAGAGGGAGACCGTGATGGTTCCGGGGGTCAGGGTGATGGAGTTGGCAAAGGTCACCAGGCCCATGTCATCGCTCATGCGGCTTCGGAACTGGATGAGCTTTGGGTTGATCTCATCAAGCAGCCTGGGATGAAAGACAAGCTTGAGGAGGTGGAGGTTTGCCAGGACAATCTCTTTGATGAGCCACGGGAGGTAGAGGAAAAAGCGCAGCCAGAGGCCGGGCATTCCCTTGAATGTGGTGGCGGTGATGAGAAGATCCGATGAGAAGAGTGAGACGATCACGCAGGAGATGACGCCAAGGGAGAGGTGGAAAATGTCGAGTTTTCCCGACAAGGCCACCCAGGTTGTCATCATGACCGCGAAGGTGACCGCAAAGGGGACCAGTCTGAAGCCGTTATCGACTTTTTTCCGGCCCGCGTGCGGCGGCGGGGTGTTCATTTGTCTTGTCACAGTTGTTACCTTCCTCAGTGTTGACACTGTCGCTGAGACAACCCGGGGGATGATCCGGGGCAGTGTCAGAAATGTCGGGCAGAAGCGCCCGCGTGTCACGGACCATGGACACGGTTGACGAACGTGTCCGCTCGTCACACCTTACGGTCGGTGCGGGTGCATCATCTATCCGGGAAGTATGTGGGGGCTCGGCCGGAAAATAATAGTGATACAGCGTAAAGTATTGGGCAGGCAGTACTCAAAGAGTGCTGTTTTATTAGCCAATGCGTGTATATTTTATTTTTCTCATAGCCCTCAACTGCTCGAAATGCACGCTGAGACCGAGTAAACCAGGGCCTTGCCAGAGGTGTGACGACCGTGGATAAATGGGTATTCTGCAAAAGATCATTTGGGGTGTCAAGAAGTTTCCGCGATTGATGAATATGTTCAATTAAATTTATGAATTAGCATTAAAAAAAACGCCGTAAGTTGCTGATAAATATACCTACCTTTTCGCCTTTGGCGCATTGTGTCGCCAAGGAACATCCCCCTTTAGTTCCCTGCCTTTTTTGGGTTTTCCTTTCCGGGAAACATGTTCATGCCTTTGGTCCTGTTCCTCCTATTGCTTGCTGTAAATGACTTTAATGAGTCTGTTCTGTTCAGTCTCATGTTGCTGATATCTTGTCTTATGTGTCAGTGTGTCTGGCGCCGGATTACCTGACTCCGGCGCCAGTATGCGTTGTTTGATTAAGGAAGTAAAACCGGCATGCCCATCATGGGCCAGACAATCAGGACAAACAGGGCGGTAACCACCATGAGGATCAGGCTCGCGATGAGTCCGTAGGAGAAAAACTCACCGGTGGTGAACTGTCCGGAGTCGTAGGCGATGGCGTTGGGGGCTGCCCCCACCAGAAGGATAAAGGGCATGCCCGCCGTGATGAGGGACGCAAATAGGATCACCTCCGGGGCCACTCCCAGGTAGGGGGCGATGACCAGGGCCACGGGCAGGGAGATGGCAATGGCCGCCACGTTCATGATGAAGTTGGTCATCACCATGACAAAAAAAGCGATGCTCATGACAAAGACGAACCAGTGGGCTTCCTTAAACAGGGTGAGCCAGTTCACCGCCATCCACTGGGCCGCCCCGGTCTCCCAGAGACAGAACCCGATGCTCATGGCACCGCCGAAAAGAAGGATGATGTTCCAGGGGATGGCCTCCAGGTCCTTGATGTCCAGGATGTTGAGGACAAAAAAGAGGATGGTGGAGACCAGGATGATGGCGGTTTTGTTGACACCGGACAGGGCCGGGATAAAGGCCCGCATGGAGAGGCAGAAGATGCAGCCGAAGATGATGATGGCCGACACCACCTCGGTGCGACTCAAGGCGCCCATCTCTTTGAGCATAAAGGCCGAACGCTCCTTGATGCCTTCGATGCGGGTCTTTTCCGGCCGGAAAAAGAGCATGATAAAGGCCCAGAGGACGAAGACCATGATCCATCCCACGGGGGCCATGTAATAGGTGAGCCCGAAAAAGGAGACCTCACGGCCCACGATGTCCCGGAAAAAGCCCACGGCCACCGCTCCCCTGGCCGCCCCCAGCAGGGTGATGATGGAACCGGCCCCGGCCACCCAGGCCATGCCGATGAAGAGGCCCTTGCCGAAGCGGGTGGGCTCGCGGTCGTCGGCATACATGGCGTGGATGGTGAGCAGCAGCGGGTACATGGTGGCGGCCACGGCCGTGTGGGCCATGATGTGGGTGAGGGCGGCCGTCACCACGAAGCTGCCCAGGTAGATCATGCTGGTGCGCTCTCCCACGATGGAGAGCATTTTGTAGGCGATGCGGCGGGTGAGTCCTGTCTTGGTGAACACCATGCCGATGACCAACGAGGCGAAGATGAAGAGGACCGACGGGTCCATGAAGTCTTTAAACGCCTTGTTGGCGGGCCGGATCATGAACATGACCTGCAGCACCCCGATGGTGAGGCTGGTGACCCCGATGGGCAGGACCTCAAAGATCCACCAGATCCCCGCCAGGAGAAAGACGGCGATGGCCCCCTTGGCCTCGGTGGTGAGGGCAAAGCGTTTGCCGTTGGGGTCGACGGCGTCGGGCCAGGCGGAGCTGTAGTAAACCAGGACAAAAAGGCCCAGCCCCAGGCCGAGAAAGAAGATGCGTTTCCAGTCAATGGGCCGTGTTTCGGCCTGAAGGGTTTCCGTTACCATAAATAAACCTCCATGCAGGGAGTCTCGAGAAGGTGGCGTCCGCCCCGAAGGGGGGCAGGGGTGGTGCGCTCAGGGCCCGTTACCAGCCTTTTTTTTCAATGATGTTGTTGATCTCCGCATCGCGGATACGGGCTTCGTGGTCGCACTTGAGCTTGTAGGCCGCCTCGAGTTTTTCGGCGATGACGCCGATGTCGCAGGGCTTCATGAGAAAATCCAGGGCCCCTGCCTTCATGCCGGTGATGGCCCGTTCCACCGTGGCCTCCCCGGTGAGCATGAGCACCGGGATGAGCGGGTGGTCGGCCTTGATGCGGACCAGGGTCTCGCAGCCGTCGAGTCCGGGCATGAGGACATCGAGGATCACCATGTCTGTGAGGCCCTCGGTGAGGATCTCCAGGGCCTCCTCCCCGGAATAGGCCACCTTGGTTTTGAAATTCCGCAGCTCCAGGCGCTTGGCCAGGGTGTTGGCGAACTCTTTTTCGTCGTCCACCACAAGTACATGGGGTGTGTAGGTCATCTTTTCTTTCTCCTCCAAATTAAGGTGTCGGCGCGGGGTGCGGTGCGTTGCCGCCATGCGCTCGTCGGTCGGCCGGGGTCTTTTCGGCGCGGTTTGCCCGGATCTTGTCGTAGGCGGCTTTCATGGTCTCGGTGAGGCGCTCGATGTCCGCGGGTTTCTGCAGGTAGGCAAAGGCCCCCATGGCAAGGCAGCGCTTGCGGTCCTCTTCGGATCCGTGGCCCGTGAGGATGATCACCTCCACGTGGGGGCGATTGGCCTTCATGTTCTTGAGCACGTCGTAGCCGTTGACGCCGGGCATCTTGAGGTCCAGGACCATGACGTCGGTCTCCTCCTTGCCGGCCATGGCCAGGGCCTCTTCCCCGCCATAGGCCACCGAGGTGGTCACCTCCCGCATGCGGAGCCGCTCGGACAGGGTCTGGACAAACTCTTTTTCATCGTCCACCAGAAGGACCCGGGGCGGGGTGGGCAGGTCGAAGTCGTACATGACGTTGGCCTTGTAGAACCCCTTGCCGATACGGGTCTCCACGGATGTCACCCCGTTGATGCGCGCGGCGTCGGCCTCCACCTTCTGCTTGAATTTTCCCAGCATGAGGACGTTTTTGTTGATGGTCACGGTCACGTGGCCGTCCCTTGCCTCGGCGGTGAGCCCTTCTCCGGTGTCGACGAGGGCCTGTTCCACCCGGGCTGCCAGGGAGAAATCCGCTGCGAGCCGAGCCCCCTCTTCGGGGTCCACCTCAATGCGGGAGAGGCTCTCGGTGATGAGGCTTAATGCCTCGGGCACCGGGGTCTTGTCCGTGGGGATGACCACGTCATACAGCTCAGGATCCCAGGCGCTCTTGCCGTGGAGGGCGCTGCACCAGAGTTGGGCCGCCTCGTCCAGGGCCTGGATCCGTGCGGTGGCATCTTTGTCCGTGATGTTGCGGGTCTCCCGGGCATTTTCGATGCGTCGTTTTTTGTCGGTGATGATGAGGGTGCGTAGCACCGGGGTGAGGGAGGCCGGGACGAGATGGCCGCTCAGACCGTGGAGGATGATGTCGCCTTCGGCCAGGAGTTCGGCCAGGGTGAGCTTGACGGCAGCCAGGCTCTTTTCACGCTCCTTGGTAAAGGTGTTGAAGGTGGGGGTCTGTCCTTTGAGGATCTTGAGGAGGGAGGCCTCTTTCAGCCCTTCGCGCTGGGCGGTGAGGGTGATGATCTCCCGGTCCGTGAATACCTTCATGCCGGTGGCGCTGCTGAGGGCGTCGACAATGGCTCCGGCTTGGCTGAAGGCGCCGTTGGTGATGGTGATGGAAGGCATATGCGGCTCCTTGCAATGTGGGTTGTTGATGAATTGGTTCAGTTAAATTGATGGATTGCAAGGGGTGTGCCATGTGTGGAATGCTTATTTATAACGGTGGGTTGTGTGGTGGGTGGGTGGGGCAGGAGATATTGATAGAAACAAAATAAAACTAAATGAAACGAACAATTTGAAACAATACGGGACGAGAAAGGGTGTGCCGGGGCAGGGCACCTGTTGTTTATGGTGGCTGTGACTGCATGCCTCAAGATGCTCTGCCGGTGGCCTGTTTAGTCGGTGGAGCCATTGGCATTTGAGGGACTTTTACGCTCTGTCTCTGACGGGTCGCTTTTTTGGAAAAAAGCTCCGCAAAAAACTTTTGTAATGCAAAAAGTGGAAATTATTTCTGCGGAGCCTGGAAAAGGCTTTCTTAAGATCTGTTTATCAAACTTTTTAAAAGTTTGGCCCCCGGCAGGGCCGCCGGAGGCAAAGAGGGGCTAACCCCGTTTCAGGGTGAGGCAAAGGGTGTGGTGGGTGCGGGAGAGGGAGCCGCCGATCTCATGGGCCAGGGCGCTGACAGCCCCGGGCAGTTCCATGGCATCGTGGCCTTGAAAGGTGAGGGCAAGGGTGGACTCGCCAAGGGTCGGGGTGATGTCTGTTTCCCGGGCCTGCTCCGGGTGGCTTGCGGCTTCCAGGAGGCGAAAGATGAGCAGCCGCAGCTTCATGGGGTCGGCCTGGACCGTGGCGGAGGGGGCGGGTGCGGTGAGTCGCCCGTGGAGCCGTCGCCGGGTGAGGCAGACCACCTCCTCCAGGGCGGCCCCGGCATCGGCAGGGCCGCCGGGACCGGGATCCGGGGCGTGGGCCAGACTGTTGAGATGGCTGAGGAGTTCCCGGCCCCGTGCTACCTGGGCCTCCACGGCGGCGATGCTCTTTTCCAGCTGTTCCGGTGGGAGTGCGCCGCTTCCCTTCAGGTGAAGCAGGTCCGACAGGAGCCCCGCGTGTTCATTGATGATGGCCAGCACGTTCATGAGGTCGTGGGTGGCTGGGGCGGTGACGGCCCCCATGAGGACCGTGGTCTCCTGGTCAGGGGTCAGGCTCATGATGCGACAACCTCCTTGAGCTTGTCCAGGAGGTCTTCGATGGCCAGGGGTTTCATGAGGTAGTCCACAGCGCCCAGGCGCATTCCTTCCATGCCCTCCCGGGTGGAGCCGTGGCCGGTGAGAAGGATCACGGGCAGGTCCGGGGCGATGTGGCGGATATGTTTCAGGGTCTCCAGGCCGTTCATACCCGGCATGAGGAGGTCCAGGATCACCACGTCAAAGGTCTCCTGGCGGATCAGGGCAAGCCCGGTGTCCCCGTCTTCGGCCGTGGCGGTTGAAAATCCCCTGATATCCAGGCGCTCGGCCAGTGTGGTGACAAACTCCCGTTCATCGTCAATCAGCAGGACATGGGTGGTCATGGGGTGGATCCTCCTTTGCGTGTGTCGGCCGGGGGCTTTTCAGGCAGCGTCACCGTAAAGGTGGTGCCCTCCCCCTGCCGGGTGTTCAGTGTGATGGTGCCCCCGAGTTTCTTGAGGATGCCGTAGGTGATGGAGAGGCCCAGGCCGGTGCCGCTGCCTTTCTTCGTGGAGAAGAAGGGGTCGAAGATGCGCTTGGCCACATCCTCGGTCATGCCGCAGCCGTTGTCCGCGACGGTGACCGTGACCCCCTTCCCTTGGGCGGGCATGGAGGCGAGCCTGACGGTGCCGCCGTCTTCCACGGCGGCAAAGGCGTTGGTGAGCAGGTTGAGAAAGACCTGCTGGAGTTGCCCCCGGTCCGAAAGAATGTCGGAAAGGGACGGGTCCAGGTCGATACTGACGTCCAGTTGGCGATAGAGGGCTTCCCGTTCCAGAAAGCCCATGACCTCTTTTAATATCTCATTGATGGAGAGGGGCTCCATGAGGGTGTCGAGTTTACGGGCAAAGCCCAGGAGGCGGTGGGTGATGGTCTTGCAGCGGGAGACCGAGCCGATGATGGCCTCGGTGAGCTCTGCCAGGCGCTTCCGGTGGGGGAAGTCTTCCCGCGGCCACCATGAGGCCTGCCTTTTCGTTGATGATGGCAAGGGGGTTGTTGATCTCGTGGGCCACCCCTGCGGCCAGGCGGCCGATGGAGGAGAGCTTCTGGTTGTGTTGCAGCTCGGTGAGGGCCGTCTCCCGGCGCTCGTCCGACTCTTTGATACGCCGCACCAGGGTGCCGGTCATCTTCACCACCATGAAGATGATCACCAGAAGGCTCAAGGCATAAACCAGAAGGGCGTCGGACTTCAGGGCATACCAGGACCTCAGCACCACGGAGCGCGGCTTGGCGATGACCAGAACGTAATCGGCGTTGTTGAAGCCGGAGCAGGCCAGAAGGATCTGGCGGCCGTCGGGGTCGGTGGTCTCCGACACAAAGGTGCTCCGGGTGCCCGTGGGGATGGTGAGGCGGCAGGCCTTGAGGGTTTTGCCGTACAGGGCGGAGTTGGTCTGCATGATCCCTTCGGAGTTGACAAGAAAGGCGTCGCTCTGGGGAGAGAGCCTGAGGCTGCCCAACAGGGTGTAGAAACGCTCCGTGTCGATGGTGGCCCGGATGATCCAGTTGGTGCCGTCGTCGGTGTACCGCTGCACGGCCAGCACAATGTGGGGGAGCTGGCGGTGGCCCATGAAGACGTTGCTGATGTACGAGCCCTTGACCAGCACCTCCTGGAAGGAGCGCTGGCTGGCGTAGTTTTTGCCCGCCAGGTTGTAAGGTCCGGCGTAGCTCACCAGGTCCCCGTCCGCGTTGATGATGGCCAGGTCCACAAACCCGCCCAGCTCGGTTTTCAGGATCCGCAGGAGGTGGTGCAGGGTCCGGCTGTCGTTGAGCTCCTCGAAGTCGTAGGCGTTGGCGATGAACCGCACCGTGGAGAGGCGCTCTTCAAAAAAGAGCTCAAAGGAGTGCTTGGCTTTGCTCACCGTGTTGGCCAGGGGGGTGATGAGCTCGTTTTGCAGGTGGCGCCCGTATTGAAAGTGGTTGAGGATCCCCATGACGGTCAAGGGCGTGATGGTGACCACCAGCATGGTGATGATGATGTTGCGGGTGAGGTTCCGGTAGTGTCCCGGAGAGTCGGCTCCACGGCTGAACAGGTCATCGATCTTGTCGATGAAGCTACGGATGGTCCACATGGCGTCCCTCCACAATGCGGTCGAAGAGCATCTCCCCTTCGGAGAGGTCCCCTTGAAGGTGGCGGATGAGGGCCTTTTCCCACGGCCCGGCCACGGCATCGATGACGGTGATCTTTTTCCAGGCAAGGAACTGGAAATACTCTTCCTCGATGGCGCCGCAGATTACGCAGGTGATGTTCTCGGTGAGGATGAGGTGGCAGAGTTTTTCCGCAGAGGCCTGGGGCAGCACCACTGTCTTGTCCTCGGTGTCGCCGCCCCGGAGCAGGGTGACGATGTGCACCTCGGCGGCCAGGTCAAAGCGGGGGGCCACCTCATTGGCGGCGATGGGGATGAGGATCTTTGTTAACATAGGGAAAACTGTATCATAGGGTTTTAAATTGTTTCAAGAGCTTAAACCGCTTGTTTCAGGGCCAGCTCGTTTACCTGTTCACGTGCCCGCTATGGTTAAAGGGAGTGGAAAAAGCAAGCCTCCGGCGGCGAGGTGAGCCACCTCGAAAGCTTATTGCCCTTGCGCTTTGACCCTCGTTCCTCGGTTCAAAGCGCAAGGGCCTTCGGCTCGGGCTGCGCCCGACATAAACGCTGATGGTTTGTGCCGACTGGTTCACAAGCTTCGACGTCACAGGATACGTTGCTGCTGCTTGCTCATTGTCGATTTAACCGTATTGCCTTCTATGGTTGAAGTGCATGGAAAAGCCTGCCTCCGGCGGCCAGGGGATTTTTGGACTAAGTGGCTTCGCCACCCCTGGACCCCAGGTTGCGAAAGCCCTTCCCCTTCGTTCCTCAGGGTGAGAGCTTCCGCGAAGGCTTCTGTGAAATTGAGCAAAACCTGTTTATCAAACTTTTCAAAAGTTTGGCCCCCGGCAGGGCCGCCGGAGGCAACCTCAAAACACGTATCCTATTCATTGATGCCATATTGTTTCATTTTGCGCCAAAGGGTGCTGCGGCCCCAGCCCAGGGCCTTGGCCGCCTCCTGTCGCTTGCCCCGGGCCCTCTGCAGGGCGTCGAGGATCATCTCCCGTTCGGCCGTGGCCCAGGTGCGGGGGGCGGTCTGGGGTGCCTGGGCGTCGGGGGCGGTGGGGGATGACGGGTCGGGCGTCTCCGGCAGCGGTGCCTGGGGCGGGCCTTCCAAAAGGTAGGCGGGCAGGGACTCCACGTCGATGGTGGGTTCCGTTGCCATGTTGACGGCGAACTCCACGATGTTTCGCAGCTCCCGCGACGTTGCCGGTAACCGGACGGGCGAGCAGGGCCAGGGCGTCCCGGGAAAACCCGGTGACCCGCTTGCCGAGCTGGCGCCGGTAGATTTCCAGAAAGTGGTCCAGGAGGATGCGGATGTCTCCTTTGCGCTCCCGTAAGGGGGGCAGGTGGACCCGGGCCACGTTGAGGCGGAAGAGCAGGTCCTGGCGAAAGGTCCCTTGGGTCACCATCTGCTCCAGGTTGCGGTGGGTGGCGGCAATGACGCGGACGTTGGCGTGGAAGGGGCGGGTTTCGCCCAGGGGGTAGATCACCTGGTCGTCCAGGAAGGTGAGCAGCTTCACCTGCAGGGCCAGGGGAAGATCCCCCACCTCTGTGAGGAAGAGGGTGCCGTTGTGGGCCATGCGGAACCGGCCGGGCTTGTTTTCCACGGCACCGGTAAAGGCGCCCTTGGCGTGGCCGAAGAGCTCACTCTCCAGAAGGGTTTCGGGAAGGGCTCCGCAGTTGACTTTGACAAAGGGCCCCCCGGCCCGGAGCGAGGTCTGGTGGATGGCCTCGGCCACCACGTCCTTGCCCGTGCCGGTCTCCCCGGTGATGAGAATGGAGGCGTCGCTCTGGGCGAGGATGGGCAGGGTCTGGAAGATCTTGTCCATCTTTTCGCTGCGGCCGATGATCCCTTCGAAGCTGAAGGCCTGGCTCTTCTGGCTGTCCAGGCTTCGGACCGCCCGCAGGTCTTCGATGGTCTCCATGTATCCGGTGTGGTTGCCGTTGGCGTCGGTGAGGGGGGCCAGGTTCAGCTTGACGGGCAGGCGCACCCGGTCCCGGTTGATGATGTCGCTTTCGCAGGGGGCCGGGGCCGTGACCACCCCGTTTTGCCTGGGGCAGCTCTCCACACAGGCACGGCTTCTTACCACATGGCGGCACGGCATGCCGTAGGCGTCGCTCCGGGAAAAGCCGGTGAGGGCTTCAAAGGCGCGGTTGAGCCAGACAATGTTTAAGTCCTTGTCCATCACCGCCGTGGCCAGGGGGATTTCATCCATGAACCGGCCGAAGGAGAGTTCGGAGGATAGAAGGTGAACGATTGCCGGAGTGGGGACGGGCATGGGGGACTCCTTTGTCTGTTGGGTCAGCACCTGGGCCGGTGGCATGATCACGCCCCTTATCCTTTGCCTACCCGGGAGGTGGTGTCAAGGGGAATGTAAACGGCAGGCTCCCGGGAAAAAAGGGTGTCAGAAAAGTTTCCACTGTGTAAACCTGAAGTCCGAAACCACCCTGTTCCATCGGAAATTTTCAAAGGATTTCAGGTGGGGGATGCTGGCATGGGTCTTGCTCACCAAGAGAGCCATGGAACGCCGGCTCCGGGCAGGCAAGGCACCGTCAGGGTGCCGTGCCCGGGCACGACACACACCGGCACACACCGATTTACAGGGCGGAGGAAGAATACATATGACGGCCATTGTGATTTCAGGCGGTGAAAACGAGCAGGTCCGGGCGCTGGTCCGGCACCTGGAGCGGGAGACCGGCGGGGTTGCCATGGGAGATGACGAACTCATTGCCATGGCGGCCCATGGGGGCGGGGGACACCTGTCCCTGTCGTGGGCGCTTTTCGGCGTTCACCCCCTGGCGGATCGCATGGTCAAGGAGCGTGCATGCGCAAGGGCCCGACTGTGCCGGGCCATGGCATCGGCCCTGGAGCGGGGCGTGAGGATTTTTTACGGGGACCTGGGGCACCTGCTGCAGCGGTTTCCCGTGGCCGTGTTCAGGGTCCTCATGGCCGATGTCCCCGGGGCCGGGCGTCGCAGCTGGGTAAGGCGTCGCAGGCGCCTGTTCGGGCGGAGTTTTCTCCACCACAGGTTTTACGACATGTACCTCCCCTGCGGGACCTTTTCGGTGGGGGACGCGGCCAGGGCCATCCTGGAACGGGTGGCCGTTGCCGTGGGGGATCCCGGGCGCCCCCTGACCCGGGATCGCCTGCGGCTTGCCATGGACATGGCCGATGCCGAAATCGACCTGGTGCGCCGCGGGGTGGAGGTGGTGTTCTGGCACCACGGAGGCGGGGTGACGGTGTGGAACGCCTCGGCCCTGGACAACGCCGAGCTGGAAGCGCGGGTGAGGCGCACCTGTGCCCTGGGCTCTTTTTTGTGTCGGCGGGGCAATCCACCGCCCCTTTTTGAGGAGAGGCTTGCCTACACCCTGTCCATGCGGGTGGAAGGAGACCGAGGCCTGCCGGAGGTGATGGCAACCGTGGCCGGGCGAAACGGGGGACGCACAGCCTCATCGACCTGCGAGGTCATGGTTTACGGTGGTATCGGATGGGATGGACGGCTCGTGGTGGATCTGCCCGACTCCCTGGTGGACCCCCAGGAGGCGGTGTGGCGGCTCATGGCCCTGCACCCGGGGCGGACACTGGTGGTGCCTGCTCAGCGGTACGCCTGGCTGGCCGACCGCATGGGCCTTGAAACGGAATCGGTCCCATGGGCGGTGGATGCTCAGAAGTAAGCAAGGAGGAAAGAAGGATGCCGGGTTTTTTGAGTCTGCGAACAAAGACGACATCCATTGTGGCCCTGATGGTGGCCGTGACCATGGCCTGTGGCGGGGTGATGATATGGAATACCTACCGGGTGGATCGCCTCATCGAAGGCATGGTGAGCGACTCGGTGGCGGCGTACCAGGCGGCCGAGGCCCTGGAAACGGCCCTGGTGAACCAAAAGGGGTTCATGTCCTATTATGTCATGGACAGAAACCCCGAATGGCTCCAGCGCCTGGGGGAGTACCGGCAGCTGTTTCGCATGCGGCTGGAGCGGGCCCAGGGCTTTGCCGGAACTGTGGAGGAGCGGGATACCCTTGCGTCCATCGGGGATGCGTATGACCTCTATGTCTGTGGCCTAGGCACTCAGGCCCTGGCCTCTCACATCAAGGGTGATGAAATCGCCGGGGGAGAGGCCCATGCCGGGGTGAGGGATCAGTTCTTCAAGATTCTTGATCACTGCGAGGCGTATAAAAAGGCCCATGAGGAGGAGCTTTTTGCCGCGCGCCAGGCTGTACACGCCCGGGCCGAGCAGCTGCGCTGGGTCACGGTGGCGGCCCTTGTGTTTGTCACCGGCTTAGGGGGCGTCCTGACCCTGATGCTGGGACGCCAGGTCCTGGCTCCCCTGCGCCGCCTGGCCCGGGAAGAGGCGGGTGAACTGGCCCTCATGGAGCCCAATGAGGTCAAGGCCGTGACCCACCGCATCGAGAACCTTATCCGCAGCGCCGGAGAAGCCCACACCGAACTGGCCCGGAGCCGGGAGAACCTGCTCATGGCCGAGAAGATGGTTCTGGTGGGGAAACTGGCAGCGGGCATGGCCCACAGCATCCGCAACCCCATGACCTCGGTGAAGATGCGCCTCTTCTCCCTGAATCGGTCCCTGCCCCTCACCCGGGAGCAGGAGGAGGATTTCCAGGTGATCACACGGGAGATCGGCCAGGTGGACACCATCGTCCAGAACTTCCTGGAGTTTTCCCGCCCCCCGCGCCTGGCCATGCAGCTGGAAAGCCCCTCCACCGTGGTGGACAGGGTCCTCCAGCTCCTCTCCCATCGCCTCCGCTCCTACGAAGTCACCGTGGAGGTCAAGCGCGATAAACCCCTGCCCGACGTGACCTGCGACCCCGAGCAGCTCAAGGAAGCCTTTGTCAACTTCATGGAAAATGCCTGCAAAGCCATGGGCGGCGGAGGCCGCATCGTGATCACCGAGCGCGTGGTCTCCGAGACCGACGGCGCGGGTCTTGCGGAGATCTCCTTTGCCGATACCGGATGCGGCATTCCCGAAGAGGAGCTTGAACAGGTGTTCCAACCGTTTTTTACCACCCGGGAGGACGGCACCGGCCTGGGCCTGCCCATCTCCCAACGCATCATCGAAAACCACGGCGGCTGGATCGATGTGGATTCCGTCCAGGGCAAAGGCACCACCTTTGTGGTCTACCTGCCCATGGACAGCGAAGAAAGGGGATAGGGGAACGTGCATGGAAAAACGCCTCCGGCGGCAAGGGGCTAAAGCCCCTTGACCCCAGGGTCGCGAATGCTCCCGGCCTTCGTTCCTCAGGCCGATCACATTCGCTGATGGGCTTTGCCCGTGGAGAATGAAACTTGATTTCATGGTGAAAATCAACGTGTGAGATCTTTAAAAAAAGACGGCGTAATTTTTTTATAGGTTGTTTCCCGGCAGGGGGCTGGGGTTATTCGGGTGAAAGCCAATTCAATACGAAAAGCTCCGAGTTTGTTTTTTAGAAATATGAGACGGGTCTCTCTTGCAGGGGCGATCGCATTATGTCATCCGTCGTGCGAATGCCCCTAAAACGGCAGCATAGCGGCGGCATTCATGCATTCGCCATAGGGTTTCAAGGTGCCCCCACCTTGCCGCCGGAGGCATGGCTTTTTCCAGCAACTTTGACCATAGAAGGCTTTCCCTTCAATTAAGGAGCGATATGGTTACCATTCTTATTGTGGACGACGATGATTCGTTGCGGGCGTCCTTTGAAAAGCTGCTTGCGGCCGAGGGGTACCGGGTGCACAGCGCGGCCAACGGCCTTGAGGGCATTGAGCTTGCCAAGCGCTTGAAGCCGGACCTTGCCATCATCGACATGAAGATGCCGGGCATGGGCGGGCTGGAGTTGTTTGAGCGTCTCAAGGAGGTGGCGAGCCTCATGCCGGTCATTGTGATGACCGCTTACGGCACCACGGAGACGGCCATCAATGCCACCAAGATGGGAGCCTTTGATTACGTGCTTAAGCCCTTTGATATTCCAGCCTTGCTTCGTCTCATTGGCCAGGCTGCCGAGGCGGGGCGCTTTATGAAGTCCACCGTGACCTTAGGGGGCACCGGGGCAGGCGCCGTGCCCGGAGGGGACGAAGAGAGCATCGTGGGAATCAGCCCGGCCATGCAGGAGGTGTACAAGTCCATCGGCCGGGTGGCGGCAAGCGACGCCACCGTGTTGATCCGGGGCGAGTCCGGCACCGGCAAGGAGCTTGCGGCCCGGGCCATCTACCAGCACAGCAACCGGAGCGGGCGGCCCTTTGTTGTGATCAACTGCGTGGCCATACCCGAGACCCTTCTGGAGAGCGAGCTCTTCGGCTACGAGCGGGGGGCCTTTACCGGGGCCACCCACCGAAAGATCGGCAAGATCGAACAGGCCAACGGCGGGACCCTTTTTTTAGACGAGATCGGGGACATGCCCCTGGAACTCCAGACCAAGATCCTGCGCCTGCTCCAGGAACGGAGCATCGAGCGCATCGGGGGCCGGGAGACCATTCCTGTGGATGTGCGGATCATCGCCGCCACCAACCGGGACCTGGAGGGGGCCATCAAGGAGGGGCGGTTTCGAGAAGACATCTACTACCGCCTCAAAGTGGTGACCCTTGCGTTGCCCCCTTTACGGGAGCGCAAAGGGGACATTGCCCTTCTCACCGACTACTTTCTTCGGCGCCACGCTTTGGAACTGGGCATGGCCAACCCCGGCATCAGTCAGGAAGGGCTGAAGCTCCTGGGAAGCTATGAGTGGCCCGGCAACGTGAGGGAGCTCTCCAACGTGATCCAGAAGCTGCTTATTTTTCACCGGGGCGGGGCCATTACCCAGGAGAGCATCGCACGAAGTCTCGGCCAGGATGTTATTTCCGAGGATCCCTGGAAGGACCCGGAGGAGATCATCCGCCGCTGGGTCAGGGGGCGCCTGGAACGGCGGGAAGACGACCTGTTCGAACGCCTCCTGGACGAGTGCTCCCGGGTGATCCTCTCCGAAGCCCTGGCCGCCACCGAGGGCAACCGCTCCCAGGCCGCTCGGCTCCTGGGAATCTCACGGCCCACCCTCCATGCCCGCATGGACAAGTACGGCATCACCGTGGGCGCTCGCATCAATGCCGGAGACACAGAGGATCCGGCAAAGCAGTAAACATGGAAAAGCTTGCCTCCGGCGGCCCTGCCGGGGGCCAAACTTTTGAAAAGTTTGATAAACAGGTTTTCAGTAAGTCTTTCCAGGCTTCGCCGAACCAATTTTGGTAGTTTGCCATTTTCGGGAAAGTTTTTTGCGGAGCTTTTTTTCAAAAAAGCGACCCGCCGGAGGCAAGCTGAATAGTTACAATTTTTTTTGAAAGGCGGATGTGATTTGACCCGAGGAACGAGGGGCAAAGCGCATCCGCAACCATCTTTCAAGGTGGCTCACCTTGCCGCCGGAGGCGTTTTTTCTCCGAAATTAAGGAGGCGATGATGACAGGCAGGGCATACGATCGGAAGATCGCGCGGTTTATTCTCGGCAACATGACGATCGTCCCTTTGGTGCCGTTTATGGTGTTGCTGGTGGTGGGGGCCATTCTCTTTTCCGGGGCCATGGAAAAAAGCATCATGGCGCGGATCTCCCAGACCGCCCGGGACCACGGTATGATGGTGGACTCCTTTTTAAAAGAGCGGCGTGCCGACCTGGCGCTGCTGGCCTCCATCTCTTCCTTTGAGGCGTTGTCCACCCCCGAGAATCTGGAGACGGCCTTCGGGAATCTCCAGGCCAGCTCAGGGGCTTTCATGGACCTGGGGGTGTTTGACGAGGCCGGGGTTCACGTGGCCTACACCGGGCCTTACCGTCTGGAGGGCATCGACTATCAGGAGGAGTTCTGGTTTCGAAAGACCATGGCCACCGGCTCCTGGATCAGCGATGTCTTCACCGGGTTCCGCAAGACCCCCCATGTGGTGGTGGCGGTGCGGGCTCAAGGGGCAGGGCGTCCCTGGGTGCTGAGGGCCACCATTGATACCGACGTGTTCCAGGCCGTCACCGGTGAGGTGCGCATCGGCCAGACCGGAGAGGCCTTTCTTCTGAACGACGAGGGCGTGTACCAGAGCATTCGCCCCTCCAGGGGCAAGCTCATGGAAAAGGACCCGGACAGCGACGCCTACGTCATGGGGGACGGCTGGGCCGGTGCCCGTGTCATTGCCTGCCGGGACGGGGTCAAGCGTGTCTTTGCCTCGGTGCGGCTCACGGAAAAGCCCTGGCGGCTGGTGGTGGTGCAGGACACCCGTGAGGCCTTTGAGAACCGCATGCGGATCTACCTGGTGATCTTTGCCGTGATGGTGGCTGGCAGCGGGGCGCTTCTGGGCGTGGGCTACGGGCTGACCACCCGCATCGTCTCCCGGATCCGGCGAAGCGATGACGCGGCCGTGCACCTGGAAGAGCAGCTTTACCGCGCAGCCCGCCTGGCCGAGCTGGGGGAGATGGCCGCAGGGTTTGCCCATGAGATCAACAACCCCTTGCAGGTGATGCAAAGCGAGCTGGCCTACATGGCCGAGACCGTCCGTGACGTGGAGGAGGGCACCGAGGAGGTGGGCATGATCCGGGAGTCCCTGGACCAGATGCGTCTTCAGATCGGGCGCTGCTCGGACATCACCCGGTCGGTCCTCAACTTCGGTCGCAAGAGCACCACCCGGGACCAGGCCGTGGTCATGGGGGACTTCCTTGCCGACGTGGCCAAGATGGTCCGCTCCAGGGCCGAGGTGAGCGGGGTGCGGTTCCTTACGGAGGTGCCGGAAAACGGCAGCCGGGTCTGGGGAGATCCCTCGCGGCTCCAGCAGGTTTTTCTCAACCTCATCAACAACGCCCTGGATGCCGTGGAAGCCCGCCATGGCAGCTGCGGCGGCAGGGTCAGCGTGGCGGTGCGTGAGGAGGCCGACACCGTGTGCGTGGACGTGTCGGACAACGGCAGCGGCATGGACGAAGAGACCCGGTCCAAGATTTTTTCCCCCTTCTTCACCACCAAACCCCCGGGTTCCGGTACGGGCCTGGGGCTCTCGGTCTGCTTCGGCATCATCGAGGGCATGGGCGGGCGCATCCACGTCGCCAGCACCGTGGGGGAGGGCTCTGTGTTCACCATCTCCCTGCCTCGCCACCTCGAACAATGACGTAAAAGCGTGCCTCCGGTGGCGAGGTGAGCCACCTCGAAAGCTTATTGCCATTGCGATTTGCCCTCTGCTCACATCAATCGGGTTTCATCCATTAAACATTTCAGGCCCCGGTACATGACCTCTTACATGGGGACGTGGCCGGGGTTTTTTTATGCCCGGTTTTTCCATTGCCCGACACCTTGTAAACCGGACTGACAATACAACGGGATAGTTTTGGAGAGTGTTTTGCGAATCGTCTTTTAAAACAGTTTGTTGGCGTGTCTGTCTGACTTGGCATGTCCCGTGCAATTCCTCGTGAGAGTCAATCTTTAAGGCATTCGTTTGGGAATGAAGAACCTTAGATTAATTGAGGAGGAGTGAATGGATACTCTTTATGTGTTGCTCGTGGACGACGAGCCCCGTTACCTCGAAACCACCTCACGGCTTCTGGCCCGCAAGGGGTGCACCGTGCTGACAGCCGGCTCCGGGATGGAGGCCCTGTCCGTGCTGTCCAGAGATCCGGTCCACGTGGTGGTCCTGGATGTGAAGATGCCCGGCATGGACGGCCATGAAACCTTTCGTGCCATACGAAAGAGCCATCCCCTGGTGGAGGTGATCCTGCTGACGGGCCACGGCACCGTGGATTCGGCGGTGGAAGGGTTGAAGGCCGGGGCCTTTGAGTTCCTGGTGAAACCGGCGGACATCGACCTGCTCTGGGGCAAGGTCAGCGAGGCCTGGGATTCGTACCGACGGCATGCGGAGAAGATTCGGTTGGCCATGCTTGAACGAAGCATGCAGAGCCCGAGGGATATCATGAAGCAGCAGGGGTCGGATATCGACGCCTAGGAAGGGGGAATACTCATGGGAGAACGCGACAAGCAAAAGGTGACCGGGTATGACAAGTACGTGGATTGGAGGATCTTCTCCATTCCCGTTGCCCTTTTTTTTCTGATCCTGCTCATGCCCACGCCCGGCGGCATGAAGGATGTGGGGGCCGAGTACAAGGTGGGCCCCAAGGCGGTGATCGCCTACCTGAGCCAGGAGCTCTTCGGGGCAGAAAGCACGGAGTTGCCCCAGTGGCAGCTTCTCACGGCCCAGATGATGGAGCGCAACATGCGCATGGGTGCCCTGACCAAGGCCCGTTTTCTGAAACGAAACGAAAAATGGTGCAAAAAATACAAGATCCCTGCGGCCGGGGCCAACTTCAAGCGCGCCCACGCCTTTATCAGAGACGAGGTGGACGACGCCAGGTTCCTTGCCCTCATGGAGGGCGCCCTGAAGCAGAGGCGCGACGTCCTTGACTACGGGGAACTGGCCGGTAAGGACAAGGCCGCCGCCGACAAGGGGAGCTGGCATATCAAGGTGGCCATCGCCATGGTGGTCTTTGTGGTGATCTGTTTTCTTACGGAGTGCATTCCCCTGCCCGGGGTGGCCTTCTGCATCGGTCTGATCCTGGTGTTCACCGGGGTGGTGACCCGAAAGCAGGTGGCCATGCTCTACTGGTCGGATGCCTGCTGGTTCATCATGGGTTCCCTTATGTTTGCCGCGGCCTTTGTAAAGACCGGGGTGGACAAACGGGTCTGCCTGATGATGTTTGAAAAGCTCGCCGTGCCCAACGTCCGGTGGATCACCCTCATCTTTTTCCACGCGCCCCCTGGCCGCCTTTATCTCCGACCATGCCCTGGCTGCCATGTTCCTTCCCATCGGCATGCTTCTTTATCAGAACAGCCTCACCAGCGAGGTGCCGGAAGACCCGGAGCTGGCCAAGATGCTGATGATCGGCATTGCCATGGCCTGGATCAGTCGGGCAAGCAGGACCATCCAGCAGCCGGAGCATCCATCATGATGACGTATCTCACCGACATGTTTGGGTTTGACATCGGGTATTTCCAGTGGATCACCTACTGCTTCCCCTTTCTCTTTGTGATGATTCCCATCACCTGGCTCATCGTGAACTGGCGCTTCAAGCCCCGTGTCACCAGCCTGGCTCCGGCCATGGATCACCTGCGTGTGGAGATCCATAAAATGGGGCCCTGGAACCGCAAGCAGATCATCGCCCTGGTGGTGTTCCTGGTGATGGTCTTCGGCTGGTTCACGGAAAAAGAGTTCTACAACCTGGGGATCTACCCCATTCGCTTAGGCATCGGGGTCATTGCCGTGGCTGGTGCCGTGGCTTACCTGCTCACCGGGGTGGTGAACTGGCGTGACTACCATGAAAAGGTGGACTGGGGCGTGGTCTGGCTCTACGCCGGTGCCATCATCTTCGGCAGGACCCTGGACACCACGGTCCGCACCGTCATCGATTTTCTGGCACCCTTCGGCATGGACTCCGGCCTTCCCCTCATGGCGGTCTCCAACGGGCTCACCGCCGTGCTCACCAACCTCATGGCAGATGGACCGGCCGCTGCGGCCGTAGGTCCCATTACCCTGAACATGGCTGGCCTGGTGCATCCCGGGACCACCTTTCTGCCCTTCATGGCCATGAGTACGGCCATTGCATCCAGCTTTGCCTACTGCCTGATCATCGGCACGCCTCCCAACGCCATCGTGTACGCCTCCGGTTACCTGGAGCCCAAGGACTACCTCCGGGTGGGGCTTCCCCTGTGGTTTGTGGCCAACGCGATCCTTCTGCTCCTCACCGGAGCGTACTGGGTCCTGCGCGGGTTCAACGCCCTGCCGGGGTTTTAATCACCCATGAATCGTAAGGAGAAAGGACCGGTGAAAGAACAAGACACCATGAAACCTTCGATGAGATGGAAACGCGGAAAGCTCTTTTTTACTGCTGAGGCAGAGCGCCGTGTGTGCTTTGTGCTGGTTAGCGTAGTGCTGGTGTACGGCGCCGTGATCTGGGCCCTGGGAGGGTAGCCATGGATGCTGACCTGAAACGGGGCCCGACCCCCACCGTGGAGAAGATCGGGATTACAGCCGTGCTGCTGTCGCCCTCCCGGGTCTATGGCGCCCTGGCGGCCCGGGGAACCCTTCACCGGCTGCTGTGGGGCTTGTCCGCAGCGGTGGTGCTCCACGGTCTGCTTACAGGCATGCTGGTGCCGGGCGGTGGCCGGGTGGTCCTGGCCACGGTGTCTGCGGCCAACGCCCTGGGCATGGCCCTGCTCTCTTCCCTTCTGGGCTGGATGGCCCTGAAGGTGGTGGGGGCTCGCCGGTCCGGCCTGGCCGTTGTGGCACCCTGTGTGGCCTACGGCTTTGGGGTAACCCTGCTTGTCTCATGGATTCCCGGGGCCTTCTGGTTTACGGAGCCCTGGAAATGGGGCGTCATCGGGATCGGTTTCCGGGAACTCGGAGGGATGAGCGGCCGACGCGCCTTTGCTGCGGTGGGGCTCATTCTTGTGGCCCTGGTGGCTCTGTTCAAGGTGATTTTCATGCTGCAGGGCGTGTGAAGCATCGGTGCACAGCACTTGATTGACGTGAAAGGAGAAGACAACGATGAGTACAAAGATACGTGTGATGATAGTGGATGATGAGGAACGCTTTCGCGTGGCCACGCAAAAGGTCCTGGAACGCCGGGGCTTTGAGGTGATTTCCGCGGAATCGGGGGAGGCGGCCCTGGAGCGCCTCGACAAGGCGCCGGACGTGGTGGTGCTGGATATCCGCATGGCCGGCATGGACGGGCTCACGGCCCTGGGGCTGATCAAGGCCCGCAAGCCCAAGGTCCCGGTGATCATGCTCACCGGCCACGGCACCGGGGAATCCGCCGAGGAGGCCCTGGCCGCAGGGGCCTATGATTTTCTGGCAAAACCCTGCGACATTGATCTGCTGTCCACCAAGATCTACGAAGCCGGGCGAGGGCACGGAATGGACTCCGATGAGGAAAAGACCGTCGGGGAGGTGATGATTCCCCTGGCAGAGTATGAAACGGCCCGGCCCAATCAGACCGTGGAGTACGCGGTTCGGGCCTTGCGGGCCTCCTTTTCGCCCCGGACCCTGTCCGGCTCCCTCATTGAGTCGGGCCAGCGGTCCCTGCTGGTGCTCGCCGACGGTGAGGTCAAGGGGGTGATCTCCGTAAGGGGACTCATGGAATCCCTGCTGCCCGCTTATATTCATGCCGATCTTCCCAGCACGGCCTCCACCATCCGGTACTCTCCCATGTTCTGGAAGGGGCTCTTTACCTCCGAGGCGAAAAAGCTCATGGCGCGCAAAGTCTCGGATGTGATGACCGAAGCACCGCCGGAAGTGGATATCGAGGCCAACCTCATGGAAGCTGCCTACATGATGACGTCCCTGCGGCAACGCAGGCTGGCTGTCATGGCCTGGGGCCAGTGCCAGGGGATTATCCGGGAGGAGGAGCTCTTCTTTGAGATCGAGAGGGTTGCCTCGGAAGGGTGAGTATTGCCTTATTCAAGGTGGCACACCTTGCCGCCGGAGGCTGTTTTTTTGCGCTGAATAGTTACCAAAAAAAAAGGACCTGATCGAAATCGATCAGGTCCTTTGTATTTTTTACTTTTGTGTTTTGGTCGGGGCGAGAAGATTCGAACTTCCGACCCCTTGACCCCCAGTCAAGTGCGCTACCAGGCTGCGCTACGCCCCGCCAAAAACAGGAGGGTTATACCCCCATGCCCCAAGGGATGTCAAGCACTCTTTGACAAAAAAACGACCCGACCCCATAATGGCCCCAAACGCGAGGGTGGCTGTGGAATGTCGCCATGGAAGGTGTGCGTAAAATCAATGTGTTGGCGAAAGGCGGCCGGATGATATTTCCATTTGGACAAGATGCGCGGATCGGTGTGGTGGCCCCGTCCGGGGTTGTGGACCCCGTAAAACTGGAAAAGGGGATGGCAGTCCTCAGGGCGGCCGGATGGGACGTGGCCGTGGATACGGCCGTGGGGGATGCCATGGGCTACCTTGCCGGGAGTGAGGCCGTGCGAAGGGCCTCTCTGCTTCGTATGGCCCAGGCGCGTCCCGACCTTCTGGTGGCTGCCCGCGGAGGGTACGGCGCCATGCGGCTTCTGGCTGAATTGACAGACGAGGAGCTGCTGGAACTCCCGCCACTCATGGGCTTCAGTGATACCACGGCGTTTCTGGTACGGCTCGTGGGGCTGGGGCGGCGGGTGATCCACGGCCCCACGGTTCAGGGGCTGGCCATGGCCTGCCCGGAGACCCTGGATGCATTGGAGGGGCTCTTCCGCTCCGGTGTCCGTCCCAATCCATTGGGCGATGCCTGGGGCTCTCTGGTGGCCGGAGACGCAGAAGGGCTGCTCACCGGGGGCAACCTGGCCACCCTGGCCCATCTTTGCGGCACCCCGTTTCAACCCGATTTTTCCGGGTGCGTCCTTGCCCTTGAAGATGTTCATGAAGCCCCGTACCGCCTGGATCGTGCCCTTACCCAGATGCGTCTCTCCGGCGCTTTTGACGGGGTACGGGGGGTGTTGGTGGGAGATTTTTTGCATTGCGGAGAAAAAGGGGCGCCTGAGGCGGTCCTCCGGGAGGTGTTTGCCCCCTTGGGGATTCCGGTGGTGACCGGGGGGCGCTTTGGCCACGGCCCCACAAACTTTCCCCTGGTCTTCGGGGAGCAGGTGGTTCTCTCGTCTGAAGCGGGGTTTCGTTATGTGTGAGGCCCTGTCGCAAAAGATGGCGGACGGGGTGGCCTCCGGTGTTTTTCCCGGGGGGCAGCTCCTGGTCATGGTGGGCGGAGAGGTGGTGGGGGAATCGTGTGCCGGAACCCTCTGGACCGGAGGGCCCGAGGTGACCCCCGACACGTTGTTTGACCTGGCGTCCCTCACCAAGCCCCTGGCCGGTGCCACCCTTGCCATGGTGCTGGTGGCCGAAGGGCTTCTGGAGATCGAGGCTCCGGTGAGCCGTTACCTGCCCTGGTTCACAGGGGGCGGCAGGGAGGCGGTGACCCTTCGACACCTACTGGATCACTCCTCGGGTCTGCCGGCCTGGATGCCCCTTTACGAAACCCTGGTGACCATGCCCGTGGCCGAAAGGGGCAAGGGGCTTCAGGTGCTCCTTCAAGGGTGCTCCCTTGAGGCACCGGCCGGGGAGAGGGTCTGTTACAGCGATATCGGATTCATGGTGCTCAAGGCGGTGGTGGAGGCCGTGACGGGTACGGATGTGCGGCACCTTTTCGAGGCGAAGGTGCGTGGCCCCCTGGGGCTTCGCGATGTGATGTACGCATCGGATCTGCCCGAGGGCAGGGCGGTGGCTGCCACCGAAGCCTGTCCCTGGCGGCACAAAACCCTCTGCGGAGAAGTCCACGACGACAACGCCTGGGCCATGGGGGGCGTTGCTCTTCATGCCGGGCTTTTCGGCACGGCCCGGGACGTGGGGCGTCTTGTGTGGCACCTGGCATCCCACCACAGGGACGGGGGGGCGGGGTCGCCCTTCAGCCGGGATGTGGTCACCGCTTTTTTCCGGGAATCCCGAGGGCGTGGACGGGGGCTGGGCTTTGACCTGCCGTCGGCCCAGGGGTCGGCAAGCGGGCACTATTTTTCCACGGGGAGCGTGGGGCACCTGGGCTTTACCGGGACCTCATTTTGGGTGGACCCCACCCGGGGTGTGGTGGTTGTGCTGCTCACCAATCGCGTGCACCCATCCCGGGAAAACACGGCGATTCGCGTGTTTCGTCCGGAGGTTCATGATATCGTTATGGAAACGGTTTGTCGCGGCGTCTTCGCAACGGGGGCGCCGCACTGCTCCGGTCCCGCTTTTTAAGTTGTCAAGAAGCATGATTTCTGATAGCGGTGAAGGTTGATTATTGCGTTTTTTTTGTCCTGCTGGCCCCGGGACACGCCCCACGGGAGAAGACAGCTTCGGTGAAGCCCTCTTTCGGACGGGGATGTGTGCAATCGATTCATGTAACGACGACTTCAGGAAACACGCCCCGACCGTCGCGGAGACGATGTCGACGGCACAGGGATTCCTGTTGTCAAAGGCCATTACTTACTATCGGAAACAAAGGCTGACTATGAACCTTCTTGACTCGCTGCTGGGAGTTTTTTCCAGTGACCTGGCCATTGACCTGGGAACGGCCAACACCCTTGTCTATGTGAAAGGCAAGGGCATTGTGCTCAGCGAACCGTCCGTGGTGGCTGTTCGCACCGACAACAGATCCAAGAACAAGGTATTGGCCGTGGGCCTCGAGGCCAAGAACATGCTCGGTCGAACGCCGGGAAACATTGTGGCCATCCGCCCCATGCGCGACGGGGTGATCGCCGACTTTGAAGTGACCGAAGCGATGCTCAGCCACTTTATCAAGAAGGTGCACAACAACCGCCAGAAATTTGTCCGCCCCCGCATCATCATCGCCGTTCCCTCCGGTATTACCCAGGTGGAGAAACGCGCGGTCAAAGAGTCTGCCGAGTCGGCAGGGGCACGTGAGGTCTTTCTCCTGGAGGAGCCCATGGCGGCTGCCATCGGCGCGGGCCTTCCCATTACCGAGCCCACCTGTAACATGGTGGTGGATATCGGCGGGGGTACAACGGAGGTGGCGGTGATCTCCTTGGCCGGTATTGTCTATTCCCGCTCCCTGCGGGTGGCCGGCGATCGCATCGACGAAGCGATCATGCAGTACATCAAGCGACGCTACAACCTTCTCATCGGCGAGCGTACCGCCGAGGTGATCAAGACCACCATCGGCAACGCCTACCCCGACACCGAGCACATCGAAACCATCGAAGTGAAGGGCCGTGACCTGGTCTCCGGGATTCCCAAGATCCTGGCCATCGACTCCGAAGAGATTCGCCAGGCCATCAGCGAACAGATCGACGCCATCGTGGAGTGCGTGAAGATCGCCCTTGAGCAGACTCCTCCCGAACTGGCCGCGGACATCGTGGACCGGGGCATTGTGCTCACCGGCGGCGGTGGCCTCTTGAAGAACCTCGACAAGCTTCTCAAGGAGAACACCGGCCTTCCCATTACCGTGGCAGAGGATCCCCTCTCCACCGTGGCCAAGGGGGCGGGCATGTCCCTGGACAGCATCGAAATTTTACGGCAGGTGGTCATCAGGTAGCCTATGTTTTCTCGGCGTATGGTACTGGTTGTGGCGGTTTTGGTGCTGCTTCTGCTCAACATTGCCGCTCTGACCGTTTCTAGCAGCCGTCCCGATTCTGCCGGAGGTGCAGCGCCCATTGCGTTGCACCTGACGGCCCCCTTTCAAAAAGGCCTGACCGCATCCCTCGGGTGGATCCGTTCCATCTGGTACGGGTACTTCAACCTCGTCTCCACCGCCGAGGAGAATGAGGCCCTTCGCAGAGAGGTGGCGCAGCTCCGGGAGCAGCTCAACGGGTACAACGAACTCAAGCTGCTCAACGGGAGAATGCGCGGCCTCCTCTCCTTTAAAGAGGCCAAAGCCCGCAACATGGTGGCTGCCATGGTTACGGGCAAGGATGCCTCCCTCTGGTATCGCACCCTCATCATCGACAAAGGCACGGAAAACGGCGTGGCCAAAGGGCAGCCCGTGGTGGTCCCCGACGGCATTGTGGGGCAGGTCATTGAGGCTTCCCGTCGTTATGCCAAGGTGCTTCTCGTCACCGATCGCAACAGCTCCGTGGACGCCCTGGTCCAGGACACCAGGGTCCGCGGGATTCTTAAAGGGGGCGGGGCCGGTGAGTGCCGGTTTGCCTACGCCAACCGGAACGACACCATCAAGCCCGGCCAGCGGATTGTCTCTTCGGGGCTGGACGGGGTGTTCCCGAAAGGGTTTTTCATCGGAACCGTCAGCGAGGTGCGCAAAGGGGTCTCCGGTATCTTTCAGGATGTGGCCGTGGCCCCTTCGGTTAATTTTGAGACCCTGGAAGAGGTGCTTGTCATCATGAGCCCCGAAGCGGAGGAGTGATGGCAGTCATCGGATACACCCTGGTGTCCATCTTGCTGATCCTCATCCAGACGGCCCTGTTGCCCCAGATGTCCATGCGTCCGCCCTTTGATTTGCTGGTGGTGCAGGTGGTCTTTACGGCCCTTGCCCTGCCCAGGATCCAGGGCGGGGTGGTGGTCCTGGTGACGGGGGTTCTCGTGGACGGGTTGTCGGGGAGCCCCTTCGGCTTTTATCTTACCAGCTACTTCTGGCTGTTTTTTACTCTTCAGGTCGCCATTCAGGTCCTGCACGTCTACAGCCGTATCCTTATTTATCTCGCTGTTCTGGCCGGGATCGTTCTGGAGAATCTCGTGGCCCTTCTTGTGCTCAGCGTATCCGGAGCCGCTACCTCCACCATGGTGTGGGCTGTGGAGCAGGGGGGCAGGCAACTTCTCTGGGGTGCGATTCTGGGGCCTGTGGTCTATGTGCTCATGGCCCTGGGGTATCGCCTGGGCGGGGCTTTGGCCCGTGAGATTGTTTGTCGTCTGGAAGGAGGCAAGGGTGTCTGATTTACCCCGAAAGCGAAACACCGAAAGGGCCGGAGGCTCGGAGGGGTACCTCAACAGTCCTGACGGGGAGTGGTTCAACAACCGCCTCAAAGGGACGATGCTTCTCATCTTTATCGCCTTTGCCGTTATCCTTGTCCGCCTTTTCTACCTTCAGATCATCAATGGTCAGGTCTATCGCGAACTCTCCACCAACAACCGCATCCGTCTTCAGAGCCTTCCTCCGTCCCGGGGGTTGATTTACGACAGCCAGGGCAGTCTCCTGGTGGACAACCGGCCGGCCTTTGACCTGATCATCGTGCCCCGGGATGCCCAGCCCGTTTCCGAGACCCTGGAGCTCCTGTCGGAGTTTACGGGGATCGACGTGGAGGAGATGGCGGCCAAGATCGCCAAGAAGGGGGGAGAGAATTCGTCCCGGCAGGTGGTGCTCAAGCGGGATATCGGGCGGGATGCCCTGGCGCCGGTGGAGGTGAACAGTTTTGATCTGCCCGGTGTGAAGGTAAAGGTCCGGCCCAAGCGCTTTTATCTCAACCCGGGCATGGCGGCCCATCTGCTGGGTTATTGGTGATCAACGCCCGGGAGCTCTCCAGCGGCAAGCACCCGGAGGCATCCGGCGGGGATTTCATCGGCAAGTTCGGCATCGAAAAGGTGATGGAGCCCCGGCGGCAGGCGGGCGACAGGTGGAGGTGGACGCACGGGGACGGGTGATTCGGGAGCTCAAGCGTGTGGAGGCGGACCCGGGAAAGAATATTTTTCTGACCATTAATACAGAGCTTCAGAAAAAGTCCGAAGCGCTGCTCAAGGGGGATGTGGGGTCCGTGGTTGCCCTGGATCCCCGCAACGGGGCTGTGTTGGCCATGGCCAGCAGCCCTGCCTTTGATCCCAACGATTTTGTGAGTGGCCTGTCGTATGCCAAGTGGAACTCCCTTCAGAACGATCCGGGACGGCCCATGGAGAACAAGGCCACCCAGGCGTTGTACCCTCCTGCCTCTATTTACAAGATCGTCTCTTCCATTGCCGCCCTGGAAGAGAAGGTGGTGGATGAGAACACCCACTTTTTCTGCTCCGGGAGCCATGCCTTCGGGGACCGTGTCTACCGGTGCTGGAAGCGGGCGGGCCACGGCTCCATCAACCTTGTGGATTCCCTTGCCCAATCCTGTGATGTCTACTTCTATGAGGTGGGGGAAAAACTCGGGGTAGACCGTCTGGCCTTTTACGCCCGGGCGTGCGGTCTGGGCAAGCCCACGGGGGTGGACCTGGACAACGAACGGGCCGGTTTGATCCCCACGGCGGAGTGGAAGCGCCGCAAGCTCCATGAGAGCTGGCACAGCGGGGAGACACTCTCTTTGGCCATCGGCCAGAGCTACAACCTGGTGACTCCCATTCAAATGGCCATGCTCATCGCATCCGTTGCCAACGGCGGGGTGATCTACAGGCCGTATATCTTAGGGAAAATGGAGACCGCAGACGGGGCCCTGGTCAAGGAGACCCACCCGGTGGAAAACGGGCGGCTTCCTGTCAGTAAGAAGACCCTGGCCTTGATTCAAAAGGGGCTCTGGGGCACGGTGAACGACCGGAAGGGGACGGCAAAGGTCGCCGCCGTGGAAGGGGTTACCGTTGCCGGGAAGACCGGCACCGCCCAGGTCATCAGCAAGGCCAAGAGGGATTCCCGTACCAAAAAGAGTATCCGAAAATTCAGGGATCATGCATGGTTTGTCGCCTATGCGCCGGTGGAAAACCCCACCATCGCCGTGGCGGTGATCGTGGAGCATGGTGAAGGCGGGTCCACCAAGGCTGCCCCCATTGCCAAGAAAGTGATTGAGACTTATCTGGGAAAAGGGGAGGCTGTTCGTGATTGATCGACGCGTGGTGGAACATTTTGACTGGGGGCTCCTGCTCATCACCCTGGCCTTGTCGGGCCTGGGGCTTGTGGCCCTGTACAGCGCCGTGTACGCGGGAAACGATCCTTCCCTCAGGCCCCTGTTCGTCAAGCAGCTGGTCTGGCTCGGCGCAGGCATGGGCGTGATGATCGCCACCTTTTGCGTGGACCCCAAGGAGTTCGAGCGCTGGACGCCGGGTATCTATGCCTGCTGCATGGGGCTTCTGGTGGCGGTGCTCTTTGTGGGACGCATGGTGGGCGGCTCCCGGCGCTGGCTGGTGCTGGGGCCCATGACCCTTCAGCCCTCGGAGCTTGCCAAGGTGGGGGTCATCCTGATGCTGGCGCGGTTCTATGCGCGCAACGCCACCACCCGGGGGCTCGGTTTCCGAGAGCTCATCAAGCCAGCGGCCATTGTGCTGCTGCCCTTTCTCCTGATCTACCTTCAGCCCGATCTGGGCACCGGCCTTCTTATTGTGATGATCGCCGGGATCATGACCCTTTTTGTCAAAATCGAGCGCCGCACCCTCACCATGCTGGTGTGTGCGGGGCTCGGCCTGGCCGTTGCGGCCTGGCTCTTCTTCCTGAAAGCCTACCAGAAACAGCGCGTGCTGACCTTCCTTAACCCCGACCGCGATCCTTTGGGGGCGGGGTATCACATCATCCAATCCAAAATCGCCATCGGCTCCGGGATGCTCACGGGCAAGGGCTTCCTCAAGGTCTACAACACCCTGCGGTTCCTTCGTGAGCGGCACACCGACTTTATCCTGTCTGTCCTGGCAGAGGAGTGGGGCTTTGTGGGTACGGTGCTTCTCGTGCTCCTGTACGGCACCCTCTTTGTCTGGAGCCTCAACATCGCCCACAAAAGCAAGAACACCTTCGGTACCATCACCGCCGTGGGGGTGACGGCCATGCTCTTTTGGGAAGCCTTCATCAACATGGGAATGGTCATGGGACTCATGCCCGTGGTGGGGGTTCCCCTGCCACTGGTGAGCTACGGCGGCTCTTCCGTGGTGACCAGCTTTATGGCCATCGGTCTCCTCATGGGGGTCAGCATGCGTCGCTTCAAGAAATAAAGCCCCTTGGCGGTCCGTTCTCTTTTTGGCGGGTGGATCTGTGGAAAAGGGGCCCCTTCCGGGGTGGCTTTTTACTCTTTTATTGTGGTATGAGCAGGTGCAGGTGAAATGCTTAGCTTCCTGTGACTTTTGACCGTGGACTTCGGGGCAACATAATGCTTGTTGGTAAATCCTGACGCCTGCGGTTCGCAAGGGTTAAGCTTAGATGGAAAAAGCTGATATCACTTGCTAATCATGGAGAGATTTTCTAAAACAGGTTGACATAAAAAGAGAAAAACTGATATAGGTTCGGTGCTAAAATGAGGGAATTTCTAAGGCTTGCTCCAGCCTTGGTCTGTGTTGTTATGAATATTATCTGGCATTCTTATTAACTTTTGTTGGAGGGTCACCAATGGTCAGTGTGGATTATTCCTTATTGGTGCAGATTGTCAACTTCATCCTCTTGATCCTTATTTTGAATATCGTCTTGTATAAGCCGATCCGGGGAGTTCTTGCGAAGCGTCGTGAGGCCATAGACGGCCTCAATGACAGCATTGATGCCTCATCTGTGGGCGTGCGCGAGAAGGAGGAGACGTTTGCAGCAGGCATCAAAGAAGGGCGTGCCAAGGGCGTTGAGCTCAAGGACGCGATCATCGATGAAGCGTCCCGTGAAGAGCGGCGCATCATCGGCGAGATTACCGGTCGTGCCCAGGACGATCTTGCCGCCGTGCGCGTTAAGATTTCTCAAGAGATGGTTGCAGTGCGGAAAGTTCGGCAATGAGAAGTGGACGATTTTGCGAAGGCAATCGGCGAAAAGATTCTGGGGAGGGCTCTGTAATGCGTGATGAGATGAAATCGTCCGGAGGGCGCAGGATTTTGTTCTGGGGCCTTTTCGCGGCATTGACCTTGAGTGCGGGAATGGCTTTCGCCTCCAGCGGGGGCGGCCACGCCGCCGAGGCCAAGCACTGGCTCACCACGGACACGGCCCGTGTCCTCAACTTTGTTGTGCTCATGGGGTTTCTGTTCTTTGTTCTGCGCAAGCCGGTCTCCAGTGCTCTGTCCGGGCGTATCGGCTCCATTCGCGACGAACTGGATACCCTGGAACAAAAGAAGGCGGACGCTGAAAAGACCCTGGCCGAGTATGAAACCAGAATTGCCACCCTCGAAAGCGAGGTGGAGGTGATCCTGGATCAGTACCGGGAGCAGGGGGAGGCCGCCCGCACGCGCATCATGGAAGAGGCCAAGCTCCACGCCGCTAAGCTCGAAGAGCAGGCCAAGCGCAACATTGACCATGAGTTCAAGGCCGCCCGTACGGATCTCAAAGCCGAAATCATGGCACTGGCCCTGGAAAAGGCCGAGTCGCTGATCCAGGAGAAGATCAATACCGACGACCAGGAAAAGCTGGTGGATGACTATCTGAACAAGGTGGTGGTGCAATGAAAGATTTCGCGATATCCAGGCGTTATGCCAAGGCTCTGCTGCTCATCGGCAAAGAGGACGGCCAGGCAGAGACCTACCGTGAACAGCTCAGCGGGGTGGCGGCGTTTCTTGCACGGGAGGTGGAACTCTCCACCGCCATCGCCAACCCGATTTATGAATGTGACGGCAGGCGCGGTGTGCTGAAGGTGGTGGTGGAGAAGCTGGGCCTCTCCCCTGTCATCGCATCCTATGTCCTGCTTTTGTTTGACAAGGGACGCTTCGGTTACCTTGGTTCCATCGATGAAACCTACCAGGAGCTGGTGGACGAGCTGAACGGCATCGCCCACGCCCATGTGGTTTCCGCCGTGGATCTGTCGGAAGACGCTGTGGAGAAAATCAAGGCATCCCTCTCCGCATTGACAGGCAAGGACGTCATTTTGAATCTGGAAAAAGACCCCGGGTTGATTGGGGGCATTGTAACGAAGATAGGTGACCTTGTACTTGACGGCAGTGTGCGCACACAGCTGCAGAACATGAAAGAATCTTTTAAAAGGGGTGAGAGTGTCTAATGGAAATCAAAGCTGAAGAGATAAGCCAAATAATCAAGGAGCAGATCAAGGATTTCGACAAGAAGGTCGAGTTGTCCGAAACCGGCGTCGTTCTTTCAGTGGGCGACGGCATCGCAAGGGTCTACGGCCTGGAAAAAGTGATGGCCCTGGAGCTTGTGGAATTTCCCGGCGGCATTCTCGGCCTGGCCCTTAACCTGGAAGAAGACAACGTGGGTGTGGCCATCATGGGCGATGACACCCACATCAAAGAGGGCGACACCGTCAAGCGTACCGGCCGTATCGCCGAGGTTCCCGTGGGCGAGGCCGTCCTCGGGCGCGTTGTAACCACCGTGGGTGAACCCATCGACGGCAAGGGCGCCATTGACGGTGCCGAGACCCGCCGTATCGAGATGGTGGCTCCCGGTGTTATCCATCGTAAGAGCGTGCACGAGCCCTGCTACACCGGCATCAAGGCCATCGACGCCATGACCCCCGTGGGCAGGGGCCAGCGTGAGCTGATCATCGGCGACCGCCAGATCGGCAAGACCGCCATCGCCGTTGACGCCATCCTCGCCCAGAAGGGCCAGGGCGTGAAGTGTATCTACGTTGCCTGTGGCCAGAAGAAGTCCACCGTTGCCCAGGTTGTGGCGGTTCTCGAAGAGCACGGCGCCATGGAGTACACCACCGTGGTTTCTGCCTGTGCCTCCGACCCCGCGGCCCTTCAGTTCCTTGCCCCTTACGCCGGTTGCGCCATGGGCGAGTACTTCCGCGACAAGGGCGAGCACTCCCTGATCATCTACGACGACCTCTCCAAGCAGGCCGCGGCCTATCGTCAGGTCTCCCTGCTGCTTCGTCGTCCCCCAGGACGTGAAGCTTTCCCCGGGGACATCTTCTACAACCACTCCCGTCTCCTGGAACGTTCTGCCAAGCTCTCCGATGAGCTGGGTGCCGGGTCCCTCACCGCCCTGCCCATCATCGAAACCCAGGAAGGCGACGTATCTGCCTTTATCCCCACCAACGTTATCTCCATTACCGACGGTCAGATCTACCTCGACAAGGGGATGTTCTTCGCCGGTATGCGTCCCGCAGTTGACGTCGGCCTCTCGGTTTCCCGAGTCGGCGGCGCGGCCCAGGAGAAGGCCATGAAGCAGGTGGCCGGTACCCTGCGTCTCGACATGGCGGCCTTCCGCGAGCTCGAGGCCTTTGCCGCCTTCGGCTCCGACCTGGACGCCTCCACCCAGCGTCAGCTCACCCGTGGTCAGCGGCTTGTGGAAGTTCTCAAGCAGCCCCAGTACGCACCCCTGCCCCTGGAAAAGCAGGTTCTCATCCTTTACGCAGGCACCAAAGGGTTCATCGACGACTACCCCCGTGAGGCGGTGGTCAAGTACGAAGCGGGCCTCTACCCCTTTGTGGAAGGCCGTTTCCCCAAGATTCTCCCCGCCCTTGCGGAAGCCAAAAAGATTACCTCTGAAATCGAAGCCGATATTGTCAAAGCACTCGAGGCGTACGCCGAGGAGTTCAAGGACACCATCAAGTAGCTTGCGTTGAAGAGCAGATCTATTAATTTGAGACACGTAAAGGTAAATGGCATATGGCAACGTTAAAGGAAGTACAATTAAAGATCGCTGGCGTCAAAAAGACCAAGCAGATCACCAGCGCCATGAAAATGGTCGCGACTTCCCGCTTGCGTGGTGCTCAGTTAGCCATGGAGGCCTTCCGACCCTATGCGGAAAAATACGCAGAGGTGCTGGGAAGCCTTGCTCAGAAGGCAGGTGAAGGAGCCAGTCCGCTCCTTGAAGCACGCGAGGAGGTGAAGAAGGTCCATGTGGTACTCCTGACATCGGACAGGGGACTGTGTGGGGGCTTCAACATCAACCTCATCGAAAAAGCGGAAAAGCTGATCAAAGAGAAAGTGGGGGAGGGGGCCGAGGTCTCCTTCACCAACTTTGGTAAACGGGGCCGTGACTGGGCCCGCAAAGAGGGACAGACCCGGGCGGATGAGTACGTCGGGGTCGTTGGGACAAAGGTGGGGTTTGGCGTCGCGTCCACCGGTGGGCAGAAGCTGATTGACGGCTTTCTCGCCGGTGAGTACGACGAAGTCTACCTGATCTATGCCGAGTTTGTCAGCATGGCCAAACAGGTGCCTGTGGTTCAGCAGCTCCTTCCCATCCCCCCCATTGAGGTGGTGGAAGAGGAGGCTGCCGAGGACAAGCCGTTCCAGGCAGAGCACATCTGTGAACCCAGCGCGGACAAGCTCCTTGGCGAGATGCTCCCAAGGAATGTGTATATCCAGCTTTACCGCGGTCTTCTTGAGACGTCGACCAGTGAGCATGCGGCCCGAATGTCGGCCATGGACAACGCCACCCAGGCGTGTTCCGACATGATCACTGATCTTCAGAGGGTGTTTAACAAAGCACGACAAGCGGCAATTACTGCAGACCTTATGGATATCGTCGGTGGTGCAGAGGCCTTGAAGGGCTGATTGTAACTCGCTTATCGCATATACAGCATAGATTTAGGTACAATAGGAGGTACTTTTCAATGGCTGACAATATCGGAAAAATCACACAGGTCATGGGGCCTGTTGTTGACGTGGAGTTTGAACCTGGAAAACTGCCGGCGATCCTTACAGCCCTGACCCTGACCAACCCTGCCATCAACGACGAAGAGGACAACCTCGTCATTGAGGTGGCCCAGCACCTGGGCGACAACGTGGTGCGTACCATCGCCATGGACGTTACCGATGGCCTCGTCCGCGGCATGGGCGTTAAAGATACCGGAAACCCCATCGTCATGCCCGTGGGCAAGGCTTCCCTGGGTCGCGTCCTCAACGTTGTTGGGCGCCCCGTGGACGGCCTCGGCGATGTAAGCACGAAGAAGCCGAGGCCAGTTCCAGCCCGCTCGTCCCGCCCCCGAGTTTACCGAGCAGGACACCTCGGTGACCGTTCTTGAAACGGGCGTCAAGGTTATCGACCTTCTCGTTCCCTTCCCCCGAGGCGGCAAGATGGGCCTCTTCGGCGGTGCGGGCGTTGGTAAGACCGTTATCATGATGGAGATGGTTAACAACATCGCCATGCAGCACGGCGGCATCTCCGTGTTCGCCGGCGTTGGTGAGCGTACCCGTGAGGGCAACGACCTCTACCACGAGATGAAGGAGTCCGGCGTTCTCGACAAGTGCGCCCTGATCTACGGTCAGATGACCGAACCTCCGGGAGCCCGTGCACGTGTTGCCCTCTCCGCCCTGACCTGCGCCGAGTACTTCCGTGACGTGGAAGGCCAGGACGTTCTGATCTTCATCGACAACATCTTCCGCTTCACCCAGGCGGGCTCCGAAGATCGGCCCTCCTCGCCCAGGGCCCTTCGGCGCGGTTGGTTACCAGCCCACCCTGGCGGTGGACATGGGTGGCCTTCAGGAGCGTATTACCTCCACGGATAAAGGCTCCATCACCGCGGTTCAGTGTGTGTACGTCCCTGCGGACGACCTCACCGACCCGGCTCCGGCCACAACCTTTGCCCACCTCGACGGCACGGTTGTTCTCTCCCGAGCCATCTCCGAGCTGGGTATCTACCCTGCGGTTGACCCCCTGGACTCCTCCTCCCGTATTCTGGACGCCGCCTACATCGGCGACGAGCACTACGCCGTGGCCCGTCAGGTTCAGACCGTGCTCCAGAAGTACAAGGAACTCCAGGACATCATCGCCATCCTCGGTATCGATGAACTCTCCGATGAGGACAAGGTGGTGGTAACCCGTGCCCGCCGTATTCAGCGTTTCCTCTCTCAGCCCTTCCACGTGGCTGAGATCTTCACCGGCCTCAAGGGCAAGTACGTGAAGCTCGAAGACACCATCCGAAGCTTCAAGGAGATCCTGGACGGCAAGCACGACGAGTTGCCTGAAGGCGCCTTCAACCTTGTAGGGACCATCGAAGATGCAGTGGCCAAGGCCAAGGACATGGCCGATTAATTTGATCTGAACGGGGCAGGGGAGCATTCCTGCCCCTTCAAACCTATGAGGGGTTGATATGGCAGACACTATCAGACTCGAAATCGTGACGCCGGAACGGCGTGTGGTCAGCGAGGACGCACAGATCGTCATGGCCCCCGGTTCGGAGGGTGAGTTCGGTGTGCTCGACGGGCACACTCCGTTTCTCACCTCCCTGAAGGTGGGCATGGCCCGGTTCAAGGACGCTGCAGGCAACGAGTGCGGAGTCTTCATCAACGGCGGTTTCGCCGAGGCACTGGCCGATCGGGTGACCATCCTGGCCGAGTCCGCGGAGCGTCGTCGAGACATCGATCTCAAGCGTGCACAGTCGGCGATGAATCGGGCGGAGCAGAGGTTGTCCGGTGACCGGGCCACCATTGACGAGACCCGTGCCAAGGCGGCCCTTGCCCGGGCACTGCACCGCATCCAGGCGGTGGAGAGCAGGTAACATCTCCGGGAGTTCAGACGATGGGCCGTTAAAGCGGCTCCTTTGTCGCCTGGGCAGGAACGACAGCGCGTAAGTTGCAAAGGGGCGGCCCGGTCATGCCCTTGTCGTCGGTGCATGGGCCCTGTGCGAAAGAGGCTTCGGTCTATTTGGAGGCAATTGGGAACCATGTTTTTTGGCATGCCGGTCAGGTGCTATTGCAACAAGGGGGAAAATTGAGTAAAACCACAGGAAAGACAGCGGTGGTTGTCCTTGCCGCGGGCAAGGGAACACGCATGAAGTCGGACAAGGCCAAGGTCCTCCATGAGGTCCATGGTCTCACCCCGCACGACGCCATGGCGTCGGCTGCGGAGATCGCAGGTTCCGACGTGGTTGTGATCGTCGGGCATCAGGCCGATGCGGTGAAGGCCGCTGTGGCCCAGCGGCACGCAGCGCTTTTTGCCCGTCAGGACGAGCAGCTCGGAACGGGCCATGCCGTGATGTGCGCCAGGCAGGCCGTGGCTGGATGATCGGTCAGGTGGTGATCCTCTGCGGGGATGTGCCCCTGGTCCGGCCCGAGACCCTCAAGGAGTTGGTTCGGGCACATGAAGCCGCCGGAAGGGCCGTATCGGTCCTGGCGGTCTCCCTGGACGACCCGACGGGTTACGGGCGCATGGTTACCGGCGATAACGGGGCCCTGCTTCGCATCGTGGAAGAAAAGGATGCCGGCGCTGACGAAAAGGCCATTAAAGAGATCAACAGCGGTATCTACTGCGTGGATGCGGACTTTCTCTTTTCTGCCCTTGACAAAGTGAAATCGGATAATGCACAAGGGGAGTACTATCTCACCGATATCGTGGAGATAGCCGTTCAGGACGGGGCCGGCGCAGGGGTCGTAACCGGGGGATCAGCCCGGGAAGTGACGGGTGTAAATACCGTAAATGACCTCGAAACCGTACGGCAAATGCTGGAAGAGCGGCCCACATGAATTCCCTTGACTTTATTGAAAATTGAAGACTATAGTGATTTGAATTTCGAGAGGTGCTAAATTGGATGATGAAGCAATAGTTGGTCAAATTGATTATATAGAAGAACAGGTAGATTTTCTCATTGAACTCTGCAACAGCCTGAAATCAGAGAAAGCAGAGCTCAAGGGCAGGATTGAAATACTTGAAGGTCAGCTTCAGGAGAAAACCCAGTCGGAAGCAGCCTTCGCAGAACAGCGGGAGACCATTCGAGGAAAGATTGATGGGCTGATGGATCGCCTGAACACTTACATCGATGTGGACTCCTGATCTCTAACCGAATGACAAAAGCGAATGCGGATTCATTGGAAGAGATACTGACAGTCGACCTTTTTGGGGAAACGTATAAGTTCAAGACCGACGCTGATCCGAGCGAGGCATCGGCCATTGTCGAGAGCATTATGGGTGAAGTGGCGCGAGCCGGTGAGGGCATGAAAGGCCCTTTACGCCGAGAACTGCAAATTCATTCAGCTTTGACGTGAATCCTCGCATAGATCGCAAAGGAGTTGGCTGAGGTGAAAAAGAGCCATGCGCGTTTCATGAGAAACTCTCCCTGGCGAAGTCAGCTATCTTCATCGAAAAATTGGGGCGCTCACGTAATGGTGCAACAGAAAAGGCTGTTCTGCATTGCCGAAATACGATACAATTTGAGTAGAAAAATTGCCTGCTGTGTTCGTGATCGGAGTAATACCCTTTGACCGAATGGCAATATCACGGGAGCCTCCTGTTTGTGGTGTGCATGTTCTGCCTAAAAGCCTGAAGCTACACTCCCCTTTGAACAATCGGTTCAAAGACCTTAATTCAACACGGCACTCGGGTGGGATATTTTCATATCAATGTCTCCCCGTTTGCCCGACCCTTCCTTCCAACCACCACCCCTCAAAACCGATTACGGTGCCAAGTGGTCCCCATCACAAGTGATCATGCCCCGCGTCGATGCGGCATTGTCTCCGTTTTTTAAGATTGTGAAGCCGTCGCATGGCACACGTCGGATCCCTTTGTCCGTTAGTAATTATACCCGCTGCGGTCTGTTGGGAGTCGGACCTTTACCTCTATGGTTGGGCTAAAGCCAGGGCTCATTGGTGGAGTCCCGTACAGTGGATTTTCCGTCATAACTGAGGTGGATATATTCTCGGGGGAATCAAATGGTAGTGAAAATTATGGCAACCGGCATCGTCGGTTTTCTTGTCGGCGCTGCGCTCACCTTTGTGCTCAAAGGTCGGGTGGACAGCAGGCGGGCAGAGGAAGCCGAAGAAGAGGCCGAGAAAATAATACGTGACGCCGGGCTTCGGGCCGAAAACCTTCTCATGGAAGCCAATGTGGAGGCCAAGGACCGGCTTATCAAGATGAAAAACGAGTTTGACGCCGAAACCAATGAGACGCGGCTGGAACTCAAAGGGCTTGCAGAGCGCCAGCCTCAACCAGAAGGTGGAGAAACTTGATCGAAGGCAGGATCAGATCGAGCGCATTGAAACCGATCTGTCCCAGCGGAGCAAGCAGCTTACCGAAGACGCCGATACCCTCGCCGACAAGAACCGGGAGTGCGACGCCCTCGTTGCCGAGCAGAAAATGCAGCTTGAAAAGATCTCCGGGATGACTTCCGAGGAGGCCAAGGGGCTCCTTTTGAATGCCATGGAGAACGAAGCCCGCCACGACGGGGCCAAGATGATCAAGCGGGTGACCAGTGAAGCCAAGGAGAGCGCGGACAAAGAGGCGAAAAAAATCATCGCCACGGCCATCCAGCGATACGCCGGGGATTTTGTGGCTGAGCGTACCGTGTCTGTGGTGCCCCTGCCCAACGATGAGATGAAAGGGCGCATCATCGGCCGGGAAGGGCGCAACATCCGGGCTCTGGAAGCAGCCACCGGCATCGACCTGATCATTGACGACACCCCTGAGGCGGTGATTCTCTCCGGGTTCAACCCGGTGCGCCGTGAGGTGGCCCGTCTCTCCCTGACAAAGCTGATCAACGACGGAAGAATCCATCCGGCGCGCATCGAAGAGGTGGTGAAGACCGTTGAAAAGGAAGTGGACCAGACCATCCGGGAAGCCGGTGACCAGGCCGCCTTTGATCTGGGTGTCCACGGCATCAGCAACGACTTGATCGCCATCCTCGGTCGTTTGAAGTTTCGCACCAGCTATGCCCAGAATGTGCTTCAGCACTCTGTGGAGGTGGGCTTTCTCTGCGGGGTCATGGCCGCCGAGCTGGGTCTTAATGTGAAGCTGGCCAAGCGCATGGGCCTGCTGCACGATATCGGCAAAGCCGTAGACCACGAGGTGGAAGGGCCCCATGCCGTTATCGGCGCCAACCTGGCCAAGAAATACGGGGAGAATCCCAAGATTGTCCAGGGCATCGCCGCTCACCATGAAGACGTGCCCCCCGAATCGGTCTACGACCTTCTGGTCCAGGCTGCCGACTCCCTTTCCGGTGCACGGCCCGGTGCCCGAAAAGAGCTCCTGGAAAACTACGTCAAGCGACTGGACGATCTGGAGAAGATCGCCAACAGCTACAAAGGCGTGGCCAACTCCTACGCCATCCAGGCGGGCCGAGAGCTCCGTGTGATTGTGGAGGGGGATGTGGTCCGCGACGAAGATGCCGTGGTCATGAGCCGCGACATCGCCAAGCAGATCGAAGAGAGTCTGACCTTCCCGGGGCAGATCCGTGTTACGGTGATTCGTGAAACCCGCGCTGTGGGGTATGCAAACAAATAGGGCATCTCCGGCCATTTCAAGGAGAACGTAATAAGCCGAACGCTTAAGGGCAGGGCGGAATTGTCTGTATGGATGATTTCGACCCTGCCCTCGTGGTTCGGCTATTTTAGTATCAGGGGAACAGAAGACGACGGCTAAATTTCAAAACGAACGGGAACGCTGGGGTGTCGTCCATCGGCACCTTATATCAATGGGCCGTCTCAGGCTTCGGAGCGTGTGTATTCAACGACCGCTTTTCGCTGCGCTGAGCCGGTATCGAACCAATCGAGACGAGGTAGAATGCTATGAATGTCATTGAGTCGCTTAGAGAGCGCGGTTTTGTGGATAATACAACCCATGAAGAGGAACTGATTTCGTATCTTTCCACCCCTGGAAGACGCTGCTATA
>NZ_CP186557.1:3022500-4977500 GCF_056847375.1 Desulfoluna sp. CLI2B | reverse complement strand
TGAATGGGGGTTGGTGCTATAATAACACCGTGTTTTTTGGTGGCTTCTGGTTGAATGTCAATCAGTGAACGGTTCAACTTGTTTTCTACATTTTATATCGTTTCAGCGTTATGAAATCCCTTCTTTCCATAACGAGCCATCGGTTTCGATGATCGGCAGATACAATCCGTTGAGAATACGTCTTCAAGCCCCGCCTATCTGGCGAATTTTGCCGCCGTGTGGACGTGCAGGGATCGTTGCATGCCGATGTCTTCTTTTCTATGTGTGAGCCTTCCATCACTGCGTAGCGGCAATGCGCAACGGTGCCCCCATCCACTCAGGTTAACAGAAGGTGAGACGTTATATGGCTGATGACCTCAATATCCAAACGGCACTGGGGGCAGTTAACCTCTTCATGAGTGCGGTGAAAAATTGTCGCCTCTACCCCGAATCCAGTGACATTGTCCGCCAGTCTCTCTCTTCCGGATATTCCCGCCTTACCGCCCTGTTCTATCGGGATGCCCCTTTTATTGTATCCGAAGCCCAGGGATCCATTCTTTTCGATGGAAAGCTTTTGGACGCCAAATCTCAGCGCATGCCTCAAATCCATTCTCTGCGTCTTCTGATGCAGGCCCTCAACCTGAAGAGCATTGTGTTTGACCGCGCCATTGATCAGGAAAATTATGCCAAGGCATCTCGGATTCTCAGCATGCCGCCGGAGGAGATGGACGCACAGGGCGGGGTGCGGAAGATGTTCGAAGCCGAAGGGGTCTCCTTTGTCTCTGCCAACCACAATGTGTTTCTCGGTGCCGAAGCCGATGAGGTGATCGAACGTGATGAGGATTTTTTCCGGCGTATCTGGTTCAGACAGATCACCGAACTCCAGGCCTTGTCGTATATCACCAGAAAGACGGCCAACGCGGCCTGGCTTTTATCGGTCAGCGGGCGTTTTCTTACCTTTTGTGCAGACAAGGGGTACGAGCCCAACGATTGGGATACCATCTCGCGCCTTGCAAGCCTTAACGGTTATCTGGTCAGGGCAGGCAGCGAACAGGGGAATGCAACCACCTTTTCCCTTCTGTATGAGAGCCTGGAGGCCCTTGGAGCCTGGTTTAACGCCGATCTACTTGCATTGAACCTGTCGGAAGTTGCCGTCACCAAGGCCGTGGAACACCTCGACAACGAGAGCTTCATGCTCCTTGCCGCCCGCCTGCTCCTGGTGAAGCAGACCCAGAGAAGGGGAAGCCGGTTGGTGGGGCGTGCCCATATCAAGGCCTATAACGATGCGTCGGACTGGAGTCTTGCTCAGCCCAGGGGCAGGGAGTTCACGGCTTCCATAGAGGCTTTGAGGAGCCGTGAAGAGGCCGCGCAACAAGAGACACTGACTCGGATTGAGGCGGTGATTGAAGGGCTCATGGAGGGCGGTTCCGATGCCCTCAACGATCTAGATGCGCTGGCTGCGTTGCCCAGGGTTATGACCGAACGAACCCAGCAGGGCAAGACCCAAGAGGCGGAGCGGTTGATTCAGGCTGTGTCCCTTGCCATCAACCTGGATGACGAAGCAAAGTCCATGGCAGCGGTTCGGGTCCTTCTTCAAACGGCCAAAGCGTTCACCGGCCTTGGTCGACTGGACCTGGTGAGCCGGGTACTGGGACCCGTCAATTTGTGGGCACGATATCAGCAGGAGGTGACCCCTCTCTTTGAATCCGCTGCCGATATGATGGTGAACCATATCCACAACCTGATTGTGGGGGGGCTGTTCGGAGATGCCGTTCCGTTCATGGAGAGTTTCAGCCTCATGGCGCAGGGACGCTTAAAAAAAGATCTCCATATGACCCGGTATGCCGAACGAACCCTGCGCCGAATGGCTTCGGAACGGGTGTTCAACCTTTTCATGGAAGCGTTCCGGGAGGACACGGGTGGTCACCGGCACCAGGCCTCCGTCGCCCTTGCTCTGCTTGGAAACATTGCCGTGCCTCCGTTACTTGACCTGCTTCGGGAGAGTGAGGTGATGGCTGATGGATTCGGGTGACTTGGGTCTAAAAAATTGCCGAAGGGTCCCCGCACCAGCTGACGCAGCGTATTACGCCGGACAGCGCCTGGTTTTACCTTCGCAATCTCCTGAAACTGCTGGGGGAGGTCGGCGGGGAGGAGCACATAGAAATCCTCGAGCCCTTGGTGACGCGTCGTGAGGAGCAGGTGATCGATGCCGTGATTTCATGTGCCAAGCAGATCGGAGGCAGCAGGCGGACTCGTTTTTATTCCAAGGCGATCCTGGTGGTTCCCGAGGGTCAAGCCGAGACTGGCGGGACTTCTGGCCCAGTTCGGGGGCGATGATGGGGTCTATGCCCTCTCAGCCGTGCTCAAGTCCAGGATGGCCGGGCCCCCGGAGGAGAAAGACAAGGTCATCAAGGCGGTGTGCTCGGCCATGGGAGAGATCGGCTCCATGAAGGCGCTTCCGACCCTTCAGAAGGTTGTGGACCAAAAAGGGCTCCTGGGCAGGAGCCGTTACACATCGGAACAGAAACGACTTGCCGAAGAGACCATTGTCAAGATCCGCCATGCCATGTCCAGGGAGCGCTCGGCACCCAAAGAGAAAGAGCCGGATGCCCGGGTGAAGGTGACCCGCGACTACATCGCGTCCGAGGAGTTCGGAACCCTTGAGGCCATTGTCAGCGGTCTGATCAGCGGAGGGAAGAAGGCCTCGGCCCTGAAGGTCCTTCTTTTGATGGTGGAGCGGGCGGCACGAGAGAAGGACTTCAAGCGTGCGGAGCGTTACAAGGCGAGGCTGTCCGATGTGGATGAGATGGCCCTGGGGGAAGTGGTGCGTGCCGAGGAGATTATCGATCAGGAAAGGTGCTTCGTGGATTCCGGGGAGTACATGGAGACCTGGAAGGCGTTCTACGAACTCCTTACCGAGGAGGAGGCCTCCGGGTTTTATCATCACGTCAGAAACGAGGTGGTGGAGGTGGATACCGAGATCATCACCCAGGGCGAGGTGATCAATCGACTCTGCTTTATTAACAGCGGCAGGGCCAAGATCGTTTACAAAGATGACGCCAGGGAGCTCTTTATCAAGGAGATGTGCAAAGGGGACGTGGCGGGCTACGACGCTTTTTTCCATACCAGTGTGTGCACGGCATCCGTTGTGGCCCTTTCCCGGGTCAACGTGGGCTATCTTGATCGTGAGGTCCTGACACTGATGCAGGAGAAACACCCCGATTTTCTCGGAAAGCTGCAGTCCTTTTGCGGCCGGTTTAACAACCTGACCGAGACCGTCCAGGCCAAAGGGCTTGAGAGGCGGCGTTATCGGCGTTTTCATGTGAAGGGCAGGGTTGTGTTCCAGCTCATGACCGACAAGGGGACCACCGTGGGCAAATCCTTTACCGGCACTTTCCTCGATATCTCGGAAGGGGGGCTCTCTGCCGTGGTCAAGAGCAGCGGGTATTCCATGGCCCGCCTGCTGCTCGGGCGTTCCATCTGCTCGCTGATGAAGCCCGGTGAAGGGGCAGAGGGGGTCTCGGTTCAGGGGCGGGTCAGCAGCGTCAACGAGCGGGGTGAGAACACCATCTCCATCCATGTGGCCTTTGCGCGCCCCCTGGCTGTCTCAAGCCTTGAAACCCTGGTGACCACCAGCTGAGCTGGCACTTCTCCCGCAGGCGATTTTGTTAAGGCCGTTTACGGTCCGCAGAATCATGAAACTGACTGAAAGCTCCCGTCCCAGAGACCTCTGGGCGGGAGCTTTTGTGTTTTGAAGGGCAGCAGCTACGCAGGGGGTTACTTGATGGCCTGACGGTAGAAGTCGTTGCCTTTGTCGTCGATGATGATAAAGGCCGGGAAGTCCCTTACGGTAATCTTGAAGATCGCCTCCATGCCGAGTTCCTCGTAGGCGATGGTCTCCACCCTGGTGATGCAGTCCCGGCCCAGCCTGGCGGCCGGGCCCCCAATGGATCCCAGGTAAAACCCCCGGTTTTCTTGGCACGATACCCTGACTTTGTCGGTCCTGTTGCCCTTGGCCAGCATGATGCGCGAGCCCCCGAGTTTCTGGAAGACGGGGACGTAAGGGTCCATGCGACCGGCGGTGGTGGGCCCGAAGGATCCCGAGGCGTGGCCTTCCGGGGTTTTGGCCGGACCCGCGTAATAGATGACGTGATTCTTGATGTAGCCGGGGAGCCCGTCCCCTTTTTCCAGGGCTTCGGCGAGTCTGGCATGGGCAATGTCCCGGGCCACGATGATTTCTCCGGAAAGGGAGAGGCGGGTGCCCACAGGGTGAGCCGACAACTCGTCAAGGATCTCGTCCATGGGGCGGTTCAGGTCGATTTCAACACCGGGCTCTTCTGCCATGGCAGGCTCCGGCAGAAAGCGCTCGGGGCGGGCCTCCAGCTGCTCCAGAAACACCCCCTCTTCGGTGATCTTCCCCTTGATGTTCCGGTCCGCGCTGCAGCTTACCCCGATGCCCACCGGACAGGAGGCCCCATGGCGAGGCAGTCGGATGACCCGGACGTCGTGGCAGAAGTACTTGCCCCCGAACTGGGCACCAAGACCCACCTCCCGGGTCATGTCGAGGATCTCCTTTTCCATCTCCCGATCCCTGAGCGCGTGCCCCAGGGCGTTGCCTTGTGTCGGCAATTCGTCGAGGTATCCCGCCGATGCAAGCTTGACGGTCTTGAGGGTGGCCTCGGCAGAGGTGCCGCCGATGACGATGGCCAGGTGGTAGGGGGGGCATGCCGAGGTGCCGATTTCGGTGATTTTTTCTTTGAGAAAAGGCAGGAGGCGTTTGCGGTTCAGGATTGCCTTGGTCTCCTGAAAGAGAAAGCTCTTGTTGGCCGAGCCCCCGCCCTTGGCAATGAAGAGAAAGTCGTAGCTTTCGCCTTTTGTGCTTGCGATATCGATCTGGGCCGGGAGGTTGCAGCCCGTGTTTTTTTCCTCAAAGAGCGTGAGGGGGGCCAGCTGGGAGTAGCGCAGGTTTTTTTCCGTGTAGGTCTCAAAAATGCCTTTTGAGATGGCCTCCTCATCGGGCGTGGCCGTGCCGGAAATAACCTGGGCCCCTTTTTTGGCCACCACTGTGGCCGTGCCGGTGTCCTGGCACATGGGAAAGATCTTCTCCGAGGCGATGACGGCATTTTTGAGCATTTCAAGGGCCACGTAGGTATCGTTTTTGGATGCCTCGGGATCGTCCAGAATGCTGCGGAGCTGTTCGAGGTGGCGAGTGCGGTAGAGAAAAGAGACGTCGGCAAACGCCTCGCGGGCCAAAAGGGTCAGGGCCGACGGGGCCACACGGATGACGGGCTCTCCGAAGGCCTCCCCCTTTTCAATCCCCTCATCGCTGAGTTTTCGGTAAACAGTGGTGTCCGGCCCCAGGGGAAAGGGGGGCTGATAGGCAAAGGGTGGCATGGGGTGTCCTCCAGAGATGGTGATGGGTTGGCCATACAGGTGAGCATGATGTCTTCATCCCGTACTATAGGGCATGGCCACGGGCAGTCGCAACCCTGGAGTGACGGTGTATCGGGTCTTTTAACTAAAAAATGGGTCTCACGTGAAACGAGTCAGTCATTCTTCCATTGAAAGAGCAGGGATCCTGCAACGAGGCAGGCAAGGGTCATGGCCAGAAGGAGAATGATTTCCAGACGGACCTCGGCAAAACCGGCTCCGTCGTTCATGACCTTGCGGGCCCCTTCGATGAGGTGGGTCAGCGGAAAGACCCGGGAGAGGGCCTGGACCCAGGGGGCCGTGCCTTCAAGGGAGAACCAGACCCCCGAGAGAAACATCATGGGCCAGGAGATGAGGTTGAGGATGCCCCCTGCAAGCTCTTCGCTGCTGCCCCTGGCTGCCAGAAGGAGGCCCAGGGAGATCATGGACATGCCGCCCACAACAAAGACGGCAAACAGGGCCGCAAGGGAGCCCCGGCACGAAAATCCGTACAGGGCGGTGCAGGTCCCGTAGACAATGCCCGTGGTGGCAAGCATGACAAAAAGGCGGGAGATGACCTGGGCCGTCAGGAACTCCCATGGGCGAACCGGGGTGACGCTGAAGCGCTTGAGGACCCCGTTTTTCCGGTAGCGCACCACCACATACCCAACGCCAAAGAGGGCGGAGAACATCATGTTCATGCCCAGGATGCCGGGAAAGAGCCATTCCACATACGGGATGCGGTCCCCGGTCACCATTTGCCGGGTGAAGGGGCCGTCCCCGGTGCGCCCCCCCCCCAAAAGGATCTCTTCGAGGATTTTTCCCTTGGGGGCGTCGCTGTTGATCCAGTAATGGCCCGTATCCGCCGACAGGACCATGTCGAGGCGGTGATGGCGCAGTTTGGCCAGGGCGTCGTTCCGGTCGGCCAGTTCAATGGCCTGGATCAGGGGGTGGGTGAGGAGGTGTTCGCTCTGGGGAAGGGGGGCTGCGCCGTCGGCTTTGAGGACGCCAGCCTTGTAAAGCTTCTGGGAATCTTCGCTGAAAATAAGGGAGAATCCGGCAATGATGAGAAAGGGGAAGAGGATGCTCCACCCCAGGGCGGAGCGGTCTCTGTAGAACTCGATGTTGCGGGCTTTGAAAAGGGTCCAGATACGTTTGAACATGGCGATGGTACCTTTCATGGGGCCGTTTTTTGTCGTCAGTTGCGAAGCGCTTTGCCCGTGAGCTTGAGAAAGAGGTCCTCCAGGTTCTGGGGCATGACCACAATTCCGGACAGGTCCATGCCCATGGCCACGAGTTCCCGCAGGGAGTGGTCGGGGTTTTCGGTCTGGATGCTGATGCGGCCATCCTTTAACCGGAACCAGGGGGTGGTGAGGGTGGCGAAGGCGCTGTCTTCTGCGATGCCGGGCAGGACGATGGAAGAGCCCCGGCAGTGCGCGGAGAGCAGGGCCTCGGTGGCTCCCATGGCGATGATGCGCCCGTGGTCCATGATGGCCAGCTCATCGCAGAGTTTTTCGGCTTCATCCATGTAGTGGGTGGTGAGCACCACGGTTTTCCCGTCCCGTTTCAGGTTCTCCACGATCTCCCAGAGGTGGCGCCTGGCCTGGGGGTCCAGCCCGGTGGTGGGCTCGTCCAGAAAGACGAGGTCCGGGTCATTTGCCAGGGCCATGGCAAGGAGAAGGCGCTGCTTCTGGCCGCCGGAGATCTTCCGGTTGTCCCGTTTGAGGATCTCTTCCAGGCGGCAGATGGCGATGAGGGCTTCCCGCCCGGCCCGCTTGGTGTAGAGATGGCGAAAGGTCTCCAAGGTCTCTTCCACGGTGAGGAACATGGGCAGCTCCGTGTTCTGGAACTGGATCCCGGCCTCACGGGTGAAGCTCTCTCCCCGGGGAGCGCCTTTGTAGAAAATCTCGCCCGAGGTTTCGGGAAGGATCCCTTCGATGACTTCAATGGTGGTGGTTTTGCCGGCTCCGTTGGGACCGAGGAGGCCGAAGCAGGTGCCCGGACGGATGGAGAAGGAGATGCCTTTCACCGCCTCGACGTCGGCATAGTGCTTGACCAGGTTGCGGACTTCCAGGATAGGGGGTTCCATAGGCTTTCCTGTGATGCACCCGCATGGGTTGCGGGCGGGGTGTTGGCACGTACGGTGATACGGCCCCCGAAGCCTTTTGGGGCATGTCGCCGCGGGTTACTCTTGGACCATTTTTTCCCGGCTCTGGATGTAAAGGTCACGGATAAAGGTATAGGGATCCAGGGCCGAGGCCTTAAGGGCAATGTAGTCGTCCATGCTGAAGGAGGCTTCGTTGAGTTTTTCGTAGGCGGTGATGGCCAGCGAGAGCTTTGTGGGTTCCACGTACCCCACGGGGTTGAGATAAAAGTAACCGGGAATGCTGGCGCTGTCCCTTAAGGTGGAGGGGCCGAGAAGGGGCCAGACAATGTACATGCCGTTGCCCACGCCCCAGGCGCCCAGGACCTGGCCCAGGTCTTCGTCGCTGGGCTCCATGTGGAACCAGCTGCCCGCCGGGTCTCCGAATCCCAGGACCCCCACGGTGGTGTTGATGACAAACCGCCCCACTTCGGAGCCCGCCCCCTTGATCTTGCCCTGGAGCAGGCTGCTGATCAGGCGTACCGGGGTCTTGAGGTTGTTGAAAAAATTGGCCACGCCCCGCCGCACAACCGTGGGGGTGACGGTGCGGTAGCCTGAAGCCACCGGCTTGACCACCCAGATAAGGAGGGTATCGTTTAAGGTGAACATGGCCCGGTTGAAGGGGGCCAGGGGATCCCAGACCAGCTCCTCCGGGGTGTCGCCGAACTCGTCGATCAACCCTTCGTCATCAAAAAAATCATCATCATCCAGAAATTCGTCGTCTTCTGCAAACGCGTCCTCGGAAATCAAGGCTTCTTCAACCGTATCCGTCGCCGTTTTTTCTTGCTCTGGCGCAGCCACGGGGGGCTCCACGGAAGGGGAGGTATGCGCAGCACACCCTTGAAGGAGAAGTGCCAGAATGAGGGCCATCAGAGCGGGTGGCACGATGGAATGCCTAATGCCACGGGGACGAAATACCAAGGGGAACCTCCACAACGAGAAAATCGAAACCAATTGCCGTACTTTATGCGTCGGGAGAGTCGGTGTCAAGGCCGTGTCCATGTGAGCGAGGGAGGAAAAGGGGAAGAGGAGTCAAGGAAGGTGGAAACAGACAGGGCGGTGCCGTCGGATTCGATGGTGACGGCCCCGTTCCGGTGAGTACCGTAGAGGGTGCATTGGGCCTGTGTGTATCGTTTTACCACCTCGGTATGGGGAAGACCGTAGCGGTTGGCTTGTCCGGCTGAGATCACGCCGATGGAGGGGTGTACACGGGTGAGGAAGGCCCGGGTGCTGGAGCTTCGGCTGCCGTGGTGGGGGATCACCATGACGTCGGCCTTCAATGCCTCTCCGGCATCGGACACAAGCCGGGCTTCCGCCTTTTTCATGATATCGCCGGTGAGCAGAAACCGGTGATTTCCGTAGGCCAGCCCGAGGACCAGGGAGTTGTTGTTCACCGAGCCGCTGCCGGTGAACCCCTTGGGGGGCGCCTCCGGGTGAAGGCAGGTGACGCGAACGCCTTCCACGACCATGGGCGGGGACCGGTCCGTCAAGTAAACGATGCGGGTGCCGGACCGGTCGGCAGCCTCGGAAAACCGGTTCCACAGCGCCCCCTTGCCGGGGTAGGGACCCATGAAAAGTGTCTTGACCTTGAAGTTGTCCAGAATATGAATAAGGCCTCCCATGTGGTCGCTCTCCGGGTGGGTGAGGACCACGGCATCGAGGGTGGTGATCTGGGAGGCCTGGAGGTAAGGCCCCACGGCAAAGCGGCCGACGTCGAACCGTCCCGGCCGGGCAAACCCGCCGTCCACCAGCCATCGTTTGCCGTTGGGAAAGGCCAGCACAGCGGAAGAGCCCTGGCCCACATCAAGCACCGTGACCTTGAGGGTGGGGTTGTGGTGGCGTTGGACAAAGGCTGTTGTGGCCCTTCCCCCCAAGATGAGCAGGCAGCAGGCGGCAACCAGCACGGGGCCTTTGCCCTTGCGAAGGGGGGAGAGCAGCAGGGAAAAAAGAAGGCAGAGCACGAGAAGGGTCGTCCCGACCCCGGGGCGGGGCAGAAGAAGGTAGCCCCCGGGAACGTTGGAGAAGAGAGTGGCGATGCGGATGGCGGCCTCCAGGGTGTAGCCGGCCAGGGAAAACAGGAGGCCGGCAGGGGCCGACCCGAGGGGGAGGAGAATCACCCCCACAAGCCCCGGGAGGATTGTGCCGAAGCTGATGAGGGGAACCAGGATCAGGTTGGACAAGAGCCCGATGGGTGCCGCATAGCCAAAGTGATGCAAGACAAGGGGCGCCGTGCCGAAGGTGGCAAAACACGGGGGGATGACAAACAGGAACATCCGCTGCCGGAGAGTGGGCAGGGCCACCGGGGAGGCCGGGGTGCGAAGCCGGGTCAGGCTGGCCAGGATGGCGGCCACGGCGGCAAAGGAGAGTTGGAAGGAGACGGCAAACAGGGACGGCGGATGGGTGATGAGGATAATAAGGGCAGCCAGGGCAAGGGTGGTGGGAAGGTCCGCCTCTTCATGGAGGACCAGGGCACCCATGACAAGACCTGCGGCAGTGAGGGCCCGCTGGGTGGACGGCGCCATGCCGGACAGCAGGGCGTAGAGGAGAACCGGCACCAGGGTGAAGGTGGCGGCCAGCATCTGTGTGTGTCCCTTGATGAGGGGGCGCTCCCAGCGGGAGAATGCCCACGTGAACAGGAAGTAGAAAAGGGTGGCCACGATCCCAAGGTGGAGGCCGGAGATGGCCAGCAGATGGGCTGCGCCGGTGCGGGTGAAGAGATCGCGCAGGGAAGGCGGCATATGGGAGCGATTGCCGGTGAGAAGGGCACAGAGCATGGCCCCGGAGTCATGGGTTGGTGCATGGTCGAAGAGGGCGCCTTCGATGCGGGCCCGAATATGGTGAAGGGCGGTGCGCCACCGATGGGCGGGAGCCGCCGGAGACAAGGTCACCTCCTCTGCTTTGACCACGCCCCAGGCCGCGACCCCCTGCCTCATCATGTGGCGTCGGTAATCGAAACGTCCCGGGTTGTTGAAACTGGTAAAGGGGCGAAGCCGGCAGCGGGTTGTGAGCTGCATCCCCTCGGCCACGGGCAGGGAGCGGCCCTTTCTGATGATCAGGCGGATGCCGGTGGTCGGTGGAGCAAGGCTCGGGCCGTTCCCAAGGCGGACATCCCGGAGGATGAATTTGAGGTCGCGGTCCTGAAACCGGATCTGCTCCATGCGTCCTGTGAGGGGAAGGGGCTCTGGGGTCAACCCGCTCAGCCCTTTCTCAGCGGGTGCCCAAGGGGCCATGAGCCAGGCCCCTGCCAGGGTGAACAGGGGGATAAGCAAGGCCATGGGGACGCGCCGGGGTGCGCTGAGCCATGCACAGGCTGTCAAGGCCGACACCAGGAGCACGGATACCGGCAGGGGCGTGCCGGCATGGCCCGTGAGGATGCCCGTCACAAGACCTGTGAGCACAAAGAGCATGGGGCGCCGGTCAAGGCCCGACATGGCGGGGAAGAGGAAGAGAAGCGTTTCCCTCAACCAGCGGGTATGGTATACTAAAGGCCTCCCAAACATAAAGTATGTGCACCCGTTGTTATCTGTTTGATACTCCCGGTATCCATTCGTTTCACACCACGAGCCTTGCTCGTTTCCCGCACGTATTCATGATGGCCTCCTGCAAAGTCGAACAGGCCTGTATCACGACTCAACACGATCCCTTTTTTTTCGTGCCGGTCTGCTTGGTCCCCACCGGCAGCGAATGATGTGAGGTGCGTATGGGTGATTTACGTCATTGTGAACGTTTTCTCCCCAAAAGGGGCGCTTATATTGTCTTTTCCCCCTCCTTTACGCGAAGGGGGCCCCTGATCAACATCAGCCGTGAGGGGCTCTCCTGCATCTATTATGTCAACGACACACTGGATGCGCGAAGCATGGACACCTGCGTGAATATTCGCTACGGGAATTTTTTTCTGGGGGGGCTGCCTTTCCGTATTCTGTCGGACAAGCGTATCGGTACGGGGCGCTTCGGCCCCTTCAAGATGGTGCGACAGCGGTCATTGATTTTTGAAGCACTGTCGGTGAGCCAGGTGGTCCAGGTGGACTACTTCATTCAGAATTTTACCCGGCTGAAGTACGATTTTCTGGAGGGCCCTTCCAGCTTCAGTTGAGATGCGGGAAAGGCCCCTTTAAAACGCTTGCAGGTCAAGTGCCTGCGTCGGTCTGTGGCCCGGCGCAGGCTTTTTTCGTGGTGCTTTAACCCTTGATGCGCTCAATGTCCGCCCCGAGTCCCCGGAGCTTGGTCTCAATGTGTTCGTAGCCCCGGTCGAGGTGGTAGACGCGGTTCACCACCGTCTCCCCTTCGGCCACCAGGCCCGAGAGGATCAGGGAGGCACTGGCCCGCAGGTCCGAGGCCATGACCTGGGCACCCGAAAGGCGTTTGATTCCCTTCACCGTGGCGACGTCGTTGCCCTTGAGCACGATGTCCGCTCCCATCCGTTTCAATTCCGATACATGGATAAACCGGTTTTCGAAGATGGTTTCGTGGATGACGCTGGCGCCGTCGGCCAGGGTCAGCATGGCCATGAACTGGGCCTGCATGTCCGTGGGAAAGCCCGGGTAGGGAGCGGTGCGGATATCCACGCTCTTGATGGCCTTGGGCCCGATGACGCGCACCGAATCCTTGCCGACCTCCAGGGTGGCCCCGGCCTCTTCGAGTTTGCTCAAGGTGTGCTCCATGTGCTCCGGGGCGCAGGCCGTTACCTCCACGTCTCCCCCGGTCATGGCCGCGGCCACCATAAAGGTGCCGGCCTCGATGCGGTCCGGGATGATGGCGGCGTCCACCGATGAAAGGGCCGGCACGCCGGTGATGGTGATCTCCGGGGTTCCCGCCCCTTCGACCTTGGCGCCCATGGCGTTGAGCACATCGGCCAGGGCCATGATCTCGGGCTCCCGGGCCGCGTTGGAGAGAATGGTGACCCCATCGGCCAGGGTCGCGGCCATCATCAGGTTCTCCGTTGCCCCCACTGAGACGGTGTCGAACACGATGCGTGCCCCTTTAAGGCGGTCGGCTGTGGCCTCCACATAGCCCTGCTCCAGGCGAATGGTGGCGCCCATGGCTTCCAGCCCTTTGAGGTGGAGATCGATGGGGCGATCCCCGATGGCGCACCCTCCGGGCATGGAGACCTTGGCCCGGCCCATGCGGGCCACCAGGGGGCCCAGGACCAGAATGGAGGCGCGCATTTTTCTTACCAGGTCGTAAGGGGCCTCCACACAGTCCACGGGGCCGGCATCGATGGTGACCTTGTCTTCGGTTCGTTCAACCGTTGCCCCCAGTTCGGCCAGGAGGCAGGTGATGCTGTGGATGTCCATGAGCTCAGGGACATTGCAAAAGGTGGTTTTGCCCTTAACCAGAAGGGAGGAGACCAGAATGGGCAGGGCTGCATTTTTGGAGCCGCTGACCCGAACACGTCCGTGAAGGGGGGCACCCCCCCTGACAACAATTTTATCCATACAGGTATCTCGGTCGGCAGGTGATGCCGTTGTATTCGTGCGGGGAGGGTTCAGGTGATCGGGAACTGGAGTGGGGACCGGGCGCAACCCGTGACAGCCCCTTGACGGCAGGAGGCGGGCAAGGGGCAGGCGCAACCGGTTCCGGGCAGGTGGTTGAACGGCTTCCCCCCGATGGTTGATGATGGGATGCCGTCCCGAACGGGGGGCATCTACAGCCTTTGTTCCGGCAACGATATACCAAGGCCGGAGACAAAGCAATGCCCCATTTTTGTTGCGGGTGTCTGCGGGCGGGCCTCCAACAATTTGCTGATTATCTGACGGATCCCACCTCGTTGTAGATCTCTTCGAGTTCCTGTTCGCTCATGTTGAAGGGAACCCGGATCACAAGGGCTGTGCCTTCCCCCGGGCTCGAGATGATGCGAAAGCGCCCGCCCATGAGGTGGACCCTCTCTTCCATGCTGCGCAGGCCCATGCCTTTGGCGTCTTTTCCCTTCCCTTTGCCCTGGTCAAACCCCACCCCGTTGTCTTCCACGCGCATGATGATGTCCGGGAACGAGGCCACCAGCCGGAGCACCACCTTTGAGGCCCTGGCGTGCTTCAGCACGTTGCTCAAGGCCTCCTGGACCAGGCGGTAAAGGTTGATCTCGGTTTCGGAGTGCAGGGGGATGCCGTTGAGGCCCGCAGAGAAAAAGTCCACCTCGATGCCGGTCTTGCGCTGAAAGTCTTCACAGTGGCGGAACAGGGCCGTGGGAAGGCCGAGTTCGTCCAGGATGGGGGGCCGCAACTCGTAAGCGATGGTCTTGACGGCCTCGATACACTCCTGGAGCACGCTGGAGACGTCCTTGAGCCTGGACCGAAGGACCGAGGCGGAGATGGGGCCGTCCAGCAGGCTGCTGCAGGTGATTTTCAGGGAGGAGAGGTCCTGGGCCACGCTGTCGTGAAGGTCCCGGGCAATGCGCCTTCGTTCTTCCTCCTGGACCAGGATGATCTTTCTGGTGAGGTGCTTGATCTGGCTCTGGGCCTGGGAAAATTCGGTGATGTCGTTGACCGTGGTCAGGGCGTAATGCTCCTGGGCCAGGGTGATGCGCCGGGAGGAGAGGAGTACCGACCGGCTCTCCCCGTCGCGGGTGCGGAAGCGGCACTGAAAGTTGGTGACCCACCTGCGGGTTCGCATGATGTTGAGGTAGGTCTCCCAGGCCGTGGGCTCTTCCCAGAGGCCCGCGGCAAGGGGTGTTTTGCCGATGACTTCTTCCCGGGTGTAGCCGAACTGGGAGGAGAAGATGGCGTTGACATGGCTGAACTCACCCGTGGAAAGACGGTTGAAGGCAATGGGGTTGGGGCTTGTCTGAAAGGCCTGGCGGTAGAACTCTTTTTTTGCCGTGACGGTTTTCAGGTGGCTGTCCTGCTCGATGAGCCCTTTTTCCAGGTTCTTGTTCTTTTGGTGCAGGGCCGATGCCTTTTTGTCCATTTCCGCGATATGGAGGGAGAGGCCCGATACCCAGGTCCGCGTCTCTTCGGTGACGCGGGTGGCGATAAGAAAGTAAAGCAGGGCCAGGGCAGCGATGATCTGCCCTTGGAAGGATTGGGAGACACCTCCCCAGGCGATGAGGGGGAACAGGAAGATCCCGGTGTAGATTTTTGTGCTGGCCGAAGGCAGCACACTGAAGACCGGGGTGATGCTCAAAATGGCGCCGGAGCAGAAGATGATGAGGTAGCCAGGCCATACCAGGCCGTACCGGGTCAGGACAAAGGTGGCAAACAGGGCAAAGACCATGGCCGAGAGGTAGTTCAGGCCGAGGCTCCATCGGCGGGCCGTGGGGGTGCCCAGGCGCTGGAAGAGAAAATAGGCGGAACCGATGACCACCCGACAGCCCAGCACGAGCAAGGTGGCGGCCAGAAAGATCAAGGTGATGACAGGGTGGCGGGCGTAGAGGTCGGAGGTGCCCATGATGATGGCAATGAGAAGGGGGAGGATGGGAGACGCCAGACTAGAGCGCAGGATGTACTCCACGTCCAAGGGCCGTTTGTTTGGCGTCCGGGTCAGTTTCATGGGGTACTCGCATCCTGCGAGGGCGAATCGCATACCGGCCGGTGCGCTGGCACAACGGCCCCAGGGGGGGCTGGTGTCGTATCGCAGGTGTGGTTATAGGGTCAGAGTCTGAGCTGTTTGTGCTTGTGGTATGTGTAAGTAAATACGGTAAGATAGTTACTTTGGAAGCAAAGCGGTTGTCAAGTAAAAAAACAAGTAACCATTCAGCATGCCTTCGGCGGAGCCCTGAAGGGATTGTTTATTATCTGTTCGGCAAATCGTTGGCCCCCGCCAGGGTCGCCGGAGGCTTTTTTGAGCGGCATCGTTACAAAAACACGCCCTTTGGCAACGGAAAATCAGGATGTCTGTTCCTCGATGGCCTCAATGGCTTCCTCCACCGCCTCCCGGAGTGCATCGTCGCAGGGGCCTTGGAGGATGGCGCGAAGGGTGGGCAGATGGGCGATATCGCAGGAGAGCCCGGCAATGTAGACAATATCCCCCAAAGCGGCGGGATCCAGAGCGTCCCGGTGGGCCAGGAGGGCAGCGGCGGTTTCGGAGACGATGGCCGGGTGGGATTCGGCAAGCTCTTCCATTACCACCATGGCTCCCAGACGGACGGACCATTTCTCATGGGCCAGCAAGGTGTTGAGGGAGGCAAAGGGTTTTGCCGCATGGGCCACCATGGCTGTGACCCTGGCTGCCTCTCCCTCCTCCAGAAGGGCCCGGATGGCATCGGCGCTGAGCTCTTCGGGGGCACGGCCGGCAACCACCTCCATGGCCGAGGCCACATCAAACTGCCCGCTCCATCGCATGTCCCCGTCGTAGATCAGGGTGGGGGCGGCCTGAACGCCGCGCTTTTCCGCCTCTTTGGGAAAGAGGCTTCCGTCGTACAGGGAGAGGCGGATATGGGGATTGGCCAGGGCCAGGGTGATGAGCTGTCGCGCGATGCGGGGGCAGTGGGGGCAGAACTCCGCCACAAAGAGATCCAGGGTGGCGGGGAGTGCCAGGCGCTCCAAGGGGGCGGCCTGGGACGAGGGAATCGCTTCGGGGGATCCTTTCAGGGCATAGAGGAGAAGGTCGAGCAGCTTTTCCCCGGGGAGGGTGAAGAACTTCAGGCCCTGTTTTGTTTCAAAGAAGGGCAGGGGGCCCTCGCTTTTTTTCAGGGTCAGTACGAGGCGCTCTCCCGCTGCATCGGCAAGGGACTGCCCGAAGCGTGTCATCTCGTTGCTTTCGGCATCGCCTGTGGTGTGGAGGGTCAGGGCCACAGGGGCGGAGAGGGCGGAGGCCCAGGAGCGGATGATGGGAGCGGTATCGGCCATGGCAATTGCTTCCTTTTCTAAGGCATCGGCGGAATCTGCGGAGCGCCTGTTTAGAGACACTTTTCCTGTAAGGGCCCTTTCCCGATGGGCGCTGCCGTAGCCTATGCCGCCTTCCCCATGTTGTCAACACTCGGGCGGCGCGGCGGCAGGGCCAACGCATTTAACAATTCAATGGCCTCCGGCGGGTCGCTTTTTGAAAAAAGCTCCGCAAAAACGTTTCGGTAATCAAGGCGCTATGCACGGTTGCTGTGTGCCCCAAAAAAAGAAACCCTGTTTGTCAAACTTTTCAAAAGTTTGGCCCCCGGCAGGGCCGCCGGAGGCAAAAATCTAAATGCGTTTGCCCTGGACGCGGCGGACCATACGATTTCGCATTGACAGGGGACGGAAGGGCGGTGTAGGCAGTTGAACGGTATAACGGAAAAAGAACAATGACCCCTGCCCGGATATTTCACGAGTCGAGTGCACCCATATTCAAGGCATCAGAGCTGCAGATGTAGTGGTTTACCTCAAGGCTCTGATAACGCAGAAGATGGGTGCACTCGGCTCGCCCGAAGGGTGAGAAAATCGTGAATTACATTTTGTATTTTTGAAATGTCTGATTTTTTCACAGCAACCATCTGTAATAATTTTGAATCATTGCAGGTAACCCGTTTTCTCATGAAATATCCGGGCCAGGCCCTTGAAAGATGAGGCATCACCATGGCTGAACAGGACGTACATCAAGAAAACGGGTACCCACCGGAGCCGGGGAATTCCGGGGACGGGTGGCCTCGAAGGGGAAAGGCCTTTCGCCGCGCAGCCCTTTGGGGCGGGCTCCTTGGGCTGATGCTTCTGGCCCCCATGGTGTTTCTCGTGGGAACCGGGGTCAAAATAGCCCGGGACCCCGATTTTGTGCCGGCCCCCAGGGCAGAGAAGGTGACGGTGGACCTTTTCCAGAAACCGGCACGGAGAGAGCCCGAGGCAAAGGCAGAGCCCCTGACGCCTGAGCCCCTTGACCACGGTATTGCCGCCATGCTGGCAGTCCCCTCGTCAACCGCTGGCCTTTCAGACACCTACCCCTTTACCCTTCACGTCGGCTCCTTTCGCAACGCGGCCCGGGCCGCCGCCCAGGTGAGCGCCCTTCGGGAGCTGGGCGGGGCCGCCTTTTCCGCTTATGTGACGATTCCCGGCATGGGGGACTGGTACCGGGTGTTCTGCGGCAACTTTGCAAGCAGGGAGGAGGCTGAGGCCGCGCGGGAGACGCTCTTGGCCCAGGGGGGCTCGGAAGCCTCTCTGACGAAAAAAAGCGTGGCCCTTGCCGTGGAGGGCCCCCTGCCCGTCAGCGATGCTCTGATTCTGGAGAGCCGTCTCCATGCCCTGGGTTTTTTTGCCTACGTCATGCCCCGCCCTCCGGCGGATGGCCGGGTGCAGGTCCTGGTGGGCGCCTTCCAGACGGAGAGCCGGGCGGGCGTGATGCGCAAGCGCCTGACCAAGGCGGGGTTTGAGGCCAGGGCCGTCAGGCGGTGACACAGAGAACCGTTCCAGGGGATACAACCAAAAAAGGCGCCTGACCCGCTTACGGGGGAGGCGCCTTTTTTATTGGGATGGTTCAAAAGACCGGGGCGTTTTTTAGAAGGTCACCACCTCGGCCTGTTTCACCATGGCTTTGAGTTTCTCTTCCCAGTCCTTGCCGCCGGTCTGGATGGCCAGCTCCACGGCCAGGTGACGGGGAACGATGTCGAGGTCCTTGTTGCGGCCCAGGCCCTGGATGCAGGAGGGGCAGTTGGTGAGTATGGTGGTCTCACGGCCCTTGCCCAGGGTGCGCAGCTCGATCTCGTCATGCTTTCTCTGGAGCATGGCGTTGGTGATGTCCGGTCGGCTCATGGAGAGGGTCCCGCCTTCGGAGCAGCAGTGGGGCACGCTGTCCACGGAGTAGCCGGTAAACTCTTCGAGCATGCCTGCCGCGTCACCGTCCAGGGAGTCGTGGCAGGGGGCGTGGTAGAGGCAGCTGTTGCCCCCTTTGACCTCCAGGCCGTTTTCCAGGGCAAAGCGGCTCACGTCGGCAATGTTGCAGTCCAGGATCTCCGGGGCCTCGATCTCTTCCAGGGCCTCTCGGCAGGTTCCGCAGCTCACCACGCAGGCGTCGAATTCCACGTAGCTGATCATTTCGCGGATCTGGCTGAAGATCACCGAGTCCCGAAGGGTCATCTGGCTGTGCTGCACGCCCTTGGCGTTGACCTTGGCAGGAAAGCCGCAGCAGATATACGGGGGCGGCAGCACCACCCGGACCCCTGCGGAGAGCAGGATGTAGATGGCGGCCTTGGAGATGTCGGAAAAGAGCCGCTCGGACCCGCATCCCGGGAAGTAGAAGACAGACTGCTCCGCCTCCTCCGGCGGGTTGAGGATCATGGCTTGGTTGTTCCCGCACTTGGGCAGGATGTCCCGGAGGGTTCCCGCGGGTGGCCGGGGAACGGGAGACGCCAGGATCTCGGCTGCGTGGGTCCCGGACAGCACCTTGCGCATGGGGGCCATGTTCTTGAGCATCTGGTGGCCGGTGCGCTGAAGAGAGCCGCCCCAGGAGACCAGGCCTTTTCGGAAAAGGGCGTTGCCCAGGGGGTTACGGGTCTCCAGGTACGCCAGGGAGGCCCGGGTGGCCATGCGGGTCTTCTTGTACTTGCGGGAGACGAGGATCTCCCGTTCCATGAGGGAGACCTCGGCTGTGTCGATGTCCACCGGGCATGGCTTGAAGCACTTGTGGCACATGGTGCAGTGGTCGGCGATCTGCTCCAGCTGCTTGAGGAACTTGAAGCGCGTGGAGTGCGCACGCTGCACGTCGTAGAGGATGGCCTCGATGAGGGAGGCAATGGCCAGGTTCTTGTTCCGCGGGTGGTAGAACATGTTCTTGGCCGGGTAGAAGGTGCAGCAGTCGATCTTGCACTTTCCGCAGCGCACGCAGGTGGCGATTTTGGCCGCCAGGGTCTCCAGGGAGCCGTGCTGAAGGATACTTGCCTCCAGCTCCAGCAGGTTGAAGGAGGGGGTGTAGACCTTGGACTGGATGTTCGGGTCCGTAAGCTGTCCCGGGTTCATCACCCCTTTGGGGTCCACCTTTTTCCGGTAGGCGGCCAGGGCCTTGGCAAGGGACGGATCCAGGTACTTCATCTTGGTGATACCGATGCCGTGTTCCCCGCTCACCACGCCCCCTAAGCGCACCGCCTCCTCCATGACGTCGTCGGCGGTTTTGGCGGCACGTTTCATCATCTCCATGTCGTTGGAGAAGACCGGGATGTTGACGTGCACGTTGCCGTCCCCTGCGTGCATGTGGGTGGCGATGATGATCTGGCGCGCCCTCACCTCGTTGAAGATGCGCTGGATGTCGCCGGTGATGCGCTTGTAGCCCCGGAAGAACTCCAGGAGCTCAGAGAGGAGCTGCCGGGCCTGGGCGCCGTCCTGAAGCATCTCCGTGGTGGCGTTGCGGATGGCAGAGAGGGCCTCGCTGCAGATTTCTCGGGCTTTGGGGATACGTGCCTCAAGCCATTCCGGGTCTTCGATGGGCTCGGCATGCTCCAGGTAGGCCAGGGTGGCGTTGAGGAAGTCCAGCTGGTTGTATCGGTTCTCTTCCAGGTTGTAGGTGTCCACAAACCGCGTAAAGGCCCCCAGCACATCCAGGGGAAGCACGATGTCCTCGTTGAGTTTGAAGGCGTTGGTGCGCCGCGCGATGGCTCCCAGCTTCTTCCGGTCTTTCCAGAAACGCTCGGCCTCGTCCTCGTCTCGTGCCACAAAGATCTCGGTGTTTTCGTAAGGGCCAAGCAGGTCCTGGAGGCGCCGGGTCCCCCGGTCGATCTCCTCTTCGTTGTGGCCCACCATGTCGATGAGAAGGACCGCCTTGGGGCTCCCCTTACGTGTGGCCTTTACCTTGTAGTTGATGGCGAGCATGTACTCGTCGTCAAAGTGCTCCAGGGCGATGAGGGCCTCTTTGCCGCCGTTGTCGAACTCCTTGGAGATCTTGACGATGACATCGCTGGCCTCCTCCATGTCGTTGCCGAAAAATTCCAGGCAGAAGGTGGTCTTGTATTCAAAGGATGGGTAGAGGATGAACTCGGCGGAGGTGATGATGCCGTCGCAGCCCTCTTTCTGGATCCCGGGCAGGCCCCCAAGGGCCTTGTTGGTGATGTCCTTGCCCAACCCTGTTTTTCGTATCTCCGTGCCGGAGAGGCTGACGGTCTTCTTGATCTGCCCCTCTTCGTCCCGCACGGAGAAGAGGACGGTGTCCTCGGGCAGGATTTTGCGCATGGGGTGATCTTCCCGGCGCACCTCCATGAGTCGGCCGCCGGGCATGGCAATGCGGTAAGAGACCAGGTTGTCGATGGCCGTCCCCCACATCACCGCCTTTTTTCCCCCTGCGTTTTCGGCGATGTTGCCGCCGATGGTGCAGGCCCAGGAGCTGGTGGGGTCGGTGGCAAAGACAAGGTTCTCCACCTCGGCGTAGCCCATGGCCGTCTGGGTGATGACCCCGGCCTCCAGTTCAAGGACCGGCATGGTGGACGCACCGGTGCCCGGAGCCGCGGGCAGGTGCTTGATGCCCCGGATGCGGTTGAGCTTTTCGGTGTTGATCATCACGCAGCCTTCGGTGACCGGCACGCTGCCCCCGGTGAGGCCCGTGCCTGCACCGCGGGGGATGATGGAGAGGCCGAGCCTCTCGATGGCTTTCACCAGGCGGGGAACCTGGGATTCCCGGGTGGGGCGCAGCACGGCTACGGCCAGGTGGCGCCGCCAGTCCGTGGCGTCCGTGGCGTGGCTGATGATGGAGAAGGGCTCGAAACAGACGTTGTGGCGTCCGATGATGGCCCCGAGTTCGCGCCTGATGCGTCGCCGCTGACGTCGGTGCCCCTTGAGGGTGTCGTTGAGGCCCTTCAGGGCTTTGCGGCAGCGTCCGGTGATCTCCAGAACCTCTTTTTGCTCCGCCATTTTTTCGATGATGGCCAAATCGTTGGCGGCGGTCTTCAGGAACAGGCGACGGCGGCTCCGGGACCCTGCGAGGTCGTCGAAGAGAAAGGGGTTGCGCTTCAGGATGAACAGGTCACCCATCAGGCGCATGAGCAGCTTGGCGGAGCGCCCGGTGATGCGTTTTCCCCGGAGTTCCTGGAGCTTGTTCCACACCTTGGCGTCAAAGAGGTAGGTGACGACGAGTTCGTCGTCGGCAGAGGTGTAGTTGTACGGTATTTCGCGGTAATTTTGTGCTTTCATCAGTTGTATTCCCGTGTCTTGTTGAACACAATGTCGGGGTTCTGTTCCATCACAAAGCCCAGTTGCCATTCGCTGGTGGTGAGGTAGGTGAGGTGGCCCTCGGAGTCCGTGGCAAGGCTGGCCACCTGGCTTTCCTTGAAGGCGTCCAGGCATTTTTTATCGTCGCTGTCCACCCAGCGCGCCACACCGATGCTGACGTGTTCGTAGGCGGCGTCCACGCTGTACTCGTTTTTCAGGCGGGCAATGGTGACCTCAAACTGCAGCTCACCCACGGCGCCCAAGATGTAATCGCTTCCGCGCAAGGGGCGGAAGACCTGCACCGCACCCTCTTCGGCAAGCTGCAGGAGCCCTTTCTGGAGCTGCTTGGTCTTCAGCGGGTTTTTCAGCAGCACCCGTTTGAAGTGCTCCGGTGCGAAACTGGGGATGCCGGTGAATTTCAAGGGTTCCTTGGTGGTGAAGGTATCCCCGATCTTGATGGTGCCGTGGTTGTGGATCCCGATGATGTCCCCGGGATAGGCCTCTTCCACGTTGGTGCGGTCCTGGGCCATGAAGATGGTGGCGTTGGCAATGGTGATGTCCTTGCCGATGCGGTGGTGCTTGACCTTCATGCCCCGGGTGAATTTGCCCGAGCAGATCCGGAAAAAGGCGATGCGGTCCCGGTGAGCCGGGTCCATGTTGGCCTGGATCTTGAAAACAAACCCGGAGAACTCCTCTTCGGAAGGGGTGACCTCCCGGGTGACGGCCTTCCTGGGGATGGGCGTCGGGGCCATCTCCACAAAGGCGTCTAAGAGCTCCTGCACACCGAAGTTGTTGATGGCACTGCCGAAGAAGACCGGGGTCTGGGTTCCCTTGAGGTAAAGCTCCAGCTCAAAGGGGTCGGCGGCGCCTTCGATGAGCTCAATGTCGTCCCGAAGGTCATCGGCCTGGCTTCCCAGGAGCTCGTCGAGCTTGGGGTCGGACAGGTCCTGGATGTGGATGCCGTCCTTGGCCAGGGTCTCTTTCTCCGGGGAAAAGAGGTGGATCTCTTTTTTATAAAGGTTGTAGACCCCTTTGAACTGCTTGCCCATGCCGATGGGCCAGGTGGTCGGCCACAGCGTACTCGATCTGCAGCTTCTCTTCAATATCAGCCAGGATGTCCAGGGGCTCCATGCCGTCCCGGTCAAGCTTGTTGATGAAGGTCATGATGGGGGTGTTGCGCATGCGGCACACCTCCATGAGCTTTTCGGTCTGGGTCTCCACGCCCTTGGCGCTGTCGATGATCATCATGGCGCTGTCCACGGCGGTGAGGACCCGGTAGGTGTCCTCGGAAAAGTCCTTGTGACCGGGGGTGTCCAGCAGGTTGACGTCGTAGTCCCGATAGTTGAACTTCATCACCGAGCTGGTGACGGAGATGCCCCTCTCCTGCTCGATGGCCATCCAGTCACTGGTGGCGTGGCGGTCTGTCTTGCGGGACTTGACGGCCCCGGCCTGCTGAATGGCCCCCCCGAAGAGAAGGAGTTTTTCCGTTAAGGTTGTTTTACCTGCGTCGGGGTGGCTGATGATACCGAAGGTTCGGCGCTTGCTGATCTCCCGGGTGAGGGGAGTGTTTTTTTCAAAAGACATGCTGTTTGTCATACCTGAATATATAAAAAAATCATGAAAAGCGCCTCCCCGGATTCCGGGTGACGCGAAGGGAGCCGAAGGGGTGACGAAGGCGGTGTCAACAGCACCGAAGTGGTGGCTTTACGGGGAGATGCTGGGTGTTGTTGATGTTTTCCGCAATCGTCGTGTTGCTTTTGACCGATTTGTATCAAATATCCCGTTTTTTTCTGTACGGTACACACGGCAAAACAACCGGTGAAAACCATTCTAAATAAGCTATTTCACATTCTTTTTCAAGGGATTTCAAGGGAATTGACGCGGCTCTGGGTTTTTCGCTGGGGGGAGGTGCCGGAAAAAAGAGCCAAGACGACGGTGGGAAGGCGGGAGAGGGCGTCGTCCGGGTGGGAGGCTCATTTCCGGTGGGATTGCAAAAAAGGTGGGGACCACCTACGCATGGTTTGGTGGTGGGAAAGGGTTGCGTAGATGGCCCCCGGCAGAAGGCTAAAGTAAGGTGTCGGGGGTAAAGCTATCAATTTTTAGTGGACCGTGTGGGTGCTGATGGAATAATCGAATTCATTTTTTAAAATGGTCAGCACAAGCTCAATGGCGTCTTCGTCGATGATGTGTCCGGTCCATCCCATGCTGTTTAGCTGGTGGTTGATGAAACCCACCGTGAATGTTCCCCCGTCCTGGAGGATGCAAAAAACATCTTTGACCAGTCTGTTGACCTCCGAGGGGCCGAGCCCCTTATCCGACAGGTGCCAGAAGAGGGAGGTGCAGACATCGATGGTGGTTTGATTTTGTTCGTGCATGGTACCCATTCCTTGAATGGTTGCGACATCATCCGTCGTTGTCTTGCCTGAATAGAAATGCAGGGAGCGTGCCGGATATGCCGTGGAATGGGCTTTTTTTTGTGATTTCTTGGTCGGGGGATGAAACTGCCCGGAAACACAGGGGGAAACGATCGGCCGAGAGTGAAGGGCCTTTTCAGGCTGCCTTTGCCGATGTGGCGTGCACGGTGGAAAGGGGCCGCTTAAGTGGATGGGGGATGTTCACAAAAGTGAATAGATGGTTTGGATTGTGGCCGGAGAGGCCCTGTAATCGGGGCTCTCCGCCGTCTGGTCCGTCCGCTATTCAAGGGGGGCGGACGGGCAGGCATCGTCTTTTTCCGGCTCTGCGGTGGACCAGCCGAGTCGGGAGATGCCGTACTTCTTCATCAGGGTGTACAAACGGGTCCGCCCGAGACCGGAGACCTGGCAGGCCTCTTTGATGTTTCCACGGGTGACCCGCATGAGGTGCTTGAGATAGGCCTGGTCCGCCTGGGTGAGCACCTCTTCCCGGGAAGGCATCTCGTGAGCCTGTGATGGAAGCGCCGGGGAGGGGGCAGGGGAGAGAAGCGGGGGAACCGCGGTGAGCCCTTCGGGTTTTTTCTCGACCTGGTACGCGGTGGTGGCCTGCGGGGGCATATCACCCGCCAGGTTGGCCCGGGCAACGTGGACCCGGATGGCATCGGGCAGGTGCATGGGAAAGAGGATGGGCTCTTCCCCTGCTTTGCTGATGGCCCCTTCCAGGGTGTTGACCAGCTCCCGGATGTTACCGGGCCAGCTGTAGGCGCAGAGCACCTGGAAAAAGTCCGGGGAAAAGCCCTTGGGCTCGATGCCGAAGTTCCGGCAGATGGCCCCGGTGTGGTAGAGGATGATGGCCTGGATGTCCTCGGGGTGCATGCGCAAAGGGGGCAGCTCAATGGCCACGGTGCGGAGTCGGTAGAGGAGATCGTTTCTAAAGGTGCCTTCGGCCACCATCTTGTCCAGGTCCCGGTTGGTGGCCGCCACCAGCCGGAAATCACTTTTCTGCTCGATGCGGCTCCCCACCGGGCGGTAGCACTTCTCCTGAAGGACCCTTAAGAACACCTTTTGAAGGGGCAGGTCCATTTCCCCCACCTCATCCAAGAAGAGGGTGCCTCCGTCGGCCTGCTTCACCAGGCCTTCCGATGTTTTTTCAGCCCCGGTAAAGGCGCCCTTTTCATGGCCGAACAGGGCGCTCTCCTTTAAGGTCTCGGGCAGGGCCGCGCAGTCAACCACCACAAAGCGGTTCTCTTTGCGCTTGCTGTTGTTGTGGACGGCCCGTGCAAAGAGCTCCTTGCCGGTTCCTGTCTCGCCGGTGATGAGTACGCTGGCGTTGTTTCGGGCGGCATGGGCCAGGGTGGTGAGGCAGTCGTGGATCACGGGGCTGCTGCCGATGATCCCCTGGCTGTCCACAGGGTCCTCCTTGACCGAAGAGGCCTTGAGGTTCTCCCGGTACTGGAGGGCCCGGCTCAGGGTGAGGGTGATCTCTTTTAAATTAAAAGGCTTTTGGAGGTAGTCCCAGGCGCCGTTTTTGATGGCCATTTCCGCGCCGTCGGCATCGCCGGCACCGGTGATGATCACCACCTCGGGCTCTCCCGGGGTGCTGCGGATGCGGCGCACCAGCTCCAGGCCGCTTCCGTCGGGAAGGCCGACGTCGAGGAAGACGAGATCAAAGGCCGCGCTCTCCAGTTGCTGCAATCCCTCGGTGAGGGTCTGCCGGGACATGGAGCGGTGGCCTTCCCTTCGGATGAAGGCTTCAAGGATTTCACAGATCTGTTGGTCGTCGTCGATGATGAGGATGGTGGCCATGGGCAATGCATTCTCCCCGAATCAGAAGATGGCGTTGGTGAAGAGTGACGGCGGCGCAAACGGTGTGGGCGTGAACCACAGGGGGCAGGGCCGAAAGATACTTGAAATACAAGCTGATTCTCGGTCTTTGTTTCGAAGCCCATCGCCGTCTGTCACGTCGGGTGCTTCGGATTTATTGTGGGTATATAACAATCTATATAACAAATTTTATCAACTCTGCAATCACTTATCAATGGAGGGATCGCCGCAACGGGCCGTGTTTCCCGGGGCGGTGAACATCTTTCCTCGGAACGCCGTGCCCCCTTGGAGAGGGCCGACGGAAAAGGCGCCGTGCCTTCCGTCGGCCCCGACGATTATCGGGTCAGGTGCCGGTACTTGATCCGATGGGGCTGGTCCGCGTCGATGCCCAGGCGCTTCTTGCGGTCCTCTTCGTACTCGGAGTAGTTGCCGTCGAACCAGACCACCTGGCTGTCCCCTTCAAAGGCGAGGATGTGGGTGACGATGCGGTCCAGGAACCAGCGGTCGTGGCTGATGACCACGGCGCAGCCCGCAAAGTTTTCCAGGGCCTCTTCCAGGGCTCGCATGGTGTTGACGTCCAGGTCGTTGGTGGGTTCGTCAAGGAGAAGGACGTTGGCGCCTTCTTTGAGCATGCAGGCCAGGTGCACGCGGTTTCGCATGCCGCCGGAAAGGGCGCCCACCTTTTTCTGCTGGTCAGAACCGGAGAAATTGAAGCGGGAGACGTAGGCCCGTGAGTTGACCTCGCGGTTGCCCAGGGAGATGGTGTCCTGGCCCCCTGAGATCACTTCCCAGATGCTCTTGTCCCCGTCCAGGCTGTCCCGGCTCTGGTCCACGTAGGCCAGCTTCACGGAGCTGCCGATGTTGATGGTGCCGTCGTCCGGGGTGTCCTGACCGGTGATCATGCGGAAGAGGGTGGTTTTGCCCGCGCCGTTGGGGCCGATGACCCCCACGATGCCGCCGGGGGGGAGCATGAAATTCATGTTCTCCACCAGAAGCTTTTCACCGTAAGCCTTGGCCACCTTGTCTGCCTCGATGACCATGTTGCCGAGGCGGGGGCCGGGGGGAATGAAGATCTCCATCTCCTGCTCACGCTGCTTGGTGTCCTCGTTGAGGAGCTTTTCGTAGGCGGTGATACGGGACTTGGACTTGGCGTGCCGTCCCTTGGGGCTCATGCCGATCCACTCCAGCTCCCGGGCGAGGGTCTTCTGGCGGTTGCTCTCCTGCTTCTCTTCCTGGGCCAGGCGCTTGCCCTTCTGATCCAGCCAGGAGGAGTAGTTTCCTTTCCAGGGAATGCCTTCGCCACGGTCCAGCTCAAGGATCCAGCCCGCCACGTTGTCCAGGAAGTAGCGGTCGTGGGTCACGGCAATGACGGTGCCCGCATAGCGCTGGAGGTGCTGTTCCAGCCAGCCCACGGTCTCGGCGTCCAGGTGGTTGGTGGGTTCGTCAAGGAGAAGGATGTCGGGCTTCTGGAGCAGCAGGCGGCACAGGGCCACGCGGCGCTTTTCACCCCCGGACAGGACGCTGACCTTGGCGTCGGCGGGCGGGCACCTCAGGGCGTCCATGGCCATCTCCAGGCGTGAGTCCAGGTCCCAGGCGTCCAGGTGGTCCAGTTTTTCCTGCACCACGCCCTGGCGGGCAATGAGCTTGTCCATGGCGTCGTCGTCCATGGGCTCGGCAAATTTTTCGCTGATCTCATCGTACTCCTTCATGAGATCCACCACTTCCTGGACGCCCTCCTTGACCACCTCGATGACCGTGCGGTCTTCGTCCAGCAGGGGCTCCTGCTCCAGGTACCCGATGGAAAAGCCGTCGGACAGGATGGTCTGGCCGTCGAATTCGGTGTCCACCCCTGCCAGGATGCGCAGCAGGGAGGATTTCCCGGAGCCGTTGAGGCCCAGGACGCCTATCTTGGCCCCATAGAAATAGGAGAGAGAGATGTTTTTGAGCACCGGTTTTTTATCGTAGTATTTGCTCACACGGATCATCGAGTAGATGACCTTGTTGCCTTCATTTGACATGGAATCACTCCTTGGGTGGCGAGGCGGGGGCCCGTTATGGATAAAAAAACGGGGTGGTCCCGGCCCTTGTGTTCAGATGGCGCGTCGTTAAAGATACCGCGCGTGCGTGGCCCCTTTTCTGCCGCATAACCGAGGTAACCTACCAGACTCCTTCGAAACTCGCAAGTATCTGGTGCGCAAAGGGGCCCGGCTTTCCGGGGGGCTGGCTCATTTTCCGGGCTGACGGGGCAAAGGCGGGGGGGGAAATGCCGGGATGGGGCGATGAAGGTGAAAGGTTCAGACAGGTTGTCGGCGGGATGTGTGGGGGCCCAAAGGGGCTTGCGCCCCCCGGGCCCGGAAGGCGGGGTACGGACGCCACGTACGCGCTCCGTCGGTGCCGTAGATTATCAGCGTGTCACAACGGCTTATCTCACCAGCCAGCGGATGACGCGGCCCACCATGGTGAAGAGGTCCGGGTCGCTGTGGCGCAGGGTGGCCCCGTAGGTGTCGAAGCCTCCGCCACCGTGGACCGTGGTGGCCCGCCTGACCTTGATGTCCTCCCGGGCGTCCATTTTTCGCTTCATGGCCTCGCGCTGGTCGTTGTACATCTGCCCGCCGGCTTTGACCCACTCCAAAAGGTGCCGGAGTTCTCCACCGTCCAGCCAGAGCCCGTGGTCGGGGCAGCGGTCGATGATCACACCGCTTCGCTGGCCGAAGTTGACGCGGTTCATCACCGTCTCGCACACCGGGCACTTGATGTAGGAGATGCCGTACTCGTCGTGGCGCTGCAGGGCGTAGAGCTCTTTGAGCTTCTTGTGGTTGACGTGGCCCACGTTTTTCACCGTGGCCTTGATGAGGGCTTCGAGCTCACCGGCATCAAAGAACATGCCCATGCACGTTTCGCAGCGTTGAGATCGAGGTGCCGCCGATCTTGAGGTCGATGGTCTTCATGGCCTTCTCACACCTCGGGCAGATGCGCTCTTTTTCAGGGGCCACCTCGGTGTACTCGTGGATGCCGGACAGGTCGGTGTCGTTTCGGGTTCCGCAGTAACTGCAGACAATGGTGTCCGCAGGGATGGGGGCTGAGCAGTTTTTGCAATTGGCCATAGGTCAAACTCTGTGGGGTGATAAGGATGTCAACCAGTGGGGGCAGCACTTTCGCTTGCCTCCGGCGGGGCGCTTGAAAAAAAGCCCCGCAAAACATGTTCCGATTGGCGCCGAAGCCCGTGGGCGAAGGCGGATGAAACCTCTGGCCCCCGGCAGGGCGCCGGGGGCGTGTTGATCTATCAAGGCAGCGGGGGCGGCCCGTCTTCCAGGAGGAGCCTGAGCTCCTGAAGATCGGTGGCCTTTTCCCAGCCTTCCATGCCTTTGCGCCAGACCAGGGTCTCTTTGGTGATGGCCTTGTCCCGGATCATCTCGTGGACGATCTTGGGGGAAAATGGACCCTTTTGTTCTCCGCCGATGCCCAGGTAATACGAGATGGCTTCCTGGGGGGGCAAGGGGGGCGGTACGGCAGCGCCGGAAGAGGTGGGGGCCGCCGCAGGCTGACTGGCCTGGGCTGCCTGGTCGGCCATGGTCCGGGTCATCTGGTTGGCCATGGCAAACCCCATGCCCATGCCCACCCCTGCCGAGGCGTCCCCCGAGGGGTTTTCCGCCGCTTTTTCCAGGGCGTTGGCGGCCTGGAATTTGGTGTAGGCGTCCAGGTCCCCCACGATGCCCATGCTGGTGCGTTTGTCCAGGGCCTCTTCCACGGCCTTGGGCAGGGCGATGTTTTCGATGAGGAGCTTGGTGAGGTCCAGGCCGTAGGCGGAAAACTCTCCGGCAAGCTTGGCGGTGACCCAGGCCGAGAGCTCGTTGTAGTTGGCCGCCAGGTCCAGGACCGGGATCTTGCTTTCGGCCAGGAGGTCGGCAAAGCGGGTGATGACCATGCTGGTGAGCTGGCCGGTGATCTCCTCCACGGTGAAGTGCCCCTCGGTGCCGGCGATCTCCGTGATGAAGGCCTTGGGGTCTGCGACACGGACCACGTAGGTGCCGAAGGAGCGAAGGCGCACCGGCCCGAACTCGGGGTCCCGCAGGGTGATGGGCTTTTTGGTTCCCCACTTGATGTCCGTGAAGTTTCGGGTGCTTAAGAAGTAGACCTCGGCTTTAAAGGGGCTGTCAAAGCCGTGGTACCACTTTTGGAGGGTGGTAAGGACGGGCAGGTTGCGGGTGGTGAGGCTGTAGAGCCCCGGCCCGAAGACATCGGCGATGCGGCCTTCGCTCACAAAGACCGCGGCCTGGGACTCCCGGACGGTGAGTTTGGCCCCGTACTTGATCTCGTTCTGGTACCGCGGGAACCGCCACACCATGGTGTCCCCGGAGTCGTCCAACCAGTCGATGACATCGACCAGTTCACCTTTCAGCTTGTCCCAAAGAGCCATGTGGGTCCTCCTTCCTCGTGATGGGGCCGTCATGCGGCCGGTTACGGAACCGGGAACGTGTGTGCCTTATTCCTTATGTCGGATAAAGGCACATCGGACTTTAAACGTGCCGTAACTATTCAGCTTATGTTTGCCTCCGGCGGCCCTGCCGGGGGCCAAACTTTTGAAACGTTTGACAAACAGGTCTTGACGGCTTTGGCATGAATTTCAGCGATTTTGATTGTTTTAATCTTTTTGCGGAGCTCTTTTTTAAAAAAAGCGACCCGCCGGAGGCAAGCTGAATAGTTACAACGTGCCTCCGGTTGTGTCCGGCCGGAGGCACGTGGTGTTGAGCGTCTGGCTATTCCACGGAAAAATCGGTCTGGGCCAGCAGGGTCCCGTCTTCGGCCAGGATTTCCACTCGCCAGGGCGCAGGAAGGGAAGGGCTCATGGCCTTGGAACTCCAGGTTCGCCAGGACGCGGAGGCGCCGATGGTCAGGGGCACCTCGGCCACGCGCTGACCGTCACGGTACCAGACATGGGTGATGGTGGTGGGCTCGGGGGAGACAATGCGGCTGTGGCAGAAGAGGCGCGGGGTGTCCGTGGAGAAGAGGGTACCGGTCTCAACGGGCTCACGCTCCACAATGTCTGTTGCGATGACCATCTCCGAGACACTCACAAGGATCGGGATGTTTTGCTCTTCGGCAGGTTCCATGTCCGCTGCGGTTTCAAGGTCCTCGGAGGTCATGGGCTCCGGGGGCAGGGGGACTGCCTCGGCCTCAACGTCGGCTTCAACGGCCGTGGGCTGAGGGGTGGTGTCGGACTGGGCCGTGAAAATCACCTCGCCTGGGTTGGCGTCGTCCAGGGTGGGGGCGGCGGAGGCAAACGATCCGACAAAACACAGGGAAAAAACGGCAATGAGAAGCGGTGCAAACAATTTCAACATGTTTCTTTCCTTTCGACTGGGATGCCAGGGGATGTTGCCCCGAGGCATCGGGTTCTATGGAGCGAAGGTTGCCTTATAATAATCGTCGTGAAACCCCACCACAATCCGGTCTTTCAACCTGAGGGTGGGGGCGCGCAGGTTTCCGGACGGCCCCATGGCCGCCTTGAGTATGGCCTCTTTGTTCTCGTCGCTGGCCTGCCATTCCGTCACCTTTTTTCCCCGGGCCGTGATTACCAGGGGGCGTGATGAGAGGATGGCCCAGGCCGCATCGGCGTCAATGCGCTCTTTTCGCGCATCCACGACCTCTTTGGGGGCGAGGTTGAGGGGCCCAAGAAACTCCTGGGTCTTGGTACAGGACGTTCAGCCTTTTCGAAGGTATGCCCATTCAATCATGATATGCTCCTTAACGTGATGGTTGGGTGTGACATGTGTGGGAGACCCACAGGGTGCCGGAGCAGGAATCCCCGGCGGAAGAGGGGGAGGGGAAAGCCCTCGGCAGGAGGGCTTTCCCGGAATGAAACGGATTACCGCTGTGCTATCCGCAGCATTTTTTGAACTTTTTGCCGCTGCCGCAGGGGCAGGGATCGTTGCGGCCCACCTTGGGGCCCTGGCGGACAACGGTCTCGGGGACAACGCCCACGCCGTCGTCAAAGTACCAGGCACCGTCGACCTTCACGAAGCTTGCCAGCTCGTGGTGGCGAGCCTTTTCGCCTTTGACGGCGTAGTTGGCGATGAATTCCACCTGGCCGGTTTCGTCGCCTTCGCCGCCCTTGTCGGTGCGAACCACCTCCAGGTTGAACCACTCGGATTCGCCACCAGTCGAGTTCTGGCGTTCGTCATGGGTGTGGCGCTTGTCGGGGTGGATGGACTCCTTCAGGAAATCGGTCTCCACCTTGGCATAGGCGGTGTATCGGGCGCGCATGAGCTGCTCTGCCGTTTCAGCGGCTTTTTCGCCTCTGATAATGGGTCCGCAACAGGTATCGTAAGCCGCATCAAGTCCGCATGGGCATGGTTCCATGAATTTACTCCTTCAAGTCTGTATCGTTGCTTCGTCTTTTTGGCCCTTGTGCATGGGCCGGATCATCACAGGTTATCCTCGTGAGGTCCTATATAAATAAAATGACGCATAAAGTAAACGCCCAGCATTATACGGGAGAACCTGCAACGGGCCCCTCCCGGTGCTCGGGAATCTCTTCCAGTGTGGTGACGATGGGGTCCCTCATGATCGCCTTCTTGGCCTCGGCTGCGGCGGCCGCTGCCTGGGGGAAGACCGCGGAGAGGGCCGCAATGTGGTGCAGGTTGTCGGCGGTGCGCAGAACCAGCCTGGAGAGGTCCCCCTCCTGAAGGCCCGAGAACCTTACCACATCGTTCCACGGGGTGCCTGCTGCCCAGAGGTACAGGGTGGCTGCCGGGTGGAGGTAGAGAAAGGGGACGTTAAATCCCCAGTCCAGCATCTCCCGGGCAAAGGGGGTGAGCCCCTTTCTGATGGTGAGGAAGGTGTGGATGAGCTTCTTGGGCAGAGCGCTCCGGTCGATGCTCTCGTCGTCCCGTTCCCGTTCGTTCACAAAGGAGGCCACCATGGCCGTCATGAGGGCCGGGTCTTCGGGGAAGAGCTTCAGGCGGAAGCATTCCCCCACCAGAAGGGGCGAGTCGATGCGCAGGCGGGATGCCCACTCGCCGTCGGCGGTGAGGCGGTTGTCGTCGTCCACAAATCCCTTGAACTTCAAAAACTCCAGGTGAAGGGTGAAATCCTCCCAGAGGCGCCTGTTGTTTCGGCCTCTGCCCCGCTTTTTCTCCAGCAGGAAGGAGGCAAATGATTTGTCCAGGAGCCCTTCGATCTGGTGGGGGCTGTGGGAGAGCAACAGGTTCAGCACCATGGAGAAGTTGATGCGGATCTGGCTCTCCACGCGCTCGGGGGCCTGGTTGGTGAGGCGCGCCAGGTGCCGGAGGTCGTTGAACTTGCCGGGCAGGATCACGGCAAAACCCACCTTGTCCTTGCCACGCCGTCCGGCACGGCCCGTCATCTGGTTGTACTCCGAGGAGGACAAGGGCATGAACTCCACGCCGTTGTAACGGTCCGAGTTCATGATCACCACACTCCGGGCGGGGAAGTTTACCCCGGCGGCAACGGTGCTGGTGGCGAACATGGCGTCTAAAAGCCCTTCGTTCATGAGGGTCTCGATGACGATCTTCCACCCCGGGAGCTGCCCGCTGTGGTGGGCGCCCACGGCCAGGTGCTCCAAATGATAGCGCTGCTTGTGGCGGCTGAGATGGGGGTGGGCCGTGAGGATCTCGTCCACACGCTGGGAGAGAAGGTCGGCACGGGCCGGGTCCCCGGCCAGGATCTCGCCGGAGCAGAGCTCCAGGGCACCGTTGCAGTCGGCCCGGGACTTCATGAAGAAGATGGCGGGGAGCAGCCGGTATTTTTTCAGCACCTTCATGATCTCGCCCATGGGGGGCAACCGGTTGGGGGGCGCCAGAATGGGGGGATTGTCCTGATTGACGTAGGAGTTGACCTTTTTGTACAGCCCCACGCTTCCCTTGCCCCCTTTCTGGCTCACCAGGGGAAAGAGGGTGCCCGAGGGGTGGAAAAACAGGGGGTGCAGGGGCACGCTGCGCTTGGTCTCTTCGATGACCTGAACCTCCCGGCCCCTTAGGTCGGTGAGCCAGTCCGCGATCTGGCGGGCATTGCCCACGGTGGCCGAGAGCAACAGCAGGGGAATCCGCGAGGGCAGGTAGATCATCACCTCTTCCCAGACCACGCCGCGGTCGGCGTCCCCCAGGTAGTGGGCTTCGTCCATGACCACCAGGTCGGTGGTAAGGTCCCGGCCGGTGTGCATGGCGTCGTAGAGCTGGTTCCTCAGGATCTCGGTGGTGCCCACGATAATGGGGGCGTCCGGGTTGTCCTTGATGTCCCCCGTGAGGATCCCCACGCTCCCTTTGCCGAAGAGATCGCAGAAACGGCTGAAGATGGTGTTGGTCAGGGCCTTTAAGGGCGTGGCGTACCAGCACCGCTCTCCCCGCTCCAGGGCCCCCATGATGACCTGCTCGGCAATCCAGGTTTTTCCCGATCCCGTGGGGGCCGTCACCAGGCAATCCCCATGACGAACCGCCTCCACCGCTTCCAGCTGAAATCGGTCCGGAGAAAAAGGACGGGCCTCCGGGGTGCCTATCTGCTCAAAAATGGGTTTCAGCCGCTCATCGGAGCCGGCCTTGATGGTGGGTGCGAATTTTTTTCTGGGCGGCCGTCGGTGTCTCCGGCGCTTGGGGTGGGGACTGCGTCTGTGGTAATTCTGTGTCATAGGGTGAGGTCTCTAACCAGCCATAGGCTATGGATACAACGTTTATCATGGATGGCACGCCCGAAGCGTCGGACCATGTCCGGTTGCGGGCGGCGCTCAAGTCATTTGTTTGCGTATTTTTTATCAACAGCCCACTTTATCATATCCGGCCGCGTTCTGTACCACCAAAAGTCCCTTGTCATATCCCGGGCAGTTCAGAAAGAGGCAACGTTTGCCGATACCTAAAAATAGAAGAGGGAGGCCCTTGTGTCGGTAAAGGGCTGGTCGTGCGAACGCAAACCGTCTGGAGTGCCTTGTGAAACGTGTGTTGCCTGCCTTGGTTGTTCTGTGTCTTTTCAGCGCATGTACCCAAAAACGCTTTGCCTTTGAATACGCCGGTGAGCCTGTACCAGGGCCCGGCGGGCCATGTCGTGTGCACGTGGCACAGGAAGGAGATGGGCAGCCCGGGTTTCGGGTGAAGGCGGTGCGGCTTGTGCCGGAACGGGTGGTCAAAACCCGGGTGGAAGCCAGGGGGGTGACCCGCCTGGAGATATACGGGTACGAACCCGATGCCCGGTTGATCCTGGGCAGCGCCCTCTCCACCGTGGCAGGGGTTGTGGTAACCCCGGCCATGTGCGTGGACACCGGCTGGGGGGAGCCCGACGGGGAGGAGGCCATGCGGCAGCGGGTTGTGGACAGCCACCTGCGCTCCTGGCTTTTCATGGGGTACCTGTGGGCTCCGGTGGACTATGATGTCGTGGATCGACGCCGGATCCATGAAGAGACCGGAACCGTCCGCGAACAAAAGGTCTGGGGGAACATCCGGGTGACCGTCATGGACGATCAGGGGCGTTCGGTGGAGACCCTGGCCCTGGGAGACGGCCTCTATCGCCCGGACGTTACCGACGCCCTCCTCGAATCGCGAACCCTGTATGTGAGCGCCTCCTGCGAGGGGGCCTCCGATGCCCAGACCCTGGACCTGCTCCCCTGGTACCGAAAGCGGTACGACCTTACCCGGAAGGAGGCCTCTGCCTTCGGCCGGCTGGACCCCGACCATCGCCCCTACCTTTTGAAACTCCCCCCGGAGCTGCGCGCCGATTTTCTCGCTTTTTCTTCACCGGAGCGAAACAGGTTTACAGAGCTGCTTCCCCTGGCAGCAATCCAGGATCGAGGGGCGGTGAAAGCAGCCCTGACCGCTGCTGTCGAAGGAGCCCCTCAACCCATCGCCTCCTTTGACGATGATCTTCCTGCTCTGCTTAAAGCCAGCAGCAAGGTGCAAAGGGATTCGCGGAACTGGCTCTTTGCCATGGGCATCGAGGCCTACGACCAGACCGGCCCCATCACCTATTCACGCCGCAGCGCAGAGCTCTTTACCCGGGTGGCCATGAAGCGCCTGGGGGTTCCGCCTGAAAACGTCTTTCTCCTGACCGACGACGGGCAAAGCGACATCCCGGAGCTTGCCCCCCGCACCTTTCCCGTCACCGCCGCCTCCATCAAAGACCAGTTTCGCTTTCTCCTGCGAGGCTGCCGGGAGACCGTGATTGGTCCTCCACGACAGCGGCCACGGCCTGCCCTCCCTGACCCAGGGCAGCGCCCCTTATCTCCTGGCCCGGGACCAGGCACCGGACTTTGTCCATACCGACCCCTTTTTCAGGGTAGACGCCCTGCTGGACGCCCTCTCCCAAAGCCGGGTCGCAGAAGCCATCGTGTTTCTGGACAGTTGTTTTACAGGGGCCTCCGACGGCTCATCCGCCTTTGGTAACGGCCGGGCCGCCACCCGCCTCGTGCCCAAAGGGATAGAGGTCGATGACCGCAGCATGGCCGTTCTCACCGCCGGAACCGAACGCCAGTTTTCCAACATGTACCCGGAAAAAGGCCACCGACTCTTCAGCTATTTTCTCATGAAAGAGCTGTGCCACACCCACCATACCCTGGAGGGCCTCTTTGAGCGCGTCCACGACCAGACCCGCCGCGTCAGCAGGGCCAGGGGCGGCACGCAGCTCCAGGAACCGACCTTGAGGGGCAACGGCCGGTTGAAACTGCCGGGGACGTAAAAGGACGCCTCCGGCGGCCCTGCCGGGGGCCAAACTTTTGAAAAGTTTGACAAACAGGTTTTGAGAACAATTCCGGTCGTTTTACTGATATTGGGGAGTCATATGTTCTGGCCTTAACGAGTCTGTAGCCCTCTTTTCCCTCAGCCTTTCAGGGCTGAGGGAAAAGAGGGCTGAAACCGAAACGTTTTTGGTCCGGTTTTATTTTAAGCTACCGCCGGAGGCAGTGCGGTTAAATCGGCAATGGGCAAATAGCGACAACGTACCCTGTGACTTCGAAGCTTGTGAGCCAGACCGCACAAATCATTAGCGTTTATGTCGGGCGTAGCCCGAGCCGAAGGCCATTGCGCTTTGCCCTGAGGAACGAAGGGCAAAGCGCAATGGCAATCAGCTTTCGAGGTGGCTCACCTCGCCGCCGGAGGCTTGCTTTTGCTCCCGACTTTAACCATAGAAGGCTGTTTTGAGCAAAATAGTTATTTAGACTTAGGGCGTGTGTGATGCGTTGTGTCGGATGGATTGCTGGTGTGGTTATTCTGTTGGGTTGTTTCGGTTGCGGCGGCCCTGCCTGGTATGTGAACCGGGACCTTGCGGGGCCCGGGCATGTGCTGGTGGGGTACGGGCAGGGAGAGACCATGGCGGAAGCCCGGGCGGACGCGGCACGGGAGATTGCCGAGTCATTGGGGGTCCGGGTCTCGTCCACGGGGGAGGTGGTGCGGGAGCAGGGGGCTGACGGGGCGTCGGGCTCTGCCCGGTTCCGGGTTTCCCTTGTCAGCCGGTTTTATTTCGGTAGTATTCTCACCCCGGTGAAGCACGGCAAGGCAGGGGGAAGGCATTTTGTGGCCCTGGCCTATGACAACCGCACGTTCATGCAAAAGCTCGGGGATGGCCGCATGGGGGATCGGGCTTCGGGATACGTCCATGCCTCCGGGTACAAGGCGAGCCTTCCTTTTTCGTACAGTCTTTCGTTTCTCGGCATTTTTCCCGACGACTATCATGTGGTGAGGCGGCACGGCGGATGGGCCATGGCCCTTGAGGGAAAAGTCTATCCCATTCCCCCCGAGGATTGGTTCCGGCAGCTTTTTGTGGAAAAGGCCGACAACCAGGGCTTGCGGTTGGTCGTGACGCCTTCCGGCGTCTTGCGGTCGGGGCGCTGCTATCGGGTGTTTCTCTCCCCGCCACACCCCACAGGCTACCTCAGCCTCTACCATATCTCGGAATCGGGTCAGGCCCTGACCCTTATGGACAACCATCCCGTTACATCCTCTGAGCCCGTTGCCTACCCGGATGAGACGCATTACGCGGGGCTGGAAGCCATTGCAACCGGTGGCAACGGCAGCCGGGACATGCTCCTTGCCACCTGGTCGTCGGAGCCCACGGAATCCCCTGTGGCACCGCCCCCGGTGTCCGACACCCCATGGCCCGACACCGACACCCGGACCTTCAGCTACGGCGACCTGCTGGACGCCCTGAAAGATGCCCTCTGGGCGAGTCGGTTTGTGTGGATTCAAGGCTGGTAGGTGGCGGTTTTACCTTCGGCTTTCCGGTTCGGGAGGCCGTGTCTCTCGAATTGAGCGGGCTCCACTTTTTCCACAGGGAAGCCAGCGGTAACAACCATTGGCTTTACTTGTCAGCCACAAGAACGAGTTTACTTTTCAGTCCCCCCCCTGTCTTCCCAACGCAAAACGGGACACAGCATACGCTTGTGTCCCGTTTCCACAATTGGGCCCTTGCGGGCACCAACCAGCCCATGGCGGGACCGGTTATACAGGGGTGGTGAGGGCAGCAACGCTGCCCTCACCGTCCTGATTTCATACCATCTCAGTACACAGAATCTTTGTGACCATACAGGTTGCTCCTTCCCCGGACAGCCCCATTTCTGTCCATATAGCGGGGTGGTGCCAATCTGCCCATATGGTCTGCCCCACGGGCGAAGCCCGTCAGCGAATGTGACGGGGCGAAGCCCCGGAGCATTCGCAATCCTGGGGTGCAGGGGATTATCCCCTGCCCGCCGGAGGCACGGTTTTACATTTTTGCCAATTCGGCCACGATGGCGTCACCCATGGCGGCGGTGCCCACCACGGTGCTGTTTTCGCGGGCGATGTCCGCGGTGTGGGTGCCGGCTTCGAGGACGTTGGAGATGGCCGCTTCGATGGCATCGGCCGCTTCGCCGAGGTCCAGGCTGTAGCGCAGCATCATGGTGGCGGAGAGGATCTGGGCGATGGGGTTGGCCACGCCCTGGCCCGCGATGTCGGGGGCGGAGCCGCCTGCGGGCTCGTAGAGGCCGAAGCCGTCGGCGTTTAAGCTGGCCGAGGCCAAAAGGCCCATGGAGCCGGTGAGCATGGCGCACTCGTCGGAGATGATGTCCCCGAACATGTTGGAGCAGACGAGGACGTCAAACTGGTGAGGGTCTTTGACCAGCTGCATGGTGGCGTTGTCGATGTAGATGTGGTCCAGGGTTACCTCGGGGTACTCCTTGGCCACTTCGTTGACCACTTCACGCCAGAGCACCATGGTGGTCAGGACGTTGGCCTTGTCCACGCTGGTGACTTTTTTGCTGCGCTTCATGGCGGCGTCAAAGGCGTTTCTGGCGATGCGCTCGATCTCGGCGCGGGTGTAGATCATGGTGTCGAAGGCGGTCTCGTCGGCGCCTTCGCCGTGGCGGCCTTTGGGCTCGCCAAAATAGATGCCGCCGGTGAGTTCGCGGACGCAGAGGATGTCAAAGCCGTCTTTGGCGATGTCGGGCCGCAGGGGGCAGGCATCCACCAGTGTCTTGAAGACCTTGGCAGGGCGCAGGTTGCAGTGGAGCTTGAAGTGTTTCCTCAAGGGCAGCAGGGCACCGCGCTCGGGCTGCTCGGCCGGGGGCAGGTGCTCCCACTTGGGGCCGCCCACGGAGCCGAAGAGGATGGCGTCGCTCTCCTCACAGACCGTGACAGTGGGCTCGGGCAGGGCCTTGCCCTGGTTGTCGATGCCCGCGCCGCCCACGTCCGCCCAGGTGTAGGCGAGTTCAAAACCGAATTTTTTCTGGGCCGCGTCCAGGACCTTGACCGCTTCATCCATCACTTCGGGGCCGATTCCATCACCGGGTAAAACCGCAATCTTTTTCATCACATCACCATGTAAAATGAGTCTTGCCGAATTCGTTGGCTGGATTCGGCGGGGTTCGGGCCTGGGGAGAGAGACTCCGCACCGGGCTTATATCGTAGGCGTATGCCGTATTAACCAATACTGTATGGGCTGTAGTATTGTTTAAGTCGGTGGGGTTTGTCAAGGCGTATGTCATTCTAATATTTGTATGCGGTGCGTTGCCCGAGAGGAATAGCAAGATGGGCAAACCGGAAAGCAATCCCGGAAAAGTAAGGCCCTTGGGTTCTGGTGTATTCATCTCTTCATTTGATGAACCCAGAACCCAAGGAGTGTTCATGATGATCGATTCAACGAAAGAGACCTATTCCATTTGCCCCGTGGGCCAGGTGCATGAAGAGGCCGAAGGGGGCTTTACCCTGCAGGTGGACAAGGCTTTTAGACGTGCCTTGAAAGAGCTTCATCGGTTCAGCCATGTACAGGTTCTCTGGTGGGCGAACGACCACGACACAAGGGAAGACAGGGCGCGTCTGCTGACGGAGCTTCCCTATGCAGAGGGCGTTGAGGCAGGCGTCTTTGCCTGCCGCTCCCCGTATCGGCCCAACCCCATGGCCGTGACCACCTGTGCCTGCCTTCATGTGGACATGGAACGGGGCATTATCCGGGTTCCCTGGATCGATGCCCACGACGGCACACCCATCATCGATCTGAAACCCTATATCCCGGTGTCGGACAGGGTGCGTGAAGCCGTGGTGCCGGAATGGTTCCGAAACTGGCCCCAGTGGCATGAAGACGCATGGCAGCTCGAAGAGATGTTCGGGGCATGCGAATGACCTGAAAAAACCTTTGACCTGTCTACAGGTTTATAGGCTACTGAGTGGAGCCGGATAGAGTGTTGGGTTGACGGAACAGATGAAAGGAACAAGGTCATGTACACCGTTTCCGATGTCACGAAAAAGCTCGGCATATCCCGTTCCACGCTTCTCTATTACGAGAGGGGCGGTTTGGTTGTGCCTGAAAGGGATCCGGTGAACGGGTACCGGCTTTACTCGCAGGGTGCCCTGGACCGGCTTGTGATGCTAAAGCAGCTCCAGAAGGCGGGGTTTTCCCTTGCCGAGTGCCGACATTTTATGGACGGCGACCCTGATATGGCGCTTATCCGGGAGCGGCTCGTGCACCTGGAAAAGGAGCTTGTGGAGATGACGGTGGCCCGGGACCTGCTTCGTTCCCTTTATCATCGGATCACCGGGGATGCCCCGCCTGAGATGGCTCCAGCCGATGCCCGTGAGTGGCATGCGGAGTTTGAAAAACGTTCGGCAGATGCTCATGCTGCCTGGTTGCGAAAGATGGGGTTCAGTGAAAAGGAGGCGCTCTACATTCGCTGGGTATCGCGGGACATGCACGACAACGCCACCTACGTGAATCATTTTTTCCACGTCTTCGAACAGATGAAGCGGCAGGGGCCGGGGAGTACCGAGGCGACCCTCAAGGCGTTTGGCAGCATCGGCCATCCTGAGGAAATCCGTTCCATCCTCGATATCGGATGCGGCTCCGGTTCGGCTTCCCTTGTCCTGGCCGGGGCGTGCGGTGCACATATCACGGCCGTGGACAACCACCAGCCGTTTCTGGATCGTCTTCAAGGAGAGGTGACCCGCCGGGGATTGGAAGATCGGATCACCCCCCTTAACATGAGCATGCACAGCCTCGATTTTCCGGAAAATCACTTTGACCTTCTGTGGGCCGAGGGCAGTGCTTACATTGTTGGCGTGGAGGAGGCCCTTTCTCTGTGGCGCCCCCTTATCCGCGACGGCGGCTACCTCTTCCTGAGCGACGCCGTATGGCTTACCCGCAAACCTTCCAAAGCCTGCCAGGACTACTGGCGCATTGAATACCCCCGGATGACCGACCCCGACACACGGAAAAAGCAGGCGGAAACCCTGGGCTATGAGGTCGTGGACACCTTTATCCTTCCACGCAGGGACTGGCAGGATTTTTACAGCGACATGAAAGCCACCGTTAAAAAGACCATCGAAACCTTTGGCATGAGCCGCGCCCTCCGGGAGATGACCGACGAGATTCTCCTGGATGAAACCCATGGCGACGAATACGGATATGTCTGCCTGCTTTTGAAAAAATGACAGTCCTGCCTCCGGCGGGCAGGGGCTACAGCCCCTGCACCCCAGGTTCGCGAATGCTCTCGGCCTTCGTCCCTCAGGCCGATCTCATTCGCTGACGGGCTTCGCCCGTGTTGAATACCAATGGCAAGGGACAATAAATTTTTTGTTGCATGAGGGGCAGTCAGCTTTCGAGGTGGATCACCTCGCCGCCTGAGGCGCGTTTTTCCTTGCAATTTACACCCATGATGGAGACAGAACCATGCACACTGAGTATCGCATACGCCGCGCAGAATCCAAGGACGATGGAAAACGCCTTCACGACCTTTTTCAGGAGGTCTTTCACCCGGAAGAGGTGGGGGTGCTGGCAGAGACCATGTTTCATCACCTTCCGGGCATGACAAAGGAGAACTGGTTCATTGCGGAGGAGAAGGCCACCGGCCGGGTTGTCTCGGCCTTTGCTCTCATTCCCTGGGCCTGGGAGATGGAGGGGGTGCCCCTGAAGGTTGCGGAGATGGGCATCGTGGGGACCCTTGAAGCCCACCGGGGCAAGGGGTTGATGCGGCTGTTGAACAAAGAGTTCAACCAGGCCCTTGCGGACGAGGGGTACGACCTTGCCGTGATCCAGGGCATTCCCGGGTTTTACCATCGGTTCGGGTTTCACTACGCCGTGGAGATGGAGAACCATATCAACCTGCACCTGGACGTCCTTCCCGGGAAGCTTGAAAAGCCCCGCTTTGACTTCAGGCGGGCGGGGGTGGAGGATATCCCTTTTTTAATGGCGAAAGACGAGGCTTACCGGGGCGCTTATTCCATTGCCGTGAAACGGACGGAAGCAAACTGGCGGTACCTTTTTTCCGAAAGCCTCAAGACAGAGTACGGCTCGGAGTTCTGGGTGATGACGGATCCCAAGGGCGAGGCTTCCCATTACTTTCGTATCGCCTTGAACGGATTCGGCAAGGGCCTCATTGTGAGTGAAGTCAGCGAAGGCGTTGACGAGGGCGCGGCACAAGAGATTCTTTCGTTTTGCAAGGGAAAAGCCCTGGAAAGGGACAAACCCTATGTCCGCCTTAACCTGCACCGGGAATCCACGTTGGGAAAGATCGCCCGGTCCATGGGCGCCCCGGAGAGTCTTCCCTACGCCTGGCAGGTAAAGGTGGTGGACAAAGAAGCTTTTCTGAAGCGCATGGCACCGGTCCTGGAGCGCAGACTGGCGGACAGCCTTTTCCCCAGCTACACAGGCACCCTGCGGCTCAACTTGTTCGACTCCGGCATCGACCTTGCCTGGCAGGACGGCAAGCTTTACCACATCGGCCCGGCAACAGGCGATGACTGCGATGCCATGATGAGCATGACCGACGATCTGTTTGCCCTGCTCTGCCTGGGTCACCGGTCCTGGCAGGAGATCCGCCACATCCGGCCCGATATTTTTCCGGATCTTATTTACGTGGATCCGGCCGTGTGCCCCGCCTCAGGCAGCACCGCCCGCCTGGTGGATGCCCTGTTTCCCAAGCGGATGTCATGGGTGTACTGCCAGTACTAAGTAAACTTAAGGGTAACTATTCAGCTTATGCCTCCGGCGGCCCTGCCGGGGGGTAAACTTTTAAAAAGTTTAACAAACGGGCTTTAAAAAATCTTTTTGAGTGAATTTTTACTTTAAAGGCGGATGTGATTTGACCCGAGGACGGCAAGTGCGCAGTCCGCAACCTGCTTTCAAGGTGGCACACCTTGCCGCCGGAGGCATCTTTTGATTTACGCTGTCTACGCAGGTTGTTTTTTTCTCAGTGTTTTGACGTGTTGGGTGACCTCCTGCAGGGGCTTTCGGCGTACGCGGTGGGGCAGGGCGAGTTCGGCAGCGGTTTCGATGTCCTTTTGGGTGACGGTGTCGCGGCCGTCATAGGCGGCAAGGGTTTTGGCGGTTTTGAGGATAATGATATCGCCCCGGTGTCCGTCCACCCCGACATCGAGGCAGATGGTGGCGATGTCGTAGAGGCAGGCCTGCTCCACGGTGACGGTGGGGTAGAGGGCCACGGCCTTTGATATGCGCAGGGAAAGATCAGCAGAGGCCTTTTCCCATCCCTTGCAAAATCCTTCCGGGTCCTGGTCAAAGGCGGCCCGTCGCTCCATGACCTGCACCCGTTCTTCGGGATCCCGGCTGCCTTCGATGGTGACGCAGAGGCCGAAGCGGTCCAGGAGCTGGGGGCGGAGTTCTCCCTCTTCGGGGTTCATGGTCCCCACCAGGGTGAACCGGGCCGGGTGGGAGACGGAGACGCCTTCCCGCTCGATGGCGTTCACGCCCATGGCCGCCGAATCGAGGAGGACGTCCACCACGTGGTCATCCAGCAGGTTTACCTCATCCACATAGAGGATGCCCCGGTGGGCCGATGCCAGCAGGCCGGGCTCCATGCGTTTTTCTCCTTTTTTCAGGGCATGTTCCAAGTCCATGGTGCCTACCACCCGGTCTTCGGTGGCCCCCACGGGCAGCTCCACGACCTTCACAGGGGTACTCTCCACCTCCGGCGCGTCTTTTTTCTCCGCCCCTTGAGCGGGGCACTCTTCCACCATGCACTCCGTGCAGATCTCTCCCATCTCGGAAGGCACCAGTTGAAACGGGCATCCTTTAACTTTTTCCATGGCAGGCAGGATGTCGGCCAGGGCCCGGACAGCCGTGGACTTTGCCGTGCCTTTCTCTCCGCGAATAAGAACGCCGGAAAGCCCGGGGTTGATAATATTGAGAATCAGGGCAAGCTTCATGCGCTCTTGCCCCACAAGGGCCGGAAAAGGAAATATTGATGGTTTCAACGTGGAACCTCATGTCTGTCCATTGGTTGTCAAGTGCCCCCGGTGGGCAGGGGCTACAGCCCCTGCATCCCAGGTTTGCGAATGCTCTGGGGTTCGTTCCTCACCCCTTCCCATTCGCTGACGGGCTTCGCCCGTAGCCAGCATTGATGTTTATTCAAACGTTTTCGTGTTCTTCATGGTTGGATTATTGGTCCATGAAGACAGGCTTGGGGTCGGGTATGGCCGATGTTTTTTCGGTACTCTTTGGTTACCCCGATGAAAATGGGCGAAGCCTGTTTGTCAAACTTATCAAAAGTTTGGCCCCCGACAGGGTCGCCGGAGGCTGTTTTTTACGTTTATGTTGCAGGGTGTCGTTTTTTCACCAGCCCCACCAGGGCGTCAGCTTTGAGGTCGTCGATGCGGTAGCATTCGGCGCCTGCGGCGTTTGCCAGGGTTTGGGCCAGTCCGAAGCGGAATCGTCCGGCCTGTTCGGTGTCCACCACGATGGTTTTCACGCGGGTGTCCTGGGCCAGGCGGGTGGCAAAGGTCAGGGCTTCGTCCACGGGTTTGGCGTCTCCAATGGAGACGTTGCTTTTGCCGTCGGTGATCATGATGATCACGGGCCGGGCCCCCGGGTCCCGTCGCGTGACGGAGGCGACCATGGCCGCGGCTTCGCTGAGCCCTGCGGAGAGCGGGGTGCGGCCTCCCACGGGCAGGTCGTTTAAGAGGCGGGCGGCCAGCTCCACGGAGGAGGTGGGGGGCAGGTTGACGATGGCTCCCGACCTTCGAAAGGAGATCATGGCCACCTTGTCTCTTTTTTGGTAGGCGTCCAGCAGCAGGGAGAGCACGGCGCCCTTGGCCGCTGTCATGCGGGCCCTGGCGCCCATGGAGCCGCTGGCGTCCACAAGAAAAACAAGGACGTTCCCGGTCTTTTTTTCCCGGATCTTTTCACGGATGTCTTCGGGGCGGATGCAGAGGCGTTGACCTTGGGGCGCTGTTCGGATTCTCTGGTACGGGGCAGCGGCCCGCAAGGTGGCATCCAGGGCAATGTCCCGGCCTCCTCGGTTCATGCAGCTTTTTATGTAGCGTCCCTGGTTGCCTTCTACTCGGGTCCGGGACCTTCGCCCCGAGCCCTTTCGGGCTTTACGGTCTTTGCCCGTTTCAATGGCGCGCACCCGAAACGGGGTGCCGGTTTTAAAAACGGTGTCGTCCTCCTTTACCCTCTCCGGAGTCGGTGGGGTGTTTTTTGGTGACGTGTCGCCTGAAGGCTGGCTCCCTTTAGACGATGTGGGCTCCGACTGGGAAGCGTTTTCCTCGCCTTGATTATCTGCGGTATTCTGGCTTTTGTCTGACGGGGAGGGTTCGGGGGGAGGTGGGGCCATCTCCCGGGCCCTGTGGCTCAGGGCAAGGGGGGTAACTGTTTGGCGATCTTCATCCGTGGCTATCTCTCGGCCCATGAGGGCTGCGTGGGCCCGTGTTGCCTGTTCCATGACAAGATCGGCACGGTGCCCGGTCACTCCGGCGTTCCGGGCCTGCTCCGCCACTTTTCGCCTTAGGGTTGTGGGCAGGGTGACCCGGGGGAGCAGGGCCACGGCTTTTTCGATGGCCCGGGCGAGTTCCCGTGTCTGGGGTTTCCAGGTGTTTCGGAACGCTTCCGGGTGTTGGTCAAAGGTCTCCCGCTGCACCATGAGCTCCATGCGGACGGTGGGGTCCTGCTCGGCGGTGACGTCCACGCAGAGCCCGAATCGGTCGAGGAGCTGGGGCCTTAAGGCCCCTTCTTCCGGGTTCATGGTTCCCGCCAGGAGGAATCGGGAGGGATGGGAGAAGGAGAGCCCTTCCCGTTCCACACGGTTTTCTCCGGAAGAGGCGGCGCCCAGGATGCTGTCCACGAGGTGGTCGTCCAAAAGGTTTACCTCATCCACGTAGAGGATGCCACGGTGGGCTGCTGCCAGAATGCCCGGCTGGAGGACTGTTTGTCCTTCCCTGACGGCCCGGTTGAAGTTCACCCCACCGATGAGGCGGTCTTCCGTGGCATTCAAGGGAAGGGTCACCACCCGTCTTCGGACGCGAACCGGAGGCTGTGTGTGCTGTGTGCCGCATACGGGGCAAGTTCGGCTGCCGTTGGGGGCGCAGTGGAACGGGCAGCCCGGGAGCATCTCGATTTCGGGAAGGACTTCGGCAAGGCCCCGCACCAGGGTGGATTTGGCCGTGCCTTTTTCTCCGCGGATCAGCACGCCGCCGATCTTCGGGTTCACGGCGCAGAGGAGAAGAGCCAGTTTGAGGGTCTCCTGGCCGGTGACGGCGGCAAAGGGGAAGAGGTGGCTCATGAGATACCCCCCATGGGGGCGTCCCCGGGGTCGGTGGCCGCTTCGATGTCTCCCTCCAGCTCCATGTACCTTTCCCGCAGGTCCATGATCTCCTCATCGGTGGCATCCCAATAGCCCCGTTGCCAGGCTTCGAGCATGCGTTCCAGGATGCGGGCGGCGGCAAAGCGGTTGTTGGCAAGGAGTTTTTCGTACACCTCTAAGTTGTCCACGTAGGTCTCCTTTACCTGGCTGAAGACCCAGGAATCCACCGTGCCCGTGGTGGCGGAGAGGCCCACGAGGTTTTCGATGCGGGCGTTGATCTCCTGGGCTCCGTGGACCTTGTGGGCCAGCATGTTGTCGATGTACTCCGGGTTCAACAGGCGGGTGCGAACCCCCAGCTCCACGGCTTTGGAGGCTTTGTCCGTGAAGAGTTGGCTGCCGGAGCTGTCGGTGATGAGCATGTCCGGCTTTTCCCCCCGCACAGCCTGTACCGAGCGGGAGAGCCCGCCGAAAAATTCGTAGTAGTGGTCCAGGTCGGTGAAGGTGTAGTCGGCGGAGCTTCTCACCTGGGAGACCAGGTCCACGGTTTTCAGCCCTTCGCGAAAGAGGTCGACCCTGGCTTCCCCCCGCCGGTTTCGGGTGTAGATGTGTTTCTGGGAGGCGAGGTAGGCCTCGGCGATTTCGGTTTCGTCCTGCCAGTTGCCAGACTCAATGATGCTGGTGATGCCGGTGCCGTACTCCCCCTGGGGCGGACCGAAGATCCGGGCCCGGGATAGCTCTTTTGCCTCTTGCTCCCCGTGGTCTTTGACCAGGGTCGCAAACCGGTTCCTGCTGTGTTTTCGGACATGGTTTGCCTCGTCGGGTTCGTTCAGGGAGGCCACGGTGTCAAAGGCGTTGTCCAACAGGTCCAGCAGGGTGGGGTACATGTCCCGGAAAAAGCCGCAGATGGTTGTGATGCAGTCGATGCGGGGACGCCCCAGCTCGGCGGACGGGATGATCTCAAAGGTTTTTTCCATGGACGCCCGGGTGGAGGTGATGCGAACGCCCAGGTAGGCCAGGACCTGGCAGAGGGTTTCGCCCCGGGTGCGGGAGGTTTCGAGGCCCCAGAGCACCACGGAGACCGAGTCCGGCCATTTTCCGTGGTGTTCTTTCCGGTAGTGCGCAAGGGTGCTCTCTGCAATGCTCTGGCCCCTTGCCATGGCCGCGTCCGAAGGCACGAGACGGGGATCGAACTGAAAGAGGTTGTGGCCCGTGGGAAAGATTTCCGGGTCGCGGATGAGGTCTCCCCCCAGCTTGGCCTCCACACGGGAGCCGTTAAGGGCCCCCAGCAGGGCGTCTATCTCTTGTGTCTCCCGGATCCTGTGGCGGCATTGGGTGCCGTAGCTGAGCACTCTGTCCAGGAGGGCTTGGGTCCCATGGTCTGCCTGGCCCGCCAGCTCCCGGTAGAGGTCTTTGTCTCCCATGTAATAGGATCGGATGATGGATTCGCAGGCCTTTTGCGCCGCATCGGGTGCGGCAAGGCCCGGAAGGCGGCGGAGAACCGCCTCCAGGGCCGGGATTTCTCCCCTGTCCCAGCTGAGCATGGCTGCCAGGTAGAGGGTTTCGGTCTCTGTGGTGAAGGGTTTGCCCACGGTGTGGAGGCCCACGGGCATGAGCATGGTTTTCATGCGCATGAGTTCGTGGGCAATGGCATCCGGGGTGGGCTCCCCTTCCAGGTTGAGATTCATGGCTTTCGCCATGTCGGAAAGCTTCTCCTCGAGCCTGCTGCGTCGCTCCGGGGCAATGGCCTCGGATTCGGCCAGTTCGTTCAGCACCCCTTCCAGCTCGGCGGCCTCGCCGTAAAGGCCCGAAGGCTTCAGGGGCGGCCCCGCATGGCTGATGAGGCAGCCGTGGATGCGCCGCTTGGCGATGGTGGCCTCGGCGGGGTTGCCGCTGTAGTACAGGTAAAAGTGGGGCATGCGGCCGATGAGGTGGTCGGGAAAGCAGGCGTCGGACATGGCGCTCTCTTTTCCTGGGAGGAATTCCAGGGTGCCGTGGGTCCCCACGTGCACCACGGCATCGGCTTTGAATTCATGCTCCAGCCACCGGTAAAAGGCCAGGTATTGGTGGTGGGGGGGAAGGGCCTTGTCGTGGTACTGCTCGGACGGGTCGTCATGGGGGCCTCGGCTCGGCTGGAGCCCCACAAAGAGGTTGCCCTCCAGGATGCCTGGTATCATGACATCCTGGGCTTCGGCCATCACCTGTCCGGGGGCCGGGCCCCAGGCCTGGCTGATCTCGTCCACGCGCTCCCGGTGAAGGGCATCCCCTTGCAGGTATGCCTCTGAGGGCCAGCGGATGGGAACGGCGTCAGGCAGGTGCCATTGGGCCGTGTTGCAGACGCCTTCCGCCATGAAGGTTGTTTCCAGCCGGTCTGCCGAGATGGGGTTGCACCCGTAGCCCGCATGGTGAAGGGCCGTTGTGATGCGCTCCATGGAGGCAAAGGCGTCCAGGAAGGCGCCGCCCCCCACGCTGCCCTCCCCGGGGGGGTAGTTGTAAAGGAGAAAGGCGATTTTTTTCTCGGCGTTGGCAAGCTCACGGAGCTTGAGGTAGCCCCGGGCCCGGCCCATGAGCTTATCCAGGCGCCCCTCCAAGATGTGCAATTCGGATGCACCGCCTTCGGGGGTGTGGTCCCCAAGGGCTGCCACGGGCACGGTGTCGATGACCCCGTCGAGCTCCGGGAGCATGATCTGGATCACCAGCTCCATGGGGCTCAAGCCGCAGACATTCTCTTTCCATTCGGTTTTCTTTCGTTTGCCCAGGAAAAAGGGGTGCATCACCGGAACCCCCAGTTTTCGAAAGATGGCAAGCCCCGCCTCGGGGTCGCCTCCCATGGGCCCGGCCCCGAATCGAAAGGGGAGAAAATCCCAGAGCAGGTCCACGGTCATGCCGTCATCCATGAGGGCTTCGATTTGCCTGAATTTTTCCATGCCGGAGGAGACGCCCAAGGGAACCACGTTGTAGGTCTCCCGAAGCCTGTCCATGATCCGCGACAGGACGCCCGACGCGTAATGGGGGTAGTCGAAGTGGTGGAAGAGGACGCCCACGGTCTGGCGGCCGGGGTCCCATCCCCAGGCTGCCTTGAGTTCGTCAAGGGTCGTGAACCCCTGGTGGTGCCGGGGGTCGAAGAGGACATACCGGGAGTAGTCCACCAGGTCACCATGTGTGGGCAGGCCCTTGATTCCGCCGTAATGGCGACAGATGAGAAGGAGCATGTTCAGCAGGTTCTCCGGCCCGGCAAAGCACCAGTACTTCGACAGGAGGATCCAGTGGCGCATGTCCTTTAAGGGGCCCACGGGAAGCACCTTGCCCAGGCTCTCCATCCGTCCCATCATCTTTTCCATGTTCAGGGGCTCTTTTTTCCCCTTGCCCGATTTGCCGGAGGGCATGAACCGCGAAAGGGCCGCCATGCTGAACCGGCCCAGCTTCATCCGGCTCCGTAAAAAATCCGTGCCCGCCCCCAATACCACCAGGTCGCCGCCGTAATCGGCCGCCACCTCTTCACAGGCTCCCACCACGGACGGGGGCGCGCCCATGAGGTCCAGGAGGATCATGTGGGACCGGCGCATCTCGTCTTTCATGGCGGAGAGGGTGTCCCCATAATCCCGCAGCTCCCCCACATGGTGGCGGTGGATGGTCAGGTTTTTCTCGACCACCGCAGCGGCCTCCGGGTTTTGGGCAAGCCGCGCAAAGGCGTCATCCAGGTATCGGAACCCGCTGTCGGAAACAGAAACAATTGTCAGGGTAAATGCCATGGGATTTCTTTCTTTGTATTTAGGGTAACTATTGAGCCCCAGTTTGCCTCCGGCGGCCCTGCCGGGGGCCAAACTTTTGAAACGTTTGACAAACAGGCCTTAAGAAAGCCATCCCAGTCTTCGCCGAAAGAAATGAGTCATTCCTGCACCCGCCCTTTGTGTTGATCGCCCCGAAGGGCGGTCAACACAAAGGCGGGTGTATTTGGAACGTTTTTTGCGGAGCTTTTTTTCAAAAAAGCGACCCGCCGTGGGTGCTAAGTGTTTAAAAAATTTAGAAAACAGGTCGTGGAAAATAGTGACATGAATGCCGTTTTAAGTGCAAATTACATCTGCTACCTGCTTTCAAAGTGGCACACCTTGTCGCCGGAGGCCACGCCTGCCTTTAAGGTGATGACGCGGTGGCACAGGGCGTCGATCAGGGTGGTGTCGTGGGAGATGAGGAGCATCCCGGTGCCGTGTTTTTTGCATTGGGCTTTGAGGAGACCCGCCATGTGCGCGCGGGTGATCATATCCAGGTTGGAGGTGGGCTCATCGGCGATGATGAGGGCCGGTTTTGTCGCCATGGTCCGGGCGATGACCACCCGTTGCAGCTCGCCCCCCGAAAGCTGCCTCGGCAAGCGTTTCAGGCAGGCGGCGGGCAGTCCCACTTCCTCCAGCATGTGGCTGAGCTTTTCTGGGGTGGCCTTGGCAAGGGCCGCCTTTCCCAGGGGGCGGAACACCTCGTTGAGGCTTTCGGCGATGGTGAACCGTGGGTTCAGGGCCGATTCCGGGTGTTGGGTGATGGCCTTGACCCGTTGCCGGTAGGCGGCAAGTTTCCTGCCTTTGAGGGTGAGGATGTCGGTGCCGCCCAGGAGGACCCGGCCGGAATCGGCCGGGGTCACGCGAAGAAGAATCCGGGCCAGGGTTGTCTTTCCCATGCCGCTGGGGCCGGTGATGCCCAGGATCTCACCGGGGTGAAGGTCAAAGCAGAGGCCGTTCAGTACCGCTGTTTTTTTCGGGAAAAGGCCCGTTGTCCGGTAGCCTTTGGTGAGGTGCCGTACGGCGAGATGCCCCGGAGCGTTTGGGGTGGTCATGGGGTCCTCCTGTGTGCCGCGGCTGACGTGGCAAGGGGCGTCTCGTTGTCATCCAGGCAGAGGGTGCCTGCCTGAAGGAGCCTTTGGGTGTAAGGGTGGGCCGGGGCTGCAAAGAGCTGTCGGGCCGGTCCCTGTTCCACGATGCGCCCTTGTTCCAGAACGGCCACATGGTCGCAGGTGGCGGCCACCTCCAGGTCGTGAGTCACCAGGAGCAGAGCGCTCTGATTTTCTTGGATGGAGACGGCCAAGGTGGCCAGGAGCCGGTCCCGGGTCTCGTTGTCAAGGCCCTGGGTGGGCTCGTCGGCCAGGACGAGCCGGGGATCGCAGGCCAGGGTCACGGCCATGAGAGCCCGTCGGGCCATGCCACCGCTGAGCTGGTAGGGGTAGGCGCGGGCGATGCGGTTGGCCCCGGGGAGGTGGAAGCGCTCCAGGAGTTCCAGGGCCCGGGTCCTGGCATGGCTCCGGGGGAGGCGGCCATGGGCCGCAAGGGTTTCGATGATGTGGTTGCCCACGGTCATGAGGGGGTTCAGGGCGTCGATGCCCTGGGGAAGCAGGGCCACTTCGGCACCGTGGAGGGCCTGACGCTCTGTTGCGGAGAGGTGGAGCAGGCAGTGCCCCTTAAAAAGGGCCTGGCCGGAAACGGTGGCCGGGGCATGCCGGTACAAAAAGCTCCGGGCCGGGGTGAAGAGCCCGGTGAGGGTGTTGCACAGGGTGCTTTTCCCCGAGCCGCTTTCCCCGATGACGGCAAGGCTTTGCCCTGGAGCGATATCGAAGGAGGCCCGGTGGAGGGCCGGGGGGCAGGTTGCGGGATCTCCGAAGTGCACGGTGAGATCGCGGACCGACAGGGTGGGGGTCATGGGTTGGAGCCCTCCAGCTTTTCCCCCAGCCCGTTGAAGGCAAGCACCGTCACGGAGATGGCTAGGCCGGGGAACAGGGCCAGGTGAGGGGCGCTTCGGATCCAGGTGGCTCCGTTGTTGAGCATGGCCCCCCATTCCGGTGTGGGGTCGATGATGCCGAGGCCGAGGAATCCCAAGGCCGATGTCATGAGCAGGTTGCGCCCCATGCCCAGGGTGGCCATGACCACCAGGGGTCCGGTAATGGATGGGAGAATGTGGTGGCCCAGGATATCAAGGCGTGACAGGCCGGCCATGACGGCCACCTCGATATGGTGTTCCTCCTTGGCCTGCATGACCATGCCCCGGACCATGCGGGCGTAGCCGGGCCACATGCCCAGGGAGAGAATCCAGATCAGGTTCACGGGGCCGGGGCCCAGGGAACGGGCCAGCACCATGGTCACCACCAGGGAGGGCATGGCCATGAAGAGGTCGGTGAGGCGCATGAGAAGGCTGTCCGTAAGGCCCCCGGCATAGCCCGCCACGCCGCCGATAAAGGTGCCTGTCACAAAGGAGATGGCCAGGATGCCCAGCCCCACGCCCAAAGAGACCCTGGCCCCGAAGAGGAGGCGGCTCAACAGGCATCGCCCCAGGGCATCGGTGCCCAGGGGGTAGGACCAGGAGGGGGGCTGGAGCCGGTGGATCACATCCACGGCCAGGGGGTCGTGGGGGGCCAGGAGAGGCGCCAGAGTGGCGGCTGCGGCGATGGCAGCCAGGATCCATCCGTGGAGGCCGAATTGCCCGGCCTTTTTCAGGACAGTGGAGAGGGTCGGGTGCATGGATCAGGCCTCCTCCGCGGGTTGCATGCGTTTGTGCACCAGCATGTGGGACAGGTCGGTGACAAAGTGGGTGAGGGTGATGAGGCACCCGGAAAAGAGGACCAGGGCCTGGATCATGGTGAAGTCTCTGCCCATGATGGCCTCCTGGAAGAGGTTGCCGATGCCGGGCCAGGCAAAGACGGTCTCCACGAGGATGGAGCCTTCGATGAGCATGAGAAATTTCAGGGAGAGGTAGGTGATGACGGGGACCAGGGCGTTTCTCAGGACATGGGCCCCTAAGATGCGCCGGGGAGAGAGTCCCCTGAGCATGGCGTACCGGACGTGGGGGCTGGAGAGCAGGTCCAGGACCGAGGCGCGGACCACCCTCAGGGTGGTGCCCACCTGGGAGACGGCCAGCACCCCCACGGGCATGATGAGATGCCGCAGGCTCCCGCTGCCGAAGCTGGGGAGCCATTTCAGGCGAACGGAAAAGATCAAGATCATCAAAAAGGCAAGGTAGACACTGGGCACCGAGGCGTTGACGGCGGCCAGGGACCGGGTGGCCCGATCAAACCACCCCCCCCGGAAGCAGGCGGCGGCCATGCCGCAGGGCAGGGCGATGAGGGTGCTGAGGCCGAGGGAGAGAAGCGCCAGCTTCAGGGTAAAGGGGAACCGCTGGCAAATCTCCTCCATGACGGGGACCCCGGTGCGCAGGGAGCGCCCGAATTCCCCCCTGGCCACCTGGCCGAGCCAGTTGGCGTACTGCCGGTGGATGGGCATGCGAAGGCCTTCGGCTTCGGCCATCTCGGCGATGACCTCAGGGGAGATGAGCTGGGAACCGTAGCGATCCAGAGCGATGATGGTGGCCGGGTCCCCGTCGGTGAGGCGGATGAGGATGAAGGTGAAGGTCACCACCCCGAAAAGCACCGCCACCATGGAGGCCAGCCGTTTTGCAAGGAAAGGGATCATGGGGCCGGCTTACTCCTTGTCGGGGCGTGCCACACCTCCTGGAGGGAGCCCACCCACTCTTCCGGCGGGAAGGAAAAGCCGGAAAGCCCCTTGTTGAAGGCGGCCATTTTGGCTTCATTGACGGCAAAAAGGATGATGTCCTGGGCGTCGATGAGGGCCTGGGCCCGGTTGCCCAGCTCCCGGAAGGCGGCAAGGTCCGTGGCGGCGTCCCGCTGTTCCAGCAGGGCATCGAGGGTGGGCAGGTCTATATGGGCCGACCAGCTCCCCTTGCTGTGGAAGGTCCCGGTCATGCCCAGGTAGAAGGAGGGAATGTTGGGGTGGACGGCGATGTCGAAGTCCATCTGGTCGAGGACCTCAAAGAGAGATCCTCTCTCCTTGGGCCGGATCGTTGCCTGAATACCCACCTTGGTGAGGCCGTCGCAGACCAGGGCGGCCAGGGAGGTGCTTTTGGAAACGGTAAAGGAGACGGCCAGAGGGGCGTTGGCAAACTCTCGGATGCCGTCGCCGTCGGTGTCCCGGATGCCCTCGGCGTCTAAGATGCGCATGGCCTCTCGGCGATCCATGGCGGGCAGGGCCAGGGCCGGATTCTGGAAGGGGGCCTCGGGGCCGAAGGGACCCGGGCAGACTGTGGCAAGGCCGCCCAGCACGGTGTTGATGGCCTCGGTGTCCATGGCAAGGCGCAGGGCCCGTCTCACCCTGGGGTTATCAAAGGGGGGCCGGGTGTGGTTGATCATCACCAGGCGCGTTCCCCAGTTGCTGCCGTGGGCTGTGTGGATAGAAGGGTGGCCGCTCAGGGCGCGAAGGTTCTCCTCTCCGAAGCTGGCCCCGGGGGCGTGGCCGGAGAGGTGGATGTCCCCTGCTTCCAGGGCAATGGTGCGTGCCGCCGCATCGGGGATCACCTTCCAGGTGATGCCCGTAAACGCCGGCTGTCCCTGCCTGAAGTCCGGGTTGCGCGTGACGCGGAACTCCCGGAGGCGCCGGTAGTGGGACTCATCCCACGCGTAGGGGCCGGTGCCGATGGCCCGGGCCACTGCAAAGCCGGTGGCCTTTTTGGACCCCATGGCCGGGGGCATCTTTGCCTTGGCTTGCCCCATGGCCTTGCCCTTATTTCCCATGGCAGGGCCTGCCGTGGCCGGGGCGGGCTTTGCGACAATGGCGGACGGGGCCACGATGCCGTACCCGCTTCCGGCCATGTGGAGGAAAAAGAGGGGCAGGGGGCGCTTCAAGTGGAACCGCACGGTGAGGGGATCCACCACCTCCACATGGTCCAGGGCGCTCCACACCGCTTGCCAGTTGGTGCGGCCCAGGGTCTCGGCGTTGACCTTGACGGCGGCCGCGTCAAAGGGCGTGCCGTCGTGGAATCGGATGCCCTTTCCGAGGGCAAAGGTGTACACCCTGGCGTCTTTGGAGACCGTCCAGGAGGTGGCCAGGCAGGGAACGGGGCGGCTCGCCCCGTCCAGGTTGACGAGGGTTTCGTAGATCAGGGCGGCGGGCTCCCACATGCCCAGGGGCTGGAAGTCCCCGGGCCGGGTGGGGTCCCACCCGGTGCCCACCACCAGTTCGTGGGAACCGTTGGCTTGGGCCCGGTGCAGGGGGACGCTCACCGCACACAGCAGGCAAAGGGCAAGCAACAGGCGTTTGGGGTTCATCAAGGGGATTCTCCTTTGGTTTGAGTGACCCTCATGATTTCGTTGCCTCCGGCGGAACCGCCGGAGGCCTTTGGCTTGATCGTATTGTTTTTTTAGAATGTGTAGTCGACGGCCACCCACCAGGCTCGCTCGGGACCCAGGTTGGCGCCATGGACCTCGTAGTCTTCGTTGGTGAGGTTGGTGACGGCGGCCTGGATGCCCAGCTTGTCGAAGAGCTCCAGGCGAACACCGAGGTCTGCTACCACCCAGTCGTCTACTGTGATGGCCGCTTTGCTCATCATATTTTTGTAGGCCATGTAGGTCATTTCGCTGTTGTAGCGAAGGTCCAGGGAGGTGGTAAGCCGTGCCTTAGGCGAGAGGGCCCGGGTGGCCATGAGACCGGCGTTGGCCTGGTGCAGGGGCCTGTCGGTGAGGCGCCCGGACTCTTTGTCCACGCTGTGGGTGTAGGTGTAGTTGGCGTAATACCCCAGCCATGGCATGAGCTGGCCGTCTGCTGATACTTCAAAGCCGTCGGTGGTGACCTCGTCCAGGTTTTCATATCGCATGACCCCATGGTTCATGGGGGAGGAGATGAGGTCTTCGGCCTTGGAGTAAAAGCCGGTTAAAGAGAGATTGAATTGCTTGGCCAGGCGAAGGTCCACGCCGAGGTCGTAGGACCAGATGGTCTCGGGCTTCAGGTTCGGGTTGGACTCAAAGGGCACCCCGGGCATCATCATCCAGGTAGGGGTATAGAGTTCGTTGAGGTTGGGAGCGCGGAAGGCTTTTCCCGCGGAGGTCCGGAAGCTGATGGTGTCGGTGGCACGGTAAAGAAGGCCGACCTTGGGGGAAAAGGCGTTGTCGGACTCGGAGTTGGCATCGTAGCGCATGCCGAGGGTCAGGGTGAAGGCCTGGAACAAGTCGCTTTCGCTCTGAAGGTAGATGGCCTGGTTGGAGATGGACTCATCCATCTTGGTGCCGACGAGGGCGCCGTCTTCTTTTTTGTTTTCCCATTCCCCGCTGAGGAAGTTGGAGTCCACCCCGGCGGTGAGGTAGTGATTGTCCCCTGCGGCCATGCCAGTTTTGATCTGGATGCCCGTGTCGCGGCCCCAGTACTCACGGGTTCCGTAGTCGAAAGAGTAGGAAGAGGCGCCGCCGCCCATTCCTCCCATGCCTCCGCCGCCACCTGAGGAGCCGGCCTTTTTGGAGATGAGCTCAGAAATGGCATCGGATTTGTCATAGTTGGTGTACACCCGAAAGTCCAGGTCCACCCGGTCCGCCAGCAGGGTGCTGGCATTGGCATTAAGGAAATAAAAAGTCCGTTCGGTCTCTTTTTCCCGTTGTGTGGGTTGGTAATGGGTGTACCCGTTTTCCGATTCGGTCAAGGCCAGGTTACCGCTGAAGGAAAGGCGGGTCTCGTCGGAAAGGTCGTAACAGAACTTGCCGAAGAATCGCTGGTCGTCGTAGGCGGAGTGGTCGCTGATGTCGGTGAATTTTCGGTCAAATGTGTCGGTGGTGTTGTTGTAGGAGTAACTGACCTGCTGGTCCCGCTGGTAGAGGTTGTCGACCTGGCGGTGGCTGGTGTTGAGGGTGTAGGCCAGCTTGCCCTTGCGGCCCGATGCCTCGACACCGGCTTCTCGGAGGCCGAAATTTCCCGCCTTGACCCGGGGGGTGACCTCCAGCCCTTCGGTTTGCTTCTCTTTGGTGATCACGTTAATGACCCCACCCATGGCGTTGCTGCCGTACAGAGAAGAGAAGGCACCTTTGACCACCTCCACTCGTTCGATAGCACCGGTCTGGATCTGGTTGGGGTAGATAAAGCCCGTGAGGGCCGAGTTTGTGGGGACACCATCCACCATGAGGAGGACGCGTTTGCCGCTGCCGACGCCCCGGATGTTGATGGCCATGGGGGAGGTGATACCGAAGTCCGAGGGACGCCTGATATCTACACCGGGAAGGCGCCTTAAAATGTCATCCACGTTGTTTGCCGGTGCTGTTTTGATCTCTTCCCTTGAGACAATTTCCACATCGGCGGTGACTTCATCCGGGGATTTTGCATTTCGTGTGGCAGTTACCACCACTTCATGAAGGTTGGAAGTGGCTGTGTCGTCTGCAAAACTTCCCGCAGGAAGAAGCAGGGCGGCAGCCAGGAGAGGGGCTAGAAAAGTACGCTTCATCTTTTCTCCATTGGCCGGTGTTGCCTGGAAAAAAGGGGGCGTGGCATCGTGGGCTGCTTCAGAACAGTTGCCCTACACACCACGTCGACCTGTTTCAGGCAACAGCCGTCGCGTTGTGCCGGGATAAAAAAATCCCGGATCATCATGAATAAAAATGATCTGGGATTCCCTGATTTCTTCCGCAGATTTCCGGCGCACCTTTCCCTTGTCCACGGAGAAAGGCACCATATGACATTCAGGCAGGTATTCTGACTCTCGGGTCATCCTGAGTCTAACCCGCGTCTTCCCGGCATGAAACATGCCAGTGACATCCTTGCAGCGTTCGTCTCCGATCACAGCGGCGGGCCCGTCCCTGATTCTCACAGGGTTCCCTTTTGGCCTTTTTACAGGCACCTGAATGGTGTACTTTTTGTTTGCGAGTTCCATAAAATAGCTGACATAAGATAAATGTCAACCATGATTTTTCATTTATGAGAGAATTTTTAAAGAATTATCCCCACCGAAGCATTTTGCTTAACATATATCTTCACAACGATAGATATAAATGAACAGTTAGAGCGACTCAGTCCGTTGTCAGCACGGGGCAGGCCTCTTTTTTTTCTTTTCGGGCGTCCAGAGTGGTCCACACCGTTGCCAGGAAGGACCCTGACAGGTTGTGCCAGAGGCTGAAGATGGCGCCGGGAAGGGCCGATGCCGCGGTGAAGTACTTGATTGAGAGGGCCACGGCAAGGCCGGAGTTCTGCATACCCGCTTCGATGGCGATGGTTCTGCATGTTTTTTCATCGAGCCCCAGGAGCTTGGGAAGGCCGTAGCCCGCTGCCAGGCCGCATCCGTTGTGGAGGATGATGGCCAGGGTCAGGGGAAGGGCCAGGGTGGAGAGCCTGGGCTGGTTGAGGCCGATGATGATGCCGATGAGCCCCACGATGGTCACCACCGAGATGAGGGGAAAGACCGGCTGGATTTTTTCCAGGTGCTCCTGAAAGAGGGTGTTGACGAGGATGCCTGCGGCCACGGGAACCACGACGATTTTGAGGATGCTCAGGAACATGGGGAGCATGGCCACGGGCACGGTGGCTCCCACATAGAGCTGGGTGAGCAGGGGCGTGAGTAAGACCGCCAGAAAGGTGGAGGCTGCGGTCATGACGATGGAAAGGGCCACGTCTCCACCGGCCAGGAAGGCCACCACATTGGAGGCCGTGCCCCCGGAGACGCTTCCCACCAGGACCATGCCCACCATGAGCTCGGGGGACAGGCCCAGGGCTCTGGAGATGAGAAAGGCGGCCAAAGGCATGATGAGGTACTGGATGGAGATGCCCAGAAGGATCACGTGGGGGCGCTTGAGGGGCTCTTTGAAGTCCCTGGCGCGCAGGGTGGCACCCATGCCGAACATCACCACCATGAGCAGGGGAACAATGAGGGGCTTGAGTTGGGCAAAGTGCTGGGGAAACCGGGCTGCCACCACACAGATGAGAACGGCCCAGACCACAAAGAGTCGGTTAAATCGTTCGATCCACTTAAGCATGACACGTCTACTCCTGATAAAAAAAGTTGGGGCTTTGTCACGACCCGGGGCGCTGACAGAAGCGATGGGGTGGAAGTGAATTGTGACCTGTGCCTTTGGGCCAGATGATGGGCAAAGGGCACTTGGGTTTGTAGACCGGTTTGAGACGTCAATAAGTAATCCAGGGGGCTGGGGTGTCATGCCTTGCTGTGATACGTGGACGGGGCATGGGATGTTGATAATGGGGTGGCAAGGGAAGGCAAGTCTTGGAATCAAGGGCAAATGCACTTATTGCTGAAGAAGCAGCCAAGGGGGGCGGTTGCTATGCTTCGCCTTGTAGGGGCGACGCATGGCGGTGCAATGGGCTAAGATTCCGGAATGAAATGATTTCAAGCGTGGAGGCTGAGCCTCCGTGCATCGTTCCCAGGCGGAGCCTAGGAACGAACGGTACCATATCTATAGCCAAGCAAATCGTGTTTTCAGAAGAATGAAGAGGGCCTCTCCTGCAAAAACGGCTGCCACATGCCACACCCCACGCGAATGCTCCGAAAACGTTTGCATGATGTCTGCCTTCAAGCATTCGCCATCAGGTTTCCAGGTGCCTTCACCTGGCCGCCGGAGGCTTTTTTTATCAATTGCTCAACGGATCTCCACAGAGCACCGGACAAGGGCTTCCCGGGTTTTGGGGAGGAACCGGATCCCGGCAAGGCTGGGGTACTGGCTGGCCAGGATGCGGGAGCGGGCTTCCACGGAGGCGCCCACCAGGAGGTTGAAGGCCACGGTGGTGACGTCCCGGTTGTCGGGTGAGGCCAGGGGCGTGTCCTTGGTCCAGGCGTTGAAGGCGCCGATGGCGGGCCCGCACCAGATCTGGTAGTCCCCGGATCGCTCCGGGATGCCCCGGATGGCCCAGAGTGAGGCCTGGCCGAGGTAGCTTCGGAAGATCAGGGCCATGCGGTGCTTGGGGTCGGACTGGGCCTTGGCCAGCTGGGAGGGGTCTCGCTCTTCAAAAAAAGCTTTCGTCTCCTGCCATACCTGCTCCAGGGGCTTGCCCAGGATTTTTTTCTCCACAAACATACGATCGGACTCGGGCAGGGCCTCGATGCTCGGGTGCTCCTTGTAGAGGGCAAAGAGCTTGGCCGCGCGCATGGCGAACATGGTGCCCCGCTTGAGCACCTGGACCTTGCCCCCCATCTCGAACATGTCGGCGGCAGGCGCCATGGTGACGTCGGCCTGGCGGGCCTGGGCCAGGGCGATTTTGACCGGCTCGGCGGTTCCTGCCTCCACGCAGGCCTGGTTGATGGTGCCGGTGAGGACGTAGTCTGCACCCATGGCGTAGGCGGCGGTGGCAGACACGGGCGCGGCAATGCCCCCGGCCAGGCCCACACCGATCTTTTCAGGGTATCCGTGGGTCTCCATGAGGCGGTCCCGCACGGCCTGGATGGCCGGAAGCAGGGCCAGGGCAGGGCGGTTGTCCGTGTGGCCCCCGGAGTCGGCCTCGGCCGTGATATCGTCGGCCATTGGGATGCGGGGGGCCAGGGCCAGCTCGGTGTCGGTGATGAGTCCCCTGGCGTGGAGCTTTTTGAGGATCTCCGCAGGGGGCGGGCTCATGAATTTTTCGGCGAGCTCTTCCCGGGAGAGTTTGGCAATGATCTTGTTGGGCGTGATCACCCGTCCGTCGTCGTCTAAGTAGATGCCGGTGACCCGGTAACGCACAAGGGCCATGGTCATGGTGAGAAAGGCCGCGGCGCTGACGCAGCGGATCCCTTCGGAGAGGTAGAGCTCGCACAGGGCCATCTCCGCCTCGGGGGCGCCGTGGTGGTGGAGAAAGTTGAACCCAAAGGGAAACGGCTGAGCCGCAGCCGCTTGTTTCAGGCGGGCGATGGCCTCCTTGATGCGGGGGAGGGTGCAGCCGCCGGATCCGAAAAATCCCAGCATGCCGTTTTTCCCGGCAGCCTCCACCATGGCTTCACTGGTGATGCCGTTGGCCATGGCCCCCATAATATAGGGAAAGCGCAGCGCGCTCGACAAAAGTTCGGACCCAAGGGCAGAGATGGGCAGGGCGCGGACCGTGGCCAGGGCGGGGTGCCACTGATCACCGGGCTTGTCGCACCCCAGGCGGATCTCTCCGGAGGTGTGGGCCTCGGGACCGTTTCCTTTGTCTACAAGGAAGAAGGGACTGTCGATGGTTTCAAGGGCCTTTCGGACATCCACGGCAGAGTCGTCGGGGGAGGTGGCGCGCCACCAGGAGGGTACGGATTCGAACATCGGGTTTTTCCACTTGGGTTCGTGCAGTGAGAGGGCCATCAGGAGGCGATGGAACCTCGGGTGCTGGTTATGTATTCAGGCTCCGGCCTCGCATCAGGGGCGATTGTCACTTCCTTGGGCGTGGGGTTTCCTGAACCTTGGTGTTCAGGGGGAGCTGATCATATCGTGTGTCGGTTCGGTTTTCGGAAGGATTTACATGCTAAATGGTCTGGCTGTCAAGGATTCCTGTTCGGGGAACGATTGGGGTGTTGCGAAAATCGTGTCGGGTTGTGTGGCCTGTGATGCTTGTTTGATGCCCTGCGCTTTACCGGGTACACCGGAATTTTCGACGGTATTGCCCAGGCAGCAACCCCGTTTCCCTGACAAAGACCTTTCGTAAATAGCCGCTGTCCGCGTATCCTGACTCCCATGCAGTTTGGCCCCCGGCAGGGCCACCGGAGGCTCTTTTGAGCTGAATGGTGAGCGTTTTTTCTGGTGCCTTTGGTTTGTGGCGGGTATGTTCTTTGGGTAACGAAAGGGCACTTGCCTGTGACCAGAGATGAAGGAGTTGTCATGCATTTTGATAGGCCCATTGACCGCAAAGGGACATCAAGCCTTAAGTGGGATTGGTTTAAAGAGGATGTGTTGCCCCTGTGGGTGGCGGATATGGATTTTGCAGCACCCGAGGCCGTGACCACGGCGCTCACAAGACGGGCTGGCCATCCGGTGTACGGGTATACCCTTCCCTCCGATGCCCTGTACGAGGCGGTGCAGGGGCATATTGCGCGGCACTTTGACTGGCGCGTGGAGCGTGAGTGGATTCTTTTTATCCCCGGTGTGGTCACCGGGTTCAACGTGGCCGCCCGGCTGGTGGGGGAGACAGAAGATATCGCCGTGCCCACCCCCGCCTATCCGCCGTTTTTGTCTGCCGCTAAAAACGCCCGGCGGCAGATGGTGAAGGTCCACCTGCCCGTGGAGGACGGCCGGCTCGTGATCAACCGCGAGGTGCTCGAAGCCCAGGTGACCCCGGAGTATGTACTTTGGCGGCCTTTCGCACCCCGTATAACCCCGGTGGTACCCTGCTCACACAGGACGAACTCGCCGGTATCGTTGATTTTTGCGAGGAACGGGATATTCTCATCTGCTCCGACGAGATCCATGCCGACCTGGTGCTGGACGAAAAGGCAGCGCATATCCCCACGGCCTCCCTTTCGGAAAAAGCCGCCGCACGCACCATCACCCTCATGGCCCCCAGCAAGACCTTCAACATCCCGGGCCTCGGCTGCTCCATGGCCATCATCTCCGATGAGAAACTTCGCACCCGCTTCAAGGCCGCCATGGAGGGCATCGTCCCCCACGTGAACCTCATGGGATACGAAGGGGCCACTGCCGCCTATATCCACGGCGGCCCCTGGCTGAAAGAGGTCTTGTCGTACCTCCGGGCCAATCGGGACTACGCCTTTGAACGTCTTGCCGCCATGAAAGGTCTCACCCCCCTCCTGCCGGAGGCCACCTACCTGATCTGGATGGATGCCCGGGACCTGGGCCTGGATAACCCTGCCACCTTTTTCGAAGAGCACGGCGTGGGCCTCTCAGACGGCGCCTACTTCGACGCCCCTGGCTGGCTTCGTCTCAACTTTGCCTGCACCCGTGCTCTCCTTGAAGAGGCCCTGGACCGCATGGAAAAAGCGTTGGAACAACTTTAAACAAGGCCTTCTGCGGTTAACGTCGGCTCAAAAAGCGTGCCTCCGGCGGCGAGGTGAGCCACCTCGAAAGCATATAGCCCTTGCGCTTTGTCCCTCGTTCCTCGGGCCAAAGCGCAAGGGCCTTCGGCTCGGGCTTCGCCCGATACAAAAGCCGGTAGCTCAGGCGGACAGGCTCTCAACCATCGAAGGTACGGGATACGCTATCATAGCTTGTCCATTATCGGTTTAACCGGACTGTCTCCAGCGGCAATGGGCCAAGCGTTCGCAAATGCTCTCGGCCTTCGCTTGTCGTGCCGTTGCCCGGTGACGTTGGCTGAGTGGTTACACGCAGGCACGGGCGTAGGCGGATTCCTCAGGGCCGTCACATTCGCTGACGGGATGCGCACGTGGTAGGCGGTGTGGGGCACTTAACTATCTTCTTTCGTTCCCAGGCTCCGCCTGGGAATGGTGCATGGAGGCTCTGCCTCCACGCTTGAGTCCCTTCTCAATACCTCACACCGGCAAGGCGGAGCCTTGCAACAGACACTCACAGGCCTCTCCTGAATAAGCGGTTGCCCCATGTCACACATCACGCGAATGCCCTGTTAGCGTTCGTATACCCGCCATCTCCATGCATTCGCCATAGGGTTTCCAGGTGCCCCCACCTGGCCGCCGGAGGCTTGCTTTTAATCCCTGCCATCCGGCAGCATGGCGTGTAGCACTTCCCAGCCCTGGGCCAGGGAGTCGATGATGAGGAACTCTTCGTGGCTGTGGAAGCGGCCGCCCTGGCAGAGGCCCATGCAGACGCAGGGCCATCCTTTGGAGAGGGGGACGTTGATATTGGTGCTCATGGGGATCTCTTTGGGGGTGATGCCGGTGGCGTCGTGGATGGCTTTGACGGCCATGGGTTCGATGCGGTGGCTCTCCACCGGGGAGGCTGCGGGGCGCTCTCCCGTGGTGGTGCAGGAGAAGGTGACGGCTTCTGTGACGTGGGAGGCAAGGCTCTCTTGCAGGTCCTGGTCCAGGCGGTTCAGGATCTTTGGGTCCACGCTTCGGAACTCAAAGGTGGCCGAGGCCCCTGCGGCGATGGAGTTGATCCCTTCCCCGCCCTGGATGGTGCCGACGTTGCAGGAGGCCTGGCCGGGGTGGGTGGCGGTGATGGCGCCGAACCGGTGCTTGACGTCGGTGAGCAGGGCCATGAGGGCATCGATGGCGCTGGGCAGGCCGAAGTCGCTCCAGCTGTGTCCACCGGGGGCCTGGGCTGCGATGCGGTAGCGTTTGGACCCCAGGGCCGTCAGGCAGATGTGGTCGAAGTTCAGGTCAAAGGAGACAAAGAGGTGGGGCGGCTTTTCCTTTTCTGCCACCAGGTGCCGGATCCCTTTGAGGTTGCCGTGGCCTTCTTCCCCGGTGGAGAAGAGGATGAGAAGCGGGCGTTCCAGGGCCACCTTGCGGTCACAGAGGTCTGCTGCCAGGTGGGCCAGGAGGGTCACGGCAGCCAGGTCGTCGGCCACGCCCATGCCCGCGAGCCGGTCTTTGTCGCGGGTCACTTTGGCCTCAAACCCTTCCTGCACCACGTCCATGTGGGCATCGAACACCACGGTCTCTTCCCAGGGGCCTTCTCCGAAAAGCACCCGGAGGTTGCCGGCGTCGTCCACGGAAAAGGGCACGCCCCGGGTGGTGAAAAAATCCTCCAGAACCTTTCGTCTCAACGTCTCTTCCAGGCTTGGCCCGGGTGTTTCCGCCAGGGTAATGAGAAGATCCATGCAGGTGGCTTGCTGAAATGGGGGGCGCATCGTGTTGTTCCTTTCGCGTTGTGGGGTGGGGCCGTGGCGAAACATCTGGTGCCGCCGGGATGTTGATGCATCCGTTGCCGCGGCACGTCGCCTGTTATCCTCGACCATTACCACATGGACAAAAAACCGTTAAGTGAAAGACGGCGAAATTTTTCTTCGTCGCCATGAGACGGTGAGGCGTTTTCCTGAACAGGGATCATGAGAGTAAATTTTGAACTTCTACTTCCCTTGTGTTACCATCCCGCCACGATGTTTGCCTGCCCCGTAACTTAGGCATCGACGTGTGACGAGTTTATCTTTTATCACGAGGCCAGCCACCCATGGACGATCGCAGAGCGCAGAACCACAAGGCCTATATCTCTTTTCTCAATATCATGATTCACTCACAAACCGAAGACGAGCTTGTGGACAAGCTTTGTCTTCTCCTGTCTTCCGGGGAGAGTCGCTACGACTATGCCTGGGTGGGGGGGCCGCCCGCGGCAAAGGGGGAGCTTTTGTCCGTACGCGCCGGGGACGGCCTGGAGGCATTCTGCCCCGACCTGGCGATGATCCGGGGGGACGGCGCAGACAGGCTGGGCTGTCCGGCTGCGGTGGCCATGGCCGACGAGCGGACCTGCATTGTCCAGAATATCGAAACGGATTACAATTTTGCCCAGTGGCGCGATGAGGCCCTGAAGATGGGCTACTCCGCTGCGGTGAGTTTGCCCATTGCCCTTTCCATGGGGGAGTCGTGGGTCATCACCCTGTATGCTTCGGGCGATTATCTTTTTGATGCCGAGGAGCTGAACCTCCTGGGCGTACTGGCAAAGGGGGTGGGGGAGGCGGTCCACAAGCTGCGCCTGGGCGCCGGTCGCTTAAAGTCCATCAAGGCCCTTGCCAGGAGTGAAAAGATGTACCGGGCGGTGTTACGGAGGCCCAAGGCGCACCATCATCATCGACCACGAGATGACGATCCTTTTCTCCAACGAGCGGTTCGAGGCCATGGTGGGGTACACCCGGGAGGAGATCGATAACCGCATGAAGTGGTCCCAGTTCGTGGTCCCCGAGGACCTGGACCGCATGCAGCGCTACCACTACGGGCGGCGAAAGCCCGGGGCGGATATCCCCATCGAGTACGAGTGCCGCATCCACGACAAGGCAAAGAACCTCACCTATATCTACATGAAGGTGGGGATGATCCCGGGCACCATGAACAGCATCGCCTCGTTCATGGACATCACCGAGCGCAAGCTCGCCGAGAACAGCCTGCGGGAGAGCGAGGCCAAGCTCTCCGCCATCTTAACCACCTTCGAGGGGTTTATCTACATCATCACCACGGATCGTCGCCTGGAGTTTATCAACCGAACCCTGGAGGAGAAGATCGGCCGCAACGCCGTGGGAGAGCTCTGCCACAAAGTGATCTACGGGCTGGACACCCCCTGCCCCTGGTGCACGGAGAAGGTGTTCACCGGTGAGACGGTGCGCCAGGAGGTGAAGAGCCCCAAGGAGGACCGCTGGTATTTTGCGGTGCGCACCCCGATTTTCGATACGGACCGCAGCGTGATCAAGGTGCAGTCCATTGTCCTGGACATCACCGACCGCAAGCTCACGGAAGAGGCCATCGCCGCAAGCGCCAAGCACTTGCGAAAGGAGAACCTCCGGCTTCGCTCCTCCATCCGGGAGCGCTACAAGTTCGGAGACATCGTGGGCAAGAGCGAGGTGATGCAGGAGGTCTACGAGCTAATTCTCAACGCGGCGGCCAGCAACGTCCACGTCATGGTCTACGGGGAGTCGGGCACCGGCAAGGAGCTGGTGGCCCGGGCGATCCACAAGATGAGCGACCGGAGCTCCAAGCCCTTTGTGCCCGTTAACTGCGGCGCCATCAGCGAGAGCATCATCGAAAGCGAGTTCTTCGGGTACAAGAAAGGGGCCTTCACCGGGGCGAGTGCCGACAAGAAGGGTTTTCTGGATATCGCCGACGAGGGCACCCTGTTTCTTGACGAGATCGGGGAGATCGGCCTCAACATGCAGGTGAAGCTCTTACGGGCCATCGAGGGCAGCGGCTACACACCGGTGGGGGGCACCCTGGTGCGCAAGCCCAACATCCGCATTGTGGCGGCCACCAACCGGAATCTCAAAGAGCTGGTCCAGAAGGGGCTCATGCGGGAGGACTTTTACTACCGCGTTCACATCATCCCCATCAAGCTGCCCCCCTTGCGCAAGCGCAAGGACGACCTGCCCCTTCTCATCGATCATTTTCTCTCCATGTATGCGGACGGGCGGGAGGTTGCGCCCATCACCGGGCGGCTCCTGGCGGCCTTTACCCGCTACCACTGGCCGGGCAACATCCGTGAGCTCCAAAACGTGCTGAAGCGTTACGTGACCTTGCGAAAGGTCGATTTTATGGAGCTGATGGAGGCGGAGACCCTCGTGGAGGATCCCGAAGAGGAGGAGGCCCTGCCCGACGCCGGGGTGGGTCTGACAGCGGCTGTGGAGGCCTTTGAAAGGCGGGTCATCGAAAATGCCCTGGAGAAGACCCGGTGGCAGAAGGGGCGGACGGCGGAGATTTTGGGGATCCATCGCAAGACCCTGTTTACCAAGATGCGCAAGTATGGGTTGAAATAACCACGTGGTGTGGCGATTCCGCCACAAAATGGCGTAAGCTATTCGAACCAAACAGGGAACGGTCGGAAGGGGGGAACGGGTTGTGGCGATATCGCCACATCGGTTCTCCCCTTCCTGTTCAGGGCTTTCGGTTCCTCTCTTTACTACTTTCCTTATGAAAAACAGGCTTCTGGAATCTTGTTGATAGAGGTGGCATGTTTGTTGCCCATGATTACTCATTGAAACGGCGTATGCGCCGGATAACGGTGGAATGGAATCGTCACCGGGTACCCAGCCCGGTTTCACCGGTTCGGCGGCACCGTGGGCCATGTTGTGCGGCAGCACTCCCCATTGACGCAGGGTCTCCCACACTCCCTGCAGGGGGGTGCCCCCGCCTGGCACCGCCTGTTGAGACTTACCATCGGCACAGGGAGGAGTTATGGGGTTCATCAACGATTACAAGAACAAGCTCATGTCGGCCATGGATGCGGTGTGTCTGGTTCACCCGGGGGACTGGGTGGACTACGGAGCGTTCTGTTGTGCCCCCGAATACCTGGACGCGGCCCTGGCCATGCGCCAGGACGAACTCTGGAACGTCAAGGTCCGGGCCCTGGCCTTTCCCGGTGTGGCCGCGGTGGCCAAGGTTCCTGCAGAAAGCGGTCGTTTTGTCTACAACAGCTGGCACTTCAGCTCAGGGGAGCGCAAGAGCCACGACAAGGGGAGCTGCCACTTTATCCCCTTTGTCTACCATGAAGGGCCGTCCCACTACCGACAGAACCTTCATTGCGATGTGTGCATGGTGCGCACGGCGCCCATGGACAGCTTCGGCAATTTCAACTTCGGCATCGCCAACTCCTTTCAGCGGGCAATTATCGAAAACGCCCGCACCGTCATCGTGGAGGTCAATGAGAACATTCCCCGGTGCCTGGGCGGGGCCGAAGAGTCGGTGCACATCTCCGAGGTGGATGTGGTGGTGGAGTCGGACAACAAGCCCCTGCTCACCCTGCCGGACGCGGCGGTTACCGCCGTGGACAAGGCCATCGCCACGCGCATCGTCCATGAGATCGAGGACGGCTCCTGCATCCAGCTCGGCATCGGGGGCATGCCCAACGCCGTGGGCAAGCTCATTGCCCGTTCGGATCTCAAGAACCTGGGCGTGCACACCGAAATGCTCGCCGACTCCTACCTGGAGATGTTCGAGGCCGGGAAGATCACCAACAGCAAGAAGGCCATGGACCGCGGCAAGATGGTCTACGCCTTTGCCCTGGGAAGCCAGCGCCTCTACGACTTTCTGGACAACAACCCGTCCTGCGCCAGCTACGCCGTGGACTACACCAACGATTTGTTCAACATCGCGGCCAACGACCGGGTGGTCTCCATCAACAACGCCCTGGAGGTGGACCTCTACGGCCAGGTCTCCTCGGAGTCCGCAGGCTTTCGCCATATCACCGGCACCGGCGGGCAGTTTGATTTTGCCTACGGCGCGTATCACTCCAGGGGCGGAAAATCCTTTATCTGCCTCTCATCCACGGCAAGGGATGCCGAGGGCAAGCTCATCTCCCGCATCAGGCCGGTGTTTGATCCCGGCACCGTGGTGACCCTGCCCCGGTCCATTACCCAGTACGTGGTCACCGAGTTCGGCATGGTTTCCCTCAAGGGCAAATCCACCTGGGAGCGCGCCGAGGCATTGATCAGCATCGCCCACCCGGATTTTCGGGATGACCTGGTGCGGGAGGCCGAGAACATGCGGATCTGGTGTGCGGCCAACCGCAATGACGAGGTGCTTCACATGGTGGGAGCCTGCGCCTAAAGCGATAAAGCGCACAGGCACCACCTGCTATTCATTTACGACGGTTTTAGGCAATCGCGGCTTCGTCCCCCTTGTCGCCGGAGACAGTATTCATTCAGCTTTGATCATTACTCACACAACGATGAAAGGAACCGATTCATGGCTCAACTGATTGCAGACAAACGGGATATCGACTTCGTACTTCATGAACAGCTGGACGTCGGCACAGAGTACAAGGGCGGGTCCTATGCGGAGTTCAATCGAAAAACCATCGACATGATCATCGGTGAGGCCCGGAATCTGGGGATCAAGGAGATGCTCCCCCTGCAGAAGGTGGGGGATGACGGATGTACTTTTGACGCGGGCACCGTCACCGTGCCCGAAGGGTTCAAGCACGCCTACGACCTCTACTGCGAAGGCGAGTGGCTGGCCATGAGCGACGACCCGGAGTGGGGCGGCCAGGGCCTTCCCCATGCGGTCTCCATGGCGGCCAACGAGTACTTCTACGGTGCCTGCAACGCCTTTATGCTCTACAACATGCTCTCCCACGGCGCGGCCAAGCTCATCGAGAGCTACGGCACCGAGGCCCAGAAGAAGCAGGTCCTGAAGAAGATGTTCTCCGGTGAGTGGTCCGGAACCATGCTTCTTACCGAGCCCGAGGCAGGCTCCGACGTTGGGGCCCTCACCACGGTGGCCACGAAAAACGACGACGGCACTTATTCCATCTCCGGCAGCAAGATCTTCATCTCCGGCGGTGAGCAGAACATGGTGGAAAACATCATCCACCCGGTGCTGGCCCGCATCGAAGGGGCTCCCGAAGGCACCCGAGGTATCTCCCTGTTCATGGTTCCCAAGTACCGCATCAACGAGGACGGCAGCCTGGGCGAGTTCAACGACGTGGTCTGCACCGGCATTGAAGAGAAGATGGGCCTCCACGGCAACTGCACCTGCTCCCTGACCCTGGGCGGCAAAGGCCAGTGCATCGGCACCCTTCTGGGCGAAGAGAACAAGGGCATGGCCGCCATGTTCCAGATGATGAACGAAGCCCGTCAGATGGTGGGGCTCCAGGGCTTTGCCAACGCCACGGCCTCCTACATCCACGCCCTGAACTACGCCCGTGAAAGGGTCCAGACCAAGGGGCTCACCGATCCGTCCGGGTCCGCCCCCGTGACCATCATCCACCACCCGGACGTCAAGCGTCAGCTCCTCATCATGAAGTCTTACGTGGACGGCATGCGAAGCCTCATCTACTTCGGCGGCCTCTGCCACGACAAGATCGCCATGAGCGAGGACCCGGACGAGCGAAGCAAGTACAGCCTCCTTCTGGAAGTGCTCACCCCGGTCATCAAGGGCTACATCACGGACAAGGCCTTTGAGGTCTGCAGCCATGGCATCCAGGTGTACGGCGGCTACGGCTACGTGGAAGAGTTTCCCGTGGCCCAGCTTTTGAGGGATTCGCGTATTTTCATGATCTACGAAGGCACCAACGGCATTCAGTCCATGGACCTTCTGGGCCGCAAGCTCGGCATGAAAAAGGGCAAGCCCTTCATGGACTTTCTGGAGACCATCCACCACACCATCGACCAGGCCAAAGAGATTCCCGACGTGGCGCCCCTGGCCGAGAACCTCCAGGCCTTTTTCACCAAGTACACCGAAGTGACCGCCGCCATCAGCAAGGCCGCCATGTCCGACAAGGTGCTGGACGCCTATGCCTTCTCCCATCCGCTCCTGGAGGTGACCGGCGATCTCACCATGGCCTGGATGCTTCTGTGGCGCGCCACCGTGGCCGCTCCCCTTGTGGAGAAGAAGAAAAAGGATGCCGCATATTACAAGGGCCAGGTCACCACCGCCCGGTTCTTCATCAACACCATGCTGCCCGCCGCCATGGGCAAAATGGATGCGATTCAAACCTGCGATGGTGCCGTGACCGCCATGGACGACGCAGGATTCGGGGGGAAATAGCATGACGGGCCCCGCCGCCACTTCGGGGCCTCCTTGCTGTTGAGAGAGGAAAGCCGGGGGGAGCCTTTTTGCAAAAAGGCTTGCCCCCGGATCCCGGATCGGAAATAGTTGTGAAGAGTTATCCATCTGCTTTGCACGGGTAAAGCGTGGTGGCCGATGCGGGATCCCGAAGGCTGTGTGTGTTGGTATATTTTATGATGATGTTGTTTTTTTGTAAGTAAAACTCCTGTGCAACAGGCAGTCCCGTTTGGTGTTCCGGACCGAAGGCCAAAGGGGCCTGCACCTTGGAGGCCAGGGGCGATGATTGCCCTGGCCGCCGGGGGCACATGGGAAATGGTTTTTGCGTTGGGAGATGCCCCGGGAATCGTGCGACACCATGCATGGCATTCATTTTAGGGCATGCCAAGAATAAATGACACATGACGGGATCATCCCATAAATCCTCAGCATGATTTTTTGATCGTTGCTTTGACACATAATGAATTTAAGGCGGCGTTTCGTTATGTATTATTATTTTAGGGCATAGCCCTTAACGGGATAGGCACAAGATGACGGACACGACCAAGACGGCACTGGAAGGGTTGGGCAGCAAAGAGAAGGCGACGCTGGCCATGGACATGATGCATCGCATTATCATGCATCACGTCCTGTGGTTTACGGAGGTGAGGCATCAGATGGGCACGGAAAAAGCCCACGACACCCTCTGGAAAGCTTTGGAGACAAGCCGGGGTATCCAGCTGAAACGCCTCTCCAAGACCCTAGGCTTCGGCCTCACCGACGGCATTCCCGATGCGCTCCTTAACCTGGATGACGAGGCCATGGACGCGTTTCTGGAGTCCATTTCCATCAACTGGCTGGCCAACGACGGGGTGTGGTTCCAGTCCGTGGAGTTCACCCACGGGATGAACGACGCCAAGCGTTGCAACGACTCCTGCTGGGCACATTTTTCACCCTTTGAGGCCTCGGCCGTGAAACGGTTTCTGGGGCTCTCTGAAACGCCCGGGCTGGAAGGGCTCAAGGCGGCCTTGAAATTCCGCATGTACGCGCGGATCAACGAGCAGTCCATTGTGGAGGAAGAGGAAAACAGCTTTGTTTTTCAGATGAACAAGTGCCGGGTCCAGACCGCGAGGCAGCGAAAAGGCCTGGACGACTACCCCTGCAAATCCGCAGGGCTTGTGGAATATCCCTCTTTTGCCAGGGCCATTGACCCGCGCATCCGCACCGAGTGTGTGGGATGCCCGCCGGACGCCCATCCCGACACCTGGGTCTGCGCCTGGAAATTTATCCTGGACCCGGAAGGGGGACGCTAAGCACCACCGATTATCGGGGCCGACCGTAACGGGTCGGCCCACACCGATGTTCTGGCTCAAATCTCTCCTTAATTCATGATGTTTCGGTTCTCTGCATCGATGTGACCCATGAATTGTACCAGCATTTCTTCCTGCCCTCTAACGTCCGACCGCGTTGGGGGTTCCACCGTGCTGTGAGCCAGAGCTTTTTTTCAAGGCACCGCCGTTGCTCGTTTTGAGGGACGGCGGTGTTTTTTTGTGAATAGGAAATAGGAAATAGGAAATAGGGGATAGGGCAAAAAGGCGAAAGGCGAAGGGCGAAAGGGGAAAGGTGAAGGGTGAAGGGTGAAGGGTGAAAGGTGAAAGGTGAAAGGTGAAAGGTGAAAGGCGAAGGGCAAAAGGGGGACGGACGGCGTGAATGCCACAGTGCTTTGCCCTGAGGAACGAAGGGGAGAGCGCTGTGGCAATCTGCTTTCAAGGTGGCTCACCTTGCCGCCGGAGGCATGTTTTTTGCCTTTTTTAATCGTTAATGGTGCCGCCGGATGAGCTTTCCGATGGTGAGGCCCTGGACCACGATGGAGAAGATCACCACCACGTAGGTCATGGTGACCAGGCCGTCGCGCACCGGGATGGTGGCGGGCAGGGAGAGGGCAAGGGCTACGGAGATGCCGCCCCTGAGGCCTCCCCAGGTGAGGATGGAGAGGGCGCCCTTGGCAAAGGGGCGGAAAGGCTTGAGCAGGGCCAGGGCCCCTGTGAGGGAGACGAACCGGGCCACAAGGACGATGCCGAAGGCCAGGACACCCAGGGCCAGGAATCGCTTGCTTACGGTGAGGATGAGGATCTCAAAGCCGATGAGCAGGAAGAGGACGGCGTTGAGGGTCTCGTCCAGGAGCTCCCAGAAGGTGTCGAGGTGCTCCCGGGTTTTGTCGCTCATGGCAAAGGCCCGCCCCCGGTTTCCGATGAGGAGGCCGGCCACGACAATGGCGATGGGACCGGAGAGGTGGAGGGCAAGGGCCAGGGCGTAGCTGCCGGTGACCAGGGCCAGGGTGATGAGGACCTCCACCTGGTAGTTGTCCACCTTGGCGAGCATCAGGTAAGCGATCCAGCCTGTGACCAGGCCCAGGACGAGGCCGCCGGCTACCTCGGTGGCGAAAAGGGCCGCCACGTGGCCGAAGGAGAGTTCTGCCTCGCCCGTGGCGATCTCCAGGATGGTGAGGAAGACCACCACCCCGATGCCGTCGTTAAAGAGGGACTCCCCGGTGATCTTGACCTCCAGGCTTTTGGGCGCTCCCGCTGATTTGAGGATTCCCAGCACGGCCACCGGGTCCGTGGGAGAGATGAGGGCCCCGAAGAGGAGGCAGTGGATGAAGGCCAGCTCCAGGCCCATGAGGCTTGCGGCACCGTAGACCAGCACAGCGGTGACAAAGGTGGAGGCCACCACCCCCACCGTGGCAAAAAGGGCGATTTCAATCTTGTTTGCCAGCAGGTCGTCCATCTCCACATGCAGGGCCCCTGCAAACAGGAGAAAGGAGAGCATCCCCACCATGAGGGTGGTATTGAAGTCAATACCGGAGATGAGCTTTCCCACCCCCGGGTCCAGCCCGAAGGGTGCCACCAGGATGAGTCCAAGGGACATGAGCATGGCGATCATCATGATGCCGATGGTGGCGGGGAGCTTGATAAAACGGTCGTTGATGAAGCTGAAAAGAGCGGCCAGGGAGATGAGGATGGCAATGGCGTTGAACAGGTGCATGGGTAGGGTCCTGAGCGGGATGGTGATCATGGGAATCAGCTGACGGCCGCCCGTTCATTTTTGCCTCCGGCGGCTTTGCCGGAGGCATGGTGATGGCGCGGCGACAGTTTACGTTGCTTTATGCGGGTATTTCGTCTTTGAGGGCAATGCCCCACTCCGTTGCAAGGAGGTCGGGTCGGTGGCCGGCAAGGCTTCGCTCGCCTGCCCACTGCATGAACTCGCTGTCCCGGGCGGCGCCGGTGCACAGGAGGCCCTGGGCGGGGCGGATGCCGGCACGGCCCAGGTCGAGGCGGTCCGAGTCCCAGCAGACCCGCACGGCAAGGTCGCCGGTGATGAGGCCGTCGGTGTGGGCTTCGCAGGCGTGGGTGAGAAGGGCGAGCTGGTCTTCGTCTAAGGGGACGAGCCCCTCTTTGTGGAGGCGGCGGGCCAGCTCAGCACCCCGGGCTCCGTGGCCGGGGTCAAAGCTTTCGGTTTTTCTGCAGGCATCGTGGAACACGGCAAAGTGTTCCACAACGGCGAGGTCAGCGTCGGTGAGGTCGGCCAGCAGGCGCCCGTTTTCAAGGACCCGGGCCCAGTGGGCAAGGCCGTGACGTCCTTCCAGGGGTTGGACGTACTGGGCAACGATGGCCTCGATGAGAGGTTTGGAGATCACGAGAGTCACCTGTATGCGGTTAAATTGACAGAAAGATCACTATAGGTGGGTTTGGGGGCGAAAGGCAAGGTGATTGGCGGTTTTTCCGCTTTTGGGACAAAAAAAGGTTGCAAAAGGCCGGGGGTTGGTGCATGTTTCTGCTCGTAGAAACAAAAAGGGCGGCCGGACCGGTAAGGGCAGGACCGCGAAAGAGACGATACAGACCCAGGAGAGTAGATATGACCACCGACATCCGCAGCCTTGAAATGCCCAACGCCGAAGGTTACTTCGGAGATTACGGCGGAAGCTTTGTGCCCCCCGAGCTCCAGGCCATCCTCGACGAGATCACCGTCGCATACAACGAGATCAAGGACGACCCCGCATTTGTGGCGGAGCTGACCACCCTCATGAAGGACTTTGTGGGCCGCCCCAGCGCCCTGTTCCATTGCAAAAATCTCTCCGACAAGATCGGGGGCGCTCAGATCTACCTGAAGCGTGAAGACCTCAACCACACCGGCGCCCACAAGATCAACCACTGCCTCGGCGAGGCCCTTCTGGCCAAGCGCATGGGCAAGAAAAAACTCATTGCCGAGACCGGTGCCGGGCAGCACGGCGTGGCCCTGGCCACGGCCGCTGTTCTCGTGGGCCTGGAGTGCGATATCTACATGGGGGTCATCGACATTGAGAAAGAGAAGCCCAACGTCACCCGCATGAAGATCCTCGGCGCCAACGTGATCCCCGTGACCCGCGGCACCCAGACCCTCAAGGACGCCGTGGACGCCGCCTTTGAAGCCTACCTCGCCGATCCGGTGACCCAGCTCTACGCCATCGGCTCCGTGGTGGGGCCCCACCCCTTTCCCATGATGGTCCGCGACTTCCAGAAGATCATCGGCATTGAGGCCAGGGCCCAGTTCCAGGAAAAATACGGCACACTGCCCAACCATATCGTGGCCTGTGTGGGGGGCGGTTCCAACGCCATGGGGCTTTTTACCGCTTTTCTCGACGACAAGAGCGTCAAGATCCACGGGGTGGAGCCTTCGGGCAAAGGCCTTGAAGACGGTCAGCACGCAGCCACCCTCACCCTGGGCAAGCCCGGGACCCTGCACGGCTTCAAGTCCTATCTCCTCCAGGACGACGCCGGCGAGCCCCTGCCTGTCTACTCTGTTGCCAGTGGCCTTGATTACCCCGGCTTAATTCAGCACAGCCTCTTGAAAGACATCGAGCGGGTGGAGTACGTCACCGCCGGTGACGAAGAGACCATCGACGCCCTCTTTGAGCTCTCCCGCACCGAAGGGATCATTCCCGCCATCGAGAGCGCCCACGCCGTGGCCTACGCCATGACCCTGGCCAAGGACCTCCCCAAAGAGGAGTCCATCCTTATCAACCTCTCCGGCCGCGGGGACAAAGACATCGATTTTGTGGTGGAAAACTACGGAAAGAAATACGGTGTCTAAGCCTTGGGCTTATAGACAGAAAAAACAGTGACCGTGTGTTTCGATAAAACACGATCAACAGCGAAAAATAAAAAAAGGCCGCCCACAGAGGGCGGCCTTTTTTGATTTTTGGGTAACGATTCAGTTGGCCTCCGGCGGGTCGCTTTTTGAAAAAAGCTCCGCAAAAACGTTCCGATTGGATGCTCGTTATGTTGAAAATGATCGGAAAACCAAATGAACCATTTGCCCCCGGCAGGGCCGACGGAGGCAAATTTGAGTTGACTCGTTACCGTTTTTTTACCGAAAAAGCTCCATGGCCACCCAGGTGTTGTAGCCGATGTAGGCGGCCACCAGGGCAGCGCCTTCGAATCGATTGATGCGGCCCGACCCCTTGAACCCGTAGCCGATGACAAACATGGAGAGGGTCAGGGCGCCCATGGTGAGGGCATCCCGGGTAAGGACCTCCGGGCCCACATCCAGGGGGTGGATGGCCCCTGCGATGCCCACCACGGCCAGGGTGTTGAAGAGGTTGGAGCCCAGGACATTGCCCAGGGCGATGTCGTGTTCTCCTTTGCGGGTGGCAATGACTGAGGATGCCAGTTCGGGAAGGGAGGTGCCCACGGCCACGACGGTGAGGCCGATGATCAGGTCGTTGACCCCGAAGGCATGGGCCAGCTCCACGGCTCCCCAGACCAGGACCCGTGAGGCGATCACAAGGGCCACCAGGCCGGTGGCAAGCCGGATCAGGGCCTGGGAGAGGGTCTTGGTATCCGATGCCATGCCCTGCTCTGTTTCATCGGCCAGGGTATCCCCCCGTCGCCTGAGGCCCTGGTGGATGGTCCAGGCCATGAGCCCGCCGAAGATGCCCAGAAGGACCCAGGCGTCTGCGGCGCTGATGTGGCCGTCGGCGATCTGGAAGGCGGACAGGGCGGTGATGGCGGTGAGAAGGGGCAGCTCTTTTTTCAGGACCTGGGACTGGACGGTGATGGGGGCGATGAGGGCCGTGACGCCCAGGATCAGGGCGATGTTGGTGATGTTGGAGCCGTAGGCGTTGCCCAGGGCCAGGCCGGGGTTGCCCTGGGTCGCGGCAAGGGCCGAGACCACCATCTCCGGCGCCGAGGTACCGAAGCCAAGGATCACCATGCCGATGAGAAGGGGAGGCATGCCCAGGTGCCGTGCGGTGGCGGCGGCTCCGTCCACAAAACGGTCTGCGCTCCAGACAAGGAGGGCTAAGCCGGAAATGACAGCAAGTAAAGCGAGGGGTGTGAGGGGTATCAAAATATGTAAGCCTTGTAAGGTCAGCTGGTTAAATGCGGTGACGCAGATGGCATGTGCCCGGATGACACGATGCCCTGGAGACTTTTATCAACCATGTGTACCGTAGCATAAACAGAGGTGCAAACAAATTCATCTGGAAAAGGAGGGTGTGGGATGACACACATCATGATTCTGGCAAGGGACGCCTTGGTTTATCAGCCGCTGGTGGCGGCCGCAGGGCTGTCCGACGTGGTTTTGCATGCCTGCGAGACGGTGGCCGAGGCCATGGAGATCGTGGGGGGCTGCGAGGTGATCCTGGGCCAGCCGGACATGGTGGCCCGGGTGCTTCCCGAAGCACGCAAGCTGGTGTGGGTGCAGTCGACCTTTGCCGGGGTGGATGCCCTGTGCGCCCCCGGGCTTCGCAGGGACTATCTCCTGACCGGGGTCAAGGGGATCTTCGGGCCCTTGATGAGCGAATACGTCTTCGGGTACATCCTGGCCCGGGAGCGCAAGGTGTTCGACGTACGGGCCCATCAGCTTCAGAAGGCCTGGCGTCCCCTTTCGTACCGGAGCCTTCGGGGGATGACACTGGGGGTGTGCGGGCTGGGGTCCATCGGCGCTCATGTGGCGGAGACCGCCCGTCATTTCGGCATGAAGGTGGTGGGCTACCGCCGTAGCCCCAAATCGTTTTCCGGTGTTGACCATCTCTATTTCGGGGACGCATTCCATGGGTTCCTGGCCCGGTGCGATTATGTGGTGTCCGTTCTTCCCGCCACTCCGGCCACCCGTCACCTGTTTGACAGAAATGCTTTTTCCGCCATGAAGCCCTCTTCGGTGTTCATGAACGTGGGGCGCGGAAGCACGGTCTGCGAAGCGGACCTTTTCAATGCCCTTGCGGGCCGGCAGATCGCAGGGGCTGTGCTGGATGTCTTCGAGGAGGAGCCCCTGAGCCCGGAGAGCCCGTTGTGGACGTCAGATCAGGTGGTGGTGACCCCACACATTGCCGCCTGCAGTTTTCCCGAAGAGGTGGCCGGGATTTTTATCCGAAATGTTGAGGCCTGGCAAAAGGGCTCGGCACTTTCGTATCCCGTGGATTTTGAGCAGGGGTATTGATGGCCTTTACGGGCCGTCAACGGGTTCTCTCACCAGGTGGCCGTCTCCCTGGAAACCGAACCGGCGGTACCAGGCATCCAGGGCGTCGCTGCCCAAGGGGGGCGGGGTGTCCGTGGGACAGGGGATGGGGCTGAGGCTGAGGGCCACGCTGAAGCGGTTTGCCTGGCTGCAGAGTTCATCCAGCATGGTGGTGCCGTGGCCGCTGCCGGGGATGAAGGCCCCCACATGGTAGAGGTGCACCACTTCACGGTCCTGCTGGGTCATCACGGCCAGGGCCACGATGCCGATGGGGGTGCCGCAGAGGGCTTCAAAGACAAAAGGGAAGATCTCCGTGAGGCCGGGGCCGTACCCCACGCTGAGGGCGACCCGACCGGGAAAGCGGGTGTAGAATGAGAGGACAAAGGCATGGGCGGGGCTTGCCATGGGCGGATCTCCATATGTGATGCTGCACGTCGGGGTTTGATGGCTTGCAGCAGACACACAGAGGAGAAATAAGAGTATGGAGTCCGCATGGTGGATTTTTTTATATCACGTGTGGTTATAGCATGCTGGTGACTGGTGGCAACCCCTAACCCGGATATTTCATGAGAAAACGACCGCCCCAAATATGTAACATGTAATTTATCGTTTTCTGGTCGATTCTCTTACCCTTCGGGCGACACGGGTGCACCCACCTTCTGAGTTATCAGAGCCTTGAATATTGGGTGCACTCGACTCGTGAAACAGACCCGCCGGAGGCAACCTGGGGCCCAGGGGGGCCCCCTGGGCCACGCAGGCTTGTTTTTCAACCTACATGGCTTTGTCTGCTTCGGTCATGCCGAGGCCGATCTCATCGGCCACCTTTCGCATGCCCAGGATGGTCTCGGTGATGAGCTCGGAGATCTCCATGCCGAGCATCTCGGCCCCTTTTTCGATGATGCTCCGGTCCACGCCCGCGGCAAAGCTTTTGTCCTTCCATTTTTTCTTCACGGATTTCGCCTTCATGTCCATGACGCTTCGGGAGGGGCGTACCAGGGCAGTGGAGGCCACCAGGCCGGTGAGCTCGTCAATGGCGTAGAGGGTCTGCTCCAGTTTGGTTTCAGGCTTCACGTCGGTGACGATGCCCCATCCGTGGCTGATTACGGCCCGGACCCAGGCCTGGGGCCATCCGGCGCCCGAGAGGATCTCTTCCGCCTTCTTGCAGTGTTCATCCGGATACATTTCGTAGTCGATGTCGTGGACAAGGCCGATGATCCCCCACTCGTCGGGGTCTTTTCCGAATTTTTCGGCAAAATGGCGCATGACGCCCTCAACGGAGAGGGCGTGGCGGGTGAGGCTCTCGGAGGTGTTGTAGGTTTTGAAAAGTTCCAGTGCGTCGCTACGGGTGGGAAGGCTCATGACGGCTCCTTGCGCTTGGGTGACGGGTCAGGGGAAGGGCACGGACAGTCTCTATCACATTGGGGGCGGGCCCTATTCCCAAAAAAATAAAGATAACCCTTTTGTTTCCAAAGGCAAGGGGGGCCTTACAATTGCTCGTGCTGGTGGCGCCTCAGGGTGGTCTCCAGGACCTTGTTTTCATACTCCAGAAACTCTTCCAGGTCTTTCATGCCGTAGTTCAGCAGTTTTTTGATCCCGAACAGGGCCTGGGGGCTGCGATGGGCGAAGGCGTGGGCGGTTTCCAAGGCGCTGGTGCGAAGATCCTTCTCTTTGACGACGCGGTTGACCAGGCCCAGCCCCAGGGCCTCTTCCATGTTGATGTCACGGCCCGAGTAGAGGATCTCCGCGCACTTGGCGGGGCCCAGGAGGTGGGAGAGAAAAAAGACTCCCCCGCCCTTGGGGGGCAGGCCCAGCTCCATGCCGGGGTTCTGAAAGAGGGTCTCTTCGGTGGCGATGCGATAGTCACAGGCCAAAGAGAGGTTCATGAAGAGAAAGGCGGTGTCCCCGCCCCCGGCATGCACCACAAAGGGGTTGAGTTTGTAAAGCTTCATGATGAACTGGTTGAGGCCGTTGTAGAGGCGCTTGAGCAGGGTCTGGTCGGCGATGGAGGTGGTGCCGAGGTACTGGCGATAGAACTCCAGGAACCTCTCTTTGTCCAGGCGCTGTGGGGAGGCCAGGATCAGGAAGACACGGATGGTGGGGTCCCTGGAGACGGACTCCAGGTAGTCCAGAATACGGTTTTTAGCCGTGAGGTCCGTGAGGTGGTGGAGCAGGTGCTTATGAAAGGTGAGGACCTCCACTTCTTCGATCCGCTGGCAGGTAAAAAGGTCGGTGTTGTGTTGCAGGGGAGGGTGGATCATGGCGTACCTCCGTGTGGGGTGGCCGCTTGGAAAGGGAAGCGGCGGGTCAATGGGGCTTTGGGCAGGAACAGATCAAAATCCGTGCCTGGTGGGCCCGGGGAGGTGAAAGGGCTTGTTCCGGGGAATCGCCACACCGCTGAAAACCATGGAAAACCAACGCTTCACCGCGGCGATGCCATGGGAACCCACCGTTCTCCGGCAAAGGAGACGGCCCTTGGGCGTCGGTGCATGGGCGGGAAACGGGTGAAACATGCTGACACCCTGCAAAGTCGCCTGACAGCCATGGGCCATAAAACCCCTTTTACGCCCCTGATCCATCTCTATCAGATCCCTTTGGCTTGGGCAAATGTATAAGTGCTTGAAAAATAAGGGCCCAGGGCGTATTTTTAAAAGACCCCTCCTTCCTTAGAGTGTTTCTCAACGCATGGCCTTTTTTCCATAAGGATACCCTTCCATGGTTGTCAAACCCACCCTTTTGGTGAGCAAGTGCCTGGGCTTTGAAGCGTGTCGTTACAATGGGCAGGCGCTCTCGGACTCCTTTGTGACGCAGTTGAAACCCCATGTGACGTTTACCCCTGTCTGCCCCGAGGTGGAGATCGGTCTCGGGGTGCCGCGTCCTCCCATCCGCCTTGCCAGGATTGAGAAGAAACTGCACCTTTACCAGCCCGCAACGGAGACGGTTCTTACCGATACCATGGCGGCCTTTTCCCAAACCTGCCTCGACGCGCTTCCCGAAGTGGATGGGTTTCTCCTGAAAAACCGGTCCCCCTCCTGCGGCCCGTCAGACGTCAAGGTGTACGAGGGGCTGGCAAAATCTGCCAAGGCAAAGCGGGGCAGCGGGTTTTTTGCCACCGCCGTCTTTGATCGGTTCCCCGGCCTTCCCGTGGAGGACGAGGGTCGGCTGAAGAATTTTGAGCTTCGAGAGCAGTTCCTGATCCGGATTTTTTCACTGGCCAGATTTCGGAAGGCCCGACAGAGTGGACGGATGCGGGACCTGGTGGCCTTTCACAGCACCCACAAGCTTTTGCTCATGGCCTGGAACCAGACCCGGTTCCGTGCCTGCGGCAAGATCACGGCCAACCATGAGAAGCGCCCCGTGGCCGAGGTGTTCTCCCTGTATGAGGAGGAGCTTAAAAAAGCCCTGGCTGCACGGCCACGGGCACCTTCCATGATCAATACCCTGTTGCACGCCTTTGGCTGGGTCTCCGATGGCCTTTCCAGGGAAGAGAAGGCCTATTTCCTGCAGAGCCTTGAAGAGTACCGGGATGAGCGAATTCCCCTTGCCGCCCTGCTTCGTCTGATCAAGGGGTATGCCGTTCGCTTTGAGCAGGCGTACCTCCTGAGCCAGGTGATCATGGAGCCATTTCCCAACGCCCTGGTGAAGATGTCGGATTCCGGCAAGGGGCGTTGAGATCGGAACGTGGTATCGGGCCGTCGGGCTTTCCCCGGATGTTTCCGTGAACGGTTCAAGGGAACAAACCTTCGGGGGATGCCGTCCCATGGGGTATTTTCCCGTTGTGAAACAAGGGGATGATTTTTTTTGTCCGGGCGACAGGGCCACGGTTGGGCTCTCTGGGCGGTATGATCCCCGGCCAGGGGCTTTTATGGTTGACGATGCCGGGTGGTGTCTGGTTTTTAATTGGGTTTGGCGGGGGATGTGTTTGTGTGTAGACACTTTGGTTGGTGGGGTGTGTCAAAAAGATGGGTGTGATTCGATTCAAGTCGAGCATCGGTGTACAGCTGACGGTCACTCTTTCGATGGTGCTTTTGCTTTTTGCGGTTCTTTTTGCCATGTTCACGACCCGCCATGTCCAGCAGTTCGGGGACACCTTTGCCGATCGGGCCGTGAATACCCTGCACCACCGGGTGGAGTTGAACCTCACGGAGCGGGTCCGGCAGCGGGCCCTCCATTACAACCATTTCTTTGAAAAGGTCGCCCAGAATTCGGCCCTGCTTGCCGAAAAATCCCGGGACCTCGTTTTTGCAGACGGCCCCGGCGGGTCCTTCCCCTGCGGAACCCTTCCCCCGTTATCACCCCTTTCCACCGGGACCCTTGCGGGCCCTTCGGATGCACCTTCCCTTCTGCTTCGCCTTCCGGGCGGAGATGCCGGAGGGGCCTTCCCGCCAAGCGATCGCCACGCCTGCCTTCTCCCCTATCTCGAGATCTTCGGTCACACCTCCATGCCCACCGCCGCAGCCTACGTTATCTACACCAGCGGATTTTCCCAATACTACCCGAATACCGTGTCCCGGGAGGCCTTTGTCGGGCTTACCATGGAGGGCATTATGAGACAGCGGTGGTTTTCGGCGGCCACCCCGGAGGAGAACCCGTCTCTGGCGACGGTCTGGACCCCTGTATACAAGGATGACGCCATGGGCGGGGTGGTGGCCACGGCATCCACCCCTGTGGTCACAGAGGCTGGGGAGTTCAAGGGCATTGCCGGCATCGACCTGCCCGTGTCCGATATTTTTGACCCGCTGGTGCATGAAGAGGCCGGCTCCAAGGACGTGGAGGGGATGTTCTGGTTCCTTGTGGATGAAGGGGGGACCCCGCTGCTGTTTCCGAAGCGGGCCCTGGCAATGTTCGGGGTGCGGGATCCATCCGACGGAAACGGCATGGGGAGCCTTTTGACCTCGTCGTTCAGCGAGGTCAGGCGCTATGCCCACGGGGTGATGAGCCTGGACAAAGGGGTGGGGCACCTCCGGCTTGGCGGGCGGGTCTGGATTGTCTCCCACCATGTGCTGCCGGGCATTGGGTGGGTGCTGGGAAGTGCCGTACCCGAGGATGCCCTGTTTGCCGGCCTGGAAACGGCCCGGGCCGACTACGGCCGAGCCACACGGCGCATGGGCTGGGAGATCGTGATGGGTGCCGTTATCTTTACCTCCCTGGCCCTGGGGCTCTTCTATTTTGTGCTGAGGGAACGCCTGGTCCGCCCGCTTCGAATGCTGGAGCGGCAGGCTCAGCGGGTGAGCCGGGGGAACCTCGACGGAAAGACCGTCGTTCTGTCGGGCAAAGATGAGATGGCTCGCCTGGCGTTTTCCTTTAACAGCATGGTCGATTCGCTCAAAGAGGGACGGGCTTTTCAGGAGCAAACCACAGAGCACCTGGAGGCCATGGTGCGGTCCCGGACCCGGGAGGCGGAGGGGAAGGCCCGTGAGCTTCATACCGCGGTGACGGAGCTGACCACCATTTTTTCAAACAGCATGGTGGGGATCATGCTGCTCAAGGGGGGGCGAACCCTCTGGAAAGCCAACGACAGGATGGCAGAGATCCTCGGGTACGGTACCCCCGGGGAGATGGAGGGGCTCTCCATGAGGGAACTCCATCTCAGCGAAGATGCCTTCAGAAGGTACGGGGCCCATCACTACGACGCCCTGGTCCACGGGGGCAGGACGCAGATCGACTATCGGCTGAAGCGCCGTGACGGCTCTGCGGTGTGGTGCAGCCTTTCGGGAAAGGCCGTGGATACCCATGTGCCCCCGGACCTCAACAAAGGGGTGCTCTGGGTGGTGGACGACATCACCGAGCGAAAAGCCTCGGAGCAGGCAATTCGCGAGAGCGAGGAGCGGTTCCGGGAGATGGCCGAGCTGCTGCCCTGCATTGTCTGCGAAGTGGACCTGGCCCTTCGTGTCACCTACGTCAACAGCCTGGCGCTCAAGGCCTTTCAGATTCAGCCGGAAGATTTCGAGACCCCGGGCATCGCCCTTGATCCCTTTCACCCGGACGACCGGCCGCGGGTCATGGGGCGGGTGGAGATCACCCTGGCCGGGGGGGATGTGGAGCCCGCCGAGTACCGCATGATCAGCCGGGCTGGTGAGGAGAGGCGGGTGTTGCTGCACTCGGCCCCCATCGTCAAAAACAGCGCTGTGGTGGGTATCCGGGCGAGCCTTGCCGATGTGACGGAGTACCGCTCCATGCAGGAGGCCCTGCTCAAGCAGGGCAAACTGGATCTCATCGGTTCGTTTATCGGGGGCATCGCCCATGACTTCAACAACCTGCTTGCCGTTATGGTGGGGCGTGTGGAGCTGGCATCTCTCTGCCTTGACGAGGAGTCGCCGGCCATGAAGCACCTGGCGACCATGGATGAGGCCGTGCAGCGGGCCCGGGACCTGGTGGAACAGATGATCACCCTGTCGGCCCGGGGGGAGAGGGTGGATGCCACGGTTTCGATTCAGGAGGTGCTTCGCCGATGCGTGAAACAGGCCGGGGGACAGGGGGCCGGTGTGCACCTTGACCTGGCACCCGAAACGCCTCTGGTGGCCGTGGACGGGGCCCAGATGGGACAGGCCATCGATGCCGTATTGGAAAATGCCCTGGAGGCCTGCGGCGGGAAAGGGACGGTGTGGGTGAGCTGCGCCTGTTCCGACAAGGGGCCGCGGAGGCTGCCTGCTCCCGGCGGGACCTCTTGTGTGGACGTGACGATACGTGACTCGGGGTGCGGCATCGCCGAGGAGCATCTGCCCCATATCTTTGATCCGTATTACACCACCAAGGAGCGAAGCTCCCGCAAAGGGATGGGGTTCGGCCTTGCCGTGACCCACGCGGTGGTAACACGCCACCGGGGAACCCTTACCGTGGATTCCCGCCTTGGCGAGGGGACAACGGTCTCTATCTGTCTCCCCGTTGAAGGCGCCGCCCCCGCGTGAGGATCAGAGACCGGATATGCGGTCCATGAAAGCGGCCATGGCAAAGTCTTTTTCCGTGAGCCCCTCGGTGTCGAAGGTGGTCAGGGTGACGTCCACCCGGCCGTATACATTGCCCCACTCCGGGTGGTGATCTTCTTTTTCGGCCTTGATGGCCACACGGGTCATGAATCCGAAGGCCGCGTTGAAGTTTTTGAAGCCAAACCGCTTTTTCAAGGTATTTCCTTCCAGGTGCCAGGGCACCTGACATGCGTCGTTCAACTCCTCAAGACGCATGCTGATCTCCTCTTGGGACAAACCATTGGATTTCATGAAACCTCCAGTGTCTGCGGGCGGTCTGACGCCCTGTCTAACGCATGTCCATGCCGAGACGGCCATACCCTTCTGTCCGAATCTTCCACGGGTCGAATACGCCCACACAACAGGCTGTAATAAAGCATCATTGCCCTTGAGCGGTCGTTTGTTCATGAAATACCCGGGGTAGGCGAAAGCCGTCCAGTGATTCGCCGGATTGTCAGTGCTTCCATGAGTAATCAAATGGTGCAGTGGAATCAAGGGGAAATACACCTTTTTTCTCTTTTTCGGCCCGGCCGACCGGGATGAGATGTACCGGTCGGCCGGAGGCGTTGCACCGGGGCTGAGCGACCGATGCTGTCTTTTGGGGCGATGGCTGCACGAAGGTTCAGAAGGTGTAGAGAAGCTTCATGTTCCAGTCGTGGAAACTCACCAGGGAGAGGTCGTCTATGCCGGCAGTGCCTGCCAGCTCCACTTCGAGGGAGAGGGTGTCGTTGAGGGGCCAGTCAATGCCCATGTTGCCCCGTGCGCAGGCATCGGAGCGGGAGAGCTTTCCGTGGTTGGCGGTGCCGTCATCGCTGACATGGATGTCCAGGTAGCCCAGGCCCGCAGAAAGATAAGCCCGTGCGCGGTCCGAGGAGACGGGGTACCAGCGGAGCATGACGGCGACCTGCCGGACGTCCACATCGTCGTCGGTAAGGGGGTTGGAGATGTCGAAATCGTCGAGGAACAGGGTCTCCAGAAGCAGGGCCCAGTCGGTGTGTATGTGGTGCCCGGCCACAAAGCTGGCCCCCGAGGACTTGTCGAATTCAAAGTTCTTGCCCGCAAAGTGGGCGCCGACCCCCATGAAGGTGCCGCAGTTTGCGGCAACGGCGGGCTGGGTGAGCAGGGCAAGCAGGCCGACAATCAGTAGAACGCGTCGTGTCATGGTGTCTCTCCTTTTTTAGCGTGGCAGCGATGGGTGTGGTGATGGACATTTACTGACACGAGGAAAAGTACACAAAGCGTGCCGAACGTCTCGCCCTTTGGCTTTTTGTGGGAACGGTGCGGAGGTGCTTTTGGATCTGATCGGTGGGTTTTGTTTCGATTTCAGGAGGATGGGAGGTGGTGCGATGGCACGGGGAATTCTCAGGCATCCGCCACGGGGCGGGCGGGAGGAGTACAGCAGGGGGAACCCTTTGTTGTCAGGGGTGTCCGTGGGCTTGCCAAGGTGTCGTGCCCGGGTTGGCACGGCATGGTTTCAAGGGGATGGGGCGGGAAAAAGGGCGGTGAAGCGGTGACGCCGGTGGGCAAAAATACGTTCAAGGGTCCTGCGGACCACCAGGGCGTGGACCAGTTCGCCCAAAGGGCCGAAGGGAAGGCGGTAGCGCACGGTGTCCGTCATGAGGACACCCCCCGGCACCTCCCGGAGTTCATGGTGATGGTACCAGAACCGGTAGGGGCCGAGGCGCTGTTCGTCCACAAAACGAAACGGGGCCTTGATGTGCTTGATCTCCGTCACCCACCGCCTGCGCCCGAGAACGGGCAGGCCGATGCGGTACTCGATGATCAGCCCGTCTTCCATGGCCTCCGGAACGTCGGAGACGATCTCGAACCGGAGCCAGGGCGGGGTGATGGTGTCGAGGTTGGCCGGGGCCTGGACAAAGGCCCACGCCTTGTCAAGGGTGGTGGGAAGGAGCTGGCTTTGCCTGAGGGTGTGCATGGCCGTCCTGCCTTGTCTGACAGATGAGTCGGCCCGGTTTCGGCCGCAGTTGAAGTTATTGCTCTTCGATGCGCCAGCCGGGGCCACAGATGATTTTTTTGCCTTTTTCGTCGATGAAGGAGAAACCGCCGCCGCCCCCGCCTTCGGAGGGGAAGGGAAAGACTTTAAAGCGACCCTCCCAGGTTTTCTTCGAGCCGTCGTAGAGGGTATGGGTGATGACCCTGTCCAGCCCCACGGCGTCGGCTCTTAAGTCCTTGACGCTTTTTTTGATGTCCTCACTGGGGATAAAGAAGGTCCAGGCGATCCATCCGGCGATGATGAGCACCACTGCGGCTCCGAATCCGAATTTCCATTTGCTCATGGTGTAGCAGTCCTTTTTTTGATGGGTGTGTCGGGTGGGATCAGTTAAACGCCCCCGGCTTGATTGCGGGGCCTCTGCATGACCGAAATTTTTCCCAGTATACGGGCGATTTGGCCGGATCGCAAGCCTGGGCGGCGGATTGGGTACCAGGTCAGAGAAAAAGGGGCTTGATCCGTCAAGAGGCGTTTGGGTATAGTCATCAGATTCAGAACATGGTGGTTGTCAGAACGGCCCGGAGACGTTTCGGGACCTGGCACCTGCCCCCATCATTACCAACCGCCTGTTCCGTCAGGCTGTGTAGCAAGGGAGCACCATATGGAGATCAAGCGCTATGAAACCAAGGCCCGCATGAGCCGCGCCGTGGTTTACAACAACACCGTATACCTCTGCGGCCAGGTGGCCAAAGACGCCTCAAAGGGCATTACCGAGCAGACCGCCACCACCCTCGAAAAGATCGAGGAACTCCTTGAGAGCGTGGGGTCCGACAAGGACAAGATTCTGTCCGCCACCATCTACATCAAGGACATGGCATACTTTGCGGACATGAACGCTGTCTGGGATGCCTGGGTCACCCCGGGTATGGCACCTGCCCGCGCCTGTGTTCAGGCCGCCATGGCACGTGAAGAGCTCCTCGTGGAGATCTCCATCGTCGCCGCCGTGTAGATGTCCCGGATAAAAAACCGGCCGCAGGGTGCACGATGCCTGGGGCCGTGTTTTTCCGATGGTTTTCTCCACTTCCTCTGGGCTGCCTGCCTCCCCTTGTCGATCCTTCGAATCAATGCGAAATGCCTCATGCCTGCCCCAGTTTTTTCCGGGTGCATTGTCTTTGTCAGTATAAAATAATGAAAAAAAGGCTGTCTCGGGTTCAGAAACGGTGGCGAAAAGCCGATGACTTGAACGGTTTGGTATGTTTTAAGGCCCGTCGCCGTCCTTGCCCCAAGGACGGGGTTCATGCGGCTTTTTGGTGGGAAATACCGGTACGGGCTTTCCGGGCCGGGTCTGGGGGGGCAATGCATCTTTTACGGAATGGGAGGGCCGGGCATGGTCCGTCGTTGCTGCTGGGGGCGCTGTGCGTCCTTCTGTCGCCGATCTGCGCCTGCGCTCTGGAGCCGGTGTCCCTTCAGCTGAAGTGGACCCATCATTTTCAATTTGCCGGGTACTATGCTGCCCTGGAAAAGGGCTTTTACGAGGACGAGGGCCTGGGGGTGACGCTCCTGGAGGGCGGCTCCCGAAAGCAGGGGCCGGTGAGGACCGTGACCCAGGGAAAGGCCACCTACGGCGTGGCCGGTTCGGAGCTGCTCATGTGGCGTCTCAACGGGATGCCTGTTGTGGCCCTTGCTCCTGTGTTCCAGCACTCTGCCACGGTGATTCTCGTGCGGCGGGATTCGGGCATTTCATCGCCCCAGGATTTTGCAGGGCGTCGCCTCGAAATGGGCGAAAAAGCCAACGACGCCGAAGTCTGGGCCATGATCCGGGCCGAAGGGCTGAATCCGGGCCAGTTTACACGGGTTCAAAACGATTTTTCAATTGAGGATCTCATCGCAAAACGGGTGGACGGGCTCTCCACCTATGACACCACCGATCCCTTTGTGATGCGTCAAAAACAGATTCCCTACCGCGTGATCCGCCCCCTTCAATACGGCATCGATTTTTACGGCGATACCCTGTTTACAACCGAAGCGGAAGTGCGCAAACACCCCGATCGGGTGCGCCGTATGGTGCGGGCGTCCATGAAGGGGTGGCGCTACGCCTTTGAGCATCCCGATGAGATCATCGACCTCATCCTTGGGACCTACGTCAAAGGGGCGGACAGTCCCTCCCGCGAGCACCTCGTCTATGAATTCGAGGAGATGAAGCAGCTTGTTCTTCCGCGCCTGGTGGAGCTTGGGCACATGAACGAAGGGCGCTGGAATCACATGGCCGAGACCCTGGTGCAGATCGGCCTGGCAGAGCCGGGGTACGATTTGTCCGGGTTTTTCTACAAGGCTGCCGCCCCGATTCCCTTTGACTGGGACCATTGGGCGGTGAGGGGGGGCGGGGTGGCGCTGATTCTGGCCGTCTCCGTGGGGGTCTGCCTCTGCTTTTACAATCGGAGGATGCGGGCGGAGATCTGCCGACGCATCCAAAGCGAGGAGGAGCGCGAGCAGCTCATCACAGAGCTGACCCAGGCCCTGGAAGAGGTCCGGGAACTCAACGGCCTGCTCCCCATCTGTTCCAGCTGCTTTAAGGTAAGAAACGACAAGGGGTACTGGGAGAAGCTGGAGAGCTACATCGAAAGCCACACCAAGGCACGCTTCAGCCACGGTATCTGCACCGAGTGCATGAAGCAGCGCTATCCCTACCTGTTTGATGAAGAGGAAGATGCCGACGGGGACGCCGACGCCCTGTACAACGAAGAATCCGGCACCCTGCCCCCGTCGTCGTAACGGTTCTGGCTATTCGTTTTCCATGGCCTGCCGGGTCGGTATGTCAATGACAAAGCTGGCCCCCCCGAGGTCCCCCTGGCCGATGCGGATGGTGCCGTTGTGATCCATGACGATGCGCTGGCTGAGGCTGAGTCCGATGCCGGTGCCCTCGCTTTTGGTGGTGTAAAAGGGGTCGAACACGCAGTCCCGGATTCGCTGGGGCACGCCGGGACCGGAGTCCGAGACGCTGATGAGCACCCGCTCCGACTCCATGGCTGTGTTCACCTGGATGACCCGGGGGCCGGGCAGCTCTTCCATGGCTTCGGCGGCGTTGTGGATCAGGTTCATCATCACCCGAAGCAGCAGGTTGCTGTCTGCGTAGCAGGGGAGGGGCTCTTTGCTGAGGCTTGTCTCCACGCGGATGTCGTTTTTTCGAAGGGAGGCCTCGGTGAGCCCCAGGGCATGGGTGACGGGTTCGTTTGCATCCATCACCCTGAACAGGGGCATGCCCGGCTTGAGAAAGTCCATGGCCCGCCTGATGACCGTTTCAATGTCGCAGGATGCCTCCTTGAGCTGGCGGATGCATTTTTGGGTCTTTTCTTCCTGGCCGGGGTCCCCGGCGACTTTCTCCAGGACGCCCAGGTAGAGGTTGATGCCGGACAAGGGGTTGCGGATCTCATGGGCGATGCCTGCGGTCACCCGTCCCAGGGAGGCCATCTTGTCCTTGATGCCCACCATGTGTTCCAGCTCCTTGGCCCGGGTGACGTCGATCATGTTGAGCAGGACAGACTCCTTTTCCTGGTAGACGATGCGAGCCGCCCTGCAGTGGACCCACCTTGTTTTGGGCCCTTTGTCGCCCTCGGTGGACGGCAGGAAACAGAAGTCGGACTCGTTGCAGGTGACCTCGCCGTTTTGGACCACCTCGATAAACCGTTTGATGCTCTCCCTGTCGTCATCGTGGGGGGCAATGTGGCTGAAGACGTCTCCGTTGTCCTGCATGGGGCCGAAGAGCCTCTCCTGTTCCGGGTTCTGATAGACCACGCGGTTGCCCTGGATGATGGAGATGCCCACCGGTGAGTTGACGACCAGGTCAAGGAACTGCTTTCGGCTTGCCTTCAGTGCCTTTTCCGCCCGTTTGAATTCCGTGATGTCGGTGACAAACCCGTCCACGGAGAGGAACTCGTCCCGGGGGCCGTAAAGCCCCACCCCCTGCTCCCAGACCCACTTTTTTTCCCCTGATGCCGTGGTGATGCGGTAGACCAGCCGATACGGTTTTTTTTCCGCCAGGGCCTCCATGATGGTCTCCCGGTTGGGGCCGATGTCGTCGGGGTGGACCACTTTTTGGGCGTAACAGAGCTCCATGCCCGGTGCGCACAGGCTCTTGTAGCCGGTGAGCTCCTGGCACCCCTCGCTGGTGTAGTCCATGGGCCAGTTCTCTTTGTCCACGCGGTGGCTGAAGGCCATGCCCGGGAGGTTGCTTACCAGGGTGGCCAGCCTGTGCCTGTTGGCCCGCAGCTCTTTTTCCGCGGACTGCCGTTGGGCCAGCTCAAGGGTGAGCTCCCGGTTTTTTGCACTGAGCCGTTTGCGCAGGATGAGGTTCCAGGCCATGGCAAGCCCGCATGCGGCAATGGCAAGGGGAAGGGCCGGGGACAAAGGGGGAGGCGGCTGGGAAAGGGGTGTTTCGGCAAAGGCCGCCCCGGGCAGGAGCGTGGCCGCCAAACCGGTTCCCGCAACTGTGCAGATCATGGCACACAGCCTGTTGGTGACAGTGATAAGTGAGCGCATAATATCCTGATATCCCATGATGATGGTGTAAGTATGGAGGTATGATGGCACACTTTGTAGGCAAATAGAATATCAATAATAATTTATTTTATAAAATTTAGTATTCCATGATGACGACCTCTCCGGCATGACCACCACCCGCAACATGGCAGGGCCGTGATTTTTTCCTTTGACTCTCCCCCAGGGGCGGGCTTCAGGGTGTCGGTCATGTGAACGCGGAACAACAGAACAGAGAAGGCGGAGTATGTACAATATCGGCACATTTTCACGGATCACGGGCCTGACCATCAAAGCCCTCAGGCTCTACCATGAGCGGGGCATTCTGGTGCCCCGTTTCGTGGACGAGAAGAGCGGCTACCGGTACTACAACCGGGACGACGCGGCCAGGGCCCGCGTGGTAGTGGCCCTCAAGGCCATGGACTGCTCCTTGTCGGAGATCCGGCACGTCATGGCCCACTGCGCCGATGAGTCCGACCTGGTGGGATTCCTCCAGAACAAAAGGGAGGCCCTCCAGGCCGAGATCGCAAGGCTCCACGACATCTCTTCTGTCATTGACCGCATCATCAACCGAGAAAGAGAGGTCATTAAGATGCAAGGAAAAACGTTTGAGGTGGAAGTGAAACGCGTGGAACCCCGGCTGGTGATTGCCCACCGCTGGACCGGTGCGTGGCAGGATATCGGCGAGGTGGTGCTCAAACTGCGCGGCGCAGCGGAACAGGCGATTTCAGGCCCTGTGGTAAACCTCTGCTACAACGATGAGTACAAAGAATTCGACGCCGACATTGAGGTGTGCATGCCCCTGTCACAGCCCGTGGAAAGCCCCTGGACCTGCCGCACCCTCGAAGGGGGCGAGTTTGCCACCCTGCTGCACCGGGGTCCCTTTGAAACCCTGGGAGAGAGCTACCTCCGGGTCTTTGACTGGATCGACGCCTCAGGCCGCAAAGCCGGCCTGCCCACCCGCCAGGTGGTCCACAAAGGCCCCGGTCCCCTCCTTGAAGGGGACCCCGACAATTACCTGACGGAGGTCCAGGTTCCTCGACCGCAGCGACTCTTCAGCTCAAAAAAAGCCTCCGGCGGCAAGGTGGGGGCACCTTGAAACCCTATGGCGAATGCATGGAGGGAGACATCATGCATTCGCTTTCGGGGCATTCGCGTGGTGTGTGACATTTGCAGGAGAGGCCCATTTTATTCTTCTGGAAATACGATGAAGGGCATTTAAAGGCCAGGGTTAACGCATTTAGATTTTGCTCCCGGCGGTCCTGCCGGGGATCAAGCTTTTGAAAAGTTAGACAAATAGGCCATAATGAAGCCTTTTCCAGGCTTCGTCGAAACAATTTTATGATTTTCACAATAGGAACGTTTTTTGCGGAGCTTTTCTTCAAAAAAGCGACCCGCCGGAGGCCACTGAGTTGTCACATGCGTTGGCCCTGTTTAAAAAAAGCGGATTGCCCTTGTGCTTCCCCCATGATTGCGATGCCTGGAAGAATCGACTGGGATGGTTATGAAACAGATTGATTTTTTTTGCCTGATAAGCTAGCGTGCTAACAAAAAGCGGATTGGCCATTCTGCCGTCTCATTTTACCCAAGGAATATACCATGAAAGGGATAGATCCCAACGAAAGCCTCGGTTTCCAATGCAACCTCACGGTGAAAGCCTTTGTGAACTCCCTTGAAGAGAGGCTCAAAGGGACCGGGGTGTCGCCGTCTCAGCACCGGGCCCTGGCTCACCTCATTGCCCTGGGGCCTTTGCCCCTCACCGACCTGGTGAAGCGGCTGGGCATTGCCACGCCCACCGGCGTGCGCCTGGTGGATCGCATGGAGCGGGACGGCTGGGTGACGCGGGAGCCGGACCCCGAGGACAGCAGGCGTAAAATGCTTGTCCCCACGGAAAAGGCCCATGAGGTCTGGGCAACCATCTCGGTGGTTTCAAAGGAGATGCTGGACCAGGCCTATCAAGGCGTGCCCCCTGAAGAGATCGAGAGGGTCATCGCGGTGCTTGAAAGGGTGCGGGAAAATCTCTCCAGTTCCCATTAACCTCCGGTCCCCTTTTTTTATTGTAAAACCTAGCGTACTAACATTGCGGGGAAGTGCTTATGTTTAACATCATGTTGTACCTGGCAGCTTTTGTGTTGCTTCTGATCTCCTACGCCAAAGACAAAGGAAAGACACGGAAGGCTCTGATGAAAGCCTGGAAGTCGTTTGAGAACCTGATGCCCCAGTTTCTCGTCATTCTGCTGGTCATCGGGTTTCTCCTGGCGGCCGTTGGCCCTGAAACCATCACCCGCCTTTTGGGGCAGAATTCCGGCTGGGTGGGGATGGGCATGGCTGCCCTCATCGGGTCTGTGACCCTTATTCCCGGCTTTGTGGCCTTTCCGCTTACGGCGGCCCTATACGAACACGGGGGAGGGCTCATGCAGCTGGCTGTGTTTGTCTCCACCCTCATGGGGGTGGGGGTGGTGACCCTTCCTGTTGAGATGGGGATTTTCGGGCTGCGGGTCTCCCTGGCCCGCAATCTGTTGAACGTGCTGCTGGCCTTTGGAGTGGCCGTGGTCATGGGGGTGGTGCTTACATGAGACCTTTGCTTAAACGCTACCGTGTTTTTCTTTTGATGCTCGCGGCCTTGGGTTGCCTCGGTTACGTTAACGCAGACCTTGCCGCACGTTCCCTGGGGCATTCCGTGGATTACCTCGTGGAGATGATGTTGGTGATTCCACCTATTTTTGTGCTTTTGGGTATTTTTGATGTGTGGGTGCCTCGGGAAACCATCGTGAGGCTCATGGGCGGGGAGTCCGGTGCCAAGGGCACGCTTCTGGCCCTCTGTCTGGGCTCGTTTGCTGCAGGACCGCTTTACGCAGCGTTTCCCGTGGCCGGGGTGCTGATCAAAAAAGGGGCGCGCTTTTCGAATATCATGATCTTTATCGGGGCCTGGTCCACCACCAAGGTTCCCATGCTTCTCTTTGAAGCCTCATCCATGGGCTGGGATTTCATGCTGTGCCGACTGGTGATGAACCTGACGGGGCTCATAGCCATTGCCCACATTCTGGATGCGCTGTTGCCCGAGGAGCACAAGGCCCTGTCTCCTACAGGCTCATGATGCGCCTGGCGCTCTTCGATGAGGATCATGGCGCAACAAGCCGCAAATACGTTCCGGTTGCCGATTGAGAGCATACGACGTGCCAACCAATGTGGAGATGACCTAAATCTTTTTTAGACCTGTTTGTCAAACCCAAGGCATCTAAATTGGCAAAAGTTTGGCCCCCGGCAGGGCCGCCGGAGGCTTTTTTTTTTTTTCTTATTTTTTCCCCCCGCCTAGGTAGGCTTCCCGGACGCTGGGGTTGGCCAGGAGGGCGTCGGCGTCGTCTTCCAGGACGATGCGACCCACCTCCATGACGTAGCCCCGGTGGGCGAGTTTGAGGGCTGCCTTGGCGTTTTGTTCCACCAGGACCACGGTGACCCCGCTTTTGTTGATCTCGGCCACGGTCTCGAAGATGGCTTTCACCAGAATGGGGGCAAGGCCTAAACTCGGCTCGTCCAGGAGGAGGATCCGGGGATTGTTCATGAGGGCCCTGCCGATGGCGAGCATCTGCTGTTCGCCGCCGGAGAGGGTGCCTGCCAGCTGGTTTTTCCGCTCTTTGAGGCGGGGGAACAGGTCAAAAATCCAGCGCCGGGTCTCTTCCACCCGTTTGTGGCTTTTGGCGGTAAAAGCGCCCAGGTTGAGGTTCTCCTGGACGGTTAAGGTGGAGAAGACGCGGCGGCCCTCCGGGGACTGGGTGAGCTTTTCCTCCACCACCTTGTGGGCGGGCATGGTGTGGATGGGTTTTCCGTCGAACCAGATCTCGCCTTCCGAGGGTTTCAAGAGCCCGCTGATGGTCATGAGGGTGGTGGATTTCCCGGCGCCGTTGGCCCCCAGGATGGTGACGATCTCCCCTTCGTCCACGTGCAGGTTGATGCCGTGAAGGGCCTCCACGGTGCCGTATTTCACATGGAGATTTTTTACGTCTAAAAGCACGTTTCGCCCTCCTCCTCATCGTCGTCGGTGCCCAGGTAGGCTTCGATGACCTTCTTGTTGGTCTTTATCTCTTCGGGCAGTCCCTCGGCGATTTTCTTGCCGTACTCAATCACCACCAGCTTTTCGCAGGCCTGCATCACCAGGCTCATGTCGTGCTCGATGAGAAGCACGGTGATGCCGCGGGCCTTGATGCGGGCGATGATGTCGATTAAGGCGTCGGTCTCCTGTTCGTTCATGCCCCCTGCCGGTTCGTCCAGGATGAGCAGCTTGGGCTGGGTGGCCAGGGCCCGGGCGATCTCCAGGAGGCGCTGGTTGCCGTAGGAGAGGCTGTCGGACCGGGTTTCGACATCTTCCGAGAGGCCCACGAAGTCCAGCTCGGCAAGGGCCAGCTTGATGGCCTCTTTTTCTTCCCGCTTTTGAAAGGGCGTTTTCAGCATGGCGGCGATGGAGCCGGACGTCATGCGGCAGTGGCACCCGGCCAGGACGTTTTCCAGGGCCGAGAGGGTCTTGAAAAGCCGGATGGTCTGGAAGGTCCGGGCCACGCCCATGGAGACGATTCTGTTGGGGGCCATCCCGTTTAAGACGTGTCCGTTAAAGATCACCTTGCCCTGGTTGGGCACGTAGTTGCCGGTGATGAGGTTGAAGACCGTGGTCTTGCCCGCCCCGTTGGGGCCGATGAGGCCGAAGACGTCCCCGGCCTCCACGTCGAAGGAGACCTCGTCCACGGCCCGTAAGCCGCCGAAGTCCTTGATGAGGTTGTCCAGTGTTAACAGGCTCACGGCATCTCCTCCCGTATCTTGTCAAGGGGGTACGTCCTGGGCCGTGGAGGCAGGAGCCCTTCGTTTCTGAAAATCATCATGATCACCATGGCCGCGCCGAAGATCAGCATGCGGGCCTGGCTGAAGTTCCCGAAGTCCAGGGAGAGGGTGACGCCGAAGTGTGCAAAGAGGCTGTTGATGAGGTCGCTGACGGCGCTCATGCTTCGGAAGATCTCGGGCAGGCCGATGACGAGAAAGGCCCCTAGGATGACCCCCCGGATGCTGCCGGAGCCCCCTAAGATCACGATCATGAACATCACCACCGACTCCCAGAAGTTAAAGGACTCCGGGGCGATGATGGTCATCTTGGCCGCGTAGATGGTGCCCACCATGCCGGCCCACACCGCCCCCAGCACAAAGGCGATGAGCTTGTAGTAGGTGGTGTTGATGCCGCTGCCCTCGGCGGCTACGTCGTCTTCCCGCAGGTAGTTCAAGGCCCGGCCGAACCGGGAGTTTTCCAGGCGGTGAAAGAGAAAGACCGTCACGGCCATGAACCCCCAGATGAGGTAGAAGAACTCGTGGGGTTTTCGGATCTTGAAGCCGAAGATGTAGGGCCGGTCGATGCCGAAGATGCCGTTGGCCCCTCCGGTGATGCCGAAGACGTTGTTGATGAGGGCGATGCGCACGATCTCCACAAAGCCGATGGTGACGATAAGGAGGTAATCCCCTCGCAGATGGATGATGGGCCGCGCCACGATCAGGGCCACGAGCCCTGCCATGAGCCCTGCCACGGGCATGAGCCAGAGCACGGGGATGTCAAAGGTGGTGTTTAAGATGGCGGTGGTGTAGGCCCCCACCGCGTAGAAGGCGGCATGGCCCATGTGGAACAGGCCGGCGTGGCCCAGGATGATGTTCAGGCTCAGGGCCAGCAGGGCGTACATGCCGACGCTGTTCAGCACGTCCACCCAGTAGGCGTTGAGAAAGGCCGGTGAGATGGCCAGCAGTGATGCAAGTGCAATGTAAATGGCGTTTCGTTTCATACGGTCATGGCCTCGCTGTAAAAAATTCGGTCCAGGGTTGATAAAGGCGTGGTGGCGGGCCGTGGGCGGCCCACGTGCGGGACAGGTCCCGTCACACTTTTTCCGCAACCCGTTCGCCCAGGAGGCCGGTGGGACGAACGATAAGGATGAGGATCAACACGACAAAGGCGATGGCGTCCTTCCAGGCGATGGAGATATACGCCGCGCCCAGGGCTTCGATGACCCCCAGGAGCAGGCCGCCGAGCATGGCCCCGGGGATGTTGCCGATACCGCCCAGGATGGCCGCGGTAAAGGCCTTGAGACCGTAGATCCAGCCCATGGTGAAGTTGATCTGCCCGTAGTAGAGGCCCACCATGAGACCGGCCGCGCCCCCTAAGGCCGGGCCGATGAGAAAGACGATCATGATGACGGCGTTGACGTTGATGCCCATGAGCTTGGCCGCGCCCTGGTCGATGGCAACGGCCCGGATGGCTGTGCCTGTTTTGGTCTTCTGGATGAAGAAGTAGAGGGCGGCCATCATCACCACGGAGGTGAGCAGGATCAGGATGCGCAGCAACGGCACGTTGAGGCCGAAGATGGGGATCACCACCTTGGGCAGGATGTCGTGGGGGTAGACCTGGTAGCGGGCGCCGTAGATGAGCATGACGGCGTTCTGGAAGAAGATGGAGGCGCCCAGGGCCGAGACCACGGCCGAGAGCCGGTGGGATTCGCGCAAGGGGCGGTAGGCGATGCGTTCCAGGATGATGCCCACCACGGCCACGAGGCCCATGACCATGATGGCCAGGGCAAGGACCACGCCGAAGGGGCCCAGTCGGTCGGTGAGGCCCAGGGCGGAAAGCAGAGTGAGCCCCAGGTACGCCCCGATGGTGAAGAGATCGCCGTGGGCAAAGTTGATCAGTTTCAAGACGCCGTAGACCATGGTGTAGCCCAGGGCGATGAGGGCGTAAATGCCCCCCACGGCCAGGCCGTTGGTCAGCTGTTGAAAAAACAGTTCCATCTTACTTCTCCGGTGGTACATCACGCGGCAGAGGCACCGGGAACCCGATGCCTCTGATGCGTGTTGGGATTTCTATCAACCCGGCGATTGCATGCACCCATCGATAAGGTTGTCGCCGGGGTGATAAGCATGCGAGGCGCCTCGCCGTCTTCAGCCTGTTCGGGCGAGGCTGTCGCCCCTTACGGCTGCAGCACGAAGCTCCCCTGGCCGTCAACCTTGTAGAGACGGTAGAGATCGCCTACGCGGTCCCCTTTTTCGTTGAAGGAGAGCTTGCCGGTGAGGCCGGGCATGTCCTTGAGGTCGTTGTGGAGGTACTTGGCAAGGACCTTGGTGTCGGTGGAGCCGGTGGCCTTGATGGCGGCTGCGATGGCGTTGAATCCGTCACCGGAAAGAACCGCCCAGACCGAGCCGGGGACTCCGTTGTACTTCTTGGTGTAGGCGGCAAGGAAGGCCTTGGCTTCGGCGGAGTCCAGGTCCTGGGGAACAGGGGGGCTCAGGAAGAAGAAACCTTCGGCGGCTTTTTTGCCGGCAATCTTGACCAGGTCGGGGTTGTTAGTGGCGTCGCCGCCGATAAAGGGCACATCCCAGCCCATCTCCATCTTCTGGCGAAGGAGAAGGCCCGCTTCGGGGTAGTAACCGGTGAAGAGGACGGCGTCGGGGGCCGAGGCCTTCATCTTGGTGAGGATGGCGCTGTAATCACGCTCTCCGGCGGTGAGGGCTTCGTAAAAGACGATTTCCGCAGGCTCTTTTTTCAGCAGCGCCTTGGCTTCGTCGGCCAGACCCTTGGCGTAGGTGGTGTTGTCGTGGAGGATGGCTACTTTTTTGAAGCCCATGGTCATGAGGGTCTTCACCGCCACCTTGCCCTGCTCGTCGTCCCTGGGGCAGGAGCGGAAGAAGTAGTCCAGTCCCTTTTCCGAAAGGCGGATGGCCGTGGAGCCGTTGGCGATCTGGATGATCTCCTCTTCGTCGTAAATGTTCTGGGATGCTTCGGTGATGGAGGAACCGTAGGTGCCGATGACGGCGATGATGTCGCGGGTGGCCAGGCGCTGGGCGGCCAGGGCGGCCGTACGGGGATCGCCGGCATCGTCTTCGGTGATGATCTCCACCTGCTTGCCGAGGAGCCGACCTGCAGGCTGTAGCTCCACTAGCAGCTCGACGATTTGTTTCATGTCCTGGCCTTCGCTGGCCCAGGAACCGGTGAGGGGACACATGAGGCCGATCTTGATGGTGGCGGCCGCGGCAATGGATGCCGTCAGGGAAAAACACAAGGCAAGAAACAGAACTCTTTTCATAAACACATCTCCTCATTGTTGGTCTCGGTGTGACGGGATCCGGTCCCACCCGGATCCGGACGGACAGGCGACGAGGGTCATGCAAACCGGTGTCGGCCGGGGGCCGGCCGGCTGTTTGCCCTGTCCGGTCATGCCTACTGGTCTCTTTGCGTCAAGTTGTCTCATATTACTATTGTGCGTTAGTAACGAGATATGACGAGGCCCGTGCATAAGCCGATGAACCCATGGGCACATTGCCACAACGCTTTATGGAAACGGTACGTGGATAGCTGGATACAGCGTTGGGGTTGGGTTGTCCTTACGAACGGTCATTTAACTTCTATTTTCATAAAACATCAAGTTTTTTCTATGGATTGCCTTGTATTGACTTGCTCAAATGTTCCTTGAATTAAGGCCTTCTTTGTCGGCTTTTCGATGATATGGGGCTAATATTATATTTGATTCTTCTGAAGATTTAGAAATTGTGAAGGCGGGTTGCTCGCAGGGTGGGGATGGTAATGATGGGATGGGTGGGGGAACTCGCAAAGGGTGGCCTAAGGGTTCCCTTTCCGGGTATACTGAAATCGGGCCCGGAATCACAGCCGGGTGACGGTGCCGTTCACAGGTCAAGGAGGTGCTTTCATGAAAGAGCTTCGTCCTGTCGGAAATATGGCAACCCTTGAGCTCCATACCGATCTTTGCGCGGGATGCGATTTTTGCGTCGTGGTCTGCCCCCAGGGCGACCTTGCCAGGGAGGGGCCTGAAACGCGCGCCGCCCGTCAAGACAACTGCCTGGCCTGCGGGGGCTGCGCAAAGAATTGCCCGGTGGCCTCAGCTTCCGCCAAGCCCGGCGTGGGCTGTGCCGCCTATATCCTCTCCGGCTGGGGCAAGGTGGGGACGCCTTGACATTCTGTGGCTACGCATTTCCCTTGTACAAAAGAAATCGCGGATAATAGAGATCCCAGTGGATGGAGGCGCACCGCAGGCCAAAGGCCAGGGCCAGGCCGTAGTAGCGGTTGAAGGCGTGGTCCGGTGCCAGGTGAAGAAGTAGGCAGAAGAGGGAGGCGCCGAGGAGGGCTGGGGTGGCGTAGAACTCCCGGCCCAAAAGCAGGGGCATCTTGCCGGTGAGGATGTCTCGAATCATGCCCCCGGCGATGCCGGTGGTCAGGCCCATGAGCACGGCCACGGGGTAGGAGAAGCCCAGGGAGAGGGCCTTTTCTGCGGCGGTGATGGTGAACAGGCACATGCCGAAGGAGTCGGCATAGAGAAACAGGGTGTAGGTGTTGCTGACAAAGCGGATAAAGAAAAAGGCGATGAGGGCGGCTGCCACCGAGACCCAGAGGTAGGTCTCGTCCCCGATCCAGAAGATGGGGTTGGCGTCCATGAGGATGTCCCGGATGGTGCCGCCGCCAAGGGCCGTCACCACCCCAAGGAGGATGATGCTGAACAGGTCCATGTCCTTTTTGCCCGCCGCCACCACCCCGGTGACGGAAAAGGCGGCAATGCCCACCATGCCGATAAGATAGATGATCATGTGTCGTAGCCTCAGCTGCGCGTTGGGGTCGTCTATTCGTGGGAAACTTTTCCCCGTGATTTTTTCAGGTCGCCGCGACGGGTCTTGGCCTTGAGGCGCCTCTCCCTGGCATTTTTCGATGGCCGGGTGGGGCGCCTTTTTTTGGGCACCGCGGTCACCCCCCGGATCAGGTTGATGAGGCGCTCCAGGGCTGCCTGGCGGTTCATCTCCCGGCTGCGGTGCTCCCGGGACTTGATGATCACCATGCCCTCGTCGGTGATGCGGTGGTCGGACAGGGCCAGGAGCCGCTCCTTGTAGACCTCGGGCAGGGAGGATGCCCGGATGTCGAACCTCAGGTGAATGGCCGTGGCCGAGGTGTTGACGTGCTGGCCCCCGGGCCCCGACGCCTTGACGGCGGAGATCTCCACCTCGTCGTCACCAAGGGAGAGTCGCTGTGTGATCATGATTGGCAAAACATGGACTCCTTCGGTATCGGTTCAGGTAACTATTCAGCTTAAAAAAGCCTCCGGCGGCCAGGGAATAAATTTCCTGGATCCAGGTTCGGGAATGCTCTATCGCCTTCGCTTGACGCGCCGTAGCCCGGTGACGTTGGTTCAGTGGTGATACGCAGACACGGGCGTAAGTGGATTTCTCAGGTTCATCCCATTTCCTGACGGGCTGTGCCCGTGTTGAAGGGCAATCCCCTGGCCCAGGGTACCCTTCGTTCCCAGGCTCCGCCTGGGAATGATGCATGGAGGCTCTGCCTCCACGATTGAGGTTGCGTAACACTGTATATTCTGCTCGTTATGCCGCCATGCCTCACACCTGCAAGGCGGAGCCTTGCAACCGACACCCCCAGGCAGAGCCTGGGAGCGAGGTGTCCGGCGGCCAGGTGGGGGCACCTGGAAACCCTGTGGCGAATGCTTGAAGGCAGACATCAAGCAACCGTTTTTGGGGCATTCGCGTGGGATGTGGCAACCGTGTTTTACAGGAAAGACCTGTTTGTCAAACTTTTCAAAAGTTTGGCCCCCGGCAGGGCCGCCGGAGGCATAATTCCCCTGTTTATTCTTTTGCGCTGTGGTACCACGCGGAAATGGCTGCAGCCGCTTCGGCCGGGTCGATGTTGGGCACGGTGAACAGGGGCGGGGCGTCCACGGCCTTGTAGACCTTGTCGTAGTAGTCCACCATCACCTCATTGAGAAACCCGCGATAGTCCCCGGCGTCGATGGCCGCGCACCATCTCTCCACCGTCTCTTTGCCCACCCGGCGCGTGAGGAACCGCACCGCGTCTTTGACCATCTCCTCCACCTCTTTTCCCCCTTTGCCGAAGTACTCTTTCTCCAGACGGGCCAGTCGGGTCTCAAGGGGGCAGGTGAGGCCGATGTGGGTCTCCTTTTCAAGGGCCTTGCAGACGGAGGGGGGCAGGTTGAACCGGCCGATTTTGGAGCTCTCCATCTCGGTGAGAAAGGGAGGCAGGCTGCCGTCGGGGTTTCGGTGCTGCAGGATGTTGACGTAGAGGTTGGTCTCGAAGTCTCGCTGGCTCTTGGCCAGGGACTCCCCCATGAGGTTGAAGCGGATCTCCCCGAAGACCGAGGCGGCGTGGCCTGCCGCAGCTTCCAGGTGGAGGACGGGCAGGTCCGGGTGGTGTGCCTGGATGTGCTCCAGCAGCTCGGATTTCCCGCAGCCGGTCTGGCCGGAGAAGGGGTAGAGGGTCAGCGTGGTTTCGTACAGCATGGTGTGCACCTCTTTGCGGAAGGCCTTTTGCCCGCCGTTGAGGCGCACGGCGTCGATGCCGTTCTGGTTGAGCATGCTGGTGGTGTAGCGGCTTCGGCCCCCGCCCCGCCAGCAGTAGAGGATCACGGGCCCGCCCTGGGCCAGCTCCCGGACCTTTTTAAGGTAGGCCTCTTCCTTTTGCCGGGCCAGGTGCCAGGCGTAGGAGAGGGCCAGGTCTTTGTCGTGACGCTTGTAGATGAGACCCACGTTGTGCCGTTCCTCGTTGGTGAGGATGGGGATGTTCACGGCAAAGGGGAGGCGCTCCCGTTCAAACTCGGCCTCGGACCTCACGTCGATGAGGGTGTAGGGCCCTTTTTTCCCGTGGGCCAGGTCCGTGAGAATTTCCGTGAAGTTCTCCTGGGGCATCACCCGCTCGATGGCGGCGATGTCCTTAAAGTGAACGTGGGGGAGCTCTAAGGGCAGCACCTGTTTCAGCAGGGCCGCCAGCTCCTCCTTCTGGTCGTGATCGTGGTTGTCTGTGTCGCTATCGCTATGGGTCATGGGGGGTGTTTCCCTTATTCTTCGGTTCTATGGGTGACGGATGTCACCGCAAAACGAATCAAGAGGGTGCGTTGCGATGGCTTCCTGTATCTCATTGTTGTGCCCGCTTCTTATCAGAAAGGGGCCGGGGGATGCCACCGGAAAAAACAGCACCCCCGAGCCGGGGTCACAGGGTTTGCCGGATTTCGTCCCAGAAGGCCAGGGCATGCTCCGGCAGGGTGGTGACGGGACGACCCGTGGCCAGGGCGCTGTGGTAAACCTTGGCGATTTTTTCCAGGAACTCGGCGTTCCTCAGGGCCTGCTTGAGGGAGCCCCCCAAGCTCAGGGCGCCGTGGTTCTGCATGATAAAGCAGGCACAGCCGTTGGTGACGGCATCGCCCACCTGGGCGGCCAGGGCGTCGGTGCCGCTGATGGCGTACGGGATCACCGCCACCTGGTTGCCGATGTGCATGGTGATCTCGTCAAAAAGGGGGGGGATGGGGGTGTTGAGCACCGAAAAGATACTGGCGTGGAACTGGTGGGTGTGGGCCACGGCCCCCACGTCCGGCCGCGCCTTGTAAATAGCGGCATGCATCCCCGCCTCGATGGAGGGCTTCAGATCCCCTTCCAGCCGGTTGAGGTCGAAGTCCAGCAGGCAGATGTCCTCTGGGGAGAGTTCGTTGTAAGGCACGGACGACGGGGTGACGGCAAAAAGGTTTTCACCGGGCACCCGCGCTGAAACGTTGCCCCCGGAGCTGAGGTGGGAGCCGAAGTAGTTGTTTTCCGAAAGCCAGAGGGCCGAATCCAGGACCTCCTGCTTGATGTCGATGGTTGCGTCCATATGTATAGAGAATCCTTCCTGGCACCACCCGGGCGATACCGGGAGGCCTTCGTTTTTCAATGTCTTCTATGGTTAAAGTGAGTGGAAAAAGCATGCCTCCGGCGGCGAGGGTGGCGAAGCCACAATAGCAAAAACACCTCGAAAGCTTATTGCCCTTGCACGTTGCCCTTCGTTCCTCAGGGCAACGTGCAAGGGCCTTCGACTCGGGCTGCGCCCGACATAAACGCCGATGGCTTATGCGGGCTGGCTCACAAGCTTCGACGCCACAGGATACGTTGTCGCTACTTGGTCATTGTCGATTTTACCGCACTGCCTCCGGCGGCCCTGCTGGGGGCAAAGCGTTTAATCCGCCTTCGCCCACGTCCAAGGGGTACGGCGCGACAAGCGAGAGGGAAAGCGCATTCGCCCCCTGTCTTCGAGGTGTCACACCTCGCCGCAGGAGTTATTCCGGTTAAAGGCAAGCGGCTCCCTAATGCCCTTCATCGGGTTTGCAGAAAAATAAAATGGGCCTCTCCTGCAAAAGCGGTTGCCATATGTCACAGGCCACGCGAATGCCTCGAAAACGTCTGCATGATGTGGCCCTCCATGCATTCGCCTTAGGGTTTCCAGGTGCCCCACCTGGCCGCCGGAGGCCTGGTTGTTCAACCCGCTTTATCCATGGAAGGCAATCTAACGTAATGCCCAAACATTTTAGTATAGGCCCCCGGCATGGCACCGTAAAGAAGATTGTGGTGCGGGCTTGTGTCTGCCTGCGGGATACGATAAGAATGGGGAATTTCTTCGTAAATATCGATTGGATTGCAACAGGGCGGTGACCCATCGCCCGGGGAGTGTCGTTATGTTCGGATGGTGCGGAACCGTGCTTCGTGTGGACCTGACCCACGGGACCCTGGAAAAAAAAGAGCTGGACCGTGAGGTGGCCAAGGCCTTCCTCGGGGGCCGGGGCCTCAACGCTAAAACCCTGTTTGACGAGGTAGGGCCCGGAGTGGACCCCCTGGGGCCGGAGAACCTTCTCTGTTTTGCCACCGGGACCCTGACGGCCACCACCATGGGCCTCTCCAGCCGTCTCCATGTCAGCACCCTGTCCCCTTACAGCGGGATCATGGGGGACGGAAACGTCGGGGGAACCATGGGCAACGTGATGAAGCGCGCCGGCTACGATCAGCTCGTGGTGAAAGGTGCCTCGGATAAGCCCGTCTATCTTCTCATCGAAGACGGGGAAGTCTCCCTCCATGACGCCGGGGACCTCTGGGGACTGGACACCTGGGCCACCACCGACATCCTCGTGGAGCGTCACGGCAAGGGTGTGTGCGTGGCCTGCATCGGCCAGGCCGGCGAGAACCTTGTGCGCCTTGCCTCCACCATGGTGGACAAGTACGCCTCGGCCTCCCGGGGCAGCGGGGCGGTGTGGGGATCCAAAAACCTAAAAGCCATTGTATTGAGGGGAACCGGGCGTCCTGAGCTCTTTGACCGGCCCGGGTTCCTCGCCCTGTCCAAGGAGGACAAGCAGTTCATGGCCAAGGATCGGGTGCAGCAGGAGGTGGCGGCGGTCTACGGCTCCCACTACGGCATCACCCACTGGTATCCCGGGTACCGCAACTTTGAAAAGGAGCTTTCTCCCGAGGAGGTTCCGGCCCAGATTCGCCACGACGCGTGGAAAGAGTACGAGATCGATCGCGTGGGCTGCCAGAGCTGCCATATCAAGTGCAAGAACCTCTACAAGATTCCCAAGGGAGAGCGCAAAGGCGAGGTGGGGGAGGGCCTGGAGTACGAGGCGGTCTACTGCCTGGGCACCAACTGCGGGGTGGACGACCCGGTGGCCATCATGGAGATGGAGAACCTCTGCGATGCTTACGGGGTGGATGTCATTGCCATCGGTAACACCATCGCCCTGGCCAAGGACCTCTACAACCGGGGCATCATCGACGATGAGGTGACGGGCGGCCTCGACCTCTCCTGGGAGAACGCCGAAGACCAGGTGGAACTGGTCCACAAGACCGTCATGCGCGAAGGATTCGGCAATCTCATTGCCGAGGGCATGTACTCCCTGGCCAAGATCGTGGGCAACGGGGCCATGGAGTATTGCTATCACACCAAGGGCCTGGGGCGCGGGGTCTACCCTGCGGGCCTCTTCTCCCTGGCACACGCCATCGCCACACGGGGTGCCGACCACCTGCGCGGCCGAAGCTGGTCCTGCGGGGAAAACTCCGATGAGGACGTGCTCAAGGACCTTATGGACAAAGGCATCATCACCGATGATCCGGTCCACTCCATGATCCATGGGGAGCGGGTGACCACCCTGGCCGACACCATCGGCCGATGCAAAGGCGCGGTCAACACCTGGACCTGTGCCTTGCCCCTTATCTGGAAAGGGTCCCTTTTTGACGGCCTGGCCGACATGCTCACCAAGGCCACGGGCGTTACCTACACCGGCGCCATGGTGGAAGAGGTCTCCGACCGCATCGGGGCCGTGGAGCGCGCCTTCAACGCCCGCCAGGGGATCACCATCACCCACGACATGCTGCCCCAGCGCCCGGACTTCAAGCACTCCCCGGAAGGGGTCAAAGAGCGGGAAGAGCACATGGCCCTGGTGCGGTCCTGGTACCGGGAAAACGGTTACGACCCGGACACAGGGCTGCCCACGGCCGAAACCTATGGCCGCTTGGGCATCCGGGATGTGGGAGACACCCTGGCCCGGGACGGGGCCTACACATCGTGGGACGGCCCCCTGCTGATGGAGGCAGACGCCTACCCCCGGGGGGGAAAGCGGTTCTAACCGGGTTCCCACATGCGACGTTCCTTCGTTACACCGGAGCATAGACGCAGAGAGTGACGCCTGGTCTTAAAATAAAAAAGGCCCGTAAGCGGTTCCCGGAAGGGACCGTCTGCGGGCCTTTTCATGTTTAATAAAGGAAATAAACGGGAACGCTGTGTTACAGCAGCCGCTTGTCGTCGGGGATGTCGCAGGTGTTGCTGGTACCGCATTGGGAGCAGTCGCAGCTGCACCCTTTCTTTTTTCCGGTGAACGTGTGGTAGAGGGACCGCGCGGTAAAGAAAAAAGCGGCGGCCACCACCAGAATGACGATAGCTGTGTCAAGCATGAAATCGGCCTCTCTATTAAAGGGGTTGCGGCCCATGGTGTTGATGGGCACGGGGGCGGTGTAAGCCGCTTGGCACCCCCTACGGGTGCATGAGAAAGATAGGGAGTGTCTGAGGATGTGTCAATGTAAAAAGTTTGGCTATCCGAAAAATATTTTAGCAAAAAAGAAGGTCTTTGGGTCAAAGTGTTTTACTGATTTTCCGGTTAACTATTTGAAATGATATGTTTGACTGGCCTGGCGTGGTGTGTGAGGGACCTCGTTGACCGATTGAAATCGTTGAAAAAAAGAGTTGCATGGGGTGAGGTGGTGTGCTATCAACCCCATAAAAACTTTGGCTTGCCAAAAAAGAGGCTTCCCGAAGGAACCGTGAGGTCATCGTTCCCCGAAAGCACCTCCCCGCAGATGAGATGCGGCAGGCACGCGGACCGGGGGCGCCTGTTCCCATGCGGATACAGGCAGCGACGACGTGGGGCATGAAGCCCCGTTTTATCTTTTCTTAACGGCAGTGTGACACTGGCATGAAGTGAGGCAACAATGGCAGAGATGATGAGTTTACGTAAGATGAAGGTGGATCAGAAAGGCGTGATCCGCATGGTCACCGGCGAAGGCGAACTGGGCCGGAGGATCCGTGACATGGGCATCGTTCCCAACACCGAGTTTACGGTGGTGGGCAAGGCCCCCCTTAAAGACCCCGTGGCCATCCGGCTCAGGGATTTTACCCTGACCCTCCGGAACAGCGAAGCGGATTTTATTTTTGTGGACGCCCTTGAAGCGTAGCACCGGCAGCCCTGCACAAGGCGCTCCGTCTGATGTAATCAAGGGGCGGCCTGGGCGCATGACATGGACATCTTACAGCAGGTAAGCAGAATTATCATGGACAAGCATTTGACGCTGGCACTGGCCGGCAACCCGAACTCCGGGAAGACCACCATGTACAACTCCCTCACCGGCGCGCGCCAGAGGGTTGGAAACTATCCGGGCATCACCGTGGAACACCGCGAAGGAGATGCCCGCCATAACGGTCACGAACTCACCATCGTGGACCTTCCCGGCACCTATTCCCTCACCGCCTACACCCCCGAGGAGCTCGTGGCCCGGGACTACATTGTGGAGCGTCGTCCCCACGCCGTGGTGAACATCCTTGACGCCACCAGCCTGGAACGAAACCTTTACTTAAGCCTTCAGTTTATGGAACTCGGGGTCCCTGTGGTCCTGGCCCTCAACATGATGGACTCGGTTCGAAAGCAGGGCAAAGAGATCGACACGGCCCTTCTTTCACAGCGCCTCGGCCTTCCCGTTGTGGAGACCGTGGCCCGTACCGGCGACGGCAAAGACGAACTCATGGAAGAGGCCATCCGCTTTGCCGAAGAGAAGCAGGGCCAGTGGGCTCCCCTTGCCATCTCCTACGGACCGGACCTCGACCCTGTCATCGACGAGATGGTGGCCGTGGTGGAAAAGAACGCCTTTTTAGCCAAGCGCGCACCGGCCCGCTGGGTAGCCATCAAGTATCTGGAGAACGACGAGCAGGTGATCAAGATGGGGGAGAGAAAAGACCCCGAGACCGCCGCTGTCCTTACGAAGATGTCCGAATCCGTGGCCCGGCACTGCCGCTCCACCTTAAAGATCAGCCCTGAATCCCTCATTGCCGACTACCGGTACGGCTACATCGCCGCCCTGATGAAAGAGGGCGTGGTCCGTGCGGTACGTCCCCAGGCGCGCCTCCAGTTTTCCGACCAGCTGGACAAGGTCCTGACCCAGCAGTTCATGGGGCCGGCCATCATGGTGGCCATTCTCTATGCCATTTTTTATGCCACCTTCACCCTGGGCGAGATCCCCATGGGCTGGGTGGAGACCTTTTTCGCCTGGCTCTCGGATGCGGCCACGGCTGTTCTGCCCGAGGGCTTGCTTCAATCCCTTGTGGTGGACGGCATCATCGGCGGCGTGGGGGGCGTCTTGGGCTTTGTGCCCCTGATCATGGTGATGTTCATGATGATCGCCTTCCTTGAAGACTCCGGTTACATGGCCCGCATGGCCTATATGATGGACCGCGTCATGCGTGCCTTCGGCCTGCACGGATCTTCGGTCATGCCCTTTATCGTCTCCGGCGGTATCGCAGGCGGCTGCGCCGTGCCCGGCGTCATGGCCACCCGGACCCTGAGAAGCCCCAAAGAGAAGCTCGCCACCGTGCTTACGGCTCCCTTTATGAGCTGCGGCGCCAAGGTGCCGGTGATTATCCTCATCGCCGCCGCCTTTTTCGAGAACTCCGCCTCGGTGATGTTCTGGACGGTCCTCGGCGGATGGGCCGCGGCCCTGGTGGTGGCCAAGCTCCTGCGATCCACGGTGATCAAGGGCGAGTCCACTCCCTTTGTCATGGAGCTGCCTCCCTACCGCATGCCCACCCTGAAAGGGCTTCTCATCCACACCTGGGAGCGTGCCTGGTCCTACATCAAGAAGGCCGGTACCGTGATCCTGGGGATCTCCATCCTCATCTGGGCCATGATGACCTTCCCCGGACTGCCTGAAAGCGAGACAGCTCAGTACGCGTCCCAGCGCACGGTGGCAGAATCCACCCTGAGCGCCGACGCCCTTGAGGCTCGCCTCGCCGAGATCGACAACAGCGAGTCCCAGCACGCCCTCAAGCACTCCGTGGCAGGCAAGATCGGCACCGGCATGGAGTCCCTCACCCAGCTTGCAGGGTTTGACTGGCGAACCAACATCGCCCTGCTGGGCGGCTTTGCCGCCAAAGAGGTCATCGTTTCCACCCTGGGTACTGCCTACTCCCTGGGCGAGGTGGACGCCGAAGAGGCCGAAGGGCTCTCCACGCGACTGGCCGCCGACCCCACCTGGAGCGTGGCAACCGCCGTGGCCCTCCTGGTCTTTGTGATGCTCTACGCACCCTGCTTTGTCACCGTGGTGGTCATCGCACGAGAGACCTCCTGGAAATGGGCCACCTTCAGCGTGGTCTTCAACACAGGCTTTGCCTTTGTACTCTCGGTGATGGCCTACCAGGTCACCCGGGCCATCATGGGCGGCTAAGGCTGCAAAAAAAAAATAAAAGCACAAAAAACAGCCTCCGGCGGCAAGGTGTGCCACCTTGAAAGCAAATTACCGCCGGGCTTTGTCCCTCGTTCCTCGGTTCAAATCCCAGCGGTATTCTGGCGAACCATTGTGTGATTATTTATTTCCGACAGCCTGAGCTGGCGAGCGTTCCAGCTTACGCTGACAGGCCGCACCCGAGAACCGTGGCCTGTGATACCTGAATTTCCTTGATTGATTGAGATGCCGTTGCGATGTGCCCATGGGGTGAATCGCAGCGGCTTTTTTTTTGGGGGCGTAACGCCCTCTCCTGATAAGTTTTTACGGGCAAAGCCCGTCAGCACATTGGACGAACCCAAGGAACGAGGGCTCGGAGCATGTGCGAACCCGGGGTGCAGGGGACTTATCCCCTGCCCGTCGGAGGCATCGCTTGAAAAGGTGCCCATCCGACTGTAAAATGCCCCCATGAATATGAAACTCTTTGATACCCATGCCCATCTTCAGGATCCCCGTGTGGCAGGGGATATGGACGCCATGATGGCCCGGGCCCGCTCCGTTGGGGTTGCCCGCATCCTCTCCTGCGGTACCCGGGAAGAGGACTGGGGGGCGCTGGGCGGCTCGCCGGGCGTGCACACCCGAGATCCTTCCTGCCACGGGTGCATCCCCTGAGTTCATCGAGAACCTCTCCCGGACTGGAACCAATGTGTTAGCCAGGCAGCGCATGACAGATGATGCAGCCGCCGTGGGGGAGATCGGCCTTGATTTTGCCGTGGACGGCCTGGACCGGGGCAAGCAGGAGGCGGTGTTTCTCTCCCAGCTCAGGCTGGCCAAAGCCCTGAAGCGGCCTGTCTCCATGCACTGCCGCAAGGCCTGGGGCCGCCTGGTGGAACTCCTCAAACAGGAGGGGGGCCTGCCCCACGGCGGCGCCATCCATGCCTTCTCCGGCTCCGTGGAGATGGTGCGCGAGTGCCTGCGCCTCGGCGCCTGTTTTTCCTTTTCCGGCTCCATCACCCGCCCAGCCAACCACAAGGCCAAAAAAGCTGCGGCTGCCGTGCCCGACCATTGCCTCCTCATTGAGACGGACAGCCCGGACATGCTTCCGGCAGAGGTCCCCGGGCCTTTGAATGAGCCCGCCCATGTGATACACGTCGTGAACACACTGGCCGCCGTGCGGGAAACCACCCCTGACGAGATCGCTCAAATCACCTGGGAGAATGCGGTGCGGTTGTTTGGAGACGGCTGAAAGCGTATCGTCTATGGTGAAAACCATTTGCAAAAGCATGCCTCCGGCGGCGAGGTGGAGCCACCTCGGAAGCATATTGCCCTTGCGCTTTGCCCCTCGTTCCTCGGGCCAAAGCGCAAGGGCCTTCGGCTCGGGCTTCGCCCGACATAATCGCTGGTGGTTTATGCCGGCTGCTTTACAAGCATCGAAGTCACAGGATACGCAGCCATAGTTTGCTTGTTATCAGGTTTAACCGCATTGCTTTCGATGTAGAGTCTTGACGGATCGAAAGCTTGCAGCGAGACACCATCCAAGAAAGAGTTGCGCAAAGGGTTGAGACCGAGAAGCGAGGTCTCAACCCTTTGTGTCAGCGGAACGTTTTTTGCGGAGCTTTTTTTTAAAAAAGCGACCCGCCGGAGGCATCTACAGACATGACGACACCAACGCGCCATGCGCGAACAGAGCAGCTTCTCGGGCGAGATGGGCTGGACAGATTGCGGGAAGCCCACGTAACCATCTGCGGGCTGGGGGCGGTGGGCTCCTTTGCGGCCGAGGCCCTGGCACGGGCCGGGGTGGGGAAGCTGACCCTGGTGGATTACGACGTGGTGAGCGAGAGCAACATCAACCGCCAGCTCTACGCCCTCTCCTCCACGGTGGGCATGAAAAAATCGGCGGTGGCCGAGGCGCGCATCAAGGACATCAACCCGGAGTGCGAGGTGACGGTTTTTGACTGCTTCATCAACGAAGAGACCACGGACACGATCCTGGAGCGCCCCATGGACGTGGTGGTGGATGCCATCGACAGCCTCTCCTCCAAGGTGTTTCTCATCATCAACGCCAAAGAGCGCAATATTCCCATCGTGGCCAGCATGGGGGCCGCAGGAAAGCTCGACGCCAACCTCATCACCTCCGGCGATATCTCCGAGACCCGCATCTGCCCCCTGGCCAAGAGCGTGCGCCGACGGCTCCACAAAAAAGGGGTGTTTGAAGGCGTGCGCTGCGTCTACTCCACCGAACCCGCCCGCAAGAACCCGTCCACCACCGGCGAAGAACCCACCGACGACGGCCAGCGCATCGCCCCGGTCCTCGGCAGCATCTCCTATCTGACCGCCATTTTTGGTCTCAAAGCCGCCGGAGAAGCCATCGGGGTTATTCTGGATGGACAAAGCGCATAACCTCGGGTCTCCTGCACCTTGTTTCGTTTAAATAAGCCTCCGGCGGGTCGCTTTTTTGAAAAAAAGCTCCGCAAAAAACTTTTCTAATGCACGAAACAGGCAACATTCTTTCGGCGGAGCCTGGAAGGCTTGCTTAAGATCTGTTTGTCAAACTTTTTAAAAGTTTGGCCCCCGGCAGGGCCGCCGGAGGCTCGTTTGGCCTGAATGATACAAAAAAGCCCTCAGCCAATCTGTGGAGATCAGCCGAGGGCTTTTGTCATAGGGGTGCATGGTCATATCTCGGATCCATGCGGCAGTGGGCTACAAGCCTACAATTTTTCCAGGAACCTCACCAGGTGGCGATGGAAGGTCTCGGTCTGGTTGAGGTAGGTGGGGTGGCCGCCTTCGGGGAGGATCACCACCTCACTGTCTGCCAGGACGCTGTCCAGGATGTGGGCGTTTTCCACGGGGACGATGGGATCATTGTCCCCCCAGATGATGAGGAAGGGCAGGGAGGTGCCTTTGAGGGCACCGGCGTTTTCGGGAATGCCCAGGGGGGCGGGAGCCACCACGGCGGAAAAATCCGAGGGGTGCTCGGAGACCACGGGCAGGGCGTACTCGCCGCTGAAAGAGGGCGCCACGATGATGGGGGCTTTGACCCCTAAGGCCTCGATAATCAGGGGGAGGACCTGCTCCTTTTCGATGTCGGCGGCAGGTGACTGGCCGTAGCCGGGCAGGTCTACGGCGATGGCGTCAAAGCCTTTGTCTGCGAGCAGATCAAGGGTACCCAGCTCTTCCCAGTTAAGGGATGAAAAGCGCATTCCGTGAAGGAAGATCACGCTTTTTTTGTTTCCTTCGCCGCTCCTGCGAAGAAAGATATCGGTTTCCTGGATACGAATGGTCTGGTGGTTGGGCATGGGTCACATCTCCTCATGGTTCTGATGTTTAAATAAGCCGGTGTGCCTGTGAGGCGGCTGCATGGATGATGTCGCTGTTCTGATATATCAGATATCAGAACAGTGTGGAAGCAGACTTTTTTTCAAGGGGGGCTGGCCGCAGGGGCCTCACCTTTCCCCACTTCATGGGGTGGTCGCGCGGAACCCTTTTGTATGATGGCATATGTGGCGTCTGTCATCTCGTGTGTTCTCATCAAAGCATCATCACAATGTTCAGAAAACCACGAAATCGGCGAAAAACCAAGGACAAAAAGCGGGGCGGTTGCATCCTTTTAGTGGGGGGGATATAGATGGCTGAGAGCTGACGCTAAGGCGAAAGGCAAAAGGGCAAAAGGCTAAGGGCTAAAGGTGGGAGGTTCGGGTGGCCTTTGATTTTGTCGCTTCATTTTATAACCCCACGATGTGACACAGGCGGTGGTATGGATGGGTACAGGGTTCCGGTGGGAAGGCACCGGGTGGAAGAGAAGATCGGGGGGAGCCTGTTTATCGCAACGGCCGAGAGGGTCTCGTCCGCGGATGAGGCAAAGGGGTTTGTGGAGGCGATGAAGCGGGAATTCCGGGATGCCACCCACAACTGCCACGCCTTTGTGGCAGGGTCGCCGGGCTCCTCGGTTTCGGGCATGGGGGATGACGGCGAGCCTCGTGGCACGGCGGGTCCGCCCATGCATCAGGTTTTGCTCCATTGCGGTATCGGTGAGATCGCCGTGGTGGTGACCCGATATTTCGGGGGCACCAAGCTGGGCACCGGAGGGCTGGTGCGGGCATACGGCGGCATGGTAAAACGGTGTCTGGAGGAGATACCCACCACCTTTTTCGCCACCTCCGAGCCGGTGAACTTGACCGTGGCCTACGCAGACCTTTCGGCGGTGAAACGTGAGGTGGCGGCCCACGGCGGCGAGGTGCTCAGCGAGTCGTTCACGGCGGTGGTGGGGCTGTCGGTAAGGCTTCCCGAGGAGTCGAAGGTCGGTTTTTTTGAGCGTGTGTCACGCATGGCAACCATGACGGAGGAATAGATGGCGGTGGATGATTACATCCGGGGCATGACCGGGCACGAGGTGTTCTCGCACCATATTGCCGCCCACAAGGTCATCCCGGGGCGCGAGGCTTCCCTTGGGGAGCTTGACCCGCCGTTGCCCGGCGCCCTTGAGGGGGCGGTAAAGGGGATGGGGGTGGAGCGCCTTTACAGCCACCAGGTGGCGGCCATCGAGGCCATCAGGCGGGGGGAACACACGGTGGTGGCCACGCCCACGGCCAGCGGCAAGAGCCTTATTTACAATCTTCCGGTAATGGAAGCGGTCCTCACCCAGCCAGACACCCACGCCCTCTACCTTTTTCCCCTGAAAGCCCTGGCCCAGGACCAGCTCAAGGGCCTTGAGCGCCTCACCTCGGCGGTGTTTGCCGCAGACCCGGTGACGGCAGCCATCTACGACGGGGACACCCCGCCCCATGCCCGCAAGAAGATCCGTACCCGCCCGCCCCATGTCCTCATGACCAACCCGGAGATGCTCCATCTCTCCATCCTTCCCTACCATGCCTCCTGGGCCACCTTTCTTCGGGGCCTGCGGTTTGTGGTGGTGGACGAGGTCCATACCTTAAAAGGGGTGATGGGCTCCCACATGGCCTGGGTGTTCCGGCGCCTCAAGCGGATCTGCCGGTATTACGGCTCGGACCCCTGTTTTGTTTTCTCTTCGGCCACCATCGGCAACCCGGCGGAGCACGCCTCAAGCCTTGCCGATGTGGAGGTGTCGGCCATCACCCAAAGCGGGGCCCCTGCCTCCACCAAGCATTTTATCCTTCTCAACACCCCGGAAGGGGCCTCCCAGGCGGCCATCAAGTTGATTCATTCGGCCATGCACCGGGAGCTCCGCACCATTGTCTACTGTCAGTCCCGGAAGATGACCGAGCTCATTGCCATGTGGGCGGCGTCCAAAAAAGCGGATTTCGGGGAGAAAATCACGGCCTACCGCTCCGGCTTTCTGCCGGAGGAGCGCCGGGAGATCGAGCGTAAGATGACCGAAGGGGAGCTTTTGACGGTGGTCTCCACCAGCGCCCTGGAGCTGGGCATCGACATCGGCGGCCTGGACCTGTGCATCCTTGTGGGCTACCCCGGGAGCATCATGGCCACCTGGCAGCGGGCCGGGCGCGTGGGGCGAAGCGGCCGCGATTCCCGGGATGCTCTGATTGCCCCAGGATCTGGACCAGTACATGATGACCCACCCGGACCTCTTTTTCTCCATGGACCCGGAAAAGGCGGTAAACCCGGCCAACGAGGTGCTCATGGCCAAACACCTGGACTGCGCGGCCGCCGAGCTCCCCCTGCGGCGGGGCGAACCCTTGTGTCGCCAGGAGGCCGTTGCCGACAAACTCTCCCGCATGGAGGCCTTCGGGTCCCTTTTGGCCAGCGCGGACGGGGACCTTCTCTTTTCCCACCGGAAGTTTCCTCAGCGGTCCGTGGCGCTTCGGGGCACGGGGGATACCTTCGACATTGTCGATGCGGAGAGCCGTGAGCTCATCGGCAGCGTGGACGGGCACCGGGCCGTGCGGGAAACCTACCCCGGGGCGGTGTACATCCACCGGGGGGACTCCTACGTGGTAACGGAGCTGGACCTGGATAAGCGAACGGCCGTGGCCCAGAAGCAACGCGTCCACTATTTCACCCGCATCCGCAGCCACAAGGCCACGGAGATCCTTGAGGTGAGCAACCGCAAGCCCCTGGGCAACGCCTGGGTGGGCGTGGGCAAGCTGAAAGTCACCGAGACCATCACCGGCTACGAAAAACGGCTGGTCAAGGGCCAGCGGCTCCTCACCGTGATTCCCTTGGACCTTCCTCCCCAGGTGTTCGAGACCGAGGGGCTCTGGCTGGAGGTGCCCGAGGCCGTGCGGGTGGAAATGGAAAAAGAGCAGCGTCATTTCATGGGGGGCATCCATGCTGTGGAGCATGCCGCCATCGGGATTCTGCCCCTGTTTGCCATGGCAGACAGAAACGACATCGGGGGGATCTCCATTCCCCACCACCCCCAGCTTGGAAAGGGCGCGGTCTTTATCTACGACGGCTTTCCCGGGGGCATCGGCATCTGTGCCGGGGTGTTCGGCCAGGCCGAGGCCCTCTTTGACCGGACCCTGTCGGTGATCCGGGACTGCCCCTGCGAGACCGGCTGCCCGGCGTGTGTCCACTCTCCCAAGTGCGGCTCCGGGAACCGGCCCATCGACAAGGAAGCCTCCCGGGTGCTCCTTGAAAAGCTTCAAACACCCCTTGCTCCGGCCCTTCTCTCCGGGGAGCCTGTCCCCCGGTTCCCCGCACCCAAACCCGAGGACTCAAGGGGCAAACCCCCGATTCCGAAACGCTACGCCGTGCTGGACGTGGAGACAAGGCGATCCGCCGAAGAGGTGGGCGGCTGGGGCCGCGCCCGGTTCATGGGGGTGAGCGTGGCCGTGCTCTACGATTCCAAGACCGATGCCTACACCGCCTGGACCGAGGATCAAATCCCGGAGATGGCCCGGCTCTTGAAGAAGATGGACCTGGTGGTGGGCTTCAACATCCGCCGGTTCGACTACGATGTGCTTTCGGGGGTGTGCGGCGCCGATTTTCACAGGCTCCCCACCCTGGACATGCTCGACGAGGTGCACAAGCGCCTCGGGTATCGCCTCTCCCTGGACCATCTCTCCAGCCACACCCTGGGCGCTGAAAAGAGCGCCGACGGCCTGGCCGCCCTGGCCTGGTGGAAGGAAGGGCGCCTGGACCTCATCGAATCCTACTGCCAGAAAGACGTGGCCCTGACCCGCGATCTGTACCTTTACGGTCGCGATAAGGGGTACCTTCTCTTCCAGAACAAAGCCCGGACCCTGGTGCGCCTTCCTGTGGTCTGGTAAGTCAACTCCCGGACATTGCAAACAAATTGACGTTGCCTCGCGGCTGCGTGTATACTGGTTCAACACGCATCATTGTTGTTGATCGAACAACGTCTTTCCTCCTGTTGTCTCTTCCGGGGCATGGACATGTGAAGGGCGGCTGATGCCTGCCCTTTGTTTTTTCCTTCCCCGTCGACACCCATCGGACGGCTGCGTGCCCTCCGCGAAAAACGCTTCCCCGTGTGAGGCCGCTGAAAGCGGTATGGCCTGTAAAAGGACTCATCACACGGCGTTTTGTACGCGGTTGGCCATGTGCAGCCTGTTCCCTGTGACCTAAAATCCCCTGCGCCGGAGTTTCATACCCCATGAAGTTATGGCGTTACATTTTGTTCTGGGCCCTTCTGGTGGCCGCCCTTTCCGTGGGGCTCTGGTTCGGCGTGCATTTTCTGAAGGGAGAAATGCGTCATAAGGAGCGGGTGACCACCTTGCGAGGGTTTCGTGCAGAGTTAGGGGAGATGATTTCCCACCGCTGGGAGGTTATTGAGAGCCTGAGCACCGAGCCCATGCTCCGTGGGGTGCTCTCCGGTGAGCCCCATGCGGAACTGGAACACCTGTTTGACATGCTGGCCCATGCAGAGCACGTGGCCCTTATCTACCTGATGAACAGCGAAGGGCTCACTGTGGCGAGTTCTGTCTACGACGGGGAGAAGAGGGTGACGGGGCTGAACTATCGGTTCCGTCCCTATTTCAAGTATGCCATGACCGGGCGGCGCATGGTGTACCCGGCCGTGGGGGTGACCACCCATCGGCGGGGGATTTACATGTCCATTCCTGTCTGGGACAGGGGCATGGACCCCGTGGGCGTTCTGGTGTTCAAACTGGATCTGGAGGCGGTGGATGCCCTGTTTCAGGAGGTCTCGTCCCCTGTGGTTCTTATGGACCCTTTTGGGGTGGTGTTTGCAAGCAACACGCCGGAGTGGCTCTTTCATGTTTCAGAGCCCCCTACGGAGGCGGAGAGCGCAGGTGTGGACCTGAAACGGCAGTTTGGGGGGCGGCCCCTGAAGCTTCTGGGGTGGGACCCGGGACAGCCCGAGGTGTTGGTGGGGGCTGAGCGGTATGAGGTTGTGTCCGAGGCCATACCTGCTTTTCGATGGACGGTGGTGGGGCTGTTCTCCGGCGATCCGTACCCGCCATTTCCCCCCGGCCAGTTGATGATGACCCGGGTCGGTTACCTGGCGGGGCTCTTGCTGGTGACCCTGGTGATCAGCCTTTGGGCCACGGTGCGCAGGCGCCAGCAGGCGGAGCTGGTGCTCATCAAACACCGGGAGACTCTGGAGGGTGTTGTGAACAGGCGGACCCTGCAGCTTGAGGTGGTCAACGACACCCTGGTGCGGGAGCTGGAGGAGAAACGGTTTGCGGAAGTCGTCGGCGAGAACGAGACATCGTTCAAACGCGCCAACCGTATTGCCGGGCTGGGAAGCTGGGAGTGGTTCCTGACCGAGGACAGGGTGGTTCTCTCCGATGTGATGGTGGCCATCTACAGGGGCGAAGACAAAAGCGAAAGCAGCAGGATTGAGGGCCGGTTTGAGGAGGTCATACAACGCATGGTGCACCCGGAAGACTCGGAGATGGTGGTGCGGGCGGGGCGAAAGATGGCCGAGACAGGTAAGGGGGAGCCCCTGGAATACCGTATTGTCCGGGGCAACGGGGATATCCGCTGGATCCGGGCCGAGGTACCGGAGGTGAAGGAGTTTCGGCGATCCGGGGAGGTGGTTTCCCTCATCGGCACGGTGCAGGACATTACGGAGCGCAAGCTCAGCGAGAATTCCCTGCTGCGTTTCAAAGCGGCCATGGAGCAGTCCGTGGACGGCATTGCGGTGGCAGACCTGGAAGGGGTGGTGGAGTTTGTGAACCCCTCCTGGGCCAAGATGCACGGGTACCGTACCGAGGAGCTGGTGGGGGTGAACCTGGAGTCGTTTCATACCCGGAATCAGGCCGAAGGCCCCTTACGGGATTTTCTGAAAAAAGTGAGACGCTACGGCAGCTGCGAGGGGGAGATCGACCACGTGGCCCGCAACGGCCGGGAATTTCCCACCTGGATGAGTTCTTCCCTTATGGCGGATCATGAAAACAACCCCATCGGCATTGTCTGGATTTGTCGGGAGATCAGCACCCAGAAGCACGCCGAGGCGATCCTGAAGCGTGCCAAAGAGGAGGCCGAAGCCGCCACCCGGGCCAAGAGTGTCTTCCTGGCCAACATGAGCCACGAAATCCGCACTCCCATGAACGGGGTCATCGGCATGATCGATATCCTTTTGGACACCGGGCTGACTCCTGAGCAGAAGGAGTACGCCGAGTCGGTGAAGTCCAGTGCCGATGCCCTGTTGATTCTTATCAACGATATCCTCGACCTTTCCAAGATCGAGGCGGGCAAGCTGGACATCGAGGCCATCGATTTCAACCTGCGCCATGTGTTGGAGCCCCTCAGCGATGTCATGGCCATCAAGGCCGGGGAAAAGAGCATCGCCTTCGGTTGCCTGATCCAGGACAACGTCCCGGTGCACCTCAACGGGGATCCGGTGCGATTGCGGCAGATCCTCACCAACCTGGCCGGAAACGCCGTTAAGTTTGTGGAAAAGGGCAGCGTGATGATCCGGGTGGCCCTGAAAGAGAAGACGGGCAAGGGCGTGAGGCTCTTTTTCGAGGTGGCGGACACGGGCATCGGTATTGAGGAGGAGGCCCGCTCCAGGATCTTCGACTCCTTTTCCCAGGGGGACGTTTCCACCACCAGGCGGTACGGAGGCACAGGGCTGGGGCTTTCCATCTCCCGGCAGCTTACCCGTCTGATGAACGGCAACATCGGGGTGGAGAGCCGTCCGGGACAGGGGACCACTTTCTGGTTCACCGCAGAATTCGACATCCAAACAGAAGCGCGGGAAGAGTGGTTCCACTCCAGCGACGTCCTTGAGAACGCCCACCTCCTTGTGGTGGACGATAACGCCGTGAACCGGTGGGTCTTTCGGGAGTATGCCCGATCATGGGGAAGCCGGGTTACCGAGGCGGAGTCCGGGGAGAGCGCCCTGCTGATGGCGGAACAGGCACGCAAGGACGGAACGCCCTTTGATGCGGCCATCATCGACATGCAGATGCCGGGTATGGACGGGGCCTCTTTGGGCGGTGCTTCAAAGACGGAGACCACCCGCACCTCCTTTGATGGCCACCTCCATCGGTCAGAAAGGGGACGCCGCGCACATGGCGGAGCTGGGCTTTTCTGCCTGCCTGACCAAGCCGGTGAGGAAGAAAGACCTGTATGAGCGGTTGAATCAGGTCCTGCATCGTGGTGAGGCAGGGGACCAGAGCCCGGATCTTCGAGAGCGGGAGACAAAGGCCCGCGGTGTGTCGGTGGAAACCATGCCCGGGATTCCCGCCATCCACGTGCTGCTGGCCGAAGACAACCCCATGAACCAGCGGGTGGCCGTGAGCATGTTGAAGAAGCTGGGGCATACGGTGAAGGTGGTGAGCAACGGACTGGAAGCGGTGGACGCTTTCGGCAGTGAAGCCTTTGACCTGGTGCTCATGGACGGGCAGATGCCGGTGATGGACGGGCTGGAGGCGACCCTGGCCATTCGGCAGCTGGAGCAGGAGGCCCTGGAGATCCCGGAACCGGGGCACGGGCCTGTGCCCATCATCGCGGTGACGGCCAACGCCATGGCCGGGGACCGGGAACGGTTTCTGGAGGCGGGCATGGACGAATACATCACCAAACCCATCAAGAAAAAAGAGCTCGAAGAGGTGATCGTCCGGGTCATGGGGGAACGGGAACAGCCATGATGGGGGGAAGGGGCGAGGGCGTGGATGAACACGGGGAAAAGTTGGGTGATGTGGCCGGAGATGCCTTCCGGTCGGGCCGGGCCCTGGACCGGGAGGAGATGGATGCCACCCTGGACCTGGTCCGGGCCATTTTGCCCAGGGACCCTGTCACCCGGGGGCACAGCCTGCGGGTGATGGATTATGCCCTGGCCCTGGCCCGGCGGGTCAAGCTGCCCCGTATCGTGTTTCCCCACCTGGTGTTCGGCAGCCTGCTCCACGATTGCGGCAAGGGCGGGGTTTCGGACCATATCCTGCAAAAGCCGGGCCCCCTGACCCCCGCGCAGATGCGCCTGATGGGCCTGCACTCCGAGCGGGGCCATGCCATCACCCGGTGTGTGGGGCCCCTGGAGACCGCCTCGCTTTTTATCCGCCAGCACCATGAGCGCTGGGACGGGCAGGGATACCCCGACGGGCTGCGGGAGGAGGGGATACACATCTGCTCGCGGATCATCACCCTGGTGGACGTGTTTGATGCCTTGACCACCCATCGCCCCTACCGGAAACAGATGCCGGTCCAGGCGGCCCTGGGCGTTATGCGAAGCGGCCGGGGGAGCCGTTTTGACCCGGAGCTCACCGATACCTTCCTGGCCATGATACGCGAGAAAATGGTGCCTGTGAGCCGGGGGCGGACCACCTTGTTTCGTCCCTGGTTCACCCCTTCCCTGGTGGCGGGGGACGCCTCGGCCTCCCTTCGCCATGCCCTGGCGCGAAGCCTTTCACCCTGCCCTGTTCAGCTGACGGTGGTGGGCTCCGGTGAGGAGGTGTTCAACCAGATGGAGGACGGGCCTGTTGAGATGATCCTGCTTGGGGAATCCCTCGGGGACATGACCGGGGCCGAGTGCCTGTGGCTCAGCAGGGAGTTTGCGCCCCGGGCTGTCCGGCTCATGCTTTGCCCCTTCAACCGGCTGGAGGCCCTGGTGGCCCATCGGGAGCAGGCCGGGATCTATCGTTTCGTGGTGGTACCGTGGCAGGAGCGGGCCTTTCGGGAGCTGGTGGAGGAGGCCCTGGTGTGGCGCCAGATCACTGCGGCGGTGAAGGGGGCGTGAGGCGGGGCGGGGACGCCGCGGTGCTTTGGAAGCCCGGGCATCCCCATTGCCGGTCAGGCGAGTTCAAAAAGGGGGGTGGAGAGATAGCGCTCCCCGGTGCTGGGGAGGATCACCACCATGCGTTTTCCCTTGGATTCCGGGCGCCGGGCCACGGCAAGGGCGGCATGAACGGCGGCTCCGGAAGAGATACCGCAGAGGAGGCCCTCCTGCTTGGCCAGGAGCCGGGCCGTGGTAAAGGCCTCTTCCGAGGGCACGGTGACCACCTCGTCCACCACGGACAGGTCCAGGGCGCCCGGGACAAACCCGGCACCGATGCCCTGGATCTTGTGGGGGGCTGCAGCGCCCCCCGAGAGGACGGGGGACTCGGCCGGTTCCACGGCAATGGCCTTGAAGTCGGGGTTGACGCGTTTCAACACCTGGCTGATGCCGGAGATGGTCCCGCCGGTGCCCACACCTGCCACGACCATGTCCACTTCGCCGTTTAAGGCATTCAGGATTTCGGGGGCCGTTGTCTTTCGGTGGATCTCCTGATTGGCAGGGTTTTCGAACTGGTTGGGCAAAAAGGCGTTGTCGCTTTTTTCCACGAGGTCTACGGCCGCATCAATGGAGCCTTTCATGCCCTTGTCCCCCGGCGTGAGGATCAGCTTGGCCCCGAAGTGGGTGAGGAGCTTGCGCCGTTCAACGCTCATGGTCTCCGGCATGGTGAGGCAGAGGCGCAGGCCGCGGCGGGCGCAGAGCATGGCCAGGGCGATGCCGGTGTTGCCGCTGGTGGGCTCCACGATGAGGGTCTCGTCATTGATGCGCCCGTCCCGGATTCCGGCCTCGATCATGGCAAAACCCAGGCGGTCCTTGACGCTCCCTCCGGGGTTGAAAAACTCCAGCTTGGCGTAGATCTCCACGGGCAAGCCTTCGGCCATGCGGTTGAGGCGGACCAGTGGGGTCCTGCCGATGGATTGGTCTACGGTTTTATATTTAAACATGAGGTCTCCTTTGATGTGCGTGTCGCTTTGGACCGTTACGGGCTAACACCGTTGCGGTTCGGGCATAGCGATGAGAGGCAGCGAAGCCCATATCGCCGGTAAGGCTGACTTAACCGCTACCGTCGAACCCGTTTTCGAGGTGGCTCACCTCGTTTTTGACCCGTTGGAGTCCATGTAGATGAGCTCCGGGGTTTCGATGAAGACCTTGGTGTCCGCGGGCACCGATGAGGTGAGCCAGACGTTGCCGCCGATGGTGCAGTTCCTGCCAATGGTGGTCTTGCCGCCCAGGATCGTGGCGCCGGAGTAGATGATGGCGTTGTCTTCGATGGTGGGGTGGCGCTTTTTCCCCTTGAGGTGTTCGCCTGCTCCGGGGGGCAGGGAGAGGGCCCCTAAGGTCACGCCCTGGTAGATGCGCACGTTTTCGCCCACGAGGGTGGTCTCTCCGATGACCACACCGGTGCCGTGGTCGATGGCGAAGCGCTTCCCGATGCGGGCGCCGGGGTGGATGTCGATGCCCGTGGCGCTGTGGGCGATCTCGGTCATGATGCGCGGCAGGATGGGCACCCCGAGTTCGTAGAGCTTGTGGGCCATGCGGTAGACGCTGATGGCGTAAACCCCGGGGTAACTGAAGATGATCTCGTCCACGCTGTGGGCGGCGGGGTCGCCGTCCCGGGTGGCCCGGACGTCTTCGGCCAGGGTGCGCTTGATGTCGGGAATGGCCCGGAAGAATTCGAGGACCGCCTCGTGGCCTTCGCTGGCGCAGGAGGTGCAGGACTTGTTGTAGCGGTAGCAGTCGTGCCTGAAGGAGAGCACCACCTGCTCGGTGAGCAGGTCATACAAGGTGGTGGTGAGCTGCCCGATGCGGTACGTCAGGTTCAACGGGTCGATCTTTTTTCCGGCAAAGTAGCCGGGGAAGAGGACCTGCATGCCCACCTTGATGATCCTTTTGGCGTCGTGCCGGGAGGGGATGGGCTCGTAGCCCACGTGCTTGAAGCACTCGGGCTCGTTGCAGCTGTCGATGATCTCTCGGGTGATGTCCGGCATCAACCGGCGAAATCGTGCGATGGACTCGTTTTCCGAACGGCAGCGGTCTGCTTCCTGGGGATATATTGGATTCATGGGACTGGTATGCTCCGATAAAAGGTGATCAATAGTTGGTGGGGTCAAGCGGCATTCATACCTGCCCGGCCTTAATTGACGTACATACCACATTGTGGTAGCTTGGGGCAACGTTGCTCGATACCAAATTTTATCGGAGAATCCATGGACAGTAAAGAGTTCGCGGCCATACGCGGCCGGTTGGCCAAGACCCAGAAAGAGATGGCGGCACTGCTGGGCCTGTCGGTCAAGGCGGTCCACAGCTACGAGCAGGGGTGGCGCTCTGTCCCCGCCCATGTGGAGAAGCAGCTCCTCTTTCTGCTGGCCCGGAGAAGGGGGCAGAGCGTTTCTCCCTGCTGGGCGGTGAAGGGGTGCGACCCCGCGCGGAAAAGGAGGTGTCCTGCCTGGGAATTCCAGGCAGGGGACATGTGCTGGTTTCTCTCGGGAACCTCCTGCGATACCCAGGGGACCCTCTCCTGGGAAGAGAAGATGAAGCAGTGCCGGCGCTGCCCCGTCTTGAACTACACAACCCTCCTCGGATTGAGAGAACACCATGACCGACCCCTTGAAACGGAAGTTTGCCACCCGCGTGATCCATAGCGGCCAGGAGACCCACGCCTGGGAGGGGGCCACCCTGCCCCCCGTTTATCAAAGTGCCTCCCACAGGCACCCCACGGCCGAGAGCCTCTCCGATGCCTTTTCAGGCCAGGGGGGCCATATCTACGGCCGCCTCTCCAACCCCACCAACGACGTCCTCGAAGCCAAGCTCAGCGACCTGGAGCAGGGCAAGGGCTCCCTTGTCATGGCCTCGGGCATGGCTGCCGTCAGCAACACCTGCATGGCCCTCTTGCGGGCCGGGGACGAGTTTGTGGCTGGTCGATCCCTGTTCATGTCCACCTGGCTGCTCTTTACCCGTATTTTTAAGAAATACGGCATCACCGCCCGCCTGGCCGATCCCACGGACCTGGGCGCCATGGAAGCGGCCATTACCGAAAAGACCCGTTTTCTCTATATCGAGAGCATCGGCAACCCGGCCATGGACGTACCGGACATTGAAAAAACAGCGGTCCTGGCCCACGCCCACGGTCTCCCCCTGGTGGTGGACAACACCCTGGGCACCCCCTTCCTTGTCCGGCCCCTGGAGCTGGGCGCCGACGCCGTGGTGCACTCCACCACCAAGTACATCAGCGGCCACGGCAACGCCACGGGCGGGGTGGTGGTGGACGGGGGCGCCTTTGACTGGGCCACCGAGAAATTCGCCGACTTTGCTCCCTTTGTGGAAAAAAAAGGGAACCTGGCGCTCCTGGACCGCATCTGGCGGGAACACCACATCAACCACGGCACCACCCAGGCCCCCATGAACAGCTACCTCACCATGGTGGGGCTGGATACCCTGGCCCTGCGCATGGAGAGGCACCTGGAAAACGCCCTGGCCGTGGCCCGATTTTTAGAGGCCCACCCCAAGGTCGCCTGGGTCAACTTCCCCGGCCTTGCCGGCCACCCCAACCGGGATGTGGCCCAGAAACAGTTCGGCGGCAAAGGCTTCGGCGCCATGCTCACCTTCGGCCTTGAAAGCGAAGCCGCCTGCCGCAAAACCATCGACGGCCTCTCCATGATCTACCACCTGGCCAACATCGGAGACTGCAAAAGTCTGATGATCCATCCCTGGTCCACCCAGTACGTCTCCTTCGAGCCCCACGAGAAAACAGCCCTGGGGATCCGCCCCGACATGCTGCGCCTCTCCGTGGGCATCGAGGCCGTGGAAGACATTATCGAAGACCTGGACCAGGCCATTGAGATGGGCAGAGGATAAGGTTCAAAACAGCGGTTTCTTCTGGTGAAAAATACGAGAAAAAAGCGCCTCCGGCGGCCAGGTGGGGGCACCTGGAAACCCTGTGGCGAATGCATGGAGACCATGGTGATGCAGGCGTTTTCGGGGCATTCGCGTGAAGGATAACGTTTGGCAACTGCCTTTGCAGGAGAGGAGAGTGTCACTGTTTTTTCTACTCGTTGCGTCATGATTTGATCTGCCAACACGTTTTCTCGCTCCCAGGCTCTGCCTTGTTGGTGTGGAATATGCCGGTGCAATCACCTGAATTCACAGGACGAAGCGATATCAGCCGTGGAGGCAGAGCCTCCGTGTATTATTCCCAGGCGGAGCCTGGGGACGAAAGGTAAAGTTTCATAGTGGTATAGATGAAGGCATTTGAAGTTCTTTTAGCGTTGCTCACGGGCGAAGCCCGGTCCGAAGGCCCTTGCGCTTTGGCCCGAGGAACGAGGGACGAAGCGCAAGGGCAATCAGCTTTCGAGGTGGCTCACCTCGCCGCCGGAGGCAAGCTTTTGGTTTTTTGATTTACGTGGGGGAAGGATAAAAACGATGGTACACGCGGTGAAGCAGGTGCATACCCTGGAGGGGCCGGTGACCCTTGAGAGCGGGGAGGCCCTTTCGGAGGTGACGGTTGCCTTTGAGACCTGGGGAACCCTGGATGCGGACAAGGGCAACGCCATTTTGATCTGCCATGCCCTCACCGGGGATTCCCACGCGGCATCTGCGCCGGGGGAGGAGCTGCCCGGGTGGTGGGAGACCATGGTGGGGCCGGGGCGGGCCATTGATACGGATCGCTATTTCGTCATCTGCTCCAACGTGTTGGGGGGCTGCATGGGCACCACCGGGCCTTCTTCCGTTAACCCGGAGACGGGGCGGCCCTTTGGCACCGATTTCCCGGTGGTGACCATCGGGGACATGGTGAGGGTTCAGGCGGAGCTGGTGGATCATCTGGGCATCGGGCGTCTTCATGCGGTCATCGGGGGGTCTGTGGGGGGCATGCAGGTGCTCTCCTGGTGCCGTCAGTTTCCGGAGCGGGTGGGCTCGGGTGTGGCCCTTGCCACCACCATGCGTCACTCGGCCTTGTCCATTGCCTTCAACGAGGTGGCCCGCCAGTCCATTGTTTCGGATCCCAATTGGAACAAGGGGCACTACTACGGCGGGGAGAGACCGGCCCTGGGGCTGTCCGTGGCCCGCATGATCGGCCATATCACCTATCTGTCCGACGACGCCATGCACCGAAAGTTCGGGCGGCGGCTCCAGGATCGCGATGAGTTTTCCTTTGATTTTGATGCCGAGTTCCAGGTGGAGAGTTATCTTCACTACCAGGGCGCCAAGTTTGTGGACCGCTTTGACGCCAACTCCCTGCTCTACATCACCAAGGCCGCCGACTATTTCGACGTGGAGGAAGGCCTTCGCGACGGCGGGGCCCTGGATCGCATGGCCGAACTGAGGCACCCCTTTCTGGTGGTGTCCTACACCTCGGACTGGCTTTACCCCACCTACCAGAACCGGGCCATCGTGAGCCTTTTCAAACGCCACGGGGTGGACGTGAGCTTTTGTGAGATTGAGGCGAGCTGCGGCCACGATGCCTTTCTCCTGCCCAGCGATCGCCTCACCACCATCCTCACCGGATTTTTGGGAAAGGGGGCCCATGCCTGAGAGTTTGAACAACCTGCGTTTTGATCTGTCCATCATCGCCTCCTGGGTCCGTCCCGGGTCCCGCGTCCTGGGGCTGGGCTGCGGGGACGGAGAGCTGCTCCATGCCCTGAAGCGCCACAAAAAGGTGTCGGAGACCGGCATCGAGATCGACGAAGCCCAGGTGGCCCGGTGCATCGAGCGGGGTCTCACCGTGGTCCAGGGGGACATGAACGAGGAGATCAGGGACTACCCCGATGATTTTTTTGATTACGTGATCTGCAGCCAGACCCTCCAGCAGGCCTACGACCCGTCGGGGCTGATCCGGGAGATGCTGCGCATCGGCAAGCACGCCGTGGTCTCCTTTCCCAACTTCTGCCACTGGCGCATCCGGCTCCAGATGCTTGCCTCGGGGCACGTCCCCCGAACCCGGGAGCTGCCCTATGAGTGGCACGACACCCCCAACATCCGGGTGCTCTCTTTGAACGATTTTCGCCGGTTCGCAGACGAGGTGGGCTTTTCCATTCGAAGGGAGGCGGCCATCAACTCCCGGGACATCCGGGTCACCGGAACCCGGGTGAGGGTGTGGCCCAACCTGCGGGCCACCTACGGGATTTACCTCATCGGGCGCTGAGCCCTTATTTGACATGTGAAGGACGGTACACCATGGCACACGCACCGCACCAGACCGGCAAGGTGGTTTCCCTTGCCGTGAGCACGAAAAAAGGCATTCCCAAGACCTGCGTCTCCGAGGTGACCGTGGTGGAAGACCACGGCATCGAAGGGGACGCCCACGCCGGTCCCTGGCATCGTCAGGTGAGCCTTCTGGCCCAGGAAGGGATCGAGACCATGGTGGCCAAGGGCCTCACCGTTGGGTTCGGCGATTTTGCCGAAAACGTGGCCACTGCGGGCATCGACTGGCTGAAGGTGCCGGTGGGCACCCGGGTGGCCCTGGGCGATGCCGTGGTCCTTGAGATCACCCAGATCGGCAAGACCTGCCACAAGCCCTGCGCCATTTTTCACCGGGCCGGAGACTGCATTATGCCCCGGGAGGGGATTTTCGGAAAAGTGATAGAAGGCGGCCTCCTTCGGGTGGGGGATGCCGTGTTGGTGGGTACTGCCTGACTCAGGACATGAGGTCCCATGAAACGACTGCTTCCCATATTGCTTGTGCTGGTCTCCGTGGGGATCGGGGTGCTTCATTTTGTCACCCCGGGCCACGACATGTTCCTCCACGATACCTGGCGGCGCCTCAGCTACTTTCCCATTGCCGTGGGGGCCTTGTATTACGGCCTCCGGGGCGGGATCATCATGGCCCTGCTCAATTCTCTCGCCTTTATCCCCCATCTTCTCCTGTACATGGGCCGCAACCCCGTGACCTATCGCAGCGAACTCACCGAGGTGGGCCTCTATTTTGCCGCTGGCATCCTTGTGGGTGTTGTTTCTGGAAAGGAGAAGCAGGTGTCCGCACAGTACCGGGCCGTCTCCGAACAGCTCGAAACGTCCCTTAAGCGGGTCAAGGACGATGCCCGGACCCTTTTGAGCCTGGAAGATCAGTTACGGGTGAGCCAGAAACGGGCGGTGGCAGGGGAGCTCTCCTCTTCCCTGGCCCATGAAATCAAAAACCCTCTGGGGGCCATTCGGGGGGCTGCGGAGATCATTCTGGACGAGGCGCCGGAAGAGGGTCTCTCCCGGAAGTTTGCGGGGATCCTCATTAAAGAGACGGAGCGTCTGGACAAGACCCTTGCCGGGATGCTCGCCATGGCAACCTCCAGGGAGAGCGGAACCCAGGAGGTGGAGCGTACCCTTTCGGAGGTGGTGGATCATGTCAACGACACCATGTCCATCCGATTGAAGGATCGGCAGGTGCGCCTTACCATGTCCTGCGGGGACAACGCCAGGGGGGTGAGGGTGGAAGGGGAGAAGGTGTCCCAGGTTCTGGTGAACCTGGTGCTGAACGCGGTGGCGGTGGTGGGCAAGGGGGGACGCATCGATGTGACGGCCACGGTTTCGGAAGGGGTGTGTTCCGTGACCGTCAGCGACGACGGCCCCGGCATTGATCCGAATTTTTTCCCGAGGCTTTTTGAGCCCTTTGTCTCCGGGAGTAAGGAGGGCACAGGGCTGGGGCTTCCCATCTCCCGCCGCATTGCCCAGAGCCTGGGGGGCAGCCTGGAGGCCAGAAACCGCGATGAAGGTGGTGCGGAGTTTTGTTTTTCCTTTCCCTGCCTGACAGAGTGAGGGCCATTCGGAATGGGATGCGTGGCAGGGGAGTTCGAACCAAAACCAACGGGTACGTTTGATTGCCTTTGATGTCAGGAGAATTCACATGGCCGGTCATCTGCTTTTGATTGACGACGACGAAAGCCTTCTGGAAGTGACGTCGCACAATTTGTCCACCGGAGGGTTTTCCGTGCTTGAGGCGCGCAGCGGAGAGGAAGGCCTGGCACTGTTCGCGAAAAAATGGGTGGATCTTGTGGTGACGGACGTGAAGCTATCGGGCATGGACGGCCTTTCCGTCCTTGCCGCCGTCAAGGAGATCAACCCCGATATCCCGGTCATCGTCATCACCGCCCACGGCACCATTGAGATGGCGGTGGAGGCCATGAAGCAGGGGGCCTTTACTTTTATCACCAAGCCCTTCAGCCGGGACGCCTTGCGGCTCTCCTGCCGAAAGGCCCTGGAGATGGGGTCCCTCCAGCGAAAGAACCGAGAGCTCACCGATGAGATCGAGGCCATCCGGGGCAAGGAAGCGCCTGTGGTGGCATCTCCGGTGATGGAGCAGCTCGTGGCCACGGCACGCCGTGTGGCCAACAGCGATGCCCCTGTCCTGATCACCGGCGAATCGGGGACCGGCAAAGAGGTCATCGCCCGGTTGATTCACCGGGAGAGCCCGAGACGCAGCGGCCCCCTGATTACGGTCAACTGCGCCGCCATTCCTGAAAACCTGGTGGAGAGCGAGCTGTTCGGCCACGTGAAGGGGGCCTTTACCGGGGCGGTCTCCGATCAGCCTGGAAAGTTTCGGGCGGCAAACGGGGGTACCCTGTTTCTTGATGAGATCGGCGACCTGCCCCTGGCCATTCAGGCAAAGCTCCTGCGTGCCATTCAGGAGAAGGAGGTGGAGCCCGTGGGGAGCCAGAAGGTGATCTCGTGCGATATCCGCCTGATCTCGGCAACCCACCGGGACCTTGCCAAGGCCATTGTGGAAGGTGCGTTCCGGGAGGATCTCTTCTACCGCATCGGCGTGGTGCCCCTGCACATCCCCCCCTTGCGGGAGCGCCCCGAAGAGATCGTGCCCATGGCGAACCACTTCCTTGCCGCCTTCGGTTCCCATTCCGGCCATTCTCTTGCCTTTACAAAGGGCGCTTCAGGCGCTCTGGTGGCTCACCCCTGGCCCGGCAACATCCGAGAGCTGAAGAATGTGGTGGAGCGTTGCGCCATTTTGGCCTCCGGCAATGCCATCGACACCACTGACCTTGCCCTGGCCGGTTCTTCCGGCACCGCTCCGGGCGGTGCGTTTCGCCTGCCGGAAGGCGGGCTGAGCCTGCCGGACCTGGAAGAGGACCTCATCCGCCAGGCCCTTTCCCGCTCCGGGGGCAACCGTTCCCAGGCTGCCCGGCTTTTGGGCATCCCCCGCCATGTTCTTATCTACCGCCTTGAAAAGTACGGGATTAACGGCTCTGCCGATGCCTGATGCCCCGCATCAGGTCGTGGACTCTCCGCTCACCACCCGGTTTCGTCCCTCTTCTTTTGCCCGGTACAGGGCCTCATCGGCTCGTTTGATGAGGTCGTCTGTTTTTTCCCGCAAGGCCAGCCTGCAGGTGGCGGTGCCAAAGCTTGAGGTGATGGCGATGAGCTCCCCGGTCTCGGGGTGGATGATCTCTTTTTCCTCCACCGCTTTTCGCAGCCGTTCTGCAACAGATCGGGCCTGGTCATCCATGGTGCCCGGCATGCACACCACAAATTCCTCACCCCCGTAACGCCCCAGAAAGTCATACGGCCGGAGGATTTCCTTCAGGGTCTGGCAAAAGCACTGGAGTACCAGGTCCCCTACCTGGTGCCCGTAGGTGTCGTTGACCCGTTTGAAGTAGTCGATGTCGGAGATGAGAAAAGAGAGGGCGGTCTGCTCGCGATGGGCCCGTTCGATCTCCTGCTCAAGGCGTTCCATAAAGGCCCGCCGGTTCATCATGCCGGTTAAGGCATCGGTGTTGGCCAGCTGGAGGATGCGGTGTTCCAGGTTGATGATGCGCTCTCCGATGCGGATGCGGTACTTGAGCTCTTCCTGGTTGAAGGGCTTGGTGAGGAAATCATCGGCGCCTGCTTCCAGGCCGTGGATGATGTCTTTTTTCTCACCCTTGGTGGTGAGCAGGATGATGTAGATGTACCGTGCAATGTCCAGGTCACGAATGGCCCTGCAGAGTGTGGGCCCGTCCATGAGGGGCATCATCCAGTCCGAGATGAGCAGGCTCGGGGGGCTGGGGCGGGTGATCATCTCAAAGGCTTCCCGGCCGTTGACGGCCACGTCGATGTCGTAGCCCCACTTCATCAGGTTGGTTTGAAGGACGCGCCTGGAGATCAGGTCATCTTCGGCGATCATGATTTTCATGGGCCATTCCCTTGAGGGTGAGGGTGAGTTCATGGGCCAGGTCATGGAGTGAGGTTTCCAGGGCTGCGGCCTCTTCTTCTGCCAGGTCAAAGTGTCCGTTGGTTCCGTGGGTTTCCAGGCGCTGGGCTGTGTCGTGGGCCTCGGTGGCGGCAAAATTGACCACAGCCCCCTTGATGCTGTGGGCCAACCGGGCGATGGCCGGCCCGTCTTTGGTCAACAAGACCTGACGGAGGGTGGCCAGGTTGCCGGGAAGCTCCTTTAAAAAAATATCGGTGATTTCCCGGAACAGTTCGGGGTCGTCCAGGACATTTTCCATGGCCGAGGCCATGTCAAAGGTTGTGGGTACAAAGGGTTTTCTAAGGCTTTCGGCTCCGCCGAGGACCCGCTCCACGGTCTCAAAAAGCGTGGCGGGGTTGATGGGCTTGGCAACATAGGCATTCATGCCCGCCTCCAGGCACTTTTCCTGATCGCCCTTCATGGCATGGGCCGTCATGGCGATGATGGGAATCGCGGCGCCCTTTTCAGACAGGCCGCGGATGATTCGCGTGGCCTCAAAACCATCCATCTCCGGCATTTGGACATCCATGAGGATGAGGTCGAAGTTTTCGCGCTTGTAAGCTGCTACGGCCTCCTTCCCGTTGACCGCCAGGGTGACCTGATGCCCCTTGGATTTGAGGAGATTGACGGCGAGGACCTGGTTGACCCGGTTGTCTTCGGCCAGCAGGATCTTGAGCCGTTCCTGCAGGTCGCACACGGTGTGGCGGGTGACGACCGTGGTATTTTCTCCCTCCTGAAGGCCCATGGTGATGAGGATGGTGTTGAGGAGCTCCGATTGCCTGACGGGTTTGGACAGGTAGCCTGAGATTCCCGTCTCTCTGCAGCGCCGGGCGTCCTCTTTTTCTCCCATGGACGAGATCATGATCATCTTCATCCCCTCGCCGAAGGGGGCCTCCTTGATCTTTTGGGCAAGCTCGAATCCGTTGATTTCCGGCATCTGCATGTCCAGGAGGGCCAACCGAAAGGGTTTCCCGTTTTCAAGGGCCTTGGCGGCAAGGCCCAGGGCCTCCCGGCCGTCGGCTGCGCTTGAAGGAGAGAGTCCCCAGGTGGTGAGCATCTCCTGGAGAAGAAAGCGGTTGGTGGCGTTGTCGTCCACAATGAGAGTGGGCAGTCCGGCCAGGTCCTGCCTGTTGAGGCGCAGGGAGGGCGGCTCTTCCGAACGGTTCAATTCAAAGACGGCCGTGAAATGGAAGATGCTTCCCGGGCCCCCTTCGGGGGAGCCCCGGTAGAGGTCAGGCACGGGCTCGTCCCCTGCAAAGGGGTTGGGGCTTTCGGCCCGGATGGCCCCTCCCATGAGTTTGACCAGTTGCCGGGAGATGGAGAGCCCCAGGCCCGTGCCCCCGTATTTTCGGGTGGCGGAGCCGTCGGCCTGCTTAAAGCTGTGGAAGATGGTGTCCAGGGTGTCCACGGGGATGCCGATGCCGGTGTCGGAGACGGCAAAGCGCAGGGTGGCGGAGGTGTCGGTCTGGCTCTCTTTTTCTACGCGGATCACCACCTCCCCTTTTTCCGTGAACTTGATGGCGTTGCCTGCCAGGTTGACGATGATCTGGCGAAGCCTGCCCGGGTCTCCCATGAGGGCGGTGGGCACATCCGGGCGGATGTGGCAGACAAGCTCCAGGCCCTTTTCGTGGGCCTTCAGGGCCAGGGTATTTACGGCGTTTTCCAGGGTGATCCGCAGGTTGAACTCGATGGTTTCAAGCTCCATCTTTCCGGCTTCGATCTTGGAGACATCCAGGATGTCGTTGAGCAGGCCGAGGAGGGCGTTGGCCGACATCTGTGCCATCTCCAGGTACTCGCGCTGTTCTCCGGTGAGGGGGGTGCCCAGGACCAGGTCCGTCATGCCGATGATGCCGTTCATGGGGGTGCGGATCTCGTGGCTCATGTTGGCTAAAAATTCGCTTTTGGCGGCGCTGGCCATTTCGGCCCGCTGGGTGAGGGTGTGGGCGTGTTCGATGGCCTTTTCAAGTTCCCTGTTGATCTGTTTAAGCTCTTTTTTTGCCTGTTTTTCCCGGGTGATGTCCTGGAAGTTGGCCACGATGCCGCTGGCTTCTCCGGAGGCACTGCGAAGCAGGGCCGCACCCAGCCGGACATCAATGGTGCGGCCTGTCTTGGTGGTGCGCCTTGTCTCCAGACCTTTGATGTGGGCCCCCCCCAGCACCTTTCGGATGGCGTGGCGGATTTCCGGGAGCAGGGGATCGGGGATGAACGTGCAGGCAGGGTCCCCGAGCTCTTCGGCGGTCCACCCGAACACCTGGGTAAAGGCGGGGTTGACGTAGGTGGCCCGCCCCAGGGTGTTGAAGACAGCCACGGGATCCACGATGGTCTCCATGACCGTCCGGATCCTCTCCTCGCTTTCCCGGATCTTTTTCTCGGCTTTTTTGATGGCGCTGATGTCCATGAAAGCTTCAAGGATGACATCGCTGCCGTCGAGTTCCACCTGCAGGGCTGTTTTAAAGACCGGAATCCGTCGTCCATCCTTGTGGATGATCACTTTTTCGGACTGATCGACCTGGTTTCCGAGGTTTTTGAGGTGGCAGTGGCCCTCATCCGCGGGACAGATGGTGCGGTGACAAGTGCGGCCGACGATGTCGGCCTCGGAGTCGTGGCCTGTCATCTTAAGGGCCGCGTTGTTGATGCGGCGCACGATATGGTCCTTGCTTACGATCATCACGCCGATGGGCAGGGTGTTGATGATGGTCTCGGTGCTCTCCAGGGATTTTTTGAGCTGTTCTTCCACCATCAAGTTGCGGGTGATGTCCTTGTCCACCCCCCGGTAGCCAAGCCATTCACCGTTGTCTCCCATGATGGGGACCCCGTTGGTGAGCATGCAGACCCGGGTGCCGTCCTTTTTCAGGCACCAGTTTTTCAGGTCCACGATGGGGTGCTTCAGGGCGAAGATTTTCGACATCTTTTTTGCCACGCTATCGGCTTCGTCCCGGGGCATGAAGTCCATGGGGGTCTTGCCGAGCATCTCCTCCGGGGTGTAGCCCAGGACCTTGCCGATGTTGCCTGCCGTAAAGGTGTAAACCCCCCGGGTGTCCACCTCCCAGATCCAGTCCGCCATGCTCAGGGAGATGTCCCGAAAGCGGGCTTCGTTGAGGGCCAGGACCCGTTCGGTCTCCTTCTGGTCCGTGACGTCCCTTCCGATGCCCCGAAACCCCACGATTTCCCCTGAGGGGTCCCTTACCAGGGAGACCGAGGTCTCCACCCGGCGTTTGGAGCCGTCCTTGCGGATCATCTCCCAGGAAGCTCCCATGACCGATTCGTTGGATTTGTAGACCCCGGTGAAGATCTCGAAGACGATTTTCGCGTTTTCCTTGTCGAGAAAATCCTGGTTGTTTCGGCCCTGGAGCTCCTCTCTGCTGTACCCCAGGAGCTTGCAGAAAGCCTGGTTGAAGAAGATAAAGTTTCCCTTGAGGTCCACTTCGAGGTAGCTGTCCGCGATGTTTTCGAAGATGGTCCGGTATTTTTTTTCGTTTTCCTTCAGCTCTTCGGTGATCTGGATGTAGGTGTCCCGTTGCTGCGCAAGGAGCCTGATCTGGTGTTCCAGCTCCAATGGGTTGGGTTTCAGGGACATGGGGCCACCTATGGCTTGGATGAGGTTTGGTGTGGCGCCGGACAAGGGCGGTGACCTGACATCCGTGATGGGCACGGTGCCATGGAAGACGGGGGCGCCTGGTTCTCGGGGGTAAAACCCTGTGGGCGAAGAGACGGGGAAGGGGGCAAGGGGTAGTGGGGGGGACGAGGATTCCCAATACCTGCCTGTATTTGTAATATTTTAGCTGGATCAGGGGGGCGGGTCAAGGGGGGACGCCTGGGGTCGCAGGGCCAACGCATTTAAAAATCGAGTTGCCTCCGGCGGGTCGCTTTTTGAAAAAAGCTCCGCAAAAATTTTCCGGTAATCAAGGCGCTTATCTGACCCAGTCCGTAAAACTCGCAGTAGAAGGCCTTTGCGCTTTGGCCCGAGGAGCGAGGGACGAAGCGCAAAGGCAACCAGCTTTCGAAGTGGCTCGCCTCGCCGCCGGAGGCCTGATTTTTCCACCCACTTTGACATTTATCCCCAGGCGTCGTGAGGGGTGCGGGCGATGATCTCCCGCTGGTGGTCGTCGTCGAGGTCCACGAAGTAGTCGCTGTAGCCTGCCACCCGCACCAGGAGGTCGCGGTGATCTTCCGGGTGTTTTCGCGCCTCCTCAAGGGTGTGCGTGTCCACGATGTTGAACTGCACGTGGTGGCCCCCCAGCCCGAAGTAGGTGCGGACCAGGCGGGTGAGGTTTTCGAGGTCGGTGTCGCTCTCCAGGAGCCGTGGCATGAAGCGCATGTTGAGCAGGGTCCCCCCGGACTTGACCTGGTCCATTTTGGCAAGGGACTTCATGACGGCCGTGGGGCCGTTTTTGTCCGCGCCGTGGGAGGGTGAGGTGCCGTCGGAGGCGGGCTGGTGTGCCTGCCGTCCGTTGGGGGTGGCCCCGAGCATCTTGCCGAAGTAGACGTGGCAGGTGGTGGAGAGCATGTTGAGGTGGTAGCGCCCCCCTTTGGTGTTGGGCCGCCCGTCGATGGCGTTGAAGAGGGAGGCGTAGACCCGCTTCATGAGGTCGTCGGCCCGGTCGTCGTCGTTTCCGAAGAAGGGGGTTTTGTTTTTGAGGGTGAGGCGCAGGGCCTCGCTCCCTTGGAAGTCGGCCTTGAGGGCCTCCACCAGGCCGGACAGGCTGCGGGTGCCCTCATACACGTGGACCTTCAGGGCCGAGAAGCTGTCGGTGACTGTTCCGATGCCGCAGCACTGGATGTAGGTGGTGTTGTAGCGGGGGCCGCCGTTGTAATAGTCTTTGCCGTTTTTTACGCAGTCGCGGATCACCGAAGAGAGAAAAGGGGCCGGTGCGTACCGGGCCACCATGCGCTCGATGGTGTTGTTGACGGCTACCTTGATGTCCACCACGGCCTTGAGCTGGGCCTCGAAGGCGCGGTAGAGGGCCTCGAAGGTGGTCAATGAGCCGGCCTTGCCGGTGGCCGGGCCCACCTGCACCCCGGTGAGGGGATCCATCCCGTTGTCCAGGGTCACCTCAAGGATCTTCGGGACGTTCAGGTACCCGGTGAGGATGTAGGCCTCCTTGCCGAAGGCACCGGTCTCGATGCAGCCGCTGGTGCCGCCTTCCCGGGCGTCTTCAACGGATTTTCCGGCCCGCACCTGTTCCATGATCACGGCATCGGCGTTGAACAGGGAGGGGTAGCCGAGTCCCTTTTTGATGACCCGTGCAGCAGCCTTGAGCAGGCGATGGGGGGTGCGATGGCTCACCTGGACGTTGCACTGGGGCTGGAGCAGGGCCAGTTCGGCGGCCACCTCCAGAAGCAGGTGCGAGACCTCGCTGGAGCCGTCTTGCCCCTCTTTTGTCAGGCCGCCGATGTTGATGTTGGTAAAATCGTTGTAGGTACCGCTCTCCAGGGCCGTCACCCCCACCTTGGGCGGGGCGGGCTGGTTGTTGAACTTGATCCAGAAGCAGCAGAGGAGCTCTTTGGCTTCCTCCCGGGTGAGGGAGCCCTGGCGCAGTTCTTTCTCGTAAAAGGGCGCCAGGTGCTGGTCCAGGTGGCCGGGGCTCATGGCGTCCCAGCCGTTGAGTTCGGTGATGGTGCCCAGGTGGACGAACCAGTACATCTGCAGGGCCTCGTGGAAGGTCTCCGGGGCATGGGCCGGGACCTTGCGGCAGATGCGGGCGATCTCCCGGAGCTCTGCCCGGCGATCTGCCTCTTCGGTGTCTGCGGCAAGGGTCTCTGCCAGCTCGGCGTGGCGCTCGGCAAAGCGGATGGAGGCCGTGCAGGCAATGGCCATGGCCCTGAGCTCTTCGGCCTTGTCTGCAGCCTCCGGGTCGGTGAGGTAGTTTAAGGTCTCTAAGGACTCCTGGATGTCGTGGCAGATCGCAAGGAGCCCTTTTTCGTAAATGAGGCCGTCCAGGGCGGTGTGGCCCGGGGCTCGCTGCTCCATGAACTCGGTGAAGAGGCCTGCTTCGTAAGCCCTGGTCCAGGCCTCGGGCACGTGGGCAAAGAGGCGGTCCCGCAGGCTGCGGCCGGTCCAGTAGGGGATCACCTCCCGTTCATAGGCGGCGATGTCCTCGGGGGCCACCCGGTATCGCGCCATGGGCCGGTCATTTAAGATGCGCAGGTCCTCGGCCGTGTGGCAGGTGAGCTCAGGAAACGTTGAGACCGCCTTGGGCGCCGGTCCCCGCTCCCCCACGATGAGCTCCCCGTCGCCCAGGTACAGGGTCTGATGCTCGCAGAGATGGGCAAAGTTTTGTCCCGCATCACCGCCGCCCGGGGGCGCCTGTGTCTGCCCGCCTCCTGCTTGTAGAACTCCGTGACAAGAAGGGCCCGCTCAATGGAGATGGACGGGGTGGCGGCAACACTTTCAGCTTTGAGTCTCCGGACGCGCGGTGTCATACAATGGTCTCCATGATGGGGGGATTTCCTTCCCGCAATCGTTTGGTTGGTACAATGAAACCAAAAAGTCTCCGGCGGGTCGCTTTTTGAAAAAAGCTCCGCAAAAACTTTTCGGTAATGAAGAAATAAGAGGGGCTATGCCCTGTAGGGACGCATCCTCAAAAAACAAAATCTGTTTGTCTAACGTTTCAAAAGTTTGGCCCCCGGCAGGGTCGCCGGAGGCAAAAATCTAAATGCGTTAACCCTGTCAACTTAATGGGCCTCTCCTGCGAAAACGGTTGCCACATATCACACATCACGCGAATGCCCCGAGACCGATGGCATTATGGCTGCCTTCATGCATTCGCCATAGGGTTTCCAGGTGCCCCCACCTGGCCGCCGGAGGCCTGGCTTTTCCACTCCCGTTAACCATAGAAGGTATATTGGCATGTGCCACCTCCCTTACCCCCCGACGTTCACCGTGAGCCCCATGCTTTCGAGGCGTGCGGCGGCTTCCACAGGTGGCCGGGCAGGGGCGATGTCTCTCCCTTCCAGGGGATAGGGGAGGGTGAGAAGGGTGTATTTGCTTGTCTGGTAGCTGTGGTAGGGCAGCAGGTGGACGGGGGGCGGATTGTCCAAACCGCTTAAAAACCGGCCCGCCCTGTTCAGGTTCTCCTCGCCGTCGGTGATGCCCGGCACCAGGGGAATCCTCACGGCAAGGGGTGTTCCGGTGCCTGCCAGGTACCTGAGGTTGGCGAGGATGCGCTGGTTGGGCACCCCGGTGAGGCGGCGGTGTGTTTCGGGATCCATGTGCTTGAGGTCGCAGAGGACCAGGTCGGCCCTGGCCGCCACATCGGCCACCACGGACCGCGGGGCGTGGCCCGAGGTGTCCACGGCTGTGTGAAGGCTCTCTTTGGCGCAGGCGGACAGGAGGGCCAGGAGAAAGTCGGGCTGGGCCAGGGGCTCGCCCCCGGAAAAGGTGACCCCGCCTCCGGACTCTTCGTAGAAGGGGCGGTCTTTGAGGAGGCGCTCCATGACCTCGTCCACGGTTGCCGTGCGGCCCACAAGTTCCCTGGCTTCGGCCGGGCAGGCCGCCACGCAGGCTCCGCAGACCCGGCAGGCGGGGGCCAGGGAGGTCTCCGGGGTGGGCGTCTGGTCCGGGCAGGCTGTGCGGCACTCCCCGCAGCCGATGCAGCGATCGGGCCGGATCAGAAGATGGATCGAGGGCAGCAGGCCTTCCGGGTTGTGGCACCAGGCGCATCGCAAGGGGCAGCCCTTGAAGGCTGCTGAGTGCCCGGTCCGTCGTGGACGGCAAAGGGTTTGATATCGAAGAGGGTTCCGGTGATTCCCATGGCCTGGTATTCCTTTTCTGAAAAGAAAAGGGTATGTTAATACAACGATTTGAAAATGGGAACCGTCAATGTCTCTTCACCGACAATCAGGAGGGCCTATGCCTGGGGTACGCCGTTTTGAGGTGGATGATGTGCTTTATCCGTTCGAGTCCCACTGGTATGAGTGGAACGGGGCGTGCATGCACTATGTGGACGAGGGAGAGGGGGTGCCTGTGGTGATGCTCCACGGCAATCCCACCTGGTCCTTTCTCTACCGAAAGGTGATCCGCAAGCTTCGGGGGCGGTGTCGGTGCATTGCCCCGGATTATCCGGGCTTCGGGTTCTCAGACCATCCCAAAGGGTACGGCTACACCCCCAGGGAGCACGCCGGGTGGGTCAAGGCGCTTCTTGGACACCTCAAGCTGGATCGTTATGTGCTGGTGATGCAGGACTGGGGCGGGCCCATCGGCCTCTCCATCGGTGTGGAGGCCCCGGAGAAGGTTGCGGGGATGCTCTTGTTGAATACCTGGTGCTGGCCGGCCCCTATGAACGCCAGGGCGTTTTCCTGGGTGATGGGGGGGCCCTTCAGGGAGTGGATGCACCAGAAGCACAATGTGTTTGCCCGCAAGGTGGTTCCCTGGGGCATTGCCGGGCCGTCCAAGCACGACCCCGACGTGATCGCAGCCTACCTCTCTCCTTTTTCCACCTACGAGTACCGAAGGGGCACCGCCGAGTTTCCCCACCAGATTCGAAAGTCCGGTGACTGGCTGGCTTCCATCGAGAAGCGGCTGAAGCTCCTGAGGGGGGTGCCCAAGGAGATGGTCTGGGCCATGAAGGACCCCGCCTTCGGCAGCAACAAGTATATTTACCGATGGCGGACCTATTTCCCGGATATCTTCACCGTACGGGTGGACAACGCCTCCCACTATCTTCAGGAGGACTGCCCCGAGACCATTGTCGACTCCCTGGAGCGGGTGCTTGAGGACGCCGCTACTCGTGAAAGTGCTGAACCTGGTACGTAAAGACGTCAAGGCCGGGCTCCCGCCAGGCTGTCCTGGAGAGGCCGGCCTTGAGGCAAAGCTGGGAAAGAAACGCCTCGGGGCTGGGAATCTGGTCCCATACCTGGGGAAGAAAAAGTACTTTTCCACGCGCCGCCTTTTTTTATGAGGACCCCGTCAAGGCCGGTGCGAAGGCACGTGAGCAGGGTTTCCGGGGTCGTGAATTCCAGGGGCTCCGGCTCGGTGAGGAGGCTCAGCTCGATGTGGAGCTCATCAAATTCCCCGGCCTCCACCGGGTTGAAGCGCTGATCGCGAAAGGCTGCGGCATAGGTGTTTTCCCGGACCGACTCCCGGAGGGTGGTGACGGGCAAAAGGGTGCCGATGCATCCCCGGAGAAGCCCCTGGCGGGTCAGGGTCACGAAGGTGGCCTGCCTGCGCTCAAGGGACGGGTGGTCGATGCTTGGTTCTTCGTCCGCTGTGTCCCAGGGAATCCGAAGGGCTTCGGCCAGGGTCTTGCGGGCCAGCTTGAGCAGGGCCGTGCCCTGGTGTCGGTCGAGGTGCGGGCTGCCGTGGTCGGTCATGGGGCCTCCTCATATGCAGGGGGAACAGGCAATGGGTTACGGGGTGCGCCTTGATGCTTCAGGCGGTGCCTTCAGCAACGAGTCGTGCAAAGTGCGCATAGCTTCGGTCAAAGGTCTTGTGCCTCCGGGGGAAAAGAACAGGTGGTGAAGCTGGTTTTTGCCCCGGTGGCGTGGCCGCTGACGCACTGGCAGCAGGCGCCTTTTTTGTCGCAGTCGTAGGACAGGGGCAGTTGGCGCGGTTTTTTTCCAGGGTGCAGTCCATGGGTGTCTCCAGTTCAGCATCATGGGTGATGACTAAAAATAAGGTAACGATTCAGCTTATGCCTCCGGCGGCCCTGCCGGGGGCCAAACTTTTGAAACGTTTGACAAACAGGTTTTAAACCATCATTTCAAGGCTCCGCCCAAACAATCCAGGCACATTCGCAAGTATCAGGAACGTTTTTTGCTGAGCTTTTTTTCAAAAAAGCGACCCGCCGGAGGCAAACGACAGCAGAACAGATACCGAGTTGGTTTATATGCCTCCGGCAGCTCTGCCGGAGGCATTTTTTCCTAAAGCAGCCGGATGTTCCAGTTCCACTCTCCGGGGCGTTTTTTGAGCTTTACGCCTTTGGGAATGGGCTCGTGCATGGTACCAGCCAGACTTGAGTTCTGCGGACTTGTCCGTGATGTCCACCCGCCAGTTGGGGTAGAGCCAGTGGTTCTCCCCGTGTTTGGCCACCCAGGACTCTTCGCCTTTGGGGCTGGCAAAGGCGTCGTGGGGGTTGAGGTCCGGTGTCAGGGTCCGGGCGAGGGTCAGGGGGAGAACCCGGCCACCACCACGCCCGAGGGAAGGGGAGAGGCCTTGGCCAGGTCCCTGAAATCTTCCCGTGAGAGCTCCGGAGAGGCCATGACCCCTGTGAACCCACGCTGTTTCAGGGATTCTGCTGCCAGGGCGTTGGCGATGTTGCAAAAGGGGCCCGCCCAGAGGTGGAGCCCTTTTCGTTTGGCCTCGGGAAAGAGGGCCATCTGCCAGGGGGCGCCCAGGACAAAGTGTTTGGCGCCGAAGTTGATGAGGCGCCGGACCAGGGCCGCGTACTCCTTCTCCTCATCGGGCCAGATGACGGGGGAGAGCCACCACCAGCGGTTGCCCACGCCCCCTTTGCGGGTTTTGGGCACGGCTTTTTCCGAGACCCAGGTGGCCTTTTCCGTGTTTTTGGGGCCGTGTCTGTCCTCCCGGAAGAGGTAGAGGGTGGTGGCGCGGGGCGCTTTTTTCGGCCTGTGGCGCATCACCTTGGGAGTCGCGCCGTGGTGGCGGTCACCGGTCGGGAGAGCGGTCGTTCTGGCCAGCTCGGCGATGGCGTCTTTGAGCCCTTTTTCCCGGCGGTCGATGAGAAAGACCGGGGTTCCCTTGGGGGGGATGCGCTCTTTCTGGGGCGCGATGTGGAACTTCCCTTTTTTGGGGACGCTTGCTTTGACGCGGCGGATGAGGTGGCCCCGTTCGTCTTCGTAGCCGATGCGCAGGAGGTCGCCGGGGAGCAGGGGCTCCCTGGGGCTGAACCAGGGGGCTTTAAAGGAGCCCTGGAGCCTGCCGAGCATGAGGCCGGAGCCGGTCTGGGCCTTGACGTCCACGGGGTTGTAGGGGCGGTGGGGCAGGAAGTTGTAGTGGGTGCCGGAACGTCCCAGGGCCAGCTCCAGGAGGGCCTGGGCGTTTTTCTTGGTCTTGGGATCCTTGCCGTTGTCCCGCAGCATTTTATAGGCCAGGGTGGTGTAGTAGACGTAGTGGGGGCCTTTTTTGCGACCCTCGATTTTCCAGGTGGTGACCTGGGGGATGTCCAGGAGCACCTTGACCAGGGTGTCCAGGGAGAGATCCTGGCAGGAGAAGAAACGCTCGTTTTTGTGTCCCTGCTTGTAGACCCGCCTGCAGGGCTGGACGCACCGCCCCCTCAGGCCGCTTTTGCCGCCCATGTAGCTGCTCCAGTAGCAGCGCCCCGACACCCCGTAGCACAGGGCGCCGTGGATGAAGACCTCCAGGTCCACGCCTTTGGGCACGGCCTCGGCAGCGGCTTTGATCTCTTCCACGTTGAGCTCACGGGGCAGGACGATGCGGTTGGCGCCTGTGGCTTCGATGGCCTCTGAAAAACCCTGGAGACGTTGGCCAGGGTGGAGAGGTGGAGCTCCCCTTTGAACCCGGCGGCTTCGGCCAGGGCCGGGATGGCCGGGTCCGCAAAGATGATGGCATCGGGGTTGACGATGCGGGCCATTTTTTCCAGCTGGCTCAGGGCGCGCTCCAGCTCGTGCTCCTTGAGCATGGTGTTCATGGTGACGTACACTTCGGCGTTTTTCTGGTGGGCCAGGCGGGTCAGGGCACCCAGCTCTTCCATGGCGAAGTTGTCTGCCTCCATGCGGGCGGAGAAGCTCTTCAGGCCGCAGTACGGCTCGGCGGCCAGGGCAGCCAGAAAAGCGTTTGTAGCCTTGCCGCGGGGGCCAGGATTTTCGGGGGGGTATGGGCAATGCCGTTTTCCGGCATGGTGCTACTCACGTCGTCTTATGGTTCGCGGCGGTTTTGTCCCCGCAATGAAAACGCCCCAGGCCGGTGAAAAAAGGGCCGATGAGGCGTAGCGGCGCTGCCGGCGGGTGCATGCATCCGGAATATGGGTGTTTCGGTATGACAGCAGGGGAGACCGGGGTGTGCCGTGAATTTTTTGTGGCCACCACCATGGGGGAACACAACAGTCACCAAGATATCAAATTTGAAGGTAAAGTAAACAGCTTCGATGCCCGGTGGCAGGGGCAACGCATTTAAAAAATCAGTTGCCTCCGGCGGGTCGCTTTTTGAAAAAAGCTCCGCAAAAATTTTCCGGTGATCAAGGCGCTTATCTTCAGCCCCGCAGAGTGCTGAAGATAAGCGCCTTGATAAATTAAAAAGAAAGAGGGTCATACCCTTCTCTGGGACGCATCCTCAAAAAACAAAACCTGTTTGTCAAACGTTTCAAAAGTTTGGCCCCCGGCAGGGCCGCCGGAGGCAAAAATCTAAATGCGTTAACCCTGTGCCCGGTGGGTGTCCCGTTTTCGTGGGGTTTTCCCGGTTAAAGTCAGACGAATTCCAACGGCCTGCCATGGCATGTCCAGACGAGTGACACAGGCCTCTTCTGCAACACCGGTTGCCATGTGCCACACATCACGCGAGTGCCCCGAAAGCGTGTGTAAAGCGATAGCCTCCGTGCTTTCGCCAAAGGGTTTCCAGGTGCCCCACCTTGAAGGCGGAGAGCCTGTTTGAGCAGACTCGTGACCTGGAAACATGGTGCAGAGCGCCATAGGTCCTTGACTGCACGGGAGATCACGACTAAGGAGGGGTGATGCAACAGACACATTCCCCCACACGGACCGTGATGACCCTGGCGGCCCTGTCCGCCATTGCCGCTTTTTCCATCGACACCTATATCCCTGCCATCCCCACCATGGCCCGGGCCCTGTCGGCCCCCATTCACAAGGTGGAGCTTTCCATCAGCACTTTTTTTATCGGGTATGCCCTGGGGCAGCTGTTCGGCGGGCCGCTGTCCGATCGTCTGGGGCGCAGGCGGGTGGCTCTCATGGGGCTTTCGTTTTTCCTGGCGGCCAGCTTTCTGCTGATTTTTTCAAAGAGCGTCTGGCAGCTCCTGGCCCTTCGTACTCTCCAGGCCGTGGGGGGCGGATTTGCCACGGTGGTGGCAGGGGCAACGGTGCGGGATCTTTACGAGGGCAGGGAGGGGGCGCGCATGATGTCCCTGGTCCAGTCCGTCACCATGGGAGCGCCCCTGGTGGCCCCGGCCGTGGGCACGGCCCTTCTCGCCGGATTCTCCTGGCACGCCATTTTCCTTTTTCTCTGCGGCTACGCCCTGTTTCTCATGGCTGTGTTGACCCGGCATTACCCCGGGGAGGGGCGCCCTGCTCCGCATACCGAGGCCATGAGCCCCAGGGCTGTGGCGCGTCAGTATGCCGGTGTCCTCCTTCACCCTGTCTCGCCTCTTTTCATGCTGGTACACACCTTTGGTTGCGGGGGGCTGTATGCGTTTTTAACGGAGTCGGCCTTCATGTACATGGGGTATTTTCATGTGTCCAAGGAGCTGTTCCCTGTTCTTTTCAGCTCAGGGGTGGGGGTGGTGATCCTTTTGGCCCGTCTCAACGCGCGCCTGGTCCGGCGGGTTCATCCCATGGACCTTCTGACCTGCGGGATCCTTTTGCAGGTGGTGTGCGGAACGGCCCTGGCCATCCAGGCCACCTTTTTTGTCCCAGTTCTCTGGGTGACGGTGGGGCTGAATCTTTTTTTTATCGGCTCCCTGGGCCTTGTCATGGGAAACACCGTGTCCGGGAACCTGCAGTATTTTCCGGAAAAAAGCGGCACCGCCCATGCCCTCATGGGGGTGGTCAACTGCCTGGGGGGCGCGGTGGCCGGTATCACCGTGAGCCATTTCCACGACGGCAGCCTGCGCCCCCTGGCCTGGGTGATGTGCGTGAGTGCCCTGTGTGCCTTCGGGGCCCTCGGGGTGCTGCGACGGCGGGTGAGGCGCCTGGGGTGAGGGTGTGTCTTTTTTATACGGGTTGCGGGGCAGAGTGGGGCAATGTGTATCGGTACGGCGTGGGTGCTGGTTTTTCTTTACACAGTGTCGCAATTTTATGAGACATGTCTGCATGATGTCCCGATGGGACGGTAAGAACGGGGCAGGGAAGTGGCGCGCAATGCCCTAAAAACAGGGGTTGTTGTCTTTTTTATTTTATTTGGCACGTATTCTGCATATTTCTCGATGGTACAACGCATCATTAACCCCATATACGGAGGTGAGGCATGAACGCCATCGAATCACGAACGACCCGATATGAAGAATCCCTGGAAGAGGTGACCCTGGAAGCTGTGGTTGCCGCTGTAAGCGACTCCATCGAGCCCGGTGAAGAGGCCATCATTGCCCATGTGGTAAACCGCATCCTGCGCCAGGCAAGTGCCGAGGCCGTGGGCAGGTGACGCCGGCGGACGGGAGAATGTCCTCCCGGCCCAGCCGTTTATCCAACCATGACGTTTGATTTTTCAAGCAAAATTATATAAAACCCCTTTGATCCGTGATGTCGTGTCATGATCAAAGCGCCGGGCCTCGTTGATCCACTGGACATCGGGGCTTTTTGCGGGGCACAGGCCCATGCCCGGGCAGTGGCGCACCCCGTGATGCGGGACCGCGAGGCACCCATTCGCAGTTTGAGCGAGGCCGTTGAACAGGCAGGATAGATTTTCCGTGGAGAGATCCCGGGTTCCCTGGCAGGAGCTTCATTCGGAGAGAGACACCGGGTGGGGCAGGGACCGTGACGCTCTTCGATGACGCAGCCGGATGGCATCCGATTGCCCTGCCGATATTATTTTCATACCCCAACTGATTTAAGTCCATAATATAGGGATACCTTTCATGACAAACCAGAAGAATTCCATTGTTCGCCAGAGAGACAAAGAGACCTATGCCGTGGTTCCCCACGTACCCTGCGGAGTGGTCACCCCCGACACCCTCAGGAAGATCGCCGATGTCTCAGAAAAGTACGATGCCGCAGCCCTGAAGATCACCAGCGCCGCCCGTATCGCCATCGTGGGTCTCAAAGAGGACGACGTGCCCAAGGCCTGGGACGACCTGGCCATGGTCCCCGGCCAGGCCGTGGGCAAGGTGGTACGAAGCGTCAAGGCCTGTCCCGGCACCACCTTCTGCGCCATGGCCAAGCAGGATGCTTTGACCATCGGCATGGCCCTGGATGAGAAGTACCACGGCATGGAGCTGCCCAGCAAAACCAAGATGAGTGTGTCGGGCTGCAAGAACCAGTGTGCGGAAAACTGCATCAAGGACGCCTCCCTGGCCGGAACCAAAGATGGCTGGACCCTCATGGCCGGTGGTGTGGGCACGGGCCGCCCGCGCCTGGCTGATATCATCGCCGAGGACCTCGACACCGAGGAGGCTCTGGCCATGTTCGATCGCCTCATCGAATACTACAAAGAGAACGCCAACAAGGCCGAGCGTATGGGCCGCATGATCGACCGCATCGGCCTGGACGTTGTCAAGGCCGCGGTGGCCGGTGAAAAGGCAGCCGCCTAAGCTGACCGCACCTTTCCGGACATCTTTCAGGATGTAAAAAACCCTTTCCCCGCTTGCGGGGAAAGGGTTTTTTTTATGGTTTTTTATGGGGACAGGTTCTTTTTAAACGTGCCAGTTTCTTGGGTTGAAACAAACGATACGGACACTCTCAATGGGCATGTCGCCGCGATTAAGTGCGTGGAACGGGGGGGGCGGCATGCAGCTTTTGAGGGTGCTCCCCTTGCTGTCGGAGGCCGTGCGGTTCAATCCATAATGGGCACGTTGCCACGACGTACCCTGTTACGTCGAAGCTTGTAAGCCAGCCCGCACAAGCCCTCAACGTTCATGTCGGGCGCAGCCCGAGCCGAAGGCCATTGCGATTTTCCCTGAGGAACGAAGGGCAAATCGCAATGGCAATGAGCTTTCGAGGTGGCTCACCTCGCCGCCGGAGGCTTTCTGGTTACGATGCCTTCAGGCGGGGCTCTGCGTACATGGCCTCAATGGTGTCGGCATAGCGCTGCAGGATGACTTTTCGCTTGAGCTTGGAGGTGGGGGTGAGTTCTCCTGCTGCCTGGGTCAATTCGGCGGGAAGGAGGGTGAACCGCTTGATTTTTTCGACGCGTCCAAGGTGCCGGGTGTGGTGGTCGATGCGTTCCCTGTAGAAGCCGATGACCTCCGGGTGGGCCACAAGCTCTTTTCGGGAGAGCCCCTGGAGTCCCAGGATATCGGCAAGGGCGTCAAGCATGGGGAAGGAGGGGACCACAAGGGCCGAGATGTAGGGCTTGCCGTCACCCACGGCCACGGCCTGTTCCACGTAGAGATCCTCTTTGATGGCGGTTTCGATGGTTTGGGGAGAGATGTTTTTGCCCCCGGCGGTGATGAGGATCTCTTTGATGCGGTCGGTGACCCGGATGTATCCTTTATCCGTGATTTCGCCGATGTCTCCGGTCTTGAACCATTCGTCCCGGGTCGGGCCCTCACTGATACTTCGGGGTTGTTCCAGTAGCCTTTCATAAGGGACGGACTCTTGGCCTGGAGCTCTCCGTCTTCGGCAATGCGGACCTGCATGAGGGGGATGGGCTTGCCACTGGTGCCGAAACCGATGTCTTCCGGGGTGCAGACGCAGATGGGAAAGATCTCCGTTAGGCCATAGCCCACCCCCAGGCGGATGCCTGCGTTGACAAAGAACTGGTTGATTTCCGGGTTCAGGGCGGCTCCACCGGCGTGGAAGAATTTGGCGCGCCCTCCCACTACCTCTCGGATTTTCGAGAGGACCAAGCAGTCTGCCAGGGCGTACTTCAGGGTGAGGAATCGATCGGGCTGCCCCTTGGCGTTGGTGATCCTGTGGTATTCACCACCGGTCCGTATGGCCCAGTGGAAGAGGTTTTTTCTGAGGTTGGGGGCCTTTTGCACGCCGTCCTGAATGGTGCCGTAGATTTTTTCCCAGACCCTGGGGACGCTCACCATGTAGTGGGGCCTCACCTCGGCAAAGAACTCCTTTACCTGGTGGGTGTCGTGGCAGTAGTGGTTTTCGGCTCCCCGGGAGAGCATGAACCAGGTCCAGCTCCTTTCGAAGACGTGGCTCAGGGGGAGAAAAGCAAAGGAGACGTCGGTGGGTTCCACGGGCATGGGGTACCCCGTGCCATACAGGGATGCGAGGATATTCTCGTGGGTGAGCATGGCTCCTTTGGGCGGGCCCGTGGTGCCGGAGGTGTAGATCAGGGTGTAGAGATCCGAGGCGGCGGCTTCCTCCAGACGTTTTTCGTGCTCTTTTTCGGCGTCTTCTTGGTGGTCAAGGGCGATAAACTCGGCAAACGAGAAGCTTTGGGTGCCCTCTTTGAGCTGTACAGAGGCAGAGAAAGCCACAAGAACCTCAAGGCCCTGGTTTTGTTTCTGCACTTCAAGGGCCTTGTCGTATTGCTCCTGGTCGTTGACAAAGAGGACTTTGATGCCCGCGTCTTTCACGATGTAGGCCGTTTCATCCGCCGAGTTGGTCGGGTAGACAGGCACTGTTACCCCTCTGACGGAGAGGATCGCCAGGTCGGCCAGGGTCCAGGCCGCACGGTTTTGTGAAAAAATTCCCACCCGGTCCCCCACCTTGACGCCGCAGGAGATGAGCGCCCTGCCCAGGCTGTCGGCCATTTTGCCCATCTCGTCCCAGGTCACCGATTCCCAGGGCCCGTCGGCCCTGTCCTTCAAGGCCACTTTGCTGCCATATCTGGGGATGCGTCTTCGGATCATTCGGGCGATGTGTTGCTCTTGCTGAAGGAAAGCCTGGAACTCAGCGGGATGGTTCGATGTCATGGGGCTGCCTCTTCTTTGATAAGTGATGTAATCATCGTTTTATTGGTAGAACATGATTATATCAAACAGGGCAAAGGATCAAGGCCCCGATAACTTCCAAATGCCGGGGACAGGTTATTTTTTTCTGGACTTTCTAAGGTGTTGCATGCGAAAGTTGTCGGGCGGGTAACATCCTCTAATGCATTTCTATTTAATCTTGCTGTGCAAACATTGTGAATGGCCAGAAAGGAGAACGCGATGCCTCGGATTCCTCGTATGGTCGTAACGGACCCCGGTCAAAAGGTTGCATATCATGTGATCAGCAGAACTGCTCTGGATGGGCTTCCCTTCAAACAAGTTGAGAAAGATGAACTGGTGCGAATTATCCAGCGTTATTCGGCGGTATATGCCGTGGATGCTGTGGGTTACGCCATCATGGGGTCGCATTTTCATCTCCTCGTGGTGGTGACGCCTGGTGAGATGGTCTCCGACGAGGAGGTGGTGCGGCGTTATCATCTTCTCTACGGTGAGGGCACCGGTTTTCCGGAAGCGCAATTGGGCGAATTCCGGAAACGGTTTACCAGCCTGTCTGCATACATCAAAGACATCAAGCAGACCTTTTCTATCTTTTACAACAAACGGAAGAAGCGAAAAGGAACCTTGTGGGGCGAGCGGTTCAAAAGCGTCATTGTTCAGGAGGGGAATGCGCTGATCAATTGCCTGGCGTATATCGATTTGAACGCCGTGCGCGCAGGGATCGTCAAGCGACCGGAGGCATACAGGTGGTGTTCCATCGGGTACCGGATGCAAACCGGAAACCGGGAGGGGTTTCTTTCATCAGGTCTGGGGACCCCTGAGTTCGGGGGCGCTGACCCTGCAGCGCAACTTCAAAGCTACCGCGAGTTTCTGTATCACATGGGGGCCATAGAAAAGAGAGGTAAGGCTAAAATTTCACAAAAGATCCTGGATAAAGAGACCTCCGCGGGCTTTAAGTTGCCTCAGGCTGCTCGGTTTATGTGTCGGTCCCGGTACTTTACGGATTCGGGAATCATCGGTTCTCGCGCGTTTGTGGAAACAACCTACGGCCTGTTCAAGGGTCGTTATCAGACAAGACGGGAGAAAATTCCTGAAGCCGTCGAAGGCATTGAGGGGTTGTTCTCTTTGAAGCGGCTTGCGGGTACCTCCTGAGTCGCCACTACCCGGGGGCCGCACACAATACGCCCAATACGAATTTTTGATGACGAGGAAAAAGAACCTGTCCCCTTTAAAATTTCTTTTTAGAATCAGTGAATCAGGGTTGGTGGTATGGGATCCCCCATCGTTTCATTCGTTGCTTCCAGACGGCGGTCGACGTCGCTCGTGCGGCCTCGGCCTTGTTCCGTTGGGGCTCCATGGAGGCGAGCTGTCAGCAGTCCCGGGTCAGGGGCCGGAAGGGAGGGGTGGTTCTACGGCAGTGCTGATCTGGTAAGTGTCCTCGATTCCAGGGGTAGGTGGTCCGGGAGGATGGTGCGGGCGTTGCACAGCACAAAGGCATGCTCGATGGCATTTTCCAGTTCCCGCACATTGCCCGGCCAGTGGTGGTCCAGGAGCCTCTGCATGGCCGTGGGGGATATCTTTTGGATGTTTTTGTCCGTTTCGGCGTTCAATCGGTGACAGAAATGTCGCACCAGCAGGGGGATGTCGGTTTTTCGCTCCCGCAACGGGGGGACGCCGATGGGGAAGACCTTAAGGCGGTAGTAGAGATCCTCCCTGAATTTTCCCTCTTTCACAAGGGCATACAGGTTCCGGTGGGTTGCGGTGATGACCCGGATGTCCAGGCTTCGCTGCCGGGACTCCCCGATGCGCTCGATGGTGCGTTCCTGAAGGACCCTGAGGAGCTTGACCTGCACCAGGGGGCTCAGCTCGCCGATTTCGTCGAGGAACACCGTGCCGTGGTTTGCTTTTTCCAGGCGGCCGACCCGGTCGGTGGAGGCCCCTGTAAAGGCACCTTTGGCGTGGCCGAAGAGCTCGCTCTCCAGAAGGGACTCCGACAGGGCCGAGCAATTGACGATGACAAAGGGCCCTCTGGCCCGTTCGGAGTTGTAGTGGATCGCCCCTGCCACCAGCTCTTTACCGGTGCCGCTCTCCCCCTGGATCAGGATGGTGGCCTGGCTTGCCGCCGTGGCCTTGATGGCCATGAACACCGCCTGCATGCAGTCGCTCTTTCCGATGATCCGGTCCAGCCGGTGGCGATCCTCAAGTCGTCTGGTGGCCTCCTCTAAGGTCGTGCGGGCCTTTTCCAGCTTTGTGAGATCTGTGATGGCCTCCACGATCCCGATCACCTTTCCGTTTTCATCTTTGACCGCCGTGGCGTTTTTGATGGCCGGGATGTCGTGGCCGTCTTTGTGTTTGAGAAAACACTCCCGGGCACCGGTGATGCTTCCTTCCAGAATGCCGCAGCGGGTCGGGTCTCCGGTTCCCAGAACACCAAGGCAATTGGAGATCTTCAGGGTCCCGCAGGTTTTGCCGATGGCCTCATCCGCGGAAAAGCCGGTGATCTGCTCCATGGATTTGCTCCAGAAGGTGATGTGTCCGGTGATGTCCAGGGTGAATACCCCGTCGGCGATGGTGTCGATGATCTGTTTCAAGGCCGGGTGGTCGTTCATTTCGCGGAGTAAAGTCTTCACGTCAACGCTCCTGGTTCTGGCAGAAAAGAGATGGAAAGGAGACCGGGCTGTTCACGTGGGGATCGCAGAGTACCCGACAGGCCGAAACGTTAACCCACATGGTACGCTTTGGCATGGCTTCATGCAAGGAATTCCCATTGTTTTGGTTACTCTGGGAAAATCGAGTTAACGGTTTTTGGCGGTGGGTTAACGATTGTCTTGTTGGAAGTTAACGTAAACCTATGCTTTTCTCAGCTCCTTTCCACAGAAGATGGTTTTTTTGCAGTGCTTTGTTCTGTGTTTTTTAAACCTGTCCCCCAACGAATCACTCAAGTAATAACCTGATAGCTATTGTGTCGATTCTCTTTTAAGGCTCTTTTATCACAGTGTATATCAGTCTTGCCTCCAGGCAAACTTCGCCGAAGCCTATTCTGTTTTGAATTCAAGAATAAAGAACCTGTCCCCTTATGTGGCACATGCGTTGCAATGTGCCATGGGGAACAAAGAGCTGGTGTGGTTATTGATTCTGATTGTCGTTTAGCGCACTGCAAAGGAGATACCGATGAAATCCCTTATCCTCTACGATTCAATGGGGGGCAACACCGCCCTCGTCGCCGAGACCATTGAAAAGGCCCTTAGGGCCCGGGCCATGGCCACTGATCTGGTCAAAGTGGATAAAGACCTTGATATCGACATCTTTGATTACGACCTGGTCTTTATCGGGTCCCCTGTCATCGACTGGTTGCCCACCAAACCCCTGATGGATTTTGTGAAACGGAAAATGAAGGCCTACGCAAGGCAAGGTGCGGTCAAGCCCTCGTCTCCCCTGTTGCCCGGGAAATTCGGCGTCAGCTTCGGGACCTTTGCCGGGCCCCATATCGGTGAGAAGGAGGCCCTGCCCATGACCATGTGGCTTAACTCCTTTCTTGAGCATCTGGGCTACGCCGCCCTGGACCAGTGGCTTGTGGTGGGCAGGCACCACCACAACAAGGAGATCAACCGGAACGGCCGTCTGGGAAATATCGAGGACCGGCCCAATGGCGCCGACCTGGCCGTTGTCGAGCACAAGGTGGGAGGCCTCGTGGACTCATTGAGCGCCTGGTGTGCATGAACGTACAGGCAGGGGCATCGGCGGAACCTGTCCCTGCACAAAAAACGAAGGAGGACAGCCATGACAGTCATCAAATCAAAAACGCCCAGGGAGTACTGGGATGATAAGGCCGATTTTTTTGCTTCGGATGAGCGGAGGCAAAAAAATCGGCGCATGACAGACCTCTATGAGACTAGCTGCTGGCGGTATATCGAGCCGGTGCTGCCCCCAAAGGAGGGCAGCCTCATTCTGGAGGCAGGGTGCGGCACAGGGCGGTGGGTCTATCACCTGGCCCCCATGGGGTACCGGATGGAGCTCCTGGATTTCTCAGCCGAGATGATCCAGCACGCCGAAACCCATGTTGCCCGTCAGGGGCTGGGGGGGCATGTGCTCGGGTATCACGTTCGGGACCTCTGTGATATGAGCGCCCTGCCGGACGACGGCTACGATCTGGTCCTTGCTTTGGGCATGCCCCTGTCCCTGTGCAGCGACCCTGTAAAAGCCGCGGGAGAAATGTTCAGGATCGTCAGGCCGGGGGGGCATGTGGTGTGCGATGCCATGAATCGCTATCGCACGGCCCTGGACATGGCCCGGAAAAAGAACATGACCGAAATGTTCAATGCCTTGAACACGGGGCGTGTGGTGGCAGACTCCGGGCAGACCCACCATTGCTTCAGCCCGGATGAGCTTGTGTCGCTTTTTGCGGGCCAGGGGTTCGAGGCCTGCCGCACCGCAGCCATCACCCCGTTTTTCGATGTGCCCCCCTCTCCTGAGCAGGTGGCTATCCTGGACGACGACACCCTGTTCAATCAGGTATCCAACATTTTTCAGGCCGTGTCGGAAGACCCAGGGGTCATGGCAGTGTCGAGCAGGCTCCTGATCGTGGGCCAGAAACAGGGCCCGGTGTGAGTATGCAGCAGGGGACAGGTTCATGTATCACGGCATGCTTTTTGTTGATCTGACGAGAGAACTATGTTTCTTTGGTCCTGCAGGTGGAAAGGCGACGCCTTTGCACCTGTCTGGATTCCATGCGTGCGGCAGCATGAAGTCAGCAGACTGCAACCCATTGAGTTCTATAATGTTAAGGAGTCCCAATGCTCTACAAATTCGACGGAAAACAGCCCTCCGTGGGAAAAAACACCTACGTCAGTGAGCTGGCCAGCGTCATCGGAGACGTGGTGATCGGCGACAATTGCTACATCGGTCACGGGGCCATTGTCAGGGGGGATTACGGCAGGATTGAGATCGGCGACGGCACTGCCGTGGAAGAGGGCGTGATCATTCACGCTCCCCCCGGTGCGGTCAATCGCATCGGAATTCGCGTGACCCTGGGCCATAACGCTGTGATCCACGGCAAGTCCATCGGGGACGGTGCCGTCATCGGCATGGGGGCTGTGCTGAGCATTCTCTCGGACGTGGGCACGGGCGCCATCGTCGCCGAAGGGGGCATCGTCAAGGCGAACCAGTGCATCCCGGACCATGTGGTTGCCGCGGGAAACCCGGCAAAGGTGATCCGCGAGGTGTCGGCCGATGACAAGGCCCTCTGGGACTTCGGCAAGCAGATCTACATCGATCTGGCCCAGAAATACCTGGATGAAGGGATGGAGCCGGTGGGGCAAGGTGAAACCCCGTCTGCTTCCGTGGGCTAACCGTGGGCTGCACTATTTGTCATTATTCAGCTCAAAAAAGCGACCCGCCGGAGGCAACGGACTCGTTAGATTATTTTTTGTCCGCGTCCTTTACCTGCCAGTGCCCGTCGGAGTCTAAGCAGATCGTTCGGACGTTTGTCTCCTTTTTACCGGATCTGGGCTTGAGGTCGAACTGAAGGTCGACACAGGAGGTTCCGTCTTCATTAAAGGCCCGTACCAAAGAGACCTTGCCGCTGTTCTTAGACTTGCGGTTGGACCACTCAACGGATTGAAGGTCCAGGTTTTGAAGCAGGGTGGTGGCGGCTTCCACCACTTTTTCCTCATCCTCCGGGGTGATCCCCTTGGAGGAAAACAGAGAGCCGGAGATGCTTTTACCCGCATCTTTGAGGAGCCTGTACGGCGAGGTGATGACCCCTTTGAAGACACCGGTGACGGCATCCTGGGAGGCCCTGCCCACGATGGTCTGGGCTTCGGCCACAATGGCTTCCACCCGGGTGAGGATTCCCGGGATGTCCTTGCGAATGGCCTCGGCCTCCTCAAGGGCTTTGTCGACCCGTGGCAGGACCTCATCCATCTGATCGGTGACGGTGTTCACGGTTTCATTGATGAGGGGGAGCTGCTTTTCCAGCTCTGCGACCTGGGCCTGGATGGCATCGACCCGGGTCAGGATGGAGGGCAACGCCTCACGGAGTTGCTCCACCTCGGAGAGAATCGGCGGAATGGTTTCCCGGATTTTGCCCACTTCCGTGAGGATGGGGGGCACGGTCTCCCTGACCTTTCCCACCTCTGTTACGATGGGGGGGATCTCTTCGGTGATCAAAGGAATGGTTGCCACGATGTCGTCGACCCGGGTCAACACCCCGGGCACTTCCCGGGCGACGACTTGGATGCTGTACGCCAGCCAGGCAAGGGATCCCGCCAAAAGGGCAATGGACAAGGCCAGGGCGGCTGAGAAGATGTTTTTCATGGGGAACCTTTTGGTTTGTTTTTCTGTAGCAATTCAGTTTGCTTCGGGCGGGTCGCTTTTTGAAAAAAGCTCCGCAAAAACGTCCCAGTAGCATCGCCTTCTGCCGCCCAGACCCAACGGGTCTGGGCGGCAGAAGGCGATGATAGCGCCCCGGTGAAAAGCCGTCGGCTTTCCGAGAATGTTCGGCCATTCTGAGGCCTTCGCAAGGCCTGTTTGGCAAACATTCTTGTCCCGCTGCAGCCCTTGGCGAAGGCGGATGAAACGTATGCCCCCCGGCAGGGTCACCGGAGTTCTTTCGGTTAACGTCAAGCTCGTCCCAAGTGCCCTTTATCGTGTTTCCAGAAAAATGAAATGGGCCTCTCCTGCAAATACGACTGCCGCATGTCACACACCACGCGAATGCCCCGAAAGCGGTTGCATGATGTCTGCCGCCGTGCATTCGCCATAGGGTTTCAAAGCGCCCCCACTTTGCCGCCGGAGTTATTCCGGTTAAAGTCAAGCGAATTGCAAAAGCCCTTCATCGTGATTCCTGAAGAATGAAATAGGCCTCTTCAGCATAAGCGGTTGCCCCATGTCATACATCACGCGAATGCCTTGTGAGCATTCGTATAACAGCGACCTCCATGTATTCGCCATAGGGTTTCAAGGTGCCCCCACCTTGCCGCCGGAGGCTTGTTTTTTTACGCACTTTAACCGTAGAAGGCTGTTTTGGGTTCAGAATAGTTCCGTTTTTTAAAGCACCCGATCCACAAGCTGTTTGCCCTTCTGGAGCCATGTCCCGAGGCGGGTGTCTACGGCTTCCAGGGCCGCATGGGGGCAGACCTCCACGCAGCAGTAGCACCGGATGCACGTTTCAAGGTCGAAGGCCACGGCCTCGGGGGTTTCGGAGATGGCGTTTACCGGGCAGTAGGTGAGGCAGTGGTTGCACTTCTGGCAGGCGGCCGGGTTCACCACGGGGCGTTGGACCATGTGTTTCCGGATGAGGTGCTTGAGAAACGCGGGGCCGAAGGTCACCGGGCTCTGGGTCGGGAGCTTAAAGTCCTTGAAGACGGCCTCGGGCACAGGCAAAGGCGGCATGTCCGTTAAGAGCCCTGAAGTCAGGGCCGCGGCCAGGGTGGGCAGGGTCTCGGGGGCAAGACCTGCCATGTGGGCGCAGGTGGCGTCCACCTCGTGAACGTGTGACCCGGCCACGAGAAAGCCCATGGGCCTTGGGGTTCCGCTCTTACCGGGGCCCTGGCCTTCCAGGCCCGTGACAGCGTCCACCAGGGTGACCGTGGGCCGAACCGCTTCGGCGATGCCCACCAGGAGTTTTGCGAACTGTTCTCTCTGGATCCCGGCCCGTGCGTGCCATCTGGGTTTTTCAAACCCCACCACGCACCCGAAGAGGTTTTTGACCCCCAGGGTTAATGTCATCATGGCGTGGGTCTTGAACTTGGGCAGGTTGATGACCATGGGGGTCTCCAGGGCCTCTTGGGCCAGGCCGATGGTGCCGAAGGGCGCCCCGATATCCACCGGCGCCGCCGTCTCGAATCCCCGCACCTCAACAGCCATTCCCTTAAGCGCGTCTTCGAATCCCCCCATCCTCCAGATTTTTGCCACGCTCCCCACGGCAGGGCTGTCTGCGATGAAGGGCCGTGCCCCGCGGTCCAGTACCCATGCGGCCGTGGCCCGCACCACCAATGGGTGGGTGAGGATGGCCTTGTCCGGCGGGGCTGCCAGCAGGAGGTTGGGCTTGATGAGGACCTCTTCGCAGGCACTCGGGGCCTTGGGCATGTGCCGGTCCAGGAGGTCTCCCACCTGGCGGGTGAGCAGGGCCTGGTCATAGGCGGATGCGACAATCTCTGGGGTGGTCATGGGCCCTCCGGGGGTGAGTGGTCAATGTTGGGTCACGGGCTTGGAGCATGTATACCGGTAAGGCAGCATCAAAAAAGACCGATGCCACGGTCATGTCCCGCCGTTGTTGTGTACCACAGACACCGTCTAAGGGAAAAAAGGTTTCGTTTGGGGGCCGCACCTTTGCACCACACCTCCGTTTATCGCCGTTATTATATAAAATAGGTTATGAAATGTTGACAGCCAGAAGAACCGGGTGGTAAATTTTTTTCCTTTTTGTCCGGGACCATGACGATGGCCTTCGAAAGGCGTTGGGACACCGCTTCATGCCCGTGTACGCTGTTCCGTCGGTGCCTGTGCATTTTTTTGTGTCCATGGCACGGTGGCGGGCGCATGAAGGAGACTCGGTACGTGTTTGAACAGCCTGAACTCTGGCAAATCCTGGCCGCCAATGTGGCCGTGGCCTTCGGGGCCTTTATCCAAAGCGGGACCGGCTTCGGTATGGGGCTTCTGTGCGTGCCCCTGCTTACCCTCATTGATCCGGTTTTTGCGCCGGGCTCCTTTCTTCTGGCCAGCATGTTTCAAAACAGCGTCATGGTGGCCAGGAACCGACGGGGGCTCCGCCCGGACTGGCTGGGTGCCATCCTGCCCGGCATCGTCATGGGGTCCGTGGCTGCCTACTTTGTGCTGAAAAACCTGAAAGGGCCGGGGGTGGAGCTGGCCATCGGGTTCACCATTCTTTTTGCCGTTGCCATGAGTGCCGTGGGGGTTCGCGTGACCGTGGGGCGCAATACCCTTGTGGGCGGCGGTGCTGTTGCCGGCATGATGTCCACCGTGGCCGGTGTGCCCGGCCCGCCGTTGATTCTTCTTCTCCAGAACGAGGTCGGTGTCCAGATCCGGGCCAACCTCGGCATCACCTTCATGTGCGGGAGTTTTGCCTCCATCACCGCCCTCTATTTGTCGGGACGCTTCGGCGGGCTCCATGCCCTCCTCGGCTTTTCGCTCCTTCCAGGGATCCTCACCGGCAGCCTCCTGGCCGGGCCCTTTGCCCGCTTTCTGGATCGCGCCTTTTTGCGCCCGGCCCTTCTGGTGCTGGTCAGCTTCGGGGGCCTGGCCCTGATTCTGCGAAACCTTCTCTGATTGCAGCCATTCAGCGTATGCCTCCGGCGGGTCGTTTTTTTTCAAAAAAGCTCCGCAAAAAACGTTTCTAAGAAAATGTCGGAATTGTTTCGGCGAAGCCTATGAATGATTACTTGAGACCTGTTTATCAAACTTTTTAAAAGTTTGGCCCCCGGCAGGACCGCCGGAGGCAGGCTCTTCCTGCCCCACTTCAACCATAGAAGGTTACCTCTGGTCTTTAATGCATGGGGCGCCATTTGGCTCAAGCCCTTTGCCCTCTTCGATTTTTTGCGAGGTCGTCATCCAGGGCGGTGATGCCGCCAGTGGCGGTGTCTGCGGCGGAGAAGGCATTCCCTGTTTTTTCGCTGATGGCGGCCTGGAGCTCCTTATTAAAGTCCGCGGTGAGTTCCTTGGTGGCGTTTTGGAAGGCCTGTTTCATGATGGTGTCCAGATTTGAGGTGACGTTCAGGTCGTAGTTGTCCAGGGGACCGGTGGCGCTTCCCTGAACCGAGAATTCCGTCACACCCTTGAGGGTCCGGCCCAGGGCCTGCTGGAGGGCACCGGGGTCGGTGGGGTCGGCAAAGCGCACCTGGGTCATCTGTGCGGAGACGGCGGCGTCCAGGGTCTCGCCCCCGGTGATGTCCGCATGGCCCGTGACCGAGGCCGAGGCCCCTTCCATACGGATGGTGTCCGCGGAGCCCACCGGGCGGATTCCGATGCCGCTGCCGGAGAAAACGAATCGGTCCCCGGCGGTTTGCGGGCTGACGCGATCCATGGTGGCGGTGAGGTCAACGGCTTCGATCCCTTTGAGATCACGGCCCGTCAAGGTCAGGGCCATGGGCTTGCCCACCAGGGGCTGCTGGGCGGTGACGTTTTCCATGGTGCCCGACAGGGTTTCCGCAGATCCACCGAAAGGGCACCCCGCGAGATGAGAAATTCCGGCAGGGGGCGCTTCTCCGCAAACGCGATGTCCACGCCTTTTCCCCGGATGCGTTTGGGCTTTTCTTCTTTTGCAGCACCCTCCTCCTGTGCTTTCCCCTTTTCATCCGACGGATCCTTTTCCAGCATGGGCTGGAGCTTTTGGTACCATCGGATAGCGGTTTCCACCTTGCCTTTGTACGCATCCCCAAAAAGCAGGCCGGTGATGTTTCCGGCGCCCACGGCCGAGGGGCCGTAGGTCTCTTTGAGGCGGGTGTAGTCTGCACGGGCCAGTGTGGGCAGGTTTTTTATCCGTTTTTCAAGGCTTGCTATTTCGTTCTCCAGATCTTTTTTGACCGACTTGATTTCCTGGATATCGGCTTCCACTTCATCAGCAATTTTTTGAATGTCTGCGGCCTTGGTGAGGAGGGCCGTCCAGTCGGATTTTCCGCTGGTGAGTTCCTCGATGCGTTTTTCGTAGGCTTTGAAATCCTCTTCATCGGGCAGGTCAGCGATGCGCTGTTTGAATTCGCCTTTCAGCGTTTTGATGTCCTCCCGGACTTTTTCGGCCTCTTCCACACTGGCCAGGGTCTCCTGTTCCAGGATTTTTTTCGGGTCCTTGATATCCAGGGAGGGCAGGGAGAGGGGGGATGTTTTCTCCTCGGCTTTTTCAGGGGCGGCCTTTTGTCTTTTGATCACGGCGCCGGAGTAGCTCCGCTCGGTGTCAAAACGGATGCCTGTGGCCGCCATGGTGGGGACAATGCATTTTCGGAAGAAGAGGGGCGCGGTGGAAACCGTGAGGACGATGTGCCGCGCTTCCACCGCGTTTCGCATGGGAGCGTCGGGGTTGGTGACGGCAAGGCCCTTGAGGTCAAGCCCCGCAGGGAAAAGGCTGAGGTCGGCATCGGCCAGCTCCACCCGGGCCCCCACAATGAGGGTGCCCGTGGTTTCGATGGCCTTTTTGACGAGGGCGTCGGCAAAGAAAACGAAAAAGAGGATCAGGGCCGCGGTGATCACGGCAAAGGCGGCCACACCCTTGATGCGAATCCATTTTTTCATGGGAAACCTCCTTGGGGTCAGGCCAGGGCCTTGTAAGCGGCGTAAATTTTGGATGCCTTGAAGAACTGCATGACGCGGCTCTTATCGACCCAGGCCAGAAGATGGTCCCGGTAGGCGAGGATGAGCCGGTTCAACACGAGAAAAAGGGGCACAAAAAGGGCCAGGGAGGTGATGAGGCTGCCCATGACCACGGTGTTGTTGAATCGCGCCAGGCGAAACAGGGAGATGTTGTACAGGGCCGTCCAGGTTCCGTTTAGAGCCGGCAGGGTGAGGACCTGCTTGCCCAGGCCGTGGAAGAGGGGATCGAGGATCCAGGCCATGCCGGAAAAGACCCCCAGCTCCAGAGCCGAGAGGTTCACCCGGATGACGCACACGGCAAAGAGGATGACAAGGTTGTGCAGGGAAAAGAGCGGGGTGAAGCCCAGCACCATGGAGAGGCAGAGGGCCAGGCTGATCTGGGCCGGTTCTGCCTCGGAGTTCAACAGTTTTAAAAGATTGGCAACCAGCTGGATCATGGGGCCTCCTTGGGCAGGGGGGTGCGATGGAAATCAACGGGATGTCGCGGTCTCTTTTTTTGTGATTGTCGCGTGTTTTTAATGTATTAGATTAGGAGGGGCACGGCCCGGTGTCAAGGCGAAAAGCGCGTCGCACAGGGCGCAACAGCTCGCAACACCATGAGGTGCCGAGTCGGTTGGCGGGGGCGGCACCGGCCCCCGCGTCGGTGGGCTGTTACAGGGACGGAAACATGTCGTACTCTTCGCTCGTGGTCTTCAGGGCAGCATCGGTGCGGGAGAGGATCTTTTTTACCAGGCTTTTGGAGGTGCGGTCGGCAAAGCGGACCCCGTTGCAGTCACAGGGGGAAAACATGTCGCCCTTCATGCCCGAGCTGCGGGTGATGGCCCCTTTCCAGAGAACCTCCCCTGTTTCGATATGAACGGCTTTGACCGAATAGCTCAAGGTGGTGCAGGAGACCGCCTTCATTTTTCCCTTTTCCCGCTCGTATTTCGCCTTTTTGAAATCGCGAACCATGCCCAGGATGACAACGTTGGCGTTGGTCATTTTCCCGATCTCCTTGAGCTGGGTCTCGTCCACGTGGCCCATGTAGGAGAACTTCATCTCACCCAGGACTTTTTCCACGCTGCTTCGTTCGACGATCTTGTAGCCGGATTTCATGAAGGCGGTTTCAAAGGCGTCGGTCACCACGTCCGAGACGTCAAACCCGAAGTTGTCCTTCCGGCCCGACCGCTCGTCCACAAAGGGGAGGATGGCAAAGCTGTCGTGGTCGAGCTCTGTGATCCGGGGGCTCAGGACCACGGTTTGGTCCGGCTGGAGCATGGCACATCCGGTGGAAAACATGAGGGCGGCAAGGAGGAGGGCGATTCGTTTCATGGCTGTATCCTGTGGGCGATGAGGGCGTAAGCCCGAATAGTTCATGAGAAAATGATCAGGTTAAACCAATAAACCATTATTACAGATTGTTTCTCGTGAAATGTCCGGGTAAGGGCGCCGGTAAATTGAGGTCTGAGTACCGTTTGCCGTTGTTTGTTTCGGGCTGCTTTCATTCAGCTGTATTCCTGACGTCTTATATCGTATGGGGGCGCCGGTGGCAAGGGGTCGTGGGGATGCCGGCAGGGGCAACGCATTTAAAAATTCAGTTGCCTCCGGCGGGTCGCTTTTTGAAAAAAGCTCCGCAAGAATTTTCAGGTAATAAAATAAAGAAGAGGGGCTATGCCTTGCAAGGACGCACTCTCAAAAAACAAAACCTGTTTGTCAAACGTTTCAAAAGTTTTGCTCCCGGCAGGGCCGCCGGAGGCAAAAATGGGGATGCCGGGGCGGCAAAGGGGCGGATGCCCCCCTGCCGTGGCCGGGATCAACATTTCCTTTTCGGGCCAGGCGGGATACCATGGCAGAAAAGACGGCAGGGGCAGGCGCGTCCCGCCGGACGCAAAGGCGCGAACCCGGCCCACGACCCGCCCGGTTTCCCTGACGTTATGCCACAACCCAAACCAATTCTTCCGGGATCATGAAGGCATGCATTTTTTGCGCAACCTGCCCAAGGCTGAGTTGCACCTCCACATAGAAGGCACCCTGGAGCCCGAGCTGATGGTCGTCCTTGCCGAGCGAAACGGCATTGCCCTGCCTTACAAAGACACCGAGGCGATTCGACAGGCCTATCAGTTTACCAACCTCCAGAGTTTTCTCGATATCTACTACGCCGGGGCCGGTGTGCTCCAGACCGCCCGGGACTTTTACGACCTTACCTGGGCCTACCTCGAGCGCTGCAAAGAGGACAACGTGGTCCATACCGAGATCTTTTTTGATCCCCAGACCCACACGGAGCGGGGCATCGCCTTTGATACGGTGCTTGAGGGCATCGACAAAGCCCTTGAAGACGCCCGGGAAAAACTGGGGATTAGCAGCCACCTGATCATGTCGTTTCTGCGCCACCTGCCCGAAGAGAGCGCCTTTGAAACCCTTGAAGCGGCCCTTCCCCACAAGGATCGCATCATCGGTGTGGGCCTCGACTCCTCGGAGGCGGGATTTCCCCCGGAGATGTTTGAACGGGTCTTTGAAAAGGCTCGCAGGGAAGGGTTCATCCCCGTGGCCCACGCCGGGGAAGAGGGACCCCCTGCGTACATCTATCAGGCCCTGAACCTGTTGAAGGTGGCACGCATCGACCACGGGGTGCGGGCTTTAGAGGACCCAGCCCTGATGGCACGCCTCATCGGCGAACGCATGCCCCTGACGGTCTGCCCCTTCTCCAACGTGAAGCTCAAGGTCTTTGAGACCCTCGCCGACCATAACATCCTGGCCATGCTGGACCAGGGGGCCTGTGTCACGGTGAACTCCGACGACCCGGCCTACTTCGGCGGCTACATGAACGCCAACTTCCAAGGGCTGGCACGGGAGCTGGGCATGACCGAGGCCCAGGCCCGCCGCCTGGCCGCCAACAGCTTTGAGGCGAGCTTCCTTCCCGAGGCCGAGAAGAGAGCCTGGATGGCCAGAGCACTGGGCGAAGGGTAACGAAAAGCCACGAACATAGTGAGGCCACGGGAGAGATTTTCCGTGCCTGTGGGTCTGTTTATCCCGCCGGATGCATGATGCGTCCGGCGGGATTTTTTTTTGTGGGGTGCTGAAGGCGGTCAACGCCATGGAGGGCAAGGGCTCTGTGGTGTGTTGGTGTCGAAAGAAAGTTTGTTGTGCCAAAAAATGTGCTTGATTCAAAAAATGCTTCGGGGTAAATAGTTCCTCGCTGCGGAACGTGCAGCGGCCCGGAGGGTATCCTGTCGGGGCCATGCTTTTCAAACAGCTGGCCGCCGGAGGCAACGGAATGGTTACAAAAAATATGGAGCAACGATGAAGATTATACTCAGCGCCCTGTGCGCCGCCATGGTGACGTTTACCGGCCTGTCCCAGGCCTTTTCCCAGGAACTCGTGGTCTACTCGGCCCGCAAGGAGCACCTGATCAAGCCCCTGTTCGACGCCTATGAAAAGAAGACCGGCGTCACCGTTCGATACGTCACCGGCAAGGCCCCGGTGCTTCTGGAGCGCCTCAAGTCCGAAGGGAGCCGCACCCCTGCCGACATCCTCATGACCGTGGATGCGGGCAACCTCTGGCACGCGGCCAACGAGGGGGTGTTGCAGCCCGTCTCATCCGAGGTGCTGGCGGCCAATGTCCCGGCTAACCTGCGGGATCCTCAGAACCGGTGGTTCGGCCTCTCCAAGCGGGCCCGCACCATCGTCTACAGCACCGAGCGGGTCTCCCCTTCCGAGCTGTCCACCTATGAGAACCTGGCTGATCCCGCCTGGAAAGGTCGCCTGATCCTCCGTACCTCCAAGAAGGTCTACAACCAGTCCCTGGTGGCCATGCTCATGGCCGAACACGGCGAAGCAGACACCCAGGCCCTGGTGGAAGGGTGGGTGAGCAACCTGGCTGCGCCGCCCTTCTCCAGCGACACCAAAGCCCTTGAGGCCATCGTGGCAGGGCAGGGGGACGTGGCTGTGGTCAACACCTACTATTTTGGCCGCCTCCAGAAAAAGAACCCCGGCCTTCCCCTGGCCATCTTCTGGCCCAACCAGAAGGCAGGGGGCGTCCATGTCAACGTTTCCGGCGCCGGTGTGACCAAGCACGCCAGCCACCCCGAGGCGGCCAAGGCCTTTCTGGAGTGGCTCTCCGGCCCCGAAGCCCAGAACCTCTTTGCCGACGCCAACATGGAGTACCCCGTGAACCCCGCCGTGAAGCCCCATGGGGCCGTGGCAGCCTGGGGTGACTTCAAGGGCTCGGATCTCGGCCTTGAAAAAGCCGGGGAACTCCAGGCCGACGCCATCAAACTCATGGATCGCGCAGGTTACAAATAAGGCGAGTAAAAAAAGCCTCCGGCGGCCTTGCCGGGGGCCAAACTTTTAAAAAAGTTTGACAAACAGGTCTTAAGCAAGCCTTTCCAAGCTCCGTCGAAATAATTTCCACTTTTTGCATTACAAACGTTTTTTGCGGAGCTTTTTTTCAAAAAAGCGAGCCGCCGGAGGCACGCTTTTTGAACCGGTTTTAACCATAGAAGGCAGTGCGGTTAAATCGGCAATGGGCAAGTAGTGACAACGTATCCTGTGACGTCGAAGCGTGTGAGCCAGCCCGCATAAACCATCAGCGTTTATGTCGGGCGCAGCCCGAGCCGAAGGCCATTGCGCTTTGCCCTGAGGAACGAAGGGCGGAGCGCAATGGCAATAAGCTTTCGAGGTGGCTCACCTCGCCGCCGGAGGCTTGCTTTTCAAGCTGAGCAGTGACGTCGTGTGATGGGTAACGCGGCGCAGGGAGTTTTATGGAATGGTGTGAGTCAAAAATGGCAGCTGAACGGTTTGCCGGTGCGTTCCGATGGCGTGGCCAAGCGGAACCCTCCCTCGTGCCCATGGCTGTGGTGGCCCTGGTGGTGCTGCTGCCCATTGTCCTGGTGATGGCCTCGGTAAGCGCGGACACCCGGGAGATCTGGGGGCACCTCAGGGAGAACCTGTTGGCCGGGCTCTTGGTCAACACCGCGGTACTCTCCGCCGGGGTGTTGGCCTTGACCGGGTTTTTCGGGGTATCGGCAGCGTACCTGACGGCCCTGTGCGAGTTTCCGGGGCGGCGCTTTTTCTCCTGGGCCCTGCTGTTGCCCCTTGCTGTTCCTACCTATGTAATGGCCTTTGTCTACACCGGCCTTCTCGATTTTTCGGGACCGGTGGCCACCTTCCTGCGGCAGCACCTGCCTTCCGTGGCGCCGCTTCTGCCGCCCATCCGGTCCACGGGCGGGGTCATCCTCGTGTTGTCCCTGGCCCTGTATCCGTATGTGTTTCTCCTGGCCGCCGGGGGATTCGCTTCCCAGGGGGAGCGGGTACTGGAGGCCTCGCGCTGCATGGGGCTGGGCCGGTGGCGCCTCTTTTTCCGGGTGCTGCTTCCCATGGCCCGGCCCTTTATCCTGGCCGGGCTCATCCTGGTGCTCATGGAGACCCTGGCGGATTTCGGGGCGGTGTCCGTGTTCAACTATGACACCTTTACCACGGCCATCTACAAGGCGTGGTTCGGCTTTTTCTCCATCGACACCGCCTCCCAGCTTGCCTCCATTCTCGTGATGCTGGCCCTGGTACTCACCGCCGAAAGCTGGAGCAGGCGGCGCATGCGTTATGTGCGTGGCCGTGACGGGCGTCGCGCCAGGCGCATGCCCCTGACCGGGAGGCAGGCGGCCGGGGCCCTCTTGTTTCTGGGCGGGCTCTTTGCCGTGGCCTTTGTGGTCCCCATGGCCCAGCTGCTCGTCTGGGTGGGGGAGGCGTGGCAGGAGGAGCTGCACCTGGGGTACGGAAGGCTGTTTGCCAACTCCCTCATGCTCTCCGGGGCCGGGGCTCTGGTTACCCTGGCGGCAGCCTTTGCTATTGCCTTTGCCGGGCGAAGGGCCAGGGGACGCCTGCCTGCCGTCCTTACCCGGCTCTCCCTGTTGGGTTACGCCCTGCCCGGCACCGTCCTTGCCGTGGGCATGGTGCGGGTTCTGGGGGGCATGGACCAGATGATGGCCGGGGCCTTTGCCATGTTTGGCGCAGGGCTCTCCGGCCCTCTTTTTCAAGGGACGGTGTGGATGATGCCCGTGGCTTACATGGTGCGGTTTCTCTCCGTGGGGTTCAGTGCGGTGTCCGGCAGCCTGGGCAGGGTCTCTCCTTCCATGGACGAGGCGGCCAGGACCCTGGGGGTGAGCGGCATCTCCCTGGTGCGGCAGGTGCACCTGCCCCTGATCCGGGGCGGCATGGTGACCGGGGCGATCCTGGTGTTTGTGGATGTCATGAAAGAGATGCCCCTGACCCTGATGACCCGGCCCTTTGGCTGGGACACCCTGGCCGTGAAGATTTTTGAACTCACCTCCGAAGGGGAGTGGGAGAGGGCGGCGATTCCCGCCGTGGCGCTGGTGGTGGCCGGGCTGATTCCCGTGGGACTTCTGGTGTGGCAAAAGGAAAAGGGGAAAACATGATGTATCTGGATGTTCGCGCAATCACAAAACACTTCGGGGAGACCTGTGTGGCCCGCAAGGTGGGGTTTTCCCTTGGCCAAGGCGAGCTCGGGGCCCTTCTGGGGCCCAGCGGCTGCGGCAAGACCACCTTGCTCCGCATGATCGCCGGGTTTGAAGAACCGGACGACGGAGCCGTCTACCTGGGCGGCCGACCCTTGTGGGACGAGGGCAAAGGCCTTGCCGCCGAAGAGCGGAAGATCGGCATGGTGTTTCAGGATTATGCCCTGTTTCCTCATCTCACCGTCCGGGAGAACATCGCCTTTGGCATGCAGGGCACCCGCCGGGCAGAACGCCGGGAGACCATCGGCGAACTCCTTGAGGTCACCGGCCTTGCCGGGGCGGAGGCCCGCTACCCCCATGAACTCTCCGGCGGCCAGCAGCAGCGGGTGGCCCTGGCCCGGGCCATCGCTCCCAAGCCCCGGTGCCTGCTCATGGATGAGCCCTTTTCCAACCTGGACGTCACCTTAAGGGAGAGCCTCTCGGCCGAGGTGCGGGAGATCCTCAAGCGCTTCGGCATCACCGCCCTCATGGTGACCCACAACCAGCACGAGGCCTTTGCCATGGCCGACCGCATCGGGGTGATGATGGACGGCACCATTCTCCAGTGGGACACCCCCGAGGGGCTGTACGCGCCCGAAGGACCTTGCCGTGGCCCGGTTTATCGGGGAAGGGAGCCTCCTTACCGGGACCCTCTCCCCGGACGGTACCCTGGACTGCGGCCTGGGCGCTTTGTCCGTGGGGGATACGCCGGGCACGGAATCCGCCAGGCGGGTCCGGGTCTTTGTGCGGCCCGAGGCGATCCGCATCGCCCCTTCCGGTGACGGGGCGTTGGCGCGGCTGGAGAAGAGTTGCTTTCGGGGGCCGGGCCGCAGCTGCCTGTTCACATTGCCCTCGGGGGAGCGGGTCAAGGTTGAGGCCGGTCCCCGGTGCCCCCTTCTGGAGGGAGAAACCTACGGCCTGGGTGTGGACAGAAACGGGGTTTCCGTTTTTCCCTGACGAAGCACCTCTTTACTGACGGGTTCCTCTTTCCTCATGTTTTCTCATTATGTATAATGACGGCTCTCAATGTCTGACCATTGAAAAATGAAGATCCGTTGTCATATTGTGACCGTGAACCCGGGCCATGATGAGGCGACGGGTTCGTTCTGAGCGGTTTGCTCCCTGCCTGGCCCCATGGTCGATCCCATCGCCGGTATATCCTGTGAGTTACCGGAAGACCCCTTCCACGATGCCGTCCCGTCGGCTGGCCCGGATCTGTAATCCCCTCAGATGTCCTCAGAGGGCATCAACGCCCTATCTATACCTGGAAAAGAGGAGATAACCTGTGAACATTGGTATTCCCAGAGAGACCCACGACGACGAGAAACGGGTGGCAGCCACGCCGGAGAGCGTGAAGACCCTGATCCGCCTGGGGTACGACGTGTCCGTGGAATCCGGTGCCGGAGAGGCCGCCGGGTTTGTGGACGGCGCCTATGAGGCCGCCGGTGCGGCACTGACCGACGCAGAGACGGTGTGGACCGCATCGGACATGGTGCTCAAGGTGCGGCCCCCGGCCCTTGCCGAGGCAGAGCAGATGAAAGAGGGGGCCGCCCTGGTCGCCTTTGTCCAGCCCGCCGTAAACCCCGAGCTTGTAGAGCTGCTCAAAACCAGACGAATCACCGCCCTTGCCATGGACCAGGTGCCGCGCATCACCCGTGCCCAGAAGCTCGATGCCTTAAGCTCCATGGCCAACATCGCCGGGTATCGGGCCGTGGTGGAAGCGGCCGGAGCCTTCGGGCGCTTTTTCACCGGCCAGGTCACGGCCGCGGGCAAGGTGCCTCCGGCAACGGTTCTAGTCATCGGAGCCGGGGTGGCCGGGCTTTCGGCCATCGGCACCGCAGGGGGCCTTGGGGCCGTGGTGCGGTCCTTTGACACCCGTCCGGAGGTCAAAGAGCAGGTGGAGAGCATGGGCGCGTCCTTTCTCCTGCTGGACGTGGCCGAGGAGGGCAGCGGTACCGGCGGGTACGCCAAGGAGATGAGCAAGGCCTTTATCGAGGCGGAGATGGCCCTGTTTGCCGAGCAGGCAAAGGAGGTGGACATCATCGTCACCACCGCCATGATCCCCGGGAAAAAAGCCCCGGTCCTCATCACCAAAGAGATGGTGGCCTCCATGAAGCCGGGCAGCGTCATCGTGGACCTGGCCGCCGAACAGGGGGGCAACTGTGAGCTCACCGAACCCGGTGCGGCCGTGGTGAAGGAAGGGGTCACCCTCATCGGCTATACGGACATGGTGAGCCGCCTGGCCAACCAGGCCAGCCGCCTCTACGCCACCAACCTCACCCACCTTCTGGACAATCTCACCCCGGACAAAGGCGGGGAGGCAGCCTTCGACATGGAGGACGAGGTGGTGCGCGGCATGATGATCACCAAAGACGGGTCAGTCACCTGGCCGCCCCCTGCACCTAAGGTACCCGACCCTGCTCCTCAGGCCCCCACGCCTGAGCCGGAGGCACCGGCCTCGGAGCCGAACCTCCTGAAGAAGGCCTGGCGTCGCTGGTGGCCCCAGGTGATGCCCTTTGTCCTGCTGGCCGCAGGCGGGTTTTTTCTCTATGAGATGGGCACGGTGGTGCCCCAGGCCTTTCTCCAGCACATGACGGTGTTCGTCCTGGCCTGCTTTGTGGGGTACATGGTGATCTGGAACGTCACCCCCTCCCTTCATACGCCCCTCATGAGCGTCACCAACGCCATCAGCGGCATCATTGTTATCGGGGCGCTCCTGCAGATCTCCGGGCCTTTTTTCAGCCTGAAGACCTGGCTGGCGGCCATTGCCGTTCTTATCGCTACCATCAACGTGTTCGGAGGTTTTTTCGTGACCCAGCGCATGCTGAAGATGTTCAGGAAAGGAGGCGACAATGAGTAGCGGCCTCATCACCACAGCCTACATTGCGGCAGGCGTTCTCTTTATTCTCTCCCTGGGGGGCCTGAGCAACCAGGAGACGGCCCGGCGGGGCAACCTCTACGGCATCCTCGGCATGGCCATCGCCCTTCTGGCCACCATCCTCGGCCATGAGGTGACGGGCTATGCCCTTATCATCGTGACCATGGGCATCGGCGGCGGCATCGGCGTCATGGTCTCCCGCAAAGTGCAGATGACCCAGATGCCCGAGCTGGTGGCCATTCTCCACAGCTTTGTGGGCATGGCCGCCGTGCTGGTGGGTATTGCCGGGTACCTGGATCCCGAGATGCATTACACGGGCATTGAAAAGACCATCCACGAGGTGGAGGTGTTTCTCGGGGTCTTTATCGGGGCCGTGACCTTTACGGGCTCGGTGGTGGCCTTCGGTAAGCTCCGGGGCACCATCGGCAGCCGTCCGCTGCTTCTGCCCTTCCGGCACCTCATCAACCTGGCCGGGCTCCTTGTGACGTTGGGTATCGGCGTCCTCTTCGTGGGGGCCGAAGGCACGGGGTACCCCCTGTTCGGGCTCTTTATCATGACCTTCATCGCCTTTAGCCTGGGCTGGCACATGGTCATGGCCATCGGCGGGGCAGACATGCCCGTGGTCATCTCCATGCTCAACTCCTACTCGGGCTGGGCAGCGGCCGCCACAGGGTTCATGCTGGGCAACGACCTGCTTATCATTGCAGGGGCCCTGGTGGGCTCCAGCGGGGCCATCCTCTCTTATATCATGTGCAAGGCCATGAACCGGAGCCTGGCCAACGTGATCTTAGGGGGCTTCGGCACCTCCGGGGGCACCGTGGTGGACGGGGGCCAGCAGGGCGAGGCCGTTGCCACCAGCCTGGAGGAGACCGCCGAGCTTTTGAAAGACGCCAAGAACGTGGTGATTGTCCCCGGCTACGGCATGGCAGTTGCCCAGGCCCAGCACCCGGTCTTTGAACTCACCGAGCGCCTGAAAAAGGACGGGGTGAACGTCCGCTTTGCCATCCACCCGGTGGCAGGGCGCATGCCCGGGCACATGAACGTGCTTCTGGCCGAGGCCCGCGTGCCCTACGACATTGTCCTGGAGATGGACGAGATCAACGATGACTTAGGCGACACCGATGCGGTGCTGGTCATCGGGGCCAATGACATCGTCAACCCCTCGGCCCTGGAGGACCCCAACAGCCCCATCGCAGGCATGCCCGTCCTTGAGGTGTGGAACGCCGGCACCGTGGTTGTGCTGAAGCGCAGCATGGCAACAGGCTATGCCGGGGTGGAAAACCCTCTCTTCTTCAAGGAGAATACCCGCATGCTCTTCGGTGACGCCAAGGAGAGCATCACCGGCCTGCTGGCAGCGGTGTAGCAGCAAAACAAGGTGCATCCTTTAAGGGGGCATCGGGACATTCCGTGGTTTAGAAAAGGGGATCGGTCGAATCAGGCCGGTCCCTTTTTTTATGTGGCCGGTTCACTGGCCGGATAGCCCTGGTCCCCGCTTTTTAACGCGACACAATCTCCACCCGTTTTTGGGGGGGGCTGGCATTTTTGACTGTTTCTCCTGAACAAAACAAGAAATAAGGCGAATGTCTTCTCGTCCAGATGGTTAAAAATACAGTAAAAATCGAATCCGGTATTTCGGAATAAAAAAAAGTGAAACAGACGGGATAAATTTTCTTGACACGCCTTTTTTGCTCTGCCATAAAGCGCCACACGTTGTGTGGGTGCCGTGGTCCATATCCCTTTGGATTACGGTGTTTTCCTTGATATCCTTTTGCCCGTACGGAGCGCCTATTCCGTGCATGTTATGCCGTTATCCGACAGGGTGGGTCCCACAGCTCGAACCGCCCGATTATCCATTTGATAAGTTGATCTGATTTTTGAAAATTGACTCACCATTTTTAGGGATCCGGCAGCGTTGACGCGATATGTTTCGCGCCTTCCGTTGCATGGCCTGCAGGATCCGGTGCGTCTGGAGGTTCAGCCATGCTCAAGAAAGATTTCACCTACTCCGTTTTCTGGAACTGTTTTCTCATTGTTTTCGGAACCCTGATCTACGTGATCGGGCTCAAAGGCATCGCCGACCCCCACAGCTTCGTGCCCGGCGGCCTTTTTGGCCTCGCCTTCTATCTTTACTACCTGTCCGACTGGATGAACCCGGGGATCATCTTCGCCCTGTTGAACATCCCCATGTTCATTGTGGGCAGGATGTGCATCAGCGGGCGGTTTCTGGCCTACAGCTTTCTGGCCATGGTGGTCTCCTCGGTCACCTACAACTTCATCCAGGTGGACCTGGGCATCGTGAACCAGCTTTATGCGGCGGTGACCTGCGGGGTGTTTGTGGGGATCGGGTCCGGCATCGTGCTGCGGTCCCTGGGGTCCAACGGCGGCCTGGATATCATCGCGGTGACCCTCTATCAGAAGTTCAACGTGGGCCTCGGCAAGTTTTACATTATCTTCAACGTGGTGCTCTACAGCTTCAGCTTTGCCACCATGAACACCGACCTGGTCATCGCCTCCATCATTTCGGTGTTCGTCACCTCCGTGAGCATGGACTATGCCCTGTCCATGTTCAACCAGAGGAAGATGGTCCTGGTGGTCACGGAGAAGCCTGAGTGCATCTCAAAGGAGATCATCGACAAACTCAAGATCAGCACCACCTTTTTAAACGGCCAGGGCGCCTACACCGGTCGCGACAAGAAGATCCTCATGACCGTGATCAACAATATCCAGCTCAAGCGCCTGGAGGAGATCGTTTTCACCAAGGACGAGGAGGCTCTCTTTATCGTGGAGAACACCTTCAGCGTCATCGGTGCCAATTTTTCCAAACGGAAGGTCTACTAAAGGCAGGGTGAGGCACAAGCAGGGATACCTGAAAAGGCCACCGCCCGGTAAACGGCGACGGCCCTTGAAGGTTTTGTATATGGGCGGCGGGCCCTTGGCCCGCCGCCCTTTTTGGTTTGTTACACTGTAACTATTCAGTTGTCTCCGGCGGGTCATTTTTTTTGAAAAAAAGCTCCGCAAAAAACGAAGCACGGGTGCGAAAATGTCGGAATTATTTCGGCGGAGCCTATAAATGATTACTTGAGACCTGTTTATCAAACTTTTTAAAAGTTTGGCCCCCGGCAGGGCCGCCGGAGGCTTTTTTGATCTGAATAGTTACGTCACACTTTGAATTTTCCCACCAGGGATTTCAGCTCCTCGGCGGATCGGGCCTGGTCGGCGGTGCCGGTGTTGACGCGGGCGCTGCGGGTGGCCACATCGCCGATGAGCTGGTTGACCTCGGAAATGTCCGTGGCTATTTCCCCGGCCACGGTGGCGTTCTGGGCGATGTTGGAGTTGACGTCGTCAACCCCCTGGGCCGCCTGGTTGACGTTTTCGGCGATCTCCCGGGTGGTGGCGGACTGCTCTTCCACGGCCGCAGCAATGGCCCCCACCATTTCGTTGACGTTGTGGATGGACTTGTTGATTTCGTTGATGTCCCGCACCGTGCCTGCCGCCGACCGCTGGTTGGTTTCGATCTTTTCCCGGATCTCCTGGGTGGCCCGTGCCGTGAGCTCGGCAAGCTCCTTGATCTCCGAGGCCACCACGGCAAACCCCTTGCCCGCGTCCCCGGCCCGGGCCGCCTCGATGGTGGCGTTGAGGGCCAGGAGCTTGGTCTGCTCGGAGATGTCTGTGATGGTTTCCACCACCTTGCCGATCTCCTGGGCGGAGGTGCCCAGTTCTTCCACCTGGGTGGAGGCGCTGTTGGCCTGGCCCACGGCCAGGCCGGTGGCCTGACTGGCCTCTTCGGAGTTGCGGGCGATCTCTCCCAGGGAGCCTGTCATCTCTTCGGTGGCTGCGGCGATCATGGCGATGTTGGCCGCGGTCTGCTCCATGGTGGCGGCGATGGCGGTGAAGTGGCTGCTCATCTCGTCGGCGGCGCCGGCAACGGTGGTGGATTTGCCGGACATGGCCTCGGTGTCCGTGGACATGTCATGGGACAGGTCGGAGAGCCCGCTGGAGGCGGACAACAACGAACCTGCGTTTTCGTTGATCTGGCAGATCATCTCCTGGAGCTGGCCGATGAAGGTGTTGAACCACCGGGAGAGTTCCCCCACCTCGTCGCGGCTGGTGACCTCAAGGCGGGTGGTCAGGTCCCCGTCCCCTTCGGCGATGTCTCTGAGGCCGTCCACCACTCGGTTTACAGGGCGGGTGATGAGGCGGGCCACATACCAGGCAACGGCCAGGGCCACGGCCGCGGAGAGCAGGCCGATGGCGAAAAAGAGGCGGGTCATGCGGGAGGCGTTTTTCCGGGTGGCAGCCCCGGCGGCAAACACCTGGCGCCGGTTGTTCCTCGGTGCGGTGCCTGTGGTGGTGGATGAGTTCCGTGGATGCGGCGATGGCCTGCTGGATCCGGCTCTCCTGGATGGCCTGGAGTTCGGCGATGATGCCCCGGACCTCGGTGAAGGCCTTGAAGGCGGAGCCGGTGTCGCTGGCTTTTCTTGCGAAACGGAGTTTCCCCGGGGTGTTGGCCAGGACGAATACCCGCTGGCTTTTTTTCTGCCAGTGCTCAAAGCGCTCCGTAAACCGGGAGTAAAGGGCCTGGGTCTCTTCGGTGTCGAATTTGGCCGAGGCCTTCTGCATGCTCGCTTCGGTCTCTTCCATGCTGAGACGGCTGGCCTCCTCGGCCGCCTTGATTTCCGACGGTTCGCTGGCCACCAGGGACATCTTTTCCGCGATGGCGGCCTGGGTGATGTCCCGGTCCGCTTTCATCATGGCCTTGATGCTTGCCTGGAGTTCCTGGAGTTGCGGGATGTCCCTGTTGATAAGGGGCAGCATGTCGTCGGTGATCAAGGGCAGGATCTGCTGCTCGATGAGCCCTGAAAACTGGTTGGTTACGATGTCGTTGAGGTCATCCGACAAGATCCCTAGGGCCCATCTGCCGAGGCCGATCAGCAGAAACAGGGAAAACACGGGGACGCCGATGATGAGGATGCACTTTCGATTTAAGCTCACGTTATTTTTCTCCTGGAAAATCTCCCGGTGCAATCGGTTGCGGGCCGCCCGGTGCTGTGAAGCAACCCGGGCGGCCCTTGGGCATTAAAGTTTGTCGAGAAATACACCCACGAGGACCCCGCCCACCACGGTGCCGTCTTCGTCGATGAGGGGAAGAGCCACGTGCTGGAGCTGCGTGTTCTCGGCCTTGTCGAATTTCACGGGGCCGACCTCGATGCTCTGTTCCTTGACGGTGCGCTTGTACTTGCCTTCATCCCCCTGCCAGTAGTCGTTGGGGGTTCTGTGGGAACCCACGGTGGCCCCCTGGTTGTCGAAGGCAAACCCCTTGGCCATGGCCGGGGTCCGGTTGGCCAGGGCCTGGAGCGCCTTGCCGCAGTCGTTTGACAGAAGCTCTTCCATGATGGGGAGCTCCTCTTCGGCTTCCTGCCACTCTTCGTCGATCTTCTGGATTTCGGCAAGGGTGGCGCCCTTGGCGTTGCTTGCCTTGGCCGCATCCACGAGCTCTTTGGTGACGCACAAGGGGATCAGGGTGGTTTTGGTAAAGGCTTTCAAGGCATCCGAGCCTTTGGGGGCGGCGTCGATGTCCTTGGCGACTTTGGCCAGCAGCGCTTCAACGGCGGGGTTGGCGGTGCAGAGGCCGGGAAGGCCCAGGAACAGGGCGATGACAAGGGTTGCAATGCATTTTTTCATGGGGGGTCCTTCTCCGTTAATCGGTTTTATTCCATTTTATCAATAGGTGATCACGCGGCCGGCGCCCAGGGGCTTGACCACGTTGTCTCCATAGACCTTGCGAAAATGGGCGATGGCGTTTTCTCCGGTGCAGTGACCTCCGTAAAAAGTAAACCCTTTGGCTTTTACGGCGTCGGTGTATGCCACGGCTTTTTCCAGCACGTCAGGGGATGCCTTTTTCAGGTGGAGTCCCCCCACCACCGAGAGAATCTTCTCATTGGGGAATTTTTTCTTGATGGCCTTGAGGATGTTGATGTAGCCGGCATGGCCGCATCCGAAGACGGCAACGATGCCCTTGGGGGTCTTGATGGCCAGGGTGGCGTCGTCGATGATGGGGCAGGGGCCGGTGCCGTCTTCGTTGAAGAATTTACCCTGGATGGGCTGGTAGCTGCCCGCCTCCCTGGACGTCCGGCGGAAACAGGCCTCGTCCAGCTCGGTGACGTTGTTGACCGGCTTGAAGGTGGCCTGGGTGTATTTGCGTGCCAGGTAGGGCATCCCGCAGATGCGGACCGGTGCGCCTTTTTTGACCCCGTACTGCTTGTGCCAGATGTAGGGGTGTCCGTAGACCGGGTCTTTTTCCGAGTCGGGGGTAGAAGGTGAGGCCGCCGGTGTGGTCGTCGTGGCCGTGGCTGATGGCGATGCCCGAGAGGTCGTCCAGGCTGATGCCCATGCGCTCGGCGTTTTCAAGGTAGATGTTGGTGGTGCCGGTGTCCAGCAGCCAGTGGTGGCCGTTGGGCAGCTCAATGGAGATGGAGACGCCGTGTTCCGTGGCAAAGCCGTCGGCGGCCGCCTTGTCGTCGCAGAGGACGGAGAGCTTCAACGGCTGGGCGGCAAAGGTTCCGGTAACCGAGGTTAGCAGGAGGGTGAGTACTGTCAGGATAGAAACGATGATCGTGTTTCTGAGGTTATTCCGCATGTCTTTGCTCCTTGACTCTGTGTTGCACATGTTTACCGGGAAGGTCACTGGCTTCAGGGCTCTATGTGCTGTTGTTAGGGCCGGGTTCATGGTTGATTCTAAGTGTGAGTCGAATAGAAATTAGTTCGGATGAACCTAAAATTTCTTTAGAGGAAAATATGAGGTATTGATCCCTCATGGGGAAAACGTGCCTTTATGTAAATGGGGTGCTGGGAAGATATGGTGTTAACTTGAAAGGTTACCGGGGCGGTTTCGTGAGGGGGTGAAATCGTTTTTTTGAGTGGGGTGGTGTTGCCTGAAAGGGAGCACGATGAAAAGAGGAAATGGGTTTTGTGCCTTGTGGGGGAGCAATATTAGCCAAGGTCGCGGGTTGCATTTTCACAGGGCAGGGTTCCTCACGCGGGGTGGATTCCACAATGACATTTTTGGGTTTCCGTCGTACAATATGTGTGTCATCTCGCTGAATAAGGATACAAAACGGAGGTGAGCCATGGAACATGCGAGTTGGGAGAACGTGACCTATCATGCGATGGTCGTCTCCGAGGAGGAGGGGACCTTTGTACGACGCATCGAGACCCTGTCCGTTGGAGACCTGCCCCCCGGGGACGTGCTGATCCGGGTGGGTTTTTCGTCCCTCAACTGGAAGGATTGCCTGTCGGCCATGGGGATGGGGCTACCGTGTCATCCCCATACGCCGGGCATCGATGCCGCAGGGATTGTCGCCGAATGCACCACCGAGGGGTTCCACAAAGGGGACAAGGTGATCGTGACCGGGTACGACCTGGGCATGAACACTGCCGGAGGGTTTTCCGAATACATCCGCGTGCCTGAATCCTGGGTGGTGAAACTTCCTGCGGGGTTGACCCGAAAAGAGTCCATGATGCTGGGCACCGCCGGGTTTACAGCGGGGCTTTCCGTCAAGCGCCTCCTCGATCATGGGGTGACCCCTGAGATGGGCACGGTTCTCGTTACCGGGGCCTCCGGGGGCGTGGGGAGCCTGGCCGTGGGGATCCTCAAGAAACTCGGCTTTGTGGTGGCGGGCGTCAGCGGGAGGGAGGACAAAGGGGCCTATCTCTCCTCCATCGGCGTGGACCGGGTGCTCTCCCTTGCCGAGGCCGTGGACACCAGCGGCAAGGCCTTAGGAGGAAAACTCTGGGCCGGCGTGGTGGACGCCGTGGGCGGGGATGTCCTTGCCACGGCCATCAAGAACACCATGCACCGGGGGGTGGTGACCTGCTGCGGGAACGTCCGTTCCGATGAACTCACATCTTCTATCTATCCCTTTATCCTGCGCGGGGTCTCTTTGTGCGGCATTGACTCGGCAACCTGCCCCATGGACGAGCGCCAGGCGGTCTGGGCCCAGCTGGCCGATGCCTGGAAGCCTGAAAACCTCGATGCCATGGTGGAGAGTTTCAACGGGTTGGAGGAACTCGATGACCAGATCGAGCGCATGCTCAGGGGTACTGCACCGGCGACACATCGTGCACATGCCCTGATGTGATTCTTTTCCCGGTGTAACCATTCAGATCAAAAAAGCCTCCGGCGGCCCTGCCGGGGGCCAAACGTTTAAAAAGTTTGATAAACAGGTCTCAAGTAATCATTCCGTACCAGTGTGCCTCCGGCGACCCTGCCGGAGGCATGTTGAACCGTTACATCGTCCCTTCATGTATCCCGTCATGTGCCGCTCCGTCCCGGTGACATCCTTTCCGGCACGCTGACGCATCTTATTGTCTTGTCATTGCCATCTCATTTAAGACCCATCAACCTAAGGAGGATCCAATGGAATCCATTGTGATGAGAGTTTTTCCAGGAGTGGCTGGCGTTTTACGGTTTTCGCAAAGTGGTGGCGGCCCTGGTGATTTCTTGTGCTGGGCGCATTGCCGCAGGCATTCTTCGACGCGTGCTTCGAAATATCATTGTCAAGGGGAAAGGCGGAAAGGACTGATCTCCTTTGTCTGCAGCGTGGTGTACGTGGGCCTCATGGCCTTTGTGATCATCGCGGCCCTGGGCAAGCTGGGGATGCAGACCACCTCGTTCATCGCGGTGCTCGGTGCTGCGGGTCTTGCCGTGGGCCTGGCCCTTCAGGGGTCTTTGGCCAACTTCGCCTCAGGCGTGCTTCTTGTGGTCTTTACCCCGTTTAAGGTGGGGCACTTTGTAGAGGCCGGAGGCACCCAGGGCACGGTGAAGGAGATCGGCATGTTCAGCACCGTCATCAAGAGCGTGGACAACAAGCGGATCATCATCCCCAACGCCCAGGTGACCGGCGGCATCATCGTGAACCACACGGCCGAGGATATTCGCCGGGTGGACCTGGTGGCCGGTGTCGGGTACGGGGATAATCTGGATGAGGTGAGACAGACCCTGGAGGATATCTTGAAAAATGAGCCCATGGTCCTTGAAAGCCCCGCCCCCACCATCGCGGTGAGTGAGCTGGGGGAGAGCAGTGTCAACTTTGTGGTGCGTCCCTGGGTGAAGACCGCCGACTACTGGAGCACCTGGTTTTCCCTTCAGGAGGCCATCAAGAAGAGCTTTGACGCCAAGGGCATCTCCATTCCCTTTCCCCAGCGCGATCTTCACCTGAATCTTCCCGAAAACGGGCTCAACAGCCTGACCCAGGGCAGCGCCGGAAGCTGAGAATCCGGATCAGGCCAGGCAGGTGCAGAGGTCTTTAAAAAGGGTTTTATCAAAGGCTCCTTTGGTGACCACCTCGTGTTTGATGAGGTTCAGGGTATCAAAGGGGCTTTTGATTTTGCGGTAGGTTTTTTCCCGGTGGGTGAGGTTCTCGTAGCTGTCGATGAGCCCGATGAGCTGGGCTTCGAAGCCGATGTGGGCGATGCCCCTGGGGTACCCGCTGCCGTCCAGGCGCTCGTGGTGCTCCAGGATGGCCCGCGAGATGGAGAAATCAAAGGAGCCTGTCTCCTTGATGATGTCGTGGCCGATGGCGGCGTGGGTCTTGTACTCATCAAACTCTTTGGTTGTGAGCTTGCGGTTGGTGATGACGATGTTGGGGTCCAGGCGGGTTTTTCCGATGTCGTGGAGAAGGGCGGCCAGGGCCAGCTGCCGTGCCTCGTCCGGGGAGAGCTTGCAGTGGGTGCAGTAGAGCATGGTGATGGCCATGGTGTTGATGGAGTGGTCCATGATGGACCGATCCACGGTGGAGCTTTCGGCCAGCTGTTTTAAGATCAGGGAGTTGTTTCCGTAGCCGTCAAAGACAATGTCGATGGTTTCGGGGAGCTGGGACAGGGAGCTCTCCGAGGGCTTGGCCATGGCCTCGGAGACAATGTCGCAGAGGATGGTCTTGACCTTGGTGAGCCCGCCGGGGGTCAGGCTCTGCCGCAGGTGGGTGTTGAAGCTTGTCTGCAGCTCGTCCACGGCAGCCTGACTGTCACGTTTGTGGATATAGATCCGGGGAGGGCGGGTCCGGGCGTCTTCGGTGAAGTTGATGCGTTTGCCCTTGGGCTTGTACAACACGAAGTCGCCGCTGTCCGCCTTGCAATAGAGAGGAACCGAACGGTAATAATGAACCTGGCTCTCCTTGACTTGAATGAAGTCCCCCATACCCCCACACATCACACTCTGGAAAAATGACATCAAAACAACGTCATGCGGCCTCCCCCAATGGGCCGCACGATTTCTGATTGTTGATATCGGCTGCATGTGGAGGAATCTTTACGGTTCCCGCCTAAAAAAATCAGGGTCCGGGGCCTTTTTTCAAGGGATCACAAGATCAAGACCGATGGGACAGTGGTCCGAGCCGAAGATATCGTTGTCGATCCAGGCGTCTTTGATCCAGCCGTTCTCTGCGATGTCCCGGCTGACGTAAAAGTAGTCGATGCGCCACCCCGCGTTGTTCTGGCGTTGAAGCGATAGGACCACCAGGAGTACTTCTCCTCCTCCGGGTAGAGGTGGCGGAAGGTGTCCACGTAGCCCATGGACAGGATACGGTCCAGCCACTCCCGCTCAACGGGAAGGAAACCCGAGCGCTTGGAGTTGGCCTTGGGGTGCCGCAAGTCGATTTCGTTGTGGGCGGTGTTGACGTCCCCGCAGATGATGACGGGGCGCCCTTTGTCCCTGAGGGCGTTGGTGTAGGCAAAGAACGCATCGTAGAACCGGAGCTTGTAGTCCAGCCGTTCATCGCTCTGCTGGCCGTTGGGAAAATAGACGTTGAAAAGGGTGAACTTCTCGTACTCAAGCTCCAGGATTCGCCCTTCATCGTCAAACTCCGGGGTCCCGATGCCGTGTCGCACGGCCACGGGGGCGGTTTTTGTCCAGGCCCCGACCCCGCTGTACCTCTTTTTTGACCGTGGAAAACGACCAGTGAGCCTTGGACCCGTTGAGGGCCGTCATTTCCGGGGTGAGCTGGGGCTCCTGGAGCTTGGTCTCCTGGACCATGAGCACATCGGCCCCAAGCCGCTCTGCTGCCCCTTCAAAATCTTTCTTCCAGACGGCCCGGAGGCCGTTGACATTCCATGATACCAATCGCACGTTGTCCGATTTCATCGTTGTCCTTTCTCTGCGCAATCATCGGTTAACGGTGGCCCCCTTATAAGGGGGCGCGTCGCATCAGGCCAGGGTGGCCAGGATCTCTTCGTAGGGGGGCTCTTCCTTCAGGTCTTTTGAAAAGGATGAATAGATGACCGTCCCCTCTTCGTCAAGGACCACAACGGCCCGGGCCAGGAGCCCCTGCAGGGGGCCTTCGGCAATGCGGATGCCGTAGGCATCCCCGAACCCTCGGGTGCGGAGCTCGGACACCGGGATGACCCCGTCGATGCCCTCGGTTTCGCAGAACCGCTTGTGGGCAAAGGGCAGGTCGGCGGAGACGCTCAGGACCTGGGTGTTGGCAAGGGAGGCGGCCTCCTGGTTGAACCGGCGCACCGACGCCGAGCAGACCGGCGTGTCGATACTGGGGAAGATATTCAAGACGATGCGTTTGCCCGCCAGGTCAGGAAGGCTCACATCCGTCAGGTCGGTCTTGGTCAGGGTGAACCCCGGGGCTTTGGAGCCGACATCGGGAAGGTTGCCTGTGGTGTTGGCGGGTGTGCCGCCGATCATGATCACTGCCATGTGTTCTCTCCTTGAGGGTTAAGGCGTTGTGGTGCCGCCATGCATTGATGAACAGCGTCGATGAAGATGGGTATTCAAGATGTGTGCCGGGGCGGAAGGGCCCACGCATGAAGATGTAAAAAAGAAGGTATTTTGACGGTTTGTGGGATTATACCAGCTCTTCGGCGGGCAGGGCAAGGGGGGATGGGCCGCGGCCGTGAGACGAAAGTGCATCGGGTGTCTCCCCTTGCACGTCAGTCGGTGATGCGGGGGTGACACAGGGTTAACGCATTTAGATTTTTGCCTCCGGCGGCCCTGCCGGGGGCCAAACTTTTGAAAAGTTTGACAAACAGGTTTTGTTTTTTGAGGATGCGTCCCTACAAGGCATAGCCCCTCTTCTTTTTTCAAAAAGCGACCCGCCGGAGGCAACTGAATGTTTAAATGCGTTGACCCTGGGGGGTGAATCCCAATGGTTCCTTTTGAAGGGTCCTGGTGTTACAATGGCCCATCCGCACCGGATGTACCCATCTGAAAATTCCCGGGTAATGACACAGGCCAGAGGAGGAGACGACCATGACGGAACTTCACCGCACGCCGTTTTTCACCTGCCACCTTCGGGCCGGAGCCCGACTCGTTCCCTTCGGGGGATGGGAGATGCCCCTGGAGTACCCATCGGGCATCGTGGCCGAGCACCTCACAACCCGAAAAAAGGCCGGGCTCTTTGACGTCTCCCACATGGGGCGTTTTGTCGTCTCCGGAGACGATGCCCTCGGCTTTCTTCAGCATGTTCTCACCAACAACGCCGCCGCCCTCGCCGTGGGGGAGGCCCAGTACACAATGATCCCCACCGAAGGGGGCGGGGCCGTGGACGATGCCTACCTCTATCGGTTTCAACAGGAGGGCTTTCTCCTGGTGGTCAACGCCGCCAACCGGACCAGGGACTGGCACCATTTTCAGGCTCACCTGGAGGCGTTCCAGGATGTCTCCCTGCATGATGCCACCTTTGACCAGGCCATGCTGAGTCTCCAGGGCCCCGCCTCCAAAACCCTCCTTGGCGGCTTGCTGGAGGAGGGGGCCCTGCCCGAGCCCAGGCGCAATGCCCTCTCCGAGGTGAAACTTAAAGGCGTGCCCGTGCGACTGGCCCGCACCGGGTACACAGGCGAACCCCTGTGCTTCGAGCTCTTCTGCGACACGGCCCATGCCGAGGCGCTCTGGGAGATGCTCGTGGCAGAAGGCGCCGAACCCATCGGCCTGGGGGCACGGGATACCCTGCGCCTGGAAGCGGGCCTGCCCCTGTACGGCCACGAGCTGGGGCAGGACCCCGACGGGGGAGAGATCCCCGTGTTTGCATGCCCCCTTGCGCGGTTTGCCGTGAGCTTGAGCCCCCTGAAAGGCGATTTTGTGGGGCGGGAGGCCCTGACGCGGCAACACAGGGCGTTTTCCCGCCTTGTGGCCGGTGATGACTCCCTCAAAGGGGATCTGCCCCGCATGGCACAGCCCGTGGCCCTTACGGGAAAAGGCATCGCCCGGCAGGGATGCCGTGTCTTCAGGCGCGGTGCCCCGGTGGGCTATGTGAGCAGCGGGACCATGGTTCCCTACTGGGTGATGGACGGGGAGGGCATCCGCACGCATCTGACCGGGGAGAAGGGGCGGCGGGCCATCTGCATCGCCATGGTGGACAGCGATTTAAGGGAAGGGCAGGCCCTGGAGGTGGAGATCCGGGGAAAAATGAGCGAGGCTGTCATCGTGCCCTGCCACATGCGGAGCGATGCCCCGCCGTACGCCCGGCCGGTGCTGGCGGACACAGCCCCGCACCAGGACGATGAGGACGCCGTGGGCGAGGTGATGCCCAAGGTTCGGGCCTTGATAAAAGAGGCCGCAGACAACACGGCCTGGCGCCAGGGTGCCTGCATCAACCTGATCCCCTCCGAGCAGTCGGTCTCCCCGGTGGTCAAGCTCCTCTCCGTCATGGACCCGGCCGGGCGCTATGCCGAGCACAAAAAGGTGGCGGCCTTAAAAGATGCCGAGGTCTTTTATTATCAGGGCACCGACTTCATCGCCCGGGCAGAGGCGCAGCTTGAAGTGGAGATGCGGACCTTCCTGGGATGCGCCCAGGCCGAAACTCGTGTGATCTCCGGTCAGATGGCCAACACCGCGGTTTTCAGTGCCATGGTGGATTACCTCAACCGGGCCGACCGCAAAACCGAGCAGCGCCGCATGCGCCGAGTCATGAACCACCACATCATGAAGGGAGGACACCTGAGCGCTCAGCCCATGGGCGCCTTAAGGGACTTCATCGCCCGGGACCCGCGCACCGAAAAACCCGCGGTGGTGAACTTTCCCGTCCTTGGTCATAACCCGTTCAAGGTGGACGTGGATGCCTGCAGGTGGCTTCTGGAGGCCGAAAAGCCCGAGTTGATCATCTTCGGCAAGAGCATGGTCCTGCACAAAGAGCCAGTGAGGGAGATCCGCGCCATGGTGGACGAGCTGGGCCTTGATGCCGTCCTTATGTACGACATGGCCCACGTCCTGGGCCTTGCCGGGCCCTGGTTCCAGGAGCCCTTTGCCGAAGGGGCCGACCTTGTCACCGGCTCCACCCACAAAACCTTTTTCGGCCCCCAGCGGGGCGTGATCACCGCCGACATGGCCGACGACGACCCCCGCCTTCCCCTGTGGGACGCCATCACCCGGCGCACTTTTCCCGGCAGCGTGAGCAACCATCACTTAGGGACCCTTTTGGGGCTCTGTGCCGCGGCCATGGAGATGAACGCCTTTAAACAGACCTACCAGAAGAAGGTGCTGGAAAACGCCCGCTACTTTGCCCAGGCCCTTGCCGACTGCGGCCTGGAGGTGGCCGGTGACCCGGCCGAGGGCTACACCGAGACCCACCAGGTGATCATCAAGGTGGGCTACGCCAAAGGCCCGGAAGCCGCGCGGCACCTGGAAGAGAACAACATCCTGGTGAACTACCAGGCCATCCCCGAAGAGGAGGGTTTTACCGCCTCCGGCGCCCTGCGTACCGGCGTTCAGGAGATGACCCGCTTCGGCATGGAAAAAGAGGACTTCGGCGCCCTGGCCGAACTCATGGCAGATGTCCTCATCAACGGCAAATCCGTTCGGGACGAGGTGGCGGCCTTCAGGGGCCGCTTCACCCAGATGCGCTACTGCTTCAGGAACGAAGAACTCGACGGCCTGTTGGAACAGCTGCATCAGTGGATATGAGGGAGTTGTACCTGCCTTCTATGGTTAAAGTGGGCTCAAAAAGCGTGCCTCCGGCGGCCAGGGGATTTTTGGCCTAAGTGGCTTCGCCACCCCTGGACCCCAGGTTGCGAAAGCCCTCCCCCTTCGTTCCTCAGGTGAAGAGCTTCCGCGAAGATTTTCGTGAATACTGAGCAAAACCTGTTTGTCAAACTTTTCAAAAGTTTGGCCCCCGGCAGGGCCGCCGGAGGCATCTTTAACTTGGCTTCCTCCGGCGGCGAGGTGGAGCCACCTCGAAAGCTGATTGCGCGTGCACATTTTCCTTCGTTCCTCAGAAAAATGCGCACGCGCCTTCGGCTCGGGCTTCGCCCGACATAAACGCCCATGGTTTATGCGGGCTGGTTCACAAGCTTCGACGGAACAGGATACGTTGTTGCTACTTGTCCATTGTGGATCTAACCGCACTGCCGGCGCTCCTGCTGGATGCGCTTTTTTTCTATGTTGCGCATAAGAAGGCAATCGAAACGTTCAGCTCACCGCTCCTCAGGTGCTTGCTCGTGTATAAAGAACTTTTTCAGAATGTTGTCTCCCTTGACAAAGGCTGGGTGTGTAAAGTATCTAATGGTTAAACCATTTGATCTTTGCGCCTGTTTTCTTCCCTTTTGAGGGCTGGCATCGCCCTGGAAAGGGCCAGAATTCGGGCGTTGTTCCGTTGAACCGTGCACCATTACCGGCCAGGGAGCCGTGAAAAACATATGTTTGAGAAAGCAAAACAGAGTCGCATTTTCCAAGACGTGGTGGACCAGATCCAGGAAGCCATCCTGGACGGGCGCATCAAGCCCGGCGAGAAGCTGCCCTCCGAGCGGGAGCTCAAAGAGACCTTCAACATCAGCCGGGGCACCCTAAGAGAAGCCCTTCGGGTCCTGGAGCAAAAAGGGCTTATTGAGATTCGCCTGGGCGTCCATGGCGGGGCCATCGTCAAGCAGGCCTCCACCGAGCCCATGCTGGAGAGCCTCTCCCTTATGGTGCGGCGAAAAGAGATCCCCTTTGAAAACCTGCAGGAGTTTCGAAGCTCCGTGGAGGCGGACATCGCCTCTTTGGCCGCCCAGCGCCGCACCGACGAGGACATGGTCTCCCTTGCCGGGATCCTGGAAGAGACCCGGGTTCACCTGGAAGACCACTACGACTGGGACGCCTTCATCGCCGCCGACGGCAGGTTCCACCAGGAGCTGGCCCGCATCGCCCGAAACCGGCTCTTCTCCCTGGTCCAGAAGGCCGTCCACGAAAACATTCACGAGTACTACGAGGCCTACCTGGCAAGGAAAAAAGAGATCCTGGTCGAAAACCACCAGGACCTCATCGATCTCTTTCACGCAGTTAAAGACGGCAACGGCGTCCGCGCCGCTGCCCTCATGGGCAGCCACGTGGTTAAATTCGACCGCCATATGACAAAGCTCGCGAATACTCCCACCTCGCCTGTCGCGCCGTAGCCCGCGACGGCGAGGGTGGCGAAGCCACGGTAGCGAAAACACCTCGAAAGCTGATTGCCCTTGCACTCGGAACTCACCACGGGCGAAGCCCGTCAGGGAATGTGATGCGCCTGAGGAACGAAGGCGAAAGAGCATTTCCGAACCTGGGGTCCAGGGGATTTATCCCCTGGTTTTTATGCACGTTAACCAGAAAAGATAGATTGTGACTTATATGACATAGGAAGGAAGGATCATGGAAAAGCAGACAGAAGCGAGACTGGTTCAGGAGGCGGTGGCTCTGGCCGAGCAGTGGCAGACCCGCGCCAACGAGTTGTTGACCCCGGATGAGAAGAAGATTCAGAAGATGATGAGTCGGCTTCTTACCCACCCCATGGACAAGGTGATCCTCACGCGGATGATCGACGAGAGTTTTCGGTCGAGCCTCACTCCCAAGGTGGCGGATCGGGTCTACACCCTCCTGAAGGAGAAGGGGATTCCCAAGTTCATGGGGCCCCTGGAAAAATCGCTGATGATGCTTTTCATGGGGGTGGGGCGCCATATCCCCTGGGTCTCCGTGCCCCAGATGGTGGAGCAGATCCGAAAGCAGAGCAGCCGGGCCGTTGTCCCCGGCGAGGAGGGCCCCTTCAAGGCCCACCTTGCCAAGCGCAAAGAAGAAGGGGTCCGCATGAACATTAACCACATCGGCGAGGCCGTGCTGGGGGAAGAGGAGGCGGAGCACCGTCTTGAAGCCTATGTGCGGGACCTCTCCAGCCCGGACATCGAGTACATCTCCGTCAAGATCTCCACCATCTATTCCCAGATCTCCTCCCTGGCCATGGACGACACCGTGGCCGAGTTGAAAAAACGCCTCACCGTGCTTTTTACCACGGCCGAGAACCACACCTACACCCGCAAAGACGGCACCACGGTGAAAAAGTTCGTGAATCTGGACATGGAGGAGTACAGGGACCTGGAGCTTACGGCCCGGGCCTTCATGGAGACCCTGGAGCAGAAGGAGCTGAAAAGCCACGCCGCGGGCATCGTGCTTCAGGCCTATCTCCCGGACTCCTGGGCCATGCAGCGCAGGCTCACCGAGTGGGCCAAAGAGCGCGTGGCAGACGGCGGGGCACCCATCAAGCTGCGCATCGTCAAGGGCGCCAACATGGAGATGGAGCAGGTGGAGTCGGCCCTGCACAACTGGCCCCTGGCACCCTTCGACAACAAGCCCTTTGTGGACGCCAACTACAAGCGTATGGCCGAATACGCCATGGAGCCCGAGAACATCCAGGCCGTGCGCCTGGGCATCGCCTCCCACAACCTCTTTGAGCTGGCCTTTGCCTATGCCATGGCCAAAGAGAACAAGGTCACCGAGTACTTCGGCTTTGAGATGCTCGAAGGCATGGCCGACCATGTGCGCCGGGCCATTCTGGAGACCACCGGGGAGGTGCTCCTCTACGCGCCGGTGGCCGGAAAAGAGCAGTTCATCAACGCCATCGCTTACCTGATTCGCCGCCTGGACGAGAACACGGCCCCGGAGAACTTTCTGCGGTACGCCAACGACCTGAAACCGGGGTCCAAAGAGTGGATCTTTCTTGAAAAGGGGTTCAGGGCTTCCCTTGAATTGCGGGAAAAAGCGCCCAAAACCTCCAATCGCGTCCAGGATCGCCAGATAGAAACCTGGGACGATTTTGAGGGCGGCAGCCATCACACCGGGCGCTTTATCAACGAGGCCGACACCGACTGGGCCCTCTCCGGAAACCGGGCCTGGGCCGAAGGGATCCGGGATGCCTGGATGCCCGCAGCGGACAAAGCCCCCCACGAAATTCCCGTGGTGGTGGCAGGCGACGAGCGCTTTGAGGGCAAAAAGATCCGCGAAGGCATGGACCCCTGCCAGTTCAGCGAAAAGAAAAAGGAGAACATCGTCAGCGCCCGCTACGCCATGGCAGACGACGCCGACGCTGAAGAGGCCCTGGAAACAGCCCTGGCAGACCCCGACGGATGGCGGGCCCTTGGCTGGGAAGGCCGCCACGAGGTCCTCTCACGGGTGGCCGTGGAGATCCGCAAGGCCAGGGCAGACCTCATGGGCGCGGCTGCCGCGTCCACGGGCAAGCTCCTCACCGAGGCGGACGTGGAGGTCTCCGAGGCCATCGATTTTGTGGAATTCTACCCCTTGAGTGCCCGCAAGCTCGCCGGCCTTAACGGCGTCACCGCAACGGGCAAGGGCGTGGGCCTTGTGATCTCTCCCTGGAATTTTCCCATCGCCATTCCCTGCGGCGGCATCTCCGCCTCCCTTGCCGCGGGCAACACCGTGATCTTCAAGCCCGCGTCAGACGCGGTGCTGCCTGCCTGGATCCTCTGCAACTGCTTCTGGCGCGCCGGGGTTTCCAAAAAGGTTCTCCAGTTCATGCCCTGCTCCGGGGCCACCACCGGCCAGAAACTGGCCACCGACGATCGGGTTGATTACGTAATCCTCACCGGCGGCACCGACACCGGCCTGGCCCTTTTAAAGGCAAAACCCACCCTGGCCCTCTCCGCCGAGACCGGGGGGAAGAACGCCACCATCGTCACCTCCATGTCCGACCGGGACCAGGCCATCAAGAACATCATCCACTCGGCCTTCGGAAACACCGGCCAGAAGTGCTCGGCCACCTCCCTGCTGATCCTGGAAAAGGATGTCTACGAAGATGCCCAGTTCCGTCAGCAGCTGGTGGACGCGGCCAAGAGCTGGTACGTGGGCTCTGCCTGGGAGTACAAAAACAGCATGGGAACCCTGGTGAACCCGCCCTCAGGGGACCTGAAACGAGGCCTCACCGAGCTGGAGTCCGGGGAGGAGTGGGCCCTGAAACCCGCCCAGATAGGAGACAACCCCTACCTCTGGAGCCCGGGCATCAAGTACAACGTCAAGCCCGGCAGCTACACCCACATGACCGAGTTCTTCGGCCCCGTGCTGGGGGTGATGAAAGCAGATAACCTGGAGCACGCCATCAGCCTGGTGAACCAGACCGGCTACGGCCTCACCTCGGGCATCGAGAGCCTGGACGACCGGGAACAGGCCCTCTGGAAGAACAGCATCAAAGCCGGAAACCTCTACATCAACCGAGGCACCACCGGGGCCATAGTCCTGCGCCAGCCCTTCGGCGGCATGGGCAAGTCTGCCATCGGATCCGGTATCAAGGCGGGCAGCCCCAACTACGTCAGCCAGTTCATGGCCGTGGAAGAGACCCCGACCCCGGTCTTTCCCCCGGTGCAGAAGGAGACAGCCCTCTACCGCTGCTGCCAGGACCTGGAGTCCAAGGCTGCCTGGGGAGGCTTCGGCGCCATGGGCACGGAGATCACCCGGTTCGTCCGCTCGGCCTTCAGCTACATGGGATGGTACGAGACCGAGTTTGAAAAAGAGACCGACCACTTCCGCCTGAGGGGCCAGGACAACATCGTGCGCTACCTGCCCGTGGGCCACGTGGTGGTGCGCGCCACAAAGGACGACACGCTCGCAGACATCCTTGCCATGTGCACGGCAGCTCTTGTCACCCGGAATAAGGTAACCCTGAGCCTGTCGCCCGAAGTCCCCGAAGAGGTGTTTGCCTTTGTGGAGAGCGCAGACGGAGAGCGACTCCTTGCCGGGGTCACCGTGGCCAAAGAGGGGGAAACCTCCCTGGCCGCTTACCTCAAAACCGCAGACCGCATGCGCTTTGCCGCCCCGGACCGCGTGCCCGACGCCCTCCTGGCCAAAGCCGCCGAGACCGGCTTCTACATCGCAAGGACCAAGGTCCTGGCCGAAGGCCGCCTCGAACTGCTCCAGTACGTCCGGGAACAGAGCATCTGCGACAACTACCACCGCTACGGCAACCTCGGAGAGCGGGGGCTGTTGTAACGGTGAAAAAAAACGTGCCTCCGGCGGCAAGGGGCTAAAGCCCCTTGACCCCAGGTTCGGGAATGTTCTTTCGCCTTCGTTCCTCAGGCTCATCACATTCCCTGACGGGCTACGCCCGTGATGAACGGTTCTATACAAAAGCCCCGCCTGCATGCAGGTGGGGCTTTTGTGTTGTGTGTATGGGCTCGTTCCCAGGCTCTGCCTGGGAATGCTCTTCGGAGGCTCTGCCTCCATATTTGATGTCGAGAAAGCCTGCGCCAAGCGCCAGTCATCGAATTTTATATACCGGCAAGGCAGAGCCTTGCTTTAAACACCCCCAGGCAGAGCCTGGGAGCGAAAGATACCCAGGTGCGATGTATTGCCCCTTGACTATGAACTCAGCACGGGCGGAGCCCGTCAGCAAATGTGAAGGGGCGAAGCCCCGGAGCATTTGCGAACCTGGGGTCCAGGGGATTTATCCCCTGGCTGCCGGAGGCTATTCCATGGTGATGGTCTGTCCCCGTTTGGGCACAAAGGCGTTGAGGCCTTTTTCTTTGAGGAAGGCGGCAAAGGCTTTGGATTGCTCTTCTTCCCCGTGGACCACGGCGATGTTTTTCACCTGGAGGTTCGATTTTTTGAGGAAGGTGTGCATCTCTTCGCGGTCGGCGTGGGCGGAGAATCCGCCGATTTTCACCACGTCGGCTTTGAGGGGGTACTCCTTGCCCAGGATTTTGACCATGGGGGGCTTTCCTTTTCGGCCGTTTTGCTTGTAGTCCCAGCCCAGTTCCATGATGCGGCGTCCCAGGGTGTGCTGGGCCATGTACCCCACGATGACGATGGTGTTGTTGGGGTTGTGGACCCGGTAACGCAGGTGGTGGAGGATGCGGCCTGCTTCGCACATGCCCGAGGAGGAGATGATGATGTGGGGGGTGATGGACGATGACGATGGTTGATCCGGCCACGGTGCTGATGTAGGAGAGCCCATTGAACTCGAAGGGGTTCATCCCTTTTTCCAGGAAAGTGCGGTGGGCCTCCTTGTCGTAGACCTCCGGGTGTTCGGCAAAGACCCGGGTGAGGTTACCGGCCAGGGGGGAGTCCACGAACACGGGGAACTTGGGGATGCGTCCTTCGTTTCTCAGCTCGTGGATGATGTAGACCACGTCCTGGGTTCTTCCGAAGGCAAAGGCGGGGATCACCACCACGCCTTTTCTGTCGAAGGTGTCGTTGATCACCTCGGCCAGCCTGTCCTTGAGTTCTTCGGCGGGCTCGTGGTGGCGGGCGCCATAGGTGCTCTCCATGATCATAAGGTCGATGGGGCCGATGTCGTCCGGGAAGTTGAGGGTGGGGTTTTTCAGGATGGGCCGTCCGAAGCGCCCGATGTCCCCGGTGTAGATAACGTTGAAGCGCCGTCCGTTATCGCGGAAAGAGAGGAGGCACAGGGCAGAGCCCAGGATGTGGCCTGCCTCGTAAAAGGTCACGGTCATGCCCTTGCCCACGGTGATGGGCGTGTTGTAGGGGTAGCCGTCAAAGGCGGAGAGGGCTGCCTCGGCGTCGGCCATGGTGTAGAGGGGCTCCACGCTGTTGAGGTTGTGCTTGGTCAGGAGCTCTGCGATGGCTCCCTTGTTGAGGCGCAGGCCGTTGTGCTTGAGGAGCTTGGTGATCTCCGAGCGCTCCCGGTTGGTGAGCTTGTTCTTCCCGTTGGCCAGGTTGTAGAGGTGGCCGCGGACGGTTTTGTAGTTGAGGTAAAGGGCATCGGACTCCTGGATGTGGGCGGAGTCCCGCAGCAGGAAGGAGCAGGCGTCGGCCGTGGTTCGGGTGGTGATGACGCGGCCGTTGAAGCCTCCTTTGACCAGCAGGGGGATACGCCCGGAGTGGTCGATGTGGGCGTGGGAGAGGATCATGTTGGTGATGAACTCGGGGTCCACGGGGAAGACGCGGTTTTTGGCTTCGGTCTCTTTGCGTCGGCCCTGAAAGAGCCCGCAGTCCAGCAGGATGCGATCTTTGCCTGCCTCAAGCAGGTGCATGGACCCGGTGACTTCGCGAATGGCACCGTAGAACGTGACATGCATGGAAGACTCCTTTCACCCCGGCCAGTCGCCGGAGCGGCATGGGATATGGCGGCAAGGTAAGCCACCAAAAAAAACGGGTTGGGGAAGATAGTTAACCCTTGTTCGTCGAGCTGGCTGCTGTTGTGCCCGGTAATCCGGGTTTTGGATGTTTTTTTAACATATGGCAGGGGATGCTGGGTGTCAACGAAGCCTGTTGATGCAAGTAAAAAAAGGTATCTATTCAGCTCCTAAAAAGCCTTCGGAGGACCTGCCGTGGGGCAAACTTTTGAAACATTTGACAAACAGGGCAGGTCGGTATATCGACAAGGGCGAATCGGGCCGCACGTGGCCCGATCCAAATCTCAAGACCCCAGACAAGGGACCTTCCGATCATGAGCATCGCCACCTTTTTTGAACGCATCCCCGCCGCCCACCTGCGGCATGGCTTGAAAACCGGCCTGGCCTCCCTCATCTCCTATGAGGCGAGTCGTGCCATGGGCCTTCCCTACGGTTACTGGGCGGTTATCTCCACGGTCATTGTCATGCAGGTCTACGTGGCTGACTCCGTAAGGATGTGCCTCTACCGCTTTTTCGGCACGGCCATGGGCGCGGCCATCGGTATTTTCTCCATCTGGGCCTTTCCTCCGGGGGACCTCTGGAACGACGCGGCCATTGCCCTGACCCTGGGCTTCTGCGGGTTCATGACCCGGTACAGCCCCCGGTTTCGCATGGCGGCCATCACCGTCTCCGTGGTTTTTGTGGGCAGCTTCGGCTCCCCCATGGACGAGCGGATCGTCTATGCCCTCTGGCGGGTCCTGGAGATCACCCTGGGCGTGGGCACCGCCTTTCTCGTGTCGGTCCTTATTTTTCCCGAGCGCCTGGAAAAGCACCTGAGCGAGCGCTTGAACAGCCAGAAAGGCCAGGCCGCAGATCTTTGCCGACAGCTCACCGCCGCTTTTGTCCACGGGGAGGTCTCCCCGCCGTTTGACGGGATGCAGGCCCTCTCGGCGGAGATCAGGAAAAACCGGGAGACCCTTTCGGGCATCACCCACCATGAGTTTCTTTTCGTTCGCAGAAAAAGGGGGGACACCCTGGAATCGGTCATCAACGGCCTGGAGCGCACCGCAGAGCACCTTGCCGTCATGGCCCACGCCCTGGAAAAAGAGGCCCTGCTCAAAGAGCGGTTCCACATGGAAAAAGAGATCCTGGATCTTGCCGATGCCTGCGCCGTGACCCTCACCCGCATGCGGGACACGGACGAGCCCGTGGACTGCCGGGACCTTCGGCTGGCCCTCTCCGCCTGCGATGCCCGCCTCCTTGCCTTGCGAAAACAAGGGGCCACCTTTCGTTTCGACCTGGACATCCTGGCCGGGTTCTACGAATTCTACAGCGCCCTGAAAGCCCTGGCCCAGGATTTGATCCGGGGGCCATACATGAACAGATAGGTCACTATTCAGTTCAAAAAAGACAGCCTCCGGCGGCAAGGTGTGCCACCTTGAAAGCAGGTAGCGGATGCGTTTTGCCCCTCGTTCCTCGGGTCAAATCACATCCGCCTTTGAAGCGACACCCGTAAAAATGTTTTTTATGACCTGTTTGTTAAACTTTTTAAAAGTTTAGCCCCCGGCAGGGCCGCCGGAGGCATAAGCGGAATAGTTTTAAGATTAAGGAAGTTGCACATGCAGATTTCAACCATTGCCGTCATCATGGCCATGGCCGAAGAGGCCGAGCCGTTTATTCGAGAGATGGGCCTTGTGCCTGTGGAGGCCGCCATTGACGGCCCGTTGCCTTTGGACGTTTACGCCGGAAAGGCGGGGACTGCGGACCTGGTTCTCATTGTGGGCGGAAAGGACCCGCGCCACGGTGTGGATTGCGTGGCCACCCAGCCTGCGACTCTTGCCGCGTACCTGGCCATCGAGCGGTTCAAGCCGGACCTTCTTATCAACGCGGGCACGGCAGGGGGCTTTCGCGGCCGGGGGGCCCACATAGGGGATGTTTACCTGGGGAGCGGGTGCATCCGGTTCCACGATCGTCGCATTCCCATCCCCGGCATGGACGCTTACGGCGTGGGGTCTTATCCGGTTCCCGAGTTCAAGGGGCTGGCGCGGGCCCTTGGCCTGAAGCGGGGGATCATCTCAACGGGCAACTCTCTGGACATGGTCCCCGAGGACCTGGAGCGGCTCCGGGCCAACGGGGCCGACGTCAAGGAGATGGAGGCCGCGGCCATTGCCTGGGTGGCGGACCTCTATCATGTGCCGCTCCTTGCCCTGAAGTCCGTCACAGATCTGGTGGATACCGAGACCCCCACCCAGGATGAGTTTCTGGCCAATCTTTCCCTGGCCTCCGAGGCCCTTCGGGAGAAGCTCACGGCGGCCATTGCCTACTGCACCGCCTGATCCGTGGCTTCCGGCCCGCTTCCGTTTCCCGGCCATCCGCGAGGCCCTGGGGGCGGGCCTTGCGTGGGGCTGTAAAATTTTCTGACACCCTGAAAACCCTGGGTTTTCCCTGACGTCCCGCAGGCCATTTCCTACAGGGCTTTCCCGTTCCATTTTCTTCCTTTCTTGCCCCTTCTGATCCAACCCTTGCGAAACCGCGAATTACCCCGCCCTTCGTGCCCATTCCCCATAATCCGTACTTGTCTGAGGATCCTTTGTGAAAATTGATAGCTTAAGTATGGCATTGTTTTTGCTCGTTTGCATTGTAATGCATCGCTTCCATGTGTCAGCGATGCGATCCGGGGCCGATGGTTTGGCCCGAATGCCGGAGGCTGGTTGGTTCCGGTGACGTCCATTTCGGGTGAGCCGGAGCAAAGCCGACCGGTTTTCACCCCGACAACACAGCGAGGAAAAAAGATGGCGGCTTTTTACGAGGAGTTGTTCAAGCAGAATGCCACCCTGTGGAACAGCATGTCTGAGTCCATGGGATCCCTTGGAAAAGACGGAATGACAGGGCTTACCTCCTTTTGGCGTGAGTCCGGTGGAAAAGCCATGGAGCGGTTTCTGACAGGCGGGTTTCCCGGTCGCATCGGGCCGGCGTGTTTTCATCAGGAGAAGGTGGACGGGGCCGTGAAGCACCTGGGGGCCCTGAACGCGGCGATCCTGGAGTTCACCGCCTACATGATGCTGCCCGTGGAGGCCGCTTTCAAACATGCCGTCAAGGAGATGGGCAGCGCGAACACTCCCGAGGACTGGAAAGCGTTTGGCGAGCACATGATGCGTCACATGGAGGAGGGGTACCAGGGGCTGTTTACGAGTAAGGGGTATCTGGATGCCCTGGACATGCTCATGGTGACGGCCGGAGAGGCCCGGCACCGGATGATGGGGGTGGGAGAGGACCTCCTCCAGGCCTCGGGGGTGCCGTCCCTGCGGGAGATGGATGCCCTGTCCAGGGATGTGTACCAGCTGAAAAAACGGGTGGGAGATTTGGAAAAAGGGGACGGAGTGTCCCAGAAGTCCGCGTGATCGACCCTTCAGTTGGTGTGAACCCGGTCGCGGCGTTGTTGCGGTGCGGCCCCAGTCAAAACAGCCTGCATGAAAACGGAGGACCCCATGAATTTTTCCACCATACAGACAGCCGAGTCCCTTGCCCGGGAGTCCATGCGAACCTTCAGCCAGGGCATGGCTTACGCGGAGGAGAGCCTTCGCAACCTCTCTGAAAACCTGGATACCGATATTGCCACCACCCCCTTTGAGGTGGTGTACACCGAAGACCGAATCCGTTTGAAGCACTACTGCCCCAAGAAGACCAGGGGAAAAGGGCTCAAGACCCCGCTTCTTATTGTGTACGCCCTGATCAACCGGGAGACCATGCTGGACCTCCAGCCCGACAAGAGTGTGATCAGGAATTTCCTGGAGGAGGGCGTGGACGTCTATGTGCTGGAGTGGGGCTATCCCATGCGCAAGGACCGCTGGCTCACCCTGGAGGACCACATCGAGGGCTACATAGACCATGTGGTGGATCATATCCTGAAGACAAAGCGCCTGGCCAAGCTCAACCTCATGGGCATCTGCATGGGGGGCACCATGGGCGCAGTGTATGCCTCCCTTCACCCGGAAAAGGTGAAGAACCTCATCACCACGGTGACCCCCACCTGGTTTGACACCGAAGAGGGGCTGCTCCATCTCTGGATGAAGGAGACCCATGTGGAGCGGGTGGTGGAGGCGTGCGGTAACATGCCCGGCGACGTCATGAACCTGGGCTTTCTCATGCTTAACCCGGCCAAGCTGGTGGTGGAGAAGTACCACGGCCTCATGGCCAACCTCAACGACAAGGATTTCCTTGAGAACTTCATCCGCATGGAAAAGTGGATCTTCGACAGCCCGGACGTCCCCGGGGAGACCTTTCTGGAATTTATCACGGCTTTTTACCGGGAAAACCGCCTGCTCAACGGCAGCTTCACCCTCGGGGGCAAGGCCGTGGACGTCACCCGCATCACCATGCCCGTTTTGAACATCTACGCCAAATACGATCATCTGGTGCCTCCTTCGGCCTGCGACCGGTTTACCAAGGCCGTGGGAAGCGCCGACGTTCAGGACCTCTGCCTCGACACCGGCCATATCGGCATTTACGTGAGCTCAAAATGCCAGAGAGACTTCGTGCCCCATATCGCGGGGTGGCTCAAGGAGCGTGACGGGGCAGAGGTCCGCAAAACCAAGGGCGACAAAGAGAAGGCCACGGCCGCCGCATGATATTCGGGACCGCCCGGCGGTCCCAACGGAAGAGAGGGATGGAGATGAAACGCGATACACAGACTGACCGATCGTTTCAGGCACTGGACACCCTGTGGCACGCCCTGCAGGGGCGGGGAACCATGAATTTTTCCCCGGTGGCCACCGTCCTTGCCGCCGGGGACTGGGCCATGCATTTGGCCAACTCCCCGGCAAAGCAGACCGAGCTCTGGATGGCCCTGGCCACCCTGCCTGCCGCCCTTCAGGCAGAAAAGGCCCACGCCGTGGAGGCCGAAGGTGGCGCAGCCGACCGTCGGTTTAACGGCGAGGGCTGGGCTCAGGAGCCCTTCTGCACCTTCCGGAGCCTCTACAGCCTGGCCTGCCGGGCATGGGGCACCCTGGCCGTGGGGGTGCCCGGGGTGGAACCCCACCACGGGGAACTCATGGCCTTTATGGGGCGGCAGGTGCTGGAGCTGGGGTCTCCGTATAACTACCTGGCCACCAACCCTGAGCTGCTTCGCCTGACCCGACAGGAGAAGGGGGGGAACCTCGTGCGGGGCCTCTGCCACTACGCCGAGGACATGGGCCGCCTGTTTCAGGGCATGCCCCCGGCCGAGGCCGGTGCTTTTGAGGTGGGCCGCAATCTGGCCGTCACAGACGGGGAGGTGATCTACCGAAACCGGCTCATGGAGCTGATCCAGTACCGTCCCTCCACCCCGGAGGTGTTTGCGGACCCTGTGCTTATCGTTCCGGCCTGGATCATGAAGTACTACATCCTGGACCTTTCCGCTGAAAACTCCATGGTGAAGTACCTCGTGGACCAGGGGCACACCGTGTTCATGGTCTCCTGGAAGAACCCGGCCACAGGCGACCGGGACCTGGACCTGGAAGACTACATGGACTCAGGGATCATGGCGGCCCTGGACAAGCTGGAGGAGGTGGTGCCGGACCGAAAGGTCCACGGCGTAGGGTATTGCCTGGGGGGCACCCTCTTTGCCATCGCCGCCGCGGCCATGGCCCGGGACGGGGACGAGCGGCTTAAGAGCCTCACGCTCATGGCTGCCCAGACCGACTTCACCGAAGCCGGAGAGCTCATGCTCTTCATCGACCCGGCCCAGCTCAGCTTTCTGGAGGACATCATGCGCTTCCAGGGCTATCTGGACACCGGGCAGATGGCCGGTGCCTTTCAGCTGCTGCGGGCCTACGACCTTATCTGGTCCCAGGCCGTGGCCCGGTACTTAAAGGGCGAGCGGCGGCCCATGAACGCCCTGATGACCTGGAACGCCGATGCCACGCGCATGCCCAGCCGGATGCACAGCCGCTACCTCCGGGAGCTGTTTCTGGACAACGATTTCTCCGAGGGGCGCTTCGAGGTCAAGGGAAGGCCCGTGGTGATCAGCGACATCCATGTCCCCATCTTCCTGGTGGCCACCCAGAAGGACCACGTGGCCCCCTGGACCTCGGTGTACAAGCTCCACCTGGCCGCCGATGCCCGCAGCATCACCTTTGTGCTCACCGCAGGGGGGCACAACTCGGGCATCGTGAGCGAGCCCGGCCACCCGGGTCGATCCTACCGCATGGCCACCCGGCGGGAAGGGGAGATCTACGTCCCCCCCGAACGCTGGCTCGCCAGCACCCCCGTCAAGGAGGGCTCCTGGTGGGTGGACTGGCAGAAATGGCTCATGGCCGGGTCCGGGCAGAAAGGCGCGCCCCCGGCCCCGGGCCGGTTCTCAGGGGAGGGCGAAGGCTGCGCCGCTCCGGGGAGCTATGTCTACGGGCGGTGAGCCCGCTCAAGGTAAGGGCGGAACAAGAGCAAAACATACAAAAGCAATGCCTCCGGCGGCAAGGTGAGCCACCTTGAAAGCTGGTTGCCGAAGCGCTTTAACCCTCGTTCCTCGGGTTAAATCTCTGCGGCATTCAGGCACAACGAAAACATGTGCTTTTTGCCTGAATTCTTCGAAAAAAGTAAGGCTACATGGAGGCCTCTCATGACCACGCGTTCGGCGCAGGGCACCTGCGCAGAGTTTGCCAAGACCATCACGGAATGCGACATCAACGGATACGCCGGGATCACCGGGGATTTTAATCCCGTGCACATCAACGATGTCTATGCGGGGGCCACCCGCTTTAAAGGGCGCATCGCCCACGGCATGCTGACGGCGGGCCTTATCTCCAATGTCATCGGGACAAGGCTCCCCGGGCCCGGGACCATCTACCTGAGCCAGAATCTTACTTTCACCGCCCCGGTGAAGGTCAACGACACCATCACCGCCCGGGTGGAGGTCACCGAGCCCCCCACCAACAAAGGGCTCACCCACCTCAAGACCACCTGCACCAACCAGGACGGGACCCTGGTGCTGGAGGGCACGGCCACGGTGATCTGGCCCCGCTGACAGCCGATCCAAAAAGCCCGTCTTCTATGGGGAATGCGGGGAAAAAAAGAAGGCCTTCTATGGTTAAAGTGAGAGGAAAAAGCATGCCTCCGGCGGCGAGGTGAGCCACCTCGAAAGCTTATTGCCCTTGCACTTTGCCCTTCGTTCCTCAGGGCAAAGTGCAAGGGCCTTCGGCTCGGGCTGCGCCCGACATAAACGCTGATGGTTTATGCGGGCTGGCTCACAAGCTTCGACGTCACAGGGTACGTTGTCGCTACTTGCTCATTGTCGATTTAAGCGCACTGCCTCCGGCGGCAAGGTGGGGCACCTTGAAACCCTGTGGCGAATGAAGGCAACCATTTCGCGACAGGTTTCGGGGCATTCGCCTGATGTGTGACATGTGGCAACCGGTTTTGCAGAAAAGGCCCATGTCATTCTTCTGGAATACTGATTCGTATATACCTCGGGCTGAAAGTCTCTTCCTCAGGTGCCGGCGGGCCGTGACGTTGCCGGAGTGCGGGCCATGTTGTGCGTTACATGGTACCGTCTTGCCCTGTGATGAGGTATGATAAAGAAATAATTCATTTTGTGGAGGGTGCTTGCATCGTGCATGTACACATCTCCACAAGCATACCGCTGTGATTTCGCCCGAGGAACGAGGGGGAAAGCACAGCGGTAACCAGCTTTCAAGGTGGCTCACCTTGCCGCCGGAGGCTTTTTTTGGCTCCGCCCTTACCCTTCGTTGACCAACCCCCAAAAAACAGGAGATCAGGCCATGTCCCGTGAGATGCTCTTTTCCCCGTTTCACATCGGTCCCTTGACCCTTCCCAACCGCGTGGTGATGGCGCCCTTGACGAGGAGCAGGGCAGGGGAGGGCAACGTCCCCCATGCCCTGAATGTCGAGTATTATGCCCAGCGGGCCACGGCAGGGCTTATCATCAGCGAGGCCACCCAGATTTCGCCCCAGGGCGTGGGGTATCCCGGCACCCCCGGGATCCATTCGCCGGAGCAGGTGGCGGGCTGGTCCCAGGTGACCGGGGCCGTGCACAACAAGGGGGGGCGCATTTTTCTCCAGCTCTGGCATGTGGGGCGGGTCTCCCACCCGTCCCTTCAGCCCAACGGCGAAAAGCCGGTGGCGCCCTCTGCTATTGTCCCTGCCGGGGAGAGCTTTACCCCGACGGGCATGGCGCCTTTTGAGACGCCCCGGGAGCTGGGCTCCGAAGAGATCCCCTGCATTGTGGCCCAGTACGCCGAGGCCGCTGAGAACGCCATGGCCGCAGGCTTTGACGGGGTGGAGATCCACGGAGCCAACGGGTATCTCATCGATCAGTTTTTAAGGGACGGCACCAACCACCGGACTGATGCTTACGGTGGCTCTGTGGAGAACAGGGGGCGCTTTTTGCGGGAGGTGACCGAGGCCGTGCTGAAGGTGGTGGAGCCGGGGCGGGTGGGTGTGCGGCTCTCCCCTGAGAACAGTTTCAACGATATCCGGGACAGCCATTCCCAGGCCACCTTTGACGCCGTGGCCGAGATGCTGAGCTTCTATCGCCTGGCCTATCTCCACGTGGTGGAGGGCGATTTTGTCTCCGGGGAAACGAATCTGGATTACTCACGGCTCAAGGAGCGGTTCCGGGGGCCGTACATGGCCAACGCGGGCTACACCAAAGAGCGGGCCGAAGCGTCCCTTCGAGACGGCGTGGCCGACCTTGTCTCCTTCGGAGCCCTGTACATCGCAAACCCGGACCTGGTGGCCCGTTTTGAGCAGGACGCGCCCCTGGCCGAGCCGGACGAAACCACCTATTACGGAGGCGACGCAAAGGGTTACACCGATTACCCCTTTTTGGATCGATAGTCCGAATATTTCGTGGGAAAACGACCCGACAGAAACACGAAAATCCCTTGGTCATAGATCGATCCGTCGGAGACAAAGGGTTAAGGTGTTTAGATGTTTATTTTCTAAATTATTTTATAAAAAAAGTAGGCAAGTCGTATTCCTCGATATAGGATATCCCCGTTCGTATTCGATTCGGCAGCAGCCTCGGCCACGGTTGCCGGATCTTTATCCTTCTGGGCCGACGATGATCGAGGCAGTATGAAACTCACCTTGCGCGCACGCATGATTCTCCTTATTTGCGGAGTTGCCACCCTTGCCCTGGGCCTGACCCTCGGCACCACCCTTACCCTTTCCAAAAAACTTGCCACCGAAGAGGCCGTCTCTCTGGCAAAAGAGGCCGCCTTCCATTACGGGAGCCAGGTCCAGATCAATCTGGAAGAGGGCCTTGATAAGGCCATCACCGTGGCCCAGCTTTTTGAGGGCATCAAACAGGGGGATCCCTCCCCTTCCCGCAGCTCGTTTTCTCGCATGTTAAAGCAGGTTCTCATTAAAAACCCGGAGTTCCACTCTGTGTGGACGGGATGGGAACCGGGGGCCATGGATGGCTATGACGAGATTTTTGCCAACACCGAAGGCCATGATGCCACCGGCCGGTTTATCTGGTGCTGGTTCCGGAACGAAGCCGGCGAGTATTCAGTCAAGCCCCTTGCCAACTATGACCAGGCCGGGGCCGGGGATTATTATCTGACCGCCGTCAATACCGGGAAGGCCGTGATCACGGAGCCCTCCGAGTACATGATGGGTGGGCGGAAGGTCAATATCACCAGCCTGGTTTCTCCCGTCGCCCTGGAGGGCAAGACACTCGGGGTGGTGGGGGTGGATCTGACCCTTGATCGTATCGCGGAACAGGTTGGGGCGTTTGATGTCTTCGGCGGGGGAATCATCTCCCTGGTGAGCCATGGCGGCTCCTATGTGGCCCATCCCGATGCCTCCTTTGTGGGACGCCCCGCCGCCGAGGCGACGCCATGGATTGCCCCTTATCTTGACGCTGTCAGGAAGGGAGAGGCCTTTTCCCTTGAGAACGACTCCCGAACCCTGGGTGCGCAGGTGCTTCGCATCGGGGTGCCCGTGACCATCGGGGCCACCGGGACCCCCTGGGCTGTCATCGTCAGCATCCCCAAAGCTGCCGTTCTGGCCAAGGTCAGACGCATGATGCTGATTGGGCTGGGCATTGCCCTTGCCTCCGTTGCCTTGGTCTGGGGCATGATCTACTGGCTGACAGGCTCGATCACCGGGCCCATCCTCACCGATGTGAAGGCAGCCGAGAAGATGGCGGAAGGGGATTTTACCGTGCGGGTGACCAGCCGCCGGACCGATGAAATCGGGATCCTGGCCGATGCGTTGAACCGTATGGCAGAGGGGCTAGGAGAGATGGTGGGGGAAATCCGGGAAGGGGTGGAGATGCTGGGAGACTCCGCCACCAACCTTCAGTCTGTCTCCGGGAACATGGCGGAAACCTCCCAGGCGGTCTCCACGCGATCGGGTGACGCGGCCAGGGCGGCCGCCGAGGCGGAAAACGGGATGACCTCCATTGCCGCCGCCATGGAGCAGGCCTCGGCCAACTCCGGCATGGTGGCGGCCGCTGCCGAAGAGATGAGCGCCACCATCGGTGAAATCGCAGGCAATACGGAGCGCGCCCGATCCATCACCGACAGCGCAGTCTCTCTGGCTGATACCACCTCCGAGCGCATCGACGAACTCGGTCGGGCAGCCCAGGAGATCAGCGCGGTGACCGAGGCCATCACCGAGATCTCCGAGCAGACCAACCTCCTGGCCTTGAACGCCACCATTGAGGCGGCCCGTGCCGGGGAGGCCGGAAAAGGGTTTGCCGTGGTGGCGGGCGAGATCAAGGCACTGGCCATGCAGACAGCGGACGCCACCGACGACATCCGTAAGCGGATCACGGGGATCCAGGTTACCTCCGGTGACGCGGTTACGGCCGTGGATGAGATCCGGGGCGTGATCCGGGAGGTGGCGGGCATCGTCTCCGGCATTGCTTCCGCTGTGGAGGAGCAGTCAGCCACCACCCGGGAGATCACCGGCAATATCGCCCAGGCCGCCGACGGGCTTACGGAGATCAGCAACGGCGTCCAGACCAGCACCCATCTTACCGAAAAGATTAACGGTGACATCCAGGCGGTGAACCGACATGCCAGAGCACAACACCAACCCGGTGCACCATCGCCAAATCCCATGCCTCCTCCCTGGAGGAGCTCTCTCGGCACCTCGAAAACCTGGTCTCCCGGTTTCATATTTAACCTTTGAACATGAAGCGCCCGGCCGCCTATCGTTATCTGTATCGAATCCGGCAGGCGGGGGGCGCTTTACAAGGCGCGCGGTGGGACGTGGTTTACTCCTGATGACGCGTCCGGGTTGTTGTGCAGGCGCTCCCCCCATTCCTGATGACGAAGCTGCCGTTCAGAGCGCGTGATCGATGCCTTGGGGCTGCGGCTCGTCAAAGGTGGCGCAGGGCTTGAACCGCGCAGCATCAAATACCGCGATATCCGCATGGTGGCCGGGCTTGATCAGGCCTCGGTCCGAGACGTTCACACGGCGTGCAGGGACCGAGGTCAGGCGGCGGATGGCCTCTTCCAGGGGCAGGATCTGCCGTTTGGTTACAAATTCGTCGAGGAAGAGGGGAACCCAGTCAAAGGTGTGCAGCGAGCAGGGGAGCTGGGAGAGAAGGCCCTCGGAGGCCATGGCAAACCCGTCGGAAATGCAGGGGCACTCCGGGTCCTGAAGGGCCACGGTCACGTCGTCGTACGAGAAACTCCGGGAGGTCCACAGGGCGCTCCTGAGTCGTTCACCTTCCTTGATCATGATGTCAAAGGCGCAGTCGAGGGCCGGGCGGTTTAGTTTTTCCGAGATCTCCTCAAAGGACAGGCCCACAAGCTCCGGTGAGTTCGCGGCGTTCAGCAGCCACACCTTGTCCCATTTCTCTTCCCTTACAATCTGCCAGACCGGCTTGAGTTCCCCCTTTATCTTCTGGCGCAGGGCAGGGTCCTGCAATCGTTTGATGGCGTCCTGGGGCGAGCCTTCGGTGGCCCAGGTGGGCAGGATGGCTGCGATGTTGGTGTGGTTGAGGTTCACGCCCATCACGTCCATGTAGACGTTGATGCCCTCTTTCCGGGCGTTGAGCACGGCATCCAGGATGCGTTGCATGCCGTTGTCCGGGCGCCCGTTCTTCGGTGGTGGCGAGGAAGACCTGCATGGTTACCCGGTGTTGCGCGCCAGGGCAATGGCCTCATCAATGCCGGACGGTCGTCGTACCGGGCCGCAGTTGCGGGAGTGCATGGCGGCGACGCCGTTATGCCTGGCCACCACCGCGCAGAGCCGCTCCAGCTCCTCCACGGCGGATGAAAACCCGGGTTCGTACTCCAGGCCGAAGGAGAGGCCCACGGCGCCCTGCTCCAGGCACTTTTCGAGCATCTCCTCCATGGCGGTGATCTCATCGTTTCCGGCCTGCCCCTGGGGGTATTTCATGCAGTTGATGCGCAGGGCGCCGTGTCCCACCATGGAGGCCACGTTAAGGCCCAGGGCTTGCCTTTCCATGGTGTCCAGGTAGGTACCGAAGCTGTCCCAGTCCACGGGGGACAGCAGGGGCAGCGGGCAGTATTTTTTCATGTTCTCGACGTTTTCGTACGGGGCGACGCTGGCGCCGCATTGGCCGCACACCTCGAAGGTGACCCCCTGGCGTACCTGGCTCTGGGCGCTGCCGTCGGCAAGGAGGACGGTGTCGGAGTGGGTGTGGATGTCGATGAAGCCCGGGCTGACGATTCGGCCGCTTACATCCACGGTTGTTTTGGCCTCGGTGTCGTCCAGGCGGCCGATGCAGGTGATTTTGTCGCCGGTGATGCCGATATCCCCTTGGTAGGCAGGGGATCCCGTGCCGTCTATGATGGTTCCGTTTGTCAGTTTGATGTCAAGCATAAGTGTCTCCTTGGAAAAACCCCGCAGGGTGTTGATCGTTCAGTCACGTGCCTTTCCGTGAAAAGGGCGCGGCTCAGTTGCCTTTTGCGTCTGCCAGGGTGCCCGGGGCCGAGGTGACGGGCGCCGGGTTGTGTCGGGCGAGCAGGATCAGGGCTGCCGACACGGCAAAGCAGCCCGCAGACATAAGAAAGGCGAGGTTGTAGCTGCCGAAAGAGGTAAAGGCCCATCCGTAGACATAGGAGCCTGTCCCCCCGATGATGGCGCCGACGAAGATGCCGACGCTGATGAGGGTGGCCAGGGGCTTGGTTCCGAACATGTCCCCCAAAAGGGCCGTCCAGATGGGGTAAAAGAAGGAGGGGATCAGCCCGAAAAGGAGCATGGCGGCCACGAACCCGAAAAGGGAGGAGACCTGCGTGAAGGTCAGGCAGAGCAGCAGGCCTGTCACCAGGGCCACGATGCTGACGGGCTTTTTGCCGAACCGGTCGCTCAGGGCGCCCCCTAAGAGCATGCCCACGACGGCGAGGATGGAAAGAGCGAACATGGCAGCCGTGATGGCGGTCTTGGCCGATGCGGGGGCAACCCCGCTTTGCCTGGCGATATCGAACCCCCAGCTTGCCACATGGGCCACAAGGCCCATCCCGGGGAAGTTGAAGGCTGTGTAGGCCAAGGCAACGCACCAGAACGAGGGGGTCTTCAGGGCTTCCTTGACGGTCCACTCCCGGGCGGAGGCGGCGGTGCCTTCGGTGGCGGCCATGCGTTCGGCGTGTTGTTCTGCCGAGACCCCGTCCGGGTAGAGGCCCATGACCGCCGGGGAGCGTTTGACCACAAGGGAGAGGATCATGATCAGGGCCCCGGCCGTAAGGCCCAGATAAAGCCAGGCCGTTCTCCAGCCCCAGGTTTCGATCATGGCGGGGATGAGAAAACTCACGATGGCCAGGCCGCAGGCCGAGCCCAGGCTTGTGATGGCAATGGCCAGGGCCCCCTTTTCCTGGAACCACACCCGGGCCGCTGCCACGCCGGGCACAAAGTAGGCAAAGGAGACCCCGAGCCCCAGGATCACCCCGTAAAAGAGCTGGAACTCAAAGGTGGTGCCCACCCCGGAGAGGAGGAAGATCCCGACGGAGATGAGGGCCCCGCCGATCAGCATGGGGAGCCTGGAGCCGAACTTGTCGACCAGGACCCCCACCAGCAGCGAGGCGCAGGCATAGACCCAAAGGTGAACGGTCATGCCGAAACCGAGGGTGGCTCGGTTCCATCCCAGCTCGGCCTCCAGGGTGGGCATGAAAATGGTGAGGGAATAGCGGCTCATGGCCGTCAGAAGAACGATGAGGGAGCAGGCGGCCACCACCCACCATCCGTAGAATAGTTTGGGTTTTGTATCTTGTGTCATAAAGAGTCCTTGTGTTGGGTTTTCGGAATGCTTTTTGCCGGCGCCTTACAGGATGTAGTAAGACAGGGCAAAGGTCGCCTTGGTGGCGATGTTGCTCTGGTTTTCCCCTTCCAGGCGCATGTCCACGGCGCCTAAGCTGATGCCTGCCCGGACCCTGTTGGTGATCCACCAGTCCGTGTCCAGAGTGTACTCCAGGGCGTAGTCCCCCTTGTCAAAGCCGATGTTCTGGCCTGCAAAATCCCATCCGAAATAGAGGGGCATGCCGTGGCCCCTCTCCGAGGTGCCCGTGATGTAGCTGGCGCCGATGTCCATAAGGATGCCCTTGTAAAGACGGATGCCCTTGAGCCCCAGGTTCACCCCGGCGGTGCCCTGGCCGGTTTTGGTGACGGCGCCCACGGATATCCGCATCGGTGGCCAGGGTGGTGGCCTTGAGACCCCGGGACTGGGGACCGCTGAGCACGGGGAGTACCTCGATGCCGTTGTCTGTGTTGGCGTCGTTGCCGCTGCCGTACCATCCGGAGAGGACGGTGGTGAACTTGCCGGGGATGGTGTGCTGGACCTTGAGGGTGGCCAGGTAGCCTTCGGCCTCTTCATGGCGGGTCTCCGACTGCACCGTGCCGCAGATCAGGTCCGCTCCGAGGTAGAGATTTTCCGTCGGGGTGTAGGAGAGGGGGAGGCCGAACCAGTACCCGTCGGCGTCGGTGGTGGGGGTGAAGAAGACCCCCTGGCCGGGGTGGCTGCGCTTGCCGAAGTTTCGCATGTAAATGGTGGTGTCCTTGCCGATGTCCGAGTACATGGCGTAGGGCATGGCGGTGAGTTTGCCCAGGGAGAACCAGCCGTCGATGGCCCCGATTTCGATGTTGCCGTTGTCTCCCTTGAAGGGGTCGCGGGTGGGGCGTGCCCAGAGCATGCGGACTCCGCCCTCTTTGCCCCTGTCGTAGCGTGTCACCAGGGCCGCCACGTCGTCGAAGAAGATGGGGGAGTGAAAGGCGGCCGTGGGCAGGGTGAGCTGGCCCTGAAGGCCGATATCAAAGAAAAAATGGGTGTCGGGAATCTGGGCCTTGGCATAGAGCCGCCGGGTCTCCACGTTGACGCCGTCGGTACCCAGGGCGCCGCCTGCCCCCTGGCCCACGCTGCCCAGGGAGTCGTTGCCCCAGGGGATGTAGCCGATTTCAACCTGGGCCACGCCCGAGGCATACGGGTTGATCTTGGCCTCGACTTCCGTGCGGAGGCGGCTGTGGACGGTGAAGGGGTCCACGATGTTGGCATCGGGGTTGAACTCGGTGTTTCCGAGGTAAAACGCCTGGTTTGTCAGTTCCGCCTGAACCTTGAACTCCGTTGCGCCCGTCCCCCGGGCAGTGACACACATGGCAAGGCACAAGGTGCCGCACACGAGGTGTTTCAGGTACTTCATACTCTCCATCATTGCGTTTCTCTCCTGATACGCTGAGCTGCTGGACACAGCTGGTGTCTCGAAAAATTCACAAATACAAAAAAATAGATTTACCTTCGAAAAGGGGTGGCCTCCTTCCTCAGCCCCTTTTTTCAGTCACGTGAAACCTGTTTTGTGGGATGACGGGGTTAAGAGCAAAGTGCGTGCCGAATTGTGGAAAACGGCGTTTTTTATGGTGGCTGGGGGCGTGCCTGGAGAGGTTTGTTTTGAAAACACGAATGGTTGTTGTGAGGGAACGTTGGCGGGGATGAAAAAAGGATGTTTACATGGAGAAGTTCCTTTGTGTAGGGTGAATCAATAAAACTGTACGTTGTCTAAAAAAGTATAAATCAGTTTACAATTTATTGGACAATCAGGAGGGGCGATGGAGGACCTGGGCATGGTTGCTGCCACGGATGTGTTGGGGGAGTGTGAGGGGCTGATCAACGAGATCGTCACGCAGGTCGGCATCGAGGTGACCCCGAGGACCCTGGAGCGGCTCGACACCGTGATGGGGCTGCTCCATGCCTACGAGGTCCGCAGTAAAGGAGAGGCGGAGCAGCTGGCCTATATCGAGCTTGTCCTGGCGGTTCAGGACGTCTGCATCTACCTCAGCAAAGGGCTGAGGCAGGCCCTGTCCCTGTGCCGCGTGGCCATGGAGCTTGTGATTGAACGCGGGGATCTGCGACTGAAATCCATCCTGACCCTTGCCCAGGGCATGCTGCACTGCCTTGTGGGAGAGCCCTTTTCCGGGGCGGGCTCTTCCCTTGCCGAGTGCATCGACACCATTCATATCTTAGGGGACAGGGATATCCGGCTGCGCTCGTCCATTTTTCTCTGCCCCCTCTATTTTTTCCGTGGGGACATGCGGAAACTCCTCCACCATCACAACATGGCCGCCTTTCATCCCCCCTTATGGAATTGCCGGTTCCTCAGCGAGATCTTTCCCCTGGCCTCCTGCGGGGCAGCGCATCTCATGGGCAATTTTCCCCTGGCGTTGGGCATCGCGGATTCAGGCTACCAGAGAGCGAGGCTCCTGGGCCTGGAGGTGGCCGAGGTGTGGTGGCGGCTTCAGTATTGCGCGGTGCTCATGCCTGTTAAGGGCAAGGAACAGGAGATCGAGGCCCACCTCCGGCGGGTCGAGGAGATCGTGACGCCGGCACAGCACACCGCGGTATACGCCGGGTTGCTTCAGGTCAAGGCCTGTTATTGCTTCAGCCGCGGCGAGATTTCCAAGGCATACGAGTGCATGGGCTCCTGCTTTGAGACGGTTCGGCGATACGGGATCCCAAAGCCGGTATTCGGCCCTGCAAACACCCTGGAGATTTGCGTGGAGTTCCGTCGCAGGGGGTATCCGGCTTTTCCGGGGGTTGATCTGGAGCATGAGCTGGACCGGGCACTGGAGGGGGAGAACAAGGTCCTGACCGGCATCGCCCTTCGGGCCCGGGGGTTGTTCGCCTTTGACGCGGGGGCTCCCCGCTCATCGGTGGCGCGGCACCTCCGGTTGAGCGCAAAGACCTTCCATGAAGCAGGCTGCCTTTTGTACCAGGCCCCCACCGAGGCGATGCTGGAGGCGTTGAACCGAGCAGAGAAGCAGCGGGAGGCTGCTGTCCCAGAGAGGTGTCGATCAAAAAAGAGACCCCTCTGGAGATGCCCAAGCCGGCCAACCTGATGCGGCAGTGTGCGGGAGCGCTGAAAGACATGCCGTCCCGGGGGGACACGGTCGATTACTTTCAGGATCTTGTCTGCCTGGTTCAGCGGGAGTTCGCTGCCGAGCGCGTGGTTCTTTTGCGTCTTGGTGAGAAGGGAGAGGTGGGGTACGTGACGGGGTGCAACTTACCCCGGGCCCGGGTCGACCACCGACCTGACCCGGTGATCCCTCGCTTTGACGAGGCGCTGAGGCTGGGCAAGATCCGCCGCATCGAAACCGAGGCGGTGGCTTCTGTCTGCATTCCCTTGCAGGTGGAGGACGGCCGGTCCCTGCTTCTCTACGCCGAGAGCAAACACACCCGTGACGTCTTCAGGCAGACCCTTGATGCCGTCAACGATGAGCTGGCGCTGGTCCTCTCTGCCGAGGTCCGTTCGGCCCTGGGCTTCCATGAGGCGCGGGAGGCCAAGCGCATCCGGCCCCAGTACCAGGGCTCTTCAGCGCCTGTGTACTACGGGGAGTTGATGCAGTCGATTCTGCAGCAGGCAAACCAGGCCGCGGTCACCGATGCGACGGTTCTGATTTTAGGGGAGACCGGGGTCGGCAAAGAGCTTTTTGCCAGGTATATCCACGAGGCCAGCGGAAGGGAGGGGGCTTTTATTCCGGTGCACCCGGCCAGCATGGCGGAATCGCTCTTTGAAAGTGAGCTCTTCGGCCATGAAAAGGGGGCCTTTACCGGGGCGGTGAAGCAGAAGACGGGCTTTTTTGAGATGGCCAACGGGGGGACCCTGTTCATCGACGAGGTGGGGGAGATCCCTTTGTCTCTTCAGGTCAAGCTCCTTCGGGTGTTGCAGGACAGGAAGTTCACCCGCGTCGGAGGGACCCGGGCCATCCATTCCAAGTTCCGGCTGGTGGCGGCCACCAACAGGGATTTGACCCAGGAGGTGAAAAAGGGGCGCTTTCGCGAGGACCTTTTCTACCGGCTCTTTGTGGTGCCCCTGACCCTGCCCCCGCTTCGGCAGCGGGGAAAAGACATCTCCTACATGGCCAGGATCTTCCTCGATCACTTTGCCAAGCGCTACAACAAAGCTTTGCCCGAGTTGACTCCGGGTCAGATCAAGGGGCTGGAGAGTTACCCCTGGCCCGGCAACATCCGGGAGCTCAAAGGGGTGGTGGAGCGGGCCGCCATCCTTTCAAACGGCGAAACACTGGAGTTCATGCTGCAGTCCGCCGAGTCCTCCGGGGGCCAGGCAGACCCGGCCCGGGGCGAAGGCGGCCCGACCCTCTACGACGACCTGCCCACCCTCAAGGAGCTTCAGCGGCGGTACCTCCGGCACGTGATGACCCTGTCCGAGGGCAACATCGCACGGGCCGAGGAGGTTCTGGGGGTCAAGCGCTCCACCCTTTACGCCCAGCTCAAGCGGTTCGGCCTGACCAGGAAACGATGGGGGGACGGGGACGCTTGAGACCCTGTGCGGGATGTTACTGCACCGGCGCCGTAAGCCGGGCAGCACGGGCTGCAAACCGGAACCAAAAGGGTTTGTTATCCAGCTCGTTGGGGGTCATGAGGCGGGAGTGGGCAAAATCCTCTTTGAGCATGGCCTCCACTTCGGCGGCAAAGGGGGCATCCACCACCAGGGCGGAGATCTCGAAGTTGAGCCGGAAGGAGCGGTTGTCGAGGTTGGCCGTGCCCACCACCGCGGCTTCGCGGTCCACGAGCATCACCTTCTGGTGGAGGAACCCTTTCTGATACCGAAAGATCTTGATGTCCGTGCCCTCGAGGTCCCGCAGGAAGGTAAAGGCCGTGAGGTAGACGAGCTTGTGATCCGGGTCGTCGGGGATGAGGATCTTTACCTCCACGCCCCTTAAATCGGCAAGCTTCAGGGCGGCGATGATCCCCTCGTCCGGGACAAAGTAGGGGCTGGCGATCCAGATCCGTTCCCTGGCTGTGGTGATGGCTTCCAGGAACATGAGACCGGTGGTCTCCTGGGGATCCGCCGGGGAGGAGGGGATGATGTGGACCACTTTGTCCCCCTGCCGCGTGAGGGCGGCCAGCCAGTCAAGCTCCACAAAGCTGCGGGTGGCCCAGTACCAGTCCTCGAGGAAGGCGAGCTGCACGGCAAGGACGGATGGGCCCACGATGCGCACGTGGGTGTCCCGCCAGTGACCGAATTTGGGGGAGAGGCCCAGGTACTGGTCTCCCACGTTGTGGCCTCCGACCCAGGCCGTGGTGCCGTCGGTTACCACGATTTTGCGGTGGTTGCGGAAGTTGAGCTGGAAGCGGTTGCCCCGGCCCTGGGTGGTGCCGAAGGCCGAAACCTCGACCCCTGCTTCGCGCAGAGCGTTTAAGTAGCTCCGGGGCAGGGCGTGGCAGCCGATTTCGTCGTAAAGGAAATAGACATCAATGCCTGCCCGGGCCCTTTCGATCATCTTGTCCCTGAGGCGCTGGCCCAGCCCGTCGTTTTTGACGATGAAAAACTGGACGAGGATGTACTCTTTGGCCGCATCCATGCCCGCAAAGATGCTCTCAAAGGTCTGGTCCCCGTCGATGAGCAGCTCCACGTCGTTGCCTGTGGTCATGGGCAGCTCGGTCATGCGGGTGAGGACCCGGTGGCTCCCCCGGGGATCTTTGGGCGTTACGAGAAAGCTGTCCCCTGCGGCTTCCACCTCCGGCTCCAGGGCCAGCAGCTCTTCGTCCACCCGGTGGCGGGCCGTGGTGTAGCCCTGGAACTCACTGCGGCCGAAGACCCAGTAGAGGGGAACGGCCAGGTAGGGAAAGGTGTTGAGGGAGACGGCCCAGGCAACGGCCCCCTGGGCGGTGCGGGTCTCCATGATGGCGTGGACCGAGGTCCAGGCCCCGATGCCGTGGGCGACGGCCGAAATGGTGAGAAAGGCGGAGAGGCGAACCAGCCATCGTTTTAAACGGGACTTTTTTTTGACGGGTGCTGTGGCGTCAGCCTGGGGTGCAGCCTTTTCAGGCGGCGTGGGGTGATTGTCCATGGGGCAGCTCCCTGGTGGGCTGTCGGGTGTGAAGAAGAAAGACCGGGTGAGTGAACAGTGGCCTGAAAACATTCACCAAAGAATATCTTTGATTGATGCCTGAAGTAAAGGGGCTTTGTGTGGGGCTCCGTGGATGGAGGGAAGGGAGGCGGGGCTTTGTGAATCGTTCCCAGGCAGGGCCTGGGAACGAAGCAAGGGGCATCACGTCTGCCCTGGCGTGTTATTTTTTCAACGCGGCCAGGCGGTCGGCGATGGAGCTGGTGGCCGGGGCGGAACCGCCCGCCTCTTTCATGGCCGAGGCGATGAGGTCGTTCTCTTTTTCGGCCTTGCCGGGGGCCAGGAGTTTGGCCTTCATGCGGGCGGCCTCGGCTTTGGCGTTGGCCTCATCGGCGTTTTTGCGCATGGCGGAGAGGGCACTGCCCAGCTGGTCGGACTCCTCGCGCAGCCCGGCGAGTTTGGCGGCGCGTTCCGCTGAATCTTTGGCCCGCTCTTCCCGGACCTTGGCCCGTTTCATGTCCTGAACCGCTTTTTCAAGGCTCTTCTTGGCGGTTTTCAGCTTTTCGGCGGAAAGGGACGCCACCTCTTCGAGCTCTTCCATGAAGGCCTTGGCTTCCACGGCTTCCTGCTCTTCCACTTCCATCTCAGGCTGCATCTCTTCGAGGAGCTGTACCAGCTCGGTGAGGGCCTTTTCAGCGTCGGCGTTTCCCGGTTCCTCTGCAAGGCGTGTCTGAAGGATCTCAGCTGCCTTGAGGCGCTGGTCGTAAAGGCCCTTGATGGCGTCTGCTTCGGCTTGCTCTTTCTTGTATACCTGGCGGGCCTCTCCCACTTCCTGGACCAGCTTGTTGAGCCGTTTTTCCATCTGCTCAAGCTCTGCCTTGGAGGCGGTTTCGGGGTCCCAGGAGGCCAGGATCTGGACAATGCTCTGCCCTACGTTTTCGCTCTTTTTTTTGCCGAATGATGTCACAAAACTGAAAAAACCCATGGAATGTTACTCCTTATCTGTCATGGTTGCGGGATGCGATAATCAAATTATAAAACAGCCTCCGTCAGCGAATGCCACACCCCGAGGCCCGAGGGGGTTGAGTCTTCGTGAACCAGGGGATTGTCCACCGGCTTAGTATTTGACGGAGATGGACTCGGGGATCACATCGATGCCGGTGGAGATCCGGACGAGGGCACTTCCGTCGGTGTTCTCTTCCCTGGAGACCAGAATGTACTCGGCCATCTCGCTTTCCTCGTCGATCCAGCGGCCGTAGAGCATGGCAGCGTGGTCAAGGGAGACGGTCTTGTCTCCGAAGCGGTCGAGGAAGAGGGTTTCGCTGAATTCGTTGGGCTCCATGCGGCCCTCGCCGTCTCCCCAGGCCCGGTCGTAGAGGTTGCCCTCTTTGTCTTCAAAGGCGGGGAGCCCGATGTAGCCGTCTTCGTCCCCGATCCAGAAGGCCCATTCCTCTTCGGATTCGGGGTACACCTCGTCCAGGCAGGCAAAGAGGCGGCACTCTTCGATGCCGTCGCCTTCCACCACCTGGAGCATGGATTTGGCTTCGGGGTCATCGGTCGACTCCAGGTAGAACCGATGGGCCATATACTCGTCCAGGTCGATGGCGCCCAGCGATGATCATGGTACTCGGCCCCGGGTCGGGGCTGGGTGATGGCTTCGCCGTGGATGAGAAACGGAGTGGTGTCCAGCGCCAGGCTGCTGCCCAGATGGATCTGGAGGGGCAACTGGGTGTCCACGGGTTCCTTTTTCCCCTTGGTGAACGTCTCCTTTGCGGTGTCCATTCCGGTGACGGCCTTGAACAGGTTAAATACTCCCGAAACAAACCCTGAAACGTAATTTAGCGGTCCAACCCGTTGGTTCGCCTCTGGATTTCGGGCTTGCTCTCCATGATGGCAAAGGAGAGGGCGTCCATGGCTTCGGGGCCGTATTGCCGGGCCCAGTCCGTGCGGACCACGAGAACGGCGGAAACGGCGATGCTCTCGACGTCACTGCCCAGGATAAATCCTTTCTGGAGTCCCGGGTAGGTTTTGGACGGGATGGTGACAAACTCGTAGATGCGGTTCCAGTTGCGGTCCCGGGCGTCGTTGAAGTCCCAGTCGTCCACCTGGACGAGGCGGATTTTTTTGGTCTCTTTGGCCACGGCTTCGGCCCTGGCCAGAAGGTCCGAGTTAAGGCCGGAGACAAACATCATGACGGCCCTGGGGTTGTTGATGACCTGCTGCAGGGCCTCGTCGTAGCTGGCGTTCTGGGTCCGGATCTTTCGGTACCCTTTGTCCTGCAGGCAGAGGCCTTCCCAGGTCATGGCCGTGCCCGAGCCCCGTGGGCCGATGTAGAGGATGTGCTCTCCGTCGGGCTCGATGTCCTGAACGGTCTGGATTCCCGACTTCCGATTGGCGATCATCTGCACCACCTCCGGGTAGAGGGCCACCTGCTCGGAGGCGGCAAGGGGCATTTTGGGAAAGCTGCGCTGGAACACCTCAAAGGCATCGGACTGGACGATGGCGGCGTCCACTTCCTTGGCAACCAGAAGGCGCAGGTTTTCCATGGAGCCTGCGGTGGTCCGCAGGTTCACGTCAACGGACGGGGCCGACTCCTTCAGCATGGTTCCGAAGGCCGTGTAGTTGCCGCCTGGTGATGCGGTGGCCAGGGTGAGGGTGGGCCTGTCCACGCTCTTACTGGCAAGGGCTTCGGCGGAGAGGGCCACTTCCGGGGGCATGCCCTCGGGCAGGTAGCCGGATTGCCTGGGGGTGCCGTCCAGGGTGGCCACCCTGGCGTCGAGTTCGTTGAGCTTGGCCCGCAATTGAGCGTCGTCTTGGGCCATGCGATCGGCCTCCTGGCGCCACTGGCGGTAGCCGGGGTCGTCGGCGTGGTGGTAGGCCATGGCGTAGCTGTTCCGGCTTCCCAGGTTGTCCAGGACCATCCACCAGACCATGGCGTCCCACATGCCGAAGTGGGACCGGCTCCGGTAGGCGTAGCGCGGAGGCGTCCAGCCCCGCCCGCGGTAGTAGCTGTTTCGGCGCTGGTAATGGGTGCGATAGTCAAAGTCGCTGTATGTTTTTGTCTTTCGGTAGATGGGGTTTGATGCATAGGAGGAGGCCTTGACGGCCTCACTCTTCTGTTTGAACTTGCCCGTTTCCTTCTTGTAGGCAGAATAAGACGCTGCGGCCTTTTTTTTCTTCAGGGCCGTGGCGGTCTTTTTGTCAAAGGAAGAGGTGCTGGTGAACTTCTTTTTCGGGGGCGTTGCCCCGGGCTTGCTGTAACCGCTTGCCGAACTTTTTTTGGGGGCCGCCACCGACTGCTTCGGCTGGGTGCTTCCCGGTTTGGTGTAGCCGGACGACTTCTGGGTCGTTTGTTTGGTTTTCTGCTTTCCATATATGCCGCCGCCGTCCCGTTGGCCCCATACCTTTTTGCTGGGGCTGGACCATTATGTAGCTGGAACTCTTCGAGAAAGAAGAGGAGGAGGAGTGGCTGGAATAGCTGGAGCGGCTTGACCGGCTGGAGCGACTGGATCGCCTGGCGTCGGCATCGCTTACGGAAAACGAGACCACCAGCAGGGTAAGCAGGAAGAGGGTGAAGCGGGAGAGGAATCGTGGTGTCATTCGAAGCGTCATGGTGGCCCTTGGGTTCGGTGTTATGTCATTGAACTCAGCGTGTCGGGCCCGAAGAAGGAAAACCTTGCAAGGGGAAGCATCACTGAACGAGTAAATCTATGCAGGGTTTGACGTGTTGTCAATGTTTGAAGGGAGATCTTTTTCTACTCGCAGTTGCTTCGAGTAAGTTGCTTTTGGTCTCCTTTGCCGTGGTGTTGGGATGTTGGAACGACGGGGAGAGATATTCCGACAACGGGTCCATGGCCCCGTTGCCGGAAGATAAGGTGTGTGCCTCTTTTCCTCAAGGGGCGGATGCTTCCTTTCCGAAGGGCTGGAGGATGAGGATCAGCCTGGGCAAAAGGGTCAGGGCTGAGACCAGGGCGATGGCCATGGCCAGGCCCGTGAGCAGGCCGAAGAGGATGCTCGGGATGAAGTTGGAGAGGACCAGGATGGAGAACCCCGAGATGATGGTGATGGAGGTAAAGTACATGGCGTGGCCGATGGATCCGTGGCAGCGGTGCATGGTGGCCATGTAGTCCCTGTCTTTTTCCAGCTCCGCTTTGAACCGGTGGATGTAGTGGATGGTGTCGTCCACGGCGATGCCCACGCTGATGGCCGCAATGGTGATGGTCATCATGTCCAGGGGGATGCCCAGCCAGCCCATGAGCCCCAGCACCACGCCGATGGACAGAATATTGGGGAGAAGGGCGATGAGGGCGATGACCGGAGAGCGGAACAGAAGGAGGAACATCCCGGCCAGGGCCGCCAGCACGATGCCCAGGGTAAGGATCTGGGAGGAGAAGAGGCTCTGGAGCATGTTGTTGTAGAGCACCAGCATGCCGTTGAGCTTCACCTTGTCCGGGGCCAGCCCCACCTCGTTGATGAGCCCTGCGTTGACCTGTTTCAGGAACTCGTCCCGGCGCAGGTCCGGCGCCGAGTCCTTGATGCGGATTGAGAGGTGGGCTTCGTTGTGCTCCACCGAGACGTAGGGCTTCAAGAGGAGTTCCCGGTACTGATCGGGAATTTCGCTGTAGAGAAGGGCCAGGGCAAAGTTGTCCAGGGGCTTGCCGTCGTTTAATTTTTCCGCGATGCGGGTGAGGGAGGCCAGGGAAAGGATCTTCCCGGTCTCGGGCAGGGCATCGAGGTAGGTGTGGACCTTGTCCACCAGGGCCACCTTGTCCTGGGTAAACCAGTACTTGTCGCCGGTTTCGATTTCTTCAAACTCTTCAAAGTCGGCAAAGTCCCCGTTAGCCTCGTCGTCTTCCGGCAATTCGGTGGCCTCGTCCGCGGCCTGCTCGGGTTCGTCAAAGGTGATGACCACGTCCAGGGGGGTGGTGCCGCCCAGGTGGTCGTCGATGAGCTTCATGCCCTGGTAAATCTCCGTGGATTTTTTGAAGTAGTCGATGAAGCTGTTTTCCACCTCCAGGCGCATCATGCCGGTGAGGCAGAAGAGGAGGGCCAGAAATGAGGCTGTGAGGATGCTCCGGCCGTGTCTTTCGGTGAAGCCGCCGAGGATCTCGGGCAACGGGAATCTCAGGGTGAGCCGCTTTGGGGGGCGTCCCTTGGGAAGCAGCACCAGCAGGGCGGGCAACAGGATAAAGGTGACGCACAGTGAGACCACGATCCCTGCGCTCATCATCCAGCCGAAGGTGATGACGGGCAGGATGTCGCTGGAGATAAGCGAGCCGAACCCTGCGATGGTGGTGAGGGTGGCAAAAAGGCAGGGGGTGGCCATGAGGGCCGCGGCCCGGGCCGTAAGGTCCATCTGGCTCCACTGGGGGTTGGCTTTGTGGAGCTCTCTGTGGCGCACGATGAGGTGAATGGCGATGGCCATGGTGATGATGAGCTGCAGGGAGATGAAGTTCGATGAGATGACGGTCACCTCCCACCCCATGAAGCCCAGGATGCCCGACATGTGGATCACCGAGACAAAGCAGCAGAGCATGGGCAGGATCACCCACCGGACCTGGCCGAAGATGAGGCCCAGGGTCACCACGAGAAAGAGGGCCATGCCCCCGCCGAAGAGGCGGATGTCATTTTTGATGAAGGTGATGAGGTCGTCGGCGATCATGGAGACCCCGCCGAGGAAGAGGTCGGCCTTGTCCCGGTGGGCGTCCATGATGGCTCGGATGGCGGCGATGTCGTCATGCCGGAGGCTCCGCGCCTCTTCCCTGTACTGCCAGAAGGTGGTTTCGGCCTGCTTCAGCGCCGCTTTCTCCTCCCGGGTGAGGTCGCGTTCCCGGGCGATGTTTTTCAGGGCATCACGTTTGCCCAGAAGGTCCATGTAGGTGTGGTCGTACGTGAGGTTGATGATCACCGAGGTGATGGTGCCGTCGGGGCTGACAAGAAGGTCCCTGTAGACGGGGCTTTGGAGGATCTCCTCCCGGGCCATGGCCTGGTCGGTCTCCGGGGAGGTCAGGGTTCGTATGTTGGCGGCCAGCTCCTTGACGGGCAGGGGCGGGCTCTCCAGCAGGGGCACATCCAGGATGGTGAGGACCGACTCCACCAGGCTCACCTCGGAGAGCTCGGCCTTGAGGGCGTTAAGGTCCTCGTAAACCCCCTCGGAGAAGAGATCCCCTTTGGGCTTGTAAGCGATGATGAGGTAGTCCTGCTGTCCGAAGGCTTATGGCGAAAGTAGTTGAGGTCTTCGTCGTTGTCCAGGACCAGGGTCTCGGCCGAGGCGTCGAGCCGGAAGTCCTTCATCTCATAAGCGAAAAAGAGGGTGAGGGCAGCAAGCAGCACCAGGGTGAGGATGGGGTACTTCAAGATGGTGTTGCGGTATATACGTTCGATGAGGTGGTTGAATCGCTCCATGGGGATCGGGCCTTTTCAGGGTGTCTGTGGGGGAAGGCAGCGTCGGGCAAAGGCGCGCCGAAGGAACCGGGCATCCGACGGCGCGTGTCTGGGGCTCAGACCTTGATGTGGTTGAGCTTGGTAATGAGCTCGTCAAAGCCTTCTTCGTTGAGGACCTGGTTGAACTGGCTCTGGTAGGTCTTGACGATGCTGACCCCCTGGAGCTCGATGTCGTAGATCTTCCATCCTTTTTTTGATTTGTAGAACTTGTAGTTCATGGCGTAGCGGTTCTCCTTGGAGATGAGCTCCGTGGGGATGACCACTTTTTTGCTGTTGGCATTTTTTACGGGAAGGATGACGATCTCTTCATCGGTGTACAGGGAGAGCTTGTCCGAGTAGGAGCTCTTCATCACCTCGGTGAAGGTGTGGATAAAGGTTTTCCGTTGCTCCTTGGTGAGGCCGGACCAGTTTTTCTTGCCCAGGGTGAGTTTGCCCATGAGGGAAAAATCGAAGATGGGGGAGACGTTCTCCACGATGAGGGCTTTTTTCTCTTCAAGCTGGATATCGTTTCTCTTCAGGGTAAAGAAGATAAAATCGAGTTTCCCCTTCAGCAGGGCTTCCACAGTGTCCGTTCCCACGGCACCGGCCGTCTGCACCAGAAGCAGGAAAAGGACAAGGGTGGTCATCACTGTTTTTTTGATCATGGGTCCTCCGTGACGTCGCGCAGTGCCTTGCTTGGTGCCGAGCCCTCTCTTGGGGCAGGGGGGGAGGCGCATCGTCGTTATCTGCCGGGGCCTGGCCCGGCAGGTGGTGTTAAACAGTCGCATTCCATAGATTAGTTGACGCTCCCCGTGGTGTCAAGGAGACCGGGAGGCCTATTGCCTTGACACCGGCGGTTTCCCACCGCCTGTGCGAGTCCTGCAACCTGCACGGAGCGGCTCGACGGGGTGTATGCCCGGGAAGGCAGGAACATGCCTTTTTCGGTGCCGGGAAACCTTATCACAAGGCGGTGGGCATGTCTGTGCCCGGGATCACCTTTGCTGTATGATTGACATGGGAATATGTGATCTTACTATGTACACAGTTGAAAAGAAACGAAGGATTGATGATGGACCCGGCCTGTTTTTGAAAGCCGGAGGCGCCTTATTTTCAACGCTGACCATCCCAGGGCAATGGGGCTGGTTGATGTCATCGTCGTATTTAATTCCAAGGATGAACAGGAGGCCTTTATGAAGACACGGGTAACGGATCTGTTGGGTATTGAGCACCCCGTCATCGAGGGCGGAATGCAGTGGGTGGGACGCGCGGGGCTGGCGGCCGCCGTGTCCGAGGCCGGGGGGCTGGGGATCATCACCGCCCTGACCCATTCGACCCCCGAGGGCCTGGCAGGCGAGATCGCTGCGGTGAGGGCCCTCACATCCAAACCCTTCGGGGTGAACCTCACCCTGCTGCCCACCCTGAAGCCCGTCTCCTACGAGGCCTATGTGGAGGTGATGGTGGCAGAAGGCATCACCATTGTGGAGACCGCCGGGCGCAGCCCTGAGCCTTTTATGCCCCTGTTTAAAAAGGCCGGCATCAAGGTGGCACCCCACAAGTGCACATCGGTGCGCCACGCCCTGAAAGCCGAAAAGCTCGGGTGCGCGGCGGTGAGCGTGGACGGGTTCGAGTGTGCCGGTCACCCCGGGGAGGACGACATCCCGGCCCTGGTGCTGTTGCCCCTGGCCGCCGATGCCGTCTCCATCCCCATCATCGCATCGGGTGGGTTCGGGGACGGGCGTGGCCTGGCCGCCGCCCTTTCCCTGGGGGCGGATGCCGTGAACATGGGCACCCGCTTCCTGGCCACCCGGGAGGCCGCGATCCACGACAATGTGAAGAAGGCCCTGGTGGATGCCGATGAGCGCCAAACCGCCCTGATTTTGCGTTCGTTCAGCAACACCGCCCGCATTTACAGAAACAGGATTGCCGAGGAGGTGATGGCCCTTGAGAAACGGGGAGACGTCACCATCGAAGAGCTGGCTCCCCTGGTGAGCGGCAAGCGCGGGGCTGCGGTGTATGAAACCGGAGACCTGGACGCCGGGGTCTGGACAGCCGGGATGGTGACCGGATTGATCCACGATATCCCCACGGTGGCCGAGCTTGTCCAGCGTATCGTTGACGAGGCTGAAGTCCTGATCCGGGAGCGTCTTGCCGGGCTTCTGGGGTAGACAAGGGGGACCCGCTTCGGTCAAAAAAGCCCCCGGCGACCCTGCCTGGGACCCAATGGTTAAAAAATTTGACAGACAGGTCTTAAGGCATCATTGACAGGCCCCGCCGAAATAGTTTCGATATGTTCACCATGAGAAACGGTTTTGGCGGGGCTTTTTTTTCAAAAAAGCGACCCTGCGGAGATAGACTGAATAGTTGCGAAAAGGGATGGATTCGCCCTGTGGCGTGTGGTATTTTTTCTAAGGTGACGCTTGTTCACGGCGCTGTTCGGTTGTGTCCCGTGCCCGGGAAACCCGGTGTGTCTCTCCCGCCTCTCCCAGGCAATCCCATGGAAAAACACTCATGAACGACAGGGGTGGTGATGTCCCACGACGCATTCCAGACGATTTCTCTTTCCATCGCCTTGGGGGTCTTTTCGTACATTATCTCAAGGGCGTACAAAATTCCCGCCATTGTGTTCTACCTGATCTGCGGCTTTGTCTTCGGCCCGGCCGGGCTCAATCTGATCCGCACGGAGGCGGCCATCGGCGGGGGCATCGCCCCCATGGTGGAGATCGCCGTGGCCATCATCCTCTTTGAGGGGGGGCTCTCCCTCTCCATCCAGGGGTTTCGCATGGAGAAGAAGGCCATCAGGCGCCTTCTGTTTATCACCATCCCCATCACCGGAGGGGCCGCAGCCTTTCTCTGCCACTATCTCACGGGCATTCCCTGGCTTTTTGCCGCTTTTTTCGGCGCCCTTATCGTGGTGACAGGCCCCACGGTCATCGGGTCCATTCTCAAGAGCGTGGCCCTGAACCAGCGGTTGGAGACGCTGTTGAACTGGGAGTCCCTCTGGGGGGACGTCATCGGAGTCATGGTGAGCGCCCTGGCCCTGGAGCTGATCCTTGTCTCCAAGGGAGGGGTGATCACCGCCGGGGTCTTTTCCCATCTGCTTCTGGGAACCTTTGCCGGAAGTCTCGTGGGCCTTGCGGGGGGCATACTGCTTAAGCACATTGTGGCATGGCTGGAAAAGTTGAAAGACCCCACCTTGTCGGGTATCGCCTCCTTTGGCGGGGCCGTGGCCCTTTTTTTTCTCTCCGGTGAGCTGGTGGAGTCCTCAGGGCCCCTGGCCGTTGTGGTCGCTGGCATGTACCTCTCTCTGAAGTGCGGTGACGCGGTGGTGGGGATCCGCCACTTCAAGGATCAGATTGCCAGCCTCTTTATCAGCACCATGTTCGTGATGCTCTCCGCCTTTGTCAATCCACTGGAGCTTCTGCACCTCTGGCCCACCATGCTGGCCGTGGCCATTATCCTGGGGGCGGTGGTACGCCCCCTGGCCGTGCACCTGGCCATGGCCGGGTCGGATGTGACCCTTCGGGAACGCTGGTACATGGGCATCATCGGGCCCAGGGGCATCGTGGCGGTGGCCACGGCCTCCTACGCTGCCTTTGAGCTGCCCGGCTTCCCCTACGAGATGAAGGTGATTCTTAACCAGACCATGGCCATTATCTTTTTTTCCGGTGTGGTGGCAACGGTGTTGTGCCGCCCTCTGGCCTCCCTGTTGAAAGTACGGGTGCCCCAGGCCCAGACCGGCATCCTCCTGGTGGGGTCCAACCCCATGAGCCGGGAGTTTGCCCGGCTTCTCTCCCTGCATGTGCCCGTGGCTTTTCTTGAGACGCGGCGGGATGCCTGTTCCCTGGCCACGGATCAGGGGTTTCAGACCGTGTGCGCCGATATGCTCAGCGCCGATGTGTACGAAGAGGCGTCACGGGAGGGCATGATGGTCTGGTGGCCTGAATGTGGCATGCCCACGGACGGCGGCCCTGCGGGGTGGCCTCCCACATGGCCCCTGGGCGGGTGTACCGGGGGGTGGCCCGCAGGGCTGAAGAGACCCTCCTCACAGGCAAGGACAACGTGGCCCATGTGGCTTTTTCCGACGGTTTTTTTATCATCGAGGCGGTGAGGCGCATGGAAAAGGGGCAGGCCTTCCTTACGGAGAAGGAGGTGGAGGAGCTCAGGGACGGGGACATCCCCCTGGCCCGGGTCAACGGCGAGGGAAAGGGCGTGCTGATCATGCGTCCGGGGCTGGAGCCTTCCGGGAGGCTCATCTGCTATTGCCGAAAGGAGAAAACAGCGGTGCGTGCCCGGCGCAACGCCACAGATACACCGGCTTGACCGTTTGGGCCTTACCGGCAAGCCGGCAGGTTCCTAAATTCAATGGGCAATGAGCTTTTGAGGCTGACATTAACCATAGAATACCCGAAACAAAGGACGCAGGAGCCCCATGGGACAGAGAATAGCTATTGTCACGGATTCCACCGCGGACTTTCCGGCCGGGGTGGCTGAAAAACTGGGGATACGGTGCGTGCCCGTGCATGTTGTGGTGGACGGGGTGGACCATCTGGACGGGGTTACCATCACCCCGTCCGAGCTGCTGGTGCATATGAAGAAGGGGGCCGAGGTCGTCACCCGTGCCGCGGCACCTGCCGCGTATGCGGATCTCTACGACTTCCTCCTGGCCCGTTATGACCGGGTGATCTCCTTTCATCTTTCCGCTCGGCTTTGCATTGCTGGAATCCGCGGAAATCTCCAGCTCTTGATCCGGCCGATGCCGAGCGCGTGACGGTGGTCGACACCTGCTCGGTAAGTATCGGTCAGGCCATGTACACCCTGATGGCCGTTCGGTACCTGAAAAAACACGGGCGCATGGAGGGGATGAGGGAGGCTTTGGGATCTGCCTTTGCATCGGGGGTGATCCAGGTTGTCGTGGACGACCTTTCCTGGCTCAAGCGGGGAAAAAAGCTGGGGGGACTTTCGGCGGTGCTGGGTGGCATGCTGGATATCAAACCCCTCCTGGAGATGCGGGACGGAGGGCTGGCCCTGGTCTGCAAGGTCCGGGGCATGACCCGGACCCTGGATGAGATGGTCGCCTGTGCCGCCCGTTTGCGGGGCGAAGGGGCCCTGGAGGTGTGGGTGTGTCATTGCGATGCCGAGGCCAGCGCCTTTTATCTGCGGAACAGGCTGGCCGATGCCCTGGGAAAGGAGGTGCACACCATCCACGTGGTGGAGGCCGGGGCAGCCATCTCCGTCAACGTCGGCCCCGGTGCCTGTTGCTGGGGCATGGTGCCCCTGGGCTGACCAGGCTCGGGTGCCCCATGGAAAAACGGTGGTCGATGGACTTTACGGTTTTCGGGCCTTACATGAGGCCCGCTTCTTTGTAGTACCGGACGGCCCCGGGGTGCAAGGGGGCGGAGAGGCCTTCAAGCATGCTTTTTTTGGTGATCACCTGATAGGCCGGGTGGAGTTTTTTGAACTCCTCGAAGTTTTCGAACACCTCTTTGGTGATGGCGTACACCACGTCGTCAGGCATCTTGGCCGAGGTACAGAAGGTGGCCTTTACCCCGAAGGTGGGGTTGTCCTCTTCATTGGCGGCGCCGGGGTAGAGTCCTGCCGGGATATAGGACTTGGCGTAATAGGGGAAGCGCCTGATGAGGTCGTCGATTTCGGTGATGGCCACAAACCGCGTGGGGCGGCTTCCGGAGGTGGCCTCTTTGAAAGCGCTGCTGGGGTGGCCCACGGTGTAGAAGAAGGCGTCGATTTTCTTGTCCTGAAGCAGGCCCGGCGCTTTGGCCGCTTCAACGGACTTGGCCTTGATGTCGGTCTGCCAGTTGATGCCCGCTGCCTCCAGGGCGTCGATGGCGTTGCCCCGCTGACCGGACCCGGGGTTTCCGATGTTGACCTGCTTGCCCTTGAGGTCTGAGATGGTTTTGATGTCGGCGTCCACCGCGGCAAGGAGGGTGACGGATTCCGGGTGAATGGAGAAGACGGCGCGCAGGTCTTTCTGGGGCGCTCCGTCCCACTCTTTCATGCCGTTGATGGCCTGGTACTGGCGGTCGGACTGGACAATGCCGAACTCCAGGTCTCCGGACATGATGGCATTGACGTTGTAGACCGATCCGATGGTGGCCTCCACCGTGGTCCGAATGCCGTAGGTCTCCCGCTTTTTATTGACGATTTTGGCGATGGCCCCACCGGTGGGGTAGTACACCCCGGTGATGTCACCTGTTCCGATGGTGACAAAGGCGGTCCTTTTCTTGGTGTCGGTGGTTTCCTTGTCGGCGGGCTGGCTGCAACCGGCTGCGACGGTGAAGAGCACAACCATACTCAGGCAAAGCCATCTGTTCATTTAGGATGCTCCTGTGTGTGCCCCCCGCGCCCGGTCAGGGGCGGGGGGCGTGAACATTAGTTCAATGCCTCTCGAATTCGGGCCATGGCCTTTTCGACGTTTTCCAGGCTGTTGAAGGCACTGATGCGGATAAACCCGTTTCCGCAGGAGCCGAAACCGGCCCCCGGGGTACAGACGACTCCCGCTTTGGTGAGAAGCAGGTCAAAGAACTCCCAGGAGTCGCATTTGCCGTTGATCCAGATGTAGGGGGAGTTGTCCCCTCCTACCAGTTCGTATCCCAGGGCTGCCATCTCCTTGCGGATGATGGCTGCGTTGTTGAGGTAGTAGTCCACCAGTCCCTTGACCTGGGCCTTGCCTTCCTCAGAGTAGACGGCGGCCGCCGCTTTCTGGACGGGGTAGGAGACGCCGTTGAACTTGGTGCAGTGGCGGCGATTCCAGAGGGCGTGGACCGAATGGGCGTTGCCTTCGGTGTCCCAGGCCTTGAGCTCTTTGGGAACCACGGTGAAGGCGCAACGGGTACCGGTGAAACCGGCGGTCTTGGAGAAGCTGCGGAATTCGATGGCCACCTCTTTGGCGCCCTCCACCTCGTAGATGGAGCGGGGAATGCTCGGGTCGGTGACAAAGGCCTCGTAGGCGGCATCGTATAAAATGATGGCGCGGTTCTCTTTGGCGTAATCCACCCAGGCCTTGAGCTGCTCTTTGGTGATGGTGGTGCCCGTGGGGTTGTTGGGGAAGCACAGGGACACGAGGTTATGGCTTTCGGGCAGGGCGGGGATAAAGCCGTTTTCTTCCCGGCAGTCGAGGTAGACGACCCCGTCGTAACGTCCGTCGGTGTTGACGCCGGTGCGCCCGGCCATGACGTTGGTGTCCAGGTAAACCGGGTAGACCGGGTCGGGGATGGCGATGGTGGCGTCCCCGGAGAAGATCTCCTGGATGTTGCCGGTGTCGCATTTGGCGCCGTCGCTGATGAAGATCTCGTCCGGGGAGATGTCGGCGCCCCGGCTCTGAAAGTCGTTTTCCGCAATGGCATCCCGCAGGAAGGCGTATCCCTGTTCGGGGCCGTATCCGTGGAAACCCTCTTCGGTGGCCATGTCGTCCACGGCTTTGTGAAAGGCCTCGACACAGGCCTGTGGAAGGGCGCGGGTCACGTCCCCGATGCCGAGTTTGATGACATCCATCTCAGGGTTGGCCTCCTGAAAGGCGGAGACGCGCTTGGCGATATCCGAAAAGAGGTAGGATGCTTTGAGTTTGGTGTAGTGTTCGTTGATTCGAATCATGTGTCGTCTCCCTGTAAAACCTGTTGATATCACAATGTCGGTCGTCACTTAGGGGACGAGCATTGTGGGTCCTGAAAACGCTGGAAGCGGAGGGCCGTTGGGATACCCCTTGCTTGAAACGCATGGGCGGGATGTCCTGGAGGCGGCTTGGGGGTGATCGGAACGTCTCCTGATCACTGGGTCGCGGAATTATAGAATATTGTTCTCCTGGTGTCAAATACTTGTCAATTCCTTGAATGGGTAATCTGTGGCGATGAGTGCTCCGGTTGAAGCCTTTGTCGGGACCCCGGGGTATGTGTGGAGGTTAGCTATAACACATCGTTAGTATGAAGAAAATTCGGTGACATGGCGACGTGATGAAAACACTTGGATTCGGAGCAAGACATGGCGATGTATCAGGGTATGGGGCGATGTGTGAGAAAATGTTCTCTTTGTGGTAACGGCAGAATGGCATGATTTCCTTTTTTTATTCGCCTTTTTGCCCATTTTTCCGAATTCCTTCTTCTCTGGCACCTGTTTTGACAACCGTTGGCAAACATGGCACCATACGCTGCCCGAAGAGGATATCGGGCACGAACCGCAACCCTATTCAGGAGTCATGAGACGTGAACCCTTCCCTGGAACAGATGGTGCACTTATCCCGGCTTGACGGGGGGATGGTGCTGGCCGACGTGGATATTGCCGCTTTTATGGGGGTATTTCTCCCTGAATTTCCGTCCGGGAAACGGGGCCTGCCCGGTGTGGACCTGCAATCGGTCTCCGGCATTTCCACCTTGTTCACCGATGCCGAGACCGAACGCGCATCGGGGTTCCGCGTGCTGAAAAAACAGGCGGAGTGGCTCTGCGGAAGGCTGGCTGTGAAGCAGGCTGCGGCAGAGGTGTTGTCTGTTTCACCCCGGGGCGTCACCGTGGATACCGAGCCCGAAGGGGCTCCCTTTCTGGCGGACCATTCAGCCACCCACATCTCCATCAGCCACTCCGGGGACCACGCCGTGGCCGTGGTGTCCACCCGAAAGGAACGGCGCGTGGCCGTGGACCTGGAACAGGTGGAGGCCGGTCGCATGCCCCATGTGGCCCGCGTGGCCTTTACCCCCCGTGAGATCGCCGAACTGAACGGGGCCTCCGATGCCGAGTGGTACCGGCGCTGGACCCTCAAAGAGGCCTACCTTAAATACATCGCCAAAGGTTTTCACGAGAGCCTTAAAAAAGTGGAGATCCTGAATCGCGGCATCTGCCATAACGGCGAGGTGGTGACAGGCATCGCCTGGGACACCCCTGCCTTCCGGGACGGCTACCAGCTCAGCGTGGTCTGGCAGGCGTAACGCAGAAGGGCTGTCGGGGTATAAAAAACGGGCCATCACCGATTCATGGGAATCGGTGGTGGCCCGTGTGGTTTGTGGGGAAACGAATGGTGGGGGGGGGCAGGTCCGCTTGTGTTCGCAACGGCTTGAGGCGATGTCCCATCCATATGTAAAACCTGTGTGGCAACCTTATTTAAAAGATTGGCCCCCGGCAGGGCCGCCGGAGGCCGCCATTTTACCCGATGCAGAGGCTCCAGGTGAGGGCCAGGACCCCTGCCAGCACCAGATGGCTTTCGATGAGGAGTTCAAGCTGAACGCCTGCCAGGAGAAGATGGTTCTGGTAGGCGATGAGCAGGGCAAACATGAGCACCGGGCAGATCCAGAGGAGAAGGCCCAGGCTTGAGAAGATGCCCAGGGCGCTGATAAGCGGTAGCATCACGGCCAGGGCCACCAGCAGGTTCTTGAGCAGGCGGATGGTTTTTTTATCCCCCAGGATGATGGGGAATGTCTCCTGGCCCACGATGCGGTCCCCCTGCATGTCGAGGATGTCGAAGAAGACCGTCCGGGCAAAGACCATGCCGCAGGCAAAGACCAGGGCGGGAAGGGTGGCGAGACCGAACCCGTTGTCGCTGGTGAGGGCGGGCAGCAGGGCGGTGACTGTGCCCCAGGCCGCGGTGATGAGGATGGTCTTGGAGCCGGGGATGTCCCGCAGGCATCGGTATCTGCCTTGGAAAAAGCGCTTGGGGATCACCGGGGCGTTGTACGAGAGGCCCGCCAGGCTCATGCCCAGCAGCACGAGAAAGGCAAAGAGGCCCTGGCTGTAAGCCAGGAGAAGGCCCACGCCGCCGCCGGTGAAGGCAAAGCCCGCCAGGGGCCATTTGTTTCGGTCGTAGAAATCGGCTCGCTCCGGGTCGTTGTAACGGTCCGAGGAGATGGCGGTGAGGTGGTTGAATATGTGCATCGACAGGACGTAGAGCATGGCCACGGCCGCGGGGATGAGCCAGCGGTCGATGCCCTGGAGCATGGAGCAGGCATAGGAGAGAAAGGCCGCCCCCAGGGCGAGGTAGGCGTTGCTGCGCAGCAACGCCATCTTCAGGGCCGAGACCGGGATGCCGAAAAGGTCCTTTTCACTTGCCGTGCCGCTTTCGATGAAGCGGTAGACTTTGTTGATGATCCAGTTGGGGGTGGAGGCCCCGGCGGTGATGGCAACGGATTTCAGGTGCTTGATCCGGCTTAAGTCCAGCTCGTCGGTGTCCTCGATGTGAAAGGTGAGCTTGCCCGATTCCCTGGCCAGTTCTGCCAGGCGCTGGGTGTTGCCGCTGCTTTTGCCGCCCACCACCACCACGGCGTCGACGTTCTGGGCGATGGACAGGATGTCCGCCTGCCTTTTTTCCGTGGAATCGCAGATGGTATCGAAGGTGAGGTAGTGGGGGTGGGTGCTGGCGATCCACGCCTTGACCTCGTCGTAAAAGTGCACGTTCTGGGTGGTCTGGGCCACGAGGATGGCGTTTTCAAAATCCGGGAGGGCCTTGACCTCGTCAAGGGTCTCCACCACATGGCCCAGGCCGTGGGCGTAGCCGTTGAGTCCGATGACCTCGGGGTGGTCCCGGTCCCCGATGATGATGGCGTGGTGGCCTTTTTTGGCGTAGCGGTGGATGATGCGCTGCACCTTGATCACGCGCGGGCAGGTGGAGTCGATGACGGAAAAGCCCGCGTCCTTGAGGGCCTCTTTGGCCTCGGGCGGAACCCCGTGGGCACGGATCACCACGGTGCCGTCGCCCTGTTCGGGGATCTCCGAGATGGCGGGGACCCCTTTTTCCTTGAGCAGGTCCAGGACCTGGGGGTTGTGGATCAGGGGGCCGTAGGTGCAGATGGGGCCGTCCTGGCCGTTGGAGGCGTCCAGGGCCGTTTCCACGGCTCGTCTGACGCCCATGCAAAATCCGGCGGTGCGCGCGATGATAATTTTCATGTTAGGCTGTTTCCAGAAGCGTGAGAAGGCGATTGAAGTCGTCATCGCCGTAAAACTCGATTTCAAGTCGGCCCTTTTTCCCCCGTTGCTTGATCTGGACCCTGTTGCCGAATCGGTGGCTCAGGCGCTCGGCAATGGTGTCGAGCTGGAGTTGGTGCGCGGAAGGCACCTCGGGCTCTTGTTCGGGTTGCTGGTTTTCGGTTTTGAGGCGACGGACCAGCGCTTCCGTCTGCCTGACGGAGAGGGCCTTTTCCAGGACGGTGCGAAAGGCCTCTTTCTGGGTGAGGGGGTTGTCCGTTCCCAAAAGGGCCCGGGCGTGCCCCATGCTGAGGCGACCGTCCTGAATGCTGGCTTTGATCTCCGGGGGAAGCTGTCGCAGGCGCAGGAAGTTGGCCACGGCCGGGCGGCTCTTGCCCACCTTGGCGGCCATCTCCTCCTGGGTAAGGGAGAAGAGTTCCATGAGGCGGTGGTACGCGTCGGCTTCTTCAATGGGGTTCAGGTTTTCGCGCTGGATGTTCTCCACGATGGCCACTTCCAGGAGCTTGGCATCGGAGACGTCGCGGACCACCACGGGGACCGTGTCGAGTTCCGCCAGCTTTGCGGCGCGCAGGCGCCTTTCACCTGCCACCAGCTCGTAGGCACCGGCCTCGGCGGCGCGGACCACCAAAGGCTGGATGATGCCCTGCTCCCGGATGGAGTCGGCAAGTTCCGAAAGCTCTTCATCGGAAAAGGTGTGCCGGGGCTGGTATCGGTTGGGGCTGATGCGGTGGATGTCGCAGCGAAAGAATTCCTGGGATGATTCCGGGGCGTCGTCGAGCTGAAGGCTGCTTTCCGGGATCAGGGCGGAGAGCCCTCGGCCCAGGCCCTTTTTTTTGCGTGATTTGGCGGTAGTGGTCATGTTTTTTATCTCACCGTCTCTCTTGGTGAAGGTTATCGGCCCTGCACGGCAGGGTCTGCTCAAGGTCCCGGGTTAACAGGGGCAAGGGCCGGGCGGGCCTTGCCCCCATCGGGCGCCATGTGTCTGAATGGTGGACGAGACGTTTCGTCCGAAGGTTCCGGCCATGGGCGGCCGGAAAGTGGAAGGGCGCGTTTGTGCCGGTGGTTGTTAACCGGTCACATTACGTCGGGCATCGGGGTTTACGGTGTCATCACCGCTCGACCACCTCTTTGGCCAGGGCCAGGTAACTCTTGGCTCCCACGGAGGAGGGGTCGTACAGAAAGATGGGTTCGCCGTAACTCGGCGCTTCGGAGAGCCGGACGCTCCTTGGGATACGCGTGGTGAAGACCAGGTCGTTGAAGTGTTTTTCAGCCTCTTCCGCCACCTGAAAGGAGAGGTTGGTGCGGCGGTCAAACATGGTGAGCAGGATGCCGCTGATGCGAAGGCGCGGGTTCAAGCTGGCCTTGATGCGTTTTACCGTGTCGATGAGCTGGGTGAGCCCTTCCAAGGCATAAAATTCACTCTGCAGGGGAACCAGAATGGAGTCGGCCGAGGCCATGGCGTTGAGGGTGAGCAGGCTCAAGGAGGGAGGGCAGTCGATGACGATGTAATCAAAGGTCTCCTTTACTTCCTCCAGAAGCTCGCGCATCACCAGCTCCCGGCCTTCGTGGGCCATCATCTCCACCTCGAAGCCGATGAGCTCCACCCGGGCAGGAATCACGGAGAGTCCCTCCACGGCCGTGGGATGAATGAGGGCCTGAGCGTCCGCATCACCGATGAGGCCGTGATACAGGTTTTCCCGGAGGGCTGTCTTGTCGATCCCGATGCCGGTGGTGGCGTTGGCCTGGGGGTCGCAGTCCACAAGAAGGGTGCGTTTCCCGATCTTGGCCAGGGCCGTTGCCAGGTTGATGGATGTGGTGGTTTTACCCACGCCGCCTTTCTGGTTTGCTATGCAGATAATCTGTGCCATGGTCGTGGAGATTAGCATAAAAAAGGGGTTTTGCAAAGAAAATGAGCAAAAAACGGCAGTGCAGATATTGCTTGTATAATTGGAGTGTTAGTTCCTTGTGGGATGGGCGTGTCCCCCCCGCAGGGTCCTGCCGTGGGGCCACCGGGGGCCGGTTGTGGGGCAGCAGGGGGTGTGCTAAAGTGGGCTGGCTGTGATGCGGGTCGGAAGCCGGGAACCCCGGTTGTGCCTGGGATCACAGACAGAGCGCATGGCGCAAGGTATGATATTTTCTAAGGAACCTGCCGCATTTTGTCGGGTCCGAAAGGGCCGTTGCAGGACGAAACGAGCGCAATATTGAGGTGTGCATGAAAAAAAGAAGACGACCTTTTCTACGGGCTGTCTCCATGGCGATAATGTGTGTGTTTCTCTGCGGTCAGGTGGCCTCGGCCATCACCATCCGCGAGGAGAACGAAGTGGCCGGAGAGTTCATCCGGATGATACGTGCCCAGTACCGGATTGTGGACGATCCCGTGGTCAGCGACTATATCAACACCTTGGGGAACCGTATTCTCTCGGCCTTTCCGGAGCAGCACTTCAAGTACCGTTTTTATGTGGTGCAAAGCGACGTGTACAACGCCTTTGCAGGGCCCGGTGGGCATGTGTTTTTCCATAGCGGGCTGATCCAGGGGCTCCCTTCGGAAGAGGCCCTGGCGGGCATCGTGGCCCACGAAATTTCCCATGTCTACAGCCGGCATATCTCCGACCGCATCGAGCGTTCCAAAAAGATCGGCCTGGGAACCCTGGCCGGTGTGGCCGCCGGCATCCTCGTGGGGGTGGCCGGGGGGAACTCCGAGGCTGCCGGAGCCCTGACCCTGGGGTCCCTGGCGGGCTCCCAGAGCGCGGCCCTGGCCTACAGCCGGGAAGACGAAATGCAGGCCGACCAGGTGGGGATGACGTACATGATGGAGGCCGGGTACGGCGGAGAGGAGATGCTCACGGCCCTGAAGACCATTCGCTCCAAGCAGTGGTTCGGGCCTTCCGAGATCCCCACGTACCTCACCACCCACCCCGCCCTGGAAGACCGGCTTGTCTATATCGGCAACTGGATCGAGGCCCATAAAGAGGAACTCGACGCCCGAAGGAAGGTCATCGATCAGTCCGAGTTCCTGAAGATCAAGGCGCGCCTCACGGCCCTGTACACCCCGGTGGACCAGGCTGAAGAACGGTTTATGAACGCCATGGAGCGGGGAGATGCCCCCTTGTACACCGAATACGGCCTGGCCCTTCTCATGGACCGCATGGGCAAATACGACAAGGCCGCCGTTCACATGCGGCGAGTCCTGGAAAAAAGAGCCTTTGACAAGGACGCCCTCAAGGGTCTGGGTTGGATCTATTTTCATCAGGGCAAGCTTGCGGAGTCACGCCGCCTGCTGGAGGGGGCTCTGAGCATGGATCCGGATGATTTTGAAAGCAACCTCTGGATGGGGCGCCTCCTTATTGAAGAGGGGGACTACGACGGAGCGGTGGACCGCCTCCTGCCCCTGGCAAGGGATTACGGTCCCGGGGCACGGGCCCATTACGACCTGGGCAATGCCTATGCCAAACTGGGGAAATCCTATGAGTCCGCCTACCACCTCGGTCTCTCCTATCGGGCTTCAGGGGACCTCCGCAACGCCGTGTTCCAGCTGAAGCGCGCAAAGGAGATGGCGCCTGACGACGCCTCCCGCAAAGAGGTGGAAAAAGCCCTTGTGTCGATTACGGGCAAGAAAAAGAAGAAGAAAGAGAAGGCCGAAGAGCCGGTGCCTGATGAAGAAGGGGAAAAGGTGAAAGGCTAAAGGCTAAAGGCGAAGGGCCAAAGGCGATGGGCTGAAGACGAAAAGCAAAAGGGCCGCTTTCCCATGGGGAAGCGGCCCTTTTTATTTAATGCGGGTGGGTGCCGTGTGGCGACCCGTTAGGGCCATGCCAGGTATAAATTACACATGACGGAATCACCCCATACGTCCTCAGCATGTTTTTTTGATCGTTGCCTCGAGACGTAACGCATTTGAGGTGAAATATCGTTATGTATTATTATTCTGGGGGTATAGCCCCTATTTGTCCACGGCGCGGTCGAAGTGGGAGAACTTCATGGTGAAGTTGCCCCGGCCCTGGGTGGCGGAACGAAGGGCGGTGGAGTAGCCGAACATCCGGGACAGGGCCACGGCAGCGTTGATCTCCTGGATGCCCGCGTTGGGGTTGATGGCCTCGATCTTGCCGCCACGGGAGTTGAGGTCGCCGATGACTTCGCCCATGAAGTCGTCGGGTACAAAGACCTCCACGGCCATCACCGGCTCCAGCAGGAAGGGGGAGCCGTTTGAAAGGGCCTCCCGCATGGCCATGGAGGCGCTGACGGAGAAGGCCAACTCGGTGCCGTGGCCTTCCCGGGTGTCGGCTCCGGTGACCGTGGCTTCCACGTCCACCACCGGGTAGCCCAGGAGGGTCCCGCTGTCCAGGGCGTCCATGACCCCTTTTTCGATGGCTGCGCTGAACTGGGGCGGCAGCTCCTCTTCGGAGAGGCTGTTGACGAACCGGTTGCCCTCGCCCAGGGCCAGGGGCTTGAGGGTGAGGGAGACCTGGCCGTAGTGGCTCTGGCCGGCCATCTCGCGATCGAAGGTGGCGGTGGCGGAGGTCTCGTTTGTGATGCTCTCCCGGTAGACCACCTGGGGTTTGCCCACGTTGACGTCGGTGTTGAACTCACGCTGCATGCGGCTGATGATGATCTCTAAGTGCAGCTCGCCCATGCCGGAGAGGATGGTCTGGCCGGTGTCCTCGTCGGTGCGGACCTTCAAGGTCGGGTCTTCGGTGGTGAATTTGGCCAGAACCGTGTCCAGCTTGTCCTGGTCGGCGTGGGTCTTGGGCTCCACGGCGATGGAGATCACCGGCTCGTAGGTGTCGATACGCTCCAGGATGACCTGGTTGTCGGCGTTGCAGAGGGTGTCCCGGTCGATGTCGCTGAGGCCCACGATGCCAGGGATTGCTTCCGGGCCAGCTTCGGCCACCCGCTCTTTTCGGTTGGCGTGCATCTGCAGGATTCGGGAGAGCTTCTCCTTTTTTTTCAGCAGCGGGTTGAACACCTCGCTGCCCGCAATGAGCTTGCCGCTGTATATGCGTGCAAAGGAGAGCTTGCGGCCTTCGATCATGGAGACCTTGAAGACCAGGGCGGAGAGGGGCTCTTTGACCTTCTGCTCAAAGGTGACGGCCTCGCCGCTGGTGGGGTTGTCGTCGGCCGGCCAGGGATGTCGCCGGGGCTGGGCAGGTAGTCGCAGATGGCGTCGAGCAGGGGCTGGATGCCCTTGTTCCTGAGGGCCGTGCCGCAGAGGACCGGGACGATGGAGAGGTCGATGGTCCCCTTGCGCAGGGCCGCCTTGATCTGGTCGTTGGTGACGGGCTCTTCGGCCAGGTAGGCCTCCATGATCTCCTCATCCACGTCGGAGAGGGCCTCGATCATGGCATCCCGTGCGGCTTCGGCGTCGTCGATCATGGCCTCGGGGATGGGACCGGTTTCGAACTCGGCGCCCAGGGAGTCGTCGTTCCAGGCAATCATCTCCATGGCGATGAGGTCGATGACGCCCTGGAAGGACTCTTCGGCTCCCACGGGGAGCTGGATCACCACGGGGTTGGCCCCGAGTTTTTCACGGATGGCGGTCACCGCGCCGTTAAAGTCGGCACCGATGCGGTCCAGCTTGTTGATGAAGGCGATGCGGGGAACCTTGTATTTATCGGCCTGGCGCCACACCGTCTCGGACTGGGGCTGAACCCCGCCCACGGCGCAGAAGACACCGATGGCGCCGTCCAGGACGCGCAGGGATCGCTCCACCTCAATGGTGAAGTCCACGTGGCCCGGGGTGTCGATGATCTGGATCTGCTTGTTGTGCCACTGGCAGGTGGTAACCGCCGACGTGATGGTGATGCCTCGTTCCTGCTCGTCGGTCATCCAGTCCATGGTGGCTTCGCCGTCATGGACCTCACCGATTTTGTGGGACCGCCCCGTGTAGTAAAGGATGCGCTCGGTGACGGTGGTTTTTCCCGCATCGATGTGGGCCATGATGATGTTGCTGCTGTTCCGCTGTCGTTTTTCATGTGTGCGTGTTTTTCCTGATGGCCTCAAAAAAAGTCCGGCAAAGGGTGGTGGGGTTCACCAGCGATGCGATGGGTCACCAGCCCGCTGTGCGGCCACATGGCCCGGGCACGTGATGTTGACTTTTTTTTCGATCTTTATGTTGCAAACGGGGCGGGAGCTTCCCGTCGTCCGTCACTCTTCCTTCTAATATGGGCACAGCCTGTTCCGTGTTAGGGGCATGTGACTGTTGTGTTACGTGCTGCTTTGCCCTTGTCGGCCCCTATCGTACCATGAGCATGTCGGGGGCAAGGGGCTCGGAGATGTCGATGTGGCCGGCCAGGGTCTCTGCCCGCTCGCCCTCAATGAGGATCCGGACGGCATCGATCTCCGGGATGTTGACGGCCAGGGAGTTGACCACCGAGTAGACGGTGAGCAGTTCAGAGGCCGCGCCCATGGGCTCTTCCCGGATCTCACGGGAAAAATCCACCACCGCCACCTTGGGGTCGGTGATGTACAGGGCCCGCAGGCGGGTGGTTGCCGGCAGGGTTCGGGCACTGCCCCGTTCGGGGCCGTCAATGAGGGCCGCGATGATCTTCTGGCTCAGCTGCCAGGGATCTTTTGTCGTGGAGACAGTGCGTTCCTCGGAGGTGAGAAAACGGCCGTCTCGCTGGGCAAAGTAGAGGAAAAAGCTCTCCTCTTCGATGCGACCCGAGTGGCTGGCCGGAATGGGGGCCTCCGTGATGTTCCTCTGGGCGGCGTCGGGGCCCGAGAAAAAGGAGAAGATGGCCACGATGACCAGCGTTGCCACGGCTGCTGCCACAAAAACCCCGGTTTGTCCTTTTCCGTCTTCGGTCATGGCTCCCTGTTGCCTTGCCCGGGGATTGCGTCCCGGTGTCTCAAGTGTGCGTCTGCCCGGGAACAGCCCCCAGACAGGGTGAACGGAACCCTTGTTACGGAATCCCATGGGTTCCGGGCCGTTGGCGACGGCTCGGGCGCCGATGGGGGTGGGTGCCGCTGTGAGCCAGCAAAATTTAGGCTATAATGAAAAGGTTGTCAAGAAATGAGGCACGGGATTGCTCCTGTATTCACGTATTTTAGCACGTCTGAGGGCTGCCCCGGATTCAGGGGCTTTTCATGCCCCCCAATGGATCCGAAAGGGAGGAAAGGAGCAGGGGAGGCCAGAAACCCTTGAAAGACGGGGGCTGTCAAGGGGCTTTTTTTTCAGTCGGCGTTGTTATTTTTGCGTAAACGGGATGTCAGATCATGATACGATGGTATCAGGTCTCTGAAACAGGGGGTTTGAAAGGGGCGTGAAAGACGGGCAGTGCAGTGAAAAACGATGGCGAGGCGCAGGAAATTGCATCCGCTGATCGAGGTGCAGAACCAGGAAGATGAAAAAACACGGGACGTTCTGGTGCATCATATGCGCCATATCCTCTTTGATCTCCACGATTTTCTGATCCAGAACGTGGGAATCACCGAAGCCGTGAGCCTCAAGGAGATCGCAGACCGGTGTACCGACACCGTGATGAACAGCCTGCCTGAAAAGCGCCTGGCCGATGTGGTCAGCGGGGTCTTCGAAGAGATTGTGCCCCACGCCGTGAACGTGGCCTCACCTTATTTTGTGGGACACATGACGGCTGCCATTCCCTATTTTATGGTGCATTTAAAGGCCATTGTGGCCGCCCTGAACCAGAACGTGGTGAAGCTGGAAACCTCCAAGATGCTCTCCGTGCTGGAGAAGCAGGTGGTGGCCAAGGTGCACCGCATCATCTACCAGAAAGAGGACGCCTTTTACCGGGAGCACGTCCAGAACACCCATACCTCCCTGGGCTCCTTCACCGAAGGGGGCACCACGGCCAATCTCACCGCTCTCTGGGTGGCCAGGAACAGGGCCCTGGGGCCCACGGAATCTTTTGGGGGCGTTGAAGTCGAAGGGCTGGCCGCCGCCTACGCCGCTCACAACATCGACCGGTGCGTGATCCTTGTCTCCAAGAGGTGCCACTACTCCCTGCGGAAATGCGGTGGGATCCTGGGCATCGGCAACGGCAACATCATTCCTGTGCCCGTGGACAACACCAACCGCATGCGGGTGGATTGCCTGGCCGAGATTCTCGAAGGGTTAAAAAAGGAGGGACGGACCCGGGTGGCTGCTGTGGTCACCGTGGCAGGGACCACCGAGACCGGTAATGTGGACCCCATCCCCGAGATCAGCGCCATCTGTCGCAAAGAGGGCATCCATCTCCACGCCGACGCCGCTGGCTGCCACACTCATGAGCGAGACCTACGCCCACCTTCTCAAGGGCATCGAAGAGGTGGACTCCGTCACCATCGACGCCCACAAGCAGTTTTACATGCCCATGAGTTCGGGCATGGTCTTTTTCAAAGACCCCACCAGCCTGGACGCTGTGGCCTACCATGCCAACTACATCATCCGCAAAGGGAGCGTGGACTTAGGCAGCAAGACCCTCTCCGGTTCCCGGGAAGCCAACTGCCTTATCCTGGACAGCGCCTTCAAGATCATGGGCAGCCGGGGTTACGGCATGCTCATCGACCACGGCATCGAGCTGGCCCGGCGTTTTGCCGAGGAGATCGATGGCCGAGACATTTTCCAGCTGGTGACCCGGCCGGAACTCAACATCCTCACCTACCGCGTCTGCCCGACCCCCTTCCAAAAGGAGATGGCCCAGGCTTCCCCCGAGCGGATCCTTGAGATCAACGAATATTTCAACGAGGTGAACCGCGCCCTTCAGCAGGAGCAGCGGGAGGCGGGCAACAGCTTTGTTTCCCGGACCGTGCTGGAGCACGAGACCGTCTTTCCGGGGTATCCCGAAGGAAAGGTCGTGGTCCTTCGCAGCGTCCTCATGAACCCTTTGACCACCATGGATGTGCTGCGGGATATCCTCGATGAGCAGGAGGCCATTTACGCAGCCTGGCTCAAGGGCGATACCAGCCGCAAGGGCCGGAGGCGGGGGGAACCTTCCTGAAAAAACATGCCCGGGCCGAAACGGCCCGGGTTTCGAGTACAATCCACACCACCCCACCAAAGAGATTGACACCCTATGATTCTTTTTGACCAGCCCGGAAAAACCAACACCGACGATGTGCTGCGATGCGTCAGGGAACAGGGCGAGGCCCTTGGCATCAAAACCTGCGTTTTGGCAACGACCAGCGGCTACACAGCCCAACTGGCCGCAGAGATCCTCAAAGGGTTCGATGTGGTGGCCGTCACCCATTTTACGGGCCTTAAAGGGCCCAATGTCCAGGAGCTGGAGCCGGACACCCGGGGGCGCCTCGAAGCCTCGGGCGTAAAGGTCCTCACCTGTGGTCACACCTTTTTCGGTATCGGCAGGGCCGTGCGCCTGCGGTTCAACACCTACCAGGTGGACGAGGTCATTGCCGAAACCTTGAAGCTCTTCGGAGCGGGCCTCAAAGTGGCCGTGGAGGTGAGCCTCATGGCCGCCGACGCCGGGCTTATCCCTGCCGGTGAGAACGTCATCTGTGTGGGGGGCTCCGGCAGGGGTGCCGACACTGCCGTGGTTTTGCGCGCCGTCAATACCGCCGATTTCTTCAAGATGAAAATCCGTGAGATCCTCTGCAAGCCCGCGTTTGACAACGACGCCGAAGCGTAACCCCAGGTTCGCACATGCCCCGGGGCTAAAGCCCTTCACACGTGCTTTCGGGCTTGGCCCGCGGAAAGCCGGGCAGGCTTTTGAAACCCTCGACAAATGGTGTCTTGCAAGGTCTCCTCAAAGGCCCTGAAGGAAAGGCGAATGTGATTTTCCCCGAGAAACGAGGGGGGAAAGCGCATTCGCAACCAGCTTTCAAGGTGGCACACCTTGCCCCCGGAGGCATGCATTTGTTGCTCTTTTGTGGGAAGGGTGGTAGGTCGTGGGTATGAAAAACACAGAGACACAGACAGTAACGACGCGCATGTTCTGGTGGCGCTCCTGACGGAGCGGCACATGGACTTGTATTGTCTTCATTTGCCGCCGAAGGGCGACGAATGAATTGACACGTGCGTGCAATCGTCTCCTTCGGTGGTGTTAAACACATCAAAGGAGAACAAGATGTCTCAAAAAATCCTTACGGGCGATCGCCCCACCGGTTCCCTTCACCTCGGCCACTACGTCGGCTCCCTTACCCAGCGCGTAGAGCTGCAGGACACCTCTTCCCAGACCATTCTCATTGCGGACATGCAGGGCCTGACGGACAACGGGCACACCCCTGCCAAGGTGTCCGGCAACATCCTCAATGTGCTGGCCGACTACCTGGCCGTGGGCATTGACCCCGAGCGCACCGTGATCTGCCTTCAGTCGGGGCTGCCTGCCCTGGCCGAGCTCACCATGTATTACGCCAACCTCGTGACGGTCTCCCGTCTTCAGAGAAACCCCACCGTAAAAGCGGAAATTGCCGGCAAGCAGTTCGGTGACATCTTCCATCTGTGGGTTCTCATCCGATCAGCCAGGCCGCAGACATCACCGCGTTTCAGGCGGACCTTGTCCCTGTGGGGGAGGACCAGCTGCCCATGATCGAGTTGACCAATGAGGTGGTGCGCAAGGTCAACCAGGTTTCGGGCAGCGAGGTGCTGGTGGAGTGCCGCCCCCTTCTCAGCAAGGTCTCCCGCCTGCCCGGAGTGGACGGCAAGGCAAAGATGTCCAAATCCCTGGGGAACGTCATCACCCTGGGCAGCGACGACGCCGAGATCGAGCGCGCCGTGAAGAAGATGTACACCGACCCCAACCACCTGCGCATCGAAGACCCTGGCTCCGTGGAGGGGAACGTGGTCTTCACCTATCTCGATGCCTTCTGCCCGGATGAAGCCCTTGTGGCCAGCCTCAAAGAGGACTATCGACGCGGCGGTCTGGCCGACAGCAAGTTGAAATCTCTTCTTACAGAATGCCTGCAGGAGCTGTTGGCTCCCATCCGCAGGCGCAGGGCTCGCTTTCTCGCAGACCCGGCCGGGCTTATGAACATCCTGCGTGCGGGCACGGAGAAAGCCCGGGCAGAAACCGAAGAGACCGCCCAAAAGGTCAAGGCCGCTTTCGGCCTGGATTTATTAAGATAGGGCCGTTTCTATGGCCAATGTGGGTAAAAAAAAGCAGGCCTCCGGCAGCAAGGGGCTGACCCCAGGTTCGGGAATGCTCTTTCGCCTTCGTTCCTCAGGCTCATCACATTCCCTGACGGGCTTCGCCCGTGAAAACATGAAAAAAACTTCAGGCAACATGAAGGTGCTTCAATAAGCCGTCACCTTATTTACGGGCGAAGCCCGACGGCAAATGCGGAGGGGCTTTAGCCCCGTAGCATTTGTGGACCTGGGGTCCAGGGGATTTATCCCCTGGCCGCCGGAGGCAAAGCTATTGTCTGGCTTTGGCCATAGGGTGCTGCTTTATCACCACTCCACCAGGGTCCCGTCCTCTTTTTCGGCGATGCGGATGTACCGGTAGAGGTCGAAGGTGCCACCTTCCACGGGGTGGGCGTTAAGAAAGGTCTGGCAGTGCCAGTCGTATTCGTCCCAGAAGTCCGGGCTGGTGCGGCGGACCACGTGGCGCCTGGCCATGAGGTAGTAGGTGACCTCGTCTTTGACCTTGAGGTAACGGTCGGCCAGGGTTTCCACCTTGTCAACGTCGATGCGCACAAAGGCATTGGGATAGCTTCCCACGTGGCCGCGGACGATGCTCAGGGTGTCGTCTTCGGGGCGGCGGCGCCTCTCTTCGCCGAACATGAAGGAGTTGTTGCTCAGGGCCTTGTTTTTGATGATGGTGTAGGCCAGATCCTCCTGGTTGGGCGGGGTGACCACCCGGAGAAAGGAGACGTCCGGGAACACCTCGGTCTTTCTTCCTTTGATAGCGGTGATGCGGCGAAGGGCCTTTTCAACGGCTATCCTCTGCGGGCTGGCCCCCTCGGTGGGGCAATGCCCGGAGGGGCAGCGGTTGATGGGGTCGTGCTGCGGGATGACGGGACCCACATGGGCCAGCACCTGCTTAAAAAACTCGTCTTTCGGGGTCAGGGTTCGATAGGTGATGCCTGTTTCGCGGGAAAGGCCCAGCAAGGGGTTTTCAATGTGGTTCTTGAACTCGGCGCGGGTGCCCTGGTACCAGTTTTTTCGCATCTCCTCACGGTGGTCACTGGGCATGAAGCTTAAAAGTTGTTTTCGCCTTCCATGCGGAGAAATCCATGAGATGCGGGCGAACGCCGGTGTCCTCACGTTGCCGTAGACATCAAAGCCCGCCACAAGCAGGTAGTGGATCCTCTCCAGCAAGGGAAAGTCCACCACCCAGGCGGTTTTGGGAACCTGGCCCACCAGGCCCTTGAGGACCGTGGCGCTGTCAAAGTGGCGGAAGACGGTGAGCAGGGCGTTGTCGTTGGTGCCGCCGTCTCCATCCCAGATGTGGGTGATGTCGTTGCCGATGTGGTCGGGGTGGAGGCGGTCGATATAGTCGTCCTTGGCCTTGAGGTATTTTTTCTGGTTGCGCGAGTAGGTGAACCAGATGCTGGGGATGTTGAGGGTGTTCTCCTTTTCCCCGGGCAGGGCCAGCAAGGGGCTCATCTCCGCGAGGAAGTCGGAGTCGTTGCTGATCATGTCCTTGTCCGGGTCGAAAAAGGCCACGAAAAAGTGGTCGTTGATGACGTTTAAGGCCACCTGTCCCCGGCAGACCGGGCCTTTGATAAACCCGTTTACAAAGAAGTGGGCGTCGTCCAGGAGGAACCGGTAGCGGGAGATGGCCGGAAGCTGGGCAAAGGCCTTCAAGGGGTTGGCTGCGGTGTCCGGGTCGTAAGAGGGCAGGCTGGTAACCTCGTAGGGCTGCGTAAAGAAGAGGTCGTTGAAGCGTTTCATCTTGGCATCGGAAAGCCGGTAGACGGTGTGGTCCTTCACCACCACGGCAGGGGTCTTTTTCAACCGGTAATAAAAGGGGCGGATGCCCGGGGCGTCGTAGGGGCGCACGCTGGGGATCTCGTCCACGGGCTCTCCGGGCGGTGTGGTGGATCGCACCAGGCGGTAGAACTCCCGGCTGGGCAGGTCCTTAAAGTGGATATGGGCGATGAACAGGTGCTCGTAGATGTAGCGGCTTACGAGCTGTTCCCGCACGGAGGTGCCGTTGAAAAAGAGCTCCCAGCGGGTGATGATGTCGGCTGCCTGCGGCGATGTTGTTTCTGGTTGTCTCATGAGCCCGCCGTCCGCGATCCATTTCAGGATGGCGTCGTGTTCCTCCCTGGTGAGCCCGGGCAGGGCGTAGGGCATGCCCCACAGGGGATAGCGCTCCTCAAAGCTGTCAAATGACTCGCTGGGTTCGCAGTTGTTGGCTTTGGCCAGGGAGAGGTCAAAAGACTGGGGCAGGAGCTCATTTTTGGGCTGGGGGTTTTTCGCCTTTAATTCCAGCATCCGGGCCAGGACGGAGTTCTCCCGGTTGACGGCAGGTTCCTGGGTGCGTTCGTTAAGGACCGGGTGAAACCCCTTGTCCCGCCACCCTTGGGTGGTGTCCGCGTCGATGAAGAGTCGGGTGGGATCGTCTGCCGTGATGCGGGAGGCGTTGTACACCATGAGCGAGGTGGCCCCCCGGTCCAGTCCCTCAAAGGAGGTGAGCTTCAGCTGGCAGGGTGCATCGTAACAGCTGTGGCAGGCGCTGCACCGTTTTTCCAGGATGGGCTGGATATCCTCATAATAGGTAACCCCTTCCCTGGGCTCCCCGTCCACCCGGGAGACCACCTGCTCCGGCCCGTACCTTTCGTTGAAGACCTTGGCCTGCTGCACGCTGCAGCCGATGAGAAAGAGTCCCACACACAAGAGTAACGCCTTCCATTGTTTTCCCATGGTGCCTCCCTGATAGTGAAAAAAGGAAAAAGCCTCCGGCGGGTCGCTTTTTGAAAAAAGCTCCGCAAAAACGTTTCAGCTTCTCCTTCAGCCCCGCAGGGGCTGAAGGAGAGGGCTGCTGTATGATCGAACGGACATGTGAATCATGAATACCCCACTCGGCCCATTACGGGCACAGCCCGTCAGCACATGTGACGTCCCTGAGGAACGAAGGGTCGGATCATGTGCGAACCTGGGGTGCAGGGGATTTATCCCCTGCCCGCCGGAGGCTGTTTTTGTCTGTTACTTCAATCGTATGGTATCGATGGCCTCCGGTTTGAAGGGCACGAATTCGGGGATATTGGCCGCCATGGTCGGGTGGCTGAATCGGTGGAGCCGGATGGCTGGAGAGTCGGTGCCGTCTTCATTGACATGGGTGAGAAAAAGCTCCGTTGCCATGGCGCGGTTTTGTGCCATTTGCCGTTGGGGGACCAGGCGTGCCAGGAGTTCATGCCGGTGCGGTTGCAGGTCATTTTTCGGGCAGTGCCTCCGGTGGCCGGAACGATGTAAAGGCGGCTGTCCGGCTGGAGCATGAGTCCGCTCCGGCTTTGGGTGAAGACCACCCAGTTTCCGTCCGGGGAGACCCGGGCAAAGTAGTTGCTCATGCCGTTGTTGCTGGCGCCCTCAAGGGGGGTGGCCGTGCCCCCGTTGCCGTTATCAAAGGGGAGGCGGCAGATATTGAAGCGGATCGGGTATTGCCGGTTGAGTGCGTCGATGCCCTTGGGGGAGGAGAGGATACGGATGTTGCCGAGGTCCGGGTGGTAAGCGTTTTTGGTCTCGGCCCGGGCAAAGAGCAGGGCGGAGCCGTCCGGGGTCCAGCTGGGGTCGGTGTGGGCAAAGTCCCAGTCGTCAGCGCCTTTCAGCGGGGCAAAGGTTTGTGAGCGCCTGTCGTAGGTTCCCAGGAAGCCGAAGGTGGGGAAGAAGAGCTGGGAGTAGGCGGCATCGCCGGTGGTGACCATGAAGCCGATGTCGTTCACCGGCCCCACTATGAAGCGCCCTGAAGGGGAGAGCCTTGCGAAACTTCCCCGGGGCGGAGGGAAGAAGGGGGGCGTGGGATAATCACTCCAGCTCATGGTGTCGTTGTGGGTGATCTCCATGGTTTTGGCAACGGGTTTCACCCACTGGACGCCGCTGTCTCCATCCACATTCATCTCCATGGCAAGGAGGCGGCCGTCGGCGCTGGCCTGGTGGCAGCCGCTGCAGGTGGGCTGGTCGGTCATGACGGTTTTGGGGGCGTGGGTGGTATCCACCGTGCCGAGCTTCCAGGTGATGCGCCGGATATCGTCTTTTGAGAAGCCATAGGGCAGGGGGAGCTGGCGGTAGAGGATGGAGGCGTTCACCGGGTCGTTGGAGATAAAAAAACGTCGCGTTGAAGGGGCCGTATCGGGGCGGGATGGCCCGCCTGGCCGTGAGATGCAAAGGGTTACGGGGGTGCCGGTGGCTTCTTGCTTGATGCGGTGCCACAGGCCCGGGTCGGGCTGCCAGGGGGAGGCTGGTACCTCCCGGCGGATGGGAGGGCCTTTGGGAAGGTGGATCTCCACGAGCCAGGGCGTTTCGTTTTGATGGGGCCCCCTCCATTCAAATAGGGGCGGGGCCATGTCCCGGGGATAGATCGCCCCTTCGAGGGGTTCGAGGATCTCCAGGGTGTCTGTTGACGCAAAGGGGGCGGTGTGCGTGACGGGCGGGACGCAACGGGCGCACAGGAGCGCTGCGGCAAGGAGGAGGACCCACGGCCGCGGCATCTCAGCTCACCCTGGCCTGGAGGCGTTTGATTTCGTCGATGTTGCCCATGACCACCAGGGTCATGCCCGAGGCCAGCAGGGTGTCGGCCTTGGGGTTGAAGAGGGTGGTCTCCTTGTCTTTGAGCCCCAGGACAAGGAGGTCGTGTTCCCGCCTCAGGTCGGTTTCGGAGAGTCGCCTGCCGTCCATGGGGGAGCCCGGGGTGATGGGCAGCTCGTGGATCCTTAAGGGGCCCTGTTCGCTGCGCAGCATCTGGTCCAGAAAGTCCACGGCGGCTGGCCGGACCATCTCCGAGGCCATGCGCAGGGCGCCGATGGTGTTGGGGGAGACGATGCTGTCGGCCCCTGCCTTGGTGAACTTGGGGGCCATTTTCGGGTCGCTCACCTGGGCGACGATGCGCAGGTCTTTGTTCATCATGCGGGCGGTCATGGTGACGTAGAGGCTGTCCTTGTCCTGGGGCAGGGCAATGACCACCCCTTTGGCCCGGTCGATGCCTGCTTTTTCCAGGTTGGCTTCGTCGGTGGGGTCTCCCTCGATAAAGAGGATGTGGTGTGCGGAAAGGCTTGCTGCGGCAGGGTCGTTCTCCTGCTCGATGATCACCACCTGCTCTCCGCAGGTGAGCAGCTCGTTGGCCAGGGGGCGACCTGTTTCCCCGCCTCCCACCAGGATGATGTGACCGGTGAGGCGATTGATCTCTCGGTTCATGCGTCTTCTCCTTCGAACACCGGACAGTTCCCCTTCGATGAGAAAGGCGGTGATGGAGCTGATGGCATAGAGGATGAACCCCATGCCGAAGGTGATGAGGCCCATGGTGAAGATCTGGGCCGCGATGCTGCTGGAGACGTCCAGGATCTCTCCGTAGCCCACGCTGGTGATGGAGATGACCGTCATGTAGAGGCAGTCGATCCAGCGTTCCTGGCCGTGGAAGATAAGAAAGTAGCCGGCGGTGCCGATGGCCACCACCACGAGGATGCCCAGCAGAAAGGTGGTGATTCGCTTCTGAATCATGGACGGTGTCTCCTCCGGGGAGCGTTCCCGGGTTCGCGAATGCCCCTCGGGCTAAGCGGCTTGGGGTGGTTCGTGTGTCGATGTCTTTGAAAGACGGTGGCCGTTGCGGTGCGTTTCGTAAGAATGCGTGCTTAATAATAAGGTGACACAAATTGGCCGTGAAATCGATGGCCGGAGATTTTTTTTCCATGGGCGGGGGCCCGGGAAGGCGTGTTCCGGTCCGGGGGGCATAAGCCCCCCGGACCCTGTCGTGATTCGCGGAGCTTTAGTGTTTTGCCGCCTCGGCAAAGCCAAGCTCAAAGGCTTTCAGGTTCACGTCCACAAAGGCTTTTTTGGTCTTGGTGGAGATGGCCTCGCGGATGGCGTCGGCGCTGATGGGCAGGACACCGGTCTCGATAAGGGCGCCCAGGAGCACCATGTTCACCGACAGGACGTTGCCTGCCTCTTCGGCGAGCTTGACGGCGTCAAAGGCGATGAGGCGCTTGGTTTTGTTTGCCAGCAGCTCGGTGACCTTGTCGATCTCCGGGTACTCCCCTTTGCCGATGGCCACGGTAAAGGGGGGCAGGGGGGAGAGGTTGGTGATGGTCACGGTCTCTTCTTTGCAGCGTCCCAGGGCCCGGAGGGCCTCGGAGGGCTCGAAGCTGACGAAGACATCGGCTTCGCCGTCAGAGATGATGGTGCTTTCGGCATCGCCGAAGACGATGGAGGATTCCACCACCCCGCCCCTCTGGGCCATGCCGTGTATCTCGCTCATGTGCACGGGGATGCCCTGGAGCAGAGCCGCTTCGCCCAGAACCCGGGACGCCAGGAGGTTGCCCTGTCCGCCCACCGCCACGATGATCAGTCTTTTGGTATCCATATGGGTGTCACCTTGTGTTGAAAAAAGGTTATGACGAAGGCCCGGCCCGTTTTTTTGGAAACGGGCGTGGCCGGTGTCGTTCATGGAGCCGCTCTGCCTACTTTTTCACGGGCAGGATGGCGTTTTCAGGGCAGATCTGGGCGCAGATGGCGCAGCCGGCGCACATGTCCTCGTTGATCCGGACCCGTCCCCCTTCGGTGGTGAAGGCGGGGCAGGCGATGGTGTCGATGCAGTCCCTGTGGTTCTTGCACTTCTCGGGGTTCACCTGGAACTTCTTGCCGGTGAGCTGCTTGAGGCTCTTGGCGTAGAGGGTGCACTTCTCCTTGGCGATGACCACCGAGACCCCTTCGAACTCCACGGCTTCCTTGATGGCAGCGATGCTCTTCTTGAGGTTGTAGGGACGGACCACGGAGACGTGCTTGACGCCTGCGGCTTTCACGAGCTCTTCGATGTCGATGGAGTTGTATCCTTCAAAACCCATCTCGTCCATGTCCACGCCGGGGTTGGGCTGGTGGCCCGTCATACCGGTGATGCGGTTGTCCAGGATCACCAGGGTGAAGTTGTGGTTGTTGAACACCGCGTTCATCAGGCCCATGATGCCGGAGTGGAAGAAGGTGGAGTCTCCGACAAAGGAGATGACCTTCTTGTCCGTCACCGTGGAAAAACCAGCCGAGGTGCTGGTGGAGGCGCCCATGCAAAGCACGAAGTCCCCGGTGGCAAGGGGCGGCATAAAGCCCAGGGTGTAGCAGCCGATGTCCGATGGGAACATGACGTCCATGCCCTGGGTGGCCTGTTTCACCGCGTAGAAGGTGGCCCGGTGTGAACAGCCGGCGCAGAGGTTGGGCGGACGGTTGGGAATTTCGGGCACGTTGGAGGTGTCCACGCTCTGGCTGGGGACCGGGGCCAGCTCAAAGTAGGCGGCCATGATGTTGCGGACCATTTTGGGGTCGAACTCGTAGAGGCGGGAGAAGAGGTGCTCCCCTTTGCCGCAGATGGGCAGGGTGAGGCCGTTCTCCTGGGCCACGGCCTTGACCGCCTCTTCCATGAAGGGCTCGCCCTCTTCCACCACGAGGACCTTGTCGCAGCCCTTGATGAAATCGAGGACCAGGGCCTTGGGCAGGGGGTTGGAGAAGCCGATGCGCAGGATTTTGACCTTGTCGGTGGCGCCTAAGTCCTTGAGGCCGTCCTTGACGTAGCTGTAGCTGACGCCGTTGACGATGACGCCCAAGGAGCCGCTTCCGTCCACCCTGTTGAGGGGGGAGGTGCAGGCGATCTCTTCGGCCTTGTCCAGGTTGGCCAGGAGCTTGACGTGGAGGCCCCGTGAGACGGCGGGAACGGTGACGCAGCGCATGGGGTCCTTGGTGAAGTCGCCCTTGGTTTTGCGTTCGGTGATCTCGCCCAGCTCCACAACGCCGGTGGAGTGGTTGATGCGGGTGGTGGTCCTCAGGATCACGGGCTCGCCCAGGGCTTCGGAGAGTTCAAAGGCCTGCTTGGTCATCTCCTTGGCTTCGGCAACGGAGGAGGGCTCCAGCACGGGGAGCCCTGCGAGCTTGCCGTAGTAGCGGTTGTCCTGCTCGTTCTGGCTGGAGAACATAAAGGGGTCGTCGGCGGTTAAGATCACCATGCCGCCGGTGACGCCGATGTAGGCAAGGGTGAGAAGGGCGTCGGCCGCCACGTTCATCCCCACGTGCTTCATCACGCACATGCTTCGTACGCCGCAGTTCGCCGCTGCCGCAGACACCTCCACGGAGACCTTTTCATTGATGCTGTACTCGAAATAGAGATCGCTTTCTTTCGACATCTGAAAAAAGTTGAGGGAAATCTCCGACGAAGGCGTCCCGGGATAAGAGGCGGTAAACGCGACGCCGGCTTCAATGGCGCCCCGTGCAATGGCCTCGTTGCCCAGCATGAGCATCTTCTGGCCCGGGTTGTCTGTGAGAAGCTTGTGCATGGCAAAATTCCTTATGGATGGGTGTTGACGTTCTCGTTAAAGTTAAATCTCCATTTTTTTAGACGTGATAGCCCCGAATGTCAAGGCCTTGGGCCACTGACGCCGGGGAAAAACAGGAAGACGCGGGGGTTGCCTTCTCTTCGGACGGTCATAATAAGGAGGGGTTTCGGACCGTTTCTCTGCCGGATGGGCACCCTGTCTTCAGGCGGTGTTCTTTTCGGTGCAGATGGGTTAAAAAGAAGGTTCGAAAATGAACAAGATGTTCGTTTCGAGAGGTAAAAAAGTGCGGAAATGTTCGTCTTGGAAAACCTTCGCCTGTCATGGCCCAAAACCCTTTACAAGGCCTCTGGTTATACATTAAGAGGAAGTGTAATTTGTTTAAGATCGGGCCGTTTGGTGTTGTTTTTTCCAAAGGAACAGACGCTTGAGATGCCCGTCAACATATATTTACGCAACGGTGTCGCCGCGTTAAGGCCGGCCCCGTTGTCTGGGAAGGGTGGTACGCTCCTATGAGTAAATCCGTTATTCTTGTTCTGGCCACACGGAACAAGGGAAAGACCGAAGAGATCCGGGCCCTGCTGGCCGGGTTCCCGGTTGAATTGAAGAACCTCGACGACTTCGGGCCCATTCCCGAAGTGATTGAGGATGGGGACACCTTTGACGATAACGCCTACAAAAAGGCGAGTTTTACGGCTCGTGTTCTGGGCTACCCTGCCATCGCCGATGATTCGGGGCTGGTGGTGGAAGCCCTGAATGGTGAGCCCGGGGTCTATTCGGCCCGATATGCCGGAGAGAATGCCGACGACGCAGCCAATAACGCCAAGCTTCTGGAACAGATGGCTGGTGTTGAAGATCGCAGAGCGGCGTTTCAGTGTGTTCTCTCCATCGCCATGCCCACCGGGCAGGCCCTAACCTACGAAGGTCGCTGCGACGGGGTGATTGCCCAGGCGCCTTCGGGAGAGGGCGGCTTTGGCTACGACCCGCTCTTTTTCTGCCCCGACAAAGGGAAAACCTTTGCGGAGCTGACCATGGAAGAGAAAGGGGAGATCAGCCACAGGGGCCGGGCCTTGAAAGAAGTGGCGGACGAATTCGACAAGGTGCTGACCTGGATCGACATGCACACGCCGGTCCAGGAGCGGTTTGAGTGCAAGGGGTGCTGATCAGGCCCGACGGCACATGGCTGTGGAACGATGGGGTTTGTTCTTATGGGCCATGTGACCTGTTGATGTCCGCTGTCTCGGCGAACAGAACGCGCTCAATTTAAAGATGTATTCACATTCCAACGTATGATGACTCGAACAGAGCCTCTCAGGCCTTATTTATCCGCATGGGGTTGCGGCACAAAGGTGCGTGAGAAGGCCGGGTGTGAAGTATTGCCCGGCGACGGGGGCTTCGGGTTGTCATCACACTTTCAGGATCAGGAAGAACATGGCACAGAAAAAAGAGATGATTGGGGGGATCGAGACGCTTGAGGAGGCCCTGGCCTTCCTCGAGGCTCGCATGGACGCTGAGACCCTGGCGAAATTGAAACAGATTCGCACCGAAGAGGTGGTGAAAACCATCGCCAACGCTGCGAAACTCTGCACGCCGGACAGCATCTTCATCAACACCGGATCCGATGCGGACGGAAAAGCCGTTCGTGCAGGCGCTTTGGCCAACGGGGAGGAGGACGCTCTTCCCATGCCGAACCACACGATCCACTTCGAGCTCAAGGAGGAGCAGGGCCGTATCACAGACCGCACCTTCTACCTGGCCGAGCCCGAAGAGAAGGTCAGCTCCCTGGCCAACCGCATCGACCGGTCCGAAGGCCTTGACGACGTCAAGACCAAGATGGGCGGGATCATGAAGGGCATGACCATGATCGTGGGCCTCTACATGAGGGGACCCGTTGGGGCCCTGGGCTCCAACCCCTCCCTTCAGATCACCAGCTCCTTTTACGTGGCCCACAGCGCGGAGATGCTCTACCGCAACCGGTTCAGCGACTTTGACAACGAAGTGGAGCGTCTGGGGTACTTCTACACCAACATCCACTCCCAGGGTCTGAACCGAACGGAAGACCTTCCCAACGCCAGGGTCTACATGGACCGAAACGACCAGACCACCTACTCCATCAATTGTACCTACGCGGGCAACACCCTGCTGATGAAGAAGGGCAACCATCGTTTCTCCGTGGACAAGGCGGTGAAGAACCGCGGCAACGAGCTCTCCGAGCACATGTTCATCACGGGCATCGAAGGCCCCGGCAAGCGGACCACCTGGTTTGCGGGCGCCGCCCCCAGCGGTTGCGGCAAGACCACCACGGCCATGGCCGGCCACCACTTTGTGGGGGATGACCTAGCCCAGATGTGGATTGCCGAAGACGGCACCGTGCGCAGCATCAACCCGGAGAGCGGGATCTTCGGCATCGTGGAAGATGTGAACTGGGAAGGCGATCCCGGCCTGATGCCTCTGCTCCGCGAAGAGGGCACCGAGGTGATCTGGTCCAACGTCCTTATCGATGACGACGGCAAGCCCCACTGGACCGGCAACGGTGAAGAGGCCCCCACAAAGGGTCGCAACTTCCAGGGCGAGTGGAAAGCCGGCATGGTGGACGAGAAGGGCAAGCCCGTTCCCGTTTCCCACCCCAACTCCCGCGCCACCCTGGTGGCAAGCTCCCTGGCCAACTACTCCCCCTCCTCCGAAGACCCCAGCGGCGTTGAAACCAGCGTCATCACCTACTCCGGTCGCGATGCCGACACCATGCCCCCGGTATGGGTCGCCAAGAACTCCGACCACGGCGTGGCCATCGGCGCGTGCATCGTCTCCGCCGCCACTGCCACCGAGGTAGGGGCCACCGGCGTGAAGCGTGCCCCCTGGGCCAACGCTCCTTTTATCCCCGGCGCCCTGGGCGAGTACATGGACGCGCAGTTTACCTTCTGGGCCAACGAGCGCATTGCCGACGGCAAGCGTCCCCTCATGGCAGGCCTCAACTACTTCCTGACCCACCAGGCCCGCGGCGGCGAGTCCACCAAGCTCCTGGGCGAAAAAAGGGATGTGAAGGTTTGGCTTGCATGGCTGGAGCGTCGTTTCCACGGCGAGGTGGGAGGCATCGAGACCCCCATCGGCATCATCCCCGAGTACGAGGACCTGAAGGCCCTGTTCACCGACATTCTGGACAAGCCCTACCCCATGGACCTCTACACCAAGCAGTTCTCCCTGTACGTGGACAACATCATGTCCCGTATCGACCTGCAGAATGAAGCCTACGGCAAGGAAGAGGACATTCCCGCCCGCTTCTTCGAGGTTCTCAAGGAGCAGAAGCAGGGCCTTGAAGCCCTCAAGGAGAGCTTCGGTGCCGTTGTGAGCCCCGAGGCACTCAAGGAGAAAAACGCCGCTTAGATAGACCCATGCTGAAAACGGCGAAGGCCCCGCTCGATGGCGATCGAGCGGGGCCTTTTTTTTGGGGGGAGGTGCCTTTGGATTTTCCCTTCTATGGTTAAAGTGCATGGAAAAGCCTGTCTCCAGGGTATTGGAAAATTTAAAGGCCTGTTTGTCAAGCTTTTCAAAAGCTTGGCCCCCGGCAGGGCCGCCGGAGGCATCTTAAACCGGCCTTCCAGGGGCAACTCACTGTTAAACGCGTTTGCCTTGCATGGTCCCATGGATTCGCGTGCCACCCTGTCCCAATTCTGATATGGGTGGGACGGAACTGTTATCAATTGCATGTGGAGGTGTTATGTCCCATCTGGATTGGGCGATTGTCGGGGGCTATCTGCTGTTCAGCGTGGCCCTCGGCCTCTATTTTTCACGCCGGGCCCTCAAGAGCGTGGACGACTATTTTGTCTCGGGCCGTTCCTTTCCCTGGTGGCTTGCAGGGGTCTCCATGGTGGCTTCGGCCTTTGCCATCGACACCCCTCTGGGCATTACCGGGCTGGTGGCGGAAAACGGTATCCCGGGGGTCTGGTTTGCCTGGTCCTTTGTGCTGGGGGCGGCGTTGGCGGCTTCCTCTTTTCCGCCATGCTGCGCCGGTCCCGCATCATCACCACGGCAGAGCTCATCGAACTCCGGTACTCCGGGCCCCAGGCAGCGGTGCTACGGGCCTTTAAGGGGCTCTACTTCGGGGTGTTTGCCAACGCCATTACCCTGGGCTGGATCTTAAAGGCGGTGTGGACCCTCTCGGAGGTGGTGGTTCCGGGTGTGAACCGGGACCTGTTGCTTTTTGTGCTGCTTTTGTTCACCCTTATCTACACGGCCATGAGCGGTCTCTGGGGCATTACGTTATCCGCGACTTTATCCAGTTTGTCATCGGGAGCGTGGGCTCCTTTCTCCTGGCCTTTTACGCCTGGCGGTACATTGGCGGCATCGACCAGGTGGTGATCGGGTTCACGGAAAAATACGGGGCCGCTGACGCCGGGCTTCGCCTCTCCTTCCTTCCGGAGGTGGGGACCCCGTTTTTTGTCACCTTTGTGGTGTTCATGACCCTGAAGTGGTGGGGCAACCCGCCCCCTGCCATCACCCAGCGCATCATCGCCTCCAAAAACGAGCAGGACGCCTCCAAGGCCACCCTCTTTTTTGCGGTGCTGGCCTTCGGGTTCAACTACTGGCCCATGATTTTTGCCGCCATGGTCTCCCTCATCGCCTTTCCCGATGCCTCAAGCCCGGAGACGGGCTATGCCATGCTGCTGACGACCCTGTTGCCCTCGGGCATGCTGGGGCTCATGATGGCCTCCCTTATGGCGGCCTTCATGTCCACGGTGGACACCCACATCAACTACGGGGCCTCGTACATGGTCAACGACATCTATCGCCGGTTTATGGTGAAGGAGGCCTCAGAGACCCATTATGTGCGCGCCTCCCAGGTAAGCACGGTGCTGATGCTCCTTGTTTCCGTGGTGGTGGCTTACAACCTCGATTCCGTGGCCGATGCCTGGTATTATATGTCCATGATCACAGCGGGGTACGGCATCGTCATCGTGATCCGCTGGTTCTGGTGGCGGGTGAACGCCTGGGCCGAGATCACGGCCCTGGCCACCTCGGGGGTCACCAGCACCTTGCTGTCGCCCAAGTTTGCCCAGGCCCTGGGGTACTGGGACGCCATCCCCCATATCCGGTGGCAGTACCGGTTTCTCATCGTGGTGGGGATCTGCACCGTCAGCTGGGTGGTGGTCTGTTTCCTGACGGAGCCGGACGACGAGGCCCACCTTGTGGCCTTTTGCGAGCGGGTGAGGCCGTTTCCCGCCTTCTGGGGACCCATTTACAGGCGATACCCCCATCTTGGGTGGCGTCCCAATTTTGGGCGGGCCTGCCTGCTCTGGGGCATGGGGGCCGTGGGGGTTTACGCCTTCTGCTTTGGCGTGGGGAGCCTCATGTTCCTTCGGTCTGCCCAGGCAGGGGGGCTGATCCTTCTGGCTGCGGTCATCGCGTACCTGATCTCCCGGCTCTGGCGTCCGTGATGAGCCCTGCCGCACCCCCGTGTTTCCCGGAGAAGGGGCCGGGTTTTTGACAGACCGCCCCACCGGCATTACTTTAGGTGGTCCCGGGAAAGACCGGGGCGTCCCCCCGGCCACGGGTGGTTAGCCGACCCTTATTCCGGCCTGATGCTGCACGAGCAGCTCGGTCCATGCCATACGAGGAAAACAGATGAATCTTGAAGAGAAAATGGAGTTGAACGGGAGCCTCTCTCCCGCGGATGCGGCGCGCTACGAGCGTCGCCTGAAAATCATGGGCATGGAGCACTGGACGCCATCATCAGCGATCCGACCCCTGCGGCCCTGGTGCAGTCGTTTCCCCATCAGGACCTCTACTTCCTTGTCAACGACATCGGGGCAGAGGACGCCTTGCCCGTGCTGGCCGTGGCCTCGTCCGAGCAGTGGGAGTACTTTGTGGATGCCGAGGTATGGCAGCGCGACCTGCTGGACGTGGACGGCTTGACCCGCTGGTTCGATCTCCTCCTCAAGGCCGATCCCAAGCGATGCGTCAACTGGATGGTCGTGGAGCACACCGCTTTTTTCGAGGACTACCTGGCCCGGCACATCGAGGTGAGGGTCCGTGAGAAAAACGAGGACCCGTCCGAGTTCGGGCCCGGCTGGTTCACCTTTGACGACTGGTTTTACATCCGGCATCGCGAGGTCCCGGACGAGCCGGTGGAAGACGGCGCGCCGTACATCCACCCGGACGATCGAAACGACGTGGTCTTCTCTCTGCTCCAGACCCTTTCCAAAGAGGATCACCCGCGCTTTCAGGCCGTGATGCTGGAGGCCATGAGCGTCCTTTCCGCCGAGGTGGAAGAGGAGAGCTATCGCCTGCGCAACGTGCGGCTTTCCGAAAAGGGTTTTCTGCCCTTTGAAGAGGCCTTGGGGGTTTATGCGCCCCTGGATGCGGAGTCCCTGCGCAAGGGCCTTAAAAAGACACCTCCCCTGGACGCGGCCACCGTGGTTCCCCACGCCCACACCGGTGAGGTGCCCGAGGGCTCCCTGTTCTCAGATGCCCTGGCGGAGCTGGACGACGTGACGCTTTTGTCCGCCCTTCAGATGGAGTTTGCCGTTTTGTGCAACCGCGTCATTGCCGCCGACCAGAAGCCGGTGCGGGAGCGCGCCGAGCTCTCTTCGGTGGTGAAGAAGGTGTGCGGGTACATCTCCCTGGGCCTTGAGGCGCTGAACCGCGACGCGGAGATGAATAAGGGCCTGGCCGCATGGCTTGCCGAAACCAGTCTGGAAGAGATCTTCAGGGTGGGCTACGGTCTGGCCATGGGGCTGAAGTTCAAGGCGGACCGCTGGCGCAAAGAGAGCTGGCTCCTGGGACGCGGCCTCTCCCTCTCCCTTCTGGGGGAGGCGTGGATGGGCGTCACCGGAGGCCTGCTTCTCAACCGGCCCCTCTTTTACGACAACTACCAGAGCGGCTCCCTGTATCGGGAGTTTGAGACCCTGGCCGATATCGAGGCCACCGAAGCGGTGCTCTCCGATGTGACGGGCATCGACGCCGTGCTCAGCCTTCTGGATCCGGACCCCGAGCCCTTTAAGGGGCCCGATTTTACCATCAAGAGCCTGTTGCTGACCCTGTGGGCTGCCGCGTGGCTGGGGGAGGGTGACCATGGGGGGCCCCTTACCCTGGACCAGGTGAAACGGCTTCTCTCCGGTATCTGGACCGATGAGGGGGGCACCAGGCAGGTTTCGGACGAGGCCAAGGCCCACTGCCTGGCCTGGCTCTCCGAGGAAACAGGCTTGAGCCGGGTGGAACTCAGCGAGAGGCTGGCCCGGGGGCTGGAGCGTCTTTTCGGGGAAGTGGCCGACGAGTATGCCCACCTGGACCCCCAGCAGGTCGATGCCCGGTTTATGCAGCTTTTCCTGACCCGTTCCGAGTAGTTTCCGACTTTTTCTTCCACACAGTGGTTCCGGGTTTGACTACTTTTCTTCCCATGGCGACGGGGGGCTCCTTGCCCCCCGTCCCTGATTTGCCGTCTGTTTCGAGGTGCTTCCGCCGAAAAGGGTATTGACTCACCGAGGGGATCTGGAGTAGCATTTTATCCATGACTTCCCGAGGGTTGCCCTTTGCCTGATGGCCTTTGGCATCTCCGGTTACACGACGCGTACATGCTTCTCTCTTTTTTTCTCTTTCTGAGTCCGGTGCCCTCCTGCCTGCGTATGCCCATTCCTGCCGGACAATCACCACAGCTTCGTTGCTTCATCCATGTTCTGATTTTGTTCCTTCGTGAATGGCTCCCCTTTTGTGGGCGTCGCTTTTAGGAGGTTCCATGACCTTTGAACCGGAAAGGAAGATCGGGCTGCCTCAGTTCCGAGCCATCAGCCACGCCATTTCCCGTTATGAAGACGTCACCATGCTGGGCCATCACCTGGTGGAGAGTATCTGCATCTCCTTTGAGATCAAGGCGGCCAGCATCCTTCTTTTCGATGACCGGGAAAAGATGCTCTTCAATGTCTGCAGCCACGGGCTCAGCCAGGAGTACAATCGCGTGGTGCCCGAGTTCTCCGATATGTTTCAGGAGTTCACCCAGGGGCGCTGGGTCTACTTCGAAGACTTTGCCAACGACCCGAGGGTGAAAAACAGGGACGCCGTGAAAAAAGAGGGCATCGCCTCCATGCTGTCGGTTCCCATCAAGCGCAGCGACAACATCCTCGGGCTGCTCAAGCTCTACAACTCCGAACATTGGATTCTCCATGACGAGGACATCATGAGTGTGGCGGTCCTGGCCGAGCAGTACGGCCTTGTCATTGAGAACAACGGTCTTCAGAATTTTCTGAACGAGGTGAAGGTGGCCATGGGAAGCCTTCCCCTCCGCAAGCTCAAAGGGTTGTAAGGTGGCCGGGCGGCTGGTGACCGATACCTCCGATTTCATGTCCATTGATATCGGGGACCGCGTGGCGGTGGGGGGCCGGGAGTACCGGGTCACCGGAAACGCGCGGGAGGGGCGCTTCGGGGTGGAAGACCCCAAGATGTGGGTGAAGTGGGTGGTGGATGAGGCCACCGGGGATCGCAAGGTGATGAAGCTGGTCTTTTTCGAGACCTTTGTCACCTCCCTGGGAGGCGTGAAGATCCGCTGCTTCCGGGACCCGGTCAAGGAGGGGAAGATCCTTTCCCTGGTCAAGGATCATCCCTATTTCATGCAGGGGGTGGAGTTCAACGACAACCGGGACAACAGCGTTCGGATCATCGACGTGGTGCGGGGAGAAAATTTCTATTTTTACATCGAGGGGCTGCACATGCCCCATAAAGTCTACTTTGAGGAGGTGCTCCCCGGGATCCTCAAGGGGCTGGTCAAGGCCTTCGAGGCCCTGAGGTACCTGCATGTGAACGGGTTCCGGCACGGGGATGTGAGGAATGACCACATCATCATCGACAACGAGTCCGGCAACTACACCTGGATCGATTTCGACTACGACTACCAGGCCACGGAGAACCCCTTCGGGCTGGATATCTTCGGCATGGGAAATATCCTGCTCTACGCCATCGGAAAGGGGTTTCACACCCTTCACATGATCAAGTACGACACCCGCATCTACGGCGATCTCTTTGACTCGCTGGTGGCCACCGACCTGTCGATCCTGGACGGCAACCGGGTGATGAACCTGCGCAAGGTCTACCCCTACATCCCCAAGTCGTTGAACAACATTCTGCTTCACTTTTCACGGGGGTGCGAGGTGTATTACGAAAACACGGACGAGCTGATCGAAGACGTGACACGCTGCCTTTATTCTATCTTCTAACGGGAGTGACCAATCGGAGGTGGGCATGGATTCCATGTTGATTGCCTTAAGTGATTCCATGAGTTCCAAGGCGGTGCTGGAATATGTTCTGGCCATGGCCTGGTGCCCCGAGGACCTGCAGGTGACCCTGCTCCATGTGTTCCGCAAGCAGTCGGGCGGGGAAGCCCTCATGGGGCAGAAGTTCATGAAAAAGCAGCCTGCCCGGTACATGGAGGTACTGGAACAGGCCAGGGACCGGTTTGTGGAGAAGGGGGTGCCCCCGGAGAACATCACCCTCCTCATGGTCACCGAACCCTACGACACCATTGCCGACGGCATCATCGACCAGGCCCGGCGGGTCAACCCTTCCCTGGTGGTCATCGGGCGCAAGCGCATGAGCAAGGCAGAAGAATTTGTTCTTGGAGACGCCAGCATCAAGCTGGTGCGGGCCTTGGAGGGCATGGCCGTGCTGGTGGTAAAGGTAAGCTGAGGTAAAGCCGGGTGTGACTTGGCCCGGGCAAGGAAGGACAAAACGCGACGGGCCGTCCATGATGCGCATCATGGACGGCCCGTTTTTATTTTGGTTCGCCTTGCCTGGGGCAGGCCGCCCTTGAAGGGATATTATCCCCTGGCCGGGATGGGGATGGCCTCGGCCAGTCGGGAGAGAACGGCCCCTGCGTTTCCCTGGAGGAAGATGTCGGTGACTCCGGCGGTGAGGGGCGTGGGGGTGGGGTTCACCTCGATGATAGTGGCCCCGTTCTGTTTGGCCAGGACCGGCATCATGGCCGCGGGCTGGACCGTGGCCGAGGTGCCCACCACGAGCATGGCCTCGCACTGGGAGGCGAACTCCCGGGATCGGCCCAGGGCCTCCATGGGGATATTTTCCCCGAAAAAGACGCAGTCGGGCCGGTAGATGCCGCCGCAGGCGCAGAGCGGAGGAAGGCTCTCAAGGCCGATCTCTTCGCTGGGGGTGGCCTTACCGCATGCCATACAGACCAGGGTGGCAAAGGTGCCGTGGAACTCAATGACATCCTGGCTTCCGGCTTTCTGGTGGAGGGAATCGACGTTCTGGGTGATGACGGCCGAGAGCAGGCCCCGGCGTTCGAACTCGGCCAGGGCCAGATGGGCTTTGTTGGGCCTGGCGGTGTCCAGGACCTTTTTCATGGCCCCCATGAGCACTTCCCATACCCTTGCCGGGTTTTTCATGAAGGCATCGATATGGGCAAATTCCGTGGGGTCGATTTTCTCCCAGAGGCTCCCCGGCCCCCTGAAGGGCGGGATTCCGCTCTCAACGGAGATACCCGCTCCGGTGAGGGCCACGGTGAGGCGGCTTCGTGTCAGGGCGTGTACCGCGTCGAGGATGTTTGTCTCCATGTTATTCTCCTGAGGCTCTTATACCGACATGACGGTGTCGGACCCCACGGCAAAGCAGTCCAGGGGCGACTCCGCCCGGAGGATCTCCTCCCTGCAGGCGTTGACGATATCGTCGATGGCATCGTCGGTGTGTTCGGCGTTGTGGTGGATAAGTCCCAGGCGGCCCACCTCCGCTGCCAGGGCCAGGCGCAGGGTATCGGGCCAGGCCGAGTGTCCCCAGCCCTTGCGGGACTCGTACTCCTCCTGGGTGTATTCGGCGTCGTGGAGAAGCAGATCGCTGCCCCGGACAAAGGCGACGTAGTCGTCAAAGGCTCCCCCGCCTTCGTGGGTTTGACCCAGTTCGTTGTCGGTGAGGAACACGGCCTGACGGTCGTTTTCCCGGATGCGGTAGCCCAGGCCCCCGTTGGGGTGGCTGATGGGGATGGTGTCGAAGGTGAGGCTCCCGATGGTGAAGTGATCCAAGGGGAAATCGGCAAAGCGGATATGCTGTTTGATGTCCCGGTAGGGGACGGGAAACCGTGGCGGGGAAAAGAGGGTATCCAGGGCCTCTTCGATGTAGCTTCCCCCGAAGGGCAGGCGCGGTATGGTGATCTGGCAGGTGTCGGAGAACAGCGGGGCAAAGGCTGTGAGGCCCATGAGGTGGTCCCAGTGGACGTGGGTGAACAGGAGGTGACAGGAACGGCACCCCTCCCGGGCCATGAGGCTGCCGAGGTTGCGAATCCCGGTTCCTGCGTCGATGATGACAAGGTCGTTGGTTTCGCTTCGTATTTCCAGACAGGTTGTCTCGCCGCCGTAGGTCAGGTAGCCCGGTCCGGAGACTGGGATCGAGCCGCGGGAGCCCCAGCACTTGATGTACATGTCGGTCCCTCAGGGTCATGGCATGGGTGTTTTTCCATGCGGGTTGAATAAAAATGGCCTGTTGACGCCTTGGGTTGAGGCATTGTGAGACAGCATAGCGCATAGGGCCGGTGTCAGACAAGGTGCATGTGGCCCGTGGCGTCACTTTGCCTGATGACGGTGTTCGAAAAACGTAAATTTCACTAGGTGGGCGTCATATTTCAGGATATGAGGGGCATTCTCCGGCCCGAATGGGAGCGCTGTTTTGCTGCGGCAAATGCTCCCTCAGCTTGACATCCCCAATCACATTTATTACTATCTCATTTCTTTCGGTACATTGTTTACAGTTGCGTATCCATGTGCCTTTCGTGAAAGGGTCGGAATCCTTGACCTATCAACTCGCAATGATGGTATGAAAAGAGGGGGTGTCAAGCAGGGCAGGTGGCACCCCGGGGCACGGATCCGGTTTGATCCGCCTCCCGGAAGCCTTGGGGCAGGGGAGGCGCCCGGTTTTTGCCGACAGGATAAACACGGACAGATGATTTCATAATGAAAGGAGATGTTTCATGGCCCAACCCATTGCCGATCGACGGGATGTAGACTTTGTTCTCCATGAACAGATGGAGGTAACCCGGCTGACGGACAACGAGACCTTCGCCGAATTCAACAAAAAGACCATCGACATGATTGTCTCCGAGGCACGTTCCCTTGCCATCAAGGAGATCATGCCCACCCAGGAGCCCGGAGACGCCGGGTGTGACTTTGAAGGGGGCACTGTGACCCTGCCGGAGTGTTACTCACGGCCCTGGGAGCTTTTCATCGAAGGGGAGTGGCTCGCCATGTCCGATTCCCCAGAGTGGGGCGGGCAGGGCATGCCCAAGACCGTGTCGCTGGCTGCCAATGAGTATTTCATCGGGGCCAACGTGGCCTTTATGCTCTACCACGGCCTCACCCACGGGGCGGCCAAGATGGTGGAGGAGATCGGTAACGAAAAGCAGAAAAAACTCTACCTGAAAAAACTCTACTCCGGTGAGTGGGCCGGGACCATGCTTCTCACCGAAGCGTGTGCCGGGTCCGATGTTGGTTATCCGATCCCGGCCAAAAAGAACCCGGACGGGACCTACTCCATCACCGGCAGCAAGATCTTTATCTCCGGCGGCGAGCACAGCATGACGCCCAACATCGTCCATCCTGTCCTGGCCCGCATCGAGGGTGCCCCTGCCGGGACCCGGGGTATCAGCCTCTTTCTGGTTCCCAAGTACCGTGTCAACGAGGACGGGTCCCTGGGTGAATTCAACGACGTGGTCTGCACCGGCATCGAGCACAAGATGGGCATCAACGGCAGCGCCACCTGCTCCCTGACCCTGGGGGGCAGCGGAAACTGTATCGGTGAGCTGCTGGGCGAGGAAAACAAGGGCATGCGCAACATGTTCATCATGATGAATGATGCCCGGCAGCTGGTGGGCTTGCAGGGCTTCGGCGTGGCCACGGCCAGCTACATGCACGCCCTGGCCTACGCCCGTGAGCGGGTCCAGGGGGCCAACATGGTGAAGCCCAAGGAGGGCAGCGTTCCCATCATCCAGCACCCGGACGTGCGGCGCCAGCTCCTGGAGATGAAGGCCAATGTGGAAGGCATGCGCAGCCTCATCTACTTTTCCGGCATCTGCCACGACATGGTCAAGCTGGCCGAAGACGAGGAGACCCGCCTGGAGTACAGCCAGCTCCTGGAGGTGCTGACCCCCATCATCAAGGGGTATGTCACGGACAAGGCCAATGAAGTGTGCAGCCACGGTGTTCAGGTCTACGGCGGTTACGGGTACTGCAAGGACTTTCCGGTGGAGCAGCTCCTGAGGGACAGCCGGATTTTCCAGATTTACGAGGGCACCAACGGCATCCAGTCCATGGACCTTCTGGGCCGCAAGGTGGGCATGAGCAAGGGCAAGCCCTTCATGAGCTTTCTGGCCCGCATCAAAAAGACCATCGACGAGGCCAAGGAGTCTGCGGAGCTGAAGTCCCTTGCAGCCAAACTCGAAGAGGTCTACACCCGGTTCAACGAGGTGGTGGTGGCCCTTGCCAACGCGGCCATGGGCGAGAAGGTGCAGAGCGCCTTTGCCCAGTCCCATCCCCTGCTGACGGTCACCGGTGACCTGACCTTCGGCTGGCTGCTGCTCTGGCGAGCCCTCACCGCTGAGAAAGCCCTGGCCGGCAAACCCAAGAAAAAGGACCTTCCCTTCTACGAGGGTCAGATCAAGACCTGCGCCTATTACATCAACAACACCCTGGCCGTTACGTTGGGGCGCCTTGCCGCCATCGAGGGCATGGACGATGCGGTTATCGGCATCTCGGAAGAAGGCTTCGGAAGCAAATAAGCCGGTGACTCCATAACGGCGAGAAGGGCGGTCCTCAGGCGCGGGGGCCGCCTTTTTTTGTTGCCGGGGGCCGTGGGAAAAAAGGGGATGTTCCCTGGGGCACGGTGGGGGTGTTTGCAAAATGATCGCAATTGGGTTAAAAAGATGGTCTCGACCCATGGTCGCGGTATGTTAAAAAAAGACAGGCGTTATTATTTCTTCACCTTTCGACGGGCCCTCCAGGTGCGTAAGCGCAAGTACCACTTTCTAAACGCCTTTTATCTGACCGCGGCCCAACCGTAACAGACCTACAGAGCCGGGATTCCCAACGGGGAACCGGGATGGTTTATGACACAAAAAGCTTTGTTGATTTGTCTTGCCTTTCTCCTGTGTGTGTTCGGGACGGCCGCTTATGCGGACGCCCCTTCTGAGAAAGCGCTTTTTACCGCCTTTGATCACCTCGAAAAGAGCGTGGGGGCCCCGTCGGGGGCACCGGACGCCGAGTCTTTGGACACCCTTTTCGCCTTTGTCGACAACATCTCCGCATCCGGCACTGTCTGGGAAGAAACCCGTAAGGGCCGGGGCACCGGCGTGGGTGTTGCCTTTGCCGTCCCCTCCTCCATGGACCGGTTTATCCGGTACATGTACGATCCGAATATTCCGGTGAGCGCGGTGGTGCCGGGTGTGGTGCGCCTGGTTCGCGATGCCGGGAGCACGGAGGCCTGCAAGGGGAGCTACACCCGTCTGGGTGAAGAGGGCGGGGGGCTTGAAACCCCTGTGGTGGTGCGCAGCCGCTACGTCATGGAGATTACCCCGGACGGAAACTCCGGGGCGTACTATGGCTACGACCAGAACGAGCTGACCCTGCTTTCTTCGCGAAACGGGCGGCGGTTTCTCCTGACGGCATCCCGCCAGACCGCTCCTTCGGACGTCAGCAATATTCTGTTGCCACCCGTGACGGAGGGACCCTTTACTGCTACTCCGGGAAGAAGGGGCTTACCAAAACGGGCCTCGGCTGGGTGGACTCTTACATTTACACCTCCATTGCCATTACCGTTTATCTTGAGGATTCGCCGGGCTCAGGCACCCTCACGGCGGTGTCGTGCAAGTGGCTCAATGCCGGGTAGAAATCCACAGACGCTCGGTACGTCCATCACATTGCCGATGGGATCGAGCGCTTTGCAGCGCACCTGGGGCGGTTTCTCACCTCCCCCAATATTCCCGAACCCACGGAACTTGCAGGGCTTGTGAACCGAGTCAGGGCCACGGGAGACAAGGGCCTCAGAACAGTCTTCTGCAAGCAGCTGGAGGCGTTGGTGGCCCCTGACCAGAAGCGCGCCTCCATGATGGATGGTGACTATGTCCAGGGGCTGGATCGCGAGGAGCTGGTGGCGGGGATCCTCTCCACGCATGTGGAGTCCCTCATGGCCGGGGGGGACCCTGTGTTCCTCAACGGCTTGTTGGGCCACGGCGTGGCGACCCAAGACCCGTCCCTTTTGACCGGGCGCATGGAGCAGCCGGTATCCCGGATCCCTTCAGGGGCCGGGCCCGCCTTGAATTGATATCGTAAGGAACCCATTCCATGACAGATAAGAAGAAGAGTGTACGGGCCATCGGGCTCTGTTCCGGGGGACTGGACAGCATCCTGGCAGGCCTGGTGCTGAAAGAGCAGGGGATCGACGTGACGTGGATCTGTTTCGAGACCCCGTTTTTCCCTGCGGACAAGGCACGGAAAGCCTCAGAGATGACGGGGATTCCCCTTATCGTAAAAGAGATTACCGAGACTTACCTGGAGATGCTCACCGACCCCCCGTGCGGGTACGGAAAGCACATGAACCCCTGCAGGGACTGCCATGCCCTGATGTTCCGCCTGGCAGGCGAAGAGCTGGAAAAAGGGGGGTATGATTTTCTCTTCAGCGGAGAGGTGGCCGGTCAGCGGCCTCTGTCCCAGAACAAGCAGGCCCTTCGTTACGTGGAGAAACGCTCCGGCTTCGACGGAAAGGTGCTTCGGCCCCTGTCGGCCAAGGTGCTGCCCGAAACCGAGGTGGAGACCCTGGGTCTGGTGGACCGTGAGCGGCTCCTCGGTATCCAGGGGCGCTCCCGAAAGGAGCAGATGGCCCTGGCCAAGGCGTACGGTATCGAAGAGTACCCGTCACCTGCCGGCGGGTGCCTGCTGACGGACAAAAAATATTCGGATCGCCTGCGGGACCTGTTTGCCAGCGGCAAGGCCTACGCGCCGAGCGACCTTCACCTGCTCAAGCAGGGGCGGCACCTTCGCCTGCCCGGCGGTGAGAAGGTGATTGTGGGCCGCACCAAAGGGGACAACCGCTGGATCATCACCTATCACGAGCCCGAGCGTCACCTGCTCATCGATCTCAAGGGCAAGGGGAGCCCAACGGTGCTGGTGAATGTTGACGCCTCCGAGGAGACCATTGAGGTGGGTGCCGCCCTCTGTGCTGGGTATGCCAAAGTGCCCCCCGGCGAGGTGGTGGAAGCCGTGGTGAAGTCAGCAGACGGCCGTCGCGTGATCTCTGTGGCTTCGGTGGATCCCGCCGATTTCCGGGACAGCATCATCTGACACCTTAAGCGGTTCAGTTCAGATTTGAAAAACAGACAGCCCGATGGGGGACGGATCCCCATCGGGCTGTCTGTTTTTCAGGGGCCTTCGCCTTTGGCGCAAGGCCGCTGAAAGCGAGTGGGGCCGTCCTGTTTTCAGGCCTCCGGCGTCTTCTTGAGCTGGTTGGCCCTCAGCTGCCCGCAGGCCGCTGAGATGTCCCGCCCCTTGCTCTGGCGCACGATGGCGGTGTAGCCCGCGTCGTGGAGCAGCTGGAGAAAGTGATCCACGGTGGCGTCGTCGGGGCGCTTGAGGTCGCTGGCTTCGTGCTCGTTGAAGGGCAGGAGGTTGATCTTCACCGACAGGGGGCGGAGCATGCGGATGAGTCGGGCGGCATCGGCGTCGCTGTCGTTGATCCCTTTCATGAGGATGTACTCAATGGTGATCTTCTCCCGCTGGCGCAGGGGGTATTTTGCCAGGGCCGCCAGGAGCGTTTCGATGGGGTAGGTGTCGTTTACCGGCATCAGGGCGCTGCGGGTGGCGTTATCCGAGGCGTTGAGGGAGACGGCAAGGTTCACCGGGCTGTTGGCTCCCAGCTCTGGAAGCCGTCCCACCAGACCGCAGGTGGAGACCGTGATCCGTCGGGAGGAGAAGCGCAGGCCGTAGTCGCTGTCCGTGAGAACGGACAGGGCGGTAAGGACCCGGGGCAGGTTGGCCAGGGGCTCGCCCATGCCCATGAAGACAATGTTCTGAAAGGGTTTTTCAGTTTCGGCCGCATCCTCGTCCATGGGCAGGTCGGACAGGATGTCCCTCACCTGGCCGATGATCTCCCCTGCGGTGAGGTTTCGCTTGAATCCCCCTTGGGCGGTGAGGCAGAATTTGCACCCCTGGGCGCACCCCACCTGGCTGGAAATGCACAGGGTTTTTCTGTCCTTTCCGGGGATGAGGACCGACTCGGTGTATTCCCCGTCGGCAAGGCGGAACAGGTATTTCCGTGTTCCGTCAGAGGAAATTTCTACGTTTGCTTTTTCGAGACGGGGTATGGTATAGTTTTCGTCGAGCAATGCCCTTAATTCTTTGCCAAGATCCGTCATCTCCTCAAAGGAGTCGGCCTGACGGATGTAAATCCATTTGAAAATCTGTCCAGCTCTATATGGAGCGATGTTGCGCTCTTTGAGCCAGGCTTCAAGCTCGGGCCGGGAAAAATCTTTAATATCTCTTTTTTTCATATATTTTCCATGGGAATCGTGTATAATAAGGAGTTTCGTTTTCTTGGTATACCCTTATCCGGTAAAAATTTCAATGACTTTCATGCGCCCTTGACGCCTCTGATAATGATTTAAGGTTGTATGTTCGATAATTTAACCGAAAAGCTGACGTCGGTCCTTAAAGACCTGAGGGGCCATGGAAAACTCACGGAGAAGAACATCGACGGCGCCCTCAAAGAGGTGCGCATGGCGCTCCTTGAGGCGGATGTCCATTATAAGGTAGCCAAGACCTTTGTGGGTGAGGTCAAGGAACGTGCCCTCGGTCACGAGGTCATGGAGAGTCTCACCCCCGGCCAGCAGGTGGTCAAGATTGTCAATGATTCCCTGGCCGACCTCATGGGGTCGAGCCATGAGGATCTGGTCCTTGCCGGAGAGAAACCGGTCTCTGTGATGTTGACAGGGCTCCAGGGTTCCGGTAAGACAACCACGGCCGGTAAGCTGGCGCTTTATCTCCGCAAAAAGGGCAGAAAACCCTTCCTGGTGCCTGCGGACGTGTATCGCCCCGCGGCCATCGATCAATTGAAAAAACTGGCGTCTCAGCTGGATGTGCCCGTCTTTGATTCCGAAGTGGGCATGGATCCGGTTGATATCTGTCGGTCGGCACGGGCCGCGGCCCAGCAGAACGGGTGTGACACCCTGATCCTGGATACGGCGGGTCGGCTCCACGTGGACGAGGAGCTCATGGCCGAGCTGGTCCGGATCAAGTCCGAGGTAACCCCTTCGGACATTCTTCTGGTGGCCGATGCCATGACCGGTCAGGACGCCGTGAACATTGCCAAGTCCTTTGACGGTGCCTTGGACCTCGGCGGTGTGGTCCTCACCAAGATGGACGGCGATGCGCGGGGAGGGGCGGCCCTCTCCATCAAAGCCGTTACAGGCAAGCCGATCAAGTTCATCGGTACCGGTGAAAAATCAAGTGCTCTGGAACCGTTTCATCCCGATCGGATGGCGTCTCGTATTTTGGGGATGGGGGATACCCTCACTCTCATCGAGAAGGCCGCCGAGATGGTGGATGAGAAGAAGGCCCAGGACCTTGAGAAAAAGTTGCGTAAGAATCAATTCACTCTGGAGGATTTCAGGGATCAGCTGGTTTCCATCCGCAAGATGGGGTCGCTGGGTGATATGCTGAAGATGCTTCCCGGGGTGTCGGGAAATAAACAGCTGAAGAACCTGGAGGTGGATGATCGGGAGATTGTCCGCATTGAGGCCATCATCAATTCCATGACGGCGGAAGAGCGGCGCAAACATGCCATTGTCAATGGCAGCCGCCGGAAGCGTATCGCCATGGGCAGCGGGACGTCGGTACAGGATGTCAACAAGCTCCTGAAGAACTACACCCAGATGATGAAAATGATGAAAAAGTTCAATAAAGGCGGCATGCGCTCCTTACGGGGCATGCTTCCATTTTAGATGAGGAGAAAGAAAAAGCAATGGCAGTAAAGATCCGATTAGCAAGGGGTGGGGCCAAGAAGAAGCCTTTTTACCGTATTGTTGTGGCCGATTCAGAAGCACGGCGAGACGGCCGGTTTCTTGAGATCGTCGGGACCTACGATCCGCTCAAGGACCCTGCAAAAGTGACTGTTAAACATGACCGCGTGGGCTACTGGCTTGGCGAAGGTGCCATTCCGACCGATACGGTTCGCGACATCCTGAAAAAGGAAGGCGAGCCGGCTTCCGCCAGCTAATCTACGCACCAACCCAATTCTCATATGCCCGAAAGGAGATGCGAGATGAAAGAGCTGATCAACTATATTGCCCAGGCCCTTGTGGACAACCCGGATGAAGTTGTGGTTTCTGAAGTGGAAGGCAATCAGACGTCTGTTCTCGAGTTGAAGGTGGCGAAAGAGGATTTGGGAAAAGTGATAGGTAAACAGGGACGTACTGCACGCGCTATGAGGACAATTCTCAGTGCAGCATCTGCTAAGGTGAAGAAGAGGACTGTTCTGGAAATTGTCGAGTAAGAGCGATTCGGGAAACAGGCGTATAGCCATCGGCAAGATCATCGGCACCCACGGGCTGAAAGGCGGCGCGCGTGTCTACTCCTGGGCGGAGTCCACGGACTCCTACGCCAAGGGTATGCAGCTGACCGCTGCGGCTCCGTCCGGTGATGTCGAACTGACCGTGCAGAGTGCAGCTCCCCATAAAAAGGGGCTGCTCCTCACCTTTAAAGAGGTGGGGCACATCAATGACCTGGAACCGTTGGTCGGTAGCGAGCTCTTTGTGGATCGAGCCGACCTCCCGGAACCTGAGGATGGATCCTATTACTGGGTGGATATCATCGGGCTTCGGGTGGAGACGGAAGACGGGGAGTTCCTCGGAAAGGTGGCTTCCATTTTTCCCACGGGGAGCAATGATGTGTATGTGGTCAAGGATGGAAAAAAAGAGATCCTTGTGCCGGCCCTTGCGTCGGTATTGAAGGAGATCGATCTGGATCAGGGGATCATGGTGGTGGATCTTCCGGAGGGGTTGTTGTGAAGTTTGTAGTTCTGACGATCTTTCCCGAGATGATCAACCCGTTTCTGGAAAACGGCATGCTTCGGCTGGCCGTGGAACGTGGAATTATTGATGCCCGGGCGTTGAACATCCGTGACTATGCCGAAGGAAAGCACAGGGTAACCGACGACAAGCCCTATGGCGGCGGATGCGGAATGGTGATGAAACCGGAACCGCTTTCCCGGGCCATTGGGGCGGCCTCTGAGATAGCTCCCACTGCAAGACGGATTCTCCTGACTCCCCAGGGACGGCCCTTTGATCAGGCCATGGCGCATGACTTTGCTGCGTCTGATGGTCTGATTTTTATTTGTGGCCGTTACGAAGGGGTGGATGAGAGGATCTGCCAGGGCATGGTGGACGAAGAGGTGTCCATCGGTGATTACGTGATGACCGGCGGGGAACTCGCTGCCATGGTGATCGTTGATGCGGTGACACGCCTTTTACCCGGAGTGCTGGGGGGAGACGAGTCGGCCGAAAAGGATTCCTTTTCCGGCGGGCTTCTGGAACACGCGCACTACACCAGGCCATCTGTCTTTGGCGGCGAGGGGGTGCCGGATGTTCTCATGTCCGGAAACCACGCCGAGATTGAGAAGTGGCGCAGGGAAACTTCCCTCATCCGTACTTTTCTCAAAAGGCCGGACCTGCTTGAGCAGCGGGAATTCAGCCGCGAGGAAAAACACGTGTTAACCGAATGGTGCAGAAGGATTGAAGATCTTGTCGGGTGACGGTAACGTAACACAGGCGGACCTTCATGTGGTTCTGGTTCATCATCCGGTGCGTAACAAAACCGGTGAGACCATCTGTTCGGCGGTGACGAACCTGGATATCCACGACATTGCGAGGACCTCACGGACCTTCGGTGTCAAGGGATACTATATCGTGACCACCCTGGAAGATCAGAAGGTGCTGACGGAAAAGATCGTCGCCCACTGGACCACCGGTCGGGGTGGCGAACTCAACCCCGCTCGGAAAGAGGCCCTTGAGCTTGTCAAGATTCGTGGGTCCCTTGACGACGTGGTGGCGGAGATTCGCAACGACTCGGGGCTGGCGCCCCGTGTGGTGGCCACGTCGGCACGGCAATACGCCGATGCCCTGTCGTGGCAGGCGGGTCGAGCGTGCCTGAGCGAAGGCGGCAGGCCCATGGTGCTGATCTTCGGAACAGCCTGGGGCGTCACCGATGAGGTGATTGCTTCAGCGGATCATGTGCTGGAACCCGTTGACGGGGGCACGCATTACAATCATCTTCCGGTGCGGGCCGCAGTGGCGATTATTCTGGATCGCCTCCTCGGTCGGCGATAGCGGAAATGGATGCGTCGGTGTTTTTCTTGTTGATCGATATTGACGCCCTGTGGGATGTCTGATATTGATTACCGGATTTGTTAGACTATACGGTGACCAATTTTACGTTTGGGAGTAAATAATGGATATAATTACTAAAATCGAAAAAGAGCAGATGCGTCTCGACGTACCTCACTTTGTGGCCGGCGATACGATTCGGGTTCATGTGAAAATTGTCGAGGGTGAAAAAACCCGTATTCAGGTATTTGAAGGGGTTGTAATCAGCAAGAGCAAGGGCGGGGTCAATGCACGTTTCACCGTGCGCAAGATCTCCAACGGCATCGGTGTGGAGAGGGTTTTTCCCCTGCACTCCCCCAGCGTCGACCACATTGAAGTGGTGACTCGCGGTCGTGTTCGTCGTGCCCGTATCTACTACCTCCGCAACCTGCGAGGCAAGGCAGCGCGTATCAAAGAGCGTCGCCTTCACTAATTCCGATCCGTGGCTGGTCCGGATTGATTCAATCCGGGCCGCGTGCCATGGATATCAGTATTGCGATAAAGGGTTGCTATGTGGACCTATGAGAAAAAAGCCGTTTCAAACGGCTTTTTGCGTGTTGCGGGAGTGGACGAGGCCGGAGTAACTGGCAGGGCGGTGGTGGCCGCGGCGGTGGTTTTGCCCACAGGCTTTGAGGTCGGAGAGATCACCGACTCCAAAAAGCTCACCCCCAAAAAACGGGATCGCCTCTACGACTATATCCGCTCGGAAGCAACGGCGGTGGGTGTCGGGATTGTGGACGCCGAAACCATCGATAGCGTCAACATTCTCCAGGCAAGCCTCGCTGCCATGCGGGAAGCGGTCATGGACCTTGGCGACGCTCCGGACTTCCTCCTTGTGGACGGAAAGTTCGAGGTGCCCATGTCCCTTGCACAGGAAGCTCTGGTGAAGGGCGACTCCCGGTCGGCCTCCATTGCCTCGGCCTCCATTGTGGCCAAGGTGGTTCGGGACCGAATGATGGCGGAGTACGCCGAAACCTATCCCGAGTACGGATTCGCCGGACACAAGGGCTATCCCACCAAGGCCCATAAAGAGGCCATTGCGACCTTCGGGCCCACCCCCATCCACCGCAAGACCTTCAGGGGCGTTGCTGAACACGTCGCCTGACAAACCTGTTCCCAGTCGACCTCTTTCGAGGGACCATGTCCTTTTCCCGCATGCGGTTCGGCCGACGCAGTGAAAAGCGGGCGGCCCGCCACCTGAAACGTCGTGGGTATCGAATCCTGGCCATGAATGCCGTGACCCCCGTGGGGGAGATCGATATTGTGGCCGAGGACGGAGAGACCCTTGTCTTTGTGGAGGTCAAGGCGCGAACCACTCTCTTGTTCGGACACCCCGAAGAGGCTGTCACCCGGGCCAAGCAGGCTACCCTGGGCCGCGCCGCCCTTTACTGGCTGAAAAGCCGCGATGCCCTTTCGAGACCGGCACGGTTTGATGTGGTGGCCATCATGGCCGGCGGCGCCTCGGAGGTTCAGGTGATTGAAAATGCCTTTCCCATCCCCATCCGATAAGCAGGACGACGGTCCTGCCCTCTATATTGTTTCAACCCCCATAGGTAACCTGGAGGATATCACCCTCCGGGCACTTCGCATCCTCAAAGAGGTTTCCCTTATTGCCGCCGAAGACACGCGGCATACACGAAAGCTCCTCTCTGCCTACGATATCACCACGCGCATGACGGCCCTCCACGAGCACAACGAGGAAGAGCGTGCAGCCAAAGTCATTGAGAAGGTCCTGGCCGGTGAGAGCGTGGCCCTGGTCACCGATGCGGGCACTCCGTGTATTTCAGATCCCGGCTATCGCCTGGTGTCTGCTGCGTCCCGTCAAGGGGTGCGGGTGGTTCCGGTGCCCGGGGCGTCAGCCCTTCTGGCGGGTCTGGCTGCAGCGGGCCTCCCTACCGATGCCTTTCATTACCAGGGGTTCCTTCCCAAAAAGCAGGGCAAACGTCGTGAGATTCTTTCGGCCCTGGCTTCCCTTGCCCATACCTTCGTTCTGTATGAATCCCCGGCCCGCATTGAGCGGCTCCTGGGGGAGCTGACGGATCTCCTTGGAGATCGACCGGCGGTGCTGGCCCGTGAGCTGACCAAACGCCATGAGGAGTTCTTGAGGGGGACGCTCTCGTCCATTGCCCGTGAACTGGCCTCGCGCCCCTCTGTGAAGGGGGAGTGCACCTTGATGGTGGGGGGTGCCACGGAGAGTGCCGCTCCCGCTGTGGTGGATCTTGATGAAGAGATCCGCCGGGCCCTGGCTGACTCCGATGACTCGCCGTCCCGTCTTGCCAAGTCCCTTGCCAAGCGCCTGGGGCTCCCGAAAGGGGAGGTGTATGACGCCGTGGTCAGGCTCTCCGGCGACAGGTGATCGGCAGGCTCCGGGTTTCTCATCGCTGCCGGCTCCAGGTATTTTCCTGTCTTTCGTCCTTGCCATGGCAATGGATCGTTGCCCTGTTCACAGGGCCAACGCATTAAACAATTCCGTTGCCTCTGGCGGGTCGCTTTTTGAAAAAAGCTCCGCAAAAACGTTCCGGTAATCAAGGCAGGTCTCTTCAGTCTCTGCGGGACTGAAGAGGCGTGTCTTGATAAGCGAAGAAATGAGAGGGACTATGGCTGGTTGCGACGCGCCCCAAAAAAAATGAAACCTGTTTGTCAAACTTTTCAAACGATTGGCCCCCGGCAGGGCCGCCGGAGGCCAGAGCTAAATGCGTTTGCCCTGGCCCTGTTCAGGCTTCTGGTTGTGCCTTGTTGTTACTGCTGTCGGGATGACTTGCTTGACTGTTCTGCTGTGGGTAACCATTGAGTGGTGTTAGTAATAATTCTTATTAAGTTAATCAATTAAAAAACTTAAAGATCTCCCTGGGATAAATTTACCGGGTGGTAAACAGCGCCGCGGGACTGTGTTGACATTTTTTTGCCTGCTAGGTATAAACGCGGACCCTGTTGTGTGTGTTACTTATTGCCTTTGTTGGGGATTTTTTGTAGGTCCGCAAGCTGCGGGATTGCCTTCGTGTTCCCGGCAGGGGACAATGGCTTGACAGGATAGGTGAACAATTAGAAAATGACATACCCCCTTACCATTTCCCATGGGGCGGGCTTTGCTCCGGGAAGCGGCAGGTGTCGGTCCTTTGCAGGCAGAGATCGAGTGCACCTTTTTTGGGTTCGCTTCGGTCGGGCGACGCTGTTTTGAGGGGGAAGCCGGGTGCCAGTTTTTTGCAACCTCACCGATGATGCCGCTGCTCCGGCGGGCGTGCTGTCGCGGTGACCGATCCGGGTGGGCTGATATGAAGGTTGATCATTCTTTTTTCGAGGAGGTTTCGGCCAAAAGCGGCCAGGACCTCTCCAGGTGCTTTCACTGCATGTGCTGCTCGGGCGGTTGCCCGGTGGCCCACGGCATGGACTATCTGCCCAACCAGATCCTGCGCATGATCCAGCTGGGCATGAAACAGGAGGTTCTGGAGAGCCGTGCCATCTGGATCTGCGTCGGGTGTTACGCCTGGGCGTTGCCCGACCGAGCGCCCAAACCGGGTACATATCCCCTACATGATGGACGCCCTGCGTGAGATCGCCCTGACCGAGAAGGTCAATGTCGGTGAAAAAGACATCTGGGCCTTCCACCGGGAGTTTTTGAAGCAGGTTCACAAGCGGGGCCGGATCTACGAACTCGAATTCATGGCGCGCTACAAGCTGGCCACCGGCAACCTGTTTCAGGATGTGGCCATGGGGATGAAGATGTTCCGCCTCGGGCGGCTGGAGCTCCTGCCCAGCAGTGTGAAGCACAAAGAGATCATGAAAAAAATCAGGGAGGCCTGCGATGAGTAACACAAAAAGCACCGGAGAAAAAAGGCTGCGTCGTGTGCACTACTACCCCGGATGCTCCCTGATGTCGTCGGCCAGGGATTTCGGTACCTCCTTGTTTCAGATGTTCCGTCTCATGGGCACCTGGGTGGAGCCCCTGGCAGACTGGAACTGCTGCGGAGCCTCGCCGGCCCACAGCGTCAACCCCGATTATGCCACCCTCCTTGCCGGACGGAACATTCTCCTTGCCGAACGCCAGGGCATCGACGACCTCTATGTGGTCTGCCCCAGCTGTTTCGTTCGCCTTCGTACGGCGGAAAAGATCCTGGCCACCGATGCCTCCATGAACGCCAAGCTCGCCAAGGCCTGTGGCCGGGAGTATGAGGGCGGCGTGCGCCTGAAGTTTACCCCGGAGATCCTCTCCGATGCCCCCATCGTGTTTGAAAAGGCGGTGGTCAATCCCCTGGAGGGGCTTCGCGGCGTGCTCTATTTCGGGTGCCTTCTAACGCGTCCCGAATGGATCACCGGCTTTGATATCCGCCCCTACGAAAAAAAGCTCAAGCGTCTTGTGAACGTGCTGGACGTGGAGACTCCGGACTGGAGTTACAGCAAACAGTGCTGCGGATCCCACCTGGCCGTGACAAAGCCTGATATGGTGGACGGCATGGTGGACCGGATCCGTGATCACGCCCGGCGGGCCGGTGCCAACTGCATCATCGCCTTTTGCCCCTTGTGCCAGGTGAATCTGGAGCTTCGGGGCAAGGAGGTGGAGCCCCTGCCGGTTTTCTATATTTCCGAACTCATCGGCATGGCCGCCCGGCTGCCCGGTTACCAGAACTGGGTCAAAAAGCACCTGGTGGACCCGCGCCCGCTCTTGAACCAGTTGGGGCTTCTGTAGCGGGGGAGGAACTCATCCTTGATGTCGGTGAACGGTTTTTTTATAGTGGGGCAATCGCCGCGTGCCTGGTCCGGCCGGGTATCCGGCGGACTGCACGGGCGGCAGGCGTATTTAAACCAATCGTCAAGGACAAGGCACCATGGAAAAACAGGATAACACCGGCACCGAGGCGTCCGGAACCAAGGGCGGGCAGGAAGCCCCTCCCTTGCCCGGCATCAACTTCTCCACGTTTATTTTTTCCCTGAACTCTTCGGCATTGGTGCATCTGGGCATGATCACCGCACCCGGTGGCGGGGCCAAGGCCATCAACCTGCCCCTGGCCAAGCAGACCATCGATATCCTGGGGATGCTTGAGGAAAAGACCTCCGGCAATCTCACCGATGAGGAGATCAACCTGCTGACCAACATGCTCCATGATCTGCGGATGATGTATGTCAAGCTCAAGGAGCAGGGGGCGTAGGTGGAATTCAAGAGTCCTGCCAAGGTAAATCTTTTCCTGCACGTGACGGGCAGGCGGGAAAACGGGTACCACGACCTCTGCTCGCTGATGTGTGGTGTCGGCCTGTACGACCGGGTTGTCATCGAGCCGTCGGATGCGGGTATTTCCCTGTCCTGTGTGTACCCCGGGGTTCCCGAGGACGAAAGCAATCTGGCCTGGCGTGCCGCCTCTCTCTTTTTCGACGCCGCGGGCATTGACGGTGGCTGCCGCATCGCCATCGACAAGCGCATCCCGCCCGGGGCGGGCCTCGGGGGGGGCAGTGGAAACGCGGCAACGGTTCTTAAGGGACTCAACACCCTGTACGGAGGTCCCTTTGATGAGACGGCCCTGGAGGCCCTGGCCCTTCAGCTTGGAGCCGATGTCCCTTTTTTTATCCGATGTGCCCCGGTTTTGGCCACGGGGGTGGGGGCATGTTTTGAGTCCCTGCCGCCCATCAAGCCGTATCACCTGCTTATTATCTATCCGGGCACGGGGTTATCCACGGAAGAAGTGTATAAAAATCTCAAATTGGGATTGACAAAAAGTGAAAAAAAAATTAAAAGTCGTCTGTTGAATGAAGGGGTGATCGATCCTCTCCACCATCTTCATAACGACTTGGAACCCCCTGCGCAGAAGCTGTCACCGGCTGTCGGGGACGCCAAAGCGGCCTTGGAAAAGGCCGGAGCGGAAGGCGTGCTGATGTCCGGGAGCGGTTCGTCGGTTTTCGGCCTTTTCCGTGAGCCACAAGAGGCGCAGGCGGGGGAAACGCTGCTGATGTGCCTGAGGGGGGATAAGTCGAAAGAGTATGCCGGATGGCAGGTTTTTTTGGCTGAATTGTTGTTGACATTTTGAATATACATTGCAGGGGCGTCGTCAAGTGGTAAGACACTGGATTTTGATTCCAGCATTCGCAGGTTCGAATCCTGCCGCCCCTGCCAAATTTATTTATACCGGCAGTGTTTCCGGGAAAACGGGAATGGAATGAACGATCTTTCCATATTTACGGGGAACTCCAACAAAGAGCTTGCCCAGAAGGTGTCCAAGTATCTTTTTAAAGATCTTGGAAGCGCAAAGGTGAATCGCTTCAGCGACGGCGAGATCCAGATTGAAATTGAGGAGAATGTACGGAAAAAGGATGTGTACATCATCCAGTCCACATGCTCTCCCGTGAACGACAACCTTATGGAACTGCTTCTGATGATCGACGCCATGCGCCGATCGTCTGCGTCTCGTATCACGGCTGTCATTCCCTACTTCGGTTATGCGCGTCAGGATAAGAAGGTGGCACCGCGGGTTCCCATCTCGGCCAAGCTGATTGCCGATCTTCTTACCCACTCCGGTTCATGCCGTATCATCACCATGGACCTCCATGCAGGCCAGATCCAGGGTTTTTTCAACATTCCCGTGGACAACCTCTACGCCGCTCCCATCATCATTGAACGCATTCGAGAAGATTTTGCCGGGGAAGACCTGGTGATCGTGTCTCCCGATGCCGGTGGTGTGGAACGAGCCCGGGCCTTTGCCAAGCGCCTGGGATGCGGGCTGGCCATTGTGGACAAGCGTCGCGACCGTCCCAACGAAGCCAAGGCCATGGCGGTTATCGGTGATGTGGAAGGTAAGACGGCTATCATCCTTGATGATATGGTTGATACGGCCGGCACACTGACTGAAGCGTCCAACGCCATCAGCGAAATGGGTGCCAAGGAAGTCCACGCATGCTGCACGCATCCGGTTCTCTCCGGACCTGCCGTGGAACGTATTGAGAAATCAGCGTTGAAGAGTCTTGTTGCAACGGACACCATCCCCTTAAGCGAAGAGGCGAAGGCATGTGACAAGATCAAGGTCCTCTCCGTCGCCCCGCTGGTGGGTGAGGCCATCATTCGAAGCCATCGGGGTGACTCGGTTACGACGCTGTTTGTGTAATGACACCATTTTGAAAAATTAAGCAGGTTCTTCAGGAGGATCGATTTGGAACTTTTCGAACTTAAGACAAATATAAGGGAAACCAGAGGCAAGAACGCCGCGCGCGTTATTCGCAATGAGGGCCGGGTCCCTGCCGTTGTATACGGTGACAACATGGACGCCGTTGCTGTGGACGTACTCGTTGCCGACGTGGAAGAGGCTTTCAAGCAGAGCGAAACCATTCAGGTTGTTGTGAACCTGAAGGTGGGCGATGCCGAGCCCAAGGTCGCCATCATCAAGGATGTGCAGACCGACCCCACCCGCGGTGAATTCCGTCACGTGGATTTCCAGGTGGTGGCCCTTGACAAGAAGATCAAGGCCGTTGCTCCCGTTGAGACCGTCGGTAAAGCCGCAGGTCTTGAAATGGGCGGCATCCTCCAGGTCATCCGTCGTCAGCTCGACGTACTCTGCCTGCCCCTTGCCATCCCCACCTCCATCAAGGTGGATGTTACCGACCTCAAGATCGGCAAGTCCATCCACGTGGATGAGATCAAGATCGACGGCGTCGAGATTCCCCACAACGTCAACTTCACCGTTGTGACCGTTGTTCCTCCCAAAGGCATGAGCCTTACCGAAGAAGAGGAAGGGGAAGAAGGGGAAGAAGAGGCTTAGGCCTTTTTCCCAGCCCATGGCGACTACGGTCGCCATGGCTGAACCCAATGCCTGGTACAAGGGGGCCTTGCGCCCTCGAACTGAAGGTTCCTTCATTCCGCCGCACAGAAGATATTCTTCCTGCGGCGTTGATGGAAAAGAGTTTCTGTCTGTAACTGGTTATCATTATGAATGAATCTTCGGTCAGGCTGGTGGTGGGGCTCGGAAATCCGGGTGCCCGCTACGAGAACACACGACATAATATCGGATTTCGGGTTATTGATCGCCTGGCAGAGCGTCTCGGCATGTCGGTAACCCGATCTCGTTTTGACGCCCTCTACGCCAAGGGGCGCCATGAAGGCCGGGAGGTGATACTTGCCAAGCCCCAGTCCTTCATGAATCTGAGCGGCGGCCCTGTTCGGGCCCTGGCAGACTATTTTGATATTGCCCCCGGGGAGATCCTCGTTGTGTACGACGAAATCGATCTGCCCTATGGCCGCATGAAGATTGTTGCCAAGGGGGGGCACGGCGGCCACAACGGTGTCCGATCCCTGATCGATACCCTGAAGGACAGGGCCTTTGCCCGGATCCGCATGGGGGTCGGCAGGCCGGATCCCAGGATTGAGGTGAGTGACTGGGTTCTCGGCAGGTTTTCTGCCGATGAAGCAGCGTCCCTGGATCCTTTCATCGACCGTTCCGCCGATGCAGTGGAGGCCATTTTGACCCAAGGGTTGATCAAGGGGATGAACGCCTTTAACTGCATCAAGTAGGGTGTGTTTCGATTTTTCCACAACATGATGGAGGGGCGAATGGAAAATCTACCGACGGTGGGTATTTACGCGGGCCTCGCGGGTCTGGTCCTCCTCATGCTTCTTGCCTCCTTCGGTGGGCGCACCCTCTTCTCCGGGGCACTCCCCGGCTTTCGACGCACCACCGGTTCTGTTTTGTTCCGTGATGGTGGGCTTCTTTGCTTTATTTCCGCTTCGGTGGGCCGACCGGCCCCTAACTCTGTTTGCTTCTACTTCCGATGTTTACAATCTGTTTTTGAGGCCGCTGCCCACGTCAGTCGATTTGTGGCCCGGTTTCTGGTATGCTGCTTTTTTTGTGTGATGGGTGTGGCCCGCGGCGTATCGGGGGTATCTGTATGTGATTTTACAACCTTGTGTACCCAAGGTTAGACTATATAACTATATAAGATACACGTTTAACAAGAGAAAGGACAAAATCATGAGTATTTATGTAATTGGACACAAGATTCCTGATTCAGATTCCGTTTGTTCCCCCATCGCCCTGGCTTACCTGAAGAGCAAGCTCGGTGAAGACACCGTGGCAGCTGTGCAGGGTGACCTCAACCCCGAGACCACCTTTATCCTCGAAAAATTCGGCGTGGCCGCTCCCGAGATGAAGACCTCCTTTGCCGGTGAGTCTGTTTACCTCGTGGACCACTCCGACCTGGCTCAGAGCCCCGACGACCTGGGCGACGCCAAAGTTCTGGGGATCGTGGATCACCACAAACTCGGCGACGTCACCACCAGCGAGCCCCTCGAGTGCTGGATCCGTCCCGTAGGCTGTACCGGTACCATCGTCAAGGAGATGTTCGACGCAAGCGGCGTTGAGATTCCCAAGGACATCGCCGGCCTCATGCTGTGTGCCATCCTGAGCGACACCGTCATCTTCAAGTCCCCCACCTGCACCCCCGCCGACAAGAAAGCCGTTGAAGAGCTTGCGGCCATCGCCGGCGTTGACGACGTGGTTGCCCTGGGTGTTGAGATGTTCAACGTGAAGTCAGCCGTTGCCGGTACCCCCATCCGTGACCTGGTCAAGCGCGACTACAAGGATTTCAACATGGGCGGCAAGAAAGTGGGCGTTGGCCAGCTTGAGGTTGTTGACCTGGCTATCTTCGATGACATCAAGGCTGATCTGCTCAAGGACATCAACGAGCTCAAGGCCGAAGGCGAGCGCCACAGCGTGCTGCTTCTCCTCACCGACATCATGAAGGAAGGCTCCGAGCTCCTCATCGCTTCCGACGACACCGCCATCATCGAAAAGGCCTTCAACGGACAGTCTGCGGATTCCAAGATGTGGCTCGACGGCGTTCTGAGCCGTAAAAAGCAGGTTGTGCCCAACCTGGAAAAAGTGTTTGCCTAACGGCACCTGACCTTTCCGAGAAAAGGGGCCTGCCGCTCAGGTAAGGCCGGTCCCTTTGGTGCGGATTAAGAGTCATCAATGGCTGCCTCCTCGAAGGAGGCAGCCATTTTTTATGGCGGTCTTAGCCTTCGGGTGCTTGATAAACAGCCTGTACCCATGCGCAAAAACGCCTTTGGCGCGGGGTGCGCGGCCAGGACATGGAGCCTTTCTGCGGTGGCCGCAGTTTTCTCCTGTGGGTTTTTGTGATTTTCCGAGGGGATTTTGGTGTGAGCCCATGGCTCAGGAGCCGGGCTCCGATGAAGGCTTTTCCGGGGTTCAGGCCAAGGGGAAGAGGCCGTCAGGGTGTGTGGTGAAGGAAAAACATCTTCATTTTAGTGGGTTGCTGAGGGGTGATGATCATCTTTGCCATTGATAATGGCACAGGGGTGTGATATATTTCTTGAGATGACGATTTACCAGTTACATTTATCCTAATTTACTATTTGACTCGACGATTGCATACGACGATTCGAATCTTCTGTCAACAGCTTTTCTGTAAATTCATCGAATGAAGCTTTTGATGCCGTCGTTTGAGTAGCAACAGGTGAGGACATGGGACATACAGATAATCTGGAGTTTCAGGTAGGTGACCTCGCGGTATATCCGGCACACGGTGTGGGACGTATCGAATCCATCGAAATCAAAGAGATCGGTGGAGAGGATATGACCTTTTACATTATGAAAGTTCTTGAAAACGGCATGGTGATCATGATCCCCACCGCCAATGTGGAGTCTGTGGGGCTCCGGCGGGTAATCAAGGAACATGAGATCCCCAAGGTCTATGAAGTGATGACCCAGAAGCGCGAGTGCGCCTTCGACAACCAGACCTGGAACCGTCGTTACCGCGAATACATGGAAAAAATAAAAACAGGCTCCCTTTTCGACGTGGCTGAGGTGTTTCGGGACCTGTTCCTCTTGAGGCTGACCAAGGATCTCTCCTTTGGGGAGCGCAAACTGCTGGACACCGCCCAGAGCCTTCTTCTCAAGGAGCTGTGCATGGCCAAGCAGACGGACGAGAAGTCCATGATGAAGGAGATCGAGTCCCTCTTCAGCGATGAGGGTCTGGCCGGAACGCAACCTGAGTTGACGTAAAATCCATTGACGACCCATATCGAAAGTTTGGATCAGCAAGGCGCCTGTTCCGTGACGGTATCCACCGAAGATCACGGACGGCGCCTTGATCTGTTTGTGGCGGAGAAAGGGCTGGTGCTTTCACGCAGCCAGTCCGCCCACTTCATCAAAAACGGCTTTGTTACCGTGGACGGTGACGTGCGCAAGCCCAAACACAAGGTGCGCTGCGGTGAGTGCGTGCGGGTGGTGGTACCCGAAACCAAGCCCCTCACCGTGGAACCCGAAGCCATCGACCTGGACATCGTCCATGCCGACGAAGACCTGGTGGTGGTCAACAAGCCCCGGGGGCTGGTGGTGCATCCGGCTGCCGGGCATGAGTCGGGCACCCTGGTCAACGCCCTGCTGTATCATTTTCCCGACATGGAAGGGATTGGCGGGGAGCTGCGTCCCGGGATCGTTCACCGCCTGGATAAGGACACCACGGGTCTGCTGGTGGTGGCCCTGAACCAGAAAACCCACCTGGAACTCACCCGCCAGTTCAAAGAACGGGAGGTGAGCAAGCGGTACCGCGCCCTGGTGTACGGAGAGGTGTCCGAGGACCGGGGTATCATCGACCAGCCCATCGGCAGGGACCCCAGGGATCGCAAGCGCATGGGGGTGAACAGCCCGGTGGGCAGGCCCTCGGAAACCCATTATACCGTTTTGGACCGTTTCCCGGGTGCCACCCTGCTGGATGTGGACCTGAAAACGGGCCGGACCCACCAGATTCGCGTCCACACCCACTGGCTCGGTCATCCCGTGGTGGGGGACCCTGTTTACACGCGGCGTAAAGCAGATCGCGGGCTGCCCCAGGCAGCTCCTTTGCGGGCAGCCATTCGTGGGCTTTCCGGGCAGCTGCTCCACGCCCATACCCTTTCGCTTACCCACCCCGCAACAGGGCAGAGGATGACGTGGCAGGCACCGCTGCCCGAGGATTTTTCCGCCGTTGTCTCCTTGTTGTCCCCTTGAGGCGCGAAGTGCCTCTCCCTTAAGCATGCGTAGCCTTCAAGGGGGCCCACCCCTGTTGTTTTCCTCATGACACCCGTCATGTTCCCTCCTGGTTATTTCTATGTTGTTCCTCGCAAAATGCCTTGACATCTCCCCTGTTGTGGGACTAAGCATGAATGAGATTTATCCGAAATGCCTAGTCCCTCCGCTGAGAGGGCCCTTCGATTTTTGCAGAACGCTTCACCCCGCAAGTTGACGACCACCGGCAGTACCTGACCCTTTGGCCTGGCCTTTTTTTTGAGTCGGTATGTAACGATGTTCGCGAGACGGTATGGAGAATCGCTTATGGAATCGACATTGGCTCTGGATTACATCTATGTCATGTTTTTTATCCTGGGCGGGTTTATCGCCGCCTTCCTTCCTTTTGTCATCGCCTGGATGCTCCGCCCCGCAACTGTCGTCACCCCCCGCACCCACCAGACCTACGAGTGCGGTATCGAGCCCTTCAACCAGATGTGGGACTACCGCTTCGGAATTTCCTATTACCTCTATGCCCTGATCTTTTTGGCCTTTGACGTGGACGTCCTCTACCTCTTTCCCGTGGCCACGGTGTTCAACGCCGTCCCGGGCATGCGCGGGGCCGTGGAATTTTCCATTTTCATCGGCATTCTCAGCCTGGCTGTGGTCTACGCCTGGGCCAAAGGGGTCTTTACCTGGGAGAAGAGAAAGCAATGAAAGAGGTCGAACGCTACGCCCAGTCCTTGAGGCATGAAGCCGAAGCCGGTGCCGTCGCTGAAGAGGGGGGGGGCATCCTGGGATTTCCCCTGACCCGGCAGGTACTCCAGGTCTGCCAGGCCAACTCCCTGTGGCCCATGACCTTTGGTCTGGCCTGCTGCGCCATCGAGATGATGGCCACGGGCATGGCCCGTATGGACATGGCCCGTTACGGTGCAGAGGTCTTCCGTCCCTCAGCCCGCCAGTGCGACCTGCTCATCGTCTCCGGCACCGTGACCAAGAAGATGGCACCGGCCCTCATGACCCTCTACGAACAGATGCCCGCCCCCAAGTGGGTCATCGCCATGGGCAACTGCGCCATCTCCGGTGGTCCCTTCAAGGTGGAAGAGAACTACAGCGTCATCGAGGGGGTGGACACCCTGATTCCCGTGGATATCTACATCCCGGGATGCCCACCCCGGCCCGAAGCCCTCATCGAGGGGATCCTCAAGCTTCAGGAGAAGATCGCGGGCAAACGGCACCCCTGGCCCCAGCGGCGGTTCAAGAAAGAGACGAGAATTCATCCCATTGACTGAGTCTGCGGCGTACGTTCCCGTACGGCGTGATCTGTGAGGTGCAGTGTGAAGGCAAGCGATGCGGTGGCAACATTATCGGAGGCCGGGTTTTCAGCCGAATCCTCAGCCGTCCATGAAACCGGGGTCCATATCCAGGTGACCCTTGCGGCAGAGCAGGTGCGTTCCTTTGCCGAGTGGCTGAAGGGGGCAGGGTTTTTCATCGACTTTGTCACGGCCGTGGACGTCTCTCCCGCCCTTCAGGTCATCTACCAGTTTGCCCATTACGATGCCCCCTGCCGCATCAACGGCAGGACTCCGCTGCCCGCATCGGGGACCCTGGAGACCATCAGCGATATTTTCCAAGGGGCGGACTGGCACGAACGGGAGACCCGGGATTTTTTCGGGGTGGTCTTCTCCGGGCACCCCAACCTGACTCCCCTGATTCTCTGCGACGAAGACAAAGACTTAAAGCCCCTGCTCAAAACCGAGGCAAAACGCAAAGCCGCGGACAGCATCGGGTGGGGATAGCCCGCCTGAGGGCCCTGTGACGCTAAGCAGGCCCGTGGCATGAAACGGCACACCAACACGGAGCAGCCATGGTAACCAAGCTCGAAAAAATCGCCGGTCCAAGGCACCGGTTCCTGCTCAACATGGGTCCACAGCACCCCAGCACCCACGGGGTCCTGCGCGTGGTGCTGGAGATGGACGGCGAATACGCCATGGCCTTGGATCCGGTGTTGGGCTACGGGCACCGCATGCATGAAAAGATGGCCGAAGGCAGGCCCTATAACGGCTTTTATCCCAACACCGGGCGCATGGATTATCTGGGGGCGATTCTCTTCAACCACGGCTATGTGGGGCTTCTGGAGCGTGTGTGCAAGGTTTCCGTCCCGGAGCGGGCCGAGTACGTGCGGGTAATCACCTCAGAGCTTAACCGCATCGCCAGCCACCTGGTGGGCATTGGGGCCTACGTTCTGGACCTGGGGGCCTTTACCCCCATCCTCTACGCCTTTGACGATCGCGAAAAGATCCTCGATATCCTGGAGGAGACCACGGGCTCGCGCCTGACCTATTGTTACCTCCGTGTGGGTGGGGTGACAAAAGACATCGACGACACCTTTATCCGAAGGACCCGCAGCTTCATAGACCGCATGCGATCACGGCTCCCCATGTACCGGGACCTGGTCACCGACAACATCATCTTTTTGCGGCGCACCAAGGGCATCGGCGTCATCGACCGGGACATGGCCGCGCGATACGGGGTGACAGGACCCGTGCTCCGAGGCTCGGGCATCGCCTACGACGTGCGCAAGAGCGAGCCTTACTCCATCTACGATCGCTTTGACTTTGAGGTCCCCGTGGGCGAAAACGGCGACTCGTTCGACCGGTACATCGTCCGGATCCGGGAGATCGAGCAGAGCCTGCGCATCATCGAACAGGCCCTGGACGGGCTGCCCGAAGGGCCCGTCATGGAGAAGACCAAAAAACTGAAGCTGCCCGCCGGGGCCTGCAACTTTACTGTGGAGGCGGCCCGCGGCTCCCTCTCGTACTATCTGGTAGGGGACGGCAGCGATACCCCCTACCGCCTCAAGGTGAGGGTGCCCTCTTACAGCAACCTGAGCCCCCTGCCCGAACTCTGCAAAGGGATGCTCCTCTCGGACCTGGTGACGGCCATGGGGAGCCTGGACCTTGTGATCCCGGAAATCGACAGGTGATTATGGACACGATGCACTTTTCTTTCGGCGACATGATGCGGCTGGTGATCGCTTTTGTGATGCTCATCTCCCTGGTGTTTATCAACGCACTGGTCATGGGCTACCTGGAGCGCAAGGTGGCGGCCAGAATCCAGCGGCGCTGGGGACCCATGGAAGTGGGCGTCCAGGGCTGGCTCCAGATGGTCATCGACGGCATCAAGATCATCGCCAAGCAGCTCATCGTCCCCAGGGACGCCGATCGCACTGTTTTTCGCGTAGCGCCCCTGCTCTCCTTTACCCCGGTGGTGCTTCCCTTCCTGGTGATGCCTTTTTCCAAAGGCCTGGTGGGGCGGGACATCAACCTGGGGCTCATCTTCGTGCTGGCGGTTTCCTCCATCAACGTGCTTTCCATCTTTGTTGCGGGGTGGGCCTCCAACAACAAATACTCCCTTTTCGGATCGGTACGCTCGGTCTCCCAGAACATCGCCTACGAGATCCCCATCCTTTTGTCCCTGCTCTCGGTGGTGCTCATCACCAATACCTTCAGCATGCAGGGCATCGTGGCCGCCCAGGGGAAGGTGTGGTTCGTCCTGGTTCAACCCGTGGCCTGCCTTATCTACCTGATCTCGGCCACGGCCGAGACCAACCGGGCTCCCTTTGACCTGCCCGAAGCCGAAAGCGAGCTCACCGCCGGGTACCACACCGAGTACAGCGGGTTCGGGTTCTCTCTGTTCATGATCGCCGAGTACGGCAACATGTTTATCGTCTGCGCCGTGGCCACGGTGCTCTTTTTCGGCGGGTGGCACGGCCCCTTCAGCGGGGAGTACTTAGGGGCCCTCTGGTTTCTTCTGAAGGTGTTTCTCCTGATGCTTACCATGATCTGGGTCCGCTGGACCTATCCGAGGGTGCGGTTCGATCAGCTCATGAACCTTGCCTGGAAATACCTGATCCCCTTTTCCCTGGTGAACCTTCTTTTAACCGCGTTGGTGGTGGCGTTGCTATGAGTGGATACTTCAGCGATCTGATAACCGGAAGCAAGAGCCTGCTGGTGGGCCTGGGGGTCACCTTCAAAGCCATGGTCTCTCCCGTGGTGACGGTGCAGTACCCCCGGGAGAAGATCGACGTGACCCCGTCGGTCAGGGGCCACATCGACCTGGTAAAGGACGAGACCACAGGGACCCACCGGTGCATTGTCTGCCTCTCCTGCATGAAGATCTGCCCCTGCCAGTGCATCACCGTGGAAGGGGAGAAGCAGGAGGGCGTCAAGGGCAAGGTGCTGACCCTGTTTACCCTGGATTTTACCAAGTGCAGCCTCTGCGGCCTTTGCGTGGAATCCTGTAAACCCCGGGCCATCGATTTTTCCAGTGAGTACGAACTGGCGGGCTTCTCCCGGGAGGAGTTCTTCTATGACCTCCTGAAACGCGTAAAGGAGCGGGAATGAACGTGTTGATGGATCTCTTATTCTTTGGCTTTCTCGTGCTGACCATGGCAGGGGCCTTGCTGGCCGTGCGGGCCGGGGTGCTCATGCACGCCGTTTTAGGATTGGCCGTCTCCCTGCTCGGGGTGGCTGGCCTCTACCTCTATCTGGGGAGCCCCTTTCTCACCCTCATGCAGGTGCTCATTTACGTGGGGGCCATCTGCGTGGTGCTCGTCTTCGGCATCATGGTGGGCTATACCCCCAAACTGAGCTGGCGGAGAGGGGGCTCCATGGGCCGCTATGCCTTCCTGGGCCTTGTGGCCTCCGGGGCCGCTGCCTTCTTCCTCATGGTTATGGTCATCGGTCAAACCGACTGGGTCCCGGCTTCTGAACGCCTGGGAGATTTTTCCATCGAGCACGTGGGCAAAGGCCTTCTTCTCACCTGGTGCCTTGCCTTTGAGATGATCTCCGTGGTGCTCCTTGTGGCCATCGTGGGGGCCATTATCCTGGCCCGGGGCGGGCGGGAGGAGGTGAACCCATGAGCTTTCACGCCACCCTGGACACCTATCTGATCCTGGCCCTTTTTCTCCTGATGATGGGCATCTACGGCATGATCCGCCATAAGACCTTCATCGGTATGCTGATCTCAACGGAACTGGTCCTGAACGGCGCAGGCCTCAACTTCATGGCCTTCAATAAATTTCTGGCCCCGGACCCCGCCGTGGGCCAGATCTTTACCCTCTTTATCATGGGCATCGCCGCTGCCGAAGCCGCCATCGCTATCAGTTTCATCCTGGCGGTCTACAGAAAGTTCTCCTCCGGCGACCCCAGGGACGTGACCGACTTGAAAGGGTAGTGGATAAAAAACGTCTGTGGTGAAAGGCGTTTCAAAAAGCCTGCCTTCTATGGCTAAAGTCGAGAGCAAAAGCAAGCCTCCGGCGGCGAGGGTGGCGAAGCCACAATAGCGAAAACACCTCGAAAGCTGGTTGCCCTTGCGCTTTACCCTTCGCTCCTCAGGGCAAAGCGCAAGGGCCTTCGACTCGGGCTTCGCCCGACACAACCGCTGAAGGTGTGTGCGGTCTGGCACACAAGGTTCGACCTAACTCGATACGTTGTCGTTACTTGACCATTTCAGCGTGTTTTTAGAAGAATGAAATGAGCTTCTCTGCAAAGACAGTTGCCAAATGTCACACATCACGCGAATGCCCCGATAACGCAGGTAGAATGGCTATCTCCATGCATTCGCCTCAGGGTTTCAAGGTGCCCCCACCTTGCCGCTGGAGGCTTTTTTAATCTGAATAGTTACGCTTTTTCTAACCCAAACAGTGACCCTCACAAGGCTGATAGAGATGATTGAGACGACTCCCGGCATGTTGATACTCACCGCTGTCATTCCCATGGTGGCGGCTTTTCTGGTGATGATCTCGGGCAGGCGGCCCAACCTCCGCGAGGCGTGGTCGGTGGTGGGGGCGGTGCTGACCTTTGCCTCGGTGGTGAACCTGGCGCCCCGGGTACTGGCAGGGGAGGTCCTCTCCTATACCTATGCGGAGATTCTGCCCGGGGTGGGGGTGACCCTGAAGCTTGACGGACTGGGCCTCATCTTTGCGGGCACCTCCTCGTTTCTCTGGATCCTTGCAGCCTTTTACTGCGTGGGGTACATGCGGGGCCTTGAGGAACACGCCCAGACACGGTTTTACGTCTGCTATGCGGCGGCGGTGGGGGCGGCCATGGGCGCTGCCTTTGCAGGGAACCTCTTTACCCTCTACCTCTTTTACGAGATCGTCTCGGTGGTCACCTACCCCCTGGTGATGCACCACCAGGACGCAGATGGCTACGAAGGGGGGAGGAAGTACCTCATCTACCTCTTTTTTACCTCCAAGGCCTTTCTTCTGACGGGTATGGCCCTGGTGTACCTTACGGCAGGGACCCTGGATTTCGGCTCAGGCATCATGGACGGGATTTTCCCGGCCGGAACCGGCAAGGTTCTGGTGGTGTCGAGTTTCCTTCTCTTTCTCTTCGGGTTTGCCAAGTCCGGGGTCATGCCCTTTCACAACTGGCTGCCCTCGGCCATGGTGGCACCCACCCCGGTGTCGGCCCTTCTCCACGCGGTGGTGGTGGTAAAGGTCGGGGTCTTTTCCACGGCCCGGGTCATGCTTTCGGTTTACGGGGTGAACCTTCTCCACAGCACGGGGCTGGGGCTTTTCACGGCTTACTTCGTCAGCTTTACCATCCTCTGTGCTTCGGTCATCGCCCTGACGAAAACCAACCTCAAGGCCCGCCTTGCCTACTCCACGGTGAGCCAGCTCTCCTATATCCTTTTGGGGGTGGCCCTTTTGACACCCACGGGAGTCACCGGAGGCATCGTGCACATCACCAACCACGCCTTTTCCAAGATCACGCTCTTCTTCTGCGCCGGGGCCATCTTTGTGGTCTCGGGCAAGAGCGATATCCGGGAGATGGGCGGGCTGGGGTACCGCATGCCCTGGACCATGGGGGCCTTTGCCCTGGCATCCCTTTCCATGATCGGGGTGCCGCCGGTGAGCGGGTTTGTGAGCAAGTGGTACCTTGCCCTGGGCACCGACCCCTGCATATTCTACGGCATTCTGCTCACCGTGCTTTTGGTGAGCAGCCTTCTTAATGCGGGATATTTTGTGCCGGTGGTGATCAAGGCCTTTTACGGCGCGCCCCTTCCTGAAGACCAGGGCAAGACAGGAAGCTTGGAGCAGACGCCCCTGGCCCGTTTCATGGTGGTGCCCTTGACGGTCACCGCTATTTTTTCGGTGCTGTTCGGGCTCTATCCGGATCTTTTTTTCAAACTCATCTCGGTGCTTGATGTGGGCTTTTTCACCGGGCTGACTCAGGCGACAGCGGGGTTGTGATGGTCAAATTCATAGGCTTTTTACGAAACCGGTCCGGGCTTCTTACCTGGCTCTTTTTCCTCTGGCTGGGCTTTACCGTGCTGTTTGACGTCACGATTTCCCGGCACGACCCCCATTTTTTCGGGGACAACGTCATCGGGTTCTGGTCGGCCTTCGGGTTTTTGGGCTGCCTTGGGATGGCGTTTGTCTGCAAGGGGATCTATCACCTTTGGCTGATGCAGGATGAGGACTACTATGACAAGTCATGAGCTGTTCATGCACCCCACCACCTGGTTTTTCCTGGCAGCGGTGGCCATGCCCCTGTTGAAGCGGATCCACCCCGTGCTCATGAAGTTGGCGCTGGTGGGAGTTCCCGCTCTTTCCATTGTGCTGATCTACCAGCTTCCGGAGAGTTTCGGCACGGTGACCTGGATGGGGTTTGACCTTGTCTTCGGACGGGTGGACAAGCTGACCTTTGTCTTTTTGAATGTCTTCACCCTTATGGCCCTTATCGGTGGCTTTTACAGCCTTCACGTCAAAGAGAGCGGCCACCACACCGCCGCCTTTCTCTACGTGGCCGGCTCCATTGGGGTGACCCTCTGCGGGGATTACCTCACCCTGTTCGCTTTCTGGGAACTCATGGCCTTTGCCTCCACCTTCCTTGTCTGGTACCGAAAAAAGAAAAAATCCGTTGAGGCGGGGTTTCGTTACCTTTTGGTGCACACCGCAGGGGGGTTGGTGCTTCTGGCGGGCATCTTCCTGCGTTACCAGAACGTGGGGCTCGAAGGGCTGGCCTTTGAGCAGATCGCCCGGGACGGGGCCACCCTGGCCGACTACCTTATTATGATCGGGTTTATGCTGAACGCCGCCGTGCCCCCCATCCACGCCTGGCTTCCCGATGCCTACCCCGAGGCCACCGTGGCAGGGGCCGTCTTCATGTGTGCCTTTACCACCAAGACAGCCGTCTATGTCCTGGCCCGCGCTTTCCCCGGATTCGAGGCCCTGGCCATTCTGGGGGCCATCATGACCCTCTACGGCGTTGCTTACGCCGTCATCGAAAACGACGCCAGGCGGATTCTCGCGTATCATATCGTCAGCCAGGTGGGATACATGGTATGCGGCATCGGCATCGGAACCGCCATGAGCATCAATGGCGCCTGTGCCCACGCCTACGCCCACATCCTCTACAAGGCCCTTCTCTTCATGGGCGTGGGAGCTGTCCTGGAGATGACCGGAAAATCCAAGCTGAGCGACCTGGGCGGGCTGTGGAAGCACATGCCCTGGGCCATGGTTTTCACGGTCATCGGCGGTATCTCCATCTCGGGCTTTCCCCTGACCAGCGGGTTTGTGAGCAAATCCATGATCATCGCAGGGGCAGGGGCTGACCATCGTCCCGTGCTGCTGGTGATGCTCACCCTGGCCTCGGTGGGGACCTTCCTGTCCGTGGGCATCAAGCTGCCCTACTATATCTGGTTCGGCAAAGACTCCGGCGTGGAAGGGCGCGAGGCCCCCTGGAACATGAACCTGGCCATGGCCGTCGCCGCCTTTTTCTGCTTCTTCCTGGGCTTCGGACCCGGCACGCGCTGGCTCTACCAGATGCTTCCCTTTGGCGTGGGCTACCATCCCTACAGCGCCTATCATCTTTCCGAGACGTTTCAGATTTTAAGTTTCACAGGCTTAGGTTTCTACCTCATGGTGAAGAAACTGACTCCCGAAGACCACATGAGCCTGGACCTCGACTGGTTCTACCGAAAAGGGGCCCGTGTATTTATGTGGGTGGCGTCAAAACCCATCCACGCCTTCAACGAATGGATGGACAACGTCTACCGCACCATTGGCACCCCCCTTTCCATGGTCCTGGCCAGGGCCTTTACCTGGTTCGATAAAGAGGGGATCGATTTTACCATCGACGGGTCCGCACGGCAGGTGGTGGAAGGCGGCAACAAACTCCGGCAGGTCCAGACCGGTCAGGTCCAGCAATACATCGGCAGCGCCGTGGCCGCCATCTTCGTGATCCTGGCTGCTGTCGTCTTTTTTGTGTAATCGCAGGGGGGGCCTCCGGCGGCCAGGGGATAAATCCCCCGGACCCCAAGGTACGGGAATGCTCTGTACCTTCGTTCCTCAGGTCCATCACATTCCCTGACGGGCTTCGCCCGTGGCAAGTACAGGGTGCATGATTACTGGCAGGTACATGCTGTTGGTATGGTCAATGAATTGTAAAAATGAGGATGTGTGTTTTTTTAGCGATGGAATTCGAAAGTCTGCACCTAAACCGACCGACTTCCTTACGGGCGCAGCCCGAGCCGAAGGCCATTGCGCTTTGCCCTGAGGAACGAAGGGCAAAGCGCAATGGCAATAAGCTTTCGAGGTGGCTCACCTCGCCGCCGGAGGCAGGTTTTTTCTTTAATCATAGAAGGCTCATTTCTTTCTCGTTTTACTGACATTGGGGACGTATGGACACCTATCTGATTGCAAACACGTTGGGCTATCCTGTTTTATCGATCCTTGTGTTGTTGCCGCTTGTGGGGGGGCTGGTGACCTTTTTCCTTCAGGGGGAGAAGGTGCTGAAGGCATGGGGGCTTGTGGTGACCACGACAACGGCGGTGCTTTCGTTGCCTTTGTACACGTCCTTTCAGCACGGCACGGCCCTGTACCAGTTTGCCGAGGTGGCCCATTGGTTTCCCTTCCTTGACCTGAGTTACGTGGTGGGGGTGGACGGCATCAGTGTGCTTCTGGTGCTGTTGACGAGCCTTATCATGCCTTTATGCGTTCTCTGTTCCTGGACGTACATTACGGAGCGCCACAAGGAGTTCATCTGTGTGCTGCTTCTCATGGAGGCTTCCATGATCGGGGTCTTCGTGAGTCTGAACCTGGTCCTCTTTTTTATCTTCTGGGAGGCGATGCTGGTGCCCATGTACCTGCTCATCGCTGTCTGGGGCGGGGAGCGTCGGGACTACGCTTCCATCAAATTTTTTCTCTACACCCTGCTGGGCAGCGTGTTTCTGCTGGTCTCCATTGCGGTGCTTTACATCCGGTGCGGTACTTTTTTCATTCCGGCCTTGATGGACGTGGGCTTTCCCTTTGGCTTTCAGGTGTGGCTCTTTCTGGCCTTTACCCTTGCCTTTGCCATCAAGATACCCATGTTTCCGCTTCACACCTGGCTTCCGGCGGCCCACGTGGAGGCCCCGGTGGCCGGCTCCGTTATCCTTGCCAGCATCCTGCTGAAGATGGGGGGCTACGGTTTTTTGCGGTTCTGCCTGCCCATGACACCTGCCGCCACCCTTTATTTTGTGCCCTGGCTCATCGGGCTTTCCCTGATCTCCATTGTGGCCGGGGGCTACCTGGCCCTGGGCCAGAGCGACGTGAAAAAACTGATCGCCTATTCCAGCGTGGGGCACATGGGGTTTGTGACCCTGGGGATTTTTCTGTTGACCACAGGGGGGCTCCAGGGGGCCATGCTCCAGATGATCAACCACGGCATTGTCACCGGCGCTCTCTTTATCCTGGTGGGGATCATTTACGAGCGCACCCACAGCCGGGAGATCGAGGAGAACAAGGCCCTGGGCATGCTGATGCCTGCCTATGTCTCCTACCTGGTCGTCTTTTCCCTGGCCTCCTTCGGGTTTCCGGGGACCAACAGCTTCGTGGGGGAGTTTCTCGTGCTTGTCTCGGCCTTCAAGGTGAGCACCACCGTGGGACTCATCGCCATTTTGGGGGCCATTCTGGCCGCGGCCTACATGCTTCGCCTTGTGCAGGCCATGGTCTGGGCCGACTCCGACGGGCACGCCCACGCAGATGACGGCAAGGGGCACACACTCTGGGACCTGAACCTGCGCGAAATCGTGACCCTGGGCTTTTTGCTGGTCTTTGTCTTCTGGATCGGCCTGAATCCCAAGCCCTTGATCCGCGTCATGGAGCCCAGCCTCGCCCACCTGCTCCAGCAGGTGGAGGAGGCACGTGAGCTCCCCCATGGCACCTTGCACTCTTCACTGGAACCGGGGCGTTGCATGGACGGGGCGCAGCCGTAAGGATTAACACAAAAGCCTGCCTCCGGCGGGTCGCTTTTTGAAAAAAGCTCCGCAAAAACTTTCCGGTTACTCGTCAGGCTAAATCGATTGGTAGACAATGACATTCGAGTGAGCCGAAATAGTTACTGAAAACCTGTTTGTCAAACTTTTCAAAAGTTTGGCCCCCCGGCAGGGCCGCCGGAGGCATGGCTTGAAATTGGGGAATGGGGTGGACATTTTGCTGATTTTTCTGCCTGAGTGTGCGTTGATGGCCATGGCGCTGGTGCTTTTTTTCGCGAGCCTTGCCTCCTGGAATGTGAAGCGTGTGTACGGGGCGTCCCTTGTGATGGGGGCCACGGTGGTGGTGTGCGCGGTGGCATCCTGGGGCCAGGAGGGGGACCTGTTTTTCGGGGCGTATCAGGTGGACGCCTTTTCCCAGCTCTTCAAGATCGTCATTACCATGGGGCTGTTTGTGGTGCTGGTCATGGGGGAGGGGCTCAAGGGCATTGAGGAGAAGCTGCGGCCCGAGTACTTTCTTTTTGTGACGGTGAGCGCGGCAGGGCTGGTGTCCAGCGCCGTGGAGCTCATCACCATTTTTATCAGCCTGGAGGTCTCCTCCTTTGCCCTGTATGTGATTATTCCTTTTCGAAAGGCAGGGGCCAGGCATCGGGAGCAGATGGAGGCGGGGATCAAGTATGTGTTGTTCGGGGCCATTGCCAGCGGCATTTCTCTGTTTGGCATGAGCTATGTTTTCGGCATCGCCCACACCACGTACCTTGCCGATCTCGGGGGCCGTGGCCCCGGGCCTTCTTGGGGCAAGCCCCATGCTCATTGTGGGGCTGGTGATGATGCTGGCCGGGTTTTTCTTCAAGCTGGCCCTGTTTCCCCCATGCATTTCTGGGCGCCGGGATTGTGGGCCTGGTTGATCGCCGGGTTCGTGGCCACCATTCCCAAGGCAGGGGCCGTGGCCCTTCTCATCCGGTTCATCTCCCTTGCCGCCGGAACCGAGCTTGGGGATTTCAACTGGATACTGGCCTCTTTTGCGGTTTTTTCCATGGTGCTGGGCAACCTGTCGGCCCTGGTGCAGGAGGATGTGAAGCGTCTTCTGGCTTACTCCAGCATTGCCCACGCCGGGTACGTGATGGTGGCCCTTCTCTGTGTGAACCTTCTGGGGTTTGCCACGGCGGTCTACTACATCGCCGGGTACATGATGATGAACCTGGCCTGTTTTTACGTGGTTTACCATGTGGGACAGGAAGGGGAAAATGTGACCATGGACTCCCTGACCGGGTTGTACCGACGCTCTCCCATGCTGGCCCTGGTCCTGGCCGTGGGGGCCTTTGGCATGGCAGGGATTCCGCCCACGGTGGGTTTTTTCGGCAAGCTCTTCATCTTTACCGCCGCCATTCAAAAATCCCTTTACGCTCTGGTGATCATCACCGTGATCAACGCCGGGATTTCCGCTTTTTACTATCTGAAGCTGGTGCGCGCTGCCTACTCCCCGGCAGAGGACCCGGGCGAAACCCTGCCCGTGGGCAAGCCCGCCTCGCTTCTCGGCATCGGCCTCATGGCCGCCATCCTCCTGGTGGGGATTTTTCCCCAGTTTTTCATGGAGGTGGCGGAAATGGCGGTGGGAACCCTGATGGTGCGATAGACGGTTTGTTGTGTGCCCTTTACATGTTACCCGAAGGGGCTGATTCGCCCATGTGGTCCAGTTGCCGGGTGAGGTCATTCATTTCGGCGCGCCAGAAGTTTTCCGAGCCCCAGTCGGGAAAGAGGGTCTTAAAGCGGTAGTCCTGCCTCTGGCGGCTGCACCAGGCCAGAAAGTAGATCATGCGCATGGCGCGCAGGGGCTCCACGAGGCGCAGGGTGCGGTCGTCGAATTCCCGGAACTGCTCGTAGCCTTCGAGCAGGAGGTTGAACTCCCGGCGGCAGCTTGCCACCCGGTCGGGCAGGAGCAGCCAGATGTCCTGGACAGCCGGGCCCGTGGCCATGTCGTCGAAGTCGATGATGAGCAGGCCCTCGTGGTCTCTGGACAGGAAGTTTTTGAGGTGGCAGTCCCCGTGGAGGCGAATGATGTCCGCATCCGGGACCGCATCAAAGGCCCGGCGTGCTTCGTCGTGGACCGATTCCAGAACCTTTCTGACCTCCGGGGTCATGTGGGGCGGGATGTCCCGGCCGGAGAGGAGCCAGTCGATGTCGTCTTTCAGGGATTTTTCCGGGTGAAGGTGGACCCGGTGGGGGCTTGAACCGGCTGACCCCGTCATGTGGACCCTGCCCAGGAGGGTTCCGACCCTGCGCCAGTCTTCGTCGGTGTTGAGTTCCATCTCCCTGCCGGAGCGCTTGTCAAAGACGGCAAAGAGGATGCCGTTCACCTCGCCCAGGGTGCACCCGTCGGAAAGGGCAAGGGGGGGGACCACAGGAATCTCGTTTGCCACGCAGTCCATCATGAAGCGATGCTCATCTTCGATGGCCTCTTTTTTCCAGCGGCCGGGGCGGTAAAACTTTACCACATAGCGCTTGCCAGAAAACGCCAACAGCTCATAGACCCGGTTGATGTAGCTTGGCAAGGGGGAGGTGAGCCCTGTGAGGCGCTCGCCCACGGCCTGTTCCACGGCGCCGAGCAGGACGTCCGGGGTCAGGGATGAAAAGCCGTCTTCTGGATATGATGTGTCATCTTTCATAGGCGTACGTATAGCAGATATTGCCCCCGGAGAAAACAGCGGGGCCCGCCCTTCGGCGATTGATGGCCTTTCGCCCATTGCGATGCCGCGATATACGATGTGCCGGGAAATACTCTGCGGGTGTCGCGAGAGAATAAATACTCTGTTTTGTGAGTAAAAATATGTCCATTTATGATTGCTTTGTGCTATAGTGTTTGACCATAAGATCGGGTGTGCCGGCCTGTCGAGTAGTCAACACCTTGCATAGTAATGATCCCGCAATACATCTCCATGTCGGATTGGCGCGACAATGGCCTGGGGCTGGGAACCATGACATCGTCATGGCGAAGGGCATCAAGAACCGAGACGATGCCCCGCAACAACGGGTTGTTAACCTGTCAGCAGGCATCTGACGTTGATGCACTGGCTTGCTTTTGTGTCCCCGTGCGATTTTCTTTCCTTGTATTGCTTTCTTCACAATCCTGCCGGTATTCCCCTTTTTCCAAGCCCCTCCATGCCTGTTTGACAAGGGTGAACCCACCGTCATGGATCCTGGGGCTTTGAAAGCACAAACAGCATTTCTGAACGCACAACAATACTTTGAGATCTACCTCACATGGGCCGCAGACCGCCAAGGTCCCCGGATTCAGTCATGGGCCCATGCCGCCATGCATTATATCCAGGCGACAGCCCTGGTTCGTAATATCTATAGCTATTTGATGCCGTAAGTCTGATTTGACAACGTTATTCCAAAAACCTAAGCGGAGGCGGACATGACTCATCCTCAGGCAGAGTATCTCAAGACGACCCGGTTTTGCGATTACGATCATCCCGATGTGATTCGGCAGGCACGAGCTGTGACAGCGACCATCACAAACGACACGGAAAAAGCCGTGGCGATTTTTTACTGGGTGCGCGATAAAATTCTCTATCGTGTGGGGGACTGGCACAAGCGGGCTTCCGAGACCCTGTACGAACGTGAAGGGACCTGCACCAACGCAGCAAACCTGTTTGTGGCCATGTGTCGTGCCGCCGGGCTTCCCGCCGGGTACGGTGTGCTTCGGGTCAAGGGGAAAAGTTACTTCGGACCGGTGATGCTTCCGTTGTTCCGGCAGTTTATGAGTGCGGAGTCCGTGCACGTCTATGGCGCTGTTTTTCTCGAGGGGCGCTGGGTTCAGGTGGACCCGTCGGATGATTACGATTTTTGCCGCGCCACCGGGCATTTTAACCCCACGGCCAAGCTGGTGGACTGGGACGGCAAGAACCACGCCATGCTGCACTTAGACCCCAACGATATCCTCAACGTGTCCTGTCCGGTCCCCTCCATTGACGACCAGATGCTCAAAGCCAAAAAGAACGGCAAGGGCGTCCGTGCCCTCATGGGCAGCACCTACGTCCGGCATGCTGCTGGCCGTGGTCTCCAGCTGCGACGAATTGCAGCCACTTTTTGTGAAGTACCTGTTCCGGAAGAAGTTTCATCTCTATCTTTTCTGGCAGTATCTGAGATGCGTCCTATTTATTCGCCGGATGAACCGGGAGCCGCAGATGCTCCCGGACATTTCATAAACACGCCAGGGGTCTCGGTGAAGGTGATGCCAAGGGCTCAGGGTGGACACTGGAGAGATGATGACAGGCGCATTGCATGTGTGTAAAAAAAAGAATGCATCCTCCGGGGCGTTGTACAACAGTCGTCTGCTTAAGTTCTGTGACAACTACGCCCGGGAGAAGTATGCACTGTTGAGCCTGGAACCGGTGTATCAAGCCGCCGGAATTCGCAAGTACGAGATCGATGATCCAGGCCACTGGTTTACCCAGGATCAGTGCGACAAGTACTATTTTTCTCTCATGGATATGTGCGGCAGCCCGGAGTTCGCAAGGGAAGCCGGTCGGTATATCATCCGCTCCAAAGAGATGTGGGTGGTCCGGCAGTTCATTCTGGGCATGGTCTCTCCGTCCGCCTTTTTTTCCACCATTGAGCGTAATTACTGCAAGGTGAGCAGAGGTGTCCACGCCACGGCCCACCTCACGGGAAAAGAGTCGGCGGAGATGACCTGTCGCCCGGCCCCCGGAACCGCTATCAAACCCTATCAGTGCGATGTGTGCGTGGGAATCCTGGAGGCTGTCGGGCTTCTTTTTACCAATGCCTTTGCCCATGTGAAGCACACGGAGTGCATCCATAAAGGGGGCGAAGCCTGCCGATTTGAGGTGACCTGGAGCGCGGCGCCTTCTGTGGTGTGGCGTCGGATGCGAAATCGTGCCTTTGTGGTGGGAGCGCCCCTGGGCATCGGGATGGCGGTGCTGTTTCCGTCACCCCTTGTCCTGTTGCTCAGCTGTTCTCTTTTTCTCGCGATCGCGGGCCTTGGGGGGGTGGCTCATCACAAGCGGGAAGAGGAGCTGCTGAACATCATCCAGGCCCAGGGGAATTATGCCGGGGACCTGGCAGAAGACGACAACATCCGCAACCGGCACTCGCTGCTGATCAAGAGCATCAGCCAGGAAGCAGCCATGACCGACTCCCAGGAGGGTGGGGCCCAGGGGGTGATCAATGTCATGGCCCGGCACCTGGATTACGACCGCATTGCCTTCTTTTTTTATGACGGCAAGCGGCTGAAGCTGGCCTCCCAGGTGGGGTACACCCCGGCCCAGGTGGATCATTTCAAGGAGCAGGGGAGTGGTACACCAGGACGGAGTCCATGACCCGGGTGCTCTGGAACAAAGAGAACATCGTGGTCAACGGGGTGAAGGGGTTTTCCGAGACCACGCTGTTCGGCCCTGATTTCCCCGATGTCCAGGCCCTGGAGAGCCTTCTGGTGGTGCCCGTGACCATGGAAGGGCGGATCTCGGGGGTGCTGGTGGCAGCCAACCTCCACGGCAAGCGGGCCCTGACCCAGGGAGACTTAAGCCTTCTTATCGGGGTGGCCACCCAGGTGGGGCTCAGCATCGACAACGTGGGCAAGCGGCGAGAGCTGGCCGAACGGGAGCGGCGCTATCGCAAGCAGGTACAAAAGGGACTGGAAGATGAGCGGCGACGCATCGCCTTTGATCTTCACGACCACGTGGCCCAGGACCTGGGCTCCCTGATGATTACCGCCCGGATGATGCAGGAGATGGCGTCCCGGAAAGAGGCGGTGCCACCCGGGGACCTCCAGGCCTTTGTGTCGGTTCTGAAGGGCTCCATCGACTCGGTCCGCAACATTGCTTATGATCTGCAGCCACCGTCACTGGCTCAGTTCGGCCTGGTGCATACCATCAAGGTGTACGCAGCGGATTACTCGGAAAAATACGGGGTGGAGGTGGATTTCCGGGTGGCAGGGGTCCGTGAGGCCCTCCTTGAGTACGACACGAAAATCAATTTTTTCCGCATCATCCAGGAATCCCTGGCCAATATCTACAAGCATGCCTACGCCGACAAGGTCTTCATCCGCCTGGTTTTTTCTCACCCCAACCTGATCCTTCGCATTCGCGACAACGGCAGCGGATTCATGCCCCAGGCCCTGGAGGGCGGGGTCTCCTGCGGGCGACACATGGGGCTGCGAAACATGGAGGAGCGGGCCCGCCTCATGAAGGGAACCTTTCGCATCTATTCGTCTCCAGAGAAGGGGTGTGAGATCGTGGTGGAGGTGCCCCTGGAGCGTGAAGAGGAGAAGGAGGAAGGGGCTGTCCGGCCGCCGGAAGGGTGAGGCAATCGAACAGAACGTCGTGAACGACACGTTGTTTTTTTGACCTGTCCGATTTTCCGAAGTCATCACGTGTGGTCGCACTTTATGCCTTTGATGTGGTCGCTTTCCCATGAACGATTCGGGAGCGTCTGACCGGAACGCCCGAGAACGGGCCGTTGCCAGTGGCCTGTGGGCACGCAACGGTCCGTTTGTTTTTCTTCCATGGTCATCCGGGCCAAGGGGGTTTTGTGTTGCGTGCTTCCCCGGTCCTGTACTATGCCTCTGGTATGGTTACAGGCACGAAGAACCCGGGATCACGGAACGATTCTGGCGCACATGTCCGATGACCGCGCCCTGTGTGTATCTATAAGGCTCCGGCCCCTCGTGCCTTCATCATCGCTTTCAGACCGACACATCAACCCCATGGGGGCCTGGATGCATCGACGATTTATACGGCGGCTTCGACTGAACTGTTCAGCCCGTGAGGTTTATGACTGGCACGGGGGCGACGGGGTTGTACATCGCCTGACCCCGCCCTGGGTGGCTTACCGGAACCTGGTTCGGCGCGGGGGGCTGGAAGAGGGCGCCACCACCTCCCTGACCCTGAAGCTCGGGCCCCTGCCCATTCACTGGCATTCCGTTCATACCGCCTGTTCCCGTGATCGGGGCTTCACCGATACCATGGTCAGGGGGCCCTTTGCGGCCTTTGAGCATACCCACCGGTTTGACGAAGACGACGGGGGCTGCCTTCTTACCGATACCATTCAATACCGCCTTCCCCTTGCGCCCCTATCCCACGCCGTGGCCGGGTCCTTTGCGGACAGAGAGCTAACGCGAATGTTTCGTTATCGCCATGCCGTCACCGCACGGGACATTGCCTCGCGCCTTGCCGCTGCGGGGGAGCCTCGCCTTACCATTGCTGTTTCCGGAGCCGGCGGAATCATCGGCTCGGCCCTGGTGCCGTGGTTGAGAAGCCAGGGGCATCGGGTGATGTCCCTGGTGAGGGGAAGGGCCCCGGGGGCCCATGAGATCGCCTGGGACCCGGTGGCAGGGACCGTGGAACACGAAAAATTCAAGGGCTGCGATGTCCTGATTCACCTGGCCGGAGAAAACATCGGAAACGCCCGATGGACGCCTGCAAAGCGTGAGCGGATCATGAAGAGCCGGTTGGATGGCACCGCCCTTCTGGCCAGGGCCGCCTCCCGGCACAAAGACGGCCCGAGGGTTTTTCTGTCGGCGTCGGCCGTGGGGTTTTACGGGAACCGGTGTGAAGAGGCGGTGACCGAGGCCGCCTCCTGCGGCGGGTCCTTTGTTTCGGAGGTTTGCAGGCGGTGGGAAGAGGCCGCCGCCGCCAACTGGACCCGGCCGGGTGGTCGGCTGGTCACTCTGCGTATCGGGGTGGTGCTGACCCCTGCAGGCGGAGCGCTGGCACGGCTGCTTCCTGTGTTCAAGGCCGGGCTGGGGGGGACCTTTGGTCGCGGTGATCAGTACATGAGCTGGGTCTCCATGGAAGATGTCCTGGGGGCCGTGGGCCATGTCCTGCGGACCCCTGACCTGGAAGGCCCGGTGAACCTCACCGCGCCTCACCCCGTCACCAATCGGGCCTTTGCCCGGACCCTTGCATCGAGTGTGAATCGTTGCTCCTTCACCACGCTTCCTGCGGCGGTTATTACCGGTGCCTTCGGGGAGATGGGGCGGGAGGTGTTGCTGGAAGGCGTTAAAGCCCTGCCCGGCGTTCTAGAACAGAGCGGGTACGGGTTTGTCCATCCCACCCTTGCCGACGCTCTTTCCGAAGTGCTTTAGGAGATTTGCTTTGAGGAAACGATACCGACTGCTGTTTATGTTCATCATGGTGGCGGCCCTGGGGTTCGGCTACCTGCATCACATGGTGCCCGGAGCCCATAACTTTGAGCGGCTTCATATCTTTCTGTTCAACCTCACCTCAGGCGGGACCTCCATCCTCTATTATATCGAAAACAAAAAAGGGATGTCGGTACGGGTGCGCTTTTTCCTGGTCTTCTCCGTGGTCTTTGCCGTTTTTGCCTGGCTGGAGCTCTTTGTCCCGGCTGCGGTCTGCGGCCTGGGCCTGGCAATTATCGCCGAGAGTGTGCGCTGCAATGCCTACTCCTTTTTTCCCAAGGAGTTTTTCTTAAGGGGGCACACCACATCCGACCGGTTTGCCCATGCCTCCCTGCTCTGCCTGGTCCTGGGGCTCCTTGCCTCGGTGCTGGTGATTTTAAACGATGCCTGGCTTCATCTCTTTACCTTGGAGACCCTGAGCATCGACACCTTTTTCCTGGGGTTCTCCTTTCCGGTGTCCCTGATCACCATGAGCGTCATGTTTTCCCTGATCCCGGACCTGAAAAAGCCCTTTATGAGCGTGGCCAGCCAGTTTGCCTTCTGGGCGGTGAACCTGGGGGTGATTGTCTTTTTTCTTTTTATCGTGGCCGGGTCCCTGTGGCCTCAGGTGGCCGTGACCCTGGTGCTTTTTTTCACGGTCATCCTCATTTTTGTCCTGTTTGTTACCTACGTGAAGGGGCTGCAACAGAAGAGCTTTCTGGTGTCGGGCATGCTGTTCCTTTTGTACACGGCCATTACCGGCATTGCGTACATTCTCCTTGAGATCATGTCCGACGGCTACCTTCGCTGGGGGGATCTCCTGCTTCGGCTCCATGCGGTGGCCGCCCTTTACGGGTGGAACCTGAGCGGGCTGGCGGTGATCTACCGGCGCTTTGACTTTCCCATTCGCCTCAACTCAAAACAACTCATCGCAGGCCACTGGCTCTTGGTGGCCGTGGCCGTCCCCTTGGGGGATGCCCTTGCCACCATGGCGGTGGTGGCCACGGTGGGGTACGGGGTGTTCCTCTACCTGATGTTTTTCAGCGGGAAACTCATCGAAGAAGACGACATCGAGCCTGTGATCGCTTGACATGCAAAGGGCTGGTGCGACCCGGGAATTTAAACGCCCCGTCATGCAAGCTGCATGGCGGGGCGCTTGGGTCGGCAGGGGCTTGCGGGGGGTGACCAGGCGATGGCGCCTCTTTTCTGGGGGGAAGTAAGGCAACGTCCGGTCACGGGTTGGCTCCTGCCGCCATTGCCGTAAGGTGAGATGCCCATGGCGGCCTGTTTACCCGAACGGCACGGTTTTCTGTTGTTGTAGTCGCCTGCAACCGGGCGGGGGTTACACCTGAAAGGAAAAAAACAACGGGCTGCCTTTTCAGGGGGTGAGAGGCCGTTTTTTTGTAACGCTTTGCCTGTCCCGTACGACCCATAAGGAGAATATGTCTGAAACGGCGGGGGGATTCCGGCAGGGTCCGCAAGGGGGATAAAGCAGGACGGCAGGCCGGAAAGACTGTGGCGCGGAACGGGCTGGGTTGAGCGGGCGATGGAGAATTATCCGAAAGACGAGATGCCTGACACATGCGACGACGACGTGGTGGTGAGGCGCGTGCTGTCGGGGGATGTCAATGCCTATGAGGCACTGCTGGTGAAATATACCCCGCATGTGGGGCGTGTTGTCGGCAGGCATGTGCCCTTTGACCAGGCCGAGGAGGTGGCACACGACGTGTTTGTCAGGGCCTACGGGTCCCTGGGTTCCTTTACCCTGGGGCGTTCGTTCCGGGCATGGCTGACCACGGTGGCCGTGCGCACCTGCTATGATTTCTGGCGCAGGGAGATGCGCTGCAAAGAGACGCCGGTGAGCTCCCTCGTGCCCGGGGGGGACCTGCCTTCGGCGGAGTGGATGGATGCTGTGCTGTCCGCCGATTCCCACCGTCGTTTCCACGCCGATGAAACCCGGAAGACCGCTGAAGAGGTGCTTTCCTTTGCCCTCGGCGCCTTGTCCGCCCGGGAGCGCATGATCATGGAGCTTTACTACCTGGAGGGGTACTCGACCCGTGAGGTGGCGCTTTTTCTGAATATGAGCATGGCCAATGTGAAAATCAACGCCTTTCGAAGCCGCAGGAAACTGCGCCTTGTTCTTGAAAAAATCACCTGAAGGGCGTCGGCCCGGTGAGTGGCCCGGGAGGAGGTACGTGTGATGAAAGAAAAACAGTGGGACATCCGTCTGATGCGGGCCTTGAAAGACCGACAGGCCACGTCGGGGCTGTGGCAGAGCCGGCAGGAGACGGAGGCCTTCCAGGCCGGGGTGATGAGAGACGTGGCCCGTCTCCGGGTTCACCCGGCAAGACCGCAGGAGGAGGGGTTTTCCGAGGCCGTCTGGCGCCTTGTTCCCCTGACCTCCCTTGCGGCGGGCGGACTCGCCGTGATACTGGCGCTTTGGTCCCATGGGAGTGAAGACTTGTTGAACCTGGCGCTGATAGACACGTCGGTGTATGTCGAGCACCTGATCGCTTACATGTTTTGATCGAGGTTGTCATGAAACGAGTAAAGCTCATGGTGGGGGTGGGGTTGATTTTTTCACTGGGGGCCCTGGCCGGTTTTTTTACGGCTCGCCAGGTGACGCATCATAAGGTGCGCCGGTTTGTCCACGGAGGCCCCCCTGCGGCCATGATCATTGCGCGCATGGTGGGCCGCATCGACCTGACTCCGGATCAGGGCCGGGCCGTAGACCCCCTTCTTACCGGGTTGCGAGGAGAGCTGGTGGAGCTTCACGATCGCACCCTGGCCGAAATCAACGCGATTATCCGGAAACGGTATTCCCTGATTGTGGAGGTATTGACGCCCGATCAGTACCAACGGCTTCTCTCAGAGACACGGAAGGCGAGGCGTTTCAATATGTTCCGTACCAGCTGGCGCCTGCCCTGGGCGGACAAGAGCGCCGAAGAGGTGATGGCAGAGCTGACGGCGGTCCTCTCCCTGACCCCGGAGCAGCAAGAGACCCTGAAACCCATGGTGGCCCGGCGAGTGAATGCACAGAAGGTTGTGGCTCGGGTGATGCACACCACAGAGGGGTTCGACTTCCTTCGGGTGGCGCGGGGCGCTGAGGGCGATGGCGAGATGGCCCGACCCATTCAGGAGGTTCTCACCCCCGAGCAGCTGGAGACCTACTGGTTGTCGCTCAGCCATCGGGGTCGTGCTTTCAAACGGGATCGGTGATGCCTCTGGCAACGTTTCACGGCTTGACAGCGGGCGTGGGCCCAACATCCTTGACATGCCGTGCAAGGCCTTTAACATGAACCCCGATGCCTCCAATGAGGCATCGGGGTTTTTTATTTATTACGGCAAATCAAGGGGGATAGGCATGGGTTGGGTGTCCGAAGGCGAAGGGGAGGCTGTGGTGCTGCTCCACAGCTCCATGAGTTCGAAGGTGCAGTGGGTTTCCCTGATGGAAGAGCTGAAGCAGACCCATCGGGTGGTGGCGGTGGATCTCTGGGGGTACGGGGATGCCCCGTCCGTTTCTGATGAACAGGCAGGGGACTTTACCCTGGATGACGAGTTGACCCTCATTCGCCGGGCCCTTGCCCATGATGTTCCCGGCGACACCCCGTTTCACCTGGTGGGGCACTCCTACGGCGGGGCCGTGGCCATGCACCTGGCCCTGGAGATGCCCGAGCGCATTCGCAGCATCTCCCTGTATGAGCCCATGGCCAACCACGTGGTTCGTGAAATAGACGACGCCCTCTACGAAAAGCAGAAAACCCTGATGGGGTCGGTCATCGAGGAGATCAACCGGGGCAATCTTAAGACGGGGGCCTCCATGTTCGTGGATTTTTTCAGCGGGGACGGGCTGTTCGATCTGTTACCCTCGGAGGTCCAGGAGACGCTGGCCGGGTGTGTCAAAAAGATGCCCCTGGACTATTTTGCGTCCGCGCACAAAGGGCTTCGCATGGGGCGCTACGGAAAGCTTGAAGCCCCCACCTGTCTCATGGCCGGACGTCAGAGTCCGGCGCTCTCTTATGAAATTTCCCGTGCCCTTTCCGGGGTGATTCCCCATGTGGACTACCACCTCGTGGATGCCGGCCACATGGCGCCCCTGACCCACGGCCCCAAGGTGAACCCCATCATCGCGGCCCATGTCAGGCGGCACACCTGCCTCAACTGACTTTTGCCCCGTGTAGAAGGCCAGGTTGCGGCAGAATGTTTGGGGTTGAAGTGTTTTTTTAATGAATTTAAGGGATTGCTGATTGAATATCGGCGTGCCGTTGGTGTATACTTCCTCCATTAACCGGGGAAAGGGGGCTGCTTTAAGCCGCGGTCCCTTTTCCGCCGTATCAAAGGGGCAGTTACCCGCCTTGCCCGGATATATATCGTAACATCTCAGCATTTTTTCAATGTCCTTGGCACCGGCCATCAAGGATGCGGCGTCAGGAATTCTTCCTTACAGCACCTTTTTTTGAACTGCATTTTTCTACGTCCCCGGCGTACATCGACACGTCATCTCGCGCATACTGGTCTCAGGTTCATGAGGTTTGGTCGGCAAGGCATGTTTTTTCGTTGAAACGGCTTCGCAAGGCAATCCACGATACAAAGGACAAAGGAGGCAGTATGAAACGATGCATGAAAGCCCTGGCTCTGGTTGCCGTGGTGATGGTCTGGGCAGGGCAGCCGAGCGCCGAAGGATCGGACTATCGTTTTGACCTCTCCCCCATGGTGGGAGGGCACATTTTCGAGGGGAACCAGAATCTGGATGACGGGTACACCATGGGGCTTGCCCTGGGGTATGCCATAAACCAGCGGTGCACGCTGGAAGGCGGCTTTACCTGGATCTCCACGGAGACGAAAAAGTTCGATGTGGACGTGGACGGTCAGCGCTATTCCCTGGACGCCCTTTACCATTTCATGCCCGAGGAGGCCTTGAGGCCCTTTGTGCTTATCGGGGCGGGTGCCTTGCGCCTGGACCCGGACGTGGGGGACTCCGAGACCGATTTCATGGCCGAGTACGGAGCGGGTCTCAAATACGCCATCATGGACAACCTGGACTTGAGGGCCGAGCTTCGCCACGTCATGCCCTTTGATGACTTTTACAACAACCTTGCCTGGCAGCTTGGGATCAGCTGGCGTTTCGGCAAGCGTGAAGCCGCCGCAGAGGAGCCCATGGCCGTGATGGACAGTGACGGCGACGGGGTCCCCGATGATGTGGACGCCTGCCCCAACACCCCCGCAGGCCAGGCCGTGGATGAGCTTGGCTGTCCTGTGGTGCTGGATTCCGATGGGGACGGGGTTCCCGACGACATGGATGTGTGCCCGAACACCCCCGCAGGCCAGCCCGTGGATGAGCTGGGCTGCCCCGTGATAGCCGATGCGGACGGTGACGGGGTGGAAGACAGCATGGACCGTTGTCCGGACACACCCCAGGGGGCCGTGGTGGACAGCCGCGGGTGCTGGGTGATCCAGGGGTTGACCTTTGATACGGGCGAGACCCGCATCAAGTCCGATTTCCTTCCCCTGCTCAACGAGGTGGTGGAGATTCTGATGACCAACCCCGATGTGCGGGTTTCCATTGAAGGCTACACCGACAGCGAGGGAAGCGATGCGGCCAACCAGCGAATTTCCGAAGGGCGTGCCAAGGCCGTGCAGGAGTATTTCGTGAGCAAAGGGGTTGCCGAAGGGCGCCTGGAGTACCAGGGCTTTGGCGAGGAAAATCCCGTGGCGGACAACGAGACCGAGGAAGGGCGAAAGCAGAACCGTCGGGTGGAACTCAGGCCCCTGCAGTGATCCACCGGGCTTATTCGGTTTGATGTGTTGAAAGGACCATGAAACGCCGTGCGAGGTCACTCGCACGGCGTTTTTTTGTGCCTTATTTCAGCCGGTGGCTCAAGGGCCGGGTCATGTCCCGGCTCAGGCGGTGGCGGATAAAGGCGTTGAGGCAGACCATGGCCCGGTTGGCGGTGAGATAGGTGGGGACCCCGCCCGCATCCAGGGTGCGTCCCAGCTCGTTGTAGACGGCATCGGCACGGCTCACCACGTTGACGGAGACGGCCACGGGTTTTTTGTAGGCATGGACCAGCCGGATGATGCGGGCGGCGATGTTGTCCGGGTTGGTTCGGATCTCATCGTCGGTGGTATGGATCAGGGCGCTCTGGGGCACGATGGAGACCATGAGGGCGTCCACGTCCGGGGATTTGAGCATGGTCTCGACAGCACCGGCAAAGATGGCGTCATCGGCCATGGGGGTGAGGTCCAGAAGGGGGGAGGCCTCGGCCATGGGAGGGATGATGGCCCTTAAGGCCGAAAGGGTGGCCTCATCGAAATCCGCCGGGACCAGGTCCCCCAAATTGTCGGCAGCGTAGGTTTTTTCGTACCCGGCGTTGGCGATGATGGCCACGCGGTTGCCCGAGACCACAAAGTCGTTCATGAGGGCAAAGGTCTTGATGAAGTCCCCGTGGTCCACCATGGTGTCGGCCACGATGGCCCCGGCCTGTTTCATGGCGGCCCGGGCCACGGCGTACTCCCCTGCGATGCTGGCGGTGTGGGACTCCGTGGCCTTTCGCCCCTCCTCGGTGCGCCCGGCCTTGTAGACGATGACCGGTTTGGTTCCGGCCCTGACGGCGTCGAAGAATTTGCGCCCCGCGTGGCGCTTGAACCCTTCGATGTAGCAGCCGATGACGTTGATCCTGGGATCGTCCTGAAAATAGGTGACCAGGTCGCAGGGATCCACATCGAGCTGGTTGCCGTAGCTGACGATCACCTTGGGGGAGATGGCGTTTTTCAGGTTGTCGATCTCGATGATGCCCAGGGCCCCGCTCTGGCTCAGGATGGCCACCTTGTTCTCGCGTTCCATGCTCACGGAGAATTTGTCTTCGGGAATGAAGAAGGTGTTGAGGCCTTTGGCGGTGGGGCTTCCCTCGTAGACGATGCCCAAACAGTTGGGCCCGATGAGGCGAAACCCGCCCTCTTTGGCGAGGCGGGAGATCTCCTCTTCCAGATCCCTGTTTTTGTCCACCTCGGCAAAGCCCCCGGGGATGAGGATGACAGCCTTGACCCCTTTTTTTACACACCCTTCGATGACGGGCAGGGTGGCGCTTGCCGGCACCGTGACGATGACAAGCTCCACGGGGGCGTCGATGGCCTCCAGGCCGGTGTGGACGGGAAATTCCCGGGATCCTGCGGAGAGGGTGCCTCCCCGGGGGTTGACGCAGAAGATGTCGGGCCGTTCCATGCGGATGAGGTTTTCGACGATGATGTTCCCCGCCTTGGTGGGGTCCGATGTGGAGACCCCCACCACGGCGATGCCCCTGGGTTCGAAAAAGGGCCTCATGGTGGCTTCGGGGGCGATGGACAGGTCGGGCAGGGGCCCCCGGGTTTTGAAACGGGCAAAGCCGTCCACGGCCACAAACCGGCCGTCGGTGGCGAAGACCAGGGGGTTGACCTCGAACTCCGTGATGACGTGGTCGGAGCCGGTGTTGAAATAGGAGGAGAAGGCAACAGCCAGGTCGGAGAAGGCCACGCCCACGTCCACGATGCGTCCCACGTCCGCCTCGCGGTTCCAGGCCTTGAATTTTTCGTGGATGTGGGAGGACTCCAAAAGGGCCCTTGCCCAGTCCCGGTCCACCGGGGCGAGGATGAGGTTGGGCTGGGAAAAGTGCCTGGCAAAAAATTCGGCGTCGCTGCCCCCTTTGGAAAAGGAGAGCACCGGCCCGAAGGTCTCGCTCTCCCGAAATCCGAGGAGGATTTCATTGCCCAGCTCGGGCTGGTAGTCCACCTTTTCGGTGATGAGCACCCCTTCCACCGGGACGCCCATGTCCCGAAACGCAGAGGTCATCTTCTCGAAGGTGTAGCGGACAAAGTCCGGGTCGGCGTGGACCATGCACACGCCGCCGGCGCTCGCTTTGTGGGTGACGGCCGGTGAGACGATCTTCATCACCAGTTCAGGCCCCCCGATGCCGTGGAGAAGCTCTCGGGTGACCGCATGGGCCGAGGTGACGAGGGCATGGCGGGGGACCTCGATGTCCATGGCACGGAGAATGGCGTACACTTCATGCTCGAAGAGCATGTCCCGACCGGCTGTGCGGGCGGCGCGGAGCATGGCGCCGATCTCTTTTTTTAGACGGGGTTCCAAGGGCATGGGGCACCTGTATGATGTGGGGGACGGGGTGGCCCTGGCCGGGCGGGGAGCCCATGACGGAAGGCCGGGGCGGCTGCTGATAAACGTCTTGATGGTGTCGGTTTTGTTCAGGATACGGGGCCGCCGACAGGCTGTCAACATCCGGGGGGATGCCGGGCTAACGCGAACGCTGTGAGGTCACCAGCCCCTCTTCAACGGTGAATTTGCCCTTGATGTTGACGGCGTGGTCGTGGTCGCTGCCCGGAGGGGCCTCCAGGGTGAGGGGCGCGGGGTCGTTGCTGCCGAGGTGGATGGCGATGACAGCGGAGGGACGCAGGCGTGCGTTGAGGCTGAAGCTGATGGTCCTGAGCGCCTCTTCCACCTCTGAGATCTCGCCATGGAGGGCCTTGGCCTGGGCCTCAAGGTCCCAGAACCGTCCGCACAGGGTGCGGGTATGCTCGATGGTCTGCATGGCACCGCTGACGGCCAGGCAGGTGTTGCCCCGCTTCAGGGAGGCCATCAGCTGGGGGACCCCCTCGAACTCATAGGCCTTGAGGGATGCGACAATTTTCTTGAACACCGGCCTGACGGAGTCGTCTTCTCCAAACTCGGCGGACAGGCTCTTGAGTTCGGCCACAAGGGATGCCTTGGCTTTGTTGAGGGTCTCCTCCAGCTCGTGAAGGGCTGTGTTGATCCGTCGTTTTTCAAGGGTGAGCTCATCGCGTTTCGCAAAGAGACCCGGCCCCAGGATCAGGTGGTTTGTGCCGCTGACCCGTACATTGTCCAGATCCGCCACACAGGTGTGGATGTGGGAGTTAAGCAGCAGGGCCGCCGAGGTGTTGATGGCCACCCGGTGGGCATGGATGGTGGCGTCGATGGCTTCCCGCTGAATGGACACGGTGCCGTGCTCGCAGCAGATGGTGGAGGAGGAGACGCTTCGGCAGGCAACATCCCCGTCGCTGGTGAGGTGACTTTCGGGCAGCATCTGATCCACCGCTGCCTTTTTGCCGGACTCCACATGGCCGCCGTTGATGGTGCGGATGGTCACCGACCCCGCCACCTTTACCAGGAACCCCTCGTTGACCGATTCCGCCTGCATGCTCACCGGGCAGACCACATCGCTGCCGATGTTTCCCACGGAAAAATCGATATCTCCCACCACGATGCGATCGGTGATGTCAATGGCCGAGATCCCTTCAGGGCCGAGGTGGGTGATGACCACGCCGTCCCGGCTCGCCTTAACATCGTTCGCCTTCGCTGGTGGTGATGTACACGCTTCGCGCCCTTTTTCTGAGCTTCAGGGGGTACTCCTTGGCCACGGGAGGCTGGACCGGGGTGCCGTCATGGGAGAGGCCGTCTTTGGCGGTGTCGGGGAGGGAGACTTGCAAGAGGAGATCCCCGGCCTTGGCCGAGGGGTAGCGGAGCATCTCCCGGAAGTCGATGCGTCCGTCGGAGAGGATCTTGCCTGCGTTGGAGCCCTTGTCGAAAAAGGTTCGGGTGATGCGGCCGCTTTTCCCGCCCCGGGGCAGGGTGCCGGAGACGGTGAGGGTGATGTCGTTGTTCTTGGAAACCAGGCGCACGGTCCGGCCGAGGCCGTCGTCATCCCAGGGGACGTAAAGGGATTCGTCAAAGGGTTCTTCGGCCAGCACGCCGTGGATAATCAGGGCGCTGATTTTGACAGTCTCCAGATGAAACCGCTGCAGGAGCTGGAGCAGTGCCAGGGCGTTGATTTTTTCTTCACCCGGCTTGATGCCGGCCGTGATGGTGACGGTGAGGGTCTGGAGCGTGTGGACCTGGGAGCTGAACAGGTAGCTTTCGAGGATATCGGCCTTGGCCTGTTCCCGCCGGGAGACAGGAATCTCTGTGAGGGGTATTACCGCGTGTCCTGTATCGGTCATGTCTCGGCTCCTCATGGTAATGCACCGAATCACCCATCCCATGTCTTGAGAGCGGTGCGTCCTGATCTGCTTGCGGTGGCCCTGAACCTGCGGCGATGGAAAAACGACTTCCATTACCTTCATGCTATCGGCGGCTCTTCTGGAAAAGTTTAGAACGAATATTCAAGGATTTTCGACAGTCTGCCGGTGGTGAGGGGCATGAAGGGGCTTCGGAACCGCCGCCGGAGTGATGTGCTGTTTATGTAAAAAAAGCCGGGTAAAATTCCGTTTTATTAAAAACACAATTCCCAAAACTACTTGTTCGACTGAATGTTACCGATAAAGGAACGGTACCAACGCACGTCGGTGACCGGGGATGGTTTTCGGAAGAGGGTAAACGCTGTTTTGCTTGTGTTTGCTTGTTGTGGAGTGTGACGAAAGAATGGATCGCAAAAGCCCGAACGAGTGTGGAACAAAAAAACAGACATGGGAAAAAGGCTGAAATGGCGGCCTGTTTTTCGTACTTGGAGTCCTTTTTTAAGGTCTTGGAGGGTGTTTTAAGCAAAGATGTTCGGTGGGCGATGCAAATTGCCGTTGGCTTACATGAGTTATCTTGCGATACCGCTATTTCAGTGGCAAAAAGCGATTTTTTAATGAAATTGAAGGGAATAATAGAAATTATTGAATAAAAAGAGGTGCGCCCGGATGTGTCAGGTGTTTCGGCGGCTTAACGCGGTACGCGGACTGGTTCGTTTTTTCGGACACATATCCCTGTTGCATTTTCCCATCGGCGTGGGTAGGCAACTTAAATATAAGGAATACAGTCTACGACGGGGGGTTGCCCTTTACCCACATGGGAGGAGAAGCACGCAACATGACAGAAGAAACCAGGAAAAGACCCGCAACTCGCGCCATGGACCTGTCCGGGGTCCGGGTGGATCCGCCCGGAGCGGTTCGAACCATGGAAGGAATCCGCAATACCGTTTATTCTCCGGGGGCAACAGACCCCAACACCCTCTATTTCGTGGAGGTGGATCCGAAGGTGTGCCAGGGCTGCGGGGAGTGCTCCCATCATTGCCCCACCGGCGCGATCCAGGAGACCGAGGACGGCACGCGACACATCGTGGATCCTTCCGTCTGCATGAACTGCGGCCAGTGCCTGACCCATTGCCCCTACGGTGCCGTGACCGAGCGTGTCTCCTATGTAAGCGAGGTGCTGGAAAAGCTGAAAGACCCGGATACGGTGGTGGTGTCCATGACAGCCCCTGCCGTGCGGTATGCCCTGGGCGAGTGTTTCGGCATGCCTACGGGCACCTGGGTGGGGGGCAAGGTACATGCGGTGTTGCGGCGCCTGGGTTTCGATTATATCTGGGACAACGAGTGGACCGCCGACGTCACCATCATGGAGGAGGGCACTGAACTCCTTCAGCGCGTGAAAAACGGGGGCAAAGGCGATAAGCCCCTGCCTCAGTTCACCTCCTGCTGTCCGGGTTGGATCAAGTTCTGCGAGTCCTTTTACCCCGACCTGATCCCCCATCTTTCCACCTGCAAGTCCCCCGTTGCCATGCTGGGGCCCCTGGCCAAGACCTATGGGGCCCAGCAGACCGGCACAGACCCCAAAAAGGTCTACACCGTCTCCATCATGCCCTGCATCGCCAAGAAATACGAAGGGCTGCGACCGGAGATGAACGCAGGCGGCTCTCGGGACATTGATGCCACCATCAACACCCGGGAGCTGGCCTACATCATCAAAAAAGCAGGGATCTCCTTTGCCTCCCTTCCCGATGAGGAGGCCGACCCCATCCTGGGCATGGCCACCGGGGCCGCCACCCTTTTCGGCACCAGCGGCGGGGTCATGGAGGCGGCCCTGCGTTTTGCCTACGAGGCCATCTCCGGCAAGACCCTTGCCGACCCGGCCATCAAGGCCGTGCGCACCGGCACGGGCATCAACAAGGTGTCCGTGGAGGTGCCTGGTTTCGGGCCCGTGCGCGTGGGCGTGGTGAGCGGCCTTCATGAGGCGGCAAAACTCTGCGAGGAGGTGCGGGCCGGAACAAGCGACCTGCACTTCATCGAGGTGATGACCTGCCCGGGGGGCTGCGTCAACGGCGGGGGCCAGCCCGTGGATGATTCCATTATGGAGGCCTCTCTGTTCAAGAAGATGATGGCCACGGTGAACAAGCGGTTCAACATGAGGAAGGTGGGATAAAGGAGGCAAGGTTATGAAAAAAGGAAGATGGGATCTCTCCAGGCGCAGTTTTATCAAGGCAGCGGGCCTGGCCTGCGGGTACGCTGTGGTGGGCGCGGGCATGGCAAAGAAAAGTGTGGCAGCGGTCCTGGACCTGGTGGGGCTTCGCCAGCAGTCCGTGTACAACGCTGACGCAGACCCCCGCAAATATGCCCTTCGTAAATCCCAGGATAACCCCATGGTGAGGGCACTCTACGCCCGGGGCGGCTTTCTGGAGGAGGGACCCTGCGGGCACCGTTCCCACCACCTGCTCCACACCACCTACGAGGACCGGAGTGCTCGCATCCGGGCCCTCAAAGATAAGGGCATCGAATTGTACATCTGATGCATCCATGCCGGGCCCATGGCCCGGCACCGGGGGCCTTACTGCCATGGGTTGACTCCCACCCGGTACAAATACAGGTTCGTCGATATGGAGAGCATTCAGGAGGGGCACAGGCATGGGATGGGTTGATCGGTTCCCTGGTCGCGGTTCCGGCTGTTGTTGACAGCTTTCCGACACAGCCCGGAGAGGTGTTTTTCCTCCGGATTCTCGTATTGTATGAGCCTTCTGGCACAAAATGTGCTATTTGCCATGGGGTCAATCGCCACGGTTGTCCCCATGGACCAGATGGTCTGTTGGAGCCTTTGTAATAACATATTAGATTGCGGGAAGCCTTGACGCCTGTATATCTGCCGGCGCCCGGGACTTTCGGTGTGGTGCCGAGGCACCATGCCACTGGATGGATGAAATGACGTATGACCCTGAGCACCCCGAGGATTTTATCGATGCGGCGAGCATCTGGAATCACATAGAAACAGCAAGCAACCCGGCACCTGAGAGGGTCCGGGAGGTCCTGGCCAAGGCCGGTGAGATGAAAGGGCTGACCCTTGAAGAGTCAGCGGTTCTTCTCGCCTGCGAAGACAGCGGCCTGGACGACGAGATTTTCGCCACGGCAAAGAGGGTCAAAGAGAGCATCTACGGGAACCGTATGGTGCTCTTCGCGCCTTTATACATCACCAACGAGTGCTGCAATTGCTGCAGCTACTGCGGGTTCAACGCAACGAACAAGGAGCTGACCCGCCGAACCCTCACCATGGATGAGATCAAGGACGAGGTGAGGGTGCTGGAAGACCAGGGCCACAAGCGCCTGCTGCTGGTCTACGGCGAGCACCCCCGGTTCGGCGCCGAATGGATGAAAGAGACCGTGGAAGCGGTCTACGCCACCCAGTCGGAAAAGAGCGGAGAGATCCGCCGCGTCAACATCAACTGCGCGCCCCTGTCCGTCGAGGGCTTCAAGACCCTGGCCTCCGCCGGTATCGGCACCTACCAGTGTTTTCAGGAAACCTATCACCGGGAAACCTACGCCAAGGTTCACCTCAAGGGCAAAAAGACCGATTTCCTCTGGCGACTCCACGCCATGCACCGGGCCATGGAAGGCGGCATCGACGACGTGGGCATGGGGGCGCTCTTCGGCCTCTTTGATCACCGGTTCGAACTCCTGGCCCTGCTTGCCCACGCCCAGCAGCTGGAAGCAGACACCGGGGTCGGCCCCCATACCATCTCCTTTCCGCGCATCGAGCCTGCCCTGGGTTCCGAGATGTCCACCAACCCTCCCGATGTGATCACCGACCACCGTTTTAAAAAGATCGTGGCCATCACGCGCCTGGCCGTTCCCTACACCGGCCTCATCATGAGCACCCGCGAAACCGGGGAGCTTAGGCGCGAGCTCATGGAACTCGGCGTCTCCCAGATGAGCGCCGGGTCCCGTACCTACCCCGGAGCCTACTCCGACCCCGAATACGACCGCCCAGATGTTCAGCAGTTCTGCCTCGGCGACAACCGCTCCCTGGACGAAGTGATCCGCGAAATGGCGGAAAACGGGTTTACCCCCTCCTGGTGTACGGCCTGTTATCGCAAAGGACGCACCGGCGACCACTTCATGGGCCTTGCCAAGCAGGGTTTTATCCAGGAGTTCTGCATCCCCAACGCCCTGTTGACCCTGCGCGAGTACCTGAGCGACTACGCCAGCCCCGAAACCCGGGCCGCAGGCGAAGCCCTTCTGGCCAGGAGCGAAGAGACCATGGCCCAGCGCAAGTGCGGCAAAGAGTTCTCCAAGCTCTTAAAACGCGTCACCGACGGTGAGAGGGATCTGTATTTTTAAATGTCGCTGGTGCCTCCGGCGGCAAGGTGGGGGCACCTTGAAACCCTGTGGCGAATGCACGGACGTCGTGGTTATGCAATTGTTGCCGGGGCATTCGCGTGGCATGTGATATTCAGCCAGCGTTTTTGCAGGAGAAGGTCGTGTCACTCGCTCCCGGGCTCAGCCTGGGAGTGCCGATGGCAAGGCTTCGCCTTACCGTGTGAAGCATAGCGGATAAAACGTACAGGGGAAAACGGCTTCAAGCGTGGAGGCAGAGCCTCCGTGGATCATTCCCAGGCGGAGCCTGGGAACGAAACCTGAGACAGGGCAATGCCCACTGCCGTCGGAGATACTCCGTACAAGGTTTTACAGAGCTTGCGGCAATGTCCGAATAGTCGCCAGCGTTGGTGGCGGGCGCAGCCCGCGGCGAATGCCATTGCGATTTTCCCTGAGGAACGAAGGGCAAATCGCAATGGCAATATGCTTTCGAGGTGGCACACCTCGCCGCCGGAGGCATGTTTTGGTTTTTTGATCTGGGCCTTGTGGCTCTGTATCGGGCACAGAGGGCAAACGAAAAAACGACACAACGGTGGATACCTTAGATGACAGATGCCATGGACGTGACATGTCCTGACACACGGATAGAGACGGACAGCCTGGGGGAGGTGGCGGTGCCTGCCTCGGCGTATTGGGGCGCGCACACCGGGCGAGCCCTGGATCATTTCCCTTCGTCGGGCCAGAGGATTCCTGCGCCCTTTGTTCGGGCCCTGGCCCTGGTGAAGCGGGCCTGTGCCGAAACCAATGTTTCCCTGAAGTACCTGGACGCCTCTGTTGGGGAGGCCATTTGCGCTGCCTGCGACGAGCTGGCCCAAGGGGACTTGGGGCTTCAGATTGTGGTGGATCCTTTCCAGGGCGGGGCGGGCATTTCCACCAACATGAACGTCAATGAGGTGATCGCCGGGCGGGCTGCGGAGCTGCTCGGGTCGCACCGGGGGGATCGCGAGCTCGTCTCGCCCCTGGATCATGTGAACCTCCATCAGTCCACCAACGATGTGTATCCCACGGCCCTGAATGTGGCGGCGCTGTTTCTCCTGAAAGAGCTGGAGACGGAAACCGGCCACCTGCAGCAGGCCTTTCAACTGAAAGAGACCGCGTTTTCCTCGGTGGTGAAACTGGGGCGTACCCAGATGATGGACGCCGTGCCTATGACTTTGGGTATGGAGTTCGGCGCCTTTGGCGAGGCCATCGCACGGGATCGCTGGCGGGTATTCAAGTGCCGGGAGCGGCTCAAGCAGGTGAACCTGGGCGGTACGGCCGTGGGCACGGGGCTGGGCGCTCCGAGGGCGTATATCTTTAAGGTTGTGGAGCGTCTCAAGGCCCTGACCGGTGTGGTTATCGCCCGGTCGGAGAACCTGGTGGACGCCACCCAGAACCTCGACTCCTTTGTGGAGGTCTCCGGTATCTTAAAGGCCTACGCCGCCAACCTGGTGAAGATCGCCTCGGACCTGCGGCTGTTGAGCAGCGGTCCCCACGGCGGCCTGGGGGAGATCAACCTGCCGCCTCGCCAGGCAGGCTCGTCTATCATGGCCGGAAAGGTGAATCCGGTGATCCCGGAGGCGGTGATCCAGGTGGGCCTGCGCACCATGGCCAACGATCAGATGATCGGGGCCGCAGCCTCCATGGGCCAGCTGGACTTAAACCATCTTATGCCCCTGGTGGCCCACGGGCTGCTGGAGTCCCTCACCCTGTTAAACGGAGCGGTCAAAAGCTTTCGGGTTTACTGCGTGGAGGGGATCACCCCCAACGCCGAGGCCTGTAAGGCCCACGTGGCGGCAAGCGACACCCTGCTTACGGCCCTGGTCCCCTTTATCGGGTACGACCGGGTGGCCGGGCTGGTTGAAAAGGCACGGGCCACGGGGCATTCGGTTGCTGACCTTGTGGTGGAAGAGGGCGTGCTGAGCAGCGAGCAGGTGGCGGCGGTTCTTTCTCCCAAGCGCATGCAGAAGCTGGGCTTTGACGCAGCAGATGAAGCCCTCTTCAAAGGAGAGCAATCATGACCAGAGACGAGATTCTTGCCTATCTGCAAGGAAAGGATGATGCCGGGCTCTTTGACAGGGCACGGGCTGTTCGGCGCGAAATCTTCGGGGACGAGATCTATTTAAGGGGCATCGTGGAGTTTACCAGCTTCTGCCGGTGCCGCTGCAATTACTGCGGGCTACGGGCGCCCAACGACGAGGTGTTTCGTTACCGTCTCACCGAAGAAGAGATCCTGGACGCCGTGGACGAACTGGCCGCCCTGGGCCTTCCCACGGTGGTGCTCCAGGGCGGGGAAGACCCCCATTACGATGCGGCTTTTATCGGGCGCATTATCGAAAGCATCAAGGCGAACCATGGCATCGCCGTGACCCTCTCCCTGGGGGAACGGGGTGCCGAGGCCTTTTCCCATTGGCGGGAGTGCGGGGCCGATCGTTACCTCCTGAAGATGGAGACCCTGGATGAATCCCTTTACGGCACCTATCGCCCCGGGTGCGATTTCCAGCAGCGCCTGGCAGGGGTCCGCACCCTTCAGCGGCTGGGCTACGAAGCAGGCTCCGGCATCATCACCGGCCTGCCCGGCATGACCCCGGAGACCCTGGCGGACGATATCCTGGCCGTCACCGACCTTGCTTTGGACATGATCTCCGCCGGTCCCTTTGTGCCCCATCCCCAGACCCCCTTCGGCGCCGAGAGTCCGGGGGATCCCCAGCTTGCCCTGCGTACCATGGCCATCTTGAGGCTCCTCAACCCACATGCCAACATCCCGGCCACCAGCGCCCTGGAAACCGTGCGGGAAGAGGGCAGAAAACAGGGCATCGACGCCGGAGCCAACGTGCTCATGTTCTCCGTTACCCCTGCCTCGGTGCGGAAAAATTACGCCATCTACCCGGGCAAAAACCAGGAGACCCGCACCGCCGCCCACACCGGCACGGTCGCGTAAGTCTATTCGGAGCATGGGGCTTTCCCCATCCTCAAGCCTTGGAGGATCCAAGGTTTCTAAAAAAGGGCGGGTAGAGCGTTTGGTGAGGTTGGGCATGGAAAAGGAAAAACGCCTCTGGCGGCAAGGTGGGGGCACCTTGAAACCCTATGGCAAATGCATGGAGACCGTTGTTAAGCGGGTGTTGTCGGGGCATTTGCGTGACGTGTGACGTTTTGCAGGCACTTCTGCAGGAGATGCCCATGTTATTTTTTTTAAAACGGTAATTATTCAGCTTAATTTATTAAAAATTGAACAAACAGGTGTTGATGGTTTTTTGCACGAAGTCCGGGCCTTGGTTATCGTTTGGGCTGCGACTTTCAAAAAAACTGAAAAAGATCGAGCGAAACGGAGCGCCGCACTCCGGTGCGGCTTTTTAGTCCGTCGTTACCCGTGCCGCACAGGAGTGCGGCGCTCCAGGGGCAGGTGGGGCGGGGTATGATGTAAATACGACCATGGCCCAAACGAAGATCAATGCCGAATTTTGTTTGAAAGGCGAATGTGATTTGACCCGAGGAACGAGGGGCAAAGCGCATCCGCCACCTGCTTTCAAGGTGGCACACTTTGCCGCCGGAGGCTGATTTTTTTTAAAAAAAACTCAGGGAAAGCGTTTCTGTTTTAATATGAAGGAGTAAGAGATGTCTGTGAAAGCACCCAAGGGGGTTCGGTTGGTGATTACGCTCACCGGGCGTCGAAATGCGGGAAAATCATCGCTCATCAACGCCATCTGCGGGGAGGAGATCGCCATTGTCTCGGAGATGCCCGGCACCACCACAGACCCGGTGGCCCGGCACCATGAGCTGCTGCCTTTGGGGCCGGTGACCTTTTACGACACCGCGGGCCTGGATGACGAGGGTGCCCTGGGTGAGCTGAGGATCCAGGCGGCCAGGAAGGTGCTGTTCCGGACGGACGTGGCCGTGGTGGTGGCCGGTGAAGAGGGGATCACGGACTATGAAAAAGAGATCATTGCCGAGCTCCGCCGCATGGACATCTCCTTTCTGGTGGCCCTGAACAAAAGGGACCTGCGGGATGAGACCGAGGCCGATATCCGGTGGTGTGCCGAGGAGGGCATCAAGGTGCTGGCCGTCTCTGCCAACGGTGGGGACGGGGTGCGGGAGCTCAAGGAGGCCCTCATTGCCCTGGCCCCCGCAGAGTTCCGTGAGGAGCCTCTTCTGGTGCGGGATCTTGTGAACGAAGGGGACTGGGTGGTCTGCGTGGTGCCCATCGATTTGGCGGCTCCCAAGGGGCGCCTGATCCTGCCCCAGGTGATGGTGCTGCGAGATATCCTGGATGCCGACGCCGTGGGGCTGGTGGTCAAGGAGCGGGAGGTGGAAGAGACCCTCTCCAACATGGGCAAGAAACCGGCGCTGGTCATCACCGATTCCCAGGCGGTCCTCAAGGTGGCCGCTATGTGCCCGGCTACACGTGGTCCTTGACCACCTTCTCCACGCTCATGGCGCGGTACAAAGGGGATCTTGAAGCCCTGGTGGAAGGGGCCGACATGCTGGACAAGCTTAAGGACGGGGACACCATCCTCATGGGCGAGGCATGCTCCCATCACGAGGTGGCCGACGACATCGGCCGGGTGAAAATTCCCCGCTGGATCACCCAGTACACCGGTCTGGACCTCAACTTTGAGTTTTACGCCGGCAATGATTTTCCCGAAGACCTGGAAAAATACGCCCTGGCCGTCCACTGCGGGGGCTGCATGCTCAACCGCACGGCCATGCTCCGGCGCGTCCGCGAGTGCCGAAGACGGGGCGTGCCCATCACCAACTATGGGGTGGCCATCTCCAAGGTCCAGGGGCTCCTGGATCGCGTGATCAGGCCCTTTGGGCTGGCCGGGGAATAGCTTCCCTGCACATGGGGTTAAAAAGCCTCCGGCGGCCCTGCCGGGGGCCAAACTTTTAGAAAGTTTTGCAAACAGGTCTTAAGCAAGGCTTCCAGGCTCTGCCGAAATAATTTTGTCAGTTTCGCCCCACCCTTCGTGTTGATCGCCCTGAAGGGCGATCAACACGAAGGGTGGGGCATTAAGATTGCTTTTTGAAGCTTGTCACGCCGGAGGCAAGCTGAATAGTAACTAAAGATGGACTCGCCGCACGGCCGTGCGGCAGACGCTCCGCCCATGTAAAAAAGCCGCACAGGAGTGCGGCGCTCCACACGATAATCCTTCGGGGCTAATTCACTGCGGCATAAATAAGGTGCTTCCCTTATAACCTATTATCTATCCCCTGTTATTGCCTCTGACCTGTTTTTCCTATTCCCCCACCCTATACCCCACATACCCCTCGTGGTAGCACTCCAGGCAAAATCCCGTTTCCGGGCAGACAACCCACAAGTCTTCGCATTCGTCGGTAAACAGGTCGGTGTGGCGAATCACCGCCCGGGCCTCCAGGCTCAGGCAAGGGGTGTCGGCATTGCCGAAAATCACGGTGACCGTATCGTTCGGTGCGAGGTGGTCTGAGATGATACCTGCGATCAACCGGTCTTTTTCCTCGTCTTCGATATAGGGGCAGGTGGTGCTCCCCTGCACCTTTTTCCAGTAAATACCGGAAAACACCACGGGAAAATGGTCGAAGATCCACCCAACGGCCTCGCGGTCCAGGTGGACGGCAAAGGAGACATTCAGGGCCTTCAGGCGGGCTGCAAGGTCCTCAATGAGGGCCATGCGCCGTTCCCGCTCCAATCGGTCCTTGAGTTTTTTTCGTCTTTGGAGCAGCTCTTCCCGGCTGGGGGGCGGGCCTTGTTTGGTCACGATACATCTCCTTGCCCGGATATTTCACGAGTCGAGAGCACCCATATTCAAGGCATCAGAGCTGCAGATGTAGTGGTTTACCTCAAAGCTCTGATAACGCAGAAGATGGGTGCACTCGGCTCGCCCGAAGGGTGAGAAAATCAAACAGCTAACGTCGATTTACATTTTGCATTTTCAAAACAGTTGGTATTTTTTATTGTAACCATTCGAAATAATAGTATTTTTGCTTGGTTGTTTTTCCATGAAATATCCGGGCTTGGGGGTTACGGGCGCAGCTCCTTGAGCCATCGTTTAAGCAGGCAAAAGACCACCACCCATACCAGAAAGGAAAGGAAAAAAGAGACAATCCCTTTGTGCTCTCCAAACAACCCGGAGACCGTGTAGGCAGAGGCGCTTGCGGCAAGCATGGCAAACAGTGTGGGCATGTGTGTCAGCTCCTGTTGGTAAATGATTGGGGCTTAGCCGGAAAAGGGTAATGCCTCCGGCGTCCAAACGTTTGATTAACAGGTCTTAGTCCAGCATTTCGAGTTTTCGCCGAGACAATTCAAATATTTTTTCATCAGAAACGTTTTTTGCGGAGCTTTTTTTCAAAAAAGCGACCCGCCGGAGGCATCCTGAACAGTTGCGAGGTTTTTACTTCTGTTGCCAGATATAAAACGGCTCCCTGAAGGCAATCCAGTCCTGGGGGCCGTATTGTTTGATTGCCCGGAGATTGTTTTTGGGCATTTCTCCGCACCGGGGCTCCAGCAGGTCGAATTTGTCGCAGGCGTCCATCTCGTCACACTCCCAGCATCCTTCGTATTTTCTTGAAAGACAGCATTCCATTATTTTACAGGGTGTCCCTGAGCACCCGCCTCCTACCCGACAGGGCTTTTTACACCCGGACTCCGCCAGTGCGACGAGGACCTCCGAGAATTTGTCGTAGTGAGAAAAATTAGCTCCGAAGGGTGAGTCCACGGCCGCGTACTCGTGGAAGGCCACCTTTTCGAGTTCCTCTTTCAGGTGTTGTGCATGGGCTTCGAATCGGTTGTTGTACCGGATGCAGTCCGGGCAATAGATGCCGCAATAGGCTGTTTCGGCAATTCCACCGGTGAGCCAGTGGATGTAGCTGGCGTAGGCGTCTTTATGAAAGTTGAGGGAGGCAGGGTTCATGAACCCATGGAGATATTGAGAGCGGTGAACCCTGACGTTTTCTTTGCAGGAAAGGTCATCGGCAAGCTCGGCCACCGAAAAGCGGGGCTCTTCTCTGGCAAAAACGAGGTCCGTGGGCACCGCCGGGTTGATGGCTCGCCAGTTCCTGATTTGTGAGCCGTAGAAGCAGACCACCCGGCGGACTTTTTCGGAGGTAACGGCTTCGGAAAGGCGCCAGGCGGCCGATGCTCCCGCGCTGAACCCAATAAGAGTCACAGGGCCGGGTGTGTCATCGATTTTCTTTGAGAGGATCTCACAATAGCGATCCAGGCCGACATTCTCGGTGAAGTACTGGTAGGCGGCGGATTCTTCTTTGAACTCCATGAAGAGCCCGCAGTATGGGTCGACGATCTCGACGTTCCCAGGCAGCTCGTCTCCGAGCTCTCCAAGGGCCGATGTCCTTCCGAAAATGTCCGACACAAGGATGGTGCTCATAACTTTGGGTATTCCTTTGCTGGGGTGGTCTCCCGGTTTTCCGGCTTTTTTGCGATGATCTGGAAGATGGTGGCCTTGTTTCCGTTCATGGTGGAAACCTCAATGGGTTGCTCCCGGATACGTTGAAAGGGGGCGAGCAACTGGTGGATCCAGGCCATGTCATGGTGCCGGACCACAGCTCCTTCGGGAAGCCCGAAGACCCCGTACTTCCCGTATTCGGCTTCATGCTGTCGGTATCTGTCGGTGTTTCTTTCATTGTTTTGCAGGGGGTAGTCGCTGAGGTAGAGGATGCCTCCGGGTCGAAGGACCCGGAAGATTTCACTGATCACCTGCCGCTGGCCTGCGTCTGTGGGAATGCAGGTCAAGACGGCCAGGAGGGTGCACGCGGAAAACGAGTGATCGGGAAAGGGCAGGGTTTCGGCGTCGGCATGCCGCAGGTCAAGGGCCGGGTTTTCGGCAAGGCCCCTTTTAATCATCTGGCAAGAGATATCGACTCCGGTGACGTTGCTGTACCCGTTTTCCGTGAGCTGGGCGCAGGTGCGCCCGTACCCGCAGCCGTAATCAAGGATTTTCTCATCCGGTCGCACCCATGTTCGGAGTGTGTCCACATCAACGGGGTGGGAAAAGGTCTTTGTCGGGGCAACGCTGTCCCAGTAGGCTGTCTGAACGTCAATCGGGTTCATGGCTTTTTTCCCTCGCGCATGGGATGGTTCATAGCAAATCTCCGTCATTCAGGCTGTTATGGGATTAAGATTGAGTTATTCTCACGTTTTATAGTATTTATGGCCGATGGAGGATCACTCGGTTTTTCCCAGTGTCATGTGTCCAGATAGGCCCTCATTCGAAGGATGAGAAAATCGAGTAGAAAATGTTGAATTACATTGTGCGTTTTTGGAATGCCTCATTTTTCTCAACAGCCAAGTGTAATAACAATTTTATTGTTTTAACAAGATCGTTTTCTCATGAAATATCCGTGCTTGAGGTTAACGATGAGACAAGGAGGTTCCGTGAGCCCCACCGATCACTACCGTTCCCTGGAACGAATGTATGCAGCCGCCCCGTTGAACATGGCGTTTTATCACCCGACCATGACCGTCGGGGAAGGCAAGGCCACCATTGAGATGGTGCTTGCCGAGCACCATCATCACTCAGCCGGTGCCGCCCATGGGTCCGTCTACTTCAAGATGCTGGACGACGCCGCATTTTTCGCGGCCAACTCCCTTGAGCATGAGACCTTTGTCCTGACCAGCTCCTTTACCACCTATTTGCTGAGGCCCGTTGTGCAGGGTACTTTACGCTCCGAAGGCCGTGTGGTCAATATCGGCAGGAGTCAGTTCATCGCAGAATCTGTCCTTTATGATGAAAAGGGACGGGAAGTCGGCAGGGGGAACGGGGTGTTTGTCAAGGGCAGGACGCCCCTTTCCGAGGCTACAGGGTATGGACCGCCCGCCCCCTGAACCGGGGCCCAGGGGGACGGCACATCTTCAATGGGCAACGGGAGGACGTTACAGGTAATCCAGGGAAACCCCCTAGGACCGGGCGGCCAAGATGTGGCAGCCGCCCATGGCGAGGCCGGGACTCCATGTCCAGGTAGGTCGACGCGTTTTGTTGAAACAGCAGGGTGGCCTGGGCCGGGAAGTCTTCGTCTGCATCGTTGAAGAGGAGAACCACAGGGACCCGGGGCAGGGCCTGGAAGCGAAAGGCGAGCTCGCATGAGACATCCGTGGCAAAGGGCTGGCCACCGATGGCATGGCATTGCTGCTCTAAGGCTTCCACGGCTCCTTCGAAATGGGCAGAGATGGGGCGGGACGCCGTGTTTCTGAACCCGGTCACATAGGGCACGGCATCTTTGAAGTCTTTGTACGTCACCAAAGAGGCATCCTCGGACGGGCTTTCGGGGCACAGCAGCAGGTATTTGCACACTACGACCCAGGTGATGTGATTGGCCTCTTTCCCAGTCTCATCGGATACGGCATGGGGTGTCACGGTGTATGTCCTGTCGAAAAACGGGATACGCCATGTGGTTTCACCGGCGGTGATGCCCAATGCCTCGGCGATGTTCGGGGCCCCTTCAAGGGCCTCCACCTGACGGAGATAATCCTTCTTGATCTGATCAAATACGGGAGCCTTTTCAGCCATGGTGATGCCTCCGTTTGCTTTGTGAAGGGGTGTCTCAAAACCATGATGTCTGATTTTGTTGTCTTGGGGCATGCCTTTCTTTGGGTGGAAATGTCTTTTTTATATACAGATGGTTATCACAAGGTGTTGGTGGGGGCAAGGCATGTGGATCGGTAAAAGGTGGTCCCATTTCTTTTTGGGCTTGATGTTTGCAACAAATTCTCTTGTTGTGTAGTGTAGATATTTGGTTCGCAGCGAGCCGGGGTATTTCATGCAGTGCCCGGAACGAAAGAAAAGCGAGCAGAAAATGTGAATGACATCTTTGAAAAGGACGATGAGATCCCCATGAACTTATTTGACGAATTGCGCGTTGCCTTAGGGCGGGAGATCAGTGCTCACAAGCTTTCAGGGCAACGGATCCAGGTGAGATGCAAGGCCCTTTCGGCCAAAGAGGCCATCGGAACACCCGAGCACGATGACTACCCCATCATCAAGGGCAGGGAGGTGATGGTGGAAGCAGAGTTCGGCGGTGCCAAAGGCCAGGCCTTTGCCGATGAGTACGAACAGGCCGATTACTCAGTGGACGACCTGATAACCATGCCCCTTGACTCCAACGGCAAAAGAGCCAGCTTTGTGGCGGGGCTCAACGCGGTGTACCGGTACCTGAACCTCTGCGAGAAGACGGTACACTGCAGGGACGCCGAACCCATGGAGTGTGCGGGCCATGTGGCAGAAGCCGTTGCCCCGGGCCAAAAAGTACTCCTTGTGGGGCATCAGCCCCGGTTCCTGGAAAACCTTGCCGCTCAATGTACTGTCCGGGCCGTGGACATGGATGAGGGCAACATAGGCACCGCGTTTTCCGGGGTGGTTATCGAGTCGCCGGAGATGACGGCAGACGCGATTTCCTGGTGCGATACGATTTTTGCCACGGGCTCAACCCTGGTCAACGGTTCCCTGCCGACATTCCTGAACCGGGGCAAACCCGTTGTGTTTTACGGAGTTACCGTTTCGGCGGCAGCCAGGATACTCAATCTGAAGACCTACTGCCGGTGCGGCCATTGAAACGGACGACGCTGATTTGATCTGATACTTTGGTGCGCCCCCCCCATCCCTACGTTTCTTATATTTATCAAACTTGTTAGGAGAGCATGGTGATGGTGTTGTTACGGTGTGAACTGGTGAGGCGTGTCTTGTGCTGTTTATTCATGGTGCTTTGTATCGCCGGAATGGCCCCTTTTCAAGGTGTGTGCGGTATTAACCCGGCTGTTAAGATTCTTGTTCATGAGCTCCTTCCGGAAGGTGTGGAGGGCGTAAAAAGATCCGAGGCAATTGCATCCTTCGGCATTCCCTTAGACAGGTCAAATGGTGTTCGATCCATCGGCGAGCTGGGCCTTGTGGGGGCATCCGATTATCAATTTCGAGTGCTTCACAGGTACCCCGACGGCGCCATTCAGTGGGTGCTTGTGGATACCCTGGCGTCTGTTGAGGCAGTCGGCAACAAGGTAATCTGGCTTACCAATGGTTCCGGCAACAGTGCAGGGCCTCACCTTGCCGTGGACGGTTCAGATCGTATTACGGTGAATACGGGTACTGCCCGGTTTGTGATCAGGAAGAGAAACTACAATGTGTTTGACTCCGTGGTTGTGGATGGGATCCCGTTTTTGCGGGGTACGGGTGGGATTACGGCCGTCAGCGGATCAACCCGCTACTCTTCGGCTCTGGATGACGGTTCCACGGCAGAGATCGAAGAGAACGGCCCCGTTAAAGCGGTGATCCGCTGTGACGGGCACCTTATGCCTGAAAGCGGGCCGTGGCTTTTCGGTTACACCATGCGCATGTATTTTTACAAGAACACCGGCCGAGTCCGGCTTGACCTGATCATCAAAAACGCCGAGATGGCTTCCTATTCGGTGAAGATCTTCGAGTCCCTTCGCATTGAGCTTCCCTCCACGGTCTCTGCCCCCAGCTATCTCTTTTCCACCGGCCCGGGGACGGAATCCCACGGCCCCATCAACGAAACCGCATACCTGTACCAGGGCTACAGCAGCCACAAATATATCCAGTACATTGGCGGCGCCTCCAAGCTCCGGGAGCGCCTGGTCCCCGATACGGGCCTGATGGTCGCCAACGGAGGGGCGGTGATCCACCCCCTCGGGGACGAGACCCACCACAGCGAAGGGTTCGCGGCCATGTACTCGGTAGAAAAGCAGATCAACTGCGGGATCCGAAATCTTTACGGTATGTGGCCGGCTGGGTTCACCATGGAGGAAGACGGCGATCTATTCATTGATATCTTCAGCCCGTGGAACTCAAAAGATGATATCGGGTTCGCCTTTTTTGCCCATGACAAACGGCAGGTGGTGCTGGCGTTTTCGAAAAAGGAGGATACACCGTTACCGAGAGAGACCTTTTACGCCATACAATACCCCCTCACCGGGCGGGCGGCGTTTCAACAGTATAAGGACACCGGGGCCGTCTATTACGAAAAGAGGCTGGCGACCCATGAAGAGACGCGGAGGTTCCTGGCCGAGATCGGGCTTGAAAACTATGAGATCTCCAATGTGGACAGCATGCGCAGGTATTATGTCTGGGGGCAGTCCGGAGGCTCCAATCAGTATGATGTGAATTTGTGTCAGTACCTTCACTACCTGCAGACCGGTAACGGAGGAGCGTTTCTGGCCGCCCAGAACATGGACCACCATAAAATGTTCGGATCAACACGGCATTCGGATGATTTTGATTTCTATGCTGACGGTCCTGAACTTTTTACCAATGTAAATAAAGTCATACCACCCGATCAAGAGAAGCTGGCATTTAACTATAAGTCCATTGACAGGGAGCATTCCCATGACATCTCCGTGCCCATTGGCTATTTCCTTACAGGGGATGAGTCGTTCATGGACGGGTGGAAAGATCACGGGGAGTATACGCTCTACGATCAGGGCTCCGGCAAAGGGGCTGTGGGAAGTTATTACGATGGGACCACTTACGTGGGGTATCCCCGCGTGTTTTCGAGGGCGCTCAGGCGTGCCGGGGCCTTTGGTCTCTATGCAAGTACGGAGGTGTGGCGGGAGAAGATTTATCGCATTGTCCGGAATTTTATGAGCATGAGGGCAACGCCTTTAGACATCGACCAGAACGGATGGGATCTGGATCGTGGTTTCTTTTACATGAGCAAAGCCGGAAACTGTCCGGAGGGCCGCAGATGCAACAAGGTGTTCATGGCATACGATATCTTTCCGAATTCGTTCTGGACGTATCAACCTGAAAATTTCGACGATCCCTTGATGTATGAAGACTTTCGGGATTACCTTTTGGGGGACGCTTACCATTGCCTGAGAGAGATCATCCCTCTGGAGCATCAGGTCTACGTTTTGTCCCTGGATCTCGCCAATGAGTCCGACGATAGCGGGGAGTATCCCTTTTCCTTCCTGATGGCCCTGGGGTACGAGATGACCGGGGACGACACTTTTCTGGTACAGTACAAATCCCATTATAAGAGGATGCTGGTGGTGCAAAGTAAAGAACGGGTCTACTCTCCCTATTCGTCAAGATTTATCTATGACTACTACAATCGAAACGTGGTCGCAGGTTATGTGGCCCCTGTGGGTAACGGTCGCGTGGACATGGGAAATTCCAAGGCTGTTTCCGTTGCGCGCCACGGCTCCGTATACACCCTCTCCTGGAATGCGCCTCTGGACGGGCTCCAGACCGTCAGATAAAGGTACTCCGGTGCCCATGGTGGAAAACCTCAACTTCAACCAGGTGACCGAAACTACCAATACGACCCGGACATGTATGATAACTACTGGGCTGCGCTGAACGTTGCCAATGAACCGGCGCCGAAACAGAAAAGGGGAGACGTGGAGTCCGTCTCTGTGGACGTTGCGCAGGTCATCAGCGCGTATAATGCCAGATATGGCTTGTCTGAGGGCGACCCTGCCTACCGTTTGTATGATCCTGGGACCGATTACTATTTCGCAGTGAAGTACAATAAAGTGGTCCCTGCAGCCTACGCAGAGACCATTTCCTCGCTTCCCTGTCCGTAAAGGGGAACGTTACAACTCACGTTTCGCGCGTAGCCCGAGAGCAATGGCAAGATGCTTTCGAGGTGGCACAGCTCGCCGCCGGAGGCAGGTTTTAACCGGCACCTTCCCCTTCCACAGCATATCGAAATGTGGCGTTGGCGTGGATCATGGTGGTGTTCAGGTAGAAAACACCATTGTGGTGGAAGGTTTCGCATTGCTCCTTGCCTTCAAAGGCCAGGGGAAGCTCGGTGCATGCAAGGCACACGACGCTTTGCTTTCCAGTCGTCTGATCACAGGACGCACGGACGACCTCATCAATGCGGGCGCTGCCATTGTCGCTTTTGCCTTTGAACAGTTCGGAGATCAGCCCCGTTACCTTGGCTTTCAAGGCCGCTTCAGGCGGGGCGAATCCGTTGACCCCGTGTCGTTTGAGATAACGAGGGAAGATCCCGGAGTCCATGGTGGGCTCTGTTCCCAGAATGAGGCAGTCGGACACCCCATGGGCCTTGCATGTTGCGGCCACAGCTTCAAAAATGCTGAGCACCGGGATGCGCAGCCTTTTTGTAATGGCATCAAATCGATTGTGGGGCGTGTTGCTGGCAATGATGGCAAAGTCCACGCCGTTGTCTTCAAGCCTTTTCAGCGCCGCATGAAAGTAGGCATCGTAGGCCTTCCATGACTCCTCGTCACCAAAGGTGCCTCTCCGGTTGAACGAATAGTTTATATTCACCGATTCAATGCACATCTCCGGCATGGGGGAGGGCCCCGGGAGCCCGGCGTCGGCATGGTGTTTCTGGCTCAACTCACAGATGGCTTTGTAGTATTCAACGGTTGCAGGCCAGGCGAGGCCGCCTAAGATGCCGATCTTTTTCATGTTCGGTTTCCTCCGGTTGGTGTGCATGGACGTAACGCCAGAAAAGCGTATTCCCGCGACCTCGGCACATGTTGAGTAACTCTCCGCAGTGCGTGGTTCCTTCCTGATCAAACAACGATTTAGCACAGGCGCTGTTCCCGGACAAGGAGAAGAGGGATACCCCTTTGGCATACACCATGGTAAGCTGTAAATAGTTCATAATTACAGGATATTTGAATCGATGTTAGTGCTTTTTGTCTTGTGCTCACAAACGGATTCATGTTTAATGAACGTATCCATGCCATTGTTTCCCATCTGTTTAAATATCATTGAATAAATCAGCCGGTGGTGAAGGCCTCCATCGTATCTTTTATACCCTATCTTCACAGGCAAGCTCGGTGTCCCCTTTTTGCTGACTTCCTCTGTTCTTGTTTGAACCCACTACTGTTTCGGCTCGCCCGAAGGGTGAGAAAATCGAGCAGAAAACCGCGGATTGCATTCTGTAATAATTTATCATTGTCTCAATTGATCTGCTTTTTCATGAAAGATCCGGGCTAAGGATTGGAGTACACCATGAAACTACGTAAAAGATATCTTATTTTAGTGGCCCTTTGCGTGATTCCCCTGCTTTCCTCTGCCGCAGAATTTGACCTGAGCCCCAACCAGCCGGTGCACCCCTTTGTGCCGTTGTCCAACAGGGGGCACACCCTGGCTGACATCACCAGCTCAGGGGAGCTGCTGGCGCAGATTATCCTGTCGGGGGACATCAACCACTACGACAGCCTCAGGATCCACGCCGACTATGCCGACCACTTTGCCATCTCCCAGGAGCAGGTGGTGGCAAGCCTGCCGACATCCAACCTGCATGCCCTTGATACCCTTATTATCGAAGGAAACGACCGGTTGACCGACACGCTTTACCTGATCTCCGAAGCGCCGAGTCCCCGGGTGCCGCTACCGGGGCCCGCATCTCCCGACGGGTCTCTTCCTGACGTCCCTGCAGATCTCCAGATCGCCAAGCTCATCATTCTTTATCTACCTCGGGAGCGATGATTATGTCAACGGGGCGATCCATGTTCTATTTAAAAGCAATCCCCTTTGACGATGAAACCCTCAAGGTGTCCCATATACCCACCAGGGGAATTATTACAACTTCCCGTGCTGCGACCATCACCGCCTCGAGCGGCCAGAACACCATCAACGGGGAGTTTAAATCAAGCAACGCCTTGAACGTTCACACCCTGCAGGGTGCGTCTCTCACCCTGGACAACTTTACCAGCATTGTCGGCAGCAGCTCGTCGCAGCTCCTTATGGACCCGGGGAGCCGTCTCAATCTTGCCAATTCAGAACTGGAGTTGTTTTCCTATGTGTCTCAACCATCTCTGATCACCGGTGCCATCCTTTCACTTAAAGGCTCTTACGGCTCCGGCTCTCCGGTGGGATTGTCATCGGCATCTGAAGCACAGGGCCCCTTCAGGTGACGGATTCGACCATTCATTTGAACAACAACACCTACCTGCGTTCCTATATCCACAGCGGGGTATCCCCTGCGACCGGCACGTTTACCTTTCAGGGCAACAACACGGTACATTTCGGCGACGGCGCCTTTTTGTCGGCGTCCTATGACGACACAGACCTGGTGAACGGCACCCTCATCGTGGACGGAGGCACCACGGTTTTTCAACGCAGCTTTACCGGGGTTCCTGCCACCCATCCCGCCCTGAAGGTCTCTCGCCTGAACCTGATCAACCAGGCCGATGTCACCATTGACGGTGTTCACGGGCTGGATACCCTGGATTCTCTGGATATCAGGGATTCAACGCTCTCGTATTACAACAGCATCGAGGCGGACCAATTGACCTCCTTTGCCATGCATGACGGCAGGCTTGTGACAAGCCCCATGCGGTTTACCTCACAGCAATTCACCTTAAGCAACAGCGATGTGGTGTTGCGTCACCAGCAGGGGGATGCGTTGTCGTCCCTTGATTTCGTTGGTGCCGCAGCCGGGGCGCCCTTTCAGGCCACGGGGAAAAATGAATTTCACCTGCGGGTCCTGCCCGGCGGGCAGTCCATTGCACCGGGGTTCAATCAATACAACGACTCCGTGGCCTTTACGGATGTGAACATCACGGGGACCCCCGCTCTGTCCCTGACCCTTGAGGCCCTGCAGGCAGGCCTTGGTGCCGATGCCTATGCGTCGGGGGGAGCTGCCGCCGACGGACGTTATGACGTGTTGTTTTTTGTCACCAGCACCACGGATGGAGATGCCATTGGGTCCACCCTGGGGGGCAGCATGCCTGCCCTGCTTACGGCCAGGCAGACAGCCACGCCTTCAGCAGACGGCAAGGTGACGGTGACGCTGGAGACGCAGCCATACACCACCCTTCTCTCCCACCCGGGCGTGACGACCCCCAACCAGAAAAACGGGATGCAGCTGATGGTCAACAGCGCCACTACCGGGAATGCCCAGAACCAGGCCGCGCTGAACATGCTGACCAACGACCAGGTGGGGACCCACGCAGACTTTATCCACGCGGAACCCTACTCGTCGTACATGACGGTCTCTTTAGAACAGATTGACATGATTATCGGTACGGTGATGCGGCATGGGTTTCTTAAGCGCTCAGCGGGGGAAACCATGGGGCGTGATGAGTTGCCGCAACCGGAAAAGGGGATCTGGTTTGACGCAGGCCACGTGGACGGAAACGTGGACGGTGATGAGAACCTTGGCAATTTTGATTATACCCTCACCGGGTTCACCGTGGGCGGGACCCTGGCCCGTATTGGCGACGGGCTTCTGGGGGGCTACTTTTCCTATGGCCTCCAGGAGATGGACGAACACGACTCCCTTACGGAGAGCTTTGACAGCTCCGTGTATCATCTTGGCGCATACCTTCTGCTCCCGGAACAGAACGGATGGCTCTTTGATGTGCTCTTGGGGTACAGCTATGGGGATCATGACTCCAAGCGGTACGTGATGGTGGGGCACACGGAGACGGTGCCCGAGGCAAGCTACTCCAGCCACAGCGTCTATACGTCCATCAGCGCTAAAAAACAGGTTTTTGCCAATGAGGTACTGGCGCTTTTTCCGGAGCTGGGGCTCAGTTATATTTACTACGATCAGGAGTCGTTCACCGAAAGCGGCGACCCGAACCTCAGCCTTGCCGTTGATGATGCCGATGCCCAGGCCATTGTGGCCTCCGTGGGTTTGAACATGCAGTTTGCAGGGCTTCCGTTTGCTCCGAGGGTGTTTCCCCTCTCCTTTATTCGCTACGAGCATGATGTTTACGCAAACAGCAATGAAGCCCACGACATCGACGCCTCCCTTGTCTCCCACCCGGAATTCACCCAGACCTTTGAAGGCCAGAACCGGGGCAGTGACATCATGACAGTGGGCATCGGCCTGGGAAGTTCTCTTTCAAGCCGTGTTCAGGCACGGGGCGGTGTACTTTACTCTCTCAATGCCCATGGGGATGAGTGGGGGGCAGGGGTCAATCTTTCCTACGCCTGGTGATTTCTTGTTCCCGCCGGATCATGACCCGGGTGCTGCTGAAGTCCGGGATCCCGGCTGCCGGGTCCACAAGGGGTGTGCGGGCCAGGTGTTCGTCCAGGCGGGAGACATCGTTCATGTTGAGGCCTTTGGTGTATCCGGGGGTGGGGATGAGCCGGGAGCCGTCCATGATACTCTCTCCGCCCAGGAAGGCCTGTGCTCCGTTTTTTACCGTGAGGGACGAGCCGCCGAACTGGGTGTGGCCGAAGTGAAAGGAGATGGCGATACACCCCGGTCGAACGAGGTCGGTGGGGCGGGCCGTGCCGGAGATTCCCTCGGGGTTGCTTCGGGAGGAGACCTCGACCCGGTCACCTGCTTTAAGGTTCAGGCGGCGGGCATCTTCTGCGTTTATCTCCACATGGTTATCGTCCTGGATTTCCATGGCCCGGTCACACCAGAGGGAGCGGGACTGGGTGTGAAGCCTGCTTTTGTAGGTCACCACGGTGAAGGGGTACTCTTTGTCCGCACGGCTTAACGGGACACCGGCTGAATCCGTTGGCTCCAGGTATCCGGGCACCCCGGAAAACCGAATGCCTGTCAGGGTGTTGCGCGTGGTGCCCAGGGCCTCGTTGTAGAGATGGACATGGGGCGTAGCCTTGGTAAAGCGTCCTTTGGAAAAGCCCTTGTCATAGGGTTCGAACACGCCTCCCCGGGAGAGCAGGTGGCAGACACGTCGCCACTGGTCTTCGGGGAGGATTTTTTTGTGGGTGGCGATGGGGTAGTTGGTTTCCACAAACCGGACCTCTTCCGGGGAGGCCTCGGGGACTCCGGCGTTGTGGCAGATGTTTGCAAATCCTCGCAGATAGAAATCCTCGGCCCGGTTCAAGGGGTGGAGGGTGCCCTTGCTGTCCGGGATGGCCTTGTCCCCGAACCCGCCGAGGCCGATGGCCTTGGCCAGGTCGATGAGGAAGGTCTCGGTGCAGAAGGGCCTTCCGTCTTTGGTGTGTCCGGTGAGGGGCTTCACCATGGGGGTTCGGATGGCGGAAAAGGTCAGGGCCGGGGCATGGGGCGTGAGCCATCCGTGGTGGCCTTCGGCGTAACTGAGATCCGGTACGATGTAGTCGGCGTAGATGTTCGATTCGTTGATGGCCACATCCATGGAGACGTGCAGGGGCACCTTGTCGGTGCTTGAAAGGGTCTCTTTGAAGCGGTATCCCCCGGGAATGGAGTAGACCGGGTTGAAGAGGTAGGTAAAAAGGACCTTGGCCGGGTAGGGGTACTGCTCATCCATACCGCTTAAGCACTCCACGCACAGTCCGCCCTTGGAAAAGGGGAACCAGGGCCGCCTGGACGGGTAGCCGCTGCCCGTTTTCTCCTGTTTGGACCGGTACTCTTTGGTGGCTTCGTAGCTCGCTTTTTCCCGAGAGAGGGCCACGCCGGAGGGCTTTTTCCTGCCGGGAAAGCCTTTGAGGTCGAAGATCCCCTTGTGGGGGGAGCCTGCTTTTCCCCCGCCGTGGAGGTAGCCCCCCTGCATGCCGATACTTCCCACCAGAGCGTTGAGGGCGGCCACGGCGTAGGCTGCCCAGGTGCCGTTTACGTAGTTTCCGGCGCCATGGTACTGGGTAACGGCGGCGCGGGTGCCGTGGGATGAGAACTCCCGGGCCACGGAGGAAATTTGTGTTTCGGGCACGCCGCAGAAGTGGGCGTAATCAGAGAGGCTGTGGGAGAAGGCGCTCTCTTTGAGCAGGGCAAAGGCTGTTTTCACCCGGATGGGTGTGCCGGAGGCGTCTCGTACAACCCCTTCGGCCTCCAGTACGGCCTCAGAGGTCTCTTCGGCGGGCTGAAATGTCCCCTCCGGGCTTTGCACCATGGGGGATGTTTTTTTGAGCTCGCCCAAGGTTGGGTCCAGGTGCCCCATGCGAAGAAAGGCGCCGCCATCGGGGTGGTGGGTATCGCAGATGACCAGGTGGGTGGCATTGGAGACGGTTGCAAATCCGCGTTTCTGTGCTGTTTTGATGTTGGGGGCCGTGAGGTAGTCGCGGTTGACAGCCTGGTTTTCAATCATCCACCGGATCATCCCCATGGCAAGGGCCCCGTCCCTGCCGGGTTTGACGGGGATCCACTCTTTGGCATGGGCCGAGGCCCGTGTGGCACGGGGGTCGGCCACGGCAAAATCGAGCTCACCCTGGCCGTGGCGTCGGGCCACCATGGCACCGTAAGTGTTGATGCCGGGCTGAAGGGCCTCGTAAATATTGGCACCGATGACGAGGATATAGCGGGCATTGAGGGCGTCGGCCTTCAGCTCCGCCTGTTTGGCCCCGGTGAGGGCCCAGTTGCCCATGCGAAAGCCCAGGCCGCAGATGTCGGTGTGTCCGATGCGGTTTTTTGAGCCCACGGCCGACTTGACAAAGCGGTCGATGAACTCCTTTCGTCCTGTTTGAAGCCTTCCTGTCATGAACACAAAACCGTTTTGTTTTGGGCCCAGGCCCGGGTCGTTTTTCGAGATGGGCTCTTGGGCCAGGCAACCTCGCGCCGCCCCTCCTCCACCACCCGCTCTTCCCCCAGGTGGGCAAAGAGTTTTCCTCCACCGGAGACCTCTGCAATCAGCTGGTCCCACTCAATGGGTTCGAATTGTCCAGATCCCCTGGGACCCGTGCGTTTTAACGGGCGAATGAGGCGGTAGGGGCTGTAGATGTGGGAGGGTGTATCCAGGGCTTTTCCGCAGACCGGGCTGGAGATATTAAGGGCTTCAGCCACGGGTGTTTTGGCGTCAACGGGGGCAAACTGCATGTTGTACGGGTGATAGGGGTTACCCGAGATATTGACCAGCCGCCCGTCCTTGACCACGCCCCGGACGCCGCAACGCGCGTTGCAGGCCAGGCAGACGGAGTGCACGGTTTGGGTTCCCTTGTCCATGCGTGTGGGGGTGGTCTTGCGGCCCGTTTCTGTGGGCGAGGCCTCGGACGCTGCGGCACTGGCCCCCGGAGCCAGGGCCATGGCTGCCCCGGCGGCGCTGGCTGAAAGAAAAGCCCTGCGGGAGAGAGGGCTGTTTTTTTTGCCTTTGCGTTTCCCTTTATTCATGCCTGGTTTCCCCCGGTGTTTCCGTTGCAGAACAGGACCGCCCCGTTGGATTTGTTCTCGTTATGGCGGTGGATTGTTTCCACCTGAGCGGCAAAGGCCCCTTTGGGGCCATTGCTTCTGCCGAAGGTTCGGGCACCGGAGGCGCAATTCTCCACGCAGGCGGGCTGGAGCCTCTGGCTGATGCGGTCCAGGCAGAGGTCGCATTTATCAGCCCGGTTGCCGAAACGGCTGTCGGCAAACCGGGCATTGTGGGGACAGGTCGGTAGGCAGGCCCCGCATCCGTTACAAAGGCTCCAGTCCATGGTCACAGCACCGCACGGGTCCTTGGCCGACGCCCCGGTGGGGCAGGCCTTGACGCACGGGGCATCGTCGCAGTGGTGGCACAGGGTGGGGGAAAAACCGAGGGAGGCGTGTGGAAAGGTGCCTTTCTCCTCTTCCACCACGTGGGTGTTGAATTTTCCCTTCTCCGTGTTGTGTTGCAGCTTGCAGGCCACCATGCAGGCATTGCATCCGGTGCACAGGGCGCTGTTCACAACCATCGTCCACTGACCCTCGGGGCGCTTTTTCGGGGCTGATTCGGCCCGGACCACCAGGAGGCCGCCGGCCCCTGCGCAGAGCAGGAGACCGTGCTTGATAAACGTGCGTCTGTCTTCCATTTGAGGTACCCGGCCTAGTTCCCGGCGTCTGCCGCGAAGGTGACATTGTAATGGAACGCTTTGCTGTTAAAGTAGTTCAGCATCTTTCCGTCCACCTCGGCAGCGGGGTACATGAAGTAGTTCAGGGGCGCAGAGGCCCCTTCAAGGGCGGCTCCCCGGGCGTCTTTTTGCAGGACCACGCGGAACAGGTCATCCCCGCCCCAGAAGAAGCGGCGCCAATCCCCTGCATTCTCAAGTTTGACGTTGTGGACCAGCATCATCTTGCGAACGTCCGCAGGGTCCACCATCACCCATCCGGTGCCGGGCAGGTAGAATTCAGCCCAGCAGTGAAAGGCGCTGGTGATGTCTCCCTCTTTGGGGGAGGAGAGGCGCAGGCCGTACACATCCCGTGCGGGGATCCCGGCTGCCCGGGCAAGGGTGACAAAGACCGTGCTCAGATCGGCGCACTTGCCACCGCCGCCACACTCGTTCAGGGTTCGGGAGGGGATGCCGAGGCCGCAGCCTTTGACCTTGGGATCCCTGTAGGTGTTTTCAACAACCCAGTCGTAGACCCCCTGGGCCTTTTCAAGGGTGCCTTCTTTGCCCTTCACAGCCTTTGCGGCGATGCTCTGCATCTCCGCGTCTGCTGCGGGAACCCAGGTGGTGGATTCCCGGTATTTTTTCACCGGTACGGGGAAGGGGGCATCCACCTCGGTGAGCTGTGTGTTTCTGCGATCTGTCTGGCTCACATGGAAGCTGAGGCTGGCCGATGGCTTTTTTCCTGCCTTGGCCCAGGTGGCATAAAGATAGACAGCACCGGAGCCGGGATCCCGGAGGACCTGTGACGCATCGAAATTGCCGGTGACCCGCACATCGGTAATGGTCTGGAAGGCGTCGGACATGGGGTAGGGGATCCAGAGTTTGACGGCCTGGTTAGAGGCCTCAACGGCAGGGGAAAGATGTAATGTGACCACTCCTGAAGGGGCTGAGGCGTGGGTTGTGGTTGCAATGAGCAGCCCGATGAGCAGGGCAGTCAGAATCCGTATCGATTTTGGCTTCATGGTATCCTCGCGTTTGGCACCTGACGGTGTTTAATAAGACCGAATCTCAGTCGACATGCCCATGGCTTTGGTCTTGATTGTATTCAAGATGTTAGGGCCAATCGAATGTCGGGTGTAATATGATCCCATTAGTAAGTGGCCTTGGCTTGAGAACGGTTAGGGTGCGGGCAAAAAATAATTGTACAATCGAACGGTGCTGGCCGAATCAACGCTGATGCTTATCAACATGTCGTTCAAGACACTTGCGGCAAGGTCGCTATTCGGTGTCTGTCTATTTAATTTTTTTCCATCACCCTTACAGTAAGGACCGAAGGCCGAGGTTCGTGTGTGTGTGGGTCAGTGAATGTAAGGGGTTTGAGGCGGGACAATCAAATCGATTTTTTAGCGTTTTTTTAAGTGGGTATATTGAATATATCAATAGTATTTATTGAAAATGTTGAATGATAGGGGTTCTGAAGGAGGACTAACATTTTTTTGCGAAGGACTAAGGAGGCGCAAAGGTTACGCATTTAGATTTTTGCCTCCGGCGGCCCTGCCGGGGGCAAAACGTTTGCCTATTTTTATGATCTGTGTTTGACAAACAGGTTTTGTTTTTTGAAGGTACGTTACGACAGAGCAGAGTCCCTCTTCTTTGATTACCGGAACGTTTTTGCGGCGCTTTTTTCAAAAAGCGACCCGCCGGAGGCAACTGATTTTTTAAATGCGTTGACCCTGCAGAGAGGCGCGGTTCGTCTGGTCAAGGTTGGAGACGGTGTGATAGGGGCGTGTTCTGAATATTGTTTTGTTGATACATATCCGGGTTGGGATCAGAATTTACAAAAGGCCGGTAACACGGTAAAGAGTCGAGCGTCATCCCTGCATGGCATAGTGGGCCGGGGTGTTGGATTTTTTCTCCTTTTTAGGATGTGTTGTATGAATGATTACCTGATCATGGCCCTTTTCTGGGGCCTCGGCGGCCTTGTGAACGGCATCGCCGGTTTTGGCTGCGCCCTTGTGGCCACCCCCCTTGCCACCCAGTTTATCGAGCTTCCCATAGCGATCCCTGCCGGAACCATCATCGGCCTTGCCATGAACATGCAGATGGGGCTTACCTTTCGTAAATACGCGGACTGGGACCGGCTGCGGCCGCTGATTTTCGGCGCCTTTCCCGGTGCCCTCACCGGCGTAACCCTCATGAAAAAACTCCCCGGCGATACCCTGAAGCTCGCCATGGGGATTTTCCTTATCACCTACGCCCTCTGGGGCCTCTTCTTCGAAGGCGCCTCCCGGCGCGTGGTCTCCAAATACTGGGGCGTCCTTGCGGGCTTTTCCTCATCGGCCATCGGTACCTCCTTCGGCATGGGCGGTCCCCCCACCATCGTCTACACCTCCCTGACCGGCTGGAGGCAGGAGCAGATCAAGGCAGGCATCGGCAGCTTTTTCATGTGCGCCGGCATCATCATGATCACGGCCCAGACCCTGGCAGGCCTCCAGAGCACCGCCTCCGTCACCCTTGCCATGGTGGCGGTTCCCTCTGCCGTCTCCGGCGGCTGGATCGGCATTCGCATCTCCCGGCTCATCGGAGACTTTTCCTACCGGAAGATCCTCTTCTCCCTCCTGGGGGCCATGGGGTGTATGATCCTGTACAAAGCAGCCATGGTTCTTTTGTAAGGCCAGGGTTTCAGTGGCCTATGTTAATGACAGAAAAACGCCTCCGGCGGCCCTGCCGGGGGCCACATTTTTGAAAAGTTTGATAAACAGGTTTTAAGTGCTGTTTCGGTTTATTCGACTACTGCTGCTTGGTGGCTGTTTTAAACCCAAAAGGGGACGTGACCGCAACGTTTTTGCGGAGCTTTTTTCAAAAAGCGACCCGCCGGAGGCATAACGGAATAGTGACAAGGATAGATACATGGAATATGACAAGATAATCGCCTTTCTCAAAGAAGTTGAAACCTTTAAAACCTGTGAACGAACATGCCGCACGACCTGTGCAGATCGCCCGGAAAGCGATGCCGAGCACTCGTGGCACCTGGCTTTGTTTCTCATGCTCATTGAAGACGAGCTCGAAGGTGTCGACCGCATGAAACTCCTCCAGTTGGCCCTGATCCATGATCTCCCGGAGATTTACGCGGGGGACACGAACCCGTACAGGGGCAACACCGATGACAAGGAAGAAAACGAGAAAAAAGCTGCTAAAAAACTCTTTTCCCAGCTGCCTGCAGCCCTTGGAACCAAACTTTCCGGCCTGTTCGACGAGTACATGGCCCAAGAGACCGCAGAGGCAAAAATCGTCAAATCCGCAGACAAGCTGATGCCCCTGATCCAGAACCTGTGTACCAACCAGGCCCACTCCTCCTACAGAAAATTGTCCGTGACCCATGAAGAGGTGAAAGCGTACATGGGCCCGTACTTTCAAGCCGGGGGCATGTTGAAAGCCTTCTATGATAAGCTGCTCACGGAAGCGCGGGAGGACGGTGTGTTCCATGGTGGGACAGAAAACAAGTAAAAGGGGGCTTTCTGGCGTCCCTTTTGCCCCATATTTTCGGATGCAGGAGCCTACCCCCAGATACTTTTTCCATGCTGCCACCCTGGCCCCACGGGATGCGAAGCGTAGGGTGCGGCTCCCGCACCGACCACCGCCTCGCAAGCCACCGGCTTTTCTTTCTAACGCATCCCCATAGCGATCATCACGGATCCCCCATTGCTGTTTTCTGAACGTTGGGCGGTGCGCACGGCGCACCCGCCCGTATCCCGCAAGCCCATCGGACGAAATGGATGTAAGCTCCAGTTCAAGGAAATATCCCATTTTTCATCAGAAGCATGTAAACGGTTTACTCAACTCAATTTAAATACGGTAACTCAACTATTTTTTAACTCATAGGGTTTATATGAATTTCTTTTTATTTGGCGTTATCGTTTTCTTAATTTGTTCAACATTTCTCCATGTAGTAGGTAATAACTTGGAAGAGAAAAAGAGAGGCCGGTTAATGGATAAATATAATGATAAGCAATTAGTTGATAAATTAATGAAGAAAATGATTTGGCAAGGCCAGACTGAAGAGCAATTAATTGATTCAATAGGGCGACCAGCTCACATTGAACAAGAAGATTTAAAAAACAAGGCCCGAGAAAGTTGGAAATATGAGCCAGCTAGAAGCGGCCGTATTACCTGGTGTTCTACATCGTCCCCTAACTTCACAGTAACTATAGAAAATGGCAAGGTGCTTGGTTGGAATAGAATTGATTTTTAATAAGGATTTATTTGGATCATATTTGACACTCTTCAAACGTGTTTGTTTCAAAACGAGATATGCCGCTTGTGATTAGGGGGCGCTACGGAAATTCGCTTTCAATGTGGTTCAACTATGTCGCTATGAGTCATTGCTTTTTCTAAATTTTGTCTTTGTGTGGAGCTTAGGGCTTCTCCTTGATGTGTCCTGTCTGTCATGGGGTGATGTTTCTGGAGGTGAAGCTGATTGGCGCGACATGTTATGGGCTCGCAGAGATGAGGCGGGTTGTCGGGGTGAAATCCTTCGGGCCTCAGGACGCTGCATTGCAGGCTGCCAAAGCGCTTGTGAAAGGCGGTGGAAAAGCCGGTACGCTGCAGTTGAAATATCAAGTCCGGGATACTGTGTTTTCTTCCCCAGATACCTATAAACATGAGGGTGCCGGAGACCAGCCCGCAGAGCGCGCCGTGTTTAGCGGCACCGGGCAGGCCAATGGCGGAGCTGATCACCTGCTCATCAAGGGGGATCTCAAACGCTTCCGCCAGTATTTTTAGCGTTGTCGTTGTACAGTTGAAATCGTCTTTCCAGTAATAGGTGTTGACTCGGTCTTTCACAAATGTGTCTGTTATCATGGTTCGATTCGAATGGTGTGTGTCGTTATCAGGCTATGGTGGCCAACCCTCCTGTGGGGTGACGATTTTTTTCTACTCTTTTACCGAGCCATGCATCATAAGAGAAGCCGTTTTTAGCAGCATGGAACAATGGATGGGATTGCCAACCTTACTCCTCTCTCCTTTACTCGTGAAGAATCTGGAAATTTTACTGCTCTAATGCATGGAGATAAAACCGCTTTTGTTCTTTTTCTTTTCCGAAACAGGCAAAAAACACATCAGGTTCAGCGCCGGGACAACAATCATGACAAAAATTAGAAAGACGTCCCTGTCACTCCACGGAGAAGAGAGCTGTGTTAACATCAGAATAGCGATGAAAAATTGGATGGTGTTTGCGATCAGTGCGAAAATAGTCATTTTTTTCCCTCCCGTTGACATTGTGACGATGCTTGCCTCGTGAAAAGGGATGCTTTCTGGGGCTACATGCCCTGGCCTTTTCAGGCGTCTCCCTCCTCCTTTTGTCAATTCCATAATCAGGTGAGCTGTGCCGAATTCAAAGGGTCAATATGGAGCGGTATCTGGATCTCCATGTTTTAAAGGTAAATACTATTTGATTTGATATCAGTTATTGGAATGAGACCACAGTTTGTATGGCAAAGCAAGCGTGGAACGGCGTGTTTTTGGTCGGGGGGCAGAATGATCTGAGTGGATATGGGGACGGGGTGGCGTTTTCAGCAGCAAATGGGGCCATATCCCGCTATTCCATGGGATGACGTGGCGTTTATTCTGATACAGGTGTCATTGAGGTGAAAGGGGCGTGGTGGGGGGACGATGATGGTCATGTCCCTGTGACATGTTGGGCGTGCATACGTATCTCCACGGCGATTATTACGGATAAGCCTTTGTTGTTTCAGGAACGAAGGCGGATTAGACCTTTTAGCCCCCGGCAGGGCCGCCGGAGGCTTTTTTGTTGGAAAAATTATTTTTCAAGCAACTCGCGTAACACCATGGGCAGGATGCCGCCGTGGCGGTAGGTTTCCACCTCCTTGACCGTGTCCAGGCGGACCTTGACGCCGAAGAGGATGGCCTGGCCGCTTTCTTTCTGGGCGCGGACCGACAGGGTGCCTCCGGCTTCCAGGGTGTCCAGGCCTGAGAGGGAGAAGGATTCGGTGCCGTTCAGGTTGAGGGTACGGGCGGACTCGTCTGCAAGGAACTCCAGGGGGAGAACGCCCATGCCCACGAGGTTGCTGCGGTGGATGCGCTCAAAGGACTGGGCGATGACGGCCTTGACTCCCAGGAGGAGGCTGCCTTTGGCGGCCCAGTCCCGGCTGGAGCCGGTTCCGTACTCGGTGCCGGCCAGGATGATAAGGGGGGTGTCCCGGTGCTGGTAGGCTTGGGCGGCATCGAAGATGAAGGTTTCATCGTGTTCGGGAAAGAGGGTGGTGTAGGCCCCTTCCCGGCCGTGGGCCAGCTCGTTTTTGATGCGGATGTTGCCGAAGGTGCCGCGCATCATGACTTCGTGGTTTCCCCTGCGTGAGCCGTAGGAGTTGTACTGGTCCGGGGGAACCCCCTTTCCGGTGAGATAAACCCCTGCCGGGTAGGCTGGGGGGATGGCCCCTGCCGGGGAGATGTGGTCGGTGGTGACCGAATCCCCGAGTTTGGCCAGGACCCGCGCGCCGGTGATGGTGTCCGGGGTGGGGAGCGTCAGGGAGAACTCATCGAAGAAGGGGGGCTTGCGGATGTAGGTGGAGTCCGTGTCCCAGTCAAAGGTGAGGCCCGCTCCCGAGGCAATGGCCTGCCAGTGCTCGTCCCCATCGTAGAGGGAGGCGTAGGTGGCGGTGAAGGTATCGGGGGTGATGCACCGGTTGACGACCGCCTCGATCTCTTCCCGGGAGGGCCAGAGGTCGGCCATGAAGATCTCCTTGCCTTCGGGGGTGCAGCCGATGTGCTCGTGCAAGAAGTCGATGTCGGTGCGCCCGGCAAGGGCAAAGAGCACCACGAGCATGGGGGAGGCCAGGAAATTGCTGCGCACCTTCTGGTGGACGCGCGCCTCAAAGTTCCGGTTGCCCGATAGCACGGCGGCCACGTTGAGGTTTTCTTCTTCGACTACGTGGGCCACCTCCGGGGGCAAGGGGCCGCTGTTGCCGATGCAGGTGGTGCAGCCGAAGCCCGCCAGGTGAAAGCCGAGCTGCTCCAGGGGAGCCAAGAGGCCCGCATCTTCCAGGTATTTCACCACGGCTCTGGATCCCGGGGCCAGGGATGTTTTGACAAAGGGCGGCACCGAGAGCCCGAATGCCGCGGCTTTTTTGGCGATGAGCCCGGCCCCCAGCATCACATGGGGGTTGGAGGTGTTGGTGCAGGAGGTGATGGCTGCGATGACCACGGAGCCGTCCTCCACGCGGCAGAGGGTGCCGCCCATGGAGATGCTCCTGCCCTTTTTCCGGCCGTCGAAGGCGGCCTCCATGGCGGGTTTGAGCTTGGGCAGGGGAATCCGGTCCTGGGGGCGGGAAGGACCTGCCACAGAGGGTGTGATGGCCGAGAGGTCGAGTTCGATGACCCGGTTGTACGAGGGCTCTGACGCGGGGTCGTGGAATAGCGCGGTCTCTTTGGTGTAGGCCTCGGCAAACCGGGCGGCATCGTCCCTGCCCGTGGCTTTGAGGTAGCCCAGGGTCACCTCGTCCACGGGGAAGAGGCCCACGGTGGCCCCGTTTTCAGGGGTCATATTGGCGATGGTGGCCCGATCCGGCAGGGAGAGTTCGGACAGGGAGGGGCCGAAGTACTCCACGAACTGCTCCACCACCACCTCCTGGCGCAGCCGTTCGGTGATAAAAAGCACCACGTCCGTTGCCGTCACCCCTTTGGCAGGGGCGCCGCAGATGCGCACCCCGGTGACGCTGGGCAGGCGCATGGACAGGGGTTGTCCCATCATCACGGCCTCGGCCTCGATACCGCCCACACCCCATCCCAGGGTGCCCAGGGCGTTGATCATGGGGGTGTGGGAGTCGGTGCCCACCAGGGAGTCGAGGAAGGCCCAGGCCCGCCCGTCCCGGGTTGCGGTGGCTGCCACGGTGCCCAGTTTTTCCAGGTTGATCTGATGGCAGATGCCGGAGTTGGGGGGCACGATCTTCAGGTTGTCGAAGCTCTTTTGAGCCCATTTCAAAAAGGCATAGCGCTCCCGGTTGCGGTCGAACTCCAGGCCCACGTTTTTTTCAAGGGCTCCTTTCATGCCGAAAAAATCCACCTGCACCGAGTGGTCGATGATCAGGTCCACGGGCACCTCGGGGTTGACCCGTTCCGCAGGGAACCCGGCCTTAACGGCGGCGTCCCGCATGGCGGCCAAATCGCAGAGGGCAGGGACGCCCGTGAAGTCCTGCATCAGCACCCGGGCCGGGTAGAAGCTGATGCCCACGGCGGAAAACCCTTCGGCACGCCAGGAGAGGAGCCGGGTGAGGTTCTCCGGGGCAAGGCGTCCCCAGAGGATGTTGCGCACCATGTTCTCCGCCAGGATTTTCAGGGAATAGGGAAGCCGGGAAGGGGTTGCGCTGTAGACCCCGGCAAGGCCATCCACATGCACGGCGGCGTATGGACGGCCGTCCACAACCACGTCTTGGATCAGGGAGTCCAGGGAGATCACAGGTTGCCTCCTTGCATTATCGTTTGTCCATGGGGACAAGGGTGCAGCCTTCGGGGCCGCAGTAGGTACCGATGTATTCGGATTCCGGCCGGTAGAGAACTGGCTTGTGGGCCTCGTCGGCGAACTGCTCTTCGATGATGTGGGCGCCCCATCCGGCCATGCGGCTCATGGCGAACACCGGGGTGAAGAGATCGTGGGGCAGGCCCATGGTGTGGTAGAGGGAGGCGCTGTAGAAGTCCACGTTGGGGAAGATCTCCATGCCTTTCTTCTCTTTGAACAGGGCCTTGCCCACCCGCTCCAGCTCTTCGGTCATTTCATACCAGTGGGTATCCCCGACACGCTCGCCCACCTCTTTGCTCATGGGGCGCAGGATCTCCACCCGGGGGTCTCCGTTTTTGTAGACGGCATGGCCCAGGCCCATGACCAGCTCGCCTTTTTCCAGTTTCTCCTCCACAAAGGGCCGGATGTTCTCCTTGCTGCCGATGGCTTTAAGCATCTCCATGACCCGGGTGTTGGCCCCACCGTGTAGCTCTCCGGAAAGGGAGCCTATGGCCGCGGACACCGCGGCGTACATATGGGCCCGGGTGGAGGCCACCTCCCGGGCGGCGAAGGTGGAGGCATTAAAGGCGTGCTCGGCATGCAGGATAAGGGCCCGGTCAAAGAGTTCGGCCACGCGGCGGTCCGGCCGCTTGCCCGTGATCATGTAAAAGAAGTTCTCGGCCATGGAGAGGCCCGGCACCGGATCGATGGGCGCCAGCCTCTGGCGGATGCGGGTCCAGGCCGCCACCACCGTGGGCAGCTTGGCGATGAGGCTCATGGCCCGGTTGCGGGCCAGGGGGAGGCTGTTTTCGGGGAGGGTGTCGTCGTGGTGTGCCAGGAGGGCGACGCAGGCCTGGAGGATGTCCATGGGGGGCGTGGTCACCGGCCGCGTCTGCATGGCGCAGATGAGGTTGGGGGGCAGGGTTCGGTTCCTCTCCAGCTGGTTGGAGAAGTTTACCAGCTCATGAATGTCGGGCATCTTGTCATACAGGAGCATGTGAGCCACCTCGGCGAAGGTGGTCTCCATCGCCAGGTCCTGGATGAGGAAGCCGCGATAGAGGAGGCGGCTGTTGGCACCGTCCACGTCGCAGATTTTGGTGCTGGCGATAACCACACCGCGAAGGCCGATGTTCTTGATGCTGCTGTCCATGGTGTCCTCCTTGTTAGGCGTCGGGTCGTGTTGACATGGGGTCGGGAGCGGGGCCGGGTGCGGCCATATCCGCCCGGGCAAAAACGTCACGGAGTGCCGCGGGAGGCACAGGGGGGAACGGATTGGGCAAAACACTCCGAAGGCGCCACCGTGCAACAAAAGAGGGCCCGGATGCGGGCGATGCGAGCAGGCAGGGTAGCAAGCAGAAGCGCAGAAGAGATGGGTGGAAGCTCTGCAAGAAGTTGATATGAAAGGTGTTTTTATATCGAACTTGCGGCGGCTTGGAATACTTAATTAAACATGAAATCCCTGAGAACCACAAGGTTAAAAAAACGCAACCGCCTTGCGTGGCTGTCAAAAAGAGAGTATATTTAGCGGTAATAATTCCATGTCACGGGCCTGGTGCGGGGATTCATCTCTGCAGGGCCCTCTTCCCTTGCGGGACGGCCTCTTCCCCTGGTCCGGTTTCCATCTTCTTGCCTTGCGTCTCGACCTCGGCCCTTCCCGCTTCCTTGAACCAAGACCGTAACCGTCTCACCACGATTAGTGTCACGAATCGTCAATCAGCTTTACAGAAAAGACCCCACGGGAAAAGCCGATGAAACGAGAGATCTACAGCAGCCAGCGCGGGAACGACGGGACCAGCGGCATGCTCCGCATTATCAAGGAGATCGCCTTTTCAGACGACCCGAGGGATTTCGGGTACATGGCCGATAACGTTCCCTGCCAGCATGCCTGCCCCGCCGCCACCAACGTGCCCGGGTACATCCGGTGCATCACCGAGAACCGCTACGGGCGCTCCTATGAATTGAACCGGGTCTACAATATCCTGCCCGCCACCCTGGGCAGGATCTGTTCCCGGCCCTGCGAGGCGGCTTGCCGCCACGGGGAAGACGACCTGGGCGACCCTGTGAATATCTGCCACCTGAAGCGGTCGGCAGCCGATTTGAAACCGGCCATGCACCGCATCAAAGAGGATCTGTACGCCCCGTCCGGCAAGAGCGTGGCCGTCATCGGCTCCGGCCCTGCGGGCATCGGCGCGGCCCACGACCTGGCCGTTTACGGGCACAACGTGACCCTTTATGAGAGCATGCCTGAAGCAGGCGGGATGCTGCGCTACGGGATTCCGGCGTTTCGGCTTCCCCGGGATATTCTGGACCTGGAGATCGAAAATGTCCTGAGGCTGGGGGTGACGCTCCAGACCCGGGTGCTGGTGGGGCACGACATTGTCCTTAAAGACCTCCTTAAAAAGCACGACGCCGTGATCACCACCGTGGGTTGCATGGAGCCCAACCGCCTCGGGGTGGACGGGGAGGAGATGGAGGGGGTGATCTCCGGCCTGGATTACATGGTGCGGACCAACCTCGGCCAGGACGTGGAGACGGGCAAGCGGGTCATCGTGGTGGGGGACGGCTTCACGGCCATGGATTGTGCCCGCACCTCCCTTCGCATGGGGGCGGAAAGCGTGCGCATCAATATCTTGGCCACCGAAGAGCACATGCCCGTGGACGACCATGAGATCCGCGAGGTCAAGGTGGAGGGAGGACGCATCTACAGCCTGGTGAGCACCCACCGGATCCTGGGCACAGGGGGCCGGGTTGAGGGGATTGAGTTCCTGCGAACCCGGCTGGAAGACACCCCGGACGGCAAGGGCCGCATCGCCGTGCCCATTGAGAATTCTGAGTTTGTCATGGAAGCGGACACCATCATCAGCGCCATCGGCCAGCACCCCCGGGTGGACCTGGGCCAGCCCCTGGAAATGGACGGGCAGCGCATCGGAGTCAAGGCAGGCCGCTTTCTCACCTCCGTGGACCGACTCTACGCAGCCGGGGATTGCGTCACCGGTGCCTCCAACGTTATTTCCGCCCTGGCCGCAGGGCGCCATGCCGCCCATGAGGTGGACGAGCTCTTTGCCGGGCGCAGGAGAAAGGCGCTTCTGGTGCGGTTTGAACCGGCGGAACAGACCGACCGGGAGCGGGAGTACGATTTTATCAAGCCGGTGCCCATGCCCACCCTGCCCGTTGAAGAACGCTTTGAGGAGGCGGACAACGAGGTGGAGAAGGGCTACGGCGAGGCCGAGGCCGTCAAGGAGTCGTTGCGCTGCTACCTCTGCAGCCTGAAGTACGAGATCGACGTCTCCCGTTGGGATTGTTCCATGTGCATCGACGTGGCCCCCCGGGACGGCATCAAGATGATCACAAGCGTTGCCGAGAACCCGGACGGGAGCTATGGAGCATAATGAAACGGGCAACGGCAACGACGTGGTGGCCATTGCCATCGGAATGTATACAACAAGCGGTGTATCCGTTGCGGGAAGTGCTACGAGGTCTGTCCCATGGACTGCATAACCATAACCAAAACCGAGCTGGTGGAAGTGGACAGGGAGGAGTGATGCCAAAGGACGACCATTACGTCATCATAGGAAACGGCCCGGCGGGCAACAGCGCGGCCGATACCCTGCGCCGGGAAGACCCCGAGGCCAGGATCACCATCATCTCCGATGAGAAGCCCGGGTTACAAGCACCGGGTGCCTCGGCTACCGCGGAGGCTGCGAGGCCGAGGACCTCGTGATTCGTCCCTACCGCGGCTATCAGGAGAAGCATATCCGCCTGCGCCTGGGGCAGCGCGTGGAGAAGGTGGATCCGGCCGAAAAGGTGGTCTACCTCCGGCACATGGAAAAGGTGCATTTTACCAAACTCATCCTGGCTGTGGGGGCCTCGGCCCGAAGGCTCCCCACACACGCCGGGTTTGCCGATCACCTTCACTGCCTGGCAGGGTTCGACGACGCCCGGAGCGTCCGAGACGCCATGGAAAAAGTCTCCAGCCTGGCCGTTCTTGGCGGAGACCTTACCAGCATGGGCTTTGCCCGGGAGGCGCGAAAAGCTGGCAAGGAGGTGGTGTTTGTCCTCTACAGCAGCCTCTTCTGGCCCGTGAGCCTCAAGGATGAGATTCAGAAAAGCGTGACCAAGCGCCTCACTTCCCTTGGGGTGACGGTCATCACCGATGCCGAGCCCGTGACAGACGTGCGGCCCGAAGGGGAGGGGTTTACCCTTACCCTGCCCGACGGCGCTGAGCTCTCGGCGGACCTGGTCTTCTCCTTTTTCGGCTCCGTACCCAACATCCGATTTCTCGTGGGCAGCGGCATCAACACGGAAAAAGGGGTGCTTGTGGATCACCTCATGCGCACCAACCACGAAGACGTTTACGCCTGCGGGGATTGCGCCCAGATCTACAACCCGGACCTCAAGGATTACTGGGTTTCCGTGGGCTGGGGCAATGCCGAGGCCCAAGGGGAGATCACCGCCATGAACCTTCTGGGGCGGGAAAAGATTATCGACTATCAGCCCAAGGACAGGTTCCGTATGGTATGGGGTCACCATCCGCACCTCCTGGTGGAAATCCTTGCCTGTTGATAACCGGGTTCGCAAATGCTCCCGGCCTTCGTTCCTAAGGCCGATCACATTCGCTGACGGGCTACGCCCGTGATGGGCGGTGTGGGGTATTCCCCCCCATGTGTCGAAGGGAGCTTTATGGTTAAAAACCAATCATGAAAAATAAAGGCGAATGTGATTTTCCACGAGGGCCGAGGGGGAAAGCGCATTCGTAACTTGCTTTCAAGGTGGCACACCTTGCCGCCGGAGGCAGATAATTTTTTGTGCTGCATGTTCAATACAGGAGAGCGAACACGATGACGACCAGCGTTGATATTGTGATTGAGATCTGTGGCAGCGCAGGGGAGGGGACCATCTCCGCAGGCGAGGTGATGACCCGCTTCATGAGCAGCGAGGGCTACGACATTGTCTCCTTTGATTCGTTTCCTTCGGAGATCAGGGGCTTCGGCAAGTGTGTGGCCCACTTTCGCGTCAGCACGGACAAAGTGCTTTCGCCGGGGAAGTACACGGACGTGCTGGTGGCCCTGAACGACGCCCACGCCATCACCCAGTGGGCGGGCTTCGGAAAAACGGGGTGCTGATCTACGACAGCAAGCCCCCGGTCTGCCACGAAGAGGACAAGAGCATCGCCGGGTGGGCTGAGCCGGGCATGACCGCCTACGGCATTCCCATGCTGGAGCTTGCCAACAAGGCCGCGGGCAACGCCAAGGGGCGTAACATGGTGGCCATTGGTGCGCGGCCGCCCTTCTGCCGGCATCTCTCATGCCGAAGCCTGCCCACCAAGGCCTTGTACCCAGGCAGGAGGAAGGACAAGGGCAAGAAACAGGTGATCATCTGACAGGCCGTTTTTCTCTCCTGGGCCTACCAGCTGGATGCAAGGAGGTGCAGGAGATCCTGGCCCGCCACCTTCCTGAAAAAGAACTCGCCACCAGTACCCGTAGTAGGGCGTAAAAAGTAGGCGATCATGAATGGAACGTGCTGATGGATGGCCGCGATGGCAGCGGGGTTCGCCTTTACGCCCGTACCCCATCACCCCGGCCACCAGATCAGCCGCCGGAAGATCCTGAGCAAGCGCCTGGGAGACTCCGGTGGGGTGATGCTTCAGACCGAGGATGAGATTTCGGCTGCGGGCAACGTGGTGGGGGCGGGTTTTTCCGGGAAACGGGCCATGACGGCCACTTCCGGCCCGGGCTTTGCCCTCATGGGGGAGATGATCAACCTGGCGGTGATGGCCGAGGTGCCCGCCGTCATCGTGAACTCCCAGCGGGGTGGCCCCAGCACCGGGCTTCCCACCAAGATGGAGCAGAGCGACCTGTCCGCTGCGGTGTGGGGAGGCACCGGGGATTCGCCCCGGGTGGTCTTTGCCCCCCGGGACGTCATGGACTGCTATGCCATGACCTGCCTGGCGTTTTATGCCGCCGAGAAGTATCAGACTCCGGTGGTGATTCTCCTTGATTTTTACCTTTCCAACAGCATCCGAAACATTCCCAAGCCCGATCCCCCCGGGGAGGCCATGCTGTCCGCCAACGTGTTTCCGCCGGACGAGGCCCTGGACGATTACGAGCGCTTCAAGGTGACCGACAGCGGCATCTCTCCCAGGACCCTGCCGGGCATGCCCTACGGGATGTTTGTGGCCACCGGCCTGGAGCACAACACCCACGGCAAGCCCGTCTACGACGGGGAGAACCACCTGACCATGACCGAGAAGCGGTTCAGGAAGCTCAAGACCCTTCAGGACGAGCTGCCGACCGTGATGGAGTCCGGCACCGAAGGGGAGGTGGACATCGGAATCCTCTCCTGGGGATCTTCCTCCGGGGCCGCGGAAGAGGCCGTGAGAAGGGCCGGGAAAAAGGGGCACCGCATCGCTTCCTTCCACTCTTCGGTGATCTATCCCCTGCCTGAAGAGGCCTTGAAAGCCTTCAGCAACCGCTGCAAAACCCTGGTGGTGGCCGAACTCAACCACACCGGTCAATACGCCAACCTCGTGGCACCTGTCATCAACCGGCAGGTGCACCGTTTAAACCTCATCTCCGGCCTTCCCATGGCGTCCGAGGATATTCTGGAGTTTATCGGGAAATTTAAGTTTTAACCCGGATAGTTTATGAGAATACGGCCTGATTAATTTAATGCTCTGTTATTGCAAGTGTTTACTGGGTAAGGGCTGGGCCTTCGAATACTGCTCGCCACAGACCTGTTTGTCAAACTTTTCAAAAGTTTGGCCCCCGGCAGGGCCGCCGGAGGCGCTTTTGGACCAAAGACGGAGTTGCCATGACCTACATCAGCGACGCCCTGGTCAAAGTCCGGGGAGAGGGGTTCCTTGACTATCGTACCCGTGAGCTGCCCACCTGGTGTCCGGGGTGCGGATATTTCGGCATTGCCCATGCTCTCTTGCAGGTGGTGGGGGAGCTGGGCCTTCGCAATGAAGAGATGTGCGTGGTCAGCGGCATCGGCTGCGCCGGGCGGTTTCCCATCTTCATGAAGGTGTACGGGTTTCACACCCTCCACGGGCGGGCTGTTCCCATCGCCAGCGGCGTAAAGCTGGCCTCCCCGGATCTCACGGTTTTTACCGTGGGCGGAGACGGGGATATCCTGGGCATCGGGGGCGGCCATCTGCCCCACATCGCCCGGAAGAACATCGATGTCACCCTGTTTCTTTTCGACAACTCCATCTACGGCCTCACCAAGGGGCAGTCGTCTCCCACCACCCCCATGGGTAACGTCACCGGCTCCCACCCACGGGGCAACCCGGACACCCCCCTGAACCCCGTGGCCCTGGCCCTCTCCTACGGCGCCTCCTTTGTGGCCCGGGGCTTTGCCGGGGATGTGGAGGGCATGAAGCAAATCATGCACCAGGGCATTCTTCACAAGGGGTTCAGCTTTCTGCACCTTGTCTCTCCGTGCGTTACCTTCGACAAGGAGAACTACACCTGGAAGCGCCTCTCGAAGCTGGCCCTTCCCCTGCCCCACACCCATGACCCCGAAGACCACGAAGCCGCCCTGCGCCTGGCACGGGACGAGCGCCTCATGACCGGCATTTTTTATCAGGACGCCCTTCGGCCCTCTTACATCGATCACCTGGAAGCGCAACGCACGGGAAGGTAACGGGCAGTAGCAAAAAAACTCCGTAACGGCTTTCGAACACAACAAAACAGCCCATGATCCCGGTTCGGATCATGGGCTGTTTGTGTGTGCCGGGAATCAGTGGGGGAAAGGGATCACATGGAGGTGATGATGTCGTCGATGAACTCCTCGATGGGCATGGCCGGAAGGGTCATGGTTTTGACGGTGCCCAGGGCGTCAAGTTCTGTGGTGATGCGGAAGATGGATTTTTCGTCCTTGGCCTTGATGATGGTAAGAAAGTCCCAGGGCCCCAGCAGGGCAAACTGGTCCACGAGGATGCCGCCACGGTTTTCAATGGCCTGGGCCGAGAGCTTCATGCCGGCCGGGTCATTCTGGATGGCCTTTTTGCCCTCTTCGGTCAATTCCGTCAGGATGATAAAGGTTTTCATCGGCTCACCTCCGTTTCGACGTTGATGGTTGGGTTGTCCGACAGGCGGTGCGGGGGGACATGCCTGACGGGGGTGATGTGGTGCGGTTATGTCGTGTGGTGTGTGGTGGGTAGTCTGTGGTTAACTATACCTTTGAACAAGGATTTGTGTCAAACACCGTGTTCCTGATTTGATGACGTTTTGCGCCTTCTTTTCGGGCGGGTTTTTATTGTTAGGCCGCCAAACATATTGTGTGATACATGCGTATTCGGTATGAAAATGGGATCACAACATTTTATCGACCCCGGAGGGTATCATGGTTCTCGAGTTTGCGAAAATGGAAGGTATTGGAAACGACTTTGTCCTGCTGGACGACATGGACGGGGCCCTGGGCGCCATGGGGTACCCGGAGCTTGCCCGAAAGCTTTGCGACCGGCGGTTCGGCGTGGGTGCCGACGGCATTATCATGGCCCTTCCCTCGGAGACCTGCGACATCGGGTTTCGTATCTTCAACTCCGACGGGTCCGAGGCGGAGATGTGCGGCAACGGGATGCGTTGCTTTGCCGCCTTTGTCAACGACAGGGGGCTTCTTTCCGGCACCCGCTTCACAGTGAGGGCTTGGCTGGGACCATGCAGATCATCGAGGCAACACAAAACGGCGTGACCCGGGTGTGCGTGGACATGGGCGAACCCATTTTGTTCCCGCGAAAGATTCCCTTTGATGTGGACGGTGATCGGGCCGTGTCCGTTCCCGTCACAGCCGATGGCAGGGAGTATGCCGTGACGGCCGTTTCCATGGGCAATCCCCATGCCGTCATTGTGGTGGACCGCCTGACCGGAGATGAACCCACAGCGTTTGGCCCTTCCCTTGAGGTCCATCCCCTGTTCCCTGAAAAGACCAACGTGGAGTTCGTGGAGGTGGTGTCGCCTTCCGAGGTGAAGATGCGCGTCTGGGAGCGGGGTGCAGGCGAGACCCTGGCCTGCGGCACCGGGGCCTGTGCCACGGCCGTGGCAACCCACCTTCTGGGCCTGACGGGCCGCGAGGTGACCGTGGGACTCAAGGGCGGCGATCTGGCCATTGCCTGGAACGAGGCCGACAACCATATTTTAAAGACCGGTCCGGCCAGGCTGGTGTACGAAGGGCGAATTCGCCTGTAATGTGGATAATGGGCTTGGTAGGCCGGAGAGGCGTGAGCCGAGTCCTTGATTGCCCCGGTGTTTCCAAGGAGGTGACCACCGGGTGGGAGGTGCGTGATGAGTCGGTTGACCCCCTATGACGAGGCTCAGGCCCTGGTGGCTGCCGTTCGGGTCCATGAGTTTACGAAAAAAGCGTCCCCCTCTTTCAAAGAGGTGGCCGAGATCCTCGGCATGACCACGGACTGGGTCTCCCGGGTGTGCACGGAGCTTTCGGACAAGGGCATTATTGCCCTGGTGGAGGGCCCTTTTCAGACCACCTGCATTGTGGTGGAAGACCATCTTGCCGTGGAAGCTCTTCCTAAGAAAGTGCGGGAGAACCGCATGGAAGAGGAGCTGAAAAAGTTTAAGGAGAAGACCGCCGGGATCTACGAACAGAAGGTCAAGGCCATTCAGGAAGAGCAGAAGAAGAAAGAAAAAGACCTGTTCGACGACATCGCTGAAAAATTCAAACGCGAGCTGGATTCTTAAGGCCCCTTGCAGTCATTGTGCAACGGGAGGCTTCTGCCCATGTCATGTTTACGCCCCGGTCTCTCGGAGAGGCCGGGGTTTTTTTGTCTTCGCGTAACGACTCCGCTTTGCCTTCGGAGCATTCAAAACAGTCCGGCAGCCGGTAACTTTCGGTGGGGCCAAGTCGTTTGTAAGACCTGTTTGTTAAACTTTTTAAACGTTTGGCCCCCGGCAGGGCCGCCGGAGGCAATGGCTTGGTCACGTTTTTGCGCGTCAAACGGGGGGAGTCGCTACGCGTACGTTTGATAGATGAGCCTGGCCGTGGTGAGAAAGACCACGGTGACAAAGATGGGCTTGATGAGCCTGGCTCCTTTTTTGATGGCCAGGGCTGAGCCGGTACGCGCGCCGATGATCTGGCCTGCGGCCATGATGAGCCCTGCGGTCCAGACCACGTTGCCCAGGGCGATGAAGACGCAGAGGGCCACAACGTTGCTCGTGAAGTTCATGACGCGGGTGTAGCCTGCGGCCCGGGTCATGGAAAAGCCCATGAACAGCACCATCCCTGTGGTCCAGAAGGAGCCCGTGCCGGGGCCGAAGAAGCCGTCGTAAAAGCCCAGGAGCAGGCCGCAGAGGGTGTAGAAGACCGGGGCGGGGAGCTTGGGTTTGCGCTGGGCGTCCCCGAAATCGGGGGAGAGCAGGGTGTAGGCCAGCACCGCCAGGAGCAGAATCGGGATGAGCCCTTTGAGGAAGCCTGCCTCCATGTGCTGGATGGTCCAGGCACCGGTGGCGGCGCCCGTGAGGGTGGCGGCGATGCCCAGGGCGGCCTCTTTCAGGTTCACCTCGCCTTTCTGGATGTAGGTGAGGGCGGCTGAAAAGGTGCCGAAGGAGCCCTGGAGCTTGTTGGTTCCCAGGGCAAGCTGGGGCGGCACACCGACGGAGAGCAGCATGGGAAGGGCCACGAGGCCGCCTCCCCCTGCGATGGAATCCACAAATCCTGCGGCGGTTCCGGTGGCAAAAAGAGAAAGGGCGATGACGGGGGTAAGGGCAAAATCCATGGGGCTCCCAGCGATGGTGGATGGTTGAGGAAGAGCCTGCCCTGATACGGGGGCTCAACCTGTGGTATCTCGGAGTCTCCGTGTGCCGTTTTTCCGTAGAGCCGACGGGCACTCCCTTCAACACGCCTTTCGTATCATTGTTACCCGTAAAATCAACCGGGAATTACCTAATAGTCTTCAGGCAGGTGCAGAGTATTCGCCAGCCCTGTGCCCTTTGCGTCCCGCCCCTTTCTTTATGGTCGCCCACGGGGCAGCCAAGGGCGATTCTTCGTCTGGTCGGCATGGTTTATGAAAGATTTACACGCAGGCGCAACCGATGCGCACAAATTTGGAAAAAACTCACGGTGGGCGTGCAATGCGCAAAGGAGGGAAGATGCGATGGGCGATGGTTGTCCTTGCCGTGCTCTTTGTGGGCGCGATGTCGGTGCTGTCCTGGGCGCAGGGTGCAGGGAAAAAGTCAACATACGCCGTGGAGCGGATGACATGCGGTGACTGTCTTTCCGTGATTTCAACAGGGGTGTCCCGAGTGGCGGAGGGGGCCCGGGTGACCGGGGCGTTTTCAAGCGGTGTGGTGGTGGTGATGCATGACACCGGGATCTCTCCCGAGGACGTCGGCCTGGCCATTACCCGGAGCGGCTATCCGGCCCGGCTTACGGGAACCGCGGATGCCTCCCCCGAAGAGATGGCCGTGGTGATGGGCGTGTCCCCCCTTGAGATGGAAGGAAGCTGCTGTACAGGTAAGGCCCGGCCCGCCTGCGGTGGGTCCGGAGAGAGCTGGAGGGCCCTGTACATGAAGCTGAAGGCGTGGTGGGCCCGCTGACCTTTAGAGCCACCCTTCGACGGGTCGCTTTTTGAAAAAAGCTTCGCAGAAACGTTTGGGTTGCATTGCCTTTTGGCCGCTCCAAAGTGACTCGCGAGGCCTGTTGGCCAAATTTTTACGCTTGGCCCCCGGCAGGGCAGCCGGAGGCAGCAACAAGCTGAATCATTTCCCCTTATGTTACACAAACCGGTCGTCGGACCGCTTATCGGATACTGTTTTTTCGTCTGCGGTCATCCATCCTGATGTGCTTTCCTCCACATGATCGAAATTTCGGATGTAGGGCTTGATGTCCATAAGCGGGGTGCCGTCGAGCATGTCGGCCCCGGTGAAGTGCACGGTGGCTCCATCAACCCGGGTGACGCGGACGATGGAGAGGCCGAGGTGGGTGGGGCGCAAGGGAGATCGGGTGGAGAAGACCCCGCGGGGATGGGTGTCCATGAAGGGGACCACGGTGAGTTCGGTGCGTGTGGCCTTGTGGAAGTGATAGATGAGGTAGATGTGGCTGAAGCCCGCCAGGTCGGCCAGGCCCTCAGCGTACTCTGGAAGGAGGACAGCGCGCCCCTGCACCTCTGTGGCGCCTTTGGGCTGGATGGGCATGGACGAAAGTTCCGTGTGGGGGGTGTACAGGGTGCCGATGGGGGCTATTTCCATGGTCTGGGGTGCTCCTTTTCTTGTCTGGGGGAGTGAAATGCACTACATAAGCACGCGCACATCATGTTTCTGAAGAAACCGCCACCGGCGCATGTGTCGTATGCCTTCGGGATGAAGGCCATACGAATCGGGTGGCTTTAATCAAGGTACGTCGTACATCGTCCTGCCTCCATATCTGGCCTCCCCCTGTTTTTTTTCCTGACCCTATTATGGAGATATCCATGGACGCATTGTTTGAAAACTACAGGACACTTCTTTCGCGGGTGAACGCCCGGTGCGGGGAGATCGAAGCCGCGCTTACAGGCCACATGGCCTGTCGTAAGGGGTGCAGCGCCTGTTGCCTGAATATTTCTCTTTTTCCCGTGGAGGCCGTCAGCCTTCGCCTGGCCTTTGACACCCTTTCCGAGACCCAGAAGGCCTCAGCCCTGGCCCGGGCCACCGAAAGCAGCGATGAAGGACCCTGCCCTCTTTTGGACGGGGACGGGGCCTGCCTCCTTTACGGGGACCGGCCTTTGATCTGCAGGACCCACGGCCTTCCCATCCTTTTTGACGACGGCGAGGGGAACCGGAGGGTCGACTTCTGCCCGGAGAACTTTCAGGGGCTCTCCTCCCTTTCAGGGGACGTCATGATCGACCTGGAGCCCATGAACCAGACCCTGGCCGCCGTCAATGCCATGTTCTGCCAGGCGCTTTTTGGGGGAGAGCCTCCCTTTGAGCGGCTCTCCATTGCCGACACCCTGTTCCTGGAGCTGGTCTGACATCCGGTGATGTGAGGTGGGATCAACAACAGGCAGGATGGGCTATGGCACACATAAAACAGACACGTGGCGGCGTGGCTCTTTGTCAGCCGAGCCCTTGTCCCCGGTGGGGACGGAGGCAAGGGGTGCCCAGTGCTTTTTTAAGGTTTGATCCAGCGGGTCCAACCGAAGGCGGCCATGTTTTTGCGGATGTACGTGCTGTGCAATACCAGGTGGAGGGCCACGGCAAGGATAAACAGGAGTCCCGCCCACTCGTGGACATCGGTCAGTACATGGCGGATGTCCACCAGCACGCTTCCTTTGGCCTCGTACCCGTGGGGGAGAATCCATGCATTGATCAACCCCGTTACCGCAAGAAAAACCCCCAGCACAAAAAGGGCCACATTGACCCCCCACAATTTCTTCGGGCGTTCCATCGCTTTATTACTCCTTCCATGAATCTGTATGTTTGTCTTGTCTCGTTGCTCTAGATATACGACCGAGGTGGGAAAAAATCAAATGCTGCTTCAAAACGTTGGTCATAGATTGGAGATGGCAAGATCGGGGGAATTATTACTAAGGAGGGAAAGACCGGCTCCCCGGGGAGCCGGTACAAGGTGGCGTTGGGCCCCTTTATGGCTGGGGCGGCAGGCCGCTGCCGTTGAGCATTTCACGAAGGACCTGCTTGAGTTCGTTTATCTGGTAAGGCTTCTGGAGGTAAGCGCAGGTGTCGTCTTCGGCCGGTGTCGATTGGGACGGTGCCGATCCGTACCCGCTGGCAATGATGGCCTTGGCCGATGGGTCGACCTGCCGGATCTGGTCCAGGGCTTCGCTGCCGCTTAGCCCCGGCATGGTCATGTCGAGGATGACACAGCGGATCTCCTGCCGGTGGGCCTTGTACAGAGAGACCGCCTCCCTGCCGTCTTTGGCCGAGATAACAGAAAACCCGAGCTTTTCCACCATGCGCTGGGAGATCTTCCTTACGGGCTCCTCGTCGTCGGCGATGAGGACCAGGCCGCCCTGTTGCTGGATGGGTTTTTCCAAAGAGGGCGCCTTCGGCTGCTTCCGTTGCTCAATGGCAGCAAGGGATGCGGGCAGGAGCACGCGGATGCGGGTGCCCACACCCGGGGTGCTGTCCACGGTCATGGTGCCCCGCAGTTGCCGGATGATGCCCAGAACCGCGGCCATGCCCAGGCCCGTGCCGGTCTTCTTGGTGGTGTAAAAGGGGTCGAAGAGTTTGTCCCGGGTGGTTTCGTCCATGCCGCAGCCGGTGTCTTCGATGTCGATGAAGGTGTAGGTGGCCTCGGGCAGGGTGGCGTCCACGCCGGGGCGCACGGGCATGGAACAGGCGTTCAGGTCGCTTCGGGTGCAGAAGACCTTGCCCGTGCGGATGTCGATCTGGCCGCTGGCGTTGCCGATGGCCTGGGAGGCGTTGGTGAGGAGGTTGAGGATCACCTGGCGCAGCTGGCTGAGGTTGCCCTCCACGTGGGGGGTGTGGCGGCCCGGGTGAAAAAGGATGCGCACTTTTTTGGAGACCGACACCTCGATGAGGCTCATCATATCGGTCACCAGGGTGTTGATGTCGACAATGCTGGTCTCCAGTTTTCCCTTGCCCGAGTAGACAAGGAGCTGCCGGGCAAGCTCCGTGGCCCGTTTTCCTGCGGTGACGATGTTGTTGAGGGCTTTCTGCGGGCCGGGGTTGCCGGCGACCTCTTCCAGGGCGATGTCGGCGTGGCCCAGAACCGCCATGAGGATGTTGTTGAAGTCGTGGGCAATGCCCCCTGCGATGATGCCCAGGCTTTCCAGCTTCTGGGCATGCTGCATTTTCAGCTCGAAGATGATGCGCTCCTCTTCGGCGCTTTTTTCCCGGGTGATGTCGTTGCAGGCGCGCAGGATCTTGGTGGCGCCCCCTTTGGCCTTGAGGGTGGTGGTGCGCTCGCGGAAGTGGCGCCAGCCGTGGGAGAGGTGTCGGACCCGATAGTCCATGGGGGGGGCTGTGGCGCAGTGGGTGTTGCCTCGATAGGTTTCGGCAATACGTTGCCTGTCGTCGGGGTGAATCAGGGCGAGCCAGGCCTCCATGGTGGTGGGCCGGGTCTCCGGTGCCGAGCCGATGACGGCGTCGATGTTGCCGAACCAGACAAGGTCGTCGGTGGCCGGGCTCCATTCGCTGATGAGGTCGCTGGCGGTGAGGGCGGCGAGTCTGTATTTTTCTTCGCTCTTGGACAGGGCTTCCATGGCCCGGACGGCCCGCAGGGTCTCGGAGCTGTAAGAGGCCAAAAGGCCCCCCACCTCGCGGTCCTGATGAACAAAGGGGGGGCTTTTTTTTCCGTGGAGGGAGACCAGCCCAAAGGGCTTGCCCTCCTGGTTCTGCAGGGGAAAGATGACGAAGGAGCCGTTGTGATACCCTCCGTATCCGCTGGGGCGCAGGGCCCCTTCGTTGCGGATGTCCCCGATGAGGACGGGCTCTTTCCGGTACAGGGCGTAGCCGAAGGGTGAGCTTTTGGCCACGGGGTAACTGATGAGCCCCGGAGCGTGGCCCCCGTCCAGGCAGTGGACGAGGCGCAGGCCTTCCTGGCCGGCGATGTAGAGGCTTCCGCCCGATGCGTCCAAGTGGTGGCTGAACTCTTCGAGCAGGCGGGTGCCGAAGCTTTCGATGGTGACGCAGGTGGAGAGCCTTCTGGAGGATTCAACCACCTCGGTGAGGCGATGGTTGAGCTCGGTGAGGTAGCGGTTGGTGGTCCTCAACTCCTCGGAGTTGCGGGAAATGCGCTGTTCCAGGAGCTCTTTGTATCTCTGGTTCTGTTGCCGGAGTTTTACTTCCCGGAGGGTGCGTGTTACGGACAGGGAGAGTATGTCCATGTTTTTCAAAGGCTTGATGAGGAAGTCGCTGGCCCCTTTTCGCAGGCACGTCACCACCTCGGTGGGTTCGCAGGTGGTGGAGGTGACGATGACGGGGATCTCCGGCCACCTCCGCTGGAGGTGCCGAAAGAACGAGTGCCCGTCCATGGCGAGGTGCAGCAAGATGATGAGCTCCGGCGGGTGAACGGCGATGAGCTGGGTGGCGGCAAAACCGTCCCGGGCCGTCATTACCTCATAGCCGCATGTTTCCAGGTATGGGGCGTAACTGTTGATCACCGAGGCATCTCCGTCAACAACAAGGATGGGGCCCCGGGGGGTGCTATGGGTTGAGGTCATGATGGTCTCCATTGCATGGTCAGTGCAAAGGCAATGGTCCGGCAGGGACCACGGGAAATTCTCCGACTTTGAGTCTCTGTTGACGTCTTGGGAAAAATGGCGTTTCGCGTCTGGTGACGGGGCACCTGTCGTCGGGAGAGGGGTGCTTGCAAGCGACGGCTTTGTCGGTGTGGATATCTCTTTGAAATGTGAGGATGCTTTTAACAAATATACCGAATCGGTGGTGGGCGTGTCAATTGGGATTTCAGCAGGTTACCGGTAATGCGTCGCAGCCGGACAGCCGATGAATAAGCACGACGAAAGGCCGCGAAGCCTCGAAAGGCAAGGGCTTTTGTTTTTCACTTTGGATTTGACAAGAGCAATTCCTTCACGCTATCTGTGTTAAATAATGGCAGACACGAAGTCTGTTGCGAAAGTCGTTGTTCTGAAGTTGTCATGAATGGGCGCTCCACGAAGGTAAACAGCCACGAAGGCTTTCACGTGAGATGATGCGTTCGTAAAAAACGTCTCTGGGACCACCCCGTCGGGTGAACCGGGCCACCCCAGGCCCAGGCCGGTGTCGTTTTTTGCGGTGATGTCATGCGGTTTACGTTTATGTGGCTTTTTGCTTTTTTCGAACTATGGAGGAATCCAAATGAAACGCTTCGCAGCAGCCGTTGCCCTGGCCCTTGTGGCCTCCCTTCCCTTATCCGCCCTTGCCCACTTCGGCATGGTGATCCCTGACACATCCGTTGTATCCCGGCAAACAGGAAAAGAGCTGGGCCTTTCCCTTTCGTTTTCGCACCCCTTTGAAGGGGTGGGCATGCCCCTTGAAAAACCAGCGGAGTTTTCCGTGGTCGTGGACGGAAATAAGCGCGACCTCACCGGAACCCTGACCCCTTCTGAGGTCATGGGGAACCCTTCCTGGGCATCCTCTTACGCTGTGAAGCGGCCCGGGGTTTATACCTTTGTCATGACACCGAAGCCCTACTGGGAGCCCGCCGAGGATCTTTTCATCATCCACTACACCAAGACCATTGTGCCGGCTTACGGCAGCGAAGAGGGCTGGGATGACGAGCTGGGCCTGAAAACCGAGATCGTGCCCCTGACCCGGCCCTTTGGCCTGTACGCCGGCAATCTCTTCCAGGGAGTGGTCAAGCTCGACGGCAAGGCCGTGCCCTGGGCCGAGGTGGAGGTGGAGTTCTACAACCAGGACGGCAAGGCCAAGGCCGCCAATGAGTATCTGGTGACCCAGGTGGTCAAGGCCGATGCCAACGGCGTGTTCTCCTTTACCGTGCCGAACGAGGGGTGGTGGGGATTTTCCGCCCTCAATGAGGCGGACTATCAGTTGGAGGCCGAAGGGGAGAAAAAGGGCGTGGAGCTTGGTGCCGTCCTCTGGGTGGAGTTTTCCAAGTGGCAGGGGTGATCCGGGGCACCGGGCACCAGAGAACCATGTGATTGACCAAGGAATTCAGTGATGCATATTTCCGAAGGGGTGTTGTCCGCTCCGGTTCTTCTGGCCGGAGCGGCCGTTGCCGCGGGCGGTGTGGCCTACGGGCTGAAACGGATGGACGGGGAGGCGACCGTCAGCGCCGCGCTGGTGACTTCCGCGTTTTTCGTGGCGTCCCTGATTCACCTGAACATCGGTCCGGCCAGTGTCCACCTTGTCCTGAACGGGCTGGTGGGCCTGGTCCTGGGCTGGGCTGCTTTTCCCGCCATTTTTACGGGCCTGCTCCTGCAGGCCCTTCTCTTCCAGTACGGGGGGCTCACCACCCTGGGGGTGAACACCGTGGTGATGGCAGCCCCTGCCGTGGCGGTTTCTCTGATCCTCGGGCCCCTGGTATCCCGTTCGGGGCGCGTGGGCCTTGCCGCTTCCTTTGGCTGCGGGTTTCTCGCCGTCTTTATCTCTTCCCTTCTTTTGGCCGCCTCCCTGGTGTTCACCGGGGAGAACTTTACGGTGATCGCCTGGGCGTCGGTGGTGGGCAACGCCCCTGTGATGGTGGTGGAAGGGCTTTTTACCGCTTTTGTGGTCTCGTTTCTCCTGCGGGTCTACCCTGAACTGCTCGGAGGGCTCATGTCGCCTTCGGACGGGCGAAAGGAGGGGCGATGAACCCCCTGCGATGTCTCCTTGTTTTAAGTGTTCTCCTTCTGGCGGCCTCCCCGGCCCTGGCCCATCGCATCAACATTTTTGCCCTTGACGAAGGGGGGGAGATCTACACCGAAAGCACCTTTGCCGGAAAGCGTCCCGTGAAACACGGGGTGATCCGGGTCTACAACGCAGGCGGTACCGTGGTGTTCACCGGGGAAACAAACGACAAAGGGGAGTTGATTTTTCCCCGCCCCGAGCCCGGTGCCCTCACCGTGGAGGTGGACGCCGGCATGGGCCACAAGAGCCGCTGGGATCTGGAGCCGTCCGGCGCGGTTGAGACCCCGGCCGGAGTGACCGGTGAGCCCGCCCCGCAGGCCCATTCCGTGGCGCCGGGTTTTGCGGACCGGGACTGGGAGCGCCTGGCGCAGGTGGTGGACACTGCCGTGGCCAAGGCCCTGCACAGGCAGCAGGAGGAGACGCGGGTTCGGGACGTCATCGGAGGGCTCGGCTACATCGTGGGCCTTCTGGGAATGGCTGCCTGGGCCCGAAGTCGAAAGGGGAGCATATGAACGAAGCCTTTGCGGACATCGACTCCCCCATCCACCACATAGCCCCCACCGTAAGAGTGGCCGCGGCCTTTGCTCTCTCGTTGGTGACAGCCCTTGCCGCGAGCCCAGCGGTGCCCGTGGCCGCCCTGGGGTTGGGAAGCTGCTTTGTCCTGCTGGCGCGGCTGCCCCTTGGCTCGGTTGCCAGGAGGCTTTTGCCCCTGTGCCTGTTTTTGCTGATTCTCTGGGCTGTCCTTCCCTTTACCGGAGAGGGACCGGTGCTTAAAGCCCTGGGGCCTCTGACCGTCAAAGGAGACGGACTGAACCTGGCCTTTTTGATCTCCCTGAAGTCTTTTTCCATCCTCCTGATCCTCATGGCCCTGGTCTCCACCATGCACACCTTTGATCTGGGCCATGCCTTAAATGCCCTGGGCATGCCCGTGAAGCTGGCCTTTCTCATCGTCATGAGCGCTCGGTACATCGCCGTCATTGAGCGGGAGTACCGCAAGCTGAGGAACGCGGCCCGCATGCGCGGGTTTCAGCCCGACACCTCCCTGCACAGCTACAGGACCTTTGCCCACATGGCTGCCATGCTTTTGGTCCGCTCCCACCTGCGGGCAAAGCGGGTGTACAGCGCCATGGTATTGAGGGGCTTTGACGGCCGGTTCAGCCTGCCCGCGGCACGACGTTCCCGGGGGCTGGCCGGTTGCCTTCCCCAGGCCGCCTGCATGGCAGGTTGCGTGGCGGCCCTTGTGGGACTTGACGTGGCCGTTCGGTGGGGGGCTTTTTGAAAAAAGCGAGTGTAACGATTCAGCTTGCCTCCGGCGGGTCGCTTTTTTGAAAAAAAGCTCCGCAAAAAACGTTTCTAATGTGAAAAAGTGGACATTATTTCGGCGGAGCCTGGAAAGGCTTGCTTAAGACCTGTGTGTCAAACCCGGTTTTATTTTTATCCTGTCCATATATTCAAATACAGGAAGGCGGTATGCGATGGCTGAGCAGTTGATGCATCTATCAGGATTGACCTACCGGTATCCCGGAGACCGGGAACCGGTGATCAACGGGCTGGACTTTGCCGTGGACAAAGGGGCCAGCATCGGACTCATCGCGCCCAACGGCAGCGGAAAGACAACCTTGTTCCACCTGATGATGGGGCTGCTGAAACCCGAGGCCGGGGTGATCACGGCCTTTGGGCGGGAGGTTTCCGGCGAAAAGGGGTTCAAGGAGGTGAGGCGGCGGGTGGGGCTGTTGTTCCAGGATGCCGACGATCAGCTGTTCAGCCCAACGGTGCTGGAGGATGTGGCCTTTGGCCCCATGAACCTGGGCCTGGGGCGGCATGACGCCCTGGAAAAGGCCAGGGGCGTTCTTTCGGAGCTGGGGCTTTCCGGTTACGAAGAGCGCATCACCTTTCGGCTCTCCGGCGGGGAGAAGCGCATGGTGGCCCTGGCCACGGTGTTGGCCATGGACCCTGACCTGCTTCTCCTGGATGAGCCCACCACGGGCCTGGACCGTGACACCTTTGCGCGGCTGGTGGCCGTCCTTCAGGCCTCCAAGGTGGCTCGGGTGGTGATTTCCCACGATTTTGATTTCCTGGAGCAGGTGACCGATTCCCTGTGCAGCCTGGTAAGGGGCAAGGTGGTCACGGACGAAGGCCTTCACCTGCATCGTCACGCCCATGTCCATCGCCACGGGGACAGGCCCCATCACCATCATTAAGCAGCAGGTGTGCGGCGTCCCGGTAGAGCGCGGGCACCTCGTCCGTCTCTTCATGGCGCCGGACAAAGGCCAGGAAATCATCGGCCGTGTCGATGTCGTACCAGCCCTCAAGGCATTTCAGGGGGATGCCGTGGGCCTCAGCCCGCTTGAGCGTCTCTGCCGTCACCGTTTCGCAACTCCATCTCATTGTGTCGAAGACAGGCGCAAGAAGGGTCCCCTTGCGCGCCCCTACCAGGCAGTACCCTCCATCTGATACCGGAACCAGCACCATCTGGTGCCCCTCAAGGGCATGAAACGCCTCGCGGATACGGTCCGTGGGCAGGTCCGGGATGTCCCCGCCGATGATGACGGCCCGGTGATGTCCGTCGTCAAAGGCCTCGGTGAGGGCGTTTTTCATGCGGTCTCCCAGGTCGTCCCCCCGCTGGGGGCGCATGTCGGTATGGTCTGGAAGCCAGTCTTCCATGAGCGATTTTTTGCTTTCCGGGGTGTAGGCAATGCGGATGGGCCCTAAAGGGGCCAGGCGCTCAAGGGTGGTTTCCACAAAGCGTCGGTAGAGGGCAAGGGCCGTGGCATGTCCCAGACGGGTCGCCAGACGGGTTTTGACCTTGCCGTGTTCCGGGGCTTTGACAAAGAGAATGATCAGGGGCATGGGATCTCCTTTCAACTTTCCACGGTATCATCCTTACCCGGATATATCACGGGCCGAGTGCCCTCGGTTTGCCCGAAGGGGGAGACGAATGAGCAGAAAACCGTGAATGACAATTTGGTCATTAAATCCAAATTGCTCGATAAACCAAGATGTTCTGGCGAGTCGATATATCTTTTGAAACCTGTCTGCCAAACCCAAACCATAAAATCAGGCAAAATCCTGGCCCCCGGCAAGGCCGCCCGGTGCAAAAAAACATATGAGGCGGGCCCGGGAGTGTCCACCTTTCTCCTTGCTTTTGACGGGGCAGGGGCTCCATAATAATTGGTTATGAAACCATCTGATAAAGATGAGGTCCTGTGCCATTGTTTCGGATTGACCCGCGGGGATATTTCCGATGACCTTGCGCGCCATGGAACCTCCACGCTGCTGACGAAAATCACCCGAGCCAAGCTTTCAGGTGAGTGCCGTTGTGCCGAGACCCATCCGGAGAAACGCTGATGCGTCGGCGATGTTCGCCGGGCGGTGAAAGCGGAAATCTTGAAGGCAACCACAAGAAAATCAGACACCTGATACCTGGAACGTGATTCATGAGCGTAAGGATTAAAGAGAAGCTGGCAGGTATTTACTCCCGGTTTAACCGGGACGATCAGGTGTTGATCCTAATCAATGCCGACCCCGATGCCATTGCCAGTGCCGTGGCTTTCAAGCGCCTTTTATGGCGGCGGGTGAGCCATGTGGTCATTGCCTCCATCAACGTCATCAAGCGGCCCGATAACCTGGCCCTGGTGCGTTACATGAAGGCCGACATCAAGCCGTGTTCCCACGCGCTGATGCAGGGGTTCAACCGGTTCGTGCTGGTGGATTCCCAGCCCCACCACTCGGAAGTGTTTGAAAAAATCAACTTCGACGTGGTCATCGATCATCACCCCGACGGAGGCGCGGCGGACGGAAGACGACATATCTGCTGATGGACGTGATGGTGTCGATGATGCCCACAAGAATTCCCAGGCCGACATCAAGCTGGTCGGTGGCGCGCGCCCAGCCGGCTTTTACGGGATCCTGAAGACCGACACCAGACTTTTTCAGCGCGGCAGAGTCCGTGGAAAGATGTGGCAGGGCCTTTCAATACCTTTACCGCCTCGGCAAGCGCGCAGTAACGCCCTCGAGAAGGCGGAACAGGCGGCAGCGAAAACCAAGTTCCTCAAGCACTCTTTCAGTCCTGCAAAACAGGACATCAAAAGGCGCAAGGCGGACGCATTCCCATGCGGACGCGCCCATGCCGATGCTGGTCCTGATCGCCGTTGAATTTTCATGCAGTGGATCTGGCGAGCTGGAGCATCGTCTCCGGGATCTACGGCAAAAAGCTGGTGGTGATTTTCCGCAACGACGGGGTGAGGAAAAACGCCGGGCGCCTGGCCGAGCAGAGCTTCGGGTGTTATGGGAGCGCCGGGGGCCATAAGGACATGGCCCGGGCCGAGATGGTGGTGGCCGAGTGCGGGATCGAGGCCGTCAGCGAAGACGATGAAAAAATGCAGCGCTGGATTATCAAGCGGATTGAGTCACGGTGACCATGAACACAGCCAACACGCGACACACGTCAACAAAAATAAGCAGAAACAAGGTCCTTGGGGCCATTGTGGTGGCCTTCGGGGTGTTTGCCCTGGTGGTGGCCGCCGGGGTGACCACGGGGTTTAACACAAAGCAGGAGGTGGTGCTCTCCGGCCGGACCATGGGCACCACGTATCATATCAAGGCCGTGGTGTCGGGGAAGATGTCGGCGGATGCCTTAAGCCTGGCCGTAACCCGGCGCCTTGAGGGCCTCAACCGCAGCATGTCCGTCTACGACCCGGACAGCGAGATCTCCCGTTTCAACCGTGCGGGCAAAGGTGTGGCCGTGCCTGTTTCCAAGGATCTTCTCACGGTGTTTTCCGTGGGAACTCAAATCCACGGCCTTACCGACGGTGCCTGGGACGCCACCGTGGGCCCTCTGGTGACCCTCTGGGGGTTCGGACCTGGCAAAATCGAAGACCGTTTTCCCAGGGAGGACGAGGTGGCTCGCGCCCTGGCCCGGGTGGGCTTTAAATCTGTATCACGCAAAGGTGACGGGGCCCTGGTCAAAGACCGTGATGGCCTCTTCCTGGACTTCGGGTCCATTGCCAAGGGCTACGGCGTGGATGCCGTGGCCGCTTTGTTGCGTGAGAAAAAGATCTCCCACTTTCTGGTGGAGATCGGCGGGGAGGTTTACTGCGAAGGCCATCGCCTGGACGGAAAACCCTGGCGCGTGGGGATCAACACCCCCCGTCGGGGAGCCATGGTGGGGGACCTTTTCCAGGTGCGGACTTTAAAGGGCCAGGCCCTTGCCACCAGCGGAGATTACCGCAACTACCGCAACGTAGGCGGGCGCATCTGGACCCATGTCATTGACCCCCGCACCGGGTATCCCGTGGAAAACGGCGTCACCAGTGCCTCGGTCCTGGCCGATTCCACGGTCTTTGCCGACGGGCTGGCCACAGCCCTCATGGTGATGGGCCCTGCCAAAGGGATCGCTCTGGTGAATCGGCTTGACGGGGTGGAGTGCCTGCTCATCGTCCGCAAACCCGACGGCACCCTGGAGGTCTCTGCCTCAGAGGGGTGGGTGGATCGGTCCCGCTAACCCGCATTCTCCTGCCCTGGGCTTCCCTGAATCTGTCCGGGCCTTTCATTGTCCCCGTCCGGGACGGGTGAGCAGGCCCGGGCATTGAGCCCGTCTCCTTATTTAAACATGGGGTCTCCGGCGGCAACGCCATGTGCCATCGCCAATTTTATCTTATGTTTTGTTTTTGTTCCTTTGGTTGACACATTGTTTTTGCCTGGTGTACTCTGTCAGTCGGACAATGTGTGACTGTCCCATGCCATGGGCAACACCTGAACCTCCCGTTTTTATCTCTTCCCCATTGCCCGTCGCACTCCCTGAACCCATCGCACGCTAAGGGCCGTTTCCGGTCTGATTGCGTGATATCTCCATGGCTTCCATGCCCCTATAACCGACGCGTCTTCCCCTTGATGCCCCGGAGAAAGGCGCCGCATTCCCGAAAGCTGTGTCCCGATGATGAAAACCCTCACCCTTACCAACGGTTTTTCACTCAACATCTCCGGGCGGGTGGCCGAGTCTGTGACCGAGGCCCCGTCCCCGTCCACCGTGGCGTTGATGCCGGGGTGGATTCCCCATGTCAAGCCCCGGCTCCTGGTGAAAGAAGGCGATTTTGTTGGTAATGGGGGGAACACTGCTCCAGGAGAAGCTGAAACCCTGCTGGTCACGGCCTACCCGAGCCCGGGGGGCGGGGTGGTGTCGCGTATTGCCTTCGGGCCGCGTCGCCGCATTGACGAGGTGGTGATTACCCTTGACGCGGAAGAGGGATGGGAGCGCTTCGAGCCCGTGTCGCCCCATCGCATCGCGTCCACGGACGCCGATACACTTCGCCACATGCTTCTCAAAGGGGGGGCCTGGCCCCTGCTTCGGGAGCTGCCCTTTCGGGACCATGCCGATCCGTCCAGCCGTCCCGCCCACATCATCGTCACCCTGGGATGGGCCGGAGGGCATCTTGCCCTGCCCTCCCTGGCCCTGGCAGGGGAGGAGGCCGCTTTTCAGCACGGCCTGGACATCCTCGGAAATCGGTCCCGCCCATCGGTGCATGTCATCACCCCGGTCCACTCCGGCACGCTCCCGGAATCCATCTTGAAATCCGTCACCGCCCATATCCGCGGGGGCTACCCCGCCGGTGATCCCGGCCACTACCTATACCGTATCCGCAAAGACCCCGCGGAGAACCATAGCTGGTACATTGAAGGCCAGGACCTGGTGGCTCTGGCCCGGTTTGTCACCGAAGGACGGTTTTATCCCAAGCGGGTCGTGGCCGTGGGGGGCAACGGGGCCACCGTACGCCAACACATTCGGACCCGGGTGGGCGCCCCCGTCTCCACCCTGGATCCCCAGAAAGAGCGCAGGCGTCGCATCGGCGGTACCCCCTTTGCCGGGCTTTTCCTGCCGGCCACGGGCTACATGAATTTTTTCGACAAGGGGCTGACCCTGTTGCCCGTGGGCGACGAAGAGGACCTCTTCGGTTTTTTAAGGGCTGGGTATGCCCGGCCCAGCCAGTCCCGAACCTTTTTGTCCGTGTTCAACAAAAAGCCCCTGAACCTGGACTGCGGCATGCACGGCGAGGAACGGCCCTGCATTAACTGCAGTCGGTGCGCCCGGGTTTGCCCGGTGGGGATCCTGCCCCAGTACACCATGAAATGCATGGTGGCAGGAGAGGTGGAGGAGGCCCTGGCCCACGGGCTCCTGGACTGCATCGAGTGCGGGCTCTGCAGCTATGTCTGTCCGTCAAAGATCGAGCTGCTGGACACCCTGAAAACCGCCAAGGCCCAGTACCGGAAGGAGCGAGACGGATAGATGAAGAACGTCAAAGACGCCCTGGATCGCCTGGGCACCTATTTTCAGGAAGGCACGAAGCTCCATGCCCTGCATCCGGTCTACGATGCGATCCGCACCATTTTCTATCTCCCCGGGGAGGCCACGGTGCGCATGCCCGCGGTGCGGGACAGCCTGGATTTGAAGCGATTCATGTCCCTGGTTATCGTTGCTCTGATTCCCCAGACTCTTTTCGGGATGTACAACACCGGCGCCATGGCCCTGCTGGCCGAAGGGGCGGACCCCACCTGGGGCCATGCCTTTTACCGGGGTGCCGAGGCCTTTTTGCCCATGCTGGTGGTCTCCTACGGGGTGGGCCTGACCTGGGAGGGGCTCTTTGCCGTGGTGCGGGGGCACAAAATCAGCGAGGGCTTTCTTGTGACCGGCCTTCTGTTCCCGTTGACCCTGCCCCCCAGCGTGCCACTTTGGCAGGTGGCCGCCGGGATCTCCTTCGGGGTGGTGGTGGGAAAAGAGGTGTTCGGGGGCACCGGCCGGAACATCCTGAACCCGGCCCTGACCGCCCGGGCGTTTCTCTTTTTCTCCTACCCGGTCTCCATGAGCGGGGACTATGTGTGGGTGGCCACCAAGGCCGTGGACGCCGTCACAGCGGCCACCCCCCTCTCCCTGGCATTGGGGGCCAAAGGGGAGGCGGTGCCCGAGGCCCTGGTTCACAACGGGTACACCTTCTGGACCATGTTCTCCGGCCAGATTCCCGGAAGCGTGGGGGAGACCTCGGCCCTGCTCTGCCTGGTGAGTGCCGTTTTCCTCTGCGTGGTTGGGGTGGCGAGCTTCCGCATTATTGTGGGGGGCGTGCTGGGGGTGTGCGCCATGGGCGCTGCCGTGGTGCTCCTCTCCTCGGAGCTCTCCCCCTGGCACTGGATCAACCCGGTGAACCACCTGATCATGGGGGGCTTTGCCTTCGGCATCACCTTCATGGCCACGGACCCGGTGTCCGCTCCAGGCACGGACGGGGCCCGCTGGGTCTACGGGTTTCTCATCGGGGTGCTGACGGTCATTGTCAGGGCCTACAACCTGGCCTACGCCGAAGGGGTGATGCTGGCCATCCTGTTTATGAACCTCTTTTCTCCCATGCTGGAGATTATTGAGATCAAACTCCGGACAGGAAAGCGGGTGCCCAATGTCTGATACGAAACAGGCCGTCGGGTTTGCCGTGATTGTAGCCCTTGTGTGCTGCCTCTGCATCACGGCGGCATCCACGGGCCTCAAGGCACGGCAACAGAACAACATGCGCATCGACCGCCAGAAGAACATCCTCAAGGCGGCCTCCATCGACTATGACCCGTCGACGGCGTCCCCCGCCGATATCGAAGAGCTTTTCAAATCCCACATTTTCCAAGTGTGGGCCGGCTCCGACGGAAAGCTGCACCCCGACCCCGCCGAGGGTGACGAGCGGAGGCTGCCCCTCTACCTGACCCTGGACGACGGAGAGATCATCTCCTACATCCTGCCCGTGGACTCCCGTGGGCTTTGGGGGCGCATCAAGGGGTACATGGCCATCGAAGCCGACGGCACCACCATTAAGGGCTTTACCGTTTACTCCCACCAGGAGACCCCCGGCCTGGGCGGAGAGATCGAAAGCGACTGGTTCCAGAAGAACTTCGTGGGCAAGAGGATCGTGGGAAAATCCGGTGAATTCGCCGCCATCAAAATCGCCAAGGGCAAAGCCCTGGGAGACCCGGAAAACGAGGTGGACGGTATCAGTGGGGCCACCCTCACCGGGAAGTATCTCAGCGAGGGGCTGGCCACCAACCTGGCTACTTATGAGAGGGTTTCCCTGAGGTTTCGCCAGAACCTCATAAAAAAACACCTGGATAACCTGAAATCCCTGGAGTGATCATGGGCTTTACCCGAACTCGATGGTTTCGTACATTCAAGGCGGCCCTGTGGGACGACAACCCCATTTCCCGCCAGATCCTGGGGATCTGCTCGGCCCTTGCCGTGACGGTCCAGATGAAAACCGCCTTTGTCATGGCCCTGGCCCTGACCGGGGTATTGACCTCCTCCAACGTGATCATCTCCATTCTGCGCAACCACATTCCCCGCAACATCCGCATGATCGTGGAGCTGACGGTCATCGCCTCCCTGGTGGTGGTGGCCGATGAGATCCTGAAAGCCTACCTCTACGACATCAGCAAGCAGCTCTCCATCTTCGTGGGGCTGATCATCACCAACTGCATCATCATGGGGCGGGCCGAGTCCTTTGCCATGGCCAACCCCCCGCCCCTTGCCCTGGCCGACGGCCTGGGCAACGGCATGGGGTACGCCATCGTGCTGGTGGGGGTGGCCTTTCTGCGGGAGTTTCTGGGGGCGGGCAAGATCTTTGGTGTTCAGGTGGTGCCCCAGGCCCTGTACGACGCAGGGTTTATGAACATGGGCCTCATGACCCTGGCGCCGGGGGCCTTTATCGTCATCGGGCTCCTGGTCTGGATCCAGGGTGGCATGCCGGAGGAGGAGGATTAGATGATGGGTGACCTGTTCGACCTGTTTTTCAACTCTGTGTTTGTGGGCAACATCCTGCTGGCCTATTTTTTGGGCATGTGCTCCTTTGTGGCGGTCTCCAAGACCCTGCGTACGGCCGTGGGGCTTGGGCTTGCCGTGGTGTTTGTCCTGACCATCACCTCCCCTGCCAACTGGTTGATCTACCATTTTCTCTTGGCCCCCGGGGCCCTTTCTTGGGCGGGCCTTCCCGACGTGGACCTCAATTTTCTGAAGTACATCACCTTCATTGCCACCATCGCCGCCATGGTGCAGGTGGTGGAGATGATCATCGACCGCTATTCTCCAACCCTCTACACCAATTTAGGTGTGTTTCTTCCCCTTATCGCCGTTAACTGCGCCATTTTGGGCACCTCCCTGTTCATGGTGGAGAGGCACTACACCTTCACGGAGTCCCTGGTTTTCGGCTTCGGGTCCGGCACCGGCTGGATGGTGGCCATCATCACCATGGCCGCCATCCGTTTCAAGATGCGGTATGCCCATGTGCCCCACGGGCTCGAAGGGTTCGGCATCACCATGATCGTCAGTGGCCTCATGGCCATGAGTTTCATGATCTTTTCGGGTATGGGGACGTAAACCCAAGGAGGCACCCTTGATTTACCTGGTGAGCTTGGCCGTGTTTGTCGGCATCATTCTTTTTCTGGTGATCGTGTTGATTATCGTGGAGCGGCTCGTTACGATTCAGGGAGAGCGGACCATCGTCATCAACGACGACACCGGCAACCCCATCCGGGTGGAGGGCACCCCCACACTGCTTTCGGCTCTTCTGGGAAGCGGGGTGCTGCTGCCGTCCGCCTGCGGGGGAAGCGGGTCCTGCGGGATGTGCAAGTGTGTGGTGGACAAAGGGGGAGGGGAGCTTCTGCCCACGGAGCTCAGCCACGTTTCGCGAAAGGAGCGCATGTCCAACGTGCGCATGGCGTGCCAGCTCAAGGTGAAAGACGACCTGGAGATCCATGTGCCCGATGAGATCTTCAGCATCTGCAAATACGACGGCACCGTGGTCTCCAACGCCAATGTCTCCACCTTTATCAAGGAACTCATCATCGAGTTGGATGAGGACAAGACCATGTCCTTCCAGGCGGGGTCCTATATCCAGATCGACATTCCCCCCTACGACATCCGGTTTACGGATTTTGACATCGAAGAAGAGTACCGGGAAGACTGGGATGCCCAGAACCTGTGGTCCCTCTCCCACAAAAACGAGGAAAATGCCTTCAGGGCCTACTCCATGGCCAATCCCCCGGCAGACAACCGACGCGTGATGCTTAACGTCCGCATCGCAACGCCCCCTCCCAACGTTCCGGATGCCCCCCCGGGGGTGGGAACCACCTACCTGTTTAACTTAAAGCCCGGAGACAAGGTGACCCTTTCCGGGCCCTACGGGGAGTTTTTCGTCAAAGAGACGGAGCGGGAGCTCTGCTTCATCGGCGGCGGGGCAGGCATGGCCCCCATGCGCAGCCATATCTTCCACCAGCTCCATGCCCTGGACTGCAAACGGACCATGAGCTTCTGGTACGGGGCGCGCTCCAAACGGGAGATGTTCTACGACGAGGAGTACAGGCAGCTGACCGAGGAACACACCAACTTCGACTACCATGTTGCCCTGTCCGCACCCCTCCCCGAAGACGACTGGGATGGTTTTCGCGGCTTCATCCACAGCTCGGTCTATGAAAACTTCCTGAAAGACCACCCCGACCCCGCCGAGATCGAGTACTACCTCTGCGGGCCTCCCCTTATGATCGACGCGATCCTTGCCATGCTCGAAAGCCTCGGGGTGGAAGAGGAGATGATCCTTTTCGATAAATTTTCGTGAGATGTAAGCCTGTTTCTCCAGCCAAATTCGGGTGCGCACAGGGGCAAGAGGGCTCAGAGAAAAACCAAAAAGATGCCTCCGGCGGCAAGGTGTGCCACCTTGAAATCACATCCGCCTTTCAAACAGACGTCGACCTTGATCATCGTTTGGGCCATCGGCTTGTTTACATCCCCACCCTCCGAATGCCCTTGTCCCCTGGAGCGCCGCACTCCAGTGCGGCTTGGGTAGCGACGGACTAAAAAGCCGCACCGGAGTGCGGCGCTCCGTTTCGGTCGATTTTTCAATGTTTTTTCGAAGGGCGTGGTCAAACGATAACCAGGATCTTAACTTCATTCAAGAAGAACGCTTAAGGCTTGTTTGTCAAACCCGCTTTAACCATAGAAGGCCAGCAGTACAGTTTGAAACAAAAAACCCTTTGCACGGATACGTGCAAAGGGTTTTTCAGGTTTAACGGTTCGGATGTGGACCCCGTAAAGGGATCAGGATCCGGCGGCGGCCGTGAGGCTTTCCGTGGTTTCTACGGACCCGTCAGCCGCAGGGACGACTTTTTCCACCTGCACCGCACAGGCTTTGTATTCAGCGGTGAGGGTTTCCGGGTCGTAGGCCGGGTTGGTGAGCCAGTTGGCGTTGCCTTCCCGGAAGTGAAAGGCCATCCAGATCATGCCTTCGGGGATCTCCGGGGTCACCCGGGCCTTCACCGTGACGGCCCCGCGTTTGGAGGATACCCGGACGGGCTCTGCCTGCCGGATGCCAAGGCGTCTGGCGTCTGCCGGTGAGATGTCGCAGGTCTCTTCGCCCAGGAGGTCGTTGAGTCCGTCGCATCGGCCGGTCTGGGTGCGGGTGTGGTAGTGGTAGAGGCGCCGCCCTGTGCTTAGGACAAAGGGGTAGTCCTCATCGGTTACCTCGGCGGGCGGGGTCCAGGCCGTGGGGTTGAAGATCCCCTTGCCGTGGGTGAATCGCCCGTCCTTGTGGAGGAAGGGGGTGCCGGGGTGGTCTGCACTGGGGCAGGGCCACTGGAGCCCGTCCCCTTCGATGCGGCCGTAGGTGATCCCCTTGAAGTTGGGGGCCAGGGCCGAGATCTCGTTGTCCCAGATCTCCCGGGCGCTTGCCGAGGGCCACTGGTGGCCGAAGCGCTTGGCGATTTCCCGGAAGATCCACCAGTTGGGCCGGGCCTCACCCGGTGGGGTGGAGGCCGTGCGGACGCGGTTGACCCGGCGTTCGCTGTTGGTGAAGGTGCCGTCGTTTTCGCTCCAGGCCGCTGCCGGAAGGACCACGTCGGCGAACTTTGTGGTTTCGTTGAGGAAGATATCCTGGCAGATGAGGAACTCGGCCGAGGCGAGCTCATGCTCGACTTTTCGGATATCGGGTTCGGTGTTGGCCAGGTTCTCCCCGAAGATCCAGAACGCCCGGACTTTCTTGTCCTCCAGGCCTTCCATCATGTGGGGGATCATGAGCCCCGGGGTCTCGGGAAGGCCCGTGACGTTCCAGGCTTCCTCGAATTTTGCCCGGGCCGCGGGGTCGGTGACCTTCTGGTAGCCGTGGAAAACCCCGGGAAGGGCGCCCATGTCGCAGGCTCCCTGGACGTTGTTCTGGCCGCGCAGGGGGTTGACGCCCCCGCACTCCACGCCCATGTTCCCCAAAAGCATCTGGAGGTTGGCCACGGACATGACGTTGTTTTTTCCGCAGGTGTGCTCGGTGATGCCCAGGGTGTAGCAGAGCATGGCCGGGCGAACCGAGGCAAGCATGCGGGCGGCCCGCCGGATGGTGTCGGCCTCAATGCCGCAGATGGGGGCCATGGCCTCGGGGGTGGCCTTGGAGACCTCGGCGGAGAGGGCCGCAAACCCTTCGGTGTTCTCTGTGACAAAGTCGGGATCAAAGAGCTCTTCTTCGATGATCACATGCATCAAGGCGTTGATCAGGGCGATGTCGCTGCCCACCTTGAGCTGGAGGTGAAGGTCCGCGTAATCCACCAGCTTGTGGCGGCGCGGGTCCGCCACGATGAGTTTTGCGCCCTTTTTCACGGCGTTCTTCAGGAAGGTGGACGCAACAGGGTGGGCTTCCGTCATGTTGGAGCCGATAACAAAGAACATTTTGGCGCGATCAAACTCCCCGAAGGAGTTGGTCATGGCACCGGAACCAAAACTTGTCGCCAGACCGGCGACGGTGGGGGCATGTCAGGTGCGGGCGCAATGGTCTATGTTGTTTGTCTTGAACACCGACCGGAAGAGTTTCTGCATCTGGTAGGAGTCTTCGTTGATGCTCCGTGCGCAGCTGACCCCTGCCACGGCATCGGGTCGACTCCGATTTGGATCGATGGCTTTGAGCTTGTCGGTGACCAAATCCAGGGCTTCGTCCCAGGAGGCCTCCTGGAGCTCCCCGTTTTTCCGGATAAGGGGGGTCGTGAGCCGTTCGTCTGAGTAGATGAAGTCGTAGCCGAACCGCCCTTTCACGCAGAGGCGGCCTTTGTTGGGAAGGGCCTCCTCGTCTCCGGTGACCTTGACGATTTTTCCGTCCTTGACGTGGAGGGTCTGCTGACAGCCCACCCCGCAGTAGGGACAGGTGGTGCGGACGGTGGTCACATCCCACGGCCTCCAGACACCCTTGGATTTCTTTTCCACCAGGGCCCCGGTGGGGCAGGCCTGGACGCATTCACCGCAGAAGACGCAGGCAGATTCGGACAGGGGCAGGTCCCCCAGGGCGACTATTTTGCTCTCGGCGCCCCTGTACCCGTAGCTGATGGCCTCGTTGACCTGGACTTCGTTGCAGGCCTGGACGCAGCGTCCGCAGAGAATACACCTGGAAAAATCGCGGATGATCAGCGGGTTTTTGAGTTCGGGCGGATAGGTGGGCGGGGTTTTCGGGTACGCGGTGCCCGTGGCTCCGTACTGAAGGGCGTACTCCTGGAGTTTGCAATCCCCCCAGGAGGGGCAGAGGTGCTCGGAGTGTCCGTCTGCTTCTGCCCTGGCATCGAAGAGGGCCTTGGCGTCTTTGAGGGACCCGTCGCTTAAGCAGTCATGGTTTCCCGACGTGAGGAGGAGTTCAAGGGTCATTTTTCGTGACCGGACGACCGTGGGGGACTCGGTCTGGATCTCCATTCCGTCTTCCGCCGGAGTGGAGCAGGACGCCAGAAGATTCCTGGCTCCTTTGACCTCCACCACGCAGAGGCGACAGGCGCCGGTGGGTGTGGTGCCCTTTAAGTGGCAGAGGGTGGGAATGGGAATTCCCGCATCTTCCGCCGCCTCGAGAATGGTCTGGCCGGGTTTGAAGGGGTGGCTGTTGCCGTTGATCACAATGGTGCCGTCAGACATGGGATGAACCTCCGCTGGATGATCCGCTCGGCTGCGGGGCGCCCGCTGCAGATTCGGAGAATAGGGTTCTTCTGGGATGGATGTCTCTTTTCGAAACGCTCGTGTGTGGCGCGATGCATGGAGCGCCGGGACAAGGCCGGGTCCATGGTGCCGTAATTGTCATAACGGTTAATCGGATTATCACCAATTGTCAATATAAATATCCGGGATAAGTCCCAAATTTCAGGTTGATTCACGGGCCGGGGATCAACCAAACACCGTGACCACCTGCCTTGAGATTCCCGCCAGTTTTCCGTCGGGGGCCCAGAGCCTTGCCTCCTCGCCCACGTATCCGTGTTCCGCGGTGTCCACGCGGGTCTTAAATCGCCAGCTGTCGGTGGTGGCGAAATCGCAAGGGGCATCGCACATTTCCAGATGCCAGGTGAGGGTGCTGGCCGGTGCCACGGTGTCGAGCATGGACAGGGAGGGAGAGGGCCAGGCGTCCATGAAGGCGAGCAGATGGGCTTCGCGGGCTTTATGCGCCTCGCCCCGGCAGCTGATCCAGCCACCGTAGGATCCTTCGGAGCGCCCCTCAAAGGGATAGGGCCCCTCGGCCCAGTGGTAGCGGAAGTATCGGGTGAAGCTGGGTGTGAGCCCTTCCATGAAGGGGAGCTCGGAGAGGGCCTCCGGGGCCGGCCAGTCAGGCGCCGGGGGACCGGGGTGGCGGATGCGTGAGGGACGGCTTGTGCCGAAGCACCCGTGGAGGGTGGCACACGGCTCGTTGTCTGAGGTGAGCACCCGGGCCTGTACGTGGGTGACGGAGTTTCCCTGCCTGAGGAGGGACGCCTCGGCCCGGATGCCGTCGGTGCCCGTGGGGCCCACAAAGGCGGTGAGGAGGTTGCGCAAGGGAAGGTCCCCGGGCACCTTGCGGCGCATGGCGGCAAGCCCCGCTGCGGCAACGAGGCCGCCGAAGGCGGTTCGGCCCTGGAGCCAGGTGGAGGGGATGGTGAGGTGGACGCCGGTGTCGTCGGCTGTGAGGGCGTTGAAGAGGGCGTGGATATCCATGGGGTCTCCCTGGTGAGGTGTCTGTGGTGGCGAGTATCGGTGTCGGAGCCGCGGGCCCTGTTCAGCCTGTCACTTTAAGGCTTCAATGGAGATGGTGATGTCCACATCCTTATCTATGACGCCCATCTTGTAGAAGGTACCGTCGCCCACCTTGAAGTCGAGGCGGTTGATGGCAAATTCGGTGGTGAAGCCCGCCACCTGCTGGGACGGTTTGAAGGGGTTGGGCTTGATTCCGTGAAAGGTCATGGGGGCTGATATTGTTTTTGTGACACCCCGGATGGTGAGGTCCCCTTCAATGAGGTATTGGTTGTCCCCTTTGGGGATGACCCGGGTGCTCTGAAAGGTGAGGGTGGGGTACTCTCCTGTGTCCAGCAATTCATCGGACCGCAGGTGGGTATCCCGTTTGCGGTTGAAGGTGGTGATGCTTTTGGCTTTGACGGTGATGAGGCATTGGGAGTTTTCCATGGCCTCCGGGTCGATGGTGAGCGTGGCCGAGAAGTCTTCAAAATGGCCGCGAACCGTGGAGAAGATGTGCCGGGCGTCGAAGTAGATTCCTGAGTGGGCGGTGTCCAGCTTCCAGTCACTCGGTTTGGCCTGGGCGGTTGCGGTGAGGCAAAGAAACAGTATGGGGATGACAAGGTGCCTGGTTTTCATGGCGATGGTCTCCTTTTAATATAGACTCGTGACATATATCAAAAACCGAAGGTTTCGGTATGGATTCGACTTGCCGGGATGCCCATCTCCCTGAGCATAGCCTCAACGGCGGTCATCATGGGGGGCGGACCGCAGACAAGGACCTGGGGCGCCTGGAGGTGGTCCATGAACGCGTGCAGGGTCTCTGGGGTGAGCCGCTCCTTTTCAGGGGCCCCTGTGAAGAGAAGGTGCACCGAAAGTGCCGGGTGGTTGCGCTTGATCCGGACCAGCTCCTCGGCGTTGAACAGGGAGTCCGGGGTGCGGTTGCTCCAGATCAGGATGACGGGTCGGTTGTCCCGGGTATCGTTCATGTATCGGAGCATGCTGAGCATGGGGGTGATGCCGATACCCCCGGCAATGAAGACCAGGGGGGCGTCGTCTGCACGCACCAGATGAGAGAAGCTGCCGTAGGGCCCGTCGATGAAGACAGGCTCCCCTTCCCTGACGCAATCCATGGCACGGGTCCAGTCTCCGCTCTTTCCGATGATGAACTCCAGGGCGTTGGGTTGGGTAGGGGACGAGGCGATGGTAAAGGGGTGCTCCTCGGGAGACACCACGGAAGAGGGAAAAGAGAGAAAGGCAAACTGTCCGGGAAGGTAATGAAAAGGGCGCTTTCCTTCGGGCTGCAAGTGGATGCGGGTGGCGCGCTTGCCGGCAGGGGCGACCTTCTCGACCCGCCAGGGGGAGAGGTGGCGCAGGACAGGGAGGTGGCGACGGATGACCACCCCGAGGCAGAGGGTGCCGAAGAGCAGGCCAAGGGCCCGGGGAAGACCCTCCTCAAAGGTTTCGCTGGAGAAGAGGAGGTGGACAAAGAGCAGGACCAGCACAAGGCCTCCGCCCAGCTGGTGGGCTCGCATCCAGAGGTGGAAGGGAAAGCCCAGGGATTTTTTAAACAGGGCGGATGCGGTCTGGTAAAAGAGGCCCATGAGAAGACCGGCCCCCACGATTTCCGGCCAGTAGGCTGCCTTCAAGGGCAGGGCGGTTACCTCTTCGGGGCCGAAGACAAGGAGGGGGTGGGCCAGGGCGAGAAGGGCGATAAGCATGCCGTTGGCCTTGTGCAGGGTCAAAAGCCGGTCCATGCCCACCAGGCGATTGAGCCATGTGAGGCGGGAGGCGAGAACCAGTTGCACCATCAACAGGAAGGCTGCTGCCATGCCCGCCAGCTTTCCTGCCCGGAGAAGGAGCTTGGCAAGGCCGAATTTGTATTTGATGGAAAAGGATTCAAAGAGAAAAGGGATGGCAAGGGCACCGCAGAAGAGGAGAAACAGAACGACCAGGCTCCCGGTGATGATTCCGTACCGGGCACCCCGGGCTTGGATGGGAGCCGTGCGGATGGTCATGGGGCCTCCTGTTTCATGACCATGAAGATGGCCTGGGCCAGCGGGAGTTTTCCCAGGAGGATACAGACGGGGGCCAGGGTGGAGTGTGACAGGAGGGTCCCCGGGGTCAGGGGAACCGGAGGGTTGAGAAGGGAGAAGTACACCATGCCCACGACTCCTGCGGAAACGGCAAAGGCGTTCATCAGGACAGCCACGCCCACGGTGGCGGGCCGCAGGAAAAGGGGAGGCAGCAGCAGGAGGCTGAACACGCTGACAGGGGCTGCCCACCAGAAGAAGAGGCTCTTGACGGGCGGGTGAAGGCCGGCATGGAGGCAGAGGCCCCCGAAGCTGAGCAGCATGTGGGAACAGACAAGCATGTGGGCAGGCTTTTGCAACATGGCAAGACCCGGGCTGTTGGATGGTCTGAGGTTGGCACCGGCGAGATTGCGGAGCACCATTGCCGGAGCATCATGGGGCGTTGACGGGTGACCGCCGCGGTCGCCGTTTTGATGCCGGCGAAAAAAGGCGGCGATTTTTGTAATACGCTTATTTTTAACAGGTTATGCCCAGGGTGTAAAGGGCGCGCCAAGGCTCGGGGGCAGGGCGCTTTTTCTCGCGTGGACCCATTTCTCATCGCCGGGAAGAACAGGGACGGTGATTTTGGCGATGCGGTCTTTATATGGTGGAAAGACAGTGTGTTATTGTTGACAGGATGCGCGATTTGGGAGAAAATGAACCATCGTCAGGCTTACAGGATTTTTCATCATTAGTCACCCATCGTTACCCGCTTGTCTTTATTGCCTTCATTTCGTTACGTTGGTTCCCTCCGCTTTGTCCTGCTTGCCTTCCATCCCGGATTGCTGTGGACACCACAGGCTCCGGGTATCCCCATCATCATTGATTTCATGAATTCGGTCCACGGCGCCTCAGGAGTTGTCGGCGCCCGTGCCTTCCGCGTGTTGCCCTGAGGGTTTTTGTGTGTGCTCCCAGTGATTCGGCAGCCGGGTTTTGTTTGGGAGGACGCCATGAAGCGCATCCTTTTTCCCCGTTGGATCCCCTGGATCTGTCTCCTGGGGCTGTGTGCAGCGGTGGGCACGGCTTACGGGGACGTGGGTTCCATCGAATTGTCGGGCGGGGTCCTGGCCCCCTATGACGTGTCCGAGGGCGATACCTCGGTGGGCTGGCAGATCGCCTATGCCGCCGGCGTGACAGATCACGTGGAGATCGGCGCCATATTTATGAAGACGGGCAACTTCGAAGCCGATAATGACATCACCGACGGAGAGGTGGAGATCTCCACCCTGATGCTCCAGACCCGCTGGCTGTTCAACCCGGAAAGCACCACCCGCGGTTTCATCGATCTTGCCGGCGGCATGATGGACGTGGACCCCAAAGGCACGGCCTATGCCTCCAGCCGCTCCGGCGGGGCCGCGAGGCTGGGGATCGGGTTCGATCAGGCCCTCAACCGCCACCTTGCCCTCCGGTTCAGTACCGGTTACACCACGGGGATCGGTCGCACCAGTGAGATCGATATCCTTGATGTCTCCGTCTCCCTGGTCTTCGGGGTGCGGCTGCTTGAGTGAGGATGGGGACCTGCACGGGCCGCGTGAAAGCCTTTTGCGTTGTGGGACCGGGTGATGTATCTTGTGTCTCCGGCGCCGGTTCAGCGGCGAGAAACCAGCGCGCCCGTGCGCCCATCACACCAAGGAAAGGTCCCCATCCCACATGCTGGAATTTTTTGTCGAACACGGCGTCCTGTCTCTTTTTGCAGTGAGTTTTCTTGCGGCCACCGTGGTCCCCCTGGGGTCTGAGTGGCTGCTTGTGGCCCTGCTGGCGGAGGGTGGGCAGCCCGGGATGCTCCTGGCGTCGGCCACTGCGGGCAACGTACTGGGGGCCCTGACCACCTGGGGCATCGGGGTCTGGGGCGGTCCTTTTCTCATGGAGAGGGTGTTGCGCATCGATCCCGCTGCCCGGGGCCGGGCCCGGGCTCTGTACCGGCGGTGGGGAAGCTGGTCCCTTCTGCTCTCCTGGGTGCCCGTTGTGGGGGATCCTCTTTGCCTTGTGGGAGGGCTTTTTCGGGTGCCCTTTTTTCGGTTTGCTTTGCTTGTCTTTATTGGGAAACTGGGCCGCTATGCCTTTGTTGTGGCCATGGTGGGAACCGTGATGTAAGTTTGCGATGGCTTTGTCTGGGAAAATAAGCTGAAATCAGCATAATTGCCGTTAATTGCTGGTTTTTCTTGTTGACTTACTTTCGCGCCTGATGAAGAATAGAGGCAGATGTGACCGGCCGGGCAGCCATGCTCATCATTATCAATTTTCCCGGAGTGAACCCGCCTGCGGAGCCAACAGGCCCAGACCCGGGGCCTTGGCCCAGGAACGATTCTCGTATTTTAACGCCTCTTCCCATGCACCCTGCCGCAACCTCACGACGGCCCCTTATGCAACGCATCACCATGTCCCCTTATTCTCTCCAAAGGACCCGGGCACATCGCCAAAGAGGACGCACGCGAAAACCAAACGGGCGTTTTGTGTGACGGCCAGGCCGTCTGGCCTTCAGGGCCACGCCGCGTCGGCAGGCACCATACGCGGGCGACGGTGACCTTGACGCTGAAAAACAAGGAGGGGCTATGGACACCAAGCAATACTGTGCCAACCTGAGTCTGGAACTTCAACGGTGGCGGGATGCCATCCACAAGGAAAACGAAATTATTTCCAAGATGTCCTCGGCGGACAAGCTGCCCATGCAGGCGTTTGTGGAGGACCTGAGGATGCTTGAGGCTGAGATGGACGAACGCATCACTCAGCTGAAAACCCAATGCCCCGCCTTCTGGGGACCAGAAAACGCAGAGAGCGTCATGGAGCCCGGCGGTGTGCTCACCGGTTTTGATTACAACCCGGATGACAGCGACGGCATCATCGGGGGCGGAAACTTCGGCGGGTAGGAAAAAGGGGTGATGCTTCCGGGGAACAGGGGCATCACCCGTACTGAATTTTCAAGGGCCCGGCTGTACCGCCGCCATCAGCGGATGCTGCGCAGATAAAGGCCCTTGGGGAAAACCGACCCGTGACGCGGGTCGGTTTTTTTTGCTTGCGCCGCAATGGCGGCGAGTTGCCCACGACCCTGGGTTGACATCTGGGCGTGAACGATGTTAACGTCAGAGAAATTCGATCAGCCGTTTTGTCAACCTGATGGTCGGATACCCGTTCTGCGATCTCCTCAGCCGTAACGCAGGGGCCTCCCTGCTTCCACAGATACGACGATGCCGTGTATTCATGCGCCCAAAAGGAGACCCATGGCCCAGACCTGTCCAGCTGGAAATAGTAGCGATTCGCGTCCAGAGTACGCATGCCGCCGTGCGAACCATCGCCGACAAAGGGAGCACCAACGTTCGCATGGACGATATCGCTCACCGTTCCGGCCTCTCAAAAGGAGGCATCGCCTACTACTTCTCCTCCAAAGAGTCCCTTATCAAGGCGGCGTTCACCGCATACTTCGATGCCGTCTTCGACGCCGTGCAGCGGGAGCTTGAGCAGGAACCTTCGGTCTTTTCCCGCCTTGCCCGTATCCACGTGCTGTTCGACAGGGAGCGGGAAGAGGTGGAAACGGGCTATCCCCTTGTGGCCGATTTCATGTACCAGGCCATGCACCACCCCGAGTACCGTCCCCTGTTCGCCCGCTGGGCGGAACGCTGCGTGGCGCTCCTGACCGGGACCCTGCAGGAGGGCATGGCCCGGGGGCTCTTTGTGGGGATGGAGCCCGAACCGGTGGCCCGCTCCATTGCCGCCATCTACCAGGGGGTGGGGCAGCGGTGGTTTCTGGCACCGGAGACCCACACCAGGGCCTGGGCCCTGACAACCCTGGAGTATGCGGTGGTGGGGGTACTGGTCCCCTTCCTTGCCCCCGGGGTGGAACTGACCCGGGAGCCGTCCGGATGACACAGGGCGCCTGTCGAGCCATGGATCAAAGAGATAGCAAAGGCCCGGTGTCCCCGGGCCTTTTTTCTCCTTACTTAAAATAGGGAGAAGGGAACACGGCCTGCCTTTGGGAGGAACGTGAAGATGTTTGGCAGACGGTGGCCTTCGGATATGGTAACGGTTGGGGATACTGCCTTTTTTCTTCTCTGAAAAGTCATCTTGTGCTATGTACCCATTTCCCTTGGTGGGGGGGACCGGGCACGACCGGGCACATGAGCAATGGATCGCCATTTTGCAGAAGGACCATTTCAGCGGCAAATCATCCGCCTCGTTATGGCGGCGATCTGTGCTTTTCTTGGGAACGTTGATTGGTGATCCTTCCCCACGCTCCGTAACCCGATACAATTGACGAGTGACGATGAAAAAATACCGTTTACTGATGAACGGCAGCAATTATCTGATGGCGGTGGATGGAAAAACCGTGCGGCAGGGCTTTTTCCAGAACATGATCATCAAAGCGGACAGCCCCAGGCAGGCCGAACTCCAGGCCATCTCACGAATCTGGCACGACGGTGAGCTCCGGGCCAAGACCCTGAATACGCCCGAGAACCCCCAGAAAGTTGCCATGCATACCCTCTGGGAGCTGGACGTGACCTATGATGACTCGCGCATCGACATGGAACGGACCTTCTACCCTGAAAAGCGGTGGTGGGAGTTCTGGAAATAACCCCTCCGGCCGTCGGCCACCTTCCAAGCCCTTTTATCCCTCAACCCCTGCCGGTTTTCCCGCCATCTTTCCGTCTTTGCCGGAAAGCCCACCCACCGGAAAGATCCGATCGTAGAGCCCGTTGTAAAGAATCGTGTAGACGGGCACCATCACCAGAAAAGCCAGGTCCAGCATCAGGGCCTTGAAAAAGGAGAGGTGGAGCCACCACATCACCAACGGGATGGTGGCGCACATCAGCCCGGCTTCGAAGAGCAGGGCGTGGGCCGTTCGCAGTCCCAGCCCACGGGGGTACAGGGGCCTGCCCGCCCGAAGCAGCGCATGGTCGAAGAGGATGTTGTAGAGGTAGTTCCAGGCCATGGCCATAAGGCTCATGGTGATGCTCAATGCGCCCATTTTCTCCATGGGGGAGTGCATCACCCAGGAGAGAAGGGGGACGCAGATTATGAGCAGGGTGATTTCAAAGAGGAGGGCGTGCCGTAGCCTGTCCTTTGTGCTTCGCATGGTGGTGTTCATGGTTCTTCCTTCGGTTTAATTGCCGTATGGGGTGGCGGCACCGCCGGTGTGCTGTGCCTGTGTGGTCATTTTGGGTGTTATATAATCGCATTTTCGGTTGGGTAAAAGTTTGATACTATCCGATATTCGGATAGATTGATGGCGGCAGGCGGTGGCAGGGCTTACGACAGCGCACTGGCCTTCAGTCCACGGGAAATACGCTTTTAAGGGGAGACATCATGGGATTCAGCCTGGAGTATATAGACGCGTTCATCGCCGCGGTGGAGACCGGGTCGTTTTCAGCGGCGGCGCGGCGGCTTGGCAAGGCCCAGAGCCGCGTGAGCACGGCCATCGCCAACCTGGAGATCGATCTGGGGGTGGTGCTTTTCGATCGTTCGGGCAAGTACCCGTCCCTGACCCCTGAAGGGGAGTCTCTCCTGCGGGAGGCCCGGGAGATCCGTGAGCGATGTCGGGCTTTTTCAGAGCATGCCGACCGCCTGGCCGGCGGGGCCGAACCCATGATCCGTCTTGCCGTGGATGAGCTGGTGCCCTCCTCGATCCTCTCCGATCTTTTGGAAGGGTTCTCCGGTGCTTTCCCCGACACCGAGGTGGAGTTGCTCACCGGGGTGATGGGGGATGTGGGGGAGATGGTGGCCTCGGGACGGGTTGACGCAGGCATTGAGCTTCCCCTTACGGCTCCCGGTGATGCGTGCGACTGGCGCCTTCTGGGGCACATGGAATTTGCGGTGATGGCGGCTTCCCACCACCCTCTGGCCCGGTTGGAAAAGGTGACCCCCGGGGACATGGCTCCCCACAGGCAACTGGTGACGGTGAGCCGGAAAGGGGAGCGGGAGCCCGAGGCCTTTCGGTTCGGGCGGCGGATCTGGCAGTGCGAGAGCAGCCATGTGATCAGGGAGCTTGTTCTCAAAGGGCAGGGCTGGGCCGCCCTTGCACGGCACCAGGTGGCCGAGGATGTCCGGGCAGGTCGCCTGGTGGAGCTCCCCGTGGTGTTTGGCGGGGGCAGCTTTCAAAGCGATATCTACTTTATCCGGGAAAAAGGGCGGCCCCTGACCCCTGCGGCGGAGTGGCTGGCCGATTCCCTTTCAGAGCTCCTCACACGCTCCTTCCCCCAGGTCTGACAGGGGCGGGCTTTTTCCACGATTCCTTGCTCCCGGCTTTGCACAGGGTCTCTTGCCTGTGGTATACTTTTTTCATTTTTATCAGGCCCTTTTCCTCCCCTTCAACCCATGACAGGAGACGATTCATGCTCAATTTTCATCTGACGGACGCTCAGCTGGCCCTTCGGGAACGGGCCCGGAGATTTGCTGCGGACCATGTGCTGCCCGTGGCCTGGCATTACGATGAACAGGATGAGATACCGGTGAAGGTGCTTGAAAAGGCCCTGGATGCCGGGTTCATGAATGCGGATATCCCGTCCGAGTATGGGGGGCGTGGGTACGGCCTTGTGGACGCGGCCCTTGTCACCGAGGAGCTGGCCGCGGCATGCCCCGGTATTGCCACCAGTGTCTTCGACAGCTCCCTGGGGCTGGAGCCCCTGATCCTGTCGGACAACGAGGCATTGAAGAAAAAAATTTTCGCCCAGGTGCTTGTGGAGGGGGCCCGGGTGAGCTTTGCCACCTCGGAGCCCACCATGGGTTCGGATGTGTCGGCCATCAAGTGCCGGGCAACGGACGCCGGGGATCACTACCTGCTCACCGGTACCAAGTACTGGATCACCAATGGCGGCGTCTGCGATTTCATGTCGGTTTTTGCCACCGTGGACCCCAAGGCAAGCCATGAAGGGATCTGTGCCCTGTTCGTGGACATGCGGTGCAAGGGGATCACCGTGGGCAAGCCCATCCCCAAGATGGGGCAGCGATGCTCCAACACCGTGGGGGTCCGCTTCGACGGGGTCAAGGTGCCCAAGTCCAATGTGCTGGCAGACCCGGGCAAGGGCTTTGTGCTGGCCATGAAGACCTTTGCCCGCACCCGCCCCATGATCGGCGCCTTTGCCGTGGGCGCGGCCCGTTCCGCCATGGAGTTTGCCCTGGACTATGCCAAGAAGAGGCACGCCTTTGGCTCGCCCCTCTCCGGGTTCCAGGCCGTGCAGTTCAAGCTCGCCGAGATGTACCAGAAGGTGGAGACTGCCCGGCTCCTGACCTGGAAAGCCGCCTGGAAGGCCGATGAGGGAAAAGACCCCACCATCGCCGCCTCCATTGCCAAATTCTACGCCACGGAGGCCGCCTGGGAGGTGGTGGACGAGGCCATGCAGATCCTGGGGGGATACGGATACACAAAAATGTTCCCCGTGGAAAAATTCATGCGGGATATCCGCCTGCTGAGGATCTATGAGGGCACCAGCGAAATCCAGCGCCTCATTGTCTCGGGCTGGCTCCTGTCCGGATACAAGCCGGCCATGCCCCCCTTGGAGGACCTGCCTGTTCAGCGCGAGACCGATCCCCTGGAAAACCCCGGCGGCAAAACCTTCAGGTGCCGAGTCTGCGGCTACGTCCACCAGGGAGACGAGCCCCCGGAGGCCTGTCCCTACTGCTTTTTCCCGGCTTCTGCCTTTAAAGAAACCCCATAGTCGGAGTGCCGGTCTCTCATTTTGTAACACAACGGTTTTTCTGGTGGGAAGGGAGAGAAAGATGCTGATTTTGTTGGATGCGGGCCATGGCGGTGTGATTGATGGTGTCTACCAGACCTCGGGGAAGCGGTCGCCCCGATGGGAGGACGGGAGCCAGCTTTTTGAAGGGGAGTTCAACCGATGGATCGTCAACGGGCTGTCGGAGCGCCTGAGCCAGAGGCGCATTCCCTATGTCCTCATCGCCCCGGAGCAGCGGGACGTCACCCTCGGGACCCGGGTTACACGGGCGAACCGCTACAGGGGCAAGTCCTCTATTTATGTGAGCGTGCACGCCAACGCAGGGGGCGGCTCCGGGTTTGAGGTGTACTCGTCCAAGGGGACGACGAAAAGCGATGCGGCGGCCCATTGTTTTTCCGAGGAGTTTGTCCGCGAGTTCCCGGACAGGCCCCTGCGTGCGGACGTCAGGGACGGGGATTTTGACAAGGACAGGAATTTTTTTGTGCTGAAGCACACGGCCATGCCCGCCGTCCTGACGGAAAATTTTTTTATGGACAACGAAGAGGAGTGCCGTCAGATCCTGATGACCCCGGAGGGGCGACGTCGCATCGTGGACTTTCATGAGAGGGCCATTGTGCGATGCGCGGAGGGGCGTGTGTAGCCGCAGCGGGCCGGTTACGGTTCGTCGGGTTTGAACCCGCCGCAGCGCTGGTCAAGATCCTGGTAGCTCAGCTTGAATATCTTGACGTGGATGACCAGAAGGTAGGTGACCAGGACGTAGGTCAGGACCATTCGGATGGTCTGGCTCATGGGGATCGTGTCTTGTGTCCACAGGGCCATGAAAAAATCGGCGCTCATCAGAAAGGCAAAGAGCAGGAGGATGTTCTTGGGCCCGATTTTCACCGCAAAATACGATGCGAGAAACAACCCGGCGACGGTGACTCCCGGCACTGCTGCATACCACAGGGAGAAGGGAACCTCGTAGAGGGCGATATTCAAAAGGGTGCCCACCGCCGAAAGGGCCGCCATCAGCGAGATGCTCGTGACAATGGCAACGGCGGGGTTCACCCTGAACAAAAAGGTCAGGATAAAGTAGAACAGGGTGTCGATGCCGAACCCGATCCAGCCTGAAATGAGGCCTCCGATGAGTGAAAAAATAAAAAGGATGGCCGAATTCAGTGCGGTCAGGTCAATGCTCAGGTTTGGGTAGTGGTGCTTGCGCAGGATGGAAAAGAAGATGATCTGGGTGAAGACAAACCCCATGGTATTGAAGATAAGGGTGAGCAGCTCGGGGTTTTTTATGGGGACCACCACAATGCTGGTGACAATGCCCAGGATACCTCCCAAAAGGCACAGCGGAATGACATTGGCGATGAACAGCTTCTTATTGACGCGGTACCACTTGAAGGTTCCAAGGCCCATGCCGTAGGCCTGGATAATGAGGCTGAACTGCACGGCGCTGGCCGGGGTGATGTGGAGCCGTGTGAGAACCGGAAAATAGACGATGCCCGCCGCTGCCGGAGTTGTGTTGGCAACCGTTGCGGCGATGACCCCCAGAAACGGCATGTAGTAGAATTTGTCGAGGAACTCTTTTTGGAAATGGGGGAACATGAAGAGCCACAGGCACAGAACCGTGAAAAGAATAGCATACAGCGGACGTTTGTTGGTACGCATGGGGGGCGACTGCTCCGTATAGGCCCCGGGCCCACCGTGGAATGGCCAACGGAGGTTGGGGGGAGGTTGATGCCCCGGGATTTTTGAGGATAACGGAGCGTTCAGCGAAATCGGCCGGTGACCTGGTCATGGGGGCCTGGTGGGTCTTCTCCAGCCTTGTGAGCTGGTCGTTTCCCTATCATATGAGGTGGTGGGAGGCAAGATCACCCCGGCGTGTGCCCGGTGAAAGGTTTTGAGTCCCGGATTTTTATGGCATACTGCCCCTTTTTGTATGCACTCGAAGGAGAGAAAAGGGTTTCTCATGATTAAAACATTGCTCAATCCTGCGGGGACACGGCAACGGCTGCTGCGCGACCTGATCGTGGTGATCCTTCTGACCACCGGGGCCATCACCGCGGTGACCCTGATCCAGGGGGCCAACATACGTAAGGAGATCGCCCAGGAGCATATCCGCCAGAACCTCCGGGCCACATCCGACGCCATCTTCCAGTTTTACGACCCGGTGCGGAGCAACGCCCTGCTGATCCAGAAATGGGGGGTTGCCGGGATCTGGCAGATGGACGACATCGCCTCCATCACCACCAAGCTCATTCCCATGATGGAGAACATGCCCCAGGTGGCGGCGGTGAAGTTCGGGGACACCGAGGGGCGCTCCTACCTGCTTACGGCCAACGAAAACATCTGGATCACCCGGACCGTTTCCCCCCATCGCCCCAAGGTCATCACCTGGAAGCAGTGGGTGAACGGCCAGCTCATCGATACCCGTGAGGAAGAGAAAACCTACGACGTGACGAACCGCTTCTGGTACAGGGAGGGCCTCTCCCTGACCTCGGACAAACAGGACGATGTCACCTGGCTGCCCCCCTACATGCTGGACTACAAGGAGGTCCCCGGTTTGTCGGCGGTCATGGCCTGGACTTCGGAGGGAAAGGATCCCCTTACGTCGGTGCTTGCCCTGGACGTGCCCGTCAATGACCTCTTCAACCGGATCACCGAGACCGATGTCGGCCCCAACGGCACGGCGTTTCTCTTTGACGGGGACGCCTCGGTCTATCACCCGGTGAGCGGAGAAGAACGTGCCGAGACCCATCAGTTTTTCCTGCATCATACCGCCGTGGAAGCCCCCGACGTCCGGGAGGCCATGGGGGCCTGGCACGCCAAGGGAAAGCCCACGGGGGCCTTTACCTTTACCATTGAGGGTCGAGCCTACTGGGCCGGTGTGCAGCCCATCACTGCAGATACCAAAGAGTTCTGGATCGGGGTTGTGGTGCCCCAGTCGGATTTTCTGCAGAAGGTTCTGGAGCGGCGGTGGGGCATCCTGTTCATTGGCTTGATTATCCTGGGGGCGGGGTTTGTCATGGCCGGGTACCTGACCTGGAAATACCGGCACCAGCTCCGGGATATGCCGAACCGGGTGATCCGGGATGATCATTTTGAAGACGATGTTCGCCGCCTCATTACCCGCGGTGAGGGGTCCTCCCTGGAGTTCAAGTCCACCATGCGCATGAACCTCAAGACGGAGAAGAACGATAAGCACATTGAGATCGCCTGGCTGAAAACCGTGGTGGCCTTCATGAACTCGGCCGGGGGGATCATCGTCATCGGCGTGGACGACGACGGACAGGTCGTGGGCACGGCACCGGACGGGTTCGAAAGCGAGGACAAGTGCCGGCTCCATTTCCGAAACCTGATGAACCAGCACATCGGCCTGGAGTTCACCCAGTACCTACACCTCTACATCGGTGTCATCGACGGTCACACAGTTCTGGTCATCGAATGCGAGCGGGCGGACCGGCCCGTGTTTCTCCTGAACAAAAAGGAAGAGTCCTTTTATGTGCGCAGCGGGCCTTCCAGCCTGAGCCTGACCATGCGCCAGATGCTGAAATACCTGGAGTCCGGGAAATAACCCATGAACGAAACGGTGTTTGACACCGGGGCAAAGAGCTCCTGGGGCGGGTGGCTCCCCTGTGGGAGAAACTCAAGGCTCACCATGCAGCCCATTCCATCCATTTTTCTGAATTTCTTGCGGCACGGTCCTTTGCCGATCGCTCCGCAGATATCCTGTGCCACGGTGGCATGGTGAGGGTGGATCTGGCCGTTCGGGGGGGCGTGGACGTGGGGTATTGCGTCTGCACGATCTCACCCTCCGGAGCGGGGGAGATAGACTCCCTCTATGTGGATGTGGGCTGCAGGGGCTGCGGCCTGGGGGAAGCCCTGGCCCGCCGGGGGCTTTCCTGGATGGATGAGAAAAAGGTGGCCCGGCGTTCTCTTTCCGTTGTGTACGGCAACGGGGACGCCCTTGCTTTTTACCGTCGCCTGGGGTTTTATCCCCGTAACATCCAGTTGGACCAGCTGCCGCCTTCGGCGTAGGTGGCAGGGCGTTTTTTTTCGATATTTTCACGGCTATCCCCGGATTTTGTTGACAGGGGTTGCTTAATGGAATAAGTGAGCATATATTCAAATGTAAGGAGTCTCAATGGACAACAGACCCGATGCCTGTCAGACTGAGTGCATGAACCCCGAAATCGCCGCTGCAGTGGGCGCCAGGATGGAGTCTGAAGAGACTCTGTTTCACCTGGCGGAGCTTTTCAAGGCGCTGGGGGACTCCACAAGGGTTCGGATCCTTCATGCCCTCTCCTTTTCAGAACTTTGCGTGTGTGCCCTGGCCGATATCCTGGACATGAGCTCATCCGCCGTGAGCCACCAGCTTCGGGTGCTCCGTTCCCACAAGCTGGTCAAGTACCGAAAAGATGGGAAAAACGCGATTTACAGCCTGGACGACATGCATGTGCATACCCTCTTTGAACAAGGGCTTCAGCATGTGAACGAATAGCAGGGACAGATCGAATGCGGGAGGGCTTTCTCCCGCTTTTTTTTAATACAACATGTGAACATGTGGTCACACATGAGTTAAAGGAAACGATATGATCTTACTGGAACGGATTCTTTTCGAAAGCTGGACCGTCCTGTGCCTTTCAGCTCCTTATGTGCTGTTTGGATTTTTTGTTGCAGGCCTTCTCAAGGCCTTTATCCCGGATGATTTTGTGGCCCGCCACCTCGGGCGTGAGAACGGATCGAGCCTGTTGAAAGCCTCTCTTTTCGGGGTACCCATTCCCCTGTGCAGCTGCGGGGTGTTGCCTGCTGCTGCGGGTCTGCGCAGGCAGGGGGCCAGCAAAGGCGCCACCACCTCCTTTCTGATCTCCACGCCGGAAACCGGGGTGGACTCCATTGCCGTGACCTGGGCCCTTCTGGACCCCCTGATGGCACTGCTGAGGCCCCTTTCCGCCTTTCTGACCGCCATGGTCACCGGGCAGCTGGTACGCACCCTGGACCCGGACGTGAAGGAGACGACCGACACCCCGGCCCCCAGGGCGGTATTTCCCATGGCTCCGGCAAACGACGAGCCCGTGGCCTGCGGATGCGGGTGCAGCGCTCCGGCCAGCAAGCCCACGGTCATGGAGCGGCTGCGCACGGGCATGGGATTCGCCTTTGGAGATCTGTTTACCGATATTGCCGGATGGTTTTTTGTGGGGGTGGGCATTGCTGGGCTCATCACCGTCTTTGTATCGCCTGATCTTGTGGAGACCTACCTGGGGAGCCCCCTGGTGGCCATGCTGGTGATGCTGCTGATCAGTACTCCCCTGTACGTGTGTGCCACCGCCTCCACACCCATTGCCGCTGCCCTGGTGCTCAAGGGGTTCAGCCCCGGAGCGGCCCTGGTGTTCCTGCTGGCAGGACCCGCCACCAATGCCGCAGCACTTTCCGTGATCACACGCATTTTGGGGAAAAAGTCCATGATCCTTTATCTGGTGGGCATCATGGTCTCATCCCTTGCCCTTGGGTTTGCCGTGGACGCCATTTATGCGACTACCGGCCTCAGCGCCGGGTGGCAGGCAGGCGCCGAACATGCCGGGCGGACCTTTGTGGGCACGGTGAGCGCACTGGTCCTCTTCGGCCTCGTGCTTTTCGGCAGGGGGGGCCACGGGGGATGCTCTGATCCGGCCTGTGAGTGCGGGTAAGGCCCCTTGTGTCAATGGCCCGTCATGGTGCGGTAGAGTGCCCGGTAGGCCTCGGTGGTCTCCCTCAGGGACTTGACGTGGGCAAGATCCGTGGACTGTTTGGCCTTCATGGCAAAAAATACCAGCTGATGGACGTACTTCAGGCTCTCCACATAACCGGGCATCTCTTTGGTGTCCTTGGGGGGCTTGATCCGCTGGGCGAGAAAATACTGGGTGGCGATTTTCTGGATCTCTTCTGCATGGTGCTCTTTGTTTGAGACCCACCTGACGATCTGGTTGGTGTTGCCCTTGTCGGACAGGGCAAGCTCGTTGATGGCCTTCATGCTTTTTTCGATGGTGGCGATGTGCTCGAAAATCATCTCAAAGCGCATCTCATCGTTGTAAATCCCGCAGGGGACCTGGCAGTGGGCGAAGGCGGACGGGGCCGAAAGGATAACGACCCATGCCATGCACAGCCCGAAGATACCGGAAAAACGTTTCATGGTTTTCTCCTTGAAAATGCGTTGGGAGAACCCTGGGACAGGAAAGTGGGGGCTCGGGGACGGGTCCTCACGGATGGTGGGTAAACGATGCCCGACAGGCTCTGGGAGCCTGTGGCTTTTATCGCTTTTTTCAGGGGGATATTATACCATAGCTGCCATGGTGGGAACCAGGGTGAAGGACGGGGACGACCTTGGTCGGCATGGTGCCTCCGGCGGGTCGCTTTTTTAAAAAAAAGCTCCGCAAAAACGTTCCGGTAAATAAAAAAAGAAGAGGGGCTATGCCTTGTAGGGACGCATCCTCAAAAAACAAAACCTGTTTGTCAAACTTTTCAAAAGTTTGTCCCCCGGAAGGGCTGCCGGAGGCAAAAATCTAAATGCGTTAACCCTGGCCTCCGACGAAGTGAGTGTACACGGATCGCGTCCTGTTGTATGTTGCCACGATTTGCATGCCCTTCAGCGGTACCGAACGACATCTATGGGATAAAAGAGAGAAACATGAAGGGGCAGGGCAAAAAAAAATTTCTGGCCGCCGCCGGCGTTGCCGGCGGCCAGAAATCTACTTAGGAGGAGAATCAATCCGTTCTTGACCCCTGCCGGCAAAAGGATGGCTGAAGCCGGCAGGGGGTGTTACATGTTGGAGTGACAAAAGAGATACCTCCCGGGCCGAAAATTCACAAACCATTAATACTTAACGAACTATTAGAAAAACTAATGCCTCACAACCTACCCCCCTTAAACGCCCTGGTCGTGTTTGAAACGGTGGCCAAGCACCTGAGCTTTACCACCGCCGCAGGCGAGCTCTGCATCACCCAGGGAGCGGTAAGCCAGCAGATCCGAAAGCTGGAAGATTTTCTGGAGCTTCCTTTGTTCCGACGGGGACACCAGTCCCTGAGTTTGACCCAGGCCGGTGTGGATTACCTGCCGTCCGTCACCGAGGCCCTGGACAAGATCCGTATCTCCACGGCGTCACTTTCCCGAAAAGATGCCAGGGGCGTTTTGTCCGTGAACGTCTCCCCGAGCTTTGCCAACCAGTGGCTGCTCTCCCGGTTTCACCTGTTTTGCCAGGAGTATCCCGATATTGACCTGAAAATAAACGCCACCGCGGTGCGGACGGAGTTCGGCAAAGAGGATGTGGATGTGGCCATTCGCTACGGCGCCGGACCGTGGCCCGGGGTGCATTGCACCAAACTGTCCCACGGCAGGGTGTATGCGGTCTGCAGCCCGGAACTCCTGGAAGGGGCCCACGGCCTGACAACCATCCGGAACCTGAAGCACCACCTGCTGATTCGCAACAGCGAACTCTGCCTTTGGCCCATGTGGCTTGAGAGCGTGGGCATGAACCTCATGGAGATGCGGCAGGGGCCCACCTTCAACCTTCTCTATATGGCCATCCAGGCCGCTGCCAACGGCCAGGGCGTGGCCCTGGGAAGCACCATCCAGATCCATGACCACGTCCAGTCCGGGACCCTGGTGGTCCCCTTTAAGGTGGGGGTCATCTCGCCCATCTCCTACTGGTTCCTCACCCCGGAGATTAAGGTTCAGGACGCCAAGGTCCTGGCCTTCAAGAAATGGATCACGGCCGAACTCCAGGCCCAGAATCAGATTTGACGGAATCCTTCCGTTACTATTCAGCCCGTATAAGCCATCCGTTTAGCCCGCGTAGAAGGCCCTTGCGCTTTGCCCTGAGGAACGAAGGGCAAAGCGCAAGGGCAATAAGCTTTCGAGGTGTTTTCGCTATTGTGGCTTCGCCACCCTCGCCGCCGGAGGCAGCCAGGTTAAAGACGCCTCCAGTGGCCCTGCCGGGGGGCAAACTTTTACCAATTTAGATGCATTGGGTTTGACAAACAGGTTTTGCTCAATTTCACGAAAATATTCGCGGAAGCTCTTCCCCTGAGGAACGAAGGGGGAGGGCTTTCGCAACCTGGGGTATAGGGGATTTATTCCCTGGCCGCCGGAGGCACGCTTTTTGAGCTCACTTTAACCATAGAAGGCTTGTTTTTTGACCTGACTTTGACCGGAATAGCTCCGGCGGCGTTGTTTCAATAGGCAAACCGGATTGACGTGTAGATGTTGGTGTTGTCTTCCAGTTGCCCGAAAAACGTGGTGTTGCTGCGCCCCAGAAATACATTGGCCCCGGTGGTGACCTGCACGCGGTCCGACACCTTGTAGACAGCCAGGGGCCGGAGATAGGCGTCCTCATCCGTGGGGGACCAGTAACCGGAAAACCCAAGGCTCAGGGTCTGGTTGAAGAGCTGCTGCTCCATGCTGCAGGTGAGCACCTGGCGAAAGCGGTCTCGGGTGGCTCCGGGGGCGTGGGCGTATGCCCCGTGATCGAGGATCTCTTCCACATAATACTGGAGGCTTATGGTCAGCTCTCGGCCCATGTCCCGGGCGTAACCCAGAAGGTAGCGCCGCTCCGAGTTGTTCACCAGGGGGTCGGTGCCCGAGCGGTCCTCCATGGAGCGGTACCAGGCCACCTCCAGGTTGGCGATGCCCGGGCCAAGCTGGCCCCGGGCACTGGCGCCGTAGACCTCAAGGGCCGGGAAGCGGTCCACGCCTTCGGGCGTGGTGCCTGAGGGCTGTTTCCAAAACCCTTTGTAGCCGTAGGCCGCCACCTCCCAGGTTCCCACTCGCCTGTTGAGTCGCAGGGCGATCTCATCATCTCTGAACCAGCCATCGGGCGTGTCCACAGGGCTTGTGTTTCCTGGCGAAATATAGGTGCCGTCCGTGTAGCGGTCCGGGTCAAAGCGAGGGGTGTAGACCAGGTCGACACCGGCCAGGGGCGTGAAGATACTCACCTTTGCCGCGTCTGACGGCGCCTTGAGGTAATCGCCGTCCCGCCCGATGAAAAAGGCCTGCCAGTCCTTGGGAAAGAGGTCGTTGAGAAAGACCAGGTCCCCGGTGCCCCAGGTGAGGATCTGGCGTCCCACCGTCAGGTCGGTGGCGCCCCCCCTACCCTGGCCAACACCCATGCCTCCCGCAGGTCATTCTCCACCTTTTCGGTGACCCCGTCCGCCCAGATATCCCCTTTCAGCTTCAGCTCAAACCCATCGTACATGGCCGAGAGGTCCCCTTGAAAACGGGCTTCCAGGGGGGACCACCCCGTCTCCTCCGGGCCTTTTTCAGGTCGCCAGCCCGCCCGGGCCTCGGCGTAGCCGTGGAACTCCATGGGGTCGAGCCAGGCAGGCAGGGCCTGTCCTGCGCGGGCCGTAGCGGCCAGGCAAAGGAAGAGGAGGATTAAACCTGCGATGCTGCAGAATCCCTTCATCTCAGGAGCCTCCGCGGGGGGCGGCGCAGGTACCGCTCCGTGAAGAGGGTGTCGGACACCCCGGTGTTGAACCGGACGTTGGAGACCCTCATCTCCGTGACACTGCCCGAGGCGATGTTTGTGGCCACAGAGCGGGTGATGACGGGGTAGTGACGCTCCTGCCCGTTTTCTATGGCGGAAATGCTTTCCATCCGGGTGGCCTCAATGATCCGGGCCACGGCACCGGTTTTATCGAAGAACGCCTGTTTGACGGGGAGGAAAGACGCTTTGTCGATGGTGGCGGTGTAGTGGGAAAAGGCGACGCTCTCCGGGCGCAGGGGGATGTTGTCGACGACATAGTACCGGTCGGTGACCTCCTTTAGCACGTGGCGGTCCTCGTGGATGTTTCGCCCGGAGATGTCCTCGTAGAGAAAGTCGGAGCCTGCAAAGCTGGTCCGCTTGTCCCCTGCGGCAATGCGTTTCACAAGGTCCAGGTTGGGCAGGTAGAGCCACCGGTCGTCGTCTTTGGCCGGGCTGTCGTGCTTGTGCACCAGAAAGGTCATCTTGCGCACGTCCGCCGGGGACTTGAAGCAGATGAGGTAGAACTGATCGCCGTTTTCGGCCGGGTGGTTCTTCCTCAGGGTGTTGAAGGCCCGCTTCCGGGTTCGGCCGAGCTTGTCCGTGATGACCATGCGGACGCTGGCACTGGTGTCGTCCCCGGGGTAAAGGGCGGCATGGTTTGCCCGCCGGACGATTTCATCGGCATTGGTGAGGTCATCCGCCAGGGCCGGGCCACAGGGGATGGTGAGGATGAGGATCCACAGGGCCAGGAAAACGGCCGGGATTGTCTTGCTGTGTGTGTTCATGGTGTCTCCTTCGTAAAAGATGCCTTGTCTGGTCAAGGTCGATTCAAAAAACAAGCCTTCTAAGGTTAACGTGGGCTCAAAAAGCGTGCCTCCGGCGGCCAGGGGATTTTTAGCCTAAGTGGCTTCGCCACCCCTGGACCCCAGGTTGCGAAAGCCCTCCCCCTTCGTTCCTCAGGGGAAGAGCTTCCGCGAAGATTTTCGTGAAACCCAAGCAAAACCTGTTTGTCAAACCCAAGGCATCTAAATTGGCAAACGTTTGGCCCCCGGCAGGGCCGCCTTGAACGCTACTTGCGGGTGCACCCCGGATGCGCGTTTTTTTTCTTTATCTCCATCATGGAAGGCACCTTTCTGGGGTGAATCCGAGCCGAGGCACCGGAGTGGGTCGTTTTTTTCCCGGGGAAGAACCGTTCTTCCCAGACGGTAAGGATCGCAGGCAGAACCACCAGGGTGATGAGGCCCGAGGCGGCCATGATGGCAAAGAGCATGGCTCCGGTGGTTTTGTAGGGCACCAGGGAGGCGACGAGGAGGGGCAGAAACCCGAAGGCGACGACCAGGACGTTGCGGCTGATGGCCCGGGCGGGTTCGCCGAAGACGAGTGGCAGTGCCGCCTCCCAGCTGCCGGTGGCGGCAACGGCCTTTCGGCTACGCTCAAGAAAATGGATGGCAAAGTCCACGGCCATGCCGATGGACAGGGCACTCATCACGGCAATGGGCAGATCGTAGTCTTTGCCCGCAAGGCCGGTGGCCCCGTAGATCAGGGGCAGGGTAATGGCCAGTGGGACCATGCACAGCATCGCCCATAAGGGGGATCGGAAGAGAAAGGCCATCATCACCAGCACCATGAGGAAGCTGCCGGCAAAGGAGCGAAGGAATCCCCCCACGAGTTTGATTTCCAAGACGCGGTTGATGTAGTGCAGGCCTGCCCACTCAAAGGAGAGGGGCACAGGGGGCGGGTGGATGGCCGTGTAGGCGTTGACGGCCTCCACGGCTTTGCGGGTCGCCATGCTGTCCCCGCAGTTGAAGTGCAGGCGGATGATGGCGTTTTTGTAGTCCGGGGTGACCAGGTGCCACAGGTCGTTGGGCCGATGGCTCTGCTGGAACTGCAGGTAGCACTCGGCCATCTTGGGAAGGGTGTCCGGGAGGGTGAAGTCTTCGGGGCGGCCCGTGGTGAGCTCCTGGTTGACCTTGCGGACCACATCGGCGGTGGACTCGGTTTTTCCGATATACGGCTTTGCGTCCATGGCGGCCTGGAGGTCCGCCACATAGGCCAGGAGATCGGGCCGCTTGAAAATTGCGTGGTTCTGGAGCTCGACCTCCAGAAAGGTCTGGATGTCGAGCCAGGCATCGTATTGGGCGTCGTCGGCCGCGGACGATGCCGTTTCAATGGACTCGACAATGCGTTCGGACAGCTCGGGGGCGGACGGGCTCCCGTGACCCAGTGCCGGGAGCTTTGACCTCATCTGTGTTGCCAGGGCTCGGACCAGGGGATTTTCGTGCCCCTCTGCAAAGCGGGCCAGCCGGTGTGCCAGGTCCTGGATATCCTGCTGGTCGAGGGCTTCGTTCCGGGTGTCGCCCAGGACCAGGTAGGCGGTGTAGGTGCCTGAAAAGTGCCGGTTCAAGGCGGTGTCTGCCTGGCGGATGGGGTGGCTGGTGTCAAAGCGTTTGGCGTAGTTGTCGTTGACCTGGATGCGGGTGATCCCCCAGACGGAGACGGCCACCACCAGGCAGAAACCGGCCAGGATGACCTTGGCGTGGGCAAAGGTGAAGCGGCCCAGGGCCGAAAGGAGGCGTGCCAGTCCCTTTGCTTCCCCGCCGGACTGGTGAGTGTGGCCAAAGGATGCAAGGCGCCTTTCCGGTATCATCATGACGTACGCCGGGACAAAGAGAACCGTCAGCAGCCAGGCCACCATGACCCCGATGCAGAGAAAGCCGCCGAAGACCTTTGCCGGGGGGATGGGGGCCAGGGTCAGGGACAAAAAGCCGGCGGCCGTGGTGAGGGAGGTGTAGAGCATGGGGGCAAACAGGGTCTCCATGACGGACCGGATGGTGTGGGCCCGGCCGGCCCTGGGGGTGTACGTGTCGAAGAATTCGGACAAGACGTGCACCGAGTCCACCATGGCGATGGACATGAGGAAAATGGGCAGCATGGAGCTCAGGATATGGACGGGATACCCTGCACCGATCATCAGGCCCATGGTGATGACAATGGAGACCGTGGCGATGATCATGGGAAGGATGATGAGCTCCCACTTCCGGAAGAACAGGGCCAGAAGGCCCAGGATCACCACCATGGCCAGGGGTGAGGCCGTGCTCATCTGGGTGAACATCTCCACGCCCACGGCGCCTTCGGCAACGGGCAGGCCGGTGATGTGGAAGACGTCGCCTTCCAGGGAGGTGTTGATCTCGGCGATCTTTTCCCGGAGCGCTGTGTAGACCTTGTAGCTGATGAGCTTTTTGGTGAGGGGCAGGTAGAGGCTGATGGCGCGTCCGTCTTCAGAGACCATGCGGCCTTTGAGAAGGGGGTTGGAAAGGGCTTTGTCCCGGATGGCCCGTGCTGCCTCCCGGGTCGTGGGGGGCTCGGGCATTAGCCAGTCAAAGCGAAGGGAGCCCGGGGCGTCCTGGCTCATGTGGTCCACCAGGGAGGGGGCCACAAGGTCTGCTGCAATGACCCCGTGGGTTGTGGCCGGGTCTGATTCGTCGGGCCACCTGAGGGTTTCTGCGAACCGGGTGAGGGTGTGGATTTTAGACAACGTCGCGGGGTTGAAGACGCCGTCGGGGTCCTCCTCGTTGACGATGCCCACGATGACAATTTCACTTAAGGCGAAGTTCTTTTTGGTCTCATCGTTGAAAAGACGTGCCGGTTCGGTGGTCTTGAGCATGTTTTCCGGGTCGGTGTCCATGACCACCCGGGGGAAAAAGGCCGCCGCCGCAAGGGTGGCTGCCAGGATGAGCAGGGATACCTTTTTGGCGTGGATAATGGCCGCGTTGATCAGGAATCGTTTCAAGCCGTTCATGGGGATCTCCAAATCCTTGAGGGTAAAGGGTTCTGGTCTGGGGCAGCCCTGGATAAGGCTGCGTCATGGAAGTAAAAGGTTAATCTGCTTAACTAATAGGGTGCACCAATCGGGCGCAGGGGTACCGGGGTACCCGGCACGTTCGTGCCGACGGATGTTGGGGCTCAGAAAATCTGGCGCACTACTGTCAGGCTAAGCTGTCGGGTTGGGTCTGTGTGACGATTTGTTTTGTTAACCTGCTTAACTATTTTGTTGTGAAAAATAAAGGCGCATCCGCTCAAAGCCCCCTTCGGCTCAGGCGCTGGGGGCGCCGGCGCAACGTGTTACGCTTTTTTGATGTCCGCCTGTTTCAGTCGCGCGTCCAGGGTTTTTTCGAACATCCCCAGGATCTGCGCCGTTTTTTTCAGGTCGGAAATAGGCACCCCCGAGAGGTGCTCGAAAAGAACCTCCCGGTCCTCGCCGTGCATGCGCTCATGGGTGTGGTACGCGGCCCAGCCCTTGGGGGTCAGGTAGAGCCAGTACTCCTTTTTGGAGTGGGTCGACTGGCGACGCTCTACAAAACCTCTTTTTTCGAGTTTTGCGATCATCTGGGACGCCCCGCTTTTGGTGATGCCGAAGTGTCCGGCCACATCGGTGATGTTGATCTCCTGGTGATCGCCGATGACCTCGATGGTGTGAACCTCCTTGGTGGAGACGGTCAACGTGGCGCCTTCGCCTGCGTCGACCACAAGGGGCAGCTTTTCCATGCGCTCGTACTTGTGCAGGACCTGGGTGATCTTCTGGATCAGGTCCTTTATGGGGGTCTCTTGCTTTTTCATGGGACAATGGTAAAGCTGCTTAACTATTCTTGTCAAGAAAAAAAGCGACGATTCTTACTCATCGCTTTTGTTGGTCTAAGGCTTTGGCAAACCCGCGGGATTGCTGGGCCCCACGGTCAGGCCGAACCAACCATCATGAACCGGGTGGGGCAGGGTGCATCGGTGACTGGGCCGACATGGTTTGCCATCAGCTGTTTTTCGGCCAGACAGGTTCGTCATTTTCGAACCTGTATCCGATTTCGATCTCCACCAGGGTGTCGGCATCGAACCAGAGAAAAAGGCTCTGGTCCACGTATTCCACCAAAAGGTAATCCGGGGCGTCGTCTTCGGTGTGAAGCTCTTCCTGGGGCGCTTCATTGATATGGCCTGCAAGGTGGGTGAGGACCTGCAGTTTGGTCAGGCCGAACAGGTCTTTGCCGAACAGGGTGTGGCCGGGCTCGCGAACGGCGATGGTGGAGAGGCGGAAGTCGTCGTCGGAGTCGAAGTTGAAGACAAGGCCGTCCCCATAGTACCCAAGGACTTTGGTGCCGTCGCCCAGGGCATCTTCGAATTCGATGTACTCCCGGGATTCGGGAAGGCCCAGGTGTTCGGTGACGCTCTCTTCTTCCTGGCCGAACCGTATAGGGCCGATGCCGATGCCGATATGTATGTCCATGATGCACTCCTTGGTTCTTCGGGGGGTGTTTTCTTACCATACTCCAGCCCTCTTGTCCCTGCAATGCGAATCCGTGTCCGCCCGGTAATTCCCTGGAAAACCTGGGGCTGCAAGGCGGGTTTCATCCGAAAGGTCATGGGATTGGGGGCTGCTGCCGAACCGGTGTTTTTCTGCGGGGGGCCATGGAAAAAACCTTCTTATGTTCCGTGAGCATTCATCCGATAGGGTTGACAATATCCGGTAAAAAGAAGGGGGAATGCCATGGGGTGCAACCTGAAAAGCAGCAAGGACATACCGCCGGGGGAGGTGCCCGGTTTCAATCGCCGCACGGCCAGAGACAACATTGTCCGGGAGCAGGTCATCGCCCTGCTGGTGCTGGGTCAGTACCTTCTCTCCCTGGTGTGGGTGGGGGGGACAGAGGACCTTGGGGCCCTTTTATCCGGGATGGTGCCCGCCATGCCCCGGGGCCTCTTTTTCGGGGCTGTTTTCCTGCCCCCCCTTTTAACTCTGGGGATTTCCTTTTATGCCCGGAGGTTTCTCGTCGGATCGATTCTGCTCTTTGGTTTTCATCGGGCGAACCTGATTCTTCTCCTGTTCGGGGCGGCCCTGGCAGCCATCCTGATGCAGACCCCCTTTGTGTTCGAATCGGTTCTTCTTCTGAGCTCCCTTCTTGTGGTGGTGACCCCTGTGTTTTCCCAGGGGCTTTACCTGGGGGCCCTGCTGTTTTTTTTCCTGGGGTCTGCATGGGCAGGCGGGTGGCCGGGCTTTTCCTGGTTTGATATCGGGGATGTGGTACTGACGACCCTGGTGGGGCTGATCATGGTGCGATTTCGGTTTTCCGATCGCGTGGGACGGTATTTGACGAGTCGGACCATGGAAGAGCAGCACCGTCAGCTTAAGGAGACGAACCGGGAGCTTTTAAATGCCAACGGCAGGCTCCAGGCCATTACGTATGTGGACGGCCTCACCGGAGTCAGCAACCGGCGTGCCTTTGACGAAGCCCTGGAGGGGGAGTGGCGTCGGGCCATGAGGGTGGGAGCGCCCGTTGGTCTGTTGATGCTGGATATCGATTTTTTCAAGGCGTACAACGACACCTACGGGCACCAGGCCGGAGACGATTGCCTGAAACAGGTGGCAGGTTCCCTGGGCTCCGGGGTACGGCGCCAGGGTGAGATGGTGGCTCGCTACGGTGGCGAGGAGTTTGCCGTGATCTTTCCCGGCGCGAATGCAGATGCCCTGGCTGTGCTGGGGGAGTCCCTGAGGCGGCGTGTGGGGGCTTTGGGGCTGATGCATCCCTCCCTGCCGTGGGGCCATGTGAGTATCAGCATCGGCGGGGCCGTGGTCTGCCCCCGACCGGGGGAGGACAGGGAGTCCCTGATCAGGCAAGCCGATAAAGCCCTCTACGCGGCAAAGGAGGCGGGGAGGAACCGCGTGGTGATCCGAAAGGCCCCGTGAGACGCGGCAGCGCCGGAGTGGGTGAATCGCTGCGTGGCAGATTGTTAAAGGGTGGCATGCGGCCGGGTAGTGTGGTATATCAGATATCAAAAAAAGAGGGAGGTGGTCGGGGTTGCCCGCCTCTTCCGGCATGATTGATTTTCCGGGCCCCGCAAAGGGCCTGCCATGTGTGAGGAATGTCTCGTGTTTACCCAACGCTCTCAACTGTCCACCCTGAGCCACTCCCGGGCTTACGGCCATTTTACGTACATCTATCCTGTTATTTCCCGCCGATCCCACGGCCTTTCCATCGGGGTCAACCTGAGTCTGGACAACCGCTGCAACTACAACTGCCTCTACTGCGAGGTGGATCGAAGCGTGCCGGCTTCCCGTGTCCGGGTGGATCCGGAAGCCCTGGGCCAGGAGCTCTACCAGATGCTCTCCGATCTTTCTCTTCATTCCCCGGCCCTGCGGGACGTGACCTTTGCGGGCAACGGCGAGCCCATGGCCGTACGGTGTCTGGACCGCTGCATCGACCTGGCTGCGGAAACCCTTGATACCTTAGGCTTTACCGACGTTCCTGTGGTGGTCATCACCAACGGCACCTTTATCCACCGCCCCTGGGGGCAGCGGGCCCTGACCCGGCTGGCCGCCGCAGGAGGCGAGGTGTGGATCAAACTGGATGCCGGGGACCAGGAGACCATGTCCCGCATCAACAGCACCCTGTTTCCCCTTGAAAAGCTGGAAGAGAACATCTTTGACGCCAGCCGGATCCTTCCTGTCACCCTCCAGTCCATGTTCATGAAACGCTGGGGCAGGCCCCCGGCCACGGAAGCCGTGGACAGCTATATTGCGTGCCTGAAACGCCTGAGCCAAGCCGGGGCGGCCATCGATGGCGTCCAGGTCTACACCGTGGCACGGCAACCCCGACTGTCCCATGTCACGGCCCTTGACGCTCCTTCCCTTGAAGCCATCGCCTCCCGCATCCGCACCGAAACCGGCCTGCCCGCCACATCCTTTGCCTAACCCGGGTTCGCAAATGCTTGCCTCCGGCGGCCCTGCCGGGGGCCAAACTTTTAAAAAGTTTGACAAACAGGTCTTGCGAACGCCCCTGGCCGGTCGAAAGATATCAGCCAGCCGAGTGTTGTAAACATATCGGACATGCATCGTCTTCTGTCGTTCAGTCCAACGGTGCTGTACGGCCGAAGAAGACACGACCGGAACGGGCGCATCCCGTCAGAAAATGTGACGTCCCTGAGGAACGAAGGGGCGGAGCATTTGCGAACCTGGGGTGCAGGGGATTTATCCCCTGCCCGCCGGAGGCATCACAGAGTAGCTTCGAGGAATCGGGCCACAAAGGGTGTTTCGGGGTGGTGGAAGAGGGTCTGGACCGGGCCGGACTGTTCGATGCGGCCGTCACGGATCACGGCCATGGACTGGCCGAGGTAGCGGGCCTCGTCAAAGTCGTGGGTGACCATGAGGCAGGTCATGGCCTCGTCCCGGTGAAGGGTTTTAAGAAGGGTTGAGATTTCGCTCCGCGTGGCCGGGTCCAGGGCGGAGAGGGGCTCGTCCAGAAGCAGGACGTCGGGTTTGATGGCCAAAGCCCTGGCCAGGGCCGTGCGTTGTTTTTCTCCCCCGCTTAACGTCGGGGGTTTTCGAGTCTTAAGGCGGGTAATGCCCAGGCGGTCCATGAGGTCATGGACCGTCTGCCGGGCGTTGTCCGCCTTTTTGTTTTGATAGTGCAGGCCAAAAGCGATGTTCTCTTCCACGGTGAGGTGGGGAAACAGGGCGCCATCCTGGTAGACGATGGCCAGGTGGCGCTTTTCCGGGGGCAGGTGGGTGATCTCCGTGCCGTTTAAGTGCAGGGTCCCGTGGGTGATGGGCGCCAGCCCTGCCAGGGCCTCCAGGATCAGGCTCTTTCCGGCACCGGTGGGTCCTAAAAGAATGAAGAACTCTCCGGGGGCGACGGACAGGGAGACGTCCCGGACGGCAAAATCGGGCAGGTGGATGGAAAGGTTATCGATTTTTATCATTCCGGTGTTTCTCCGCGCTGGATAAGGACCCTCAAGGCCACAAAGAGAAGGAGGCTTGCCGCAATAAGCCAGAAGGCCACGGGCTGGGAGTAGGAGAGGCCGTAGGCGGTGAATCGCTCGTAGACCATGACCGGTGCGGTCATGGGGTGGTAGGCCACGATGATGACGGCGCCGAACTCGCTCAAGGCGCGGGCCGCGCTCATGATAAAGCCCACGAGGATGGAGCGCCAGCACAAGGGCAGGGTGACCCGCAGGAAGGTCTGGGGAAAGGAGGCGCCCAGGCTCCGGGCCACGTTTTCCAGGCGTTGGGGCACCTTTTTGAACCCACTCACCGCGCTGCCGATGAAAAAGGGCAGGCCCACAAAGGTGAGGACCGCCACAATACCCGTGGTGGTCCCCATAATGCGGATGCCAAGGCCGTGCATCAGGTCGCCGATGACATGCCCTTTGCCGGCGATGCCCAGAAAGGCGATGCCGATGACCGGATGGGGGATCATGATGGGAAGATCCACGATGCTCTCCACCAGGTGTTTTCCCGGGAAGTGTTTCCGGGCCAGCAGGTAGGCAAAGGGGGTGCCGAAGACCAGGCAGATGGCGGCTGCCCCAAAGGAGGTGGCCAGGCTCAGGCCGATGGCCCCGCGCACGTCGGGGTCTTTCAACGCCTCTGCCAGGTTGGCAAGGGTGGGCCCGGTGATCATCTGGACCAGGGGCAACAGGATCATCAGGGCCACCAGCACGCTGGCAGAGACCATAAGCCAGAGTGCCGGCCCTGAATGAACGCGGGAAAAAGATCGATTCACGAGCACCCCTTACATGCTGACTTCAACTCGTTTCTGAAGGACGGCGGGCAGCTTGCTCAAGGCGGCATCGGAGGCAACCCGGCAGGGGACAAAGGGAGGCTGGCCCATCTCTTTAAGGGTTTTCAGGCCCTTTTCGGGGTTCAGGAGGTAGTCGAGGAAGAGGACGGCCGCCTCTTTGTTGGGGGCATCTTTGACCAGGGTGATGCCGTAGGTGCAGGATTTTCCCCTTCGGGTGATGAAGGTGCCGGGTTTTTTGCCGGAGACCTTGACCTCAGCGGTTTTGTAGGTGTCGTCGTAGCGGTAGTCCCCTAAGTTGACGGCGCTGGGGAGCTCCACGTATTTCAGGCCGTGCTGCACGGCCACGGAGAGGTATTCAAAGGCGTAGTCCATGTTGCCGGTGTTGAGCAGGGAGATGAGCTCCACGGATTTGGGGCGGATGTTCTTTTTGGGGCGATTGGCGACGAGGGCCTCAAAGAGCCCTTTTTCGCCGTAATGGGTTTCCGCAAGCTTAAGGGCCATGACGCTGCGGTAGCCGCAGGGGTCGAGGTTGGGATCGGAGTGGCCCCACACCACGTCGGTGCGTTTTAATATCTCATGCCAGTTGGTTCCGTTGATCTCGCCTGCGTAGCGGCTTTGCGGCGTGTAGCAGAGGACCAGGCGGTTGGTGGCAAAGCGGATGTTCCAGTCCGCATGGGCCGGGATAAGGCCCTTGTCGATGACGGCGTAATCGGCGGAGGCCATGATGTCGGCGGGCTTGCCCAGCTCCGAGATCATGCGGGCCATTTTGGTGCTGCCCCCGGCTTCCCGCTGGATGTCGATGTCGGGGTGGAGTGCTTCAAAGTCCTTTTCGATTTTTGCAAAGGGGACGGTGAGGCTGCCTGCGTGGAAGATGGTCACCTTGCCTTTGGGGGCGGCCCAAAGGGATGCCGGTAGAAAACAGATAAGTGCCGCAAGAAGGATCGGGCGAAAGAATCGGTTCATGGGTGGGTGTCTCCGTTTGAATGGGGGGATGAACATATGACGATTGGAACGTATAACGATAAACTCATATCTTTGGAAGATAGAAATATCAAGGGGGAATGGGGGCGGTGGCAGGGATGGGAGAATCGTGGAGACACCGGTAGGGGAGGTGTCTGCACCCGTGGCATGCACGGGTGCGTTTCACCTTGTTGGTGTTCTTACAAAAAACGGAGAGGTATCGCGGACGGTGGAACCGCTACACGTGGAGCTCGGAGTTTTTCGGAAGGTACGGTGAGGCCGCGTCGGGCGTCGTTGCCCGGGGTACTGCATCGGCCGTAATGTGGCGGGCCTTTTTCCGGGCCAGGAGTGCCTCGTGGAGAAATTCCAGGGTCCCGAAGAGGATCAGGCAGTAGCCCAGGAGTTCACAGCCCTCTTCCACGGCATTTTTCACCGAGCGCATGTAGCCTTCGTGCATCACCGCCTTCCAGAGCACCTGGCGGCCCATGAGGCGTGAGAACACCAGGACCGTGAGAGCACCTGAGGCCATGACCCCGAAGCTGGGGCGGTTGATAAAGTTGAGAACCGCTGCGCCCAGTGTTTTGCGGTTATGCCAGGCAAGGGCCATGGTGAAGATGCCCACACCCAGGGCCAGGGCCTGCCAGGCTCCGTCGAAGACATATTCGTCCAGGGCAAAATCAAATTCGCGGATAATGGCAATGCAGGCACCTCCCACCAGGAGCGAGGTCAGGGGGGCGTCGGGTTTGTTGATGTGGCCTGCCAGGTAAGCCGATACCGCAGTGAGCATCAGGAGAGTCACCTCAAGGCTTTCAAGGAGAGAATTTTCAGAGAAAAGAAGTTCTCCGGAGTGTTGTTGGGCTTCCCTGGTCACAAGGAGGACCATGGTTCCAAGAAAAAGAATATAAAACGTAAAACGAAGGGCAGCACTTGCCATTGGGTTGAGTTGTTTAGGAGTCATGTTTTCAGTAGCCGGGGTTTGAGTTGTTTTCGAGTCTCTGCTGTCGATCGTTTATCCGGGGGGACCAATTTGTTGATTTCGTTACTTATAAATGCACCCTCTTTTCGGCGGTGCATTGGATGGCTCATATACCAATCAAAAGTGCTTTGGTTTGTAAACCATATAGTACAGCGGAGGATATGGGAACGCAAATGAATAGTTGGTATGTGGCTGTTTTTCAGGGAGGTTATGCTGATAGTGCGTGATCCGGGATCGTTGATACGAACGGCGTTAACCGCCTGCCGGCACAGGGGCAGAGCAGTTGTTCGTACCATGGGGAGAGGAGATGATCGTATCGGTGGAAGGGGCGGCGAATACACCCAAAGGCTTCCTCGCGGCTCACCACCCCATGGGGGGGACCGGATCGTTCATGGGAAAACAGCCGGGATGAGAGCCGCATGATGCATTGCCGCCTGCCATTCACGGTTACCTGATTGATTTTGCCGCCCTTGGGGAGAGCCGAATTCACCCTGCCTTCTGCGCTCTGGTGCCTTCAATACGGGTGTACTCGGCTCGTGAAAAATCCGGTCTAACGCATCTCCGCTATATCCCGCTCGCTCAGGCGGAAGAGATCCGAGTCTCCGGGGTAGGGGTCGGTCTGGTTCAGGTTGGCCAGGGCGATGAAGTGGTCGAAGTTGTCCAGGATAAGGGTGGCCAGGGCGGGGTCGAAGTGTTCTTCGCGCTGTTTTTCAAAGAATTCGTAGACCACATGGGGCGGGTAGATGGATTTGTAGGGGCGTCGCGACGTGAGGGTGTCGAACACGTCGGCGGCGCAGACGATGCGGCCGGCCAGGGGGATGGCCTCGCCTTTGATGCCTCTGGGGTAGCCGGTGCCGTCCCAGCGTTCGTGGTGGGACAAGGCAATGTCCCGGCCGAGGCGGATGACCTCGGAACTGGAGTTGGCAAGGATCTTGGCGCCAATGGTGGTGTGGGTCTTGATAATATCGAACTCGTCGTCTGTGAGGCGACCGGGTTTGGACAAAATGGCGTCTGGGATCCCGATTTTCCCGATGTCGTGCATGGGGGACGCGTAGCGCAACCGCTCGATGAAGTCATCGGAGAGGTCCATCAGGCTGGCCAGGAGAACGCAGTAGTCGCCCATGCGGACGATGTGGTCCCCGGTGCCCTCGTCCTTGTGCTCGGCTGCCACCACGAGGCGTCGTACCGTATCGAGGTAGGAGTGCTTGATGGTGGCGTGGGCCATCTCCAGCTCGCGCATGAGGCGTCGCTCCCGGATCACCCGTTGCAGTCTCAAGACCACCTCGTTGAGTTCCAGGGGTTTGACCAGGAAGTCCACGGCGCCCATGTGGATGATGGTGTCGTATCGAAACCCCTTGATGTCTCCGGTCATGACCACCACGTCCACCGGAATCTCTTCCTTGAGCTGCTTCAGGAAGCTCAGCCCCCCCATGCCCGCATGTAATATGAGGTGAGCACCAAGTCCATGGGCGTCGTGCGCATGACGGTAAGGGCCTCCTCCCCGGAGGTGGCCGTGAGGCACTGGGCACCCTGTTTTTCAATGGTTTTTTTGAGAAGCAGGAGGGTTGCCGGGTCGTCGTCCACGACCAGGATTCGGGTGGTTTTGAGTTGCATCTCCATGGTGCGTTCCTTCAAAAGGCCTCAGGATTGTCGCGCGGCGTATGGCGGTGATGGCCTTGGGAAGCCTGAAGCGGTGTCTGTCGCTTCTCCGCTGGGTACGGTCACGAACGGCGAATAATCCACCAAGGTGCCCTTGAGGCATTTCGGGCACCGGCGTCGGGGAGACCGCATCTGAATCAGGCGCACCATTGTTGGGTGAAACCGTCGGGTTTCGTCCCTTCCGAAACCAAGGAGAGGGGGCGTGGCGCTTTCAGTAAAGGTACGATTTATCATACCACAGGCCGATGGATTACAAAATGGTTCCCCGTAGGGAGTGAAGAGAGAGAGAGGGGGACACGGATCAGGGAGCCGAGATCCAGAAAAAAAACGCCGTTCGCCCCTTTACAGGGGAAGTGGATGACCTTAGATTGAATCATGATTCAAAGTTCAATGACGCCTCCACGGCCTCAGTTATGGTGAAGACCATGGGGGCCATGGATCACGTTTGAACCTACAGAACCTTAATTATGTAATAAAATGGTGCGCCTTTGGCAGGGCTTCATGGGGCCCTTGCAGCCGAGCCCATTGGGGCGATGGGGGCGTGGTGCCAGCGATCTCTGGACAGCGACGGTTCAAAATTGGGGCCACACAGCCCCATCCGTCGGGAGGAGAGAAACGTGGCAGTCAGTGTCGACAAAGAGCAGGCCATCCACAAGGCGGCCATCGAGGTGATCAGCGAGTACGGGTTCCACAAGGCCAAGATGGCAAAGATCGCCGAGGTGGCCGGGGTGAGTGCGGGGAGCCTCTATACGTACTACAGCGACAAGGACCATATCCTCGACCGGATTTTCGAGGTGCTCTGGAAAAAGGACTGGGCCGGTCTCATGCCCCTGGCCACCCAGGTGCAGCTGGAGAAGCTGGAAGCAGCCATCGACCTGATCTTTGACGTGCTTACCGAAGATCGGAATCTGATCATCGTGTTTGCCAACGAATTCAATAATTTCATGAAAAACAAAGAGGTGAGCTTTGCTCGTCATTACACTGAGTTCCAGGGGGCCTTTCTCTCCATACTGACGGAGGGGCAGGCCCAGGGGGTGGTGAATCCCCACCTTCCCGGGGAGGTGATCTGCGATTTTATTCTGGGGGGCATCCGAAAGATCCTGTACGAACGGGTCACAAGTGACCGGGAGAACGACTGGGCCACCCTGCGCACCCACATCAAGGCCATGATCCGGCGGGGAGTGCTGGTGTGATGGGACGGTGGCGACGAGGCTTGAAATGGATCCCGTGGTTTCTGGCGGTGGCGTGGTGCTGGGCTGCCGTGGCCGCAGCCGGTGACTTGACCCTGGATGAGGCCCTCTCCCGCATGGAAGCGGGCAACGACACCCTGGCCGCGGCCCGGGAGGAGAAAGCGGCCAAAACCTATGAAAAGGAGGCGGCTTTCGGCCTTCATCTGCCCTCGGTGAAAGCCTCCATGCGCTGGACGCGCATCGATGAGCCCATTGAGATTGATTTGTCGGGTATCCATGATGCCATGAGCTTTCTCCACGGGCCGAATCCTGCCACAGGGAGCCCCGGAGACCCCCGATTGGCATATGTGCCCGCGTTTACCATGCCGGTCCAGGACGACACCTTTGTCAAAGGGCGTATCACCAGCTTCGTTGCCCCTGTTGCGCAGGAGGCGTCCGGCGGCCAACCAGGCGGCCTCATCCCGGGTCCAGGAGTCGGATGCCCGGCTTCGGGAGACAGGCAGCCGGTTGATGCGGGATATGGTGACGCGTTACTACGGCCTTCGCTTTGCAAAAAAGGTGGTGGATGCCCGTGCCGCGTATTTAAAGGGGATGGAGCAGCATGTGTCTGAGGCCAGGCAGCTGGAGGCCCAGGGGATGATTTCCCGTTCGGAGCGTCTCCACGCGGAGGTGGCCCGGGCCGAAGCCGAGCGCCTGTTGAAGCGGTCTGTGCGGGACCGGGACATCGCAGAAACAGCCCTTGCGAACCTTCTGGCCGAAGAGCAGGGAGGACCCGGGGCGATTCATCCTGTCTCCCCTCTGTTTCTGACCCGGGACATTGAGCCCATGGATTACTTTGTCTCTGCGGCCCTTCGCTTGAACCCGATGCTACAGCAAATCGATGAAAAGGGTGTGCAGGCCAGGGCCGGGGTCAAGGCGGAGAAAGGGGCCTTGCTCCCCAAGGTTTATCTTTTTGCCAGGCAGGAGCTGGTGACGGACGACCTGACCATGCTTGAGCCAGAGTGGGCGGCGGGTGTGGGGATGGAGATGTCTCTTTTTGAAGGGTTCTCTTCGGTGAATCGCCTTCGATCTGCCCGTGTCCAGACCTCCCGGGTGGCGCACATATCCGCCCAGGCAAAACGGGACATCGCAACCATGACGGAGAAACTCTACTGCGAGGTGCTGGCCCAGGTGGAGCAGTACGACGCTTTGAAAACCTCACGGACTCTGGCCAGGGAGGCCGTTCGAGTCCAGACACGGGCCTTTGAGGAAGGCTATGCCACCTCCCTGGATGTGGTGGATGCCCGGCTCACCCTGTCCGGGGTAGTGATCACGCAGCTCCTGGCTGTTTACGAATACGACGTGGCCCTGGCACGGCTCCTGGAAACGGCGGGGCTGACTCAGGCGTTTCATACCTATCGCAACGACAAGGAACTGGAGGTGACCTTTTGATGAAGAAACCCTACGCAGCATGGACAATGGTTCTGGTGGGGCTGGCGGCCACCGTGGGGGCTGTGTGCCTTTTGGGCATGAACCCCGCTCCCCTGGTGGTCCAGGGGGAAGTGGACGCCACCCGGATTGATGTGGCTTCCAAGGTGCCGGGGCGTGTCTCCGAGGTCTTTGTTGCCCGCGGGGAGCGGGTGGTCAAGGGGCAGCCCCTGTTTGTCATCGACAGCCCGGAGATAAGGGCCAGGGTTCGCCAGGCCCGGGCCGCGGTGGAAGGGGCCAACGCCCAGCTCACTAAGGCCAACCGGGGGGCAAGGGAAGAGGAGGTCCGGGCGGCCCGTAACCTGTGGCGCAAAGCCGAGGCAGGGCTGACCCTGGCCAAAAAGACCCATGCCCGTGTGGCAAAGCTTCACGCCGACGGGGTCCTGCCTGCTCAGAAGCTCGACGAAGCCTTTGCGCAGCTCGAAGCGGCCCGTCGCAGCGCAGAGGCGGCGCGTGCAGCCTATGAGATGGCAGAGAAAGGCGCCCGGGAAGAGGACAAGGAGGCGGCCCTGGCCATGGTAAGCAGGGCTTCAGGTGCTTTGGCCGAGGCCGAGGCCTTTGAGGAGGAGACCCGCCTTGCGGCGCCGCGGGCCGCCGAGGTGTCGGATATCGTGGTGGACCCCGGGGAGCTCGCCGCCACAGGGTGTCCGGTGGTGACCCTGGTGGACCTGGCCGATGTGTGGGTGACCTTCAACCTGCGGGAGGACCTGCTGGCAGGGATTCGCATGGGCAGTACCCTGCGTGCGGAGATTCCGGCCCTGGGCAACCGGGAGGTCACCCTGACGGTCAATCACATCGCAGCCCTGGGGGCCTTTGCCACCTGGCACGCCACCAAGGCCACCGGGGACTTCGACATGAAGACCTTTGAGGTGCGGGCTGTGCCCCAGGACGGGGTTGAGGGGCTGCGCCCCGGCATGAGCGCGGTGGTGGCCTGGGACATGGGCAGCTGAGGTGAAGGCCATGACGTGTGTTGCAAAGGTGGTGGCCCGGGAGCGGGACGCCCTTCTCAGCGACCGGCTTTTTCGGCTGCTGACCGTCGGGTTTCCCCTTGCCGCCCTGATTCTGTTCACCGCCCTGTTCCGCCAGGGAAGCCCGGAAAACCTGCCGGTGGCCGTATGCGATCAGGACAGGACCGTCCTCTCCCGTTCGATGGTTCGTATGGTGGAGGCCACCTCCTCCATGGCCGTTGTGCCGGTGGCCGACCCGGAGGCGGGTCGCCGTGCCATCCTTTCGGGCAGGGCCTACGGGCTTCTGGTTCTTGCCGAGGGCATGGAGAGGGAGGTGGTGGCCGGAAGGGCGTCGGTGTCCCGGTTTTACATCAACAACCAGATCATGCTGCCGGCCGGGGTTATCAAGCGGGCCATGCTGAAGGTCTTCTCCGGGGCCTCGGCCGGGGTGAAGCTGAGGGTGAACCTGGCAAAGGGGATGCCCGAGGCCCGGGCCAGGGAGCGCCTTGACGGCATCCATGTGGCCTCCCGTGTCCTTTATAATCCCAACCTTGATTACCGATGGTATCTGTATGCAGCCATCTGCCCCTTTCTCATGAAGATTTTTATCATGAGCGCCACGGTGTGGAGCGTGGGCAGGGAGATGAAATCGGAGACCGTGCCGGCCTGGCTCCGGGCTTCCGAAGGGCGGGTTCATGCAGCCCTCTTTGGAAAGCTTGCGCCCCAGACGCTCTGGTTCACTCTGGTGTGCTGGGCCATGCTGACCTTTTTTTTCGGGGCCATGGAGCTTCCTCGCCCCCAGCGGGTGGCCACCCTCATGGGGGGCACCGTTCTTTTTGTTGCGGCCTGCCAGGCCGCCGCCCTTTTTCTGGTGGCCTTTACCGGAGGCCTTGCCAAGGCGGTGAGCATGATGAGCCTTTACGCGGGCTCGGCCTTTGTCTTTGCCGGGGTCACCTTTCCGGCGGCGGCCATGCCCCTTCCTGCGCGGGTCTGGCACGCCACCTTGCCGCTGACGCACATGGTGCGGCTGATCAACGAGCAGGCCTTAAAGGGCCTTGCCTTTGACGGGTCCGCAGGCACCCTTCTGGCCTTTGTGGCCATCGGGCTGGCGTGCGGTGTCCCGGCCTGGGCCAGGCTTTGCCAGAGGCTGTCGGCAGCGGGCCAGGCACCGGGAGGGTTGTCATGAACTGGTTTCGATTGATTGCAGGCGAGTTGAGCCTGGCCTTGGGGGACTCCGCCACCCGTCTGTTGCTGCTGGGCTCGGTGGTGCTGTACGCGTTTTTTTATCCTTACCCCTATTCACCGGAGGTGCAGGACCATGTGCCGGTGGTCGTGGTGGACCTGGATCACACCAGCCTCTCCCGCCAGTTGATCCGCATGGCAGGTGCCGGGGACAGGGTGCGGGTGGCTGTCCGGGCCCCCACCCTTGACCGTGCCAAGGCCCTGTGCCGGTCCGGGGAGGTTCAGGGGATCTTCCTTGTGCCCGAGGGGTTCCAGGGCAAGGTGCTCAAAGGGGCAAAGGCTGAGGTGGCCGTCTGGAGCGAGGCCTTGAGCTTTTTCACCTACCGCCAGGTGGCCACCGGGCTGCTGGTCGCTTCCAAGACCCTGTCGGCGGGCATCGAGATGAAGCGCCTGACGGCGGCGGGGCTGAGCGAAGAAGCGGCCTTTTCTGCCATGGAGCCCCTGCCGCTTCAGACGGTGCAGCTCTTTAACCCCGCAGGGGGGTACGGCACCTACGTGGTGCCCCTGGTCTTTGCCCTGATTCTCCAGCAGACCCTGCTCATGGGGGTGGGGATGGTGGCCGGTGCCCGGTCCGAGGCCGGGGACAGCTCCTGGTTTTCCGCAGGGCCGGGGCTTTTGGGGGCCGTGCAGGCTGTGTCGTCCAAACTGGCAGCCTACCTGCTTCTCTACAGCATCCACGCCCTGGTCTATTTCGGGGTGCTGCATCGGTTCTACCGGTTTGTTGCGCGCGGGGCGGTGTGTGAGATGGCTGTGGTCATGGCCCTGTTTCTCGTATCCGTCATTCTGTTTGCCCTGACCCTTTCGGTGCTTTTTCCCCATCGGGAGACCAGCCTCTTTGTGCTCATCGGCACCTCCATGCCGGCGATTTTTCTTTCCGGCATCTCCTGGCCGGTGGAGGTTTTTCCCCTCTGGCTGAGAATCGTTTCCTATGGGATCCCGAGTACGGCAGGCATCGACGGGTTTTTGAGGGTCTCCACCATGGGGGCGGGCCTTGGGGATGTGGCAAAGGATGTTGCCATCCTGGCGGGGCTGGCGGTGGTCTATTTTTTTTCTGCGGTGTGGGTGTTTTTCAAAAAGAGCGGGGGCTGAGGCCCGGGGCTGTGGGTGGCTTCAAACAAAAAAAAGCCTGCTGATCGTCTGATCAGCAGGCTTTTTGTATTTGGTGGAGCTGAGGGGGATCGAACCCCTGACCTCATGACTGCCAGTCATGCGCTCTCCCAGCTGAGCTACAGCCCCGAAATCGGGTGGCGTCCATGATGATGTTCCGGTGACGCGTGGCTCTTTACATAGGGAAAATGGGGTGGGTCTGTCAATCGGAATTTTTGCAGCCAGCGCCCGAAATGCCGTGGTGGCCACTGCGGAAACGCCAAAAATCCCGTTCCCACAGCGGGTTGCCCTGCAAGACGTGGCACGTGATTTTTTTTGTTACGCCTCCGGTTTTGCCCCTTTAATGGGACCCGGGACCTCACGCCAGGGACTGGGTGACCGAGGCCACCGCCTCTTTGGCCTTGGCCGCGATCTCTTCCAGCTCTTCGGGGGTGAGGCCGAGCTCTTTGACCGAGTCGGGGCTCATACGGCTGTGGGCCCCTGTGGGGTCGGGACTCTCCATGGTGCGCATGGCCAGGGCATCGGCCACGTGGATGATGTGGGCCAGGGGGCTGTTTCCATCATCCGGGGTGTGCTGGAAGCGAATCGCTTCGGTCTGCACCCTGGGCAGGTTCCATTTTTGGAAGAAGAGGCCGGCCACTTCGGCGTGGGTGAACCCGAAGAGTTCGTTTTCCGCGTCGCAGAAGGTGGTGTGGTTCCGCTTCATGGCTTCGTCGAAGGCGGGCTTGAGCATGCCGATGAAGGGATCAAGCATCAGCAGGCCGGAGTCGTGGATCAACCCGGCGTTGAAGGCGTCGTTGGCAAGGGAGGGGCTTTTTGCCTCGGCAATGAGCCGGGAGGTGTAAGCGCAGGCCAGGCTGTGTTCCCAGAGGTGTCGGGAGGAGAGGCGGTAACCCGCCAGATTTTTTCCCAGCATCCTGGAGGTGCTGACCACGGTGATCAGGTCCGAGATGGCCTGGCAGCCCATGATGGCGGCCGCCTGCTTGACCGTGGAGACCGGGACGCTCAGGCTGTAATAGGCGGAGTTGGCGATTTTCAGGACCCGGGTGGCCAGGGCCTGGTCGGTGTTGATGACCGCACCGATTTCGTTGAATCCACAGGTTTCGTCGGACAGTACGCGAAGGGCCCGTCCCATGACCTCGGGCATGGGGGGCAGGGCCCTTGATTCACGGACGATTTTTTTGAGCAGGGCTTCGCCGTGGTCGGGCAGGCCGTGGTGTGTGTGAGCGGTTTCCTGTTTTTCCACCACGATGGGGGTGCTGCATCCCGGGCAGGGAATGTCGATCCGTCGTCCCTCCGGGATTTTTTCATCGTTTACAGTATAGCTTTTGCCGCATCCGCTGCATGTGACTTTCATTGACTCGACACTCCAGGGTGATCAAAAGAGGACGACGCCGCAAGGGGGGGACATCATGGTGTCGCCCGGGGGTGGAAACGCTCGGAAAAGGGGCGGTTCCGGGGCCGGGCTGAATGTGCCGCGAACCTTATGCCGCATCAAGCGAGAAACGTCGCAATGTGATTATTGAACTCCTCCGGGGATTCCATGGGGGAGAAATGGCCGCACCCTTGAATCACTTTCATGGATGCATCGGGTATCTTATCGCTCAAAAGGCGTCCGTACTTTAGGGGGGTGGAGATATCTTTTTCTGCGGCAAGGACAAGCACACGGCTTCGGATTTCCGGGAGGCGGTCCATCACGTCAAAGGCGTCGCAGGCCGACAGGTCGGCCACGGCCGCGGCGTTGCCTGTCTCCGTGGCCATGTCCAGGGCGTCCTTGAGCTTCGGTGTGCGCCGGGGTTCGGGCACGACAAAGTGAAACAGGGCCTTTTGGTAGGCGTCGTAGTTGGACCGGGCCGCCTCGAGAATGTCGGGCAGGACCCGAAGGCGCGCCCCGGTGTTGGCCAGGATGGCTTCGGGAAACCGGGACGGATGGTCCAGGAGAAGCTGAAGGACGATGCCGCCCCCCATGCTGAGGCCGCAGGGAACCACCGAGGGGAGTCCGGCCCCATCCATAAACTCCAGGACGGCTGAGGCCATCTCCTCAACGGAGGTGTACAGGGGACCCTGGCTGCGGCAGTGGCCGGGAAGGTCCAGGGCCACGGTGTTGAAGCCCGGGGCCAGCCCGCTGACCTGTGCCTCCCAGAATCGGCTGTTCTGTGCGGCACCGTGAATGAAGAGAAGGGTTTTGCGCTGGGGGTCGGGGTGGGGTTGTCCGGCAAGGAAACCAAACCCGTTGAGACGTGAAGACATCATGGGGGCTCCGTGGTGCGGTAAGGGGTTTTTGCCTGTGAGAACCTGTTTGTTAAAGGCCCCCGGCAGGTCCGCCGGAGGCCAGGAATAGCAGAATCGTGTCCGTAATGGTTACTTTTCCGGCAGCATCAGGCCCAAAAGGGGCGTTGCAGCCAGGGAGCAGAGCATGCCCAGGGTGCCGGCTTCCGGGGAGCTGGTCCCGGTGGCGTAGAGGCCGATACACAAGGCAAGGGAGAGCAGGGCCGCGGCCATGGCGCCCCTGCCGTGGACCGGGGATCCTTTGCACAGAAGGCCGAGGAAGAGGGAGCCGATGGCGCCCCAGGAGATGCCGAGGATGGCCACGATGGTGGCCGGGCGCATCCAGGCCAGGGCCACGGAGACCACCACAAAAAAGATGCTGGCCCCGCGCATGAAGAGGGTCAGTCCTTTCTCGGTTGCGTCGTTGTTGAGAAACCCCTGGTAGATGTCCTTGACCAAAGAGGAGCTGGAGATCAGCACCAGGGCGGCCAGGGTGCTCATGGAGGCGGAGAGGACCAGAAGGAGCATAAGGACCGACAGGGAGTCGGGAATGATGTTGGCCAGGAGCTCGGGCATCAGGGCATCGAAAAGGGGTTTTCCGCCTTTGAAGGCCCCGGGGGTGTTGGCAGGGGTCAGGAAGACCCGGGCCGTGGCCCCGGTGAAGTAGGCGATGCCGCCGATGAGCAGGGCAAAGAAGGTGGAGGCCACCATCCCCACCTTGATGGCCCGGTCATCCCGGATGGCGTAGAACTTCTGGACCAGCTGGGGCATGCAGAAGGGGGCCGCGCTGGTGAGAAAGACCAGGCAGAAGAGGGGCCAGGCACCCGGAGGGCCCACAGGGGCCGTGAGTCTGGGGTCGACGGCGGCAAGGGAGGCGGTGAGGTTCTCAAGGCCGCCCCCTGCCTTGACGGTAAAGCCCAGGAGGGTGAGGACCCCGGCCAGCATGATCATGCCGAAGAGCACGTCCAGGGAGGCCATGGCACGATACCCGCCCATGCTCATGTAAAGGGCGGTGAACCCGCCCATGAGAACCAGGGCCAGGGTGTAGGGCAGCTGGAAGTTGGACTGAAAGAGGTAGCTCAGCCCCATGAACACCGCCGAGGTGTAGGGGATGAAAAAGACAAAGACGGCGCAGGAGGCCAGGAGCTTGAAGGCCGGGCTTTTGTAACGGGCCTCGAAGAATTCGGGCATGGTGTGGACGCAGAGCTCTTCGGTCATGCGGCGGATGCGGCTGCCCATGAAGTACCAGACCCCGAAGACCCCCACAAAGGCGTTGCCCAGGGCGATCCAGAGGCCGGAGTAGCCGAAGCCCCATCCGATTTTTCCGGCAAAGCCGATGAAGAGCACTGCAGAGAAGTAGGCGGTGGCATAGGTGAAGGCGCTCATCCACGGGCCGATGGCCCGCCCGCCGAGGAAGAAATCCCCGAAGGAGCTGTTTTTCTTGAGGTTGATGATGCCCACAAAGGCGATGACGGCCGCGTACACGGCGATGACTGCCACTTTGAATCCCATGGTCGATCTCCCGGAGTCCCTGATGAAACACTAATAACGGTGTGCGAACACGCTCAATTCGGTCCGGGGATCATATAGAAGGCCGCACTTTTTGGCAACAGGGCCGGAGGATAAAAGGGCCGTGCCTGTGCCAACCCTCACATCCCGTGGCCTTGTCTGCATTCGGTTCTTGGCGGAAACCGCAGGAAAAACCAGGCACACACCATTGACAGGCCGCGGCAGATGAGATTTACGCCCTTAGCCCTTAGCCCTTAGCCCTTAGCCCTTAGCCCTTAGCCCTTAGCCCTTAGCCCTTAGCCCTTTAGCCCCTATCCTATCTCTTCTTTTAATTCTCGGGACCTTCGTGCCGCGGCGAGCATTCCTTCCCGAATGCCGTCTGCCACGCCCCGGGCTTTCATCTCGTTGATGGCTGCCTCGGTGGTGCCCCCGGGGGATGTGACCTTCCGGCGGAGGTCTTCGGGTTCGTCGTCACTTGCCAGAAGTAGCTTTGCGGCGCCGTTGATGGTTCCTAAGGCCAGTCGCTTGGCGGCTTCGCCGTCAAAGCCCATCTCCCTGGCGGTGTTGATCATGGCCTCCACCACGTAGAAGAAGTAGGCGGGCCCGGAGCCGGAGACGGCGGTGACCCCGTCCATCTGGTCTTCGGAGACGCGCAGCACGTCGCCCATGGCCGAAAGGACTTCCTCTGCCAGGTCCATGTCTTCGGCGGTGGCGTGGCGATTGCCGCAGAGTCCGGACATGCCGGCCAGAACCAGGGACGGGGTGTTGGGCATGACGCGCATGATGGGCAGGAGAGCGGCGAAGGCATCGGGGAGGCCGTCATAGAGGGTTTCTTCATAAAAGGAGAGGGGCAGGCCTGCAGCGATGGTGATGACCTGTTTTCGCTCGCTGACCCGGGTGAGCCCTTTGTCCTGCAGTTCCTTGAGGAGAGGCGCCATGCCCTGGGGCTTGACGGCCAGGACCACGGTGGTGGCCTGGGCAAAGGTATCTGCGGCCGAGGTGGAGGTGTGGACATTGTACTGGGTTTCCAGAGAGCGAAAGTCGCCGCCGAGGTTGAGGGTGAGCTGCCGGCTCTGCACGTTTCCGGATGAGATCAGGGCGCCCGCCATGGCTTCGGCCATGTTTCCTGCACCGATGAAACCGATGCGACTGTCAGATGTGCTCATGGAACTGCTCCTTGAGAAGGGGTTGCTGAAGGTGGAAAGGGAATAAAATTCCGGGAAAAAACCGATGCTTCACGGCGTGGAAGGTGGCGGTGGAGCCTGGCGTTTTTGGACAAAATACCTTGACTTATCGCCGATATATAACATATTTTTATCAAGATATCTATTCACTCCGACCCCGCCAGCGGGGTCTTCCCTGTTTGAGGCTTTTTCGAAAGGTGATGCCAATAATCTATGTTTATTTTAGCCAATTTTATCAAAGCCACGGCCGTGGTTCTTGACATGGCCCTGACCCTTTACCTGTTTGTCGTGATCGCCCGCGCTGTCCTGTCCTGGGTCAACCCGGATCCATACAACGCCATCGTCCGGTTTATCCACAACGCCACCGAACCGGTCCTCTACCGCGTTCGTTCAAAGATTCCGTATCTGGGCGGGATCGATCTTTCCCCCCTGGTGGTGATCGCCGCGATTTATTTCTTGAGAATTTTTCTGGTGGATTCCCTGTATCATCTGGCACGAGGCATGATGTAGGACCCCCCTGGCTAGTAGCCGCATTTTTATTTTAGCGTCTCTCAACGGGCGGTGGGTATCAAAGGGGCCCCGGCGGTATGACGTGGATTTGACACAATCAGGAGTGATTATCCATGGCAAAAATCGATGCGTTCTTTAAGCTGATGCACGATCAGGGTGCGTCCGACCTGCACCTTGCGGCGGGCCAGCCTCCGGCCCTGCGAATCAATGGCGAAATCGAGCGGGTCAAGTACAAGGTGCTGGACAACAACACCTTGAAGGGGATGATCTATGAGATCGCCCCGGAGAGCAAGATCAAGGTGTTTGAAGAGACGGGCGACGTGGATTTCGGCTATGAAATCCCGGGTCTTGCCCGCTACAGGGCCAACTTTTTCATGCAGCGAAACGGGGTCGGGGCCGTGTTCCGGGAGATTCCCAGCCAGATCATGACCGCCGAGCAGCTGGGGCTTCCCCCGGTGATCTCCCGCCTGGCCACCCTTCCGAGGGGGCTGGTTCTCGTCACCGGGCCCACGGGCAGCGGCAAGTCCACCACCCTGGCCGCCATCCTGGATGTGGCCAACCGCATGCGCCAGGACCACATCATCACCATCGAAGACCCCATTGAATTTGTTCACCAGAGCAAAGGCTGCCTCATCAACCACCGCGAGGTGGGCAACCACACCCAGAGCTTCAGCGCCGCGCTCAGGGGGGCCCTGAGGGAGGACCCGGACATCATCCTCGTGGGCGAATTGCGAGACCTGGAGACCATCAGCCTGGCCATTGAGGCGGCCTCCACGGGCCACCTGGTCCTGGCCACCCTGCACACTTCCAGCGCCCCCAAGACCGTGGATCGCCTGGTGGAGGTCTTTCCTGCCAACCAGCAGGCCCAGGTGCGTTCCACCCTGTCCGACAGCATCCGCGCGGTGGTGGCCCAGACCCTGTTCCGGCGCACCGACCGCAAGGGCCGCTGCGTGGCCCTTGAGATCATGATCGCCACCCCGGCGGTGCGGAACCTCATCCGGGAGGGCAAGACCCATCAGATCCCCTCGGCCATCCAGGTGGGACAGAAGTTCGGGATGCAGCTCCTGGACGATTCCATCATGGAGCTCTACAACAAGGGCATGATCAGCTCCGAAGAGGCCTACAGCAAGTCCTACGACAAGCAGCGGTTCAGGCCGCTTCTTGCAGGGGCACCGGATGATTTCACCGACGGTTGATACAGGCTGCGAGCCATGCCGTCGCTTTAGATGCTTCCCGGTTCCTTCCGCGGCCCTCGTCTTTTTCCGAGTGGGCGGTGGGGACCGGGGCGCCGTTATCCAAGGCCATCATCTACAAAAGGGTAGGATATGAGAAAACAGGAGATGGACTACATCCTTTCGCGGATGCTCGATTCTCACAACAACGTCTCGGACCTCAACCTGACCGTGGGGCGTCCCCTGCAGGTGGAGAGCTCGGGCAAGCTGCTCAAGGTGGACCTGGAGCCGGACATCAAGGAGCTCACCCCGTTTCAGACCGAGCAGATCGCCATGAACCTCATCGGGCAGGACCGACGCTTGACCGAGGTCCTCATTCGAACAGGCTCATGCGACCTTTCGTACAGCCTCCCAGGCAAGGCCCGTTTCAGGGTCAATATTTTTTCCCAGTCGGGCAACTACTCCATTGTGCTGCGTCGCCTGGAGACCACGGTCCCCTCGGTAAAGGAGCTGAATCTTCCCAAGGCGTTTTACGAGGTCCCCAAGCTTTTAAACGGCATCGTCTTTGTGACCGGGGCCACGGGCACGGGCAAGACCACTTCCCTTGCCGCCGTGCTCTCCGAGATCAACGCCACGCGGCCTGTGCACGTCATCACCCTTGAAGACCCCATCGAATACCAGCACGCCCACAAGATGGCCACCTTCAACCAGCGGGAGCTGGGCAGCGATTTCGAAAACTTTGCAAGCGGCCTGAGGGCGGCGCTTCGCCAGGCCCCCAAGGTGGTCCTTGTGGGGGAGATGCGGGACAAGGAGACCGTGGAGATCGGGTTGCGGGCGGCCGAGACCGGGCACCTCGTCCTCACCACCCTGCACACCAACAACGCCGGTGCCACCATCAACCGTATCCTGGGGATGTTCGAATCCGAGGAGGAGAAGCAGCTTCGCTTGAGGCTTGCCGATTCGGTGCGCTGGATCATCTGCCAGCGCCTTTTGCCCAAGGTGGGCGGCGGCCGGGTGGCGGCCTTCGAGATCCTGGGCACAAGCCTGAGGGTCAAGGACCTGATCTTAAACGGCGAGTCCGACGGCAAAACCTACGACGACGTCATGGAGCAGGGCAAGCACTTCGGGATGTCCACCTTCGACAATTACATTGTCCAGCTGTATGAGCAGGGCCTGATCACCCAGGAGACCGCCATGGTCTACGCCAGCCACAAGGCGGTGGTGGGGCGCGGTATCGATTCCGTCAAGAGCGCCCGGGGTGAAAAAACCACCGACATCGACTCCCTTGAGATCGATCACGGGTACAAAGAGAAAATGAAGTGAGGCGTTCCGGGGAACGGAAAGATGAACATTACGTGTGAAAAGTGCGGCGGCAAATTCAATTTCCCCGATGACAAGGTCCCGGAAGACCGGACCCTGACCCTGAGCTGCCCCAGGTGCGGAAACAAGTTGTCTGTGGGGCCCCGTGGTGGGACGCCCGTGGGCACCGCCATGGGGTTTGAAGAGGATGACGAGCGAAAGCCGGCCATCCGGTTCGACGAAAAAGAGGCAGACAGCTACGATGACGATGAGAGGCCCTTTGACTTCATGGAAGAGGACGGGCTCACGGCCATTGTCTGCATCAAGGATGAGGAGAGGCGTGAGAAGGTGCGCATTGCCCTGGACCTTCTGGAGTACAGCGTGACCCAGGCCTCGGACACCCGGGAAGCCCTCAAGAACATGCGGTACCACAGCTACGACGTGGTGGTGCTGGATGCCATGTTCGACACCCGGAACCCGGACGTAAACGGCGTGATGATCTACCTGAACCGCCAGCCCATGGTGACACGGCGTCACATGACGGTGTTCCTGATGTCCGACACCCACCGCACCCGCGATGAGATGGTGGGGTTCCATAAGAGCGTGAACATGGTGGTGAACAACCGGGACATCGATAAAATCGACATGATTCTGCAGAAAGGGGTGAGGGAAAATACCCTTTTTTATCGGATTTACAACGAATTTTCAAGGTAGGTGATATGGCGCCTCGCAAACCCGGAACGCCGTATACCTGCGGCGACTATCGCCAGGAGATGGTACTCCTGGGGCTGAAAAAACGTCTGGCTCAAGGCGGGCTTGCCCCGGATGAAAAGAAGGAGCTGGAAGAGGAGATCGCACGGCTGGAAAAGGAGATGGGCATGGACTGACCGCACCGTGCCTGTGGTTATGTTGCAGAAAAGAGATCAAGACGCCGCCCCGGGGAGAGTCCTCCCGGGGGCGGCGTTTTTTGTGATGCCCCTTACTCTTTGAGGACCAGGTCGATGCACATGACCGCTGCCAGGATCAGCTTGCGGGAGATGTGGCCTTGGGGAACCGAGTCCGAGATCTCAAGCATGTAGTTATCGGCGCTGGTGAAGAGCTCTTTGCCGATGCCCGCCCATTTTTTGCTGACGTGGGCCAGCTGCCTGTCTTCCATGAGAAAACGGAAATCCCAGCCGGTCCATTTCCCCTTGAGGGTACAGACGGTTTCATCCTTGGCATCCAGCACGTTGAAGGCCCCGCCGATGGAGAGGAACTTCTGCTTGAACCCGCCGATCATCTCATCGTTTTCATCAAAGACCGTTACCTTGGACAAAAAGAAGGAGACCCCCCGGGAGACTCGGATGAGCTGGTTTCCTTCGGTGTCCCGGATGATGATGTTAAAGGGGGTCATGGTCTTGTATTTGGTGAATCGGAACATTTTGGTGAAAAAGCCCAGCCCCTCTTCCCTGCACTCCATCCAGGTGTCGCCGTTTTCGGGGTCGAAGATATCAAAGTTGCTTGCGGCCTTGAACATGCCTACATGCTCTTTGACAAAAAACAGGTTGTTGCTCAGTACGTCGGCCATGGTCTTTCCTTCCGTGTATGGTTTGTTTCTATGGATCGGTTGGTTTAGGCGGGGTGCTTTTTAAAAAAGCTCCGCAGGAATGTTCGGGGGTTATCCCGTTTCAGGTGAGCAGCCCCTGCGGGGCTGAATCAATACGGTTTGCTTTGGTTTTCCGGGGACAAGGGGCGGCCGAAAGGGGCTCTTTCGGCCGATAGGGTATGGCGGGGAGGCGCTGCGCTTCCCCGGGTTAAAGGCGTTCGCTGATGATGCGGAGGCCCTCCAGGGTGAGCTCGGGCTCAACGGACTCAATGGTGGAGGAGACGTGGCTGATGAGGGTGGCAAGGCCGCCTGTGGCGATGACCTTGGGCGTGCAGCCCAGCTCCTTTTTGATGCGTTCCACCATGCCGTCCACGAGGCCAGCGTATCCGAAAATAATGCCGGACTTCATGCTTTCGGCGGTGTCCAGGCCGATGACCCGCTCGGGCGGAGAGCAGATCTCCACGCGGGGCAGCTTGGAGGCGTTTGCAAACAGGGCCTCGGAGGCGATCATGACGCCCGGAGAGATGGCGCCTCCCATGTATTCCCCTTTGGGGGAGATGATGTCAAAGGTCGTGGCCGTGCCGAAGTCGATGGCGATGATGGCGCACCCGTATTTCTCGTAGGCTGCGATGGCGTTGACGATGCGGTCGGCTCCCACCTCGGCCGGGTTCCGGTAGAGCACGGGCATGAGGTCTTTGGTGGTTTCGTTGTCCACCCAGATGGGGGCGTGGCCGAGGTATTTGGTGCAGAAGGTCTGGAGGATGTCCTTGACGCGGGGAACCACGCTGGAGATGACGGTCTTCCGGATGCTTTGGGGGGTGATGTCCCGCTCCTTGAACAGGCCGTTGACCAGCAGGTTGAACTCGTCCTCCGTCATGTTTTTCTTGGTCATCTCGGTCGTGGATCAGCGTTTTTCCTTCAAAGAGGCCCATCACCGTGTTGGTGTTTCCCACATCGATAACCAGTACCATAGTCTCCTCATCATGGCGGCTTTATGGCCTTTCGGGCGCAAGCCGCCGCTGCCGTTTCTTTCTATCGTCGTTTCTCAAGGGACGGCAAGGGCGAGGGGCCCGACTGCCGGAACATACAAACCCCGGCATCCTACCCCATTTGACGAGCCTCGGCAACACTTCTGCGCGAAGGCGGCGGGCTTCTTGCGTGGACCGGGGGTCAGGACCCGGGAATGGTGACGGTGAAGAGTTCGGGGCTGGCGCTGATGAGGTCGACTCCCCGGGGGAGGGTGATGGCCGCCCTGCGGACATAGATGCCGGAGGCAAGGCCGCGGGTATCGATGACGGCGGAGACCCCTGTGGCTGTCTGTAGCTTATCCACAAGCCGTGCCGGACCCGTCACCGAGATGTCCACGGTGGAAGGTGTGATGGAGATGTGGCGGGATTCGTCCGGGCCGGTGGTGATGGGGATCCCGGCAAGGCGCCTGGTGGCGTGGATCTCTTCTATCTGAACGCGAACGGTGAAGAGCTCGGGGCACAAGGTGAGGTGGCTTTTTCCGGGGTCGTGTTCCGCAGGCACCTTGACGGACAGGGGAGCCGTTGCATCGGAAACCGAGACGGCGGTGGTGCGGATGGGGTACGGCTGGGGCGGCGTTTCGCACCACCTCGGACGGGCCGGAGACCCGGGCAGCGGCGGGGGTCACCGTCACCTCGCCCAGTCGGAATCCCGGGGCGGGGCTGCCCTCCAGGCGAACCGTTACCGGGATGTTTTTCTGGACGGATTCGGCCAGGCGGATATGGACCTCGGACGGGGTGATTTCAAGGATCTCCACGGGGGGGGCTTCTTCCTGGCGCAGGGTGACGGGGTAGGAGCCGTCCATGGCGGGGTGGTCGGGAAGGCTCACCTGGAGGCGGAGCCCCTCCATGTGGTCGAGGTCTGCGGGCGTCCCGCTTACCCGGATCTTGGCCCGGGCGTGGGATTGCCGGACCATGACATAGCCTTCGGGAATCCCGGTGACCTCAATGGGGGAGACCAGGGTGTGCTCCTCCCGCCGGAGCCCTGTGAGAAGGACAAGGGAGAGGAGGAACAGGGCCAGAAGGGCTGCGAGGCCCAGGCCCAGGGCGAATCGGTACAGATGTCTCCGGTTGTGATGTTCCTCTGCGGTCACCGTGGTCTCCGGGGCTCTTGAAGGTGGGGGAAAAGGGGCTTCGCCGGGAAGCCCCGGCTCGGTTATCGGGCCGCCGTGACGTTGTCCATCACCTTCACCGTGACGGCCGTGGATTTGACGTCATGGACGCGGACAATGTGGGCGCCTCCCATGATGGACGCGGAGACCGTGGCCTGGGTGCCGATTTCGATCTCGTCCATGGGAGCGGTGCGTACACCCTCCTCCAGGGTCTTGCGGATGAAGGATTTACGCGACGTGCCCATGAGTACGGGTACGTTCAGGGACTCCAGGTTTTTCAGGTGCTTGATGATGGTGTAGTTGTGGCCCACGGTTTTGCCGAAGCCGATGCCCGGGTCCACGATGATCTTGTCCCGTGCGATGCCCGCGGCCTCGGCCCGCGCGATGGCTTCTTCCAGGTAGGCTTTGACCTCCCCGACGGGATCGTCGTAGGTGGGGCTGTTCTGCATGGTGCTGGGGGTCCCTTTCATGTGCATGAGGACCACGGGCACATCAAACTCAGCCACTACCTTGGCCATCTCCGGGTCGCCGGTGAGGGCGGTGATGTCGTTGATGATGGCGGCGCCTGCTTTAAGGGCCTGCCGGGCCACCTCTGCCTTGACCGTGTCCACGCTGATGGGCACGTCGATGTGTTTGACAAGCTCTTCAACCACCGGTACCACGCGTCGCAGTTCTTCTTCCAGGGACACGGGGTCGGCGTTGGGGCGGGAGGACTCGCCGCCGATGTCGATGATGTCTGCCCCCTCTTCCACCATCTGGCGGGCCCGGTTGACGGCGTTTTGCGCGTTGAAAAACTGGCCGCCGTCGGAGAAGGAGTCCGGGGTGACGTTCAAGATACCCATGATGCAGGTGCGGTGCCCGAGGTTGAGTCGGTGGTTTTTCCAGGAGATGTCGAAGGGGATCATGGCAATGGGAGGTCCTTTCGCCCCGGAACGGGGCCGGGCAGGGGCGACGGGGCCTTTAAAACAAGGCCCCGTCACCTGGAAGCGTCGGTTTAAACGGTTGTGCCGGAGTCGTCCTGGCTGTCGGACTCCAGGATCACCTCGTCGGGTGTCTCGGCATCGTCGCCTGAGTCCAGGGGGTTGGAGGGGAGGACGATGCCCGGGCGCATGGCAAAGATGAGGTCGTCGAGCTCTTTGCCCATGATGGTCTCTTTGTCCAGGAGGAGTTCGGAGAGGGCGTGGAGCACATCGATGTTCTCGGTGAGAACCTCTTTGGCCTTGGTGTAGCTGTCGGTGATGAAGCGGGAGACCTCTTCATCGATGAGCCGGGCCGTGTGCTCGGAATAATCCTTGTGCTGGGCGATCTCCCTGCCGAGGAAGACATGGTCGTCGGAGTTGGCGTAGGACAGGGGACCTAAGTCGCTCATGCCCCAGTCCCGGACCATCTTGTTGGCAAGGCCCGTGGCCTGCTTGATGTCGTTGGAAGCCCCGGTGCTGATGCGGTTGAAGATCAGCTCTTCGGCCACGCGTCCGCCGTAGGCAACGGAAAGCTCGCTGACGAGCTGGTCCTTGTATTTAAAGTCCCGCTCTTCCGGGAGGAACCAGGTGACGCCTGCGGCCCTGCCGCGGGGGATGATGGTGACCTTGTTCACCGCGTCGGTGCCGGGAAGGAACCGTGCCACCAGAGCATGGCCCGCTTCGTGGTAGGCCGTGGTCTTCTTGTCCTCTTCCTTGATGACCTTGGACTTGCGTTCAAGGCCCATGTAGACCTTGTCCTTGGCGTCTTCAAAGTCCACCATGCGGAGCTTGTCCTGGTCCCGCTTGGCGGCCAGGAGGGCGGCTTCGTTGACCATGTTCTCCAGGTCCGCACCGGAAAATCCGGGGGTTCCCTTGGCCAGGTTCAGGGCGTGGACGTCGTCGGCCAGGGGGGTCTTGCGCATGTGGACTTCCAGGATCTTCCTGCGGCCGTTGATGTCGGGCAGGTCCACCACCACCTGGCGGTCGAAGCGACCCGGGCGAAGAAGGGCAGGGTCCAGAACATCGGGGCGGTTGGTGGCGGAGATGAGAATAACCCCTTCGTTGCTCTCGAAGCCGTCCATCTCCACGAGGAGCTGGTTCAGGGTCTGCTCCCGTTCGTCGTGACCGCCGCCGAGGCCCGCGCCACGCTGTCGTCCCACGGCGTCGATCTCATCGATGAAGATGATGCAGGGGGCGTTTTTCTTGGCCTGGGCAAAGAGGTCCCTCACACGGGATGCGCCCACGCCCACGAACATCTCCACAAAGTCGGAGCCGCTGATGGTAAAGAAAGGCACCTCGGCCTCTCCGGCCACGGAGCGGGCCAGAAGGGTCTTGCCCGTTCCCGGAGGGCCTACAAGGAGGACACCTTTGGGGATGCGGCCGCCCAGGCGGGTGAATTTTTTGGGGTCGCGCAGGAAGTCCACCACCTCGGTGAGCTCTTCCTTGGCCTCTTCCACCCCTGCCACGTCGCGGAAGGTCACCCGCTCACGGTCTTCGGAGAGAAGACGTGCGCGGCTCTTGCCGAAGCTCATGGCCTTGCCGCCTGCCCCGCCCTGCATCTGCTTCATAAAGAAGATCCAGATCCCGATGAGGATGATCATGGGCAGCCAGGAGGCGATGATGGAGACGAGCCAGTGGGCCTCAGCCGGGGGCTTGGCCTCAATGATGACGCCCTTGTCCCGCAAGGTGGGGATCAGCTGGAGGTCGTTGGGGGCAAATACCTTGTAGGTGGCGTTGCTGCTGTTCGTTACCAGGAGGTTCTGGTCCTGGATGGTTACCCGGGACACATTCCCGCTTTCCACCTGCGAGATAAACTCTGAGTAAGGGACAGTCTGGCCTCCGGGCTGGTTCTGATTGAAGATGTTGTAGAGCATGATCATCATCAGAATGATTACCAGCCAGAGGGAGAGATTTTTATAGAATGGGTTCAAGAAATGGGTCCTCCATGATCTTTCGTCATCGGTTCATCCCTGAATTCAGCGCAGGGTTACCCTCATATTAATCATCATTGCAATTTAGGCAAGACATAATGAGACGCATCCGGGGGGATTTATCCTTTTTTATACGGGTGGAACACCATCTCAAGGGCAGGGGCACCGGGAGACGGTGGGGTTGCAGCCTCGTCCAGGCGGTATCCCGCCACCCAGATGAGGGTGTTTTTTGAGAATACCAGGGGAACGCGTGATCGCAGCGACGCTTCCAGGCCGCAGTCGGAGAAAAAGCGGCCGAGCTTGCGGCCCCCGCTGCCTCCCTCGGGCCGAAAGCGGTCTCCGGGCCGTGGGTTTCGGATGGTCAGGGGAAAGTCCGCGGACCCGGGGGCCACGTATACCCGAAGGGCGTTGCGGCTGGTGGCAAGTTCCTCCGGGGCCTGGGCCCAGCCGATGGTCAGGCGGTCCCCGGTCTCGGTGATGTGCACGGTGCAGGACTCTCCGGGGTCAGGGCGGGGCACCTCATAGGAGAAGGCCGGTACCCCTGAAAGAAGCTGCGGTCGGGTGTGCCTCAGGTTGCCGGTCTCCGTGGTGAGGTGAAGGGCCCCTTGGGTGAAGATACCGCGGAGACCCCGGGAAAGGTCCGCGTAGTGACCGGGTTGCCCCCGGTCCAGAAGCTCGGTGAGGCGCTGGATATGGGCGGCGCTGAGGGTCCGGGTGGAGCCGCAGAGGGCGGCGGCCGCCCGGCGCAGCACCCGGTTCCGGGCCGCCGGGTGAAGGGCCCGGAGCTTGGGGGCGGAGAGCTCCAGGTGCCGATCCCCCCGGGAGACGGCACAGTCGTCGAACAGGGACTCGGTCAGCTCCCGGAGCCAGGCCTCCTCGTCCCTGAGAAGGCTCGCCGTCCGTGCCAGGGTGTCCACGGCCGAGGGGTTGAATTCGGCTTCGAGCATGGGGATGAGCCGGTGGCGGATCCGGTTGCGTGTGTAGGCGGTGTCGCTGTTGGAATCACGGCCATGCCCCGGGCGCTCAGCCAGTCTGTGATTTCGTTTTTGGAGAGTTCCATGAGGGGGCGGATGATGCCGTCGGAGGTCACCGGGTCCATGCCGCCAAGCCCCTTGAGGCCCGATCCGCGCAACAGGTTCATCAACACCTGTTCGGCCATGTCCCCTTTGTGGTGGCCCACGGCAATGCGTCGGGCTCCGCAGGAGAGGGCTGCTTCACGGAGAAAGGCGTGGCGGGCGTTTCTGGCCGCTTCCTCCAGACCCGTGCCGGACTGGCGGGCCAGGGCCGGGACATCTGTGGTCTCCGTCACAAAGGGAAGGCCCAGGGTTTCAGCTGCCTGCCTGGAAAAGGCCTGGTCTCTGCCCGCGGCCTCGCCCCGGATGCCGTGGTTGAGGTGGGCCACCGAAAGGGTAAGGTCCAGCTCGGGGGCCAGCAGGTAAAGGATATGGAGCAGGGCCATGGAGTCGGGGCCGCCGGAGAGGGCCACCAGCAGGTGATCGCCCGGCAGGCACATGGCGTGGCGGGCCAGAGTGTCGCGGACGGTCTGTACGGGCCCTGTCTGGAGGTGTCGTGTCATGAACTGTTTTTTAGGGGGTTGGGGTTAGGGCGTTTGGCCGCATTGTGAGACGCGACCCACCGGGTGATGCTGAGGGTAGAATACCCCCTGTCCGGTGTCAACCGGTGAGACGCGTGAAGATTGGAATAAAATGTGTCTTGTTGTTTGATTTTAAAAGAAATGTGCCGGATCGGGGCGCTTCCGGGGCGGGGGGAAGATTCCTTCAGACCTCACCTTTGGTCAAAAAGGGGCTTGAAAAGGTCCGTCGTTCGACGTATATGTATCTCTCCTGGCCGTGTCCTGCCGACCGGCCGCCATGCAACAGCCCCGCTCGAACCGTGTCAGGTCCGGAAGGAAGCAGCACTAAGGGATGTGGTCTGTGTCGTGGATCGATCCCGGTCGGCGGATGCGGTCAGGTTTTTTTTTGCCGTATTTTCCCGGTGATCTCCCCCTTGGGCCCCCCTTCGGATCCCTTTTCCCCATTTTTTTGCGTAAATCCCCCATTGACAACTGATCAATACGTATTATTTTTTTCTCGAATCGCATGATGCAGACGGTTCACCAATGGTTTAGGCAAAAAGTTCGACTGTTTGTCCTTTATAAATATCCGGGTGAGAGACCCGGTTCAACTGCGTGGCCCCGAATCCTCATATTCATGGGACTGTGAATTGGTTGCTTGTGAGACGCGGCCGTCCGGCTGAAAAACCGGATGGTTTTTGGAGATAAACCCAGTCAGGTGGTTTCACGGAGCGTAGCGGAGTTTTCCGGGTCGAGAGAATCAGGAGTGAGCATTGGCCAAAAATAGTCAGAACCATACAGAAGCAAAAGGCGCGACGCCTGAAGAAGAAACCGTATCACAGGCGGATGAGGCCGTTGAAGAGGTCACCGGAGAGGAGACCGCTGTTGACGAGGCCACTGCCGAAGACGCTGAGGCCGAAGAGGTCGCCAAAAGCCCTGAGGAGTTGATGGAAGAGAAAGTCAAGGAAGCAGAGGCCAAGGCGGCTGAGAGTTACGACCGCCTGCTTCGGTCCACCGCCGAATTTGAGAATTATAAGAAACGTTCCGCCCGGGAGTTTCAGGAGTCGAAGAAGTACGCCAACGAGGCGTTTATCAAGCAGCTTCTTCCCGTTATCGACAACCTCGAAAGGGCTGTAGAGTCCACAGGGGATGGCGGTGACGAGTCCGGACAGGGCGTCATTGAAGGGGTCAAAATGACCCTGACTGAAATAACGAAAGTGTTCGAAAAGTTTCACCTTAAGCCACTGGAGTCCGAAGGCAAGCCCTTTGACCCCAACTTCCACCAGGCGGTGATTCAGGAAGAGACCAATGCGGTCCCTGAAAACACCGTGGTGAAAGAGATGCAGAAGGGTTACCTGCTCCATGACAGGCTTATTCGCCCGGCCATGGTGGTCGTCTCAAAGGCGGCTGCTCTCAGCGCAGGTGAAAACGAAAAGGCCGAGGCCGAATAGACCAAGTCCCGGGCCATACACATCAGAACAGTTATCAGGAAAGACTTATTTGGAAGCCTGCTCTCGGATGCACAGGCATGGAGGAAAAAATGGGTAAAGTAATTGGTATCGATCTGGGAACAACCAACTCGTGTGTCGCGATCATGGAAGGCGGAGACGCCAAAGTCATCACCAACACCGAAGGGGGGCGCACCACACCGTCCACCGTTGCCGTCTCTGAGAGCGGCGAGCGCCTCGTGGGCCAGATTGCCAAGCGTCAGGCCATCACGAACCCCGAAAACACCGTGTTTGGCGTGAAGCGCCTCATCGGACGCAAGTTCGACTCCGGCGAAGTACAGCGTGACGCAAAGATTCTGCCCTACGAACTGAAAAAAGCAGACAACGGTGACGTGCGCATCGATCTGCGCGGCAGCCTGCACAGCCCCGCAGAGATCTCCTCGTTCATCCTGGCCAACATCAAGAAGACCGCCGAAGAGTACGTTGGAGAAGAGGTGACCGACGCCGTCATCACCGTGCCCGCCTACTTTAACGACAGCCAGCGCCAGGCCACCAAGGACGCAGGCCGCATCGCAGGCCTCAACGTACTCCGTATCATCAACGAGCCCACGGCAGCTTCCCTTGCCTACGGCCTCGACAAGAAGTCCGAAGAGAAGATCGCTGTCTTCGACCTCGGCGGCGGTACCTTCGACGTCTCCATCCTCGAGATCGGCGACGGGGTGTTCGAGGTGAAGTCCACCAACGGCGACACCCACCTGGGCGGCGAAGACTTCGACCTTCGCATCATCGATTTCCTGGCCGACGAGTTCAAGCGTGAGCAGGGCATCGACCTGCGCGGCGACAAGATGGCCCTGCAGCGTCTGAAAGAGGCTGCTGAAAAGGCCAAGATGGAGCTCTCCTCCGCCATGGAGACCGACATCAACCTGCCCTTCATCACCGCCGACGCTTCCGGTCCCAAGCACCTGAACGTGAAACTCTCCCGCGCCAAGCTGGAGTCCCTGGTGGCTGACCTCCTGGAGAACCTGGCCAAGCCCTGCGTCACCGCCATGAAGGATGCCGGCCTTTCTGCTGGCGAGATCAACGAAGTCATCCTGGTGGGCGGCATGACCCGTATGCCCGCTGTTCAGGACCGCGTGAAGTCCATCTTCGGCAAAGAGCCCCACAAAGGCGTGAACCCCGACGAGGTGGTTGCCCTTGGTGCCGCCATCCAGGGCGGCGTCCTCAAAGGCGACGTGGATGATGTTCTCCTTCTGGACGTTACGCCCCTGTCCCTGGGCATCGAGACCCTGGGCGGCGTGATGACCAAGCTCATCGAGAAGAACACCACCATCCCCACCCGTAAGAGCCAGGTTTTCTCCACGGCTGCCGACAACCAGCCCGCCGTGTCCATCCACGTGCTCCAGGGTGAGCGCGAGATGGCTGAAACCAACAAGACCCTGGGCCGCTTCGACCTGTCCGACATTCCCCCCGCACCCCGCGGCGTGCCCCAGATCGAAGTGACCTTTGACATCGACTCCAACGGCATTGTCTCTGTTTCCGCCAAGGACAAGGCCACCGGCAAAGAGCAGTCCATCAAGATCACAAGCGACAGCGGTCTCTCCGAAGAGGAGATCCAGCAGATGGTGAAAGACGCTGAGCTCCACGCCGACGAAGACAAGCAGAAGAAGGCCCTTGTGGAAGCCCGTAACACCGCCGACGCCCTGGTCTACCAGACCGAAAAGGCCGTCAAGGAAGTGGGCGAGGGCGCTGACGAAGCCACCAAGGCCAATGTGGCCGAGGTCATCGAAAAGCTCAAGAAGGCCATGGAAGGGGAAGACGCCGAGGAGATCACCAAGCTCACCGAGGAACTGACCCAGGCCTCCCACAAGATCGCCGAAGCCGCCTACAAGAAGGCTGCTGAAGAGGGCCAGGCCGGTGCCGAAGGTGGCGCCGGGGCCGCACCCGCCGACGATGACGTGGTGGATGCCGACTTCGAAGAGGTCAAAGACCAGAAGTAAAAAAGATCCCGCGGCCTGCCACGGCAGGCCCGTGACTTCATAGAAAAACCCCGCCTTTTGCAAAAAAGGCGGGGTTTTTTTGTGGGCGGAACAGCCCCCTGCAGGGGCAGGGGCGGGACGGTCAGTTCTCCCACCCGGTGTCCAGAAGCCGGGTGGTCTCGGCAACGGCCGTGCGCCATATGGCGAGCATGGCATCATCGTCGGCCTGGTAGGCGCCCATACCTGCCCATCCCCGAAGGGAGCGCACCTCAGTGGGGGGAAGCTGCCTCAGGTTCGGGGGGTCGCACGGAGCCTTCTCCCGGGAGGGAAGGGAGACCCTCTCAAGGCGGGTCCAGGGGAAGTTCTCCATCCAGGAGGCGTGGGAGGCGTTGGGGCTCACAGCGTGGACCGCACCCATCACATCCTCGGACGACCACCAGTTGTGAAAGAGGATTTGGCACTCGGGCACACTGTCCATGCGGGACCGGATGGTCTCCTCCACCGGGCTGTTGCCCCCGTGGCCGTTGATGATAAGCACGCGCCTGAAGCCGCTTTTCACAAGGCTGTTGAGGATGTCCGTCACAAAATCGCCATAGGTCTCAGGGCGGATGGTGACGGTCCCCGGGTAGGCGGAAAAGTAAGGGGCGATACCGTAGGGCAGGCCCGGGTAGACCGGAACCCCGCACCCCTCACCGGTCTCTACGGCCAGTTTGTTTGAGAGGATGAAATCGGTGCAGAGGCTCAGGTAGGCATGCTGCTCGGTGCTTCCCAGGGGAAGGACCACCCGGTCGTCGGTTTTCAGGTAGGATTCGACCTGGAACCAGTTCATGTCGGCGATCTTCATATCTGTACTTCTTTTTGGATGTGTTGGACCGCGGGGACCAGGATCTCCCGCAGGTACCGTGTTTCTGGGGTGTGGGCGTACTCGAACATAACGCGTACGCCCGTTAAGGCTTTGGCTGTCCCCAGGCTGCTGGTGCTGTAGATCAGGACGTCGGTGACGTCGGCGAGCTCCTGCAGCTTCGGGCTGCTGGCCAGCTCCATGCGGATGGTCCCCACCTGGGGGGCAAAACGCCGGATTCCTTCGGCCATGGCCGGCACAAAGGATGCAAAATGGGAGATGGCTCCAACGGTGGTGCCGGGGGGCAGGGCGGCGAGGGCTTCCCGCGTCTCCTTGGAGGGAATGAGGTACGGGGCCATCACCGGGACGGTATCCCCTACTTTAAGCCGGATTCGGGCCATGCAGTGGGGGATGGTAAGAATGAGGTCGTAGTTGCGGGCCCTGGTGTCCGTCAACGTGTTGAATTGGGCGAAATCCATGTTATCGAACCGGGGCTCCCGCGAGGAAATCCCGAATTCTCCGGATGTAGCACTCGTTGATGCGCCGGGAGTTCCCCACCATGAGAATGCGAAGGGGCACCGGGGTTTCCACCTCGGTTTCCCGCTGGTTGAACATGCCGATGAAAAGCGCGGGGTCCACCTCCAGGACCCTTGCTTTTTCCAGCAGGGCCAGAAACTCCCGGCGAAGGATCTCCAGGCGGTTCTGGTGTTTGAGTTCCCTCGTGCCACCACGAACCCCCTGCCTGTGACCGACTCCAGAAGGCCTTTGGCCTTCAGGGATTTGTATGCCTTGGTGACGGTCATGGGGGCCACCCCGAGTTCGCTGCTCAGGGCACGCACCGTGGGCAGCTGGTTGTTCTCACGATAGGCTCCGGCCATGATGCCGAACTCCACGGCACCCTCGATCTGGACGGATATGGAGACTGGCAGGGTTTTGTCAATGGTGATCTTCACAACTCCTCCCGGGAGACTGAGCCCGGCGGCTCGAATGGTTTCTGTGCTTTATCATGGATGACAGTGCGGGAGGGCGCCGTGGCCCTCCCGCGAGGTTATTGTCAGGCGACGTGGGGTTGCGGTGTGGCTGCAGGCTCTTCCGGGGCCACGGCCGTTGGGACCAGCCGGTCAAAGTGGCGCTCAATGGTCTCCTGGCCCGCAGGGCGGGTAAAGAGGCTGATGAGAACCATGACCCACATGGTGGCGGCCCAGCAGACGATGAGGGGGTCAAAACCAAAGGACCAGGTTTTGAACCAGAGCTTCATGGCGATGTAGAGGGCCTCCCCGAAGATCACCGCGGCAATGGCCCCGGTGCGGGTGGCTTTTTTCCAGTACATGCCCAGGATCACGGGGGCCACCCAGATGCCCAGCCCACCGAAGGCAAACTTGATGAGGCCGAAGATGGTGGTGGGCTTGATGATGCCGATGGCGATGCCGCAGGCGCCGATGACCACGGTGACCCAGCGGGAGAGGGCAAAAATCTGGCCCTCGGAGGCCTTCGGGTTGATGAGGTTCTGATAGATGTCCCGGGTGACGCCGCCCGTGGCCACCACGAGCAGGGCGTCGATGGTGCTCATACCGGCCGAGACCACCCCTGCAATGAGGATGGAGGCCAGCACGGGGTTGAGGTTGCCCTGAAGGAGCATGGGCACGATGAAGTCCGTCTGCTTGCCGGTAAGCCCGGGCACGGAGACGATGGCGTTGGCCCCGGCCCATTCGATGAGGGTGGCGGAGAGGAGCATGCCCAAGGTCCCCAGGATCACCGCCTTGAACATGGTCTCATAGTTTTTCATGGTGAAGAACTTGGTGAAGAGGGTGGGCTGCCCGATGGTGAAAAAGCTCCACATGACGATCATGGACATGTAGGAGGCCCAGGGGAAGTTGCCCTTGGCGCCGGGGTGGGTAAGGTAGGCGGGGTTGGCGTCGGCAAGGGAGGTGGTGATCTGGCTGAGCCCGCCCCCGGCCTTCACCGAGACGATAAAGGTGACGATGGCTGTGGTCACCATGAGAAAGCCCTGGAGGACGTCGGTCATCATGGCACCTTTCATGCCGCCGGCCATGCAGTAGCAGATGACGATGATGCCCATGCCCACCACGCCCATCCACTGGGGAAGGCCGGTGAAGGTGTTGAGGATAACCCCTGCGCCCACGGTCTGGGCACCCATGATGGCCACGAGGAAGGCGATCATCATCACGGCGTGGACCGCCCGGATGGCGTTGGATTCGTAGCGGTCCGAGAGGTAATCGGTCATGGTGAGGAAACCGTATTTCTTGCCCATGAGCATCAGCTTGCGCCCCACAAAGAGAGCGGGGATGATCATGGAGAAGGCAAGCCCCGGCACCGAGATGCTCATGCCGGAAAAGCCTGTGGAATAGGTGACGGCAGGCACGCCCATGAAGGTGCTCATGCTGTACTGGGAGGCGAAGTAGGCAAAACCGCCCACCAGGGCGCCGGCTTTGCCGCTCATGACGAAAAAATCGCTCAGGGTTTTGGTGGATTTGGCCGCTCGCCAGCCGATATAGCCGATGAGGGCAAAGTAGATGGCAATGGATACGAAAAACGGGACCGGTGTGGGGGTCACCAATGTTGAGGGGTCAGCCATGGTATTGCTCGCTCCTTTCTACTTCTCAGGTTGAATGTCTTCGAAGTTCCGGTACTCGGGGCGCTTCAGTGCCTCGCGGCTGAATCGCCAGACAAGGATCAGCACGGCGATGCCGTGAAGGACCCAGGCGTACACAAACAGGGGGACCCCCCCGAAACCAGGCACGTAGGTTTCGTTGAAATACCAGGGAAAGGGAATCATGATGAGGCCGTACATGGTCAGGATGATGGCGGCCCATCTCATCTCGAAACGGTTGCTGAAAATATCCACAATCTCCTCCTCAAAAAATAGTGTGACATGCGACAACCGCTTATCACGTCATGATTTTCGGGGCTTGGCAGGATCGTTTTTTTGCCTGCATGGGCGGTTGGTCGCCTTTAAAAACGGTCCGGTACGGCATTGCGGTGCCCGACGCTGCGTCGCCTTTCAACTCCCATGATGCAGCACGTAAGATGTGATGATGGCGTCGCGAATTGAGGACATGGCCCTTTTGAATCGCTTCCTGTCGCGTGGGTGCGAACGGCGGGATATCGCGTCGTACGATACGAATCGTCATCGAAATATTCGCAGGGCGCGGACGATTCACGTGTGTGCCTGTCCCTTCAAATCGGTCGTATGACAATGCAAAGGCAGGTATCGGGGAACATTTTGAATGTCTACCGAAGAGTAAATGGCGTTGGCATCGTGATACAAGCCGGGTACTGATAAGTAATTTGATATAGAAGCGTGGCACAATTGTCCATAACAAAATATTATCCTGAATTTATTTGGTGATATGAAAAAGGGATTGTGACATTCAGGATCCTCTTGGATTTTAAAGATCTATGATGGTGGAAGTAGATAGGAAAATAGTTTTCAGACGATATTGTGATAGTTGAGTATCCCGGTTTACTGTGCTACCCCATGAGAACATGAGATGTTTGCTTAGTGCTTAGCGAAGGAGGGTGATCATGGAAAGGCTGGGACACACGATCCGATGCCTGGCCCGCCAGCAGGGGATCAATGTGAAACGACTCAAGCGCCGCCAGCGCGTGATGCCGGTGCCGCTGCTTTCGGCCACCTTGCGCATGGCCGACGTGATTCTGGCGGCAAGGGCCCTGATGCATCCGGGAACCCGTTCAGGCGGGGAGGGGCTGCAGCGGCTCGCCCGGTCGGTGAAGGCGCGGTTCAGCGTGGCCCACGCCGGGTTCTACATGGGGGGCAGGGCGTCGTTGTGTGCGGTGGTCCGCGCCCTGGGGCTTACCCCGGGGGACGAGGTGCTTATTCCTGCCTTTACCTGCCAGTGCGTGGTCAACGCCCTTCGGTATGAAGGGATCGAGCCTGTCTACGTGGACATCGAACTTGACACCTACGGCATGGACGCCTCCCTTGTGGAGCGGGCGCTGACGGGCAAGACCCGCGCCATACTCATTCAGCACACCTTCGGCATGCCCGGCCGGGATTTGGAAAACCTCCTTGCCCTTGCCAGGGGCCGCGGGCTCTATGTCATTGAGGACTGCGCCCATGCCACGGGCGGCCGCTGGCGCGGCAAGCTCCTGGGGACCTTAGGGGACATCGGGTTTTTCAGCAGTGAGCGCTCCAAGATCATCAACACCATCCACGGCGGGTTTGTGATCACCGACAACCCGGAGATCGGCCGCCGCCTGGAAGAGGACGCTGCGCGCCTCACCCCGGCTCCGCCGGAGTTCACCCGGCGGATTCTCTGGACCCTCATCCACAGCTATTTTACCCACAGCTGCCCGTTTCGGTTTGTGACCTCCGGCCTGGCCGAAGGGCTCCTTTCGGACCGGCTTGTGCCCCAGATGCACGATGAAGAGCTGGCAGGCGCTCCGTGCAGCCAATACCACTGGAGCCTGCCCCATGCGGTGGCGCCCTTGATGATGCAGCAGCTCTCCCGGGTGGACCGCCAACTGGCCGAGAGGCGGCGGGCAGCAGAAAAATGGGCGGTCTGGTGCCTGAGAAACGGTCTGGAGCCACCGAAGCCATCGCCGGATGCCACCCCCACCTGGCTGCGGTTTCCCGTGCGCGTGGATCCGGCCATCAAGAAAAATTATGCATACCTGGAGAAGCGTCTGGGGGCAGATGTGGGGGTCTGGTTTCAATCCGCGGCCCATCCCCTGCCCATGGCCCTTCAGGAGTGCCCCAGGGGCATGGAGGCGGCGGCCACCTGCATCAACCTGCCCACCCTGGACCCCAGCAGGGCCTGACAGGGGCCGTTGGTCCCTTTGTTTAAGGAAGGACCGCGCAGGTCAACCCACACATTCCGATCTGCCTGCGCGTGAAAAAACCCCAATCCAGTGCCATGGATTGGGGTTTTGTATTGAATGGTTACGGATTTTTTACCTTCAGGCTCGGGACATCACCTCCAGGATGCGCCGGGCAATGGTATTGCAGGCTTCCCGACCCCGGTGGCCCTGGGAGTAGAGGTCGGACAGGGGAAAGGGGGCACCTTTGACCACAAATTCGATGCGGTAGGATGTGCGTTTTCCACTCCCGCGGTACCCGATCCTGACATCCTCCACCTCGTCAAAGGTGAGGCCCCCTTCCAGGGCCGACCCAAAGAGTTTTTTTCGTCGCCAGGTAACGGTTTTGGCGTTGCGGTCAAAGGTGAAGGTGACTTCTTCGGTGAACCGCCATCCGGCAAGGGCTGCCACCGCCGCCAGGAAAATCCAGTGGAGGTAGTAGGCGTACTCAAGGCCGAAGGTGTGTACCGAAAAGGCGGTGCGGATCAGGCAGAAGGCGATGGCGATCCCTGCGATGGCCACGATGGTGCGGTTCTTTTCCTCAACCTTCAGGGTGTGTTTGTCGTCTTGTGTGATGTTCATGGGGTTGTCCTGCCCGGGGATCCGCTCCCCGTGTTTGGTGTGTCAGGGAAACACAGCTCCCTGGGTCTTTCCGTGACCGGTTTTTTTGTCATAGTCGGCTTCCCGGGCCCTGTAGGTGTCCAGTATCTCTTCCGCCAGGGCATTGGCCGCGGCTTCCAGCTCCCGGCAGCTGCGGTGAGGTGGCATTTGCCGGATGGCCTTACCGATGGCTGCGGTTGCCGCGATGCCGATGCGTTTGTGACCGTCTTCATGGGTCTTGAGGTTTTTCATGTAACGGGTCCAGCGATTCTGCAATTCGGGGGCCGCCTCATCCTGATTTGCCCACCTGGGGTAGCGGTGCAGTACTTCCACCGAGGTCTCCACGCCTGTAATCCGGCAGCTGTCTGGGCCGGATTCCCAGGTGAACCACCACCTGGCCATCCAGGTGGTCAGGGCATCGTAGGTATTTCCGTCCCGCCACACGGTCCCCAAGCGCCCCATCTCCTCGCGCAGCTCTTGCCCCGTGCCTCCGTAGATGTCGTAGTACTCCGTCTGGACGGTAACGGCGGGCTCGGCCCGGACCGTGGCCGTCAGGCAGAGGATTCCGAGCAGTATGAGAACGCAGAGTCGTGGTCTTTGCATGATATCCTTTATCCCGTTATCCGGGGTTCAAATCAACCGCAGAATTTATCAAAGGACCCGGGCAGAAAAATGCCGTACAGGGGCGGGCAGCCCCTGGCTGAGGTTTTTTTAAATGATTTACTGCGATGGGGCAAAGGTTCAAAGCAGTTTATTTTTTTGAAAAAGCACCTTTGATTCAGTATACTTGAGGATAAGCAACCATTCCATTGAAAGATCGCCGTGTTTTCCCTCCATTCATGACATCCGGATTCAAGACATGTCTGTGCTTCAGGCCTTGCCTGGAGAGCGTTTTCCCATCATCACATCAACCCATGGGACTTTGTATTTATTATGGACGATCACAAGGATACGGATATTGCCAAGGACGCCGTCGCCGAGTTTGCCAAAGAAGAGGCCGAACGGGAGCAACAGCAGCAGGAGAAAAAAAAGAAAAAAGACCGCCGCCTTTTCTATTATGCCCTCCTGGCCCTCAGCATCGTGGTTCTGGCCTTTCAGGTGCCCAGGATACTCTCCCTGCGTGAGGAGCATGCCAAACCCCTTCGTGTGGGCACGGCCGACACCGACATGCAGACAGACGCCTGCATCCACAACCTGTGGAAGGTGGTCCGGGATCTGCAGCTCGGGGAGACGGATGTCGGGGGCTTTACCTGTCCGCTCAGCGGAGTCCCCTATGAGGTGCATCAGGTGAAGGGCGGCTATGTTGTGGAGTGTCCCAATGCCCATCGTCACGGGTTCTCCCACGTTCGTATCAGCACCGCCAAACCCATACCGGAGCTTGTGCCATGACCCCTCAAACCACGCACAATGCCGGATTTTCGCTCCTGGAACTCATGGTGACGGTGGCCATCGTCGGGGTGTTGAGCTCCATCGCCATTCCGCGATACCTCAACTACAAGGAGAAGGTCTACGCCGCCAACTGTCTCCTGCTCAGAAGAGACATCGAGACCCAGACCCAGAGTTACTACTTCGAGCATGAGCTTCTTACGCCGCGTAATTGATCAACTCTCAACCAGTGCCCCCGGGGTGGCGTTTATACCTGGTCCAGCTCCTCCATCGAGGTGCCCGAGTACGGCCAGGTGCAGTGCTCGCTGCACCATACGTCGGCATCGCAGGTTCAGTCCGACATCCCCGCCGGGGAGAACCTTTTGGACAACTCGACCTTTGATTCGGTGAACAGGAACGTGAGGCGATGGGCCCCGGTGCCCACCGGAAGGATCAACGGATGGGAGTCCAACACAGGGGCCATTGAAATCTGGAGGGATGGGTTTTTGGGGTACAACTCCCCCAACGGGGGGCATATCGTGGAGCTGGACGGCGGCAGGGCAAGCGACACCATCTCCCAGAGCGTTGAGACCGAAGCGGGAAGGGTCTATGAAATCAAAATCACGGCCCGGGCCAGGCGCGCCAATTCATCGGATTTTTCCGTGGGGTGGGGGGGGGATGAGGTGGAGACCTTTACGCCGCCCACCAACGAGTGGAAAGAGTACACGGTTGAGGTGACGGGAACCGGCGACTCCATGGATCTGTCCCTGTCGGAGATCGCCGGGCAAAGCAACGGGCTGGGAACCCTCATAGACAAGGTCGAGGTCATTGCAACGGATACCTTCGAGTAGGGCGTTTTACCCCTTGGTGCTCTCCAGCCGTCGTTGAAGGAGCCTGTTGACCCTTGCGATGAACCGTTCGTAGTTGACGGGTTTGGTCATGTAATCGTCCGCGCCGACATTGAGCACCTCCACCTCGGATTTGAGGTCCTCGTTGGCCGTCAGCATGATCACGGGAATCATGCGGGTGGCAATCTCCTCTTTCAGCTTTTTGATGAGGGTGAACCCGTCCATTTCCGGCATGACATAATCTGTCACGATGAGGTCGGGCATGGCCTGATAGACAGATTTCAAGGCTTCTGCACCGTTGTAGCCTGGCCGCTCCCAGATGAGTACGATAGTTCTGGGTTTTAAGGAGGTGGGACATCATTTCCAGCTCTATTTCGTTGTCGTCCACCACCAGGACCGTGGGATGACCCACCACCGTTACATGGGATGTGGGGTCAAAGGCCGGAACCGACGTGACGGCATCAGGGGCGGGGGGGGCTACCGAGGCCGAGGCCGGGGCTGCGGTTTCTATATGTGGGGTGTCCGGGCCGGCCACCCGGAGAACCTCTCCTAAGGTGGTGAGGCCTTGCCGGGCCTTCATGACACCATCCATGAAAAACGGCTGGAACCCCTCCTTCATGGCCTGGGCCTTGATGGTGGCCGCCGACACGTCTTTTTTGATGAGGGACTGGATCGACGGGGTGATGCGCAGGATTTCGTAGATGCCGATCCGTCCCACATACCCTGAATACCGACATGCTTCGCATCCTTCCCCTTTGTAGTACCTGACATCGTTATCCCCGTTTTCCCCCGAAGGAATCTTTTCAAGCAGCTGGGCCGACAGGTTGTCCGTGGTTTTGCATTTATCACAGATGCGCCGGACCAGCCTCTGGCCGATGCATGCCACCACCGAGTCCGCCACCACAAAGGCATCCACTCCGAGGTCCAGGAGCCGGGTGACGGCCGAAGGCGAGTCGTTGGTGTGCAGGGTGGAAAGGACAAGGTGCCCGGTCTGTGCCGCCTGGCACGCGATGCCTGCGGTTTCTCCGTCCCGGATCTCTCCTACCATCACAATGTCCGGGTCCTGCCTCAGGATGGACCGCAGGGCCGCGGGAAAGGTGATGCCCGCCTTGGGGTTTATCTGGCCCTGGTTGATGCCCTCTACCTTATACTCCACAGGGTCCTCCACCGTGATGATGTTGACCTCCGGAGAGTTGAGGCGGTTCAGGCAGGCATACAGGGTGGTTGATTTTCCGCTGCCCGTGGGCCCGGTGACCAGGATAATGCCCTGGGGTAACTGAATGCTGCTTTCCAGATCTTTGTAGTGCGTCCCCTGGAGCCCCAAGTTTTCAAAGCTCATCTTGGCGGATTCCGGGTTGAGGATCCGTATGGTGATTTTTTCGCCGTAGGATGTGGGAAACGAGGAGACCCGCAAGTCATAGGCAACCCCTCCGTACTTTACCTGGGCGCGACCATCCTGGGGCTTGCGCCGGATGGAGATGTCCATGGAGGAGAACACCTTGATGCGTGAGACCAGGGCGGAGTGGATGAGCTTGTCGGTCTTGAGGATTTCACGCATGATCCCGTCGATGCGGTACCGGATGATAACCGACGCCTGTCGGGGTTCGATATGGATGTCACTGGCCTTGAGCTTCACGGCATCGGCCAGGATGCTGTTGGCAAATCGCACCACGGGCGGGTCTTCGGCGATGGAGGTCAGGGCACCCTTGTCCAGCTCTTTCTCATTGGCTTCGGTGGTCTTGATCACCTCAATCTGGACTTCGTTCTGAAGGGCTTCATCAAGGTGGAGCCCTTTTTTGGGGTAGTAGGTGTCAATGGCGGTGAGCACTTCGCTTTGGGGCGAGACCGCTATCTTGATGCGTTTCTGGGTCATGAAACGCAAATCGTCCAGAGCATAGAACTCCAGGGGGTTGGCCATGGTGACCACAAGCTCGTCGTTTTCCTCTTTGGTGGGCAGGAGCAGGTAGGTTTCGGCGATTTCCGCGGAGACCTGGGAGATCACCTCCGGCGCGATCTTTATATCGGGCAGGTGGAGGTAGGGGATATTCAACTGCTCGGACAGGGCCCGGGCAATCTGGATATCATCCACGATCCCCATGTCCATGAGGATCTGGCCGATTTTTTTGGGTGACGTGGCTTGGGCGTGCAAGGCTTTCTGAAGGTCCTTGGGTTCAATGACTCCGGCCTCGATGAGGATGTCCCCAAGTTTTTTGTGGCTGTGCGTATCGGCGAGCTTTTTAGGGGCGCTGTCGGGTTTTTTCATGTCTCCTCCTGGCAAAGGGGCACGCAAGCCGTCTTGGGCTCGGCGTTTCATGGCTCGGTCGGAACACTCAGGGAAGGGGCTGGGTTGAACACGGGGGTTATACACGAAAGGATGGTAATGTATGGATATACTTTCTCATACATGGCAAAAAAAGTACACAAGGCACCCTTTTGATGTTTACCGGAACAAAGGGAGCATGGCTATTGCGAAGGACGGTTTTTCCCCAGGGTCAATGGGGAACCTCGGGTTTTCGCCAGACGCTTTTTTTGGTGATGCCTGCTTCCGGTTCGAGGACGGCATTGAAATCAAAACCGGGAAACCGGGCCTCGATTTCGTCCCAGAGACGGGAGAACCCTTGGGCCTCGGTGGGCACGGAGCATCCCTTGCCGTCCCCCACGAAGACCAGCCAGTAGGGAGGGATGGGCGGGGCTTCCTGGGCGTTGATGAGAACGATTTCGTGGATCTCCTCCCAGGGAACCGCTTCCCGCTCCCGTCTTGGGTGCTCGCAGGAGAGCTCACTGGGGGTGATGGTTACCTGAAAGGGGGCTTCTTCCTCTTCATCGTCCTGGCCGGTGAGGGGGCCGTCCGGGGTGTAGATCAGGCGCAGGGCAACCAGGGCGGTGACGGTACAGACCAGCAGAACAACAAAGGCTGTAAGCATGGGGCCTCCTGATAAGGGATGAGGTCTCAATGACTCAGCAAAAAAGTGTCCGGGCTTTCCTTATGGTCTCACAGGCAGGAGAAAAAGTACATATGGAGTGGTGGCCAGGGCAGGGCCAATGCATTCAAAAATTCAGTTGCCTCCGGCGGGTCGCTTTTTGAAAAAAGCTCCGCAAAAACTTTTCGGTAAAATAAAAAATGAGAGGGGTTATGGGCGGTTGCGACGCGTCCATAAAAAGAAAGCCTGTTTGCCAAAATTTTTAAACGTTTTGCCCTGGTTGCCAGGGAAGTCACTCCATGTTCCAGGCCTGAAAGAGTCCTGCACCGAAGCCGGGGTGATTGCGTGCCTGGGTGAGGTAGCGTGTTGCCTCATCGTGGTTATCCGAAAGGGCCGAAACAGACGCTTGGGCAAGGGTTAAGAGCAGAAGAAGGTGGGTTTTGTGGACCTTTGGGGCCAGTTGGTGGGCCTGGGCCAGGTGGGTGGCTGCGGTTTTTCGGTCTGTGGCCCGGCAGGCGCAGAAGACCATGCCCAGGTGGGCGGAAAACCGGGAGAGATCCGTTTCCAGTACCGCTTCAAGGCAGGGGCGGGCCTTGGCCGGGGAGCCGGATGCCATGAGGATGAGCCCTTTTAGCGCCTGGGCCCTCTGGTACCTGGCCCGGGCAAAGCCCGAGGCCCTGGCGATGGTCAGGGCTTCTTCGGCAAGGGCTGAGGCCTGCTGCAGGTCTCCTTTCAAGAAAGCGATGAGTCCCAGCTCTTCGCAGGAGATCACCATGCCGATGGGGGCGTTGAGCTCTCGAAATGCGGTTGCGGCTTCCTTTAGGCAGGTCTCTGCGGTGTGCAGGTCCCCCAGGCACAGGGCTGCGGAGCCGATATTGCCCATGGCCCAGGCGGTTTTGATGCGGTCTCCCGTGCGGGTTGCCCATTGATGGCTTTCCCGGAATCGTTCCGTGGCCTCCTCGATCCTGCCCAGGGAGCGCAGGCACAGCCCGATGCGGAGGGATACCCAGAAGGCGTGCTCAATGCCGGGGTGGGCCGTAAGGCTCAGGCGAAAGAGCCGAAGGGCCCGTTCATGGTGTTTCCGGCGGTGGGCCAGGGCCCCAAGCAGCAGAAAGGCCCAGGCCTTGCCGCGGGTGTCTCCTGTTGAGACGGCCCACCTTAAGGTGCTGCGGGCGACCGTTTCCACCCGGCCCTCTTCCTCCCCGGGGCAGGGGGCGTTGCTTTGTGTTTTTGGGGGGAACCCTTGGGTCTGCATATCGAACCAGCACAAAAGGACCAGGCACAGTCGGGCATCCGTCGGGCTTGATGAGGCAGTCATCACGTACTCTTTGGCCGGGCGAAACAGGGCCTCCCCTTCGTGATACCGGGTGTGCATGTCGAAGTATGCATACAGGCCGGTGGCTGCCCGGCCTAGGGCGTCTAAGGCCCCTGTGGCTGCTGCGCGAAGCCATGCCTGGCGGATGTTGGCCATGTCCGCATCCATGGCACGTCTGCAGGCGGGCATGTTTCGGCTCGTCAGCTCTTTTTCGCGGCTCTGGACCAGGGCGAGGTAATACCCCATGTGGGCGTCTTCCATGGGATGGCCATGGCCGGGGTCTCCCTGGTGATCGTCGGTGTACTGCCTTAGGAGTGGGTGGATGCCGAACCGGCCGGTTTCCGGCTCGGCCCTGAGGATCGATTTTCTCACCAGGCTTGCCGTTGTCTCGGCAGCCGTCCCTTTTTTCATTCCCGTCACCTTTGCCACGGCGTCCAGGGTAAATCCGTCCCGGAATACCGTGAGCCTTTGCAGGGCCTTTTTTTCCTTTTCGGTCAACCGTTTCCAGGAGGAGTCAAACACGGCGCGCATGCTCCGGTGGCGCGGGGGCAGGTCCTGCATCTTTGCGTTCAGAAAATCCAGGTTGCCTCGGATTTCACCTGCAATGTCCCAAGGCGTCAGGGTGTCCATCCACCCGGCGGCCAGGATCAGGGCCAGGGGCATGCCTGCGGTCATGTCGCAGATCTCGGCAAGGGCAGGGTAATTCGAGGCCGTCAGCTCAGTGCCCGGGTTCACCATCCTGGCCGTTGTAAGGAAAAGGGCCAGGGCATCATAGGTCGTCTCCGCGTTTTTCAGGTCTTCAGGGGCCGGGGGCTGATCCGAGGGGTCGGGATGGGACAGGCCCGACAGGGGAAACAGGTGTTCACCCTTGAGCATCAGCCGGGTTCTGGAGGTGGCCAGGATGGTGAGATGGGGCGCTGCCTCCAGCAGCTCGGAAACCACCGGGGCTCCTTCGGGCAGGTGTTCGCAGTTGTCCAGAAGCAACAGAATCTCCCTTGTTCGAAGAAAACCTGTGATCTGTGCCATGGGGTGGGCTGTTTCGCCTTGGCTGAGCCCGAAGACCCTGATGAGTTCTCGCACCAGGGCTTCTTTGGCGTCAAGGTCTGCAAGGGAGATGAAAAAGACGCCGTGGGCAAAGCGGTTCGCCGCCACGGTGGCCACCTGGAGGGCCAACCGGGTTTTTCCCATGCCCCCCGGGCCGGTGAGGGTCAGCAGCCTTACTTCCGGGGAGGTGAGTCGTTCCACAAGGCCGGTGACCTCCCCTGTTCGCCCCACAAAGGCCGTGGCCTGGGCCGGCAGGTTGGATATTGGCAGGTTTGGCTTCTGTTTTTTGACGGGGTTTTGGTGGCTTCGGAGGGATTCCGCCAACGCCTCGGTCTCTTGATCCGGGTCGACGGCCAGTTCGGTGCGGAGCAGCGCCCTGCATGTCTCATACTGGCGCAGAGCGGCATCCCGCCGACCGGCCTGCTCAAAGAGCGCCATGAGTCGCCTGTGGGCATCTTCGTCCAGGGGATCCAGGGCCACCAGGCGTCTTGCAACCCCCAGAGCCTCTCCGTCTCTTCCCAGGGCTATGTATCTTTCGGACAGCTTTTTCATGATCTCGGCGGTCTCGCGGTTGAGGCCCTCGGCCTGCTCCAGCCGCCAGTGGTCGAAGTCGGGTGCGCCACTGAGGTGAAAGCCCGAGAGAAAAGAGTCCGTGTAGAGGGATAACGCCTCTTCCATGGCCGAAAGGTTCCCTTCTCGGCCCATGCCCAACAGGGTACGGAACCTCTCCACATCCACCTGGACCTGGTCGCTGGCAAGGGCACCGATGGTCTCCCGGTCCGCGGCCAGCCAGGACCTGCCCAGGGACTGTGTGATGTCCGACAGGGCGCGCCGAAGGGAGGCTCGCCCCTTGCCCTGCTCCTGGTCCGGCCACAGCAGGTCGGCCAGCTTTTCCCGGGTGTGGGCCGTGCCCGTGACGGCAAGGTAGATTGCCAGGGCAGCGGATTTGCGCCGGGGAATCCTTACGGGCTCTGTGTCCACCGTGAACCGGGGTGCCCCAAAACAGTGAATGTGCAACATCGTCATGGTCTTTTCTCCTGTGGAGAAGGTAGCTTAACGATCCGCGTTTCACAATTTTTTTCACGTCCATGCTTTGCTTTCCATGCCCAAACCCTTTCAGTCCGGCTCGCCCGAAAGGTGAGAAAATCAAACAGCAAACCCTCATTTACATTTTGCATGTTCAAAATAGCTGGCATTTTCGTTGTAGTGTTCTGAAATCATATAGCTTTCATCCTGGCTGTTTGTTTTGTCATGAAATATCCGGGTCAGGGACGTTTGGGGGACGGTGGCCTGCTACGGTGAAAGTAAACGGTTCAACACCACATCATCGTACACAGACATGTAAGGAGGGGAATCCGATGAGTGCCAACTGGATAGCACCTGCGCTTGTGACCCTGGTGTGCTGGGGATTGTGGGGATTTATCCCCAAGCTGACCACCCAGTACATCAGCCCCATGAGCGCCATGATCTACGAAACAATCGGGGCCGCCATCGTGGGGCTGGTTGTTCTCACCCTGGTGGATTTTCGGCCGGAGGTCCATGTGAAAGGGGTGTGCCTCGGCATCACCACCGGGATCATCGGCCTCACAGGAGCCCTGGGCTTTCTCTTTGCCGTGAAGTCCGGGAAGGTGGCTGTGGTGGCGATGTTTACCTCCATGTCCCCCATCATCACCGTGGCCCTGGGTTGCCTTGTGCTCAAAGAGCCCGTGACCCTCAAGGAAGGCCTGGGCATCCTGAGCGCCTTTGCGGCCATCTTTTTCTTTGCATCGTAACCATGGCCTGGCAACAGGGGCAGCCTTCTATGGTTAAAGTCTGGAGCAAAAGCAAGCCTCCGGCGGCCAGGTGGGGCACCTGGAAACCCTATGGCGAATGCATGGAGGTAGTACACATCCCGCAAACGGTTTCGGGGCATTCGCGTGATGGCTGACATGTGGCAACCGGTTTTGCAGGAGAGGCCCGTTTAACACACTTTGAAAGCAGGGTGCGGCTAAAAACCTGTTTGTTAAACTTTTTAAAAGTTTAGCCCCGGCAGGGCCGCCGGAGGCACCTTGACGGCTTAGGGAGGAGAAATGAAAAACAAGACGATACACAGCGCAGAATTCAAGGAGAGGCTTCGGGCGTTTATGGACGTCCTTGGTTTGAACGAAGAGCCCATGGGGCTTTTTTACACCGAAAGAAAACCTCCTGGCGCGGTGTCTCCCAAGGCGCAGGTACCGGTGAGTCGCCTGCCGGAAGAGTCAGACGGGGGCATCAACTGGCTGTCGTGTGCCCTGGGCACGGTGAGGCGGGCGCGCCGGAACAAGGCACCGGCCTGTTTTGACGAGACTCATTACGGGTGCCTGGGTGCCGCCTTTTACATGGGGTTCAAGCCTTATTACGAGCCCTTTGAGCCCGCCCTGATCTCCACGGGGATCCCAGGAGAGATGCAGGGCGAGTGCTATCTGGACTCCCCGGAAAAGGGAAAGGCCTTTTACGAGGAGATCAAGCCCCCTAAGGCCTCGGGACCAAATCTCGTGATTCAGCCTTTAGGCCTCTTTGAGGACGGAGATATGCCCGAGATCGTGATTCTGTTTCCCCAGCGCGAGGCCATGATCGCCTTAAACGCCTTGACCGTTTTCTTGACGGGAGACACGGAGGCCGTGCGGGTGCCCTTTGGCCAGGGGTGTTGCGGGATGATCACCTGGCCGCGGCGGTATCGTGGGGAGGGACGGCAGTGGGCCGTCATCGGAGGGTTTGACACCAACGGCCTGCGTTATCTGGGCAAAGGTGAGGTGACCTATGCCGTTCCCGTTGAGTTGTTTACGGCCATGGTGGACCGGTGGGAGGAGGGCATGCCGGGGACCCGGAGTTGGAGGCAGGTAAGGAGCTGACGGCCCGGGCGGGTCTGAGAAGGGAAATGAAAACGCAGGCGATTTGTGATAGGAACACCTCTCGATAAGACCTTCAAACGCCTGCAAGGAGTGATACCACATGGTAACAGTTGATTCACCGGACCTGTGCCCCGCCCTGGTTACCCATATTTTGGATGGGAACCCCCTTTCCCTTCTCCGACAGGATGAGCTGGACTGGGTGCCCTTAAAACCCCTGTGCGAGGGGTTGGGCCTGAGCTGGGCCGGGGAGCGGAGCCGCCTGAAGCACGATTCGAAGCTCTCCTGCCGTTTCCTTGCCATGGACGGCACGGACGGCAGGACCCGGGAGTTTCTTTGCCTGCCCCTGTATCAGCTTAGCGGCTGGCTGCTCTCCGTCAATGCCGACAAGGTGGCTGAAAGCGTCCGGGAGAAGGTGCGGGCCTTTCAGCAGGAGAGCCTGGAGGCGTTGTTCGGTTACTGGCACGGGTCTCAAGGGGGAGCAGAGCCCGTGGAGATCCCTGGGGCGGGTGATGAAAACATGGAAAGGGACATTGAGGATGCGGCGACAGGCCATGGTGATGGCCATGGGCCTCAGGAAAATCCCTTTGAAGAACCCTCTGCATCATCAGAGTCCGGAGAAGAGGCAGAATCCCTTGAAAGCCGTGTCACGAGCGTCATCGAGCAAGTCCTGGGGACCCTGGGGCGGCATTGATTTGATTTTATCGTAACTATTCAGATCAAAAAAGCCTCCGGCGGCCCTGCCGGGGGCCAAACTTTTAAAAAGTTTGATAAACAGGTCTCAAGTAATCATTCATAGGCTCCGCCGAAATAATTCCGATATTTTCGCACCCGTGCTTCGAAACGTTTTTTGCGGAGTTTTTTTTCAAAAAAGCGACCCGCCGGAGGCATTGGATTTGGGGTCGTCATTTTTTTTCTTCATTCTTTGGGAAGGGTCTCCTGAAGCTGGCGTGATTCCTCTTTGGTCAGCCAGCAGCGCGGATCCGAGCCCAGGTAGTCACCTGTGGCGTAGGCCGCACCCCGGCAGCCGCCGCATGCGAATTTGTACCTGCATTCACCGCACTGGCCGCTTAAAAAGGAGCGGGAGTAGCGGAAGGTGTTGAATTTTTCGTTTTCAAACCAGATCTCTTTAAGGGGGCGGGTCTGGATGCGGTCCACCACCACGGGGAAGTAAGGGCAGAACTGCACCACCCCCTGGGGGTTGATGTACATGAGGGAAAAGGCCACGGAGCACCCTGTGACGGCCACACCGTTAAAGAGCTCTTCATCGGACTCCACTTCGCTCAGGCGACCGGGGTTTACGAGGAGCTCCGGGAAGGGGTCGCTGAAGCCCACGGTGAGGCCCAGGTCATTTCCCTTTTCCCACACAAAGCGGCTGACGTCCCTGTGCTCCAGGGGATCGGAGACGGCCCCGGTGGCATTGCCCACGGGCACCACGTAGCGGAAGTTGAATGTGGTTACGCCGTGTTCCTTGATCATGACCAGAAGTTTTTCCACCTCCTCTTTGCCCTGGCCGAAGTAGGTCATGCGAATGGCAAGGGGGACCCCACGGGCGGTGAGAAGATCCACGGCCGAAAGGGTTCGTGCAAATGATCCCTTGCCCCTCACCGGATCGTGCACCTCCGCCGTTGACCCTTCCATACTGATATTGAATCCGTCCACATACCGGCACAACTCCTCTTCGTTGTTTTTTGTGATGAGGGTGGCGTTGGTGAGAAGCTCGATGGAGAGGCTGAGGTTTGTCTTGATGTGGTCCATCAGGGCAATGAGGTCGTCCCGCATGAGGGGCTCTCCACCGGCCATGGCCAGGGCAGCGCCCGGGGCCATCTGGTCTGCCTGGTTGAGCATGTCCACGGCCTCGTCAAAGGAGAGGTCCCTGTCGTTGCGATCCAGGTTGCTGGCTCGACAGTGGCGGCAATTGAGGTTGCATGACGAGGTGGTGTCCCACTGGAAAATTTTTGGCGGATGGGTCCAGTTTGCGTCCATGGCGGATCCTTTCAAGGAAGGCGGGTGGTTGGTATAAGGATTTGAGCTGCCCCGGGTGTTGCTGGTGATATCAAGGTACTACAGGGTTTTCATCAGGTCGCATCCGCCGCAGGGGCCCTCGGCCTGATTTTTTGGCGGGGTCACAACATCGCACCCGCCGCAGGGCCCTTCAGCTGTTTTTACAGGTGTTTTGATGACAAGGTCGCAGCCACCACACGGTCCTTCGGCCGGCATGATGGGAATATTATGATTCTCCGCTGCCAGTATCATGTTCTTCAGCTCCGAAAGGTTCAGAGCCTCGGCGTTTTCTATGATTTTCTTTGGCATCACATAGCCTCCCCATGTGTGTCATGGTTTACGGGTATGCGGGGCAGCTCAAAGAGGGCTCATGAAAAACGGATTTTTTAGTGATTGAACATTGCCTGTTTTGTAACGGTGGGGCGTGGCCGTTGAGGCGGAGAGCCGTTTGGGAAAGCATGGAAAGCCCGGCCGATGGAATCGGCCGTCACAACGCGTGATGCCGGATGAGGGCGCAGCGTAATCTCGTGTGTTATATATAAATATATCTTAATTTCAATGTACTATCAACGCAATGTTGGCTGCGAAGGTCCGGCTTTTCAACCGAGTCTTCCGGCAAACTGCCTGGCCAGGGCAATGAGGGTGAGAACCGGGGGCGTGCCCCCTGAGACAGGCATGATGCTGTTGTCGCAGATGTAGAGGTTCTCGACAGCTGTTTGCAGGTCGGGGCCCACCACCCGCCCCATGGCTGCGGTGCCCCCCGGGTGGCCGCCGATGCCCTTGGCCACCGCGATGGTGTCGGCCCGGACCCCTGCTTGCACCATGACCGCCTTTGCCGCCTCAATGCCTTTGGCCATGAGGGCCTCATCCTTGGGGGTGAAGGCCTTGTGAAAGGAGCCGTCGGCCCGGATTTCACCTGAGGGCTCGTCGCAAAGCTTGACGAACATGCCTGTCAGCTTTTTCATGCGGACGCCCCGGGGCCAGGAGGAGATATTTTTTGCGGCAAGCTGGGCCACAAAGGCGTTGACCGCCCCCACGTTGCCGAAGACAAACTCCCCTTTGCGGGATTCGTCGGCAAAGGTGTAGGTGATCTCCCGAAAGGTGCCCGGACCCTCCCTCATTTCGCCAAGGAGCACGGCCATGGGGTCCGTGAAAAAGTGGGTGCCGGCCCCCTTGATGCCGGACCGGTGGAGGATTTCAGGGGTCCCCATGCCCCCTGCCGCAAGGACGACCCGGCGGCTGAAGACCGCAAGGGGGCCTCGGTCGGTTTCGGCCGCAACCCCGTTGGCCGTGCCGTTGACATGGAGGATCTCCCGGACATCGCAACCCGTCACAAGGCGGGCCCCTGCATCCACCGCGTCGTTGACGTAAGATCGGGCGGTCCACTTGGCGCCCCGCTTGCATCCGAAAAGGCACCTGTCGCAATGGGGATCGCAGAGGTCGGAGTCGATGAACCGTGCCTGGGGCTTCATGGCATGGCCGAGCTCCCCAGCGGCTTCCACGAGCCTCCGGGTGCCCGGGTAGTGCTGGTAAAAATGGTCGGGAACGGGGCGGATGTTCAGCTCTTCTTTGATGTCGGCCACCTCGGTGGCCAGGTCGATGCCGAAGTCGCTTTTTAAAAACGACGGCGGATCGTAGGCATTGCCGGAGTAGATCATGGTGGAGCCCCCCGGGGTGATGCCCCGCCGCACCAGGATCCCCTGCCTGGACCTGCGGATGTCGTACATGGCCGCATAGGCCAGGGGGTTGCCCACGGACCAGTCCCGGGCCTTTCCCTTCTCCAGAAGGACAACGCTTTTTCCCTTTTTCGCAAGCTCCCGCGCCACCGTCGCTCCCCCCGGCCCGGTTCCGATCACCACCGTCTCGGTTTCCATGATGTGCATGCTTGGCTCCTGTTGTTTCTTGCATCAGGTATGGCGTTTTTACGCATTTTTTCCGTTTACCAGGTGATCCACCAGGCGTTTGCCGAAGGCGATGAGGGTAATGACCGTGGGGCGATCCAGGGCTTCGGGGAAGATACTGGCGTCGCAGACATAGAGGTTGTCCATGGCGGTCTGGAGGTTGGTGTCCACCACGCTGCCGATGCCGCAGGTGCCGCTGGGGTGAGCCCCCCGCACCGGGCTTGCCACGAGGGTCGAGGGGTGGCATCCCGAGGCCGTGAGGATCTCTGAGGCGATCTCTTTGCCCATGGCAAGTTTGTCGAAGTCGGCTTTGGTGAGCTCTTTGGAGACCTGGCCGAAGGCGTCCACCCAGCCTCCGGGGGTGTCCTTGATCTTAATGAGGATGCCCACCATGTGATGGTAGTGGCGGCCTTTGGGCAGGTGCCTGAGGCCGGTTTTTCCCAGGCTGATGAGGGTCATGAGTTTCGGGTCGATGAGGGTGCCCATGCGGACGCCGTGGCTGTCGCAGAACTCCCAGGTGTCCACGCTCACCAGGGGGTCGGTGTGGGAGCCTTCAAAGGGTGAGATGCCGTAGAGGAGTACGGTGGGATCGATGACGCATTGCCTGCCCGCACTTTGGATGCCCGCCTTGAGGAGAAGTCCCGGTGTGGGGATGCCCCCTGCGGCCAGGATGATTTTGTCTGCGTAGAACTCTTCGGTGTCCCGGCCCGCAAGGTGTACCCGCACGCCCGTGGCTTTTCCGCCCTTCACCAGAACCTCGGTGCACTCGGCCCGGGTTCGCAAGTGGGCGCCGTGGGTCACCGCATCCTTGATGTATTCCCGGGCCGTCCATTTGGCGCCGCAGGAGCAGCCCAGGGAGGTGCCCGCCCCGCACCGGCAACCGGATTCGATTTTGTCCCGGTCATACAGCTTGGGGGTGGGGGTCCAGTGGTACCCCAGGTGGTTGGCTGTCTCCATGATGCGGCGGGAGGCGTTTCCCAGAAGGGCTTCGGGAAGGGGGGCTGCCTTGAGTTCCGTCCAGGTCTGATCGGCGTAGGGGCCAAGGTCGATGTGGTAGCGCTCTTTGAGCCAGGGGGGCGGCATGGCTGCCGAGGCCGAGTAGACCGTGGTGGCCCCGCCCGTGGAGGAGGCCATGAGCATGGCAACACCCTCTTTGCTTTTGAAGAAACCGGCTTTTTCCACAATGCTCAAGGCCCCTGCGTAGGTGCCCAGGTTCCGGTGCTCCTTTCCCTTTTCAAGGATCGCCACTTTTTTTCCGGCCATGGCAAGGCCCCGGGCCACGGTGGCTCCGCCGGGGCCGGACCCCACCACGACGGCATCGTAGGTGTGCTGCATGGATATTCCTCCTGAGAGCATAACGGGTAACAGGGGTGCATTGCCGGTGAAGTGGCTCCGGCATATCACCAGAAAAATATCAGGGTATGACGTGGGACTCCCCGTGGGGCGGCGCCTTGCCGCAGGTGAGTAGCTCTGGGGAGACCATGGTGCGTGACAAAGACGCATCAGGCTGGGTGATGATAAGTGATGTCGACGATGTGAAGGGGCCCACCGAATCAGGGATGGCCCTTGCGGATGCCCGGTGGGTGGAACTCAGAAAGGTAGTGAAGTGGTTGTTGTTGATATCTTTACTTATACTACGTGAGTTGCGGGGCGGGTTCAACAGGTTTTTTGCAACGGTCCGGGTAACGGTCCCGTTGCCTCCGGCGGGTCGTATGCGCAGGGGCAATATGATTTCAAGATGGCTCACCTCGCCGCCGGAGACACTCTTTTTGTCGGTCACTTTAACCGTAAGCCACTGTTTACTTGAGGGGCAATGGCACGGTCTCCGCATTCTCGCCGTGGTGGGGCTCCCGGCTGGCCAGGGTGCCCAGGACCCCTGCTGCGGCGGCCAGGGAGAGGGAGCAGGCAATGGTGACGCCGGTCCAGCCCCAGTGGGCCCAAACCGGTCCCAGGACCATGGAGGAGAGGCTGCCGCCGCCGATGCACACGAGGATGTACAGGGAGGAGGCGCTGCCCAGGGCCGAGTCCGGGACGCTTGCGCCTATGAGGAGAAAGATCAGGGGCTGGCAGCAGTAGGCACCTGCAAAGAGCAGGAGCAGGCCCAGGGTGATGAGGGGCACGGACTGGGACCAGCCCATGAGCTGCAGGGCCACCAGGCAGATGCCAAGACCCGGCAGACTGATTCGGTACGGCCCTGCTTTCTGGGAGAGGCTGCCAGCAAAGGGGGCGATGAGGGCGGTGACCCCGGCCAGGCTGATCCAGCCCACCTCCCCTGCGGTGAAGAGAAAGGGCGGGGCCGTGAGACGGTAGGTGAGGAAGGTGACCATGCCGAGGAACCCGAAGAAGAGGAAGAATCCGGTGGCCAGAAGGGCCAGGGGCCGGGGACGGCACACGAGGCGAACGGCGTTGAGGTAGAGATCCCAAAGGGGATACCCCGGGAGTTTTTCCTTTTGGGCGGGCTCTAACAGCCGGGCATAGCCTGCCGCGGAAAGGATCAGGAGAAAAAGGGCGACGATGCGAAAGGCCACGCGCCAGCCCAGGTGGGCGGTGAGGAGTCCCACGGCCACGCGTCCGAAGACCGGGCACTCCCCAGGGGCGCAGGAGCACTGCGCCCACATAGAGGCCCCGCTTGTCCGGAGGGGCCAGCCGGGTCATGTGGGGGATCATGGAGGCCGGCACCAGGGCCGCGCTGAAGCCGATGAGCCCCATGGCTATGACAAAGGTGGCAAAGCCCGGAGTCGTTGAGGCAAAGAGGATGGCAGCCAAAAGGGCCCCAAGGCCGATGAGGGCCATTCTGGGCAGGTCAAAGCGGTCTGCCAGGGGGCCGATGACGAAGAAGGCCGCCGCATAGCACAGGGACGCCCCGCTGAAGGCAAACCGGGCCTTTGAGATGTCCATGTGAAAGGCCTGGGAAATCTCCAGGAAGATGGATTGGGTCATGAACACCGTGGCAACGGCGGTCATGACCATGAGGCAGGCGATACCGGCCTTTGTGCGTAAAGGTGTCCGGGGTGTGTCAGGCATGGTTTGTCTCTTCTGCGGCGAGCAGGGCGTCAAAGGTTGTGAGAAATCCCCGGAGGTCCTTCTCTTCGATAGTGAGGCTTGGGTCGATGCGCAGGGTGTTGGTGCCAGGCCTGCGGCCCACGACATAGCCCTCATCCAGGAGGCGGCGGTGGATTCTGTCGGTTACAGGGGCGCCGGGGAGATCCTCGATATCCATGGCGACCATGAGACCCCTGGCCCGGAAGGCCTGGAGACGGCGTTTTTTCCGCATGGCCAGTAACTCCTGGGTAAGGAGTGTCGAAAGCTCGGAACTTCGCCGGATGAGGTTGTCGTCATGGATGATGCGGATCACCTCACGTGCGATGGCGGCCCCCAGGGGGTCGTTCTGGTGGGATTGGGCATAGGGGACGGGGGTGGCGTTCAGCCGCTTCGTGACGGTGCCTGAAAAGGCGGCGACGCTGACCGGGTAGCCGTTTCCGATGCCCTTGCCCATGGCCACGATGTCCGGCGTCACATCGTAGTGCTGATAGCCGAACCAGCGGCCTGTGCGGCCGATGCCGGTGGTGACTTCGTTGACGATGAGCAGCCCATCGTTCTGGCGGACGGTTCGGGCAATACCGTTGATGAGCTTTTCCGGGGGAAAGCGGACAAACCCCGAGGAGCTGCCGGGTTCGAAGAGAAAGGCTCCGATGCGGCCAAAGGGAATTTTTTCCCATGTCGAGCACGTGCTGCCGCAGGGACCGGCATGGGGGCAGGTGTCGCATCCGGACCAGTCAAAGTGGGTCCAATGGTCCGTGCTCCGGGTACTGGCCGAGCCATAGGCGCCGAAGTAGGAGTCGGCCATGGTGAGAAAGAGGGGGCGCTCCGAAAGCTGCCTTGCCGTCCTGACCCCGTACTCCACGGCTTCGCTGCCCGAGCAGAGGAAGGTGCAGGCCCCGCCCTCAAATCCGTGGAGGGCAAGAATCTCTTCGGCGGCTGCTTCCACCACCCGGGTTGAATAGCTGAAGCCCGTGTGGGCAAGGCGAGCGGCCTGTTCGGCCATGATCCCGAGGATTCGCGGGTGGGCGTGTCCCACCGAGGTGCACCACACACCGGACTCCAGGTCTGTGTACCGTTTGCCGTTCTCGTCGAAGAGGCTGCAGTTTGTTGCGCTGGCGATGGTGCCCAGCTGCTTTTCATGGCCGGGGAACCAGATGACAGGGCCCATGGTTTTTTCCTCCATCGTTGGCCCGGATATTTCATGGGAAAACAACCAGTTAAAATAAAAATGCTATAATTTCAAATGGCTATAATGAAAATATCAGCTATTTTGAAAATTCAAAATGTAAATTAGCGTTTGCTGTTTGTTTTTCTCACCCATCTTCTGCGTTCTCAGAGCTTTGAGGTAAACCACTACATCTGCAGCTTTGATGCCTTGAATATGGGTGCACTCGACTCGTGAAATATCCGGGTTAGGTGTGAGCCTGTCACCATACTGCGGGACGCTTCGGGAGAAAAGACACAATTTCCGGGATTTGGTGTGGGCACAGTTTTGACGTGCAGGGCCAACCATGGGCACAGCAGGGCGGAGACGAGCCCCTAACGGGGCCCGTCATCGTTTTTTCTCTATTGGACCATGGCCGATTGGACCAGGGTTGCGATATGCACGGCTTTTTTTCCGGCCTCTGTTTTGCGGGAGGTGTAGTTCATGTTGAAGATGCAGAAGGGGCAGGTGGAGACCAGGGTGTCTGCCTCGGCCGTGCTCAGGACCTTGCCTGCGATCTTCATGGAGAGGGGGGCGTCAAGGGAGCGGACTCCGGCGCCGGAGCCGCAGCAAAGGGCCTGATCCCGGTTTTCGGGAAGCTCCGTGAGGGTGGCGCCGCAGGCGGCCAGAAGCTCTCGGGGGATGTCGTAGAGACCATATTTTCGACCCATTTTGCAGGCGTCGTGGACGGTGACGTTTTGGGTCTTCGGGGCCAGGGTGAGGCGGCCAGCGTCCAGGAGCTCTTTGATCACCTCGGCGATGTGCAGGACCTTGATGTCAAAACCCTCCAAAAGCCTCGGGTAGTAGCTGGAGAAGGCGCGGTGACAGCCCGCACAGGGCACGATGATGCGTTTGATCCCGGATTTCCTGAAGGTCTCGGCCATCTCCGTGAAGATAATTTTTGCCTCGTCCCATTTTCCTGCGTTGTACGGGTAGATGCCGCAGCAGTACTCATCCCGCAGGAGTTTTACGTTTTCTCCTGCGGCCAGGAGGATGGTCAGGGAGGCGGCGGCTGTTGCCTTGTCCATGTAAGAGGAGAGGCAGCCCACGTACAGGAGAGTGTCCCCTTCGGCGTCTTCGAATTGGACTTTATCCTTGAGGTGCTCGGGAACCCAGTCCAGGCGCTCTTCTGCGGGTTTGCCCACGGCGTTGCGGTTTTTAAGGAGGCCCGCGATCATTTTTTCGTGTTTGGCCAAGGGCCCGAATCCTTTTTTGACCATCATCACCTTTCCGTCGGCAATGGTCTGGGAGATGGGAATCTCCTGGGGGCACACCGTGTCGCACCGTCCGCATTCGGTGCAGTAATAAAGGGCCTTCACCTCGTCGGGCAGGGGCGCATAGCCTTTGAGGCTCCGGTTTATGACGGTGAGGCGTTCCATGGGGTTCATGGCAGGGCCGTCCGCGGTGTCGGAGGTGCAGCATACCTCCAGGCAGGCTTCGCACTGGATGCACTGGTTGGTGGAGTCAAGAAGGGCGGGGACATCGATGAGATCGAAGACGGACATGGCACAAACCTCCGGGTAAAATCAGTGATGGAGAAAGACGCGACGGCAAAGGTCATCATCAGGAATCTATCTTAGATTTCTATGCCCGGAACGGCGAGAAATGCAAACAAAAATTGATGGGGGGCCCGGGCGCGGCGAAATGAGGAGAGTTTGTCGGTTGGAGGTATTTTGCTTAAGGAAGGGGGCAGCCGATGTTCAGGAGATGGTTCATGGCCCCGGGGTCTTTCCCGAGCCATGTGAGGGCAGAGGCCCAGTCCCTGAACACGCCCACCTTGAAGGGGACGAACCCGTTGGTCAGCTGCTCGAACATGCGGCTGGTGCCGAAGGTGCGTTCCGCAGGGGCGACAATGGCGTTTTTGGTGGATTCTGCGGCTTGGGGGCGCGGGAGATTTTCGGAGTATCGTGCCATCTGGACGATCTCCTGCCGGGTAAAGTCTGTTGTCAGGTCCGTGATGTCGGTGAGGGTGTCGAACCCATGGGAGTAGTTTGGATCCCCACGCATGATGTCCAGTTGTTCGATGGTCTCCTCAGGGGTGGTCTCGCCCCGGTTCCAGATAAGAATCAGGGCGAGTTCGGGGCGAATGGTGTAGTCGAGCATGGTGTTCTCCATTGCTTCATGAAAAGAGTACGGATGGATTGAAGAATCCTCAAATTCCACCGTATTGCGTTTACTCTAAATGAAGTCAATGCACAACTTTTTTTGTTGAAAGAAAAATGGGGTTATAGTTCTTTTGGCTTTGATTCCACCAGCCTCCCGGCAAGTTCTTCTCCCAGAAAAACGATGGATTCGATGTCCAGATGGTCGGTGACGGTTTCGTCGAACATGAGTTTTGCCTTGGCTTCAAAGCCCTCGTCCATGTCGGCATCCCAGAAGAGGAGAATGACCGGGACCTTGGGAAAGGCAAAGAAACGAAAGGCGATGTCTGCTGAACCGGCATGTTCGGTCTCCACGATGCCCCCTAAGTCCAGGGCCCTCTCCCTCAGCAGGAGGAGGTTGTCGGAAAACGCTCTGGAAATGGGGTCTTCCACGCTGTCCACCATGTTCTTGATTTTGGAGGTGGTGTTGGGAAGCTCAATGAACCCCTTCCATTTTCCCGTGGGGGATGTCGTGCCGCCCTGGGCAAGGTGGTTGAGGATGAAGACCTGCTCCCAGCGGGTGAGGGGAAGGTCTGTTCGGGTGGCGATGGTCAACTCACGGATACGGAGGGTGTCGGAAAAATAGGGGAGATGAAACACCGGTCCCCCTTCCTCCATGACCAGCTTGCCGCCGAGCCGGGCAGGAAAGGTGGCGGGGTCCATGTTTGAGGCGCGCTCCCTTGCCCAGGCCAGGGCGTCTTCGGCCATGTCTCTTCGGACCCACTTGCCTTTGGCGTATTGTTCCTTGAGCTCAACGGTGCAGCGCTCCACGGTTTCGGCGGAGAGGTAGGGGCATTCGGAAAGGGAGAGACCATCTGCAACCACCTGGCCCGCAAAGGCGATGCAGGTGGGGTGGCCGCACTCCCCGCAGTTTGTTTTGGGCAGGATATCACGGTACAGATCAACAACGGAAAGAGCCATGGGGTGCCTCCGTCAGGGTTGTTCTTCCCACGTGATGCAGTCCGCAGGGCAGTTCTTGATGACGTCATCAACCTCTGCCTGGGGGTAGGTGTCCAGGTCCGTCACCTGCACGTAATCGTTGGTGTTGATAACAAAGACCTCGGGGCAGAGGTCGGTGCACAATTCGCAGAGGACGCAGTCGGAAAGCTCGACAGTCGGGACACGCTTCATGGATAAACCTCCATAGGGTTAAAACGGTATTGCGTAAAACTTTCGGGACTATATCACGTAATTCGAAATAGTTCAAAAGATGGTTGGGCCTGCGGCCGGGGAAGCCGCAGGCCCTTTTTCTGTTCCGGTTCTGGGAGAGGAAAGGAACAGGGATCGTTAATCGAAGTAGCGCTTCAGCAGGCCTGCAAAGGCCTGGCCGTGGCGTGCTTCGTCTTTGCACATCTCATGGACGGTGTCGTGGATGGCGTCGAGGTTGAGCTGCTTGGCGCGGGTGGCCAGGTCTTTTTTGCCCTGACAGGCGCCGTGCTCTGCCTCTACGCGCATGGTGAGGTTGGTCTTGGTGTCGCCGGTGACCACTTCGCCCAGGAGCTCGGCAAACTTGGCAGCGTGCTCGGCTTCTTCAAAGGCGATGCGCTTGTAGGCTTCGGCCACTTCGGGGTAGCCTTCGCGGTCGGCCTGGCGGCTCATGGCCAGGTACATGCCGATTTCGGTGCATTCGCCGGTGAAGTTGGCGCGGAGGCCTTCAACGATTTCAGGGTCTACGCCTTCGGCCACACCGATGACGTGCTCGTCGGCCCAGGCCAGGGGGCCTTCGGCCTGTGCCTTGAACTTGGCGGCGGGGGCTGCGCACTGGGGGCATTTTTCGGGAGCGTTTTCACCTTCGTGGACATAACCGCAGACAGTGCATACATACTTGGACATGGTTCATTTCTCCTTCAAGAATTCGAGATCCAATGGTCAAAAGTTGATTTCAGATCGTTTTGGTTTTGTTTGCATCATTCATGCGAGCTTGGCAGCGTCGCGTTGTGTCTGGGTAGTATGCGAGTGCTGTGCCAAAGTGAAATAAAAAATGCGGTGGAGGTGAATTTTTCTGGGCGTATGAAGCATAACTTATTGAATATGAAGAGATGCTGCGGTTTGGGCTCGAGGGCTCAGCCAATGGGGGTCGCACTGTGTATCGCCGCCTGTCTCGCCGTGGCACTCCGACACGGTGATACGGCAGGTGTGGCGGACGAAATATAAAAATTGTTTGAAAATACAGGGGAAAATGTGTGTCTCAGGTTGAAAATGAGACAGGGGTGGCCCAGGGGAGGGGGGGACAGGGAGAAAAGGCGAAAGGTTAAAGGGCTAAAGGGGGAAGGGGAAAGATTGAAAGGTTGAAAGGTAAAAGGGCTAAAGGGCTAAAGGGGAAAGGCTAAAGGGATAGAGGTGGGGGGCGTGTTTTTCTTCTTTTTATCAAGGGGCTGGCGCGGGATGTGCAACTGTGCAAGGGTTGTGGTTTGACGTTTACGACTCGGTAACAATGATTCTGCGGAGAAAAAAGCCATGTCCCTTATTCGACCTGTCCTGAGCCTGTACGATACCCTGGAAGCCTGCTGGGAGGGGCCTTCGGGTCATCGCCTGGCCGGAAGCCTTCTGGTGGGAACCTTTCTGGTCTGCCTCATGAGCGTGGAGCTGGGACGCGTCCTGGAGCTCCCCGAAGCCCTGGCCCACCTGGTTCCGAAAAATCATCTGGCTTCCATCGGCATCGCCCTGACCCTGCTTCTCATCATCGAAGTCATGGGCCTTGTCTTCAGCATGGTCCACTCGGTGAGCACCTCGGTGGGGCGTCAGCTGGAGATTCTCTCCCTGATCTTGTTGCGAAACGTCTTCAAGGAGATCTCCCATCACAACCCCCTCTCCTGGGAATCCCTGCGGGACGGATTGCCCGGCATTGCCGCGGCGGTCACCGGAGCCCTGGTGGTGTTCGCTCTTCTCTCCCTCTATTACAGGATCAAGACAAGCTCGACCCTTTCCGAGCATGAGGAGGACCGGCAGAGCTTCATCGCTGCCAAGAAGTGCATTGCACTGGCCCTGCTGGCGGCGTTTCACCTCATCGCCCTGCGCAGCCTTATGGGCTATTTTTCGGGCGTTCCCACCCCGCCTGCCTTTGAGACCGTCTATACCCTGCTTGTTCTGAGCAACATCCTCATTGTGCTGCTCTCCCTGCGCCACGGGCACAATTACCGGGTGGCCTTTCGCAATTCCGGTTTTGCCGTGGTGACGGTCCTGATCCTCATTGCCCTGGTGGCCCCTCCCCTCTGGAGCGCAGCCATCGGCACCTTTGCGGCCCTGTTCGCCCTGGCCACCTTCTGGGTGTTCGGCAGGTTCCACGAAACCCCTCTCCCAGGCGAGGCGGCCCCTTCGGAACACGGCCACGAGCCGATCCTCAAAGCCATGCCCCAGGCCAGGGGGTAAATCGATTTGCGCCATACCGCAAATGGTGACGCATCACTATGGAGCGCCGCACTCCGGTGCGGCTTTTTTATCCCGGGATTTCGTTGAAGCGGGGACCATAGCGATATCGGTCGCTGAGCGACGACCCGCAGGGTGCACTCTGTCCACCATGGCTGGTCGGTACATGGAGAACGGTGGTTTCTGATTTGCTTTCGGGGGCTGCTACGCTTTGGTTTGGTGCGTGGAACGCACCCCACGGGCTGACGGCATGCAGCCTATTTTATGGGGAGTGCCTCCGGCAGGGTTGCCGGAGGCAAAGGTTTGGGGGTTATTCAAAGAGGGGCAGGTAATGCTCGTAGCCCTCTTTTTTCAGGTCCTTTTTGGGGACGAACCGCAGGGCCGCGGAGTTGATGCAGTAGCGAAGGCCCGTGGGGGCCGGGCCGTCGGTGAAGACATGGCCCAGGTGGGAGTCGCTGTGGCCACTGCGGACCTCCACCCGTTTCATAAAAAAGGAGGTGTCCTCCACTTCGTCGATGTCGGCGGCTTTCAAGGGGCGGGTGAAGCTGGGCCACCCGGTGCCGGAGACGAATTTGTCGGTGGAGCTGAACAGGGGGGCGCCGCTGATGATGTCCACATAGATGCCCTCCTGCTTGTTGTCCCAGTATGCGTTGTCAAAGGGACGCTCCGTGCCGTTTTTGCGGGTCACCTTGTACTGCAGGGGAGTGAGCCTCTCTTTGAGCTCTTCCTCTGTCCAGGTGGTCTGCTTGATGCCTTTTCCGTCTTCGGTCCAGTGTTTTTCAAGGAACGCATCCCTTCCGGAGCGGCTTCGGTAGAACTTATACCGGATGGGGTTCTCCTTGTAGTAGTCCTGATGGTACTCCTCGGCCGGATAGAAGGTGGTGGCGCGGGTGATCTCCGTGACAATGGGTTTCCCGAAGATTCTTTTCTTGCTCAGGGCCTCTTTTGAAGCCAGGGCCGCCTTTTTCTGGGCATCGTCATGGTAGAAGATGCCGGTGCGGTACTGGCTGCCCCTGTCTACGAACTGGCCGCCGCCGTCGGTGGGGTCCACCTGTCTCCAGAAGACCTCAAGGAGCTCTTCGTAGGATATTTTACCCGGGTCGTAAGTGATTTCTACGGCCTCGGCGTGGCCGGTGCTCCCTGCGGAGACCTCTTTGTAAGTGGGGGCCTCCTTGTGGCCTCCGATGTATCCGGAGACCACGGAGAGCACGCCGTCCAGGGACTCAAAGGGGTGCTCCATGCACCAGAAGCAGCCGCCGGCGAAGGTGGCCTTTTGGGTTTCTGTTGCCTACTACGTGCGAGGTCCGTGACAGAAATTCTATGAGATTGCCAGGGTGGCGGCAAAGGTTTTTACTATCGATTTATCGAGGTTCATGGGTCACCTCAGTGTGTTTCATCATCTTGCTTATCTCTGTAATATTGTGGTGATGTTGCGTTTTCAGGCATCCGGTACGTTCAGGGACCAGTCGTATGCCATGAAGGATACCTTTAAGTTCCCTTGTGCCTGGGCCATGGCCGCTTTGAGGGGGCCTTCGGCATATCGGCCGATGTAAGCGGCAATGTCGTCTCCGAAGTCATCTTTGTACCATTTGAATATTCGGCTGACGACGAGCCGGTTTCCCTCAACCCGGGTGTTGGCGCTGTTGTTGATAAAATCGATGGTGGCCGCGTCAAGCTGGGCGTCCAGGGTATCGCCCAGGTAGGCCTCCGGCAGCAGCGGGGGGCAACTCCTGGAAGCGCAGTTGACGGCAAAGTGGATCCGGGGATCCTGGTACTTTTCCCTCAAGATGGCGTGTTCGATCTCATTCAAGGTGAGGGTCTTGCCTCCAATCTTGACGAATTCTTTCTTCCAGGGTGAAGAGAAGACCGACCCCAGATCCTTGATGGATTCAATGTCCGGGTATTTGGTGAGGATGAGCTTCAGGGTCCAGGCATTGTACATATTGATCCAGAAGGCCATGGCCTCGTCCCGGGAGAGGCCCTCCGCGCTGTAGGAGGCTGCCGGGGCCAGGTAGGCGTCCAGCTTGTCTTCCTCGTCTGCCAGGCCGTCGTAGTCGATGCCGCCGCCGCGGACGTGGGCTGCCAGGAGGTCGTCAAAGGGGGCGTGGTCGTACGTCTCGGCCCGGGCGCTTGTCACCAGGGCAAACAGCAGGGCCGTCAGGAGGACCGCCCAGAGGGCAAGGGCCGGTGAAGGGCCGGGCCTTGCCTGGGCCAGGACCTTGGGCGTGTGGTGCCGGATCGGGTGAACGGGTCGTCTGGTGTGTGTGTGATGGCTCATCATGCGCGCCTCCATGCGTGGATTTTTTGTAAGGTGTTGAGGACCTTTTCCGGTTTATGGGCGTTCTTCCAGGTACCGGCCGTGCCTTTGACCATCTCAGAGAGGGTTGGGTAGATGTGGATGGTGCCCAGGATCTTGTTGAGCCCGAGCTTGTGGCGCATGGCCAGCACAAATTCGGCAATGATGTCTCCTGCGTGGTGGCCCACGATGGTGGCCCCCAGGATGCGGTCGTTTCCTCTGGCGGTGATCACTTTGACAAAGCCATGGTCCTCGGAGTCCGCAATGGCCCGGTCCACCTCGCCGATTTCGTATACTGTCACCTCGTGGGGGATGTTCTTCTCCTGTGCCTCGGTCTCGGACAGGCCCACCCGGGCCACCTCCGGGTCGGTGTAGGTGCACCAGGGGATCACGCTGTAGTCGGCCTTGAATCGCTTGATAAACCCGAAGAGGGCGTTTACCGAGGCGTACCAGGCCTGGTGGGAGGCCGTGTGGGTGAATTGATAGGGCCCTGCCACGTCCCCGGCGCAGAAGATGTTGGGCACGGAGGTGGCCAGGAAGGGATCGGTCTCCACGGTCCCCCTGGGATCAAGGGTAATGCCCAGCTTTTCCATGCCAAACCCTTCGGTGTTGGGTTTCCGCCCCACGGCCACGATGATCTCGTCAAAGGGAACGGTCACGGCCTGCCCTCCGGCGTCACAGACCAGGATCTTTTCGCCATCCTCCACCCGGATTTCCGTGGCCGCGTGGCCGGTGAGGACCTGGATTCCTTCGCGCCGGAATTTACGGGCAATCATCTCTGCCACCTCGGGGTCTTCCCGGCCCATGAGCTTTGGCGCCATCTCCACCTGGGTGACGTCGGAGCCAAAGCGGGCAAAGCACTGGGCCAGCTCGCAGCCGATGGGGCCGCCCCCAAGGACCACAAGACGCTTGGGAAGTTCTGTGAGGCCCCAGACCGTGTCGCTGGTCAGGGGGGTGATGAGGTCCATGCCCTTGATGGGGGGCACAAAGGGCCTGGCGCCCGTGGCGATGATGATGCTCTTGGTGGTGAGCACCCGGCCGTTCACCTGCACCTCAAAGGGAGAGATGATCTCGGCAGCGCCCTGGACACACTCCACCCCGAGTTTGGTGTAGCGCTCGATGGAGTCGTGGGGTTCCACCTTGGAGATAATGGTGTGGACCCGCTCCATGACCTCGGCAAAATCAAAATCAACGTTGGCTTCCTTGAATCCGAACTCCTTGGCCCGTCTTGTGTAGGCAAGCATCTTGGATGATCGGATCAGGGCCTTGCTGGGCACACAGCCGGTGTTGAGGCAGTCCCCGCCCATTTTGTGCCGTTCCACAAGGGCCACCTTCGCCTTGACCGCCGCCGCGATGTAGGCCGAAACCAGGCCCGCCGACCCTGCGCCGATGACCACGAGGTTGTAGTCAAAGCGCTTGGGTTTGTCGTAGGCCTTGAAGACCCGCCTGGCCTTGACGGCATCGATGATTTTCCGTGCTGCAAGGGGAAAGATGCCCAACAGGGCAAAGGAGAAGAGCAGCCCCGGCGAGAGGATCCCGGACAACGAGTCGATGCGGGCGAGCTGGGTTCCGGCGTTAACGTAGACCATGGTGCCCGCCAGCATGCCGAGCTGGCTCACCCAGTAAAAGGTGAGGGTGCGGATGGGGGTCAGGCCCATGACGAGGTTGATGACAAAGAAGGGAAAGATGGGCACCAGGCGCAGGGTAAACAGGTAGAATGCCCCGTCTTTTTTCATCCCTTCGTTGATGGCTCCCAGGCGGTCGCCGAACTTGGTCTGCACCAGGTCCCTCAAGAGAAACCGGGAGACGAGAAAGGCCAGGGTGGCACCGATGGTGCTGGCAAAAGAGACAGCCACAAGGCCGGTAAGAAAGCCGAACAGGGCCCCGCCCGCCAGGGTCATCACGGCCGCGCCCGGAAGGGAGAGGGCGGCCACCGCCACGTAGATGAGAAAGTAGACGGTGAGGGTGAAGAGGGCGTGTTCCTTGTAAAAGGCCCCGAACTCAGCCTGCTTTGCCTTCAGGGACGACAGGGTGAGCAGCTCCCCGACATCGAAGGCGAAAAAGAGCACGACCAGGATGGCGATGATAAGAACAACGATGAGTTTCATGTGGCGGTTCATGCGGCAGGCTCCTTTGGTTGATGCGTTGTGGGTCGTCCCCTGAAGAGGGGCTGCGGCCAAAGCGCGTTCGCGTTAAAAATGGTGAAAGCAAAGGCAATGCCAGAAGACGTAATCAGGCGGCATTTTTCTTGAATGGTGCCTGGAGGCTTGACTATAATTATGAAATGGAACGTTTTTTTGCTCTGGTGGGACGCTTTTGTTTCGTGACAGGGGTCGGGTGCCCGTGATCGGCAGGCGGGTGGGCCGTATTGAGACGGCTCCGTGGGACGCCGGGCCTGCGGGGAAGGGCCGTGGCACGGAGTTCTTTTCAGGTGGGGACCCCTATGGGCCACGTCGTTCATTAAATTACCATACCTGCAAAAAAAATGGGAGGCCGGGTCATGTCCCTTTATCGCCACCTGTCGGACACCTTTGCCGGACACGCCGTCATCTACTGGACGGGGCTGTCCCATCTCAACGCCCTTCTGGTGGTGGCCAACCTCTCTCTTTTTTTTGCAACGGGCCTTGTCATCGACGAGGGCTACTATTACACCTTCTATTCCCTGTTCTGCCTCATTGTGGTGGCCGCCGGGATCCTCTTTCCCCTGGGCCTGGTGACCCGCCTCTGGTATTACCTGATCTTTCTTTTTTTCGAATGCCTGGCGGTCTGGTTCATCGTGGTGAGCGTCTGGTACTGGGTGAGGGTGAGCAGGTAAGACAGGTGATAGGGCATAGGTGAGAGGGGGTGGGGAGTGGAGATTATTCGGCAGGGGGTGGGGAATAGTGGGTAGGGGATAAGGGCTAAAAGGCTAAGGGCTAAGGGCTAAAGGGGAAGGGCTGAAGGGGAATGTGGCGCAATCTGGTGGTTCCAGAAGGAGCCGGTTAATTATGGGACGAGACAGAGATATGAAACACGAGACAATGACATTGCCCCTGGGCAAGGACGCCGGCTTTGAGGTGTCCATTGATATGATGCGGGCAAAGCTGCTGGACCTGGGGATTGCCGTGGAGGAGCGCGCCTGGCTTCACCCTGTGGACGGAGCGTGGTCCGTGAACCTGCGCCTTTCGGATTGCCCGAACCTGTATACCAACGGAAAAGGGAGCTCCGAAGGGGCGGCCCTTGCCAGCGCGTACGGAGAGCTTTTTGAGCGCCTGAGCACCGGGTACCTGCTTTCGGACCTTTACCTTCCTGAGACGCCTGCAAACGGTGGGTTTTTCCATGGCCCCGGGGAGGTGTGGCTCTCTGCGGACATGGAATCCCTGAAGCAGGATGCGCTTTCCCCTGCGCTCTGGGATTTTTACGACCCGGAGGAAGAACTCGGCGTACGTCATTTCATGGATTTCAACACCGGCGGTGCTCGCGGGGTGTGCTGTCTTCCCTTTGAAAAGGAGGGCGGTGCTCCGGTGCTCTTTCCCGTGGCGGTGCTGGAAAACCTGTATGTCTCCAACGGAATGTCCGCGGGCAACACCCTTCTCGAAGCCAAGGTCCAGGCCCTTTCTGAGGTGGTGGAACGCTATGTGAAAGCCCGCATTATTGCAGAGGGCCTTGCCCTGCCGGATATCCCCCGGGAGGTGCTGGGCAGGTATCCGGTGGTGCAGGCCGCCCTGGCAGAACTGGAAGCCCGGGGCCTTGTGATTTATGCCCGGGATGCCTCCCTGGGGGGGCGCTGGCCCGTGATCTGTATTGCCGCGGTGAACCCCGAGGACGGCGGCGTGTTTGCAGCCTTCGGTGCCCACCCCCTGTTCGGTGTGGCCCTGGAGCGTACCTTCACCGAGATGCTCCAGGGACGCAGCGAGATCAAGGGCTTTGCCGCTCCGAGCTTTGATGCGGAGCTGGTGGCGTCTCCCACCAATATAGAGGAGCATTTCGTGGACTCTGCGGGCGTGCTCCACTGGGACTTTTTCAAACAGACCCCGGATTTTTCCTTTGCCCCCTGGGGACTGGAGGACTCCACTGGCGGCGGCAGGGGCCGTGAGTACGACCTTCTGGTGTCGCGGATCCATGACGAGGGTTTTGAGATCTACAATTGGGTGACCACCCATCTGGGCATGCCCTGTTGCCGTATGGTGGTGCCGGGGATGTCCGAGATTTATCCCGTGGAGGACCTTCTCTGGGAAAATCGCAGCAGGCAGGCCGAGGTGCGCCATGGCCTGATCCGGCTTCAAGCTCTGGAGCCGGGGGAGGCGGAACGCCTCGCCGACCTTCTGGAAGAGGGCGGGTGGGGGCCCGAAGCCCTGGTGTGCGAACTCGTGGGCGTGGAGGTGACGCCGGGTAGCGCCTGGGCAGATGCCCGGGTGGCGGAGATGATCGCCCTGTGCAATCTCCGCTCCGGGGACCGGGAAGGGGCCGCCCGCTGGAGTGCCATGGCGTCCCAGATGGAGATCCCCCAGGGTCGCCGCCTTTTTTTCCGGTGCATGGAAGCCCGCCTGGAGGCCGGGATAAGGGAGACGGATTTACCGGAGCTTGGACGTATTTTCGGCGCCGAAGCAGACCGCCTCACCGCCCTTGCCTGCGACGGCACCACCCCGTTCCCTTTCTTCGACGAGCCCCTGGACTCCTTTCTGGACAAAGGCCCCCACGGCCACATCACCCGCTGCGTGAGGGCCCTGAGGCAAAGCGTTTCTCACCCCTGACGGGCTACGATCCGAAGGCCCCAGACCACTGGAAGCCCCCGCAGCCCGTAGGGTGCGTCCCACGCACCGAAACCGAGAGGCAACGGTCCTTCAAAACGTGCCGGAAACCGCTTCCTTCCGGGGATTCGTCCATGGTGCACAGAGTGCACCCTACGGGCCGTCGCTTAACGACCGGGATCGTTTATACCCGAATTGATTTGAATACCCGGGGTGGGAAGAAAGCCAAATCAGAATGGCAGTGATGTCTCACCCTGCGGTGCGTACCGAACACACCAGAACCACTGGAAGCCCCGCAGCCTGTAGGGTGCGTCCCACGCACCGAAACCGAGGGGCAACGGCCATTCAAAACGTTCCGGGAAGCCAGTCTCAAGTCCACAAAAAAGCTGCAAAAGCCTTGTAAGATGGCGATTCCCGTGTTTTCATTCCCTATTCCCTATTCCCTATTCCCTATTCCCTATTCCCTATTCCCTATTCCCATCTCCTATTCCCTATTCCCTATTCCCTATTCCCTATTCCCTATTCCCTATTCCCTATTCCCTATTCCCTATTCCCTACCTGATACACAGGTGTATCGACCATGTGTTGCATGGGGACCTGTGAAACACACGTCATGTTTTGAAATATCCTGTAAAAACGGTCTTGTATCTCTTTTATGCGATTTTGGCACGGCTCTTGTAGTGTATCTTGTCAACGGGCAAGGATGGCGGGTGCCACGCCTTGCAATGGACAGCCTGGACGGTAATGAAGAGCTTCATGGGGCCATCGGCTCCGGAGGGCAAGGCACAGGAACTTCGGGCCGGATGGGCATGGGATGAACGCCACGACACAGGAGGCGCCGAATGAAACGATTGGAAGAGCTTAAAAATGACCTCTCCCTGCTCAACAGCGTGGACTGGAACATCAACCCCGCCGCAGCGGTGGGACGTCATCTCGAGTGGGGCGCCGGCTGGTATTGCGACGAGCAGCGGGGCCGTGGAAGCGAGGATGAGTCCACCTATTTTGCCATCAACACCTGGGGCGAGTATCCGGTGATCACCCTGGTACACCGCAAAGGGTTCGATATGGAGGAGCTTGCCGTGTTCCGCATGCCCCCCAAGCTGGAGAAAGCATTTATGAAGTCCATCAACAACCATCGCGGCATTTATGAACTGGACCCGAACATCAAAAGCTGGCTGAAAGATCAGCTCAATGTTCACTGAAAAAGGCCAGGTGAAAGGGGCTCCCCAACATGACCGGGGGCTGAACCTGTATAAGAAAAAGCGAATCTGATAAGGTGGGGCATCACGGCTTGCAAAAAGCCCGGTTTGCCCCACTTTTTTTCTTTTTGGCGTCTGTCTCCTGAAGCACGCACACAGCGATCAACAGTTATGTATCTCAAAAACGGGAATCTGCGATTATGACGAAAAAGGTGATTATTGTCGGCGGAGGCTTTGCCGGTCTCAAGGCCGCCAAGCTCCTGGGCAACAAAGAGGGAATTCAGGTTACGCTCATCGACAAGGCCAACCACCATCTGTTTCAACCCCTGTTGTACCAGGTGGCAACGGCCGGGCTCAGCCAGTCCGATATTGCCATGCCCATTCGGAGCATTCTATCGGAGTTCAAAAACATCAAGGTACTCCAGGGAGAGGTCGCCGGGGTGGATTTTGACGGGCGCACCGTGATGACCGATTTCGGGCGATTGTCCTACGATCACCTGATCCTGGCCTGCGGGGTCCGCCACTGCTACTTCGGCAAGGAATCCTGGGAACCCCACGCACCGGGTTTGAAGACCCTGGAGCAGGCCCTGGAGATCCGGCGGCGCATCCTGAGTGCCTTTGAGGTGGCAGAGCGGGCCGAAGACGAAGCCGTGCGGCGTCGCGCCCTGACCTTTGTGGTGGTGGGTGGAGGGCCCACCGGCGTGGAGCTTGCCGGAGCCATCGGGGAGATGACCCGTTACACCCTGGGGCGGGACTTTCGCAACATCGACCCTAAACTCACCCGTATTATCCTGGTGGAGGCCGGAGACCGCATCCTCGCCTCCTTTCCCAAAAAACAGAGCAGCCGTGCCACCCGTGACCTTGAAAACTTAGGGGTCCAGGTCTGGACCAAAAGTCCCGTAAGCGAGATTCGGGAGACCTCCATCGAGGTGGGGTCGGAAAAAATCGAGACCATGACCGTGCTCTGGGCTGCCGGGATCACTGCAACGGACCTCAACCGGGGCCTCGGGGTGGAGACCGGCGTGCAGGGGCGCATTGTGGTGGATGCCTGCCTCAATATTCCCGGCCGTAAGGACGTGTTTGTGGCCGGGGACCAGGCCGCCTTTACCGACCCTTCGGGCAAGGTCCTTCCCTGCCTTTCGCCCGTGGCCATTCAGCAGGGGCAGTGCATTGCCGAAAACATCCTTCGGGACCAGGCCGGTGAGGCCATGGAGCCCTTCGACTACGTGGACAAAGGCCAGATGGCCACCATCGGCCGCAGCCGGGCCATCGTGGATTTCGGGTTTTTCCGGCTCCAGGGGTTCATGGCCTGGGTGACCTGGCTCCTGGTGCATATTTATTTTATTTCCGGGTTCAACAACCGCCTCTCCATTTTTCTGAAGTGGTGTCTCTCGTACCTTACCAACAAAAAAGGGGCACGGATTATCTCTGGTGCAACCTGGCGATTTTTTGATACATTACCGGAAAGCATGCCGGGTGAAGCATCCGTTGACCCCTCAACCTCGATATCTCTCAAAAAAGTGGAGTAATCCTTTCCCACCATTGAGCCTTTCGGAGGTCCCATGAGCGAAAACCGTGTTGTTGATGCAACCCCTGAGTCCGTCAAAGCGTATATGAGTGAGCATGAGGAGAGCGAGTACCTTCTGTTGGACGTTCGGGAGCCCCAGGAGTACGAGCAGGCCCACATCCCCGGCGCCAGGCTCCTTCCCCTGGGGCAGCTTGAGACCCGTCTTAAAGATCTTCCTGAACACCGGGACATTATCTTTGCCTGCCGAAGCGGGGCGCGGTCGCGGGTGGCGGCTCACATGGCCGTGGAGAAGATGCCGCGGCACCAAAGCATTTTCAACCTCGAAGGCGGGATTCTTGCCTGGCAGGGACATACCGTCACGGACTTTCCCCGGGTAAGGCTTTTGGTCCTCGAGGAGGGCATGCAGCAAACCCTCATGGCGGCCATGGACCTTGAAAAGGGCGCGTGGAATATCTATCGGCATATCCTTGATGCGTACCCCGGCACCGCCCTGACCCGGACCATCGAGTCCCTTTGCCAGGCAGAGCTGGCCCATGCCAGGGCACTTTACGATGCCTGGCAAAGCCGGGAGGAGATTCCGCCACGGTTTGAGGATGTTTTCGATGGCCTGAAGGGCGAAATCCTCGAAGGGGGCATGCCCCTTGAAGGTGCGCTGCTTCGCCTGGAGAGCACCATGGTCCCTATGGACCTTGCCATTTATGAGCTGGCCCTGGACATTGAGTTCACCGCCTACGACCTCTACCGATACGCCGGCGATCCCGCCTTGAAATCCCTTTTCCTGGAGATCAGCGAGGGGGAGAAAAAACACATGAATACCATTGTGGGGGCCCTGGACACTGCCTTTTGAGGTGGTTTTTCCGTGAGACACTTTTTGCGTCGGGTGTCTCATGGCCCGTATCGTCTCTGTTTTGCTTTCGAGCCGTAACGAATCCTGGGCTCGATCACCTTGTCATGAAATCAGTGTGTTGTCTCTTTTTTGTGCCGGCAATGCCGTGTGGCATGCTTATTGAAATGTTTTCCTGGGCAACAGGTTAAGGAAAGGGGCTTGGCCCCGGCATGATCATATCCTTGCGGCGGATACAGAATCGGAAACGGAAAAGGAGACCCACCATGATGAGGCGCAATCAACTCTACGCATGCGAACACTGCGGCAATATCGTTGAAATTATTCAGGCTGGCGGGCCCACGGTAAGGTGCTGCGGGCAGGCCATGACCCTTTTGGAAGAGAACACCCGGGACGCCTCCCGGGAGAAGCATGTGCCCGTCGTGGTCGAGGTAGACGGTGGCATTTGCGTTTCCGTAGGCGAGACAGCCCATCCCATGACAGAAGAACACTGGATTCCCTGGATCGAGGTGACCCAGGGAGCAACCATCCTGCGAAAGCACCTCCTGCCCGGAGAGAAGCCCGAGGCGTTCTTTGCAGGGATCACAGGACCTGTGGTGGCCAGGGCATACTGCAACCTGCACGGCCACTGGACAAGGGGGTAACCATGTTGAAATCAGAGGTTGAAGACGCACTGAACCTTCAGTTGAACCGAGAGATCTTTTCCGCGTATCTCTACTTTTCCATGTCGGCATGGCTGGGCAGCCGGAATTTGACCGGTTTCAGCCACTGGATGTACGCCCAGGGCGTGGAAGAACTGACCCACTCCCAGAAGTTTTACGATTACATCCAGCAGCGGGGCGGCACGGTTCGCTTAAGCGCCGTGGAAGCACCCAAAGCAGCCTGGGAGTCTCCCCTGGCCCTGTTTGAAGAGACCCTGGAGCACGAGGTTTTTGTCACCGGGTCCATCAACGCCCTTGTGGACATTGCCCGGGACGCCTCGGATCACGCCACCGGGATTTTCCTTCAGTGGTTTGTCACCGAGCAGGTGGAAGAAGAAGAGAGCGTCGAGCAGGTCCTCCAACGGCTCCGCCTCGTGGGGGACAACCCCTCGGCCCTGCTCATGATGGACCGCGAGATGGCCGGACGCGCCATGCCTGCCCCAACCGAGCCCGCTGAGTAGCCTCCCGTATATTCAAAAGGCCAACCCACACTCCCATGGCCGGATAAAGACCGTCTGCGAACGCCGCATGCGGTCTTTTGGTTTGGGTGGCTGCAGGGGTGCGGTTGTGGGACGGCATGTCGCGGGGACAGCCCATATGCACACGTGAAGGGGCGAAGCCCCAGAGGCTGGCTTTGCCCCTCAATGGAACAGTGATTTAAAAGCGAGACGAGAAACCATGGACGAGACAGTAATGAAGCAGGCCGCCCGGGCCTGGGGTATTGAGGGCGCGACGGTCTGCAATGAACAGGAACCTGCCGGGAGCCCGGAGCGCTCCCTGGGGCGCTGGGTGGTGCAGGGGGCGGATGGCGCCCGTTTTCTCTTGGAGCGCATCGACCCGGCCACGGCACCGAGAAAACGGGAGATGGCCCGGTTTATGAGCGCCCTGGCCCAAGCCGGGCTTCCGGTGGCGGCGCCCCGTGCCACCCAGGCCGGTGATTTTTTATCCCCCCAGACAGGAAATCTCTGGCAGCTGACGCCCTTTGTGCAGGGCCTGCCCCTGGATCGGCCCGCATACACACAAGAGGCATGGCGGGGCAAGGCTCTCGCCGGGTTCCTGACGGATCTGCGCACCGCATCCGCTACCCTTGCCCCCTCCTTTCCGGGGGAGTCCTTTGACCTGCCCGGGTACATCGACACCTTGACCTCCACCATCCGGGCCCGAAGGCCCAAGGTGGCAGGCGCCCTTGACGAAGCCGTCCGATACCTCACCGACCATCTTTACCCCCACTGGCCGGGCCTTGCCACGGCCCTGGCCCACGGGGATGTCCACGGCGTCAACATTCTCTGGAAGGAGAAGGGCATCGAAGCGGTCATCGACTGGGAGTTCTTCGGTCACAAACCCCTGCTCTACGATGTGGCCAACATGGTTGGCTGCTGCGGCATGGAGACCCCCGACGCCCTTCTTCATGGCCTGGTCCCCACCCTGACCCGAGCCCTTCGCCAGGTTGATTTTGCCGATGCAGCAAGCTGGAATCTTCTTCCCGAGTGTGTCATGGCCCTGCGCTTTGCCTGGCTCTCGGAGTGGCTCCGCAAAGACGACGCCGAGATGATCAACCTCGAACTCTCCTATATTTATCTGCTGATGGATAATCGAGAAAAATTGGTGGCGTCTTGGGGCATTTAAAAGGGGGCGCTGCCCGACCATGGTGCACAGAGAGCACCCACCGTGCCGTCACCTGAGCGATCCATCTCACCAGCCCCATGCCTTCGCCCGGCGAAGCAGAAGGGATGAACCAGTTTCATTGGAAGCCCCGTGGCCCGTAGGGTGCGTCCTACGCACCGAAACCGCAGGGCAACGCTCCTTGAAGCCGCCACTGGCACGATGCCCGGCCTGTCCTCAAAAGCGAGGGAAAAGTCCGCATGGGCGTGCTGTCTCGGCCACAGGGTACCCGGTCATGGTGCACAGAATGTACCTTACGTGCCGTCACCTGAGCGATCCATCTCACCATTCTCATGCCCTCGTCCGGCGAAGCAGAAGGGCTGAACCAGCTTCATTGAAAGCCCCGTGGCCCGTAGGGTGCGTCCCACGCACCGAAACCGCAGGGCAACGCTTCCTGAAACAGCCTCTCCCACGGTGCTCAGCTTTCCAAAACCACCTGCCCGAATACCCCCGGATCCGACACCGGGAGGCCGCATGTACCTTCTTTGCACGGATAGAGGGTGGGTTCGCCACCCTGTGCGGCTTTGTCCTTGACCGCAGGCAGGTGTGCCTCCATGGTTTTTGCCTGTTCTCCCTCCCGCAAGGGCGCTGTGACGGCATAGGGGGTGTACAGAGATGCCAGGGTACTTATGGCCTCGGTCTCTTTGGGCGACGGTGTCTCCGGAAGGACAAGGAGCAGGGCCTTGGGGCCTGCCAGGTGAAAGTCCAGGGCCGACACCAGGGTGGCATAGGGGGCCGGGGAACGGTCCGGGGCGACGAAGGCTGAAACCGTTCCCAGGCCCTGGGTGAGCAGTGCCGTGTCGCCGGTGAGGGCGTAGAGCCTGAACAGGTTCATGGCGGCAACGCTGTTTCCCGAGGGGATGGCCCCGTCCGTGCCGGGCTTTTCCCGGGTGATAAGGGCCTCGCCGTCGCTGCCGGTCATGTAGTACCCCCCTTTTTCCGAGGCAAAGAGACGGTGGGTTTCGGTCTGGAGGTGAAGGGCGCGGGTGAGCCAGGAGGCGTCGCCCGTGGCTTCGAAAAGGTCGATGAGGCCTGCAATGACAAAGGTGTAGTCCTCCAAAAATCCCAAGGGGCCCAGGTCTTCCAGGCGGCTTCGGTGGAGCCTGCCGTTTCGGGTGAGGCAGGTCAGGATAAAATCCGCGGTGCGCATGGCTGCGGCCAGGTACGTCTGGTTGCCAAAGGCGCGTCCGGCACGGGCAAAGGCCGAGATGGCCAGCCCGTTCCATGCGGCGATGATCTTTTTGTCGGTAAGGGGCGCTTGCCTTGCTGTTCGGGCCTGGCGCAGGATCTCCCGGGCGTTGTCCAAAAGAGCTTCAAGCTCTGCCACGTCCAGGCCGTGTTTTTTTGCGGTTTCCTTTACGTCTCTTCGGATGTGGGGAATGTAGCGCCCCTCGAAGTGGGGCACCCCGGTGAGGCTGAAATGGTCCAGAACCGCTGCCCAGGAATCCCCGGGCAGGGCCGCGTCGAGTTCGGCCTTGCTCCAGGTAAAGAAGTATCCCTCTTCTTTGTGGCCGTCCGGCGTGAGGGAGTCGGCGTCCGTGGCCGAGTAGAATCCCCCTGCAGGGTCTTCCATCTCCCGCAAAAGGTAGGCCAGGGTGGCTTCGGCCACGGTTTTAAAACGCGGGTTTTCCGTGGCCAGGAACCCTTCCACGTAGGCAGAGGCCAGAAGGGCGTTGTCGTAGAGCATTTTTTCAAAGTGGGGGACCAGCCATTTGGGGTCGGTGCTGTAGCGATGGAACCCGCCCCCTGCCTGGTCGTGGATGCCTCCGTCGGCCATGGCTGTGAGGGTGTGCTCCGCCATGTGGCGGTATGCACCGATGCCTGTGCGCTGGTGGGCGCGCAAAAGGAGCTGCACGGGCAGGGTGGCAGGAAATTTGGGAGCACCCCTGGTGCCGCCGAAGCTCGGGTCGTAGCTTTGGGAAAACAGGGCCACGGCCTTGTCCACCCACGCTCTGTCGGGCAGGGTCCCGCTCTCCTGACCGCCCCCCAGGCTGTCAATGGCCTGGGTGAGTTGGCTGGCGGAGAGGTCCACCTTTTCCCTCTCCTTTTCATAGACCTCGGCAAGGCCCTTTAAGACGGTAAGAAATCCCGGGTGGGGCGGTCTCGTTCCGTCCCGGGCCGGAAAATAGGTGCCTCCGTAAAAGGGTTTGCCGTCCGGGGTCAAAAAGACATTCAGGGGCCAGCCGCCCCCGCCGGTGAGTACCTGCACCGCGCCCATGTAAATGGCGTCGATGTCCGGCCGTTCTTCCCTGTCCACCTTGATCGGCACGAAATGGGTGTTCAGGAATTCGGCGATCTCCACGTCCTCAAAGGACTCTTCCTCCATCACATGGCACCAGTGGCAGGTGGCGTATCCGATGCTCACGAAAAGCGGGCGGTTCGTCTCCTTTGCCAGGGCCATGGCCTCTTCTCCCCAGGGAGACCAGTTGACGGGGTTGTGGGCATGCTGCAAGAGGTAGGGGCTCTCCTCCAGAAAGAGGCGGTTCGTATAGGTTGCCGTGCCGTCGGTGTTCAGGTGTCGGGTGCGCGGAACATACTCCGGGCCTCGGGCTTTTGCTTTTTCTTTGATGCGGTCGTCAAGGCTCATGGCAGGTTTTCCTTGGCTATGGGTGAAAAAGGCAGTCCCCCTTGCTCTCCGTGGTTCGAACAGTCAGGGTGAGAAGAGGCCCATGGTGACGACGGGCGTTGATGCTCGGCACAGGAGAAGCAAGGGCTGCCAGGGTGGAAAAAACATGGACACCTTCATCATGGACTCGGGACGCACGTTGTTTCCCACAGGGAGGTTCGGTTAGCCCGGATATTTCATGAGAAAACAATCAGTCAAAAAAACACCAGTATTTCGGATGGCTACAATGGAAATGTCAGCTATTCTGAAAATACAAAATGTAAACCGACGTTTGCTGTTTGATTTTCTCACCCTTCGGGCGAGCCGAGTGCACCCATCTTCTGCGTTATCAGAGCTTTGAGGTAAACAACTACATCTGCAGCTCTGATGCCTTGAATATGGGTGCACTCGACTCGTGAAATATCCGGGATAGGGTAACCCGTGGGAATGCGTGTCGATCCCGAAACATGTGATCCGGCCACCTTGGCGGGGTGGGACCGCCTGGGAATGTTATTGCAAGATGAAGACCACTGTCGCGAAAAATCGTGATGGCCGCTGACGCACCATTGACAGGGACGCTCTACAGGCAGAGACTAAGGGGAATGCTTCGAAACTGTCCCGAAGAGAGCAGGTACATGAGACAGAATCATCTCATGATCTTCCCTGGGATGTGTCACGTCCCATGCTGCGCCGTTGAATACGCCCTGATATGTTGCGGAATTCCGGAAAGATAGTGCCCGCTTTGGGCATGGCCCCGAAGATGGCATGCTTTTTGATATATTGTCGTCACTGTGAAGACCAAGGAATACGCCGGCGGCCCTGCCGTGCGGCATGTTTTGACCATAATCTATCGGCCCCGCCTGTCACGGCCCGGACCGCGATACCTGAAAGGAGACACCATGAGCCAGCCCCACGAAATGTACCAGTGCCAGATCGCCAACTGCGGATGCATCTACAACCCCGATAAAGGAGACAGAAAGGGCAAGATAGCCAAGGGAACCTCTTTTGACGACCTGCCCGAGGACTGGAGATGCCCGGTGTGCGGGGCGAGTAAGAAAGCCTTTAAAGCATTGGGGTAAATAAAAGAGGGCATAGGAAAAAAGGTCATAGATCATAGGGGAATAGGGAATAGGGAATAGGGGGCGGCTGTTGCATCACGTCTCTTGCCGTGGGGTTGTTTCCATGCACAGGGCGGATGCACGTTGTCCCGGCAACAGGTGAAACCTGAAAGGTTGTGAACCATTTCAACACGCAAGGAGGAACCATGGATTTTTCCGACGTTATTGCCACCCGCCGCGCAGTCAATCATTTTGATTCCAACCAAGATGTGCCGGATGCCCTGTTAAGGGAGGTCGTGGAGATGGCCGCCACCACCCCGTCGTCCTTTAACCTCCAGCCCTGGAGCCTCATGGTCCTGAGGGACGAAGAGGAGAAGATGCGTCTTCGCAAGCAGGCCATGGGCCAGGCCAAGGTGAGCGAAGCCCCGGTGACCCTCATCGTCCTTGCCGACCGCAGGGGCTGGGCCCCGGGCACTCCCTTTGCCGAGAAGAATTTTCAAGAGATGATGAAGGCCGGAACCATGACCGAAGACCGGCGGGACTGGTTTGCCAATGCCTGCACCAACCTCTACGGCACCTCCGAAGAGTCCCAGGTGGCCTTTGCCACCAAGAACACCGGCTTTTTCGCCATGGCCCTGATGCTCGCCGCCCGGAGCAAAGGCCTCCATACCCACCCCATGGACGGCTTCTCCCGGGAGGGCGTCATGAAAGAGTTCAACATCCCCGATCATTACTGGATTCCCCTTCTCATGGCCGTGGGTTACTTCAACAATGGAAAAGAACTCGCCCCTCCCAAATGGCGCAAAACCTACGACGAGATCGTTGTAACATTTTAAAGAGAGAATGCGATTGCGTAACCCACGCCGGGGCCCATGGTGGTGAACGTAGTGCGCCCTACGGGTGTGACGGTTTGCAATCTCCGTCATGGTAACCGGGCCAGTTATGGACCAAGCGGTGAGAAAAAAGCCGCACAGGAGTGCGGCGCTCCACAGGCGAGGAAGAAAACCGGTTTTGACCGCATAACCCGCCACCATTGGAAGCCCCGGGGCCCGTAGGGTGTGTTCTACGCACCGGAACCGAAGCGTAACGATCCTTGGAACGCCTCCCAAAAACCAGGGCCGTTGGGTGTTCAATGATGGTGGACGGAGTTCACACGATGGGTGTGACGGTTGGCGACCACGGTTACGATGATCCGGCTTGCCATTGAAACGAAGGCAAATTGATAAAAGCGAAGGACGGATTGGTTGAATAAAAAAGAGAAAGCCCTGAAAGCCCGGTTGGAAGAGCTCCACGATCGCTGGAACCGGCGCGAATACGTAAGCCCTGACCCCCTGGAGACCCTTTACGATTACGAGGACCCCCTGGACCGCGAGGTGGTGGGCATGGTGGCCTCGGGCCTGGCCTACGGGCGCGTGGCCCAGATTCTCATCAGCGTGCGAAGGGTTTTGGAGCTGATGGGGCCGTCTCCCCGGAACTGGCTCCTTTCCCGGGAGCCTGCCGAGATCGAGGCGGCCTTAAAGGGCTTTGTCCATCGCTTTACCAAAGACACCCATATGGCGGCGCTTCTCGTGGGCATCCGGGAAGCGCTCCTCACCCACGGCTCCCTGAAGGCGTGTTTCCTTTCCGGGTACGACGCCCGGGACAAGACCCTCCTGCCCGCCCTGTCTGCCTATGCAAAAACAATCAAAGGGAACCGGGACCTTCCCGGCCACCTCCTCTCCGACCCCGACGGCAAGAGCGCCTGCAAAAAGGCGAACCTTTTCCTTCGCTGGATGGTCCGCTGCGATGAGGTGGACCCCGGGGGCTGGCACGATGCTCTCCCTTCCGCCAAGCTCATCATTCCCATCGACACCCACATGCATAAAATCTCCCTGGCCCTGGGGCTCACCGCCCGCAAAGCCGCCGACCTCAAAACCGCTGTTGAAGTGACAACCCGTCTCGGCCGCCTTTGCCCCGAGGATCCCACTCGGTACGATTTTGCCCTGACCCGTTTTGGGATTCGCGGCGAGCTGGAGCTGAGCGACTTGTTACGGTAGGTCTCCTTATCGCAAGGTAGGGGAAAAAGAGCCTCCGGCGGCCAAGGGCTGAGCCCTTGTAACCCAGGTTCGGGAATGCTCCTGGCCTTCGTGCCTCAGGCCCTTCACATTCCCTGAAGGGCTTCGCCCGTTTCCATGTGTCGCCATCCAACCCATGGCACGATGCTTTCGAGGCGGCTCACCTTGCCGGCGGAGCTTGTTCGGTGACATCCTGTAGGGTGTGCTTGCGCACCATGTGGTCGAAAAATCGATATCTTTTATCATATCTATACGGCGTGGAGCTTACCCGTGTATGGGGTTCTATGACCGTTGCGAGCCTTCGACGGTGCGCAAGCGCACCCTACCTCACAGCCCCTACTCCGTGGGCAAGGTGTCATACCCACACAAGCTGAATCGTTCCATTGAGCCCCCGATCATTTGCGAACCCGTCCGGTTTCCGGGTCGAAGAGGTGGGCATGGTCCGGGGCCAGGTCAAAGCGTACGGGGCTGCCGGGGCTGATTCCCTCACCTGCGATGCCTGTGAGGGTGTCTGCGCCGCAGCGGGCGTGGGCATAGCGGACCAGTCCCACCATCTCTTCGTCGACGCACAGGCCCGGAGCCTCTTTTGGCTCCGGGGCCGCTGTCACCCGGACATGTTCGGGGCGGATGCCCAGGACCACCCGGTCCCCGTCCACGGGGCTGGACAGGGGGACGCGGAGGGGGCCGTTGTTCTGGATGAAGAGGCTCGCATTTCCATGGGCCTGGATGCGCCCGGGGATGCGGTTCATGGGGGGCCAGCCCATGAAGGTGGCGGCAAAGAGGGTCTCGGGGTGGTCGTAGAGCGTTTTGGGCGGGGCCACCTGGACGATGCGGCCCCGGTCCATGAGGACGATGCGATCCCCCATGGCCAGGGCGTCTCCCTGATCGTGGGTCACCATGATCACGGTGAGGTTCAGGGCCTTCTGGATCTTGCGGATCTGGATTCTCAGGTGCATGCGCAGGTTCTGGTCCAGGTTGGAAAAGGGCTCGTCCAGCAGGAAGACCTTGGGGCGCTGCATGATGGCGCGCCCCAAGGCCACGCGCTGGCGCTGGCCTCCGGAGAGGGTTTCAGGTTTGCGGCCCAGGATGTCGGCGTCCAGTTTGAGGATCTCGCAGGCCTCGGTGAATCGCCTGCGGATCTCTTCTTTGGGCGTTTTTTTGACCGACAGGGCGTAGGTGAGGTTTTGCCGGGCCGTCATGTGGGGGTAGAGGGCGTAGTTCTGGAACACCATGGCCACGGGGCGCTTGTGGGCAGGAAGGGCTTTCAGGTCGGACCCGTTGAGGAGGAGGTCCCCTGAACTGGGGGCGTCAAGGCCTGCGATCATGCGCAGCAGGGTGGTTTTTCCGCACCCGGAAGGGCCCAAAAGGACGATCATCTCCCCTTGGGAGACGGTCAGGGAGAATCGGTCCACGGCCGTGACCGGTTTTTTCTTTTTGGGGGCAAAGACTTTGGTGACGTCGTTGAAAACCAGTGTGTCCATGGGGCTAAATCCGATGCTCCGTAAGTTCTGAGAGTTGATAGCGGTCGATGACAAAGGTCTGGGCCAGCAACAGAAAACCCAGGGAGGGCAGGGTGAGGACCACGCTGCCTGCCATGAGCAGGGGCCACTGGGTGGAGTGAAGGGTCTGGAAGGCCTTGAGCCCCACGGTGGCGGTCTGCATGGAAAGGGTGGAGGTCACCAGAAGGGGCCAGGTGAAGCTCTGCCAGGAGGAGAGAAAGGCGATGAAGGCCACGGTGACGAGGGTGGGCGTCACCAGGGGCAGCACCATGTCCCGGAAAGCCGGTAGTGGAGCCTCAGCCCCAGGCAGAGGCTGTGTCCTCAGGACTGTTGGGAACCCGTTTGATGGCCGTGATGAGCAGGAAGGTGGCGGTAATGGAGACGCTGGCCGGGACAACAAGGGTAAAAAAGGAGTCCAGGCCCAGGAGCCGTCCCACGGACATCCCATGGCCCCCTGCGGGCACAACGCGGTGGGCGGTCCAAAAATCGGTGCAGGGAAGGATGTCGGGCAGCCGGAGCATCATGAAAAACCGGGGGATCAGGACCACGGAAAAGGGGACGAGCCAGGAGAGGAAGAGCAGTCGACGGACGCGCTCACGTCCTTTCCAGTTTAAGATGCCCAGGCCGAAGCCGGCAAGGGCGGCAAGGCCTGTCTCCAGAAGGGCGCTTGCAGACGCTGTCAAGGCGCTGTTGGCAAGGTAGCGGCCAAAGGGAATCAGGGAAAAAATCTCTCGGTAGTTTTGCCAGCGCCACGTTTTGGGAAAGAGCATGGCGAGGCCCGAGGCCCCGTCGAACACCTCAGCATTGGACTTCAGGGAGGTGGCAACCATCCACACAAAGGGGGTGATGAACACGAGAATCAGGCCAAGGCCCCCCAACAGGGCTCCAAGCCTTCGGGGAATCGATGGTGCGTGGGCGTCAGTCACGGCGCTCTCCTTTCCATTTCAGGACCAGAAGGGGGGATATCATGAGGAACATCAGGATCCCCACGGTCGCTCCGTAGCCCATTTTCTGCCATTGAAAGGCGTTTTCGTAGAGAAGGTAGGACAAGGTGGTGGTGGATCGCAGCGGGCCGCCGCCGGTCATGATAAAGGCGATCTCAAAGCCGCCCTGGATAGCGCCGATAAACCCCAGGCAGAGGTTGAATCCCACCAGGGACTTCATCCAGGGCCAGTAAATGTCCCGAATGCGGCGTGTCACGGGCAGTCCGTCCAGCCTTGCCATGTCGTGAAGCTGATCCGGGATCTGCCGGAATCCGGCCAGGAAAAAAAGCATCTGAAACCCTCCGACGCTCTCCCAGAGCAGCACCACCATCACCGCCGCCTTGGCCCAGCCCGGGTCGTCCAGCCACAGGGGTGCCGATACGCCCACAAGGCCCAGCAACCGATTCAACAGCCCCATGTCCGCAAAAAAGATGGAGCGCCACATGATGTACAGGGCCACCGGGCTCACCAGGGTGGGCAAAAAGACCACCAGGCGCAGCAGGCGGTGCCACGGGGTTGTCCCGCGCAAAAAAAGGGCCAAGGCAAAGCTGCCCGCCACCTGGAGGGGCACCGCCATGGAGAGGATCAAGGTGTTGGCTGCGGCCTGGAGAAAGAGGGGATCGGGCGAGCCGCCGGTCAGGCCCAGCAGGGTGCGGTAGTTTTCAAGGCCCACAAAGCTCGGCGGGGAGGTCAGGGACCACCTGAAAAGGGAGAGCACGGCGCAGGCCGCCCCGGGGATGAGGACGAGGAAAAAGACCCCGGTGAGCAGGGGGGCCACAAAGACAAGACCGCGGCGATCAGTCACGGGCCACCTCCACGGCTCCGGCCTCAAGGGCCGAGGCCATCATATCCGCCGCCTCTTGGGCATCGGCCACGCCCAGTCTGTGGGCTTCCAGGGCCTGCTTGAAGATCTCTTTGACCAGGCCTTCGTTGAGCAGGGGGCTGTGCTCCGGGCACCGGGCCTTTTGGGCCTGGTCTTTTAATACGGAAAGGGATGGGGGAACAGGGATCTCCTTGCGGGCGGGCAGGTAGATCCGGTGGGCAAGGTGTCGCTTTTGGGCCGCTTTACCCCCCAAGGCGGCCACGAAATGCCTGGCGAGTTCGGGGTGGCTGGATCGCCCGGAGACCCCGAAGGAGTTGCCTCCCATCACCGTGACATCATTGATCGGACCGCAGGGGAGCATCCTCACCTGCCAGGGCACCCGGTCCTGGGCTTCAAAATCGCCTATTTTCCAACTCCCGGACCAGTAGAACAGGGCGCGCCCCTGGAGGAAAAGGCTTCCCAGCACCCCCTGGCTTGCACCGGAAGAGGGCAGGTTGAGGCGGTCCGACGGCTTTGGAATGACCCCGGGAAGGCGTCGCCAGTTCGCCATGGCGGCCAGGGTCTCCCGGGCGATGTCCCGGTCCAGCACCGAGGTCCCTTCCTCGGAAAAGAACCGCCCGCCCCGCTGCCAGTACCAGGTGGTGAACCAGACGGACTCGTTTTGGATGTCCAGGCTGAACACGGGTTTTCCCGTGTCCGTCACCGCCGGGGACAGGGTTCGGATCAGGGCCAGGAGGTCCCCCCAGGTCCGCACAGCCATGGCTTTGTCCTTGGGCACAAGGTCGGGGTTGAAATAGAGCACATAGGGGTAGGCCACCTGGGGAAGGGCCATGAGCTCGTCGGTGTGGCCTTTGAAGCAGTAATCCTGAAGGGCGTCGTAGTAGGGCCAGGCACGTCGGGATGGCCCGGACAGGGGAAGCAAAAGCCCGTTTTCCGCAAAGGCCTGGAAGGTGTCGGCGGAGAAAAAGGTGATGACATCCGGGGCATCTCCGTAGAGGCATTTTAGGAAAAACTGCCTGGCATCGCCCATGGGCATGATCTCCACGCGGACCCCCGGGTGCTGCTTTTCAAACCATCGGGCCGCGTCAACCCGGGATGGGTGGCTGTTGGTGGCCCAGACCAGGGTGACGGTTCCGTCCGGGGCCGGGCGGCATCCTGCCAAAAGGGCCAGCAGGCACAGCAGCATGAGTACTTTTTTAATGGGCATGGCCCGGCTCCTTGGAATTGGTCAGGTCACGGTGATCCGTGGAAAACGTTGCAACGATTCAGCCCAATCGACCACAGATTGGCAGAGTCACTTTTACAGTTCGCTTTGTGAGATCTTGTAGGGTGTGCTTGCGCACCATCTGTTCGAAAAACCAAATCTTTTGCCGCGTCTATACAGTTTGGCGGGCATCTTAATAGGGGGCATGACCGTTGTAATTCTTCGGTGGTGCGCAAGCGCACCCTACCTTTGCTTTGCCAGTGCTCCGTGGAAAACGTTGCAACGATTCAGCCCAATCGACCACAGATTGGCAGAGTCACGTTTACAGTTCGTTTTGTGACATCCTGTAGGGTGTGCTTGCGCACCATCTGTTCGAAAAACCAACGTCTTTTACCGCGTCTATACTGTTTAGCGGTTATCTTAACAGGGGGCATGACCGTTGTGATTCTTCGGTGGTGCGCAAGCGCACCCTACCTTTGCCTTGCCAGTGTGAAGCGATTTCAACCGTTGCGGCAGAGCCACCGTGCATCATTCCCAGGCGGAGCCTGGGAATGAAAGAGCGTATCCAGTTGCTACGAAGTTTGTGGCTCACCTCGCTTTAAAAATCAGCCCTCAGGCTGACGGTGACGCTCCGGGGCTCTCCGGGGTAGCCGGCGTCTTTGGACGAGAAATCGTCGGCGATGTAGTACTCGTCGAAGAGGTTGTGGACGGCCACCTGGAAGGAGAGGTTCTTCACAGGCACGGTGACGGCGGTGTTTACCGTGATGTAGTCATCCAGGGTGTGGAGGTTGCCGGTGGTGTTGTCCCGCAGGTTGCGTTCGCCCACGTAGTTGGCCGAGACGTTCCAGTTGAAAAAATCCGTGGCCAGGTTGGCGCCGATGCCTGCCATGTGCTCGGGGGACATGCGCACCCGGTTGCCTTCAAAGGAGTTGCCCGAGGTATCGGTGAACTCTTCGTAGCGGGCGTCGTGGTAGGCGTAGTGGCCCCAGGCGCTGACAGCGTCGGTGATGCGGCAGGAGATCTCCGCTTCCACGCCGTCCACCTCGGTGCGGGTGTTGGTAAAGAGAAAATCATCGGTGGAGGTGCGGAAGGAGCGGGGTCCTTTTTTTTCGGTGCGGAAGCAGCTCACCTGGGCAAAGAGTGTGTTGCCCGAGGAGAACTTGACCCCTGCTTCGTAGCTTTTGGTCTCTTCCGGGTCCAGGATCTGGGGAAGGGTTTTGTTGTTTTTGGTGCTGAGCTTGGGAAACTGGGTGCGAAAGCCCTCGGCATAGGTGGCAAAGAAGGCCGTCTGAACCGAGCCCACCCGGAAGGCGTTCCAGGTGGCGCCCACACGGGGGCTGAAGGCCGAGTCGCTCTGGTCGGCTTCCACGTCTTTATTGGAGGTGGTGAGTTCTTCGTGGAAGTGGTCGTAGCGGATACCCGCCATGAGGGAGACATCGCCAATGGCAAGGGTGTCCTGGGCGTAGGCGCTGTAAACGGTCTGCTCAAACTCGCTTTTGACCGTGGTGCCGGTGGGGTTGCCTGTGGCCGGGTTGCCCACATTGGTCAAGGGGGTGTCCCAGTTTGGGGGGCCGTATTTGGGCATGCTGCTCCAGGAGTAGCCGGGGGCGTCCTTGTCCTGGGAGGCGATCTCCACATAGGTGCCCACAAGGAAGGTGTTGTCCACGGTCTCTCCGGTGTGGTCCAGGGTCATGCGCAGGTCGTTGTGAAAGGCCCTCTGCTCGGAATCGCTGACCCACCAGCCCTTGTTGCTCTGGCTTGCCGTCACCGTGGTGCCCCCGGTGGCGTAGCTGTCGAATTGGGTGAAGGTCAAGTCGTTGGTGATCTTCACGTTCTCGGAGAGGGAGAGGGTGGGGGAGATGGTGACGGACTGATACCTTCCGTCGTAGCACGCGCCGTCGATGGCGTGGTTCTCTTCCCGGGTGACTCCGTCCATGGGTTTGCCGTCCACAATGGGGATGGTGGAGCCCCTGTCCGCGTTGACATTGGACAAGAGGGCTTGGACGTCCACGGCAAAGGTGTCCGAGAACTCATGATGGCTTGTGACCATGGCGTTCTGTGCATCTCTTCCGACACCGTCCTGGTAGCCGTTGCTGGTGGTGCCGCCTCCGCTGACCATCACATACCCTTTGTCGGTGGGGCTGAGCACCCGGGTGTCTGCCCCGTAGGTGTCAAAGCTTCCGCCCCGGGCCACCAGGGTGGTGGAGGCTTTGGAGGTATCCTGCGGGACGGTGATGATGTTCAAGGTTCCGGCCACGGCGCCACGGCCCCAGATGGAGGAGGAGGGGCCTTTGGCAAACTCGATGCGTTCCACAATGTTCAAAGGAATCATGGTCAGGTCGGCGGAACCGTTGACCTGGCGGAAGGGGATGCCGTTGATGAGAACGGCCAGGTCCTTGGTGTCCCGGGAGCCCCGGACTTCGATGTGGGGGTAGGCGTTGCCCTGGATCCCCATCTGGAGGCCGGGAACGGTTTTGAGGGCCTGTTCGAGGGTGGTGGCCCCCATGCGGTCGATCTGTTCACGGGTGACCACAGAAACGGTGACGGGTACCTCCATCCGGTCCTCGGCCACCCGCGTGGCCGTGACGACGATTCCTTCCATGGAGGGCGTTTCCGTGGTTTCTGCCGAGGCGGTTGAACCGCCCAGGGCGCAAAGGGCCAGGGCCAGGACTGCACATCTTCGTATTGCGTAATTCACTGTCTCACCTGCTGCATCTCAAGTGGAATTGCTTCCATTGCTTCAACAGGGATTTTTTTTTAACGATACCCGGGCAAGGGCATCCATGGCCGCGGCACGTGCATGCCGGGTGGCAGGCAAGGGTCCCGGTGGCTCATGGGCAGGTCCGGATACAAAAAATCCCCAGCTTCCATACAAAAGCCAGGGACTGCACCCGTTCAAACTTGATCCCCGGGTCGCCCCGCCAGAGGGGGCTCTCCCACGTTTTTCGTCGCTCGCAAGAAACATGGGTATGTCACATCACAGACAGGTCTTCTGACTTCCGGATCGATCTACTCAACGCGCCTTCCCGGCAAAGCCAGTGACATGAACACGCACCAGGGGTGTCGTGCCTGCGTTTTTCGTCCCCGATTACAGCGGCGGGACCGTGACGGATTTACACCGTCTTCCCTATTAAGTCCGATTAAGGACATCTGTGAGAATGAGGTTTGCTATCACTCATTTTCCGCTTTTGTCAACAACAAGTTGCACCTTCTCGGTAAGAAATTAATGTCGGGTTTCCTGTGCCCTCGGTACCTTGTGACGTAACTTTTGACTTTAAAGGTATGAATAGCCATGGGGCCTTTCACCCCGCGTCTCTTACGGCGTGATCCGTTTCATAGGGAAATAGCGGGGGAACGGTAGATACTCTTGCGCGTGGGTGTTCGGCATGGTTTCAGGCCGGGTGCCCCCGGGCTGGGACATCGAAACATAAGGCAAAAGAAATTAAGGAATCGATTATGGATGAGAAGGTGACGGTTTACAGGTACGTGGGTGAAAAAGGCGAGAGCACAACCATCGAGGCTTTTTTCAAGGGAGACAAGCTGGTGGTACAGGGCTGCGACACAGGCCCTTCGGCAACCGGGGCGTTGGGGGACTGGGACTACGAGTACTGGCTCTATGCGGACAAGACCATCTGCCCCGGCAACATTCTGGAGATTTTAAAAAGTGGCTTCCGGGGGTTTACGGCCATCAAGCGGTGGTTTGACGAGCAGCAGATTGACTACGACGTTGTCTCCTATGCCTGAGTTTCCAAAGCATGCTTTTTGGGTGCCATATACGTCACGTTGCAGACATAGGACCACATATGACCCCGTGTGACACCGCATGCGATCCTTTGTGTGCGGCTGCCGGACGTAACTTCCTCAAAACGGGGGTGATGTGATGTTCGGCACGGAACTTGATTTCCAAATAAGACCGGCACAGCCCCTTTGCAAGGCGAAGGGCCGGAAACCAAGACGCAACCAAACGGCACACAGGAGGAAGCAATGGACGCAGGCAAGGCAATATCCGGGAAAAGGTATCACAGCTGGGATGAGGTTTTTCAGGCATCAAGGCCCATGGCATTCAGGGCATTGAACACAGGGACGATTACCTCCCCCCTGGCACCTTACACCCAGGCGGAGAGTATCCCGGCGGGTGTGGACACATCGAAGACCGTCTCCCACGCGGTGATGGTGTTTTACTTTCATCACCCGGAGAAGGGCGATATCCTCATCGACAGCGGGTTTGACAGGTCGTTTTACGAAAATCCCCCCTTTGGGAATTTGTCGCCCTTTGTCATCGATTTTCTCGAGGGCAACAGGGCACGCTACACCCAGCAAAAAGATGAGGACTTAGAGTCCCGGCTTCGAAAAAACAACATCCATCCTACCCACCTCTTTTTGACTCACATGCACCCGGACCATACCGCCGGGATACCGGCCCTGTCTCCCTGGTGCAATATATGCTATGGAAAGAAGGAGAATTCGGCGCACTACCGCCTGATGACGGGGAGCCACCTGAAAGGAAAGGGGGATATCTCTCTTATTGATACCGATTCAGCTCCGGCGATTCCTCCGTTTGATCATGCGGTGGACCTGTTCGGGGACGGCTCCTTCTGGGCGCTGTCCACACCGGGCCACACAACGGACCATCTTGCCTACCTGATCAATGCGGAACCGTTCCCCATCCTTGTCGTGGGGGATGCGGAACTCTCGGCCTGGGGCATGACCCAGGGGGTGTTCATGAACTCCGATGGCGGGAAAGAAGGGCAGCAGGCCGTTCGGGAATCGGCAAATGCGATTCGCGGGTTTCATCGGATGTACCCCCACGTGACCGTGTGGTTTTCCCATGATGAAAAGCCCCTCGCCCCATGAGCGCCCAGACCTATTACCCTGCAAAGACAGTAAGGAAGAATCATGGAAACAACAGCCCTCAGCCCCTGGGATACCGATTACAAAGGCACCGAACCGTCCCCTGTCTACGAGCCGCTCTGGCACATGCTCCAGCAGTTTCTGGGTGACTTTCCGGCGACATCGGTGCTGGATTTCGGATGCGGAGACGGCAACTATGCCTACCTCATGGCCGAAGAGGGGCTTCGGGTGACAGGGGTTGATATCTCGCTACGGGCCGTAGAAAAAGCCGTGGCCCTGGGCAACGCGCGGACGAACGGACGATGCCGATTCATGAGGCACGATTCCATTCCCGAGGACGTGCCCGACGGCTCCTTTGACGTGGTGGTGATGCTCAATGTCCTTCATTGCTTAACGTTAAAAGAACGGGTAGACTTACTCGTCAAGGCAAAGAGGGTGTTGAAACAGGGCGGGGTACTCTTCGCCAGCGTGCTGGACGTGGAGGACGAATCCTACCCGAGGCACGAATGGACGGAAATCGAGCCACATACCTTTGACGACGGCACCGGTAAACTCTTTCATTTTTATTCGCGGGAAGAACTGGCCGAAGAGTTGAAAGGGTTTTCCATTTCCGAGTGCGACATGCTTCGGAACATCCATCCTGATGTGGGAAGGCAAAGCGCCTTGTTTGTGGTGACTGCAACGAACAAGGGGTAAGGGCACGCATTCTGTGCCGTTTTTCAATTGGGACTTGCTTCACACTGAAAAATATACAGATTCCATGGGAATACTTGCTGACGGTGGCGTTGAGGTACTCTCAACGCCAAGGGCGGGCTGAGACAATTCTGACAAACAGGCTTGTACCTTTCGGGTGAAGGGAGACGTGCCATGCGTGTGTCGGCGGGAAAATCCAGGGCAGCGGAGGAGCGTACGGCAACGGTTACGGTTGCCGGGGTGCCACATCGACCACATGCCGGGCCCCCCCTGTACGGCGGTCCGAACATCGCCTTGCAGCGGGCCCGTGCGTGGTGGAATTCTCTGTGGAGAGACTGGCGCGGCAGGGCACCCATGCTTCCGTACAGGCCGGGCTGAGGGTGAGTGCCCCCGGCGACGCGTGTGAAGGGGAAGCCCACCGCATCGCAGACGAGGTGGCGTGCAAGGCCTGCGAGGGCAGCACAGAGCCTTCCGTGGCCATCACCGGGCGGCCTGCCCCTGGCACCCCCTGGCTTTTTCGGGGGAAAGGCACCGAAGCGGTCACCCCCATTCCCCACGGCGGCGGAAAACCCCTGCCCGGAAAAACCAGGGCGCGTTTCGAATCCTCCCTGGGCCGGGATTTATCCCGTGTCCGGGTCCACACCGACCACAAGGCCGCCATGTCTGCGGATCGCCTCAATGCCGAGGCATATACTTTTGGCAATGATATTGTCTTTGCAAGGCAGCGATACGCCCCCGAGTCACCTTCGGGCCGCCACCTGCTCGCCCACGAACTCGTCCATGTGGCCCAGCAGCAGAGGGCCCCTGCACATCCCCTGGTGGTCCAGGCGCCTCCTCGCCCAGAATTTCGCGGGAACACCCCCAGACCTGTCGCGGCAGCATTCATGTTCGGGCAGGGGAGATCTCCATGCCCAATATCTCTTTTTTTCATCTCTATGTGGTGTTCACCGACGCCGACCGGTTAGGGATCCCCTGGGCCATCCGGGGCGGCCCGGCAGGCGGGGGCCGGGGGTACGGCAACATCGTGACCAATTGCGGCGCCTACCGGCCGGGGTTCATCGATTACGACACCCGCTCTCCTTCGGTGACGGTTTATCAGGGGAACCAGGCGTGCACCAAGGCCCGGACCATGAAAAGCCATGCCAGGCAGATCAACGGCTGGAACATCCCGTATGCCCCGGACGGACCCAACTGCAACTCGGTTGTGGCCTCCATGCTGAGGAGCGCCGGGCTCCCCATGCGAAAGCCCAACGTGGCGGCCCCGGGATTCGACACGGTGCTGTCCCCCACCGGGCCGATGAGCGCAGGGGGGCTGGGGGACAGGCGGCATCGGGTCTTTCTCCAGGTGAACAGCCTGGACCAGTTCCGCACCCTGGGTTTTGGCTACAGTATCGACACCTTTGAGGTGAGCGGCATCTCCTTTCCCCTGGTGCTGGGTGCCGAATACTCCATCGGAAACCAGGCCCTCCTGGGCAGGCTGGGCCTCGGGGTGGAGCTGCCCCTGCTCAACATTCCCACAACGCCCCTTGCGCCGACCCACCTGCGGCTGTCCGGCGGGTTCCAGGGCGGGAGTCAGCGTTCGGAAGAGGGGAGCGAACGGCGCATGGATACCCTTGTGGGCGGGTATTTCCAGGCCCAGTTCGGCCTGGACATCAGCCGGTTCCGGATCAGTCCGTTTTACAGATTCAGCGCCCTGCGCAACATCAGCGACAGGACCACCACCAAGGCCCATGTGGGCGGTATAAATCTGGGGTTTACCTTTTAACGCAATGCGCTTCAAGCGCCCTTGGACAGGAGTGTTATGAACCGATTTCACAACGGGAGACGCCTGATGAAATGGCTCAGTCTGCCGGGAATTGTTCTGGTTTGGGCATCCTTTGCCGTGGCTGCACTGCCACCCCAATACCAGAACATGAAGGACCTGGACGTGATGATGGACTATATCAAAAAACATCCCGAAGTCGCGGCCACGGTGACATCCATAGATTTGGAGACATTCACCGTCTATTACGGCCAGGGGTGCAAGGCCGTCTTCGGGCGGAAGGAAACGACAAAACCAAAAGGGTTTGTCGGACCGGCCGCCCCTTTGGAGTTCAAGGAGCAAAGCTGCTCCGAAAGCTAACCCGTCTATTTCACGAGCCGAGTGCACCCGTAATCCGGGTGAGGGGCGTATCAAATTAACCCACAAGGGGGAATGCATGAGCTATATCGATTCGTATGATCATGAGTACATCGGGTCCCTGGGCTATTTACCCATCTACCATCCCCTGGAGGAGATTGAGGGCGATGACTGGGGCGGCTATGATTTCAGCGCGTCCCCTTCGGACCTCATCCTGGGCGGGGGAAGCGGCGAGCACCCGGGCCTTGTGATCCATAAGCTGGAAAGCCCGGCGGCAAAGTTTCTGTACGATCAGCTCACCGAGGAGGAAGAGGAGACCCTGGCCGATGCCGAGCGGTCGTACCTCCTTGAGCTTTGCTACGCAGACGACGTCCTGGAGTTCTGCGACTGGTCCGTGCGGCAGTACGCCAACCTGGCTGCCATGGCAGCTTCGGAGACCTTCGGGGCTCCCCTGGGGGAAGACGAGTCCGTGGAGGACTGGCTGCGCAAATCCATCGGCGAGCTGGTCTATTACTCCCTGACGGAGCTGAACCCCGAGCATGGAAAGCTGACGGAGATGTTCAGCCGCTTCAGCATAGACGCCACCATGCGCAACGTGTTGTGCGTGCCCCCGGGGTACCCCGCCTGCGGCGGCCGGAAGACCACTGACGGGGAGTCCACGTGGGGATATCATCGGTGGGGCGTGGCGCCCTGATCCTTGGTTTTTATAACGATTCAGCTAAAAAAAATCCGGCGGCAAGGTGGGCCACCTTGAAAGCTGGTGACGAAGAAGCAAGGCGTGTTGAATGATAAAAAAAGGTCTGATTGGTGTTCTTTTCCTGGTGTTGTCTGGCGTGGTGTACCTTTTTCTCTGGGGCTTTCTCTTTCCGTGGTCACCGGTGAAACCCGGGTATGCCCACGAGGGGAACACCCGGTGGTCGGTGTATTACCCCGAGGGTACGTCCCTGCCCGATGACTACGGGCATATCGGGGACCTGATGGAGGAAACCGAGGCCTTTCACCATCTGGCATACACCCATCCCGTGAAGGTGATCCTGTGCGCCACACCGGCTCAGTACCACAGGTATTCAACCCAGCGATCCCATCTGTGCACCATGGGCACCGGGACGGTCATCTATGTCAACCCCACGGTGAAGGAGACAAAACGGGATATCCGAAGTTTCCTGAAGCATGAGTTGTCCCATGCCCTTGTTTTCCAGCACATGACCCTGCCCCATGCATTCAAGCTGAAGCGGTGGATCAGGGAAGGCCTTGCCGTGATGATGAATAACCCCCACCATTACTACCAGGGCGATGCGTTTCTCTCCCTGGCCGTGGACAAAGGGTACTTTTTTGATTTCACCGGTGACGACGGGGAAAACCCTTCCCTGATCGGGCATATTCCCGCCGACCGGCGATACCTTTTCGAATACGCCGAGTACCGGTGTTTTGTTGATTACCTGATGACACGCTATGGTTCCGATCGGTTTTTTGCCTTTCTGAACCTGGATATGCGTGCCCCAGAGGCTGAGAATGAAGCGTTCCGGCAGGTCTATCAGGTTGAGTTGTCTGCTGTGTTCCAGCAATTTAAACAAGAGGTGATGGCCAGGCATTGGCCAAAGACAACTGGCCGGGAGTAAGGCCGGTAAAGGCAATGTACGGGAAAGGAGTATGGATGGTTTCGCGGAAATACGGCGCGAGGGTTGTGTATGGTTTGTGTGTGCTGATCTGCCTGTCGATGGCGGGGTGTTCGGTGTCTAAGTCGGGTTTTGATCATGGCAAGTATGAAAAACTCGGATGGATTTGCGTTGATAAAAACTATGCTGCAGGCTTATTCGGGTACCAGCTGATGGTCAGGGAGTCCGACTGTTCGAGGATTGTGAAGAGCGTTGTCGAGGAACAAGGCCTGCCGGATTATCTCTACAACCCCGAACGTTCTACCCTGTACCTGGCATATATCGATGAAGGGATCGTGTATAAGCTTAACACCGGGGATCAGGTGATTGTCTCAAAGGATTATTTCAGGTCTGTGGACGACCTCCCGGATTTTCTCGTGGAGAGATTTGTGGCTGTTGAACTCAAGAACCGAAGCTGAGCCGTCCCATGATGGCACCTTGGGGGCAGCGGGGCTTTCTGATGCGTAGCCCTCGTCTTTTTATGGAGAACTGACAATGGCCGTTGCAAAAGAAGCGGTGCCGGGGTTTCGACACCGGCTCCATGAGATCATCTTCGAAGCCGATACCCGGGCCGGTAAATGGTTTGACGTGGTCCTGATCGTCTCGATCCTGTCCAGCGTTCTGGTGGTGATGCTGGACAGCATTTCGGGTTTCAGCGCCCGTTACGGGTATTACCTTTACGGGTGGGAATGGGCCTTTACCCTGATGTTCACCCTGGAGTACATCCTGCGGCTGGCCGGGCGCGGTGACCCTGCTGATGCAGGCAGCTTTCTGGGGATCGTGGACCTGCTGGCCATCCTGCCCACCTACATCAGCCTGCTGGTTCCCGGCAGTCAGTATCTCATCGTGGTCAGGATCCTGAGGGTGCTGCGCGTGTTCCGGGTGTTCAAGCTGGTGAATTACGTGGGTGAGGCCTCGGTGCTGGTGCGGGCCCTGCAGTCGAGCCGTCGGAAGATTACGATTTTTCTCCTCACCGTGCTGACCCTGATGATCATTTTCGGCTCTCTCATGTACATGATCGAGGGCCCGGAGCACGGGTTTACCAGCATCCCCAGGAGCATCTACTGGGCCATTGTGACCATGACCACCGTGGGCTACGGGGACATCTCCCCCAAGACGAATGCCGGGCAGGCCCTGGCCGCCCTGATCATGGTCATGGGCTATGCCATCATCGCCGTGCCCACGGGTATCGTCACCTCCGAGCTGAGCCTGGCGGGCCAGAAGCGGGTTTCCACCCAGGTGTGCCCGGCCTGCATGGCCGAGGGCCATGACCCCGATGCGGTTTTTTGCCGGGTGTGCTCGGAACGATTGAACCCGGAGACCGGCCGGGACACCTGACCCGGCTGCCATGGTGCCTCAACACTTTCCTCTGGATCCTCAGTAAATCAGTTCTTTAATTTCTAAATTATTTATTTTAGTATCTTCAGTTATCACGTCATTATCTGTGTTTTTCCATGATTTGATTTCTGGAGTGTGTGATGGCACAAGCGCCCAGTTATGAAGAGTTGGAGAAAGAACTTGCCTACCTTAAATTCAGGCTTTGCCAGCTGAACCCCGAGGAGCTTTTTTTTGAGGAGCGCAGTGCGCCCTACGAAACAGAAGAGCCCAAGCTGTGGGAGTGGGTGGCAGGGGAGGACAAAGCGGTGTGCAGCAGCGGCTACTATGCCATGCTGGGATACGCCCCGGATGAGCAGGACCCATCCCCCGGTATCTGGATCGACTATATCCACCCTGAGGACAACCGCGCCATCCGCAGAATCATGGCCCGGGTGCTGACCCAGCGAAGGGGGGCGGTGCAGGTGGCCTTTCGCCTCCGTGCCCGGGGCGGCGCCTACTATTGGACCCTCTGCCGGGGCACCCTTGATGAGAGCCCGGGCAGGCCCCTGCGTCTTTCGGGGCGTGTCTCCAGTATTTCGGGCAAAGAGGACTGGCAAGAGGCCTTTCTTGAGAGTCAGAGGCGCCATCAGACGCTTCTCCAGAACCTTCCCGGGATGGCGTACCGGTGCCGGGAGGTGGCGGCCAACGGCTGGGTCATGGAGTTTGTCAGCGACGGCAGCCTGGAGCTCACCGGCTATTCCCCCTCGGAGCTCATGGGCGACCGGGAGATCTACAACAGCCTTATCCATGAAGATGATCGTCCCCTGGTGTGGGACCAGGTGGAAAAGGCCCTGGGCCGTAAGCGGCGCTATGAGATCGTTTACCGCATCACCACGGCCACCGGCGGAGTCCGGTGGGTTTGGGAACGGGGCACGGGGGTCTTCGGCAACAGCGGCGAGCTGGTCTGTATCGAAGGGTTCACCATGGACGTCACCGCCCAGAAAACCATCGAGCAGGAGCTTCTGCATGAGAACCTGAGGCTCAAATCCCTGGTGACGGGGGAGCCGGGGTTCGGGGAGATCATCGGGAACAGCCCGGCCATGCAGGAGGTCTACGAGCTCATCGCAAACACGGCAGGCTCCCAGGCCAACGTCATCATCTACGGCGAGTCCGGCACCGGCAAGGAGCTGGTGGCCCGGGCGATTCATAACCGCAGCAAACGCAGCAAGGGCCGATTTGTCGCTGGTCGCGGCGCCATCCCGGAGACCCTCCTTGAAAGCGAGTTCTTCGGGTGCAAGAAAGGGGCCTTCACCGGGGCCACGGCAGACCGGCCCGGCTACCTGGAGATGGCCGACGGCGGTACCCTGTTTCTTGACGAGGTCGGTGAGATCAACCTGTCCATGCAGGTGAAGCTGCTCCGGGCCATTGAAGACGGCGGGTTCACCCCCGTGGGGGGCCAGGAGGTGAAACGCCCCGATATCCGCATCATCGCAGCCACCAACCGTGATCTTGAAGAGTTGGTCAAAAAGCAGGCCATGCGCCAGGATTTTTTCTTTCGCATCCACATTGTCCCCATTTACCTTCCCCCGTTGCGAAAGCGTCGAAGTGATATTCCTCTGCTTATCTATCGATTCCTCGAAAAGTTCAGCGACGACAGCCATATCGCCACCATGCCCGAGCATGTGATCCGCTCCATGCAGAATTATCACTGGCCGGGCAACGTGCGTGAGCTGCAGAACATGGTGCAGCGCTACCTTACCCTCAAGCAGGTGGATTTTATTTCCTCCACATGCCCCGAAAGCCCGGTGCCTGAAGATGGGGAGACCCTTGCCGTCTCTGTGGGAACGGAGAGCCTTTCAGAGGCCGTGGCACGGTTCGAAAAGGAGTTTCTCTTAAAGGCCCTGGAACGCCATGGCGGAAATCGGACCCATACGGCAAAGAGTCTGGGGGTGGGGCTCCGCACCCTGCAGCGACGGCTGCGTCAGCATGGAATCTCGCAAGGGGACTGAGGGCGCCAGGTGTGACGCATGCGTCAGAATTGGCGCGCCTGGGCCGTAACCCCTTTCAACACAAACTCTTTTTCAGGCAGTGATCACAACCGCGTCAGTTTTGACGCGGTTTTTTTGTCTGCGTTCAAACGGGTGATGGATTAGAAAAAGCCTTTGTTTACATGGTGTTGAATCGCAAATGCGGCTTCTGGCACGACTCTGGCAATACCCAGAAGGCAGTTTCACCAAACGAGAGACGAAAAAAAGGCCAATTCGATGAAGGGGTTACCCCGGGTGACGCAAGGCCCTTTGTTTTTCGTCCAAGCCGTTTCACGGACACCCGTGAAGCCCATCATACGAGACTGTCTGAGCAACAAAGGAGATGTGACGCATGAACTTTATCGAGAATGTTCAAAACAAACCCATTGCCGTTTTGGGTGCCGGTGGCGTCGGCAAGGCTGTGGCCGGGGACTGCGCCCTGGCCGGGAACACTGTGCGTCTGTGCGACCTTCCCCCCTTTTCCGACCAGACCCTTTTCGGTGTGGAGAAGCAGGGCCTGAAGTTTTACGGCGATCAGCTCAACCTGTACGGGTTTGAACGTTCCGGTCGTGTGTTTTTTGACGGAGTGACAACGGATGTGGCCGAAGCGGTGAAAGGCGCGGGCATCGTCATCCTCACCACCCCGTCCCTCGGGCACCGGGCCTTTTTTGAAAAACTGATCCCCGCCCTTGAAGACGGCATGATCATCCACATCATTCCGGATAACTACGGGTCGCTTCTGCTCCGAAAGATGATGCGTGAAGCCGGGTGCGACAAGAAGGTGATCATCGGCGGATGGTCCAGCTCTCCCTACGGAAGCCGCGTGGACATCAAGGGCGGGGTGGTGCTTCCCAGCATTCGCGCCTACTACCGCGCCATCACCCTTCGGGGGGCGTCCCTGCCCTCCCTGGACCAGGATGTTTTCCTGGAGTCCACCAAGTACATCGGTGCCTTTGATGCCATCACCAACGGGGATGGCGTTGCCGGGGGCGACACCGTCATGGACACCGGTTTTTCCAACGTCAACCCGGTCCTTCACTGCCCCGGCGTGATCCTGGGGGTGGGCGTCATGGAGAACTGGGGCGTTATCTACGGCGAAGAGAAGAACGACTTTTCCATTTATTCCCATGCCTATTGTCCCTCCATTTCCAAGGTTCAGTACGGGCTGTATGAAGAGCAGTGCGCCCTGGCCGAGGCCATGAACGTGGGCATCCAGTTTTTTGAGAAGAAGCAGTTTTTCTCCCGCGAGAACATCCTGGGCTGCGAGTACATGGGCCCCGATTATGAGATCCCCTTTGAAGAGCATGATTACATCCAGTACGGCACGGGGCCGTTCACCGTCCACAACCGCTACATCACCGAAGACATCCCCGTGGGCTGCCATGTCTATCACGAGCTTGGCAAGAAGTTCGGCGTCAAAACCCCCATCGTGGATTCCCTTATCAGCCTGGCCGGTGTCATGACCGAATCGGATTACTACGAAACCGGCTACACCCTGGACTACCTGGGAATCGGCCACATGAGCGGTGACGAGATGCTGGAGTACCTGCACAAGGGCACCTACAAGCCCCTGGAAGCCTAATCGTGAAGAGAGACAGGCCTGGGCCCCCCTTTCCCCGGGGGCCCCAGGCGATTGGGAGGAGAGCATGGGAATTGAGATGAAGCGACAGATCGATGTCACCTTCCTCGGGCCGGAGAAGGTGGCGAAGATTCATGAGGCGAGCCTCACCCTTTTGGAAACGGTGGGCATGCGCGTGGGCGGGGAGCGCGGCATCCGGGTGCTGCGTGACGCCGGGTGCGAGGTGGACGCCGACGGCATGGTAAAGATCCCCAGGGCCCTGGTGGAAGAGGCCCTGGAGACGGTCCCCAAGGAGCTGGTGCTTTATAACCGTTCCGGTGAGAAGGCCATGGTGATCAACGCCGAGAACGCGGTCCATTTCGGTACCCACGCAGATCAGCTGGAGTTTGTGGACCCGGACACCGGCAAGGTGCGCCCCTTTCTCAAGGCCGACACCAAGACCATGTGCACCCTGGCCGACGCCCTGCCCAACATCGATTTTATTCTGTCGGTGGGCATGAGCAAGGACGTGGCCCCGGAGATTCAGACCCAGATCTCTTTTATCGAGACGGTGAAGCACTTCAGCAAGACCATCAACTTTTCCACCAACGACATCGACAGCCTTCAGGAGGTCATCGATATCGCGGCCGTGGTGGCCGGCGGCAAAGAGGCCCTGGCTGAAAAGCCCTTTATCTTTAACTACTGCGAGCCCATTCCGCCCCTCTCGCACCCGGAAGAGAGCACGGAAAAAAAAACTGACTCACCAGGGGCGGTGCCTTGAACCGCATCCCCGGTCTACATGCCGTACTGCATGATGGGGGGCACCGCGCCCATGAGTTTTTCCGGTGCCCTGGTGCAGTGCAACGCCGAAGCACTGGGAGGCCTTGTGGTGCACCAGCGCACATGCCCGGGGGCTCCGTTTATTTACGGTGCCATGCCCTCCATCATGGACATGATCTCATCCATCGGCAGTTACGGCGCGGTGGAGTTCCACCTGATGGTGGCGGCGGCGTCCGAGCTGGTGAGTCACTATGGCCTGCCCTTCTACGGCACGGCAGGGTGCACCGATGCAAAGGGGCTGGACATTCAGGCGGTGTCGGAGGTGACCCAGGAGATCTTCTCCACCCTTCTGTCCAAGGCCAATCTGGTGCACGACGTGGGGGTCTCCGATCATTGCAACAGCGTCAACCCCGAGCTGGTGGTGCTCTGCGATGAGATTATCGAGAACCTCAAGCACTATGTGCGCGGCGTGGATGTGGACGACATTGACGAGATGGTGGAGATCATCACCCGCACCGGTCCCGGTGGGGCCTATCTCACGGAGAAGCACACCATGAAGAACTTCAGGACCATCCACTACCCCAAGTTCTTCAGCCGCAAGATGAAAAACCCGGAGACGTCCGAGGTGAGGGCAAAAATCCGAGAATCCATGCACGCCATCCTTGCCACCCACAAGGTACCTGCCCTTGATGAGGCCGTTTTGGCCGAACTGGACGCATGGACCCGGACACTTGAGGCAAGGCCCAACAGCAACCCGATGTCAGACGCGTCATAGACCCCAGAGGGAGAAAGCACATGAAACGCAAACCCACCCGTTTTGACCTGCAGAAGATGAAGGAGAACCAGGAGAAGGCTGTTCGGGCGCTGCCTACGACTACCCCACCGCTGAGTTTGCCGAACAGTCCGGCGCCGAGATGATCCTCGTGGGAGATTCCCTGGGCATGTGCGTCTACGGCTACGACGGCACCGTGCCCGTGACCATGGACCAGTGCCTCATGCACTGCGAGGCGGTGCGAAGGGCCGCCCCGAACACCTTTATCGTCGGTGACATGCCTTTTTTGAGCTACCAGGTGAGCGTGGAGGACGCCGTGCTCAACGCCGGGCGGTTTTACAAGGAAGCGGCGGTGGACGCCATCAAGCTGGAAGGCGGCAAACGCGTCTGTCCCCAGATCCGCGCCATCTCAGACGGCGGCATGCTGGTCATCGGTCACATCGGGCTCACGCCCCAGAGCTCCGGTCAACTGGGCGGGTTCAAGGCCCAGGGCCGCACCGCCGAGACCGCCATGGCCCTTATCGAAGATGCCTACGCCATCCAGGAGGCCGGGGCCTTTGCCCTTCTGGTGGAGGCCGTACCCCCTGAGGTGATGAAGATTATCACCGAGGGACTGGACATTCCGGTCTACAGCATCGGCGCAGGCATCCACGCCGACGGCCAGCTCATGATCTGCAGCGACGTCCTGGGGATTTTTCAGGCCTTTACCCCCAAGTTTGTCAAGAAGTACGCTGCCCTCGGGGCCGAGATCCGCAAAGCCTTCGAGGCCTACGGCGAGGAGGTGAGGGCGGGGCAGTTTCCGGCCGACGAGCACACCTACAAGATGGTGGAGGGCGAGCTTCCCAAGCTCCTTGACTGCCTTAAAAAATGACCCGTGATGGGATGCCCCCCTCTTTTTTACGTGACGGGATCGTTCCGACAGGGGAGGGGGGCCTTGAAGCGGCCCAGCGTCTTTGCGAGTACATGCCATGAGAAGGAGGTGTAATGAACAGCCCGTTAAGCAGTATCCATGAAGCATCCATGAGCATTCTTGAGACCCTCGGCGTCCGGATCCACCATCCGGAGCTGCTGGAGATGCTCTCGGATCGCGGTATTCGAAGGGACGGCGATACCCTCTTTTTCACGCGGGCGCAGGTGGAGTCCCTCATCGCCTCAGCGCCGTCGGAGATCAGGCTCCACGCGGCAAACCCTGCATATGACATGGTGCTGGGGGGAGATCGGACGTACTACGGCGCGGGCTACGGGTGCCCCTCCATCCTTGATGGGGAGGGCGTGCGGCGAAGCGCAACCTTTGAGGATTACCTCACCTTCCTGAAGCTTGTGGAGAGCAGCCCGGCTTTTTGCCTCAACGGCGGGGTCCTTGTGCAGCCATCGGACATCACCCCGGAGCACAGCTTTCCCCTGATGCTCCGCGCGGCCATCCTGCACAGCGAAAAGTGCCTCATGGGCATGCCGGGGCATGGCCGTGAGGTGGAGATTCTCATGGAGATGATGGCCATTGCCCGGGGAGGGAAAGAAGCCCTTGAGGCAAAGCCCCAGATCATCACCCTGGTCAACGCCACCAGCCCCCTTCAGTTCGACAGCATCGCCCTGGAGACCATGGAGGTCTGCGCCCGGTACAGGCAGCCGGTGATCATCTCTCCGGGCCCCATTGCCGGTGCCACGGGACCGGTGACCCTGGCCGGAAACCTTGCCATGGGCAACGCAGAGGCCCTGGCCGGTGTGGCCATCACCCAGCTGTTGAGGGAGGGGACCCCGGTGGTGTACGGGCTCCAGGCCACCACCGCGGACATGGCCACCGGCGGGGTCTCCATCGGCTCGCCGGGCTTCTCCCTTGAGGCCATGACCACAGCCCGCCTGGCAAAACGCTACGGCCTTCCCTGCCGCGGCGGTGGAGCCGGAACCGATGCCTGCTGCGTCAATGCCCAGAGCGGCTATGAGAGCATGATGTCCCTTATGGTCTCCCGTCGTGAAAAGGTGAACCTGATGCTGCACAGCGCCGGGATTCTCGATGCTTACGGGGCCATGAGCGTGGAGAAGTTCATCACCGACCTTGAGGTGATCTCCATGGTGGAGTACCTGGAGGGCGGGTATGAGACCGCCATCGACGACCTGGCCGTTTCCGTCATTGAGCAGGGGGTAGATGGCGTCCCCTTCCTGGCCCACCCCCACACCCTGAAAAACTGCCGCACCACTCCCTGGATCCCGTCCGTCAGCTGGCGGGGGCCCCTGAAGGGCCGTACGGGAAAAGAGGTGTTCGACGACCGCATCGACGCCGCCCGTGATCGCCTGCTGAGCGCATATAAACCGCCGCACCATGAACCGAACCGTCAGAACCAACTGGACACCTTCCTTGAATCATTGGGCATACCCGTCGGCCATACGGCAGGGTAGTGCCCGGCCAAAATGACATGAAGATGGAGGAACAGATGAAGACAAATCAAACGGATCGTCCCTGGCATCAACGCATAGAAATCCCGGTCGTCTTAAGCACCCTGGCCGTTGTGCTCGCTTTTTTCTCTTGGGCATTCACCGACACCGACGGCATGGGCGAGGTCATGAACCGCGCCTTTAAGGTGGCCACCCATCAGTTCGGCTGGCTCTATCTGCTGGTGGGCTTCCTCCTTGTGATTTTTGCCTTCTGGCTTGCCTACGGCCGCTACGGTGAGATCAAGCTGGGAGGCCCGCAGGACAAGCCCGAATATTCCTATTTCTCCTGGTTCGCCATGATCTTTGCCTGCGGTTACGGCGTGGGCCTCGTCTACTGGGGCGCTGCCGAGCCCCTCTCCATCTTCAAGGCCCCTCCCTTCGGGGTCGAGACCGGAACCCCCGAAGCAGGGGTGCTCTCCCTGGCCTACGCCTTTTTTCACTGGGGATGGACGCCCTGGGCCATCTACATGGCCATCGGTGTGCCCATGGCCTATTTCATGCACTGCAAGGGCGCAAGCCCCCGCTTTTCAGCCGCCTTTCGGCCCCTTATGGGGAACCGCGCCGACGGGTGGGCTGGCAAGGTGATGGACTCGTTTCTCGTCATCGGTGTCATCGGCGGCGTTACCACGGCAACGGGGCTCGGCATCATGCAGCTTGCCTCCGGCCTCAACTCCCTATTCGGGATCCCCGAGACAAAGATGGTCTATATCCTCATCGCCGTGGTCTGGATCTCCATCTTTACCTTCAGTACCGTCAGCGGCATCGACAAAGGCATCAAGGTTCTCAGCAACATCAACATCCCGCTGGCCATGGTTCTCATGCTGTTCGTCTTCTTCGCAGGACCCACCATTTTTCAGATCAACATGGGCATGGACGCCTTCGGTCTCTACCTGACCAACTTTTTCAAGATGAGCTTCTGGACCGACTCCGTGAGCAAGGGGGGCTTTCCCCAGGGGTGGACCATCTTTTACTGGGCCTGGTGGATTGCTTCAGCCCCTGCAACGGGCTTGTTTGTGGCCAACATCTCCAAGGGGCGGACCATTCGTGAGATGGTGCTCGTGCACATGTTCGTGGCCCCCATCGCCACATGGCTCTGGTTCACCGCCTTCGGCGGCACCGCCCTCTATCAGGAACTCATCGCCAAGACCGGCCTGGTGGACTCCATGGCAGAGACCGGCACCGGCGGCGTGGTCTTTACCATGCTTGAGCAGCTCCCCATGGGAAGCCTCATGGCCGCAGCCTTCTTGATCCTTGTGGTGATTTTTCTCTCCACCACCGTGGATTCGTATTCATACGTCTGCGCCCAGGTCTCCACCCGCTCCGATGCAAACCCGGATCTGCCCCCCAAGGGAATTCGCGCCCTGTGGGCCATCGTCATCGGCCTTTTAGGGATCACCCTTGTCATGGTGGGTAAGGGGATCTCAGGGCTTCAGCTCTCCTCCATCATTGCCTCGCTGCTCATTATCTTCATCATGGTGGGCATGTGCGTCAGCATGGTGGTGTCCATGCGAAGGGACGACCCGCTTATTCCCGATTCCGAGGAGTGCGGCCCGGCCCCTGAGGTGCAGGAAAAGGAGCCTGTGAACGCTTGATATAACCTTGGATGACAAAGAATAGGGCCTTGCCTCCGGCGAGTCGCTTTTGGAAAAACGTACCGAAAGGGCCGTCGGAGGGTGGTTCCAACGGAAGAGTCACTTTGCAGTCACCCCATCACAGAGGAGAACGATCATGTCTAATCACGATGCCATCATGGCCTCATTGATGTCAGGAGATACCGACCAGCTCATTGATCGGGTCAACAGCGCACTGGACACCGGCATTCCCGCAGTGGAGATTCTGAATGAGGGGCTGATCTCCACCATGGATATCGTGGGTGAGAAGATGGAATCCGGCGAGATGTTTATCCCCGAGGTGATCATGTGCGCCCAGGCCATGACCTCCGCCGTGGAAGTTCTTAAACCCCGGCTGGGCGAGGGGGACAACCGCAACGTGGGCACCCTTGTTATCGGCACGGTCAAGGGCGACCTGCACGACATCGGCAAGAACCTGGTGCGTATGATGCTTGAAAGTTCGGGGTTTGGGGTGGTGGATCTGGGCGTGGACGTGGAGCCCGAGGCCTTTGTGGAGGCGGCCCGGAAGCATGATGCGGATATCGTGGCCCTGTCGGCCCTTCTTACCACCACCATGCCCATGTTGAAGAAGACCATGGACGCCTTCGAGGAGGCGGGCCTTCGCGATTCGGTAAAAATCCTCATCGGCGGCGCGCCGGTGAACCAGGGATTTGCCGACGAGATCGGTGCCGACGGTTACGCCCCGGATGCCGGTTCCGCCAGCAAGCTGGCCAAGGCCGTGGTGACAGCATGAGTCCCTGTGCTTTTGGCAGGGGGACAGGCCCATGACATGAATTGATTGAACAAAAAAAAACGAATGTTTTTGCCGGATAAAAGCAGATGACCAATCTGCCGCCGGGTAAGGCATCGTTGTGCCTCTGGCCCATGGAGAAGGGGGGCGATCCTGTGTGGACTGTGACGTTGAAAGTGCCTGTCCACAGGGAAGATCTGCCCCCTTTCTCAGGGAGTCATCACCTTTTTATGTCAATGATGTTTTGCAGGAGGTGTTTGCACTTTTCACAGCCATTGCCTGCCCCTGTTGCCTCCATCATCTTTTCAACGGTATCGGCACCCCCATGGAGGGCATTCACCGCATCGTCCATGGTCACATTTTTGCACCCGCAGGCGATGGACAGGATGTGCTCGATCTCGCCGATACAATTCCCGCATCCTGTGCCTGCGCCGGTGATTTCCTGGATCTCTTCCACTGTGCGGGCTCCGCTGGCCATGGCCTTCCTGATATCTGTGTAGCTGACCTGGTTGCAGTGGCAGACAATCCTGTTTACAGGGATGAGAAGGACCCCCAATACGAGGGGCTCGTCATTTCGGACGGAGTGCATTTTTCCGGCCGGTGCCGTAAACACATCCCCGACATTCAGCTTGAATTCTTGATCTTCCACGATTCCAACGCCAGAGCCCTGGATGCAATAAAACACCTCATCCTGGGTCGGGTGCTCGTGCAACGGCACTTTCTCACCTGGTTGAATATGATATACTTTCGCTTCAATTGTTTTTTTCAACGTCTCTATATCCATTTTCTCACTCCTTGTTTCTCTTTTTTGGGGGCGCTTTTATGGCGGTTTTCATAAGCCAGCTTCGGGTGATGACATCACCATGGCTCGTCGATGCTCTGCCTTTCGGCCTTTGCATCATTTTTTGCCCCGGGGTAAGTGGTTGAAACCAAAAGCGCCTCTGATGTGGGGCTACTTTAGCCCGTACAACGTGGAGAAAAAATAACATTTGTTATGTTTTTGGTTTGATGAGTTCCATACAATGAGTCCGGCAAACAGAAAGGGTTGGTTATGGTTTCACCCCGTCGTTGCCTGATGCCGGATAACCCGGCGATGGGCTGCGGCTGCTGATTCGGCAGGGGGATGATCATGTGGTTGTTGGACTGAATCCATTGGCGGGAACGTACGAAGCGGTAAGTGAGATCATGGGGGCGAGATGACTGAAAGACCATACGGATTTCCGGACCACCAGAAGGTAAACATCATCATTGAAGGGATGAACACCTGCTGGAAAGAGATCCTTCACATGGCGACCCTGCAATCCTTTGCCAAGGGGCAGGTGGTGGACCAGGCGGCCGACGGGGTCTATCTCATCAAAGAGGGGTGCCTGAGCTACAGCTGCTATCTGGACAGCGGCGAAAAGCGTATTTTGTATTTTGTGGGGCAAGACTCCCTGTGCAATGAAGCCGGTTGCATGATTCACCACAAGGACTGGGTCTCGTTCGAGTTCCTGGCGGATACCCAGGCCTATGCGTTTTCACCGCGTCAATTTATGGATACCGATTTTGTCCGCACATACCCGGAGCTGTCCATCAACCTTTCCCAGTACATTATCTACAAGCGGATCTACCTCAGCCATTTCGTGGCAAACCTGTCCAGAAAAGCACAGCCATTACCGGGGTCGCTGAAATCCTTTTCCAGCTTTATGAAAGAGACAACGAGATCACCATCAGCCAGCAGGACATCGGCAATTTTCTCGGCCTCCACCTCATGACCGTGTCCCGAGCCCTGGCCCAACTGCGCAGCGAGAATATCATCGGCAAGATCACCAAGAACAAGTTTGAGATATTCGATGTCGAGGGCCTTGCGGACTACGCAGCATGGTGAGCCATTCTGAATGGTCTTTGCCGCTTTGCGATACTCCTTCGTGAACGATCTCGAATAGCCGTTGTACGGTTGATGCCAAGTTTAATCCTTGCGGTTGTCATGAATGAGGAATACATTCTGGTTTTTGTCAGGTCTCCCCAAGCTATGAAGAAAGAGAAAAAAATGAATGATTTTATCACACCCAAAAATCACAAAGCGTTTAAGGCACTGGTTCTCTCATCACACATCGATGACGAGGTAAAAGACTGCGCCATTGCCTACATCGACCCCCGGGGCGGTGGCCCCGACCCCGACCACACTCATCCCCATGACCACCTGTTCACAGTGATTGCAGGCGAAATCGAGATCAGGATGGACGGAGAGACCTTTGCAGTTACAGAAGGCATGTCCCTGAGGGTTCCGGGAGAGACACGCCACTCCGTCTGGAACATAGGGCCCACCACCGCAAAGGTCATGGGGATCTCCCTTCGGAAGGAATAACGCATCCATCCGCTTTGTGTAAGCTGCCCCGGATTTCCCGTCACCCCCTGTTTTTCCGGGCCATTTTCTCCTGTTCGCCCTTGTAAAACGCCACAATGTGCTCCATGGCCTGGTACTGCCGCTCCAGGAGATCCTCCGTGATGGTGCGAAGGCCCCATTTCTTGAAGTCTATCTGAAGGCCGTTTCCTCCCGGCGCCTCAGCACCCTCCAGTTCGGAAAAGAAGGCGCCCACGGACGTGAGGAGGCGATGAACGTCTTTGATGGCGTCACAAAGCTCGGGTATCTCCGATCCCGAAAACATATCGGGGCCGGGTTGGCTGTCCGATGAGATCATGGTGAACCCCCATTTTTTTGTGAAGAGTAAATAGGCACAGGACTGCCCGGAGCCCTTTACAGAGCCCCGCGAACCATGGCATGGAGTGAGGCTGTATCTGGCCGCCCATCTCATAGTCATCAGTGGTAAAAGTAGAATAGAGATGGGACTCCGGGGTCCTTTACCGCCCCCCGTGAACCACCAGCCCGTAGGGTTCACTCTGTGCACCATGATCGCGACTCGTAAGTGGTAAATAGAAATCTGGCTGATCGGGTCACAACAGGACACACGAGACAATCGGACATAGGGCTCACTAGATGGACCCATGCCCATTACCTGTGATCTCCAATCACTACTTCCTGCTCACAAATCACTATTTAAAAATAGGCCATTTATAAAGGCGGTTGCGTTGATGGACGGGGCGCAGGATTGCGCGTGACGAGGAAAATACGACTTGAAATGGGGGTGGGGGTGGTGTAAAAAACCGTGTAGCCATGACGACCTCCTGTGGAAGGTTGTTTTGGTCAGGCCTGGCAGGATGTTGCTGCATCCTGTCGGGTCGCATCTTGAATTCCATGATTACCGTAATAACTAGTTATTACGTTCCACCCTAATTCCATCCTTTTTGCGTGTCAATAGTTTTTTTGTTGGTAAATCCCGCTGTTATTCATTTCGAAAATCACCGAATCAATTCCCCTCCCGGCATTTTCATCCTCATGATACCTTGCGGGCCTGTTTCCCAGTCCCGGGCTCACCGTTCATTCTATCTATCCCAAAAAAGATTACTCCCCTCTTTGGATCTGTGAAAGCATCCAGATCAGGTGTTCAGGTTGGTGTGGGAAACGATGACAGATAGGCATGTATGTTGATGAGAAAGAGAAATTTTTACAGGTTTACAGCTTGTTGTCCAAAGTTCTCTTTTAGGGATAGTAAGTTTTTGAGTTGAAAAATGGAGGTTTACGGCGTATGACTAAAAAAACTGTTCGGGCCTTGGTGCTCAGGGCACAGGTTCCTGTCTGGTGGAAAAGGTCCTGCGCATTACTCTAAAGCCGTTAGCCTGGATATTTCACGTGTCGAGTGCACCCATATTCAAGGCATCAGAGCTGCAGAAGTCGTAGTTTTATAAAAGCTCTGATAACGCAGAAGATGGGTGTACTCGGATCGCCGAAGGGTGAGAAAATCAAACAGCAAACGTCGATTTACATTTTGCATTTTCTAAATAGCTAAGATTTTTATTGTAGCTATCTGAAACCATGATGTTTTCGTTCTGGCTGGTTGTTTTCTCACGAAATATGCGGGTTAGGTTGTGTGCGAAGCCATTTTGCTTGGGGGTACTAAAGGCCAAACATGGAAATGAGCGAGTATCCAGATGCAAACAAAGAAAATTTTCCGTGTATCGCCGTATTAAAGGACAAACACGGAAAGTGTAATCGGGGTGTATCAATACCCTGTGTGGTTGGTGACTACATGGTGGGTTGGTTCGAAATTTGAATAATATCAAATGGGTTTTATGGGTGAGATGCTCGCTGTTTCTTTGGTGTGCAAGCTATCTGGGTGTTGAGTGTGCCGGTCGGCAGTATTGAACAGCAAAAAGTGGAATCTGAAACGGGTATTTTTCCACTTTATCCCTTTGAATATCCGATACCCTGGAAAATTGTCAATTTTATAGGGGTGATACATGGTAAATTGTCGGGGTATTCGTAATGTTATAAACAATATCGGAGAAGTATCATATGTTTGAACAATTGCTCAATGTAGGGCAGTTATTAATTTCAGTATTGCCTGTCATACAAACTGATAAAAAACGTTCAATTGGGATTGAATTAAGTAACTTTCATCGTTATTTATCACTTCTATACAATAATGGTGTTACAATATTAGAATCATTTACAAACCATAACAACGGTCAAGATATTGACATTGACCAGATCAAAATACTGCTTCTTGAACAACAATATTTGATACCAAAATTACAATCATTCTTCGAAAACGAAGATGTTCAAACAATTCTTTCGATAAAGGCACCAGAAATTAAGCCTCTTAAGTACCTTTTATTCCGTAAAGGTTTTCGAATTAAATTTTATTTGGATGAAATAGATGAGAATGAGAGGCGTTCTTCGGAAGGGAGCAGAATTGATTGGCTTCGTCATGACCCAAGCATTGAAGTTCCAGAACAACCTAATATTGAAAATTCAAAATCTGAATTGGAAAAAATTTCCGATATAACGGAACAATTAAGGTGCTTCTTAGTAGATAACTTTGAAATACAAGAAATAATTTAAGTAGTTTATAACAAGTCACTTATACGGACCGCCTACAGCTGGCCGTTGGTTGCTTCGAACGGTGGCGCGGCGGCCGCATAGCTCAACGTTAACCGACTTTAAGGATATAGTAATTTCATGAAAGCGGAAATCCTTGATAGGCCGCCCCTGTCTGGAGATTTTGAAGAACACAATTTTTCAATGTCTGGGAATACATTGTGGGTTAAGTTTCTTGATGAGGATTATTTAGAATGGGTTGGTGTATTCAGTCAAAGCGGGTGGAGTTCTTTTAACTCTGTTTTTCGTATACCCAATGAAAAAATATTTTTAGTCGTTGCAGGTGGGCAGGGATATTTCGTTGATCCTAATAAGAGAGAAATTATCTCAACAACTGAATGGGATGGGATTGACAACATACTTTACAACGACGAAACAGGTTTTTTAGTAGCAACTGATGGCCTGTGCCTCGCGCTATTTAAGGGGCCTAAACTAAAATGGTCAGGCGAAAGAGTGTCGGCTGACGGCATTAGTTTTACGGGTCAATCAGGGCCGATAATTAAAGGCTTGCTAAATGACCTTACTGATGAAGGGTGTAAATTTACATTTAATGCAATCACACGTGAGTTCAAATCCGCATGGATATTATCCGAGAATTGGGGTTAACAAGTCGCTAAACTCGGATTGCCAAAAGCTGCGCCGCTTCGCTCTGCAACTTTTGGCAACCGGTTAGCTCAAACGTTACATGCTCTTTTGATTAGGTGGCTTATGTCTGAATTTATTAATTATCTAAAACCTTATGCTATAAAAGTCATTGAAAATAGCGGTAAGTTAGAACCGTATGAGTTTGTAGCTCAACTTGAAAAAGAATACATCCGAGCTGGTGGTGATTGTGAATGGTTTTCCGAAAACAAAGGAACAATAGCCATTAAAGCAAAATCACTAATTGATGCATCACTAACTGAGTGGTTAAAAAAACAATATGATTCTTATCCTCATAAAACGAGGCGTAATGGGCAGTCAGTTATTTGCGGTAAGGTTTCAGCTCTTGAAAATTTATCTGCGTCATCTATGTATTCATATTCTGTAGAAAACGGGTGGTCATTGTGGCAGGCTACTGGAATAGAAAGTGGAAAAAAATTGCAAAAAGTTCATCTTCAAGATGAAACTGAACCCTATTATGTTGTTTGGACAAAAGATGCAATTGGCATACGCCAATACAATATAATCGATTTTAGTTGGGAGCCGAAAAATAAGTTTCGAGTAATAATAAAAAAGAGTCTTGAAGGACATGGTTTAGGTTTTGGTGGAGCCAAACCCATTACTATTGGAGCGGTTCATTATCCATCAATAATAAGCGCCTATAATCGCATTCTTCCTGACGTATCTTACTCAACAATATGTTCGAGGCTAAGGAGTGGTATGTCTTCAAAAGATGCTTTTTATACACCAAACAAAAGAATTAATTCTGATATTAATAAATTAGGTGTGCGTATAAAAAAGGGGACTTGGATTAGGCAACGTAGAAATATATCGTGAAATATTCGCTCTGGCGAGCATGTAACAAATCGCTTTAGCGGGACAGCCAACCGCTGCGCGCTTGGTCCCCTCGCTCCGCTCGGCTGCCCCTAAGCTCAAATGTTATGTATTAATCCCATTACGGTGAACCATGAAACAAAAGTGTCTGTATATAAGCAGTTTTCTTGTAGTTTTTTGGTTAATTTTTGTTGGTATAAACCAGCAAGAGTTTTTCACTAAAACGCGTGATCTAACAATTTTTCAAAACCACTTAGATGATCTAAAAGAATTCGAATCCAAAGGTGTAGATATCATAGACACTGGAGGCCTTTTTAAAAAAGACAAAAAATACACTTTGGGTGAAATAGAATACTATCAAAAACGATTTGAAAGTAACGTGTATTTTATCGAATATTTTATAGTTAGTGCCGTTACGATTGGTATAGGTTTATTTTCATTTTTTATATGCTATTTGATCGGTTTAATGGTCAATAACCATATTGGAGCTTTCAGACTATCTGTATTACTTTCATTTTGTTGGTTAACTGGAGTGATATTTGAACAATACTATTGCTTTCATTATGATATAGATTTCATATTGTTGTTTATTTACGGTTTAGCACCCATTTGTATTTTCTATGGCGTAATTTGGGTAATTAAAGGATTTACAAAACAAATACATAACAAATCTAATTCAGCCGACGCAAAAAACCGCGCGGCTGATTAGCGGCGTTATGCATCAAATGGATCAAAATGATCACTGATATTCGAGATAGCAAAAACTTAGAAATCTATCTTGACCAAATGGTAGAGGTTAGGGCAAGGCTTGAGTACATTGAATCATACTCAAACCCCGAAAAAAACAGATTCTTAATTGAATCTAATGCCTTGCAGATCCGTAAGCTGATTGAACTAATGGCTTTTTCTTTAATAGCCATTCACCGAAAAAAGTACAAAGGGTTCAGAGAAAGGTTGGAAAAAATTATAAATCCGATTGGAATGGCAGGGATATAATTACAAACATATTGAAGTTAAACCCGGATATGTTTTTTAAAGCAGTTGAAAAAGACCCAGTAGTTCAAAACGATGGCACGAAACAGGTCCGGTTAAGAAATGAGACTGAGTGCTATACATTAAAGAGGCTTGCAAAGCTTTATGATCGTTGCGGTGGTGTCTTGCACGTTGAAAATCCTTGGAAGCAGTCAAATAAGGTCACCCAGTTCCATCAAGAGCTACCATCAATAAGCAGAAAGCTAAAAAACACTCTTCAAGATCATGTGGTCCTGGTGAACCACCTGAAAGAAAGTGAGTCGACGGCGGTCATTTTTAATCTGGGTAAAAATTCTGAAAAACCAACCTATTCACTTGCTCACGGGCAAGGAAATTTTGTCTTTGGGAAGGCATAACAATTGGCTTATGGCCGACCCCAAAAAGCTGGTCACGTCCTTCGTAACTTCAAACGCCGTCCCTATCAGCTTTTTGGGTCGGCATAGCCACGCGTTGGGCGCCTATCTACCGCCAAGGATGTAAGGGATTTAATGAAGGAATTTAAAATTTTAAAAGGTTTTGTCGAGAACGAAGATGATGACGATGAAATTTACTTTGCCCATTCTGCATCTTTAAGAATTTTCGGTGAAATACCAGACTTAAAAGAAATTTCACATATTTTGGGTTTCGAACCAACGTCTTCTCACCGAAAGGGGGAGAAGCGTGGAGAGAAGAGTATACCTTACAAAGACGATATGTGGCTTTACCAAGCCCAATTAGATGAAGAAGAACCACTTGAGAAGCATATTGATTTACTTTGGTCAAAGCTAAAACCGCATAAACAGTATTTGTTAAAACTCAAAGAGAATCTACATGTCGATGTTTTTGTGGGTTATCGCTCAAATTGCGATCACGCTGGAATCGAAATTCCACACACATCACTTGAATTGTTTTCTGAACTACAAATACCATTTGGTATGTCAATAATAGTTACTTAAGCGCCCAACAAGCGCTTCCACGCCGACCGGCCGCAAGTGCGGTTTTTCAGGCGGCATCACTTAATGACGGTCGCCATTTTTCAAACACTTTCACTCATCAGCGCCCGTCGGGTGAAGCGCGGCGTTAGCTTCTGAAGGATAACCAATTGGAAACAAATGAATGTTATGTCTATTACGCAATAGATGGAGATGGTTTCAATCCTGACGAGGTAACAAAAGCAATGGGATTAGAACCAACATCCACAATAAGGAAAGGTTCAAAAATTCCAAACGAAATCCCCAAGTTTAGTTGCTGGAAACTATCAACGGGAAGGGTCGTTAAAGAAATAATTGATGTCGAAACCATGGTTTTAGATGTAATTCGGATATTGCATACAAAAATCGATACAATTAACAGCATAAAAAAACGGTTCAACGCCACAACGCGCCTTCAAGTCGTTTTGTGGATTTCAACTGATGAAAATCAATCTACACCAGCAATAGGCTTTGGTCTTGAAATTATTAATTTTTTAGTGAAGACAGGCGCATTCATAGATATTGATACATATAAACATTAAAGCTAACAAACGCATAGTAAGGGACCGCTGGCGCTCCGCGCCAGTCCCCTCGCTCCGCTCGTGTGTCATGAACGAGAGACTGCGGTCTCTCCTGTTGTATTAACGATGAGGGTACGCCCCTCGGACTCGATCACCAGAGATCGGGGCCAAACCGCCCTGTGCGGCTTTTATTAAGAGTGATGGTCGAGAGGATAGAACCTACACATTTTCAATAAATAATTACATTAGGAAGAGGGGATAGACTTTTTATAATCTTGTGTGCAATCAACTATGAGTTGATCCAATAATTCGGAAGAGTGGCGTAGGTACTTGGATTATTTCGAACATAATTTGATTCGTGTGCATAACGAGGGGGTGTTTGATGTCCGAGATGAAGTGTGTAATTTGTGGTAAAAAAGTAACATGGTGGTCTGGAAGATTTGACTGTGAAATCCCATATTGTAAAACGTGTTTTCGCCAGGAAAGAGACAAAATAATATCCGGGGATAATCAATTAGCTCCTGAGTGCTCGGAGTTTCACGGTGAAAATGAAATTCTACAAAGTGATTCTCATGAACTAATGTCTAACACCATCGAATCAAATTATGGCACGGCACTTTCAATTTCGGCTTTGATGTCGACCATAGGGTGGCTCATTGTTGTGATTGGTTTGGTAGCGATCGTCATAGGTTTTTCTGAAGGATCGAGAAGTGGTGTTTCGTTCATTGCAGCTTTACCTGGTATTGGAATGTCAATATCCGGTTTCTTTCTTGTTGCCTGTGCTCAAGTCACCAAAGCCGTTGTAGATAATGCTGACCAAACAAGAGAAATTCTCAATATACTTAAAGAAAGGTCCTAATACGATTCGTGTATTTATTCATTTAGCAAGGTGGAGAGGGCAAACCTACACCTTTTACAAAATGAATCCATTCAAAATGTTGGTGGGCTATGTTGTGCCCCAACTAATGGAAACAGTGGGGAATGGGTGAGGGAAACGGGGCGCGTCTTGACATTGGACAAAACGAAACAAAACAGGTGGCATGCTTTTTAATCAATATAAATATCTGCCATAGCCTGCCTCAAGCAGCCTAACGTTCTCCCTCTAATCAACTATTTGGCAGCTTTAGAAGCACCTGGCCAATGGGGAGATGATGGCGCTTCAAGCATCAGATGGGCACGCTTCGCTTTGCCCATCCTACGTGTATAGTCCCGCTGCTGTTAACGGAAGATATGCGGAAACGGGAGCGAACGCTCTAGACTATCATAGGCACTCTCTCATTTTGCTGAAGCGAACATAAATATCAATATGATAGGAATTATAATGGAAGCATGGCCTTTTGATCAGGCGTCAAACGTAGCTGCTATCACAACTCGTCAAGTTCTTGAGGATGGACATCCCATTTTGAGAGTTACACATTACTCTGATGACCACTCATGGGCATTTTTATGCGGAACAACAGATAATACAGACGATGGTAGGATTGTAGGTATGGGGACGGCCTTACAAATTGATCCCTCTCTCCGTGACATTGCTGATTTACCCGTTGGTTGGTGTGCCTGGCGTAAATCTGTTGATTCTCCCTGGCAAAGGGCTAAAGATCCATCTGCTTAACAATTAATTGCGAGGAAGGGTAAGAGTGAGAGAGTAAGAGGACAGGTTTTTTAAGCTATATAAAGTACAAGCCTTAGTCCATCTCAAACAGCCCCACGCTCTACCTCCAACCAAATTCTTTTGCGGTTATAGAAGCGTCCGGCCAACGGGAAGATGACGGCGCTTCAAGCATCAGATGGGCACGCTCCGCTTTGCCCATCCTACATGTGTAGGTTTGCGAATATTGGCAACCACATCTGCTGGCGACGGTTCACCTGGGGGGCATGAATTCCGAAGACGACATCCGACTGAGGTACCGTTTCTTTGTGGTGAGGACGCAGAGTTTCCGAAGGGGGCACTACCGGATCAGGTTTTCGTGCCTTTCAGCCGACATCAGGGATATTAAAACGCATCACAAAAAGAGTTTGTTCCTTGCCGTCTCTGGTTCAATGAAAACCGCTATGGCTTTGATCTGTTTGGCATGTTAAAAGCGTCAACACGCCGAGAGCCGAGCGTATCCATCTTCTGCGTTATCAGAGCGTTGAGGTAGGCAACGGCATGTGCAGCTCCGATGCCTTGAATAGTGGGTACACCCGACTTGTGAAATACCCGGGCTAAGTGGTTCGTTGCACGGAAAAAAAGTGTTTTAAACCAAGCTTATATTAAAGAATCAGGAATATTGCTATGTCAGTTGAAGAGATGATGTGTCCCAAATGTAATTCACCTTATGCTTATCCCGATGGGTTCATGTGGGTATGCCCTGAATGTGCTCATGAGTGGGCAGCTGATGAGGCTTCTGATGGCTCTTCAGAAGATGCTCCCAAGTTTCTTGATGCCAATGGCACTCCGTTGCAGGATGGAGACACGGTCACCACCATCAAAGATCTCAAGGCCGGAAAAGACACCGTGAAATGTGGTACGAAGGTCAAAAATATCAGGCTTCTTGATGAACCTGTAAATGGACACGATATCTCCTGTAAGGTTACAGGCTTTGGTGCCATGTATCTCAAATGCTCTGTTGTCAAAAAGGGCTAAGAGAGAAGCAGAGAAACAGGGGACAGGCTCATTAAGCTGCATAACCCACCTCAAACAGCCCCACGATCCACCTCCAACCAACTCCTTGACGGTTTTAGAAGGGTTAAGCCTATGGGGAGATGACGGCGCTTCAAGCATCAGATGGGCACGCTTCGCTTTGCCCATCCTACATGTATCGTCAGGATTCAGGTGTCCGAAGGTCTGGGTGAAACAGGGCTGGGGGTGTTTTGAGCGGGGCATCTCCTGCCCGATACCATGGGGGTAAGGCGACAGGTTCATGATGACCATAGACATCATGAACCTTGTTTTATTTCCGGCCTTGTTTCTGTAGGCTCAACGGTTTACGGTTTCATGGCCTTTTCCATGCGCCGTATGGCATCTCTTTCCGCGTTGGCTTCCTGAATGATCTGCCAGCGACAGGTCATGGATTCGGGGACGATCTGATACGCTGTTTCCATGGTTTCGATGGACCGTTTCAGGCAGGTGCGGCATGGCCCCTCTGACCGTTTTTTCTGTTTGCGGAATGCGCTGTATGGCTTCTGCTTCCAAATGTTGCTGAAATTCACCTCCTGAATCGTTCCCCAGTGGAGGCTCTCTTTCGGGGCAGAACGGCCATGGGCCCAGTGGCGGACTTGCCCGGTGACGGGAAGGCTTGACATAACGCAGGGTGCCACGGTGCCGTCAGAGGCAATCACAGCGGATTTTGCGATGTTTTCCGTGCAGTGATTGAAGAGCATGAAAGGGGATACCAGGTGAAACCGCAGCACGTTCTGAAGGCCGGCAATGGAGCGCATGTCATAGAGCTTCCGCTTCAGATCATCCCACTCTTCCATGGTGTCGGCCAGGCAGGCCTCCTTCTGGAGCTCGGGCCGCGTGACCAGGGACAGTGAACTGAGAACCACCTGATCAACATGGAGCTGCCTCCAGAAGGCCGGATAGGTGTCGAAATGGGACAGGCTCGACCGCAGCAGCATCTGGGCGATATGGATCCTGGGAAACGCGGTGTGTCTTTCTGCCTTGTACTTCTGGATGGTATCGATGCAGCGGATGACCTGCTCCAGGGAGGTGCCCTGGCGAATGGGGTCATTTTCTTCACCGCTGCAGCCGGCAGTGGAAAAAGCGATGAGGTCCAGGCCCATATCCACCAGCGTTTCCATGGTGTCGTCATCCAGCATCGTGCCGCTGGTGGTGGTGCCGACCTTGAATCCTTTATCTTTTAAGTTTTTGATGATGGATACCAGTCGCGGATGGGCAAAGGGCTCTCCCCAGCCCTGGAGATGGATGTAGGTCTTCGGGTGAAGAAAGGGGAGGACGGCGTCTATCTGTTCGGGGGCAAGGAACCTGTCTTCCCAGCACGCTTTGTATGCGGTCTGGGGGCAGTAAATACAGGCATTACCGCAGACAGAGCTCACTTCAATCTGCAGCCAGTCAAGGCGAGTGCGTTGCCATGGTGTTTTCCACATACGACGTCCTCCTTTGCGGGTCCTTGAGGTGCCACATGGATGACTCGCACCGCAATTTCCATACGGATGCCAGTTTTTTTGCTCCCGCGACGGCGGGCGGCAGCCGGATACCGAATGGTAAAAAGAGAAAAGAGAACGCAAAAATCGGCGTACACTAGTGCTATTTCTGCCATATCAAGACCGGTCATCGATTCGTAAATTCAAGCCATGCGGATGCCGAAGGCTTTATTTTTGCCGTGCATGAGCTGCTGGCCGCCAATCGCGATATGGCCAACCCGCAGCTGGCAACGCAGGTTCACCGGATTGCCAGGCAGCACCTGGACAATGGGAATCTTTATGCAGCGGAAAAAAAAGAGGCCAATGACCTGCTCCTCGGCCAGTATGAAGACTGGAAAAAGAGGGTGCGTGACACAGACGACCCGTTTCTCACCGCTGCGAAACTGGCCGTGATCGGAAATATCATCGATTATGGTGCCCATAGTGTCAGCCGTGACATCTCCGCTCAGATTCAGGGCTTTCTTCAGCAGGACCTGACCATCGATATGCGTGGGGAATTGAAAGAGGCGCTGTGCCGTGCGGAAAGCGTTCTCTACCTCGGTGATAACTGCGGGGAGGTGGTTTTTGACAAGCTGCTCATCGAGACCCTGGGGCATCCGAATATCACCTTTGCCGTGCGCGGCAAGCCGGTCATCAATGACGTGACAGAAGAAGATGCCGGGTATGTGGGCATGGACCGCGTGTGCCGCGTTCTTTCCAATGGAGCGGATGCGCCGTCCACACTCATGGATTTCAGTTCGGATGAGTTCAAGGATGCGTTTTACGGGGCGGACCTGGTGATTTCAAAGGGGCAGGGGAACTTTGAGGGGCTGATGGAGAGCGATCATCCGAACATCTTTTTTCTTTTGATCGCAAAGTGTGCCCCCATTGCTGAACTTCTGGGTGTGGAGAAGAACAATATGGTGATTGTGAAGCGTTAGCCCGTGTATGTCATGAGTAAATGCCAACGCTGAAACAACATGTCGTTCATGGCTTGCTGATCGATTTCATCATGCGCATGGACTGGGCAGCAGATATCGCAGATTTGGAAGGCCCATGGTCCTGTAACATCCAGCACAACCACGGACTCAACACAGATCTGCCAACACCCGATACCTACAGTGAGGACGCAACCGTTTCATTTGATCATGTTTTCGAAGATTACGATAAACCATTGCGAGAACATGGCCTGCAACTGGGGTTTATCGACACAGAATCAGATGAATACATCGTTCTTTTGCATAAGGTTCAAGATACAAACAGGGTTGAACAGGCTGTGAACAAAATGGGGTTTGACTATTATGAAAAATAAGAAATGGGGAAAAGGGATTGCCTTCACAATCATGACGGCAATCATAGGGCTTTTGTTCTTGGTTTCTCCGTCCTTTGCGTCTGAGCTGAAGACAAAAAACTACACCATCACCATTGAGACCCATTGTGAGGAGGGTGTTGTTTCATGTGGCGATGTGACTTATGTCGGCACCCATAACAAAACAGGTAAATCCATCATGCTGATGGGGTCCACCTGGCATTCAATGTGTGCCGATGGCGTTACGCCCAATCGTTTTATCGGGTATCGCTTTAAAAATGGTGATATTTCCTATCTCGTGTTTGAGGAGGGGCTGTTGGAGGTTTACCGTGGGGATGAGTTGCTGCTGAGCGAAGAAGGGACGTGGACGTATTAGCCCGGATATTTCATGAGAAAACGTCCACCCCAAACCTATAAGATACCACTACAGCTGGTTACTCGCGAAATATCCGGGGTCGCCCATTGGGAAGCAGCGCCTGCATGGGCAGGATACGCAACTTGTCCATAATCAGGTATACGGGCTCTTACGAATGGTCGAGCTGCTTGTCCTTGAGCATCCTTCGGTTACGCTCCTCCCATTGGGCACGGGCCAGGGCCTGCATGTCGGCGATGGTGTCCACCTCATCCATGATTTCCATCCCCAGCAGGGTTTCAACAATGTCTTCAATGGTGATAACCCCAGCGGTCCCCCCATACTCATCAACCACCAGCGAGATGTGTTCCTGTCGTGTGAGCAGAAAGTCGAATATCATCGTCAGGGATGTGGTTTCCTGAACGGTAATGATTTCTCGCTTCAACTCAGAAATGGGCTTGGAATCCTCTCCCTTGGCTGATGCCAGCAAGATGTCATTTTTCATGACATAGCCGGTGATGGTGTCAATGTTGTCACTGTAAACCGGAATTCTTGAGAAAATTATATGCGGATGGGTTTCGATGACCTCCTCGGAGAGCATCTCTTCTTTCAGGGCAAACAGCACCGTTCTCGGTGTCATGATGTCCTTGACCTGCAGGGAGTTGAACCGGAAGAGGCTTCGCAGGATGCGGGCTTCCTGTTTTTTGATCTCTCCGGATTTTTCCCCGAGCTCAGCCATGGCTGAAAATTCTTCCCTGGAGAAGGCGTGCGGCGCGGTTTCAGGTGAAAAAAGCCGGGTGATGTACTTTGATATCCAGACAAAGGGCAGCATCGGGGGAATAAGGTACATCAGCATCAGCGACACGGTTCCGGCAAGCTGTTTCCAATAGGTGGCACCCAGGGATTTGGGGATGATTTCCGATACGATCAGGATCAACAGGGTCAGTATCGCAGAGATGACTCCAACATACTGGTTTCCGAACACCGCTGCAGCCTGTGCACCTGCTCCGGCAGCGCCCACAGTGTGGGCAATGGTATTGAGGCTCAAGATGGCGGCCAGCGGCCTGTCGATATTCTGTTTGTAGTCATTGAGCCGCTTTCCGACCTTTGGATTTTTTTTCTCCACAACACCGATATACGAGTGCGGTATGCTCAGAAGGACCGCTTCCATCATGGAGCAGGCAAAAGAAAAAAACAGGGCGATGGAGATGTAAACGAAAAGTAAGGTCATGTGGGGTGCCTTTGAGTTGATCCTCGTTAAACAAAGTTATCCTGCAAGATATCAGGGATTCAGACATGATTCAATATGACTTTAGGGGGCGGGCGGCGGGAAGCCGTGGGAAAGGGATTCGTGCAGGGACGGAATTTGCCTGAGTCCGGATGACCACTTATAACGGATTTTTATTGACTTGGACTGGTCGTTTTCTCATAAACTATCCGGGTTAGGGGGTTTCAATGATCAGAGAGGCTTGTGATTCAGATTGCATCAATTTAGCGGCACTCTCTTTGGGGGTGTGGCTTCAAACATATTCCGCTGACGGCATCTGCATGGAGAATTCAAGATTTGTCTTGTCTACTTTCAATGAAGAGTATTTTATGCAGCGCCTGCGAGATTCCAGATACCGGTGCCTGGTCTTCGAAGAGGGGATGTATATCAGGGGGTATGCGCTCATCAATTTGGAATCTCGGTTCCAACGTGGCGTGAGTGGGTTTGAAATTGAAAAACTATACGTCCACTCCCCTTTCCAGGGGCGTGGCATTGGCCGGAAGCTGTTGGACGAGATAAAAGAACGGTTTGGGGACAGATTCTGGTTGTACACGTGGGTCAGGAACAAGTCTGTGGGGTTTTATGAAAAATGCGGATTTGAGCATATCGGCACCCACCGCTTTGCCTTTGGGGATCATACCATCGAAAACCATGTGCTTGGCTATGTCGGTTCATCGTGATTCCATCGGCTTTATCCGCACCTGTGCCGTATTTTCGGTGGCCATTGTGGTTTCAATGGTAACGGAAAATTAACCTTGTCGTACCTTGCTGCACGTTAGCCCGGATATATGTTACCTCCTTAAGGATAAGAATGAATGATTGCTTACTGTGGAATTGACTGTTCGAAATGCAAAAGCTATATAGCAACTCAGTCGGGTAAACGTGAAGAGTTGGAAAAAGTTGCCCGAAATCTGGCGCAAATCTATCAGGCTGAAGTCAGACCGGAGTATGTTGTATGTGACGGTTGCAAAGAAGACAAAAGACATTCCTTCTTTTGCAGTAACAGATGCAAAATGCGGCCGTGTTGCATTGGGAAAAATTATACGTCCTGTGCCGAATGCTCCGAGTTTCCGTGTGCTGAGTTAGAATGTGAAATCAAGAACAAACCAGATGCATGGGAGAACCTCGAAAAAAGGGTGTGAAACCTAACTTCGCCGGGGCCGATGTCGATGGGCAAGGTGAACTTGTTTCCATGGTTACGGGACGCCCTAAAAGAAAGGTGAATGAGGTATTATGTTATTTGTGGTGCGCTTTACAGACAAGCCGGACAGCCAATTCCTTCGAGAGAGGTATCTTCAGTCTCACATCGCCTGGCTGGATGAGAGACGACAGGTGATCCTTGTTGCTGGGTCCATACGCGATGAACCTACCTCAAAACCTCTTGGTGCATTTTGGGTCGTGGAGGCGGAGAGTAAGAACCACGTTCATGAAATCTACACATCAGATCCATTCTGGACCAGTGGTATGCGTGAAAATGTGGAAGTCTACCATTGGTCAAAAGCATTTGACGAGAAAACGGCAGTTTAGTTTTTACATTCATTGAGCTGAGCATTTGCCGAATATTTGGTGCTACCCTTTCCCCAGCCTGGAGAGTTCTTCCGTCTATCTGAAACCCACCACGCCCGTTAAACCTGAAAAAGAGAAAAGATGACTATTCAATCGTGGCTCATATACATGGCATTGGTGGTTGTTGCCACAGCCACTCCGGGTCCGGCTGTCTTTTTTATCATGACAAAGTCTGCGTTACACGGATGGCGTCAGGCGACATTTGCGGCCCTGGGGAATATCGCGGGGCTTTTTTGCCTTGGGCTTGTGGCGGTTTCAGGCCTGGGTGTCGTGCTGCAAACATCAGAGACGATATTTACCGCCGTAAAATATGCCGGTTCATTGTACCTGATGTTTTTGGGGGTGAAGCTTATCTTTCATCAAGGCTCCGATGCCGGAATGGAAACCAATGAATGTCATCAGGCCGGGACGGCGCCATGGAAAATATTCGCCCATGCATTTGGGGTCGCTGTGACCAATCCAAAAGCCATTGTTTTCCTCACGGCCCTGTTTCCACCCTTCATAAACCATGGTGAAGCTCTTGTTCCGCAATTCTTGACGCTTATTTCGGTGTTAATGGCGTCGTCATGCACGTTTCTGGTGTTTTATGCCCTGATCGCAGACAGAGCGACAGGCTGGTTCAAAAAACCATCCAGAATGAAGGCAATACGTCAGGCAAGTGGCTCTGTTTTTGTGGGCTTTGGCATTCTGATGGCATCGTCATCCAGTAAATGACGTGGCATCATATCTCATGGTTGCCTGTGGCCGAAGGCTGCTGACCAACACGTTGCCCGGCAACGCCGATTTATCCGGGCAGGAAGATTTAGCCCTTAAGATGAAAGCCCGCCTCGGGGTTACGAGGTGGGCTTTTTGCGTTGATTCTTACAACGTCCCCATGTATCTCCCCCCCGTCCACAAGCAGGTTGTGACCGGTGATGAAGCGAGCCTGTTGACTGGCGAGAAAGGCTGCTGCGGCGCTTGACCCGGATCTTTCATGAGAAAGTGTTTATTTGGATATGTACAATATTACAAGACGTTATTGGGGAAAAGTTCGATAATTCAAGGGATAAACGTAATTTACGATTTTCTGATTCGATTCTGACCCTTTGGAAGGAAGCCGTAATCCACCCCCCAACGCTGCGAACCGCTTCAAGAGAGCTATCGCAGATAGTGCGGAAGCCCATGTGTGATGGAAGTCCGCCTTTTTCCAGAGTTTTTTTATGCCTGCCCATGATGTCCTTGATACCATGTAGATCGAAAATCCAATTCCTGAATGGCACACCCCTTGTCTACCAAAAAAGTTCCCTCTTGCTTTAGTGCTTGTGAAACGTTTCCGGATTGGGTGCATTGTTTTTTGTGTTCTGCGTGAACGGCAGCAAAATGAGTTGGGGAAAGATGTCTATGAGAAGTACTTACTGTTTTAAGATAAAAAGAGTTGTGCTTTTTGTTAGCTTTGCAGCGTGTTGTCCAAAGTTCTCTTTCAGGTATGTATGGTTTTTCTAAATTGAAAAATGTTGAATTACAGCGTATGACTGAAAATATTCTAGTTGATTTCTCGCTTAGGGCTACAGGTACCATCACTGTCCAATATCCAATGGGATTATGCCTGTTTTTTGGGGCCGGAGTAGATACCACTTCATTCATTGAAAAGCAGGCAGTAGAGTCTTTAGATAATTTATCATAGCCACAGGCTGATTTACTATAGAAAGCATTTTTTCTTGTGATTGTATTTATGATTAAAGAGACTTGGGAATAAATGCCATAAATTCTGTTTTTATGGGTGGGTGCGATCTAGCGCATTCAGCCGATGCTCCATCAAACACGCGCTTAGAACTGAAACGGTAAGAAATAGAAATCGTAGATTTACTTTAGCTCAAGGACGGATCATGATGGGAAGTCTATTTCAGAATAAACGAGTCAAAATCTAACGTAAGTACAGGGGTTCAATTAAAAAACGTACTAATGAATGAGGGAATAACGGCTATTTGGATTGATAAACTATTAGACTGCTTTCGACAGGATTTTTTTTCAGATTTTTTTGAGAAAAGTGAGGCCTGGTTAATCAAGTGCGGCTTATATGGTTTATACATTGTCGGTATTTTGGGGCTTCTAACTTCATTGATTTTTCCGATCCGATATAATGCACTCCCTTTTATGTATTCTTTCGGGATTGGGATATCTTGGGTGCTTTTGTGTGTGGTTCTTCACTATACTGCATATAAATTCGTCCCAAATATGACCAATATTATATCTTCAACACCAACCAAAATGTCATCGGAAGCGTTCTTAAACTCAATCGCCTTGATATCAGGTCTTTGTGGGGTTGTGTCTCTTCTCGCGGGCATTTTTTTCTGGATCAAAACATCATCATTTAACTCCTTTGTTATTGGCCTGTTTTCTTTTGTTTTTTGTGAGTATATGCTCGCGCTTTCGCTCAATCCGAATCTCCTTATTAATATCTATAAGAATATCTCTGCTGGAGAAGAATTCATCGGAATATTATCTTTTTTTGTAAAAAGTAATTTAAAGATAATTCCTATAATTTTTGGCTCTGGGATCGTTCTTAGCATAATTAGCTTGATAGGGGCCATGTTTACAAAATTCAACTATATTCCAGAGATTACTGCTAAGATGATGACCATTGGTGGTTTTACATTAACAGCTCTGTTGCCATTTGTAGGATATATACTGTTTCTGTCCTACTATTTCGTTTTGGATTTAGTGGCTTCCGTTATTTCTATACCTTCGAAAATTGATGCCTTAAATCAGGAAAAATAGTGAAAACTTGACTCTTTGCATTACGGTTTGCCGTGACCGAAGGGTAGGGCAAGCCTTTTTTTCAAATCGTTGGGTTTGAATGCAGCGAGAGCTTGTCGGGTATTGTTTGAGTGTGAGAGGCCCGCCTCGGGCATGAGGTGGTCTTTTGTGCCGACTTGTACAACGTCCCCAATGCACTCCCCCGTCCACAAGCAGGTTGTGGCCGGTGATGAGCGAGCCTGTTCACTGGCGAGAAAGGCTGCTGCGGCGCCGAAGTCCGACGGGTCGCCGAAGCTTCCGCAGGGAATGGCCGAGACCATTTTCCGGGAGATTTCCTCCTGGGTTTTGCCTTTCTGTGCGGCGCGGTCCTTGACCAGTTTGTCCACGCGGGCGGTTTTGTGGGTGCCCGGCAGCAGGGCGTTCACGGTGATGCCGTGGGGGGCCAGCTCTGTTGCCACGGTTTTTAAAAAACCGGTGAGCCCGGCCCGGGCCATGTTGGAGAGAAGCAGGTCCCCGATGGGCTGTTTCACGGAGATGGAGGTGACGGCAATGATTCGGCCCCAGCCCTTGGCCATCATGGCCGGGCAGACATGGTGGATCAGGCGCACGGCGCTCATGAGGTTGAGGTCCAGGGCCTTGGGGTAGTCGTCCAGGGCCGTGGTTTCAAACGTGCCGGGGGGCGGGCCACCGGCGTTGGTGACGAGGATATCCGGGGTGCCCAGGGCGTCGTCCACCCCTTGAACCAACCTGTGGATCTCCTCTTTATTTGTCAGGTCCGTCCCTGAACCCACCGCCCTCACCCGCCGGCGGTGGCCGAGATCTCCCGTGCAGCCTCCCGGGCGGCGTCTTCGTTGCGGGAGCACACGGCAACGCGACACCCCTCTTGCGCCAGGGCCTCGGCGCAGCTCCGGCCGAGCCCCCTGGTGGAAGCAGCCACAAGGGCTGTTTTTCCTTTGATTCCTAAGTCCATGGTCTGTTTTTCCTTGTAACTGATCAATCCAAACATGCCTCCGGCAGGGCCGCCGAAGGCATGTCTATCTAAATACGCTCTGGGGTTTATCAGGGGCGAAAGAAGGGGGCCAACAAAGGCGACGGACTTCGCTTGTCTCTCCCACGCTTCCCTGGCCGGACATCACATAGGCCAGGGCGGGGAAGGAGACCATACTCCGCTTTCCCCACGCCCCGGGTCTCGTCGACGTCCCGCTCAAGCCTGTAGAGCTCACGAAAGGCAAGGTGGGGCTCTGCCCCGGCCATGAGCTCCATGACCTTGCGAGATCGCTTGGCGCCCTTGGCAACGTCCTTGTCCGAGAGGGTCGGCAGGTCAGGGGAATCGGAGAGGTTTGCGATGAACCGCTCTGCCTGCTCCATGGTCTCCTGCTTCAGGGAGAGAGTGTCGGCAGGGGACCCGGATGACAGGCAGGCGAGGCGTCCTGCCGGGGAGTCGGTGGCGCCGTTGATGTTGGAATCGGTGGCGCCCACGATGATGGTTTTGCCCGGGTCGGGAAGGGGCATGTCGCAGTCAACGGAGAGGCAGACCAGATGGGCCACCTCCAGGGCACCTGCCTCCCGGTCCAGCACGGGCATCCACGAGCCTTTGGCGGCAGTGAAGGTATCCAGAAAGTCGAGGAGGGCGGTGAACCGGCTCTCTGGCTCAACATGGCCGGTGGCCGGGGTCTGCCTCGGCGATTTTTCGGGCGCCCAGGGAGCAGTCCGAGATCATTCGGGCCCGGCCTGCTTCGGTGAGGATGGAAAGGTAGCGGGCCGAAGCCGCCTCATGGGTCAGGCCGTCTGCGGGGCCGCCTGTGCGGAAGGCCTCACCCGTGCGGATCACCGGCGGCTCGATCCAGGTGTCGCTGTCGGGGCCGGGGATTGCCGGTACCAGGCCGAACCGGATGGGAAGGCCGACGTCCCGTGCAAAGCTGAGGTCTGCTGCGCAATGGGCCGGGTTGACGATGACCACACCGGTTCCGATGTCCGGGGCCACCCAGTCCACGGCCCAGACGGGCATGAGGTCGCCGTGCAGGGGGTGACGGGCATACGCCCCGGTAAAGGCCGGAAGGCTTTTGCCCTTGGGGGCCAGCCTGTGGTGCGGGTGACGGGCACGGAACACCAGGCCGCGGGTAGGGGGCTCCAGTCTGTGGTGAAGCAGTGCAGCGACCGTGTTCGGCCCCGGGTTCTGTCTCCTGCAGGGCAAGGTGATGAGGGCGCCTTTTGGGGTTTCAGCTTTCTTTGCCAGTCGGCCCAGGCTGGCGCGCTTTTTCCATGATGTTGCCAGGAACGCCTTGGCCTCGGCAGAGGGAGAAGAGCAGAGCCCTTCCCGGGAATGCCTTTGGGGACCCGGTAGACCAGTCCCCGGTTTTCAAGGGCCGTGAACCGCGTGCCGGGATCTTTTTTTGGGGGTTGGTCCTCTTCTGGTTCGTCGAACACTTCGCTGAGCCGCGCGTAGCACGACGCAATGGCCGTGGCGCGGAAAGAGCCGTCAGTGGAAAAATATCTTCTTTATGGTGTCCTTTCCACGGGCCGCCGCGCGGGTGCGGCGCGTGGCTGTCTGTCGGGTGATAGGTGGCGAATTACGATGCCTTGTCCTGGCTAGGTCGCCTGCAGAACCCTTGATGGGCTGGGGGCGCCTGCTTTGCGGGCACGCTCCGGCGCTCCATGATCACGGCGATAAAAGAGCCCACCAGCATCACCGTTGCGCCGGTCAACTGCAGGCGGCCGATGGATTCCCCCAAAAAGAGGATGGAGAAAAAGGACCCGAAGAAGGGGACCGTGAACATCATGATGGTGGCGGTGGAGGCGCTCACCCGTTGCAAGCCGTAATAGTAGAACAGGTAGGCAATGGCCGTGGGACCCACGCAGAGGTAGGCCACGTTGTACCAGGCCGTGGGGGACACCGAGGCCCAGGCCGCATCTGCTGGGCATGGGGGACGGCCAGGGCAATGAGGGCCACGGCCCCGCTTGCCGTGGCCCACGTCGTGGCCCGCAGCGGGTCGATGGTTCCCTTGGAGAGAAGGGTCTTGGACACAATGCTGTAAAGGGCCCAGCAGCAGGCACCCACCACGAAGAAGATGTCACCGGTCATCCGGGTTTTCAAGGACGCCCCGGTGCCTGCCCCGGCCAGGAAGACCCCTGCGCCCACAAGCCCTAGGAAGAGCCCCAGGATCCTCATGGACGAGGCCTTTTCCCGGCCCAGGATGATGAGAAGGACGGTGGTGATGACAGGGCTGAGCACCGGGACAATGACGCTGCCGTCGATGGACGGGGCCAGGGAGAGCCCCCAGAAAAAGAAGAGATTGTAGGCAAACACGCCCAGGAGGCCAGCAAACCCCGCAGACATGGCAGCCCCCCATCCCACGGGCTTGGAGCGTCCGTGCATCACCATGGCCAGGACCATCAGAAGGGCGCCCCCGCCCCCGAACCTTAGAGCCGCCGCCACTTCGTGGGGCAGCTCCCCTACCACGAATTTGGAACTCGCAAATGCACTGCCGAACATCACCATCGTCACCAGCAGGCTGAGATAAGGTGACGCACTGGAACCCGTTTTCTCCCGGCCTTGAGTCTTGTCAGTCAACATACAACATCATCTCCTTTCTTACGTTTGTATTACAAAAATCTATGGAAAAGGCGTGAACGCCTGGTCCGTCGTGTTCGTGGTGAGGGCGCCGGGCACAAGGGGGCTTCTGCCCGGTCAGGCCTTCGGGTGGCGTTATGGCTGCGCGGGTCGTCTTTTGCGGTTCTTCAGATTTGGCATCTCTCAGTGCCTGCGCCCGGTGCCGGGTTTGCCGGAGCCGGGCGCCGTGCGATCGCCTGCGGCTATCTTCCCGATACCCGGTCCATGATGGGCGATTCGTCGCCTCCGAAATTTACATGGATCAGTTTCTGGTTCGGGTCGCTCTTCGTGATAAAGGGCAGGAGCCCCTCCCGGTCGCTGTCGCTGCCCGTGGGCGACCACAGAGGGGAGGCCACGAGCTGCCTCAAATCGGTGAGGCTCAGGCCGCTGATCCGTTCCAGCCGAATGGCGAGTTCCTGGCTTTCAATACCCCCGTCCTTAAGAAGAGCACGGATCTCCCCTTCCCGGGGAGCCAGGTCCGGCTGTTCGGCGGAGAGGTAGTTGTGCAGCCCGGCACATTGCCCCGCAAAGGGAGAGAAGACCATGCAGACCAGCTGCTCGGTGGTCAGGCCGAAGGTGTCCCGGGCATACCCTTCCACGAGGTCGCGCATGTGCGTTACTCCCTCGTCCGTGGCGTAGCGCTTTTTGATGACTTCGATGAGGTGCTCCGGAAAGTCCTTGTGCTCCATGAGCTCAATGGCGAACTCCGTGTACTGATCAATGCCTTCCCGGTACCCCCGCCCGTAGACCCGCTCGGTGCGAAGGCCTCGCAGGTGCGCCATGAGCGCGGGATTGGCACAGTCCGATTCCGTGAAACTGAAGGCCAGCTCGTCGAAGACAAACCCCAGGAAATCGGTGAGCAGCGCCCAGTGGGCACCGGAGGCATAGTCCGTGTAATCGTAAATCGAAAAAAAGGTGAGGGTCTCGGAGACGTCCCACGTGACCCGGCGATCTGCCAGCCGGTGGACATGCCCTGCGCCGTGGATCTCCTTAAAATAGGCCTGGGAGATCCCGTCGAGGACTTTCAGGGTGCCTTTGAAGGTGGCGTCCCCGGACGGCTCCTGCCCGGTCTTGTGTGCCAGCTTGTTGATCCACACGGCATAATCCCGCTGTTCGTCCGGGGAATCTCCGGTGACGATGAGGTCCACGCCGCAATGGCGGGCTGCCACCCCGAAGAAGTTGGCCACGTTGAAATTGCAGGCATTGCAAAAGGAGGTGCGGCCGTCTCCGTAGGACTGATGTCCGGCCATGAGCAGGTCGGTCCGGTTAAAGTCGATCAACAGGTGGGGCATGGGGGCGTGCAGGTCAAAGGGCCGAACTTCCTCGCGCTCTATGAGGAGGAGTTCGGTCATGGGATCGTCGTACACGCCCAGGGCCTGATAGGTCCGGTGGATGTTCTGCATCACGACAAAGGGCATGCCCGAGTGACGCATCGTCACGATGACCAGGCGAAAGGTCTCTCCGCCGAATCGCTCGGCCATGGCCAGGTGCACGGCCCGCATGAAGGCGGTGGTGTAGGCGCTGTCCTTGCCGCCGCCGTAGGCAACCATCACCGTGTTTTTACTCAATTTGTCTTTGTGTGGTAATCTGCCGTGCAGGTCTGTTACACATTGTTCGACTGCATTTACATCATTATCCGGCAGGGCCTTCCGCAGCGCGTTCAGAATATGCTCTTGCATTCCAAATTTCCCTTGTAGGTAATGTCAATTTAGTGACAAACGCTGCTAATTCAGCAGCATACATGGTCTCGGTTCATGGCACAACTGAATTGCTTAATGGTAAGTAATTCTTTTGACCCATGTGATGAATTCATCCGTCGCCAGCAGGTCCGTGTGACCGCCGCTGAATCGTCGGCTTTTTACACCCTCGGTGGTGTATTCGTCCCACCCGTCGAGGCCGGTTTTCGTGACCAGGGGGTCCCGGTCGCCGGACGCCGCGAAAATGGGGCAGTGCAGCCGCCCAAAATCCGGCGCGTGAAAATCGCTCAGCAGATTCAGCTCCTTGCAGCTTGTGTCGATGAGCTCGTCCTTCCACTCCGGATCGGGGATTCGCTCAAACAGGCTTGGGTCGACCATGGCCCAGTAGGCTTCGATTTCTTCGGGCGATCTCGGTAGTAACGCGGCTCCGTCCAGAACATGGGGCGCGTTGGCGCCAACGACAATGAGCCCGCCGATGCGGCATGCTGTTTTTTCCAGCGCGGTGGCAAGGGCGTAGGCGATATATGCCCCGAAGCTGTGCCCGAAGAGGATAGGTCCCTTTTCCTGCATGCCCCGGAGCCGGGGCAGGCAGGACATGGCCGCGTCGTGAAACGAGGAGGCCATGTCGTCGGCCTGTCCGTAACGCCAGGGGTAGCGAAGAACCTGGGCCTTTGGCCTTAGCGTTCGCACAATGGGCTGGAACTCACTGCCGAAGGATCCGGTTCCGGGAAAGATGATAACGTCCCGTGTTGCTTGGTCCATGATGGTTTTCCTTGTTGGTTTGTCTCTTTTCAGCACCTCAGTTCCAGCTCGTCGACGATCATGGCGAGGCTGATGGCGCCCAGGCGAAAATCCCACTTTTCGTTGACGGTTTCAGGGGACGGTCCGGCCATGCATTCCGGGTTCAGGGCTTCCACAGAGGCCACCATCTCCTGCCAGTCCTGCCAGAGCTGGTGGTCGACGATGGCTTGGAGGTCATAGGCCGTGAAGCCGTGTTTGGCACGGTTCATGACCTGGTCCGGGACGGTGTCGCGATAGGCTTTTTTCAGGCAGGTCTTGCCCTCGAAGTTCACGACTTTTTCGTCGTCGGGCACCTGGAGGGCCAGGGAGACCACCGAGTTTCCGAGGAATGGGTAGCGCCCTTCGATGGAGTTGGCCATGACCATGGCGTCTCCGTGATCGCCCAGCAGGTGCCCGCCGAGCTGGACATAGACATCGGCGATGGAGCGCAACTGCATGGGGGAGAGCCCGGTGAGCTCCGTTTCCGAATAGGGGATCAGGCGGTTGCGCCAGAATTCCCGGCCCACAATTTCCTGGCGCGCATGGTCAGACAGGAAGGCCCGGCGGCGGCCCTCCACACGGTCTAAGTCCACCTCCCAGCTGAAATCCGCCCGGCCCCATGCCTGTTCGTTGCGGGCGCTGGCTTTGGGCGGGCGGCGCCGGACGCTGTCAAAGGCGTAGGAGTCGTAGCCGAAGAAGAGCTCATCGGCCCCTTCACCCGACACCACACCTTTGATCCCTGCCTTGTGCACCCGTTCCGAGAGCATCATGGCTGAGACGTTGTAGGTCTCCCGCTGGGGAAAGCAGCAGTGGCGAACCATCTTTTCGAAGCGGGCGGCAATGTCATTGGGGGCGCACTGCACCTCTTCGTGGACGCTGCCTGCGGCCGCCGCCACAGAGCGTTGGTAGCGTCCTTCGTCCAGGCGCGGGTCATCGAATGTCACGGAAAAGGAGCGCATGGGGCCCTTGGACAAGGAGGCCGCGTCCATGAGGATCGCCGTGGAATCGAACCCCCCGCTGAGGTAGGACCCGATCTCCACATCGGAGTGAAGGCGTACGGCGATGGACTTCCGGATGCCTTGGCGGATCGCTTCCGCATCCACGGGCCCCTTCGTTGGTGTGAAGGTGCCATAGCGCCAGTAGCGGAGGGTCTTGCGGCCGTCTTCGCTTACCTTGACGGCGCACCCCGGCTCCACGGCAGAGACCTCTGCCACAAGGGTCCTGGGCGCCACGATATTGCCCAGGGAGAAGTACTGGTCCACGGCGGCATAATCGAGGCGCCACGGGCCGGGTACGGCCTGCACAAGGGGTTTCAGCTCCGAGCAGAAGTGGGTTTCGTGCCCCGCTGTGGTGTAGAACAGCGGGCAGATGCCGAAGCGGTCGCGGGCCAGGTAGACGGCGTTTTCCAGGCGGTCGTGGATCACCGAGGCAAATTGCCCGTCGATTTTCTCCAGGCCGTCGATGCCGTAGCGGGCCACCAGCTCCGGAAGGATGGCCACATCCACCCCGTTGCCGCTGGGACGGGGGATACCCAGCTCCCGGAACAGGCTGTCGGCGTTGTAGATTTCCCCGTTTGTCAGGGCCACGAAGCGGCCGCTGGCCTCTTCCACGGGCTGCCAGCCGTTTTGAAGGCCGATCATCCCGAGCCTGGCGAGTTTTGCCGACAGGGACGCCGTGTTCAGGGAGTAGGCCTCGTCCGGTCCCCGGTGGGTCAGCCGGTTGTGCATGGCCACGCAGAGGCTGCGGTCCAGCCCACCGTCCGGGGCAAAGGTTCCGCTTATACCGCACATAAGCGTTCCACCTCCTTTTCGGGGAAGGCGTCCACGAGGTCGCCGAGTTTTTCGGCCCGAAGCACGTCCCGCACGCCCACGTCGGTCCATCCCAGTTCTTTGAGCTTGGCCAGCAGGATGATGGTGGAAGCCGAATCCCCGCCGATGTCGAAAAAGTTGTCGTCCCGGTTGGCGTCTTCAAGGCCGGTGAGGCTACGCACCAGTGAGAGGATCTGGGCCTCGACGGCGGTGGCCTCCTCAAAGACCTGGTGGCGGGCGGCCTGGAGGGCGTGGCGGTCCACCTTGCCGTTGCGCGTGTAGGGCATGGCCTCCAGGCGCTTGAAAACCGAGGGTACTTTGTACGGGTTGAGGTTTTTCTCCAGATGCTTTCGCAGCATGCGGGGTTCGGCCATGCCCTGGTAGTAGCAGACAAGGGCGTCGTCCCCTGCGTCCTTTTCCCCTGCGTGGGACTCGGCAAGGACCACCGCCTCGACGATGGTGTCCAGGCCGCAGGCCACACCTTCCACCTCTCCGGGGTCGATGCGGTAGCCCCGCACCTTGACCTGGCGGTCGTTTCTCTCGACAAAGAAAAACTGGCCGTTTCGCACCGTGACGATGTCGCCGGTGCGGTACACCCGGTGGCCTTCCGGGTCGAGGAAGCGCTGCAGTCCCTCTTCGGCAAGGTAGCCGACGGCCACGCTTTTGCCGGTGATGACAAGCTCTCCCCGACAATCCGGAGAAGGCTCTTCCGTGGGGTCGGCCTGCTGCCGGGCCACCTTGACGTCGCAGTCTCCCACCACATCACCCAGCGGAGCCCCGTCGCGGCATGCGTCGGGGCTCAGGGGGCCGCTAAGGAGGTTGCAGATGGTCGACTCCGTGCATCCGTACGCGTTGTGGAAGTCTGTTACGCGCGCCCACTTTTCCACCACGGCAGGCCTGCAGGCTCCGCCGCCGTTGACGACGTGGCGCAGGTGCATGGCCGGTGTGGGCCATGTGGCCGTCAGGGCGAAGGGCGTTGTTTTCAGGTGGGTGATGGCATGGTGCTCCAAGGTGTTTTGCAGGATCGCACCGGGTGCCAGCTCGCTTTCGTCCACCACCACAAGGCAGGCTCCGGCGCAGAGGGTCCAGAAGATCTCGGTGAGGCATCCGTCGAAGGTGAGCTTTGCAAACTGAAGCGTCCGGCTGCCGGGCCCCACATCCAGCCGGTGGATGTGGTCCCTGATTACGCAAGCCAGCGGCTCCGCAGGCACGACCACACATTTCGGCTCCCCGGTGGAACCCGAGGTGTGGATGGCATAGGCAAGGTCACCGTACCCATCACCAAGGTCCGGGTGGGGCTCGCGTGGGGCCGGGCCGTCACCTGCCCAGGGGGCAGGGGGTGGCATAAGCTCCACCTCTCCGGGGGTGGCGGTGCCCCGGGCCACCCTGTTGATCCGAAGGCGGGACACCTTGCTGCGGTTGGAAGCTTCGCTGTCCCGCGGGTCCATGACCACAAAGGGCCGACGGGCCCGTAACAGCCCTGCCATCGCCACAATGGTTGCGGCATCCCGCCGCCCTTCAATGCCGACAAATTCACCGGGAAGCGTTATCTGCTCCACGCGTGAGGCCAGCTCCCTTGTCTTTTTGTCGAGGTCTCCGTATGTCAGGGATGCCAACGGGGTTTTAATGGCCGTGGCGTCCGGCTGGATACGGGCGCTCTTACCGATCATCTCCGTAATGGACATGTCGTCTCTGGCGTTGGTCTTATCCATGTTGATTCGATGCATACCGTTCCATTTCGTCTTACGATCGCCCGGCGGGCGGTCTATTGCCCGTCGAGCGGTCTATTTCACATGATGGGAGAGGTGCCCGACCTTCTCCACCAAAGCCTCCACCCTGTCGCCTGCCTTAATTGCTGCCGCCCCAGGGGTGCCGGTGCAGATCACCGTGCCGGGCAGGAGGGTGCGGCCCGCTGAGAAATACTCCACCAGAAAACCCAGGTCGTATCGCATCTCCGACACCTGTGCCGAGGCGATGGTCTCCCCGTTTCGGACGGTGGACACGCGCAGGGTTTCCAGTTCTCCCGGTGCAAAGGTGTCCATGGAGACCAGGGCCGGCCCGATGCTGCAGAAGGTGTCAAATCCCTTGGCCCAGGGGATGTAGCGGGGGTTTTCGCGGATGACGTCCTCGGCGGTCATGTCCAGGACCGTTGTCACGGCCGCCACCGCATCCCGCCAGTCCTCGCGGCGCACATTCTTGCAGCGGGTTCCGATGACAAGGCCCAGCTCGCCTTCGGCGGTGACGCGCTTGCTCTGCTGGGGCAGCTCAATGGCCCCGCCGTTTGCGATGAGGCACCCGGAGGGCCTCAGGTAGGAGCCAGGCCCTGAAACCGGCTGGGCGGCGTCCAGGTCTTTGGCGTGTCCCCGGTAGTTGAGCCCTGCCCCCCAGATATCCCCGCCGTCCCCTGCAACCGGGGCCGCCGTGTCCAGGCGGCTTGCCGACACATCTGCCGTCGCCTGTGCCTCCAGGAGGCCCTCAATGGCTTCCCTTGGCTTGTCGGCCAGAAGCTCCACCAGGCGGAAGGACTGGAATTCCTCGGGCAGGCACACCCACCTGCCGTCGCCGTTGCAGGCGTGGGTTTTCTCAATGTCTCCTTGCTTCAAACGAGATAGCTTCACTCTTTTTTCCTTTCGAACCGGCTCTGGGCCGGTCTTTCTTTCCTATGCGCACATTTTCTGGGAAACGATCTCAGAGGCCTTGTAGATGTCTGATTCCTTGGGGTCGTAAGTGGCTACGTTCAGGGCCTCTTTCATGACGGCCATCTCATCGATCTTCTGCTCGGAACACACCTTTTCGATCACCGGAAAGAGGCTGGTGTGCAAGCCGATGACACCGCCCAGGACCTGGAGGTAGTGGCTTCCGGGGATGACCTTCATCTCCTGGTTGCACATCTCGGCAAGCTTCGCGAATTCGCGGTAGTCGTAGTCACCCCTTCCCATGTTGGACAGGATGCCCGCCAGCGACTCGATGGCCGCGTTGCCGCTTCCCCGGCCGATGCCGTACAGGGTGCCGTCGACGACGGACGCCCCCGCAGAGATGGCGGCAAGGCTGTTGGCATTGGCCATGCCCAGGTTGTCGTGTCCGTGAAAGCCCACCACGGGGAAGGTTTCCCGGACGGCTCGGACGTAGTTCTCAACATCTTCGGGCAGCATGGTGCCGTAGGAGTCCACGATATAGACCCCTGCGATCTCCGAGGGCACATTGCGGAGGAAATTGCCGATCTTGTCCGGGGAGACCACACTCGACTTCATGAGGTTCAGGTAGACGTCATCGCAATGGGTCAAGGCATGTTCCAGGTAATTCAGGTTCTCTTCCACCCGGTACGCTTCCAGGCCCACCCGCACAAAGGACATCCCTTCGCTGCACAGCCATTTCAGTGTGGAGAGGCGGCTGAATCCGGGCTGAGCGAACATTCCCCATTTCGAGGTGCTGAAGTTCTCATTGGCGATGTCGCACCACTCGGTGAGGCTGATGTTGCTCTCTGTGTACCCGGCCCTTTCCGCTTCAAAACCAATGCCGTGGGCCACCTCCACCAGGTCGACGGACAGGGCGTTGAGCCGTTTTGCCAGGCCAACGACAAAGGCCTTGTCAAACTGGAAATCAACCGCGTAGGAGCCGTCGCGCAAGGTCGAGTCCAGCAGTTTGATCCCATGGGGTGAGGCTGTCGCATTGTGTTTTGGTGTCTCTTTCATCATTCATGTCCCCTTCGTGTTTATTGCAGATTAAAGGTTATCCCGCTGTAAAGCCGGGGGGCTTGAACTGTTGAAGATCCGGCACGGCCTGGAAAACGGCGCGTCCGGGGTGCAGGTGGATCACTGGTCCCATGCCGCAGGCAAGGGACCGGGAGCTGTTACTGGCATCTCTGGGTATAGATGGTTTGGTTAATGTTCTGGAATTATCGAATATTACGAGTCTATGGCCACAAAACGCTGCCTTCTTTGCCTGGATTGCAAGGGCGGGCATGGCGATGTTGCTCGTCAACACACCGGTTCGTGATCATGCGATTTGCTGTCGCCGGTGGTTATTTATTGTACGACTGGTAAAACAAAAGGCTGGTTTTTTCCCGTACAGGCACTGATCGTCCCACCCTCGCGGGGTGTCCTGGCGATGCGGCGGTGTCGGGATTCGGCAGCATTCCTGCCGATAAATCCTGCGGCATATTGACTATGTGCTTGTGACGTCAATTGAGGATTTATTGCTTGCGTAAAATGTATGTGGTTCCGAAATATCAGGAGGCTTCATTCATGATTGCAGGGCGCAATTCAAAATCTTGGTTCAGGCGAATCTTACAATATTTAATGTAGTATGGGGATATTATTTTACAGGTGTTAATTCTGTCAAGGTAAAATCTTCAAAATAACAAAAATAGTGCAAAGTGTGCCTGGCGGTGATGGCGCAGGTGGCATTTCTTCGCCGCGCAAGGGGCTGAATCCTTGATGTATGCTTTATTACTATACTTGAAGCAACTTTGCTTGTGCTTTATTGCTTCCTGCGTGACCCCCGTGCCGGCTGAGGGTTCCTGCCAGTGGAACGGGCAGCGGGGGTCGGAAATCGCGGGTGGAGACAAGGGAGGCATCCGCAGTGAGCGGGAGCCCTTCGGTTACGGGTGCAGCCAATTTTTCATCAGACGTCCCGCGTGCCCGAAATATCTGTTTTTGAAGCTCATGGCCAGGTAGCGCCGGTTTACCAGGCCTGTGTGGACGTCGTAGCCCGCCTCCTTGAGCATGTCACGGCAGGCCGGGGCATCCCAGGCCCTTCCTGTCTCGGTTCGGGAGTCCATGTCCCGGGGGTTGGTTCCCCGCTCCGCCACCAGAAAGTTGGCCCCTGCCCTGAGGCAGAGGGGGGAAGGCTCGTGGGCGGCCAGGGTGAAGATGGTGTTGCCGAAAAAGAGGCGGGTCACGGCGGTGATTCGGGCAAACTCCTCATCGGAAATCTGGCCGTAGGGCTCAAGGGGGCTGCCGCATATGGGGATGCGTTTCATGGTGGCCATCCAGGAGACCTTGAGGGTGCGCATGAGGTCCAGGAGGTCGGCGATCTCCTCGTAGCTGTGCTCCGGGCCGATGGGCTCCAGGCAGGAGCCCACCAGCAGGCCGGCCCGGTGGGCGTTTTCAATGGTCTGCATGCGCTTGTACGGATCGATGAGGGTTACCACCCCTTCTCCGAGCCTCAGGGCGTGGTAGTAGAAGGTGAAACCGGTTTTTTTTACGGCCCGGGCCTGATCCGGGTCCAGGTCTCCCCAGTTGGCAAAGAGGGGAACCCGCCCGTTGAGCTCCTTGCGGACCAGGGCACCCATGGAGAGGAAGAGATCGAAGTCGTAATCGGCGGTGGACATGAGGGAAATGGACCCCACGTTCTGTGCGTCAAGGGCTGCTGCGTGGGCCAGGACCTCCTCTTTGCCTAAGCAAAACGGGGTGTCAAGGGAGCTCCAGGTGTCGCTGAACATGCAGAACTGGCAGTCGTTGCTGCACCGTTCTCCGTTAAGGCCGATCTGTCCGTGCACCTCGCCCATGTTCCCGAACTGGCGGCGCGAGAGGCTGTCTGCTGCCTCCAGAAGGGTTGTGAATGCCTCACCCCGGGTGGGGATCTCGTGGAGCAGCGTCAGTGCGTCGCCTTTGGTGAGGCCCTTGCCTCTGAGGCCTTTGTCGATGATGGAGAGAATGTCCTGGCCTGTCGTTTCGCTTCGCATTTTTATTACCTCACTTCGCAATTCTTCGAACGTCGCAGCGATCTTCCTGCGGCATGATGCCGGGCAGGGAAGACGTGGCCCGCCGGTCCGTGACGGGCTGTGGGGACCATATGGACCTGTAAAAACGGAATCTCAGGCCGGTGGGCCGGGGCTGATGAGGGTGGGGTGTCTCATTGGTGGGCCGGCCGGCTCCGGGCTGTGCGCCATCCATTTATCGCTAAACAGGTAGCAAGGCATATGCCAATGGGGTTTATCCGGGTGGGAAAAGGGATCTCGGGCTGGCCGGGAGGGCCCGGGGGCAATGCCCCCGGGTGACGATGGCCCCGGGGAGAAGCCTCTCCCCGGAGCCGGTTACGCGGTGACATATCAGAGGGAGGCGGTGAGGCCTTTCCAGAATGTCACCAGGTTGGAGTGGCTGGTTTTTCGGAACTCACGCCACATGCCGGAAACGGTCATGCGGGTGGCAAACCAGGCTGTGTGGGCCAGGCCTTCGGGGAGAATGCCGACCCCCATGAACGCCTTTGCCACGGGGTCCAGGGGAATGGAGCCCTTGGTGATGCAGTAAGTGTCCCGGACTTCCACCTGGTTCGGGTTGCTCTCAAAGGACTTCGGCCAGTAGCCTTTTTTGGACTGGAAGATTCCCTTGTAGTTGTACCCGTCGTTTCCGTAGTGGTAGCTGAGGTCCGAGACCCTCTCCACCAGCCGATTTGAGAACCCGTGTTCGTTGTGTCTTCCGGCCATGGGCGCCAGGCCCAGAGAGAGCACGCGGAACCTCGGTTCGGCTTTGAAGGTGCCCAGGGCCTCGTCCACAATGGCATCGAAGATGGCGATGTTGCGGCTATCGTCCCGACGGTTGATGTTGGCATACCACCCGATCTTCCGGTTCTGGTCGTACATCGCCTCAAAGGTGACGTATCCCACGAGGGTGCCGTCCAGCCGTGCAAAGAAGGTGCGTTCATCCGGTTCATCACGGAAGGTGGGCTCGCGGAGAAGCAGGTTCAGGGGTGTCTTTGTTTTGCGCGTCCGGCGCCATGCCTCGGAGATATCCATGGCCTGCTGAGCCAGGGTGGGGTCGGAGTCCCACCGGGCTTCGGAGATCACGAGGCCTCTTTTCTGGGCCTTGCGGATTCGACGCCCCACGTTTTTCCCTTTGATGGACCAGTCGTTGAGGATGAGGGTCTCAACCCCCATGTGGGTGGCGTCAAAGCCGTGGTTGCTGAAGTGTCGTGCGGTCTCCAGGCTGCACTGCATGCCCACCAGGGGGCGGCGAAGCAGGCGGCTCTCCTTGACAAAGGCGTTGATTACTGCCGCCGCATCGCATGGGTGGCAGAAAGGGTCGCCCACAAAGATGCGAACGCCGAATTTGTCCTGGTAGGCGATGGAGCCTTTTTCGTGGGGGAAATGGGAGAACTGGGGATCTTTCTTGATGGAGTAAGCCATGGTGAATGAACCGAATTTCTTGTAGTTTTCCATAGGTCGTGTGTTCCTTGTCTTTTTGCGATTGTTACGTTTCGCCTGTATATGCATGCTTGTCGCATGGGATGTTGTGGCGGTTTGACTATTGTGGGATTTTGGGGTGGGAAGGGCGGGGCGTATCACAGGTGCTTTTTCATGCGAAACTGTGATGAGAACCCGGCTTTGGCGGCGATGGGGCCGTAAGGCAGGGTGCCGCAGTCGGCAAACCCGGGCGCCTTCCTCGGGCTGAACTTTCTTGGCCCCGGGGTTGGTGTCAACGACTTCCAGGCGAACGCCGGAGAGGCCGCGGGTCCTGCCGAAGGCAAACAGGGTTTCAAGGAGGCGGTGACCCACCCCGGTTCCCCGGAAGGCGTTGTCCACGGCGATGACCTGCACCCTGACCTCGTCGTGGCTCAAGGGGTGGATGTCCTTGAACACGGAGCCGCTGAGTTTTCGCGTGACGCCCCCGAAGAATCCGAACTCCCGGTTCAGGGTGGCAAGGTTCAGGTTGATGAATTTCTGGTTTTGGTAGTGAAAGCCCAGCATGCCTGTGACGCGCCCCCGGCTGACGGCATAGATCCCCGAAGAGAAGTCTGCGCCGTCGCGATAGATCCTCAGGGCCTGGGCCCGGCTTCGGGGTTTAAGCATGAGATGGTCGATTTTTTGCCCGAACCCGCTTAGAAATACCTCAATGGCTGATTCCTTTAGCGCTTCAGACAGCTTTCCCGTGACGATGGCCGGGGGGTGACTCTTGTCTTTCATGGTACAAAACTCCTTTTGGTAGGTAAGTAAAGAACGACCTGAAAAGGCGGGGCCTTACCGGCGGTGCTCCCATGGCAGTGAGGAAGGTTCGCCCGGTGGCAATCTGCCCCGCGAAGACGGGTCAGTAACGAGTAAATAGTAGGGAAGGATGAGATATTGGTACAGGAGTGATTTTTTACTCTTGAGGTGATGTTGCCTGCCCGGATATTTCTCGGGTTGAGTTACCCCATCGGCATGGCTGCATATGCAGTGGTTTACCTCAACGCTCCGATAATGAAGGCGATGGGTGGGGCAGGCTTGTCTGGCGGGTGAGGAAATTGTGCCCAAAACGGTGGGTTACATGTTGCATCTTTTTTAAATATCGCAATCTTTCTGTCTGGCCGGTTGCACGATCAATCTTGGTGTTTGGGGCTGATTGTTTTCTCATGAAGTGTCCGGGCGGAAAATTATGTCCCGGAAAGGGTGGGGGGGGGATATGACGGTGTGCAGCGGGCTGGAATGGCGGGAAGGCGGGCTGAGGATTACTCCGGGGCGGTCATTTCCTGGGTCATGATGCGCCGGATTTCTCCTTTTGTCTGCATGTCCTTGATAACGGCGTTGAACTTGAGGATGAAGTCCTCCTTGAAGTGAAATCGCCCGTAATCCCGGTTGGTGAACCCCAGGTGGCCCCACTCGGTGTTGATGACAAGGGCCTCCCTTAGCAGGGCGTGGGTTCCTCCTTCGTCGTAGAGACCCTCTTTTTTGAGTTTGTTGAGTTCCCAGAGGATGGCGAGGCGGTCGTTGATGTAGCAGTCTGTTCGCTTGATGCCAAGTTTCAGGAGATTGATGCGGTTGCTTCTGGCTTCGTCGATGCGGATGTTGTTTTTTTCAACTTCACGGAAGAAGGCCTCGCCCCCTAAGAGGAAGCCGTCGTTGCTGCCGATGGTCAGGCCGCGGAAGTCCTCGGGCCAGGTGAGTCTGGGGGCGCTCTGCAGGATCTCGTCCCGGCAGAGAAGCACCACTTTTTCCTGGAGGATGGGTGTGGAGTAGGGCCACATGTACGGTCGCGCCCGGGGCCTGAAGTAGGGCGGGCAGATGGCGAACACCTTGCCGCTTTCGATGTCGTGAAGTCCCCGTTTCCAGGGGATGGGCAGGATGGTGACGCGGTACCCCTCCATGCGCTGGAAGGCCTGCTCGAGGATGGCGGGGTAGATGCCCCTGGCCTGCCCCTCCACCGCGTAGCTGTAGGGTGGGTAGTTGTCGTCGCAATACACGACCACATCCGTTGCTGCGATGCCTGTTTGCCGTGTGGCCAGGCAGGTCATCAGCAGGGCTGCAAGCCAGAGGCCTCTTTTCATGCATCCGTCCATGTGGGGGTTGAAGGGGCTGCCCGGTGCGTGCCGGGCGCTGAGGTGTGTTGCTGTGTGGGAAAAGTATATCAGAGGGGCCGGATGGGGGGAAAGGTAAATAAACGGGGTGTGTTGCAGGGCTCGGGGCTGCCGGGGCCGCCCCGAGCGGGGGTGTTGTCAGGTGGCGTTGTTGAGTTGCTTCAGGGCGCGCATGAGGGCCTGGGTGCCCATGCGCGAGCCCCCGTGGGCCATGACGGCCTGGTAGAGCTGATTGACCAGGGCGAGGCCGGGCAGGGCCAGGTTCATCCGCCGGGCCTCCTCCAGGGCGATGCCCATGTCCTTGACAAAGTGCTCCACGAAAAATCCGGTGTCGAACTCCCCTTTGAGGATCCGGGGTGCCAGGTTGTCCAGGGACCAGCAGGCGGCCGCGCCGCCCGTGATGCTCGAGAGCATGACCTCAAGGTCGAGTCCGGCCTTTTCTCCGTAGAGCAGGGATTCGCACATGCCGATCATGGTGCCGGCGATGACGATCTGGTTGCACATCTTGGTGTGCTGGCCGGATCCGGCGGGGCCCTGGTGGACGATTTGCTTGCCCATGATCTCGAACAGCGGGGTCAGTGCTTTTACGGTGTCGTGGTCGCCTCCTACCATGATGGAGAGGGCGGCGTTGCGGGCGCCCACGTCCCCGCCGGAGACCGGGGCGTCCACGGCATGGACATCTTTGGATGCGGCCTCTTTGTAAATGGTCTGGGCAAGGCTCGGGGAGGTGGTGGTCATGTCCACCACCACGGTGCCGGGTCGCGCGCCCTTGAGGATGCCGGATTCTCCGAGGTAGACCTCTTCCACATCCTTGGGGAATCCCACGATGGTGAAGATCACGTCCGAGGCGGCCGCCACCTCCTCGGGGGTCTCTTTCCACTGGGCCCCCAGGTCCATGAGGGGCTGGGCCTTGGCTTTGGTGCGGTTGGTGACGGTGGCTTGAAAGCCGTGGTCCATGAGGTGGCGGCACATCCACTGCCCCATGACCCCGGTTCCGATCCATCCGATACGTGTGTCGGTCGTGCTGAACTGCATGGCGATACCCTTCCTTCAAAATGTAATAAATAGAAATGTTACTTCATCATCTTTTCGGGGACCACTTCGATCCAGTACCCGTCGGGGTCTTCCACAAAGTAGATGCCCATGGCCTCGTTCTCCCAGAGGTTCAGGCCCATCTCCTTGTGGCGGGCATGCCAGGCGTCGTAGGCATCGGTGGTGACGGCCAGGTGGATTTCGTTGTCGCCGAGGTTGTAGGGCTCTGTTCGCTCTTTGAGCCAGGTGAGTTCAAGCTGGTGACCGCCGGTGCCGTCTCCCAGGTAGACGAGGACAAAGCTGCCGTCTTCGGCCTCATGGCGGCGGACGATCTCAAAGTCCAGGGCCTCGGTGTAGAAGGCGAGGCTTTTGTCAAGGTCGAAAACAGTGAAGTTGGTGTGTGCGATTTTCAAGGTGCCCATGGGGTCTCCTGTGCTTTTGTGCTGAAGATTAAGGCACGGGTGCCGGGGGTTCCGGTGTGGCCTTAATATAGGTGTGTCGGGTGGAACAGTATAACGCCGACGGTGACTGCCGGTCAACCGGGCCAAAAGGAAGGGGGGAACAAAAAAGGCCTGTCGAAGGAATCGACAGGCCTTTGAAATCTTTAATGGTGGAGCTGAGGGGGATCGAACCCCTGACCTCATGACTGCCAGTCATGCGCTCTCCCAGCTGAGCTACAGCCCCACGGTGTGTGCTTGGTGCGTTTTAAAGAATCGCTCGCAACAAACGAGAGAGTATTTAGACCATCACCGCACGGGTGTCAATGAAAAAAATGACTCTTTTTGCGCTTCCGGCATGCCCGGAGACGATAGGGCCCCGGACCCATTTGAAATACCGGGGCGCCCCGGGGGGCTTAAAATAAATTCTGTACTCTCAAAACAAGGGATGGTAAAGGTATTCGAGTTTTTTAATATAAGGGTATGAACCCGTATGGGCGTGGGAAAATGAGGTGGCGGCACTCGTTTGCTGCGGCCGCCGGGCGGTGATGATTCACCGCATTCGGCTATCCTGTCGTGATGCGCAAGCAACTGCCTTACCAGATGGTGCCGCCCATCCGTTCCAGCCCCCGAAACCAACGACGACAATAAGGGTACAGAGGTATATTGATGCTACAAATGATGCGTGACAATGCCGGCTCCTGGATAATCAAGATACTGCTGGGCGTTATTGTCCTGGTATTTATTTTTCTTGGACTCGGACCGGACCGCAACAGCGGCAACTCCATTGTTGCAGAGGTGAACAAGGCCGTTATCAGCTGGGACGATTACCGACTGGCCTACAATGAACTGGTGGAAGGGTACCGGCGTCAGCTGGGCGGAAACCTGAGCCAGGAGATGATCAAGATGTTCCGGCTCCGTGAGCAGGCCCTGGAGAGCCTCATCACCAGTGAGCTGATGACCCAGGAGGCCGAACGCCTGAAGCTTCAGGTGACCGACAAGGAGCTTGAGAAGGCCATCACGGAGCTGCCCTACTTTCAGCGGGACGGCGTCTTTGACATGGCGCTTTATGAGGCCCTCCTTCGCCAGAACGGGCTCACCGTTCCCCAGTTTGAAGCGCAGCAGAGAAAGGCCATGCTCATCTCCAAGCTGCGAAGCATGGTGGAAAGCGGCGTGCAGGTGACGGACGGCGAAGTTCAGGAACTCTACAAATACAAGAACACCGAATCCTCGGTCCGCTACGCCCTGTTTGATCCGGCCACCTATGCGGATGTCACCGTGGACGATGACTATGTCACGACCTATTTTGCGGAAAACGGAGAGCGATACAAAACCGACCCCGAGGCCAAGATCTCCTTTATGCGGTTCAGCCGGGATGACTTCCGCACCCGGGTGAGTGTCTCCGACGAGGAAATATCAGAGGCCTATGAGGCCAACCTGGCCCGGTACCAGACCCCTGAGACCGTGGAGGCGAGCCATATCCTCATCAAAGTGGCCGATGAGGCCACGGACGAGGAAGAGGCTGCGGCCCGGAAGCGGGCCGATGAGGTGTACGCCAAGGCCACGGCCGAAGGCGCGGATTTTGCCGAACTGGCCAAGACCTTGTCCGAAGGGCCTTCGGCCAAGGACGGCGGGCGCCTGGGCGCCTTTGACCACAGCTCCATGGTGAAGCCCTTTGCCGACAAGGCCTTTGCCATGACCGAAGGGGAGATCAGCGAGCCGGTCCGGACCCAGTTCGGCTGGCACGTGATCAAGCTGGAGAAGAAAAACCCCGCCACGGAAAAGAGCCTGGCCGAAGTGTCCGATGAAATCCGCCAGGGCCTTGTGGATGAGCAGGCCGAAGCCGACGCCTACGCTGCGTCGGAAAATGCCTTTGACATGGTCCTGGGCAGCGACAACCTTAAGGAGGCAGGCGAGACCGCCGAGCTTCCGGTAACCGAAAGCGCATTTTTCACCCGCTGGAAAGGTCCCGAGTCCGTTCCCGGCGTGGATCGCATGCGTATCGCCAAAGACGCCTTCGACCTGGAGGTCGGCGGGGTCAGCGATATCCTGGAATACAACGGCACCTACTATATCGTTCAGCTCATGGAGAAGAAAGAGTCTGTGGTGCCTGAGCTCACCGCCGTAAAAGAGGCTGTACAGGCTGATGCCCTGTCTCAGGCCAAGGCCAAGAAAGCCGAGTCCGAGGCTGCGGCCCTCCTGGCCCTCCTCAAGGAAGGCAAGGACTTCCCCGAAGGGACCAAGGTCACAGAGTCTCCCCTGTTTACCCGGGATGGCAAAGGGGCCGATACCCTGGACCGCAAGGTGGTTGAGGCGGCCTTTGGCCTCAACGCCGAAGAGCCGGTTGCCGGTGAGGTGATCAGCGGCAACGGAGGCTACTATGTGGTGGCCCTCAAAGAGAAGAAGATTCCCGGCCTGGACGGGTACCCCGAGGCATCGGAAGCCCTGAAAACCGAGCTTCTCAATCGCAAGCGCAGCGATGTGTTGTCCAAGTGGGTTGAGGAGTTGCGAAACGCCGCGGAGATCAAGCGGGATCCCCGTTTCGCCACGGCCGACGACGAATAAGCGGCCCTGGGTGTCGGGCTTCCTGACGTCCGGGGACGAGCCCGGGGCCTGACCCCTGGCCCGAAGAGACGAGAAACCTGCCGGAAACGCTTCATTGGCTTGCCCGGCAGGTTTTTTTTATGGTAGCATACATAACTGTATGCGCTGACCAAATAAGGCTTGCGCGATACCGCCATGATCCCGCACGGGGTCCGGAGGGAAAAGCCGGTCGCCGATGCATATTCAAGCCTGTCGCCCATCGACCAGAAGACCAGACGACCCTCACGACAACCACTCAGCAGGAGATGGTGCATGGGAAAAGCAAAAGCCAAACGGGTGTTCCCGTCCAAAAGGTGCCCGTATTGTTTTACCAGCCTGTCGCTGGCTGCAGAGACCTGCCCGAGCTGCCACAAGCGCGTGGGGACGGTGGACCGATACGGCCTGGCCAAAAAACCCATCAACTATTTCGGGTACCTCGCCGCCGTGATGTGGGCGGGGATCTTTGTCGGGTACATCTGGTTTGCCTTTGTTCGGTGACCACATGCACAATCGATGATAGCGAGGCCGGGAAGAACGTCATGACGTCCAACCGGCCTTTTTTATTTATTTGAGGGAGAAACCATGACAGGAAAATCGTTTCAACGTGTCCTTTACGGCCTGCTGGCCGTGATGCTGGTTGTCACCGCTGCGTGTGCCCGACGGGACGTCGGCACGACCACCGTTCCGGAACCGCGCCTTCCCAAAGACCCGGCCGTGGTGGAAGGGGTCCTCGATAACGGGATGACCTATCTCGTGATGAAGAACACGGAGCCCAAGGACCGGGTCAGCATGCACCTGGCCGTTAAATCGGGTTCCATGGTCGAGACCGAAGCCCAGCGGGGCGTGGCCCACTTCCTGGAACACATGCTGTTCAACGGCTCCGAGCACTTCCCCCCGGGTGAGCTCATCAAATACTTTCAGCGCATCGGCATGCGCTTTGGTGGCGATGCCAACGCCCATACCGGCTTTTACGAAACCGTCTACGACGTGGTGCTCCCCGCGGGCGACACCAAGAGCCTGGCCGAAGGGCTTCTGGTCATGCGCGACTATGCGGGCGGGGCCCTGCTCCTGGAGTCCGAGGTGGACCGGGAGCGCGGGGTGATCCTGGCCGAGAAGAGAGACCGGGACTCCGAATCCTATCGCAGTTTTGTGAAGAACCTGGCCTTTGCGTTGCCGGGCATGCGGATCAACGAGCGGCACCCCATTGGCCTGGAGTCGGTCATCAAGAACGCGGACTCGGCTCTTTTGAGGAGTTACTACGACACCTGGTACCGTCCGGACAACATGGCCGTGGTGGTGGTGGGAGACGTGGACCCCGCCGAAGTGACGGCGCTGATCCGGGACCGCTTCTCCTCCCTTGAAGCCCGTGCCCCGGAAGGGGAGATTCCCGACGAAGGATCATTTGCTCATGTGGGGACCAAGGCGTTTTATGCCTACAACCCCGAAGCGGGGAGTACCTCCGTGACCCTTCAGGTGCTGAGCCATGTGGCGCGGCAGCCCGATTCCTTTGCCGTCCGACGGGAGCAGATGCTCTTTGACATGGCGAGCCGGATCCTTGACAACCGGCTGGAGGAGCGTATCGGAAAGCCCGGTACCCCCTTTACCTCGGCCGGAGCAGGGGCCGGAACCTATCTGCGCCATGTGCGCTACGGCATTGTGGCGGCGGATTGTGACGCAGAGAATTGGGAGGAAAGTCTTGCCGTCATCGACCATACCCTGCGCAGTGCCCTGGCCTTCGGGTTTGCACCCGATGAGGTGGCAAGGGTCAAAAAGGAGATGAAAAATGCCCTCCTGCAGGCAGAGGAGAAGGCCGCGCGGACAGCGGGGCCTGTTCCCCTTTTAATGCAGAACTCCACGAGAAAGGTGGTTGTCTCCCCCGGGGATGCGCGCCGCCTTTTTGAGCCTGTGGTGGACGCGGTAACGGCAGACGAGCTGCACACCGTTCTCAAGGAGGTGTGGAATCCCTCCCATCGCCTTGTGATGGTGGAGGGCAACCTTCGCCTGGAGGCCGGTGACAAAGGCCCTGAAGCCGTCCTTCTTGCCGCTTATAATAAGAGCGGTCTTGTGGCGGCCACCCCGCCCCCGGCCAGGAAAGCGGCGGCGTTCCCCTACCTTTCGGTACCTGAAACCCCGGGCAAAGTCGCTTCGCGGGTGGATCACGACGACCTCGGGATCACCGTGGTCACGTTTGAAAACGGCCTGGTCCTGAACCTGAAGCAGACGGACTTCAAGGCCAGGGAGGTGCTGTACTCCCTGCGATTCGGGCAGGGTGTCAAAGGGGCCCCGGACCTTGTTCCCGGCCTGGCCTCGGTTTCCGAGATGGTGGTCAACGAGAGCGGACTGGGACGCCTGGGCCGTGACGAGACAGCCCGGGCCATGGCCGGTACCAACACCACCTACCACTATGGCGCGGGGCAGGACGGGTTTTCCCTCTCCGGCCGTACCATCCCCGGGGAGCTGGAGCTCATGTTCCAGGTGCTTTTTACCCAGCTCACCGACACCCGCCTCAAGGAGGAGGCCTACCACCTTTCGACCCAGCGCTATACCCAGGGGCTTGAAGAGATGGATCGTACCGTGGACGGCGTGCTCCAGAAACAGGTTGAGGCCTTTCTCACCGGAGATACAGCCCGTTTCGGGTACCCGGGAACCTCCCTTGAGGGCATCGATCTGGAGGCGGTCAAAGGCTTTGTCATGCCCGACCTGCAAGGGGCGCCCCTGGAGCTCTCCGTGGTGGGGGACATGGACATTGAGGCGGTGATCTCTCTGTGCGGGCAGTGGCTTGGATCGCTTCCCCGGAAGGCCATGCAACCTGCCCGGGACCACGACCTTGCCTTTCCCGAGGGAAAGCGCCTTGATCTCTCCGTGGAGAGCTCCATCGACAAAGCCGTGGTTACGGTGGCCTGGCCCACCACGGGGATGGGCGATATCCACACGGTGCGCCGTCTCTCCATCCTGGGGTCCCTCTTTTCCGAGCGCCTGCGTGAGACCGTTCGGGAAAACCTGGGGGCGGCCTACTCCCCCAGGGCCTGGAACCGGTCCAGCAGGGCCTACCCGGAGTATGGTACCCTCCGTGCCGTCATTACCGTGAGCCCCGGGCAGGTTGACGAGGTCATCGCGGCGGTGAAAGAGATCGCCGACGGCCTCCGCGCGGCACCGGCCAGCGAAGATGAACTCCGGCGTGTGGTGGACCCCGTGGTGAACCGTATCGCCGACTACCGGCGTACCAACGGGTACTGGCTCAACAGCGTCATGCAGGACTCCTCGAGGTATCCTGAAAAACTGGTCTGGCCCCGGGATATCCTGGAGGACTATGCTGCCGTCACCTCAGCCGAGCTTCAGGCCCTGGCCCGAACCTATCTCAAGGTTCCGGGGGGCGCGGTCCTGACGGTACGGCCCGTGCCGTCGTCCTGATCGCCGTTTTAGCCCCGCCATAATTTATGCCGCCCCAAAAACGGGGCGGCTTTTTTTTTGCCTGTTTCAAACCCGGGTGAGGGGGCAGTGAGTTATTTCCTTGTCATGTTTCTTGGGAAAGAACGTATCAGCAAGGGTTTGGGGTGGGGTGGAAATGCAATGTATACGGTGGGATAACATCTTTGTGGCAGGCCTCTGGCCGGGGGTCGCAATGGTCTTGATTTTATGCAGGTGATCATTTATATAGTCCCCACAAACATTTACGACTCACGTGAGGTGCGCCTGCATGGAGACTGAGACGGCGCGTCTGTGTAATGTACTGTTACTACAGGAGATTTAGGTGGAATCAGTTAACTGGTTGGCGCTTGTCTACGGTTTGGTCGGTGGGCTGGGGCTTTTTCTCTACGGCATGAAGATGATGTCGGAAGGCCTTCAGAAATCAGCGGGCAGCAGCCTGCGAAACATAGGTTGAAAAGCTGCCACAGCTCCAACCGGGTCATCGGGACCTTTGTAGGTCTGGTGGTGACCGCGGTGATCCAGAGCAGTTCCGCAACGACAGTCATGGTGGTGGGCTTTGTCAACGCAGGGCTCATGAACCTGGTCCAGGCCCTGAGCGTGGTGTTGGGGGCCAACGTCGGCACCACCGTCACGGCGCAGCTCATCGCGTTTAAAATTGGTAAACTTGCCCTGCCTGCCATCGGCATCGGCGTGTTTATGCGCATGTTTACCAGCAACAAGAAGTACCACTACTGGGGAGAGGTCATCATCGGCTTCGGCCTTCTCTTCCTCGGCCTCAAGATCATGAAGGACGGGTTTGTTCCCTTGCGGCACAGCGAGTTCTTCCAGCAGGCCTTTATCACCTTTTCCCATCATCCGGTGCTGGCCGTTGCCGCAGGCGCGGTGCTGACCATGGTCGTCCAGAGTTCCTCGGCCACCATCGGTATCACCGTGGCCATGGCATCCACGGGACTCATCGACTACTACGCCGCGTGCGCCCTGGTCCTCGGGGAGAATATCGGGACCACCATCACCGCCAACCTCGCGGCCATCGGCACCAACCCCACGGCGAGACGGGCCGCCTTCGGCCATTTTCTCATCAACGCCCTGGGTGTCTGCTACATGCTCTTCTTCCTGAAGTTTTTCATGCAGGCCGTGGATGTGTTGACGCCGGGGGATCCCAACTTTGTCAACGCTTCCGGTAACCTTCCTTACATCGCCCGCCATATCGCCAACGTCCACACCGGCTTTAACATCGTCAACCTCATCATTTTCGTTCCCGTGCTTCATATCCTGGCGCGCCTGTGCGAGCGGATGATTCCGGGCAAGGGCAACGGCCGGGACGACGGCCTGGTCTTTCTGGACGACTGCCTCATCGAGACCCCTGATTTTGCGGTCTCCCAGGCCAGAAAAGAGGTGAGCCGCATGTCGGGACTGGCCCTGGAGATGCTGAAGCTGAGCCGGGACGCCTTTTTCTCCCGGGACACAAAGACCATCAACAAGGTCTACGAGCTGGAGAACACCGTGGATCTCCTGGAAAAGGATATCTCCACCTTCCTGGTCCGCCTGAACCAGGAGCAGATCAGCGCCGAGACCTCCCGGGAGCTCAACAACATCCTGCATGTGCTCCACGACCTGGAGAAGATTGGGGATTACGCCGAGAACATCGTCAACTACACGGAAAAGCTCATCGAGAGCGATATCCGCTTTTCCGACGAGGCCATGCAGGAGATGGAAGAGATCTACGACGTGGCCATCCGCTTTACGGACAATGTGATCAAGGCGTATAACGCAGGCGGCCTTCCCAGGGCCATCGACACCGAGGACGAGAACACCATCGACAAGATGCGCAAGCAGTTCAAGAAGCATCATCTCAAGCGCCTCCAGAAGGGCTCCTGCTCCGTTGAGACAGGGATCCTCTTTGTGGATATCCTCAACAATCTGGAGAAAACCGGGGACCAGGCCTTTAACATTGCCCAGGTGGTTCAGGGCGATATGTAAGGGGCAAGGGATTGCTGAACAGATGAAAGGCCGGGCAGACAGACTGCCCGGCCTTTTTGCGTGGACCGCATTGTGAGTCAGCTATGCGACACACATGTGTATAGGGTTCTGATACGATTGACGTTGTTCCCGCGCCTTTCGGTGTGGTATCATGCGCTGCCCGTTGGGGCCGCAGGGGGCAAAGGCGCTTCATTGTCGCTCAAAGCCTTCGGCTGTGACTTTTGACAAACGCACCACGTAGATGGTGCGCCGAAAGGGATCTATGAACAAACAACAAGTGGAAAAAGGGCTGGTCGACACCCTCTGGGGTGTCTTTGCATCGGTTCGGCTTTCCGTCATCGTGCTGACGCTCCTGGCCGTCACCTCCATCATCGGAACGGTGATTCCCCAGAACGCGTCTCCCGCCGTTTACGTGGATCGGTTCGGTGAGGCCGCGTACCGCGTGCTGTCGTTCCTCGATATCTTCGATATGTACCACTCCTGGTGGTTTCAGCTGTTGCTGCTGCTGCTGGGGATCAACCTGGTGATCTGCTCCATGGATCGCCTGCCCGCCGTGCTCAAGATCATCGGCAAGACACAGCGCCTCAACCCGGAGGCCTACCGCAAGGCCATCAAAGGGGAGACCCTGCCCATGGCCGGGTCCCCTTCCGAGGTGGCCGGGGTGCTCTCCGGAAAGCTCAAGGCGCCCATGGGTACCTTTACCCCCGTGGACGAAGGGGATGCGCGCTATCTTTTTGCAGAAAAAGGCCGCTGGACCCGCCTCGGGGTTTATGTGGTCCACGGCGCCGTCCTGCTGCTCCTCCTGGGGGGGCTCCTGGGCTCCCTGTTCGGGTACGAAGGGACCCTGAACCTGGCCGAAGGGGAGAGCAGCCAGGTGGTCAGGCTCAACGGCTCCAACGCGGCCATGCCCCTTCCCTTTGAACTTCGATGCGATGCCTTTTCCGTCTCTTTTTACGACACGGGTGCGCCCAAGGAGTATCGGTCCGACCTCGTGGTGACCGAGGGCGGGGCCGAGGTCCTTTCAAAGCAGATTGTGGTGAACGATCCCCTGCGTTACAGGGGCATCAGTTTTTACCAGGCCAGCTACGGCACGGTGCCCCCGAAGTCCGCCACCTTCTCCTTTACGAGCAAGGCCAGCGGCATGAGCTACCCTCTTGATGGTGATTTCGGGCAGCCCATCGCCATCCCTGAAGGCTTAGGGATCTTTACGCCCATGCATTTCATGAACAACTACAGGTTCCACGGCAGGTCCATGGGGAGCGCTGTGCTCGGCGTTCTGGAGAGCGCGGAGGGAGAGGCCACCCGCCTGGCCCTTCCGGTGAAATCCCCCGGTTTTGACCGCATGCGGCAGGGGGATGTGGTAATTGCCGTGGCGGACTTTCCGCAGCGGTACTACACGGGGCTCCAGGTGACCAAGGACCCCGGGGTGTGGCTGGTGTATGCCGGGTTTCTCTTTCTCATCGCCGGGTGCTACATCACCTTTTTCATGAGCCACAAAGGCTTTATGGTGGCTGTGGAACCGACCTCCACCGGGTCGGTCGTGACCCTCTATGGAAACACAAACAAAAACAGGCTGGGCATGGAGATGGTGCTTCGCCGCTTGACCGAAAAACTCGACCGTGAGGCCATTAGTCCTGAAAGGCAGGTGGAGAGATGAACAACAGTTCCCTGATTTTGTCCATTGTGACTTTTGTCTATGGCTTTTCCGCCGTTTTGTACATCTCCGGGTGGATCTTCGGTAAGGAGGCACCGGCACGGAGCGCGCGGTATATCGCCGTGGTGGGGGCCCTGGGCAACCTGGCCGGGTTCCTGCTTCGGTGGGTGGAGTCCTACGGGCACGGGTACGGGCACATCCCCTTGTCCAACCTCTACGAGTCCCTGGTCTTTTTTGCCCTGACCATCGCCGTGATCTCCCTGGTCATTGAGGTGCGGTACCGAAATTACATGATCAGCACCTTTGCCATGCCCCTGGCCTTTTTGGCCCTGGCCTACGCCTCCCTGTCCCCCACGGTGAACGACAAGATTCAGCCGCTGATCCCGGCCCTGAAGAGCAACTGGCTCACCACCCATGTGGTGACCTGCTTTCTCGGCTATGCCGGATTTGCCACGGCCTTCGGCATCGGGGTGATGTACCTGGTGAGGGAGTGCACAACCATCCGGGAGGGGGGGCTGATTTCCCGGCTTCCGGAAGGGTATGTCCTGGACGAGCTGATCCAGAAGACCGTGATGTTCGGGTTCCTGTTCCTGACGGTGGGTATCATCACCGGTGCGGTGTGGGCCAACTCGGCCTGGGGCTCCTACTGGAGCTGGGACCCCAAAGAGACCTGGTCTCTGATCACCTGGTTCGTTTACGCCATCATGCTTCACCTGCGCTACATGCGGGGCTGGGGCGGGGCCAAGATCGCCGTCATCTCCATCATCGGGTTCATGGCCGTGATGTTTACCTATTTCGGGGTCAATTTTCTCCCCGGGCTTCACAGCTACGGCAGCATGTAAGGGAGATCAATCAAGGATTGAAGCGGAGCCGCCTTTCCCGTCAGGGGAGGGGCGGCTCTTTTTTTTGGGGTGGGAACAACCCACCGGAGCCGTTGGGATTTCATTTTCTTGCTTTGTGAAACGATAAGGATCTTTTTATTGACACGTGCGGCGTCGTTACGATAAAGAGGCTAGGAATTTTCAGCGTTTTAAAGCCTCATGCATGTGAAATGGCAGTAATTTCGGGAGGTCCTTGGCACGTTTCTTCGGGGTGGGCGGGACGGCTGACGGGAGCGAACCGTTGTCCCCAAGTGGGAACCGGCGTGACGCGACCGCTGCATCGGACCACCTCAGACCCGTTTTGAAACCCGTTTTCTTTTTGCCTGTCGTGTCGCTTGAATCTGTTTCTTCTGCAGGTACTTAGTTGCTGCGCCGTGGGGCTCCGGACAGGGCCGTGAGGCATCGGGCGTGGTTGCCATGGCTTGAAAAAGGACGCATGAGCACGTATAAGAAACGCAATCAAATGCGTGAAGGCCGGCGAAGGGGGAATGCCGGTTTGCTATACCTGGTAAGGCTGCTTGACAAGGCCGGTGCAATGCGTGCTCCGGCTCTCGGTTTCGGCCTTGCCGTTCACAGGTTCGGAAAAAGCCGTTAGCACCCGGTAAGATCACAGGGGGCCAGGGGCTTTTTGTATGTCCGCGCCCCTTTTTTTTGAACTATCCGAGGACGCGGCGCATGCCTGAACCACCCGGTGGTCGGGTATCTGGTGCTTAAAACAATTAACACGTGGAGTTTTCATGAGCCTAACTGGTGAAAAACAGACTGGTCGTGAGCAAACGGGGTCACCCGGAGGTCCGGAGAAAAAGGGGGAATCGGGATTGGTAGCCCTCTTTTTTATCGTGGGCCTGGCCGCAAGCCTTGCCATAGGGTGGATCGTTTTCCCCAAACTTCTCTATTCCAAGAGTGAGCAGCCCTTTGATTTCAGCCATGTCACCCACGCCGATGAGGTGGGGGACTGCGACAGCTGCCATTACTTCCGTGAAGACGGAACCTTTGCAGGGGTTCCCACCCTGGAGCAGTGCGCGGAGTGCCACGAAGAGGTGCAGGGCGAGACTGAAGCCGAAGAGACCTTCGTCAACGAATATGTGGCCGAAGGCAAAGAGGTGCCCTGGAAGATCTATTCCAAGCAGCCTGACTGTGTCTTTTTCTCCCACGCCGCCCATGTGCAAGGGGCGGGGATGGAGTGTGCGGAGTGCCACGGGGACATCGGCGAGTCCGAGAGCCTGAAGCCTTACGAAGAGAACCGGATCACCGGCTACAGCCGGGACATCTGGGGCAAGAACATCGCCGGCATCAAGAAAAACAGCTGGGACCGCATGAAGATGGACGACTGCGGCGCCTGTCATCAGGAGACCATGGGCAGCAAAGGTGCCTGTTTCCAGTGCCACAAGTAGACGCTGTTTTTTAGCTTCAACGCGAACGATCAATCCTTTCAAGGGGTGATTCACATATGAAGATCAACAGGAGACATTTTCTCGCTTTGGGAATGGGAGCCACGGCCGGTACCCTGCTCTCTCCCCTTCCCTGGAAGTTGACGGACGATGTGTCCATCTGGACCCAGAATTGGTCCTGGACGCCGGTTCCCGAGACCGGAGAGTACTATTACGTCGGTGGGGCGTGCACCCTCTGCCCCGGCGGCTGCAGCCTTGCGGTGCGCAAGGTGGGCGAACGTGTGGTGAAAATCGAAGGGAGCCCCGAGAGCGCCGTGAACAGCGGTGACCTCTGCGGTATTGGCATCTCGGCCACTCAGCTCCTCTACGGCCCCTCGCGCATTGAGGGCCCCATGGTGCGGGCCGGCAAGCGCGGTGAGGGCAAATGGAACCGCATTTCCTGGGAAGAGGCCGAAGCGCAGCTGGCGGAAAAGCTGGGCAGCCTCTCCGACGGCAAGGGCGTGGCCGCCCTGTCGGCCTCCCGCAGCGGCAGCGTTCCCGCCCTGTTTCAGCGCCTGCTGGACACCCTGGGTTCCGACCGCTTTTTGACCCTGCCGTCTGTTCACGACACCCTGGAGCAGGCCATGGCCATGACCATGGGCCGCAAGCCCGGGGAAGGCGTGGGCTTTGACACGGAAAACACCGACCTGATCCTGAGCCTCGGCAGCGCCGTGGCCGAAGGGTGGGGCGCTCCGGTGCGCATGGTCAAAACCGCCGGTTCCAAAAAGATGATCCAGGTGGAATCCTACCTCTCCACCACCGCCTCCATGGCCGACATGTGGGTACCTGCCAAGCCCGGCACCGAAGGGGTGTTTGCCCTCTCCGTGGCCGCTGCCATGGTCCAGGAAAAACTCTACGATCACATCTTTGTCTCAACGGCCACCGAAGGGTTCGACGCCTTCAGCGCCTGGCTCCTTGAGAACTACGCGCCTGAGAAGGCCGAAGCCGTGACAGGGGTCACTCCTGCCATGGTGAAAAAGGTGGCCGTGGCCTTTGCCGGGGCGCGCCGTCCCGTGGCCATCTGCGGTCGCGGAAAAGGGGAGACCCCCGTGAGCCTTGCCGAGGCCCTGGCGGTCTTTGCCCTGAACGCCCTGAAAGGATCCGTCCAGCGCGACGGCGGCCTGGTGAAGGTGGGGGCCCTGCCCTACGCCGTGGCCACCGCCGAAACCGCCGACCTGGGCGCCAAGCTCGCAGAGCTTACCGAGCCCGGCAAGACCGAGCTCCTCATGGACTGGGGCACCAACCCCTTCTACACCCTGGCCACCTCGGACAAGGCAAAAGAGTCCCTGGCCGCCATCGGCACCATCGTCAGCTTTTCTCCTTACATGGACGAGACCGCGGCCATGGCGGATCTGATCCTGCCCGACCACACCCACCTGGAAAAACTCCAGGATGTGCCGGTTCGTGCGGGCCTGGAGCGACCCACCGTCAACCTGGCCCAGCCGGCCATCGACCCGGTGATGGATACCAAGCACACAGGGGACGTGCTCATCAGCGTGGGCGCTCAGCTGGAAGGCGGCAGCGACTCCTTTGGCTGGGACGACTACGAAACCTACCTCGAAGAGAGCTGCGGGGAGATGTGGGAGACCCTCTACGACGAAGGCACCTGGCAGGGGGACATCGCCTGGAAAAAAGGCCTTGAGCGCATCCTGGGCACCTCCCAGCGCTTCACCTTTGTCATCCCCGAAGGACCCGTGGCCTTGGCTGCCGAAGGGGCGGCTTCCGGCCTTCCCTTCACCCTGGTGCCGAGGTGGTCCCTGCGCATTGCCAGCGGCCCCGTGGCCGACGCTCCGTTCACCATGAAGACCATCTCGGACCGGATGCTGACCAAAGGGGTCTCCCATGTGGAGCTTCACCCCAAGACCGCCAGGCAGGCGGGTCTCAAAGACGGCGACACCGCCACCCTGTCCACACCCTTTGGCAGCGCCAAGGTGGTGGTCACCCTCTTCGAAGGGGTGATGCCCGGTGTGGTGGCCCTGGCCGCAGGCCTGGGGCATACCGCCTTTGACGATTACATCGGGGGCAAGGGGGCGAGCTACACAGCCCTTTCCGGCACCATGGCCGACCCTGCCACAGGGCTCAACTGCACCTGGGGCGCCAAGGCATCCCTGGCCAAGGGGTAGCCTGAGGGCGGCAACGGCTCGTGAACAACTGACGAAAACCCATCTCATACGAGGTTTTTCATGAATACGGAATCAAACGATACGAGGGCGAAGAAATTCGGCATGGTCATCGACCTCGACAAGTGCACCGGGTGCGGATCCTGCATGGTGGCTTGCTCGGCCGAGAACAACGTCCCCGTCAGGAAAGACGAAAGCGACAAGCTTTTGAGCACGACCTGGATCCGGGTCTACCGCATCACCAACGGCAAGGATTTTCCCGACACCGAGATCTGCTATATCCCCCGTCCCTGCCAGCATTGTGGCGGCAAGCACGACGACGGTCACTCTCCTTGTGTGTCGGTCTGCCCGGCCACGGCCACGGACTACGACCACTCCACAGGCATTGTCAGCCAGATCTACACCCGCTGCTTCGGCTGCCGGTACTGCATGGCGGCCTGCCCGTATCACGCCCGTTACTTCAACTGGTGGGACCCGGTCTGGCCAGCCAAGGTGGAAGAGTCCCTTTCTCCGGACGTCTCTCCGCGTATGCGCGGTGTGGTGGAGAAGTGCAGCTTCTGCTTCCACCGTTACCAGCTGGCCAAGGAGAAGGCCTATCTGGAAGAGCGTGACGTGGAGGAGATGGAGTACCAGACTGCGTGCACCCAGGCGTGTCCTTCCGGCGCCATCACCTTCGGGGATCTGAACAACCCCGACCACGCCGTGTACACCCTGAAAAAAGACAAGCGCGCATTCCGGTTGCTTGAACGCCTGCACACCAACCCGAAGGTCTACTACCTCTCCAGCCGTGAGTGGGTGAGACGGGCAGGTGACAACTACGTGAGCAGCGAAGAGCCCACCGGAAAACCCGGAGCCTATCACCTTGAGGGCAAGGGCGGCCACTGATCAGGCCCGCTTCTATCAGGACAAGACAGACGCCCGGCAGCCACGGGCGTTTTAAAAAATCTCTAAATGGCCGCCTGCACACAGGTGGAGGCGGCGAGGGGTAAGGATTTATGGACTCTGCTTTGATACCCGAAGGTGTTGAGCGTTGCTCTCTCAAGCGGTTTACCCTTGGTCTGGTCATTCCGGCGGCGCTGGTGGTCTGGGGGCTTTATGCCGCCTACCTCTGCTGGTTCAAGGGCCTCAATCAGACCAACATGAACGATTCCTACGGGTTTGCCCTCTGGATCTGGGCCGACCTGGCGGTTATCGCTGTGGGAGGCGGTGCCTTCTTCACCGGCTTTCTCCGCTATGTGGTGGGGAAAGACGAGCTGAAGAACATCATCAACTTTGCCGTTATCGTGGGTTTCTGCTGCTACTGCTCCGCCATGCTGATTTTGGCCATCGACATCGGCCAGCCCTTGCGCGGGTGGTTTATTTTCTGGCACGCCAACGTCGGCTGGAGGTGGCTTTTTGTCTTTCGCTCTACCTGTCGGTGCTGGCCATTGAGTACCTGCCGCTGGTGCTGGAGAACCGAAAGATCGACCAGAATCCCTTCTTTCACAACCTGGGCCACCGCATGCACGAGGTGATGGCTGTCTTTGCCGCCACCGGCGCCTTTCTCTCCTGCTTCCACCAGGGGTCTTTGGGCGGCGTTACCGGCGTGCTCTACGGGCGCCCCTTCGGCCTGCGGGGGCTGCTGGCCCTGGACCTTCTTCTTACACCTGGTCTGCGGCGGCCTGCGGTCCCTGCTTTACCATGCTCTGCTGCAAGATCACCGAGAAGATCACGGGCAAGCGCCTGGTCAAGGACAACGTCTACGACCTTCTGGCCAAGATCTCCGGCTGGATGCTGGGCACCTACATGGTGGCCAAGATCGCCGACACCATCTGGTGGGCCGTGGTGACCGTGCCCAAGACCGGCTTTACCTTCATGGAGTTCTACACCAACTCCCAGAACTACCACGGCATCTGGATCCTGATCCTTGAGCTGGTGATCTGCGGCATCGTGCCCGCGGCCATTCTCCTTAAAAAAGAGTGGCGCCAGAACAGCAGGCTCTTTATCGTCGCCGTGACCCTGGCCGTCATCGGGGTGTGCGTGAACCGCTGGGTCATGGTCATGCAGCCCATGGCCATGCCGGTCATGACCTTTGATTCCTGGGTCCTCTACTTTCCGTCGTGGCAGGAGTGGGCCACCACCATCCTGCCCGTGGCAGGGGCCATCCTGATCATTGCTCTTTCCTATCGGTACCTGCCGGTGTTTCCCCAGGAGAAAGAGCTCAACCCTGTCGAGAGACCGTAAACGACCAACCGACCGGGGCCTTGGTTTTATCACAGGCCCCGGCATGAAAAGGAGAGAGCCATGTTTCCATTTGTCTGGGAGTGGGTCTGGGACGCGGGCCATTACCTGTTTTTCGGGGGGATGTGGTACGTGCTGATCATCCTCACCGTGGGGCTCAACTGGTGCATTTTTAAAGCCCTTAAGGACACAAAAGAAGGGAAGGGCGGCGGCCACTGATCTTTTTTTAAATAAAGGTATCGTATTTAAGGGGTTGATTTCTTGGTTGAAATCAACCCCTTTTTTGTTGTCTGATGGCGGTGCCTCTGTTTTTTATGCTCATTTTTTCCGTTTTTTTTGGAGGTGTGAAGCAGATCATACCTGATGCATCAGCCCTGTGGTAGCTTCCGACCCGTTGATAGGAAATAAACCGCCTCTGTTGAGGCTTTGACGTACCACTTATGTTTTAGGAGTATCACGATGAAAAAAGCAGTTCGAGCAGTTGCAGGGTTGGCAGTGGCCGTATGTATGATGATGACCGCAGGAAACGCCATGGCGGAAGAGAGCGGGACCAAGTTCAAGCTGGGTGTGGGAACCTACGGGCTGATCATTGCTGACGACAGCTCCAGTGTAAACAGCCATGACGAGGAATTCTACGGGGGGGCCATTGTGGGCACCGCGTGTTTTACCAAGCATGTGGCCCTGCGAGGGGCGTTTTACGCAGCAGAAAATGATGACGACTCCAAATGGGACGTAAGCGGCGGCGATCTCCAGCTTCTTCTGGGTACCAACTTCTATAAAGGGTTCAACGTGTTCGGCGGTATCGGGGTGTTTACCGAAAACTGGGAGTACGACGGCGGGACCATCGGCGGTGTGAGTGTCAAAGCCGATAAGGATTTTTCCGGTGCCCAGGCCTCCTTCGGTATCGGCTACTCCTGGAGCAAGGTGGCCCTGGATTACGTGGTCAACGTCAGGGACACCAGCGACTACGAAGACTTCACCAATGTCGACCATGACTTTGCCGTCTCCGGCGGCATCAACCTCTCCTACATCTTCTAAGTAATCCTCCTTATCCCCACAAACAGGTCCCTGAAGGCCAGGCGCAGGCGGTATTCATGTGAATACCGCCTGCGTTTTTTTGTTTTTGAGACACACCCCGTCCATTACGGGCGCAGCCCGTCAGCGAATGTGACAACCCGAGGGACGAGGGTTGGAGCATTCGCGAGCCTGGGGTGCAGGGGCTGTAGCCCCTGTATTTTAGTTTTTGATGGCGGAGGTGGCCAGCTGGTCGGCTCTTTCATTTTCGGGGAAGCCTGCGTGGCCTTTGACTTTGACGAAGACGAGGTTTGAAAACTTTCGGGTGAGGGCGCGGATCTCTTCCACCAGCTCCCGGTTGGCCTGGGCTTTCCAGCCTTTGGCGATGAGGCCCAGGGCGTAGCTGGAGTCGGTGTAGATGCGCACGGGAAGCTCGGGCTTTTTCACTTCGGAGAGGGCGGTGCGGATGGCTTCGAGTTCGGCGATGTTGTTGGTTCCCTGGCCGATGTTCCGGGAGATCTCCCGCTCGTGGGGCCCGTAGCGAAAAAAGACCCCGATGCCCGAGGGGCCGGGGTTGCCGGAGCTGGCTCCGTCGGTGAAGATGTGGATGACGCCGGGTTCGGTGGTGGAAAGCCCTTCCAGGGGCACCTCGCGCACAAGGCCGGGGCGCTGGGGTGGAGGCACGCTGACCTCCCCTTTTTGTGGGGGCGCTTTTTCCTCTTCTGTTTTTTTCTTTTTGGCGCCTTTGGGGATGAGGTTTTCCGGGGCGTCGGACTTCAGGGTATCGGGATAGACCTTGTATTCATGGGTCTGCTTGAGGTTGTACTTGATGCGCACACGCCCGCCGTCAAGGCGAAGCGCCTCGGCTTCATCCACCTCCGCCCACACTTTGTTGCCCTTGAAACTCATGCGTTTCCAGAGGGCGCCCTCATCGTCCTGTTTGGCCATGGTCTGCTCCGCGTCAGGTGTTGTAGATCAAAAAGGCTTCCCGGCTCTTCCTGAAATCGTCCAGTCCATCCTGCCACTGTGCTTCCAGTTTATCAATGGCCGTTCCTGCTTCAAGGCTTTCCCTGAGTGTACGAGATCCCAGGATCATGTCCATGGGGAGTTTTTCGTATTCGTATTCGTAGGGGGGCTGTTTCCAGGCAAACTCATCGGGGTGGTTGGCCATGGCCGCCCGGATGATGTCGAGGCTGAGGCGGTACGGGGCAAAACGCTCCCGGTCGGTGACGTGTATCTGAAAGCCCTTGCAGAGCTCACCCGCCCATTTGCCGAAGGTGGGCTCAAAGCCTGTCTCCCTGAGGACGCAGCCCTCAAGGCTTTCAGGGGCCAGAGTGTTTATGAGTTTGGTGGTGTCGAGGTAGGGGGCGCCGAAGAGCTCAAAGGGCCGGGTGGTGCCCCGCCCTTCCGAGAGGTTGCAGCCTTCCAAAATCACCTGGCCGGGGTAGACCAGGGCCGCCTCTTCGCAGGGCATGTTGGGGGAGGGCAGCACCCAGGGAAGGCCGGTGTCGTAGAAGTGCATGGATCGGGTCCAGCCCTTCATGGGCACCACGGTGAGGTCGCAGCCGATGCCGAACCGTTCGTTGAAGAACAAGGCCAGTTCGCCCATGGTCATGCCGTGGCGCATGGGAATGGGGTAGCGCCCCACAAAGGAGGTGTAGGCCGCTTCGGTGAGGTTGCCTTCCACCTTAACCCCGCCGATGGGGTTGGGCCGGTCCAGGACCGCCACGTGAAAGCCTTTTTCAGCCGCCGCCTCCATGATGTAGGTGAGGGTCCAGATAAAGGTGTAGACGCGGGTGCCTACATCCTGGATGTCCACCACCACCGTGTCGATGCCCTCAAGCATTTCGTCCGTGGGCCAGCGGGTTTCGCCGTAGAGGCTGAAGACCGGCACTCCGGTGACCGGGTCGAGCCCATGGCCCGATTCGATCATGTTGTCCTGCTTGTCGGCAAAAAAACCGTGCTGGGGAGAGAAAAGAGCCCCCAGGCTCCCCGGCAGGGCCTCGGCCATGAGGTCGCGGGCGTGGCGGTACGAAGGGCCCACCGACGCAGGGTTGGCCAGAAGGGCCAGTTTGCCCTTCCGCGCCCAGGCAGGCGGTGATTCCAGAAGGTGTTCAAGACCGGTGATGACGCGTGACAATAAAGACTCCCGGGTTTGCTGTTGCTCTCAGCCCCTCGTTCCCCGGGTTTGATCACAGCCGCTGACCGGTCATAGCGCCGAGGTTGGCGAAGGGGAGACGCACATGTTGAGACGGTTGACCCTTTGGTGGGATGGCCTGTGCCCGGCATTTTTTATTGATTGACGGAGCACAGCCATTCCATGCTTTTTAGCCTTTAGCCTTTAGCCTTTTTCTTATTCAGGATCTCCGTGATCTCCTCTTTGGAGAAGTGGTAGACGCTGTTGCAGTTGTGGCACCGAAGTTCCACGGGAAAGGGGCCTTCGTTGGCGATGGCGGCCAGGTCCTTTTTGGGGAGCATGGCAAGGTGCCCTGCAAAGGCCTTTTCGGAGCAGCGGCAGAAGAACTCCACGCGGTGGCTCCCAAGGAGCTTGGGCGAGAGTTCGGAAAACTTGTTTCAATGACCTCTTCTGCGTCTGCTCGCCGGCGATGTCCCCGGGGGAGGGAAAGAGGCCATGAGCTCTTCGATTTTCTTGTCGGTCTCCTCAGGGGCTCCGGGCATCACCTGCAGGAAGAGGCCTCCTGCTCCCACCACCTCGCCGTCCTGGTCGAAGTTGATGCTGAGGTTGAAGACCGTGGGGGTCTGCTCAGAGGTGAAGCAGTAGTTGGCCAGGTCTTCGGCGATGTTGCCGTACTCCAGGGCCACCTGGCCGGTGTAAGGCTGCTTCATCCCCTCGATGACCTTGGTGACGGTGAGCATGCCCGCGCCGAGGAAGGGGGACATGGAAAGGCTCTCCAGGGGGGCCTTCACCGGGATGGGGCTCTTTTTGAGGAATCCGCGCACCTCGCCGTAAGCGTTGGCTTCCACGGAGAGGCCTTTGGCCGGTCCGGTGCCGTCCAGGGAGAGGCCGATGCGGTCCCCGCCCTTTAAGTTGGCGCTCATGAGGGTGCACCCCAGGTAGGCGTGGCCGAGGATGTAGGTCTCCAGGATCCCCAGGTCGAAGTTGCCGCGCATTTCGTTGATCATGCGGGTTCCATGGACAAAGACACCGCGGACGGTGTCGTCGGCCAGGAGAAAACGGTACATTTTGTCCCGTGCGCTGGCCTTGAGCTGCTCTTTGGCGTTGGCGCCGTATGGTTTTTTCTTGATCATCTCTTTTTCTATGGTATTTCGCATCGCCCCTTTCGGTGGCGGGCGACGCCGTGTTTTTCCGTTGTTCGTGAATTTCCATCCGAATTGCAGCCCGTTATATAATACAGGTGAATCGGGAATGCCACAAAAAAGGCCCCCGTGGGACACAGCCGTCCCTCCCGGAGGGAAGAATGCGACGGATGGGCCGGGAGGGCACGGGCCGGAAAATCGATTAAACCTCCCTTGGGCGGTGTCCGATAGAATCCCTATCAGGGATAAATTTCATGACATCGTTTCCGAGATTTCCCGTGGCACAGATTGAAAAAAGTAGGCAAGACCCGGAACGACCGGCACGCCTTCAACTGCCGGTGCGTTCAGGATAAAAAGTGTTTTCGTTCACGGATGGAACAGCACGGCCCAGGCCGTGGCAATGTCCCCCTTTTCGGGGGAAAAGGAGCAAGGATGCTGATGAAGAAAGGGATGCTTTGGATGGGGCGCAGGTGCCTGGTGTGGATGGTGCTGGCTGGCATGGTGCTTGGGTGGGCCGGTCCCGTGTCCGCGGGCTGGAATCAGACCCCCGATTACATGAAGCCGTCCGACGACGTTACCTACCAGGAAGACCAGCTTTACCCCGAGGACGCGGAGCTGGACACCTATCAGGACCGATACGCCACCCCGCTTTTTTACATGCCCGATGTTTATCAGACCCACCGCATCACAGGCTACGGGGCCATTGCCCTTACCATCATGGCTGTGGCCTCGGGGGATGACTCCACCTTTCACAAGATCAGCGGGGCCAGCGCCGCCCTCTGCGGCGTGGCTGCGGGTACCTCCGGCCATATAGCCTACGGCGGGGGGATCAACTTCAGGGATGGATGGACACGTGAGAACATCCATGCAGGGGCCGGGTACCTGGCCACGGCAGCCCTGGTGCTGGCCGCAGGCCTGGGAGCCGCCGATGAAGACCACGAGACCGCAGGCGCCGTTGCCACGGCAGCCGCCGTGGTTCCCGTGGCCGTATTCGTTTTCTAAAACCGGCGAGCACCCTTCAGGTTGCCTCCGGCGGGGCTTGGAAAGGCTGTGTTAAGGCCTGTTTGTCAGATATTTTGAACGTTTGGCCCTCGGCAGGACCGCCGGGGGCTTTTTTTACGCCTTAGGGCATACTGCCGTGGGGCATGTTGTTTAGGGCCTTCCTCAGCCTTTGGGAAAACCCGGGGGGGACCGGCTCCTCCCCCACCTCTTCGCAGAATCCAACGGTCCGTTTCAGGGTCTCCAGGCACGTGGTGCAGCAGGGGGCAGTGCTTCTAGCGTGGGCACGGATCGCCTCGCAGGTGACCTCATCGGTCTCCCCGTCGATGTATTCCGAGAGTTTGGCAAACAGCTTCAGGCACGCTTCGTGATCATGGTGTGTGTGGTTGGTTGTCATGGAAATACCCCTTTAATTCTTCCCGCAGGAAGAGACGGGCGCGGTGGAGCCGCACCTTGACGTTGGCGGGCGTGATGCCCAGGATCTCGGCGGCCTCGTCTGTGGAGAATCCCTCCATGTCCCGTAAGACCAGAACCAGCCGATACTGGGGGGGCAGCTCTTTCACCGATGCCTTGAGGTGCTCCCCCAGCTCCCGGTTCAATACCTGGCGGATGGGCATGGCCGCCCATTCCGGCAGCTCCGTGTCAATGTCGGCGTGGTCAGCGGGCAGGAACTCATCAAGCGAGAGTTCCCGCTCCGGGGCGTATTTGGACCGGCGCCTCATGCGATGGCAGACACTGGTGGCGATGCGGTACATCCAGTTTTTGAACTTTGTCTCCTGCCGAAACTCTTTGATATACCGGAAGATGTTGATGAAGGTCTCCTGGGCAAGGTCTTCGGCGTCGGAGGCGTCCTTGCAGATGCGGAGCCCGAAGTTGTAGAGCTTTCCTTCGTACCGCGTCACCAGCTCTTCAAATCTCTCTGCGGCCCCGTTCTGGATGGCCGTGATGAGCTCCGTATCCTGGTCCGTGATGTCAGGCACCCGGTTTGCGTCCCTTCCCATTGGTGTCGAACCTCTTCCTTCACATGGCACAGGTTGCTCATCAGGCATGTGATCCCCATTCTCAGGCAGGATCCAGACCTGGAGGGCGATCCAGATCACGACGATGAGTCCCATGGCAAGCAGTGCGTTCATGATGATACTCCTTCTTTTAAGGGGCAAAGTCCCCGTGCCCTGATATTTCATGAGAAAACAACCATCAGAAAGGAAAATGATATGATTTCGGATGGCTACAAAAAAAGTGTCAGCTGTTTTTAGAATGTAAAATGTAAATCAGCGTTTGCTGTTTGATTTTCTCACCCTTCGGGCGAGCCGAGTGCACCCATCTTCTGCGTTATCAGAGCTTTGAGGTAAACCACTACATCTGCAGCTCTGATGCCTTGAATATGGGTGCACCCGACTCGTGAAATATCCGGGCTTGGTGTTTCATGGTTCAGATTATCGCAAAGTCCGGACGTTGGACAGCGAATAAACGTAACGATTCAGTTTGTCTTCTATAATTAAAGTGACCGGCAAAAAGCGTGCCTCCGGCGGCGAGGTGAGTCACCTCGAAAACTGATTGCGCGTGCGCATTTTCCTTCGTTCCTCAGGAAAATGCGCACGCGCCTTCGGCTCGGGCTTCGCCCGACATAAACGCCGATGGTTTATGCGGGTTGGCTCACAAGCTTCGACGTAACAGGATACGTTGTTGCAACTTGTCCATTGTGGATTTAACCGCACTGCCGGCGGCCAAGGGTTGTGCCTCTACGACCTTTTTATCAAACCTTCTGTATCGTGTTTTTAGAAGAATGAAATGGGCCTCTCCTGCAAAGACGGTTGCCAGATGTCACACATCACGCGAATGCCCCGAAACCTGTCGCGAAATGGTTGCCTTCATGCATTCGCCATAGGGTTTCAAGGTGCCCCCACCTTGCCGCCGGAGGCCTGCTTTTTAAACCGGTTTTAACCATAGAAGGCATTTTCTCCGTTATCCTTCGGCGGACCTGATCCATCCCGTGCCTTTGATGGCGGCCACAAGGGCGGCAACACCCAAGGCAAAGGCCCCGAAAAGGTGGATGAGGTCCAGGGTGGTGATGGCAGCCGCCGGCATGTAGACCCCTTTAAGGTTTTTGATCACCAGAAGGCCCCCCGAGGCGATGATGGCCGCATATAAGCCTGTTTTCACCCGTGCGGCGGGGGTGAGGGGGCCGCCTTTTTCCAGGAGGTGCGTGGTGACGAGCCAGGCGGCCATGGCCAGGAAGAGGGCGGCGGTGAGGTAGTGGACGGCCAGGGTGATATGGAACTCTGCCAGCCAGCCGAAGCCCGGGATGTCGGCGATGTAGTACCGCTTGAAGATGGGCATGTGGCCCACGCCGCTTAAGGCAAGAAAGAGCATGTTGACCCGAAAGAGGGTGCGGAACAATGGGTTCATGGGGCTTTCTCCTCCTTTGCGGCTTTTTTGAGCTTCAGAAAGACGCGCCCTGCGGCCGCTGCAAAGCCCGCCAGGGGGGCCAGGAGCATGGCCGCCCCCGCGTTTTCCGCCAGGGCCATGCTGTTGCCGTGGGGGGCGAGGTCGGGCAGGCCCGGGCCCTGGTCCACGGCGCTGTTCAGGGTCTCAAAGGGGACGGGGGAGACGTAGAGGGTGGTGGTCCCCCCGTTTTCGTCCAGGCCGTAGATGTACCCGTTCATCTCCTTTGCAAGGGCCCTGGCCTTTGCGATCATTTCGTCCCTTGGTCCGATGCTCTGTACCCCTTCGGGGCAGGCCTCGATGCAGGCGGGCTCTTTTCCGTCTTTGAGCCGGGTGTGGCAGCGGTCGCACTTGTACATCACCCCGTTCCCGGCAAGGGAGGGCAAAAGATTCAGGTAGGGCCCGACCCCGGTCTGGCGCTGGGGGATGTGCCAGGGGCAGGCTTTGCGGCATTTGGCGCCCCCTAGGCAGAGGGCGTCGTTGATGTGGGAGAGCCCGTTTTTTTCTTGGACCGCCGCGCCCCAGGGGCAGAGCTTTACGCAGGGCGGGTTGATGCAGTGCATGCAGCGCCTGGGGATGTAAAGGGTCTGCTCTTCGCCGTTTACGGTGACCTCGGCCTCCTGGATGGTGAGCCAGTTGTACGGGCTGAGGCGCCCCTCCTCATCCTGTTCATCGCTGAAGTCCTCCACCGGCACGCGGCTGGGATGCATGGCGGGAAAGGGCTTTTGGGGCTGGGGAAAGTCCTCTTCGTGGGCCTCTTTGCAGGCCATGACACATTCACCGCATCCCACGCACCTGGAAAGGTCCAGCAGGGTGGTGAGGTAGCCCTCGGGGTCTGCGGCCTCAGCCCGTGCGGGCAGGGCTGCTGCCGTTACCGCCGTGGCTGCGCTGGCAACGCTCCCCTTGAGAAACGCGCGTCGTGATAAAGTCGGGTTCATGGGTGTCCTTCATGTACGGGGTTCACCGGGTTGGGCACACAAGCCTCCGGGCAAATCCCCGGAGACGTCGCCATTCATGGTCCATGCCCTTAAAGAGACGCTTTCAGGAAAAGGGTTACAACATGTGCATCCCTTTGACAGGATTTTTCTATCGTCGTAGTATAGTAGCAGGTGACACGGACATGGATGCGCCGCCTCACCCCTTGCTTTCACTCTCCATGAGTGCCTTTTCCCTTTCTCTCTCTTTTTCCGTTTGATTTCCGGCCGCGATGTTTTTTTGATCTCTTCCATGTCCGTCACCGGCCCACGACCAACGAGGGGCGGCAGCGGTGCACAGGTGCCCACCCGAGGCAAATGCACTGTCGCTCCGGTACCCCCGGTTGCATGGTGATGAAGGTCTTTCGTGCACGGGAAAGGGGGAATGGGATGAAACACAAACAGACGATGGTCAACCGCTCCGCCCAGGACAGGCGTCGCGTGGAATCCGGCACGTGGAAGGGTGTTGAGCGCAGGACGCAAGAGGAGAAGCGGGAGCAGTGGCAGCGCGTCGGTAAATGGCGCAGCAAGCACAAGCCGGTCACCACGATCGACCTCTCCCACAATGCCCTGCTGTGATCCTTGGGGGCCTGGCTGGCCGGGTCCTTGAAACCCAGTTTCCCTGACGCCTTGGAAGGTCTCCTGAAGGTGGCCGCCGGGCGTCAGGTGACCGTCGCAACCAAAAAAACCGCCCCCCGAATACGGGGGGCGGTTTTTTATGACGGGCGTTTTGTGGACATTCCCGTTTTGATCAGGCTTTGGCTGCCATGGCTTCTGCCCAGAAGGGGGACATCTGGCGCAGGGTGTTGATGATGCCGGGCAGGCACTCAAGGACGGTGTCGATGTCCTCGTCGGTGTTGTCGATGGACAACGAGAACCGGATGGTGCCGTGGGCAGCGGTAAAGGGCACGCCCATGGCCCTCAGCACGTGGGAGGGCTCCAGGGAGCCTGAGGTGCAGGCCGATCCCGAAGAAGCACAGATCCCGAACTCGTTCATCATCAGGAGGATGGCTTCGCCTTCCACATACTCGAAGCTGATGCTGCAGGTGTTGGGCAGGCGGTTATCCAGGTCCCCGTTGACAAAGCTGTTGGGGATGGTTTCAAGAAGGCCTTTTTCAAGGCGGTCCCGAAGGGCCTTGACCCGGGTGTTCTCCTCTTCCATCTTTTCTGCGGCAAGCTCGCAGGCGCGGCCCAGGGCCACGATGGATGAGTGGTTCTCGGTGCCGGCACGACGTCCCTTTTCCTGGTGGCCGCCCATGAGGAAAGGGGCGAACTTGGTGCCCTTGCGGATGTAAAGGGCGCCCACGCCCTTGGGGGCATGGAGCTTGTGGCCGGACAGGGAGAGCATATCAATGGCCGAGTCGGCCATGTCGATGTCGATTTTCCCCACAGCCTGCACCGCATCGGTGTGGAAGACTGCCGCGCCCAATGATTTCACCTTTTTGGCGATCTCTTCCACGGGGAAGATGGTGCCGGTCTCGTTGTTGGCCCACATGATGCTGACAATGGCGGTCTCTTCGGAGACGGCCGCGTACAGCGCCTTGAGGTCGAGGCAGCCCTTTTTGTCCACGGGGACGAAGGTAACGCGGTAGCCCTTTTTCTCCAGATACTCGCAGTAGCTCAGGACCGCGGGGTGCTCCACCATGGTGGTGATGATGTGCTTTCGGTCGGGGTAAGCCACCAGGGCCGCGTTGATGGCGGTGGAGTCGCTCTCGGTGCCGCAGCTGGTGAAGAGGATCTCTTCCGGCTGGGCGCCCAGGAGGGCTGCCACGCGCCGGCGGGCAAGGTTCAGGGGCTCACCGGCTTCGGCGCCCTTGTGGTGCATGGATGAGGGGTTGCCGTATACATCCCGCAGGCAGGGGATCATCTCTTCGAGGACTTCGTCGGCCACTCGGGTGGTTGCGTTGTTGTCAAGATATACGGTGCGCATTACTTCACCTCCTCCACCACGAGTTCCGAGGTCACCAGCTCCCGGAGCTTGGCTTCCACATGGTTTTTCAGCGTAATCTGGGACTTGCTGCAGGAGGCGCAGGAGCCCTGGAGGCGGACGTAGACCTTGTCGCCCACCACGTCCACAAGCTCGATGTCACCCCTGTCTTTCTGGAGGGTGGGTTTGATCTCACGCTCCAGGGTGCTTTCGATGAGCTTGATCTTCTGCATGTTGCTCATGCGCACGGGCTTGATGATCTCCATGGGCGCATCACCCTTGATCTTGTGGATGATGGCTTCAATGTCGTCGTGGCATTTGCCGCAGCCGCCGCCAGCCTTGAGGTGGTTGATCACCTGATCGATGGTGGTCAGGCCGTCTTCTTTCACCGCGCGCTCGATCTCGAGGTCGGTGACCCCGAAGCATTCACAGACCACGTTGCCCTGGGTCTCTTTCACCACCTCGCCACGGTAGTCGGCAATGGCGCGCTCCAGGCCGTCGCGGCCCATGACGGAGCAGTGGATCTTTTCTTTGGGAAGCCCACCCAGGAACTCGGCGATGTCGTCGTTGGTGATCTTGGTTGCTTCGTCCAGGGTCAGGCCTTTGACCATTTCGGTCAGTGCCGAAGAGGAGGCGATGGCGCTTGCGCATCCAAAGGTCTGAAATTTAGCGTCTTCAATGATATCGTTCTCGCCCACGCGAATGGTGAGTTTCAGTGCGTCACCGCAGGAGAGGGACCCCACTTCACCGACACCGCTGGCGTTTTCAATCACGCCGACGTTTCTGGGGTTCAGAAAGTGCTCCCTGACCTTTTCCGTATAATCCCACATGGTATTCTCCCGTTAAGCATAATATATGGCCTCGCATCCACCCGGCGGTTCACGAATGCTTGCAGCCGGGTGCTGCCGACATTTCGAAAGTCCATGATGTCCCGACGAGGCGTTGTTGCCTTGAGCATTTTCGGCTGGCCGTCACAGGGCGCCTGGGTTGGAATTTTTGAAGGGCCGTATGATTTTTGGGGCTGCCGAACGTTTTTCAATGAAGATAAGAATCAACCACGATTGGTCAACCCTTTCAAGGATAAAATCGATAAAAACGATTCCCGGTGCCAGAAAAGAATCGTCTGGAAAGCCCCTGTACGCCGGTCCGCAGCGTGCCGCATCCCGGGGCCGAAGGAGCAAGGGGCTTGAAAAGCGGGGATGCTCTTGACAAGCCTTTCGCCCCCAAGGGATAGTAGATGGCGACATCAGCAAAACGATATCTTTTTTGTTCCATCATGAAGCATACCTGAGTCCACCGTTCATACAAGGGAGCGCCCATGGATGAGAGCACCGCACGACTGACCGAGGCCGCGGCACATATTCGGAGCCGCTGGCCAAAGACCCCCGACATCCTGATCATGGCAGGTACCGGCCTGTCCGACTGCACCGGGTTTGTCTCGGAAGAGGCTTCCCTGATGTACGGGGAGATCCCCGGGTTTCCCCTGGCCACCGTTGAGAGCCACGCCGGGTGCCTTCTTTGCGGCGATGCGTCCGGTACCCCCGTGATGGTGATGCAGGGGCGCTTTCATCTGTACGAGGGCTACACAGCCCGTGAGGTGACCTTTCCCATTCGGGTGGCCCGAGCCTTGGGGGCCCGGACCCTCATCGTCACCAACGCCGCCGGTGGTCTCAACCCTACCTTTAAAGAGGGGAGCCTCATGGTGATACGGGACCACCTGAACCTCACCGGTGAAAATCCCCTGGTGGGTCCCAACAACGATGACTGGGGCCTCCGTTTTCCTTCCATGATCCATGCCTACAACCGAGACCTCTCCGATGCAGCCTTTGCCATGGCCCGCGACCTGGATGTGCCGGTGTGCCAGGGGGTCTATGCGGGCCTTATGGGCCCCAGCCTTGAAACCCCGGCCGAGATGCGCTGGCTACGGACCATTGGGGCGGACTGTGTGGGGTTTTCCACGGTCATGGAGGTGATCGCCGCGACCCATGCGGGGATGAGTACCCTGGGCCTCTCCCTCATCACCAACATCAACGATCCGGACAACCCGGAAGAGGCCACCGTGGAAAAGGTGCTGGCCGTGGCAGAGAAGGCACGGCCGGGGTTTGAGATGGTGTTGAAACAGGTCATAGGTCAATAGGTAATAGGTAATAGGTGAATAGTGAGTAGGGAGTAGGGAGTAGGGAGTAGGGAGCAGGGAGCAGGGGATAGGGCGTGGCCGGGTGGGGAACGGCAGGGATGCCGTTTGATCATAGAAGCGATTCTTTATTGAAAGGGACGGAGCGATGACCAGAGGGACGACGTTAATCAAGGGCGGGTGGGTGCTCCCCATGACGGACCGCGAGGTTTACGACGGGGGCGCTGTGCTGGTGAAAGACGGGGTGGTGGGGGCTGTGTTCCGGGCGGGGGACGCGCTCCCCGAGGCCGAGACCGTGGTGAATGCAACAGGCTGCGTGGTGATGCCCGGCCTGGTGAACACCCACTGCCACAGCCCCATGTCCCTGTTCCGGGGGCTGGCCGACGACATGCCCCTGGCCTCATGGCTCAACGAGCATATCTTCCCGGCCGAAGCCGCCCACATCAACCCGGAGACGGTGCGGGCAGGGGCCCTGCTCTCCTGCGCGGAGATGCTCTTGTCCGGCACCACCACGGTGTGTGACGGCTATTTTTACGAAGAGGAGGTGGCAGAAGCCGTGGTGGAGACCGGGATGCGCGGGGTGCTGGCCCATGGCGTCATCGATTTTCCCGCGCCCGGGGTGCCCGACCCTTCTGTGAACGTGGAAAAAGCCGCCGCCTTTGTGGAGGCGTGGAAGGACCGTTTTTCCCTTATCACCCCGTCCATCTTCTGCCACACCCCCTACACCTGCAGCGAAAAGACCCTGTCCGCGGCCAAGGAGGCCTGCCGCCTTTTGGGCGTGTTGTTCCAGATCCACGTGGCAGAAACCGAAGACGAGGTGCAGCGCCTGAAAGAGGAACGGGGGATTTCTCCGTATCAACTCCTGGACGACCTCCACATCCTGGACGAGGCAACCCTGCTCATCCATAACGTCTGGATGAACAACGGGGACATGGACCTTGTGGCACGCCGCGGTGCCGCCGCCTCCCACAACCCGGGGAGCAACACCAAGCTCGCCTCGGGGCTCTGCCCGGCCCAGGCCCTCATGGACAAAGGGATCCACGTGGGCCTGGGAACCGACGGCGCGGCCAGCAACAACAACCTGGACCTCTTCAACGACATGCAGGTGACGGCCAAGCTCCACAAGGCATACAGTCTGGACCCCGTGGCCATGGACGCCTGGACCGTCCTGGAGATGGCCACCCGGGAAGGGGCCAAGGCCATTGGCCTGGGGGGGAGTATCGGCAGCCTTCTTCCCGGCAAGCGCGCGGACATTATCCTGGTGGACATGAACAAACCCCACCTCACCCCCACCCACAACCCCGTCTCCCACCTTGTGTATGCCGCCTCAGGGGCCGATGTGCGGGACGTTTTTGTGGAGGGCAGGCAGGTGGTGAAAGAGGGCAGGCTCCTTACCGTGGACGTGGACTCCGTGATGGCTGAGGTCAATCGGATCGCCGCATCCATGGGGTGATCTTTCAGGGAACCGCATGGTTTGACCGTCTGATACGTTGTTGTTGATAAATTGTTACCCTGAAACAATGCAATCAATTTAAGGTGGACCATGAAGAAGATCTGGTTTGGATTTGTGGGGCTGGTGCTGCTTGCGGGCTGTGCATCCCTGTCTGGAAACGAGCCCAGGACCGTGAGCAAGCTGGTGATCGGAGACCTGGGCCTGGTGGCCCCTCCGGCACGTGCTTTTGCCATCTATCCGGTGGGCAATGCCGCCTACCTTGGCTCCGGATCCGGTGCAGAGATGCTTGTGGGCATGACGCGGGATGCCATCCGCAGGACCATGGAAGGCAAAGGCTACGTGCTGGTGGCGATGTCTGCGGAACCCGATTTCATCATCGGCTTCGGCCTGGGGATGGAGTCGAAGATTACCGATGAGGATATTTTTCGGAAAACCGGCATGGTGGCAGGGCTTTCCACCGAAGGGATCAACCAGTCGGCCTTTCAAAAAGGCTCCATCCTGGTGGCCATGTTCAGGCCGGGAGACAAAGAGCCTGCCTGGCGGACCCTGGCCCAGGGCATGGCAGACATGAAAAAAGCGAATGCCGCCCGGAAAGAGGCCATTGACGCCCTGGTGGCGGACATGCTGAGTCCCGTCCCCCCGGCAGGCAAGGAAACGCATTAAAGGGGACGGAGCCTTTGCACCGTCCCCCCTGCCCGCCGGAGTTTCGTTGTTTCCTTACTCCCGGGCCGCGGCAGGCTCTGCGGTGAGCCGCTCCACATCCTCAACGGTGGTGTTGGGGATATGGACGCCGTTTCGTTTGGAGAGGATCACCAGGGAGACTACCAGGGTGGCCATGGCCAGGAGCAGGCAGAGGGCGCTGCCCGTGATGCCCGCAAGCAGGTAGGCCACGAGGCTCACAGTGCCGTTGAGCAGGGCGTAAGGCAGCTGGGTCTCCACGTGATCGATGTGATCGCATCCGGCCCCGGTGGAGGAGAGGATGGTGGTGTCGGAGATGGGAGAGCAGTGGTCTCCGAAGAGCCCGCCGGAGAGGACCGCCCCGATGCAGGCGTGGAGGGGTGCACCCAGGGTTTCCGACATGGGGATGACCAGGGGCATGAGGATGGCAAAGGTCCCCCAGGACGAGCCCGTTGCAAAGGACATGATCCCACCGATCAGAAAGACCACGGCAGGCACGCCCCAGGCGGGCAGGGTGCCGTGGGTCACCTCGATGATGTAGTTTGCCGTTCCCATGTGTTTCCCCACAGCCCCCAGGGACCAGGCCAGCACGAGAATCACCGCCACGTTCATCATCTTGTTCATCCCGGAAAAATAGATATCGAAGCTCTCGCCCAGGGTTTTCACCTTATGAAAGACCATCAGGGAGATGATGGTGATGGCGGCAAAGAGGTACCCGGTGCTCAGGGCCGTGCGAAAGGTGCTGCCCGGGACCTTTTTCAGGGGAAATCCCAAGGGACCCAGGATGCCGAAGAGGGTGACGAAGAGGACGATGAGGGGGAGCCAGATGAGGATGGCCTTGCTGTTGGCGTTCCGCTCATCGTTGGCGTGCCTCAGGGGCTTGGAGTGGGGCCAGTAGCGCTCCCCGGTGTCGATGGTTCGTTTCTCGGCCCGGGCCATGGCGCTGAACTCATAGCCGGTGAACGCCACCACCGGCACCATGATGACCGCCAGGATCGGATAGAACTGAAAAGGAATGGCCTTGATAAAGGCGGTCCAGTCGGATTCGGCGATGCCCAGGGCTGTGAACTCCTTCTGGATGAGGCCCATGACGTAGACCCCCCAGCCGATGAAGGGAACGAGGACGGCAATGGGGGAGGCTGTGGAGTCGATGATCCAGGCCAGTTTCTCCCGGGAGACCCTCAGCTTGTCGAAGAGGGGTTCGGAGATGGGACCCACGATGAGGGGCGTTCCGAGGTCCGAGAAAAAGACGATGATTCCCCCCAGCCAGGCGGAGAGCTGCACCTTGAACCGGTTGTTGACGATCTCCGTCATCTTCAGGGCAAAGGCGGCAGCCCCGCCTGATTTTTCCATGAGCCCCACAAATCCCCCGATAAAAACCAGGAGAACCAGGACGCCCGCGTTGTAGCTGTCGGCGACCTGGGCAAAGAGATAGGATTTGATCATGGTGGTGACAGCCGTGACGGGATGACCTCCTGAGAGGATGAGAACCCCTGTGAGGACGCCTGCAAAGAGTGCCGGAATGACGTTTTTGAGCTTGATTGCGATGATGATTGCCAGCACAACCGGCAGAATCGAGACGATACCCATGTGTTCCATAGAAGAATCCTTAAAGACTGTCAGTGAATAATTTTAACTTATTTTCACTGTGCAGATAGGAGGAATCCACCGGTTTGTCAAGGGGGGATGGGCCTAAATAACTGAGGCGTCCGGCAATGTGCCGAACGCCTCAACGTTTTTTCTTTAGTAGGAAAATAGGAACTGATCTTCTGTCTGATACAGCAGATATGAAATCTTCGTCAGGCGCTGTAGTACTTTTTGTGGTACCAGCCTCCGTCACCGGGGGGACGGCCCATTTTCCGTCTGATGAGATAGGCAAAGAAAAGGAAGAGGACACGGGTGACGCCTTGAGTGAAGGGGGTTGCTTCCCAACGCCTGGGGGAGACAGTGACCCGTTGGGGGAGAAGCACCGGCTTTCCTGCGCGCTTCATCATCAGGGAGAGCTCCACATCCTCCATGAGCTTCATGGGGGGAAATCCCCCTGCCCCATCAAGGACTGACCTTACGAACTGACACTGGTCGCCGAAGCTGATGCCCGTGGTGTGGCAGCGCAGGTGATTTAACCCTGTGATGAGACGGGTGCGGGCCGTGGCAGGGGAAAACCCCATGGAGAAGGCGCCGCCGGGAACGGCGCTGTGGGCAAGGATCTTCCGGATGGCCTCGGCACCGTGGGCCGGAAAGCGGGCATCGGCATGGAGCACCACCAATACATCCCCGCTGCAGGTGGCCCACGCCTCGGCGATCTGCAAGCCCCGGCCCTTACGTGCGCACCTCACCACCCGGGCCCCGGCAGCCTCTGCCAGGATGCAGGTGGCATCCGTGGATCCTGCGTCGGCCACCACGATTTCCAGAAAGGGCCCGTCCATGGCAAGGCTTTCCACGGCTTCAGTGATTCCGGCCTCTTCGTTGAGGGTGGGGATGATGGCGGTCAGTGTGGGAAAGGGGGCTGGGTGCGTTTTCATGGGGAAAGTGTGCCACAGATGGACGGGGAGTGCCAGGGTGGTTTTGCCCTCACGGCGTGGTGGGGCCGTATTGAAATCGTAAATGGTTTTTCCGCATGCCATCAATACAAACGATTGGTTTTTTTACTCACTGCCCGATATATGCAACACCATTGAAATCGGTCGAAAAAGCACGGTGATGGCAGGGGGAACCATGGCATATGTTTTGAAAAACAGATGGGTTTACAGGGGACTCCGGTTTCTGGTGGCCGGAATTTTTCTGTGGTCCGGTGCGGGAAAGCTCATGGACCCGGCCGCTTTTACCGTGGTGATCGATGCCTTTGGACTTCTTCCCGAGGGGTTCTCCGGCCTGGTGGCCGTGGTGTTGCCCGTGGTGGAAGTGGTGGCGGGCCTGGCCCTGATTTTCGATATGCGGGGGGCCTTGGAGACCCTGTTTGTGCTTCTGCTGTTTTTCATGGCGATCCTCGGCTACGGGATCTACCTCGGCCTCGATATCGATTGCGGATGCTTTGGCCCGGAAGATCCTGAGGCGCGGGCCTTTGGCGGACTTCGCACAGCCCTTTACCGGGATGTTTTCTTTTGCGGTCTACTGCTCTCATCCGCCGTGAGCCGACGATTGAGGCGCGGTGCGGATCAACGTGTCGATGTCCAGGGACTTGACCCTCGAATGGCATGACAGCGCATCCCGTCGGTTGATTTGCGGATTGAGCAGTCCTTTTTGTGTGTTTGGATTTATGCGGTTTTTGAAACGGTTTTTTTAAGGAGAATGACGATGAAACGATTTTCTGCGGTGATTGCGGTGGGCCTGACCCTTCTGCTGGCCGGCAATGTGTTCGCTTTCGGCAAGAGCAAATTTGAAAAAGAGGTGGAAAAAGAGACCGGCGCCGTCAAGCTCGTGCGCGAGATCCAGCGCGGCGGCTACGACCTGGTGACCACCGCCGAGTTGAAGAAGATGATCGATGAGAACAAAGAGATGGTCATCGTGGACACCATGCCCTATGAAGCCAGCTACAAAAAGGCCCACGTTCCCGGCGCCGTGCAGTTCCTCTTCCCCATCCCCGACATGAACACCTGGAACAACGATGAGACCGCCGGTAAAACCCAGGCCGAATACGAAGCCCTCCTCGGCGCAGACAAAGAGAAAACCATCATCGTCTACTGCGGGTTTGTCAAATGCACCCGAAGCCACAACGGTGCGGTCTGGGCCAAGAAACTCGGCTACAAGAACGTCTACCGCTACAGCGGTGGCATCTACGCCTGGAAAGGCGCAGGCTACAAAGCCGAGAAGGTCGATTAAGACCGCCTAATTCCCTTTCTTCCAGGTCCTCCACCTGAAACATGAAACACCCCTGAACCGTGTCAGCCGGTTCAGGGGTGTTTTTGTTTGGTAAGTGTACATCCCAAAAAGCACAGCCTTCTGATGGTCAACGTGGGCGAAAAAAGCGTGCCTCCGGCGGCCAGGGAATAAATCCCCTGGACCCCAGGTTTCTGAAAGAATTTGCCCCTCGTTCCTCGGGCAAACCACATCCGCCTTTCAAGGAAGTCTTACCTTGATTATCGTTCGGCCATCGGCCTGTTTTCATCCCCACCCCCCGGACACCCTTGTTCCCAGGCTCCGCCTGGGAATGTTTTTCGAAAGGCTCTGCCTCCATGTGTGATGTCTCCGAAACCTGTGAAGCCCGTCAGCGAATGTGACGGGGCGAGGTACGAGCCCCGGAGCATTCGCACCTTGCTTTCGAGGTGGCACACCTCGCCGCCGGAGGCATGGTTTTATCGTTTTCTTGCCCACTCCTCCATGCGGCAGCGGGTGCGCAGGATAAAGAGGAGGCAGGGGATGGCGGCACCCGGGGCAAAGCCCAGGGCTGTATCGGCCAGGAGGCGGCGGAAGGTTGTGGTCGCTGACGGGGAGGTCCAGGTTTGTGTTTCGTCGGGAAAGGTGGCGGTGACCTTGTGGGTGCCCCACACCAGCGGGAGTGCGTTGCTGTTGGAGGCGGCCTGACGCACTTCGTCCGTGAGCCGGGTGCGAAGGTCTCGGATCTGTGATTGGCTGACGGGGCGCTTGGGGACGTCGAACCGATGGATCCATGGCATGTGGCCCTGGATACGGTCACAGGCAACGCCTTCGGCGCTGACAAAGGTGACGGGGATGTTGTGTTCTCCCAGTACGGCGGAGAAGAGCTCCACCTCGGTGACGGGGCTGTCATTGATGCAGAGCTTTCTTAGGCGCTTATGGAAAATGTGGGGGCTGAACCCTTCCTGGTCCGGGGCTGCGTGCCAGCCGACCATCACGGCGCAGTCTGCCTCGGGCATGGTGCCGATGAGGGGCACGGGGTGCCAGCGGTGGCCTTGGTCGCAGCGAGCTTCGGCCATGAGTTTTTCCGGGAGGATGTTAAAGCCCGTACCGTGCATGTCGCCGACGGTGATGCGGTGGTAACCGGCGTCAAGAAGGCCCCGGGCCGCGGCGTTGACATCGGCTGTGAGAAGGTGCCTTGCCTTGTGCCACGCATGGGAACCGGGCGTGCACTGGGCTTTGGCGTGAACGCCGATGATGCCTTCGATGTCTGCTAAGATAAGGGCTTTATCATTCATGGGGGCGCTTGCCTGTGGTTTGCCATACTCGGTTTTTGAGGGTGAGGATACTCCCTTGGGCTTTGCAGTCTCAGATCTCCAGCATGATACGTGGCTGATGGCGTTCAGGGCAAGAAAAAAGCCCTTTCTCCAAAACGGGCAAAGGGCTTTTTTATCTGTGCTCTGTCGACCGATGCACGTTCGGGTTACTTCTCCCACCCGGTAATCATCGCCTTTACATTGGGAATCGTGGGGCAGGTGGTGGTGTGGTGCGCATGATCACCAAAGGCCAGGATCATAAGGGCCCCCAGGGTGTGGATAACGGCAATGGCTCCCAGGCCAACGTCCGCCATGAAGTCGGTGCGGGTGTTAAAGCCATTGCAATCGAGAAATCCCGTGGCCATCTGAAGGGGAAGGAGCACGGCCGAGAAGACGAGGTAGACGATCCGCTGCAGGGGGTTGTGCTTGGCCCGCTCCGTGGCGGGGACGGGGTGGGGCTCGCCTTTGAAGATGCCCACGGCGTAGTGGCGCACCACCAGGGCCATCTTTCGGGTGGTGGGGATGTAGTGTTTCCATTCGCCGGTGGTGGCAATCCAGAAGGCAAAGAAGGCAAAGGCCACGGCCCAGGCGATGCCGGAGATGTTGTGGATAGTGACGGCTGCCTCAAAGCCCATGAGGGTGAAATTGCCGTGGACCTCTAAGCCCGTGACCATGAGGACGGTGATGACGGCCACCTGGAACCAGTGCCAGAGGCGCTCGTAACGGGTGAAAAGGTAGATGGGTTGGTTCATGGGATATCCTTTAAAAAAACGGGCGAAGGGCCAATGGATAAAGGCGAAAGGCCGTGGAGTCGCTTCGCTCCGGTCAGTTAAGTAAGGGAGGCAGGGCCTCCCGAGGGCCATTCCCAAAGCAGAGCCTGGGAACGAGACCAAAAAGGTGAGCCGTGTAATCGCAACCTGGGTGGAGGGGAGCCGTCCCTCTCCGCCAGGGCACGTTTTTACCCTTTTCGTCGCGCCAGCACGCGCAGCGTTCCGTGAATCACGACACCGACAAGGGATGCCAGGACCAGGGCCCAGCCCGAGGCTTCCAGGGGGCCACTGGTGTCGCGGCCAGGCATGTAGAAACCTGCCAGGTGGGGTGCGTCCATACGGCCGCCTTCCCGTGTGTGGCATTCGGCGCAGGCCACGGTTTCCTCTTTGGGGGCCACCATGTGGGTGATGGGAAAGACGTAGCTGGTCTCGGCAAAGGCGAGCTCCCCGCTGAAGGGAAGCCCGGCGTGCTCCATGCCGCTGGCCACGGCCCGGTTCCAGTCGTAGGTTTTCCAGTAGGCGTCACTCCCCTTTTTTCCGAAGAGGTGGGGGATGACGAGGTTCTTGCCTGGGCGTGGCTTGGCTGTGCTCGCCGAGACCGACCTCGCGAAGGGGAAGTAGGGCGTTGGGGTCCGTTCGGTTACCCAGGGGGCGGTTGACGGCGATCTCTTTTGACGGGTCCACGGTGTCCCGGGCCGTGAGGGTCTCGATGCTGCCGTTGAACCAAAAGTACTCGGGTTTGACGTGTTTCTCCCAGCGCATGTCCCCTTTCTTGGTCATGTAGACGGGCTTGCCGTAGGGGCCGTTTTCCACGTAAGGTTTTCCCTCCTTTTTGACGCCGGCCTTTGACCAGTCCCACCACATCTTGGTGGGCTTTTCCCGGGCAAAGGTGGGGATGTGGCAGGTCTGGCACGAGCCCCGCCCTTGTCGAGGTCGTTGGCCTTGGATCCCTTTTGGTGAGGGGTGGCCGTGTGGCAGGACTCGCAGGAGATTTTGTGGGTCAAATCATCTTCTACGAGGCTTTTTCGGCTTTCAAAGGCCGGGGTGCGGTAGGAGCGGCCCGCGATGTCATGGGCCACGGTGGTGTGGCAGCGTACGCAGTCGAAGTTTTTGCCCTTGGCATCCATGTGCACATCCAGGGCGTTGTCCGGCATGAAGAGGGAGGAGTCCAGGTCTCCGTGCTTGACTCCGTCCCCGCCGCCGCCGAAGAAGTGGCAGGTGCCGCAGTTTTTTCGCGTGGGGCGTGCCACGCTCTGGGCCACGGTGTTCCACTCAGGCGGGGTGAAGGTCTTTTTCCCGAACTTTTTGGGTTTGTCCACGGGCAGACCCGCCATGGTGGGGAATTTTTTGTAGGTGCCTGTCTGCTCATGGCAGACGAGGCAGTCGATCTTTGTCTCGTCGGTGAAATCAAAGCTTTTATCTTTCCAACCGTACCCGGCGTGGCAGGAGGTGCATCGGGGCTCGTTGCCGTGGATGCTGATGCAGAAGTTGTTCAAGGTCAGGCCTGCCTTGCCGATTTTCTCCTCTTCAGGGCTGTCGGGGTCCCGCCAGGTCCAGTGGATGGTCTGCATCACCTGGTTGCCTGCCTCGTTGTGGCAGGTGAGGCAGGCTTTGGTCACCTCGCTTCCCGAGGTGAAATTCTGCTTCAAGATGTCATGGTCGGCATGGCTCGTGGTGATCCACGGTGTGGTGTCTGCCGTGGCCTGCCTTGCCATGGCGCGTCCCGGTGCTTCGTCCGCCCGGGCAGATTCAAGCCCGAAGCAGGCCAGGCACGCCATGACCAGCCCCAGCCTTCGCATCATGTTTCCTCCCATAACGTCTCCCTTTGATGTGTGAAAAAACAGCCTCGCCGGAGGCCATTGAATAGTTGCATTCATGGTTAAGAGCAAAGGGTGTGCCAGGTGGCTGCACGTGTAACATATCGAAATGGTAGCTTCATATTGCAGGTGTGTTTGGGGTGTGTTAATAAATTAACGTAAGTATGGCAACAAATGTTAATTTACGTTAACTCCGCCCATGAGGTGACCCATGGAACACCTGATTTCCCATATTTTCGACACCCTTGCCGACGGCGTTCTCGTTGTGAACAGCAAGGGGCGGATCCTCGATGCCAACCGGGCTGCCGAGGAGCTCACGGGGTTTTCCCGGCAGGAGCTGAAAGGGGGCCCGTGCCGTATGCTGAACTGCTCGGGCTGCAAGCGGTTTGAAAAGGGTGGGGAACATCCGCACTGCAGCCTTTTTGCCTCAGGGGGGGAGAAGGTGGTGCGGTGCACCATCAAGTGCCGGAGCGGTGAGAGCATCCCGGTGTTGAAGCGGGCCCGGGTGATGGAGGACGGAGACGGGCAGGTTATCGGAGCCGTGGAGATCCTCACGGACATGAGAAAACTCGTGGCCCTGGAGAACCGGGTGGACGACCTGGCACGGGAGGTGGTGGCCAGCCGGGAGCACCACGGCATCGAAGGGGAGTCCGCAGCGATTCGTCGGCTCCTGGCCTTTATCGACAGCGTGGTTACTTCCACGGCCCCGGTACTGATCCAGGGCGAGAGCGGCACGGGCAAGGAGCTGGTTGCCCAGGCCATCCATACGGGAAGCATGGGGGCGGGGGCGCCCTTTATCAAGGTGAACTGTGCAGCCTTGAATGAAAACCTTCTGGAGAGTGAGCTCTTTGGCCACGTGAAGGGGGCCTTTACCGGTGCCTCCCGGGACCGGGTCGGTCGCTTTGAGGCGGCCCACGGGGGCACCCTGTTCCTGGATGAGATCGGGGACATGCCCGCCCCGATTCAGGTGAAGCTGCTGCGGGTCCTTGAGGAGAAGGTGATCGAAAAGGTGGGGGACCACACCCCGGTACCGGTGGATGTGCGGGTGATCACCGCCACCCACAGGGACCTGGGGGCCCTTGTTGAAAGGGGGGACTTCCGGGAAGACCTCTATTTCCGCATCAACGTCATTCCCGTTATCTGCCCGCCGCTGCGGGAGCGCGACGGCGACGTGCTGATCCTGGCCAACCGGTTTCTTACGCGGTTTGCCCTGCGGGACGGAAAGCCCATGACCGGCATCTCTCCGGAAGCCGCAGCAGTCCTTGACGCCTATGGTTGGCCGGGGAACGTCCGGGAGCTGCGCAACGCCATGGAGTATGCCATGGTCCTGAGCCGAAACGGGCGCGTGGAGGTGGAGCACCTGCCCGTCCATGTGGGGAACTCCCGGGAAGCCGTCCCCTTTCAGGGGGGACGGCGGGCCGTGACCAGGGATGACGTGGAGGCCGCCCTTTTTCGGGCGGGGGGCGTGAAAACCGAAGCCGCAAGGCTCCTGGGGGTGAGCAGGGTCACCTTGTGGAAATGGATGAAAAAAATGGGGCTTTGAATTAAAGGTCTGATCCCTGCGTCCCTTTCATCTCTTCCTCAATTTGCCTGTCCAGCTCCTCCATGCTTGTCTGCTCTTTGGGGGTGGTGACGGCGCTTTCGGCAAAGGGGTTTGCGTCTTTGCTCACCCAGCCCGTGCTGTCCCAAAGATGGTGGCGTTCGTCCATGGCTCCCTGCCAGGTGAAGGTGCCCCAGGGCGTTTTGAGGGCCTCTCCTTTTTTTCCTTCCATGCGTTTGCCATCCTTATAAAGGCTCCCGTGGTAGCCCTGGCTTCGGCTGCCCGGCTGGAGGATGTGAACCACAAGCTTCCAGCCATCTTCTTCCTTGACCATCACCTTGGGTGCGGTGCGGCCGCAGGGGGGCCGCTTTGTCATCTGGGCGACGCATGTGCGGTGCTGGGTCAGGCAGGCTTCCTGAGTTGCCGTGCAGGTGGTGCGGGGGCATGGGGTGGACGGGTCGGCCGTTTTGTTGGGGCAGGAGGACGGTGTGGCCCAGGCTGCGGCGGTCACGGCAAGGGCGGCTGTCAGGAACAGGCACATGCAGGTGCGTTTCATCATGTCGGGTCCTTTTTTGTTTTCTATGTCACGGAGATGGGTTGGGTACGGTTTGCTGCCCGTGGGTGGGCGTGTGAATGTCTATTTTTGCGGATGAGGGGGGAGAGGTCAAGGGGGAATGGGAGAAAGGGATAAGGGCTAAAGGGGAAAGGTTAAAAGGCTGAGGGCTAAAGGGGAAGGGCTAAGGGCAAAAAGGCTGAGGGATAGAGGGAAGGGGTAAAGGCAAAAAGGCTGAGGGCTAAAGGGGAAGGGGTAAAGGCAAAAAGGCGAAGGGTGAAGGAAAGGACGGGTTTTCCGGCTTGCGTAGAGGAAAGGGATCCGGCTAAAGTAAGCTTTTTGGGTAATGACTCAGCTCATCATTGCCTCAGGCGGCCCTGTCGGAGGCAACTGAATCGTTGCATTCATCATTTCTTCTCAGGACGTACCCATGAGCCATTCCGATCCGGTCATCCGCCACGACGCCCTCTCCCATTGCCGGATGCTCTTTTCCGGTGACTTTCGCCTGCTGGTCATGGCGGCCCGTGCCGGTCAGGGCAAGACCACGCTGGCACGGCAGCTGATGGCCTCGGCCCCGTCCCTTTGGCATGCCTGCTCACCGTTTCAGGACGACCCGTCGGTCTTTACGGACCGTCTGAGCCACAGTCTGGGGCTGCCTTCCCTGCCCGAGGGCGGCTTACCGGAGAATCGCTGGGAGCAGTCCCTGGCGCGGCTTGTAAAAGCTGCCCCCGATCTGGGGCCGGGCCTGCTGATTGTGGACGACTACCACCTGGTCATGGACAGCCCGGAAAACCGCACCTGTCTGCAGCAGCTCCTTGCCCACAGCCCGTTGCGCCTGGTGATTCTTACCCGTGAGTACCCGGATCACGCGGTCCTGGCCCCCTTGGGGGACACCCTTTTCATCGACAACGACCTTCTGGCCCTGAGCCTGGACGAAACCGCCCAGGTGGTGCAGGCTGCCCAAGGAGACCCTGTTGCGGCCCACACCATTCGGGACATCCATGCCCTCACCGAAGGGTGGCCCGGAGGGGTGCGGTTGATTCTGGAGCACGGGCGGCTGAGCGGCAGGCCCTTGTCCGGACATTTTCCCAAACTCTCCGGCAGCCGGATTCTCGGGGCCATGGATCTTCTCTGGACCGAGGCGTCTCCCAGGATGACCCTTCTGGCGGGGCTGGAGCGTATTCCTTTAGGGATCCTGACGGGCGACGGTCCCTGGCGCGCCGAGGGGGAGCTGCTTGCCTCCCTTGCGGACAGGGCGTGCTTTGTGAGGGTTCAGAAAGACAAGGATGGGGAGTGGGTCATCCTGCATCACTTGCTTCGGGATGCCTTTGCGGCCCGTAAATCCAGCCTGATGCCGGAGTTTTGTCGTCGCTGGGCCGAGGTGCTGGGTGCCGGATGCCTTGAACGGGGCCTTGTGGAGGAGGGGCTGCTCTGCCTGAGTCGGGAAGGCTGTCATCAAAGGCTTGCCGAGGAGCTGAGTTCTCACGGGCTGGCGCTTCTTGGACGGGGCCGGTTTGCCCTGGTTGCCTCTTTTCTCGATGTGCTATCGCCCTGGTCTTCAAGAAATTATCCCTGGCTGGACCTCTGTCGGGGGATCATTCTGCTCACCAAGGATCCTGTCTCCGCCCGGCAGTGGCTGGAGCAGAGCCTTGACGGCATGCGCGAGGCAGGTGATGAGGCAGGAGAGCTGCATGCCATCGGTCGCCTGGTGGAGTATGAGGTGCTCCACGGCGGGGCTTACGGCAGGCTTGCCCCGGACATCGAGCGGGGAAGGGACCTTCTTGAAACCATCGATTTGGCGGCGCATCACCGGCGTCATATCCTGGCGGCCCTGACTCTGGGGGCATGCTACGCCCTGGACGGGGCCGCAGCCCGCGGTCTGCTTCGCCTTCTGGAACCGGAACTTACGGCAGGCGGTGAAGATCACCTGGATCTTTTCAGCCTCCTGGTGCCCTGTTTGCACGCCATCCTGCGGACGGACGTTCCCAGTGCCCTTGCCGAACTCGACGCCAGGGTGGTGCCGGAGCGCATGGCGGCCTTGAGCCCGTCAAGCCGTTTTGCCGTCCACTTTTGTCTCTTGAACATCCTGCGTATTCGCGGCCGGGTGGATGATTTTACCCTGGCCGGGGGGTATGTGAAGACCCATTTTGCGCCTTTTCTTTCGTCGCCCTACCTGGTGAAGATGACCCGTACCTGGGACGCCCTGGCTGCGTTGCGCGGAGGCCGGGCAGAAGAGGCCCTCGGGATATTTGACGAGGTACTCACCACCGATGGCGGGCAAGACAACATCCACGCCGTGACCCTGGGCTGGAAGGCCCTGTGCCTGGCTCACCTGGGCAGGCACGACGAAGCCCGGGCCCTGTCTGCGGAGATCGGGCCGGTGGGACCCCTTGATTGCGGCCACTACTACGCTCGCCATTGTGCCATGATCCTGGGGTGCAGCCGAAGCCTGGACCCGGCGGATGATGGTGCGGTGCCCATCCTGATCCAGCACACCTCAGACCACACCCTTTTCGAGGATGCTTCCATCCAGGCCCTGGGGTTGGGATACCTGGCCAGGCGATACTTGACGGACGGCGAGGTCGATGCCGCCATGGGGACTGTTACGCGTATGCTCTCCATGATGGAGACCGTGGATTGCCTTAATTTTGCCGGGTTTGAGCCCCGCACGTTCACGCCCATGCTCACCGCGGCGGTGTCCGGGGGAGCCGAGAGCCAACGGGCTTTTCTGGCCGCCAGGCAAATGCTGGGCGTGGATCTCCTGGACGACGGCAGCGCCGTGCCCGTGCTGGACATCCGACCCGCCCCCGGTGGGCGCCTTGATGTTTGTTGCCTTTCCACGGGAAAATCGGTGACGATTCGAGCGGCCCAGCAGGTCCGGCTGCTCACCCTTCTGCTTGGGGAGCCCGGCACCTGCATGACCGCCCATCGCCTGGCTGCCCTTCTCTGGCCAGAGAAGGAGCCCAAAGGCCTCAGGGGGCGCCTCGACAACCTCATGAAGCGCCTGAGGCAGACCCTGGGCGCAGCCCTGGACGCGACGTCGCCCCGGTGTTATCTGGCCATTGACGCAGGCACGGCTGTGCTGCGCCATGTCCGGTGCGAGGCGGCCCGCCTCGATGACCTGCTGGAAGAGGGGCGGTTGATCTTGGAGCAGAAACGCCCCTGGACCGCCTCCGTTCTTTTGACCCGTGCCTTTTCCCTTCTCAAGGATCCCGCCCCCTTTGTCCCCGACCCCCGGGAAGTACGCCTTGCCGCCCTGGCGTGGTGTCCGGTGCTGGCACAGACCCACGGCACGGATCGGGCCCTGGATACCGGGCGCTGTGCCCTCACCTTCCTTCCCCTTTCTCCGTCCCTCAATCGACTTATCCATGATCTCTGCCTTGAGGCAGACCGTCCCCATCAGGCCCTGGACCAGGTGGAGCAGTTGCGAAAGTCCCTGCGCCGGTCGGGCCACAGCCTGGAAGAGCAGGAAGCGGTCATGGAGAGCTTTTGGGGGTAGGACATCCCACCGGTGGTTTTTATCTCGTTTTAACAGGTTACCTGAAAACGACAGGTCTCTGACAGGTGGGCCCCCAAGGGGGCGTATACTTTTGCCGATGGGTGGTTTACTTCATTCAGTCAGCCTTCCGGGTTGTACCGGGTATGCTGAATTAAGGAATCATCGAAAGGCACGTTATGTACTCTCCAAGATATCGACTCTTCTGGTGCGTGTGGTTGCTCTGCATGTTTCTGAGCGCTCCATTGCATGCCCTGGAATCCCCTTCCCCTGATGCCGCGGCACAGGGCGATCCTCTCTTTTCATCAGACAGTGCATCCCCATGGACCGTGGAACTCGGCGTGGACCTTGCCGGGTATGGGGCCGAAGCCACCTCAACGTACGGGGAGGAGGCTTACGACCTGAGCGTGCGTCACGGCATCAGTCCCATGGTGCAGGTGGCGTATCGGCTGAACGGCAACTGGGACCTGGAAGGCGGCGTGCGACACGACTGGATGCGCTGGAAGCTCTCTCCCTCCCTGGGGCCCGATGACGGTTCTGTGCGTGCGCTGACCCTGGCCCTGGGCGCGTCCCGGCACGGTGCCGAGTGCACGGTTCCTGTCTTGGGAGCCATCCGGCCCGTAAGCTCGATGGCCTTTTTGTGGCGCTTTCTCGACGCCGATCTGGACGGCCCTGTGCGGGACTACCGATCCGGACCCGGGGTGGAAGTCGCCGCAGGCTTTACCCGTGACTATTGGGGGCTCCGCGCCGGTCTCTCCTATACCCATCATGAAGGGTCCGACCTGCTTCCCGGAGCCACGGCCGAAGACCTGGACCTGCTGGGGGCGTTCGTGCGTTTTACCCTTTTTATAGGTCGTTAAGGTGGGAAACCTGTGGGGACCGGGTTGGGGAGCAGCTGTGTCCAGCCCGGTTTTGCCTATCCCCGTATCCCTCACCCCATGGATGGTTTTGTGATGAAAGACCCTGACATCAACCGCCGTACCCTGCTCAAGGGCATGGCCGCAGCCTCCCTCGCGCTGGCAGGCCTTTGCATGGGTCGTGTTGCCCTGCTCGATGGCACTTCGACCGGGCCTGTGGTCTCCCTTGGGGTTGCCCATGAGTGGGGAACCCTCAAAGAGGCCGTTGTGGGATCGCCTTACGTAAAGATCCCAGAGAACCTGTCCCCGGAAGTGCGCCGGTGGTTTCCCCGGAAATGGCAGGCGTTTTTTGTCGCCCATGCCGGGAAAACCCTGGCCGAGGCCGACCCCGCCTTTTACAGGCGCATGGATCGCCAGATGACGGCGGTTATCAAGGTGCTGACGGACCGGGGCGTCACGGTTCACAGGGCCCCGGAGATGACCCGGGTTGAGCTGGAATATATGGATTCGGCGTTCCCTGCCTGCGGGTCTCAGCTCTATCCCCGGGATCCGCTCCTGACGGTGAGGGACAGGTTCATCGAAACGGAGCTCCTGTTCCCGTTTCGTCGGCGGGAACGCTTCGGGATTCGGCGGGCATTGGACCGGCGGTTTGCACAAGCCAAAATGGCCCGGGTTTCCATGCCCCCCCTGGTGCCGCCGCCGGTGTACGGAAGAGGGGCTGTCCCATGGGGGCGGGGAGCTGTCCTCGAAGGGGGAGACGTCCTTGTGCTGGGGCGGGACATTCTGGTGGGGCTTTCCGGCAATGCAAGCAACCCCGAGGGCGTCCGCTGGCTGGCCGAGTACCTGGGAGCGGGCTACCGCGTCCATGGGGTGAGGCTCAGTCCCCATGTGCTTCACCTGGATTGCTGTCTCTCCACACCGAAGGAAGGCTTGGCCGTGGTGTGCCCCGAGGCCTTTCCCGACGGCCTGCCTCAATGCCTGCGCGGATGGGAGACCGTAGGCGTATCGGCGGCCGAGGCGTTGGAGGGCTTTGCCTGCAATGGCCTGATCCTGGATGAGAAGGCTTTGATCCTAACCGCGGGGGTGCCGCGCGTTGCCGACAGTCTGCGGGCCGCCGGGCAGGAGGTGATGGAGGTCCCCTTTGATGCCGTGACTTTTTTTGGCGGGTCCCTCAGGTGCTGGCATCAAGCCCTGGCGCGGGAGAGTGCCTGATGGGGCGAAACAGCAAAGGGAACCGGTTCAGCAAATGTGGGGTAGGCTTTTCGGCTTTGTCCGGGGCGCTTTTGGGCGTGGCCACCACGGCCCTGGTCTCCTGGCTGGCCTGGGGGTGCCTGGTTCCCTTTCTCCTTGCGGTGCGGAGCGCAAAAAAGTCCATGGCACAGGTGTGCTGGGCAGGCCTGGCCTACGGGCTGGTCATGTCGTTCTGGGTGGCTGGGGCCGCTTTAAGGTACACGGGCGACCGGTGGGGCGTGGCCTTGCTCTGTCACGGCGTGGCCGTGGGGATCATGGCCGCAAAGGCGGGAATTATCCTGATGCTCTTTGTCCCGGTGCGAAGGAAATCCGCTGGCGTTCAGCTGCTTTTCTGGCCCGCGGCAGCCATCCTTGCAGAGATGGGGATGTACCATCTCCTGGAGGGCTTTCCCTGGTTTCAGTACCCCATGGGGTTTTCCCAGGCCGGAAATCTTTATGTGAGTCAGCTGGCGGCCTTGGGAGGGATTTTTTGGCTCTCTTTTGCCGTTCTGGTGCTCAATCTGGTGTGCACCCATGGGATCAAAAGGCGCTCACCAGCCTGGGCGGCCTTTGTTGTGCTTTTCCTTGCCCTGCTCCACGGGGGAGGGGCCCTGGCGGTTCGTCAGGTGGAAGGGCTTCGCACGGGCGGGTTTCCTGTGGCCCTTGCCAACGATAACTCCTCGTTTACCCTGCGGTGGACCCGGGAGCGGGTCGACGAGTATGCGCAGCGCCTTCTGGGGCTGGCCGCATGCATTAAAGGGAAGGGCCAGTGCCTGACCATCTGGAACGAGGGTGTCGTGCCCTGGTCCTACAGGCCGGACGATGACCTCACCCTGGCCATTCTGAAGGCCACAAACACCTCAGCCGACACCCTGCACCTTATCGGCATGACCACCGCTGTTAAGGGCCACACCTTTAATTCGGCTTATCTTTTTACCGGCAAGGGGCAGGTGACGGGGCGCTACGACAAACAAAATCTTCTGAAGGGCATCGAAATGCCTGCTTCAGGGATGAAACTTCCGTTTTTTGAGGCCTCTCCCTTTGAAGAGCCTGCCGAGGCAAACCGGGGGATCCTTGCGGCCGGCCGTGCCCGCATCGGGGTGCTCATCTGCAACGAGAGCAGCACCAACCGGGTGGCAGCCTCCTTTGCCCGCAGCCCCTACGATTTCCTGGTGGTCCTGGCCAACAACAACTGGTTCACAGGCACGCCCCTGATCCGTCACCATTTTTACTTCAATCGGCTCCTGGCAATCCGGAACCGCAAAGACCTGGTGGTCAATAACAACCTCGGGGTGTCCGGCCATATTTCCGCCTCCGGCATCATTGTGCAGAGGCGGGAGTCCAAAGAGCCGTTTGTTAGCTATTGTACCGTCAAAAAAATCGTGAACCATGGAGATACTTGATGAAAAAACGCACCCATTGCTTGATGGCATTGTTTCTATGCGTCCTGCTCTTTGCTGCGGATGCCTCCGCGCGTATCGTTGCACACACGAATTGGCGCTGGCGCAATGACGACGGCACCGAAGAGACCGCCACCTGGGCCACGAAAGAGGCCCGACAGCCCGCGACCCTTGTGGGAAACGATGAAATCATCCGATTGAGGTTCAATAACATCAATGGATTCGACTGTGGCGAGTTGAAGGTGAAGGGCGCAGGCAGTGACTTTTTTACTCCGTACTCTGACTTTTTTTGTTATGGGGACTCGCGGTTTTTGACGGACGGGGAACCGGTGCAGAGGCGGTTGGGAGAAGATACCTGGGGTGGGAACGTTTATCATCCGGGTGGGGTTGCCGTGGAGTCTCCCTGTCTGATCATGGCGCCACCAAACGATACATTTCAGGAGATTGAGCTTTGCCTCAAGGCCAAAAAGGGACCGGGTGTTTCGGAGGGGACCTATACCTTTCAGCTGCCCGACGGGGATGAGACCCCTGTGGGACTCATTTACAAACATCCCCGGGCTGCCGTGGTCTCTACCCTGTCCCCGTGGGAAATCGCCGCCACCTCGGCCACAGGGCGGGGGGACTTGAAAGAACTCGGGCTAAGGCACCCCGTGAGCTACGGGGTGTGCTGGTCCGACACCCAGGACCCGGATACCACCTGCTCCAGAACCGACGGAGGCAAGACCGGCTCCACCGGAGTGTTCGGGCATGCCATGACAGGGTTGTCCCCGGGCACCACCTATTATGTGCGGGCCTTTGCCGTGAACACCGGGGGCACGGCCTACGGCCGAGGAGCGGGTGCGTTTGCCACCTGTCGGCTTCCGACACGGAAGAGCCCCGGGTGACGGGTGACGGCTAGCGAAAACAATGACAGCGTTTCCCTCAACATCACCCCCATGGTGACCTTCAGCGAGCCCATGGACCCGGAAAGCCTGACGCCTGAATCCGTGAACCTCACCACAGCCGGAGGCGTCAAGCCGCCTTTCCGCCATGTGTATGTGGAGGCCTCCCGGACCCTGGTGGTGATCCCCGAATCGGATCTGCCCGCCGATACCCTCTTGACCCTTATCATCTCCACCTCGGTCCGTGACCGGGCGGGAAACAGCCTGTACGAGACATTTGTGCGGCACTTTACCACGGCAAATCCGGGTGCTGACGAGGACAGCGACGGGGTGCCCGATTCCCTGGAAAAATTTCCCGGGGACAGCTCCCGTGCCACGGTGGCGACGGTCACCAACACAGGTCATTTTACCCTGGATGCCTCGGTGCTGAAACCTGGTGTGACACTCGCCGACGTGAGGACCCTCTCGGAATTCGACCCCTCTCTGGGGACAACGGGAAAACCCCGTGATGCCGAGTTCCCCGACGGGGTCCTTGCCTACCGGGTGGTTTCCGTGCCTTCAGGGGAGAGCGTGGAACTGCCCGTGGGGATGCCTTCAATCCTTCTTGAGGGGACTCGGGTCTACAAGGTGACGGAGGCAGGATACGTGGAGATCACGGAACGATGCCGCATGGAAGGCAACACCCTCTACGTGACCCTCACCGACGGAGGTGCAGGTGATGCCGACGGCGAGGTCAACGGGACCATCGACGACCCCCTTGCTGTGGCCGTTCCCAAGGCAAGTCCATCGCCGGATACGGACCCCGTGGGGGGCACCGACCAGGGAGGGCCGTGCTTTGTGCGAAGCGCGGCATGGCGGTAGGGGAAAGCCTCCGGCGGCCAAGGGCTGAGCCCTTGGAACCCAGGGGCGCAAATGCGCAGGGCGAGGAACGAGCCCCGGAGCATTTGCGAGCCTGGGGATTTATCCCCTGGTGTTTTTTCCGCTATTCGTGATCAGGAAACCAGGTTTTGTAGTTCTCCCGCATTTTGTACTTCTGCACCTTGCCGCTGGCCGTCATGGGGTATGCGTCGACAATGGCCACGTGTTTGGGGATTTTAAAGCGGCTGATTTTTCCCCGGCAGAAGTCCCGCACGTCTTCGGGGAGGAGATCTGCCCCCTGTTTCGGGATGACGAAGGCGGCCACTTCCTCGCCGTATTTGCGGCTGGGGATGCCCACCACCTGGACGTCCTGAATTTCTTCCATGGTGTAGAGGAACTCTTCGATCTCCCGGGGGTAGATGTTCTCCCCGCCCCGGATGATCATGTCCTTGTGGCGGCCGGTGATGGTGATGTAGCCGTCCTCGTCCATGGTGGCCAGGTCCCCGGAGTGGAGCCAGCCGTCTTTATCAATGGCTTTTTCCGTGGCCTCGGGCATGTTGTAGTAGCCCTTCATTACGTTGTAGCCCCTGCAGCAGAGTTCGCCCTGGGTTCCCGGGGCCACCACGTCTCCGGTTTCCGGATCGATGAGTTTTACCTCGATTTCGGGCATGGCTTTGCCCACAGTCTCCACGCGCTTTTCAATGCTGTCTTCGATGCGGGTCTGGGTGATCACCGGGGAGGCCTCGGTGAGGCCGTAGCAGATGGTGATTTCGCTCATGTACATTTTGCGGATCACCTGCTTCATCACGTTGATGGGGCAGGAGGACCCGGCCATGATGCCGGTGCGGAGCGAGGAAAAATCGAACTTGGCAAAGAGTTTGTGCTCCAGGATGGCGATGAACATGGTGGGCACGCCGTAGAGGGCTGTGCAGCGTTCCTCTTCCACGGAGGCCATCACCTGCACCGGGTCGAAGCTCTCTAAGACTACCAGGGTGCTGGCGTGGGTAACGGCGGCCAGGACCCCTAAGACGCAGCCGAAGCAGTGGAAGAGGGGAACCGGCAGGCAGAGGCGGTCTTCATGGGTGAAATTCTGGTTTTCGCCGATCCAGAAGCCGTTGTTGCCGATACTGTGGTGGCTAAGCATCACCCCCTTGGGAAACCCGGTGGTGCCGGAGGTGTACTGCATGTTCACCACGTCGTGGCAGGAGAGGGTTGCCTGGCGGGCTTGGTAATCTTCCTCTGAGACCATGGGGGCCATGGCTTCGATCTCGGGGATGGAGTACATGCCCCGGTGCTTTTCGTGACCCAGGAAAAAGACCCGTTTGAGGTGGGGGAATGTGTCGGTTTTGAGGTAGCCGCGCTGGCAGGTCTTGAGTTCGGGGATGAGGTCGCAGGCGATGTTGATGTAATCGGCGTCCTGATACCCGTTGATGACCAGGAGGTTCTCCGACTCCGACTGCTTGAGCAGGTACTCCAGCTCGGCGGACCGGTAGTTGGTGTTCACGGTGAGGAGAATGGCGCCGATTTTGGCGGTGGCAAACTGAAGGGTCACCCAGTAGGGGATGTTGGTGGCCCAGACCGCCACCTTTTCTCCCTTTTGGACCCCCAGGGCCATGAGGCCCCTGGCCACCCGGTCCACGGTCTCGCCGAATTCGCGATAGGTGAGCCGAAAGTCCCGGTCCACGTAGATGATGGCTTCGTTGTCCGGATGCTCGGCAACGGCTTTGTCGAGGATCTGCCCTAAGGTCAGTTCCCGAAGATTGGTGGTGGTCATGGTCTGCTGCTCCGTATTGCGCTGGCCCGTTTCACGGGCCGGGTTCGTAACCGAGGGATCTTCATGGCACGGGCGTGGCGGGTATCCGCCCGAACTATTCCGGAATGTAGAGCACCGCGTAGATGCACGCCGGGGTCTCTGAAGCACAGCTTACGTAGTGGGGGACCACGGAGTTGTAGTAGATGCTGTCTCCGGCCTTGAGCAGATGGGTCTCCGTGCCGTAGATGACCTCCACCTCCCCTTGGGTGACCACGATGAACTCCTCCCCTTCGTGGGTGGAGAGCTTTTTGTCATGGGCAGATTCGGGCAGGATCTCGATGAAGAAGGGTTCCATGTGCCGGTCGGTTTTGCCCTGGCCCAGGGAGAAGAACCTGAGGGCAACGGGTTTGTCCTTGTCCGGGAGCATGTCGATCTCTCTTTTCTGGTCGCCTTTGCGCACAATAAGAGGATCTTCGCTTACCTGATCATCAAGAAGGGTGCCCAGGCGGACCCCTAAGACCCGTGAAATTTTGAGCAGGGGACCAAGGGAGGGGAAATACTCTTTCTCACGGCCGATCTGTTCCAGGAACTCCCGTTGAAGTCCCGTGCGCTCCACAAGATCCTCCAGGGTGATGCCCCGTTGTTTCATCAGGCCGGCAATACGGCTGCCGATCTTCTCGATTTTCATGCAACGACTCCTTCATGTTGTGTTGGTGGATGGCTTGCCATCAAATATCACAAGGGGTGCCGGATTCCTTACAGGACGCAGGCACGTGGAGCGCCCCTCCTGCGGGATTGCTGACCGCCGGTCACCCTGGCGGGGGTTGAAAAGCATCGTGAGCCTGTCTCGTCGTGATCGGATGGGATGTCCACCGGTCGGGTGGGGGAAGAGGAAACAGCTTGAGAATGATCCCTTTCATGTTACAGGATCTCTTACCGAATTCATGCCTTGATTGTAAATGGATTTTTCGTGGAAAAACGTGTTTTTTTCGGTTTCTCCGCACGTGGGAAAGGCGGGTTTGCCCCCCGGGGCTTTCCGGGTGCGGGGCAAGCTGGGGAGAGGCGGGCGGCAGCGACGAATCGCAATGGGGGTATTCCTCCTTTACGGGGAACATAGTGGCTGATTACTTGGCCCAGAGGATGCGATGGTTTGCCGTGTCGATGGTGTGGGGAAAGTGTTTGAGAAAATCCATGCCCAAAAGGCCTTCGTGCTGGGTATGGCCTCCGTAATAGGGAATGACCGTGATGGTGGGGTTGTCCAGCTTCTTGGGACCCAGGGAGATAAAATCCGCCCTGGTGATACCTGTCTGGATGGTGTGGCCACCCGCCACCGAGGCATGGCCCGTAGCCATGTTCCTCAGACCGATGCGGCGTGCAAGGGCCTTGTGGATCACCGTGGTGCTGGCCCCGGTGTCCAGGAGCAGGATGGCCGAGACCGTCCGGTTGTTGTTGCCGATGGTCACCCGGACCAGGATTTTGTTGTCGGCAAAGGTGAACCGGGTAGAGGGCGCATTGGCCACGGGGGCGGGCTTGCCCTTCCGCTCCCGCTCTTCCTTGGTCATCTCTTCCTCTTTGAGGTCGACCACTGGCTCTTCGGGCTTCTCGTCAAACTGGTCGTAGAAGACCTTTGATTTTTCCGCCTCCTCTTTGGGCACCTGGCTCAGGTCGTCGGTAAAGCAGATGACCCCGTCTTCGTTTCTGTACTGGTAGAATTCCGCATATCCGGTCCCGCTGGAGAGAACCCAGGCCGCGGCAAAAAGTCCTGCGATGATGTGTCTGAGATGCATGGTGCTGTCCTCTCGGCCTGTTGCTCGGGTTATCCCATGGCCTCGGGAAGGACCAGGGCAATATCTGGAAAGAATATCACAAGAAGGGCAGCCAGGGCCAGGGCCGCAAGCAGAGGAAGCACCCCCTTGAAGATCACGGAAAGGGGGATGCTGGGCACAGCACTGGCGCCAGCGTAAGCGTGGATTCCCACAGGGGGGGTGATGACGCCGATCTGGGTGACCAGCACGATGACCACGCCGAACCACATGGGGTGAAACCCCAGCTCGGTGACCACCGGGTAGAAGATGGGGACGGTGAGCATGATCAGGGCCAGGGCGTCGATGAAGCACCCGCCCACCAGGTAGACCAGGACAATGAGGCCGATGACGGCATACGGGGGCAGGGCCATGTCCGCCACGGCCGTGGCGATCTCAAAGGGAATGCGGGTGACGGCCAGAAAATGGCCGAAGATGGTGGCCCCGGCAACGATGACAAGGATCATGCACGAGATGCGCGTGGTCTCGGAGAGGGCGGCTGCAAAGCCTGAAACGTCGATGGTGCCTCGGGCCAGGGCAATGGCCAGGGTGCCGAAGGCGCCGATGCCCCCCGCTTCCGTGGGGGTGAAGATGCCGAAGAAGAGCCCGCCCATGACCAGGGCAAAGAGGAGCAGGGTCTCCACCAGGCCGCTCAACGACGCCAGGCGCTCTTTGGTGGTGCTTTTGGGGCCCCGTGGCGCCACCTCCGGGGTGATGAGGGCCCAGACGGCAACGGCCGCGGCAAAGAGCAGGGTGAGCAGGATCCCCGGAAGGATGCCAGCCATGAAGAGCCCCCCGATGGACTGCTCGGTCATGATGCCGTAGAGAATGAAGATGACGCTGGGGGGCACGAGGATCCCCAGGCTTCCCCCTGCCGCCACCACCCCTGCGGCCATGGTGTCCTTATAGCCGTAACGCTTCATCTCCGGGATGGTTACCGAGGCCATGGTGGCGCAGGTGGCGTTGGTGGAGCCGCAGATGGCGGAAAATCCGGCGCAGGCACCGATGGTGGCGATGGCCATGCCCCCGGGCAGGTGACCCATGAACCGGTAGGCTGCCTTGAAGAGCCGGGTGCTGATGCCCGCATGGAAGGCAATCTGCCCCATGAAGATGAACAGGGGAATCACGGTGAGGTTGTACGATCCGAAAACGTCGATGATGTCCCGCACCGCCAAATTCAACGCCGCGTCAAAGGAGACCAGGGCACCAAACCCCAGGATGCCGGTGAGGGCCATGACAAAGCCCACGGGCATGCCCGTGAAGAGAAGGGCAAAGAGAAAAAGAAAACCGGCGGCCCCGGCGGTTGTTGGAGACATCATAAAGATACAGACCCTCAATAGCTCGGTTGAAAATGCCGAAAAGCCTCCGGCGGCGAGGTGTGCCACCTCGAAAGCAGGTTGCCATTGCGCTTCGCCCTTCGTTCCTCAGGGCAAATCGTAATGGCATTTTCTGCGGGCTCCGCCCGCAACCAAAGCTGGCGGCTTTACGGGACGGTTCATAATCTGTTTAGTCCGGGTGATATTAAGAAAATTCCAAAACCCTTCATCGTGTTTTTAGAAAAATGAAATGGGCCTCTCCTGCAAAAGCGGCGGCCACATGTCACACACCATGCGAATGCCTTGAAAACGGTTGCATGATGTCTGCTTTCATGCATTCGCCTCAGGGTTTCCAGGTGCCCCCACCTGGCCGCCGGAGGCTGGCTTTTCCTGCCCACTTTAACCATAGAAGGCTGGCTTTTTGACCATACAAGGCACGCTTTTCGCTACTTTAGCCGTGTGGCCAGTACGGCCACAAAGAGACCCATGCCTGCGGTGATGCCTGCCACCACGGGCCACACCGGGATTTTGAGGGTCATGGAGACCTCGGCGGCTTCTTTCAGCTCCAGGGCGTGGCTGCCCATGCGCAGGGTGAGGAGGCCGAAGAGGAGGATGAGCACCAGGGTGACGGTGCGGTCCAGCCATTTTGCAGGGGCCGGGGGGAGCTTTTCCCTCAGGAACGCCACGGCGATGTGGCCCCCTTTGAGGGTGGTGTCGGCCAGGGCAAAGGCCACCATAAGGGCGCTGAGGAACCCCACGGTTTCGTATGTCCCTGCAATGGGGCTGCGGAAGAAGCGCAGGACAACATCCAGGCAGGTTGCCGCCATCATGGCCAGAAGGCAGGCGGCGGCGAGCCAGGCAGAGAACGTGGCTCCCTTGGTGATGCCTGTGGTGAGCGGGCCCGGCCTGGTCATGCGCCCCTCGCCTGGAGTTGGAGGGCCATGATGCGTTTGAGGGTCTCCACCAGGGTGGCTCCGTCAAGGCCTTTCTCTGAGGCCCGGGTGATGTAGTCCGTCACCACCGGGCGGACCGCATCTTTCCAGGCCGCGTTTTCCTCTTTGGAGAGTTCCACGGTGCGGTTGCCCCGGGCAAGGCTGGCTTCCATACCTGAGGTATCCAGCTCGTCCCAGGCTTTGCCGTGGACATCCACCCACCGGGCGCTGGTCTGCTCCAGGATGGTTTGCAGGTCGGCGGGCAGGGCATTCCATTTTCGTTTGTTCATCACTACGTACATGGTGGTGGTGTAGCCCACGGTTTTGCAGAGGGTGGTGGAGGAGATCACCTCGGCCTGGCGCCAGCCCTTGAGGACTTCCACCGGCCCGAAGGTGCCTTCCACCACGCCCTTTTGAAGGGCCTCGTAGGTGCTGCCCTGGGGCATGGCCACGGGCACGGCGCCCAGGGCTTTTACCACCTTGGCCGAGAGGCCGGTGGAGCGGATCTTCAGGCCCTTGAGGTCGGCCAGGGAGGCCACCGGTTTTTTGGTGTGGAGCAGGCCCGGTCCATGGGCGTGGAGGTAGAGCACTTTCACGTTGTCCAGCTCTTTGGGGGCCATGGCCCGGTGGTAGGCATTGACCACCCGGGAGGCGGTGAGGCCGTCGGGATAGCCCATGGGGAGATCGCAGGCCTCCATGACGGGAAAGCGGCCCCGGTTGTAGGCGAACACCGACATGCCGATGTCGGAGATGCCCCCTGTAACCCCGTCGTAGCAGTTTTTGGCGTTGGTGAGGGTTCCGCCGGGAAAGACGGTGATTTTGATGCGGCCGTTGCTCTGTTTTTCCACCTCTCTGGCCCAGGCTTCGGCGGCCTTGGCCTGGCCGTGGGAGGCGGGAAAGAAGACGCTGTAGGTCAGCTTCCAGGTCTTGGCTGCTGCAGGGGTGGAAAAAAGGGCCAGGGCAAGGGCCCCGGCAAGAAGAAGGCAGGAACAGCGAAGGACATGTCGGGTCATGGTACACTCCTCGGAAATCCTGGTGTGATGTCACGTCGAAGGCCGTGGCGATGGCTCGGCCTGAAACCATGGTGTTTCGCCTTGTTGTGGAATGGTGATGCGTCATTAAAAAACCGTGACTGGCGGTCATTTGTCAAGGGAATTGTGGCTATGGTGGGGAATCCATGATGTTTTTTGCGTGCGGGTTCCCTATCAAGGGGCTGGGCGTGTGTTGATGGGTTGAGGCCGTCAAAGGGAGCGGTTTTCGGGAAAACAGGAATGAAAAAAGCCCTGCACGCGTCAAGTCGGGCGTGCAGGGCTTTTGGATGCAGGGAAACCGAAGTGTCTGTTTTATACCAGCCCTTCAGTCATTGGGGGTGTCGGCTTTTTCCACGATGCCTTTGTGGGGCTTGACCATCTCTTTTTTCAGCATTTTTCGTATGGCCTGACGCATGTCCGGGTCCTGGGTGAGCTTGATCATGTCTTCGCTCATCTTCATGGCGTCGGCGTCGTCGTGGGGAAAATCGTAGAGCCCGTTGGCTTCGTAGTAGGCGTGGTCGGCCTGGAAGACAAAGCGGTGGCGTCCCCACACGTCGTCTCGGAAGACCTTTCGCCCGCCGATGCCCACAAAGGTGGCCGGGCGCACATACCCGCGCTCGGCAAAGGCGGTGATGCGGCGGACCATGGTGTCGATGCGGGAGTCAATGAAGCCGCTTCTCTCCACCTCGTCGGTGACGGTGTCGGCAAGGTGGGCGCCCTGCCATTCGACGATGGCGTCCAGGGTCCCTTTCAAGGCCACCATCTGGGTCAGGGGGCCGGAGAGGAGCAGGCCCACCTGCTTGCCCTTCAGTGCGGGAACATGGTTCTGGAAAAAGCTGCGGTCGAAGAACTGCTTCCAGGTGGACGAGAGCCACCGGTCCCTGATTTCACCGGCGAGGATGAGGATATCGGCCGGGGCCACCTTTTCCCGGGCAAAGTCGATGAAGTCATCTTTGCCCTCGTAGATGCACGCGTGGTCGAATCCGCACTGGATACATCCCAGGCAGTCTCCCTTGACGTTGAGCTCTGAGAGGGTAACCACCTCGATGTCCGCCTTGAACCCTTGGGTGCAGCGTGCCACCATGCGCCCTAAATTGGTTCCGTCGTAGTTTTCGTCCTGGATGAGCAGCACTTTCAGGGGGCCTGAGTCCACGGGTTCAGGCGCCGGGCCGCTTTCGTAGACATGCCAGCTGTAGGAGAGCGGGTAGGTGCGCTTGCCGAACATGGCCCCGGAGGCGACATCCTCGAAGAGTTGCGCGGCAAACTGGGCCAGGCGTATCTGTCCTTCTTCCTTGAGGAGGTCGTAGGAATCTGCGGAGTAGGAGCCGGCGAAGAGGGTGTCTAAGTCGTCGTTGATGGCCCGCAGGTAGTCCACGGCATAGTTGTCGAAGAAGTTGATGGAAGTGGAGATGGCCGCAGCGTATTTCCCCTTGAATAGCGGGGCTTTGCCGTCGTTAAACACCTTCTCGATGAAGCGCTTGTACTGGGCAGGCACCAGGCAGGTATAGACGGGTGTGGCCCAGAGGATGAGGTCTGCCTGTTTCACTGACTCCATGACGGCGTCAAAGGCATCTCCGTTTTCTTCCATGAGGGCGTTGATTGTCTGGCCGATGTGGAACACATCGTAGGTATGTTCCGGGAACAGTTTACTGATGTAGTTGACCGATTGCAGGGTAACGCTGTCCTTACCCTTCGGGCTCCCACTAAGGACGGTGATGTTCATCTTTGGACTCCTTGAAGTTGCAAAAGCAAATCTTTAGGGGCCGGAAAGTGCACCATGAAACTACTGAAATGTCTACTTCCCCCTTCTCCACTGAGTGAGTTTTAGCAGACGGTCAATTCGTGTGTAAAGCGGAAAGTTTCACTTGCCACTTTGGTGGTTGAAACTTGGTAAACAATGTTTTAATATCGGAACCATTCTTGCCGCAAGTCCCCGAGGCGCGCGGTAATTGCTTTCCTCAGTTTTAAACTCGAATTTGTTGTTTTTTATGTAAGTGCTCAGACCCACTATGGTTCTTTGTTGAACCGCTGTTTTTTTTGAAAAAAAAAGGCACATGGGGAAGGGGCCTGCCACCACGACGGCAGGGTCGTGTCGTCGGGTTTGGACAACCCGCATCGGGATACACACGGTGATAAAATTCTACAATTCCAGGCCTGTGGGGGCGGAATTGCCAACCCATGCGAAGGATCGAGGATCAGGCACAATGGAGCAGATGATATCCGAAGATATTCCCCGTACGAATCGCGGGGTGCCTTATGTGAAGATGCGCGACCTCAAGTCGCTGACGGGGCTGCCCGGGTCCACCATTCAACACTATGCCAACCTGGGGCTCCTGCCGGGAACGGTGAAGACCGAGACCAATGTGGCGTGGTATCCCCCGGACACCGTGGCGCGGATCCGGCTGATCCGCCTGCTGCAGAACCGGCATCGCCACGCCGTTACTCAGGCCATTTCGCGGGAGGTCTTTATCCGCGACACCGGCCTCACCGCAGAGATCGTGGAACGGCTGGAGGCCTTAGGCCTTCTGCTTCCGGTGAGCGAAGGAAAGTATGATCGGGAGGACGTGATGGTGGCGTCCCTGGCCCGAAAAGCCCTGGCCATGGGGGTGGACCTGGAGGACCTCACTTTTTATTCGGATCTGGTGGGCAAGATGGTGGCCCGGGAGATGAAGCTGAGACGGGGGGTGAGCCGGGGGCTCAGCGTGGAGCAGAACAGCGCCATGACCCTGGAACTGACCCGCATGGGGCGGGCGTTTCGTATCTACCTGTTTGATCGGACTTTTCAGAAGGTGATCCTGGATTCGGTGTCGGAGGATGATTCGGAAACCATGTGACGGAGGCGCTGCCCCCGGCGGAGAGGCCGGGGGCAGTGCAGGGGCTTGTGCCTACAGGCCCAGGGGGGTGAGGCTTTCAAAGCCCTCTTCGGTGACCACGATGGTCTCCTCAAACTGGGCGGAGAGGGAGCCGTCACGGGTGACGGCGGTCCACTGGTCATCGAGGATATAGAGCTCGGGGCTCCCTAAGTTGATCATGGGCTCGATGGTGAAGACCATGCCGGGCACCAGGGGGATGCCGTGGCCCTTGCGGCCGAAGTGGGGGACCTGGGGGCCTTCGTGGAACTCGTAGCCTACCCCGTGGCCGATGAACTCCCGGACCACCGAGCAGCCCTGGCCTTCGGCGTAGCTCTGGATGGCGTGGCCGATGTCTCCGATGGTGTTGCCGGGGCGCACCACAGCAAGGGCCTGCTTCAGGCTCTCTTTGGCCACCTCCACGATTTTCACGGCGTCCTTGGACGGAGTACCCACATAGTGGGTCTGGTTGGCGTCTGCGTAAAATCCGTCCACAATGGAGGTGATGTCCACGTTGATGATGTCGCCGTCTTTGAGGACCCGGTCTCCGGGGATGCCGTGGCAGATGACATCGTTCAGGGAGAGGCAGACACTCTTGGGGTAGCCCTTGTAGTTGAGGGGGGCGGGGATGCCGCCGTTCTTGACGGTGAACTCGTGGACGGCGGTGTTGATCTCATCGGTGGTGATGCCCGGCTTGATCATCTCTTTGACCAGCTCGTGGGTCCTGACCACCAGATCGCCCGCGACCCTTATTTTTTCAATGTCTTCCGGCTTTTTCAGGCGAATGTCGAACTTGTTTTTGTAATACGCTTCCACGTTGTCGGGATCGGGCTGGCCTTTTTTCAAGGCGCAGCACTTCTTGTATTTTTTCCCGCTGCCGCAGGGGCAGAGTTCGTTCCGTCCGATTTTGATTCCTAATTTCTTTTTCATAAGGCCCAGTGTGAGTGGCAAGGTAAATGACATGGATAAACCCATGATGGCCTCAAAAACAAATGGGTGAGGCCGCGTTATATATACAACATGTCGCCAGCTGCCGCAGGGACCGGACAGGGAAAAAAGCAATACAGCCACCCAGGTAAGGTGGTGGGGGACGACCGCTGTCCGGCCTCGGGAATGCCTCGGCGTTCAAAGGGCCCGCGCTGTATAGTTGCCCGTTACTTTTTCATCCGTGCCCGCACGCCGTGTCGTCGGCTGGCGGTGACGTTTCCAACAACCGCATCAACCAGTGGTGTTGTTGCTCGAATGGATAAATATAGGGCAGGTTTAGGACAATGTAAAGGGGGGCACCGGAGACCGGTTGGCTGGGCGGGGGTGCAAGGCGGCAAAATGTTCCTTCTTTGATGATGAAATATCCGGGCTAAGGGGACTTCAGGCCGTGAATCCCCGGGCAGGGAGGGGCGGGTTGGTGTGACGGCCGGTGGGCCGGTCCATGGCCCGAAGGGGATCACTGCGGGTTGCGCGTGCCCAGAGGCGCCGTGAGAGAATATCGATTTTTTCGGTGCAGCCGCGGGTGATCCAGTGGGCCAGCTCCGATGCCGTGTCGGGAAAGGGACGGGGGGTGGGCATGGGGGCATCCAGCCACGCTGTGACGGTGCGTGGGGCAAGGCGTTCCATGCGAGTCGCAAAGCCAAGGAGTTCAAGGACCCTGGCGTTGGAGAGCTGCTCCATCTGGCTGTCGGGTCTCGTTCCACCAGGAGCTTTTTGCCCAGGTGAATCGCTTCGCTTGCAAGCTCAAACCCCGCGCTGCTGATCACCCCCTGGCAGGTGGCAAGATCTTTTTGGAACCCTGTGCGGCTGAAGGGGCGGAGGTGCAGGTTTCCCTGGTCCCGGGGGGCGTTGATGTCGCAATAGACCGTGTACCGGGCCTGTCCTGCCTGGGCAAGGACCTTCTCAACGGCGCGGCGTTCTTCAAAGGGCAGGTAGACCAGAATTTTTCCTGGGTCCGGCGGAGCCGCGGAGTGGGCTGTGTCGATGATGGGGGGCAGGATGTGCGGGGCATAGGGATGCCAGTGCAGGCCCACGGAGGTGGTGCAGGGGGCAAAGTATCTCATGACAAGGCGCTGCAGGGGCCGGGCTCCTTCCACGGGGACGGGGTCGGCAAAGGCGTTTTGGTGGGAGATGCCCAGGCACGGCAGGCCATGGAAGCGGCAATGCCAGGCCGTGACCGGTTCAAAGTCGCTGATGATGCGGTCAAAACCAGACAGGTCCAGGGCGCGGACATCCCGGAAAAAGGTGGGAAACGAAAGGTTGGCCGCTGTCTTCAGCGGGTCGATGCGTCCTTTTACCGTGGTAAAGGTAAGCCCTTTGCAGGCCCGGTAGTGACCAAAGGCCTCCATGTCGAAGAGTTTTTCCGGCGGCCTGCCGGAGAAGAGCCAGGTAACGTTTGCTCCTGCCGCTTCAAGGGCACGACCCAGGATTCGGGCTCGGGTGATGTGACCGTTTCCCGTGGCCTGGACACCGTAAAAGATCTTCACGGGGTCCCTCCCGGCATCAGGAGAAGGGCGGAGACGGCGCTGCTGATCCCCAGGGTCATGCCCGCCAGGATGTCCGTGGGGTAGTGGACCCGCAGGACCACCCGCGACAGGGAGATGAGAAAGGCCAGGCCCAGGGCCGGGATCATGAAGGCGGGGTAGACGTGTCCCACCAGGGTGGCCGTGACAAAGGCGGCGGCGCTGTGGCCCGATGGAAAGCTGAAGGTATCCGACGGGGTGATGAAGGCTGACACCTGGCCCAGGGCGTGGTTGGGCCGGGGCCTTCGGATGGTGTGCTTCAGGAACAGGTAGAGGGGCAGCTCAAGGGCAAAGGCCAGGAGCCCGGCCGCAAGAAAGTAGGGTCCTCTTACAGGCTCGAAGAGCGCAAGGCCCAATCCTGCGGCAAGGTAGAGGTAGCCGTCCCCCAGCCGGGAGATCCAGCGGAACACCCCGGCGATACGCTGGGCACGGGGCCTTTGGACAATCCAGAGGAAGAGTCTCACGTCACAGGTTGTGAACGTCTTGATGAGCGTGCTCATACATGGCCTCCTTGATGAGTGGTTGCATGTATTTTAAAGACATCCCTGTTTCGGTTGTGTGTCGGGGACGTGAGGGTTCTGTTGCCTTGCATCGGAGAAAATAAAAAGCCATCGGGGTGTGCCGTGGCTGTGGCCATCCAGCTCTGTATCCCCTGGGGTAACACACGGAAGAGACGTGTGAAAAGGTTTGGACAAAGGGGGCGCCCAGGCGCATGATAAAGGGCGATACGGATTTTCAGGCTGAGATGACTACGGAGAAAACGTGATGGCAGAGATGACAATTCGAGAAGCCCGCGTGCAGGATGCAGATACCCTCGCCGACATGATACGCCTCTCCCACTGGGACGTTGCAGAGCGTTTTGACCTTACAAAGGAAAATTGTCCCAAGCACCCCTCCTTTTGCCTGGACTCGTGGGTTCAGGCTGATTTTCAACGGGGCGTGAGGTACTTTTTCCTGGATACCGACGGCTCTCCTTCAGGGTGCATGGCCCTGGAACGGGCGTCGGATCAGGAAATGTACGTGGAGAGGTTATCGGTTCTTCCCCACAGGAGGCGCTGCGGAGCAGGTATCCGCCTTGTTGCCCATGCCCTGGGGGAGGCAGCCAACCTGGGCGTCGATACCCTGGGCATCGGCATCATTTCAGAGTTTGCCGAGTTGAAGGCCTGGTATCGGTCCCTTGGCTTTGAGACGGAGTCGGTGAAGCGTTTTGACCACCTGCCGTTTGAGGTGTGTTTTATGAAGCGCTGGGTGCCGGTGACGGTGTAGGGTATATAGAGCTCCCATGCCCTTGGAAAACAAAAAAAGCGGGCCCCGTATGGGGTCCGCTTTTCTGCGTTTGAGCCGGAGGTTGGGCTACTTGCCCTTGGCCGGATCCGGGAAGATGAATCCCTTGGCGGCGAGCTCCTCCTTGGAGAGGGCTTCCAGCTCGTGGGGGAGGACCAGCCAGTCCTGGGAGGCGTATTTGCGGTAATGAAAGTGGGGGGTGATGTCCACCTGGGTGTTTTCCGGCTTGTAGTAGAGGGCCGCCATTTTCACGTCTTCGGGGTTGCACTCCACCTCGTCCAGAACGCGCTCGTATACCGCCTTGAAGGTTTTTCCGCGGTCGAAGATGTCGTCCACGATGAGAAGGCGCTTGCCCTTTTCCATGCGGCGCTTCAAAGAGTCCAGGTTCTCTACCAGAACCTCACCGGCCTGGGCGATGCCCGTGTAGGACTGGGCGTGGATGGTGGTGAACTCCTTGGGGGTTCCGGAAAGGAGGCCAAAGACCTCCTGCATGTAGATACAGATCTGGGCCCCGCCCCGCGTGATGCCCGAGAGGATCTCAAAATCTTCCCCTGCCGTGAAAATTTTCTTGGCAAATCCCCAGCAGTCCCGTTCCATCTGGAGGGCGTCGATAAAAATTTTTTCGTTAACCTGGCTCATGTGAACTCCCCGGTTTTATAAAAAAGAGCCCTGTCATTCCCTGATTTAAGCGTGTTTGGCGCAGTCATACAGGGTTTTTGTCAGGATTTCCACTGAAGAATCATCCCGCAGCCACGAGAACAAGCCCCACGGACATGATGGCAATGCCCGTGAATTTCGGCGCGGTGCGGCTCTCCTTGAGGATCCCCATGCCCATGAGGGCGCCCAGGGGGATGCTGAGCTGGCGGAAGGCCACCACGTAGGTGACGTCCGAGGCAAAGTTCATGGCGGTGAGCACCAGGCTGTAGGTGCCGGAAACGCCGATACCGGTGACGGCGGCGTTCTTGAGGCGCCGGGTGACCGTGTGCCGGAGACGCCCTCGGGACGTTACCCTTGGCAGGACCAGAAGGAGCATAAAGCCGATACTTGTGAGGTTCTGGACGAGGAGGTAGAGCAGGGAGAGCCTGAAGGAGGAGATGCCCTGGTCCGTCAGGGGGGAGAGCAGGCGGATGCAGTGGTCGTCGGCCAGGGAGTAGACCACGGTGCACAGGGCCACCACAAGGGCCGTTGCCGAGGCGCGGTTGAGATATCCCCCGGGACGGATGTCTTTAAAGGAGGCCTGGGGCAGCACAAAGCAGCCCGCCATGATCAAGGCGCCGCCCGCAAGGCAGGTGGCGGAGATGGCGTCACCCCGACCCAGGAGAAAGGACCCGGCGGCAACAAAGACCAGGGGAAAAGCCCGGGCAATGGGGTAGACCACGGAGAGATCTCCGCACCGATAGGCCGCAGAGAGGCTGGTGTAGTAGAGGCACTGGAAGAGCCCCCCCACCGTCAGCGGAATCCAGACCGCCGGGGGAAACCGCAGCACGGTGGGAACCACGGGCAGCACCACTGGCGAAAGGGCCAAGGTGCCGATGACGGTGGCCACCAGGAAAAACGCGATGGAGGGGTGCTCGTGTTTTCCCAAGAGGTTCCATCCCGCATGGGTAAACGCAGAGACAATGATGAGGGCAACGGCGGTGAATTCCATGTCAGGGCTGCCTTTTCAGCATTGGGAGAATCTGGCTCAGGAGAAGGTCGGCACAGGCCTCGGGGGAACGCGTGCTGGTGTCGATGGTCAGATCCGGATTTTCCGGGGGCTCGTAGGGGGCGTCCAGGCCGGTCATGCCGGTGAGGACCCCCTGTTCTGCTCTGACGTAGAGGCCTTTGGGGTCTCGGGTGCGGCACACCTCAAGGGGGGTGGATACGTGGATCTCCACGAACCGGTTTTGAAATTTTCCCCGCAGGGCGTTTCGTTCGGCATGGTACGGGCTGATAAAGGCGCAGAGGGTGACGAGCCCGGCATCCAGAAAGAGCCCTGCCACCTCTCCGATACGGCGGATGTTCTCTTTGCGGTCGGAAGGCGAGAGCCCCAGGTCCTGGTTGAGACCGGAGCGGACATTGTCCCCGTCAAGGAGGATGGTGTGGACCCCGTGGTCATGGAGCCGTTGCTCCAGAAGACCAGCCACCGTGGACTTTCCCGATGCGCTGAGACCGGTGAACCAGAGGAGCAGGGGGGCATGCCCCTTTTGGGACGCACGCATCCCCGGGGTGACAGGGTGGTTGTGGGTGAACACTCGGGTCGTCATAACAGTTCCTTAACGAGTCTGGGCGGGGCAATGGCCGGATAGCCTTAGGTGATCCGTTCATACCATCGGACGGGGCGGGAGGAAATAGGAAAAGGGGGGTGGGGAGTGAATGGTCAATAGTGAATAGCGGGTGGGAAATAGCGAATGGGGAGCGGTTTCAGATGCGTCCCGTCATTACATGTGACGGAAAGGTGGCGCCGGGGCCTGGGGGTGTATTATAGCAGATGGCTTGGAAAGGTTTTTGGGTAGACGCAGGCAAGGAGAGAGGGAAATGGACGAGCCGGTATATATTGTCTCGGGATACATGCGATCCGGGACTTCCATGATGATGAAGGTGCTTGAAGGGGCGGGCATGGTGGCCCGGTACAACTCGAAAAAAGATGAGGTGCTGGGGGAAAAGTACGGCAGGGAGGATTACCACCCAAACCCGGAAGGGTTTTTCGAGCTGGGCCGCAAAGAGTTCGATGACCCCGGCTTTCCCGGGATTTTTTCAGGGCAGCTCATCAAGGTGCTTCACTGGCGGCTCAAGGGGCTGCCCGCCCACCCCTATCGCATCTGTTTTATGACCCGGGATCCCAAGGAGATCGAGGTGAGCTACCTCAAGATGTTCAGGCGCCGTCCCCCCTTTGTCCTTCAGAAATACCACGAGCTGGTGGCGGAGGTGGTTCGGGACGTGAATGCCCGGGGCGACTCCGAGATCCTGCTGGTGCCCCACGCCGAGATGCTCAGCGACCCGTCAACTGTCCTTGCCCGTCTTTCCTCAGCCGGGTGGCCCCTCACCGACCTTAAAAACGGCGCCGCCCAGGTGGATCCGTCCCTCTACCGCTCCCGCCCCGAGACCCTTGCCGAGGCCCGCGACGCCGTGCCCGGACTTCGCACCGACATGCCAGAGTGCCTGTCATAACAAAAAAGCCCCCGGAAAACCGGGGGCTTTTTTTTATATCATGCAGCGGTCGACAACGCGCCGCCTGCCAGGGAGATTATCCCAGAAGGATTTTCTTGGCAGACTGGTCGTTGATGTCCGAGATGTGCAGGATACCTGTCTCTTCGGCGGTCTCGCGGTTGGCTGCGAAGATGTCGTTTCGGGTCAGGGTGTCCATGGAGAAACGACGGGCACCTGCCATGAGCTGCTGGATGCCGCAGCCGAGCTTGTCGGCGAGGGTCCAGATGGCCATGGCGCCGTAGGGGATGTTTTCCATCTCCTCTTTGCCCACTTTCTTTTCGATGTCGTAGTAGCAGGAGAAGATCTCCTGGGGGGTGGTGCCGAACTGGGTAACGGTCTTGGGAAGTGCATCCCAGTTGCCGTTGACATTTTCCTTGCGCTCGTGGTGGATGGCACCTTCGATGTTGGCCCCGAGGAAACCGGGAACCATGAGGGCACGACCCATGCAGATGAGCTTGGTGAAGGGGGCACCCAGGGCCAGGCCCTTGTAGATGCTGTCTTCCAGGGCAAAACCGCCAGCAAAGGAGATGTCCACAACGTCCTGGCCGTTGGCAGCCAGTGCCGCAGCGTATTCGTAGGCCTTGGCGTGGAGGTTGATGGAGGGAACGCCCCAGCTCTGCATCATGTTCCAGGGGCTCATGCCGGTGCCGCCGCCGGAACCGTCGATGGTAAGCAGGTCGAGCTTGGCTTCGGAGGCGAACTTGATGGCCATGGCCAGCTCTTCCATACCGTAGGAACCGGTCTTCAGGGAGATGCGGGCAAAGCCGAGGCTGCGGAGGTAGTCCACGCTCTTCATGAAGTCTTCGCGAACGAGCTCTACGCTGTTGAGGTTGGTTCCACCGAGGCGGCTGTGTCGGGCAAAGGACTTGATGGCACCGCTCTTGAATGCTTCCTGAACTTCGGGAAGGAGGGGGTTGGGGTCAACCACGTAGCCACGCTCTTTAAGGAAGGTGGCGTAATCGAGGCTGGAGACCTGGATCTCGCCGCCGATGTCCTTGGCGCCCTGGCCCCACTTGAGCTCGATGATGCACTTGTCACCGTACTTCTCTGCAACGTACTCGGCCACGCCGTTACGGGTGTCTTCCACGTTGAGCTGAACGATGATGGCGCCGTAGCCGTCATAGTAACGCAGGTAGGTTTCGATGCGGCGGTCCAGCTCAGGGGAGTTGATGACCTTGCCGTTTTCGATGATGGACTTCTGGTCCACGCCCACGACGTTTTCGCCGACGACGATGGGAATACCGGTCAGGGCGCAGCCGATGGCAAAGGAGTCCCAGTATTTGGCGGCAATGAAGGTGGAACCCAGGGCACCGGTCATCAGGGGCATGCGGCACTTGGTCTTGATTTCGTTACCGAACTCGGTGGTCAGGTCCACGTTGGGGAAGATGCAGTCGTCCGGGTCGTTGGTAAGGGTGCCGTTGAGGCCCATGGCGCCGTACGCGTAGCCCTGGATTCGCAGGGAGTTGTAGGAGACGCCCAGGTGGGTGGTGTTGTTGGCACCAGCGGTGACCACACCGAAATCACGGGGGTAAAGGAGTTTACGGCCGACCATGCTGGAGAGCCAGGTCTCGCATTTGCCCTGACAGTCGGCGCGGCAAAGGGTGCAAAGTCCTGATTCAGCGGGGTTTCCACGGTTTACGGTTCCGAGTACATCGTTGTTTTTGGCAAAACGCATGACAATTCTCCTTCTCAAAGTGATCTTAAAAATATGTCAAATCAAAATTATCGTGATGCGGATGGCATGTTCTGTATGCAGCGTGATGTTCACGCGCTCGGTCACAGCGTTCTGAATGTAAATACCTGCTCAGGTATCGCAGTCCTTGATTAATAGAGAGTACAATGGCAAGCAAATGAGATCGCATGCTCGGTTCGTGATCCTGGGCAGATTTTATCCGGGGACGTCTCTGGCTGTTCAGGAGAACTCAGCAAAGGCGCAAAACATTCAGTGTAGCGCTTTGTATTATTAGTTTGACCGTTAAGATCGAACCAAAACACAGTTTATATGACAGTTCAAGAAAAAATTGAGCGAGATATTCCAAGGGATCGGGCAATGGAGTAGGCGCAAAATCCGCAAAAAAATGGGTTGAAGTAATTTACCTGCGATAAGTTTTAGAATGACTTATAAAAAGGGGGGAGACCGCTCCGAATTTTATTCGGGCTTTATGAGGATCAGCCGAATAATACAAAGAGGTCCATGCTCATTTTTTTCGCGCCGTGAACTGACGTTGACGTAAAATTCAGTCGTTGGTCCAGGGTTGGTACCCTGGCTGTCGGACGGGAATGCTCTGAATTTATTTGATATCTGATATATCACATATGTGAGAAACAGTGTTGTTCGGTCAAGGGAACGGTTCGCCGATTCGCTGCCTTTTGCCTGTTCTGCGTCAATCGCGAAACTGAACTGAATAATATTCGCGAAAAGGAATGTTCGGGGTGTGTTTCTGCGATTTGAGTTGAAATGACGGGGGGCTTTCTGTGGTTCGGTGAGTTCCGGCAGCAGGGCGGGGTGCGCGGAGAACGCCCCTGGCTCCTGAAACGGCGGGCGTTTCACCTTTATACGGGTTGGGTAAGGAAAAAGGCAAAGGGGGCTGTTCTGCTGAAAAGGCCTTTTGTAGCGTGGCCATGCACAGGAACAGCCCCCGAAGACTGCCGTTTTGGGGGTGCGGCCTTATCTTATACGGCAAGGCCCACAGAGAAGAGCAGGGAAAAGACCACCGAGAGCCTGGCCGTTGACGCCAGGGTCTCGTTCAGGGCGGGGCCCTTGGTGTGGAAGAGATCCTTTATAATAGGCAGCACCATGGGAGAGGCTCCCAGAGCCAGGAAGCCCGCAGCGCCCATGAAGCCGGAGAGGAAGAGCAGGGGCAGCATGAAAAACGGGATGAGGACAAGGAGTCCGCAGAAGACGGAGCTCATGCCGCGCCCCATGCGAACGGCAAGGGTCCGTTTGCCTGCCACGGAGTCCGTGGGGATGTCCCGGAGGTTGTTGACGTTCATGATGGCCGCCACCAGGAGGCCTGCAGGGATGGAGGCGATGAGGGGCCGGGGGCCCATGGCAAGGGCCTGGACGTAATAGGTGCCGCAGCACCGCCACCGGTCCGAAAAAGAGAAAGGCAAAAAAGCGACCTGAGGCCGTTGGAGGCGATGGGCAGGCCCTCCGCTGTATGCCAGGGTGGAGAGGATGCACAGCACGCCGATGACCACAATGGGCAGGCCGCCCCGGGCCACCAGGTAGATCCCCGTGACAGTGGCCAGCACCAGGCAGAGCACCATGGCGGCCAGGACCCGGTTCGGTGCGATGAGGCCACTCTGGGTTACCCGCACAGGCCCCATGCGCTTTTCCGAGTCGATGCCGTGCTTGTTGTCAAAGTAGTCATTGGCCAGGTTCACCGCCACCTGAAGGAACATGGCCCCGAAAAGGGCAGCCAGGGCCGGGAGAAAGGCAAAGGCGTTGTCGCCCATGGCACAGGCCGTACCCACGATAACCGGAGCCGCTGAAGCGGGAAGGGTTTTGGGCCGGATGGCAAGGAACCAGGGGGATGCAGTAAGGGTTTGAACGACAGACATGGGGAACTCCTTTATATAAAAAATGCCTCCGGCGGGTCGCTTTTTGAAAAAAGCTCCGCAAAAACTTTTCGATTGCATCGTCTTCAGCTGCCCAGCCCCGACGGGGCTGGGCAGCTGAAGACGATGCATGTGCGTTATGTTAACCCGGATATTTCACGAGTCGAGTGCACCCATATTCAAGGCATCAGAGCTGCAGATGTAGTGGTTTACCTCAAGGCTCTGATAACGCAGAAGGTGGGTGCACTCGGCCCGCCCGAAGGGTGAGAAAATCAAACAGCAAACGGCGATTTACATTTTGTATTTTCAAAATAGCTAATATTTTTATTGTAGATATCCGAAATAATAGCTCTTTTCTTTTCGGGGCTGGCTGCTTTTTCATGAAATATCCGGGTTAAAACAGCCCGCTTGTCGATAGCTTTCGGTCTGTCCATGTCGGTTGTAAGACCTGTTTTGTCAAACTTTTTCAGCCACGGCAGGGCCGCCGGAGGCTGAATTCCGTCTGCTTCTTACCCCTTTGCGTACCTTCGTTCGATGGTATGGATCAGGACATAGAGGGCCGCGCCCAAAAGGCCCATGGCCATGATGCCTGTGTACATCTCCGGGTACATGAGGACCTGGTAGGTCTCCACCACGATGTAGTAGCCGAGCCCCCAGCTGGTGAGGGACTGTTCGGCGATGAAGAGGACGGCCACGGCCGTGCCCACCGAGACCCTCAGGGCCGTCAGCACTGCGGGGATGGAGGCGGGCAGGTAGACGTAGCGGAAGAGGGCCCGTCGTCCCGCGCCCAGGGAGCGCACCGAGATGATGAGCTCGCGCCGGAGCCCTGCGGCTTCGTCCCTTACCACCACCAGGATCTGGAAGAAGATGATAAAGGCGATGAGGGTTATTTTGGAGAGATCGGTGATCCCCAGCAGCACGTAGATCACCGGCAGGAAGATGATCTTGGGGATGGGGTAGATGATGGCCACCAGGGGCCCGACGATGCGGTCGAGTTTGGGCAGCTGACCCAGGGCCAGGCCCAGGGGCGCTGCCGTGATGACGGCCAGGAGGATGGCGGCCAGGACCCGCGCTGTGCTGGCCAGAAGGTGGAGACCCAGTTCTCCGGGCAGGGCCTTGAGAAAGAGGGGTACCACCACGGTGGGGGGCGGCAGGATGGGCCGGGCAAGGAGCATGGAGGCCACCTGCCAGAGCAGGAGCAGGGTGAGGCTGCCCAGAAGGGTTCCCATGGGGGTGGAGCGCCGACGTGTCTGGCTCATGGCTCCTCCTTTCGGGACCGGGTTTCGATGAGGGCGCGCAGGGCGCTGCACTGGTCCAGGAACTTTCTGCCCATGCGCAGGTCGGGGTCTCCGGCGTGGGGATTGTCCACGATGGTGGGCGTTTGGTTCACGGTGTCGGACAGGACGAGAATTTTTTCGCCCAGGACCACGGCCTCTTCGATGTCGTGGGTGACGGTGAGGCTCGTGAGCCCGGTCTCCCGGTGAAAGCGGTTCATCACCCGCTGGAGCTCTTCACGGATGGGGGCGTCCAGGGCGGAAAAGGGCTCGTCCATGAGGAGGAGGTCCGGTGAGAGGACCAGGGTTCGGGCAATGGCGGCCCGCTGGCGCTGGCCTCGGGAGAGCTCTGCGGGGTATTTTTCCCGCACGTGATCGATGCCGAGCCAGGAGAGCCAGTGGCGGGTCAGGGCCTCTTCGGCCTCGGGGTCTTTTTTGGCGTCTTCGGGGCTGTGTTTGCCGTCGGGACCGTAAAACCCGCGGATCTTGAACCCCAGCTTCGTGTTCTCTTCCACCGTGGCCCAGGGCAGGAGCCCGTGGTCCTGGAGGACCAGGCCCGTGCGGGGCCGGGGTCGCTCAATGGGAGCGCCCCCCACGCGGATCACCCCTGAGTCTGGCCGGGTCAGCCCGGCCATGAGGTAGAGCAGGGTGGTCTTGCCGCAGCCCGAGGGGCCGATGACACTCCACGCCTCGCCCTGGCGGATGGTGAGAGAAAAATCCTCAAAGATGGGGGCTCGGTCCCGGTAGCGGAAGCCCAGGGTCTCTATGTCGATGATGGGAGGTGTCACAGGTCTCGCCTTACTCCTTGAAACGGCCGGTCACAACGGAGGTGCCGTAGGCGACGGGTTTTTTGAGGATGCCTTTTTCCGTCATCCAGGCCATGACATCGTCCCACTGTGCCTTTGATGGCACGGTGTTGACGGGAAAGGGCGGAATGACAAAGCTCTGGCGGACGTTCTTGGGGACCCGGATGTTTTTAAGCATCAGGGGACGGAAACTCTCCGGGTCGGCGTTGATGTCTTGGGCAGCCTTCATCCAGGCGTCCACAAAGGCCCCCACCGCCTGTTCGTTGCCGGTCCAGGCTTCGGCGCTGACGGAGAGGACGCTTGCGCTGTACAGGGGGGCGCGGGTGTCGTCCATCACCACATGGGCACCGGCCTTCATGGCGGCAAAGGCCAGGGGATCGGGCAGGGTGGCTGCCTTGATCTGTCCGGAGAGGAGCAGCTGCATGCGCTCGGGCAGGACAGGCACCGATTTTTTGACGATCTCTTTGGCAGAGAGCCCGCTGTCGCCCAGGAGCCGGTCCGTGAGGTACTCGATGACGGTGTGTTTGGAAACGGCAATGGGAACCCCTGCAAGCTGCTCCGGGGTGGTGATCTTTGAGCCGGGGCTGGAGAGGATGCGAAAAAGGGGCGAACTCCCCTTGGGTGCCCGGGCCACGGCCACGATCTTCATGCGCACCGTCTCCCGGTTGAAGCTTGCCGTGCCCGAGATTTCGTTGACCATGGCGTCGATGCGGCCCGCCTGCATGAGCTGGTCCCGTTCCAGGGCGCTGCCCACGGGGAGGGTCTCCACGCGGATGCCCGCCTCCTCGAAGTACCCCTTTTTCTCGGCCACGAACACGGGCAGCACATCGGGGATGGGCAAAAGGGCGATGCGCAGGGTGGGGGGCTGCTGGGCTGCGGAGGCTGTGGGGCAGACCGACAGCAGTGCCAGCAGGGCGAACAGGGTGGTGGCAGCCTCAATGGCGAGCTTTTTCATCATAGACCTCATGGCATGGGATTGAAAAGGCGGTGTTCCCATGGGGAAAACGCCTTACTGCATTACTCGTAACCTTACGGTGTATACAGGATTTTTACGGGGTAACGTACCCTGCCCGCACGCAGTTTTCACGCTTCGGTGATCCGGGGGATGGGCGTGGCAGGTCGTGAAGCGCTTTGATTTGAAGGGGTGTGATCGTCGTTTTTGTGCAAAAACGGTTGACACGGGTGGCGGGGTGTGACAGGAAGGAAGGCAACGGAAGCCTGTAGGTTTCAGAAGCAAAAATGGTTCTTTATGCGTTTTGGCCCCGAATCGGAAAGGGCTGGAAACGGCTAATCTTAAGCCACGAAGGCTGATGCATCGCGAGAGCGCGGTCCGTCATCATTTCGTGGTTTTTTTGTTTTTAAGGGCAGTTTTTTGTGATGCCATGGCTGGTTTGCGAGGGAGAGCCGGATGACTCGGGTGAGAAGGGGATGAGATCCCGACGCCGGCCCGGGAAGCCATGGAACGGTATGGGCCTGTGACGGGCCCGGGGCGAAGGTGCGGTTCCTGAATAGGTCAGGGCGGACGAAGGCGTCCATGATCGCGCCTTCGCCCTATTTTTTTGTGGGCCTAAGGGTACCAGGCATCCACCAGCTCGCCCACCTCAAAGGAGACGACCTCGTCGCGCTTTTCGAGCCAGGCGTTTGCCAGGGCTCGGTGCTCGTCGGTGACGCTGCCGCGGGTGGCCAGAACCACGAAACCGGCAAAGTCAAAACGGTCTCCGCCGCCGCCGAAATCCAGGCCGTTGGGATCGATCACTTCATCCAGAAAGGACTCCACAAAGGCGTCCAGGGCCTCGTTGGTGTTCTGGTCGGTGAACTTGATGGTGAGGTTGAAGCCAAACTCCTGGAACTCACCCACGTGCAGTTTTTTTCTCAGTCGTTTTTTCATGGTGGTGTCATTATCCTAATTTGATGGTTTACCCATGTTGTCGTGTTGTATTGGCGCCCCAGCTTACACGAATTCAAAGGGGACGCAATACAAAAAATCGCTTGATGCCGATCCGTTAGGGGGCTGCTTTTCCTAAGGCCCGGTTTTGGGGGATCGGGGGCGTATTTTGCGCGGGTTGAACCGGTTCACCGCCCGCCTCAGTTCCTGTGGCCTTTCGGTGCTGTCACCACCCGGGCCGTAGGTGAGGGCCACATAAAGGCGGATGATCCTGCGGGCCTCGGGGTAAAGGTGGGGGGCCTCTTTCTTGATCCGGTCGAGGAAGTCCAGGGGGCCGGTGGCCGGGTGGCGGGTGATTTGTTCTTTTTCCATTTTCTTTTGAAACAGCGCCCAGCTGGCCCGTACCGGTGGGATTTTGGTGCGGCTTCGCAGCTCCAGAATCAGCCAGGCCAGACCAAAGACAGCGCAGCAGAGGGCAACCCCCCAGGCTGCGGCGGCAACCCATCCTTTGGCGGATCGGGACGAGGCGCCCAGTTTTTTAAGGAACGCCTCCTGGAGGCTGCCGGAGTACCCGATGACCCGCGTGTCCCAGTGGTAGTTGAGTGCATCCCACCCCAGGCTGAGTCGCTGGAGCCCCCGGGCCAGGAAGGAGGCGCCGTCGCCGATGAAAAAGGAGGGGCGGTCCGCCTCGGGAAGCCCGAAGCCCGCCCCCCGCTCCACTCGGTCCGGGGCCACGGCTGACGTGGGGTCCACCCGCACCCAACCCTGTCCTTTAAGCCAGACCTCCGCCCATGCGTGGGCATCGGCCTGCCGGACGATGAGGTAGTTGCCCATGGGGTTGACGGTGCCGCCCAGGTAGCCGCCCACGATGCGTGCCGGAACCCCTGCGGCCCGCATGAGAAAGACAAAGGCCGAGGCGTAGTGTTCGCAAAGCCTGTCGGTGTCAAAGAGGAACCGGTCGATCCTCTCCCCGGGAGAATAGGCGAGGAGGTAACCAACCCGTTGGTGCCGAGATAGGCCAGAGCGCTGTCCACCACCTGGCGGGCATCCGTGGCCTGGGCCCGCCAGCGACGGGCCAGGCGGCGGCTTTGGGGGTTTCCCCCGGCGGGCAGGCGGGTGAACACAGCTTCCCAGGGGGCAAAGGGCCCGGTGGTGTAGGCGGTGAAGTCAAAACCCGGAGGGCGTCTCGAGGCCGCCCTTGGGCTTTTGCATGGTGTGGTCCGCCAACTGTGCCGTGCCCTTGGGCAGGGTGACGGGAAGGTCCAGGGGAAAGAGACGGTCCGTGTTTTTGGTTTCCACCATGATTTCGTAGGACGCAAGGGGGCCGGAACCTTTGACCGTTGCCCCCGATGGGGGGCGGATGGCGGCGCGCCAGGAGGTGCCGTTGAAGGTCTGGAAGACGATGCCCCGGAAGTAGCGCTGGTCCGAAGCGGGGATGACTCCGTCAAAGGTTACCCGGAAGACAGGGGCCTGGCTTTTGACCATCTGAGAGACGCTGCCCGGGGAGAGGGTGGTTGAAAACCCCGAGGAGGCGCTTCTGGTGGCGGTGATCCCGAAGAGGCTGCCGTCGATGCGCGGGAAAAAGAAGAAGAGGACCAGGGTGAGGGGGACTGCCTTGCCGGTGATGGCCCCCGATACCTTGAAGGCCTCTTTTAAGGGGACCGCAGGGCAGTTGATGCGCAGCAGGATGGCGGTGATGTGGATCATGGCCGCCACCATGTACGCTGTCATCACAAGGGAGGCGGAGAAAAAGAGGCTGGAGACCACCATGAAATAGGCAATGAAAATGGCGATGAACAGGTCCCGCTCCCGCCGGGTCTCCAGGGGCTTCAAACCCGCCATGACACACAGGAGGCTTGCCCCGAAGCGGTTGTCGATGACCCCGTTGCTGGAGACAAACACGCAGGCAAACCCCAGGAAGGTGAGGCACACGCGGGAAAGGGTCCGGGGCAGGGGCCACCCCTTGGGCTCGGACAGGACCGCATACCCCCAGAACCCCACACACCAGACAGGGATCCAGGGGCTGAGGTGGGTCATGTGGGGAATCAGCCCGGCCGCAAGGGCCGCCACCAGCAGGGGCAGGGTGCCTTTTACCGCCTCTTCCCTGGGATGGCGGCCCTTTTTTGTTGAAGACGTCGACACGGTGGTTGGTCCAACCCTTTCTTTCATGTTCTCATGGCAAGATGCTTTCGAGGTGGCTCACCTCGACGCCGGAGGCACGCTTATTGTTAATCGCTTGGTGGCATCATGGCCAGGGCGGTGAGGCATTGGTCCCGATGGGGGACGCTGGCCGGGGCACCCGGAGTGATGGCTATGCCCGGGGCCGAAAGGCCGTAAGGGATTCCTTGCCGGTGGGCTTCCAGCACCAGGTGGCAGAGGTGGCTGATGCGGGCTTCGGTTCCTGTTGTCCGGATGAGGTCCCAGGAGAGGGTCACGGCGTGGTTCTGCTCTGCCTCAAAGGATTTGGTCCAGAGTCCCTGGCCCCGGGCCAGGGGCTTCCAGGCAATTCGGCTTCCGGGGTCCCCCGGCCGATAGGTCTTGAGTTCCCTGAAGTCGCCGGTCTCGGAGTGGGGAGAGGTGCCTGCGCCTTGCCCAGGGGTAGGGGCTGCGGCCGTTTCAAAGGCATGGGGCAGGGGCGCGGGAAAGACAAGGCAGTGGGTGTCCAGCCGGATGCTTACCCAGGTGCGGAAGAGTCCGAAGGGGTAAGTGGACTCCACGACGAGGGGCGGGGGCCGGAAGCGTCCTCGCGTCAGGGTCTCAAGGGGCAGGCGGAAGGTGACGGTTTCCCCTGCCGGGATGTCCCGCACAACGCGTCCCTGGTTTTTAAAGCCTGCCGAGACCCTGTAGCGGGGGGCTGCATCGGCTTTGACGGCCAGCTCAAACCAGAGGGGCTTGCCCGCAAAGACAGGGACGTGCTTTTCCGATACCAGGGTGAGCACCTTGATGTTTTTCTGGGTGTAGAGGGTGGACATCAGGGCCATGGAGGCCAGGAGAAAGGCAAAGAGAAACCCGGGGTTGTTGGTGTAGTTCAGGGCCCCCCCGATCATGGCTGTCACCGCGCAGGCAAAAAGGAGTCCCCGGCCCGTGGGGAGGATGTAAATGCGCAGGGCCCTGATCCCAAGGGGAAGGGGCCGTCGGGGTCCCCGGGAGGTGAACCGGAGCAGGGCGTTTGCCGCGGCGACTCTCACGGGACGGGACCTCCATGAGCAGGTCCTGGAGCTGCCGGAAGGAGTATTCGGACCGCGTCTCCCGGGACTGGAGCCGGTGTCCGGCGATGTAGGGGAAGACAGCCTGGAGGTCTTCGGGGATCACGTGGTCCCTGCCGTTGAGGCAGGCCCAAGAGCGGGTGGCGTGGAGGATGGCCAGCCCGGCCCGGGGGGAGAGACCGTGGGTGAAGTGGGGGGCGTTCCGGGTGAAGTCAAGGAGGTCCTGCACGTAGTCCAGAAAAGCGGCGGAGACATGGATGGCGGCGATGCTGCTTCGAATGGTCATGACCTGCTCGGTGTTCAGCACCGGCCTGATTTTTTCAATGGCGTGCTTTCGGTTCCCGGTTTCAAGGAGTTCGCGTTCGGCTTTGCGGTCCGGATACCCCACGCTGATTCGCATGAGGAACCGGTCGAGCTGGGACTCGGGCAGGGGAAAGGTGCCGGACTGCTCCAGGGGGTTCTGGGTGGCGATGACGAAAAAGGGCTTGGCCAGGGGGTAGCTGTTGCCCTCAACGGTGACCTGCCACTCTTCCATGGCCTCCAGAAGGGCGCTCTGGCTCTTGGGGGTAGCGCGGTTGATCTCATCGGCCAGGAGCACCTGGGTAAAGATCGGCCCCTTGTGAAAGACGAAGCTGCCGCTGGCTTGGTCGAAGATGGAGACCCCCAGGAGGTCGCCGGGGAGCATGTCGCTGGTGTACTGCATCCGGGTGAAGCCAAGCCCCAGGCAGCGGGAGAGGGCCTTGGCAAGGGTGGTCTTGCCGATGCCCGGCCGGTCTTCGATGAGGAGGTGTCCACCGGCAAAGAGGCAGGTGATGGCAAGTTTTACCTCGTGGGTTTTGCCGAAAACCACCCTGCTCATGGCGGAGATGATGTCGTCAAAGGCTTTTTTCATGGCGGCCTTTATATCATTGTATCAGGCGGGCCGGGGCCCGGTTGCGTTTGGCATGGTTCCAGAAGGCGTTGGGTGCTGATCTCCTTCAACGGGGATGACCACAGGTGGTGATCCGGTACGAAAGGGTATCAATTTTTTGATGATACGTGGTTGACGGTGCCTTCGTCAAATCTTTCCGGCTTTCCGGGGGCTCTTCGGGCGAGCGGTTTGTCGTTGATTGAGACGCGAGATGTTTCATGGTACGCTATGACGTTTGATGGGGCCGTCTTGTGGGGCCCCATGCCATGAAACCTGGAAAGGAAAAAGGAACGGCCCATGCAGCGCATGATGATTACGGATTTTGACGGGACCCTGTTCCGCAGCGACCGCACGGTGGCGGATGAGGATCTCGAGAGCCTTCGGCGGCTGGGTGAGCAGGGCATCATCCGCGTCATCGCCACGGGGCGAAATCTGTACTCCTTCATGAAGGCCGCCCCTGCGGATCTGCCCGTGGACTACCTTGTCTTCTCCACCGGGGTGGGTATTGCCCGCTATCCCGATCCGGCGGCCAACATGATCCGGGAGGCGAGCCTCTCCCATGAGGCCTGCCTGTGCATCAAGGGCGTCTTTGATTCCTTTGGCCTGGATTACATGGTCCACGGGGCCGTGCCCGAGGGACATCGCTTTGTCTACCACCGGCACGCCCCGGAGAACCCCGACTTCGATACCCGTCTCTCCTTTTACGACGGGTTTTCCGAGCCCATCAACGGGCACTTTTCCGGCCCGGCCTCCCAGTTCCTGGCCATTACCCGGGAGGTTCGCGCCAGCTCTCTGTTTGCCGAAATCACCGAGGCTCTGGCCGATTTCACCGTGATCCGCACCACCTCGCCCTTTGACGGCACCAGCACTTGGCTGGAGGTGTTCCCCAAGGGGATCTGCAAGAGCGAGGCGGTCTCCTTTCTTGCCGAGCAATGCGGGGTTTGCCCCTCTCAGACCATGGCCGTGGGCAACGACTACAATGACGAAGACCTCCTTCACTGGTCGGGCAAGGGGTTTGTGGTGGCCAACGCGCCGGACGACCTGAAAGCCTGCTTTGCCTCTGTTTCCGACAACGACACCTGCGGGGTCTCCGAGGCCTATCGGTCGCTGGGCGCGTTACTTTTCCGCTCCTGCTGACCCGGGATATGTCATACGCAAACCACCAAATAAGAGCAGGTGGGTGAGGGCCGCCGATTGTTGAGGTATTTCAAAAACCCACCATGTAATTCACCGTTTTCTGCTCGACCCGTGAAATATTCGGTCTGGGGTTTGCACCACCCTCCGTCCTCCTTATTCTAAAAGAGCCTTCACGGTCCGTGGTTGCGGGCGGGGGCTGCTCTGGTTCTTTTCATATCTCTTCCGGTTCTATTCAGATGAGTTCCGATACGTGTGCCCTGGCATGCACATGTCCTGCCGTCTTGCGGGCCTTTGTCGGCTTTGCCCTTCGTCTCCCTTGATCGTTACAAAAGAGTTTTTTAAACATTTGTTTGAAATGAACAGTTGATTTAAACATATGTTTGAATTAAGCTGAGTCAGAATCGAAAACATGCCGGGATATGGTGTGGTTGAAGCGGATAACTGGAAGAGGAGACGAGAGATGGCGGTGGAAGAGACCAAGGCAAATATTCTGGACGCAGCGGAGTCGTTTTTTGCGGAGCTGGGGTTTCACGGTACCTCCCTCAGGCAGATTACCGAGCGCGCCGGGGTCAATGTCGCGTCGGTGAATTACCACTTTGGCAGCAAGGAGAACCTCATGGACGCGGTGCTCCGAAGGCGCCTTGAGCCCCTCAACGCCATTCGGCTGGCCCGGCTGGATGCCGTCAGGGCCGAGGCGACTGAGGCCGGTGAGCGTCCGTCGGTGCGGGCGGTGATGACGGCCCTTATCGAGCCCACCCTCCGGGCGGTTGTCCAGCCAGTTTATTATGAGCCGCGTCTAGCTCTGAGCACAAAGGGGCCATGATGGAACGTGTGGGCCCGTTGATCGAGCCCCTTCTCAAGCAGTACTTAGAGACCCTCTGGGAGGCCCTCCCGAACCTGCCCGAAGAGGAGGTGGTCTTGAGGTTACGGATGTCCCTGGGGGCCATGCAGCACGCGATCCATGCGGTGCGCGGGCACCAGACGGACTCCTGCCCGAAGGAATTGACCACGGCCATTCCCGAAGACGAGGTGGTGGACTCCCTCATCGATTTTGTTACACGGGGCATGGAGGACACATGAAACGAAGATGGATGATGGTTCTGGCCCTTGGCCTGGGGATCCTTTCAGGCTGCTCCGTCCATGACCGGACAGCGCCCGGGGCCCTGGCCGAGGAGGCCTCGGATTTACGGGAGGCAGGGGATAAAACCCCGCGCCCGGAGGTGGACTGGTGGCTTTTTCTGGAAGACGAGACTTTGAATACGCTGGTGGAGACGGCCCTGGAGGAGAACCCCACCCTGGATAGAGCCGCGGCCAACGTGCGAAAGGCTGATGCGCTGCTGGGGGCGCAAAAAGCGGCGGATCTTCCCGGGGTCAATCTCACCGGTTCTGCGGGCCGCGCCCGCACCGAAGGGTTCATGGCCGGGATCTCCAACTCCTGGAACCTCTCGGCGGCGGCCTCCTACGAGCTGGACCTCTGGGGCGGCAGGCAGGCCCTTGAAAATCAGCGGGCCCTGGATCGGGAAGCCTCCCTTGCCTCCCTTTCCGAAGCCCTTGTGACCGTATCGGCTCAGGTGGCGGACACCTGGTACCTCCGCCTTGAGCGTCAGGTGCAGCAGGATCTGTCCGAAGAGCGGGTGGCCCTGCGCCGGGAGCTGCTGGAGATGATTGAGTGGCGTTACGGCCAGGGCACGGCCACGGCCCGGGATGTCTACGACACCCGCACCGAGCTGGCCGTGGATGAGGTGACCCTTGCCAGGTACCGCACCGACGTGGCTGTGGCCGACCATGCCCTGTCTGCCCTGCTCAATCGCAAACCCGGCGGCCTTGAGGCCGTTGTCCCCGGAATATCGGACAAGCCCCTTCCCACCATGGCTCCCCTGGCCCGGGATCCCCTTTCATCACGCCTGATCCTCGGACGACCCGATATGGTCCGTGCCATGCTGGATGTGATGAAGGCCGATGAGGCCGTTGCCGTCTCTCTGGCGGACCGGTTTCCCACCTTCAGCCTCACGGCCGGGTACGGCAGGGCCGGAGACGGCTGGGAAGCGGGGTCCAACAGCGGCCCGGTGTGGAACATCGGCGGTGAGCTCCTGGCCCCCCTCATCGACTGGGGACGGCGAAAGTCCCTGGTGGAGGCCGACAGGGCTGCCTTTGACGATGCCCTGGCCCGGTACCGTACCACGGCCCTTACCGCCTTCACCGAAGCGGCGGACGCCCTCACCCGGTGCCGCAACGGCGAGCGGGAAGACGCCCGCCTCAAGGAGTCCCTGGATGCCTCATCGGCCACCACGGCTTACGTGACCAGCCGGTATCTGGAAGGCGCCTCGGATTACCTGACCCTGATGATCGCGCGTATCGCGGAAAATGAAGCCCGGAGCCGCCTGGCAACCAGCCGGCGCCTTCTCCTGTCCAACCGCATCGGCCTGGCCCGTGCTTTGGGAGGGTCTTTCAGCGACACATGGGTTGAGACGTATGTGACGACACACAGAGAAACGGAGTAATGGTCATGGAAGATGAACGGCGGTCGAGCAAGGAGAGAACCATGGGACAAAACTGGCGCCCGCGGCTGAAATGGATCCTGCCCCTGGTGATCCTGGTGGCGGGGTTTCTGGTGATGCGTGTGATGATCCACCTGAAACGGGCACCGGAGAGGACCACGGCCGAAGAGCGGGGCCAGCTGGTGGAGACCGTGCCCGTCACCCGCGCCGAAGGGCGGGTGCGCATCGTGACCCAGGGCACGGTGGTGCCCTTCCAGCAGATGGACGTGGTGCCCAGGGTGTCGGGGTATGTGACGGCGGATCACATGGAAGTGGGCAAGTCCTTTGTCGCAGGGGAGGTGTTGTTCACCCTGGATGACGAAGACTACCGCCTGGCCGCTGTCAAGGCCGAATCCCAGGTGGCCCAGGCCGCTCTGGCCCTGGCCGAGGTGCGCTCCAAGGCCCGGTCCGCCAAGCTGGAGTGGGAGCGGATGCCGGGCCGTGAGGGCATGACTCCTTCCCCCCTCTTGCTCTATGAACCTCAGCTGGCGTCTGCCAAAGCCCAGCTTGAAGGGGCAAAGGCCGATCTTGCGGCACGGCGCCTGGATATCGCGCGCTGCACGGTGAAGGCCCCCTTTGCCTGCCGGGTCCTTGCCGAAACCGTGGCCCCGGGCCAGTTTGTCTCCCAGGGCATGACTGTGGCCCGCCTCCTGGCCTCGGACCGCATGGACGTGGTGGTGCCGGTGACAGCCGAAGAGCTGGCCTGGGTGGACCCGGAGCAACACGAGGTCCGGGTGAGCCTGACGGCGGGTAAAGAAAAGGCCCTTCGCACCGGACGCCTGGTGAGGCGCCTGGCCGACGTGGACCCGGACGGCCGCATGGCACGGCTCCTGGTGAGGGTGGAAGCCCCTTTTAAGGATGAGGTGGCCGCCGTGGTCCCCGAGATGTACGTGGGGGTGGAGCTGACGGGCAGGCCCATTGCCTCCGGTTTCTCCATTCCCCTTGAAGCCCTGGTGGACGGCAAATGGGTCTATGTCCTCACCCCGGAAAGCACCCTGTCCGTGCGGGAGGTGACCGTGGTGTGGCGCCGCAAGGCCCGGGCCATTGTCACAGGTCCCCTTGCGGAAGGTGAGCTGGCCATTACCTCCGGGGTTGCCGGGGCCGCCCCGGGCATGAAGCTGAGGCAGTGGCAGGCAGCGCCCTGATCGGGGTGCCTCCGGCGGGCAGGGGATACATCCCCTGCACCCCAGTATTGCGAATGCTCCCGGCCTTCGTTCCTCAGGCCGATTCCATTCGCTGAGGGGCTTTGCCCGATATGAATGCCCATGGTTTGTGCGGGGTGGTCCACAAAGAAGAATGTTTGGTAACCATCCCCCTCAAAAAAAAGCCTCGGGCGGAGCCGCCGGAGTTATTCCGCTTAGAGCCAAGCGAAAACCCCATGAAGGGCATGGGGTTTTCAGGCGAATGACATAGGTCTTTGCAGCAAAATCGGTTGCCATATGTCATACCCCACGCGAATGCACCGAAAACGTCAGTATGGTGTCCACCTTCATGCATTCGCCATAGGGTTTCAAGGTGCCCTCCACCTTGCGTAGAAGGCGATGTCAGGGCAAGTATTCAAACCTATAACGTTGTGTGACCCTTAGGTGCCGAAATGAAAAAATGGATTGAATGGATGGCCAACAATCATGTGGCGGCCAACCTGTTGATGATGGTGTTTGTGGTGGGCGGTCTGATCAAGGGCCTGGGGGTGAAGCAGGAGGTGTTTCCCGAGATCGCCCTGGACAAGGTCCGGGTGGAGGTGGAGTACCTCGGGGCGGGCCCCGACGAGGTGGAAGAGGGCATCATCCTGAAGATCGAGGAGGCCATCTCCGGCATCGACGGCATTGACGAGCTCTCCTCCCAGGCCTTCGAGGGCCGGGGCAGCGTCATCGCCGAGCTGCGCACCGGGGTGGACCCCAACGTGGTGCTCCAGGATATCAAGAGCGAGGTGGACCGCATCACAACCTTCCCGGAAGACGCGGAGCAGCCCATTGTCAGTAAAATCTTAAACCTTCAGGAGACGGTGTCCGTGGTGGTCTACGGCGACCTGCCCGAACGGACCCTGAGGGAGCGAGCCGAGATGGTGAGAAACCAGCTCCTGGACCATCCCAAGATCACCCAGGTGGAGCTGGGCGGGGTGCGGCCCTACGAGGTGACCGTGGAGGTGACGGAGGAGAACCTGAGGCGTTACGGCCTCACCATGGAGACCGTGGCCGCGGCCGTTCGCCAGGCCTCCCTGGACCTGCCCGGGGGCACCATCAAGACCCGCAGTGGAGAGATCCTGCTGCGCACCAAGGAGAAACGCTACAAGGCGGCGGAGTACGCCGATATCGTCATTGTCCGGGGAGGCAACGGGGCCACGGTGAGGCTTGGAGACATTGCCGTACTCACCGATGGCTTTGAAGACACCGGCACCTACGCCCGTTTTGACGGCAAGCCCGCGGCCATGATCAACGTCTTTCGGGTGGGCGATCAGAAGCCCACGGAGATCTCCGATATCGTGCTGGCCTACGTGGACGAGCTCAACGCTCAGTGGCCGGACTCGGTGCGCGCGGCCGTGTGGAACGACACCAGCGAACTCCTGGAGAGCCGCCTCAATCTTTTGAAGAAAAACGCCCTTTTGGGCCTGTGCCTGGTGATCATCGTGCTGGGGCTCTTCCTGGAGCTGCGCCTGGCCCTCTGGGTGATGCTGGGAATTCCCATCTCCTTTATGGGCGCCTTGATGCTCATGCCCTCCTTTGATGTCTCCATCAACATGATCTCCCTGTTTGCCTTTATCCTGGCCCTGGGGATCGTGGTGGACGACGCCATCGTGGTGGGGGAGAATATTTTCGCCCATCGCGAAAAGGGAAAGCCCTTTCTCCAGGCCGCCATCGACGGAGCCGCCGAGATGTCGGTTCCCGTGACCTTCTCCATCCTCACCACCGTGGCCGCCTTTCTGCCCATCGCTTTTGTGGCCGGGACCATGGGCAAGTTCATGGTGGCGGTGCCCATCGTGGTGATTTCTCTTCTCCTGGTCTCCCTTGTGGAGAGTCTCTTCGTGCTTCCCGCTCACTTGAGCGGGGGATCGGCCAAGCCCCTTTCCGGCCCGGTGCTGGGGCGCATCGATGCGGTGCGGGTCCATTTCGGGGAGCGGCTGGAACGCTTTGTGTCCGGCCCCTATAAGCGTACCCTGGACCTGGCCCTTGCCCATCGGTACACCACCTTTGCCATCGGCATCGCCCTGCTTTTGATGAGCGTGGGGCTGGTTCGGTCCGGCCTTATCAAGTTCACCTTCATGCCCGAGGTGGAAGGGGAGCGCATCACCGCGGCCCTTCAGATGCCCGTGGGCACTACCCTGGAATCCACGGGCCGCCAGACCGACATGCTCATTGAAACGGCCATGGAGGCCGTGGCCGAGATGGATTCAGAAAATCCGGGGGAGCCCACCATCTTTCGCCATGTTTACGCCATCGTGGGCGGTGCCATGGCGGCCACCGGGCCTGGAAACGACGGCGAGGGCGCTGCCTCCTCCACCAACATCGCCCAGGTGGCCCTGTTCCTGACCCGGGCCGAAGAGCGCTCCGTACCCATCAGCGAGGTCAAGGCCCTGTGGAGGAAAAAGGTGGGGGAGATCCCCGGCGCCGATTCCCTGACCTTTACCACGGACCTGGTGCAGATGGGCGCCGACATCGATGTGGAGCTGCGGCATGTAGACTACCGGGTGCTGGAGGCTGCCGCCGAAGAGGTGAAGGCCTATGTGGCGGGCTACCCGGGTGTCACCGACATTGAGGACAACTTCTCCCCGGGCAAGGGGGAGATCAAGTTCACCCTTACGGACGAGGCCAAGACCCTGGGCATCACCGAGGCGGACTTTGCCCGGCAGGTGCGGGGCGCTTTTTTCGGCAGCGAAGCCTTGCGCCTGCAGATCGGTCGCAACGAGGTAAAGGTGAAAATCCGCTACCCGGAAGGGGACCGCAGGCTTATGCAGACCCTCACCGCCATGCGCATCCGCACCCCCGGTGGAGGGGAGGTCCCCATTGCCCGGGCCGCCCGGTTTGACCGGGGCCGGGGCTACTCCACCATCACCCGGAATAACCGCAAGCGGGTGGTGAACGTCACGGCCACGGTGAACGCCAAAGAGGGCAACGCAGGGGAGATCAACGCCGATATCCGGGAGAAGCTGCTTCCGGGCCTCATGGCGACCTACGACGGTCTCTCCTATGGGTTCGCAGGGGAGGAGAAAGAGAAACGCGAGTCCCTGGGGAGCCTGAAAGAGGGCTACCTCCTGGCCCTGTTTGCCATTTATGCTCTCTTGGCCATTCCGTTTAAAAGCTACGGCCAGCCCGTGATCATTATGTTCGCCATCCCCTTCGGCATTGTGGGGGCCATTTTCGGCCACCTTCTCATGGGCTACAACCTGAGTATGCTGAGTCTCTTCGGCGTCATCGCCCTCTCCGGGGTGGTGGTCAACGACTCCCTGCTCATGATCGACCGCATCAACACCAATCGGGCCAGGGGCATGACCATCCTCGAAGGGACCCGTGAGGCCGGTCAGCGACGGTTTCGTCCCATTCTTCTGACCTCGCTCACAACCTTTTTCGGCCTCGTGCCCATGATCCTGGAGACCAGCGTCCAGGCCCAGTTTCTCATCCCAATGGCCATCAGCCTGGGCTTCGGCATTCTCTTTGCCACCCTCATCACCCTGCTTCTCATCCCGGCCCTCTACATGATCCTTGAAGACGCCAAAAGGGTCTTGGGCTTGGGCAGGGAGATCCGTCGAGGCGATATACCGTCTTGATGGACTCGGTGTGGCGATATGTCGTCTTTACCGTCGCAACCGGGGGCGCTGTGACGCCCTCCGGTTGCCGGGTGCTTTTCCTTTCTTGTTGTTTTGTTGTTGCCCGGATTATACTGCCTGAACAGAAGGTTGTCCCACCTGCCCCCGGCTGTGCCCATGGCCGGATCGCGGGGCGGTTTTCCTTTTTGCGTGCCTGGAACGGATTCTGCACAGGTTGATGCCCGCATGGCTTCAACCACCCACCCGAACAAGGAGCAACCATGGATGCAAAGGCGCTTGTCGAGAAACAAAGGGAGTACTTCAACACAAACACGACCAAAGACCCGGCCTTTCGGGTGGCGCAGCTCAAAAAGCTCAAGGCGTTGCTCAAAGCCAGTGAGGCCAGGCTCAACACGGCCATTTACGAGGACTTCGGCAAGTCCGAGTTTGAAACCTACCTCACCGAGCTCTCCCAGATTTACCATGAGATCGACATGTTCGTGAAAAAGGTGCCCCGGTGGAGCAGGAGAAAAAGGGTCCCGGGGAGCTTGGCCAATGTGCCGTCCAGAAGTTACATCCTGCCCGAGCCCCTGGGCACCACCCTTGTCATCGGAGCGTGGAATTACCCGTACAACCTCTCCCTGATTCCGGCGCTTTCCTCTTTGGCCGCAGGGAACACCGTGATCCTCAAGCCCAGCGAGCTGCCCGCCCGGACCTCACAGGTCATGGCCGAGATCATCAACCAGGGCTTTTCCGATGCCTACTTTCATGTGGTGGAGGGCGGGGTGGAGGAGACCACCGAGCTGCTGGAGAACGCCTTTGACAAGGTCTTTTTCACGGGAAGCATCCCGGTGGGGCGCATCATCTACCAGAAGGCGGCCAAACACCTCACCCCCGTGACCCTGGAACTCGGGGGCAAGAGCCCCACCTTTGTGCTTTCGGGTTGCGACATCCGGGTGGCCGCCCGGCGCATTGCCTGGGCCAAGTTCCTCAACGCCGGGCAGACCTGCATTGCCCCGGACTACGTGCTGGTGGAAAAAGAGGTGGAGGCACCCCTGCTTGCCGCTCTGAAAGAGGAAATACAGGCCCGCTACGCTCCCGGAGAGGACCTTCGGGAGAACTACGTGCAGATCATCAACGAGCGAAACCTGGAGAGGCTGGCCGCCCTCATTGACCCGGCCAAGGTCTACCACGGCGGGGAGGTGAACAGGGCCGCCCGGACCATCAGCCCCACCCTCATGAACGGGGTAAACTTCGAGGATCCGGTCATGGAAGATGAGCTTTTCGGTCCCATCTTGCCGGTCATCGCCTTCTCCAACCTGGACGAGGCCATCGGCAAGGTCAAGGAGCGGTCCAAGCCCCTTGCCTGCTACGTGTATGCAAAGGACAGGGCACGGATCCGCAAGGTCCTCCGGGAGGTCTCCTTCGGAGGCGGGGCGGTGAACGACTCCCTGATGCACCTGAGCAACCCCAACCTGCCCTTTGGCGGGGTGGGGGCCAGCGGCATGGGCAACTACCACGGCAAAGCGGGCTTTCGGGCCTTTACCCACTACAAGAGCATCCTGGACAAACCCACCTTTTTTGAGGCTCCCCTGAAGTACTGGCCCTACGCCCCATGGAAGCTGAAGCTCATCAGGCGGATGTTCAACTGACCCCGGTAGAGGGGAAAAGCAAGCCTCCGGCGGCCAGGTGGGGGCACCTGGAAACCCTGTGGCGAATGCATGGAGGAGGGCATTAAGCAACCGTTTTCGGGGCATTCGCGTGGTGTGTGACATATACGATGATGGGGACTTGGGATTCGTTTTACGTTGACCGGAATCACTCCGGCGGGTTGCTTTTTGAGCAAAGCTTCGCAAAAATAAGAGGGACGAGGCTGTCGGAAACACATAATCACACAATGGCTTTCCAGAATACCGCTGGGATTTGACCCGAGGAACGAGGGGCAAAGCCCGGCGGTAATTTGCTTTCAAGGTGGCACACCTTGCCGCCGGAGGCTGTTTTTTGTGCTTTTATTTTTATTTTGAAGTGGGGCGCGTTCCCAAAAAACAAAACCTGTTTGTCGAACGTTTTCGTCGCGTTGGAGTCCTTGGTCGAAGGCGGACCAAACGTTTGGCCCCCGGCAAGGCTGTCGGAGGCAATGTTGAGCTGAAAAGTGACGGTGGGGGTGTATGCAGGAGCCTGTGAGTGATTCGGAGCAGTTTTCGTTTTTCAGGGAGTCCATTGGGTGCATCAGCGCGAGCCTGGACATGGACCAGGTCCTCAAGCGATTGCTGGTGTCCATGCAAGACCGGATACCCATGAACCGGCTTGTCCTGATCTACTTTGATTACCCGAAAAACTGCTTCAAGCGCCTGGGCTATGCCTCCCTGATGCATGAGACGTTCAACGCCTTTCCGGAATACCTCCACATTGAACAGGGAGCGGAGTACGTGGAGGAGGCCTTCAAGCGAACCGAATCCGCCATTGTCATCGAGGACCCGGACCGGGATCTCCTGGCCGGGGAGTATGTCCGTCACGCGGGCACAGCCGATGACTCGTTTATGGCGATCACCCTCATGCTCGACGGGGAGCGCATCGGCGCCCTCATCGCCGTCACCAGCGGCAGGAATCTCTTCACTCCGACCCACCAGGAGCTCTTCAGCCTTTTGAAGGAGCCCATGGCCCTGGCCCTCTCCAACACCCTGCGGTACCAGGAAGTGCTCCACTTGAAAGAGCAGTATCGGTACGAAAAACACGAGCTGACAAAAAAAATGGGAAGTGCCGTGGAGGGGAGCGTCATCGGTGAGACAGGTGGCCTGGGGCCGGTGATGGCGTCGGTGCGCAAGGTGGCGCCCCTGGACAGCTCCGTGCTTCTTCTGGGGGAGACCGGGGTGGGCAAAGAGGTGATCGCCAACGCGGTGCACGCGCTGTCGCCGCGAAGCGCCAGCCCCTTTATCAAGATCGATTGCGGCACCATCCCCGAAACCCTTGTGGAAAGCGAGCTGTTCGGCCACGAGAAGGGAGCCTTTACCGGGGCCGGGGGGCGAAAGCCCGGGAGCCTGGAGCTTGCCGACGGGGGCACCGTTTTTCTTGACGAGATCGGGGAGCTCTCCCTGACCGCCCAGGTCAAGCTCCTGCGTCTGCTGCAACACCGCGAGGTCGTGCGGGTGGGCGGTCACAAGGTCATTGCCCTGGATCTTCGCATTGTCTGCGCCACCCACCGAAACCTTCAGAAGATGGTCCGCCAGGGGACCTTTCGGGAAGACCTCTGGTACCGCCTCAACGTCTTTCCCATCCGGATTCCCCCATTGCGGGAGCGCAGGCAGGATATCCCCGCCCTGGTCGCCCACCTCATACGCAAGAAAGCCCGGGAGATGAACCTGGGCACGGCCCCTTTTCCCAACAACTTTGAACTCAGCGAGCTGGCGTCCTATGACTGGCCCGGCAATATCCGGGAGCTGGAAAACATTCTGGAGCGCTGGCTGATCCTGGGGTGCGGTTCCGTCTCCTTCCGCTCTCTCCTGAACCCTTCGGATGGCGCAGGCAAGGAGGCCTCGTCCCTTCTGTCGGTCTTTGACAGGGTCACCACCCCGGACCAGGTCCTTCCCCTTGCCACCATCGACCGTCGGTACATCGAATCCGCGCTGAAAGCCTGCAACCATGTGGTGGGAGGCAAAGAAGGCGCGGCCGTGAGGCTCGGCCTTCCGCGGACCACCCTTCGGAGCCGCATGGAAAAGCTGGGCATTCATCGCCGTCGGACCAAGAACACCCTGTAACGATTCAGCCTGCCTTCTATGGTGAAAGTACCCGTCAAAAAGCGTGCCTCCGGCGGCAAGGTGTGCCACCTTGAAAGCAGGTAGCGGAAGTGATTTGCCCCTCGTTCCTCGGGCAAATCACTTCCGCATTTAAAACGGCATTCATGCAAATATTTTTTTGTGACCTGTTTGCTAAACTTTTTAAAAGTTTAGCCCCCGGCAGGGCCGCCGGAGGCTTGTTTGAACGGAATCGTTACACCACCCTTACACCCTGAACCGTCCCACCACCTCTTTAAGGCGTCCGGCAAGGTCCAGAAGCTCACTGGCGTTTGTACTGACCGTGGCGCTGCTGGTTGTCATTTCCCTTGCCTGGCTGTGGACTTCGGCGATGTCTCCGCTGATGCCGTCGGTGGCTTTGGCGCTTGTTGCCACGTTGCCGTTGATCTCCGAGAGACCCTGGGATGCCTGGTTGACATTTTCGGCGATTTCCCGGGTGGTGGCGGCCTGTTCTTCCACGGCTGTGGCCGTGGTGGCCACGATTTCACTGATCTCGTCGATGACCGTGGTGATTTCGTTGATGGAGTCCACCGAGATCGTTGTCGCCTGCTGGATACCGCCGATCTGGTCCCGGATGTCTCCGGTGGCCATAGCCGTGAGCCGGGCCAGCTCCTTGATCTCCGATGCCACCACGGCAAACCCCTTGCCCGCTTCACCGGCCCGTGCCGCTTCGATGGTGGCGTTCAAGGCCAGGAGGTTGGTCTGGTCGGAGATGTCGGTGATGGTTTCGGTGACGGCATCGATCTTCTGGGCGGCGGCCCCTAAGTCCGAGATCTGCGTGTGGGCCTGTCTGGCACGGGTGACGGCGGTGTCCGCAATGCTACGGGCCGACTCCGTGTTCTGGGCCACCTCCTGGATGGTGGCGGTCATCTCCTCGGCGGCTGCGGCCACCATGGAGACGTTGGTGGATGCCTGCTCCATGGCCGCGGCAACGGCGGTCATGCCCGTGCTCATCTCTTCGCTTGCCGAGGCAACGGTCTCGGTCTTGGAGGCGGCCAGCCCTGCCCCGGAGGACATCTGGCCGGAGACGGCGGCGAGATCAGCGGATGAGGCCGACAGGGTCTCGACCCCGGAGGCGAGTTCCCGAATCACCCCGCCGATGTTTTCCGTCACATGGTTGAGAGACTCCCCCAACTTTCCCACCTCGTCCCTGTTACGGACCGTCAGGGTCCGGCTGAAATCCCCGGTGGCCATGGCCTCGGCAACATCGACCCCCTCCTTGATGGGGCCGGTGATGCTGTGGACGATGGCGTAAATGATGGCAATGAGAAGCAGCACCGACACCGTACCGATGCCCATGCTGATGCGCCTGATGCTGTCGGTCTCGGCATGGATCTCGCTCAAGGGCACGTTGACCATGACGGCCCACGGGGTTTTGGCCTTGCCGATGCGGATGGGCTCGCAGATCCGTACCACCTTTTCCCCAAGGGAAGCCGAGTGGTTGGCCACATCAAAGCCTTGTCCAGAGGCAACCTTGCCGAGGAGGCCCTTGATCCAGGGGTCGGTTTCCAGCACCGACCGGCCGATGCGTTTTGTTTTCGGATGGGTTACGTAGGTGCCTGCATTGGAGATGACGGTGAGGTAGCCGGTGTCAAGGATCCGGATGTCGGCGAGCCGTTTTTGGAGCGTGGAAAGGGCCATGCTGACGCCCGTAACCACGGGCCCCTCCCCGGAAGCGGATGGGCACGGCCAGGGTGGTCATAAGGGTCTCCCGGTTGTTTACGCTTCCCATGAAAGGCTCGATGAGGGTCTCGGTGCCCTGGGTCTTGGGAAGGCGATAGTAAGCCTTGGTCTCATACCCCTTGAGGGCCGCCAGGGAAACCTCTCCGCCTTTTCGGCTGGCAAAGCGGGCATAGCGCCCCGTGGCGTCGTAACCCGGTGTGGCGGCGAATTCGTTGTCGCGACCGTCAAGGGCGTCGGGTTCCCAAATCATCCAGGTGCTGAGAAAAGAGGGGTTGTCGGCAACGAGGCTTGCCAGGATGGTGTCCACGGCCTCTCGTCCGGGGGGATCCCCGGAGAGTTTCAAGCCCTCAAAGGTCTGTGCCAGGGTCCGGGCAGCGGTCATGGCCGTCTCCAGCTCCGCTTTGACGACGCCGCCGTATCGGTAGGATGTTTCCATGGCGTTCTCTTTGGCGCTTTCTTCTGTCACGTTCCGCCTTTACAGCGACCATACCGATGGTCACGGCAAAGGAGAGAAAAGCGACCGTACCGATGTAGAGAAGCATCTTGGTCTTGACCTTGAGGTGTTTCAGCATTGCACATTCCTTTCATCATCGGGACGGAGGTTCGACCGGGGGCGTTGCGTCGGGCTGTGGCATGAGCAGGACCGGAACGGGTACACTACAGATGTCAGTCATTCTATTTTATTTTGATTAATGTAAGTTTGGATAACAATATGGGGAGACGTGAGGAAAAAGTCAATGGGATAATGGGAATTCAATGCTTACGAATGGTAGTCATAAGATGTACTGTCTTGTTATAGCGATTGATCCTTTTTGCCCCTGGCTGCTTTGCCTGGAGGGCGTCATCCGGACGCTATGACTGGAATTGCTCCAGCCATTTTGCATGCACAATGAAGTTGATAATACATAGAAAAAAAGATAGCATCGGTGTCGGGTCCCGGTGGGGTCGCCAAGGGGCGGCGGGGGTATTATTTACCTCCATATTTCATGTTGAACACCATGCCTGGGTACAATCTGAAATATACCCATGCCCCTGCCAGTGCGCCGAGGCGCCTCACCGGGCCCCTCCAGTCCGGGCGGCAACCCGAAGGCCGTGTGACGGGCCTTCGGATTCACTGCAGGTTCCCGGCTCTTTACTCCCCGAACAACCCCTTGCTCTCGTCAAAGACGATCTCCCCATTGAATACCGTTGCCAGCACCGGGATCTCCCCGATGCGGCGGGCGTCCACGGTGAGGATGTCTTCCCCCAGGATGCAGAAATCAGCCACTTTTCCTACCTCGATGGACCCTTTTTCTTTTTCCATGTTGTCCTGCCAGGCGCCGTTCAGGGTGTAGGCACGGATCGCCTCTTCCCGCGTGATGCGTTCTTCCGGTCCGTTGACCCTTCCGGATACCGCGTTTTCTCGCAGTATCGCAGCCTGGACGCCCTGGCGCCAGTTGGGCAGGGTGACCGGGGCGTCGCAGCTGAAGGTGAGGACCAGGCCGCTCTCCTGGACCATGCGCGCGGGAAACTCCTTTGCTGCCCTTTCGGCGCCCACCACGGCAACCTCGAAGTCGGAGATCATGGCGCCGATGGTAGGCTGCATGGAGACCCCGCAGGGGTACTTGCCTAAAGCCCGGGTGGTCTCAGGGGCCATGAAGTCCCCGTGGATGAGCTGGTGCCTCACAGCCACATCGGGGTTGTTGTCACAGGCGTACATAAAGGCCTCGGCAGCGGCGTCTACGGCCCGGTCGCCCGTGGCGTGGATGCCTGCCATAAAGCCTTTGGAGTGGACGTAGTTCACCATCTCCTTGAGGTTGTTCCGTTTCTCCTCTTCGGTGTCACCCGGGACCACGGAGGCTCCGTATCCTCCGGCCTCGTATGGCTCCTTCATCCAGCTGGTGCCGGTGAGGGGGACCCCGTCTGCAAACATCTTGACCCCGGAGAATTGAAGCCTGTGCGGGTCGGTGTCCCCGGGGATGGGGAAGCCGGCCATGTTTTTTTGGATGTCTTCAAGGGTCAGGGCCCCGTAGTCTCCCAGGAGAAGGAGCACGTTGGTGCGGACCGTGAGTTTTCCTTCACTAAGAAGCTCCCGGTAGATCTCCACGAACTCACCGCTCATGACCCCGAAGAGCATGGTCTCGCCCCCCGGGCCGATGGCCGCGTCCGTAAAGCTGGTGATGCCGTTTTTATTGAGTTCGTGAATGGCGGTGAGCACGGCCTGGCGCTTCTCCTCCCGGGTCAAAAGGGGAATGTGGGTGGAGACCATGGCGATGGCCGCCGGTTCCTTGAAGAGACCCGTGGGCTCTCCGGTGGCAAGGTCCCGCTCCATCTCCCCCGAGGGTGGGGCCGGGGTCCGGGCGGTGATGCCCGCTATCTCAAGGGCCTTGCTGTTCACCAGCAGGGTGTGGCCTGAAAAGTCGTTGAACACCACGGGGTTGTCCGGTGAGACCGCGTCGATGTCCGATCTCCGGGGCATGCGGGACGGGTCGTTTTTGCACTCCTTCAGGGTCCCCACATCCCAGCCGAACCCGCGGATCCATTCTCCGGAAGGTGTCTCGGCCACCTTGGCCTTCAGGGCACCCACCATCTCCTCGATGGAGGTTACCGCAGGGGCCGTGAGGTCCAGGGCCAGGGGAGGCCGGGTGGCCCCGAAGTAGGGGCCGTGCATGTGGGTGTCGTTGATCCCGGGCAGCATGGTGTGGCCCTGGAGGTCGAGAACCCGGGTGGCGGGCCCGATGTATGGGGCCATCTCTTCATTTGTGCCCACGGCGACGATGCGTCCTGCTGACACCGCCACGGCTTCCCGGATGCTGTTGTCGCTGTCGACGGTGATGATGTGTCCATTTTTGATAACCAGCTCTGCGGCCATGTATCTTCTCCCTGTTGTGGGGCCGGGGCAGGCTCCCCGACCGTTATCTGATGCCCCTCAGTCTATCGTGGGACATTGGGAAGTCCATATGGAAAGAGTGCAGAGAAAAGTAGGCACAGGGCTCTATAGTCGGGCTAAGACTTGCCCTTTGGCCCCCATGGGATAACATGGGTGGGAACGGCAACCGGTGGTGATATATCGTCACGGCATAACGCACCTGGATGGAAGGAGAGAATCTGTGAAAGCAACGCATGGGAGAGCGCCGGTGTATGCGGAAAAGACAGCCAGAGACCTCATGGAAGCCGACATGCCGGTGGCCGCCTTGCTGCTGGATCAACGGTTTGCCCTCACAGGGTACAACCGGGGATATGCCGAGATCCTGTCCCGCTACAACCTTGGGATTCCCGAGGCGGGCAGGGGTGTCTCCTATTTTGATTGCGTCCCGGCGTGCACGGAGCGGCTGAAACCCATTCTGGCCCGCACCCTGGATCATGGGCGCCCCATGGCCCTGAGCAACATGGTTCTGGAGGCCGACCTCGGGGACAAAAAGGTAACGACCCTCTGGAATTCGTATCACGCCCCGGTTGTGGACAGCACTGGCAGGGTCAGCGGTGTGCTTGCCTTTATCCATGATGTCACCCCCAGGACGGAAGCAGAGGCCCGGGTCCGCGAGCTGGAGGCACAGGTGGCCGAGCTGAAGTCGGCCCTGAGGACGGTGATGGCCTTGAAAGCAGAGGACAAGGGGCTTCTGGAAACCCGCCTTGCCGCCAACGTTACCCACCTTGTCCGCCAGCCCCTGGAAGACCTCAAAGCCACGGGCCTCACCCCTCGCCAGCGATCGCTCCTCAGGGTGGCCGAGGCTGGCCTGGATGAGTTCACCTCCCCCTTCTCAGAGGTCCTGGTCACCTCAGGCTGGAACCTGACGCCCCGGGAGACCCGCATCGCCCATCTCATCAAATCCGGCAAAAGCACCAAGGAGATCGCCGACCTGCTCTGCATCTCCGTGGGAAGCGTCAACACCCACCGGCACCACCTGCGGAAAAAACTGGGCCTGACTCGTCACCCCATTTCCCTGAGAGCGTTTCTGCAAGAAGTCAGCGAGGGTTAACCCTTGAACGTGCCTCCGCCGCACGCCATCTAAAGGTACGTGCGGAGGGGGGGCGCGGGGTTGGTCAGTCGGTTTCCACGGCTCGGGGGTGCATGTGCTTCAGCCGCGGGGAGAGGGTTTTGATAAAGGCCTCGGCTTGCTCTTTGGAGTCGAAGCGCTTGGCCTGGTGGCGTTTCCCAAAACGGCTTTTCGTTACGATAAAGCAGCCACCGGGCTTGCAGCAGTCGATTTTGATCACGGCGTGTGCTGCAACGGCGGGGGAGACAAAGGCTGAGGATAGCAAAGCGCACGCCAGGACCAGGACCTGGATTGTCTGTTTGATGTGCATGGTTGCTCCGCTCATTTTAAAAAAGGGTCATGGTGTAAGTCACATTCACCTGGGTGTTGGATATCTTCTGGTCCATGCCGTACTCCCCGTCGGATTTCATGGTGTTGCTTCCGTGCTCTATCTCAAGGGCGAGGCCGGGGAGGGCAGGGGGGGCATAGGCAAGGCGGCCGCCGTACTCATGCTGCCTCAAGTTATCCACATACTCCGAGCCATCGTGGAGGTTGCGCCCTTCCACGTAGTAGGCTGATGCGGAAAGCCCGGAGAGGAGGCCAGCTATGATATCGTGGCCGATTTCGATTTTCTGGGCGGTCTCTCCGTCATGGTTGAAGATGCCCTGGACCCCGGTGGTGTAATAGCCATTGTCCTTGCAACCGGCCAGGGTAGAGCCATTCAAGGCCCAGTCCGTTCCCATGGTTCCGTCGATGGATTCGAAGAAGTCGGTGTTTTTCTCAACATCGGAGATCGCGAACTTCACCCATGTGTTTTTTCGGGTCAGGATCACTTGGCCGCCCACCATACCGAGGGTATGGTCGATATCCTCGTGTTGGGGTTTTGTGTCGTTTTTGAGACGGTACCCGCCAGCGGTCTGAATGTTCCAGAGGTCAGAAAACGTATGGAACCAGGTTCCTTCCAGAAAGGTATATTCAAGAATCTCTTTTTGGCGCCCATGGGCTGCTTTGAGGCCGAAGGGCCCTTTTTCAAACCGAAGATCAGCAATCTGAACCGGCTGCGGATCAACGATCCCGTCCCGCCAGTCCCCTTTGTAGGGGCCGAATTTGTGAAAGGTGTCGTCGGAGTAGTCGCTGCCGCCCATGACATGCATCAGGGTCAGGGTGACAGGCTCCCAGGAGATTTGGCCGGATACCAGTTCATACATGCGTGGGGTGGTTCTGTAGTCCCCCGGACCCAGAAGGACATGGTCGGATTCCATGCGCCCGTAGCGAAGCAGGAGGTTGTCATTGGGGGTGATGCGGACGCTGACCCCCACTTTTCCAAAACCGTTTTTTCCTTCCTGAAAAAAGGTTTCGTCTTTTCCGTATGTGTTTGCGGCGTTTTTTTTGTCGTATTTAAAGGGAATGACGTGGTAGGCCACGGCATCCACGCCAATGCAGTTTTTGAACAGGCCGGATGCATAGTGAAGGCTAAAGACCCCTGCGGATTGGTTTCGTGAGGTTTCAGGGCCGTACCCCGAGTCGGTGCGGGCATTTTCACCTGTGGCCCTCAACCTCAGCTCAAGGCTGCTGTCGGTGAGAAAGGGGTTGGCAGATGCCGGTGCGGCAAGGACAAGTAGAAGGATCAGGCAGGATAGAGAACGAAAAACGGGATGCACAACAAACTCCTTAATTAAAAAAACGATGGGGCTTTTAAGGCCACGGATCAACAAAAGCCCTATGACTATATTTTTTAAAAAAGGGGATCAAATTTTTAGTTTCAATGAGTATGTATGTCTATATCGAGTTTTACTATATTTAGTGATGCTCTGTATCCTTCCGCTGGGGATTTCCCATGGGCAACTGTTTTAAAAAGTTGGTAAAGAGGCTGTGAGGGTGCTGCTCTCTCCTTAAGGCACACACCGCTGTGTTCTGTGTTGCGTGATATAGACTAAATGTTCGCTGAAAAAGCGATTGGGTGAGATAAATGAAAGGTTATTACAGCGGGTTAAGGTGGTGGCCATTCTTTTTGGATGCAGCCTCCTTTAAAGGCGGATGTGGCTTGACCCGAGGAACGAGGGGCAAAGCACACCCGCACCCTGCTTTCAGGGTGGCACACCTTGTCACCGGAGGCATCTTATCGGAACTGAATAGTTTCTCAGGAAGATAAAAAGGAGGGGAGGAGATGACCGTGCCGAACGCCCCTGGGGGATTCAGCACGGCCACGTGTGCCTTGAATGCGGCTTTAAGATCAGCTCGCGCGACGTTGGCGACCGCCGCCGGAACGGCTGTGTCCGCCCTGACGGTTGCCGCCGGAGTTGCTGCGGTTGCCGTTTCCGCCTGTCCTGCGGGCGGCCTGCTGGGGCCGTGCCCCGGAGCGTCCGGTGCGTGCAGGGCGCCTGCCTTTGCGCTTGAGGATGGGCTCGGGCGCGATGGACGGATCCGGCTCATAGCCCGGGATGACCTCGGTGGTGATCTTGCGCTTGAGGAGTCGCTGGATATCGGAGAGCAGCTTGTTTTCGTCCACGCACACCAGGGAGACGGCGTGGCCGTCCTGCCCGGCGCGGCCGGTGCGGCCGATGCGGTGCACGTAGTCCTCGGGCACGTTGGGGAGCTCGTAGTTCACCACGTGGGGAAGCTGCTCGATGTCCAGGCCCCGGGCAGCGATGTCTGTTGCCACAAGGACCCTGACTTTTCCGTTTTTAAAATCGTTGAGGGCCCGGGTCCTGGCGTTCTGGGACTTGTTGCCGTGGATGGCGTCCGAGATCAATCCGTTGCGCTGGAGCTGTTTGCTGACCCAGTTTGCCCCGTGCTTGGTGCGGGTGAAGACCAGGACCTGGCTCCAGTTGTTGGCACCGATCATGTGGGAGAGCAGCTCCAGTTTTCGGGTGCGGTCCACGGGGTGGACCACCTGGGTCACGCGCTCTGCGGCGGTGTTCTGCCGCGCCACCTGGATGGTGGAGGGGGCGTTGAGCAGGTCGCTGGAGAGTTTTTTGATCTCCTTGGAAAAGGTGGCCGAGAACAACAGGGTCTGGCGCTCTTTGGGAAGCTCGGTCATCACCTTGCGGATGTCGTGGATAAAGCCCATGTCCAGCATGCGGTCGGCTTCGTCCAGGATCAGGGTTTCCACCCTGCCGAGGTCAATGGTGCCCCGCTGCAGGTGGTCCAGGAGACGGCCCGGGGTGGCCACGACAATGTCCACGCCCCTTCTGAGCTTTGAAATCTGGGGGTTGATGCCCACGCCGCCGAAAATCACGGCGGTGTGACAGGATATGTACTTGCTGTAGTCGCGGATGCTGTCGCCGACCTGGGCGGCCAGCTCCCGTGTGGGGACCAGGACCAGGGCCCTGACCACGCGGCGTTTGCCTTTGATGGGGTTGGCCTGCATTCGCTGGAGCATGGGCAGGGCAAAGCCTGCGGTTTTGCCGGTGCCGGTCTGGGCGCCGGCAAGGACATCATGGCCTTTGAGAACGAGAGGGATTGCCTGCTCCTGGATCGGGGTGGCCTGCTCATAGCCCTGATCCGCTATCGCGCGCAACAATTCGGCGGAAAGGCCGAGCTGTGAAAATAACATGGGGAAGAAAACTCCGGGATCACCCTGCCCCTGAGCCATGGATACATCGGCAGTCATGGGTCGGCCTGGGCCGGGCTTGTGTGTTGGACTCCCTGGTCCGCGGAACTGCGGGACGGAAGTGGATGGCGCCGACCGAAGTGCGCCAAGGAGTGCGGACTATAACACCGGAAACCGAGTCTGTCCACAGGGCAGCGTCGGTGTCGCAGGGCGATCTCATGGGGATTTTGCTATGGATGGTTGCTTTGGATATCAACCAGTTGAAATATTGAGGGAATAATTCTTGTGGGAAGTGGGCGTTCAAGGTGGCACTCCTTGCTGCCGGAGGATTGTGATGCAACCTCGCGAACCCTGTGGACATCGTTTTTGGGTGACGTCTGTTTTTCATGTCCCGGCAACCTGCCTGCCGGGCGTTCTTTGCTTATCCCCCTTGATTCTTGCTCTTTGTTGGGGGTATGTCATTTAGGGACGGTTTGTCCACCGGATTTTTTCAATACACCATTATCAAAAAAGGGACACGTATGAAGCGGATAGCATGGGTTGTTTTTTGTGCTCTTTTTGTCGGGGCCACGGCCGCCGACGCAGCGGTGATCTACATGAAGAGCGGCCGGGAGATCCTCACCGATACGTACTACAAAGAAAACGGCATGGTCTACTACACCGTGGCCGGCCAGACCGTGGGCGTCCCGGAGTCCACGGTGGAGCGGGTGGACGAGTCCGTCACCGACTCCGGGCCGGATCAGCGCCTCATCACCATTCGGATGCCCCGGTATGTGGAGGTGGCGTCTCCGGTTCAGGGCGTGGAAAACGGCTTGTATGAAGAGGTGGTGTCGGAAGGGGCCTGTCCTGTTTTCCGAACGCTCTTCGGCACAGGGGGGCTTTACGGCCGGGACTGCGCCAGTGCAAAGGGAGAGTGGGTCCTTGCAAAAGGGGGGTCAGCGTCCCGCGGAACCGAGACCCTTGCCGTGCTGAGGCACGTGCCCAAGGGCCAGGGGCCGGAGTATGGCGGGTCCCACTGGACGGCGTCAAACGGCAGGGTGTGCGAGGTGACCATCAAGGCCGTTGCCCCCCCGGCCACCACCGGTGAGAAGAAGCTGGTGCTGAAGTTCAACGGATTTCCCAACGGTTTTTTCAACGGGATCTACAAACCCTGGGCCATTGTCAACGGGCGCATCGCCTACAAGATGACCAAGGCCAAGGACGAGGCCTTCATTGAACTGAGGGCCAACGGTGGGGACGTGCCCTCCTATTACTGGGCCGTGAGCTTCGGCCACGACACTTACTATCACAGCGTTCCCTTCGATACCCCCGGGGGGCTTTTTCCCCATGAGGTGACGGTCTGGACCCACAAAGGAACGGACAACACCATTACCGGGGTGGTGGGGGAGGTGAGCACTGAGCGGGAGCACACCTTCGAGTTTCGATAACCCCCGGTTTTGTCGCGCTATGATTAAAAAAAGGCCCCCGGATCACCGGGGGCCTTTTTTATGCTGGTTACATTATAACCATTAATAATTGTCGGGCTTCAGCTCAAAGTGGGCCTGGGGATGTGCGCAGGCCGGGCAGCTGGCCGGAGCCTCTTCGCCGGTGTGGATGTACCCGCAGTTGCGGCAGGCCCAGACGGTACCGGCTTCGCGCTTGAAGACTTTTCCTTCTTCGATGTTGGCGGCCAGGGCGCGGTAGCGGTTTTCGTGGTGTTCTTCGGCGACGCAGATGCTTTCGAACATCACGGCGATGGCCTCGAAGCCCTCTTCACGGGCCACTTTGGCATAGCCGGGGTACATGCTGGTGAACTCTTCCTTCTCCCCTTCGGCTGCTGCCTTGAGGTTTTCAAGGGTGGTTCCGATGACCCCTGCCGGGAAACTCCACTTCACCTCTGCTTCTCCGCCTTCAAGGCACTTGAAAAATCGCTTGGCGTGCTCTTTTTCCTGGTTGGCGGTCTCTTCGAAGATGGCAGAGATCTGGACGTACCCCTCTTTTCTGGCCTGGGCTGCAAAGTAGGTGTAGCGGTTGCGGGCCTGGGACTCCCCTGCAAAGGAGGTGAGGAGGTTTTTTTCGGTCTGGGTTCCTTTCAGTGATGCCATTGTGTGTGTCTCCTTAAAAGAAAAGGTTGGGTCGTGACGACGCGGGCGATGTGTCCCGAGACGTTGGTTTATTTTACGATAAGGCCTTCTGGGGGCGACGTGCGCGGCATATGCCGGGGGGCTGCTTGGGCCTGATGGACCCGGGCACTGCCTGGCGGCTCTCATCGGACCGTGTGAACGGTCCAGGCACGAATGGGTTTGATCCTATCAGAAAGCGCTGAGCGTGTCATAGTCAAAAGGCGGTTTTGTCGTCAGGGTAAACGCATTTAGAAATCGGTAAAATCAGATATATGATATGGAAGCGTGGCCTCCGGCAGGGCTCCCCGGAGGGCTGCCGGAGGCAGTGACGGACGGTGGCGTTATCGGCGTTGTTCGTCAAAGTCGATGATCTCCGATGCCATGCGCTCAGGCTCTTCCCAGGGGATCATGTGGCCGGTGGCCGGTATTTTCGCCAGGTGCGCGTCGGGGATGAGGCGGGCATACTCCTCACCCGCGGACAGGGGCACGAGCTTGTCCACCTCGCCCCAGATACAGAGGGTCGGCAGGCTGATCCCGGTGGCGCGCCCGTCGAGGAAGTCCCGGAAGAGGCCGTCGCGGGTGGTTTGGGTAAGGGTGGCCAGGTCCATGGGCGTGTTGGTGTTGGTCAGGATGATGTCCCGGGTGCACTCCGGGTAGTCCGGACGTCCCGGGCCGGTCATGAAGAGGCGGTGGCTTTGGGCCAGGGCCTTTTCCGTGAGGAACCGGTTGATGACTTTCTGGGGCACAGGGGCCAGTGCCAGGCGGGCGTACCAGGGCAGGCGGTCCAGGACCTGCCTTAAGCCGATGGCACCGGCCAGGGTCAGGGTCTGGATCCGGTCCGGGGCTTGCAGGGCCATGCGGGCGGCGATTTCACCTCCCATGGAGTGGCCCACCAGGGTGAACCGTTCCACGCCGATTTCCGACAGCCAGGCCAGGAGCCTTTCCGCCTGTTTTTCGGGAAGATAGGACGTATGCTCCTTGGACGAAAGGCCGTGTCCGGGAAGGTCCGGGGCCAGGACCCGGTATTTTTCTTTGAACAGGGGGATCATGGGTTTCCAGAAAAAACCGGAGCAGGACCAGCCGTGGACCAGCACCAGGGGGGGGCCGTCTCCGGCTTCGATCCAGTGAATGCCGTGTTCATTGACTTCACACGTCGTTGAGCGGGCCTCCAAGTCACCCATGAGGGCCGTTTCCAGCGTCTCGGGTGCCAGGCCCCTGTGGCGCGTGACGAATTCGCCTGCTGCGTGCAGAACGTCTTTCATCTTTCTTTTCTCCTCTCTTTTCTCTTTTTCTCGTGGGAACTTTTTATGCTTCGTATAAAGCGTGAAGGCATTTATACGTGCTGTTTTTTTGTCTGTATGGCTTTTGATATCAAATTGGTATGCCGGTGGCATCTGGATGCGGGGCCTTTCGGCTGTTCATGCATACCTTCTTACCATATACCTGAGGCAGCAAAAGTCCAACCGGAATTGAGGGAAGGGCAGGGAGGATTTATCAGGTAAGGGGGAGGTCCGGGGAGCCCGTGGAACTGCCGGGCGCACCGGTGGGAGACTGGCAGAGTTGCTTCCTCAGGTCCTTCAATGTCACGAGATCTGCCCGAGATAGATCGGGGGGTCGGGGAGCTTGAAGGCTTTGAGGAATCCTTCCAGTTCTTCGGGGTGGAGGGTGAGCTTCTGGAGGGATTGCCTGGAGACCCACTCCACGGAAACCTGATGTGGGTCCGGGGCGTGCCCCATGACGGGGTCGTAGGGCTCGGTGAGTTCGCAGAGAAAGGCAAACTCCACATGGTGCTGGGTGATCTCCGGGTCTTTGCGTGCCGGGTGGCTGTGCTCGTAGACGCCCAGGAGACCCAGGACGTTGACAGTGGCGGCCACCTCTTCGTGGACCTCCCGGATTACGGCCTCTTCCAGGGTCTCCCCTGCTTTCTGGCGCCCGCCGGGCAGGGTGTAGAGGGTCTGGCCGTTGTCGTACTCCTTCATGAGCATCAGGATGTTCTGGCCGTCGGTAATGATGGCTTTGGCGATGTTTAACGAGATGATCATGGGGGCCTCCTTGATGACGGTGGCTCTGGAATGAAACCCGGTTTGTCTTGCATCTTATCCTGACTGAATTGGTTTGCGCAACCCTTAGGAAGGAACATGGCCTGTGCTGTTTTCCAGTTGCTGCATGCGAAAGTAGAGTCCTTTTTTGTCCATCAGCTCGTCGTGGCTGCCCGATTCGGCGATGCGACCCTTCTTGACCACCAGGATGCGGTGGGCGTGTCGGGCCGTGGAGAGGCGGTGGGCGATGAGGAAGGTTGTGCGGTTTTCCATGAGCCGGGACAGGGCGGCCTGGATCTCCGATTCGCTCACCGAGTCCACATAGCTGGTGGCCTCGTCCAGGATGAGGAGTTCGGGGTTTTTTACAAAGGCCCGGGCGATGGAGAGGAGCTGCCGTTCCCCGCTGGACAGGGGGCGGCCCCCTTCGGTGAGGAGGGTGTCGAGGCCCTGGTCCAGCCGGTCCAGGACAAAGCCGCACCCGGCCTGGCGCAGGGCGGCGTCAAGGGCTTCGGGGGCGGGTGGACGGTCCGGGTCGGGGAGGATGTTCTCCCGGATGGTACCGGCAAAGAGGAAGGGGTCCTGCATGACCATGGCGATGCGGCTGCGCCACCTTTGGGGGTCCAGCTCGGCCAGGGGATGGCCGTTGACCCGGATGGTGCCGCCCTGGGGATCCCAGAACCGGACGAGGAGGCTGACGATGGATGTCTTGCCCGCGCCCGTGGGCCCCACGATGGCGATGGTCTCCCCTTTTTTGGCGGCAAAACTGACGTTGGAAAGGACTGGCTCTCCATCGGTGTACCCAAAGCTGAGGTCGTCAAAGGCGATGGTGTCGATGGGCGCACCAGGGTCTCCGCCGGGCTGTTCATCGTCTGCCACGGGGGTGTCGAGGATGAGAACGAGGCGTTCGGCCGACGAGAAGGCGTTCTGGAGGATATTGTATTTTTCGGCGATGTCCCGGATGGGGCGAAAGAACATGCGCAGGTAGCTGATGTAGGCCACAAGGACTCCCAGGCTGGCAAAGCCCCCTAAAACCCGGTAGCCCCCGTAGAAGATGATGAGACTCAGGGCCGTTGCGTTGAGCACCTCGATGACGGGCATAAAAAGAGCAAAGATGCGCACCTGGGCCATGCCGGCGTCATAGTGCCGGTCCGAGAGTCGCCTGAAGGCGGTGTCGGTCTCCTTTTCGCGGGCAAAGAGGCGGATGACGCTCATGCCGCCGATGGTCTCGGCCAGGTGGGCGTTGATCTCGGCGATGCGTACGCGCAGGTCCCGGAAGGCGGAGCGGGATCGGCGGGCAAAACCAATGGCGGCGGCCACGGCCACGGGGATGACGATGAGGGTGACGGCGGCCAGGCGATAGTCCAGAATGATCAACATGGCCAGGATGCCAGCCAGCAGAAAAATATCTTTAAAAACAAAGGTAATGACCGAGGTGAACATCTCCCGCAGGTTTTCCACGTCCCCGGTGAGGCGCGTCACCACGCGGCCCGTGGGGTTTCGGTGGTACCAGGAGACCGGGAGCTTGCGGATGTGGGTGAACAGGGTGAGGCGCAGGTCGTGGATGATCCGCTGGCCCATGATCTCCAGGACAAAGGTCTGGCAGAACCCGAAGAGGAAGTTGAAAAAGAGGGCACCCAGAAGGAGCAGGGCGGCCTTGACTGCCCCGTTGATGTCGGCCGCCCGCAGCCTGAGGCGGGTCTCTGGGTCGGCCTTGTCCAAGGCGGCCCTGGGGATGGCAAGGGGGCCGTCATCTTTTGGCCGGAGCTCAGGATGGGCGAAAAGGAACCGGTTGACCGCGGGGTCGGAGGAATCCACGGCAATCATCCGGGTTTCGGGCCTGGCCGGGTCGGGCACGATGTAGCGGTCCAGGGCCTCTTTGGTGATCCAGGGGATGGAGAGGTCAAGGCCCGTCAAAACAATCACCAGAAGCAGGGCCGCCGCCAAAAGTTTCCGGTGGGGGGTGATAAAGGGGAGCAGGCGGCCTGCCAGCCGGTAGTCCTTGGACTGGGTGATATCTGTCTCTTCGATGTATCCGCCCCTACGCATGGTCTGCCTCCTCGATTTCCATGGCCAGGCTCTGGAGTCGCCAGGTTTCCCGGTAGTATTCGTCCGTTTCCAGCAGGTGGTCGTGGGAGCCCCTGGCGCGGATGTGCCCCTCCTCCATGACGAGGATCTCGTCGCAGGGCACGATGGCGGCAAATCGGTGAGACGCCACCACCAGGGTGCGGCGGGCATCGGCAAACACAGCCTCGATGATGTGGTGGGCGGTGCGGGTGTCCACCTGGCTGACAGGATCGTCCAGGATGAGAACGGGGGATGGGTCGTAGAGGGTTCGGGCCAGGGCCACCCGCTGCTTCTGGCCGCCGGAGAGCATCACCCCCTTTTCGCCCACGATGGTGTTCAGCCCGTCTTCAAACCCTTCGATGGTCTGGGCAAGGCATGCCGCCGTAACGGCCCGGTTCAGCTTGCCGGTGTCCGCGCCTTCACCCAGCCCGCAGATGTTCTCTTCGATGGTGCCGGAGAAGAGCCAGGGCTCCTGGGGCATGAAGCGGACAAGGCGCCTCACGTCCGCCGTGGGAAGGTCGGGCAGGGGCACGCCGTCCATGCGTATGGTTCCGCCCGTGGGGTCGTAGAGGCGGACCAGAAGGGAGAGCAGGGCGGTCTTGCCGCTTCCCGGCGGCCCGACGATGCCTAAGCTCTTACCGCTCTCCACGGCCAGGGAGATGTGCCTTAACACCTGCCTTGAACCGTTAAAAGAGAAGGAGACTTTCTCCATATCCAGACGGCCTGCGGGGTTTGGAAGGGGGGTGGGGTGACGGGGCTCGGCTACCTTGGGCCGTTCGCTGAAGATCACGGCCAGGCGGTCCAGGGAGGCTTTTCCCCGCTGGACGAGGTTGGTCATCCAGCCCAGGGCCATCATGGGCCAGGTGAGAAGGCCCAGGTAGCTGATGAAGGCCACGAAATCCCCCGGAGAGATGCCGCCGGTGATGACAAGCCGCCCGCCTGCCCCCACCACGATGGCCGTGCCCATGCCCGAGAGAAAGATCATCAGGGGCATGAGGCTCCCCGTGATCCTGACCAGCCGCAGGTTTCGCCCCACGTAATCTTTGGAGAGATCCTTCAGCCTGTCGTCTACCTGTTTTCCCCTGCCGAACACCTTGACCACCCGGATTCCGTCCACGGCCTCCCTCACATGCTCGGTGATGGCGGCAAGCCCCTCCTGCACCGACTTGTGGCGCGCGTGCATGCGTCTGCCGAACACCCGGGCGCTCAGGACGATAAAGGGCATGGGGACCAGGGCCATGAGGGTGAGCCCCGGGTGGATCCAGGCCATGAACCCGATGGCCGCGCCCCCCAGGACCACGGCGTCGGTGACGGCGACGATGCCCATGCCTGTTGCCATGCGGATGTTGTTGATGTCGCTGGTGGCATGGCTCATGAGGTCCCCGGTGCGGGTGGTGTCGAAGTAGCGGGCGTCCAGGGTGAGCAGGTGGGAAAAGAGATCGCTCCGGATGGCCCGCTCCACCCGCCGTGAGGTGCCGATGAGGCAATGGCGCCAGCCAAACCGGAACACGCCGATGAGCACTGCAAAGCAAACGATGATGCCGCCGTCCCGGGCAAGGAGATGCGGCGTGGCCGTTCCCGCGGACAGGGCGTCCACCGCGTGCTTGACGATGCGGGGAATAAAGAGCTGAAAGGCGTCCACGCCAAGCAGGAAGAGAAGCCCTGTGGCGATGCGGCGCAGGTTTTCGCGAAAGTAAGGACGGATCAGGTCAAAGGCAGTCATGGCATATCCACAAAAACAAGGGTGGCAGGTGAGGTAATTCACTGTTCAAAATGGGGATTAAATGACGGGAAGTCAAGGGCGTTGGGGCGTGAGTATCGACCAGACAACGGCGAAAAGAAACATGCCTCCGGCGGCCCTGCCGGGGGCCAAACTTTTAAAAAGTTTGACAAACAAGTCTTAACCACGTCTTTTCAGGTTCCGCCGAAGTCATGCTACAGAGCTTTTTTTAAAAGAAACGACCCGCCGGAGGCTGATCGGTTAAATCCACAAAGGCAAGCGGCAGCAATGTATTCTGTTGCGTCGAAGCTTGTGAGCCAGCCCGCCCACAGCATCAGCGTTTGTGTCGGGCGAAGCCCGAGCCGAAGGCCCTTGCGCTTTGGCCCGAGGAACGAGGGACAAAGCGCAAGGGCAATGAGCTTTCGAGGTGGCTCACCTCGCCGCCGGAGGCTTTTTTTATTCCGTCATTCCGTACTCCGCCCGTTCGATGAGTTCAATCTGCTGGGCGTGGTTGAGGCGGACAAAGTAGGCGTTGTAGCCGGAGATGCGGACGATGAGGTTGGGGTAGTGTTCCGGGTGGGCCATGGCGTCTTTCAGGGTGCGGGAGTCCACCACGTTGAACTGCATCTGCATGCCTCCCATGCCGAGGTAGGCGGTGACGTATGCGGCCATGGTATCCACGATCTTCTGGCGGTTTTCCCCTGGTTTGGGGACGAGTTTGACGTTGAAGGCGATGTTGTTGTCCATGTGGGCGGGGTTGAGCCGGGCCACATCGGAGATGAAGTCCAGGTAGTTGGCCGAGGCGTGGGGTTCCGGGGTGAGACCGGGGGTGAAGGCCTTGCCGGCCAGGCGCCCCGAGGGCAGCGTGCCGGAGAGGGCGCCGTAGGCCACGTGCTGGCTCATGGACCAGAACCCGCAGGTGTAGGGGCCGCCGCGGTGGTTGGTGAAGCTGTGGTAGGTGGTGCTCAAAAAGCGGGTGATCTCGTTGCAGAGGGAGAGGGCCTCCTTGCTTCCGGACCCGAACAGGGGGGCGTGGTTGCGGACCAGCTCGCGGATGTGGGGCGCTTGGGTGAACTGGGTGTCCACGGCCTTTTTGAAGGCGGCAAGGCTGAGCCGTTTGTCGTCGAAGACGAGTTTTTTGACGGCCAGAAGGGAGTCGGTGACATCGGCCAGGCCGATGTTGGAGGTGCCTGAGCTGTTGTACAAGGCGCCCCCCTGGGTGATGTCTGTTGCCGTATCCAGGCATCCGTCCATGAGAATGCTCAGGAGGGGCGTGGGGCGCATCTCCGCGTGGAGGGCGGCGTAGGTGTTGTTCAAGGCGACGGCGTGTTGGATGAGAAAGCGCTGCTGGGTTTTTCAGGCGTTGAAGAAGGCCTCGAAATCGGTGAAGTGCTCCGGGGTGCCGGTGGTTACCGCAGGATGGGCAAATCGGTTTTGTTTGTCGGGAGGATGATGGGTGTGGTATTCTAATGATCTGAAATTATGGTGCTATATCGGCGTGCATGGCCCTCGTCTGATGGAAGGGCCGTCCAGGGGGCATAAAATTTTATAACGCCTGGAAATATGCGCGGGGAAAGGCTTTGCACGGTTTTTTAGTAAAAAGGCAAAAAAAGTATTTGACAGGAGGCTTCCGAGGTCTTTAAAACTTCATACATGTCAAATGTCGACATTTGGAACGGGCGCAAAGGGGAGTCCCCTTTTCCCCCTTCAATGATGGACATGATAACCCAACATAATGAAGGATATCACGCATTATGACCCAGCCGATCCAGACGCCCGACGCACCCGCAGCCGTAGGCCCCTATTCCCAGGGGATTGTTTCCAACGGATTTGTTTTTGCCTCAGGCTGCCTCCCCATCGATCCCGCCACCTCCACCATGGTGGAAGGGACCATCGCCGAGAAAGCCACCCGCGCCCTTGAAAACCTCAAGGCCGTAGCCGAAGCAGGTGGAAGCTCCCTCGACAAAGCCGTGAAGGTGACGGTGTTCCTTGCGGACATCGCCGATTTTGCCGAAGCCAACAAGGTGTACGCAGAGTATTTCAAAGAGCCTTATCCGGCCCGAAGCGCTTTTCAGGTGGGCGCGCTGCCCTTGGGCGCCGCCATTGAAATCGAGGCGATTTTTGCTGTGTAAATGAAGATCCGGGCGGTGATGGGTTCCATGATCGCCCGTATTTAAACGGACCTTGCAGATAGATCCGATAAACGCTTATTCCCTCCCAAATAAGGAAATAAAGACCATGAATTTCACTAAATTTCCCCGTCGCGGTTACCTCCAGGGCCAGACTCCTGTCGAGCCCATGAAAAACCTCAGCAAAGCCCTCGGCGGCGAGGTGAACCTCTTCGTCAAGCGTGACGACCTGCTCCCCGGTGCGTCCGGCGGCAACAAAACCCGTAAACTGGACTTCTGCATCGCCGACGCCATCGAAAAGGGTGCCGACACCATCATCACCTGCGGTGCCATCCAGTCCAATCACTGCCGCCTCACCGCTTCCTGGGCTGCCAAAGAAGGCCTCGAGTGCCACCTCGTTCTCGAAGAGCGCGTCAAGGGCTCTTATAAAGAAGACGGCAGCGGCAACAACTTCCTCTTCGAACTCCTTGGTGTGAAGTCCAAGCGTGTTGTTGAAGGCGGTTCCGACATGATGGCTGAGATGGAGAAGACTGCTGCAGAGCTGAAAGCTGCCGGCAAGAAGCCCTACATCGTTCCCGGCGGTGCTTCTAACCCCATCGGTGCCCTGGGTTACGCTGCATGCGCCGAAGAGCTGATGAACCAGCTCAACGACATGGACCTGAACATCGACTACGTTGTTGTTCCCTCCGGTTCCGCCGGTACCCACGCCGGTATGGTTGTGGGCATGACCGGGATCAACGCCAACATCCCCGTCATCGGCATCAACGTGTCCCGTACCAAGGAAGCCCAGGAAGAGATCGTTTTCGGTCTGGCACAGAAGACCGCTGAGCTCCTCGACGTCAAAGGCGGCGTTGCCCGTGAAGACGTGGTTTGCTACGGCGACTACGTCGGCCCCGGCTACTCCCTGCCCACCGACGCCATGGTTGAGGCCGTGAAGCTGTTCGCCGGTGAAGAGGCGATCCTTCTCGACCCCGTCTACACCGGTAAAGTGGCTGCCGGCCTGGTAGACCACGTACGCAAGGGAACCTTCCCCAAAGGCTCCAACGTTCTCTTCCTCCACACCGGAGGATCCCCCGCCCTCTACGCTTACCTGGACACCTTCAGGTAGCATTCGGCGAGTGAGATCGTAAATTTCCGCAGCACCGGTGAAGGTTATCCGGTGCTGCGGTTTTTTTGTTTGTGCGGGTCGGCAGGGCCAGGTGCCCTGGAATGTGCAGGTGCGTGAGTTTCGGTTGATCTCACGGAGAATATGTTGCATAAAATGAGTGCAAACGAACCAATAACCCAACACCGGTCGTTCTCCTGACCAGGGAGCCCGGAGCCCGTAACGGAATATAGATGCACCATGGCGGAAATCAAAACGTACAGTGAGCAGGTAACCGAGTACATCAAGCGATCGATTCTGGAAGGGTCCCTGAACCCCGGTGACAAGGTCAACGAGGTGCACGTAGCCGCCAGCCTTTCCATCAGCCGGGCACCGGTGCGGGAGGCGCTTCAGATGCTGACCCGCGACGGGCTTATCGTTTCTGTTCCCCAGAAGGGCAAGTTTATCAACTGCCTGACCAAAAAGCAGATCAAAGAGAGCTACTTTACGGGCGGGGTTCTGGAAGGCGCTGCCGTTGCCGCCTCCATCGACGAGTTTACCGAAAAAGATTTCGACACCCTCCAGGCCATTGTGGACCGTATGGAGGTGGTGGCCTCCATGGAGACGGCCGCCGATTACATGCCTGCCCTGGACGACCGGTTTCACGAAGTCCTCTTCTCCAAGACGGACAACACCCTTCTGGTGGAACTCTCCCGGAGATACTGCCACGGCCTTTCCAAGTTTCTCCTCTTCCGGTACTGGCGTAATCTCTTCTCACCCCGTACGGTCTGGCTTCGCCACAAATCCATTGTGGACGCGCTGAGAACCCGGGACAAGGTGGTTATTGAGAGGGCGCTTCGCGAGCACTACATTGAATCGGGTGAGCGCATGTCCATGTACGGATGTGAGCAGGACAACCCGTTGTGTAAGATTTGCAGGTAAAGCAGGTGATAGGTAAAACAGGTCATAGGCAAGGCAGGTCATAGGCAAGGCAGCTCATAGGTAAGGCAGGTCATAGGCAAGACAGGTTATAGGTAAGACAGGTCATAGGCTATTAGGTGGCGGCTGGGCGTGGGTTGTGGATCACGTCAGGGGCCTGTGACGCAGAAACAGTCGCCGTGTCTTTTTCCCATTTTTCTCCATTCTTTCATCCCCCATGTCCGAAACACGGACTCCTCTACCATCCCTTCCGGTTAACCGGCAGATACAAATCGGTATATCCATTCAATCTATGTCCTCATGGGGCTTTGTTTTTCAGGCTTCTTTGCATTCTCTGGTGGGCGTCGTCAGTGCTCAATACAAGGGAAAGGAACGATACATTGCATCAGGGGCTCTTTCGTTCCCAGGCTCCGCCTGGGAATGACGCAGGGAGGCTCTGCCTCCACGATTGAAGTCGCTTCACCCTGTATGTTTTACCCATTATGCCGCTATGCTCCGCACCGGCAAGGCAGAGGCTTGTTTCTAATGGGTTTTGAACAGGGCGGGGACGTTGCCTTTGGCAGGCTCCGAGGCGATGCGGCCTGTGTTGGGGTCCATGTGGCGGAGGGTGACGCCGTCGGGGCGGTCGAAGCGGGCGGGGGGGCTGTTTTTCCAGGCGGTCTCCATGAGATCTGTCCAGATGGGCAGGGCGGCCCGGGCACCGGTTTCGACGCGGCCCAGGGTGGTGTAATTGTCGTTGCCCACCCAGACCCCTGCGGCGACGTAGGGGGAGAAGCCCAGGAAGAGGGCGTCCCGGTAGTTGTCGGTGGTGCCGGTTTTGCCGGCCAGGGGTTTGCCCACGCGCAGGGCGCCTTTGCCGGTGCCTTCGGTGACCACGGCGGCGAGCATGTCCGTGACCACGGCGGCGTCTTCCCGTGAAATGGCCACGGTATGGCTGGGGCGGCCCTCCCAGATGACCCGTCCGTCCCGGTTTTCGATGCGGGTAATGGCCATGGGCTCGGATTTGATGCCCTGGTTTGCAAAGACCGCATAGGCCCGGGTGAGATCCATGAGGGTGGTCTCCGAGGTGCCCAGGGCCAGGGAAAGGTTGTTGGCCAAAGGCGAGGTGATGCCCAGGCGGCGGGCAAAGGCGGCCACATTGGCCACGCCCAGGGAGTCGGCCAAACGTACGGCCGGGATGTTTTTGGAGAGGGCCAGGGCCTTTCTCAGGGTGATCTCACCGCTGTATGTTTTGGAGAAGTTCTTGGGCTGCCACGGCTTTTTCCCTCGCCCCATGGAGAAGGAGACCGGGGAATCCAGGATAAGGCGGTTCTGGTCGATGCCCTTTTCCACGGCAAGGCCGTAGATAAAGGCCTTAAAGGAGGAGCCGGGCTGGCGCTTGGCCTGGGTGGCCCGGTTGAAGTGGCTTTTTTTGAACTCCCGGCCCCCGGCCATGGCCAGGATGCCTCCAGATTGAACGTCCATGGCAACAAAAGCACACTGGGGCGCCGGGTTTTTGATGCGGTGTTTCTTCATGCGGGCCTCAAGGCGGGCCATGTTTTTGGCCATGGAGGCTTCCCCTGCCCTCTGGAGGGAGAGGTCCAGGGTGGTGCGGATGGTGAGGCCGTCCCGGTAGAGGCGGTCGAGCCCCACGATGCCTGCCAGCTCGCCTTTGAGGTAGTCGATGAAGTAAGGGGCTTCGAGGACCCTTCCGCGTCCGCGCTTGCCGGCCAGTGCCAGGGGTTCGGCCAGGGCTGCGTTGTAGGCCGGGGTGGTGATGCGGTGGCGGTCGTGGAGGAGTTTGAGCACGAGGTTGCGACGTTTGATGGCTTTTTTAGGGCTCACCAGGGGCGAGTATCGGGACGGGGACTTGGGAAGCCCTGCCAGCAGGGCGCACTCAGCCAGGGTGAGTTCGGAGACCCCTTTATCGAAGTAGATGTTGGCGGCGGACAGCTTTCCGCCAGCGCCCCACTGCCGAAGTAGATCTGGTTGAGGTAGAGCTCCAGGATCTCTTTTTTGGTGTAGCGGCGTTCCAGCTGAAAGGCGAGCATCGCCTCCTTGAGCTTTCTGTCGATGCTTTTTTCCCGGGTGAGGAAAAGGGTCTTGGCCAGCTGTTGGGTGATGGTGCTGGCCCCTTCCACGAAGTTCCGGGCGATGATGTCCTTGACGATGGCCCGGGCGATGCCTTTTAAGTCCACCCCGTTGTGGTCGTAGAAGTTTCTGTCTTCGGTGTTGATGATGGCGTTTTGCAGGTGGGTGGGGACAATGGCAAGGGGCACCGGGTCCCGTTTTTCCGCGTAGAATTCGGCCAGGAGGGCCCCTTCCCTGGAGTAGACACGGCTCACCGACGAGGGCTTGAAGGACTTTAAGGCCTCGATCTGGGGCAGGTCCCTGGTGGTCCCGAAAAAAAGGCCGGCCATGAGGCCGGCCGCGGTGCCGATGACAACAACGGCGATGACGGTCAATGCAAAGCGTCGATTCATGGGGTCATACTACGTTGGGGCACATTAAAAATCAACGGCTTCCTTGACGGCGATGAGGCGGCTGACCATCTCGGCGAGGCCTTCGTCTGTAAAGGGCTTCATGAGGATGGCGTCCACGGGGCTGGCCCCGTCCCCGGCAGGGGGTGCCGCGTCGCTCTGGGTGGTGACCATGAGAATGGGCAGGCGCGAGCTGTCGGCATGCCTGCGCAGCTGGGAGGCCAGGGTGAACCCGTCCATCTCGGGCATGTTGAGGTCCGTGACCACCAGGCGGGGAGCCAGGGCCGGGATCTCCCGGGCGGCGGTCTCCGGGTTCTCGAAGGTGGCGACTTCATAGCCCAGGCCGTTGAGTTTTTTCATGTAGAGCATGAGCATCATCTTGGAGTCGTCCACGCAGGCGATGAGGGGGCGGCTTACGCCGGTATCTGCCGTGGCTTTTTTCACCCGGTCGGCAAGGGCCTTGAATCGTTTTTTGGATAAAAAGGCCACGCAGTGGGCCCGCACGTCCGGGTGGGCGTGGCGGATGAGGTGGGTCTCGGTGAGCCCTTCGAACCCGTCGATGGTCAGGAGAAAGCGCAGGGTGTTGTCCGACTGGGAGTCGATGAGGGCCCCCACCACCTTGGCGGCGATGTCGTCCCCGAAGGAGACGATGTTGGTGATGCCCTTGATCAGGGGGGTGGAGATGTTGCGGTCCACGGCGCGTGCCGCGGACATGCGCACGGCCTCGGAGTCGTCGGCCAGCCCGCGGGCCAGGTGGAGGGCCCATCTGGGGGAGGGGAGGCGTCCGGCTGCCTCGTAGACAGCGTAGCGGATGTTGGGGTCCCGGGGCAGGGAAGCCAGCAGGCCCAGCAGGGGCGGCAGGGCCTCGGGGGCACCGCAGCGGCCCAGGGCGTTGACCGCGTGGATCACCAGGTCGGTGTTGTCGCTTTTGAGCTGGGCGGACAGGGCGCAGACCCCTTCGCTGCCTGCGGCGGCAAAGATGTCGATGGCCAGGTTGCGCAGGGTGTGTTCTGTGGAGCCCAGCAGGGCGGCCACGGCAAAAAAACCGGGCTTGCCCGTGAGGGGAAGGGTCTCGGCGATGCGCTGCCCCTGTTCCCGGTTCTCTTCGCAGAGGCGCTTGATGAGCATGGGGCCGTCCTCTCCGGACAGGCCGAGGCTCGCTCGCAGGGCGGCGGTGAGGACCAGGGGTGAGCGGCTGGTGGCCACCAGGTCCAAAAGGCGGGGCAGGGCCTGGGGCAGGTCCAGCTCCACCATGGCGTCGGCCCAGAAGGAGAGGCGGTTCTCGTCCATGGGGCCGAAGGTGTTGCCGGCCAGGAACTGGCCGATGATCCACTCCACCTCCATGCGGTTGCCCTTTTTCCTCAAGTCGTTGGTGAGGAACTTGACGATGGGCAGCCCCGGCGACTCGCAGCTCAGGAAGAGCTTTTTGAGGGTGGTGTGCTTCATGGTTTCGGAGATGGTGGTGAAAAAGGGCATCAGCGCGCAGCCCTTGACTGCGTCGTTAAAGTCGATGCAGTGATTCAGCTCTTCGATGTACTGGCGTTCTTGTTTATCCATGGACGGCCCTCGATGGGGTCATGCGGGGCGCCGCCGAAGGGGAGGCGTCCGGCAATTGATAAAACGTGGAGTTCAGGTAACGCATGGGGACAAAGGGCGACTCCTCCTGGGCAAGGGATCGGGTTCAATACAGTAGGAGGCAGCCGTCGGGCTCGAGCTGGCGCGAGAGGTTGTCGAAGAGCCGCAGCCGGTCTTCACGGGTGAAGTAGATGGCCACGTTGCGGCAGAGGATGATGTCGAATTTGCCGAGTCCGGTCAGGGGGCCGAGCAGGTTCTGCTTGCGAAAGGAGACCATGCTGCGGATGTCGTCGTTGATACGGTAGCCGTCCCCCTTGGGGGTAAAGTATTTGCCGAGGCGGGCCGGTGAGAGGCCGCGGGTGACCTCAAACTGGCTGTAGAGACCGTAGCTGGCCCTGGCGATGGCCGCATCGGAGATGTCCGTGGCCAGAAGCTGCAGGTCGATGCCCGGTTTGGGCAGGCCCAGTTCCCTGAGGACCATGGCCGTGCTGTAGATCTCCTGGCCCGTGGAGCTGGCGCTGCTCCAGATGCGGATGGTGACCCGGCCCCCTTTTTTGCTTTTGCGGTCAATGAGGTCCGGAATCAGGCGGTGCTGAAGCAGGTTGAAGGGGGCGTTGTCCCTGAAAAAATAGGTCTCGTTGGTGGAGATGGCATCGATGATCTTTTTTTCGAGGGTCCGGGACGCTTCGGTGCGGGAACGGGTGAGCAGCTCCTGGTAGGAGCGGCAGCTGTATTCCGCGGCAAGCTGGCCCAGCCGGGTTTCGATGAGGTACTCCTTGCCTGCGGCCAGGGTAATCCCCGAGATCCCATAAATGTATTTTGAGAGCGCTTGAAATTCGCTTTCGGTGACCTTCAGTCTGTTCATCGGACCTGCTTGTTGTTGCGATGTGGTTGCCGTTTCAGAGCCCTTACGGGGCGGTGGAAACACCTACCCTGTGCGCCGTGGTGTCGCCTCCGGCGCCGGAGCTCGGTCAAATGGGTGAAAGGCATTATTTGAGCGTGCCCATCAAGGCGCGGGCCATGTCCGGGAGGGGGACCACCTTGTCCGTGATCCCGGCCTCTGTGGGTGCCTTGGGCATCCCGTACACCGTGCAGCTGGCCTCATCCTGGGCCAGGATGACGGCGCCGTTTTCGTGCATCCTCTGCAATCCCTTGAACCCGTCCTGGCCCATGCCGGTCATGATGATGCCGGTGGCCCGTCCCACGTAGTGGTCTGCCACGGAGCGGAACAGGTAGTCGGCCGAGGGGCGGCAGCTGTTTTCCGGGGGATCGTTGGTGATGCGGACCATGCGATGGGTCCCGTCCCGGTGGGCCTCCACGCGCATCTGTTTGCCTCCCGGGGCGATGAGGGCAAGCCCCGGTTTCAGGAGGTCACCGTCTTCGGCCTCCTTGACCTCAATGGCGCATTTGGTGTTGAGGCTGCCCGCAAGGGACTTGGTAAAGACCGGGGGCATGTGCTGCACAATGAGGATGGGCACACCGATATCGGCCGGAAGCTTGGGCAGCATGGCAGCAAGGGCGTTGGGACCGCCGGTGGAGATGCCGATGGCCACCACCTCGGAGGGGCGGCTCACCGTGCGGGTGATGCGCCTTGGGGGCGGGGTGGCCGGGGTGGCGGCCGGTTTGGGCCGTGCCTCCCGCGGGACGGCGGTGCGGGCCAGGGTGGCCCGGGCGTTGTCCAGGCGCGATCGGAATTTCTTCTCCTGGATGAGCGCGGTGACCGCCGGTGTGAGCTGGGTGCGGATTTTTTCGACGTTTTCCGCGGCGGTTCCGGACTGGGGCTTGGTGATGAAGTCAAAGGCCCCCAGCTCCAGGGCGCGGATGGTCATGTCCCCGCCGGTGGTGGTGAGGGTGGAGAGCATGATGATGCGGGGCAGCTTCATGCCCGTTTTTTTCAGCTCTTGCAGGAGCTCCAGGCCGTTCATCTCCGGCATCTCGATGTCCAGGGTGATGAGGTCGGGCTTGAAGGTCTTGATCTTGGTCAGGGCAAATCGCCCGTTGGCCGCGGTGCCGCATACTTCGGCACCCGGGATGGACGCAATGACGTCTCCGACAACTTTACGATAGAGAATGGTATCGTCAACCACCAGTACTCTGATGGGATCCATGGCGATTCCTCCAGGAAACAAAAGAAGGGGTTAAGGGCTCGGGCACCAACGGATTCACGGGGTACCGGCAGGCTGGCTCATGCCGGGATGCACACCCAAATGGGGTCCGGGCTGCGACGACCGCAGTGCGGAGGCACGGGGACCTCCCGCAGGAGGTCCCTTGTCCGCTTTTCTGCCGAAGGGTTCACACGACTCCGGCGATGGTGACCTATCACCGAATGGGAATCGGGGTTAGCTTTATTACATCCGGCGCTCGGGGGCTGTGCTTACCCTTCGGTGAGGACCCGTTCGATGTCCAGGACACCGATGAGGCCTGCTTCGGTCTTGACCACCCCTTCGAAGTAGCTTCCTTCGATACCGCCCAGGTTGGCGGGGGGAGGTTCCACGTGGCTGGGGTCGGCGCTCATGACGTCGCTGATGCGGTCCACCAGCAGCCCGATGTGCTCACCCATGGAGTCCACAATGATGTTGCGGTTGTCCTTGTCCCGGGTGATGGGGGAGAGCCCCGTCTTGAGGCCGAGGTCGATGACCGTGACGATGCGCCCGCGCAGGTTGAGGACCCCCACCACGTAATCGGGGGACTGGGGCACACCGGTGACCTCGGTCTGCTTGTTTATAGTTGTATCTTGAGGATGTCGATGCCGCACTGGGCCTCCCCTACGGAGAAGGTGGCCAGTTCCAGCATGGACGAGTTTCCGTTTTTTTTAGCCTGTTCATTCATGGTGTCTCTCCTAACGCTGATGGGGTTGCACGGCTACAGGGAGTATTCCCGAACCACATCGATGAGCTTTTCCCGGTCCAGCTTGATCTGGTAGCTGTCGATGCCGGCCTCCTTGCCTTTCTGGATGTCCCGCTCGCTGGCAAGGGAGGTGAGGGCCACCACGGGCAGGTGCCCGAAGGTTTCCGAGGCTTTGATCTTTTTGGTGAGCTCAAAGCCGTCCATGTTGGGCATCTCCAGGTCGGTCAGGATGACGGTGAAGTCGTCCACCCCTTTGTTGAGGTAGTCCCAGGCCTCGGCCCCGTCTTCGGCGGTGGTGACGATGAACCCTTCGTCGTTGAGGAAGTCGGAGACCTGATTGCGGAAGAAGGCCGAGTCTTCGGCAAAGAGGACGCGGATTTCGCCGCCTGTGGCCGTGGTGTCCGGGCCGGTGGGGCGGTTCTCCTCAAACCAGGTGGGGTTGACCGTGCGCACCAGCTCGAAGATGTCCACCATGAGGGTGGTGTGGTCCCCCACGATGAGGGAGCCCATGATCCCCTCCTGCTTGAGGGTGGAGGCGTCCACGTTGAGGTCCACTTCCACGGCGTCCACCGGGGGCGTGACGAGAAGGCCCGTCTCCCGGCCTCCCACGCGGAAGACCACCACTTCGTACTGATCGCTCTCCGGCACAGGGGCCACGTTGGCCACTTCGGAGACCTCGTTCAGGGGCAGGGTGCCGCCGCGATACTGGATCACCCGGCGTCCGCCCACCTCTTCGATCTCTTCGGATTTTATGCGCTCAATGCGTTCCACCAGGTTGAGGGGGGCTGCGAAGTGTTCGGCCTCGCCCCCTTTGAAGGTGAGCAGGGCCGTACGGTCGCTGCCCGCGTTGTTGCGTTCGTTGGCCGAAGCCTCTTCGGCGGCGCTGATGGTCTTGGAAGAGGTCTCGTTGAGGGAACCCATCTTGGCCAGGGAGGCCACGTCCAGGATGAGGGCCACACGGCCGTCGCCCATGATGGTGGCTCCGGCGTAGCCGTCGCATTTGCTCAGGTGGCGGCCCAGGGGTTTGACCACGATCTCTTCTGAGTCCCGCAGCTCGTCCACCACCAGGCCGTACTTGAAGTTGCCGGCGGAGACCACGGCGATGTTGATGGCGCTGTCGCTTCGGTAGCGCCGGTCCTCGCCGCTTCGCATGTCGCGAATCTCTTCGGGGAGGTCGTCCTCGTTCTGGCGGCGGTCGGCCAGGTTGCGGCGTTTGTCCGGGTAGACCTTGCCGTCTTCCGGGTGGACAAAGGTGGGGGCGATGTCCAGCAGGTCGGTGAGGCGCAGCAAGGGCAGCAGGGCCCCGCGGAGTCTCACCACGTCGGCGTTGCCAACCTTTTCGATGCGGTCCTTCACCTGGGCCGCGGGGATACGCAGGAGCTCGTCCAGGTTCACCTGGGGGATGGCGTAGCGTTCGTTCTCCACGGAGACGATCTGGCTGGGGATGATGGCCAGGGTCAGGGGCAGCTTGATGAGGATGGTGGTCCCTTTCCCGGGCTTGGAGTGGATGTCGATGATCCCGCCGAGCTTGTCCAGGTTGGTCTTGACCACGTCCATGCCCACGCCGCGGCCGGAGACGTCCGTTACCTGGCGTGCGGTGGAAAAACCCGGGAGGAAGATGAGGCCCACCTTCTCTTTGGTGCCCATGACGGCCACGTCGGATTCGCTGAGCAGGCCCTTGCGAATGGCTGCCGCGGCAATGGCGTCTCCGTCGATGCCGCCGCCGTCGTCACTGATCTCGATGTTGACCTGGCCTGCTTCGTGGAAGGCCTTGAGGAAGATGCGTCCCGTGGGATTTTTACCCAGGCGGGCACGGTCTTCCGGGGATTCGATGCCGTGGTCAACGGAGTTTCTCACCAGGTGGGTGAGGGGGTCGTTGATGGACTCGATGATGGTCTTGTCGAGCTCCACGTCCTTGCCCTCGATGAAGAGGTCCACCTTTTTGTTCAAGGTGCCGGCAAGGTCCCTGACCACGCGGGTGAATTTGTTGAAGACGTTGGAGATGGGCTGCATGCGGGTGCGCATGATGGCCTCCTGGAGTTCGGAGGTGATCATGTCGATGCGTTGCCCGGATGTCTCCACGGCCCGTGTGTTGCTTCCGGTGATGCCCTGCATGAGCTGGTTGCGGCTGAGGACCAGCTCCCCTGCCAGGGTCATGAGGGTGTCGAGAAGTTCCAGGTTGACCCGGATGGAGGTCTGGCCCTTGCTTCGGGGCTCCATCTCCATGGGCTTGGCTTCGTGCTCGTCCACCCTGGCGGGGGTGGCAACGGCCTGGGGAACTGGCTGGGGCGCGGGTGCGGCCACCGGTTGCGACGGCTCGGCCGGTTCGGGGGCGCTGGGGGCTGCCGGAGTCGCTGCGGACTCGGCGTCCTCGATGATCTGGTCCATGGCGGCTTCGCCCCCGCCCAGGAGCGGGGTGATGTCCTCCACGGCGGATTCGTCAAGCTCGGCCAGCAGGGGCGCGATGTCCGGTTCGATGATGGAGGCGAAGAGGACGAGGAAGGGGCGGTCTCCCTTGGCGTCGGCGGGAACCGTGGGGTCGGTGGAGCCCAGGATCATGCCGCTGTTGCCCAGGGTGTTCAGGACCTCGTTGACCACCTTGCCCTGATCGGCGATATCCCGGTTCAGGTCGTAGGTGAGTCGGTAGACGTATTTGCCCTGCCGGAGAAATTTGTCCAGCTCCTCTCTGTCCACCTCAAAGGCGGCCAGGGGGTCTTCGTCGTCTTCGGTCACGAAGGGGGCAGGGGCCTGTGCCTGGGGCTCAGCGGGAGCCTCGGGCAGGCTGTCGATGGCGACGAGGGCATCGACAAAGGTGGTGATGTCCGCCTCGTTGCTCGTCTCGATGTTGTTGACCAGGTCCGTCAGTTTGTCGAAGGCGGTGAGCAGGGTGCTGATGACCGCAGGGGCCGGGTCCAGCTCACCGTTGCGCATCATGTTCAGGGCGTTCTCCAGGTTGTGGGAGAGCTCCTTGACCGTGGTGAGGCCCATGAACCCAGCGCCTCCTTTAATGGAGTGGGCTGCACGGAATACGTTGTTGATCAACTCTTCGCCGTTTTCAAGTCCCGCCTCCTCAATGGCCAGGAGGTCGCTTTCAACTGTGGGAAGGTCCTGCCGGACTCTTCCACGTACATTCTTAGGGTGTCGTCGTCTTCAAAAATCATTGCATATACCTCCAGCTCAGCCGGTCAGGTGCATTTGGATGCCTTGTCCGTTGGACGTGTTATTCATTCGCTTAATCGTACTTATCGGCAGGAAGGGAAGATTACTTACCCTTTTTTTTGCAGCAGCGGTGATTTCAAATGACTTCGGTAAGATGGGTGAACAGGGGCGGGAATATGCGGGAAATATACGGGGCGGTCGGGGTAAATTGCTGTTTGGTAAGGAAATACGGACCGGATCTTTTGTTTGCCTTTCCTCGGTAACTTCCATATAATTTGCCCGTTCATTGACCGGGTACACAGATTTTTCTGAGAGAACTGGCCTTGTATCCACCCCCCTTTGTCCCATTGGAGTTTGAACTATATGACTGGTTTTCTGACGGTTTCGTGGGGCGCAGCCTTTGCTGCGGGCCTGCTTTCGTTTTTTTCCCCGTGCGTGCTGCCGCTGGTTCCCGCTTACTTTACCTTTATAACTGGCTTTTCTCTGGAGGAACTCCATGCCGGAGGGGCGGGGGTGAGAAAGCAGGTGATTTTAGCCACCCTGGCCTATGTGTCGGGGTTTTCCCTTGTGTTTGTGCTCTTGGGGGCGGCGGTCTCCTCCCTGGGCGGCCTGCTCTACGACAGCAAGGAGTGGCTCCGCATGGGCGGAGGGATCCTCGTGATCCTTTTCGGGCTTCACTTTCTGGGGCTGCTCCGCGTTCCCAGCCTGCAGGTGGACAAGCGCCTGAGGGTACAGCACAAGCCCCTGCACCTTTTCGGGGTGTTTGTGGTGGGCATGGCCTTCGGCGCAGGGTGGAGTCCCTGCATCGGCCCCATGCTGGGATCCATCCTTGTCCTTGCCGGGAACCAGGAGACGGTGGCCCGGGGCATGGGACTTCTCACGGTCTATTCGGCGGGCCTGGCCCTGCCCTTTATCCTGATTTCCGTTTTTATCCACGCCATGTTGAATTTTATGAAAAAGGCGCGCAAGGTGCTGCCCTATGTGAACAAAGTGGCCGGCGTCCTGCTTGTGGCCGTAGGGATTCTGCTCCTGGGCGGGTATATCAATGCCCTTGCAATCCCCTGACCGTTATGCTGTTGTAAAAGGAGCGCTTTTGCCCTGTCCGGGGACCCGGCTACGGGCAAAGGCGATAAACCGAATCCATCGATGCCCGGGTGGCCGGTCACGGTGGGAGAACCCATCCGGAGGATACCCATGCGCAACGCATTGATATCGTTTGTGGCGGCCCTGGCCTGCCTGCTGATGACCGACACGAGCGCCCTTGCCCTGGATACCACCCCCGGCGGCATCCAGTGGAAGTAATTGCGGAAGGGGTGAGCATGTCCGCTTCCAGCGGCAGGAAAATATATGTCAATTTCCATGCGGCCTGGTGCAAGTACTGCACCCTCATGGCCGAAACCACCTTTCAGTCCGAAAAAGTGATCGCCTACTTGAACGAAAACTTCGTTCCGGTGCAGGTGGATGCGGACCGGGAGAAGGAGCTGGCCCGCAAGTACCGGGTGAGGGGGTTGCCCTACAGCCTGTTCCTCGATGAGAACGGGGCCCAGATCAGCTTCATGAATGGATACCTGGATGCCGATACCTTTCTGGAACGGCTCCGGTTCATGGCCAACGAGGGGTATAAACGCTAAATGGACACCACGGCCCCCTTTGATGTGAATTACGCGCGGGAGATGATTCGTACCACGACACACCCCGATTCCATCGGAGACCACCTGAAAAAGGCCTCCGTGTTTATGCTCATGCGGACCCCTGAGACCGACCCCACGATCCTGGCCATCTTGAAGGCCGACAACAAGGGGTACCCCTGGGCCAACCAGGTGGCCTTTCCCGGCGGACACCAGGACCCGGTGGACGCCTCGCCCCTCTCCACGGCGTACCGTGAGCTGAGGGAAGAGACGGGGATCCTGCCCGATCAGGTGGATTATGTGGGCTCTCTGGGCCATTTCCAGACCATCAAGAACACCGAGATCGAGGCCTTTTTCGGGATCTGGCACGGGGAAGAGGAGGAGGTGGTCTTCGACCCCTCGGAGATCGCCCGTATTGTCATGATTCCGTTGGGAGAGGTGGTGAAGGCCCATCATGAAAAGGCCTATTCCGGTCGCGTGCCGGGGTGGGATGAGCTGCAGTACCCGGTGGAAAACATGGCCGTGTGGGGCGCCACCGCCCGCATTTTTCACTACTTCACGGAGCTGCTGCTCGTGTAGGCCTGCAGGAACGGAGGGGCCTTTCGCTCAAGTCCGCCCTGATACAACCATACAAACTGCCCTGCGGCTGCCCGCGCACCCGCAGGGCAGTTTTTTTGTGCCGCAAGGATGGCGCCACGGGCCCCTATTTTGTGAAGAGCTTGATGCGGATGGCGTGCAGGAGGATGGAGACGAAGATCCAGACCGCCAGGACAATGAGCAGGGCCGGGACCCAGATATGGGCTTCCCACATGGGTTCCGACAGGCAGACATCCAGGCCTACCCCACCGAAAATGGCCGACACAATGGCGATGATGAGCAGCAGCCGCGTGGCCGTCCGGGACCGGTACAGCCCGCCGATGGCCCGCCTGATGTCTGGGGGCGTCTTTTCTACCAGCCGTTTGTCGGCTCGTTTGTCGTCGAACATGGCAATCTCCTTGAAAGGGCGGCTTAGGGCCCTGGATGGGGCGTTTTTTATCCGGGGCCACCATGGCGTCGGGCACCGGCAATGCGGGAAAGCATAGCACGCCTTTGGCCCGGTGAGGGACGGCTTTTTTTGCCGTGGGCCTCGATGGCTTGCGGAGCGGCGTATCCCGTGCTGATTTCAGGTCTGGGCGGACATAAAAAAATAGGGGTGCAACGGGTGTTTACATGCGTGGTCATGTGTATACTGGCTTGATTTTTTTCAAGATATGGCTGGTGGTGGTCCGGAGGGGGAATATACAACATGTGGGAGAATAGGGTTGACACTGACTATATATTGTGTAAACTTGAGCTGTCGCTGGGGCCAATACCTGACCGGCGACATCCCCGGGTCACCACCTGACACCCGATTTTACCATGCCGCCCTCTCCTGGGGCGCGGCAGGCTGAAAACCGAGTTCTCGGAAGCCCGAACAATCAGAACATTTCATGACGACATGGGGCAACAGAGGCAACCATGGCAAGGCACCCATCCGGAGCTGATTCCGGGTAGCCCTCCGTGGGCATTGCCCGGTCCCCAACTCACTGAACGAGGAACATCCGATAAGATAATCCATGACGGCGTCGGTGTCTCACGGCAGGAAGGATTCTGCTCAGGCGCGTCCGGCGTCATGTCACGTCGTTGCCGGTCTCACATTAGGGCGTAGTTGATCCCTGCCTTGAGGGCTGTCGGTCGGCATCATTCCACACAACAATTCGATGTAAGCAGTCTTTACAACATACAAGAGGAGATGGTGGTTACATAGTCTGCGGCTGTCCATGGGGATGCGTGCGTGCATTGCAGTTCCCCGGACCGTTCCGAACCGTCGGAGCGCGGCTATGCAACCGGAACCCTGACCTGACCGGTACGAGTGAGAGATGCGGCCTTTAGGCATAAGGTGCAAGAGGGCTCTCCGCCGTGCGGTCTGTGTAAACCTGTGAACGTTAAAGATGAAGAAGGGGTAGGCATTTGTTCGAACGAATCAAAAAACGAAACGGTAGCGTGGTGGAATTTGACTCTTCCAAGATTACGGCGGCCATCGCAAAAGCGGGGAAAGCCACAGGGGAGTTCGGGGAGCGGGAAGGCAAGATGCTGACCATGAAATTTCTCTCCATGGCCCGGACCCTGCGTCTGGGGGCGGTTCCCGACGTGGAGGAGGTCCAGGACATTGTGGAGCGCGTGCTCCTGGATTCCCCGTTTTACAAGACCGCCAAGGCGTACATCCTCTACCGTGAGCAGCGTGCCCAGATTCGGAACATCACCATCAAGGCCAACACCGAGCTGATGGACAACTACATCAAGAAGCTCGACTGGAAGATCAAAGAGAACAGCAACATGAGCTACTCTCTCCAGGGCCTGAACAACTACATCTCTTCGGACATCACCGCCGAGTACTGGCTCAACAAGATTTACCCCGAAGGCATTCGCGAGGCCCACAACCAGGGGCACCTGCACATCCATGACCTGAGCCTGCTCTCCGTATACTGCGTGGGCTGGGACCTTCAGGACCTCCTGCGCGTAGGGTTCAAAGGCGTGGCCGGCAAGGTGGAGAGCACCCCGCCCAAGCACCTGCGCACTGCCCTGGGCCAGATCGTGAACTTCTTTTACACCCTCCAGGGCGAGGCGGCCGGGGCCCAGGCCATCAGCAACTTCGACACCCTTCTGGCCCCCTTTATCCGTAAGGACAAGCTCTCCTACGGCAAGGTGAAGCAGGCGCTCCAGGAGTTTGTGTTCAACATCAACATCCCCACGCGTGTCGGTTTCCAGACTCCCTTTACCAACATCACCATGGACCTTGTGGTGCCCAAGAACCTCAAGGACACCCCCATCATCATCGGCGGGGAGGACCTTGACGAGACCTACGGCGAGTTCCAGGAGGAGATGGATACCCTGAACCGCGCCTTTGCCGAGGTGATGATGGAAGGGGACGCCAAGGGCCGCGTCTTTACGTTCCCCATCCCCACCTACAACATCACCGAGGATTTCGACTGGGACAACCCCAACCTCGACATGATCTGGAAGATGACGGGTCGCTACGGCATTCCCTACTTCTCCAACTTCGTCAACTCCGACATGAGCCCCGACGACGCCCGGTCCATGTGCTGCCGACTGCGCCTGGACAACCGCGAGCTCCTCAAGCGCGGCGGCGGGCTCTTCGGCGCCAACCCCCTCACCGGCTCCATCGGGGTGGTCACCCTCAACCTGCCCCGCATCGGCAAAGAGGTGGAGACCGAAGAGGCCTTCATGGCACGCCTTGACGAGCTCATCGACCTGGCCAAGGAGAGCCTGGTGATCAAGCGCAAGATCCTGGAAGAGTTCACCGAAAAGAACCTCTACCCCTATTCCAAGTTCTACCTGCGCCACATCAAGGAGCGCTTCGGGATCTACTGGAAGAACCATTTCTCCACCATCGGCATCATCGGCATGCAGGAAGCCCTGGTGAACTTCATGGGCCAGGGCATCGCCGAGACCGAGGGCAAAGAGATGGCCCTGAGGATTCTGGACCATATCCGCGGTCGCCTGGAGCAGCTCCAGGACGAGACCGGGGACATCTTCAACCTGGAGGCCACCCCCGGGGAAGGCACCGGGTACCGCCTGGCCATGAAGGACAAGAAGATCTACCCGGATGCAGCCTGCGCCAACGAAGAGGCCTTCAGGAACGGGGACGACCCCTTCTACACCAACTCCACCCACCTGCCGGTGAACTACAGCGACGACCTCTTTGAGGTGCTGGACCTCCAGGACGAGCTCCAGACCAAGTACACCGGCGGCACTGTGCTTCACATGTTCCTCGGGGAAGAGGTCTCCGATGTGGAGGCGGTCAAGTCCCTGGAAGAGACCTCGGCAACTACCGTCCTCTTCACCCTGACCCCAGCCTTCAGCGTCTGTCCCTCCCACGGCTACATCGCAGGGGAGGTGAAGACTTGCGAGAAGTGCGGTAGCGCCACGGAGATTTACTCCCGCGTGGTGGGGTACCTTCGGCCCGTATCCCAGTGGAACAACGGCAAGCAGAGCGAATTCTGCATGCGTGAAACCTTTAAGGTGGCCTAAAGGGCCATTCCCTGGCCATGGCAGGGGCTGCGTCCCGTGCCGTGGCTTATGCGTTTTTTTATGTATTCCCCGTGTCCGAAAGGGGAGTCGACATAAGGAACGGCCTCGTTGCCGAACCCTTGACCTGTGTGTCGGGGCCGATTTCTCCTTGCAGGAAAGATCGGCCCCGACTATTTTGGAGCGGCAGATGCGCGGACCCCATAGACGGCCGCCATCTGGTGATGGAAGGAGAGTCCTGAACGATGATTATCGGTGGTTTGAATAAATGCTCGCTGATCGATTACCCCGGAAAGATCGGGGCGGTGGTCTTTACCTACGGATGCAACCTGACCTGCCCTTACTGCCACAACGCCGGCCTGGTGAATGATGGCGGGCCTGAAACGCCCTACGAGGTGGATGAGGTCCTGGGTTTTTTGCAGACGCGTGTGGGGCGACTGGACGCTGTGGTGGTGAGCGGGGGAGAGCCCTGCCTCCACAGCGACCTGCCTGAGTTCATCCGAAAGGTCAAGGAGATGGGGTTCCTGGTCAAGCTGGACACCAACGGAAGCCGTCCGGCCATGCTCAAGTCCCTGATGGACGAGGGGCTGCTGGACTATGTGGCCATGGACATCAAGGCCGATCCCGCCGCTTACATGCCGCTGCTCTCACGCCGCCCCATGGAGGCGGAGCTCAAGGAGAGCGTGTCGGCCATCCTGCACTCGGGCCTGCCCCACGAATTTCGCACCACCTGCACCTCGCCGTTCATCGACGAGGCGGTCCTGGACACCATCACCGGCATGATAGAAGGCGCAGAGCTTTACGCCCTGCAGGAGTTTAACCCCAAGCACACCCTGAATCCAGACTTTTTCGACGTTTACGAAGGGATCTCACCCGAACTCCTGAAGCGGTTCAAATGCGTTGCCGAGGAGAAGGTCAGGCGCTGTGTGCTCAGGATGGCGTCGTGACGACGGCGGGACCGATGCATGCCTGCTACGGTTCCCTTGCCGGATCTGCGCCTGTGGAGGTGCCCTTGACAGCAACCGCTAACGTCCCTGAACCCATCTTTGCGGAGATCGATCTTTCCCGCATCGCCGCCAATGCACAGATATTGAAAGCCCATGCGGGAAAAGCCCGTCTCATGGCCGTGGTCAAGGCCAATGCCTATGGCCACGGTGCCGAAGAGGTGGCCCGAACCGCCCTTGCAAACGGCGCGTCCTGGCTGGGGGTGGCCCGGGTCTCCGAGGCCGTGATCCTGCGTGAGGCGGGTATCGAAGCCCCCATCCTTATCCTGGGAGTCACCCCGGAGTCGGGGGTGCCCCTTTTGATACGCTACGGCCTGCGTCAGGCTGTGGTGGACGACGGGTATGCCCGCATGCTGAGCCGGGTGGCAGGGGAGCTGGGCGGTGAGGTTCTGGGCCATATCAAGGTGGACACCGGCATGGGCCGCGTGGGGTTTGACGCGGTTCAGGATCCGGGCCGGGAATCTCCAGAGGCATGCGCAGAAGCCATTGCCCGGGCTGTGGCCCTTCCGGGGATCCGTGCCGAGGGCATTTTTACCCATTTTGCAACCGCCGATGAAGCCAATCTGGTGGAAGCCCGGAATCAGCTGGCCCGTTTCACCTCGGTTCTGGGATGCCTTGAGGCCCTGGGGGTCACCTTTGAGCTTCGCCATGCCGCCAACACGGCGGGCATCTTCACCCTGCCCGAGGCTCGGTTTGACATGGTGCGGGGGGGGATCTCCCTGTACGGACTGAACCCCTCTGCCAAGGTGCGGGTGGATACTCTGGGCGTCCGGCCCGCCATGCAGGTGAAGGGGAGCGTCGTCCAGGTCAAGCGCGTGAAAAAAGGCGCGTTCATCAGCTACGGCGGGACCTGGCAGGCGGAGAAGGAGACCGTGGTGGCCACGGTACCCTGCGGGTACGGAGACGGGTACCCCAGGCTCATGTCAAATCGCGGGCACATGCTGGTGCGGGGCCATCGCGTCCCTGTTCTGGGGCGGGTCTGCATGGACATGACCATGGTGGATGTCACCGACGTCCACGGCGTGGCCGTGGGGGACGAGGTGGTGATCATGGGCAGCCAGGGCGGCGCATTGGTCTCCGCCGATGAGATCGCCGAGGTCGTCGGCACCATCAACTATGAAGTGACCTGCATGGTTGCCTCCCGGGTTCCCCGGGTCTACCGTCCATAAATCCCGGGGCGGGGAGCCGGCGCTCCCCGGCCTCGGTGGCGTAGAAACAGACAAAATTCCGGAATGTTACTTTTCTTTTTGCGATTTTCTTAAATCAGCTTCTTTTGCTTCATCCCTTCTATTCTACTTGCCGCACGTGATCTGCCTTGACCGATATCCCTTGGTTTTTTATGATTGCATGTTACTTTGGATAGCTATTATTGCTAATGGCATCGCAACACGCCCGGGAGAATCCCCGGGATAAGCCCGATAATATGGTTTTTCAAGATCGGCCCTGAGCTCGTATGGAGTGATTGTGTGCTGCGGGCTTTTTGCTTCGTTGTCAACATGTTAAGGAAGGATATGCGGTGGCGGTTTTGTTTGGCGCGGCGAAAACAGCGGTGAAAATAAAGGGATACGGGGACGGGTTTCTACTCTCCGTGGACCCCAGGGCCTCGGAAGACCATCTCCTGAAAGCCACGATTCGAATTTTCCGCCAGCTTAGAAACCTCGCGGCCGGAGCCCTGGTACAGGTGGACGCCGGCAGCTGGTCCGGCTCGTCCCTCTGGGCGGATCGCCTTGCCCCGGTGCTTCAGGACCGGTTCGCCGTGTCCGGTGTGTTGCCTTACGGTGAGCCGCCGGAGAGCGAAGGAGCCGAGGTTATCCCCACCCCTTCAGCTTCGGAGACCCAGGTCCTTACCGGGCGCGTGCGATCCGGGCAGCGGGTCACCGCGGAGCGTCACCTTCTGGTGCTCGGGGACGTGAACCCCGGGGGCGAGGTGGTGGCCGGAGGCGACATCTATGTGATGGGGGCCCTTCGGGGAACCGCCATTGCCGGATCCCCCGGAGATTCAGACTCTATCGTGATGGCCCTTGATTTCCGTCCCATGCAGCTGCAGATCGGGACCCACGTGGCAGATCACCGCACACCGGGCGTCCCTGGGCGTGTGGCGTATGCTTCGGTGGCCGGGGGGGGCGTGGTGGTGGCCGATTACCTGGAAGAAAATCCCTTCGCCAAAGCCCCGGTTCTGACCTGGAGAGCGTAAGCGGAACGCGGGTCGTTTAAGGGGGACCCCATAGTATAAGGCGATGCCTTTTTGAGGCTGCGCATCATCGTAAACGAACAACAACGCACGCACAGGAGAGTTGGATACGTGAAAGGCAGAGTAATCGTCATCACATCGGGCAAAGGCGGTGTGGGCAAGACCACGGCAACGGCTTCCATCGGAGCGGCCCTGGCCCTTGCGGGCAAGAAGACGGCCGTGGTGGACATGGATATCGGACTGCGGAACCTGGACGTGGTGATGGGGCTTGAAAACCGTATCGTCTTCAACGTCGTGGATGCCGTCAAACAACGGTGCAAACCCTCCCAGGTGGCCATCAAGGACAGGCGCATCGACAATTTGTTTCTCATCCCCGCCTCCCAGAGCGACAACAAAAACACCATGGGGCCGGATGAGGTGACCTCCTTCATCGAGGAGATTCGAAACGACTACGACTACATCCTCATCGATTGCCCGGCGGGCATCGAGCAGGGCTTTGAGAACGCCGTGGCCGCAGCCGACGACGCCGTGGTGGTCTGCATGCCCGAGGTCTCTTCCATCCGGGACGCCGACCGCATTATCGGTTTGCTCCTGGCCAAGGAGATCGCCCCCAAGCTGGTGGTGAACCGCATCGTGCCCCAGATGGTGGAACGCGGTGATATGCTCAGCCACGAAGACGTGGTGGACGTGCTTTCCGTGGAGCTCATCGGCCTCGTGGAGATGGACGAACAGGTCATTGTCTCCACCAACACCGGGGTACCCCTGGTGATGCAGAAGGACTCCAAGGCCGGGCGTGCCTTTGAGCGCATTGCCGCTCGCCTTGCCGGACAGACCGACCTGCCCATCGAGGTGCCTCGAACCGACAGTGGATTCTTTAAACGCCTCGGCCGGAAAATGGGTCTGGCAAGGTAAGGAGGAGATGATGCTGAACAACCTGTTGCAGAAGATGATGGGCACCAAAGAGGAGCCCCGAAGCAGCGAGGTGGCCAGAAAGCGCCTGAAGCTCGCCCTGGTGTGCGACAGCCTGGAGGTCTCCGACGAGGTCCTGAGCAACCTGCGCGAGGACCTTCTCAAGGTGATCTCCAGTTACTTCGAGATCGACAAAGCAGGGTTCTCCCTGGATATCGACAAAACCGACGACTATTCGGCCCTGGTGATGAACACCCCCATTTTGTCGTCCCTCCGCAGATAGGGGCGGCTTTTTTCACGGACCCCGGAGGGCGGGCTGACGCCGGGGACCTACGACCATTGACACAAGAGGATGCCATGGATCTCACACACGACCTGCTGCGGACCATTCCCCTGTTTCGTTCCCTGGACACCGCCAGCCTTGATCGCATCGCAAGGGCCGTCAAACCCGTGACCCTCAAGCAGGGCGAGGCCCTTTTCCGCAAAGGGGACGAAGGCAACGAGATGTACATCATCGAAGAGGGGGCCGTTAAGATTGTCCTGCCCTCCAGCGTGGGGGAGGAGATCATCCTGACGGTGCTGAGGGAACCCTCCTTTTTCGGGACCATGTCCATGTTCGACGGCCAGAGCCGAAGCGCCGATGCCGTGGCCATGACCGCCAGTCGCCTTCTGGTCCTGGAGCGCGACGCCTTTATCCACATCCTCCAGGAGGACGAGCACGCCCTGCGCACCATCCTGTGCGATCTTTCTTCCATGATCCGGAAAACCGACGACCTCCTGGAAGGCCTTTGCTTCTTCAGCATCTCCACCCGCCTGGCCAAGTGTCTCCTGGAGCTTGCCGAGAAGGTCTCCGACGGCCGGGACAAGCCCGTTGAGATCGATCTGACCTTCACCCAGAAAGAGCTGGGGGAGATGGTGGGCGCCACCCGTGAAAGCGTCAACCGGGAACTCAAGAAGCTCCGCGAAGAGGGCATCATCCAGCTGAACCGGGGTGTGATCACCATTTCTGACTGGGACGCCTTGGAAGAGCTTGCCGTGCCCATGGATTTTTAGGCCTGGGCCGATGTGTGAACAGATAGTTCGTTATCTCCGTAAAGAAAGGGACAGGCTCTTTATGAGTTATGCGGTAATTTTAAGGGGACAGGTTATTAATACTGACGCACGTCTGGAACCGACGCAGGGCGTCCTGTTTCTATTCATACTCGCAATGGGTCATGCTTTTTTATGGATGATAGCGATCTGATTGTCCGCTGGGCGTGCTGAGTCGGGATGAGAGGATGCTGAAGGGGGAAGCCAAGGCGCATTTCACCCCGGGTTCTGAGGCCGCTCCCTTTATGGAACGGGTTTTGCCAAGGCCATGGGCATCGATTTTTATTAGACCGGAATTCGGGGTCAGGCTTCGGTCAGCCGCTTCAGTGAGTACATTCCTTCTATCCCCCGGACACGCTTCGGGATTTTATCCTGTGATGCCTGAAAGTGGTCTCTGAATGTTTCGTAATGCCTTTCAACAAAGGCCCGGGACCCGATGATTCCGGAATCCGTAAAGTAGCGGGTCCGGTAGCGGAATCTTTTTGTGCGATTGATTTCGAATCCCTGTGCGGCCTCTTCATCCAGAATGGGTTTGGGTATGCTTGCCTTTCCTCTCTTCTCAATGGCTCCCAAATGATACAGGTACTCCCTGTAAGTCTTGAGCTGCGTCTCGGCAGCCTCCATAGTGGCATCAGGCATCCCAAAATCCGATGAGAGAAATTCGTATCTGTTGTCGGTTTGGACATGGTACCCGATGGAGCACCAGCGGTAATCTTCCGGTCGCTTCACGATTCCGGCCCTAACCGCATTCAAATCAATATATGCGAGACAGTGGATCAACGTGTTTCCCTGCTCGACGATAACGCTTTTGAATCGTTCGCCCCACAGGGTGCCTTTTCGGTTTTTCCGCTTGTTATAAAAACAGGAGAATCGCTGCTTGATGTCCTTGACGTAGGCGGACAGGCTGCAAAACCTTTCCCGGTACTCTTTGATGCGAGCCTCGGGGAATGCCGTATTATCCCCATAAAGAAGGCGGAATCGTGTTCGCACCTCGTCGTCGGAGACCATGTCATCGGGGTGCACCTCAATGAGCAGGTGAAAATGGTTTCCCATGACGGCAAATCCCAGGACCTCGACACAGTAAATTGTGGAATACTTTTGAATGATTCGCACAAGCTCGTCTTTTTCAACCTTACCAAACGGTAGTCCGTCCAGTGCGGTCCGGCTGATTACATGGTAGGCGGCTTTTTGTCCTGAATCTGTAACGACCATACGGGGAACGCGCGGCATGGAACCCTCCTTTTCGGTCTTGCAGAATCTGATTGTGGGATTGGCTTTGTATGACAGATATTGTTCATGATTGCGATGAGATATCGGTTTGAAAGAGTGTGACACAGGATGCATGGTTTGTCCAACATAAAGAGCCTGTCCCGGTTTTGATTTGGCAGGCAGGTCTTGCTTTGATGCGGCGCTTAAGGTAGTAGAAAAAGACTGTTTTTGTTGATGCATGATGTGACGGCAGCTTTTATGCCATAGGCTCCCGGAGCCCATACCGGCCATCGCTAAAGAATAAACGACGATAATTCATGGAGAGACAGCAGCGATTCGATCCCTGGAAGAAGGGGAAATCGTCTCTTTTTATGTCGGATCGTTTTGGCGCAAAGGCCCGGGCCCTGTGAGAGTCCACTGCCACAGCTGGTGGTTTACCTGAATTGACATGAGGACACTATGACAGACAAACGTATCATTTACACCGCTATAGATGAGGCTCCCGCGCTGGCAACCCATTCCCTGTTGCCCATACTTGAGTCCTTTACCAAGGGTTCAGGTATCTGTTTCGAGAAAAAGGACATCTCCCTTGCGGGGCGAATCCTTGCGAATTTTCCGGAAAACCTAAGCGAAGACCAAAAGGTCGCCGATCATCTGGAAGAGCTCGGGGCCCTTGTCAAGGAGCCTGCCACCAACATCATCAAGCTGCCCAACATCAGCGCCTCCATTCCCCAGCTCAAAGCGGCCGTCAAGGAGCTTCAGGGCAAGGGCTTTGACGTTCCGGATTACCCGGAAGAGCCCCGGACCGATGCGGAAAAAGAGCTTCACGCACGCTATGCCAAGGTCCTCGGCAGCGCCGTGAACCCCGTGCTCCGGGAGGGAAACTCCGACAGAAGGGCTGCAGCCTCGGTGAAGGCCTTCGGGAAGAAGAAACCCCACAGGCTCATGAAAGCCTGGCCGGATCACTCCAAGGCCCGCATCGCCCATATGGAAGACGGGGATTTTTACGCCAGCGAAAAATCCGTTGTGGTGGACAAGGCGTGTTCCGTGCGCATTGAGTATGTGGACCCCGAAGGCACGGTGTCTGTGTTGAAGGGAGAGACCCCCCTTCTTGACGGTGAAGTCATGGATTCCGCAGTGATGAATGTCCGCGCCCTGCGTGAGTTCTACGCCGAGCAGATCGCCCTTGCCGCCAAGGACGATGTGCTGCTCTCCCTGCACCTCAAGGCCACCATGATGAAGGTGTCCGACCCCGTCATGTTCGGCCACTGCGTCTCCGTCTTTTACAAGGAGGTGTTCGACAAGCACGGTGAAACCCTTTCTCCCCTGGGCATCAACGTCAACAACGGCCTGGGCGACCTCTACGCAAAAATCCAGGACCTCCCCGAAGAGAAACGCTCTGAAATCGAATCCGATATCATGGCCGTGTACGAGGCTTCCTGCCAGCTTGCCATGGTGGACTCAAGCAAGGGCATCACCAACCTGCATGTTCCCAACAACATCATTGTGGACGCCTCCATTCCCGTGGCCGTCCGCGACGGCGGCAGGATGTGGGGCGCCGACGACAAGCTCCACGACACCCTCGCCATGGTGCCGGACCGCTGTTACGCCACCATGTACCAGGAAGTCATTGAGGATTGCCTGAAGAACGGTGCCTTTGATCCCGCCACCATGGGCAGCGTCTCCAATGTGGGCCTCATGGCCCAGAAAGCCGAGGAGTACGGCTCCCACGACAAGACCTTCGAGGCCCCGGGAAGCGGGGTGATTCGCGTCATCGACGACGCCGGAAAGACCCTCATGGAGCAATCCGTGGAACAAGGGGATATCTTTCGGTCGTGTCAGACCAAGGATGCACCCATCAGGGACTGGGTGAAGCTGGCTGTGACCCGTGCCCGCGTCACCCAGACACCCGCCGTGTTCTGGCTTGACGAAGACAGGGCCCATGACGCACAGCTCATGGGCAAGGTCAACGCCTACCTGAAAGGTCACGACACCGACGGGCTGGATATCAGGATCATGGATCCGGTTTCGGCCATGGCATACTCCCTTGAGAGGATCAGGCGAGGTGAAGACACCATCTCCGTCACCGGAAACGTCCTGCGTGACTACCTCACGGACCTGTTTCCCATCCTGGAGCTCGGCACCAGTGCCAAGATGCTCTCCATCGTGCCGTTGATGAAGGGTGGCGGCCTGTTTGAAACAGGGGCCGGGGGCTCTGCACCCAAGCACGTGGAGCAGGTGCTGAAGGAAGGCCACCTCCGTTGGGATTCCCTGGGCGAGTTCTGCGCCCTGGTGCCCTCCTTCGAGCACATCGCCGCAACCCACAAGGATGCAAAGGCCACCATCTTTGCAGAGACCCTGGACAAGGCCATCGGCCGCTTTCTGGAAAACGAAAAGTCCCCTTCCCGAAAAGTAGGCGAGATGGATACCCGGGGAAGCCACTTTTACCTTGCACTTTACTGGGCACAAGCCCTGGCCGAGCAGACCGCCGATGCGGACCTTGCCACCCGCTTTTCCGCCATGGCAGACAAGCTGGCAGCCGCCGAAGCCGTGATCACCGACGAGTTGATCAGCGCCCAGGGAAGCCCCGTTGACCTGGGCGGCTACTACCGCCCCGACGTCACAAAGACCACACAGTTCATGCGGCCGAGCCCCACGTTCAATACCATTATCGACCAGCTGTAAGAACGTTTCCCCTTGCCTTCGGCCCTGCCGGGGCAAGCCGCGAAAGCCCATGCAATTCCCACGCCCCTTTCCTTTTTTCCCTTTGGCAAGAAGGGAAGGGGCGTTTAAACATGCCCCGCCGTTGCCTCTCCTCTGTTGCTGTTGTCAATATGCAGCTATCCATATTTTTAAATAAGAACAGCCGTTTTATAATGGAAGCGATACTAAAAAGCGTGCCTCCGGCGGGTCACTTTTTTGAAAAAAAGCTCCGCAAAAAACTTTCCGGTAAGAAAGGTTAGAGCAGTCAGAATCGCCGGAATTCATAGAAAAGCTGTCAAGACCTGTTTGTCAAACCCAGATCATATAGTTTGGCAAAAGTTTGTCCCCCGGCAGGGCCGCCGGAGGCTTCTTTGGATGACCAGTAACAAGCTGGTTAAGGGGATGTGGGGTTGGGCGTGGTGCAATGGCTGAGATTGGGGGCGAATTCGGTCTGGATGATGGTGTGGAGCTTTTTGCCCACCTCCAGGCCGATGTCGATGAAGCCTGGCCCGTAGAGCTTTCCGGTCTGGGATCGGAAGGTCTTCTTGATGCGGGCGATTCCTTCCAGGGCCCTGGGGTAGTGGCTCATAAAGAGGGGTAGGGGGATTCGTGCGTAGGAGACCATGTCCCAGACGGTGTGGGCGAAGTTGTCGGGTCCCCAGCGGAATTTGTCGGCATCGTAGAGGGCGTCAGCCAAAAGCTGGGCGTCCGGGCTTGCCGGGCAGGTGCCGTCATGGGTTTTGAAGGCTTCGTGGCAGGCGATGGCAAAGGCAATCTCGTGGATCTCGTGGGTGGGAAACCCCAGTTCGGTCAAAACGCGTTCCGCGTATGCCGCGCCTTTTTCCGCGTGGTCCTTATGTTTTCGCATGGTGTCGTGGAGCAGGCCGGCGCAGTGGGCCTTGAACATGAGGCGCGTCATGGAAGGGGCGTCTGCGTCACACTTTTTTTCCCGGGAGCAGCGCTCCACCAGCACGATGGCGCCAGCTTCAATGGCCACCTTTTGGGCGTGGAAGAGCCCGTGGCCAAAGTCCTCATCCAGTTCGGCTTCCAGGTGGGAGATGAGCCCCTTGAGCGTTTCGTTTCGATCAAAAAGCCGGTGCGACCTTTCAAGGGCATCGGCTTCCTCTTTATAAAAGGCGGGTTCCGGGAGGTCCTTGACCAGCTCCCGCGCCCGTTGTCGAATTTGTCTGTATGTCTCATCCATACCTCAAAGTGTAGCACACACCCCGTCTTCTTGAAAACAGGCAAGGGGTACCGGACGCTTCTCAAGAAGGGCTTTCTGTGGCATGGGGAAAGGAAAGGCGCGTGTGGAGGCTTCCCCTTTTTGTCTCTTGTTTACGCGATGTTCCGACCTGTGGCGGCCTTATTTTCATGGGGTGAAAAAAACATTGACAGGTCCTGCGGCCTGGTCTAAATAACAACTTATGAGCATATGCTCATAACCAAGGAGGAGTCATGGTACGTCCAAAAAAAGAACGGGTGGTGGGAGTTCCCTCCAGCCTCAGCTACTTCAAACCGGGGGGCATTCCCCTTCGGCAGCTTGAGGAGACCCTGCTCACCGTGGACGAACTGGAGTCCCTCAGGCTCTGTGATCTGGAACAGCTCTCCCACGAAGAAGCGGGACGTCGCATGAACGTGTCCCGGGCCACCCGCGAGAAGCACGGCGCAAGGTGGCCGATGCCCTGGTTCACGCCAAGGCCCTGCGCGTGGAGGGCGGCAACTATCGGATCACGGAGGAGTTGCGCCTGTTTGTCTGCAGCGGTTGCGGCAAAAGGTGGCAGGAACCTTATGGAACCGGGCGCCCGGACGGGTGCCCCTCGTGCGAGAGCGTGAAGTTCCACAGGGTCTGGAAAGAAGAAGCCGGGTTTCCCGAGTCCGAATGATGCCGTGCGCAAGCTTTTTTTGATACCGACCGATCCGGCCCCCATATCCGGTATCGGTGCTCATCAAAAGGAATTTCACAGACATCCCGTTTCGGGGATCCGACGGTTAAGATAAACCCGTAACACGGGGTAGTGAACGCCATGATGATCACGGTAGCAAGCGGCAAAGGGGGCACGGGGAAAACCGGCGTGGCCACCGGCTTGCCGCCGTGGGCGATAGGAAGGGGCCACCCTTCTTGACTGCGACGTGGAAGAACCCAATGTCCATCTGTTTTTGAATCCCGAGTCGGTCATAACGACACCTGTCACCACCATGGTCCCGGTGGTGGACGAGGATGTGTGCGTCCAGTGTGGCGCGTGCAGTGAGTTGTGCCAGTTCTCTGCCATCACCCTGGTGGCAGGCGAACTCTATACCTTTCCCCGCATGTGCCACAGCTGTGGCGGGTGCGTGATGGTGTGCCCCTCCGGGGCCCTTTCCGAAGGCACCCGCGAGCTCGGTGAGCTGGAGCGGGGCCGGTACAAAGGCATTGAACTGATTACAGGGCGCCTGAAGGTCGGCGAAGCCATGAGCCCTCCCCTCATCGACAGGGTGAAGGAGGCCGCCGAGGGCAAGGAGCTGGTTATCGTGGATGCCCCTCCGGGGACCTCCTGCCCGGTGATCGCCGCCATGGGCGGGACCCATTACGTGGTGCTGGTCACCGAGCCCACGCCCTTCGGGCTCAACGACCTGAAACTCGCCGTGGAGGCGGTTCGGGTCCTGGGTATTCCCTTCGGCATCGTTATTAACCGTGCCGACGCCGGGGACGACCGGGTGGTCCGGTACGCGGAGGAAGAGGGCATTGAGATCCTGATGTCCATCCCCTACAGCCGGAAAGTCGCGGAGTACTACGCCAGGGGACGCCTCTTGGTGGAGGCGATGCCGGAGATGGCCGAGGCCTTTGAAGGCATGGTGAACAAGATCCGCAAAGCCACGGAAGGGGGGACACGATGAAAGAGATCACCATCTTAAGCGGCAAGGGCGGCACCGGAAAAACCACGGTCACCGCGTCCTTTGCGGCCCTTGCCACCAACAGGGTGCTGGTGGACGCAGACGTGGACGCCGCCAACCTGTACATGATCACCCCCCACACCGTGGAGGAAGAGCACCCCTTTCAAGGGGGCAACCTGCCGAAGATCGATATCCAGGCCTGCACCCACTGCGGTGAGTGCGAAGCCCGGTGCCGATACGGGGCCATTGAAAAGGGGCCCCGCCTCAACCGCATCGCCTGTGAGGGCTGCGGGGTGTGTGCCCACTTCTGCCCGGAAGGGGCCATCACCATGGAGCCCCGGGTGTGCGGCACCTGGTTCAACTCCAGCACGGAGAACGGTCCCCTGGTCCACGCCCGCCTGGGCATTGCTGAAGAGAACTCCGGTCTCCTTGTCTCCCTGCTGCGCCGCGAGGCACGTAAAAAGGTGGAGGAGACCTCGGCCAACCTGATCCTGGTAGACGGCCCTCCGGGCATCGGCTGCCCGGTGATTGCCGCCACCACTGGCTGCGATGCCGTGGTGGTGGTGACCGAACCCACGGTCTCGGGTCTCCACGACCTGGAACGCGTGGCCGAGCTCACCGCCTTTCTCAAGGTCCCGGCCATGATCACCATCAACCGGTGGGACCTCCACCCCATGATGGCGGAGCGGATCCGGGAGGTGGCAAAGGAAAAGGGCATGCATCATTTAGGCGACATTCCCGTGGACGAGGCGGTAACGGCGTCCATGGTGCAGGGCAAGCCCCTGGTGACCTGTTCCGACGGTCCTGCGGCCACGGCGATTCGCGGTGTGTGGCAGCAGGTCGTTAATTTTCTGGATGACAAACGCGGGCCACTGAAGATGGCTCTGTAACCCAAGGAGAACCCCAATGAAGATCGCAGTGACAGCTACAGCGCCGGATTTCGACGCCCCCATGGACCCCCGGTTCGGCCGCGCCGCCTGTTTTCTCGTGGTGGACACCGAGACCATGGCCTGGAGCGTGGTGGAAAATACCCAGAACCTGAACGCAGCCCAGGGTGCCGGCATCCAGGCCGGAAAGACCATCGTTGAGACGGGCTGCACGGCCATTATCACGGGCAATTGCGGCCCCAAGGCCTTCCGCGTGCTTACGGGCGCGGGCATCAACATCTACACCGGAGCCAAGGGCTCCGCCCGTCAGGCCGTTGAGCAGCTCAAGGCCGGAGAGCTTCAGGCCTCCGCCGAAGCCAACGTGGAAGGACACTGGATTTAGTCCCTTTGACAACTTTGCATTCAAGGTGGCTTTGCCTGCCGCCGCTTTTGTATACCCATGAAGGAGAAAAAAATGAAAATCGCCATTCCACTGGCCATGGGCCAGCTTACAGCACATTTCGGACATTGCCAGGAATTTGCCTTCGTCAACGTAGCCGACGGGGAGATCAAGGAAACTGAAAAGCTTGTTCCCCCGCCCCACGAGCCCGGTGTGCTTCCCAAGTGGCTGGCGGATCACGGCGTGACCCACGTCATCGCCGGTGGCATGGGCGGCAGGGCCCAGCAGCTCCTCAACGCCAGCAACATCGAAGTGGTCACCGGTGCCCCCGTGGAAGACCCCGAAGTGCTCGTCAAAGCCTGGCTCGCCAAGACCCTGGAGACCGGCGAGAACGCCTGCGGTCACGACGAAAACCATATCTGCGACCACTGATGCACAGATAGACCGACGTGCCTTGAGGCGGCGGGGGAGACCCCTTGCCGCCCCCAACGCGTTTTACGGCGGGTCTGATTCACCTGTCCGTCCACTCGAAGAAGAGGGCCGGCCGTAAAACACAAAAACCCCGTTTTTGCAAAGGGACCTCCTTGGATGCAAAACGGGGTTTTTTTATTGGGGCTGTCCGGGCAGCCGTCAGGGAGCAAAAAACAGGGCGGCTTCGGCTGCGATCTCCGCCCAGGAGGTACAGCGGGTGCAGGCGGGGTGCACCCTGCCATGCCGATTCCAGGGGCGATCAAAAAGAAAGGTGGGGACCTCCATGGGGCCGCTGAGAAAGGCGGCCATGGACAGGGAGTCCTCCACGGCAAGGGTGTAGGCCCTTTGTTTGACCTCGTCCAGGGTGATGAAGGGACCCTGGCGCGGGTGGTGGCGGCCGTATTTGTCGCAGATGTCAAAGCTGTCAAAGGGCACCTTCTCCCTCTCCAGCCAGGCAAGGGAGATCTCCCGGGTTTCAGGGGGACGCCCCGTGACCACGGCGATGGGGTACCCTTGAGCCTGCCAGGCCGCCAGGGTCTCTTTTGCCCCGGGGACCGGGGAAAAGCCCATGAGCACCTCTCGGGTGTGAACCACCTTGAAGAGGTGCGCCAGCTGAGCACGGGTGAGGCCGAAGGAGTTGGAGAGATCGAAATCGGCGATCTCTTCGTAGCTGGCCTCAATGCCGAATTCCCGTCTCACCAGGTCCGGGTAGGTACGCGTGGTCTCGGCGATGACATCATCCATGTCCAAAATGGGTGCTTTCATGGATGGCTGCTCCAGAGCGTCGATCATGGAAAAGCAGCCCGTGGTGCCGGAAAGGCGTTTTTTCTCCAGAAAGGCCACAGCGTCGAGGGTACCTTCGGCGTAGATGTCCCGGCCGTTGATGTTATGGGTGATGCCGAATTCGGAGCTGCCGTCCGGGGCACAGAGGGTGTAGGTGTGCCAGCCGTGGCCGTCGATATGCTCTTCGGGAATGCCCATGGCTTTCTGGGTCTCGGGCTCGCGGACCATGTCGATGTCTGCCTCGGTGAAGTCCACGCCCAAGAGGTTGAACTGGCGGATGATGGCCTTGGCCGTGCCGCTGGTGTCTGCCTTCCAGCTCTGGTGGCTCTCCTTGACGGTCATTTGAAAACCCTTGAAGAGGCCGGGAAAGTTCTTGGCCCCGTACTCGATCATGGCCTGGAGACCCACGATCTGCTTGGCCATGTTGGGGGCGATGACCGCCGGGATGGTCGAGTTGTTCACATCCTCGCGGATCTGTTCCCGGTTGCCGCCTGTTGTGCCCATGACAAAGGGGAGGCCTTCGGCGCAGTAGAAGGCGACGTTGGCGTCCACGGCTCTGGGGTGGGTGTAGTCCACGGTGATAAAGGAGTCGCAGCGTTTGCGGATCTCCGCAAGGGCTTCTTGGCGCTCGTTCGGGGAAACCAGGGTGATTTCCGTCTCCTTGACCCGGATGCTTTTGTCCGTGTCCGGTCCGGTGAAGGAGTAGGGCAAAACGGTAAATCGCTCGTCATCTATCGCGTGGGCCAGGATGGTGGTGGCCACCTTGCCCGGAACGCCGTTGATCATGATGTGGGTGGTCGTCATGGTATCGCCTCGTCAGTAGGATTCGGGGTGGTTGGTTGTGGGCCTCGGCAGGCCCGCTCGGTAACCTACCATATTTGCCGGCGCGATTCAAAAACGGGGTCAGGGCAACCCTATAAGGCAACTGAATGGTTACATGCGTTGGCCCTGCCCCGGACGCTGCGCCTTGTTGTCCTTGGGCCGCCCATGTGGTAAAAACAGAGCAAGATACCGTATCTGTCTCGCCTTTCCGTGCGCATAAAAGAGCATAAAAGAATAGAATAGATGAGATGAATAGACGCACGGTGTGTCCGCCCCTCTTTTTTTCCTGTCCGATACCGAAGGAGAACCCGCTGCCATGAATGCCATATCCCGAGAAAAATTTTCTCCGAAGTCCGTGTTGACCCATCTTGTCCAGGGGGGATACCTCTCCCAGGACCAGGCCAGGCATGTGGTCTCCATGCGGGAGAGCGTGGAGAGAAAGCTCTCCCGGAGAAAGGGAGACGTCAAGGCCGGTATCATCGAGGTCTTGCGGCATCTGTCCATGGACCGGGCGGACAGGCCCGGAGAGCCCCTGGACGAGGACGCCATCTACCAGGCCCTGGCCGAGGCTTGGGCCATGGATTACATGAAGATCAACCCCTTGAAGCTCAACATGGAGACGGTGACCAAAACCATCCCCAAGAATTTTGCCATGAAGCATCTGGTGCTGCCCGTGGCCATCAAGGACGGGGAACTCACCGTGGCCATGTCCAATCCCTTTGACACCGAGGTGCTGGATGACCTCAAGCGGGTGAGCCAGATGCGCATCCGCCCGGTGATGGCCTGCCGCTCCGACATTGAGCGTTACATCAACGAGTTTTTCGGGTTCCGTTCTTCCATTGCCGCGGCCAAGTCCCAGTACGCCGGTACCGGCATCGACCTGGGGAATCTGGAGCAGTTCGTCAAGCTGGGCTCTTACGGAGAGCTTCAGTCCTCGGACCATCACATCATCAACGCGGTGAACCACCTGTTCAGCTACGCCTTTGATCAGCGGGCCAGCGATATCCACATTGAGCCCAAGCGGGACGTGACCGTCATCCGCATGCGCATCGACGGGGCTCTGCACTCTGTTTACGAGCTGCCCAAGACCATTCACAGCGCCCTGGTGACTCGAATCAAGGCCATGAGTCGCCTGGATATGGCGGAGAAACGGCGTCCCCAGGACGGCCGTATCAAGACCGACCAGGACGGCACCGAGGTGGAGATCCGTGTCTCCACCGTGCCCGTGGCCTTTGGTGAGAAGGTGGTGATGCGAGTCCTGCACCCGGACATCATGTTCCAGGATCTGGAAAAGCTCGGGTTCACCGGGGAAGACCTGGGGCGGTACGAGGCCCTCGTGAACCGGCCCCACGGTATCGTGCTGGTGTGCGGGCCCACGGGCAGCGGAAAGTCCACCACCCTCTACTCCACCTTAAGGCGCAGGGCGAGCCCGGAGCTTAACATCACCACCGTGGAGGACCCCATTGAGATGGTCCACGAGGAGTTCAACCAGATCGCGGTACAGCCCCAGGTGGGGATCAAGTTCGGGACCATCCTGAGGAATATTTTGCGTCAGGACCCGGACATCATCATGCTCGGGGAGATGAGGGACCTGGAAACCGCGGAAAACGCCGCCCAGGCATCCATGACCGGTCACCTGGTCCTCTCCACCCTGCACACCAACGACGCCCCTTCGGCCATCACCCGTCTTCTGGATATCGGCATTCCGTCTTACATCATCCAGGCCACCCTCTCCGGGGTGGTGTCCCAGCGCTTGGTGAGGCGGGTCTGTCCCCATTGTGTGGAGACCTACGACATGGACAGCGAAAAATTAAAAGGGCTTGGGCTGGACTCGAGGCGTGAGGGGATGCTCACCCTCTCCCGGGGCACGGGGTGCCTCAAGTGCCGGGGGACGGGGTATCTGGGGCGGCTGGCCATCTTTGAGATCCTTACCTACTCCGAGGCGATCCGTCGTCTTACCACCCAGGACGCGGATGTGGCTGCCATTCGCAGGCAGGCAACCAAGGAGGGGATGGTGAGCTTAAGGGAGAGCGGGATCCGGCAACTTCTGGCGGGCAACACCACCTGGGAAGAGCTGCTCCGGGTGACCTGGGAGAGCCACTGATCCCGTGACCGACAAAAAGGCCTCCGGCGGCCCTGCCGGGTGCCAAACGTTTAAAAAAAGTATGACAAACAGGTCTTAAACAATTCTTTCCAGACTCCGCCGAAGGCGAGCTGGTTTGTTACGCGTTCTTCTCCATAAAAAAAGGCGCCCTGACCATGGCCGGGGCGCCTTTTCATTTTCTTGCGGGTGGGGTTATTTCAAGAAGGCGAAATGATCCCCGGGGCTCAATCCCTGGGTGGAGTAGGTGACCAGGATGGTGGAGGTCTCCTCCTGGGCGTCCAGAACAATAAAGTTGCCGATGTTGACGGGAACTCGAAGGCCCTTGTCACTCAGGGCGTCGGTGGGCTTTTTGGTCTCGTAATAGAACGCCGTGTAGGTCTGGCCCTTAACGATGCCGTCGGAGGTGCCCCGGTTGATGAAGCCAACCATGTCCTGGCCAAAGGTGGTCTCTCCCTCTTCGGCGGTGATGATCTCCCCTTCCATGGATTCAAGGCCGTCCAGGATGGGAATGTTCCGGGAGCGCTTCTTGTAGGGCATGATCATGTCGTTGAGCTTGATGGATCGGTAGGAGTCGGTGATGCGGCCAATGAAGAAGCCGCCGCGCTCGCCCGTGATCTCCACAACCCCGCTCAGGTAATGCTGGGTGCCGATTTCCTTGCGGACACGATTGAGCTTTTTACGGTCCACGTCCAGAAACCGCGCCGTGATCTGCCTCGGAGTGAGGGTGCGGTAGGTGACGTAGCGCGCACCGATGACAAGGGGCGTTTCTTCGCTGGCCTTGATGTAGATGGTGTCGCCTTCTCCCAGCATCAGCTGGTCGGTGCCCTTGAGCTTAAAGACAGAACCGTGGGGGGTGATAGGCTCCCGTCGCATGAAGCCGACCCGCTCGATTTTTGAGTAGTAATATGTGCGGGGCTCCGCTTTTTTTGCGGTTTCTCCGGATTCCATGGCCCCTGCATCCTCAATGGCTGCGTCCATGGCCTCATCGGCGGTGCCCAGTTTGTCCAGGTCGCTGCGATGGACGAGTTTGATTTTCTGGCCGGGGTAGATCAGGTGGGGATTGGACAGCTGGCCGTTTTTGCTCCAGAGGTCGGGCCAGGTGTACGGGTTGTCGCTGAATTTTTGAGAGAGTCCCCAGAGGGTGTCCCCTTTTTTGACCGTGTAATACACCCCTGTTTCCGAGGAAACCTGCGTGGTGGTGTCGGCCAGGCCCGATACCCCGGAGGAGAGAATGAAAATCAGTGAGAGTAGGGCGGCGTATCGGAGTTTTGCCTTGATATCCATAATCGCTCCGGTATGATGATTGAGGTAAGTTGGTATAGACCGTATCCGGTCTGAAATAAGGCCCCTGCGTCACTCTTTACTGTCCGGTTTTTTCATCCTTGTGTCAACACAAAATAGTGGAAAGTGCTCACGTATTTTTGGCCCTGGCGGAGCCTGAAATATAAGGTGAACCCAAGGGATGGGCGCCATCGGATGCCTCTTTTTTTCATGGGGGGTTGAGATGGCGGAACAACCCCTGTATAGGGTGGCAACGGCTGCCGCCCGGATTGTCTTGTGAGGGGCCGCAGGGGGTACATACTGCTGATATATCCTGTATTATCCTGATTTGTCAATGTATTCAAAAATGGTCCTCCGACGGTGGGAGTAAATGCCGACAGGTTGCCGGGGAACGGGCCGTACAGGGAGAGGATCGTTATATGGAACGGATTGCCGATTTTTTGTTTGAAGCGGGGATGTTGAAGCGGATCCCGCGCTCCGGTTACCACTTTCTCGGGGGGGGCAAGGAGAGCATTGCCGAGCACTCCTTTATGATCACCACCATCGCCTTTGCCCTGTCCCGCATGGATGAGGCCGTGGATGCCGGAAAGCTTCTGGCCATGTGTCTGCTCCATGACCTTCCCGAAGCCCGCACCGGGGACCTGAACTATGTCCAGAAGAAATACTGCTCGGCCGATGAGGCCCGTGCCGTGGCCGATCAGGCCAGGGGCCTTCCCTTTGGAGGTGAGTACGCCGAGCTGGTGGCCGAGTTCAATGCCGCTGAGACCCGTGAGGCCAAGCTGGCCAAGGATGCGGATCAGCTTGCCTTTGTCCTGGATCTGCGGCAACTCATGGACACCGGGCATACCGGTGCGGACAAGTGGCTGGCCGTGGTTCTGGATCGCCTGAAGACGGACGCCGGGCGGAAGCTGGCCGATGCCATCGTGTCCAGGGCCTGGGACGACTGGTGGCTGACGGGTTACACCGAATAAAGCCCGTACGCGCCTTGTGGCCCCGGTGGGTAGGCATCCCGAAGGAGGGCCGCGGATCGTGCTGTCTCAGCTTATCCCGGGTGGGACGGGGAGAGAAAAGACGAAAATGGCTTTAACTTCGGGGCCGGTTTGGCCGATCAAGAGGAATGCATTCGGTATCAGAACGGATGGCCACGCGAGGCGTGACGGACAACATGAAGGGGGAGGCGTGCCCGGTACGTGTTCGGGCCAAAGGGCGGAAGGCATGGAAAAAATGGATACGGCGAAAATTTTGTACGTGGATGATGATCAGGACCTGATCCAGATCTACACCCGGTTTCTGGAAGGGGAGAACTACAGCCTCAAGACCGCAGGCGATGCCGAGGAGGGGCTGGAGGTGGCTTTGGATTTCATGCCGGACCTCATCATCAGCGATGTGGCCATGCCCGGCATGGACGGCCTGGAGTTCTGTCGCAGGGTGCGGGCATCCGAGACCCTTGGGGACGTGATCTTCATGCTGGTCTCCGGCATTGACGTGGAGCCAAGGGATGTGGTGGCGGGCCTGGGGGCCGGTGCCGACGAGTATCTGGTCAAACCCTTTTCCCGCGATGAACTCGTGGCCCGCATCGGGACCCTCCTGCGGATAAAAGGGCTAAAGGAGAAGGCTGAAAAAGCCGATACTTTTTTCAAAGACGAACTCCGGAACCGCGACACCCTGGAGGCCAGGCTGGCAGAGCTCAAGGAGGAGCTCGCCGGTGAACGGGAGGCCCTGTCCGGGGCCCTTAAGCAGGTGGCTTCACTTGTGGGAGAGCGGCAAAAAGCCGTGGAGCGGGCCGACACCATGGAAGCCAGGGCTGCAAAGACTCTGGAAACCTGTGTGGGGCTGCTGGCATCGGTTTTGGATGCGCGGCCTTCATTCAAAAAGGGGCACGGTGTGGATGTGACCCGCCTGGCACTGGCCATGGCCGACGAGCTCGGACTCGACGGCGACAAACGCCGCGAACTGGAACGGGCCGCACGGCTCCACGAACTGGGGCTGCTCTTCGTGTCGGAGGAACTTGCCGGAAAGAACCCCCTGGACCACACCGAGTCGGAAGCTGATTTTCTCTCCCGGCACCCCGAGCGTGCCGGCAAGATCCTGGCCGGTGTGGAAGGGCTGGAAGAGACGGCCCGCATTGTCCGCCACCTGTTTGAATATCTTGACGGGAGCGGGACCCCCGGTGGCCTGAGAAAAGAGGCCATTCCCCTTGCATCGCGGATCATTTCTGTTGCAGATGCCTGGGAGACCCTGGCGGCGTGGCCCGAGGGCGGCAGCGAAAGAGATCGTCTGAACAGGCTGGAAGAAGAAGCAGGGACGCGATTCGACCCCAAGGTTGTGCACAGTCTGCGCAAGTGTCTGGGACGAAAGCCTGAAACGGAAATCGGTGGTCGTGTGGAGATGAGTGTGTTTGATGTGAAGCCCGGAATGGTCCTCGCATCCGCCATCTATACAGCCAAGGGAGCCATGCTCCTGCCCGAAGGTACGGTCCTCACGGATGAGTACATCAGGCAGATCGCACGCTACAACCGGATCGAGTCCCTGGAAGAGACTGTATTTATAAAGGGATAGGTTGGGTTGATATGGATCTGGCTTCATTGATAGGTGTGATTTCCGGGGTTGGCTTTACCGCCGCGTGTATTCTTCTTGGCAGCAGCCTGATGCTGTTCTGGAACCTGCCGTCGGTCATGATTGTCGTTGGGGGGACCATTGCCTCCTCCCTCATTGCCTACCCCCTCAAAGAGTTCCTTGGCGTGTTCAAGACCGTGGCCAAGGTGTTCATGTTTAAGATCGAGAAACCCGAAGACCTGGTGAAGAGCCTGGTGGAGATCTCCAACAAGGCCAGGAAGGGCGGCCTCCTCTCCATTGAGGCGGACATCAACAACACCGAAGACCCCTACCTCAAAAGCGCCCTTCAAATGACCGTGGACGGGGTGAAGACCTCGGACATCGCCGCGGTGATGCAAAAAAGGATGGAGCTTACCCACCGGGAGCACAAGGTGGGTTACTCGGTCCTTGCCTCCATGGGGGCCTATGCACCGGCTTTCGGCATGGTGGGCACCCTCATCGGCCTGGTGCAGATGCTGGCCAACCTCGACGACCCCTCATCCATCGGACCCAAAATGGCGGTGGCCATGATCACCACCTTTTACGGCGCCCTGATGGCCAACCTGTTTTTCATTCCCATGTCGGACAAGCTGAAGCTTCGCAGTGAAGAGGAGATCATGAACATGACCCTGCTCTACGAGGGCGTGGTTTCCATCCGCGAAGGAGAACACCCCAGGCTCATGGAAGACAAGCTCAACGTCTACCTGACGGCAGGGGGCGGAAAAGCCGCCAAAGAGGAGTAGACCATGGCTGAAGAAAACAGCACCGGCGCAGGCGAAGAGGAGGCGGCCCCGGCCCTCAACCCTCCGGCCCCCATCGGGGGGGATGACGAAGAGGGGGGCGGCGCCCCTGAATGGATGTGCACCTTCTCCGACCTGGTCACCCTGCTCATGTGTTTTTTTGTGCTGCTGTTTGCCATGAGCACCATCCAGGAGGAGACCTTTAAGGAGCTTGTCCAGTCCCTGAAATCCGCCCTTGGCGTGCAGCAGGTCCCCGAGACCGGCACCCGTGAAGGATTGAGGATGGACCCGGGCACCGACACCACCGATCCCCAGGCCCATGCCGTGGACGAGTTGGGCGGGATGGTCCAGAAGGAGATGGAGGAGATCGTCAGCGATGTGCGAGAGCTGATCATGTTCAACAAGCTCGGCGGCCAGGTTCGGGTGGAGGAGACCGAAGACGGCGCGGTGATCACCATCGCGGATATGGTCATCTTCGGGCCCGGTGAGGCCCGCCTCTCCGAGGACGGGCGTATCGTCATGGAGAAGGTGGCCATGGTGCTGGCCCAGTTCCATTACCCGGTCACCGTGTCGGGGCACACCGATGCCCTGCCCATGGCCAGGCGCAACGACGACTCCAACTGGGAGCTCTCCACCCGCCGCGCCACAAGTGTGGTGCGTTTTCTCATCTCCATGGGTATCGACCCTTCCCAGCTCAAGGCCCAGGGCTTTGCCCACTACCGGCCGGTGGCCGACAACCGGACCCCTGAAGGCCGTGCCAAGAACCGCCGGGTGGAAATTACCTACGAGCGTACCTACATCGCCCGCGCCCTGAGCGGAGGCCTTTACAGGTAGCCCCTTTTTGCTGGTTTCTGAATGCGTTCACCCTGCCCCTGTCCATGATTGCGGTTGAACTCTCAATTTCTATCGGATAGAATACGAAGTTTTTAAAATATCGCCGGGACGACGGCGCGTCGGGGAAAACGTGTTCCCGGACCGTCGGTCGGCCCTGTTTTTGACGTTTTTTTTTGGTGACGGATATGAAATTGAGATTGGATGAGCTTGCCGAGGCCATGGACCTGCCGCGGGATACCCTGGAACGCTGGATTCGACAGGGGCGCATCCCTGTAAAGAAAAGCGGGGCAGAGTGCTCTTTCAGCTTTGCGACCCTTAAAAGCTGGGCCGGAAAGCACAACACCTCCTTTGTGCTCAAGGAGCCGTCCTCGCCCGCGGGCGATACCCGTGAGGCGGTGATTCTCTCCCAGGCCATAGAGCGGGGCGGGGTGGTTTTCGATCTTGATGGCGACGACGTTCCTTCGGTTCTCAAGAACATGACCGCCTCGGTGCGGGGTTTCGGTGAGGGGGAGCGGGACGCTCTTTTTCATCTCCTTGACGAGCGGGAGCGCCTGGCCTCCACCGGCGTGGGGCGCGGCGTGGCCCTGCCCCACCCGAGAACGCCCATGGACGCCTGCAGGGTTCCGTCCATCACCACCTTTTTTTTGAAGCATCCCGTTGATTTTGATGCCGTGGACGACCTGCCGGTGCGCGTGCTCTTCCTGATCCTGAGTCCCGATGTGGGGACCCACCTGCAGCTGCTGTCCAAAATCTCCTTTTGTGTGCGGGAACCCGCGTTTTTGCGATTCCTGGAGAGCGTGCCTTCGGAGGCGGCCCTCCTGGAAAAAGTGGCGGAGTTCGAGACCAGGCTTTAAGAGGGCTTTGGAGGAGCCCGAGGTTCCAGCAAAAAAGGGGGATGGGGTCCCCTTTACAACGGGGGTGGAATCTGTTAGTCCGGCGGTGTCGGTTCGGTACCGACAGTGCTTTAGAATCCAGCCGGGAGAACCCCTGGCCCGGAGACCCTGCGGACGGGTTGGAACCCGATGCCGCAGTGTGTCCGAACCAGGCGTTTTTCAAGGCTTTTTTGCGTCGTGACACCGGGGCGCTTTTCTTGTTTATCGTCGGGAACCCGTTTCCGAACTTTTTTTGGGGATCTTTTAAATGCTGAAAAGGCTGTGTAGACTTCCGTCGAAATTGCCGCGTATTCAGTCGGATGATCGGTTGATTTTGATGGTGGCCGGCGTGATGGTGGGGATTGCAAGCGGGCTGGCGGCCCTGGCCCTGAACCGGAGCCTTGAGGCGATGATGGAGTTTGTGCATCACCTGAAGGACTACCCCTGGGCCTTTGTGCTGCCCGGGATCGGTGCGGCCGTCTCTGCCATTTACCTTGATTACGTGATGAAGGAGGGGGCCGGCCACGGTGTGCCGGAGGTGATCTATGCCGTCTCCCGCTACGGTGGGCTCCTGAGGCTGCGCTCCAGTATTTCCCGCCTGATCTCCAGTTGCCTGACCATCGGCAGCGGCGGCTCTGCAGGTCCTGAGGCCCCGGTGGTGATGAGCGGGGCAGCCATCGGCTCCAATATCGCCAAGCTGTTCAACCTGAATGACCGTCAACGCGTCACCCTGGTGGGGTGCGGGGCGGCCGGTGCCATCTCTTCCATCTTCAACGCCCCCATTGCCGGTCTGGTTTTTGTGCTGGAGGTGGTGCTGGGCGAGTGGTCCACGGTAAACATCGTGCCCATCGCCATTGCCGCGGTGGCAGGCACCGAGGTGAGTCGCTTTTTTAACGGCAACCAGATTGCCTTCAGCCATACCGGTTTTGATATCGGTGTTGCCGATACGGTGGCGGCAGCCGGGCTGGGTCTGGCCACGGCCCTCTTTTCCATCCTTCTCACCCGGGCCCTGCGGTCCATGCACGGGGTTTCTTCCCACGTCAAGCTCCCCAAATGGGGGCGGGCGGCCGTGGGCGGTTGTCTGGTGGGTCTTCTGGGGCTGGTCTTCCCCGATGTGCAGGGGGAAGGGTACCACGCCATCCGTGAGATGATCGTGGGGGCCTACAACGGCGCTTTTCAGCTGGCGGCCATTGCCATTTTTGCCAAGATCCTGGCCACCTCCCTGACCCTGGGGTGGGGGGGCTCCGGCGGGATTTTTGCTCCCTCCCTTGTGGTGGGCAGTTTTACCGGTCTGGCCTTTTACCGGGGCGTGACCCTGCTCTGGCCCTCCATTCCTCTGGTGGGGGAGGGCTGTTTCGCCCTTCTGGGTATGGCCGGGCTCATCAGCGGAATCCTTCAGGCTCCCCTCACCGGCATTTTCCTTATTGTGCAGATCACCGGGGGGTACGAGGTGATTCTGCCCCTCATCGTGGTCTCTGCTGTTTCCACCACCATCACCCACTACTTTGAGCCCGCCTCCTTTTATATGAAGGACCTTGTGGACAGGGGGCAGCTTCTGCGTCCCGGCACCGACGCCCGGGTGCTCAACGACCTTTCCCTGGGCGAACTCATCGAAAAGGATTGCCTGGCCGTGACGCCCCATATGACCTTAAGGGAGTTCGTGGAGGTGGTCAAGCGCTCCACCCGCAACCATTTTCCCGTGGAAGACCCGGGCAGCGGTGATTTTCTGGGCATGGTGGACCTCGACAGGGTGCGGCCCTACCTCTTTGACACCATCATGTACGATGCCGTGGTGGTGGAGCAGATCATGGACCGGAAGGTGGCCACCGTGGCCTACGGGGATGAGCTGACAGAGGTCCTGCACACCATGGACACCCAGGGGCTTTTTACCATTCCCCTGGTGGTAAACCGGCGGTTCGTGGGGATGATCTCCAAGGCCACCCTCCTTGACAAATACCGAAAAGAGCTGATGGTGCAAACCACCGACAACGCGTGATACGGGTAGGAGACCGACATGGACACTCAACTTTTTCACATTTTCCGGAACACGCCCACCGGGCGGGAGACCTTTCTTCAGTCACTCTACTTCTGTCGCCTCATGGGGGCGTCGCCTGTGGTGTATGTGCCCAAGCACACGAAGTTCCTGATGTATTTCGAGCGGGACGTGGTCCAGGTGGATCTGGACAGCTCCTACCTCACAGCCCCGGAGACGGCCGAAAAGCATGCCCGGGAGCTGGCCGAACAGGAGGGGCTGGAACCCGGGGTGTTCAAGGCCAAGAATTTTACGGCCTCCACCCTGCCGGACATTCCCGTGGATTTTGATTTCATGTGCTGCCCGCGCAGCATCAGCGACCTGACCAGCAAGATCGGGCTGGGGTTCATCGGCTCGCGGGTGAGGCGCATCATCCGGTCGGCTTTTTTTCCCGTGCTTATCACCAGCCCCTCCTTTCGTAAGTGGAACAGCATCACGGTTTTTTTCGGTGGTTCCAAAAACGCGGTCAATGCTCTTCGCTTGGGGGCCCGCATTGCCCGCAAGACCGGTATGAAGCTCAGGCTCTTTACCCAGGTGGAGGGAGGCAAGACCCGGGACGATTACGAGAAAGTGATCGTGGAGAGCGGTCTGGGGGATGATATGTCCGCCTATGTGGATGACTGGCTCCTGTTTTTTGGCGGCAAGTTCGAAGAAAACCTCTTTGAAGTGCCCCATGACAGCCTCCTGGTCCTGGGGGCCTACGGTCACGGACTGATCCGTGATCTGCTCTTTGGAAGCAAGATGGAGACCATTCAGTCGGTGATGCCCAATAACCTGATGGTGGCGGGGCCCAATTACGTGGACAGGGGCGCGTGATTGGATGATGCGTTATCCCGGGGCGTTGTGGAAGAGCCCCGGATGGGGGCCCGGCAGGCTTGGCAAAGCCTTTTTCAGGGACCCCTGAAAAGTGTGAGAAAACCCCTTGACAAAGGGAGGGGGATGACGTAAATCTTCTCTCGCTTTTGGGGCAGTGTTCAACAACACGCTGCTCGATGAGCGCGGCGCTTCCCACCGGCCTGGTCGGTAAGAGTGAGCGCCAGACATAAGGGTAATATGCGGAGAGGTGACCGAGTGGCTGAAGGTGCACGCCTGGAAAGCGTGTGTGCTGTAACAGGTACCGAGAGTTCGAATCTCTCCCTCTCCGCCACTACCCCTTGTGCCTGAATCAAAGGGCCGCCAACAGTGAACAGGTTTTCACCACTTCCTTGACAGCAACGGACGTGGGGCGCCTGTTTTTTTCGTTTTGGCCCTTTGCCTTGCCCGCGGCGGCAACGGGATGCACGGGGCGCTTGCAGTGCCCATCGTTTTATGGTTTCATCCCTGGTAGTGACCCCATGCGTGATGTGGGGCTTTTAAGGCGGCACCAGGCCGCGGCTGATTTGATGACACGCCGGCACCTTGCCCGCGTTCCGGTCCGGAACCGGTCTTCGGCCGGCAGGGAGAACCGGTCACCATGTCCTATCTTGTCCTTGCCCGAAAATACAGACCCCAGCTTTTTGACGATGTGGTGGGGCAGTCCCACGTCACCACCACGCTGACCCGTCTGCGCCATTTCCGCCGAGCGTGATGACGATTTCTCTTTTCCGGCCCCCGGGGCACGGGAAAAACCTCGGTGGCGCGCATCCTGGCCAAGGCCATGAACTGCTCCGGCAGGCGGGAGACCGGTTCTCCTCACCCCTGCAACTCCTGCCGTTCCTGTCGGGAGATCACCCAGGGCAGCTCCGCCGACGTCTTCGAGATCGACGGTGCCTCCAACAACAGCGTGGAGCAGGTGCGGGAGCTGCGCAGCAACGTCAGCTACATGCCCGTCTACAGCCCCTTCAAGATCTACATCATCGACGAAGTGCACATGCTCAGCACGGCGGCCTTTAACGCCCTGCTCAAGACCCTGGAGGAGCCCCCTCCCCATGTCCTGTTCATGTTCGCCACCACCGAGGTGCACAAGATCCCGGTGACCATCCTGTCACGCTGTCAGCGCCACGACATGCGGCGCGTCTCACACCGTGACCTCAAGGCTCACCTTCAAAAGCTCAGCTCCCTGGAGAACGTTTCCGTTCCCGACGAGAGCCTGGATCTTATCACCGTGGAGGCGGGGGGCTCTGTGAGGGACTCCCTCAGCATCCTCGACCAGGTCATTGGCAGCGCCGTGGACGGCCGCTACCGATGAACTCGTTCCTGACCACCCAGGCCGTGGAAACCAGCGACGTTATGGCCCTGACCGAGGCCCTGATCCGGCGGGACGGCGGGGCCGTTCTCTCGGCCGTGAACCGGTTTTATATCCAGGGCAACGACCTGCGACGCCTCTTTTCCAGCCTCACCCAGACCTTACGGAACCTGTTGGTGCTTGAGGTGGCCGGCCCCGAGGTGCTGGACCTTCCCGACGGAGAGATGGCTGCCATGGGGGCCATGGCCCAGTCTTCCACCCGTGGGTTTCTCACCAAGGCCCTGGAGGTGCTCCTGGCCGAAGAGTCGGCCGTGCGCTATGCCGCCGCCCCCAAGATGGCCCTGGAGCTGGCCCTGATCAAAATTCTTCAGGTGCCCGATGCCCTTTCCATCGATGCCCTGATTCGAAAGATTGACACCCTGCAGAAAAACGGCGGCGGTCCCCCTGCGCCTTCGGGGCCTTCCGGTCCTTCCGGGGGCGGGGTTTCCGAAACACGTGCGGCCTATGCCCCGGCGCCCCCTGCAGCTCCCTCGGCCAAGTCGGCACCCGTCACCCCCGAACCGGTCGCCCCGGTCCGAAATCAGCCGCCTTTGAGTGGCTCGGCTCCGGCAGTGTCCGAGCAGGCGCCCCGGCAAATATCGCCACAGGCATCGCAGCAACAGCCGCAGCAGGCACCACCGAAGGCGCCGCAGCAAGTATCGCCACAGCCCTCGCAGCAAGCGCAGCAGCAGACACCACCGCAGGCATCGCAGCAAGTGCAGCAGCAGGCGCCACCGCAGGGATCGCAGCAAGCGCCACAGCAGGCACCTCAACACGCGCCCCAGCTGCCGCCCTCGCCGGTGCCTGACCGGGGGGCAGCGCCCGCGTCGTCCGGGGCCCCGGGACCCTCGCCGGCCTGGAACCCCTCGGATTCCCCGGAAAAGGCCTGGGGGGCATTTCTTGATGACTTGCGGAAAAATCGGCCTTCGCTGGCCCCGCTCCTGGCCAAAAGCGCCTTGAAAAAAGTGGCGGGAAAGAGTATTGAGATCGAAATCACCGCCAACCGTTTTGCCGTGGGGCGACTCAAAAACGGCAAGAAAAAAGAGTTGGAAGATGAGATCCGGGCCTGGTTCGGCTCGGAGATGGACGTGACTTTACACACCATCATTGCCGGAGAAGAGACCCATTCCGGGGGGCGCCACGGGAACGACCGCATCGTGACCGAGGCAAAGGAACACCCCGTGATTCACGAAGCCATTCGGGTCTTCGGGGGCAAGGTGGATGTCAACATCATTAAGGAGGAAGACCATGAAAGGCATGGGTAACATGATGAAGCAGGCCCAGAAGATGCAGGCCAAGATGATGAAGCTTCAAAACGAGATGGACCAGTTCACCGCAGAAGGCACCGCCGGGGGCGGCGTGGTCAAGGCCGTTGCCAACGGCAAACAGAAAGTGCTCTCCGTCACCATCGACCCGGAAGTGGTGGATCCCGAAGATGTGGAGATCCTCCAGGACATGGTGGCCGCAGCCGTCAACGATGCCCTGACCAAGGTGGGGGCCATCGTCAACGAAAAGATGAGCAAGGTAACCGGCGGGATGAATATCCCCGGCCTGATGTAGTTATTTACCCTGCTTTGTTGTCCCGGGCTGCCGGAGGGATTCCTCCGGCACGCTGATTTCGGGCCGTGCGTTTTGCTTTGCACCCATTCCCAGGTCCAGCATGAATCATTATCCAGCCTCGTTGAAGCAGCTTATCGACAATCTCGCCCGTTTGCCGGGGATCGGCCGTAAAAGTGCCGAACGACTGGCCCTTCACATCCTGAAGGCACCGCACCGCGAAGCAGACCTCCTGGCAGGCAGCATCGCCGAGGTCAAGCGCCGGGTGAGGCTCTGCCGCCGCTGTTTTGCCCTTGCAGAGTCCGATCACTGTCCTGTCTGCGCCAACACGGGGCGCGACCAGTCCCGTATCTGTGTGGTGGAGAAGCCGGCCGACATGGCGGCCATCGAGACCTCCGGCGGGTACGCGGGGACCTATCACATCCTCCAGGGGGCTTTGTCTCCCATGGATGATATCGGTCCGGACGATCTGCGTATCGCAGAGCTCCTCAACCGGGTCAAGGCCGAGGGCACCGTGGAGGTGATCCTGGCCACGGGGACCAATGTGGAAGGGGAGGCCACCGCCGCCTACATTGCGGAGCAGCTGCATCACCTGTCGGTGCGGGTGACGCGCATTGCCTCCGGGGTGCCCATGGGCGGGGATTTGAAATATGTGGATCAGGTGACCCTGAAACGGGCCATGGAGACGCGACATGACACATAGTAGCACCACAAGCGAAGATATTTTCGAGTGCACCCAGTGCGGCGAATGCTGCACGGGGTTTGGGGGCACCTACATGACGGAGGAGGACGTGCAGCGCATCGCCGCCTTCATCGGCGTGTCCCCCGAGGAGTTCGTGGCCACCCGCTGCCAGATCGTGGACGGCATGCCGGTTATCGCCTCAGGCAAAGACGGCAAGTGTGTTTTTTTTAAAGACAACTGCACGATTCATTCAGTCAAGCCCCGCATGTGCAGGGCCTGGCCCTTTATCGACGCCGTGGCCCGGGTTCCCTCCAACTGGGACCTCATGGCCGATGCCTGTCCGGGGATCCGCAAAGGGTTTCCCCACGAGGTGATTCGCCGCATTGTCTGCGGGGAGCAGGAAAAGCTCAACGAGGCCAGGCACGAGGTGGGATCAATCTCGCCACATCTCAGGGGGCAGAAGGCGTAAAGGGTCTTCGGTCGTTTTGGAAACGGCTATGATGCCGCGGCGTTCAAGCTCTTCAAGGGCCGCATCAAGCCCCGGGCCATCCCCGGCCCAGAGACGCGTCACCTCAGGGCGGGTCAGGGGAAGCTCCTGATCGGCCAGGCCGGTGAGGAGCAGGTAGCACGAGACGGTCTCCGTGGGGAGGCCGAGGGTAAATATTTTCTGGTCCATGTGCATGGGACCTCCTTGTGGAAAAATGTGTGCATGACCGGAAGCGGGGACTCCTTCTGGGAGCCTCACTTCGCTGACACTGCGGAGTATACCAAACGGTGTCCAATTCACAACCTTTGCAGGGCCATGGCCGACACCGGTGGACCCTTCAGCATGAAACACAGGCGTTTTAACTATTATGATTGGTATTTTTGATTCGGGCATCGGTGGGCTAACCACCTGTCGTGCCCTGAAAGAACTTCTGCCCGGTCACGAGATGATCTACTTTGGCGATACCGCCCGCACCCCTTACGGCAGCAAGAGCCGGGAGACCGTTGTGCGGTACAGCCTTGAAAACACCCGCTTTCTCATGGAGATGGGTGCGGAGATGATCGTGGTGGGGTGCAACACCGCCTCCAGCGTGGCCCCTGCGGCCATCCGGGAAGCCTATGACGTGCCTGTGTTTGAAGTGGTAACTCCGGCTGTGGAGCAGGCCCTTGCCGCCTCGAAAAAGGGGCAGATCGGGGTCATCGGGACCCGCGGAACCATCACCAGCAAGGTGTATGAGACCCGTATCAAGGAGATGCGGCCCGACGCGTCGGTGCACTCCAATCCCTGTCCCCTGCTTGTTCCTCTCGTGGAGGAGGGGTGGTTCGACCGCCCCGAAACCCGAAGGATCGTCAAGAGCTACATCCACCCCTTACGGGTCCGTCAGATCGACACCCTGATCCTGGGGTGCACCCACTACCCCATGCTGGAGCCCATCATCAAGCAGAAGGCGGGGAAACGGGTGACCATCATCAACTCCGGCGCGGCCGTGGCCCGCCAGGTGAAGGCCTTTGTGGATGCTCACCCGGAGTGGCGGGACAAGGGTGGCAGTCGTCGCGGGTGTGATCGGTTTTATGTCTCCGATTATACCCCCCAGTTCCGCTCCATCGCCGAATCCATCCTCAACCAGAAGGTGGAGCTCCAGCTGGTGCAGCAGTAACCTCCCTTCCCGGTTCCGATTAAAGATTGATCAAAAATCCGATTGATATTATAAATAAATACGGCGTCTTCTTCGGGCGCCGTCTTTGTCCGGGCCGTTGACGTTGGGGCATGCCCCCTTAAGCCGCCCGAGCCCTTGTCCGGCTGATTCGCCTCTTTTCCCGTACGCTTTTTTCCCCGCCGCGCCTGTCCCCATGCCGGATGTGTTGCCCTTTCTTCTTCCGTGACATCCACGCCAGTGCATCATGCATTTCCCACCCGCAATACCGTGTGAGGAGGACTCCATGACCGTACGCAAGATTTTTATCGCCGGGGCAGGCAATGTCGGCTCCGCCGCCGCAGCTTTTATGGCCACAAAACAACTGGGGAATATCTACCTGTACGATATTTTGGAAGATTTTGCCGTGGGGCAGGCCATGGATATCAACCAGTCCCTTCCCTATTGGAGATCTGACTCCAAGGTGACGGGGTGCCGATCCTTAGGAGAGATGGAAGGGGCGGACGTGGTGGTGATCACCGCCGGTGGCAAGCGGGCCGAAGGCATGACGCGCCTGGACCTTCTCTACCAGAACCTTGATATCATGTACGAGATCGGGGAGGTGGTGATGACCCTGGCTCCGGATGCCTTTGTCCACGTCACCAGCAACCCCGTGGATGTGCTGACCTGGGCCCTGAAAGAGCGGTGGCCCAAGATGAAGGTGACGGGCCTCGGGTGTGCCCTGGATGCCATGCGGTTTCGGTTTTTCCTTGCCGAGCACCTCAACGTCTCCCGTGAGGCCGTGAACTGCACGGTTATCGGGACCCATGACGACAACATGATCCCCCTTGTAAACCGGGCCGATGTGGGAGGCACCCCGGTGAGGGAGCATCTCTCCGCCGACGATGAGGCGCGTCTCATCACCCTGGTGAAACATGGGGGCGGGGACATCGTCAAGCGCCTGAAGACCCGCAGCGGGTTTTTTGCCGCAGCCACCAAGGTGACCCAGATCGTGGAGTCCCACCTTCACAACAAGCAGCACATCTTTCCCTTGAGCGTGATTATCGACGGAGAGTACGGCTATTCGGACATGGCCCTCTCCCTTCCTGTCTCCATCGGGGAGCGGGGGGCCCACAAGGTGTTTGAGTTTGACCTGAACGATGAGGAGCGTGCCCAGCTGGATGTCTGCGCCGACTCCATGCGCACGGTGATCGCAGAGATCCGTGCCCGGGCTTAAGATGTGGGTGGCGTGCCGTATACAGAAGCAGGACGGAACGCCAGATCCATGGCCCGGATGCCCGACAAACCGATCCCTTTACAGGAGGTGACGGTGGTTGATTCAGGCCCTGAGGTTCCCGTCGAACGACGGATGACAGTGGACAGACGAGTGTATTCCTACGACAGGTACTACCCGGAGCGTCGAAAAGGAGGCGACCGGAGGGCTGAAAGCGAGTCCCTGCCCGAAGAGGCGAACTGTTCTTCGGCAGGGGCGGTCCCCCGCCCCTCGATTCCCTGAGCCGAGTCATGCTGCCCGCACGGGTGGCTGGCTTCCTGCCATTTGATGGTGTGTACCGGTTACCCTTTGGTGTCCAGGCAACTACCATTGCGTTTTTTTGTGCACACCCTTTCCCGCCTTTTTGATCCCCCTTTGATTTTTCTTACCCTTGCGCATCCTGCTGTCTGGTGATGTTGAGCTGCCCGATTTTTGTCAGCAGGGTTTTGTAGCTGATTTTAAGGATTTTTGATGCGCGGGTCCTGTTCCAGTTCGTCATGTTTAAAATCTGAGAAATGGCCTCTCTTTCAACGATATCAACAGCGCTTTGCTTTACTACTTTGAGTGAGAAATCAGCCAAATCATCAGGCGATTTCTCCGTGAGGTCACTGATCTGGCCCAGAAGGTTGCCCACCATGGGCGGCGGCGAGGACCCGTTGATGCGGGGAGACTCCTCGTCCAGAATTTCACGTAAGGTCTCTTCGTCACAACCGATGAGCAGGACCCGCTTCAGGGCGCTCAAGAGCTGCCTGACATTGCCGGGCCAGGAAAACCGGCAGAATCGGTCGAAGATGTCTCCGCTGAGGGGAGGGATGTGCCGATCCGCGTATGCTTCATCGTAGACCCTGGTGTAGTGGCGGATCAGTTCCGGAATATCCTCGGGGCGTTCACGCAAAGGGGGGATGTGGATACGGACCATGTTCAGGCGGTAGTAGAGGTCGTCTCTGAATTCTTTGGTCTTGATTTTCTGTCGAAGGTCATGGTTGGTGGCGGAAATAACCCAGGTGTCGGATTTCATACTGCTTTCCGAGCCAAGGCGGCTGTACTCCCCGCTCTGGAGGACATGGAGGAGCTTTGCCTGGAGGTGGAAGGTCATGTCTCCGATCTCGTCCAGGAAGAGGACCCCGTCGTCGGCCAGTTCAAACTTGCCTTTCCGTGTTTTGAGGGCGCCGGTGTAGGCGCCCTGCTCGGTACCGAAGAGTTCGCTTTCAAGGAGTGTGTCCGGAATGGCGGCACAGTTGACCTTGACGAACTCGTTTTTATTTCGCGGAGACGCTTCGTGGAGGCATCGTGCGACGACCTCTTTGCCTACGCCGGTTTCGCCTGTGATGACGACGTTGAGGTCGGCGTTGGACGCGATGCGGTTCAATGTATCACGAATTTTCCTGATGGCGGGGCTAACCCCGACGAGGATGGTGCTCATGGTGTTACCCCGGGGAATGTAAAGGTTCGGCATCACGTTTTGTGATATGCCAGATTGTAACTGCTTGCTTTGAAAAGATTAGGTGCGTTGGGGGCGTGACGTGATTACCGACATGTCTCTTCGTCTGTGCGGTCGTTTTGTGACCGCTCCGCACCCGGCTCGAGCCCTGAGACTCAAGGCACCGATGGGGGGGCGATACGAATCGGTGTCTCTGGTCTGTCTAAAGACGTTATTCCCACGTTTGTGCTGTGTCGTAATAGAACCAGAAATGTAAAATTAAGGAGTTATTAATAGATGAAAAAACACTTTGTGGCAAGAGTAAAAAAGACTTTTCGCCAAGATCGTGTTGCCGTGATCCTTGACAGGTAATAACGTATTGTATTTTTTAAATCTGTTGACGCATGCTGTTCGCATGGGTATATAAGTTAATCTTCATGTACTCGATATTGTCTTCTACTATGACTATGTGTGGGGTTTGATGGGGGAATCGAGTAGTAATATCAATATTGATTTTGAGTTTATCGCAGGAATGGTAGTCAAGTGGTACTGGATCCTGCTGATCCCTCTTACGATGGCCGCCCTGGCGGGGATTTATCTTATTTACAGCTCCCAGAGGTATTATGTGGCCAGTACGGTGATTCTGGTTCAGCCGCAGAGATTACCATCGGATGTCGTGCGAAATATCATCGCTGAAGACATCAATACACGTGTCAGTACACTGTCTCAACGCATTAAAAGCCGAACAAATCTTGAAAAAGTTATCGACGAATTCAATCTGTTTTCCAGTGATGAGTCAAAAGACATGTATATGGAAGACAAGATCGATACCCTTCGTCGTCGCATCTCATTTAAGGTAACCAACGGGCGAAATCGCAATGCGGATTCTTTTGCCGTTACTTACAAGGGCACCGATCCCGTTCGTGTGACCAAGATTACCCAGTCCCTTGCGTCCTACATCATCGATGAGAACCTGAAGCTCAGGGAAACCCAGGTGCTGGGAACCAACTCCTTTCTGGAGGATGAGCTGGAGGCCATGCGCAAGAAGCTTGTCAAGACCGAGACGGAACTCAAGGAGTACCGTGAACGGTACATGGGGGGATTGCCGGAGCAGCTCAACAGCAACCTGCGCATCCTGGCCTCGTTGAGTGAGCGCCTTCCCCATGCACGTGATGAGGTCAGGGCAACGAAACTCCGGCTGGATGCCGTGCGCCAGAAGATCAGCAATGGCCCCGTGCCGGCCGGGGACCCCGGCGCAGGCCCTCCGACCAGTGAGCTGGATCGACTCAAAGAGGAATTGCGTGTGGGGCTGGAACGCTACACGGCGCGGCATCCGGATGTCCGTCGGCTCAAAGCGGCCATTGCCGCCTTGGAGCAGCAGCCCACAGAGCCCGAGGAAGCCCCGGAAGGGGACACCCCACCGGAGGCGGCGGCAAGGCCCCGGGGCCTCTCCATGATTGAGCGCCAGAAGCAGGAGATCCTGGCCGAGCTGGCCGCCGAGGAAAAAGAGGTCAAACAGCTAAAGGCCCAGATCGGGGTGTACAAAAAGAGGGTGGAGGACACCCCTCGACGGGAGCAGGAGCTCCTCTCCCTTCAGCGGGATTACGAGAACATCCGCAGCGCCTACCACTCCCTTCTGGGGCGTCAGCTGGAGGCCCAGATTGCCGTCAACATGGAGAAGAAGCAGAAGGGCGAGCAGTTTCGCATCATCGATCCGGCGCGGGTGCCGCAAAAACCCGTGGAGCCCGACATGAAGAAAATCGTGCTCTTTGTCCTGGCGGCAGGCTTGGGGCTCGGCTGCGGGGTGGTGGGGCTTCTGGAGTTTCTCTTCCAGACCTTTCGAGGGGTCCGTGCCGTGGAGTCTGCGACGTCGGTGCCGGTGATTGCCACCATCCCGGAAGTAGCCGGCCCGGTGCGGGGTCGAACCCTCTTCTGGAAGCGCATCGTTCCCCTGTCCGGAGGTGCCATGGCGGTTTCTCTTCTGGGGGTGTTTCTCTGTCTGGCATACATCAAGGGGTGAGCCCATGGGCATATTTCGGAAAGCCGTTCCCCGCAAGGGGGCGGGGAACGGCGGCGGCGGGGGGCCCGGAACGCTGGTGGCCCGGTTCGACCCCTGGGGGTTCGGGGCGGAGCAGTTTCGCGCAGTCAAGACCTCCATCATGTTCCCGGCCGACGGCCGCGAGATACGGACGCTCCTTGTGACAAGCGCAGTGCCGGGGGAGGGCAAGACCTTTGTGGCAGCCAACATCGCGGCCTCCATTGCCGGCAGCATGGACAACCATGTGCTCGTGGTGGACAGCGACATGAGGCACCCCTCCATGGCCGCCTATTTTTCCCTGTCCCCCCAGGCTCCGGGGCTGGATTACTACCTGAATCACCGATGCACCCTGGAAGAGGTGATCTATCATACCGACATTGAAAAACTGTCCGTCCTTCCTGCGGGGGGAGGTGTGCCCAACCCGTCGGAGCTGATTACCTCCTCCACCATGACCCGCATGATTGGTGAGGTCCGGGGACGTTATGAGGACCGTTACGTGATCATCGATTCTCCGCCGCCCTTGTTTGCGCCGGAAACCATTGCCCTGGCCAAGCATGTGGATGGAATCATCGTGGTGGTGCGAAACGACAAGACGCTCAAAAAGTCCGTGGCGGATTTGTTGGAGCGGTTGGACCGCTCCCGGGTGGTGGGCATTGTCCTGCCCAACTGAGGATCCCCTTTGGCGTGGGGTACGGCTACAGGACCCATTACCCTTATGGAAAAAGCGGCAGCGGAGAAGGGTAAGCCCTTTGCACCGAGAAGTACAAATTCTCTCCTTATGGTTTTGGCCGGGCCGTGTTCCCATGAACTCTCCCGGCAAGGGGCCTGCGGGTTCCCAAGTGACAATCCCCATCCTTAATACCATCGGGGCTGTCTTACGAATCAACGGATCATAGATGGTGGATGTGGATTGACATGATTGAAGTGTTCAGAAGGTATTATACCATTCGCAACCTGTTTTTGATTGCCCTTGAAAGCGTGCTCCTTTACCTGTGTATCCTGCTGGCCTCGGCCCTGTTTGTGGAGGGGCAGGGGGCAGGGGACCTTTCGGGTCTCTCCCTCAAGGCGGGCCTTGTGGTCTCCACCTGTATTTTTTGTCTTTACTGCAACAATATTTACAGCCTGAAAGACACAAAAGGGTACACGGACCTTGCCTTTAAGCTGTTTCAATCCTTTGGCGCGGCCATGATCCTTCTGGCGCTGTTCTACGCGGCATTCAGCCAGGCCATCATCGGCACGCGTTTCTTTTTTATCTACATTCCGGTGGTGGTGACCATCCTGTCCATCTGGCGGTTTTTCTATGTTTACCTGCTCAAGTCCGGTGTGCTGAGCCAGAGTATCTACATCATCGGGGACGGCGACCTGGCCATCGATATCTGCCGGGAGACCGAGACCGAGATCGACTGTGGGTATTGTGTGAAGGGAATCATTTCGCCGCGTCCTTTGGATGGGATTTCGTCGGTGAAGGCCCCCCAGATCGATACCTGTCAGGGCCTGGCGGTCCGTGCCAGGGAGAACGGTGTTAAGCGCATCGTGGTGGCCCTGAAAGAGAAACGTGGCAATTTTCCCATCGACGAGCTCCTGTTGTGCCGGGTCAGCGGCATCGACGTGGTGGAGGGAAACACCTTTTATGAGATGCTCACGGGAAAATTCCTCGTCTCCTCCATCAATCCCACCTGGCTGATTTTTTCCAACGGCTTCAGAAAAAGCAGGGTCCGGAACATGGTCAAGCGCCTGGAAGACCTGGTGGCCTCTGTTGCGCTCCTGCTCTTTTTTTCTCCCCTGATTCTGGTGACTGCCCTTTTTATCAAATGGGATTCCCCTGGCCCGATCTTTTTTTCCCAGGATCGCCTGGGGATTCGGCACAAACCCTACAGACTCTACAAGTTCAGGTCCATGGTGGAGAACGCCGAGGCCCTGAGCGGACCGGTATGGGCCAGCCGGGAAGACCCCCGGGTGACCCGGGTGGGCAGATTTATCCGAAAATGGCGGATCGATGAGCTTCCCCAACTCTTCAATGTGCTGAAAGGCGACATGAGCCTTGTGGGCCCCCGTCCCGAGAGGGCGCACTTCGTGGAGCAGCTGGAGGCCCAGGTGCCTTATTACGCGGAGCGGTTCATCGTCCGGCCCGGGGTCACCGGGTGGGCCCAGGTGCGCTACGAGTACGGGGATTCCGTGGAAGATGCCATGGAAAAACTCAACTACGATCTCTTTTACATCAAGAACATGAGCATTTTCATGGACGTGGTCATTGTGTTCCGCACCATCCGAACGGTCCTTTTTGGGGTGGGCGCCCGATAGCGGGCAGCCACGGGGCCGTATCGGAAGAGGTGTTGTCAGGCGGTTGGTTTGAAGATGATGGTGACGCGACAAAACGGGGAAAAAAAGCGGGGCATGTAACCCGAGGGGCGAAGCTATGTCTTGTGGTCGGCTTGTGGCGGTGATGATGATGGTGCTGATGCTGGCGTCATCGGCCGGAAAAACGGTTTTTGCGGCCCCGAAAGGCAAGGGCGAGGAGAAAAACTATACCCTGGGCTATGGGGATGTTATTGATGTCCTGGTCTGGAAGGAACCGGATTTTACGGTGGAAAACATCGTGGTGCGCCTGGACGGGAAGATCACCCTGCCCCTGGTCAACGACATCCGGGCCCAGGGCCAGACCCCTCGCCAGCTCAAGGCCCACCTGGAGATTGTCCTGCGCAAGTACATTGAGTCTCCTGTGGTGACGGTGCTTCTCAAGGAGGCGCGGAGCCGTCGGTTCTATATCCTGGGAGAGATCGCCCAGACCGGGGAATACGCCCTGACCAAGGAACTCACCGTGCTCCAGGCCTTTGCCCTGGCCGGAGGCTTCACCGAGTGGGCCAGGAAAAAGGAGATCTTCGTGCTCAGGCGGGGGGAGGGAAAGGATACGGTGATTCCCGTTAATTATCTCGACATCATCTCGGGAAAAGACCTCAAGGGCAACCTCGTCATCCAGGCGGACGACACCATTGTGGTCCCGTGAGATGGCCGGTACTTACCCGTGCTCTCCTGGCTGCCGTGCTCTGGACGGCCGGGGCGTGGATTGGTCCAGTGGCTTGGGCCGAGATTCAGGTGGGGGTCACCTCCCAGGTGGAGTACAACGACAACCTCTTTCTTGAACCCTCCGGCGGGAGCTCTGATGTGTTGTTCAGGCTGCTGCCCTGGATGGATGTAGCCCATGGCGGACACCGGCACTCCGCCACCCTGTCCTACCGGCCGAGTTATACCTGGTACCGGAAAAACCCGGAACTCGACCAGGCGGGCCATGAAGCGGACCTGGAGGTGGCTGCGGACCTCTCCCGGCGTGTGGACCTTTTGTTTAACACCCGTCTGGAGCGCAGCGAAGAGGGGACCTCGGACCAGCAGCCCGTGGAGGGGACCTCGCGCCTTCCCGTAACAAACCTCTCGTCAAGTCTTTCGGTGCACCGGAAAACAGGGCGGGATGAATTTTTTGATGTGACGTGTACCGGTCGCTCCCTGGACTACGACAGCAGGAGCGTTTCCGAGGACAGCCGTGAGGTCGAAGGAGAGGTCGCCCTTCGGACAATGGCGGGGGACCATCGGGCAGCCATCTTTGAGGGGCGCTATGCCAAAGGGTGGTACGATACGAGCGCATCGTACAGGCAGGGATGGGGCAGCCTGGAGGTAGAGCAGACGGTGAGCGCCACCAAGCGCCTCTTCGGCAAGGTGGACGTCTCCACGTACACCAGCGACGGGCGAACGGATTACCTGACCGTCAACCCCTATGCCGGGCTGGCCGGGGAGTGGCCCCATGGGCGCTACGACCTGGGTGCAGGGGTCCTGATCCGGGATGAAGAAGGCGGGGACACCACCTGCGAGTTCTCATTGGTGGGCACCGCCGAGATAGAGAAAACCTGGCCGCGGGGGAGCCTGACGGCCTCCCTTGAAACCGGCCACGATGAGGATTATATAGACTTTGATACACCGGGGTTTACCACCTATGCCACCGGCCTTGTTACCGGGAGCTACCTCCCGGTCAGGGGATGGAGCCTGGACGGGCAGTGCGAGGTGCGGGGGGATGATTACCAGGAGAATCGCCCGGCAAAAGAGGACCGACGCGACGTGACCGTCACCCTGACGGGAGGGATCCAGCGTCAGATCTGGAAGTGGGGCGTGGCCCGGCTTGATGGCAGCCACCGCTTCAGGCGATCGACCCTGAATGACCAGGAGTACGACGAAAACAGCATTACCCTGACCTTTAATGTCTATACACGCTGAGGGCAAGGGACCTTTTCTTGCCTTTCACAATGCCAACAACATAACCGAACTGGGTGAACCGTGATTCCTGAACAAGAGATGAAGATTGCCGTGATTGGCCTGGGGTATGTGGGCCTTCCCCTGGCCGTGGCCTTTGGCAGCCTGTTTGAGACGGTGGGCTACGACATCAACGACGCGCGTGTCCGAGAGCTGCAAGGGGGAGAGGACTCCACCCTGGAGGTTTCCCCGGAGGAGCTGGCCGGTGCCACATGCCTCTCCTATGCGTCGGACCCGGAGGCCCTGAAGTCCTGCAACGTGTATATCGTCACCGTGCCCACCCCCATCGACGGGAACAAGCGCCCGGACCTGACCCCCCTTGAGGCGGCCAGTGAGCTTGCGGGCCGCGTGATCGGCAAAGGGGACGTGGTGGTCTATGAGTCCACGGTGTATCCCGGGGCCACGGAAGAGGTGTGCGTGCCCATCATCGAAAAGGTCTCGGGCCTGCGCCTGAATACCGATTTTTATGCAGGGTACAGCCCGGAGCGCATCAACCCCGGGGACAAGGAGCACCGGGTGACCTCCATCCTCAAGGTCACCTCCGGCTCCACCCCCGAGGCCGCCGAGTTCGTGGACGGCCTCTACGCCAGGGTGATCACCGCAGGGACCCACAAGGCGGGCTCCATCCGCGTGGCCGAAGCGGCCAAGGTTATCGAGAACACCCAGCGGGACCTCAACATCGCCCTCATCAACGAGCTTGCCATCAACGTCTGGACATCTACACCGAGGAGGTGCTCAAGGCTGCAGGCACCAAGTGGAATTTCCTCTTTCCGCCCCGGCCTGGTGGGGGGGCACTGCATCGGGGATCTGACCATTTGACCCACAAGGCCCAGGAGATCGGCTACCACCCGGAGATTATCCTGGCGGGCAGGCGGATCAACGACGGCATGGGCGCCTACGTGGTCTCCGAGGTGGTCAAGCAGATGATCAAGCGGCGGATCCAGGTCGAGGGCGCCTCGGTGCTTATCATGGGCCTCACCTTCAAGGAAAACTGCCCGGACCTTCGCAACACCCGGGTGGTGGACATGGTCCAGGAGCTTTCCGAGTACCATGCCGAGGTGTCGGTGTACGATCCGTGGATTGACGCAAACGAGGCCGAAGGGGAGTACGGGATCACTCCGGTGAAGGAGCCGGTGAAAGGCGGCTACGACGCGGTGATTTTGGCCGTTGCCCACGACGCCTTCCGGGATATGGGCATCGACGCCATCCGGGCCCTGGGCAAAGAGCAGCACCTTCTCTTTGACATCAAGTACCTGTTCCCCACAGACCAGGTGGACGCGAGGCTGTGATCATGACGCCCTTTGAACGCCTTGAACAGGAGCTTGCAGGGACACCGCGGGCCTGGCCGTACTTTCGCCCGGTTTCATCGGATCCAACCTCCTGGAGGCCCTGTTGAAGCTGGACCAGCACGTGGTGGGGCTGGACAACTTTTCCACGGGCCATGAAGCAAACCTCCGGGAGGTGCAGTCCCTGGTAACAAAGGCCCAGTGGGCCCGCTTCGACCTGATCCGGGGAGACATCATTGACCCGAAGACCTGCCTTGCCGCCTGTCGGGGCGTAGATTACGTCCTGCACGAGGCTGCCCTGGGATCGGTGCCCCGCTCCATCGAAGACCCCCTGGCCACCCATGCCAGCAACAACACCGGGTTTCTGAACATGCTGGTGGCGGCCCGGGACAGCCGGGTGAAACGGTTTGTCTACGCCGCCTCCAGCTCCACGTACGGGGACCATCCGGGTCTGCCCAAGGTGGAGGAGACCATCGGCAGACCCCTGTCGCCCTACGCGGTCACCAAGTATGTCAACGAGCTTTACGCCGATGTCTTTGCCCGAACCTACGGCACGGCTTCGGTGGGGCTTCGTTACTTCAACATCTTCGGCCCCCGCCAGGACCCCGAGGGTGCCTATGCGGCGGTGATTCCCAAATGGATTGCCGCGTGCCTCAACCGGGAGCCCGTCTACATCAACGGGGACGGCGAGACCAGCCGGGATTTCTGCTACGTGAAAAACGCGGTGCAGGCAAACCTTCTGGCCGCCACGGCGAAGTTGGAAGGGGACCTCAGCCAGGTGGTGAACGTGGCCGTGGGGGATCGCACCTCTTTGAACAGCCTTTTCGGATCCATCCGGGAGAGCCTGTCTGTCCGGGTAAAGGGTCTGGTGTTGCCCGAGCCTGTGTATCGGGATTTTCGTGCAGGGGATGTGCGGCACTCCCAGGCCGATATCTCCAAGGCAGAGCGCCTTCTGGGATACCTGCCCACCCATCGCATCGGGCAAGGCCTTGAAGAGGCCATGGACTGGTATGTGGCTGCCTTAAGGCCCGGGAAGGCTCTATGACACAGCCTGCCCGAAGAAAAATTCCCCACGGGCGCCTGTGTCTGGCTGCCCTGCTCATGCTTGGCTCAGCCCTTTTTATAAGGGCCTTGGATGTCACCGAGGCCGTGCCCTTAAAACAGTCCTTTGAGTCCTTTCCCATGGAGATCGGGACGTGGTCCGGTGAGAAGGGGCGTTTTGACGAGGCCGTTTACAGGACCCTGGGCGTGGACGACTCCATCCTGAGCAACTACAGGACCCCCCGGGGCGATCTGGTCCAGCTCTACATCGGGTATTACCACAGCCAGAAAAAGGGGGATCTCATCCATTCTCCCAAGAACTGCATGCCCGGATCGGGGCCATCATCGAGTCGTCCCTGGAAGAGGTTCCCGGCCCTGATGAGGCCGACCCTTTTCAGGTGATCCGCCTGGTGGTGGAAAACAGCGGGAAGCGCAACGTGGTGCTTTACTGGTTCCAGTCTCGGGGGCGGATCATCTCCTCGGAGTACATGCAGAAAGTCTATCTTGTGGTGGACTCCATTTTGAAACGGCGCACCGACGGCTCCTTTGTCCGGCTCATTTCCCCGGTGCGGGACGGGGATGTCGAGGCCAGCACCCAAACACTGAAATCCTTTGCCCATGAACTGGCGCCACTTCTTCATGCATACCTTCCTTCATAGGCTGACACAAACCAATTCCAAGGCGGTGGGCTTCGCTTACGGGGCGCTTTTTGTGGCCTCCTTCGGTTTCTTGTACTTAGGGACCCTCACCGAACTCACCATGGACTGGAGCACCAACCCCAACTTTTCCCACGGGTACCTCGTACCCTTGATCTCCGGGTTTCTGGTCTGGCGGGACAAAGAGCGGCTCAGGGCCCTTCCCGTCACCCCATGGAACCTGGGGTTGGCCGTGTTGGGGGGCGGGTTGCTGCTCTTCTGGGTGGGGACCATAGGTGCCGAGCTCTTTGTGATGCGATGCTCCATGCTCATTACCCTGGCCGGCGTGATCCTCTTTTGCCTGGGCAGGCAGTGGGCCAGGGCCCTGGCCGTGCCCCTGTGCTACCTGGTGTTCATGATTCCCCTGCCGACCATCATCTGGAACAAGATCGCCTTTCCCCTTCAGCTCATGGCCGCTTCCGGAGCGGCTCAGGCTCTGTCCCTGCTGGGTGTGCCCGTGTTTCGGGAAGGCAACGTCCTCCAGCTGGCCACCACCACCCTGGAGGTTGTGGACGCCTGCTCCGGGCTCCGGTCCCTCATGAGCCTTTTGGCCCTGGGCGCTGCTTTTGCCTTTCTTTCCTGCCTGTCTCCCTGGAAAAAATGGGTGTTCGGTTCCCATTGCCGTTCTGGTGAATGTGGTCCGGCTGACGACAACCGGGCTGCTGGCCGTGTACGTCAGCCCTGAGACGGCCAAAGGGACCATGCATGATCTTTCCGGCATGGTGGCCTTTGGGGGGGCACTTTTTTTTCTCTATTTTGTAAATCAATGTTTAGACAGGTGAATGTTCGTATCATGGACTGTCCGGTTGCTGTAACCCATTTTACCTCCGGTCGGAGGCCCTCACGGCCTCGGGCGTTCCTCTTCACCGTGGATGTTGAAGACTGGTTTCAGGTGGAGAACTTCAAGCCGTGGATTCCCTTTGAATCGTGGCCGCACCGGGAACTGCGCGTGGAGAAAAACATCCACCGGCTCCTCGATCTTCTGGACGGGGGAGAAGAAAGGCGGGAGGCCACTTTTTTTGTGCTGGGCTGGCTTGCCGAGCGGTATCCCCACCTGGTCCGGGAGATTCACGCCCGCGGCCATGAGATCGCCTCCCACGGGTTCAATCATCACCTGCCCGCCATGCAGACCCAAAAGGCCTTGCGGGAAGACCTGGTGCGGAGCCGAAAGCTTCTGGAGGACACCATCGGCGAGACGGTGCAGGGGTACCGGGCCCCGAGTTTTGCCGTGAACAAAGAGGTGCTGGCCCTTATTCAGGAGTGCGGGTACCGCTACGACTCCAGTTACAACTCCTTTGACCGGCACGGTCGGTACGGCAGGCTGGATGTCTCGGGTTATCCCCGAAAGGGCATTGCCATTGAACTTGACGACTCGTTTTATGAGATGCCTGTCAGCAACCTGACGGCAGGGGGCCAGGTTATCCCCTGGGGAGGCGGGGGGTACTTCAGGATGATCCCGGCGCCGGTTTATATGGCGGGGTTGCGCCGCCAGATGGACCGGGACGGGGCCTTTGTCTTTTACACCCACCCCTGGGAGCTGGATCCCGGTCAGCCCAGGGTGAAGGGGGCATCGGCACAGTACGCCTTCAGGCACTACGTCAATCTTGGGGCAACGGCCCGAAAGCTGAATCACTGTTTTCGCGGGCTGAAAGGGAGCCGGTTCACAGGATGCCGGAGCTATCTGAACAAGGTGACCGGCGAAGGACGCGCTGATGCGCAACGGTGCGCGTGATGGCAGAGGGTGATGTTTGCAGACGGGAAAGGGGAGAACACGCATGGTAACGGTGAGGGTTTTTCAACCCGGGGATGAAGAGCGGTGGGATCGGTATGTCAACGGTCATGCCGATGGCACCTTTTTTCACCTGGTGTCGTGGAAACGCGTGGTGGAGACCACCTTCGGGCATCGGTCCTGGTATCTGATAGCCGAAGACGAAGAGGCCAGGATCGTGGGCGTTTTGCCCCTGTTTGAGATCAAGAGCCTTTTGTTCGGGCACTTTGTGGTTTCCACACCCTTTGCCGAGACCGGGGGGCCCATTGCCGACTCGGAGGAGGTGACGGCAAAACTCCTGGATGAATCGGCCAGGATTGCCAAAAAGACAAGGTGTCACTACGTGGAGTTTCGAAACCGCCACGGCATGCCGGATCTGCCCACCAAGGATCTCTATTACAATTTTAAAAAAGAGATCTCCTCCAGCGACGATGACAACCTGAAGGCCATCCCCAGAAAATCACGGGCCATGGTGCGCAAGGGCATCAAGATGGGGCTCACCTCGGAGTTCGGGGATCATCTCCTCGACGAGTTTTACGATATCCTCTCCAAGAACTACCACCGGCTGGGCACCCCGGTATTCCAGAAGCGGTTTTTCGCCAATTTTCTCTCCTGCTGCGGGGACAATGCCCGCATCATGGTGGTGCGGACCCCCGAGGGCAGGGTGGCCTCTGCAGTGCTCACCTTTTACTACAAAAACAATGTGATCCCCTACTATGCGGGCTCGGATTTCCGGCTCAGGCACCTGGCCCCCAACGATTTTATGTACTGGGAGCTCATGCGGGACGCCAGCTGGAAGGGTTGCCACTGCTTTGACTTCGGCCGCAGCAAAAAGGGGACAGGCTCCTTTCACTTCAAGAAGAACTGGGGCTTTGAGCCGGAACCCCTGGCGTATCAGTATCACCTCCTGGACGTGGGCGAGATGCCCGACCTGAGCCCGGCCAACCCCAAGTACCAGAGGCGCATCGAGATGTGGCGGCGCATGCCCCTGCAGGCTACCCGGGTGGCCGGGCCCATGCTGTCCAAGTATCTTGTCTGAGATTCTATTGCCTCCGGCGGGTCGCTTTTTTGAAAAAAAGCTCCGCAAAAAACGTTTCGGTTGTCTTCCCTTCTGGTGCTCAGCCTTTGGGGCTGAGCACCAGAAGGGAAGACTTAAACGTTGCGTTTTGAATTGTCGAGTTATCAAGAGCTAACAAATGAGCCGGAGTTATACGCAAGACCTGTTTGTCAAACCCGTTTTTAATAACTCAGGCAAAAGTTTGGCCCCCGGCAGGGCCGCCGGAGGCAATATGACCCTTTCTTTATTGACCAGGTGGAGCCCATGAGTCGCGTCCTGTACCTTGCCCACAGAATTCCCTACCCCCCCAACAAGGGGGATAAAATAAGGTCCTACAACACCATCGGTATCGCTTTAAACCACGAGGTGGACCTGATCTGCCTTGCCGACGCCCGGCGGGACCTCAAGCACCGGAAAGAACTTTCCGCTTTGTGCCGGAAGGTGGCTGTGCTGCCCCTGAACACTCTCAAAGCCAAGGTCAACGGGGTGTGCAGTTTTTTGAAGGGGGCGACTATTTCCGAGCGCTACTTTTATCGCCGCAGGTTTCAGCGGATTTTCAACGCCTGGACCCGGGAGACGCCCTACGATGCGGTGATCTGCTTCTCCTCTCCCATGGCCCAGTACCTGCTGGAGGATGATTTTATCGCCACAAAGGGCGGTTCCATGCGCCTGATCATGGACTTTTGCGACGTGGATTCGGACAAATGGGTTCAGTATGCCGGCAAGACGAAATTCCCATTGAATGCATTGTATAAAAACGAAGGGCTGCGCCTGCTGCGTTATGAGCAAAAGGTACACCGAATGTTCGATCGCTCCATTTTTGTCTCAGATCACGAGGCGTCTTTGTTTAAGGCCTTGTCAAAGGATGAGGAGCGGATATTCGTCGTCCCCAACGGGGTGGACAGCGACTATTTTTCTGAGCATGAACGCGACGTTTCAGAACCTAGCGGAAAACCCACGCTGATGTTTGCCGGGGCCATGGATTACTATGCCAATGTCGACGGGGTCCGGTGGTTTTGCCACGATATCCTGCCGGAGGTTCGACGGGGGCACCCGGACATCGTGTTCAATATCGTCGGCAGCAATCCCCTTCCCACCGTTACAGAGCTTTCAGCCATGGGCGATGTCCATGTGACAGGCTTTGTCAAAGACATTCGCCCCTACTATCAGGAAGCCGATGTCTGCGTTATTCCCCTTCGCATCGCAAGGGGGGTTCAAAACAAAGTCCTGGAAGCCATGGCCATGGGAAAGACCGTGGTGACGACACCTGCGGCGATTCAGGGGATTCAGGTGACACACGGGAAGCACGTTCTGGTGGCCGACAGCCCCAAAGGGTTTTCAGAGACCATTTTGTCCCTTATGGATGACCCAGAGCGAAGGGTCGCGTTAGGACAGGCCGCAAGGGCCTGTGTCCAGCGCGACTATTCGTGGAACCGGAATGTGTCCAAACTGATGGATATCGCCCTTCATTAAAAACTTTCTGGCCAACGAGTAAAGGCATCACATGAAAATTCTCCATATTCTCGATCACAGCCTGCCCCTGCACAGCGGGTATACCTTCCGAAGCCAGAGTATTTTTGAAGCCCAGAGAAACATGGGCTATGAGCCTGTGGTGTTGACGACTCCCAAGCAGGAGGAAAACTGGAAAGGCGATTCCACGGACAGGGACGTTATCAACGGGTTTCACTATTACAGATCGGGCAAGGTGGAAGGCAGGACGTGGCCGGTGCTGTATGAAGCAAAGCACATGGTGAAAACCTATCGCAGGATCATGGATATTCTTAAGCGTGAGGAGATAGGGTTGATTCACGCTCACTCCCCGTCCTTGAACGGTATTCCCGCATTGATCGCCGGGAAAAAGACGAAGACGCCTGTTGTGTATGAAATTCGCGGCTGTGGATCACGGGTCTTACAAAGAGGGCGCCTTCAAATACAGGCTGACGAAATATATCGAAACAAAGGTGTGCCAAAAAGCAGGCCATGTCGCCATATTGTGCAATGGGCTGAAAAAGGACCTTGAGGAACGGGGCATTGCCGGTGACAAAATCACGCCGGTGTTCAACGGGGTGAACCCCGATGATTTTGCTCCATGCAAATCCGACGAGGAATACGGGAAAAAATGGGGCGTGGAAGGAAAAAAAGTCATCGGCTTTATCGGCTCGTTCTATCGATACGAAGGGCTGGATCTGCTGGTGAAGGCCTTCGGCAAACTGAGCCGGCACGATGACGGGTGCGTGCTCCTCCTCGTGGGGGGCGGGGAGATGGAGGCTGAGCTGCGCGCCCTGGCCAGGCAGATGGGGCTTGAGGATCGGGTTATTATGCCGGGGCGGGTGCCCCACGAGCGGGTCGCGGGGGTCTATGCCATGGTCGATGTTCTTGTCTACCCGCGATACCCCATGCGCTTGACGGAGCTGGTGACCCCCCTTAAGCCCCTTGAGGCCATGGCCATGGGAAAGGCCCTCATTGCAAGCAATGTCGGGGGACACCGTGAGCTCATCAGCGATGGGGAAACAGGGGTGATGTTTCCCGCAGGAGACCTGGACGGCCTGGTGGCCGCACTGGGCAGGGTGCTTTCGGACGAACACCTCGCAGCAACCCTGCAGCAGCAGGGAAAGGCATGGGTGTCCCGGGTCCACACCTGGGCGAAAACCACCTCTGTGTATCGCGATATTTATGACGCCCAGGTTCACGGTGGGTAGTGTCCTTTTTTATGGGCTTGGAGACATAGTGCAATGTGCGGAATAGCAGGGATCATCAACACGGATCGTGCGCCGGTATCGCCCGATATCCTGAAAAAAATGGCCGATGTTCTGAAACATCGCGGGCCGGATGATGAAGGTTTTTTCATGAACCGCCCCGAGGCTGAACCTCGCCCAAAGTGGAAGCACGTCTCGGGGCAGGGGCATGTGGGCCTGGCCCACAGGCGGCTCAGCATCATTGCCCTGGACAGCGGGCATCAGCCCATTCCCAATGAAGACCGGTCTGTGTGGGTGACGTACAACGGGGAAATATACAACTATGCGTCCATCAAAGCCGAGTTGACGGGAAAAGGACATCGTTTTGCCACAGACTCGGATACCGAGGTGATTGTCCATGCCTATGAAGAGTGGGGGGATGCGTGCGTACAAAAGTTCAGGGGGATGTTTGCCTTTGTCCTGTATGTGAGTGAGGGACAGGGTCTTTGCAGCCCGGGACAGGGTGGGAATCAAGCCCTTATACTACTTTTTTGAGGCTAACCGGTTTATCTTTGGCTCAGAGATCAAAGCGATTTTAGAGCACCCCGATGTTCCCAGAAAGGTGCGTTTCTACTGGTATCCGATTACTTTCACCTGATGTATGTCCCGGGTCCGGAGAGTATTTTTAAGGGCATACACAAGCTCTTACCCGGGCATACCCTGAGCATCGAAGACGGCACCATGCGCATTGAGGAGTATTGGGATATCTCCTTTGCCCGGACCCTTGACCTCACGGAGGATGAGTGGTGCCGCAGGGTTCTTCATAAACTTGAAGAAGCCATTGACTTACGCATGCTCAGCGACGTCCCCCTGGGGGCGTTTTTAAGTGGCGGGGTGGACTCCGGTGCTGTTGTTGCCCTTATGGCAGGCTTAAGCGAGGCACCGGTCAAAACAGCCTCCATCGGGTTTGCAGACGAGACCTTCAACGAGCTTCCCTATGCCCGAAGGGTTGCCGAGCAATACAACACACACCACCATGAAAAGACCGTGAATGCCGACTCCCTGGCAATCCTGGATAAGCTCGTGTGGCACTTTGACGAGCCCTTTGCCGACTCATCGGCCATCCCGACCTACTATGTGTCCCGGATCGCCAGGGAAAAAGTGACCGTTTCACTTTCCGGGGACGGAGGGGATGAAAACTTTGCAGGCTACAGGCGACACCTCTTTGATTTTGCAGAAAATCGCCTGCGGGGCGTGTTCCCCGAATGGTTCAGGAAAACCGTTATTTCGGGGTTGGCGGATGTTTACCCCAAGGCGGATCGCTTGCCCCGGTTTTTACGGGCCAAAACCCTGTTGACCAATTTGTCCAGGGAGCCCGTGCAAGGGTATTACAACTCCATGGCGTGGTTCCAGGGGGCGCCTGACCTGTTCACTCCTGAGATGAAAAACGAACTCAACGGGTATTCGCCCGTATGCCACTATGAAAGGTATTTCAGGAAAAGCGATGCCTCATGCCCCCTGTCCCGGATTCAATACACGGACATGAAGACCTACCTGGTGGACGACATCCTCACCAAGGTGGACCGCGCAAGCATGGCGAACTCACTGGAAGTGAGGGTCCCGGTCCTGGACCATGAGTTCATGGAACTGGTGGCCGCCATGCCCTCGAACCTGAAGCTGAAAAAACGGGAAGGCAAATACATCTTTAAGAAATCCCTGGCCGGGCATCTGCCCCACGACTGCATGTACCGGGAGAAAAAGGGTTTCTCCATTCCCCTGTCCTCCTGGGTGAAAAACGATCTGAAGTCCGTCTTTGAAGATACCGTCCTGAGCAAGAACAGTTTTTGCGGCGACTACCTCAACGAAAAGGCCGTTAAAAGGCTTTGGGGCCAGCACCAGAAAGGGCAACGGGATTTTGCCTTCGAGATCTGGGCGATTCTCATCTTTGAGCTCTGGGGACGGCGATGGCTTTGGTGATGGCGTCCTTTATGGGCAAAATAAGTTCAAAAAACGTGCCTCCGGCGGCAAGGGGCTGAGCCCCTTGATCCCAGGTTCGCGAATGCTTTCGGCCTTCGTTCCTCAGGCCGATCACATTCGTTGACGGGTCTCGTCCGTTGTCATGTTGTAACATCGCTCTGTGGCCCTGTGATCATCCATGTTGACCATAGAAGGCACGGTGTTCTGCCAGGTCACATGTGCCGAAAAAGAGAGAAATCAACCACCCACATGGTCTATCCCATCTTTTATCTTCTTGTTGTGGTCGTCGGGTGGGTGGCCGGTTTGTGCCGTGGGCCTTTTTGGGCGGTGTTGACCTATGTCTTTGTCTACTTCAATATCCCTTCCCATCAGTGGTGGGCCGCCAGCGTGCCGAGCCTTCGGTGGAGTTTTCTCTCCGCGGGCATAGTCCTGGTAAGCTGCGTGATCCATAAGGATCAACTCAAGGATGGCATGAACGCTCCCTTGAAGGCGCTCATCTTTCTTTTGGTCCTCATGATCTGCATCATTCCCCTGGCCTACAATGCCGATCGATCCCTGGTGAGGATCTACGATTTTTTTCGGTATGTCCTCTTCTTTTACCTGGTGTGCAGGATCATCAAAACCTTTTCCCAGTATCGCTGGTTTGTCCTGGCCATTTTGTTCCACTGTTTTTTTCTCTCCCTTCTGGCAAGGCACTACTTCAGCGGAATGCGCTTGGACGGCGTGGGCCTGCCGGACGCCGCGGACGCTAACATGCTGGCGGCCCTTGTGGTGCTGGTGCTGCCTTTTCTCGTGGTGTTTCTTTTTTTCGGCAGCAGGTTTGAAAAGGTGGCCGCACTTCTGTTTACCCCCTTCATTCTCAATATGTTTGCCATGACACGGAGCCGGGGCGGGTTCATGGGCCTGCTGGTGGCAGCCGGGGTCTTTGCCTGGGGCGCTCGCAGGGACGTGGACATCAAAAAAATGGTCCTGGGGTTTGTGGCGGCCGCAGTGGTGGTGCTGGGGATCATGGACAAAGGGTATGTGACGCGGGTGACCCGTCTGTTCGGCGGGGAAGAGAACATCGAGGATCAAAGTGCCGGGCGTACCGATATCTGGAAGTACGGGCTGCATATGATCAAGGACTACCCCCTGGGGTGCGGGGGCGGAGGGTTCTCTTTGTTGAGCACCTCTTATCTCCCGGACCATTTGATTGAAAAAAGGGTGGGGAGGCGCGCCTCACACAACACCTATGTCCTTGTGGTGACCGAGCAGGGGGTACTGGGGCTGGGCATTTATCTGGTGTTTATCCTGCTTCTTTTCAAAGGGACTCGACGGGCTCGCAGCAGCCTTCACGGGATCACGGGCATGGACAAGGGCCTTCGGAATCACATGCTGGCCCATACCTACGCCTTGGAAACGGGGCTTGCCGGTTTTTTTACGGCGTCGATTTTTATCGATCGCCTCTATTTTGAATGCATCTACCTGATTGCGGCCCTTGTGCCAGTGTTGTCCGCTGTTGCGGACGCAGCCCAAGGCCCTGAGGGCACGGAAGGAGTCCAGCCATGACGGCGGAAAATGTGAATTCCATAGATCCCGTCCTGGTCAATGGCTTTGTGGGGGTGGTGGGCAGCCCGTCTTCGCTGCGCGACACCTGTTTGCCCCCGAGGCCCCTGTCGGCCTACGGCCAGCTTAGAGGACAACCCGAATGTTCAGGTGAAACCCAGGGAAGGTCTGTAAATATCCTTTTTTCATGCGTCGCCCTGTTTCGGAACCATCCGGTAACGGGAGGACGTGGACCCAGGTGGCGGGGGTGTTCTCCGGAAGCCCCTCTCCAGGTGACAGCGGTCCTGAAGAAGTTGTCGGGTCCCTCCAGGGGCAGTTTTTCGGTGTGGCGGTGGACGAGGAGCGCTGCAGAGTCACCCTTTTTTCCGACCACGCAGGGGTTCTGAAGGTCTATCATGCTCACCGGGACGGTCTCTTTCTTTTTTCCACCTCGTCACTGGCACTGGCCGCGGTGCTGGGCCCCCCTCACCAGATCTTCGGGTGCGCCAGTTCTCTTCCATGGGGTACATGCAGGGCGACAGGACCTTTTACAAATGGATCCATGTCTTCCCCCCGGCCTCTGCCTGGGTGTTTGACGGGAAAAACCAGGCAGCGCCCCGTAAACTTCGGTACTGGCAACCGTTATCGGGCTATGGGGCGGACCAGCCCCCCCTCACGACCCAGGGCTGCGTGGAAAAAGCCCTCATGTCCCTGGACAGACACGCAAAGGCGCTGGCCGCCACTTACGATCGTCCGGTGTGCGACCTGACGGCCGGGTTTGACTCCCGGGGGGTTGTCTCCACCCTTCTCAAGGCAGACCTACCTTTTGCCACGGTCTGCAACGGGTTTTCGGGGAGCGACGATCTCAGGGTTTCGAATGGCATCGCCCGCAGGCTTGGCTGGCATCATGAGGTGAACGATCTGGGGAATATCGTGGACCATTATGCCATCGCTGATCGACATGGCGCTTACTACGTTACCGACGGGGAGATTTCCGTATCGGATTACGTGATCACCATGGCCGTCCATCAACACCACAGTGTAACGAGTACGAATTTGGCTTTTAACGGCAGCGGAGGAGAGCTGTTCAGGGGGCGCTGGTGGGAAGGGGAGCTATTTTTGAAAGGCGGGAAAAGGATCGTCAACAAGGAGCGGCTGGTGAAACGGCTCCTGGCCCCCGGCCACGACTGGTCGATCCTGAATCCTGCCCTGAAAGAGGGGTTTTATAAGGCGGGAACGCATGAGTCTATTCCAAGACCTGTCAAAGAAGAACGCCGCCTTTCCCAACACTTCCAAGATCGATCTGTTGTACCTAAACAGCCGCATGGGTCGCTGGCATGGCCGGTACTATTCGTCGACCTTTCAGCTCATGCCGTGCAGCACCCTGTTTTTGACCGGCGAGTTGTTGGAGCTCATGTTCCGGCTGCAGTGGTACGTGAAATACAAAAATTACATGTACAGGCACCTGCTCCAGGCATCCCACCCGGCCCTGGCCCGGGAGCCCATGGGCGACAACCTGCCTGCAACTCCGGTCTCCTTTGCCCATGGCAGGGCCCATCTTGGATGCTGGCTGCGGGGCGCAGCAGGGAAGGTCCGGACCAGGCTCGCCGGAGGCCAGCTTCAACAGGGTGCCCAGGGCATGGATATACACGGACGTGTTCTGGCAATGATCCATGATGCCGCGCCGTTGACGGACGTTTTTTCATCACAGGGGCTCAAGACAGAGGAACTCTACGACAAAGGCGCCATGGCCGAAGTAGTCCGGCAGTCCTGTGCTTCGGGATTCTGTCTTGCTTCAGCCCAGTTGATGCGGATGGTCACCCTTGAGCGTGCCTTTGAAAAGGCGTGCTCCATGGTGTGTGAGTGAACTGAATTCTTCGGGAGTTGTCATGACCAGAAAACGCGTGCTGTGCATCAGCTACCAGTTCCCGCCCTTTGCCGGGACAGGGGTCTTTCGTGTGCTGAATTTTGTGGAGCACCTCCCGGATCGGGGCTGGGACCCGGTGGTGCTCTCCGTGCTACCCGGCCATTACGAAAAGGGCACGGCCCTTGATGATGGGCTCTGCGCCAGGGTGAACGGGTCGGCGCGAGTTCACAGGACAAAGTGCTTCCAGGGGATTGAAGCGATGCTCAGCCTCAGGGGAAAGTTCAGGCGCCGCGTCACCCCAGCAGGAGCGGGACAGGGAGAAGCAGCAGGGCCCGCCCCGGCCGGAAAGGGGCTCTGGCAGGAGGTTAAGGACGCCGTCACCCTGGCATACCGTATTCCGGACAAGCAGGTGGGCTGGCTTCCCTTTGCCCTGGCTGAGGGGTTCCGTATATGCCGCCATGAAAAACCCGAGCTGATCTATGCGTCGGGGGGGCCCTGGACCTCGTTTCTCATCGGGCTGGCTTTAAAGGCTCATTTTAGTCCGTCTGAGGTCATCGATTTCAGGGACCCGTGGATGGGCAACCCTTATGACGAGCTGAACGTCGAGCTCAGGCGGGTGAACCGGTTTCTGGAGAGATGGTGCCTCCGCCGGGCCGATGCGGTCATCGCCAACACGGAGCCGCTGCGCGCCCTGTTGGCCGACACGGCGGGCTCTGGAAGCAAGTGCCATACCATCACCAACGGATACAACGAGACGGAGTACGTCGGCCTGGAGACCAGGGCATCCGGCACGGTACCCATGGTGGTGACCCATGTGGGTACCCTTTACGGAAAACGCATCCCCGACAGCTTTCTTTTGGCACTGGCCCGACTGATGGACGCCGGGAAGCTGAGTACCCAAGATGTCGAGGTTCGTTTCATCGGCGATGTGGACGAAGCCCGCATCAACAATCTTATCGGCCCTCATCCATTGCGTTCTGCCGTTACCTGTGTGGGGCTGGTCCCCAAGCAGGAAGCGTTAAGGATGCTGTTTCAATCGGACATCGCCCTTCTCATCCAGCCGGACACCCATCTGCAGATACCCGCCAAGCTTTTTGAATATATCCGTTCCCAAAAGCCTATTCTTGCGGTGTGCGGGAAAGGGGCCACCCAGGAGCTGATTGAAGCCCACAGTCTCGGGGTGGTAGCGAATGCCGACGACCCAGAGGAAATGGAAGGGGCCATTCTGGATGTGCTTCGGCAGGCACGGTCCGAGGAATGCGCAGTGAAGAAGGATTACCTGACATTTGAAGCCGGGGCCTTGACGACGCAGCTGGCAGGGGTTTTTGACGAGATTTTCCAGTCATCTCCGAGCGACGCGGTGAAGCATTGCGTTGAATTAGCGAACGAAGGCTGAAGGCAGGGTGCTGCACGTGGTGCTCTCTTTGGGGATAGGCGGGGCCGAGCGCATTGTTGCCTCTGATGGGAGGAGCCCAGGATGTCATGGGGTGTGCTGTCTGGATGAGAAAGGGCGCCTTGCAGAGGCCCTTGAAGACGCAGGCCATGATATTCATCTGGTCAAGAGGAAACCGGGCATTGACCTGTCCCTGCCTTTCAAGGTGGCAAGGCTGGCGGTTCGCTACAGGTATACCACCCTTCACGCCCACGGGGAGACCCCGTGGTTTTATGCTGTGCTTGCGGTGATTCTGACCCTGGGGTCGAGGTTTCGATGCCTGACCACCATCCATGGCTACAGCGGCGGGGACAACTCCGAGTTGGCCCATCCTCGTCTCTGGCGTTTCCTGATGTTTTTTACCCGTCGTGTCATCGTTGTTTCAGGTGCCCTTGAGCACGAGATGAAGGCGGTCTATCCGGTGCTGGGGAGAAAGGTCGAGACCATTCGAAACGGGATTTCGTCGAACGAGATGGTGCCAGCCCAGTCGCGGGACGCCTGGGGGCTGCCGAAGGCCGTCACAAGGGTAGTCTCTCGCTTGTCCCCCGTAAAGAATCATCTGCTGCTGCTCCAAGCCACGGAGCGGCTTGTCTGTCAAGGTCGAGATGACCTTGTGGTGATGATCGTCGGGGACGGTCCCGAGCGAGAGACCCTTGAATCCTATGCCCAAAGGCCGGGGCTCAATGGGCACGTGATCTTTACCGGTGAGCGTCTCGATGCCATCGGCTTGCCCCTTCTTGACATGTTTGTGCTGCCCTCCTATTCTGAGGGGATTTCCGTGGCCCTGCTGGAAGCCTCGGCCTTTGCATTGCCTCATCGCCTCCGGTGCAGGGGGCAACACGAGTATTCTCCCGTATGGGCACGGGGCTGGTCTTTGAGTCGGAGAACCTGGATGGTGGCTGCTCTACCAGATTGAGGTAGCCTTGAATACCCCGTCACTTGCCGATCGGCTCTCCGCCGGTGCCCGAGCCTGGGTCAGGGAGACCTTTTCGGTGCGAACCATGGTGGACAGGTACAATCGCCTTTATCTGGGGATGGCCGACTGATGAAGATTCTGGTTTTCTCGACCCTGTTTCCCAACAACACGGCCCCTGCCCACGGGGTGTTCATCAAAAACAGGATGAAGGCGGTCTCGGAGATGGATGGTCATGAGGTCCGTGTGGTGGCCCCTGTCCCCTATTTTCCGCCGATCAAGCGATTCAAGGCGTGGTATCGCTTCTCTCAGGTGGCCGCCCGCGAGATAGTGGACGGCCTGACGGTTTATCACCCCAGGTACCTTGTGACCCCTAAGGTGGGGATGACGACCTACGGGGTGTGCCTTTTCCTTGGGGCTCTGAAAACCGTCAAGGCCTTGGAAAAGAGCTTTTCCTTTGACGTTATTGATGCCCACTACATGTACCCGGATGCCTTTGCGGCTATCCTTTTGGGCAAGGCTCTGAACAAGCCGGTGACGGTCTCGGCACGGGGCAGCGATATCCATCAGTTTTCAAACCTGGCAATGATTCGGCCCCTGCTTCGCTACACCCTGACACAGGCCGATGCCGTCATTTCAGTGTGTGCTTCCCTCAAGGCCATGATGGTGACGCTGGGCGTCCCCCCACACAAAGTGAGTGTCATCCCCAACGGCATCGACGGCACCGCCTTTTACCCCGCGGACCGGGCAGAGGCGCGGCAGCGCCTGGGGATCTCCCCTGATGCCAGGATAATCCTCTCCGTGGGATCCCTGATCCGGCTCAAGGGGCATCATTTCCTGGTTGAGGCCTTTGGCCGGATCGTGGCGGAGGAGCCGGACCATACCTGTTTGTACATTGTGGGCGACGGGGTGGAACGAGGCTCCTTGCACCGCCAGATAGAGAATCTGGGACTGGGAAATCGGGCCGTTCTCTGCGGGCAGGTCCCCCACGGAGTCCTGGTGGATTATTACAACGCCGCCGATCTTTTTTTTCTGGGGAGCGAGCGGGAGGGCTGGCCCAACGTTATCTCCGAGTCCCTGGCCTGCGGGACCCCGGTGTTGGCCACCCGGGTCAACGGTATTCCCGAGATTGTCCGGTCCGATGATTTAGGGGTTCTGGTGGCGCGGGATGTGCCCTCCTTTGTGGCGGGAATTCGCCGGGCCCTGGACACCCATTGGGACCGCAGTGCCATCGGTGCCTATGGGCAGTCCCGGTCCTGGGCCATGGTGGCAGAAAACGTTGTTTCTGTTTTAAAGAGGGTGTCTATGCGTTAATATAACAAATAATCAATCCCTTACATATCGTGTGATGCCTTTTACGGCTGGTCCTGGCCCCTTTGCGAATGCCCTGCAAAGTTCATGTCCTATGGGGAACCCATAGTATCACGGTCGATGTTTTTCGCATGGCGAGAAACGTTGGAACGGTAGTCGGTCTGTTCTTTCCACTTCGTTTGACCATGATAGGTGAACATGATGAAAGAAACCTTGCAGGGTATCCTGAAGAGGCGTGTATGGTGTGTTGTTGTCGTGATGTTTTGCGTTGGTGGCGTTCTCCCGACCCATGGCGAGTGTGCGGTGGATCCTGCCGTGAGGATCGAGGTTCGCGAGTTGCTCCCGGAGGGCGTATCTGGGCTGGACAGGACCCATGAAGCGGCCACCTTCGGGGTACCCTTAAGGGACTGTGACGGGATTCAAACCATCAATCAGTTGGGACTTTCCGGACTATGGGATTATCAGTTCCGGGTGCTGCACAGGTATCCGAGCGGCAACATTCAATGGGTGCTCATCGACACACTGGCCTCGGTTCCGGCGGGGCAGAGCACGGTTATCTGGCTCACCAACGGCTCTGGCAATAGCTCGGGAAACAGTCTGCCAATAGACCTGGCCGCGGATAACGGCAACACTATCACGGTAGACACCGGTGCCGCCCGGTTTGTCATTAGAAAAGCCCGTTACAACGTCTTTGATTCGGTGGTGGCCGGGGGCACCTCTTTTCTTTCGAACACAGGCGGCATCACGGCTGTCAGCGGAACAACCCAGTACTCCTCGGCAAACGACGAGCAGTCTACGGCGGTCATTGAAGAGAATGGCCCCATCAAGGCCGTGATCCGGTGCGAAGGTCACCTTAAACCCGCAAGTGGTCCGTGGCTCTTTGGCTACACCATGCGCATGTACTTTTACAAGGGCTCAGGTCGTACCCGCCTGGACCTGATCCTCAAAAATGCAGAGATCAGTTCCTACTCCGTGAAAACCTTTGAATCCGTCCGTATTGAGCTTCCCACCACCATGGTCGCCCCTTCCTATCTGTTTTCAACCGGTCCGGGGGTACAGGCCGGAGGGTTTATCGACGGCAGCGCTCACCTGTACCAGGGCTACAGCAGCTACAAATATGTGCAGTACCTGGGCGGTGCGGATTTGCTCAAGGCACGCCTGGTCCCGGATGTGGGGCTTGAGGTTGTCAATGGGACCTCGGTGATCCACGCCTTGGGCGACGAGAAGAATTACAGTGAAGGGTTCGCCGCCATGACTACCCAGGGCATGCAGATCAACTGCGGCATCCGGAACCTTTACGGCATGTGGCCCACGGGGTTTACCATGACCGAAGACGGGCATCTCTATATTGATGTGTTCAGCCCCCGCAACACCAAAGACGATATTCGCTTCGCCTTTTTTGCCCACGATAAGCGACAGGTGGTTCTGGAGTTCACCCCGGAGGCCAAGGACCCCAAACAGACCTTTTATACCCTTCAATACCCCCTGGCTGGCCGGGCGGATTTTGAGCATTACGCGGAGGCAAAGGCCGTTTATGGGGAAGATCGGCTGGCAACCCATGGAGAGACACGGGACTTTCTTGCCGATATTGGACTGGAGAGTTATGAGATCTCCAATGTGGATACCCTGCGCAGGTATTATGTGTGGGGGCAGGGCGGAGGCTCCAATCAGTATGACCTCCAGCTGTGCAAGTACCTTCATTACCTCCAGACAGGCAACGGGGGAGCCTTTCTGGCCGCTCAGAATGATGATCACCATAAGATGTTCGGATCGGTCAAGCACTCGGATGATTTTGATGTCTATGTCCAGGGGCCGACTCTTTTTAAAAACGTGAACACCACCTCCCCACCCGACCAAAACCTGACATACAACAGCAAGTTTTTCGACCGGGAGCACTCCCACGATGTGTCCGTACCCGTGGGGTATTTTCTCACCGGGGACGAATCGTTGATGGACGCGTGGCGTGATTACGGAGAATACACTCTCTACGATCAGGGCTCAGGAAAAGGCCCCATCAACAGTTACTACGACGGGACAACCTATGTGGGGTTCCCCCGCATTTTTTCAAGGGCGTTAAGGCGTGCCGGAGCCTATGGGCAGTATGCAAGCACGAGTGTCTGGCGGGAAAAGATCGGTCGAATGGTAGGAAATTTTATGGGGATGCGGGCAACTCCTGCAGACGACGATCAAGACGGATGGGACTTGGACCGTGGTTTTTTCTATATGAGCAGAGATGGAAGCAGACCCGATGGCGAGCGTTCCAATAAAGTCTTTATGGCCTACGATATATTCCCCAACGCCTTTTGGTATTATGCCCCCGAAAATTTTGATGCCCCCTTGATGTATGAAGATTATCAGGACTATATTCTCGGACTTGCCTACCATTCATTGCGTGAGATCATTCCCCTGGAGCACCAGCCCTATGGCTTTAAACTTGATGAAGTCAATGCGTCGGACCCTACCGGAGAGTATCCGTTTTCCTTTTTGATGGCTGCCGGGTATGAAATGACGGGGGATGACTCTTTCTTGGATCAATACACATCCCATTATCGCGTGATGCTGATTGTCCAGAGCAAAGAACGGGTTTATTCTCCCTATTCGTCAAAATTTATACACAACCATGAAAACCGTGATATTTTAACGGGCTATGTGTCTCCTTTAGGGGCCGGACGTGTTGACTTGGGAAACTCCGATGCACCGGGTGTTTCGCGTTCCGGTTCTGTGTACACATTGACCTGGCAAGCGCCCATGGACGAGATTATTCGTTATCAGATAAAGTTCTCTACGGCACCAATGGTCGAGAACCTCAATTTCGATCAGGTGACAAGGGCGTATGAATACGCTCCTTCAGCATATGATAATTTCTGGGCGGCGTTGAACATCGCCAATGAGCCCACTCCCAAGCAGTCTGAAGGGGATGTGGAGACAGTATCCATAGACGTTGCGCAGGCAATCAACGCTTACAATACCCGGTATGGCCTGACCGCCGGCCAGCCCGCCTATCAAGTCTATGATGACCAGATAGATTACTTTTTTTCTGTAAAGTTTTTTGCTGTGATGCCACCCGATTGTCAGATGAATACACCCCATTACTGCCTTGCCCCCCCTAACATGGGAAGTCATTCGTTTCCCCCCCTTATTTTTGAATGGCCTGGTGACTGCATAAACAAACCGAGACAAAGAATACGCTTCATCGACGCCAGGTATATTGGTTGTGTTGTTGAGACGGTTCGCGATCTCCATTGTGCTGCATGACCGGGAGTTGAGAGCTATAAGGGGGACAGATGTACATGACGATTCGTGGCGTGGGTAGTGGCCTGCGGAAGAGTTCGCTATGGCTGTTTTTGTTAACGTTCTGCTTCTGCTGTGGGGTCACGGTACATGGATACCCTGCCATAGGTCATCCTGTGGAGATCAGGATACACGAACTTCTTCCCGATGGCGTAAAGGGGCTGCACAGGAACCATGAAGTCGCATCCTTCGGGATACCGTTGAGTGAGGCGGCCGGGGTTCAATCCATCGACGAATTGGGTCTTGTGGGGGGAGGGGCATATCAGTTCAGGGTGCTGCACAGATACCCCAGCGGCCATGTTCAGTGGGTCCTTGTGGATACCCTGGCATCGGTATCGGCAGGGGAAGAGAGCATTGTCTGGCTGACCAACGGGGCCGGCAACAGCTCGGGGCCTCAGTTGGCCACGGATCTGGGGGAAAAAATATCGGTGGACACCGGTACTGCCCGGTTCGTGATCACGAAAAAGAACTACAATGTTTTTGATTCCGTTTTAATAAAAGGTGAGCCTTTTGTTACCCCAACTGGGTGTATTGCAGCCGTCGGTGGATCAACTCGCTACTCGTCGGTCAATGACGATGACTCCACGGCAGTGATTGAAGAAAACGGCCCGGTAAAGGCTGTCATCCGATGCGATGGGCATCTGAAGTCACCCCTTCGTGACTGGCTTTTCGGGTATACCATGCGTATGTACTTTTATAAGGGTACAGGCCGCACCCGCCTTGACCTCATCATCAAGAATGCGGAAATAAGCTCCTTTAGCATCAAAGAGTTTGAGTCCGTTCGTATCGAACTCCCAACTACCATTGAAAACCCTACCTTCCTTTTTTCAACCGGGCCGGATTCGATATCCTCAGGGCCTGTTGACGGAACAGCGTATCTGTACCAGGCCTATAGCTGCCACAAGTATGATCAGTACATGGGTGATTCCGATCGGCTGAGAAATCGATTGGTACCCGACGTGGGGCTCAAGGTTGTCAATGGTGCATCCGTGATTCATGAACTCGGAAATGAGACAGATCATACTGAAGGATTTGCTTCGTATTTCTCACGTACCAAGCGCATTAATTGCGGAATTCGTAATCTTTACGGCATGTGGCCCGCAGGGTTTACGATGGATGATGAGGGGCATTTGCATATTGATATATACAGTACCTACAATTCAAAAGATGATATCTACTTTGCCTTTTTTGCCCATGACAAAAGGCAGGTTGTCCTTGAGTTTACCAAGTCGGCAAAGGAACCCGAACGAACGTTTTACGCCGTGCAATATCCTTTGACCGGCCGGGCCGAATTTCAACATTACAAAGATACCCGGGCCATCTATTACCACAACAGACTGGCAACACACGAGGAAACACGCAATTTTTTAAAAGAGATCGGATTGGAGAGCTATGAGATTTCGAATATGGACACCATGCGCAGGTTTTATGTCTGGGGACAGACCGGAGGTTCCAATCAGTATGATGTGAATTTATGCCAGTATCTTCACTACCTGCAGACCGGCAATGGAGGGGCGTTTCTGGCAGCACAGAACATGGACCACCACAAAATGTTCGGTTCAACCCATCATTCCGATGACTTTAATGTGTATACCGAAGGGCCTAAATTTTTCCCAAATGTGAATACTGCATGCCCGCCGAATCAAGATAAAGTGTCCTTTAACTATAAATTCTTCGACCGAGAGCATTCCCATGATGTCTCCGTCCCCATCGGGTATCTCTTAACCGGTGATGAGTCGATCATAAACGCCTGGAAAGATCACGGAGAGTATACACTGTATGATCAGGGCTCAGGAAAACATGGGGTGGACAGTTATTACGACGGAACAACATACTTGGGGTATGTACGAGTTTTTTCAAGGGCATTCCGTCGGGCAGGTGCTTTTGGCCTGTACACCGAAGATCCGGTGTGGGTGGAGAAGGCCGGACGTATGGTAAGGACGCTGCTCAGTTTGAGGGACGACCCTGAGGATGTGAGCCGGGACGGATGGCAGTTGGACCGGGGCTATGTGTATATGCACGGTCACGGGAACGAAACTTTCGGTGGAAAACGGACCAATACCTTGTTTATGACATGCGGGATTTTTGCTGACTCCCTTTGTTATTATGACTTTTTTGGCTTTGGGGCTCCAATGTACTACGAAGACTATCGCGATTACATGCTCGGTTTGTCGTATCATGCATTGAATGAGTTGGTTTCTCTGGAGCGTCAACCCTATGTATACACGTTAGATCAGCCAGCTATTATGGAGGGCCTTGGGTCATACCCTTTATCCGGCCTGATGGCCCATGGATATGAGATGACGGGAAATGATCTCTTTCTGAGCCTGTATAAGCATCATTATAATTGGATGTTGACATCCCAAAGCAAAGAGCGTGTTTACTCTCTGTATTCATCGCGTTTTATCCATGACTATTACAACAGAAACGTGTGCACCGGCTATGTGTCACCCATGGGTGCCGGGCGTGTGGATATGGGTAATTCTGAGTGTGGGAACATCTCACGGACAGGTTCAGTGTATACCTTGACGTGGGGCGTCCCCGAAAAAGGAATCAAGCGTTATCAGATCAAATGCTCATCGCAGCCCATGGTGGAGAATCTCGAGTTTGATCAGAGAAAAAGGACCTATACTTATAACCCGGACCTTTACGACAATTTCTGGGCTGCATTGAACGTGGACAATGAACCCCAACCCAAACAGGTTGAGGGAGCAACAGAATCCGTGGCAGTAAGATATCGACGTTCGACAGGTTATCCGTGAGTACAATCCGCAGGCAAATCCTGAGTGAAGCAGATCCCGCTCATCGGGTCTACAATCCGGAGACAGATTATTGTTTTGCCGTAAAGTACTCTACCGTGCTTCCCCACTCTTTTAGTGGCACGTTTCCTGCCGTGCCATGCCCGAACTGATGGGATCAGAGGGCTAACCTAAAGAGGTTCGTAACTACTCAGCTCAAACAAGCCTCCGGCGGCCCTGCCGGGGGCCAAACGTTTAGCCTGATTTATAAAACCGGGTTTGACAAACAGGTCTTAAGCAAGCCTTTCCAGACTTCGCCAAAATAATTTCCACTTTTTCACATTAGAAACGGTTTTTGCGGAGCTTTTTTTCAAAAAAGCGACCCGCCGGAGGCAAGGTGAATAGTTACAGAGGTTCCTGGGATTTGAGAAGGATTTTTGAATTCCGTGCCTTCAATTTCTTCGTTTTATGAGGAAACTCAGGGGAGCTATCAAACAGAGCGATGAAAAGGTGCATCTCGGTGAATAATATTGTAAAAACGGTTGTACGCGTTTTCGTTATGGCTTTTTTTGCGGTTTTCGTTGGTGGGGCTTCCGGGGTCTGTGCCGTGACTCCACCTGTGAAGATCATGGTTCATGAGCTCCTCCCCGAAGGTGTCACAGGGTTGGACAGAGTTGAGGAGGTTTTCTCGTTCGGAGTCCCATTGAAAGATGCAGATGCGGTTCAATCAGCAGGTGAACTGGCGCTTAGGGGGCCTTCGGCATATCAGTTCAGGGTGCTGCACAGATACCCCAGCGGCCATGTTCAGTGGGTCCTTGTGGATACCCTGGCATCGGTATCGACAGGTGAGGAGACCATTGTCTGGCTGACCAACGGGGCCGGGAACAGCTCGGGGCCTCAGTTGGCAACGGACCTGGGGGAAATAATATCGGTGGACACAGGTCCCGCCCGGTTCGTGATCACGAAAAAGAACTACAACGTGTTTGATTCCGTTTTCGTAGGCGAAACGTCCTTCCTTGAGCCCACCGGTGGGGTTACGGCGGTCAGTGGATCAACCCGGTACTCGTCTGCCAATGATGGTGATTCCACGGCAGTGATTGAAGAAAACGGCCCGGTAAAGGCTGTCATCCGATGCGATGGGCATCTGAAGTCATCCCTTGATGACTGGCTTTTCGGGTATACCATGCGTATGTACTTTTATAAGGGTACAGGCCGCACCCGCCTTGACCTCATCATCAAGAATGCGGAAATAAGCTCCTTCACTGTCAAAGAATTTGAATCCCTTCGCATTGAACTTCCCACCACCATCGCAAATCCCTCCTATCTTTTTTCCACCGGTCCGGGGACCATATCCACAGGGCCTGTTGACGGAACAGCGTATCTGTACCAGGGCTACAGCAGCCACAAGTATGTTCAGTACATGGGGGAGTCCGGTTTGCTAAGGGAGCGCCTGGTGCCCGACGTGGGGCTCAAAGTGGTCAATGGTGCCACTGTGATTCATGAACTGGGAAACGAGGCGGACCATAGCGAAGGGTTTGCATCGTATTTTTCTGAGGCTAAGCGCATCAACTGCGGGATTCGTAACCTTTACGGTATGTGGCCGGCGGGGTTTACCATGGATGACGAGGGCCGCCTGTATATTGATATCTACAGCACCCACAACTCAAAAGATGATATTCATTTTGCCTTTTACGCCCATGACAAACGGCAGGTCGTGCTGGAGTTTACCACGGAGGCAAAGGCATCCCAACGGACATTTTATGCCGTGCAATACCCTTTGACCGGTCGGGCCAAATTTCAACATTACAAGGATACCCGGGCCATCTATTCTCACGACAGACTGGCAACCCACGGAGAAACACGAAAATTCCTGAAAGAGATCGGCCTGGAAAGCTTTGAAATTTCAAATGTAGACACCATGCGTCGATATTATGTCTGGGGGATGGGGGGAGGGCCAAACCAGTACGACATGAATTTGTGCCAGTACCTTCACTATTTGCAAACCGGCAACGGGGGAGCGTTTCTGGCAGCCCAGAACATGGACCATCACAAAATGTTCGGATCCACCCGTCACTCGGATGATTTTGATTTTTATCGTTACGGCCCTGAACGGTTTAAAAATATCAATAATATTGATCCGGATAAGCAACCCCTTGCCTTCAACAATCGCTTTTTAGACCGGGAGCATTCCCATGATGTCTCTGTTCCCATAGGCTACCTGCTGGCTGGCGATGAATCCATCATGAATGCCTGGAAGGATCACGGTGAGTACACACTGTATGACCAGGGCTCCGGAAATCACGGTGAGGTTAGCTATTACGACGGTACAACATACCTTGGGTATGTTCGTATTTTTTCAAGGGCATTCCGTCGGGCAGGTGCCTTTGGCGGACCAAAGATCCTGTTGGCACGAGAAGGCCGGGCGTATGGCAAGGACGCTGCTCAGCTTGAGGGACGACCCTGAGGACGTGAACAAGGATGGGTGGCAGTTGGATCGGGGGTATGTATATATGCACCGCCACGGAAACGAAACCTACGGTGGAAAACGAACCAATACCGTGTTTATGACATACGGGATTTTTGCTGATTCCCTTTGCTATTATGATTCAGTTGGTTTTGGAAACCCATTGTACCACGAAGACTACTACGATTACATGCTCGGTCTTTCCTATCATGCATTGAATGAGTTGGTCCCCTTGGGGCGTCAACCCTATACATACACTTTAGACCAATCAGCCATTTTGGATGATGCCGGAGCATATCCCTTATCCGGGCTGATGGCTCATGGGTATGAGATGACGGGAAATGATCAGTTTTTCAACCAGACCCAAGCCCCATTATAACGGAATGCTGACATCTCAGAGCAAAGAGCGTGTTTACTCTTTGTATTCATCGCGTTTTATCCATGACTATTACAACAGGAACGTGTGCACCGGATATGTGTCACCCATGGGGAACGGGCGTGTGGACATGGGCAATTCCGTAGGCATGAACATTTCGCGAATCGCATCCGTCTACGCCTTGACGTGGGAGGTCCCCAGAAAAGGTATCAAGCGGTATCAGATCAAATGCTCACCACAGCCTATGGTGGAGAATCTCGGGTTTGATCAGAGAAAAAGGACTTATACCTATAATCCGGCCTTTTACGACAATTTTTGGGCTGCATTGAACGTGGGCAATGAACCCACACCCAAACAGGTCGAAGGAGAGATGGAATCCGTGACCATCGACGTACGACACAATACAATGCCAGGTACGGCCTTGAACCCGGTGAAGCTGCCTATCTATCCTATGATTCAACCAGGGATTATTTCTTTGCTGTGAAATATTATACTGTGGTTCCTTTTTTCCATGGAATAACGATACCGTCGCTTTTTTGTCCTCCTTGATCATGTCATTGAATGATGAGAAATGGCGGTTCGTACTGCATGCCCCCCCCGTGTTATCACTTCCTGTTATGTCCATGCCTGTTTACTCATAAAATCTTTCTTGTCGAAATAATAGTGCTTGATTTTGTTGGAAAATATAAAGGATATGAGGTTGATGCATTCATATGAAAACCATTGTCTTGCATATGTTAAAGATCGTCGGATTTTTTAAAATAGCGAAGCATTTTTCAAAACGTAACCTGTTGATTCTCGCATACCACGGTGTTGAGATAGAAGATGAATCCGAATTCAGCCCGAAGCTTTTCATCAAGCGTACGACACTCAAGGAAAGGATGGCTTGCCTTAAGGAGCACGGTTTTCATGTCGTGCCGCTGAATGAGGCAACGGACATATCGAACTGGGACAGACTTCCCGATAACAGTATCGTGATTACCGTTGACGACGGATGGTTCTCAACCCTGTCCGAGGCCCATGATGTTTTTTCTCATTATTCATTTCCCTATACATTGTATGTAACTAGCTATTACGTCGACAAAGAGTCCCCGGTGTTGAATGTGGTATTGCGCTACATGATCTGGAAAACCAACATCAATTCGGTCGGGTTCGATCAATTGGAAGAAGAGGGCCTGAAGGGGACATATTCTCTCGCGAGTTTGCATGAAAAAAAGAGGGCGGAGATTGGTCTGGTGAAATACCTGAATGCGTTGCCCACCCATGAAGAAAAGGTGAACTTCATATCGAAACTGGCAAATGTGTTATCTGTTGATTATGGAGCCATAGAAAAGAGTCGTCGTTTAAGCCTTCTGTCTCCAGATGAGATCACTGATATGGCTGAACAGGGTGTAAATATTCAATTGCACACGCATCGCCATACGATGCATCATAATGATGTCGATGGTTTTAAAGATGAAATCATTCAAAATCGGCTGGTCTTGGAACGCGCTGTGAAGAGTAACATGACACATTTTTGCTACCCCTCAGGCGATTATGCTCCTGGTAGCGAAGTCTGGTTGAGGGAGCTCGGCGTTTACTCTGCAACAACGTGTCATGCCGGATTTGTTTCGAAACAAACGAACCCGTATTATTTACCGAGGTTTTTAGATGGTGAAAATATACCTCACATAGTCTTTGAAGCTGAAATTTATGGTGTATTGGAGTTTTTTAGAAAAGTGAAACGCATGATGAAACCATTAAATCATGTCCTACTATAAGCATAATCAGTGAAGAGGACTTTCTTAGCAGCTAAAAAGTTTAAGTGTGAAGGAATAGGCTGTGGACACGATGTGTCGAAAGGGCTTCCAATGGTATGGAATGTATAGATGCATATACGGATACATTGAGTGTTTTGAAAGAAGAATGTGAACCACATCTCATTAAGTATACCGTCTCAAAAAAACCGGAAGAGCAGCTTTATGCAGTCAGGTCGTTTAAACCAGAGTCTCTTGTGGCTTTATTTGAAAAAGTAAAAAGTAGCATTGGCGTGGAAGCGTTGGAACCTATTCGAAAAGTGATGATTCTCCAATCATTGTTGGCAAATTGGGATGATTTATTGTCTGAGAAATACCCGAACAGCATCCAGCAACAGTTTATGAAAAGTGCTCGACGTTTTTTAGGTATGTGTCAGAGTCAAGAGGGCTGGATGTGCCATAGTGACGACGTGTACTGGAAAGATCTCGCCATCGCGAGGCAGAAGGTGTTTCCCGCCGGTGCTCAAATAGTCGAGGCATATTCGGGGTTCGGTTTGATGCAGGGACTTTCATTGAATCCTTTTCAGGTGCTTAGCTTTCTGAAACTAATTACTCATTGTGGTGGCCGTACGGGATATTATCAAATTCATACACACGTTCCGGATTTGGACCAGTTTAATAATCAAGGTTGGATTGATTGTTTTTTACGTATCGCGGCGATGCTGAGGGGCAATAAGCATATCAAGGGGCTCTTTGGCGGTAGCTGGTTTTATGATCCTCAGCTGGTTGGAGTCAGCCCCCATCTGACATACTTACAGTCCATACCGATGGATAATGGTGCTTTTCGGTTTTATTTAGGACGGGATCGAACCGGAAATGCCTTTTCTACGTCTAAGAAAAGGGTCGATTTGTACAATGAGGGAAAGTACACACCGAAATCTTATCTGATGGTATGGCCACGAGATGCTTTGATTAGATGGGCTGCGAATCAGTAAAATACTTGTCGGGTTTGTATGGAATTGATTTGTGATCTCTTTTGATCAGGTAAACCAGGTACATGTTTGGAGTGGTTGCATGCAAGTCGATTTTTTCCTCTTTCTAATGTTTATCAAATTTTTAGGTGTGCATGGTGGTAAATACGTTGGCAGGCTCTTAAATCAGTTAAATGCGCCTTGTGTTACTTTTTCATGGTGTCTCGCATCGGTGGCGTGATCCCTATGCATGGGATGTGCGGTATCGACTCGGCAGTTAAGATCTTTGTTCATGAACTCCTTCCCGAAGGAGTGACAGGGGAAGAGGGCCGGTGAGGTCGCATCCTTCGGCATCCCCCTGAAAGCATCTGATGGGATTCGATCCGTCAGTGAATTGGGCCTGGTCGGTTCGTCGGACTATCAGTTCCGAGAACTTCACAGGTACACCGACGGCACCATTCAGTGGGTGCTCGTGGACACGTTGGTGTCGGTTGAGGCAGACGGGAGCAAGGCGATCTGGCTCACCAACGGTTCCGGCAACAGCGCGGGGTCTCACCTCGCAGTGAATGGACCTGAACATATTACGGTGAATACGGGCGCTGCCCGGTTTGTGATCAGGAAGAAGAACTACAATGTGTTTGACTCTGTCGTTGTGGGCGATACCCCGTTTTTACGTGGTACGGGAGGGATCACAGCCGTCAGCGGAACAACCCGCTACTCGTCGGCCCTGGATAACAATTCCTCGGCAGCAATCGAAGAGAACGGTCCTGTGAAGGCGGTTGTCCGGTGTGACGGGCATCTTAAGCCCGAAAGCGGACCGTGGCTTTTCGGCTACACCATGCGCATGTATTTTTACAAGAACACCGGCCGAGTCCGGCTTGACCTGATCATCAAAAACGCCGAAATGGCATCCAAGTCGGTCAAAATCTTCGAATCCCTTCGCATTGAGGTCGCCATGATGGTCTTGGCCTCTAGTATTTTTTCTCCACCGGGCCGGGGGCCGAGTCCCACGGTTCCATAGACGGGACCGCCTACCTGTACCAGGGCTACAGCAATCACAAGTATGTGCAGTTTCTGGGCGGCACCGCCATGCTCAGGCAGCGTCTGGTCCCCGATGTTGGCCTGAAGGTTGCCAACGGGGATTCGGTGATTCTCCCTCCGGGGGATGAGACCCACTACAGCGAAGGCTTCGGGGCCATGCATTCGGCAGTAAAACAGATCAACTGCGGGATCCGCAATCTTTACGGCATGTGGCCCGCAGGCTTCACCATGGAGGACGACGGTGACCTGTTCATTGATATCTTTAGCCCCTGGAACTCAAAAGATGACATCGGATTTGCTTTTTTTGCCCATGACAAGCGACAGGTGGTGCTGGAGTCTTTAAGCTACGCCCGGCGACCGTGGGCAGACCTTTTACGCCATACAATACCCTCTCACCGGCAGGGCGGCATTTCAGCATTACAAGGACACCGGGGCCGTCTATTACGAAAAGAGGCTGGCGACCCACGAAGAGACGCGGATGTTTCTGGATGAGATCGGACTGGAACGCTATGAGATCGCTAATGTAGACAACATGCGCAGGTATTATGGGTGGGGGCAGGGCGGAGGCCCCAATCAGTATGACCTGAATCTGTGCCAGTACCTCCACTACCTGCAGACAGGCAACGGCGGTGCATTTTTGGCGGCCCAGAACATGGATCACCATAAAATGTTCGGGTCTACACGGCATTCGGATGATTTTGATTTCTATGCTGACGGACCCGGACTTTTTCCCAACGTGAATACAATCAACCCTCCGGATCAGGAGAAATTGTCCTTCAATTTTAAATTTTTCGACAGGGAGCACACCCACGATGTGTCTGTTCCCATCGGGTATTTCCTGACCGGTGACGAGTCCTTTTACGAAGCATGGAAAGACCACGGGGAGTATACGCTCTACGACCAGGGCTCCGGTAAAGGGGCCGTCGGCAGTTATTACGACGGGACCACCTATGTGGGGTATCCCCGGATATTTTCAAGGGCTCTCAGGCGTGCCGGGGCCTTTGGCCTCTACGCAGGTACGGATATCTGGCGGGAGAAGATGCGCCTCATGGTCGGGAATTTCATGGGCATGAGGGCGGCGCCCCTGGACTACAATCAGGACGGGTGGGATCTGGATCGCGGTTTTTTTTATATGCGGCAATCCGCGAGCTGCCCGGAAGGTGTCAGGTGCAACAAGGTGTTCATGGCATACGATATCTTTCCCAACTCGCTCTGGTATTATGCTCCCGAAAATTTTGACGACCCCTTGATGTACGACGATTTTCGGGATTATCTCCTTGGGAGTGCCTACCATTGCCTGTCGGAAATCGTACCCTTGGAGTTCCCGACGTATGAAATTTTTTTGGATACAGCCAATGGGGCGGCTGAAAAAGGGGAGTACCCCCTTTCGTTCCTGATGGCCCTGGGGTACGAAATGACGGGGGATGACACCTTTTTGGCTCAATACAAGTTTCATTACAAGGCGATGCTGTCTGACCAAAGCGAAGAGCGGATCTACTCTCCCTATTCGTCAAAATTTATCCATGATTACTACAATCGAGACGTGGTTGCAGGCTATGTGGCCCCTGTGGGCAATGGGCGTGTGGACATGGGAAACTCCAGTGCGGCATCTGTTTCGCGCCACGGCTCCGTGTACACCCTCACGTGGAACGCCCCCCTGGACGGGATCCATGGGTACCAGCTCAAGGTTGCCCCGGTGCCCATGGTGGAAGACCTGAACTTCGACCAGATGGCCCGATCCTACCAATATCATCCGGACTTGTATGATAACTATTGGGCAGCACTGAACGTGGACAATGAACCGATGCCGAAGCAGAAGAGGGGGGATGTCGAATCTGTCTCTGTGGATGTTGCGCAGGTCATCAGCGCTTACAATGACAGATATGGCTTGTCTGAAGGCGACCCTGCATACCGCTCGTATGACCCGTCCATCGATTACTATTTTGCCGTAAAGTACAGCAAAGTGGCTCCCGTTGCCCACGAAAAGACCGTTTCTTCGGTACCCTGTCCATAAAGGCCAAAACTTAAAAAAAAGGATTATGGGCTTGGAAGGCCCGGTTTCATCGCAAATCACTCCTTTTTGTCTCTCATACCGAAGCTGCTTGCGGCGTTTTGAATCGCATCGCCCGAGGTGACTTGCCTCATTACCTACTCCAAGGATACTTTTCGAAACATGAGTTTGAAAAACAAGGTCCTCCACTCACTGAAATGGCTCACCATCGGCAAATTCATGGGCCAGGTGTTTACCTGGGCCGTCACCATTCTGGTGATCAGGCTCCTGTCGCCCTCGGATTATGGGTTGATGGCATCTGCCGGGATTTTTGTGGGGTTTTTGCAGCTCATCAGTGAGCTTGGGTTCGGGGCTTCTATTGTTCAGGCCAGGGAAATTGAGGATTCAGCCATTCAACAGATTTTCGGGTTTGTTATCTGTGTGGGGGCGGTGCTTTTTGCCATGTTGTTCCTTTCGGCACCGTGTATCGGGCTGTTTTTCGACAGCGACGCCCTGGTGCATGTGGTGCGCGCTCTCTCCTTTCAGTTTCTGGTGATCCCTTTTTTGACCATCCCAAAGGCCCTCATCGAAAAAGAGCTTCTCTTCAAACAGAAATCCATCATCGATTTTTTGGCAAGTGTGGCCAGCGGGGCCACGACGTTGGTTGCTGCGCTTCTTGGTCATGGGGTCTGGGCCCTGGTGTCGGGAAGTTACGTACTGATCTGTGTTCAGATGGTAGGCTATCTTTTTGTGTCCCCCATCCGGAAACGGCCGGTGTTTCGGTTTCGAGCCATCGGGGCCTATGCCTCGTTCAGCGGATATGTCACCTTTGAAAAAATCGTGTGGTATACCTACACCCAGTTCGACGTGATCTTGATCGGAAAGCTCCTGGGGCAGGAGGTCCTCGGGTATTACTCCGTTGCCATGCACCTCTCTTCCATTCTCCTCAATAAGATCTCCCCGATCCTCTCCCAAGTCGCCTTTCCCGCCATGGAGACCAGGTCCAGAAGGTGTCCTTCTATTTTTTAAGGACGGTGAAATTTTCAAGCCTGGTTGTGTTTCCTGTTTTCTGGGGCTTGTCGAGCATCGCCCCGGAGGTGATCTCCATTTGTGTGGGGCCCAGGTGGGACGCGGTTGTTGAGCCCTTTAAGCTGCTGTGCCTTGTCATGCCCTTCAGGATGCTTTCGGTTCTGCTGCCGCCTTTGTTGAAGGGCATCGGCAACCCTGGGTACTCGCTTAGAAATATCATGATCACCTTTGCGGTGATGATGGTGTCCCTTTATGTGGGCGCTACCCGGGGGGGCGTTCTGGGCGTCTGCTACGCCTGGGTCGTGATGTATCCCGCGTGTTGGCTGGTGGTCCTTATTCTGTCCCTTCCGTTGATCCGGATCCGGGTTGCTGCGTATCTTCGCGCAATCAGCGTTCCGTTGAGCGGCAGCGTCCTTATGTACGGGGCCGTTTCTTTTTCCGGTTTTGCCCGGGGCGTGCATCCGTATCTGTCGGTTGCGCTGCTCATCGGGATCGGTGCCTTTGTTTACGGGGTGTGGCTGTACCTGTTTGAGCGGACCTGGTTTTCAGACGTTTTTGCCATGCTGAAAGGTCACGTGATGATATCCCTTCCATAAACGCTCGTTTTATTGAGCCCTCGCATGCTTTTCCATTAATCATTCTTTCCATCGAGACAACCGACGGCAGACACGGCCGCACCGGTTGCTCATCACAGGATCCCTATGTCTTTATTGTTCGGTATGTATCGTTTTGGCCACGGTGACGTTTCTTTTGAGCCGTTCAAAAAAACTGTGTTGTCGGTGCTGTCTGCGAAAAATCGTAACACCACCACGTACGAAATTAAGCGGTTTTGTTTGCTGAAAGTCGATTACGGGCTGTTTTCAGACAGCGGGTACCATGCAGATGTCTCCGGTGACGTGTGTGCAGTGGCAGGCGAGCCCTTTTTCAACCACGGGACATCTTCGGATCGATACGCCCAATTGCGCGCACTGCACCATCGGTTGCAACAGGGGAGCATCGATGTCCTCAACGGGTGCACGGGGACCTATTCATTGTGCGCTTATAACCGTGAGAACCACTCACTGACCCTGGCCACGGACAAAGTTGGTGTGAGGCCTCTCTATTATGTCGCTCACAATGGCACGCTCTACTTTTCAAGCTCCCTTAAGGTGATGGAGGCGCTGGAAGAGATCCCCAAGGTCCTGAAATTCAGGCAGTGCATTGAAAAGTGTTCGCTGGGGTACACCCTTGGGGCCAACACCATCTATGAAGACATTCGCGTGTTGAGAGACGGTGAGCACCTCAAAGCCGAGGGCGATACATGGTCCACGAACCACTACTTTAAGTGGGGCTGCTCTTTTTTCATCACCCAAAAGGACGCCGGCCAGCTTCGAAAGGAGGTGTACGATGCTTTTTTTGAGGCAGTGAAAAAACGAGCAGTTCACAGGGATGAGGCCCTTGCCTTCTTGAGCGGCGGCCTGGACTCCAGATGCATTGTCGCTGTGCTGAGTGAGCTGAATAAAAAGGTCTATGCCATCAACAGCTATGCCGCACGCGATCAGGACAACGTGTTTGCCGAGATGTACGGAACCGCTGCCCGGGTGCATCGGTATGTCTCTACAAAACGGGAAGGACGGGTCGACAGCACGGAAAAGCTCCTGGCATCCACCATTGGCGAGGCAGAGGCGAGGGAGCACTGGGTTCAGAGACTTCCGGCAATTTTTTCCGGTGACGGGGGAAGCGTGGGGCTAGGGCATGTGTATATCGACTCCGCGTTGAATGCGCTGATGGAACGCGATGAGTCCGCAGGGATCGAGGCATATCTCCAAGGCAAGCAATTCCCCCTGGGCATATTGCGTAAAAAGCATAAAAAAGCCTTTGAGAACTCCTTGTACGAAAGTGTCTCCAGGGAGTTTGGCGAACTCAAACAGGTGGATCCGTCCAGGCGACTCTATGTTTTTCTCATGAGAAATGACCAGCGGTGTCACCTGCACGGCTACTTCGATAATATCGATGTGTACCAGAAAGAGATGCTGCTTCCCTTCTTTGACAGCGACTTTTTGGCCCTCATTGCCCGGGCACCAGTGGATGATTTTCTCTACCACACGTTCTACCATGAATGGCTCCGGCTGTTTCCGGCCCACGTTACCGCCGTCCCGTGGCAGACATACCCGGGGCATGTGCCCTGCGATGTCCGGTTCGAAAAAGAGCTTTCGGACCAGTGGGAGCAGAAAGCACGGGGCCGTGCCCTGGGGCACTCCCTGTCACTGCTCTCCCCCCGCAAGGCCTCCTCCAGGCTGGATGCCTTTGTGCCGAAATACAAGCGATTCAGTGTGCCTCTCCTGCAGGCTGTTGCGTCTCAGCGTTACGGGTATTTATCAGATATATTTCGGGATCTGTCGCTCATGTGTGCCAGGGCCACGGAAATCGATTTGTCGTAATATTTATCTTAATACACTAAGAAAGGAACCCATGATGAGTTACGATTTTGTTGTTCGGAATTGTGTTGGAACCGACAAGTATGAAAGCTGTATCGAAATTTCTGGGCCTCAAGGTGTGGAGAGGTTTTGTTTCGGGTATGTTGTAGATAAGTTCTCATGGCCAATGTTTTTCAATAACGACGGCGTGCTTTTTGGTGCAGCGGAGGCAACGTCGGATCCGTTTTTCTTCGCTCTCGTTTATGGCCTGGGAGGGTGGCAGGGGCCGTTTACTGGTGGCAATGGTACGCACTGGGTCAGCAGCAACAAGGCCATGATGAGTTTGGGGTGGACAGAGTATCCGTTTCCTGAGGAGTCAAACGGGTTCGGGCAGTGTAAGCTGACTGCATTGGACCTCGACTCTTCGGGTGTTGCAAGTGCCCTCATTGAATACGAATGGGAGGGGGGCACCAGTCATTCCGTCCATAAGAAGTGGGCCACCAGGGTGTAACGAGATCATGATGATACAGGAATTTTGATTTTCGAGTGGGACGGCCGGGTGGCCAAGTTTTTCCGACCGTCCCATAAGTGGGAATTTATTCCCCTTGTACTTGAGTCTTTTTGGGAGCATCGTTTTGATGTCAAGTCAGCGACTATTTTGGATTGTACCTCTTTTTCTGGCTGTATGCCTCATGCCCCTTACGGGGCATGGATTTTTGGAGAAGCCGATTCCCGTCACGGTCCATGAGTTGCTTCCGGAAGGTGTGTCGGGCCTTGATCGGGCAAACGAAGTCGTCTCCTTCGGCATACCGCTCATGGACTCGGATGGGATCAAAGACATCGGGGGTCTTGGCCTTACCGGGGCCTCCCATTATCAGTTTCGTCCCCTGCACAGATACGGAAACGGGAACATCCAATGGGTGTTAAGTGTACAGCCGCCGGAGGATCTGGGGCCAATCACCCAGGCACTGCACAGGGGACGGGAAACAGCAAGGGGCCGAACCTGGCTCGGGATACAGGGGCAACGATCACGGTGGATACGGGAGCCGCTGTCTTTACGGTAAAAAAAGCCCATTTCAATGTCTTTGACTCGGTGCGAAACGGGGACTTTGATTATGTAAAGGGGACTGGGGCCATCACAGCCCGGAGCGGAACCAGGACCTATGCCTCCAATCGCGACCCCATGTCCACGGCCGTAATCGAAGAAAACGGTCCCGTGAAAGCCGTGGTAAGGTGCGATGGCCACCTGAAAGATGAAAGCGGCGACTGGCTGTTCGGGTATACGCTGCGAATCTACTTTTATCGGGGGGCCGGGCGTACACGCCTTGATCTGATCCTCAAAAATGCCTCCTATGCATCGTACTCCATGAAAGTTTTTGAGTCGGTGCAGGTAGAGATTCCCACGACGCTCACCTCACCGGACTTTATTTTTTCAACAGGCGCCGATGAAGAGACGGGTGGTTCCGTAGACGGTTCCGCCACCTTGTATCAGGGGTTCAGTAATTACAAGTACGTTGAGTATATGGGCGGTGTGGATAAGCTCAAAGGAGCCGGCCGGTTCCTGATAACGGCTTGTCGGTCGTCAATGGGGCTCAGGTCATCAAGACCCTTGGTAATGAAGCGGACCATACCGAAGGTTGGGGAGCGGTATCCAAGGGCAACAGACGCATCAATTTCGGAATCCGCAACCTCTACGGGATGTGGCCTGCCGGGTTTACCCTATCTGCTGATGGGGCCCTTTCTCTCGATGTCTATAGCCCTTATAATTCAAAAAAAGATATTAAATTCGCCTTTTTTGCACACGACAAACGACAAATGGTTCTGGATTTTACCACTCCGGAAACCGCTCCAAGGCATTCGTTTTATTCTCTGCAATACCCCCTGTTCGGCAGAGCTGATTTTTCTCAATACGTGAGGACAAAAGCGATTTACGGTGAGGATCGCATGGCCACCGACAAGGAAGTCCGTGATTTTTTTGCCCTGGTCGGTCATGGGGACTACGAAATCTCAAATGTCGATACCCTTCGGCGTTATTACACCTGGGGGATGGGGGGCGGACCGAACCAGTATGACCACCAGCTCTGCAAGTACATCCACTATTTGAGGTCAGGGAAGGGGGGGGCGTTTCTGGCTGCCTTAAACGATGACCATCACAAAATGTTCGGCTCCACCCTCCACTCCGATGATTTTAATTTTTACATTGACGGCCCCACTTACTGGACCAACAACAACGCAACTTATCCTGAAAGTCAGGGGAAAGAGGCCTTCAACTCCAAGTTCTTCGACGATGAGCACAGCCACGACATCTCTGTACCCATCGGGTATTTCCTGACGGGTGACGAAGCCATGATGACGGCCTGGGCAGACCATGCCGAATACACAGCCTACAGGCAGGGCACCAGTATTCCAAACTGGAGCTATTATGAAGGGGTGTTTACGCGGCCCACGACCAGGGTTATGTGCCGTGCCCTCAGGCGGCTCGGTGCCTTGTCTCAATACCTGAAAGATCCGTCCTATTACAGGTCCAGGGCCAGGTTGATGGTCCGGCAGGTTCACAGGCTACGATCCGACAGGCAGGATGATATGAAAGATGGGTGGGATTTGGACAGGGGGTTTTTCTATCTGTCCAGGGATGGAAGTCGGCCAAAGCTTGAAAGATGGAACAAGCTGTTTATGACCAACGACATTTTCCCCAACAGCCTGTGGTGTTATCAGCCTGAGGTCTTTGATGACCCCTTGTACTACGAGGATTATGAAGATTTTATGCTGGGCATGGCATGGCATTCCCTGGATGAGGTGTTGGACCTGGTCCATCAGCCGTATCTCTTTGCCCTTGATAAGGCAAATTTCTATGATGAAGAGATTACGGCCGAATACCCCCTTACCTTTCTGATGTCCCTGGGGTATGAAAAGACAGGGGATGAGACCTTTTTAAATGCGTATCAGCCCCATATCGGGCGTCTTATTACCTATCAGTCCAGGGAGAGGGGATACACCCCGTATATGTCCCGCTTTATCGATTTTTACTACCATCGTGACGTGGCGGTTGGCTATGTTGAACCTGCAGGAAACGGGTGCGTGGACATGGGTAATTCAAGATCGCCCCACATTACGCGACAGGGCTCCAGCTATACCTTGAACTGGATCACCCCAAAAGACGGTATCGCTTCGTATCAGGTGAAGTGCGCTCCGGTCCCCATGGTGGAACGTCTCCATTTTGATCAGATGACCAGGACGTTTGAGTATGATCCGGCAGAGTACGATAACTTCTGGGCCTCACTCAATGTGGGGGGGGGACCGTCTCCGTCGTCCAGGGCCGGGTCGTCCGAGACCTTTACGGTGGATGTGGCGGAGGTCATGGCGCACTACAACCAGCGCTACGAACTGGCAGAAGGGGACGCGTGCTATCAATCCTATGATCCGGACACGGATTACTACTTTGCCGTCAAGTACACTCTCAAACCCCATTATGTGCAAACGCTGCCGTGCCCGGCCCCGTAGGAGCAGCCCATACCCGTTCTGCTGCTCACGGCATGCACTTGGTATGGAACAAGCGAGGCCGGAAATTTGGTTACCACAGGGCCCAGTGGCCCCAATGGCGGACATACAGGGCCAGGGATACGTTGGTGACGGCGTGGGCTGATACCAAGGAGATCATGTCTTTTCTCCTGATCCACACAACAGACAGGAGAACTCCGTAAACCAGGGCTGCCGACCACTCAAAGGGGCGGTGGCCCAGGGCAAAGAGAAGAGACGATAAAAAAATCGCCGAAAGGCTCCAGTCCCCCGGGGCGATGTCGGCCACGTTACAATCATCAAGGGCTTCACTCAAGGGCGAGTGAGAGCCCTTTTTTGTTGCCTTTTGCCACTGGAGAATCAGGCGAAAAAGGTAGCCGCGTACAAGGAACTCTTCAAAGACGGGAACCAGAAGGGTGGCGGCTGCAAGGCGGAGAAAAAAAGCCCGGGGCGTCCAGGGTGCATGGATATCCTGGGGGGCAAAGGGGATGGAGAGGACCACCCAGAGGGCACATCCAAAAAGGCCTGCCATGGCTCCCCAGAGCATCGAGATACCGATGGACTTGGGGCCTGTTAAGGGAATGTATCGTCTCCAGCATACCGCCAGGGCCACAGGGACAAGGGACAGCCTCAAGGCATAGATGGCCTCTTGGGATTCTGTCGTAAAGGGGATGAGGACATACAGGGCGTAAGGTGCAAGGTAGTACAGGAGGAGGGTTCGGTTGCTTGTGTGTTGTGCGCAGGGATGGACCGTTGTCTCTTTTTCCATGGGTTCCTCTGTGTGCTGAATCGATAACGCGTGGACCTGTCCTTGTTTGAGGCAATGGGGTTGCGTCGATAACGGATAGCGCTGTGGGTGAATTCTACCATGGCAGTCCGGTAAAAGAACAGCAAAGAGAAAAGGAGAATGGGGGACCCATTCTCCTTATTCTCTTGCTATTTCTCAGGCCGAACGCCCCAGCCTATTTTTTTGTGTACTTGCGCCGTCCAAGCCCGGCAAGGCCGATGAGACCCAGGCCGAGGAGAGCCAGGGATGCAGGCTCAGGCACGGGGTGAATGTCGATGGCCATGATGGCCATGTCGTCCCAGCCTCCGCCGGGACCTGCCCCGATCTGGTCGTCCAGGTAAATGCGGGCCAGGTTGGGGTCTTTGAACTCAATGGCGATGTGGTCTACGCCTTTTTCACTGTCGGGGGAGTTGAGCTCCGACTTGGTATAGAATTCGTAGTCCGCAACGGGGTCGGCGTCATCGGTATAGACGCTGAAATAGAACCCGAAGGTCTGGTCGAACTTCACGGCACCGCCCGGCTCGCCAAGGGCATCGAAATCGTTTTCCGTGTTGATGTACCAGTCCATGCCCACTTTTTTGAAGAAGGCCTGGGCTTCGGATCCCACGGCGTCGGATTTGCTGAAGAGCTGGAATTTTTCCGTGATGGTCGGGGTCTCGGCTGAGATGTTATCCACGGCAAAGAGCCCGAAGTCGGCGTGGTATCCAGAGTTCTTGACCGTCATGATAAAGGTGCTCTCGCCGTCTTGGCCTGTGGTGTAATCGGTCAGGGACCAGTAGGGTGCGTCGGTCCATGAGTACCCAGGCGTGTTTTCCATGGGGACGGCGTAAACGCTCCCGGCCACTAAAAACGTGGCCAGGAAGGTGTAGACCCAGGTTTTGAGCTGGTTTTTCATGCTGCTTCTCCTTTTTTTTGTCGTAAGGTTTTGAAGGTGAGTCGTGCATCGTGCGTTGCGTTATCCAAATTCTAAGGCTCAGGGTCGTCCATCAGGTCATTCGGTAAGGGCGCAGGGTTTTCGCGCCATCATTGTCGAGGTGAACGTGGCTGTCATAAAATTCGGATGAACGTTGATCGTTCGCGGAGTGCGTCGATCTTTTCGCCGAATAGGTAAGCACTATTGGTGCCAGTGTGCTTCATGACCTTCAGAATTATCTTCAACGGACGGCAAAAGCAGGTTTTTTTGACGGAAATAGCATGAGTCATAAAGATGTCTCTTTTTGTCTTCTTGTGAACCGGACCACATAGATTTCTGTGTAGTTATGTAATGGCTTTCATATTTTGCTTTTTTAAATAAAAAGATTGACACAAAGGGCGCGGGGATCATATCAATTTGGTTTGGTATTACTTGTCGTCACACAGTGAACAATCCCTGATATATAACGTGGCCCGGCACCTGTATGACACCGGAGCTGTGAGCAATTCTGAAACCATAAAGTGAAAAGCCGGTATGCATAAGGGCAAGCGGTCTTCATTCCCGGTGAGCTATTTTTCCCGGCGATTTTTGCCAAAGGCATTTCCATCCAGCGGATAGAACCTCTGCCGAATGATTCAACCGACATAATCAACCGATGCCGATGAAGCATTTTTCATACTTATTACGGGGGAAGAATGATGGTATTTAAGCGTGTTGTGATGATGTTGTGTGTGGTCGGACTTTTCGCGACCGCCTGTGCCTCCGACAGCGAAAAGCGGGATGCGTATTATGAAAAGGGTCTTTCATACGTTGAAGAAGGAAAGGCGAGGGAAGCCCTTCTGGCCTTTAAGAACTGTGTCAAAATCGATCCTGGCTATTCCAAGGGATGGTACGAAATCGCGACCATCGCCATTGAGCAGGGGGACCCGAAAAGGGCGTTTCGGGCCTACCTGAAGGTGGTGGAGAAAGAGCCGGGTCACGCCGGTGCACATTTTAACCTGTCCAAGCTCTACCTGCTGGCACGAAAGACGGATGAGGCCCGCAGGCATATTGACCAGGCCCTTGCCGCAGAACCGCAACATATCGAGTACCTCATGGTTTCCGCCGCGATTTTTTCGGTGGATGGCCTCGTTGACGAGGCCTTGGAACTGTATGAGCAGGTCCTGACGCTGAACAAAAAGGATCCCCGCCCCCTTCTGGGCATGGCGCGTTTGAAGGCCGGGATCGGGGATTTCTCCGCCGCTGAGGCGTTCCTTCGGCAGGCCATGGCCACCGAGCCGGAGGCCATTCGTCCGCGTCTTGATCTGGTCAGCCTGCTGACACGCAGCGAGCAGTATGACAAGGCTGAAATCGAGATGAAGGCCATTGTGTCTGATCACAGCGACGATCCAGAGCTGCTGATTGCCCTGGGTGATTTTTACGTGGCACGGGAAAAATATCCGGAAGCGGAGCTTGCCTACCGGGATGCCGTTGCCAGGGATCCCAAAGCCTTTCGACCGGTGATGAAACTGGCCAGGTACTATCAGGTGAGGGACGATGCGGAGAAAGCCGAGGCTATGTATCTCAAGGCCCTTGAACTCAAGCCCCAGGATGCCGGGGTCAAGGTGACGGTGGCCAGGTTTTACGCAAGTCGCGGGGACTTGGTTAAGGCAGGGGATATGGCTGCAAAGGTTCTGGAAGCCTCGCCGGGGTTTGTCCCCGCCTTGAGCCTGAAGGGGGAGCTTGCGTTACGCGGCAGGCGCTTTCAGGATGCCCTGGATGCCTTTTCGGCTGTCATTAAAGAGGACGCGACCAACGCCGAGCCTTACTATCTGCGTGGGGTGGCCGGCATGGGGCTGGGAAAAGACGACCTGGCCAGAACAGATGTGCTCAAGGCCCTGGAGCTGAACCCGAACCACCTCAGGGCCCAGGTGGCTTTGGGCGAACTCTATTTTAAAGGGCGTGAGTTCAAGCTTGCAAAGGAGAGCCTGGAAAAGGCCCTTGCCAGGGCCCCGGGCCTGTTCAAGGCACATTTTCTCATGGGACAGGTCCTGGCCTCCATGGGCGAGCATGACAAGGCGCAGCAGGTGTACGCCCGTCTCAAGGAGGAGGCGCCGGACAATCCCGCATTGTTTTACCGCTCCGGGATGCTTTTCATGGCCCGGGGCGAGATGGATCGAGCCCTGGAGGATCTTGCAACGGCCCGTGCCGTGAATCCGGCCCTCATGGATGTGTTCGGATCCATGGTGCGCTGCATGATGGCCATGGACCAGGAGGCAGAGGCCCTTACCTTGTGCCGCGAGCAATTGACGGTTGTGGAAGGGACCCCGGCTGCCACGGGCATGGTGCATTGCATGATGGGTGATATCTACGCGGAGAAGGGGGATTTGGCTCGGGCCGAGGAGGCCTATCTGGCCGCTGTCGGAGTCAGCTCAAAGATCATTCGTCCCTACTACGGGCTGGCAGCGGTCTACCACAGGCAGGGGGATACCACCAAGGTGATGGCGCAGCTCAAGGGGCTGAGCGATAAAAAGCCGAAGGATCCCATGCCCCATGTGCTCATGGGCATTGTCAGCGAGGGCGTAGGGGATGTGGAGACCGCCAAGGCGAGCTACCGTAAGGCTCTGTCCCTGCGCGATGATATTGTGGTGGCGACAAACAACCTGGCTTACATTCTTGCCGACGCCGGTGAAGAGATCGATGAGGCCCTGGAGCTTGCCAGGACAGCCAGGAGCAAAGCCACCGACGACCCCAGCGTCATGGATACCCTGGGGCTGGTCTACTACCGCAAGGGGCTTTACGACAGCGCGATTTCCGAGTTCAGGGACAGCCTTTCCAAATTACCTGAAAATGCCCTGGTGGCCTATCACCTCGGGCTGGCCCTTCATGCCAGCGGAAGAACAGAGAAGGCACGGGTCTCCCTTGAGCGGGCCCTGGCTCTTAACGCCGACTTCAAGGGGGCGGATAAGGCCCGGGAGATCTTGGCCATGGATTGATAATCCGTGTGGTCGAGTCGTGGTCCCCGCCTGTGGCGGGGACCATTTTTTTTTAAAGGCCTGCTGGCCGAATCGTTTGTCGGTTTAGCGTGGACTCGTTAACTCTTCCCCGTGGCCTGACGTGGCCTTGAGCTGAGTGAACCCATGAAATACCTTCCGTTTAAGCAAATTGTGTTTTCACTGATGTTGCCCGCCCTGATGTATGTGTGGTTTGTTCCCCTGTGTGAGAAAGGCGTTACAGCGTATCATCGGCCACGCATGACGGAGGTGCTCCTTCACAGCGACCGGTCGCTTCTGGAAGGGGAGGTTGGGGTCAAGGAGGTGGTTCGGGACAACCTCGGGCGGTATGTGGAGACGCATCTGTCCCTGGCGCTTTTTTCAAGCCGCACCATTACGGTGAGGACCGGCGGTGGTGAGCTGGTTTTTCCCGTGTCTGAGATTCAATCCTCACCCCTGGATGATCGGCAGGTTGTTGCCGCTGAGAACTACCGCCTTCTTGAACGGGGATTGAAACTGGAGATAACCCTGTTTACAGGGCCGGATGCCCCGCTGTCTGTCATGGCCCTTGCGCTGTTCAGCATCCTGGCACTTTTGGCATTGTATCGGGTGTATCGCAAGCAGGTTCGTTACAGCTTCCTGGAGCGGATTGATCGGGAGCAGGCCATAGCCTCTTTGGAGGATGGGCAGAGGGCGGCCCAGGAGGAACTCGACACGTTGAGTGCTCGCCAGGAGTCTCTTCAGGGAGCCCTGGAGCAGGCGCGGACGGCCCTGGTGGAGTCTGCCGAGAGCCAGACGGGCATGGAGGAAGAGATCGAGGTTCTGGAATCCCTCATTGAGGAGAATGAGGCACAACTCATTGCACAAAAGGGTGAAATCGATCGGTTGACAAGACACATGGCCGAGCAAAAACAGCCCGTAAAAGAGAAAAAAAACGGAAAACGGGCCCACCGGGAGAAGGAGCGCATCGCAAGGCGCCTTTCAACGCTATATAAGCACCTTAGTGTTCATGATCGGGCGATCCAGGGGTTTCTGGCCCTGGATGAGTCCATGCGCCTGAAGTGTGAAGAGTTGATTCATCAGCTCAACGAAGACCCCGCCGGGGTGCCGGTGAAGCGCAAAGTCTTCGGAGGCAAAGGGCTGGACACCTTTCTGGAGGCGGAGTTTGCGTACAAAGGCAGGCTCTACTTCATGCGTCTTCCCGGGGGAAAGGCGGAGGTGGTGGCCATCGGGACCAAGAACACCCAGGCAACGGAGCTAGGCTACCTGCACCGCATCAGTTCCGGGATGAAATCGGCGTGAGGTGACCCGCACCAAGGGCATCAGGTTACCCAAAAAACAAAATAGCCGTCATTATCCGGCTTGCCTTCCATGGTTATAAAGTGACCGGCAAAAGAGTGCCTCCGGCGGATCGTTTTTTGGAAAAAGCTACCGCCTTCGCCAGGGGCTACGACGCGACAAGCCTCAAAAAAAACAATGCAGAGCATGTCGAAATGATTTCGGCGGCCCCTGGAAAGACTCACTTAGGACCTGTTTGTCAGATCCAGCGCACAAACCCAGGAAAAAGGTCTGCCTCCGGCAGGGATGCCGGAGGCATAAACGGAACAGCTGTTTATGGGGGCGCCTTTACTTGCAGCTTTTCACAAAGCATCCCCCTCCGGATGACCCGGCTGCTGCAGGGTCATCATCGTCTTCTCCGGGCTCCTCGAAATCGGCGGTGTAGTTGCCCATGCCCACGGCGATGAGGGGTTCTCCTTCGGAGGCAAAGGCAGCAGGTCGGCTTTCGCCGTTGGCCTTGTTGTAGGGCTCGGAACCCATCTTTCCCCATTGAAGAAGCTTACCGTCTGCCCTTAGCGCCGGGAGCCGTCCCGCCGGAAGGGTGGCGTCACCTTCCACGGGCCCCAGGCCGACAATCAGTTCATGGGTGCCGTCATTGTTCATGTCCAGGCATGTGGGGCGGGTTTCACCCGTTATGGTGTTGTACCCTTCCCAGTCAACCTTCAGCCATTTGAGGTGGGTGAGGGTGTCGTCTTCCCATTGGACAACCGCCATGTTCCCATCGCCCCCTTTTCCGAGTCCGATAATGATTTCGTCTTTTTCGGGCTCACCTACCTCTTCTTCCTCTATTTTACCGCACGTGGGCCACGTCTCGCCGTTTTGCGCATTGTACTCCTTCCAGTCGATTTGGCCCCAGGTGATGGTGTCAAAGGGGGCTGCCAGGTCGGCGCAGGAGGTCCTTGACAGGACGACATAGCGGCCGTCAGGGGAGACAGGGCTCTGGTCGCTGCTTCCCAGGCCCACGATGATCTCCATGCAGTTGTCGCCGTCCATGTCACCGCAGGCAGGGCGGGTTTCTCCCACGGCCAGGTTGTACTCCTCCCAGGGGAGTGTCGTTGTGGTTTCAAAAGTGACATGCTCCCCGTCAAAGGAGAAGATGGCGATACGCCCCCCTCCTCCTTTGCCAAGGCCCACCACGATCTCATCTCTGCCGTCGTTGTTGAGGTCGCCACAGGCGGGCCAGGTCTCCCCGTTGAAATCGTTGTACAGGGTGTATTCCCCTTCGGGGAGGCGTCCCCAGGCCAGGTGCTGGTACGTGGGGGAGACAACCTGAAAGAAGCCCCCGGGAATGGCTGCGTCGTCTTCCACAGGGCCCAGGCCGATGATGAGCTCGGTGTTGCCGTCTCCGTCCAGGTCTCCTGACGCCACGCGGGCTTCTTTGGTCGCCTTGCGATAATTCTCCCAACCCACGGTGAGCCACATCCGGTGCTCCATATCGCAATCAATGATCTCGACGGACGCATGTGCCGGTGTGGTCTGGGGCTCGATGGGGGTGAGGGTGTCCCGGACAGTGCAAGTAGCTACGCTGGTGTTTCCGTCTGTGTCCGAAACGGTCAGGGTAAAGGTCAGCTCGATATCCTGTGGCAGGGATCGGGGGGCGATAAAATGGGCCATGGCCTGATCCGGGGTGTCGAGGGTGACATCGGGGCCTCCGGTCTGGCTCCAGTGCCAGCTCGGGGGGCAGCCCTCGGGAAACCGGGAGGCACTTCCGTCCAGAAGCCACCTTTTCCTCACGGACAACCTGATCGCCCCCTGCGTCGGCATGCAGGGGTTTGGTGATGGTGATTACAACGGTATCGCTGTCTGCGAGGCCTTCCGTATCGGTGACCAGAACCTGGAAGACCAGCTGGACGCTGTCGTTTTCACCAAGGGCAGGGGCCGTAAAGGTAGGCTTGATGATTGACGTATCTGACAAGGTCACCGGTGGCCCCTGGATCTGGGTCCACTGGTAAGAGGCAATACCGTCATCCGGGTCGCTGGAGGCCTGGGCCGTGAGGGTGACCGCTTGCTCTTCCAGGACAAACTGGTCGGGCCCTGCATGGGCGTTGGGGGGGCGGTTGTCCAGGGCAAACTGCACCTCGGCGATGGCTGAATCCGTGGCCCCGTCATCGTCCGTGACCGTCAGCTGGAATGTGAGGATGACGGGCGTTTCCGGTTTGTCCGGGTTTTCAGGGTCTTCCGGCTCTACCGGTTTTTCCGGCATGATAAAGGTTGCTGTCTTTGTATCTTCCCCTTGGAGGGTGACCCCCGGGTCTTCATAGCCGAATACCTGGCGCCAGTGCCAGGCGACGATGCTGCCGTCCGGATCGCTGGAACCTTCTCCGGACAGGGTGATGGTTTGTCCCTCTACGGCAATTTGGGGCGGACTTGTGATGACATCCGGGGCAGTGTTTAGCGAGCCGAAGGTGGCGGAGATCTCCTGGGAGTAGGCGGCCGCTACGTTTGCTTCGTTGTAGGCCCTTACGGCAAAATAATAGGTGGTTTCCTCTTCAAGGCCTTCCACCGTATGGCTCATGACAGGCGGGGAACCGGCTGGCTGGGTAATGATGGCATGGCCGGAATATTCTTCTTCGGTGCTCGTGCGCCATGAGAGGCGATAGTGCCCGGCAGAGTCGCATGGGGTCCAGTGGACGGTAACTTCCCCTGCAAGGGCTGCCCTTGGGGCGCAGAAAGTGAACATGCACCACAGCAAAAGGGCGCCGAAAGCACCCCATAGCCCGGAGTGAGCCTGGAGCGGACGGGATGTACAATGGTTCAGCCATGCCGAAGCATGGCCCCGGGGATTTTTGGTTAAAAACAGGGGGAGGTGGATGCGGGGGGGGCGTTGGGGGCTATCAAGTCTGTTCATCATGGTCTCGCATGTCGGGTCGGAGTGTTTTGGTTGGGGTGAGTTCATCGGGCATGGATCCCAGGACAGGGACGCCCAAGTGCTCGATGATCTGTTTATCTGATTTGTATGAGGGGTCCAGTGCTTCGATGGTTACCTGGATCAGGACAAAAACAAGGAGGCCCCCGGCAAAGCAGATGAGGGCCGGAATGAGCCGTGAGGGCTCCCAGATACGTCGGATGGTTCGAGATGTGTAGGTTATCTCCGGGGCGCTTTCCATGGGGGGAGGCGCGGGAATGCCCAGGCGTTTATATCCTTCCTGGATACGCCGGAACAGGGTGTTTCCGTAGTAGGTCACCAGGCGTTCCCCGGTTTCACGGTTTTTTCCGATGTAGGTGACGATGGCCTGGCCTTCTTTACTGAGGTCTATGGTCAGGTTATGCCTGGCTTCTGTGTAGAGTGCAGTCCGTTGGGCCTGGGTCACGATGGCCTTGTATCCCAGGGGGTAGTCGAGGATCAGGTGGGGGAAGAAGTTTCCCTTGATGAACCGGGCAGCCTGTTCGGGGGAGGCGGTGATTTCGGAAAGGGTCATGGCCTCCGTGGGGGATTCGGGGGCTGTGACCGGTGCATCGGCCGGAGATGGAAACGAAAGGGAGACGGCAAAGGTATGGGGCTTGTATGCCATGGCCACAAGGTAGAGGAGGGGTAGGGCAATGGCCAGGCTCAGGTACCTGCGGTTTCTATTGATTCGATACAACATCCGTTTGATGTAAAACAGCATGGTGTTCCTTTCTGTTGTGTATCGCGGTCTGGGCTACGGGTGATGATACATGGTGTGGCTTTAGCCCGGATGTTTTACAGGTCGAGTGCACTCATTTGCTGATGCTTTTGCTTGTTTTAAAACTCGGCTAACGCAGAATATGGATGCACTACACTCTTCCTAAAGATGAGAAAATCGATCAGTGAACCGTGTGGTGTATTTTGTCTTTGTAACATTACTGAATGTAGTTGCGTTGTTAACCATCATGGCTGGCTTATTATTTTTGATATGGTCGTTTGCTCATGAAATACCCGGGTTAACGTTGCCTGATAGTAAAAATGCATGGATTGCGTATGCAGGTGAAGCCTGCAAAATCGGCTCAAGGGGTCCGGGGGGATATGCTAGTTTGATATACTTTTTTTATTTTTGTTCGGGCTCTTTTCCTATGGTGCGTTCAGACGACGCATGTCGCGTGTCTATATCGCTGAAACGGCAAGGGGAAACGCGTTCACGTGCATGATAAATACACGGGATGGCGCGCGTGTTGTGCTGTCTGGATATACTAGCGGAAGGATATGGGAATGTCCATACATTTTCAATGCTTTTTTGTGGCGGGTGAGTATTTTTTTTACTTTGGTGTCTCTTGCGGGTGGCGTGAAAAATCAGCGGTTCTCGTGGCCGTGGCTGGGAAAGAAATAAAGAGCGGAGGCGGCGACGCGTGATATTCCTTGCGATGCGGCGAATCGGGTGGTGATCCATAACAAGTCGCCGTTGAGGAAAGGAGTCGGAAATCGTTTTTCTTTTTCGGCATTCTCGAACGGGGTTTTGCTTTTTAGGTGGTGTGTGGCGGTTTCCTGAACGGTTTTATGTGGTCCCTTGCGGCACTTTTCTGTGGCGGTCCCCAATCATGGGCTGATATAGGAAGCGTATGAACCCATCACCCCAAAGGGAGACGTTTGCCCCATGAACCCCGGTCTCTATATCCATGTTCCGTTTTGCCTTCGCAAATGCCCGTATTGTGATTTTTATTCCGAGTCCTCCCTGTCACAAAAGAAGGCGTACCTTGAAGGGGTTGTCCTTGAGATGGACCTTGTGGCCAAAGACCTTTGCGAGGAGGCTCCCTTCGATACGGTCTACTTCGGCGGGGGGACCCCATCCCTTCTCAAACCGTCTGAGGTGGCCCGGCTCCTTGAGGCGGCCCGCAGCCGGTTCTCTTTTGGGGAGGACGTGGAGATGACCCTGGAGGTAAACCCCGGGACAGTGACCCCGACAACACTGGCCGGTTTCAAGGAGGCCGGGGTGAACAGGCTTAACATCGGGGTGCAGTCCCTTGATGACGGCACGCTCTCGTTTTTGGGGCGTCTCCACAGCGCCGGGGACGCAATGGCTGCTCTGGAAGCGGCGCGTGAATGCGGGTTTTCCAATATCGGGGCTGATCTCATTTACGGGGTACCGGGTCAGGAACTGGCTGCGGTGCGTGCGGATGTGGCGGCCCTTCTCTCCCACGCCCCGGAGCACCTCTCTTGCTACATGCTGACCCTGGAATCCGGAACCCCCCTTTATGTGCGCCACGGCAATCGTGATTTTTCAATGCCTGGGGACACCGAGCAGGGGGCTTTTTTTGGTGCGGTTTCGGATGCCCTGACGGAACACGGGTACCTCCACTACGAGGTCTCCAATTTTGCCAGGGGGGCCGGTTTTGTCTCCCGTCACAACACCAAGTACTGGGAGATGGCCACCACGGTGGGGCTCGGCCCGTCAGCCCACGGATTTTATACCGGAGGGGATGCCCGTGTGAACCCCGTGCGGCGGTGGAACGTGGCCCATATCGGTACCTGGCTGGAACATCTGGCCAGGGGAGAGCGGCCCGTGGAAGGGGAGGAGGCCCTGGATCGGGAGGCCATGATGACCGAGGCGCTTTATCTGGGGCTGCGGCGCATGGAAGGGGTGGACTTGGGGGCGCTTTCCCGGCGTTTTTCACAGGATCTGGTCCAGGTGCTTGCGCCGGTGGTGAAGGGGTTTGTGGACGAGGGGCTCATGGTGTCCAACGAAGGGGCGGTCCGCCTGACACGAAGAGGTTTTGCCGTGGCCGACGGCATTGTGCTGCGTCTCCTGCAGGCCCTGTAAGGAGAAGCTCTATACTGTTTTCCGGAATCAAAAAAGCCCGTTGCCTCAATAATGAGACAGCGGGCTTTTTGTTTGACAGCAGTATCGAGTCAGCGCAGGCTACCTATCACCTATCACCTATCACCTATCACCTATCACCTATCACCTGTATTAGGTGCTCATGGTCTTGATGACAAACTGGATGTAGGCCCGGGCGTGGCTGATGAAGGCGGCCATGTTGGCTCTGTGGTTGGCAAAGAAGCCGCTGTAGTCGCTCTCCTGAACCACAAGGGGGTCAAGCTCGGTGGCGTGCTGGAGCATCAGCACGGCGTGGTGCAGGTCATTGGCTGCACCGCGGGAGTCCAGGACCGGTGCGAAGTCCACCATGACGGCTTCCAGGATGGTGGCCATGGCCCTGGAGACGCCCTGGGCATAGTAGAAGTAGTCGTCGGCCTTAAAGGTGCTCACCGGGGCGCCGCTCTCTTCATGGGTCTTGACCAGGTCGTCGTCACAGTCCCCCAGAAGGTTTTCGTAGCTGCTGAGCAGGGGGATGAGGTTGTCGGCCCGGGAGTGGAAGGTGGCCTTGTTCCTGTTCAGGCGCTCCCTGTAAGTTTTCAGTTCGTCGATGGCCTGGGCGTAAGACTTTTCAGGTGCGGGGAGCCAGTATTTTTTCGGGTCGTTGTTGAACTTGGCTCGGGCCAGGTTGAGGTTTTTATCGAACTTGATGGTGCTGCCGGTTCGGGCGATGCGTTCCACGAGTTTTTCCGTGGTGCGCCGGGTGACCTCCAGAACGCCGAGCTGGTAGTTTTCCACGTTGTCGGTGAAGAGGGTGAGGAAATCGTTGGGTCGCCAGCCCAAAGAACGCTGGGTGAGCTCGTAGTCCAGGGGTTCGATGAGGGCTGTGACAAAGGCGGTGCCCCGCACGGCGTTGGGGAAGAGGTCAGCCACATCCTGTTCCAGGGAGCTGTGGCCGTCTTCGGAGGCTGATCCGTGGGCCTGGGTGTCCACATGAAGGGTGGCTTCGTGGTCCTGGGTCGCAGCGCCGCCGTGGACGGCTGCCGGGGTGCCGTGGGTGTCGGCGACGGCGTGTGCCCCAGGTTCCGCCGCCGTGTCATGGGATTGCTCGTCAGCAGCGTCCTCTTCCGGATGGCTCGTGTCCAGCATTTTTTTAAGGGCGTGGTCGGCGGATTTCAGGGTTGGGTTGTTGTCCACCACCTGGTGGTAGGGGGACGGGTGCTCGTCGCTGCCGGTGAAGAAGTAAAACAGTTTGGCGCCGCCCCAAAGCACCACGAGGGTTGCTATGACGGCAAGGCCGACCCGTGAAAGGATGTATATCTTGAACTCTTTGCTTAGCTTGTTTTTTCCGGGATCACTCATGGTTTCTCCTTCTCTGCGGGGACATTCGATGACTGCTTGTTGATGACTCGGTTAGCGACAGGCAACAGTATGCACATTTTTGGGGTAGAAGTCAAAAATCTAAGGTGTGGTGAAAGTGAGCTGCGGAGTAAGTAAAACCCCGGTGATCACCGGGGTTTTGTCGGGACGGGATTTACGGGCTGCCGCGGCAAAAAAAGGCGTCGCCCCGGTTTCTTCCGGGCCGGGGCGCAAAGGTTAGTGGGGCTTTTAACTGCGACCCCTGAGCTGCCTGGCATCTCCCACCCGGATGGTGAGGTTCATGCCGTCGTAGTGCTCCAGAAGGGGAATGAGGTACTTGCGGGAGACCCCGCCGGTCATCTCCTTGAAGTCCGCTGTGGACATTTCGGTGTTGGACTCAAAAAAGGCCATGACCCGGGACTTGAGTCCTTCAAGGGCCGGCTGGTGAAAGTAGAGGTCCTCTTTGACCTTCATCAGGACCCCCTCTTTAATAAGGAGGAGGAGGACGTCCTTGGCCTTGTTCACGGGAACCCCCAGCGACTCGCACAGGGCCTTGAAGTAAGGGGGCGTCAGGGCGGTCTCGGTGTAGGCGCTCACAATGTCTTTTTTCAACTGCTCCTGGTCCACCTGAAGTTCCACGGTGTGGGAGGCGAGCTTGACGGTGTCGGCGGTGAGGACCACGGCGTTTTCACCCACCAGGTGGTTGAGGGTGAGGGTGAAGACCCGGCTTCCCAGCACATCGGGGAACTTGGACTTGAGCTCCTCTTTGGGCATCCCCTCCTTCAGGGGGTTGGCCTTGTGGTACTCGGCCAGGTACTCCTGGGCGATGTCGGTGAGGCGGGTGAAGGTCTCGCCGTGGATCAGCGTCCGGGTCTCTTTGTCCGTCTGGATGACCACGCGCTTGGAGAGGAGCCCGGACAGGGCCCCGGTGAGCTGCTTCTCACTGCAGTTGGTCATGAGCTTCAGGTCGGAAAAGGGCAGACCCGCGTAACCCGCCTGGACCACATGGAAGGAGATGATCTCCGGGAGTTCGTTTTCCATGAGGCCGGAAAGGCCCGTGATGACATCCTCTCGGAGGCGTTTGTGCTTCGGGGGGATGGGGTTCAGGATGCGCCCGCCGCCGATGGTGCGCACCGGAGAGTAGCTTCGGATGACGTAGCGGTCGTCCTTGATGCAGGCCACGGGCTCTTCCAGGCGCAGCTGGACCGCTGCGGTGTCTCCGGGGTCCAGGGTCTCCCGGTCAAGGAGGATCAGGTAGCCCAGGACCTCGCTGGTGCCGGTGTGCAGGCGGATGCGGGTGCGGTTCTTCAGGGGCTTTTTGGAGCTGGGCAGGTAGAGGAACTCCACGTCCATGAGGTAGCTGGGCTTGATGTCCCCGGGGGTGGAGACCACCTCGCCGCGTTGGATGGCGCTTTTTTCCAGGCCCTGGAAGTTGATGGCAGTGCGCATGCCTGAGGAGGCGGACTCCACGCTGTCGCTGTGGACCTGGATGCCGCGGACTTTGGACTCGGTGCCGGAGGGGTAGATGGTCACGGCATCCCCCACGGAGATCTTTCCTGAAATCACCGTGCCGGTGATGACGGTGCCGAAGCCCTTCATGGTGAAGACGCGGTCCACGGGAAGACGGAACACGGAACTGGTGCGGCGCTGGGGCACCACGGTGGACAGCTCGGTAAGGCTCTTTTTCAGGTCATCCATGCCCTCGCCGGTGACGGAGGAGACGGGGATCATGGGGGCCCCTTCTAAAAAGGTGCCTTCGAGGAACCCGGCGATGTCCTCCTGTACAAGCTCCAGCCACTCTTCGTCCACGAGGTCGGTCTTGGTGAGGACCACCACGCCGTGGGAAATTCCCAGGAGTGAGCAGATTTCCATGTGCTCGCGGGTCTGGGGCATGACCCCTTCGTCTGCGGCGATGACCATGGCCACGATGTCGATGCCCGTGGCGCCTGCCACCATGTTTTTCACAAACTTTTCATGGCCGGGGACGTCCACGATGCCCACATGTTGGCCGTTGGGCAGGTCCATGGCGGCAAACCCCAGTTCAATGGTGATGCCCCGGGTCTTCTCTTCTTTAAGCCGGTCCGTTTCAATGCCGGTGAGGCTGCGGATGAGGCTGGTCTTTCCGTGGTCTATGTGTCCGGCCGTGCCGAGTATAATCTGTTTCAACGACCCTTTGCTCCTCTTTATATGCACATCTATTTGGTTTTTCGGTGACGCCAGTATGCGGACAAATAGCTCAGGCCCAGCAGAAGCAGGCCCAGAGCTGCGGAATAGACGATCCCCTTGCCCGGGTAAAACAGACGCATCAGCAGCGTCCCGAAAACAAAGGAGAGAACCGCACGTATAATAAAAATGGTCACTCGTTCCATATAAGTGCACCTCAAGGCGATGATTCGCCGTCCGGGTTTCATGTGTCGGGGTGGATAAACGCATGCCGGGCATGCATGAAATCTCTGCCCCTTGGCACGGTTTCATACCTATTATAGTTGGCTGGTGGGGGTCAATAGGCAATGTCCGGAACAGGGCAGGCCCAAAGCTGCGGGCCGATGAACCACCGGTCTCTTTGGGGTGCCCCGCGGCCCTGAAACGCCCTTCTTCGGGCCTGCTCCGGATTTTCTTTCCAGTGCTTGAAATGTGAGCTCAGGCGTATCGGCGCACAAATTCAGGGGCTTGTTGACGGAGCGGGAAAAGGCGGGGAATTTTTTTGCATCCATGCTTGAAAAACCCTTGTCATGCCCAGATTCATCGGGTATAAGTCTCTTGTTTTTGGTGAGCGTAGCTCAGTTGGTAGAGCCCCGGATTGTGGTTCCGGTTGTCGCGGGTTCAAATCCCGTCGTTCACCCCATACACTTTGCGCCTGTAGCTCAGCTGGATAGAGCGCCGGACTTCGAATCCGTAGGTCGCAGGTTCGAATCCTGCCAGGCGCGCCATTTGGAAGACCAAAGCCCCTTCTGCGGAAGGGGCTTTTTTGTTTTGGTCAAGCCCTTCACATTCCACGGGATCTCTGTGGTATTGCATGCCAAGGATTGTCTTGGGATCGCCTTTCGTTTTACCTCTCTGTGGTCACCCCATCCCCCGTTTGAAACCCTTTGTGTAATACACTCCAGCCAAAAAAGTGGGGCAGGGGTGGGGCAAATAGTCTCGATTCCCAAAAAAAACTGGGGCCACATTGGATGGCCCGTAAATCACGCCGTGATGCCCCGGGGAAAGAGATAGGAGAAAACTCTGTGGGTATGGTATATATTTGGCCGTTTTGCAGATCAAAGGAAAGGTTCAGGATATTACGATGGATGCACTGCTGATAACCAAATTCCATATGCCTCTTCTTCCGGATGAGGCTGTCCCAAGGCCACGCCTGAGCAACAAGCTGTCATCCACGGCCAGGGTATCCCTTATCTGTGCCTCTGCGGGATTTGGAAAAACGAGTCTGGCCATTGCCTGGCTCAGCCGGCAGGCATGGCCGGTGGCCTGGCTTTCACTGGATGAAAACGATAATGAGGCGCATCGTTTCTTCAGCTATCTGCTCACTGCCCTGAACCGTTGTGTGCCCGGGGTTGCCAATAAATCCCTTGAGCGTTTGTCCTCCCCTGCTTCGCCTGACGTCATGGCTGCCATGACGCAATTGATCAATGACCTGGAGCGGGCAGGCCGTCATGTTGTCCTGGCCCTGGACGACTACCACCTGATTGAAAATCAGGAGATTCATGCTGCGGTCGGTTTTTTGATCAATCACCAGCCGCAGCACCTGCACCTTATTCTCATCAGTCGCACAGAGCCCCCGTTGCCCATTGCCAGGCTCCGCTCGAAAAACCAACTGAATGAGATCGGAACCGAGGAGCTGCGCTTCAACACGGAAGAGGCCCGCTGTTTTTTTAATCACTCCATGTCCCTTGGTTTGACAGAGGATCAGATTACCAAACTGGAGAAGCAGTCCGAAGGGTGGATTACGGGATTGCAGCTCGCGGCCCTGTCTTTGAGGGAACGCCTGGACGCAAATGGATTCATCGACAGCATGTCGGGAAAAGACCGGCATATTGCGGACTACCTCGTCAGTGAAGTTCTTGCTCATCAGGATCGGGAGATACAAGAGTTCCTGATGCAGACATCCATTCTTAAACGGTTTAACGCAGATATCTGCGACGATTTGCTTGGCATTACCAACAGCCAGCAGATCCTGGAAACACTGGAGAGGGGAAACCTCTTCATTGTCCCCCTGGACAGCAACCGGTGCTGGTACCGGTATCATCACTGGTTTGCCCAGATGCTCAGCAATCGCCTTCGCACGTGCGGCAGGGAAGCGGTCACTGGCCTTCACCGGCAGGCAGCAAGCTGGTTCATGGCCCACAGCATGTGGGAGGAGGCCATTGATCATGCGCTGGAGGCAAAGGACTACGACCGGGTGATCACGCATCTGGAAACGCACATCGACCGGATACTGGCCCGTGGGCATTTCAATATCTACCTTCAGTGGTTTAAAAAGGTGCCTGCAGACTACATGCCGTTGACCCTGACTTTGCACCAGTTGTTCTTTTTCTATGAGATGGGGGAGTTTGAAGCCTTTGATCAATGCCTCCAGCGTATCGGGACGCAGCTTGGCCCCCTTTGGTAACAGCAGGCCGACGGCGGGGAGTAACATCCGAGCAGCGAGGTATTTTTTTAGCCATCAAAGGTATTCGCAGCGCCTCTTTGTTTGCCGTGGATGAAGCAAGGGGCCATTTTCATGACGCCCTGAGTCTGCTTCCTGAAGAGAAATGCTTCTGGCGAACCCTGGCACTTGGTGGCTACGGATTCTGCCAGCGGGTCAGCGGTGACCCTGACACGGCAATACAGATTTTCAGAAAAGCTGTCTCCATGGCTTTTAATGAGAATCTCTCTTTTTGCTTTTTTATGTATTCCATAGCGTTGGCAAAGCTCTATATGGAATATGGCCAACTCCAACAGGCGCTGGAAACCTGCCGAACACTGGTGGTCTATCAGGGGGCCGACCATGGAGATGTTCCTTTTTCAGGACTTGCCCATGTTGTCATGGGACAGGTGTACTACCACTCAGGCGAACTTCTCCAATCCGAAAAATACCTCAAGCGCGGGCTGAAAAAGATCATAAAAGACGGTGACGTCTTTTCCGTGAACAGTTGTGTGCTTGCTCTGTGCCTTCTGGACCAGGGCAAGCCGGATCAAGGCATCGAGGCCATGGATGAGATGAGAGCTTCCATTGGCAACTTGGCACCACCGGATTCCGTCACCCTCATGGCTGCATCGTGCAAAACCCTTATCCACACACTGAGCGGCGAGCCAGTATCGACGGATAACGGATTTTTGCCCCAAGGGGGTCGCGATCTTGCCGGTAAGGAATATCCCGACTTGTCCCCCTTGAACTTTCAGGGCATCTACCGAACCGGTCAACAACCGTTGACATGTTATTCAAATGTCATCCAGCTTTTTGCTGCCAAAATAGCTGTGGAAACCCATAGAGCCGATGAGTCGCTTACCATACTCAATGAGCTTGCATCAACATTCGATGACAAAACCAGTCTGCTTTTCAGGGCGGACGTATTGATCCAGATGGCCCTGGCCCATCGCCGGCTTGGCAATGAGGTCCTGGCGGTGGAGAGCCTGGAACGCGCCGTGCTCCTGGTTGCGCCTGAACACTATTGTCAGATATTCATTCGGGAAGGCCTGCCGATATACGAGCTTCTGAAGCAGGTCGGCAGGCAGCTGGGCCCCGATAACCAGGATGTAATGGGGTTTATCGAGCTCATGATGGAAAAAACAGCCGAGCTCTCCCGGCCCGTCAAATCACGGCATGCTCCCTTTGACCTGACACCGCGTGAGCTGGAGGTGCTGGCCTGTCTGGCCAAAGGCGCGAATTACGCAAAAACAGCTGCGCAGCTCTTTGTCTCTGTGAATACCTTGAAAACACACATCAAAGGGATCTACAGCAAACTGGCTGTGGGCAATCGCACCCAGGCCATCAACAAAGCCAAGGATTTCAGGCTTCTCCCGCCTTCGTAATGGCCGTGGATAAAGCGGCGCTCTTCTCCCACCACCGCCTCAATACATCATGATGCCCTCACCCTTTTGTGTGACGTCCGGCTATCTGCAAAATCACCCTCTGGGGTGATTTTTTTTCTCCCGTCTCCCTTTACTATGAACAGAGACAACATACACACGCAGGGGCACCCCCTGCAGATTTTTGTTCATGACTGGGAGGTGGAAATATGAGTGGGTCGGGTTCTCGAAAATCAACCTATCACTCGACAGTGGGGCGTCGCGATTTCATGAAGATGCTCGGGATTGGTGCCGGAGCTGTGGGCGCCGGGGCTGTCGGCCTCGGCTCAACGGCCGCACCGGCCTTTGCCGATCTGGATGAGATGATGGCATCGCCTTATGCGGAGCGCAACTTGCCCTGGTGGGTCAAGGAGGTGGATGAGCCCACCGTGGAGATTGACTGGGAGCATATGGAGGTTTTCCCCGGGGTCCATAAAACCCTGTTCAATCCCGATGGGTGGGATAACAAGAAAGAGTACATGGCGATTCACGCGCGCAACATCGCCTCCACAACCGAGAAGGTGAAAAAAAACGTAACGGGCTATTCCATTCGCGACCGTGCTCTGGGAGACGCCAACTGCTGGGGGTGGGGAGCACTGAGCTCCATCGCTCCGTCGTGGACCGGTCCTGAGGTGGAGTCCTTCAACGGCTGGGAACATCCGACCATGCTGCGCCAATCGTGGGGATTCCGGTATGAAGGCACGCCGGAGGAAAACTCGCGCATGGTGCGCGTTGCCGGGCGCATTTTCGGTGCTGCCGACATGGGCTTTGTCAAACTCACGAAAAAGACCAAAAAACTCCTTTATGGGAATATCCGCTTTGAGAAGGTTGACAGGGGCTACGATGCCGGAAACGGTACGGTCGTCCTGCCCGATAAGGACTTGTGGGTTATCTGTGCGGTCATCCCTCAGTCGCTGTGGATGGCTCAGTACACAGACCGCATGAGCTGGGCTTCGGCCAACACCGCCGCTTACTCCAGGGCAAATATCTACTCCAACCGCATCAATGTGTTCCTGCGCGGCCTCGGGTACCAGCACTACGGCGGAGATACAAGCGCCATTGGCCGTAGCGTGGGCTTCGGCATCATGTCCGGCATGGGGGAGTACGGTCGTGCCGGTATCCTTGTCAGCCCCCAGTGGGGCACCAACTTCCGTACGGTCATGCTCACCGTAACAGACCTTCCCCTGGCAGAAACCAAGCCCATCGACGCCGGGATCATGAACTTCTGCAGGGTCTGCAAGAAGTGCGCAGAAATGTGCCCGTCCGGCGCCATTCCGAAAACCGATGAACCGTTCTGGGGGGGAGACAAGTCCTGGCAGGCCAGAGGCATCAAGGGGTGGTATCAGGACGCCAAGAAGTGTTTTGCCTACATGCTCGGCGGCGATCCGGACTGCAGCCGCTGCCAGGCGGTCTGTCCCTTTACCAAGTTCGATGAAGCCGTCATGCATGACCTGGTTCGCATGTCCATTGCCAAAGCCCCGGCCCTCAACGCGGCCATCCGGAAGATGGACGACGTCTTTGGCTATGGTCAGGAACCGCCGTTGGAGAAGTCTCCCTGGGATGTCGATCCCATGGATATTCCCCTGTACGGTCTCGACAAATCACGCTCTTAGGAAAAGGAGAATGTCATGCGTATCGTTAGCTGGAACTGGTTCTGGTATGTGTTGCTCGGGTTTATCATGGGAGGGGGGGCTGCTTACCTCTTCACGCTGCTCAAAGAGAAATGCGTGAGGCTGGTCTGGTATGAATGGGTCCTGACCCTTTTGGCGTTTATCACCTTTATGCTTCTGGGGCAGACCTTCATTGGCTCCTTCAACGAAGGCGAACCCCGGGCTGCCTGGTTAAGCGTTGTTTTTATGGGGCTGCCCATCGTCATCATGGCTGTCGTGACGTTGCGGTCGGTTCGTGCCAGGCTGGATGTATAGGCAAGAGATCGGGCCCTTCTGATCGCAAGCTTCTGTTCCGATGGGCGAGCCCATGGAACACGGATGGTCTGCGCACCGGGACCAACAGGCCGAGGGCAGAAAGGGCCCCAGGGTAAAAAAAGATGTCATCTGAATCCACGATAGAAAAGAAAAAGTCGACCTGCAGCCATCACCGCTCCCGAAAAAGGGAGCGTGTATTTGCCGTTGTGGCCATGCTTCTCATCATTGCGGCCTGGGCTGTGGGGTTTACGTTGGAACATGCAGATACAGAGTCTTATCTGTATCAGGCCATGCCCGGGGCGGACCGCCTCGAACAAACATCCCAGGGAAGCTATGCAGCTTATGGGGCTGGCCAGCTGATCGGCTACATAGGCGTCGGGGAAGGAACCGGTTACGGGGGGCCATGAGCGTGGCGGTGGCAACGGATCTTGACGGCAAGATCACGGGGCTTGCTGTGATTCGTCACAGGGAGACGCCCGAGTGGTTTAAACGCGTTGAAGAAAGCGACTATTTTTCCTGCTTTATCGGGAAAAAATTCAGCGATCCCTTTGGGCTTGGCGACGATATCGACGGCGTCAGTGGAGCGACGTACACGTCCCGGGCAGCGGCGCAGGCGGTCCTTGAGGGCAGCCGGTTTGTGGCTGAGAAAAACCTGGGTTTTCCGGTTTCAGCCAAAAGACCCGTAAATGTTGTCTTTGGCCCGCCGGAGGCGGTGCTGCTTGTGCTGTTTGCCCTTGGCTTCCTTGGCCGTCGCAAATCGTTTCGTCACCAAAAAAAGGTGCGCTGGCTCAGTATGCTCACCGGCATGATCGTCCTGGGATTTATGTATACCAACCCGTTGACCCTGTCCCTTGTCAGCAAAATGCTGTTAGGGTTCTGGCCCGATTGGCATACCCATCTGTATTGGTATGTGCTGCTCGGCGGAATCCTGTTTTGCCTGATATCGTCCGGTAAAAATCCCTACTGTGAGTGGTTTTGCCCCTTCGGCGCTGCCCAGGAGTGCCTCGGCACAATCGGCGGGGCCAAATCCCATGCCGTTCCACGGTATAAGCGTCTGCTTACGTGGCTTCAGCGAGGCCTGGCACTGGCGGCCATTCTCATTGCCATGGTGTATCGCAATCCGGGGATATCCAGTTATGAAATATTCGGCACCCTGTTTGACCTGAAGGGAAGCATTCTGCAGTTTTTCCTCTTGGGGCTGGTGGTGCTGGCGTCTCTGTTTGTCCGTCGCCCATGGTGTCGCTATCTTTGTCCGATCAAGCCGATTGAATCGTTGATCAGGCTCCTCAGAAAGTGGGTGAAAAGCTATGGCTCAGCCAAAACACACGTTCCGTAACGCAAAAGAGAGACTGAGTCCGTATTTTGTCCTTCTTGGGTCCCTTCTGATCATGCTCCATGTTGGAAAAAATCTGACAGATGAACTGCGGGAAACATCGCACATGGAGCCACCATCCTCGTGGCCTGCAGCGCAGTAAGCAAAAACCAGCACAAGCCAGGTACCGATAATCGGTCATCTTCACGGTGTTGTCGCCCAAGACCCGGGTGTTCTGCTTCGGGGGGAATACATCTTTTTTCATTGCCTCCGGCGGGTCAGCCGGAGGCAATTCAGGGCAGGCGTGTTACATCAAGTCCACATCCTTTGCTTCGGCGATTTTTACCAGGCGCTCTTGCAGATTGGGGCTGAGGTTGTCGATGATGTCTTCGAGGTCGATATCATCAAAGCCATGGGCTTCGAGGAATTCGTCGTCAGAGATACCGCATTCGATGAGGGTTTGGATGGATTCAAAAGCCGTGTCACCTCTTAAGTAGGTGTCGAACCGCTCCATCCAGGCCGCCTTGTAATCTATCTGCTGGAGCGCTTCCAGGTCCTCGATAAGTGCCTGCGGGCAACTATCATCCGTGATGAACAGATGATAGGCGGTGATGCGGTCGTCTTTTTTGTGCTCGTTGCACCACAGGCCGAATCGCAGCATCTTTGCATTGCAGAGAAACCTTACGCCCCGGGCGGTTTTTTGAATCACGCACCATTGGTAGTGGGTGTGTTGGTGGTCCTCTAAAATCTCGGCTTTTATCTCCTCGTAGCGATCTTCGGTGATGGCGTCGTCTGAGGGAGGGTATTCGGGCACGAGATAATCCGTCAACTCGTCGCCGGAAACCGATTCTTCGTCGTAGGGGATCTGATGTTGCTTTAACCGTGCTTCGAAATATTGGGGCAGGCGGGCGATGTTTTTTTCCAAGGAACGACGCACTTTGTCTAAGGCCATTTTATCGAGTTCTGCCGTGAGTCCCTCCTGGCTGCCCAGGACGCGGGTGGCATGGCGATAGATTTTCATCAGGCGTCGCCGCGGCAAGCGGTGCACACCTATCTGGAGCTCCGAACGGATCCCATCAAAGGGGGCATCCAGGTAAGGCGAGCTCTTTTTCATCGCCTGTGCGGGTGCGATCCCTTGGAGGTAAAGGGTCAACAATTGGAGGTAATGCAGTTGCGCAGCGGAGAGGTCACCCGGTCGTTCCGGGTCGATGTCATACACATCCCCATCGTCGTATATCCTGTAGAGCTGATAACTCCAATAGGCATCCTCTTCCAGGCCCAGGGGCTTTAAAGACGAGAGAGTGTCCATAAAAAGCTCCATATCGTCTATGTTTTCCAGTGCCGGCAGCATGCCGCTGAGCTGGGAAATCACCTTCATCGGAGCCATCTGAAAGGCGATTTTTAAAAACCTTCGGAAGATCTCCACCCCTTTGAGCGAGGGGATCTGCACAGCCCAGTAGGCCATGACCATGGCAAGGGTTGTCTCGTCCTGTGACCCATCAATCCATCCATACCGGGGCTGGTGTTTTGCAATCTCATCGTCGTCGATGTCTGCGTACCGGTTGAAGTACTTCACAAACGCATCCAGGGCCTTCTGGCCCGATTTCTTTTCAAATTCCCCTGTGCGGACATAGTGTTCCACCGGTTTCCAGTGGTGGTAGTTTTTAAGGATCTCTTTTTGGTGATTCTGCCGGTATTCGGTATCGTATACCGCATCTTTTTCGCTTTCGTACTCATCAAAAAGGGTCCATTGGCCCTGGCTCCCCAGGCAGGAGAGGATGAACCGGGGGCCGTAATCTTCAAGATACGCTATGGCTGCCGTGGTAAGGTCACCAAACGCTTTGTCCCGGTTATCCCGAACGGCGAGATAGCTGGCCATGACGGCGGCAGCTGGCGGGGAGGCCGGGCAGGTTTTTTTCCCTTTTTCCTCTGCTTTTGACTTTTCCAGGGAAAACCATTGCCTCAGGTAGGGGGCCGCCTGTTTTTCGTTTTCCTGCAGGAGCCTGAAGAATTTCGGCAGTGTTCGGTGGAGGTCGCTGAACTGGTACCAGTCCCTGATGTTGGTTGGCAGGACCTCGAATTGTTTTTTAAAGGTGGTGGGGAAACGCTCTTCCAACTCCTCGTCTGTGGCAATGTTCAGCTCGTCCACAAGCCCGCGACGGGTCTCGCAATAGATGGGGGGAGAGGCCATGCATCGGTGCATCACGTCGTAGAACCGGAAAATTTGCTCTTTTCCCAGGATGGGATCCTGCGTGAGGCACTCTTTTGCATAGGCGCCCATCTCCCTGAAAATCCACTTTTCCATGGGAGCATATTTTGCCTGCAAGGCCAGGTCGGAAGCCATGGCGCACTTGGCTTTTTTGGCCCCTTTTGCCAGGTCGGTTTTTTTGACGGCGTCCAGCACCTCCGGCCCTTCCCCCGTGGCAATGTAGTGCCAGAGGGCCTCTCCGTCCGGCAGCACCTTTGTGATCACCTCCTGCCAGGCATCGGCCTCCGGGGTTACCTGCTGCTCCTTTGCCCGGCCTTCCCGGTTTTTTTCTTGTTCTTTTTCGGCAAGGGATAAGACAATGGGGCTTCCAGGCGCTGTTCCACATCAGCCTTGAGCTCCTCGGCTTCCTCTTTGGCGTCGGAGGTCACAAAGGGCTGCGAGAGGTAGGCATCGGCGTCGAAATCATCGTCCCAGAAGTCCACGGTTCCCTGGACGTACAGCATCTCCATGACCAGGGTGCGAAGTGGGGTCTCGTTGTACTCGTCGAGGTCCTTAGAATACTGGAGAAACGGCATCTCTCGGTAACGATCCGCCAGCATCTGCTTGAATGTGTCGTAGGCGTCCGGGTGTTCCCGGAAGTGGGTGATCAGGTCGAAATTGCTTTCGATGGGGTCCCCGCTGTCGTCGTACCCGTCATAGGAGTCATACCCCAGCATGTTTTCCCGAACCGTGGCGTTGTCGGCATAGCAAAACGCCTTCAAGGTATCTTCGGTGATGCCCAGATTGTTTTTCCAGGCGGCCAGGCGATAGAGGGGTTCGTGCATGTGCTCGTCATCCCAGTACGGCACCAGAAAGCTGGCCAGCAGGTACCCGTATTTTGGGTAGCGGGTGGCGACGATGTGCAGGGGCTCGACCCCAAAGGGGGTCTCCACGGTGATCCACATCTCGGACGAATCGTTTAACCCGCGGGCATACTGAACCATGGCTTCACAGGTTGCCTTGATATCCTCTTCCAGCTCGGGATGGATCACGGCGCACAGGAACAACAGGTCTTCTCCGGTCATGGATGCCTGGAGGTTATCCATGTCGGAATCCTTATGGAAGTAGTAGGCGTCTTCCATGAGGTATTTTTGAAGGTCCGGATGATCGTCAAAGGCGGAAAACGGAATATTGTCACCGGTATGGTAAAAATGGGCAACACAATAGGAGGCGGTAAATGCGTCACCTGTTTGGATTAACTCTGTATATCGTTTTAACGCACGGCGCATGCTGGCAATATCTGCCGGGTGATAATTTATGGCATATTCCGGGGCGTTTTCTTCTAATCTCATGTGAACCTTTTTCGTTGAATGTTATTCATGAACATCACCAAGGATGGTGCTTCATTGCAAACCAAGCCAGACTTATCAAGGAGTTTTATGGTTAAAAAGCCGTTTTCTATTTGGGGATGTTTTAGCAAGGTGTTTGTTCGATATAAACAACGTCAGGAGAAGCAAAAGAGGACATTTGCAATAAGCGGATGTTCTTTGACCGTCCTGCTGTATATGTCGTCCCATGTAACTGAAAACGACCTTCGTAACGAAACATCACACATGAATCTGACCGCCTCGTGATTTGCAACACTGTAACCCAAATGCAGCACAAGTCTGCATTCAGGTTCGATTTCTTCCTTGTGTAAGATAAGCATTTTTTGTATTACGGGGTGGTCAAGGGCGGAGAAGGCTGTATGGGTGGGAAAATAGCATGATCAGGTATGGATCGTTTTTCTCTCTTTTTGCTGCTTTTGGATCTAAAAAGACAGTGTGTGCTGAGTTGGTTTTGTTATTGAATGTATGAGTAAGGATGAAGGTGTTGCAATGGGATTACTTGATAAGTTGAAGGCCGTGAAAAACGCCGTAACCGGCGGTGCGGCAAAGGTTTATGTAGAATGTGACGGATTTTCCTTTACCGAGCCTTTTACGGTGACGGTTGTTGCGCAAACCAAGGATGCTCCGGTGAAAATGAGCCGTGCTTATTTGAAGATTCAGGGCGAAGAAGAGGTTCAGGTGCCCGACGTGGACGTGGCCTTTGATTCCGATGGCGACGTAGAGCGGCGTACGGAGACGGTGCGGGCCTCCCATGTGACCGTAGATATGGAATACACCGTGGTTGATGGCCAGGAGCTTGAAGCAAATAAGACCTATCGCTGGGATGTTGAGGTGGAGCTCCCTGCCGATGCGCCGCTTATTTATCGGGGCCGTTTCTGCGAGCATACCTATAGCGCTTATGCAGGGCTGGACTGCTTCGGTAACGATCCCGATTCCGGCTGGGTAGCCATTGCCTAAAGGAGGCTCTCGTGACCACGGCCGATGGGTGTGGTTGCATGCCGTCTTTCGGTAACGCATAACAGGAAAAGGCCCGGGAAACATCCCCGGGCCTTTTTTATTCCCTGTGGCCCGGCACCCCCGCCTTTGGTGCCGGGTCGTTACTTACCCGATGGAATCACACGGCATCGAGAAGCATGTAGGCGTTGGAGAAGCGTCCGCTTTCCGGGATAAAGCAAAGAACCTTGTGGCCCTTTTTCAGGTTGCCGGACTTGAAGAGTTCTTCCAGCATCACGTAGATGGAGGCGGAGCCCGTGTTGCCCTTGGTGCTCAGGTTGGTGAACCACTTCTCGTAGGGGATGTGGAAGCCGATCTCCTGCATCCCTTTGTAGAGGGGCTCTTTGAAGAAGTGGGAAGAGAAGTGGGGGAGGAACCAGTCGATCTCGTCGGCGACGAGTCCCTTTTTCTCAACCACTTTTTTCAGGTGACGGTGAACGGCCATGTTCACGATGTTGTCGCCGAGGAGCCGGGTGTCCTGCTTCAGGGCAAAAAAGTCTTTGTCCACGGCTTCTTCAAGGGAGTTGGTCTGACGGAATCCCACCATTTTTCCTTCTTTGTTTTTCCTTCCCCCGGAGTACATGCACGTGTCGTAATCGCTGGCAAAGGAGATGTGGTCGATCCAGTCCACCTTGAGGGAGAGCCCTTCGGGGTTCTGTTCATTGGACATGTAGACGGCACCTGCCGCATCCGAGAGCATCCATCTCAGGAATTCGGCGTCAAAGATGAGCTCCGGGTTTTTGTCGATGTCTTTGGTGCCGTTGGTCTCTTTGTGCCTGAAAAAATTGGAGCGCAGGATGGACGAGGCGATTTCAGAGCCCGTGGTCACGGCATTCTTGGAAAAGCCGGACGCCACGTTCATGTAACCGAATTTAAGGGCGCTGATGCCGCTCAGGCAAATGCCTGCCGTTGAGATCACCTCACAAGGTGTGGACTTGAGCTCGCCGTGGACCATGAGGCCATGGCCCGGTGCCGTCACATCAGGTACGGTGGATCCGCAACACAGGCACTCGATGTCGCTGGCCGAAAACCCGTTGTAGGGCTTGAGCCCTTTGATGGCCTGGGCCGTGAGTTCCGCATTGGTGTGGGTCATCTCACCGGTGTCCTTGTCCACGGCATAGTATCGGGTCTTGATGCCGTTGTGTTTCAGGATCTTGTTGCGGATTTTCGACGGGGTTTCGTTGATCATACCAAGGACAGATTCCATTTCGTCGTTTCCAACAGGGGCATTAGGCAGTGCAACAGCGATGTCGTTGATGTAGACGTCTTTCATGGTTGGCTCCTTTGTGTTGAAGGTGAAACGTTATGGATTAACAACAATAACATCGGGTACGTATAAGGCAGAGCCAGGCTGCCAAGGATTTCCGGCTGCCGGGCAGGCTTTTTTACGCGCCCCTTATCCGTTGCAAAGGGGTTGTGAAGTGAGGCCAGATAGGCCCCCACGCGGCCCTGGAAAAAGAGCCGGAGCACCAGGCTTCCCACCAGGCACATGGGCACGATGACCAGAATCGAGAAAAACAGCGAGAGGAAAAACAGGAACTCCATCGATCAAGACCATCAGAGGCGGCCGGAGAGTCTCGCCAGCTTGGCCCAGGGCCAGAAGAGGAGCAGGCCGAATTTTTCCGGCAGCATGTATTTGCCGCTCACCTCCGGCACCTCGTCGCTCAATTTGACCAGGCGGCACTCGTCCAGTTCCTCTTTTTCCAGGGCCACGGCAAGGCGACTGCCAACGCTTTCCAGGGAGTCGATATCCCGGGAGGAGACCCCGGCGGCCGGCAGGGAGCGGATGACCTTTTTTCGCCCGGTGAAGAGCCACAGGGGGGTGGTGAGGAAGGTGGCTGAAGCGGGGCCCTGGTCGATGAGCACCACATGACCGATAATTCGGCCGCCAAGCCTTCTCACGAGGGTACTGGCCTGGAACCAGGCACGGTGCCACATGTTCCGGCAGGCATTGACCATGACCACGGGCGTTCCTTCAAGAACTTTAGCCCCTTTGGTGTGCAAAAATCCCAGCATGGGAAGGGAGAGTTTCAGGAACCACACATGGTACCCCAGGATGACCAGGTCGTAGTCCCCAGGTTTTAACTCCATTTCGGGTGTTTCCATGGCCGGCGGGACCTCGAGGTAGGCTTCGGGAAACACATCGAAGAAGCGGAAAAAGGTCCATGGGTAGGGGTAGGCCTTTTTAGGAGAGAGCACCAGGGTCTCGACCTCCACTCCCTCCAGCGCTTTGAGGGGCCGGGTAAGGGATTCCAGGCACTCCCCGAGCTGGCCGCTTTGGGAAAAATAGATACACAACACGCGTTTCATCATCCGACTCCTTCGTTTAAGGTCAAAATGGGCAAGGCTATACGTTGATGAAAAATGAATGAGGCACGTCTTCACACAGTCCGCGGTTCAACGCGTGGACTATCCCGTCTATGCACAAAGCCCACGGGGTCCATCTGGCTGCTCTTCAGGTTCCGGCCTTTGATGACGGGAAGGCGTTTACTCACCTGTGAGAGGCAATAAAAATGCCTCTTTCCCGGCCTGTGAGGCGTGTCGGCGTGACCCTGGGGCAGTCATCTTCCGGGGCGCCGGCTGGTGAACGCAATTGTCTTCGTCGTCATGGCTGCTGCCTCGCGTTGGTTGCGGGCTGAGCAATGGGCCTGATCGCAGGGAATAAATGATTTTATTTCAGAATGGAGAATAAGGAAGGATCGCCAACTTGACACACCTCGGGTGTGTCTATATATTGACTGGCAACAGTGAGAATACCTTTCTTATTCTCATGCCTTGGGAGTACAGGGTGTGGCCGCACTCTGTGCTCCTTCTTTTTTATCTGAAGCGTTTTGAATCAAGTTAAAATTAAGAAGGTGCCCCGGCAACGGGTGTCAACGTTATCGTTGTATTACAGGAGGGGCAATCGCGTATGCTTGGTGGTGGTACTTGTCTGGTGTTGCGAGGCTCAAACTGGAACATTTATTCGTTGTGTTCAGTTTATAGAGAGACGGTTTTTCTTTGTCAAGATATTTTGAATGACTTTTTTACTCTGCGCTTTTCGTGTGTGCTGAGTGGCGATTTTGTGCCAGTTTAAAAGTAGTTAAAATATGGCGCGGGTGGGGTTTTACTGTGTTTAACTATCTGTTTATATAGGGTATGTGCCTGGGTGGTGACGTTTCTTATGTGTGATGTCTAAAATTAATTGTTCCATGAATTAGAAAACGATAAAGGACAAAATTTATCTCTCCTAACGACGTTTTTAATTCGTCTGTTCGCATGGCGGTACCCTTAAGAAAGAGCATTTTGTTTGCTTTTTCATAATCATAAAGGGGCGGCGCCAGAAAAAGGATAGACCCACATAACGTGGGTTTTGGATCGGTTTGTGTTTCTCTTTTATTAAGATATTGTTTTATCTTTTTAAATTGTTAATCCTTGCTAAGTATGTGGGCGTGTCTGGGGGGGGGGCTGTTCTTTGTTTGTGTGGGGAAGGCTGTTGACAGTGTTTCGCAAAGGTGGCGATATCCGTCGCCGAGGGTGGAGATGTCATCAGTTCTTACGTACTGACGGGGCAAGGGCTTTGGCGTTTGCCTGCCGGAGAAGGCAAAACGGGCGACTCGGAGGAGTCGCCCGTTTTTTGGTTTGCCCGGCAAAGCCGGCACCCCGTCTGCTTGAAAGAGAGCAGAGATACCCCGTCCGAGGGGAAATCAATCCGAATCGCAAGGGCGTTTCTGGTAACGGAAGGGTCTGAAGGAAGCGATAGGGAGTGAACGGTACATAGCGCAAGCGAACCTGATACGGCTCGTGCAGTGGGTAAGCCTGCCAAATAAGGCAATGCCCGATACTCGGACAGACTGCAAGAGTGATTGAGGATGGGATCGTTCACAGGGACCGGAAATTAACCGGGGAAGCCCTGCAGAGTTCTAAAAAAAAAGATATCACCCAACAAGAGGAGACTCAAGGAGGGGGAGATGCTTTGCAGGGTGGCAGATGAGCCCGTAGTAGTGATGAAATCTCAGCCTGAGAAGCCCGGTAACGGAGTGGAGGAGAAAACAGAGATGATCAGCATCATGGACTGTTGAGGCTGCCGGAAAGCCAAAAGCGCCGACAGTTGCGAAGGGGTGAAGTTTAATCGAAAGCTTTGGAAGCAGAACGTGAAGATGAGCGGAGAACAAGCCGCCTGACGAGGCGGGCAAGTGGTAATGAAGTCCCCCTGGGAACAGGGCTCTTTAAGCAAACTGCTCTCATCGGAGTAAGCGACGCAGATGGCTGTACATTGCCGAATACGGATAGAAAGCAGGCAGGCGTTGCCGAAGACTCGAAACGCATCACCGGAACGATCTGACAGAAGAAGCGAAGCAAGAGGAAGAGATGGGAAAACGAGTCTGGTACAGCCTTTACGATCGGCTTCTTCATCAAGAGGCACTGACACGGGCATTCAAAAAGGTGAAATCGGCGAATGGAGCTCCCGGGATAGACGGGCAGTCCTGCAAAGATTTTGCCTTGGAACTGGACACAAATATCCAATCTCTTCTGATGGAACTAAAGGGGAAGAGTTACCTGCCGTCTCCTGTGAAGCGAGTCGAAATCGACAAACCGGATGGCGGCATCAGGAAAATCGGTATCCCTACGGTTCGTGACCGAGTGGTCCAACAGGCGTTAAAGACCATACTGGAACCCATCTTCGACCCGGGCTTTCATCCATCGAGCTATGGGTACCGCCCCAGTCGAGGTGCGCAGGATGCCATCGCCAAAGCAACGATGTTCATGCGCGATTACAACCTGAAATGGGTTGTGGATATGGATTTGAGTAAGTGTTTTGACACGTTAGACCACGACCTGATTGTTCAGGCAGTTCGAGAGAAAGTAGCAGATCGCAGTATCCTGAATTTGATTCGAATGTTCCTGACAGGTGGAGTGTTAACCTCCGGCGAACTGGAACCGACAACCGTCGGTAGTCCGCAGGGTGGCGTCATCAGTCCACTGTTAGCCAATATTTATCTGGATAAGTTTGATCAGTATATGAGGCGACGGGGGCATCGAATCACACGTTATGCAGATGATATTGTCATCTTCAAAGCGAGCAAGGCAGGGGCAGAAAGAGCACGGGAAGTGGCAACGGGCTATCTCGAGGTGAAGCTAAAGCTGACGGTTAACCAGAAGAAGACTCATATAACGAGTCTGTGGAAGGGAGTACCGTATCTCGGGGTGGTTATCGGTTCGAGGTACACCCAGGTGAAACCCGAACGAAAGAAGGCCTTTAAAGAAAAAGTCCGGAAGTGCACTCGACGCAACACCCCAGTGAATCTTGCGAAAGTCATTTATGATCTGAATCCTATTCTTAGGGGCTTTGCCAACTACTTTAAAGTGGCAAACTGCAAGGGATGGTTCAGGGAGATGATGGGGTGGATACGAAGACGCCTGCGAGCAATCCAGATGAAGTTATGGAAGAAACCTCGAAAGCTTCACCGCAGACTCAGGCAACTGGGCTACACCGGTGAGTTCGAGAACATCCGGATGAGTTCGTGGCGAAATGCGGCATGCCAACTGAGCCACTGGGCTATATCGAATAAGTGGCTTGAAAAACTCGGACTGTTCCAGATGGACAAGATAGAGACGGGAGTGCTTCCCCAGCCAATGCTGGGATAAGGTTGGACAGGAGCCGTGTACGAGGTCCGTACGCACAGTTCTGTGAGAGGGATGAAGCAGAGCTGATCACTCTGCTTCACCCTACTCGATTTTCGGGGGCCTTAGCCCGGATATTTCACGAGTATAGTGCATCCATATTCAAGGCTGCACGGTCCCTTACTGGTAGGACACGCTCAAGCTCACCCCGGAGAAGGCGGAGTAGGCCCGGATGCCGATGTAGGTGGCCCCTGCATTGGGAGAGGCATTGGTACAGGTTTCGTTGTTGCCCCATTTGTAAGGCCTGCAGTCGTAGTCGGACAGGGTTGGCTTTTCGCCGAAGCGGGTGTAGAGGTCCGCGTCGCCTGAGCCGTTGTCGATGTCAATGGTGAGGTTTGCTGCCCCTGCCGGGAGGATGACCTTGTAGTAGAGCCAGTCACCTTTTGCCGCGGCAAGGTCGGTGAGGGTCTCCCCGTTGGCGATGACCGGGACCCCGTCATCGGCTGTTACCACCACCTGCTGGGTGGCGTTGGCTGTGAGACCGTCGTTGTCGGTGACCGTGAGGGTCACCGTGTACGATCCTGCCGCGCCGTAGGTGTGTTGCGGGTTGGTCTGGGTACTGGTGGCCCCGTCTCCGAAGGCCCAGGCACGGGAGGTGATGCTGCCGTTGTCGTCGCTGCTTTCGTCGGTGAACTGGACGGCCAGGTCTGTGGCATCAAAGGTGAAGGATGCCGTGGGTGCCCCGGGTTGGGCCACGGTGAGGAAGAGGGCACTTACGGCGCCCCAGTTGTTAGCTGCATCTTTGGCGCGTACGAAGACCATGTGCTCGCCGGGGGTAAGGCCCGAGGTGTTCACGTTGCCGGTGATGCCTTCGGAGGTGGCGTTAAAGGAGCCATCGGCGGCATTCAGGGCGTGGGTCACGGCACCGGGGGCCCATGGGGGCGTGTCCACGGTGTATTCGGCAGCGGCGATGGCCTGGGAGGATTCCGTGCCGTTGGCGCTGCTGTAACGGGTGTCCACGGCCGTGGCTGTCAGGGTGCCGTTGGCGCCCAGGGCCAAGGTGATAATGTCCGGCCCTGCCGGGATTTTGTATGGGGCCCGGGCCACTTTGGCCGCGTAGATGAGTGCGGGAAGGTTGCCGGGGAGGATTTGGTTTTCATAGGTTGAGCAGGACTGGAAAAAAGCGGTGCCCAGCTCAAAGCAGTATCCGGCGATGCCCAATTCGCCGTAGGCGTAGTCGTCGGTGGTGCCGGTGGTGGGGTAGAGGCCCACGGCCTGCTGGGGGGTGTACCCGTTGAAGTAGGCGAACTTCCTGCCCAGGGTCTGGAGCTGGGTGCCGTTGGGGGCGGGGTTGCTTGTGTCGCCCCAGGGCCAGAGCACCAGCTCGCTGTAGCTGTGGATGTCGATGTACAGGCCCGAGGCGTCGTCGGAAACCAGGCCCCCCGGGGTGCCTCCGTTGTGATCCTCGAAGATGGCCTTCATGTAGTTCTGAACGGCCTGGGTTTCAGGTTCGGACGCCGCGTGGGAGCCCCGGTAGGTCTGGTCGCAGGTGTAGGTGCTGGCCCCGCTGCCGCCCCAGTGAAAGTCAAAATTGCGGTTCAGGTCCGCGCCGGGGGTCTGGTGGGCGCAGTAGTCGGTGTTGTGGTTTTTCCGCCAGGATGCACCGCCCTCGGCCTGTTTGCGTCCGTCGGGGTTGGCGTGGAGCATGAGATGGACTTCATGGTGATCCAGGATCCACCTGCTGTCCGCGTCGGTCTGGTAGGTGTCCACGAGGCGGTGGGCAAAGGCCAGGGCCAGGGGAGAGGTGGTGTACTCCCGTGCGTGGATGGCGCTGGTGATGAAGAGTTTGGGTTTGTCACCGGTGAGGGTCTTGTTGGTGAGCTTCAGGACAAAGAGGTCGTAGCCGCCGCTTGTGTTCTTTTTTTTCCAGGAATCCCCGGCATCGATGATCTCAGCCAGGTTGGGGTTGGCCGTGACCATGGCCTGGGCGTCGCTGAAGGTGGCTTCCACCGTTTTGTAGCAGGGGTAGCCGGGTATGGTGTCCGCTGATTGTGCGGACAGGGCCATGGGGGCTGCGGCGTCTTTCCGGTGGAGGATGTACCCTTCGTGGGGCTCGATACGGAACCCCAGGGACGTGAGGTACGCCTCGTCTTTCACGGTGGCATGAATTACCAGAAACCCCTCATCGTAATTGATCTCCGGCGGGGTGGGCTCAAAGGACTTGATCACGTAAAGGGCGACCTCTTTGTCCGTAAAATAGGCCTTGACGTACCGCCTTGTCTCCTCGCTCTTTGTCTGGTCGGCAAAGGCTGCGGTCCCTAAGGTCATCAGAAGAACACTCGCGAAAAACAGGCATAGACATTTGGATCTCATGCACATCTCCTTTTCGTTGGGTTAAGCGTCCGGTGCGTGGAACAGGACCTTTTTGATGGGCCGGAGACGCCCAAATGCATGGGGGTTCGACCCATCACGACAATCGGGGGGGAAAGATCGTAAGCACATCGCGAGGTGTAACGGTGACCCGAGCGCGATGTGCGTCATGGGTTTTCGCATTACCGGCAGGGCCATGGGGACTGGCGCCTGGTTTTTTTGTCTCTATACGTTGGTTTTCAACGGCTCTTGGGCCGGAGGCGTGATGCTTTTTTACTGATACCGTGAGTCAATGGCGGGAAGATTATAGCTTGTGTCGTGATGATAACAGGCATTTGATTTCGTTGGGTATTATATCGTCGTTTTTTTGGATGTCAAGGTGGCGGGACTGGGGTGAGGGGGGAAGGTGATGGCGGAGGAGTACGTTTTATGGTGGCGCCCGGAGCATCGCACTTCCGCGCGTTTAATAAAACGCGTGGGCGCGATGACACCGGGCACAACGGGCGAGTCGGGCGGCAGTGGCTTAAGGTTCATACGCTCTCAGGCCATATGCCGGGCCGTGATGGCGTGAACGCCGCCCGACCCCATGTTGCACCTTACTTTTCGGGGTAGAGGAAGGCAAAGGCCTCCTCTTTGAAAGCGGCTCTTTCGTGCATTTCGGCTGTGGCCTTGTCGATGTTGGCGGCAAGGGCAGGCACGGCGTTTTCAAGGATCGCCAGGTAGTGATCGGCGTCCTGGGCGGTAAAGGCCGGGATCTTCCAGGTTTTGACGGTCTGCTCCGAGACCACCATGGAGAGAACCGCGCACATGCCGGGCATGATGCCGCCGCCGCCCACCAGATTGTGGAGGTCAGAGGACATGAAGGTCACGCCTCCGGCGTCCTGACTGACGATGGTGGCCAGCTCGCCCACGATGCGGACTTTATCGCGCGCCGTGTCTGCTTCCGCAAGCGAGCTGCCCAGGGCGGCGATGCGTTCGCCCAGCTCACGGGTGCCCTTTGCCATGTCTCCTTTTCCCCTGGGAAAGGCGGTGTCGGAGTGGGTGCAGGGAAGGCCTGCTGCGTTGATCCCTTTGATGAGGGCGTCAAAGACCGAGGGGTTGTCCACCTCTTTGTTCATGCGCACCCAGAACATCTCTTCCCGGTTGTCCTTGAAGACGGCAGGGGCATAGGCCTTGCTCTCCAGAACAAAGGTGGGCAGGGCGTCCAGGCCCAGCTCTTTCATGACCCGGCCCTTGTCTCCGAGCATGACGTTGCCTTCCAGGTCCTCGTCCGGGCCCAGGCCGCCTTCGCTGGCGTTGATGACGGCCATTACCGAGACGGGAATATCGTCGATGTCCAGGACGGTACCGATGATTTTTCCCACCTTGCCGGGCATGTCCTCAACCCCGGTGACGAACTGTCCCGGGTATTTTTTTTCAAAGGTGTCCACCACGGCCAGGCAGGCGGCGGTCTGAAGGGCCACGGGCAGCTCCAGGACGCCCTGGCCGTAGATCCTCCCGAAGGCGGTGCAGGCCACGGTCTGGCTGTAGATGGCGTCCATGCCGATGGCAAGGCGGGCCAGGGTAGCTTCATAGGGGGTGATGCCCCGGCGGGTCCGGGCCGTGCCTGTGCCGCCGTCTTCAGTGGCGACGGTGACGGTGCCGGTCTCGATGTCCGCATCCACCGAGGCGATGGTGGTGCGTGCGGGAAAGGCTTTTCGCAGAAGGGCGGAGACGACGGCAAATCCTGCGGAATCGTCCTGAACAAACCCGAAGTTGGTGTGGACATGGCCCGTACCCACATGGCCGCTGATGCCTAACGTACCGCGGGATACGTTGCTTTTGGAAATCTTCATCATGCTGTCTCTTTTTTTAACTGTTGAGAACAAATATGCCGCCTGCGGTTTCGCAGCCGGCACAGGCGGTACAGAGAAAAACGACAAATCTGCCCCCGACTGGGAGCCGGAGGCAGATGCACGCTGAGTCGTTTCCCAGGTGTATCGGGGAAACGTCCGTAAAGGAGAGGCTTTTCTTTTACAGCCCCGGCAACCAGAGGGCCAGGCCTGGTACAAAGACAATGGCCAGAAGGGCAATGACCATGGTGAGCAGGAACGGAAGCACCGCCACGCTGAGTTTTTCAATGGACAGGTTGCTGATGCTGCAGCCCACGAAGAGGTTGACGCCCACAGGAGGAGTCAAAAAGCCCATGGAGGAGGTCACGATCATGACGATGCCGAAGTGGATCGGGTCCATGCCCAGGTGCTTGACCACGGGAAGGAGCAGGGGCGTCAGGATCAGGATGTTGGCCAGGGCGTCCATGAAGGTTCCCATGACAAGGAGGAATACCAGGATAATGGGAATCAGGATGTACCTGTTGTCCGAAATGCCCGTGAGGATGTCCACCAGCTGGTTGGGCAGGTTGTAGAACAGGAGGATTTGCCCCAGGGCCGTTGCTGTGGCCACCACAAGGAAGATGGAGGCGGTGGTGAGGGCGGTGCCCTTGAACACGTCGGCGACCTTGGTCCAGGTGAGGGTCCTCAGGATCAGGCCTTCCATGATGAGAGAGTAGACCACGGCAATCACGCCCGCTTCCGTGGGGGTGGTAAAGCCGCCGTAGATGCCGCCCAGAACAATGAGGGGAACCATCAAAGCAGGCAGGGCCGACTTGAGGGAGGAGAGTACCTCGGAGACAGGGGCGCGTTTTCCGGAACCTGTGAATCCGTATTTTTTGGACAGGATGTAGCTGCACAGCATGAGGCAGGCACCCACAAAGAGGCCGGGGATGACACCTGCGATGAAGAGGTCGCCTACGGAGACACCGGCCGTGGTGCCGTAAATGATCAGGGGAACGCTGGGGGGAATGATGACCCCCAGGCAGCCTGCAGCGGTGTTGACTGCGGTGGAAAAGGACTTGCTGTACCCTTCTTCCTCCATGGCAGGCACCATGATGCCGCCGACAGCGGCCACGGTGGCGGGTGCGGAGCCGGAAAGGGCCCCGTAAAACATGCTCGTGAGAACGGAGATGTGAGCCATGCCCCCTGTGATATGGCCCACCAGGGACCGGGACACCGCCAGCAGTCTCTGGGCCATGCTGCCCTTCTGCATGATCTCGCCGGCCATGATGAAAAAGGGAACCGCCATGAGGGGGAAGACATCCAGGGACGTAACCATCTTCTGGATGAGAAATTCATACGGAAGCAGGTCGCTGAAGGTCATCCCCACGGTAACGCTCAGGCCGATGGCGACCCCGATGGGCACGCTCAACAGGAGAAATGCCGCAAGTGAAACAAACGTTAAAATAATTGCCATATCCATTGTTCAGGGTCTTCCTTAATTGATTTCCATGATTGAAGGGTCGTACTTGCCCGTGATGACCCCCCAGAGTCTCTCCAGGGTACGCAGGGCCATGAGGCCTAAGCCCACCGGAACGCTGAGAAATACCCAGTACATCTGGATTTCAAGGGCAGGGGTTTTCTGTCCGGTGGTTGCTAAAAATTGGATAAATTTGATGCCCCAGAAAGACGCGCAGACACAGAAGACAACGGTGCACAGGTAGGCTGCGATGGTGACGGGCTTGGCAAACTTTCCCCCGAACATGTTTCGTATTACCGTGACCTCCAGGTGGCGGTTCATCTGGGTGGCGTAGCTGCATCCCACGTAAACGGCCCAGATAAAGAGATAGCGTGCCACCTCTTCGGACCAGTCGAGGGAGTTCTGGAGCACGTACCTGTTGAAGACCTGGACAACGGTGATGCCTGTCATCATCACCAGTGCCATGGAGGAGAAGATCTCCTCGGATCGGTTGATGATGGATTTGGCCGATTTTTTCATTCTGAGGAACTCCTGTGGCCAGCAATACCGGGCGAGTCCACCCGTGTGGGGCACTGCTGGGTTTTTGTTAATAAGGAACATTCAGCCTGGAGCTGTGTGCGGCAGGCCCTTTGGCGATACAGGGCACACATCAAGCCTCCGGCAGAGACTGCCGGAGGCCTGGTATGGGCTGAACAGTAATCCAAGAAGGTTACTGGGCGATGGTCGCCTTGGCCTGGTCGATCAGCTCTTTGCCGATGCGCTTTTCGAATTTTTTGTAAACGCCTTCGGTGGCTTTAGCCCAGCTCTCACGCTCTTCGGGGGTGAGAACGGTGACGTTGACCCCTTTGGCTTTAAGTTTGCCGAGGATCTCTTTTTCGCCATCACGGATGAGCTTTCGCTCATAGAGCTTCACCTCGTCGAAGGTGGTCAGGACGAGCTCTTTCTGCTTGGGAGTGAGGCTGTCGAGGAATCGCTTGGAGATCATGACGAGGTGGGGGCTGTAAAGGCTGTTGACGATGGTGACGTTGTTGTTGACTTCAGGGAAGTTGTTGTGCCATGCCAGGTTCAGGTCGATGTCGATGCCGTCGACGGTCTTCTGCTGCAGGGCGGTGTATACTTCGCCCCAGGAGATGGGGGTGGGGTTCATGCCGAGGCTCTTCAGGGTGGCGATGTGCGCCTTGGAGGGGGTGGAGCGGATCTTCAGGCCCTTGGCATCTTCGAGGGTGGCAACGGATTTTTTGTTGTTCCAGAGGTTACGGAAGCCGATTTCGATGTAGCCGAGGCCAACGATGCCGCTTTTTTCAAGGGCCTTGGTGGCGTTCATGCCGATGGGGCCGTCAGTGATTTTATCGGCTGAAGGGTAGTCGGGGAAGAGGAAGGGCAGGTCGAAAATCAGGAATTCGTCGGAAAAGGGGGCCAGGTTGGGGGTGGCTGCAGATCCCATCTGAAGCATGTTGAACTGGAGGCCCTGAACCACGCTGTCGAAGTTACCAAACTTTGAGCTGTCGAAGATATCCACGCGGAACTCGCCGTTGCTTCGCTCTTCGATAAGTTCTTTGAACTTTTCAAACGCCTGTCCCATGGGGTGCTGGGGAACGTTGGGGTGGGCGAGTTTGATCACGATGGGCCCGGCCACGGCGGTGGCGGTTGTTAGAAACAGGGCGATCATCAGGGTTGCGAAAATGGTCTTTAGTCTGGTCATCCTTGAACTCCTTAACTCCTTATGTATTAAAATGTCCGGGAGCCTCTCCTAAGCTTCCGGGCTGTACCGTCACGCATCCGGAACCATGTGCTGTGTACCGTTTGATCGTACGGTCCTTCGGATCTCATCCCCGTTGTTCGTGACGTCACGGGCCAGGCGGAGGCGCGGTTCGATACGCATCGAATTTTCGCGTCGGCCTTGGAGTAAACGTTCCTGATCGGGGGACATTTCTTCTTTCTATGAATCTTATTGACTGGTGTCATGATTCTTATTGAACACACTGTGTCTTCTTAATGCGTTATGATAGGGCGCTTCGGATCAAAACAAAATATGAATACAATGTCTAAAAAATACCCATTCAAAATAGGCATTATGATAAGGCTGTCGTCAGTTGAAGGGGAACGTGTTTTAGGCGGAAAATGGCATGATTTCGAAGTGCTGTCTCAACTGTCTATGTATATTACCATTTTGCATGATTGGCGTGAAGGATCGGTGCCTATTTTTTATGGGCATTTGGGGAGGACTTGATGGTTGTTCGGCTCAGTGCTGGTGTGCTATTTAGGTTGACGACAGTGCACCTGTGGGGTGCAAAACGGTGTTGGCTGTGTTTGACAAACAGGTTGTTGAACGACCGGAGCGCCTGGCTACCGTAAAGCGGCAGCAAGGTGACGGGTAGTGACGGCAAGGGCCCAAGCGGCGAGGATCGATCCATGGGGGTGAAAAAAAGACGGTTTATGCCCGGACTCTGGAGACAGAGCCTCATGGCTCGTCTGGTGGGGTCGTTTCTCTTTCTGTCCCTGACCATCGTGAGCCTGGTGGGGTACATCGGGTACCACCAGGCCACCGAAGCCCTCAAGGCATCGGTGTTCGACCGCCTGGACACCGTGGCCACCTTTAAAGCAGGGGAGCTGAACCGCTGGGTGGAAGACCGCATGCTGGATGTGGCCTTTTTTGCAAGCCTGTCCGACGTGCGGGGGCCCGCGGAAATTCTCCTGACGCACCCTTCCTCTGATCCGGCTTACGGGAAGGCCCACGCTGACCTGGCCCACGTCATGGACGATATTCTGGCCGGAAGGTCAGACCCCGAGGAGATTTTTATCCTCTCGGCCGTGGGGGGGCAGATCCTTGTCTCCACCGATTCATCCCAGGGAAATGTGCACCGACATCTATTTTACCCGGGGGCTCCAGGCCAACGCCATTCAGGGCGTGTATGCGTCACCCATGACCCTGAAGCCCACCCTGACCCTTGCCACCCCGCTTTTTGACGGGGCGGGGGAGCGGCGGCTGGGCGTGCTTGCCGCCCACATGAACCTGAGGCACATGGATCAGATCGTTCGCAACGCCGCAGGGCTGGGCCAGAGCGGTGAGTCCTACCTGGTGGATTCGCTTAATGTGTTTGTTTCGGCAGACCGGTTCGGGCGGCTGGAATTTCCCAGGGGTATCCACACCGAGGGCATCGATACTGCGGTGTCGGGCCTCAACGGCTCGGGCATCTACGAAAACTACGCCGGGGTGAAGGTGATCGGTGTGTACCGCTGGCTGGAGGAGCGGCAGCTGGCCCTGCTGGTGGAGATGAGCCTGGAAGAGGCCTTTGCCCCTGCCCGAAGGCTGGCCCGGAACATCATCGTCGTGGGGGTGGTTTCGGCCTGGCTCCTGGCCCTGGGGATCTACGCCCTGGCTCGCCAGATCGCGCGGCCCATCCGGACCATTGCCGACACGGCCGTTCAGGTGGCCGGAGGGGATCTGGACTCCACGGTGCCGGTGCCCACCGAAGATGAGGTGGGCCGCCTGGCCCGTTCCTTCAACCGGATGGTCGCAGAGGTAAAAAAACATCGGGATCATCTTGAATTCCGTGTTTCCGAGCGCACCGCCGACCTCAAGGAGGTCAATGCAAGGCTCCAGCATGAGATTGCGGTGCGCAAAGAGGCGGAAGGGGAGGTCCGTGCCCTGAACGAAGGCCTCGAACAACGTGTCCAGGATCGGACCTCGGAGCTCTCCGTGGCAAACGCCCTGCTTCAGCGGGCCAAAGAGTCTGCCGAGGCCGCGAGCCGGGCCAAGTAGCTGGCGAGGATGGACCACGAGTTGCGGACCCCGTTGAATATCATCCTGGGGTTTTCGCATCTGTTGAACCGGGACGAGCGCACCACCTCGGACCAGCAGGCGTCCCTTAAGACAATCACCCGGAGCGGGGAGCACCTGCTGGCCCTCATCAACGATATCCTGGAGATGTCAAAGATCGAGGCGGGGCGGACCACCCTGAAGCAGCATAGCTTCGACCTGCACCTGGCCCTGGAGGGCATCGAATCGATGATGCGCAGCAGGGCCGAGGACAAGGGCCTTGCCCTGACGGTGGAGACCTCCGTTGACCTGCCCCGCTATATAAGGTGCGACGAGACCAAGCTTCGCCAGGTCCTGGTCAACCTGCTGGGCAATGCCGTGAAGTTCACCGATGAAGGCGGCGTGACCTTGCGGGTCCGGCGCGGCACGGAGGCCTCTGAAGCGTCGCGTCTCTTTTTTGAGGTGGAAGACACCGGCGTGGGCATTGATTCAGGGGAGGCCGGCATCATTTTCGACGCCTTTTCCCAGGCCGGGGATGGTGAGACGGAACGGGAGGGAACGGGCCTGGGCCTTGCCATCAGCAAACAGTATGTGGACCTCATGGGGGGCCAGATTGCCGCCCAGGGCCTGGATGACGGAGGATCGCTTTTTCGGTTCGATGTCCGGTTCGACCCCGCGGATATGGAAGAGGTCAAGGTCAAGAGCCCTTCCCGGCGGGTAACGGGGCTTCAGCCCGACCAGCAGGCCTTTCGGGTCCTCATTGTGGAAAACAACCCCGAGAGCCGCACCCTGCTGACAAAATTGCTTACCTCCGTGGGCTTTGACGTTCGGGAGGCAAGCAACGGACGGGAGGGGGTCGACCTGTTTCACCAATGGCACCCCCACCTGGTCTGGATGGACCTGAAGATGCCTGAGATGGACGGATACGAAGCCACCCGGCGGATCAAGGCAAGCCCTGAGGGGCTGGCTGCCAAGGTCATCGCTTTAACCGCCAGCTCCTTTGACGAGCAGAGGGGCGATGCCCTGGCAGCGGGTTGCGATGATTTTGTGGGCAAGCCCTTTCGGGAAGACGATATTTTTGGGGCCATGGAGAGGTACCTGGGGGTGCGATACCTGTATGAAACAGGCGCCCAAGGGGCCGATGGGGCAGGTTCCGGGGACGAGGCGCCCCGGCCTGTGGCGGCCGCAGATTTGGGCGTGTTGCCCGAGGTGCTGATCACCAGGCTCTCGGATGCGGCAACGGCCTGTGATGTGGGCAGCGTGGCAACGATTATCGAGGAGGTCAGAGAAATCGATACCTCCGTGGCAGAGTCCCTGGCCGAACTGGCCGATGGTTTTCGGTACGATGACATTCTTGCGTTGATCAATGGGTAATGCACGGTGGGGCGGTCTCAGCCGTGTTGAGCCCGTCGATACTTTTTCAAACCCTGTTTGACCAACTTTTCAAACGTTTGGCCCCCGGCAGCATCGCCGGGGGCACGTGCATGCGGAGAGACCCAAATGGAGATGGACCACATGACGTCGGGGCACTGGAACCACGCCGAAGGAAACATCCTTGTGGTGGACGACAATCCCGAGAACTTGAGGATTCTTGTGAAGCTGCTCACCGAGGCCGGTTACAAGGTGCACGCCGCGGCCAAGGGCTCTCTGGCCCTGGGAGCGGTGGAGCGATCCCTGCCGGACCTGATCCTCCTTGACATCAAGATGTCGGGCATGGACGGGTACGAGGTGTGCCGCCGGTTGAAGGCAGACGGGCGAACCGCGGAGGTCCCCGTGATTTTCATCAGCGCCCTGGATGACGCCGAGGACAAGGTCAAGGGCTTTGGCCTGGGCTGCGCCGACTACATCACCAAGCCGTTTCAGCTTGAAGAGGTCCTGGCGCGGGTTCGGACGCACCTGGGGGTGTTCCGTCTGAAACGGCAGCTTAACGATAAGATCAGGCTCCTCCACCACGAGATCGTTGAACGCCAGCGCGTGGAGGCCATGCTCCAGGAAAAACATGATCAGATGGAGCAGGAGGTGGCCCGGCGCACGGCGGAGCTGCAGGAGAAATCCCGGCACCTCGAAGAGGTGAACCAGGCCCTCAAGGCCATGCTGGATCACAGGGATCTTGAAAAACGGGCCATTGAGGACAACATGGCCGCCAACCTGAAAAAATACGTGGCTCCCTACCTTGATCAGATGAGAAGAACCGTCCGGGAGGAGGAGCACAGGACCACGCTGACGATTATCGAGACAAACCTCAATGAGCTGGTGGTCCCGATCCGCAACAGCATCTCCTCGAAATACATGGATCTGACACCCACGGAGATCAAGGTGGCGGACCTGATCCGGCAGGACAAGGGGAGCAAGGAGATTGCCGAACACCTGAATCTGTCCATCAGTACGGTGGCCAATTTTCGGCACAACATCCGCAAGAAGCTGGGGCTTAACAACAAGAAGACCAATCTCAAAACCTATCTCTCCACCCTGGCCCCGTAAGCGGCACCGCCATGGGGGGATTGGGCTCGGCAGGTATCAGGGGACTGCACGCTCCTTTTCCGGGCGCGGCAACGGCAATGTTATGAAGGGAAAGACCATGTTGAATGTAAACTATTTTATATCCCTGCTCTGGTCCGCATTGGTGGTGACTCTCGTCTCTGGCGGGTTGTCGGGCTGCTCCTCCCCTTCGCCTCCGCCTGAGATACGCATCGGCGTCATTGCCCCCCTTACCGGGGATTCGGACGCCAGATGGGGAAAATCTTACGTGAACGGGGCCATGCTTGCCGTTGCCCGGCTCAACGATCAGGGCGGCCTCATGATAGACGGGCGAAAGCTTAAGGTCACCCTCACCTTTGCCGACAGTCAGGGCAACCCCCAGCTCGCCTTGAACGTGGCCCGCAAGCTCATTGCCCGGTACAACGTGGACGCCCTGGTGGGAGCCCCCAGAAGCCAGGTGGCCATCCCCGTTGCCGCCCTTGCCGAGAGTCGCCGCATTCCCTTTGTGACCTCCATGGCCACCCACCCTGCGGTGACCCGGGGCAGGCTGTTCAGTTTTCGGACCATCTTCAGCGATACCTTCCAGGCCGAGGTCCTCGCCCGGTTTGCCTTTCATGACCTGGGTGCCAGGCAAGCCGCTGTCCTGTACGAGGTGACCAGCGATGACAACAGCAGCCTGGCCGGTCTGTTCAAGTCCGAGTTCGAGGCCAAGGGGGGGCAGGTGGTGGCCTTTGAGCCCTATGTCTCCGGTGAGTCGGACTGGACCCGCCAGTTCGAAGCCATCCGCACCAGCGGCGCCCAGATCCTGTTTCTGCCCAATTTCGGCAACGAGGTGCCCCGTCAGGCCCGCCTGGCACGTGAGGCCGGTATCGGCATGCCCCTTCTCGGCGGTGACGACTGGTGGGGCATCGAGACCGGAAAGGACCGCGCCGCCCTGGAAGGGGGCTTTTTCAGCACCGACTACGCCCTGGATCTGGACAGTCCCCAAAATAAAGCCTTCGTGGCTGCCTACCGCGAGCGGTACAAAGAAGATCCCAACGACAACGCCGCCCATATTTACGACGCCCTTGGCCTGATTTTCAAAGTCATCGCAGAGCAGGGCCGCGTGGACTCCGAATCCCTTCGCCATGGTCTGGCAGGCGTCCGAAATTACTCCGGCGTCACCGGGACCATGCAGTTCAAAGGCAGCGGCGACCCCGTCAAAAGCGCCCAGATCATCCAGGTCACCGAGGGAGGGTTTTCCGTGGTGAAGACCATGGAACCGTAGCAACATCAGTGATATGCCTGCCCGAAGATAAATAATCCGGGCATGGTAATGCGTTGTGGACAAGGGGTCAAAGAGCGTTTTTTCTTTGAACCCTTCACCCCGCTATTCCTTTCATTTTTTCATGCTCCTCCTTGTAAATAGCCACCATGCGATCGATTTTGGCGTACTGCCGCGTCAAAAGATCTTCGGCAATGGTTCGGAGTCCCCACTTTTTAAAATCGACCTGAAGGCCGTTGCCGCTTGGGTTGTCTGTTCTGAGTTCATGGAAAACTGCCTACGAGGTCAGCAGGCGATGAACATCCTTGATGGCGTCGCACAGTTCCGCAATTTCAACCCCTGAGAACATTTCAGGGGTGGGTTGGGTATCGGGCAGGGTCATGATGGACTCCTTTTTGAATGGTGGATGGTGAGCGGTGAATGGTGAGTAGTGAGTAGTGAGTAGTGGCGGTGCTACCGTTATGTAATAATCGCGTCCAGCCACCGGCGCACGGCTCTCACCCCGTAGGGGTGATTCCGTGCACCATTCCCGGGACCGTCGGGCCGCTGAATATGGACGCAGCGATCACTGCCCGACACACAGCGTATCCCAACACCGCTTCCCCTCATCTTAGAATCAAACGAGGCATTTTTTTTGCGGCGGCCCATGCTCAAAAAGAGCACAGGTCCGCCTGTGACATCGGGAACGGGAAAACGCGCCTCAGGTGAGATCAGGAAGAGGAAACGGACGCAACACCACAACTGCCGGGGCTGTTCGAGAACGCGCAGAAATCCGAAGGGGCGTTTTCCCGACCGTTAATCAGAAACGCGCGCCTGCCTTGGCCATTGGGCACAGCAATCGTGTCTGTGAAGGGGTTTTCCGGGACCGTGTGATAAGGAAAATACGGCTTGAAATGGGGGTGGGGGTGGTGTAAAAAATCGCTTAGCCATGACGACCTCCGTGTAAGGTTGTTTTGGTCAGGCCTGGCAGGATGTTGCAGCATCCTGTCGGGTCGCACCATTGAGATGGTTGGATCAATCAATAACTAGTTATTACCGCTCACCATAATTTCATCTTTTTAGCCTGTCAATATTTTTCTCTGATAAATTAGTGTGTTATTCATTTCGATGGCCGTGGAAACCATGCTTTGCATGGTCGAGGGCAATGGGTGCGCTTTGCTGTTTTCTGCAACCCCCGTTTTTCTCTCGGTACCCATCGGGCACGGGAGCAACCGAGCCTGGTGGGAAAAGATATCGACCGATGATCGGCAGGGGGCCTTGGTCCAAAGGGTAGGCGTAGGCCGTGGGTATCTCATTTCGTTGCGGGATGGTATGTATTTATCGAGATGCGTGGGGACGACTTCAGTTCATAGCGATCGATTCACATCACAACACCCAACACGTGCCAGTACGGTTTGAATCCTTCCTCCACAACGGCCGCTATGAGTTTTAGAAAAGGCGTGTAATCCTCTTTTGTGTGCGCGGTATCAAGGGTTTCGTAATACTCCAGGCGTCTCTCCACCGGAAGCACCACGGGCGGAAAGCCACTCTTCATCAGCTCCAGGTTCATCAACAGCCTTGATGTCCTTCCATTGCCATCCATGAAAGGGTGAATTTTCACAAAATCGGCATGTACCCGCGCGGCCCGCTCCACGGGATGCAACCGGGGCCCCAACCGTATCTACTGATCAACTCGGTCATGGCGCCTTCTACCTGAAGCGCATCGGGTGGCGTATGGTCAGCCCCGGAAATGATGACGTTATTTTTTCTGTACACCCCTGCATGGGGGTCATCGATCTGCTTTAGAATCAGTTGATGAATGGACTTGATCTGCCACTGAGAAAGAGGCTCATTTTTCTGAACCAGCTCTTCCACAAAGAAGATGGCATCCCGGTGGTTGATCGCCTCAAAGTGCTCACGAATGGTTTTTCCACCCACCGTGATCCCCTCCAAAGCCACCTTCGTCTCCTTTAAGCTCAGTGTGTTGCCTTCAATGGCATTGGAGTTGTAAGTCCAGCGAAGGACAAGATCCTCATGCAGATTTTTCATGACCTCATCGGGCAGAGGCCTGTAGGCATCAAGGGTCTCTTTCATGAGATCAAGCGTGTTGAATATGTCGTCCATGGGGTGTCCTTCATTCGTTACGGCAGTATGGGCCTACTTTCTCGCCAGCAACATGCCAAGGTTACCGTTCCCGACCTCTTTGGTTGTTGTGATGTCGACTGAAGCCTCTTTATTAAGAGCCGAAACACCTTCATTTACATTGGCTATGATCTCTTGAACTTCAGCCTGATGGCGTTGCAAATAAGAAATAGCCGATTCTAAAAACGAAAACAATTCTTATAGAAACATTAACATCAAAGGAGAACCGTGAGCACCTCATTTTGTCAGGCGAAGACCCTCGCCAATGGATACGCCTTCAACTCGTAGGATGGGCAAAGGTGGTGCCGTGCCCATCGGCGTAATCTCTTCCGCGAGCTCCATTTTCCGGGCTGGGTGTATTCCGACAGTTCGCTGAGGGTTTTGGCCAGGCGTACTTCTTTTTTTGATATTTCTGGTTTGAGCTTTTCGTCGTCAAGCAGTGTCATGATTATGATCTGGTATTTCAATTCCCTTGCCTGCTGTAAAAGGATCGCTCCTTCTAACCGAGTCGTCCAGTTTGGGAAACCGATGGTCCGGGACTCCCAGTCCGAATATTTGTATTTCTTTTCATGTAAATGAAACGATGCGGACTGTGAGGTGTCTTTCAACAAGGGGGCATATCCCTTTTCAAGGGCATCACGTATGCTGCTGATTTGGGCTGCGGGGGCTGAAAGTTCCGAAAGGATGGTGTCTATGGTGCTTTCATCCATGTCAGATAAAGGTAGTTGCTGCCAGTTGTTGTTCTTTGCTAACGTAATAAGTTCATGTTCCGGATAGACTTTTCCTGCATAAGCTGTAGTGCAAAATTGACCAATAAATAGTGCCATACAAAGAGACGACAGGATCTGGATCGAGATAACCCGCAACGTATTGGATAGCCTTTTCGTGAACATAATCCTCTCCTTATCATGCTGGATACAGGTGATTAAAGCACTGTAGAATAAGTATGGTTTAATGCGCAGTCGACGACGAAAAATCGAATAACTATCGTGACCACGTCCGATGCGAACCCGTATCAACGTGGACAAAGGTAGAGTAAAGGCCAAGGCCACCAATTTTATTGGCTGACCATAACCTTTTACATAGCTTTTTGAGCTTGGGAAGAGTTGAGCACGAAATGTCAGCTGCGTTTCCTTTGACATGTTGAGAGTTTGAAATTCCTCACACTGCTGCGTTATGTGTTTTGCACCTATCCACGCTTGATACAACGTCAGCTTTCCATGGCATATTTATTCTTCGTCTGATGAGACTATTGGCGTATTTTGTCTGGGTTGTAGACGTTTTGCGGATTTTACTGCTTGGTGATGTAGTATGTGAGTAATAGCGCTTCTGGGGAGTATGTTCAAGTTAAACTGAGATGTTATCCTTTGGGGTGCTTCGGTTTCGGGTTTGTGAGGGGAGCACTAAGGCAGGGTGGTCTCGTGCTCAACCGGCAACATCGTCAACTTTAGGGGCATGCCACGATTAAATTACACAGGACGGGATCATCATTTTAAGGCATAGCCCTCAATTGGGCTCACTGATGTTGAGCCGGTCGATTTTGGTGAGCAGGGTTTTGTAGCTGATCTTGAGGATCTTGGAGGCGTGGGTCCGGTTCCAGTTGGTGCGGTCCAGGACCTTGGCAATGACCTCTTTTTCCACGAGGTCGGTGGCGTTTTTTCGGATGGCTTTGAGGGAGAAGGTCTCCATGGCCTCGGGGGAGTCGGCGGCCATGGCGCGGAGTTTTTCCACCAGGCCGTTTCCGTTGGCCGGGGTGGCGTCCGGGGTGGTGGGGGCGGGGTGTTCGTGGAGGATCTCCGAGAGGGTCTCGTCGTCGCAGCCGATGAGGAGGATGCGCTGCAACACGCTCACGAGCTGTCGTACGTTGCCGGGCCAGGAGAAGTCGCAGAGCCTGCCGTAGGTGTGGGTGCTCAAGGGGGCGATGACCCGGTCCGGATACTTGTCCTGATAGTGGCGGGTGTAGTGGGTGATGAGCTCGGGGATGTCTTCGGGCCGCTCCCGCAAGGGGGGGATGTTGATCTGGATCATGTTGAGGCGGTAGTAAAGGTCCTCCCGGAATTTTTTCTCCAGGATCCTCTGCTTGAGGTCGTGGTTGGTGGCGGAGACCACCCAGGTGTTGGAGGTGATGTTGGTCTCCGAGCCCAGGCGGCTGTACTCCCCGCTCTGGAGAACGTGCAGGAGCTTGGCCTGGAGGGGAAAGCTCATGTCCCCGATCTCGTCCAGGAAGAGAACGCCCCCGTCCGCCAGCTCGAATTTTCCCTTTCGCTTGCGGTGGGCCCCGGTAAAGGCTCCCTGCTCTACTCCGAAGAGCTCGCTTTCCAGGAGGGTGTCCGGGATGGCTGCGCAGTTGACCTTGACGAACTCTTTTTTGCGCCGTGGAGAGAGCTCGTAGAGCACCCGGGCCACCACCTCCTTGCCAACACCGGTCTCACCGGTGATGACCACGTTCAGCGAGGTGTCCTGGGAGACCAGGCGGATGATTTCCCGGATTTTCTGGATACTGGGGCTGGAGCCCACAAGGGGAGTGTCCATGGCGTTGCCCTCTTTGCTGTGTCCGGGTGCGTTAACGTGGCAGTATCGGGGAAGGGGAGATAAGGCGTGGAGCATCGGGTGAGGGGCCGACAGGCGCGGGCCATGCCTCGGGGTGAACCGGCGGGACATGGAGGCTCGGTGACGTCCGAGCGGGGCGCGGGTCGGGAAAGCGAGCAACACATCGTGAGATCAATGTCCCTAATACCGGCGGTGCCTTGCTGGGCCAGGGAAGGGTGACAGGATGTCCACCCGTATCCATGGGTCGCGAGGCGATTCCAGGCGGCTTTTTTGTTGTCAACGGATGCATCGGCAAGGCCGCCTATAAGGAATACCGATCTCCTGCGGCGCGCATCATTTCACAGGCGCCGATGGTAAACGCATGTGCATGAAAAATCATGCCGTGTCGTCATTTTTCAGATCATGAATAGTGTTGAATCTTGATAAATAATAGATTATTATAAATCCCATATCAAGCTCAAATTTCCCTGCCTGGTTTGACCTGAATTCTCCTCCTATCCGGTTGTTTCATCGTTTCCACTTGTCTCTTCCATGAGTCTGCTCCGTGCCGTTCCGCGGCATTGCGGGAAGCTTGCAAAAAAGGTGTCCGGCCTCGCGTCGGCTGCCCAGTGCGCCAGGGCTCACGCAGGACCCACCTGTCCTTTCCCACGCCTGTGGGAGAGTTGTCTACCGATACGTACGGTCTGCTGTCCCCTTATCCATTATTTTTCATCGACAAGACAAACAAACAAACGGACCTCGTCGCTCACCGGAACGGCCCCTGTGATCTGGAGCCGCCCAACGACTGCTGGAGGATATATGAAAGGTATCCGACGCGATAAGAACGACATGGAGTTCTACATCGGAATGGTCTCAAAGTGGTACTGGATCGTGCTGATCACCCTGGCCCTTTCCCTGAGCTTCGGCATTTACCGTGTGTTGACCCTGCAGAATTTCTACGAAGCCCAAACCGTGATCCTTGTCCAGCCCCGGAACCTTTCTCCGGACGTGGTCCGGACCATTGTCTCCGAAGAGACCAACATCCGAATCACCACCCTTGCCCAGCGCATCCAGAGCCGGACCAACCTGGAAAAAATCATCAGGGAGTTCAATCTGTTTTCAGGCGACTCCCAACAGGAGATGTTCATGGAGGACAAGGTGGCCGTGTTGCGGAAGCGCATCTCCGTGGAGTTGACCCGAGGACGCAACCGCACCGCAGACTCCTTTACGGTCTCCTATCGGGGGACGGATCCGGTGCGGGTGACCCAGATCACCGATGCCCTGGCCGCCAACATCATCGAGGAGAACCTCAAGCTCCGGGAGAGCCTGGTCCTGGGGACCAACTCCTTTCTGGAGACCGAACTCAAGACCATGCGGGTGAAGCTCGTTGAAACGGAGGCCAAGCTCAAGGAGTACCGGGAACGTTACATGGGCGGGCTTCCCGAGCAGCTGGAGAGCAACCTGAGCATTCTGGACTCCCTGAATGAGCGCCTCACCGAAGTACGTGCCGAGGTGAGGATGTCCAAGGACCGCCTGGACATTTTCCTGCAGCGGGCCAACCAGCCCGTGGACCCGACCCTGGATGAGGTGCCGGTGCGCTCCCTGACCAAGGAGCAGGAGCTGGCCCGCCTTCGGGAGGAGTTGAACTTCCGGTTGAAGCGCTACACCGAGTACCACCCGGATGTCCTGCAGGTGAAGTCGGCCATAGAGCAGCTTGAGGCGGAGCCAGACGAGGGGGCCGTGGCCCAAAGGCCGCAGACCAGGCCCTTGACGGCCTTTGAGCAGCAGAGGGCCGCGCTTTTGGCCGAGGTCCGGGCCAATGAAAAGGAACGGAACGATCTGATGGCCCAGATCCGGCTTTACAAAAAGCGCGTGGAGGACACCCCCAAACGGGAGCAGGAGCTGATCTCCCTGCAGCGGGATTACGATAATATCCGCAGCGCCTACCACTCCCTTTTGAACCGCCAGATCGAATCCCAGATCGCCGTGAACATGGAAAAGCAACAGAAAGGGGGCCAGTTCCGCATCATCGATCCGGCCCGTGTGCCGGAAAAACCCATGGTTCCGGACATGAAAAAGCTCATTCTCTTCATTCTGGTGGGGGGCCTGGGCCTGGGCTGCGGCATCGTGGCGTTGCTGGAGGTGACCATGCAGACCTTCCGGGGAACCGGTTCCGTGGAGATGTACACCTCGCTTCCCGTGATCGCCAATATCCCGACCATCCATGAAGGGTCGGGGATCAAGCGGTTTTTCGTGAAACGATTCATTCCCGCAGTGGGCGGCCTGACGACGGTGTGCCTGCTGGGGACCCTTTTGGGACTCATCTTTATCAAGGGGTGACATGATGGGGCATTTTTCCAAAGCACTTGAGAAAAGGGGGCTGGAACGCAGCGATAAACCCGAGGTCTCCACGACCACGACTGAGGCACCCGTGCCGGGGGCCACTGAGGGCCTGGCGACCCCGGATGAGGGGACCCCGGAGGCGCCACCCTTAGGCATCGCCGGGCATCCGCTGGTGGTCCTGTCGGATCCGTGGAGCTACAGCTCGGAGCAGTTCCGCTCCATCAAGACGACGATCATGTTCCCGGAAGACGGCAAGGCGCGCCGCGTGATCCTTGTGACCAGCGCCATGCCCGCCGAGGGGAAGTCCTTTGTGGCCGCCAATGTGGCGGCGGCCATCGCCGGGAGCCTGGACAATCAAGTGATGGTCATCGACAGCGACTTGAGGCAGCCCGTGGTGGCGGATATTTTTTCCTTGCCCGGTGAAGCTCCGGGCCTGGATGCCTTCCTGAACAACCGCTGCGGGCTGGACGAGGTGATCCATCCCACGCACCTCGAAAAGCTCTCGGTTATTCCTGCCGGAAAGACCGTTGAGAACCCCTCGGAGCTTATTTCCTCTGCGTCCATGCACCACCTCATTGATGACCTGAAGATGAGGTATGCGGACCACTACGTCATCATCGACTCTCCGCCTCCTTTGTTCGCCCCTGAAACCGTGGCCCTGTCCCGACACGTGGATGGGATCGTGGTGGTGGTTCGAAACGACAAGACCTCCAAAAAGGTGGTGGGGGAGATGCTGGAAAAGGTGGACCGCACCAAGGTGATCGGCATCGTCCTCAACCGACACGATGTCCCCTTCGGGCGGGACCGAGGCTATAGCGAGTACTACGCCTACCGAAAAGGGCGCGGCAACGGGAGCAAGTCTTAACCGAATCAGACGGGGCTCGGGTATTTCCATGATCAATCTATTTGAACGGTATTACACGATTAGAAATATCTTTCTGGTCCTTCTGGAGAGCCTGCTGCTCTATGTGTGCCTGCTGCTTACCTGGTTCATCGTCTCCGGTGGGAGTCCCTGGAGTGACCACTCGGGCCTTCACCTGAAGGCGGTATGCATCATCCTGGTGTGTGTCTTCTGCCTCTATTGCAACAATGTCTACAGCCTCAGGGATATCAGTGGCTACCTGGACCTGGCCGTCAAGCTGTTTCAAGCCCTGGGCATGGCCCTGATCCTGCTGGCTTTGATCTACATCGGTTTCAGCCGGGCCAGGCTGGCCACGGAGTTCTTTCTCGTCTACGTGCCCGTGGTGGTCATGGTGCTGTCGACCTGGCGGTTTGTCTATGTCTTCATTTTGAAGACGGGCATGTTCAGCCAGAAGATCATGGTGGTGGGGGACGGCGACTTTGCCGTGGATATCTGCCGGGAGATCGAACGCGAGATCGACTGCGGGTACAGCGTGGAGGTTCTGGTTACCGAAAAGCACGTGGACGGGCTCGACACCTTGAGTACACCGCACCATCACTCCTACGAGAAGCTGGCGACGACCGCCGAAGAGTTTGAGGTGGAGCGCATCGTGGTGGCGTTAAAAGAGAAGCGGGGCAGCCTGCCCGTGGATGAGCTTCTTTTGTGCCGCATGAACGGCATCGATGTCATGGACGGCAACACCTTCTACGAAATGCTCACCGGGAAATTTCTGGTCTCCTCCATCAACCCGGGGTGGCTCATCTTTTCAGACGGGTTCAGGAAAGGGCGCCTGCGCAGCATGCTCAAGCGTCTGGAGGACATCGTGGTTTCGCTGACCCTGCTGGTCCTCTTCTCCCCTGTGATGCTGGTGGCCGCCGTCTTTATCAAGCTGGACTCAAGGGGGCCGCTCCTGTTTGCCCAGGAACGGCTGGGGCAGGGGCACAAGCCTTACAAGCTCTACAAGCTTCGGTCCATGGTGGAGAACGCAGAAAAGGAGTCCGGCCCGGTGTGGGCGCTGAAAAACGATTCCCGGGTGACCCGGGTGGGGCTTTTTATCCGGAAATGGCGCGTGGATGAGCTTCCCCAGCTGTTCAATGTCCTGAAAGGGGACATGAGCCTGGTGGGGCCGCGGCCGGAGAGGGCCCATTTTGTCGAGCAGCTGGAGGCCGAGATTCCCTACTACGGGGAGCGTTTCACCGTGCGCCCCGGGGTGACCGGGTGGGCCCAGGTTCGCTACGAGTACGGCGATTCCGTGGAGGACGCCATGGAAAAGCTCAACTACGACCTTTTTTACATCAAGAACATGAACCTGTTCATGGATATCGTCATTATTTTTCGCACGATCAGGACGGTGCTTTTCGGTGTGGGGGCGCGTTGACCGGGTCTTCCACCGTTTGGCGATATGGTTGAATCGCCGATATTGAAGGTGGGCTTATCCCCCTTTTAGCAGGCGTTTTGGCTTTCTACTTCGCGGCTTTTTGTCAACAAAAAATCAACGTTTGAAGAGGGTTCTGTAACCCGAGGGGCGGAGCTATGTCTAATCAATCGCGTATGGCGGTCATTCTGGCGGTCTGTCTGATGGTGACATGTGGCACGGGTATCGGAGGGGCTCTGGCCGAGACAAAGAAGGCCAAGAGCCCGGAGAGCTACACCCTGGGCTTTGGGGACGTCATCGACGTGCTGGTGTGGAAAGAACCCGATTTCTCCCTTGAAAACACGGTGATTCGCCTGGACGGCAAGATCACCCTGCCCCTGGTGAGCGACGTCACCGCCGCGGGCAGGACCACCCGGCAGCTCAAGGCCAATTTGGAGAGCGCGCTGCGCAGGTATATCGACAACCCGGTGGTCACGGTGATCTTAAGGGAAGCCCGAAGCCAGCGATTTTATATCCTGGGAGAGGTGGTCCAGGCCGGTGAATACCCCCTGGCCAAGGAGCTTACCGTGCTCCAGGCCTTTGCCATTGCAGGCGGGTTCACCGAGTGGGCCAACAAAAAAGATATCTTCGTGCTGAGGCGAAACGATCAGGGGGACACCAGGATCCGCATCAACTATCACGATATTCTCTCGGGAAAGGATTTGAAGGGAAACATCGTGCTCCTGGCCGATGACACCATCATGGTGCCTTGATGATGAGGGCGCGCAGGACGGCAACAGACAGCCGCAAATGGGTGGTCCCCGCGCTGGTGTTTCTGGTCGTCGCCCTGGGCGGAGGCGTGGCAACGGATCCCGTACGGGCCGATGTGCGCCTCGGGTTGGAAACCCAGGTGGAATACAACGACAACCTGTTCCTGGACGAAGGGGACGAGACCGACGATATCATCTACCGCGTCGCGCCCTGGATCGAGGCCACAAAACAGTGGCAGCGCCTTTTGACGGAACTGAGATACCAGCCTCGCTTTACCTGGTACGACGAAAACACGGACCTGGATTTCACCGGGCACAATGCGGACCTGGTGCTGTCCGGGAACGTCTCCCGCAACGTCAATCTGGTGCTGGACACCCGGTTTGTCCGAAGCGAAGAGGAGAACCTGTACTGGTCCACTTCAGCGATCCTCCCGTCTGCCTTACACCAACTTCTTTTCGAGTCTCACCGGCACCTGGCTTACCGGCAGGGACGAGAGCCTGGGCTTTGTCGTGAGCGGGGAGGACCTGGACTACGATGAGGAGAGCCTCTCCCAGGACGGCAGGGAGTATGAGGGGCGAATCAATGGTCGGCACCGGATTCAGGACCTGGATTTTGCCACCTTTGATGTGGGCTACGCCACCGGCGAGTACGACGACGACACCACCTATGACGTCTTCAACGGCGTGGTGGGGGCTGAGCGCGGGATCGACCGGCAACGGCGTCTGTTTGCCCGGCTGGGGTTTTCCACCACCTCCGGGGACGCCAGGGCAAACTACAACACCTTGAACCCCCTGGTGGGCATCGCAGGGGAGAAGAAAAATCTTCAGTACGATGTCGGGGCCGGTTTTCTGGTCTACGACCAGGATGATGCCGACACCGAGATCTACCCCTCTCTGGTGGCCAATGTGGTGGCCACCCACGGGTGGCGCCGGGGCGAGGTGGTGCTGACCTTTACCAGCGGGTACGAAGAGGAGTTTCTGGAGTCGGAAAACCCCGGGTTCAATACCTATGCCCTTGCAAGGGCCACGGGCCTTTACAGCCTCACCCAGGACTGGCGGTGCAGCGCACTGGGCGAGTTGCGGGGGGACGCCTACGAGGACAACCGCCCCAATCAGGATGACCGCAAGGATCTTTCCCTGATTGTGGGGGGCGGCATCGAATACCAGCTGATGCGTCGGGCCGTCGTGCGCCTGGATTATACCTTCCGCGCACGTGAGTCCGAGGACAATACCTTTGAGTACAAGGAAAACAGGGTGCTGATGACCTTGAACCTCTTCACGTTGTGATGTGTCGGGGACAAAGGGGCATCGGTGTCCGAGCAGATGAGGGCGCGAGGTGACGGACCATGCACAGGGCCGAACCGCTGGCAAGGGCGGATGAGCAGGAATACGGCGGTCTGGCACAGGATGCCGTGGGGCAGGAGCCCCCGGTGTTCCTGCTGACCGTGGACGTGGAAGACTGGTTCCAGGTGGAGAACTTCAAGCCCTGGATCCCCTTTGACTCCTGGGGCAGCCGGGAGCTTCGCGTGGTGGACAACACTCTGCGGCTCATGGACAGCCTGGAGGCCCTGGGGGGCAGCCAGCCCGTGAAGATAACCTTTTTTGTTCTCGGCTGGGTGGCGGCCCGGTGCCCGGAGCTTATCCGCGAGATGGACGCCCGTGGCCACGAGGTGGCATCCCACGGGTACAACCATCAGCTGGTGCCCACCTGTGACGACGATGAGCTCACCGAAGACCTGGTGGCAAGCCGTCAGTGCCTGGAGGATATCCTGGGAAAACCTGTGGCTGGTTACAGGGCCCCGAGTTTTTCCATCGAGCCGCGCCTGATACGGCTCCTGGCCGAGTGCGGATACCGTTATGATGCAAGCTACAACTCCTATGGGGGCAACGCCCGTTACGGCAGCTTTGACGACATGCCCCCCCCGGACCGGGGGGTGGCCCGACTTGCCAACGGCCTCTACGAGCTGCCGGTGAGCAACCTGTCCGTGGCCGGACGCACGGTGCCCTGGGGAGGCGGGGGCTTTTTCCGCCTGATTCCCAAGGGGCTGTACGTAAGGGGGGTCAAGGCTGAAGCCGCCCGGGACGGGGTGTTTCACTTTTACCTTCATCCCTGGGAGATCGACCCGCACCAGCCCCGCGTCCGTCAGGCGTCGCCCATGTTCAAGTTTCGTCATTACCTCAACCTGGGCCACTGCCTCGCCAAACTCACCTACCTCCTGAAGCGCCTCGACGGGTTTGTCTTTTCAACCTGCTCCGAGCACCTTGACAAGGTCGCCAACGATTCGACCGAAGGCTAAAGGGGACCCCATGCACATCGTGAACACAGAGACGGATCGTACCGTCACGGAGGAGGCCTGGAACGCCTACCTGTTCGCCCACGGCAGCGGTTCGCTTTACGCCATGGCCCAATGGGGGGCGCTGGTCAGGGAGATTTACGGCCATCGGGATATTCGCCTAACGGCCTTGGAGAGGCGCCACGGCGCCGACGAGGTGGTGGGGGTGCTTCCCCTGGTGGCCATGCGGTCCCGGATTTTTGGGCACAAGCTCGTCTCCATGCCTTACGTGGACATGGCCGGGGTGGTGGCCGATACCCCGGAGATCGAGCAGGCCCTTGTGACTCGGGCCCTTGAGATCGGTCGTGAAACCGGGTCGCGCTGTGTGGAGGTGAGGCAGGCCGGAACCTTAGAGTCCTTTGACGGAAAGGAGACCCTGGACATGGGGGCAGGGGTGTATACCCTCACCGTGGCCCGGGACAAGGCGCGCATGGTTCTCTCCCTTCCGGCTTCGTCCGAGGAGCTGTGGAGTTCGTTTAAGTCCAAGCTCAGGAATCAGATCTCCCGGGGAACCCGGGACGGGCTCTCGGCGCGGGTGGGAGGGGACGAGCTGGTGGCCCCTTTTTATACGGTGTTTGCCGAGAACATGCGGGACTTAGGGTCCCCGGTGCACTCCAAAAAGCTTTTTTATCGGGTGATGGAACGCTTTTCCGGCAAGGCCAACATCATCCTGGTGGAAAAAGAGGGGGAGCCTGTGTCCGCTGCCATGGTCTGCTCCTTTGGAAAGGCCCTCCAGAACCCCTGGGCCTCCACCCGGAGGCGGTTCAACAAGATGAGCCCCAACATGCTGTTGTACTGGCGCATGCTGGAGTTCGCCTGCGATGCGGGGCACACCTCATTTGACTTCGGACGGTCCACCCCGGGGGAGGGGACCTACCGGTTTAAAAAACAGTGGGGGCCGGAGCCCCACCCCTTGTACTGGTACAGGTTTACCCCCGGAGTACAGCCCCGATCCGAAGGCCCCGCCGGAGAGCGGGATCGGTTCGGCAAGGCCATGGCCTTCTGGAAAAAGCTGCCTGTTCCCGTGACCCGGGTCATCGGGCCCATGGTGAGGGGGCAGATCAGCCTGTGAGACTGGGACGTACACTGCCGCCCGCTGCCGCCCCCGTGCCCTTGAAAAGCGTGCTGAACGGCCTCAAGGGCCTGATGCGCGGGAAGACCGAACTCCGGCGCTTTGAAGACGAGCTCAAAGCGCACCACGGAGCGTCTCACGTGATTCTCGTCTCGTCGGGCAAGGCCTGCCTCTACCTTATCCTCAAGGCCCTGCAGCGGCTCAACCCGTCCCGCCGGGAGGTGGTGATCCCTGCCTACACCTGCTACTCCGTCCCTTCGGCGGTGAAGCGGGCAGGGCTTACGGTGTGCCTCTGCGACATCGACCCGGCAACCCTGGATTTTGATTTTACGCGCCTCTCCCGGCTCCTTGCCGAGCGGGGCGATGACATTCTGGCCGTGATGCCGACCCATCTCTTCGGGGTGGCCTCGGACGTGCCGGAGGTTCGAAAGCTCACGGCCGGGACCCCGGTGACGGTCGTCGAAGACGCGGCCCAGGCCCTGGGGGGACGGCTTCGGGGCAAGCCCCTGGGCACCTTGGGTGACGTGGGTTTTTTCAGTTTGGGGCGGGGCAAGGCCCTCTCCACCGTGGAGGGGGGCGTGGTCCTCACCGACAACGGGGACCTTGCCGCAGCCCTTAATGATGAGCTTTCGTCTTTTGACGGGTACTCGGCCCTTGATATCGTGAACCTTGGGGTGCAGGCTGCGGCCCTTGCTCTGCTCATGGACCCCAGGTTCTTCTGGATTCCCAAGGCCCTTCCGTTTTTGAGACTCGGGGAGACCCATTTTGATACCGATTTTTCCTTAAAACGCATGTCCGGCTTTCAGGCAGGGCTGGCCCGTGGCTGGCAACAGCGGCTGGAAGAGGCGACATCAGCGCGGCGCCGACACACCGGTGCCTGGGCCGAGGCGCTTCAAGGTGACGGGAGCGCAGGGCACACGAGCCCTGCCGAGGGCCTTTTGAGGTACCCCCTTCTGGTGTCGGAGCCGACGCAGAGGCAGGCGCTTTTGTCTGCCAGCGAGCGTCTTGGTCTGGGCGTGATGGTCGCCTACCCGCGATCCCTGGATTGCCTTTCCGCCATGGGAGCCCATTGCGGGGACACCCACTGCCCCGGGGCCCGGGACGTTGCGAGCCGGTTGGTGACCCTGCCGGTGCACCCCTATGTGACGGACGGTGACCGGCGGCGCATTCATAAAGCCCTTCCGTGTACCGCGGCGTCCGGTGGGGAGGCCGTACCATGAACGGGGTCCACCAAAAAATCCGGTTGATGCAGATCACCCATGACCTGGCCATCGGGGGCCTTCAGCAGGTGGTGGTGAATTTGTGCCGCCACATTGACAAAGAGCGCTTCGAGGTCTCGGTGCTTTGCCTGAGAGAACTGGGGGAATTTGCCCCGGAGGTGGAGGCCATGGGGATCCCCGTCTTCCTGCTGCCCCAGAAGGAGGGCACCGACTATTTTTCGTTTGTGAAGGTGGGGCGCCTGTTGCGGCGCGAAAAGATCGAGGTGATCCATACCCACAACACCCAGCCCTTTGTGGACGGCATGGTGGGCGCCCTCATGGCCGGGGTGAAGAGACGGATCCACACGGACCATGCCCGTGCCTTTCCGGACAAATGGCGTTACATGGCAGCCGAATGGGCGGTCTCCCACGTTGCCCACAAGGTGGTGGGGGTTTCGGATCATACGGTGTCCAACCTGAGGCGTTACGAAAAAATTTCCCCTGCCAAGCTGGCAACCATCGTCAACGGCATCTCCGGGGAGACCTACGCCGTGCCCGTGGACCGCAGGGCCAAGGCACGTGAACTGGGCCTGGATTTCGACGGGCCTGTGCTGGGGTTTGTAGCGCGCCTGGAAGAGGAAAAGGGAGGGATTTTTCTTATCCGGGCCATGCCGGAGATCGCCGCCCGTCTTCCCGGGGCCGTGCTGGTGGTGGCCGGGCAGGGCAGCCGGCAGGGAGCTCTGGAGGAGGAGGCCCGGAGCCTTGGCATGACCGATCGCATCCGTTTTATCGGGCCCCGCATGGATGTGCCGGAACTCCTGGGGCTTTTTGATTTGTGCGTGCTCCCTTCCCTGCGGGAAGGGCTGCCCATGGTGATCCCCGAGGCCATGGCCGCCGGGTGTCCCTTGCTGGCCACCCGGGTGGGGGGCGTCCCGTCGGTGATTACCCATGGCGAGAACGGCTCCCTGGTGCCCCCTGCAGACCCTGGGGCCCTGGCCGCCGAGGCTGCGGACCTTTTGGAAGACGAAGCCAGGCTGGCCGCGTACCGGGAAGCCGGACGGCAGGTCTTTTGGGAGCGGTTCAGCGCCGAGACCATGGCGGCACGGTATGAGGCCCTCTATCTCGGGCGGAACGGGACGGACCCATCATGACAGTGGTTGAAAAAGCGTTCAAGGGCGTCTCCTGGCTGGCCCTGTTCCGTCTCTTCAGTCAGCTCTTCTCCTGGGCGGTGACGATCTTCATCGCCCGGGTCCTGGTCCCCGAGGACTACGGGCTCATGGTCATGGCCACCATCGTGACGGGCTATGCCGAGATCTTCAACGAGCTGGGCTTGGGGGCCGCCATCATCCAGAAGCAGGACATCGTCACCGAGCACCTTTCCAGTGTGTTCTGGTTTGCCCTGGGGGTGAGCTGCCTGGTGGCGGCAAGCTGCGTGCCCCTGTCTTACCTCACCGCCTATCTCCTTCGGGAGCCCCGGGTCGTGCCCCTGACCCAGGCCGTTTCCGTGATTTTTATCCTGTCGGGCCTTCAGATCATCCCCTTGAACCTCATCAAGAAAGAGCTGGGGTTCAAGTTCCTGGGGTTCATGACCATGGTGGGCACCGTGGTCTCGTGCCTGGGCATGATGGTCATCGCCACCCGGGGCGGGGGAGCGTGGACCCTTCTGGGGGGGCGGATCATCTCCTTTTCGGTCATCACCTTCTTTGTCTTTGCCAAGACCCGCTATTGCCCCCGGCTGCACTTCAGCTACCGGGAGCTCAAGCCCTATGTTTTCTTCGGGCTCACAAAGGCCTTCAGCGGGTCTGTATTTTATGTCTGGGAAAAATCAGACCAGTTCTTTGCCGGGCGTGCGTGGAAGAGCGGGACCCTGGGGTACTACTCCCTGGCCCTTCAGCTCTCGAAGATCCCCACGGAAAAGATCGTTTCTCTTATCAACCAGGTTGCCTTTTCCGCCTTTGCCAAGCTCCAGGGGAACAAAGAGGAGTTCAACCGGTTTTACTTAAGCATCACCAAGGTCTCCATGCTCCTTGTGATTCCTTTCTTCTTAGGGGGCTTTCTCACCGGGGACGTCATCGTCACCCTGCTGCTCACGGAGAAGTGGAGCCCCATCATCCATGTGTTCCGGTACCTGTGCATCGCCCAGATTTTCATCGCCTTAAACGCCAACAACAGCTTTGTGCACTTTGCCCAGGGGCGACCCAAGTGGGGGCTTTACTACCAGCTGGCCTGCGCCGTGTGCATGCCCATCTCCTTTTACCTGGTCATCCCTTACGGCCTTAACGCCATCGTCATCCCGTGGCTCACCGTCAATCCCCTGCTCTGCCTCGGCTGGGTCCTTGTGACCATCCGAAAGATCGGGATCCCGGTCTCCACGTATGTTGCCAACATCATGGGGTCTTTGGTGGCGTCTGTTGCCATGGTGTGCGGGGTGACGGCTTTGCGCTACGGGGTGGACTCGGCGCCCTTTGATGTTGCCCTGGGGGCTGAGCTGGCCCTCTACGTTGTGGGCGGGGGCGTGGCCTATCTGCTGGTTCTTTTCAAGCTGGAGCGAGCCGTCTTCGACAAGGTGGCGGAGTCTGTCTCCGGGGTGGTGTCGGTGGGCATCAAGCGCCTGCGCATGAGCCATGATGCCACCAAGCCGTAATCCTTTTAAGGCTCGGGCCATGCCGTGGCCCGGCCGTTGATTTCACGGGGTGTGAAACAGATGAAGAAAAAAAAGATATTTGTCGTGGCCGGGGCCCGTCCCAATTTCATGAAAATTGCGCCCATCGTCCGCGCCATGGACGCCTCCCCGGCCTTTGAGACTGTGATCGTCCATACCGGTCAGCACTACGACCACAACATGTCCGGCTCCTTTTTCGCGGAGCTGGGCATCCGGAGGCCGGACCACAACCTGGAGGTGGGGTCCGGTACCCATGCCTTTCAAACCGCTTCGGTGATGATGAAGTTCGAGGAGATCTGCCTGACGGACCGGCCCGATTACGTGATGGTGGTGGGGGACGTCAACTCAACCATTGCAGCTGGCCTTGTGGCCAAAAAACTGGGGGCGAGCCTGATCCATGTGGAGGCGGGCCTGCGCTCCGGGGACCGCCTGATGCCCGAAGAGATCAACCGGCTGGCCACCGATGCCATCACCGATATTTTCTTCACCACGGAAAAGGGCGCCACCGCCAACCTTGTTTCCGCAGGGTGCGACCCCGGCCGGGTCCATTTCGTGGGCAACGTGATGATTGATAACCTGTTTTATCAGCTGGGCAGGCTCGAGGCCTCGGCGGTGTCCGGGGAGGTGGCGACCCTGAAGCAGAGCATTCGCGGAAACTACATCTGTCTGACCATGCACCGGCCCTCCAACGTGGACAACCCCGAAGTGCTTGAGGCCATGCTGGCCGCCCTCGGGGAGCTCGCCGGAGAGGTGCCAGTGCTCTTTCCCTGCCACCCCCGGTCGCGAAAAAACATCACGCGCTTCGGCCTGGACGGGTATCTGAGCGAACTCCCCATCAACGGCGGCACCGTGAAAGAGGGCCTGTTGTGCATGCCGCCCCTGGGCTACAACGATTTCCTCTACCTGTGGAAGGATGCGGCCCTGGTCATCACAGACAGCGGCGGGCTTCAGGAGGAGACCACGGCCCTTGAGATTCCCTGCATCACGATCCGGGAAAACACAGAGCGCCCCGTCACCGTGGATGTGGGCTCCAACCTTATCGTGGGATCCGACGGCGAAAGGCTCAAAACCGAAAGCCTGAAGGCCCTGTCCGGCCGCTGGAAGCCATGCACCGTGCCGGAGCTGTGGGACGGACACGCCGGTGAGCGGATCACGTCGGTTCTTGAGGGCGCCTGTGGCATCTAAAAACCTTTTGATGGTGTGTTACTACTTTCCGCCCTTGACCGATGTGGGGTGCAAGCGGAGCGTTGCCTTTGCCACCTACCTGAAAAAGGACGGCTGGAGCCCCTATGCCCTGAGCGTGAAAAACCCGGACAGGCACTACTGCTCCCTGGGCACGGACGCACCTCCGGACGGGGTGCCCGCGGTCTACACCCGGTCCATCGTCAATCCCATCAAGTTTCTGGGCAAGGCCAACGGCCTGGTGGACAGGGTCCTCTCCCTGTTCAACAGGGGGGTGTCGCGGAACTATTTCTACGAGTTCCTCTGCATCCCCGGTTCCTGTGGGGCGGGGGTGCCGCTGACCATTGTCCGGGCCGTCAAGCTCATCCGTGCCCACAAGATCGATACCGTCTATGTCTCCTGCTCCCCTTTCAGCGCCGCCCTCATCGGCGTGGCCTGCCGACGGCTCACCGGCAGGCGATTGGTCCTTGATTTTCGCGACCCCTTCGGGTTGACGGTGGAGGGCTCCAAGGCCAGCCGCACCAAAGAAAAGATCGATGCCTTTTTTGCGAGGCTGTTTTTGAAACACACGGACCTGCTCATCGTCACCACCGACGAGACCCGGCGTGAGTATGCGGCCCAGTTCCCCCAGTTCAAAGAGAAGGTGGTGACCGTTCACAACGGCTTTGACGCCACCCACCTGGTGACGGATCGCCCGGAGAAGTTCCACCGGTTCACCATCATCTATACCGGGCAGTTCTACTACAAGTTCAACCCCTCCCTGAACATGTACGCGGACAACTTCTTTTCGGCCCTGGCCCAGTTGAAGAAGGAGAACAGGATCTGTCCCGAGACCTTTCGGTTTCTCTTTTACGGCTCCGAACAGGGGGCGATTCGCGACTATGCGGCCCGGTACGGGGTGGAGGACCTGGTGACGGTCAACGGCCGGGTGAGCCACGCCGAGGTGCTGCTGGCCATGAAGCGGTCCCATTTGCAGCTGCTGCGCATCATGAAGCTGATGCTCAGCACCAAGCTTTTTGAAGGGATCCCCATGAACATCCCGTTTCTGGCCACCATCCCGTCCGGTGAGGCTGAGGAGATCATACGGCGTTACAGCCCCGCGTCCTATGTCATCACCGAGGACTCATCGGAGGAGATCAAAGGGGCCATTGTGGATGCCATGGACCGGTATGCGGAAGGCCCCCTGCCCGACAATCATGTGGAGGAATTCATGGACTGTTTCTCACGGGAGGCCCTGACACAAAAACTCATGGGCCACCTTAACCCGGATATTTCATGAGCAAAATGGACCGAGGAGAGCGTGTGATGGAAGGCAACGGCAACAGGAAAAAGCTGGTCTTTATCGTTCCCCGCCCTTTAAGCAAGGTTTCGGAACTGTCCAAGTATGAGGATCTGTCGGCCCATTTTCAAGGGGTGGTGCTGGGCTCTTGCTACGGGCCCATGCTCAAGGTGCGCAAGGCGGGACATTTTCGGTTGATTCTCACGAAAATCCGGTACGACCGGTACCTGATGTACAACATCCTGTTTTTCATGCGCTGCGTGGCCTTTGCCCTGGCCTCGCGGGTGAAAAGGGACCGCTACGACCTGGTGGTTACTTACGACCCGTTGAAAACCGGGGTCTGGGGCGCTGTCACCGCCGCCATCTTAAACACGAAGTTCGCCCCGGAGGTCAACGGGGTCTACACATCCCCTGCCGAGTACATGGACGACGCCCATACCCTCTCCGTGAAATTGAAGAAGTTCTTTTACCCCAGGATCGAGGCCTGGGTCCTCAAAAGGGCCGACGGGGTTAAGCTCCTGTTTCCCACCCAGGTGGACCCCTTCAAACCGGTGATGAAGACCGACGTCATCCACAGCTTTTCCAATTACGTGCCCATCGACCGGTTTGCCGGGGAAAACGGGACCGAGAACCACGAGGTGCTCTTTGTGGGGTACCCCTTCAAGCGCAAGGGGGTGGATATCCTCATTGACGCCTTCAAACGGGTGGCCCCGGAGTTCCCCCAGTGGCGGCTGAAGATCCTCGGCTGGTACCCGGACCCCCGGGAGCTTAAGGCATGCATGGGCAATCATCCCCAGATCCTCCACCACCCCCCGGTGGAGACCTCGGAGGTCCCCGCCCATATCCGGGGGTGCTCCATCTTTGTGCTGCCCTCCCGTTCGGAGGCCATGGGACGGGTGCTGGTGGAGTCCATGGCCGCCGGGAAACCCCGCATCGGGGCCAATGTGGACGGGATCCCCACCGTGATCCGGGACGGGGTGGACGGGGTGCTTTTTGAGCCTGAAAATACCGCGGAGCTGTCGGAAAAACTGGCGCAGCTCATGGGGGACAAGGCCTTGAGGGACGTCCTTGGTGAGGCCGCCCGAAAGCGGGCGTTCACCGAGCATGTAAAGGAAACCTACCTCAACAATGTCGTGAGTTTTTACAACGCCGCCATGTGAGCGTGGCGTTGAGGCAAGACCACGGGAAGGAGGGACCATGAACAGGGCAGGGGTCGGCACGGCCGAGAAAAAGGCAATGGACCTGTCAAATCAACCCGGCACGTATTTTGTCTGGACGCTGCTGTTTTTATGTCTGGCAGCGATTTTTTTCATCATCATGGTGACGGACATGGAGCTCTATCTCCTCCTGGTGAAGGAGAGCGCCTACACCGAGTTGTTGACGGCGATCCTTTACCTGGCTTCGGGGTTGATGTTCTGGGTTCGGGCCTGGCAGGTCTACCGGGTAGAAAGGTCTTTCAAGGGTATCGTGTTCTACCTTCTCTTCGGGCTGATGTTTGTGTTTATTGCCGGGGAAGAGGAGAGCTGGGGGCAGTGGATGTTTCATTATGAGGTTCCGGAGGGCATCTCCAGTATCAATGTCCAGAACGAACTCAACGTCCACAACATGGCTTTTTTCTCCAAGTACTCCCATATTTTCAACACCCATCGGGCGCTGGCGGCCATGGCCGGCATGCTCTTTGTCATCCTTCCCTTGCTGAACGCGAGGGTCCCCAGGGTGCGGGCCCTCCTTGAGACCCTGCGGTTTCCCGTGGCGCCCCTGCTTTGCGTCCCCCTGTTTGTGGTTGCCGTAACTTACGAAAAGGTGGCCATGATGGTTCTGGCCCACTGGTCCCACGCCGAGATCGCCGAGTTTTTCTATTCCATGGATTCCTATTATGCATCGTCGGTCTATACGCGGGCCGACCTGGGGCCGCGGAAGTCCCCGAAGGGGAAGATCGCCGAAGCGTGATCAGAAGCTTCTTTACCAGCGGGTCACGGCCCAGAGCCCTGCCCCCCGAAACCGGATCGGAAGGCCTATGTCCAACGTAACGCAACCCGGGCTAACCATGGAGCGTGGAACCCAGTACGCGTCGTGGTTTTTTTTCACCATGATGTACCTTGTGGTGGATTACGGCAGGCCCCAGGTGGTACTGCCCATCGCCGCCATACGGCCCGCCCTGATCCTGACTCTGGTTCTGTGCTTCTACCTCTTGATCAACGGGTACAAAGACTACCTCCAGTACCGGCAGATATGGCTCATGGGCCTGTTCATTCTGTTGCTGGCGGCGTACGTTCCCTTTGTCCGTAACCAGTATTACGCCTTTATGGCCTTCAAGACCCAGCTTCTGTACATGCCCTTTGTGCTTTCCCTTATCGTGTGCGTGAACTCGGTCCGTCGCCTGCGGACCGTCATGACGGTGGGGGTGATCCTGTCGATTTACATCGGTTTTTACTCCATGACCCACGGCTGGATCGGGCCGGGGCACTATTTCCACGATCAGAACGACCTCTCTTTGTACATGAACATGTGGTTTCCCATCAGCTACTACCTTTATGTTACGGAACGCAGCCGAAGCCTCCGGCTTCTCTTCCTCGCAGGGGTGGGGGTGGGGCTGCTGACGGTGGTGGGCTCCATGTCCCGCGGGGGCTTTGTGGGGCTTTTGGCGGTGTGTCTTGCCATGTGTTTTTTCTCAAAGAGAAGGGCGCTTTCCCTTACCCTGGTGGCCCTGGCCTGCGTGGCCGTGGTCTTGTGGGTGGACTCCGGGTACATCGATGAGATGGCCACCATCACGGATTTGTCGGAGAGCACCGCAGATACCCGGCTCAAGTCCTGGGCCGCGGGCTGGCGGATGTTTCTGGACAATCCCCTGGGGGTGGGGGGCAACAACTATCCTATCCGGTTTCCCGAATACCAGGGGGATGATTTCCAGAAGAGCATGTGGGGCCGTGCCGCCCATTCCCTCTGGTTTACCCTGATTCCGGAGACCGGCATTATAGGGACCCTTCTCTACCTGCTTTTGGTACACGCCAATATGAAGGACGCCTTCTGGCTGATCAGGGTGTCGGCATGGGATGAGGACAGGGACGAAGACGAAGAGGATGATGATGAAGCCGAAGATCGCGGGTTCCTTCGCGCTTTGGGTCTGGGATATGTCGTGGCCATGGTGGGGTTCTTTGCCTCGGCCACCTTTATTTCGGTCCTGTACTACGCCCACTTCTGGTACCTCACGGGGTTGATCATCGTGACGGTCAACGTCGCAGACCCCCTGGCCGAGGCGTGGGAACCTTCCGGGGCGAGCCATGGGGTTTCTTGACCTGACGGGCGCCAAGGGCGCCGTGAAGCGGGCCATGGCCTGGGCATACTGCCGAACGGGGCTGACGGCCCGGCGGCTGGCCGATCTCTCCTTCGGGGCCTATCCCGTTCTCATGTACCATCGCGTGCTTCCCGAATCCGAAGCGGCGGGCACCACACAACCCGGGATGTACGTGACCCCTGAGACCTTCGGGGCCCATGTGGCCTACCTGAAAGAGCGATTTGACATTGTCTCCCTTGAAAAAGCCCTCGTGCTTGCCCTTTCAGCCAACGGCGCCGGGTCGGGACGTCCCTATTGCGTCCTGACCTTCGATGACGGGTGGATCGACTTTTACGAAAACGCCTACCCGATCCTGAGGCGCGCCAAGACCCCGGCCACGGTGTTTTTGCCCACCGCCTTCATCGGGGAAAACCGTACCTTCTGGACCGACAGGCTGGTAACCCTTTTTTACGGTCGCCAGGGCGCGGTGAAGCAGGCCGAGCCCAGCAGAGACAGCCGGGTGAGGGCCCTGGAGGGGCTCAAAGGGACCGTGGAGGCACAGATCGAAGCCGCGGCGGCCCTGCTGAAAAAAGAGCCCGTCGCAGAGATCGAAAAGGTGCTCACCCTTCTTTTTGAGAGGTGGCAGGTGGGGGTTGCCCCGACAAAGCGTGCCTTTATCAACTGGCAGGAAGTCGAGGAGATGCGGGCCTCGGGCCTGGTCACCTTCGGGTCGCACACCCACGGCCACCATCTGCTTACCCTTCTCAGCGACGAGGAGGTGGCCGAGGAGCTGACTGTCTCCATGGCACAGCTCTGTGCCAGGGGTGCCGTGGACCCCGGGTTCTTGCCCTTTTGTTATCCCAACGGCAACTGGAATCCCGCCGTTGCCCGGCAGGTGGAGTCGTGCGGGTTTGCCGCGGCCGTGACCACCGAGTGGGGGTGGAACGACGGGAGAGGTGATGTGTTCAGATTGAGCAGGGTCCCGGTGCATGAGGACATGACAAATTCGGACAGGATGTTCGGCTGCCGGTTGGCGGGCCTTTTGTGAGGGCCGTGCGGCGGTGAGTTTTTGCATGGGGTTTTGAAGCAAGTCGAAAAAAAACGTGGATGGAGGAAAATGATGGACGAACGGACAAGGACAAGGGGGGCTGCGGGCCGATGCTGCATGGTGATGTGGGCGGTGCTGTTCATGATTGGAGCCGGGGTCGCGGAGGTCCGGGCCAAGTCGCTGTATGTGGCACCCGGGGGCAGCGATTCCGTCTCCTACGACAGCAACACCATCGACAATCCCTGGGCCTCGCCCCGGCAGGCCTGGTTCAACGCCCGGGCCGGTGACACCGTCTATTTCCGGGGAGGCAGCTACACCATCTCCTCGGAGATCGATACCAAGAGCAGCGGAAATGACGGCACATCCTCAAGTCCCATCACCTTTCGGAACTACGAAAACGAAGACGTGACCTTTGTCAGCACCCTGGGATCGGCCAAGGTGTTTGACATCGAGCGAAACTACAACGTCGTCAAGGGGATCAATTTTCGTGGGGGCGGCATCTTTTTCCATGTGGGCTACAACACCACGGCAACGAACTTTACCATCTCCCACTGCACGGCCGAGATGACCGACGGCGGGGACAACGTGGCCTTTGTCAAAGCGTCAATCCGGGCCGAAAATCTTCTTATGGAACACTGCACGGTGAGGGGGCCCGGCTTTAACGTCCACCAGAACACCGCGGGCGTGATTTTCTTCCGCAGCCCCGGAGCCAGGGTGCTCCACTGCGAGTTTTCCAACGCCCCCATCGGCATTTTTTACAAGCATGCCAACACGGCGAACTCCCCCCAGATTGAGATCGCCTACAACTATATCCATGACACGGCCAATCGCTACTCCATCCTCACCAACACCAACTATGCCTACATCCACGACAACGTCATCGGCGTTTCCAACGCCAACTTCCGGGTGAACAGCGAAAACGGCGGCGACGGCGGGGACAACAACAAGATCTGGTACAACACGGTGTTCGGTGCCCAGCTGCTCTTGAGCGACGACGCAGACGGCGCCCGGAACAACGACATCCGGGGCAATGTCTTCACCAAAGAGATTCCCATCCACCGGTATGAGAGCATGGCCCATAACTCCGTTATGGACGAGAACCTGCACCCCACCGGGACCATCGTCATCGAAAACAGGGTGAACTACGACCTGAACGCATGGCGCAGCCACACCGGGGGCAGCGCCAACTCCGTGCTCATGGGCTCCACCTCCGCGGATTTCGTGGGGGGCAGCTCGCCGAGTTCCCTTTCCGGATATGCCTTGAGCAGCTCCAGCGCCGGTTACATGGCCATCAACCGGGATGTGGACGGGGACGGCTCATCCGAAGCGGCCAGCATGGGGGCGTACATCCCCCTGGTGGGGCCCCAGGACGGTGGGGACGAACCCGTGGATCCGGATCCTCCCGATTCCAATGTGCCGGTGCCCCGTGTGGACAGCGTGGAGGTGGTGGATGAGGTGGCCGGGGACGACACCATTTTCATGGACGACTTTGAGTCGTCTTCCCTTTCCAGCGACTACTCCGACTACAACGCCGGGGACAACACCGCCTTGTCCATTACCTCGGACCAGGGGTTCGGCGGCTCCTCCAAGTCCCTTGTGGCCAAATGGTTTAGCGCAGGGCAGGTGAGCGCCGGGTCGGTCTCCTACTTTTTCGGGCGAAACCCGGCGGGCTCCAAGAGCCGCAGCTCCGAGGATTTCGACGAGATCTTCTGGCGGTTTTACATCAAGCTCTCCAAGGGGTGGGAGGGCAACGCCAAAAAAGTCACCCGCGCCTCGGTGTTTTCCGCCTCGGACTGGCGCCAGGCCATGATCGCCCACGTGCTGGGCATGGCAACAATGAGCTGGCCCTGGACGAATCTCAAGACCTTTGTCTCCGGCAGCACCGTCACCTCCACCACCTACAACGACCAGAACAACGGGACGTGGCTGGGGGCCAAGTCGGGGAGCACCCAGATCTATGCCACGGACAACGCTGATCACTGGATCTGCATCGAGTCCCGGGTCAAGCTCAACTCACCGGGCAACAGCGACGGGGAACAGGACCTCTGGATCGACGGGGAGCTGGAGATTCGCCAGACAGGCCTCAACTGGATCGGTTCCTGGCGTGACTACGGCATCAACATGATCTCCCTGGGCAACTATTGGAACGGTGGCTCCCCCCGGCCCCAGCAGCGGTACCTGGACAATCTGGTCATCGCCACCTCACGCATCGGCATGGCAGGCTCGCCGGTGATCTTGGCCATTTACAATACTGCTTTTTGATGATCGGGCCACACCCAGAGCGGGTTCGAAGGGCAGGTGAGCACCACGTCTTCGGAGACCGGCATGGTGTGGGCCGGGCAGGTGTCGGGCACCGGCAACACCCTGGTGGTGAACAGCAGCTCCGGTGCCTTTCAGGGAAGCCTTGCAGGCCAGGCCTCCCTGGCTCAGTGCACCACCTACTACGCCCGGGTCCGCCAGACCGACGAAGGGGGAAACCTCTCGGGCTGGTCCCCCTGGAAGATGTTCGTCACCCTTGAGGCCCCCTGGGGCGGCGGGGAGGTCGGTCCCCTTGAGGTGAACTGACACGGCTTAAATGATCACAGCGATGCCTCCGGCAGGTCCGCCGGAGGCATCGTTGATAACCTAATATTGAAAAGGCCAACGGAGACCCATGGATATACAAGGTCCATCCCTGTCCGTCATTATTCCCGCCTACAATGAAGAGGAGTTCATCGGCGCCACCCTGGGGCGTGTGTTTGAGCTGCTGGACGACGACCTTCTCAAGGAGGTGGTGGTGGTGGACAACGGCTCCACCGACGGCACCGCGGTCATTGCCCGGGGGGTGGAGGGGGTGACCCTTGTCCCTCTTGCCGAGGCCGTCACCATTTCGCGGGCCCGCAACATCGGGGTTGCCTCGTCGACAGCCCCGGTCCTGGCCTTTCTGGACGCCGATGTGCTCATCACCGGAGAGTGGGTGAGGCAGCTGCGCCAGGAGCTTCCCCTGATGGAGGGCGGGCCCCTGGTGGGCGACCGGGGCCCTGGACGACCTCTCCGAAGAGCCCAGCGCCCTTGAGGAGGTGTGGTTCGCTCACCTGGTCCGTCGGACCCACCGGGCCGCCACCTACCTCAATGGTGGAAACATCATCACAACCCGGGCCGTGTTCGAGGCCGTGGGCGGGTTTCGTGAAGACCTGGTGACGGGGGAGGACGTGGATTTTTGCGACAGGGCCCGGGCCGCCGGGGCGGCGCTGCACATCAACCCGGGGTACAGGACCCACCACGAGGGGTACCCGAAAACCGTGAAGGCGTTCTTCCTAAGAGAACTCTGGCACGGCACCGGGGACATGCAGAGCTTTGGGGCCTTTACCCGATCCAAGGTGGCTGTGGCCGCCTCGGTCCACAGCGTCCTGTGGTGTCTTTCGCTTCTCCTGCTGGTGACGGGGCGCTTTGCAGGGGCCATGGTGGCAGCGGTGGCGGCCGTGGCTCTCAACGTTGGGCTCACCGTCACCAAGTTCGGTTTTATTACGCCCCGGGCCCTGGTGCCGAATGTGTTCTACCATGGGGTGTACCTGGTGGCCAGGAGCCTCTCTTTTCTTAAACGTTGACCCGAAAGGCCATGATGCGCGTCTGTTACATTGTCTCCGACGATCTCTGGGCCGGTGCCGAGGTCATGGCGTGGAACCTTGCCCGGACCCTGCATGCGTCGGGCAGGGTGGCTGTTCAGGTCATCGCCCTGAACCCGGGGCGGCTCTCCCGCCTCCTCCGGGAAGAGGGCGTGCCCGTGTGGGTGGTGCCTGAAGAGACCCTCTCCTTTGGGACGCTTTTGGTGAAGGTGCGCAGGATCCTCAAGGAGACGGCGCCGGACATTGTCCATGCTCACCGGTACAAGGAGAACATCCTCACCTTTCTGGCCTGCGGCCTGGTGCAGAGACCGCGGCTGGTCTCCACCCAGCACGGGATGCCGGAGACCTCCCTTAAAGAGTCAGGGATTCTGAAACGATGCGTATCACGGATCAACATGCTGCTGCTCACCCACGGCTTTCACCTGTATGTCTGTGTCTCCGACGATTTAAGGAGAGCCATGGCTCGCAGTTTCGGCCTCAAGGATGGGAAGGCCTGTGTGGTCTACAATGGGGTCACCCCCTCTGGGGGCCTTGCACACCGGCCGGCAGGGAACACCCTCACCATCGGCTCCGCAGGCCGGTTTTACCCGGTGAAGGATTTTGCCTTGATGATCGATACGGCCGAGGCCGTGGGGCGCCTCCTGCCTGAGGTGCGGTTCAAGCTGGCCGGGGACGGCCCCTTGCGGGACGCCCTCCAGGGGCGGGTCCAGGCTGCAGGGCTCACGGACCGGTTCTCCTTTGCGGGGCATGTGACGGATATGCCCGCTTTTTACCGGTCCATCGACATCTACCTCAACACCTCCGTGCACGAAGGCATCCCCATGAGCATCCTGGAGGCCATGGCCGCCGGGGTGCCTGTGGTGGCCCCCGATGTGGGGGGGCTCGGCGAGATCATCACCCACGGCAGGGACGGGTACCTGGTGCCCACCCGGGACGCGGGGGATTTTGCCCGGTGCCTGGTTCCCCTGTGTGAAAACGGTGACCTGCGAGAACAGGTGGCCCACCGTGCCGAAAAAACCGTTCAGGACCGTTTCTCCGCCGAGGCCATGGCGGAGCATTACCATCAACTGTATGAAGGGGTGCTGGATCGGCCCGGGGGGGATCGATGAGTGCATGGCTGTTCGCGGGGTCCGTGTTCATGATTTTTTTCGCTTACTTTGGCTACCCCCTGTCCCTGAAGCTGATCCGGCCGAGGCATGCCCCGGTGCAAAAGATGTCCATTCTTCCGTCGGTGACCTTTATCATCGCAGCCTACAACGAGGAGAAGAGGATCGGGCAAAAACTCGAGGACACCCTTGCCCTGGACTATCCGCAGGACTCCTTTCAGGTGGTGGTGGCCTCCGACGGATCCACCGACGGCACCGCCGATATTGTCAGGACCTTTGAGGACCGGGGGGTAGAATTCATCGAGATGCCGGGGCGCAGCGGCAAGGAGCGGGCGCAGAAGGCCGCCCTGGAGCGTGCCCGTGGTGAGATCGTGGTTTTTTCCGATGTGGCCACCATCCTCGAACCCCACGGCATCCGGGCCATTGTCGCCAACTTTGCGGATCCGTCGGTGGGGTGTGTCTCCAGTGAGGACAGGCTCCTGACGCGGGACGGCAAGCCGTGCGGGGAAGGGGCCTATGTCCGCTATGAGATGTGGGTGAGGCGGGTGGAGTCTTTGGTTCATTCGGTGGTGGGACTCAGCGGCTCTTTTTTTGCCGCCCGGAAAGAGGTGTGCCGGGATTTTTCCGGGGAGATGCAAAGCGACTTCAGAATGCTGCTTTCCGCGGTGAACCTGGGGTATCGCGGGGTGAGCGATCCCAATGTCCTGGGGTATTACCACGACATCGCAGACCCGGACAAAGAGCTGAGCCGGAAGGTCCGTACCGTGGTCCGCGGCCTGACCGTTTTTTTTGAGAACAGGCGGTTTTTGAATCCCTTCAGGTACGGCCTGTTTTCCTATCAGCTTCTGGCCCACAAGCTCTGCAGGTGGCTGGTTCCTTTTTTTCTCGTGGTCGCCTTTGGGCCAACCTGATCCTTGCGGCATTTTCTGTTTTTTTTCTGCCTGCTGTTCTGGCAGGAACCGTTTTACGGGATTGCCGCCGCCGAGCATGCGAGAAGGACTCCTTTTGCCCATGCCATGCTTCGGATTCCCGGGTATTTTGTCACCGTGAATATCGCCATTGCCCTGGCCTGGAAGCTTTACTGGAGCGGGCATCGCATCGTGATGTGGACTTCATCGGAGCGGTAAAGGCAATGTGGAAGAAGAACAAGGAGGCAGTCCATGGAAAAAGGAGAATGGGGTGCCATTCTCCTTTTTTCATGGGCATGCCCCCCCCAGGGAGGCTGCTCAGTGGACTTTCTTGGCTTCGAGGCGTTTCCGGCAGATACCGGCAAGGCCGAACAGGGCGATACCGAGGAAAAAGAGTGACGCGGGGTCATACACCGGCGCTGCGTCAGCCTTGGCAGCCTTGGGTGTGGTGAGGCTTCCACTGACGGGTTGCACGGCGTGGCCCATGGAGCGGGAGGTGTCCTGCCCGCTGAAGGACGTGGTGACCGCCACAGGAGAGTGGGTTGTATCGGCGGAGGCTATCAGCAGGGGCTGGGTTGTGTACCCGGCCTCCGGTGCCACCATGGACTCATGGATAGTATGTGGTGAGGCAAAAACAGTTTCCCGCCGTGGTGAAGAAAATGGCGAAAAACGTCAATAGCCAAGGGGTCAAACGGTATTTCATTATGTCTCCAAACGTGGGAAGGGTAAACGATGAGACGATATGGCGGAGCATGATGGAGATGTTTTGGAATCGCTGCCGATGGGCGTTGTGCGATCCGGTCATGGTGAGGGTGAGAGGGAGGTTCCAACTTAAGGGGAAAATACTGCAGGAATGATGCCAGGACGCCCTGATGAATCGCAGGGTATGGATGATTCGTAAATACACTGTGTTCAGCCCGGGATGCCACCGGGCGGGGTTGGTATGGAATGTGGTGATGTGTACCTTCTTACATAGTTTGCTGTGTTGATGTGTAACTGATTACATAATTGATCCCACCCATGGAGCCCTTTCATGCCCACGGAAACCCGTGAATGCACTTTGGTTGTTCAAACCATCTAAAACCCAACAGCAACCGGTTGTAACGATAATGTATTGATTTTGGTGTCATTGTTATCCCATGACATATCCTGGCAAGGAGTGTAGCCATGTACGTAGAGCACTATAGCCTGAAGGCCAAGCCCTTTGAAATCACCGCGGACCCGGACTTTCTCTGGCTCGGGGAAAAGCACAGGGAAGCCTATGCCATGCTGCGGTACGGAGTGCTTGAGAACAAAGGGATCCTTTTGCTGACCGGTGATGTGGGGGCGGGAAAGACCACCCTGATCAAGGCCCTTGTGGGGGATCTGTCCGGGGATGTGATCTGTGCCACCGTCCCGGACCCCGGGGTGGGCGTGATGGACTTTTACAGGTTCATGGCCCGAGGGTTCGGCATTGATGCTTCCTTCTCCTCCAAAGGTCAGTTCATCACCGTTTTCGGCACCTTTCTTCAAGAATGTTTCAACCGGCGAAAGATTGTTCTGCTTATCATTGACGAAGCCCAGAGGATGAGCGAACGATTGCTGGACGACGTGCGCATGCTCTCCAACCTGGAGCACAACGGTGTCAAGATGCTCAACATCTTTTTTGTGGGCCAGCAGGAGTTTCTGGTTGCCATCAGCACCCAGAAGTTCAGGGCCTTTCGCCAGCGCATCACCCTCAGCTATGCCATCGAGCCCCTGGACCTGGAGGAGACCTACCGGTATATCGCCTCGCGGCTGAAGAAGGCCGGGGCAAAGACCAACTGCTTTACCAAGGGCGCCATCAAAGAGATTCACCAGTACTCGGGAGGCTCACCCAGGGTGATCAACCTGCTCTGCGACATGACCATGATGGTGGGCTACTCCAAGGGGGTAACGCGACTGGAAAAACAGACGGTCCGGGATGCAGCCGAAAAGCTGCCCGGGGTGACGGCACCCGTAAAGAAAAAACGGAAGCTGACACGGGACGAGCCCCGTGAACCGGCGGTTTGAATTGTCTTGATGTATTGAGTTTCTATGCTATAATGTATTTAATTTTTAATCCCTTATAAGCTGAGTGTGACAGCCTCATACCTTGTTTTTCATCATGCCTTGCGCAGATCTGCAAGGGATGATGACGGGCTGAAAAGTGGTATCGTACCGCGTTTTTCGAGCCTTTGTTTCCGTGCGTCTGCAGCTTGTCCGCTTGCCGGGGACTCACAAGCCGTTTGACCGAGACCGTCTTTATCCCAGCCACCTCTGTACTCTGTCTTTCTTGAGCACCCCTGTCTCTCATCCCCGTGTATCCCTCATGTTCATGCTGACATCGTCGCTTATCTCAGCGCACCCACCGGCGCGATCAGTCAATGCCGTCCACCCACAGGCTCGAGGGGATCGGATCGTTTATCGTGCACAGGTCAAAAGCAACAACGGAAAGATTCGTCCCTCCATGGGCGACGGTCAGGCGCTGGACGCTGGGCTTTGGTCTTTTGGTGTGCGGGGCATGCCTTCTGGCCTTGTCTGTTCCGGCCGTCAAGGTGGAGTTACGGGCCGCCCTCGGGCGGGAGCTCATTGATGTGGACTCGCCCATCCCGGGGAAAGTTGACGCAATATACGTTCTGGGCGGGGGCGTCCGAAGCACCCGCGCCCATTTGAAACGGGCGGCGGGCCTGTACCATCAAGGTGTCTCGGAAAAAATTCTTTACTTTCATCGGGACGGAGACACGGTGAGGGACTGGTCCCTGGGGCGCGACATCAGCCGTGACGCCTGGGTGATGAGGCAACTGACCGCCCGTGGGGTTCCCGTCTCGGCCACCGAGGCTGTCCCTGTCATGGAGGGGTTCTGGGGGACCTATTCCGAAGCTGAGGCGGTGTCGGCCCTCGTGGTGGAACGACGTCGGAATAGCCTGCTGCTTATCACCTCGCCACACCATACAAAGCGCGTTCGGCAGTCCTTTGCCTATTTTCTCCGGGGGCAGGGGGTCTCCGTCCTCGTGGGCGGCTCCGAGGACACGGCCTATCTCCGGGAGCTTTTGATGGAGCACGTGAAGGTGAGGGTTTACGGAATGTTTCTGCTGTAGGAAACCTCGATGAAAATCGACGGCGCACCGGGATCCCGTCAGGGAAGGGAACGGTGCGGCGGACAATGCAAGGAATCATGCCTATGTGCGGCGTTTCAGGGATATTGGGCGGTCACCTGGACGGACCGTCAAGGGAGAAGGCGATCTGCTCGATGGTCTCCACCTTGACCCACCGGGGACCCGACGGATGGGGCATCTATTGTAGCGGGGAGTTGGCGCTGGGGCATACCCGGCTCTCCATCGTGGACCTTCAGGGCGGTCATCAGCCCATGATGAGCGACCGGTTCGTGATCTGCTACAACGGAGAGATCTACAACCATATCGAGCTCCGGCAGGAGCTTGAGAAGAAAGGGGTCACCTTTGAGACCACGTGTGACACGGAGGTGGCCTTAAAGGCCTTTGAGGTCTACGGCACCGATGCCTTTTCCCGGTTCAACGGGCAGTTTGCCATGTTGATCTGGGACCGGCTGAAAAAGGAGCTGGTGGTGGCAAGGGACCGTTACGGTATCCGTCCCCTGTACATTCTCCAGCATGGGGGCGCCTTCTATTTTTCCTCGGAGATCAAGGCCTTCGACACCCTGGAAGGGTTCCGGCGCACCATGGACATGCAGGGGCTGTTCGAACATGCCCTGTTGTGGAACACCATGGGGGACAGCACCGTTTCTGCCACGAACGGGATCCGCAGCGTATCGTCCGGGACCTTCGAGCGGTTCACGGCCCAGGGCCAGAGTGGGGCGGTCGCTATTACGAGATCGGCGTCCTGCGGGACGTCGCCGGAGACCCTTGAGGAGGCAGGGGAGCTCCTGGAGTCCCTGCTCCTCGACTCGGTGCGTCTGCGGCTCAGGAGTGATGTGCCGGTGGGGGCCTACCTGAGCGGGGGCATCGACTCGTCCGTGATCACCCACCTGACCTCGGTGTGGAACCGCGAGAAGTTCAAGACCTTTTCCGTGGCCTTTGAAGACGCCGAGTTTGATGAGTCCTTTTTCCAGCGGGAGATGGTCTCCCGCATCAACTCGGATCACCTGGCCCTTCAGGTGGGCTACAGTCACATCAACGAGCATTTCCTGGATGCCGTGTATCACTTTGAACGGCCCGTGTTCCGTACGGCAGGGGTTCCCCTGTTCATGCTCTCCGAGAAGGTCCGGGAGCACGGGATCAAGGTGGTGCTCACCGGGGAAGGGGCCGACGAGATTCTCTGCGGGTACGACTCCTTTAAAGAACTCAAGCTCCTGGAGTTTTGGGGACGGGATCCTTCCTCCACCATGCGTCCTTTGCTGATCAAAAAGCTCTATCCCCATCTTCGGCATTACAGCAACCCCAGGCAGTACGGGTTGATGAAGATGTACTACGAGGGGTTCCTCGGAGAGTACGACAACGAACTCACCGGCCTGAACATCCGCGCTGGCAACAACCGGATCCTTGCCAAGTACTTCCACAAAGACCACCCCGTGACGTTTGAAAAGGAGCGCCTCATCGAGACAGCCAGGCAGGTGCTTCCCGACAACTTTTCGTCATGGACCCTCCTCCAGAAAAACCAGTTCATGGAGATGAAGACCCTCCTTTCCGGCTACCTGCTCTCGTCCCAGGGGGACCGCATGTCCCTGGCCCACAGCGTGGAGGGGCGCTATCCCTTCCTGGATCACCGGGTGGTGGAGGCACTTTTCTATTTCAAGGACAGGTTCAAGCTCCGGGGCTTTTCCCAGAAGTACCTGTTGGGCAAAACCTACGGGCACCACCTGCCCGATGCCATCGTCAACCGCCCCAAAAAACCTTACACCGCCCCGGATCTGAAGTCCTTTTTCCATGGGGGCGGCCTCTCGGAGCAGGCGGCACATTTCCTCTCCCCGGAGGTGATCCGGGAGTACGGGGTCTTCGACGAGACCATGGTGGAAAGGCTGGTGAACAAGTTCAACCGCCAGATACCAGCTGAGATCGGCTATCGCGACAACATGCTCATCACCTTTATCCTGTCGTGCCAGATGACCCATCACTGGGCGGGGCACCCGAAAAAGGACCTGCTGGACCCGGCGTCCATGACCGTAAGGATCGACGACCGGCAGGGAACCACAGGGGCTGTTGGATAGGATCGTTGACCTAACCCAAGAGAGGATCATTCCATGAAGGAACATACCCAGGACCGCTGTGTCAGCTGCGTTCTTTCCGCTTCTTTTCCGGGCATTGAGTTTAACGCGGAAGGGGTCTGCAACTTTTGTCGGAACAAGCTCCAGATAACCTCCGATGCCGAGGCCATTGCCCGAGCAAAAGAGAAGATCGAGTCCACCATCAGCCAGCAGCGCGGCCAGGGCCGGTACGATGCCCTGATGTGCTACAGCGGCGGCAAGGACAGCACCTACACCCTGATGCTTGCCGTGCATAAATACGGTCTGAGGGTGCTCTCCTTTACCCTGGACAACGGGTTTTTGTCCGCCGGGGCCATGGATAACATCAACCGGGTGGTGGACGGCCTGGGTGTGGACCAGGTGACGGTGAAGCCGTCGTCGACCTTTTTCCGGTCCGTTGTCAAGGCCAGCGCCCTCAACGACATCTTTGGCGACCGGGCCCTTGTGCGCATCTCCTCCGGGTGCCATGCGTGCATCTCCCTTGTGAACATCACCGCCCAGACCATGGCCCTTGAAAAAGGCATCCCTTTTATCCTGGCCGGGTTCACCCTGGGCCAGATCCCAGCCAACGGCGTGATGTACAAGACCAACTACCGCTTTTTGATGGACAGCCGCAAAACTGCCATGGACAACCTCAGGGCCCACGTCGGCGACGATGTGGATGCGTACTACGGGATCCGGGAGTCCCTCATCGATGCGGTGACCTCCTACCCGTACACCATGAACCTGCTCTGCCTCGAAGATATCACCGAGGCCGAGATCGTGCGGGCCATCGAGCCCCTGGGCTGGGAAAGGCCCGGGGATGTGGACGGTTGCTCTTCCAATTGCCGCCTGAACACCTTCAACAACCATATCCACCAGATAAAATACGGATACAGCCCCTATGAACTCGAACTCAGTCACCTCATTCGAAAAGGGCTGATGGCAAGGGACGAGGCTCTGGAAAAGATATTTGATCAGCCGGTTGATCAGTTTCAATCGGTGATGAGCCAACTCGGCATGACAGACAACGACATCGATTCCCTTGAGCCCCGGAGGCAGGAGGCCTGTTCCGGGGGCCTGGGAGCGATGGGGGGGACTTGACCATGGGACCAGTGAACTCAGGAGACCGCCCCGACAATGGGGCTGAAGGAACCAACACCATCGTGTTTCGAAAAAAGGAGATCCAGGAGGCGCTGCTGGAATTCATCACACGAAACTTCATGGTGGAGCGCAGCGACATCAAACTGGATCTCTCCATGATTGACGAGGGGATCATTGATTCCTTCGGTCTGGTTGAAATCGTCACCTTCATGGAGACGACCTTCGACATGGAGGTGGCCGACGACGACATGAACCGAGATAACTTCGGCTCGGTCCTGAAGATCGTGGATTACATCTACAGACAGACCGACACCGACATCCCAATCCGTGCCGCAACATAACCCCGGGAGGTATTGTATTATGACGACCTTCAGCAGCGAGGCCGCAAGTTATCCTGCATCGGCCATTCAAGAGCAGTTCTGGCTCATCAACCAGCTCCATCCGGAGAGCTCTGCCTACAACATTCCCCTTTTATTTCGCATCAGGGGGCCCCTTGATCGCGACAGCCTGGAAAAAAGTCTCAACGACATGATCGGACGTCACCAGATCCTGCGGACCTGTTTTGCCATGGATCGGGGCGATCTGGTGCAGCATGTGGCACCCAGCCTGAACCTTCCCCTGGCCTGCGATGTGCCGGAAGGGGAGGAGGCGGTGAACCGCTGCGTCCGTGAGGAGCTGAGGCGGCCCTTTTCCCTGTCGGAGCTTCCCCTGATTCGCTTCCGGCTCTTTCGGACAGGGGAGGAGGAGCATCTCTTCCTCATTGTCATGCACCATATTATCACCGACCTGCGGACCAAGGAGCTCTTTACCGAAGAGCTCTCCTCCCTGTACGGAGCGGCGGTGACCCGGCGTCCGGCCCTACAGCCCGCCTCGTCGGTGCCTTATGCTGAGTTTTCGAGGTGGCAGAGGGACTGGCTCGCAGGGGATGAGTGCCGCTCCATGCTGGTGTACTGGAAGGAGCATCTCAAGGGCCGCACCGATTCCCTTGACCTGCCCATGGAGAAAAAGCGTCCGTCGCTTCTCTCCCTGGAAGGGGAGGCCGTGTTCTTCCACCTGGAGCCTTCGTTTGTGGGTGAGTTGAAGCAGTTTAGCAGAGACCGCAGCGTCACGATCTTTCTGACCCTTCTGGCCGCCTACGCGGCCTTGCTTTTCCGCTACGGCGGCAACCCGCAGCTCACCATCGGCGTGCCCCTGACCAACCGGCGCAAGGAAAGATACAAGGATACCCTGGGGTGTTTTGTCAACATTCTTCCCCTGGCCGTGACCGTGTCCGGGGAGACCAGCTTCCCGGACCTCCTGGGCAAGGTCCGGCAGGCCATGCTGGGAGCCCACAGGCATCAGGAAGCACCCTACCGCCTTCTGGCGCACACGGTGGAGCCCAGGACAGGCTCCAGCCACAACCCGTTGTTTCAGGCCGGGTTTACCCTGGATCCCCCTGTAGGAATGAGTTTAGAGGGCCTTGAGGTGGAGCCCGTGGCCGTACACAGCGGGGGCGCCCAACTGGACCTCTTCTTTACCTTCTGGGAAGGGGACGACGGGATCCGGGGGTACTTTGAGTACAACTCGGAGCTTTTTGACGAGGCCATGGTTCGGCAGGTCTCTGAGAATTACCGAACGCTTCTCCGGGAGGTGCTCCGGGACGGGGACCGCCCCATTGCCGCTATTCCCGTGGTGTCCGAAGGGGAAAAAGAGACCCTGTGCGTGGCGTGGAATCAAACGGAGGCACCTGCGTCCCGGGGCACGGTGGTGCACCGGCTCATCGAGGCTCAGGTGGATGCCGCCCCCCATGCCGTGGCCGCCGTGTTTGAAGGGGAGTCCCTCACCTACGGCGATCTGAACCGGCAGGCCAACCGGCTGGCCCGGTACCTTGGGGCCCAGGGCGTGAAACCCGGCGACCTCGTGGGGATCCATATGGAGCGCTCCCTGGACATGCTTGTGGCACTGGTGGGCACCATGAAGGCCGGGGCGGCCTATGTCCCCCTGGACCCGGCCTTTCCCGAAGAGAGGCTCCAATACATGCTTTCCCACACCGCGGCCTCCGTGGTGCTGACCCAGGAGAGCCTCAAAGGGACCCTGCCCGCGTGCACGGCCCGGCGGGTGTGCATGGACACCGACCGGGGGGCCGTGGCCGAGCAGTCCGACGACAACCCGGAGGTGGCGGTCTCCCCCGACGATCTGGCTTACGTGATCTATACCTCGGGGTCCACGGGGCGCCCCAAGGGCGTGGCCGTGCACCACGATGCCGTGGGCAACTTTTTGTCCAGCATGGCCAGGGAGCCCGGACTCACATCCGAGGACGTGGTGCTGGCCGTGACGACCCTTTCGTTTGACATCACCGTGCTGGAGCTCTACCTGCCCCTCATCGTGGGCGCCAAGGTGGTCATCGCCCCCAGGGATACCGTGGCCGACGGGCGGCTGCTTTTAGAAGCCCTTTCCCGGCATGGCGTGACCCTGCTCCAGGCCACCCCCGTCACCTGGCGCCTTCTCGTTGCCGCCGGGTGGCAGGGGGGAGATAACCTGAACGTCCTGTGCGGCGGCGAAGTTCTGCCCGCGGATCTGGCCGCCGCCCTTGTCTCCCGGTCGTCCCGGGTGTGGAACATGTACGGCCCCACCGAGACCACGGTTTGGTCCACCTGTGCCCGCATCACGGACGGGGAGGCAAGGGTGACCGTGGGACGTCCCATCGACAACACCCGTACCTACATCCTGGATCCCTGGATGCAGCCGGTTCCCACGGGGGTCTCAGGGACCCTTTTCATCGGCGGGGCCGGGGTGGCCAAAGGGTACCTGCATCAGCCCGACCTGACCCGGGAGATGTTTGTCCCCGATCCCTTTGCCGGGGAGACCGGGGCCCGGATGTACAACACCGGGGACCTGGCCCGTTACCGCGCCGACGGCACCATCGAGGTGCTGGGGCGGTCGGATTTTCAACTCAAAATCAACGGGTTCCGCATCGAGGCCGGGGAGGTGGAGACCGTGCTTTCCGGCCATCCGGCAGTCTCCCAGGCCATTGTGTCGGCCCATGAATTTGAGCCCGGGGATGCCCGGCTCGTGGCGTACATCACCCACACCAACGGCGGCCAGAGTCTTGTCTCCGATCTCAGGGCGCACCTTGCAGGGAGCCTGCCCGATTACATGATCCCTTCCATCTTCATGCCCCTTGATTCCTTGCCCCTGACCCCCAACGGAAAGGTGGACCGCAAAGGGCTTCCGGTGCCGGATACCCGTCGGCCCCAGACGGACCAGGCTTTTATGGCCCCGCAAAGCGATATGGAAAAGCTCCTCTCGGAGATCTGGACCCAGGTGTTGAAGGTGGACACCATCGGCACCGGAGACAGCTTTTTCGAGCTGGGGGGCAACTCCCTGCTCGGGGTTCGGGTGGTGGGCAAGGTGGGTGAGGCCCTGAAGCGGAAGGTTCCCGTCCTGGCGCTCTTTCAGTATCCCACCATTGCCGCCTTTGCAGGCTACCTCGCAGGGGAATCAGCGCAACCGGCTGTGGCCCAGGACAAGATTTCAGATCGCGCCACACAGAAGAAGCGGGCAATGGCCCGCCGACGGCGGTCGCCATAAGAGGTCGGCAACACATCACAGCCATGGATGGAGACGAGGATGAACTGTTTACGTTCATATAAGATCAAAGATTTTTCGACCAACGTGGAAGGCGAGGTGAACCGCCTTCGTTCCCAGGTGGACCTCTTCTGGCAGAAGGAGGTGAGGGCGTACCGGCGGTTCGGCCTGAAGGACGGCATGCGGGTGCTGGAGTGCGGAAGCGGGCCCGGCCACGTCATCGAAAACCTCCTGAAGGCCTGTCCGGGGTGCCGTGCCACGGCCGTTGAGATCGACCCTTACCTTGTGGCGATCCTCAAGGAGAGGCTGGACGGGCGGTGCGATATCTCGGAACAGTCCATCATGGAGCTGGGCTTTGCCTCGGGGAGCTTCGACTTTGTCATCACCCGCCTGGTGCTGGAGCACCTGCCGGACCCCCTGGGGGCTGTGCGGGAGGTCTATCGGGTGCTGAAACCGGGGGGCCGGGCCGTGTTCGTGGACAACGATTTTGCCATGCATCTTCGGACCCACCCCGAGATCCCGGAGTTGAGTGATCTCTACGATGCGTACTGCCGCCTGAGGGTCGACGAGGGAGGCAACCCCCTCATCGGCCGCGAGCTGCCCTCTCTCTTGAGGAAAGGCGGGTTTACCGATGTGGACCTGGAGGTGGTGTGCGCCCACAGCACCGTGACCGGGGACGATATGTTTCTCAAATCCGAAGGGGTGGGCATTCCCTCCCAGCTTGTGAAGGAGGGGTACCTGCCCTCGGGGCTCCTGGATCGGCTTGCCGTGAAGTGGCACCGGGTGCTGCGCCATGAGCACCACTCCATTTTCAGGCAGCTTTTTGTCTCCGGCGGAGAGAAACGGGCATCGGGCTCCCGAGGGATTCCCAGGCTCCATGGGGAAGCGGGCTCCGAAAACCGCCTGGGGCGGGAAGGGCAGGGCCTCGCTTCCGGCAGGGGGCTGGGGCCCCATCAGGTCATGGCTGCTCAGCCCCATGAGCGCCTGGCCCTCTTGAAGGCCTATCTGGTGACGCGTGTGGCCGATGCCCTGGGGGCCTCTCCGGAGTCCCTGGAGGGCGGCATGCGGGTCAGTGACCTGGGGTTTGACTCCCTCATGGCCGTGGAGGTGATGGACGAGGTGGAGTCCCAGTGGGGCGTCTGCCTCTCCCTGATGGACTTCTTTGAGGGGCAGAGTCTCGACGACATCACGGTCACCCTGCACGGTCGGCTGTTTCAGGAGGCACCGAAGGAACCGGACGAGGCGTTGGCTGAAGAGCCACAGGCCGTCCCGAGCGCCGTCACGGGCCCGGACGATGACGTCATGGAATGGGAAGAGGGTGAGATATGAGCATCGCGTATATCATGGAAAAACTCAGCCGGCTGGACATTGACCTGTGGGTCGAGGGCGGAGGCCTGAAATATCGTGCCCCCAAAGGGCGCATGACCCCAGAGCTGCGTCGCCTGATCAAGCTGAACAAGCCCGGATTGATGGTGCACCTGGGGGGCTCCGTGGGGGACGACAGGTCCGGCCCCCTGTCCTACAACCAGCAGTCCCTCTGGATTCTCAACCGCATGGACCCGGACTCCGCATGCTACAATGTGTCCCTGTCGTGCCGCATCGTCACCGAGGTCCGGCCCGAGGTGATGCAGGGCGTGTGCCGGCAGCTGGTGGCCCGCCACGAGATCCTGAGGACCACCTACGGTTTTGGCGACGACGACGGTCAGACCAGCCAGACCGTCCACGACACCATGGAACCGGAGTTTCACCTGGTGGACGCCCGGGAGCTCTCCGGGGAGGCGCTCAAGGAGCGGGTCCGGGAATACCATGCCCGACCCTTTGACCTGGAGAAAGGCCCCCTGTTGAGGGTGTGCCTTTTTACGCTTTCCGGGGGCGAGCACATCTTTGTGATGACCATTCACCATATCGCCAGCGACGGCAGCTCCTTTCACCTTCTCATCGACGAGTTCGGCAAGCTCTACCGCGCGGCGACGGCCGGTGAGGAGGCGAGGCTTGCTCCTGTGGAGCGCCAGTATCGCGATTTTGTCCGATACCAGCAGGAGATGCTCGCAGGGGAGGAGGGGGCCCGGCTGGAGCACTTCTGGCGGGATCGGCTGTCGGCCCCGCTTCCGGTCATGAACCTTCCCCTGGACGGCACGCCCTCCGCTTCCCCCAGTTTCACCGGGGCCAGCTATCCCTTTCAGGTAACCGGGGAGGCCTATGAAACCCTCCGGACCTTTGTGGGCACCGAAAATGTGACCCTTTATGTCATGCTGCTGGCGGTGTTTCAGGTGACCCTCATGCGGTTTTGCAATCAGGGGGACCTGATCATCGGCACCCCGGCGGTGGGGCGGGTGCGGCCGGAGTACAAGGGGGCCTGCGGTCACTTCATCAACATGGTGGCCATGCGGGGGGACCTCTCGTCGAGCATGAGTTTTCGAGAGCACGTGACCCGGAGCAGGCGGGTGGTTCTCCAGGCCCTGGACCATCAGGCCTACCCCTTTCCCCTGCTCGTGGAGAGGCTGGGCCTGGATCGCGACCCCAGCCGCTCGCCCCTGTTTCAGGTGATGTTCAACATGCTCAACCGCAAGATTCTGGGCCCTGCAGCGGACTTTTTCATGGGCGCATCCAACGAAACCCCGGTGGATTTCGGCGGTATGGGTATCATGCCCTACCCCCTGGACCAGGAGGAGGGCCAGTATGAGCTGGTCCTGGAGATCGTTGATAACGATGAGAGCCTGGCCTGCGCTCTTCAAGTACTGCATGGGGAATCCTGGTTTTCCGAAGAGACCGTCGCCTCCCTTGCCTCGGCCTTTGAAGGGTGCCTCGGCCACGTCATGGCGTCCCCGGACATGCGCCTGGGGGACGTGCCCATGCCCCTGGGACGGGATGGGGACCGGCCGGGCGGAAAGATGCCGCGGGGGACATCGCCCGTGCCCTGGGAATGGGAACAGGGGGAGCGGCTTGCGGCCGGGCCACCCGTCACCTTTATGTTCACCGGGCAGGGGGCCCAGTCTGTCCGCATGGCAGAGGGGCTGTATCAGGGCGAACCGGAGTTCAGGAACTGGGTGGATTATTGCGCGGACCGGCTGGTACCCCTCATGGGCTGCGATATCCGTCGCTTTATCTACCCATCCCCCGAAGAGGCCCCCGAGGCCGAGGAGAAGCTCAAACAGACCGCCGTCACCCAGCCCGTTCTCTTTACCCTGGAATATGCCCTGGCACGGCTCTGGATGAGCTGGGGTGTCCAGCCCCGGGCCATGATCGGACACAGCATCGGTGAATACACCGCCGCCTGCCTGGCCGGTGTTTTTTCCCTGGACGATGCCCTGGAACTGGTGGCCGCACGCGGTCGCCTCATGCAGGGGCAACCCGGGGGAGCCATGCTGGCTGTGGGCCTGCCCGAAGAGAAGATCATCCCGTTTTTGGGGGACGGGCTCTCCGTTGCCGTGATCAACGCGCCTTCCCGGTGTGTGGTGTCCGGGCCCCAGGCGTCGATCCAGGCCCTGGAGGAGAGGTTGGCCAAGGCCATGAAGATGGAGGGCAAAAAGGCCCGGTGGAGCCGTTTGCGCACCTCCCATGCCTTTCATTCGGAGATGATGGAGCCGGCCCTTGCACCCTTTGAGGCCTGCGTGACCAAGGTCTGTCCTGCGGCTCCTCGGATCCCCATCGTTTCCAACGTCACCGGGACCTGGCTCACCGCAGCCCAGGCCATGGACCCTGCCTACTGGTCGTCCCACTTGAGGGAGCCGGTGCGTTTTTCCAAGGGCGTGGCGACCCTTTTGACCCAACCCGCAGGGGTACTGCTGGAGGTGGGGCCAGGAAGCACCCTGGCGCTTCTTGCCCGCCAGCAGGTGGCAGAAACGGGGCGCCCGGTGATCCTTACATCCCTGCGTCATCCCGGCCAGGGCGGCTCCGACGACGCCTTTATCCGGGAGACCGTTATCTCCCTGAGAGAGGCCGGAGTCTCCGTGGACTGCTCCGGGGAGGCCTTTGGCTCAGGGACCACCCCGGGCGGGTCATCGGAAAAAGCGGAACTCGCTTATTGGAAGGAGACCCTGGGTACGGACCTGCCTGTACTCCAGCTTCCGGTGGACCATCCGCGTCCCGCCCATCTGGAATTCAGGGGCGGCACCCAGCGGTTTCGCCTTTCCTCGGAGTGCATCAAGGCCCTTAAAGGCCGTGGCCTGTCCGAGGGAGGCACCGTCTCTACCCTGCTGCTGGCCGCTTACGTCACCTTGTTGACGCGCTATTCCGGACAGACGGACCTCATGGTGGGGGTCTCGGGGGCCGACGGCGAACGGCCCGGAAACGGTGGGGCCTCTTCCCATATGTTTCCCTTGCGTGCGGATGTGTCGGATCCCTGCACCTTTGATGCGCTGCACCGCCGCATTTGCGAGGCAGCGCGCACGGCGCGGGCCCGTGCCGGGATGTCCCTTGCCCGCCTTGCCAAGCTTCTGGACCCGGACCACGCTCCGGATTCCCACCCGCTTTTCCAGGCGATGTTCACCTTCCAGGACGGCCCCTTGCCCGGCGGCATTGAACAGGGGCCTTCCCTTGGTGGATCGGGTGAGCCAAAGGGGCCTGCATGCGATCTCTCCCTGTTTGTCCGTGACGATGGTGAGCGGTGGCACGGTGGTTTTGTTTACAACGCCGAGTCCTTTCCACGTCGATCTGCGGCGTTCTCTGCGAGAGCTTCGAGGTTCTTCTGGATGCCGTGGCCGTGGGAGGGGACGTTGCCCTGGACCGCCTGCCCCTTTTGAGTCGGTCCGAGCGTGACAAGCTGCTTTTCGAATGGAACGACACAGGGCGGACCTACCCGGAGCCTGTCTGCCTTCACGAGATGTTTGAGGCCCAGGTGGCAAGGACCCCCGATGCGGTGGCCCTGACCTACGAGGGCGACACCCTCACCTATGGGGATCTGTCCATACGGGCCAACCGCCTTGCCCATGCTCTTCAGAAACACGGCGTGGGACCGGAAAAGCGAGTGGGCGTGTTTATGGAGCGCTCCGTGGAGATGGTCGTGGCCCTCTACGGGACCCTTAAGGCCGGCGGGGCCTATGTGCCCCTGGATCCGGATTATCCGGCCGAACGGCTGGCCTTTATGCTGGAAGACACCGAGGTTCCGGTGATTCTCACCCAGGAACACCTCAAGGAGATGCTGCCGGATCACTCGGCCACGGTGATCTGCCTGGATACCCAATGGGAGACCGTGGCCGGTGAGCCCGCCGAGGCCCCTGACGCCGGGGTCACCGAGGACAACCTGGCCTACGTGATCTACACCTCCGGATCCACGGGCAAGCCCAAGGGGGTCATGAACGACCACCGGGGCATCAGCAACCGCCTGTACTGGATGCAGGAGGCTTACGACCTTACCGCCGAGGACCGGGTGTTGCAGAAAACCCCGTACAGCTTCGACGTGTCCGTGTGGGAGTTCTTCTGGCCTCTGCTTTTCGGGGCGCGCCTTGTGGTGGCCCCTCCCCGGGTCCACAAAGACCCCGACGCCCTGGGCCGTCTCATCGAGGACCAGGGCATCACCATCCTTCATTTTGTCCCCTCCATGCTCCAGCTTTTTCTCCGGGAAGACCACGGGGACCGGTGCCGGAGCCTCACCAAGGTGATCTGCAGCGGGGAGCCCCTTCCCTGCGAGCTGCGGGACCGCTTCTTCGACACCTTGCCCGCGGAACTCCATAACCTCTACGGCCCTACCGAAGCGGCCGTAGACGTGACCTTCTGGGAGTGCAAACGTGAGGACCGTGGCCTGGTGGTGCCCATCGGCAGGCCCGTTGCCAACACCCAGATCCATATCCTGGATCGGCACATGGAGCCCGTGCCCGTGGGGGTGGCAGGGGAGCTGTATATCGGCGGTGTTCAGGTGGCCAGGGGGTACATGAACCGGCCCAAGCTGACCCGGGATCGCTTTATTCCCGATCCTTTCAGCAAGGAGCAGGGGGCGCGGCTGTACAAGACCGGCGACCTGTCCCGTTACTTGCCCGACGGGCAGATCGAGTACCTGGGCCGAAACGATTTTCAGGTCAAGGTGCGGGGCCTGCGCATCGAACTCGGAGAGATCGAGGCTGTCATTGCCGGGCATCCCGATGTCCTGGAGGTGGTGGTGGCGGCACGGGAGGATGCTTCCGGCAACAAGAAGGTGGTGGCCTATGTGGTGGCGGCCGACGGTGCCACGGGCATGGCCTCTGCCCTGCGGGGCTTTCTTTCAGAAAAGCTTCCCGAGTTTATGGTCCCCTCTTACTTTATCCAGCTTCCCGCCTTTCCCCTCATGGCCAACGGCAAGGTAGACCGCAAGGCCCTGCCGCCGCCCACCACGGACAGGCCTGAGGTGGGAACCCTCTACGCCGCCCCGAGCAGCGACGTGGAATCCGTCATCGCCGAGGTGTGGCAGGATCATCTGGGGGTGGACAACGTGGGGGTGGACGACAACTTCTTCGAGGTGGGGGGAGACTCCTTCCTGCTCGTGGAGGTGGCCAACAAGCTGGCCGGTACATTGAAGACGGACCTGAAGGTGCATCATCTCTTTGAGTACCCCACCATCCGTGCGGTGGCGGATTTTCTCAAGCCCCAGTCGGTGGCGGAGTCGGCACCGGCACGCGACGACATGGAAGCGCGGCTGAAAAAGAGAAAAGAGACATTGTCCAGGAGAAAAAAAAATAGAACGGGAGATCGCACATGAGCCAGGTGGACCAGTATGCAAACGCCATTGCCGTTGTGGGCATGTCCGGCCGTTTCCCAGGGGCTTCCAGCTGTGAGGCCTTCTGGGACAATATCGTAAACGGCGTGGAGTCCATAACCACGTTGTCCGACGAGGAGCTCAAGGCCCATGAGCTGGATTACGATGCCGTGAAAAACGATCCGAACTACGTGCCCGCCCGGGGCATCATCGAAGGGGCCGACCTGTTCGATGCCGGATTCTTCGGCTTCAACCCCCGGGAGGCCGCCATGCTGGATCCCCAGCACCGCCTCTGGCTGGAGTGCGTGTGGGAGGCCCTGGAGCGGGCTGGCTACGACCCGGAAAAGTACGACGGGGTCATCGGCCTGTTCGGGGGCGGGAGCTTTATCGACAGTTATTTCCTGCACAACATCACCCGCAGCCACGACCACCTGGAGCGGATGCTTCGCCAGCGAACCCCAGACGGGTTTGCCGCCATCCTGAGCAACCGCATGGAGTTTCTCACCACCCGGACCTCCCACCGACTGAACCTGAAGGGGCCCAGCGTCAACATCCAGACCGGGTGTTCCACCTCCCTTGTGGCGGTGTACTATGCCTGCCAGAGCCTGTTGAACTACGACTCCGACCTCTGCCTCGCCGGCGGGGTGTCGGTGATCTTTCCCCAGGAGTCCGGGTACCTCTACCAGGAAGGGGCCATCAACTCCCCGGACGGGCATTGCCGCCCCTTTGACGCCAAGGCCCAGGGCACGGTTTTCAGCGGGGGCCTGGGGGTGGTGGCCTTGAAGCGCATGGAAGATGCCCTGGCCGACGGGGATCAGGTCATCGCCGTGATCAAGGGGGTTGCCGTGAACAATGACGGCTCCCAGAAGATCGGCTACGCAGCACCCAGCGTCCAGGGCCAGGCCGAGGTTATCGCCATGGCCCATGCCGCAGCCGAGGTGGAACCCGACACCATCTCCTACGTGGAGGCCCACGGAACGGCAACGCCACTGGGGGATCCCATCGAGGTAGCGGCACTTACCAAGGCCTTCCGCATGCAGACCGACGCCAAAGGCTTTTGCGGCATCGGCTCGGTGAAGAGCAACATCGGCCACTCCGATGCCGCCGCAGGGGTGGTGGGGCTCATCAAGGCCTCCCTGTGCCTGCAGCACGGAAAAATTCCTGCGAGCCTCCATTTCCAGAACCCCAACCCGGAGATCGATTTTGAGAACAGCCCCTTCACCACCGGGCCATGGACTGGACCCCGGAACACCTCCCGAGGCGGGCAGGAGTCAGCTCCTTCGGCATCGGCGGGACCAATGCCCACGCGGTCTTGGAAGAGGCCCCCGAATCTCCCCCCGTGGGAGGGGAGCGTCCCTGGAAGCTGATGCTGCTCTCGGCAAAGACAGAGACGGCCCTTGAGGCCCAGGCCGAGCGCCTTGCCGATTTCCTGGCAGGGTCGGGGGAGACGTCTCTGGGAGACGTGGCCTATACCCTCCAGGTGGGCCGGCAGGACATGGCCGTGCGGCAGGCCTTTATCTGCCGCGACACACAGGAGGCCATGGCCGCGGCCCGCAAGGAAGAGGGCCAGTGGACCATGACACGCACCCCGGGCAGGCGGGACCCTTCGGTTGTGTTCATGTTCTCGGGTCAGGGCTCCCAGCACGTCCGTATGGGGGAGCAGGCCTATACATGCGAGCCGGTGTTCCAGGAGGCCCTGAATCAGTGTGCCGACGGCCTGGAACCCCACCTGGGGCTCGATATCCGTGAGCTCCTCTTTCCCGCCGAAGGCCAGGAAGAGGAGGCCACCCAACGCCTGGCTCGAACCGAACTCACCCAGCCCTGCCTGTTTGCGGTGGAGTACGCCCTGGCCCGGCTCTGGCAGAGCTGGGGCGTGGAGCCCGAGGCCATGATCAAGCAGATGACGGGTCAAGTCCATGGCCGCCACCCTGGCCGGGGTCTTTGCCCTGGAGGACGCCCTGGCCGTGGTGGCCACCCGGGGGCGACTCATGCAGCAGATGCCCGAAGGGAGCATGCGGGCCGTGAGGCTTCCCCAGGAGGAGCTGACGCCCCTGCTGACCCCGGGGGTGGCCCTGGCTGCGGTGAACGCCCCGTCCCTCTGCGTGGTCTCCGGTGCCCACGAGCACATCGAGGCCTTTGAACAGGCCCTGGCCGAGCGGGAGATCGACACCAGGAAACTCCACACCTCCCATGCCTTCCATTCGGAGATGATGGAGCCGGCCCTGGCTCCCTTTGCCGAGGCCCTGGAGGGTGTGGAACTCCATCCCCCGGAGATCCCTTTTATCTCCAACGTCACGGGCACCTGGATCACCGAGGAGATGGCCATGGACCCGGGGTACTGGGTCAGCCAGCTTCGTCGTCCCGTCCTGTTCAGCGACGGGATCCGCGAACTGCAGAAGGTCTCCGGCCGGGTGCTCATCGAGGTGGGGCCCGGAACAGCCCTGAGCACCTCGGCCCGGCAGCATCCGAACCGGGCGGCGGAGCAGACCGTCATCGCCTCCCTGGGGCACGCCAAAGAGACCCTTCCGGCCCTGGCCTGCCTGCTCAAAGCCCTGGGCGAGTACTGGCTCTCCGGCGGACAGGTGGACTGGGCAGGGTTCTCGTCTGCCGAGCGCAGGCAGCGCGTCCTGCTGCCCACCTACCCCTTTGAGCGGACGCGTCACTGGATCGAACCGGCGGACAGGGCCCCCGCAGCCGAGGTGCCGGAGACCTTTGCGGCAGCGGCTGCTGCACCCGAGCCCGCAGAGGCTGTGGCCGCGTCTGCTGCCCCTCTTCAGGCAACCGGAACCGATGCCATCGTGGCGCAGCTTAAAGAGATCATGCACGAGCTGTCGGGCATCGATTTTGATGCATTTTCCCCGTCGGTGACCTTCCTGGAGATGGGCATGGACTCCCTTTTCCTTACCCAGGTGAGCAACCGCCTGAAAAGCGCCTTTGGCGTTACCCTGGCCTTTCGGCACCTGGTGGGTGAGTATGCCACCTTCCCGAAGCTGGCCGCCTTTATCGAAGCCTCCCGGCCCGAGAGTGCGCCCGCTGCCCCTGAAGAGGCTCCGGCCGTGACCCGGGAGCCGGAGGCCGCAACGGAAGGCCCCGCTGGGTTTGCCGGGTCCACGGCAACGGAAGGGGATGCCCCCCTTTCGTCCATGCAGCAGCGCCTCTGGTACATCGACCAGCTCAACCCTGCCGTGTCACCCTTCCCTTGCCATTCGGTTTTCAGGGGCCGTGGACGGGGAGGTGATGCGGCAGAGCCTCCAGGCCTTCATGGATCGCCACGACGCCCTGCGTACCACCTTTGCCCTGGACGGGGGCGCACCGGTGCAGGTGGTGGCCCCCACACAGGAGATCGACTTTATTGCGGTGGATTACAGCACCCTTCCTTCAGAAACGCGGGAGGAGTCCCTGGCAACCTATCTGGAAGCCGAAGCGGCAAGGCCCCTGAGCCTGGCCCAAGGGCCTTTGGTACGCGCCGGGCTGGTGACCCTCTCCTCCGACGAACATGTGCTCTTCTTCATGCCCCACCACAGCATTTTCGACGGGATCTCCTTTGTCATCTTCCAGCGGGAGCTGTTTGCCCTGTACGAGGCCTTTTCAGAGGGGAGAGACCCTGAGTTGCCGCCCCTTCCCATCACCTATGCAGAATACTCCCGCTGGCAGCAGGAGGTGTGGCTGCCCGGTGAGGACTATCAGCGACAGCTTGCCTATTGGAAAGAGCAGCTGGCAGGGGATTTGCCCGTGTTGCAGCTTCCGGCGGATTTTCCCCGCCCTGCGGAGTTTTCCGGGCCGGGGGCCACCGAGACCCTGGTGATCCCCGAGGCCCTGGCAGCCCCCCTGGAGGAGCTGGCGCGCCGTGAAGGGGCCACGCTGTTTATGCTCTTTCTGGCCGCGTTCAAGGCGCTTCTGTATCGCTACACAGGCCAGGAGGAGATGTGTGTGGGCTCTCCCTTCGGCAACCGTGTCCACGGGGAGACCGAAGAGATCGTGGGCTTTTTCACCAACACCCTGGTGCTGCGAACGGCCTGTGGGGGCTCTCTCTCCTTTACGGAGCTTCTGGGGCGCGTCAGGGAGGTGTGCCTCGATGCGTACAACCATCAGGAGATGCCCTTTGAGCGACTGGTCCAGGAACTCAATCCCCACCGTGACCTCAGCATGACCGCCTTGTACCAGGTGCTTTTTGTCTTTCTCGGGGACATGGAGCAGGAGCGCGCCATGGCCGGAGTGCCGTGGCGGGAGGAGCCAGTGACCACCCACGTTGCCCAGACCGACCTCATGTGCACCGTGGGCAGGGAAGGGGCCGGTGTCAAGGTGGCCTTTGAATACGCCACGGACCTTTTTACGGCCGAAACCATGAAGCGGCTCCTTGAAAGCTATGCCGTGCTCCTTTCCGGCATCGTGGCCGAGCCCGATGCCGAGCTGGCAAGGCTGCCGGTGCTGTCGGAGACGGAGCAGGGGCTTTTGGCCCAATGGAACGAAACCCAGACCCCCTATCCCGAGGCTGCCTGCATCCACGAACTCTTCGAGAACCGCGTCGCGGCACATCCCGACGCTCCGGCCGTCTCCTGCAACGGGGACTGCCTGACCTACGGAGAGCTGAACGCAAGGGCCGAGGAGATTGCCGCCCACCTGCGCATCTCCGGGGTGGGCCCGGACGTTTTGGTGGGGATCTGCGTGGAGCGGTCCACGGAGATGCTGGCAGGGCTCCTGGGGATCCTCAAGGCAGGGGGGGCCTATGTGCCCCTGGACCCGGAGTACCCGGCCGAGCGCCTCGCCTACATGGTGGAGAGCGCCAAGGTCTCGGTGCTGCTCACCGAACAGGCCCTCCTCGACAACCTGCCGGAGAACAGCGCCCTGGTCATCTGCCTGGACAGGGATGTCTTGACGGGCCAGGGGCGGGGCCTGGACAGCGTGTGGGAGGACCCGGGCCCGGAACACCTCGCCTATGTGATCTTCACCTCCGGCTCCACGGGCAAGCCCAAGGGGGTTCAGGTGCCCCACGGCACTGTGGTGAACTTTCTCACCAGCATGGCCCGGACCCCGGGGATGACTTCGGAAGACACCCTGCTGGCCGTGACCACCCTCTCCTTTGACATTGCCGTTCTGGAGCTTTTCCTCCCCTTGAGCGTCGGGGGTGAGGTGATCATCGCAGACCGGGAGACTGCCCGGGACGGCCTGGCCCTGGTGGACGTCCTGAAGAGTTCCGGGACCACGGTGATGCAGGCCACCCCGGGAACGTGGCGGCTGCTTCTCGCCGCGGGCTGGAAAGGGGCCCAGTCCATGAAGATCCTCTGCGGAGGAGAGGCCTTTCCCCCGGATCTTGCCGAAGAACTCACCGGCTGCGTGGGCGAGGTGTGGAACATGTACGGACCCACCGAGACCACGGTGTGGTCCACATGCAGCCTGCTGGATAAAAACGGCGGGCCCATCCGCGTGGGGCGCCCCATTGCCAACACCCAAATTCACATCCTGGACGGTCGCATGCAGCCCGTGCCCGTGGGGGTTCCCGGGGAACTCTTGATCGGCGGGGCCGGGGTCACCCGGGGCTACCTGGACCGGCCCGAGCTCACCGCAGAGCGGTTTATCCCAGACCCCTTTGCGTCGGGGCCGGGGCATAGGCTCTACAGGACCGGCGACCTCGCCCGGTATCATCCCGACGGAACCATTGAATACCTGAACCGCATGGACAACCAGGTGAAGGTACGGGGCTTCCGCATCGAGCCCGGGGAGATCGAGGCCAGCCTCACCGATCATGAGGCCGTGCGCCAGGGTATTGTAACGGTTCGGGAGGAAAGCGCAGGGGACGTGCGCCTTGTGGCCCACCTTCTTTACGAGGATGGGGCTTCGGCCACGGGGTCCCAGTTGCGCAAGCACCTGCGAAAGACCCTGCCGGACTACATGATTCCCCAGCATTTTGTGGAGATCGACGACCTGCCCCTGACCCCCGCCGGGAAGATCGACCGCAAGGCCCTCCAAGCCTCCTTCAGCCTGGGCGCGGTTGCGGCCCGGGAGTTCGTGGCACCGGAGACCGACAGCGAAAAAATCCTGGCTGCCATCTGGCGGGACGAACTGGGCATCGCCCAGGTGGGGGTCCACGACAACTTCTTTGACGCCGGGGGCCACTCCCTGCTGGCCATCCGGGTCATCGCCCGGGTGCTCAAGGAGACCGGGGTAAAGCTCAGCCCGAGGGATATCTTTTTGAACACCCTGGGCCAGATCGCGGCCCGATATCCCTTCGTCCAAAAGGACGATAAGAATGACGGCCCGGGAACCAGGCTCCGCCAGCTCTGGGAGAAGGTGGCCGGGGCGTTGAAGCCCAAAGGGGACCCCGTTGAGGTGCCCGTCAACGAGAACAGACCTGCGTGACCACGTTGCCACAGGAGAGGTGAAACACACCCATGGTCCCATTCTATTTCGGCGCCCACGACACCCAGTTGTTCGGAATCTACTACCCACCGGCAGGGGCGGGGCTGCACCAGGAAGGGGTGCTGCTCTCTGCCCCCGTGGCCCATGAACACATACGGACCCACATGGCGATCCGGCAGCTGGCCCTTGCCCTGGCCGCCGCAGGGCGGCACGTGCTAGAGTTGATGCTACGGGGTGGGGGACTCCGCCGGAAAAAGCGAGGAGGGGGACGTGAACCACTGGACCCGGGATCTGGTAACAGCCGCCGGGGAACTGAAGGATATCTCCGGCGCCCTGCGGCTCTCGGTGGTGGGCTTGCGCCTCGGGGCCTCCCTGGCCGTGGCCGCGGCAGGGGAGATCCCTGGCCTCAAAGAGCTGGTGCTCTGGGACCCGGTGGTGGACGGAAAGGCCTATCTGGACGCCCATCGGCGGGCAGGGGGCACAACCCGTCCGTCCAGGGGAATACAGGAGGAGATTCTGGGCTATGCCTTCTCCCCGGAGATGATCACCTCCATTGAAGCCGTGGACCTGCTGGCTCCTCATCCGCCCCTGCCGGGTCCCGTCCACCTGGCCCTGTCCGAAGAAAAGCCCGAGTACCGGGCCCTTGAACAGGCCCTGGCCACGGCTGGAACCACCGTGGACACGGCCTTGGTGCAGGAACCCGCCGGATGGGAGCAGTTCAACGGCCACGACGAAGTGCTGGTGGCCAACGCCATGGTCCAGGCCATCGGAGATCGGCTGTCAACCCCATGACCGGCGGCCAGGTGGGGGCACCTGGAAACCCTATGGCGAATGCATGGAGGCAGACATCATGCAATTTTTTTTCGGGGCATTCGCATGGGGTGTGACATGAGTCAACCGGTTTTGCAGGAGAGGCCCATTTCATTTTTTTGGAAACACGATGAAGGGCATTTGGGATTCTCTTGTTGAGTCATCGGTAGGGCGCCGGAGGTCGTGCGGTTACTCGTAGCGGCAACGTATCCTGTGACGGTGAAGCTTGTGAGGCAGCTTGCATAAACCACCAGCGTAATATGCTTTCAAGGTGGCTTCACCTCGCCGCCGGAGGCATGCTTTTTTGGCGTTTTTCCCCATAAGGAGGCAGGTTATGGAAAAAGTGCTGGTATTCGGAGAGCACCGGAACCTTGTGGGGATTTTGTCCGAGCCCGAGGGGGGGGGCGGGGGGATGCCCGGGGTGCTTTTGCTCAACGCGGGGCTTCTGCACCGTGTGGGCCCCTATCGTCTTTATGTGGAACTTGCCCGCGGCCTGGAGGCCTCGGGGTTCCATGTGCTGAGGTTTGACGGCTCCGGCCTGGGGGACAGCGCCATGCCCCACGACTCCCGCGACTACGACGAACGGTCCAGAGACGACATCACCGATGCCATGGATCTGCTTACGGAAAAAAAGGGGATTGAGACCTTTGTGCTGGTGGGGCTTTGTTCCGGGGCGGACAACGCCCATGCCGTTGCCAGTGTGGACGAGCGGGTCACCGGGGTGGTGATGCTGGACGGGTTTACCTACCCCACCCTGCGGTTTTACCTGAAAGACTACGCACCGTACATGATCAATCCTGTGCGTCTGGCCTGGTTCCTGGCCAAGTGCCTGGGCAGGGCCGTGGCACGGCTTATTCCTGCCTTACGGGCTTCCAAGGGCGGTGGGGATGTGTACGAACGGACGTTTCCACCCAAGGCACGGGTGGCAGGAGAGCTGGCGGAGATGGCGGGGCGGGGGGTCCGCATGCTCACCATCTATTCCGGGGGCATTGCCGGGTATTACAACTACGCGGAGCAGTTCACCGACATGTTCAAAGGCACGGATTTCAAGGGGCTCCTCCAGCTGGAATACATCGAGGAAGCCAACCACACCTACACGGCCCTGTCCGTGCGACGGCACCTCATGGGCATTATCTTTACCTGGGTGACAGACCATTTTGCCGGGGACGCACCCGTGTATCTGGAGGGGACGCCATGACGGTTCACGTGTACATCACCATCGATACGGAAGAGGACTCCTGGGACACCTACCACGCCACGGACAACCCGGTGGAGAACCTGGCGAGGGTGCCGGAGCTTCAGCGGCTCTTCGACCGGTACGGGGCCGTCCCCACCTACCTCATCAACTGGCCTGTGGCAACGGACGACAGGGCCCGGGAAATCTTGAAGGGAATCTACGACGACGGGCGTTGCGAGATCGGGACCCATTGCCACCCCTGGAACACCCCGCCCCATGACGAAGAGATTTCGGTGGAACACTCCATGATGTGCAACCTGCCCGAGCCCCTGGTGAAACAGAAGATGACCCGCCTCCATGGCGCCATTGAAGAGCGGTTTCACCTCTCTCCGGTCTGTTTTCGGGCGGGCCGGTGGGGGTTTGACGCCAAGGTGGCGCGGACCCTCAAGGCTTTGGGCTACCGCATCGACACCTCCATCAGCCCCTTTGTGGACTGGAGTGCTTACAGCGGGCCTGATTTCAGCCGGGGGCTCAGCGAGGCCTACCCCTTTGACCCGGATTACCCCATGGTACCCGACCCCCAAGGGGCCCTTCTGGAAGTGCCTCCCACCGTGGGGTTTTATCAGAAAAACGGGCGCCTCTGTTATGCCCTCATGGAGAGACTCCGTAAGAAGCCCCTGTCCAGGCTGCGGCTGCTGGGCATCCTGGATCGGCTGAGGCTCCTTAACTTCAGGTGGCTCTCACCGGAGCTGAGCAGCGGGGCGGAGATGGTCCGGCTGGCGAAGCAGTGCGTTCGGTTCGGCCACCGGTTCCTCAACATGTCCTTTCACTCCACCTCCATGCTGCCGGGCAAGAGCCCCTTTGTGGACGGAGGATCTGGCGCGGTTCCTGGCCGACATCGAAATGTTCCTGGACTACGCCGCCGCCACCATTGTCTTCTCCCCTGTGCGAAGCCCTGGAGGCGCCCACGCTCCGTGAGGAGCGGGGGCGCCTCGGCCAGGGCCGTTAAACCACTTCCTTTTGTCCGGCTAATCCCCTCGTGAGGTGTCGATGAAGCAGCCCGACGAGCCGGAGCCGGGATCAGGGGTTTCCTCTTCATCGGGCTCATCCGGTGTATCCGGGGTGTAGGGGCCCATGCCGATGGCCACGAAGTGTTCGCCGTTGGAGATAAAGGGCGTGGGCCTGCTCTCTCCGTTGGCCTTGTTGTAGGGGGAGAGCCCCAGCTGGCCCCACTTCACAATGGACTGGTCCGCGGTCATGGCCGGGAACCGGCCCTCGGGCAGGTGCTCGTCTGCGGGCACGGGCCCCAGGCCGATGATGATCTCGTCAATGCCGTCGTCATTGATGTCCGTGGTGGCCGGGCGCGTCTCTCCCTGCATGCTGTTGTAGTCGTTCCAGTCCACGGTGAGCCAGCTGTGGTGCACCGGGGCGCCGTCCACCATGGCGGCGACCTCCGTGCGTCCCTCACCACCGGCACCCAGGCCCAGGAGGATTTCATCGCGGCCGTCGCCGTCGATGTCTCCGCAGGTGGGCCAGGTGGCGCCGTTGGAGGCGTTGTACTCGGTCCACTGGCTCTGGCCCCAGGCCATGAGTTCAAAGGGATCGTTGAGGTTGCCGTTGCATACCTTGTCCAGGACGGCGTAGCGCCCGTTGGGCGTAAAGCCCGTGCGTTCGTCCGATCCCAATCCCACCACGATCTCCATGCAGGGATCGTCGTCCAGGTTGCCCAGGGCGGGTCGGGTTTCCCCGATGACCTCATTGTAGGCGTCCCAGGGAACAGAGGTCCACTGCCGGAGGGCGACACTGCCCAGGCTGTAAGAGAAGACAGCCAGTTTTCCCTGCCCCCCTTTGCCCAATCCCACCACAATTTCATCGACACCGTCGCCGTCGATGTCCCCACATGCCGGCCATGTCTCCCCATTCAGGTTGTTGTACTCTTCCCAGGGAATCTGGCCCCAGGCCAGATGCTTGAAGTCATGGGAGATGATCTGGAAGTACCCGCCGGGGATGGCGGGGTCCGAATCCACGGGCCCCAGGCCGATCACCAGCTCATGATAGCCGTCCCCGTCCAGGTCGCCGCTGGCCACCCGGGCTTCGTTGTTGTGTTTGCGGTAGGCATCCCAGCCGATACTGAGCCAGTCACGGTGCTGCATGTCGCTGTCGAGGACTTCGATGGAGGCGTTGCCCGTATCGTCCGTGGGGTTGGTCTGTACCAGGGTGTCGGTGACTTTGATACTGTCTGAATGGGACAGCCCGCCGTTGTCCGTGATCGTCAGGGTAAACTCCAGCTCCACGCCGCCCGGGGTGGATTTCGGTGCCACAAAGTGCACCACGGGATCACCCGGAGGTGTCAGGGTCACGGTGGGCCCGGAGGTCTGGGTCCAGGTCCAGGTGGAGATGCCGTCGTCCGGATCCAGGGATGCCGATCCGTCCAGGGTGACTGTCTCCCCTTCCAGGACGAACTGGTCTTCTCCTGCATTGGCCACGGGAGGCTGGTTGACAAAGAGGACCTGCACGGCGGTGGAGTCCGTGTCGGTGAGCCCCTGGCTGTCCGTGACAGTGACGCTGAAGAGGAGCCTGGCACCTTCTGTGCTCACGATGGGCGCCGTAAAGGTGGGGCTCACGGTTTCGGCGTCGGAGAGGAAGACCGTGGGGCCAGATGTCTGCTCCCAGAGATAACCGGTCAGGTTGTTGTCCGGGTCATGGCTTCCCGCAGCCGACAGGGTGACCACGGTTCCTTCGTCCACCACCTGGTCGGGACCTGCCGAGGCCACCGGGGGCTGGTTGACAAAGGTGACGGTGACCCTCACCTCATCGGTGGTGAAGAGCCCGCTGTTGTCCGTCACGGTGAGGCGGAAGGCGAGGGTGGCCCCGTCCGTGGAGACCGATGGCGCCGTGAAGGTGGTCACAGCCTGGTTGGGTGTGGCCAGTGCCACATAGGGCCCTTCAATTTGCTCCCATCGGTAGGCACTGATGCCGTCATCCGCATCGGAAGAGCCTTCGCCCGAGAGGGTCACCGTGGTCTTTTCATCGGCGAAGAAGTCTTCCCCTGCATCGGCCGTGGGGGGCTGGTTGGTGTCGGTGACGTTGATGATGACCCGGTCCGCTGCCGAGAGTCCGCCGTTGTCCGTTACCGTCAGCTCGAAGGTCAGGGTGGACCCGTTGGGGCTGTCGGCAAGGGCGGTGAAGACCGGTGCCACGGCCGTGGCATCGGAAAGGGTCACCACCGGTCCGGATTTCTGGGCCCAGCGGTAGGCGGCAATGGAGCCGTCGGGGTCGCTGGAGCCTGCTCCCGAGAGGGTAACCTCGGCGCCCACGGGCACGGTCTGGGCGTCACCGGCATCGGCCACCGGCGGTTGGTTGAGGGTGGAGATGGTCACCTGCATGGTGTCGGTGGCGGTTAAACCGCCCGTATCGGTGACCGTGACCATGAAGGTGAGCTGGGTGCCGTCGGGCAGCCCGTCAGGCACGGTGACCCTGGGGGAGACGGCCGAGGTATCGGAAATGGCCGCAGGGGGACCCAGGGTCTGAGACCAGGCAAAGGAGGCGATGCCGTTGTCCGGGTCGCTGGAGCCCGCAGCCGAGAGGGTTACGGTGCCCCCTGAACTCAGGGTCTGGTCGGCCCCGGCGTCGGCCACCGGCGGCTGGTTCACGAAGATCACGTTGATGACGGTCTGTGCCGTGGCTGCGAGCCCTCGGCTGTCCGTGACCGTCAGTTTGAAGGTGAGGCTGCCCCCGGACGGCCCCACATCCGGGGCCGTGAAACCGGCAACGGCGGTATTGGCGTCCATGAGTTCAACGGACGGCCCGTCCAGCTGCTCCCAGCGATAGGAGGCAATGGGGTCGTTGTCGGGATCCGACGAGTTGACGCCGGAGAGGCTCACGGGTTCACCCTCCCGGGCGGTGCGGTCCGGTCCGGCATCGGCAACGGGGGGCTGGTTCTCAAAGGTGACGTTTACCAGGCTCGTGGCCGCGTGGGTGGCCCCTTCGTTGTCCGTGACTGTCAGCTGGAAGGTCAGGGCGCTGCCGCCTTCATCCACACTGGGGGCCGTAAAGGAGGCTGTCTCGGTGTCGGCACCGGTGAGGGTTACCACGGGCTCGTCGGCTGTGGTCACCTGCTCCCATGTGTAGGCTGAGACGGTGCCGTCCGGGTCGCTGGAGTTGGCGCCGGACAAGGTGACCTCAACCTCCGGCTCCACGGTCTGGTCCGGCCCGGCGTCGGCCTTGGGCTTTCGGTTGACCTTGGTCAGGGTCACCTTGGTGGTGTCCTGGGCCGTGGCTCCGGCCGGATCGGTCACCGTCAGGGTGAACTCCAGGGCGGTGTGGGAGCCCACGTCGGGGGAGACAAAGCTGGGCGTTGCCGTGTCGGCGTTTTCAAGGGTGACCGTGACCTTGGAGTTGGCGTCCGTACGGACCCAGGCGTAGCTGAGAACGCCCCCTTCCGGATCCCTGGAGCCCGTACCATTGAGCACCACGGTGGTGGGGGTGCCGTCTGAGGTGATCTCCGGGTGGGTCTGGTCCGGCCCGGCGTCGGCCACCGGCGGCTGGTTGAGGTGGGTGATGGTGACCTGAACGCGATCCGAGGCCGTGGCACCGTTGTCGTCGGTGACGGTGAGTTCAAACTCCAGGGTGGTGTCGGCGGAAACCGCAGGGGCCGAGAACTGCGGGGTGGGGGTATCGGCCCCCTGGAGGGAGACGGAAATCCCTGAGTTCGTGTCCGTACGGACCCAGGCGTAGCGGGTGAGGGTACCGTCCGCATCACTGGAGCCGTTGCCGTTTAAGCTGATCATCGTGGGAACACCGCCGGTGGTCTCGGGGTGGACCTGGTCCGGTCCCGCATCGGCCACGGGGGGCCGGTTCACATGGGTGATGGTGGTGCGTACGCGGTCCGAGGCCGTGGCGCCGCTGTTGTCCGTGATGGTGAGCTCAAATTCGAAGGTGGTGTTGGCGGAAACGTCCGGGGCGGTAAAGCTCGGCGTGGCCGTGTCGCTGTTCTGGAGCGAGATGGGGATGTCCGCATGGGAGTCGATACGGGTCCACGCGTATCCGGTGATGGAGCCGTCCGGGTCGCTGGAGGCACTGCCGTCCAGGGTCACGATGGTGGGGATTCCCCCGGTGGTTTCCGGCTGGGTCTGGTCCGTCCCGGCGTTGGCCATGGGGGCCTGGTTGACGTTGGTGATGGTGACGGTGACCTGGTCGGAATCCGTGGCTCCGTTGTCGTCGGTTACCGTGAGTTCAAAGACGAGGTCCACGTTGGCCGAAACACTGGGTGCGTTAAAGGAGGGCCGCACAGCCGTGGGGCTCGACAGAATGGTGGAAATGTCGCCGTGGTCGTCCACGCGTCGCCAGTGATAGGCGATGATGGTGCCGTCTTCATCCGTGGAGCCCGAGGCATCCAGGGTGATGCGCGAGGGGATGCCGCCGATGGTTTCCGGATGGGACTGGTTATCCCCCGCATGGGCCGAAGGGGAGGTGTTCCCGCCGGGCAGGGGGATGGTCTTGTTCACTTCGTTGGAGTACTCCGACGGCTGGTTGCAGGCGTTGAATGCCTGGATGGCAAAGTAATAGGTGGTGTCCTGGATCAGCCCGGACACGGTATGGACCATCTGGGGCGGAAGGGGGGATGGTTGCGGGATGGTGGTGCTGTGTTCGGTGTAATTTCCCGCCTCGGTGCCCCAGTGAACGATGTAGTAGGACGCCTCGGCCGAAGAGGGCCAGGTCAGGGTGGCATCTCCGGTCTCCACAACCCGTTCGGTGATGGTGACCCTCACCTGGTCGGTGTCCGTGGCCCCCTTGTCGTCGGTTACGGTGAGTTCAAACTCAAAGGCGACGTCTCCGCTTACCTGGGGCGCGGTAAAGGAGGCCGTGGCCGTTCCGGCGTTTTTCAGGTCAAAGGAGTAGTCTGTGTTCGCGTCGATGCGCGTCCAGGCATAGCTGACGATGGAGCCGTCGGCATCGCTGGAGGCGTTGCCGCTTAAGGTGACGGTGGTGGGAGACCCGTCGGTGGCGTCCGGGTGCTGTTGATCCGAACCGGCGTTGGCCGTCGGAGGAACGTTTGTCCCGGGGGCGGTGATGGTCTTGGAGACTTCGTTGGAGAAGTCAGAGCTTCCGTTGCAGGCGTTGAAGCCTTTGACGGTAAAAAAGTAGGTGGTGCCCTCGGTGAGTCCGGACACGGTATGGGTGATGCCGGACGGCAGGGGGGACGGCTGGGGAATGTTGGCGCTCTGCTGGTTGTATTGCCCGGAAGCGGTTCCCCAGTAGACCACGTAATACGAGGCTTCGGACGCAGGGGGCCAGGTGAGGACGGCGTCCCCAGCCAGGGCCCCGGAGGGGCCGAGGAGCCAAAAAAGAAAAACCCACAAAAGGAGAAAGGCGCGTGTTCCCGGTTTTGCGGGGGGGCGCCTGTTTTCCGGTCCGTTGGTGGTGCATGGGTACAGGTGTTGGTTTCGGGGGCGGTGATCTCGTGTTGCGGGTGTGTGTCTCATGTCGTTATTGCTTATATCTCATGGCCTTGGGAGGTATCTTTCCCAGCGGGGATGGCGTTCAGGTTGGGGAGCCGGCCCAGGATCGGGAGCCGGGTGTCTTCAGCGATCTGTTTTTCAGATTTGTACGAGCTGTCCATGGATTCCAGAAGGATGTGGACCACCACAAAGGCCACGAGCCCGGCAAAAAGCCACAGGAGTGTTGGCAAGGCCCTGTCGCTGCTCCAGGCAAGGCGGGTTGCCGGAGGCACGGGGTCCATGCGGGGTACGTCGATGATGGGGGCCTTGATGTGGGCTCCCTGCCGTTTGTAGCCCTCCTGTATCCGCTGGTGGAGGGTGGTGCTGTAGTAGAAGACCAGGTGGCTTCCCAGCTCCTTGTCGGAGCCCCGGTAAACGGTGCGCAGGTTGTTGTCCTCGACCTTGATCGACAGGTTGGTCAACGCCTCACGGTAGATCTCATTGGTCTTTTTCGGGGAGATGGGCAGGCCGTAGCCCCGGGGGTATCCCATGATGCGTTGGGAGTTGAAATTGGCCTTGATAAAGGCCTCCCAACGGGAAGGACTGGAAAGAAGCGGGGCCAGGGGGGCCACGCCCGTGGGCGTACCGGTCTGGGCCACGGGGGCGTCCTCGGGCACGGCAAAACTAGACGAGAGGGTGTAGACGCTTGGCGTCAGGGCCATGTAACCGACATACGCCAGGGGGGGGATCAGGACCATCCAGAAGAAGATCCAATGCGCGGTAAGGCGGTACGTCAGTCGTTCAAGGTAAAAAATCATGGTCGACCTCATGATAGGGCGGTTAGCGGTTGGAGTGCACCAGGCGCGCTCCGGCTTTTCCCGTCCCGGACCGGCGTGCAGGGCCGTGGCTTAAGGGGGAAAGGGGGTTCCGCCATTGGTTGGCGACAATGCCGAGTACCTGGGCCCCGCTTGACTGCAGTGCGCAGCAGGCGCCTTTGGTTTTGGACTTGGGGGTGACATGGGTCAGGGCCACAAGGATCACCCCGTCGGCGGCTTTGCCCAGGAGCATGGGATCGTTCATGTTCCGGTTGGTGGGGTAGACGGCCGAGGTGTCGATGAAGATCTGGTCGTACCTGTTTTTTGCCTCGTTGATCAGGGCCGCCTGGCTGGGAATGGAGCTGGCGTCGTTCCAGCTCTCCGACTTGGCAAAGGCCGCAGCCGTGAGGATAGACAGATCGCCCATGCCGGGCACGGCGATGACGTTGTCCAGAACATCATTGGATGCATTCGGGGGAGGCTCTGCGGGGATGCCGAACTGGGTGTGCACCTCCGGTGAGAACCAGTGGTAGTCGATAAGCAGCACCCTTTTCCCTTTTTCCCGGGCGGCCAGGGCCGCCAGATTACAGGCCAGGGTCGTTTTACCCTCTCCCCACCAGCCGCTGGTGATGAGAACGCTTCGGGGGGGCGACGTCCCTTTTTGTTCGAACACGACCGAGTAGATGCGTCGTGTTTCGGCGCTGTCCCTCAGGATGGACGACGTGTTGCTGTGTTTCCGATCCATGGAGTACCTTTAGGTTTATGTATGTGTAAAAGATACGCATTCAACGGGCCCGTACACATGGTCACTCACGGCCGTCTGTGGGCTGCAGGCCACGGCGTGTTGCGGAAGAACACAACGTCTCCTGTCACCGGACACAAGGGGGCCGTTGGGTGGATGCGTCGGCATGTACGGACATCGGGATGTAAAACAGAATCACTTCAGGAAGGAATATCAGCAGGTTGGAATATCCATTTCGTCAAGCTGGGAAGAGGGGTGACGGGTGGTCTGGTGAAGCTCAGGGGGAATCAATGAATCCTGTGTGTTTAAGACCAAATATAGTCGAATGTGTTCTTGTTTTCAATGCAAATTAAGATGGCACCCTTAGTTTTTTGGGGTGAGCGATGTTTAATTTAAGGGAACCCGGGCAATCACAAAGCCGTTGGTTGTCCAGGGGCGTTTTGGTGCCGGATTCCCTTCCGAAGGGGCTATCCCGCTTGAATTATCGGTGCAATGTTCGTATATCTGTCTGGCATTGAGGATTAAACACGGAACATTCGGACCCCATGGTTGACACTCCGGCACGGGCCGGGGCCAGAAGGATCGGGACAGGGAGCAATAAAGGCATGCAGGAGCAGGGCGGTATCACCATCACAACGGAGCAGGGGCAGGGTGTGGTCTCCCTTCACGGTCCCTGGGACCGGGCGGAAACGGGCCTTCGGGTCGCAGAGTCCCTTCTCGCCCTGGGGCCGGTGCGGCGGGTGCGTTTCGATACCACAGGGCTTGTCAGCTGGGATTCCCGCCTGGCCGTCTTTGTAAGCGGCCTGGTTGAGGACCTCAAGGCCCGGGACGTGGCCGTGGATGAGAAAGGGCTCCCCACGGGGATGCTCCGGCTCATGGCCCTGGCGGCCCAGGGGGCGGGCGCAGCGGGCGCTTCGGTGAAGCCGCCGCGGGAACCGCTCTTGATGCGGGCCGGCCTGAAGGCCACGGCCGCGTGGGCGGCCCTTGTGGACACCCTTGGCTTTATCGGGGAGACGGCCCTTGGCCTGGGCCGCCTGGTCACGGGCAGGGGGCGCTTCAGGCGCGACGATTTTTTCCTGCTCCTGCAGGACTGCGGGGCATCGGCCCTGCCCATTGTGTCTCTCATCAGCCTGGTCATCGGGGTGATCTTTGCCTTTGTGGGGTCGGTGCAGCTCAAGCTGTTCGGGGCCCAGATCTATGTGGCGGATATTGTGGGCCTTGCCATGGCCCGCGAACTGGGCGCCATGATGACGGGCATCATCATGGCGGGCCGCACCGGCGCAGCCTTTGCCGCCCAGCTGGGCACCATGCAGGTCAATGAAGAGGTGGATGCACTCACCACCATGGGGTTGAACCCGGCGGAGTACCTTGTGATTCCGCGGGTGGCGGCTCTTGTGATGATGATGCCCCTGCTCTGCCTGTATGCGGATTTCCTGGGCATCGGTGGGGGCATGGCCATCGGGGTGGGGATGCTGGACATCCCCCTTGTCCAGTACTGGAACCAGACCCGGGCTGCCCTTGACGTCACCCAGTTTATGCACGGTATCATCAAGAGCGCCCTGTACGGGGTCATCATCGCCATGGCGGGCTGCTATCACGGCATGCGGTGCGGTCGCAGCGCCTCGGCTGTGGGGGATGCGGCCACCCGGGCCGTGGTGGCGGCCATTGTGGGCATCATCATCGCCGACGGCCTCATCGCCGTGGTCACCAGCATCATCGGAATGTAGCATGACAAACACACGTGCGGGGGATCCCCCCCTGAAAGTGACGGACCTCACCATGGCCTACGGCCCGCGGGTGATACAACGGGACCTCGCCTTTGAAGTGGCAAAGGGTGAGATCTTTATCATCATGGGGGGCAGCGGCTGCGGGAAGAGCACCTTGCTGCGCCATCTCGTGGGGTTGAAGGAGCCTGCCAGGGGAAAGGTCTTCCATGGCCGGACATCCCTGTATGAGGCTTCGTCCCGGGAGCAGAGTGCCTTGATGCAGCGCATCGGGATTCTTTACCAGAGCGGAGCGCTTTTCAGCTCCATGACCCTTTTTGAGAATGTGGCCCTTCCCCTGTACCAGTACAGCGATTACACGGCGTCCGAGATCCGGGAGCTGGTGATGTTCAAGCTGGCCCTGGTGGGCCTGGGCGGGTTTGAAGACCACCTTCCGGCAGAGATCAGCGGGGGCATGAAGAAACGGGCCGGCCTGGCCCGGGCCATGGCCCTTGACCCAGAGATTCTTTTTTTCGACGAACCCTCGGCGGGACTCGACCCTGTCAGTGCCCGTCGTCTGGACGACTTGATTTTGGAGCTCAAGGAGTCCCTGGGGGCCACCATCGTGGTGGTGACCCATGAACTGGCCAGTATTTTTGCCATCGGTACCGATTCTGTTTTTCTGGACGCAGAGACGAAAACCATGATCGCCTCCGGGCATCCCAGGGACCTTCTTGAACGGTCGGAGGATGCGCGGGTGGTCCGGTTCCTGACCCGTGGCGAAGGCAGTCGATAGTCGTCGGGATCCGTGCAGAAGGGAACCTAATTCAGTTTGGAGCGGGCATGAAGCAGAAAGCAAAATTCAGCATCATCGGCGCCTTTGTGGTGGGGGGCTTCCTCCTGGCTTCGGCCATGGTGGTCACCTTCGGGGCCGGGGAGTTTTTTAAGGAAAAGGACCACTATGTCCTCTATTTTGAGGATTCCCTCAAAGGGCTTGATGTGGGGGCACCGGTGCGGTTTATGGGGGTCAAGGTGGGCAATGTGACAAGCATTGGCCTGGTGTTTGATATGAAGAACCTCTCCTTTACCACCCCGGTTCACATTGAGGTGGAGAGCAACCGGGTCAAGCTGATGGACTACGGCGCGAACACCGAGATGATCCTGGGGTCCATGAATGAGGATGATTTCAGGGAGGAACTGGTGAAACGGGGGCTCAGGGCCCAGCTTAAGATCGACAGCCTCCTGACGGGTAAATTGTACGTGGCCATCGGGTTCCACCCGAACAAAGCGTACACCCTCACCGGCAAGTCAAAGGATGTCATGGAGTTACCGACCGTTCTGTCCGATATCTCGGAGCTCTCGCGGGCCGTGGAGAACATTCCCGTGGAGGCCATCGCCGACCGGTTCCTCTCCACCGTGGACTCCATCGATCGCCTCATCGCCTCGGTGGAGGAGGACGATACCTTGGGGCAGATGAGCGAAGCCATCGTGGCGTTCACCGACCTCATGAACCAGGCCCGTTTGTCCCTGGAGCCCATCACCGATTCCATCGAAGGGGCGGCCACGGAGACAAAGAGCCTTGCGGTGAATTCCGGGGAAGGGATCCAGCGCACCTTAAAGGCCCTGGAAGAGGTGGCCGTCTCCTCGCAGTCCATGGTGGCCACGGCGGAAAAGACCATGCAGAGCCTCGATGCAGGCCTGGGAGCTGATTCAGCTGTCACCTATCGTTTGAACCGCATGCTCGGGGATGTCTCCGAGGCGGCCCGGGCCCTGCGGGCCCTGGCCGATTACCTGGAGAGGCACCCGGAAGCGCTGGTGTTCGGGAAGAACAAGGGGGAGTAAGGCCGCAGCGCAACGACATGCGGTTTATGTCTAATGCGCCTCGCGTACGGACGCCTGCTAAAGATTTGTTTCCACAGCTTATACCACTGGAGAAAAAGATGCTGAAGACTGTTAACCTGATTGTTGTGGGCGCGCTTCTGTTGATGGCGGGGTGCGCCTCCTCTTCCGCCGTGGTGACCTATCACCTGCTTCATCCCGTGGCGGCCCCTGCCGAGGCCGGTGAGTGGGATCCTTCGACCTACGTGGTGGTGGGACCTGTGGAGTTGCCCTCGTACCTGGATCGTCCCCAGATGGTGGCCCGCCGAAGCGACCATACCCTTTCGGTAAACGAGTACCAGCGGTGGGCAGAGCCCCTGGATGAGGGCATCGCCCGGACCGTGGCGGAGAACCTGTCTCAGCTCACCGGCGGGGAGAAGATGTTCCTCTATCCCTTTGATGCGCCCAAGGCATCGGTCACCATGCAGGTTTTTATGGATGTGGTGCGGTTTGACACCGATGAGGCGGGAAAGGCCGTGCTGGATGTACGGTGGGGGCTGAAAAACGGTAAAAGGGAGACCCTTCTGACCCGGCACACCTCCCTTACCGGGGTGGTGGATGGTGAGGGCCAACCGGCCCGGGCCAAGGCCCTGAGCCGGTTGGTTGCGGAGTTCAGCAGAGACGTTGCCCAAACCCTTGTGAATCCGGAGTAAGGTCCCGTCGTCTGTCTCTCATCCCAAGGGGTGCCGGGGGGGAAAGGCACCCCTTGGGGTTTATCCCCCGGGCGAGGCGGTTCAGCTCATGGCCTTGAACATCCCCGTCACTCCGTCGCCTCCCGAAAAGTCTCCCAAGTCCACCTTGACCGGTTCCAGCAGGGTGGGATCCACACCGAATCCTTCCATCATCAGGGTATCCAGAACCCGGATCTTGTGGCGCATCTCCTCTTCGGTGTGGGACGGCCCGATCATGCCCTGCATCATCATGGTTTCCATGGTCAGGGTCTTTAACCCCTCTTCAAACTGATGGGCTTTTTCCGCGGCCGCTTCCATGTCCTGCCGGATGGCCATGAAGTGATCCTGCAGGGAGTGCCCCCCGCCAAAGGAGCTCATGGTGATGATGGCGGTCACCAGGTGGTCCTCCAGGTCTGATCCCCGGTTTGCAAGGCCCTTGAGAAGCCGATTGAGAAACCCCGTGGTTTCGTCGGTCCATCGCATTTTTTCACCCCTGAGCAGCACAAGGAAAAGATCGTCCCGTCCACCCGCCAGGTGGGCCCGTGCGGCGTCCACCACGCTTTGCGGCGGATTGGCCTTGACGTTGAGCCGTTTGACGAACAGTTCCATGCATTCCCTGGGCAGGGTGACGCCCACCGGCTCGGTGGCACCTTCCAGGGTGATGTTCACGTCCACTGTTTCTTTGCAGACGGCATCCAGAAGTGTTTTTTCGTCCTCGGCGGTGAACCTGAACTCGTCAAAGAGGGGTTCGAGCCTCAGCTTGGTCCGGCGGTCGGGGAAAAAGAGCAGCTCAAAGAGCATGTCCCGGTCGGGGTGGTCCTCATCGTTAAAAGCGAGGCGCAACTCCTCGGGGGTGGTGATGGAAAAGGTGGACTCCAGAAAGTGGGACATCTCTTTTTCAGGGGTGATTCCCCTGCGAAGTTCTTCGAGAAGTGTGCGGGTCAGCTCCTCGTGTTGGCTTTTTTTGTTCATGGTCTTTCCTTAGTATTGAATGATCCATGGTTGAACATCTGGTACCTGGCCGAACGCCTTGAAGATGGTCCAGAGTTTTGACGGGGCTGGCTTTTCGACATAAGATGGTCGTGCATATGTCAACGCGCCGGGTAATGCATGGGGGGATCGGCGGGCCGATGGTGACCGGTGCGGAGTGAAGGGGGCATGAGAAAGGAGTGAATGGCGCTTACTTGTTCATAATATAATGGCTTTACGCCGCAGCGCAAATTAATTTTCGGCGATGGACTGTTTTGCGGGCCATGCCCGGGCACCGCTGGGAAAAACAGACCGGCGCCGGGGCGGACCTGTGGTGTGAACCGACTCAATGCAGCGGAAAAGGAGGTACCATGGAACGAACCGGGATGCTCTCTCAGGCAGCAGAACGCGGACGCGTATGGGACATGATCGTGGTGGGTGGAGGGGCCACCGGCCTGGGGGTGGCCGTGGAGGCCGCCTCGCGGGGATACACCACCCTGCTTCTGGAGCAGGCGGATTTTTCTCAAGGCACCTCCAGCCGAAGCACCAAGCTCATCCACGGCGGTGTCCGGTACCTCCAGCAGGGCAACATCACCCTGGTGCTGGAGGCTCTCCACGAGCGGGGCCTGCTCTTTCACAACGCCCCGCATCTGGCCCGTCACCAGTCCTTTATCGTGCCCAATTACAGCTGGTGGGAGGGCCCGTTTTACGGCATCGGCATGAAGGTGTACGACATGCTGGCCGGAAAGCTCGGCATCAAGCCGTCCAAGCACTTGAGCCGCCAGCGGACCCTTGAACTCATCCCCACCCTGGAGCCGGAAGACCTGAAGGGCGGCGTCATGTACTACGACGGCCAGTTTGATGACGCCCGCCTGGCCATCACCCTGGCCCTCACCGCAGAGGACCACGGGGCATGCCTTGTCAACGGCATGCGGGTGGAAGGGCTCATCAAGAACCAGGGGCTGGTGTCCGGGGTGCGGGCCGTGGACGCGGAGAGCGGTGACGAGCTGGAGATCATGGGGCACTGCGTGGTGAATGCCACCGGGATGTTCGTGGATGAACTCTGCCTCCTGGACGACGCCGCCCGGGAGCCCATGATCGCCCCGAGCCAGGGGGTGCACATCGTCCTGGACAAATCCTTTCTGCCCGGAGACAGCGCCATCATGGTACCGCAGACCGATGACGGCCGCGTCCTTTTTGCCGTGCCGTGGCACGACTGTGTCATTGTGGGCACCACGGATACCCCCATTGAAAAGCCCCTCATGGAGCCCGATCCCAAGGAGGAGGAGATCGAATTCCTGCTCACCCATGCGGCCCGGTATCTCACGAAAAACCCCGAGCGAAGGGATGTCTTAAGCGTGTTTGCAGGCGTTCGGCCCCTCATCGGGTCAACGAACGCCAAAAAGACCGCGGCCCTCTCCCGGGATCATCATCTGGAGATCTCCAACTCGGGCCTGGTCACCATTGCAGGCGGCAAGTGGACAACCTATCGGAAGATGGGGGAAGACGTGGTGGACCATGCCGCAAAGGTGGCCGGACTCCCGGAACGTCCCTCAAGGACGGCCTACCTCAACCTCCACGGGTGGTCGGCTGACGAGGCGGGCAACGCCCCCTACACCCTCTACGGCAGCGACGCACGCCTGATCAAGCGCCTGGAAAAGGAGACCCCGGATCTGGCCGAGCCTCTCCACGAGAAGCTACCCTACCGCAGGGCCGAGGTGGTGTGGTCCGCCCGGCATGAAATGGCCCGCACCGTGGAGGATGTCCTTTCCCGCAGGACCCGGGCCCTGATTCTGGACGCCCGGGCCGCCATGGAAGCGGCCCCGGACGTGGCAAACCTCATGGCCGGGGAGCTCGGCAAGGACAGCGCCTGGGTCGACGATCAGGTACGCGCCTTCAGGGAATTGGCCTCCGGCTATATCCTGGAAGGGTAGCGGGTTACTTCATTCCCTTGGCAAGGGCCTGGAGGCCCTTGCCCATGAGCCAGCACGCAAGGGCGAGCAGGGGAAAGGCGATGAGGGCCGGGGTGTTGGCAAGCTTGGCTGCCCCCAGGATCAGCTGGCGCCGAATGGCCGAGAGCCTGTCGTCCAGGATGAGTTGGAGAAAGCCCAGGTCTGCGGCCTGGTGGGTTTTCAGCCAGGCCCAGCCCCCCTTGTCGATGACGAGCATGGTTCCTCAAGGATAAGGGCTTTGATCGTGACGATGACGGAGAGGGTGACCCCTGCCAGGGGGATGTAGGCCAGGTAGTGGAGGGCAACCGACGTTGCCTTGGATGCCGGGTGACTCATGGGAACCTCGCGGGATTGTGTGGATGGCGGCACAAAAAAACGGACACACGCCGTGAACGCATGGTTTTCCGGGGCACATCATCAGGTTGTGGGTGGTGACGGTCAATCTATAATACGGTTCGGGGGTTGGCAACAGGGTTTTCTCCGAACCGGAGGAGAAACGGGTTGATTCCCTCCATGGCGTGGGATACACTCCACTTTTTTTATGACCGGTCGGTCGGTCATAGTTTACGGAGAGCGAGATGCCGAAGATTGTGGACAAAGAGGCCAGACGGAGAGATTGCTGAAGAAAGTGGCCTTTTTTTTCTTGAGGGGTACGAGAACACCCCGGTTCGGGCCATCACCGAGGCGGCAGGGATCTCCAAGGGCTCCTTTTACGACTATTTTTCGTCCAAGGAGGAGATCCTGGGCTTCATTGCCGAGGCGCGTTTTCGCAAGTGGCGGGACCTGTTTGAAGGGGCCGTGCGTTCTGTGGAGGGCCAGGGTGCCGCAGCCGAGCTATCGGCGGTGGTGACGGAGGCCATCCGGTCGGTCGATGCCCCATACGGTGAACATGCTGGACCTCTGGCGCATGGCCATGCGGGGCCGGGGGGCCTCGGACCTGGCACACGCCATGGACCGTGCCATGGCCGAGCTTCGGGCCATTCTGGAAACGGTGGTGGACAAGGGGAAGGCCGCAGGCGAGTTTCGTGGAGACACTGACTCCCGGGCCACGGCCGTGGGGGTCCTGGGGCTGGTCTCCGGGCTCACCATGCATGTGAACATGATGGACACCACCCCCATGGATCCGTTCCATATGGCTGAGAAGACCTGTGGGCTGATTTTGTCGGGGATAGAAATAAAGGCGCGGTAACGCGCCGGACGGATAGGTATACGGATGGTAGTGTCGTTGGGAGATGGGATCTCCCTGATTGTGAATGCGGGGTACGGCGGGTCAAACTGCCTGTATGTGGACGGAGAGCGTCGGGTCCTTGTGGAGACCGGCGGGGAAGAGGGCCTGTCGGAAATCGATCCCGAGGGCGTGGATCTTATTATCAACACCCATCGCCACATCGATCATGTCAAGGGCAACGGGTTGTTTCCAAATGCCAGGGTGTGTGTTCACCCCGACGAGAGGGCGGCCATGGGGGATGTGGACCTCGTGGCTGCCAGCGGCGGGTGGCCCCGCCTCATGGATGGGGGATTCCAGGATTACGGCGCAGCTGGACCCGGACCTGCTGTACGCCAAGCGCCCGGTCCACGGGACCCTAACGGACGGTGAGGTGATCGACTGCGGGCGGACCCGCATGGAGGTCCTCCATACCCCCGGCCACACCGCAGGGCACTGTTCCCTGTTTTTTCCCGAGGAGGAACTTCTCTTTGCAGGGGATATCTGCTTAACGGCGGTGGGACCCAACTATGCCGATCCCGATGCCGACATCGATAAGCTTATGGACTCCATTGATCGGATCGCGGCCCTGAAGCCGAAAGCCCTGGTGTCGTCCCACAGCAAACAGGTGTTCAACGGCAACTCCGCAGAGGTGCTCTCCGAGTTCCGGGGGCGCATCCTGCGCCGGGAAGAGAGGGTCCTGTCCGCCATAAGGGAGCAGCCCGCCGATATCCACGCCCTGGCGGCAAGGCGGCGGCCGACCTCATCCCCGTCACCCAACCCGTTTTGTGGTGTTCTGGGAAAAGAGCATGATCGAAAAACACCTTCTCCGACTGGAAAAGGGCGGGCTTGCCGAAGTATCCGAGGATGGGATCTGGCATCCGGTGTAGAGATGCCTCCACCTTGTGGCCGGAGGCACGCTTTTTGAGCCGGCCTTAACCATAGAAACCTGCTTTTTCCTTGGCCTGTCTCAGGGCTCTTCCCTCTTTTTTTTGGTTTCCCGTGCCCCATAGGCGATGAGCCCCAGAAGGGCCCCTCCGGCCACGGCACCGTAAAAGGGGTTCTTGCCGTAGTGTGACAAAAGCTGGGTGACCAGGCCGACAAAGAGGAGGTAAGCGGTGAACCCCAGGCCCTCTGGTGAGGGGCTGTCCATAAAAAGGGATTCCCGGACAGGGTGACGGCGAGGGAACCCGCCGAACCGGCTGAGGATCAGGCAGCCGATGGGGATATAGGGGGAGAGGCCCTGGACATGGGAAAAGAGTCCCGGGGCAAGGAGCCGCAGGAAAAGCTCCAGAAAGGGGATGAGCATGGAGGCGCAGAGAAGGTAGAGCATTCCCCGAAGCACGGGAAGGACGTATCGAAGGGAAGACGGGGCCTCCCTTTGGAAATAGGGCGAGGAGGATGCCCAGGAGAAGAAGGCGTTGGCGGCCAAAAGCACCAGGGTCGTGCCGCCCCCCAGGAAGAGGGCCGGAAGGAGACCGGTACTCACCGAAAAGAGACTTACCAGCCAGAAGACACTGAAAAAAACCACCCACCCCGGCGGATCAATCCACACATCATAAAAAAAACGGCGGAAATGGCGCCCCACTAAGTTCATGCGATGCTCCCTGTGGCTCAGGTTGAGACGATGTGGCCGTATTCGGCCCCGGTTGCGTATGTGTTATCTGATATATCACAAAACCATAACACAGTTTGAGCCGAAGGAGCAGGATATTTGGCGGGTGGAAATCAGGTGCGCCCCGGTCTACTTAACTGCCCGGGTCGCGCATCGTGACCCGGGGCGGAGATCAGCATGGGGTGGGGGCCATGGCATCAGGCCTTGCGGCTGATGACCTCCACGAGGTGGTAGCCGAAGTCCGTTTTGACGGGGCCTGTGACCACGCCGGGTTCTGCGGAGAAGACCACCTTGTCGAACTCGGGCACCATTTCGCCGGGCTGGAACTCGCCCAGGAACCCTCCCTGGTCACCGGAGGGGCAGGTGGAGAATTTTTTGGCAAGTTTGGCGAAATCGCCGCCGTTTTCTATCTTTTTCTTGAGGTCGTTGCACTCTTTTTCGGTTGCCACAAGGATGTGGCGGGCTTTTGCACTGGCCATGGTGTTGTCCTTTGTCGATGACGATGGGTTTCGGGTATCGGCGAGTGTCCCGTTGGGGCACACGCCCAAAGCTTTTCTATATCACGCCCCGGGCCGTGTGCGGAGGATTATCTCTGCAGGGCGTCTTCCACCCAGGCCGCGACGGCAGAGGGGGAGTCGGCCACCGGGTGATCGGCGGGCCCCCGGACAAGGCCCCATCCGTAGGAGACGCCTAAAAAGGGGGCTCCCGCCTCTTCTGCGGCCTGTCGGTCCGAGGGCTGGTCTCCCACAAAGAGAAGGGCTGTGACCGGAATGCCCAGGGCGCGTGCTCCGAGCCGGATGGCATCGGCTTTGGGCATGCCGTCGGTTGTGTCCCGGGCAAAGACGCAATGGGGGTGAAAAAGGGTGAACAGATCGCCTAAGGGGCCCTGGACATTGGCCAGGGTGTTGGCCGTGACGATGCCCAGGGGAAGGCCAGAGGCCGAGAGGCCGCGGAGCATCCGGGGAACGCCTTCGAACAGCGGAATGCGGTAGTTGGCCGTAAACCCGGCGCGATATTCCCGGTCTCCTTTTCGGGCAGCCTCTTCGGGGAACCCCACAGCACGGAAAAAGGCCGTCATGGGGCTGATGGGGACCCCGCTTGCGGCGATTTTCTTGAACGCGTTACTGTCCGGGATGTTCAGTCCCAGGGCGTACCGGGCGTTTAACTCCCTGCAGATGGCTAGGTGGGAGGGAAGGGAGTCCAGGAGGACCCCGTCCACGTCGAAAAACACGGCCTTGATTTCATGCATGGTGTGATTGACCTCCAGGGGGCGGTTGCAGGGGCCTGGTCCGGGGGCCCGGCAGCGCGGGAAAAAGTGTACGTATCGCATGAAGGCCTGGTGGCAGCCATCATCGCAGGGGCATCCGCACCGTAAGGCTTGGCCCTTTGAGATGTGTCCGAGCCTTTATTCTGCACACCATACCAGAAAAGAGTCCGGGGCGGAGCGTATGGTTTGGACTTTTTCCTGGGGCCGCCGCCGGAAGGGGACGGTTTAACCTGATTTTCCGTAAATGGAAGTGTTGACAGTACTTTTCAGGTGCTGGTATCATGAAAAGGTGATTGGGTGCCTTCTTCCCCCTCAAGACTCATCTTTCGAGCTTTTCGTTTTCTTGTGTCTGTTTTTTATGCATTTTCAGTTGTGTCCGGTCGATTCGCCTGTCTGCCGATGTCAGATAGGAATGTCATGGCTTTTTTTCGAGTTGTGCCTGCATATGGGGCAACCCTCGAAGACGCCTGTGGTACCCCATAAACCTGTATAAGGAGCGAACATGATACGAGTAAAAAGTCTGGCGGTTGCCCTTGTTGCCGCTTTTTTGCTGGCGTCGGCACTACCGGCCGTTGCCGCCAGTTCATTTCGGTGCGGGTCCACCATCGTCAAGCCGGGGATGCTTGATGTGGATATCCTGAACAATTGCGGCGAGCCCTCCAGCAGGGAGATTGTCGGCAAAACCACGGGTAAAATGGAGCTCAACATCGAACGGTGGGTCTACGGCCCCATCAGCGGGTACATGTATATCCTCTATTTCAAGGCCGGAACCCTGGAAAAAATAGAATCCTACCGGCCCTGATGGGCTTTTATCAGCCCTTCTGATGCGGTTTCACCCGGAACGATAAACGGCACGGCATGCCCTTTGCCCGTGAACCCCTGGTCCACGGGTTTTTTATGGGCAAGCGCAACCTGTCAACACTTCAGGGCTTTGGACGCGAAGCTTTTAAAGGCCGATTTTTCCCGGGCGAGGCCCTCGTCCACATGGGCGCCGCTCTGGACTTCGATAAAGGCTTTCACGGTGTGCATCATGGCACGGTTTACCGAGGCGATGCGCTCCGCAAGCTCCAGGGCACGGGTAAGCAGGGCCTCCCGGGGCACCACCTCATTGACCAGGCCCCAGCCAAAGGCTTTTTCCGCCGGGATCTTTTCGCAGGTCAGGGAGATCTGAAGGGCCCGCCTCCGGCCCACGGCCTGCTGCAGGAGCTGGGTCATGCCCCAGCCGGGGTGGATGCCGATTTTGGCGTGGGTGTCCATGAAGCAGGCTGTGTCGTCTGCGATGAGGAAATCGCAGTTCAGGGCCAGCTCAAAGCCTCCGGTGACGGCGTATCCGCTCACCGCTCCGATGACCGGAGTGGTACACCCCTGAAACACGTCCACCATGTCTTTTCCGTCTCCCCTGGGGTTGACCAGGTTGTCCGTGGCCAGGCAGTCCAGGTCGATGCCCGAGCAGAAGCTGGTCCCCTGCCCGCAAAGGACCAGGGCGCCTACGTCATCGTCGTTATCGCCCTTTTCCACGCAGTCGAACAACTCCGTGAGCAGTTGCTGGGTGATGGCGTTGCGGCGTTCGGGGCGGTTGAGGGTGATGAGCCCCACGGCTCCTTTTTTTTCGTACATTACAACCGGGGTCATGGCAGGTGTCTCCTGTGGCTACTGGTTCGGGTTGTGCATGGCAAAGGCCATGAGCATCTGGCTGCGGTCCTCCATCTGGAGGCAGGCCTCCAGGCCTCCCGCATCGATGTTGGCGTTGATGGCCTCCTTGGTCATGCGAATGCCCAACGGGTTTTTGGAGAGCATGATGGTGGCCAGCTCCGTTGCGGTGGGGATCATGGTCTCCCTGGGGACCAGGCGGCTCGCAAAGCCTAAGGCCATGGCCTCTTCTGCGCCCATCCAGTTGCCGGTGAGGAGGTACTCGTTGGCCCGGCCCGAGCCGATGAGCCTGGGCAGGAAGTAGCTGGAGGCCATGTCCGCACCCCCTAAGCCGATATTGATGTAGGCGGCGGAGAAGCGGGCATTGTCGGCGAGGATGCGGATGTCCGAGGCCATGGTCAGGGAAAACCCGATGCCTGCGGCGGCACCGTGGACACAGCAGATCACAGGCTGGGGGATGCGGCGCATGGCCAGCATCAGGCGGCTCATGCGTGCCTGGGCGTTGTAGGCGTCGACAGGGCGCATGGCAAAGATCTCCGGGCCGTATCCCTGCATGTCCAGGCCTGCACAGAAACCCTTGGCCTCACCTCCGTCGAGGATGAGGACCCCCACCTCTTCGTTGTACATGAGCTCTGCGAAAAGGGTCTCCATTTCGCGGACCATCTGTTCGTCAAAGGCGTTGTACTTGTCCGGCCGGTTGAGGGTGAGTCGGCCGATGCGTCCGTCGCAGCTAAACGTGAGTCGTTCCATGGCGGTCTCCGTATCCGTCGGTGGTTGGGTGGGGTGTGGCATTGAAAAGGTGCGCTGTCCTGCATGCTTACAGGGGGAGCTACACGGCATGGGACGGCGCTGTGTGTTGTCCCGGAAATGCTAATGGGATTGCTCTTTGTTCGTCAAACGAAAAGAGTGGTGCCCATGGAAAAAAGTGCGGGTCGCAGGGGCTTTTTTCACCTTATACCCTTTGGGGCGCCCGGTGCGGGACAGTGTCTTTCGCAACGCCGGCAGGGCTTTTGCGACGGGGGTTTGTTTTTTTGTAACGGATTGATTTCAATGGGCTTGAACCTCCAGTTCACGGCATGGTATAGTAAACTAAAATTCAATCCAGGGAGTCCATCTGATGATGCCCTGTTGATATCCTTCTCTTTATTCCATTCATTCCAAATCTTTCTTCTTTGCGGTCATACTTACCAGACTTCTCCCCGATTGAGCTGTTCTTGCAACAGTGGTCATTCGTAATGGTGCGGGCTTCCTTCTGTTTTCGAGGTCGGCAACCCCAACGACCTGCGCATCCTGCCTGGGTCGTTCAATGATCTCGTCGGCATGCATGTCGGCACAAGCGAGCCAAATGGAGGCAAAAAAATGAAAGCTCTCAAACGATGTGTGACCCGTTTTCTTGCTGTGGCCCTGGTGGTGACGGCGGCCACCCTGGTGGCCGGACCGGTTTCTGCCGGGTTGTTTGATTTTACGTACGGACGGGTCGCCGAACCGGGCAGCGACCTGTATGCTCTGGGCAACGAAGCCCTTGAACGGGTCGCGGGATAGCCGACTTCAACCAACGGCGAGGGCCGTGTGGTGGAAGTCCGGGCCAAGAAGATGGCGAGCGGGGATTTGCGCGTCACCAAGCGGCGGGTTTTTATCCCCAAGAATTACGTGGCAAAAAACCATGATGAAACCCTTGAGGCCGAGCAGACTTACAGCCGCCTTGAGGAGCTGGCCGAGGAAAGCCCCTGGGTTGGTGGGTATGCGTTGCTGCCCCAGAACGAGGGCTATGAAGCCTACAAGTTTGGGGTAATGGTGGAGACCGAGTTCAACAGGAACCACGTCTCGGACAATTGATGATAGAAACGTGATAACAAATAGACAAGGCGGACGCCGTGACAGCTCGTTTCCATGGCGTCGCCCCATGATCAAGGGGTGTATGACACGTTTTTCATGCACCCTTTTTTTATGCGCGGGGAGAGGAGACGATCCGTGGGCAGGCCCGGCCCCCATGGGGATCTTTGAACCGGCCCCTGAAGGCACCGTTGCCTTCAGGGTCGCACCAGAGAGCCGGTTTGCCGGGGCTCAACGGGGCAACGGACCGAGTCAGAACCGATTGCGAAGGGCCACCTGGTTCATGAAAAGGGGCCCCTCGGAGCCCAAGAGGGGGCGGCCGTTGCCATCGGTCTTCGGGACCAGGGCGTCGGTGGAGGAGAGGGATCCGGTGAGGATCAATCGCTCCCGCACGTCGGCGGGAAGGTGCCCGTGGAGGCGCGACCAGATCCAGGAGCCGATGCCGCGTCGTTTTAAAGCATCGGGCAGGGAAAATCGCCCCACACACATGAGGAGCTCATTCCGGTTGTTTGTGAACCAGCTCTGGGATTGGGCGTGGCGTCGGGTGGCACCGCCTGAAGACGGATCGGGGTAGGTGAGGGTGATGGTGACGCGGCCGTGGCCCTCGGAGGGCATGGAAAAGGAGAAGGCCACCTCACACAACAAGGTGCGCTGGCTTGCACAGAACAGGCGATACGGAATAGGGGGACTTTTTTTCACCTGGCTTGGGATTCCTCGCGCTGCATGTATCGTCTGGCAATGGGCAGGTCGGGCTCAAGGAGGTCGTAGGAGAGAAGGTCCCGGGGGCGTACCCAGTCGATGCGGTCATGGTCTGTGGGGGCAAGGTCCCCGGACTCCCACTCCAGCTCGTAGCCCAGCAGGCGGATGTTGGCGGTGCCGGTGTGGGCGATGCTCTCCCCGACGTAGGTTACGACCGATGTACGGATGCCCAGTTCCTCACGGATCTCCCGGACAATGGCCTCCTCCGGGGTCTCTCCGTCCTCAACCTTTCCCCCGGGAAATTCCCAGCGGCCCCCATGGCGGGTGCCGGGTCGGTGCCGCGCAACAAGAATGGTTCCTTTTTGGCGAATAAGGGCTGCAACGACGGTGAGCATGGGATGTTCCTTGTGGGTTCGGGTAAAAAAAGAAATGTACCCTATCAGCTCAACCAGCGGCGCGCAAGTCCTCCCGGGTGCTTCCTCAGGGCCAACGCACTTAGATTTTTGCCTCCGGAGGCCCTGTCGGGGGCCAAACTGTTGAAAAGTTAGATGAACAGGTTTTGTTTTTTGAGGGTGCGTCCCTACAAGGCATAGCTCTCTTCTTTTTTATTACCGGAGAGTTTTTGCGGAGCTTTTTTCAAAAAGCGACCCGCCGGAGGCAGCCAGGTTAAAGACGCCTCCGGCGGCCATGCTGGGGGCCAAACTTTTGAAAAGTTTGGTAAACAGGTCTTGCTCACTTATCCAGAAACCTTCGCGAATGTCCTCACCCTGAGGAACGAAGGGAAAGGGCATTCGCAACCTGGGGTCCAGGGGTGGCGAAGCCACTTAGGCAAAAATCCCCTGGCCGCCGGAGGCAGGCTTTTCTTGCCCACTTTAACCATAGAAGGCAACTGGATTGTTACATGCGTTGGCCCCCGGCGCTTCCTGGGGGCCCCTGTGTTTTTTTGGGGCCCTCGCCTCGACTTTGGGGGGGAATGGGTGTATCTGGAAGCAGGATAACCGGAAAGGATAGACCCCAACCCACAGGACAGGACCCATGGACGACAGCCACCCCAGAGAAGACCGAAATTTTGACGACCTGGCCGATCGCTTTGGGAACACCACACGCCAAGGCGGTAACCGTTTTCACCCTCCCCGAAGCCCTGCACAGGAGCCTGCCGGCCTACTACGACGGAGAACGGCCCCTGGAGATTCTGGATGCGGGCTGCGGCATGGCCCAGATGGGTTGCGAGCTGGCTGCAAAGGGGCATCGGGTGCATTTTTGTGATCTGTCTGAGCGGATGCTGGCGCTTGCGGGCACCATGGCCTCGGAGGCAGGGGTGACCGAGCGTTGCACTTTCCACCACGGGCCGTTTCAGGAGTTCATCAACGGAAAGAACGGGGCCTTTGATGTGATTCTCTTCCATGCCGTCCTGGAGTGGCTGGTGGAGCCTCAAACCTCCCTGGAAGCGCTTGTGAAAGCTCTGGCGCCGGGGGGATCCCTTTCCCTGATGTTCTACAACGTCAACTGCCTTATCCATCGCAACGCCATCCTCGGCAACTTCCGCAAGGTGATGTCCGGTGAGTTCGGCGGATTTTCCCGGAGCTTTACCCCCCTTCACCCCCTGGACCCTTCAGAGGTGGAGACGTGGGTGGCCGGGATGGGGCTTACCGTGCTTCGGAAAACCGGGGTAAGGGTGTTCACCGAATACATGCGAAAGGATGTCCTGAAGGATCGGAGCTACGAAGACACCCTGGAGATTGAACGGGCCCACTGCCGCAAAGAGCCCTTTGCCTCCATGGGACGCTATGTGCATCTGCTTTGTCGCAAAGAGGTGGAATAAAGGAACGACACGCATCATCTCCGGCGTAAGATGGGGCACCTTGAAACCTTGTGGCGAATGCATGGCGGCCGTCATCACACACATGTTTTCGGCGCACTCGCGTGGCCTCTGGAATCGGGTCACCGATTTCGTCGGTGGGCATAAAAAAACCGGCCCAACGGGTCGGTTTTTTCTGGCATCCATCCTGTTTTTGGCTAAAATTCCCTATTCCCTATTCCCTATTCCCTATTCCCTATTCCCTATTCCCTATTCCCTATTCCCTATTCCCTATTCCCTATTCCCTATTCCCTATTCCCTATTCCCTATTCCCTATTCCCTATTCCCTGTTTTCTTCTTTGAACCGCTTCTTGTCTTCAAACATGAGGGCATCGGATTCCAAAAGCAGGGAGTCGATGGTGTAAGGCTCTGAAGGCGTGCAGGTCCGGGTCCCGAAGCAGAAGGAGGGGGCCTTGATGTCGGGGTCACCTTCCAGGATGGCCTCAAAGGACCGGCGGATCCGGTTGACCAGCATGTCGGTTTCCGGCAGGGTTTTCTGGAGGGCCAGGAGCACGAATTCATCGCCTCCCATGCGGGCTGCGCAGTCTTCGATGCGGGTGGCCTCCATGAGGGCCCGGGCAAAGGCCCGGATGAGGCGATCGCCAGCCTGGTGTCCGGCGGTGTCGTTGATGTTTTTGAGGCCGTTGAGGTCAAAGAAGGTCATGGCGATGGAGAAACCGTTGCGGCGCGCCAGCTGGACCATTTTTCGGGCCAGGTCCATGAAGCCGCGGCGGTTGTTGAGCTGGGTCAGCTCATCCTTCAGGCTCAGTTCATGGAGTTTGCGCGTCGTGACCAGCTGGCTGAGGTCTCCGTCGATGACATGCTTCAGCTGGTGCATGAGCTCGATATACTCATGGGGATGGTCTGTCTCCATGGTGTCCATGGTGCAGAGGGTGCCGAAGACCGTACCGTCAGGCCACTGGATGGGAACCCCGAGGTAGGATTTGAACCCGTATTCTGTGAACTCCGGGTTGTCTGCCCAGCAGTCGTCGTGGACGGCGTTTTTTACGTACAGGGCTTTGTTCCGGGTGATGACATGGCGGCAGTAGATATTGACGTCCTGTGCCACTGCATCACCGGGTTTCAGAGGATTTTCAGGCCCCTTGTCCGCCAGCAGGGTTTCCATTCCCGCTTCATTGGCTTGTATCAACCAGGCACCGGGGGCTTTGTAGATGACGGCGATGAGGTCCACGAGGCGCTGCCACTTATCCAGAGGGATCTCCGGGGGCATGTGTTGGAAAAACGACGGCTGATCAAAGGGGGACTTGGGCATAACAGAATCTCCGGGTGCGGGTCAAACGGACGTTGCTGAAAAGACATACCAATTCAGGGCAGTATACCCTATTTTTACGGCGGCGTATAAACATTCGCGTAAAAATGATCGGGTCAGACTGGAATCGGGCGCGTGCATGGTGTTGATATGAATGAGCAAACAGGCAGGGCGGCATCCCGGGGACGTAAACAAAGAAATACAGCTCTCCCTGGCATACCTGGCAAGGATGCCCCCTGGGCTTACCCGCCACCCACCGGGGGGAAGATGCCAAGCCGGTCGCCGGCGCATAGCTCCCGGTTCCGGTCCGCGTGCCTGCCGTTGACAAAGATCAGCCGGACCTGCTCCTCCGGGAGCTTCAGGAGCTTGATGACATCGGCCACCGTGGTGTTGTCCGGCACCTCCAGGGTGCCGTCCTCACAGGTGCCCTTCAGGTAGGGCCGGAGCGTGGCAAAGAGTTTGAGTTCAAGTTTCATAGGCTCATCGTGTCTGTGGTGTGGTTCCATGGGGCCCTGACACAAAGAGCCGCGCCTTATGGATGAAGGACGCGGCTCTCCGGTTGTCAGGTGCCTCGGCTACCCGAAGGAGAGGGTTCCGTCGAGTTCGTCGTCGGTGAAGTCCCAGGTCACGTTGTGGGGCTCCAGGTTCTCCTTGAACATGGCGGGCAGGCGATCATCGTGCTTGGTGAAGCCAGCGGCACGGTTGAAGGCTTTTTCCGTCTCCAGGGTGTTGATGCCGATGGCCAGCACGTCGTCGGCAGTCAGGTTGGTGTCGTAGCGGGCGTTGATCATGTCCACGATCATGCCGAATCCCTCTTCGCTGTCCAGGACGGGGAAGGCCACAAAGATGCAAAGGCCTGCGGCGTCCAGGACGGCGGTTGCCACCTGGAGGTTTTTGGACACGTCGATGTTGCCCTCTTTTTTCAGGGCGTCTACGTCTCCGCCTACCTTGAGGATGTTCTGGCAGACACCGTATCCTGCGGTGTGGTCAGCCCCCATGGGGGTGGTGGCGTAGGTGACGCCCACGCCTTTGACGGCTCGGGGGTCGTAGGCGGGCAGGGCCTGTTTCTTGACCACAGGGATGCGGTCCACGCCCAGGGCCTGGCCGGTGAAGGCTGCGCCGTTGCCGATGATCTTGCCCACGGGGTCGCCGGTTTTCACCTTGTTGAGAAGGTCGATGGCCGCGGCCTTGTCTCCCCACTCAATGAGGCCACCCTCCATGGCCATGCCGATGGCCACGCCCGCGTCGATGGTGTCCAGGCCGATGTCGTCGCAGAGGCGGTCCATCTCGGCGATGGCGTCCAGGTCGTCGATGAGGCAGTGTGCGCCGAAGGCCCATACGGTTTCATACTCGAACCCGGAGGTGAGGTAGTCCCCGTTCTTGTCGTGGTAGGCCTGGGAGCACTTGATGACACAGCCCGGGTGGCAGCCTTCCTTGATGATGCCGCCGCGTTTTTCAATGAGCTCGGCCATCATCTCACCGCTGATTTTGTCCGCCTTGTCAAACCGGCCGCTTCGGAAGTTCTTGGTGGGCATGGCCCCGGCTTCGTTGACCACGTTGACGAGAATGGCGGTGCCGAATCCGGGAAGGCCTTCACCGGAGACGGGGTGGCTGGTGAGGAGCTTGGCCCATTTTTTTGCCACCTCGGAGAAGGCCTCCTTGTTGGCGGGCTTTACGCGCTCGCAGCCGGTATCGTCGATGACCATGGCCTTGATCTTTTTCGATCCCATCACCGCGCCCAGGCCTCCGCGCCCTGCGGCACGTCCAGGATTTCCCTTGGGGTCGGCCAGCTGGATGGAGGCGCCGGTGAGGCGCTGCTCCCCGGCGGGGCCGATGCAGGCCACGCCGACCTTTTCGCCGAACCGTTGCCAGAGGGTGGTGATCACCTCAGAGTTGGTCATGCCCACCAGGTCATCGGCGGGGAGGAAGGAGACCCCCTCTTTGGTGATATGGATCAGGCTGTAGTCCGCTTCCTCGGGTTTGTCCTCGATGACAATGGCCTGAATGCCCATGCGGGCCAGTTTCTGGGACACCAGACCGCCGGCGTTGCTCTCTTTGATTCCGCCGGTGAGCGGAGACTTGGAGCCCACAGACAGCCTGCCGGAGTTGGCGGCGGTGGTGCCTGAGAGCAGGCCGGGTGCGATAACGATTTTGTTGTCGGCACTCAAGGGGTGGCACGTCGGCGGGACCTCGTCCATGACCATGCGGGACGTCAGGGCACGCCCCCCCAGGAGGGCATACCGGTCGTCCGGGTCAGAATAGGAAAATTCTTTCCTCTTGGTGTCGATTCTGAGAATTTTGTTCATGATGCGTTCCTCTCCAAAGTAAAACACAATGAAAAAAATGATGAAATTATCATCTCTTCATGCATACCACAGCCGGAACACGGGATAAATAACAAAAAGCTAATCTGCTTGATTTTAAAAGGTATTTATGTGTATTGTCTGGAATGACAACGGCTTGACACCCAGGGTTTGACCGGGTGCCTGAAAAGGAAAAAGCGGGTTGTGCTCTTACAGGGAAGAGCATGCTCGCAATGAGGCTTTCGATTCCTGAATTTGCGATCCGTTGTAACGTCTTGGGAAGAAAAGGGATCCCTGGGATTTCAGTGGAGCACCTGCCTGCGCATGAGGGGGTGGGTTCCCCCGGCTAAGGCTTTCGGGTTGTTTTTTTCTTTGTTAACCGGGGATTGCCGATGGGTCGCCCAATTCCTGATAGTTTACAGACCTAAAACGGTGAATTGTATTTTGGGCTTTTGAATGTCTTGAAATGTTTGGGTAAGTTATTGTTATGGCGGCGTATTAACTTTTTTTAATCGCTTTTATGAAATGCCCGGGCAAGGGGGATGTGCCATGCATGATGTGCCGGTCAGGTCACCATTTTCCGTCAGAAACGTTCGTCTTTTCATCGCCTTTCGTGTTTTTTTTACCGCCCGTTTTTACTACCCCGTGTTTTCGATTCTCTTCCTTGACTTCGGCCTCACCGTTTCACAGTTTGCCCTGCTCAACGCCGTGTGGGCCGGCGTTATCGTGGTGTCGGAGGTGCCCTCCGGGGCCCTTGCCGACACCCTCGGCCGCAAACGCCTGCTGGTGGCCACCGGGGCCATGATGGTGGTGGAACTTTTTCTCCTGTGCGTGGCCCCCATCCGCGGCGGAGGGCTCCTCTTTTCTCTTTTTCTGGTGAACCGGGTCCTGAGCGGCCTGGCCGAGGCCTCGGCCAGCGGGGCGGACGAAGCCCTTGCCTATGATGCCCTCAAGCGAGAGGGGATGGAAGAGGACTGGGGCCGGGTGCTTGAGGTCCAGATGCGGGTTCAGTCCGTGGCCTTTGTGGTGGCCATGGTCTTAGGCGGCCTGGTGTACGACCCTGAGGTGATGGGGCGAGTTTTCTCTTTTCTGGGCCTTGCGATCTCCGTGACCCAGGACCTGACCCTACGCATTCCCCTTGTGCTGACTTTTGTCTTCGGGATCCTGACCCTTGGGTGTGCCCTGGCCATGTCCGAACCGGCCAACCCGGATCACACGGAGCAGCCATCCACGGCGGAGGCCTTTGCAAAGACCCTGGAAGCTGGGCGCTGGATTCTGACCACCTCCTTTGCCCTCACAGTGATCCTGGCGGGCCTGATTTTCGACGGGGTGATGCGCATGGTAATCACCCTGGCAAGCCAGTACTACCGGGTCATCGGCATCCCCGAAGCGAGTTTCGGCCTTATCGGTGCCCTGGTGGCGGCCCTGGGCATCGTGGTGCCCAGGATCTCCCGTCACCTGGCCGAGACCCGATCCCCACGCTACAACCTGATGGTGCTGGGAGTCCTTACCCTTGCCAGCCTTGCCTGGATGGCCTTTTTTCCCCCTTACCTGGGGATTGTTCCCGCCCTGGTTCTCTTCGGGGCCATGAGCATGGTGGCTTTTTTCGTCAGCCATTACCTGAACCGCCTGGCCCCATCTGAAACCCGGGCCACGGTGCTCAGTTTCAAAGGCCTGGCGTACAATCTCTCCTACGGCTTCCTGGGCCTGCTTTACGCCGTGATCGTCGCCATGGAGCGGCGTTCCCTTGTCTCCGTCGCCCCCGGGCTCTCCGGCCAGGGCCTCCAAGACCGCCTCTTCATGGATACCTTCTTCGTTTTTCCCCTCACCTTTGTCCTCCTCATGATTTTTTTCCTTCTTTTTGTTGTTGTTAAAAAAGACAAAAACGATTTGTCGCCGGGTGTGCCGTCGTGAGTTTTTGGGTGGAGAAGGTCGTCCTTGGTGGAGATGTGTTCAAGTGGTTTCTTTTTGAGCGTGTTTGTTCCTGCCTTGTGAATGAATAAACTTTTATGTATACTAAGTAGATTTTAAAAATCAATGTTTATAGTTATGGAGGCGACAAAATCTCCACGAAAGCCTGGGGAACAGTACCCGTCGTTGCGGTGTTGGGTCCCTCCGGTTTTCCTGCGTCCTGTTTCTGGGGCGGCTTGCGTGGATGGTTTTTGGGCCTTTGAGGTGTCTGTTCCAGGATCCGGGCTACAGATAAGCGATAAGGAGAAGTCCCTGACTTCCCTTTGGAAACCATAAAAGAAAGGAGAGAGAAGGTCCGGTGGATTCCGGGTCTTGTGTCATGCATCGACCACTTTGTTATGAAAAAAAGGGTGATGGATCGTGGTGGTCGTATGGCGCGTGTTATGAATGGTATTATCAACAATCCAATGGTAAGCATGGTGGCCCGGCGACTGGCCATCGGTATCGGGACCCTTCTGGTGATCTCGGTTCTTATTTTTGTCGGTGTGGAGGCCCTTCCCGGGGATCTCGCCAATGAGTGCTACTTTTGCCCTGGGCCAGAACGCCCTGCCGGAAACCGTAGCGGCCTTTCGCGCCGAACTGAACCTCGATCTTCCGGCCCATGTCCGATACGGGACCTGGCTGGCTGAGGTGGTCAGGGGAGACTTCGGAAACTCCCTTGCCAGCGGAAAACCCATCGCCGATCTCATCGGGTGGCGGTTCAAGAACACCCTGTTCCTTGCGGGGACCACGGCCCTGGTGGCCGTCCCCCTGGCGCTCTGCCTCGGCATGCTCGCCGCATTGTACCGGGACACCTGGATGGACCGGTTTCTCTCCATCTCCACGTTGAGCGCCATCTCCTTTCCTGAGTTTTTCGTGGCCTACATTCTCATTACGCTATTTTCAGTTAACCTGGCTCTTTTTCCCAGCATCTCCACCCTGACCCGCGACATGTCCCTGGCGGTGAAGCTGCACACCATTACCCTTCCCTGCATCACGCTGACCCTGGTGGTCCTGGCCCACATGATGCGCATGACCCGCGCTGCCATTATCAACGTGATGGACCTTCCCTTCATCGAGATGGCCCGCCTCAAGGGCATCTCCCGGCGACGGATCGTCTTTGCCCACGCCCTGCCCAACGCCCTGGCTCCCATCATCAACGTCATCGCCCTGAACCTTGCCTACCTGGTGGTGGGGGTGGTGGTGGTGGAGGTGGTTTTTGTCTACCCGGGGCTGGGACAGCTCCTGGTGGACTCTGTCTCCAAGCGCGATTTGCCCGTGGTGCAGGCCAGCGGCCTGATTTTTGCCGTGACCTACGTGGGCCTGAACCTGACGGCGGACGTGTTGTCCATGGTGAGCAACCCGCGCCTGCGGCATCCGAAATAGGGGGGGATATGAAACAGATTTTAAATACATTGAAGAGCATGCCGCCGAGCGCCCTGTTCGGGGTGGTGGTCATCGCGCTGAATCTTTTTGTCTTTTTGGTGGGGCCTTATGTGGCTCCTTACGGCGAGACGGAGGTGGTGGGGGATGTGTGGCTCTCCATGGGGCCCGGCCATCTCCTGGGCACCGACCATATTGGTCGGGACATGCTGACGCGCCTGATCTATGGCGCGAGAAACACCATCGGCATCGCCCTTCTGATCACTTTCATTGCTTTTGTCTCCGGTACGTTTCTGGGCCTTGCCGCCGCCACCTTGAAAGGGTGGGTGGACCAGGTCCTGGGGCGACTCGTGGATATCGTCATGGCCTTTCCTCCCCTTATTTTCGCCCTTATGGTGCTGTCTGTCATGGGCACTTCGGTGACGGTGCTGGTGGTGGTCCTCTCCCTGCTGGACTGCACCCGGGTGTTTCGCCTGGCCCGGGCCGTTGCCATGGACGTGGAGGTGATGCCCTATGTGGAGGCCGCCCGCCTGCGCGGCGAAGGGCTCTGGTGGGTCATGCGCCGGGAGATACTGCCCAACACCCTGCCGCCCCTCATCGCCGAGTTCGGCATGCGGTTTTGCTTTGTGTTTCTTTTTATCAGCGCCTTGAGTTTCCTGGGCCTTGGCTTTCAGCCACCGGCCGCGGACTGGGGGAGCATGGTACGGGAAAACGCTGGGGCCATCACCTTCGGGATCCCCGTGGCCCTCTGGCCCGCTTCGGTGATCGCCGTCCTGACCATCGGGGTGAACCTGGTGGTGGACTGGTTTCTCAACAGGCAGGGCAAATCAGCGCAGTAAAGGAGACAACACATGGCAACACAGAAGAAAGAGAAGAAAAACGGTCTGCTCACCATGACCGATATCCATATTGAAGGGGGCCAGGGGGAGCGTCGGGAGGAGATCATCCACGGCATCGACCTCACCCTCAAACGGGGGGAGGTGCTCGGGCTCATCGGCGAGTCCGGGGCGGGAAAATCCACCCTGGGCCTGGCGGCCATGGGGTACATTCGCTCCGGGTGCGAAGTGACGAAAGGCTCCATCGTCTTTGACGGCATGGACCTCATGGCCATGTCCCCGTCGAAGCGGAGAAAACTCTGGGGGCCCCGCATCGCCTATGTGGCCCAGAGTTCCGCAGCTTCCTTTAACCCGGCCCATACCCTGATTCGACAGTTCACCGAGGTGCCCCTCCAGCATGGTATCGCAGGAAAATCCCGTGCCGAGGAGAAGGCGGTGAAGCTCTACGATCGCCTCAACCTCCCCCAGCCGGACCAGATCGGGCACCGGTATCCCCACCAGGTCTCCGGGGGGCAGCTCCAGCGGGCCATGGTGGCCATGGCCATGGCCGCAGACCCGGACATCATCATCTTTGACGAGCCAACCACGGCACTGGATGTCACCACCCAGATCGAGGTGTTGGCCGCCATCCGGGACGTGATCCGCGACAAGAACACGGCCGCCATCTACATCAGCCACGACCTGGCCGTGGTGGCCCAGATGGCGGACCGGATCATGGTACTTAAAGATGGGAACCGCGTGGAGGAGGGGGAGGCCGAAGCCCTTCTGGACGCCCCCAAAGAGAGTTACACCCGGGATCTCATTTCCGTGCGCCTGGACAAAGGAAAAAACCGAAAAGGAAAGAAAGCCGGTGAGACGCTCTTGAAGGTCGACGGCATCACCGCCGGGTACAAAAAAGGGGAGCGGGTACTCAAGGAGATTTCCCTTCACGTGGAGCGGCAAAAAACCGTGGCCGTGGTGGGGGAGTCGGGCAGCGGCAAGAGCACCCTGGCCCGGGTCATCACCGGCCTTTTGCCCCCTTCCAAGGGGCGGATCCGGTTCGGGGGGGACCTGCTCAAGCCCAAAACAGCCCAACGGGACCGGGAGACCTTACGGCGTCTCCAGATGATCTACCAGATGCCCGATGTGGCCTTAAACCCGCGCCAGACACTCCTTGAAATCATCGTCATGCCCTTGTCTTCTATTTCGGTATGGACAAGGAGGCGGTGCGAGATCGCGTCTGTGAGTTGCTTTCCATGGTGGAGCTTCCCGAGGCCTACCTGCAACGCTACCCTTCCGAGCTTTCGGGCGGGGAAAAACAGCGGGTCTGCATCGCCCGGGCCCTGGCGGCTGAGCCCGATCTCATCATTTGCGACGAGGTGACCTCGGCCCTGGACCAGCTCGTGGCCGAGTCTGTGCTGACACTCCTTCGGCGACTGCAAAAGGAGCTTGGCGTCGCTTACCTGTTCATCACCCACGACCTCAACACCGTGAAAGCTATCGCCGACGAGGTGGTTGTGATGCTCAAAGGTCGCATCGTGGAGCAGGGCCCGCGGGCTGACGTCCTCAGCCCGCCCCACCATGCCTACACTGAAAAACTTCTTGCTTCCGTGCCGGAGATGGACACCGACTGGCTGGATAACTACCTCGAAGGGAGCGTGGCTTAGGGCAAAATAAACGTAACTATTCAGCCTGCCTCCGGTGGGTGCCAAAATATTTTAGGGCATAGCCCTTATCATAAACGATGGCTCGATACGCATGAACGCGGAGTCGGCCTGAAGCGTTTTCTTGGTACCGTTTTTGCCCGCAACCTAACCGGGTGTCGGGCATGTGAGGCAGGCGGTGCTTGCGCACCGCCGAAGGACCGCAACGGTTATGTAAAGCCATATCCGGGGTGACCAGAAGGAAGGCAAAGAGACTTTGGGCTTTGCAGTAAACGGGCGCAAGCGCACTACGGGATATCACATCACACGCTGTGAAGGTCCTTCCGGCTGTCTGAGGCAGATTGAGCTGAACCGTTACCTTTACTCATGTTTCAGGCGTTGGCTTTCGGCAGCGCCGTCAACCCCGGTGCGATACGCACCGGAGAAAGGAATCTGTAAAGACGTATGCATGCATTAAAGGAGTTGGAAACACAGTTGGAGAAGGGGCGCATCTCGCGCCGAGAGTTCATGCGACGCACAGCAACACTGGGGCTTGCCCTGGCCGTTGTTCCGTCCATCTTTCCCCTGGGGGCACAGGCCGCACAGGGACCCACGCGGGGAGGTCGCCTGCGCGTGGGCATGGGGGGCGCCTCCACCACGGATACGCTTTCACCCGCGGTGATGACGGACATGATGATCCAGACCCTTGTCTACGGGCAGCTGGGCAACAGCCTCATGGAGATCGACAACGAAGGGCGTGCCGTTCCCGAGCTTGCCGAGAGTTATGAAGCCTCGGCCGATGCCGCCACCTGGGTGTTCCGCCTGCGCAAAGGGGTGACCTTCCACAACGGCAAGACCATGACCGCCGATGACGTAATCCACTCCATCAACCTGCATCGGAGCGAGAAGAGCACCTCAGCGGCCAAGGCCATTGTGAAGCCCATTAAGAAGATCGTCAAAGAGGATGCCTACACCGTGCGCATGGAGCTTGCCTCCCCCAACGCCGATTTCCCCTACATCCTTACGGACTACCACCTGGTCATCGTCCCCGAAGGCCACGACGGCACCGACGGGATCTTCACCGGCGTGTATCGCCTCAAGGCCTTTGAGCCCGGGGTCCGCAGCCTCACTGTGCGAAATGCCGATTACTTCCGGGACGACAGGGGTTGGTTCGACGAAGTGGAGACCCTTGCCATCAACGACATCAACGCACGCACCAACGCCCTGAAAACCGGTCAGGTGGATCTGATCAACCGGTGCGAGCTCAAGACCCTTCGCTTCCTGGAGCGCACGCCCGGCCTTCAGCTCATCAAGCAGACGGGCTACAGGCACTACACCTTTGCCATGCACACGGACGCGGCGCCCTATGCCGACAACAACGTGCGCATGGCTTTGAAGCACGCCGTGGATCGTGAGCAGCTGGTAAAGACTGTGTTCCGCGGGTACGCCGTGGTGGGCAACGACCACCCCATCAGCACCGGCAACCGGTATCACGCAGGGGACCTGCCCCAGCGGGTGTACGATCCGGACAAGGCAAAACACTACCTGAAGAAAGCGGGGATGGACAACCTGAAGGTGGGCCTTCACGTGGCCGATGCCGCTTTTCCCGGTGCCGTGGATGCCGGGGTTCTCTTCAAAGAGAGCGCGGCAAAGGCAGGCATCGATCTGAACGTGGTGCGTGAGCCCAACGACGGTTACTGGAGCAATGTCTGGCTCAAGAAGCCCTTCTGCGCCGTCTTCTGGGGCGGGCGTGTTACCGAGGACATGATGTTCTCCACCGCCTATGCCGACAATGCCGCGTGGAACGACACCAACTGGAAGCACAAGCGGTTCAACGAACTCCTGGTGTCGGCCAGGGGCGAACTCGACGAGGCCAGGCGAAAGCAGCAGTACGGAGAAATGCAGCGTCTGGTCAGGGACGAAGGCGGGGTCATCATTCCGGTCTTCGGCATGGACATTGCCGCTGCAAGCAGCAAGATCGGGCTCAACAAGCCGGCGGTGAACTGGGAGCTGGACGGGTTCCGATGTGCCCAGCGCTGGTGGTTTAAGGCGTAATGATGTGCCGTCTATGGTCAATGTTTCTGGAAAAAGCATGCCTCCGGCGGCCCTGCCGGGGGCCAAACTTTTGAAAAGTTTGACAAACAGGTCTTAAAAAAATCATTCCAGGCTTCGCCGAAAGACATTCGTTATTTTTGCAGCCCCGCCTTTATTTTGATCGCCCCGAAGGGCGATCAAAACAAAGGGCGGGTGTATTTGGAAAGTTTTTTGCGGAGCTTTTTTTCAAAAAAGTGACCCGCCGAAAAGGCAAACTGAATAGTTACCGTTTTTTATATGCTGATGTGGGCGATCCAGGCGAGTGCCGATGTCTGCCAGGGCATCGGCGTCCCGTCCCACGGAGACGGCTGTTTGAAGGATATCCCGGGAGGCTCCGTCGATCTCCGAGATATCCCCTGCGATCTCCTGGGCGGCGATGGTGCCTTCGGCCAGGTTGCCGTTGACTCCCTCAATGCGTCCGGAGGTTCGGGCCAGGCGGCCCACAACCTCCCGGGTGGCGGCGGACTGCTGGTCCACGGCAGCGGCGATGTCGGAGATGATGGTGTCGATGTCGTGGATAATTTGAGCGATGTCTTCGATGCCCTCTGCCGTGATCCGGGTGGTTTTTTGCATGCCCGACAGGTGATCGTGGATGCCCAGGGTGGCTTCGGCGGTCTGCTTGGACAGGGCTTTGATTTCATTGGCCACCACGGCAAACCCTTTGCCCGCTGCACCGGCCCTGGAGGCTTCGATGGTTGCGTTCAGGGCCAGGAGGTTGGTCTGGTTGGATATTTCGGTGATGGTTTCGGCCACGTGGCTGATGTCCGTGGCCGATTGGGTGAGTTCCCGGATCCTTGAGGAAGAGGATCCGGCGGTGGATACGGCGCGTTCCGAAATGGAGCGCGCCTTTTTTGTTTTGGAGGCGATGTTGTCCATTGCAGCCTGCATCTCCTCGGTGGCCGCAGCCACCCGTGTGAGGTTGGCGGTGGCCTCTTCGGAGGCCGTGACGATGGCGCTTAAGGTGGCGCTCATCTGGGCCCCTGCCGCTGCAACGGTGCCGGAGCGGTTGGCGGTGCTTTCAGCGCTGCGGGTCATGGTACCGGAGATGGCGTCCAAATTGGCCGAGGCAGAGACCAGAGCGTCTGTCTCCCTGGACACCTCGCCGACAATGGCGTGGATGTTGCCCACAAAGACGTTGAACCAGTGGGCCAGTTTGCCGATCTCATCCCGGTTTTTCACGGGGAGGCGGACGGTGAGGTTGCCGTCCTTTGAGGCGATGTCTTCCAGCGCCCCGGAGAGCACCCGCACCGGCTGCACCAGTTTTTTGATGAGAACGCTACCCAAAAGCACCAGGCTGGAGATGACCACGATTCCCACGGCCAGGTTCAAACATCTGGATCGCGTGATAAGGGTTTGCTTTCGGTTTTTTTCCTGTGCTGCGATATCGCCTGTGATCGTCTGGCAGGACCGGGCATGGGCGACCATGACCGGTTCCAGCTCGGTTTTTCGCACCTGGTAATCCGGGGTGCCGTAAAGGGTGGTCAAATGGCGGAAATCGGTGATGTAGGCATGAATCTCCCCTGTTGCCCGGGCAAGGGGGGCCCGGTACACCGCAGGCACCGTGCGGCCTGCACGTCCCACAACGTCCGGTGGTCTTTGCAGTGGGCTTCCCATTTTTCCAGGGAGTTTCTTGTGTCCTTGCCATGGGCTTTGAACCCGCGAAGCTGAAAGTTTTTCTCCTGCCGCCTGCACTCCAGGATGCGGGTGTTCATTCCCTCCAGGAGTCCCAGGGTTTGGTCGATGGCAACGATTCCACCCATGGCCAGGTTGGAATGGATGCAGATAATGGACACGCCCACCGTTATACCGATGAGCAGGACGACCGCTTTTTGCCTGATGGTAAGCTGTTTTGGCATGTGTATCTCTCCCATGGTCAATCATCATTTCTTTCATGTCTCACGATTGACCAGTGAGCAAGTTGCATACCAAGGGCGGGCATGGCTTCTGCGGATGGAAGTGACGTGAAATAAGGGGCTAATCGAGGCGTACGGCATGTGGTCTGGGTGACTGCGGGATTTGTCTGTCAGGAGGATTGGCAGGGTGTAAAGATGAGCGGCACAGCTGTTGGAAAAACGCCGGGTGCAACTTATGAACTCATGTGATGGGCCTTACCCCGGGGAAGGAAGGGTGAGGCCAGAGCCAAGCTGGGGCATCGGCCCGTGTTACCGGAGACCGTGCGGTTAAATCGCCAGTGGGCACATAGCGACAACGTATCCTGTTTCTTCGACGCGTGTGAGCCAGCCCGCACAAACCATCAGCGTTTCTGTCGGGCGAAGCCCGGGCCGAAGGCCCTTGCGCTTTGGCCCGAGGAACGAGGGACTAAACGCAAGGGCAATCAGCTTTCGATGTGTTTTCGCTATCGTGGCTTCGCCACCCTCGCCGCCGGAGGCAGGGTATTCTTAAATCCAGCCCAGCCCCCCGAAGACGGCTGCGCAGGCAAAGTCAAAGGCAAGGATGGAGGAGACCACCTTGACGCGCTGCCGGTCGGTTTCCATGTCGTGGACCCAGAAGGAGACGACGAAGAAGGGGAGGTAGCCGATGAGGAAGATAAAAATGGGAAACTTGATGCTCCACCAGGCCCAGTCCCAGGTAAGGGCTCCGATGGCGTTGAGAACGCATTCCACCACCACGCAGGCCGTGGTGAAGAGGATGATGTAGAAGGATCGGTTGGGAACCCCCAGGATTTTTTTGTCCTTGTCCGCGGGAAGGCTCTTGACCGCGGCCACGCCCATGACCATGAACATAAAGAGAATTTCGATGTTCCAGCCGATGAGGATGATGTAGCTGGAGTCTGCCGGGGCACCCCACACCGGGGCGTATCCGGTGAAGTGAAAGACCAGGGCGTTCCAGAGTTCGTTAAAGAAATCCATGCCGATGAAGGCAAGTCCCGCCAGGACCACCTTCCAGTTTTCCTTGCCCATCTCCACGGAGTAGACATAGATCACGAGAAGAAGGATCGGAATAAAGATTGCAGTTGAAATGAGGAATCTGCTGGGCGGCAAGCCCCTGCTGAGCGGCCGGTCATAGGCTGGTCCTCCTTTGGTTTACTTCGTTATGTGAGAATGGGTGTAAGATATTCCATGGTTATCGGTGTTCAGGGTTGGGTGTCAATGAAAAAATGAACAAAATGATAAAATGTTCATTTTTTTCGTGCTTTTGGTTTCAGCCTTTTGTCATGCGAAGCAGGGTCCATTCCACGTGATGGGCGTCTTTGATGTCCACCGGGACCTTGCCCTTGAGGGTGGCCTTGAAGGCTTTTTTTTTCATGGGAGGGATGGTGCATTGAACCTTGGCGGTGCCCAGGGGCTCGCCAAAGACATTGCAGAATGAGATCTCGGCGGTGAGGGATATTTTCCGTCGGGTGGTGTTTTCAATAACCCCTGATGCCTTGGGCCGGTAGGTTGTTGCTCCAGAAGGCGGCGGGGTGAGGGCCAGGCGGTCGTAAGCCAGGTCCCGGTTGATGGTGCCCCGGGTAAAAAAAGCTGCGGCAGGGGATGCATGGATCATGCCGATGACAAGGCAGAGGGCCAGAACGGACAGGGCGCGTTTCATGGTGTCTCCTTTGATGTCGAAGGGGGATGTTGTCAAAAAAGGGGGGGATTGGGGGGAATGTGTTGTGATGAAAGAGGTAACATGAAGCGTGGCGCTGGGCAAGGGTAATGAGGTGAATGGTAGGGTGCGCTTGCGCACCGCCGAATGGCCGAATCGGCCATGGAAGCCGATGAGTGTGCAAGCCCCTTGATCCCCATGGAGATGGTGAAGGGTGCCGGTTTACCGGCCAATGGTGCGCAAGCACACCATATATGCCTCGTGTGAAGCTGATCGCTGTTGATAAATAATGTTATGGTGTATGAAATAAGATTGCTCAACGTTTAAGATGGTTATTGAAGCTTTGTTGGTTCTGTTTTTTCGGAGTCCCTGAGAAGGGAGCAAAAGAAAATAGACGAATCGTTGAGAGACAAAGGGGGGAGGAATGCCAAATTATCGACGCGAGAAGATCGCTGGCGCCACACTTTTTTTCACCGTGGTCACCCACATGCGTCGGCCGATTTTGTGTGAGGAACCTGTCCGGACGGCTTTGCGGGAAGGGATCGAGAGGGTGAGGACTGTTTCTCCGTTTACCATCGACGCGTGGGTGCTTCTTCCCGACCATTTGCATTGCATCTGGACCCTGCCGATGGGAGACGGGGATTTCAGCCTCCGGTGGGCAAAGATCAAGCAGCATGTGACGGCTTCTTGCGAAACCTGTTTTTATCGGGATGAGATGATGTCCGAATCGCGGTCGCGCCGGGGTGAAGGAACGATCTGGCAACGGCGGTTCTGGGAGCATCGGATCCGCGACGACCGTGATTTTGAAACGCACATGGATTATATCCATTACAACCCGGTGAAGCATGGCGTGGTCGAGGTGGTTTCGAGGTGGCCGTGGTCGACTTATCATCGGTACGTTGCACAAGGGGTGTATCCCAATGATTGGGGTGGGGCTGATATGCCATGTCATGCAGGAGATTTCGGGGAATCGGGGTAGCGTGACCGACGGCGTGGTGGGTAGGGTGCGCTTGCGCACCGCCGAAGCGGTCATAAAAGCCGATGAGCGTGTTGGCCTTTTCTGCCTTGAAAGCATGGCAAAGGGGTGGGTTTCCCGGGCATGGTGCGCAAGCACACCCTACATGTGCCGCGTTGGCCGACGGCTGGGTGGTAACTACCTTTGCTTTCGGAGAAAATCCTCGGCCTCCTTGCGCGTGGGAATGGAGGCCTGGGCGCCCATGCGTGTCACCGAGACGGCGGCTGCGGCGTGGGCAAAGGTGACGGCTTCGGCGAGTCGCTCGCCCCGTTGCAGGGCCGCCATGAGGGCTCCGTTGAAGGTGTCCCCGGCGGCGGTGGTGTCCACGGGGGTGACGTGGAATCCGGGGACCACGGCACCCCTGCCCTTGGCACTCACAAAGGCGCCTTTGGAGCCTAAGGTGATGATGGCCGTGTCCACCCCCATGTCGTGGAGGCAGGCGGCGGCTTCCATGGCGCTGGCGGCGTCGTGGATGGTGATGCCGGTGAGGGAAGCGGCCTCGGTTTCGTTGGGTGTGATCATGGTAAGGTGTTTTAGGAGCTCTTTGGGAAGGGGGCGGGCCGGGGCCGGGTTCAGGGCCACGGGAACCCCTGCCTTTTTTGCCTCTTCTGCGGCCATGATCACCGTTTCCATGGGGGTTTCCAGTTGCATGAGAAGGGCTGAGGCCCCTCGGATGAGGCCCAGGTGCGGGGCCAGGCGTTCGGGCGTCAGGCAGGCGTTGGCCTCGGGCGAGATGCCGATGCAGTTTTCCCCGCTCTCCGCCACAAAGATCATGGCCATGCCCGTGGGCATGGCCTCCTCGGTCATCACCCCTTGTATGTCCATGCCCTTGGCCTGAAAGGCATCCTTCATGCGACGCCCAAAGTCATCTTCCCCCACACAGGCGATAAAGGCGGTCCTCGCCCCGAGCCGCACGGCTGCCACCGCCTGGTTCGCCCCCTTGCCCCCGGGCACCACCCGATACCCGTGGCCCGTCACCGTCTCCCCGGGCCGGGGAAGTTCCCTTACCTGCAATATATGGTCGGCGTTGACACTGCCCAACACAACCAACGGCTTATCTCTCATCCCATATCTCTCCCAAGTATTGAACGTAAAAGCTGGCTTTCTATGGTTAACGTCGGCTCAAAAAGCCAGCCTCCGGCGGCCAGGTGGGGGCACCTGGAAACCCTGTGGCGAATGCATGGAGGCAGACACCATGCGAAGGCTTTCGGGGTATTCGCGTGGTGTGTGACATGTGGCAAACGTTTTTGCCGGAGAGGCCCATTTCATTCTCCTGAAAGCCCAGTGAAGAACACCGGGGATTCGTTCCAAGTCATTCACAAAACCTGTTTGTCAAACTTTTCAAAAGTTTGGCCCCCGGCAGGGCCGCCGGAGGCCTGCTTTTGTTTTTTTTACTCCGTAATGACCTTCAATGGCACGGGGATGTACGGATCCACGGCGTTGCCCTTGAGAACGCCGACAGCGGTTTCCACGCCCAGGGCGCCGATGAGGGCGGGTTGCTGGGCGATGGTGGCGGCCATGTCGCCGCGTTGGACGGCTTTGATGCCGTCTTCGGTGCCGTCAAAGCCCACGACCAGGGCTTTTTTATTGGCTGCCTGGAGGGCGCGGATGGCGCCCAGGGCCATTTCATCGTTTTGGGCGAAGACGGCCTGGACATCGCCGTGGGCGGCCAGGAGGTTCTCCATGACGTTGAGGCCTTTGGTGCGGTCGAAGTCAGCGGGCTGGCTGGCGATGATGATGAGCCCGTTGGCTTTGGCGGATGTGAGGAACCCTTTGCCGCGGTCCCGGGCGGCGGAGGTGCCTGCCAGGCCTTCGAGCTGGATCACCTTGGCCCCTTTGCCCAGTCTGGCTGTGATGAAGTCACCTGCCATGGCGCCCCCCTGGACGTTGTCCGAGGCGATGTGGCTGGCTACCTTGCCCCGGCTGGTGCCCCGGTCAAGGGTGAGGACAGGGATCTTGGTCCTGTTGATCATGCGGATGGCGTTGGAGACTGCATCGGAGTCCGTGGGGTTGATGAGGATGGCCTTGACGCCCCGGACCGAGAGGTCCTCCACGTTGGCCAGCTCTTTACTGGGATCGTTCTGGGAATCCAGCACGATGAGTGAGACGCCCAGCTCGGCGGCTTTTTTCTCTGCCCCGTCTTTCATGGTGACGAAGAACGGGTTGTTGAGGGTGGAGACCACCAGGGCCAGGGTGTCTTTGGCCATGGCCGGGGCAGAGATCCCCAGCACCACGATAAGGGCTGTGATCAAACCGGTTGTTTTTTTCATGATCGAACTCCTTGGTCATGATGTTTTACTGCGGGTATCCACCAGCACGGCCAGGAGGATCACCACGGCTTTGGCGATCATCTGGTAGTAGGAGGAGACGTCCAGCAGGTTGAGGGAGTTGTTGAGGAACCCGATGATGAGGGCGCCGATGAGGGTTCCCATGATGGTGCCTTTGCCTCCCATGAGGCTGGTGCCGCCCAGGACCACGGCGGCGATGGCGTCCAGTTCGTAGCCTGCTCCTGCGGTGGGTTGTGCAGACGAGAGGCGGGAGGTGATGATGAGTCCGGCAAGAGCGGCGAGGAAGCCGCAGATGGCGTAGACCGTGGTCTTGACGCGGTCGGTGTTGATTCCGGAGAGGCGTGTTGCTTCTTCGTTTCCGCCCAGGGCGTAGATGTAGCGGCCCAGGCGTGTGTGGTTGAGGAGGTACCAGGCCAGGCCGAAGGTGGCGGCCATGATCCAGACGGGAACCGGGATGCCTAATAGGTAGCCGGTGCCGATGACGGCAAAGGCGTCGGCGGTGTCTGTAAAGCCGGTGGAGATGGGGCGTCCGTCGGTATAGACGAGGGTGAGGCCCCGGACCAGGGTCATGGCCACGAGGGTGGCGATGAAGGCCTGGACCCGGCCTTTGGCGATGATGATGCCGCTGGCGGCTCCCACGGCATGGGCGGCCGCCACGCAGAGGGCCACGGGAAGTTCCATGGCGATGAGGCGGGCTCCCACGGCGCCTGAAAGGGCCAGGATGGAGCCCACGGACAGGTCGATGCCCGCGGTGAGGATCACCAGGGTCATGCCCACGGCCATGATGGCGTTGACGGCGGTCTGGCGCAGGATGTTGAGGAGGTTTGCCGCGGTAAAGAAGTTGGGGCTTAAAAAGGAGACGATGACGATCATCACCAGAAGGGCGATGAGGGACTTCTGTTCGATGATCCGCTCTTTCAAGGTTCGTCGCCCGCCTGTGGGGGCCTTTGATTCGTTGGAGGTCATGGGGCGTCGGTCTCCATGCGGCCCACGGCGCAGGCCATGATGTGTTCCTGGGTGGCGTCTTCCGCGTTGAACTCGCCGGTGACGCGGCCCTGGTGCATCACGATGATGCGATCACTCATGCCGAGGATTTCGGGCATCTCCGAGGAGATGAGGAGGATGCTCATTCCCTTTTCTTTAAAGGTGTTGATGAGCTGGTAGATCTCTTTTTTTGCGCCCACGTCCACGCCCCGGGTGGGCTCGTCCAGAATGAGCACCTTGGGGCGCGTCATGAGGCCTTTGGCGATGGCCACCTTCTGCTGGTTGCCGCCGGAAAGGTTGCCCACGGCCTGGTTCCGGCTCGGGGTTTTGACGGCAAAGCTATGGATGAAGTCGTCCACGGCCCGGCGCTCTTCGTCGTGGTCGAGGTTTCCCATGGGGGTGCTGAAGGTCTGGAGGGCGGCCAGGGTCATGTTCTCTTTGACGCTGAGCATGGCCACCAGGCCGTCTGCTTTGCGGTCTTCGCTGATGTAGGCGATACCTGCGTCGATGGCGTCTTTGGGGCTTTTGATCTCAAGGGGAGCCCCGAAGAGGCGGATGGTGCCCCGGGTGACGGGGCTGGCACCGATGACGGCCCGCATGAGTTCGGTGCGGCCCGAGCCCATGAGCCCGGCCACCCCCAGGATTTCGCCGCGCTTTACGGAAAAGGTGGCCCCGTTGACCCCGTGGGCTGCAAGGTCGGTGACCGTCAGGCTTGTTTCCTGTGGGGTTGTGTGGACCCTGGGATACTGCTCGTCTAAGCGGCGGCCCACCATCATCTCGATGAGGGACTCTTCGTTAATGTCCGACACGGGGCGCTCTGCGATGAATTTTCCGTCCCGGAGCACGGTGACGTCGTCGCAGATTGCGAAAATTTCGGCCAGGCGATGGGAGATGTAGACGATGCCCCGGCCTCCGGCCTTGAGTTCTTCGATGACGGCAAAGAGGGCCTCGGTTTCCGTGTCGGTGAGGGCGTCGGTGGGTTCGTCCATGATGATGACCCTGGACTCAAAGGACAGGGCCTTGGCGATCTCCACCATCTGCTGAGCTCCGATGCCCAGGGTACCCAGGCGGGTTTTGGCGTTGTGGGGCACACCGAGCTTTGCCAGGAGGCGGTCTGCCTCGGTGTACATCTCGCGCCAGAGAATCCGCCCGAAGCGGGATGTTTTTTCCCTTCCCAGAAAGATGTTTTCCGCGATGGTGAGTTCCGGCAGGAGGTTGAGTTCCTGATGGATGATACCGATGCCCGCTTCCTGGGAGTGCCTGGGGCCGGGGAAGGCGACCTCTTTGCCGTCGTATGTGATTTTGCCTGCGTCGGCCCGGTAGATACCGGTGAGCACCTTCATGAGGGTGGATTTTCCTGCGCCGTTTTCCCCCACCAGGGCCATGACGCGGCCGGGGGTGACGGTGAGGTTCACACCGTCCAGGGCCTTGACGCCGGGAAAGCTCTTTTCGATACCCGAAAGGTGCAGGATGGGTTGGGGCATGGGATCGCTCCAAACATGTCATCGGGTTGAACACATGGGATACACCTGGCCTTCGTGTGGGAACACCGGGATCAGGGTATGGGAGCAAGGGGGGGGGGGATGCGTATCGGGTCAGGCGTCAATTACAGTATGATTTGAGCATACCACATTTCGGCTTGTTTTAAAGGAACGCAAGCCCCGGGTACCGTCCGCTGCTGCGGATCCGAGACAAGGTCACCGGGGCTTGCGTCAAGGACTGTGGCGTGTTCCGTTGATTTTAAAATCGGACCCCGGCCTTGAGGATCACGTTGGCGTACGGGGTAAACTCCCCGGTGCGCACCACGGCCCGACACCGTTTGGTGGCAAGCTTGAAGGCCTCGTGGCGAACGGCAAGGATGGGGATTTCCCTGCCCTGGGCCTCTTCTTCTTCTTTGAGGATAGCCATAAAGGCGTCGTGGAGCTCCGGGCTTTTTTCGGGGAACTCTTCGGCCATCTCCACCGAGTCCAGGGTCATTTCCGAGAGCACGGCCTTGACGGTGTCGATGAACGAGGGGATGCCGCGGCTTAAGGCCAGGTCGATGCGCCGGGTCTCGGCGGGGATGGGCAGCCCTGCGTCGCAGACACAGAGTCCGTCCAGGTGTCCGATGATTTCGCCTTATGGCGCTGGCGAGTTCCGAGTTGATGAGTGTGCCTTTTTTCATGAAAAAAAATCCCAGTTTATTCCGTTTTATGTCTGCGTCTGTGCCTTTGTCGGGGGTATTGATCCTCAAAAAAGGCACCGGGCGATTTTGCCATGGCGGGCGAAGCCTTACGGGTGCCCGCAGGGCCTTTACGATGAATGCAACAACTCCCTGATCACTGATTTTAGTTCAATGTATCAGACAGGGAACCTTTTGCGCAAACGGTTCCCTGTGTACCTGCTTCCGGAGGGCGATGGGATGCCTTGCGTTTTCTCGCTTCGATTTTCCTCACACACGATTTGAGATCTCCTTTTCAACAAAGGGGGATACCGGCTGGAGCCATGACATTTTTTCATTGATCCCTGTGCTGTCACCCAGTGGGGTGTCCGATGCGTTTGTAAACAATTTTCACGGCCCGGATTGGTTTCGCAGAGCATCATATGGCGGGGCTTTTTGGGGCCGGAATGTTGCAAACCGAAAAGGTTTGGTTCCTCTTTGTGAGCGGTGCGGGGTTTCTTGTCAACCATCGGTGATCAGAAGGGAAAATCGCATCGACGTTTTTGTGGGGTGGATGTTCATATTCGAAAATTAAGGCAATGTAAAGTGTTTTTCATTTATCTATGGTATCAGCGGAATTTATCGGGTTTGCCCTTGACTAATGGCCTGATTTTTACATTGATGGATCTTCGTCGGAATCTATGGTGGTGATAACACATCGCTTTTCAGTAAGTAATCGCATTTGCTTTTGCTGTTGGGTGAAGTGAGTAAAAAAAGGAAAACGTCGTTTCGGGTTTTTGTCAGGCACACTCTCATCCCGCAGCATGTTCCACAGGCTTGCCCCGTGCCGGGGGGACCTCCCGGTTTCTCCCGCTTTGTCGACGTACGCCCTTCCCACGGGTGCCCATGCGCCCCCTTTCGCTCAGTTCGCCCCGTCACCCTGTATTTTCGGCTTGTTTGCATTCCCATTATCCAAAAACGTTAGTTTGATTTGCACCGGCTGTTCGGCCAGACGCAATGACCGGAGGGTAGTCATGACAAAGATCAAGTCCCTGGATGATTTACGGAAAATGAAAGAGAAGCTCCAGTCCAGTGTCCATTTAAGGGAGAACGGAGAGCGCTGCGACCAGTTGGTCCAGATTCGGGTTGCCATGGCAACCTGCGGGATCGCAGCGGGAGGCAAGGAGGTCTACGGGGCCCTGTTGGACCAGTTGGATCGCCGCAACATCGAAGCGGTGGTCACCCAGACCGGGTGCATGGGGTACTGTTACGCCGAGCCCACCATCGAGGTGACGCTTCCCGGAAGCGATCCCGTTGTCTTCGGCGAAGTAACCACGGAGAAAGCCGCCGAGATCGTGGACCGCTATGTGGCCAACGGCGAACTCCTGCCGGGCATCATCCCTGTGAATTACGAAGTGGTGGACAAGCAGCGGATGCCGGGGCCACCAAAGGGATTGCCCGCATGGCGCCGGATCGGCGCGAGCCGGTTTTCCCGGTCCTTGAAATACATGAAGGAGCACACACGAGATGGGACGATACAAAACGCACATTCTGGTCTGCGCCGGTACCGGTTGCCGGGCTTCGGAAAGCGATCTGATTTTTCAAAAACTCGACCAGGGCATCAAGAAACGCAATCTCCAGCGTGATGTCCAGGTGGTGAAGACTGGGTGCTTCGGCTTCTGCGAGAAGGGCCCCATCGTCAAATTCATGCCGGACAACACGTTCTATGTGGAGGTCAGCCCCTCAGACGCCGACATCCTCATCGAGGAGCACGTGGTCAAGGGGCGCCGGGTGGAGCGGCTTCTCTACACCGACCCCAAGAGCGGGGATCGTATTTCCGATTCCAAGCACATGGGTTTTTACCGCAAGCAGATCCGTATTGCCCTGCGCAACAGCGGGTTCATCGACCCCGAAAACATTGACGAGTACATCGCCCGGGACGGCTACCAGGCCCTGGGCAAGGCCCTTTTGGAGATGAGCCCGGACAAGGTCATTGAAGAGGTGAAATCTTCGGGCCTGCGCGGCAGAGGCGGCGGCGGTTTCCCCACGGGGCTGAAGTGGCAGTACGCACGGGCCGCCGAAGGGGACGAAAAGTTTGTGGTCTGCAACGCCGACGAAGGGGACCCAGGGGCGTTCATGGACCGCTCCATCCTGGAGGGCGACCCCCACTCGGTGCTGGAGGCCATGGCCATCTGCGGCTATGCCATGGGCGCCGAGACCGGCCTGATCTACATTCGCGCCGAGTATCCCCTGGCCATCCAGCGGCTCCTCATCGCCATTGAGCAGGCGCGCGAGCTGGGCCTTCTGGGCCGGGACATCATGGGCAGCGGGTTCAACTTCGACATTGAGCTGAAGTACGGTGCAGGCGCCTTTGTCTGCGGCGAGGAGACCGCCCTGATCCACTCCATGGAGGGCCACCGCGGCGAGCCCACGGTGAAGCCTCCCTTCCCTGCGGAGTCCGGCTACTACGGCAAGCCCACCAACGTGAACAACGTGGAGACCCTGGCCAACATCCCGGTGATCATCACCCGCGGGGCGGACTGGTTCTCCTCCATCGGTACGGAGAACTCCAAGGGCACCAAGGTGTTTGCCCTGGCAGGTAAGATCCGCAACGTGGGCCTCATCGAGGTACCCATGGGCACCACCCTGCGTGAGGTGATCTACGACATCGGCGGCGGCATCTCCAGCGGCAAGAAGTTCAAGGCGGTGCAGACCGGCGGGCCCTCCGGCGGTTGCCTCACCGAAGAGCACCTGGACGTGCCCATCGACTACGACAACCTCGTGGCCAACGGCTCCATGATGGGCTCGGGCGGGATGATCATCATGGACGAGGACGACTGCATGGTCTCCATCGCCAAGTTCTATCTCGACTTTACCGTGGAGGAGTCCTGCGGCAAGTGCACCCCCTGCCGCATCGGCAACAAGCGCCTCTACGAGATTCTGGAGAAGATCACCGAGGGCAAGGGCACCCTAGACGACCTGGTGAAGCTCCGGGAGCTGGGGGAAGCCATCAAGGACACGGCCCTCTGCGGCCTGGGCCAGACCTCGCCCAACCCGGTCCTCTCCACCCTGGACAACTTTTACGATGAGTACCTGGCCCACGTCACCGACCACACCTGCCCGGCCGGGCAGTGTAAGGCCCTGGTGACCTACGCCATCGACCACGACAAGTGCGTGGGCTGTACCCTGTGTGCACGCAAGTGCCCGGTGAATGCCGTGGAAGGGGTGCGTAAGCAGCCCCATACCATCGACAGCTTCCACTGCATCAAGTGCGGGGTCTGCTACGAAAACTGTAAATTCGGTGCCATCACCAAAAGCTAAGGACGAAAAACCATGGAATCCATCAAACTGACCATAGATGATCAACCCGTTGAGGTGCCCGAAGGGACCACCGTCCTCGAGGCGGCCAGGGAGCAGGGCATCACCGTACCAGCCCTGTGCCATATGGATCTTTCCGGCATTGGTTTTCACAGCAGCAACGCCTCCTGCAGGCTCTGCGTGGTGGAGGTGGAAGGGCGCCGCAACCTGGCTCCCGCCTGCACCACCCTGGCTGCCCCCGGCATGGTGGTGAAGACCCGGACCCAGAGGGTCTTGAACGCCCGCCGCATCAACCTGGAGCTGATCCTCTCCGACCACCCCAAAGACTGCCTGAGCTGCTCCAAAGCGGGCTGCTGTGAGCTCCAGGACCTGGCCCAGACCTTCGGCATCCGCGAGATCTCCTACGAAGGGGAGATGTCCCACCATGTGAAGGACACTTCGTCCCCTGCCATCGTGCGGGACCCCGACAAATGCGTCATGTGCCGCAGGTGTGAAAACGTCTGCCGCGAGGTCCAGGGCGTGGGCGTTTTAACGGCCGTGAACCGCGGTTTTGAGTCCGTTGTCGTCACGGCCTTTGACCAGAACCTGGACGTCACCAAGTGCACCTACTGCGGCCAGTGCGTGGCTGTGTGCCCCACGGGCGCCCTTTCCGAAAAGGACGAGACCGCTTCCGTGCTTCGCGCCATTGCCGACCCGGACAAGACCGTGGTGGTCCAGGTGGCCCCTGCGGTGCGCACCGCCCTGGGGGAAGAGTTCGGTATGGCTCCGGGCACCCTGGTGACGGGCAAGATGGCAGCGGCCCTGAGACGCCTGGAGTTCGACTACGTCTTTGACACCGACTTTGCCGCCGACCTCACCATCATGGAAGAGGCCTCCGAGCTTCTGGACCGCCTCACCCGCCACCTGGCAGGGGACACCTCGGTGAAGCTTCCCATTGTCACCTCCTGCTGCCCGGCCTGGGTCAACCACCTGGAGAAACGGTTCCCGGACCTTCTGGATTACCCCTCCACGGCCCGGTCCCCCATGCAGATGTTCGGCTCCATTGCCAAGAGCTACCTGGCTGAGAAGATCGGCGTAAAGCGCCAGGATATGGTGGTGGTCTCGGTGATGCCCTGTGTGGCCAAGAAGGCCGAGTGCGCCCGGGAAGAGTTTGCCGTGGACGGCAACCGTGATGTGGACATCACCCTCACCACCCGTGAGCTGGCCTCTCTGATCAAGCGGGCCAACATCGATTTCCATCGCCTGGAAGACGACGACTTCGACTCTCCCCTGGGCGAGTCCACCGGCGCGGCCGTGATCTTCGGCACCACCGGCGGGGTCATCGAGGCCGCGGCCCGTACCGCCTACGAATTCCACACCGGGGAGACCCTGGAAAACGTGGATTTCACTGCCCTGCGAGGGGTTGACGGCATCCGGTCTGCCACCGTGGATTTTGCCGGCATCGATATCAAGATCGGCATCGCCCACGGCCTGGCCAACGCCCGCGTCCTCATGGAGGAGATCCGCAAAGGGACCTCCCCGTACCACGCCATCGAGGTGATGGCCTGTCCCGGGGGATGCATCGGCGGCGGCGGCCAGCCCTTTCACCAGGGTGACGAGTCGGTGCTCCGCGCCCGTCAGCAGGCCCTGTACACCGAAGACGAGGCCAAGGTGATCCGAAAATCCCATGAGAACCCCCATATCAAGAAGCTCTACGAAGAGTATCTGGGCGAGCCCCTGGGAGAAAAGCCCCACAAACTGCTCCACACCCATTACGTGGACAGAAGCGGCAGGAAAACCAAGTAGGATTCGATTGAACGGAAAAAGCGCCGGGCAAGGTTTCGGCGCCCATCCTAACGATCTCATGATACAGGAATGAATCGCCATGACTTTAGTACAAGGCAAGTTGTCCCGCAACGCGGTAAAAGAGATTCAGTCCATCTGTCAAAGCTACGGCAACGACAAGGGCGAACTCATCAATATCCTTCATAAGGCCCAGGACTTCTGCGGCTACCTTCCGCCGGACGTGCAGGAGGTGATCGCCGAAGAACTCGACATTCCGGTCTCCACCGTTTACGGTGTGGTGACCTTCTATTCCCTGTTCGTCATGGAGCCCAGGGGCAAGCATCACATCTCCATCTGTACAGGAACCGCCTGTTTTGTTAAGGGTGCCATGGACGTGATGGATGAATTCAAGCTCCTTCTGGGCATCGACCTGGGGGAGACCACCCCGGACGGGAAGTTCTCCATGGACAGCCTGCGCTGTATCGGCGCCTGCGGCCTGGCCCCTGTGGTCATGGTCGGGGACAAGATCTACGGCAGGGTGACCCCGGATGATGTCATCAACATCCTGGACGACTACAAAGACAAATAAGGGGCGCGGTTAGTCCCACCCCTTGTTCCCCGGTGCCATGGCATGAGCCGCATCGGGGAACGGTTCTCTATAGACCGGCACCGCCGCATCCCATGATGGGGCGGTGCCGGTCCCTGACAGGTAGGCAGGACGGCGTGTTTGTTTTTGCGACCCGTTCTGCGTATGCGATGCCGTTGGTTTCGGGTTCCGGGCGATGCCGAACGGCAGGGCATAAAAAAAACTGAAATAGCGTGGAAGATGCCATGAGCAACAATGCCATACATCATGCACTGCGGGTGGATGAGGAGAAGTGCAGGGGGTGCTGCCGATGCATGTCGGTGTGCCCCACCGACGCCATCCGGATCCGCAACGGCAAGCCGCTGATCTTCCAGAACCGGTGCATCGACTGCGGTAAGTGCTACCGGGCCTGCCCGGAGTCCGCCATCCGGGTGGAGCAGGACGACTTCAACGAGATCTACAAGTACACGCGTCGGGTGGCCCTGTTGCCCTCCATCCTCAAGGGGCAGTTTCCCGAGACCATTCCCAAGCAGCGGATCTATGCCGAGCTTCTGGAGATGGGCTTTACCGACGTGTTCGAGGTGGGGATGATGTGGCGGGTGTTCCACCTGGCCACGGCCCGGTACATCAAGAACAACCAGGTCAAAAAACCCTTTATCTCCTCCTTCTGCCCGGCGGTCCTTCGCCTGATCCAGACGCGTTTTCCCTCCCTTCTCGACCACGTGATTCCCATGAAGGCCCCCGTGGACATTGCTGCCCTGTTCTACAGGCGCCAGCTTCTGGCCCAGGGCGTGCCCGACGACGAAATCGGAACCTTTTACGTGACCCCGTGCGCCGCCAAGATCTCGGCGGTGAAGACCCCCAATCCCCATGAACGCAAGATTTTGAACGGGGTCATCAACATGGACTACATCTACAACCGGGTGTGGAAACGCATCCGTGGCGAAGAGAAGTCCATGCCGCCGGAGCCCCTTGCCGAGACCCTGTGCGAGAAGGGGGTGCTCTGGTTCCTTACGGCAGGGGAGTCCGAATACGCCCGCGGGCGAAGCCTTGCCATCGACGGCATTGCCAATGTTTTCGAGTTTCTGGAGAACATGGAAAACGAGGAGATCTCGGATATCGATTTTCTGGAGCTCCGGTCCTGCGACCAGAGCTGTGCCGGGGGCGTGCTTACCAGCTGCAACCGGTTTCTCACCGTGGAGCGTTTACGGAACCGGGCGGAGCGATCGCGAAAGGCCGCTCCCCTGAAGGACCCGGACCGGTGGGACGACATCGACGATGACACGGAGTACCTGGTGGACCACATCATGCTGGGCAAGATCAACCCCAGGCCGGCCATGAAGCTCGACGAGGATATGGGCCGGGCCATGGTGAAGATGGAGAGGCTCCGCAAGATTCTCGCGTTTTTGCCCGGTGTGGATTGCGGGCTCTGTGGGTCTCCCAACTGCCAGGCCCTGGCCGAAGATGTGGTTAACGGAGACGCGGTGTTGAGGCAGTGTGTGTTCCTGCAGAAAAAGCAGGTGGAGAGGGGACAGATGACCCTCACCGACGCCGGGAATATCCTGGCCGATGTGTGGGGTGACAATAGACTCGACGGCGCGTCCGTCGATCTGGAGGAAGAATGAAGGTTAAAGAGCTTGTTGAAAAAATGAACCTCACCGTGTTCGGCGGGGAAGCTGGCCTGGATCGCGAGATTCGCGGGGGCTATGTGTCCGATCTCCTTTCGGACGTCATGGGGTGTTCCGACGAGGGAGACCTCTGGGTGACCCTTCAGTCCCACCGCAACGTGGTGGGCATCGCCGCCCTCAAGGACCTGGCCGGTGTTATCGTGGTCAAGGGGTTCACCCCGGATGCCGACACCATTGAGGACAGCAACCGCGAGGGCATGCCCCTTCTGGGGGCCACGGCCGAGACCTTTGAGGTGGCGGGACGCCTCCACCGGATGCTGGCGGGCGATGCAGACCTTCCGGGCTGATCTTCACCTCCACACCGTGCTCTCGCCGTGCGGGGACGTCTCCATGAGCCCTGCGGGCATTGTCTCTTCCTGCGCGGCCCAGGGGATTACCCTTCTGGGGATCACGGACCACAACTCCACCCGGCAGTGCCGCATCGTTACGGAGCTGGCCGAGGAACAGGGGCTTTTTGTCCTCCCCGGCGTGGAGCTTACCACCCGGGAAGAGGTGCACCTCCTGGCCTACTTCGGAAGCTTGGACGAGGCCGAGGCGTTTCAGGGGTGGATTGACGACCACCTGACGGTGATCCGAAACCGGCCGAAGCTCTTTGGTTACCAGGTGGTGGTGGACCGTGGTGAACAGGTGGTCTACCAGGAGGAGCGTCTTCTCATCGCGTCTCTCACCACCGACATCCATGAGACCGCCGAGGCCGTAAGGGCGGGGGGAGGCCTGGTGGTCTGCGCCCACGTGGCCAAGGGAAAGAACAGCCTCTTCAGCCAGCTGGGCATCATGCCCAAAGGCTTCTGCCCGGACGCCCTGGAGGTGGCCCGAAGAGACCACAGGGCACAGGTGTGCAGCCGGTTTCCCGAGGTATCGACCCTTCCTTTTGTGTGCGGGTCCGACGCCCATTACGCCGAGGATATCGGGAAGGTGACCACGGAATTTACATTGGAAACACCCGGTTTGAGTGAGATCCGCCTGGCCTTCTCAGGGTGCGGGGGGCGGAAGGTGATGGTGTGAACGAGATTTCTCATTATGTGCTTGATATTTTAGGTAACTCGGTGCGGGCGGGTGCCCGCGTGGTGAGGCTGACCATCACCGAGAGTCCCAGGGAAAATATCTACAGGATGGTGTTTGAAGACGACGGCAAAGGGATGAGCCCGGAGCTTTTGGAAGAGGTCTTCAGCCCCTGGATGACCACCCGCAAGGAGCGCCGTATCGGCATGGGTCTGCCCCTTTTGAAGCAGGGCGCCCAGCAGTGCGGCGGAGACCTTGTGGTGGATTCCACCCCCGGCGTGGGCACCACGGTGACCGTGGCGTTCGAGTATGCCCACCTGGACCGGCCTGTGGCCGGGGATATTGCGGGAAGCGTCGTCATGACGGCGGCTTCGGCCCCTGATATTGTCTTTTTGTACACCCATACCACGGACAAGGGAACCTACCGGTTCAGCACGGTGGAGGTGGAAGAGGCCCTGGACGGGGTGTCCTTGACCAATCCATCCATCATGCGGGCCGTTCAGGAAATGATTCGGGAAAATCTGGATGAGATCGGCGCCGGGCTGGATGAGCGCACCGTGCTCCATAATGACATGATATAAAATGAAACCAATGAAAATAACCAATATTGCGACCCTTTTGGGGGGGAACATTGTCACCGGCAAGGAGAGGGTTGAGACCCGCGTCTCCTATGGGTTTGCCGCCGACCTTTTGAGCGACGTCCTGACCCTGGAGGTGGAGGGCGTTCTCCTCATCACCGGGCTGTGTACGCTCCAGACCATCCGCACCGCGGAGATGGCCGAGATCGAGTGTGTGGTTATCGCCCGGGGCAAGAAGGTGAGCCCGGCCATGAAGGACCTGGCAGAACGCACCGGCCTGATCCTCATCGAGGTGGAATGCTCGGTGTTCAGGGCAAGCGCAATGCTGTTTGATGCCGGTCTCGAACCCGTTTTTTAACCAGGGCCTCCCAACATGAAGGGGTGTTATGAAGTTTGAATTTGAGATTGAAGACGGGGATTTTGCAAAGGCGGGAACCGCCTCCAGCCAGGTGAAGCACATCCTCAAGCAGCTCAACGTGGACACCAAGATCATCAAGAAGACCACCGTGGCCATCTATGAAGCCGAGGTCAATGTGGTGGCCCACGCCGTGGGGGGCGGTACGCTCACTGCCGACATCAACCTGGAGAGGATCGTGGTGGAGGTGGTGGACCAGGGCCCCGGCATCGCGGACATCCCCCAGGCCATGACCGAGGGGTTTTCCACGGCATCGCCCGAGGTGATCTCCATGGGTTTTGGTGCGGGCATGGGCCTTCCGAACATGCGGAAAAATGCCGACAAGCTGGAGATCACCAGCGGGGTGGGCGAGGGGACCCGTGTGGTTATCACCAACTACATCTAATCCGGTAGAGCTGGTGTGTTGGCCCAATTATGGGTATGCTTAACCCGGATATTTCACGAGTCGGGTGCGCTCATGTGCAAGGCATCAGAGCTGCAGATGTAGTTATTTACCTCAAGGCTCTGATAACGCAGCAGATGAGTGCACCCGGCTCGCCCGAAGGGTGAAAAAATCAAACAGCAAATGCTGATTTACATTTTGCATTTTCAAAAGCTGAATATTTGCTGAGCGACCAATTATGCCATTTCCATTTTTGAAATGGTTGTTTTTTCATGAAATATCCGGGTTAAAAGAGTGAATCGGGCCCTCGGGCCTCTTCCGATACGCGCGAACGTGGGGAAACGTTCGGGAAGCGGTCCGTGCAGGCTGAAACGTTACGTATAGATCAGGATCAGGGACGACGTTATGGGAGAGTTGAAAAAGCTGTTTCAAAACAACAGACAGTGGTCTGCTCAGGTGACTTGCGAGCAGCCCGATTTTTTTAAAAAACTTGCCGACCAGCAGAGGATTGGCTGTTCGGACAGCCGGGTGCCCGCCAACGAACTGGTGGGCCTCATGCCCGGCGAGGTCTTTGTGCACCGCAACGTGGCCAACATGGTCATCCACACCGATTTCAACGGCCTGTCCGTGATCCAGTACGCCGTGGAGGTCCTCAACATCAAGGACATTATTGTGTGCGGTCACTACGACTGCGGCGGGGTCAAAGAGGCCCTTGCAAACTCCTCCAGCGGCCTGGTCAACAACTGGCTCCGTCATCTCCGGGACATCCAGTTCACCCACGGTGACTTTCTGGACGCCATCACCGACCCCAAAGAGCGCAGCGATCGCCTCTGCGAGCTCAACATCATCGAGCAGGTGAGGAACGTCTGCCGCACCACCACCGCTGAGCAGGCCTGGCAGGAGGGCAAACCCCTCACCGTCCACGGCTGGATCTACAACATCGGCAACGGGCTTCTCCAGGACCTGGATGTGTCGGTGAGCAGTGCCGATAGCATTCGGCCCGTCACCGAGGCGGCCCTGAAGAAGGTGTATGGGCGCACTGAGAGAATCAGGGCGTAAAAGGGGCTAAAGGTTAAAGGCCAAAGGCTAAGGGCTTAAAGGCGAAAGGCTAAGGGCCAAAGGCTAAAGGCTAAAGGTTCAAGGCTAAGGGCTCAAAGGCAAAAGCTAAGGCTAAGGGCTAAGGGCTAAGCGTGATGGACGTTCGGCGATCTGGTGTCATGACGTCGGCGTTCATCCCCTCTTCTCTTCCGCACGATTTTTTCTTCCTCTTTTTTATCCGCCGGTTCCGGCATCAGCTCCATTTTTTTCCCAGCTCTTCCAAGCCTGCATTGGACAGGTCCTCAGGGGACATGACAATGCGGAAATGGACATCTGCGTCAAAGTTCAGGTGAAAGGGCTCCGAGTAAAAAGGCAGGCCCGAGGCGTTGGTGGCGTTGATGATCAACACGGCGGCCCGCATGCCGTTCTCCTCGGTGAACCAGACGGAAAACGGTTTTATCTCTTCAAGGATCTCATCCAGCAGGATGACGGCGGTCCCTTTTTTCACCAGGGTGTTAAACGGCTCGTGGGGAAACGTGACATGCATGAGCATCTTCATGATGGCCCTCCTTGGGTTGACGGGTGGGTGGTGCGTGTCGGCAGCCGTGCGGCGACGGATCACTGGCCCGAACTCGGAAGAAAGGCGCTGAGGCGAGGGGGGGGCGACGGCACAAGGAGGGGCGGCTGCGGTGGTATGGACTTGTATTAAAATACAGGGGTTTCGGGTTTGTTTCAAGGGGGAAGGGGAGGGCGGGGAAAGGTGATGGGGGGAGGTCATGGGTGCAGGTCATCGTGAGTTGGGCGGGGGGGATGGTGAATGACTGGAATCATGAAATGAGGGAGAGAAGGTTGATAGGAAGGAAAGGGAGTGGGTGGAAGGTGATTGCCGTAGGGTGCATTTTATGCACCAGGGTTCGTTTTTACTTCGCTCCCAGGCTCTGCCTGGGAGTGAGGGGTGCAAGGCTCCGCCTTGCCTGGTCGCACTCCATGGTGGAGGTAAACATGGGATGGCTGTGGGTTAGCAGCCGTGGAGGCAGAGCCTCCAGACAGTATTCCCAGACGGAGCCTGGGAACGAATGGTACGTTTCGGCCGTTGACCACGGGCGAAGCCCGTCAGCGAATGTGACAACCCGAGGCATCCGCCTACGCCCTTGTCTGTGTTCCACCACGTGCACCATGTCGTTGGGCTAGGGCGCGACAAGCGAGGGTTGGAGCATTCGCAAACCAGGGGTGCAGCCCTTTGGGCTTGGCCCGGTTGGTGGCCACGGCGGTGAGGGGATCGTCGGGCCAGGGGTGTTTGGGGTAGCGGGCTTTGAGCTCTTTTTTCACCTCGGGGTAGGTGTTGGCCCAGAAGCTGGAAAGATCCCGGGTGACCTGCATGGGACGTGAGGCAGGAGAGAGGAGGTGACAGGTCACGGGGACCCTGCCGTCTGCCACCTTTGGCGTCTCGGTGAGGCCGAAGAGCTGCTGGATGCGGGCGGCAAGGACCGGGGGCTCACCGGTGCCGTAGTCCAGGGGGATGCGGGTGCCGCTGGGGATGGCCATGTGGGTGGGGGCGAGGCGATCTATTTTCCGGTGCCAGGCAAAGGGGATGAGGGCGGTGAGGGCACCGGCCAGGTCCATTTTGCTTAAGGCCCCCATGCTGGTGATACCGATGAGAAAGGGTGCCAGCCATGTTTGGGCGGAGGTTTTCAGGGCGGTCTCCGAGAGATCGGGCAACTCGTCAAACCCGGCGTGGTTGCGAAGAAAAAGAATCCGGGCCTGGAGGCTTCGGGTTGTTTTGTTCCAGGGGAGAACCGACAGGCCCCGGGACTGGATTCCCTGGATCAGTGCGTCGGTGACAGCGTCCGCACCCGGTTTTTTCAGCGGTTTTTCAGAGAGAATCATGGCGCCCAGGCTGCGTCGCGTCACCGCCTCCACCCTCCCTTTTTTTTCGTTCCAGAATACCTTTTCTTCGCCTGCAATGCGATGGCCGTGATCTGCCTCAAGGGCTTCCATGGCCAGGGGCGCGGCCAGGTAAACGCGGGCGTTCTGACGGTTGCCGTCCAGGTCTGCCACGGCCACAAAGGGCTCAAAGGCAAGGGGATCGGACTCATGGATGACGGCGCCGCCGCCTGAGGCCATCTGGAAGTGACCGGGCCGTCCCGACCGTGCCATGGCGATGCGGTCTGGAAAAGCAAGGGAAACAAGGCGCCCGGCAAGGGCGGGATCCTTTGGATCCCCTTTGACGCCCAGGCGCGCGCTGAGCTGGCGGGCCGTTTCCCGGATGCGGGCCGCAGTCCCGGGGTTGAGCGTTTGAGCCCGAGACCCTTTTTGCATCATGGCTTCCATGCGAAGGCGGATGTCCGTTTCGTTGCGACCTCCGGTGAGGGGATCCCGTTCCGTGAGCAGGGCGGCCAGGAGGCAGGCCTCGGGGCCCACGTTTTTCTCCTTTGCCATAAGGATCATGTGGGCCAGCCTGGGGTGGACGCCGAGGCGCGTCATGGCCTTGCCGTGGGCCGTGATGTGGCCTTCCTCATCAAGGGCGCCCAGTTTTTGGAGCACGCCCCGGGCCTGGGCACAGGACCCCTGGGGGGGCACGTCGAGCCAGGTGAGTTCGGCAGGGTCGGTGACTCCCCAGAGGGCAAGCTCCAGCACCAGGGGGGCCAGGTCAGCGCTAAGGATTTCCGGTGCGGTAAAGGGCGTGAGGGTGGTTGTGCGGGCCTCGCTCCAGAGGCGGTAGCAGGTGCCCGGGGCGGTTCGTCCGGCACGTCCCCGCCGCTGGTCTGCCGATGCCTTGGAGACGGGCAGGGTCACCAGGCGGCCCATGCCCGATCCCGGTGAAAACCGGGAGACCCGCATGAGCCCGGCATCCACCACCAGGGTCACCCCGTCGATGGTGAGGGAGGTCTCGGCAATGGCCGTTGCAAGCACCACCTTGCGGCGTCCGGCGGGGGACGGCTTGATGGCTTTGTCCTGGTCGGCCTTGGTGAGGGCACCGAACAGGGGATAAAGGTCCGTATGGGGCGGAAGGTCTATTTTTCGGAGCCGCTCTTCCACCCGTCGGATCTCCCCTGCTCCGGGCAGGAAGACGAGCATGTCGCCCTCTTCTTCGGCAAGCCCCCTGGCCACGGCTCGGGCGCAGGCTGCTTCGATGTCCCTGCGGGTGGGTGTTGGCTCTTTTAAGGGCAGGTGACAGGTGGCAACGGGAAAGGCCCGACCTTCGGAGGTGATAACAGGGGCGTTTCCGAGAAGGGCCGCCGCAGGAGCAGCGTCCAGGGTGGCGCTCATGATGAGGATGCGCAGGTCGTCCCGCAACACCCCCTGGCACTCCAGGGTGAGGGCCAGACCCAGGTCGCTGTTCAGGTTCCGTTCGTGGAATTCGTCGAAGATCACCAGGCCGATGCCCGAGAGTTCCGGGTCCGACTGGATCATCCGCGTGAGGATCCCTTCGGTGACCACCTCGATGCGGGTGGCCTCCGAGGTTTTTTTCTCCATGCGGATGCGATAGCCCACGGTCTTTCCGACCTGTTCGCCGAGCATCTCTGCCATGCGTGTTGCTGAGGCTCGGGCCGCAAGGCGCCTGGGCTCCAGCATCACGATTTTCTGTCCGGCCAGGAACGGGGCCTCCAACAGGGCCAGGGGGACCCCGGTGGTCTTTCCCGCGCCGGGCGGGGCTTGTATTACGGCCGAAGGCCCTGCTTCAAGGGCATCGCGAATGTCGTCCAGAACATCATGTATGGGTAGTGTCGGGCTCATGGGTGGGTTGTATACTACGAGTCCCGGTAAATGCAAAACGTATCTGCCGGGCTATGCTCCGGCGGGTCGCTTTTCAAAAACCATCCCAGTGGCTCCGAGGCTCCATCGGCCACCATCATCCTCACTCCACGCTGCCACACCCAGCCACCCATTCCCATGCCTCCAGCGCCGCCTGTCCCATCAACATCCAGGGTTCCATTCACCAGCGCCCAGGAGTCCTTCAGAGGCCGAAGATCCAGAGCGATGACCAGGCGCTGGGAATGCAGTTCGCCGCCACCAGCGCCAAGCACGCCCGGTGAATTTTTTCCACCGGCATCCCCAGAAAGGAGAGGGGGGCTTCCGTTGCCGCGGGATCCAAATTATCGTCGACCTTCATCCAGGCATCCACGGGGGTATCGACAATGGCCGGCTTTTTTTTGGTGATGGGGTTTGTGCCTGTCCAGAACTCGATACTGTTGATGATGAAGAGGTCGATGACGGAGGTGACCGCATAGACGGGTGTCCCGAGGATGTAGATACCGGCTCGTCCGTATCGGTTGTCAACGAGTTTGAGGTTGACGCCAATGGCTTTCTGGGTCAGGCCCATCTGTCCCATGCAGCCCATGCCGTACATGGCGATCAGAAAACCAATCAGAAGTCCTGTTGCCTTTTTCATGTGATCTCTCCCTGGTTGATGGTGGGTGTATGCACCCCCATTCCCGACGGGGCGCATCATGCGGGGTGTGGCCTTGTGACCGGGTTTTAGCGGGTGATGCGAAATAACGGAAAATTCGAGTGTCGGCTCCTCAGGCTTTTGCAGGCTTTCTCTGCCGATGTGACCGCATTGAGGTGTGTGTGTCGTTCGGGATGGGTAATTTTCAGATGTTGTGGATTGGGATTCGGTGGCGAGATGCCTGGAATAGTTAATGAAATATATCACTATTGTAAGTGCTTTTTCAATAGGGGCCCTTGGCAGTATGGGGCCCGGGGGCGAAGATAAAATGCCCTGGCCGTGGAGGCGTCAGGATCCGGTATGGGATATTTGGGTGATCAATGATCTTTGAGGAGAATATTGAAATTATCGTTTTGACCCCCTGTGATTCCGGGTGGTACGAATCGCGGAACCTGAGGCGGGGCCCGTTGGGCCGCATGGATGATGCGTTGCATATGAAGGGGGAACAATGAAGATCCAAGACGAATTCACGACCTTTACGGTGGCCCTGATTCCCGTGGCCATGGCTGTCAATATCGCGGTGGGCCAGCTCGTGGCCCTGCTGAAACTTCCGGTCTACCTGGACTGCATCGGCACCCTCCTGGTGGGGTTTGCCTGTGGACCCTTTGCCGGGGCGCTGACCGGGGGGCTTTCCAACCTGGCCTGGGGCCTTTTCTCTCCGTCGGCGCTGCCCTTTTTTCCCGTGGCGGCCTGGATCGGTTTTGCCGCCGGTTTTTGCGCCCGGTGGGGCCTGGCCGATACCTGGTGGAAAGCTGCCCTGTCCGGCGTGGTGGTTGCCGTGACAACCCCCTTTGTGGCAACGCCCATTGTGGTCTTTGTCTACGGCGGGGTGGAGGGCAGCGGCGCGTCCCTTATCACCGCTGTGCTGGTGAAATCCGGCATCAAGGTGACCTCGGCCGCGTTTTACAAGAACCTGATGGTGGAGCCCCTGGACAAGGTTCCCACGGCCCTGGTGGCCTTTGCCCTGATTCGGTCCCTGCCGGATCGGATGCTGGCCCGTTTGCCCCGGTTTTCGGCGTAGCTTTGTTGCCTATGCCGTCTCTTCTTCTCTCATGGTCTCCCTGGACCCGCCTTTGCCTGCTGGCGGGCATGGTGCCGGTGACCTTTCTGCTTTTTGAGCCGCCCTTGAGCCTGTTGCCCCTGGCCGTGGTCCTGCCCCTGGGGGCCACAAGCGGTGTCGCGGCAAAATGGGCGGTTCGGACCCTGGCCCTTTTGGTGCCTTTTGCCGCTCTCCTTGCCCTGACGTACCTTGTTGCCATGCCCCGTTCCGGGGATGTTCTCTGGGCCTGCGGCCCCTTTGAGGTGGGCCGGGAAAATGTTCTTCTGGCTTTATCCGTTTTTTCCCGGGTGGGGGTGATGCTCTCCTCTTTGTGTCTTTTTTCGGTCTCCACCACAGGGGCTGAGCTCCTGACCGACCTGCGCGGACGCGGCGCCTCCCCGTTTCTTGTGTATGTGCTTGCTACCACCTTGAACCTGGTGCCCCTGCTCAGGCATCGCGCGTCCTGTGTGTTGGATGCCCAGAGGGCCCGGGGCCTTGATGTTGATGGATACGTTCTGGCACGGGCACGGCGGCTGGTGCCCCTGGTGGGGCCGCTGATTCTGGGGGCCCTTGCCGATGTGGAGAAGCGGGCCATGGCCCTGGAGCTTCGTGGCGGGCTGAGGCGGTATCCGGTGGAGGATGTTCGTGAACAGTCGGGGGAATGGGGCCTTCGCCTGGGTTCAATCGCCATGGTGGGTGGTGCGATGGGGTATCGGGTATGGATGTTGTTCGGTTAAAATCGTGTTCCTTTACATATGCGGGGGCCTTGAGCCCCAGCCTAGGGGACGTGAGTTTTTCCCTGAAAGAAGGGGAGTGCCTTGCGGTGCTGGGGGCCGACGGATCGGGGCGCACGACCCTGTTATCCCTTCTTGCAGGGCTCATGGTCCGGTTCTATCCCGGGCGCCTTACCGGAGAGTGCCTCGTGCATGGGGGCTGCTGTGTGGGTCGGCGTCCCAAAAGCACGGGGCTCTCTCTGGAAGACCCCACCGCGCAGTTTTCGGGGGTGGCCTTCACCGTGTTTGAGGAGGTGGCCCTGGCCTTTGGGAACAGTGGCATGGGAAGGCGCGGGGAAGCTGTCCACCGGCTTCTGACGCGTGTGAGGGCAGCCCACCTTGCGGATCGCAACCCCTTTACCCTCTCTGGCGGGGAAGCCAGGCGCGTGGCCCTTGCCGTGCTCCTGGCCGGTGCTCCCGACCTCCTGTTGCTTGACGAGCCCTTTGGCCAGCTGGATCCCGCGTCCCGTGATGAGGTGAAAAAGCTGCTTCGTGACCTTAAGGCCCAAGGGGCAACCCTGGTGGTTTCGGGCAGCGATCTGGGAGACGTGGCTGGCCTTACGGACCGGGCCCTGGTCCTTGAGGCGGGAGGGCTGGTGTATGACGGGCCTCTGGCGGCGTTGCCCGAAGACGGAGACCCCGAAGGGTGGGGGCTGACCCTGCCCCTTGTGACCCGTGTTGCACGGGTTGCACGGACGCGTGGACTCTTCGCAGGCCCCTTGCCCCTGGACATTGATGCCGCAGAAGGGGGGTGGCGACTGTGATCCGTTCTGAGAACCTTACCTATGGATACGGTGACGGACCTTCGGTGGTGGACGGGGTCTCCTTTGACCTGGCGGCCGGGGCGTCCCTTGCGGTGGTGGGGCCCAACGGTTCGGGCAAGAGCACCCTGTTGCGCCTTATTGCGGGCTTGCTCTCTCCCCGCCGGGGGGGCGTTTTCATTGGAGGCTCTCCCATCGATACCCTGCGTCCTTCCCGTCGGGCGCGCCATGTGGCCATTCTTTTCCAGAATCCGGATGATCAGATATTTGCGACCTGTGTACGGGAGGAGCTGCGGTTTGCACCGTTGCAGGCGGGCGTGCCGTCCCATGTTATCGATGAACGCATGGACCGTGCGGCTGCGCTGTGCGGCATCCGGGAAGACCTTGATCGAAACCCCCATGATCTTTCTCGGGCCCGTCGCAAGAGGGTTTGCCTGGCGTCGGTTTGGACTACGACAGTTCCTGGTGCTCCTGGACGAGCCCCTTTCCGGCCAGGATGCGGCAGGGCGGCGGGTGATGATGCGGGTGACGGATGCCTTAAGGGCCCGGGGCAGCTCGGTGGTGGCCGTGACCCACGACATGAACCTTGCCGCGTCCTTTGATTCCATGCTTTTTCTCGGGCCAGGCGGCGGTTGTGCCGTGGGAGACCCCCGCACTCTTTTTACCGACCCTTCCCTTGATCTTCCCCTCCCCGATGCCCTGGCCCTGGGCGCAAGCTTGGCTTTCAAGATAGGGCGACTTGAGGGGAAAGCTTTTTAGGCCCTTAGCCGGTTCAGCGAATACGCTCAAAGCATGTTGCCCTTCGTCCACTCGGGACAAGCCGTGTCCGTTAAAATTGCACTCATTCAAACCGTTTTTGTTAAACCTGTTTGTTAAACTTTTTAAAAGTTTAGCCCCCGGCAGGGCCGCCGGAGGCTTTTATTGCCGGTTCAGGCCGACATGCGCTTCAGGTCGGTTTTGAGGACCTTGCCCACGGAGGTTTCGGGCATGGCGTCGATGATGTGGATCTCATCGGGCCATTTGTACTTGGCCAGCTCGTTGCGGCAGTGGGCCATGAGAGACTCCACCGACGGGGTCCTGCCCGGCTTTGGGGTGACAAAGGCCTTGACGTTTTCTCCGCGCCGGGTGTCGGCAACACCGATGACGGCGGCCTTGAGGACGTCTCCATGGGCCTGGAGCACCTCCTCCACCTCTCGCGGGTAGATGCTGTAGCCGCTTGAGATAATCACGTCATTTTTACGGTCCACGATGTAAAAATACCCGTCTTCATCCATCCAGGCGATATCCCCGGACATGAGCCAGCCGTTTTGGAATGCCGTTTCGTTTTCCCCGTACTGGCCCAGGTAGCCACAGGTGACCTGGGGGCCCTTGAACCACATTTCTCCTGCCTCGCCGATTGCGAGTTCCCGGGTACCGGTCTCCAGATCCATGATGCGCACCTCGGTTCCGGGGAAAGGGATGCCGATGCTTCCGGGTTTGTTTTTGCCTTGCAGGGGGTTGAGGTGGGTCTGGGGGGAGGTTTCGGTCATGCCGTAGCCTTCATTGATGGTGATGCCGGTGCGCTCCTTGAATCGGTGGAAAATCTCTTCGGAAAGGGAGGATGCGCCGGAGGTGATGAGCTTGAAGGAGGTCATGTCCGTTCCGGCAAGGGCCTTTTCTTCCAGGAGGCCTGAGAGCATGGTGGGAACCATGGGGGCCAGGGTGGGCTTGAATTTGCGGATGGCATCAAGGAGTTTGCCCGGTTTGGGCCTGGGCTCCAGCACCACGGACCACCCCATGTGGACGGGGAGGTTCATGGCCGTGGACATGCCCAGCACATGGAAGAAGGGGGGCGCGGCCAACACCCGTTCATCGGCCTTGTCAAGCTGGAACCATGCCTCATACATCTGGGTCATGCAGGTGAGGTTGGTGTGGGTCAGCATGGCCGCCTTGGGGCGTCCGGTGGTGCCCCCGGTGTATTGGTAGACCGCCACCTCGTCGGGGTGGATGGCTGGCTCCGGGATGGGGGTTCCCCGCAAGGCCATGGCCTCTTTCCAGCTGTAGACGCGTTCTGTTGAGGGCACTTTAGCGGAAAGCCCCTGTTTTCCGGACTTGAAAGAAAACACCCATTTGAGGTGTGTGGGAAGAAAGTCGCCCAGGGATGCGTAAATCACGACGTCGACCTGGGTCTTGTCGCGAAGGGCAATGGCTCGTTGGGCAAGAACGTCCAGGGTGATGAGAAGCTTGGCAGCTGCATCATTCATCTGGTGGTTGAGCTCTCGGTCGCTGGCCAGGGGGTTGGCCATCACCACGATGGCACCGATGGTAAGGGCCGCATAGTAGGAGACCACCGTGGCCACGGTGTTGGGAAGCCAGATCCCCACCACGTCGCCTTTTCGGATGCCCAGGGTGGTGAGGGTGATGGAGAAGGTCCGTACCAGGACCTGGAGTTCGGCGTAGGAGATATGGTGTCCCTGATAGATGAGGGCCGTGTGCTGGGGGTATCGTCCCACCGTGGTCTGGAACATCTGAGGCAGTGTGAGGCGGCGATAATCGATGACGGGGGGGACGCCTTTGTCATAGTGAGCCAGCCAGGGCTTGTCTGAGCAGGTGAGGGTGATCATGTCTTTCTCCGCAGGAGATAAAAGGTTTAACCACTGTTCATCCCGATGACGACGGTTTTAAGATACGGATAGTTGATCTTGAGAAATCTGTCAATAACACCTCGAAATAAATGAAGTATTATGGATGGTTGTTCCCGCAATGGGTGCGGAGGCCGTGTGGTCAGAAAGGGCTCATCGCTACCGTATGCTTGATCCCAGGGCGCGGTACACAAGGGGGAAAGGGAAGGGCAGGGGGGCGGTGGAAAGAGGGCCCGGTAAGGTCCGGTGGGGATTGAGGTGTGTTTCGGAACGATAAAAAAATTAGGCGCGCCTAAAATTTTAGTTGACCCAAAAAATATTTGGGATTATGTATAGCCCAGGTTCGAGAGTGATGTTCTCGCCCCACGGGGGGAAAGGACATGCCCTGTATCGATGACAGCTATTAAACAACCATGCGGAGGGCATATGGCACGCGCACTGATTATTTTTGGGTCCACCACAGGAAACACTGAAAACACGGCAGAACGCATCGGCGGAATCCTCAGCGCCAAAGGGCTTGAGGTAACCGTTGAAAATGTGAGCGACGTCACCTTGGGCAACGAGGCCGACTATGATCTGGTCCTCTACGGATGTTCCACCTGGGGCGAGGATGAGATTGAGCTTCAGGACGACTTCATCGATTATTACGAAGCCATGGACAAGGCGGCCTTGAGCGGCAAGAAGGTGGGGGTCTTCGGTTGTGGAGACAGCGCCTACACCTATTTTTGCGGTGCGGTGGACGCCATTGAAGAGAAAGTCCGGCAGATCGGTGGAAAGCTGGTTGCCGAGGGCCTCAAAATCGACGGGGAGCCCGACGATTACGAGGCAGAAATCGACGCCTGGGCCGAGCAGGTGGCCGCAGCATAACGTTCACGGCCCGGGGCCTTGGGGCCCCGGGTGATTTTTACCACTTATGGATAAGGCGATATGCCGGAGGAGCTGTACGATGACGAAGAGAGAATCCAAGGTCATGCGTTCGTTTCAGATTAAGATGATGACAAAATTGGCCCAGGGAAAATTCGACTCCGTGGATTTGAAAAACGACCTCTTCGTCAAGTGGCTGGTGGGCTTCCTTGCCGAATCCCGGGTTCCCTTTAAGCTGGTGCCCCTGGGCGGCGGCGTAACCCGTATCCTTCACTCCGGTGGGCTGTGCCCCTTGTGCAGCGGCACCGGTATCATCCACGCCGAGGAGCCGGTCCTTTCGGAATCCCCCGATCCCAGCTCAATCATCCCGGAAGAGGAGTCTCACTCCTGTTGCGGCGATGGCTCCTGCGGCGGAGGCAGCTCATGTTGTGGCGGCTCATGCTGTAAAGAGAAGCGCAACGCAGCGTAGCCTTATTCTATACCCTTCCCTTACCTCCTTCCTTCCCGATTGTTCCCCGACAGTGACGATGCTGTCCCCTGACACTGGCAGCCCCGCAAGGGGCTGCTTCTTCCTTTTGGCCGGATTCGACTTGTGAAATATACGGGCTATTTCTGTGATACAAAGAGGAAATCACCGCCGTCGTGGCCTGCCTTTCGGATGTCACCGTATTCCGGGGTTTGGTCCGCGTTTAGAATCACCGTCCGTCTGAGTTGAGAGAATACTTCCGTGCCTTCGATGACGGTGTTGTTGGCCTTCAACGCGTTGATGAAGGCAGCCGCAAAGACAGAGTGGCCGTTGCTGCCGTTGTCTTCTACGGGCTCAAGGCCTCCCGATGCCATGGCAATACGGGCTTTCTGTTTGCACAGCCGGTTTAGATAGTCCGGTATTTTGCGGTTGATATGGATTGCGCGGGTAAGTTTTCCCGAGTAACAGCTGTCGGCGACGACAAGCACATGCTTCGCTTCATTGGCACGTATGGAGGCGGTGATGGTTGAGTTTGAGATCCAGTTGGACTCGTCGTTAAGGGTTGCGTCCGCGGGGAGCCAGTACCCCTCGTCTGCTTTGTTGTCCAGCCAGCCGTGTCCGGCATAATAAATGAGGAGGTTGTCCTGCCTGGTGAGTTTATTTCTCAGGTTCCCGAGGGCGGTGATAATGTCGGACCGACCCGGATTTTTAAGGAATGTGACATCAAACCCATATTTTTGACGGAGAATGTCGGAGACAACCCGGGCGTCATTGATTGCGGTTTTCAGATGGGTGAGGTTCGGGTAGTTGTCGATGCCAATGACAAGTGCGTGGTAGGTCCCGAAGTTGATGGCCGGGACGACGGTCGGTTCATTGTCCTCAGGCTTAAGGGGGGCAAGGGACTGTTGGGGAGCTTGGGTCAAGGCAATGATCCGCTTGTCCGTTGTGAGCTGGTTCGTGATCTTTTCGAAGGCGGATTTATAGCAACTCCTCAGAGCTGAAACGGCCTTTCCGTTGCGGAAAAAGCCATAAAAAGTAACTGAAAACGGTTGACTGTCATCTGCGTCAAACTGAGCTACGTGTTTACCTGTGTGATCATACACATGGCTGGATATGGAGACATAGGCCTCCCCCTTTTTCGGTTGAAAAGGCCAGTATAATGGCATCGGGTAGATTGCGGGCCAGGATAACCACCAGTTGAAGTGGTGGGACTCTTTGGGGGTGATGACCGTCCTGATGATGAGTGACTTTTCCCCACGGGATGGGTCCACCTCAGTGTAGTCAAGGACATCGGAAAAATAGCGGGCTTGGTTCAGGTAGTGTTTAAAATTGGTCTCGATTTTGTCCTGGTCTACAGGATCGGCACTGTTGACTTTAACAGAATCAACGTAAAGGGAAAAATCACTCCTTGTGGGCAGGCTGGACTCGGGCGGAATGGGGGGAAGGGATGCAAGGTTTACTTTCATGCAGCCCGATAATAGGAATATTATTGAAATGAATAATAAACAGCTGACTGATTTTGTCTTGGTCATTGATATGTCCTTGAACCCGGTATTTTGATAAAAATGTATGTATAACATGGCCATTCGGATGAGTCAAAACGAGGGGGCGGGCAAGGTTTTGCAAGGGGAAAAGAAGTAGAAGAACTGCTTTTTTATGTACTCGATGGAGAACAACAAAACGGCTCAAGGATACCTTGAGCCGTTTTATTGTCTTATTGCGTTATATTAAAATTTATACCCCAAGGTGACGGCACCCAGGTGGGTCACCCCGTTTTTGGAGGAGCCGTCAAGGATGCCGTCGACGTTGTTTGCTTCCTTGTACGTGACCTTTTCTGCTTTGATGTAGGTATAGGCCAGGTCCAGGGTCCAGTTGCCGAAGATGCAGCCCGTGCCCACCCCGATGAGGTGGCGGTCATCGGCAGGGATCATGTAATCGACGTACTGGGCGTCTTCAGGGGCTTCGTCAAAGCAGTAGCTGGCCCGAAGGTCCCAGTTGTCGGTGATGCCGTACTCCACACCGATATTGTAGCGCCAGACGTCGTCGTAGTTTTTGGGCTGGGGGACGTGACCCAGAGCATCGATGTCCAGGTCCAGGTCGGTGTAGGTGGACCAGCGGGTTTGAATGGCGCCCACCTCCACGCTCAGGTTTTTGGCGGGGTACCAGGCGATGCCGAAGTTGAGCATGTCCGGAAGGGTCACGGAACCGGTTGTGTTATGCGCACCGTTTCGTGCGGCCGCAAGGCCAGTCATGCCGGAAATGGTTGTATCCCCGCTGGCATCGATCTTGGCCTGGCTGTGGTAGCCGAACCCGAAGCGCCAGTTGTCCAGTTTGTAGTGGATCCCGGCGGTGAGGGCGGTGCCGTCTCCGTCGGCGGTGAGGGCGGAGATGGGAGAGTCTGCAGGGCTATTACCATCGCGCATATCAACCCTTTTTTTGATGTCCAGATCAACGTAGACATACTCCACACCCACGGCCACGGAGAGTCGGTCCGTCACTTTGTATGCGATGTTCGGGTTCAGGGAGGCGCTCTTGATGGTGGCCTCAAAGACGTTAAAGGCTCCGGGCCAGTCGTCGTGATATTCGAAACCCAAGCCGAACCGGGAGAATTCGCCAATGCCTGCGGCCCATCTGTCGTTGATGCGGTGGGTCAGGTAAAACTGGGGGATGGCGAAGACGCTGTTGTCGCTTTTGGAGGTGGTGACGACACCCGAATCTTCTGTTTCCACCTCGCAGATGGGGTGGGCGAAGGTGGCTCCCATGGAGACCTGGGTGCCCTCAAGCTGGGTCAGGCCCGCAGGGTTGAAGGCCACCGCAGACGGATCGTCGGCACGTCCAACCAGGGTACCGCCCAGGGCGTTGCCCCGTGCGCTCCATTCATACAGTGCAAAACCGGCGGCGGATGCGGAGTCCGCAGCCGCCATGACCAAAAGACACGACACAAAAAAACTCAGGAACTGACGCTTCACTTTTTCCCCTTCTGACAGTCAAAGAAAGGCCCGGGGTACAGACCACTCGTCTGCGAACCCGGCTACCCATTCTGTGGTGATGTTGAGAGCTATGATCAGTGTTTTTCTATGGGATCTCAAAACACCAATTGAGTTATTTCTTAAGAAATACTCATACATAAATCTTTTAAAATTAAAGTGCGAAATCAGCGGTGGCTGGTGCTTTCCGCTTTTATTCTCTTGATACGCCCACGCGATAAAATCAGTTATCAATGCCTGTAGGAATGGAGAACTCTCTATGCAGGGCGAATAGTTCATATCTTGCCTGCTTGCCGGAAGCAATGAATTTTCAACTGTTCCCGGGCAGGGACGAATCCTGTTGTGCAAGGCAGGCGAAAGGAGGGCCAAAAATGCGGTGGGTTAGGGTGTGCTTTCGGAAAAACGGTAACGGGAAAGCAGTTGTTGCAGATGCCTGGGGCTCTTCGGTTTCAAGGCAAGGGGACGGCAAGGAGAGGTCCTTGAAAGCAGGTGTGAGAAACGTCCGGGGTCATCCCCGGTCCTGCACCTGCTCTTCAATCGTGGGGATGACTTGTGTGTTGCTGATCAGTAAATATTGCTATTTCTTCCTTGATCATCGGGTGGTATCTCTCGTATAGCTGACACATCCGTTTGAACTGGATATTTCGAGAAAAAACGACCGGGGCAAATCAAGAAGACCTTTATTACATCAGATTACTGATGAAAATCAGGTGGTTCAAAAGCGTAAATTGTAATTGCCAGCTTTCGAGTCGATTTTTCGATGTTGCTTTTGATCGTTCGAGAAAAGGTGGTGCCGTCTTTTGCATTCACAGGTCGCGGGTCTATGTGAAATCCATGGAGCAGGTATGAGTTCAAATTCACTTATTATTCTTTCTGTTACTCTCTACAAACTGGCTTCTCTTTCGGTGGGAAGCCTCTTCGCCCTTCTGGGGTTTCGCCTGTTTATGGCCAATATTTGGGGAAACGCGGGCGAGCTTGAAACGGAATTTGGGGATACCAAACTGGTTGTAAAGAAAGCAGCCCCAGGGACTTTCTTCGCCCTGTTCGGTGCCGCCATCATTGCCTTGACCCTGTATAAGGGCATGGAACTGAAGAGTCACACAAGCGACTTGGTCAACGGAACGTACATCCAGACCACGGAGGAGGACGCAGGGGACACGACCTGACCCTCGACGAACCAGGATTTCAAAAATCCGACGCACGTCTCAACGGCGTGTTCCCCTTAGTCATTGATATTTGGTGTTGTCGTTATTTTCTGACAATTTGGACTGTGAGGAGAGGACCTTGAAACTTGCATTGCGATGTTTTGTTGTGGTGAGCCTTATGGGGTTTGTGTGTGCCTGTGCGACAAGCGAGAATACCGGTGACAATGTGATGCGCGGTATGTACGAAAGCTCCAGGCAAATACAGGAAACAGATCGATGTCATGCCCCTTCGCCCGGGCAAGAGATCCCTACATATGACCAGTACAACCGGGCGAGGCACGAGTCGCAGGGGGCAACCTCAACCCACTGATAAGGCACTCTGCATATTGCTTGATTTCTCGTCGGCCATATACACGGGTAAAGGCGTCATTGTCGCATAAGTAGTCTTTTTACCGAGTCTCCAGTATGAAAAGGTTCTGCGCTGATATGGGACGGTACTCACGACCTCCCGCCTTTTTAACCTTCCAAAAACGACCGATCGTGATCGTCACATGTCTATTGGGTGGTCACAGAAACCTCATACATGGTGTAATTCATTACATGGTTTTTGCCATGCTGTAACCTGAATTCCATAAATTTGCCCATGGTACCCCATATGTAGCGTAAGCGTTTCGTCTATCTAACTATATGTTGGTGGTATGTTTTTTGCTCATCTGGCGGTCAACACAAGAAAAAGCCAAACCCGATGTGAGTCGGGGACGGAAAGCCCACGGGTCTCATGGGGAGATGGCCGGGTTGCTCTTGAGAGTAAAGCAAAGGATAGCAGAATAATGAAAAAGATTTTGTGTATGTTATGCTTTTTAGTGTTGGCTGCGGCCGTTCCTTCGGGAGCCACAACTATTGACCCCACAGAAGGGTGGTCCGGGAATTTTTCATGGTATGACGGTTTGGGCCAAATCGACGCCATTGGAGGTGATTCAACACAGAATGAGTGGGAGATCACGGTACTCGAAGACTCCAACATGGAATTGGCTACGGCCTGGGATGCGTTTGTACCCGGCGATGAGTTTGCTTTTTATGTTGACGGTGCCGAGGTGGCCTGGAACGAGACCTATGTGGACGGAAGCGGGCATTTTCATGGCCTGTACAACGACCTGTTTCTTTCCGCTGGTACCCACACTTTCACCTTCTTCGTCACCGCTTTGGCTTCCGGTTTCACAGATGGCGGCGCCTATGCAGAATTCTCTCCTGTGGATGCTGCAGCGCCCGTTCCCGAGCCCGCAACGTTTTTTCTGCTTGGGGCAGGGTTGCTTGGGTTTGCAGGCTTGAGGCGCAAGAAGGTGGTCAATTAGTCTTAATCCCCATGAGTACGAAGGGCAGGCAGTACGATCTCTGCCTGCCTGGTTTTCAGCAGAGTGCAAAAAAGGGCGTTGACGCAGTCTCATGCGTCAACGCCTTTTTTTTAGACCGGATATTTCACGCGTCGAGTGCGCCCATATTCTACACATCAGAGCTGCAGATGCCGTGGTTTTATAAAGGCTCTGATAACGCAGAAGACGGGGGCACTCGGTTCGCCCGAAGGGTGAGAAAAGCGTGAGTTACATTTTGTATTTTTGAAAGGTCTAATTTCTTCATAATAACCCACCGGCAATAATTTTCTATTATTGCCGGTGGGTCGTTTTCTCATGAAATATCCGGGTTAGGTCATGGCTTTCGGGGCCTGGTCAGCCTCAACGAGATGACGGGCGTGTCAGCAGGATCATGTGCAGGAGTTTTCTTTTCTGGGGCGTGGTGAGGACATCCTTGGACTTGAGCTTGTATTTTACCTTGTTGTCGATGAGCTTGGTTCCCAGGTCGGTGATGGCCAGGAGGAGCTTGTCCACCTTGTCGCTGTTGACCTCTTCATTGATCAGCTCGTTTTCAAGGTCGATGACCTTGAACTTGATATCTCGCTTGATTTTCAGTTCATTGATCATCATCTGGGTTCTGTTGCTGATGATCTCTTTAACCTGTTTGTCGCTGAGCCCCAAGAGGTCGATGAGGTCGTCTAAGTGAACATAGGTTGGAAGGGCCCTTTCCGCATATTCATCCTCGAATTCCAGGCTGTGGACGAGGCGGAAGCGCTGTTCCTGGGTCAGGACGTTTTTGATTTTGAGGATGTACTCCACCTTGGTCCGGATCATTTTTCCGTAGAGTTTGCTGATGTCCGTGACCAGCCTGTTGACATTCCTGGCTGTTTTTCTCTCCTCACGGCTCGTTGTGACCTGATCCTCCTGGCGAAGTATGGTGGTGAGCTCGGAGAATTTGGACTCGATTTCCGTCATGATCTCGTTTTCTTTGCCAATGTACTCTTCAATGGTATCCCCTATGAGATCCATCTGCTCGGCGGTGAGGTCGAAGGTTTCCAGGGGAAGCAGCTTGCTTTCGGCTGCGAGGGTCGAGCAGGTGCTTGACAGCAGAAAACCAACCAGGACCAGGAGGACCCATACACAACGTTTTTTGAGTGACATCATGGCGCTTTCCTTTGTTGAAGGTTAGGGAATCCGCAACAATAACTTGGGGAACAACAGAACCTGTGCATGCCTGGGGCAGGCTGACATGGCATGGAAGAGGCTGGGCAGGGCGATTCCTGCCGGGATATCTGCCCTGCTTGGATGCGTCTCAGGATGGGATGGGCGGAAAAGGTGGGGGCGCCGCCCTTCTCCCGTGCGGTAGAAGGGTGGGAGCAGGCGGCGGCTGTGAATGTAATCGACTCAAAGTATACGGAATTTGCACGCGCTTAGCAACTGTGCAGCGCCAAGGCCTGCTTATTCCCGACCACCGGGGGCCGGGGCGGCTTTGCCGGTGAGATGGGCGATGTCCACGGCCACCACCGTTGTTTTATCCCAGGCGTTGCTGATGTAGGTCTCTCCGGCGGGGATGTGGTCGGGGCAGAGCCTGCGGACAAGGGCCAGGAGTCCCTCTTTTTTTTCGTCGCCCTCAAGGATGCGGGCTGTGCCGAAGGCCACGACGCTCTGGAACCGGGTGGTAAATTTTTCCGGCACGACCTCGGCCTGTGTCACCACGCAGAAGGAGACCTGTGGACAGTGGGCGATATTGTCCAGTTTGTGTCCTGACGGGGCGCAATGAAAAATGATCCGGCCGTCGTGGAGCACATAGTTGAGGGGAACTCCGTAGGGGGTACCGTCCTCGCTTACCGTGGAGAGGACGCCGTGTTCCCCGGCCCTGAGGATTTCAAGTGCGTCATCATGGCTCAGGCCTTTTTTTGCGCGTTTTAACTCTCTGAACATCTCTATTGTCCTTCGCTTTTATAATTCCTGGGTTGAACGGCTGTCTGTCGTTGCTGTTTTAGTCGTGCCATGGACAGCATACACCGGCTTTTGCCCGGCCAAAAGAGGGGGAATGAAAAAAGATCTGGAAACAGGAGGCGGGCAATGAAAACAAAAAGGTTTGATAAACAGGCCTTAAGAAAATATGGTTAGCCCGGATAGTTCATCCATACCCAAGGCATCAGAGCTGCCGATGTAGTGGTTTATCTCAACGCTCTGATAACGCAGCAGAAGACCGATTCATTCTTTTTAAATCCAGGAGATTCCATGAAAACCACGACATCCCTTTTGCTCAGTCTGATTGTTCTTTTTGCTTCAAGCTCACTGGTCTTTGGCGCTGAAACAGCAACGGGAACCAACCCGACCGGCGAAATCAGGGCCGCCATGGAGACCAGCAAGGGCGTGATCAACCTGACCCTTTACGCAGACAAAGCCCCCGTCACCGTGGCCAACTTCGTGAACCTTGCCAACCGGGGCTTCTACGACGGCCTGATCTTCCATCGCGTCATCGACAACTTCATGATCCAGGGCGGATGCCCCCAGGGCACAGGACGGGGAAACCCCGGCTACCGGTTCCAGGACGAATTCCATTCCGATCTCCGCCATAGCGGCCCCGGCACCCTCTCCATGGCAAATGCGGGCCCCAACACCAACGGCAGCCAGTTTTTCATCACCCACGTGGCAACCCCCTGGCTGGACAAAAGGCATTCCGTGTTCGGCCATGTGGTGAGCGACAAAGACCAGGAGGTGGTGAACAAGATCAAGCGCGGGGACCGCATTATCAAGGTTTCCATTTCAGGCGACACACGCGCCCTTCTTGATCAGCAAAAAGAGCACATTGCCGCGTGGAATAAAATCCTCGATTCAAAATAACCCCGGTGGGGGGCCGTGCATGAACGAACAAGGGTTGTGCCGTTTTTTTAAATGGCGCAACCCTTTTTTTGTTACCGTGAGGCGTCGAGCCTTTTTTCAAGGACGCGGACGCCCAAGGTCAGCGAGAGGGTGAGGGCGAGGTAGAGGAGGGCCACCACGTTGTAGGTTTCAAAGAATTGAAACGTGGAGGCAGAGTAGACCTTCCCCAGCTGGGTGATGTCCTGGACCCCTAAGGCGGAGACAAGGGCGGAGTCCTTGATCATGGCCACAAAGTCGTTGGCCAGGGGAGGGAGCACCGTTCGGATGGCCTGGGGGAGGATGACGTGCTGCATGGCCTGGCGGCGGCTCATGCCCGAGGCAATGGCCGCTTCCATCTGACCGGAGGGGATGGCCTCGATGCCCGCCCGGAAGATTTCCGCGATAAAGGCGCTGTAGCCCAGGGTGAGGGCGAGGATTGCTCGCACAACAAAGCTGATGTCCCGGACGCTGATTTTTTCAAAGAGGCCCGCCTCAATAAGGGGCGAGGCGACCCAGTTGAGGCCTTTGACCAGGGACGGGGCCCCCACAAAGGCGATGTAGTAGAGAATGATCAGCATGGGGATGCCGCGGACGATCTCTATGTAAAAGGTTGCCACTTCACGGATCACCCGGTTGGAGGAGATGCGCATGAGCCCGAAGAGGAGGCCCAGGGCCGTGGCTGCCGCATAGGCAATGAGGGAGACATAGAGGGTGGTGTAAAGACCCCGGGTGAGGGCGGAGAAGATGACGCCGTAGGATTCGCTCCGCACCATGTGCCAGGTGGCGATGCAGCCGAAAAACAGGGCGGCCAGCAGCCACGAGGGGATGGACGAGAACAGGGGGAAACGCCGATGTGCAGCTTTCATGGGGGCTCCGAAAAACAGGGAAGAGTGGTCTATACGCCAGGCGGCCCTTCATCCCACGGGGTGAAGGGCCGCTGCATCAAGGCGAGCTACTTGTTGTACTCGTAGAACCACTTGGTGTTGAGCTTGTCCAGGAAGCCGTCTTTTTTCATGGACTCAATGGCCTGGTTGAAGGGCTCGACGAGATCGGAGCCCGGGGTGAAGATGAACCCGAACTCTTCGGTGCCCAGGGGGCCGCCCACGATCTTCAGCTTGCCGGGCATGGCGCCCATGTAGCCTCGGCTGGAGGCCGCATCCATGAGGACCATGTCCACGTCTCCGGCCACCATGGCCTGAACCGCGGCGCCGAAGTTTTCAAACAGCTTGATGCGGGGGTTGGCCTCGTTGCCGTCCAGAACGCTGTAAACACCCACGTAGAAGTTGGTTGTCCCGGCCTGGGAGCCGATGAGGAGTTTCTTGTCTGCGGCAAACGCCTTCTCGTCTGCAAAGCGGTCCTCATCGGCGCGCACCAGCATGAACTGCTGGGTGACCATGTAAGGCACGGAGAAGTCCACCTGCTTTTTGCGCTTTTCGTTGATGGTGATGCCGTCCATGCCCACATCGAACTGGCCCTCGCGGATGGCGGAGATCATGGTATCCCAGGTGCAGACATCCCACTGGATCTCGCAGTTGAGGCGGCGTCCGATCTCATTGACCGCGTCGTATTCCCATCCCACGGCTTTACCGGTTGCCGGGTCCACAAAGTTCAGGGGCGTGTAGTCGTTGCCGGTGACGGCTGCGACCTTTCTGCCTTTGAGGTCGGGGAGGGCATCGCTGGCCGCGGCAGCCGTCGCAACGGTCAACAGGGTTGCCAGGACGGCGATACAGGCTTTTCCAGTCCACTTCATCTTGTCTCTCCTTCTTTCCGGGTGCAACGCGAGGTTCCCTCGCATGGGTCAGGCATCTTTTTTCATAACAAAAAAAGAAAAATCGGAACCATTCATATAACCTGGCCGGTACGCAAGTCAACCATTGCCTCCGGCAGGTGGCTTTTTGAAAAAAGCGCTCCAAAAACGTTCCGGTTGCATGGCCGTTGGAAGCCTGAAGACGTCGGCTCGTCGAATGCTCTCGTGAAGATTTACATTATTTATAAAACACGTTTGATAAGTTTTTCAGGCGTTTGGCGCCCTGGTAAAGCCGCCGGAGTGCCCCATTGCTTTTGTCCTTGACCTTGACATGATGTGAACCTTTAGGGTGCTATGAAAGGCAGAGGGGCCTGTTATCATGGGTTGATTTATCAGGTTTGCCTGGGTGGGCCCATGGAATGGGGGCTTAAAATGATATGCAAATGCTTCAAGGGAGCTGACCTGTATGTACAAAATAAGCCATTTTTCAAAACAGACCAAATTATCCCCCCGAATGCTCAGGCATTACGACAGCATCGGCTTGTTGCAGCCGCAGCATGTGGATGAGGAGACAGGGTACCGGTATTACGCAGAGACTCAGTTTCAATATGCCATGGAGATCATTCGGCTGAAGCGCTTCGGATTTTCCTTAGAGCAGATCAAGGGGCTCCTTGAAAACCATGACCCGGAGCATTTCCGAAGCATGCTGCGTATGCAGATCCGGACGTCGGATCAGCTCCTCAGGGAAGGGAGCTCGATCATCGATGAGATGGAGCAGCTTCTCAGCCAGGGGGATGATGTGCTGGGCAGGATGGTCCAGGCTGAGGCATACGGCATGTATACCGGGGTGGAGCCGGGGCGGTGTGTCCTTCGCAAGCGGGCCGTCATGGCCGAAGACGAGATGGACGAAACCGTTGAAAACCTGCACGAGGACGCCGAAAACAGGGGGCTGTTCCCTTACAACCTGTCAGGTGCTGTGTACCATGGCGAAGACCATGACCGGAATGCCGTGGACGTGGAGGTGTTCGTCCCGGTCAGAACAAACGGGAAAACGCAACCATCGGGCAGCAACCCGTGGCCGGAGCACCAGTTGGCTGTCATCCCCTCCCACACCGTGGTCATGACCCTTCACACAGGACGGTATGACGACATCGGGTTTGCCTGGCATGCCATCGAAACATGGATCGAGCAGTCGGATTACAAACAATCCGGCAGCCCTTATGAGGTCTTTCTTCGATCAACGGAATCGGCCGTTTCGGAGCACGAGTATGTAACCAGGGTCTGTTATCCCGTTGAAACATCATGACGGATTGCAAAGGGGCATAAATCCGAAACGCTTTCATTCAAGGCCGCCTGAAGCAAAGCCGACCTGACATGGTCACGGAAACACATAAAGGAAAAATATCATGTTATCACGACGTAACTTTATCAAATGGACGATGATCGCCGGAGGAAGCCTGTTCCTCCCCACATTTCAAATCAAGACCTCCAACGCCATGGATTTCAAGGGCTGGTATATGCCCGAAGAGGGGGAACCCCACACGCGGACCTGGTTGGCCTTTATCGCCAGCCGGGACATCTGGTCAAGAAAGCAGATCCCCGAGGTTCAGCGCAACCTGGCAACCATCGCCAAGACCATCGCCACATATGAACCGGTCTCCATGCTTGTGAGGAAGCAGGACATGGGCAGAGCAAAAGAGCTTATTGGCGGCCCCAATGATCACAACTACCCCATCGAGCTGATCGAATTCGATATGAATGATCTGTGGATACGCGATACAGGGCCCATCTTTGTGGTGAACGGGAAGGGGCAAAAATCGGCCGTTAATTTCAACTTTAACGGCTGGGGAGAAGATCAGGACTATGAACGTGACGCAAAGGTCGCTGACTTTGTGGCCAAAAAGGCGGGGGTGAGCATTGTCCGGTCCAATGTGGTGATGGAGGGCGGCTGCTTCGAAGTGGACGGCCAAGGTACCGCCATCATGACAGAGAGCTGTATTCTCAACGACAACCGGAACCCGGGCAAAAGCAAAAAAGAAGTTGAAGATGAGTTAAAAAAGCTGCTCGGGCTGAGAAAAATCATCTGGCTCAAAGGCATTAAAGGCAGAGATATCACGGACGGTCACACCGATTTTTATGCCCGTTTTGCAAGGCCCGGTGTGCTGGTGGTGAGCCGCGATTCAGACAAAGCCTCCTATGACTATCGGGTCACACGGGAAAACATCGACATCCTCAAAGCCTCCACCGATGCCGACGGCAACCCATTTGAGATGATTATTCTTGATACACCGTGGGATATCAATTCAACGTACGGAACAAAAAGTTTTGCGGCCGGTTACGTGGGGTACTACGCGTGCAATGGTGCCATTGTCATGCAGAAGTTCGGGGACAAAAAAGCCGACCGCGTGGCCAGGGAAAAAATAGCAAAGGCGTTTCCCCATCACCGCATTGAACAGATCTCCATTGACGGCATCGCCAGCGGGGGCGGAAGCATCCACTGCGCCACCCAGCAGGAGCCAAAGGCCTGAAAGGGGTGCTGAACATCATAAAGGCAGGTGGTGGAAAGGCCATGTCGGCACGCCCTTTATGCACTGTGCATGAAAGGGGAACCAAAAAAGGGGAGGGGCGGAATCATCCTTTGCAGAACCAAAGGAGAAACGTCCCTCCGCTTTTATTTATGGTGGCCGGCGTTCTGGCTGAACCAGGATCTGTTTGATTTTTCGTTAAAATCTGTCATTATATTCGGTGTTTCATCATTGGTGAGACCCTCAACTCTGTCCCCTTCGGCCCCTCCCCCATAAGCTCTCTTCGAAAAACCGGGCCACGTCCCTCGCACATTCAATACCCAGCAATACCAAGTCTCTCTATCACTCAGCATCGCCTTGCAGGTTTTTTCCTGTTTCGAGGCGCTTAATTTTTCGCAATCGCGACCCCGCAGAGGTGTCCGGGCGCGCCATGCCAACCGTCAGGCATGGCTCTTCTTGGCTGATTGCAAGCGCAATGGAGGATTCGGGTGAGGGAATCCTTGCTTCGGATCTGTGTGTGTGGGAACCGGCATTCCCGCCACGTCGTTGACACGCTACAAACACAGGAGGACAGTTCATGAGATATTCGGTTATCACCATATTCTGTATGACCTTGACACTGTTTGCCGGTTTGACCACCCAGGCTTCAGCGCGGGAGGCCCTTGACCGCACGGTCCTGCCGATCCAGGAGCCGAAAAGGTCAACCTACAGCGAACTCGATGTGCGTAACGTGGAAACACCCCCCTTATTTGAGGTCAAGGCCCCCGAAAAAGCCCCCAACATCGTCATCGTGCTCATTGACGACATAGGTTTCGGTGGTCCCAGCACCTTCGGCGGCCCCATTCAGACACCGACCCTGGACATGCTCGCCGCAGAGGGCATCACCTACAACAACTTCCACACCACGGCCCTCTGCTCGCCCACGAGGAATGCCCTTAAAACCGGGCGCAACCATCACACCGCCAACACCGGCTCCATCATGGAATCCTCAACGGGGTTTCCCGGGAACACCGGCCAGGTGCCCAACAGTGTTGCGCCGCTGGCCGAGATGCTTCGCCTTAACGGCTACAGTACGGGGGCCTTTGGTAAGTGGCATGAAACCGCTGCCTGGGAGACAAGCGTCTCCGGCCCCTTTGACCGCTGGCCCACCCATCAGGGGTTTGACAAGTTTTATGGTTTTATCGGGGGGGAGACGGATCAGTGGTATCCGCTGATCTACGATGGGGTCATCAAGGTGACGCCGCCGAAGACGGAGAACTACCACTTCACGGTTGATATGACCAACCAGGCCATCCAGTGGGTAAAGGCCCAGCAGTCCATGACCCCGGACAAGCCCTTCCTCATCTACTTTGCCACCGGCGCGGTTCACGCACCGCACCATGTTCCCAAGGAGTGGATCAAAAAGTACAAGGGCAAGTTCGACGAGGGTTGGGACAAAATTCGCGAAAAAACCATGGCCCGGCAGAAAAAGATGGGGATAATTCCTTCCAACACCAAATTACCCCCCAAACCCAAGGACATCAAAGACTGGGATGACCTCACCGACGACGAGAAGCGCCTGTTCACCCGTCAGGCAGAGGTGTTTGCCGGATTCCTGGAGCAGACCGACCACGAAGTGGGTCGCCTCATTGCTGCCATCGAAGAGATCGACGAGATGGACAACACACTGATCTTCTACATTGCCGGTGATAACGGCACGAGCGCCGAGGGCGGTTTTGTGGGCATGTACAACGAAATGACCTACTTCAACAACGTCACGGAGAAGGTTGAAGACCTGCTCCCCCTCATCGACGAGTGGGGCGGTCCGCAGACCTTCCCGCACATGGCAGCCGGGTGGGCCGTTGCCTTTGATTCACCCTTTATGTGGACGAAGCAGGTGGCCTCGGATTTTGGCGGGACCCGCAACGGCATGACCGTCCACTGGCCGAACGGCATCAAGGAGAAGGGCGGAATACGCCGCCAGTTTTCCCACGTCATCGACATTGCGCCGACCATTCTCGAAGCGGCCGGACTTCCCGAGCCCAAGAGCGTGAACGGCACGCCTCAAACGCCCATGGAAGGCACGAGCATGCTGTACTCGTTCAATGATGCAGGCGCCAAAGAACGGCACACCACTCAGTACTTCGAGATGTTCGGCAACAGGGCGATCTACCATGAAGGGTGGTTCGCGCGGACAATTCACCGTGCGCCCTGGCAGACCGTGGATATGCCTCCCCTGGAGTCGGACACCTGGGAGCTGTTCAACGTTCAAAGGGACTTCAGCCTTGCGAAGAACCTGGCGGACAAATACCCGAAAAAGGTTGCCGAGCTGGAGGCACTGTTCATGAAGGAGGCTGAAAAATACCATGCCCTGCCCATCGATGACCGGGTGATTGAGCGGATGAACCCTGCCATTGCGGGCCGACCGGATATCCTGGGCGACCGGATGACACTGACGCTCTACCCCGGAATGGATGGTATGCTGGAGAACACCTTCATGAATGTGAAGAACCGCTCCAAGACAATCACGGCCAAGGTCGCCATCCCCAAGGGCGGAGCAAATGGCGTGATCCTTGCCCAGGGCGGACGCTTCGGGGGCTGGTCCCTTTACATGAAAGACGGCAAGCCAATCTACACCTATAACTTTTTGGGGCTTGAGCGATATACCGTGGAATCCAAAAAGGCAATCCCCGAGGGAGAAGCCACGATTTTACTCGATTTCGTCTACGACGGCGGCGGGCTCGGCAAGGGCGGCAAGGCGACTCTCTCCGTGAACGGAAAGGCCGTGGCCAATGGCCGCATCGAAAAGACCCAGCCCTTGATTTTCTCCGCCGATGAAACGGCTGACGTCGGCCTGGACAACCAGACACCGGTGGCCGAAGACATCGGCATCGGGCGCGAAGAGACCCGTTTTACAGGAGAAATCCATAAGATCACCCTTGCGGTGAAAGATGTGAAGTAGTCCTTGGCATGATGCAGTAAAAGCGAAAGGGGCCGGGATGGCGGTTGCATTGCCGGGCTCGGCCCCGAAGCGCTGAATGACAAATCAAGACACCATGAAAAAGGGTGGGGCAATGGCCAATGCTCCACCCTTTTTCTCGTATTTTCTTATGTTGACATGGTTAGAATAATAAATTATCCCTGTTTGATTGAAACGATAGCATTTAAAGACAGGCAATTCCTTGAATTCAAGTACTCTCAACGGGGGTTCGACGTACCATGTCCAGTTCTTTTTCCAGGTGTTTTCGGTTATCACTTCTCGCGATTTTGCTTCTTTCTTATTTTCTTGTGTCCGCCGCATGTGCGGAGACACCGCACCTTGATGCCGTGGAAGCCCAGCTTCGGCAGCTTGCCCCCGGTTCGGAAGGCACGGTCTGGAAGCGCACAGACGGCAACCTCATCGCCGGGCATGGTGTTGGCGGCAGCCATTGGCTTCTGCAGTCTCCCGATTGCTGGGGGCAGGGGGATTGTTCCGGCGCCACCGGTGCCCAGAGGCTTGCCGATGCCATCCGCAGCGATATCGCGGCAGCCCTTGAATGGGTGGATATCACCACCCTGGTCACCTACCCGGACGGCATGTTCCAGGAAGCCATCGTAAGCGGCCTCAAAGAGGCCCTTACCCACAACCCGGACATCACCATTCGTATTCTGGGGGGCACGCCCCCTGTCATGGGGAGTGTGGATACGGGCTTGACCGAAACCGCCTCCAACTACATGGATCGCTTAAAAGCGGATCTGGGGTCTTCTGCGGACAACGCCCGCATCATCGTGGCCGGTGTTGAGACCAGCTGGCTCTATTCCTGGAATCACGCCAAAATGGTCGCCGTGGACGGCAAAACGGTTATTACAGGTGGCCACAATCTCTGGGAAGGTGCCTATGCAGGCGGCCCGAACCCGGTGAGCGATGTCAGCATGCGATTAACAGGACCTGCCGCCGAATCGGCCCACACCTTTGCCGACCTGCTGTGGGATTTTGCCGAAACCTGGAGCCAGGACTGGTGGTCACGCCTTTTTTACGTGGAGGTTGTCAAAGGAGAGGGATTCAACTCCATAACTCGGTTTCCCACACCCCACGAGGTTTCCGCCTCACAGGTCGAGGGGGACGCCCCTGTCCTGGCCTTGGGCGGCCTGGGGTTCGGCATGGACGTTCCCGGCGGCACGGCAGGTGGCCTTGAGCCTGCCAATGACAGCAAAGCGACCTGCTCCAGGCTCCACACCGATTACGTAAACAATGACGCGGAATACAGTGTCGCAAACCCCGAGGAAGCAGGCCTGCGGGCCCTGATCGCAAGTGCCACGGAAAGCGTCTTCATCTCCCAGCAGGATTTGCTTGCCATGTGTGCACCCCCGGTGTCCAACTCCTGTTACGATGCCAGATTGTTTGATATACTTGCCGACAAGCTGATCCGGGAGATCCCCGTAAAAATCATTGTCAGCTCCCCCGGAGCCAAGCAGAGCCTGGCCGCTCCCTATTCAAACATGGATCAGATGACCGACATCACCGACATCCTGATTCGAAAAGTCCGGGCCCGGGCAGGTGTGGACCAAACCACCGCCGAAGAGATCATCTGCCACAGCCTGCAGCTTGCCCCCATACGCATCGCAGACAACGTCGACACCTGGGCAAATGGAAGGGGCATCGCAAACCACGCCAAAGTCATCTGCGTGGACGACGCCGCCTTCTACATCGGTTCAAAAAACCTGTACCCCGCCACATTGCAGGACTTTGGCTTCATCGTCGAGGACAGCAAGGCCGCCGCCGACTTTAAAAAAGAGTATCTGGATGTGATCTGGAACGCGTCAAAACATGCCGCCATCGTAGATTTTGAAGAGGGTGTCTGTAACTTCTAACAATAAGCACGGATAACGGACGAAGGAGAACTCCATGGAAACAAAATCAGACAGTGACAGCAGCCGCGTAGCCCAGGGCATTCGGGCTCTGTTCATGCTGGCGTTCTGGATCGCATCACGGGTCGTCCTTGCCATCGTTGTGGTCCTTGCCCTGTTCCAGTTGATCTGTAGCCTGGTAACCCGCAGCCCCAATGACAAAATCATGCGGTTCGGGAAAAACCTGGGGGTTTACCTGTCTCAGATTGTCGATTTCCTGACCTACAACACGGACCAGAAGCCGTGGCCGTTTCAGGATTGGCCTCGGTATTGATCTGTCGATATGGGAGGGGATCGACACCTTTTGATGGGCGATAGAACGGTTACGCGTGACCGGTGGGGTGGAAATGTAGGGTGCGCTTGCGCACCGCCGAAGCACGGAAACAATCATGAAAACCGAAGCGTTTGCACGTCCCTTGCAGCCAGTAGCCATAGCAAAGGGTGTTGATTTACCGGGCAAATGGTGTGCAAGAACCCCCACGGGGTGCCGCGTGGCCTGTGGTGTGAGGTAGGGTGCGCCGTGCGCACCGCCTAACGTCCCGAAAAACAATAAATATTAACCCGCGAAAAACGTCTTGAGTCAAGGGGTGGGAGGTAGGTGGCTTGCGTTGCAGTGAAAGATGCGCAAGCTTACCCTGCATTTTATGAGGGGGCAATGCCATCAGCTTCAGGCCCCTCTTTTTGGTCAACACGCCTCGCCGACGAAAACGGCAATATATAGAATCTCCGATACCTCGAATTTGAGCAATCGGTTAGGTGCCCGGCCGATGGCATCTACCTCTGCCCATCCTGCAGGGCTAAAAATATATCCACCGGGAGAGGTTTGAGCTGAGTAGACTCAAGCTGAGATGTCAGGAATTTAACAAACGATCACCGGAACCACGAAGCCCACGTAGGATGGGCAAAGCGAAGCGTGCCCATCTTTTGTTTGGAGCACCACCGGCTCTCTATTCTTTCGGAATTAGGTACATATAGCCAGCCCTTTAGGTTGCCTCGTTCGATTTTTGGTCTTTTGAACCTCTTGGTGTCGGTACTGTTTTATAACCGAAAATGATCAGGAAGATCCCAAATATAAGGTGTGTAGGTCTGATCACTGTCCAATAAGGGGCGCCAAGTTAATAACCTGCGCCCCTTATGTTCATGCGTAATGCTAAGCTGGACTTAATCGTCCACGTTTTCGAAAATTATAACATCAACTGTATTACCAAATGCATTGGAGAATTTTTTGCGACCCTTGATTATGTAATAAGCCGGTTCCTCAAGTGCCGAATTCTGCGCGTAATATTTATTGTCTTTCTGTTTATTAGGGCTAATTGGTACATGCCGTTGGGGCGTGACATGTATATTACATACTTGCCTACTATATTAGATACTTTAAAATATCTGTCTTCTCTTTTACTAACTATTAGACGCTTTTTTGCTTTTTCGAAAGTTATTCTGCCATCATTCAGGCCCTGAAAAAGAAGCAAAACACCTGGTACGTATCCTCCTAGCCCCAAGGAGTCTGCTTTATCAAGATTTTTTTCCTTTTCCTTTTGCCACGCTGCTTCTCTTCGTTCTTGTTCAAGTTTTTTTCTCCTTGCACTCTCAGCTTCCTTTTGTTGCTCTTGATTTGCCCTGAAGTTGTTAACAGATCTGCAGATGTCATTTGCTAAGAGTTGCAACTTCTCGTGTTGCTCTGGTGTTGTGTCTTTTCCTCGGTTATATATGGCGCTTATAGGCTCACATACAGTGGAAGAAGTTCTGTGGCTATTTTCTAATAAGATATCTTTACTTGTTTGCATAAAAACATGCATCTTGTTTCGTGGAATAGCATATTTTTTGGAAAAAAAATCATCGTCCAGACCATATTTAATATAAAGTTCGTTTAACGACTCTTTTTTGCCGTCATAATTTTTCAAAAATTCAACCAACTCTTTATCGGTTGGGTAAGAACTTTCTTCGGCAACACTTGCAAACGGAAAAGAAATGCAACATATAAAAGCCAAGCAAATAAGCAGTGATTTTTTTCTCATTGAGAATCTCCTTACTATTGATAAATATCCAGTTACACACTTTTCAATAATAATTTGAATACCCTTTGGTAAATTTGAATGTCCCATCCTTATCAAACAGTTGTTGCCGAGACGTTGCAAATTGTCGAAGAATATTTTGAGCGTGCTAAGTCCAAAATGGTTGCTCACAACTCTTCTGTGTTTAACCTGTCAAAATACAAAACATATCTCCTGCCTTTTTCCGGTATTTTTATCTGGTAGAAGCCTGTGCGGGGGGATATGCCAAGGATGCATCAGAAACAAATTTCTGACTTTGACCTTGGACACACTTCTTCCAAAAAGCTGCCGGTTTTTTATCCTTATATTGATGCAAAATCTCATGTTATGTTTTTTGCTTGAAAAAAGCATTGTATACGAAATGATCTCGTGAGATTAAATCTCGTTACCCCTTTCAACCAGCATGCTCCCCACAATAAATGCACCTTAGTCATACGCCTCAAAATCCTATTTTTCAATTTAGAAAAACTAACAACCCTGGAGAGAGAACATTGTGCAATGCAAAAAATTTGCTGAAAGGATTGATTCGTTTTTTTGGGGAGCACGAACGCACCTTCTACATCGGTTCAAAAAACCTGTACCCGCAACATTGCAGGACTTTGGCTTCACCGTCGAGGACAGCAAAGCCGCCGCCGACTTTAAGAAAGAGTATATGGATGTGATTTGGAGTGCGTCAAAACATGCCGCCATCGTAGATTTTGAAGAGGGTGTCTGTAACTTCTAACAATAAGCACGGAATACCAATCAAAGGAGAACTTCATGGAAACAAAATCAGACAGTGACAGCAGCCGTGTAGCTCAGGGCATTCGGGCGCTGTTCATGCTGGCGTTCTGGATCGCATCACGGGTCGTCCTGGCCATCGTTGTGGTCCTTGCCCTGTTCCAGTTGATCTGCAGCCTGGTAACCCGCAGCCCCAATGACAAAATCATGCGGTTCGGGAAAAACCTGGGGGCCTTCTTCTCACCATCTCGATTTCCTGACCTACAACACGGACCAGAAGCCGTGGCCGTTTCAGGATTGGCCTCGGTATTGACCTGTCGATGTGGGAGGGGATCGACACCTTTTGATGGGCGATAGAACGGTTACGCGTGACCGGTGGGGTGGAAATGTAGGGTGCGCTTGCGCACCGCCAAAGCACGGAAACAATCATGAAAACCGAAGCGTTTGCACGTCCCTTGCCACCAATAGGCATGGCAAAGGGTGTTGATTTACCGAGCAAATGGTGCTCAAGACCACCCTGCGGGGTGACGCGTGGCCGACGGTGTAGGGGAGGTTGGGTAGGGTGCGCCGCGCGCACCACCTAACGTCCCGAAAAACAGCAAATATTAACCCGCGAAAAACGTCTTGAGGCAATGGGTGAGAGGCAGTGGCTTGCGTTGCGGTAAAAGGTGCGAAAGCTCACCCTGCTTATTATGAGGGGCAATACCATCAGCTTCAGTTCCCCCTCTTTCTGGTCGACACACATCGCCGATGAAAACGGCAAGATATAGAATCTCCGATACCTCGAATCTGAGCAATCGGTTAGGTGCCCGTCCAATGGGCACGGCACCACCTTTGCCCATCCTACAGGGTTAAAAACATATCCACCGGAAAAGGTTTGAGCTGAGTAGACTCAAACTGAGTCGTCAGGAATTTAACAAGCGATCACCAGAACCACGAAGCCCACGTAGGATGGGCAAAGCGAAGCGTGCCCATCTTTTGTTTGGAGCACCACCGGCTCTCTATTTTTTCGGAATATAGGTACATATAGCCAGCCCTTTAGGTTGCCTCGTTCGATTTTTGGTCTTTTGAACCTCTTGGTATAGGCACTGTTTTATAATCGAAAATGATCAGGAAGATCCCAAATATCAGGTGTGTAGGTCCGATCATCGTCCAAATAAGGGGCGCCAAGTTAATAACCTGCGCCCCTTATATTCATGCGTAATGTTGGGCTATACTTAATCGTCCACTTTTTCGAAAATTATAACATCAACTGTATTACCAAAGGCATTGGAGAATTTTTTGCGACCCTTGATTATGTAATAAGCCGGTTCCTCAAGTGCCGAATTCTGCGCGTAATATTTATTGTCTTTGTTTATTAGGGCTAATTGGTACATGCCGTTGGGGCGTGACATGTATATTACATACTTGCCTACTATATTAGATACTTTAAAATATCTGTCTTCTCTTTTGCTTACTATTAGGTATTTTTTTGCTTCTTCGAAGGTTATTCTGCCGTCGTTAAGGCCTTGAAAAAGAAGCAAAACCCCTGGTATGTATCCTTTTAAATTCATTGATGCTGCTTTATCAAGGTTTTTTTGCTTTTCCTTTTGCCACGCTGCTTCTTTTCGTTCTTGTTCAAGTCTCTGTTTTTCTTCTTCCCGTTTTTTTTCTCTGGCTAATTCAGCTTCTCTTTCCTGCTGTTGTTTCAGTAGGTAGTTATTGACCTCCCTGCATATATCATTTGCCAAAATTTCCAATTTCTTACTTTGCTCAGGTGTTAGTTCAATTCTTCCGCGATAAACCGAGGTTTCTGGCTTGCATGCGCCTGGCTCATAACGGTTTTCTGTTATAACGTAGTTCTGGTAGCGAACAAAAGCCTGGAAAGATCTCCTCACGTCATAGTAGTTTTTTGATAAAAATTCACCATCCAAACCATACTTGATAAACATATCATTCAGTGAATCTAATGATGGTTTGAAGTTTTTTATGGATTCGATTAATTCATTGTCATTTAGCCCCGAACTTTCTTCGGCAACACTTGCAAACGGAAAAGAAATGCAACATATAAAAGCCAAGCAAATAAGCAGTGATTTTTTTCTCATTGAGAATCTCCTTACTATTGATAAATATCCAGTTACACACTTTTCAATAAAAATTTGAATACCCTTTGGTAAATTTGAATGTCCCATCCTTATCAAACAGTTGTTGCCAGAGGGGGACGGTTCCGAAGTATTCAGAAGAATATTTTGAGCGTGCTAAGTCCAAAATGGTTGCTCACAACTCTTCTGTGTTTAACCTGTCAAAATACAAAACATATCTCCTGCCTTTTTCCGGTATTTTTATCTGGTAGAAGCCTGTGCGGGGGGATATGCCAAGGATGCATCAGAAACAAAATTCTGACTTTGACCTTGGACACACTTCTTCCAAAAAGCTGCCGGTTTTTTATCCTTATGTTCATGCAAAATCTCATGTTATGTTTTTTGCTTGAAAAAAGTATTGTATACGAAATGATCTCGTGAGATTAAATCTCGTTACCCCTTTCAACCAGCATGCTCCCCACAATAAATGCACCTTAGTCATACGCCTCAAAATCCTATTTTTCAATTTAGAAAAACTAACAACCCTGGAGAGAGAACATTGTGCAATGCAAAAAAATTGCTGAAAGGATTGATTCGTTTTTTTGGGGAGCACGAACGCACCTTCTTATGGGGAGTGTTCACGTTTATCCGATCTGTTACTCAAACACGAATCGGTGGGGAGACTTGCTGACAGAATAATGGCGGGATTTGGTATAACTTGAAAGGCAGTTAGCGGCACAGAGCTGAAAAGTGACTGTATGCTGGAAGTGGGGGAGAATTGGACTGAGAATTCATCCAAATTAGGTGTGAAATGGATAACACTTAGATTTAACATAAAAAACTATTGACACATCAAAAAGATGAAATTAGGGTGGGACGTAATCAATAGTGATTGCGGAGATCATGGAGTTCAAGAAGCAGCCCGACAGGATGTCCGACCATCCTGCCAGGCCTGACCAGAGCAACCTTCAAAGGAGGTCGTCATGGCTAAGCGGTTTTTTACATCACGCCCCGATCCATTTCAAGACGTTTTTTCCTCGCAACGCGGTAACCCGCGGCCCTTCTATCAACGCTATTGCCGTTTCAAATGGCCCATGAACACACGCATTTTTGCCTGACGGGTTGAATGACGCCCTTTGGGATTTCTGCGTGGTGACGGACAGCCCTGTCCCTTGTGGCCGTGGCCGGTTTATCTCCTTTTTTATTTCCCGAAGGTGCGTCCTTATTCTGCCTGTTTCAGGCCCGGTTTCAGGGTGGTCTTCTGCTCGTTTTGAGTGACGGCCGTCCTGTAAAAAAATGCCTCTCGTGGCTCGCTGATCAGTATTTCGTGCGGTTTTATCCGGGCAAGGCACCGGTGGTGTCCTTTTCTCAGCTTGCCTTGCCTGGGCACGGGAGTGTTGCGGTGCGCCTTTGCCTCTCCTGCCTGTTTGGGGGATACGGCGTGCCGTTGCGTGAGGAGGGAAGGGGGGAAAGGACTGGGGGAGGCCCGCCCGGGCTTCTCCCAGATCCTTCTCTATGCTTCATGTGCAACCCGGACAAAGGAGATCACCATGGCCTCTTTGGATACCCAGACCGGCCCCGGCATGTTTGCAGGGTCGGAAATCTCGGAGCTTTGCGATTCCATCAAAGATGTTCACAGGCTTTTGTCTTCAGTGGGAGCGTTTTACATCGAGTTGGAACAGGCCGAGGCACCGGGCGGCAACGGCCTTCAGATCGATTTTAAAAAGTGGGGGATCCGAACCATCACCGAGGATTTGCTGGCCCGGCAGTATGAAAAGATTGATCGGATCATGGCCATTTATAAAGAAGAGCAGGAGAAGATGAAGGGGGTGAATGTGGGGATGTGATTTTTTATGGGTGACGGTTGATTGCCGGTGGCCGGGGATTTAGAGGTAACGATTGGTGGCGGTGAATCGTTGCATTCGATGGGCACGGCGCCAAGGGTTTTGTTGCTCGGGTGGGTGTCGATTTGCCTTTGCCCATCCTACGGGGTGACGCGGGTATGAAGGGTTTCGTGATGGTTTTTGCCTTTAGCCATTGGCCCTTCGCCGTTGTGATGGCAATGCGTGAGAGTTTGTTGTTCGGTCAGGGTGACGCTGCCGTTATTACGGGTGACGGGGATGAAGGAGGCGGCGGGCTACACTTGACGATGGAACGGAGCCGTTGGTTGGGCTAATTGTCGTTGTGGCTTTTTGAATGATGAAAAATCCCGGTGGGCAGCGTTCCCCCTGTCATTGTATAGTCGAAAGAATGATGTCAGGCGTGTTGTCGTGTGTTCGGAACCCCATGGTCAGGAATTTATTTTCGGGAAGCTGTTTGTGAAAAAAGGCAAGGTCCTCAGTTAATCGCGGGAACTCTTTTTTGAACATTCTGGCGTAGGCCGTGAACCTGTCTCCTTTGATAATTTTTATGCGCTGAGTGTCTTCAAAGAGCATACCTTTTGCATGGATCATCCAGAGATCGCCTGTTGGGGTTGTTTCATCGATTACGTCGGGTGTGAGGGTGAAGACTTTGTTGTGGAACTCTTCGGCGGAGGAGAACGCAGAGAAAAAATCCTTGGATTTTTCCCTTGTTGCTTCAGAACCTGTAAGGATTTTTTCATCGTTGAGGGTTAAGAAGAACATCTCATTCTTGTCGTTTTTTGAATGATAATAAATTGTGTTTTTCGAAATGTTTTGGGGCGACTTTACGTAGTGATCCGGAATAAATGCTGACAGACCGAAAAATTCAATCCGGGTCACGGACTCTTTCCGATCGTTTTTCGACTCCACGGATACAATATCGGCCTTATAGAAATATTCTGGGTAGACCCACTGGAAGGGTGAGGATCGGTAATGTGAGAAATCTGAAAGGGTGCCATCCAGAGCAAAGGCACAGGTGGCAAATAATGAGATGAGGCATAGGACCAGAAAACATTTTTTCATGGGGGCTCTCCGTATAGGCGTGTACCTGTTAACGTTGGCATGCTCCCAACTCGATTTGAATGGCATGTTTCCACTGCCATAGACGAACCGTTTCACAAGAACTGAATACCAAATCTTTATTCATGCCGTAGCGTTGATTCATTACGGTGAATACGTAGCCTACGACCCACCCGTAACCGGGTCTGGAGCTAAGGGGCCTTGGGACGTGTTTCATGGCGTGCGAACAGGAATGGATAGAGGCGAGAGCTTCGGCCAGGGTGTCTCCTGCCTGATCACACCAAGCATTTGCATCTGTTTTTTCCCCTGTGAGCATTTCCCAAATTTGAGCACATTTTTCTTTTTCTTCAAAAGTCATAGATGTGGATTCCTGTTTGTTAGGAATTACTTTTCTAAGGCTATGTGTGTTTGGTTTTTGTTGGTAAATTTAATGATTGCGGGGAGGTGATTGGTGAGGCTTTAATGATAGATACTCTGTGTGATGCTCGTTGTCAAATTCATTGTAGAGTAATGAAGATTGGCTGGTATGCTGCTAAGAGTGATGCAGGCATGTACCTTTCATGTGGGGTCGGTAGGAACGTCGGCCTGTTAGCTGATAAGATTTGCAGATTTTTCGGTGATTCGCGGTGCGCACGGCGCACCCTACGAGGTATCGTGACCTGAGTTGATTGTAGTTGGGGGCGTAGAGTGCGACTCCCGCACCGATTGGTGGAGAGGACTCGTTATATTTGATGGGCACGGCGCCAAGGGTTTTGTCACTCGTGAGGGTGACGGATTGCCTTTGCCCATCCTACGGGTGACGCGGGTATGAAGGATACCGAGATGGTTTCCGGCCTTCACCGTTGGTGCCGCGACACGTAGGGTGCGGCTCCCGCACCGATTAACGTAACGCAAGCCATCGGCCCCACGCCAAATCAAAATCATTCCGGGTTTCGCCCTTCGCCCTTCGCCTTTACCCTTTCGCCCTTTCTGATGGGCACGGCGCCGAGGCTCTCATCATCCGGGATGGTGACGACTTGCCTTTGCCCATCCTACGGGTGAGGCGGGCATGACAGTTGCCGAAGATGGTTTCAGGCCTTCACCGTTGGTGCCGCGACACGTAGGGTGCGGCCCCCGCACCGATTAACGTAACGCGAACCACCGGCCCCACGCCAATTCAAAACCATTCCGGGTTCCGCCTTTAGCCCTTCACCTTTAACCCTTCACCTTTAACCCTTCGCCTTAACCCTATCCCCTATTCCCTCTTACCTATTTCCTATTCCCTATCACCTGCTTTATTACGCTTCCCCCAAAGATCAACATGTCAGCTTTTTGTTACCGGAAGGGTGCGGCTGCATAAAGAAAAATGCGCCATGTTTTTATGGCGCTGCATCTAAAAGCATGCGAAATCAGCCGGATGTTCCTGGTGTGCTGAAAAATTCCATCAGCTGAACTGATTAAGATGATAAGGAAAATGACAAAAAATCCGTCCCGCTCCATTTTTGGCATGCCCTTTGTAATACCGAGCAGCCAAGAGAATAAATGATTATCATCAATTTAATTTGATGAACCACTGTTGTTTAATAAAGCGTTTTATTCGTGATTGGAGGATGTTGCGATGTTTAAAAAGGGACGAATGATCAACATGGCCGTGCTGACCGGCCTGATGCTGTTGTGGAGCGCTACGTCGTTTGCGGCGCCGCAGGCGACCATTGACACCCCGGCCCCCAAGGCCGGAGACACCCTGACCGTGACCGGGAAGATCGCCCCGGGCGAAGAGCTCTACCTGGTGGTGAGTTCTTCCGAGCTGTTCAAGGCCGAGGACTCCATCGGCTCCCAGGAAGCGGCCAAGCTTGGCAAAAAATTCGGCGATACCGAGATTCCCCCGGTGTTCTACGCCGTGACCACCAACCCCTCGGCCCTGGCCACCCCCAAGGTGGTTTCCAAGGGCAAGTGGTTTGCTCCCTTTAAGTGGGACATTGAGGTCAACAAGATCAACGCCTGGGAGACCATCCCCGAGGATGTGAAGGGCAAGCTCGGCTCCGTAAAGACCGCTGAGCAGTGGAAGTTCCTCACCTTCACCCACGAGGACAAATTCGGGATCAACACCATCTCCAAAGAGCGCCCCATCGGCGGCGGCAACGCACGCATGGTCATGGGCGGCGACGCGTCCAAAACCTGGAACAAGGACGTATCCCTGACCCTGGACAAAGCCACCGGTGAGTTTGCAGCCTCCTTTAAGGTGAGCAAGCGCATCGCACCGGACACCGGCCTGGACGTTTTTGTCAACGGCGAGAAAGCCGGTGAAGCGTCCGTGCAGAAGCGTGGTTTTTACTTCCGCATCGGCGGCACCTACATGAACCCCCTGGTGGTGTTCCTCGGTGCCCTTGTCATCGGCTGCATGTTCGTTATCGTGGGGGCCGCAGGCGGTCTCTTTACCGCTGCTTTCCAGATTACCGTCATCGGGACCCAGGGCATGGTGGGGGTCAACGCTGCCAACGCCGTGAAGCCCACCAACCTGTTTTTGACCCTCTGCTCTCCCATCACCGGGGTCTACTCCTACTTTAAAGAGGGGCGCTTTGCCTGGCCCGTGGCCCTGTTCTTCGTGTCCGGTATTCTTCTGGGCGCTTTCTGGATCGGTCCCACGTACTCTGCCAAGTACCTGCCCATGAAGGCATACAAGTTCTACCTGGGCTTCTTCTGCCTCGTGCTGTTCATCAAGCTCTGGTACGAATCAACCCAGAAATCCATCAACAAGAACAAGGCCGTGAAAGCCATCGTCAAGAAGTTTGACATGGAGATGGCCGCTGCCAAGAAAGAGGGCCGTGCCGCTGAGATGGGCAAGGTGGTTCTGGAAAAAGGCTGGCACGCCACCAACATCAGCTTCTCCTTCTGGGGTGAGGCCTTCCGCGCCAACCCCGTGGCCCTTTTCTTCGGCGGGATCCTCATCGGCTGCATCGCCTCTGCCTTCGGCGTGGGCGGCGGGTTCATGCTCGTGCCCTTCATGACCACCGTCATGGGCTACCCCATGTACCTGGCTGTTCCCATCTCCCTGTGCGGTACCTTCGGCACCTCCGTAGGCGGTATCTCCCGTTACATCCTCTCCGGCTACTCTCCGGACTGGATCATGGCAGCCCTCATTGCAGCCGGTGCCATCATGGGCGGCAAGATCGGGCCCAAGATTCAGAAGAAACTGCCGGAAATCTTTTTGAAACGCGCTCTGGCATTGATTCTTCTCATCGTATTTCTTAAGTATACCAATGCGATTCCCTTCCTCCGGTAGGTAAGGGCGGCTTTCTTATAAAAAATAACCACACGGCCCCCGGCACGCTGGGGGCCTTAAGTCATCACGAGGTTTTGCCATGAATTATACAGATGCCCACAACGCCTTTATCTGGAACTTTCGCCTGGATTACGATCCCGTCGGCATTCGCTACATCTTCGACGAAGACGAGATTGAGAGCCTGCCCGTCACCCACAAATCCAAGGCCAAGATCTCCTACTGCATGTACCTGGCCGCTGCCCGCTCCGCGCGTCACAGCCTCTTCATGCCCCCGGAGCGCCTCCAGTGCAAAAACGCCCAGCCCGTCTTCGGGTTCCGTGAGCTGACCCGGGACGTGGACGGGAAGAACCATGAAAAATATCTCCTTGACCCGGATCTCTCCTGGCAGGCTCCCCAGGAGAAGGCCAGGCTGGACGTGGGTGCCTGCAAAGGCATCTTCATGGCGCCCCTGGACAAATTCGACGAGGCAGGCCTTGAGCCCCACGTGGTCTTTATGATGGTGGTTCCCTTCCAGGCCTACCACATCATGAACGACTACATGGGCGGCACCGGCAAGTGCAACCTGCCCCTGTTCTGCACCCCCAACTCCGCGGTGTGCTCGGGCAGCGTCTACGCCTATAAGAACAACACCCTGAACATGACCACCATGTGCGCAGGCTCCAAGGCCTCCGGCAAGACCGAGATGAACTACATGAACGTCTTTGTCCCCGGCAACCAGATCCTGGACACCGCTGCTCAGCTTAAAAAACGCATCGAAACCACCGGTGGCCCCTCCCTCCTCGGCAAGGGCGGGCAGGCCTGGCCCGGCCTTGATGTCTGCTCGGGCTGTCCCATGGTGAAGTTTGAAAAGGTCGAAGAGTAAGGCCGGAAAATAAGAACTAAGCCACGCATCAGGCTCGGTTGCGAGACGAGTCGCCCGTCGACTCGTCTCGCATCGGAATGCAGGGTGGAGCGCCGCACGCCTGTGCGGCTTTTTGCGTTTTCCGGCAGAGCCTTCCGTGGCCCTGTAGGACGCATGCAATGAGGTGTGTATGGATGCATTGAACGACATACTGGACCTGGCCGCCGACTGGATCTTCGGCGGTGTGGTGATTCCCCTGATGAAGGCTTTTGCCTCGTTTATCAGCCTTTGCTTTTCCCCCCTCTCGGGGGCTTCGCCCGCCCTGCAGGTGTGCGTAGCAGCCCTGGTCGGGGCCCTGCTCTCCATGGGCCTGACCCGCATGAGAAAGGGCAAGGCCGCCACCTCTGCAGCAAAGCGATTTAAAGAGCGCCTCTCCGCAAAGCAGCAGGCCCGGGAGATTGATGACAAAACAGTGCGAAGTGCGGTATACAAGGGGTTGGACCGTGAAGCCGACGAAGCCTATGAACACCTGATGCTCGACAAGTTTTTCGAGATGGGGATCACCTACCTCTTTCCCATGTTCCTCTTTCTGCTCTGGGTCGAATACCACGCCTTTACGCCGGACCATCTGGAAGCTCTGACCGGAAGCCGCGGGCTCATGCTGCCGGGTATTTCCCAGGCCGTGGGGGCGGGGGCGCTTTACCTCTACCTTTACAACGCCACGTTGATTACGACAGCGTTGGGGCGGTGGGGGATGAAAAAGGTGAAAGGCTAATAAGGGCTAAAGGTAAAAGGGGAAAGGCAAAAGGCTAAGGGCAAAAGGCGAAGGGCGAAGGGCGAAGGGCGAAATTCGGTAGGATGGGCAAAGGTGGTGCCGTGCCCATCGGGCGCGGGAATAACCGGTCACGGCGGGAGGCCGGAATCGGCTTGCCGGAATGTAACATATCATCACCGCTTCGGGCCTCCCGGTGAAAGATGGGCACGCTTGGCGCTTTGCCCATCCTACGGGGCTTTCGTTGTGCCGGCGTTGAAAGGACCCCCACACCATGGTACGCATTGTCGTTTTTTTATTCCTTTTAATTTTTCTTGTGGTCTCACCGGCCCATGCTACCCAGGGGCACGGGGGCATCGAAGGGATCCTGGTCCACCAGGCGGCCCATGTGTTGTTTGCCCTGGCCATGGGGTTTCTTGCCTTTCGCATCAAGCGGGATGAGCTGCCGGTGCGCAAAGGGTGGCGCAACGTCCAGTATGCGGCCATTCTTTTTATCCTCTGGAATGTGGACACGATCTTTGTCCATTTTGTGGACGAGCAGGTGAAGCTGGTCACGGTGGAGCGCCTTGCCACGGGGCAGCTCCATATCACCTCGCCTGTGCCGGGCCTTGCCGTCATGTATTACATCGCCAAGCTGGACCATCTCCTTTGCGTTCCTGCCATCGCCTTTCTCTGGGTGGGGCTCGGTCAGCTCCTGACCCAGGCGGAAACACGCCGTAAAAAGGGGGACGCATCATGATTGTCTCCTCCTTTCCCATATTCATTGTCGATCTCGTCGGCTCCATGCTGATGATCGTGTTTTCCCTTTTCTGTTTCGGGCGCATGGTGCGGCTCACCACCCTGGAAAAAGAGAACATCCTCTGGACCTATCTCCTCTTTGTGTGCGCGGCCCTTTCCATTTTTGCCGTCTCCCGGTCGGCGGGTCATATTCTCAAGCAACTGCTGCTTTTTCTCGATTTTACGGGGGTATGGGGGCATATTCGTCCTTTCAGCGGCTCGGTGAACACCCTGACCTTTATTCTGGTGGCCTCGGTGACGGTTTTCTTTGAGCGGGTCTGGGTGATCAACCGGGCGATTTTAAGGGACAGGCGGGCCCTGCGTCAGGCCCATGAAGAGCTCTCCTGGCTCAACCGCAATCTGGAAAAGCTCGTTGACGAGCGCACCGAAGCCCTGGCCGTTTCCGAAAAAAAATACCGCCGGATGTTTGAGCTTTCAGAGGACATGATTCTGATAGCCACAGGCGAGGGCAATGTCCTGGCCCTGAACCCGGCGGCGGGAAACCGCCTCGATACCGGGGCGTCCCTCGGGGATCTTTTTGCCGACGCCGATGAGTTCCGGGAGATCATGGAGACCGTCTCCCGCAAAGGGCGCGTGGGAAACACCGAGGCGGCCTTGAAGGATGTGGACGGTCGGTCCTTCCGGGCCCTGGTGAGCGGGGTTACCGTCACCGACATGGAGAGCCGGGAGCAGGCGGTCCTGTTCATGGTCCGGGACGTGGAAGAGACCCTCACCATGCGGGAGAAGATGGCCACCACCGAGAAACTGGCCGCCGTGGGTGAGCTCTCGGCGGGCGTGGCCCACGAGGTGAACAACCCCCTGGGCATTATTCTAGGCTATACCCAGCTCCTCAAGCGCAGCGCCGAGGACGAGAGCAGCCTGAAAGAGGATCTCTCCGTCATCGAAAAGCACGTCATCGGTTGCAAGAAGGTGGTGGAGTCTCTCCTCAACTTTGCCCGGAGCGGCCCCTCGGAAAAACGGGCCTGCCACCTCCACCCCATCATCGAAGAGGTCCTTGCCTTTACCCGGCACCAGGCCGAGATGGACGGCATCCAGGTGATCACCGAGCTGGGCCCGAACCTGCCGGAGATCCACGCCGACCCCGAACAGATCAAGCAGGTCCTCATAAACCTCATTATCAACGCGGTCCACGCCATCGACGGTCGAGGCGAGATCCATGTTACCACCGGGGCCGAGGAGCCGGGTACCGTGTTTGTCACCGTGGCCGACACCGGTTCCGGCATGGATGCCGAGACCCGCTCCCGAATCTTCGATCCCTTTTTCACCACCAAGCCCACGGGCACGGGCACCGGTCTGGGCCTGTCGGTGAGCTACGGAATCATTAAAAATCACGGGGGCGAGATCGATGTGATCAGCACGCCGGGGAAGGGGACGGCGTTTACGGTTCATTTGCCGACGGTGGGGGATGAAGGAAAATCAGGCCATAGGGAAAATAGGTAAATAGTGAACAGGGCGTGAGGTTTTTGATTCGCTCCCATGCTCAGCCTGGGAGTGTGTTGTGCAAGGCTCTGCCTTGCCGGTACGGGATACCGTGGTGCAGGGCTTAAACCCAGGTTATCATGGCTTCAGGCATGGAGGCAGAGCCTCCGAGAGGCATTCCCAGGCGGAGCCTGGGAACGAGAGCAATAAGGCGTGACGGTGGCCGCTGACCTTCTATTCGCTCCCATGCTCAGCCTGGGAGTGTGTTGTGCAAGGCTCTGCCTTGCCGGTACGGGATACCGTGGTGCAGGGCTTAAACCCAGGTTATCATGGCTTCGGGCATGGAGGCAGAGCCTCCGATGGGCATTCCCAGGCGGAGCCTGGGAACGAGAGCAAATAGTGAACAGGGCGTGAGGTTTTTATGTTTTTTGATTGACCCGGGGGCCGCGTTCAGCTAAACGCCCTTAGCCCTTAGCCCTTAGCCCTTAGCCCTTAGCCCTTAGCCCTTAGCCCTTAGCCCTTAGCCCTTAGCCCTTAGCCCTTAGCCCTTAGCCCTTAGCCCTTAGCCCTTAGCCCTAGCCCTGCTCCCCCTCTTTTTTGGAGAAAAACAGTGACACACCGTATCTTAATCGTGGACGACGAAATTGACATGCTGAGGCTCCTCAAGCGGAGCCTGGAGCCGGACCTGGGCTGCCGGGTAGAGACCGCTTCATCCGGTGAGGAGGCCTTTGCCATGATTCAGGAGCAGCGGTTTGACCTGGTGCTCTCGGACATGAAGATGCCGGGCATGGGTGGGGCAGAGCTGCTGCGGCAGATCAAGGAGCTGAAGCGGGGCATCGCGGTGATCATGATGACGGCCTACGGCTCCATCGACTCGGCGGTGGAGGCCATCCGCGCCGGGGCCTATGATTTTATTGCCAAGCCCTTTGATCACGACACCCTGGTGTTCCGGCTGAGAAAGGCCCTGGAGCGGAACCGGCTCATCAGCGAGAACATCCGCCTGCACAAGGCCTTTCGTGAGAAAGAGACCTTCCACAACATCGTGGGCAGCTCCCCTGCCATGCTCAAGGTGTTCGAGACCATCCGCATGGTGGCCCGCACCGACATGACCGTGCTGGTCACCGGCGAATCCGGCACGGGCAAGGAACTCACCTGCCGGGCCATCCATGCCCAGAGCGAGCGCCGCAACGGCCCGTTTATCACCGTGAACTGCCCCACGGTGCCCGAGCAGATTCTGGAAAGCGAGCTTTTCGGCTACAAAAAGGGGGCCTTTACCCAGGCGTCTTCGGATCGCCAGGGGCTCTTCCAGGCGGCCGACGGGGGCACGCTGTTTCTGGATGAAATCGGAGAGATCAGCCCGGCCATTCAGTCCAAACTGCTCCGGGTGATCCAGGAAAAAGAGATCAAACCCCTTGGGGGGACGAAGTCCGTGCCCGTGGACGTGCGCATCATCGCGGCCACCAACAAGGACCTGGTGCAAGCCATTGAAAAGGGCGAGTTTCGTCAGGACCTCTACTACCGCCTCAACGTGCTTCCTTTGCGCCTGCCCCCGTTGCGGGAACGGCGAGAAGACATCCCGGCCCTGGTGAGCCATTTTATCCACAAGCATGCCGACACCATGGGGCGAGATCCTCTGCCCGTCTCGGATAAGCTCATGGCCCTTTTGATGGAGCTTCCCCTCACGGGCAACATCCGGGAGCTGGAGAGCCTCGTGATGAAGGGGCTTCTTTTTGCCACAGGTGAGATGATGGAGCCCGAGGACCTCCGGGAGGTTCTTGCCTCGGCACCGGCCGCGGCCACAGGGGACTCCCCGGCGCCGGACCTGACGGCATTGCCTTACAAGGAGGCCAAGGAGCAATGCCTCAAAGGGTTTAACGACAGCTATGTGGGGGCTCTTCTGGAGAAAACCGCGGGGAATGTGGCACGGGCTGCCCGCCTTTGCGGTATGGAGCGCCAGGCTCTCCAGCAGGTGATGAAACGTTACGGCATCGACCCCGAGCCATATCGCCACAAATGATTATTCCTTTATAAGGTGCGAAATACCGACCTGTATGTTATGATGAACACATCTCCAGAAAAAAATGTTTTGGTTTCAAAGATGTCTGCATTTTCATAATCTGTCGCATTTCTGTGTGAACAAGGGTTGGTATTGCATTGAATGATTTTGGTGGGTTGTTTGTTTTGGGAGTTCAAGGTGTCATATGACAGATCTCCTGAATCACATGCTGTTCGCACTGGTCGATTTTCGTCATCTCATCGAAGGCCAGTTTGCCACCCGGGCGTTGTGGGAGTGGATTCTTTTTTTCATGCCCGTTTTCATCTTCGGGGAGTTCCCCCGGTATATTTTCCCTGCCGTTTTTCTCCTTGGGGCCAAAGTGGCCGATCGCCTTCCCCATGACGACCGTGAAAAAAAAACGTTTTTTGCCACGGCGCCTTCGGTGAGCGTCCTTCTCGTGGGCTACAACGAAGAGGCCAGCGTGGCCAACGCCATCCGTTCTCTCCTTGAACTCGATTACCCCAACCTTGAGATTATCGTCATCGACGACAACTCGGAGGACCGCATGTATGAGGAGGCCAGGCCCTTTGCCGACAGGGGGCAGGTCAAACTCTACCGCAACAGCGCGGCCACCGGGCGATCGGGACGCCCCACCGCATCCAACATGGCCTTGTACCTCTCCTCCGGCGATTACATTGTCTCCGTGGACGCAGACACCTCCTTTGACCGGGACATGCTCTTCCACATGATCGGCCCCTTTTACGACCCCAAGGTGGGGGCCGTGGCGGGCAACATCAAGGTGCGAAACCTTGAGACCTCTGTCTGGACCCGGCTCCAGGCCGTGGAGTACGCCCTGTCCATCACCATATGGAAGCAGTGGCTGGGGCTTTTGGGCATGGGCATGCAGGTCAGCGGGGCCTTCGGGGCCTTCAGGCGGGAGGCCCTGCTCTCCTTCGGTGCCTGGGACCCGGAGCTGGCCGAGGACGCGGACCTGACCCTGAAGATCAAGAAGGTGGGCTGGAAGATCGTCTTTGCCCCGGCGGCCATCGCCATGACCAACGCCCCGGAAACATGGCGGGTGCTGAGGGGACAGCGGTTCCGATGGGACAAGGGGGGCTTCAGGACCTACTTTCGCAAGCACGCCGACATCCTGAAGTTCTGGCAGTATGACTGGCGCAACGCCTTTGAGATTTCCCTGGAGTTTTTCTTTACGGTGTTCCTGACCTTTGTCTATGCCCTGTACCTAATGCTGATGCTCTGGTTTTACCCGAGGCTCCTCATCTTTGTCTGGTGCCTGGCCTATCTTATTTACGTCGGGGTGACTCTCTTCTGTTTTGCCATTGCCCTTGTCTTCAGCGAGCGCAAAGCCCAGGAGGTGACACTGATCCCCACGGTGTTCCTCTTTCCGGGATACAAAGCCCTTTTCCGCTGGGTACGGTTCGGGGCGCTGATGTTGGAATTTTTCAGGATTAACTATCAGGAAGGCTACCTGCCTGAGTCTGCATGGCGCAATACAAAGAAATGGTGAGGTGTGAATGAAAAAAGTGTTTAACGTGGTCATTGTCGGTGCCAGGGAGGAAGAGTATCGAATCCTTGAAACGGGTCTGGAGTCCGCTCGGTTTGAGACCTCTCTCTCCATTTCCAGGGCCGAGGTTTCGGCGATGCAACGCCTCTCCGGACAGACCGATCTCATGATCTACTGCCAGGGAGAGGAGGAGTCCGAGCAGTGCCATGTGCCGGTGTTTGTGAACAAAACCATTTTTGTGACCTCCTGTTACGGCAAGGGCATTCTTCTGGAAGCCTTTAAAAAAGGGGCTGCTTACGTCCTGTTTCGTCCCCTGTTCCGGGCGGAACTCCTGCCCGCCATTCGAAATGTTCTGTTTTTTTCAGGAAACGGGAAACTCAACGTCTCCGATGCCTATGTCCTCTCATTTTTACGTGACGTGGCGGACGGCGGCGCTTCGGTCCTCGAGCCCCTTCCCTCTCCCTTTAAGCCCACGGGTCATTTTTATCCCGATGTCCTGAAGATCACCGGAGAGCTGGAAAACGAGGAAGCCTACCTGGAGGCCCTTGCCGAACGAGGGTTTTTCACCAAGCAGCTCAAAAACCGGGTCCGCCTCTGCGAGATGTGCGAATCCTACCAGATCAACTACCGGGAGGTGTGCCCGGCCTGTTCCTCCATCGACATCGTCAAGGGGCAGATGGTCCACCACTTTCCCTGCGGCCATGTGGACTCCATAGAGTCTTTCAGGCAGGGCGCGGACCTTGTCTGCCCCAAGTGTGAAGAGACCCTGCGTCACATCGGTATCGACTACGAAAAGCCCACGGACTACTTCAAGTGCGCCCAGTGCCAGACCATCGTTCCCGAACCGGTGGTGGAACTCGAATGCCTGGTGTGCGGGCAGGTCTGCCGACCCGACGAGACCGTGGAGAAGAATATCTACGCCTATGAGATGACCCAGCATGCCTGGGAGGCGGTGCGAAGCGGACAGATCAAGGGCGTGGACCTGGGCACCCTGCTCTACGATCACCACACGAATCTCTACAACAAACAGTTTTTCGAGCATGAACTCAAACGGGAGCTCATTCGCACGAAGCGCTACCACGCGCCCTTTACCCTGATCCTGGCCCGCATCGAAAAAATCGAGGAGATTCGGAAAAACCATCCCGACCGCCTTGCCTGGTACGTGAACAATCTTTTCAAGGCCCTGAGCCAGGGCTTGAGGGAGCTGGACACCACCTGCGTCTGGGACGCCCAGACCCTGGGGCTTATCCTTGCCGAAACCGATTTTGACGGGGCCGTTGTGGTGGTGAACCGGATTCACGAGGCCATTCAGAAGCTGGAATACCTGTTTGACATCTGTCGCCCCGAGGTTTCCTTCAGTGTGGTCCAGGGAGACGCTTCCCACCAGACAGTGGATGACCTCATCGCTCTGGCCATGGCGGATCTTGCGGATGGATAGGCGACGAATGGCGGGCGTGGTCCCGTGGATAGGATGCCTTGTGATGGTGTGCTGCCTGGGGTGCGGTATGCGCAACCGCCAGGCCGTGGAGCAGGAGGCCGACATGGCCCTGGTGCGTGAGCTGACGGCCCCGGTCTTCTTTGGCCAGCAGCAGCTGTTCGCTGCCCTGGGAACCACGGCTCACGAGCTTGTTGTGTTTGAGGTGACCGGCCAGACGGTGAAGCGAATCCCGGAGCCGGGCACCGCTCCCCGGGTGCGGTCCGAAGCGCGGGTGGTGTTTTTCAGGATCCCCGATGACTGCGGGGAGGGATGGTCACTCTATTATTTTGATTCCCGTTCTTTCCAGCTGCGAGCCCTTCCTGAGGTCGGAGCACCCCCTGCCCGAGCGGGACAGGTCCGAGCTCACGGATTCGTTTGTGGTGTTCAAGGCCCTGGACCGCACCGGGCGATGGTTTCCCGGCGAGCATGACCTGGCCCTTGTGCGGCTTCGTTTTGAGGTGGATGCCGAAGGGGAATCCGATTCCACGAGGAGAGGTTTAGGGACATTCCCGGAGAACCCGTGCTGCCCGTTCACCTGAGGGGCGCGGGAAGGGTCTTTTTCCTGAGCCGGGACAACGAGTGCGTCTCTACCCTCATGTCCGTGGACGAGTCTGGAGAGGACCTGTCCACCCACCTTGAAGAAGGGGCCGGCACCATCAGCCGGATCTACTCCGATGACGGAAGCACCCTGGTCTTTGAGTCGGATAAGCCCGGCTACCAGGCCCTCTACAGGTTGGACCCCGTTACCGGAGAGGTGGCGGATTACCGCCGTCTTGAGGCAGAAACCGGGGAGCAGAGCCGCTATATCCTGCGAAGCCGCTATGTGGACGGCACCGCTTCTCCGGTGGTGGTCCGGGTCCCTGAGGTCCTCGGGGTCCGGGAGGTAGCCGCCCTTGTGACGGCACAGAACCCGGAGGTGAGTCTGAAGCGGGCAGAGCTGGCCGCCTCCCTTGTGGAGGTGGGCATTGCCACCCTGCCCAATTACCCCTCTTTTTACTTTGAGCTGGGCACGGTGTCCCAGGCCGGGCTCTTCAACGACCAGACCAGCTTTTTTTCCCAGACCCTCATCGACGGGCTCCTCGGGTTGTTTCAACCCCTGCTCGATATCCGGCGAAACAGGGAGCTCTGGCGGGCGGCCCAGCTGACGGCTGAGGCGGCCCGGAGCCGTCTGGACAACGAGGTCAACGAACGGGTGGCCGAGGCGGTGAAGATCTGCTTTGAAGTGGCCTACCTTGACGAGCTGGAGGCCGTGCAGGAGTCGCTCCTGGAGGTGTACGGAGAGCGCCAGGCTTATTACGAAACCCTGGATACCGTGGGGGGCACCCTAAGGCTGCAACACATGGCAGCAGAGAAAATTATGGTGGCGGCCGCCTCGGAGAAGGCCCACACACGGCGCCGACGCGAGTTTTTGATGAACCGCCTCAAGCAGCTTTGCGGGCTTGCCCGGGAGGTTCAGGTCTCCTTGGCCCCGGACGCCTTTCACCTGAGAGAAGCCGAGTTTGAAGAGGCCGCGGTGCTGAGGGAGCTGGCGGTCCTGAACCACCCCCAGGTCCGTGGTATTAACGCCGAGCTGAAAAAGGCGCGGTTCCTGGAGTCGGCCGGGCCCGAGGTACGGGGAATCCTCAATGTGGCGGCGGAGTACGAGTACACCGGCAAGAGCACGTCCAACGCGGTGACCGATATCATCAACCTGACCTTCAGCGGCGGCATCTCCACAGCCCACGGCAAGGCCGCCAGGCTCCACACCGCGTACTGGCGCCATGTCAAGGATGCCCTGGGCATTGAGCTGGGCCTGGTGGCGGGAAGGGTCCGCCAGGGTCTGGACGAGGCCCTCATGGATTTCAAGGCCTCACAGGACGACAGCCGGGCCAAGGCCTTGGACACGCGGTATGCCCTGGAACAAGTGCGGGTGGCCCGGCTCTACGAGGCCATTGACACCCCGGGGGATGCCGATGCCTACGACCCCCTGGCCGTGATCACCGCCGAGCAGGAGTACCTGAGTGCCGTGGCCAGGAAGGCCCGGGTGGAAAGGGACCTGGGGATCCGGTACGTCAACGTCTGGCGGGAGACCGGGCGATCCAGGCTCCTGGCCGACAACCTGTGGGCTTACTCCGACCTGAAGATGGAGGGGCGGACAGCTTCTGTCTGGCTGTGGGAGACCCGGGCCGCCATGGAGACAAAGGACAGCCGGGATGCCTTTGTGACCACGGCAAAAGAAGCTGGTGTCAACCGGGTTTATGCTTACCTGTATTCTGATTCCCGGCTCCTTACGGAGATGATGGACCGGGAGCGGTTTATCCTCTTTTTAAACGCGTGCGCACAAGCGAACATCGAGGTGTGGGCGCTGCTGGGAGAGCCCGAGTGGCTCACAGGGCCTGACGGGGCGCTGGCGCTGGGCCGGGGCGTGGATCGCATCAACCGCTTTAACGCCTCCAGAAGCGGGTTCGAACCCAAAATTTCCGGCATAAAGATCGATCTGGAACCCCACTCCGTGCCGGGGTGGGAGACAGATCCCGCCCTCAGGGAGGAGCTGAACGTCTCTTTCCTCCGGCACCTGAAAAAGGCGAAGAGCCGCATGGCTGGCGACATGCCCCTGTGGGTGGACGGGCCCGTCAAGTGGTTTACCCAGGAGGCGCACCGGCCCCTGATGCGGCAGGCCGCGCGCCTCACCGACGGCATCACGGTGATGGCCTATTTCAACTCCCCGGAAACCACAAGCCGGGTGGTGGCCAAGGTCTTTGAAGAGGCGGCCGGACCCCTGGAGGTCGGCCTGGAGTTTTCCGGCAAAGCACCGCCTTTAGATACCCTGTATCCCCTGGACAGAGCCGGGTGGGACCGGGTTGAACAGGATTTATCGCGCCAATGGATGGAAAACCCCGGGTATCGAGGGCTCTCGTTCCACGACTACTCGGCTTTAAAGCAGATTTTTGAAGGGGGGGAGGAGTAAGATGAAAATATCGTTCAGGAAAGGCGGTGAATCCCAGGAGCCGGTCTCACCGGCCCAACCCCGGATGCGGGAGCACAAGAGAAGGAAAGCCCCTGTGCGCAAGGTGGTGCTGACCGTGTTGTGTGTGGCGATACTGGTGGGTGGCGGCATCATGCTTTACAACCGGAACACCCTGTATACCTACGGGATGGTCACGGGTGAGACCCTGGAACTTACAGCGGACGTGACCACCGAGATCCAGCAGCTTTTTGTCTCCAAGGGGGACATCGTCAAAAAAGGGGATGTGCTCTTCACACAATACTCCGTGGAGGGTGTAAATCGAATCAGGCAGGCCGAGGCCGTCCTGGAGTCCAAGCTTTCCACATACGATCTTATTGCCGGGGAGTCGGGGGATCAGCGGGACTATGCCGCCCCTTTGCAAAACAAGCTTCGGTTCCTCAACCTGGAACAGCAGGGCAGCGCCCTTGCCCGGGAACGCATGCTCTCCGAGCCCGTCTTCCGATACGACCCAAACCCGTATGAATCCAAAAAAGAGCGCCACGAAAACCTGGAAAAACTCTACCGGCTGGATGCCACCACCCTGAGCCAGGTCCGGGCGGCGAAAACCGAGAAAGAGCTTCGTTACCACGAATATATCCTGGCCCGGGACCACTACACCCATGTGGTGGAATCCAACCGCATCGCAGAAGCCGAGGCGGAAAAAAACTACCGGGCCAGAATGTCCACCCTCAATCGAAGCGGTATTCAGGAAGACTCGGATGTGGACGACCTTCTCTCCGAAATCGAGCGTGCAAGGGCCTATCGGGACCATCTGCGCCAACTGTACGGCTCCGCGGGGTTTAAGGCCCCCTTTGATGCCATCATCACAGAGGTGAAGGTCTCCGCCGGTTCCCTGGTGGGAGGCGGAGAACCCATCTTGACCTGCGCTTCCCTCAACGGGCTGTGGGTGGACGTCTATGTGGCACCGGACAAAGCCTGGATGCTCACCGAGGACAAGGAGATCCTTTTGTACGTGGACGGAAAGCGTGAATCCGTTCCAGCAACGCTGACGGCCATGGGGAACGTGGAACTCCGGGTGCCGGAGGTCCTGAGGGAGAAGCTGCCCAAGCTGGTGAGCGCGGTCTATTTCCATGTGGCCGTGGAACACGATGAAACCCTGCTTCCGGGCAATGTGGTGAGGGTGGTGGTGAAGTAGACTCTCCAGTGCCCATGGGGCACGGGAGGAACCTTTTTGTGGAACGCCGCACGTTTGTGCGGCGTTTTTTTGTGTGTCTTAAGCTTTTCTGATCAGAAACAGCCCGTAGGTTGCCCGCAGGTTGGGCAGGAAGGTGATGGTCTTTCCGTATCGGTCCGCCGAATAGGTTTTGATGGCCATTTCGTTGATGATCTCAAAACCGGCTTCCTGGCCGAGGTGTTTGAAATCCCGCAGGGAGAGAACACGGATGTTGGGCGTGTCGTACCAGGAGTAGGGCAGGACCTCGGTCTTGGGGGCGTGGCCCGAGAAGAGAAACTGCGTCCGGACCTTCCAGTGGCTGAAGTTGGGAAAGCTCACCACCGCGGTTTTGCCCACCCGCATGATCTCGGCAAGGAGGGAGACCGGGTCGAAGGTCTGCTGGATGGTCTGGCTGAGGACCACGCAGTCGAAGCTTTCGTCCGGGTAGTCGCTGAGCTCGGTGCTGATGTCCCCCTGGATCACGGAGAGGCCCTTTTCAATGCAGGCCGATACTTTAGATTCAACGATCTCGATGCCTGTCTCCGAGACATTTTTATGCTGCTTCAGGAAGTGCAGCAGATCCCCCTCGCCGCATCCCAGCCCCAGGACCTTGGATCCCGAAGGAATCCATGACGCGATGATTTGAAGGTCGTATCGAATGGGAGCCTGGCTATCCGTCATGGGACACCCCCTTTAAAAAGCCGCGAATCATGCGGGAGAGCCTGTCGTTGGGCAGGAGAAAGGCATCGTGGCCTGCGGTGGACTCCAGCTCGCAGAAGCTGACGTCGTTGCCCCGTTTTTTGAGGGCCTTGACAATGGCCTTGGACTGGTAGGTCGGGTAGAGCCAGTCCGAGCTGAAGGAGACCACAAGGCATTTGGCCTTGGTGCCGGAGACCGGGGCGGACAAGGCGGATTCCAGGTCGAAGTAGTCCGCGGCCTTGGTGATGTACATCAGGGAGTTGGCGTCGAAGCGCTCCACGAACCGTGCGCCCTGGTAGTGGAGGTAGCTCTCCACCTTGAAAGGGGCCTCAAAGGCCGAGGCGTGGGTCTCCGGGTCCTGGAGGCGTCGCCCGAATTTTCTGTGCATGGCCTCGTCCGAGAGGTAGGTGATGTGGCCCACCATGCGTGCCAGGGAAAGCCCGGTGTCCGGGCTTGGGCCGTCGTAGTAGGCCCCGTTGTTCCAGTTCGGGTCGTTCATGATGGCCTGGCGGGCCACTTCATTAAAGGAGATGGCAAGGGCCGAGTGCCGCAGGGTGGTGGCAAGGGCCACGGCCGAGCGCATCATGTGGGGATAGGCGTGGCACCACTGGAGCACCTGCATCCCTCCCACGGAGCCGCCGATGACCGAGACGAGCTGCTCGATCCCCAGGTGGTCCAGGAGGCGCTTCTGGGCGTTGACCATATCCGCGATGGTGACGACCTCAAAGTCCAGTCCGTAGGCTTTGCCTGTTTCAGGGTTTTCCGAGGATGGGCCGGTGGAGCCCATGCAGCCCCCCAGCACGTTGGAGCAGATGACAAAGTACTTGGTGGTGTCGATGCCCTTGCCCGGCCCCACCATACTCTCCCACCAGCCGGGCTTTCGGTCCGTGGCGTCGTAATACCCAGCCGCATGGGAGTCCCCGGTGAGGGCGTGGGTGATGAGAATGGCGTTGTCCCGGGCATCGTTGAGTTTTCCGTAGGTCGGCAGGCGATGATTGGTCAGCGTGGGCGCCTGCCTCCAGGGGCAGGGCATCGCCTGCGTCACCAAAGGTGAAGAACTGTTTTTCCACAAAGCCCACGGAGTCGGGGTAAAGATCGGTTTTCATCGCGTCCTTCGATGGTTATGGGTACATCGCAACATGTCGCCCATGGTGTTTTTTTATTTTCGTGCCGCTCAGTCACGGCCGTTCCAAGGAGCGCCGCACACCTGTGCGGCTTTTTTTATCCCGCCTGCTCTACGTCCACAACAAACGCTTCGGGGTTGAGGGCAAGCATGGCGTCAAGCTCGTGCTCGGTCTCCTTTGTGACACTGAAAAAGAGAAAGGCAAACATGGGAAAGGTGCGGTAATCCATTTTGCGCAGGCACAGGATGGTACTCAGCCCCTCGGCCAGCTGTCGGTAATCAAAGTCCTGATCGTCCCGCAGGGGGGTGGGGCGTTCGATGACCGCCATGGCAAAGGTGTCGTCTCCTGCCGCGCGGAGCACCGCGTCCCAGTCGGGTTTTCTCTTCTGGGCAAAATAGTCATAGACGTTGATGCCGTATGCGTAGGAGGCAATGTCCGTGGAGCACCACCCGGCAAAGCGCAGGGGGTTCACCTCAATGGGGCGGATGCAATCGTTTTCATCGATGCGGATCTCGGTGTGGACAGGCAGGCCCCTGAAGTCTCCGAGCTCTGCCAGGTCCGCGAGAAAACCCTCGATGGCAGAAAGGCGCGATGAGATGATCTTAGCGGAGGTGATGTAGAGGCGGTCGCTCATGTCCTGCTCGCCGCTGAACCGGTGCTTTAAGATGTTGAGCACCACCGGTTTGTTGTCGTCGTTAAAGTAGGCGTCCACCGCGTACTCGTCCCCTTCGATGACGGACTCCACAATGAAAAAGGCGCTGCTGATCACCTCTTCGGGAAAGGCGTTGGCCGTCTCCCTTGTCTCTTCCAGAAGCCGTGCCCGCACCGTTTCCCACTCGTCGGCGGTGTTCACCCTGTGGACCCCCGCGCTGATGAATCCCACCATGGGTTTGATGATAAAGGGGGCGCCCACACGCTCAAAGGTGAAGTCCGCGATCTCATCTGCCGCAAGCTTGAAAAAGGCGATGTCCGGGAACAGGGCCGCCGTCTTCTCCCGGAACTTGAATTTGTTCTTGAACAGGTCGATCTTCAGGGCCAGTTCCGAGTCCGCCCCAAAGGTCTCGACGATCCACCCGATGGCATTCTCGCTGTTGCTGTAGAGCCAGCGGAAGTTATCGCGCTCCAGCTCTTTGACGGCCTCGGCATCGGAGATATGGTTGGCTGACGGGGAGACGCACTTCAGGGCAAACTCGTTGTCAAGAAGAGGGGCCTGGGACTCGATGAGGTAGTTCTCGGCCACATCGGAGATGTAGGGTTGATCAAAGATAAACATGCACTGTTCCCAACTAATTAAAGATGCTTTTCGTTTAATGTGTCCGTTTCGACGACATAACCCCGAAAGCCATCGGTGGCCGGAATACCGCTGGGATTTGACCCGAGGAGCGAGGGGCAAAGCCCGGCGGTAACCTGCTTTCAAGGTGGCTCACCTTACCGCCGGAGGCATTCCTTTTAACCCATGCTGTCCAACGCCTGGGAGAAGTCGGCGATGATGTCGTCGATGTGCTCAATGCCCACGGTGATACGGATCAACTCCGGCAGGACGCCGGCCTTGATCTGGTCTTCGTCGCTGAGCTGGCGGTGGGTCATGCTGGCGGGGTGCAGGACGCCGGTGCGGACATCGGCCACGTGGACCACGATCTCGGCCAGCTGAAGGCTGTTCATGAGGCGCTCTGCGGCGTCTCTGCCCCCTTTGGGACCGAAGGTGAGGACCCCGCTGCCCGCTTTCATGTACTTTTTGCAGAGGTCGTGGTTGGGGTCGCTTTTAAGGAGGGGATACTTGACCCACTCAACGGACGGGTGGCTTTCCAGGAACTCGGCCAGGGCCAGGGCGTTGCTGCTGTGGCGCTCCATGCGCAGGTGGAGGGTCTCAAGGCCCTTGTTGGTGAGAAAGGCGTTCTGGGGGGACATGTAGCACCCCAAATCCCGGATCCACTGGACCCGGGCCTTGACGATATATGCCTGGTTGCCGAAGGTCTCGGTGTAGCTGAGGCCGTGGTAGGATTCGTCGGGCTCGGTGAGGCCGGGGAACTTGCCGTTGTTCCAGTCAAAGGAGCCGCCGTCCACGATGATGCCCCCCACGCTGGTGGCGTGGCCGTCGGTGTACTTGGTGGTGGAGTGGATCACGATGTCTGCCCCGTGCTCCAGGGGGCGGCACAGGCAAGGCGTGGGGAAGGTGTTGTCCACGATGAAGGGGACCCCCATGGCCTTGGCGATGGCGGCGAACTTGTCGAAGTCCAGGACCTGGGTGCCCGGGTTGGACAAGGACTCGCCGAAGAGCAGCTTGGTGTTGGGCTTGAAGGCTTTTTTGATCTCATCCACAGGGGCGGCGGGGTCCACAAAGGTCATGTCGACGCCCATTTTCTTCAGGGTGTGCTTGAAGAGGTTGAAGGTGCCGCCGTAGAGGGTGGACAGGGCCACGAAGTGGTCGCCCGCTTCACAGATATTGAGGATGGACACCGTGGACGCGGACTGGCCCGATGAGAGAGCCAGGGCCCCCACGCCGCCTTCCAGGGCCGCCATTTTGTTTTCAAGGACTTCCACCGTGGGGTTGCTGATGCGTGAGTACATGTGCCCGGGGACCTTGAGGTCGAAGAGGTCTGCGATCTCTTTGCACGTGTCGTACTTGTAGGTGGTGCTCTGTACGATGGGGGTGACGCGGGGCTCTCCGTTTTTGGGAGTAAACCCGCATTGAACTGCCTTTGTCTCGATATTCCAGCGTGTCGTATCCATATGAACATCCCGTGTAAGCGTGGTGAATCGTTATTGCCGTAGGTTTCCCTTTGAGGCGGGAAAGTGCACGCATCGGTTTTAGCCTAAGTGTTCGCCGTTTTTCAATTGACAAATTACCCCACATGCATAATCAAGTAAACTTAAACGAATTAAACCATAGGTTAAGTTATGCTAAACGATATCGATTTCAACCGACTCAAGGTGTTTTATTGCATCTACAGCAGGCAAAGCATCGGGGGGGCAGCAAAGGAGCTCAACGTCACCCCGTCGGCGGTGAGCCAGCATCTGAAAAAGCTGGAGCAGGAGATCAGGGTGCGGCTCTTCACACGGATGCACAAACGGCTTGTGCCCACGGTGGAGGCGGACAGGCTGTTTGCGATCCTCAAGCCGTTCTTAGGAGAGTTGCAGGCGGGGTTGACGCTTTTTCAAAACGGGAAGGATGAGCCGTCCGGGCTTTTGCGCATCGGGGCACCCGTGGAGTTCGGCAAGGCCTTTTTCCCGAAGGTGATGGCGTCATTTCGGAAGCAATACGGAGAGGTGACCTTTTCCCTGTCCCTGGGCAATTCGGAGAGGCTCCTTGCCATGGTCAAGGGCGGGGAGCTCGATTTTGCCATGGTGGATCTCTTTGCAAGCCAGAGGAAATACGTGGCGGATCTGGGGACCTATCATGTGGAGCCGATCATCGATGAGGAGGTGATTCTGGCCTGTTCGGCGGTCTATTTCCACACCCGCCTCAAGGAGAACCTCTCCCCGGACCACATCCTCTCCCAGGATTTTATCTCTTACGAGCGCAGTCACCAGGCCCTTAACGGCTGGTTTCGGCACCACTTCGGCAAACAGTCGGTGAGACCCAACGTGGTCCTCACCGTGGACAGCGTCCAGGCCGTGCGCTCGGCCATCGAAAGCGACATGGGCCTGGGCGTGGTGACCCGAAACGCCGTCCGGGACCAGCTCCGGCAGGGAACCGTCATCCCCGTCAGCACGGGCAAGCGGGAGATCGTCAACAAGATCTCCCTGGTTCAGCTCCAGGACAAGGTCCCCACCTTTACGGAGAAAACAGCCCAGTCGTATTTCAGGGAGGCGCTGCGGGAGGTGTCGCGGTAGGCGGTGGGACACTCCCAGGCAGAGCCTGGGAGCGAGAAAAAACTCAGGCAGAATGGCTGCCTTCATGCATTCGCCATAGGGTTTCAAGGTGCCCCCACCTTGCCGCCGGAGGCCGTGCGGTTAAATCAACACTGGGCAAGTGGTGACAACGTCTCCTGTAACGTCGAAGCTTGCGATCCAGCCCGCATAAACCATCAGCGTTCATGTCGGGCGCAGCCCGAGCCGAAGGCCATTGCGCTTTGCCCTGAGGAACGAAGGGCAAAGCGCAATGGCAATAAGCTTTCGAGGTGGCTCACCTCGCCGCCGGAGGCAGGTTTTTCAATGCACTTTAACCATAGAAGGCATCGTTCACTTGGCAGTTTTCGGCGGAATGGGTGGCGAAGCCGGGGTATGATGGCATACCCCGGCTGGTTTACATGGAGTGGGGGTTATTCGAACTCAGCCAGCTCTTTTTCGAGTTTTTCCAGCATGGCTGCGCAGCGCTTGCTCAGCGCTTTTTTGTAGTAGTCGCGGACGGGCAGGGCTGCTTTGCGGAAGGCTTCATGCTGCTCAGGGGTCAGGTCCACGCGTTCGGTGTGGTTGGCCAGGACCTCGGCTGCTTTTTCGTTGGCTTCCTTCTGGAGGTCGTAGGCGTAGTCACGCATCTCGGCGACGGTTTCGGTGAGGATCTTCTGCAGGTCCTTGGGCAGGGACTTGAAGAAGCGGTCGTTCATGAACACGCCTTCGAGGTACATGATGTGGTTGGACATGATGAGGTACTTCTGGACTTCGTACCATTTCATGTCCACCAGGGCGCCCAGGGGGTTTTCCACGCCGTCCACCATGTTCAGCTGAAGGGCGCTGTACACGTCGGTATAGGAGACCGGCGTGGGGTTGGCGTTGTAGGCTTCGTAGTTTTTGATGATGAGCGGGGTGTCCATGGTGCGGAAGGGCAGGCCTTTGAAGTCTGCGGGGCCCATGATCTTTTTGTCGCTCAGCCAGTCGCTTGCGCCCAGGGGCCACAGGTCCATGAGGCGCAGGCTCTTTTCAGCGTAGGCTCCGGCGAGGTCCTTTTTGACCACCTGGCTTTTGGCCAGGAACTCGTAGGCTTTTTCCACGCTGGAGGGCAGCAGGAAGTGCAGGGCGAACATCTGGCCTTCGGGCACGATGGTGGAGACGTTACCGGGGCTGACGATGGCCATCTGGGTGGAGCCGGTGAGCAGGTGCTCCACCAGGTCCACGCCGACGCCCAGCTGGCCCACCTGGAAAATTTCAAACGTGATCCGGCCGTCACTTTTTTCCGTTACGCGGCGGGCAAATTCTTTGGCGTATTTGTCCGGTACGGTGTCCGCGTACTCTTCGTGGGTAATCTTAAAGGTGTAGGTTCCTCGTTTGGCAGATGCGGGAAGCGCACCGGCAAACACAATCAACAGCATCAAACCAAGCGTACAAAACTTTTTCATCTCTCACTCCTAAGTAAATGATCTATTATTTCAAATTGATGAATTACTTCATCAACCCTCCCAGGAACAATGAAATTTCGGGAAACGCGGAAATCAGGAAACAGGCAAAGAGCAGGATGGCGATATACGGCCCTTCGTTTCGAATGACTTCAAGGTACGGTTTGTCGAAGATGGCACAGCAGGTGAAGATACTTGTGCCGAAAGGCGGCGTGCCGGAGCCGATGGCGACCTGAAGGGTAATCAGGACACCCAGGTGCACCAGGTTGATGCCTGCGGCATGGGCGATGGGGGCAAAGATGGGGGTCAGGATCAGGATGACGACCACGGCCTCCACAAACATGCACCCGACAAAGAAGACGATGTTGACGGTGAGCAGGATGAGGAAGACAGAGGCCGACTCCCCGAGGAGGCCCTGGGTGAGCATCTGGGGGATACGGTCGTAGGAGATGACCCAGGAGAAGCACTGGCCCACGGCAACAAGGATGAACACGACGGTGGTGAGCACGCCGGTGGAAAGGGCGATCTCGTAGAGGTCTTTCATTTTCACGGATTTGTAGATGATCATCTCCACAAAGGCCGCGTACAGGACGCTTGCGGCCGCTGCTTCCGTGGGGCTGAAGATACCCGAGTAGATGCCGCCCATGATGATGACGGGAAAGCCGAAGGGCAGGATGCAGCGTTTGGTGGCTGCCAGGCGCTCTGCGGCGGATGCCTTGGGCAGGCGGGGGATGTTGTTCCGCTTTGCGTAGAACACGTTGTACGCGGCAAAAAGGGCGATGATGACCACGGCGGGCCCGATGCCTGCGATGAACAACTCGCCGATGGACGCGCCGCTTGCCACGCCGTAGACGATCATCCCCAGGCTGGGGGGAATGAGGTAGGCCAGGTTACTGGAGTTGATGATCAGCGCCAGGGCTTCGCTGTCGCTGTATCCCCTGTCCAGGAGTTTTTGCCGAACCGGAGACCCCACGGCCACAACCGTTGCCTGGGTGGAACCGGACACCGCGCCGAACAGGGCGCAGGTGATGGAGGTGGTGGAGGCCAGGCCGCCGCTCAGGTGACCCACCAGGCTTTCCACAAAATCGAGCAGGCGTTCCGATGTCTGCCCCTTGCACATGATATCGGCGGCGAGGATGAACATGGGGATGGCCATGAGCACCGGTGCCTGAACGCCCAGGATCATCTGCTGAACGATGATGAAGGGCTGAACCATGGGCGTGTACAGGCTGATATACACAATGGTGGAAAGAAGCATGGTCATCATCATGGGGAATCCCATGAGCAGCAAGAGAAGCATTAAACCAAAAAGAATCAGCATTCTGTGTCCTCCCCCTCGGGCTTTTCCGTTCCCACGTAGAGCTCGGGTTCTTTGATGTTGATGATGATGTTCATCAGGTACTGAATGGCCCCGAGGCCGAACCCTACGGGAACGACGGCAGCGCGAATCCAGTCCGGCATTTCAAGGGCGGAGGTCACCTTGCCCAGCATCTTGGTGTACTCGATGTAGTCGAGAGCGATGGAGCAGACGTAGATGTACGTGGCCATGGTCACAAACGAGATGAAGATCATCAGTGCTTTTTTAATCTTGGGGGACAGCGTGTCGAAAATCGCCGTCATGCGGATGTGGCGTCCCTTGCGGGCGGCATAGCCTATGCCGCTGAATGTCACGAGAATAAGCAGCGATCCGCCGAGCTCGTCGGCCGACGCCATGCTTTTCATAAACAGCTTGCGGGAGACGACATTGCATATCAGGAGGCCGGCCATGAACAAAACGCCGCTGGCCAGGACCCACTCCGTAATCAGTGCAATGAGGTCATCAAGTTTCCAAAAAAGTTTCATGCATTCTCCTCTTTACCCCATTCCCCTCGGGTACGTTACACATGGTATCTTTACCAAAAACAGGTTGTACGGCAGTCAAAGCCTCATTGCTTTAACCCGCCAGCAACTGTCCGAATCCTTTTATTTCGGGCTGTTTTCCCGCAAGGGTCATGGCATGCCAGAACATGGCCTGGGTGCTTGTGACAACGGGAACTCCAACTTCAGCCTCAATCTCTTCAATGTGCTCTAATGCGCGCAAATTGGTGCAGGACATAAACAGGGCGTCCGTGGGTGCCTGGGCCAGGATGCGCCTGGCTCCTTCCAGCATCGAGTCAAAGGAGACCGTGGTGATGTCGGTGTCTTTTTCGATGCGCAGCGCCCCGATGGTGGGCACTTCAAGGCCTTCTGCTTCAAGCTGCTGATAGAGCGGGTAGTTCACCTCCGTGGGGTAGGGCGAAAAGATGGAGACCCGCCTGGCCTTCAGGTGCTTGAAGGCGGCAAGGGCTCCGGCCCACGGGTTTGTTGCGGGGATCCCCGGGTTGTTTGCGGTGAGCAGCTCCCGGATTTTTTCATTGCCGATGACAATGGAGGCCGAGGTGCAGCCGAAGGCCATGACGTCCATGGGAAGCCCGGTTGCGATGAGTTCGGCAGACTGGGTGATGCCCCGGGAAATCTCAGCCAGGGCCTCTTTGGTCATGGAGCTTGAGTAGTAGACCCGGTTGCTGAAGACCATGGCAGATGAGCCCACCAGCATGTTCAGGTCCCTTTCAATGGAATGGTCCGTTGAAAGCTGCACCAGCCCGATATGCACCTTGTCCGGCCGGGGAGCCTTGGAGTGTTCCAGAAAGAGTTCGCTTGCTTCGTAATCAGACTGGCTGAGCATGGGATACGCCCTCCTTATTGCACTCGGTTGCGTAGGTCGCGCACATGGCGGCGTACATCATGGTGGCACGCAGCACCTGCTTTTTTTCCACGTATTCGTTGGGCACGTGGCATGCCGCGATCACACCCGGTCCGTAGCCGATGACGGGGATGCCGTGCTTGCCCATGATGGCGACGCCGTTGGTGGAAAACGGCCATGTTGTCAGCGTGGGCGGTGTGTTGAACAGCCCCTCGTAGGCCTTGACCGTGCTGCGGGTGACCACGTGGTCCCTTTCGATTTTCCAGGCGGGGAAGGTGCACTCTTTGCAGGGAACAAGCCCTGTGTAGGACGGCTCTTCAAAGGTGTGGAACTCAACGGTTGCCCGGGCCGCCTGAACCGAAGGCAGCTGCTGCACCTGCTCCAGGGCATACTGGGGAGACTCCCCCCATGTCAGCCGCCGGTCGATGGTCAGTTCGCAGTAATCCGCCACGGAGGAGCGGGACGGCGCGCCGGAGATCATCTCCGAGACCACCAGGGTGCCTTTGCCCAGGTCCTCATCTTCGATGGTGAGGTTGGTGCTCAGTGCCTCCAGCTCGGACACGATCTTTGCCATGGCGTAGATGGCGTTGTCCCCCATGTGGGGGGCGGAAGCATGGGCGCTTTTACCTGTCACGGAGATTTTGAGCTCCATGCGGCCTTTCTGGGCAAGGGAGATCCGGTCGTCGCTGGGCTCTGCAATGATGACAACGTCGGGGGACACCCCTTCGTTTTCGATGAGGTATTCCCATGCCAGCCCTTCGCAGGGCTCTTCCTGCACCGTGGCGCAGACCATGTAGGTGACGACGGTCAGGGAGAGGTCCCAGACCTCCCGCGTAGACCATGGACGCGATGGCCGCTTTCATGTCCGAGGCCCCGCGACCGTAGAGGCAGGTGTCGTCCTGCTCACCGGAAAAGGGTGGGCGCGACCACTGGTCGCGGTTGCCTGCACCCACGGTGTCCATGTGCCCGTCCGCTGCGATGAGGGTCTTGCCGGTTCCCACGGAGCCGCGGACGTTGCCCATGGGGTCCACGGTGACCTCATCAAACCCCAGCTCCCGCATCTTGCCCTCAACAAGGGCGGCAACCCCTTGCTCGTTGCCGGAGAGGCTTTCGGTCTTGATGAGTTCACAGGCGAACTCACAGATGTCCCGGGCATAATCCTCGGTGCGGGACACGATTTTTTCATACATATCAGACATCACGATTCCTATTTTATAATCACCATGTGTTCGGCGGCCCTGGGGGAGAGCAGTTCGGCGCCATCTTCCGTGATCACAATGTTCTCTTCGTGCACCATCTCCTTGCCCGGGGCATAGACCATGCCGGGTTCCAGGGTGATGACCATGCCCGCCTCCAGCGTGGTGTTGTCCGTGGCCGTGTTGGAGGGCCACTCCGTGAGCTGGCTGCCGAGGCCGTGGCCGAGGCGTCCCACGCCGCTGCCCAGGGCGCCGCCTTCTTCCATGACGCTCCACATGGCGTTGTAGATATCCGTGGTGGTGGCTCCGGGGCGGGCCACCTTCAGGCCGGCTTCCGTTGCTTCATACACGCAGTCGTAGGCGCGCTGGGTCTCGTCGCTGCAGTGGCCGAAGGCAAAGTTGCGGTCAAAGTCCGAGAAATACCCGTCGTGCACCGCCCCCACATCGATGATCAGCACGTCGCCCTCTTCAATGCGGCGGGGGGTGGGGCCCATGATGATGCTGTCGTAGCCGTCGGGGCCGGAGCCGGAGATGAGGTATTTGACGAATTCGGCGCCGTGGTTGAGCATGTTGATCCGCATCTGGCGGCAGATCTCCTGCTCGGTCTGGCCGATTTTGGCGTGGGTGGGGAGCATGTCGAAGCCGTGGCCGGCGATCTCGCAGGCCCTTTTGATCTTGGCAATCTCCGCCGGGGACTTGATGGCGCGCAGGTGGTGCATCTCATAGGCGATGTCCACAAACTCTTTTCCGCTGATCAGGGAGGCCAGCTTCAGGTAATCCGCCGTGGGCATGCGGTCAAGCTCCTGGCCAAGGGTCGCGCCGATGCGGCCGAAGCGTGTGGGCAGGGAGTTGACGACACCCGCCACCAGGGAGATGCCGTCGTCTTCGGGGTTGGGGGAGGACCAGGTGAGGACGTGGTCCAGCCAGGTGCTGCGCATGCCGCTTTCGCCGATGCCGGGGATCACGGCAACGGGTTTTCCCGTAAGGGGAATGACCAGAAACCAGGGCCGGGTGGGGCTCTCCCAGAATTGGGTGTAAAAACCGGTGAAGTAGCGGACGTTGGCCTCGGTGGTGAGAAAGACGGCGTCCAGCTTTTTCTCCTGCATGACTTTCTGCATGCGGGCGGTACGCGTTTCAAACTCTTCAGCGGTGAATCCAGATTCGAGTATGCTCATCGTTTCTATCCTAAAATCACTCTGGTGGATTAGTTGTCTCGTCCGAACCACACCACGTCGCGGTAGGTCTCAGGCGAGGTATCTCCTTCGGTGTTGATGCAAAGGACCTTTGCGTCTTTATCAAGGCCCAGTTTTTCACGTGCTTCCCGGCCCTCTTCCTCCTGCATCACCCACTGCAGGAACCCTGTGGTGGCGGCACCGGAAAGCCGCTCTCCAGAGGTCGCGGCCTGGAAGTAGCCCTTCATGGGAGCGCCCAGGATGCGCATGCCTTTGGCGGCGATGTCGTCGGAGCAGGAAGCGTAGGCCAGGGGGTAGTCGCGCAGCATCTCCCAGCTGGTGATGTTGGGCTCGCCGCAGGCCAGGCCCGCCATGAGGGTGGCAAGGGAACCGGTCACAGCGTGGGGGGTGCCGTCGTTTTCGCAGGCGGAGACGTAAAAGCAGTTGGCTGCCTCGGGTTCCACGATGATGAAGGTGGGGGCGTCTTTTCCGAACACGGACATGAAAAATCCCAGCATGGCCCCGGCAAAGCAGCCTACCCCTGCCTGGAGAAGTACGTGGGTGGGGCGGTTGACGCCCATGGCCTGCATCTGTTCCAGGGCTTCCAGGGCCAGGGTGGTGTACCCCTGCATGATGGAGGTGGGGATCTCTTCGTAGCCTTCCCAGGAGGTGTCCTGGACGGTGAGCCAGCCGTTTTTCTGGGCCGTGTCCCAGGCCATGCGCACGCAGTCGTCGTAGTAGAGCTCGGAGATGGTGCACTCGGCGCCCAGGGCGCGGATGTTGTCCCGCCGGATGGGGTCGGATCCCTTGGGCATGTAGATGATGGCCTTCTGGTCGAACTGCTGGGCGGCCCACGCAAGCCCTCTTCCGTGGTTGCCGTCGGTGGTGGAGGCAAAGGTGATGTCGCCCACGGCTTTGCGGGTTTCTTCGGAGCGCAGCTCGTTGCAGCTGACCTCGTCGATCTCTTTGCCCAGCTTCTGGGCGAGGAGCTTGCCCACGGCGTAGGTGCCGCCCAGGACTTTGAATGCGTTTAAGTTGAACCGGTAGGACTCGTCCTTGACCAGGATTTCCCCTAAGCCAAGGTGGTCGGCGAGGTGGGTGAGTCGTGCAAGGGGGGTGGGGGCATACGTGTCAAAGGTGCTGTGGAACCTGCGCACCTTCTCTGCGATCTCCCGGCTTAATATGGAGACATCGGCTCCTGCGTCGGGAGCTTTTGGATTCTCGTTAAACTTGATATCGACTTTCGACAACGTGTTTCTCCTTTTTGGTAAGCTTGATTGTGAACGGCAAGGAAGTATTGCAGAGAGTATGCCAAATCAGGCTTTCGAAGGAGATGTTTTGCGTTTTCAATCTGTTAAACGAAATTGGACGCCCTTTTGACGGGCCGGGCATGATTCGCAATCTGAGAAGTTTCTCATCTTGCGAATCGTTGTGGCGCAACGCGCCTATTTCTCTATTTTTCGGTAGAGTGTCGCCAGGCTGACCCCCAGGGCCTTGGCCGCCTGCTTTTTCCCCTTTGTGGTGTCTCCGTAATAGGCGAGGGCACGCATAATGGCCTGGTGCTCAAGGGTTTTCAAGGGGATGACGGGCTGCTGGGGATCGGGCTCAGGGGGCGCTTTAGGAGACAGATTCTCATTTTGCAAAAAACCGGCGTGGAGGGTGGACTGGTTGATCTCCCCCTGGTCCGAGACCATGTTGACCAGGTATTCGATGGTGTTCTCCAGCTCACGGATGTTGCCGGGCCAGTCATAGTCCCGCATCTTCTGGACGATGGGGGTGGGCAGGGTAAACCGCTTTTTGCCGAAGAGGGTGCAGTATTTGCTGATAAAGTGGTCCACGAGCAGGTCCAGGTCCCCGAGGCGCTGGCGCAGAGGGGGCGTGTGCAGGGGGATGACATTTAAGCGGTAATAGAGGTCGCTTCGGAACATGTTCTGGGCCATGAGTTCCTGGAGGTTGTCGTTGCAGGCGGCGATGACGCGGATATCCACGGAGACGGGGCGGGTGGCCCCGAGGCGGGTGATGGTCCGCTCCTGGAGGACCCGAAGGAGCTTGACCTGGAGGTACAGGGGCATGGAGCCGATTTCGTCCAAAAAGAGCACCCCCCCTTCGGCCAGTTCGAATTTGCCGATCTGCCCTTTGCTCAAGGCCCCGGTAAAGGCGCCGCCCACGTAGCCGAAGAGCTCGCTTTCCAGCAGGGTGTCCGGGATGGCCCCGCAGTTGATGGCGATAAAAGGGGCGTCTGCCCTGTCCCCGATGGCGTGAATGGCCCGGGCCACAAGCTCTTTGCCAGTGCCGCTCTCCCCTGTGATGAGCACCGAAGAGCGGGTGTTGCCCGTGGCCGTGATCTGCTCTTTCAACTGGAGCAGGAGCGGGGATTGACCGATGATGTTGTCCAGGCTGCTGTCGAAGCTGGGGGCGGATCCCTGGGGGCTGTGGGATATGACCGACTGGATGGTGTCGAAGACAAAGACCTTGGAAAACCGGCTGGCGGCGGACTTGGGCTCCACGTACTTGCCCACGATGAGCTGTTGCCTGTTTTCCTGCTCCACGGTGTATTCGTTCAGGTCGGAGAAGGTGCAGCCCGTGGGGGTAATGGAAAAATTCTCAAATTGCGAAGGCAGGGTCTTGTGCAGGATTTCCCTTGCCCGTTCGTTATGATAGACGATGGCCCCTTTGGCATCGTAAATCAGGGTGCCCTTGTTGTTGGTGTTGACCACCTGGCTCATGATGTCCAGCAGGTCGCTGATGTCTTCAAACTCTTGGCGCTCATTGACGCGGGCCGCGATGCTGATGGCAAGAAGGGAAAGAAAATTTAAATAGATGGCCCGCTGGCTCAGGACCCGCTCCCGGGCTTCCTGGGAAAAACAGATGAGGTCGATGGCTCCGAAGGTGGTCTTGCCGTCGGAAATGGGGGCACACACAGACAGGAGTTCATGGCAGTCGGCTTTGGTCTGGCAGCCTTTGCAGATTTCGCTCTCTCTGGGATTGACGATAAAAAGGGGCTTGCTCCCTTTAAGGGTGGTCTTGAGCAGGTTGCCCGCGTTTTTGATGCTCTCGCCGATTCCTTTGGCGCACCTTCCCGTTCCAGCAATGCGAATCAGGTCGGTGTCCACAACATCCACGTCAAGCCCCGTCACCGTTGAGATGGTTTCGGCGTAATACTGTATCTGTTTCTGCAGTTTTAAAAGCATACCGCGGGTTCCTTGTTTGTCTATCAACGTGCCTTGGTCCCTTGTGCCTTTACACCATTTGTATGCGATCCGGGGAATAGGGCCTTACCGGAAAGCCGTTTAGAATCATGATAATATAGAGTTGGTGTCAAGAGGGAACATTGGTAACTTTTACATGCTATGGTTTTTTTAAGCGGTAAATGGGGAAGTATTGTTGAGAGTGATCCAGGGGTTGAGAAAAGGCGGGTTTGTGATGGCTTTTGGTGCAGGTGCACCGGGAAATGAGCACCGGGTGTTCCATGGGGTGCGCCGCGTGTTTTTTTTATCCCCCATGCGGGCGTGGGAAGGGTTGCTATTCCACTGCAGACGCGGTTGCGTGGGGGGGATTTGCCAATTGTTCCTTGACAATAATGACCGCCGGGGGCATTTAGGTCAGTGCTGATTTCGGTGTGTAGCCGCTTAATTAGACGTGAGGCCTCGGTGTGGTGGGCTCTGAACAACAGTGTATTATCGTTCCTTGAAAGGTTACGTCGTTTCGGATGGATCATTGTGGGGGGCATCTGTACAGGAACTGGTTGTACCAAGGTTATGAGGATTAAAATGGATCAAATGCCCTTGTCGTGGCGAAGCGTGTTTTTCATTCTGTTCATGCCGGTATTTTTTTATTCATGCACAACGGTCAGCCCGCCCGTGGCACCTGTGATAAAACCCGTGATTGAGCCCGTTGTCAGCCCTGAGCCCGAACCTGAGGCTGAACCGGATGTCTCTCCCGAAGTGAATCCACCTGAAAAATCAGTTGACGAGCCCCCGGTCAAGAGGTCTGTGGTCAAGAAGTCGGTACCGAAGACGCCTGTTCTGACACCGCAGGAGGCCCCAGCCGTTGACCTCCTTTCCGGCCTTCGCATCATCGGAGAAGTGGAGCCGGTGACCCTGGTTCCGTCCGGGGTGACCATGCCGGCACGCATCGACACCGGGGCCACCACCTCTTCCATTGATGCCACGGAGATCGAACCCTTTGAGCGTGACGGAAAAAAATGGGTGCGCTTTGTGGTGGCCGACAGGCGCAGCGGTGAGAAAGTACCCCTGCAGTGCCCGGCGTGTTGCGGCACATCAACGTCATCGTCATGCGGGTGAGTCCCTCAGACGCCCCGTGGTGATGATTAAGACCATGATGGGCGGAGTTGCTTTTGATCATGAATTTTCCCTGACCGATCGATCGGACTTTTCGTACCAGGTTCTCATCGGCCGAAATTATCTTCAGGGTGAGTTTGTCGTTGATGTGAACCGCAAGAATGTAACCAGCCCCATGAGTGAGAATTAAAATGAAAGAGCGGATTCAGATCATCGCCATTGTTGTTGTGCTTATTGTTGTGGGTGTGGGGGCGGCCCGGTATACAAACATAGAAACTGGGGTTTCCTTTTACCAGGTAAAAAACAGAGGGCCTGGACCGTTGAGGCAACGATCTCCTTTGTGGCCGACGGTGGCCCGGTGGAGGTCTCGGTGAACAGGCCCGATGAAAGCAACGCCGTGGCTGTGCTGGAGAAAAAATCCGTCACCCCCGGGTATGTGGTTTCGAAAAAAGGGGGCAGGACTGTCTGGAAAGCGGAAGACAGGCATGGGCCCCAGAAAATGTTTTTGAGGTCCACCACCTACCGTCGCAGCGGCGGTGAGGCAACGCCCCGCGGGAAGGTTACATACCCTGAGGCACCTGTTTTCAAAGAGCCCCATGAGCTGGCCGCCGACGGTATCGTCTTTGCCGCTCAAAGTGAAAACACCTCCGGTGAAGCGGTGGCCAGGGCGATTTTAAAGGCCTTTAATGACCCCATGAACAACAACGCCTCACTGCTCCTTACCGACGCCGATACCTATGGGGGCGTTGTGCCCCTTGCCTGTGGGCTGATGGCCAGAGCCGGGGTCAAAGCCCGCATGGTGAAAGGGCTCAACCTAGACGAGGAAAAGCCCAAACAGAAGCTGAAAAGCTATATCGAAATAGAAGATGGCTCCGGGTTCAAGCTGTTCAACCCGCGAACGGCAGAGCTGGAAAACAGGGATGCATTCCTGGCATGGCAGCAGAACGGGGAGTCTATCCTTGAGATCATCGGGGGAAGCGGCGGAGACATCTCGTTTTCCGTTATCGCCGATGAGATCGCCGCCCAGAAGGCTGCTGTGCAGCATGGCAAATACACCGGCCATGTGCTCATCGATTTTTCTATTTACAGCCTCCCCATTGCCCAGCAGAACGTCTTCAAGCTTTTGCTTCTCATTCCCATCGGCGCCCTTGTCATCGTCATCCTCCGAAACCTTGTGGGGATTGAAACTTCGGGGACGTTTATGCCGATCCTCATCGCCCTGGTTTTTCTCCAGGTCCATTTGCTGGTGGGGCTCTCCCTTTTTGTCATCATTGTGGGTATCGGCCTGATCCTTCGGTCTTACCTCTCCAGCCTGAACCTGCTCCTTGTCCCCAGGATTTCCGCGGTCCTGGTCTTTGTCATCCTCATTTATGTGGGGGTGAGCGTCGCCAGCATCCGCATGGGGTTCGAGGCGGGACTGATGGTGACCTTTTTCCCCATGATTATCATCTCATGGACCATCGAGCGCATGTCCGTCCTCTGGGAGGAGGAGGGGCCCAAAGATGTCTTTATCCAGGGCGGCGGCAGCCTTTTTTCCGCGTCCATGGTCTACCTTGTCATGCAAAACAGGGTCGTCGGCCACCTGACTTACTCCTTTCCTGAGCTGTTGCTGGTGGTGCTCGCCGCGATCATCATGATCGGGAGCTATTCCGGCTACCGCCTCACCGAGTTGAGGCGCTTTGAGCCGCTTGCAGGGGGGGAGTGATAGTCACCTCGCCCTATGGAAACAAAAAAAGCGGGTGTCGTGGGCATGAACCGGCGCAACGTGGTGCTCATCGCCCGGAACAACCCGCGGCAGCTTTACCCCAGCGTGGATGATAAGCTCAAAACCAAGAGACTCCTCGCAGAGGCGGGGATCTCCGCTCCACGGCTCCTGGGGGTGGTCAAAACCCAGGGCAACGTCCGGGAACTCGAATCCTTTCTGGGCACCTGCCCGCCCTTTGTCATCAAGCCGTCCCGGGGCAGCGGGGGAAAAGGGATCCTCGTCATCAGCGGGCACCACGGGCAGGACTACCTGAAACCCGACGGGCATCGGGTGACCATCGGGGAGATCAAGCGCCATGCCTCTAACACGCTGAGCGGCCTCTTCAGCCTCGGCGGCCACAGCGATGTGGCCATGATCGAAGAGATGGTGGATTTTTCCGACGCCTTTGAGGGCTTCTCCTACCAGGGGGTGCCGGACATCCGTGTGATCGTTTACAAAGGCTACCCCGTGATGGCCATGACCCGGCTCTCCACCGCAGCTTCCGATGGAAAGGCCAACCTCCACCAGGGCGCCGTGGGCGTGGGTATTGATGTGGGCACGGGTGAGGCACTGAAAGCCGTGCAGTTCAGCCGTCAGGTGACCCACCACCCGGACACGGGAAAAGAACTCTCCACTCTGTTTGTGCCCCAATGGCCCGATTTTCTGGCCCTTGCTGCACGGTGTTACGAGATCACCGGGTTGGGGTACCTTGGAGTGGACATCGTTCTGGACCGGCTTAAGGGCCCCATGATCCTGGAACTCAACGCCCGGCCCGGTCTTGCCATTCAGATTGCCAACGGGTATGGTCTTCAACCCCGGGTGGATCGTGTGGACGCGGAGGGGGCAAAAGAAAAAAGTGCCTCGGAGAGGGTGCAGTTTTCCATGGAGGGTTTTTTCAGTTTGCAAGAAATCTCTAGGGGGCGTGGCACCCTGCCTTGCCTTCGTCTGGCCGCGACCATCAAAAAAAATGAGAAGAATCAACCAGGCCAAACGCCGCACTCCGGTGCGGCTTTTTCGTCCGTCGCTACCCATGCAGCACAGGAGTGCGGCGCTCCAGAGGACAAGGGGCAAAGCACAGCGACATTCTATGGACATTGATTAATTAAAGGAACCCCATGGCTTTACCCTGGAAAACCCTGGATAGATTCACCGACGGCAACGAAACCCTGGAGCTGCGCCAGCGCGGAGCAAAGGATTTTCTTATTACCCTGGGCTCCCAGGTGCTCATGAACAGCATGGCCCAGCGCTCGGAAATGGCCCTGGGGACCATGGGATGCAAGGGCCTCGAAGGCCATGCCGCCCCCCGGGTCCTTGTGGGCGGCCTGGGCATGGGCTGCACCCTCCGGGCCGTTTTAGACGCCCTTCCCGAAACCGCCGAGGTGGTGGTGGCCGAGCTTAACCCCCGCATTGTCGAATGGTGCCGGGGTCCCCTGGCTCCCCTCACAGACTGCGCCGTCTCCGACCCGCGGGTGAAGGTCTCCGTGGGGGACGTGGCAGCCCTTATTGGCGGAACCGCATGCGGAACGGGCGAAAAGCCCTTTGATGCCATTATCATCGACCTCTACCGGGGGCCCCATCCCAAAACCGACAAAACCAACGACCCCTTTTACGGCTCCGGGGCCATCGCCAACGCCCGCAAGGCCCTAAAGCCCGGGGGCACCTTTGCCGTGTGGGGCGAAACATTTGACGAGGCCTTTTTAAAGCGCATGACCAAGGGCGGCTTTAAAGCCACCTGCGAGCGGCCGGGCAAGGGCGGGTATCGCCATGCGGTGTTTTTGGGGAAGAGGGCGGGGTAGGTGCGTCTGCACGCATCATGTTGATAAATTCGTTACGATTCAGCCGGTGCGGGAATGACGCGTTGCCAGCCCTGTCCGGACGGTGAGGTAGGGTGCGGCTCCCGCACCGATTAAGTAACGATCGGTGGGAATCCCTCGTTACACCAGATGGGCACGGCGCCAAGGATTTTGTCACTCGCGGGGGTAGCGGCTTGCCTTTGCCCATCCTACGGGGCACACGGGCACACGGGCACACGGGCACACGGGGACGCGGGGACGCGGGGGGCGATGGGGCCGATGGGGGCGCTTGTGCACCGTGGAAGGTGCGTAGCGGTCATGAAAACCCATGGCCGGGTATGTGTCTGGCGTTTAATAAAAATCAAAAAAGATGCCCAATGTCAGATAGGATTCGTCGTAATCCAGGGCGAACTCGCCTAAAATAGCCCTTCCGGTATAGGCATCCAGGCCTATCCGCAGATTCGAGCTGCTCTGGTCCCTTGTCACGTGAAAACCGGTCTGCAAGCTTACTCCGGGTTCCCAACTGGTTTCGTCAAACGTCCTCACATGGGCGGCAGCATAAAAGGCCGTGGAGTTGTTCCACAGGTTGTGCGGCCCCTGATACTGGATGCCGCCTTCGGCTGCCCATCGCTTCTGAAGGTCGTCATTGCCCAGGGACCAGGCCCAGCTGGGCTCGACATAGATAAAGATCTCCTGATTCAGGAAAATGCCCATGCCGAAGGCCAGGTCATCGCGGGTGTAACCGATGCGCTCCCGGCCGGTTTCCTCGATATATTCGTCACCTAAATGGGCTGAAATGTGACGGTAACCGATTCGTGCCACCACCTTATCGCTCCAGTCCCAGACGCCAAAGATCCCGTAGCGACCGTCCCAGCCAATGTTGTCCAGATTGTTGCCCGGATCAAACTGGGTGAAGAGGCAGCCCTCAACGTCCAGTGCAAATTCGTTTTTCCCTTCCTTTGTGGGGCTGACTTTGAACAGTGTGTAGCGCGTCCCCAGATCACACATGACACGGCCGGATGAGGTTTCCGGAATTTCGCTGTCGGTAACGGAGATGCCCAACTGCATTTGTGGGCGCCGCGGATCGGCCAGGTAGTCCGGGTAGGGCTGATCGTTCGGGTCCAGTTCCAGTACCCATCGGGACCCCAGGTTGAAGGTGGTGTCTGCCCGTTCTTCACTCTGGGCCGCAGCCCACTCAACACATAAGAGAACGGTGAGTATCGTCGCCATGAGTATTTTCATTTTAACCTCCTTGCTCGGCTCGCCCAAAGAATGAGAAAATTGACAAGAAAACTGTGGTTTATGTTTTTGCTGCGTTAGAATGATTGCACGTGTCTTTGGTCATCATTTTGGTTGAACCGTTTTCTCATGAACTACCCGGGTAGCTGACGGTTCGCGTAGGGATGTCTTCATACCCAATAAAGGAGCGACGAACACCCATGGACTCCTTCCTGATCATCCATGTGATTTTTATCCTGGCGGCAGTGCTTTGTTTTGCGTTTGGCTGAACGACAGGGGGATGGGTTATCGTGCATCAATACTACTCGGGATATTCCCGACCCATGAGTCGATGGACGCGATGCCGTTCCATTTCTCCACGGCTGAGTAGTCGGTGGGGGCCTGGAAGTGGAATTGATACTCCATGGTGGTTGTGTTTAATTTATTTCCCTCCACGCGGGAGACATCCAGGCCGATTCGATTCGGCATCGTGATGTCTGTGAATGCATAGGTGTAATACTCGGGATAGACAATGCGGTTCTTGCCGATGAGGTGCTTGCAAAAAGGCCGGATGCCCGAAACGTTTCGTTCGTCGGCCACATCATAGTTCATGGAAAAGTGAGCGGCAAAAAGTTCGTAACTTCCTGATTCATGATCGATGGCTTGGACCCATTCGTTTTCCGTCGCGGAAAATCCGATCTGCATGGCCAGGTCTCTTCGCGCGGAGTTAGATGATTCCAATGTAGAGACGGTGGAGGAGCGTGGTGGTGGCCGGTGTCGATTTTTTTAGTGAAGGTGGCATTGCCTCCGGGATTTGCGGGTTTGTCCATGGATCCCAGGTGATTCACGGTGCTTCTGACCAGGGGGCCGTTTGTGTCCAGAATACCCTCGCGATTTACCAGCCGGGCGGTGATGGGCAGGTCATTGTATGGTAGGTTAAGCTCTTCGTAACGCTCGAAATTGGTGTGGTCAGTCCTGCACCAGACGATCATGATGATTTCGAGTGGGGTATCCCAGCACGACGGCCCTCCAGGCACGATAAATGGCCCGGGATCGCACCGGGTGTAAGGCCCATGGTCGGCCGTTCGGATGTAATAGGGGCCCGCGCCTTTGATACTCGTGTTGAACGATTCCAAGGGGCCAGTGTCAAAGAGCTCAGGGTATTCGAACTGTGATGATCTCAGGGCCAAAAAGCCGTTGTCGAGCATTTTTGCCATTTTTTCTTTGTGTTGCGCAGAGTCACTCTTTTCCGTAGATAGCCCATTTCTGACGACCTTGATTAATTCCACTTTTGGTTTTTCGATGTCAATGGCAACCGGGATCTCCGTTTCGCCGCTTTTGACGCTCCGGCCAGCTTCGACTTTTCCCACATCCAGCATACACCCGGAGTTTCCCGTGCCCACAGTTGCATAGACAGCGTATCGCATCTTGCTGAATGAGCCGAGACGGTACTTGAAATCGGCATCGAGTACGTCAAATGCCAGGGGCTTTAAGCCGAAGATTTTCTCCTTTGTGAGGTGGTAAAAGGGGTAGAAGACACAGCCCCGATGTTTCACTGTCTTTCCGTTTACCACGGCCTCGGACCATGTTGGCTTCTCCGAGTCCAGAAGGGACGATTCAATATCATGGATGAATCGTTTGTACTTAGGTCCCTTGACATTGAAGAGACCGTCCGTTCGAACAACCCTTATGGAGGCGGGATAGATGCCTTCAGGGGTATCGGTCTTAAGGATGATGAGTACCCTGATCTGGTTAAGGGGGGTGATGGGCTCTTCCCCTCTCGTATGGATGGGAGTCCACCCTTTATCAGGGAGTCCCTTTTCGTCCGCTTCTTCATCGGTCATACCGCAATCGCGGTAGTAAATGGCCGAATGCTCAATGCAGTTGTGGTGGATGTCCGGAAAAATCGTTTTGAAATGCTCCGACAGGGCACGGTAACTATCGGAATGCGTCACATGCACAGGATAAATCTTCTGGAAATCAGCTGCGACATTGTTGGAGCTTCGCATCGATTCCTTGGTGTTGTTGCCCCACTCAAATTTATGCTTTGAATCGGAGTCGCTGTTGGCAAGGTCGTTTTCGTTGAGGTCGTTTTCATAATACCAGTCCTCGTCAAGTCCCACCGGGTTGAAACCATCCTTGTTGATTACCCACTTATCCTTCAGGAGATAGCGCCTGATATAATCATCGATACGGTACTCTTTGATGATGTCGGTGTAGCAGTATTTGGTGGCTTCTGCCGTCAGCCCAGCCCGGGTGATGAGCCTCACCAGTCCGGAAACGGCCTCATAGCGGATACAGACCTGGAGAACAAGGCGCTGGCCACCGTCGTTTATGTCCAAGGACCGCATGAAATTTCTGTTCTCCTCTCCGATATTGGCCAGCATGCCCAGCATCTTCTTGTTGTCTTTATAGTCCTGATACCTTGACTTGCAGATGGCAGAGTCGATGAGCTGAATGCCTGTTTTTACAAGGGTGTATCCGCCCATAAAAAAGGCGATGAGCATGCAGGCCGGCTGGATGGGCCCGGGAATGGCGCAACCGGTGGCAAGGACCGTAGCAATACTACTTTTGGTGAGTTTGATGGTGGCATCGTCGATGCCCGCTTTATCAAGGATGGTGGCCAGGTGGTAGGTTTCAATTTCAGCCATTTCCTCCCGGTTGAAGGTCTCTTCACCGTAACGTTCGATGTACCGATTGGCTTCGTTAAAGAGATGGACCCTGTAGTTTTCGACGTTTTGTGCCTTTGTGTCGATTTCTGCGCCGCTGGAGACGGCAGACGTGGCCGCTGTCATTACCTCAAGCCAGGCAACCGCCCTTGGGATATTGGACAGGCCCGGGACGGATTGGACGAATTTTTTCGTATTGACATGATACAGGGTAATTTTCTTGCCAAACTTGCTATCGGACAGGGCCTTTGACATTCTGTCCAGTTTCGCGCCCCGCATAAAAACGCGCGCATAGTTGGCGTCATCCAGTTTATCCACCCATACATACCCAGCAAGGTCCTTGAGGATGTGCGTGTTCATACTTTTGGCAAAGTCATTCCAGGCGTTGATGGTGTTTTTTGTAGAAAAGGCCAGGGCAATGGAGTTGCGAGCGTTTTCATTGAGAGCATTATCTCTTCGTATAAAGCCGTAAATGATGTTACCCAGCAACCAACCTCGTTCATATCCCCCATCGGCGTCGATGTATTCCAAGATCATATGCGCCTTTTTGCTCATCCAGTTCATGCGGTCTGCGATCACCTTGAGGGAACTCGGCAGGCTGGCGTACTTGTCGTCGCCTTTTCGAGTGTACTTGACGTCGGCATAGGGCTCACGATCTTTTACCGCCTGGATCAGGTGTGGGTAGGTGGATGAAAACGAGCACAGCAAAGACTCTTCTACGGATACGGGGTCGCAGCAGACAAGGTCAAACTCGCCGGCATCGTTTTTGATCTGGAAGTCAATTTTTTGGGTGAACTCGTATGAATTTTGTTGCTGAGGGCTGGATGAAGCGATGTCTCTGAATTCTCCGCCTTTGTAATCGTTCGGCAACATGACCTTTATTGAATAAATCCCACTGCGAAGTTGAATTGTTTCATTTTGAAATAGAGTTGTACTTACAACTCCTTCTTGTGTTTTTATGACATTAAGACGCCAAATTTCATTATCTGGTGTTGAAATGACTAACCTTGAGTTAACCATATATTGATTTGAAAAAAAGAAGACAACAGCTTTGGTTTTGAGCATGTGATAACCGTAGACTGTTTCGTTTTTTGCTTTGATGGCGTTGTACCAGGTTGTGTAGGATTTTTCTTCTTCAGAATCATTCGTTGGATAAGGTGTCCTGAATTTGTCATAGGTCAGAGCAGTAACTGGCAAAGATGTGAACTCAATGTCGGTATGATATTTGAAATAGGTCGAAAAGAATGTGGCCCATTTCTCTTTTTGAGCATACATGGTTTGGAGCACGATATCCCGGGGGGGGAGGTGAAAGGACCGAGATTGTTCGACTTTGGCCACGCGACCGGGGCCTTGCCCAAACCCTTTGTCCGAGACGTGGTGAAGCACCCCATTGACGTTGGTACACCAGGCTACGTATCGTTTTTCTCGTTTGAATTCAGTCGGGAGTTGGGGATGGTTGATTTTTGTTAAAAAAGTCTCTTCGGAAAAAATAATTCTGTTTCGGAGCAAGTCATAGCTGCCTGCTTCTGGAATGATTTTTTCCGTCTTTGGGTCCAGGGTTCCGTATCCTGAAAATATGTAGAGGTATGGAATTTTGGGGTTTTTGGCGCCGCCAAGTGAATATGTCATGATTGCTCACTGTTGAATAGTTATTATTGATGGAATTGTTTTGAACTTAGTATGTGACTGGTTTTATAGGCTAAAGAAAGGCTTCTTGGGGTGTTTATTATTTTTGTACTCATTAGGATTAGTTTTTAGGGCGGCCTAAGCTAAATGCGCGTGGTGTTATAAACCGATAGATAAATGATGGCACCACCGTTCAGACCAAATACTCTTTTGTCTTTTTTTGTTTTGAAATTTAATTTTTGAACCACGCCATTTGAATAGTATAAGTTCTTGTTTTCTGGGCCAAATGTGGGGTGTGAGTAGTCGTTCGTGGTTGACTTAAAGAGTATTTTTTTAGGGTCATTCAATGGAAATAAAACGTAAAGTGGGTCTTTGTGTCCATCTAAGAGGCAAAATATCATACCACCGTTTCGAGCAACTGTCTGGTATGTAGATGATACAACACCTCCTTGAATATCTTTATCAAATAGCTTTTTTCTCTCTTTGGAATAAACACTATAAGAACCAGAATGAAGAGCCACGAACCTGTCATCGTTCAATATATATAGCCCTCTTGAATAGATCACAGGGGTGTCATGGTTTGTTTTTGATTCGACATCGTATTTCCAAAATCCGTCGTCATTGTAGTAGTAGAGGTATCGGCTGTCCGACGTCCACTGAAAGTCTGGCACATATGCCCCCCTTCCCAACTCTGTGGCTGTTTTCTCTTTCAAATCGAAAAGCATTTTGATCGTTCCCATGACCTCACTACTGTCCAATGAAACCGCAAGATAACGGTTGTCCGGTGAGCGTATGGGCAAGTGAAAAATTACGCCACCCTTTGTGAAAAGCAGATCAGGAGGTAAAACCCTTCGAAGGTCGGACCCGTCAAGCCGCGTACTCCAGATGGTATATTCCTCCTCAGTGGGCGCTTGCCAGACAAACTGAAGCCTTGGCTCGCTAAATATGCCGGGGTCTCCGTAGATCTCTTCTTTGTACACCGGCTTTTGCGGTGGCTTTTCCGGCACGGTGAATTTTTCCCTGCGGGCCTGTCCGCCGGATTTTTCGGGGGTTGGGTCTGAACAGCCGAAGAGGCCGGTCATGATGATGAGGAATAAACCGGTGACAATGCAGATGTAGTTATATGGCTTTTTGGTGTTCACGGTGTGTCCTTGCGTTTCCATGAAAAGGTTTGTGAGGAGAGGTATGCTCCCTCAGGTTTCTGTCCAGCACGTGTCTTATTTTCAGGCGAACATCTCTGACTTCAGGGCCTTGGTTACGTCGTAACGCAAATGGTCCTCCGGCAAACTTTCGAATATAAACAAGGCCTCTTTGTCGACTCCCGGGTTGTGGATGAGCGAGTATTTTTTCTTTTTTGGAGGGCTCGGGAACATAAGCCGGACCCAGTCTTCTTCGACCTCCTGGAGGTCATTCAAAGGCAGGGTGTATTCCCAGGTGTTGTCGTCGCTGATCAGGGTGACGGTGTCGTTTTTTACTTCCGGGTCGTTTAGGTCGATTTTGTACATGTATGTCAGGTCGTAGCCGGTTTTTTTGACCCGGATGGTGTGCTCTGTGTTTGTGGGAAGGTCGGAGATGGTCAGGGGCGTGGGGATGTAGACAATACCGGGTGATTCGTCGCCCGTAAAGCGAAGGTCCCGGCCGTCCGGGGGGGGTGTTTTGCAGCCCACGTCGTGGGCCATGCGTGCCAGGACCTTTTTCCTGTCGTAGGTTCCCCAGTTGAAAAAGGCAAGGTCCCGAAAGGTGGTGTTGTTGTCCCTGGCAATGGAGGTGAAGGTTTCCCCTGCCGTGACCTTGTGCTCTGTGATATGGGCCATGTGGCGCATGTTTTGTCTGGCGTTTTCTTTTTTTCGGGTATGGACCCGGGTGGCGCCGGGGGCGCTGGTTTCGGCTTCGATGGGAGAGGTGCCCATGCCGACGTAGGCAAAGGTGTTGTCCAGGGTGGCGCCGAAGAGACTGGATGTGCTCAGGTCAAAACCGCTTGTCTTGCCCTTGACGTTTTTGAGGATCACCTTGCCGTCGTTGGCTGAGACCAGCTCCTTGTGGCGGTCTTCCGTGAGGGTGACGTTGACCCGCACGCCGGGGAGGATATCGCCGGGGCGGTCTTCCACGATTTTGTAAGTAATGGTGGCGCTCCCATAGTCAGGGAGCTTACTGCCCATGCTGAAGGCATTGGTGAGTGTTTCGGTCGGTACATGGTTGGCGGTGATGCCGTGGGCGGTGTTTGTCATTGCCCTGGGGTAGACCGCGATGTCCCGTTCCACGATGAGCTCCGCCGCCTGTTGGCGAAGGGTCATGTCCGATGAAATCCAGGCCGAGCCGTGATGGTGCCTGGCCACAAAACCCTGGAGTTCGTGGGTGTCCCCTGTGCAGCCCATGGATGTCTGGATCAGCTCTTCCGCCTCACGGGTGGATGCAAGGCGCATGACGTCGGCCTCGGAATCCGCCGAGCCGCTGGGATCCAAAACATGGTAATCGTAAACGCCGTCGGTAAGTATCAAGTCACATGCATCTTCAGTCGGTTCCAGATCCACAGTGTCCATGGTTCAGCCTCATTTTTTTCTGCTTTCAACTTCGCGTTATGATGAAAATTCCTGGGCAGGCAGCATGGCTTTGTGGGGGATACGTTTGCCGGTGCCTGCTCATTATGTCTCGTGTGTGGGGTTGATGGTGGAATGTATGCGCTTTTTTATGGTTGCGACAAGTAATTTACATAGGCTTATTGATGTTGTTTTGTCAATGAATATGAAAATTTAAGGTTTTCCTTTTTGATGTTATGGTTTGGGCTTCATACCTTGCTCTTGCGCGAATACCGCGCAATGGTATCAACACGCCATAAGCAGGCTTATGGAGAATCGCCCGACTTGTTCGGGTAAGCCGAGACAGTTGTCTGGTTGCAAGGCCGATACCGTAAATATGCGGGCAATCTTTGAGGAAATAAAATGTTAGTCAAACCAAAAAAAGCTTGACTTGCCTTTGGGGTGTTTTTAGCATGCACCTACTCGCTCCATGCCCACTGCAAAGAATTTACACCGGCACATGGAGCGTCTTCTTCTGAATGCTTTAGATGCACTGTGGGGGGGGGCATGTGAGGGGCATCGAGGGTATCAAGAAAATGGCAATGTGTTTTTTCTGAGCCTTACACGAAAACGCCCGTTTCACACTCCTCTATAAAACAAGGACCTTCCAAGACCCGCCGGTTTTCCTAAGGGGACGTGGCATGAATCATTTTTCGTTAATGGAGAGCTGAAATGTCCGATGCTGTGGCCATTCGTTTCAATGATCGGGACCTCCCCCCTGGGGGTGGCTCTTCAGAGGACGCACGGGACAATGAGCGGGAGGCATTCTGTCGTGTTTCCGGTCCAGATGGGTGCTGCACGCTGCGCCGGGTGATGATTCGGCCAGGGTTGCTCCTCTGGTTTTCGGACTGCATATACGACAGGAAGACGGTTTTTCATACCGAAAGAGAGCAGTCCTTTCTGAGTTTCAGTTTCATGCTGTCGGGGACCTGTGTTGCATCGGACCCTTCATCGGAGGATGCATCAGAATTTTCCTGCGGTCAGCATGGCCTTTTTTTCTTTCCCGATGAAGGGCAGACGGGGTGGGCCCTTGCAGGTCAGCCGTTTCAATGCGTCACTGTTCAGGTCGATCCCAAGCTTCTTTCTGCTTATGATGAAGAGGGATTGCAGCGGTTGCCTGCAGGTCTCTACCGTATTTTGAAAAAGAACCGCAAAAAATCTTACCAGCACACCGGTCCTATGACTTCTGTCATGCGAACCGCATTAAATCAGTTGGTCCATTGTCCCTATGGTGGGATGGCCAGATGGCTTTACCTTGAAAGCCGGGCCCTGGAGCTGGTCGCATGCCACCTGGACCAAGTCAGCACACAGTTGAAGGCAACGGCATCACACGGTGTGCTTCATCCTCAGGATCGCCTGCGGACTCTCCAGGCCAGAGAGTTTCTTGAAAGTCGCTTAGATAACCCACCTGATCATCTCGAACGCTGCGCAATGGCGGGTATGTCCCATCCAGAAAGCGGCGTTTTAAGGTGATGTTTGGGGTAACTCCCTTTGAATTTCTGCGGCATGAACGCCTCGAGTGTGCAAAGGGGCTCCTTGAGGAGGGCAGGAATGTAACGGAAGCGGCACTTTCCGTAGGATATTCCAGCCTCAGTCATTTCTCCAAGGCCTACAGGGCTCGTTTCGGTATCTCCCCCGGAGACCACTGCCGAAGGTGAAACGTGTACACAGGCCTTCTCTGCGGCGCGACGTGATGAAGACGGCAGCAACGGCTTTCATGCCTGCCGAGTCGAAGGGCGAAGTGCATCTTCGTCCAACCCGGCTACGTCATGAGAAAACAATTAGAAGCGAGTCCGGAACGTTGCGGCTGAATGTTGCAAGGCCATCGTGTGTCAATTCACCAAGTTGACTCTTGCCACAGACCAGCCAAGGCCCTGCACCCATTTTTCCCTGTGCAGAATCATCAGACTCACAATGGGAAGGAACCATGGATAGCCATGGAGGGTCGGCATAGGTGGTCTCCTTCAATGAACAGGTTTTGATTGTGCGTTTTAGGGATGGCAAAAATTTTATGTGGCGTCAATTTTTGTTGGTCTGTCGTTAGCGACTGTCATCATGCCCCTTTAGGACAATCGGGTCCGGTTGTTCAATCACATCCGTTGTGAATGAAATTATTGGATAAGGGCTCCGGCAGAGGCAAAAACAGCCATGCCGCAAAACGGTGAAATAGACGCGTATTCCTCGCCATTCAGAGTCTTGGTTTCACCGTTGAGAAGGTGGTTATCAACCCCACCATGCAATGGCCATTTGCCTGAGCCCTAAGCGGTTTTGATGAGGAGATTGAAGAAGAGGAGAATCCAGCCAAGAGAAGGGCGGAATCGTTCGCCGCTGCGTTTAATTTGTTTCATGGCGGTTCAGGCCCCCATGGCCGGAGCGGCAGGAGAAGAGATGTGAGCAGTTGCCCTGAAAGTGTCACCGTGACCGCCCAGAAGCGTGAAGAGAATGTTCAAAAGGTGACAAGCTCTATTACGGTGCTTTCGGACGTCGCCATTGAGGACTCTCAAATACAGACGACCCGGGATATTCAGGGATATGTGCCTAACATGCGCACACTGCACTCAGGCTCTCGGGATTACTTCAGCCGGATCTCCATTCGGGGGATCTCCAACACGGGCATCGGGGATCCAGCTGTGGCGCTTTACCTGGATGATGTCTCTTATGCTGATGTCTATCTGTTCGACATGCCGATTTACGATGTGGAACGGGTCGAAGTTCTGAAGGGCCCGCAGGGAACCCTCTATGGAAAGAACACCGAGGGAGGAGCCATCAATATTTTGACCAAGGAGCCGAGTAACAACGTGGAGGCAAAGGTCAGGCTTGAGGCGGGGGATTACAACAAACGTTATATAGACGGCCTGATCAATGCCCCTGTGGTGGATGATAAGGTGTTTGTGAGGCTTTCGGCTTTGAAATCATCGCGGGACGGATATGTTGAAAATGTTGTCACTCATGGTGATGTGGACAATCAGGATACCCTGGCCGGAAGAGCAAGCGTGATCCTGAAGCCAACCGGTAACCTGGACCTGAACCTCACGCTGGGTCTGAGCCGGTATGATGACGACGGCGGGTTTCCCATGGTCCCAAAGGATAAGGAGAAATACAAGGCGGGTACGGGGATCACCTCTCTGGATGATTTCCAGGTGGGTTACGATTATATAGGGAAAAGCAAAGCAGAGAGCAGGAACACATCACTTCGGGTGAAGTACGAGCAGGACCTTTTTGATCTGGTTTCGGTTACGGGGTACCGTGGCAATGAGGGTGATTCGACACTGGACGGAGATTTTACTCCGGCTGACCTGGCTATCGGTTTCAACAAGCACGATGCTGATGCATGGACCCAGGAGATGAGGTTGATGTCCAGGCCTGAGAATACCCGTTTGAAATGGCTTCTCGGGCTTTATTATGCTGACGAGGCGGTGGATGTGGAGACCGGGTACCGAATGGGCAAGGGCTACGCGGCATTTTATGGGGTCCCCATCGGTACTGAAGATCTGATGTCCGCTGATCTGGAAGCACGGGATTCCGCTGTTTTTGGTCAGAGCACCTTGCGATTCCTTGATGAATCTGTGGGTGTTACGGCAGGCCTTCGATACGAAAGGGCGAAACGCACCATGGATCGAACCCATACCTTCGGAGGAATCGAGACGGCCCCTGCCATGAGTGGACTTGAAAAGACGTACTCGGAGCTGCTTCCCAAATTTGCCATGGATTATCGTCCCACCGATGATGTCATGACCTATAAAACCGTAAGCGGATCGCGGGGTTACAAGGCGGGGGGCTTCTCCTATGCGGGCAGATAACCCGAGATTGGCCTGGCCTTTGACCCGTACGTCCCTGGCCTATGAGGTTGGTGTGAAGAGCGATTTTCCAGGCATCGGGCTGCGTACAAACATCGCGGCTTTCTATACCTGTGTGGATGACTACCAGGACAGGGTGATGCTTGACCCCACGCAAGGTGCTTGAGTAACGCCGCAGCGGCTATTTACGGTGCTGAACTGGAGACCCACTTTGCCGTCACGGATTATCTCTCACTCAATGCCGTTTTCGGGTACACCCATGCGACATATGAGGATTATATCGATCCGGTGACGAAAGAAAACTATAGTGACAACCATGTCTCCCTGATTCCTGAGTACGACTTGGGCGTGTTTCTCCAGTACCGCAACCCCTGGGGGTTGATGGCCAGGGTTGAGATGCAGAGAACGGGGGAAAGCTATCTGGACCGAAGCAATAGCGTAAAGCAAGAACCCTACACTCTGTACAATGTAAAAATGGGTTACGAAAGAGAGACATGGGATCTCTCCCTTGCCGTTCGGAACCTTACTGATGAGCAGTACCTCCTCGATGTGTTCGAGGATCCAACAATTGGGTATATGGGAACCGTTGGCGATCCGAGGACGGTCAGCGTATCGTTTAACTACCGGTTCTGATGTGGCCCTCAGCCCGAATATTTCGCGAGTCGAGTGCGCCTTTATTCAAGATTCTGATAGCGCAGACGATGGGTGTACTCGGCTCGTAAGAAAAGCGATCAGAAAACGATGAATGACATGTTGTGTTTTTCAAGTCATTGAATCTTTAGCAGGTAAAAGATTGCGGCGCTGTTTTATTGGCTTGATCTGATCCTTTGCTCATGAAATATCCGTAAATGAGATATGAAAGGCCGCCCCATCAAAGGGGCGGCCAACAGGGTGTGCGGATTAGATTTTCTAATAACTCGGTTATGATTACTGACTTGAGCTTTCCGTCGCGGCCTCTTATGGTTTGCACCGTTTTTTCCGATCGCTGCGGTTGACACCCCGATATACCCATACAGAGATGCCGACCCATGGTGAATTTTTCATTTGTTTTCCGGCGTGCAAGCCGGGAGACATTATCTTTTGGGAAGGTGTGGTATGCTGACGACGATGATCAATACGCTGTTGCCTCTGTTTGCGATGATGGGGTTCGGCCTTGGGGCCGGTTACAAGGGGATGCTGCCGGAAGAAAGCTCCTCCATTCTGAACACCTTTGTTTACAGGTTTACCCTGCCGAGCCTGATCTTCGGCTCCCTGGCCTCGTCTCCGGCCGCCGAGATCTTTCAATGGCAGTTCATGGAAGGGTTTGCCCTTGCCATGCTCTGTGCCTATCTGGTGGCCTTTCTTATCTCCTGTTTTTCCTTTAAATGCCATTTCACGGAAGGGGGCCTTCGGTCCACGGCGGCCAGCTTTCCCAACACAGCCTATCTAGGATTCCCTATCCTTTTGTCCCTGTTTGAGGGGAGCTCCCATGCGGTCATCGCCGTGACCCTGGCCACCTTGATGCCGACCCTGGTGCTGATGCTGGCCATCGGCAAGCTGGAGTTTCACCGGGCGGACAAGGGGCGATCTTCGTGGCATACCCTGGGGACGGTCTGTTTTTCCCTGCTGAAAACCCCCGTTATCGGAGCCTCTGTGGCAGGCATTCTCTGGTCCTGCCTCGGGCTGGGATTGCCCGAATCCCTCACCCTGTTTTTTCACGATTTCGGCATGGCGTCCGTGCCGTGCGCCCTCTTTGCCATGGGCATGGTCATCGGCAAAAGCGGGTTGTCGGTCTCTCCCATGGATCTTTTGTCCGTGAGCGTGGTGAAGATGGTGATCCAGCCCGTGCTGGCCGCATTTTTTCTCGTCATGTGCCACGTTTCAGGGGACTGGCTGATTATGGGGATTCTCCTTTCAGGGCTGCCCACGGCCATGGTCTCCTATCTGGTGGCCAAAGATTACGGGCTTTACGAAGACGGAAGCTCGGCAGCCGTCCTTGTGTCGACCCTGTTGTGTGTCGTGACCATCCCTGCCACCCTGGCCCTGGCGTCGCGCTTTGGCTTGGCCCTTGCCTGACCCGGATATTTCATGAGAAAACGACAGCCCCAAAAATACAAACTGTAATTCATCGTTTTCTGAACAATTTTCTCATCCTTCGGACGATGTAGCGATCCTCCTTCCTTCTGCCTCCGGCGAATCCGCCGGAGGTTCTCGTAAATTTATCAAAATATCAATGAGGTGTGTGCTGTCTCCTGCTATACTCGGTGGGTATGGTGTGGCGACGTGTGGCGTCGCCCGTGCGAACCTATCCGGGCCATGCTGGTCCCGGGTAACCTCGGCCGTATTGTTAACAAACCGTCAAGGAGGAGACCATGGAAGATCGCATCAGGGATGCCGTGATGGCGTCGTTTGTGGGGGATGCCTTAGCGCTGGGAGTGCACTGGATCTACAACGTGCGGGTCATTGACCGTAAATACGGGCGTGTTGAAGAGCTTCTGGCCCCGGAGCTGGCGTCGTTTCACAAGGGCAAGGCCAAAGGCGAATTTACCCATTACGGAGATCAGATGATGGTGCTTCTGGAGTCCGTGGCCCAAAACGGGGGATTTGATGCCAAAGGGTTCATGTCTGCCTGGGTGGGTCTCATGAAGGGGGGCTCTTGCTACCTGGATAAAGCATCCCAGGCGACCTTGGAGAATCTTGATGCGGGGGCGGCCTTTGACGGGGCTGGATCGGACTCCACGGACCTGGCCGGGGCGGCTCGGATTGCTCCGTTGCTGCTCGGCAACCATGCATCGGCCGGGGAGCTGGCGCAGCTGGCCACGTCCGAGACAGCCCTGACCCATGCCAACACGGCCGTGACCGATGCGGCGGCCTATTTTGCCTGCGTGGCCCGCCTCGTGCTGGACGGGTGCGGGCCGGTGGAGGCCTTAAGCCTCGCCCTGGATGAAGCCGGAGGCGGCGCCGAACTCAGGGAGGGGGTAACCATGGGCCTTCAGAGCCGCGAGACCCCGACCCGTGAAGCCATCGCCGAGTTTGGCCAGATGTGCGAGATCGAGGCATCTCTTCCTTCCACCGTTCACCTGATCACCCGCCATGAAAAAAGCCTGAAAGAGGCCCTCGTCGAAAACGTCATGGCCGGAGGCGATTCCGCAGCCCGCGGCATGCTTACCGGGCTGGTTCTGGGGGCGTGCCACGGGATTTCTGAGATTCCGGATGCCTGGGTTACCGGCATGACACGGTATCAGGACATCGTTAAGCTCATGGCGCCATCGTAAGTCCTTGGTCGACGTCATTGTCAATGGGTGAGGGCCGGGACCATGCGGCGGCCCCCCAGAAAGAGGGCGGCCACGGTAGCCGGGTACCACAGGGCCTGATAGCCCCCCATGGCGATGATGACCAAGGCCAGACTGGAAAGGGTCAGCTGGATTTTGAAGGGCTCGTGCACCAGCATGCGCCACGACGCCAGGATGATGATGACATAGGTGGTGAGAAAGTTGGCGCTGGCGAGCTTGAGGTAGTCGTCCACCTCAAAGCCGCAGCCCCAAAAAAGGAGAAGGGACAGGCCCCAGATACACCCCAGGGCCAGGAGGGCGCGACGGGGCGTGTGGGTTCTGGGGTCTACCTCTGAGAGCCAGGCGGGAAAGGAGCCGTCCCGGGCAAGGCCGAATACCAGGCGGGAGGCCCCTCGGACCCAGGAGATCATCATGATGAAGATGATGGAGATGGCAGCCACCGCCGAGATGCATTCCGCATGGGCACCGATGGAGACGCGCAACAGGTCGGAGATGGATGCGTTGCTCGATGCCAGGGTGGCTTTGGACAGAACGCCCACGATGGCAATAGAGAGCATGGTGAAAAGAACGCCTACCACGGCAACGGATGCCCCCAGGGCTTTGACCATGTCGTTGGGGTCGTGGAATTCTTCCCCGGAAAAGGCCGCGGTTTCCCATCCCACAAAGGCAAAAAAGCAGATGAGGGTGGTCTTCAGGATATGGCTCGGGCCCACCCCTTTGATGTCGGTGAACCGTGCGGGGTCGATGTGGGCAAAGGAGAGGAGGATGCCCATGGTCACCAGTACCAGGAACCCTATGAAGGTGTAGCGCTGGATCCGCATGGTCATTTCCACGTCCGCCAAGTTGATGCCGATGAGGGCCGCGAGGAAGCAGAACGCCACCAGCACCTGGCTGCCGTGGCTCAGCGCCATGAGCTTGGTCAGGTACTCGGAGAAAAAGAGGGCGGTGGCCGGGGCGCCCACGATGATGGCCGTCAGGTAGAGGACCCCGGTCAACTGGCCCATCTCTTTTCCCAGGCCGTGGGAGATGAACTCGATGACGCCGTTTGCCGAGGGGTGTCTGCGGGCCAGCTCGGACATGACCCGCGCCATGGGGTAAGAAATTCCCGCCAGGGCCATCCAGATGACGATGGACCAGGGGCCGGCCAGCCTGGCCGCGATGGAGGGCAGGACAATGATGCCGAGGCCCAGGACAGAGGTGGTGTACAGGACAAACCCGTCGGTTGCCGTGAGATGTTTGCGCAGCATGTGTCGCCTCGTGTGTGAGTATAAAAGTCGTGGTAACGGTTCAGCTCATTTTGCCGTCGGTGACCCTGTTAAAGCCTGCTTTATCTCTTTGTGTGTTAAAGCTGGATGGTTGTTTTGGCGGCTTTTATTAATGCATAGTAAATGGGCATAGAACCTTTAAAGCATATAATCGGGTGTTGTTGAATTCTCTTTGTTTTGTGGGAAGTTTTTTCTACCAGGAAATCCGGGTGAAGGTCAACGGGAAGGTTTCCCGTTGGGCGGGGCAAAACGAAAAACAACGGTGCAGGCCATCACATGGGCCTCCGGCGGATCTGCCGGAGGCCCATTGCTTTTTTTATTTCCGTACACGCTGGGCCAGGCGTTCGCTCAGGCGCAGGAGGGCGGGGGATCGATCGTCCCGGCCGATGGAAACATGGATCAGGGAGAACCCGTCCTCATAGGCCTCGGCATTGTCCAGGGCTCGGTCCAGTTGGGCTTCGGTGGTGACATGAAAACCCTTTCCCGCGCTCAGGACCTCGGGGATGCGGCTGAAGTTCCATGGCAGGATGTCATTGAAGGGGCCGTCCAGCATGGGGCGCTCCGTGCTGTAGCCCTTGTTGTCGAGCACGACGATAATGGGGTTGAGCTTGAAGAGGGCCAGGGTGGAGAGCTCCATGCCGGTCATCTGGAAGGAACCGTCGCCGGTGAGGACCAGGGGCCTGTGGCGGGGGTTGGCCAGCTGGGCCCCGATGGCCGCCGGAACCGCAAAGCCCAGGGACGCATAGTAGGCCGGGGACAAAAACTCCGTGGCTTCGTGGATGAGAAGGTCGTTGGCGCCGAACAGGGTATCGCCCACATCGGCGATGACCACGGTGTTGTTTTTCAGGAACCCGTTGAGCCTTTCAAAGAGCCGCTTGGCCGTGATGGGGTCGTTGCCGTTGCCCGCAGGTACGGGGTCTGGCTCTTCAGGTTGGGGCAGGGCTTCCGGCGTTCTGGGCTGTATGTTGGTTTCGTAGAGGCCGCTGACGAACTCTTCGAAGAGGATGTCGTCGTAGTGGTGGTGCTTGATGCTGACCCTCTCGCTGATGGCATAGATGCACCTGCCCGGGTCGATGTCGGCGGTGTAGACCCCCAGGTTCAGGTCGGTCATGAACGCGCCCAGGATGATCAGGCAGTCGCTTGATTCGACATATTCGCGAACCTCCTCCCGCCCGGTGGCCCCTTCGTAGATCCCTAAGTACAGCGGAGATTTTTCCGAGATAACAGATTTGCCGAGGATGGTGGATGCCACCGGGATCCCCATTTTTCGCGCAAACCCCAGGAGCTGGGGCTGCAACCCGAATCGGTGGATTTCCACCCCGGCAAGGATCACGGGGCGCTCGGCCTCATTGATGAGTTCGGCTGTTTCGGCCAGGGCCTCCTTGAGGCTCTCCGGGTCGCTCGTCTCTTCGGCCTGGGGGTGGGTGTGATGTGCGGGGCACTCCTTTGTCACCATGTCCCGGGGAATCTCAATGTAGACAGGGCGCTTGTACCTCAAGGCCGCGTGAATCACCCGATCGATCTCCGCAGGGGCCGTGTCCGGGTTGTCCAATAAGGCCGTTGCCACGGTAAACTCCTGGAACACGCGGAGCTGGGTGTCGAATTCCTTGACCTTGTGGTGGAGCATGGGGTCGTTGAGGCGCTCTTCCACGCCCGGAGCACCGCTGATCACCACCACCGGGGATTTTTCGGCGTAAGCCTGGGCCGTTGTGTTGGCGATTTTGAGTCCACCGACGCAATAGGTTACGCAGACGGCCCCCAGGCCGCGCACCCGGGCATAGGCGTCGGCGGCAAACCCGGCTCCCTGCTCATCGCAGGTGTTGATAAGGCTTAAGGTATCGTTGCGGGCCATGAGATCGAAGAAGGAGAGGACATAGTCTCCGGGAATGCCGAACACATGGTCGACGCCATGGCCCTGGAGTTGTTCGATCAGGTAATCGCCAATGGTCTTCGATGCGGTCATCGTAACCTCCTCAAATGGAAAAAACGGTTATGGGTGTGTCAATGAAACAGCCCTCACAGGAGGGCGGTGCGGGCAGGGCGTTGAGACATGGCGCTGTGTCGGGACGAATGCCCCGGAATAATAAGTGCCACAGAAGCGGCGGAGGCGAGGTCTTTGGTGATTTTTCAGGATGTGTGCGGGAAAAGGAGTTGTTGCTAATATACCAATTTTAATGGCCCTTTGGCAAACAGGTTGCCGAAAAGAAACAGGCTGAGGCGGGTGTTTTTTTACCCCCCCCCGGTACGGGCGGGGAGGGGGAGGCCGCTACGCAATGAGGGTGGAATGGGCGGTGGCAACCTGCCAGTTGCCGGACTCCGAAAGGGTCCAGGCCCGGGTGAACCGGAATTCGCCGTTTGCAGGCTCTCCGCCGTAGGAACCCGTCAGGTTTACCCGCACGGATACCGTGGCAACGGTGGCGCAGAGTGTGTTGATGCGCATCTCCGACGACACAATATCGTCAATTTTCAGTACGCCAGATTCATGGGCAGCCAGGTCGTCTTCTTTGCTGACGATGAGCCCCAGGTGGTTGGTAAAGACAAGCTCCGGGGACAAAAGCCTGTCCAGGGCCTCGACGTCTGAGCGAAGCATGGCCGAGCGAAGGGCCTCTTCAGCGGTTTCAATGGCTTTGTAAATGGTGGTCATGATGGCCTCCTTGAGGATGGCATGCGTTTCCAGTCATACGTGGGCATGCGGTAAATCGTTTGTTACTGGTTTTCGAGAATCGGTTTCAGCACCTGGGGAAAATCCGTAATCAGGGTGGTGACACCGGCCTCAATGAATGCCTGCATCCGCTCGGGGTCGTTGACGGTCCAGAGGTTGACATCTTTCCCCCTGGCGATAATGTCGCGAAGCTCGTCCGGGGTGATGAGGTCCTGGTTGGCGTTGTAGGTGTCGTAGGCAAGGTCACCCCAGTTGTTCTTGGGGCCGCCCGTGTCCCCGATGAGGGCCTGCACGGCAAACTCAGGGGCTTTGTCTTTGATCTCGTCCAAAAGGCTGTGGTCAAAGGAGGAGAAGAAGACCCGGGAGGGCTCAAGGCCGCTTCGGCGGACCTCGGAAAGGGCTTTTTCCACCACGGGAAAGCCCACGGCAGACCCCAGAAGGGTCTTGATCTCCAGGTTGACGGGCCAGTTTTTGGAGGCGGTAAAGGCCAGGCCCTCCTGCAGGGTGGGGATGGTGAGGCCCCGGAACGATGCGGCTTCTTCCTGTGAAATGGCACCGGATTCGATCTGGCCGAAGGGGTCGGTGCGGACAAACCAGGAGCCGGCGTCGAGCTGCCGGAGCTCGTCCAAGGTAAAGTCCGAGACAGCGTAGCTTTTCCGCCCGGGGAACCGGGTGAGGGCGTCGGTTGTGCGCTTCAGGGTGTTGTCGTGGAAGAGGACAAGGGCGCCGTCCCGGGTGACGGAGATGTCTGTCTCCCAGAGGTGGGCTCCCACGTGAAATCCTTTTTCGATGGCGGCCAGGGTGTTTTCCGGTGCGAGGCTTCGGGCGCCTCGGTGGGCTGAGTTGAAAACCATGATGTGGTGTCCTTTGCAAGGGTGACGGGCTGGGGGTCCCACCCCCGGCCCGGACACCCGTTATAATACAGAACCGGTGGTTAATCCAGGCGTGGTGGTGGGCTGGCAACGCTCTGTTTCCCTGACAGGAAGATGGCAAAGCGCGGGTGCACCAGGTCTGAGAAGGAGCTGGCGATACATGGTGGCGGTTTGCTCTGTATCTGTAAATAGATACAGAGTAGGGCTGAACGGTGTTAGTGTTTGGGGTGGTGGTTTTATCTCCTGCTTGACAAAAAGATAAACCTTACGTTAACGTAAAGTCCAAAAATCGCCGGTGGGACAACACGAAGCTCCGAGCCTGCCGGACTGTCACCGTTCATGTTCTGATGCTTTACCGGAGGGCGTATGAAGATACTGGCCATTGACCCCGGTTCCACATCGACAAAAATCGGGGTGTTTACCCACGGTGAGATGATCCAGGAGGGCATGGATCACGACCGGGACCTGATCGATTCATTTTCAGAGATCCACGAGCAGGAAGAGATGCGGTTTGCCTGCATCACCAGGGCCCTTGAAACCCGCGGTCTCGGTACGGTGCGGTTTGACGCCGTGGTGGGGCGCGGTGGATTGATACGGCCCGTCACAGGCGGTGTCTACCGGGTGTGCGACAGTCTTCTTGCCGACTTAAGGGAAGGTGTCAGCGGCAGCCACGCTTCGAACCTCGGCGGGATTCTGGCCCGTCGGTTTGCCGCCTCCTCCGGGTGCGAGGCCTTTATCGTGGATCCCGTGGTGGTGGACGAACTTGACGACGTGGCCCGGCTCTCCGGTCTCGAAGGCATCGAGCGCAAAAGCATTTTCCACGCCCTCAACCAGAAAGCCGTGGCCCGCCGCGTGGCCCAAGAGAGGGGCGGCTCCTATCATGAGGCCCACCTGATCGTGGCCCACATGGGGGGCGGCGTCACCGTGGGGGCCCACAAAAAGGGACGCGTGGTGGACGTCAACAACGGCCTGGACGGCGACGGGCCTTACGCTGCGGAGCGCTCCGGCTCCCTTCCGGTGGACGGCATGGCAGAGGCCCTGCGCACGGGCCGATTCACCCCGGACTCCCTGGTGCGTACCGTGAGCCGAAGTGGGGGGATCTTCTCCTATCTCGGCATTGTGGACCTTCGTGAGGTGGAGCGCCGCATGGACGAGGGCGATTCCAAAGCGGTGCTGGTCTGGCGCGGCATGGTTTACCAGATAGCCAAGGAGATCGGGGGGCTTGCCGCGGCCATGGACGGAGAGGTGGACGCCATTGTTCTCACAGGGGGGATGGCCCATAGCCGACGCCTCACCGAGGCCATTTCGGAAAAAACGGGGTTCATTGCCGACGTGGTTGTGGTGCCCGGTGAGTTTGAGCTGGAGGCCCTGGCCGAGGGGGCCATGCGGGTGCTGGAGGGGGAAGAGGAGGTCAAACGGTATGAAACGGGGGAACAGCGAATGGTGAATAGTGAGTAGTGAATGGTGAATGGTGAGTGGTGGGGGCATTGAACTGTGGTGGTGTTTTTGGGCTCGGTCGGGTACACAGGTTTAAAAAAAGCGTTTGCTAAACCCTACCTATTCAGCTTGCCTCCGGCGGGGCGTTTTTTTGAAAAAAAGCTCCGCAAAAATGTCGATATTGTTTCGGCGGAGCCTGAAAAAAAACTTGCTTCAGGCCTGTTTGTCGAACTTTTTTAAACGTTTGGCCCCGGCAGGGCCACCGGAAGCAAAGATGAACGGAATAGCTACAAAATCAGGAAGGACGATATGGATATTGGGAAGCACCTGAGGCGGTACATGGAGCGGGAAGGGGTCTCCGAGGCGGAGGTCATGGAGACTTTGGGGGTGGACGCAGGCCGGTTCGACGAGCTGGAGAGCGGTGAGCTGGCCCTGGGGGTTTCGGATCTGCTCAAGCTGGCTACCCTGTTGAAGACTGACCTTCCAGCCCTTTTGCACGGCAAGGAGTACAGGGAGCGAAAGGCGATCAAGACCTCGGTGGCCGACCGGGTGGTGGTGCGGAACGAAAGGGCACTGGACTACGAGAGCCTGGCGCCTTCCTATGTGGGGCGAAGCATGGAGCCTTTTCTGGTGACCATCTACCGCAGGGACGACGCCGAGGTGGAGGTGAGCCGCCACGACGGTGAGGAGTTTCTCTTTATCACCGAAGGCACCTTGAAGATCGTTGTGGACGGTGAGGCACAGATTCTGGAAGAGGGGGACAGCTTCTATTTTGACTCCAGCCTGCCCCACTCGGTGAACGCCGTAACGGACAAGGTGGTGCTGGTCTCCTCCATCTACAAAGGCGAGTCCATGGTCCACCGCACGCGGGGGCGGCGCATGAAGGCCATCATCGAGGCTGCCAAGCTCTTGACCCGCCGCAACATCGTGGTGATCTCGCCGGACAAGACAGCCATCTCCGCCATCAACATCGCCATTGAAGAGGAGATCATCGACAAGGCCTACCTCGTGGGCAAAAGGGCCTGGATCGACGAGCGGTGCGACGGAGAACTTCGGTTCCCCGCCGCCTACGAGTACGTGGAGGTTGCAGCCGAGGGCGACGACTTTGAACCGGCGGCAGCCCGGGCCGGTGTGGCCATCATCCGCAAGGGCCTTGGTCACATGATCATGAAGGGCAAGGTCAACACCAACGCCTTTTTAAAGGCCATCCTGAATAGAAACGAGGGCATTGGCACGGGCCGGAGGCTTTCTCTGGTGGGGATTTTCGAAGTGCCCGGCGTGGACCGGCTTCTCATGCTCACCGATCCGGGCATCAACCCCGAGCTCTTTGTGGGGGACGACGTGGCCAGCGGTGTGGATATTGTCCGCAACGCCATCGACGTGGCTCGTTCCCTGGGCGTGGCCCGCCCCAAGGTGGCCCTTCTGGACGCCAACGAGGTGCCCACGGACAGCATCCCTACCACCGTGTTCGAGCGGAACCTTTCGGAGATGGTGTGGGAAGACGCCGACGTGGCAGGGCCCCTTTCCTACGACCTCGCCCTTTACGACACCTTTGTGAAAGCCAAGGGCATCACCGGTGATCCCGTGGCAGGCAAGGCCGACATCCTCGTGGTACCCTACATCGCCACCGGCAATATCCTCTACAAAAGCTGGGCCATGACCATGGGCGCCGAAGTGGCCAACGTGGTTCTGGGCGCCTCAGCCCCCATCATCCTCACCTCCCGCTCGGATTCGGACATCGTCAAGTTTCTTACCATCTGTGCCTCTGCCTTGTATTCACGCTGGCTGGAGGAGAAAAGCTCGTAATGCAGCGCATCCACGGGGGCCCCGAAGCCTGTCGCGAATCGTAGGGTGCGGCCCCCGCACCGCCTGGCGTAACGCGGGCCACCGGCTTTTGCTTTTCATGGTCTCTCCCATCACCGCAATGGATACCGGTTTTCGAGACGCTCTGCGGTTCTCACGGCGCACCGACGGGCCCCCGAAGCGTGTCGCGAATTGTAGGGTGCGGCCCCCGCACCGCCTGGCGCAACGCGGGCCACCGGCTTTTGCTTTTCATGATCTCTCCCATTACCGCAATGGATGCCGGTTTTCGAGACGCTCTGCGGTTCGCACGGCGCACCCGACGGGCCCCCGAAGCGTGTCGCGAATCGTAGGGTGCGGCCCCCGCACCGCCTGGCGTAACGCGGGCCACCGGCTTTTGCTTTTCATGGTCTCTCCCATCACCGCAATGGATGCCGGTTTTCGAGACGCTCTGCGGTTCGCACGGTGCACCCGACGGGCCCCCGAAGCGTGTCGCGAATTGTAGGGTGCGGCCCCCGCACTGCCTGGCGCAACACGGGCCACCGGCTTTTGCATTTCATGGTCTCTCCCATCACCGCAAGGGATACCGGTTTTCGAGACGCTCTGCGGTGCGCACGGCGCACCCTACGGGCCCCGAAGCGTGTCGCAAATCGTAGGGTGCGGCCCCCGCACCGCTTTGCGATGGGTGACGGAGGCCGAATGATATGAGTCTTCATTTAATAGCGGTGGGTGCTTCAGGAAGAAAGACAAAAGCCGCCGCACGTTGACGTGGTCTACGATCAACGCGCGGCGGCTTTCGTTTTTTGAGGAGGCAATGCCTCGCAATGGCAAGGTGAAATCGAGGTGACCGGACGGCCCCCTCATGGCGACCCTTTTTACATGCGGATTACGCGTCCCGGGGCCTTGCCTGTGGTTTTGCCCTCTGATACCACGGGCGTGCCGTTGACCAGCACGTGGGAGATGCCGTCGGGGTGCTGGCAGGGGTCGGTGTAGGTGCCTTTGTCGCAGACGGTCTCGGGGTTGAACACGGTGACGTCGGCATGGTAGCCGGCTTTGAGCAGGCCCCGTTTGTCGATGCCGAAGACCTCGGCGGTGCGGCCCGTCATCTTGCGGACGGCGTCGGTTAAGGAGAGGGCTTTTTTGTCACGTGCGTAGCGGCCCAGAACGCGGGCAAAGGAGCCGTAGACCCTGGGGTGGGGTTTTCCGCCCAGGAGACCGTCGGTGCAGACGTTCATCTCGGGCCGCCTCATGAAGCCTTCCACGTGCTCTTCCAGTCCGTAGAAGTCCACCATGCCCACGGCGTTCTCTTCGGCCAGCAGGAGGTCGAAGGTGGCCTCGTAGGGGTCTTTGCCCCGCAGCTTGCCCAGCTCGGTGAGGCTTTTGCCGATGGCGTCCTTGTTGAGGTGGGTTTTGACGTCGGTGACGAAGATGCCGTCCAGGCCTGCAAAGTCCACGAAGTTGTCCCATCCCGGAATGCCCGCCTTGATGTCCTTCACCATTTTCTTGCGGAGGTCTGCATCGCGCAGCCGCGAAAGGAGCTTGTCCGTGCCGCCGTCGTGGACCCACGGGGGCAGGATGACGCCCAGCATGGTGCTGCCCGCCACATAGGGGTACTGGTCAAAGGAGACCCGGATGCCCTCTGATTTGCATTTCTCCAGGAGTTCGAGCACTTTCTCGTACTTGTCGGCGTTGTTTTTGCCGCACACCTTGAAGTGGGAGAAGTGGATCTTAGCGCCGGATTCGCGGCCCATGGTGATGACCTCTTCCATGGAGTCCAGGATGGTGTCGGCTTCGCTTCGCTGGTGGATGACCAGGGGACGGTCGAACTCTGCGCAGACCTTGCAGAGGGCCACCATCTCACGGGTATCGCTGTAGGCGCAGGGCATGTAGATGAGGCCGGTGGAAAGGCCCATACCGCCGGCGTCCAGTTCCCGCCTCAGGATGTCCTGCATGCGGGCCAGGTCGTCGTCGGTGCCGATCTTGTTGTCCAGGCCGATGCCCTCCATGCGCACGTTACCGTGGGGAATGAGGTAACCTTCGTTGGGGGCGGAGCCGTTGGCCTCCAGGAGTTTCAGGTAGCCGTCGGTGGTTTTGAAGGTCCAGTCCAGGTCTTCCACGTCGCCGTCGAGGCCGGCCAGGTTCTTGCGCCAGGGGCTGATGAACTCTTCGGGGAGGGGGGCGGCGGAGATGCCGTCCTGGCCGAGGATCTCCGTGGTGATGCCCTGGCGGGTTTTTGCTTCTACCAGGCGGTCTTCAAAGAGGAGAAGGTCGGAGTGGCTGTGGGAGTCGATGAAGCCCGGGCAGACCACCTGGCCTGCGGCATCGATCTCTTCGTCAAAGGTGCCTGCCGGTGCAGGTCCTTCTGCTACGGCCGTAATGCGGTCGTCTTCAATAATCAGGTTGCCGGAAAAGGCTTCAGCGCCGCTTCCGTCGATAATGGTTCCGTTTTTGATAAGACGTTTCAATGCAGGTCTCCCTTGAATACGTATCGTGTGTGAAGCAGGGTTCAGCTTGCCGGAGGGTTTTTGCGCAATACCCGATACCCGGCCGCGCTGAGGCCTCGGTGCCTAAACCCGGATATTTCACGAGTCGAGTGCATCCATATTCAAGGCATCAGAGCTGCAGATGTAGTGGTTTACCTCAAGGCTCTGATAACGCAGAAGATGGGTGCACTCGGCTCGCCCAAAGAGTGAGAAAATCGAGCAAAAAATCATGAATAACATTTTGTATTTTTGAAATGCCTGATTTTTTCACAATAACCGATTGTAATGATTTTTCATTGTTGCAATCGGGCCGTTTTCTAATGAAATGTCCGGGTTAAGGGCACCGAGGCTCTATTGTATTGATTCGGTGTGGTTTTCCCGGCCGGAAAGGGCATCGTTGCTCTTTTTCAGACCGGGGAAGGCATCGGCCGTGTCCGCATCATCCCGCCATCCGGGATGATGCGAACCGGCGTAGCCGTTGGTCTTATGCTGCGTCGTCCTTGGCCATGGCCTCGTGTTCATCGGTGATGGCCAGGGGGGCGGAGGGTTTGCCCATGGCGATCTCGATCTTGGCGATGACAAAGAAGGTCGCGGTGCTCACAAAGGACCCGAAGATGATGGACATGATGCCGAAGGGCTCGCCCATCTGCTTCCAGACAATGGCAGCCACCGAGCCCAGGATGATGGACCAGAGGCCGGCGTTCACCGTGGCTTTCTCATAGACCAGGCCAAAGACGAAGGCCGCAAAGGGACCTGCCGCCCGCATGGTGAAGGCCAGGATGAGCAGGGAGATGATGGGGTAGTCGTTTAAGGCGATGACAATGGCGCTTGCCCCCACCACCACGATGGCCCCTTTGCTCCAGGTCATGAGGTCTTTGTCGGCTGCTTTGGGGTTGAGGTACGCCTGGTAGACGTCCTTGGTGAACAGGGTGGAGACGGCCAGCATGTTGCCGGAGGCGCTGGACATGGTGGCTGCCACAACCGATGCCAGCACGAGCCCTGCGATGATGGTGGGGGCAAAGTGCTGGGCTGCCGTGGGCAGGGCGCTGTTGGCCGAGATGTCGGGGAAGTGGGCCAGGGCCACCAGGCCGATGACGGCCGGGATAAAGCCGTAGCAGGCCATGAGCAGGGAGCAGATGAAAGAGCCTGCCTTGGCCACCTTGGCGTTTTTCGCCGCAAAGTAGCGCTGAACCGCTTCCTGCCCGGTGGAGAAGGTCATGAAGTACATGAGGATCAAACCGGCGATGGTTTTCCAGCCCACCTTGGTGAGGCCAAGCTGTCCCGGAGGCAGGTTTTCCACCAGGTAGTTCCAGCCCCCGGCGTTTTTAAGGATAATGGGCATGGCAATGGCCATCCCCACGGTAATGAAAAAGATGTGGACAATATCGGTGTAGGCCACGGAAACCAGCCCACCCATGAGGGTGTAAGCTGTAACCACGCATCCGACGATGACCACCACGGTTTTGAGGTCGGCTCCGGTGACCACGTGGATCACCGAGGAGGTGGCAACCACCTGGGCGGCGGTGGCAAAAAAGAGCGCCGAGATGGAGAGGATGGTGGTGATCATGTGGGATGGCTTGCCGTAGCGGCGCCCGATGATCTCAGGGACGGTGGTGGCCATGGACTTTCGTAAGAAAGGAGCCACAAAGGAGACCAGGAAGATCCCGATGCCCGCGCAGACCACGTACCAGCCTGCGGAAAGGCCCCATTCGCCGTAAGCCTTGGAGGCCACGCCCAGGGTGGATCCGCCGCCGATCTCGGCGGCGGCCAGGGTTCCGGCCACCATGAGGGGACCGAGTTGCCGACCGGCCAGCATGAAGTCGCTGGATTCCTTGATTTTGCGTTTGGCAACCCAGAGCCCGATACCGACCATGCCTGCCATGTATGCGATGATGATGTAAAACGTGCTAGTCATGATACTCCCCCTTTTTGGAATCAGTCGTTGAGCAGGCTTTCGATAATGGCGGCATACCCGACCACGGCTTTTTCAAGCTGGTCGGTGGTGATGTACTCGTCGTCGGTGTGAGCCAGGGTCTCAAGGGAAGGTCCAAACCCCAGGGTCTTGATCCCTGCTTCCCCTGCGTAGTGGCTCCCGTTGGTGCAGAAGGCGTAGTGGGAAATATCTGACTGGGGTTTTTCCCCACGGTTTTCAGCCCGGCCAGGGCCTTTTGTACGAAGGGCTCTTTTTCTTCATAGAGCCATGCCGGGAAGAATCGTTCTGCGGAGATGGTTTCGTCGGTGTAGCAGGCAGCCTGGTCGGTGGCCAGACCCGCGGTGGCGGAAAACTCAGGATCGGCGGCGGCGCAGGCAGCCACGGCGTCGTGGATGGGGGCCAGCACGCTTTCAATGGTTTCGCCCACCAGGAGGCGTCGGTCGTAGGTCACCCGGCAGGATGAGGGCACCACCGAGGCTCCGGGGTAGGGTGCGGACTTGATGTCCGTGAGCACGTTGGTGCCCTTGCCGAGCACGGGGTGCTCAGGCGGGGTAATAGCTTCCACTTTTTCCAGGAGGGCCATCATCTTGTGCACGGCGTTGATGCCCTCTTCAGGGGATGCGGAGTGGGCGGGCTTGCCCTGGGTCTCCAGCACGATTTCCGCGCGGCCCCTCTGGGCGATTTTGAGGTTAAGCTGGGAGGCTTCGCCGATGATAACGTAGTCGGGGGCGACCCGCTTTGTGATCTCTCGGGAGGCCACGCCTTCAAAGCACTCTTCGTGCACCGCGCCCACTACGTGGATCTCGCCGTCGAAATCCCTGCCGGTTTTTTCAGCGACCTTTAATGCGGCGCAGGCCATGGCGGCCACGGCGCCCTTCATGTCCGAGGAGCCTCGGCCGTAGATTTTCCCGTCGATGAGTTGGGCACCGAAGGGTTCCTTGGTCCAGCGGTCAGCGTCCACGGGCACCGTGTCGATGTGGCCGTCCAGGAGGACCTTTTTACCGGGGCGCTTGCCGCGGATGGTGCCGGTGACGCTGCCGTAGCGGTCCACGAACACCTCGTCAAAGCCGCTGGCTTCCATGAATGCTTTCAGGACACCGGCAACCCCTGCCTCTTCGCCCGAAACGCTGGGCTGTTTGATCATGTCCCTGCAAAGTCCGATAACCTGTTCCTTGTGTGTCTCACTCAGCATGCTTCTTCCTCCTTTTCGGTGTGGTCACCGAACCAGGTGATGTTGCGATAGATGTCGGGGTCCGTGTCGCCTTCGGTGCTTATCAGGAGCACGCGCGAATCGGAATCAATTTTTAATTGTTCCCTGATACGGGACAGTTCCGGTCGTGTCATGATGAGGTGGAGCAGTCCTGCGGTGACGGCCCCGGATTCTCCGGAGATCACCTGGGGATCGCCTGACACGGGTGCGCCCAGGATGCGCATGCCGTTGGCCGCCACCCAGTCCGGGCAGGAGATGTAGCCGTCGGCGTAGTCCCGAAGGATGTCCCAGCCGATGATGTTGGGCTCCCCGCAGGCCAGGCCGGCCATGAGGGTGTCCATGTCGCCGGTGGTGAACCGAGGTTTACCGTCCCCTGCTTCGGCGGATTTATAGATGCAGTTGGCCTTGTGGGGCTCCACGATGGTGGTGATGGGGCGCTCGTCGCCAAAGGCCGTGGCCAGGAAACCCTGGACGCCGCCGGCATAGGAGCCGACCCCTGCCTGCAGGAAGACGTGGGTGGGGGCGCTCTCTTTGATGGCGGCCAGCTGCTCCAGGGCCTCATGGGCCATGGTCATGTAGCCCTGCATGATCCAGGCGGGGATGTCCTCGTAGCCCTCCCAGGCCGTGTCCTGCACCATGACCCAGCCCTTTTCTTTGGACTGTTTCCAGGCCAGGCGCACGGCATCGTCGTAGTTCATGTCCGTGATGGAGGCTTCGGCCCCTTCGGCCTGGATGTTGGCAAGGCGGGTCAGGGAAGAACCCTTGGGCATGTAGATGACCGCTTTCTGGCCCATCTGGCGCGCTGCCCAGGCCACACCGCGGCCGTGGTTGCCGTCGGTGGCCGAGACAAAGGTGATCTCTCCCACTTTTTTGCGGGTCTCCTCGGAGCGCAGGGTCTCGGCGGTGAGCTCCGAGATGTCGATGCCCAGCCGCTCGGCAATGACGCTGGCGATGGCAAAGCCGCAACCCAGGACTTTAAAGGCATTGAGGCCCATGCGCTTGGATTCGTCTTTGACGTAGACGCCAGCCAGGCCCAGGGTGCTTGCCAGCCCCTTCAGCGATGCCAAGGGGGTTGGGGCGTATTCGTCAAAGCTTTTGAAATAACGGCGAACCACGTCGGCGCGCTCGGGGGAAAGGAAGGCCGTGTCGGCCTTGTCTCCTTGGGTGCGTGCGGAAGGGTTTGCGATAAAATCGATGGATGTGGTCATGAATGGTCCTTAAATATCAGCAGTTACTTCTATCTCAACTTCGGCTCCCATGGGGAGGGCGGCCACCTGCACGCAGCAGCGGGCAGGGTAGTCTCCGTCGAAGAATGTGGCGTAGATCTCGTTCATGGCGGAAAAGTCGACCAGGTCGGTCATGAACACCCCGACTCGGCAGACGCGGGAAAAATCGGTGCCCGCGGTTTCCAGGATGGCCTTGATGTTGGAAAGGCTCTGGCGCGTCTGGTCCTTGATGCCCTTTGCCAGTTCGCCCGTTTCGGGGTTCACCGGAAGCTGGCCGGATAGATAGAGGGTGTCTCCCTTGATGACGGCCTGGGAATAGGGTGAGTTTCCTGGGGGCGTTGGGTGAGCAGACGATCTTTTTCTTCATGCGATCCTCCTGTGTGGCTTGGGGTTGATTCGTGGAATCTGTTCTGTAACGGGAATCTTTCATAAGCAATGCGCGGGCCAAAAATGAGAATTAGTTTATAAGTTGTAGGAAATAAATTACTTTATTTGATCGAGGGGGTGGCGTGTCATCCGTTGAAAGGATAAAAACCATTATTATTTTGATAATGATTATCAAAGTGATAATCCCCCGTTTGAGTGTGTGTTCAGAGGGGTGATGTGACGTTGAATGAATATTTTCGGTGATTGTAGGGGGTTGATGGGGTGCTTGGAATGTGAGGTGGTGTGTGTTTGTATCAAAATGATAATTTATGGTGAGGGGCGGGCGCTTTTTTTTGTGGGCGTTCATGGCCCGGATATGTCATGGGAGAAGAGTCTGGTGAAACCAATGCGGTGCCATTTATTGTTTTTCGTCCGATTTTTTCAGTCTGCCGTTCTGATGTTTTGGGCAGAGGGACTCGGCTGGTGACGTATTGGAGAGGTTGTGGGGCTGAGGCGAGCAAGGGGATGTAAGGAGCGGCATCCGTCAAGGTGACAAGATGCCGTTCCTTTTGAGGTTGGACGATCAATGAAAAGGCGGATCGGAGTATTCTGTGATGCGATATGAAGGCCACCTCTCTGACGGTAAGATGTTTACCGAGCCTGGTGGCTTAATCGTATCATTTGGGGAACGTCCCATGCGCCGAATAGTCGAGTGGGAACACATCACCGGTGGAAAGCATAGGAGGAGAGAACATCCTTATCGATTTGACGATGAATAAAGCGTCCACGCCCTTTCTCTCCCTTAAAAACACCATCTTCCATCACCACGTTTCCGCAAGCGATGGTCATGTCCACGGCCCCTTTTACCTTCATCCCTTCGTGAAGAGAGTACTCAATATTGTTGTGAAGGCTTTTCGGGGTGATGGTCCACTCCTTTTCAAGGTCCACCAGGATCATGTCTGCGTCGCTTCCCGGGGCGATGATCCCTTTTTGCGGGAAGCAGCCTGAAAGTCGGGCCACGTTTGTGCTGGTAATGGCAACCAGCCGGTTAAGGCTGATGCGCCCTTTGGACACCCCTTCGGAGAGGAGAATGGGCAGGCGGATTTCAAGGCCGGAGAGGCCGTTGACCACCTTGGTAAAGTCAGGAATGATGGTCCCTTTTTCATCTCGTTCAAGGAACATCTCCTTTTCTTTACGAGAGTAGGTGCAGTCATCTGAGCCCGTCACGCAGATGCTTCCGTCCGAAAGGCCGGCCCAGAGCTCTTCGGCCTCTTTTTTCGTGCGCAAAGGCGGGGAACAGATGGCCAGGTGCCCCCGGCTCTGGTCGTTGTAGAGATCCTGAAACAACGTCAGGTAGTGAGGGCAGGTTTCGACGTAAACGGGGTGCCCTTCGGTCTGGGCCCTCCGGGCGATATCCACTGACGGGCCGTTTGTGGTGTGGACCAGGAGCAGGGCGTTGCCGCAATACTTACTGAAGAGCACCGCCCTGCTTACCGCCTCGGTCTCGCAAAGCACGGGCTTGGCCCGGGCAAAGTCGGGCCACCCAAGGGTGCCGGCCTCTCGAAAACACTCAATGTTTGTCTCGGCAATGGCGTTTGACTCAGCATGAATCAGGGGCAGCCCTCCATGCTCTCTGGCCAGTTTGAAGATTTTCAAGAGGGTTTCGTCATCGGACATGACGCCCTCTTTTCGGTATGTCATAAACATTTTAAACGATGGGCATCCCATGCCGATGATTTCAGGGATTTCCTTTAAGATGTTGTCCGGCGCTTCCACGAACTTGCAGTGAACCCCGTAGTCCACCGCTGATTTGGACATCTCCTCCTTGCGCTTTTCAAGTTGTGTCTTCACCGAGTCACCGGGAAAGGTGTTGGTGAAATCCATGATGGTTGTCACCCCGCCAAAGGTGGCTGAAACGCTTTGGGTGAAAAAGTCGTTGGCACCGATGCACCCCTGGAACGGTGCTTTCACGTGCATGTGGGCATCAATGGCTCCCGGGAGAATGTATTTCCCCGTGGCATCGATGACGTTGGCTGCTTTTACGGTGTCGTCAAAAAGTCCCAGTTCAACGATTTTCCCGTTTTTGACCGCAACATCGGCGCGTATGGTGTTGTCGGTGGAGACCACGTGGCCGCCGCAAATCAATAGATCAAACATCTGCTTTACTCCTTAGCTTTGCGTAAATTATGCCACTTTTTCAGATGTGGATTCTTCTGCGTTCAGAAAAACTTCTTCCCCGATGTTCTGCTCATACCTGGGGAGAACCATTGTCTTCATGAGGCCCACGTACCCGAAAAGCCCGATGACAAAGGTTACGAAAAAGGCGTAGTCAGGAGTAAAATAGCCCACCACGAAGGCCCCGACGGTTGTGATGATGGCCGCGGGGTTAAACCCGTTTGCGTAGGTATACATGCCATCTGTCTTGTAGAGTTCTGCCACGTTGAGGGTCATCTTGCGGATGAGATAGTAATCCGCAATCATGATGCCACAGATGGGGCCGAGAAGGCTTGATGAGAAGACTTGAAACTGCACCAGGTAGTCGCAAAATTTCCACGGCATGATCACCAGCCCGATGATCCCGCTGATAACGGTGGCGCTGGCGTAGGTCAGCCGGGGGAATGAGTTGAGAAGAATATAGGTGGGGGGCATCAGGTTGGCCGCTGTGTTGGTTGACCACTGGGCAAAGGTGATGGTGATAAAACAGATAAAAAGGATCATGGGCTTGTCCGGCCCAAAGGTTTTGGCCACAACGTCAATGGGGTTCCACTCCCCCAGGAGAATGCTTGAGGTAAGCCCCACCAGGAGAATCAGGGTTCCGGCTAGAACCAACCCAAGAAACTGCCCCGCAAAGGGGATGGTGTTGCGTGCGACAAAGCCCCGGTCATTCTGAGGTTTGATCTTGAGCTGGCGGGTGAGATCGGGGCTGTTTAGGGCCATGGTAATCCAGCCACCTGCAATGCCCATGATGGCAAAGGTCATGGAGTATGTGTTCTCTGCCGGTGCGTAAAGAATATCGGCGATGAAGGACGCGTCGTTGGATTTTAACAGCCAGAGAAAGATGGCGATAAAGACAATGGCCAGCATGGGGATGGCCACCAGGTCGAACTTGGCCATGGCTTTGAGGCCGTAGACGGCGTTAACCACTTGTAGCGCCCCGAACAGGACAATCCATAGGGTAAGGTTTGAAAATCCGGTGAGCATGCTCACCACGGAGTCTAAAGCCAGGGCGCCTACCCAGGTTTGGAACCCGAACCAGAAAAAACAGGGAATGGTTCGGATCAGTCCTGGAATCCAGGAGCCTTTGTAGCCATAGCAGGCACGCATGTATACGGCAAAGGTGATGCCGTATTTGATGCCCATGTCTCCGTTCAATACCAGGAGCAGGGTGACCATCATGTAGGCTGCAAAAATAGCCCAAAGGACCGAAACCGGGGCCAGCTGGGGGTAGAGTTGGGCCCCGATGGCAAAACCTGCGATGTTCACCGTCATTCCGGCCCAAAGGAGGGTAAAGTCGATAAAACTCAGTGTTCTTCCGGACAGCGTTGTCGGAAGAAGGTCTTTGTTGCAAAGATCACTCGCCATTTCATACCTCATTGTCATCCATGGTGGCTTTGTAAGCATTTTTTGCTTCTAAAACCGTTGCGTTAAAACCCTGCCAAAGGGTTCTTCTTGAATTCTGTTTTTTGCAAACCTCCTGTGACGTTAGGCCGGATATTTCATGGGGAAATGGTCAGGCCAAGCCAATAAATCGTGAAATATCCGGGTTAGGGATTGCTGGGCGTAAATGTGTTGTCATGGGATCTATTCGATACAATCGATGCAACTCGCGGGCCATAACTGAAAATTAATGACTAAGACCTTGGAAATGAATTCTTTTCTTCTTTATGAATGCCTTGCATTGTTAGTTATAAAGTAACATGGTGTTATCGTTTTGATAAAAATTATCAGGGTGAGAATTCTGTGGAAGATCGAGATGTTTACGTGAAGTGGATGGTTGCTATTTCGATAACTCTTCTGATTTTCATCGATTGGTGCTATGTCTCTGGATTGGGAATCGGGGGCATTGGGCTTATCAAAATGATAATATCGGGGTGGGGCGGAGACGACTTCCTTCCCATGCGGAGTCGGGTGATGCGGTGGGACGTGTTTAAAAATCAGTAAAAACGGGCGCAATTACCCCAAGTGCTAAGAATGAGGTAAAATCATCATGCTTTACGCGATTGAAGAGTCCATCAGAAAATTTGCCCATGTCATCGCCGTGGTGGTGGGCATTGATGTGGAGGTGGTGGGGGCGGACTTAAAGCGCATCGCCGGTACGGGACGGTATGCGGAAGGGGACGGGAAAAGCATCGAAGACGAAGGGGAGGTCTACCGCCATGCCCTGAAGACCGGGCAGCCGGTGTGCATCGACAACCCCAAAAACGATCCCATCTGTTTCAACTGCAAGAACAGGGACGGGTGCGAGGAGAAGCTGACCCTTTGTTCTCCGATTTTGCGTGATGGGGAAGCCTTGGGGGTTATGCAGATATGTTACGGAGCAGGACAAGCAGACCATCCTGGAAAACAGAAACGATGCAGTCTACTCTCTCCATGATGGCGGACCTTATTGCGGCCAAGGCCGAGGATTACAGCCACATTGCGGAGACCACGCAGACACTGGATGTCTTGCGGCAGGTGATGGATGTGCATGCCGAGGGCATGTTTGTCTTCGGGGCCGACGGCAGCGTCACCTACGCCAACGCCCATGCAAGAAAGGAGCTGGGCATCGAGGGACCCGGCGATACCGTGTCGGTCCAGCTGATTCCCACGGGCAACACCGTGGGCGACGCAGAGGAGTACGAGCTGCACTTCGGTGAGCATCACCTGGTGATCATGGGGCAGATGGTGGATTTGCAAAAGGATGATCCCAGGTTTTCCAGGGTGATGCTCTTTGAAACCCAGACCGATTTTACACGAAAGATGTCTACCCTTACGTCGTCTGCCTCCGGTGAGGGCCTTGATGCCATCCTTGGCATGTCTCCTGCCATCCGGCAGCTCAAGGAGCAGGTGATGGCCATCACCACCTCGTCTTCCACGGTGCTCATCAGCGGCAAGAGCGGTACGGGCAAAGAGATGTTCGCCCGGGCCATCCATCATGAGAGCGACCGGCGGGAGCAGCCCTTTGTGGCCATCAACTGCGGGGCCATTCCCGACACCCTCCTTGAGAGCGAGCTCTTCGGCTACACCTCCGGGGCCTTTACCGGTGCAAGCCCCGGGGGCCGTATCGGGAAATTTGAGCTGGCCCATAAAGGGGTTCTCTTTCTGGACGAGATCAGCTCCATGCCCCTTTATCTGCAGGTCAAGCTCCTCCGGGTTCTTCAGGAACGCAAGGTGGAACGCCTGGGGGCCAACAAGCCCATTGACGTGGATATTCGCGTCATTGCCGCAACCAACGATGACCTGCCTGAACTCATCGCAAAAAACATGTTCAGGAACGATCTTTACTACCGCCTCAACGTCATCCCCCTGGATATTCCCCCCTTATGCGAGCGGCCTGAAGATATCGACCTGCTTGCAGAGCACTTTCTGGCCAAATACAGCGGTCGGTTCAACAAGCGGTTTCGAAGGATCGAGCCCTCCACCATGGACCGGCTCCGCAGCTATGCCTGGCCCGGAAACGTTCGGGAGTTTGAGAACATCATTGAATTCATGGTGAACATGATGCCTGCAGGCGGTGTCATCGACGACTCCCTGCTGCCTCCTCGAGTATTGGAAACACCAACGGAATGCGCCTGCGGCCGTTGCGTTTCAAAGTCTCCGGTTTTACCTCTGAAAGAGGTGGAAAAGCAGGTGATCATCGAGGCGGTCAAGCGCTTCGGCAGTGATACCAAGGGCAAGCGGACCGCGGCCTCGGCCCTGGGGATCGGGGTGGCGACCTTGTATCGGAAGATTCGGGAGTATGGGATTGAAGGTTGAGGGGGATGGGGGAATGGTTAAGGGCTAAGGGGGAAAGGCTAAAGGCAAATGGTCTTTCGCATCACCTTAAGGGATATCGGTTTTCGATACGCTTTGCGGTGCGCACGGCGCACCCTACGAGCCATTGATGCGCTCGTGAATTGTAGGGTGCGGCCCCCGCACCGCCAGGCGTAACGCGTGCCATCGGCTTTTGTCTTTTATGGCCCCTCTCCTCACCCCAAGGCATCCTTTAGCGCTTCGACGCCTCGCCTGATGGTATCCGAATCAAGATTTCCGTATCCCATGACCAGCGTGTCTCTGTGTTGTCCCGGCACGATGTTGTGGTGTGAGGCGGGGTAGACGCGGACCCCTTGTGCCTCGATACGGGCAAGGCGTTTTTCCGTGAAGGGGGTGTCCTGGAATCGGGCAGAAAGATGCAGGCCCGTTTCGCTTCCCAAGATGTGCACTCGGTCACCGAAGGCCTCCGTGAGGGCATCAACGGTGAACTGGCGTCTCTGGCGATAGAGCTTTTTCATTTTTGAGAGGTGCCTGAGGTAGTGCCCTCGGGTGATGAATTCGGCCAGGGCAAGCTGGGATGCGGTGTCATTGTGGAGATCGTTCTGCCATTTCAGGGATCGGGCAGGGGTGATGAGTTCCTTTGGAAGCACCAGATAGCCGGTGCGAATGGAGGGGCAAAAGGTTTTGCTGAAGGTGCCGATGTAGATCACCCGCTCCGGGCAGAGCCCGTGAAGGGAGCTGATGGGCGGGCCGTCAAAGCGGAATTCGCTGTCGTAATCGTCTTCGACGATGAAGGCTCCTTTGGCATCTGCGTAATGCAGCAGATCGATGCGCCGTTGAATGGGCAGGGTTCCGCCCAAGGGAAACTGGTGTGACGGGGTGACGAAAACAAAGGCGGGGGAAAGGTCCTGGGGAAGCAGCTCGGTAATGATGCCCGAGTCATCCACGGGTACCGGTCGTATCACCCCGCCATGGCTTCGGACGATGTGCTGGATATCCAGGGTGATGGGGTCTTCGAGGACCGCTTCCCGGCCTTTCTCGAGCAACAGGGCGCAGACAATACCGATGGCCTGTGTGGTTCCCGAGGTGATAATCACCTGATCCGGATGACAGCAAACCCCCCGACGTTCCACCACATGGCGGCAGATCGCTTCGCGAAGCTCCATGCGTCCCTCGGGGTGCCCATAGGCAAGAACCTCTTCCGGTGGGCGTGCGTAGACATGCTTGAGCATGGAGAGCCAGGTGCGGGCAGGAAAGAGGCGAAGATCCGGCGTCCCTGATTTAAAATCGACGAGATCTGGTGCGTGATCGGGCCTTGTGGCGACAGGGGGCGTTTCCGGGGGCCGGGAAAGAGAGGGGGAAGGATAGACGCTCCCCGGTGCGACATATGTGCCGGAGCCGGTTCTTGATTCGGTAAACCCTTCGGCATAGAGAAGGTCATAGGCTTCCAGGATCACATTCCTCGAAACCCCGAGGCGCTCAGAAAGCTCACGGCTGGAAGGCAGGCGGGTGCCTGCGGGGAGCTTTCCGTTCAAAATGAGTTGCCTGATCTGGCCATAGGCCTGGCGGATCATGGGAACCCTTGAACACTTATCCAATGTCAGCCAGAGCATGGATGCCTCCTTTGAGTGGTTCTATCGAAATAGTCCAAAAGTGGATCTTTGGTAAACCAATTGCGTTGACGTAAGGTACACGTATTTTCATGAAGCGTCAAAGGAGGCTTTTTTATGCGTGACCCAAACTCGTTCAACGAACAGGCCAGGGGCATGGTCCAGCTGGTCATGGCAATGATTCTGGCAGGCAGCTCTGTGGTGGTTGGAAAATTCCTGACGGCGGGGCTGCCGGTTTTTATGATCGGTTCCAGTACCCTTCTCGTGGCTTTCCTTGTGCTGCTGCCTCCGGCCCTTCTCCGGTGGCATGAGATTCGCGGATTAACACCTGATCAATGGGCATCTCTGTTTATGCAGGCCCTGTGCGGCATCGTTCTTTTTCGGGTGCTGACCCTCTACGGCCTGCAGCATACTGGAGCCGTGCAGGCGGGGGTGATTCTGGGAACCACTCCGGCTGTTCTTACCTTATGTGCGGTTCTTTTTCTTGGTGAGCGTCCCACCCCGTATGGCCTGGTCGGGGTCGGTTTAGCGGTATGCGGGATGATGGTGCTGAACCTTTCGTCTGGTCCGTCCGGCGGGAAGGGGCATCTTTGGGGGAGTCTTTTGGTTTTCGGGGCGGTGGTGGCGGAAGCCCTTTTTACCATTTTCAGGAAAAAGGTGGCCCATGAAATTTCTGCAGTGACCAATACCTTCGGTCTGGTGCTGATCAGCCTGATGATGATGTGTCCCTTTGCGGCATGGGAGTTCAGGGTTTACCATGTCCTGCCCGGTGTGCATGCCTTTACGGCCATTGTCTACTACGGTGTGTGCGCAACGGCCATGGCTTACCTGCTATGGACCCACGGCGTGGGCAGGGTCAGCGCCGAAGCGGCCGGGGTTGCCACAGCCGCCATGCCCGCCAGCTCCGTTCTCCTGGCCGCCCTCGTCCTTGGAGAGCCTTTGGATCACCGGCACCTTCTGGGGTGTAGCATGGTGATGGCCGGGATTGCCTTCAGTACCCTGTTTAAAAAGAGGGGCTATGTGGGCTGCGTGGAGTGAGCCGGGGCTGCTTTATTAAGACATATCCGGGCTAATCTGGATATGTCGACGAGTCGAGTGCTCTCGGAGCGCCCGAAAGGTGAGAAAAGCGATCCAGAAACTCGGCTTTTGCTTTTCATGGTGTCTCCCATCACCTCTATCGATAGCGGTTTTCGACACGCTTTGCGGTGCGCACGGCGCACCCTACGAGCCATCGATGCGCTTGTGAATGGTAGGGTGCGGCCCCCGCACCGCCAGGCGTAACGCGGGCCATCGATGAACGGTGAGTTGCCCTCAGTCCCGGGGCCCGATCATGGTTTCGGGTCTCACCAGTGAGTCAAATTCGTCTTCGGTGACCCAGCCACTGGAAAGGGCGGCCTCTCGCAGGGTGCATCCCCGGGCCATGGCCTCTTTGGCGATGGCGGCGGCCTTGTCGTAGCCGGTGTGGGGCACCAGGGCGGTGACGAGCATGAGGGATTGTTCCATGAGCTCTGCGATGCGCCGTGTGTTGGGCTCGATGCCTATGATGCAGTGGCGGGTGAGGCTGCTTGCGGCATCGGCCAGGAGCCCGATGGACTGCAGCACATTGTGGGCAATAACCGGCTTGAAGACGTTGAGTTCAAAATGCCCCTGGGCCCCTGCAATGGTGACCGTGGCGTGATTGCCCATGACCTGGGCGCACACCATGGTCATGGCCTCGCACTGGGTGGGGTTCAAGGCTGCTCGGCATGATGGAGGAGCCGGGTTCGTTCTGGGGAAGGGAGAGTTCGCCCAGGCCGGAGCGGGGACCGGAGCCGAGGAAGCGGATGTCGTTGGCGATCTTGTTGAGGCTGACGGCCAGGGTGTTGAGGGCGCCGGAGGTTTCCACCATGGCGTCGTGGGCTGCCAGGGCTTCAAACTTGTTGCCTGCCGTAACAAAGGGAAGCCCCGTATAGGTTGCCACCTCATTTGCAAAGGCCTCGGCAAAGCCCACACGGGTATTTAAGCCTGTCCCTACGGCGGTGCCCCCCTGGGCCAGGGGGTAGAGGCGCTTGAGGCTGTCTTGCAGGCGGTCTGTTCCGAGGCTTATCTGGGCGGCGTAGCCGGAGAACTCCTGGCCCAGGGAGAGAGGCGTTGCGTCCTGCAGGTGGGTGCGCCCGATTTTAACGATGCCGTCCCAGGCTCTGGCCTTGCTGGACAGGGCCGCGTGGAGGCTGTCCAGGGCAGGGAGAAGACGGTGGTGGATCTCTTCCACGGTGGCGATGTGCATGGCCGTGGGAAAGGTGTCGTTGGAAGATTGGCCCAGGTTGCAGTGGTCGTTGGGGTGTATTGGGTCCTTGGCTCCAAGGGCACCCCCGAGCCGCTGGTTCGCAAGGTTTGAGATTACCTCGTTGGCGTTCATGTTGGATTGGGTGCCGGAGCCGGTTTGCCACACCACCAGGGGAAAGTGATCATCCAGCCCGCCTTCGATGAACTGCCGGGCCGCATCCACAATGGCCGTTGCCAGGGTTTTGTGGAGCGTTTTCTGCTTGAGGTTGGCAAGGGCCGCACACAGCTTGACGATGCCCAGGGCCCGGATCATGGAACGTGGCAGGCGTTCGTTTCCAATGTTGAAGTACTGCAGCGAGCGCTGGGTCTGGGCGCCCCAATAGGCATCGGCCGGGACGGCAACGGGGCCGAAGGTATCGGTTTCCTGGCGGGTGTCGGGCATGGTTTTCTCCTTGGGTGATGATGGGGGTGTCTGGGCGAGAGAGGGCTCTGGGGGGGGTGGCATGGGAAAAGGATGCATCCAGGTAAATATACAGTGACTTGGGTGTGGGTGTAAAGCCTGGGGATATCACGTGTGGGGCCGGCCAGGGAAAACCACTTTCGGGGTGCTCCCAAGACGATATGTTCGCATCCGCGTTTCGCTTTGATGGCCCTTCAGGGCGATCGAAACGAAGCGCGGGTGTATCAGGTTTTTTTCAGGAAAACGACCCGCCGGGGGCAAAGGGAAACGGACCTTTTTCTTTATTTAAGGAACCCAGGTCACGATGCCCTCGTCGGGCTGGGCGTCTTTCCAGCGCCAGAACGAGTCGACATCCCGAATCCCGTCAGCAATGACGGCTTTGTAGATCTGGATGCCCATGACCTTTTTTTCTCTGTGGGAATGGCCTGATAGTGCAAGTGGCGCTGCGGGTTTCCGGGGTCAGCACCTGGGAGATGCGGTCAGCAACCCGCTCGAAGTAACCGACGTAGGGAGAATCCTCCAGGATATGGATCATGTCGATCTGCCAGGACTGGTTTTCGTCGTCTTCGTAAAAGGCGTGCCACTCGATGCATTTGTCCTCTGCCTCGATGAGGTTGGTGTAGGAGATGGACTTGATGCGAGGGTTCTCGGCAAGCCGTGCCATGGCTGAAAAACTGTCCGAGAGGCTGAAGGGGCTGCGGCTGAATATGGAAATCGATGTCCCGGTTGTTGATCAAAAGCCCTGTTACGAGAAGCGATCCCACCAGGTTGATCGTCGCTCCGATGGAGGTCCATATGTCGAGGACCTGTGTGTCCTCCATGATGGCCCGGGCTTTTTCCTGCATGCGTTCCGCTTTTTGTAAAATGGCTTCCATGGTGTTGCCTTCCTTCGGTTTGGGGGCCTGTCTCAGGCCCTATGCTTGTTGTCTTTTTTATCCGGGTCTTTTTATACTACCCTACGAAAGCAGACAATAAAAAAGCTCGTTTCCATGGTGACCACGGAAACGGGCTTTTTTACTTTGACAGCTTGGTTGGCGGCATCCTCCCTCACATGTCGGCGCCATCTGGCGTTCTGATGCCTTGACATGGGTGCTGCCCGCTCATCAAATACCCGGTCTATGCGGCTTCACGCTGCTCAACGCAAACCTGCCGAACAGCCGTTTCAGGCAATTGAATCTTGGCTTTGATAAACCACCATAAAATGGACGCCAAGCCTCCCGTGCCAACGGCAAGGACCCCGATAAAGGTAACCTTGTCGTGCCAGTCAAAGGAGACAACAGCCATGGCTGCGGCCCCAGGATAAAAATGAATAAACCCAAGAGGAAGCCGCGCACCGGCATCGCGTTGAACCTGCTCCAGGGCAAGGTTATTGGCCAGCGAGAGGGCGGCTGATACCGATACAAAACGTGATAAACCCCATGCGAGGTGCTGACCATGGGCGGGGAAAGATGAAGGGCCATGGCAAGCCCTCCGGCAGCGATTCCTGTCAGGCCTGTGGACATCAAGGTCACACTGCCTATCCATCTGCCGAACCGTGCACAGATCATGGCCCCTGCCATAAAGCAAAGGGCATTGGCACCGAAAAAGAGGGCAAAGGTGTTTTCACTGACATGGTAGTGGGTGATGTAAATGCTCGATGACGCAGCGATGTGTGCAAAAAAGGGAAGGCCTGTCATGGAGGTACAGATAACGACGGACATAAACCGCCCGTTGGTCAGGAGGCGGCCATAGCTTTTGATGAGTTCGGTTACGGGGACGCCCGTAGGGTTGGGGTGGGACTCGGGTGTGAACAGCATGCCGATAAGGGCCACCCCTCCCATGGCTGCCTGGGCCATAAAAATCCATGGACAGGTGAACCGGGTAATGATCAGGCTCCCGACCATGGGGGCAATCATGGGCGCCAGGGCCATGATGACCGACACATACCCCATGACCGACTCCCTCTCTCTGGCTTCCAGGCGATCCTTGGCTATTGCCATGGAGATACTCGATGCCGAGGCCGCTCCCGCAGCCTGGATGATGCGTGCTGCGATGAGCATGTGGATGCCTGTGGACAGGGCGCAGAGGATGCTGCCTGCAATAAAAATAAGGATGCCGGTGATCAACGGTTTTTTGCGGCCGTAGCGGTCGGACAGAGGGCCGTATACCAAAAGGAAGGCACAGTAGACCGTAAAAAAGAGGACCAGGGTCAGGTTGATGATGGCCAGGGGCTGATTCCACAGGGTTTGAAGAAAGGGAATGGCCGCGGGTTCAGTTACTCGGTGGACAGAGGCGGAAACGCTGCCAGAATAGCCAGTAACAGAATAAAACGAATCATGGGAAACGGGTATTCCTTAGATATTGGGGGTGATCTCTGGTCTTGCGCCAGAGGTCATGGGGGGTTGTTTTGTGGGTCTGATCCCGGATATCTCATGGGAAAACGACAGGCTTACCGCTATAAGACAGTATGACACACGGTTGCTGAGAACAAATCAGTTAATTCAAGAGAGCTACTTGGCATTCGCCGTTTTGGCTCGCTTTATTAACCCTTCGGACGATCCGAGTGAATGCTTGTACTCCACCTCGTGAAATCGGGCAATAAAAGAAAGCCCGTTTCCATGGTGACAACGGAAACGGGCTTTGTGCTTTGGCGTCACTGCTTTTTTATTCAGGGCTGATGCATTGGCCTGGCAGTGAGCAGCACGTTGTGCAGCAATGGGCTATTCGGCGTCCAGGGCCATGGCGATGTCTGTGCCGCACTGGAAAGCATCGGCGCCCACAGAGTTCGGGAGCAGGGTATACCCACCGAGTTTGTCGCCTGTCTGGGCCAGCTCATGGAGGTGGTCGTAGGTTGCCTCAACGGCCAAGGTGCCGTCATGGGTTCCGGTGACGTAGTTTCGGGGGATGTAGACGCGCTCAACAGAGACACGGACGCGTCCGTCATCGCACTGTTTGGCCTTGACATCCAGGACCCTGCCTTCGCCGTTGGTGAAGTAGGTATCTGCACCACCGTTCTGGTTCAGGGAGGCCATTGCCAGCTCATGGAGCTGGGTCCCTTCCTGGGCCACGCGTCCGAACATGGCTCCCATGCATCCTGCGTAAGCCTGGGTGGTGATGAGGGTGAAGGCGCAGAGCGCGAAAAGGGCTGACGCCAGACCTGATTTTTTAAATGCTTGTGTAGTCATGGTTGTGAACCTCCTGGTTCTATGGGTGATCTAAACGCTGTATCGCCAGGGCAGGGTTTTAAAGCCGTGCCGTACCTTTTGGCGATATGCGGTGATTGACGTGGCATGTTGCCAACCTGGGTGATGTTATACGGGGTTGATTTGTTGTCATGAAGGGGGTAATTAATCATTTGTTAATTGCGTTTTCTGCAATTAATCCCGGTGGGATGGGGCGTCTTCTGCAACGTGTTGAAATGCTTGGCAAGCACAGATGTGTTCCTGGCCAAGGGGGATGACGACCGTGTCAGGATGGATCGGTTTCGGAGCCGTCGAAACATCGGAGGGAAGAAGGAAGGGGCCTGACAGGGGTGTTTTGCTGGCAAGACGTGACACTGCATGGCCCAAGGCATTTGGGCGGAAACGTGAACGAAAATACAAGTGGGGTCGTTATCCCGGGAGCGGCATGGCAATGGAAACCAATGAGCAGGTTTTTTTAAGGGTGGTGGAGGCAGGGAGCCTCAAGGCAGCAGCTGAACAGCTGGGGACGGACCCCTCGTCCGTGAGCCGGAAGGTGGCAGCCCTGGAGGGGCGCCTGGGTGTGAAACTGCTTCAACGCTCCACTCGCCGCTCCGTTCCGACGGAAGCCGGGAAAAAGTACTACGACGGCATGCGGAGGCTCGTTGATGAACAGGCAGCCCTTGAGGCCTGTGTTGCGCGTGAGACCGACATACCCCGGGGGTACCTTCGTGTCACGGCACCGAACAACATAGGTGATGTGCATGTGGCCCCGGTTCTGACGTCCATGGCGGAGATGTACCCGGACCTGAAGGTCGAACTTATCCTCACGGGAGAGGTCCCGGATATGAGCGAGAAGGGCATTGACGTTTCCATCTGCATCGGGCACCTTCCCGACTCCAACCTCATCTGTCGCAAATTGATCGATCTGCCTGTGCTGCTCATCGCCTCAAAGAAGTACTTGGCTAAGCGGGGCACCCCTCGCAAACCCTCGGATCTTCATGACCACGACTTTCTTTTTTTCACTCGTTTCCAGCGAGATACCCCCCTTGAGTTTATTGGGCCGAAGGGCCCCGAGAAGGTGAAGGTGTCTTCTAAATTCATGGTGAACAGCGCTTCGGTGATTCGTAAGCTCAACCGGGCCGGGTTCGGGATCAGCGTCGGCAACCCCCGGGCCTTCAAGGAACTTCTGGACAGCGGCGAGGTGGTTCAGCTGCTGCCGGAGTACTCTTTGGAGCCGTACCCCCTTTATGCCACCTATGTGTCCACGGCCTTTGTCCCTGCAAAGATCCGGCGATTCGTGGATATGATGGCCGCCTATTCATCAGAAGAGTTGAGCGGGTGGACCATAGAGGAGATCGAAGAGTAAAATAGCACCCCTTCCAATGCTCCAAGCTGATTTTAGCTGATGCTGAACAGTGAGGCAGGCATGAACGGCACGGTTCCTATAAAATAGTTTTGATGAGATGTAAGGTAGGGCACTTCATAAAGAACACAAGGCGGGCGTTGTGGAGATGTGGATGGAGCAGATGGGACGTTCGGGTTTTGGTCAGGCAGCGAGCAAATCTTGCCCGGCCCCCGTTTCCCCATCACTATGAAAGGGGGGGAAGGGGGGCTCATTGTATGCTTCTGCTGATCAGCCCACACACCCGAGGCTCGGGTCCTGAGCGGCCGGGCGTCTGCGTTCCCGTTTTTTGTGCTTAACCTGGCACAGCAGCGTTTTGTAGACCGGGAACCCGGAGATCTCGTCGTATTGATCCAGGTCGGTGAGCACGTTGACGTTGGCATTCTGCCACGCCTCGGTCCCCAGGGGGCCGCCGCCGCCCACGGGGGCGTACACAAACCCTTGCATGATCTTGTCGGTGACATAGGCCCGCATCACCACCGATCCCCGGGCCGTCTTGATGATGACGGTGTCTCCGGTGGTGACCCGGCGTTTTTCCGCGTCTGCCTCATTCATCTCAATGACCGGGTAGGGGTATTTCTCCATGAAGCTCGGGATGGCCCGCAGGCATGATTTCATATCGGGCTTGAAGGGGCCTGTGCCCAGGATCAGGGGATAGCGCTTGTGGAGCTTCGGGTTGCTGACGGGGGTCTCAACGGATTCCTCATACTTTGGAAGGCCTTCGTACCCGTATTGTTCCAGCACCGTGGATTTGATCTCGAATTTGCCCGATGGGGTTTCAAATCCGGGTTGCCCGTCTTGCCGCAGCAGGCCTTTTTCCCATTTTCGGTAGGCCATCTCTTTTCTGCCGTTGCGGAGCACATGCTTGTCAGCCTGTTTCAAGTCCTCCACGGTAAAGCCGGTTCCATCCAGGATGTAGTGCAAGAGCTCTTCCTGGCTCTGGGGGAAGAGGTGGCCGTACCCCAGGCGATGGGCCAATTCTGCCAGGATCTGGTAATTGGGCCGGGCTTCGCCCACGGGGTCTGTCAGCTTCTCCCTCAGCCGGATGGCGTTGCCGTAGTAGCAGTAGGACTCCTGCTCAAAGGCTGTGGTTGCAGGCAGTACGATGTCGGCGTAGGCTGCGTCCCGGGTGAGCTGGAGATCGATGGAGACCAAAAAATCAAGGGCCTCCAGAGCTTCTTTCCAGACCCCCGGATCGGGCCAGGAGGTCATCAAAGACGCCCCCATGACAAACATGGAACGTATCTTATAGGGTTCTCCTTCCAGGATGGATTTCGGCAGGAGGGCGGCGTGGGGTTCGCCCCCGCAGTAATGGGAATAGACTGGGAACTTCCCGCTGCCGATGGATTTGTCATAGCCGGGGGTCTCCAGCTGACCCTTTCGGTTCAGGTGAAGGCGATTTTCCCGCCTCGCAAAACAGCGCCCCCCTTCCACATCCAGTTGGCCCGCCAACGCCCACAATACCATGACGGCTCGGATGTTCTGCACCCCGCTTTTGGTGTATTCCAGCCCGGTGTACATGATGTAGCTGGCACCTTCGGCGTCGGCGATGCTTTCGGCCAGGGTTTCGATGGTCTCCTCATCAATTCCCGTGACGGCGGCAACATGGTGTGGCGAGAACTCCTTCACATACGCGGCAAACTCATCAAACCCCAGGGTCCAGTCTGCCACAAACTCTTCATCGTAGAGATTGTCCCGTATGAGGATATGGGCAAGGCCGAGGGCCAGCGCCCCGTCGGAGCCGGGCCGGATGGGGAGCCAGGTGCTGCCCGGAAGCTCGGCTGCCTTGGTCCGCCTGGGGTCGATGACGATGATCTCCGCCCCTTCCTCTGCGGCCGTCTTCAGCCGTTCGAACATCTCGGGTGGTGTGGACGAGGAGGGGTCGGTCCCCCACACGAGGATCAGGTCCGAATTGTCCACATCCGAGAACATATCGATGTGCAGACAGCCCATGGTGAGTTTGGGGGCCAGAACGCCCAGGGCGGTATAACAAGGGGCTCCTACGCCGAAAGAATTGGGGGAGCCAAAGGGAAAGAGCACGCTGCTGGCCAGGTAGATCTCCGAGCCCTTGAGTTGAAAGATGTCTTTGAAGGATCGCTCATAGGTCCCTGTCCCCGCATAAAATCCCACCGCCTCAGGGCCGTGTTTTTTCTTTGTCTCGGTGAGCTTGTCCACGATAATATCAAAGGCTTCGTCCCAGCTGATTTTCTTGAACTCATGGGTGCCTTTGGGGCCCACCCGCTTAAGGGGATGCGTGAGCCGCCGCTCGGAATAGATGATCTCTTTGACGCTGTCTGCTATGGGGCACAGGATGCTGCCCAGAGGCGCTTCAGGGTCCGGCTCCAGTCGGTCGATCCTGTTGTTTTCATCAAAATGCGCAATGACCCCGCAACCGGGGCTATGGAAACAGATGCCGCAAATTCCGGGTTTTGGATCCACTGTGCTCATCTCCTGTTTTGCTGTCTGACCCCCACCACGAATTGTGAGGTGATGTGTTCCCACAGATTTTCTGTCTTCCGGATTCTCCAGTTTACATGGCCTTGGTCAACAATCTGAAAAGGCGGGTGGAAGGCTTCGCCCCCTTCGGACATGAGGCGGACAACGTTATCGATGCCCCGGCCTTGAAACGGGCCTTCGGTCCGGCCGCCCATCCACAGCTCCGGGTGGGAGACGGCTTCGTCCCAGGAGAAGGGGTCGGAGAAGACAAACATGGCGTTGTCGTCCTTGAGCACGTGGTTGATGTTGGCCAGATGCTGCATGGGGTGGGGCACTTTTTCCAGGACGTTGACCGAGGTGGCCGTGGAAAAAAGGGCACCCCGAAAGGGCAGGGCCATGGCGTCGGCCACCACAAACTCAACCCTGTCATCGTGCCAGGCCGGGGAGAGCTCGCAGGTTTTGCGCTCGGTGAGGTGCCCCTCCACGATGAGGTCGAACTCCAGGCGCTTTTCTGTCAGCAATTTCCGCGCTGTCTTGATAAACGACAGGGAGGTGTCCATGCCCACCACCCGAGAGTGGGTCCTGCTCAGTTCAAAGGATAGGCGTCCCACGGAGCATCCGATATCAAGGGCCCAGCCGTTGTTCTCCGAGAAATACGAGGACCAGGTCCTGTAGGCATCCGTGGCATTGGTTCCGTTGAAAAATTCGGCAAAATGGCTCCACAGATACGCCGAGAGCATGGCCTTGGAGTTGTATCCTGCATCATCGGACAGCAACCCCATGCTGCGTTCCGGTAAAAGAACGGCCACGCCATCGCGGATTCCGTAGGTCCTCCGGCAGGCCACGCACGTGAGTTCTCCCTCCAGAACATCATCGTCCTTTTCGTGCGTGACGGTAAGGATTAAGGGGTTTTCCTCAGAAGCACAGTCCGGACAGATCAGTTTTTCCTGTAACCATCGTTTCATATGCACCTTTTTCGGGCCCCTTGGAGGCGCGCTCCGGGGCGGAATCGTTGCCCCGTTACGTTTCAGGGGATGATCAGGTAAGGGGGGGAACGAACCTTCAGACGAAGGTCCGGTGTGCGGTTGCCACAGGGGGATACCGCAAGGCGGCACAGGTCCTCAGCACCGATGGGAGGTTGCCCCACCCCGGGTTTACTGGTTGTTGTGATGGAATGTTATGATTTTGGATATGATTGCAGGCTGTTGCAAGTTGTCTCTACCATCTCACAGACGGCCGGGAAAAGTCCAGCAGAAAGAGCCCGTTCCCCTGGTTGGGTTTCGGTGGGCCCCTTGTGGCAGAGAGTCAACAGAAGGGATAAAAAAGGCCCCCTGAAAATAAATCCAGGGGGCCTTTCATATATTAAATCACGCTACACTCTTTTAGAGGAGCATGATTTTTTTTCTACTGAACGGTGACGTTGGTAGCCGCAGGACCTTTCTGACCCTGCTCAATGTCGAAGGTAACGCGATCACCTTCGTTGAGGGTTTTGAAGCCTGAAGCATTGATGCCTGAGTGGTGTACGAATACATCGGGGCCGTTTTCCTGCTCGATGAATCCAAAACCCTTGCTCTCGTTAAACCATTTTACAATTCCATTGTTCATTGTGACGTTTCCTTAAAAATTAAATGATGTTTGTTGCATGTTCGAAACTTTCAGGTCTGGCCACTTCTTCAAATGGAAATTCCTTTGATAACGAAACACAAGCCTCCACATGAGGCACTAACGGGCGCACTATCTATGTGTTTGCGTAAGTTGTCAATAAGAAAGTGGATATTAAATTTTATAAATGGTTACCCACACGTGTAATTGCTTGACATAAAAGGGTTCCCAACGATTAATCACCCCTGAATAGATTGAAAATGATTCAGGGGTTTTTCGTGAATTTTACAAAAGATCTTTCCCTTAGTGTCGGTATCTCTGCTTCCGTTAGGAGGTCAATGATACCAGGGTACGGCCCCGCACCGCAAAAGGTTCAATTCACGTCCCCGCATGGATACCGCCAGCCATCGAAGAGCCGCCCGTCAATCCCCGCAATATCTCGCCCACGTAACCGCCCGTGCCGTGTCACCCCGTAGGGTGCGGCCCCCGCACCGGAAAAGGTTCAATTCACGTCCCCACACGGATGCCGACAGCCTCCAGAGAGCCGCCCGTCAATCCCCGCAATATCTCGCCCCACGTAACCGCCCGGGCCGTGTCACCCCGTATGGTGCGGCCCCCGCACCGGAAAAGGTTCAATTCACACCCCCGCATGGATGCCGCCAGCCCCTGGAGAGCCGCCCGTCAATCCCCGCAATATCTCGCCCCACGTATCCGCCCGGGCTGTGTCACACGGGTACCTGCTAGGCCCCGCACCGGAAAAGGTTCAATTCACGCCCCCGCATGGATGCCGCCAGCCCCTGGATAGTCGCCCGTCAATCCCCGCGAAATTTCGACCCCACGTATCCGCCCGGGTTGTGTCACACGGTAGGGTGCGGCCCCCGCACCGAAAAGAGTTTCAATTGACATCCCCGCATGGGTACCGACAGCCGCTGGAGAGCTGCCCGTAAAAACCCAAAAGCTTTCAACCCACGCCACTGTTATGGGGTCGATTTTCCCTTACTCCATTAGCCCATTGTGATGCAGGCAGCGCCTTAGATCACGAGACTCTGAAAATATCGGGATGCTTTTCGGTGGCCCACTCGTGGCAGAGGTCGCTCAGGTAGAGTTCCAGCTCGGAGCTTTGGAGGCCGGAAGGCACAACAAGGTCTGTGGCCGGGCGGCGCTTTGATCCTACTCATAGAACAATCACCAAGCATTCTCTTCGTGCAGGGCGAGAATGATCCTGCCAAACACATTAAATGTGATCTTTTTATCCATTTTGATCGTCCAGGGCCTTTGCCATTCGGATGCATGGCAGCCTCACCCCGTTGGGCAGTTCATGGGCGGACTCGCCCAGGCGAAGGTACCCGCAGTGACCATAGAAATCCACCGCGTTGATGGTGGCGCATAATCTCAGTTCATGGACACCGGCGCCCATGGCCCGGGTCTCCAGCTCCGTAATCAGGGCTTTGCCCACCCCGGTTCCCACAGCCCGGGGGTGAACATAAACGGCACCGATTTCACCGCTAACCGGGTTCAGGATGCCCAGGCCAAAGATCCCTTCGTTCTCTTCAGCCACGACCATAATCTTTTCACCTATGGCGTGCTCGTAAATATCGGGCGTCAAAAGTCCTGTCCACCCGGCAATGGCTTCTGGGGTGTAGTGGGGTGCGCAGAGGGTTTTAATGGACGCCCGATGGGTGACCGCGATTTTTTCTGAGTCGGTTGGGAATGCAGAGCGAATGAGCATGGGGGGTCCTTGACTTCATACCATGAAGAGCATGGCCATGTGACGGATCAAAAAGATAATACCTGGCTCCATCCGTCATTACCGTGCATGAGACTTATGCCGAGTAAATCATAACCGAGGCGGGCCTTGGAATCAATGTGGCCTTTCACCGTATAAAGGCACTCAACATGTGCGCATGAAAGCCATGCCGAAGCCATAGGTGGCTGGAGCTGTTGACGGTTACACGTTCTCCGATTCCGCCCGGGCCGTGACACCTTGTAGGGTGCGGCCCCCGCACCGAAAAGAGCTTCAATTGACATCCTCGCATGGGTACCGATAGCCGTCGGAGAGCCTTTCGTCCAAACCTGCCGGGTTATATCTTACGCCACAGCGGGGGCGCGACGGTTTTAACGATCATCACCGCTCAACCCAGTGGTGTTTCAATCCACGCCCCCGCGAGGGGAGCGACGCCCCGCCGTGGATGGATTTTACATCAAGGCGAAGTTTCAATCCACGCTCCCGCGAGGGGAGCGACACCCCCGCGGACGACACGGAAAACGAGGAGGCGACGTTTCAATCCACGCTCCCGCGAGGGGAGCGACGTTAACCAGGCGAGCCAAACACAGGCAGATCAATTGTTTCAATCCACGCTCCCGCGAGGGGAGCGACGTATGTCACCCCCAACTTGGTTAGCGCCCAGCCTGTTTCAATCCACGCTCCCGCGAGGGGAGCGACTCGGAGACCTTAGCGTTACTTAGCAGCTTGCTTGTTTCAATCCACGCTCCCGCGAGGGGAGCGACCATACATCTCCGGGAATTCCCACCCCGTATCGAAGTTTCAATCCACGCTCCCGCGAGGGGAGCGACAGGCTAACGCGGCCTTTCCTGTACCAGGGCCTATGTTTCAATCCACGCTCCCGCGAGGGGAGCGACAAAGGCGGTCAAGCTCCTTCCCCTTGTCGCCCTTGTTTCAATCCACGCTCCCGCGAGGGGAGCGACATAAAGAGGGGTGATCTTGATGCGGACGAGTGGGTTTCAATCCACGCTCCCGCGAGGGGAGCGACTCTAAGCCTCTGCGCTTCTCCTCTCGGCATCCTTGTTTCAATCCACGCTCCCGCGAGGGGAGCGACTTTGGTTTATTTTCGGATAGATAAGAGGCATGAGTTTCAATCCACGCTCCCGCGAGGGGAGCGACCGTATGCCCAGGGCGGCCAATCACAAGCACGAAGGTTTCAATCCACGCTCCCGCGAGGGGAGCGACTGTTTTCAGGGAACCCATTCATATACAAAAGGAAAACCGGGGTTATGCGCGAACCCCGGTCGGCAGTGCCCATGAGGAGCACGTATTGGTCTGATGTTGATGAATAAGTTCATATTTTCAAATGGTTAAAAAATCGCGAACCTCTTCTTCTCCAATGGTCGAAAGAGACCTTTTTTCAGATGGTTGATTTTTATAACAAAAAAACGAGCTCGGGGTTCGCGCTTTCAAAGGATTAAAGGGGCATCCGGGTCGCGTGAGGGTTTTGCCCCCACATGTTCCACCCGGCGTTTCCAGTTGGCCCCCAGAAAGTAGAATCGGAGACTGTCTGTTTCCGGGTTGATCTCTTTGATTAGTTTGGCCTTGACCTCCACCCAGAGGGCCGGGTCCAGGCTGCATTCGAACATGGAGTACTGGACCCGCTGTCCGTAGTTCTGGCACACCCGGGCCACACGTCGGAGCCTCTTTTGGCCCCCTTCATCCATGGCCACATCGTAGCTGACAAGCACCATCATGGCATCTATCTCCATACAAAGGGCGGGTAGCCGTCCAGATCTTTTCGAAAATAACGGTTCAAAAGCTGGGCCTGCACGAAAAAAAGCTGGCCGATCTTTGCCTTTTCCTTCAAGAACGGATGACACACTTCGTCCTGCTTTCGGTCCTGATAGGCGGTAATGACAACCTTGCGCGTGGAATCGTCCATGACCACGGCGCCGGAATCCAGGGTTTGAAAGCCCGACGGGGAGACCTGCCTCTGGTTGATGAGGGAGAGCACCAGGCGATCAGCCACAAAGGCCCGAAACTCTTCCATCATGTCCAGGGCAAGACCCGGTCTGCCCGGTCGGTCCCGGTGAAGAAAACCCACGGCAGGGTCCAGGCCCATGGCCTCCAGGGCTGAGCGGACGTCATGGACAAGGAGGGTGTAGACAAAGGAGAGCATGGCATTGACCATGTCCTGGGGCGGTCGCCTGCTTCGACCCTTGAAACAAAACGTGTCTTTGTTTGTGATGATCAGGTGGTCCAGCACCCCGAAGTATGCCCGGGCCGCGTCTCCCTCCAGGCCGCGGACTGTGTCCAGGGGGCGGGGCGTGGCAAGCTCCTTCAGGGTTGCCTTCAGCCGCGTGACAGCGTCTTGCACGGCATCGGCGTCGAGTTTGTCACGGTGGTCCCTCAGGGCCCTGGAGAGCACGGCCCGGCAGTTGGCCACCTTGCCGATGACGCAGCTTCGGGCAAGCTCCGCAGATTCATCCGGTTCATCGGCGAGGCGGTACTGGGTCCGCCTCACCAAGACGTTACCGGAGACCGGTCCGGCCACCCGGGCAAGGAACCGCCCGCGCTCCGTCAGAAAGGAGGCCCCCACCTCCTTTTCCCCACAGAACCCCATGAGAAAAGGGCTCATCCCCACATTGCCGAAGCAGACGATGCCTGACAGGGTGTGCACGGGAATGCGGGCTACTACCTTGCCGTCCCGGTAGACCGAGACCGTCTCTCCGTCTTTTCCCAGGTAGCTTTTTTGGGTGGTGACGTAGAGGGTATTCAACAGCTTCTTCATCCTTTTGTCACCTCCCTGAGGTAGGCCCTTACACGACCAACCCCCATGTCCTTGGGCATGCAGAGATCCAGAAAGGAGCAGGTGTCGCACCCCTTGGTGTACACAGGCGGCGGGGTGAGGCCTTCCTCCACCAGGTGGTGGAGGGCCAGAGCCGCGTCTATGGTTTCTGTCCTCAACGAGTCGGTGAGGGACACCACTTCACGCCGACGGGGCGTCCCGTAAAAAAGGGCTCCTTCGTCAATACCCATTCCATGCATCTCCTCCAGGCAAAGGGCCTGGGCACAGAGCTGGACCCGGTCGTGGTTGCCCTTTTTGGGCCGCCCTCTTTTGTACTCCACGGGATAGGGACGCCACAGCCCGTCATGATGTCGGTATTCCACGGCGTCGGCTTTGCCCACCAGGCCAAGGGCCCGGCTTTTGAGGTCTACGGCATAGGCCGTCCGTACCCCGGGTTCCCGGTGCTCCCCCGGCCTGTCCACCCGTTGATGGAGGACCTGCCCTTCGGCCGTGTATCTGTTCTCTACCCAGAGCCGCTCCACATGGATCAGTGCGCACTGCCTCGGGCAGAAGAGCAGGTGCTGAAGGGCCGATAGGGGGAGCAGGTCGTCGTCGGCATACATGGCTACAATTTCACCTCGCAGGAGACACCCTTGGGAAGGGCTGACTCGTCAATGGTTATGTCGTAATCCTTAAACGCCCGTGCCGGGGCATTTCCATCCTTGGCGTGGTTGGCGGTCACGGTATCGAACAAGAGGTGGGCCGGGGCATTTCCCAGCTTTGAGTCATGCTTGAACACCACCAGTTTTCGGGCGCTCATTTTCCCCCTTGCCGCTGAATGGTCATGTTCAAACATCTGGGTCAAGGCTTCCCAGAACAGGGAGAGGTCATCTTCGGAAAATCCGGTTTTGGCTGCCAGGGGCGCCGAGATAAACCCTTCGGCACGGTAGAGGGCGTAGGGAATGATGTATTTGCGCCCCATGGTGCGGTTGTCCCCGGATTGTTTTTCGGCTTCTTTTTCCGTTGTCACGGCCATGCGTGTGATGCTCACCTCATGGGGCACCACAGGATCCACGCTTTTGGCAAACACCATCTGAACCGGCCCGCGTACCTGGCCACAGTTCACTTCTGTTGTCATCACCGCACCAAAGCTCCGGATGTCAAAGAAGTTGCCGCACATCCACTGGGTAACGGCCCTGGCGTCTTCCACCTTTTTGGGCAGCTTTTTTCCTTTTTTATCGGGTTTCAGGTCAAGGGCCTTGTACGCCATCTCGTTGCGGTTGTTCAGCACCGCCTTTTCCTGGACATAAATGTTAAATCCTTCCTCTCCGTCCTTGGCCAACTCCACATAGTTTCGGACTTTGCGTTTCAGGCAGACGTCCGTCACCATGCCGTGGCCGGTCTCCGGGTCGATGCGGGGCATGTTTCCGGCATCCGGGTCACCGTTGGGGTTTCCGTTTTCCACGTCAAAAAACAAGACAAATTCATATCGGTTTTCAAGGGCGCTCATGGGTTACTCCTTTTCGTTTTTTCGGTAATTTGCGTTGGACTGGTGGTAATAGCCGATGGTGAAAATACCTTGCTCCTGAAGGGAGAGGCGGGTTGGAAAATCAGCGATATCATCCACAACAGCTTGGATGCCCCTGTCCATTTTTTCCCCGTATTCTGCTTTGGCAATGTGGTGTTGAGCCAGTCTCAGCAATTGGGGAAACACAATGGAGGGCGTGGCCGATGCAGAGCTGAAATAACGGTGTCGAATGGAGGTGTTTACTTTTCCAAGGGCGTCTCTCTGGGCTTTTTCCAACAAGGAAAAAAGACGACCCAACAGGTAAGGGACGTCCTTTCGATTCGGGTCGAGTGACATGGTGATCTCTCCTGATGTTTGCCTGTGGTTTCGAGTCAGACACGCCTTGATGACGGCGGCCCGCACATAATTGACCTCTTTGTCGGCGCGAATGCGCCCTAAAATGGCGGTGTAAAGGCTCTCGGGGTATCGGCAGCCCGTGAGGACGCTGCGCGAAGGGCCCCTGAAAAGCGGAGATGTCTCTCTTTTTTGCTGGACAGCGCTTTCCAATAGAATCTGCCATAGCGACGGAAATTCGGGCTGGTTGGGGTATTGCCTCTCCATACTCAAGGCTCCGTAGTGCAGGCCAGCCTTCTCCACCAGGGTTCCAAAGGTTGAGGGGCACCAGAATCGTACGGAAAGGCGGGACTGGTTGGGGGCCAATCCCAGGATGTAAAATTTTACGTCCTTGTCCAGCTCACCCAGAGCATCATGAAGGGCCACTCCATCCCGCAAGGCCCGTAAAATCGAGCGCACCTTGGCCGCTGATTGCCGGTCTTCCCCGGATTCTTTTGGGGAACCTTTCGGGTCAGGCTCGTTGGTGACATCAAAAAAAGAGGCCAGCAGATCTTCTTCAGGTGCCTTTTTCTCTGCCCAAAACACCGTGCTGGTGTCCCCGATGGACAAAGTCCGTCCGTTTTCACGGCGCAGCAGGTAGTTCAACGCCGTGGTGTATGCAAAGGCAACAGTTTCGCCCACCGGCGCGTTGAAACTCTGCTCTTTGCCGTAGGATGCAAAGGCATCAAGGTTAAAGGATACAATGGCGCACCCTGCGGGCTGCCCCCCGGAGACGCCTTTGATGGGGGGGTGGAGCCTTGCAATGGGTCCCACCTCTCCTGTGACGAGGCAGGGCGCTTCATAGGAGCCATCTTCCTTTTTATCCTGCAGCGTCTGCCAGAGCTCCAGCACGTCCGGGTATTCGTGGACCGGCCTGTCATCGCCTTCCAGCCAGAAGATCAGGTTCTGATCGAGGAACTCCTCTTTTAACTCCAATGCCTCAGCCTGCTCCGGTTCCCATGCCTCCAGAAAAGCGGCCACAGCCTTGACCCGGGCACAGGATGTGTGCCCGGCGATATCCTGGTGCTTTTCCTTGAACGCATCAAAGGTCATGCGGCTGCGCTGGGGTTTTCCCTTGCCGTCCACCCCGAGGACATACCCGGAATTATCCCAGAGAAAGTTGGGAACAATGGATGTGCCGGAACGCTTCACTGCGGCAGGTACGATCTTTTTGACAGGCACGACTTTTTTGCCTTGGGTTTCCCGTAAATCCCGGATGCTTTTGAAATGTCCCTCCGCACTGACCATCACTGCAAAGGAGATCTTCTCTTCGCTGAACCCGGGCCTGGGCATGGAGGCTTTCGGGTCTGCCACCATGCGCTCATAATAGTCGGTTAACGCCGAGAGAATCATAGCCCGGCCTCCTTTTGCCATCGGGCCACATCAATGACCCCGTCCACCATGGTGGGGCGGTAGAATTGAGGTGTCATCTGACAGAGTAAAATGGATGGTCGGTGGACATCCAGCCAATGCTTTAACCGTCCCGCCAGCTTGAAGAGGCTTCCCTCGCGCCAGCTTCTGCCGCCGAAGCCCGGACATCCCCTGGGCCGTCAAAGCGCGCCAGAGTTATCGCACGGCGTTTGAAAATATCCATGTGCTTGCCGGGGTTGTCTTCGGCGCCCGCTTTATCCGTCATGTCGAAATGGGCCTCAATGATGTACGCCACATCGCGAAGTACCAGGGCGGCACGTTGCTGGCGCTCGTCTTCAATGAACTGGTGAACGGCCTTGCCGCTTTTCATGGCCGACTTGGCCGAAGCAGCGGAGGCTTTGCCTTTCAGCTCGTTACGCCGTACCGAATCAAACCGCACGGGCTTCAAGACATGGATTTTGTCCACCACCCAGGAGATGGCGGGTTTCCAGTGGATGGCCTCCAGGATCCCTCGGGCGGCCGAAGGGGTCATCACATCGTAGCTTACCCGCTCCACCTTCATCTCCGGTCGGGTAAAACAGGCGTAATCGCCCCATACCTTCAACTTGACACCATAACCCATAGATCCTCCTTTGTTATCCACGCCACACGGCGGCAATACAGGGTAAACACGATTAAATAATTCCCGAACCCGCGTTCCAGTGGGTGGGGTCTTCCGAACAGAGCCCGACGTCCTCTCTGTACCCGATGCCTTCGCGGGCCACGTAAAATTGATCTCTCAAGGGCACCACACCTCCCTCAAAAAGGGCTTCCAATTCCGTTTTATAAACCTGGACCGTGTAGGACTGGAGTTGTCGTAGAGTGCCCGATATGTCCTGGGCATACTCCAGTTGACGCACCAAGTCCCTGGCCCGTTGGTCCCACTCCACAATGACGGGACGTTTGGTTTCAATGAACCGATACCGATCGTTGATGACCACAAAAGGAAACGAGGTGGGGAGTTTGAGGCCGATATTGGGTTCGTACAGGCATTTCATGACCTCTTTTTGGTCAAGCCCTTCAAACTGGTAGAGCCGCCGGAAAAAGGCGGAGACAGCCTCGCGGCTGAATAGGTCGTCGTGGGAGGCGGCTATCTCTTCAAACACCTCGGCTCGCCGCTGAAACCCCGGTGCCCTTTTGGGCATGCCGGTTTCGGGCCGGAATACGTAGACTTGTCCTGTGGGGCGCTTGCCTTCCCGGTTGCATCGCCCTGCGGCCTGGGCAACGGAGTCAAGGCCTGCCACAGCCCGATACACCGTCGGAAAATCAACATCCACACCGCATTCAATGAGTGAGGTGCTTACCACCCTGCATGGGAGGCCTTTTTCAAGGCATTTCGATATCTTTTGGAGAATTTTCCGTCTGTGGGCCGGGACCATACGGGCGCTTAAATGAAAATTTCCCTCTTCTTTGCCAAGGGTGTCATACAGGGTGCGCGCATGGTTTCTGGTATTGACAATGCAGAGCACCTGATGTTCGTTGCGCAGTCTCTCGGCAATCTCTTCATCTGAAAGGGTGCCGAGCCGGGTAATCTTTGTTCTCTCAAAGGTCCTGAAAAGGTCCTTTTTCTGTTGTTCCGGGATGATCTCCCGAATGGCCCCTTCAGGAAATCCGCAGGTCAGGCGGCCCGATTGTTCAAGGGCGGGCTGGGTGGCCGTGCACAGCACCAGGGTGGAATCATAGTTGGTTGCAAGCTCACGCAGGGCCATCACCGAAGGTTGAAGCAGGGGAAGGGGGAGCATCTGGGCTTCATCGAGTATCACCACACTGCGGGCAATGCTGGGGAGTTTTCGGCATCGGGAGGACCGGTTGGCAAAAAGGGACTCGAAGAATTGCACCGAGGTGGTCACCACCAGGGTGGCGTCCCAGTTCTCCATGGCAAGACGGAACCTGACGGCTCCCGCGATGTCCGGGTGGTCGTCTCCTCCTTCTTTCTCTTCATCGGGGTGAAGGTAGTTGCAATGATGCTCCAGCACGGCATCCTCCCCCAACGCCTTGCGAAACACATCGGCATTTTGTTCGATAATACTGGTGTAGGGGATGACATAAATCACCCGCCTCAACCCATGGGTTTTGGCGTGTTCCAAGGCGAAGGTAAGTGATGAAAGGGTTTTTCCTCCCCCTGTGGGGACGGTGAGGGAAAAGAGGCCTGGTTGTTGTTCGGATGCCTCGCGGCAATAATTCAGGATCTCTTGGCGCGCCGTATTGATGGGGGTTGGTTCTGACTTTTGCAACAAGGTGTCCATGTGCTGGCGAAGCGTTTCCGTCATTTCAGGGATGCCGGGCCAGGGGCTTCTCAGCATGGATTTTTCGGGGGAGCAAAAGGCCTCGGTGTCCAGAAAGTCAGCATCCGTCAGGCAGCCGTAGATCATGCGCACAAAAAAACTTAAGGTGAATCCCGCTGTTTCCTTGTCCATTTTCAGTCTTGGAGGAAGTGCGATTTCGGGAAGGGGGACTTCGTTTTGCCACCCCTCCACAGGCGGGATCTCTCTTTTGGCCAGACGATTTTTCAAGGACCCGTGATCCGCCGTCGTATGACCGCCGTCGGGCAGTCCCCCATGGTGCCCGGCGATGACATAGGAGAGCAAGGTGGCAAGACACTCCCCATGGTCGCCCATGGCCTCTTTCCAAAGACGACGGACCCACTGAGACCCTGCCGTGGAATGATCCACCCTCCCCTTGGATGTTTCAAGGTACCGTTGAAATTCGTGAGAAAATTTACCCAGGTCGTGGAGTAGCCCGGCCCATCGGGCAAAGTCTTCCCCGCCGAAACAGGCGGCCCTGTCGGCGGCAAGGTCGGCTACTTGTATCAGGTGGTCAATCAACGGTTGCCAGGTCGATGGGGCATTGGCAGTCGTGTGAGCATAGTAATGAATTTTGTTTTTCATGATGCTTCAACTTTCTATCAATTAGGTTGATGTCTTGTTGTAGCCAGCTTACAGGGTTACTCCGTCAAAGCTGGTTGCATCGGTGAGAAATTTTTTTTCTGTGTGCCTTTCCAATACAATATGGCATTTGCCCATCGATATATGGATAACTGATAGGTCTTCGTGGCTAAAAAAGCTATAGCCAAATATGAAAAGAATAAACACTAAAACAATCTCGGCTTTTTTTGTTTCAACGCAGCATCGGATTTTCATGAGTCTCCTTTTAGCATACATCAATTGAAATATTATTTTTGGTAAACCATACCCTATGCCAAATGGGACCAAGAGGCATAGAGCATAGCATACATTCAATTGTTTCAATCCACTCCGCTAGCTTGCAGGGAGACTCATTACCAAGACATTCAATGTTTGGTAATTCCTGAGAATGGTAATCTCGAAGTTTCAGTGTGTCAAATGTTTGTTTACATTCAATTGAAGTGTGAGTGGTTAAGATGTTGATTTTTATATTTAAAAAAGTGAGTGTTTTTGTCTGTATATTTGGTCAATTTTTGCGAATTCCCCTCGGATTTCCTGCCGGAACCATTTCGGTGCAAGCACTTCCACATCCGATCCCCACCCCAGAACCCAACGCCTCACATCCCGGATGCCCCGGGTTGTGAAGGAGAGCTCTAAGGTGCCATCGGGTCCGGGCGTGAGGGTTTGTCCGTTTACCCAGGTTCTCTCGGCGGCGTATCGGGCTTGTGCCTTGGAGAACCGAAGGCACACAGTGATCTCACCGTCGTCAATGATACCAAAGGTACGGGACAGGTAATCGCCTGGAGAAAACCCTTTGGGGTAGCTGTACTCCTGCCCGGTTGCGCGGACTTTGTGGATGCGTTCCACTGCGTAGGTTCGGAAAGCGCCTTCGGACCTTTTCTGGGCGATGAGGTAGAGTCCGCCCGACTCCTCAAACAGGTGAAGGGGGTTGATGACCACCTCTTTATGGGTGTCGGTGGCAAAGGCGTGGTAGGACATTTTCAGAGACTCTCGGGAGACGATGGCTTCGGTTACGGTGGCGAGAACCGGCTCATGGGTGGCGTAATTTTTTTGGATCAGGGGCTTGGTCACCTTGAGGTGGCGCATACCGTCCAGGGCGTCGGTGAGTTCTTTGGGATAGAAGTACGTGAGCTTGGAGAAGAGCGACTTCAGGAGGCGCTCCATGTAGGTACCTTTGAACACCGGGTCGTTTCGGTTGAGAAGGTAAAGGCACATCACCTCCTGGTGGGTGAGGGTGAGATTGGGGATGGCGGTGTTGGGGAGTTTTTTCACATAGGAGGGCTCCAGGTGCCATCGCTTTTCCCGGGCGCCCTGGGGTCGATCCTTGTAGATGGGGAACTCCATTTCCTCCATGTTGTGGAGAATCCGTTCCACGGATCGGCGCTTCACCTTCAGGGCTTCTGTCAGTTCCCGGATGGTGGCTCCAGAAGGGGTGGAGAGCCGATCCAATACCTCGCAAATCTGACGCACCTGTTTCCCTCTCATAAGCACTCCTTACTCTTTATTTCTTTGGCGAAAAAAATGAGTTAACGTGTGGCTTGGAAATAGAGGTATCAAAACGGGCCTTGCCTTTCCAGCACTATTTTCACCTGGTGAGTGATGACTATTTAGGTTGGCAGGACGTGGCTGTTTTTACCTTGTGGTAGACTGATTTTCCATCGATGCGGTAAGGCTGGGGTGTTGAGTGGAAGGGGCGTTCGGTATTTATTCTATAGTTTTGGAATAGGTAAGGCTGAGATATAACGGCAAAAAAAGTGTTGACACCCAAAAAGGATCACATTAGGGTGGGGCGTAATAACTAGTTATTGTGACGTTCATGATGCAGCCCGACAGGATGCGGCAAACACCCTGCCAGGCCTGACCAAAAACAACCTTCACAGGAGGTCGTCATGGCTACACGGTTTTTTACACCACCACCAAATCCATTTCAAGTCGTATTTTCCTCATCCCGCGGCACCCCGCACACTTTCAGTGGACATTACAGACTCACCAGATGGCCAATGAACACGATCGTTTCTGATTGACGGCGGGGAAGGCGCGTCTTCGGATTTCTACGCGTTCTCTAACAGACCTGTGAACAGGCGTGTTGCGTTGTTTACTTCTTCCTGGCCTCACCGGAGGCGCGTATTCCCCATGTCTGATTTCAACGTTTGTTTGTCCATGTGTTGAGGCATATCGATCCTTAGAAAAAACCTTTTTTGGTGCGTTCGTCTTCCTTTCGAGACGGATGGCGAGCAAAAGGTCGTGAATGAAGATAGGTAGATTCGGGAACGTCGTGTTCATACAAATCATTATTCATGGCACATTTGCTTTCTGCCCAGCAATGTAAACCCCAAAGGAGATCACCATGACTTCATGCGATAGCCAATCCGCTCCGGCGATGTTCTCGGGGGCGGAAATCGTTGAATTGTGCGACTCCATCAAAGATATCCATCGCCTTCTAAGATCTGTGGGGGCGTTTTTCAATGAACTGGAAGGTGCCGAAGACCCCGGTGGAAACGGTCTCCAGATCGATTTCAAACGGTGGGGGATTCGCACCATCACCGAGGACCTCTTGGCTCGGCAGTACGAGAAGATTGATCGCATGGCCGCGATTTACAAAGAGGAGCAGGAGAAGATGAAGGGCCGAGGGATCCGCAGGTGACAAAAGACCTGCCTGCGAGTCCATGGGGATAAATAGTCGATGGCAAACGAAAAGCCCGCTTTCATCGAGACGATGTATGCGGGCTTTTGTTATACACACTTTCGCGAGGGGAACAACAAATCGTGGGGTGTGGCTCCCGCACAACAAAGAATGTTAATCCACGGACAATACTCGCTTTGCACAGGTAGCGATTCACTTGGTTTCAGACCACGCATCCGCAAGAAGATCGACTGAACGTTTGTATAAACGGTCTGTTGCCATCACAGTTTCAATCCACACTCCCGCACGGGGAGCGACGAGCATTGCGACGATTTGATACAGGAGATTGACAGTATCAACCCACGCTCCCGTAGGGTGAGCGACTTGCCTCCCCTCCCGCTCCCTCCCTCACCCAAGAGGTTTCAATCCACGCTCCCTTACGGGGAGCGACCGAAAGCGAGCTTGCCCCCTACGTTGCCATCAAGTTTCAATCCACACTCCCGTACGGGGAGTGACTGTTCTCGTAGAACCGATTCATTTCAAACTGAAAACCAACTGCACAGCGCGAACTTTCTGCCACGATATACCGATGGGGTGATTTGACAATTTTATGTGGTGAAAGTTCTTTTGTTTCATATTGTTACGCAATTGCGAACCCCTTTGGGCTAAAAGGCGCATAAACCTTGTCAGTTGAGGGGCTGCCTCGTCTTTGGAAAAACGAGCTTGGGGTTCGCGATATCACCGCATGGGCACGGTGTTCTCGGTTGGTCTATCTGTCGCGAACGCAAGCGCATACATCATAAGTAAATCGAGGCCCGGTTGCAACACGGTTTTTTGGGAGGACATAAAAGGACAGTGGGCGAGGAACTCCAGTGATCGTAGCCAGAAAAAGAACAGGGTCTGTTCGCTGTTGATCTGCGTAGGGTCCTGATTGAGCGGGCTTTATAGATAAGGTGTGTGGCGCTGCGAATTTTTTTAGTTTGATTTTCAAAACACTTGATCTTCAAATGAATGGCCGGTATAGAGAGGGTGTGCCGGGATTGTTTTTCCTGCGCCGGCACAGATGACATGCATGTTCTGCGACGATAGATAAGAGAGAAAACAGACCGCGAAAAAGAGGAAACGCTATGATCGGACGGTATGCAAAACTCAATGTGTATCAGGAGATTTTTAAATCATCGGATTTTATCCGTGTGGCGGGCGGGGCGCTTCTGATCCCCGTTGCCCTGTTGACGGGCATGGTGAACCAGCAGGGGCTGGTGGCCTCGCTGAACCTGAGGGACCTTGTGCTTATCCTGTCGGTGGCGCTGAACGGCCTGCCCATTATCGTGGACGCCGTCAAGGGGATCATGGCCCGGGAGGTGAATGTGGACGAGCTGGTGAGCATCGCCATCATCGCCTGCATGCTCACGGGCAATTTTCTGGAGGCTGCCGTGGTCAGCGCCATCATGGTGGTGGGGGCACTCATTGAAGAGGCGGTGAGCGACAGCGCCCGGCACGCCATCGAAGAGCTGGTGGAGATGACCCCGGCCACCGCCACCCTTGTCAAAGAGGGCGGCGAGGTGCAGGTGAAGGTGTCGTCCATCCGTCAGGGGGACCGGCTGGTGGTGCGAAGCGGCGAAACCATCGCCGTGGACGGCGTGATCCGTGAAGGGGCCACCTTTGTGGATGAGGCAGCCATCACCGGGGAGTCCATTCCGGTGAGCCGTTCGGAAGGGGACGAGGTCTACGCCGGGACCACGTGCGTGGACGGGTTCGTGACGGTGGAGGCCCTGCGCGTGGGCGAAGATTCCACCTTCGGAAAGATCGTCAAGATGATCCAGGCCGCCGAGTCGTCGAAAACCCGGAGCGCCCGCATCGTGGATGAATATGCCAAGTGGTTCACCCCGGTGATCCTGGCCGGTGCGGTGCTGGCTCTGCTTATTACCGGTGAGATCTCCCGGGCCATTACCGTGCTTATTGTGGGATGCCCATGCTCGTTTCTGCTGGCCGGGCCCGTGACCACGGTGGCTGCCATCAGCCGTGCGGCCAAAGAGGGCGTGCTGGTGAAGGGAGGCGGATTCCTGGAGACCATGGCCGGTGCCGATGCCCTCTTTTTCGACAAGACCGGCACCCTCACCAAGGGCGAGCCCGGTGTGGTGGAGATTCTGCCCCAAGGGGACAGGCAGCCGGAAGAGCTCCTTGCCATGGCAGCGGCTCTGGAGACGGGAAGCGCCCATCCCCTGGCCCATGCGATCCTTGCCAAGGCAACCTCTTTGGGCTGCTCTGTTCCTGTTGCCCGGGAAATCCAGTCTGAGGTGGGGCGCGGCGTCTCCGGCAAAGTAGGGGACGCCCGGGTTGAGGTAATCTCCAGCGGTGCCAGGGGCGAGACGGGCCTGACCACCGTGGAGGTACGCGTGGACGGCGAGCTCTGGGGCTACCTCGGCATGGATGATGAGGCCCGACCCGAGGCCCAGGAGGTCGTCCGGGCTGTGGAGGCCAAGGGCCTCGGGGATGTGCGCATCCTTTCCGGGGACCGGGAACCGGCGGTCCGGCGCCTGGCAGACCAGGTGGGGATCTCCCGGTGGCACGCCGGGTGCAAACCCCATGAGAAGCTGGGCCTCATCGAGTCCCATGAAGGCTCGGGCCTGATTTTCGTGGGAGACGGAGCTGACGCCCTGAAAGCTGCAGGCACCGGCATCGCCATGGGCCTCCGCGGATCGGACGTGGCCTTGGAGACCGCCGACATCGTGCTGATGAACGACAAGCTGGAGACCCTTCCTTTCCTCGTGGACCTCAGCCGCAGGATGAGTCGCACCATCAAGGTCAACATCGCCCTGAGCTTCGGCATCAACCTTGTGGCCGTGCTCCTGGGCTTTGCCGGGGTGCTCACCCCCATCCTGGGGGCCGTGGCCCACAACATCGGGTCCATTCTGGTGGTGGGGCTTGCCGCGTCATTGAGGTATGCAAGATAGGGGAGATAAGTTAACTCAGCCTGCATCTGCTGGTTATCAGGGTATTGAGGTGAAAAACGACATCTGAAGCTCTCTTGCCTTGCATATGAGTGCACCCGACTTGTGTAATACCCGGGTTAAACCCATGGCTGTCGAGTAACGATTTCACATTGGCCTGTATCGGGTGTCTGGTTACGACAGATGAATCAAAACGGGTGGCGTGCAGCTTATGGGGAGGCAGTTTTTCGGTAAATGGCTTTTCCGACACGATGGATGTGGGACTTCAGGGCGGGGCTTTGAAGGGTATTGTAGTGGATGATGTCGAAAAAGTAGGGGATGAGGGTCTCTTCTTCAAGAATATCCTTAAGCTTGAGGATCTCTTCGGGGGAGACCCCTTTACCTTTGACGGCGAGGTCTATATCGGACGCTGCTTTTTCGGTCCCTTTAGCACGTGATCCGAAAATCAGAATGGATTCCACATTCGGGAACCGTGCAGCAGCATTCTGGATGGCCATGATTTCCGATGGTTTTAATCCGAACCGTTTCATGGCGTGATCCTGGCCTGCAAGGTTGTGTAGAGTTTGGCGAGGTTGGGGAAGTAGGCTCTTCGAATACGTCGTTCAATCTCCTTGGCTGTGGATTCATCATAGGTGTGCACGGTCAGATTTCTATCTTTTAATGCGTTAAGCCAGGTTTCACCATCCTCGATCACTCCGGACTGAAAGGCTTGTTTAATGGCTGCCCGGGGGCTCTGTATATCATATCCTTCCGCGTCCAGATAATCCTTCATCACCTTCCATGCCAACTCAAAGGACATCTCGTAGAACTGGATGAGCCCAGCCCGCTCAAGCCGTGACGGTTCATCGACGGCAACAGCTAGTTTTAACTCGGCAAAGGCTTTCTCAAAATGCTCGAAACGCTGAATCCAGCGGATATCTCCGGCGTCTTTTGTGGTCATGTGGTCTCCTGTCCAAGTGGTGGCATACGTTTTCTTTATACCCTATATGGGCTGTGAATATCCACGGGTGATTTCGTGGTGATGCCGGTGGACGGAGATATCCGCATGTGGGAAGGGTCGATCACCCTCCGTGGGTCTTGTTCCAATTATCCACAAACTGCGCCGACTCTTTCAGGGTGTCCACGAACCACGGCACCTCCCATTCGGGGGTGCTGGAGTAGGTGTGGAGGATCTCTTCGTCGGTCATGCTGAGGATCTGGGTCCAGTTGTCCTGGTTGGCGGCGTTCACCAGGCGGGAGATGAGGGCGTCGTCAAAGGGGCGCGTGGATTTCCACAGCCACACCGGCGGGTAGATCTTCATGCCGAAGACGGCAAAGAGGGTCTGGACACCCCCGGTGGGATCCCGCTGTTCCGGGGTGAGGTTAAAGGCCTGGTTGCTGACCACCATGGTGGTCAGGTCCACCCCAAAGTCGTCACGGTGCTCTTGGTTGGGATCGCCCTGGCCCAGGCTGAGGGTGACCTGTTCCACCCACCAGCTCGGCTTGTCCGCCGGTGCGTTGTATCGGAAGTTATCCAGGGAGTGGGTCATGAGCCACCCCATGAGTGTGTGGGTGTTGTCGTTGGAGGCCTCGGCCAGGGGCGGGTTGCCCCCCTGGCCCCAGATGTGGACCGGCCCCACGAAATGGGCGCCCACCAGGTTGAAGAAGTAGTCGTAGCGAACCTTGCGGGAGAGGTGGGAGAGCATGACGATCTCCTGGTCATCGGCGTTGCGACCGGCCATGACCACGATGATGCAGGAGGTGGCGCTGTCCGAGTAGAGGTATTTTTTGTCTGTGTCGTTGAGGCGAACCAGGCAGTAATTGTCCTGGCTGACGTAGTGAAACCCTTGGGGAAGGGTCGTGTTGGGGGCGGAGGCGGTGCGTTTGAGGGTCAACATGGCTCTGGTCTCCTTATTTGGTGATGGTCATGGTTTGCCACGGTTTGGTGCGGGGGTTGCCGTTGATGATGTATTCGCACATCAGGCCGTTTTCCTGGGTGCTGAAGATCACCGAGGCCTGGGTGTAGAACTCACCGGGCTTGACTGCGACCCGGCAGATCGAGAGCTCGGTTTCGCCGAAGTACTGGTCCCGCAGGAGCTTGTGGATGCCGTCATGGTTGGGTTGGATCAACAACAGCCTTTCTGCCCGCTCCAGGCGCAGGAAGGTGCTCAGGTTCATGGGGTAGGTGACGGAGGTGTTGAAGAGGCGGCAGTTGTTGGTGTTGGCAAAGTAATCGGCCTTGGGGGAGAGGGTCAGGACCTCGGGCTCCCCGGTCTGGCCGATCACATCGCCCATTTTGTTGAATTCAAAGTTGCCGACGGGGGAGTACTCCATGTAAACAGCCTGGCTTGTGTCGGAGAACATGGCGATGTCTGCCGACTCAAAGGGCCCCGGGTGTTCGGCGTCGCCGTTTAAGTAGAAGTCCGCCAGGGAGTCGGCCGCATCCTGGGCGTTGTCGTAATCGGCCACGGCCTTTTCGTAGGCCAGGAACAACGAGTCCACGGATTTGTTCGGCCCTTGGTAGGTGCTGGTGCGGACCAGGCGGAAGGGGGAGTTGCTCTGCCGTGCCGTGATGTCGCGCGTGTAGCTGTCCGCGGCGGTGAAGGTGACGCCGCAGGCGTTGCCCCCGGCCCACAGGCCCGGCCTGTCCAGGCGGGTGAGGGCCAGGTAGGGTCCGGCCTTCCCCTGTCGCTCCTCCGGGGGATAAAAGGTGGTGGGTTTGGTGAGGTCGCACTGCTTGAAGGATCGGACAACGGATGCATCAAACACGGTTCCAATGGTGCACATGGGGTTCTCCTTTCATGGTTGGGGTAGGCGGAAAAAAGCGGGGCCCCGGGACCCGGGAGCAACATGCCCGGACCCGGGGGGGAAATGCCGAGTGCAACGGTCAAAACCCCGGTAAAAAGGCGTCACCGGGGGGCGTTTGTCATCGCCTGCGGGCCATGGTGGAGAGCAGCAGGATTTCGGGTACCGACGGCACGGCAGCGGCCGCAGCCTCTGTTGACGGGTCGTAGATGGTGTAGAACACCTGGTTTGTGTCCATGTTGTATAGCGCCAGGGAGCCGTCGTTTCCGAGCTGGAGATAGGCGTTGTGGCCGATGGTGGCGGTGTTGGTGGCCCAGAGGGGCGTGTGGCTCATGTCGTAGAACACCAGGTTGTTGTCGGACTGCATCACCAGCCTGCCCTGGGCGCCCATGTCCTGGTGCCAGACCAGGGTGGGGTTGGAGGCGTCGCTGACGTCGTAGATGGCCAGGGTGCCGTCGGTGGTGTTCTGGAACTGGAAGTTTCCGTTGGTGGAGAAGAGGTTTTCCCCCGGAGCCAGGTAGGCGTTCTGGTACCCAGAAATGGCGTAGTAGGGGGTGAGCTCTCCGGCGAGGCTTTGGCCCATGAGGTTCTCCACGTCGGCCATGGCCATGGACGGATCCCTGGCAAGGAGCACGATGAGTTTTGCAAGGCCCGCGATGGGGGTCATGTCGTGGCCGCTGATCACCCCGGCCTCCTTGAGCCATGCCCCGGTGGCGTAGGCGTTGTAGTTGACGTCCCCTGCCAGCACCTGGGTGCAGTCCACCAGGATGATGCCATCATCGTGCATCTTCCCGAGGAGGGTCTGCATGGTCTGGTAGCTGGGGATGTTGCCCTCGCCGTAGGCTTCGAAGATAATCCCGGCAAGGGGCGGGTAGACCTGGCTCAGCTGGGTGAGCATGGAGGTCATGAGGGACGGGTCGCCGCCGGTGTCTTCGTTGTAATAGGCAGGGAAGATGAGGAACTGGATGACCGATTTATTGGTGATGTTTGCGGCGATGGTGGCAAGGTCCGCGCCCACCTGTTCGTAGTTGGCGTCGAGGGCGTCGGATCCCGGCAAGGGCAGGAGGAACTGGTTGTAGAGGGTGGGCAGGATGCCGAACTCTCCCAGGGCGGGGAAGTTGGGTGAGGAGAAGGCCACAAACTCGCTGGCGTTGGTCTTGACCACCCTGTTGCCGCGGTAGAGGGTGTCGGCAAAGTAGAGGCACACCTCGTTGACCCCCATGGTGAGGAACTGGACGCTGCCCAGGACGTTGCGCAGGGCGTCGGTGTTAAAGAGAAAGGGATAGGCCGAGGGGTCGCTCCCCTCCTGGACGAACAGGGGGAGCTGGGAGCCCGTCACCGTGATGGGCTTTGTGGTCCCGGGCAGGAGGAAGGAGAGGGCCGACGAGGTCCAGGCCATGGTGTCGGTGCCGTGGAGGACCAGAAAGGCGTCGTAGTCCTTGTAGTTGTCGAAGATGTTCTGGGCGATCATCACCCAGCCCGAGGGCTGCATGTTGGTGCTGTCCAGGGTGTGGTCGAAGTAGGCGATCTCCACGTCGGTGATGGCGGTCTGGCCCGTGATCATGGGGGTGACCTGGGCGTTGAAGGCTGTCTTGAAATCCTCGCCGGACATGGGCGCCAAGGGCGTTCCCACGGAGCCGATGGTTCCACCGGTGTAAAGGATGTAAAGCTTCATGGTGCGATGTCTCCTTTGTTTTGATGCCGTTGGTGTGAATGGCTTTCGCCGGTCAGATGATGTCCACCCCATCGCGGGGCACAAACATGTAAGCGTAGAAGTCGTAGCTCACAACCATCTCCCGGGTGTCTGTCTTGCTGATGGGGCCCTGGTTTACCGTCCAGTTGGCCGTGGCAGGATCAGTGATGGGGTTGCCCGCGAAATCGAAGTCCGTGACCTGGTCGGAGCCATCCTTCTGGGACCACGTGGAGGTGGCCAGGTCGTCGCAACGGACCCAGTGGTAGTCGCCGGTCCACCCGATGCCGGGGTCTGCCTCGGAGATGAGCAGGGCCACGTAATGGCCCGGGGCCTCATCTTTGGCATGGGAATAGACCGCTTCAAGGGTTTGCCCCACCATGGACAGGCCGTCCAGCTCGGCCCCGTATGCCACATCCGAGCCCGTGAATTTTTTGGGGAGGGTGTAGCCGTTGAGGCGCCCCGGCTGGGGAAACGAGTTGCTGGCGATGACGCAGCCGTAGGCGTAGCAGTTGTTGTTGGGCTGGTATTTCGCGGACATGAAGTAGCCTTTGCAGTCATGGGGCGGATCGTAGGCGGTGGATTTCCCGAACACCGTCGGGGCGTACTGAGGAACGCTGCCGACGCCCTCCACAAAGACATAGTTCGGGGCGATGACGTGGTCTTGCGGGGCTTTCTCTCTGAGGATGTGGAACTTGCTGTTCGGGTGAACGACGCCACAGAATTTAAGCCTTCCGACGCCGGTGGCAGCGTCTGACTGCATGGATGATGAACTCATGGGACCTCCTTTTCCAAGGTGGGCCCGGCCCCTTGTGAAGGGCAAAAACCGGGGCGCAGGCCGTTGACAGGGCGCGGGAGCAGGTCCATGGCCCCTGCAGTGCTCAAAGGGTGACGGGGCGCTTGGGCTGTTCACGCGCATGGTTGTTGGATGTCTTGCGGGCCTTGTCTCGGTTGCGAAAGAAGGTGCTGGGATGGGTATGGCTCCGGGGACGTGACGCGACCGGGCATCAAAGGCCGGTGACGATCATTGTACGGGCAGGCCATGGCCTTCATACGCTGGGGTGTTGGTGGGATGCCGTTGGGGCTCTTGTGGGGATTGGCTGTAAATAAGATGTGTTGCAGGCCAAAACGATCGTTTCACAGATCGATTGAAAAATCAAGCGGGAGAATAGGCAAAAAGGGTGAAAAAAGAGTGTGTTGCGCAAAAGGCTCGGAGGGCGTTGGTCTCCGAGCCTTTTGTTTTTCATTGAGCTTACAGGTGGGTGAGCAGGCTCATCAACAGGAGCCCGTGGACGAGGAGGGCACCGGTGAGGATGGCGATCTCTTTAATGTGTGGGCGTTTCATGGCGTGCCTTTCCCATGCGGGGTTGGATGGTGATGCCCTTGGTGACCGTCCTGCGGACCCCTGCCGCTTTTCGGAAACAGACTCCGGCCGGGCAGAAGAACCGGCACCAGAACCGGGGAATGACAAACGATCCCCCCAGGGCCAGGGAGACCAGGTACCACTGCACGGTGGTCCCCTTGAGGCCGAAGAGGGTGGCAAAGGGCTCGATGGCCGCGTGGGCGGCGTTGCCCGTAGCAAAAGCCACCATCAGGGCCAGCCAGGTGAGGCCCAGGGCCCCGGCCCTCAGGGCTTCCTGAAGCTTTTTCGGCACCGTGACCCGTAGGCCGCCGGTGCGGGCGATGAGCTCCTGCAGGGCCCCGAAGGGGCAGAGCCGGGTACAGTAGATGTTTTTCCCGGAAAGGGCCACCAGCACAAGGCTTCCCGGCACCAGAAGCCACCAGAAGAGGTCGTCGCCGATGAAGGGGGCGTGGCCCATGAAAAGGGCCGCGATGTTGGAGACCGACACGGGTCGGTTCATCATCACCCCCAGAAAAAAGAAGCTGAGAATCAGCAGGGGGACCCTCGCCTTGTTGACCTTGAATCGGGCGCAGGCAAAGGCTGCGGTAAACAGGGCCAGGAGAAGGAGTTCATCCCTTCCCACGTGCCACGGGGCTGTTCGTTCGGGGCCCTTGATGCCCAGGATGTCTTCGCCGGCAAGGGCCATGGCATCGCAGGCCGCTCGGGTGATGGCCTTGGACGAGATGGTGGCCCCGCTTACCGCGTCGATGTTTTTCCCGATGCTGGGAAGCTCCCGGGGCGTTTTATCCGTGAACTGATCGAAGAACCCGTTGGAGCCAAGGTAGTCGAAAAACAGGGGCGTCTCCCGGTGTTCCGGCACCAGGACCTCTGTGAGGACGAGTTTGGGCGTCATCACCGCGGCCACGGTCATGGGCCCGCCCCAGCCCGTGGTGCGGGAGGGGTAGATGAGGTAGCGGGTCTCGCCGTTCTCCACCACCCGGTACGCCTCGGGGGAGGTCCCTGTTTTTTCCACGGAAGCCGGGGCAAAATGGTCGCTGAGGAACTGGATGGTCTTGTTTTCCCGGCTCACCCGGCCGTAGGCCAGGGCCCCTGCCAGTGCAAGAATACCAAGGAGTGTGAGTGTTTTTTTGATGTTCATAAGTCTCTGTCTCTGGCCGATGTACTCGCCACATGCAGGTTTTTCCACCTGCCTGGCGGAGGCCTGCCTTCTTTAACCATTTCTTCTCGCTTCCGGGCTCTGCCCGGGAGTGTCGCTTGCAAGGCTCCGCCTTGCAGGCGTGAGGCTTAGCGGCATCATGGCTAAAAGTTGCAGGGGCAAGCGATCTCAATTGTGGAGGCAGAGCCTCCGTGGATCACTCCCAGGTGGAGCCTGGGAGCAAAATATCTTAAAAAATGTTGCAGTTATATCCTCATTTGCCGCTCAACGCATCAGGGCTGAACGGCAAATGGGGCTGTTTGGTGGTGCCCCCACCTTGCCGCCGAAGGCCTGCTTTTTAAGCCGACTCCTTGCCGGTGGCGGGCAGCTTCTTCCAAGCCATGCCCCCTAAGAGGATCGCGGGCAGGCCGAAGAAGAGGAGGCCCATGTTGGCGGCCTGGTGTTCGTGTTCCAGGATGGAGCTGACGGACCAGGCCAGGGCAAAGAGAAAGAGAAAAAGAGAGAGCGCGGCCAGGACCAGGCTCTGGGTTCCTGCACCGCGTGTTTTTTTCAGGTAAACAATACCCATGATGCCCAGGGTGGTTAAGGCCCCGAGGATGAAAAAGAGGGTTTCAATGCCGTTGAATACACCCATGATGTCTGTCTCCTTGTGGTGGTTATGATTTCCAGAAACTGGTCACGGCTTTTTTGTCGAAGGAGTTGCCGTACCCGAAGAGTTTGTCCATCTCCCGCATCATGGAGTGGGCCGGGCCGGGCATGAGGTGGTTGATTTTGTCCACCAGGCGGTGATGCCAGAAATCGGGCTTGTTGTAGGGGCAGCTGGTGATGCAGGTGGCGCAGTCGCTTTTGGTCTTTCCCCAGGCCAGGAGGCATTTTTTCGCATCGATGGCCCATTTGGACACCCCGGGGTTGTTGCACTCATTGTGGACGTCAAAGGAGGGCTCCTTTTCCGTGGAGATGGCATGGCCCGGGCAGGCGTCGGCGCAGCGCATGCAGGTTTCGCAGAAGTGGCGGACCCCGAAGCTCACGGGCTTGTCACAGGCCAGGTCCAGCTCGGTGAACACCTTGCCGATGCGCACCCGGGGGCCGTATTCGTAGGTGACGAGGATGCCGTTTCTGGCCGCCTCTCCAAGGCCTGCGGCCATACCGTAAGGAACGCTCAAGGCCACGTCGTTACCGGCAGCAAAGGCCTTGTAGCCGATGTTGGTGATGAACCGGCGCAGGGACGCCCCGGTGATGGCCATCTGGGAGTATCCCTTGCCCACGGCACCGCCGGAGACACCGGACGGGGCCGTGGTCATGGCCTCGTAGTCCATCTCAAAAGCCATGACGATGACCGATTTGGGGGTAAAGGGCAGGTCCGGTGGCAGACTCTTTCCTTTTTGCGGGTTGTAAAAGGAGGCGTAGGTCCAGCGCTCGTCGTAGGGGGTGATACCCACCAGGTCGGCCCCCAGGAAGCGGGCTGCCTTTTTGATATAAAGGGAGGCCTCTTCTGCAGATGCAAAATCGTAGCGGTCCGGGGAGACCTCGTTGTCCCGGGAATAGGCCACGGTGTCCGGGTTTGCCGTGGATGCACCGTCTGCGATGAGGGAGTCGATGTACCACCCGGCATCGGAGATGGCCTTGTCCAGAACGCGCTGCCCGAGATCTGCCGAGGTACTGCCCAGTTGCCCCAGGGCCTGGCGTCCTTCGGGAAAGGCACCTGAGATGGCCTGGCAGAAGGCGGTGTCTTTCTGGTGAAATCGTTTATAGACCGCCTTGTCGATGGTGACGGGCAGTTCAGGCAGCTCTTTTTTTGCGGTGGGTCCCTTGGCAGGGCCCGCCGCGGCCTGGGAGGGCAACCCGGCCATGAGGGCTCCGCCCGCAACGGCGGATGCGGCCCCGAGCTTCACAAAGTTTCGTCGCTTGAGATCGACCTTTTTTTCTTCTCCTGAATCCATGGATCCTCCTAAATACGTCCAGTGGTCGGACCCCGGCATGGGCTTGGCGTGTGACGGCGCCGTCCTGCCGGGGCTGTTTGTTTCCGGATTGGGTGCGCGGCCCAGACGTGCGTGGGGCGCTGCGATACGTCCGTAAATCAGCATAAAGCATGCCGGGCTGTGGGAGTTCTGTGGGGGAAAAACGCTAGCTGGTTAACATCATGGAGGATGTGTCTTCAGGTGGGAGACGGGGTGACCTTGATGGGTGAACCTTTGGGGATGATATTTCATCCTTGGGATTTAATGTCGTCGTGAGGACGGGCTGTGGCTGGTCGCAACGCATGTGGCTTATGCCTCCGGCGCTCCGGACTGGGCAACGAAAGGAGAGGCAACCGGAACGTTTTTGCGGAGCTTTTATCAAAAAGCGACCCGCCGGAGGCACTGAGCCTTAAATGTCTTTGCCCTGGGGACCTAATTCCTGGTCACGGCCCGAGGCGTTGGGCCTGGGGATGCCCAGTTTGTTGATCTTGGACATCAGGGTGCGGGGGTTGAGCTTCATGATTGCTGCAGCACCGTCCGGTCCGAACACCTTGCCGCCGGTGGTGGCAAGGATCGATGCGATGTACCGGCGCTCGTTCTCTTCAAAGGAGAGGGGCGCGTCCGGGGCGTCGGCGGTGGGGACCGAGGCAAAGGAGATGCAGGTGGGGTCCAGGCTGTCGTCGGTGCTGAGGATGCAGGCCCGCTCCACCACGTTCTGGAGTTCCCGAACGTTGCCCGGCCAGTGGTAGGCCCTGAGAATGTCGGTGAATGCTTTTGGGACAGTCTTGGGCTTTCGGTTGAGGGTTGCGCAGAAGTTTTCCGTGAAAAATTGGGTGAGAAGGGGGATGTCCTCTTTGCGTTCCCTTAAGGGTGGGGTGGGGATGGGAAAGATGCTGAGGCGGAAATAGAGATCGGATCGGAATCTGCCCGTGCGCACAAGGCTCGGCAGGTCCCGATTGGTGGCTGCGATGACCCGTACGTCCACCTTGAGGGTGTCGGTGCCGCCCAGCCTTTCGAACTCGCCTTCCTGGAGCACCCGCAGGAGTTTGGCTTGGATCTCCAGGGACATCTCCCCGATTTCGTCCAGAAAAATCGTCCCTCCGTCGGCCAGCTCGAACCGGCCGGGTTTTTTCGAGTGGGCCCCGGTAAAAGCTCCGCGCTCGTGGCCGAAGAGTTCCCCTTCCACAAGCTGGGCAGGCAGGGTGGCGCAGTTTACCTTGACGAGTTTATTTGCGGCCCTGCCGCTCAACTCGTGGATCTTGCGGGCCACCAGCTCCTTGCCCGTGCCGGTCTCCCCGGAGATGAGGACCGTGGTGGGGGTGGGGGCCACGCTGCAGATGAGCCGGAAGAGCTCTCCGGTGGCCCGGCTCTGCCCGATGAAATCCCGGAAGACCTCCCGGGGTTTTTCGGAAGGGTTCGCCGGGTCGCCTTCGGTGTCATGGGAGGGGTACTTTTCCTGAAAGGCCCGGAGCATCTCCGCAAGGCGCACGGTCTCCGAGAGGTCCGTGAAAAAGGCGCCCCCGAAGTCACCATGGCCTTCATCGGCTCCGTAGACCAGGACCTTTACGGGGATCACCTTGCCGTGCTTGGTAAACAGGTTGTGCAATGTCCCTGCCCCTGGATCGTCCCCGTAGTAGGAGCCCCTCTCCTTCTGGGTGTCCAGAACAACGAATTTGTAGAGATAATTCCCCTCCAGTTCCTCCGGGGCGTACTCCAGTTTACGGGCGGCGTATCGGTTGACGCGGATGATCTTGCCGTCGGCGTCGTGCCAGACAATGCCCACCGGGGCGTGGTCAAAGGAGAAGAGGGTGCGTTGTGATTCCAGGCTGGCTTCGGTCGTGCGCTGCGATTCCATGGTGATACCGTGTTACTCCGATTCTTTGAATTCCAGGATATCGCCGGGCTGGCACGACAGGTGCTCGCAGATGGCATCCAGTGTGGACAGGCGAATGGCTTTGGCCTTGCCGGTCTTTAAAATAGACAGGTTCTGTTCGGTGATGCCGATGGCCCTGGCAAGCTGCACGGACTTCATTTTTCGCCTGGCCAGCATCACGTCTAAATTCACGATAATGGGCATGATCTCTCCGGTTGGGTTTGTTTACATCACATGGGGCTGGCCTTGCCGCCGCAGGGTTGGCCCGAATCCTTATACCGTGAATTGGCTCTCTTCGCTAAGTGCTCTTCCTTCATCCATGACCCAGGCAATGAAAAAGACGATACCTGCCAGTACCAGAGAGGTGAGTTCCGGAGAGCTGAACCCCACGCTGATGACCCGCTCTCCGGGTGGGTTGCCCATGGTGAAGATCACGCTCTTGGCCGACTCGTAGAGGATGGAAAAGACCACCCAGAGCACCAGGGCCTTGGCCGTGCTTCGAAACAGCCGCACGTGTTCAAAGGAGAAGATCTCTCCCTTGTTGTAATGGGCGAACAGCTTCCGGAGGTTTCGCAGCCCGTAGAGCAGGGCCGAAAGGGGAAGCAGGCTGCAGAGAAGGCCCAGGGCCCGAAGGAAGGCGGGCAGGTGGTTGGGGATCAGCGGGGTGGCCGTGGTGTTGACGTTGATGATCTCGTTGGGCAGCTGGTTGATGAAGATCCAGTACAGGAGATAATACAAGGGAATGGCCACCATGAAAAAAGTGATGAGCAGGTGAAACCGCTTACTGTGTTTTTTGATCTTTGACAGGTTGTCCACAACAGGCCTCCTTGGGGCGGGTTGTCCGTAAATATCTATGGGGTTCTTATACATCAATCATTTATTATCGAAAAACGATAAGTTACGGTAGCGTAATGTCTCTATGTGTGTCAATCATTTATTATCGATTTTCAATAATAAAAAGGCCGGGACATAAGACCGGGGTGAGGACAAACGGCTTGCGTTGGAGGGATGGCGCGGAAGGGGAGGCAACCGAAACGGTTTTTGCGGCTTTTCACGGTGTTAACGGTTTCTACACGGGAAGCTGAACGGGAAGATGGGCTTTTTAATATGGCGTAGATTGAGTCTTTTGTTAATGCTTTGGGTGTGTTTGGTGGATCATTTTTATGAAATATCGGGATTGGGAAGGGTGGAACCCCACTCCTTGAGGGCCAAAATGATGGGCTTGACGGGCTCGGCCATGGGCGTGAGGCTGTACTCCACCTCGGCAAGGCTTATAAGACCTCCCGGTGGATGAGGCCGTCGTTTTCAAGTTCCCGGAGCTGCTTGGTGAGCATGCGCTGGGTCACCGAGGGCATGTGCTTTCTCAACTCGCCAAAGCGTTTTTTTCCCGTCATCAGGTGGTAGAGGATGATGCCTTTCCACTTTCCGCCGATGATGCCGAGGGCTTGTTCTACGGGGCAGTTGGGTGCTCTGTCGGCCATCGTCGTACCTATGGTATACAAATGGATACTCTGGGGCCAAAACTGTACCTCTGACCAAAAGATACTTTGTCCTTAGGTTGGTTGTCAACACACTAACGACATCTTTACGGAGGACGATTTCATGAAAAAACAAGAGATTCTCGACGCCTTTATGTTCCGGCACGCCTGCAAGGAATTCGACGCGACGAAAAAGATATCCGAAGAGGACTTTTCCTTTATCCTGGAGACAGGTCGCCTCTCCCCCAGCTCCTTCGGCCTTGAACCCTGGCATTTTCTGGTGATCCAGAACCAGGCCCTGCGGGAGACCCTGGTGAAGGTGGCCTGGGGCGGACAGAAGCAGTTCCCCACGGCCAGCCACCTGGTCTTCATCCTGGCCCGGAAGAGTCACTTCATGAAATATGACAGCGAGTATGTCGACAAATTCATGGTAAACGTCCAGAAGCTGCCACCGGAGATTGTGGAGATGCGCAAAGGGTTTTACGAGGCCTTTCAGTCCACGGATTTCAACCTGCTGGAGAGTGAGCGGGCCATGACAGACTGGGCCACACGGCAGACCTATATCCCCCTTGCCAACATGATGACCGCAGCAGCCGTCATCGGTGTGGACAGCTGCCCCATGGAAGGATTTGACCGGGAGAAGATGGACGCCCTGCTTGCCGCAGAGCTGGGCATGGACAGGGACAAGTTTACACTGGCCTGCGCCGTGGGCTTCGGGTATCGCAAGGAGGCCCCCATGGCAAAGACGCGCCAGGAGCTGGAGGCGGTCACCACCTGGTACGAATAACCGGCAGCCGGGCACCTGATCACGCTGGCAATGATCAGGTACCCGGAATCCCTTTTTACCCTTTGATGTAGAGGATAAAGTTCTTGATTTTCTTCAGATGGGGGAGCACCACGATGACCACGATGGCGATGAAGATATACTGGATAACCTGAAACCGGTCATTTAAAAAATCGAAACCGTAGAACCAGATTCCGATGGCAGTGAGGGTACCCAGGAGGGTGGCGGACAAATTGCGTACCAGGCCCAGCCGCAGCATGTACCCGATGATGGAGCCCATGACCGGTCCGGTGACGGGCAGGGGGGCCATGACAAAGAGGAAGATGCCGATCCAGCCGTAGGGCTCGATTTTGTCTTTGTGCTGCAGGGCCTTTTCGGTGAGGCGGTCCATGGCGTTCATGATCCACGGGATCCTCAGGTAGCTCTTGGTGCTGAGAACGAACCCTGCGTAGGTGAAGCAGACGATGAGCACCTCGATGTAAAAGTTGTAGCCGATGGACATGGCGGGCCCCATTCCCGCGAAAATGCAGAGTCCCACACCGGCTGCCCGTCCCCCGAAGGTGTGGGCCCCGAATACGAGGATCAGGGTCTCGGCTTGCTTGTAGTCTGTGAAGGCGCAGTATCCAAGGTACCCCAGGAGCAGGACGGTCAATAGACAGCCCATAAGCAGGATTTTGAATTCTACGGAGTTAACAAGGGTGTGTTTCATGGTGAATCTGCACCGTTATATTGGGTGGAGGGTTCAGGCGTGTGACGGGTAGCACACAGATAGGTAACTTCCAAAAGAACTATGCTGATGTTTTTATCACACCAATAGCCCTTTACCAAGGGATAACGACTCCTGTCCGAGGGTGTTACCTTCGAACTCCGGGCAGAGACGCAAAAAGGCCCGCTTTCATCGATGATGGAGGCGGGCCTTTTTTTGTTTTCGCGTCATGATGGGGTTTTACTTGAGCAGCTCCACAAAGGCTTCCACGCGGGTCTTGAGCTGTCCCATGTCCTCCTGGCTGTAGTCGGTCTCAATGCGCAGGGTGGGCAGGTCCGTCTCTTCCAACTCTTTTTCCAGGGGAATAGCCTCCATGGCGTAGGGCTGGCAGAAGTTTAAGGTGTACTGAATCACGCCGTCGGCCTTGGATTTTGCGGCCAGCTCTTTGATGTGGCCGGAGCGCTCGGTGTTGGGGGTGAAGATGGCACAGTCGATGGCAAGGTAGCGGTCCACCAGGGCGTCCAGAAGGCCGTCCAGGTCGTCTGCGGAGTCGTCGGTGAGGTTGCGGCAGCCGCGCTCGCCCACGCAGGACTCTTCGGCCACGATGACCGCCCCGGAGGCCTCGATGACGGCGGGCAGCTTCCAGTTGGGAACGGCCATGGGGCAGCCCGAGACAAGGATGCGGGGGGTGCTGTCGGGGACCACGGAGGTCTTGTCCGCGATGCGTGTCTCCAGCTCATCGCACAGGGCGTTGACCGCATCGGTGAAACGGACCGGGTCGTCGTAGAAGAAGACCTGGTTGGCGATGAGGGCGTCCAGGCCGGAGATGGGCAGCATCGGGTTGTGCCGCAGGGCGGCAAGGCGGGCCATGGCCTTGCGCTTGTTGTTGACGATGGCGATGCCTTTTTTCAGGGCGGCCACGTCAATGGCGTTGCCGGTGAGGGCCTCCACCGCCTCTTTGTAGCGGATGAATTCCGCCTTTAAAAGGGCCCGGCCTTCGTCTGATTTTACCTGGGGCAGGTCCATGACGTAGAGGTTGTCGGCCAGGGTCCCCAGGGTTTCGTACGCTTTTTTCTTGCCGTCACAGGTGTTTTCCCCCACCACCAGGTCCGAACACTCCAGATAGGGGCAGACCTTGGCCAGCTTGAAGCCCAGGGAGGACTTGATGAGGGCGCAGGTGTTCCTGGGCAGGTATTTTTCCACCTCGTCCATGGCAAAGTCGGCGCCGGAGCAGAGCCCCACCTGGATGGCTTCGGCCGCCAGGGAGATCTCTTCGGGTACGAAGACGCAGTAACAGCCGATGACTTTTCGGCCTGCGGCCTGTGCGTCCACCAGCTCCTGAATGCGCTGGCCGTGGACCTCGCTCATGACAAAGTCAAAGTACCCCATTCCTTCGGGGCGGTTTTCCTGGGCAAGGTAGATGTCGCCGTAAGCCTGGCCCAGCACGCTGAGCAGGGCATCGTGGGCCTCGATGTCAAGGCCGAGGTCTTTCCACATGGGGGTGTGATCGGTGGTCATGGAAGCTCCTTTGGGTTGGGTGTTCATGTCTTGTCAATATTAGGTGAAAAAAGCAGGCCACCAGGGGCGCGAATGCTTCCGGCCTTCGTTCCTCAGGCCGATCACATTCGCTGACGGGCTGCGCCCATAGGTAACGGAGGTCTTGCTGTTTTATGCGTGTAAGGGCTACAGCGCCTGCCTCCCAGAGGCACGCTACAGGTCTCTTTTGATAATGCCCGAACAATCTCCAGCTTGGGTCGCGGGCATAGCCCGCCAGCAAATGCGTGGGGCGAGGAACGAGCCCCGGAGCATTTGCGAACCTGGGGTGCAGGGGCTGTAGCCCCTGCCCGCCGGAGGCATGCTTTTGTTTTTTACCCTGTTAAATCATTTCCAAAAACGCTTCCACGCGGATCCTTATCTGCTCTGTGTCTGACGGGGAGTAGCCGGTGTTGACGTGGAGGACGGGGATGTCGCACTCGTTTTCCAGGGTTTCTGCCACGGTGGTGTGTTCCACGGTGTAGGGGTGGCAGTTCTGGAGGGTGGCGTCCACCACGGCGTCAGCGCGGAACTGGGTGACCAGGTCTTTGAGGAGGTCCAGGCGCCTGGTGTTGGGGCTCATGCAGGCGCAGGGGGTGCCCAGGTAGTGGTCGGCCAGGGCGGTGACCATGTCGGTCTCTTTTTCCACGGGGCGGAAGATGCTTTTAAGGCCGCCGCAGTGTTCCTGGGCCACCACGAGCCCACCGAGTTCTTCCACGAGTTTCAGGACCTTGTCCGAGCCGCTTCCCATGGGGCATCCGGTGACCAGCACCCGTGGCTTTTTCTTGCCCTGGGATTCCTCGGGGGCGTTGGCCAGGATGGTTTGAAGGAGGTCGTCCAGCATGGCGTTGTAAGCCGGAAGGTCCACGGCCACGTTGCGAGACTCCATGAGCATGAGCATCTCGCGACCTGTCAGGGGCGGCACGGGCCCTGCCATGAGCTTGGAGATGGCCATGAGGGCTTCGTTGCGCGTGTTGAGAAGCTCCGCCTGTTCGGCCATGGCTTCGTCGGTGATGACGCGCCCTGTGTGGTCTTCGATGAAGGCCTTCAGTCGTTGGACTTCACTGCGCCAGAATTCTTTGGCCGGGGCGCTGTCCGCTGCGTAGGGCAGCTGCATCACGTGGACGGGTTTAAGGGATGCCATGCGCTCAAACATCTTCTTTTTGCCGTCGCAGGTGGTCTCCCCGATGATGACGTCGGCAGCCGCAAAATAGGGGCAGGTGTCGGAGAGGGCAAAGCCGTAGCTGGATTTGATGAGGGGGCAAAGGGCTGCGGGAAGCTCGGTTTCAGCCACGGCAATGGGCTTTTCGTCCTTGCCGCAGAGGCTCACCGGGATCATGCCCGCTGCCCGGACCAGTTCTTCCGGTGCAAAGGCGCAGTAGATACCGGCCACCTTGATGCCGTTTTCCGGGGCTTCGGCCAGGTGGCGCTGGCAGTGTTCGGACAGGAGGGTAAAGGGTTTCAGGGCCGCTTTGATGGCCGGATGGGTGGTACGGGTCATGACTGTTTTCCTGAAGATGGGGTGAGAAGGGCGTGGACGGAGACCGCGCCCATGATAACGACACCGTAGACCATGCGGGTCCACAGGCCGGAGAGGCCGATGCTGATGATGCCTGCCTCGATCATGCCGATGATGATGGCTCCCATGAGGGTGCCGTAGATGGTGCCGGTGCCTCCGAAGACCGAGGTGCCTCCCACGAAGACGGCGGCGAAGACGAGGAGCATGTAGCCCTCGCCCTGGGTGGGCCACCAGCTGGCCATCTCCATGCAGACCATGGCGCCGGAGAGCCCGGTGACCATGCCCATGAGCACAAAGACGCCCGTGCGGACCTTTGCCGTGGGGATGCCCATCATGCGGGCGGCTTCGGGGTTGTCTCCGCAGAAGCGCAGGTGGTCCCCTGCCACGTGGCGGTTCAGGACCAGCCAGAAGAGGCCGGTGAGCCCGGCAAACCAGACCGCCTGGGCGGGCAGGAATTCAAACCAGCGGCCCACCATGAGGTGGTGAAGGGCGGTTTCCCTGATCTCGGGCATGTTCACGGCCAGGCCTCCTGCCAGGAGTACGGTGGCTCCGCGCCAGAAGAACTGGGTGCCGATGGTGGCGATGATGGCGGGAACGCCGAAACCCACCACCAGCAGGCTGTTGAGGCATCCGGCAAGGGCGCCCACGGCAACTGCCGCCATGAGCCCTGTCCCCGGGCTGCCGGTGATGGCAAAGACCTTGGCAAAGGCAAACCCGCAGGCTGCCATCACCGCCGGAAAGGAGAGGTCCATCTCGCCGGTGATGATGACCAGGGTCATGGCAAGGGCGATCATGCCCGCAAAGGGGATGGTGGAGAGGTAGGCGATATAGATCCTGCCGTGGAGAAAGGTGTGGGGGGCAAGGGCCATGAAGCCTGCCAGCAGCACCGTAAAGATCAGGGTAATGGCCCATTGCACGGGGTTGTTGCGCAGAAAAGAGGGGATTGCGTTCATATCAGGACCATTTCATCAGGGTTGCCATGGAGGATTAGGGGTTTCGTCGGCCTTGCGGGCTTCATGCACCACCCGGCCGCGCTGGAGAAAGAGGAAACGGTCGGCCACGTCATGGACGTGGTGGAGGTTGTGGGAGACGAAGATCCCTGATTTCCCCTCGGTCTTGAGGGCCTTTGCAAAGCCCAGCACCTTGTCCACCTCTTTGACGGCCAGGGCCGTGGTGGGTTCATCCAGGATCACCACCCGGGCGTTGAAGTACATGGCCCGCCCGATGGCAAGGCCCTGGCGCTCCCCGCCGGAGAGCACCGAGACCGGGGCGTCGGCAGAGAGCCCCGCTCCTTTGAGGCCGATGATGTTTGTCAGGACCTTCATGGCCTCTTTTTTTTCATGGGCCACCCGGATCATGCCCAAAGGGTTGGTGCGGTGGCGCCCCATGAAAAAGTTCCGCCAGATGGGCTGGGACTCCCCCAGGGACTTGTCCTGAAAGACCGTCTCGATGCCCATGTCCCTGGCGGTTTTGACGGTGTGCCTGCCCGGGTCCACGGCGGCCCCGCCGATGCGCATGGTGCCTTTATCAAAGGTCTCCACACCGGAGAGGATTTTGATGAGGGTGGATTTCCCTGCGCCGTTGTCCCCGATGAGGCCGATGATTTCGTTGTCATGCAGGGTCAGGTCGACGCCGTTCAGCGCATCCACGTGGCCGTAGGACTTGGTGATGCCGGACAGTTCGATAAGGGGCGCCATAGGACTCTTACCTGAGCCCTTTTTTCGCCAGGGGCGCGATGAGGGAGAGGTTGTCCGCTCCGATGAAGCCGCCGCCGGTGTCGATGTTAAGGCCTGAGAACCCGTATTTTTCGGTGAGGGCGATCTGGAGCACGGAGAAGTATCCCAAAAGGAAGGGCTGGGCGTCTCCGATGAGGTCCACAAAGCCGTTCTGGATGGCCGTGGCCGTGGCAGGGGAGAGGGAGAAACCGGCCACGTTGATCTCGTCGGGTTTTACGGCTGCGGCTCTTAAGAAATTTTCCATCTGGGCGGTGAGGGCACCGTGGTCGATGACCATGAGCTTGCAGTCCGGGTCGGGAGAGCAGGTAGCCGGTGACCACCGGGGTGCCAAGGGAGGGGTCCTTGTCGATGCGGGAGGTGTTCCAGGTAGTCCACGGTGACGCCTGCGCCTTCAAGGACTTCAAGGATACCCACGGCACGGCGGCCACGGGTGGGCAGGCGCTTGAGCCCCCAGACAAAGGCCCGGTCCCCTTTTTTGAGGCCGAAGCGCTGAAGGCACTCGTTTGCCATGCTCTTGCCCTGGGTGTAGTTGTCCGGGCCGATGAACCCGAACCCTTCGGCCTGGTATTTGCCCTGGGTTTTGGGAAGCGGGGTGTCCACGGTGGTGACGAGGATGCCGCTTTGCCGTGCTTCATTGATGAGGGGGGCAAAGGCCGAATCACCGGGAAGACCCATGACAACAATGCCCGTGGGCTTTTCGGCCAGGGCCTTTTTGAAGTTTTCGATCATTTTTTCCGGGCTCCAGTCCGAGTAGACGAAGCTGATGCGTGCGCCGATGTCGCTGGCTGCGGCTTTGGCACCGTTATACACCACGGTGTTGTACGTGCCGCCCACGGGGCCGCCGGTGTCGAACCAGATGTGCATGCCCTCGCCGGTTTTCGGCATATTCGCGGCCGAGGCAAGGGGAACGGCTGTGAAAAGGAGCAGGGCAAGGGTCAGGAGTCGCTTGATCATGTCGTGTTTCCTTATTGTTTATGTGTGTGTGGGCGGGAGCCCGCGTTACTGCTGATCGTCTGCGAGAAGCGCTGCGCCCAGGGCCACCACGGTCTGGGGAGAGTCCGGGACCACCACCTCAGTGTTGAGGGTGTCGGACAGCAGGGCTCGGATGCAGGGGTTTTTGGCGACCCCACCCACAAAGCACAAGGGGCCGTCCAGGCCCACGCGGCGGATCATGGAGGCCGCGCGCCGGACCACGGATTCGTGGAGGCCCCGGGCGATGTGCACGGGTTTTTCGCCTTTTGCCAGAAGGGAGGTGACCTCGGATTCGGCAAAGACCGTGCACATGCTGCTCACCTCCACGGTCTTTTCGGCTGAAAGGGCCGCGTCTCCGAAGGTTGACGGGGAAAAGCCCAGATTGTCGGACATGATCTCCAGGAATTTGCCGGTGCCTGCGGCGCAGCGGTCGTTCATCTCGAACTTGACCACCCGGCCTTTTTTCCCTACGCGGATGACCTTTACGTCCTGACCGCCGATATCAAGGATGGTGGAGACCTCGGGGTAGAGGTGAAAGGTACCGGCGGCGCAGGCCTTGATTTCGGTGACGGTGTCGGCTTCCATCTGCTGCTCGAAGAGGGTGCGGCCGTAGCCGGTGGCCGTGAGCCGGTGCGGGGTCATGCCGCTTGTGGCCAGGATCTCCCGGGCGCGGGTCATGGGCTGGAAGCCGGTGTCTGTGGTGGCTGTGTGGGTGAGGGTGCCGTTTTCCAAAAGGACCAGTTTAATGGTACGGGAGCCGATGTCGATGCCTGCAGAGATCATGGGGCCATCCTGTGTCTGTCAAAAAAACATGTCGCCTGTCCGTTTAAAGGGCAGGTTTTGTGTGCGATGGATTGCGATGGGTTTGTTTTGTATGTGCAGGAAAGACGGGCGTCAAAGAGATAATATTGATGGGGATGGGGGGCTGCTATCGAGATGTTCTATTGCAAGCCTCGGGTGGGTGTGGTGCTTTACGCTGCGGCGTGGATGATGCGGTTTCGGCCCTTGGCCTTGGCCCGGTAGAGCTGCATGTCCGCGTCGCGGATGAGGCAGGAGAGGTCGGCGTGGTCCGGCTGCAGCTCGGCGGCCCCGATGCTGATGGTGACCAGGACCTCCCCGTTGTCTGTGTGAAAGGGGGTGTTGCAGACCGTGGTGCGGATGCGCTCGGCCGCAATGAGGGCCTGTCGCAGGGTACATTGGGGCAGAAACACGATGAACTCTTCTCCGCCGAGCCTGCCGAAGGAGTCCACCTCCCGCAGGGCATGTTTGCACCGGGAGGCCACTCCGGCCAGGATCAGGTCGCCGGTGTGGTGGCCGAAGGTGTCGTTGAAGCGTTTGAAATGATCGATGTCCACCATGAGAACGGAGCCCGGCGTGTGGAACCGCCTGGCGGATTTAAAGAAGAACTGCCCCATCTCAAGGACCTTTCTTCGGCTGAATACCTGGGTGAGCTCGTCGATTTCCACCAGGTTCCTCAGCTCGGCAAGGGCTGAAAATTCGCGTCGTTTGGTTTTCTCCATGTGGATGAAAAAGTAAATGCCGCAGCAGTTGGCCAGGCAAAAGGAGAGGATGGTGGTGGACATGGAGGTAAAGGGCAGGGGCGTGAAGAAGATCATGGCCGCGATGTACAGCACCGAGCCGCCCAGGCCGCCGATAAGTGGGGCGATGAGGCGCGGGGGGAAAAAGAGATAGCAGATGAGCACCACAAAGGAGGTGGCGGAGATGGTCATGGTGCCCGTGACGGGGGCCTTGAGGATGAGCTCGATGATTTCCGTTCCCATGACCACAGACATGTATGCGCAGACCGTTGCCGTGTGCCGGACGAGATCTTTTTTGTCGAGGTAGAGCTGATAAAAGGCGGTGAGTCCTGCCATGGCTGCAAGGGCCCTGCCTGCCAGAAGGATGTTCAGTTCGGGGCCCACCCCGAGCTCACAAAAATCAGCGAACCCGGCAAGGAGGTAGATAATGGCGGTGACGGCGTATACAAATTGCATTTTGTGCTTGATGCGGGGCCACTGCTCGTCCCGGAAGTGCTTCTCTGTTTCAGGGTCCTGAAATTCACCCATCCAATTGAACTGTGCCATAACTCACTCTCATTCATCAATGCGGGGCGCCCTTTTTATCCGAACGGGGGCGCCAAGAGCCGGATAAACCGTTGAGTTCAGACTCGGGACACTGGAAAAGAACGCGGCACAGAAGGGGAACAGCCCCTGCCGGGGACCGGCCGTGGGGTCAACGGGGGGTGCTGATTCGGTCAGTGTTTATGGTCCGGACTCATGTCTACTTATATATCAGTATCGGATTGTCCCGTGCTCATTATCAGTTTTCAGTGAAAATTTAAAGGGGATTATGTCCGTCGGGATGGGGGGACGGGGGGTGGAATGGCACCCGCAGGTGCAGGCCTTGGGACTCGGTATCCTCCTTTTGCTTGTTTCTGCGGTATGTTTCGAAAATAATTCAATGTTTTTTGATCGCGATGGTGTAGGATAAGAGATCCGGGGCCGGGATGTCGATCCCAGTTCCGCGGGATCGCCCGCCTCGCTGTGGTTGCAAGCCTTTTAAGGAACCATCAGGACACGCCATATGTATACCAGCCGCGGACCGGGCAAGCCGTTCCAGGCATTTTCCTCCGCGCCCTTTGTTGCCAACACATCACCCAAGCAAGGACTGGCCCAGATCATGCGTATGACGCTCCTTTTTCGATGGGTTCTGGTGGGATGGCTCCTTTCTGTCTGTATGTGGTCCCTTTGCTCTGGGGACGAAGCGTCCCTGGTGCGGGGGACGGCTGACTCCCTTGGCACCATCAGCATTCCGTACGGGTTTTACAACGACAGTTTTGGTTTTGCGGTGGGGTATGTGCACAGTGTCACCGGTTATCCCCAGAAGCAGGCCGGGCTCCTGGGCACCGCCATGGTGGGGACCCAGGGATCGGCCATGGCCATTTTGTACGGGCAGGACATCCTGCTTCCTAACACGGAGCGGTTTCTGTTCGATCCCATTGCCTCGGTGGGGTATTTTTCAGACAATGAGAGCTATATCGACGGGAATCCCAATTTCACCGGGGAGCGGGCGGGGAGCAACGGGTCCGACAAGGACAACTTTGTCACCGGGGACGGGTGGGATAACTACTTTCGGCTTCGGTTCCAGTATCTCTTGCCCATCGCCGGGGGCAAGGTGGTCTCCTTTGACACCGTAGCCCTGAAGGAGGGGCTTCCGGTCTTGAAACCCAGGGAGGAGCCGCGATGGAACCCGCTGTCAAGCGGCAAGATCTACCTTGAGCTGACCCCTTTCTACCGGTCCCAGCAGGTGGACGGTGACGATATCGAATCCAACCTGAAGACCAACGGCCTTGATGTGGGGGTGTTCTGGGACAACCGCGATTTCCATCAAAACCCTTCCTGCGGAAATGCTCTGAATCTCCAGTTGTCCCGAGACTTCGGGTGGCTGAACAGCACCGAGTCCTGGACCACGGTCTCCGCCGAATACGACCACTACATCCCCTTATCCCTTTCCCCTGCGTTTCGCCAGTCGGTTCTGGCTTTAGATGCCTGGACCGCCTACTCCCCATCCTGGAACGAAATCGAAAACGGGGTGATCGAGAATCGCCCTCCGGCATTTTCAGGGGCCACCCTGGGCGGTGAATGGCGGATGCGGGGCTATCCGTCGAATCGTTTCAGCGACAAGACCGCCGTTTACTACGCCGCCGAGCTTCGGATGATCCCGTATTGGAATCCCTTTGAGGGCTGGCCCTGGCTCCAGCATTACGTGGGGGTGGCCTGGGTGCAGTTCGTCCCCTTTGTGGAAGTGGGCAGGGTGGGGCCCTCCTGGGACCTGTCCGAGCTTCATTCGGACATGAAGGTTGATGTGGGCCTGGGATTCAGGGTGTGGGCCAAGGGGATCGTGGCCCGGGTGGATGTGGCGGTTTCCGAAGAGTCGGTGGGGGTGCAGATGATGGTGAGCCAGCCCTTTCAATTTTGAGCCGGGCGGCTTTGCGGATAAATTGGTTTTCTTATCCTTCGGGGCAAGGCAGGGCGCACCGGGTTCCCCATGGTGCCATGGGGGACCCGGTGCATGGCGGTGTCATCGGAACGTCAGGGCTTGGGGCAGTCATGGGGCGTCGCCTCTGCGGTCTCTTTCAATGCCTCAAGATCCACGGTGGGGAAGGGCATGATGTGAACCTGGGGCTTGGTTGTGTCGGACTGCGGCGGGGTCTCCTGGCTGATCACTTTGTTTTGGATTTTTCCGGTGTTCCGGTTGATGGTGTACCTTTCGGTGGTGCCGTCGGAGTAGATCCGTTCCCTTTCGATGACCTTCCCTTTGAGGGTATCCACCTGGGTGTATTCACGGGGGGCATCCACGGGCTTTGGTGGCTCGGCATAAGCATACGGAACCCAGGACCGGGCACCCGTCTGTTCGGTGGGGAATGGAAACCACTGGGAGTAATTGCCGTACTCGGCAAAGATGTCGCCGCCCTCATAGATGGAGAGCTTCATGTTGACGGTTTTGTGGCGGGTCTTGATGGGCACCGGAATGGTGACGATGGGCGATTTCCCGAAGTTGTCCGAAAACAGGCGGTTGTTGATCTGTTCCGACCGGGTTTTGGGAAAATTGATGAGGGATTTGTAGATGTCCAGACCGGCGTTGACCAGGGAAGGGATCACGAGAAGCACAGCCGTCAGCCCGATGATCCAGTTTCGCATATCGGTCCAGAGGGATGGGGAGGAAGAGGCATGATCGTTCATGGATCGCTCCTTTCATTTAACCCGGATATTTCACGAGTCGAGTGCACCCATATTCAAGGCATCAGAGCTGCAGATGTAGTGTTTTACCTCAAAGCTCTGATAACGCAGAAGATGGGTGCACTCGGCTCGCCCGAAGGGTGAGAAAATCAAACAGCAAACGCTGATTTACATTTTGCATTTTCAAAATAGCAGACACTTTTATCGTAGATGGCTAAAATCATAGTGTTTTTTCTTTTGGGCGGTTGTTTTCTCATGAAATGTCCGGGCTAAGATCGGGCACTGAACTCCTTCAAGATTTGATCCAACGCGTCGGGGTCGCTCTGGCTGAGGCTTTCCAGGATCCTGCGGGCGGCCGTCCGGGTGGCCACCCTCATCTCTTTTTTTATCTTTTCCGTATCTTGTTGAACTCCCTTGAGATCCTTGAATGCGTCCTTGCTCTGTGTTTTTTTCCCCCCCTCCTCCACCAGGGAGATGAGGACCTCGGTGATGAGGCCGAGCTGCCTGCCGTAGGACGCTTTGCTGACAATGGCCTTTTCCATCCGGCCGTCTCCGGCTTCTGCGGGGATGGCGCCGAAAAAAACATCGGGGTCGATGCTCTGGACGACATCTCCGCTCCAGGGATAGTTGATTTGAGGGTACGGGATCATGGTGAGGCCTCCTTCAGGTTGGGTGTTAGTCCGTTTTATTTGTACCTGCGATTCAGCCGGGAAGGCCGTTGCGGTAGCAGGCCGAGGGCAGTTGGTTCATGGCAGCTTTGTTGCGATCCATCGGTTGCAGGAGATGCGTGGCAACGTCGTTTTCCTTTTTCCTTGAGGCGGTTGACAAAGGCGGGCTGCCGGATGAGGGGCCGTGCAAGGGCGATGAAGTCGGCGTGGCCTTCCGCAAGGACGGTTTCCATGTGCGTCTTGTTGCGCATCCCCCCCACGATGACCAGGGCCATGTCTCCGGCGCACTCCTTCACGGCTTTGAGGTCTTCCAGGCTCCAGCCTTCGATGAGGTCGCGGGTTCCTTCCAGTTGTTTCATCAAAAGCCATCCCACCGGTTTTTTCCATGCGGGCAGGGCCCGGACGATCTCCTTGACCGGGACGCCCCCGCGCCAGCAGCTCATGTGATCGTAAAATTTGACACCGGTTGTCAGCTCCAGGCCGCTGACCCCTGAGTCCCTGAGCCATGCCGTGTAGGTGCGGGCCAGCTCCAGGGTGATGCCCTGCTGCGGGGTCAGGTCCCGGGAGTTCATCTTCACGAGGATGGGGATCTCTTTGGAGACCTTCTCTTTGATGCCGGTGATGATCTCCTGCATGATGCGGAACCGGTTTTCGGGGGAGCCGCCCCAGCGGTCTTTCCTTACGTTGAAAAAGGGGCTGAGGAACTGGTTAAGGAGGTCGCCGCCCCCGGCGTGGAGGTAGATGAGGTCGGAACCGGCTTCCACGGCCCGGCCCGCTGCCGCCACAAAGGCGTCCACGGTTTCTTGCACCATGGCATCGCTCATTTCGTCGGGCTTGATGAAGTAGGATGGGTCCCGCCTGATGCGGGACGGGCCCAGGGGGTTGCGACCGATGAGGTGTTTTTCGGTCTGGCGCCCGGCGTGGGAGATCTCAAAGGCGATTCTGGCTCCGTGGGCGTGGACGGTGTCGGCCAGTTTTTTGAGGCCCGGGACCATAGCGTCACAGTGGATGCCCGCCTGCCGTTTCTGTGCCCGCCCCAGGGGGGAGGCAAACATGTAACCGGTGCAGATCAGGCCCACCCCGCCTCTGGCCAGGCGTTCATGGCAGGCAAGCATGTCGTCGCCGATGGAGCCGTCGGCCTCGGCCAGCCCTTCATAGACCGGTGCTCTGACAAACCTGTTTTTGATTTCAAGGGATCCGATTTTTCCTGGCGTGAACAGCAGCGACATGGGCGATCCTTTCGGGTGGTGTGCAGGCCTGCTCCGGGGGCGGAGTCGCATCACTTCATATGGGAACCGGCGGCACCGGATCGGAAGAACTGCGGGACCGGCCGGGGATTAAGGACGGGCCGATAAATTATTAAGTAAAACAGGACATGGGGGGTTGCTTGCAACGGGTAAGAAGGAAATCAACAAGTCATTAACGAACGGCCTTTAAGGATGACTAATCATGAATGATTTCAAATGCGGCTGTCAAGTGGCAATGAGACCACCGGAGAAATTCGCGATGGGGCAGCGAGGCCGGAGGGCCCCTGAATTCATGCCCTGAGCGGGCTGGCCGTGGTTTCGCTTGTGAGACATTGGTGGTAAGTGTCATGGGGATACCGGTCCACGATACGGCATCGACAATGTGAACGCGAATATCAGTCGGAGGTTTTCTTGAAAGGGACGGCGACAATCAGCAGGGGCGGTGCGAAGATGACCGAAGGGACGGCCATCGTCATCGGGTCTCGGCTGTTCCTGGCATTTTTGTGTGTGATCTGTTTTATGGTCTGCCTGGGGTTTGTGGGGGTCTACAACGTCAAAAACGTGATGCGGACCGTGGAGCACGCCAACGACAGGATCCTGGAGCTCAAGATGATCCAGGGCCGTTTGAACCACGCGCGTATCTATATCTATGACCTGGTGAGCCCCGGGGACCGAGAGCAGATCGATTGCATCAAAGCCCAGTTCAACGCGGACATGGACTCCATCTCGGAAACCATCGACACCTACGGGTTGCCCAGGGATACCTTTGACTCGGCCCGGGCCACCTACGACCGGATCATCCGCCTGACCTACGGCGAGGCGGGCATGCATGCCGACAAGGTGCTCCGGACTCTCTCCAAGATCGAGCATGAGCGCCTCTCCGTTCTCTTTGATGAAAAGGTCTCGGCCATCATCGCCAGGCTTCAGTCCCGCATCATTTCTGCCTACCATCGCGCCATTGCCTTGACCGTGGTGCTCTGTTCCATGGCCCTTGTCACCCTGACGGCGTGGGTGTTTTTCCTGGGGAAGCTTCTGGCCGAGAGGAAACGCGCCGAGGAGATGCAGCACCGGTACCTGGAGCGCCTGGACCTTCTCCACCGCATGGACCAGTCCATCCTGGGGGTGCGATCCCCGGATGCCGTGGCCCAGGCTGCCATGCATCACATTCTTCATATGGTGCCGTGTGACCGGGCCACCATCGCGACCTTTGATGCGGAGATGGGTACCGGGACCCTTCAGGCCATGTATTCGCGGCAGGAGACCGAGATCGGCGCGGGGCTCTGCATGCCCCTCTCCTCTTTTTACGTGTCTCCGGCCATGACCCGCGGGGAGCCCCTGGTGATGGAGGACATGGCGACCTCGGAACAGGATTCCGATGTGGCCCGAAAGCTTGCGCTGAGGGGAATCCGGTCGTGCGCCGGGGTTCCCATGGTAATCGAGGGGCGCATGATCGGGGCCATCTATGTGGGCAAGGAGCGCCCCGGGGGCTTTCTTCCGGAGCACCTGGACATCGTGACGGAAGCGGCAAACTCCCTGGCCACGGTGATCTACCATGCCCAGCTCCATGCCGAGATCCTCAAAAACACCGGGGAACTGGAGATGCGTGTGGAGACGCGGACCCGCGAGCTTGCCGCCGCCAACCGGGCCCTGGTGGCGGCCAACCGGGAGCTGGAGGCCTTTTCCTACTCGGTGTCCCACGATTTGCGGGCCCCTTTGCGTCGCATCGATGGGTTTTGCCAGGCCCTGGAGGAGGACCACGGGGCTCGTCTCAGCGCCGAAGGCACGGCTTGCCTGGGCCGGGTGCGCAGGGCCGCCCGGCATATGGCGGGCCTCATCGACGACATCCTCCATCTGGCCAGGGTGACCCGCTGCGAGATGGTCACCGAGCCCCTGAACCTCTCCAGCCTGGTGGTGTCCACACACAAGGAGCTGGATCGTCAGCATCCCGGCCGGGCTGTGGAACTCATTGTTGCTCCGGGGGTGTCGGGCCAGGGGGACCCCCGCCTCATCCATATTCTCTTTGCCAACCTCATGGGCAATGCCTGGAAGTTCACGGCACCAAAGGAAAATGCGGTTATTGAGTTCGGCATCCTGGGGAGCCGGAAGCATGGAAAACCGGTCTATTTTTTCAAGGACAACGGGGTGGGGTTCGATATGAAAGGGCAGGACAAGCTGTTCAGGCCGTTTCAACGGCTCCACTCCGGCGATGAGTTCCAGGGGTCGGGGGTGGGGCTGGCCACGGCGCAGCGGATCGTGCACCGCCACGGGGGAACCATCTGGGCGGAGAGCGCTCCAGGCCACGGCGCCGCGTTTTATTTTACTCTTTAAGGACACACCCGGATGAACAACCCATTGAACGTGCTCATCGTCGAGGATTCCGAAGACGATGCCTTTCTGATTATACGCAGGCTCCGAAAAGACGGGCTTCGTCCCCATTGCGAGCGGGTGGACGGCGAGGCGGAGATGCGCGGGGCCCTTGCCTCCCGCCGCTGGGACGTCATTATCTCCGATTACGACCTGCCGGGGTTCGGGGGCATTGAGGCGCTGGAGCTCTGGAAGGCGTCGGGCATGGACATTCCCTTTATCATGGTCTCCGGGGTGCTGGGGGAAGACGTGGCCGTGGAGGTGATGAAGCAGGGGGCCCACGACTACCTGATCAAGGATCGCCTGGATCGCCTCGTTCCGGCCATCGAGCGGGAGCTGCGCGATGCGGCCAACCGCAGGAAGCAGGTGGTGGTGGAGCGTGCCCTGGACCGGAGCGAAGTGCAGTACCGGCTCCTCACCGAACAGATCGCCGACGGCATCTCCCTGACCCAGAACGGGCAATACCTCTTTGTCAACAGCGCCTTTGCCGAGATCTTCGGATACCCGGACACCGAGTGCCTGGTGGGGCGTCAGGCCTTTCACCACCTTGTGGAGAAAAAGCGTGAGGCCGTGCTGACCTGGGTCCGGCAGCTGGAGGAGGGCAAGGGGGGGCCGGATTCCTTCCAGGGACAATGCATCGGGGGGGACGGCAGGGCGTTCTGGGTGGGGGCCAATCTCCGGGTCATTACCTGGCAGGGGAGCAACGCTGTGCTGCTCACTGTACGGGACATCACCGAGGTCAAGGAGAAGGAGCGGCGCCTGGAGGAGGAATCTGCCCTGCTCAGAACGGAAAACCGGCTCCTGCGCTCCTCCATGAAGGATCGCTACCGCTTCGGGGGCATGGTCGGCAAGTCCGTGCCCATGCAGCATGTCTACGAGCTGGTGGCCAAGGCCGCTTCCACCGACGCGGGGGTGGTGGTTTACGGTGAGTCCGGCACGGGCAAGGAGCTTGCGGCCAGGGCCATTCACGACATGAGTGATCGCCGGGAAAACCCTTTTGTTCCGGTGAATTGCGGGGCCATTCCCGAGGAGCTTTCTGGAGGACGGTTTGGGTACGCCAAGGGGGCTTTCAGCGGGGCCCACGGCCACAAGCCGGGGTACCTGGATCACGCGGACGGCGGCACCCTGTTTCTGGACGAGATCGGGGAGATCAGCCTGAACATCCAGGTGAAGCTGCTCCGCGCCATCGAAGGCGGCGGGTACTCTCCCCTGGGGAGCGTGGCCGTGAAAAAGCCCGATATCCGTATCATTGCTGCTACCAATCGGGATCTGGAGGGCATGGTGCGAGCCGGTTCCATGCGGGAGGATTTTTATTACAGGATCCACATCATCCCCATCTACCTGCCCCCGTTAAAGGAGCGGCGGGAAGACATCCCCCTGCTGGTGGAGTACTTCACCAACGCCCAGGGCGTGGGGAGTAAAGCCGCCGTGATGGACGGCCGGTCCATGCATGCCCTGCTGGAGTACGGATGGCCCGGGAACATCCGTGAACTTCAGAACGTGGTGCGGCGATACCTCACCCTGGGGACCCTGCAGCTTGAAGGGGCGAGTTCCATGGAGGCCGCGGGGGCCGGGGAAGAAGAGGTCCGGGACCTGCAGGCGGCCATGAAGTGCCATGAAAAGAAGCTGCTGCTCATGGCCCTGGAGAAAAACCGGTGGCACAGGGGCAACACCGCCAGGTATCTGAACCTTCCCGCCCGTACGTTCTATAAAAAAATGAAGGACCATCAGCTGAATTCTGCATGAATTGTGCAAAAAACGGCAGTATCGGTGAAGTGCAGTTATTTCATGGGGATACCGTCAGGCTCTTTTCTGTTGTGCCATTTCTTGCACCTGCATGGGCTTCCCGGCGTGCATGGGCTCCCCTTGATTTACCTTGAAAATGAAGCGGTTTCGATATCTGCGGCGAGACTGGCACCCCTTGTGCAATGAATCTTTTGCATCGGCGGGGCGGTGAGCCGGATGATTCCACCGGGTGAAACCTTTGAAACGTCATCCATACGTTTTGCAAGGGGACTCCCTCTTCTTGTTTCCTTCTTGTTTTGCAGCGGAACACAAACCACCTACACCACCGTACATTACTTTGTGTTCATCGCCCCGGCGACTGTTTTTTTGACTGACTTTTTTATCCGGGGACTGACGTTTGAAAGTGACCATCAAAGGCAAGATCATCGCGGCCTGCGTGATGATGCTTGCCGTATCCATTGTTTCAATCTGCGTGATCACGGGGGCGAGGCTCACAAAGAGCTCCCTTGCCCTGTTTATCCAGGAATCCAGTGACGAGCTCAGGCAGGTGGACGAGACCATCGCCCTGTTGATAGATGCCGTGGCGGCGGACGCAGCCATGCTGGCCAGGGACCCTCGCCTTCTCAAAGACGACAACAGCCTTACCTCCTACCGTCACACCAGCGACCCCACCCCCATGACGCCCCTTGATAACGGGGGGCTTGAAGCCGATATTTTTCGGTATTTCCAGACCATGCTGGACACCCATCCCGCCTATGGTTCCCTCACCTTCGGGACGCGTTACGGCGGGTATGTGCAGTGCCCTGTCAGTGAGAGGAAGCCCGGGTACGACCCCACCACTCGGGGCTGGTACCAAAGCGCCCTTGCTGATCCTGGGCGGGTCGTTATGACCGACCTGTACAGGGCCTCGGACGGCGAGGCCTACCTCAGCCTGCTCAAGGCCGTCACAGGGGCCGGGGGCGAGGTTCTGGGGGTGGTGGCTGCCGACTTGAAGCTTTCCGGGCTTACGGCATTGATCGGTTCGGTCTCCTTTGGAAAGAGCGGGTACGTGGTGCTCGCAGACAAGACCGGCACCATTCTTGCCAACCCCAGGCATCCTGAGATGAATTTTACGCGTCTTGCGGGAAGCGGTGTGGCGCTCTACGAACACATTGCGGACACCGCCTCGGGCCACCTGAGGAGCGACGGTGAGGGCGGGGACTACGATATCAATGTGTACACCTCCCCGCGGACCGGATGGAAACTCATCGGCGTCATCGATCACGGGGAGATTCTTTCCCATGCCCGGGGCATGCTGGGGACCCTTGCCGCTGTGGGGGCGTTTTTTTTCGTGGTGTCCGTCTTTTTCGCGTTTTTCCTGGCCGAATCCATGGTGCGGCCCGTCAGGCGGGTTGCCCGGGGGCTCAGGGAGATGGCCGAAGGCGAAGGGGATCTGTCCATGCGCCTGGAAGTTCGGGGAAAAGACGAGATCGCCGAGCTCTCGGGCTGGTTCAACGTGTTCATGGACAAGATCCATGCGGTTGTAACGGACACGGCCTCCAACGCCCATGCCGTGGGCAGCGCCTCCGGGGATCTGCTGGGCATTTCCGAGAAGATGGCTTCCGGTGCGGAGGAGACGGCCCAACAGGCCCATCGCATCACCACGGCCTCCGTGGGCACCATGGAGAGCATGGACACCATTGCAGGGGCCATGGAGGAGACCTCGGCCAGTATGGCCATGATCGCCGCGGCCACGGAGCAGATGACCGCAACCATCAATGAGATTGCCCATCACTCGGCTAAATCACGTGAGATCTCCGAAAAGGCGGTGGCCAATGCAGGAAGCGCGTCGGATAAAATGGGCCGCCTGGGTGAGGCCGCCGGAGAGATCGGGCACGTCACCGAAGCCATCACCGAGATCTCGGAGCAGACCAACCTGCTGGCCCTCAACGCCACCATTGAGGCGGCCCGGGCCGGGGACGCGGGCAAGGGGTTTGCGGTGGTGGCAGGGGAGATCAAGGACCTCTCCAGGCAGACCGAGGAAGCCACAGGGGAGATTCGCGGCAAGATCACAGGGATCCAGGAGGGGACCCGCGAGGCCCTTTCCGAGATCGGGGATATCTCAACAACCATCCACGAGGTAAACGACATCACCCTGACCATTGCCACGGCCATTGAGGAGCAGTCGGCGGCGACCCGGGATATTTCGGGTAACGTCACCGAGGCCACGGAGCGGTTCAGGCAGGTCAACGACAGCATGGCACAGGTTCTGGCCGTCGTTCGTGAGATCACCGCCGAGATCGGACAGGTGGACGGGTCCGTGGATGAAATGAGGCAAAACAGCAGCAAGGTCAACTCCAGCGCCGACGGTCTGGCCCATCTCTCCGAGACCCTCTCGGCGGTGGTGGAGCGCTTCAGGCTCTGAAGCCCGGGGGGAAAGAGCGCGAAGCCGCAAAGGCATTGCAGGGTGTGCGGCCGGGAACTGGCTGTCAGCGTTTTTTTAACATTTATGTTTGAAGATAATTTTAGTAAAAGATGACGATATCCGGGTCGGGTGTTGCGTTTGTATTAAGTACTGCAGACCGGGTTTGGGAGGCGTTCTTGATTAGGAAAAAAGATGGTAAGTCCGGGCGTGCCCCGGCTGCGGAGTGATGGGTGTGAGGTGACGGTGCAGGTTCTCGTTGTTGATTGCGGCTGTTCAAGGGACAATGATCTGATGAACGCGTTGGAGTGCTTCGGCGGTACGGCCGATTGTGTGACAACGGTGGAAGACGGGCTTAAAGCGGCGGCGACGTCCGAGGTGGAGCTGGTGCTTTTTGATGAAGTGGCGCCGGATGGCCACGGCGTGGATCCCGTGGCGGCCTTTCTGGATCTTCCGTCGGAGCCCGAGGTGATCGTCATCACGGAAAATGCCGATATGAAAAACGCTGAAGCAGCCCTTAAGAACGGTGCCTGGGACTACATGCAGAAGCCTTTTTCCAGCGATGAGCTGCTGCTGGTCATGGCCCGTGCTTCGGAGTATCGGCGGCGCAAGCTTCTGGCAAACAAGGAGGTGCGGTTCAACAGGGAAGGCATCGTGGGAAGTTCCCGCCCCATCCGAAAGGCCCTGGAGCTTGCGGCCCAGGCCGCGGAGTGCGACGCCAATGTCCTGGTGACCGGGGAGTCCGGCACGGGCAAAGAGCTGTTTGTCCGGGCGATTCATGAAAACAGCTCCCGACGTGAGAAACCCTTTGTGGTGGTGGATTGTGCCACCATTGCCAAGCCCCTGGCCGAGAGCATGCTCTTCGGGCACGACAGGGGGGCCTTTACCGGGGCGGACGCCAGCCGCAAAGGGCTCATTCGCCATGCCGACGGGGGCACCCTCTTTCTGGACGAGGTGGGGGAGATGTCCCTGTCCGTGCAGAAAAAGTTCCTGCGATTCCTTCAGGAACATGAATTTCGCCCGGTGGGATCGGACACGGTCATCACCTCGTCGTTCAAGCTCATCTCTGCCACGAACCGGGACCTGGATCGCATGGTCAAGGAGGGCTCTTTCCGTGCGGACCTGATGTATCGCCTCAAGGGTGTCGACATCGAGGTGCCTCCGCTGAGGGATCGCCGGGACGATATCAAAGCCATCGCAGCCCGTTGCGCGGAAAGGTTCTGCCAGGAGAGGTCCCTGCCGGAGAAGCGGTTTTCCCCCTGTTTTGTGGACACCCTGTTGAGTTACGACTGGCCGGGCAATGTCCGTGAATTGCTGGTTGTCATGGACAAGGTCCTTGCCAGTGCCTGGAACTACGACCTGCTCTACGATTTTCACCTGCCTCCCTTTGTCCGCCTCTCCCGGGTGGGCCACGCCATGCGAGACCGCGGGAGCAGGGGTGATCTCCGGGACTTGCCCAGTTTTCGAAAGCACCAGGCCGACAGCACCAGGGCGTACCTGCAGCGGCTGGTTCGTACGGCGGGGGGAGACAAGGACCGGGCCTGCCGGATATCCGGGCTTTCCAAGTCCTATTTGTATAAACTGCTCAAACAGCATGGTGTTGGCATGGGTGACGAGAACCGGTGATCCTGCCAATGACCTGATATTGTACCCTTTCCTTTGGTAGGGGAATTTCATTCTCTTATTTGAGAATGGTTCTTCCATAAAGGAATTTTTGTTTTTCCACACCTGAACGCCGTTCAGGGTGTGTTTCATCCATGACTTAGCTTTCCTTCGCCTTGCCCGCTGGCCGCCTTTCATTCTCCGATAAAACAATCCAGGCAGGAAAAAACGCTCCGGCTGCTCTGGGGTTTGACTCATATTGTCTCTTTCGACAATGCGTTAACGTATTTTTGTCTGAGGTGGCCCTGGTTTTGCTTAAGAAAAGGGCGCAGACATGGCGAGAAGGAGCTGATGAGGTCAGACGGTGGCTTGAAGGGGGTACCGGCGGCCTTGAGTACAGGGTGAGACAGGAAGGCGGTCCATGGCTTCCTGACAGAAAACGGGAAAGGGGTTGGTTTACGGTGGCACCCGCGTATCCATGGTGGAATTGATAACGGCTGGGTTTGGAGATGTATGTGAAAGATAGTGATAAGGCTGTTCTGGCTGTTGATGATGGGCAAACCGTGCAACAAGAAATTTTTCCGGGCGTCATTCGCCATGTGTCATCCGTAAAAGAGGGGCTTGAAGCCGCCAGTACGGGTTCCGAGGCCGACTTCATGGGGCTCGGCCAAGGGCTTCAGTCCGGTTACGAGTATGTGACGGTGCTGATGCGGGATGCGGTGGGCGTGGCTGAGCTCATCGGTGACGACAGCGGTGACCACTCCCTCAGGTCCGTCGGGGCCTCGGTGAACCAGTCCCTGGCCCTTCTCAAACGGTGCCGGGACAATGCCGTGTCCAAGTCCAATCCGGTGAAGGAGGTCCTGGGCTCCTTTGAACAGCTGGATGCGAGGCGGGGGGAAATTGACGGGGTGGCACGGTACCTCAGGGCCGTTGCATTGAACATTTTCATCGAGACCTCCCGGTCCGATATCTCCGACGAGAATTTTTCCGTCATCGCCGGAGAGATTAAGACCCTCTCCGAAGAGATGATCCGTGTCTCAAAGAGCATCCACGAACTCACCGTGGCCTCCAAAAACCGCTTCGAGGCCATGTTTACCGAAATCTCGGGCGGGATCGTCGAGATCACCGGTCTGGCCGACCTGGCCGAACACTCCGCTGGAAATTCCATTGAACAAATCGAAGAGCTCATGGGCTACTCTTTCGGCCTGGTGGAAGATGCCGAGCGCATGTCGCGGGGGATTTTCCGGGAGGTGGAAAAGATTGTGGTGGGGGTTCAGCTCCACGACTCCATGCGCCAGCGCATCGAACATGTCGTGTCGGGCCTGAGCGAAGTGGACCGGCTCTGCAACCCGGAAGCGGCCTGCCTGGAAGGCGGGCAGGGCCGCGCCGACGATGTGGCCACCGCCCATGCCCTCATCGGCCTGCAACGGGCACAGATCGAGCAGCTCATCGCCGATGTGGATGCCGTGTACGGCCAGACCCGGGTGGCCATGGAGGGGATCGTCGGGGACATCACCCAGTTGACCCGATACCTCACCAACATGGGGGATCCGGCCGCAGCCCGGGAGACCTCCAGGGACGCATCGGAGGACCCCTTCGGCATGCTCTCCTCGGACCTCTCGAACATCCGGAGCCTGGAAAGGCGGGGCGCGGACCTTGAGAGCCGGTTGGGGGAGATCTACCAGAAGGCCTTTGAGGCGGTCTCCACCCTCTCGTCGTTCACCGACGATCTGCACAACATCAGTCGGGAATCCCACAACAAGGCCCTCAACACCATCATCGCCGCCAACCACCTGGGCACCGAGGGGCGCTCCCTGTCGGTGCTGGCCAAGGAGATGAAATCCCTCTCAAACCAGGCCGAGGAGTCCATCGGCGCCGTGGAGACGGTTATCTCGTCGGTTGTGGACACCATCCAGGGTGTGGAGCTGGAGACGCTTTTCAACACAGGGGAAGATGATCCTTCCTCGGAGGCGGGGCGTCCCCTGGACAGCATCGTCTCCATGACCCTGAGCCTGTATGAGCAGATCAAGGAGCGCACCGCGGGCCTGCTTGAGGTCTCCACAAAGCTGATCACCACCTTTGCCAGGGCAAGGGAGGCACTGACCTTCCTGCCCAGCCTCGTGGAGATGCTGACCCGTCAGAAGGACCAGCTGGATGAAGCCAGGGGGCTGCTGGCCCCCTGGGTGGAGGAGACGGCCACGGTCCGCATCCCGGAACACTGCCTGGTGGACCGATACACCATGGAGACCGAGCGCAGCGTTCACATGGCCTGCATGGCCGGGGACACAGGCGCTGCCACGGCAGCTTCGGACGGGGGCGGTTCCTTCGGCTCCCAAGGGGCGGAATCGGGGAGCGATGATGACTTCGGTGACAATATCGAGCTGTTCTGATTCATGGAAGGAGGGCAAATGCACCACGAGGTGACGATGACGGGTACGGTTGCGGCCGTGACCCTTGAAGGCAGCGTAACAATCGCCCACGCGGCAGAGCTCAAAGAGCTTCTTGTGGATGTGGTTTCAGAGGCAACCGAGGTGGTTGTCCATATGGAAAATATATCGCAACTGGACCTTTCGGGTATCCAGCTGTTCTGTGCGGCGTGCCGGTCGGCGGAAGACGGGGGGACCAGGCTGCAGCAGGAACGGACGGACAGCGAGGTGATTCGCGAGGCCCTTGTGGAGGCGGGGTTCTACCGCCGGGGGATCTGCGCCGAGCAACGGTGCGAGACATGTTTTTGGAAAGGAGACGTATCATAATGGCTCAGACGATTCTTACAGTGGACGATTCGGCAAGTGTTCGCCAGATGGTTGGCTTTACCCTGAAAAACGCGGGCTACGAGGTGGTGGAGGCCGCCGACGGCCGGGAGGGCGTGGCCAAGCTGTCGACGTCAAAGATCGACATGATCATCACCGACCTCAACATGCCCGGCATGGACGGCATCGAGCTGATCCGCAAGGCCCGCGCCATGGCTCCGTACAAGTTCATCCCCATCATCCTGTTGACCACCGAATCCCAGGACGAAAAAAAGAAAGAGGGGAAAAAGGCAGGGGCCACGGGGTGGATCATCAAGCCCTTCAAGCCCGAGCAGCTTCTTGGCGTGGTGAAAAAAGTGCTGAGGTAACCAAGGCTCATCAGGAGTTGCGTCATGGATGTACAAGAAGAAGCCTATAAAACGGAAGCCTATGAGCTGCTTGCAGAACTCGAAGCCTCGTTGCTGGAGCTTGAGGAGTACCCCGAAGACATGGAGCTCATCGGGCGCGTGTTCCGGGCCATGCACACCATCAAGGGGTCTGGGGCGATGTTCGGGTTTGATGCCATCGCCGCCTTTACCCACAACGTGGAGACGGTTTTCGACCTGGTGCGGGAGGGCAAGGTGTGTGTCACCAAGGAACTCATCAACCTCACCCTTTCGGCAGGGGACCACATCCGGGACCTTCTGGAGTCGGAGGAGGAGGGCGATGCTCTCCGGGAAGAGGAGATCATCCGTGCTTTCAGGGAACTGATCCCGGAGCCGGAGAGTTCCGGGGAGGCGGCCCCAGCGGAGGATGAGGAAGGGCCGGTTCCTTCCGGGGTCCTGACCTCCTACCGTATCCGGTTTCGCCCGGATCCCGGGATCTTTGCCGGGGGCACCAACCCCGTTCACCTCATCGACGAATTGCGGGAGCTCGGAGAGTGCAGTGTGGTGGCCCACACCGACAAGATTCCCACCTTATCGGAGATGGACCCGGAGTCCTGCTACGTCTTCTGGGACATTGTCCTCACCACGGACCAGGCCGAAAATGCCATCCGGGACGTCTTCATCTTTGTGGAGGACGAGTGCGAGCTTGTCATCGGGCGCATTGATGAGGACGACGCCGAGGACAGGATCGGCGAGATCCTCCTCAAGCGGGGGGACCTCTCCGAAGAGGACCTGGACAAGGCCCTCAAACGGCAGAACCTGCTGGGGGAGATCCTGGTGGCGGAGAAGGTCACCAGCCAGGCGGCGGTGAGTTCCGCCCTCATGGAGCAGGATGCGGCAAGGAAGCAGATCTCCAGGCGAAAGGAGGAGGCCCTTGCCACCAGCATCCGGGTGTCGGCGGACAAGCTCGACGACTTGGTGGACCTGGTGGGAGAGCTTGTTATCGCCCAGGCCCGCCTCAGCCAGAAAGCCATTGCCGCCAACGACGTGGACCTGGTCTCCATTGCCGAAGAGATCGAGATGCTCACCGGCAGCCTCCGGGACAACGCCATGGGCATGCGCATGCTGCAGATCGGGACCACATTTTCCACGTTCCGGCGCCTGGTACGGGATCTTTCGGCCGAGCTGGACAAAAAGATCGAGCTCACCACCTCCGGTGAGGAGACCGAGCTGGACAAGACGGTCATCGGGCACCTCAAGGATCCCCTGGTGCATATCCTTCGCAACAGCATCGACCACGGCATCGAGTTGCCCGACGAGCGCGAAGGGGCGGGGAAAAAGCCCTTCGGCACCATTCACCTTGCGGCGGAGCACTCCGGTGGCAACGTGCTGATCCGTATTTCCGACGACGGGCGGGGCCTCGATCCCGAGGCGATCCGTCAAAAAGCCCTGGAAAAGGAGCTGATCCTGCCGGACGCCGACCTGACGGACAAGGAGATCAACAACCTCATTTTTGCCCCGGGGTTTTCCACGGCCAGTCAGGTCTCGGACATCTCCGGCCGCGGGGTGGGCATGGACGTGGTGAAAAAGAGCATCGAGCAGTTGCGGGGCACCATCGATGTGGACAGCACCCCCGGCGTCGGCACCACCATTACCCTGAAACTCCCCCTGACCCTTGCCATCATCGAAGGGTTGCTGGTGACCCTGGGAGAGGGCTTTTTTATCTTTCCCCTCACCGCTGTGGAGGAGTGCGTGGAATTGCCCCCGGATGAGGCGACCCGGGAAACCCGCTTTTTAAGCATTCGCGGCGAGCTGGTGCCCTATATCCGGCTCCGGGAAGAGTACGCCGTGGATGCTGCCAAGCCCGACCTGGAGCAGGTGGTGGTCATGGAAGCCGGCGGCCAGCGGGTCGGGGTGGTGGTGGATTCCGTGGTGGGCAGCCAGCAGGCTGTCATCAAAAAAATGGGGAGCGCGTTTAAAAACGCCCCGGACATCTCCGGGGCCACCATTCTCGGCAACGGCTCGGTGGCCTTGATCGTGGATGTCAACAAGTTGTTGGATTCAAAGCTGTGAATCGGATTTTCTTAAGATAAAGGAGTTCCAGATGCTTAAAATAAAAAACATCAGGCTGAAGCCCAAGCTGATCGGGTTGTTTTTACTCATCGGCATTGTTCCCATGGCCATCGGCGGGTGGTGGGCCGGACACCTGGCAAGCGAGGCCCTCACCGAAGAGGCCTTTAACAAGCTGGAGGCGGTGCGCGTCATTCGGGAAAGGCAGGTGACAAAGCTGTTTGACGGCCGCAAGGCCGATATCAGCGGCCTGGTGGAGTCCGTGGACGTCCTGAAGCAAAACGCCTTTGCAAAACTCAACGCGGTGCAGGCCCTCAAGGCCGGGGAGATGGAGACCTTCATCAACACCCTGGAAAACGAGATGGCCGCCCTGTCGGCGAGCGAGGATGTTAAGGGGTTTTACACGGCCCTCTCCGCTTACCGCGACGCTGCCAAGGCAGGCCCGGCCCAGCCTTTTCCCGTGAACACCGAGGCGTATCGAGCCCTGGTGAGCACCCACGGCGGGTTTCTTACCGAGTATCTCAAGCGGTCGGGTTACGATGATCTGCTCCTCTTAAGTGCCGATCACGGGCAGGTGATGTTCACCTGCGCCCAGGGCCCGGACCTGGGCACGAACCTGGTGAGCGGGCCCCAGAACCGGGAGGGGCTGGCACGACTCTGGGCCCGCGTGGTGGAGACCAAGGGCGTGGTCATGGAGGATTTTTCCGCCTACACCCCGGACCAGGGCCGACAGGTTGCTTTTGTGGGGGCACCGGTCCGAAATGAGTCGGGTTCGGTGGTGGCGGTGGTTGCCCTGAGGCTCTCGGAAGGGCCCCTGAACGCCATCGTGCACAGCCGTCACGGCATGGGAAAAAGCGGAACCACCTATCTTTTGGGACGCCAGGGGGGCAAAACCCTGGCCCGAAGTGCCATCATGGCCGGCGGCGAGACCCTCTACGGCATGGGCCACGACTTTACCAGCCAGGTCACCGACTACATGGGCAAAGCCCTGGGTGGCGAAACCGGTTCCGGGGTCTACACCGACTCCACGGGAAAACTGACCATGGTGAGCTACAAGCCCCTTGATATCCAGGGGCTCAACTGGGCCATGATCTCCAAGGAGGATCTGGAAGAGGCCATCGCCCCCAGGCTCACCGGCCAGGTTGAGGACTACTACACCGGGTACCTCAAGAAGTTCGGGTACCAGGACCTCTACCTGATCCACCCCGAGGGCAACGTGTTCTATTCGGTGCAGAGACGGGCCGACTACGATTCCAACATGGTCTCCGGGAAATACGCGGGCTCCGGCCTCGGCAAGCTCGTGCGTCGGGTCATCAAAAACAAGGCCCTTCACATCGCCGATTTTGAGCCTTACGAGCCCAGCAACAACGAACCCTGCTCCTTTATCGCCCAGCCCGTCATCAACCACAACGGCGACGTGGAACTCATCGTGGCCCTTCAGCTCTCGGTGAGCGCCATCAACGCCATCATGAACGAGCGCACGGGCATGGGGGAGACCGGTGAGGTCTTTCTGGTGGGGAGCGACCATTTGATGCGCTCGGATTCCCTCATTGACCCCGAAAATTATTCCGTTGCCGCCTCCTTTGCCAATCCGTCTAAAGGCAGTGTGGATACCCCTTCCGTCAAGCGCGCTTTAAACGGAGAGGAAGGCCGGATGCTGCGCAAAGATTATCGGGGCAAGTGGGTCCTCTGCAGCTTTGCCCCCGTTGATATCGACGGCATGGTCTGGGCCATTGAGGCCGAGGTGGAAAAAGCAGAGGTGGTGGCCCCCATCAACAAACTGCTGCTCTCCATCCTGATCATGGGGGTTGTCATGGCCGCCATCGTGGCCGTCATTGCCCTGGTGGTCGCAAGCGGCATCGTGACGCCGGTGCTCAAAGGCGTGGCCGTTGCCAAGGCCGTTGCCAAAGGGGACCTGGACGTTACTTCGGACGTGGATCAGAAAGACGAGGTGGGCGCCCTGTCCGATGCCCTGAACCTTATGGTCTCAAACCTCAAGGCCACGGCCAACCTGGCCGAGCGGATTTCCCAGGGGGACCTGACCGTGGATGTGGCTGTCCAGTCGGACAAAGACATCCTGGGCCGGGCCCTTACCCACATGGTGGACAACCTGAGCTCCACGGTCACCGACGTCAAGACCGGGGCAGACAACGTCGCCTCCGGCAGCGTGGCCTTGAGCTCTGCTTCCGAGGAGCTCTCCCAGGGGGCCACAGAGCAGGCAGCCGCCGCCGAAGAAGCCTCCAGTTCCATGGAGCAGATGGCATCGAACATCCGCCAGAACGCCGAGAACGCCCAGCAGACCGAACGCCTGGCCATCCAGGCCGCAGGGGACGCGGAAAAAGGCGGGGTGGCCGTTGGCAAGACGGTCTCGGCCATGAAAGAGATCGCCGAGAAGATCTCCATCATTGAGGAGATCGCCCGCCAGACCAACATGCTGGCCTTAAACGCGGCCATCGAAGCAGCCCGGGCCGGTGAGCACGGCAAGGGGTTTGCCGTGGTGGCCGATGCCGTGCGAAAGCTTGCCGAGAGGAGCCAGTCTGCAGCGGCCGAGATCGGGGAACTCTCTTCCTCCAGCGTGGAGGTGGCTGAGCGGGCCGGGGAGATGCTGGATCGCATTGTCCCGGATATCCGCAAAACCGCCGAGCTGGTTCAGGAGATCAGCGCCGCCTCCAACGAGCAGAACACCGGGGCCGAGCAGATCAACCAGGCCATCCTGCAGCTCGACCAGGTAATTCAGGAGAACGCCTCGGCGTCCGAAGAGATGTCGGCCACCGCCGAAGAGCTGTCTGCCCAGGCCGAGCAGCTCCAGGAGGCCATCGACTTCTTTACGGTGAAGCAGGTGGGGGAATCCGGGAAAGCCAAAAGACCCAACAAGCCTGCGGGCATCAAGATACCCTCCAAGGCGGCCGAGAAAGTGGCTGCAGCACCGGCGGACAAAGGGCTGGGCCGTCGACCCGGGGTGAACTCTCGGACCCTGGGAGCGGCTCCGACGGGGACGCCCTGGACGACGAGTTCGAGAAGTACTAACTCGGGCATGGATCAACACCACCGTTTGACGATGCGGGTCGCCTTTCCGGGTACCGCGCCGGGCGCGACGCACCGGAAAGGCCCTGCTCCCCGAAAGCCCAGGGGGCAGGCCCGCACCATGAAACGGGTTGACGAGAGATATGAAGATTATGACCATCGAAGGGATCACAGAGACAGGCCGCTTCCTGGCGTTCATGCTCCACGGGGAGGTGTATGCCCTGGACATCATGCAGGTCCGGGAGGTGCTGGACTACACGGAGATCACCACCGTGCCCAGGATGCCGGACTTTATGCGGGGCGTCATCAACCTGCGGGGCGGTGTGGTGCCCGTTGTGGACCTGCGGCTCAAGTTCGGCATGCCGGCAACGGAAAAGGGCGTCAACACCTGCATTGTCATCATGGAAACCGACATCGACGGGGAGCGGGCCCTCATCGGCGCCCTGGCCGATTCGGTGCGGGAGGTCCTGGACCTGGAGCCGGATCAGATCGAGCCGGCCCCGCGAATCGGCACGCGCCTGAAGACAGAGTTTATCAAGGGCATGGGCAAGAAAAATGAGGAGTTTATCATCATCCTCGACATTGACAGGGTCTTTTCCGCCGACGAACTCTCCGGGGTTCAGGAGACCGGCCTTGCGGCCGAAGCCTAAAGGACCTGACGCCCATGAACCTCACCAGAGACCATCTCCCGGGGACCGACCGGGGAGAGGAGCCGCCCATGGCCTCTAAACGTCGCAGGGCCTCGTTTCATCCCCATCTTTCCACGCGGGATTTCAGGGTTCTTGCACGCTTTATCCACGGGCGGTTCGGCATCAAGGTGCCGGATGTGAAAAAAGGGATGATCGAGGCGCGCCTCTGCAAGCGTTTGAGCCGCCTGGATATGGGGTCCTACGCCCAGTACTGCGACTACCTGTTCAGCCCCGAGGGCATGGAAAAGGAGCTCTCGCACTTCATCGATGAGGTGACGACGAACAAAACCGATTTCTTCAGGGAGGCGAATCACTTCACCTGTCTGGTGGATGAGGTCCTGCCCGGCATCATGGGCTCGCGCCGGGTGGGGGCGGGGCATAAGCTGAAGGTCTGGAGCTGCGCCTGCTCCCGGGGGGATGAGCCCTATACCCTGGCCATGGTACTGAGCGAGTTTGCCCGGAGCAACCCGGGGTTTGACTTCTCCATCCTGGCCACGGACATCTCCACCCGCGTGCTGGAGGTGGCTCGCAGGGGCGTTTACGACGCCTCGGAGATCGCCCCCGTGCCCCTGGCCCTGAGGAAAAAGTACCTGTTGAAAAGCAAGGACCCCCGGCGTCACCAGGTGCGGATCGTGCCCGGGTTGAGGAAAAAAGTGATGTTCCGGCAGCTCAACCTCATGGACTCGGAGTACCGCCTTGACCGGGCCATGGATATCATCTTCTGTCGCAACGTCACCATTTACTTTGACACGGAGACCACACAGCAGCTGATGCTGAGGCTCTGTGACCGGCTTGCCCCGGGGGGGCACCTGTTCATGGGGCATTCGGAGTTTCTGGATTGCAAGATGCTGCCCCTGGTCCCGGTGGCGCCCACAGTTTATAAAAAAGTGAGAACGCATGAAAAAGAAGGTACGGGTTCTGGTTGTTGATGACTCCGCCCTGGTGCGTCAAACCCTGTGCGAAATCCTCGAAACCGATGAGGATATCGAGGTGATGGCCACGGCCTCGGATCCCTATGACGCCGCCCGAAAGATGAGGGCGGCGGTGCCCGACGTCATTACCCTGGATGTGGAGATGCCGAAAATGGACGGCCTCACCTTTCTGGAAAAACTGATGGCTCAGCACCCCATCCCCGTGGTGCTGTGCTCCAGCCTGGCGGCGGAGCAGTCGGCCACGGCCCTGAAAGCCATGGAACTCGGGGCTGTTGAGATCATCCGAAAACCCACCCTGGGCACCAAGGCCTTTCTTTCGGAGGCGCGCATCCAGATCTGTGACGTGGTGAAGTCCGCGGCCCTTGCCCATGTGAAAAAGGCCCCGACTCTGCGGTCGGTGGAGCCGAAGCTCAGCGCGGACGCCGTCCTGTGCAAGTCCACCCGGGCCATGCTGGAGACCACGGAAAAGGTGGTGGCCATCGGGGCCTCCACAGGGGGCACCGAGGCGCTGCGGGTGTTTTTAGAGCAGCTGCCCGCCGATGCACCGGGCATGGTCATCGTCCAGCACATGCCCGAGCACTTCACCAAGGCCTTTTCCAAGCGCCTGGACACCCTGTGCCGGGTGTCGGTGAAGGAGGCCGAGAACAAGGACCCCGTGATGCGGGGGCGGGTTCTCATCGCTCCGGGCAACATGCATCTTTTGTTGAAGCGAAGCGGAGCCCGATACCACGTGGAGCTGAAAGAAGGGCCCCTGGTGTCCCGCCACCGGCCGTCGGTGGACGTGCTCTTTCGCTCGGCGGCACGGTATGCTGGGAAGAACGCCGTGGGGGTCCTGATGACCGGCATGGGGGATGACGGGGCCAAGGGCCTGTTGGAGATGAAGCAGGCAGGCGCCGTGACCATCGCCCAGGACAAGGCCTCCTGCGTGGTCTTCGGCATGCCCAACGAGGCCATCAAGCTGGGGGGCGTGGACCGGGTCGTTCCCCTGGAGCAGATTTCCGGGGTGGTCCTGGCATGCTGCGCCGAGACCCATCATGCGTGAAAAGGCCGTCATGCCATGCGGCACGGGGGCTGTGAAGCGAGTGACCCTCTCCATCGGGGAGTATTATGCCAGCTGCGAGCCAGCCGTGATCTCCACCCTGCTGGGGTCCTGCGTTTCGGTGTGCCTCTTCGACCCCGCGTCCCGGGTGGGGGGGATGAACCACATCCTGTTGCCCGGACGGGCCGACCTGACGCGGTTCAACCTGTCGGCACGCTACGGGATCAACGCCATGGAGCTTCTCATCAACGCGGTCATGACCCGGGGTGGGCAGCGCACCAACCTCCGGGCCAAGGTTTTTGGCGGGGCCAGCGTCATCCCCGGCCTCATTGAAGCCCAGGCCGTGGGCAAAAAGCTCTCGGAGTTTGTCCTCACCTTTCTGGCAAACGAAGGCATCCCGGTGGTCAATCGGGACCTGGGGGGCGTCTACGTCAGGAACCTTATCTTCCATACCCGCACCGGGGACGCCTTTCTCAAGAAGAGCCGTTCCATGAAGTCGGCCCAGCTCTTGTGGGAAGAGCGCAAAAAGGCCGAACAGATCCGGGCCTCTGTGAAGGAGCCCACCCGGGTGACTTTGTTTTAACCCGGATGTTTCATGGGAAAACAAACACCCAAAATGAAAACCATAATAGACAATGGACACGTAGCGATAACGTATTCTGCTACTTCGAAGCTTGGGATCCAGCCCGCACAAACCATCAGCTTTCGAGGTGGCTCACCTCGCCGCCGGAGGCTCCCCATTACCAATGAGGCTGGTTGCCCACGCGGGGGTTCATGACGTCCAGGGTTTCGGTGACCACCACAAAGGCCTTGGGGTCCACTTCCCGGATGATGTCCTTGACCCGGCCCAGGTCCCGCAGGGTAATCACCGCATAGAGAATTTTTTCGTCCCGGTGTGAATAGGCCCCTTCCCCGTGGATGATAGTAAGGCCCCGCCTGAACTCTTTGAGCATCCGTGCCGAGAGTCCCTCCCATTTTTCCGAGATAATCAGCACGATTTTCCGGTGGCTCGTCCCCATGAAGACAACGTTGAGGACCTTGGCGTTCACGTAGAGAAAGACGATGGTGTAGACGATGATGTCCAGGGTGGAGAGGACATAGGAGAGGATCACCACCAGGATGTTCAGGGCAAGGGTGGTGTTGCCGAGGCGGATGGAGAACCGTTTCAGCAGGAGCACCGACAGGATATCCGTGCCCCCCGAAGAACCGTAGGACTTCAGGATAATGCCCAGGCCCGTACCCGAGAGGATTCCCGCCATGAGGGCGTCGAGCATCTTGTCGTGGAGGGGGATGGGGACCTGGATGAAGTGAACGCACAGGGAGAAGATGGTAAGCCCCAGGAGGCTGTAGAGGAAAAACCGCCGTCCCACGTATTTCCAGGCTACGGCAAACAGGGGGACGTTGAACATCAGGTAGAAGAGGATAAAGGGGATCTCGGGGAACTGGTAGTGCAGAAGCAGGCCCAGGCCCGTGATGCCGCCTGAGGGGAAGTGGTTGGGGATGAGGATCCCGTTGATGGAGAGGGCCGAAAGGCAGCTTCCCAGGGTGAGGAGACACACATTTCTGGCAACGTCTTTTCCGGTGATTATCCAGGCTCGGTCAGTCATGGCTCGGTGGTTCCATTCCATACTCAGGGGCAACGAAGGGGGCTCTGAACAGGGCCGTTACCCGGCCCTTTTCAAGGGGGGAGCAACGGAAGATGGGCTGGTATATACAGACGGTTTCGGGCAATGGAAAGGGGAAAGAGGGTTGTTGCCGCAACGGTGTTTGGGGGTTTTGCGTAACTGTCTGGATTTAAATCTGTTTTGTGGGAGGGTGAAGCGTTCTTTTTTTCTTTGAAGGGAGGCGTTTTGCCTTGAAAAAGGGGAAGGCGTTTTCTTTTTTTGCGTGTGTGCCTATAATCAGCTCTCGCAGGATTTGTCCTTGAGGATTACACCCCTTGATGCAGGAGAGACTTTTTATGTTTGAGATCACCTCGGACGCACAGGACTACATTGTCAAAAAGGGCCGTGAGGTCACGGTCTGGATGGAAACCCACCACGCTTCGGGGGGCTGATGCGCCATGCGGCAGGTCTCCACCCGCACCCCGGCGGTCCGTCGGGGAACCCCATTGCATACTGAGTCGTACACCACCACCCGCGTCTCCGGGATCACCGTCTGGCACCCCGAGGGTATGGAACCCGAGGATGGCGTCATTACCATCGGCCTTGAAAAGAAGTGGATTTTCAGGGAGCTTGTGGTGAGGGGCGTGGGGGCGGTGGTATTGAAAGGCTAAAGGCTAAAGGTGAAGGGCGAAAGGGCCAATGCATTTAAAAATGCAGTTGCCTCCGGCGGGTCGCTTTTTGAAAAAAGCTCCGCAAAAACTTTCCGGTAATCAAAGCCTGTTTGTCAAACTTTTCAAGAGTTTGGCCCCCGGCAGGGCCGCCGGAGGCTTTTTGCGTTGTGTCGGAGGGGGGCCGGCATGGGCTATTTTTTTCGCGCCACCACGAAAATCCGGGTGCTTTTTTCCATGACGGGCGGAGTCGATGTTGCTTCTTTGATGATGGGCATGGCGCAGCGTTTTCCCATCTCCCTTATCAGCTGGTCCTTTGATTTCAAAATGCCGTCACAGACAGCCAGTTGTCTTTCCTTCCAACCTTCGGTCTCTTTATAAACCTCAACCTCAAATCCTGAATCAGCAAGCTCACCTTTGTGGTCGCTTGGCGTAAAAGGGATATTTCCGTCCCAAGACGTAAAAACAAGGCGTCCACCTGGTTTCAGGATACGTGCAATTTCGACGAATGCTTTGTTTCTATCCGGCGTAAGCCACAATGCATCCACTGAGATCGCAGCGTCGCAACTCTCTGTTTCCAAACCGGTGTCCTCAAAGGTACCGGTTTTAAATTCGGCTCTGCCGTCCAAACCGAATTCTTGGATCCGTCGTGTTGCAGACGTAATCGCCTCTTCGGATATATCGATACCTGTCAGACTTGCCTTCGTTTTACGTGCGACCCACATGCCCGGACCGCCACGGCCACAGGCCAGATCGGCAAAGCAATCGCCCTCTTCAAGCTTGGAAAAGTCAGCCATATTGTTCAAGTCGGTCAGCGTGACATAACTGAAATTATCGGTATCTTCCGGGAACTCATCACCAAAGGCGTCTTTTACAATGCTCATAAATTGGCTGCTTTTATTCTGCCCCTGGTAAATCGTATTGTACGCTTCTTTAAACTGCCATTTTCCATACGATAAAAAGCTGATCAACGACATCATTACCTGCTTTAATCCGTGTTTAATTGTATTCACTTGACCTCCTTGCATGACAGACCGGAAAAATCGTTTCATGACGCTCTCACTGCGACATGTCAGCGTACCTCCGGCTGGCCTCCGGAGGCAGGGTTAAAGGGTGTGGTTGCCAATGATGACGGCATGGTTCTTCTCTGCCGCCTTTTAGCCCGGATATTTCATGGTAAAACGATAAAAAACAGATGAATAATGTACGATTGCAGGCTGTTATCTGAAAAACTCAGGTGCTTGGGGAATGCAAAATGTCATTCGTCGTTTTCTGGTCGTTTTTCTGGCCCTTCAGGGAATCCGGGTTAGATGGCTTGGCTTATCAAATCTGAGATCAGAAGGCCGTCTTCATCCAAGGGACGCCTGGTTTTGGTTTTAAATCCGCGAAAGGTCTCGATGGTGCCCTCCATGAGGGAGACCTTCCAGATTTTGGAAAAGTCCGCGTGAAAGGCGATGTAGACATTGCTGGTAGCCGGGGCAAAGACCATGGAGCAGGCGGTGGAGTGCATCGGGTCCCTGTCCTGGGCCTTTTCAAGAAGGGTGAGCCCGTTGTTGACAGAAAAGTCCGTTTGGGACGTTTCGAGGTATCGGCAGGTGATTTTATAGCGCCAGTCTCCGAGCCCCTTGGCCTCAGTGTACGTTATCCCCTTGAGGGTGTGGTTGGGGAAGTTGGCCATGGCGATATAGTTGCCGGTCATGTGGCTGAGGATGTTTTGTTTTTTTCCTGTTTCGACCACCATGGCCCTGCCTGTCATATCCGCAAAAAGGGTATGGATGGTGACCCCCTTGAGCTGGATCAGGTGGGTACCATCGCACGCTTTTTCGATCTCTTTGACGGTGTGGACACGTTCCGGCATGGTGTTGAGGAGGTACAAGGGCAGGTTGCCCTCTCCGGGTTCGGGTGGATTGAGATCGAAGGGATGCAACTCCTGGCAGGCGTAGAAGAGGCCTTTGCTGTTCATGCCGCCGGTGTTGGCGAAAAAGCGCTGGTTGCCGAGCTGCTTTTCAAAGGCGAGGTGGAAGGTGCGCAGGTCTCCCTTTGTGACGATGCGAAGTTTCATGGGGAATCGGGCATAGTCGAAGTTCATGCCGTAGATGGGTTGGGGGGCGTAGACGGCAAAGCTGGTGCAGGCAAGGGCCGTTCCTGAAGCGCACAAAAGGGCAAGGCCGGTAATAAGAAGGGAACGGGTAAGACGTTTCATGGGGTCTCCTTGTGATGCGGTGGCTGTTAAAAAAAGTGATGGGCTCCTGTTTGTCTGGGGCGTGGGGAGTGCCCTGTAAACGGTATTTTCTTGAACCTGTCGCACCGGTAAAGGCTTAATGAGGCTGATAAGTGCGAAAAGTGGCTGCTTGTCCGGGCTTCGGCTTACTGTGGTCTGCGCTCTCGGGTCAAAACCAATATCTGCAATTCAATTATGATAGTATTAAGGTGGGGTGTCATGACTTGTCAAGGTTATTTTCGCACTTGTATGTGGCTTTTAGTGTGCTTGGTCGCACCAATATGCGGTGATGAGGCTTGGCCGGTGTGGCCGGATGAAGGTGTGGGACGGGCGGGAGGTGGTGTGGAACGGGGCTAATCGGCATCCCGGGTGGCGGCTTGAAACAGGGCTTCCAGGCGGCTCTCTCTGGAGAGCAGGGCCTCGATCTCTTTGTAGTAGGGGGGCTTTGTGTCGCCGGGGGTAACAGCGGACAGGAGAGGGTGGTTCTCCTGTGAGACGCCCTGATGGTTCTTTGAGGCCACGGCGTCCTGCTCCATGGCGCAGAGCTCGGTGACCATGGCGGCGATGTGCTCAGCATAGGGGGCCAGGTGGGGGGCCTGGGCGGAAAAGGCCTTGAGGCTGCTTTTGATCTGACCGGTGAGGAGGGTCAGGGTGTCCAGGGCCTCTTTGCGCCGCTCCATGGCATCTTCAAGGACGGCGCCGAAGAGAAAGGGGGCCAGGTCCACGAGGTGTCCCTGGGTGGCCCCGGCCTCATCGGAGAGGGTCTTGATGAGGGTCTGGGACAGGGAGGAGATGCTGTAGGAGATTTTTCGTTTCTTAGCATCTTCGCTGGATTTGAGCATGTCGGCCAGCTTTTCCGACAGGTGGGGCAGACCCCGTTTGTTGGAGACGACGGCATCGGTGAAATCCGATCTGGGTTGTCTGCGCGCTGGTTTTTTTGCGTTGTCTTCCATGGGGGCAACCCTCCGTGTGTGCCGTGTGGTGGGGAGCCCTGTATGGTGTTATCAAGGCTCCCCGGGTGTCTGCAAAGGTCGCAACGGACCGTCCCGGGCTGGTTAAGCAATAAACCAGGCCCCCCTGTTTTGCAAACGGATTTTCGAAGGGCTTTTTCCTGTGGACACTCCCGGTCAAAAAGGGGGGGGGCGCCTCTCCCCGATCGTTTATGGGAAAACGGCTAATCGTGAACACGTATGATGTTATCTTGGCTATGGGGCACCCGCTCGAGAACTGCCCGGGCTAACTATGTCAGACTTCGGGGCGCAGGATCGCCTCCAGGGTTTGGCAGACACGCTTGGCCTCCTCTTCGTCTCCGGCGCAGCCGATCCAGCACTCCCAGGCTTCGTCGTCATCTTTCCAGGACGTCCCGTCGGGCTTGGTCCCCGGGGTGCCGTTGGTGTCGTAAATCCGTTGAAAGAGCATGGCCTTTTTGAGGAAAGCCTCTTCGGTGTCCTCGCCGCCCCGGTTGCGGTAATCGGGGTAGAGGGTGTCGGCCACGCGGAGGTAGAGGCCGCGTTTGAAGTCCTGGACAAGGCGGGGCAGCGCCGCATAAATCCAGGGGGCATTGCGGCGCGCCAGCTCGCTGCGCAGGTGACCCTTGCTTTCGGCAAGGCCTGCTGTGAGTTTGCGGGAAAGCGCCTCCATGTCCGGGGACCCGTTGTCTCCTGCGGGGACGTACCCGGTACGCCAGGTGGTGAACTCATCGGTAATGCCCTGGCGGAGGGCGTTGTCCGGGATTTTCTCTTCAAGGGCTTCCGGCGGCAGGGCGAGGTCGCCCGGCAGGTCCATGAGGATCTCGGTGACGCTCCAGGGGTATGTTCGGCCGGTGGCGGGGTCCACGGCCTGCTTTTCGGTAAGGTGTAGGACCTGGAGGACGACCCGAAGGTCCTCGGCGACAACGGCGCGCATACCCCAGGCCCGGGTCACCGGGGGGCGCTGGGGGAACATGCCGCGGGCGTTGAGATCGAAAACGCAAGGGGTTCGGTAAGGGGGCTGGTAAAGCACGAAGAATCCCCGGGGTGTGTGCATGATGAGCTCCTTATGGCTGTGATTGTATCTGTTCAGCTCCAACAAACAGCCTCCGGCGGCCCTGCAAGACCGATACGTTTTAAACATTTAACGAACAGGTCTTCAACGATGTGGACCGGCCGAAAGTTTCCACATAACGGACATTCAGCCGGAACGTTTTTGCGGAGTTTTTTTTAAAGCGATCCGTTGGAGTTATTCCGGTTAAAGTCAAGCGAATCCCAAAGTTCTTCATCGTGTTTTTAGAAGGAGTGAAATGGGCCTCTCCTGCAAAGACGGTTGCCAGATGTCACACATCCCGCGAATGCCCCGATAACGTTGCATAATGGCTGCCTTCATGCATTCGCCATAGGGTTTCCAGGTGCCCCCACCTGGCCGCCGGAGGCCTGCTTTATCCATTCACTTTAACCATAGAATGCAACTGAACAGTTCTTCCGATTTTTTACTTCCGGGCATGGTGCACCCAGGGCACCATGCCCGAGTCTTTACGCCGTTACTCCAGGCGGCATTCCCAGTCGTAGGGGATGATGTCGTTGTCCGTGGGGCTTAACCGGCGTTCATCCACGTTGTCCGGGTCGTAGTAGACCGAGGGCATGCCGATGACAAGGGAGATGCCGCTGCCGATGTTCTTGGTGCCGTGGAAGATTCCCGGGGGGATAAAGACGGCCCGGGGGTTGCGCTCTCCCATGAAGATTTCGTTGAGCACTCCGTACGTGGGGGAGGCTTCCCGGTAGTCGTACAGCACGAGCTTGATCATGCCGGTGACGCAGACCAGGTGGTCCTCCTGCACGGAGTGGAGGTGCCAGCCCTTGACCATGCCGGGGTGGGAATACGAGGCGATGGCCTGTTTGATTTCCCCGGCGTTCATGGACTCATCGTTAAAACGCATGATCTCCATGAGGTATCCTCTCTCATCGGAAAAGACATCCAACGATTTGATGACGACTCCCTCGATGAGGGACTCGCCGTAAAAACCAGGGAGGGTCTGGATCCTGGGACGGTCCATTTCATCGTATTCGTTCATGCTCAGAACCTGGGCCATGGTGTCTCCTTTTTTGTCAATGGTCAGTTATAAGTCGTCAGCTCAAAAAAAGCTGCCTCCGGTGGCAAGGTGTGCCACCTTGAAAGCTGGTTGCGATGAAACCGAGTCTGTTTTATTGCCTCTACCCTGCTGTGCTGATCGGGTCCACGCCCGACGGGAACATGGCGGAAAAGGGCTCGAAGCCCTTTGTTTCCCGGATGGTGCAGAAGTGCATCCCTTGTTTGCTGCCCGTCATCATCAGGGGCGCTGCGGCCATGGGGTCCAGGTGAAGGGTGTCGTCCAGGACCCCGTCGGCCACCTCCAGATGCAGCACCTTTCCCATGACAAGGCTGTATCTTTCCTCCTTGAACTCCTTTTCCAGGCGGCACTCCATCCAGGCGTAGCATCCCTTGATGCCAGGAGCTTTAATGGTTTGGGAGGGCTTTTCCGAAAGATTCGCAACGTCGAATTCATCGATTTCAGGGGCGCTCATCCGCGCTGTGGGGATCACCTTGTCTTCGAGGTCGGCCCCGGGCAGATTGATGACGAACTCTCCGGTGTCCCGGATGTTTTTCAGGGTGTCGCGGTTTTCGGCCGAGGCAAAGCAGATGAGGTCCAGGGGCCTCAAGACCGGCATGATGCAGGAGTAGGGGGCGATGTTCCGCACCCCGTCTGCGCTTACGGTGGAGATGAAACTCACGGGAAGGGGCATGATGCCTTCCCGCATGAACGGTTTTAAGATCATGGGGCCTCCTTACCACTCGGTGTCTTTGCCGAGGATGACGGCCAGGGGGTTGGCCCCCAGGCGGGTGAGACGGTCGAAATCCGCCTGGGAGGTAAGTTCCACGGTTTTGTGCACCGAGAGGAAATCTTCGGGGGCGTGGGGATTCTGGAAGACGTAGCGGTTGTAGCAGGCGTGGAGCCAGAGATCTTTGTGCCAGTCGAGCTCGTCCGGTGAGAGCCCGAGGCTTTCCACAAAGGCGTCGGTCTGCCATTGATAGCGCAGGACCGTGGCATCGCCTTTCTGGGTGGCTTTGTTGAAGCGGATGATGACGCCGCCGATGTTTTCCCAGGAGCCTTCTGCGGTCTGCCATGGGCGCCTGCTCGGGTAGGCCATGGAGAGGTAGCGCCTTTTGCCCGGGGTGAGGTTGAGGGCATGGGTGATGTAGTCGTCCTGGCACCAGGTGGGAATGCCCATGTAGGTGTAGGACTCGCCGTCCCGCAAGGGGCGCTGGTCCAGGATGAAGCCTGCGGTGAAGTAGCCGGAGGCCACGCCGCAGCAGAAGTGATCGTGGAAGAGGGCGGCCTGTACCAGGGACTCGGGGATGCCGTCGTAAAAGGCGTTGGCCAGAGTGGCCACGGCAAAGGCCCGGGAGCCCAGGATCCTGGTGAAGGGCTCAAAGGAGGTCCCCACGCCCACCCACAGGTTAAACACCTCCGAGGCTTCCAGCTGGTCCCCGGTGGCGGTGATGGAGACCGCAGCGAGCTCCTCCGGCCCTTTTTGATGCACGAAGACCATGAACAGCGGGGCATCGCGCCGGGCGTGGACGCTCAAGAGGTTTCCCTTGCCCCGGCCCATGGCGCTCAGGCGGGTCACCGTGTCCAGAATCTCTCCCGTGGGCTCGCCCTGGTGGTCCACGTATCCCGCGTTGGTCACCAGAGCCAGCCCCTCGTCGGCCGGGGAGGCGGACAGGGTGGTCATGGCCAGCATCAGGGCCTGCTGCCCCAGGGTAGGCTGGTGCCCCCCCATGGCATGGGCCGACAGGGCGCTCAGGCCCGTTGCAACACACCAGACAAGCATTGCGATACACCATTTTTTCATGTTTTCTCTCCTTTAGGCATGCGTTGATTACAAATAACGATTCATCTCAACATGGTCTCCGGCGGGTCGCTTTTTGAAAAAAGCTCCGCAAAAACTTTCCAGTAGCATCCCTCCTGTCGCCCAGCCTCAATGGGCTGAAGGATAGTAGGAATTTATGGGTGTTGGTTTTTCTGTCGGGCGAAGCCCGAGCCGAAGGCCCTTGCGCTTTGGCCGAACGAGGAACAAAGCGCAAGGCGATGTGCTTCGAGGTGGCTCACCTCGCCGCCGGAGGCAGCTCCGGCGGATAGCTTTAAAACACCGCGCTCAGGCCCACGGTGTAGGTGGCGTCGGGCATGGGGTAGCCGGCCTCTTCTTCGTATTCTTCGTCAAAGAGGTTGTCTGCCGAGGCCAGGAGGCGCAGGGTGGTTATTTTGTTCTGGAAGAGCCTGAGGGAGGCATTGAGCCCCACCACGGTGTAGGCGTCCAGGGTTTCCAGGGTGGCTCCTTTGAGGTGGTCCCGCTCGCCCACGTGCCGGACGGAGATCCCTGCGGTGAAGCGGTCGTCAAGGCGGTAGTCGAGACCTGCGTTGGCCATGATTTCCGGAAAATCCGGGATCTGGCCTTCCAGGCTGTTTTCCCTGTCCCAGGGATCGCCTTTTGTGTCGCCTTCCTGCCAGGTGAGGTTGCCCCAGGCAAAGAGGTTAAAGGGCAGGGGGGCGGACAGGGCGAGCTCTGCGCCCTGGATGGTGACCTCGTCGATGTTGTAGATGACAGTGCCCGTGCCCGGGACCATGGTGGAGGCGATGTAGTCGTCGATGTCGTAGTGGTAGCCCCGGATCTCGGCAGTGAAGGCGTGAGCGATCTCCTGGGTGAAGCCCAGTTCCGCCTGCCGGGCCTCTTCCACGGCAAGCTCGGTGTTGAAAAAGCCGGTGCTGCGGTTGAGGTACCACCAGAAGTACTCCGGCGAGGTGGGGTAGCGATGGGCGATGCCCAGGCGGCAGGAGAGCTCGCCGCCCTTCCAGGGCCGGAAGGAGAGGGCGGCCCGGGGGGCCAGGTTGGATTCTGACAGGTCCGTTGGGGTGGCTGCGGCGGGAAATCCGAAGGCTTCAGGGACGATGGCATCGGCCTTGAACCACTCCTGGCGCAGGCCCGCCTCAAGGGTCCAGCGTGGGGATACGCGCCAGGTGTCCTGGAGGTAGAGGGCATGGGTGTCGATGACCTCTTCCTGGCCCTTGAAACCCTCTTTGATGAAGGCGAAATAGGGGGAGTGGATGGAGCCGTTGAAATAGCTGGTGTCGATCTCGGTGACCGTCTGGTCTCCCCAGCCAAGCCTCCGGGTTTCGCCTCCGGTCTCGATGGTGTGGTTGCCGAAGGTAAGCTCCCCTTCGGCCTGGAGGGACCAGTTGCCCGGCTCGGCTTCGGTCTCCCGCTTGTAGATTACTTTGGAGGGGTCTGCGGCGTCCACGTAGGTCTCTTCCCGGTCCTGACTCCAGGTGAGGTAGTCCAGGCGAAGGTGCCCGCGTTGGATCTCTTTTTCGACCCAGGCGGTGACGCGGGTGTTTTCATCCTCGGCAAAGCTGCCGTCTCCCCAGGTCTGGGCGCCGTTGATGAGCCTGCTGGAGATGGAGGGGCCGCCCAGCTCCCGCTCGTCAGCGTCGGGTTCTCCCCCGTCGTAGGTGGGGCTGTTCGGTCGGTTGTAAACGGGCATCCCGGTTTCGTATTTGCTCCAGCAGACACCGGCCCCCGCGCTGAGGCCCATGGGCAGGTTGACCGAGAGGTCCAGCTCCCCGTGGTTGCGGTCCACGGTGTTGTTTCTCAGGAACCCGTCGGTTTCGTAGTGGCCCCCTGAGACGAACCAGCTTCCGTAGCTGTTGCGCCCCATGTGGGTGAGGACCTCTTCATGGGTGGCATGGCTGCGATGAAGGCCCGCGGATTTCGGTCTCCAGCCTGTCCGGGGATCGGGTGGATATCCACCACGCCCCCCAGGGTGTTGCCATACTTGGCGGGTACGGCGCCTTTGTAGACCCGCACGCTCTCCACGCTGTTGGGGTTGAGGGTGCTCCAGTCCACCGGGCCGTTGCCGTAGGAGCCGTCGCGATGGATGGGGACGCCGTTTTTCAGGATGCGGAGCCGGGTCTCGTCAAAACCGCGCATGCGGAGTTGTCCGTTTTCGTTGCCCGAAACGGCTGTGCGCCGCAGCTGGACTCCGGGGATCCGGATGAGGTCCTCCAGGATGGTATCGGATACGCTGGGTTGCTCCATCTCTTCTCGGGTGACGATCTCGGGCTTGGCGGTGGCGGGCCGGGGGGCCTGGACCGTCACGTCCTCCAGGGCCAGGGGGGCGGAATCGTTCAGGCCGTCGGACCATGCCATGCACGGGACCACCAAAAGGGCCAGGCACAAGCGTGTCAAACCAATCTGTGTTGCGTGTTTCAAGGGATTACAAAGCCTCCGTGTTGGGTGAGTGAAAAGGGTTGCCGCATTGCCCGGAGGTCAGGCGCTGCGGCAGGTGAGGCAGAGGGCGTTGCCGTCGATCTCTTTGAGCTTGGAGGCCATGACCGGTTCGCCGCACCGGTGGCAGAGGGCGGACGGTTCGATGACGGCCTTGGGAGGGATGGCCGGTGCAACGGTGGTCATGGAAAAAATGTCGCTCCAGGGCGTGCGGAGAATCTCCTCGGCGCGCTGGTTGTGGAGTCGCCAGAACTCCTTGTGCTGGGCCTCCGTGGGATTGCCCTGGCCCATCACCTTGTCCATGAGGGCCCGGTGCGCGTCGGAGAGCCTGATGGCTCCGGGTTTGAGACAGAGCCGCACCGAGGCCTTCCTGTCCCGGCTGATGAAGGTCATGGCCACCTTGCCCACGTCATTATAGATAAAATTGCCTTTGCCGAAGGTGCTGCCCGAGATCACCTGCACGGCATCGGCGCAGCAGGCGTCGGTCTCCAGGCAGGAGACCACCTCTTCGTCATGGGACCGGTCCACGCCCAGTTCCTCAAGGCCTGCACGGGCCGCCACAATGCCCAGGGCCAGGCCCGGGCAGAGGTGGCCGTGAAAATCCACGCATCGTCTGACATCGTCTTCCAGAGTGTTCATGGTGTGTCCTCTCTTCCGTTTATCGTTGCCGTTTGTAAGGCCTCGGCATGCCCGAGAAAAAAAGCCCGGGCCCCAGGCCCCGTTATCGGTGGTGCGGGCGCAGTTCTCCCGCATCGCTTGGTGCGATAAGTTGGGTCATCATGGATTGACGAAGGGAGGAAACGGATGGTAGGAATAATCCGGGCCCTCCCTTCGGGGGAGAGTGTCTGATTAAATAGAAGGAGGCAGTCCTCATCTCTTGCCGGAGCCGGACTGTCTCCTTTTTTTTATGTCAGTTCAAAACACAGGGTCACCTCCAGGCTGATGGGTTCTTTTTGCATGGCGCCGGGGATCACCGGGAACGGCGCGGCGGAGAGCACCGCCTTTTTGGCCGCCGTGTTCAGCATGGCAAACCGGCTGCCTCGGATGATGGTGATCTTCTGGACGTCCCCTGTGGGGGAGAGGACAAACCGCAGCCGTACAGCCCCTTCCATGCTCTGCCTTCTGGCCCGTTGCGGGTAGGTTTTTTGAGACTCAATGCGATGGCGCACCTGCGCGGCATAGAGGTTAAGGAGCTCCGCACGGGAGGGCCCGGACATATCCACCGCAGGGCTTGATGGTGGTGCGTCGGCATATTCTGCATTCGCTTCGGCGGCAGGGGGCGTGGGCGATGCCTCGGTCACACAGGTGTGCTGGGGAGGCTTTGGAACCGGTGTGCTTTGGGCCACCCGGGGCGCTTGGTCCGGCGGGCGCATCACGGGTGTTTCAGGGGATGCTTTGACCATGCGGCGTCTTTTGACGGGGCGCTCTTCTGGGGGCGGAGCCGTGTGGGGTTTTGGGGCCTTGGGCCCGGATTTTGTCTCTTTCTGAAGGGAGAGAAGCTCGAACTCCCCGGTTACGTGGAGTTTTTCAGCCTCAAGGCTTTCCGGTCCCCGGATGCACAGGATGGCTGCGTGGAGAAGAAGGGAGAGGGCCAGTGTGCATGTGGTCTGGGTGTGTTTTTTCATGGCTCGGTCTCCGTGGCCAGGCAGAAGCTCGCGGCCCCCACGGCCTTGGCCAGGTCCATGACCCGGACCACGCTGTTGACTTTGGCGCCCCGGTCGGCGCGGATGACCAGGCGCGTTTCAGGGGTCAGGTCCGGGGTGGCCTTCAGGGCTTCCTCCAGCTCGGAGAGGGTGATCTTGTTTCCTTCCCAGAGGTATGCCCCGTCTTCGGTGACGGCCACCACCAGGTCCCGCGGCAGGGTCTGTACAGCCTCTTTGGCCTCGGGCAGTTTGATGCCGATGCCTTCATCCGTCATGAACCCCATGGTGAGGAGAAAGTAGATGAGGAGCATGAAGACCATGTCGATGAGGGCCGTCAAGGGCGGCTGGACCGACCCGGTTTCTGCTCCGGTGTCCGCAAGGTCGCTCATGGGGCGCCCGTCCCTTTCAACTCTTTTAAAAAACGGACCATGCCGCGTTTGAGATAGGCCTCCTGACTCTCTTTGCGGGTCACAAGGTAGCTGTGGGCCACCATGACGGGCAGGGCCACGGAAAGGCCCAGGGCCGTGGTGAGCATGGCCTCCCAGATGCCTCCGGCCAGGGCTGCGGCATCCACCTTGCCCCCGGTCTGCTGGATGACCATAAACGCCTTGATCATTCCGGTGATGGTGCCCAGAAGGCCCAGCAGGGGGGCGATGTTGCCGATTGTGGCCAGGAGCTGCAGCCGGGATGCCAGCAGACGGCTCTCCAGGGCGTAGGCCTCCCGGATGGCGGCCTGCTGCGTCGGTTCATCGCAGTTTTGTACGGAGAGTACTTCGGTGAGCAGGCGCCCCAGGGCGCTCTGGGTGTGGTAAGAACGATCGGCGCTCCGGGGCACCTGCTGTTCGTGGGCCGTCTTGCACAGGGCTTCCACCAGCCCGTTATCGTGTGTGCGGAGCCGGGCAAAAAAGAGCCAACGCTCCAGGAACACGGCCAGTGCCACCACCGAGCAGAGCCCGATGGGGATGACCAGAACACCGCCTTTCAAGAGAAACGACACCATAGGAACCTCACCTGCTTCCCGCGCCATGCGGGCAAACAATAAAAAAGCCACGAAATCAGGGCGAACTAGAATTCGCCTGCCTTCGTGGCTTGGTTGGCTTGATGCGTAATGTATGTGTACGGAAACTAAAAACAGCTTAGGAACGGCGATAAAACATCTCATCTTCCTGATGAGTATTGAGTACAAAACAATTGTTCATACTTTGATAACCCTGTCAACAGGAAAAAAGAGCCGTATTCCGGGCCACGGCCGCCATATCTCCATGTCTGCCACCGAAAATCCGAAGGGGCGGATGACGGAGACAGCGGCCTCCGGAACGGAATCTGAAAGCCTTTTGTAAGTTATATCTTGAAGTTGTCGGCTATTTCTCCCAGCTCTTTGGTGAGGGCGTTGAGCTCTGTGGCCCGGGTCTTGACGGCTGCGCTGATCTTCGTGACTCCTTGTGAGGAAAGGGTGATATCGGAGATGGTCCGGGTGATGCTCGTCGAAGCATCCCTGCTGGTGGTTACGCGGCGGGCGGTGTCTTCGATGCCCTCGGATGCCCGGGCAATGTGTTCGGCGATTTCGGCGGTCACGCTGGATTGCTGTTCCACGGCTGCGGCGATATCGGTGATGGTTTCGTTGACGGTGGTGATGATGTCCGCGACCTCATCGGCACCTTGGGCTGCGTCCCTGGCGAGCCCCTGGACCCCCTCGATTTTTCCCCTGATGTCGTCTGTGGCCAGGGCTGTCTGTGAGGCGAGTTCCTTGATTTCATGGGCCACCACGGCAAATCCTTTTCCCGCTTCACCGGCCCGGGCCGCCTCAATGGTTGCGTTGAGGGCCAGGAGGTTGGTCTGCTCTGAGATCTTGGTGATGACGTCGGTGACCTTGCCGATCTCTTCGGCGGCCAGGGTCAGGTCGTGCATGGTGTCCGAGGCTGCCCGGGTCCGGGAAGCGGCTCTGTCCGAGACCGTTGTGGCATTCTCGGCATGGGCTGAGATGCCCGTGGCCGTAGCGGCCATTTCGTCGATGGCTGCGGCGACCCGTGCCATGTTGTCCGTCGACGTCCTGATCATTGCTGCTCCCTGCTCAAGGTCTGATTTCATGGCGTTGGCCGAGGTCAGAACCAGGCCGGAGCTTTTGGACGTCTCTTCGGCGTTGGACGCAAGTTCCGAGGAGATGGAAAGCAGACCTCCTGCCGAGCTGCCGAGGGCGTTGGTGCAATGGCTAAACTGTGTGATGATGCCCTGGAGTTTGTCGATGAAGACATTGAACCATCGGGCAAACCGGCCGGTTTCATCCCGGGAGTCCACCTGGAGCCTTCGGGTGAGGTCTCCTTCTCCTTCGGCAATGTCTTTAAGCTCTTCTAAGGCGGCGTTGATGGGGCGGACAATGCCACCGGACAGGAGGACAATGGCCCCCACCACCAGGCAGGCAGAGATCAGGCAGGAGACAAAACCGATGCGCCTGATCTGCCGGACATCTTTACCGAGGGTGGCCAGGGGCACGCTGATGGCAAAGGACCATGGGGTATCGGCCTTGCCGATGCGCAAGGGGGAGAAGAACATGTAGGCTCCGTGGCCATATCCAGCCTGGGTGCCGGGCAGGGCATACTCCTTTCCCTTGCGGACGGCGGCAAGGAGTTCTTTCGGTGCCCCGGCCTCGGCAAGGCTCGTCCCCGTGGACTCCTTGTCGGGATGGGCAATGACTACCCCGTTAGATTCCACCAGCACTGCGTGGCCGGTGTTAAAGGGCTTGATGGTGGAGATGGCCCGCTCCAGCTCAGTGAGGGCAATGTCGATGCCCACGACGCCGATGACCGCTCCGTTTTCCTTGACGGGCACGGCAACGCTGGTCATGAGGATGTTTCCCGTATCCTCTTCGGCATAGGGCTGAAGAACGGTCTCTTTTCCCGATACCTTGGCGAGCTGATAGTACTCGGCCTCGGTGTAGTCGTCGTTGACGGTGACGGCAACCCTGCCGTCTTCCATGTACCAGTATGGGTAGTAGATCCCCGAGTCGTCGTGCCAGGTGGTGTTGGCGTAGTGCTTGTCCCTGCCGTCAAGCCTGTTCGGCTCAAAGATGGCCCAGATGCCCAGGTAGCGCTTATCATCCTGTAGCAGGCTTTTGAGCATGTCATCCAGCATGTTGCGATCAACAGCCGGGCGGTGGCGGACCACCCCTTCCATGATCCGGGCCAGGGTGCGGGTGTCGTCCATGGCCTTGTCCAGTGCGCGCTGCATTTCACTGCCGTACCGGTATGCGATCTCTTCGACTTTTTCACGGGCCTCTTGGCCGGAGGCCGTCCCGGCCTTGTATGTGATATAGAAAACCGCGGCAATAAACGGAATCAACGCCACCGAACAGAACACAACCAGCATTTTTCGTCTTAAGCTGTTTTTGCCTAAACCCATCTTTTCCCCCTGCCGCCTGGCGTGCTCCCTTCAAAGGGAGGGCAAGCCGCCTCAAGCCCGACGGTGTGCGGAAAAACTGGCGGGCTTGGGCAGATGACCCAACGGCCTGTTTGCTCCGTGGTCTTGTGCAGTCATGTGGCGGCGCTTCAACAGGGCTTCTTTGCCCTGTTTTCAGTCCTGGAGCGCTTTAACGCCCCTTTGTTCGTAATGAAAAAAACATGTGCTTTGCTGAAATTGGCGCAAGGGCTCAGGGGGGCTCACACAATTCGTGGAGAATGTGGGCCGGGGTGCCGTGGGGCGTTGCATGCAGATGATGTGGTCTTACCATGTGGGTGCCTGACATATCTTAAATAAAAAACCGTTTCGGGCATCGGTGATGACCCTTTGCTGTTTTTAAAACTGATATATCGGCACGAACATTAGAATACCTAAATTAGGTTTGCGTGATTCGGCGTGGGAGGATGCGTTGTTTTGCATGGCATCTCACTGCGTTTGATGGGGCTATGGACAAGATTTCGTGGGAGTAGGCGTAGCAGGGTGCCCGGATGCGTTGGTCAGGAGGTGGCCACCGTGTGGGGAGCAACCGGGGTGTGGAGAGCGTATCGCAGATACGGGCCCCACCCCGGTCGTTTTTTTTAGTGGGGATCAGGCCGCGGTCGTTTTTGGATTCGGGCCGTACGGGTTCCCCTCATCCATACTGTCTGTGATCAGGTAGATAAGATAGATCATGGCACCGAGGAAGGGGACCATGTTGATGGTGATCCACCAGCCGCTTTTGCCGATGTCGTGGAGGCGACGTACGCTGACAGCAAGGCTTGGGAGGAATAGGGCAAGGCAATACAGGCTGCTCAGGAAAGCCGGGCCTCCGGTCGCCAAATCTATGAACAGGAGGGGAAAAGCAATCAGGGTGCTGATGAGAGCAAACATCCAGTATTCTTTTCTTTGGGCTCGTCCGGTGAATACCGCATACTTTTTCAGGACTTCGACAAACCATTTCATGGCTTTCTCCTTAGGTGGTCTCGTTTCTGTGGAATTGTGTGGGGTCCCATATCATGTGGGACTTTATCGTATGGGGCTTCTGGGGGGGGGCTGTGTTTAGTCTATAATTGTACTCGTTTGAGTAGTGATGATCAATAGATAATTGCGACGTAGTGAGTAAAGTGTGTGGGGGTGGTTTGTTGTCTGGCGGATCGATATAGCTGTGGCGGCGGGCTGTTGAAAGGTGGGGGAGGCGGGGATAGATGTTTTTGATTGACGGGTTTGAGAGTAAAGTTTCGGAACGCGAGGGGACGCTATTTTTTAGATGCCATGCCGATGTCCGGGAATGTCACGGTGATGATCTCGTAGATGCTCGTGGCAATGACCGCGACGAACACCATCATGGCCGTGACGAGGATCATTCCCCCCGCCTTTGTGCTCAGGATGTGCATGGTTTCGGCAGCTTTGACGGCCAGGGGCATGGTGAACCAGCCGATGAGCGCGGCCAGGATCACGGCAAAGACGATGCGGGCTTTGTTGGCCCGCACGCCGCTGAATAACCCGAAGACAAACACGGCCAGGGCCAGCACCAGGGCTGCCACGGACAGGGTGCTGCTGACCTCGGGCCAGGCAAAATTGACGATATGTTCGGACGACATGGTCAAACTCCTTGCTGGAAGGGTTGGGTTTGGGAGACGGCGCGCAGGGTGGTTGCATTGAACGGTTCTGGATGGCGTGGGTTGTCTGTAACTATCTCATGTGGTTGGGTATAAATCAAGTTCTGTCGTTTTGTTCGGACGATTGAGCCAGAGAAAACGTCCCCTTTGGCAGGGGTGCCCTCAGTCCTGATTGAAAAAAGGGTGGTGTTGAGATTTGTACTAATGATTGTGAAATAAATATCGCGTTAATATATCTTTTTGTTGACTGAGTAGAATAGTCGGTCAATCCTTTGGGTGTAATGGCGCAGGTCGCAAGGCCTTTGGAGATGGGGTCAATAGCACTATTCCGGCCGATTGCCCACGGTGATTGGTCGGGTTGGTATACCAAAAAAACAAAAAGGCAGGTGGTGATGGCGTTTCATATCTGGGTGGCTTTTGTGGTGACGGCCTCGGTGGTTCTGGTGGTGCCGGGACCCACGGTGGTTTTTGTGGTGGCAAAGGTGACGGACCTGGGGCTCAGGAGAAGTGTTCCTGTTGCTTTTGGGGTGCTGGCCGGGGACCTTGTCTGTATGTCCCTCTCTCTGGTGGGGGTGGGGCTTGTTCTTGCCACATCCGCCGTTGCCTTTTCCATCGTGAAATGGCTGGGGATTGGTTCTGTCGGTTATCTGTCGGCGTGGAGATCATGGCAAAGGCCCGCAGGCGCCGTATCACCGAGGTCAATCAATCTGTGGTTCTGCCCACAGGCCGTAAGAGCACACGGTCCTTGTTCTTTAACGCTTTTCTGCTCAACACCCTTCATCCCAAGGGGGTGATCTTTTACTCCTCCTTTATGCCTCAATTCGTCTCCGGCGACACATCCGCAACTCTTCAGTTCCTGATCATGGGCGTGACTTTTTTGGGCCTTGCCGCCTTGAATCTTCTTATGTACATGGCCATGGCAAGGCAGCTGAAGCGGATTACGGGGCCTGGGCGGGCTCGTACGGGAAGGTGGGCAGGCTATGTCTCCGGAGGCATCCTGATTGCAACGGGGCTGTGCGCCGCGGCCATGTGATTTTTTTCCCTCTTTCGTTAACCCGGATTATTCACGGGTCGAGTGGACCCACAGAGTTGCAGATGTGGTGGCTTACCTTAACGTTTTCCATGAAATGTCCGGGGTAAGGGATGGTATGCCCCTCCGTGCCGCCTGTGGTGTGTGTGTCAGCGGTCGGAGGGGCATACCTGTGTGTCGGGGCCGGTCCTCAAAGAGGGCCGTTTAGAGTCCCAACATGGCATACACCCCGTTGTTCTGGAACACGATGGACAGGGTGGTCATGGTAAAGATAACGAAAGCCGGGGGGTCGATGTGGGTGTCGCCCCAGGTGTTGAAGAGGTTGCCGATGATGTCCCAGAGGATGGCGGAAGCTACCCCGAAGATCGCTCCCCAGACAACGCTTCCGCTGGCTGCGGCGGCCACAGCCGCGGGCATGACGATGTGGTGGGTCACCGGTACGTTGAGGCCGAACTGGCCGAAGAGAAGGCTTGCGGCGGCAAGGCCGAAGCAGAGGGGGATCCCTGCGCCGTTAGCCACCTCAAGGGCGGCGTAGGCTGAAAAGGTTCCTGCACCCAGGCCGATGAGGGCCAGTTGAAGGGGGGTAAGGCCGTCTTTGGGCTTAAAGCGGGATTCATCGCTGGGGACCTGGCCAAAAAGGCCGCTGGAGCCAAAGAGGAGGCGGCTGGCGATGCCGGAGAGCACGACGGTGAGGCCCACGGTGTCCGTCCAGTGGCCCGGCATGGAGACCAGCAGGTTGATGAGATAGCCGCCGATGCCGAAGATGCCGCCGACCAGAAGCACGTCGGGCCGGTTCAGGCCCATGAGCGCGTTGTTGAGGTCCTTGCCCTCGCCGTTGATCTCACCTTTGCTGGCGGCATAGGCCGCCGCTGCCACACCGGCTGCAAACCCTCCCACATGGGGGCCCCATACCCCAAAGGAGATGGTGGAGAGGAAATCGCCGGAACCCGATGCCGCTTGAATGAAGACCCCGCCCAGGACAAGGAAGCCCACGAGGGAAAATGAGGTGGCGGCCCCAAAGGCTGCGCCTAAAATACCGCTGGCAAATGAAATAAAAACACCCGTTGCTGAAAACATAATGACTCCTTTGTTGCATGATTCTGTTCATAAAGACCGATCCATGCCGGGGCCCTCTCCGTTGCGTGGCGGATAGGTTCCTGCCCTCCGGATGGAGGATTCCCGTCCCCTGGGATGGAGGAAGTGAAGGGCGGGACTCCGGGGGCAGGAAACGGTACCTTGAGTGGGTTCGCACCCAATGCGTTTACGCTGAATGGGTTTTGGCGATAACGCTTGCGGGGTTCTGGAACCACGTGTGGGCGTGCTCCCCGCTCAGGTACCGTGCCGTGCATCCGGCAGCTGATCTGATCGTGAATCGAGCTTATAGTCGCACTCTTTTTGGTGTCAAATATCCGGGGGGTGTTGCGGGTAGATCATTGATTTTGCTGAGTGATATGAAAATGAGCGCGGGCTAAAACATGGAATGGGTGGGGTTTGCGCGGGCTTAAACATATGGTGTATTTTCAGTCGCGGGTAAAAACGTCGCTTTGCAGTGTGTTTGCGAGATGGAACGTGACGTGGGGAATAGGAAATACAGGCTAACGGCCTCCGTCTTTGGGGAGCACGCCCGTAAAAAGAGGCAAGGGCCCCTCAAAGGGATCAGTATACTTTATGGGACATAGGTGATGTGAGTGGACAAAGGGCGGGGAAATCTCTTGGGCCGTAAAACCTGTGGAAAATAGTAAGTTATGGGCGATGACGGGTCGTTGGGGATGGGTGTTTGGGGATGTATAGGCATTTCAGACAGGCATGAATACCATTCACGGTCTTTTCACTCTTCGGGAAATATCCGGGCTAGATTTTTTCCTTTAACGCCTTTTTGAGCCTGATGTTCTCTTCGACGAGTTCCCGGATTTTCGGATCCGAAAAAAAGGGGCGGAGCTGAAATGAGGTTTCCGGGCACGCCTCTCCCTCAAATCCGCCGGTGTGGTTGATCAGGCGGATATACCCGAGCTTTCGCCTTTCGGTTTCAAAGACATGGCGGATGTGACTGAGGCGGGATTCGGCCTCGATGCGTATCTCTGCGTCTGTGATGCGCTTGCCGTCGAGGATTTTTTTCACCTCGTAATCCGTGCGGATGATCTCCATGGCCGCCAGTTCGTCCAGGGCCTGGCGCACCGAGGCCATGTTGTCCCTGAACCGCCTGTTTTTAAGGATGCCCAAAGGAAGCAGGTCGCTGAGGCGCAGCACAGCCGGGTGGTCTTTTTCAACGGGCACCAGGCACAGCCACCGAAAAAGCCATCGGGAGAACCCGGAACGGCAGGCCATGAAGGTCTCGTAGTCGACACCGGCCGGGGAGGTGGAGGAGACCATGCGGAACACCTCCGGATGAAAGACGCACAGGCATCGCCGACGAGACTCCGGTCCCTTGGCCTTGTCGATGTCCCACAGGACCGAGGTAAGGATTCCCCCCCGGGCGATGGAGCGTTCCTTGGTCTTGACGGTCAGCTGAGCCCCGCACAGGATCAGGAGCCCCATTTTCAGCTGGTCGAAGGAGTAGGTGTGGTTGGAGCGCATCAGCTCCCGGCGGAGGTCGTAGAGGGTAAAGAAGACCCCGGCAGAGTTGTCCACGACAACCCCAGCCCCTTGGGCAAACCACCTGCGGAGGACCGTTTCAATGAGCTCCTCCTTCAACCCGGGGAGAAAGGAGCGGGTGCCGCTGCCGTCGGGGATGACGGCCGGCTGGATGCTAAGCTCGTAGGGGACGCTGCCCAGGGAAAACGAGAGGTTCACGGGGTTGGCATGGCCACTGGCGTCCCGGGCCACCTTCTTAGAATAGGTAAACCTGGGAAGCACATCAAAGGGGGCGCTCATGTGGACCAGGCCCGGATCGATGTTGTGGGGGGCAGACCACAGGGTCGCCGGGACGGGCCGCTTGGACAAAAATGCTTTGGCAAGTCGCCCTTCGGCTCGGCTCCTGCGCGGTGCATGGGGGGCAGGTGTCGGACGCTGGATGATGATGTTTCGGGAGCCAATTTTCTTGATGACGTCCATAGGGGGCCTTTACGACTCGGCAACGGCCTGGGCCAGGGTGGTGCCCAGCTCAAAGGCTTGGGCAAGGGTATCTTCCTTCTTCTTGATGTCACCCCTGCCGAAGACGTTAAGGACGGGGAGCTCTCCCACGATGTCGTAGCCCAGGGCTTTGAGGGGAAGGCCCATGGCCTCCATGGTAAAGCCCATGTCCGCTTTGGTCTCCTGTTCGCAGATCCCCACGATCACGGCCTTTCTCCCCTGTCCGCCGAGCTGGCTCGACCAGGGGCCGGGTCGCTCAGAGGTGAAGTTGTAGAAGCAGTAAAGCCGGTCTATGAAGGATTTCATCCACGCCGTGATGTTGTAGTTGTGGGTGGGGGAGATCAGTACCAGCCCCCTGGAGGCGATGATGTCCGGGTAGAGAAGGGACATGCCGTCTCTCTGGCCGGTGCAGATGCGGTCTTTCCTGCACCGCTCGCAGCCGATGCAGGGGGAATACTCTATGTCCCTCAGGTGAATTTTTCGGGTGGCCGAGCCTTGCTGGCTTGCTCCTTTGAGGACCTGGGTCAGCAAAAGGTCTGAGTTTCCCTTTGCCCTGGGGCTGGCCCCGATGCCCAGCACAGCGGGTTCCGGGGTGTGGGTGCTGATGTTTTTAAACAGTGGGTCGTCAAAATACCGCATGGTTTGTCCTTGGGATGAACGATGGGCCAACGGGGTTGGCGGGTTGACATAAACGTCTTGGCGGCTCACCTCCGGGGGTGGGACCGGACAGGGCCGTTGTCTGGCTTTGGCCGTTCAACCCCGCAACCATAAAGGAGATGGGGCTATAAATCAATGGCCCACAGAGGCCGAACCAGGGCTGACGCATTTCGTTTTTTGCTTTCAGAGGGCCTGCCGGGACCAAACTTTTGCCAGTATCTATGCCTTGACTACCGAAAGGTTTTTGCGGAGCTCTTTTTTAAAGCGATCCACCGGAGGGAGCTGAATTGTTTAATGGCTTTTCCACCTTTCGGGCTAAAAGCTGACCCGCACCCGCAAAAACCGGAGGTGCCCATACACCCCGGGACGTGTTGCCCGCAGGCCCTCGGCCAACGTCCCACCCAGGCCAGGCGCTCCACTTCAGCCAAGGGCTGAGGGTGGCACTCGGATCGTTGACGTTTACGATGGAGTAAAATGAGATGTCCGTCAGGTCCGTTATGGGGTAGGTAAGCCCTAAGTAAAGGGTGTCTTTGTTGGATGTGATGATTTCACCGGTTAAATAGGCAAACCTGTCGTTAAGGGTCATGTCGTCGGGATTGTCCCTTCCCTGGCCGAAGCGCAGGTATTCGAAAAGAACATAGAGCTGCCAGTCAAAGGTGTAGTCCATGCCCAGGAGAAACCGCTCGTGGCTTTTTCCGGCCCGGGAGAGGGTGCCGGGATCCCCGGGTTCGTCGATGAAGGCGTAGCCGCCCTCCCCGTGGAGGCCCACTCCGGCGATTTCTCCTGAGAACTCAGCGGCCACAAGGTCCCAGGTGAAGTCTATGGACTCTCCGTTTTCTTCCCAGTCGATCCGGGTGTCGGTGAAGCGGGTGTACTGCAGGGCCAGGTCCCAGCCGTTTTGGTAGTGGGTGAGACGCATCTGGCCGTCTGTGTGGCGGTGGTCCTCATCGGTACGGGCCGTCAGCTCCAGCTCGGTGACGGGGGACAGGCCAAGGATAAGCATGGCCGCGTCCTGGCCCCGGGTTTCGTAGGTGGGGTCCAGGGGATCTTTCCTGTTGAAGAGGTCGATGGGATTGTAGGCATAACCGGTACCCGAATAGAACTTGTGCCGCCCTACCCGAAGGGCGGCCCGGGGCACGGAGAGGGTTACAAAGGCCTCCTGGACATAGGCATCGGTTTTGTCCACCTCTTCTGTGTACACCTCCCTTTGGCCTTCGGGGATCGTGGCTTTGTCTTTTTCGGGGAGGTAGTCGGTGAGGCGATAGGTGCGTTCCCCTGTGTTGGCCTCCCCGATAAGGCCCAGACCGAAGCTGGTATGGGGAGACACCTCACCCCTTGCGTTCAGGCGCACTTTGGTGTTGTTCAGGATGTTGACGGAGTCGTCTTCTGTCATGTGCTCACCATTGAGGGTGTTTTCCACATACCCGCTGACGGTGGGTGAGAAGCCGGGGCCTGTGTTGGGCAGACCTGAGTCCGTTCCTGCCCCCGGCAGGGGCATGGCAGCGCCCCCGCCGGGCAGGGGGATCTCGTCTCCCAGGGACGGCCCGGGGAGAAGCGCGATGCCTGCTGCATATATAAGGAAGAGGGCCGCAAGGCGGATTGTGGAGCCGGCACGTGGTGAGCCGGGGCGTGCTGGGTTCTGCATGGGGGTGTCCTTCTAACCCGGATATTTTACGAGTCGAGTGCACCCATATTCAAGGCATCAGAGCTGCAGATGTAGTTGTTTACCTCAAAGCTCTGATAACGCAGAAGATGGGTGCACTCGGCTCGCCCGAAGGGTGAGAAAATCAAACAGCAAACGCTGATTTACATTTTGCATTTTTGAAATGGCTGACATTTTTATTGTAGCTATATGAAATCATGCTTTTTTCTTCTGACTGGTTGTTTTCTCATGAAATATACGGGCTAACAAGTTTAGCGTTTTCGGGGGTTAAAGAGGCAACTGGGAATCTTGGCCCCAAAGAGGATGCGTTTGAGCTGGTTGACGGTTTCGGTTCGGTCCTCAAGGTTGGTCATCACGACGGTAAAGGGGACGGTTTTGGTTTCGGCCCCTTCGCTTGCCGGGCAGGGAACGCGCCGGATGTCTGTGGCCGTCATCCGTTTAAAGGGCGTGTTTTCACCATTTTGGAAGTAATCCACCCGTCGGGTGACAAAATCGCTGGCCGAGATCCAGGTGCGGATCTTGTCGTAGCTCGGGCCCTCGGGGGTGGGGGCCAGGTCAAGGACAAAACAATCGTGGCCCTCCTGGGGCTCTTGGCCCACAACGAGGCCGGTGTACTTTTCGCTGAGGGTTCCCCCGGCCTGGTCTTCGTAGGTAAAGTCCGACCCCATGATTTTCTTTTTTTTCATGTGGCTGCCCAGCTTTCGGGTTCGCCGGGTTTCGGCGTTGAACATCCAGATGTTGTCCCCGTCGTCGGTCATGAGGATCTTCTGGCCCTTGATGTCGGCAGGGGTGAGGTATTCGGCCAGTTGGCGGTCCCCGTTTTCCCTGGCCCAGGCCCGGACTCCCAGGGTCCGTTTTGCCCCGCTTGTGGTGGTGATCACCTGGTCGTATTCGGAGTAGGCGGACCGGTACCCTTCAGCAATATCGGCCTTTCGGATGATGTCGGCTGCGTTGCTGTCCCCGGGGGCGGCACCGAGGGCCTGGGTAAGGACAACAAGGAAGGTACAGGTTAAAAAAAGGATCTGTTTCATGGTGAGTCTCCCGTTATTTTGTTGGAACACAAGGCGATGACCGCCGGCAGGAGGATGCAGGACGCCAGCAGGCAGAACCCGACCCCTGCAAAGAGGAGGAGGCCCAAAGAGGCCATGCCCCGCATGACGTAGAGCATGAGGCTGCCGAAGCCGATCATGGTGGTCAGCGAGCTCAGGATCACGGCCCGGCCCACGGAGGCCACGGCTTCGGGCAGGCGGTCCGGTCCTTCCTTCAGGGCCCGATGCAGGATGTGGACCCCGTTGTCCACGCCGATGCCCACGATGACGGTGAGCCCGATGACGTTGATGTAGTTGAGCTTCTGGCCAAACACCCAGAAGAGGCCCGTGAGCAGGGAAAGTCCCGCCACCAGTGGGATCATGGGCACAAGGCCCCTGCCCAGGGAACGAAAGTCGGCAAAGAGTACGCCAAGGATCACCAGAGCCCCTAAGATAAAGGCGATACGCCCTTCGCGGATCATCTCCGTGTTCATCTTGAAGATCATCTGGGAGGTGCCGGTGACGGTCTCGGAGGTCCGGGTCACCACATTCTGGAACACCTCCATCTCCGACTTGCGGTAGAGGTTCTGCTTGGGGAAGATGCGAACGAGGTAGCCCGGGGCTTCATCGCTGACGTAGCGGGCGTGATATTTTGGCGGGACCTGGGCCAGGGTGACCGGCTCATCGCGCACAACGGCTTTTTTCACCCGGGCGGTCAGGGCCCCTTGAAAGAGGTCTGCCAGTGTGCCCACCGAGGTCCAGTCCACGAGGTCCGGATCCTTGTAGCGAGTGGTCAGCTTAAAGAGCAGGCCGTTATCCCGGGTACCGCGCCCGGCCACCAGGCGCCGGGTCTTTTCCACCACCCGGTCCTGGCCGCCGGTGATAGACAGGGCCTGGATTTCCACCAGGTTGGCCCACAGGCGGTCCAGTTCATCGGCCAGGCGGGCCTGCAGAAATAGGGTGGCGTAATCATGGAAAGGTCTGTCTTGACGGCTGTGGGCTCGCAAGGCGTGGATGAAGGGCCGGTTTTTCTCCGCGTCCGGCCTGCTCACCCACCGGGAGATGTCATCCACGTCACCGATGGGCCTCTTTTTCTTCAGCTCTTTTCGGTACGCCCGGGATGCTTCCACATCCGGTGCGGTGAACCAGCTCACCGTGGGGGACACCTTGAACCTGTCCACGATTTCGTCCTGGAGGGCCACGGAGCGCAGGCCCTTGGGTTCAAGCTCCATGAAGTTCCACTCCCAGGTGAGGTGGGCGGCGGTCAAGAGCCCGGCACAGATCAGGAGCACGGATACCCCGGTGACCCATTTATTGTGTCTGGCCACCTGCCGCGTGATTGGATTCAGGAAGGCGATCTCCCGAATTTCGGGGATGGGCTTGCCTTTATTAATCCGTCCCTGGGCATAGGTGAACATCAGGGAGGGCAGCATCCAGAAGACTGCGGTGAGCTGGACCAGCACCCCGACCCCGGCGCAGAATCCGAATTCGTATATGCCCCTTGTTTCGGCAACCATGAGCATGAGAAAGGCGATGGCAGATGTCACGGCACCGGTGATGACCCCTGTGCCGGTTCCGCCGACGGAGAGCTTCAGGGCCGTCTCCGGGTTCCGGCCTTTTTTCAGCTCTTCGAAGAAGCGGCTCACCAGGTGGATGGAAAAGTCGATGCCCAGCCCCAGGAGCACCACCATGATCATGACGGTGATGATGTTCATGGAGCCCAGCACCAGGCCGATGAGCCCCATGGTCCAGATGATTCCCGCGACAATGGGGGTAAGGGCGATAAGGGGGATCATGGCGCTTCGGAAATTCCAGGCCAGAAGAAGGAACACCAGGCCAAAGGCCAGAAAGGTCAGGGCTTGGGTCTGGGGGCCCACGGCGTCCATTTCATCGCGGTACACGGGGATCAGGCCCGTGCGCTCCATGCGGTAGTCCGGGTACCGGGCCTGGATGGGGGTCAGGAGCGACTCAACCCGTTTGTCCACCAGGGGAACGGTGCGGGAGTCGTCCGAGGGTACGGCCGAGGCCACGAAGACGAGGGACATGGTGTTGTCCAGGGAGAACATGTAGGGGCGGCCCACGGTGAGGTCCCGCACCACCCGCCGGATGCGCCCTGGGTCTACGGAGCCGGAGGCCGCCGCCATCAGGGTGTCGGCCATCCCCTGCACCGCATCCAGGGAGGCCACGATTTCCCGCTCCTTGGCCTGGACGTTTTCGCTGTCCGTGTACTCCCGTTCAAAGTCGTCGTTGAGATGGGAGAGGTAGGGCAGGAGCCTGGGATCCCGCAGCAGGTCGCGAAACCGTCGGGCATCCTTGGGCTTGGCCAGCCAGAACATGTGCTCGTTGATCCATTCATCGGGGGATCTGCCGAAGACGTGGCGGGCGTACCGTTCACTTTGCTTGATTTGGTCCAGGGTGGCGCCGGGGGGGGCGAGCATCTCTGCTTCGAGGATGGCCGTCACCTCGTCGGTGATCTGTTCGAGGGTTGCCTCATCAGGGCCGCTGATGGCAACAATCATGTTCCCGGGCTGCAGAAAAGCCCGGTCGATCATCTTGTATTCCACGACCTTCGGGTCCGACTCCGGCAGGAGGGAGGACCATCGGACATCCAGGACGATGAGTCCGGCGGCCCACATCGACAGGGCGGTGAGGACAAGGGTGAGGCCCCAGACGACCCGCCGGTGGAAGAGGGTCAGGTGCATCAGCAGGTTAAGGAGTTTGTCGCGCATTGTGTCATCCTTTCGGCATGGCCGAGGTGAGGAGGGCCGCGGTGGGCCCGGTTAGGGCTATGCCCTAAAATAATAATACATAACGATACTCCGCCTTAAATTCGTTATGTGTCGATGTAACGATCAAAACATCATGCTGAGGACTTATGGCATGCTCCCGTCATGTGTAATTTATTCGTGACAAGGTCCTTACGTAAAACGGCAGGCATCCGCGGAAGATCCCTTCAGGAAGAGGACAGTGCTGGTGATGCTCCGCTTCTTCTGACAGGTATGGCAAAAGCCATGCCATGGAATCGGGTGCGGAAATGTGCTTTGATTCTGGGTGATTGCTTTTGGGTGTTGTTTTCTGGGGCAGGGATGTTGCGTAAAACTGTTGTATATGAAAGATTGTGTCTTTCTTAAATGACAGTTTTGAACTAAACTTTTAAATAAGACAGTATGTAGCTCTAACCATGTTTAAGGAAGAGACCATGGCCGTGGATGAAAATGCATTTTTCCGTGAAGCGACGTTGAGGCTGTGCAGCAGCCTTGCCATTGAAAAGGGGATGTCTGCCTGCCTGGGACATATGCGAAACCACATGCCCGGGCACAAGCTTTTCCTTGAGTGCTACGAGCCGGACCTCGGGGCGCTCAGGACCATGGCCATGGCCACGGAGGACGAGGGAACGCCCTGTGATGTCCTCACTCCCATGGAGGCTCTCACCCTGGACGGCAGCATCGAGTCTCCGGCTCCTTCGGACCTCAATCGCGTGTTCTGCGTTAATCGGCCCCAGGAAGATCCCCTTTCCCAGGTGTTGCTCAAGCGTTTCCAGGAGCCGGAAGAGTGCTCCATCCTCTGGATCATCCTTGCGGCAGAAACCCGGGTGATGGGAGCCCTGACCCTCATCGCAAAGGGTGTGGACCGGTTTACCGACGAAGATGCCCGCCTCTTTGCCCTGCTGCGAGAGCCCTTTACCATCGCCATGTCCAACACCCTGGAGCATCGGCAGGTCTTGAGGCTGAAAGACCTTTTGGCCGATGACAACCGGTATTTCCAGGACGAGATCGGGCGGATCACCGGCGAGGAGATCATCGGGGCCGACTTCGGGCTCAATGGGGTCATGGAGATGGTGGGACAGGTGGCCCAACTCACCAGCCCCGTCATCCTGACCGGGGAGACAGGGGCGGGCAAGGAGGTCATTGCCCGGGCCATCCACAACCTGTCCCCAAGGCGCCAGGGCCCCTTTATCAAGGTGAACTGCGGGGCCATTCCCGAGACCCTCATGGACAGCGAGCTCTTCGGGCATGAAAAAGGGGCCTTCACAGGGGCGATGGCCCAGAAGCGGGGGCGCTTTGAGCGGGCCGACGGCGGGACGATTTTCCTCGATGAGATCGGCGAGTTGACCTTAGAGGCCCAGGTGAGGCTCTTAAGGGTGCTCCAGGAAAAAGAGTTCGAGCGGGTGGGAGGAACCCGGCCCGTGCATGTGGACATCCGGGTCATTGCCGCCACCCATCGCGACCTGGAGTCCATGATCCAAGACGGCCGCTTCCGGCAGGACCTTTTTTACCGACTCCAGGTGTTTCCCATTCCCATTCCGCCCTTGCGGGATCGACTGGGGGACATCCCGGCCCTGGTGCAGCACTTCATCACCAAAAAGAGCCGGGAGATGGGGCTCGGGATGATGCCGCCCCTTGCCACGGGGGCCATGCACCGGCTCAAGGCTTACCCCTGGCCGGGCAATGTGCGGGAGCTGGAAAATACGGTGGAGCGCGCCCTGATCCTCTCCAAAGGCGCACCCCTGGATTTTCCGGAGCTGAATCCTTCGCCCTCAGAAGAGGGTACTCAGCCCATGGCGGTTCCGGGGGGAGGGGACCTTGAACTGGACCGGGTGATCGCTACGCATATCGAGGCCGTCTTGGAGATGACGGGCGGGCGAATCGAAGGGGAGGGGGGCGCAGCAGAGCTGCTGAAGGTGAATCACAGCACCCTGAGGCACCGCATGCGCAGGCTCAAGATTCCCTTTGGTCGGGGACGGCGCCGAAATTTGTGAAGCACTGGGCGTCACCGGCTATAAACAGAACCCAAGGCGATGCCTCCGGCGGGTCGCTTTTTGAAAAAAGCTCCGCAAAAACGTTCCGGTAGACTGTTCGTTATGTTGAAACACTCGTTTCGCCAGACGCTTTGAGCCGGACCTGGCCATTCGTAAGGGCTGTTTCTCAAACGTTTTAAACGTTTTTTCCCCGGCAGGGCCGTCTGAGGCAAAATCTAAACGCCTTTTGCCCTGCCCACTGGCGGGAACCCCTTTTTTTCGGTATAACGACGCCATGACATCCACGAAACTTACACAGACGGCCCTTTTTCATAAGCTTCCCGAGGCGCAGCAGCAGTGGCTGCTCGCCATGGCCGAGGCCTATGCCTTCTCTTTTCAACAGCTCAAGATGCTCACCGAGTACAGTGCGGATCTCATCTGCTGGCGCGTGGGATCCCTGGAGCAGTTTTACCGCCCGGAGGAGGTGGGCAAGGCCAAGGGAAAACAGGCGGCGTCAGTTGTGTTCCAGCAGTTTCGGGAGGGGTATGAGGCCCTGAAGAACGGGAAGAAAAGGTACGCTGGCGATGAAGGCTTTTCGGCTGCAGAACGGAAATTCCCTGATGAGCAGATGGTGGAGGTCCCTTTAAAAGGGAATATCATGGGGCGGTGCCCGGTGGCCTCGGAAAAGACGCGCTGCTGCAATCTCACCACCCTGGATGCGGTGCAGCAGTGCGGCTTTGATTGCAGCTACTGCTCCATCCAGTCTTTTTACCATGGCAACCAGGTGCGTTTTATCCGGGATCTTGTCTCCCACCTGGAGACCCTGGAGCTGGACAAAGAGAAGACCTATCACATCGGAACCGGCCAGTCCTCGGATTCCCTGATGTGGGGCAACCGCTTCGGGCTGCTGGATTCCCTGTACCGGTTTGCTTCGGCCCACCCCAACGTGATCCTGGAGATGAAGTCCAAGAGCGGCCGGGTCGATTATTTCCAGGAGCACCGGCCCCCGGCCAACATGGTCTTTACCTGGTCCCTCAACACCCCCACGGTGATTCACCACGAGGAAAAAGGGACCGCCTCCCTGGAGACACGGATCGCAGGGGCCCGGAAGCTTGCCGATCACGGCATTCCCGTTGGTTTTCACTTCCATCCCATTGTCTGGTACGAGGGCTGGCGGGAGGACTACCTGGCGGTGGTCTCCCGGCTGGTCGACTCGCTGAAGGAGGTGGTCATGGTCTCCCCTGGGGCTCCTTACCTTATCAGCGGCGCTCAAACGCATCCGGGAGCGCATGCCGGACAGCTCCATCCTCCAGATGCCCATGGAGGAGTGCGCCGGGAAACTGAGCTACCCCCTGTCCATCAAAGAAGACCTGTTTTCAACGGTGTACCAGGCCTTTCCCCAGTCCTGGCACGAGTCCGTTTTTTTCTACATGTGCATGGAGCACATCGACCTCTGGGAACCGGTGTTCGGACGCAGCTACGACTCCAACGAAGCGTTTGAGGCGGACATGATCAAGACCTACCACGAAAAAACAGCCCGGATCCGTCAGGCCAACCCATAGTCAGGCCGGTTTTCCCTCATTTCAAAACAAAAAAGCCCCCGACAGGAATGCCGGGGGCTTTTTCGAGTTGCCATTTTTCTTACAGCTTAAAGGCGCTGACCAGGTCCTGGAGTTTTTCGGCCATCTCTTTGAGGCGCTGGGAGTTGTGGCTTACCTCCGAGCTCTGGGTGGAGATGGCGTTGGCTTCCATGTTGACATCGGCGATGTCCCTTGCGATTTCCGTTGCCACGGTGGAGGCCTGGGCCACGTTTTCCGTTACTTCCAGGGTGCCCCGGGAGGCCTGGGAGACGTTGTCGGCGATCTCCCGGGTGGTGGCTGTCTGCTCTTCGATGGCGGCGGCGATGGTGCTGACGATGTTGTTGACCTCGCCCACCACATTGGAGACCTGATGGATCTGGGAGATGGTGGAGTCCGTGGAACTCTGGATGGCCTGGGTCTTTCCCTTGATCTCTTCGATGGCGTCGAAGGTCTGTCGGGCCAGCTCCTTGATTTCGTTGGCCACCACGGCAAACCCTTTTCCGGATTCCCCTGCACGGGCCGCTTCAATGGTGGCGTTCAGGGCCAGGAGGGTGGTCTGCTCGGAGATGTCCGTGATCACATCGGTGATCTTGCCGATTTCGCTGGCAGCCGAGCCCAGTTCCCCGACTTTTTCCGAGGCCCGCGTGGCTTCGTCCACCGCGTCTCCGGTAATGTTTCGGGCGGTCTCGGTGCTTTCGGCAATCTCGTTGATGGTGGCGGTCATCTGTTCGGCGGCGTCGGCCACAAGGCTGACGTTGGTGGCGGTCTCTTCCACGGCCGCAGCCACGGAGTTCATGTTGGTGCTCATCTCTTCGGAGGCCGCGGCCACGGTGCGGGACCGGTCCGCGGTGTTGTCCGAGCTTTTGGAGAGGGTGCCGGAGATACCTTCCAGTTGGGTGGATGCCTCCAGGAGCCGGTTCCCTTCACCTCCGATGTTTTCCATCATGTCCTTGAGCCTCGCCACCATGGTGTTGAGGCGCCTCATCATGCGGCCCATTTCGTCGTTGCTTTGCACCGGGACCGCCCCGGAGAGATTGCCCTGTTCAATCTCCTTGATGAACCGGCCGGTGGCGGCCAGGGGAGCCAGCAGGCTCTTTCGGACCATGAGCCAGGAGATGAGAAGGATCAGGGCCAGGGTGCCGAAGGTGAGAAAGGCCACGTTGAGCTTTGCCTTTAAAAGCTGTTGGTTCGTCTCGGCCAGGGACATGGTGAGTTCAAAGGCGCCGTGGACCTCTCCTGCTTTCCATCCCTCCTTGATGCCGCCCAGGGGGTCCTTGGATCCCCGGGGCGATCCGTGGCAGACCATGCAGTCTGAGGTGAGCTTGATGGGCCGGAAGTAGCGGATGGCGTCGTCTTCGATGACGATTTTCTCGGTAAGGCCCTTGGCCTTGATTTCAGCCAGGATCTCTTTTTCAAAGGCGTTGGCTTCGTTGGCCCTGTTTCGGGGGGAGATCTTCGGCACCCGGAAGGTATACCCGGTGGAGTCCGCGTTCAGCTTAACCATGTCGATGGCGGTGACCACGGGCACGGCTTCGATGAGTTTTGCTTTGGGGATCTCGTCAAAGGGGAGGATGATCCCCTGGGTGAGCTTGTGGGCCATCTCGTTACGGGCGGCCTCGGCCATCAGGACAATGGCCCGGCTTTTCTGCACCATGCCGTCCACAGCGCTGTTTCGAATGTCGGAAACCCGCAGGACACCCAGGATAAGAGCGATGACCAAAGGTCCCAGGGTCGTAATAGCGATGATTTTCCACTTGATGCCGATATCTCTGAATGTCATGGGCAGTTCTCCATTGAGACGTTGGGAGGTTTCCTCCACAGGTGTTCCTCCCTTAGAACGAAAAAGTAAGGAAAAAAAGTTAACACAGTGTGGCTGATGAGGCAACCATACTGTGTTGATCAGAGCTGTGGGCGTGATTCTGTATTTTGATGTCAGGAAAGGTATTACGGATTTTTTTGGCTGGCTTTTGGTCAGGATATACCGCGTGGCGTTGTGGGGGACACATGGATGGTGTCGTGTAATGGATTACCCTTCGGCGAGTCGCTTCTGGAAAACCAGATCAAAACCCGCCGTCACCCTGGGGATGCCGCAGGCTCTTTTTCAAAGCGGAGGGTCACGATTGTCTCAGGATCGATCGTACGTTCATGAGGGCGAAACCCAGCAGGTTCAGGCCTTTCCACTGCTCCGGGTCCGCGCAGCGTGGGTCTTCTTGGGCAAGGCCGATTCCCCAGATGGTATCCACCGGGCTTGCCTCCACCAGAATGCGATCTTCTGTGCCCAGAAGATATGCTTTCAGTGCTTCATTCTGTTCGAATTTTGCTTTGTTTCCTCGCACCACAATGTCGAAACGATGCCGGTTCCACTCCGCTTCATGGAAGTTCTTGATGCTGCGGCCCCATTTTTTTGCTTCCCGGGGGTGTGCGCACTCGATGATGTTGCGCCGCATGGCCTCGTCATTGAACAACCGCGCTTTTTCCGCCATCATGTAGACTTCCGCCGACGTGTAGCGGATGCCGTCCAGGTCAAAGGGGGCCTGCCACCACTGGCTGAAGCACTGCTTGCCTGTGCGGCCGTCCTTTCTTGGGTGGTGCCCCCAGAAGAAGAGGTAGTCGAATTGCCTTCCTGTCCTTACCTCTTTTTGCAACGAGTCAATATCAAAGATTTTTTCATGCATAAGACAGTTTCTTTCCTGAAGGGTGATCAATGTCGAGTTCAAGATATCGTTTATATCAACATTCCGCCCCAGACAAGGTGAATGGTTGCAGGGTCAACACATTTAAACATTCAGTTGCCTCCGGCGGGTCGCTTTTTGAAAAAAGCTCCGCAAAAACGTTCCGGTAATAAAAAAAAGAAGAGGGGGCCATGCCTTGTAGGGACGCATTCCTCCAAAAAAAAACTGTTTGTCAAATTTTTCAAAAGGTTGGCCCCCTGCAGGGCCGCCGGAGGCAAAAATTTGAATGCGTTAAGCCTGTGAATGGTTGGCGCTTTGCTCACCGATGGTCGAATTCAAATTCGATCTGGCCCAGAAGGTCAAGGAAGCGGCGCGTCTTGGCCGGAACAAAGGCTGCCCCCGGATAGAGGGCGTACCAGGGATAGGGGGACAGCTGGTAGCCCTCAAGGAGCCTCACCACCTCACCGGTTTCGAGTAGGTTCCGGTAGGGCCACATGGGCGCCAGGGCAATACCGAACCCCTCCACCACAAGATCCCGAATCGCGGTGAGGCTGTTTACCGTGAATTTTCCGTCCGTGACGTGGACCCGTTCCCGTTTTCCCTGGCGGTGCAGTTCCAGGGGGAGCTCCCGCTGTTGCTTTGAAAAAAGCAGAAAATGATGGTGTTTGAGATCCTGGGCCGTTTGGGGGGGCGGGTGGGTTTCAAGGTAGCCCCTGGACGCAACGAGGATCATGGGCATGTCCGCAAGTTTTTTGCACACGAGGTTGGAGTCGGGGAGATCCCCCACGTGAATCTCCACATCAAAGTGTGCAGTTGGGGCTTCGGCGTATCCGCTGTTGAAGCGAAGCTCCACCCTGAGCTCCGGGTATTGTTTCACCATGTCTTTCAGGACCGGCACCACAAAGGCCTGGCCAAACTCCAGGGGCGCGCTCACCCGAAGGAGGCCCTGGGCCGTATCGGCTACGCTGGAGACACTGGACTCCAGGGTGGATTGCTCATCCACCAGCCTGCGCATGCCTTCGTAATAGAGAAGGCCGGTTTCCGTGGGCGTGGAGCGGCGGGGAGAGCGTTGCAACAGCTTGACCCCCAGGCGCTCTTCCAGGGCCATGACCTTGCGGCTCACCGCTGACGGGTCGGTGCCCAGCTGTTCTGCCGCGGCCTTGAAGCTTCCGGCCTCCACCACCCGCAGGAAAATCCGTTCCGCAGATTCCATGCATTCCTCCCTGAAGCGATATGTAGTGCTCCACGTGTCCTTGCCGGGTTTCCCAGCACAGCCACCGGCGCTGTGGTGCCGGAACCCTGAATCTCTACCCAGGATTGTAAATTTTGCAATGTTAAAATGCAATAACAGGGACTACATGAATGGTAATTATTTCAGTATCCTTTAGCCCAAGTTCGGACTGGGGCCGGGGCATGGGCATCGCATCCTGTGGGTAGGATGCCATTGAACCTGAGCGTTGGTTCCATCCATTGACAGAAAGATGATGCGGGTTGTTTTGTGTGGGTTAATAATTTAATATAATTGAAGAAACCTCGAGTTAAGTGCGCGAGGTTCTTCCCCGTACCCGCCATTTCGTGCCCAATCACCGATCAACCTGCACGTAACGAAACATCATTTTCGAAATGAATACCCCAAAAAGGAGCGTTCAGACCCATGGACATTCAACAAGAGATAAAGAAAATGGAGACCACCCTGGTCACCATGAAGCAGGCCTTTGACAGCAGCCCCATGCCAAGCCTTGATGCGCGGATCGAGATGCTCAAGAAGCTGAAAACCGCCCTGGTGGCGTACACAGGGGACATCAGCACCGCCATGAGCGATGACTATGGAAAGCGAAGTGAGCTGGATACGCTTATCGCCGATATCACCCCCTGCATCGGCAACATCAATCACACCATCGCCCATCTGTCTGAGTGGATGGCGCCTTCCAGGAGAGACCCCGGGCCCCTTCTCACCACGTCATCCGTGGAGGTGATTTATCAACCCCTGGGGGTTGTGGGCATTGTGGTCCCGTGGAATTTTCCCGTTATGCTCTCCATCGGGCCTCTCATTTCCGCCATTGCCGCAGGTAACCGCGCCATGCTCAAGATGAGTGAATTTACGCCCCACACCAACAAGGTCCTCGCAGAGATGCTGAAATCGGTGTTTGATGACAGCTATGTGAGCGTGTTTGAAGGGGAGGCCGAGGTCTCGGCGGCCTTTACGGAGTTGCCCTTTGATCACATCCTGTTCACCGGGTCCACCACGGTGGGGCGCCACGTCATGCGGGCGGCTGCGTCCAACCTGACCCCGGTGACCCTTGAACTCGGCGGGAAATCACCGGTCATCGTGGGTGAGGATGTCTCCATGGAGATGGCGGTGGAACGGATCATCTACGGCAAAAGCCTTAACAACGGCCAGGTTTGCGTGGCTCCGGACTATGTGTTCCTGCCCGAGGGCCGGCTGGAATCGTTCATTGCCGAATACAAAAAGCAGTACGCAGGCCTTTTTCCCCAGGGAGTGGATTCCGAGAACCTTACTTCCATGGCAAACACCCGTCAGTTCAAGCGCATTGAAGGGCTTTTAAACGACGAGCAGGAAAAACAGACCCGCATCGAACCTTGCCACGGAAACAGCATGGACAGCGCCAAAAACCGACTGGTCACCCACATGGTTGTGGACCCGGCAAGAGACGCCAAGGTCATGACCGAAGAGATTTTCGGCCCGTTGCTTCCCCTGATCACCTATGGGGATGTTGAGGAAGCCATAGCCCATATCCAGGGCAACCCGAGGCCCCTGGCCCTTTACCTGATGACCCATGACGAGGCCCTTCAGCAGCGTGTGAAAACCACGGTTCATTCAGGTGGCATGTGCATCAACGACAGCGTGTTTCACCTTGCGGTGGATGATGCTCCCTTTGGCGGTATCGGTGCGTCGGGAATGGGCAACTATCACGGCTTTGAAGGTTTTCTGACCATGTCTCATTCAAAAACTGTGATGACGTCGGGAACGGAACACAACATAAAGCATCTTTTCGCAAGGGAAGACAATGAGTTCAAAAAGGCCGTAATGGAGGCCTTGTTGCGATAACCGGCACGTGTACCGGTAAAAAAAAAATAAGCCCTTCACCCAAATCCATGAAGGGCATTTAAATAAATCAGGAATAGAAACAATGAAGTCTCACCCGTTTGATTACCAGATGAAAACCATCGTTCACGCCAGGGAAAACGGCATTGAAAATGTGCCTTCCCTGTTCCGGCATATGGGCGCAAAGCGCGTTGTCCTCTTCTCCGACAAAGGCCTTGAAGCCTTTGGTGTCGTAGATAGGTGTGCCGATATATTCAACCGCCAGGCAGATGTCACCCTTGCCGGCACGTTTACCGCCATTGAACCCGATGCAGCCTGCCGGAACATCAATGAGGCCATCGCCTACGCAAGGGATTGCGGGGCTGATGCCATCCTGGCCGTTGGGGGAGGAAGCGTCATCGATGCTTCCAAAGGGGTTAAATATGCTCTGGACCGGGGGCTCTCCGACATTCGCGGAGCCATCGCTGGTGGTGGCAGATTGGAGGTCTGGCCGGAGTCTCAGGGCTTTGATACCCCCCATATCGCCGTGCCCACAACCGCAGGCACCGGCGCGGAAGCCTCTCCCATTGCCGTTTTTTTTAACGAAGAGGAGAACATCAAGGCAAGTCTTGTGGCTTCGGGTCTTGAGGCGGATATCGCCATCCTGGACCCTTGCATGACAACAGGGCTTCCCAAGGGACTTACCCGCTCCACGGCCTTTGACGCCCTGACCCATGCCGTGGAGGCCCTGGTTTCGCCCCTGAGCAACAGCTTTACGGACGCCTATGCCATGCAGGCGACACGTCTTATTATCGACAACCTGCCCAGGGCATTGGAGGCGCCCGGGGACACAGCGGCCCGGGGTGCCCTGCTGCAGGCCAGTACCATGGCCATTTCTGCCTTCTACTCTTCCCTCGGGGGGATTCCCATCCACAACTGCGCCCACGCTTTCGGGGCTGTGGGGCATATTCCCCATGGGGACGCCAACACGGTTCTGATGCCCGTTGTCATCGAGGCCTTGCCCGAGTTTTATCAGCCGAAAATCGGCAAGCTGGCTTCGGCCCTGGGGCTGATGCCCGAAGCAGACGATGCCCGTACCCTTGCTTCGGTGGTGGCGTTTTTAAAAGACTTTCAGCAGAGAATCGGGGCCGACACCACCTTTTCAGCGTGGGCCCTTGATGACGACCAGAAGAATCGAATCATGGAGACCGTAAAAAAGGATATGGCTTACCAGTTTTACGCCATCCGTGACGAGAAAATCGCTCAGATTGTCAACGGGGTGGCATAGCCCGGGCGCAGAGCGCCTCCATCCAAAGACAGACATCGTGGCTTGTGCCATGTGCCGGTTTCATGAACACGTAACACGTACTCATTGAAGGACCAAGAATCCAACCAAGGGAGGAAGGTACAATGACGCTTAGTTTACGCGGAAACATGAGGACAGGTGTACTGGTCACCGTGATGGTTGTGATAGGACTGGCGGCGCTCTGGGGGCTTGCCCATGGGGAAGAATCGCAAAAACCCAATATTGTCATCATCTGGGGGGACGACATCGGGCAGAGCAATATCAGCGCATACACCAAAGGCCTGATGGGCTATCGAACCCCCAACATCGACTCCATCGCCAAGGAGGGGATGATGTTTACCGATTATTACGCTGAGCAGACATGCACCGCAGGGCGCGCTGCCTTTATCATGGGGCAGAGTGTGTTCCGAAGCGGTCTGAGCAAAGTGGGGATGCCCGGCGGCGATCTCGGCATGAACAAAGAGGACCCCACCATTGCAAGGCTTTTGAAAGCCCAGGGGTATGCCACCGGGCAGTTCGGAAAGAACCACCTGGGTGACAAAGACGAGCATTTACCCACGGTTCACGGGTTTGATGAATTTTACGGATCTTTGTACCACCTCAATGCATCGGAAGAGCCTGAACTGCCCGACTACCCCAAAGATCCGGAGTTTATCAAGAAATACGGCCCCAGGGGGGTGCTCTACTGCCTTGCCCTGCCCAATGGCAAGCAGTCCATTGAGGATACGGGGCCCCTCACAACAAAACGCATGGAGACCATCGATGACGACGTTGCCGAGCGGTCAGCCCGATTCATCGAAAAACAGCACAAAGCAGGGACGCCTTTTTTTGTCTGGGTCAACTTTACCCACATGCACTTTCGTACCCACGTCAAACCCGAGAGTCTTGGCCAGTCCGGCAGATGGCAGAGCCCCTACCATGATGCCATGATCGACCACGACAAGAATGTGGGGACGGTCCTCGATAAACTCGATGAACTTGGCATCGCAGACAACACCCTTGTTTTTTACAGCACGGACAACGGAACCCATATGAACACCTGGCCCGATTCTGCCATGTCGCCTTTCCGGGGTGAAAAAAACGCAAACTGGGAAGGGGCGTACCGGGTACCTGCCATGGTGCGGTGGCCCGGAAAAATTGAAGCGGACTCGGTGTCCAACGAGATCATGTCCCACATGGACTGGATGCCCACGCTTCTGGCCGCAGCAGGGGTCCCCGACATCAAGGAGAAGCTGAAGAAAGGCTACAAGGCCAATAAAAAGAAATACCGCGTGCACCTGGACGGCTACAATTTCCTGCCGTACCTGACAGGAAAGGAAGAGAAGGGCCCCCGGGAAGAGTATTTCTATTTTTCCGATGATGGGGACCTGCAGGCTCTACGGTACGATAACTGGAAGGTGGTCTTTGCCCAGCAACGTGCGCCGGGAACCATGCTCGTGTGGGGCGAGCCCCTTGTACACACGCGCATTCCGTGGCTCTACAATCTCAGGACAGATCCTTATGAGCGTGCCTCCATCACCTCCAATACCTATTGGGACTGGTGGATGGATCACGCTTTTCTCCTGATTCCCGCCCAGGGGTATGTGGAAAAATTCCTGGCGACCTTCAAAGAGTTTCCTCCCCGTCAGGAAGCAGGCAGCTTCACCATCGACAAGGTGATGGAAAAGCTCAAGTCCCCCAGCAGTCCGTAGTACTTTTTATATGATCTGATGCGTTACATGGTATGGCGTTAAAAAGCGGCCCCAATCGGGCCGCTTTTTTGTTTGGCCTAACCCATGACAGCAGAAGGGGAGCATCCCGTAGCGTCAGTGACCGACGCACCGGGTGTAGAGGTCGTTGCACAGGGCCATGAGGGCTGTGTCCTGACCATACCCGGCGACAAACGAGAGGCCCACAGGGATTCCGTCTGCCTCTGCCACGGGCATGGTGATCTGGGGCGTGGATGACATGCCTGAGATGGCGTTGACGCCCATGGCTCGCGGGATGTACTCCCCTTCGTAGAAAGCCGGGGTGATCTCCGAAAGCCTGGGGGCGGGGTCCACGGTGGTGGGGAAACAGAGGATGTTCCCGTCGTTCAGAAAATTGTTGAGCTGACGCTGGAAGGTTTGCCGAAGCGTGAGGCGGCGCTGGATATCCTTGCGGTCCGAGCCTTTGGCATACGCGTGAAGGGCGGACTCCACCCCGGGGCTCAGGGTTGGCTTTTCATGGGTGACCCAGGCACCGAAGGAGTTCCAGATCTCAATGGAGAGCAGGTACCCCAGGTTTTCGAAGAGCCAGCGCCAGTTGACATGGGGGGCTGTGATGTCTGCCATGGTGGCGGTCCGGGTGGGGCAGGTTTCACCCAGTTTTTTGCGGATGGGCGTAAGGGCGCTGCAGATCTCCCCGTCGGCCAGTTGAAACAGATCCTCCACAAAGCAGATGGTCGGGTGGGGTGTGGCAGGACTGCGGGGCCCCGTTGGCCAGGAGAACCCTTATCACCTTTTCCAGCAACCTCTCCGGTGCGGGCCATGGCGCCCACGCCTTGTAGGACGGTGCCAGGGGGAGTACCCCGGACAGGACGAGGCCGTGGGACGGCCGTGCATCCCCAGATCTGGATCGGATGCGGAGCCTGGACTGCATCCCTGCGTCCGTGCCCAGGGCAAATTCCACCAGCCCCCCTGCCACCGCCGATGCGGAGCCGCTGGAGGATCCTCCGGGAATCCTGTCCGGGGCCTTGGGGTTTACCGGGGTGCCGTAAAAGGCGTTGACCCCCAAAAGGCTGTAGGCCAGCTCGTCGGAGATGGTTTTTCCCTTATGGGTGGCTCCAGCCCCCAGGAGCTGTTCCATGCAGATGGCATGGGCCACCGCCTCGGTGGCACGGGTCTCTTTCCATCCCGGGCTTCCGTACCCCGTAGTCTCACCGGCCACGTCCATGTTGTCTTTCAGGGCAAAGGTCAGGCCGTCCAAAGCCCCGGAGGCGTATGGTGCGTGGGTGGTGTTGTTGACAAACGGGTCGGTCCGGTGAATGGGCATATTGGATTTCATGGCAGGGTACCTCATATTCGAGATGCATTTTTGTTTTCTGCGGTCGCGGGGAGAGCCTTGTCTTTTTCGGTAAACAGATCCCGATGGTAGTCGCAATCAATGCGTTTGACAACCTCGCATAGAGCCAATAAAGCGGGATGGCAACTTTTATTGAAGGCGTTTATGGACGCGCTCGTTGTTTCTGTGGGGTGTTGCATTATACCCGTGGGACGTCACATGCTATGGAACAAAAAACAGGGCGATTGAGCGATGGCTGAGTCTGTTTGGTATACGACGCAACGGCTTTTTTTTGCACTGTGGGTGTAAGTAAAGTGTGATGCCTATAAACTTTGTTGGAGAGACTTGGTTTTTTAAGTAATTTTTTTTGAATGTGGATGTCTTTGATTGTATTTACTGTTTTTGTGATGTGTAGTTAATATGGTGCGTCTGAGGCTATTGCTTTTCTGGTATTTGGTTAAGAGCTTTATTTCTCACAGCGTCCTTAGGATTTGGTGGAGATGTTTGGGTTGACACTAATGTTTATGTTCATCTAAGTATTGCTGGTTTGATTGGCTGGGGTTTGCTTCGTTAATCGTATTTCTAATATTACCGCAAAAGGATTTTTGAAATGAGCTTGGTACCAAGAGAAACGTATTTTGTGCTTTTTCTGTTCTGTGTTTTTAATTTTTGCAGCTGTGCAACTGTTTTTACAGGAGAATCGGCGAACATCTCACTCAATACCCCAGACGGAAAAGAGGCTAACGTTGAAGTCATTTCTGCATCAGGAACCCAAAATATAACCATTCCTTCTTCCGTTATGGTTAAACGGGCCAAAAGCCCTGTCCTTGTGCGTGTGACCGATGAGACGTGCGAACAGACAACCGTAAACGTTGCCCAGCAAGTAAATGTTCCTTTTTACGCCAATTTTCTTTTTGGCCTGTTTGGGACGACATCAGCAGGGGTGGATGCATCAACCGGATCAATGTGGACCTATGATGAAAACGTCGTTGTCCCTGTGAAACGAAAAGACCTTGCCAAGATTCAGTACAGCGCAAAGATAAAGAATGAGAATCATAATTAAAGGTGTGTGTGTTCTGGCAGTGGCATTCGTAGTCGGGTTACCCGGCAATGCCATTGCCGAGCATAAGAATGTCAGCAATACTACTTACCGCTTGCACGAAAAAGCAAAAATAAAAAACCTATCCGATCATCCTTTCTGGCACATTCTCATTCACTATAAAAGTAATCGCTTTTTGATCCGGGACTCGGCTTTTTTTGTCTCTTCCAATGGCTGCCGTTCACCCGAATCTGAGTTGAACGCATGCATTGAGGCTTTTTTTGGGGAAGACTTGCTCGAGAATACATTTTTATGCCGGTTTCCTGCTCGCTATCTTTGGCTGTGCCGCCAACTGGATATCGTTCCTTCAGCATTCACCTGCCCCGAACTCAAAGCCTTTATAACGAATTTGTCAGCCCAAAAAATATCCATCGTATACACTTCCGAAAGCTTTAAATATGTTGGAAGCATGATGGGGCACCTGTTTTTGAAACTCGATGGTGAGGACAGCCGCGGAAGACGATCGCATGCTGTGGGGTTTTGTGCTGTGTTGCCTGACAATAGTACATTTTCTATGTTCTATGACGCACTTTTTTCACACCTGGACGGTCGATATATTCTGACCTCATATGACGATGAAGTAGAAAAATACTGCTATAAAGAACAGCGCAATATGGTTGAATTGCCTTTGGACTTGAGCATGGAGCAGTGCTCACTTCTCATATGCCACCTATGGGAAATGAAGGGGATCAATGTAGGGTATAATTTTATTTCCTATAATTGTGGGGCAGGTATTTTTGACCTGATCCAAGCGGGATACCCCGATTCCGTGAAGATCAGTCGATTCGTTCAAACGCCAAAGGGGATTGTTAGGGCGATCATGTCGACTAAGCATGTCGGCGAAGTCTATTTCAGACCAACACTCGAGTACACAATAAGGCAGATATCGGGGCACCTCAGTGCACAGGACAAGGCGTTGGCAGCGTCTGTAATGAAAAACCATGATTTGACAGTGTTGGATCGCATTTCTGATTTGTATGAAAGGCAAATGGTTTTGATCTTGCTGCGCTCAGAGCTGATATACCAGGTGTTCACAAGCAGGCATGAGAAAGATAACAACAGACAGGATCTGTTGGATGCAATCAATGCCTCAATTGACCCACGCGTTGAACACGCCGTTTTGAATGGGCAATATTCCGAATTTAAGAACCGATTTAACACCAATGGAGCCTCAAGCTTTTCTTTTGGGGCTGCCTACAAGGGGCGGCTCCTTATTCGCTTGTTGGCATATCTCCTGTTTACAATTGCTTATCTTCTGATAATTCGGAATATTTTAAAGAGTTCCGGTTTAAGTTACTGAGTACTGAGCTTGATTACTTTGTAAAAGACCGAGAGTTGTTTGTTCAGGAATTTGATGTGGTTGACTTTAAGGCATATGTCCCCTTTAAACCCTCTGTTAAAGGATCTTCTGCAGAGGTGAAGCTTTCATTTGAGCAGGAAGGGTTGGAAGGAGAGAAAAACAAGCTGTACCCTCACATGGTGCTTGGGCTTGGGCGGACAAAGGCTCTCTGCTATGACCAGTATCAGTACTATGGTTTTCTTCGTGTCGGCGACGCGTATTTTGATGACAGAAATGTGGCTTATGTGGGGCCAGAAGTCGGTTTTTTTGTGAAAAACAGGCGTGTGAAAGTAAACGGCTCCTTAGAGCGAATCATCAGTACGGCTCACTACAAATATGAAACCAAGCTGAGGGTCGCCTGCTCTTTTTTTACAGGGAAAAGTCGGGATGTATCTATGGCAGCTACTCTTTTTTCCGACGACTCTGGACATGAGACAGCTCAAGCCAGTGTTTCCTGCACGGTTCACTTCTGAATCGTTTTAAAGTGAACCAGGGCTTCCCGGAAGCTGACGCTCAGCCGCTCCTTTTCCGTGAGCAAGACAAACCCCATGTTTTGGGCCTCTTTTTCAATATCGGCCATGTGGAGGGCGCCCCAGGGCACGATGAGGGTGTCGTAACGGGGCAGGGCCTTGGCCATCATGGAGATCACGGCCTGGTTTCTTCGGGTGAAGATGTCGTAGGTGATGTCGGCCAGGATCGATTCGTCATCTGTCTGGGTTTCGAGCCAGGCGGTGTAACCCCGCCATGCGCCTGCGGGTGAATCGGCCTCGGAGAGGATCTGGGCCAGAGTGTTGATGAAGGCCACGGTGGCCGGGGAAGCCTCGGAGAGGTCGATGTCTGCGGAGACAATATGGGGTTTGTGGGCCGCCTCATCCGGTGGCGCAAGGGGCTTGAACTCGTCAGAGACGCTGGTGGCGTCCAGGGTCATTCGCTCCTGGGTGTCGAGGCCCAAAAGGGTTCCCAGGCTGTCGTAGGAAAAATGGGTTTTGAGGAGCCCCTGTCTGTCCGAGACCCCTTCGGCAAGGATCAGGGTCCTGCCGTTGGTCATGGAGTTTCCGATGTCATGGTAATAGGGTGTGCGGCCGATGTGGATCATGGGAATCAGGCGCAGGGTCTTTCCGTTTTTCCCGTAGGTTTTTTCGTTCATGTAAAGGCCGGTGAAGCTGATGCGCATGAACCCGTTGGTGCGGGCCTCCACAAAGGCAGAAAAGGCCGAAAGCCCCATGAAAAAGAGAAGCACGGGAACAGCCAGGGTGGTTGCGGATACATACACTATGGTGTTTTTTGCGCTGAACCAGGGGCCCTGAAACATGGAGGGGCTCATGAGAAAGGGGTGGTCCGATTGATGCCCAATGGCCCGGAGCCCTGCAAGGCCGATGCCCAGCTGCCCCAGGGCCATGAGAATGCCGAACACTCCTTCCGGGATGTACCGGGGCGCGGGCCAGAAGAGGAGGCCTCCCCACAGGGCATAGGCCGCCATGGGCAAGAAGACTCGCTTGGGAAGTCGTCGGTCCAGACCCATGGCCATGAAAACAAGTACGGAGAGAAAAAGGACCAGATATGCGAGGACATTCCTGGGCTGGACGAGCAGGTGCATCCCGCTTACCGCCAAAAGGAGTTCGTCCAGGACGGAGATGGCCCCGTCGGCCAGGAAAAGAACCAGAAAAAGATTGGCAAAACGACGCATCATGGGGTGCGGCCTTTTATCGTGGTTTTAGAAGCATGAAAGGAGAGGCCGCCGGTAACTATCCAGCTCAAAAAAGCCTCCGGCGGGTCGCTTTTGGAAAAAAGCTCCGCAAAAATTTTCCGGTAATCAAGGAACTCATCTCCAGCCCCGCAGGGGTCGAAGATAAGCGCTTTGATAAATCGAAAAATAAGGTAACTATTCAGTTGCCTCCGGCGGGTCGCTTTTTTGAAAAAAAGCTCCGCAAAAAACGTTTCTAATGCACCCGTACTTCGTTTTAATCGCCCTTCAGGGCGATTAAAACGAAGTACGGGTGCGCAAAATGGCGAAATTGTTTCGGCGGAGCCTATAAATGATTACTTGAGACCTCTTTGTCAAACTTTTTAAAAGTTTGGCCCCCGGCAGGGCCGCCGGAGGCATTTTTTTTATAACCTATAACCTATAACCTATGACCTGGTGTGTCTCTAACCTGCCCTTTTAGTGCGCCTCGTTCCAGTTGTCTCCCACCTCGATGTTGACGGACAGGGGCACGGCAAGCTCCCAGACGTTCTCCATGGCCTGCTGCATGAGGCCTTTCACCTCGTTTACTTCCGCTTCCGGGGCTTCAAAGACGATCTCATCGTGGACGCTCATGATCATTCGGGTTTCCAGCTGCTTCTCTTTGATGATTTCGCTGCACCGGAGCATGGCCAGCTTGATGAGGTCGGCGGCGGTGCCCTGGATGGGGGTGTTGACCGCAGAGCGCTCGGCAAACTGTTTGACGTTGCGGTTGGCGCTGGCGATCTCGGGCAGGGGCCGGATACGCCCCAGGAGGGTGCTGGTGGTTTTCGTCTCCCGGGCCTCTTCGATGCAGGTGTCGATGAACGTCTTTACGCCGCTGTAGCGGGCAAAGTAGTTTTCGATGAAGCTCTTGGCCATCTTCTGGGTGATGGCGAGTTCCTTGGAGAGGCCGTAGGGGCTCATGCCGTACATGATGCCGAAGTTCACGGCCTTGGCCTGGCGGCGCATCTCCCCGGTGACAAAGAGGAGGTCGCAGTCGAACATTTCGGCGGCGGTGCGCTTGTGGATGTCCTCGCCTGAGTTGAAGGACTCGATGAGGATGGGGTCCCCGGAGCAGTGGGCCAGGAGGCGCAGTTCGATCTGGGAGTAGTCGGCGGCGATGAGTTTATTCCCCTCTGCCGGAACAAAGGCCCCGCGGATCATGCGGCCCTCGTCGCTTCTCACAGGGATGTTCTGGAGGTTGGGGTTGGAGCTGCTCAGGCGTCCGGTGACGGCCACGGTCTGGTTGTAAGAGGTGTGGATCCGGTGGGTGGTGGGGTGAATCAGGCCCACCAGGGCGTCGGCGTAGGTGCTCTTGAGCTTGGCCAGGGTCCGGTACCGGATGACCTGGGCCGGGAGGTCGTGCATGGCGGCCAGGGCGGTCAGGACTTCCACGTCCGTGGAGTAGCCGGTCTTCTTCTTGGTCTTTTTCTGGACGGGCAGCTCAAGTTTTTCAAAGAGGATGGCTCCGAGCTGCTGGGAGGAGTTGATGTTGAACTCTTCCCCTGCAAGGCTGTAGATGGACGATTCGATGGTCTCCATCTCGGTTTCAAAGGTCTTGGAGATGGTGATGAGGGCCTCTTCATCCACGGCCACACCCGTGTGCTCCATCTCGGCCAGGACATGCATCAGGGGCATCTCCATGGTGTCGAAGAGCCCGGTGAGGTTTTTGGCCTCAAGTTCTTTTTCAAACTCCTGGGCGAGCATCAGGGTGATGTCGGCGTCTTCGGCGGCGTAGGGCACGGCCTGGGAAAGGGGCACCTCGGAGAAGAGGAGCTGGTTCTTGCCCTTGCCCGCCACCTCTTCGAACTTGATGGTCTGGTGGTCGAAGAGCTCCAGGGCCAGGTCGTCGAGGCCGTGGGAGCGCCGGGTGGGGTTGAGGAGATAGGAGGCCACCATGGTATCGAAGGCGATGCCGCGAAGCTCGATGCCCGCGCCTTTTAAGACCAGCAGGTCGTATTTGATGTTCTGGCCGCACTTGCGGATGGCCGGATCTTCCAGAATGGGCTTCATGACGGCAAAGACCGCCTCTTTGGAAAGCTGCTTGTCGGACTCCAGGCCGGTGTGGCCGAAGGGGATGTAGTACGCCTCGTGGGGCGTCACGGCAACGGAGATGCCCACCACCTCGGCCAGCATGGGGGAAAGATTCGTGGTCTCGGTGTCCACGGCCACCAGGGGGGCGTCCTTTATCTTGTCGGCAAGCTCTGCCAGGGCCTCTTCGGTGAGCACCGCATGGTAGGCCTTTGTCACCTTTTTCTGCGGGGCGCTGAACATCTTGATGTATTTTTTAAAGCCCAGCTCCTTGAAAAGTTCTAAAAGGGTCTCGCCGTCGGGCTCGGGAACCACAAGGGCCTCTTCGTCAAAGGGGAGGTCGGCATCTGTCTTGATGGTGACCAGGTCCCGGCTGATGAAGGCCAGGTCCTTGTTGGTGATGAGGTTCTCTTTCTGCTTCTTCTTGGTGATGGTCTCCACCTGCTCGTAGAGGCCGTCCAGGGAGCCGAACTCATTGATGAGGGCCGGGGCGGTCTTTTTACCGATGCCCGGTACCCCGGGGACGTTGTCCGAGGTGTCTCCGGTGAGGGCCATGATGTCGGTGACCTGCTCGGGCCACACCCCGAGTTTTTCCTTCACCGCGTCCCGGTCCAGGTAGACGTCCCGGGCCGGGTCCGAGATGACGCAGGTGTCGGTGACGAGCTGCATGAAGTCCTTGTCCCCGGTGACGATGACCACCTCAAAACCGGCGGCCTCGGCTTTTTTGGCCAGGGTGCCGATGACGTCGTCGGCTTCCAGGCCCTGTTGCTCCATGGTGGGGATGCGGTAGGCCTCGGCCAGCCTGTGGACAAAGGGGATCTGGGCCCTTAAGTCGTCGGGCATGGGAGGCCGATTGGCCTTGTACTCTTCGTACATCTCGTGGCGGAAGGTGGGGCCCTTGGCGTCAAAGCAGATGACGGCGTGGGTGGGGGCAAAGTCGTTCATCATCTTGACGATGATGTTGGTAAATCCCAGCACCGCGTTGGTGGGGAGCCCCTCGGCGTTGGTCAAAGGGGGAAGGGCGTGGAAGCTTCGGTATATGTATGCACTGCCGTCGATGAGGTAGATTTTTTTCTTGTCGGTCATGGTCTGGATGGCTCCGGGTTCATGGGGCGAGGCCTGTTGACAGGGGCCTTGGGTTGCATTACGTTCAGCATCTGATATCGCGATGTGATCATGCGGGCCGATGCGTCGGTATGGCGATGCCCCTGCGGGGTCTTTATTATCGGGACAACCCTTGCACGGCGCAGATGACGTGTCGGATTGTGTGGGGTTACGTGTCGATGAGGTCATTGCGCGGAAAAACCCGCTGCAATGGCGTATACCTACCATGAAAAGGGCCAAACGGCAAACACCCGGAGGTGAACCATGGCAGAGAAAAAAGGCGAGATCCTCATCTCGGACCGGCAGATCAAGGACGTGCTGGAGCGTGCAAAAACCATCGCGGTGGTGGGGCTTTCACCCAAGCCTGAGCGGGACTCCCACGATGTGGCCAGATACATGCAGGAAAACGGGTACGTCATCATTCCCGTGCGCCCGGCCCAGAAAGAGATCCTGGGGGAAAAGGCATACAAAACCCTGGATCTGGTGCCGGGGCCCGTGGACATTGTGAATGTGTTTAGAAGAAGCGAAGACGTCATCCAGCATGTGGACGAAGCCATCGCCGTCGGGTGCAAGGTGTTCTGGATGCAGCTCGGCATTGAAAACAGGGAAGCGGCTGAACGTTTGACAGATCACGGCATCGACGTGATCATGAACCGGTGTATCAAGGTGGACCATGCCTCGTACTTCAAAAAGAATATCCTCATATAAGCGAAAGAAACTCAAAGCCCAGGAATCGCCCTGCCACTGCTGCGGCAAAGGCGAGCTCCCCTTTGCCTGGCGTTGCCGCTGCGGCTTTACCATCTGTCAGGACTGCATGGAAGAGAACTTCTGGGGCATGACCTGCAACGGCATCACCTGGGAGTGCCCGGACTGCAGCGCCCAGAACGGGTTCGGGAATCAGTGAGACAGGCGATAGGCTTATAGGTCATAGATCATAAGCTTATAAGGAAAATAAAAAAGGGAGCGACCCGCAAGGCGGGCGCTCCCTTTTTTCGTTTTTATGCGGCTTGCTCTTACATGAAGAACTTGAGAACAAAGATGGCGGCGATGATGTACATCACCGGCGAGACCTCTTTGGCCCGTCCGGAGAGGACCTTTAAGATCACGTAGCTGAGCATGCCGAAGACGATGCCCTCGGAGATGCTGTAGGTAAGGGGCATCATGAGGAAGGTGATGAAGGCCGGGAGGGCCTCGGTGGCATCGTCTAAGTTGATGTTCTTGATGGGGGAGAGCATGAAGAAGCCCACCATGACCAGGGCCGGAGCCGTGGCTGCGCCCGGGATCATGAGAAACAGGGGCGACATGAACAGGGCCACGAAGAAGAGGCCGGCGGTGGTCAGGGAGGTGAGGCCGGTGCGGCCGCCTTCTGCCACGCCAGAGGCGCTCTCCACGTAGGTGGTGACGGTGCTGGTGCCCATGCAGGCGCCGAAGGTGGTGCCGATGGCATCGGCAAAGAGGGCCTGCTTGGCCCGGGGCAGGCGGCCCTTTTCATCCAGGAGTCCTGCCTTGGCGCCCACGCCCACCAGGGTGCCCACGGTGTCGAACATGTCGATGAAGAGGAAGGTGAAGAGAACCACGGCCATGTCCGTTGTAAAGAGCTTGGAGAAATCGAACTTGAACATGATGGGCTCAAGGGAGGGGGGGGCGGAGAAGAGCTTCAGCCCTTCCATGTGGGTGACGCCCAGGGGGATGCCCACCAGGGTGGAGACAAGGATGCCTGCCAGCAGGGCCCCTTTTTTATTCATGGCCAGGAGGGTCCCGGAGACAACGATACCGATGAAGGCCACCCAGACGGCATGATCGCCCATGTTGCCCAGGGTGACGAGGGTGGCATCGCTTTTGACGATGACGTTTGCCCCTTTAAGGCCGATGAGGGCGATGAAAAGACCGATGCCCACGGAGACGGCGTTTTTGATGGAGAGGGGGATGGCGTTGATGATGGCCTCACGCACGTTGAAAAAGGTGAGGACAATGAAAATAAGGCCTTCGATGAAGACCGCGGTGAGGGCCATCTCCCATGAGTAGCCCATGTTGAGGACCACAGTGAAGGCAAAAAAGGCGTTCAAGCCCATGCCCGGGGCCAGGGCAAAAGGGAGCTTGGCCACCAGCGCCATGACAAGGGTGGCCACCAGGGCGGACAGGGTGGTGGCTGTGAAGAGAGCCCCTTTGTCCATGCCGGTGGCACTCATGATGTCCGGGTTGACGGCCAGGATGTAGGCCATGGTCATAAAGGTGGTCAGGCCTGCGATCACTTCCGTCCTGACATCGGTTCCGTTCTCTTTGAGCTTGAAAAAGTTTTCCAGCATCTTCTTAGTAACCTTCCTGGTGGTTCACACATATCCCTGACGCGGCGGACAGGGCTCAACATTTGCCAGGGCCTTGTGCTGGGCCGTGGCATCACTCCTTGAATCCAACATGGCGCGTCCCCGGTGAGTGCGTTGTCAGCCGGGGCCTTCCTTTAAAAAAAAGAGTGCCGGTATTATGAAACCCTTGGATTTGCATGATACCGGCACGAGCTTTCTATACCACTATGTGAGCGGCAGGGAAAAGGCATTTTTTGAATGTGTTATCCCGTCAAGCAAGACGGTCCCCCAGCCGTGCCTCTCTCAGGTGGTGGCATAGGAGGGCACGGGGCAGGGGGGGAGGTGCTCCCGTTATTCGGCAGCGGGAACGATCTCCAGAAGCTCCATCTCGAAGATGAGGGCTTCGTTGGGACCGATCTTGGGACCGTTGCCGTTGGGGCCGTAAGCCAGGGTCGGGGGAAGGTAGAGCTTCCACTTGGCACCGGCCTTCATGAGCTGAAGGGCTTCGGTCCATCCGGCGATGAGGCGGTCCACCTGGAAAACGGCGGGCTCGTTACGCTTGTAGGAGCTGTCAAAAACGGTGCCGTCCAGAAGCATGCCTTTGTAGTGGACCTTCACCTTGTCGGAGGCCTTGGGGGTGTCTCCCGTGCCCTTTGCGATGATCTCGTACTGGAGGCCGGACTCGGTGGTGGTGATGCCCTTCTTGGTTTTGTTTTCGGCCAGGAAGGCGTTGGCTTTTTCAAGGTTGTCCACGGTCTGCTTGATGCGTTTGGCCTGCATCTTTTCAATGGCCGTGGTTTTGGTCTGGGTCATCTCTTCAGGGGTCATGAGGGGCTCGGTACCGTGGAAGCCGTCCTGGATCCCTTTAATGAGGGCATCAATGTCGAGCTCAAGGGCATTGGCCTTGAGGTTGGTGCCGATTTCCATACCGATGGTGTAACCGATCTGCTCATCAAAGGATTCGAGGTTTTTTTTCTTAGCTTCTTCGGCCGGAGCGGCGGCCACGAAAGCCAGGGTTATGATGAGAGCAAATGATGCAGAGATCAGGTTTTTCTTCATGAAGGTGTCCTTTGGTTTACAAGTCGTTGGTTGGGATTCCCGTCGCAAAAGGGATCCGGGTGACGTTGGTGTCAAAAAAAAACGGTTGTTGAACTGTTCGTCTTTCTCGTAAGCGGGGTGGCGCCGGGGAGCTTTGATTCAAGCCATGGGCAACCCCAGCATCAAAGGAATCTCCCCAAGGCGTTCCATGTGGGCGTCGGCCGGAAGGTCCGGGTTGCCGAAGGCCACAAAGGGGACTCCGGCGGCCTGGGCTGCCAGCTGGTCCGTGCTGGAATCCCCTATATAGAGGATCTCGTGGGCCGACACCTTGAAGTGGTCCATGATGCTGTGGAGCTGGTCCGGGGCGGGCTTGGGGTGGGCCACGGTCTGGGAGGTGACAACCAGCTCAAAGAGATCCGAAAGGCCGTAAAACGTCAACACCGCGTCCATGGTGTTGGACCGGTTCGTGGCCACGGCCCGTTTGCACCGGGGTGAAAGGGCGTTGAGAACGCGGATCAGGTCGGGCTCCATCTTCATGTGGGGAATCAGGGAGGCGTAGTCAAAGGCGGCGGTGGCGGCGCGCACCTCGCTTAGGTCCACGCGTCCCTCAAACAGGTAGGCCAGGGCCTGACTGACGGTGGCCATATGGACGTACCGGAACTGCTCGTCGCTTAAGGGGGGCATCCCGAACCGGTCGAGGATGGTGTTGTAGTAGATGCGGTTGGTCTCTTCGGTGTCGAACATAACGCCGTCACAGTCAAAGGCAACCACTCGGATGGCTTCGGGGGTGATGTTTGATTTCATGCCTTAACAGCCCGGGCGTAGCGGGCCTTCCATAAGTAAGTGTTTGGGCCTTTGATTATCCGTGGCATCGGGGGATGCCCGTGGAGAGGCGAGTCGTGGTGGTACCGGCCGGGCATTGCGGGGATTACCGCGGTGCCCGACGGCGCTCATGGCTTTTTTGTCAGGCTTTTTTCCGGATGTACAGGGTCACCTGGATCCTCATCTGGGGACGAATATCGCTGTCCGTATCGATGTCGATGGTGCTGGAATAGCGCCCGCTTTTGCTTGTGACGTTTTTCACGGTGAGTTCATACTCACGGCCGGTCTTTCCCGCCACCTCTTTAACGTCCACGGTGATGAGCTTCGGGTTCACGGGATTGGCAGAGAGGAGCTTGAAGGGATACTCCTTGCTGGGCACGATGCGTACCTTGGCCGTGAGCTCCTGACCCTCTTTGCCGATGAGCCGAACCTGGGACGGGGTGATGGTGACGACTTTTTCCACATGGCCCCTGAAGATCAGGGAGGTGGTCTGTCGTTTGGGGTCGTTGGATTCCACCTGGATGCTGCGCTTGAAGTCCCGTCCGCCGTAGCCCCTGGTATTGCCGATGATTGTGATGATTCCGCTGCCGCCTGGCGCGATTCGCTTCGTAAACGAAGCGGCGGTGCAGCCTCAGCCGGGCCGGACCCGGGTGATGCGGAGCTCTTCGGTACCTTGGTTTTCTACGGTGTACTCGTGCTTTATGCGTTTGCCCTCCGGTGCGGAGCCGAAGTCGAACTGGGCTTCGGGAATATGGAGAACAGGCCCTTCGGCCTGTTCGGCAGCCGAAAGGGGCAGGGCGGTGCAGAGCATGAAAAGCACCAGCGCCACTAATTTTTTGTACATGATGTCACCTCAGTGTCGAACGTTGCTGTCGTCGCGCGGGGACGAAGGGGATGAGCGTGAGGGCTCGGGCAGCACATAACCTTGCGGCTCGTCCATGGAAGCCGGGGTTTTGTCGATACGTTGTGTCGGCTGGTATGTATCGTATCCCCCAAAAGGGCGGAGGATGTGCGGTTATATTTTGCGAGAGCACGGACTCGTTGCGTATCAGGTATCAGCATCGGCGCATAGTGTATGTTTCTCGCCGGGTGTTGTCAAGGTGAAGGGCGGCCTTGGCGTGGTTGCCCAGGGCATGGGGAAAGGTGATTTTGCGAATGGTTCCTTCGGTCGTGTCGAGGAGGGCGAAACTCGGATCGCCGTTGGAACCCATGATCTCCCCGGGGTTCAGGAGGGTGGATCGCCCAAGCTCTTCCCGGTGCCAGGTGTGGGAGTGACCGCAACAGACCAGGTCGAAGTCCCCGGTGGCGGCAAAGGCGCGCCCCACATCGGGCTGGTGGGTAAAAGCAATGCGCAGGCCCCCCAGGGTCACCTTGCCCACGGTCTCGTGGAGGTGGATGTGGTCAAGGTCCCGGTAGGCGGCCCGGGCCAGGGTCAGCACGCTGCCGTCGTTGTTGCCGAGGACCCCGTGCACCGGGATGCCCGCCTTGTCCATGCGCCGGAGCATGAAGGGGGCCACAAAGTCCCCGCAGTGGATGATGGCCTCGGCTTCGGCTTCGGCGATGAGGTCAAGGGCGGTCTTCAGGTGCCAGATATTGTCGTGGCTGTCGCTCATGATGGCGATGCGCATGGTGTGTTCCTTTGATAAAATGTAACTATTCAGCTTATGGTTGCCTCCGGCGGCCCTGCCGGGGGGTAACGTTTGCCTGGTTTTATAAAGGCGGGTTTAACAAACAGGTTTTAAAAAATCTTTTTGAGTGAATTTTTACTTTAAAGGCGGATGTGATTTGACCCGAGGAACGAGGGGCAAAACACATCCGCAACCTGCTTTCAAGGTGGCACACCTTGCCGCCGGAGGCTGTTTTTTTTGAGCTGAATAGTTACCGATAAAATAAGATTATCCCAGTGCATAGGGGTCTACGTCAATGGTGACGGAGACATTGGAAAATCCCCCCTCCTTGCGAAAGGCTTCAAGGGCGTCTGCGGCCATTTTTTTCATGACGGAAGGGGACTCTCCTTTGAGGAGGATCTGCCAGCGGTAGCGGTTCATGGCACGGGTCAGGGGCGCTTCGGCAGGGCCCATGATGGCCACGCCTGTGTCCGGGCGCCGGTCCCAGAGGAGCCCGGAGAGCTTCTGGGCGGCTGCGCGGCTGCGCTGGCTGTTTTTGTCGGCGATGCGAATCAGGATGATCCGGGTAAAGGGCGGGTAGGCCAGGGCGCGGCGAAACCCGGTTTCGTGGGTGTAGAAGGCGTCGGCGTCGTGGTCCACGGCGCAGCCGATGGTAAAGTGGTCCGGCACGTAGGTCTGGAGGATCACCCGGCCGGGCTTGTCGCCCCTGCCCGCGCGCCCGGCCACCTGGGCAAGGAGCTGGAAGGTGCGTTCCCCGGCCCTGAAGTCGGGCAGGTTCAAGGCGGTGTCTGCGCAGATCACGCCCACCAGGGTGATGTCGGGGAAGTCGTGGCCCTTGGCGATCATCTGGGTTCCCACCACGATGTCCACCTGTTTTTCCCGGACCCCTTTGAGGATCTTGAGGAGGGAACCGCGCCGGGCCGTGGTGTCCTGGTCCATCCGTGCCACGGTCTTATGGGGGAAGATGTCTTTGACGGCCTCTTCCACTTTTTCCGTGCCGCTGCCCAGGAGCTTGATCTTGTTGCCGTTGCAGATGCGGCAGTGGGTCTTGGCCGGTTCAAAGTAACCGCAGATGTGGCAGCGAAAGGCGCCCACGCCTTTGTGGAAGGTCATGGAGACGTCGCAGTGGCGGCATTTTAATGGTTCGCCGCAGTGGGCGCAGATGGGCGCGCCGGAAAAGCCCCGGCGATTTAAAAAGAGGAGCACCTGTTCGTCCCGGTCCAGGGTCTGGGTCATGGCCTCCACAAGGCGGGGGGTGAGAAAGGTGTGGATGCCCGGCAGGTCCTTGTATTTCTTTAAGTCCACCACCTCGATCTCGGGCATGGGCTTTTTGTTCACCCGCTTGGTGAGCAGGACCTCTTTGAACTTGCCGGTGGTGGCGTTCCACGCCGACTGGATGGAGGGTGTGGCCGAGCCCAGGAGCACCACGGCCCTTTCCATGCGGGCCCGCACAGCGGCCAGGTCTCGCGCGTTGTACCGAAGGCCGCTCTCCTGTTTGTAGGAGCCGTCGTGTTCCTCGTCCACCACGATGAGGCCGATATCGGTGAGGGGGGCAAAGATGGCTGAGCGGGCCCCGATGACCACGCTGACCCGCTTCTCGGCGATTTTCACCCACTGGTCGTAGCGCTCCCCGTCGGAGAGGCCGCTGTGCAGGACGGCGATGCGGTCCCCGAAGCGGGACTTGAACCTGCGGTCGGTCTGGGCGATGAGGGCGATTTCGGGCACCAGCACCACAGCCGTCTTCCCGGCGGCCAGGGCCTCTTCCACCAGTCGCATGTAAACTTCTGTCTTTCCGCTGCCCGTCACCCCTTTTAAAAGGAAGGTGGCATACCCCTCTTTGAGCTGGGCCGACACCGTGGAAACCACCTCCTGCTGCTCGTCGGTGAGGGGCGGCGGGGTGTCGGGCACGATCTCTTCTCCCAGGGGGGATCTCTCCACCCGGTCCTCGAAGAGGTGGACGAGTCCCATCTCCACCATGGGGCCCAGGGTGCTCTTGGCCGAGGGGAGCTTTCGGTTGAGGTCGGCCCGGGCTGTGGCTCCGTGGACGCGCAGGAAGTCCAGGAGAAGCTGGCGTTTTTCCGTGACCCCTTTTTGGGGGAGGGGGCCGAAGGCCGCCTCGGCCAGGGTCTCCATCTTGGCCCGGGTGCGTGCTGTGCTGAGCTCCCGGGTCACCGTGATCCATCCCTTTTTCTCAAGGGCCTGTATCTGGGCGCGGGGGACGGGCGGGTCTGCGTCGATGAGCTGTTTCAAGGGGACCGGTGAGTTTATCAGCAGGGCAAGGAGCTCTTTGTCCGCCTCCGGGCAGGCCGGGTCGCCTGCAGCGGTTTTTCCGCTGTCCGTGAGGGAGGCCACCTGCCGGTCCACCACATTGAGCCCGCCGGGCAGGGCTGTTTTGATCACATCCCCCATGGGAGCCATGTAGTAGTCGGCGATCCACCGGAACAGGGGAACCATGGCCGGGGTAAACAGGGGGCAGGGGTCCAGGGTGTCCAGAATGGATTTCACGTGAGGTGCAAAGGCCGTGATGTAACCTGTCACCGTGCGCCGGCCAAAGGGCACGAGGACCCGGGAGCCCACGGCCGCGTGGGCACGCAGGTGATCCGGCACGATATAGGTGTAGGGTCCGGACAGGGGCAGGGTTACGGTGACCTGGGCGTAACAGGTGGCGTCGGGCATGGAACTCTCGGTAAGGGTAAATAGGCGGCCCGGCGTTTCTGGCTCACGGGGCGGGCCTTGGGTTGTTGATGTCGCCCCCACTATAATGATGCCCTTAGAAAATGTCACCCCCCAAAGCGAAACAAAACGGATTCGCGGATACTCTACTCGTTGTTCCTTGGGGTATCACATCTGCTGACGGGCTACGCCGTGGACAGCGGTGTGAGGGCTTCAAACATTTTTATGTATCAAAGGGCTTTTCATGGCTAAAATGGCTTTAAGGTCTGTTTGTTTAAGGTTTCAAAGGCTTGTCTCCGACAGTGCCCCGGGGACAAAAACAGGTTGAAATCCCGGGCCGCTTTTTATATACTTCGTTGATTTTGCCGTGAGGTCAGGGCGGGGTTCGGATGAATCTTCTTGAAAGTCCGATGGGTTGTGGTTTTCGGCTGCGAACGTGTAAAGCGTAGCCATGGCCCGGGGGGATATGCGTCCTGCGGCCGCCACGGCAAAACATGGAGGGACCGGATGGCCGACCCGCGGGTCGGTGTTGTCCATAGATCAAGAATTAAGATCACTAAAATAGCGTGGCACGAAAGATCGCGTGGCACGAAAGCACTTGGCTTCAGGAGGATCCATGGCCGTACATATTGCAGAACACCCCCTTATCAAGCACAAGCTGGGCTTGATGCGAGCAAAGAATATTTCCACCAAAGACTTCAGGGATCTCTCCTCTGAGGTGGCCCGTCTTCTTACCTACGAAGCCACCAAGGATCTGGAGACCGAAGAGGTGGAGATCGACGGCTGGGCAGGTCCCGTTACCGTGGAGCGCATGAAGGGCAAGAAGATCACCATCCTCCCCATCCTTCGCGCCGGCCTCGGCATGATGAACGGCGTCATTGACCTGATCCCCTCGGCCAAGGTGAGCGTTGTGGGCCTCTACCGCAACGAAGAGACCCTGGAGCCCGTGGTCTATTATGAAAAGATGGCAGGGGAGATGGACAAGCGTATCGCCCTGATCCTGGATCCCATGCTCGCCACCGGCGGCACCCTCATCGCCACCATCGACATGCTCAAAAAGTCCGGTTGCACCAGCATCCGTGGCCTCTTCCACGTGGCGGCCCCCGAGGGCATCAAGCGGGTGACCGATGCCCATCCGGATGTGGATATCTATGTGGCGGCCGTGGATGAACGGCTCAACGACAAAGGGTACATCCTCCCGGGCCTCGGTGATGCCGGGGACAAGATATTCGGTACCAAATAGTTCTATTGAGGGGCTTCGGCCCCTCTTTTTTTATGCCCTTTTTCGGCGGCCATGGGTCGCTATCGTCAGAGGGCACCATAGATTTTGTTTGTTTTGGGTCCTTTCGGGGGCCTTTTTTATGATCTTTTTTCTATTTATGATGTGTGTGCTGATTCAGGAGGGGAAATGACAAGCAGCAGCAATAGCAGTTACCGGTTTAGCGTGAAGGATTCGTTTTTGGGGGCCCAGATGCTCTTTGTGGCCTTCGGTGCCCTGGTGCTCGTACCGATTCTGACGGGCCTCAACGCCAACGTGGCCCTGTTTACCGCAGGGGTGGGAACCCTGATTTTCCAGGTGGTGACCCGGGGAAAGGTTCCGGTTTTCCTGGCGTCTTCTTTTGCCTTTATCGCCCCCATCTCCATCGGGGTGCAGCAGTGGGGCATCGCCGGCACCATGAGCGGCCTCATCGCCGCCGGTTTGTTTTACGTGGCCCTGAGCTTTCTCATCCGCTGGCAGGGATCGGCCATCATTGAGAAGGTGCTTCCCCCTGTGGTCACCGGCCCGGTGATTATGGTCATCGGTCTGATTCTCTCCCCCGTGGCCGTGAAGATGGCCACCGGTGTGGCCAACCCTGCGGCCATTATTCCCAAGGACGTTGCCCTGACCGTCTCCATGGCGGCCCTTGCCACCACGGTGCTGGTTTCTCTTCTGGGGCGTGGTATGATCAAGCTGATTCCCATCCTGTGCGGGATTGTGGTGGGGTATGTTGTTGCCCTGTTTAACGGTCTGGTGGATTTCAGCCCGGTGAGGGATGCCGCCTGGCTGGCGCTGCCCGACTTTACCTTTCCGGAGTGGAACTCCGCGGCCGTGTTCTTTATCGTTCCCGTGGCCATTGCCCCGGCCATTGAGCACTTCGGGGACATCCTTGCCATCGGCGGCATCACGGGCAAGGACTACCTCAAGGATCCCGGTATCGAAAACACCATGCTCGGCGACGGCCTGGCCACCAGCTTTGCCTCCCTTCTGGGCGGTCCCCCCAACACCACCTACTCCGAGGTAACCGGGGCCGTGGCCCTCACCGGCGCGCAGAACGCCGGGGTCATGACCTGGGCGGCCATCACCTCCATCCTCCTTGCCTTTGTGGGCAAGCTCGGGGCCCTGCTTTCCAGTATCCCCACCCCGGTCATGGGTGGGATCATGCTGCTTCTCTTCGGCGCCATCATGGTGGTGGGTCTCAATACCCTGGTCAAGTCCGGCGAGGATCTCATGGAAGCCCGCAACCTGACCATCGTGGCCCTGATCCTTGTGTTCGGCATCGGCGGCATGAGCGTCTCCGCCGGTCAGTTTACCCTCCAGGGCATCGGCCTTGCCGGGATCCTCGGCGTGGTGCTGAACCTCGTGCTGCCCCGGTGCAGGGTGGACGAAAAGTAATGCCCGGCCCACAGGGGCCTTGTGAGTGAGATGAATAAAAAAGCCCGCCGGTTCGGCGGGCTTTTTTTATTGTGTCGACGTAACGATTCATCGTTCTTCTTGAATGGTGCTTGGGCCCTGGTTGCCGCTTGTCCATGACCTTTGAAAAAAAACGTGAAAAATCGACCGAAACGGAGCACCGCACTCCGGTGCGGCATTTTAGTCTGTCTTCTCACCCGAGCGAGGCCGGAATACGTAGGCTGAGGGGACAAGGGTGTTCGGCGGGGGGGCAGGCCCATGGTCCAAACGATGATCAAGGTCGACGTTTGTTTGAAAGGCGGATGTGATTTGACCCGAGAAATTCATCTACGCCCGTGTCTATGTGGGGTCATCCGATCAATGGCAATGGCTCCGGCGCGACAAGCGATCAGTTTTCGCCTGCGGCTACGTTGTGACATGGGGCAAAGCGTATCCCGTACCTTCGAAGGGTGAGAGCCTGTACGCCTAAACCACCGGCTTTTGTAGCGGGCGAAGCCCGAGCCGAAGGCCCTTGCGCTTTTGCCCGAGGAACGAGGGACAAAGCGCAAGGGCAATATGCTTTCGAGGTGGCTCACCTCGCCGCCGGAGGCATGCTTTTTGAGCCGATCGATTGTAACCTGGGAATGCAGCTTTTAAGGCTTGAATCGTTACGCGTCGAATCACCACCTTGCAAAGTGGTCCTCGCAGAATCCTGGCGCATCGGTGACGGTTACGGGGGATCCGCCGGGTGGTGTGACGGTGCCGGTGAAGCGGCCGCAGAGCTGGGTGAAGAGGCTGCCCATGACAAGGGCGTTGACCTTCTCCTCGCGGTGGCCCTCCGGGGTGAAGGCCAGGTCGATGATGCCGTCCATGGAGGTAATGCGCCAGGGGGCGGTGGTGTTGTCTTGTTTGTAGTCGAAGTGAACGGGGCCAATGTGGGTCGGGGTTCCATCAACCCAGACCATGTTTTCGGTAAAGCCGGTCTCGTTGACTCCGGCCGCCAGGTTTATACCGAAGTTCCTGCCGTCGGCCAGCACAGCCGCCGACGAGGCCCAGTTCCAGAAGGTGTTGCGCCGCATGTAGCCTGCGGACCAGTCGGTGAGGGCCAGGACCCGGGGGGAGGCGATCTCCGTCTTGGTGCCGTCCACCGTGAGGGTGCCACTCACCTCGACGGGGGACCGTTTGTCGGTGTAGGTCCAGCCCCTGTACCCGGTGCGGGAGACCACCCGCAGGGGCGCCGGGTGCGGGGCGGTGAAGGCCGCCTTGAGCGAAAGCCTGTCGGTGCGGCATTCCACCCCGTCTTCGGAAATAGTGAGGTCAAGGGCCGGGGTCTTGATGCGGCTTAAGGGGGCGTCGGGGGTAGCGCGGATGCTGGCCCTGAAGGGGGTGAGGACCGAGGTCTCCGTGAGTACGCCCGTGGCGCGGTCAAGGTGGTAGGCGAAGCCGTTTTTAATGAGTCCCAAATCCACCACTGCCACACCGGCCATGAAGGTGTCGGACATGAACCCTACAAAATTGAAGCGATTGAACTTGAAGCGTTTATATAGAAAGCTGCGTCGCCTGCCAAAGGCCGACCTGAGGTCAAAGTCCAGGAAGTTGAGTTTTCCCACCGGTCTGTGGTGGTAACCGTAGGGCAGTGTTCCGTCTTCCCTGATCAACGTGTCCATCTCTCCTCCCTAAGTTGTCTGGTTAAGGCTGTTTTTGGCTCTGCTATTTATATTGTGTGCGTTCTATTTTTGTCCTGTCTTACCCCTGGCTGCGTAGGATTTCCATAGGGGGGCTGTAATGAAATACCCCAATTTTACAATACCTGGGCCGGTTTGTTGGCATTGGTTGTCTTTGGGGGTGTTCTTTTTTCGGTGTACAACCTGGTGCTCTGCTCGGAAAAAATCAATTGTATACTAAAAAAATGTCGATACAATTTAAGAACTCTGTTTCTTACAGTGATTGATGGATCATACATGAAACGACGGTATTGTAAAATACGAGTTTTAACAAGGTATTAATCCGGCGCATGGAATTGTGATTCTAATTTTAGAGTGTAAATGCCGTTTGCAGTTGACAAGTGGTTTTCACGGTCTCTACTATCTCTCCAATCGTGCAAAAAAAGTTAGTTTCCTGTTCTGGTGGATTGACTCGCGGTTGCTTGTGGTGAACTTAGTTAGCTCCTGACAACCGGTGACAATATAGGTAACAACAAACTTTTTGGGAGAGAAGTATGAAGGTGGAAAAAATGGTGAAAAAAGGATTGGTGGTCCTTGCAGCGGTGGTGCTGAGTACGTCGTCGGCCTATGCAGCCAACGTCGAAACCATGGGGATCGGCGCCATGAACACGGCCCAGGCGGGTGCCGTGTCGGCCTACTGCGACAACGTGTTTGCGGCTTATTACAACCCGGCGGGGCTTTCGCTCATTGAAAAGCCCACCATATCGGCGGGTGCCATGTACTACAACGCCAAGATTGAGGTGTCTGACTGGAATGTGGTATCGCAGGGGTCCAACCCTACTTTGGATGGCGCGCCATCGGATTATGACTCCGATACCATGCACATCGTCAGCCCGTCCCTGGGCTTTGGCGTATCGCCGGGCGACAGTCTGATAGTCTTACTCTTGGTGTGGCTGCGTATACCCCTTACGGTCTTCATGTTACTTGGGATAAGGATCCTGCAAAATCTCCGTCCAGTGCCTACGCCTGGGAATCTTACTACGGGCGTGTGGCTGTATCCCCTACCTTGTCATACAAGGTGTCGGATAAATTTTCAGTAGGCGTTGGGGTGAGTCTTGGGCGCTCGATTTCGGAAGCTGGAAAGACAATGGAATACAGCGATGATTTCAATGCAACAGCTATCTATAAAAAGAACGCTGCAGGTGGGATGACACCTGACCAAGCGAAAGCACAGGCAGGCCTGAATGCCTTTAATTTCACCGGCGATGCTGAGAAGGCTCAAGAGCTGGTAATGTCTGCTACGCTTCTTGATGGCGCTCAACTGAAGATGGAGACCACCGATGATTTTAACTACTCTTTCAACGTTGGGCTTATGTACCGTCCCATTGAGCAGCTCTCCATGGGCCTGACTTATCGAGGTCGTTCCGATGGTGATTTCGAAGGGGATGTGATGATATCTGGCGCCATGGGGGGGACACAGAACCTCGATGGTACCGTCACGATGGAGTATGACCATCCTGAGCAGGTGCAGGCAGGTGTTCGCTGGATGCCCAGTAATAAGTTTTCGGTTGAGGCCGACGTCACCTGGACCAGGTGGAGTATCAACGAGAATCAGGATGAGCATGCCGTTATCAACGTACCCGACGCTTATGTTGGTCTGGTAGGGGCATCGACTATTGAGACGACCTTTAAGCATGAGCGTGACTGGGAAGATACCACCGCATACAAGCTGGGGATTTCTTACCAGGCCACTGAGGCGTTCGTCTTTCGTGCCGGTTACACCTACGACCCCTCACCCGTTCCCGATGAGACCTTTGAGTTTGGCTGGCCTGACACGGATCGTAACGTCTATACCCTTGGTATGGGATGGCGGATCAATGAACGATGGAATATTGATGCTGTTGTCCAACACGTGATTTCGACGTCGAAGCGTTCCACAACAGGTGGAAGTACCGAGCTTAATAAAAATTACACTGCAGCCTATGGTGCCCCTGCTCAAGTGTACTGCGAAAACGAAGGCATCCTCTGGGGCGCAGGCATGACCCTGACCTACACCTTCTAAGGCGCGTTTGATCGTTCCCCATTGCTTTGGGGTAAAAAAGGCCGCTCCCGTCCGGGGGCGGCCTTTTTGCGTCCATGGGCCCGGAGTTGAAAAGACCGGGCCGTTCTGATAAAAACCACGGGTTGTTCGTAAAAACCGGCGCAACGCCGGTTTTTTGTGTGTATGAATCATGGGGAGCGGAAAGTAGGACGTATGCAGGACAGTAGTGTGTCGATTTTGATTTCGTTTGTCCTCTACCTGATATTCATGGTGGGGATCGGTTGGGTGTATTACGGCAGGACAAAGACCCTCTCGGATTATATCCTGGGGGGCAGGGGCCTCAACAGCTGGGTGGGGGCCATGAGCGCCCAGGCCTCGGACATGAGCGGCTGGCTCCTTCTGGGCCTGCCGGGGTATGCTTACGTGGCGGGGCTCGAATCCTTCTGGATTGCCTTTGGCCTTGCCATGGGGACCTGGCTGAACTGGAAGTTCGTGGCCGAGCGGCTGCGGAACTACACGGAGATGTCCGGTGACTCAATTACCCTGCCCGACTATTTTGAGAACCGGTTCCGGGACACCTCGCACCTGCTGCGGATCATTTCAGCCATCTTTATCCTGATCTTTTTCCTGATCTATACAGCCTCGGGCTTTGTGGCCGGGGCCAAGCTCTTCAGCACCGTCTTCGGGCTCAGCTATAACTCGGCCCTTCTCATCGGGGTGGCGGTGATCATCTCCTACACCTTCCTGGGCGGGTTCATGGCGGTGAGCTGGACCGATTTTTTCCAGGGCATGATCATGATCGTGGCCATCATCGTGGTGCCCACCCTGGGCATCATCAAGGCCGGAGGGCTTGCCACCACCCTGGACGGGATCCGTTCCATCAACCCCGCCTTTTTAAGCATCTTCACGGACACCAAGGGGGCGCCCCTGGCCGTGATGTCCGTTATCTCCCTTGCCGCATGGGGCCTGGGCTATTTTGGTCAGCCCCATATCCTGGCCCGGTTCATGGCCATCCGCACCACCGCCGAGATCCGCAAGGCCAAGACCATTGCCATGCTCTGGGTGGTGGCCAGCCTCTCCTTTGCCGTGGTGGTGGGCCTTGTGGGCCTGGTCTGCCTGGACGTTCCCCTGGCCGCCGGGGATCAGGAGAAAATCTTCATGGTGATGGTGGATCAGCTGGTGCCCACGGTCCTTGCCGGGGTGTTCCTTGCCGCGATCCTGGCAGCCATTATGAGTACCGCCGACTCCCAGCTCCTGGTGACCTCATCGGCCCTGACCGAGGATTTTTACAAGGTGCTGTTCCGAAAAGAGGCCTCGGACGCCGAGCTTGTGTGGGTGAGCCGATGTGCTGTCATGCTGGTGGCGGTGTTTGCCTGGATGTTTGCCCGAAATCCCGACAGCTCCGTGCTGGGCCTTGTCTCCTATGCCTGGGCCGGATTCGGTGCCACCTTCGGCCCCATCATTCTTCTTTCGCTTTACTGGAAGCGCATGACCCGCAACGGGGCGCTGGCCGGTATCGTGGCGGGCGGGGTGACCGTGATCGTCTGGAAGCAGCTTACGGGGGGATTTCTGGGGTTGTTTGATCTTTATGAGATCGTGCCGGGTTTTCTGGTCTCCATTGTTGTGATCGTTGCGGTGAGCCTCATGGACAGGGAGCCCGCCCATGAGATCCAGGCGGAGTTCGATGCGGTGAACAACACCATCTAAAGGTCTCCGCAAGGGACTTTCAGTGTAAAAAAGCCGTGACCGATCATGTGTTTATGACCGGTCACGGCTTTTGTGTTTGTGAAGGATGGGTTGTAACTATTCAGCTCAAACAAGCCTCCGGCGGCCCTGTAACAACTTTAAAAAGTTTGACAAACAGGTCTTAAGCAAGCCTTTCCAGGCTCCGCCGAAGTAATTTCCATATTTTTCACATTAGAAAAGTTTTTTGCGGAGCTTTTTTTCAAAAAAGCGACCCGCCGGAGGCAAGCTGAATAGTTACGATGGGTTTTTATTTAAAGGCCGAGGCCAGGGTGTCTGCCAGCAGGCCCTTACGGGCCAGTTCCACGAGGCTTGTGCCTTTTACGGGGACGGGGGTGGCCGTCTTCACTGGCGAAAGGGCCTCTGCGTCGCTGTCCATGGCAAGGACGCGGAGCTCTTCGGCCCCTTGAAGGGCAGTGGCAAGGGCGCCTTGGGGGAGGTCCCCCGAGGCCACCACGGTCCATTGGTTGCTCAGTTCCTGATGGAGCAGAAGGGCGTCGAGTTCCCTGCGCACCAGCACGGTGCGGCGGGTGGTGCCGGAAAGGACCAGGGGAACGGCGTCGCTGCCTTCGACGGTATGGTACTCCCCGTCGTGGCCGTGGCCCATGCGGTAGATGACGACGCGTTTGAGCTCCTTGTCCCGGATCACAGGGATGGTGAGCCCTTCGGGGAGAAGGATCTTGTCCACGCCTTGGGTGCCCCAGGAGTCTGCGGGCCTTCTCGTGTTCCTCACCTGCCAGCCGATGAAGGCCTTCTTCGGGTTTTGATGGGACCGCCAATAGAAGGGGCAGCGATCGGGTCGCCTTGTGCCTGCCCCAAGGCGTCTGCTTTGCGGAGACGGCGAAGCAGCTTGGCTCCGCGCCCAGGGGTGTGGATGAATTTTTCGTGGTGTCCATGGGTGCGGCTGCTCCATGCAGATGCCACGTACCGCTGGTGGCCACAGGGAGAGTCCCTTGTTTCATGGGCTCTTGTCACAAGTGGTTTCGTTGGACCCGCAGGAAGGGGTGGCCCGTCCGTGACCAGGGTGGAGCGCGTGGCCGGGTCGTGGGTGGGATGACCAGGGCGATCTCCATCTGATCCCAGCTGAGTAGTGGGCAAGGGCCATGGACTACTAGTGGACATGGCTGGCTGAGCCTGGTAGGAGTTTCGTGTCGTCCGGGAAGGTGAGCAGGAAGGTGACGGAGCGGTAGAAGCTCTCCATGTCTCCGGAAAAGCAGGTCCCCACCGTGCCGTTGAAGAGGGTGTCTCCTGTGATGAGGCGTCCCTTGATCTCAAAGGTGAGGCAGTCGTCCATGTGGCCCGGGGTGTAATGGACGAAAAGGGGTTCCCCGTCGATCTCCAGCCGCCCCTGCCTGCGAAGGGTGGGAATGTCCAGGTGGGTGGCCTTAGAGCGCAGGATCAGCGGGGTGTTGCCCACGGTGTGGTCCGGATGGGTGTGGGTGTTGATGACGTGGGTGAGGTCAAGACCCCGGGCGTCGACAAAGGCCAGGATCTCGTCCACGGCTCCGGGATCAATGGCCACGGCGGACGTGGGGCCGCTGACCACATAGGAAAAATTGTCGGCGCTGTAGCGGAACTGGGTGAGGGTGAGCATGATGTCCTCCCAGAGGGTTAAACGGGTTTCACGGGCAGGGCCTCCACCGAGAGTGTGAGCTCGCCGTTGTCCGTGCGGAGGTCCCAGGATTTGATGCCCTTCATCATGGCGGGGTACCTGGACTGTTTGGCGGTGATGAGATCCAGAACAACGCGGACAAAGACCTCCTTTTGTTCTGCGGGGAGCTGTGCGGGGAGGCGCTCTTCCACCTGGGACCTGTACCCTTCTTTCTCCCGGCTTTCAAAGAGGGAGAGGTTCCAGCCGGTGACGGCCAGGGAGATGAGGTGGTGCTTCATGGCCTCGTCGTCGCAGGCGGCACACAGGGGCGCAGCAAGGGTGAGGACCGCGTCGGCCACGTCTTTGTGGGTGCAGGCGGCAAAGTTTTTCACGGTAAGGGTGCTCATGGAAAGTCCTCCGGTTGAAAGTCAACATGACGACGCTTCGTTGCCTTGGCGGGTGCGTCGGTTTTGATCCGCTTGATTCCCGGCGGTGATGCCCCTAAACCTAAGCTGATTCCATGAAAAGTCAAGGCAAGGCAGGTCTCCTTCCGATTCGGCTCGGGGGCATGTGCGATGGGTCGGAGGGCGTGATTTGGGGTGTTATCATTGATTTTTTGTGCTGTGGGGCCGCGTGGGATTTACGGGCTTCCCTGAAACCTCACAGGCCCTGCAACGGCCGAAAGCACGGTGATTTTCGTGCACTGCCCCGTCCGGAATGCACCTTGATCTTTGCCATGGGCTGTTTTACTATTGCGCACCTGCCGCAGCTGGGGGGCCACGGGCCGTCAGGGGCGCGGAGACCATAACGGACAGCCGGGGCGCCGGCCGTTCATCTAAGAAAATACCACCACAAAAAAACAGGACAACACACTATGGGGATGAATATTGTGGATCGCATTGACGACCGGGTGAAGGTCGATCATGTGCTGATCAGCGTGTCGGATAAAACGGGACTGGACACCCTGGTTCCCGCCCTGGTGCGGGTCAACCCGTCCATTCGTATTTTTTCAACGGGCGGTACCTTCGGGGCCATCGAAAAGATCCTGGGCGATGCCGCGGCAAAGCATCTGGTGCAGGTGTCGGACTACACGGGCCAGCCCGAGACCCAGGGCGGACTCGTCAAAACCCTTGATTTCAAAATCTATCTCGGAATCCTGACGGAAACATACAACGATTCTCATCAGGAAGACTTAAAGAGAACCGCCGCAGTTCCGATAGATATGGTAGTTGTGAACCTTTATCCCTTTGAGGCCACCGTGGCCAAAGAAGGGGTTACCGTGGAGGAGGCCCGCAGCAACATCGACATCGGCGGTCCCACCATGGTCAGGGCCTCTGCCAAGAACTACCTTCGGGTGGCCTCGGTGGTGAATCCTTCGGATTACGGGGCCGTTGTGGCGGCCCTGGAGGCCAATGACGGGGCAACAGACCTGTCCTTAAGGTACGAGCTGGCGACCAAGGCTTTTGAGCATACCGCCACCTACGACCGGCACATTGCCGATTATCTCGCAGCACAGGCCCCGCAGAGCGTGTCGGGGTGTTACAGCGCATCCTAAACACCCTATCCGGACCCGACAGGACCCGCGGCGGCTTTTCAGACAAGCTGCAGGGCGGCCTTTCGGGGGGAGAAAAGCACATGGCAGACGATCTGAAAAAGATGTACCGAACCATCATGGACGACCACTTTGCACCGGCCATGGAGATATCCTTTGTGGACGGCGACAACCGCCAGACCCTCTTTTACGAGAAAGTGGCCTGGACCATCGACCAGGTCAAAAAAGGGCTGCGCTACGGTGAAAACCCGGGTCAGGAAGCGGCGCTGTACCGCCTGGCCAACGGCAATCTGGTGGTGGGGGAGACCCAGACCATCGCGCCGGGGCGTTACCTTGCCTCGGACATTGAGCTCCTTCAGTCCGGGAAGCATCCCGGCAAGACCAACCTCACCGATGCCGACAACGCCCTGAACATCCTGCGTTACTTCACCGATACCCCCACGGCGGTCATCGTGAAGCACAACAACCCCTGCGGCGCGGCCCGGGCCGCTTCCCTGGAAGAGGCCTACGCCAAGGCCTACATGGCCGACCGCATCGCGGCCTTCGGGGGGTGCATCGCCCTGAACCGCAGCGTGGACAAGGCCACGGCCGAGGCCATCAGCAACCAGTACGCCGAAGTGGTTGTGGCCCCCGATTTTGAAGAGGGGAGCCTGGAGATCCTGTCCGCGCGCAAGAACCTCCGGGTGATCCGCATCGGCAATATGGACCGCCTCCAGAGCTATGTGGGAGAGCGCGTTGTGGACTTTAAAAGCCTCATGGACGGGGGGATCATCACCCAGCTCTCCTACGTGCCCGAGGCCAGGACGCGCAAGGACCTCAAGCTTGCCCAGTGCGAGTACAAGGGGACCCTGTACACCATCGACCGGGAGCCCACAGACGCCGAGTACGAAGACATGCTCTTCGGCTGGCTGGTGGAGTCCGGCATTACCTCCAACTCCGTGATCTACGTCAAGGACCAGGTGACCGTGGGCATCGGCACCGGTGAGCAGGATCGCGTGGGGGTTGCCGAGATCGCCGTGGACAAGGCGTACAAAAAGCTTGCCGACCGTTACGCCTTCGAGACCTATGGCGTGGGGTACGTTGACCTTACAGACGCCGACAAGAAAGCGGAGATCGATGCCAGGGTCAAGGCTGAGAACGGCGGCATCAAGGGCGCCACCATGGTGAGCGATGCCTTCTTCCCCTTCCGCGACGGTGCCGACGTGGGTCTCCGCGAGGGGGCCAGCGCCATCGTCCACTCCGGGGGATCCATGAACGACTACCAGTCCATTGAGGCGTGCAACGAATACGGCGCCACCATGGTCTACACCGGCCAGCGGAGCTTCAAGCACTGATTCCGACTGGTCTTGAACCGATGCGCCCTTGCAGACCGCAAGGGGCATCAACAACGTATGTTCCGGTGGGGTGACGCACCGGAGATGACCGGCGGCACGCCTCCAATGCCAGTTGGAGGCGTGTTTCAGGCCCTTTTGGGAAACAGTGGTTTACAAAAGGGGACCTGGTAACCCATCTGGTGTTTTAAGCGGTGTGTGTATGACGGACAAGCCTGTGTTGAAGATTGGTCACCTGCGGATTACCGATCACCTGATTCTGGGTGTCACGGATCTCAAGTTGAAAAAGGGGATGGAGACCTTCAAGCATTGCTCCCTCCAGCCGGTGTTGAAAAACGGGTGGAACGAGGTGGCCGACGACCTGGCCACCGGGGCCCTTGACGGTGCCTTTATCCTTGCCCCCACGGCCATGGACATTTACAAGTCCGGGGTGGGCATCAAGCTGATCCTGTTTACCCACAAATCGGGCAGCATCCTGGTGAAGAGCCGCCGTGCGGGAATCCAGCGCATCGAAGACTTTGCCGGAAAGGTGGTCCTGATCCCCTACCAGCTTTCGGTGCACAACATGCTGTTTCATCGTCTCCTCAAGGAGAAGGGGCTCAACCCCGGCACCACCCGGGACAAAAAAGCCGACGTCTTCCTGGAGGTGGTGGCGCCTTTTCAGATGCCCGATGCCATCGATCTGGATGAAGACGGGGAGATCGCCGGGTTCATCGTGGCCGAGCCCATCGGCACCAAGGTGATCAACAGCGGCAACGGGGAAGCCATTCACCTCTCATGCGATCTCTGGCCCAAGCACCCCTGCTGCGTGCTGGTGATGCGCGACGAAGTGATCGAAAAGAACCCGGACGCCGTCCATGAGCTGACTCGCAGTCTGGTGCGCTCCGGCATGGCCGTGGAGGCCCAGCCCAAGCCCGCCTCCATCATCGGTGCCGATTTCCTGGGACAGAACAGCGATTTGATTTACAAGGTCCTCACCGAGCCCAAGGAGCGTATCTCCACGGACGAGCTTTTCCCGGTCATCGACGACCTGGCGAAAATTCAGGATTACATGAAAGATGAGATGGGGATTCTGACGGACAAGATCGATCTGGATAAGTTCGTGGACACCCGGTTTGCCCTTGATGCAGAAGGTCAGACCGGACCTTTTTCGCCCCCGCAACCCGTGGTCATGGGTTATGCGGGGCCGGCCTTTTCGATGATGCGGAAGATGCCTTCGATGGTACGGGTTCCCCAGGAGCCTTTTCCGCTGAAGGTGGGCCGCTCCTCTTTGTTGAGCCGCTCAGCCACCTGGGCGGCGGACAACCTTTCCCGGCGTTTCATGCCGATGATTTCCTTTAAGATAAAATCTTTGTAGGCCTCGGGGTCCGAGGGCAGTGGGGCGTTTTCCTCGGCTGCCGCAGGGGCTGTGCGGGCTGCCTGCCGGGGTTGGCTTGGTGCAGGTTCAGTCTGTTGGGGCGGCGTGTCCACCAGGTCCCAGAGGTTGTCCATCTCCTCGTGGGGGACGCTTGTGGGGGCAGGAGACGCCGATGGTTCATGGGCCGGGGGCTCGTCCGATGTCCAGAGGTCGTCCAGGCCCGTGTCGCTCATGGGCTTTTTGGCGGGTTCCGATGACGGCTTTTCGTCCACCAGGTCCCAGAGATTGTCCATCTCCCCGTCGGTATTTCCGGCGGGCGCTTCGTCCACCAGAGCCCAGAGATCGTCGGGTTTCTCCTCGGCGGGGACATCCACCAGGCTCCAGAGGTCGTCCGGCTTTTGGTCTTCGGGGGTCTCCACCAGATCCCAGAGGTTGTCCATCTCCATGACAGGGGATGGCTTTGGCGGCTCGTCGTTTACGAGGCCCCAGAGGTCGTCCGTGTCTTCACCGTAAGACGGCTCTTCGGAAAGGGTGTCGGTGTTATCCGGGGAGGGAGGTGGTGTTGCCTGCGCCGGGCTCTCGGGGGGGATCCCAGGGGCCTCGGGGGCGGGGGAACTTTCTGCCGGGGGCTCCGGGGCCGGCGGTTCGGGCGAAGGCTGAGGGGCCTGGCCTGCCATGGCGGCCAGGGGGATACCCGATGTCTGCAGGGTGTTGAGGATGGCCGCCAGACTGCGCGTTTTCTCCTCTTCCACGGCGATGCGGCGTTCCATGGCCGAGGCTTTGCGCTCTTCGGCTTCGGCCAGACGGCGCTGCTGGATGACCAGCCTTGCGAGAAGTGCCGGCGTGGGGTTGTCGTCGTCTAATAGGGCGAGGATGTCGTCATCGTCGTCGTGTCGAAACGCGCTGCGGGAGAAGAGGGGACCCTTTCCTGCGGCCCTGTTTCTTAAGGCCAGGCGGATCTCCTCACGGGTGAGGCCCGACTCGGTGCATTCGGAAATGTAGGTAAAAAGGTGGATGTCGTCGCGGCTGAGGGTGTCGTCTCCCGCGTCCCCGGTTGCGGAGAGGAACTCGCTGTAGATGTGTTTCCACAGGAGAAGGGTGGAAACCCCTGTTCCGAGCTCCTTTGCAGCCTCTTCCACACTGTATCGCTTCTCGTCGGCCATGCCTTCTCCGTGGGGTGGCAACTGATGGATTTGCTGATGTCAGGAGATGATCAATCACCCGCCCTAATAGTATCGGCAATTGTATCGGCGCATTTTAGTGTATTTTGTCCCAAGGTGTCAATCGACGGCCCGCTTCTCCGCCCAATGGGTGATCACCAGGTTGAAACCGAAGGCCAGGTCCAGGGCGTCGGCCTCTTCAAGGCTGAACCAGGCGATCTTCTGGCCCTCGGTGAGGTCCACGGTCTCCGGGTCGAAGTCGGCCCTGGCGGTGAAGACATATTCCAGGCGGTCCGGGAAGTCGTAGACCCCGAAGGGGCGGATGGTTTCGGGGCAGAACCCCAGCTCTTCCATGAGCTCCCGGCGGATGCAGGCCTCCGGGGTTTCCCCCGCCTCCACATGGCCCCCGGGAAGGTCCCACATATTGGGACAGGGAAGGTGAGGCAGGTCGTCCCTGAGCATGAGCAGTACCTTGTCCCCGGGGTTGATGAGCAGGATACAGGTTCCCTCTGGTTTCATGTGAATTCCCAATGATAAATAGGTGAAAACAATTGTTTAATAATTGACAATTTTTTTTGATACAGCCTATATTTATAAGGTTTATCGGGATATTACAAGACGGAAAAAAAGGGTCAATCTTCACCGTGGTTGAGACGATAAGGGTGGTAGTGGCAACCAAGTGGACCTCTACCGTGAACGGATTGATAACCGGGCCGGGCAGTGCGACGGCGCGGCCGGTTCTGCTCGCCAGGAAGGAGCGCGTATGGGCATCTACCCGAAAAAAGACTGTGAAATCACCTTGTGCCTTTCCAACAACAGCCAGCTTGACGGGCTGGTGAATATTGTGGGTCGGGACATCCGGACCTTTCTTTTGGACAACGAGTCCGACATCGTGATGTACGAAGCCGTCAACGGGGAGGACGAGAGCCGTCGCCCCATGATCGTTCCCAAGAAACACATCCTCTGGGTGGAGGTGAGAAACGGGGACCTTTCCGAGAGAAAGGTGGCCATCTACCGGAAGATGAAGATGAAGATGACCAACGGCCAGGTGGTGAGCGGAGAGATCGACATCACCGGGTACGACCGCGTCTCCGACTATTTTCTGAAGAATACGGACATGTTCACCGAGGTGTCCAACGTGGCGGTGGACGGAGAGACCGTCCGTTCCATTGTGTTTGTTTCCACCACCCAGTATCTCTGGGTTATTCCCGACGAAGACGCGTAAAGGGACCCGGAGGTTTTTCATGGCAGAATTGGATAAGGTGTTTCAGGCCGGTGTCAACCTGCGGGCCTCGGACGTGCACGTGGTGCCGGGAGAGCCCATCATCCTGCGCAAAAAAGGGGGGCTGGTGAAGACCCGTACCCCCAGGCTCACCCCGGATCAGACACGGCGGCTCATCACCGAGCTCCTCTCCGAGGAGGAAAAGGACCGCCTGGCACGGGAAAACCAGCTTGATTTTTCATACGAGATCAAGGGCCTCGGCCGCTTCAGGGGAAGCGCCATGGCCCACAACCGGGGACTGAGTGCGGCGTTCCGCGTCATTCCTCCATCCATCCCCTCCCTTTCCGACACCGGGCTTCCCGAGGTGGTGGCAAAGGTCCTGGACCAGCACCAGGGGCTGATCCTGGTCACCGGGGCCACGGGCATGGGCAAGACCACCACCTTGGCCGCCATGGTGGATTTCATCAACGGGCGCAGGGCCCATCACATCCTCACCGTGGAAGATCCTATTGAGTTTGTCCACCCCAAGAAAAAGGGGGTGGTGAACCAGAGGCAGGTGGGCCGCGACACCCACTCCTACCTCAACGCCCTGAAAGGGGCCTTGAGGGAGGACCCGGACGTCATTGTCATCGGTGAGCTTCGGGATCTGGAGACCATGTCCCTTGCCATCAGCGCCGCCGAGACCGGGCACCTTGTCATCGGGACCCTCTCCACCACCAACGCCCCCAAAACCGTGGATCGCATCATCGACTCCTATCCCCCCGGGGAGCAGTCCCAGATCCGGGCCACCCTGGCCGAGACCCTTAAAGCTGTGGTGACCCAGAAGCTCATCGCTTCGGACACGGAAGACCGCATGCTCATGGCCTCTGAGATCCTTATCGTAAACCTGCCGGTGGCGGGCCTGATCCGGGACTCCAAGGTGTTCCAGATTCCCAACCTCATGCAGACGGGCAAGGGCCTGGGCATGAAGCTGATGGATGAGTCGGTGACCGAGCTTCTGGACCAGGGCCTCATCAGTGTTGAGACGGCCCTGACCCATGTGGAGTCCGAAACCCTGCAGCGAAGGCTCAAGGCCGGGGCGGCAACGTGATGAAAGGAGTGACCATGGAACGGATACGGACGGCCGGAGCCGTCGGCAGGAGGGGTTGTGGCGGTTATTGATACCTATTTTACGGAGCTGATGGAAAAAGGGGCCAGCGACCTTCACATGGTGGTGGGGCGCCCGCCCTTGCTTCGATTGAAAGGGGAGCTGGTGGAAACCGGCCACCCGGTCCTGGACCGTGAGCGGATGACCGAGGTGCTCTTTGAGATCCTTCCCGGAGACAAGCAGAAGGAGTTCGAGGCCAACCTGGATTTGGACATGGCCTATGAGCTGGACGGTGTGGGCCGGTTCCGGTGCAACTTTTTCTATCATCACAACGGGCCCGGCGCGGTGTTCCGGATGATCCCCACCGAGATCCTCACCCTGGAAGACCTCGGCCTGCCCGAGGTGCTCAAGACCATCGCGGATTTTCCCAAGGGCCTGGTCCTGGTGACGGGCCCCACGGGCAGCGGCAAATCCACCACCCTTGCCGCCATGATCGACTACATCAACAAGAACAGGGAAGCCCACATTATCACCATTGAGGACCCCCTGGAGTTCGTGCACCAGAATCGCCGGTGCATCTTTACCCAGCGGGAGATCGGCTCCCACGCGTCAAGTTTTGCCGATGCCCTGAAGGTGGCGGGTCGCGAGGACCCGGACATCATCCTGGTGGGGGAGATGCGTGACCGGGAGACCATCAGCCTGGCCCTGACCTGCGCCGAACTGGGGATCCTGGTGTTCGGTACCCTTCACACCAACAGCGCCTCCAAGACCGTGGACCGCGTGATCAACGCCTTTCCCGCGGACCAGCAGGAGCAGGTGCGCACCATGTTCTCCGAGTCCCTGAGGGCCGTCATCGCCCAGCAGCTCCTCAAAACCGCCGACGGCTCGGGCCGTTGTGCGGCCAACGAGATCCTTCTGGGCTCCACAGCCCTTGCCAGCGTCATCCGAAGCGGCAAGATCGCCCAGATCAACTCCATGATCCAGACAGGCACCTCCCAGGGCATGCAGTCCATGGACCAGCACCTCATGGAGCTGGTGAAGGCCAAGAAGATCACCGGGGCTGCCGCCTACGAAAAGGCCATGGATAAATCTCTTTTCGAGGCCCTGAAACACGCGTAAGTCGCATACAACGGCGGTATCCTTAACAGTCTCTGTAATATATCAAACCATCAACGTTTATGTCGGGCGAAGCCCGAGCCAACGCCTCCGTCGGCCCCAGGAACGAGGGACAAAGCGCAAGGGCTATATGCGTTTGGGAAAGGCTATTCGCCCCGACGGGGAAGGTCGAGGTGGTCCACCACCTTGCCAGTGGCCAGGTCCACTAGTTCGAGGCGGGTGCCCGTGAGCCGGGCAAAGCCCTGGTGGCCGCCCCGGGGGCGGGCCGGAGAGCCGGGGTTGAGGAACACCTTGCCCATGAGGGTGTCCAGGCGGGAGACGTGGGTGTGGCCCTGGACCACGATATCGTAGTCGGTGAGATCCGGCAGGTGGCGATGGCCGTGGGCCAGGAGCAGGGTGGTCCCTTCCCAGGAGAAGGCGGTGGTCAGGTCTCCCGAGAGGGTATCCGGGTGGTCGCAGTTGCCGCAGACATACCAGGTGGGGCCGGCAAGGGCCTTGAACTCTTTCAGGATGGTGTTCGGGTCGTAGTCCGGGTGGCTTTTTCCGTAGACCGTGTCAAAGAGGTCCCCTGCCACGGCCAGGCCGTCGCCGGGGTTAAGCTGGGCCGAGATACGGCGCCAGGTGGGCAGGTGGCCGTGGATGTCGGCCGTGATGATCAGCTGCTGGGGCATGGTGGGTCCTGTTCTTGGAGTCAGAGAATTGCAAAAAAAAATGGGCATCCGGTTTACAATGGATACAGCCGTGACAGAAGGGCCGGAATGGCCGATTCCACCCTCAGGATGCGCTCACCCATGGAGACGGCCTGGAACCCTGCTTCCTTCAGTTTTTCCATTTCATAGGGGATAAATCCCCCTTCCGGTCCCACGGCCAGGGTGACGGGGCCTGTTGCCCGCACGGGGCAGGGCACGGCATCGTAGGGGTGGGCAGCCAGCTTTTCCGTGCCGTGGGCCATGGCCGGCAGCTCGTCTTCCACAAAGGGCTTGAACCGTTTTTTCAGAAGGATCTCCGGCAGCCGGGTGTCCTTTGCCTGCTCCAGGCCGAGGAGACGCTGGGCGAGGAGGTTCTCCTCGGCGAGGCGGGGGCTCTGCCAGAAACTCTTTTCCACGCGGACGGCGTTGAGCAGGACCAGGCGTTTCACCCCCATGCTGTGGAAACCACTGATCACCGGCTGAATACGTCGGGCCGCGGCAGGGCCAGGATCAGGGTGAGGGGAAGGGGCGGCGGTGGCGGCGCGTCCAGGGCAACGGCCAGTTCCATGGCGTCTTTGGTCAGGGAGAGGACCGTACCGGTACCCAGGCTGCCGTTGAGGCGCCCCACGGTGAGGGTATCCCCCACTTCGGCCCGGTGGACCTCCCTGACATGGCGGAGGCGTCGTCCAGTGAGTCGTGCCGTGTCCGATTTATGGGGAAAATCGTCATCAAAAAGAAGGATCAGGTTCATCCGTTTCATTCCATCGGGTCTGTGCCACCCTCTTCGAGTGTCCAAAGGGGCGTGTCATGTTTTTTTCTATGTAGCACCGATGATGAGAGCTTGTCGAGGTACCGTGGCCCGGCGGGAACGGTCCCGCGGCCGGAAGCGGGGCCTGCGCCGTCCGGTTTTTTCCTTCAAAGGTCCCGGAGAAGAGCCCGTGGCGGGCAGCGGGGAATGGTGTCGACGCCTTGATTTCAATGGGGGTTGTGCAAGGGCACGTGGGGTGCGGGGAGGGCCCCATGGTTGTGTGGCGACGTTTTCGGAGGCGGCAATGAGCCTTGACACCCCCTGATTGCGTGTTACTTTAGACCATTGTGCAGATGTTCTGTGCGGGTGCGAAATCATTCGGGGGCCTTTGGGATCCCCGTCCTAAGAAAATCAATGGTCCGCTTTGATGCGGCGCTGTGAAGACGAACAAAAGAGGCATAGAGGTTATTATGACTTGTTTTCAAGCGGTGGGTGCCATCGGATTTGCGCTGGGCGGTCCGGTGGGTGCGGTTGCCGGGGCGGTGTTCGGACACGCCTTTGACAAAGACGGCAGTGAACTCAACCGGGACGAACGTCGGGAGCTTTCGGGGAACGAAGAGGCCCAGATGACTTTTTTTGTGGCGGCGTTCTCCATGCTGGCCAAGCTCTCCAAGGCCGACGGTCGCGTGAGCCGGGATGAGATCGAGTCCATCGACCAGTTCATGACCCAGGATCTCCACCTGAATCGCGAGAGCCGCAACATCGCCATCGATATCTTCAGGGAAGCCGTGAACTCCCCTGAGCCCTTTGAGGGGTTTGCCCGCCAGTTTTACGCCACGTTCCGGAACCAGCCCCGCCTCCTTGAGGTGATGCTGGACGGTGAGGCGACTTGCCGTACTTCCATGCCCACGGCCAGTTCAGCCCCCAGGAAGAGGAGCTGATTCTGTCGGCGGTGCACCTTTTCAATTATCCTTCCGAAGGTTATCTAAAACTCAAGGCCCGCTACGTGGACCAGAGTGATACCTACCATTCCGTGCTTGGGTGCGACCGGGGAGATTCCGCAATCAACTCCGCGAAAAAGCAGTACCGGAAGCTGGTCAACGAGTATCACCCGGATAAAATTGCCGCCAAGGGGCTTCCCGATGAATTTACGCACTTTGCAGAAGAGAAGTTCCGCGAGATTCAGGAGGCCTGGGAGCATGTGAAGAAAGAGCGGGGCATGGCCTGAGGCTCGGCGCACCCCCCAAAGCGCCGGATGATCGGTTTCAAGACAGCCCAGCACGTCATGTGCGGCCGGGGAAAGGAAAGAGAAAGGGATGGGCAAAGAGGAGAAACGACAACGGGTGTATGAGGCGGCTCTCCTGCTCTTTTCCCGGTACGGTTTCAAGAAGACCACCGTGGAAGACATCGGTGATGCCCTGGGCATGACCAAGGGGAATCTCTACCTTTATGCCAGGAGCAAGAAAGACCTCTACGAGTCTGCCGTGGCCTGGGCCCTTCGCAACTGGCAGCAGAACTCCAAGGAGGCGGCCGACAAGGAGGAGAGTTGTGCGGCCAGGATCTACACCTACTTCATCACCGGGTACCGCTATCTGGAATCGGACCCGGTCCTGCGTCACCTGATCCGTCATGATCAGGCCCTGTTCCCGCTGATCGAAGCGGAAGATCGCTTTCAGGAGATCAACCGGGCTTCGCGGCACATTCTCCAGGCCTATCTTGAAGAGGGCATCGCCACAGGCGAATTCCGCCCCTTTGAAGTGGCCGGGGTCGCGGAACTGCTCTATTCCTTTTACGTGATGCTGGTGATCAAGCGCTATGTTGTGCCCGGCAATATCCCGTCGCAGCGTGACCTGAACACCGCCTTTGATCTCATCTTGAACGGTTTGCTTGCCTGATTCAACTCCCCTTCGGAGGAACCACTTTGAGCGTATATAGGACGTGGGGTGCGGTTCGTGTCGTGTGCGTGGCCCTTCTGGCCCTGCTGATGTCTGCCTGTGGCAGCAGCAGCGGCTCCGACGGTGAGGTAGGGACCTCCTGGACCGTGATGGTTTACCTGGATGGCGATAACAACCTGGAAGCCGATGCTCTGGTGGATTTTAACGAGATGGAGGCGGCGGCTTTAAGCCCGGATACCCGCGTTATTGTTCTGTTTGATCGCAGCAGCGGCTATGTGCAGGACCAGGGGAATTGGTCGGAGACGCGGCTTTGCATCTTATACGCCCCACGGGCCAATGCCTCGTCCATTGCCTCCAAAAGGCTCACCGAACACCACCTGGGCTTGGCCTCAGCGGGACGGCGGACGGCAAAGATGAAGTTGAACATGGGAAGTGCCGAGACCCTGCGGCGGTTTGTCGCCTTTGGGAAGGCGATGTACCCCGCCGATCACACGGCCCTGGTTCTCTGGGACCACGGCAGCGGCTGGGCCCCTGCCGCATCGGACATTGCGGCCCCGGGGACCAAGTTCATCGCCGCCGACGAAACCAAGCTCCGTACGCCGCCCTTCTGCTAAAGGAGGTGGCCTCAGCCCTTGAGGGGCAGGGGATTAGCCTGCTTGGATTTGACGCCTGCCTGATGGCAGAGGTGGAGGTGGCGTGGGAGCTTCAGGACAGGGCCCGGTTCATGGTGGCGTCCGAAGGGCTGGTGCCCTCCTCCGGCTGGGATTACACCGGGCTGTTGACCCGTTTTTCCCAACTGCCCGCCTCGTCGAAAAGCCCTGCGGCCCTGGGGCGATGCATTGTGGAGACCTATATGGCAAGCGGGGTGGGGGGGATGGCCGTGGGGCTTTCCGTGGTGGACCTGACGGCCCTGGCTCCCCTGGGGGCGGCGGTGGACGAGCTGGCCTCGGAGGTGATGACCCTCGGCTCTGATGCGGTCATTGAGGCGCGGTACCAGCGAGCGGCTTCCTACAACGACAACACCTGCGTGGATCTGCGCCAGTTCGCCGAGGTCCTCGGGGCCTCTGTCGAGACCCGGGATGCCCGCGGGCTTCCCATGCGGTGATTTACAATGACACCACGCACCCGGAAAAGGCCTGCGGTCTTTCCGTCTATTTTCCCGTCTTTGACGGGCGCCCTAACCAATACCATCTTTATACCCCCGCCCACCTTGCCTTTGTGGAGGAGACCCGCTGGGCCGATGCCCTTGACGCCCACAGCGACTCAGGTCCATGGACGGCCTTTATTGCCTCTTTGCCCTAATAACGTCTTGATAAGAGAGATGATGTTGCTATAATACCTCTTGTTTGCCTTTGCGATGCCCCGGCAACCGTGCCCGGGCAAGGTCCCGTCTTACGTTTCGTGTCTTCGTTTTTTGCCTGTCTGTTCTGCCCGCATGATTCGGGGCGCACCGGGGCCTTTTTCTCTTTGGAACGATCCTGCCGTACCACACATCAACCATGCCTTGCCGGGCCCTGTGTGTTCTCTGGTTTCATGAGCTGTTCTTGACGTTTTGCCGACGGCAAGGTGATTCAGGAGGGGTTATGGACGCTGCAGCCGTCAATACCATGTCATCCGCCTTTGATTTTTTTGCCCATGCTTCCGAATATGCCATTGATACGTCCCAGCGGTCCATCCTGTTTTGGGATGTGCTGCGAAAACGGGGGAATAACTATCTGGAGCACCTCGATAAGGGACAGCCTCCGGTATTGATTTTTGACTATGAGATTATCTGCTATTAGCCGCACCTTTGATTGCCCGGCCACGCTGCCCTTGCCCTGATCCGCGGGAAGCGTGGCCCCGAAGGCCGCGGATTTACGGGTGGGGCGGACCGCAGGGTGAGGGGAGACGGCAAAGACGGGGACCGCTCGGAGCCCGATCGTCGCCCCATCGTCATCATCGACCCCAGGGCCGGTCACGGGCCGGGCATCGGCGGGTCCAAGGAGGCGTCGGAGATCGGTCATGCCTTGTCCAACGGCCACTCTGTTTACTTTGTCCTGTTTTTTACCGAGCCCATGGAAGGCCAGACCCTGGGGGATGTGAAAAATGCGGAAATCCGGTTTTTGGAGGAGGTGGCCAGGCGGCACCCGGACGCCCTGCGGCCGGTGGTGATCGGAAACTGTCAGGGGGGATGGGCCACGGCCATTGTGGCCGCTGAACGGCCTGACCTTGCTGGCCCCATTGTCCTGAACGGCGCTCCGCTTTCCTACTGGTCCGGCGTGGGGGGGACCAACCCCATGCGGTACAAGGGAGGGCTTTTGGGGGGCGTCTGGATCAACGACCTGGTGAGCGATCTCGGCGGGGGGCATTTTGACGGGGCCAACCTGGTCATGAGCATGGAGGGGTTGAACCCGGGCAACACCTTTTGGTCCAAGCAGTACAACCTCTACAAAAATGTGGACACCGAGGAGCAGCGTTTCCTTGATTTCGAGAGATGGTGGTTTTTTCCTGATGACGAAGATCCACACCATTGTGGCGGATCTGTTCATCGGGAACCGGCTGGCCAATGGGCAGCTGCAGCTTGATGACGGCCCCGTTGTCAACTTGAAGCGGTTCAGCGATCCGGTGGTGGTGTTTGCATCAAGCGGGGATAACATCACGCCACCCCAGCAGGCCCTCAACTGGATACCCATGGTCTACAAGTCCGTGGACGAGATCAAGCGCCTGGGGCAGGTCATCGTCTATATCGTGCACCCCACCATCGGCCACCTGGGCATCTTTGTGGCAAGTTCCATTGCCGGAAAGGAGCAAAAGGAGATCATCGGCAGCGTGGAGATGATCAATTTTCTCGCCCCCGGCCTCTACGAAATGGAGATTGTGGAGGCGCCGTCCAAGGAGTGGCTCAACGACTACAAGGTGAAGTTTAGCGAGCGCACCATCGATGACATCCTGGCTTATGACGATGGCGTGGAGGACGAGAAGGCCTTTGAGCTGGTGGCCTCTATTTCCGAGCGAAACAGCGCCATGTACAGCACCTGGATAAGTCCTCTGGTGCGGGCCATGGTTAACCCTCTGTTTGTGGAGTGGATGCTTGAGACGCACCCCATGCGCCTGCAGCGAAGCCTTATTACCTACGGTGAGGCCCGTGAAAGAGGCGGCGGAGTATGTCCGCCGGACAAGGCGGCCCGTGTCCGAGACAAATCCCTTTCTCCAGGCGGAGCGGGCTCTCTCCGATATGGTGGTGACCGCCCTGGACTGGAGCCAGTCCCTGAGCGATATGACACAGGAGAAGGTGTTTCACCTGATGTACGACAATCCGGTCCTGGCCTGGCTCTACGGCATGGACCGAGGCCCCTCCCCCGAAGAAGCGAAGGCAACCCGGGCGTCCGAGGCCCGGGAGCGAAAAGAGGACCGCCGCAAGTGGCTCTCCAGACCCGTCGAACAGGGGGTACCCGGAAGGGGCCGTCCGGATCCATCGCCATGGCCAGTGTCGACGGTTCCGTGGATGAAGCGGAGATGGCCATGGGGAGTCGCATTGTCAAGGCCAGCGGCCGTTGCAGTGGCTGTCTACGAGGCAGCCTCCAGGTTGCCAAGGAGCAGGCCCGTATCCTGCAAACGGATTTTTCAAAGGCCCTTGAGGCGCTTCCCCTGCTGCTGCCGGATAACAAGGATCGGGAGAAGGCCTTGAAGCTTGCCAACCATATCGCCCTGGCAGACCATGACATCAACGAGAAAGAGGCCAAGCTTCTTGCCCGGATGAAGAAAGAGCCCTTGGGTCGTCGGCACAGCCAATCCTCCGCCCGCTCCCGCAAGGGGGCGCGATGACATGACGGAAAAGCCGCCACGGTTCCGCAAGGGGCAGTTGGCGGCTTTTTTTGTGTTCTGTGTGGCGTCCTGCTCAGTTTTGGGAGAGGCGGACCACCCGCGGCGTCACGGGTTTGCGTACCGACGGGCGACGGTAAGGTTCGTCCGGGTGCCCAATGGCGATGACGGCGTGGACGGTTTCGTCTTTGGAAAGGCCGATGCGCTGCCTCAGCCCGGCGTCTCGGGCCAGGGCTTCTACGGCAAAGCCGATGAGGCAGGTGCCCAGGCCCATGGCGTGGGCCGCCAGCAGGATTTGGCCTGATGCGAGGAGGGCATCTTCGGTGGGGCAGGAGGCCTCCTTTGAGCAGCTGACGAGGATGGCGGCCGGGGCGCCGTGGAAGAGGAGGTCCTTGTGCTGGGTTGTCCAGCAGGCGATGCCCTCTTCAATGCGGTCGTGATACTCGGTGTAATAGCGGGAGAGCTCCGGCTTGCCCAGGAGGGAAAGCAGGCCCCTGAGGGGGGCGATGCGGGCCATGCGGTTGAGTTTCTGAAAGAAGGAGAGAACGCCCCGACCGAACCCTTTCACCGAGGCGCGGTCGGGGAGCAGTGTGAATTGCCAGGCCTGGGCATTGGTGCCGGAAGGGGCAGTGGTGCCGATGCGCACCAGGTCTTCAAGGACCGTGACGGGGACGGGATCTTGGGTGAAGTGGCGGCAGGACCGGCGGGAGGCCATTAGCCAGGCTAGTCTCCACCTCAACGTCTCCGGGGTGAAAGCTGTCGCGCCATGGCAAAGGTTTGGAAGTCCTGCCCCATGGGCCAGGTGGCCGGGTGAGGTGATGGCCCCGGTGGGCACGGCCAGGCAGTGGCCGCAGGAGAGGAATGTTCCGGGAACCGTGTGTATCGTCCACCAGGGTGAGGGTGTCGTGGGGGCAGATGGCCACGCAGGCGCCGCAGCCCGTGCACAGGGATTCATCGATGGTTACATGGATGGGGCGTTTCATTGGGCTGTCTCCTTCAAAATGTTTCGCGCCACTTTTTCCGGTCCCAGGAGGATAGCGATCCACCGGGTCTCTTCCCGGGCTTCCAGGCTGATTTTAAGGGCCATGGTCAGGGGGCGCAATCATGCCCACAAGCCCACGACCCAGCCCACAACGTCAGGGAGAGAAAGACCACCAGGGCGGAGCAGCCACCGCGTCCCATGACCCGTGATTCAGCGAGGTTGCCGATGGTCACATTGGTGAGCAGGTAGAGCAGGGTCACCATCAGGGCCTTGGCACTGCTCAGCTTGACCATGGCCAGGAGCAGCTGCCGGCACCGCGGCGATGATGAAGCCGATGTTGGGCACAAAATTGAAGATAAGGAAATCATCGTCCAGATGGCGGAAAATCCACCCCGATGACCGTCAGGCCCAGGACACGCACCGCCTGTTGCTAAGCTGGTGGTGCTTTTGATGGCCAGGTAGTGGCGGATGGCCTCCCGGTGATGGTGGCGAATCCCTCGTGGGAAGCGTTGCCGTTGCCTAAGGCGGCCTGGAGTTTTACGGAGAATCCCGAGGCTTCCATGAGAATGAAGATGACCGTCAGGACGATAAAAAAGGTGTTGGTAAAGACCCCGCCGAGACGAGAGAGCAGTCCCCCCAGAAAGGCCATCATGCGGCCCGGGTTGAGGACGTTGAGCAGGGTCTCGCTGGTGATGTCGATGTGCCATCCCTGCAGGAGGGGCACCACGTCTCTCACCAGGGCTTCCATGCGTGCCGTGCAGAAGCGGCGGATGCTTCGGCGAAGCTCTTCGATGGCCCCGGTGATGATGTTGAGCAGCAGGAGAAAGAGCATGAGGACTACCAGAACGATGACAAGGACAGCCAAGCCTGTGGGGACCTTTTTTTTCTCCATCCAGAACATGGGCGGGGAGACCGCAACAGCGATAAACACGGCCAGGAAAAAGGGGACCAGAACCGGGGAGGCGGCCTGGATGCCTTTGACGACAACGACAAAACAGGCCATGGAGATGAGGATGCCGGCTCTGGCCGGTACGCCGGAAGGGGACTGCATGGGGTGTCCTTTGTGTCAGGGGTTGGGGCCATGACTTCGGGATGGGCGATGGAATGGTGCACGGAGAGGTGGCGCCGCAGTCCCGTGCGCATCGTATCCGAGGGCCATCATGGCGGCATTCATTGAAAAGGTGCCCATGTGATGAAATATGTATACATCAAGGCGGGACCACGGAAAATACAAAAAATGGCCGTGCAGGGGCGTCAGGGGTGGGGAGGCTTGCCCTCCGGAGGGTCCCCCAGGGCCTGGGAGACCTTGTTCAGGTCCGGCAGGGAGCCCAGGACGCAGGTCTGGACGATCGGCGATCTGGCGTTCGGATTTCAGGGCGGCGTCGTTGACTCAGGGCCGCGATGAGGGCCATGACCGCCAGCACCGAGGCGATGAGCAAAGAGGAGGGGCAGGACGCATTGGGCGCCAGAGAGCCCGCAGGGGCTTGGTTTCAATGGCTCCCATGCGCTCCGGATGGCGTTCCCGGGCGATGTGCATGCCGCTCATGGAAATGCCCTCCCGGGCTTTTCTCACCAGCCTGTGGGCATAGTAGTCCACGAGGCGTTTTCCCATCTCCGCGTCTTTGCCCAGGTAGCTGATCCGGGCGATGCCCCGGTCGTAGGAGAGGGTGATGTCGTTGCTGACGGCGGCGGTGACGTTTCGGTAGTGTTTGGGCTCCAGTTGATCTACGTCTGCCTCGGTGAGGTTGAAGTATCGGTTGACGTCGAAGTTATCCCGGAAGAAGATGGCCTGGGCGTCCACCACCTCGGCGACGTTGTTGAAGGAGGCAGAGGTAAACGGGGTCTCCAGGGGAAGCCGGACATCCTGCCAGACCTGGTGACGGTCCGGGGTGATGGCCGCGGAGAGCAGATAGAGGCCCGGCATGAGAAAGGCAAGGAGGAACCAGGCGTTGTAGCGCTTGAGGCCGTGGGTGTACCGTTTGACAAGGTAGGACATGGCAGGCTCCTTAGTGCATGATGGGGTTTTTCCACTGGTTGGCCATCATCCAACCGGTCCCCGGGCTCGTTGATGCGCATGGCCGTGGTGGTGCGCTTCAGGGTGGAGCGGGGAGTCCGGTTGGTCATGAAGACCAGCACCACGCCGTCGGCGATGCCGGAAAGCAGGATGGGGTCCCGCATGTTCTGATTTTCCGGGAAGGTTGCGGAGGTGTCCACGATGATGGTGTCGTATCGGTTTCTGGCCTCCTGGAGGAGGTGGTGGTCGTATCCTTCGACGGCGGGCATGGCCCCCCGGGCCTCCTCGGGCATGAGGGCGGCGGGAAGGATGTCGATGCCTGAACGGCTGGAAACGATAAGCTCCTCAATGGCGCTTGCCCGGTAAAAGGCTTCGGGGCTTTCGATGGGCTCCACCTGGAAGGCCGTGTGAATGGCCGGGGCGTACCAGTTGTAATCCACAAGGAGGGTGCGGCGCTGTTTTGCACGGGAGGCGGCGATGGCAAGCCCCGTGGCCACGGTGGTTTTCCCTTCTCCCCGGGCACCGCTGGTGACGACGACGCACAGGGGCTCTTGACGGTCGGTGGCGGTTTGAACGGCGGTGAAGATGCGTTTGGTCTCGGCGATCTTACCAAGGGTTTCAAGGTGTGGATCGTATGGACGGTTCATGAACAGGCGCTCCTTGGCATGGGCGTGGTTACGGGTGGTCGTCCCAAGGGGCGGGTGACGCGGATCAGGTGGTGATCCATGCGTATGGCGCAGGTGGAAGACCGTCGCGCAGGGGCTGTGCGCAATCGGTGTCTCGTGGCGGGTTGTTGATAATGGATTTATATTAAACCAAATGCAGACAGGTGGCAACAGGGGAGGGACGTCCCTTTTCCTTCCCGGGAGTGTCGTCAGGAGGAGTGATGGGGTACAGGTTTGACCCACCGGAGGTGTTTCGGGAGATGGACGCGCAGATTGTAACCTTCGATGCGGAAAAAGAGACCATTGAGGTGCGCTTTCCCGTGAAGCGGGGGTACCGAAACCCCATGGGGGCCATGCAGGGCGGGATGGTCGTTGCGGCCATGGACAACACCTTCGGGCCCCTGACCGTGCTGCTGGGCACCACCAGCGTGACCACACAGCTGAACACCAGCTTTGTCAAGCCCGTGGGGCGGGGTGAGTCCCATGTTACCGTCGTGGCCGGCATGGCTGGTTGCGCCGCCAGATTCACATGGCCGCCGAGGTCCGTAACGCCCAGGGGGATGTCGCCGCCCTGGGCACGGCCAGTTTCCTGGTGCTGGAGACCCGCGATGCCGAATCGGCCTGACGCCCGGCAACGGGGGCCTCGGATTCACGGTTGTTGGCAGTCAGGCTTTGGGGTATACTCATTGTATTCATGAGTTTATGCGGCTCGGAATGAGATTGACGCATCAGACGCACCGGAATACGACGGCTCCGGGTTGGATCAGGAGCCGTCTGGGTCCCCATGTTGCTGAAAAGATCCCCTGCCCTTCGACCTCCGTCCTGTGTTGATACGCTTCCCTCCTTTTGGTTTCGGCTTTCGGCAACCCTTCCCCCCTTTCACCCGGTTTTGCCTTTGGGAGCGACAACCTATGACCAAGCAGAAAACAAAGAACCCGCCCGGCCTGTTGATTGTCGATGACGACGAAACCATCCGGATGATCTTGAGGCGTGTGATGGAAAAGCAGGGGTTTGTCTGTCACATGGCTTCCCATGGCGTGGAGGCGTTGGCCGTGCTTGAAAAGCATCCGGTGGAGATTGTCCTGACAGATGTGGACATGCCCGAGATGGGAGGCCTTGAGCTTGTGAAGCAGATCCGTGCCAGGCACACCGCCGATCCCATCGTCATGACCGGCCACATCGACGATTTCAGCTACGAACAGATCATCCAGACCGGGGCCGTGGATTTTATCCTGAAGCCCATGGCGCCGGGGGAGGTGGTCCTGAGGGTGCAGCGCGTGCTTCGGGAGCGCCGTCTTGTTCAGGGGCTCAAGGAGACGCATCAGGCCCTGAAGGATTCGTATCTGGATACCATCAACCGGCTGGTGACCGCAGCTGAGTACCGGGACGAAAACACCGGGAGCCACATCACCCGCATGAGCACCTACAGCGCCTTTCTCGCGGAAAAGATGAACATGGACGGGGCCTGGGTGGACCGTATCCGGTACGGTTCGGTCATGCACGATATCGGCAAGATCGGCATTCCCGATCATATCCTCATGAAACCGGACAGGCTGTCCGGCGACGAGTTCCATGTGATCCGAACCCATCCGGCCATCGGGGCGCGGATCCTGGCCAATGCCAAGTCCGACGTGCTGCGCAGCGGCCAGCAGATCGCCATTTCCCACCATGAGAAGTGGGACGGTACCGGATACCCCCAGGGCCTCTCCGGAGAGCGGATCCCTTTGGCAGGGCGCATTGTGGGCATCGCCGATGTCTTTGACGCGCTCTCCACACGGCGTCCGTACAAGGACCCGTACCCGCCGGACGTGATTTACGGTCTTATGCAGGGGGAGAGGGAGAAGCACTTTGACCCCGATCTCACCGATATTGTGCTGGACAACTTCGACGAGTTCCTGGCAATCCGTAACGGCAACTGCAACGGCAGCGCCGAGATGGTGAACTCCGGGGCTGCCTTCAGCTGGAGCCGGAGGGATGCCGGGATGGCAAAGCCGAAAGGGGACGCGGCCTCATCGTGAGGCCGCGGTGGCAGGTTTTTCGCCTATCGCCTATGGATCAGGCGGTCTCGGCCAGTGCTTCCAGGTTGGTCCGGGCAAATTCGATGGAGGGGTCCATCTTCAGGGCCATCCGGTAGTAAGTGACGGCCTTGTCCGTGTTGCCGAGTTCCCGATAGTTGGAGGCGATGTTGGCGTAGTCGATGGCGGAGTTGGGGTTGAGGCGGAGCACCTCCCGGAAGGCGTCGATGGCCTTGTTGTGATCGGCCAGCATGTAGTGGCAAAAGCCCATGAGGTTGTAGATATCTTCGCGCTCGGGGTCGATGTCGATACCGGCCTGAAGGACCTTCAGGGCCTCCTTGTAGCGGCCTGTCTCCTTGAGGCTGACCCCCATCCACGAGCAGATGGAAGGGATCTCCGGCTCGTCGGGGTGGCTTGCAAGGGCCTTTTCAAAGGCGGCGGTGGCCTCGTCAAAGGCGCCCTGGTTCAGCAGAAGCTGGCCCTTGTAGAAGTGGAGGTAGTAGCGTTCTCCCACGGCTTTTTCAATGCCGGTGATGCGGGCAAGGGCGTCATCGGGGGTGCATGTTTCGGTGATGAGCCGTGCGGCGAACAGGGGTACGCTGGTGCCCAGGCTCCGCTCCCGGAAATGGGCGCCGGGGATGATGGTGTAAAAGGCGGGGATTCCCAGCTCCGGGTGTGTGGTCTCAATGGTGAAGATCTCCATGCCGATGGATTTCAGGGCCGCCACGTAGCGCTCGATCTCCACCTTGATGTTGGCGTCCGACAGGTCGGGCAGGCTGGCAAGAGGCACGGCGGGCTGGGCACGGGTGATGAACTCGGCCTCGGCAAGGTCCGTATACTTGGGCAGGCCGCTGGCCACGTAGTTGGCGTCGGTGTTGAAGTCCCCGGCCAGCTGGGCCACCTCGGTCATGGCCCGGCTCATGGCTTTTTCCGGGTCCGGTGCGGTGCCTGCGGTCCATACCAGCTCGCTGGACTCGGGGAAGGTGGCCGGGTCCCAGGCCAGGACCCCCACCGTGGGGATGCCGGTGTCCAGGGAGAGGTCGGAAAAGACCAGGTTGATGCCGTTTTTCCGGTATTTGACGAGCATGTCCCTGACGGCGGGGTCTGTGGCGGTGTCCGGGTCGATGGTGGGGGTGACCCGCTTGCCGTGGCTCACAAGGGAGCAGACGTGGCGCTCCACGATTTCGGAGATCCCCTGGCAGATGGCCTCTTCCTTGCAGTTGCCGGCCGAGGGGCCGTTGAATTCGTTGATGGCGAAGAACCAGTCAAAGGGGATGAGCATGTCGGTGCCCGTGGTGAGGTTGTGGGCCGGGACCCACTTCAGGGGGATATCGGAAAAGATGGCTTCGGCGGTGTCCAGAGGGGTCGTGTCGTCGTGCACCGATCGGGCAATGAGAGAAAAGGGAAGGGCCCTGTCCTTGACGTTGGCGTAGGTGTCGGTGACAAAACGGCTTTCGTCTGCCTTGAAGGCGAAGAAGCTGAACCGCTCGGCAAGTTCCATGACGGCACTGGCTTCGGATTGTTCAGGGGTGGCCCCTTTGCCCATCTGCTTGGCCGTTCCCGTCAGGGCCGAGGCATCCTTACCACAGACACTGAAAAAGACCGGAATGTCGAGCCGGCCGTTGTCGATGCGGCTCGTCTCCTTGAGAATGTCCAGTGAGAGGTTTTTCGCCTTCTCCTTGAATCTTGCTACGGTCTCTTGGGGGGAAATCACTTTGTCCTGATCGGCGGTGCAGCTTTTGATGGCATCGTTCAATACTATTCCGGCACTCATACAACACGTCCTTCCCATGGGTTCCCGGTGGCTCCGGGAATGGATGATTGCTTTGGTCTGCGGTGATCATGCAGCGCCCGGTATCAGAAGCAGGGAAACAGGGGATTTCGTGTGGTTCCCCCCGGTTATCCGGGACCGGGTTCGATGCATGAAAAAACAATCTTCGTACCATACAACATGCGGAAGTGAAAAGCCTTTTTTACGTTGACCCTCCAGCGGCAATCTGGTAATTGGGTGGGGATATTCAAAGGGCGGGAGCACCTAATTTCCGGTGTCGCCCTTTCCATTATCTGCACACGGGAAGGCGGAGCCACCACCACCTCCACTGCCTTCAGCAACGCGCCTCAACTCCGATACTTCACAGGCATCACACTATGACACGCACAGCCACCATCACGCGCAACACCAAAGAGACCCGTATTTCCATCGAACTTGATCTGGACGGCAGCGGCCGGGCAGAGGTGACAACCGGGATTCCCTATTTCGATCACATGCTCACCCTCTTTGCCGCCCACGGTTTTTTCGACCTCACCATGAAGGTCGACGGGGACCTGGAGATTGACGCCCACCACACGGTGGAGGATACGGGCCTTGCCCTGGGCATGGCCATTTCCGACGCCCTTGGCGATCGGGCAGGGATCAAGCGCTACGGGCTGGCCGTTACCCCCATGGACGAGACCCTTGCCGAGGTGGCCCTGGACCTGTCCAACCGTCCGTTTCTGGTCTATGACTTTCCGGACCACAGGGTTCGGGACGGTAACTTCGATGCCTGGCTTGCCCGGGAGTTTTTTCAGGCCTTTTCGGTGAAGGCGGGTATGAACCTGCACATCAATGTCCGCTATGGCGAGAACGATCACATCATCGAAGCTGTTTTCAAATCCCTGGGGCGTGCCCTGGATCAGGCGGTGACCATCGACCCGCGTATTCAAGGGGTGCGTTCCACCAAGGGCGTGATCTAAGGCCTCAGGCCGGGGGCGCCACCACCATCTTAAGGAAGGCTCCGGATCATCTCGGGGCCAGCCCAATCAGGGAGGTGTGTATGGGGTATCCGATGCGGGGCGTTCCTGCGGGAAGGCCTGTGTGGCTCCTTGCCATGCTGGTGGTGCTGGTGTGTGCCTGTTCCCCGGCGCACAAGTCCTCCAAGCCTTCGAAACCTGCGGTGCCCGTAACCCTCTTCTCCTGCAACGAGGTGGCGGTTCCTCCCTTTGACTGGGCGGCCCCGGAAGACACCGTGTACATCGAGAGTGAACGGGAAAAGGGGCGGGACGTGCCGTCCCTCTCCGCCTTTGCCGGGCCCGAACTGGCAAGGCGGCTAGCCGTGAGCCTCAGGGAGCGCGGCGTGGAAGCCATGGCGGTTTCCGTGGATGGTACCGACAGCCTGCGGGGGCAGGTGGCGGCCCTTGAAGCCCAGGGCTATTCCTGTGTGGCCCTTGGCCGCGTGAAACGCTATGAAGAGCGCATCGGCTCCGACTGGTCGGTGAACCGACCGGCGTCGGTGGCCTTTAAGGTGATTCTCATGGAAGCTGCTACGGGCCGGGTGCTCTGGAAGGGTTCCTTTGATGAGACCCAGCTTCCTTTGAGTGAAAACCTGCTGACCTTTAAGACCTTTGTGTCTCGCAGGGCTCGTTGGGTCACGGCAGCGGAGCTTGCCGAAACCGGGTTCAACGGGCTGGTGGACTCCATGGTCCTGTCGGGGGGACGGCCACGCCCCGAGGGCGAGCCGGAGCCATGACGATGATTTTTGTTTTTCGGAGTGTTCCCCCTTGGTTGGGGTGGAAGCCCGAAAATAGTTCTTGACAAACATGGTTTTGGCATTAACTTATGCACCTGCTTGGGCGAGCATGAAGGGCTGTTGCGCCGGTTTTTCCGGTACCGCACTTTGGGCCGTATCGGCCATCGTTTCAGGAACCGTGGATGCGTCTTTCCCCTTGGGGGACGGGCGCTTTAGGCAGTATGTTCGGCTTTCATCCCGTACCGGATGGAGGCTTTCATTATATAATATGGTATGACAGACGGCCTGCCGATGGTTCGGCTACCCTCGCGCAAGGGGCCATCGATGTGGTTCTTTCTCGGATTGGATACCGGACTCTCGCGGACAGGAGCTTTGTGCACTTGATTCCCGAAGAAGTGATTTCAGACATTAAGCATGCGACCGATATTGTTCAGGTTGTCTCTGAAACCGTTCAGCTCAAGAAGACGGGAAGCAACTTCGCAGGTCTTTGTCCGTTTCATTCCGAAAAAACCCCTTCCTTTACTGTCAGCCCGACAAAACAGATTTACTATTGCTTCGGATGCGGAGCCGGAGGCAGCGTTTTCAACTTTGTCATGAAGCGTGACGGGTTGACCTTTCCGGAAACCGTGCGTGCTTTGGGACGTCGATGCGGCATTGAGGTGCCAGAGCGGGCCTTGAGTGCCGAAGAAAAAGAGAAGATCGGGGTTCGGGAAAAGATTTTCCTGGCCAACCGCCTGGCGGCCGATTTTTTTTCACAGACCCTGAAAGGGGGCCAAGGTACCGGCGCACTGGCCTACCTGCACAACCGTGGAATCACCGATGAGACCATCGAGAAGTTCGGGCTCGGGTTTGCCCCGGACTCCTGGGACGCGGTGTCGGGGTGCCTTTCCTCCCATCGGGTGCCTGTGGATATTGCGGTGGGGAGCGGGCTTCTCATCGCCAAAGAGACGGGGCGGTATTATGATCGCTTCAGGAATCGCATCGTCTTTCCGATATTTGATACAGCCATGCAGGTGTCGGGGTTTGGCGGGCGCGTTATGGATGACGCCCTGCCCAAGTACCGACTTTGGCAAACCCTGTTTACCATAAAGCCCGGTCACTTTACGGACTCCACGCCGCGCGCGAGGGGATCCGGCAGAGTGGGACGGCCTTTGTCGTTGAAGGGTATTTCGATGCCCTGGCCCTGCACCAGAACGGCATTGCCCAGGCGGCGGCCACCCTGGGCACCGCCCTGACCCGGGACCATGTGCGCCTGCTGTCGCGGTGCGGCGCCGAGCGCTTTGTCCTGGTCTTCGATTCGGACGGCGCGGGGATACGGGCTGCCCTGCGAAGCGTGCCCGTGTTTCAGAAAGAGTACATGACGGCCAAGGTGCTGGTGCTGCCCACGGGCCATGACCCCGACTCCTTTGTAAGGGAAGCCGGGGCCGATGCGTTTCTGGCCCTGGCGGACAAGGCCATGGATCTCCTGGAATTTCTCATGGACGCTGCCATCAGGCGCCATGGGCTTACTGTGGAGGGGCGCCTGAAGGTCCTCGGAGACATGAGGGAGCCGCTCCTTGCCATGGAAGACCGGGTGGCCCGGTCCCTTTATATCCGCGTGCTGGCCGACAAGGTGGGCATCGACGAAGGGGCTGTCAGTGAGAAGATCCACAATGCCCCGGCTGCCAATACCCGGCCCCAGGTGGCGGAACCGTGGCAGGACGCCCCGGTAAAATCCCTGGGCCGCCTTAAGGAAGAGAACAGCCTGGAGTTCCAGATTGTCTCCATGCTGGTACGCTATGCAGGTATCCATGCCTACTGCAGGGAAGTGGGCATTGCAGACTATTTTCAAGAGCCGGGGCTCAAGGAGATTTGCTCCCTTGCCCTGGCTTACGACGGACCCCCGGAGGCCATGACGGACTGGTTTCTGACGAACCTTCGGGAGGAGGGACAAAGGGAGCTCGTGGCGCGTCTTGCCATTGACGAGTTCCCGGTGATTCACCAGCGGTGTGTTACTCTGATTGACCAGTATGTCCGCAACAGAAACAGATTGGGCGATGACCTCTCAAAACGAATCAGGGATGCGGAAGCCAGTGGAAACCACGAGCTTTTGCTGTCGCTGTTGGAAGAGAAACGACGCTTTTCCCAGGACCTGAAGAGACGTCAGCATTAAGCCAGGAAGGTTAAACATCAATCCGGGGTTGCAGGAGGCAAAACCATATGACCAACAAGTCCGATACCTCTCCCGAAAAGAGCAAGAAGGGTCAGGAAGCCGCATTTAAGGCTCTGCTTGTAAAGGGAAAAAAAGTCGGCGTTCTTACGTATGATGAGATCAATGAGGCGCTTCCGGATGAGGTAGATTCTTCGGAGCGGCTGGATGACATCATTGTGATGCTTCAGGAGATGGACATCAAAGTGGTTGCGGAAAGCGACACGGAGCATGACGAAGCCGAAGAGAAGGAGGAAGAGCCCGCCGAACTGGACTCCGAGCTCCCCATGGCCTCTGAAGAGTCCCCGAAAAAGAAGGTGGCGGTCTTTGAGTCCGAAACCGGCTCCGCTGATTACGGCACCGTGACCGACCCCGTGAAGATGTATCTCCGTGAGATGGGCATGGTGACCCTGCTCTCCCGTGAAGGGGAGATCGAGATCGCCAAGAAGATCGAGATGGGGGATCAGGAGGTGCTGAGGCACCAGCTCGATACCACCATCGCCGTGGGGTATATCCTTTCTCTTGCCGACGGCATTGCCGCAGGCAAGCTTCGTCCAAAAAACGTGCTTCGGGACGTGGATGAAGGGGACGGGGCCGTCGACGAGAAGAACCTGGTGGGCAAATTCCTGGAGACCATCTCAGAGATCCGCACCATCCATGAGGAGAATACCGGTCTGCGGTACCGCATCTTCACCGAAGACCTCTCCTCGGATGAGCAGCGCAAGATCAGGCGTTCCGTCAGCCGTCGCACCGAAAAGATCTTCAACCTCCTCAAGGAGTGGCGCCTGGAGGTCAGCGTTTCGGACATCATCGACGCCAAGATCCTGGAGAACATTGCCTGGTTCGAGGCCATGAACAAGATCCTGGGGCGCTGTGCCGACACCTTCGGCACCTCGGTGACCGAATTCAGGAGCCAGCTCGGCGATGAGGAGACCTTCATGGCCTGGGCCGTGGAGAAGAGCGCCATGGGCGAAGAGAAGCTCCGCGCCATCTACCCGGACTTTGCCTATCTCCAGATGCAGATCGAAAGCCGCGAACTCGGCATCAAGGCCAACGGCCGGATCCTTTCCCGCATTGCCTCTTCCATCGAGGAAGGCAAGGTTCGGGCCAAGGAAGCCAAAAGCGAGCTGGTCAAGGCCAACCTTCGCCTTGTGGTGAGTATCGCCAAGAAATACACCAACCGCGGGTTGCAGTTCCTCGACCTGATTCAGGAAGGGAACATTGGCCTCATGAAGGCGGTGGACAAGTTTGAGTACCGCAGGGGCTACAAGTTCAGCACCTACGCTACCTGGTGGATTCGACAGGCCATCACCCGGGCCATTGCCGACCAGGCGCGCACCATTCGTATTCCGGTGCACATGATCGAGACCATCAACAAGCTGATCCGAACCAGCCGGTACCTCGTGCAGGAGCTGGGGCGCGAGCCCTCTCCCGAGGAGATCGCCGAGAAGATGGAGATCCCCCTGGACAAGGTTCGGCGCGTTCTCAAGATCGCCCGGGAGCCCATCAGCCTCGAGACCCCCATCGGGGAAGAAGAGGACAGCCACCTTGGCGATTTCATCGAGGACAAGAAGTTTATGCTTCCCTCGGATGCGGCCGTGAACATGAACCTGGCGGAAAAGACCCGCAAGGTCCTGGCCACCCTCACACCGAGGGAGGAGAAAGTCCTGAGGATGCGTTTTGGTATCGGAGAGAAAGCCGACCACACCCTGGAAGAGGTGGGCAAGGATTTCGCCGTTACCCGTGAGCGTATCCGGCAGATCGAGGCCAAGGCCCTGAGAAAACTCCGGCACCCCACCCGGAGCAAGAAGCTCAAGAGCTTCATCGAGATTTAGGGGCGTACCCTGCCTCTGGTTCGCCCCGGGAACGGGGCGTCCCGAAAGCCCCTGCTGTCGGGCGGATAACACTTGACAAAAGGGGCTCGCCGGAGGTAAGGATACTCACCTTGATGCACGGGCCTATAGCTCAGCTTGGTAGAGCCACCGGCTCATAACCGGTCGGTCCCTGGTTCGAATCCAGGTGGGCCCACCAGCTCAACACACCGTGAAAAGGGAGATGCCCCAACAGGTGAGGCCAATAACTCACTTTTCATGAACCATGGCGGATGATGCACCATGAACGATGCAACAAAATGCCGAGACAGTTTTTAAACACCAAGGCGTGCTGGCTGATAAAGGCCACCACGCCTTTTTTGTTGAAGGGGTGCTTTCGGGCCGCCCGGCCCGGAATCCTTAAGCCCCTTAAGAGACGATTGGAGGAGAGATGAGCGCTACGGTATCTGAGATAATCTCCATGATGGAGGAACTTGCCCCATCATCCCTTGCAGAAGAATGGGATAATGTGGGGCTGCAGGTGGGGCACAGAGACCACCGGGTCACTCGGATTCACATCGCCCTCGATCCCACCCCGGAGGTGGTGGCCAAAGCCTGCACCGAAGGGGCGGAGATGCTGATCACCCACCACCCTCTCATCTTCTCCCCCCTAAAGACCCTGGACCTCGCCAGCCCCCTGGGTGACATCATCGCCCGCTCCGTTTCTTCCCCCCTTGCCATCTACTCAGCCCACACCAACCTCGACAGCGCCCCCGGCGGACTCAACGACACCTTTTCCCGTATGATCGGCATGACCCCCGAAGGCCCCCTGGTGCCCTCTGCAGATTCGGAAACGGTGAAGCTCGTCTTTTTCGTGCCGGAAGAGTACCGTCATAAGGTCATGAAGGCTCTGTTTTCCGGTGGGGCCGGAGCCATCGGCAAGTACAGCTGCTGCTCTTTTTCTTCGGCCGGAAGGGGAACCTACATGCCCTCAGCCGGTGCCGAGCCCTTTGAAGGCAGCGCGGGCAAGATGAGCTGCGTGGAGGAGGTCCGTGTGGAGGCGGTGGTCAAGCGCTCGAAGCTGGATCACGTGCTGGAGGTGGTGCGGGAGGTGCATCCATACGAGACCATGGAGTACAACATCTACCCCCTGCTGAGGACGGCCGATGCCGACGAAACCGGCGCGGGCCTGGGCCGGGTGGGGGCGTTTGATTCGCCCGTAACCCTGGGAGAACTTGCCGAACGGGTCAAAAAGGCCTTTGGGCTCCCCGCCGTGAGGGTGGTGGGGGACCCCGGCATGGCGGTCCGGCGCGGTGCCGTCTGCACGGGCAGCGGGGGCTCGCTCATGAAGGCGTTTTACCGGAGCGGGGCAGATGTCTATGTCAGCGGCGAGCTGAAGTACCATGACGCCCAGACCGCCCTTGAGAAGGGCAAGGGGCTTGTGGATGCCGGCCATTTCGGTACGGAATATTTTGCCTGTGGCCTGCTGGCCCGGGCCCTTAACGAGAAGATCCGGCAAAGGGGGCTTGACGTGGAGGTGGTGGAAAGCCGATGCGAGCAGGATCCCTTTGCCTTTGTATGACGGGGCCTGAGACGCGCCCTGTCTCATAGAAAAACAGCAACACCGTCGATCTGGCAATGAATGATACACCGGCTACGGCCGGTCCACAGACCTTGGAGGCTTGATAAATTCCATGCGTAATCTTAATGTGACCCGGGAGCAGATCCAGACCCTGATGAGACTTCAGAATATTGAGTCGGAGTCTGCACGGATTGAAAAGAAGTTGAAAGGGGTGACATCCCAGGCCTCCGTGCAGGGAGCACGCCTGAGGGAACTCGACGTCGAGCTCCAGGGAGCCCGCGAGGCCCTGGACGGCGAGCAGAAACGGTATGCTGCCATTGAAGAAGAGGTGGCCGAACTCAACACCCGTGTGGCCAAAAGCCAGGAGTACCTGCGCGTGGTGACCAACAACAAGGACTATCAGGTGCTTCGTCGCGAGGTGGATGACAACACCAAGCGGGTGGGGGAGCTCGAAGAGGTCCTTATTTCCATGCTGGACGAGCTGGAAGGGCAAAAGAAACAGATTGCCGAACTCGCCGCAGTCCACGGCGAAGAGGCCGAAAAGGTCAAGAGCATTGAGCAGGAGATTTACAACGACACCGCCGAGGAGCGAAAGACCCTCGAATCCATGAGCGTGGAGCGTGAAGAGGTGATCAAGGCGCTTCCCCCGGCCCTGTTCGCCCACTACGAAAAGCTGCTTAAGACCACGGGAAGACTGGCTGTTGTGGCTGTCTCCAAAGGGGTGTGCTTTGGTTGCTTCATGAACATCCCTCCCCAGCAGGCCATTGAGGTTCAACAGCAGGGCGGGCTGCACCATTGCCCCCGGTGTCATCGTATTTTGGTGAGCGAACCCAACGCCTGAGGGCAGGGGTGAAAATGGTCGTTTTCCTTTCTGTCGTTTTGAGGTATAACACGGGCACACAATCGGAAGACGGTTGGAGGGGGACAGATGATCGCCGGGTTGCCTCTGGCAACCGGGAGGAAAGTCCGAACACCACAGGGCAGGGTGCTCCATAACGTGGAGTCGCGGTAACGCGAAGGCAAGTGCAACAGAGAGTAGACCGCCACGCATCCGTTTCGGGTGCGGGGTAAGGGTGAAAGGGTGCGGTAAGAGCGCACCAGTTCTCCGGGTGACCGGGGAAGCTGGGTAAACCCCACCCGGTGCAAGACCAAATAGGGAAGTGTCCGAGGGCTGCCCGTCCGAGCTTCCGGGTAGGTCGCGTGAGGTGTCGGGTAACCGGCATCCTAGATGAATGATCATCGCCCCGTTTCCGGGTAACCGGGACGGGGAACAAAATTCGGCTTACGTGCCCCTTCAACCGTCTTCGTTTTTTTTTGATGGACCCGTAAAAAGCCATCCACTCCTTTTTACGACAGACCAGAGGCAGGCGACAGGCTTTATGGCAGATAAACAGTCGGCATGTTCCATTACCTTTAAAGAAAAGGTTCAGATCTATTCCCACGATTTTCTCAAGGCCTGTGTGTACATTGCCAGGTTCGACAGGGATGAGAACCCCTTCACCAAGAAGCTCTACTCCCGCATGACGGCCACCAGCCACCTGCTGGAAGACTTCCTGGACCTCCACGGGGCCAAGAACAACCGGGACTGGTTCTACTACCGGGAGCTCGCCTCCCTTGTCCGCCACATCAGCCTCAGCTGCTACGCCCAACGCCACATCGCCAACCGCATCCCCTTTTACGATCTCACAGATACCTCCGACTTCGAAGCCCAGGGGCGTATTACCCTGGATTTCCTCAATGATATTTTGAGAAAAGCAGTGCCGGTTATCATCGAAGAGGCCCGTCGCCTGGATATCCGGGTGCCGGAAGGGGGCTACGACCAGGCCAACTTCCCCGGTGTGGTCTCCGGCGAAATGCTGGAGTACAACATCGATGACGACGCAGGCCACGATCAGCGCAAGCACATCGTCAAGATTTCCAGTGAGTTCCTTAATATCGCCAAGCTCTTTGCCCCCTTTACCTTTTACGAGGAGCAGAGCCTTGAAGCGATCCGGGAGATGGTTCCGGCCAAGGTCAACGAGGTGGAGATCAGGGGCTTTGAGATGGTGGTGCACAACCTCCAGTCCTCCTTCGACTCTTATGTTATTCAAGGTGGATTCCGGTACGGCGACCGCAAGCTCAAGCAGCTGCGCGCCCACTTCTCCGTGGTGCTTCATCTCATGGAGGTCCAGGGACGCCTGCTCCATTTTTATGAGCGTCATCTCCACGAGGTGGGGACCATCCAGACCTATCGGGAGGTGAGAAAGAGCCTCGCGCAGATTGTGGACATCGACAAACTCCTGGATCGCACGGTCAACTACTGCCTCTTTTACGCCTGCCACTTTATGAGCTGCGGCAAACGCCTGGCCAAGGAGGTCCTCAACGAGAACATCGAGCGTGGGATCATCACCGTGGGTATCCCCGAGACCCGAGGCTTCCATGCCCGGCCCAGCCTGATGGTGGCCAAGATCGTTCAGAACTACGGTGGCGAGGTGGAGATGGTGGTCAACGGGGACCGGTTCGACGCCAGCAGCGTTCTGGATATCCAGTGGGCCGGCGGCAAGATCCAGAAAGAGGAGATTTCCCAGGTGATCTTCGAAGGAGACACCCGGGCCCTCAAGGACATCGAAATCCTCGCCGCGGTTAACTATGCCGAAGATTCCATGGGCAAGGGGCTGCCCCTTCCCAAAGAGTTGAAATACCTGAAATAGCCGCAGCCCGGCTTCGGAAAAAAGGGGGGGCAATGCAGATCGCCGCCATTATCGTTGCCGGAGGCAAGGGGCTCCGCATGGGGGCCGAGACCCGAAAGCAATACCTGAAGCTGGACGGGGTCCCCATTCTTGTGCGGACCCTGAACGCCTTTCTCTCCTGTCCGAAAATCCATCGCATCATCCTGGCCGCTCCGGCCGATGATTTTCCGTTTATCCGATCAGAACTTCTTTCTCTGCTGCCCGGAGGGGACCGTGTGGTCCTGGCCGCGGGCGGGGCCGAGCGCCAGGAGTCCGTGTACAGTGGCTTGAAGGCCCTGGGCACTGATTTTAAAGGGTTGGTGGCGGTCCATGACGGGGTGCGTCCCTTTGTGTCTGAAGAGGAGATCCTGAGGGTGTGTGAAGCGGCTTCAGGGTGCGGAGCCGCCATTCTGGCCGTGCCTGCCTTTGAGACCCTCAAGCGGGTGGGCAGGGGAGGGGCCATCACAGGGACTCTGTCCCGGGACGGCCTCTGGATGGCCCAGACTCCCCAGGTGTTTCATGCCGACCTTCTGTTCCGCGCCCATGATGAGGCCCGGGCCCAGGGCGTGCTGGGTACGGACGACGCCTCCCTGGTGGAGCGCCTGGGGCACACCGTGGAGGTGGTGGCCGGCAGTCGGTGCAACATCAAGATCACCACGCCCGATGACCTGGACCTCGCGTCCCTTTTTCTCCCCCGTTTTCCTCTTTCCATAGAACGCTCTGCAGGGTGACAGGCTTTGTTTTAGCGTAACTGTCTTTAAATGCATTTGAATTGTGCTATTTTGCAAGTAAAGGTGGATGCTGTCTTGGGGGCGGCGGGTAGTCTTTCGGTTTGCCTTGGACCTGCGATTGTGCTACAACAGAACTCCGGCTAACCGCATACGGAAAATGGCGCCTCAGGGTGGGCGCCTGTCCGATACCACCTTTTCTCTCCCCACTTGCCCATGGAGCCGCAATGATCGGACAATCCCAGGAGATGGCTGACAGACGTGCCCACAGGCGTTACCGCGCCGGTGACGGGGCTTATGCTGCATTGTCTCCGGCCTCAAGCAAGGTGGGCCCCATTGTGGATATCAGCATGGATGGCTTCGTTTTGCAGTTGCCACGCCGAGCAACCCAAGGAGCCTGTGGAGACCCATATCTACGTGGGGGACAACGGGTTCTACCTGGAAAAGATGCCCTACGAGACCGTGGAAGACGTGGAGATCGACAACCCCTCTTCCCTCTCCTCCATTATCATGCGTCAACGGCGGGTGCGGTTCGTAGATCTCAGCGCCAACCAGAAGGCCCAGCTCCAATACTTCATCGCTCACCGCACCTCCAAGCAGGAGGAGGTTGAGGCCGGGTAGTTTTTTGAAGAAAACGGTTGTTAAAACGCCAAAGGGCGCACACGAAAGCTTGCTTCGTGTGCGCCCTTTTTTTGTGCGGTTATGGAATTGCGGTCTAAAGAACCCCTTCTTCCACCCGGTGGCAGGCCACAAGGCCTGTACCGCAGGGATTCACCTTGGGGATCTCCCGGATGCAGCGTTCATCCGCGTGGGGGCACCGTCCGTGGAACACGCACCCCGTGGGCAGGTTGATGGGGGAGGGCACCTCCCCTTTCAGGCTGATGTGGCTCTTGTTCCCGCTCAGTTTGGGGATGGCGCTGAGAAGGGCCTTGGTGTAGGGGTGTCGCGGCTCTGTGTAGAGGGTCTCGGCATCGGCAAGTTCGCAGAGGCTCCCCAGGTACATCACGGCCACCCGGCTGCTGATGTGGCGTACCACCGAGAGGTCGTGGGAGATGAACATGTAGGAGAGGCCGCGTTTTTCCTGGGTCTCCATGAGCAGGTTGAGGATCTGGGCCTGCACAGAGACGTCCAGGGCGCTGATGGGCTCGTCGGCCACGATAAAGGCGGGGTCCACCACCAGGGCACGGGCGATGCTGACGCGCTGGCGCTGGCCCCCGGAGAATTCGTGGGGATAGCGCTGGGCCCACATGGGGTCCACCCCCACCTGCTCCATGACTTCGGCGATGCGGTCCTTGACCTCCCCGTTGCTGATGCCGGGGTTGTGGAACCGCAGGGGCTCCTCCAGGGTCTTTTTGACGGTGAGCCGGGGGTTCAGGGAGGAGTAGGGGTCCTGGAACACCATCTGCATCTTGGACCGGTAGGGCATCATCGCCTTGGATGAGAGGTTGTCGATGCGGTTGCCCCGAAAGAGGATCTCTCCGCTGTCGGGCTGGTGGATGCCGATGACGCAGCGCGCCAGCGTGGACTTGCCGCACCCGCTCTCCCCGACCACGCTCAAGGTCTCCCCTTCCAGGATATCCAGGCTGATGCTGTTCACCGCCTGGACCACCGTGCTGTGAAGGCTGAGCTTTCCGCCCTGGAGGCGAAGCTTTTCCAGAAAGCCTCCGGAGATGTCGAAGTGCTTGACGACGTTTTTCAGTGTAAGAATGGGCTTGGTGGATTCTGTTGTCATGATGCAAGGTCTCCCGAGACTAAATGGCATGCGGCCATGTGGCCTGTTTGTTCATCCGCAAAGGCCGCCTCGGGCCGTTTGGTCATGCAGATCTCTCCCTTCATGGGGCAGCGTGGGTTAAAGGCGCAGCCGCTGGGAATGTCCGTGAGGGTGGGCATCATTCCCGGGATCTGGTAGAGGGCTTCCCCGGGTTTACGGCTCTCCGGCAGGGCCTCGGACGCCAGGCTGGGGTGAAGGGTGCGTTCGGGGTGTTGATTATGGCCTGGGTGGGCCCGGTCTCAATGACCCGCCCTGCGTACATGACGGCGATGCGGTCGGTGACCTCGGCCACGACCCCAAGGTCGTGGGTGATGAGGATCAGGCTCATGCCGTCGGAGTCGCACAGCTCGATGAGCAGGTCCATGATCTCGGCCTGGATGGTGACGTCCAGGGCCGTGGTGGGCTCATCGGCGATGATGATGTCCGGGTCGGTGAGCAGGCTGATGGCGATGATGATCCTCTGGCGCATGCCCCCGGAGAACTCATGGGGGTACTGGGCCAGGCGCTTCTCCGGGGAGGGGATGTGCACGCGTGCCAGCTTTTCCAGGGCGATGCGCTCGGCCTCTTCCTTGGATACATCCATGTGGGCGTGGATGGCCTCGGTCATCTGCGTGCCGATGGTCAGCACGGGGTTCAGGGCCATCATGGGGTCCTGGAAGATCATGCTGATGCGGTTTCCGCGGATGTCCCGCATCTTCTCTTCGGAGTAGGCGGAGATCTCTGAGTCGCGGAAGCGGATGGTGCCTCCGGCGATAAAGCCGGGCTTTCGGATCAGCTTGATGATGGAAAAGCCCATGACCGATTTACCGGCCCCGCTTTCTCCCACGATCCCCAAGCGCTCCCCCTTGGCCAGGGAGAGGGAGAGGTTGTCGATGGCCGTGACCTCTCCGGTGCGAAGGGCGAATTTGACGTCAAGGTTCTGTATATCGAGTATCGGTTCCATGATTGGGTGTCGCCTTTATCCTTTGTAAAGCTTGGGGTTGAGCACATCCCTGAGCCAGTCCCCGAGGAGGTTGATGACAAGGACGAGGACCACGAGAAAGAGGCCGGGAAAGAGGGTGATCCACCAGACACCGCTGAAGATGTATTCAAATCCGGCGTTGATCAGAGAGCCCAGGGAGGGTCGGTTCACGGGCATGCCCAGGCCGAGGAAGGAGAGGGCGGCCTCGCTCATGATGGCGTTGGCCACCTGGACCGTGGAGATGACCAGCACCGAGCTCATGGTGTTGGGCAGGATGTGGCGGAACATGATGCGCAGGCGGGAAAGCCCCACCACCCGAGCGGCTTCCACGTACTCCTTGCCCTTTTCTCCCAGCACCGAGGCGCGGACCGTCCGGGCGTACTGGGGCCACTCGGCAATACCGATGATCACCACCAGCAAAGGGACGGCCAGATCGTTGTAGCGGTTCTCACCGAACACTGTCTGGAAGATGGCGCTGATGAGGATGGCCACCATCATGGTGGCAAAGGAGAGCTGGATATCGGCCATGCGCATGAGAAAGTTGTCCAGCCTGCCCCCTAAATAGCCCGCAAAGAGCCCCACGGTGATTCCGAGAAATGCCTGGAGTACCACGGCTCCCAGACCGATGAGCACCGACAGGCGCATGCCGTACATCATGGTGGAAAGAAGGTCCCGACCCTGCTGGTCCGTGCCCAGGAGGAAGGTGGAGGAACCGCCATCCATCCAGGCCGGGGGAAGCTCCGAATTCAAGATGTCGATGGTTTCGGAGTCGTACGGGTTGTAAGGGGCGAGAAGGGGGGCCGAGAAGCTGACGATCATGAGCACCAGCAGAATGGCGAAGCTGACCACAGCGATTTTGTCCCGCTTGAAGCTATAAAAAAAGTACGAATCTTTGAAATTTCTAAGTGACTGTTTCATTTTCTCCCCGATACCCGGATGGTGGGATTGACGAGACCAGAGCAACCAGCACCACGATGGCGTTGACGACGACAAAGAGAGCGCCCACAAAGATGATGTAGGCCACCAGAAGGGTGGTGTCGGAGCGCTGGACCGCTTCAAGGAACATAAAGCCCATGCCGGTCCACTGAAAAACCGTTTCGGTGAGGATGGTGTAGGCCAGCATGATGCCCAGCTGGACGCCGCCCACGGTGATGACGGGCAGCAGGGTGTTCTTGAAGGCGTGCACGAACCAGATGCGCTGCTTTTTGAGGCCCTTTGCGTAGGCAAACCGGATGTATTCGGTCTCCAGGACCTCCATCATCTCCGAGCGGATGAGCCGGATGAAGAGCGGCAGCATGATGGAGGAGAGGGCGATGGCTGGCATGACGAGGTGCTTCAGGCCGTCCAGGGTGAGAAGGCCTGTCTGCCATCCCCACAGGTTCACCGTGTCCCCCCTGCCGTAGGAGGGAAACCATTCAAGGGTCACCGAAAAGAGGTAGATCATGAGAATGGCGGTGAGGAAGACCGGGATGGAGACCCCCACGATGCTGGTGCCCATGGTGAGGCGTGAAAACCAGTGGCGGGGGTTGATGGCGGCGAAGATGCCTGCGGGCACGGAGATGAGGATCACGATGAGGCTGGCGGCAAAGACCAGCTCAATGGTGGCCGGTGCCTTGGCCAGGATCACGTGTAAGGCCTGTTTCTTGTGGATGAAGCTGGTGCCTAAGTCCCCGTGGGCGGCGTTTTTGAGAAACCGTCCGTACTGGGTGAAGAAGGGGTCGTTCAGTCCCATCTGGTCCCGGAGCTGCTCGCGCTCCTGAACCGACACCCGGACCCCCACCATGTCCCGGACGGGGTCGCCGAACTGGTGTTTGATGGAGAAGCCCAGCAAGCTGATGACCAGCATGACGAACAGTGCCTGTAAAATGCGTTTTACGGTAAATGCAAACATGGGTATGGTCGCGTCCTTAATTGTCACGGTGCGAGGGGCGTGCGTTGGTGCGGCACTGAGCCGCAACGCTTCCCGTGGGCGTTCTACCCGCTGCCTGCCGGTGTCCTGTGCGGGCACCGGCAGGCAGCGGGTACAGCTGGTGAGGAATATGTTCCCTCACCGGTAAACGAAACGCTCGTATTCAAGCATACATGGGCGGTGAAATGCAAATGAATCCGCCAAAATAAATGGCCGGTTCAACCGGAAGATATCGGTGGAACCGGCCAGGGATCGTCTATTTTACATCCCTTACTTGACGACGAGATCGCCGAGGTAGGGGAAGTTCATGGTGTTGACAATGGGCTCGATGTCGAGGTTATTTTTCGAGGCCCAGGCCAGGTTCTGCCAGTGCAGGGGCACGAAGGCCGCCTCGTCGTAAAGGGTTTGCTCGATCTCCTGGAGCATGGCGGTACGTTTGGCCGTGTCGGTCTCGGACTGGGCGGCCAGGGTGAGCTCATCTACGCGAGCGTTGCAGTACGTCCCGCTGTTGTACTGGCCGTAGCCGGTCTCGGTGTTGATGCACATGGTGAGGTACTCGGTGAAGTTGCCGGAGTCTTCGGTATCCGCGTGCCATCCGATGAGCTGGATGTCGGCCACCTTGGCGTCGAATTCATCCCAGTACTGGGCCTTGGGCATGGTCTGCAAGGTCACCTTGATGTTGATCTTGGCCAGCATGTTGGCTGCTGCTTCTGCGATCTTGGCATCGTTGACGTAGCGGTTGTTGGGGGAGATCATGGAGCACTCGAAGCCGTTTTCGTAGCCGGCTTCTTTCATGAGGGCCTTGGCCTTTTCCAGGTCGTAGCGGGGGACCAGGTTCTCTTTGTAGCCCAGGTAGCCTTTGGGGCTCTGCTGACCTGCCGTGGTGGCAAACCCTTTCATGATGTTTTTGACGATGCCTTCGTTGTTGATGGCATGGACAATGGCCTGGCGAACGCGTACGTCCTTGAACTCGGGGCGCCGGGTCTGGTTGAGCTGAAGGGTGATGATTCGGGTGCCGCCCATGGTAACGAGCTTGGTTTTTTCGTTGCTTTCAATCTGGTTGAAGTCCTGGGGGGAGACGGGGTAGATGAAGTCGGTGTCTCCGGAGAGCAGCGAGGCCACGCGGGTGGCGGTGTTCTTGATGGGGGTGAGCACGATTTTTTCCACGTTGCCGGGGGAGGCCTTGTCCCAGTAATCGGCGTAGCGCTCGTAAACGGTCTTGACGCCGTGTTCACGGGAGATGACGCGGAAGGGGCCGGTGCCGGACTCGTGGTTGAGGGCAAAGGAGGGGCCGCTCTTGACCTGGGCGTCCTTGGGCTGACCGTTTTCATCGGTGCCGGTGTAGAAGACGCTGTCCATGGGGAAGATGTAGGAGGAGGGGGTAGGGACGCTTGGTGACGATGTCGATGGTGTGGTCGTCGACGATGTTGATGCTCTCAAAGGGCTCGAAAAGGCCTTTGTAGTCGATGCTTTTCTGGAGACGCTTGAAGGTCCAGACCACGTCCTTGGCGGTGAAGGGGTTGCCGCTGTGGAAGGTAACGCCTTTTCTCAGCCAGAATCGGACGGTCAACGGGTCCAGGCGCTCCCACTTTTCTGCGAGCCTGCCCTCAATGGACATGTCGCGGGTCCAGCGGACCAAGGGATCGAAGGCCACGTGGGAGTATGCCAGCATGCCTCCGGAGAGCTGAATATGGGGGTCCAGGGAGACCGGGTCGGCGTCCATGGCAAGATGGACCGTTGTGTTTAACGTTGTCTTTACTTCTTCTTCCGGTTTTGAACATCCCGATACCAAAAGGGCCGCTCCCATGAGCAGGATGGATGTCAGTGCCAGTATCGTTACGTTCGCGGCAGGTTTCCTGAAATTAGTGTGTTGTTAAAAAAACGGTCCGGAGGCTCCGCGGTGTCCTCCGTGGGGAGGGGCAGGGTGTCCCGGAGTAGGGGACATGTGCGGAGCTTCGGTCGTTGTTTCAGCTGCGGAAAAAGCGCCGGTGCATATCCGGTGCTGTGATCCGCTGTCTCTTCCCAAAATCGCTTCGTGTGCCGTATTTCGCTTAGGTGTGCCTCCGGTATGAAATGACTCATTATTCTAGCACCATACCAGGGTTAAGTTGTAAAAATTAGCAAAAAAAAACATGAAAAGCAAATGAATTCAACAATGTTCTTAGGGGGTAACAGTGCGTTTGGGGGGCGATGATGGTCCATTATCTCGGCGAGATGACACAGAAAACACCAGGGAGACAGGACCCCGATTCCGAAAAAAAGTGAAAGCCTGGGGAACATAAATCGGCAGGGGCCGCCCGTTAGGCGAGGGGGAAGGGGACGCTGCGGAAAAAGGATGCATGTCTCCTGTTCCGGTAAGACCGGCTTCAAAGGGAGGTGTGACGGGCAAGAATCGGGTGTGGGGGGGAGTGGGCCGTTACACTTTTTCGTCGAAGATGATGCCGACCATCTCTTCGATTTTTGCTGCCAGGTCAAGGACCTGCTTGGCAGGGATTTCACGGATAACCTCTTCGGTATCGCGGTTCGTGATCCGAACCATGGTGCGACCGGTTTCGTCATGTCGTGTGAAATTCAGGCCGACGGCGTGCAGGGTGTCCAGGTCCCGGGAGATTTCGTCAAGGGTCTCCTGGGAGAGGTTTTCTTCGCGAAGCCGGTCTTCCCTGTCGCTGCGCACTTTTTCCTGGCGCTCCTCGGTGCTGGCCTTGTTGTCCGAGGTGGCCTCGGATCTGGGGGCTCTGCGGACGGGTTCCGCGGCAGAGACATCATCCCGTCTTTGGGGCATCTGGGGTTGAACGTTCGATACGGTTTGCATCATGGTGAACTCTCTTTATCCATGCGCCCTGAAGGGTGCAAAGGCTCGCCTTGGCAGGGCCTGGTTTTTCCAAAGGTTTGTGACGGCAGGGTCGGTGCCGCCTTGTGTCAATACGGGGAGGCATAGGCTCCCCGGATTCGCTTTTTGTTTGCCGAGGCAGTGAGCTGGGACCGGATGGCGCCCATCTCTTCTTCAATGCGCAGGGCAAGGTGCCGGCTCCGTTCCAGGATGCGGGAAAGGAGATCGGCGTGGGACCTGTCCATGGGCAGCTCCTTGAGCTTGCTCACCAGGTCGGCCTGGTGCCGGGCCAGGGTGAAGAGGGCCTCGGGGTCGGCGGAGTTCAGGGACGTCTCCACCTGGTCCATGAGGGCCTCCATGCGTGCCATGACATCGGCCGGGGTCTCAGATGGCAACACAGACACCACAGCTCTCCCTCGGCTTTTCAGGGCGCCTTACCGACGACTGGCGTCGGGTGCGCGAGGCCTCGGTAAAGCCTTCGTTGAGGCTTACGAGGAGGGCCTCCACCTCATGGAGGGGCTCGGTGCGGTTGTGGATGTTCGCCTCGGTGAGGCGCCGGACCATGTAGTCGTACAGAGCGGCGAGGTTTTCGGCGATCTCCCCACCGCGCTCCATGTCGAGGGCGGTGCTGAGCTCGGTGATGATGGCCAGGACTTTGGAGATGTACTCCCCTTTGAGCGCCGGTCGTTTTTCCTCGATGCCCCGCACGGCCAGGTGGATGAACTTGATGGCCCCTTCGTAGAGCATGATGAGGATACGATCCTGGGGAAGGTCCTCTCGGGCGGCCGATGCGGCATATGCACTGTAGGTCATGGGTGTCATGGGTGTGAACTCCTTCAACTGTAACGGAAACTAAGGTGAGTGGCACCGGTTCCGGTTCTACTCTTTGGATACCCCGGGCAAAGCCTTCAACTGCGAGGCGAGGTGATCGCTTGTGACTTTGTATTCGGCAAGCAGGCTCTCAAGGGAGTTGAACTTGTTCCGAAGTCTCTCCTCGGAACGTTCCGCCTTGTCCCCGATGCGCGTAATCTGCTTGTCGATGCTGCCGATCTTGGTTTTGAGGCCCTTGCTCCCGGAGGCTAAGATGCCGCCTGTGGGGTCGTTGAACCCTTCGATGAGGGTGCACATGCGAACCGCAAATCCCTCTTCCCCTTCGTCGATGCTGGTAAAAAACCGCTTCAGGTCGTCGGGGTGTTCTTCAAGGGCTCGGGAAAGGGTCTCCTGGTTCAGTTCCAGATAGGGCTTGCCGTACTCGGGATCTTCTTTGTCCGTGACCCGCCGCATGGTCACCCCGACATCGGAAAGATAGCGGAAGCTGTCGTTTCCAGACACTGTGCCCGCGGTGGAGCGGGTCAGGGCGCCGTTGATGCGGTTGGCGGTCTGGTCGCCGAAGAGGGTGCCCTGCTCTTCCCCTTCGCCGTTGTACTTCTGGCTGTTGAAGAAGAAGGTGAGGACATTGTTGTACTTTTCCACAAAGGTTTCGAGCTTCTCGGAGATGGCTCCCTGGTCCAGTGCCACGTTGAAGGTGGTGGCCGGGGCTGTCCCGGAGAGGGTCAGGGTGACGTCCTTGACCACGTCTTCGATGGTGTTGGAGGGCCGGTGGATTCCCTGGACCCCGTCCACGGAGATGATGGCATCCTTGGCTTCCTGGGTCACGGAAAAGGCCTTGTCTCCGGCTCCTTCCCCTTCTTCGTCTCCGTAGGCCACCAGGGCGGAGAGCCCGGCGTTATCCCCTGTGTCCCCGTCTTCGTCTTCGATCACGTCAACGGAGATGGTGTTGGCCGCTCCGGTGTCGTTGGCCGACAGGGTCAGGAAATGATGGGTGCCGTCAAAGATCACCCCGGCCGTCACAGCGCCTTTTTCGGCGTTGATGGCGTTGGCCAGGTCGTGGAGGGAGAAGTTGGCCCCTGCTGTGATCTCCATGGGATCGCCGTCGCCCACCTGGATGCTCAGGGTCCCGCCACCGGGAAGCGCGTCTTCCGTGAAGGGCCCGGCAGCCAGCTTCTGGCTCGTGGCCAGCTGATGGACTTCCAGGCTGTAGGTACCGGTCCGGGCAAAGGATCCGGCGGAGACGGTGTAGCTCTCGGGGTCGGGGCTGGTGGCCGTGCGGGCGGTGTAGGCGCTGGGGTACCGGAGGGAGCGGGCAGCGTTGCTGAGGCCGGAGAGCTCCTTCGACAGGTTGGCGTAGGCGGAGATCAGGACCTTGAAGTCCTCTTTCTTCGCTTCCAACGCTTTGACGGGTCTCTTTTCCACTTCGGTAATCTGTTCGACGATGCCGTCGAGATCGATCCCCGAAACGATGCCGCCTACCGACACTCCCATGATCCTGCTCCTTTGGCATCCGCCGTGGGGCGGCCCGATGCCTTTGTGAACGTTTTTCGGTGAACACGGTTCCTGCAAAAGCTGTCGGGAAAGCCCCCGGGCGATTGGGATCGCCCAGGGGCTTATTTGACTATGCAGGTTCCCTGTGCACTCGTTTTATCCTGAACAACCGGATAAAGGCAAACCTTCTCTTACTGAGGGTGAGACGGTTCCTTATTGTTACCCGATCAGGCTGAGAACGGACTGCGGCAGCTGGTTCGCCTGTGCAAGCATGGCGGTACCGGCCTGCTGCATGACCTGGAGTTTGGTCATGTTGGCCGTCTCGGAGGCGAAGTCCGTATCAAGGATACGGGAACGTGACGCACTCAGGTTCTCAGAAACGTTGGAGAGGTTCTGGATGGTGGAGTCAAAACGGTTCTGGACCGCACCCAGGTTGGCGCGCATGTCGTCCACCTGGCGGATGGCACTGTCCACAGACTTGATGGTTTCGTTGGCCGCTTCCACCGTGGAGACGTCGGCGTTGGCAATGGAGCCCTTGGCCTGGACGTTGTCCTCGGAGAGGGTTGCGAAACCGGCGTCCGTGGCGTTGGTGCCGGACAGGCTCAGGGTGTCTGAGGCCGTCAGGGAGACAGAACCGGTGATGCGCAGGTCGTTGAAGTTAGAGTCAAAGGAGGTGGACTTCACGCCGCCGCCGAAGACGAGGTTGGTGACTTCCGCGTTGGTGGTGCTCAGCACGATGTCACGGCCGTCGTCGGCAGACAGGGTCAGCTCGCCGTCGTCATCCACGCTTGCGGTAACACCGGTGAGGTGACTCTTGGCGTTGATGGCGTTGGTGAGGCTGCCGTCGGCGTCGTTCTCTTTGAAGTCTGCAGGGCCCACGCCCACACCGTTGATCATCAGGTCGCTGTTGCCGATGCGGCCGACGCCGACGTTGCTGGGGCCATCCCCTGCCACGGCAGAGCCGGAGTAGTCAGCGGCGTCCATGTCGGATGCCTGGAAGCTGGTGGATGCCTTGGCGTATACGCCCTCAAGGCTGGTGCCTTCCATGCCTTCGCCGGGATCTTCCTCGTTCATCTCGCGGATGTTGTTGATTCGATCGGCAATGGCCTTTGCACTACCGCTGCCGTAGTTGGCTGCGTTGGTGTCCTTGAGGTCGGCCGTGGAGGCGGAGGTGATGTCGCCGCCGTACTTGGCCTGGGCAATGTCCACAGAGGAGGCACCGTCCACCTGGACGCTGACGTCCCCGGCGGTGAGGGTGCTGCCTACGGCCCCTTCCTGGATACCGATGCTGCCGGCGTCGGCGGCGTCGTTGGTCAGGGAGACGCGGGAGGCGGTGGACTGTACGATGCCGGGCTGCTGACCCAGGGCGTTGGCCTTGACGTTGACCAGGTCCACACCAATGGTCTCGTTGGCGTTGGCGCCCACCTGGAAGGTGAAGGTGCCGGAGCTGCCGTTGAGGATGTTTTTGTTGTTGAAGGTGGTGGCTTCTGCGATTCGGTCGATCTCGGAAACCAGCTGGTCGATCTCGAGCTGGATGGATGCCCGGTCTTCAGCGGTGTTGGTGTCGTTGGCCGCCTGTACGGACAGTTCGCGGATTCGCTGGAGTCCGTTGGTGGTCTCCTGGAGGGCCCCTTCAGCGGTCTGGGCCAGGGAGATACCGTCGTTGGCGTTTCGAACCGCCTGGTTCAGACCACGGATCTGGGAGGTCATACGGTCGGTAATGGCCAGGCCGGCGGCGTCGTCTTTTGCAGAGTTGATTCTCAGGCCGGAAGAGAGTCGCTGGAGCGATTTATTGAGGCCTGACGCGGTGTTACCCAGGTTACGCTGGGCGGTGAGAGAGGTGACGTTGGTGTTGATTGAAAGTGCCATGTGATTTCCTCCGTGAAATAAACTTTCAATGGTCGGCATCCGTGCCGTGAAGTCAACTTGTCGTATACCGTTTGGGGCGCCCTGTGTGGTTTTGGAAAATCCTTTTTCCAAAGGCTGGTGCCGGGTCACCTGCGGTATAAAAAACATATCGGAGGATTTTTCGTATTCTTTAAATAAAAATGACGATGGGCTGTTGAAAAACAAGGAAGGAATAGGGCGGGATGACGGGGCTGGGATCCGAAAGAATAGAAATTCAATGTTTTGGGGCGCCCCGGTCCTGTTGGGCCGGGGCATTTTTTTGGGCCCTTATTGACTTAAGAGTGTGGGATATCTGCGGGGCGATCCGGCTTTTTCGTGGGAGTGGAGAGCTCTTTGAGGTTGCGGATCAGCCAGCTTACCTCGTTGATGGGGTCGATGCCGAGGCCCGAGTGGCTGATGGAGAGGCGGTCAATCATGTAACCGAACAGGGCCGAAAGGTCGGTACCGTCCTCTCCCTGGGAGGGGGCGTGTTCCCGTGCCTCCTTGAGGTGGTTTAGGATCTTGACCACGGTGGAGATGTTTTTTTTCTGGTCCTCGGCTCCGCTGCAACGGGCAAGGGTGAGGTGGTCCATGGCGTCGTCGTACATGCGGACAAGCTCTTCCCGCCCAAGGGGCGAAGAGGGGTCGGGGGTTCGGTACAGGGGATGGGTGGATGGCATGGTGTCCTCCCTAATATAAGAAAACGATCAGATCTTGCGATCAACGGGTTGTTCGGGGGGTGCTGGTGTTCGGGCGGTGCGTCAGCGGGCAAGGGGGTGCGGGGAAGGGCTCCGTCCAGGGAGAGTGGGAACGATGTCAGAATGTGTTTCGATGCGGCGTTTTAGTAAACAACGTACTGATATAGATAATACAACAGCTTGTATGTAAAAGCCATTACAAATAAACAACAGGTACATGCGGTCATCTCTGTTCAGATTGCACGGAAGCGTGGCTCATGTTTCGGATCATTGTCTTTTGTGCGCATAAATCGATCATGGAAATGCGTGTTTGAGGTGGCTCACCTCGCCGTCGGAGGCACGGACTTTGGCCATGGAAGGCTGCTATTGACGATGGGCCCTGAAGTGCCATATCGTCGGGGGTATACGTTTATTGTAAATGAAAACCTGCGCCCCTTGGCGTTGCTTCGGGTTATGCCGCGGTGCAGGCAATGTTTAAGAGCGGGGAGAGTTGTGCATCGTTTATCGGCATTGACGGAAGATCAGGTTGTCGCCTTGAGCGTGCTGGCGTTTGTGAGGTCCCATATCCATGAGTCCGTTCTTGCCGAATGGACGGGGAGCACCATCCGGGAGACGTCCCTTGCCCTTCGGGGGCTCCACGGGGCCGGGCTCGCACACGCCTGTGGGTCAGCGTGCTGGCAGCTGGACCCGGATGGGCTGGGTCGAGCTGAGATCAGGGCCCACCTCCCGACCCTGGAGGCCCGGGCCTACCGAGGAGGGCTTCTCTCCGAGATAGACCGGCTCCGCGGCCCTGACGAGATCGCTGTGTTTGAAGCCCTGGTGGCCGATATCTCCAACCGGCTGGAGGTATCGGTCACGGCCGGGCTCCGGGTGCTCCTCACCGAGACTCTGGAGCAGATGCTGGCTTTCTGCGACGAAGAGCGCACCCTGGAAAAATCCCGGGAAGAACTCTCCCGGTTTCTGGAGCTTGCCATTGCCATTCTCGGGCTCAGCCTTTATCTGGCCCGGAACCTCTCCCTTTCCATTCGCCTCTTCTTCTTTGCCAACGAAATCGCCATCCGCATCGGCGACATGCGCAAGCGCATTATCCTCAAGCTCAGCGAGGTCCTTCTGGATCACTTTACCGGGCGCTCTTCCCTCCAGGCCCTGCCGTCGCTCATGGAGAGCCAGGAGGCCATTGACGAGCTCGGGGACAACGATATCCTCTGTATCGCCGCCATGTTTCTCTCCTCCCTGCACTTCAATCAGGGGGACATGAAAAAGACCCTGCACTACTACAACGAGGTGGATCCGGCCTCCTATGTCTGGAACCTTAGGTACTACAAGGATCTTTCCGGCATTTACCCCTCGTCGGCGGCCCATTTTCTGGGGAAATTTCACCTGGCCATCGGCATTGCCAAATCCGCGTGCCGCACGGCTCACCTGAAGGGCAACGAGCTTACCGAAGGGTGGTGGTGCCTCCAGCTCACCATGGTTCTGGGGGACGCAGGTTGTGATCGCGGTGAGGTGGAAAAGTACCTGAACCGGGCCAGGAGTCTTCTGGATCCCCGGCTCCACGAGATGGCCTATGTCTTTTATCTCCATGTGACGGCCTGTACCCACAGCCGCTACGGTGAGATGGACAAGGCCTATGAAGCCCTGAAGGCGTACCATGCATTTTTCACGTCCTGTGAATTTGAGCAGACCCTCTTTGGTCGCTCCCGCAGCTACGAGCTCAGTGTTGATTTTTTCAGGCGGGGGTATCCCCCCATCCCTTCGGTGGATGTGGAGGCAGAGACCCGGAAGAACCTCAACGGCGGGGACAAGATGATGCGCGGAGCCGCCCTGCGCCAGAAGGCCCTGCTGGCCTATGACGCCGGAAAACCCCTGCCCGTTGTGCGGCAGCTGCTTACGGAGAGCATGGCGGTGTTCCATGAGGCGGGTGGGGCCATTCGTATTCCCCAAACCCGGCAGCTCCTGGAGCGGGTGGGGTGCCTGGAAAAAGAGGGCGCGGGCGGGCAGCGGCCTCCACTGTTCCTGGAAGAGATTGCCTGGCCCCAGGCAAAGACCTCGGACCCGGAGCCGGGTGCCGGAAGCCTGACGCAGCGGTGCACCCGGCGGTTCAAGAAGCTCACGTCCCATAAGGACCCGTCGATTTTCTACCGCCAGCTTGTCACCATTATTCAAGAGGAGTTTGAGGCCGAGCGGGTCATACTGGTTCAGGGGGGCGACGAGGGGGCGGTGACCGGCATCGCCGCATGCAATGTCTCCCGGGAGGAGCTGGACCACGGGGTGTGTACCTCCCTTCTTCCCCTGGCATCCCAGGCCATTGAGCCCAGGGTGAACCTGGAGTCCTTTGCCGCGGTTGCCATTCCCGTGAGCGTCCAGGGGGCGTCCACCTGGGTTCTGTATGCCGAGAGCCAGGAGACCTCCGGGCGGCTGGGGCGCCTGCTCGGGGAGATGGATGAACACCTGGCCCTGCTCATCACATCGGAGGTCCGCTCGGCGGTGATCCTGGAGGCTTCGCAGCAGCAGCCCCGGTATTACCCCGTGCCCGGAGAGTCCTCCCACGAGCCTTTTTACGGCGTCTCCATGGCACCCCTGTTGAAGAAGTCGGCCCAGGCGGCCCGCACCGATGCCACCATCCTCATCCTGGGGGAGACCGGGGTGGGCAAGGAGCTTTTTGCCCGGCACATCCACTCGGAGAGCGGGCGCAAGGGCCCGTTTATCCCAGTGCACCCGGCGAGCATGGCAGAGTCTCTCATCGAAAGTGAGCTCTTTGGTCACGAAAAAGGGGCCTTTACCGGGGCGACCTCCCAGAAGGTGGGCTTTTTTGAGCTGGCCAACCAGGGGACCCTTTTTATCGATGAGGTGGGGGAGATCTCCCTGTCCCTTCAGGTCAAGCTCTTGCGGGTGCTCCAGAACCACAAGTTCACCCGGGTGGGGGGGACCAAGGAACACCTCTCCGATTTCCGGCTGATAGCCGCCACAAACAGGGATTTGAAACAGGACGTCATCGACGGAACCTTCCGGGAAGACCTTTTCTATCGCCTCTTTGTCCTGCCCTTTACCATTCCCCCTTTAAGGGAACGCTCAGAAGACATTGTCTATCTTGCCCAGATGTTTTTGACCCATTTTGCCAGGCGCTACGGAAAAACAGTGCTGAGTCTCACCCCGGGACAGATCGCCGACCTTCAGTCCCGCCCCTGGCAGGGGAACATCCGGGAGCTGAAAGGGATTATGGAAAGGGCCGTGATCCTCTCCTCCGGGGACCGGCTTGAGCTGTTCCCCGAGGCCCATGAGTCGTCTCCGTCTTTGCCTGCCCCTGTGGCAGGACCCGGTACGGAGCTCTTTGAGGGGCTGCCGACCTTAAAAGAGCTGGAAAAAAAGTACCTCGCCTATGTTCTGGGGCTTACGGACGGCAAGGTGGCCGGTCCCGACGGCCTGGAAGGGGTGCTGCAAACCAAGCGCTCCACCATCTACGCAAAGCTCAAGCGCCACGGCCTGATTTGAATGCCATGGGTCGGCACCCTCTCTTTTGGGTGGCGTCTAAAAATCAAGACATGTGCTCATGGGCGTCCCGTTTTTTGGATCCAAAAAACGGGACGCTTCTTCCTCTTGTCCGGGCCTCCTCGCCGCGCCATGCCTGCTTTCCTCCCGCTGAGCTGTTCCGTGTCTTTTCTGCTTGATACCAAATATAGATGATGTGCCGCAGTGTTTGCACATGATGTGGTGTGTCTGGCCCGCGTGTGTCGATGGGGCCCGAGGGGCCTTGTCCGGCATGTGGCATGGTTTGTGCCTTGATACCACGGCAAGAACAGGCCTTCGGTGGCCAATTCTCTGTGGAAGAATGATGTCAATATGATGATCCCAGACTTTGTTAGGAGGAAACGTGATGAAGAAAGTGGCTTTATGTGTGGCGATGCTGTTTCTGATGGCGGCGTTCAGTGCTCCGGCCTCAGCCAAGGTGGTCATGAACCTGGGGTGGCAGACAGCCGATGACAGCGCTTACGGCGAGCTGGTCACCATCTTTTCCGGGCTGGTGGATGAGTACACCGGGGGCGAGGTGGTGGTCAAGCGTCGTTGCTGCGGACAGATCGGGGGGGAGGAAGACGGGTTTAAATCCCTTCAGATCGGCATCGTGGACGGGTTTATCATCACCATGAACAACGTCTCTCCCCACTACCCCCTCATGGACGTGTTTGTCCTGCCGTATATCTTCAACAGCCTTGAGCATGCCTCCCAGGTGCTGGAAGGTCCCATCGGGGACCGGTTCCGGGATCAGCTCTACGCCAAGACCGGCGTCTACCTTCTCTCCTACAACGCGGTGGAGCCCCGGGACATGTACAACACCAAGCGCCCCATTCGCAGCATGGAGGACATGAAGGGGCTCAAGCTCAGGGTTCCCAAGAACAAGATCATGATCAGCACCTTCCAGGCCTTCGGCGCAGAGCCTGTGCCCCTGGCGTGGTCGGAAATGTCCACGGCCCTTCAGACCGGCACGGTGGAAGGGGGCGACAACGGCACCTTCGTCATCCGCTCCCAGAAGTTTTTCGACTTGGCCGACAACCTCACCATCCTGGATCACTTCACCTCTTTTTCTCCTCTTTTCTGCAGCAAGCGGTTCCTGGGGAAACTCACCGATGCCCAGCGTGAGGCCGTGATCAAGGCAGGCCGTGACGCCGGAAGGATTCACCGGGCCAACATGCTCAAGAAGATCGAAGAGTGCCGCACCTACCTTGAGGCAAACGGGATGAAGATCACCCGACCGGACCGCACGCCGTTTATCGAAGCGGCTCGTAAGCTCCAGGATGAAATCCTCTCCAAACGATCGGCCGAGTTCCGGGAGATTGTCGATCAGATCCGCGCGTCCTCCGGCAGCAAAACCGACGCATAGCCCCTCGCCAGGGCAATGATCGCGTCCACCTGCTGTTACCCGCTGCCCCGGGCCTTCCTGAACGCCCGGGGTAGCCCTTGAATTAAAAAATCCGGCTCTGTGCCATGAGTCAAGGAGCGTTTGATGTCCCCGTCAACCCTGATGCGCTGGTTCAACACGAAGTTCGAAAGCACCTTGTGCGTGATCTCCCTTGTGGTGATGTCCTGCTGTGTCTTTCTTCAGGTGATCCTGCGATACGTTTTTCATCAGTCTGCCCCGTGGGCAGAGGAGCTGGCCATTTACGGCATGGTGTTTTCCGTTTACTTCGGCACGGCCCTGGCCGTCACCGAAAAGAGCCATGTGCGTATCCTGAACCTGGTCCAGCTGTTCCCCAGAAAAATCGCCGTGGGCCTTATCGTGGCAGGCGATGCCGTCTGGTGCGCGTTTAATGTTTTTATGGTGTTTCACGGCGTGGAGTACGTGAAGGTCCTCTGGGGCACCCATTTTATCTCCCCGTCCCTGGGCATCGAGCAGCGGTGGCCCCAGGCCGTGGTGCCCTTTTGTTTTGCGCTGATGACTTTCCGGATCCTTCAGTTCTATTACCGATGGCTCCGCACCGGGACCTGTGAGCTGACCTGCGTCCTGCCCGGTGACGAACCCGTAAAGTGAGGTCCGTCCGGGCGGCATGAAAAAAAAAGACCACGCGCACCCCTTCGTGCATGATGTTTTAAGGAGTATGAATTATGAACGGACCTTTGTGGATGTCCATCGCCTTTGTGGGCTGCATGCTCATCGGCGTGCCCATTCCCTGGGCGGCCGGTGTCGCCACCGTCATCGGCCTGCACATTATCGATATCCCCTTTGCCCTGCTCAGCCAGACCGCTTACAATGCCTTTGAATCCTTTCCCCTGATGACCATCCCGCTGTTTGTGCTGGCCGGAAAGCTCATGGAAAAGGGGGGGATGTCCGAGCACCTCATCCACATCGCCCGTAAGATGGTCGGTTCCCTTCGGGGCGGGACCTCCCTTGTGACCATCGTGAGTTGCGGGCTCTTTGCTTCCCTTACGGGGTCCGGCCCCGCCACCACGGCGGCCATCGGCTCCATCACCATTCCGGCCATGGTGGACGAGGGGTACCCGAAAAAATTCGCCTCGGGGATCTCCGCCTCATCCGGGGCCCTGGGAAGCATCATCCCTCCCAGCAATCTGTTGATCATTTATGCCCTCATTGCCGAGGAGTCGGTGCCCAAGCTGTTCCTGGCCGGCTTGGTGCCGGGGTTTATGGTGATCCTTTTTCTGATCCTGACCTCCACCACCGTCTGCCGCGTGAGCGGGTTTGGCGGGAGGGTGGACGGCGACTTTTCCTTTGCCCCTCTCTTTCGGGCCCTCTGGGAAGGGAAGTGGGCCATCGGCGCGCCCCTGATCATCCTCAGCAGTCTGCCCGGCGGACACTACCCCCACCGAGGCCTCGGCCGTGGCGGTGTTTTACGGGCTCTTCGTGGGCACCGTGATCTACAGGAAGCTTACGGTGGGCCACGTCATCGAGAGCCTGAAGTTCACCACGACCATGGTGGGCACGGTGCTGGTGATCCTGGGCTCCACCAAGGCCTTTGGCCAGCTGGTAGCCTTTTATGACATTCCCCTTGCGGTCCAGGCCTTTTTTACCGGGTTTACCGACAATCCCTTCCTTGTGCTGATGATGATCAGCTTCCTTTACATCCTGGCCGGGATGTGGATGGAGTCCATCCCCCAGGTGGTTATCTTTACAGCCGTTCTTCTGCCCGTGGTGAAAAGCATGGGGGTGGACCCCATCTTTTTCGGGGTGTTGACCGTTTTGACGTGTGAGGTGGGCTTTCTGACACCGCCCATCGGGGTCAACCTGTTTGTCTCCTCACGCATTGCGGGGATCTCGTTGGAAGAGTCCTCTGTTGGGGTGCTTCCCTTTGTTGTCCCGTACCTGGCCACCATCACCATCCTGTGTGCCATGCCCTGGCTGACCACGGGCGTGGTGGACATGTTTTTTAAGTAGCCGTTCACCTGATGATCTAACGGAGTGTAACCATGATTGACGTACTCATTAAAAACGGCGTGGTGATTGACGGAGAGGGCGGAGCGTCCTTTAAAGCGGATGTGGCGGTCAAAGACAGCTGCATACTTCCAGCAGTAGCGATTCGAGGGCGACAAAGCCGCCCTGGTCATCGACGCCCGGGGGCAGATGGTCTGCCCGGGGTTCATCGACCTGCATACCCATTCGGATTTTACCTTTCTGGTGGACGGCAGGGCCCAGAGCTCTCTGCATCAGGGGGTCACCACCGAGGTGGTGGGGCAGTGCGGCTACAGCTGCGCCCCGTGTACCAATGCTTCGGACCTCAAGGGGCTCCTGGGCTACCAGCCGGGGGTGGCCGTGGACTGGCGCAGCGCCGGCGAGTACCTGGACCGCCTGAAGCGGGGCGGTGTTGGCGTGAACGTGGCGGCCCTTGTGGGCCACGGGTCCCTTCGGCGTTGCGTGATCCCCGAGGGCAGGGGCCAGGCCACGGACGAGCAGCTCCAGGCCATGTGTGCCCTGCTGGATGACTCCATGGCGCAAGGGTTCCACGGCCTCTCCCTGGGGCTGGAGTATGAGCCGGGCATCCATGCCGATACCCGGGAGCTGGTGGCCCTGGCCAGGGTGGTGGCCGACCGGGGCGGGATCCTGTCGGCCCATGTGCGGAACCGGGACGTGCACTACGACATGGCCTTCAGCGAGGTCCTGTCTGTGGCCCGCATTACCGGGGTGCGCCTCCAGATCTCCCATATCAGCCCCAAGTTCGGAGCCCCGGACGATGCCGTGGCAAACAGTCTGGCCATGATCGACCGGCTCAACGCCACCGGTGGGGACGTGGCCTTTGACCTGATCCCCGACAACTGGGGACCGACCCTCATGGCCTCGGTGCTTCCCTCCTGGGCACATGTGGGTGGGATCGAGGCCACCCTGGGCTATCTTTCCGACCCGGAGGCCAGGGCAAAGATGAAGGCTTCTCCCAACCCCATCTGGCAGCTGGTGCTCCAGAAACGCTGGGACCTCATCACTCTGTTCTTTTCTCCGACACACCCGGAGCTGGTGGGGAAAACCATGGCGGAGATCGGAACCATCATGGGGTGCGATCCCCATGACGCCGCCTTTGACCTCCTGCGCGCCTCGGGGCAGGAGATGGCCCAGGTGATCTGGGCCGGGTGGAACTTTGACGAGTCCATGCAGCGGGAGCTTCTGGCCCACCGGCTGTGCGGGGTGATCTCCGATGCCCAGACGGTGGCCCCGGACGGCCCCCTGTCCGGCAACACCGGCGCGCCCACCGTCTACGGATGGGTGGGGCAGTTCTTCCAGCGCTACGTGAAGCAGGCGGGGCTCCTCTCCTGGGAGGAGGCGGTGAGGCGGATCACCAGCCTTCCGGCCGACCGCATGCGCATGGCGGACCGGGGACGCATCCACCCCGGACTGAAGGCGGATATCACGGTGATGTCTCCTGGAGCCATCGCCTGCCGGGCCACCCTCCATGAACCCAACAGGTACCCGGACGGCATCTGCCATGTGCTGGTCAACGGTGAGGTTGTCATCGAAGGCGGAAAACGGGTTACCGGGAACCATGGCTGGGTGATCCGGCACCGGGAGCCCTGAATGGGTTAAAAACCATGGTCCGGGGACGTTCCCCCGGGCCATGCTCCATGGTTGTCAGGCGCAAGGGTGGGGGAACCGGCTCCGTGGTCATTGGCCGGGGTGTTGTTTGGGGAAACGGTTCTGGCGACGTCCTGATGAAAACCCCGGCTTTGTTTTCGGCTGTGCTGCAAAAACGTTCCATGTGGTCATTCGTTTGACCTCGGCTGGCGAATCGGCTATGACATAGCGATATATTGCAGGCGTTTTTCCATGCAACCTCCTGAAGGCTATGGAGAATAACGCACGTGCTGCCGTTTTACGGGCCAGCCGCAACCCACCACCCGCCCTGCGGGTGTCTTTGTTGGTGGCTGCCGTAAGGGCTCATCGGTGCCTTGACGGCACCGGGTCTGTTTGAGGACAGGCCGGAGGGGGGCGACGGCGCGCGGGGGGGAAATGCCGAAACCAATGAGATCAGGAGATACTGCTTGAAGATCGTTATTGTAGGAGCCGGTGAGGTGGGTTTTCACATCGCCAGTCGCCTCTCCCTTGAAAATAAAGATGTCGTGGTGGTGGACACCAGTGACGAGGCCCTGAAACGGGTCTCTGAGAATCTGGACGTGCAGGTTGTGAAGGGGTCGGGCAGCAGCCCCGAGGTCCTCATTGACGCCGGAGTGAAAAAGGCGGATATCATGCTGGCGGTTACCGACAGCGATGAGACCAACCTGGTGGCCTGCCTTACCTGCGATATCCTTTCGCCCGCCACCAAAAAACTGGCCCGTATCCGCCTGGGCGATTACGACGCCTACCATGAGCACTTCAGGACCAGTGCGCCCCATATCGACACCATCATTAACCCCGAGATCGAGGTGGTGAAGACCATCTATCGCCTGATGCGGGTGCCCGGGGCCGTGGACGTGGGTGAGTTCGAAGGCGGCCGGGTGAAGATCGTGGGCATGCGGCTGGAGGAGGGGAGCCCCCTGGACGGCCTCAGGCTGGCCGAGTTTTCTTCCCGGCTCGGAGGCGTGCGTCCTCTGATTGCCGCCATCGTGCGCAAGGGGCAACTCATTGTGCCCCACGGCAACGATGTCCTCCAAGTGGGGGACCTGGTCTATTTTATCAGTGAAGACACCAAGCTCAATGATGTCCTGCGATTTTTCAACCGCCGTATGAAACCCGTGAATCGGGTGCTTATCGTGGGGGGCGGGCTCATCGGGACGCGCCTGGCCGACCTCCTGGAGAGCAAGAACATCCACACCAAGATCGTGGAGAGGAGCCCGGAGCGCTGCCGGTACCTTGCCGAGCGCATGAACCGCGCCGTGGTCCTCTGTGGGGATGGCTCCGATCAGAGCCTGCTCCTGGAAGAAAACATCAAGGACATGGACTTTGTGGTCTCCCTGACCGACGACGAAGAGACCAACATCCTTGTCTCTCTGCTTGCCCGGAGCGTGGGGGCGGACAACACCATCACCAAGATCAGCCGGTTCAGCTATATGCCACTCATGGCAAGCATCGGCGTGGAGCAGGTGGTGAGCCCGCGGCTCTCGGCCATTAACTCCATTCTGCAGCATATCCGAAAAGGCAAGGTGCTTTCGGCCATGAGCGTTCATGGCGAGCAGGCCGAGGTCATCGAGGCCGTTGCCCTGCAGACCTCGGACATCGTGGACACCCCCATCAGCAAGGTCTCCTTCCCCCGGGGCGCGCTACTTATCTGTATCATCCGCGACGACGAGGTGATCATTCCGTCCGGGGACAGCGTCATCAAGCCCGAAGACCGGGTGATTATCTTTGCCACGCGCGAAGCCGTTCCCCGCATTGAAAAAATGCTCACCGTCAAGCTGGAGTTCTTCTGATGCGCTGGCCTGTCGTGACCTACATTACCGGGTTCCTTCTCTTTGCGCTGGGGCTCTGCATGCTCCTGCCCGTGATCTGTTCCGTGATTTACGGAGGCGGGGACCTTGCCGCCCTGGCAGTCTCCGCGGGCTTTACCACCGTCTCTGGTGCCATTGCCATCCTGATTTGCCGGGACACCAGCTTCGACAACATCAGCCAGCGGGAAGGCATGGCCATCGTGGCCGTGGGCTGGACCGTGGTGGGGCTTTACGGGGCTCTTCCCTTTTATATAAGCGGGGCCTTTCCCCATTTTGTGGATGCCTTTTTCGAGTCGGTGTCCGGTTTCACCACCACGGGTTCATCCGTGCTGACCAACATCGAGGCGGTGCCCAAGGGGCTCCTCTTCTGGAGGAGCCTGATCCAGTGGCTCGGCGGCATGGGGATTATCGTCCTCTCCCTGGCCATCCTTCCGTTTCTGGGGGTGGGGGGGATGCAGCTTTACAAGGCTGAGGTGCCGAGCCCGGTGCCGGATAAGCTGAAACCCCGGCTCTCGGAGACCGCCTCCATCCTCTGGAAGGTGTATGCCATGATCTCCGTGGTGGAGGTGGTGCTTCTTCTCTTCGGGGGTATGGATCTCTATGACGCCCTCTGCCACACTTTCACCACCATGCCCACGGGGGGGTTTTCCACGAAGAACGCCTCGGTGGCGGGCTTTAACAGCGCCTATCTCGACGGGGTGATCATCGTCTTTATGGTGCTTGCCGGGATCAACTTTTCCCTTCATTACCAGATGCTGCGGGGGCGGACCCTGATCTTCTGGCGGGATTCCGAATGCCGATGGTTCCTTATTATTGTGCTGGGGCTTTCGGTTGCGGTGACCTTCGATATCTACGGCACCGTCTATCAGAGCCTTCCCGAGGCCTTTCGTTACGGCTCCTTTCAGGTGGTCTCCATCATCACCACCACGGGCTATGCCACCGCCGATTACGAGCTCTGGCCGGGCCTGAGCCAGGTGCTGATCTTTCTGTGTATGTTCATCGGGGCCTCGGCAGGGTCCACCGGGGGCGGCATGAAGATCGTGCGGGTGATGCTTTGCCTGAAGTACTGCTATCGGGAGCTTTACATGCTGATCCATCCCCGGGCCGTGGCCACCATCAAGCTGGGTGGCAAGGCGGTCTCCGAGGACGTCATGCGCAGCATCATCGGCTTTGTGTGCATCTATGTGGGCCTGTTTGCCCTCTGCTCTGCGGTGCTGGCGGGCATGGGCGTGGATTTTGTCACGGCGTTTACCGCTGTGGGTTCCTGCATCGGTAACATCGGGCCCGGTTTCGGCCTGGTGGGGCCTGCGGAAAACTTCGCCCTGATCCCCCAGGGGGGGAAGTGGCTCCTTATCTGGTGCATGCTCCTTGGGCGCCTTGAAATCTATACGGTCATCATTTTTCTGGTGCCGGAGTTCTGGCGCAAATAAAAGGGGTGTGCCTCTATCTGGGGTGAATGCACCGGTTTAGACCGGTGCTGTGTCGCGTGCCTGCACGAATCGTCATTTTTATGTGACTTTCGGCTTGACACCTGCGTCACAAGTTGAGTATAAGCTTCGAGTCTTTGAGACGCAGCGGGTCGTTAACTCAGTCGGTAGAGTATCTGCCTTTTAAGCAGAGAGTCACTGGTTCGAGCCCAGTACGACCCACCATGCGTCCCCATCGTCTAGCCTGGTCCAGGACACCGGCCTTTCACGCCGGCGACAGGGGTTCAAATCCCCTTGGGGACGCCACACTGCATTTTAGAGTCTTTTAAGGCGCATTACGGGTCGTTAACTCAGTCGGTAGAGTATCTGCCTTTTAAGCAGAGAGTCACTGGTTCGAGCCCAGTACGACCCACCATGTGTCCCCATCGTCTAGCCTGGTCCAGGACACCGGCCTTTCACGCCGGCGACAGGGGTTCAAATCCCCTTGGGGACGCCATTTCGCCTTAAGACCCGATCAAAGAACATATGGGTCGTTAACTCAGTTGGTAGAGTATCTGCCTTTTAAGCAGAGAGTCACTGGTTCGAGCCCAGTACGACCCACCACGATGTCCCCATCGTCTAGCCTGGTCCAGGACACCGGCCTTTCACGCCGGCGACAGGGGTTCAAATCCCCTTGGGGACGCCACTTGATTTCACGAGGGGCTGACTGAAAATCCAGTCAGCCCCTTTTTTGTGTGGGGAAAACCGGGTTGGGCAGCTCCTTTCCAGTTGGAAAAGGGTGACATGTTCCATGCAACCCTGTATGTTCAATTCAGGCGCCCGCGCCGGTACCCTCCCAGATTAATTCCATACGGACAAGACCCATGAAACCCATCGTCGCCATCATTGGACGCCCCAATGTGGGCAAATCCACCCTGTTCAACCGCATCACACGAAGCCGGACGGCCCTCGTGGACAACATGCCCGGTGTCACCCGGGACCGCCACTACGGCGAAGCCCTCTGGAACGACGCCCCGTTTCTGCTGGTGGACACGGGCGGATACCTCATCGACGACGAAGACGCCTTTGCGGGCGCCATTCGGGACCAGGTGACCCAGGCTGTGGCCGAGGCCGACGCCGTGGTCATGGTCCTGGACGGAAAAGGGGGAATCTCTCCTTACGACCGCGACCTGGTGACCATCCTTCGGGAGTCCCATCCCAAGGTGTTTTATGTGGTCAACAAGATCGACGGAGAGAAGCAGGAGGAGAACCTCTACGACTTCTATTCTCTGGGCATCGACCATCCCTATCCGGTTTCCGGCGAGCATGGCTACGGCGTGCCTGATTTCCTCGACGACCTGGTGGCCTCCTTTCCCGAGGCGGCAGCCTACCCCAAAGAGGAAGAGGAGATCGTCAACGTGGCCGTGGTGGGACGCCCCAACGCCGGGAAATCATCCCTTATCAACCGCCTCACCGGGCAGAAGCGCCTGGTGGTGAGCGACGTGGCCGGTACTACCCGGGATGCCGTGGACACCATGCTCAAGCGCGACGGCCAGCTCTACCGGTTCATCGACACCGCGGGCATCCGGAGAAAAGGCAAGGTCAAGGACAAGCTGGAGAAGTTCTCCGTCTTAAAGGCCATCAAGAGCATGGACCGCTGTGACGTGGCCTTGATCCTCATCGACTCCTCCGAAGGGGTCACCGACCAGGATGTCACCGTGGCCGGATACGCCCATGAAAAAGGGTGCGGGGTGATCTTCGTCTTCAACAAGTGGGACCTGGTTCCCGAGCGGGAGAAGAACCCCAAACTGTTCAAGGAACGCCTGGACATGGGCGCCAAGTTCCTCTCCTTTGCCCCCTTTACCACCATCTCGGCCCTCACCGGCCAGCGCGTGGAGAAGATCTTCGGGCAGATCCGAAGCGTGTACGATCAGTACAACACCCGCGTCTCCACCGGGGACGCAAACCGCATCATCGAGTGGGCAACAGAGCGGACCCCGCCCCCCCTTCACAAGGGCAAGCGGCTGAAGTTCTTCTACAACACCCAGGTGTCTGTGAAGCCCCCCACCTTTGTCTCCTTTGTGAACTACCCGGACGCGGTGCACTTCTCGTACCGCCGGTTCCTCATGGAACCAGATTCGTGATTTCCTCTGCCGCCCATCAAACACATCTTCCGGGAAAAGACCGGGCGCATGGAGTTCGGGCCCAAGCCCGAGGAGAACACCAACACTCGGAACAAAGGGCACAAGGACAAGGAGAGCCGCAACAAGATCCAGAAGAAAAAAGAGCGGGAAAAGCAACGGCTCAAGAAATTGAAACGCGACGGGCAGTGATAAGCCCTTTGTCCCCTCGGTTTCCGCTTTTACGGCGGAAGCTGCGAGGGGCCCGGCGGTGGTGCCGCCGATATAGCCCGGATATTTCATGAGAAAACAACCAGTCAAAAAGAAAACATCATTATGTCGAATGGCTACAATAAAAAAACAGCTATTTTGAAAATGCAAAATGTAAATCGACGTTTGCGGTTTGATTTGCGCAGCGCACCCATCTTCTGCGTTATCAGAGCTTTGAGGTAAACAACTACATCTGCAGCTCTGATGCCTTGAATATGGGTGCACTCGACTCGTGAAATATCCGGGATAGGGGTTTCAGGTGCCCCCTCCTGGTCGCCGAGGAGAGGCCGGTTAAACCTGATAAGCAACGGGTTACGATAACGAGTCCTAACCCTTCAGGGCTTGTCGTGTCGCTCGTATAAACCACCAGCATATGTTTCGGGCGAAGCCCGAGCCGAAGGCCGTTGCGATTTGGCCCGAGGAACGAGGGGCAAAGCGCAGCGGCAATAAGCTTTCGAGGTGGCTCACCTCGCCGCCGGAGGCATTCGTTTTCTTGCGACTTTGGCCATAGAAGGCATACTTCTAACGAAAAACACGTCCGACATCGGGAAAGCCATTTGGGTGGGTATGGATCTGTTTGAATACAGAAATGAGGAACACGGCAACTTAAACGCGCCGCTGGCCGAGCGCATGCGTCCCCGGACCCTTGCGGCAGTCGTCTTGGCGGAGGAGCATCCCCCGACGGGGCAGGCTTATATTTCAAGCGCCCTTGCCACGGACCACATCTTCCCCATGATCATGTGGGGCCCTCCCGGCTGCGGTAAAACCACCCTGGCCTCCATCATTGCCTCGGAGACCAAGTGCCGCTTCATCAAGATCTCGGCGGTACTCTCCGGTGTCAAGGACGTGCGGGCTGTGATCGACGAGGCCAAGAAGGAGCGCAATCTCAAAGGGCGTCAGACCGTTCTGTTCGTGGACGAGATCCACCGATTCAACAAAGCCCAGCAGGACGCCTTTCTCTACCATGTGGAGAGCGGGCTCATCACCTTGCTGGGCGCCACCACGGAAAATCCTTCCTTTGAAGTGATCCCCGCCCTTTTGTCCCGTGTCCGCGTGGTGACCCTGAAACCCTTGTCCCACGAGACCATCTTCAAGGTGCTGAAACGTGCCATGGAGGACAAGGACCGCGGGTTGGCCCGCATGGACGTGGCCGTGGACGACGAGGCCCTGGACCACCTGGTGCGCATGGCCGACGGCGATGTACGAACGGCCCTCAACACCCTGGAGATCATGGTGGAGCAAAGGCGCATGGAGGCGGGTAAAGGCTGCCGTGTGGTGCTGGCCGACGCCGAGACCCTCCTGGAGCGCAAGGCCGTCCGCTACGACAAGAGCGGCGACGAGCACTACAACCTCATCTCCGCTTTCCACAAGAGCCTGCGGGGCAGCGACCCGGATGCGGCCCTCTACTGGATGGTGCGCATGCTCAAGGCCGGGGAAGATCCCTTCTATATCGCCCGTCGCATGGCTGCCGTGGCCACCGAAGACATCGGCATGGCCGACCCTGCCGCCCTGTCCATGGCCCTGCACGCCATGGAAGCCTACAAATTTTTGGGTGCCGCCGAAGGGGAGCGCGCCCTGGCCCAGGCCGCGGTCTACCTTGCCACCGCTCCCAAGAGCAACAGCGTCTACACCGCCCTTGCCGCCGTGCGGGAAGAGGTGGACAGAGGCGGCTCCCTTCCCGTTCCCAAGCACATCCGCAACGCCCCCACCCAACTCATGAAGAACCTGGGCTACAAAGAGGGCTATCGCTACGCCCACGACTACCCCGGAGGCTTCGTCCCCCAGCAGTACCTCCCCGACGAGATCAGCGATAAGAGCTGGTACACCCCCACCGATCGAGGCTATGAGTCCGTGGTCGGTCCCCGCCTTTCCGCCTGGAAAGAGATGATTTCAAGGACAAAAAAGAAACGCTAAGAGAAGATGCCTTCTATGGTTAAAGTGACCGGTAAAAAGCGTGCCTCCGGCGGCGAGGTGAGCCACCTCGAAAGCATATAGCCCTTGCGCTTTGTCCCTCGTTCCTCGGGCCAAAGCGCAAGGGCCTTCGGCTCGGGCTTCGCCCGACATAAACGCCGATGGTTTATGCTGGCTGGTTCACAAGCTTCGACGTAACAGGATACGTTGTTGCCACTTGTCCCTTGTGGATTTAACCGCATTGCCGGCGGCAAGGTGTGCCACCTTGAAAGCAGGTTGCAAATGCGCTTTCCCCTTCGTTCCTCAGGGAAAATCACATTCGCCATTGTTTCAACGGTTAGCCCTCGGTGCCCTTTTTTGTCTGAGAGACCCATGTCTGTTTTTCGAAGAATAAAAAAGGTCTCTTTTCGCCACCCTCGCCGCCGGAGTCATTCCGCTTAAAGTCAAGCAAACCCCAAAGTTCTTCATCGTGTTTTTAGAAGAATGAAATGGGCCTCTCTTGCAACGGCGGTTGCTGGATGTCACACATCACGCGAATGCCCCGATAACGCAAGCTGAATGGCTGCCTTCATGCATTCGCCATAGGGTTTCCAGGTGCCCCCACCTGGCCGCCGGAGGCTTGCATTTTTCTTATACCGAGAACTGAAACCGTCGCTCGCCGTTGATGTCGGCGGGACCGGCGGGGGTGTAGGTGCGCTCCGTGGCAGTGAGGGTGCGGTCTGTGTCCAGGGTGACAAGGCAGCTGGAGCGGGTGCCGTAGACCTCGCTGTGGATGAACAGGGGCCCTAAGATGCGTTCCCATTCCAGGGTCATGCCGGTGTCGGGGAGGAGGGCGTCCTCGGGCACGGCCTGGTCGGCAAGAAGGGAAAAGAGGGCCTCTTCGTCTGGGTGTTCAAGGGCGCCCAGCTCTTTTTTTCCGGTCTGCACCTTGGGCCAGGGGGTGTTGAGCAGGGCGTTGCTGACGCCGTGGACCCCGGGGGGCAGCTCGGTGAGGGTGTCGGAGATATTGCTGTAGTGGTAGAGGCGGTCCACGGTGCCGAAGAGGAGGTTGAAACCGTTGTAGTTTTGCCGGGTCCGGCTCAGGGCTTCGGCAAAGGCCGGTGCGTCGTCTGTCCCTTTCAGGAACTCGGAGACGATCCAGCCCCTGGAGGCTGCGTCCGGCTTGATGCGGGAGGGGTCCCGGTGGTTGGTGAGGGCTGCGAAACGGCCGGTCTCGGTAACCCCCATCCAGGTGCCTCCCTCTTTGAGGTCGGTGCCGCAGAGGACGGGCGGAGCACTGTCGTGCCAGGCCATGGGGGCGGTTTCGCGTGCATAGAACTCATCGCGGTTGGCGGCGATAATAAGAGGAAAGGACGGGTGGCTCTTTAGAGAAACAAGGATCAGGCACATGACGTATGTTGTCTTTTGTTAGCGGTTCTGTTACATCTTGGTGCGATAAAACAGGCCGTTGCGACGCTTGTTTTCGCACGTGATCATCAAGCTTTTCATCATAGCAGAAACGTTCGCAGAGTCATGACAAAATATACAAACGGGAGGAATCCATGAAAAATGTTGTGATTGTCAGCGGTTCACGGACCGCCGTCGGCACCTTTGGTGCCGGACTCAAGAGTGTCGGTGTGGCCGATCTGGGGGCCGTGGTCATGAAAGAGACCCTGAAGAAGGCGGGCCTCCGCCCCGACCTGAGCGATGAGATGCGCGCAGCCTGTCCCGACGCGTTGAAAGATCAGGGCATCACGGAACTGGAAGCCAAGGGTCGCGACTGGGATGAGTCCGCCACCCCGGTTGTGGTGGACGAGGTGATCATGGGCAATGTACTCCAGGCGGGCCAGGGGCAGAACCCTGCGCGCCAGTCCATGATCCGTGCCGGGTTTCCCAAGGAGACCCCCACCTTTTCCCTGAACAAGGTATGCGGCTCCGGCCTGAAGGCCATTGCCCTTGCTGCCCAGTCCATCATGTGCGGCCAGGCCGAGGTGGTGCTGGCAGGCGGCATGGAGTCCATGAGCAACGCCCCCATGGCCCTGCCCAAGGCGCGATGGGGTCATCGCATGGAGCTCACCGGCGTGGGCCAGGTTACGGACCTCATGGTCTTTGACGGCCTCTACGAGATCTTCTACGGCTACCACATGGGAATCACGGCCGAGAACATCGTTGAAAAATACGGCATCACCCGCCAGGAGCAGGACGAGCTGGCCCTGCTCTCCCACAACAGGGCCCTGGGCGCCATCAAGACCGGCGTGTTCAAACCCGAGATCGCCGATGTGGTCATCAAGGGCCGCAAGGGGGACACGATTTTCAACGTGGACGAGCGGCCCATGGAGACCTCCATGGAAAAACTGGCCCGCATGCGCCCTGCCTTTAAAAAAGACGGGTCGGTCACAGCGGGCAACGCCTCGGGCATCAACGACGGCGCGGCATCGGTTCTTCTGATGACCGAAGAGAAGGCAAAAGAGCTTGAGCTCACCCCCATCGTCAGGATCAAGGGGTTTGCCTCCGGCGGCCTTGATCCCGCGTACATGGGCCTGGGGCCCATCCCGGCTGTAAGGAAGGTCATGGGGCGCCTGGGTATGAGCGTTTCCGACATCGAGATGATTGAACTCAACGAGGCCTTTGCCTCCCAGGCCATCGGCTGCATGCGGGAGCTGAACATTCCCGTGGACAAGCCCAATCAGCTGGGCAGCGGTATTTCCCTGGGGCACCCCATCGGAGCCACCGGGGCCCGCCAGATGGTCACCGGCATGTACCAGATGCAGAGGGAAAATCTTGCCACCGGCATGATCTCCATGTGCATCGGCGGCGGCATGGGCATGGCCATGGTGATCGAGCGGTAAGTTCGTGAGCAACAAAAATCGCCCTGGCGTTCTGTGCACTGCGGTGCGGCGCTCGGCCTGCTTCACAGGCCGGACGCGCCCCGGCGTTTGTGTGTGGGCGTCCCTGCAGGTATCTGCCCTTTTTTTCAGGCGGTTTTCTTGTGTGTCAGCGGCCGCTGGCCGTCGGCAAGGGATGCGCACCCCTTTTTGCCCTTCTGACATCTCGTCAAGATCCCTTGCCCGGGGCTTTTTTGCTTTACTTGGGAGGGCGTTGTTGTTACATGTAAATCACTCGATTTAAGGGAAAATCGATTGATTTTGCGATATGCTGCTTAAACCAAGGAGGCTTTTGATACGATGGACAAGGCACAGAAGGCTGGTATCATGATCTTTTCCGGTGTTCCCGCCATTATGGGCGGCGGCATCGTCTTTGCCCTTTTCGGTCACGCATTACTTCCCGTTGTGATCTATGAAACCCTGCTCTTTGCGGGTGTGTTCTCGATCCTTCGGAAGTAGCCCATTTCAGCCGGGGGGCGGCAAGGCCGGATATGTCGGCCCCGCCCCTTTTCGGCCCATGACACCCCGATGAGCCCTTTAGCCGGGGCCATGCCCGGGGGTGTGGATCTTTATTTCTATGCTGGACAAAACACCCCGCGACCTGATTCTCTGGTTTTTCCTGATCCTTTTTCTTATTTCGCTGTTTCTGCTTGGAAAACTGCTCTGGCCCTTTGTCTCCGTGCTTGTCATGGGGGCCGTGGTCAGCGGTATTTTTTTTCCCGTGTACACCCTTTTCAAACGCCGGGTGCCTCCCGGGTACGCCTCGTTTTTTACCTGTGTTCTTATTTTTCTGGTGCTGTTTGTCCCCATCGTGTTGTTCGTGGGGGTTCTGGCCAACGAGGTCCACAACTTTTATATCAGGGCCGTGAGCCCGGAGGTGGTGGATGCGGTCAAGCAGTTTTTCGTTTCCCGGAACATCCTGGGGCGGATCAACAGCATCCTGGCCAACTTCGACCTGAGCCTCACCTTTGACGAGCTCATCCAGCCCATCACGGACATGGGCAAGTCCGTGGGGCTGACGCTTTTGAACCAGGCCAACGCCGTTGCTTCCAACCTGTTGAAGTTCGTCATCAATTTTATCCTGATGCTGATCATCATCTATTACCTGCTTCTGGACGGTCACCGTCTGCTTCAGTACATCATCGACCTGTCTCCGCTGCCCGACGACCAGGACACCAAATTGTTCGTGAAGTTCAAGGACATGGCAGGGGCCGTGCTGGTGGTCAACGGTATCAGCGGCATGATCCAGGGCGTGGTCGGGGGGGTGGTGTTTGCGTTTCTGGGCTTTCGCTCCCCGGTTCTCTGGGGCGTGCTCATGGCCTTTTTCGCCTTTCTGCCCATCGTGGGCATCGGGATCATCTTTCTGCCCGTGGCTGTCTGGCTCATGGTCATAGGGCGCATGGGGGCGGGGATTGCCGTCCTGGTGATCTACGGGGTTCTCTCCGGGGGGGTGGAGTACCTGTTTAAACCGGCGGTGGTGGGCAAGCGCATCAAGATGCATACCCTCCTGGTCTTTCTGGGGATTATCGGCGGACTCCAGCTTTTCGGGATTCTCGGGATCATCTACGGCCCTCTTGTGGTCACCTTTTTTTTGACCTTATCGGATATATATAATAAGAGTTACAAAAGCCTTGTGGAGCCCGAGGGACAAACCCGGATCCACCTTGATGAGGTCTCGGAAGAAAACCTTGACGAGTAGCCATCCCCCACAGGATGGCTTCTTCCTGTATAGCCCGTGAAACCGGGCGCTTCGGGTCCCCGAGGCGATGAATTTTAAATGCAAGGGACTTCAGGAAAAAAACGGGTCGGCCATTCGTGACGTGTGCCGGCCAGGCGGGCAGGGGTGTACTCTCCGGCCCGACATACACCGATCAGCGGGCCGGCCCCAAAGGCCGGTTTCCCTGCATGGGGTTTTTTCCCGAAGGTCCCCAACGTTTGCGAGGCCGTCACGAATTTCCGATTGTCGGTTTTTTCGGATACAGGTGCCATTGCGACTTTGGACATGCACGTTAGCAGATGAAGGTAGTGAACCCTATGACTCAACTGGAAAGCTCTCCTCATATCAGCCTCGAGACCGAGACGACTCAGATTTGAGTATGCCATGAGCGTCATCATCGGCCGGGCCCTTCCCGATGTCCGGGATGGACTCAAACCGGTACACCGCAGGTCTCTGTTTGCCATGCGGGAGTTGAAAAACGACTGGAACAAGCCTTACAAGAAATCGGCGCGTATCGTCGGTGATGTCATCGGTAAGTATCACCCCCACGGCGATACGGCCGTGTATGACACCATCGTACGTATGGCCCAGGACTTTTCCCTTCGGTACACCCTGGTGGACGGCCAGGGCAACTTCGGCAGCATCGACGGCGACTCGGCCGCGGCCATGCGATACACGGAAGTGCGCATGCGGCAGATTGCCCATGAGATGCTGGCGGATCTCGACAAAGAGACCGTGGACTGGGTTCCCAACTACGACGAATCCCTTCTTGAACCCGCGGTGCTTCCCGCCAAGTTTCCCAACCTTCTGGTGAACGGCTCCTCAGGGATTGCCGTGGGCATGACCACCAACATCCCCCCCCACAACCTGGGGGAGGTGATCGACGGTGTGTGTGCCTTAATCGAAAACCCGGCGCTCACCAGCGAAGAGCTCATGGAGTATATCCCCGGGCCGGACTTTCCCACCCGCGGTATTATCTACGGCCGCAAGGGGATCCGCGAAGCCTACACAAACGGCAAGGGGATCATCAAGATCCGCGCCAAGGTGGAGATTGAAAAGGCCAAGAAAGACGACAGCGAGACCATCGTTGTCCACGAGCTTCCCTACCAGGTGAACAAGGCGCGCCTTATCGAAAAGATCGCCGAGCTGGTGAAGGCCAAGGTCATCGAAGGCATCCGCTATGTGCGGGACGAGTCCGACCGAAAGGGCATGCGCATCGCCATGGGGGTCAAGCGGGACCACATGGGAGAGGTGGTGATCAACCAGCTCTTCAAACACACCCAGATGCAGAGCAGCTTCGGGGTGATCATGCTGGCGGTTGTGAACAACCGGCCCGAGCTCCTCACCCTTCGCGAGCTCCTCGATCACTTCCTGCTGCACCGAAAAGAGGTGGTGGTCCGAAGGACGGTCTACGACCTTCGGAAAGCAGAAGCCCGCGCCCATATATTAGAAGGCCTCAAGATCGCCCTGGATAACCTTGACGAGGTGGTGGCCCTGATCCGCAAGTCCAAGAACCCGGTGGAAGCCAAAGAGGGGCTGAAAAGCCGCTTCGGCCTTTCCGACCTCCAGGCCCAGGCCATTTTGGACATGCGACTGCAGCGCCTTACCGGTCTGGAGCGCGAAAAGATCCTGGAAGAGTACGAAGGGGTCTTGAAGGACATCGCCTGGTTCAAGGAGATCCTGGGCAGCGAGCGCATCGTGCTCAACATCATCAAAGACGAGCTGACCACCATCCGGGAAGAGTTTGCCGACGAACGCCGCACCAAGATCGTGGAAGCCACCGGCGATATTTCCCTGGAAGACCTCATCGAAGAAGAGGACATGGTGGTGACCGTCTCCACCCGCGGGTACATCAAGCGAACGCCCATCAGTGTTTACGAGAGCCAGCGCCGGGGCGGCAAGGGCCGCGTGGGCATGGCCACCCGTGATGACGATTTCGTGGAGAAGCTCTTTGTGGCTTCCACCCACCATATGTTCCTTTTCTTCACCAACCTCGGCCGGGTCTACTGGAGCAAGGTCTACGAGCTTCCCCAGGCGAGCCGGACGAGCAAGGGGCGGGCCATCGTCAACTTCCTCAACTTTGTGGAAGGCGAGAGGCTCACCACGGTGCTTGCCGTGCCCGAGTTCAAAGATGGCCAGTTTGTGGTGGTCGCCACCCGCAACGGCACGGTGAAGAAGACCGACCTCATGGCCTACAGCCGTCCCCGACAGGGGGGCATCATTGCCGTGGGCCTTGCCGACGGCGACGAACTGGTCTCTGCCCGTCTCTCCGACGGTGCCATGGATGTTCTCATGGCCACCCGTGAGGGCAAGGCGGTGCGGTTCAAAGAGACCGATGTTCGCGCCTCCGGTCGAAGCGCCAAGGGTGTCCGCGGGGTGCGGCTCGTGGATGACGACTACCTGGTGAGCATGGAGGTCCTCCATCCCGGGGAGAAGGTGCTGATGGTCACGGAAAACGGCTACGGAAAGCGTACGCCCGTCGAGGAGTACCCCTTGAGGGGCCGAGGCGGCAAAGGGGTTATCTCCATTAAGACCTCCGCGCGGAACGGTAACGTGGCCTCCCTCCTCCTCGTGGACGACGAGGACGACGTCATGATGATGACCAACAGCGGCAAACTCATCCGCATCAAGGTCAAAGACGTCTCCGTGGTGGGCCGAAACACCCAGGGTGTCAAGCTCTTCCGTCTGGACGACGGGGAGCATGTGGCCGGGGCGGTTCGCCTGCCGTGGCAGGAAGAGGAAGAAGAAGACGAGGCCGAGGCCCTAGAGGGGGCCGGGGGCGAAGCCCCCGAGGCCGATGCTTCCGAGGAGGGCTCGCCCCACGAGCCCGATGCCCCGGAAGAGGATTCGGGGGAGGCCCAAGGGCCCACCGATGATGCATAGATTATGATAAAGATGGCGGGGCTTGCCCCGCCATTTTTCGTTTAAGGACATTTTTTCTTTAACCATCCTGCGAACTGTTCGTAAACCATCATGGGCACCAAAGCCCTCCGGCCACCGCACCACGGCTGGCTTTTTGGATGCCCCGTCCGCATGAAAACGCGGGCGACGACGGGTCGACGGGACGATACAAGCAACAGACAAGGATTGTATGGACAACAAGACAATGAAGATCGGGGTTGTCGGCGGCGGAAGCTGGGGAACGGCCCTGGCGTTTCTGCTGGCGGAAAATGGATTTGAGCTGGACCTCTGGGTGTTTGAAGAGGAGGTGAGTACGGTATCTGAACGGGCATCCGGTGAGAACAAGGTGTTCCTGCCCGGTGCCACGCTTCCCGACATCATCACCCCCACCTGCGACCTCAAGCAGGCCGTGGGCGGCAAGGACCTGGTCCTTGTGGTGGTGCCCTCCCATCACATGCGGAACATCGCCACGGAGATGGCGCCCTTCATGGATGAAAAGACCATTGTGGTGAGCGCCTCCAAGGGCATTGAGAACAAGACCCACCTCACCATGACAGGGGTTCTGGCCGAGTGCCTCCCCCAGATCCCCGAAGGGCAGATCACCGTGCTTTCCGGCCCCAGCTTTGCCAAAGAGGTGGCCGCCAAGGTTCCCACGGTGGTGGCCGTGGCCGGTAAGGACCCCGAGGTGGCTCGGACTGTCCAGAGCGTTTTTGCCTCCCCCGTGTTCCGGGTCTACGCCAACAACGACCCCATCGGCGTGGAGATCGGCGGGGCCATGAAGAACATCATCGCCATTGCCGCGGGCATGTGCGACGGCATGGACGCAGGCCTGAACCCCCGGGCCGCCCTGATCACCCGGGGGCTCACCGAGATGAAGCGCCTGGGCCTGACCATGGGTGCCGAGCCCCTGACCTTTTCCGGCCTTGCCGGGGTGGGGGACCTGATCCTCACCTGCACGGGGAATCTCAGCCGTAACCACACCGTGGGCATGAAGATCGCCCAGGGCATGAGCCTGGACCAGATCCTGGATGAGATGCGCATGGTGGCCGAAGGGGTGAAGACCACCCGTTCGGTCTACAACCTCTCCCACAAACTGGGGGTGGAGCTGCCCATCTGCAACGAGGTGTACCATATCCTCTTTGACGGCCGGGATCCGGCGGAGTCCATCCGTCGCCTCATGACCCGGGACCTGAAAAACGAGATGGATCTGTAAGACGATGCCTTTGGCTGCAAGGTGAGCCACCTTTAAAGCAGAATCCATTCGAAACGGATGTTGAAACCTGTTTGTTAAACTTTTTAAAAGTTGAGCCCCCGGCAGGGCCGCCGGAGGCTTACACGGGCGCAGCCCGTCAGCACATGTGACAAGCCCAAGGGACGAGAGCCCTTGAGCATGTGCGGACTTGAGGAGGGGTTTAAGATGGCGACGGGGGAGACGGATGACCGGCAGGGGCATCGGCAGAGGTTGCGGGAGCGCTTTCTTGCAGGTGGCCTTGAAGGCTTTCACGACTACGAGGTGGTGGAGCTGCTTCTGACCCTGGCAACGCCCCGGAGGGACTGCAAGGGGCCTGCCAAGGCGGCCCTTACGCGCTTCGGGTCCCTTCAGGCGGTGTTCGAGGCCGAGGACAGGGAGCTCATGGAGATACCCGGCATCGGTGCCACGAACCTCTTCGGCCTGCGCCTCATCAAGGAGGTGGCGGGCCGTTACCTGGAGGAGCGGATGGTCCACCAGCCCCGGATTCTCAACTCCCGGGAGCTCATGGACTACCTGACCCTTACCATCGGTCATCGGCGGCGGGAGTGTTTTGTGGCGGTGTACCTGAACGCCAAGAACCGCGTGGTGGCATCGGACGTGCTCTTTGAAGGGAGCCTTACTTCCAGCGCGGTCTACCCGCGGGAGGTGGTGAGCTCGGCCCTTTCCCACAAAGCGGCGGCCGTGATCTTCGCCCACAATCATCCCTCCGGGGAGCCGGACCCGTCCGGCGAAGACATCCGCGTGACCAAAAAGCTGGTGGGCGCCTTGCAGGTCATGGGCATCACGGTCCATGAACACCTGGTCATCGGCGCTTCCGGCCATTACAGTTTTGCCGAACACGGCTACATTGACCGCTTCGTCCGTGAGGCCGAGGCGGTGGCCTCCGGGCCCTGAACCATAAGGAGTTGCCTGTAGTGAGCGACGAACCCAAAAAGCCGGTGTGTTACGGGGTGATGGAGGAGGTGTTTCCCCTTAGCGAGGACGGCCTGCGCCACTCCCCGGAGCGCTGCATGGCCTGCCCCCATAAAACCCAGTGCCTGCGGTCTGCCCTGTCGTCCGACCCTGATGCGGACACCGTGCGTGAAGAGCGCATCGACAGGGCCTACGATGCGGGGAACCTCTCCTTTCTGGCGCGTTGGTCCAGGAAGAAGGCCCTGGCCGGTAAAGGGAAAAAAGGAAAAGTATAAAGCACCTTTTCGGCGACGCAACGGTTCGCCGGGTCGTTTTTCCACTCAATTTCTATTTAAGGACAAAAATCGATGAAGACAATCAAGGAACTGGACATTACAGGAAAACGGGTCTTTATCCGTGTGGATTTTAACGTGCCCATGGACGCTGGGCTGAACATCACCGACGACATCCGCGTGCGCACCTCCCTGCCCACCATCACCTACGCCCTGGAGCAGGGTGCCAAGGTGATCCTGGCCTCCCACCTCGGCCGTCCCAAGGGCAAGCGCGTTCCCGAGATGAGCCTGGCTCCTGTGGCCAAGCACCTCTCCGGCCTTCTGGGTCGTGAGGTGACCATGGCCCCGGATTGCGTGGGAGACGAGGTGGAGTCCATGGTGGCGTCCATGAAGGGCGGTGAGGTGCTGCTCCTTGAAAACCTGCGCTACTACGACGAAGAGCAGGCCAACGACGCGGCCTTTGCCGCCAAGCTCGCCCGCCTTTGCGATGTGTATATCAACAATGGTTTTTCTGTCTCCCACAGGGTCCATGCTTCGGTGGCCGCCATCACCGAGCAGGTGGCCGAGAAGGCCGCAGGTCTCCTTCTGGAAAAGGAGATTGATTTCTACAACAAAGCCATGGGGGAGCCGGTGCGTCCCCTGGTGGCCATCATCGGCGGTGCCAAGATTTCCAGCAAGCTGGGGGCCCTCACCAACATGCTCAACGTTGTGGACAAGGTGATCGTCGGCGGTGCCATGGCCAACACCTTCCTCAAGGCCCAGGGCCTCTCCGTGGGCAACTCCCTGGTGGGGAGCGAGATGCTGGAAAATGCCCGCGCCGTCGCCTGGCGAGGGGATTCCTCTGTACCTGCCCGAGGATGGTCGTACGAGTTCAGCGCCGAGGCCGACTTCGAGGCGGTGCCTGTGGATTCCATCCCCGACGGCACCATGATGCTGGACATTGGTCCGGAAACCGTCAAAACCTACGCCCAGGTGGTGGCCCAGGCCAAGACCATCGTCTGGAACGGTCCCATGGGGGCCTTTGAGATGGCGCCCTTCAGCAAGGGGACCCTGGGGCTGGTGGCCGCTGTTGCCGAGGCTGAAGCTCTTACCGTGGTGGGCGGGGGGGATACCGACGTGGCCCTTCACATGGCCGGTGCCGTGGATAAGGTCTCCTATGTCTCCACCGGTGGCGGTGCTTTTTTGACCCTTATGGAGGGCAAGCCCCTGCCCGGCGTGACCTACCTTGAGGGATAAAGGTGGCATTTGTCTGCCATGTCTGTCGCTGAAAAACACCATTTTTAAGCGATAATGCGCGAAAATAAACGGTCCCGATGCTTCCTTGCTGAAGCCGGGGCCGTTTTTGTTGGACGGAAAGGGCTTTAAAACACGCTGAAATAGCAGCCTATACGTTCAGTTCTGTGCGCAATCCGGTTGACCCTCCCCAGGAAACATGGTACAAGATGTTGTGATGTGTCCAGCCATGAACCGCTAAAACTTCGGATCACAGGACTTGCTCCGGCACTTCAAGGGCTCTGAACGCGCGTTGCGTACCTGCAGGGGCTTCCCTACACAGAAAGAATTCAGCAGGTTAGGCCAGGGGGCAACAGACGCGCCGAGTGGGCGATCTGCCTTTTCGCCTCCCTTGCGTTCCCTTCGTTTCCGGCCTCTTAGTCTGCCGTGTTGACAAGTCGCTGACACCACTGCCACCTCAATTATGCTTATGCGTCCGGGGACGTGTCCGTTTCGCTTTGCCGAGTCACAGGCGTTCGGACAACACGTTGTCGCGGATCACTACATGAACGACGCTCACCCTGCAACGAGGCGGGGTCGGGCGATACACCTTTGACGGGGGGTCCTTTGGGATACTGGGGCTACAGGGAAGAGCTCAGCCGCGCCCATAAACTGAGGCGCGTCTATTACGAAGTGCTGCGGGACGATCTGGATGAGTTTGTCCTGCAATACGGCTTGGTGGAGTCGTACGATAATTTTAAGAAAAACAACATGGATTACCCCTTTGTCGAGCGGCGAGAGCTCAAACCGAGGGCGCGTATTCCCGGCCAGGAGTATGAGGAGCACAACGCTTTTCTCATCATCTTCATCGAGGACACCCTTCCCGCGTCCTATAAAAAGTACATCCGGTTTTTCGATGTCAACAAGACGGTGAAGAGCAACCTCATCGCCTCGGGGGTCCTGGACCTTTCGGACGAGTTCGACCGCGGCTGGAAGTACCTGGACTCCATCGGATTCAGCGGGTTTCTTCGCAAGATGCTCCCCGTGGATTATGCCCTGCTTATCCAAAGGGACCCGGTCTCCCGTGCCACGGACCGGTACGCCCTTTCCCACTACCACGTGCGCATCGACTGGCCCATTTCCGAGGCTGCCGAAGAGATGGGCAAGGACCTACGCTATATCATCAAGGATCTGTACGAGCGCGGCGACAAGACCGCCGAGGATATCCAGAAGAAGTTTTTTGAGATGTACGGCCTGCCCATCATGGCGGGTGGGCGGCGTACGGCGGCCAGTGTGGCGGCCCAGTACCTGAAGCGGCTCAACTCCATCTCAACGGTTTACGTCTCCAGCAGCGAGTCACGCTCCGTGCTGCGATTCTCCGAGCGGGGTATTTCCCGGTACATTCTGGTGCGGTTCACCCTCCAGGAGATGCTCGAGGTGTCCGAAGAGAACTCCATGAACCTGGAGACCTTCACCAGCAATTATGTCATCGATTACGAGGAGAAGGACGGGGTCTGCATCCTCCGCGTGGACTACGACCACACACCGCCGGCCAGGCCTCCCCAGGACGGAAAGATCCGTGCCATCAAGGCGGAGACGGCCTGGACCACCATCTGCAATCAGCTGATCATGCCCAAGCCCGGTGTGTGGAAATATCCCCTGTTGAGTGTGAACGTCAGTTACACCTGATCCAGCCGAAAAGGTTCGGTTTCCGACACCCACAAACAAAAAACGCCCCGTTGACAAAGGTTGTCGACGGGGCGTTTTTTTTTGTTTTATAGAAAACGGCTTCTTGCTGCCGGTTTTAAATCAGGTGGCGGCGCATGGCGATCTCATCGCAGTCCGGGAACTTCACGCAGGTGATGCAGTCACTCCAGATTTTTAAGGGAAGTTCCGATCGGTCGATGATGCCGAAACCCATCTTTTCAAAGAATCCCGGTCGGTAGGTGAGGGTGAAGATATCCTTGATACCGAAGGCCACGGCCTCGTCCAGAGCACTCTGGGCCAGCATCTTGCCGATGCCCTTGCCGGTGTGATCGGGGTGGACGGCAAGGGAGCGCACCTCGGCGAGGTCTTCCCAGCAGAACTGCAGGGCCCCGCATCCGATGATTCCCGCTTCCCGGTCCTCGTACACAAAAAAATCCCTCACATGGTCGTAGAGCTCGCTCAAGGGGCGGGAGAGGAGTTCCCCGCGGTTTCCGTATTCCGAGAGGAGGGCGTGAATCTGTTTGATGTCCTGAATGGTGGCTTTTCGTATCATGGGTCGCTATCCAAGGATAATAAAGGTGGTGCGCTGATCCAAAAACGTGTCGGGGCGCGTAAACAAAGCGTTGGGAAGGGGGGCGGTCTCTATGGAAACGTCCCCGGGTTCCTGTCCGCTTCTGCGGCGCGGTGCCATGGCCTTAAGGGGTGTCGAAGACTGGGCTTCGGGTCCCTTTTGCCCCGGGTCCTACGCTGGCAACAGGTTGAATGTATAACCGATGGAGCCTCCAAAGGCAATACGCATGCGCGCATAAAAAATCAGCCGGAATCCCTATCCCGGGCCTTGGGTGTGCCCCAGGGGCCAATCAGTCCGGACTAGCCCCGTGACTCCCGGAAGGTTTGGCATGGTTTCCTGTCTGCCGGGGGACCTTGGATGGGTCCTTTTTTCGAGACTTTTTCCGGGCGGTGCCGTGGCGGATTGATGGGGTGTGTGATTTTAAAGGTCTGTTTTCTTATGGTGTTTGTTGGATGTGTGGGCGGGTGGCACCATGCTTGCATAGGCTCTCGTTAATGCCTTTGGGAGGATGACTCCGTACGATTCCCCCCTCGGAGCCCGAGGGCTGGTTGAAGGCAATGGCCCCAAGGCTTATTTACGACAACCCGCAGACGAAAAGGACGCTTTATGGACACATGGATGCTTTATTTCTCCGTGGGGCTTTTTACCCTGGGCTGCATGCACCGGGTCTCGGCCTGGTTTACCCGTGATGTCTGGTTCCTTTCACGGGCAAGGGACGATGGCTCGGGGCCGTTTGCGCGCCTCAAGACCTTTGCCAGGGGTGTCGGCGGGCTCAGGAGGGGGCGGGTTCTGCTCCAGGTGATCTGGCAGTGCCTCAGGCACGGGGTGATGCAGCTCCAGGTCCTCAAGGCCGATGGGTACCGGTGGTCCATGCACATGCTTATTTTCGTCGGATTCATGGGGCTGACCCTGATGCACGGCTTTGAAGAGGCCGTCAGTGAGCGCTTTTTTCCGGACTACTATGCCACGGTGAACCCCTACTTTTTCCTGCGGGATGCCTTCGGGCTCCTGGTGCTGGCAGGGCTTGCCATGGCCGTGGGACGCCGGGTGATGATGCGCCGCAAGGGGCTGGTTTCAAACGGCATGGACTACGGTGCCATTGCAATTCTTGCGGGTATCGTTGTTTCGGGGATGCTCCTTGAGGCAGTGAAGATCTCGTCCCACACCGTGTTCGGAGAGATGGTGGATGAGTACGGCATGCTGGACGATGAGCAGGACATTGCCGCCCTTGAGGCCTATTGGGAGAAAGAGTTCGGTGTGGCTGTTCCCGGGCACAGGGGGGCCCCGGATCCCTTGCAGCTTGAGCGAGGGCAGGCCATTCACGAAGAGAGCTGCATGGAGTGCCATGCAGACTCAAGGTGGGCGGTGGCCGGCTATCCCCTGGCCACGGGCCTCGGCACGGAGACGGCCGTTCGCCTGGACCGGGCCGGAGCCGTGACCTTTTTCTGGTGGGTTCATTACGTAAGCTGCGTGCTCTTTCTGGCATGGATTCCCTACGGAAAGATGTTCCATATGTTTTCCACGCCCATGGCGCTTATCGTCAACGCCGTCACCGGAAAAAAGGGCGGCAAAGAGGCCCTTGCCATCCGGCGGGCCCTGGCCCTGGATGCCTGCACCCGGTGCGGCACCTGCAGCCAGCACTGCTCGGTGCGCCCGGCCTATGAGATCACGGGCAACCCCCTGGTGCTCCCTTCTGAGAAACTTGCCTTTTTCAAGGGCCGGGCCGGGCACAGAGAGCTCTCCGGGGAGGAGTTTGACCGGGCACGGCAGGGGGTAACCCTCTGTACGGACTGCGGCAACTGCGGTCGGGTCTGCACCGCAGGCATTGATCTGCCGAGTCTCTGGCAGCACATGAAAGGGGACCTGCTCCACGCGGGCAAGGGCGACCCCATGTTTCTCTCCCCCCTGGCCTTTGGCTCCTGCATGGAAGAGGGCGGGGTGGACAGCCAACAGCTTGAACCGACCAAAAAGCGCCTTGCCGGTCGATTTGAGGACCTTGCGAACCCGGCCCGGGTGATCCGTGTGGGGGGACAGCCCGCGGACCGGTCCCTGGCCTCCTTTGGTATTGACGCCTGCTTTCAGTGCGGGGGCTGCTCCAGCGTCTGCCCTGTGGCCGGTGCGGTGGCAGACCCCCGCAAGGAGCTGGGGTTGTTGCCTCACCAGGTGGTGCAGGCCTTGAAACTCGGGGAGGAGGAGATGGCCGAAGGGGCGCCCATGCTCTGGAATTGCCTCACCTGTTACGAGTGCCAGGAGTCGTGTCCCCAGGGGGTTTGCGTGACGGACCTTTTTTATGAATTGAAAAACCGGGCCTACCGGCGAACCGGCGAGGGCCGGTCCCTTGCGTCGGGCCATCGCTCGGGTTTGAGGAGATAGAGAATCATGGGCTATGCACTTTTTTCGGGATGCACCATCCCTTCACGCCTACCCGAATATCGGGACGCCACCATAGCGGTCCTGGATGCCTTTGGTGTGGACTATACCGACTCTGCGGGGTTCAACTGCTGCGGGTACCCGCTTCGCAACACCGACAGGGAGATCTACCTGTTGTCCTCGGCACGGAACCTGGCCCTGGCGGAGAAGGCGGGACGCGATATCCTGGTGATGTGCAAGTGCTGCTACGGCAGCTTCAAGCATGCCCAGAACGCCTTGAATCAGGACCTGCGCTTAAGGGACGAGGTCAACGCTATTTTGCGGCGTGAGGGGCTGGTCTATCGGGGCGTGGTGCGCGTTTCTCACCTTCTCTCCTTTTTGCGCCACGAGGTGGGACTGGATGCCATTCGCCAGCGGGTGGTTGCTCCCCTCACCGGGGTACGGGCAGGGGTTCAGTACGGGTGCCACCTGCTGAGGCCGAGCAACATCAATGAGTTCAACGAAACCGGTGTGCCGGAGTTTTTTGATCTGCTTGTCAAGGCCATTGGCATGGAGAGCGTCGATTACGCGAGGAAGTACGACTGTTGCGGCGCCCCCCTCAACGGGATCAACTCGGCTCTCTCCATAAAAATGACGGTGAACAAGCTCCGGGCCATCGGCGAGGCGAAGGGTGAACTCGTTGCCACGGGGTGCCCGTATTGCCACCTGCAGTTTGCCGGAGCGGCCGACGCGGAAGAGGGGCTGCCCCGTCCGGTGGTCTATCCCCAGCTGCTGGGGCTGGCCATGGGGCTGTCCCCGGAAACGCTGGGCATGGCTGCCGATGACAGCCTGATCCTGGCCCGGGCATGTCACGGGTCGAGGGTGCCTTCAATGGCCATACCGGGTAACGCCCGTATCCCGGTGGGACGGGGTGGCAGAGGGCATGCCGGGGATACCCGAATGATCGATCTCTCTTGAAATAACCTGTCTCATATGCCATACCTTTTCAGGTAAGTTTTCTTTGATCAGCGTCCGCAGGGCAGGCGGATCCTTCCGGGGTCTGCATGTCAACACACCTCCTGTGAACGAGCTTTGCTGCCGCGTACCGCGTGACGGGCAGGCGTCTGACCACGCCATGGGCAGAACTGCGGACGCGTGAGTGACTTTCCGATGTTCCCATCGTTTCTTTTTCGTGTCCGGCGGAGGTGTGGCCGGGTTGCCTGGGATGGTCAATGTTCATGGGTCGGTGCCTTCGCACGCTTTTATGAAACTGGTTGTTCTCCCGGGGTTCCGGTGCCTTCCGGAATTCAGCTAAAACAGTGGCTGCATGAAAGTAAATCCCATTACCCTTACATTTTCCGGCGAGGACGCCCAGCTTGAAGAGGCTTACCTGGCCAGGGATCACGAGAAGTACATCTGGCAGGTTCGCATTGTCCTGGTCCTTGCCGCCATCTTCTATATCCTCTTCGGGTTTATGGATGTGGTGCAGGTGCCGGAGCTGCTGCCGACGTTTCTCATGATCCGGTTTGCGTTTTTTCTGCCGGTGGTGGTGCTGGTGCTCTGTGTCTCCTTTACCCGGCTTTTTGCACGCATTCAGCAGCCGCTCCTGGTGGCGGTTCTCCTGACCGGGGGCACGGGAATCATCATGATGCTGATCCGGGCCCCTTCCCCGGTGGGGTACACCTACTTCCCCGGCTTGATCCTGGTTTTCATGTTCGGTTACGGCTTCGGCCGCCTTTCGTTTTTCTGGGCCAGCCTCTCCTGCTGGTTCCTCACGGGGCGTACACGGCAGCCGCCCTCTTCTTTTCGGATGTCCCGGTCAAAGTGGTGATCAACAACAACTTTTTTTTCGTCACCGCCAATGTTGTGGGGATGGCCTCCAGCTACATGTTCGAGTACTTCAACCGCAAGAACTTCTGCATCTCCTGCCAGCTTGAAAACGAACGATGGAAGGCGCGTCAGGCCAATCTGGAGCTGGAGCACCGGGTCCAGGAGCGCACCGCCCAGCTGGCCACCATCAACAAAAACCTTCGCGCCGAGATCGAGGAACGGAAAAAGGTGGCCCGGGAACTCCGGGAGATCCACGGCGAGCTTGAGCTTCGGGTGGACGCCAGGACCCGGGAGCTTGTTCGCATGAACGACGAACTCTCCCAGGCCAAGGAGGCGGCGGACCAGTCCGCCCGGGTGAAGACCGAGTTCCTGGCCAACATGAGCCATGAGATACGGACCCCCATGAACGCCATCATCGGCATGAGCGACCTGGCGCTGAACGAAGAGATCACCCGGGACCAGCGGCGTGAGTACCTGGATATCATCCGCACCTCGGCCCGCTCGCTTTTGGGGATCATCAACGACATCCTCGACCTGTCCAAGATCGAGGCGGGCAAGCTGGACCTTGAAGCCACTCCCTTTGATATCAGCAGCCTGGTGGAGAACATCTCCTCCATGTTCCTGGACCAGATCAATGAAAAGGGGCTCGAGTTCATCATCGACCTCGGTGAAGGGCTTCCCGATCGCCTGGTGGGGGATCCCCTTCGTCTTCAGCAGGTGCTGGTGAACCTCACCAGCAACGCCGTGAAGTTCACCGAAGAAGGGGAGATCACCCTGCGCATCACCGTGACCCGGGAGAGCGAGACGGAGGTGACCCTGATTTTTGAGGTGGCCGACACGGGCATCGGCCTGGACGCAGGGACCAGCGCGGTCCTCTTCGACGCCTTTGCCCAGGCAGACGGCTCCACCACCCGGAAGTACGGGGGCACGGGCCTGGGGTTGGCCATCTGCAAGCGCCTCGTGGAGATGATGGGGGGAAGCATCAAGGTTGCCAGCACCCCGGGGGAGGGCAGCTCCTTTGCCTTTACGGCTCCCATGGCCCGGGATACGTCCGCGCCCGCGGCATCCTCCTTTGACATGCCGAGCCACCTTCAGACCATGCAGGTGCTGGTGGCCGAAGGCAACATGACCTTGAAAGGGGTGCTGGAGCGGATGCTGGGCTCCTTCGGGTTCGGGGTGGAGAGCTGTGAGACCGGCGAGGAGACCCTCAGTCGACTGGGGGGCACCCACGGTATCGATCTTCTCATCGTGGACATGAACCTGCCCGATACGGACGGGGTGGCCCTGGCCCGGACCCTGGCCCGCCAGGAAGGCAGGCGTCCCCGGGTGATTCTTCTCGATGCCTTCAGTGTCGGGGCCAGCCTTGACGGAAAAATCCGGTACGGCATCGACCGGGTGGTGACCAAGCCCCTGAGGCCTTCCACCCTGTTTGACGCCATCATGGAGACCTTTGGGGAGGCCGTGGTCTCCCGCAACCTCTCCTTTGCCGAGTCATCGGGGCTCTCCGGTCACTTCGGTGGGGTGGAAGGGGCCACGGTCCTTTTGGTGGAGGACAACCGCATCAACCAGATGGTGGCCACCGAGATCCTCACCTTTTCCGGTATCCGGGTGGAGATCGCCGAAAACGGCCTCCAGGCCATCGAACGGGTCAAGGAGAAGACCTACGACGCCATCCTCATGGATATGCAGATGCCCCAGCTTGACGGCATGGAGGCCACGCGGATCATCCGCAACGAGCTTAAGTTTACACGGGTGCCCATCATCGCCATGACCGCCCATGCCATGGAGGGGGACCGTGAAGCGTGCCTGGAGGCGGGCATGGACGATTACATTCCCAAGCCCATCGACCGGGAGCGGTTGATGGAGGTCCTCTCCCTGCACATGAACCGTGCCTCCGGTGACGCGGTGCACGAGGCCGTCTCGTCCTATGACCCCACGCCTCAAAAGGCTTCCGGGACTTCCGGGGACACGGGTTCCCTGCCGGTCCTGAATGTCGAAGAGGGGGTTGAGCGCATCGGCGGCAGCCATGAGATCTATCGCTCCATCGTGGAGAAGTTCGTGGCCCTCTACACCGACCGTCTGGTGGAGATCCGTGCCATGGTCAGCACCGGGGATTACTCCCGGGCCGCCCATGAAGTGCATGCCATCAAGGGGGCGTCGTCCAACATCTCCGCCACCTTTCTGTTCGCCATGGCCCGGGAGCTGGAGTTTGTCCTGAAGACGGGCCATGAAGCCGAGGCCCTTGCGGGGGTGGATGCCCTGGAGGAGGCTTTTCTGGGGGTTCGGGAGGCCGTGGACGGGCTCTGATACCTGGGGACGCTCGACCCACGGGTCGGTTTCAAGGTACTGAAAAAATCGAAGAATCTTTTGTGACCCCGGTTGGGGTATGGTATACTTTCTTCCATAGAGGCAGGTGTGCGACAGGACAGACACATCCCCTTTTCTATGGGTTTGATCCCGCCTGATTCACTTACGTTACATATGACGGTTTTCCCCTGGCTTTGTTTTTTCCGGCAGGTCCCCCACGATGATCCCTTGACCCTGCGTGTGCGCGTTTCCCATGCGCTCCTATCATGATGTCGCACCCTATGCGACTTCCCATGCACGTCGAACACGGCGGGGACCCTTACGCCCACTCGGGATAAGGTGACCACGGCAGATGATGCGACGGATGAAAAATCCCTGCATTCGGCCGTTATGCATGGAGTACAGGTGTGATGGATACGGTCTGCAGCGTTAAGCCCGGCCCGCAGAGGTTGCGGGCGAAGACGGTCCCCACTGACGGCGACTCCCCTTGCTGTCCGGTATACCTGCCTTTTCTATGAGGAGGACGGAGGTGTTGTATGAATGTCTTCACGGATGAGAGGCACAACAAACGCATGCACATTCCAGGAACGATTCAGTACTCCAGGCCCCCGGCCGGTGACTACATGGATGCCGATCTTCTGGACTGCACGGACAGGGGGCTCTGCTTTCGGAGCACCTGCCCCTACCTTCCCGAGACGCCCCTGGTGATTCGGTCAACCAACCGGAAGGCCCCACAGATGCAGAACGCCAAGGTGGTGGACAGCCGTGAGTGAAGAACCACTCGGGAGAACCCCGCATACAGCGTGGGGGTGATCTTTACCAGCTGACCTGTGAGACGGTTGGTTTTACGGCAAGGATGAAAAAAGGCCCGCGGACCCGAGGAAGGCTCCCGGCCCCATGCCCCTTGAACGGGGGAGACGATGAAAGACGGCTTGTGATATGAAGATCGGCCCGCCGCCCGCTGCAAGGGAGGCGGGGCTTTTTTTTATCGGTCAGGACACGGTCTGGACGAATTCCCTGTTCAGGTCCGCGTGGATTTTTTCCGGCGTCTTGGTTTTGTATTTTTTCAGCAGGCGGCTGTATTTTTTCATGTCCGGCTCTCCGCCCTGGCTTTTGCCTTCCAGGATCAGGGGGAAGAAGACGGCGCACAAGAGGTGCTGGATGGTGTGCTCGTCGAGCCCCTGTTTTTTCATGGCGTTGGTGAACGCAACGATTTCCAACGGGTCCTTGCGGACCACCTGGACCTGAACAAGGCCGTGGAGGAGGATGTGAAGGTAGGGGTTCACGCCCTGGCCCGGTTGGTACTCATGGGTCTCGGGGTGATCCACCCCGTCCACCTCCTTGGCGAACATTGCTTCGTGATCCCGGATGATCTCGGCATAGAAGCGTTTCATGCCGGTGAGTTCATCGAGCCTCTCGTCTTTGACCAGCGCCCAGAGGGCGCACATCTCTTCCCGCGAGGGTTGGAAATCCTCGGTGCCTGCCTGTGTCGTGTCCATCTGTCACCTCAATTGCCGGAGTCGGGTTTGCGGCTGTTTTAGACCGAATGTAAAAAAAGGCAGGCTACCTTGTTTGCTCAAGCCGTGTCAACCGGGGAGTCGCCACGTGGAGGAGACCGGTGTCCGCGGCCCGCAGGCAAGATGGATGCCTGCGGGCACCGTTTCCTGCCCATGCTCCGGGCCGTGGGGTGGTGAGGGGCCTTAGGCGCTTTTGGCGATGATGCCGTATTTGTCGATTTTTTTGTAGAGAAGGGTGCGGTGGATTCCCAGGCGACGGGCGGCCTTTGCCTTGTTAAAGCTCTCCTCCCGCAGGGTGGCGGAGATGATGTTTTTTTCCGCGTCGTTTAAGGCCTCTTTCAGGGAGGAGTGGCGCAGGGTCTCTTTGCGCTCGCTGTACTGCTGCATGCAGAAGGGCAGGTCGTCCTCGGTGAGAGAGCGCTCCCCATGGAGGCCACGGCACGTTCCAGGCAGTTGGAGAGTTCCCGCACGTTGCCCGGCCAGGTGTAGCCGGAGAGGAGCTTTTCAGCGTCCGGCGAGAGGTTCACGCCGTGGAGGCCTTCCTTGTCGGCGATGATGGCCAGCAGGTGGCGGCTGAGCAGGGGGATGTCTTCACGCCGCTTGCGCAAAGGGGGCAGATGCAGGTGGATAGTGGGTTGGATCCGGTAGTAGAGATCGCTTCGGAAGCTTCCGTCGCTGACCATCTGGGCCAGGTTGCGGTTGGTGGCGGCGATGAGCCGGAAGTCCGAGCGGATCACCCGGGTGCCCCCCACGCGTTCGAACTCTTTTTCCTCTAAGACCCGCAGCAGCTTGGGCTGCATCTCAAGGGGAAGCTCCCCGATCTCGTCAAGGAAAATGGTGCCCCGGTGGGCCATCTCGAATTTTCCGGGCTTGCCGTCGTTGCGGGCCCCGGTAAAGGCCCCTTTCTCGTAGCCGAAGAGTTCGGACTCCATGAGCTCCCGGGGGATGGCCGCGCAGTTGATGCGTATAAAAGGGTGGACGCTTCGCCTGCTCTCATGGTGGATGGCTTGGGCGAAGATCTCTTTGCCGGTGCCGCTCTCCCCTGTGATGAGCACTGGGAAACTGTTGGAGGTGGCGGTCAAGGCTTCTTTTTTAATGCGGTGCATGGGCTTGCTCTCCCCCACGATACTCTCAAAGGAGTAGCGGGTGGAGCGCAGGTGGCGAAGCTCCTGCTCGTAGTGCTTTACCTTGGACTCCAGAAGGGAGTACTTGCGGGCAAGGCTTGCGATCTGGCGGATGTCCTCAAAGATGACCTGCCCCACGGCAGCCACCACTTTGCCGTCTCGTTTGACGGGGATGCGCCGTGCCAGAACCTGCTGGTTGTTGATGGTCTGGACCTGGTTCATCTCGGCTTTGCCGGTCTGGGCGACGATATGCAGGCGGGAATCCCCCAGGATCTTGGTGCAGTGGGTCCCGATGATGGCGTCGTAGGACACGTCCAGGAAATCCAGATAGGGCTTGTTGATGTCGATGATGTAGCCGTCCGGGTCCACCACCACGGTGGCACCGTAGGTGTAATCGAAAATCAGCTGGTAGTGGTCGATCTCTTCCTGGAGCTCTTCAATGATTCGGTCGTTATCGCGTTGCATAGGCCTTTCAAACCTTGTGGGGACCCTTGCCGGATCCCATCTGTATCTTTTTTACGACACTTTTGGGTGTATCATGGATGCTATATGTCGCATTTTTGATACAGTGTAAAGCTCTTTTTCCTGTTATGATGCCATGGGCGGGGTTAACTGCCCGGTATTGCGTCTGTTCCCGGTGTGTTGTGCCTTTCGGGAGGCGCCGGTTCCCCCCATGGGGCAGGGGACGATGTTTTTCGAAGAATCATCGGGTTTTACCACAGGCGAGGGAAGGATACCACAGGAATTCGCTGATTTTACTGGCGTATCGGTGTCTTTGTGAGGATTGTCCTGTGGTATCGATGGGTTGATACGTGGTATCGCCGTCGCTACAGGCCCATGATAGCGGGGAATTCGTGTATTCTATGGAAAATTGCGTTAAGTAATTGATAACACGGCCGAGGGGAGGAAGTTTGGCTGATATGGCACGACAATTGCTTTGACCTCAGGACTGTAATGCACGTGCGCCGGCCGGGGGGAAGACCCCGAAGGTACCCGGCGGGGAGGAGCTGCTCCCCGGCCAATTGTCAGGCCAGGTCGCACGGGTGGTTCGGGACGCAACGGAGCGCCCCGGACAGATATTCGCACCATGGCCCCCTTGGACGGCCCGTGCGGATGCGAGGCATAGAATCATTCGTACACGGTGATGTGCACTGGCGCTTTTGTTTTCCGGACTCCCACGTGCCGGCGAAAGCAGCAGGGCGCATGCGTCACATCAGGTGGCAGCCGGTGCGGATCCAGTGATGGCCCCTTATTTTTGCGAAAGCGGTGGGGTGCCATGTAAGGAGTAAGTGAGATTTATGAAAAACGCAGTGATTGTTTGTGGAGCGCGTTCCGCTGTCGGGACCTTCGGTGCCGGTCTCAAGAGTGTCAAGGTTGCCGATCTCGGAGCCGCGGTCATGAAAGACCTGTTCAAGAAGGCGGGGCTTCGTCCGGTTGCCAGTGATGAGATGCGGGCCTGTTGTCCTGATGCGCTGAAGGATCAGGGGTTCACCGAACTGGAAGCCAAAGGGTGTGACTGGGACGAGGGTGCTATTCCCGTTGAGGTGGACGAAGTGATCATGGGTAACGTGCTCCAGGCCGCCCAGGGGCAGAACCCTGCGCGCCAGGCCATGATTCGCGCCGGATTTCCCAAGGAGATTCCCACCTTCTCCCTGAACAAGGTGTGCGGTTCAGGCCTCAAGGCCATCGCCCTTGCCGCCCAGTCCATCATGACCGGTCAGGCCGATGTGGTCATGGCAGGCGGCATGGAGTCCATGAGCAACGCCCCCCTGGCCCTTCCCAAAGCTCGCTGGGGACACCGCATGGAGCTCACCGGCGTCGGTGAAGTGACCGACCTCATGGTCTTTGACGGGCTGTATGAGATTTTTTACGGCTACCACATGGGGATTACTGCTGAAAATATCGTGGAGAAATACGGGATCACCCGTAAAGAGCAGGATGAGCTTGCTCTTCTCTCCCATAACCGTGCCCGCAAGGCCATCAAGGACGGGGTCTTCAAAGACGAGATCACCGACATCGTGATCAAGTCCCGCAAAGGAGATACCATCTTCAATGTGGATGAACGACCCATGGAGACGTCCATGGAGGTTCTCTCCAAGATGCGCCCCGCCTTCAAGAAGGACGGCACGGTCACCGCAGGCAACGCCTCGGGAATCAACGACGGCGCGGCTGCCGTCCTCGTCATGAGCGAGGAGAAAGCCAAGGAACTGGGGCTCACCCCCATCGTCAAAATCAAGGGATTTGCCTCCGGCGGCCTCGACCCGGCGTACATGGGCTTAGGGCCCATCCCCGCCGTAAGAAAGGCTCTCGGCCGCCTGAACATGGGCATTGCCGATATTGACATGATTGAACTCAACGAAGCATTTGCTTCCCAGGCCATCGCCTGCATGAGAGAGCTGAACATTCCCATTGAAAAGCCCAACCAGCTGGGCAGCGGGATCTCTCTCGGGCACCCCATCGGGTGCACAGGCGCCCGTCAGATGGTCACCGGTATGAACCTCATGAAGAGGGAAGGTCTGTCCACGGGCCTGATCTCCATGTGTATCGGTGGCGGCATGGGCATGGCCATGGTGATTGAATCGTAACAAGTCATACGTTCGTGTTGGGATCGGGTGTGTTGACGCAGGCACCCCCGGTTAGCCCGGCAGGAGAAGCTTGGCCCCCCGCTCCGAGCGACGGGTCCCTTTGGGGACCCGACGCAAGGGGTGGGGGCCACAGCCTTACGAACACGTGATCTGACCCGGACAGTTCGCACTGAAATAACGCAGTCGGTGGTTCAATTTCCGGTGACACAATTATTCGATTTAGATTGGGTGAGATTATGAAGATTATGGTTATTGGCGCCGGTACCATGGGCGCAGAAATTGCTCAGGCTTTTGCACAGAAAAACTTTGACGTGGTGTTAAGGGATATCAACGAAGAGGCCGTCGCCAAAGGGCTCGCAGGCATGACCAAGCGCCTTGATCGCCTGGTGTCCAAGGGCAAGATCGAGGCCTCTTTCAAAGACGAGGTGCTCTCCAGGGTGACGGGCTCTGTGGATATCGCAGACGCCGCCTCCTGCGGCCTCATCGTGGAAGCGGCCGTGGAGAACATGGAGATCAAAAAGGCGATCTTCAAGGAGTTGGACGGGGTCTGCCCGGCAGAGACCATCTTTGCCACCAACACCTCGTCGCTCTCCATCACCGAGGTCGCCTCTGCCACGGGACGGCCCGACAAGGTGATCGGGATGCACTTTTTCAACCCCGCCACCATCATGAAGCTGGTGGAGATCATCCGGGGCATGACCACCTCCGATGAGACCTATGCCATCATCAAGGAGGTGACCGAAAAGATCGGCAAGACTCCGGTGGAGGTTGCCGAAGCCCCCGGGTTTGTGGTGAACCGCATCCTGATCCCCATGATCAACGAAGCCATCGGGATCTACGCAGAGGGCGTGGCCTCCGTTGAGGACATTGACAGCGCCATGAAGCTCGGGGCGAATCATCCCATGGGGCCCCTGGCCCTTGGTGACCTTATCGGTCTGGATGTCTGCCTGGCCATCATGGATGTCCTGACGGTTGAAACCGGCGATCCCAAATACCGTGCTCACACCCTGCTCAAGAAGTATGTGCGTGCCGGCTGGCTGGGACGAAAGAGCGGGCGCGGCTTTTACGACTAGGCGAGAGCACCACCCGCAAGGGCATAGGCAAGCTGTCGACGGCCTGTACGGCGGGCTGGGTTTCCCCCGTATAAGGCACCATGGACCGTGTTGTGTCGCTTTTGCAGGCGGGCATCCTTTTGCTTGGTGGGCAAGGGCGGCATAGCTCCATGGATTGTTAGAAAAAATAGAGGTGTAACCATAGAAAAGGCTTGAATTCTATGAGTAAACCGTGATAAAAGACCTTCTCTACAAGCAGTAACGCTCACAACGATGTGTGGCGCTGTAAAGGCGATGAAGCTTGCTGAAGGGACTTAAGACTGACGATTCCTTCTGCGGGCTTTTTTTGTCTTGATATATACCGGTGGGGAAACTCTCCTCCACGCTTTGGGAAGGGCGTGGGGAGGCGGTTCCGACGTCACCGAAGACGGACGACTGAAAAGACCAGAACAAAAAAAGTGATCCTTCGCATGCGATGCATCGGCGATGCACCGAGAGGTGGCGTTCGTCCTGAATGGGGTGAAGGTAGAAATTAAGCGGTGCAGGCCGGCGCCTTATCCGACGGGAAGCTTCGGAGACGGTATTTCGCGACGATTTTTGGTCGCGTGACAGCCGCCCCGGGGAAAGGGGTAAGATGCTGAACATGTTGGATGCGGGCCTTTGTCAGCCTGCAAGGAAGGGACAATCCAATGCAAGGTTCCGGCTCCGTTCGGCCGGTCCCCGTAAGGTGACGCTTCGGGGCGCTTTGTTGGGTTGAGAATCACAGGTCCGGTGTTCCCGGTCGAGATGGGAAATCGCCCTTGGGCGCTTTCAATGGAGCATTCGGATAAAAATACGAGCACCGTCGGGGCAAGGGTCCCGGGTGCTGCCAGATACTCGGGGGGTCGTGCCTGGCATGATGTTTCGGGAAAAGAGGTCAGCAACGATGAACAGTACAGAACCCATTCGCATAGAGGCGGGCTTCATGAATGAAGTCACGGAAAGAAGTGGACAGATGTTCAGCTCCTGCTTTCAATGCCGCAGCTGTTCGGGTGGATGTCCCATGGCTGAGGAGATGGATTACCTGCCCAACGAAATCATTCGCATGGTCCAGTTGGGTTTGAAGCAAGAGGTCCTGGAGAGCCGGTCGGTATGGCTCTGCGTCGGGTGCCTTGCCTGTGTGTCCGAATGCCCCAACGGGATCAGTCTTCCGGAAATGATGGATACCCTGCGCCAGATCGCCCTTGAAGAAAAGGCGGAGGTCAGGGAGCCCGAAGTCGTTGCGTTTCATCAGGAGTTTCTTGGTCAGGTCAAGCGCTACGGCAGGTTGTACGAGCTGGGCTTCATGGCGCGCTACCGCATGAAATCTTTGCCGGCCTTACGGGATATCCCCAACTATATGAAGTTTATGTTTTCAGGGCGCTTGAGCCTTCTGCCCGAGCGTATCCACAAGCGCGTGGACATGAAAAAACTCAATGAGGTGTGTCATGTCTAAGGCGGTTAAGCGCACGATTCCCGTGGGGAAAAGACGGATCTGTATCTACCCGGGCTGTTCTCTGACGGCCAGCTCCCGGGACTTTGCCGACGCCCTGTTCCAGATGGCCAAAATGGCCGGGATGTGGGTTGAGGAGCTCAAGGACTGGAACTGCTGCGGCGCTTCACCTGCCCACAGCGTCAATCCCGAGTACGCCACCCTTCTGTCCGGTCGTAACCTCATCCTTGCCCAGAAGCAGGGGGTGGAAGACCTGTATGTGGTGTGTCCCAGCTGTTACATCCGACTCAAGGAGTCCATGCACAAGCTGGCCAACGACGAAGCCCTGCGCGACAAGCTCTTTCAAGCCTACGGAACCCGGTACACCGGCGAGGTAAGGGTGCGCTTTTTCCTTGAGGCCCTGGAGCCCGGGGACGAAGCCATCTTCAAAGACCGGATGAACCACTCCCTGGAGGGGCTCAACGCCGTCATCTACTACGGCTGCCTCATGTCCCGCCCCGAGCGTGTCACCGGCTTCGACCTCAAGACCTACGAGTCCAGCATCATCAAGTTCGTTGAAAACACCGGGGCCAAGGTGCAGGACTGGGGCGCTTCCAGCCGCTGCTGCGGGTCTCACCTGGCCGTCTCCCGGCCGGACCTGGCCGATCGCCTCGTGGACCGCATCCTGGAGCAGGCCAACCAGGCCAAGGCCAACTGCGTGGTGACATTCTGTCCCCTGTGCCAGGTCAACCTGGAGATGCGCGGCACCGCCAAGAACAGGCTCCCTGTCTTTTTTATCCCCGAACTGGCCGGATTTGCCTCGGGGGAGGAAAAAGCGGAAAAATGGGCCCGTCGCCACCTGGTGAACCCCATGCCCCTGCTCAAGACCAACCGGATCCTCTGATCCGGCGTGAAACATAACTCTGAAAGAAGATGCCGCCTGCGCGGCACCTTCTTTTAGGTGCTCTGGTTTGAAAGAGACAGACTAAGGAACGCTCGTGCCTTGTTCGGATGCCGCCAGGGCTCCGGAAGGCCTCTTGCGATTTTCTCACCCACCCACGCATGCAGCGCCTTTGTCTGTTTTTTTTAAAAAAGCCCCCGGTTTTTTACCGGGGGCTTTTTTGCGTTTGGGCCAAGGGTGTGACGGTTCCATGGTGGCGTTGTATGTGGCCTGAATAAGAGAGGGTTTTACTTGTGCGATAAGCGGTTAAATGTTGCGAAACTGTGATACCGCTCAGAAAACATCGATGAATTACAAGGGGATTTGCCGGTTTTTGATGCTGCTTGTTCTTAATGCTCAGTATTAAGTTTTGCGGCGCGATGCCGATACATAAGACATACGACGGGTTTGTTGACGACGACGCAGTGTTTACTGTCCCCGTTTCATTTTTCTGTGATCGATGTTGTGGTGCCTGAACGGTGGTTCAGTGCGGAGTGCGCGCGTTGACAGGGGCATCAGGAGACCGGTGATGCGCCGTCAGCCGACAACCCACCTTGAGAACGCTGCAATGGAGGATCGTGGATGTTTGTGACAGTCGGGCTTAAGAAGAAGTTGATGGCAGGGTTTACGCTGGTTGTCGGGGTGCTGCTGCTGGTGGGCCTCACGGGGTATTTCAGTTTGAACCGGGTGATCCACAAGGCGCGTGAAGGGAGCATGACCCTGGAACTGGATGTGGCCATGAATGCCCTGAGCGGCAAGCAGAGTGCCTATACGGCAGAGGGCAGCCCCGAACAGTACGATGCCCTGAGTCGGGGGATCGAAAACACCGGGGAAAAGGTGTCCGAGCTGGAGGAGGCTCTCGGCCAGACAGAAGCGGTCAAAAATCTCAAGGACGGCGGGGATGCCTACGTCGCCCATCTTGCGTCCCTGAAAAAGGCCAAGGAGACCAAGGCGGCCCTGCTCCTGGAGCTCCAGAAGAGTGCCGGTGAGGTCCACGCCGTGGTCACCGATGAGGCGGTGGCTGCCCAGGAAGCCATCCGGAAGGAGGTGCTGGAGAGCAGCTCGTATTATCTGAAAAAAATGGCCTTCTCGTCGGTGCGAAACCTGGTGGACGTGGCCCACGGGGCCGTGGAAAACATGCTTATTTCGGGTCGTCCCAAAAAAGAGGCCCTGGCCATGATCCGCAACATGCGCTTTGACGGCAACAACTATTTTTTCGTTGTGGACTCCTCGTACACCCTGGTCACCCACGGGGGCAACCGGGCCCTGGAGGGCATGGACTACTCCAAGATTACCGATCCAAAGACCGGCAAGGCCTTTGTGGTGACCTCCGTGGACGGGGCCGTGGAAAAAGGGGTTTCGGTAACCGAGTACCATTTCACAAAGCCTGGCATGGGGGAGGCGGTGTTTCCCAAGGTGACGGTGGCCAAATATTTTAAGCCCTGGGACATCGTGATCTGCGCCGGGGTGTACGTGGACGACATCGAGACCGCCGGAAAAGAGCTGGGCGGGGTCATTGGCGATGGCTTTCAAAAGCTCCAGGAGATCGACCGGGTGGGATCCGTGCTCAACGAGGCGCGCCTGGCCGTTCTTTACTATATCGTGGGCGGTGGGTCTGCCGACAGGGTCAATGCGCTTCTCTCGGAACTCACGGGGCTTCCTTCGGCCACGGAGCTCATGAAAACCGCGGTGCAGGGCTACATGGCGCACTGGGACGATTATGTGGCGGAAGATCATCTGGAGGCAACGGTGGGCAGTGACGCCCGGGACGTCATCGAAGAGCTCTCGGACAAGATGGGCGCCATGGCTGCGGAGGCCGGAACCGATTTTGCGGACACGGCCGCCAGGGGCAAGATGGTCATCGCGTTGTTCATCGTCCTGGGGGTGGGCCTGGCCGTGGGGGCAGCCGCGTTTCTCATCGTATCCATCACCACCCCGTTGCGACAGGCCAGCGCCATGCTGCGGGATATCGCCGAAGGGGAAGGGGACCTCACCCAGCGCCTCTCCGTTTCAAGTAACGATGAGCTGGGAGACATGGCCCACTGGTTCAACGCCTTTGTGTCCCGGCTTCAGGCCATGATCGGAGAGGTGGCCGCCAACTCCGGAACCCTGGCACTCTCTTCCGAGAGCCTGACGGGCCTGGCTGCCCAGATGGCAGGGGGTGCCGAAGCCACCTCCGGGAAGTCCCACGCCGTGGCCGCGGCCGCCGAGCAGATGAGCGCCAACATGGAAGATGTCTCCAGGGAGACCGTGCAGTCCGCCTCGGCCATCAACTCCATGGCCTCGGCAACCGAGGAGATGACCTCCACCATCGGAGAAATCGCCCAGAACTCGGAGTCGGCCCGCACCATCACCGGAGAGGCCGTTACCCAGGCCAGGCGAACCAAAGAGAAGGTCGGGGCGTTAGGGGAGGCGGCCCTGGAAATCGGCAAGGTCACCGAGGCCATCGCCGAGATCTCCGAGCAGATCAATTTGCTGGCCTTGAACGCCACCATTGAGGCGGCCCGGGCAGGGGAGGCGGGCAAGGGCTTTGCCGTGGTGGCCGACGAGATCAAGGAGCTGGCACGGCAGACCGCCGCCTCCAGCCAGGAGATCAAGGAGCGCATCGGCGGGGTCCAGGCCTCCACCGACGACACGGTGAACGAGATCGACGCCATCGCAGGGGTCATCGACAGCGTCAACCAGATCGTCATCACCATCGCCGCGGCCATTGAAGAGCAGTCCGCCACCACCGTGGAGATCTCGGGCAACGTCAACCAGACCTCCACCGGCATCCAGGCCATGACCGAGAAGGTGCAGGAGAGCTCCGGCGTGTCCCGGGACATGGCCCGTGAGATCGCCGAGGTCAACCACACCGCAGGCGAGATGACCGAGGTGAGCGCCAGGGTCAACACCAACGCCGAAGAGCTCAAGGGGCTTTCTGATGAGCTGAAGGCACTGGTGGGGCGGTTTAAGGTGTGATGTAAGGGGGAGGCTTAAAGGCTAAAGGGCTAAAGGCAAAAGGCTGAAGGGCAAAAGGCGAAGGGATGCTCTTCGCCTTTTGCTTTTTGGGAAAAACAGTTGACCCGTGAGGGACCTTGAAAATAAAGTGGCTGCCATGGGATGAAGCATGGCGAAACAGCCTGTATATAAGGGGATGTTTCACCTGATAGCGATGATATGGAAGCGGAGTGATAGCGATAACGATGGGTTCGATGTTAACACTGGCCGTCATGCCCGACGGGGGGCTTCTCCCGGAGTGGGCCGAGGCGAAACGATCTGTCCCCAAGGCCGTGGAACGGTTCCAGAAGGACCTTTACCGGCGCTTTGTCGAGGCAAAGGAGAGCTGGCTCTTTACACTGGGGTGCCTTGAGGTCCCGGCCGGCGCCGACCCCTCCCTTTCCTGGGGGGCTGCCGTGGCCAAAGATTATGTGGGAGGGCTGGTGCGCCTCTCCGATCTGGAGACTCTCCGCGGCTCGGCCCGGGTCCCCGCAGAGGCCCATCGCATGGCCGCCCACCTTGCCTCGGTTCCCATGATGGTGGGGGCGGACCGGGTGGACGGCGACCTGCTGGCGTCCATGTGGGACGAGCTGGAGACCGGTTTTTCCTCACTGATGGCTGATCACAAGGGAAGCGTGGCAGAGTTGTTCGCGACCCTCAACCCCGGGATTCATCTTGCCGGACGGGTCTTTTTCCACCTTGTGGAGAACCGCAATGGCGACGAACCCTTTGCCTTTATGGCCACCTATTCCCAGGCCGGTGAAAACGGCACCCGCCACCTGCCCATGTCCCGCGCCCTGGATGAGTTCGAGGACGACGAACTGGTCTCCCTTCTGACAACCGTCTACCGGGCCTCGGACAAAAGCGAGCTGGTGGCGGACCTCGTGGACAGCGGGGAGCTTTTTTACCCCCTGGCCTGGGGACCGGACGAGGCTTTCGCGTTTTTAAAAGAGGTCCCCGTATGCGAATCCTGCGGGGTGATCTGCCGCATCCCGGACTGGTGGAAGCCGTCGTCGTCCCGCGTGGGGGTTCGCCTCTCCCTGGGGGACAAGGCCCCGCCCATGGTAGGGAAGGGGGCGCTCCTTGCCTTTTCACCGGGCATCATGATGGGCGAGCTTGCCCTCACCGAGGAGGAGGCACGGGAGATCCTCGCCGAGAGCGAAGGCCTGGCTTTCTTGAAAAACCGCTGGGTGGCCGTGGATCATGCCAGGCTGGCCCAGGCCATTGACGCCTGCGAGCGTGCCCGGGACCTCGTGGAGAGCGGGCTCACCATGTCCGAGGCCATGCGCCTCCAGCTTCGGCCCGACAGCCTCCTGGGCGACGCCCTGGGCCAGGTGCCCTGCGAGGTCTCCCGGGGGGAGTGGCTGGACGCCACCCTGACCAGGTTGGAACATCCGGGCCGGGCCCCTGAGACCCCGGTGGCCAATGGGTTCAAAGCCACCTTGAGGGGCTACCAGCAGCAGGGCCTCAACTGGCTGGGGTTTCTGGATCAGCTTGCCTTTGGCGCCTGCCTTGCCGATGACATGGGCCTGGGAAAGACGGTTCAGCTCCTGGCCTTTCTGAGCAGCCGAAAAGAGAAAACCGGGCCGTCTCTCCTTGTGCTTCCAGCCTCCCTTGTCACCAACTGGCTGAACGAGATCCGCACCTTTGCCCCGGACCTCCGGGTGTTCACGGCCCACCCCGATTACGTAACCGCGCAGGAGGGCCGCACCCTGGCCTCCGAGAAAAAACGGCTGGCCGCAGAAGGACCGGAGGCTCTCAACGGCCTGGACCTTGTGATCACCACCTACACCCTGGTGCAGAAGTATGCCTGGCTCAAAGAGCACGCCTGGGACTGCCTGATTTTAGACGAGGCCCAGGCCATCAAGAACCCGGCCACCCGTCAGACCCGGTCCGTCAAAGAGCTCAACGCCCGCCAGCGCGTGGCCATGACCGGTACCCCGGTGGAGAACCGCCTGGGGGATCTCTGGTCCCTCTTTGATTTTTTGAACCCCGGCCTTTTGGGTACGCGCACCGAGTTCGCCGAGTTTTCCAAAAGCCTGAAATCAGACCCCGAGGGCTACGCCCGGCTGAGAAAGCTTATTTCCCCCTTTGTCCTGCGCCGCCTCAAGACCGATACCTCCATTATCTCTGACCTTCCCGACAAGGTGGTGATGAAGAGCTACGCAGGTCTTTCCAAAAAACAGGTGGTGCTCTATCGCAAACGCGTGGCGGATCTGGCCCATCACCTGGAGACAGCCACGGGCATCGCCAAGCGAGGCCTGGTGCTCTCTTCCCTCATGAAATTCAAGCAGCTCTGCAACCACCCGGACCAGTACGTGGGCGAGGGGGCCTTTAAGGAGAGCGAGAGTGGCAAGTTCCAGCGGCTCCGTGAGATCTGCGAGACCATCCTGGAGAAGCGGGAGCGGGTGCTGGTCTTTACCCAGTTCAAAGAGATGACCGAACCCCTTCGGGCCTTTTTGGAAGGGGTCTTCGGCCATCCGGGCCTGGTGCTCCACGGCGGGGTGCCCGTGGGCAGGCGGGCCGAGCTCATCGACACCTTCCAGGCCGACGCCTACTGCCCCTTTATGGTGCTCTCCCTCAAAGCCGGGGGCGTGGGCCTTAACCTTACCCGGGCCAACCACGTGGTCCACTTTGATCGGTGGTGGAACCCGGCCGTGGAGAACCAGGCCACAGACAGAGCCTTCCGCATCGGCCAGACCAAAAAGGTGGTGGTGCACACCTTTGTCACCAAAGGCACCGTGGAAGAGAAAATCGACGCCATGCTTGAAGCCAAGCGCGACCTCGCGGATCAGGTGGTCTCTGCGTCGGGCGAGGCCCTGGTGACGGAGATGTCCCGCGAGGAGCTGGTGGCGCTTTTTACATTGGCATCGTAATCTGAACAAAATGGGTACAAGGCAGCTACTCAGCTTGCCTTCTATGGCTAACGCAGGGTTAAGAGGGCTCAGGAAAAACAAAAACAATGCCTCCGGCGGCGAGGTGCCCGCTTCGAAAGCAGGTTGCGAATGTGATGAAACCGAACTTGTTCTTGAAGCCTGTTTATTGAACTTTTTAAGGGCTTAGCCCCCGGCAGGGACGCCGGAGGCAACAGTGACGTGAATAATTACACAAGGGGTCCCCATGGGATACTACGGATTTCCAAAATACGTGTCGGTGGCCGAGAAACGGGCCAAGGCCGAAAAGAAACTCAAGCAGCTGAAGCGCAAGCATCCGGATATCTCCCCTGTGGTCATTCAAGGAAAGGCCCTGGCGTCGAGCTGGTGGGGCAAGGCGTGGAACCAAAACCTGGAAGGGTACGCCGACTTTGCCAATCGCCTGGGGCGAGGCAGGAGCTACGCTCGGCACGGGGCGGTACTGGACCTAAAGGTTGAGGCCGGCAAGGTGACGGCCCTGGTCATCGGCAGCGAGCCCTATCCGTATAAAGTGAGCGTCCGTATTCGGGCCATCTCCGTGCCGAACTGGCTGGCCCTGAAGGAGGCCGCCGTGGGCACCATGGACTCGGTGCAGGACCTCATGGCAGGGCGCATGCCAAAGGCTGTAGGGGAACTGCTCACCCAGAAGGGCAAAGGGCTTTTTCCCACCCCCAAAGAGATCTCCTTTACCTGCAGCTGCCCGGACAGCGCCTCCATGTGCAAGCATGTGGCCGCCTGCCTCTACGGGGTAGGGGCTCGCCTGGACGAGGATCCTTCCCTTTTGTTTCTGCTCAGAAAGGTGGAGCTGCAGGAACTCATCACCGAAAAGATGAACCGGGCCAGGGGCACCCTGCGTCGCAAAGTCGTGAAAAAGAGCGACAAGGCCCTTAAAAAGACCGAAGGGCTCTCGGAGCTCTTTGGTATTGATCTGGGGGGCGGGGAGGATCCTCCGGCAGTGAGCAAAAAAACAGCCGTTTCCAAGGCCGGGGCCAGGGCCCAAAAACTCCGGGCCGCCTCCGGGAAAAAGACTGCACCCAAAAAACGCCCGGCCAAAAAGGCCACGCTGCCCGACGGCATGACCGCCCCCATGAAGAAGCTCGCAACACTCTTGCAAAAAAAGACGAACGGCGTGCCCGTGGCCGAGATGATCGCCGCCTCGAAGATGGAGCCTCAGAAAGTGCGCAACACCTTGTATCAGATGAAACAGAAAGGGTGGGTGACGTGCCCGTCCCGCGGGGTGTATCGGCTGGTGTAGGGTGGGATTGATAAAAACAAAAAAGGCCCGGAAGAATCATCTTCCGGGCCTTTGTATTTTTTAGTGGTAGCGGGAAGCGGATTTGAACCACTGACCTTCGGGTTATGAGCCCGACGAGCTACCAGACTGCTCCATCCCGCAACAACGAGGCAGACACTACATGGGGGGCTCTTTGAAGTCAAGGCATTTCGTGGGAACACGGAAAAAAAGGTTATCACCCTGGTCGTGGGGTGTGCCACCCGTAGGATGGGCAAAGCGGAGCGTGCCCATCTTTTTCACGGAGACCCCGTAGCTTCCCACCCCACAGACCCTTTTCGGCACACGTGATGGGCACGGCACGAAAGACGTCGTACCCCCAACAGGTGCGGGCTTGCCTTTGCCCATCCTACGCCCCCCGGTTTATTATCCTCATTTGCCGAGTGCCACCCGTAGGGTGGGCAAAGCGGAGCGTGCCCATCATTTTCACGGAGAACCCGTAGCTTCCCACCCCAGAGAACCTTTTCGGCACACGTGATGGGCACGGCACGAAAGGCGTTGTAAACCCAACGGGTGCGGGCTTGCCTTTGCCCATCCTACGCCCCCCAGGTTATTATCCTCATTTGCCGAGACCCACCCGTAGGATGGGCAAAGCGGAGCGTGCCCATCTTTTTTACGAAGAGCCCGTACCTTCCCACTCCACAGACCCTTTTCGGCACACGTGATGGGCACGGCACGAAAGGCGTCGTAATTCCAACAGGTACGGGCTTGCCTTTGCCCATCCTACGCCCCCCGGGTTATTATCCTCATTTGCCGAGTGCCACCCGTAGGATGGGCAAAGCGGAGCGTGCTCATCATTTTCACGGAGAGCCCGTACCTTCCCACCCCACAGACCCTTTTCGGCACACGTGATGGGCACGGCACGAAAGGCGTCGTAATCCCAACAGGTGCGAGCTTGCCTATGCCCATCCTACGCCCCCCGGGTTATGCCACCCGTAGGATGGGCAAAGCGGAGCGTGCCCATCATTTTCACGGAGAACCCGTAGCTTCCCACCCCAGAGAACCTTTTCGGCACACGTGATGGGCACGGCACGAAAGGCGTTGTAAACCCAACGGGTGCGGGCTTGCCTTTGCCCATCCTACGTTCCCCCGGTTATCGCTCCCGGTGGCTGTGTGCTATTGGCCCTAATGGGCTGTGAGGTAACTGCTGCACCCCAAACCGTAGGCAACGCTGGTGAAGGCGTCCTGGCTGTCGATTTTTTGGGTACCGAAGCGGCGCACGAAGAGGTCCCGGATCTTGAGGATATGGGAGGACCCACCGGTGAGGAAGACGGTGTCGATGTCGTCGGGGCCGAGGCCTGCCTGGGTCATGACGGAATCCACGCAGGCTTCGATTTTTTCCACGTCCCCGTGGATGATCTCATCAAACTCGCCGCGGGCAAGGGGCTCGGAGATGGCCAGCTGGCCTTCCTTGAACCGGATCAGGGCGGCCTCGTCCGTGGAGAGGCTGCACTTGGTCTTTTCGATGGCTCGGAAAAGCAAATAGCCGTAGTTGTCCTCGATGAGGTTCTGGAGGTTTTCGATGAGCCGGGGATTGTCCGCCCTGTGGTGGATATCCTTTAAGATGGCCTCGATTTTGGGGTGCCTCAGGTGGGGGATCTGGTGCCACTGTCTGAGCTGGAGACGATGTCAGCGGGCAGGGTGAAGTCGTCGTAGAGGGCTTTGACACGCACTTCTTTGCCGAAATAGGGGGCCACCTTGTGCCACATGATGGCCGAGTCAAAGGTGTCGCCGCCGATATAAACCCCGCCCAGGCCCAGCACGTCGTCGCGCCGGTTTTTGTTTTTTCCGGTGTTGCCGCCCCTGGCCCTGATGATGGTAAAATCCGAGGTACCGCCCCCGAAGTCACCGACCAGCACGGTTTTTTCCTCGCCGTCTGCCAGGGTGTTCTCGTAGGCAAGGGCCGCTGCAATGGGCTCCAGCTGGAAGCGCACGTCCGTAAACCCGGCCAGCTCTGCGGCCTTTAAGAGCCTGCGGTTGGCCAGCTCCTCGCACTCTGGGTCTTCGGAAAAGACCACCGGGCGTCCCAGCACCAGGCTGTCGGCGGGTTTGCCCACGGCTTTTTCGCCCCGCTCCCGGATGGTGCGCAGGATCATGCCGATGAGCTGCTCCAGGGTGTAGGTCTTGTTGCCCACCTCGGTTTTTTCAAAGCTGGCGTCGGGTAAAAAGCTTTTGATGGACTGGATGTAGCGGCCGAAGGCGTCGTTTTCGATGTACTGGTTCACCGCCTCCTGGCCAGAGAAGAACTGGCGTTCTTCGTCATCGTAGTAGATGACCGATTTCAAGGTGTTGCCGGTTTCGTTGTACCGGTCGATGTCGATCATTGAGACCTTGCCGTCGACATTGGCCGAAAGGGCCGAGTTGCTGGTTCCAAAATCCAGTCCGAATACCACAGACGTCATACGCTTCACCTCGAAACATAGGCGCGGGGCTGCCCTGGGGGACGTGCCGCAGGCCTTATCACAAAAAACCGGTGCGCAAGGGAACTTGTGCACCGGCCGGGGGCTTCTTCTTAAATTGAAGATCGGGAATTTACACCAAGCCATGGCAAATGGCAAGCCTTCCGGGGCAAACGCATTTAGATTTTGCCTCCGGCGGCCCTGCCGGGGGCCAAACTTTTGAAAAGTTTGACAAACAGGTTTCGTTTTTACCGAAACGTTTTTGCGGAGCTTTTTTCAAAAAGCGACCCGCCGGAGGCAACTGAATTGTTACATGCGTTGGCCCTGACAAGTCTTCCCTTGTGTGTGCGATACATTACAAGCCCTGTGGCGGGGAACGTGATATGGTGATTCCTCGTATGTGCCTTGTTTCGGACCCTATTGAAAAAATTCATGGAGCCCCCTATGAGACGTGTCAGCCTCGTTGTCTGTCTGTTGTGCCTGTTGATCTGCTTTCCGGCCCTTTGCCTTTCCGCCCCGCCCGGGGATTTGACCGGTCAGGAGAAGGCCGAACGCCTGGCCGGTGTCATGGCCCCTGTGTTTGATATCCATTTGAGCCAGGATTATTCCACCATTGAAAAGGGCGAGGTGTTTTCAGACCTTGTCCTGGACGAGGAGAACGAAGAGGCCCGGTTCGAGGCCCGTGAATTTTTCGAGGCCACGGGCTTGAAGCTCTCCTGCACGGTGGGGCGGGAAGAAGCGTTCCTCCACCTGTCCGAGACCTGGGACGGTGCCGACCGGGACGTGGTGAAGGCTATCCACAAAGGCCTGGCGTTTTACCACAGGGAAAAGACCATTGACGGCGGCGTGCGCGTCCTCTTTCGCCACGCACGCTTAGAATCCAAAGACGCTTATTATGTGGTGCAGCTGGACATCCGCAATCGGGACAACGCCACGCCGTCCCTAACCCTTGGCTGCTACCGAAAAGAGCGGAGCAGGGCCACCTCCATGTTTACGGTGCCCGACGCCGCCTGGAAGTCCTGGAAGCCGGAGGTCAAAGAAGGGGAGACTGAGGCCAAGACCCGTGTGGCGGTGGCCATGTATCGTGCCAAGGACGCTGAAGGGGATGTCTTCGGCACCCACCTGCTGGAGGTATCCTTTCTCAAGGGGATGCCCTGGCTCTCCTTTCGGCCCCGGCTTTATCCCATGTGGGAAAAGGCAAATCCCGAATCCGCCCAAAAAGGATTTATCAGGGAGCTCACCGGGGTCTTTGTGGACGATACACCCTTTGCAGCCTTTGTCCGGGCCAAAGAGCGAAGGTTTCTTGTCACATTTATCGGGGACCCACGGCAGCCCTTTTTTCCCTGGGCCCCGAGGATTTTGCCGCTTTGAAACAAGGCAGTTTTATCCAGTTTGACCTGGTGAGCGTCCTCGGCGAAAAGATGCAGGTGCGCTTTCCCCTCAACGGCTCCATGGAGGCCCTCACCCTTTTGGAGAACCTGCCGGAAAACAAGGGCAAGCCCACTTTGGACGGGCTGGTCCTGGCCGGGGACCTTTCCGGGGTGGAGGCGGCCATGGCCTCTGGGGCGTCTGTCAACACCAAGCCGTCAGGCGGCATGTCCCCCCTGGCCCTTGCCGTGAAGATGGACGACACGGCCATGGTTCGACTCCTGGGGAAGGCGCCGGACCTTGATACCGAAGAGAAAAACAGCGAAGGCGACGGGTTCCTCCACATTGCGGCCCACTACAAACACGGTAACGCCATGCTTGATGCCCTTTTGGCCATCGGTTGCGACACCGAAATTCGGGACGAAAACGGCCGTACCCCCTTAAGCCGAACGGTCTGTTACGACGGCATGGGCAAGGTCGACAGCCTCCTTGGGGCCGGTGCGCGTATCGACGCCCCGGACGAGGACGGGTACACCGCCCTGCACCACACCGTGAGAAACCGATTCTCTTCCGAGGAGGAGACCGAGTACCTCATCAAGCACGGAGCCGACAAAAACCGGCGAACCGGCGACGGGCATACCCCCCTCATGGTGGCCATTGAGAATCAGTGCTGGGGACATATCCAGAAACTCCTGGCCTTGGACGTCGCCCTTTCTCCCACAAACAACAAAGGCCAGACCGCCCTGGCCATGGCCGAGGCGTACCGGGACAGCAGCGACCTCACCGAGATGATCCCCACCCTGATCCTGGCAGGGGAGGAGGCCGTAAAAAAGACCCATGAGGCCTACGCCAACCTGGCCACGATCCTCGAAAACAAGGGGCTCTACCACATCGGGTTCCACAACACCACGAGCGAGACCGTCATGGTGGCCGTGCGCATCAAGGACACGGACGGAGACTGGGTGACCCGATCCTGGGCCAAATACACCCCAGGGGAAAAGGGGATTATGACCCGCAGCCCCAACAGCATCTTTTACTTTTTTGCAGAATCCGAGAGCTGGGTGTGGAAGGGCACGGACAACTATCGGACCATCTCGGGGAAAAAGGTGGGCATGCGTGAGGTGAAGCTGAAGTCCCGGTACAAGGGCGAATCGTACTATTATACGCTCAAATAAAGGCCCCTCAGCCAGGGGTGCCGGCCAGGGCATTTCCATCTATTTCAATTGAAAATCAACGGAATTTAATATAGAATTTCTTCCACATATCTTGGGAATACGACCTGCGTACCCGTCACCGCAACGGTGACCCCGACAAGCATCCGCAAGACGGCGGACTGCTTATGCCCATCTTTTATGGAGGACACTATGATTGAACGAAACCAGATTTTTAAATGTGATTTGTGTGGAAATATCGTTGAAGTGATGGTGGGGGGCGGACCCATCCCCGTCTGCTGCGGTCAGGACATGGCCCTGCTTACGGAAAATACCGAAGACGCTGCCGTTGAAAAGCATGTCCCCGTGGTTGAAAAAATCGCCGGTGGCTTTCGCGTGGTCGTAGGCGAAGTGGCCCACCCCATGCTGGACGCCCATTACATTCAGTGGATCGAGATCCTTGCCGACGGCAAGGTCTACCGCCAGTACCTGAACCCCGGTGACGCCCCTGAGGCGACCTTCATGATCGACGCAGACACCGTCACCGCCCGGGAGTACTGCAACCTCCACGGCCTCTGGAAGAAGTAGGCGGCCGTGACCTTTGGCGGGGGACGTCGCCTGGCTGTCCCCCGCATCAGTATCCCACCCGTTACAAAGGGAGGATGACCCATGGAAAAAAGCTGGAAATGCACGGCATGTGGCTACAGCCTGAAAGACAAGGAGCCCCCTGAGGAGTGTCCGGCGTGCAAGGAAAAATGCACGTTTGTGGACAACATCGACTACACCCAGAACATCGGAGACAAACGACCCGACGAGCGGATTTGATGCGGAGGCATTGGAAGGAGCGAGGATGAGAAGGGTTGGGAGTGTGCTGGCAGCCGTTCTGCTGGTTGGTGTATGCTGCGCGTTTGCCGGACAGGGGAGTGAGTCCCTTGTTCTGCCTGTGGAGGGGAAATACGGAGAGGTGGCCTTCCCGCATTGGAACCATCAGGCAACCCTGGGGGACTGCAACACCTGCCATGGGATGTTTCCCCAGGAGACCGGCGCCATTGATCGACTCATTGCCGATAACGGCCTGAAGAAAAAACAGGTGATGAACAATTGTCGCGCATGCCATCGCACGACGGCAAAAACAGGGAACCCCAGCGGCCCGGTCAAGTGTTTTGACTGCCACGCCAAGGGGTAGACAATTTTGAAGACGAAAAACCGCAGTGCCACGCGCTGCGGTTTTTTTTGTAGCTATTCAGTTGCCTCCGACGGCCAGGTGGGGGCACAGGGGAACCCCCCTGTTGCGAATGCTTGAAGGCAGAGATCAATCGATGACGTTCGAGTGAACATAGTTTGGAGGGTAAGCCCTCACCTGGGGGGCCTCGCCACGTTTGACAGTTCCACCGGTCGACGTAGATAACATCTCACATATATTAACGGTTCATCACACGAAGCGAGACACACTGAAACGGAGCGCCGCACTCCTGTGCGGCTTTTTAGTCCGTTGTTACCCATGCCGCACCGGAGTGCGGCGCTCCAGGGATCAAGGGGGACTAAATGGTGACGAAACACGCTGATGGCCGAAACGATGACCAAGGCCAAAAAGAAACCGGACCGTTTTGAGCGGTTAACATTCAAGCCTCCCGTTGGACGGGAGGGGATGATCCGTTCGTAAGACCTGTTTGTCAAACTTTATAAAAGTTTGGCCCCCGGCAGTGCCGCCGGAGGCTATTTTTATGCAAAAACAGATGGGGGAGAGACCATGGTATTTGAGAGCCTGCACGCCGGAGGCGTCGCCTTGCCCGTCCCTGCCTGGATCGTTCGGGGACTTCACCTTGCAACCCTCACCGCCCACGTGGCGGTTATGACCCTTCTTCTTGGAGGCGCCCTCATCTATGCCGTCGGTTTTTTCAGCGGTAACGGCGAGGCACCGGAGGCGCCTCGCCTGCCTGTGTGGACAGCCTTTGCCGTCAACACAGGGGTCGCGCCCCTGCTCTTCTGTCAGGCTCTTTTCGCCCATTTTATCTACACCAGCTCCATTCTCATGGCCGGGTGGTGGATCGGCGTGCCGGTGGTGGTCATGGCCGCCTACGCCCTCTCGTACCTGGCGGTCTCCCCCGGAACAGCCTTCCAGGTCCGGGCATGGGCCGCCGTATCCGTGGCCCTGCTTCTTCTTTTTGTCTCCTTTGTCTTTGTCTGCAACATCGACCTCATGGCAAAGCCGGAACAGTGGGCACGCTATGCGGACTCCCCCCACGGGTGGATTCTTTTTGTGGGCGGGGCAGACACCCTGCTGCGATGGGGCCACGTGGTGCTGGCGGCCCTGTTCCACGCCTTGCTCCTCAGCCGGTTGCTGGGCAAGGCGGGCTCTTTGAACGGGCGCCCGGGGCTTTACCTTGGGGTCGGAGTTTTTATCTTATTGGCGGCAACGGGTCTTTTCCATTTTGTCTCTCTGCCCGAGGCCGTGAGGCAGGGGGCGGAAAGCGGCGTGCTCTCCGTTTATTATTTGGCGGCCTCGGCCCTTGTGCTGGCAGGACTCCTCCTTGCGGGCCGGTTAAAGATCTGCGTCGCCTGGGCCCTGGGGAACCTCACCCTCATGATCTGCTACCGCGAGCAGGTGCGCACCGGGTTCTTGGCGCCCGTCACCACAACAGGGCCCGCCGACTACGGCTCCCTGATGATGTTTGCCCTGGCCCTGCTTGCTGGGGGCGCTGCCTTTGCTTACATGCTGAGCCTTCTCGGCAAAGGGGGTGAGGCATGAGCTATCCGGTGCTCGATTTTTTTACTGGGGGCGGAGGCCTTCTTATCGCCATTATAGCCGTAACCCATGTCTACGTGGCCCATTTTGCCGTGGGGGGAGGGCTTTTCCTGGTGCTTACCGAAGCCCGGGCACGAAAACGCCAGAGCGCGCCCCTTTTGGCCTATGTGAAAGGGCATACAAAGTTTTTCCTCCTGCTCACCATGGTCTTTGGCGGTCTCTCCGGGGTGGCCATCTGGTTCACCATCGGCATCCTGAGCCCGGATGCCACGGGCAAGCTCATCGAGGTGTTTCTCTTTGCCTGGGCCGCCGAGTGGGTCTTCTTCTCCGTGGAGATCACGGCCCTTCTCATCTATTGGTACCGCTTCGACTCCCTGTCGCCTACAGATCATCTCCGGGTGGGGTGGATCTATTTCGGGGCAGCCTGGCTTTCCCTTTTCATCATTAACGGGGTGATCAGCTTCATGCTCACCCCCGGGGCCTGGGCCGCCACCGGCCGGTTCATGGACGCCTTCTTCAACCCCAGCTTTTGGCCCTCCACCCTGTTCCGAACCTTTCTGGCAATCTGGGCCGCAGGGCTTTTCGGCTTTGTCACCGCATCCTTTTCTAAGGTAGACGAGGTGCGGGAAGAGGTGCTGGGTTTTTACACCCTCTGGGTGGTGGGCATGGGGCTTGCCGTGCTCGGCTCAGGGCGTCTCTACCTTGCCTGGGTGCCCGAGGCGCACCTTCAAGGGCGCTATGAATTTGCCGCTGCCGTTCCCGGCCTTATTTCGGGGTTCACCGGCCTGACCCTTGTCATCATGGCCCTTGCCGCCTGCATGTGGATTCTGAAACATCGGGGCTTAAGAAAGCCCCTGGCATTGGGCGTTCTGGCCCTGGGCCTTCTCCACATGGGCCTGTTTGAGATGGTGCGGGAGCACGCGCGCAAACCCTGGATCATCCCCGGGGTGCTCTACGCCAACAACCTCTCGCCCCAACATGCAAGCGAGCTGAACCAAAGCGGGCTCCGAAGCCGCTCCCCCTGGCTTGCCGGTGACCAGCTCACCGGCCGGAACCTCTTTAAGGCTCAGTGCCTCTCCTGCCACAGCGTGGGTGGCCCCATCAACGACATCCGGCCCCTCACCGAACGCTATACCCCCCAAGGCCTGAGCCAGGCCCTGGCAGGCCAGGGGGTGCTTCACACTTACATGCCCCCGTTTTTTGGGGATGCCCGGGAGCGGCAGCTCCTGGCGGACTGGCTGACCCAGGGGCTGCACGGACCAAAAACAGTTGCGCCTGCGCCCCAAAATCCTGTAATGGCTATTGCCCCTCAACCCGACCCCCAAACCCGGAAAGAGCCCGTGCTCCTGGCCTGGCGCGGGACCCAGGGCAACGGGCGTCTGCAAAGCCCCCTTTTTGCCTCGGCAAAACCCGTGCCCCAGCGCATCCAGGCTGCCATGGTGATGCCGGGAGAGTTTCCGGAGGTGGTCATGGACGGGGCCGAACTCTCCGTGGCATCGGGTGGGGATGCCTATCCCATGACTTTTGACGACGACCTCGGCACCTGGGTGGCCGAAGCAGGGCAGGGGCGCTTCAATGATTCCTGCCAGGTGACGGCCACCGCTGACGGCCAGGAGCTGAACACTGTCCTGTTGCCCCCGGAACCCGATGCCCCCCGGGGCTGCTACCATTGCCACGGAGGTCCCCCCGACCCGGCGGGCATTGGAGAAGAGACCGCCGCGCAGATCCTGGCCGCCCACGACAAAAACAGCGGCACGTCTCTGGCGACATGGGCCGCGAAAGGTACATCCATAACCTGCCGAAGCTGCCGCGGGGCGGGGGATTCCGCCTCACCTTCGGCTGCCCTCCACGGCTGGCACAACCCCTACATGGCCGACAAAGGCGAGGCCTCCTGCCGCTTCTGCCACGACAGCGGCCCTGAGCATGTCCCCGCCTTTTTCTCCGGTCGTCACAGGGAGCCCCTTGACTGCACCCGGTGTCACGGCACCCTCACGGTTCATACGGCCCGGCTTCTCAAGGAGGTGAGTGCCGATGAAGTCGTTCCCTTAAAGGCGCCCCTGCATGCCACCCTGGAGATGGTTTCTCCACGGCAGGCCCATGCTCAGCTTCCCGACTGTCTCTCCTGTCATCAGGATTTTGAACCGCCCTCGGCAGACGCCACCGCCTCCATGACCTCATCCCCGGATGCGCGGTTCAGCGTCATGAAAGACGAGATGGAGGCCCTCTCCTGTGCTGCCTGCCACAGCAGGGCCCATGAACTGCTCCCCGCATCCCGCGAGGGCACCAACAACCAGTCCATCGCATACATGGGCGAACCGGGCGTCATCGGGCGCATCACCTGCACGGTCTGTCACGCCGAAGAACCCGAAGATGAAGGCCATCATCCGGGGATGTTGAAAAACAGATAATTTTTTTGGTAGAAATAGTACCTGCGATTCGGTTATGAACTCTGTGGTCAAAGAGAAAGAAAAAAGGCCTCCGGCGCCAGGGTGTGTGCTCCCTGAAACCCTACGGCGAATGCATGGAAGCTCTCCTTTTTCGAACGTTATCGAAGCATTCGCGTGATGTGTGACATCTTGCAATGCTCTTTGCCGGAGAGGCCTGTTTCACTTTTCTTGAAAAACGAAGCACGGGTGCGAAAATGTCGGAATTGTTTCGGCGGAGCCTGTGAATGATTACTTGAGACCTGTTTATCAAACTTTTTAAAAGTTTGGCCCCCGGCAGGGCCGCCGGAGGCTTTTTTGATCTGAATAGTTACAAAAAATGTAACCCATTCGAGAAAACTGGCTCCCCAAGCCCGGATATTTCACGAATCGAGTGAACCCATATTCAAGGCATCAGAGCTGCAGAAGTCGTGGCTTTATAAAAGCTCTGATAACGCGGAAGATGGGTGCACTCGGCTCGCCCGAAGGGAGAGACAATCGAGCAGAATACAGTGGATGACATGTTGTATTTTGAATTGTCTCGAATTTCCTTGGTAACCCATTGTAATGAGAAAATATATATTTGGTATGGTCGTTTTCTCATGAAATAGTCGGGCAAGGAGTCCACAAGGATACTTATTTAATAACAATACCAATATTGGGAGATACAGATGCAGAGAATCGTCATTGTCGGAGGAGTTGCAGGGGGTGCCACGGCTGCGGCCAGAGCACGCCGCCTGGAAGAAGACGCGGAGATCATTATTTTTGAACGGGGTGAGTACATCTCCTTTGCCAACTGCGGGCTGCCGTATTACATCGGCGGGGTGATCACCGAGCGGGACGCCCTGCTGGTAACCACCGAAGAGTCCTTCTCCAGTCGCTACAACGTGGATATCCGCAGCATGACCGAGGTCACGGACATCGACCGTGAGAAGAAAGAGGTAACGGTCCGGGACGTCAGGACCGGCAAGACCTCTGTAGAAAGCTACGATCGCCTGATCCTCTCCCCCGGTGCCGAGCCGTTTCGTCCGGCCATCAAGGGCATCGACCTGCCCGGGGTCTTTACCCTGAGGAACATCCCAGACACCGACCGCATCAAGCGCTACGTGGACGCCAAGGCTCCCAAGACCGCCCTGGTGGCAGGGGCCGGGTTCATCGGCCTGGAGATGGCAGAAAACCTTGTGGAGCGTGGGGTCGAGACCACCGTGGTGGAACTCACCGACCAGATCATGCCCCCCCTGGACGTGGAGATGGCCGCCGCCGTTGAAACCCACGTAAAGAGCAAGGGCACCACGGTCTTTACCTCCACATCGGTCCAGGGCATCGAGGCCACAGACGGTGCTTACGATGTGGTTCTCCAGAACGGAAAAGGTTCTGAAACAAGGCGATACGACCTGGTGCTCCTGGCCACGGGCGTGCGCCCGGAAACAAGCCTTGCCAAGGCCGCCGACCTGGCCATGTCCGACAAGGGCGGGGTGCGCGTGGACGCCTCCATGATGACCTCGGATCCCGCCATCCTTGCCACTGGCGACGCCGTCACCACCCTGGATTACGTCTCCGGGGCCGAAGTGGTGATCCCCCTGGCCGGTCCCGCCAACCGCCAGGGCCGTATCGCTGCCGACAACGCTTCCGGCAGGCGCTCTGTCTACAAAGGCACCCTCGGCACCTCCATTGCCAAGATTTTCGACATGAACGCTGCTTCCACCGGCATGAGCGAAAAGCGCCTGAAAGCCGACAATATTCCCTACAAAGCCAGCTGGACCCACTCCGGCTCCCACGCAGGCTACTACCCCGGCGCCGAGATGATGGCCATCAAGCTTCTCTTCGCCCCCAACGACGGCAAGGTCCTGGGCGCCCAGATCGTGGGCGGCAAAGGCGTGGACAAGCGCATCGACGTCATCGCAACGGCCATCAAGGCAGGCATGACCGTCTTCGATCTCCAGGAACTCGAACTGGCCTACGCTCCTCCCTTCTCCTCAGCCAAAGACCCCGTGAACATCGCAGGCTACGTGGCCGGCAACATCCTCATGGGTGACGTGGAGATGATCGACTACACGGAAACCCTCGCAGCAGATCCGGAAAAAGACCTCATCCTCGATGTGCGCACCGACGAAGAGATCCAGGAAAACGGCACCCTGGACCACGTCCTCCACATCCCCGTGGACCAGATCCGAAACCGCTGCGACGAAATCGACAAGTCCAAGCGTATCCTGGTTCTCTGTGCCATCGGCCTCCGCGGTTACCTCGGCTACCGTATCCTCAAGCACCGAGGCTACGACGTCAAAGCCGTGGCAGGCGGATACGCCACCTTGCGGCACATGAGATAAGGTGAAAGGAAATAGATAAAAGCAAAAAAAAGCCTCCGGCGGCAAGGTGTGCCACCTTGAAAGCAGGTTACCGCTGGGCTTTGCCCCTCATTCCTCGGGTCAAAGCCCAGCGGTATTCTGGCGAACTATTGTATGATTATTTATTTCCACGAAATCTAAAACGGCAATGGGCACCCCGATTCGGGGTGCCTATTTTGTTTTGGAAAGGGTCGTAGTTAGTGAAAAAGTTATTAAATAAATAGGATATTGGTCGATGCTTCTGAAGTTCCCTGACCCATTTCCGTGCGGCTTTTTTCCGTGAGCCCCCACAGCTTCACTACCCCCACGTGAACCAAACACCGGCACTCCTTAGGAGCGCCGCACTCCTGTGCGGCTTTCTTCCGCCTCCCCACGAGATACTGGCTCCGGCATAATCAAATCAAGCAAAACCGAACCAAAACCCGCCTCACAGCGAAGATACCCTGGCCTCATTCGTCGTTTTTTCCGCTCCTTCATCCTTTCCTTCTCTTCCCTGTAAATGGCCATCATGCGGCCGATCCTGGCGTACTTCCGGGCCAGAAGGTCCTCGGTGATGGTCCGGACTCCCCACCACTTGATGTCCAGTTGCAGGCCGTTTCCGCCCGGACCCTCGGCTCCCTCCAACTCCATAAAAAAATCACCCACCGATTAGGGCAATCGGTGAATTTACGGACTGACTCAATGCCAGTGACTATTTATTTGTTGAAAGTGTTCTTTCCTACGTATCACTAAGTTTTTTCAAATTGAAAAAAAATAATTTCAGGCGTATGAGAAATCAATGCATGGCTTCTTGGCCCGTAGTGGTGGCCTCTGTAGCCTATAGATGAAGTAAATATAAATGACTTATAAGTATGGTAGAGACTCGACACGTCTCGTATTAGGTAATTACTTTGTTTTGATCTTGTGAGTAGGCTGTCAATGTTGGGTAGAAGACTGGCTTATCTGCCACTTGAGAGTTCTGAACTGCTTCGGGTGGGTCAACCTACAAGCCGTTTTTTTGCACCCGTAGGCATGTAGCTTATCGACGGGTTTGTTGTTGGGTGTTCGAAATCCAAGCATGGGTTGGTAACGCCAAATGTTTTGGGACGTATATTGAGGGGAAATAGATGGATAAGATTTTGAGTTTGTTAACGTTGTGGGTCGTTCGTTTTGTTTTTGTCAAGGAAGGAACCAATGTTGTTATCACAAGGTTCGGAAAATACGTCAAAACGTTGACACCGGGGATGCAGTCTTTTGTTTCATTGTGGGGATTGCTGGGGAATGTGTACACTTTTAAGATTACCGATCCGATGACCTCAAATGTGATTTCAACCAATGAGGTTGATATCAAGGAAATTGTTTATGATTATCCCAAAGAGCGTGTTATTTCGAAGGATAATGTTCAGTTTGAGGTTAATGCCATTATCTATTTCAACGTTTTTGATCCTTACAAAGCCCTGTTCAAGGTGACGGATTATACCAGTTCACTGCGCAAGTTGGTCCAATCGATTTTACGGGCGGAAATCGGAAACCATGTTCTCGAAGAAACGTATTCCAACAGGGCTCTTATTTCCGAGTCGCTCACACGGGAAGCCGATAAGGCCACCGACGAATGGGGGATTCGAGTTGTCAGGCTTGAGATTAAAGAATTTGAGCTGGGCGCCTTTGCTGAACAATTGTTGCACCAGAAACAGCAAGATATCGAGAAGAGACAGCAAATCCTCCATGCCGAAGGGTTGCGTGAAGCAAAGATCAAAGAAGCCGAGGGCCAACGGGAGTATGAGATAACCATTGCAGATGGTAAGAAAGTTGCCGCTGCCGCCGAGGCGGAGGCCATCATCATTAAGGCAAAAGCAGATGCGGATGCTAAAAAGATGGAGTTTGAAGCGGAATCTTATGGGTATGAGGTTATCGCCAAGGTGATCCAGGAGCACCCGGACATCGCCTATTATCTCAAACTGCATGCTGGCAATACGATCAGCAAGAATTTGAGTGAAGGCAAAGCCACTAAGATATTCCTTCCAAATTCATCGGAACATCTCATTAGTTCGTTTTCATCTATTTCAGAAGCGCTGGATGCAGGCAAAAACACCCTTAAAAAAGATGTATAAGCTGTTGGGATGAGCAGACGGCTCTCTCGTCATTAAATAAGCATGCGGGAAAAACTATCAGAATACGCCCTCGCCGGCGAATTTAATGTTTACCCTGCTTAGAGATAGAGAATTGTTTTTCAGGTCGACCTGCCCCTGAACAAAACCATCTTCTCCTCTACGTCTTTATGTAGGAGACATTTATGAAACGAGCGCTCTTTATCATTTTTGTTTTTATAGTGCTTGGCATCATCATTGCGGCTGATTGCCACCCTGCATCGTTTTCTGGCTCAGAAAAAGAGAAACAAAAAGTTATTGCGTATATTCAGGAAACCGTTAAACAAGAATATTCGGCAATCGGTATGGGGGATGCCTCGACTCTGCGCATGATGGAGAACCAAGAGCTTAAATCCTTTAAGCAATTGACGAAGGTGACGGATACCTCATTATTGGATCACGTCATAGACCAATACTGCGGGATCGGGATGTGTAATTACCAGACTCTTCTCTTGATGTATAACCAGGAAAAGAAAGCGGCAAGTCAGTCCCTTACCTGGTAAATTTCAGGTCATCTCGAGAGGCATGCTTGAAAGGGGGCGTTTTTCTCACCCTTTGAACGAGCCGAGACAGGGACAGTGCTTTTTTGTTCGTCCGAAGCGGTTTTATGGCATAGCCGAATAAAAGCCTGTTCCCTTGTCGGCCGCTTATCCTTATCGCTCAATTGTTTTAATAAGCGCTCTGTTAATTAATAATATTCTGCCAGTTTGAGCATCCGATCCAGGCGATCCATGAAGCTTTCATTGACCTCGGGATAGTGAGCCAGACCCTTGAAGTATTCTTTGCCGCCCACTGTGGCCATGGGGCACGTCACTTCAAAACCCTGGGTTTCCAGGGCGCTGCGCCAGCTGTCCTCCTCACCCATAAGGTCCTCTTCGACATGGAGCCCGGCAAAATACATCATGGGAATGATTTTGATCCGCTTGTATCGGCCTGCAAAATCTTCACGAGCCATCCGGGCAAACACGGCTTCATGGTCGGGGAGGCCTTCCACAGAGGCCGCTCCCACGTTGGGATACCTGTCTGCCAGCAGCTTTTCAAGTCCCATATACACGATATTTACCGGATCGGCCGCCAGGGGGGTGCCGTGGACGGCCAGCAGGTTGTATCCCTCGTCCGGGCTTAAAAATTCGGGTTCAACGGCCTCCAGGATCTCTTTGACAAAGTCCCAGCGGTGGAGCAGGGTTTCACCAAGGAAGACCCGCAATCCCGGGAAATAGTTACAGGTTTCAGCCAGATGTTGGTACTCGGTCCCCGGAAACACATGGATGGCCTGGACCACGGCCTTGCGGTAGCCGTCGGCCTCTACCTTGGCGAGGGTTTCGTGGAGGCTTGGGAGACCGAGTTTTTTGCGTATGATTTCTGATGTGTAGGCCCAGTAAATATCTTCGTCCGGGTATTTCTCAGCGAGTTTCTGCTTGAAAAGGTCAAGGGCGATTTTTGCCCGATTGGTACTTCCGAAGGCGGCAATGACAATGGCGGGTTTGGTCTTCAGCTTGGGCAGCCGCATTTTCCGTGCAATATATCCGTTCTCGTGCATTCGGGTATCCTCCTCAAATCCTGGTTTTACTGTTGCCGGCCATGCCGGTTGCTCTGGACAGCCCGCAGCTGGCCCTGATCATGGCCAGGGTAGCCGGGTGGCGTGCCTCGTTTGCAATATTGCTGCTGGTCAAGGTTTCGACGATGGCGCCGTCATCCATGACATGAATGGTATCACAGAGCTGCTCTGCGAGGGCCAGGTCATGGGTAATAAACAAGTTGGCAAATCCGATATCTTTACTCAACTTCTGAAACAACGTGATGATCTGGGCCTGGATGGTTGCATCAAGGGCCGAGGTGGATACATCACAGATGACAAGGCTGGGGTTTAATCCCGTGGCTCTGGTAATGACGATGCGCTGGAGCTGGCCGCCGGAAATCTGATGGATCTGGGATCTGGACGGGATCAGGGGACAGGCTCTCTTTACATGCTATTTGGCTACAACGAAAAGACCAATACGGTACTTCGAGGGTGAGGTGCGAAGGAATAAAGAGTCTGGCCACAGAATTCCAGAGTTCCACGGTGCCTATGGCAACTCCGCCGATGAATGACGGACTGCCCAGGCGCCCCACCACGGCGGTATCCACCGCACCTAAGGGTGGTTGGGTCACCGTTGAAAGGGTATAAGGGGCGGCAAGTTTAAGATAGGCTTTGTGTGAAACAGTTTCCATTTGCGCAACGCCTGAAAAATGGAGCGAACTGGTTTAAAGACGGCCTGAGCTCCATGGATGCGGGGAAACCGTATTTCTTCCCGGTATGGTGTGCAAACCATCTTTTACCCTAGATGTTCTGCTGTCTTTCAGGCAGGTCTTCTGACTCCCGGATCATCCTATTTGCTGCGCCTTCCCGACAGATGTCAGTGACATAAAGCAGCGTTCGTCTCCGATTACAGCGGCGGGCCCGTTCCGGAATTCAACCGGATTCCCTTTTCATCTCCCGTAGGAAACACCTGAATACATTCGGCGGTATATAAAATGCACCAACACGTTTGTCAAGCATATGCATGGGATTAGCAAAGGATAGCGCATGTAACATACCTTTCTTAGCATTGGGCGTTTGGGTTGATGTGTATAAAAAATCTCGCTCCTGATCAATGGCACCATACGAGTCAGGAACGGGCCTGAATGGGCAGGTCGCATGGGGTTTCTTTCAGGTATATAAAGACACAAAATTGACATCAGACGTGGGCTTCCAACATGGCTCTCCCGTCGTTCGCGTATGCCGCCGGTGCCATGGCGAGAGGCTGTGTCTTTGCTCCTGTCTGTTCGGTTTACTCGAACAGCCGGGGAAGACGAAAACCAGAGAGACGTGATATTCACAGGCGAAGCCTTGAAGGAAAAAGGCACATGTGCAGGTGCTCCAGCCCGGTGCCCGAAGTCTAAAAAAGAGCCTGTCCCCGATAGTCCCCCGTCATTCAATTTTCCCATTCCCCCTATCCACCTTCGGTCGAGTCGCCATGGCTGGTAAGGCCAAAACATGAGAAAAGAGCAAACTTAAAAAGATATACCAGGAAAGGAACTATGTCATTTTTAGGTTGAAAATTAGTTGCTTAACACCGTGTCTTTAGGCTAAAGAGATTTTTCCATCATGTACTTGACTGATCTGAGGCATGGCTGAAATGGACGGTGCTGGCTTATACTACAATCTATACAGTGAAGGGGTGAGAAATTGAGTCTTGACTTGAAATCTATAGCTTCAAAACTCGTAATAGGAGGGCTTTTTGTTGTCATTACACCACTTATGGTGATTAATATTTTGTCGTATAATCAGACAAAAAAATCCATAAGCCAAATTTCTTACCAGAATGCCGAGAATACAGCTTCTGATCTTGCAGAGCTCACCAATCATATTCTTTTGTCGCTAAAAGCTAGAGCGGAACTACTATCCGTCCAGAAAAATGTCACAGATCTTGCAGACTCTGTTGAAAAAAATGGCGAAGAGAATTCAGCGACTCACATAGCGCATGTGTTTTCGTCTTTAGGGCAACAGTTTAAAAGCATTGGGAAGAATTATCAGGGTATTTTTATTGCCGATACACATGGAAAACTCATCACAGGTATTCTGGAAAACGGCAAGGAGTATAAAGGGTCGAATATTTCTGATCGGTCATACTTCAAGAAAGCCATGAGCACCGGAAAGACTGTTCTCAGCCAAATAGTCATATCCAAGAAGACAGGCCGCCCCATTGTTGTTGCCTGTGCACCTGTGAAAAACGAAGACAACGTTATCGTAGGAGCGCTTGCGACTGTCATAAAGGCAGACATTATCGCAGAGAAAATTTCGGGGCGCATGATCGGAAAGACAGGGTACTGCTTTATGGTTGATACAAACGGTGTCATGCTCGCACACCCCGAAAAGGAATATGTCTTAGACCTCGATATTTCCGATATCGATGGTATGGGTGCGTTGTTTCAAACGATGTCCCGACAGGAACAGGGAGCCATTGATTATGTGTTCAATGGTGCTCGAGAGAAAATTGAGAAGTCGCACCATTAGAATCAACGGGTGGTCGGTGTGCGCAACACAAAATAAAAAAGAGTTCCTTGCTGCGTCGGTTAAACTTAGAAATACCAATTTTGTCATACTGCTGGTGTCGCTTGTTATTTCTGTCTCACTGGTTCTTTTCTCTGCAAAATCCATCGTTAAACCGATAAATTCGGTGGTGCTGGGGCTCAAGGAGATTGCGACAGGAGACGGTGATCTGACAAGGAGGCTGGATATAAACACTGGGGACGAAGCGGAAAAGCTTGCAAAATGGTTTAATATTTTTATGGATAACCTCCAGGAGATGATAGCAGGCATCAAAACCAACGTTGATAGCCTTACCAGGGCATCAGAGTCGCTTTCTATTATTTCAGATGAAATGTCCTCAATTTCCGCCGATTCTGCTGAGAAAACAAAACGCGTCACTGATTCTGTTTCAACCATGAACAGTGATATTCAAAACGCAGTCAGGGAGATGGACAAGTCATCTGCCAACTCTCACATGATAGCAACGGCTTCTGAGCAGATAACCTCAACAATCGAAGGGATTGCGAAAAACTCTGGAAGTGCGGACGAAATTACAACCAGAGCCTTGAATGAAGTTGAATTTTCATCTCAAAAAATAAAGTCTTTAAGAGGTGAGGTGCAAGATATTGACCAGGTTACAAGCCTTATAACCGATATCGCTCAACAGGTGAACCTTCTTGCCCTCAATGCGACAATCGAAGCCGCAAGGGCCGGAGAGGCGGGGAAAGGCTTTGCCGTTGTTGCCAATGAGATCAAGGAGCTTTCCAATGAGACTTCAGATGCTGCAAAGAGCATCAAGTTTAAGATTGAATCCATCCAATCGACATCCTCTTCTCTTGTCGAGAACATATCTGCCACATTCTCAACAATAAAAGCTTCAAACGATGCGGTATCCGATATAGCTGCCGCGGTTGAAGAGCAGTCTCTTACAATCTCTGAAATCTCCTCAAATATTGTTGAGTCGGCGTCAAGCTTGAAAAGCATCAACTCTGAATTGACCAAGAGTTCCATGAACCTTTCAGACATTGATCAGGAACTTAAGCTCTTGGATAATGACGCTGAAAAAATCATGGGCACAGGGGACACGGTAAAGAAAAGTTCCATGGAACTTGAAGTTATTTCCAAGGATCTTCAGGAAAGGGTCGGAAGGTTTATCATGTAAAATAAAGAACAGAGGAGACAGGTTCTTTTTCTATGTGCTTCCAGCATTTTCATGGTGCCCGGGGGATCAAAAGAGCCTGTTGCCACAATCGGCTCCACTATTCATACCAGCACTCACTACCACCCCTACCAATGGATTGTGATGGGATGTAGAGTGACGTTAAATTTCGAATACTTCCTGCCATCCCCAGAGTTGAAAAGGGCTGACCTCTTGCTACTTAAGCTGTTTTTTTCAGTTCACTTGGATTTATCCCAAACAGCCTTTTAAATTCTCTGCTGAATTGCGACTGGCTCCCATACCCTGAATCAAAAGCTGCGTCACTCGCGCTTTTCCCTTCAAGAAGCAGGCCATGTGCATTATGCAGCCTTATTTTTTTTATAAACTGCATAGGTGATAATGACGTGGCTTTCTTAAATTGCTCATGGAGTCCAGAAGTGCTCATTCCTGCATACGTTGCGATCTGTTTTATGCTCTATCGGTTCCTTAAAGTGGCTCTCTTGGGATAAATCTATTGTAAATCCAAGAAATTCCATGCGCCTGTAATTATTAAAGCACTGTTTCGAAGCAAATAGCCGCGCTCTCCCTTAAGAATGTAATAATAGACCTCCCTGAGTAACCCCCTTCCAAGGACCTTTGTTTTTTCAGGGTCGCCAACAATGTTGAGCAGCCTTGCAAGGCTTTCTTTAACATCATTGTCTAAAGCTGAAGAGGTAATGATCAGGTCCGTTTTATTGTGTTCCGGCCAGAGGCTGAATTCATCCATCTCCAGGAGCAGGTCGTTTATAATGATTTGGTCGATATGTATGATTACACCGAAATAGGGCCTTTCAGGGGATGCGGCAATCAGCTCCGATTCAAGCGGGATTTTTGCCGTTCCAATCAAATAATTATTTTCGTCATAGACAATGTCTTTTTTACCTATGAACAAGCTTTTGCTTCCCTGAACGATGAAACAGATCGCAGGAATAGAGACTGAGGCCGTTCTTCCGGAGGGTTTCTCCATACGAAAAAGTTCAAGTCCATCGATCCCCGTCTTGGTCAGCCCCTCATTTAGAGACAGTTCGGATACGATTGATTTTAAGTCCATCACCATCACCTTCTATCCAATGATAAAATCGCCACGCCGTTTTGAAAATAGATGAATTTTATATTTTGGAGTTTTGTGCAAACAATACAGATGAATCATATATGAATCCACATCACATGTCGTTATTATTCAAATCAAACATCAAGTTTCACCGCTAACCAATCTATTTGAAGAAAAAGATCAACACTATTTATCTTGTGGTTCCTGCTTTTCACCCTTCATATGTGTTGGCAAAAGACAAACAAACCTACAAACGAGGTTCCCAAATGAAACACGCAATCCATTCTGGAATAAATAATGTTACATTCAAAAGCCAGGGACACACCCTTGCTGGGCTTATATTCGCACCTGAACATTTTGACGAAACCAAAAAATACCCAACCGTGATTTTTACAGGCCCCTTCAACCAGATTAAGGAGCAGACGGGTTCCGTATACGGAAGAAAGTTGGCTGAGAAGGGATACATAACCCTTGTTTTTGACCACCTGGGTTATGGTGACAGCGAGGGTGAGATTAGAAACTATGAGAATGCTGCATGGAAAATGGAAGGCGTTCGAGACGGTATCAGCTACCTTGGAACCCTACCTTTTGTCGACCGTGAAAATTTATATGGCCTTGGTGTTTGCGCCGGAGGCGGATACATGGCCATTGTTGCAACGACCGATAAGCGCCTCAAGGCCATTGCATCGATTAGCGGCATGATGGACAACACCATGAGTTACTTCGGCGTGATGACAAAAGAGCAAATACTGCCCATTTTCAAGCATGCAAATGCTGCAAGGCAGCGAATGTATGAAACAGGTGAGGTTGAATACGCCGATATCTTGGGCCTGGAGTCCCTTGACCTTGAAAAACTCGGTAAAGAGTCAGCCATGTATGAAGGGTATGATTATTACATGACAAAAAGGGCCGGTGCCGAAACCTACCCGAACTATACCCACAAAAGCCTCGCGAATTTACTGGAGAGCGCCCCCCTTACAAGCGCAACGGCACTTGCTCCTTACCTTTATACCCCTTATATCGGGATTTACAGAAAAAGCAATCAGGAAAACGCCGCCCCTTTTAACGGTTTTCGAAATGCAGTGAACCCAAAGCGTTGTATGAGGTCAAAGGCGCAAGTCATGTAAGCCTCTATGATATTGACACAGATGTTCAGCGGGCTGTTGACAAAATGGTCGAGTTTTTCAAAAAGCACAGCTGATTTTTTCTTAACCCGACGGGTAGGCACATGATTGCGGTGCAACTGTTTCAAGGCAAGACAGCTGTCAGTTCCTCATCATGTTTTTAAACGTATCTATGTGCCGGGGTCACCTGGAGAAAGGCCCTGTTTACGTATTAGGTAAACAGGGCCTGACTGGTAAAAAAAACAATGCGTATCACAGATATAAAAAGACAAATTCAGCTTTTACCCCCCGATTTGAGTAGTGAAAAATCGCTCATGACTGCCTTCAAAAACAGGCGGTCCACAAGGGGCTTTTCCGAGAAGGCGATCCCGTTGCAAATCATTTCAGATATTGCTTGGATCGCATGCGGTATCAACAGAGAAGACGGAAAAAGGACGGTTCCGTTACTTTGGGATAACCTTCTTTTGTATTTCGCCATGGAACGTGGCGTCTATTTATTTGACCCGAAAAAGAACATCCTGAATGTGGTGATTGATGAGGACATCAGAAGTCGCATACCAGACCAGAACTTTGCGAAAAAAGCACCTGTTATCCTCTTGTTGGGCCTTGATGACTCTGACTTGAGCCAAATGACGGAGGCGGTTTTAACCGACGGCGGGGGAGTCACACTGTATTCCGGGATGCAGATTGCTTATGCATCCCAAAGTATTTATCTTTACGCTGCTGCCAACAACCTCAATACGGTCGCATTGGGCTGGTTTGATCAGGTTTTTTTAAAAGAAAAACTTGAGTCCTCAGAAAAAACCAATTTCTTTTTGGCCCATCCCATCGGATACAACGAATAGACACATACGGTACGTCGACTGTGGGGCGCGAAAAAATAAAGGGCTTGTGGTGACCATCGAGCTCAAGCTTGTCTCCGGCTGCCTTGCCGGAGGCAAGGCGTCTCTTTACCCCTGTATACCCTCTCCATACTCCATAAAAAGAGCCTGTCTCCAATATTTCTGTTTTTACATGTTCTAGTGTTTTTAAAAATTTGGTGTTTAAGAGCCTTCGGTTTGGCAGAGGTAGCATCGAAAGTCGGTAGCCACGCGTAACGTTATTTTGGTACGGGAGCCGAATCCCGGGCTTCGCGATTTCGGTGAGATTGAGTGCGCGTATGGCAATGGGAATCCAAGGTGGAGTCTCACGGGCAAAGCCCGTAAGGGAATGCTTCGAACCCGAGGAACGAGGGCACGAAGCATTCCCGAAACTGTTAGGCTCCGTAGCTGTGCAAGCCGGGAAGCAGGTTCACGCCGAAGTAGGTGAACATGACGGCGGCAAACCCGATGATGGAGAGGACGGCTGTTTTTTTGCCGCTCCAGCCGCGGACCAGGCGCACATGGATGAGGGAGGCGTAGATGAACCAGGTGATGAGGGACCAGGTCTCCTTGGGGTCCCAGCCCCAGTAACGGCCCCAGGCGGAGTTGGCCCATACCGCGCCGGTGATGATGCCGATGGACAGGAAGAGAAAGCCCAGGAGGATCATCTGGTGGGAGGCCTCGTCGATGTCGAAGGAAGCCTCCTCGGACCGGGCCGCGTCGGGGCGGAATAGGAAGAGAAGGCTCAGGGCAAAGGAGAGAGCAAAGGCGGCATAGCCCACAAAGCAGGTCATGACGTGGGCGCTGAGCCAGTTGCTCTTCAGGGCAGGCATCAGGGGGCGGATCTGGGATCCCACGCTGGGGGAGAGGGAGGCGTAGGCCAGGGCCAGAAAGGAGAAGGTGAGGGCAAAGCCGCCTGCGATACGGATGTTCATGAGCCGCTCCAGCACCAGGTAGAGGGCGGCGATGGCCAGGCCGTAAAAGACAAGGGACTCATAGAGGTTGGATAGCGGAATGCGCCCGATGCCCAGGGCATAGGACTCGGACCACCGCAGCAGGAATCCCGCCGTGTTGATCCCAAGGCCCACGGCTGCCGTGGCCGTGGCAGGCAGGTTCAGCCGGGTTGACTTGAAAATCCACGCACAAAAGTAGAGGAGGCCGGATAGGCCGTAGACAAAGGTTGCAATGGATATGAGCAGGGAGCTTGTCATCTCTGTTCTCCGAATCTGTTAAGTGTCATACATGATCACCCCATGCGCCAAGGCAAGGGGTGATCTTAATCGTGTTAACCCAGCCTGTTTAAAAGCTGCCGGGCGTAGCGTGTGGCCCACACCTTGTTTTTCGGGGCTGCCCCTGAGACGGTGACGGTGCTGCCCAGGGCCGCCGGGGTCAGGGTGACGCGGATCTTTTTATGGCCCGTGAAAAAGGCCACGAAGCAGCCTGCAATCATGAGGATAAAACCGGTGTAGACCAGACCCACGCCGGGGTCGTACGTTACCTGAAGCCCGGTGTAGTAGGCGTGCTTATGATCTGCAATGGAAAGGACCCAGTCGCCCTTGCGCATCTTGTCAAAGTTTGAAAAACGGGAGAGGAGAACCACCTCTGTTTTTGAGCCGTTGTCTGTGAGGGTGCCGATGGCGGCCTCACCCACGGACCTGCCGTTGAAGGCGTGGTTGGATGCGTAGCGGTCGAAGGTGAAGGTCTTGCCTGGGGCAAAGGTGACGGTCTCTCCGATGTCCACCGCCTTGGTCACGGTTTGACCGGTGGCTTTTTCCATAAAAGCAAAAGAAAAGTCCTTGGCCCCCATGGTGCCGTAGCTGGACTGGTAGAAGGTCACCCCGTTGTGGGTAAGGGGCTTGTTGACGATGATGTCCCGTGTGAGGACCTCCTTGTCATCTTCAAGAACCGTGAGGCTGGACCGGTACTCCTTGACGCTGCCCGTGTCGTAATGGCTGATGCTGAAATTGTTGCAGCGCACGGAAAAGCCCAGGGGCTTTTTTTCGGTGCTGTTTCTGAGGATGATGGAATCGACGCTTTCGCCTTCGGGCACGTTGATCGCTCCGTCAAATCCGAAGAGGCTGCCCACAAGGGCCCCGGCCAGCAGCACAAGGATGCCCGCGTGGACCACGTCTGCCCCTATGCGGGTCCAGCGGCCCTTTTCCGCGTCAATGGCAACCCCATTTGGGAGGGTGACCTTCCGGGTGCTTGCAAACCGGGTGGAGAGGGCCGTTTGGACGGTCTCTTCCAGGGCCTCGGGGGATTTGGGGCTTGTACCTTCGGCCAGGGCCGGAAGAGAGGAAAAGCCTTTGAATCCTTTGCCGAAGGAGAGTTTTATCGTGGTCCGGAACCGGGTTACCGTGCAGACCAGAATATTTAAGGTCAAAAGGATAATAAGCAGGACAAACCACCAGGAACCATACATGTCCGTCAAATCCAGGATGTGAAAAATCCGGTAGAGGGGTTCTCCAAAGGCCTGGATGTAGTCGGCGGCGTGTTTGTTCTGGGGAATCAGGGTGCCCAGGACCGAGGTGGCCGCCAGCACGAGCAGCAGGGCCACGGTCAGCCGTACCGATTTGAAGTGATCCGTCACCGACGTGAGGATGCTCTGGGGTGCGCGCATCAGTTTGTCCCTTTTTGGTCGTGGCCCTCTTTAAAGTGGGCGATGAGTTCATCAATGGACTGGTTGCCCGCCATGGCCAGGGGGTTGATTTCGCGCAAGGCTTCCCAGGTGGCGATGGCCTCGTCGCGCCTGTTCAGGTCGTAGACCAGGACGATTCCTTTGTTGAGGTAGGCGTTTTCAAGGGTTTTGTCCGCGGCAATGGCGGCGTCAAAGGACTGAACAGCTTTTTCCGGCTGTTTGTTCCTTCGGTACATGATGCCCAGGTCGGTGAGGACGTGGGGATTGCCCGGGGTAAGGGCAAGGGCGCGGTTGTACGCGTCGATGGACTTGGCGTACTGGTCCGTATCAAAGTAGGTGTTGCCCAGGCGGATAAGCAGGTCCGCGTTGTCCGGGTTCTCGGCAAGCTGCTGCTCCAGGGCCTGGGCCATTTTTGCCAGCTTGGCGTTGCCCTGGGGCGCGGTGGTGGCGTAGCCCGGGGCTTTCATTTTCCAGGCCGATAAGGCGACCCCGGCGAAAAAACCGATGGCAAGGGCCAGAATGAGAAGAAGAGGCGAGGTGCGGGTGACGACCTTGCCTTCTGGTCTGTCAAGTTTATCCGTCATGGGATACGTTCCTGTTTTTTGGGTCCGGGATACGGGTGTCTGTAAGGTGGTACGACCGAGACGGAACGGATACCTGTGTTGATGCGTCACCTGAGTATGATGTCCTTGAATGTGTCAATTCCATCGCGTTAGCCGTGTTCCGTCTCGACCGCGTTCGTACCATAGCGAAGTCGTGTTGCCGAAACCTTTCCGGGACATTACAATGCTGAAAGGAACCCCCGCCCCGTTGACAGGGGAAGGGGGCTTTTTTAGGGTACGCAGTAAAGAAGGGCTTTTTTAGATAACCTCACGTCGGGGATGTACATGCGGATACTCATCATTGAAGATGACAAAGAGATTGCAGGCTTTATCGCCAAGGGATTCAGGCAGGAGGGCTTTGCCGTGGACACGGCCCATCGGGGGGACGACGGCCTGGTGCTTGCCCTGGAGGAGTCTTACGATGCGGCTGTCATCGACATCATGCTGCCCGGATGCAACGGCCTGGAGATCATCGAGGCCATGCGGGAAAAGCGGGTCAACACCCCGGTGCTCATCTTGAGGCAAGCATTTGCATGGACGACCGGGTGCGGGAAGGGGCGTCCGACGCGGCGGGGACGACTACATGGTCAAGCCCTTTGCCTTTTCAGAGCTTTTGGTGCGGATCCAGGCCCTGATCCGGCGCTCCGGTGGGGTGGCCGAGGCCTCCACCCTCACCGTGGGGGACCTGTTCATGGACCTGTTGGAACGGGCGGTGGGCGGGGCTGATGGAGCTTCAGCCCAGGGAGTTCTCTCTTCTGGAATACCTCATGCGAAACGCCGAGAGGCCTGTCTCCAAAACCATGATCTTGGAGCATGTGTGGGACCTTCATTTTGACCCCCAGACCAATGTGGTGGACGTCCTGGTCTGCCGCCTGAGAAACAAAGTGGACAAAGCCTTTGACGCCAAGATGATCCACACCATCCGAGGGGTGGGCTATGTCCTTAAAGCGCCTGCGTAACATCACCCGTACCCTGGGGTTCCGCGTGGGGGCCTGGTATTCGGCGATCTTTATCGGAAGCTCGGCTTTGATGTTTATCCTGGCTTACCTCTTTCTCGGGGCCACCCTCAGGTCCCAGGATTACGAGGAGATTCGCCTGGAGCTCCGGGAGGTGCAGACCCTCTACGACATCGGCGGCGTCTCCGCCCTCAACCGGTACGTGGACCAGCTCGGAAGCGAGCGCAGGTCGCGTCCCCTGTTTATCCGGGTGGCGGATCGGGAGAACCACACCCGGCATATCTTCTCCCAGGGCAGCTGGGAAGATTTCGACCTCACCCTTCTTTCCCACGGCTGCCGTGATTGCCAGGGCTGGCAGACCCTCTCCTGCCGAAAAGGAACCTACGTGCTGGACGTGCTCTCCGGCCCCTTGACCAAAAGGGGCAACCGCGTGCAGGTGGGCATGAGCAGCCAGCGTCGCCAGGAGATCCTCAGCCAGTTTCGAAGGATCTTTCTTGTGGTGATGATTCCCCTTTTTGCCCTGGGGCTCGGTGGCGGCCTCTTTCTTTCACGCCGGACCCTTCGGCCCATCCGCGATATCATCAAAACGGTCCGATCCATCGACGCCGGGACCATGGAAGCCCGGGTCCCGCGTACCCGCACCGGTGACGAACTCGACGAACTGGCCGGGCTCTTCAACAGCATGCTGGACAGCATCCACGGGCTTATCATCCGTATGGAGAACTCCCTGGACGACGTGGCCCATGATCTCATGTCCTGATGGTCGCGCCTGCGGATGCTCGGAAATGGCCTTGCGGGAAGGGGACGACCCCGAGCTTCTCCGTCAGGCCCTTGAAAAGGGCATCGAAGAGTCCGACCGTATCCTGAGTCTTCTCACCACCCTCATGGACGTCTCCGAAGCCGAGACTGGCATGCTTCGCATCACTCCCCGTGAAACCGATCTCACCGAGCTTATCGAGACCATCGTGGAGATGTACCGGTTCGTGGCCGAAGAAAAGGCTGTAGAAATCGACGCCACCATCGAACAGGGGCTTGTGGCCTCTGTGGATCCCCATCGCCTAAGCCAGGCCCTTGCCAACATTCTCGATAACGCCGTCAAATTCACTCCCGAAGGCAAGAGCGTTGGCATCACCGCCCGAAGGGACGCCGATACCGTGCGCATCGACATCCTCGACGCCGGACCCGGCATCCCCCCCGAAGACATCCCCCGGATCTGGGACCGCCTCTTCCGCGGAGACAGAAGCCGTTCGGAAAAAGGCCTGGGCCTTGGGCTCAGCCTGGTCAGGGGCATTGTGGCCGCCCACCACGGCGAGATCCATGTGGAGAGCCGGGAGGGCGAAGGTCCCCGGTTGCCTGGTTCTTCATCCATAAACATCATGGGTGTTGCCTCGCAGGGCGCGCCGTGTGTACCGTTAATTTCTCTAAAAAGTGGATTGGTTGTGGTCGCTCGGGATGGTGTGGGCTGCGGCCGAAGCCGTTGGCCTCGCGTAACGTTTGCGGTGCGGGGGCCGCACCCTACGCTTCGCCGGCCTGGTGGTGTTGGGAAGGCTGTGGAAATCGTTTTCATGCCATGGCGGTAAAAGGCCGATGCCTCGCAGGGCGCGCCGTGTGTACCGTTAACTTCTCTAAAAAGAGGATTGGTTGTGGTCGCTCGGGATGGTGTGGGCTGCGGCCGAAGCCCTTGGCCTCGCGTAACGTTTGCGGTGCGGGATCCGCACCCTACGCTTCGCCGTCCGGGCGGTGTTGGGAAGGCCGTGGAAATTGTTTTCATGCCATGGCGACAAAAGGCCGATGCCTCGTAGGGTGCGCCGTGCGCACCGTCAACTCCCCAAAAAAGTGGATTAGTTAAGGCCGTTCGGGATGATGTTGGCTGCGGCCAAAGCCGTTGGCCTCGCGTAACGTTTGCGGTGCGGGGGCCGCACCCTACGCTTCGCCGGCCGTGCGGTGTTGGGAAGGCCGTGGAAATCGTTTTCATGCCATGGAAGCCAAAGGCCGATGCCTCGAAGGGCGCGCCGTGTGTACCGTTAACTTATCTAAAAAGTGGATTGGTTGTGGTCGCTCGGGATGGTGTGGGCTGCGGCCGAAGCCCTTGGCCTCGCGTAACGTTTGCGGTGCGGGAGCCGCACCCTACGCTTCGCCGTCCGGGCGGTGTTGGGAAGGCCGTGGAAAACGTTTTCATGCCATGGCGGCAAAAGGCCGATGCCTCGTAGGGTGCGCCGTGCGCACCGTCAATTCCCCAAAAAAGTGGATTGGTTAAGGCCGTTCGGGATGATGTGGGCTGCGGCCAGAGCCGTTGGCCTCGCGTAACGTTTTGTGGTGCAGGAGCCGCAGCCTACGCTTCGCGAGCCCGGCGTTTTTTATATGTGGGCGCGCATTTAACCCTTTGGCTTTGCTCGCTCCATGAGGAGAAGGGTCTCCTGGTTTCGCTCTTTGTTGGTGAATTCGTAGGAGGCGATGCGGAATTCGTCGTAGGGGACGGCTGCGGCCCAGGCTTTGAGCTCTTTCTGTTCAACCTGTCCCTGGGGGTGTCCTCCGTAGATGGCTATGGAGATGACGCCCCGCCTGTGGAGAAGGTCCATGGCGGTGCGGATGGCGGTAAGGGAGGTCTCGACCTGGGTGGTGACGGGTGATTCGCTTGCCGGGAGGTAGCCCAGGTTGAAGCTCACGGCCTTGATCATGCCGTGGGTGTCGGCGGGCAGGTGGTCGGCCATGGTTTCGTGCCCGGCGTGGAAGAGGGTGACCCTGTCCATGAGATCGGCTTTGGTGAGGTTTTTCGTTGCTCTGCCCAGGGCTTCTTGCTGGACGTCAAAGCCGTAAACACGGCCCTTTGGACCCACGGAGCGGGCAAGGAAACCGGTGTCGTAACCCGCTCCCACGGTGGCGTCCACAGCGATGTCGCCGGGGCTGAGAAAACGTTGCATGGTCTGTTGGGCGATATGGACAATGCCTTGAAGGGACATGGGACTCTCCGGACTGGTGGTACATCAAGGGGGACAGGCTCCAAAAAAAGAGAGCTGATCCACCCACACATTCTGACTGCTGGGTTGGGCTTATCACGGGCTGGCGGCACAGTAAACCATGAAGGCGCATTCCATTCGGATGCGCCTTTTTAACTGTTCAGGTGCTTACGGCGGGTTGTTTTTTTACAAAAGCTCCGCAAAAACGTTTCGATTACATGCCCGATACGTTCACAAGACCTGTTTGTCAAACTTTTTAAAAGTTTGGCCCCCGGCAGGGCCGCCGGAGGCTTTTTTTGATTACCCTTTTGTATCCATCCATCGTGCCACGGCATCGGCCACATTCAGGCCGTCCATGGCCGCGGAGACAATACCGCCCGCGTACCCGGCCCCTTCGCCGGTGGGGAACAGGCCCGGGGTGTCCGGGTGCATGAAGCTCCCTTTGTCCCTGGGGATGCGCACCGGGGAGCTGGTGCGGGACTCCACGGCGATGAGGGTGGCGTCCGGATGAGCAAAGCCTCTGTACTTTGTCCCGAAGGTCTGAAGGCCTTGGGCGAGGCTCTCCGCCACAAAGGATGGCAGGAGCCCGTGAAGGTCTGCCGGGTAGAGTCCGGGGATGTAGGAGGATGCCTTTAAGGTTGTGGAGGGGCGCTTTTCAAGGAAATCCTCCAATCGCTGTGCCGGTGCTTTTTGTGTGATGCCGTCTCCTGCGCTGAAGATTTTTTTCTCCACCGCTTCCTGGAACTCAAGGGCCGCCAGGGGGTTGGCCTTGGCGTTTTCAGCGAGGTCGTCCAGCCGCACCTCGGCCACGAGGCCGGCGTTGGCGTATTCCGCGCTTCGGTAGGAGAGGCTCATGCCGTTTAAGACCAGCTCGCCGGGGGCGGTGGCCGCGGGCACCACAAAGCCGCCGGGGCACATGCAAAAAGAGAACACACCCCGGCCGTTGGCCTGGCAGGCGATACGGTAGCTTGCCGCAGGCAGGTTGGGGTGACGGGTTTCCGTGCCGTAGAAAATGTTGTCGATGAGGGCCTGGGGATGTTCGATGCGAACACCCATGGCAAAGGGCTTGGCCTCAACCCGGATGTGTTGGGCGTGGAGCTGTCGGTAGATGTCCCGTGCCGAATGGCCGGTGGCAAGGACCACGGCGTCAGCGGTGAGGCTCTGGCCGTTTGCCAGGCCAACCCCTGTCATGCGCCCTTGGTCCACCGTAAAGGAGGTGACGTGGGATTCAAAGCGAATTTCGCCCCCGGCGTCTAGGATGCTCTCCCGCATGGCCCGGACAATCTTGGGCAGGACGTTGGAACCCAGGTGGGGATGTGCATCCACTCGGATGGATTCGGCGGCCCCGTGGCCAATGAACAGGTCCAAAACGCGGCCCACGTCCCCCCGTTTGCTGGAGCGGGTGTAGAGCTTGCCGTCGGAGTAGGTGCCTGCCCCGCCTTCCCCGAAACAGTAGTTGGAGTGGGGATCGACTTTGCCTTCGGAGTAGATTTTTTTGAGGTCGAAGCGCCGTGAGCGCACATCTTTTCCCCGGTCCAGCACCACCGGCCGGATGCCCAGCTCAAGCAGGCGAAGGGCGGCAACGGCCCGGCTCCCACCACGATGACCTCTTTGCCGGTGGGGGCACAAGGGGCAAAGGGGCGCAGGGATGGCTCGGCAAGGGGGCCTTCTCCTGCCTCGGCGCGGACGGAAAACCGGGGCGTGCGCCCCCTGCCGTCAATGGAGCGTTTCAACACCCGGTAGCAGAATGTTTTTTCATTGCACGGCCCGTAGGCTTCCATGAGCTTTTTTTTGACGGCCTCGGGGCTGTCGATTTCGTCCGGCGTGAGGCGAATGTCGATGATTTTTGAATCCATGGGGCTCCATATGGTCAGCAGCGGGAAAAAGTTCTGTCCTGCCTGCCGCTTGGTTGAGTAAGAATCAATGGGGTTATCAGGGTTTTGGAACCGATTGTCAAGGGTGGGGTGAACGCATGTGTTTTTTGTCTTTTACGGTCAATGAGGGTTAGAACATAAGCCCCCGGATTCACCATCGCCACCGGTCTTTATCCTCCAAGCCGACCACATTCGCTCAAGGGCTGGGCTTTTGGCTGTTCTGCGGCTGCCCGCTTGCTTAAAACAAAGGGGCATGCTTGTATGTCCCAAGTGTGCGTGTTTGCTTGATGAGCCGAACTGTTGCGAGGGATTCTTTCTTATGATGAGGCAAAAGATCACATGGGCGATGGCGATGGCGGTGGGTATGGTGTGGCTGTTGGCGCTGACCGGATGTGCAGGGAAGTCTGCGACCTACCCTGAGGGGCACCCCTGTGCCGGAACGGGCCAGCCCCGGCCCACCTGGATGCATGACGGCGGTACCCTTGACGGGACCTTCGTGGGGATAGGGAAGTCAGGACCCATGGAGGGCAATTTTTTTCTGCAGAAGATGAGTGCGCGGCAGATGGCCCTTGTGAACCTGCTCGATCAGGTCCAGGTGACGGTAGAGAGCAGCATGGAGCTCATGGAGAGTCAGGCGCAAACCACGGGCGGAGACCTCTCGGCCACCCGTCTTGCCACCCGTCGTCTTCGGGTGGCTTCCTCCCTAACCATGAACGACGTGACCTTCGCCGGAAGTTACATGGATCCTTCTTCCTGTACCTTGTGGGTGCGCTACACGATCCGGCGGGACACGGCGGAGAACCTGGTGGCGTTGAAGCAGGCCAAGGCCCTTCATCAGATGACCTATGACGAAGAGGCAGCCACACCGGCCCAGAAGCTTCGCTGGATCACCGACGCCCAGGCCAGGCTCCATGACGTCGATTTCTCCGTGTTGCCCAAAGATGCTGGCAACAGCAACCATCTCACCTCCCTTTTTGCGGCGCGAAAAACAGAGTTGGAACAGTACGTGAACCCGGGCATGGTCTGGATGCTCTCGGCCCCGGAGCCGCTCCGTTCCACCCTTGCCCCCCGTATTTCCAGCCTTGCCGAAGCCCACGGCGCCGTTTTTGTGGGTGCGCCCTGCCGTGAAGTCCATGCTTGCCTGGGCCAGGCCCGGGAGTATGCCGGGGACAGGCTCCTTTTAATCAAGGCCGCGTCCCGGATGCGCTCAGGAACCCTCGGGATGATTCAAGGAACGTTGCGCCTGGGGTGCACGCGTTTTGATGTCGGCACCGGTGCCCTTGTGGCCGCCCATACAACCGAAGGGAATGTGTTTGGTTTTCATGGCAAGGTGTTGGATTGGGCTGGCCTTGTGGAGAGGCTTCTTGATGACGAGGACATGGAGAATGTTGTGAAATAGCCGTGCTTTGCCCCCAGACGATATGATACGCCATGATGATCACGGAGGACCGGTGTTTCGTAGGGTGCGCCGTGCGCAACAAGAATCGCCCGAAGCGCCCGAAAAGCTGGTATCGGTTATGATGATGCGAAATTTTGTTGGACGCAAAAGCCGGTGGTTCGCGTTACGCCAAGCGGGCAGTGGGGTAAGCCATGATGGTGACGGAGGCCAGGTGTTTCGTAGGGTGCGCCGTGCGCACCGGAGAAGGTTACGAACACCGCCACCATCAACATAAACATTGGTTGTGATAAGACGAACGAGGTTGCGTATGCCCAATTACCGACGCGTATCAACCGCTGGCGCATCGTTTTTCTTTACGGTTGTTACCCACCACAGACAGCCCGTTCTCTGCGATGAGCCGGTACGGGTTGCCCTTCGAAACAGCATTGAGCGTGTCCGTGCCGTGGCCCCGTTTTCCATTGACGCGTGGGTGCTTTTACCGGACCACCTCCATTGCATCTGGACGCTTCCCGAGGGTGACGCCGATTACAGCAGCCGGTGGTCCCGCATCAAGCGGCATGTGACGACCTCCCGCGGAGATCGGTTTTCCCGCGAAGGCTTTTCCACAGAGTCCCGCAAGGCCCGCCAGGAAGGTACCTTGTGGCAACGGCGATTTTGGGAACATCGGATCCGGGATGAGCTCGACTTTGAAACGCATATGGATTACATCCATTACAACCCGGTAAAGCATGGGGTTGTTGAGCGGGTTGCGGACTGGCCGTGGTCTACATTTCATCGGCTTGTGGTCCATGGGGTCTACGATGGCGACTGGGGCGGGTGCGGGGAAGTCTCCGGCAATTTTGGGGAATGGTAGGGGCGCCGTGCGTGTTGAGGTCAGCCCGATAAGCCGGTGGTTTGCGTTATGCCAGGCGGTGCGGGAGCCAGTGGTTCCGCTTCGCGCCCCGGACGGTGGGGCAATCCATGATGGTGACGAGTGACCGGTGTTTAGTGGGGTACCATGGGAAACAAAATCCGGTGGACCGCGATACGCCGGGCGGTGAGGGGAAACCATGATGATAGCGAAGGATCGGTGTTTCGTAGGGTGCGCCGTGCGCACCGCAGATCGGTCAAAAAGCCGGTATCGGTTATGGTGATGTGAGATTCCATGGGAAATGAAAGCCGATGGTTCGCGTTGCGCCATGCGGTGCGGGAGCCGCACCCTACGCTTCGCATCCCCGGTCGGTGGGGTAAGCCGTGAAGGTAACGAAGGCCCGGTGTTGCGTAGGGTGCGCCGTGCGCACCGAAGATTTTTGATAAGGAGACAAGGTATGATGATTACGATTCTCGCACCGGCAAAACGGATGGAGTCTGGCGCACCGGTGTGGGCGGGTGAGGCGAAATCCTCTTTTTATGGGGAGATGACCCGGCAGCTCGTTGAGGCGTTGCGCGGTTATTCCGTGGACGAGATGAAATCGCTTATGAAGGTAAGCGACGGAATTGCCGAGAACACGGTGCAGCGGTTTCAGGGCTTTACCTTTGGTACCGAAGCGACCCCGGCACTTTTTGCCTACCAGGGGGACGCCTATCAGGGGCTGGATGCGGGGAGTCTGTCAGCCGAGGCCGTGGCCTGGGCCCAAGGACGGCTGCGGATTCTCTCCGGCCTTTACGGGGCCCTGTCCCCCATGACCGGCGTGGAACCGTATCGCCTGGAGATGGGGCTTTCCCTTCCGGGGTTCGGTGTGCTCTCCGGGTGGTGGAAAGAGGTCGTCACCGACCACCTTGCGGCGCTGATGCCCTCGGGCGGGGCGTTGTTGAACCTTGCTTCCGGGGAGTACGCCAAAGCCGTGGACAAAAAGGCAATTGGTAAAAAGGGCCGGTTTGTGGACGTGGCGTTTAAAGAGAAGACCGGAGAGACCTTGAAGGCCGTTGCCATCCACGCCAAACGGGCCAGGGGAGCCATGGCCCGGTGGATCATCGAAAACCGTATTGCCGACGTGGCGGAGGTCAAGGGGTTTGATGGAGGCGGGTACCGGCTTGACCCGGGAATCTCAACGGAGAACAGTTTGGTGTTTGTGCGGGATGCTGGCTGCAAGGAGTGATGAGCACCGGGGATCATTTGAAAAACCGGCAGCCCGCGTTACGCCGGACGGTGCGGGAGCCGCACCCTACGCTTCGCGAGCCCGGTGGATGCCGGTTGGGCTGAAAGCAAAGGTTCCCATGCCATGATGGTAGCGAAGGACCGGTGTTTCGTAGGGTGCGCCGTGCGCACCGATGGGCGCTCGAAAGGCCGGTATCGGTTAAGGTGACGCGAGGTGGCATGGGAAGCAACAGCCGGTGGCTCGCGTTATGATGTCTGGCGGTGCGGGAGCCGCACCCTGATATGTTTACCCCTCGGCTCGCTCCTCTTCCGCCGCAAAGATCGGGTGCTTGTGGGGGTAGCGGTCATCTGTGACCACCAGCTGCACAGCTTCGTTGACGCCGGTGTGGACGAGAAGGGGGCCTGCCAGGTTGGCGGTGATTTCCTCGGGGCGGTCGCTGCTGGCGTTGATGATGGTGTAGAGGAAGAGCTCTTCGGGTTTTTCCACTGCCCAGGCCATGTCCCGGACGGCGGCGTCCAGGTCGACGGTGTAGTCCCCCATAAAGAGGAAGGGGTCCATGAGGGCGAAGGCCAGGTCGGGGTCGTCCACGCACTGAAAGGAGAGGATGGGGTCGATCTCTTCGTGGGAGAGGAGGATAAACCTCTCTTTTCCAGGGAAGCCGGGCATGCCTTTGGGCATGGAGATGATTTTTTCTTCCTCGATGTCAACGGAACCGAATTGCAGGGTAGGAATGATCAACGTGTTACTCCTTGTTTGAGTCGCCCTTCAGCGGTTGCTTGGGGGTTACCACTCTTCGTCTTCTTGCCGCGGGCTTGCCCGTGGGCACGTCTCCGCTCTTTATCATCGTTTTGTTTTTCAGCAGGGACGCCGCATGGACCAGGGTGTTCCTGTTTCGCTTGGCGGCCTGTAAGTTCTCTTCTTCAATGCGTTCCACCACCTCATCGCGCATGATGGACACGTCCTTGGGCGCTTCCACCCCGATGCGGACGTTTCCTTTGCCGATTTCCACCACGTGGATGATGATGTCGTCACCGATACGGACTTTCTCGCCCGGTTTTCGTGTCAGTATGAGCATCCGGTGTTTCCTAATCTTGGGTCTCGATCGTTTCCGTTATTTTAGGTAGTTCAACAGACTCGTGTTGAGGAGCCGTGAAGTCGAGGCCAGGGCCGATTCATACCCGAACTGCTTGAGCTTGAGATCGGAGATGGCCCGCACCACGTCGGTGTCTTCCAACTTGGAGCGGGTGGCATCCTGGCTGATGTTGAGATCCTTGATAAGGTCGTGCCTTGTGTCCAGGCGACCGGCCCGTACCCCGGCTTCCGAGATGGAGCTCAGGATGTTGTTGTGGTCTGCGGCCAGCCGGGAGATGGACTGGTGGAGACCCTCTTTGTCGTTGCTGTTCAGGGCGGCTCGGAGCTCGAACAGGGAGTTGAAGACACCCCATTGGACGCCCCGCCTGCTCACCAGGGGCTGGCGGGAGGGCTCGGTGGCGATGTCGTCGGTGGAAAATCCCATGAAGGCCCCCACGGACTGGTGCCGGTTTTCACCGGTGCGGAACAGGACGGAGACCCTGTCGAGCTTGGCCGGGTCCAGGCCCTCTTCTTCGGCGATGGTGAAGGTCTGTTCGGACTCGTTCCAGGAGACGCGGTAATCGGCACCTTCGCCTTTGTCTGCCGAGGCCCGCTCCATGGCCATCTCCACGGCGTGGGCCAGGCCCTGGCGAGAGTAGGTGCCCGGGTCAACGAGGGCGGTGAGGACGGTCTCTTCACCGACCGCTGCCCCGGCTCGTTTTTCGGTGAAATCGAGGCAGTTGTTGGTCTCGTCGATGGTGGCCGTGTCTGAGGAGAAGACCTCTTCCCCGGCAAAGCCCACCACCATGTCGGACTGTGGCCCGATCTTGACGCGAAAGGGGGTGGCGTTGCCACGGTAGGCGATGGTGTTGGGCGAGTCCTCGTTGTCTGCCCGGAAGGGCCGTGTGTCGCTTCGGGTCCCGGAGAAGATGTACTGGCCGTCGATGCGGGTGTTGGACTGGTCCAGCACGCCTTTGATGAGTCCATCCACCTCCAGGGCCGAGGTCTGCAGATCGTCGTGGTTGGCGATGCCGTTGACCATGGAAATGGCGATTTCCTTGGCCCTGTCGATCTTGTCCCGCACCCGCACCAGAGACTCCTCACTGGCCTCCAGCCACAGGGTTCCCACACCCACGTTTCGCTGGAGTTGAGAGAGGTCGCTCATGTTGGTCTTCAGGGCGGCCACACGGCTGGCATCCACGGGGGCGTCGGAGAGCTTTCGGATCCGCTTGCCCGAGGAGATCAGGGAGTTTTTGTCGAGCACCTCCCGGTTCTTCCGGCTGATGTGCTCTTTGGACTGGTTGTACAGGGTCGAGGTCGCTACCCGCATGCATCACACTCATCACAAATGGGCCCTGCCGCCGGACGGAAGCTCGTCTCCCGTGTAAAGCCGCACAAGGCGAAGGAACTCTGGTTTGACCATATCAAGTACAGTTGGTATCGGCAAAGGGGGCCTGAAACCTGAGATTTGGTAAAGGCAAAAGGGTTCAAGGGCAAAAGGCGAATGGCCGTGGAGTCGCTTCGCTCCATTTGACTGAAAGGTTCTGTAACAATGAAATTTGGTTGACGCCACTCTTTCATCTTTGCATGTTTCCTTAGCCCTTAGCCCTTAGCCCTTAACCCTAGCCCTTAGCCCTTAGCCCTTAGCCCTTAGCCCCTCTTATCTCATATTCAACAACGTCTGCAGCATCTCATCGCTGGTGGTGATGAGCTTGGACGCCGCCTGGTAAGCCTGCTGGTGAGCGAGCATGCGCACCAGCTCTTCGTCCACGGAGACCCCGGAGACCGAATCCCGGATATCCGAGAGCTTTTCCACCATCATGCCCCCCATCTCCTTTTCTTTCCTGAAGCTCGACGCCCTCACCCCGATGGAGCCCAGCATGTCCCGGTAGAAGCCGTCCGGGGTGGTGGTGAGGCTTTCGGCCACGGCCCCGCGGTCCCGGGAGTAGGCGTAGTGGGGCATGGTGTTCTCCACGTGCTGCATGTCTGCCATGATCAGGGCGTTTTCGTTGTTGATCTTGCCGTAGTCCCCGGCAGCGGGCACAAAGGTCTCGGGCTCGGGGCGGAACCCGGTGAGCTCGGCCAGGGCAGGGGAACGGTCCCACCTCAGGGTGAGCTGCTGCAGGGGCGATCCGTCGTTTTCCGAGAATTCAAAGCGGTTTTCATTCTCCACGTAGCGCACCTTGTAGGGGCTGCTTAAGTTCGATGCGGCGTTCATGGCCTCTTCCATGTCGTGGGCCAGGGTGTGGAGGTCCCCCCGGGAGGTGAGGATGCGCGGATCCACGGTGATGGCTTTGGGGACGTCGTCTTCTTCGAAGTAGAGGACGGCCGGTCCGCCCGTGGTGCCGATTTCGATGGGGCGCACCTCCGGGTTGGTGATGTGTACTTTCGCTGGACATGGGCATCGGCCCCGGCGCCCGGACCCGTGCCGCGAGGGTCCTTCACCAGCTCGGCGATGTCGATGGTGGCCGCGTCCTGGCCCTTGAAGAAGGTGTTGAGGCCCAGGGCCGCTGCCACGCCGCCGTCCCGGGCCGTGCTGTCCGAGAAGGCAAAGGCCACGCCGAAGTCGGGCCGAAGCTCAAAGTTGCCCGTGTGGCTGATAAAGGCCTTAAGGCCCACGCCCGCGTCCATGGCCTGGCGGTTGAACTGATCGGCCAGGGAATCGGTGGTCCAGTGCCAGGAGGACTTCTGTTCCGAGGTGGTGTTTCCGTCGAGGTCCAGGGGCTGGCCTTCGGGGCCGGTCTTGATGACGAAGCTGTCCCCGTTCATCAGGGTGCCCTTGTCGATGGACAGGGTCATGCCGTCCACGTCAAATCGGGCCTCTTCGGGCTCTTGGATGCGAATGGTGCCTATGCCGGTGCTGTTTTTCCACTCCAGGACCATGGGGTTGTCCCGGGAGACGTTTTCGATGGAGCCGCCCCCTTCGATAACCGTTAAGGTGTAGCGGTCTTCGGCGCAGCGGGCCCGGCCTTCGGGAACGCCCCGCAACTCCACGGGGTTGGGGGCGCCGGTCTCCGAGGTGTTGAACTCAAAGACGTTGCCCCCAGGCGCCCTTTGCCGATGTCAAAGCCGATGCCCTCCACCGGGGGCGTGGTGGTGAAGCTGTTGGAATCGGTGACGGCAAACCGGCCCATGGCCACGGGGGTGTTGCCTTCCCCCAGGCGTTCCCACCGGAGGATGGGGTCGTCGGAGCCCGGGCCCTCCACGGTGATGCGGTAGCGGCTCATGGGCATGGCGCTTCCCGTAAAATTGGACGGGGTGGTGGTGGAGATACCGGTGTCCAGCTCCACGGCCGTTGCTGGATCGGGGCTGTTGAGTTTTTTTGTCCAGACCTTCATGCCCCCGTCGTAGTCGATGCGGTCGCCGTAGGCCAGGTTGTAAAGCTTGCCGCCGGACGGGGCCTCGGAGGAGGTCACGGCGGTCTCGTGGTAGCTTGTGCCCACGCCCTGGCTGTGGACCTTGTTGACGCGCCAGACCACCTCCTTGGCCAGGGCGTCCAGGTTCTGGTTCACCTCGGCGAGGATGTCGTCCTTCACCATGAGCCATCCCCCCAGCTTGCCGTGGGTGATGGCCCGGGAAACGTCCACGATGCCCCCGGCCGAGGTCTCCCAGCCCACGCTTCCCCGGTTGCTGGTGAGGTCGTAGGAGCGGTTGCCCACCACCAGGGGGTAGCCGTTGCTCGTCATGATGGAGAGGTAGCCCGTGGGCTGCTCCACGGTGTTGACGTTGAGGAACTCGGAGAGCTCGGTGACGAGCTGGCCCCGCACGTCCCGCTGGTCGTTGGCCGGGCGGGTGGATTCGGTGATGAAGATCTCCGTGTTGAGCTTGGCGATCTTGCCCAGGATGGTGTTTACCCGATCCACGGCGGCGTCGATGTCCTGGCCGACGTTTGTCTCCAGGCGGGTGAGGTCGTTGGACAGGGTGTTGAACTGGCCGGCAAGGTTGGTGGCGGACTCCAGCAGCACGGAACGGGCCGATGGGTCGTCCGGGTGGTTGGCCACTTCGTGCCACCCCTGCCAGAACTCGCTCATGAGGCTGCCCAGGTGGTGGTCCGAGTCCACGTTGAAGAGGGCCTCTAAGTTGTCGATGTAGACAATGGCCTCGTCGTAGGTGGCAAATTTGGACTTCTGGTCGGCCAGGCGCTCTTCCAGGCGCTGGTCGCAGTGGCGGTTGACGTGCTCTAAGGTGGCGCCGGTGCCGAGCTGGGTGCTGCCGATGGTGTAAGGCCGGTTGGTGGTGATGGTCTCGGTCTGTCGGCTGTAGCCCGGGGTGTCCACGTTGGCGATGTTGTGGCCGTTGACCGACATGCCCCGTCCGGCGGTTGCCAAGGCACCCTTGGCGATATCCATGGTGATGCGAAAGCCCATGCTTTAGGCCTCCCCGTGGATGAGCAGGGAGCCGCCGGGCTCCATGAGGTGGCGGTCCATGCCGTAGATCTTGGTGGCGGAGGTAGACGAGGTGAGCATCTGGATGATCTCCTCCACGGTCTCCAGGTAGTTCTCCACGAAGGAGACGCTGGTCTCGGCTATTTTCCGGATTTTGCCTTTGATGAAGATGATGGACTCCACGGAGCGGGCCACCATGGGCTCGTGTTCAGAGAAGAGCCGGGGGAGCTCTCGAAGGTGCATGGGCACGCTGCCCGTCTGGATGCCCAGGCGGGCGGAGGCCATCTCAAGGATCTCATCCCGCAGGGCCTCGATCTCCATGGAGAGGCGGCTCTTCTCTTCGGTGAAGGCCCAGAGGCGGTCCAGGGCGATGGAGGAGAGGCTGCGGCTCTCTTCGTCCACGATGGCGAGGAGCTCAGTGTACAGGGCTTCTTTTTTTGTTAGCAGGTCAATGATGGAGTGTTGTTCTGCCATGATGTCCCCCGTGACTCAGGTGGTGATGCATTCTAACGTCAAATCCGGTTCGGCAGGGCCTTTGAGAAAGGCGGTGCCTGCATGTATCGGGTGGCGCGGGGTGGGAAACTTTTTCCCGTCTGCGACCCGTATAGATATAAAGTGCATGTACCATGCCAGTTCATGTTCTTTTTGCTGCCTGTGGCCGTGGCCCGGCTATGGGGCTGGTTTTGCCGAAGATAGCCGGTGGGCCAGGGGCTCTCCCTGGGCGGCTGTGCGTTTACCGCCCAGGCGGGGCGCTGCGTCGGCGCTTTTTTCCGTGGCATCGAGTTTTTCCACCAGCTGGCGGTAGAGGAGGTCCCCCACGCCCAGGGGGCTCCGCTGGCTGGTTAAGTGTTCGGCCATCTGTTCGTCCTGCATGGACTCGTAGATTTTGCGGCCGTGGCTTCCGCCGAAGATGGGGTCGTCCCCCTGGGGACGCATCTCCTTGAGCATCTGGGAGACGAAGATGGCCTCAAAGTTCTGGTACGTCCTTCAGTCTGGTTGCTGGGTGCCGGGGCCGTTGGTCGGGCGGTGTGTGCTGAAAGGGATGAAACGGGCATGACGGCTCCTTATTAGATAATCACGAGGTCGGCCTGCAGGGCCCCTGCGGCTTTGATGCTCTGGAAAATACTGATCATGTCCCTGGGGCTGACGCCGATGGCGTTCAAGGCGTTGACCAGTTCCTGGATGGTGGTGCCCTTGGGCATAAGCATCACCTGGGCCTCCTCCTCGGTCATGTCCGTGTTCTTCTCTTTGGTGACCACGGTGTCGCCCCCTGCCAGGGCATTGGGCTGGGAGACGTTCTTTGTCTCGGTGACGGTGAGGGTAAGGTTGCCGTGGGCCAGGGCCACGGTGCCGATGCGCACGTTCTCCCCGATGATGACGGTGCCGGTTTTTTCGTTGACCACGATGCGGGCCGGGATATCCGGGGTGACGGTGAGGTTCTCGATCTTGGCGATAAACTCGGTGACGCGTCCCTGCATGTAGGAGGGCATGGTGAGCTGCACCGCACCGGAGTCCAGGGTCTTGGCCGTGTGCTTGCCGAAGGTGTCGTTGATCTTCAAGGCCACCCGGCTGCAGGTGGTGAAATCGGGGTTGTTCAGGTTCAGGATCATGCGGTGCTTGCGGGAGAAGCCGGTGTCGCGTTCCCGTTCCACGCTGGCCCCGTTTGAGATGCGGCCCACCAGCAGGTGGTTCTTCTTGGCCTTGGCCGTGCCTGCCCCGCCGATGGCAATGGCTCCCTGGGCCAGGGCCCGGGTCTCTCCGTTGACGGTCCTGAGGGCCGTGGGCAACAGGGTGCCGCCCCCTAAGCTCTTGGCGTTGCCGATGGACGAGACGGTGATGTCCAACCGGGTCCCTTTACGGGCAAAGGCGGGCATGGAGGCGCTGACCATGACGGCGGCGGCGTTGCTCAGTTTCAGGGAGTCCTTGTCCACCGTCACCCCCATGCGGGTCATCATGTTGGCCAGGGACTCCTGGTAGTTGTTCTTCTATCGCCGGTGCCGGCAAGGCCCACCACGATGCCGTAGCCGGTGAGCTGGATGGGAGCGGCTCCCTGGATGGAGGCGATGTCCTTGAGGCGCTCGGCCCGGGCCGATAAGGGTGCGGCCAGGAGCAGCAGGGCGGTGAGGATGACAGGGATGGTGAGCAGGTGTTTCTTCATGGTCTTCATTGATCCGGGCTATAGGGTAAATGGGCAGACTATAAAAAGGGCTCCACGCGGCGCTGGCCGATGATACGGCAGGTGACGGCTTTGCCGGAGCGGCTGTTCTTGACTTTGATGAAATCCCCCAGGCCGCCGGTCTCTTTGGCGATGCCTGTGGCGGTGATGACAAGGCCCCCTAAGCTGTACCGGATGCGGACGCCGTCGCCCCGCTCCACAAGGGGTTTGGCTTTGACCAGCCGGGCGGTGAGGCCGGTGCCGGAGGCAATGCCTCGGGTGGCGGTTCGTCCCACGGCCAGGGCCGGGTCCGTGAGGAGGTTTCCGCCCGAAGGGGGCACGGGCATAAGGGCCAGGGATACCTGGGAGGCGGTGAGGGTCTCGCCGCGTTGGATGTCCGAGGCGGCCACCACCACGTGTTGCATGGTGTGGGCTTCGCCGGAGAGGGTGAGCCGCCCTGTGGCAGCTCCGTCCACCGTGACGGAGACAGGCAGTTCGATGCGGTTCTTGCGGATACGGACCCGCTTTGTGTCCGGGGCAAAGGTCAGAATGCCCAGGGGCAGGGTGCGGCGTCCGGCGACCCGGAGCCCGGAGACGGAAACAGGGTCCTCCCAGGTGGACCGGGCCACGGCCTCCAGAAAGGGGAGGAGGCGCTTGTCGCTGATGCGCTGGCCTTTTCTGGCCAGGCAGACGCGGGCAGGGGCGGTGAGCCCAAGGTCCTGGACTCCGGCAAGCAGGGAGAGCTTTCGGGTCAGGAAGGTGCCCGGGACCACACGCTCTTTGCCGGGCATGGGCGCGTTGAACACGGTGGCGCTCCCATGGCGTTTCAGGGCAGCAGGGAGAGTGCCTGAAAAGAGGTCCGACACCCGCACGGTCGAGCCTGTCACCTCTACCCGGGGGCGCACGGCAGGGCCGCTTTGGGCGCACAGGGGCTGGGCAAGGGCCAGGAGCAGGGCCATGACCAGCAGGCACCAGGGCATCAGGTGCCCGCCGGTTACGGGGCGTGTATGGGAAAAGCAGATCACGATGGGGCCGCGTCCTTACCGTTTGAGGTTGTTGGCGGTTTCCAGCATGCGGTCGCCGGTCTGGAGGGCCTTGGAGTTGGCCTCGTAGGCGCGCTGCCCAACGATCATGGCCACCATCTCGTCGACGATGTTCACGTTGGACATCTCCAGGGACTGGTTGGTGAGGGAACCGAAGCCGTCGGCGCTGGCGATGCCCTCGATGGGCTCACCCGAGCCTTCGGTGGGGCGAAGCAGGTTGGCGCCCATGGCAAAGAGGCCTGCGGGGTTGGCAAAGTTGTAAAGGGGAATCTGGGATGTCATGAGCACGGTGTCCTCCTGGCCGTGGGCCGTGAGGGTGCCGTCGGCAGTGACGGTGACAAGGACCGTATCCGTGGGGATGGCGATTTCGGGCTGCAGCCGGTCCCCTGCAGGGGTGGTGATGAAGCCTTCGCTGTCCAGGGTGAAGTTGCCTGCCCGGGTGAAGACCTCCTGCTCGCCGTGGAGGATCTTAAAAAAGCCGTCCCCTTCGATGGCCATGTCCAGGTCGTTGCCTGTGTGGACGTAGTCCCCCTGGGTGAAGACCTTCTGCACGCTGGAGGGCTTGACCCCCATGCCCACCTGGATGCCCGTGGGGACCTGGCCGCCCGAGGGGGTGGGGGCCCCTGCGATGAGCTGGGTCTGGTACATGAGGTCCTGAAAGTTGGCACGGCTCTTCTTGAAACCCGTGGTGTTGGCGTTGGCCAGGTTGTTGGAGACGGTGTCGATGTGCATCTGCTGCGCGCCCATGCCCGATGCTGCTGTCCAGAGTCCTCTCATCATGATGTCTGCTCCCTTGCTGCTGGTTGGTCCGTGGTATCTGTGGCTATGCCCTTAAGCCCGTTTACGCCGGGCGGCCCATCTGGTTGGCTCGTGCGTCGGTTTCGTCGCTGGTTCGCATCACCTTGCCCGACGACTCAAACATGCGCTGGGCGTCGATGAGGTGGGTCATCTCGGTGACGGTGGAGATGTTGGCGCCCTCCAGGGCGCCCTGGTGGAGCCGGGCCTCGTAGGCCGGGATCTCGGCTCCCTTTTGCGGGTCCAGGGTGAAGAGGTTTCCCCCTTCCTTGATAAAGGCCCGCATATCGTTTGCGGTGACCAGGTCCAGGCTGTCGAAGACCATGGAGTCCAGGATCACTTCCCCTTTCTCCCCAAAGGCGATGTCGTCGCCGGTGAGGGTGATCGGGCCGTTTTTTCCCATGACGGGGTGACCGTCCTGGGTCACCATGCGCCCGATGGGGTCCACGGTGAAGTTGCCGTCCCGGGTGTACCGGGTGCCTGCCGGGGTGTTGATTTTGAAAAACCCTTCCCCTTCGATGGCCAGGTCCAGGGGGTTGCCGGTCTCCATGAGGTTGCCCTGGCTGAAATCCGTGGTAAGGATGGGGTTCAGGGTCCTGTCAAACGAGAGGATGTCTTTTTTGAACCCCGTGGTGTTGGCGTTGGCCAGGTGGTTCGAAATCAGCTCGTGTTGTCTCTCTTTTCTGAGGCCCGCCTGGGCGGATCGTGTCATCTCAAACAGCATGTGTCTCTCCTTGGTCGGTTGCTGTGGGTAAGAATAAGCAAGATGAATGCCAGTGGGTAGGTGGTCTGGGGCGGGGCGGGAAGCTTTGGAGGATTTTCTTTTTATAACGGCGGCCTGTGGGGTGAAAATTTTTTCAGGTGACGTGGCTGTGGGGGCTGGTGTCGGCAATTCATACCGGGTGCGTCGGGATGCCGACGCCGGAAACCGTGACGGTGACGCCTTTGTGACGGGCGCATGGGCACCGGACGTGCCGCCGGAAAAAATTTCCCCTCCGGCGGGGTGAAAGGGTGGGCGCCCCTGTTGTCGTAATGCATCTGGCGGGTAACATGCTTTGCGACATCCCCGCGATGGTGCCATTCTCCTTGAACTTTGACCAGAATTCTTATAATTAGATGGAGACTTCTTTGAATATGTATGGATACATAAAGGTTGGAAGTCGCGTTTATTTTTGAGATGACTCTGCAAAGCCGGTCCTGCGGTCGCATAAAGCGGCGCACCCGATATGACTTGACTTAGGAAGCTATATCCCCCATCGGAGGACGGAACGAACGGGCGCAATGCCGGGTGTTGCGGGTTCATCATGGTTTTTTTTAGACGGACAACAAGTGAAAATACGATGCGCCCCTCGGCGCTGAACGGATGAGAGGAACGTATGCGACGACAGATTTCCGGATCTTCTTCCGAAGACGGGTTTACGCTGATTGAAATGATTGTGGTTATTTTTATTCTCGGACTTCTTGCCACTTACGTGGCTCCCAGGGTGATCGGCAAGTCCGACGACGCCAAAATCGTCAAGGCCCAGGCCGATATCCGCAGCTTTGAAACCGCCCTGGATATGTACAAGCTGGACAACGGCTCGTACCCCACCACCGATCAGGGCTTGCAGGCCCTGGTCGAGAAACCTGCCTCGGGCAACCTCTCCAGGTGGCGCGAAGGCGGTTACCTCACCAAGCGAAAGATTTCCAAAGACCCCTGGGGGAACGAGTACATCTATGTCTCCCCGGGATCCAACGGGGATGTGGACATCTCCTCCAACGGGGGTGACGGCCTCCCGGGCGGTGACGGAACCGCCAAAGACATCAACAACTGGGATATCGACTAACAGATCGCGGCTTCACCATACGCAGACGGGGGTGAAAAACGATGTGCAATGTCCGCATCGGAAACGAACCGTGCGAAAGGTGGGAGGGTGGTTCGGCAGGGGTGCTCCCGGGCCGGGCTGATGCCGGGTTCACGTTTTTGGAGCTTGTGGTGGTGATGACCATCCTGTCTCTTCTCTTCTTTTTTTCCCTTCCCAGCCTGGACTCCTATATTTTTACCGACCCATCCAAGAAGGTGGCACGCCTCATCGCCTCGACGGTCCGGGATCTGAAGCAGCGTGCCCTTGCAGACCATAAAGAGTATCGCCTCCATATCGCCACGGATGCCGGAGAAATCTGGGTGGCCGATGCCGCCATGGATAAAAAGGCTGCGGCCGAAGCACGAAAAAGCGGGCTGACCCTTCCCGACGACATGAGCGTTGACCTGCCCGGGTTTGTGGGGGACGACGGCAAGCGGTCGTCTGAGGCGATGCTGCGATTTTATCCCAAGGGGTACTCGGACGGAGCGGAGATTCTCCTCATGCGCGACGGTCGCACCCTGCGGCTGTTCATCGAGCCCTTTCTCTCCAAGGTGGAGATTGTGGAGGACCATGCGAACGGTTTTTGACAGGTTGCATGCGGCACGGAACCCCAGGGGCTTTACCCTGCTGGAGGTGATGGTCTCCGTGTCCATCCTCGCCATCGGTTTTTTTGCCATCTACAGCCTCTTCATGCAGGCCGTGGCCGCCTCCGGGGAGGCGCGCTTCAGGCAGCAGGCCGCGTTCCTTGCCACATTAAAAGAGAACACCCTGGTGGGGGATGTCTCCGAGATCTCCACGGACGAGGGGGACTTCGGGGAGGACTATCCCGGCTGGCGGTGGCGCCTGACACCTTCCAAGGTGGAGCACAAGGAGTTCGAGGAGGAGGCCAAGCTGTTGAAGAAAGTGCGGCTCGAAGTGTTCCGGGAGGGCAGTGACCGCGTCTACGGGACCACCCATTACCTGTTTGTGACGGAGGAGTCGTGACCGGGCCTTCTGGCGATAAAGGCTTTACCCTGATGGAGGTCGTGGTGGCCGTGGCCATCATGGGCCTTGTGATGGCCACCATCGGAACGGCCTTCAGGCAGCTCTCCAACGGCGCCCATCGCCTTGAGGAGACCGGGGACGACAACCTGGCCCTTGGGGAGGCGATTCGCTGGATCGGCCGGGACCTGGAAGGGCTTTACGTGGATCAGGCCCCCCTGTTTACCCCCGGGGAGACCACCGATGATCCGGATCCCTACCGGTTTACCCTGTCCCGGGAGACCGTGGGGGGCGAAGAGATGAGCATCCTCCGGTTTACCACCCTGAACCATCTGCCCTTTGGGGGGAGCTCCCTGGGGGGAATTGCCGAGGTGGTCTACTTTGTCACGGAAGAGAAGGGCGAGACACGGCTCCGGCGTTCCGACCGCCTCTTTTTTCACGACCCCTTTGAGCCGGCTGAGGGCCACCCGGTGATGATGAACCGCCTTACCGCCTTTACCGTGGTCTGCATCGACACCGAGGGGCAGGAGCAGGAGACCTGGGATTCCGACAACGACGCTTTCGAACGGGCCACGCCCGTGGCCGTGAAGGTCACCCTCTCCCGGGAAGGGGCATCCGGGGGGGCGGGGCACACCGCAGAGGTCCTTATACCTTTGCGCAGCCGCCGAAAGGAGGCCCTGGATGGGTAAGCAAAGGGCCATCACCAATGAAAAGGGCGTGGTGCTCCTGGCCACCCTCGCCATGATGCTGGCGCTTTTTGTGCTGGTGTCCGAGGCCGCCAGGCTCGCACGGCAGGAGCTGGCCGCCGCAGGCCATGCCTCCGTTGCCTCGGAGCTACGGGCAACGGCCGTGTCCGGGGTGCATATCGGCATGGCCTTTCTCTCGGCAGACGGCAAAAAAGGGGGCACCGACACTGTACAGGAGGAGTGGGCCGATGAGGAGAAACTTAAGGCCTTTATCTCCGGGCTCTCCTTTGACCGGGGCCAGCTGGACCTCACCATCACCGATGAGCTGGGCAAGGTACAGGTCAACGCTCTTGTGACCTACCCCGAGGCCAAAAATTTCAACACAGACCAGAAAAGACTCTGGGAGCGGTTCTTTGAGGTGGTCAACAAAGAGGACGAGTCCCTGGATAGCCTGGGGGAGAACACGGCCATCATCGACGCCATGAAAGATTGGCTTGATGACGGGGACGGGGATGCGACCTCAGGGTTCTCCGGCGCCGAAGACGACTACTATCTCAACCTCGAAGAGCCTTACCCCTGCGGCAACGGCCCCCTGCGGCACCTGGACGAGATGGCCCGTATCAAGGGCATTGACGAGGAGTTGCTCACCCGGGAAGAGGCGGGGTACCGGTTGAAGGACCTTTTGACGGTCCACGGGGAAGAGCCTGCCAACGTCAAGGACGACGGAGAGACGGTGCGGCGGTTCAGCTTTCCGGGGCGGGTTAACATCAACACCGCCGAGTTTCCCGTGCTCTTTGCCCTGATGCCCAAAACCCTGTCTCCCATGGAGCGGGAGATGATTGCCACCTCCATGGTGGAGTACCGGTCGGAGAAAGGCGAGGAAGAGTTTTCCCACCCCCTGGACGGGGAGTGGTACAACACCTGCCCGGGGTGTGAGAACAACGGGATCAAAAAAGCGATGATCCGCACCGACTCCAATGTGTTTGCCATCACGGCCACGGCCGTGAACGAGGGCACCCGGGTGGGGATACGTGCCGTGGTGAGGCGCGAAGGCACCACCTTCGTGGTGTTGTCCTGGCAGGAGACGGACGCGTGATGGGCGGGCTCTCCATTGCCCGCAACGGACATGGCAGAGATCAACAGGCTCCGGTCGCCCCACGGGCGGTCCGGCATGCATAACAAAAGGATCGGCAACACGTGAAATTAACGGGAATAGAGATCACCGAGGAGGGCGCCACCGCCGTGACGGTGGACCGGCAGGCCGGCGCCATGCGGGTGACGGCCTGCAGCCGCATGGCCCGCAGGGACCTCGCCTCCTCCGATGCGGCGGCTTCCGTGGACGACGGCGAGCTCCTGGCCGCGTTGAACCGGTCCCTGGCCGATTGCGGGGAGAAGGTGGCCGTTGTGCTGCCGGCCCATGAGATGGTGATTCGTCGCGTGCGCCTGCCCTTTCGGGAGCCCAAGACCATCGACAAGGCCCTGCCCTTTGAGTTGGAGCCTACCCTCATCGAGCCCCTGGAGGGCTTGCGCATCATCTGGGAGAGTCGCGTGGCCGGGGAAAGCGACTCCGACATCCTGGCCCTTGTGGGAGAGGAGGAGATCCTCGAAAACCGACGGACCCAGCTGAAGGCCCTTGGCATGGATCCTATGGTCCTGGCACCGTCGGCCGTGTCATCGGCCCTGATCCTGGCCCGTAACGAAGACGGTTTTTTCTTTACCCTGAGGCGGGTTCATTCCATCTGCACCCTTGCGGTGGTTTTTGAACGCAAGCTGATGTTTTTACGATTCTTTGCCCTGCCCGAGGAGGGCGACGGCCTCGATGTCCTGAACAGCGAGGTGTGGCAGACCCTTGTGGCCCTGGCCGAATGCGAGGCGCAGTGGATGGCACCTGAAAAGATCCTGGTGGCGGGGTGGGACGAGATCCCCGAGTCCCTGTCCACCCCCCTGGGGGAGCTGCCCGTTGAACACGCCCGCCTCCTTGCCGCCACGGGTGCTGTCCTGGACGAAGGGGTCAAGCCCCAATGGGAGGAGGGGCCTTACAACGGGGCCCTTGCCGTGGCCTGTTCGGCCCTCTCCGGCTGGAAGCACCCTGTCTTCTGGCGACAGGGGTTTGCACCGGCCGAGTTCATCGCCAAACACAAAGGGCAGGTCATCTCATCGGGCGTTCTTGCCCTGGTGCTGCTCCTGCTTCTGGTGACCCGGTCCGTCATGGGCATCCACGACACGCGTCGCCAGCTGGCGGCCGTGGAACAGCAGATGGCTTCTCGGTCCCGCCTCCGACCTTCACCGAGGAGAAACGGTCGCCTGCTGCCTCGGTGCTCCTCAGGTCCATGGAAGGCAAGGTCCGGGTGGCCAAGGAAGAAGCCCTCTACGCCGGACAGGGGGCCGTCCGCGTGCGGATCATTGAAATGCTCAAAGCCATCTCCGTGAGCCTGCCCAAGGACCTGAAGGTGACCGTCACCCGCTTGACCCTGGTGAAGGGCAATCTCACGGTTTCAGGGCTTGCCGAAGATTTCAGCGCCATCGACACCATGAAGGGCGCCCTGGAAAAGAACGCCTTGATCTCCGGGGTAACCATCGCTTCGTCCAGCAAGGAGAGCGGGGGCGACCGGTTCCAATTCAAGGTGGTGATTACCCTTTCGGGTGAGGAGGCCTTATGATGGCGTGGTTTGAACGATTGAGCACCCGGGAAAAAGGGGCCGTTGTCCTGGCCCTGGCCCTGGTTCTGATCCTTGGGGGCAAGGCCCTGGTGGGGGCGGTGTTCGGGGACTCCTCAGGCGCGCGTCGCCTTCTGGAGCTGAGAAGAGACGAACTCACGAAGATGGAGGCCCTGGCCAAAGAGTACCGCAGCGCCAAAGGGGCGGCTACCGCAGGGGCCTCGGCTTTGAAACCCGGGGAAACACTCTACGCCTTCCTCGACGAAGTGGCCGGAAGTGTGGGGATTCGTTCCAAAGTGAGCTACATGAAACCTTCATCCATCAAGAGCAGGGACGGCAAGGTGAGTCTCTCCGTGGTGGAGATGAAGGTGGTGGACCTGCCCGCCGCAGAGCTGACCTCTTTTCTCCATCGGGTCGAGGGCGCGGGGGACCTGGTCCGGGTCCGGGCGATTTCCCTGACCCGCATTGAAAAGAGCAAACTGCTGACGGCGGTGATATCCATCGAAACCGTGATTTTATAACAATGGAATCCTGATGAAGACTTTTTTTCTCTACGCCCTCTGGACCCTGGCGTCCCTCTTTGTGTTTCTCTGGGTGCTGTTTCCGGGCGAGTTTGCCGAGAACCTGATGGAGGCCCATGCCCGCCAACGGTTTGCCCCGGCCACCGTCAACGTGGAGGGCGTCTCTCCGGCGTTTCCCCTGGGGCTAAAGGTCAAGGGCGCGGCCCTGACCCTGCCGGGAAAAGCTCCGGTGACGGTCCGGGATATCCGGGTGACCCCCTCGCTGTTTACCCTGGTCACCTCACAGCCGGGGGCCGGGATGAAGGCGACGGTTTTCGGTGGAAAGGTTACAGGCGATGGACGCGTCAAGCTGGGCACCGGCAGATGGACCCGTGTTGCGGGGCGCCTGGAGGGGATGGACCTTTCAACGGTCCTGCCGCTGCTGAAAGACCGGATTCCCATTGAGTTTGCCGTAACAGGGCGGGGAGACGGTACCCTGGATCTTTCCCGCGACAAGGCGGCCAAGGGCACGGGTCAGCTGACCCTGTCCAATGTGACGGTTGAATTGAAAGATCCCCTCATTCCCCTGGATAAATTGGAATTTGCCTCCGTTGAGGTGGATGTGGAGGTGGCCGGACCCAAGGTCACCTTCAGCCGGATCCACGTGGATGGCACTGAGGTGGACGCCGAACTCAAAGGGACCGTGAGCCTTTCGAGCCGACCGGCATCGAGTCGCATCAATATCAGCGGCACCCTGAACCCCGACCCCGGGTTTGTCAAGGAACTCTCCGATCGCCTGCCCGTGTCCATGCTCGTGGACCCCAACATGTTGAAGCGGGGGCGTATCCCCCTTCGAATCAGCGGGACCCTTGCAAATCCCAGGGTCTCCCTAAGATAAGGTAGTGTTATGACGGACAGAGCATTTACAGCCGTGCACCTTTTTCTCCTGTCGGCCATCGCGGCCGTAAGCGTGAGCCTGTTTTACCAGGGCGTCACAGCGCGGGTCGGCATGCCGGAGGCCCAGGGCCGTGGCGGGGGCATCGTCTCCACGGGGCCCGCTGTCCAGCAGCAGAGAAAGCCCCTGTCGTTTTACGAGGATATCCTGACCCGCAACCTCTTCGACCTGGTGGTGCCCGGCAAGGATGACAAGCCAGGGCCCGCGGCCATTGATGTGGAGAGCCTCTCCGAGACGCGGCTGCGGCTGAAGCTCTGGGGGACCATCTCCGGGGGCGGCGATGCCGTGACCCGGGCCATCATCGAGGACGAGGTCACACGAAAGCAGGACCTGTTCAAGGTGGGAGACCGGGTGCAGGAGGCTGTGATCAAGCTTGTGTTGCGGGACCGCGTGGTGGTGAGCTACAAGGGGCGGGACGAGGTGCTGATGATGGAGACGGCCAAGGGGGCGGGGCAATCTACCCGGAACGGGGCTTCCGGCCGCAACGGCAGGAACCTGCCCCCTGCATCCATCACCAAGAAGGTGAACTTGAGACGGGACACCATCGACGACGCCATGATGAACATCAGCAGCCTCATGAAAGATGTCCGTATCAAACCCCATTTTCGCAACGGACAGCCCGAAGGGATGGCCATCAGCGGCATCAAGAGCGATTCGATTTTTCGTAAGATGGGCATTCGAAACGGGGATGTCATCATGGGGGTGGACGGACAGAAGATCGAGTCGGTGGATGACGCCATGTCCCTTTACGGGAACCTCAAGTCGGCCAGCGAAGTCAAAATAGAGATCAAGCGGATGGGTCAGATACAGACCATTGAATATACCATTGAATAGAAGCGCCAAAAGGACCGGACAAGGATGAGTATGAAAAGGGCAATGAGATGTGTTGCGGCATATGCACTGGCAGGAATTCTTCTGGCCTGGTGTCCGTCGGCTCAAGCCCAGGAGGCTCCGGCCCCTGCGGAAGAGACCGTCTCCATCGATTTCAACGATGTGGATATCCGTGTCTTCATTAAATACGTCAGTGAGATGACCGGGAAGAACTTCATTATCGACCGCAAGGTCACCGGCAAGGTGACGGTGATCTCTCCGGGACAGATCTCCGTGGACGAGGCCTACCACGTGTTTGAATCCGTGCTGGATGTTTACGGGTTCTCCGCGGTGCCCTCCGGGACCCTGGTGAAGATCATCCCGGCCCGGGACGCCCAGAAAAAGAGCGTGGCAACGCGTCTGAAGTCCGAAGCCACGGACCGCTCCGACAACATCGTCACCCAGCTGGTGCCCCTGAAGTACGCGGACCCTACGGAGCTCAAAAAACTCCTGGCCCCGCTGATCTCCCGCAACAGCTCCATCATGGCCTACAAGCCCACAAACACGTTGATCATTACGGATCTTGCCTCCAACATCAGCCGGCTCATGAAGATCGTCAACAGCGTGGACATCACCGGGGTGGGCCAGGAGATCTCCATCCTGCCTCTGGAGTACGCCGATGCCGGGCAGCTCACCACCCTTCTCGGCAACGTTTTCAAACAGGATTCCAAGAACAAGGCCTCGTCCAAGGCCTCCTTTGTGGCCGATGAGCGTACCAACACCATCATCATCCTGGCGGGCAAGGGCTCCACGGAGAAGATCATCCAGCTCGTGAAGATGCTGGACCGCGAAGTGCCCCGGGGCAAGGAGCGCATCCACGTGATCTATCTGGAAAATGCCCTGGCCGAGGACATGGCCAAGGTGCTCCAGAACCTCTCCAGCAAGGCCACCAACGGAGACAAGGGCAAAAAGGCGGCCATCGCCTCGGATCGGGTGAACATCATCGCGGACAAGGCCACCAACAGCCTCATCATCATGGCGGAAAAGAGCGACTTCGTGATTCTGGAGGAGATCATCCAGAAACTCGATATCCCACGGAAGATGGTCTACATTGAGTGCCTTATCATGGAGGTGAACGTGGACGCGGACCGCGCCCTGGGTGTGGAGTGGACCGTGGGCAACGATACCACCATCAACGGGCGGGATGCTGCTTACGGCGGCGGATTTGACGGGGGCAGCGGCTTCTCCAACCTGGGGAACCTTGCCGGGGCGTCCACCGATGGGGTGAGCAAGTTTCCCAACGGGTTTTCCCTGGGGGTCTTCAGCGAAGCCATTGAGGTGGGCGGGGTGAAGTTTCCCTCCCTCGGTGCCCTGATCACTGCCTACAAAAAGGACTCCAACGTCCAGATCCTCTCTACCCCCCAGGTCCTGACCCTGGACAACGAAGAAGCCAGCATCGTGGTGGGGGCCAAGATTCCGTACCTTACCCAGTCCAGCAGCGGGGACAGCGAGTACAACCAGTTTGAATACAAGGACGTGGGCATCACCCTGAAGATCACCCCCCAGGTGAGCGAGGACAAAAGGGTGAGGCTCAAGATTTACCAGGAAACCAGCCGGGTCCTGGGCGACTTGACGTCCCAGCCCAGCACTCTGCAGCGGAAGGTGGACACCACCGTGGTGGTGGAAGACAGCAGCACCATCGTCATCGGCGGCCTCATCGACAAGAGCCTGAACTCCACCGAATACAGGGTGCCGTGCCTGGGAGACATCCCGGTGATCCGGTACCTCTTCTCGGCCATGTCCGATACGGACAGCCGGACCAACCTCTACGTCTTTCTCACCCCCCGGGTGGTGAGCAGCCGTCATGATGCCGAGAGCATCATGGTGGACAAGCGTGAGCGTATCGACGACCTGCGCGAGGGCAACATCAAGCTTTACAACGATGCGGAAGAACGGGCCCTGGAGGAGAAGTCCCGCCGCTCCGATATTCCGCCTGAGGCTGAGCCCGCCGAAGAGAAGGCCCAAGCCGAGGAGGCAGAGGTTCCCAAGGAAACATCGCCGGCTCAAATGGACCGAACCGAGGCGGTGATTACCCTGGGTGCAGACCATGAAGGAGCCTTTGACCAGCCGGAGGGCAACGGAGTCAAGCCTCCCGAGGAGGCACCCCAGGTGGACGCGCCTTCGGATGACCAAGGGGGCGAGTGATGGTGTCCATTGTGCCTGTGAGCCCCTTCCGCAAGGTGGTGGCCGAGCTTATCCATTCCAAGTACAACGTGGAGGAGGACCTCCTTGATGAGGTGTTCCTCTACGCCGAAACCCAGGGCATCCATTACGGAGAGGCGCTGCTGAAGCGAAAGGTCCTGAGCGAGACGAAGTTCCTGTCGGTCCTTGCCGAGGTGTACGCCATGGAGATGCTCGAAACCCTGGATACCGCAGGCATGGACGCAGGGTTCACCGAGACCGTTCCCATTCAATTTTTAAAAAAGCACTACATGGTTCCCCTGATGCCGGAGGGCGGGGAGGGCGATATCCGCCTGGTGATGAACGATCCCTGCGCGCTTCAGGCTGCCGATGACCTGGTGCAGCGCCTTGCCTGCGGGCCTGTCACAAAGGTGATGGCCCCACGCGGCCAGATCCTGTCGGCCATCAACACTTTTTATGACATGAGCCGGGGCTCGGCCGAAGAGCTGGTCCAGGATATTGAGGAGAGCGGCAGCGACATCCTGGCCGACATGGAAGAGACCGCCGACCTCTTGGACGACACCAGCGAGTCTCAGATCATCCGGCTGGTGAACCACGTGATCTCCCAGTCCATCAAGGCACGGGCCAGCGATATCCACATCGAGCCTTACCAGGACAGCTTCAAGATCAGGTACCGTGTGGACGGCATCCTCTACGACCTGCTGACGCCGCCGCGCTGGATCCAGTCGGCCCTGGTCTCCCGTATCAAGGTCATGGCCAAGCTGAACATCGCGGAGAAACGGCTTCCCCAGGACGGGCGCATTGACGTGCGCATCGGCGAGCATGACGTTGATATCCGTGTCTCCACCGTGCCCACCACCTACGGTGAGCGCGTGGTCATGCGACTGTTGAACAAGTCGGGTTCCCTTCTGACCCTTTCCGAATTCGGCATGGGCGAGGAGACCTACGAGGCCATCGGGCGCCTGATCAAGAACCCCAACGGCATTATCCTGGTCACAGGGCCCACGGGCAGCGGCAAGACCACGAGCCTTTACGCCATCATCTCGGCCATCAACTCGCCGGACAAGAACATCATCACCATCGAAGATCCCATCGAGTACCAGGGATCGGGAGGATCCAGGTGAACCGGAAGATCGACCTCACCTTTGCCCGGGGCCTCCGGTCCATTGTCCGCCAGGACCCGGACGTGATCCTGGTGGGGGAGATCAGGGACCGGGAGACAGCCGAGATCGCCGTACAGTCAGCCTTAACCGGCCACCTGGTGTTCTCCACCCTCCACACCAACGACTCGGCCAGCGCCATTACCCGCCTGGTGGACATCGGCATCGAACCCTTTCTCCTGTCCTCGGCCATCAAGGCCGTCATCGCCCAGCGCCTGGTGCGAAAGCTCTGCCCCTTGTGCAAAGAGCCCTTTCACCCCGCCCCTGAGCTGTTGAAACGGGCCGGGATCGACGCGGAGAGCGCCGCAGCGGGCAATTTTTACCGTGCCGTGGGGTGCGAAGCGTGCTTCCAGACCGGGTACAAGGGCCGTATGGCCATCTTTGAGATCCTTGAAGTGGACGAGCACCTCAAGGGCATCATGGTCAAGACCTCCGACGCCAACCTCATCAAGGGCGAGGCCGTGAACCTGGGGATGGTTACCCTGAGGCGGGACGGCATCGACCGGGCCCTGAAGGGGGAGACCACCCTCGAAGAGGTGCTGCGGGTGACCCATGCTTAGGGGGAGATACCTGATAGCCCTGGCGGCAATCTGCCTGCTCGTGCCGGGAGTGGCCGTTGCCGACAGCGGGGAGAGTCCCCTGATCTATTCGCTGTTCAAGTCGGTGATTTCGTCGGCGGACGGCAACCGGTGCAGCCACGTGCCATCCTGCGCTCGTTATGCCAGAGAGGCCGTGGAAAAGCACGGTCCCCTCAAAGGCGCCATGCTCAGCTGTGATCGGTTGATACGGTGCGGGGGAAACGATACCAAGCGGCTGCCCCAGGTGGTGGTGGGGGGACACCGACACGCCTGGGACCCGGTGTCGGCCAATGATTTCTGGTGGAAGGACGGGGGAGAAGAGAAAAAAGAGCCTGTGCTGCCCATGCACTTTGAGGGGTGGGATTAAACGGAAAGGTGGTACCCCTTGCCGCCGGATGCAGTGTTTGTCTTTTTCTGAGCCCGGCTGTAACAATAGACGTCATGCCGTTGCCCGTTCTTGAACCGAACCCATGGACAAAGGAGCCATGTAACCCCATGAAGTACCCTGTTGTTTGGGCAGGCCTCCTCGGCCTGTTGTTTGTCTGCCTCACCGCTGCCGCTTCGGTGGCAGGCACCCTCACCATCGATGAAGACGCCCAATTCTCTTACGCCCGCAGCCTGTTTGAGCAAGGGGACTACCCCCAGGCCGCTGCGGAATTCTCCCGGTTCATCCATTTTTTCCCAAAGGCCGATCACCAGGCCGCCGCCCATTACGGCAGGGCTCTTTCCCTCTACGAAGGCGGGCAGTACCCGCAGGCCCGAAAAGCCTTTGCCGATTTTCGTACCCGGTTTGACGCCTCTCCCCTGGCCCTGGCAGCAGGGGTGATGGAAGCCCAGTGCCACACACGGTCAGGGGACCCTTCGGCCGGGGTGATCCTCCTCAACAACCTTCGGATTGAAACCCAGGGAGATGAAGACGCCCAGCGCCTGATCCTTACCCGCATGGCCTGGACCCGTCTGGAAATGGGGGACCTGCCCCGGGCGGAAGCCGCCTTTAAAGCCACCGCGGGCCATGTGGACGGGGAGTGCGGGTACCACGGCATCCTGAACAGCCTGGAACAGTTCAAGGCCCTGCCCGAAAAATCACCTGTCCTGGCAGGGGGCCTCGCCCTGATCCCCGGGGGCGGTTACCTCTATCTCGGCCGCTATCAAGATGCTGCCGTGGCCTTTCTTCTCAATGTCACCCTGGGGCTGGCCGCTGCCGAGAGTTTTGACGACGGCAACAACGCCCTGGGGGCACTCATCGCCTTTGTGGGCTTCGGGTTCTACTCCGGAAGCATCCACGGCTCATACACAGGGGCCTTGAAAGAGAACCGCCAGAGCCGCGAAAGCCTCTGGAACGAAATGCGCCACTGGGGTGGCGAACTCGAACGCAAAGGCGCCGATTCCTGCCTCGGCCTGACCCTGTCCATTCCCTATTAATCCCATCTGAAAAGTTTGGTTAGAGCGTCAGCTCGGCTTCCGGTTGTTTCTGGGCGGAGACGGTGAAATCGGGGCGGCACACATGGATGCGCCCCGGTGCGATGCCCTCTCTGGCCAGGATGTGGCGGATGGCCCTGCCGCGCTGCTGTGCCAGGTCCATGTAGCGTTCCCGGGCCGGAGGCGCCGGGGCCTCAGACGCGTCGGCATTTTCCGGTGTTTCCCCGTTGGGTGCCTCGGGGGCGGCGAGGTCGTCTGCCACGGCGTTGGCGCAGACGGTGAGGTTCAGGAACTCTTTTTTCTTCATAAGCCCGGCCACCACCTTGAGGTATTCGAGGCCCTCCGGGTTGGGCTCCGTTGCTCCCAGGGCATAGCCCACGGAGTCCAGGTGGATTTCCGTGACCATCTCTCCTGCTTTTTCAGCCACCATGAGCAAGGCCCCGTAGGGCTGGAGCAGGAAGGAGAGGTAGGAGACCGAGGCCGTGGTGATGGCCTTGGTCATGGCCACCTGAATGATGCTGTTCAGGCTGATATCCGGGTTGTGGATGTCTCCGTGGACCGGGATGGAGAGGCTGATGGTGCCGTTGCCGTCCTCCAGGATGGAGAGGGCGTAGTCCAGGGGCATGGAGAGATTTTTCATGGTCTGGTGGGCGGTATCTTCGTCGTCCGGGACCAGCTTGAGGTTGCGCAGGGTCAGCTGGTTTCTGACATCAAGGATGCCCGCGTCGATATCCAGGGTGGAGTCCGCGGTAAAGCTTCCCCGTTTGATGAGGTAGCCCAGTGTCTGGGAGCTGTAAGGCGACAGCGAGGAGAGGTTGATGTTGGCAACCCGGGCTTCCAGGTGCGCCGAGACATCATGTGCCAGGGGCCTCACGGTTCCGGTGACCGAGAGGGTTTCGTAGGTGTCAAGCTCGGCAACGAGGCTCAAGGGGAGGTCCTTGTCCGGGTCTGCCGTGTCAATGTTCTGAATCTCCAGCCGCTTGAGGGTGACCCCCTTTTCAAAAACGGGCCTGACGCTGCGGTCCGTCAGGTGCAGGAAAGGGGAGCCTGAGATGCGGAAGGTGTTGATTTTTGCGGTCACGATGGGCCTGGGGGCCGGGGGTGGGGTGTCCGGGACCTCGGCCTCGGACGGAGCGGGGGCGGAGTCGCCCCAGTGGAACGCCGTCAGGCTGTTGAGGGTATTGAAGAAGGTGAGCCGTCCCGACGGGTCCCTTACCAGGGTGGTGACCACATCGTCGATGATAAAGGTCTCGGCCCGCAGGTGGCTGAGCTCTTCCAGGGCCATGCCGGTGATGTCCACGGAGCCGATCTCGGACAAGGGAGGCAGGGCCGCGAGTTTTTTCAGGGAAATATGGGGGACCCGGATGTCGGCAAGGCCCTTTGCCTTGATATCGTAGGCGAAAAAGTGGGCCAGGGAGGCGATCTTCACGTCGGTTTCACTGTCTGAGGCAAGGGCTTGCCTGACGCTCAGGTTGCCACGGGCGGCAAGGCCGTCCTTGCGTGATGGGTCAGCTTGTACCACTGTCCCAGACAATGCCTTCATGGCGAAGGCGGATTCCCCCTTCGGGGTAGGCGATATCAAGCTTGCCGTTGCTCAGGGAACCCAGGGTGCGAAGGTCGGTGAGGGAGCCGTCTTTGTCCAGGGCGACCCAGACATCCCCAAGCCAGGTGATCCCCGCATCCCGGAGGGTGACAGCCGGGTCTGTAAGGTGGCCGCCGACATGGGAGAGGGAAAGGGTCCCGGTCTGGCTGAGGGTGGTCCCGGCTTCAGGGGCTTGGGTGATGGTAAAGCGGGTGTCAACGGTCAGTTCGCCTTCAAGGGCGGCGACCCGGGGTGCAGCCAGCCCGGAAAACGGTGAAAGGGCAAAGTCGGTGAGCTGGACCCCGCCCTGCACAGATGTTTCAGGGCCAAAGGGGGCAAGATCCAGGGAGGCGAGCAGGGGGCTCTTGTTGAGGGTGCCGGTGATCTCAAGGCGTGATACCTGCTCGGGCTTCCACGAAGGCGGTGAGGGAGGCGTCCTCCAGGGCAATGGCCAGGTCCAGTTTGGGAAGGGACAGGTTCACCGAGGTGTTTCGTGCGGTGAAGGTATCCACGCCCACATGCCAGGGTGTTTTGCTTTCTTTGTCGTCACTGGCCGGGGGCTCGGCATGGGGTTCACCGGTGGAAATGGGGAACCCGCCTGCCATAAGGGACGTGTCCTGTCGAACCGTAAGGTCCAGCCCATCGATGTGAAGGGATTGGATGCGCAGCCGTTTACGCACCAGGTTCGTTATGGCAAGGTTCACGGCAAATCGATCCAGAGAAGATGCTTCGCCGCTTTGGGCGCGCAGGTGCACCCCTTCCACCACCAGGGTGCCGGCAAAGAGGTTTACGTCCACATTATCGATGCGGGCCTCCATGCCTTTGGACGTGAGCCAGAAGAGCGCTCCATGCTTGATGGCAAAAGGCACGGCGGACACGAAGAGAAGGATAACAAGGGCCGACACGGATGTGATGATGCCGCCCCGGGATTTGACGGTGGATTTGATCTGGCGCAATTGTTTCAATGTCTTACCGTTTGAGTCTGTGGCTTGGTTTGGCTGTGTCCGCCCTATCCGATGAGCTGGTTCATGGAAAAAATGGGCAGGCAGATGGAGAGGACAATGAATCCTACGGTGGCACCCATCACCAGGATAATCACCGGCTCGATCATGGAGGTGAGGCTCTCCAGGGACGACTCCACTTCTCCTTCGTAGACATCGGCTACCCGCCCCAGCATCTCTTCCAGCTTGCCGCTTTTTTCCCCCACCTTGACCATCTGCACGGCCAGCAGCGGAAAGACCCCGGACTGGCCCATGGCGTCTCCCAGATCTCCTCCCTTTTCAACTTCCCCGGCCGCACCGGCCGCTGCTTCGGCAAGGACCAGGTTGCCCGCCACGTTCCGTGCCACGTCCATGGCCGTGAGCATGGAGACACCGTTGGTGAGCAGGGAGCCTAAGGTGCGCGAGAAACGGGTGACAGCCACCTTTCGCACAAGGTCACCGGCAACGGGGAGGCGAAGCAGGCATCTGTCGATGAGCATGGCTCCCTTTTCCTTTTGCTTGAATCGTCTGAAGGCGGCGACCGTAAGGATCAACAGCAGGGGAAAAACCCACCAGAACGTACCGAGGATCTCCCCGCTGCGCAGGAGAATGCGTGTGGGCAGGGGCAGGGCCTGGCCCATGTCGTTGAAGATCCCCGCCATCCTGGGCACGATAATCGTCATGAGAAAATAGAGGATAAGCACCCCGATACAGGTCATGAGAAAGGGGTAGGTGAGGGCGGCCCGGATGCGGTTTGTCAGGGAGAGCTGGCGTTCGCCGATCTCGGCCAGGCGTTCCAGGACAACGTCCAGGGTGCCCGACGCCTCTCCGGCCATGACCATGTTGATAAAGACGGGGCTGAAAAATGCCCGGATAGGAGGAGAGGGCCTCGGCAAAGCTGCTCCCTTCCTCGATGCTGTCCTTGATGCGGGAGAAGACCTGCTTGAGGCGGGGTGTTTCCACCAGGTGGATAAGGGTGTCGATGGCAGAGACCAGGGTAAACCCGGCGTTGATGAGGGTGGCAAGCTGGCGCGTGGCCAGGGTGAGGTCCCTGGGGCGCACCCGGCTGAAGAGGGCGCCGATGCGGTTCAGGTTGAACCGGCCCGAGGCGATGCTGCGGTCGGACACTTCGGTGACCTTCACCGGATAGAGACGCCTGGCTGGAGTTGGTGGCAGCCTGGCTTGTCGCAGTCCATGATGCCCGTTGTTGTTTTTCCCTTGTCTGTGAGGGCGCTGTATTCAAAAAGTGGCATGGCTCAGTACTTGGATCACCTGTGATCGTTGTGACGCCTTTAAAAGGCGAGGTTGCACGACGTTAAGGCCGTTGTGTCACCGTGACGGGGGAAAGGGGGCCGGGTAACGGCGAATTGCTGCATGTCGTCTCAACGGTGATATGTGTCGGTATGTGGGTTTGGGTTGCGTTTTTTTAGTCTGACAGGTGGTCTCCTGCAACCCGGAACCCTGATTATTGTGGTTCTCCGGCCCGCTCTTTGAACTGACCGTAATCTGCGTATAGGCCCCTTTTTTTAGGGCCCGACAAATTTCGTCCATGATGCCTTATATAAGAGAAAGAGTAAAGAGCGCTGTGTTTCCCGCCCCATGGATGATGACGGGCACGGCCAGGTGACCCTCTTTTTCAAAGGCGACGGCAAAGAGAATCCCCCCGGCCAGTTGTGTGACGGGAACCACCCCATGCATGGCGTGGGCCGCAGCAAAAACCAGGGTGCTGATGAGGACCGCCGGGATTACCCCCATGGGTCGAAGCAGGCGGTACACGATGCCCCGGAAGAACAACTCCTCGGCCAGGGGGGCCACCAGGCAGCCCGTGACAAAGAAGAGGGCCAGGGTGGACGGATTCCGGGGCAGGTGCATCCTGACCAGGTGCAGGGGGTTGATGCCTGCAACAGCGAGAACCAGGGCGACTGCCCCCACAACGGCACCGAACCCCAGGCACCATACGGCGCCCCGTTTTGTGGCCTGGGTGAGGCCCTCGAAAGAGAGGCGCCCTAAGTCGCCCCGGACAAACCGGTCCCTGAGCAGGAGAACCATGATCGTGCCCTGGACGATTCGGAGAACAAGGATGAGAGCAAGGGGAGACGCCATGGGGGCAAGGCTTTGCCCGGCCGCCTCCAGCAGGAGTACAAGGGAGGCGGCAACAAGGCTTCTGGTCATTTGGGGCTCTGGTGCCATCCCAGCCTCCCCATGGCTCGGTAGCCATACCATTGAACGTACCATTGCGGGCGGCTGCCCACGGCCTTTTCCAGGGGGATGAGGTACCCCTTGTCCTTTGTCTGCCCCATGGCTCCCAGGGCCTGGCAGACCACGTTGGTGTCCGGGTCCCGGGAGAGTGTGGTGAGGATGTGTCGCCTGAGGCGGGGATCACGGATGCGGGGTGCTGCCAGGGCGGCCCGGTACCTTACAAGGGCGCTGGGGTGGGCGGCCGCCCGAAAGATCACCTCTCCGGCGGTGGCTTTGTGCGTTTTTGTCCGGGCCAGGGCGTCAAGGGCCCGGGTGGTACTGTCCGGCTGGGAGAGCCCCACGGCAAGGAGGGCCACGAACAGAAGCGCGCAGGATGCCACCGTCACGGTGGCTGCGCGCGCTGCCGTGGGCAACGGCAAAAAGAGGCCCAGGGCCAGGGTTGCCGAGGTGTGAAGGACAGAAGAGAGGGGAAAGGCCGTGAACAGGGAAAACCAGGTGAAGCTGCGCAACGGCCCAAAGGGATCGGCTGTTGCCGAAAACGCCCGGAAGGCCTTGGCGGGCTCGCGGAAAAAGTCCCGGGCCGCAACGGTTCGGGTCGCCCCGGGCGCTGCAAGGGTTACGGTGTCCCGGCCACGTTTCAGGGTGTAATCCGTGGGCCCTCCGGGCAGGGACAGGTGCCCCAGGCGCCTGATGGCGGAATGGGCCTTTGGGCTCTCTCCTTCGACGTTCACGGTGACCTGGCTCTTCTGGGACATGCCTTTAAAGGCCTCTGCGGGAAAGAGGGTGTAGGTGTAGTAAAAGTGACGCACCGCGTTCCCTGCCGGGTTGTCGAAGAGGAAGGCGTCCCGGAAGCCGCTGAACAACCCCCTGGGAAGGACCAGGTGGGTGCCTGCGATACAGAGGGCAAGGATGACGGGAATCAGGGCATGGAAGAGAAGGGGCTTAAAACGGGGCCCGGTGGCTTGTTGTCCTGCGGGCAGGAGCACGAGGTAAGCACCGACGGAGCCCAGGAGAAGGGGAGAGGTTTCAGAGCGGATTCCCAGGCTGAGAAGGCAGCCCACCAGAAAGAGTCCGTGGAGGCCTGTGGCTGTTTTTCGGGAGAGAACCCCTTGTCGGTAAAGGAATGGGGCCACCAGGGCACTGGCAAGGACAAAGGCACCGGAGGTGACCGTGAAAAATATCGCCCCGCACAGGGCCGCCTCCCAGCTGGCAAGGGGCGGCTGGGTGACCGGGTTGGGCAGGGCAAGGAGCCCTGCTTCTGCGATGGCCCTGGTTTTTTCCAGGAGAAAGAGGTTGCTCCTCCGGACAAAGACACTCGCCCCCAGATGGAACAGGCCAAGGGCCAGGATGCATGAGGCTGCGGATGTCAGGTATCGTTTCATCGCTATCCGGTGTGTTTGAGGTCGCTAACTTAAGGATGGCCATGGCCGTCGGCAGAGACTGGAAGGCGCCGATGACCTACTATGGCACGCTTTTTCGCGAAAAAAAAGGCACGTTCCCCCATCGGCTCATGGTGTGCCGATGGCGGTCGTGCCCATGGGGTGCCCGGAAAAGAGACGAAAACCGGTCGCTTTAGCCTTTACGGGTGTTTTGCCCGGGTGTTCTGGCGAGACGGTTCGGTGAGGGGGATCCTGCTGGTGTCGGCCATGGTTGAAATGACGGCAAGATTTCCAGCCAGCAGGTGAAAGATTCCCGGCCGTCCCTCGAACAGGAGGGCGGCGGGCTGTTTGACCAACCTCAGGCAGAGGCGGGCGAGCCTGCGGGCGTCATGATGTGAGAGAACGTGGTCTTGGGAGGAGAAGGCGATGTAAGAGATGGGGTTGCCTTCGTGGGCAAGGGATTCGGTGGAGATCCGGATACCGGAGCCCGTGGCTGTCAGCACGATGGCGGGCTGGCTCGTCCCGTCGGACGGGGAGGGGGCCTTTGCCTCCTCGCCAAACCATGAAAGACGTGCGGCCAGCTCCTTGACGTGGGCCGGGCGAAACAGGCGGGCTGTCTGGCGGTGCGAAGGGCTTACGGCCAGGACGCACCCTGCAGAAGCCGGCCCGGCACAGGCCAGGGCGTGCCAGGAAAAAAACGGGATGGCCTGGGTGGCTGCCGCAAAGAGGACGCCGAGCATGAGCAGCATGCTGAGGCACTGGGCTTCGGAGAAGGGGCCCAGAAAAGCCCGCGCCGTATCCCCTCGGTAGAATTCCAGGAAAAACCGGCCCAGGCCGTAGAGCACGAGGTAGGAGGAGAGGCCGCTGCCCGGGGGGAAACCGGCCAGCAGCAGGCCGGAGCCTGTGGCCACGCACAAAAAGCCCCAGAAGGCCTCCACCGCCTGGACCGGAAAGAGTCGGACACCCCTTAAGTATGCAGGAAATCCTGCGGCAACATGGGCATCTCCGTAACAGATGCCCCAGCCATGGGGCCTGCCGTGGCAGCACCCTGCCATGAAGCACCCGAAGCGCCCCGTGGCCTGGAGCAGGCCCACGGCCAGCATGACCACCTCGGCATGTGCCAGGGAATAGGAGAGGCCCAGGGCCATGCCGGAGAGGAGAAGGACGGGCACCAGGGTCACCACATGGCGCAGGTAGACGAAGGTCTCTTTCAGGGTCAGGATTTTTACGGCGAGGCTGTGGATCCAGAAGCAGAAAACCGCAAGGCCCATGAGAAAGAGGATGGCGTTCAGGGAGAGGCCGAGGCAATGGGTCAGCCCCGTGGCAAGGAGGAGGGCCGCACCGGCCCCCAAGGTCCCGAAGGCATGAAAAACCGGGATGCGTTTGCCGAGGACGGTGAGGGTGGGCGAGACGCGGCGGTCCCAGGAGGCAAGGCACGGCTCGGAGGGTTCAATGATTACATGCATTGGTCGTAGATGCGCTCCCAGTATATGCGCTCCTCGTGGGTGAGGTCATTTCCGTGCCGGGTCAGGAGTCGGACGATCTCCCTTTGGATCTGTGCACGGACAATGACGGGCACCGCGGCAACGGCTTCGGCCTGCACGTCCAGGGGGTACCCACCGGTGGCCGCCACCTCAAGGGGCGTGCTGGTGAACAGGGTGACCAGGGGCCCGGCCACCAGGGCTTTGTTCAACCAATCCCCCGACTCGATGATGTCCTTGATCGGCTTGGGCGCCTCCCGGTGAGTGGGGCCCGAACAAAGGCGGGCGGGTTTGGAGGGGCGGGTGGAGCTCTTGTGCATCGCTGGAGCCGGATGCCGGAGCGAACGGTTGGCCCTGCGTGGCGAGCCACATGGGACGAGATATCCCGGACACCGTGCCAGAGGGTTTTCAGGGCGCCGAAGGCATGGCGGTTGGCCTCGGCCTCCACGGTTGCCTCATTCCTGGTGGGGAGTGGGTGCCTCTTGGGTTCCGGCTGTGACTCCCGCTGGAGGGTGTGGGCCAGCTCATGGGCCAGGAGCACCTTTCCTGCCGGATGTCCGGGGAGGTAGGTGCCGGTGTCGAAGACAATGTCCTGCCCTGCGGTGAGGGCAAAGGCGTTGTGGGCTTTTGCCACTCCTGCGGCCCGGGCGCTGGTGTGGACGCGCACGTTGGAAAAATCGGCGTTGAAGGCTGACTCCATGCGGGCCCTGACCTCTCCGCTCAGGGGAGCCCCGTCCCCCAGCTCAGAGGCAAGGGGATGGCTGTGGTGGGCCATGGCCTCCATGGTTCTGTTTCCGAGGCATCGTCTTACCTGTTCACGGGTATCGGTGGGGCCGTGAGCTGCAACGAGTGGTTGCGTGTCTTTGGCATGGCTCGGGGAGCGTGTGCCCTTGGAACGGCGGCGTGTTTTGGGTGCCAAAAGGATCTCCCTATGGACAGGATCAGTCCCCTGACGGGGGTGTCAGGTCGTTGATGGTGAGGGCTCTCAACGCATCGTCGGTCATGGCCACCTGAAGGGACATCAGGGCCTGATGCAGCTCCAGGGGCTTTCCCGGGGTGTTTTCGGACGTCTTCAACAGGGTGCCCAGGGCCTCGGGGGGCCCGGCTATGAGGTCGCCCAGGGGGCGGCTGGCCGTACCGGAGAGAGCGGACAGAGACGGGGGAAAGTTCAGGATCATGCGCGCCTTGGTGCGGAACTCCAGGAGCTTTCCCGAGGGGACGGCATCGGTATGCTCGCCGGGGACCACCCGGGCAAGGTCGGAAAGGGTGCGGATCCCCCTGGCCGTGAGGGCCGCCTCATAGGTCTTGCCGATGCCGTCGATGCCCTGGAGGGGCAGAGACGCCCCGAAGGTCCCCAATGCCTTTTCCTGGAACGATTCTCCGGAAAAATCGAGGCGGAGGGTGCGGACAAGGGTGGTGCCGGGGGCCAGGTCGATGCGGGGGTGGATCGCCCGGTTGATCATCACCCCGCTGTCTTTTTCGTCCGTGGCGTCTCCGCCGAAGAGGGCAAATTCCCTGAGGCGGAGTCCGTTTTTGCCTCCCACCTCCCCTGCGGTGAAACGGACGCTGATTTCAAGGCAGCTTGTGGGTTCGGACACCGGGCAGTTGTCCGGATCGAGGAAGGCGAGGTCCGACGGGCTGAGGGTTTTTCGGCAGCACTCACGGGCAAGGCGCGTGTCCTGTGGGGACGGGACAGGCTGTTGCCCGTCCCAGCCTTTGTCCCCGGTGCCCACGGCAAGGCTGAGGATTCCCCGCGCCTGTTGATGCCCCTTCATGAGGGCGGCAAGGAGGGTGAAGCATCCGGACACGATCTGGTTGGACCGCCAGCCGCCGTCAAGCAGTACCCGGCGCCCTGCGTCAACCAGCGTGTCCCGGTAGGTTCCGCGGATGGAAAACACAGAAGACATCAAGGCTCCTGATCCATTGATCGCCTTTCGTTCGGGGCGCCAGCGCATCGTCCCTTCGGAGGATCCGGGGAGCCGGGGACCTTCCCCCCGCACTCCCCATCCCCTCCTAACCCTGTACTTCCGGGTGGGTACGGGAGCCCGCCTTTTCCCGCGGCGGCACGAGCCAACGGCCACGCGACGGCGGCGCCCCGAACGAAGGGCGATCAATGGAGAATAAACGTGATTGTGGTAACTATTCAGCTCAAAAAAGGCCTCCGACGGCCCTGCCGGAGGTACGCTTTTGGGACCGACTATTTTGAAATCAACGAGGCCAGGGGTGCAGGCAGGTTTTTGCGTTGCAGGCGCCTGCTGGTTTCCGGGTCGTTGAATCGGGCGAGCTGTTTGATGAGGGTCGGGTGGCGTTCCGGGTCCACGGCATCGGCCATTTTTCGGACCAGGGCACGCTCCCTGGGCTGGGACATGTCCGCGTGTTTGACGAGGACGCTCTGGATCAGGGGGTCGTCTATCTCCACCAGCACCGGCACAATGGCGTCAAAGCACGCCTCGTGGTCTTTGCGGAACTCGGGGATCACCTCGATCCAGCAGGACGCCGGGGTGTGCTTGAGAAAATCGAGAAATTTAAGGATCTTTTCGTCTTTGGAATCCAGGATACCAGCACGCTCAAAGGCTTTCCAGATCAATTTTTTTTGGGGCATGGGGTGTTAGTCCTCCGCAAAGGTGTAGACGTACCACATGAGGTCGACCTTTTCGTTGCTGGGCCCGTTTCGGATGTTGGTGAAGCGGATGTTGACGTCGTAGGCATTCTGGTCCTCCCGGGAGGTGTAGATGAACTCGCTGCTCACCTCGGCTTTGCCCGCCTCCGTGACATCGGTGATGGCCACGCACTGCATGTAGAGTTTTTTGATGCCCACAAGGGGGTCCACGTTGGCTTCCACCAGCTGGGTGACGGATTGCTCGGGCATCAGGTCCATGACACTGCCGCTGTTCACCAGGTCGATGCCCAGCTTTTTCCGGGTGACCGCACCGTTGGCAAGCCCTTCGGTGCCGATGGGCTTGCCGTTGTCTTCGCCGCTGTGGTCGTGGCCGCCTGCGGCAAAGGCGATTTTGGACTCATCAATGGCCGCGTCGGACCGGACCTGATCGTTGCCCACCACATGGTGCCGGAGCTGGCCTCCCTTGGTGAGGGACTCGTCAAGGCGGTTGCCGATGTTGCCCTTGATGCCCCGGGCGTCCCGGATCTCTTCGGAAAGGTTTGTCAGGCGAATCCCGGTGGCCCGAAGGTCTGCGATGTGATCTCCGGTGATGGTGGCCCTGCCCGCCGGGCGGTTGAGGCGGGCTATGGGGTAGAAGGCGTGGCCTGCGGCAGGGTTGGGCGGAAAGATGCTCCCTTCGGCCACGCGCACCGCCCATTCGCGCTTCAGGCGCACACAGGTCTCCAGGCCGATGGCGGGGTTGACCAGGGCGCCGTCCTCGTCGCTGTCCACTTCCCGTTCCCACACGTCCAGGTAGACCGTGTCGGTGCGGGTATTGCGGGGGGTGGTCAGGGGGGCGACGGGGTCGACCCCCCACTGATCTGCCAGGGACGGGGCGTTGAACAGGGGCTGGTGGGAAAAGCGCATGTTGGAGACGTTGATGATGTCCATGCCCTCCACCAGGCAGCGGCCCGCGCCTTCTGCGGTGCCGTCGCCCCCCCGGATAACAAAATCGTTTTGCCTTCCCGAGGCCGAGAGGATTTCAAAGCCGTCGTTGCCCTGGGGAACGCCGTTGCCTGCGAACCATTTGAGAAAGGCCTGGAGCTCGTATTTGCGGATATCCTCCTGCTCGTTCCAGTCCGCGTCCACCAGGGGAACCCCCTGCTGCAGGCGGACCCCCACGTAACGGTTGAGCCGATCAAAGGTGTCTCGTGAAAAATTGCCCATGCTCGCATCCTCGTTAGAAGTGTAATCGGATCTTTCGAATCAGCGTCGCTGATGCGTCTTTGTGGATGACCGGGTGCCGAATGGAGTTGATCATGAAGTACGTCCCGTCAAAGGTCCCGAACAGGCCGAACTCACGCAGGGGGCACGTGCCCTCCGGAGTCCCGGGGGCCGGGTACCCCGGTTCCAGGATGGCGGTGATCTGCAACCGGCTGGTGGGTGTGGCCACCTCGTTGTTGTCCTCGTCCAGATAGATCAGGTTCAGGGCGTTCAGGGGCATGGGGTGAGGACAGGGGGCAATGAGGTTCGTTGCCGACGGATCGGGTGCCGGGGGACCGTCCTGGTCCCATGAGGCCCGGCCCGTGCCGAAGGCGAGATGGTGGATGCCCCCCGAAGCATCGCCCTTCATGAACCCGGCCAGGAGAACCCGGCACTGCCGGGCGATGGTGTTGGAGGACCAGCCGCTGTCCGAGAGGACGCGTCCCTGGCCGTCCTTGAGAATATCGCGGTAGATACCCTTGAGTTGACCGCCTAATTGTTCCATGGGTCGTCGTCTCCTGTGAGGCCGGTGTGCCAGGTCCTGATGTGGATGTTTTCCTTCGGGGGCGAGGTCTTGACGCTTCCGCCACCGGGGGCTTTAGGGCCCCAGGATCGCAGCCTGCGCCATTGGGGGATTCTGTCGGTATGGTGATCCGTGACCCCCGGAAGGTGCTCCCGGCTCACCGTGGTCAGGCTGGCCTCGGTGCCGTCGTCGATGACACGGGGCGTTTCTGCCGTGGGGTCGTCGTAGGTGTAGATGTGTTCCGCGTACACCGCCGGTTCGATGATGAAGACATGGCGTGCCTGGATGGGGAGAAACCGGTGGATCACCCCGTCCAGGAGGTTGCGGTTTGTCAGGATGTGCTCGGGGTCTTCCCGGTCCGGGGTGAGGTAGATGCCCAGGGTCTCCCGGGAGTACCAGGTGGTGTCGTCCATCCTGCCGTTTGTACCGGTGTCGCAGGTGTACGTCTGAAAATCCTCGAAACTGCCGTGCCGTGCGTTTTTTGCCGTGTGTCCGGCCACGGCCGCCACGCTGCCGCAGCAGCGCAGATCCCGGGTTTCCGTGGCCCTGTAGACGGTACTTCTGTGGTTCAGGGGCTTGCAGGCCCGGTACAGGACCGTCAGGGTGCCTGAAAGGTTCAGAGGGCAGGGAAACCGTTCCGTATAAGGGGAGGCGGGGGGGCCTTCGGATTCCACCCAGCTGCCGGTGCCCCCATGGAATGTTGCCTGTCGGACGGAGCGGTCGCCCCCATGGTCCGAGCTGAAAAAGAGGTGGAGGCGCCCTGTGTCGTCCACCAAAGGGGCGGGGTCGGACTCCCCGGTGCGGTGCGGGGCGCAGGGCTTGCAGAGAACAGGGCCCCAGTCCGAGGTGTCATGGGGATCCATGCTTTCCTTGAACCGGTACATGACGCGCCATCGCTTTAGGGCCTCTCCCGGGCCGTGCACTCGCTCAGCCCAGAAAAGCCCTATACGCGGGCCGGTGTCCCCGGGGAGGCAACAGGCCGTGGGGGGATGGGCCAGAGGTGCCGGGGTGTCGGGCATACCGGGCATAACGGCGGTGGGGCCCGGTTTCCATGCATGTCCGTCGTGAAGGGTGTACCGGGTCTGCCACCTTTGGCGATGCTCCTCCTGCCAGAAGAGCCAGAGCCTGGTGCCGTCCGACACGGCCACAGGGTGCCTGCGCTGGCTGCGGGTGTCCATGAACACCTCGGCATCGGACCAGCGGCCGTTGCAAAGCCTGCGGAAGCAGATTCGCCATGTGCCTGAAGGGGTGTCCAGGGAACTCCAGAAGAGCCACAGGGTGTCCCCCAGGCGCGCCGTTGAAGGGTCCCTGTCTAAACTGGAGCCGCTGCTTAAAGGGAGACTCGCCCCCCAGCCTGTTTCCGGGTCGTGGCGCTTTCCCCAGATATCGCAGTGGTTTTTCCTGATCACATGGGAGAAAACCCAGGTGGCGTGGTCTTCATGCGTGGTGGACACGGGCCTGCCGTCAAAGGCTGCGTTTACGGAAAAAGGGGCCTCCCCCTGCCGCCATCTGCCCGAGGCATCGCGCTCGGTGTACCAGAGCATGAGCTGTTCCGGGGTGTTGGACAAAAAGATGTTGTGGACAAACTCTTTGGTGCGGCTCTCCCAGCCGGTGAGCCGTTTCACCGTGGCTTCCACCGTGGGAACCAGCCCCACGGTCTTGTAGAGGTGGGGGGCGCTCCTCACCTCGTTGCGCTGGGTGTCGAGTTCCTGGCGGTAGTCGGGCTGCCAGCCGATCCACCGGGCCAGCAGGGGCAAGAGGTTGCCGTCGATCCTGTCCCGGTTGTGAAGGTCCAGGCTGGCCCTGGCGTGGCTGTGGAGCTGGTCGAGGACGCTGCCCGGAAGTTCCAGAAAGCGCCGAAGCTGCCCGGCATTTTTAAGGGCTGTCGGCACACCTGCCGAGGCATCGGGTACGGTGGTATCGTAGCGGTGGGTGATCCTCGGGAGGAGGTCGTACATCATCTGGGCCGAGCCAAAGGGCGAGGTGGCCATGGCGTGGCAGCGGTTGCCGGGGGCTTCGGCATATCGGGCCGGAGAGCCCCCAAAGGGAAAGAGGCTGTAGTAGTGAACAGTCTCCCCCTTCAAGGGGGCGTCGGTAAATGCGTGCCGGAGTTTTCCGCCCTGTTCGGGTTGGGCACCGGGGGCAGGGCCGTCAAAGATCACTTCCCCGTCATCGGGGGCCACAGGGTAGGTGCCGGTACGGCGCACGATGCGGACACCGGCATGGCCGGACGGATCCGGGTTGGTCCAGGTGAGGCGGATGCCGTTGCCCTCGGCGGTGGCTTCGCCATGGAGGTCTTCAAGGCGCATTAGCGGCTCCCGTCCACCCGGAGACGCATGCCGTGGGCGTAGTCGGCGTTGCCGTCAGGTACCACGGGGATCTCGTGGTCTTCAAGGATGAGCTTGCCCGAGGGCGCCACCGTGCCGGGCGGTTCATCCTCCCGGCGGAACTCGTCGATGCTCACAAAGGCCACCCCTTCCACGGCCTCCATGGCCTCGTAGAACTTGCTGAGGTAGAGGGTCTGGCCGAAGTCCACCCGGGGCAGGGCCAGGAGCGCCCCTGCGGCGGCAAGGGTTTTATCCCTGACCTCTTCACGGGGGTAATGGCTTTGGATCCCGATCTCGGCAGAGATCCAGACGGGGACATAGGTGACATCTTCAATGCGAATCAGGGTGGTCACGGGCCGCTTGTCTTCGAAATAGGCCAGGAGGCTCTCTTCCAGCACATCGCTTACCCGGCCTCCGCCCTCCGGGGCCACGTGGAGGGTGACCCGGTTCCAGCTGTCGGCCACGGCCTTGACCTTGGCCACTCCCTTGAGGTTCAGGGCCAGGGCCTTGTAATCCTCTTCGGTGACGGCCCGCTTCAGGGAGCGGAAGACCGAAGGCGCGTGCATAACGGCATGCTCGATGCTCTCCCGGTTCGCGCCGCCTGTGGCTGCCTCATTTTGAATGACGATGACCACGTTGATCCGGGCAGCGTGGAGATGCCGGATTCCTCCAGCGGGCACGTTGCCCATGATGCCGCCGCCAACGCGGTAGGTTGCCGTGATTTCGGCCCCGCTCTCGGGCACGGCCCCGAAGGCCCCGTCCCCAAAGAGAATGGTGGCCCGGTCCCGGTCATCGATTTCGATGACATAGTCCTTCTGGTTGTTCCGGCTGAAGGCAAGGCTCTCCTGAAGAGTCCATTCGGTGACGGCGTCCCCCAGACGGGTGGTGACGAGGATGTCCCGGTGTCGCTTGCCGGAGGTCCCGGTCGCACGGAGGATCAGGCCGGTGCGGCCCAGGGGGAATCGCTGGTTCCGTCCCCCGTCGGAGAGTCCCAGGTGCTCCTCTTTCACAAGCCTGCCCTCCTCCACGGGGACCCCGCCCGTGCCGGTGACCGGGTCTTGTCGGAGGTGTTTCCGCTGGGTGGACGGGTCCACGGCCAGGGCGCCGCAGTCGATGACAAGGGGCGTGTCCCGGGTGTATTCGAAGCGGACGCTCGGGGTGCCGCTGTCGCTGGCCGTGGTAAATGCGTGGCCCTTTTCTATGGCGATGACGGCCCGGCAGCTCGCCGGAAAGGAGAGCTCCAGGGTGCAGGAGGCCGGGGACGCCGTTGCCAGGCTGTACCCGATGAGCTTCAGGTGGTCGATGACGCTTCGGCGGGTGCGGGCCGTGGAGAGAAAACTCTCGGTGGCCACCCGGTCCTGGTAGTAGCTGAGGATGTCCCCCATGTGGGCAAAGAGCTCTAAAAGGACGTTGCCGAAATCCGCCTCGGACTCACCCGGCCGCCATTCGGGCAGCCTGGACGAGACAAGCTCCTGCATGGCCCGCAGAAGGGAGTCGTAGTCCCGGGCCATGTAATCCACCACCTGGTGTTGTCCTGTGACCTTTATCTCTGCCATGTCGTTTCCCGAAGTTTTTTTTTGAAAGCGATCCGCCGGAGTTCTCCCTTTTAAAGTCAAGCAAATCACCAATGCCCTTCATCAGGCTTTCAGGAGAATGGAATGGGTCTCTCCTGAAAAGTCGATTGCCATATGCCACACCCCACGCGAATGCCCCGAAAACCTTTGCATGATGTCGGCCGGTCCACGGCATTCGTAATGCCTGTTTGTCAAACTTTTTAAAAGTTTGGCCCCCGGCAGGGCCGCCGGAGGCTGCTTAGGGCTGAATTGTTACTCGTTTTTTTACTATTTAAAATGAACGCGCACGGCCTGGCGGGTCTGGTCCTGCTTTTGGGTGTAGGCCACCTCGATGGTGACGGTTTCGTCCTGGTGGGAGACGTTGACGCCCTCCACGGTGATCTCATCGCCCATCCACCGCATGAGGGCGTGGCCGATGGTAAACTCCACGGCCGCGGCCAGCACCGGGTTGTTGCCTTCGAAGACGAGGTTGAAGAGCCCGCAGCCGAATTCGGGCAGGCGAACCCGCTCGCCGGGGGCCGTAAAGAGGACCTGGATGATCTTTCCCCGGATGGCTTCGTCCCCCCCTGTGGCGGTGATGCCACCGGCCTTGGTGACGGAAAAGGGAAACCCAAAGGCGGTGCGGGCGGTCATGCGAGGCGTCCTTTAAGGGCTGTGGGGGGAGCCGGGAGCTCACCGGGCTGGGGGAGGGCAGTCAGGTCGGCCTTGAGCTGAAGGTTTGCAGGCGTTTCTGCGGCCCATTGGTCCACGGCCTCAGCCACCCCTTTCTGCCACTGGGCCAGCGACTGCAGCCAGCGGTGGGTCTGGTCCACCCACTCCCAGAACGGGGGATCCTCCTGGGAGGATGAAACCGCGTCGGTGTGGGCGGTGACAATGCGGTAGACCGCCTCGGCCAGGGCTCCCATGTTTTCACGGACCGCGGGCTCGTCCATGTTCTTGCCCAGGCTCTCGTCTTCCCGCTCCAGGCGGGCGCGCATGGCGTTGATGAATTCGGTTGTGGCAATCTCATGGTTGGGCCCGAGCCCCATGGCACTCTCCTTAAAACATAGAAAAACGTGAATGACCTGGTTTAAACAAGCCTCCGGCGGCCCTGCCGGGGGCTAAACTTTTAAAAAGTTTAACAAACAGGTTTAAAAAAACAGATTCAGGTCAATTGACATCAAAGGCACATATGATTTCCCCCGAGGAATCCGCCTGCGCCCGTTTCGGCCTGTCACCAGTCAACCAGCGTTACCGGAGGCGCGACAACGTATCCTGTGACGTCGAAGCTTGTGAGGCAGCCCGCACAGAGCATCAACGTTTATGTCGGGCGTAGCCCGAGCCGAAGGCCATTGCGCTTTGCCCTGAGGAACGAAGGGCACAGCGCAATGGCAATATGCTTTCGAGGTGGCTCACCTCGCCGCCGGAGGCCTGCTTTTTAACCGGCTCGCTACGATGCACTTCAAGCAAACACCTGGGTGTTGCCGGTGACGCCCATGACCACCGGGGCGCCCAGGTTGCCGATGCCACTGTCTCCGATGCGGATCACGGGTGCCGATGCGGAGCCGAGTCTTACGGCGCTCCCCTTGACTTCCACGGTTCCGGCTCCGGCGTCCACGGACACGCCGGACCGGGTGAGGGTCACTGTTGCCCCGGAGGCAGTGGTGATGCTGATGTCGCCCTCGGCCAGGGTGATGTTGTGGCCTCCTGTGCCGTGGGTGATGGCGATGCCATTGCCGTCCATGGTGAGGACATGGTTGTGCCCGGCCTCCACCAGGGTGACCCGTTCGTCGCCGTCCCGGTCTTCAAACTGAAGGGTATGGCCCTTGGTGGTCTTGATGATTTTGGCCGTGGGCGGGTCCTGTACCTCGCCTTCTTGGGCGCCGTCGGTGCCGACGGGTTTGGGAGCCTCGCTCTCCCCGCCGGGCTTGCTCCAGTAGGTGCCCACCCAGATGGGAAACTCCAGGTTCCCTTCCTCAAACTCCACCCAGACCCCGGCCCCCACCTCCGGCACAAAGAGCAGGCCCTGGTTCGCGTCCCCGCCAAAGGGCACGCAGGCCGTGGCCCACCCTGTGACGGTGTCCGGGCCCAGTACGCTGGGAACCCTGATTTTTAGACGTCCGAGCCCCTCGGGGTCCCGATTGTCCACCACCAGGCCCCGGTACTTGCCGTAGTGGTGGTGGTCTATCTTGTCCGACAGCACGGATATCATCTGTTCAAGGGACACGGATCCTCCTTGGCTACAACCCGAAGGGGGCGTCGGAAAAGCTCTCCGATCCTGTGGGTTCCAGGGCATTGCGTGTGGCCGTGAACCTCTGGGTGTAGCCGTCGTCGGTGAAGGTGTGGGTGACGCGGGTGACGGCGTAAAGGCCGCTGAAGGTCTCGCCGATGCTTTTGATGGGGACCGTTTGGCGTGGTTTGAGCACGTGGCCGTAGTGGTTTCCCATGACTTCGCCGTGGCCGGTGACGAACCAGTGGGCCCGGCGGTGGATGGCTTGGGCGAAGAGGTCCATTTCGGGTTGGCCGGTGGTGACCTTCCGGTCCAGGTGCAGGGTGGCCGCCTGGATCCCGGAAGGGGCAAGGGCCGAGGCATCCAGGCGCCCCAGGGACGGGACGTCGTTGGATTCAATCGTTGTTGAAAGGACCTTTTTGTTCAGGCGGTCTACCTGGGCCATGGAGACGCGGCCAGGGCCCAGGGCGTTTACCGAGAGGGAGAAGCTGCGGACAGTGGTCTCGTCACCAAAGTGGACGGCAAGGACAGGCTGGGGTGCTGCGTTGAGGGTTGGCTTTTTAAAGCAGCCGGTGCCTTCGTCCATGTAGCAGTCACAGCCGTTACGAAGGGCCAGACGCCTGAGGAACTGGAGGTCGGTCTCCCGCTGGATGATGGTGGAGACGGCCTCGCCATGGACCACCCCGGTCTCCTCCACGTCTGCACCAAATCCGTGGCTTTCGAAAATTTCCCGGGCAATGTCGCTGTCCTTTTTATCGGGCCAGGCCTTGAGGGCTTCGTCCCTGTCCATGAGGACCGAGGCGTCCATGCCCCGGATCTCCAAAACGCAGGCCGCTGGGTCCGGGGCAAAGATGGGGGCCATGTGGGTGATATAGCCGCTTAACAGGGTGTCGTCGGCAGAGCCGAACCCGGCCCGGAGGGTGATTGATTTCCAGGGCCTGAGCCTTTCGTCTTCCAGGAGTTCCCAGGTCCCCTGGTGATCGCAGGAGAGGGTCAGCTGCATGGCAAAGGTGTCGGTTAGCCCGGTCTTTTTATCCACCTCCACCGAGACGAGGTGGGGGTAGAGGTCGTCGGCCTCTTCCCCTTGGATCTCTATGGCAAGGTGCTCGTTTTCCATGGCGGCTTTGTGACCCTTTATGGGTGAACCTGTTGCGGTGGCCCCTTACAGGTCCGCAAGGACAATGGATTTGCCCGTGCGTTCCACGGGTTGGGCCGTTCCCGCAATCCAGCCCGCCTCGGTGACGGCGGCGACCAGCTCCTCCGGGCACGTGGTGAGGCGGTTGTAGCAGATGATCAGGGTAGCTTCCGGGGCGTCTGCTGCTTCTGTGGGCAGGGGATCTTTAGCTTCGTCCATGAGCACGTCCTCAACCCCGGGAAGGGCGGTGAGCCTGCGGAGCAGGTCGCTTCGTCCGGGGGGGGGCGCTGCGTTGCCAGAGCCCATGGGGATGCGCACCGTGCGAAAGGGGCCGTCGCCCATGAGTTCCAGGGGGGAGAGGAACTCGGGGTTGGCGTCGGCGATGTGCCACCAGAGCTGCGGGGTGCGGTAGCAGGTCCAGGAGAGATGGTCCAGGCGGTCTGCGTCGGTGAGGGTGTGGCGAACGGTGCCGGTGGTGACCGGGGTGAGGCGAAGGGACACGGACGAGAGCTTTCGGCCCCTGGCGTCCGGGACCACCTCTGTCTCCTGATTTTTGTATCTCGAATGCTTGAAAAACATGGATTATCCCGGGATGACCACGTCGGTGATGCTGGCGATGTTGGCCAGGTTCAGGGCGGACATCACCTCTTTCATGGCCTTGGTGTAGGTGAAGACCGGGTTGGGCCCCTCGATGACGGTGAGGGAGACGGAGAGGGTGGCCCGGATTGGGTTGAGGTCGGTGCTGAACTCGGTCTCGGTGATGTTCATGCTGTTGATGTTGACGGGCAGGACCCGCTTTCGTCCCCAGATAAACAGGATCATGGGGGGATTTTCTCCCCGTGTGAACCGGAAGCCCAGGTCCGAGGCAAAGAAGCTCTCTTTTTTGGGGTAGAGCATGAGTTCCAGGGAGGAGAGCTGGGGCATGATCCCGAACTGGCTGGCCAGGGGGTCTCCCTCGTTCATCTTTTCCGTGGCGTCCAGGCGCATCTCAAACTGGATGGTCTCTTCCTGGACCGTTACCTTCTGGTCCCGCTGAAGCTCCAAAAGGTCCGAGTAGGTATCCTGTTGGTGGAACTGCCTCAGGGAGGGACCGGCTGTGGTGGTCCCTCCGGTTGCGGGGTTTCCTGTCACGGGAGACGCGGCTCCGGGGCCGGAGAAGGTGAGGGTTCGGTTCCGTTTCAGGTCCACGGGGTTGAACTGAAAGGGCACGATAAGGGGAGGAATGCTTAAGCCAAACTCCACAAAGGCCCCGCGCAGGATTTTGGGTGTGTTGGGAAAGCCGCCGCTCATTGTTCGGCCTCATCGGTCCAGAGTTTGCCCATTTTTTCGAACTCGCGCCTGACGCCGTGGAGGATGTGGCGTGTGGCGATGGCTTCATCTGCTTCGGCTGCCAGAAAAGCGCTGTTCAGGACAATGTTCTTGATGGTGCCCCCGGACACCTCGAACCTGCGGGCCAGGCTCTCAAAATCAAGGGACTCGGCCAGGGGGGCGCTTTCCGGCACATGGTTTCGCCAGATTTTTTCCCTGAGGCCCGCATCGGGAAAGGGGAACTCCACGATAAAGCGCAGCCTGCGCGTAAAGGCCTCGTCCATGTTGGAACGGAAGTTGGAGGCCAGGATCACCACCCCTTCGTACTCTTCCATTTTCTGGAGGAGGTAGCTCGTTTCGATGTTGGCGTATCTGTCGTGGGCGTCTTTGAGTTCCGTGCGTTTGCCGAAGATGGCATCGGCTTCGTCAAAAAAGAGGATGGCGTGGCTTTTTTCCGCTTCCCGGAAGATGGTGGCCAGGTTCTTTTCGGTTTCTCCGATGTATTTGCTCACAACGCCGGAGAGGTCGATTTTGTACAGGGAGAGCTGAAGGTCCCGGGCGATGACCTGGGCGGCCATGGTTTTTCCCGTGCCCGGAGGGCCGGAGAACAGGACGCTCAGACCTTTGCCGCTGTGCACCCTGGTGTCGAATCCCCAGTCGGAGAACACACGCTCCTTGTGTTTGACCTGGGCGCAGATTTCGTGGAGGAGCGCGGTTTTTTCCTTGGGCAGGACAAGGTCATCCCAGGACGAGCCTGGTTTGACATGGACGGAGAGGGCCGCCAGCCTGTCGCCGGACTGCTGCCTGCATCCGGCAAAGAGGTCGGGCAGGGTCAGGGGGGCCTCCGGGCTGTTCATGCGGGACTGCATCTCGGCAAACCGGGCGGCATCCCGGATCTGCCCGGGGGGCAGGGCGAACCATCGGGCAAGAAGGGCGGCCCACGGACCTCGGTTTTCAGGGGTAATTTCTTCAAGGGCTCGCTGCCAGGCCGTTTCCCGCACGGGCACGGGGGGGATGGGCAGGGCCAGGGACGCAAAGGGGAGGCCTTCAAGGGCTGCTTCGCGGGTCCAGGGGGCTTCCCCTGCCATAAAAACAGGCGATGCGAATTCGGTGATCCGTTGGGCGATTTTTTTTAGAAAGGACAGGGCCTCATCCGAGGAGAGGAGGGCCTGCATGTTGTCCAGAAGCAGAAGGGCCCCGGTGAGGAGGCCTTCTCGAAAAGCCAGCCACATGAGGTGGTCTGATTCCGGGGTGGCTGGGGCCACAAGGGAGAGATCGACGCGGAGCATGGGGCAGCCCAGCTCCCGGCAGACGGATCGGGCAAGGTGTCTCTTTTCGGCCCCCTTTGGGCCGTGGAGGTAGAGGACAGATGGGGTGCCCGCCTGCCTGCCCATGAGGTGGAGGGCCCGGGCCTTGACGTGGGGCGGGACCAGCACGCGATCTATAGGGTCTCCCTGCTCTTCGACTCGGGCAAATGCGTGGATGCGGGGATCCGGTGCGTTGTGGCCCAGGAGAAAACCGGTGATGCGGCGGTCGACCCGGAGGAAGGTGGCCAGGTCGCTGGCGCCCGAGGGGCTGTGGGGGTCTTCCACCGGTTGCAGGATGCCCCGCTGCAGGAGACGGGACTCCCGGGAGACGATGGCCCTTAAGCTCCATTTCTGGGCCGGGGTGCGGCAGAGCAGGGAGAGGATCAGGTCCATGCTGGGCCGCTTGCGGGTGATGTCGTCCTGGAGGTAGGCGTAGAGGGTGTCGTATTTTCGGTCCAGCTCCGGGGCCAGGCAGATGATGACCGTCTGGATCTCGATGGGGGAGAGGTCGTAGAGCCCGGCAAGGAGGGGCAGTGCCAGCGGGATGTTCCGGTCAAGGCTCGCCGACACCTTTCGGGCGATCTCCTGCCCCATCTTTTCCAGGTGGCCCGATAGATCGGAGAGGTCGGGGGCGCTCTCCGAAGGGACGCTTTCTTCTGCGAGGAGTCGGTCCACGTGGGTGTCGGAGATGTAAAGGCCCATGCTTGACTGGGCATCTTCCGGATCTTTGAAGGCTTCATGGCCGTGCCTCAGGGTGAGGACCCATCGCGGTCAAAATCCCACGTTGTCGTTCATCTGCCAGGTGGTCTGCGTTCCTGGCGTACCCCGTTTCCTCCGGGCGGGGTGATGATGCTGTCCCTGATATGGGGGAGGCCCCTTGGATAATCACGCCGTCACCTCGAAAAAGAGGGTTTTCCGGCAGAGGTGGGAGATGTCGATGCGCATCTCGTAGAAACCGGGGGCCAGGTCCGCCGGGATGGTAACCGGAAAGGCGTCGGAGGCCAGAGGCGTGCCGGAGTCGATGGCCCTTCGCATGACCGAGACATAGGCCCTCCAGCCCGTAAGGTGCCTGCCGGTGACCGTGACCACGGTTCCTGCCGGCGCGGCCGCGGGGGTGATGCCCGTGACCTCGGGGGGATGAAAGGGGGCCTTTACTTCGGGGACTCCCACGCGAAGGACGCGCTTGCCCACGGGGCGCTCCCGGGTAGCTGGCATGTCGATCTGTACCACCGAGACCTCATAGGCCACGGAAAGGCGGTAGGGTTGGGCAAAGGTGCTCCAGATGGAGCCCATGGACTCCAGGTCCACAGGCTCCTGCCGGATGGTGATCTGCTCCCGGGCGCTTTCAAGGCCCTGGCTGAGGTAAGGGGCGGGCACCACGGGGTTGGCGTGGAAGACCCGCATGGCTTCCCCCAGGATTTTGTGGGCATGGACGTTGCCGGTCTGGGGATCGGTGAGGGCCTTGGGCGTCATGAGGTAGAAAAGGTGCAGGGACAACGGGGGCGGCACAAGCCGGGCCGGGTCGTCGGCCCGGGGTTGCCAGTCCAGGTTCTTAAGGGACGGGCTCTCTTCCACGCGGTAGAGAAAGAGGTTCACGCGCCTGTCGCTGCCGGGCTCGTCCGGGGCAAGGAGGGTGACCCCGACTTTCGGGGTGAGGGTCATCTCCCCGAGCAACAGGTTGCGCAGGGACTCGCTGACCATGCCTATGGCGGTGGATTTACTCACGGTCCTCCAGGGTTATCGGATCATGTTCAACAGGGCCCGGCGCGTCCCATGGCTTCGCTGCCAGGTGGCTGCCCGGTTGGGGCCCTTTGGTGCCGCAGGCGTCTGTACCATGATGACGCGGGTGACGGGTGGCGGTTCCATGGGGGGCTCTTGCGGGGTCTCTGGGGCCGGAGTGACGGAGGCCTCTTGCCGGGGCGCCGGTGCCGGGGGCCCTGGGGCGGTGAGGCCTGGGAAGAGCCGACGCAGGCGATCCATGGGCGCTTCATCTTCTCCTGAGGGGGTGGCGGGCACCGGGGCGTGAGGGGGAGGGGAAAGTTCCCCGCACGCCCCATGGACCGGTGGCCGGATAGGGCCTTCCGGTGTGCCCGCCGTATCTGTGTGCTGTTTTGCCGGGGGGGCAGAGGCAAGCAGCGAAGCTGGTTCGTGAAACCGGTTTTTTTCTGCGTCTCTTTTGGGACTCGGCAGCTCAGGGGGTGTGTCCGCACAGGGCGTTGTGGATGGGGCCAGTTTTTTGTCCGGCACCGTGGGGACCTCTGTTGTGGGGGCGACATCTCCGGGGCCACGGGACAGGCCGGGATTCAGTGTGACGGAGGCGTCGGCGGCCTCGGGCCCGGTGCGGTGGAGCGGGGCGGGCCCTTCATTACATGGGCTTGGCCCTGGGGCTGACGGGGCGAGGCCATCTGTGGCGTCCATGTGCGGGAGGGGCTCGTTATGGAAGGCTCCGTCGTCCGGTTGCGGTGTGGCCTCTTTTTGTTCGGGCGTCGCCGTCCGGTGGCGAGTGGTTTGTGTCCTGGGTGCCTCCATGCCCGTCACCGGTGCGGATGGCTCCGGGAAGGTTGAGGGGATTATCGTCTCAATCCGCTCCCCAAGGCGGGGAGAGGTGCTCTCTTCACCGTGGGAGGAAGGGTTTGCCCCGAAGGTTTCGTGGGTCTCAATGGGCAATCTGGAAATGCGTGGCGACGTGTTCCAGGGGGGCCGGTGGCTCGGGCTCTGACCCTTGACGGCCCGGGAGGGCATCTTCGTACCTGAAGGTACCCGGGGGGGCAGTAAGGCGGCCCTGGGTTGTGGGAAGCGTGGGGTCGGGCAACCCGAGGAGGGCGTGGATCCGGTGGGCCGGTGGCTCAGATTTCTGGGGTGTCGGAGCCTGAGAAGCGCGCCTTTCCCGGGTGGGCGAATCAGACTGCATGACGGGCTCGTTCCACGGCCTCGGACAGGATATCGATGTACCTTCGCCGGTCTGTGCGGGTCATGCCGAGGATCTCTTTTTCGCTCCAGTGGTAGTGGTAGGCCAGGTAGTGCACCTCCTGAAAGAGGAGGTCGAGGCGGGTGCCCATCTCTTTGAGCACAAAGGCCTGGAGGTCGAAGGCCACGGAGAAGTTCCGTCGGCATTCGGGGCAGAAGGCCTCCATGGTGGTGACCACCTTGGGAGCAAAGCGGTCCATGGCTTCTTCAATACAGGTTTTGGCCTGCTGGGATAGGGCGTCGATCTCATCCCGGGCCGGGGCGTTGCCGTGGGGGCCCATGGTACGAATACAGCGGGTCAGGAGCAGGGTGGCTGCCAGCACCTCGTTTTCCGCTGCCAGGTGGGCGAGGTGCTCCTGGTCCTCGCCGTTGGGCAACCTGAAAGTAACGGTGCGAGGATCTTCGGCTTCGGCCGGGAGTTCCAGGGGCATGTAGCGGTGCGCCTGGGGGGCCCGGATTACGGGGACGGTATCCGTTGTGAACTCAATGTCCAGGCGTTCCCCGCAGTCGGGGCGGGAGCAGCGGGTGGTGACGTGCACCCGGGGGCCGAATGTGATCTCCCGAAGCTTCAGGAGGAGAAACTGCCGGTCTCCCACCAGGAGGCGGCGGGTGTGTGCGTCTGTGATCTTTTCCAGGGTGCCCATGCGCCGGATGCAGGCGGCGAGAATCCCTGTGACACGGGCGTCCGGCGAGGCATTGTCCTGTTGTGCCAGGGCTTTTTCCTGGTCGCCCGTCAGGGGGCCCAGGATCACCTCCCGGTGGATGCTTCCGTCTTCGTCCACATAGCCGCCGGGCAGCTCACAGGCAACGGTTTCCATGGGGCGTTACGCTTCCGAAGGCTCGGCAACGGAGGTGTCCCGTTCCCACCCTTCGTTTTCCAGCTTGATGGTGCGGATCATCACGGCGTCGGCCCCGGCGTCAAGCTCGGGCAGGGCCTGGTACTCGGAGACCCAGCAGCGATACACCTTGTAGGAGAGCACTTTGGTGCCCTGCATGTTGAAGACGTCTATGACCACGTCCTTGCGGAAATTCTTCAGGGACATGGAGGCGTCCCCCTGGAAGTTGTTGACGAGATTTGCCCACTCCTCAAAGGTGGTGTCGTGGGTGATGCCTGCCTCCAGGGTGATGCTCTCGTAGGATGTCTTGCCGGGGAGCTTCCTGCCGGAGCTGGGGTCGCCGCCCTCGCGCCAGTCCGTCACCGCAGTGGTCTTTTTCAAGGGGCTGCACTTGCTGAGGCCTGCGATGTATTTTCCGTCCCATTTTACCTTGAATTTAAAGTTGCGGTACGGGTCAAACCGGTGGGTGTTTACAGTGAACTGTGCCATGGGGGATCTCCCGTTGGAATAGGTGTCGGAGGTTGAGCTATCGTTGCCCTGCGGCCTGGCTGAGCTTGACCACCACGAACTCCGCGGGCTTGAGGGGGGCAAAGCCCACCAGTACGTTGACCACGCCCCGGTCGATGTCGGCCTGGGTGGTGGTTTCGCCGTCGCATTTGACAAAGAAGGCCTTGGACGGCGTGGCGCCCTGGAAGGCACCCTGGCGGAAGAGGGTCATCATGAAGGAGTTGATGTTCAGGCGGATCTGGGACCAGAGCTCCTCGTCGTTGGGTTCGAAGACGGTCCACTGGATGCCGTTGTAGATGCTTACCCTGAGCATCATGGCCATGCGCCGAACCGGGATGTATCGATACTCCGCATCGGAACTCAGGGTGCGGGCACCCCAGAGGACGATGCCGGAGCCCGGGAACTTTCGGATGACGCAGACGCTCTTCTTGTGCTTGTTGAGGTTGCCCTGCTGGGGATCCGTGAGGTCGGCGGCAAGGCCCACGGCGCCGCTGAGCATGGCCTCGGTTCCGGCCGGGGCTTTCCAGACGCCCCGTTTGGCGTCTGTACGGGAGTAGATGCCCGCCACGTAGCCGGACGGGGGCACGGTGATGGGTTCGGGGCTGAGCCCGGTGGGGTCCAGGGCTTTGAGCCAGGGGAAATACACGGCTCCAAAGGAGTTGGGGGTGTTGATGGCGTTCCTGTAAGCCATGGCGCCTTCAAGGGTGGTGGTCTCGATATTCATGTCCGCGATGTAAAAGCAGTCGCTTAACGGGCGGTTCCGGCAGTAGGCCATGCCCGCGTCGGCCACGGCCGGTGTGCCGATGCCCGGGATGGCGATGAGGCTGACGTCCAGGACGGTGTCCAGCCAGTTCAGGGCCTTGATGTAGTCGATGTCGTTCAGCGGGAGGGTGCCGTCGGTGCCCGGACGGATGGCGGTGACTGCACCGGACACGGTGTCGTCCCCCAGGAGGTAGGGGGTATCCGGCCTGGGGCGCATGGCCGAGGACCCCTCCGCCTCGATGCCTCCGTTGCGCGTGCCGAGGCGGAGGGCAGCCGAGGCATTGGTCAGGGGATCGGGTCCGTCGACCACCTCCACCCGGGAGTCCGCCGAGGTGTGGCCGGAGGTGATGCGAATCCGGTCGGTCTGTTCCACGGAGACCGTTACCTGGTAGGCGTCTGCCGGGGTGGAGTCCCTTAAGGGAACCAGGGCCCGCAGGGCAGCCTGCATGGCCGCGGCAACAGCGGGCAGGTCGGTGAGATCGGCTTCTTCCAGGGCTTCGGTGAGGTCCACGGTGCGGTACCCGTCGTTGTGGATGTTGATGCCGATCTGGCGCTGGTTTTCCCCCAGCAGGGTGCCTTCGGCAATGGCACCGCCCTGGCTGTAGCCCGGGATCTGGTTGCTGTTGGCCTCGTTGACGGCCACCCGGAGCACGCCGGACCGGGCATTCACCGCGGTTTGCACGTATTGCGGCGAGGCCGGGTTCATGGAGAGGTCTTCGTGGGTTTCGAGCCGTACGGCCGGGCCGTCCGGGATGTCGTTGTCCCGGTAGATGGCGAGGGTGAAGGCATTGAGGGGATCGTCGGAGGCGTCGCTGTCCACGACAACCATGAGCCGGTTTCCCCAGGCCCCCGGGGAGACGGCGGAAAAGGTGAGGCTCTCCTGGGCCGTGGTGCCCTGGTCCTGGACCGTGACTCCGGCTGTATCGGCACCTGCCGCCACCCTGCCCACATAGCACTGGCTCCCTCCGTTGTTGAAGAACTGGTAGACGGCGTGGGCAAGGAAATACCCCTTCATGAAGCCGCCGTAGGTGGCCTGGAATTCGGTGAAGTTAAAGATCTTTTTTACGGACCCGATGGGGCCCTGCTCGGCGACGCCGAAAAAAGCCGCCGTTGAGGTGCCCGCTGTTTCGATGGGCTTGACACCGCTGGACACCTCTTCCATGTAAACACCTGGATACGTCAATACTGCCATGGGATTCCTCCTGAAGTGAAAGCGTAGGGAGCTCGGACGGAGTGGGGGGCTGCTGGACCATGTGACGGCTGTGGCCGGGCATAGCTCCGCCTCCTGGGCTACATGCAAGGGAGCCCTGTCAGGCAACGAGGTCGGCTATATGAAAAAAGACCCGTGAAAAGCGCCTTGGTGTGATGGATCGGGGCTTGAGAACGTATGCGGTCAGTGGATTCGTATCGCCCCGTGCGATTCTCCCCGACGGGTGTCGCGGTTTATGAATCATGGGGTTCATGACCGCTGCCATGTGCACAGGCAGGCCGGAATGCTGGCGAGCCCTTTTGTGATGCCATCAATGAGCGATTTTAAGACAAAAAAGAAGTAGGCATGTAAGACGTGTACAACTTCTCATATGCGAGAATTGTCTATTGTCTATAGTCGCGGTTAGAGAGGATGTCAAGCGGCATTTGGTGTCAGTGAGTCAAAATTAACTTGTCGAGTAATCAGCGTTTTTTTGCGCAGGCTTTCCGGGGAGGCCGTTTGGGTAGGAAAGGGCTGAGTCGTCTGGAAGGGGATGTCATGCCGGGGGGAGACGGGGGGTGCTCTTTTACGATTCGCAGGGGCGATGGGGACGTCATTGTTTCGCAAGGCGTCAATACGAGACGCTGTCTTTTTTTCCGTTGGGGGGGTATGATATGCGGGAGCACGAAAAACCAGAACACAGGCCTGCGGGCGATGCCGGAAGGCCGGGTGCCCAACGCCCATGGAGAACGGGGGAGATGCGATGTACGGACTGATGAAATGCCTTGGCATTCTGTGTGCCGGAAGTCTCGTGATGCTTCTCGTGGCCGCTGTCTGGGTGTATCGGGGCGGGGAGCGTTTTGAGGCGGTGGCCTCGGCCAGCCTCACCGCCGGAGAGGGGCCTTCCCTTTCGCCCGGCCAGAGCCTTAAGGTCATGAGCTGGAACGTGCAGTATTTTGCCGGGAAGAACTATGTGTTTTACTATGATCTTCCCGGGTTTTCCGGGCCGGACAAACGTCCGTCACCACAGGATATGGACGCCACCTTTGCCGAAGCGGCCCGTGTCGTGGATGATGAATCCCCGGATATCCTCCTGCTCCAGGAGGTGGACCACGGGGCTTCCCGTACCGACGGACAGGACCAGGCCGCGAGGCTGGAGAGCCTGTTAAAGACCCGTTACCCTTTCAAAGCCGAGGCCTTTTACTGGAAAGCCCGCTTTGTACCCCACCCGAAGATCATGGGGGCTGTGGGCATGAAGCTGGTGATTTTTTCTCGCTACCGCCTGGAGGTCCCCGTCCGCATCGCCTTGCCCGGGGCTGGGGGCAATTTTTTCACCGAACGCCTCAACCTCCAGCGGTGCCTGCTGACCGCCGAACTTCCCGTTGCGGGCGGGGGGCGCCTGGCCCTGATCAATCTTCACCTGGAGGCCTTTCCGGTAACGCCGGACCTCCTTGCCCGCCAGCTTGGTGCCCTGGAGCATGTGATCCGTGTGTTCGAGCGGCAGGGTGCCTCCGTCATCTCAGGGGGGGACTTCAACCTGCTTCCCCCGGGCCAGTACGAGACCCTTGACGAGGAGCAGCGGGCCCTGTTCAACCCGGAAGGGGAGATGACGCCCCTGTTCAGCCGGTACACGGTGGTTCCCGGCCTTGACGACACCGACCCCGGAGGGGCGTCTCCCCACTACACCCACTTTCCCAACGACCCCGGCGTCTCCACACCCGACCGGACCCTGGATTACCTGGTGTGCTCAAGAGAGCTTGCCGTGACATCGGCCCGGGTCCGGTCCGAAGATACCCTCCATATCTCCGATCATCTTCCCGTGGTGGCGACTCTGACGGTCCCGGAGCAGGACTGACATCGCTTCGCAAGCATTCCGTTGTTTTCCATAAAAAACCCCCTGTTGCAGTCCACATAACTCGCAACAGGGGGCTTGGGGTGCCGGTGTGTTGAAACGGATCAGGTGCCGGTGAATTTGGGGGCACGTTTTTCGCCCATGGCGGTCACCGCTTCCATGAGGTCGTTGGAGGGGACGATGTTGCCGCTGATGGCGGCCACGTAGTTCAGGCCCTCGTCGATCTGGGAGGCAATGGCGTTGTTGAGGACGTCCTTGGATGCCTGCACCGCGATGGGGGCGGCTCCCAGGATCTCCTCGGCCAGGGCGCGGGCACCGGCGTACAGGGCGTCGACGTCTTCGAAGACCTCATTGACGAGGCTCACGTCGCGGGCCCTTGAGGCATCGATGAACTTGGCGGTGAAGGCCATCTCCCGGGCAACACCCTGTCCCACGATGAGGGGCAGGCGCTGGAGGACGCCCATGTCCGCCACCATGCCCACGGCAGCTTCCCTCAGGGAGAAGGTGGCGTCGGCAGAAGCCAGGCGGATGTCGCAGGCGCAGATGAGGTCCAGGCCGCCGCCGATGCACTTGCCCTGCACCGCGGCGATGACGGGCTTGCGGATCCGCTCGATGACGGTGAGGCCGTCCTGCATAAGCTTGAGTTTGCTGAGCAGGGGCCATTTCACGCCCCCTTTCTGCTCGGGGTCGAGGAGCTCGGGGAGCATGCCGATGATCTCAAAGAGGTCGATGCCCGCACAGAAGTCTTTTCCCTTGCCCGCCACGATAATGACCCGGACCTCCGGGTCTTCGTCCAGCTCTTTGAACACCCCCACGCTGTCAACCCAGGCAGGCGGGTTCATGGCGTTTTTCTTGTCCGGCCGGTTGAGCCACACCGTGGCGATGGGCCCCTCTTTTTCCACCAGATAGTAGTCGCTTTGCATTGTACTCTCTCCTTATATGATTCGAGTCCCTGTGGAACTTTTTACCCTTTGCTGAACCGCGATACGGGGTGGTTGAGTTGTTTATGTTGCATACTACATAATGACCTGCCAAGTCAATCTGACTTGTGGTGGCGGTGTTTTAATGTGGGAAAGCTCTAAAATTCGATACTAAATGGGTGTGTGGTGACTGGGTACGGTTATGCGGTGGGGTGGAGAGATATGTTGTAGACGTAGTTTTTTGTCGGGCCAGACAGGTGGGGACGGTGGGTCGTTTTTAAAAACGACCCACCGAAAGCTCAGTTCCCGGCATCCAGCTGAAGGGCGGCAAGGAACCCGCCGTGGATGGCGTGGTTGAATTTTCCGGGTGCCAGGCCGTCTCCAATGACGGTGAAGGGGACGCCGAGGCCGGGCAGGGCGGACGAAAGGGCGGTCACGGACCGGGAGCCCGTGGCCAGGATGACGGTGTCGAAATTTTCAGTCTGCTCGGCTTTGCCGTCGTCCCAGCAGATTTGATCGCTTGACAGCCTGGTCACGGTGGCACTGGTGATGAGGCGAACCCCGTAGCGTTTGAGGTTGTCCATCATGATCCACCGGGTGGATCGGCCCATGTCCCCTCCGGCCCGGGGGGCCATTTCAAAGACCGTGACCCGGTGGTTGCCGGTGAAAAGCCCTTTTTTGAGCCGATCCGGTGGGGCCGCGTCGTGGGCCGCGAGGAAGTGGAACATCTCCGGGGAGAGGGTGCCTTTGACGGCAATGTGCAGAGCGGTTTCAAGGCCCACGGCACCGCCGCCGACGATGGCGACGGTTTTGCCGAGGGGGCGGTCCTTTTTCAGGACATCCCATGATGAGAGGACTTTTTCGTTTTGGGCTCCGGGGATGGGGGGACGGGTGGGCTCAGCCCCTTCGGCCACGAAGACATGGTCGGGGTTCTCCTGCCTGATCAGCTCCGGGGTGACCGGGCAGGAGAGGGTGACGGCGACCTTGTGTCGGGCCAGCATGGCACGGTAGTAGCGGATGTATTCCAGGAGCTCTTCCTTGTGGGGCGGGGTGGCGGCCAGGCTGATCTGCCCGCCGATGGTGTCCCCAGCCTCAAAGAGATGCACGTGGTGGCCCATTTGTGCGGCGGTGACCGCGGCTTCCAGTCCTGCAGGGCCTGCCCCTGCCACCATCACCTTTTTTGGGGCGGTGGTGGGCCGGACAATGCGCTCGGCTTCGTATCCGGCCCGGGGGTTGCCGATGCAGGTGACGGGCATGCCGCTGAAGATCTCGTCGGTGCAGCCCTGGGAGCAGGCCACACAGGGGCGGATTTCGTCGACGCGTCCTTGAAGGGCCTTGGCGGGCCAGAAGGGGTCGGCGATGAGGACCCGTCCCAAGTTCACCATGTCGCAGTAACCGTCGTTCAAGAGTCGCTCGGCGTCCATGGGGGTGGTGATGCGGTTGGAGGCCATGACGGGAACAGAGACCGCCTTGCGGACCGTGGCGGCCAGGTAGGCGTAGCCGGTGCGGGGCAGCTCCATGGGGAGCTGGGGGACCTTGGACTCGTGCCAGCCGCCGGTGACGTTGATGAGGTTTACCCCGCTTTTTTCATAGGCCCGGGCAATGGCAGGGGTCACCTCGTCGGTGTTGCTCATTGGGACGAAGTCGTTGCCTGCCATGCGAACGGACAGAGGAAACCCTTCCCCCACGGCCTGCCTGCAGGCGGCGACCACTTCCGTGGGAAACCGGAGCCGGTTTTCAACGCTTCCCCCGTAATCATCGGTGCGTTTGTTGGTCTTGGGAGAGGAACTGGGTCGGTGAGGAGCTGCTGATGCGATGATCTCCACGCCGTCAAAGCCAGCCTTTACGGCCCGTGCCGCCGCGTCTGCAAAGGCCTGTCGCACCGTGTGGATGTCGTCGGGGCTCATCTCCCGGGGGGTGGTCTTGGAGTAAGGGGAGTAGACGGCGGAGGGAGCCATGGGGGCCTCACCGTTGATGAGCAGGGGGTGGGTGTAGGCACCGGCATGGAAGAGCTGGGTCCAGGGAGAACCCCCACGGGCCCGGATGGCATCGGTGACCCGGAGAAAGTCCGGGATGGCTTCGTCCGTGTCCAGGCCGAGGACCGCCAGGCCGGATCCGATGAAGTCCACGCCCACGGGCCCCACGGTGACGATGCCTGCACCGCCCCGGGCGATTTCGGTAAAGTAGTTTACGTACCGGTCGTTTAACTTGCGGTCCCAGCTGTAGAGAAGGCCGAGGGACGGGTAGGCGATGCGGTTTTTAACGGTGAGCGAGTTGATTGCGATGGGCGAGAACAGGGTGTCAAACATCGAGCCTCCTTGGCATGGGATATTCCGTAAGAGAAACCGAACGACGTTCCGTTGACGACGACATGGGTGCCTGGCGGGAAAATTCTCAAACCGGGCGCGTTTTTCGGTAAAATGCGTTTCGGAAAAAACGATGAGTGATGCGTGTGTTCCTGCGATGCACGGGCCGGGGAAACTGATGGACCCGATGAAAACGGTCTCAGCCTATCACGGGTTTTTCGGTTTTGTCCACAGGGAGTCAACCCTTTGGGACAAAACGACTTTCTGATGGGGTGAGGTGGTGTATAATGGGGGCTAAGGGCTCAAGGTTGAGGGCTAAAGGGTAAGGGGGTAAGGGGTAAGGGGTAAGGGGGTAAGGGGTAAGGGCTGGTGTGGGCGATGAGAGACCATTGAACCCAGGGAGTGAATTATGGATGAACGTCCGTTGATTTTGCTGACCGGAGCCACGGGGTATGTGGGGGGACGTCTGCTTCGCGTCCTCGAAGGGGAGGGGTTTCGGGTGCGGTGCCTGGCGAGGCGCGCGGCTTTTCTGAAGCACCGAACGGCGGAAGGCACCGAGGTGGCCAAGGGGGATGTCTTTGATGTGGCCTCCCTGGACCAGGCAATGGAGGGTGTTCACACGGCCCTGTACCTGATTCATTCCATGGGTGCCACAGGGGCCTTTGAGGAGATGGACCGGAAGGCGGCCACGAATTTTGTGGGGGCTGCCCAGCGTGCCGGTGTCCGGAAGCTTATTTACCTGGGGGGACTGGGGGAAGGGCCGAACCTGTCGGCCCACCTTCGAAGTCGCCAGGAGGTGGGCAGGATTTTCAGGCGCTCTTCGGTGCCCACGCTTGAATTTCGGGCTTCCATCGTCATTGGGTCTGGAAGCCTCTCCTTTGAACTGGTGCGGGCGCTCACGGAGCGGCTTCCCGTGATGCTCCTGCCGCGCTGGGTCAAGGTGATGGCTCAGCCCATCGGCATCGAAGACCTGATCCGGTACCTTACGGAATCCGTGACCCTGCCTCTGTCCGAGAGCCGCGTCGTGGAGGTGGGGGGCTCCGAGCCTCTCTCCTATCAGGACCTCATGGAGGCCTACGCAACGGAACGGGGGCTCTCCCGGCTCATGATCCCCGTGCCCATCCTCACTCCGGGGGTGAGCAGCCTCTGGCTGGGGCTGGTGACCCCTGTTTACGCCCGGGTGGGGAAAAAGCTCATCGAGGGGGTGAAAAATCAGACCGTGGTGCATGACCCGTCTGCCCGGGAGCTGTTCAGCGTGGTGCCCATGAGCGCCCGGGAGGCGATCCGGCGGGCCCTGATGAACGAGGAGCGGGCCTTTGCCGAGAGTCGGTGGACCGACGCCGTCTCTTCGGCGGGAGTCAAGCCGCCGGGGCCGGAGACCTCCTGGATGGGGGCCCGGTACATTGACCAGCGGAGTCGCCGGGTGAGCACCACCCCGGGCCGGGCCTTCTCCTCCATTGCCCGCATCGGGGGGCGAAACGGCTGGTACGCCTTTAATTTTCTCTGGCGGGTCCGCGGTGCCGTGGACTATTGGATGGGCGGGGTCGGGGTGAGGCGCGGGCGGCCCCACCGGCGGGAGCTCAGAAGCGGAGATCACCTTGATTTCTGGCGGGTGGAGCGGTTTGAAGAGGGCCAGCTCCTGCGGCTGATTTCGGAGATGAAGCTGCCCGGGAAGGCGTGGCTGGAGTTTGAGGTGAAGACCGAAGGCGACCGGGTGTGGATCCACCAGACCGCGATTTTCTACCCTTCGGGCTTTCTGGGGCGTCTTTACTGGATTGCTGTCAAACCTTTCCATGAGCTGGTGTTCCAGGGGATGATCCGCAACATGGTGCGCTGGGCCGAAGCCGAGGTGGACTCTCCCTTTGTAAGGGAACGTCGTCGCTTTCGGGGGCTCAAGGGGTGAGGTTCGTTTGTCAAACCCAACGGTAACCCTACAGATCAAGTAAGCCTTCCTTGGAGTCGTCTTTCCCCATTCAAAGGCAACTGAATAGCTGCATCCAACGCATAAATCGGGCGAACGTTTGGCCACCGGCAGCTTGTATGGGCCGAATCGACAGGATGAGACCAAGGCTAACCGTGACGCGCAGCCCGATATTGGAACGGTGGTCAGGGCCTTGTTTTCGGTGGCGGGATCCGTATGCGGATCTCCTTGCCTTCCCGTTATCAGGGGTAGAGGTTCTGCAGGGGCTGTGGTATGTGATAAGTTTCAATCGGCAGGCCCTCTTTTCTGGGCCGGTTTGATCACGGTCCCGTTGCTTTTGGTTTTTATTTTGACGGCCTTCGGAAAAAGTCGACCACGTGGTGCCTGCGGGCATCCGGGACATACGGGCTGGCGGCAGCGACAAGGCGGGACGGGGAATGTCGCGTGCGGCGCCGACTTTTTTTCGCCGGCATTTTTTACAGGGTTGCCTTATGTTGATTACGGATATACTGGCTGAAAACGCCTCCCTCTACGGTTGCGAAATCTCACTTATCGAACGCGAGCCCGCCAAGAACCTCCGGCGGGAAATCACCTGGGCCGGGTTCGACACCTACGCCACGGAGCTGGCTGCGGTCCTCCAGGGGCTCGGGGTGAGCAAAGGGGGGCGCGTGGTTCAGCTCATGAGCAACTCCCTGGAGTGGCTTCCCATCTATTTCGGCATCCTTCGAACCGGGGCCTGGGTGGTTCCCCTGAACTTTCGTTTTGACGCCGAGAAGATTGCCCTGTGCACCAACGTGGCCGAAGCCGAGGTGTTTGTTTTTGGCGAAGAGTTCATCGGTCGCCTGGAAGAGGTGAGGGGAGAGCTCTCTTCCAGCGTGAAACACTGGATCTTCGACGGTCCCAAGCGCTGCTGCCCGGACTGGGCCATGCACCTCGGGAGCCTTATGGATACGGATGAGACAGCCTTTGTTCCCGTTTCCCTGTCCAAGGCCGACACCGCGGCCCTCTACTTTACCTCCGGTACCACCGGAACCCCCAAGGCCGTGCGTCTCACCCACGGCAACCTGGCCTTTGCCTGCGAGGTGGAAAACGCCCACCACGGGCAGACCCACCTCGACAACTTTCTCTGCATCCCTCCCCTGTATCACACCGGCGCCAAAATGCACTGGTTCGGAAACTTCAAGGTGGGGGCGCGTACCGTTATCCTCAAAGGGGTCAAGCCCGAGTATATCCTGCGGGTGGCATCCGAAGAGCAGGTCTCCATTGTCTGGCTTTTGGTGCCCTGGGCCCACGACATTCTCATCGCCATCGAAAACGGCGACGTGGTGCTCACCGAGTACAACCTGGACGCCTGGCGCCTTATGCACATCGGTGCCCAGCCCGTGCCGCCATCCCTTATTGACGAGTGGAAGAAACTCTTTCCCCACCACGACTACGATACCAACTACGGCCTCACCGAGTGCTCAGGCCCCGGCTGTGTTCACTTGGGGCTTGAAAACGAGCACAAGGTGGGGGCCATCGGGCTGCCCGGGCACCAGTGGGCGGCCAAGGTGGTGGACGGTGCCTTGAACGAGCTTCCCGGTGGGGAGACCGGCGAGCTGATCATCAAGGGGCCCGGGGTCATGACCGAGTACTACAAAAACCCGGAAGAGACGGCCAAGTGCATCGTGGACGGCTGGCTCCGCACCGGGGACATGGCCCGGAAGGACAAAGACGGTTTTATCTGGCTCGTGGACCGGAAAAAAGACCTTATCATCTCCGGCGGGGAGAACATCTTCCCCGTGGAGATCGAGAACCACATCATCACCCACCCGGATGTGCAGGACGTGGGCATCATCGGTTACCCGGACCAGCGCCTGGGCGAGGTGGTGGCCGCCGTGGTGATGATCAAGGAGGGGCGCTCCATGACGCGGGACGCCCTGGAGGCCTTCTGCGAGAACCTTCCCCGCTACAAGCGGCCGCGAAAGATCTTTTTTGGCGAGGTGCCCCGAAACCCCACGGGAAAAATCGAAAAACCGAAGCTCAGGCGTAAGTATATCCGTACCAACCGGGACTTCCGAAAACTGTACGAGTAACATGCTTGTTTTCAAGCATACCCAGGGCAAGACATGTATCGACGACACTTTCATCTCAAGGAGCGGCCCTTTCAGCTGGTGCCGACGCCATCGTACCTGTTTCCTTCCCGGTGCCATCAGGAGGCCCTGGGCCACCTGACCTATGCCCTTGAAACCGGCGAAGGCTTTGTGGAGGTGACCGGCGAGGTGGGCACGGGCAAGACAACCCTGTTGCGCACCTTCCTTGGGGGGCTGGATGAGACGGTGTCCGTTGCCTGCATCTTCAACCCCACCTTGAATGCCGTGGAGCTGCTCCAGTCCATCAACCGCGATTTCGGCATCGACGCCGGATCTTCCAGCCGGTCGGACCTGACGGCGGCCCTTCAGCGGTTCCTCATTGAAAACCGGGAGATGGGGAAAAAGGCCCTGCTTGTCATCGACGAGGCCCAGAACCTTTCCATCGAAGTCCTGGAGGAGCTTCGCCTTCTCTCCAACCTGGAGACCACCCGCGCCAAACTGCTCCAGACCGTCCTCTGCGGCCAGCCCGAGCTCGGAGAGATGCTGGAACGCCATGAACTCCGCCAACTGGCCCAGCGGATCTCCCTGGCCTGCCGCCTGCAACCCCTCTCCTCCGAAGAGACCCATGACTACATTGTCCACCGTTTGAAACGGGCCTCCCTGGGGGCCCGGGGCGATCTCTTCACCCCCCGGGCCAGGGCACAGGTGTACCGCTATTCCGGGGGCACGCCGCGCGTCATCAACATCTGTTGTGACCGGGCCCTGCTTTGCGGGTACGTGGCGGGCAAGGACCGGGTGGACGCTGGCGCAGTAAAGAAGGCCGTGGCGGAGCTTGCGGACCGGCCCTACATGGATCGCACCCTTTTGGGGCGGCCCTTGCCGGCGTGGGGCGTGGCGGTGCTGGGCGTTGCCATTGTGTTCATGGCCGGGTTTCTGGTCTTCGGCACCTCCCTGTGGCATCCGGAGGCGACACAGACGGCTCCGGTTGCGGTTACGGATGGCCAGGGCAGTACAGCCCCTCCGGCCACCTACGGCCTGTTTGACCTGTTTGACGAGGCGGGTGTGGCAGAGTCCGTCCCATGGGGCGTTCGCCGGATCATGGGTGCGTGGGGGCACACGCTTTCCTCCTCCGAGCTTCCGGCCATCGGGGATCCCTACCTTCTTCTCTCTGCCGTGGCCGCGCCCCTGGGCATGGAGGTGATGCCCATGGACGGGGATCTGGATCGGGCCATGGCCTTCGGCCTGCCGGTCCTGATGCTTTTCGGTTCTGGCGGCCAGGGGCCTCTGGTGCTGGTGTTTGAAGGGGAGGAGGCCGGTGGGCTGTTGCGGTTTCAATCCCCCAAAGGGATCGTGGAGCTGTCTAAAGACGATGCCGACAGGCTCTGGTCTGGTCGGGCCCTTATCGCCTGCACCAATCCCCTGGGGTTCTCCGAGGTGGTGACGGAGCGCTCGGGCCTTCAGGAGGTCATCGCCCTTGAAGCGGCACTCTCACGGGCCGGGTTTCACGGGGTGAGCGTGGACGGGCGTTTTGACGTCGAGACCCTTCGGGCGGTGCATGCCCTGCAGGAGGCCTACGGCATTCTCTCTGACGGCATGGTGGGAGACCTTACCCGCGTGGCCCTTGCCGCAGCGCTGAAAAGTGGATTGCCCGATACCCCGGAGCGCGTAGCCGCCCATGACCGACAAAAAGGAGAGATCCCATGAGTTCGGTTTTGGAAGCCTTGAAGCGAATGGAAGAAGAGGAAAAATACGCTGAAAGCGTTGGGTTTACAAGGGCGGAGCCACGGCAAAAGACAGGCTTTGCCCGCCTGCTTCCCTTTGTGGTCGTTTTTGCCGCAGGCGTGGGGCTGGCCGGAGCAGGGTTTTATCTGGCCTATGGCCGGGGGCAGGCTGTGGTGGCCGATGAGGCGCCCCTTGGTGTGACCTCGGTTTTTCGCGTGGTGGCCCCGAGTTCTCCGGCCACCCAGAACTCTTCCGGTACCGGGCCGCAATCGCGTTCGGCTTCTTTGGTGGCTTCATCGCCTGGTGCGACGGCGTCTTTATCAGAGCCGGATTCACCAGTCGGACCCGCTGTGGAGCCGGAACCTGTTTTCGAATCAATTCAACCGTCCCAGGGGCAGGGCCAACCTGTTGCAGCGTTGACTGATGCGCCAGCATTGTCCCCGGACGAGTTGCGACAGCTTCCGGCCGCCGATTCCGGGACCTATCGTCTCCAGGGGGTGCGGTGGTCACAGACACCTTCCCGGCGTATCGCGGTTATCAACAGCCAGATTATCCGAGAGGGCGCTTCCGTGGACGGGGCAAAGGTTCTTTCTATCTCCAAAGAGGGCGTGGTGCTGGACATTGCCGGCGTGGAGATGTTTCTTGCCTTTGTGGGGCGCTGACGACGGGGCCTTGCGTCTCTGTGATTCTCCATTACCAACAAAAAAAGGCCCGGAAGATGACTCTTCCGGGCCTTTGTATTTTTTAAGTGGTAGCGGGAAGCGGATTTGAACCACTGACCTTCGGGTTATGAGCCCGACGAGCTACCAGACTGCTCCATCCCGCAACAACGAAGCGCACACTACAGCCCGAGCCGCATGATGTCAAGCTCAAAACCAACTTTGGGGACAGGTTCTTTATGCTGGACCCATCACACCGTCCTGTGAGATAGTAGCCTGTAACGTAGTATCATCCTCAAATTTTGGTGTATTTTAGTTTTTCTTCCCCCCATCCGTCACACAAACCATCCACATCAATGATTCTGCACGACCAGAGAGGAGGGTGTTATGCCGCGAGTTCCCCGTATGGTCATAACGGATGCCGGACAAAAAGCCGCTTACCATGTGATCAGCAGAACCGCCTTGGACGGCCTTCCCTTCGGGGCGGTTGAAAAAGACGAGTTACTGCGCATCATCCAGAGGTTCTCAGCGATTTATTGTGTCGAGGTTTTTGGGTTTGCGATTATGGGAAATCACTTCCATTTGCTCATCGAGGTAGCCCCGGAGGACATGGTTTCCGATGATGAGGTTCGAAGGCGCTTTCACCTTCTCTATGGGGAGAAGACGGTTTTCCCCGAAGGGAGACTGGCGGAGTACCGGGAGCGTTTTTGCAGCCTGTCGGCGTACGTCAAGGACATCAAGCAACGGTTCTCCTGTTTTTACAACAAGCGGAAAGAACGAAAGGGAACCCTGTGGGGAGAGCGTTTCAAGAGTGTGATCGTCGAGCAGGGAACCACATTGATCCATTGCCTGGCGTATGTCGACCTCAATGCGGTTCGGGCAGGAATCGTGAAGCGGCCGGAAGAGTATCGCTGGTGCTCCATTGGTTACCACGTCCAGACGGGAAACGGGAACGGGTTTCTCTCATCTGACCTGGGGACATCGGCATTCGGCGTTTCTCATCCTGCTTCGCAGCTCAAGACATACCGGGAGTACCTGTATCACGTGGGGGCTGTTGAAAAGAGGGGCAAGGCGAGTATTTCGCGATGGGTTTTGGATGAGGAAGCCGCCCAGGGGTTTGAGCTGACCCGAGCGCAACGGTTTCGGTACAGGACCCGCTATTTTACGGATTCAGGCATTATCGGGTCCCGCGCGTTCGTTGAAGCGGGCTATGAAAGGTTCAGGGATCGATTTCGTACTACGCGGGATAAAATACCGAGGCGCGTCAAGGGAGTTCAAGGGATGTATTCCCTAAAGCGCCTCGTCGATGCCTGATATGTGGCTGCCTCGTTTTTGAGGTCCTTGAGCCAACGAACTCAGCGGTGGGCTGAGAGCGCAAGGGCGGGGTGCGTCCGGAGGTGAGTGACGTCGGGCGGTTTTGAGGAGCTGGGCGCTCATTTGACTGATGGGTGGGGGATTCGAGTTGTAAAATAACATGGTAGTTGCCCGGTGGGTTATTTTTGGGGGGCGGGGAAACATCGCAAAGGAGAAAACCGTGTTGTTTTTGCATAAAGAGCCTGTCCCCTGTCCCCAAAATGTTCAATATTCTCTGTGGAGGTAGGAATTGCTTGTGAAACAGCAATGTCGCCAACATCTACTTGACCTAATCCCTTCACGTGTGAAATGGTCAATACGTTAATGCCGTAGTATCAATAACATGCCAGTTCCCTTGCAGCGCAACACGCTTTGCTGAACGCACGGCCCGTGCATGAAAGCAACAGGTTGCAGGCCTCCTGTTGCCGCCTCCCGTTTTCGAGTAATAACGCATTGTAACGATAATATCCCCTTCAGAGAAAGATAGAAAACTCGATCAGCAGGAAGGCGTGCTCATGCTGTCTGAAACCACCGGGTGCCCGGTGTGAACACTACCGATTCAGCCCGTCGGGCCGCACCACGGTAATCCGGTGTACGGCCTTGCCATTGTCTTCGGCCCCGTTGCCTGTACAACGTATCGCCTGTGTTTGCTCTGCGAAAAACATATGGCGTCCATATAGTACCCGGTATACGCCGGTTGATTAATGCATGCGACAAAGGGGAGGGTAACCTTGAATGGTGTGAGGGGGCCTGCATTGTCGCTACCAACCCATAGCTGACGATATCAATGAAACACGCTCTGCTTCATACCAAACTCCAGATACCTCCCGTGGCGCCCGACATTGTGCCGAGGAATCGATTACTGACCCTCCTGGACGAAGGGGGGAGACGGCCGCTGGCGTTGATTACCGCACCGGCAGGATACGGAAAAACGACCCTGGCCAGCTGTTGGGCCAATGCCTGCGGTTGCCCGTTCGGCTGGGTCTCCCTGGACAGGGAAGACGATGATCTGCGACAGTTCCTGGCCTATTTTCTTGCCGCCGTTCAGAAAGCCTTTCCGGGCATTGCCCTTGGTACCGAAGCCCTGCTGGAGGCCGGGCAGCTCCCGCCGGAGCCCGTCCTGTCCCGGTACCTGCTCAACGACCTCTACGGGTTGCCCGAACCCTTTGTCCTTGTGCTGGACGATTTTCATCGCATGACCGACCCCTCCATTTATGGGCTGGTATCTGATCTGCTCAAGCATCCTGCCAGGTTTCTGCACCTCGTTCTTTTGTCTCGGACAGATCCCCCGCTCCAAGTAGCACCCTTTCGGGGCCGCGGCCTTGTGACCGAGGTACGGGCCTCGGATTTGAGGCTGACCCTTGCCGAAGCCACAGCCTTCATGGACAAGCTGCTACCCGTAAACGTCGATGACGCCACAGCCTCCGTTCTGGAGAGCAAAACCGAAGGGTGGGCTGCCGGACTGCGTCTGGCCGGGCTCTACCTGCAAGGGGGGCAGGACCCCAGAAAAAAGGCGATGGAGCTGAGCGGCATCTCTTACCACATCGCCGACTACCTCCTGGCCGAAGTGGTATCCCGCCTCGATTCGGACACGGTCTCATATTCCGATCTGTAAATACCGCCGTCGTACCGTTTTTGCGCGCCCTTGTGCCGGTATATGCACCAGAGGCGATCTTTTTCCCATCGAAAGGACAGCGCGGAGGCTTTTATTGACAGGCTGGTGGAAAGCAACCTGTTTACTTTAGGCCTGGACAGCGACGGGTATTGGTTCCGCTTTCACCACCTTTTTCGGGACCTGCTCAACGGCATGCTAAAAAAGGTGAAAACCTCCCAGGAGATAGCGGATCTGCATCGTACCGCCGGGGCCTGGTTTGCAGAAAATAGCTATATTGAAGAGGCCCTTCATCACTTTTTGGCCTCCGGGGACACCGCGGAGGCCGTTCAGTTGGTGATGGACAACCGCCACGATTTGCTGAACAGCTCCCAGATTATCCGATTGGAACGGTTGCTGGCCATGCTGCCCGAGGGCGTTTCATCAGAGCACCCCCTGGTGGCTACGACGCATGCCTTCATAACCATCGAGCACGGGAATTATGCAGGGGCTCTGGAGTGGGCTGTCCAAGCCCAGAAGATGTTGGACGGGCTTTCGCCCGGGGCAAGGGGCCTAAGGGAGTTGAGGGCTGAAGTGCTTGTCCTGAACGGGCTCATGGCGCTTTTTTCCGGCTCACCGGACGGGGGCAGGCTGTATTCGGCGGAGGTGTTCGGCCAGCTCCCTGAACAGGCTGTTTTCATGAAGGCCTATGAGGTGGGCGTCTCGTCCTGCTTTCACCAGATGCGGAGAGACCGGGGGCATGTGGACGCCATGATCAAAGAGGCCCTGTTCAACCCGGAATGGCCGACCAATATCCAGGCCAGGATCTACTTCCATCTCTGTATCGCGCTCTATATGGACGGCGACCTGCCCGGGGTAATGCAAACGGTTGCTGCCTGCAGGCGGTTTGTGGGCGTTGCCCCCTTTCATCATACCAGGGCCTATGCTCACTATTTCCAAGGGGTCGCGGCGTATCTGCAAAATGATCTCAAGGGGGCTGAGGGGCACATGCTGAAGGTTCTGGAGATTCTGCATACGGCCAATGCCTCTTATGTCGCCGAGGCCGGGTTTGTCCTCTCCTGTATCTACCTGGCCTGGGGGGACGAGACCACCGCCGAGCTGGTACGCGAACAGGTCATCACCCACTGCCGACAGAATGGCCACGCCGTTGCCGAGGCTGTTGCCATGGCCTTTGAGGTAGAGGCCGCGGTCCGAAGCGACGACCTCCTCAAGGCAAAACAGCTCTGCGCCCGTGCGGATTTCAACCGTCGCCCGCCGTTGTGGTTTTTTTACGTCCCTCAGCTCACCCCCATCAAGTGCCTGCTGCAGGACGGCTCCAAGGAAGCCCTGCATCAGGCCCGTTCCAGGCTCCGGCTTCTGGACGGGCGCTTGCGCGAGATCAACCGCATCAATGTGCGTATTGAGGTTTCGGCTCTCCTGGCCCTTGTCTGCGGGAAGCAAGGAGACGAGGTGGCTGCGGCGGACTGCCTGGAAACCGCCCTGACCCTTGCCGAACCCGGGAATTGGATCCGAAGTTTCGTGGACCTTGGAGAGCCTATGGTTACCCTGTTGGATCGACTGATCGGCGATGGGCCGGTCAGGCCCTTTGCCAAGCGGGTCCTCGAAGCCTGTGGGGCCCGGAGCCCGGTACTGGCCCCTTCGGTGCCACGGGCCCCTGCCAAGCCCCAGGCCCTTGACCAGGGGGATGTCGAATTTCTTACGCGACGCGAATCCGAGATCGTCCCGCTCCTGGCCGAGGGCATGAGCAACAAAGAGATCGCCGGGATACTCTGTGTGTCCGAAGGGACCGTCAAGACCCACCTGAAGAACATATTCAAGAAGCTGGGCGCAAACAGTCGGATCGACGCATTGAATCGCGCTCGGGAATCGGGTCAGTTCATCGCCAACTAATATAAACAGGGCTGTTGTTTGCCTTCTCATGGGTACCTTTTTTGGGGGGGAGGCCATGCTGCTTTCTACCCCAAAAGGGGTAGACGAATTCGTGAAAAATACCCCTTTTGGGAGATTTACACCGAGGGGCCGTAACGCTAAGGTGACTGTTTCCTACTGATCCATTTATCACTGAAAAAAGGGAGGTTATCCATGTTGCGTGAGGTGCGGTTGTTCTCCGGGGGCTTTGGCTTGCCCGCAATGCGTTTTGTGTGTGGTGTGTTGATTCTGGCGTTGTGCATGCTTTGCATGCCGCCAACGGTTCGGTGTGAAGCAGGGGTGTCGCAGGCAGAAACCATCGAAGCGGTGGACAAGGTTTCGGATACCATCGAAAAGGTCGGGCTGAAACTCTGGGAGCTCTCGGAAGTTTCCCTGATGGAGTTCGAGTCCTCAGCGTACCTAAAAACGCTGCTCAAGAAAAACGGGTTCAAGCTGACCAGCGAGGGGACCAGCGGTGTCCCCACGGCCTTTGTGGCCGAGTTTGGCTCAGGGAAACCCGTCCTCGGCATCATGCTGGAATACGATGCCTTGCCCGACCTGGGCAACGAAGTCGTCCCCTTTAAAAAGCAGAGAGAAGACGGTGTCACCGCAGGCCACGCCTGCGGACACAACCTCATCGGTGCCGGAGCCCTGGGGTCTGCCCTGGCCATCAAGGACCTGATGAAGAAAAAAGGGATCAAGGGAACCCTGAGGGTGTACGGCGGAGCCGCCGAGGAGACAGAGGGCGCCAAGGTCTATATGGCCCGCGATGGTCTGTTTGACGATGTGGATACCATGCTGCACTGGCATCCCCTGGACAAGGCCGTTGTGGCCAACATACGGACAACGGCCATCACCCATGTCTATGTCGAGTTCAACGGAAAAACCGCCCACGCGGGGATGGCCCCGTGGGAAGGCCGAAGCGCCCTGGACGCCGTGGAACTGTTTCTGCACGGCGTAAATCTGATGCGGGAGCATGTGCTGCCCACCTGCCGCATTCACTACATTGTCAAAAACGGCGGTCTTGCCCCCAACATCGTCCCAGACAAAGCCTCGGTGGTGATGACCTTTCGCGGGGAGTCCAGGGATGTGGTGAACGACGGCGTTGCCTGGATCAAGGAGATGGTCGACGGGGCTGCGCGAATGACCCAGACACGGGGCATGGCCGTGGATTACTACGGCATGTACGATACCCTGCCCAACACCCCCCTTGCCGAGCGGATGCAGGGGTACATGGAGGCTGTCGGCTTACCCCGGTACACCAAGGAAGAGATCCGTTTTGCCAAAAAGCTGCAAAAAGAGGTGGGCCTGGAGCAGGCCGGTATGGCGTCTGCGATACTTCCCCTGCCCAACGAGGTGATGGTGGGAGGGAGCACCGATGTGGGGGATGTCAGCTGGAACACGCCGACCATGGGACTGCTCTTGCCTTCCAGCCCGTCGGGCATCGGGGTGCACACCTGGATGGCCACGGCCAGCCACGGGTCGAGCATCGGTATAAAATCCGCGGTGATGGCAGCAAAGGTCATGGCGATGACCGGCATGGACGTCTTGACGGATGATGCATTTTTAAAGGCGGTAAAGGCAGATTTCAAGCGGCGGACCAAAGGGAAAAAGTACATCTCCCCCATTCGGGGTGAGATCAAGGAACCCATCGGCCTGCCCGACGAAATGCGGTCCCACGGAAGCATCATTGAGTTAAAGGAGGATTTTTACAAGCAGGCTGGTGACGACGCTTTTTTTGACTGATCCAGCGGGTATGTCCGACGTCGGGTTGGCTCTGGTAGCTATATGAATCCATAAATATGGGAGAGCGACTGATGATTGAAAAGAGATTGACGGGATGGCTGGTTGGTGCGCTGCTGCTGGTAACTTTCTGTTTTGCTTCGGCTGAAGCCTGCACCGGGATTCGGTTGATGGCACAAGACGGCTCGTGCGTTTATGGCCGCACCATGGAGTGGGGGAACTTTGACCTGGACTCCAGGGTCGCCATTGTTCCCAGGGGGTATGCGTTCAAGGGGACGACGCCGGACGGGAACAACGGGAAAGAGTGGAAAGGGAAGTACGGTGTTGTTGGCCTGGACATGCTTGAAAAGGACCTTCTTGCCGACGGCATGAACGAGAAGGGGCTTACGGTGGGGCTCTTTTACCATCCGGGCACCGCCGAATATGCCGCCTATGAACGGACCAAGGCAAAAAACACCATCACCGCCGTGGATATGGTGTCGTACATCCTTTCACAGTACGCCACCGTGGACGAAGCCAAAAAAGGGCTGGAGAAGGTGCGCGTTGTCCCTGTGGTGGAAAAAGCCCTGGGCATTCCCGTGGATGCCCACTGGGTTGTCACCGAACCTTCGGGCAAGTCTGTGGTCATCGAGTGCCTGAGGGGGCAGGTCCGGTTTTTCGATAACCCCCTGGGGGTGATCACCAACTCACCCACCTACGACTGGCACATGACCAACCTGCGGAATTATGTGAACCTGTCCGCTGTTGCCATCCCGAATAAGACCATAGAGGAACTTGACTTTCGTCCCTTGGGCGGGGGCAGTGGCATGATCGGGCTTCCCGGTGACTTCACGCCGCCTTCCCGCTTTGTAAGGGCCGTGGCCTGGACCCAGACCGCCCGGCTTACCAAGGACTCCCAAGAGACGGTTTATGAATTGTTTCGGATTCTCGATAACTTCAACCTGCCCCTGGGTTCCGCCGAAGGCTCGGACAGTGAGGGCGTCGATATTAAAGGCATGAGGAGCGCAACCCTCTGGACCACGGCCTGGGATCAACATGATAAAATCCTTTATTTCCACACGCAGCACGACCGGCGCGTGCGAAAAGTCGATCTGGATCGCATCGATTTTACCAGGAAGAAGATCTGGCACATCACCCTCGATACCAAAAAAGAGCAGGATGTCAAAGACATCACACCCTCTGTATAGGGGCTTCCCCGTGGGAAGGGCATGTGACCGGCCACTTGCCGGGGGCCTTTCTCGTGTAGCCTGAGGCTCGTGGACAGCGTGGCAACAGGGCGATGGTTTTTCGCCCGGTTGCCACGTTTTTTTATGTCAATGGCAAAAAGAGCCTGTCCCCATTTGAAGACCCATCATCTGAACGCTTTGAATAACGCCGGGGCACAAACGGGTTACGTGAGGCCCCGGCAGGGTTTTACGGGTGGTTAAAGGTATTTGACGATGGTTGACATTAAGAGCCTGTCCCCCTTGAATTAGTTATTTGTGGAACCCGTGGACCTCGAACTGGGAGTCGTCCTGGGTGGCACGCCTGAAGAGAAGGGAGTAGGGCTCCTCATCGAGGACCTCATCCATGCGGTCCGGAAAGTTGGTGATCACCCCGTCGACTCCGTAGTCGAGGCATGACCGCATGGAGGCCTTTCGGTTCAGGGTCCAGTAGTAGCTTTTCTTGAAGTGTCCGTTGGCGTCCCGCATGTTGGTCATGGCCTGGACCCAGGCCATCCAGCTGGGCATGGACGAGGGGTGGACGCTGCTGGCCCCCACCCCGATAAAGGTGGAACCGATGGCCTCTACCTTTTCGGCCCAGGTATCGGGGGTAAGGCCTGAGTAATCCTGAAGGTAGGAGTCGATACCCGCATTGTAGAGAATGTGGCCGTCCGCATCCTCTTTTTTAAGCACGTCGTTAAAAATCGCAGCCTGGTCACGGGGCACGGAGAACACGGCGAGGCGTGCGGGGATGCCTGCGTCCATAAGCCGTCGGGCCAGGGTCCGGGCGTAGTCTGCCGGGTCAATATCTTTGTCCTGCTTGCAGTCGAGCTCGATAAGGGCGATGTTCCGTTTGTCGATATGGGCTTTGAGGTTCAGGAGGAAGTCGTCAAAGCGCGACGCAGGTGTAAAGCAGATATCGCCGGAGTGGTACACCTTGAAGCCGATGCTGCCGTCTTCCTCCACCGGTGTCAGGTCAAACTCAATGGCATTGGCGTTTTTATCCACCATGCGGTTGACCTTGTCGATGGTGCTGCACCGGTGGGCGATGTTGTAAAAGGGACGCCGGGTTTCAATGGCGTTGAGGTTGACTGTTCCTGTCCAGATGTAAGTGTTTCCGCCCCCGTAGTAGAGCTCAAAGCGGACATCTGACGCGGGCTCTACCAGGTCCACCTCAAGGATGGCTCGCTGAAATCCGCCATCACGGTACGAAGGGAATTCCCGGCTGATGAGGGGAGTGGAGGCGATCAGCTCCGAGCCGGACCACGCCCGCAGTTCGCCCAGGCAAACCCCGTCATATTCTTTGTGCCATACCTGGAACAGGACCGCATATTGCCCTTTGGCGAGGTCAATGGGACAGGTTTCAAGCATGGAACCCGGTGCCTGATCTTTCTCCACTGTCCAGGTCGGGATCCAGTTGAGCCCACCATGGGAAGAGAGGTAGCCGATTTGATGGCTTTGGCCGGTCTCAGGCATCCAGGTTGTCATGGCGGGGGACGCCATCCTTTCTTCAGCAAAGCTCGTTATTGAAGAGAGCAAACATGCCAGGCAACACACCATAAGAATACTACATGATTTTCTTCTTTCCATAATCTACTACTCCTTTGAAAATTAAGTTAAAGACCTATTGGCATAAGGAGAAATAGCGGTCAATAGTAAACGGTGTTAGATAATGGCTCCGTGGTTTTGGCTAAAGAATGGGTGGCAAAGAAGCTTCACAGGACGCGGCGGGTGACGGAAACTTCGTGATGTTTGATATGCTATAAAATTGTAATAACATGGGGCCCTACGGGTTTTCTCCCGAGGAACTTGAAACGGAGCTTTCAAGGTATGTGAGCAGTAACTAAGGGCTATGCCCTAAAAGAATAATATATAACGATATTCCGCCTTAAATTCGTTGTGTGCCGAAGCAACGATCAAAAAATCATGCTGAGGACTTATGGGATGATCCCGTCATGTGTAAGTTGTTCTTGGTATGGCCCTAATACAGCCACGGCCGGATGAGTCCGTTACCTGACCCGGGGCAGCTCCCACCCATCTTGGAGCTGCCCTTCGCTTTCCGACAGGGGCGCTGCTACAAGAGGTCGTAGTGCCGGAAGAGCCCCGAGCGAATTTTCAGGGCAGTGAGCCCGGCTGTTTCGTATGGCGAATACTCGAGGGTCCGAGAGTATTGCCTGAAGAGGTATTCTCTTCCCTGGAGGGTAAAGTGGACGTCGCAGGAGAGATACTCCTCCCGGGGACCACGGCTGCTGTAGCTGATCGAGCACTTGTCGCTTTGGATGTTTTCCATGGGGATGACGGTTTCCGAAAGGGGCCCGAAGTTCTCGTAAAAGGCAAGGCCGAAGGTGAGGACTCCCACTGCGGTCATGATCCGGGCCATACGGGGGGATTTATCCATTTTTATTGCCAGGGCCCCTGCACCGACCATGAAGGCGATTGTCATGAAGGTCAACGCCCAGGTTGCAAGGGGCAACTCACGGAAAAAGAGGGTATCCTGAAGGCCGGTGCAAATAAGGCTGTTGGTGACCACGGCAAACCACAATGCCTGGCCCCAGACCCGGGCTTCGGCTTCCCTGGCGAAAAAAGCCGTCATAAAAAAGCAGCCTGCAAAATAGGCCAGAGCAAGCCCCAGGGGAACTGTTAAACAAGCCGTCAGAGCTATGAATACCAGTGCAGAATCAAATCCTGCCCGGGTCCCATGGTGCCATCCTGCCGCCGCAACGGCTCCGAACAGTCCCAGGACCACCCACCAATACCTGATGCAGAAAATCATCAGGTGGGCCACGACTGTGTTGATCGCCCCCGAGAGGATAGAGGCCGGGTAGATGAGGCCTAGATCCGAAGGGGTGGCTTGTTCCTCCTGATGTTCATCATCGTTCAATTCTGCTTCGTCACACATCTATTCGTTATCCTTACGTGTAAATACAGTCATAACCAAGGCATCCCGGGGCATGGGCTCCTTGCTTTGTGCCCAGGCCCGCTTTTCCTGCGTCTTTGACATCGGTGGGGCTTGAAAGGCAATAACGTCCCTTTCCGTTTGCTTTTCAAGCTGACGCTGTCTTACGCCAAATTCCTCGTGGGGGCAAGTCATGGTTGATAATGGAAAAGAAGCAAAGGGGACAGGCTCTATGCCTTATATGTTTTCATCGACGACTGCCTTGACATATGCAGGCATTTGTTGGATAGAATTGAATTATTCATGTAGTAATATTGGGGCGCAATGCTTTGCGGCTGTTTAGTAATTTTGCGGGTGGGCTATCGTTTTTGTTTTAGGGGTAAACGATACAACACGTTGTAAAATAGAGCTAAATCGTATGGTCTGTGTGCTGCTTGTGTTTGTGTGTTTTTCTCTATGTGTGGTTTGGTTTTAATTCTATTGTAAATTTCAGAGCGTTAACCTGTCCTGATGAAACGGTTTGCGTCGATTTGCCTGTTTGCGGTGTCTGTTCTTCTGGTACCTGTTATTTCAAGCGCCGGGAACTCAGAGTGTACTTATAAATTACTGGCCGGTACCGTGCATGCCGCCGGGTTTGAATACAATGACGATCAAGATATCTACATGACGCGGCACCATGCACTCCAGCGTAAGTTCGGTTACAACAACATTTACGACAAATGCGCGGCGCCCCTGGGCATGGTTATCGATGTGGAACCGGTGCGGTTTGAGTACGACGGCCAGAGGTATATGGTTGAGCTCTGGAAAGGGCAGTATTTTTCGGCCATCGGAGCGGAAATCGGGTTTTACGTGGGAACAAAGCTGAATATCGCCGGGGAGGACCATTACCGGTGTGCGGATACCGAAGAGGAACTCGATATTGTCTTTACCATGAAGAACCAGGGTGTCCCGGAATACTCGGTGAGCGGACGGCACTGGTGGCTCACAGGGTTCAAGCCCGGCGTGTTCGCCCGTCCCGACCAGCTGACCCTTGAAGACATCGAGATCACGTTTCACTCCCAAGGCATGGCCGAAGCTTTTGCAGAGGCACTCTACAGGCTGGGATACAGTGATGCCGGAGACCGTGTGTGGTGTGAGGGAAGAACCGTGGGCTTTGTTTTTTCGACCCCCAGAAACCCTCAACCCTGGGATCAGGACAAGCTGGATATCGTTCTGGCCGCAAACAGGGTCCGGGTTGACGTGGTGCTGGACATCCAGGCGTCCCTGGGATTTGAGAGTTTCAGCCCGGAGAGCATTGCCGAGGCCCTGAGCAGGGATTTCTGGTCCGGTATGCACCTGTACAACCAGCTCAAAAAGATTGTTGCTGATTAAAAATCAGAAAACCGCCCAGGCGTTACCATAGGAACGAGGCGCGTCAAGCCGTGGCACGGGGTACCGTGCTGCGGCTTTTTTGGTTGGCTGCAAGGGTATCATGGGTGTCAATGCCTCCTGATATTCGGTTTTTATCAAGGATAACGGCTTTTTTGATGAGGAATCATTTTCTCCTATGAAAAAAGTGCATGACGTGTATCTTGGTGAGCAGGCTGATGCATTATTTACTCTGATGCCCACAAGAACCGTTTTTTTCCATAAGCGCCTGAAAGGAAAATACCACATGAAAATTGTCTGCCTGACGGGAAGTCCGAGGTACCGTGGAAACAGTGCGTCCATAGCAAAACGATTCATGGAGACAGCAACGAACCGGGGTGCCGAAACCACGACGCATGCCCTCAACAAGCTCACGTACAAGGGATGCCAGGCCTGCATGGGGTGCAAGACCACATCCGATACCTGTGTCCTGGATGATGATTTGAGGCAGGTTCTGGAGGATGTCGTAACAGCTGATGTGCTGGTCATGGCATCCCCGATTTACTACGGGGATGTGACATCCCAGATGAAGGGTTTTATGGATCGGACCTACTCATTTTATGTCCCAGAGTTCCACTCCAAGGCACGGCCGAGCAGGCTGGCCCCCGGTAAAAAATTCGTCATGATCACGACCCAGGGCCAACCGGATGAAAACATGTTTGCCGATGTGTTTCCCAAATACCATTTCTTTTTTCAAACCCATGGGTTTAAAGAGGGGTACTCGATTCGGGGGTGCGGCCTGACCCGCCCGGACGATGTGATGAACCGCCAAGAGATCCTGGCGAAGGCCGAAGAACTTGTCGGGGTGTTGGTGGGTTGAATCGATGACATCGATTTTTTAAAAGAATGGTTTCGGGAGGGGGCGAACGAGGAGGAAGATGAAATTCAATCATGTTGGAATACCTACGGAAGGCAGGTTTGAAGGCGAAATAGATTTGCCTCATCTGCACATGACAGTCTCTGATCATGAGAACAATCCCTATGGCATCCAGTGGCAACGCTATTGGGAGAATGCCCCGTACCCGGAACTGGTCAAGACCGTTCCCCATGTGGCCTTTGAAGTGGATGACCTGCAGGCAGAAATCAAGGGCAAAAAAGTGATCATCCAGCCCAATTCGCCCAGTGAAGGGCTGATCGTGGCCTTTATTGAAGTCAATGGAGCGCCGGTGGAGTTGATGCAATACACAAGCGAATCGGTCTGTGACCGACCCGGAACAGCATGATGGGTGGTATTCGTATCAAGACATATCTTGCGGCTTTGTTTTTATCCCTTGTCTTTATAGCAGACGGCGTTGCCGGTCCCGTGGACGACATGGTGGCGGGCGCCTATGGAGAGATCGCAAACAAGACGGCGTACAACACGGAGATGCTGAGCCGCTATTTTCCTCCCACCTACAAGGGGGGAGAAGACACGGGGGCTCCGGTTTACCCGGGGGGCGACGTCAACCCTCGGGAAGGCGTCTGTGCGGATCTGGTGGTGCGGGCCCTTCGGTGCGGGGGCGTTGACCTGCAAAGGGCAGTCCATGAGGATGTGGTGGCCCACATGGGGGCCTACGGCGTCAAGACCCCCGACCGATACAGCGACCACAGGCGGGTCTGGATCCTTCGGACTTTTTTTAAGCGGCAGTGGGCATCCCTTTCAACGGAGCTGAAAGACCCCGGCGACTGGCAGGCCGGGGATATCGTGATCTGGCACACGGGCTCAAAGAAAGAAAAGGCACCTCCGGACATCGGGATGGCCGGGGCATAAAATGCTGGGATGGGTTTCCGTTCGTTATCCACAACATGCGATACGTCCCCTGTGTTTCTGCTGGTGTCACCCTGGAGGAAGATGTCCTGGAGGGCCTCTCGGTTCTGGGGATTTCGGTTCGAAAGTGGCAGGTTATCGGGCATTATCGGCTTAAGTGACGGCATTTACCCTGACACAAGGGGCGAGAAACCATCATGACACACCCTTGGATCCATGGACGATTTCAGCTACTACTCACGAGCCTTGCTGTTTTATTCTGGGCCGGGGCCGTTCAGGCCGGGAACGCCCCTTCGCAGGGCCAGCTGTTCGGGGAGATCACCGGTATCGTGGAGACGCATTTTTTTGATCCCCACCGCATCAAGCAGGCGTTTCCGGCAATCAAGGAGCAATACCGGCCGCAGATCCTGGGGGCTTCCCCCGAGGCAATTCCCCGTCTTGTCAACGCCATGCTGGGCGAACTCAACGCTTCCCATACCTGTTACGTAACGCCGGATGATCCCGAGTATTACTACCTGGCCGCCCTTTTTTCCAGGATACCGGAGATCGGGGTCCTGTTTCTGAAGGGGCTGCGCATTACGGTTGGTCTTTACCCGGATGGATCAGGGGGGCGGGTCCATGTGGCGAGCCTCCTTGCCGGGGGCGCCGCCGAAAAAGCCGGGATCTTAAAGGGCGACGAGATCCTCTCCGTGAACGGCAAGCCGTTTACCCCTGTTGCCGCGTTAAGGCCCCTGGTGGGCACCGATGCGGTGTTCGAGGTGAGGCGAAAAAAATCCACGGCGCCATTTTCGGTGACGATGCAGCCGGTGCTCATGAACCCCAAAGAGGAGATGCTGGAGGCGCAGAAGGCCAGCGTTCGCGTGATGGAAAAGGGTGGCCGCCGCATCGGTTACATCCATATCTATTCCTACGCCGGGGAAGAGTATCACAAGGCGCTGCGAGACGCCCTGGCCTGGGGCCCGCTGAAAGATGCCGATGCCCTGATCATCGATCTGCGTTATGGCCTTGGGGGGGCGTGGCCCTCGGATCCCACACTGAACTGGAACATTCCGGTGCTGGAGGTTATCGACAGGGAGGGGAATAGAAACAGGGTGGACACCCAGTGGCGCAAGCCCGCAGTCTACCTTGTGAACGGTTACACCCGCAGCGGCAAGGAGCTCTTGGCCTTTGGCGCCAAAAAATACGGCGCGCCCACGGTCATCGGAGAGCGCACGGCAGGCCAGAGACCTGGCAGGACGATTGTTCCCGCTCTCCCCAACAAGGCCCTTCTTTTCTTGCCGTCCAGGGGTGCCGCATCGACGGGGTGGATCTCGAGGTATCCTGGGCTGGTGCTGTATTGAGTCCCCTTTGAGGTTCCCTACTGTGGCGGGCAGGACGCCCAACTCCACAAGGCCGCAGAATACCTTTTGAACCAATTGAAGGTTTTATAATATTTAGGTGTCACGTTGCCTTCTGTCATGTTGATTGGCCTGAATCTGTTATTTAAAAGATGTTTGTCAAACGTTTCAAAAGTTTGGCCCCCGGCAGGGCCGCCGGAGGCTTTTTTTATCTGCATCAAACCATTGATGGCTTAACCGTTGCAGGCTGAGGTCATGACATTGCCCCATTTTCCCATGCCATCACTTATCGATACATTGACAGAAGCCCTGGGCGATGCCCGGCACCTCCCGGCCCATGGAGCGGAAGAGCTTTCAAGCCTGTTTATCCAAAGGCGTTACCCACGCAGCACCATCCTGGTTTTGGCCGGAGATTTATGGGATCGGGTGTATTATATCCGCAAGGGGATGATTCGGCTGTACTATACGGACAGCCAGGGGCGTGAGTTTAACAAGGGCTTTTTTCGGGAAGGACAGCTTCTCTGGCCGGTGGCGCCCTATGCCCGGAAAGGTGGCACCTTTCATCCTCGGCTGAAGATCTCCAGGTCTCTGTTCTGCGGGTTTCAAACGCCTTTTATCGGTGGCTCTCCACGTACTGTGCTGGGACATTTTGCCCTGCCCTATGCCTATGCAGGGGCTTCTCCGGGCACCAGGTCCCCACGAAGGTTGGAGCCGGTGCAGCTTCGTTGCCACCATCCCGACCTGACCGAGCGCATTCCGGATTATCACCTGGCCTCCTACCTGGGCATGACCAATGTGTCCCTCTCCCGGATTAAAAAAAAATATTATGCTTAACCTATGTTAATGATCGTTTTTCTCTTTTCGTTATCCTGCCCGTGCAGTTCGCATGATTCACGATAGCAAAAAAGAGGAGGCGATCCATGGAATCGTTACGCGGTAAAACAGCCCTTATCACCGGAGGGAGCGACGGCATTGGTTTTGCCATTGCCACGGAAACTTTTGCGGCCCGGTGATGCGTCGATTGGAAGGGACCCGGAGAAGCTGAGCGGAGGAAAAAGGGCCTTGGGCAGAACCCGTGGATATGCGCTCGCGGTTGTGGGTAGCATCAGATAACAGGGATGAGGTGACGGGTGTTGCCGGGTTGGTGGCTGACCATGGCTTGAGGATTGACATCATCGTCAACAATGCAGGGATCGCCCGGTTCGTTCCCTTTGAGGATACCGATGAATCCCTGCTCGCATATCACCTTGCGCTGAACGTCTGTGCCCCGTATGCCATCTGCCAAGTCTTTCTGGAGGACCTGCTGGGCGTCCCGGAGCATTATGGATGTTGTCGGTATATTTTTGCGCGTCGATATGTTCCGGACAGGCCGTCCACGGCGTATTCCCTCACCAAGGGGGCCGCAGTCCTTCACCAGGGCCCTTGCCTTTGAACTGGTTAGGGCTGTCTGGTTTAATGCCATTGCCCCCGGCACCGTCACCACGCCCCAGGTCGAGAAAAACATGGAGCGCCTTGACCAGGGGGCAAAGGATCGGTTCAAGGCCATGGTCCGGTCGATCTATCCCATGCAGGCCCTGGGCGACCCGGAAGATGTCGCCCATCTGGCTGCGTTTCTGGCGTCGGATCAGGCCCGGTGGATTACCGGGGGGATCTTCCCGGTGGACGGGGGCTTAACGACGAACTGACGACGCGGTGTTTTCCGGCAGGCCGGTTTCAACGGGGTTGCCCGGGGTGTTGCTCCAGCCAATCCATCCGTCGCTGAAGATGCCGATGTCCTTGAGCCCGATGACATCGGCGTCGTAGTAGATCTCGGCCACACGCCAGCCGCTGCCGCACATGAAGGAGAGGCGGGCGGTGTCGACCGTCCTGGCCCTTCCACAGGGCCAGGATTTCGTCTGCGTTTCGCATGGTCTTGTCCGGGTTTTGTAGTACTCCAGCGTCGTAGGCGCTCTTTTTGCCTGTGCATAGCCAAAGACCTCAAATCTGGGAATTCCACCCTTTTTCTTGTGATAGGCATAGCCGGAGGATTCGCCGATGTGCTCGGCCCAGGTCCGGTTGTCCACCAGGGTGAATGTCTTGGGGGTACGGAGTCCGGCCCGGGTCTCTTCCATGGTGCTGATGACGTCCGGGTTGCCGGGGGACACCACCTTTCAGCTTGAGCCGTAGTCGCCGTCGCTGGCGACGGGTTTCCAGGTCAGCCTGGCCAGGGTCCAGGAGAGGGTCCCGCCGTCAGAGGACGCACACCCTGATGCTGCATGTATTCCAGCACCGTGGCCACCCGAAAGGCGGCCAGGGGTTCCTCGGAAGTAACGATGACGGTGTCATCCCGGGTGAATCCGAAGGAGAGGGCCATCTCTTTCAAGGTCTGGTCATCGGCCAGCATCCACATAACGGGCTCGGTTTCCGTGGGCGGCTCCACGCGATCCGTGTTGATGTGAAAGGCCCCCGGGATATGGCCCTTGGCATAGGAGTTTTTCTCTTCTCCCCAGCTTGCCTCGGCCACGATGATGCTTTGGCTGTTTTCAAAACTCTCCGGTCGGTTTCCGTCGATGATCTCCTTGAGTACAACGGCCGGCACCAGCAGCTGGTGGTTGGGATAGCGTTCCAGGGGCAGTTTTTTGTCCTTTGCCCAGGCGGTGATGTCGTAGCGGTGCAGGCGGGTGTAGCCCCTTGAGGTGAGGTAGGCTGCCACAGCGGAGGCGTCCTGTCCGTTGGCATCGTAGAGAAGCACGTTTTTGTCGGCATATGCTCTTTGTCCAGAAAGGATCTCTTTCAGGGTCGCGTCACGCTGGTCCCCGCCCACCTTCAGCCAGTTGGCAGAGAAGTCCGTGGCACCCGGGATGTGGCCGCCCCGGCTTACGCCGCCCAGCCTCCAGCCGTTGTAGGCGCTGTTCAGTCGGGTGTCCACGATAACCCAGTCGTCAGCGCCCATGGCGGCAACAACCTGGGGGGTGTCCATGACGGGTACGGCCTGTTCCGCCCGGATCTCGGCGGTCAGCCCACAAAGGAAGAGCAGCAGGGCTGCTAAGCTTGCGCATCTGTTTTTCATCTCAAATCTGTCTCCTGCTGTGTGGATAGGCCCCAGGTGAGGGCCTTCAGTGGCAATGTCCTTAAAACCTGTGATGTGTAGTCCTGACGGGGAACGAAGTCAAATTGATCCTGTGAATGCAGTGGCTTGTTTCTATAGGCTGTTTCTCTATCTGGTATCATGGCTGCTGATACCCTTACCAGGCAGCTCTGTCGGGGCCGAGCGTTTGCCTGGACTAGAATACGGATTTAACAAAGGTCTTCATGGTTCATTTTTGTAATGCGAAAAAATGGAAATTATTTCGTGGAGCCCAGGCTCTCCGCCAAACCTGTTTGTCAAATTTTTTAAGGTTTTGGCCCCCGGCAGGGCCGCCGGAGGCAAAAAAATCATGAAAAATCGGCCAAAACGGAGCGCCGCACTCCGGTGCGGCTTACTCGTCCGTCGTTATCCGTGCCGCACAGGAGTGCGGCGCTCCAGGGGGAGAGGGAGGAAGAGGCCGGCCTTGATCACCGGAACGTTTTTGCGGGGCTTTTTTCAAAAAGCGACCCGCCGGAGGCCACTGAATGTTTAAATGCGGTGGCCCTGCGAACCAGGGTGATTTTCGTTGACAAAAAAACAGCGGTGCGTGTAAAAAGAGGCACTTCAAAAAAATGGAAACGATGTGTTGTTAAAAGAGGTTACTTTTGGATTTCTTCCTCCTCTTTTAGAAAGTGGCTGCGTTTTCCCGAAGGAATCCTGATAATCATCCAATTATCGGGACCCTTCAACCCACCTTTATGTGCTCCCGATGATTGATTTGTTTCCCTTATGTTTTTTTGAAGGAGCACACATGCCTGCCTTTGGTCGATCCTTAAAGGAGATCTTCCTTTTTTCACTTCCCATTATCGCAGGGCAACTGGGCCAGATGCTGTTCGGCATCGGGGACATCGTGGTTGCCGGGCGTTACTCCACCGAGGTTCTCTCCGCCCTCGGCATCGCCACCGCTATTTTTTCTCCCTTTCTGCTCATCGGAACGGGGATTACCTTTGCCGTGAGCCCCCTCAAGGCACGGATGATCGCCGAGAAGCGGGACGTCAGCGCAGTGCCCGGGACCACCCTGGCCCTTGGGTTTTTGGCCGGTACGGTGCTTGCTTTGATGGTTGTCGCCTCGGGCTTCTGCGTGTCGGTCCTGGGGCTTGCTCCCGCCATTGAGGAGCTGGTGGTGATTTACCTTATGATCTGTGCGGGCTCTATGATTCCTGTGATGATTTTTCAGGTGCTCAAGGAGAATCTCCAGGCCCGGGAAAAGACCCTCTTTGCCAACAGCCTGATCCTGTTTTTCAACCTCGTGAATGTCGGGGCCAACGTCTTTTTTATCTTTACCCTGGACTGGGGCATTGCCGGGGCGGCCGTGGCAACAACCCTGTCCCGGACCCTCATGGCGGTGATCCTTTATGCCCATGCAGCCCGGCAGCTCACCATCACCCGGCAGGTCTCCTTTCCGATCATGGGGCATCTCCTTAAAAAAGGCCTTCCCATCGGCCTCAACGGGCTGCTCATCGGCCTGATCTTTTCCCTGGTCACGGTGCTGGCCGGGAAGATGTCGGTCACGGCTTCAGCGGCAAATAACATCCTCATCAACATCTCGTCCCTTACCTACATGGTGCCCTATGCCCTGGCCGGAGCCGCTTCGGTGAAGGTTGCCGGGGCGTTCGGGCGCAGGGATTTTCACGCCGTGACCTCCTATGCCCTGGCCACCCTGTGCCTGGGGTTTATGTCCGCCACGGTGATGGGCTCGTTGTTTTATGCCGTTCCTGAAGCGATTCTTTCCCTGGTCACGGCAGATCCCCGGGTGATCCGTTACGGTGTGGGCCTGCTTCTTGTGGGGGCGTTTTATCAAGTGCCCGACGCCATTCAGGTGACGGTCCAGGGATGCCTGCGGGGCCTTGAGGTGACCTTTCGACCCATGGTCTATATTTTTCTCGGTATCTGGGGCGTGGGGTTTCCCGTGGGGTGCTTTTTCGCCTACGCAAAGGGCATGGAGGCCGCAGGACTCTGGATGGGCATGGCCGTTGGGCTGACCGCCGTGGCCGTTGTAAACGCCGCTCTTTTTGTGCGGATCCTCATGGGGTACAGGCGCTCTCCAGCCGCTGAACCGCAGGCCTTGGTGCCTTGCGCGATACAGCAGTGAACCGTGAGAAGGGTCGTACCGCAATCGTTCCTGTTTTGATATAATCCAAGGACCTGTCCATGTCGGTGGTGTAACCCTTCAGCTTGTTGTTATCAACGACAGTTTGAGCTGAACCCTTACCCGTGGCCTGGACACAGGCAACATCCCGGAAACAGAACGGGGACGATGTGATGTGTCGGTGGTGTGTGTATATTGCGGCGGCCTGTATCCTCTGGTTTGCAGCCTGGCATGATTCCATGGCCGCGACGAATGTGGTGGTGTTCTGTATAGACAATTACCCTCCCTACAGCTATGACGTGAATGGCCGGGCCATGGGGATCTATCCCTCTATTTTCAGGCGGGCCTTTTCCCGGATGGACGGGTATCGGGTGACCCTGCTCCCCATTCCCTGGAAACGGGGGCTGCACTACCTGAAAAACGGACAAGGTTTTGCCATTGTGCCCGTCTATTTCAAGCCGGAGCTTCGGCCGTACATCTGGCCGTACAGCATCCCGGTGCTGCGGCAGGAGGAGGTGCTTCTCTGCCGTGAACATGTCCTTGCCACCCGAAGCAGCCAACGCTGGCCCGAGGGGTTCTACGGGCTGACCATCGGTAAAAACGCCGGGTATGCAACGGGAGGAAAGGCCTTTAACGAGGCCGTGGCCCGGGGGGATGTTTTTTTGTCCGAGGCCAAAAGCAACCGGATCAACCTTTTAAAGCTCGGGCTCGGGCGAACGGATTGCTACCTCAACGATCGCCTCTCCATTGCATGGGAACTTGGTCAGCTCATGGGTGAGGGGCTTTACGACGAGGGCGGGACACACGCCGTCCTCGGCGAGCCCATTTCCATTCACTGGGAGTGGGGGCATTTGGGAGTGACCCGCATGGATTTCGGGCGGTACCATTTTAAATCAGATTTTCTGGAGCAGTTGAACGGGATTCTTTTGGCCATGCAGGCCACAGGAGAGATTCGGGAGATTGTGGAAGGCATCATGGGGGCTCCTTGCCCCAAGGGGCCGTAAGGATGACGATGATTTACGACAACGATGCGTTTTTTGAGCAGTACAAGCGGTTGCGGCTTGAGGACACAGGCCTGAACGGAAAGATGGAAGAGCCCTGCATGCGGCCCATGCTGGGGGATGTCTCCGGCCTGAGGGTCCTGGACATCGGGGCAGGCTTCGGCCACCAGGCCGCCTGGCTGAAGGAGCACAACGCGCGGTCGGTGGTGGCCCTGGACCCGTCGGCCAACATGTTTGCCCACGCCACGGCCCGACATGCGGGCAAGGGGATTGCCTTTGTGCACGGCTACTACGAAGACCAGGTGTTTGACGACCCCTTTGATCTCATCGTCAGTTCCATGGCCCTCCATTACGTGGAGGACCTGGCCCCGTTTTTTGCCAAGTGCCATGGCGATCTGGCCGAGGGCGGCCACCTGGTGTTTTCCATGGAGCACCCGGTGTGCACGGCAAACCCCACGGGGTACAGCGAGGATGAGGGCGGGAAGTTCTGGCGCCTGACGGATTATTTTCGCGAAGGCGAACGGGTCCAGACCTGGTTCGTGGACGGGGTGAGGAAAACCCACCGCACGCTCTCAACGGTTATCAACGCCCTCATTGCCGCAGGGTTTACCATCCGGCAGGTGGAGGAGCCGGTCCCCATGGACAGGGAGTACCCGGAAGGCGAAAAGACAACGGACTACTTCTGGATACGCCCCTCCATCGTGGTGATTAAAGCGGGAAAGTAAACACGAAAGTAGCTAGTCAGGTTGCCTCCGGCGGGTCGCTTTTTGAAAAAAGCTCCGCAAAAACTTTCCGGCCATCAAGGCGCTTCTCCTCAGTCCCTACGGGACTGAGGAGAAGCGCCTTGATAAAAGAAAAAATGAGAGGGGCTGTGCACTGTTGCTGGGTGGCCCAAAAAAATGAAACTTGTTTGCCAATCGTTATGAGCGTTTGGTCCCCGGCAGGGCTGCCGGGGACCAATTATTCATATGCGTGTGCCCGTGCCTCACCGGGCAGCTATTTTGAAAACGCCATTTTCATGGAGAGGGAGGTTGTGTGAAGTTTCACCGCATCGGTTTTTGCCTCCATGGAGATGTTGACGAACCGCTTTTCCTCTCCTTTTCCCACGTAAAAATAACGCCTCAGCAGGTCGGTGACCTCCTTGTCCTCGGAACGCCTGAGTTCCGCAGGGATTTCAATGGCGCCTTTTAAGTCCACGAAGTCGCCGTCTTCCCCGGGGTGTTCCCGGACGGTGTTTCGCAGGGTGAAGTGGTGGTGGAGCGGGAGGGTGATCCAGGTGCCGCCCTCTGTCTTGAGCCTGAGTTCGGCAGGGGAGGCCACCAGGCTGAACCCGGTGAGTTCCGCCTCCACGTTTCCGTGGATGAGGTTGGTCATGGTGCCGGAAAACGCGTACTCCGGCGCGTCCCCCAGGGTGAGGTGGGACATGTTCTCCGGCGGGTTCTCAATGAAATCCTCTTCGGGGATGATCCGTCCCGGGGTTTCCACAAAGCGCCAGAAAATTCCTTCCAGGTTTTTTTCAAAATACCCGGGCTTTCCTTCCTCGTTAACCCCTTCCACCCGTAAAATCCGATCGCTTTCTCCCGGAACCCCGTCTTCAGGAAAGAGGATGGTGATGTTTTTGGTGATGCGTCCGTGGATTTTGGGCTGGTTGTACCACACCTGATCCGGGACCCTTCGTTTTCTTACCAGGCTAAAGTTGAGAATGGCATCGTTGGTGGCGTAGTGGACGTCGTCTTCGTAGGTGTAGTTGAAAAAGGGGTTGCCGCCGCCGATATCAAAGTCGTTCTGGTGGGTGTACATATCCCCGTAGCGGTTGATGACAAACAGGGTTGAGGATGCAGCGCTTAAGTTCTCGGCGATGAATCGGTCCCTGAAAGGCCCTGCGATGCGGTAGCCCCAGTCCGGCGGGGTCCAGGGGTCGGTGAAGTGGATCTCCCGGCCGTTTTCAAACAGGGCGTAGATGGTGGTGACCATGCAGGGGTAAGCGTTGCCGTTCTGGTCGTAGTAGAACTTGTTGCGCAACAGGTCGTCCTGGGACAGGGCCCAGCCCCGGATGTTTTCCGGCAGGGAGATCCCTGCGCCGACCCCCAGGGGCGTTCCCCAGTGGTCCGTCCACGAGATGGAGCCCGGGGACGCGTACCCGTTTTTGCAGTAGAAAATCTGCCGTGTCTCGGAGACGGCGATGAGGATGGGGCCGTCCACGGAGATCTCCTCCATGGCATCGGCGGTGATGGGGTTGCCCAACAGGTTTTCCGGGGACCCGGTGTTCCCGAGGAGCTGCCACGAGATCCCGTCGACCCGCTCTTTAACGTAGATCAGGCCGTCGTGGATGGCAAAATAGTACACTTCGTTGAATGCCCGGGTGGACGATCTCAAGCTGATCACGTCGGGCAGGTCAGGGAGCTGGGCCGTCGCCGGAGCGACGCAGGCGAGTAGAAAAAGGAACATCGACACCAAAAACACCTTCGTTTTCATGAATCCTCCATACAATTGAAATGAACACTATCGGGATTTCTCAGGTAAGGATACGCTCTTATATCGAAACACGAGCAATGTGTTGTAAACGAGTGTTTTAGTCACTGGGTTTTTACACCACACCTTGATTCATTTCAAGTCGATTCCTCTTCTTTGTTAGTTATTCTTGATTGCCGTGCGATAACTATGCAGTTGCCTCCGGCGGGCCACCGGAGGCTTTTTTTATTTGGATTGCTAGTTGTGGCGTGTCATTGGGTCCCTTACACGCACGGCTCCGGGCTGCCCATCTCTTCGTAGAGGGCAAGGTAGTCGATGAGTCCCCGGGTGAACTGGGCATGCGCATCACCGGCGGTTGTGGGGCAAGGAATCTTGGCCCTCAATGCGGACCAGGCCGGCATCCGCCCAGCAGTGGAGCAGGGGCAGAAGGGCCATGGGGGAGGATTCGCCCGCGTGTCGGCCCAGCCCGGCCAGGTCGAGGGCCAGGGTCTGCATCTGCGATCTGATGAGGCTGGCGAGACGGTGATTGGCCACCGGAGCAAGGATCATGGCCACGGGTTTCTCCCGTCCCGCGGTGTTGAGGTAGTCATCCAGCCGGTCGGTCATGAGAACGCGATGACCGTCCACAAAGCCTTCCGCTCCGCATCCAAAGGGGATGCTGGGGGCCTGCTGTGACGCCAGAAAAGAAGAGAGATTTCGTTCCCTGGGGGTGCATGCCCAATGCCCTGCTGAGATGCGGCGGCAGGTGGTGGCGGCCAGGGTCTCTGAGCCCTTCTCGAAGAGGGCATACTGTTCCCGGACAAGGGCGGTATCCCGGCCATGGAGGGGCACGTGGGGTACGAGATCGATGCCGTCGGGGTTTAAAGACACAAGGGTTTCCAGATCCTGTTGAAACATGTCGGCGCTCTGGCCGGAGAGACCGTATGTCAACCCCACGCTCACGGTGGCCTGGCCGGTGCTGATAAGCTCCGATAAGCTGTTTGAAGCCTTTTCACCGTCGGCCCGCCGCCCCATGGCTTGCCGGAGCGGGGTCTGGAAGCTGAGCATGTCCAGGGAGACTCGGTTGACCCCTGCGCGTGTGATGGCGCGGGCCATCTCCGATGTCATGTCGGCGATGCGCCCTTCAACCGTTATTTCGCAGTCGTTGGCCAGGGGGAGGTTGCGGCGAGCGGCTTCAATGATACGGGCAAGGTCTGAAGGGGCCAGGGCAGTCGGGATACCACCGTTTACGAGGAACGCGTGGATAGGCTTGCCCTGGGTGCTGAGTCGCGTTCCGTCACGCATGATGTCGCAAATGACAGCATCAGCGTAGGCCGTACTGAGCTGTGCGTCCACCGGGATCTGGCTTGGGATCTCATCCCCTGCTGTGCCCGTGCCGAAGGGGACGCGGAGGGTCGCCGCCTGCCTCGGATGGAGAGGGGCTTCTGACAAGGAGTGCCAGAGGCTTCGGGCTCCGGGCCCGGTGACGGGCGCCAGACCTCCTGTTGCATAGGGTTCGGGCTCTTCATTGCCAAAGGCGCAGGAGGGCGACGCGTTTGTTGGGCGAGGGAAGCATCCCAGGGACTTGGCTTTTCGGAAAAAACGGGTAAAGGCATCCACGGGGGTGTCTTCCGGAGCCATATCGCGGGTCAAGGGCGGTACGGGAACCTGAAAGGTTGGCATGGGGGGCCTCCTGTCTGTTTTGTTTTTGGGTTGTGGTAAAAAATTTGGCATTCCGAATTTGATGGCCAAAAAAATATATGAGTATTCCGTTATGCCTCAGGCGGACCTGCCCGAGGCATAACGGAATGGTTACCAAAAAACAAAAAAGGGGAGTTGCAAGGCGGGTGAATGCTTTCCGACTTCAGAGGGGCCGGGGCGCTCTTTATCGCTTCAGCCCCTCACTGCCGGGGGCTGGCTTTTGGTTTTGTTGCGCTCTGCAAGGAGTTTTACCACGTGGTCCCTCAATCGTTTTGCCTGGCATTTGGGGGCGCGTTTAACGGCCTTGTTCAACCACGGCAGGGCTTCTTCGGGTTTTTCCTGCTGAAAGAGCACATAACCCAGCATCATGAGGGCATGGCCCTGGTTCGGGGTGAAGGAAAGGACCTTGCGGAAAGCCTCTTCTGCCCCGTTGAGGTCGTCTGCCTCGAACCGCAGCTGGCCGGTGAGGAGCCAGAGACGCTCTGTGTCCCATGTGACAACGCCCTGTTCCAGAACTGCCAGGGCCGCCTCGGGTTTGAATCCTGCCATGAGGGCCTCGGCCTCTTTTCGGGTGAGCTCGGCGGTGCCTTTTCCTTTTTCCGTCAGGCGCCGGTAGCAGGCGGCGGCATCCAGGGGGAGGTCTTCAGCCCGGAAGAGGTCCCCTAAGGTGAGAAGCTCTGCGTCGGTGATGTCCCCCAGGTGATCCAGGTTTCGGAGCTGGACCATGGCCTCGGGATAGCGCTTTTCCTGAAGGAGAAGGCCTGCAAGGCTCCTGCGGAGTTTGGGTTCCCCCCCCATGATGGGCAGGCGATCCGTAAGGGCCTTGATCACGGCCGGACGTTTTCCTGCCTGGGGAGCCGCGGCTGCTGCCAGTTCAACCCACCCCACATTCCGGCAGTCCGGGAACCGGGCAAACAGATCCAGGCAGAGGGTGACGCAGGTCCCCCAGGATTTTTCCCGGTACCGGGAGAGGGCTTCAAAATAGCGAAGGGCAGGGCGGGTCTCTCCGGTGAGGACAAAGGCTTTGCCCAGTGCTTCGGCAGCTTCTCCGAAGTGCTCGGTTTCGTAGGCGACCCGGCCCAGGTTCTGCCAGGCCGGCGCAAAGCTGTCGCAGAGGGCGGTGGCGTTTCTGAAACGCTCCAGGGCTTTGTCAGGCTCTTCGGCCTGGACCAGCTGAACGCCCAGGTGAAACTCCAGGAGATGGTGGCTTCGTTTGCCCGCGCGTTTTGCTGCCTTGGTAAGGGTGGCCAGGGCCTCTTCCGGGCGTTCGTTCTCAATGGCCTTGGACGCTTTGGTCAGGGCCATGGCCACCGAGGGCGAGGGCTGAGAGTCGCAGGTCCCTGCCAGGCTTTCCGTTGCCAGGGCCATGAGCCCGGCGCAGAGGAAGACCCCTATAAGGCGTGCGGCAGACAGTGGAGAATGTGTGATGGGTCCCATGGGTCAATTCTCCAGGTTGAAGTTGATGGTTTTGGTAACGCGGACCCGCACAGGCTCTCCGGTGATCTCCCCCGGGGTAAAGGTCCAGCGGCCGATGGCATCCATGACCGCCCTGTCGAAGACGCCGGGCGGGTTGGACCCCGTGATCTCCACATCGTGGATACGGCCGTCTTTTTCCACGAGGAACTTCACGGTGACACTTCCCGAGATTCCCCACGTTGCGATCGAACGGGTAGATGGGCGCCACGTTGTGGGAGGGCATGGGCAGTTTGTCGAGTTGTGCCTCGCCGAAGACCATGTCCACCGGACCCGGTTTGAAGGCTGTGGTGTCCAATTCCGGGAGCGCCGGTCCCACCTTGAGGGTGGGGGCGGCGGCCGTGTGTACCGGGGTGGGGTCGATGGGCAGGTCCAACCTCGGTTTCATGGGTTTTTCCTGTTTCACCGGTTTCTCTTGCGGCTTTACCGGGGGCGGCGGCGTCAGCTCCTTTAATTTCACCATGGTCACGGGCCGCAGGCGAAAGGTCTCATCGCTCCTTGCCGGGGCGGTGCGCATGCCCGGCAGCAGGGCAAAGAGAAAGATGTTCACCCCCAGGGCCAGGAGGCCCGCAAGGACCATGGGGTTTCGGGGGCCGGTGGCGATCATGCATCCCCCTTGTTCTGGGTTGCAACGCTGACCCGTGAAGCTCCGGCCAGACGGCACTGGTCCATGACCCGGATGAGGGTCCCGGTGGGGCAGGCTTTGTCGGCGATCACCACCACATCGGCGTCGGGCTTGTCGGCCACGGCACGCGCGATGTGGAGGCGAACGCTTCGGATGTCAATGGGTTTTCCGTCGTAGTGGACCGAGCCGTCTTCGGCGATCCCCACGAGGATGGCGTTCTTCTTGGACACCACGCTGGTCTCTGCCTGGGGCCGGTTGATGTCGATGCCGGTCTCTTTGACAAAGCTGGTGGTGACCATAAAAAAGATGAGAAGCAGAAACACCAGGTCGATGAGGGGAGAGATATTCACCTCCGGTGTGCTGCTGTTGCGTCTCAGGGAGTCCCGGACCCGTATCACGTCATGCTCCTTTGAATGATGCTGATGGTTTCGTCGAGTTTGGCGGAGAGGCGATGGGCCCGCCGCATGAGAAGCACGCCCATGAACATCCCGGGGATGGCCACGGACAGGCCGCTCTGGGTGGTGATGAGGGATTCGGAGATCCCTCCGGCCATGGCACGGGCGTTGCCCGTGCCGAAGAGGGCGATGACGTCAAAGGTGGTGATCATGCCGCTCACCGTGCCCAGAAGCCCCAAAAGGGGCGCCACAGCGGCCAGGGTGGCGATGAGGCCGATGCGCCGGGTGAGGTGGGGCCGTTTCTGGAGCCGGTATTGGTGGAGAAGGCCCCGGTTCACCTTGGGGGAGTCGGTGCCGTATTCGGCCATGAACCGAACCAGTTCCCGGCGAAGCCCGGGAAGGTTCGGCCCGGGATCTCCCTTTCGCACCAGGGCAAGGGCCGCGCCCAGGTCGAGGTCCTGCTTTTCAACCTGCCGGTAGACGAGGAGCCGCTCGAAGATGAGGGCCCAGAGAACCAGGGAGCAGATCATGATGGGAACCATCACCGCGCCGCCGCTGTCGATGTAGCCGAAAATGGCCGTGAGGAGATCTCCCATGGATCAGGCCCTCACCTGTTTGGCGCAGCCCTGTGCGCAGCACCCGATGGTTTCCCGGTGGACGATGTTGGTCAGGGCCACGGCTTTTTCTTCCATGTCGCCGATGATGTGCTCCACCCGGCGGTTCAGCACGGTGTGCAAAAGCATGATGGGTATGGCCACGGCAAGGCCCAGCATGGTTGTGATCAGGGCCGTGGAGATGCCCCCGGACATCATGCGCGGGTCGCCGGTACCGGCGATGTGGATCACTTCAAAGGTATCGATCATGCCGGTGACCGTGCCTAAAAGGCCAAGCAGGGGAGCCACGGCCCCGAGCATGCCGAGGAAGGGGAGGAACCGCTCCAGGCGGGGAAGCTCTTTTAAGATCGCCTCCTGGAGGATGGTCTCCAGTACCTGGCGTCGTTCACCCCTGGCCTGGAGCCCTTTTCTCAGGACGTTGTACACCGGCGTGGTTTTCTGCTCCTTGACGATGAGATCGCACTCTTCCCACTGCCCGTAGCCTGCCAGCTCGTTGACCTTGCCCATGGTGTTGTCCGTGTTGTCGTGGACCTTTTTCAAGAACAGGGTGCGCTCGATGCCGATGAAGAGCCCGGCCAGGCCGATGAGGACGATGGGCCACACCAGGGGACCCCCGTTGCGGACGCGTTCGGTAAAGCTCGGGGTGCGTCGCAGGTGGTCCAGGGCCGCTCCGGAGCTCAGGTCCAGGGGCAGGGTGTCTGTTTTGCCCTTGACGTACCGGTTGAGACGCCACCCGACGATGCGTCCCGGCGGTGCGGGAAGCTCGGTGAAGGAGAGGGTGGCTGGGGCATAGAGAAGGGGTTCTGCGCCCTCGTCCTTGACGGCCAGGGTCATGAAGGGCCCTGCCGACAAGAGGGGAAGCTCCCGGGAGATGCCGTCCCGGCCGGTGACGGTGGCGGTGCGCATGGCCACTTCGCTGCACCGGGCGATCTCGTCGGCAAAATACCCAAAGAGGGCTTCCAGGTCCGTGATGCCGGGGAACTGGGTGCCGTCGGCCAGGGTCTCCAGGTGGGCCAGTCGCTCGGGGGCAAAGACGGAAAAGGGTGAGGCCATGCAGAGATCCCGGAGGTTTTTCGCTGCCGTGCGCACAATGGCCACGATGCGTCCCACCTCCTTGTCCAGGCGGTTCCGTTTTTCGGTGAGGGCGGTGACCCGGGTCGTGAGTTCGTCGCCGCGTTTCGTCTCTGTCACAACCTGGGCCTTGAGCCGTTTGATGTCGGCGGCCAGGCGGTTGATTTCACGGGTAAGGCTCTCCCGGTCTCCGGCGATGCGGGTGCGGGATTCCCGGTCTGCGGTCTGTCGTTCGATAAGGGCTGTTTCCGCGTTTTTCATGGCCTGCCGGAGGTCTGCGGACCAGGCCGCGGTGGCCGTCGCAAGGCAGAGGACAGCAACAATGAGTATGCGTTTCATGGGGTCACGATCCTCCCGATGGGCAGACTGACAAGCTCGGCACTTCGCTCTCGCTGGGCAAGGGCGATGGCTTTCTTGAGGTGGGGAGCACAGTTGGCGGGAAGGGGCTCATAGGCACCTTTTTCCGGACTGAAGACCCCGCACCCCTTTTCGTCGAGGGTGAGGTAGTAAAGGGACAATCGGCCGACCTTGAGGAGCTGGACGGTGATGGGCTCGCCCTCCACCTCAATCTCTTCCTGCCAGGCTTCGCTGGTGTGGCCGAACTGGGTCTCGATGGTGAACAGCTCCAAAAGCCGCTCCAGCTTTTCAGCCTGCTTGGTGGCCGGTGCCTTGACCCAGTCGGTGAGGGCGGCAAGGCGCGTATCCCGTTCGTTTTTCAAAAAGGGGAGGCTCTGGGTAACCACCTGGGCCGCGCGCTGCGCCTGATCGGCGATGAGCGGGGAGAGCCCTTCGGTGAGGTGAGATGCCTTGGCGATCTCCCCGTCTAGGCGGGCGGCCTCTTTTTCCTTTCGGCCGTTTGCCCAGAGAAGGGCGTTCACCTCTTCCTGAAGGCTTCGTTGTGTGCTCTCCAGTTGGGAGATTTTCGCCTCCAGGGTGCGGCGCTCTTTTTCCCAGGCCCCCTCCCGTTTCTGGGTGGTGTGGGCAAGGGAAATGTCCTGGCGGACGGTTTCATCCAGTGGAAGGGAGTCGGACCATGTGAGGCCTGGTCCTGTGAAACCGACCGCCAGGGACAACAGGAGAAGCGTTCCGACCCGTTTTGACGTACGGCGCCTCTGGCGTTTCGTGGGTGTGGGATGATGAACCATGGGGAAATTATCTTTAGGTTGATGAATAGTGAAAAGAAAAATAACGCAACAATGACGGGCGACTCAGGGCCTGAACACCCTAAGTTTTTAACGGCTGACAAATTGTGTGTCAATACATTTTTTAAGGTGCTGCTAAAAAGTTTGGGATACCTAAATCTATGGGGCTCCTTTGGGTCGCAATGGAAAGAGCCCCGCGGTAACGGTGACAAGGAGGGCCACTAGGTAAAACCCGGCCATGGCTTCCATACCCGTGAGGCCAAGGACCGAGCCCAGGGTGAAGAGTCCCGAGGCGATGGCAAGGGCAAGAAACGCCGGGAAAACAATGGAAAAACCCATCCATGCAAAGGACCCTGTCTGGAGCTTGACCATCATGGCCGCGGGCAGGCATGGGGGGTAGAGGGCCATGAAGAGCATCAGGGTCAGGGCGTGCAACGGGGTAAACCCTCTCTCCCGGTTTTTCATGCCTTCGGAGATGCTTTGCCCGCCGCTTTCCGGCTGGTAGAGGGCGCCTAGGGTGGCCACGCTGTTCTCCTTGGCCATGAGGGCGCTGAGCAGGCAGTGTCTGGAACTGCCAGGAGAATCCGGCGTGACGGGTGACAGGTTCCAGGGCCTTTCCTGCCATGCCGATGAAGCTGGATTCCATCACCTCCTGTTGCATGGTGTGTTTCAGTTTCTTTCTGCTGCGAATCAGTTTTTTCAGGTCTCTCCGGATACGTCTGCCGTCCGGGTTTTTCCCGGGATTGACCATGGTGAAAAATTCAGGAGAGAGGTCTGTGAACCGAGCATCGACTTTTTCCCTGGCTGCCGGGGTTGAGGCGCCGAAACGGGCAGATTTGTAGCTGTCGGCATAGCGGACCAGGGCCTCGACCCTCTCGTCGGTCATGCCCACGGCCAGGGGATTCTCTGCGACCTTTTCAAGAAAGGCTGCCTTGATCTCATGGGCCTTGCGGTCAAAGTGTGCGGTGCGTTCGTCGCTCAGGCCGGGAAATTCGATGAGCACAAAGACGATGACGGCCACGGCAGCCACCACGGTGACGATTTTTTTGACGAAGAGCCACACCTTGGAGACTGCGCTTTGGATGACGCTGCGAACCCTGGGGAGGTGATAGGCGGGCATCTCCATGATAAACGGTGCCACAGGCCTTCGGGCCAGGGCCGTTGCCGTGAGGAGCCTGGAGACCGGGAGCACCATGAACAGGGTCACCGTGGAGATGAAAAAGAGGGCTGCACCTTTATGTTGCGGGAAATTATGACTGATCGGAGGTCAGAGGGGGATTTTTGCGAGGCAGTTGAGCATGGGGATGATGAGGATGGTTGCCATGCGTGCCCTGTCGTCGGGGATGCCCCGGGTGGACATGATGGCCGGAACGGCGCAGCCCCCTGCGTAGACCCCGCCCAGAACCATGGGCAAGGTGGATTGACCGTGGAGTCCGTATCGGTGGAAAATCTTGTCCAGGATAAAGGCCATCCTGGGCATGTACCCGCTGTCTTCCAGGACGGCGATGAGGGCAAACAGGATCAGGAAAATGGGAATGTAGTTGAGAAGGGCCAGGATGCTGTCGGCGACCCAGAGGCCCAGGGCGCGGGCCATGGGATCATGGATGAAGCCTGCATCGGGCAGCAGGGTCGTCAGGATGGTTTTCCCCTTGAGGAGCAGGGGCCAGGTGAGGCCGGTGAGGCGGTATCCCTGGACAATGGCCAGCTGGTAGAGGAGCCAGACCACAGCCACCAGAAGGATCGGGCCGAAGATACGGTGACAGACCACGGCGTCCACGCGGTCGGACAAGGGGCGCTTCGGTTTTGTTCGGGTGGACAGGCACGCCTCGGCAATCTCCGAGGCCTTTTCCCTCCTTTTTTCGGCAATGTATCGGGACGGGGCCATGCCCGTGTCGGAGCGAAAGGCGATGCGGTGCCCGTCTGCAAGGGAGAAGAGAGAGGCAAACTGCAAGAGGATCCGTCCCGGGGTGGTGTCGGCCCGGTGGTCCCCGGACAGGAGCTTCAGGGCCACCCAGCGGTGTCCAGCAGGATCCAGTGCCATCTCCATCACCTTTTTGGAGAGGTCGGCGATGGCCGGTTCCAAGGCCCCGTAGTGGACAAGGTGCGTGTCAGCCGTGGTGTGCTCATGGACCATGCGTCGGGTGATGGCGCTCTCAAGGGCGTCTTTGCCGGTGCCTTTTTTAATGGCCGTGGGGATCACCTCAAGGCCCAGGGCACGTCCCAGGGCATCGGTGTCGAGGCGAATTCCCCGTGCCTCGGCCGCATCCATCATGTTGGCGTTGACCAGCATGGGCACGCCGAGCTCCATGAGCTGGAGGGTTAAGGGAAGGCTGCGTTTGAGGTTGGTGGTGTCCAGGACATTGATCACCAGATCTGGGCGGCAGTCCACCAGAAAATCGCAGGCCACCTGCTCTTCCAGGGAGTAGGAGGTGATGGCGTAGGTTCCTGGCAGGTCCACCAGCGTGGTCCGGGTGCCGTTGGCGGACAGGGTGCCGGAGCGTTTTTCAACGGTGACGCCGGGGTAGTTGGCGATGTGCTGGTTGGCCCCTGTCAGGGCATTGAACACAGTGGATTTCCCGCAGTTGGGCTGACCGGCCAGGGCCGCCAAGGGCGTGCATTGCTTCATGTCTTTTCCATTCCTACGCAGGTGGCTTAACACTTTTCCTGATGCTCAGGTAAGGCATCAGCCGCTCTACTTCAATTTCGATGGGGTCCTTTAAGGGGGCGCTTCGGATTACTTTGATCACCGCACCCCGGCAGATGCCGATGCCCGCAAGGCGCCTGTCCAGCATGCCCGATGCCGTGATGGTGGTTACCCGGCCGGTTTCCCCGGGCGGGATGTCGTTCAGGTTCATACGAATGCTCCAAATAAAAAATAAATACACACCTTACGACTAAATGCCGCTGCGCTTTAACCCGAGAAACGAGGGGTAAAGCGCAGCGGCAACCGGCTCACCTTGCCGCCGGAGGCATCGCTTTTGTAAGGTTGATTTTTGTACCGCCCCTTAAGGCTTGGCCTTCAAGGTCAGGGTGGAGCTGTAGTAGACCGTGGTGCATTTGCCTTGCAGGTCCTTGAGCTCATTGTCGGCGGTGACTTCCTTGCGTACCATGGTGCTGATGCGCCAGGCTCCGGCCGCGGGGATGCGGAACTGGGCCTTGCCGTCCATGATGTTGGAGGCGAGGCAGAAGTGGTCGGGGCCTCCGAAGGCGTTGCTGCTGGCATTCAGGATGTTCATGCCGTCCATGTCGCAGTTGAGTTTTTTCCCCTTAAGGGTGACCTCAAAGGTGACAAGGTCGCCGACGCGGACATTTGAAAGGTCGCAGGTGGGTGTGATCTCCAGTTCGTGTCCGGCCTTTCCGGGCTGGCTCCACTCTCCGACAGTCATGTAAGATTTTGCTTCTGCCTTGTAGCGGGCACTGAAGTTGAAGGAGGCGGCGCCACGGATGGTGTCCATGGGTTTGGTGGCCATGTTCACCTTGCCCTTTTTGTCCACGTACTGGGTGAAATAGGTGACCTTGGAATCGGTGACCACCTGCCAGGTCCCTTTTTTCGTTTTGTCGGTGAGGGTGAACTTGCGGAGGCCCAGATCCCCGCCCTCCAGGTCCATGCCCCCGTTGCTGCGGGTTGCCTTCTCTTTTTTGATGACCGGAAGGGGAAGGTCCGTTGCCTTTGCATCGGGGCTGATGAGCACATACCGGCCAATCTCCACATTTCCCCAGTCTGATGCCAGAAAATCGTCCAGGGGCATGGTGTGACCCCAGCCGATAGAGGACAACGCATGGCCCGGCGGGTGGGTAAACGAACTGTCCAGGTTGACCCACAGGGAGTGGGCCATGGCGTTGGCGCTGATGAGAAGGGTGGTTGCTGCGGTGGCGATGATCGCCAGTTGTTTTTTCATGGGGTACCTCATTTAGCGTGTTTGTCCTTGGGCTTTTCCGGGCCGGCTTCCCGGACGATATGACCGGGCCCGGCATCCAGAACGATGTCGTAGGTTCCCGACGGCTGGGCGAAGGTGTACTCCCCCAATTCGTCGAGTTGTTTTTTTAAGAGAACCTTTCCGCTGGGGTCTTCAAGCCGGATTTCAACGGCCGAGGCAGCAGATCCGGTGGAAAAGACCCCCTCCACGGTGACCGTGCCGTCTTCGTTGTCGTAGACGGACATGAACAGGGTGTGGGCCGAGGCGGTGGTCGCAAGGCAGAGCGCCAGAGCCCATGCAAGAAGAATGGATCGAAATGTCATATCGGGGTTCCTTTCATGGCCATGGTTTGGTTGAAACCTGCCTCCGACGGCAAGGTGGGCCACCTCGAAAGCAGGTTACGAATGTGATGTTGACTGGCCTGTATCTGTTATTGTGAATGTGTTTGTTAAACGTTTTGAATTGTTTGCCCCGGCAGGACCGCCGGAGGCACCTCGAACGTTGATTATCGGGTTTCACGGGCGCAGCCCGTCAGCACAGGCGCCCCACCTGGAGCGCGAACATCGGGAGCCTTCTCGGCCTTGGCGTCAAGGGGCTGTCGCTCTTTGCCGAAGGGCTTTGTCCACAGCAACAGGGCCGGGGTGACAAAGAGATCGGCGGCCAGGGCCGTGAGGATGCCGATGCCCGTCAGGAGCCCCAGGTGCACGTAAACCTTGGCCACCGAGGTGGTATAAACCGAAAAGTTGGCGGTGATGATCACCGAGGTCATGCAGATAGCCACCCCGATGGTGTTGAAGGTGCGGCGGATGCTTGTGTCGTAGTTGCCCGTCCTTTGGAACTCCAGGCGGCAGTGGTTGATGAAGTGGATGGTGTCGTCCACGGCAAGGCCCAGAAGCATGGGCATGATGGTGATGGTGGTAACTGCTCGGGGAATGTCTCCCAGCCCATGAGCCCGCCGATGGCAAGGGCCGGGGCGATGTTGGGGATCATGGCAATGAGGCCGATTTTTATGCTGCCGAAGACCAGCATCATGAGAAGGGTTACCACGCCCAGGGCGATGGCAAAGGAGATCAATTGGCCGTTGGAGACGATGGCCTGCATGAAGGTGAACTTGGCGATGGATCCGGCCAGGCCGATGGTGGCATGGGGAAAGAGGGTCTGGGCATGGGCCTTGAGGGATTCGAGTTCCCGTTTGGCTTGCGGGAACTGTGCTGATTCCCCATTTCGATCTGCATGCGCAGGCGCTGGTAGTCGTAGTCCACCCATTTTTCCGCCTCGGCACCCCCTGCGTTTTCATAGAGCAGGAGTAGCTGGGCCACCATCTGCCGGTTTTCCGGGATGGTGTGGAAGGCGTCGTCCCCGCTGTGGAGGGAGCGGTTCATGTCCTTGATGATGGGGATGAGGGAGGTGACCCGCTTGGTGAGTTCGTACCCCTCGGCCTCCCGGATCAGCTCTGCAAAGGTCTCCAGATTGGCCGGCAGCTTGGCATCGCCGGCTTCGGGGAAGGTGACGGTGAGGTCGTAGGAGTAGAGGGAGCCCACCTTGGAGTTGGCCACATGATGGATTTTGGCCACGTAGGGAATTTTCAGGCCGAAGCTCTTGATGATGTCAAAGGAGACCTCGAACCGGGAGATGCCCGCTGCGCACAGGAGAAAAAGCGTCATGAATACGGCAGCCGTTGTGGTGGGACGTGCAAGCACCCTGTGACTGAGGCCCTCCAGAAGCCCGGTGGTGTGGTGGTGGGCGCGCCTGGCCTTGGGCTTTCGGTCTTTTCCGAAGCTCAGTACCGACGGAACGAGGAAGAGGGTGAGAACAAAGGTGACGGCCACCAGGGCCGAGGCCGTGGACCCCACCCATCGGATGGTACGGACCGGGACAAAGTGGAAGGAGAGCAGGGCGCCCATGGTGGTCAGGGCGGTGAAAAAGACCGGCCAGCCGCATTCTGAGACGGCAAAGAGCACCGACTCTTTCCGGTTGCCGGTTTCGGCAAAGTGGCGGTTGAAGAACCCGAAGAGGTGAATGGCATAGCCGATGGCCACGGCAAGGCCTAAGTAGACGGGGACCAGGATCATGGAGGGGTCGATTTGTGTGCCGAGGAACCCCTGGATACCGAAGGTGATGACAAAGGCGGAAAAGGCCATGAGCATGGGGAGCACCACGCCGGTGATCGTCCGGATGGCAAGGGCCAGGACGATGACCGTGGCAATGATGGACAGGCGCATGTTCCGGACGGTCTCTTTTTTGAAAAAGGCGGTTTTGTCAAAGGCAAGGTGCGGCAGGCCCGCCCCCCTGGGGTTGAGGATTTTGTATTTTTCCTGGGTGATGATCCGGCTGGCCACCTCCCCGGCCGCGATGTCCGGGCCCACATTTTCGGCGTTTCGCCATTTTTCGGGGTAGGTCTTCATGCGCAGGAGGATCCAGGTCTGGCGCGAGTCGTCGGAGACGATGCGGTTGACAAAAAGATCCCGGGACAGGGCCTTGGCGCGGATGACATCAAGCTCTTCAGGGCTCTGGGGGACCGGATCGGGGACCAAGTCGGAGATGGACAGGCCCACGTCGTTGCCTTCGGTAAACTCGCAGTCGGTGATGGAGAGCACATCGTCGGAGAAGGGCACCTTGGCCTTGAGCTCTGCCCCGAGCTCCCGGATGGCGGTGAGCACCTCCGGGGTGAACACATCATCCACCTCTACGAGGACGGCCACGTATTCGTTGTTGCCGAAGATGGATTTGAACTCGTCGTCGGCAATTTTCATGGGATCGTTTTCCAGGAACCAGTTGTCCCAGGAGGTGTCGAACTGAATGTGCTTCATGCCGCTGACGCAGAAACCTGTGATGAGGAAAAAGAGAAGGATGCTGACCCACCTCAGGCGGAGGATTGTCTCCGCCATGCGGTGGAACGCGTGGTTGATCTTGATAAGGTTGAGCATGGGATAATCTCCTGAGGTGAGTTAGAAACTGTACTTGGCTTTGACCCAGACCTGAGTGTTGTCTTTGTACCGACCGTAGATGCCGCTTCGGGTGCCGGCAAAGATATCTGCGCCGGCCATGGCGTGGAATCCGTCGGTGACCTCAACGTCTGCTTCGAAGCGGTTAAAGAGGTCTCCGTCGTTGAGGGTGACATAGCCCATGTCCGAGAGTTCCAGCTTTTCCCTGAACAGCTTTTTTGCCACCCTGAGGGTGACAAGGCCCCGGTCTTCATCCTGGGTGGTGTCCCCGTTGTGGCGCACAATGTGTTCCCCCAGGGTCTGGACGGTGAAGGTCCAGTTCTCCCCCGGGTACCAGTCGCAGCCCGCAATGGCCTTGATCAGGGGCTTTTCTATATCCGGCGCCCCTTGCTCTGCCGCAGGAAAGGAGGCGCTGGAGAACCAGGCCGCCTCCCCCCTGAGCACCAGGGACCCCAGGGGCACCGAGACGGTGGTGCCCGCAAAGGAGGTGCGGCGATAGCCCAAAGGCTCGGGGTCGGTGTCTGCGGCGACCTGTGCGGGGAGGTCGTTCCAGAGGCGGGCCCAGGAAAAGGTGAGGTCTACCCCGGGAAGGAACCAGCTCGCCCGAACCCCCACTTCGCCATTTTCGAGCGTGTTGTCCGGCTCGGTGGGGGTGGGGTCGGGACCTGTGCCCACGCGCCATGGGCTGTCCGCTTCGGGGAGCTTCGCCGGCTCGAAAAAAGGAATCAGAACGGTTTCTATGGTGAGATCACCCGAACCCGTATACCGGAGGTTCACGGCGTCGATGGGCATGCGGATCTCATCTAAGTCTCGAGTTGCGTATTCGGTTAAGTCCGAGGGGCAGAGAACATCGGTTACCTGGAGGCCGTCGGAGTTGCCCCAGATGATAATCTGGCGTCCTGCCCGGACATCCCAGCCATCCCCTGCGTAGTCCACGTACCCTTCGTGGAGGGTTACCTCCGAAGACTCCTCATCGATGTGGTTCTCCGAGGCGTTGATGGATGCGAAAAAGGCGGCGTCGTCCCGGCTGCCCTCGGTTTCCAGCCTCAGCCGCGTCTCCGAGGCGAGGAATTCATGGGGGGATTTCACCTGCACGGCGTGACGGGTCTCCAGGTACCCTGCAAAGGGCAGCTGCTCTGCCCCTGCCCATGTGGCGGCCAGGAGGAGAGCACAGGCGGCTGCAGCCAGGGGAACTACCCTCATCGACGCAGCCCCCGGGTCAGGGCGTTGACCTTGAACTGGCTGTCTTTCAATCCGGTGTCATAGCGCACATCCCGAAAGGTCATGAGGGTTGTGTGGTGCTCCACGTTGTTTTCCATGCGCATGGCCGTGACGGTCCAGAAACCCCCGATCTTTTCCACGGTATCCACGGTGTACGTTTTTAAGTGCCCGTCCTTGTCGTAGTACTCTGTCTTCAGGGGCAGGTCTTTTTCCTTGTCGATCCAGTTGATCTTTTTTGTGTACATGTCGGTGGGATCCACGGGCACGGACTCCACCACCCAGCAGTCAACCCCTTCCAGGGTTTCCTCCCTGAGGAGACGGTGAGTGTCCTCGTCCACGTTTCGATCCCCCATGTCGTCATAGGTAAAATCGGTTCCCATGAAGTAGTCGTTGGTGGCCTCTCCGCTGATGCGGCGCGTGTTTCTCAAGGCAGGCATGTAGAGCCACCTGTCGTCGTCTTTGTCCGGGTCGTCATAGTCCCAGCTGAGAAAGGCGGTGCCCGCCACATCGGCAGGCTTTTTGAAACGCATGAGCTTTCGGGTGTCTTTGCCGTAATCTTTGCGCCAGGAGACAACCTGGCGGATACGCTTGCGCCCCCTTCGGTTGATGAGGGTCATGGAGAGCTCGGAGATGCGGTCGTCCCCGTCGGGGCACTCATCCACCAGGACCATGATGTCCCTGCCCGAAATATCCTGGGCATGTACCCAGGACACTGAAAAAAACATGCCCATAAGGAGAGTGCAAAGGGGTATCGAAAGTTGTCTGACGCAGCGTCTGTTCATGTTGTCACCTTAGCTTTTGCAATCTAAAGAAAATTAGGGTTGACGAAGTTTGATGAAGAAAGAGTCTTAGCAGGTAGAAAAAATGCCCGTCAACACGCGGTGCCCTGATATGTCGCCTTGGGGTATCCAAACACCTTGGGGGGGTATTTTTGTCCCCGACAGCCACGGTGCGGGCTGATGTTTCATGCTCGGGTTACGGGTGCTGAGGGCCGCCGGCTGTCACGTGGCTGCGCATGTCCCGAAGGGCCTTCAGGAGAAACACCAGGGCAGCGGCCCCTGCAAAGCCTGCGGCACATCCGAAGATGGTGGGAATACCCGGGGAGGGTGTCAGGCCCTCAAGGGCTCCGAAGAACAGAGGGGAGAAGAACTGGCCGGAAAAGAGAAAGATGCTGACCATGGCCATGGCTTTGGTGTTCTGCGCCTTTGGAACGCCGTGGACCACCATGAGGAGGATCATGGGATAGAGGTTCCCGAAGCTTGCGCCGATGAGGGAGACCGCGAAAAAGAGAAGGGGGAGGGTGGGCGAGCCGGAGAGAAGGAAGAACCCTGCCCCCATGAGGCCCATCTGAACGGGGGCCATGAGGTGGTTCAAGACCCCTTTGGTTTTGGCGAAGAGGGACCCGGAGACAAAGGCAAAGCCTGTCACCAGGGCCAGTGCCAGGCCGCATTCCCCAAGCCGCTCTCCTTTATAAACAGGGCGATGTTGGTGGGAAGGACGTAAAAAAGGGTCATCATGGCAAAGGCTGCGCCTGCGGCAAGGTAGGTGACGGAGGGCAGTTTGTCCCCCTTCTTCTGGATATGCGTCTGCCGTTCGGGCTCCGGGAGGAAACATGCCACAAAGAAGGCGGCCACCAGGGCCAGGAAGTAGACGAAAAAGGAGTATCTCCAGCAGAAGGAGGCGAGCCACCCGGAGAGGATCACGGCGATGATGCCCCCAAGGTTGTTGGAGGCCGTGACCCATCCGGTCATCTTGGCGGCCTCTTCGCCTTTGAAGAAATCGGAGACCAGGGCGGTGGATACCGGCATGAGGAGCCCCACACCGATTCCCAGGAGGCCTCGCATCCACAGGATCAGGTCCATGCTCGATACCAGGCCACCGCCGACGCCGCCGGCCATGTAAAGGGCAAGGCCCAGAAACAGGATGGTCCGTTTTTTCATGACCCGTGTGAGCCTTGCGGATAGAAGGGATGCCGGGATGATGGTCATGGAGGGCAGGGTTACGATGAGCCGGATAAGCATGGCATCGGCATGGGGAAATGCAGCGGCAATGATCCCCAGGGCAGGGGAGATGGCCGCGCTTGCCATGATGGTCAGTAACGAGATGGACAGGATGGCTGCTTTGAGCATGGATGGTCTCCTTATGGTTCAACACTGTTTTTCGCCTGGAGTAATGATTCAGCTTGCCTCCGGCGGGTCGCTTTTAGAAAAAAACATCCGTCAGGTCAAAGCGGCAGGCGTAGCGATAACGTTCGCGTGAGCCGAAACCGTTCGTAAAACCTGTTTGGCAACCTTTTTAAAAGGTTGGCCCCCGGCAGGGTCGCCGGAGGCGTCATTTTAATTGTTCACAGCCCACGCCTGCCCCTGTTGCTGGGATTCCCACAAGCTGTGATAGAGGGATTTTTTCCGGAGAAACTGGGCGTGGGTTCCCTCCTCCACCAGGGTCCCTTTGTTGAAGACCACGATTTTGTCGGCGTTGGCGATGGTCTTCAGGTGGTGGGCGATGGCCAGCACCGTTTTGTTCTCGGCCATGTTGCTGATGGCCTTCTGGATTTGCCGCTCGTTGACGGGGTCCAGGCTGCTGGATGCTTCATCCAGAATTACAATGGGTGCGTCCCGGAGGATGGCCCTGGCGATGGAGATTCTTTGCTTTTGCCCGCCGGAGAGGCCCACCCCGTTTTCGCCCACGAGGGTGTCGTAGCCTTGGGGCAAGCCCATGATAAAGTCATGGATCATGGCTTTGCGGGCTGCGTTGTGCACCTCCTCCGGGGTGGCTGTGCGGTTGCCGATTTTGATGTTTTCATAGATGGTGTCGCCAAAGAGGATGACGTCCTGCATGACGATGCTGATGCAGGAGAGCAGGGTGTCGTAGTCCATGTCCCGGATGTCGGTTCCGCCGATGGTGATGCGGCCGCCGTCGATCTCCCAGAAGCGCAGCAGCAGGTTGGTGAGGGTTGTCTTTCCGGAGCCCGAAGGACCCACAAGGGCCGTGAGGCAGTTGACCTCGGCCGTAAAGGAGCAGTTTGAAAGGGCAAACCCGTCGCGGTCGTAGGCAAATTGCACATCCTCAAAGGCGACATCGAACCTATCGGGTTTTTCGTGTTTGCCGGAGGAGGCCACGGCAGGCTCCTGTGTGATGCCCAGGATGCGGTGGTAGCTGTCCCTGCCCTTGATGTAGTACAGCCAGTACATCTCCGCGTTGGCAAAGGGCTTGTAGAATTCCCGGCTCAGGATGAGGAAGAGGGCGTACTCCAGAATGGAGAGCCGAGCTCCCAGCACCATGAAGGCCCCTCCTGCGACGAGGACCGCCAGGCTCATCTCCACGAAAAACTGATACATGCAGATGACCCCTGCGGCGGTTCTGGCAGAGGCTTTGCTGCTCATGCCGAAGCGCTCAATGCTTTTTTCGAGGCCGGTGCGGATGGCGTCGTTGTCGCTGAAGGCCTTGATGACGGGGATGCCCCGGCCATACTCCATAAATCGGCTGACCATGTCGGCCATGTCGTCACGGGTTCGTTCCATGCCCTTACCCCCGGCCCGTGCCCCGGCCACCAGCACGATGAGGCCCACGGGAAGAAGGGAGACCATGTACAGGCCCAGGGCCGGGTTGACGGCAAAGAGGATGCCTCCGGTGATGAGGGCCACGATGAGGTCGCTGATGAGTCGGCTGCCGATGTGGGCCACGACCATCTCCACGCTTTCGATGTCCTGATGGATGATGGTGGTGACGTTTCCCAGACGCTCCCGGGTGTAGTAGCCCAGGGAGAGCCGTTTCATTTTCCGTGTGATCTCCTCCCGGAGCCTTGCCACGATGCCGTATCCTGCGAAGTGCTTGGCAATGTCCGCCCCGGAGAAAAGGAACCCCTTGACTATGATGAGCACGGCGAGCCCTGCGGCATGGAGGGCAATGGAGCCGGTGGAGGCGTCCGTCATGACCCCGTAGATCATGTGCATGATCACCGCCAGGATGGCGATGCCGCTAAGGGACCAGAGCACCCAGAGGAAGGTGGCAAGGGCCATGAGCTTCAGGTGGTGTCTGGCAATATCCGATAAAAACGGTGGTCTGGTCATGTCAATGGGCCTCCTTGATGGTCCATGTGTCCGCGCTGGACTTTTCGTTCCACAGGTGTCGGTAGAGGGCGTTGTCCCGGTAAAGCTCGGCGTGGGTGCCCTGGCCCGCGAGTGTGCCGTTGTCGAGGAGGAAAATCCGGTCCGCGTTGACAATGGTGCTGAGGTGATGGGTGATCATGATCACGGTCTTGTCGCTTCTCAGCTCATTGACGGCTTTCTGGATCAGGGTTTCGCTCATGGCGTCTACCGAGGAGGTGGCCTCGTCGAGGATGATGATGGGGGCGTCCTTGAGCAGGGCCCTGGCAATGGCTATGCGCTGCCTCTCCCCTCCGGAGATCCGGGCCCCTTTTTCCCCGGTGAGGGTGTCGTAGCCGTCGGGCAGGGCGCAGATGAAATCGTGGATGCGGGCCCTTTTTGCGGCAGCTTCCACCTCGGCATCGGTGGCTTTGCTTTTTCCAATTCGGATGTTTTCCCGGATGGTGGTGTTGAAGAGATAGACGTCCTGCTGCACGATGGAGATCATGGCTGAGATTTGTTTCTCGGTGAAGGTGCCTATGTCATTGCCGTTGATGAGCACGCGCCCTTTGGTGGCCCTGAAGAATCCCATGATGAGGTGGGCCACGGAGCTTTTTCCTGCCCCGGACACCCCGGTGAGGGCCACCAGAGAGCCTCCCGGAATGGTCAGGCTGACGTCCGACAGGGCGTTTCGGTTGTCTTCGTAGGAAAAAGAGACCTGCTCCAGCCGGATATCCCCGGGTTCCCCGTCGGCAGGGAAAAGGCATTCCCTAGGTCGCCCGTTAAGGATCTTCGCGATGTTCATTGATGAATTTCTGAAGACGATGCCGAAGTGTTTGGACAGGGAGAGGCGGGCCAGGGACGCGCAGAATGCCGAGGCGAGAAAAACGGCCAGGACCAGTTCATATAAGGTGATCTCGCCTTTGCGAAGCAGCAGGCAGCCGATGACGGCAAGGACGGCGATGCCTGCCTCGAGGATCACCCCGGAGATGCCCGCTGGCACCACCATGGACAGGCTCATTTTTCGGACGTAGTCGTTGTATGCGTTCATGGTCCGCACCACCTTTTCCGTGCGGTTCTCGGTTTTGCCGAATGCCTTGATGGCCGGAATGGTGGCGATGTACTCCATAAGCTCTTCGGACATGGTCTTCAGGCTGAGGAAATAGGCGGCGAACATCTCTTTCCAGTGGCGCTGCAGAATTCGGTTGGTGATGATGACAAGGGGTACAATGCCCATGAGGCAGAGCCCGAGCCGGTAGTCGATGAAGGTGACGATGGCTGTGGCGCAAAAGGAAATGAGGATGGCTGAGGCAATTTCCGGAAGCCCGTGGGCAAGGTAGAGCTCCACCTGTTCCACATCAAAGTTGAGGGTTTTCGTGAGCTCCCCCATTTTGTGCTTGTGGAAAAAGCCGATGTTCATGCGCTCCAGGTGCCGGACCAGTCGAAGCCGGATGGTTGCCAGGACCCTGAAGGCGGTGGTGTGGGCCAGCACATGGGCTGCACCGTAACACACCGCCTTCACCGTAAGGACGGCGACAATACCCACGAGGAGAAGCACTACAGCCTGCCGCTCCGGGGCGGGACCCGCCAGCTCGCGGACCAATTCCATGACAAAGACAAAGGGGACGATGCCCGCTGCGACGCTGAGCGAAAGCATGAGGCCCGCCAGAATCAGGGTGCGCCTTTCGCCGGACGCGAGAAGGCTTTTTTGGTTATCCATACATACCTCTTATTGGTGTGGGTTGTTCATGGTGCCAAGATAGCGGGGTGCCCTTTTTCGTGCTTTGCATGGGCTCTTAAAAAGTGTGCTTTGGTGCTGTTGAGAGTGTTTTCGATGAATAAAACAGGAAAAAAAGTTTTCGGCGGCAAGGTTGAGCACCTTGAAACCCTATGGCGAATACCATCGCCATGGATGTGGTTTCTCCGCGAATTTCAAAGCATCGGCTCCTGTAGGATGGGCAAAGGTAGTGCCGTGCCCATCGGGCGCGGGAGTAACCGGTTTCGCCGGGGGCACGGTGTCGCTTCTCCTGATCGTTAATTCGGACATTTTATGGGTAGGTAAACACACCGGTCTCATCCAGGTTGATGTCGGTTTTTAAAAACCGATGCAGGTATTCCTGGAAGACGGCCTGGGGGTTTTGATCTTCAAAGAGCTTCGGGTGGAGCCATTTGGCCAGATAGGCATTGGCCACGGTGATGCGGGCCGTGCCGAAAAATTCCCCGGAGATCATGTGGACCCGGCCGGTTTGTGCCGCACGGGTGACGGCCACATAGGGAAGGTTCATGAAGTTTTGCCGCTGGGTCGCGACGATGCCTGGGGCAGAAATATGGGCTCCGTAGCCGTTTCTTACGGGTTCGCCGCAGATAATCACATCGATCTCCTGGGCCGCGAGCCACTCCGGGTTCACGGACTGGACCCATCCGCCTGTGGCCCGGATGTCTGCGGCCACATTGATTCCTCCGATAATGCGGTTTCTCTCCTTGATGCCTTCAAAGTCGTTGGTGAAGGTCATGATGTCGTCGTATTGCCCCCACCCGGTCTTGAAAAGGTATCGCTGCTTCCGGGTATCGTCCAGCGCCCCTGTCCTGTCGGTAATCCGTTGGACGAGGCTCCGGTGCCACCGGGTGAACGCCCGGGTCTCTTTTTCTTTTCCAAGCACTTTTCCCAGGAGTTCCATGTTCTCTTCAAGGGTGGAGATGCGGTTGAGTTCCACCACAAACACCGGGATACCGGGGGAGAGTTTTGCCTCCATCTCTTCAAAGCCCCCCATGGAGATATCCGCGCACAGGAAGAGGTCCGGCGCGGTGTCAAGGACCAGTTCATGGTTGAGGCTGTAAGGCCCTCCCGATTGCAGCGTGATCACCGGGACGTCCTGCAGGTTGTTGAATACCAGGGCATCTGTGGTGTGGTGATCCCGGGCCACCACCCGGTCCCAGCATCCCAGGATTTTCAGGGCCTCGGAGATACTCACGTGGTTTAAGGCGATGCGTTTTATCGTTGAGGGAACCTCCACGTGCCTGCCTCGGTTGTCGGTGATGGTGCGGGCTTCCTTTGGGACGGCCGAGGTGGTGGGGAGGGCCAGGCAGTCCCCGGGAAGGGATGCCGCGATGAGCAGGGACAGCGACAGAAGAAAATGTTTCATCATGACCTCAATGTGGGGTGGAGGAAATTATCCTTTGGGCGGCATCTGCCCTGACTGAGAGATGTCACCCCCGGCTTTGGGGTCTATGCGTATCATTTTTCGGGGGGAGGGCACGTTGCATGGCGACAGAAAAAAGGTGCAGCCCTGCGTTGGCAGTGTTGGAAGCGCGTTGTGTGGGGAAGGGAACGACCGGACAAGGTGGGCAACCCGCTGGAAAGCAGGTTGCCGTCGGAAATTCAAAGCTCAGCTGAGACCCGCCGATGGTAGGCCTTGGGGCTGATGCCGTAGAACTGCTTGAACGCACGGGAAAAGGTCCCTGGCTGGGAGTAGCCCACGGTGTAGGCCACCTCCGTGACGTTCATCTCCCTGCTCTCCAGCAGTTTTTTGGCCTCTTCCATTTTTTGTTGTCTGAAACATCCGAATACGCTGGTTCCAAAGACTTTGTGGAATCCCTGGTTGAGTTTGTCCTTGTTCATGCCCACCCGCCTTGCGAGTTCATTGAGTTGGGGCGGGTTTTCAAAATCTTGTCCCAAGATGGCTTTGGCTTCATGGATTTTTGCGATGTCGCTTGTGGTGAAAGCCGGGGCGGTGAAGTGGAAATCATTTTGGGTGTGTTGCAGGGCTGCAAAGTACAGGACAATGAGCTCAATGGCTTTGCTTTCTAAGTAGACCCTGCGGAAGGCTTCTGTATACGGGCAGCCGAGGATTTGGATGATGGCCATTTTCATGTCCGAAGTCATGGGGATGTTGCTGATGATGCTTGTGTCATCCGTCAGGCTTCGGGGGGCGGTGATCTGGGGAGGGAGGACCTTTGAAAGGCCCTTGATTTCGGTGCACAGCACTTCCGGTGAAAAGCGGATGGTAATGAGCTTTAAGGGGTCATCGGATGAAATAACGGTGGCGCACTCAAGCTTTGGCGCCAGGAAAAAACTGGCGTTTCCCGCATCAATGGTCAGTTGTTTGTCAAGCCTGTCCACATGGCCTTGGAGGGAGCCCGAGATGCAGAAGAAGATTTCAATGGGCGACGGCTGAACTTCCATGGAGGCGGCCACGGGTTTACGGAACTCGAAGTTTTCGATGAGAAGGTTGAGGCCCGGTCGGATAGGCATTTCGTTGACTGTACCACGGCCTGTTTTGGACTCCCAGGCTTTCTGGTTCTCGTGGTAGGAATCACAATTCTGTATCAATTTTTCTGTGAGGAAATCGTCAAAATCGTTGATGGAAATGGTGTGCATCCTGCCACGTCTCCTGGTCTTTTTTACCGGCAGCCCTGTCGGGGATAAATATTGAAAGGTCAGCTGCATTTGGTTTTGACTTGTCACCCGATTACGCTCGATTGGCGTTTCCTTTACATAAAGGTGGTCAGTCCGGGAATAAGAGAATGATTTTTGCTGATCTTAGTGCTTCCTTGATATGTTAGGTTAGGCTAAATCAAAAATCAATGGTTTTTATTTCATGGCAGGAAGGAGAAAAACGAGGTTAGATGCAAATCTCGGTAGGGCTAAATTTATTAGTGAATATGCAAAAAGCAATGACTCTCACCTGGTGTATGGTCGGTAAACTCCCAAGCGTGCAAGGGTGTGTTGTGTCATCGTCTCCATGGGCCTTAAGCGCGTTAACAACACAGCAGCCGCTTTTTATGAACCGTCGCCGACCATCCATGGAATAACGAAATTCCCGTGTCGGGCGGCTCCTGACAGAAAAGAGGAATTGTTATGCGTATTCGTTTATCTGTTTTTTTGTTTTTTTACTTTTGTTTATCGGCACGGCCGGAGCGGAAGAACCGCTCTCTCTGGAAAACCTGACCGTCACGGCGGAAAAACAGGAAGAGGATCTCCAGAAGGTCCCGGTGAGCGTCACGGCTTTAACCGGTATGGAGATTGAAGACAGGCGTATTCACTCCATATCGGATGTGGCGGATTTTACACCCAACTTTATAAACTTCGACACCGGAATCGTGGGTCTTTCGACCCCTTCTATCCGAGGGATACATCAGGAGTCCAGTGGAACGTCTCCTGTGGGGCTCTTTGTGGACGGTGTTCCCATTCTTACGGCCACGGGGTTCAATGACCAGCTTTTGGATATCGAACGGGTTGAGGTGCTCCGCGGGCCCCAGGGGACACTCTACGGGGGAGGCACCGAAGCCGGTGCCATCAACGTCATTACCCGCCAGCCGGACAATGAGGTTAGGGGAAAGGCAAGCCTCGAGGCGGGGGAGGACGACAAGCTGAGGCTCACGGCGAGCCTGAGCAGCCCGATAAAAAAAGACGTGCTCGCTTTCAGCCTGTCCGCCCTTCACTACGAAAAGGACGGCTACATCAAAAACACCAACACCGGGAAGATGGGCAACAACCGGGACTACGATTACGGCAAGGCCATTCTTCGGTGGACGCCGAGTTCTACTCTGGATATTTCGCTGATTGCCAGCGGGCTCAAGCATGACGACGGAGCACAGGGACTGGCACTGGGACCGGAAAGTATCAACATGTTAGGGCTGACCCCTAAGGAACGTGAGGTTGATTCCGACCTCCAGGGATGGAACAAGAGCGAGTCCAACATGCAGGCCCTGAAGGTGGCCTGGGATATGGGTGAACATTGCAAGATTGAGTCCGTCACAACCCGGAGGCGGTATCGCAGCCACTACCAGAACGACTGGGACTTTACCCCCTATGCCGTCATGCATAAGGAGATGGACAATACCCTGCGGAATGTATCCGAAGAGCTGAAGTTTTCCTGGAAAGGCGAGGGGGCCAGCGTGGTGACCGGGGTGTACGCCGACATGGATGACAACGATTTTACCGATATCAATTTGGTGGACGGTAAGGTGGAGGAAAATCACAACACCTCGGGCAAAGGCCTGGGGCTGTTTGTTCACGGCGAAAAATCACTCACGGACAAACTTTCCGTGGTGACCGGCGTGCGTTACGACTGGGCCGAAGGAGAGTTCGACGACTCAATACGGTCCCGTGAAATCGATGAATCCTGGTCCGAGATCTCCCCGAAGCTCAGCTTCAAGTACGCGGCAACCCCTGAGATGATGGTGTATGCCGGGGCGTCCAAGGGGTATCGAAAAGGCGGGTTCAACGACCATGCAGGCGCTACGGACCCTGAAACCTACGATGAAGAGTCCCTTATTTCCTATGAGATCGGCACGAAGAATCAATGGCTGGGAAACCGGCTCAGGGTGAACGCATCGGTGTATTACATGGATATCAGCGACATGCAGGTGCGTGTTGATTCTGGCGGTCCTGGGGAAAACTATACAGAGAACGCGGCCGAGGCCTACTCCACAGGTGCCGAGGTGGAGGTCACCGGGCGGGTGACCACCGGCCTGACCCTATCCGGCACCTTTGGCTACAACCGCACCGCCTTCAAAGACTACAGCGATGCGGAAGGCGATTACGACGGCAACAAGAACCCCTACGCCCCCGATTACACTTACAGCCTTAATGGATTGTACCGTCACCCCGTCGGTATCTTCACCAACCTGTCTTATGTGGGCACAGGGGAGATGTACCTGGACAAGAAGAACGTCTACAAACGCGATGCCTACGGCGTGGTTAACGCCAAGGTAGGGTACGAAACGGATCACCTGGATATCTATGTCTACGCCGACAACCTGTTTGACGAGGAGTACAACGCCATCGGGTATTTTGGCGGGTTCTACAATGTGTACAGCCCCCCGCGGGAAGTGGGCGTCAAAGTGGCCTGCAGGTTCTGATCGGCTTTCGACAGGGCCGCCGGAAGCGTTTTTCGATTTGAACCGTTAAACCTGAATTTTTTTCTGGGGTTTCATGCCGATGGTGTGTGGAACCCCGATGGAGGAGGTCTCACGTGGATAAAACCATGGCCGCCCGAATGGAGCGTGCCTGTATCAACAATGCGTACCTGGTGCACAGGGGGCGGAAAAAAATGTTTATCGTGGCCGCTGTTCCCGTGTTGTGCCTGATGGTCCTTTTTTCTGTTGCCTCGGGATGTGTGTCCCTCTCCCCCGGCGATGTGTTCCGGAGCCTGTCCGGGGTGTTGGCGGCAGGGGCCGGGGGCGTCTCTTCCCAGGTTGACCTCATCGTCTGGCAACTGAGGCTTCCCCGTATTTTTATGGGGCTGTTGGCGGGGATGGCACTGGGGGGCTCCGGTGCCGTGATGCAGGTGGTGCTGAGGAACCCCCTGGCCGATCCGTACATGCTGGGCATTGCATCGGCTGCAGGGTTCGGCGCTTCCCTGGCCCTTATCTTTGGGGTGGGGGTCCTCGGGGGGCCTTACATGGTTATCGGCAACGCTTTTCTTTTTGCCCTCATGGCTTCCGGTCTCATCATGGTGTTGTCCGGCGGTGGTTCGGCCACCCCGGAATCCATGGTGCTCACCGGCTTGGCCCTTCTCTTCTTTTTCCAGGCACTGACCACCATCGTTCAGTACTTCGGAGATTCCGACGCGGTAAAGGCCTCTGTGTTCTGGAGCGTGGGAAACCTGGGTCGGTCGGATTGGGGGAAGTTGACCGTGCTATTCCCCCTGGTGTGCACCGGGCTGGTGCTGCTCTTCTGGCGAAGCAGGGATCTCAATATCATGAATGCCGGGGACGATGCTGCCATGAGCCTGGGGGTTCCGGTGGCGTTTACCCGGGCTTTCTCCATGGTGGTCTGTTCCCTGCTTGTGGCCGGGGTGGTGAGTTTTACCGGGACCATCGGGTTTGTCGGGCTCGTGGCCCCCCATATGGTGCGTCTTGTCATCGGAAGCGATGTCCGGTTTCTTGTTCCGGCGTCTGCCCTGGTGGCTATCTTCTGACTGGCATCTGATACCTGGTCGGGCCGCCCTGTCGCCGGTGATCCTGCCTGTGGGGGCGGTGACGGCTTTTCTCGGGGTGCCGCTTTTGATCTTTCTGATTCGCAGGGAGCGGGGAGGGGCAACATGAAGATAGAGATAGAAAACCTCACGTTTTCCTATGGACGGCGGAAGGTGCTCAATGGGGTGGATATGGTGGCGCAACCGTCGCAGGTCACCTGTGTGGTGGGGCCCAACGGAAGCGGAAAGAGCACCCTTGTAAAATGCATCGAGGCCCTTGTGACCCCTTCGGGAGGGACGGTACTTTTGGGCGGGCGTGACCCACGGAACATGACGCGAAGCGACATTGCGCGGCGTATCGGGTATGTGCCCCAGCGGTTCCACCTGGCATTTCCCATGTCGGTGTTTGATCTGGTTCTCATGGGGCGAAGGCCCCATGTTTCATGGAAAAGCAGCGCAAAAGATATGGATATTGTCATTGATACCCTGATTCAGATGGGGCTTGAAGAGATTGCCATGAGGCCTTTTCAACGATTGTCCGGAGGACAGCAACAGCGGGTCATGGTGGCCAGAGCCCTTGCCCAGCAACCTGAGTGCATGCTCCTGGACGAACCCACGTCGGCCCTTGATATCGCCCACCAGCTGGACCTGATGGATACGGTGTCTTTTTATGCTCGGGAAAAGGGGCTTTCGGTCTTCATGGTGATGCATGATTTGAACCTTGCCGCCAGGTATGCTGACTCCATTGCGATGATGAAGGGGGGGCGGGTTTACGTCCAGGGCGAACCTGAACGCGTTTTGACACGGAAAAATCTGTCGGCAGTGTATGGGGTGAGGGCGTTGGTCGGTAAAGAAAAAGGAAGGGTTACCGTTGTTCCTGTGGCAAGGGACTTAAATCCGTCTTAGCCGGGATATTTCACGAGCCGAGTGCACCCCTATTCAAGGCATCAAGACATTGGCTCGGCCTGGGCGGTTTTTTCAACAATCCGGGTTAAGCTCTGTTTGGGCCGTCATGACAGCAAGGCCCCCTGTGATCTTTCAGGGGGCCTTTTTTGCATGTTGATAGCAGAGCATTGGCGGTTTGGATGCTCCGTGGCGATGTATTTGTACCCCGAAACGGGGAGATCTTCCCTTTGAGTTGACAAGCAATTACGCTGAGCCTAAATAATTTGGCCATCTACTATTTTGTATTGCCCCGCTAAATTTTGTCTGGGGTTGTGTGTGCAGCTCGGCTGGGGCCCTCAGATTCACTCGTCATTATTTGGGAGAAATGGTTATGAACGCTAAAAACCGGGCGGGATTCGGCAGGCTCTTGGCCATTGCCGGCCAGAAAAAGTGGCACCTGATCGTATCCGTCCTGCTGGCGGGTCTCAGCTCGCTGTGTGCGATGGTTCCATACATCACCATTTATTTAAGCATCATCAAGCTGCTGGACCCCACCTTCGGTCCTCAGGACTATCCGTATGTCACCCGTCTGGCATTGTGGGCGGTGGCCGGGGTGTTGGGGCGTTTTTTTCTTTTGCTCGCTTCCACCATGTTTTCCCACGTGGCGGCGTTCAATATCCTCTACGGATTGCGTGCAGCCCTTGCGCGCCATTTGGGAACGCTTCACATGGGCTATTTCAGCGAGACACGCAGTGGTGAGATCAAAAAAATACTCATGGAAGACGTGGAGGAGATTGAGCAGTTCATCGCCCATCATGTGCCCGACCTGGCCAGCGGGGTTGTACTTCCTGTTGTAACGGTGGCCTGTCTTTTTGCCGTGGACTGGCGAATGGCCCTGGTGGCACTGATCCCCTTGCCCCTGGCCCTGTGCCTTCAGTACTTCGCCTTTGGGAGCGGAGACCGGGATGAGCTGATGAAAAACTACCACGATTCCCTGGAAGCCATGAACGGGAACATGGTCGAGTATGTTCGGGGCATGCCGGTTGTGAAGGTGTTCAACCAGAGTGTGAACTCCTTTTCAAGGCTGAAGGCGTCTGTGTATGCGTACCGGGATTTCGTGAACCTGTGGACGGAAAAGGCTGCGCCACCCTGGGCTGCGTTTACTGTTATCACCACCTCGTCTCTCTTTTTTATCCTGCCGGCCGGCATCTGGTTTTATATGAAGGGGAGCCTCTCTCTTTCCGCACTGCTCCTTTTTTTGATGCTGGGGTCGGGGTACATGTTGCCCCTATTAAAGGTGGCCCTCATGGGTGGCACCATGAGCCGCATCGTGGAGGGGGTCTCGCGGCTGGATGCGATTCTTAAACAACCCGGAATTAAAGACGCTTCAACACCTGTGTTACCGGAACGGCATTCCATTGAGTTTCGGAATGTCTCCTTCGGATACGACGAGCGACTGGTGCTCCGGAATACGTCATTTTTTGTTGAAGAGGGGTCGGTCACAGCGTTGGTGGGTTCCAGCGGGGCCGGGAAAAGTACCATCGCCCAGCTCCTCTTGCGCATGTGGGACGTGCAGGGTGGAGAGATTCTAGTGGGAGGTGTCGATATACGTGAGATTCCCCATGAGCGCCTGATGAATCTTTTTGGGTTCGTGTTCCAGGATGCGTTCATGTTCAGCGATACGGTCTATGAAAATATCCGCATGGGCATGGAAGGCGTGACGGAAGGTGAGGTGTTAAAGGCTGCGGAAGCGGCCCAGTGCATGGACTTTATCAATGCGCTTCCCAAAGGCCTGTACACCCGCATCGGGGAGGGCGGAGAGGTTCACCTCAGCGGTGGGGAGAGACAGCGGCTTTCACTGGCCCGTATTTTCTTGAAAAACGCCCCCATCGTCATTCTGGACGAGGCCACAGCCTATGCTGATGCGGAAAATGAATCGAAGATCCAGGCTGCATTTTCCGAGGTCATGACAGGTCGGACCGTGATTGTCATTGCGCACCGCCTTTCCACCATCACAGATGCGGATACCATCTTGGTCATCGATGACGGCGGTGTGGCCGAGAGAGGTCCCCACGAAACCCTGGTGGAACAAGGGGGGCTGTACCGTGGCATGTGGGATGCCCACACAGCGGCTAAATACTGGAGTTTTTCTATTAATGGAGGTGAGTCATGTTGAAGTCCCTTAAGGTCATTGCGGGGAACATGCGTCCTATTTATGCGGCCACGTGGATAAATACCCTTCACATGATGCTGAACGGTGCGCCATACGGTTTTCTTTTTGTCGTGCTCATGGAGCTGTTGAAACCTCGGGCCGAGATTAACTTTGTTCGTATCGCCTGGTTGTTCGGAATAATGGCGGTGATTCTCGTTTTCAATATACGTCTTGCCATGAAGGCCCACACCAAATCATATAAGACGAGCTATACCCTTGCTGCCGAGGCACGCCTGAGGCTTGGCGATCACTTGAGAAAGCTCTCCATGGGTTTTTTCAAAAAAAGGGACCCCGGCGACATCACTGCCCTTCTCCTTCAGGACATGGCGAAGGTAGAGCAGGTCTTCAGCCACCTTTTTGTCGATGCCCTGGCTTGTCTCATCATTCCGGGGATCATGGCGCTGGTTTTTTTTGTTGCCGATGCCAGGATGGCATCCTTTATGGTGGCGGCGGTGATCCTGGCGGTCCCGGCCTTGATAGCGGGACAGAAAATCATCGCCTGGTTTGGGCGGGAACATATCCTTACCCGCAACCGTGTCAGCTCTCGCCTGTTGGAGTACCTCCAAGGCATCAAGGTCTTAAAGGCCTTCAACCTTACCGGCTCAAGATTCCATCGCCTTGACGACGTGCTTGCGAAATTCAAATCCGACAGCATCAGGTTGGAGGCCGCGGCAGCAGGCCCGGTTATGGTTTTTCTGACCGTCCTGGAACTTGGATTTGTCGGTCTTTTGCTTTTTGGGGATGCATCTTTACGTGCATGGGAGCATCACCATCCCCATTTTGATGATATTTCTCGTCATGGGGTATAAATTTTTTGAGCCCTTGAGTAACTTCGGGCTGTTTGTCTCGGAGATGCGCTACATGAGTCTTGCCGCATCTCGGGTTACCGACGTTTTGGACACTCCCCCCCTTCCCGAACCGGTCTCAGGGAAGGTTCCGGACAACCATGACATCGCTTTTTCCAACGTGAGCTTCGGTTACGATGGCACCGAGGTGCTTTCGGGCATCCATGCCACCTTTCCAGAACAGAGCATCACGGCCCTGGTAGGACCTTCCGGGGGCGGAAAAACCACGATGACGAGCCTTGTCTCCCGTTTCTGGGATGTTGACTCCGGCTGCGTCTCCATCGGCGGCGTGGATGTCAGGGAGATGAAAACCGACGACCTCCACAACATGATCAGCATGGTTTTTCAGGATGTCTACCTCTTTCAGGATACGATTTTCAACAATATTCGTGTGGGCAAAAAGGACGCTACCCGGGAAGAGGTTATGGCCGCTGCCAAGGTGGCCCGGTGCCATGAATTCATTGAGCGGCTTGAGGATGGATACGACTCCATGGTGGGAGGGGACACTGTCTCTCCGGGGGGAAAGACGAAGATATCCATCGCTCGGGCGATCTTAAAGGATGCACCCATTGTTCTTCTGGATGAAGCCACCGCGTCCCTTGACCCGGAAAATGAGATGCACCTGCAACAGGCCATTGGCGATCTTGTCAAGTCAAAGACCCTTGTTGTGATCGCTCATCGCCTGAGCACCATTGTGCATGCCGATCAGATTCTTGTCCTCGACAAAGGACGGATCATCGAGCAGGGGACCCATGACGACCTTCTGGATGGGGACGGCCTGTATGCGACGCTCTGGAATGAGCAGCAGCAGACCAAAGGGTGGAAGTTTGGGGCCAAGAGGCGGCTTGGGCTGGCAGGCTGACGGTGGCGTTTCGGGTAGCCCACGAGGCGAGTTCGATCCTGCTCAAGCCATGGGCGCTCCCGGTTGCCTGGCCTTCTTCCAAGCGTCAGGTAAGGTGACTGCTTTCGCCTCGCCGGGTCGAAACATTTACCCGCAAACGGTGGGTTGCCGTTTGGTTTTCATGAGCTAACCGGGCCAAGCGCTCTGCCACGGGGGGGGAGATAGGATGGAGCATGCCTTCCGTTTTTCGAGGTATTCCGGGAGCTGTTAGACTTCAGCCTGTCCGCCCTCCCGGTTTATTTGTTCACCTTGTTGAAACGGTTGTATCTGTTTCAGGTTGAAGCGTTTTGAGTCAAAGAGGGAGATGGCGGAAGTAGGGCTGCCTCTAAAAGTTAGTATCCCCAAAAATAACTTGACATGCCATTCGGTGTTTGAATAGCATGCGTGGAAGTGAAAGATTATATCTTCTCGTTTCTTGTAAAGGAATGTTCCATGATTGCCCCAAAGCTTAATGTAGATTTTAGAGAAACTGGCAACATGCTGTTTACTTCTTACATTCCTCAGATTATTCGGCTGGCTGTGGATCTTGGGGTGTTTGATGCTCTTGCCGATGGGCCCATGGACGCGGAGGGACTTTTCGTTGCATTGGGAACCGATGAAGAGATGACCATGGCCCTTCTGGGTGTTCTCAATGAAAGTGGCTATTTAATCAAGGAAAAGTCGGGATACGCCTTGACCCCGGTTTCGCAAACTTTTTTTGTCTCCTCTTCTTCGGCCTTCCAGGGGCGGGTGCTGACGTCCATGGGACATGTTTCCAATCTTTTGGGAAAAGCTGAAAAGATCATGACCCAGGGAGCCCCTCCCCGGGATGAGAAGAGCTGGGCCAATGCTGAGATGGTGGAGACCATGCTCCAGAGTGGAAGGGGGGGAAGCATCCAAAGCGCAGTGACGTTTATTGCCTCTTTACCCGAATTTTCCTCTATGCGGAGGATGTGCGATATTGCGGGGAGTTACGGTTATTATTCCATGGGAATCCTGGACCGCAACCCGCTTCTTTCAGCCGTTGTGTGTGACCTGCCGGAGGTGGCGGCGTTGGCTGCCCCATATATTGCCACCGAGGGGTACGGGGATCGGATTGAGGCGAGGGGGGTCGATCTTGAGGCCGGTGGTGATTTCGGGACGGGATATGACCTGGTGTTTGTCTCCAACTATCTCTATTCGTGGAGCCTGGATAACCGCCTCGTCGATTTTCTGAAACGGGTTCGTGCTGCGTTGAACCCGGGCGGTGTGATTGTTTCCCGTCACATGTCCTTGGAAGTCAAAGGAGAAGCTCTTAAGGGCCAGCTGGTTATGGAGTACATGTCGCGTTTGGGGGGGTACCCCACCCATGTGATCTCAGAGAAATGCCTCACCGAGGCACTCTCCAAGGCAGGCTTTTTTGATTTTGCCATCACTGGGCCGGAGTCCGAGTCGTATGACAACACGTTGACGATCGCTGCACGTGTGGCAGTATCTTAAAAAAGAGAATCGCGATGAGTCGGGACATTCAGCAGGAGACCACAGACAACGTTCAAACTTTTTTTTCCAGTGACTATCGAAAGACCTCCGAGACCGAGCCCTATGGAGAAGGCGTCAGCTCCCTATCGGGTCTGCCGGAAGATACCTCTTTCTATAAAGTGATCCCCATTCGCCAGGGACTTACCGTCACGGTGGGCCGGTTTTGCGGGAGCTGGCGCATGGTGATGGACTTTGAAATTGCCGGTGCTCCCATTGAGTTTGATTACTGGCTTAGCGGTTCAGGGCAATGCGATATCGTGGGGTTGGGGCCTTCCCCATCGGTGTTCTGGAATGAGGGCAAAACCATGTCCGCGCGCTACGCCCCTGACATTTCGGGGCGGTGTACTTCTGTCTGTACGTCCGAGATGTGCATTGTGGGGCTTCAGGTCGATCCCATTCTTTTTCATGCACTGGTGGGGGATGCCGTTGCGGACTTTCCGGATCGCTTCAGGCTCACCTCAGAAGGAGAGATCAAAGACAAGTTTGTCTTGAAAGAGACTCTCTCTCCGTCCATTCAGTTGGCTTGCCACCAGCTTCTCACCTGCCCCTTTACCGGGGGGTGCCGGGATCTTTTTTTCGAAAGCAAGGCCCTGGAGCTTCTTTCACTTCAGACAAGCGCCCTTTCATCCTCCCCTTGCGGCTCAGAAAAGGGGCTTACCCGGCGGGATATCGATCGAATTCATGAAGCACGTGACTGTCTGGTCGCCGACTTGAAAGAGCCTCCCACCATCGCACTTTTGGCAAGGCAAACGGGCATCAACGAAACAAAGCTCAAAGCAAATTTTCGTACCGTTTACGGTACGACGATTTTTGACTACCTGAGGCGTTACAAGATGGAAGTGGCCCGGACGTGGCTGGAAGCGGGGGCGAAAAACGTCAGTGAAGCCGCCTACGATGTAGGTTACGCCAACGTCAGTCATTTTATCAGGGCCTATCGCACCATTTTCGGTGTCAACCCGGGGGTCTTTGTCAGACGGAATCGAGCGGTGCTGTAAGCTTGGTACTACCAAGCCCGTCCATGGCCTGATTTTAAGTCATGCTCGTTTTTTTTTGCAGGCTTTTGGATATTCGGCTTTTCCTTTTTCTGCTTGGCGATTATTCAGATTTTCTCTCGGATGTTCGTTTTTTCCACGTATCATCCACCATTTGAATTAGGCCGAAGACCCTCTTCCACGTTAGCACATCTCGGATGTTTCACGTCTTGGAAATCACGTTAAAAATCAAAAGGAGCTTCGTTGTGTCATCTATCGGGGCAAGGGCTCTGTAAATGGAGTGATAACGATTTATCATTGTAACAGAATTGTAGTATTTGGATGGGGACGTATGAGACATGATGAAATGTAGATGGGTTTTTTGTGCGGTTTTGTTCGCAGCTGTTCCACTCTTTGTTCTACCGGGTCTGTGTTACGCCGAAAAGGATGATGCGCATGGGCTTGAATCAATGACAGTCACGGCAGACAAGCGGGAGGAAAACATTCAAGACGTTCCGTCGGCAATTTCCGCCTTTTCGAAAATAGATCTGGACGATTCCGACATCGAGGACGTGGGGGATCTTGTAGGGTTTGTACCGAATATGTATTTCGGGTCTTCCATGCAGGGCTATAACGAGATCAATTTCAGGGGGATAAGCATCAGCCAGTTTACGGGGAAGAATCCCGTGGTCATTTTTATTGACGGTATTGCTCAGGATCATTACTCCAATTATGCGGTCGACATGACAAATGTGGAGAGAGTCGAGGTGCTTCGAGGCTCTCAGGGGACGTTGTACGGAAAAAACGCCATTGGCGGCGTCATAAACGTCATTTCCAAAAAGCCGGGCAATGAGTTTGAAGGCGAGGTGACGGCACAAGCCGCTGAATACGACTCGTATGGTATCAAGGGGTTCATGAATACTCCTCTCATCAAAGATAAGCTTTCGCTCTCACTTTCGGGAAGATACTATACCACGGACGGCTTCATGGAAAATGATCATCCCGATGGCGGCACGTTTGATGACGAGGAAGTCTTGAATTTGAGATCTCGTTTCAGGTGGCTTTTGACGGACCGGTTGGAGGCTAATCTTCATGCCGGAATGTCCCAAAGATGGGATGGCAGTGGTGTACAAAATGCCGCGAATGCGGGGGTGACTGAATACCATGCGTATAAAAATCCCCACGATAAATCGGAACCAAGTACCTCAAATGCCGCGTTGAATATTACCTATGAAGGAGATTCGTTCGATTTTACATCCATTGGGACCTATAGCTACGATAAAATGGATGCATGGATGGACCAGTGCTATGTCAGCAAGACGAAACCCGTCAGTCTGTGCAATTCTGATAATCGCATCTTTTCACAGGAGTTTCGCCTTCAATCACCGAGCAAGAATGAGGGTATTAAATGGCTTGGTGGTGTTTACTATTCGAGTGATATCCTCGACTATGAAAATAACGCGATGCTTTTTGATACCAAGGCCTGGTACGGCTATGACGTAAAATACAACTGGGCAGATGAAACACAAGAAGATACCGTGGCGGCCTTTACCCAGATGACATTTCCTCTTCCGGGCAGTCTCGCATTAACTGCGGGCCTGAGGTATGAAAGGGTCAACAAGTCCATGGATTATCGCTACGAGGTGACCCGAAACGATACAGGTGAGATTTTAGCGGCTGATCCCTTCAGCACGCCCGGGGCGCCAAAGCCAGCCCTTGTAACCTACACCATACAGGACAACTGGGATTCTCTTCTTCCAAAGGGGGTTCTCTCCTGGAAACCAACGGAGGATGCCATGGTCTATGCAAGTGTTACCAAGGGCTATCTTGCCGGTGGGTTCAACCTCTGTGAAAACATCAAAGAGCAGGCCAAATTCGAAGAGCAGTCTTCAATCGATTATGAACTTGGGGTGAAGACCTCATGGTTTCGCAACAAATTGGTTTGCAATGCCAATATTTTCTATATGGATATCAGCGATATGCATGTCTACTATGCGCCTGATCCCCTTACCTATATTACCTCCAATGCCGGTGAAGCTCACTCCCAGGGCGTTGAGCTCGAGCTCAATGCAAGGCCCGTCAAAGGTCTTGACATCATGGCTTCATTTGGCTTGGTCGATGCAGAATACGATCAATACACAAACACTGCCGGAATTGACTGCTCGGGTAAAAAGCTCGTTCGTACCCCAGACTACACCTTGAACCTGGCTGTTCAGTACAGGCATGCCACAGGGTTCTATACGAGAGTAGGCATGCAGGGCTATGGCGAGAATTATTTTGATGATGTCAACACCGTGAGTCAGGGCGCCTATGAAATATACAATGCTAAAATAGGGTACGAAGGCTCAATTGCAGATATCTATCTATACGGAACGAACTTATTTGATGAGGAGTATTTCAGTTTTGGCCGAACCAATTCAATCGGGCTCATGGCCAACGTCGGGCAACCGCAAACTTTTGGGGTCATGGCGACCGTCCGATTCTGAGGCGTAAAGCAGGCCGAAACACCCGCAAATGCCGCAGCGACTTACCTCTTATTTCACGTGGTAAATCATTGCGGCATTTTTTTTGTTTTGGTGGTTGGCGTTTGAGGTACAGATTCTATTCAATGGCATCACGATTTTACACAGGCGATAACATAAGGGTGGACACTGTGGTACAGATAGTTTCTCGGAGATTCAATACGTTTTCGCATGTACGATTCCTGTGATGTTCTTCGAGAATCCGGGGCGTTTCAATGCTGGTGGCATGGCTTACGGCGTGTGGTAACTTGTTTGATTTTTGTCGAAAAATATTGGGGTTCTAAAATAAGTTTGGAAACCCAAAAAAAGTATTGACACCCATTGCGAAAGGGACTATTCCTAACTGGGGTCAAAAAAGTAATAACCTACATAGCGAAGTAAGTCTGCCATAGAGCGACAACACACTTCTTTCTATTATTGTCTATGGATATCTTTATTTTCTTCACCATGTGAGGGCCGTCAACGTCCTTTCTGTCCAGGGGTGAACGAATGCCGTGCGTGCATTTATTTGAGATATCCTCCTTCCTTAAAAGAACGACAATCCTGAAAAATAATCTGACTCAACGTTGCCATCCGTATGGCGGTGTACGGCAGTTTCCCTGAGGTTTTCAGCCTCCGCTCATAAGGTGCGGGCCACCGAAAAGGGGGAGGTCGCGTTGGGCTCCTGATTGATTCCAGAGCCGTTTGTCTCCCTTGAACAGTGGGAGAAGGGATAAATTATCGTATCACCTGCCATGCTTTTCCTGTTCAAGAGAAAAAGCGGTTTTTTGCGGACATGTCCGCAATAATGACTAAAGTCCAATAGATCATTGGCACTGACGCTAAGATTTATTTCATGCTGTGACACATTGATTAAAATGGAGAACAAGATGAACACCCCTCCTGCAATGATCCAATCCGTTTCTGAGTGGTTGCATAATCAGGTAGCGCTAAAGAGTGATCGAGAAATCAATGAAATTGATATTCATGCATCCTTTTCATCTATTGGGCTAAAATCGAAAGACTTGTTGACCCTTGTGGAGGAGCTCGGGGACTGGTCAGGTTTAAAGCTTGCCCCCACACTCGGCTTTGACTACCCGACTATTGATGCATTGGCACATTACATTGCCAAGACGCCGAAACCCAATGCAACGGCGACATCAAGCAAAGGCTCCGTGGAATCCTATGCGGAGACGCTGTCTGACCCGAGTCGTTACGTCGCTGGCTCTTCCCGTGAGCCCATTGCCGTTGTCGGTATAGGTTGCCGGTTTCCCGGGGGCTGCAATACTCCTGAGGCCTATTGGGAATTTCTTGAAAACGCAGGGGATGCCATTTCTGAAGTGCCTGCCGACAGGTGGGATATTGATTCCTTTTATGATCCGGATCCGCTGCTCCCTGGAAAAATGAATACCCGGTGGGGCGGTTTTCTCGATCATGTTGACCAGTTTGAACCCTCCTTTTTCGGCATTTCCCCAAGGGAAGCCAAGGGAATCGATCCCCAACAGCGCCTTGTTATGGAGGTCGGTTGGGAAGCATTGGAAGACGCCGGTGAAATACCGGCTCATCTCAAAGGAAGCGCAACCGGCGTCTTTATTGGTATCAGTGGCAGCGACTACGGTAAACGCCTGTTCAAGGACCCTGCAAGACTTGATCTGTACAGCGGGACAGGGAATTCCACGTCCATCGCAGCCAATCGCCTGTCATACTATCTTGGACTGCGTGGGCCCAGTATGGCTGTTGACACGGCCTGCTCATCGTCCCTTGTTGCCATTCATCTTGCATGCCAAAGCCTCGGTAACTCGGATTGCAACCTGGCGTTGGCGGGGGGGGTGAACCTTATCCTCTCACCTGAAATGACGATTATTTTTTCAAAATCAAGGCTCATGGCCCCCGACGGACGATGCAAAACATTTGATTCGTCTGCAAATGGATATGTTCGCTCTGAGGGGTGCGGTATCGTCGCATTGAAAAGATACTCTGATGCCGTGAAAGACGGCAACCAAATTTACGGGCTGATACGGTCTACGCACATCAATCATGACGGGGAAAGCAACGGGCTTACCGTCCCCAACGGATTTGCCCAGGAACTCTTGATCAGAGACAACCTGAGCAAGGCAGGGGTGGCGCCATCGCAAGTAAGTTATGCCGAAACCCATGGAAAATACAGCTATTGGCGATCCTATCGAGGTGAACTCCCTTGGTTCTATTTTTCGGGAAAACCGGTCCCCAACGAGCCCTCTTGTCATCGGATCCGTAAAAACAAACATAGGCCACTTAGAGCAAGCCGCAGGGGTCGCTGGGCTCATAAAGGTCCTTTTGTGCCTCAAGCACGAGAAAATTCCGCCTCATCTCCACTTTAACACGATCAATCCATTGATTGCCCTTGATGAGATCCCGGCGGTCATTCCACTGCAAACGCTTCCATGGGGGGCGGGACACGAGAAGCGAATTGCAACGGTCAGTGGGTTCAGTTTTGGCGGAGTCAATGCCCATGCTGTGATTGAAGAAGCACCGGTGGACGATGTCGTGAACGATGAATGCCAACGCACCTCCCATGTGTTGACGGTCTCGGCCAGAGACGAAAATGCCCTTCGGGAAATGGCCGCCCAATACCAAACATACCTCACGTCCCACCCTGAGACCGATGCCGGCAGTTTTTGCTACACAGCCAACGCCTGTCGTTCGGATTTTCCATGGCGGCTGGCAATTCCCGGGAGGAGTCCAAAAGATTTGGAAAACGGCCTGACAGCGTTTTTGACGAATACGTATTACCCCGGGATGCATGCAGGAGAAGGCAAGCCCGGTGAAAAGCCGGTGTTTTTATATACAGGCCAGGGCTCTCAATATGTGGGAATGGGCCGTGAATTGTACAGGTCACAGCCGGTATTTCGTAAAGAGATGGACCGGTGCAATGAAATCCTTGAAGCAACGTATCAGATCCCTCTTCTTTATGGACAACAGGATGAGGCCCTGCTGAATCAGACCGCAAACACCCAGCCCCTCCTGTTTAGCCTGGAATATTCAATGACCCGTATGTACCAAGCGTGGGGCGTTGAGCCGTCGGTTGTCATGGGACATAGTGTCGGAGAGTATGTGGCAGCATGTATTGCCGGGGTTTTCAGCCTGGAAGATGGGTTGAGGCTCATTGCCACGCGAGGCAAATTAATTCAGAGCTTGCCCTTGAACGGCAAAATGGCCGTTCTTTTCACAGGCGACAGCCATGCCGAATCCGCCATGTCTTCTTTTCAGGGCAAATTGTCCATTGCCGCTCTCAATGGACCTGAAAACACGGTGATCTCCGGTGACGGGGACGCCGTTGACAAGGTCGTCGATCTTTTATCCTCCGAAGGCATTCAATGTGTCGGCCTCCCTGTTTCCCATGCCTTTCACTCTGCACTCATGGATCCTATCCTGGATGCGTTTAGACACGTGGCAGAAGACATTTCGTACGCCCCTCCGAAAATCCCATATGTTTCCAATGTGACCGGGCAGGTAATCAAAGACGACGAGGTCTGTTCTGCAGAGTACTGGTGTCGCCACATTCGTTCAACGGTTCGGTTTGAATCAGGCATTCGGGCGATTTACGAGGAAGGGCACCGCTTGTACCTTGAGATAGGCCCCAATCCTGTTTTGGCGGGGATGGCCAGCTCGTTTCTCCCCAAAGATGAGGTGTTGTTTGCTTCATCCCTCAAAAAAGGAGGCGAGGATTGGCCGTCTGTGATGGAGGGTCTTGGGGGGCTTTATACCCGGGGGGCCTCTGTGAACTGGGGACAACTGGACCGGGCTCATCACAAAACGGTGCTCTCCATCCCAACGTATCCGTTTCAGCGCCAGAGGTGTTGGTACAAAGAGGATGGACAAGCCCCTTCCGCCTTCCACGCCTTCGAAGCCAACGCCTCTGAGTTTCATCCTTCAAAGGGAACGCGGCTGCCCATTTGCCTGGACCAGGCTATTTATCATTATGCATGCAATACAAAATCCTATTTTTTGAATGATCACCGGGTCTACAACCACGCTGTGATGTCGGGTTCAACCATGGCATCCATGGTCCTGTTTATTATGGAAGAACGGTTTGGACGTGGCACGTATCATCTGGAAAACATGTTTGTGCGCGAAGCCCTTTATGTCCCGGAGGAAGAGACGGTCAGTGTGCAGGTGGTATTTACCGATGGCGGAGACCGTTTGGGATCATTCAAACTGCTCAGCGCTGTTTCGGACGGGAACCGCTCCGACGTCCGCTGGAAACTGCATATGGAAGGTGAGGTTGACTGCACACAGGCTGTTAAAGACCTCTCCACGTCAGAGCTCGTGTTCTCTCCTGACACGATAAAGAAACGATGTCATCAGCAACTCTCCGGAGAGAGCCTTTATGGAGAAATCCGGGCCGGAGGGCTTCAACTGGCAAACCATTTCACATGGCTTGAACACATCTGGAGAAGAGACGGCGAGGCTTTGGCTGAAATGCGGTTGCCCGGTCCCGGGGAGGGGTATGAGAAAGGTCATCTTCCTCCGGGGTTGATCGACTCGTGTACCCAGCTTCTTTTTGCCTGCTTTGGGCTGAACGCTGACTCGGCATATATGTTCCTGGGGTTCGACAGGTTTACCTACTACGGATATCCGTCGGGAAGGCTTTATTGTCACATGGAGCTTCAATCGGATGTGTCGGAAACAGATCTGATTGTTGGAAACTACCGGCTATGGAGTGAAAACAACGAACTGATCGCCGAGGCTGAGGGCGTTCATCTGAAGCAGGCTCCCCGGGAAGCGCTATTATCCGGCTTTGAAAAACCAGAAAAAGCCCCGTTTTTTACCATGGCATGGCAACCTTCGGATCAAAAAAGGATCCGGCAAAATACCCAGAGCATCGATCCCGGCAAATGGTTGATTGTTGCCGATTGCCATGACACCGGCGTCTCCCTGTGCGAGGCGTTTGAAACCGAGGAGCTTCAGCCCCGCCTTGTCTGCCGGGAAACCGGGGCCACAGAGGCTGAACGGGATTCTTTGTCCCTTGAATGGACTCAACCCGATGAACTTGAACAGCTACTCACAGAGCTCCTTCGTCAGGAAACCTTTTCCGGGATCGTGAATATATGCGGCATCAGCAGTCCCATGCCGGATACCTTTCTCCACGGCACATCTGATGGTATCGCGAGTATCGGATGCCATACCACCCTTGCCCTTGTCCGGGCCCTTGCCAGTTCCTCACATGGAAACTCCCCGAAATTATGGTTGGTCACCGGCGGTGTTCAACGGGTCGGTCATGGTCATCACCCGATAAATCCTGCGCAGTCTTCGGTATGGGGGGTAGGCAAAGTCATTGCGTTGGAGCATCCGGATTTTTTCGGGGGAATGGTGGATCTGTCACCGGAAAACGGGCAGTTCGAGTTCTCACGGCTTATACAGGACCTGACGCACTCTGACGGGGAGACAATGGTTGCCCTCCGAGGAGACACGCGGTACCTGGCACGGCTTCACCCCCTTGACGACAAGGATTCAGGCGTTACCCCGCATACCTTTTCCGGCGACGCAACCTATCTCATCACCGGGGGACTGGGGGGCCTTGGCATGGGGCTGGCGCAGTGGCTTTCGGCCAAAGGGGCCGGCCACCTTGTCCTCATGGGGCGGCATGCCCCATCGGCCGAGGCAGAAAAGAGCATTCAGGCAATGGAGCGGAAGGGCACCCATATTTTTGTGGCGCAAGCCGATGTTGCCGATGGCGTTGCTTTGGAAAAGGTGTTCACCGATTTGACGGGAACCATGCCCCCTCTGAAGGGTGTTTTTCACTTGGCGGGTGTGCTTGATGACGGGATGTTGCATCAGCTTGAATGGGATCGCTTTGCGCCGGTAATGGCCCCAAAGGTGATGGGCGCCTGGAATCTTCATCTGCTTACGAAAAACATGCCGCTGGATCACTTTGTCCTTTTTTCTTCTGTGGCCTCGCTGCTTGGCTCCACAGGGCAGGGGAGCTACGCAGCTGGAAACCAGTTTATGGATACACTCGCGGAGTTAAGGCGCGGGGAGGGGCGTCCGGCCTTAAGCATCAACTGGGGACCGTGGTCCGGTTTTGGAATGGCGGCCTCTTTAGATGCAGCAGACATGGAACGTTGGAAAAAGGGGGGAATGACACCACTGGCGATGGATCAGGGGTTTGGCTTTTTGGACACCCTTATTGGGGCGAACCACAGCCAGGTCGGTGTATTCAACGTCAACTGGCAGGCATACGTTCGTTACCACCTTAATAATACGGTCCCACCTGTTTTGTCCCGCGTTGCGTCACAACCTGCCAATGAACCGGAAGACTCCCAATTAGCAGGTGTTCCTGCTCTCGATCAGCTCAGAAATGCTGAACCCGAAGAGCAAAAATTGCTTGTTTCCGAGCAAATCGGCACTGATCTGAGGGACGTGATGTGGCTGGACAAAGGGACACGGTTTGACCCTGATGTATCTCTCTTGGAGATGGGCCTGGACTCTTTGATGGTCATCGAGCTCAGGAACCGCTTCAGGAAACATTTTTCAGTGGATATTTCCCTGAGAGACTTCTTGAAAAAACCCACAATCCGTAAAATCACCGACATGGTTCTGGCACGGCTTGTCGAATCAAAGGCAGGCGAGCTGAACGATGTCGTTTATCCGGCAATCATCCACAAACCGGATGAGAGATTTGAGCCTTTCCCCTTAACGGACATCCAGCATGCCTACTGGATGGGAAGGAGCGGTGGGCTCAGCCTCGGGAACGTTTCCTGCCATGTCTACCCGGAGGTTGAGGTGGCTGACTTGGACATTGACCAACTCAATAAGGCCATCGCAAAACTTGTAAATCGCCACGAGATGTTGAGGGCGGTTGTGCATCCTGATGGCCGACAGCAAATACGCGAGCAGGTTCCGGCATATGACATGAAAATTCAGGATTTGAGGGGGGGCGATCCTGATGACGTACAGGCGAAACTTCAAGAGGTCAGGGTTCAGATGTCTCACCAGGTTCGTCCTTCAGAGACGGGACCTTTGTTTGAAATCAGGGCCTCCCTTCTTGACGGAGGTATCACCCGCCTTCACATCAGCTTTGACCTTCTTATCGGCGACGGTTGGAGTTTCAATATTCTTATCAGTGAACTCTATGAGTTCTACCTAAACCCTGATGTGGATCTGCCCCCCCTGGAACTTACGTTTCGGGATTATGTTCTCGCTCAGGAGGCCACCAAAGAGACGGACCTGTATCATCAATCCATGGACTATTGGAAAAGGCGGCTTCCGGGGCTTCCTCCCGCTCCGGAACTTCCCCTTGCCACAAACCCCGATGATCTAAAAGACCAGCGGTTCATTCGGCTGCAGTCACGGATGGAAAAAGAGAGGTGGAAACGGCTTAAAGACCATGCAGCCAAATCGGGATTAACAGCTTCCGGTATCCTTTTGTCCGCATTTTCAGAAATCTTGGCCGCCTGGAGCAAATCCCCTGATTTTACGATCAATCTCACCATGTTTAACCGGCTGCCACTTCATGAAAAGGTCAATGAGATTGTTGGGGACTTTACAACGCTGACCTTACTGGAGGTCAACAACGATAGCAGTCTTCCCTTTGAAACGCGGGCCCGCACTATTCAGGAAAGGCTGTGGGAAGACATGGAATACAGACATGTCTCCGGTGTGGAAGTGCTGCGGGAGATTGCCAGGCAACGGGGCGAAAGTTCGAGTGTCCATTACCCCGTTGTCTTTACAAGCGTGCTTCCATACAGCGGGCAAGCAGATGATTCTACGGCCATCAGCCTTCCCTCCGAGTTGCCCATCGATTTGGTGTACTGCATTTCCCAGACGCCGCAGGTCTGGCTGGACCATCAGATTTTTGAGCAGAACGGTGACCTGACATTTAATTGGGATGCGGTGGAAGGTCTTTTCCCGGACGGGATGTTGGAAGATATGTTTGGCGCTTACTGCAAGCTGATCAACCGATTGGCAGACGACGATGATGCCTGGCACGAAACACATCTGCAGGTAATTCCCGAGACGCAAAAGTATATGCGTAAGACGGTAAACGCCACAGGTGCGGACCTGTCCGAAGAGCTGCTCCATACGCTGTTTCATCAACGGGCACTCCTGCAACCTCAAGACGATGCTGTGATTACGCCTGAACGGCGGATGAGCTACGAAGAAGTGGCGGGGCGCTCCGAGGCGATCGCTCAGATTCTCCGCAGCGAAGGGGTGCTGCCCAATACCCTTGTTGCCGTTGTCATGGAGAAAGGCTGGGAGCAGGTGGTCGCTGTCCTCGGTACGCTCTATTCGGGTGCAGCATATCTGCCCGTTGATCCGTTTGTTCCAAAAGAAAGGCTTGGTCATATTCTGGATAGCGGGGACGTCCACTTTGTTCTTACCCAATCGTGGCTGGAAAACGACATTGACTGGCCGGAGGGCACGACGAGAATCTTTGTCGACCATGGCGGATGCTCGGATCGTCGGATGCCCCTTGTTCCGGTGCAGACGAAAGATGACCTTGCCTATGTCATTTATACGTCAGGTTCGACCGGGCTGCCCAAGGGCGTGATGATTGACCATAAGGGTGCAGTCAATACCATCCTCGATATCAACGATCGTTTTTCAATCGATGCCCAGGACAAAGTGCTTGCCCTTTCAGAGCTGAATTTCGACCTGTCCGTATACGACATATTCGGGACACTTGCCTCCGGTGGGGCACTTGTCATTCCGTCAGCACAGCGGAAGCATCGAAGTGGCACAATGGCCTCGAATTGATGAACGACAAAGGGCTACTGTCTGGAATTCCGTTCCGGCAATGATGTCCATGATGGTCGAACATCTTTCGAATGGGACGAGTGACACGATGAACGAGTTAAGGCTCGTCCTGTTAAGCGGTGACAAGGTCCCTGTTTCACTCCCTGAAACAATTGAAGCGATTACGGAAGACGTTGAGATTGTAAGCCTTGGGGGTGCCACGGAAGCATCTGTATGGTCCATCTGCTATCCAATAAAAGAGATGAAACGTATCTCAAAATCAATACCCTATGGTTGCCCTATGCGTAACCAGAAGTTTTATGTGCTGAGCAACGGAATGGAGGACTGCCCGAACTGGGTTCCCGGCGGGCTGTACATAAGCGGAACCGGTCTTTCAACAGGTTACTGGAATAGCATTTAAACACAGAAGAGCTTTATTACACATAAACTGACCGGTGAACGACTGTATAAAACCGGAGATATAGGGCGTTATCTCCCTGATGGGAATATCGAGTTTTTGGGGAGGGAAGATCATCAGGTCAAAATATCCGGACACAGAATTGAGCTCGGTGAGATTGAAGAGGTTGTGAAAGAGTGCCCCAGCGTCCGTGACTCTGTTGTTTTGGTGCAAGCCGAAAAGTATCTGGCGGCCTATTTCACTGGCTCAGGTGATATGGCGATAAATTTCCGGACGAAGGCAAGGGACCATGCACAAAGTAAACTACCGGAATACATGGTGCCTCAGTTTTATATTCAACTGGACTCATTTCCTTTGAACCAAAATGGCAAAGTCGACAGAAAACGTCTTCCGCCCGTCGATTACAGCGAGATCAACCAAGACAGCGATGTTGTTCCACCGGGAACATACATAGAGCAAGAGCTCTTTGACATATGGAAAAAATGCCTGAAAACAGATCAATTCGGGATCTATGAGAATTTTTTCCATCTTGGTGGTGATTCCATTTTGGCCGTCAGACTTGTGAATAAAATCAACGATAAGTTTCTTTTGGATTTGACGATAAAAAACCTGATGCAACATTCCAATATAAAAAGGTTAGCTCATTTTATTGAGATGATTTGTGTCGATACGGAACGGGACGCCGAAATAGAGGAGGGTGTTATATGACCGCTTCACAATTATTGAAAAGATTATCGGAAGAAGGCATCAGATTGTGGGAGAAGGAAGGCGAACTTAAATTTCGTGCACCCAAGGGCGCTCTTAACGATGGTCTAAAAAATGAAATTTCGAGCTGTAAACATGAAATCATTTCATTGTTGAGACATTCCGACCACTCCGTTCCCGGTGAATTACGAGCTGAACCTGACCTGGAAAATCGCAACGAGCCTTTCCCGTTATCAGATGTCCAAAGTGCCTATCTCATCGGGAGAGGAGATGCGTTTGAACTGGGGAATACATCATGCCACTCGTACTATGAGACAGAGCAATCTGATATTGATATCGATCGCTTGAACCTGGCTTTAAACAAGCTGGTTGCAAAACACGAGGCCCTGAGGCTGGTTTTCATGGATGGCGGCGAACAGAAAATACTTAAAGAGGTGCCGCCCTACAACGTCACGGTCAATGATTTCAGAGGTCTGGGAGAAGCGGACGCAGCACGCCGTCATGATAAAATCCGTGAGGGCCTATCCCATAAAACATACGAAGCCGGAACATGGCCTCTTTTTGATGTCGGGGTGAACCGTTTCAATGGGTTTGTGTCTTTGTACTTCAGTCTTGACCTGTTAACCGCAGACTTTTACAGCGCCTTTATCCTGTATAGAGACCTTGTTAAATTTTACGAAGATCCGGACCAGCCATACGAGGTGCCTGAATTTTCCTTCAGGGATTACGTCCTGAAAGAGCATGAACTCATTGATTCAAAGCAGTTTAAAAGGGCAAGAGATTACTGGATGGGTCGTATTCAATCTTTTCCCGCGGCTCCTCAACTCCCCCTTGCAAAGGATCCGGGCTCCATCAAGCGGCCGACATTTGTACGTAAAGAGTCCACCCTTGATGAAACATCCTGGCTGAACCTCAAAAAAAGAGCTGCTCAATATGAATTGACTCCATCGGTTGTTCTGATGACAGCCTATTCTGAAGTTCTCTCAAGGTGGAGCAAAAATGATCATTTTGCCATCAACCTGACCTTGTTCAACCGGCTTCCCGTTCACCCTGATGTGATGGATATTGCCGGAGATTTTACGTGCGTCAACCTCCTTGAAGTGGATACGAACAGTGGCGAATCCTTTGGGGAAAAAGCCAACGTCATTCAAACTCGGCTCTGGGAGGACATGGACAACAGGCACTTTGGCGGTGTGAAATTCATCCGTGAACTTGCCAGGGACCGCAATGCAGAGGGCAAAGCATTAATGCCTGTGGTGTTCAGCAGCACCATTGGAGTGGAAAACAAAAACCTGACAGATTTCGATGTCACACGGCTTGGCGTTCTCAAGTACGGCATCACCCAGACCCCCCAGGTGTACCTTGACCATCAGGTAATCGAACATGAAGGGACGCTTTATTATAACTGGGATGCGATAGACGAGCTTTTCCCGGACAATGTACTCGATGACATGTTCGAGGCTTACACAGAGCTCATCACGCTTCGCGGTGATAATTACAAGCCTGGAGTGCACTGGAGGGGGATCTTGTCCCTGTCAAAACGCCGGGAGTCTTTGCCGGTGTCGCAGATGAGGAGAGCCTTCCTGCAGGCATGCTCCATACCCTGTTTGATGAGCAGGCGGCTAACCACCCGGAAAATGAGGCTGTTATCACCTCCGACAGGCGATTGAGCTATGGAGAGCTTAAAGAGATCTCTGATACCATCGGAGGGCTCCTCCGGAGGGAAGGCGCATTACCTCAAACCCTCGTCGGCATCGTGATGGAAAAAGGGTGGGAACAGGTTGCCGGTGTCCTCGGTATCTTAAAGTCCGGGGCGGCCTACTTACCCATTGACCCGGAGGTGCCGTCGGAACGTCTGGATCACCTGTTGTCAGACGCTGGGGTCGGTATCGTCCTTACGCAGTCCAAATATGCGGACCGCCATGCGATCGAGTGGCCCGGGCACCTCAACATTATTGCCGTAGATGAGATTGATCAATGCGCCGGTCCCACGGATGGTGCATACCCTGTTCAGAGCCCCGACGATCTGGCATACGTCATTTACACTTCAGGATCAACGGGTGCTCCCAAAGGGGTCATGATTGATCATAAGAGCGCCGTCAATACCATTCTTGATGTGAACAGCAGGTTTTCCATGACGCCTGAGGACAGGGTCTTTGCCCTTGCCGCATTGAACTTCGACTTGTCTGTGTTTGACATATTCGGAGCCCTTGCCTCAGGGGCGGCAATCGTGATTCCGGATCATAAGGGTGCCAATGACCCTTCCCACTGGTTAAGCAAAATAAACGGCGAGAAGATTACTGTCTGGAACTCAGTCCCTCAGCTGATGCAGATGCTTGTGGAGTATGCAGCGGATGGGCAGGGGCTGTCTTCCCGTTCGTTAAGGCTTGTGATGATGAGCGGAGACTGGATTCCCCTTGACCTTCCCGGTAAGATTCGGGCTCTTTTCAAAGATATTGAAATGATAAGCCTCGGAGGGGCAACCGAGGCATCGATATGGTCGATTTATTACCCGATCCATGGAATTGAACCGGAATGGAGCAGTATTCCATACGGGCGACCGATGAAGAATCAAAGTGTTTATGTGCTCGATAAAAAGCTTCAGTTCTGCCCGGCATGGGTTACCGGGGATCTCTACATCGGAGGCGCTGGGCTTGCACAGGGGTACTGGAACGACAAAGAGAAAACAGACAATTCATTTTTCATACACCCTGTAACCAAAGAGCGTTTGTACAAGACCGGGGACCTTGGCAGGTATTACCCTGATGGGAATATCCAATTTGAAGGAAGAGAGGATTTTCAGGTCAAGATCAGCGGCTATCGAATCGAGCTCGGTGAGATAGAGGCGGCCATTGGCGCCCATCCGGGGATAAAAGAATCGGTTGTCTCGGTGTGCGGTAACGCCGCAGGTGAAAAGCAGATTGCCGCTTATGTCGTATTAAATGAAGACCCGGATTCTTCTCTGCTCCATGATGCAGACCCTTCGATTGTTGATTCTTGTGCATTGCAGCATTTTATTGAAGAGAAACTTGATCCCGATGTCCTAAGCGGCTTAAGTCGTTCTGAACTCGAATTGTTTTATCGCTATATGGAAGAAGTAAGCCTCGAATCTATTTGCGATGCATTTTATTCCATCGGTATTTTTACTACGCCTGAAGAAGAGGTCTCGGTTTCCGGGATCATGGAAAGAGGCAACGTCGACCAAAAATACGAACATCTTGTTTTGCAATGGATAGAGTTGCTTCTGGATAGGGGGCTGTTGAATCCCACGGCACCCGCCACGTATTCAATTTCCCCTCAATACCCAAATAAAAAGAACGTTGAATCCATTTTTTCAAAGATCGAGAGCAACCCATCTTTACTCAAGGCTGTTGAAGGGATCCATACCTACCTGACGATGCTCAAAGCGAGCTTTAAGACCATTATTCAGGGTGAGCGAGACGCACTTGAGTTGTTCTTTTGCGATGACCACCGGATTTCACCGGAGAGACTCTCGCGTATGATGCCCGGAACGGATGCAATCGACCAAACAATCGGCGGGTTCCTTAACTTTCTCTGTGAGAGGGGAACCGATGCAAGGCCATTGAACATCCTTGAAGCAGGAGCTCGAACCGGTGAAGCAACAGCCTCCCTTCTTCCCTACCTGCCTCATCGTCATGTTATTTATACGAGCCATACCTCGTCGTTTTTTAACAAAAAATAGGCTTTCGGAAAAAAACAACGGCTACCCGTTTGTGCAGTCTGTCGTATTCGATATCGATCAGGAGCCGTTGGTGCAAGGGTATCAACCTCATTCATTCGATGTGGTCCTGATGTTGAATTCTCTCCACAGGTCCACAGACGTAAGGAGAGCCCTTCAACATATCAAAACGCTCTTATCGCCCGGTGGGATTCTCATCGTATCGGAAAATACAATCAACAGCAGCCTCCAAAAAGTCAGCGTTGGATTTATTGAAGCCGGATTCCAAGGTCTTGAAGATGAACGGGCAGGCTCGGGACGTCCGCTTCTTTCCTCGGAGAGGTGGCTGGCGATACTCGAAGCCGAGGGATTCGAAACGCCATTTTCCATGTTTGGAGATGCCCCTCAAATGATGGCCCAGGACATAATCATTGCAAAAACACCATCCGTCCAGAGATATTTCGGGCCAGAGACATTAAGTGGGTTTCTTAACACGAAGCTTCCCCAGTACATGATCCCATCGTTTTATATCCAACTGTCATCCATTCCTCTTACCGGTAACGGAAAAGTTGATCGCAAAGCACTGCCGGTACCTTTCAGAGAAAATTCAAGCAATGAAAAGGAATTTATGTCCAGCTCACCGGAGATCTTTTTGGCTCAGATATGGGAACGTATTCTGAAAACAGACCACATAAGTGTCCATAGCGGTTTTTTTGACTTGGGCGGCGATTCCCTGTTGGGAACCCGCATTATCGCCAAGGTGCGAGAAAAATCAGGCATTGATATCACACTTCGGATGTTGTTCGAATTTCCCACGATAAAAGAACTGGCAGAACAGATTGACGGCGTGTCGGGTGCGTCCGAACAATCAGGCAACGAGCCTGCAGGTCTTTCCCGGATTCGCCCTGATAGAGACAACCGATTCGACCCCTTTCCTATCACGGATGTACAACATGCTTATCTGGTTGGACGAAGCGGTTTGTATGAACTTGGAAGGTTGGAGCCCATTGTTACTTTGAATTTGATGGGGTTGATCCCGATATTGACAAGCTGTCCCGTGCCATCAATCGCCTGATCGGACACCATGATATGATGCGATCTGTGTTTATGCACGATGAGATGCAGCAGGCCATCATAAAGGACGTCCCTGCCTATGGGGTAGAAACCTATGATCTAAACACCCTGTCCCCCGAAGATGCAGACAATGAATTGCTCCACATTCGGGACATGATGTCCCATCAGATCATTGCCACAGATACGTGGCCTCTTTTTGATATTAGGGCATCGCTGTTTAATGCCAATTGCTTTCGGGTTCACATCAGTTTTGACAATTCGGTCTTCGACGGTTGGAGTATGTTTCATTTAATCAGCGAAATGTCGAAGCTTTACAGTGAACCCGATGCGCCACTGCCGGAGCTTGATCTGTCATTTCGCGATTATGTTGTGGCAATGGAAAAAATGAAGGGCTCCCATCTGTATCTTAGAGATCAGGAGTACTGGCTGGATCGCTTGCATGAGCTTCCGCCTAGTCCCGATCTTCCGATGGTCAAAAAACCTGAATCCGGTGTCCACTATCCTTTCACCCGATTTGAATTCAAACTAGAAAAGAGGACCTGGGATAAGCTTAAAAAAAGGGCAAAGGGGATAGGCATCACGCCGTCTGCGTTGTTGCTTTCCGCATATGCCGAGATTCTGAACTCAAGGTCATCGAATGATGAATTTACCATTAATTTAACCACCTTCAACAGAATACCTCTCCATGGGCAGGTCAACGAAATAGTGGGTGATTTTACGTCGTTGACTCTGCTTGGCGTCTCTTCGTGCAGTGGCATGACGTTTCTGGATAGGGCCAAGAACCTTCAAAAACAATTGTGGGAGGATATGGACCATCCATACTTCAGCGGGGTTCAGGCTCTGCGGGAGCTCGCCAAGTTAAAGGGGGGAGCGGAACACGCCAGCATGCCATATGTGTTCACAAGTGCGCTGGGCCTGAATTCCTCTGAGCAGAGGGCCGTTGGAGATAACAGCATCGGGCGGTTAAACTACAGCATTTCACAGACGCCGCAGGTCTTGATCGACCATCAGGTATACGAAACATCGGAGTATCTTGTTTTAATATGGGATACGGTCAATGAGTTTTTTCCGGAAGGATTTATCGCGGATATGTTTGATGTTTACTCATCGTTTGTCATCGGCTTGGCCGATGAGAATGAATTGTGGGAAACTCAACTTCTTGAACTCATGTCTGAAGACCAGCGCAGGCACTTAGATGATGTCAACAACACACGCTATGAATATGCGCCCCGCTTGCTTCACACGCCCTTTGAAGAGCAGGCCCTGGCAAACCCGGACCGTGACGCTGTGGTCTCGTTAAATTCAGTGGTGAGCTATGGCACATTGCACCGTATAGCCGGCACTGTCGCCGGTATCCTCTCGGCAGAATGTGTAAGGCCGAATACGCTTGTCGGCATTGTGATGGATAAAGGGTGGGAGCAGGTAGCTGGTGTGCTGGGCATACTAATGTCTGGCGCGGCCTATCTGCCCATGACGCCGGATACCCCTGAAGACCGACTGCACTATCTTGTTTCCGAAAGTAACGTAACGCACATCTTGACCCAGTCATGGCTTGAACAAGAGGTACCGTGGCCTGAATCGGTGACCTTGCATTTTATCGATCAGATAGAAGGGGACCAAGATCCTCATATCTCTGTGCACCAGGCTCAAACCCCTGATGATCTGGCATATGTCATCTATACATCAGGGTCAACAGGGGTGCCCAAAGGTGTCATGCTTGACCATAAAGGGCCCTTAAATACCATCGAAGATGTCAATGAGCGATGTTCGTTGAGTTCTGAGGATCGGGTGCTGGCCCTTGCCGAACTGAACTTTGACCTTTCTGTTTACGATATTTTCGGGACGCTTGCAGCCGGCGGGACAATTGTCATTCCGGAACCGCATCGGCGAAAAGATCCATCACATTGGCTGGAGTTGGTGAACCAATTTGGTGTGACCATTTGGAACTCTGTCCCGCAACTTATGCAGATGTTTACCGACCATTTTATGGTTACAAAAGAGAACGTATCTGAATCGCTGAGATTGGTCATGATGAGCGGTGACTGGGTCCCGACCGACCTTCCGGCGAAAATCCGTTCTACGTTTGAGGGGGCAGAGATTATCAGCATGGGCGGTGCTACCGAAGCGTCTATCTGGTCAATATTATACAAAGTCGGACGCGTGGACCCAGGCGCGAAAAGCATTCCTTATGGCCAACCCATGCAGAATCAAAGATTTTACGTTTTAAACGAAAAGATGGGCAATTGCCCTGTATGGGTTACCGGTAATCTGTATATTGGTGGTTTGGGCCTTGCCAAGGGGTATTGGAAAGACACACAAAAGACCATAAACGCCTTTGTCCATAATCCGCATACGGGCGAGAAATTATACGCTACAGGCGATCGAGGGCGTTTTTTACCTGATGGCAATATCGAATTTTTGGGACGAGAAGATTTTCAGGTTAAGATCAGGGGGTATCGGATTGAACTTGAGGAAATCGAAGTCACCGTCAAATTGCTATGTGACATTTCAGAGTGCATCGTCACAGCTGCAGTTGATGATTCCGGAAATAAAAGGCTGGTTGCTTATGTGGTACATGATGAACCCATCTCAGGGGATGAGGCTCGTCGCAAAGAGGTGACGGCAGAGATATTGGCTTTCATACGAAAGAAATTACCCGAATATATGGTCCCGTCAGGCATTGTGTTTCTCAATGAACTGCCTCTGAATGCAAACGGTAAAATCGACAGGAAAGCACTTCCCGAGCCTTCAGATCACATGGTGTCGGATACCAAAGTCAGCGCCGAACCGGAGAGTTACCATGAAAAAGAGATTGCAAAGATCTGGGAAAAGGCGCTGTCTATAGAACATATCGATATTCATGCTAATTTTTTCGAAATAGGCGGTGATTCGTTAATTGCCGTTCAACTCGTGAATGAATTTTACGAACGATTTGAGGTGGATGTCCCATTTTCAGAACTGTTTGAATTTCCGACCATCGCCGGCATGGCAGAGACGGTTCTTAAAGCCCTGGGGGAGTCAACGGGCACCCCTGGGATGAAAGAAGAAAAGCTTCCGCAAATCGAGCCTGATGCGGCTAACCGTTATCAACCATTTCCGCTCACAGACGTTCAGCACGCCTATTGGGTTGGGCGAAGCAACGCATTTGAGTTGGGGAATGTGGCAACACATTCCTATTTTGAAGTAGAAAATTCTCATATGGATATTGAACGGCTGAATCGGGCATGGCTGAAAGTTGTTGAACGCCATGAAATGCTGCGGGCGGTCGTGTTGCCTGATGGTAAGCAAGTCGTTTTAGAACATGTGTTACCGTATGAATTCAAAAAGTATGATTTACGGACCGAGGCGCCCGAATCCATTCGGTCTGAACTGGACCGCATCAGAAAAGAGATGGAACACCAGATGTTGCCGGTGGGGGAGTGGCCTCTCTTTGATATCAGAATTTCCACATACGATTCCCATGTGGTTCGGATACATCTCAGTTTTGATGCCCTCATCGTTGATGGGTGGAGCATGGGGGTGATATTTGATGACTGGTATCGTTTCTACATGGATGATGACCTCCCCGTCGAACAACCTCATCTTTCCTACAGGGATTATGTTTTAGCCGAGGGCGTGTTCCGGGATTCTGAGTTGTACAAGCGCGACAAAGAGTATGCGTTCAAGCGCTTACCCACCTTGCCATTGGCCCCGGAATTGCCCCTGTGCACCGAAATTGCGGCCATTTCCAAGCCGGAGTTTCGCCGGTTAAATTTCACCCTTGATAAGAGAAAGTGGCAGCAATTAAAGAACCGGGCAAAACAACATAATCTGACACCCTCAGGTATATTGATTGCTGCCTACGCCAAGGTGCTGGGAACATGGACCAAAAACGCCGATTTTACGATCAACCTCACGTTTTTTAACAGGCTTCCCCTTCACCCGGAGGTCAACGATATTGTCGGTGATTTTACCTCACTTACCTTGTTGCCTGTAATCAATCAGGGAGATCGATCCTTCGAGCAATGGGCAGAGGCGATACAACATCAATTGTGGCAGGAACTCGAGCACAGGTATTTTAACGGTGTCCGAACCATTCGTGAGTTTGCCCAGCTCAGGGGAAATATCCAGTCGGCCGTTATGCCGGTGGTCTTTACGAGCTTCCTGGGGCTGGAGTCCAAAGATAACGAAACCTCTCCGCTCTCTAAAATGGGCAATATCATCTACAACGTCAGCCAGACCCCCCAGGTCATTTTGGATAACCAGGTTGGTGAGAGAGATGGCGCCCTTTCCGTAAACTGGGATGTGGTGGCCGAACTCTTCTCTCCTGGCCTGTTGGAAGACATGTTCGACACCTATTGTTTGTTGCTGGAAGCGTTGGCCGATGGGGAAAGTGCCTGGGGCCTTACACATTCATCCTTGATTCCTGAAAAACAGCAGGAGCAGCGAAGAGCATACAACGCGACAGCCGTTCCCTCCTCTTTGAGGACATTGCTTCCTGACTTGTTTTTAGAACAGGTCAGAATTCATAAAGACAAGAAAGCCATCATTACGACAGATCGCTCATTTACCTACGGCGAATTGTCGGGCATGGCAACACATCTCGGTCACCACCTTCAAAAAATGGGGGTCGGACCGAACCGACTTATCGCCATTGTCATGGAAAAGGGGTGGGAGCAGGTCACCGCAGCGTTAGGCATCTTGATGTCGGGCGGAGCATATCTTCCCATTGCTGTGGATACGCCCACGGAAAAATTGAAACACATTCTCCGTGACGCCGAGGTTGATATTGTCTTGACGCAGTCCTGGTTAGAGGACGATCTCGCATCCTTTGAGGGTGTTATCACGCTCTCTGTGGATACAATAGATCCGGTGGACGATGGGCTGGCACGGCTTGATGTGCCGAAAAACAATGAAGATCTGGCCTATGTGATCTACACCTCCGGATCAACCGGTGTTCCCAAAGGGGTGATGATTGACCATAAAGGGGCCGTCAATACACTGATGGATATTAATGGGCGCTTTGGTATCAGCAGTGAGGACCGCGTCCTTGCGATTTCAGCATTGAATTTTGACCTTTCCGTGTTTGACATCTTCGGCACCCTTGCTGCAGGGGGGACGATTGTGATGCCCAACCCGGCATACCTGAAGGATCCGGAGCATTTGCTGGGCTTGATCCGACAGGAAAAAGTGACGGTTTGGAACTCGGTCCCGATGCTGATGAGAATGCTGCTTGAGTCTCTTTCAGAGACGGAGAGTTCCGCAATCCAGAGCCTTAGATTGATTCTGCTGAGTGGCGACTGGATTCCTACGAATCTGCCGGACCGAATCAAACATCATATCCAGGATGTTCAGGTTGTCGGCTTGGGAGGGGCAACAGAGGCTTCGATATGGTCCATTTTATATCCCGTTGATGGCGTTAATCCTGAATGGAAGAGTATTCCCTATGGTCGTCCTATGTCAAATCAACAGGTTTATGTTCTGAACGAAAATCTTGAGGAGTGTCCCGATCATGTTGTCGGCGAATTGTACATTGGAGGGGACGGACTGGCAAAAGGCTATTGGAAGGACAATGAAAAAACGGATTTTCACTTTTTCATTCACCCTCGAAATGGCCGGAGACTCTACCGGACCTGTGATTTCGGCAGGTACATGCCTGAAGGGTATATCGAGTTCATGGGACGGGAAGACCTTCAGGTGAAAATCAGCGGGTACCGTATCGAGCTGGGCGAGGTGGAGTCTGTCGTTCACAGGTTCCCTGATATCAAGGAGGCCGTTGTTCTTGCTGTAGAAGGGACGGAAAAGGAGAAGTTTCTATCCGGGTATGTGGTGCCTCACCCTGAGCACGACGTTTCCATTGAAGCTCTCCAGGCGTTCTTAAAAGAGCGTCTCAACGACTACATGATACCTACGACGTGGACCGTATTGGACAAGCTCCCGCTGAGCTCCAACGGGAAAGTCGATCGCAAGGCTTTGGTCAACTCAGAACGTAAATCCGTCAACATGTCTACCTCGTATGTCCCCCCGAGAAATGAGCTGGAAGAGGACATATGTTCCATCGTTAAAGAGATCCTGGGCGTCGACAGGGTGAGCGTCAACGAGAAATTTTTCAATTTGGGCGCAACCTCGTTGGATATTGTAAGAATGCAAAACAAACTGCTCAGTGCGTTGAACCGCAAGATTACGGTCATGGATTTGTTCGAATATTCGACTGTTGAGGCGTTGGCTCAACACATGGTTCAACGGGACAATGTAAATCAACCTGAAAAGAGCGTACAGAGTCGGGTACAAAACCGCAGGCAAATGATCAGCAAACGAAGAAAACGTGTTCTGAACGATCGATAATACATGGCCGGAAGAGATTCTGGGAATAAAGGCTGTCCCGGTTATGTTGCGGCATGAAACAGCCGGGACAAAGCCTTTTGTCTCCAGAACGCACAGCCCGATGACACACACCCTTCCTTCTCCGTTCCGCCCCTGGATCCGGAGTATCACTTTACAACGCTTACTGATGGCATACGCAGTGTGTATGGTCCCATTGATGTTCATTTCTTATGCGTTTACTCATAACGAGGAGATAAGCAGTGGTAAACACCGATGAGTATGAGGATATTGAGCCCATTGCAATTGTCGGCGCAAGTTGCCGATTCCCTGGTGCAGATACGATAGATCAATTTTGGAGTAACCTCTGCAATGGCGTGGAGTCCGTCACTTTTTTTGAAGAGTCCGAGCTTATTGAGGCAAATATTCCATCTCATATTTATAACGACCCTGACTATGTCAATGCAGCCTGTGTCATTGATGACATAGATAAGTTTGATTTCTCTTTTTTTGAGTACTCCAAGGAGGAAGCAGAACTCATCGACCCACAACAGCGACTTTTTTTGGAATGCGCCTATGAAGCTGTTGAAGATGCAGGGTATTCGATTCGGGCATATGACGGAGTCACAGGGGTTTTCGGGGGCACGCGAACCAGTGGGTACACCAAGCTGTTAAGTGCCCCCTTGATGCGTCCGGGATCATTGAAAAGTTTTGAAGTGATTCTTGGTAATGCGGTGGACCAGACCTGCCTTCGCGTCGCCTATGGTTTGAACCTCAAGGGGCCGAGTATTGGGGTTCAGACGGTATGCTCAACATCACTGGTTGCCGTTCATATGGCCTGTGAAGCCCTTCAAAACGGAGAATGTGACATGGCTTTGGTCGGTGCCGCAGCCGTGCATGTTCCGAGAAACCAGGGCTATTTGCATGAAGACGGAATGGTTCTTTCCCCTGATGGGCACTGTCGAGCTTTTGACATAAACGCTCAAGGGTCGGTGCCTGGAAATGGGCTGGGTGTTGTTGTGTTGAAGCGTTTATCCGATGTGGAAGTTGACAAGGACCATGTCTATGCTGTTGTCAAAGGAACGGCTGTCAATAACGATGGGGCCTCCAAAATCGGGTATCGTGCCCCAAGCATTGAAGGGCAGGTTGCCGTTATTGACGAGGCCTTTCAAGTGGCGGGTGTTGATTCGAGCACCATCTCCTATGTCGAGGCCAATGGTACCGGGACGTATCATGGGGATTCTGTAGAAATCGAGGCCCTGTCACGGGTTTTCAAGGGCCAGGGCGACCGGCAGTCGGTTTGTGGTATTGGGAGTGTAAAGACAAACCTTGGTCATTTGACGCACGCCGCAGGAATAGCAGCCCTGATCAAAACAATGCTGTCGTTGAAATACAAACAACTGCCACCAAGCCTGAATTGTGAGGTGCCCACTCCGCAGTTGCAGGACACTCCTTTTTACGTCGTCAGGGACCTTTCCAAGTGGAGATCAAACGGCCTTCCCAGGCGCGCCGGGGTTAATGCATTTGCCATCGGGGGTAGCAACGCACATGCGGTTCTGGAAGAGGCTCCGCCAAGCCCGAGGCAACATGAACAAAGGCTGGGGGAATATCAAATCCTCACCCTTTCGGCAAAAACCGAAAACGCGTTGGCCCGCATGGTCAAGCGGTATGACCTTTTTTTCAAAACGCATGAAGATGCATCTTTTCACGATGCGTGTTTTACCTCCAATGTCGGAAGAGACCATTTTCAACATCGTATCGCACTTGTTTCACACTCCACGGATGACTTGTCAGGACAACTCTCAGCCCGAAATCCGGCGTCAAAAAAGGTGGCGGAGCCGCTACCGTCTGTCCGCAACGACAGGTTGATTACGGCATTTCTTTTTTCCGGTGAAATGGAGTCGGTGAAGGGAGCATACGAGAATCTTTACGCATCGTACCCACAGTTTAAGGATAGTTTGGATTTATGCGGGGAGCTTGCGAAAAACTACCAGGATGCCCCTTTACTGCCATCTGTCGTGGGCGGGAAACCATCAGGTAATAATACCTATTCGCCGGTTGAAGTCTTTGCGTTGGAATATGCGATAGCCATGGCGTGGATAGCTTGGGGAATAGTCCCTTCTGTGGTTGTGGGCCATGGCGTGGGCATTTGCACGGCTGCCTGTGTTGCAGGCGTCCTCAGCGTAGAAGATGGCATCAAGCTTCTGGTGGCAAGGGAACGTTTTATTGAAGGCAGCACGGAGGACTCTTCTGACTTGCTCGAGGACACAATGAGAACTCTTACGTTGTCACCATCCCGTATCCCTATTGTTTCGCCTTTTACCGGGGTTGTTGATCACCCGGAAGAATGGATTCGTAACGAATATTGGAACAGCAAGATAGACGAGGGCGTTCACCCACTGAAGATTCCTGAATACCTCAAAAGCTGCAGGGTGAATAGCGTTATGGAGATGGGGCCGGACTCATCGTTCTTCGGCTCATGTCGAGAGGTATTTTCGAAAACAAAGGGTCCGGGGCACGATGCAGATCACCGAGACATGAACCTCGAATTATCACTTTTAAAGCGGCTGGGCTCGCTTTACACCAGCGGGGCAGACGTGAACTGGAAAGCGTTTCATGCTGGGGGCTCCTCTCACCGAATGTCACTTCCGACATACCCATTTGAGCGAACGAGATGCTGGTTTGAAGGGCAGGAATAAAAGGCAGAAAGCGCGGTGTGGATTGGCACGATGGAGAAGGCTTCATCGAGCTACTCGCCACAGCGGTCAAGTTTAACCAATGGTCACAATAGCAAAGGGACTCATATGAAAACCGACGCAATCGTTGTTGGATCAGGGGCTGGGGGGGCTACCGTTGCACGGGAGCTTGCACGAAAGGGAAAACGTGTCGTCATACTGGAATGGGGGAAGGACAATCCCCCCAATGGTGGTTTTTTTGCGCATCCATTGAGGTTCTTCGGCGGAATGCAGCATAAAACAAAAGCGTTTTTGAAATCATCCGACGATCCGTTTATGGAAATTGTTCGCTGCATCACAACAGGGGGGGGGACCCTTGCTTACGGGGGCGTCTCCTGGGATCCACCCTATGAGTTGTTTGACAAGTTTGAGATAGATTTAAAGAGCGAGGTAGAAGAGATAAAGCAGGAGATCACAATAAAACCTCTAAAATTAGGACAAATGGGGCCGGCTGCAAAGCGTATCAATCAATCTGCCTTAGACCTGGGACTGAAGTGGGAAAAAATCGACAGGTTTTTCCTTTCAGCTGATAAATTCAAGCAAACATCTTATCTGTTCGGTGATAAAACCGGGGCACGGTGGGATGCCCGTCAATGGGTCATGGAAGCTGTCGACAACGGAGCCACCTTATACAACGAAACTTTTTGCGACGAAGTTCTTATAGAAAATGGGAAAGCGGTAGGTGTCGTGGCTTTGGATAAAGATGGCGAGAAAACACGGATGATGGCAGATACTGTTGTTGTTGCAGCAGGTGGGCTCGGATCACCGGAAATTCTAAAGAAAGCAAAAATAAACGAAGCAGGCAACGGCATTTTTGTCGATCCGTATTTTGTCGCCACCGGCTATCTGGATCATAATGTGTCCGGTGGCCAGGAGGTTACAAGGCAAGCTGGCCTCCTTCTTAAGGAGGATGGCTTGGCTCTGGGTGATTCTGCTTTACCGACACCAGCCTACAGAAAACTGGCCCTGAGCCATAAGAAGTTCAATAAACTCTTTAAGCAAAAGAAAGCGTTGTCGATTCTTGTTGAAATCGACGACAATTTAAGCGGGTGTGTTGATAACGACTATAAAATAGTCAAACCTCTTTCTCAAGAGGATCTTGGGAAATTAGAAAAAGGAAAAGGGATCGCTCGGAAGATCCTTGAAAATGCAGGGGCGAAAGATATTTGGTTTACACGGATTGCGGGCGTCCACCCTGGTGGCTCATGTAAAATTGGAGAGGTCGTGGATTCAAATTTACAAACACAGGTGAAAAATCTGTACGTATGTGACGCAAGTGTTATTCCTGAATCCATGGCCATTCCCCCTGTGTTGACAATCATGGCACTTGCCAAGCGGCTGGCTAAGACATTGTAGTTTCCATGGGCCTGCATGCGGCTTTATGGTATTCACACGTCGAGCGTGTCCATGATCGGGGCTTCCGAGTTGCAGTTGTCGTTGTTTGCTTCAACACTCTGAAAAACGGAAGATGGATACGCTCGACTCCCTTGAGGGGGGAGAGCGATGCGTTGTATTGTCATCGCTCCCATGTTTTTCATTCGGCTCATAAGCCAGAGCCAATACCATGAGAGTACTCCTGTAAGGTTGATTCAACGAAACACAGGGATGATACGCACAGATCGGCATGTTAACCGTGTCCCTGGTCATTTGATCATCTATCCATCCTGTTTTCATATCGTCCCCGGCACCATTTACTTGTCGTTTTGACTAACCATAATGAAACATTTCTACGTTCAGGGATTTTCGCATGCAACGTAACATATATGATGCTTTACAGCAGGTCGTTGGGCATGAGTTTGTCTCCAATCGGCAGGAAGAGCTTTATTTATACTCACGTGATCTGGGCTCATCCAAGCCCGGCCAGGTCGATTATGTGGTGATGCCGGGTACGGCAGAGGAGGTTCAGGCCATCATACGAATCGCATGCCGGCATCGTATCCCGGTAGTTCCCATTGGAGGGGGCTTGAATTTGTCCGGCTTAACCATTCCGAAGCGCGGTGGTATCGCACTGGACATGAAACGGATGGATTCAATTTTAGAGGTCAATGAAAATAGCCGGTTTGCATTAATAGAAGCCGGGGTAACCATTGGCAAACTGATTGCTTACCTGAACTCTCATCATCCCGATTTACGATTTTCCATAGCAGATGCTCCCCCCATGGCAACCGTTACAGGGAATTTTGTGTTCAATGGGTCCGGCCATCTTTCAAAATATGGTGTGCATCCGGACATGATCAACGGGCTTGAGGTGGTTCTGCCGACCGGCGAGATTTGTACTCTCGGATCGTGTGCTTTGTCTGCTTCCTGGTTTGGAAAAAGCCCACTGCCGGATTTAACTGGACTGTTTACCAATTGGTTCGGAACAACGGGTGTTGTAACGAAGTTATCTTTGAAGCTTTATCCCAGGCATCGTATCAGGGAGATGTGTATCTTTGCGTTGCGTAATCCGGAATCAATACCCGATGTTGTCAGGAAGGTCACAGCCACGGAAATGATGGAAGACCTTCTTGTGCTTGTTTTTAGAATGGAGGGACGACGTAACCTGACCCACCTTTTGTTTATCTATATTACGGCGGATTCACAAAAAGAGTTCGATTTAAAAGTGGCGCTTTTCAAGGAGATGTTTATGCAGCACGGGAAGCCTGCCTCCGATATAGCGCATTTCCCCAAAGAGATGCTTCCGCCGGAATTTATAGCCAACTACATGGCAGAGCCCAAGTACGGAATGGAGGTGGCGGATATAAAAAAAGGTGGAGGGTTTGAGTATTTGGGTGTGAACTTTCCCCTTGATTCGATACCGGAAGCCTACCGCCAAGGGGTTAAGATTGCGGATAAATATGGTTTCGATGGCCCCCTTCTTACCATACGGAATATCGGTGTGGGCCACAGCGTGATTTTTACGTTCATGTATCCATTTAACAGGGCTGATGAGAAGAGCCTTGAAGCCTGTCGACGTGCTTTGATGGAAACAACAGAGATGGCCCTTAAGATAGGGGGGGTGCCCTGGAAACCAACAGTTGAAGAGCAGCAACGGGTTCTCGAGAAAATGAATCCTGAAACCGTTGACGTGATGAACAAAGTAAGAGCTCTTCTGGATCCCAGTGGGATCATGAATCCAGGACATTGGGAGATTCAGTAAATGGGTTTTGACGACTACAAAGATATTCTCCACAGATGTTTCAGGTGTGGATATTGTAAATTTCCGTCAGAATATTCGGATTTCAATTGCCCTTCATATAAAAAGTTCAAACTGGAGTCCTACTCTCCCGGTGGCCGTATGTGGTTGATCAGGGCCGTTGTAAATGGGGATATGCAGTTATCAGAGCACTATTCAGAAATTCTTTATTCATGTTCCATGTGTGGAAATTGCAAAGAGAATTGTTGCCTTGATTTCAAAGATGAAATTTTGAATATACTCACATGTGCCAGAGCCGAAGCTGTCAATGAATCCATCATGCCGTCCAAGGTTCAAGAATATTTTGAAAACATCCTTGCCTTTGGCAATCCATGGAAAAAGTCGAAAAAAAAACGGGGTGACTGGGCAAAGGGTCTGAGTATCAACCCTTTTGAAGGCGATGAATACCTATACTATATCGGTGATGTTGGCTCCTATGAACCCCGATGCCTTGAGGTAAGCATGGCCCTTGGAAACATCTTACTGATGGCCGGTATCTCGTTTGGGATATTGGGTTGTGAGGAGATATCTGACGGCAATGATGTCAAGTGTATGGGCGAAGAAAGCCTGTTTGATTATATGATGCAGAGGAATATAGGGGTTTTTCGGAAAAAAGGTGTGCAGAAAATTATAACCCTTTCTCCTCATGCATATAACGCCATGCACAATCATTACCGAAAAATAGACAAATCAATAGAGGTATTTCACTACCTTGACATCTTGAAGCTTGTCTTGGAAGAAGGAAAGCTTCACATGGAGACGACTGATCCGATTCGAGTAACTTACCACGATTCATGCTTTCTTGGCCGCTGGAACGGGAAGTATCAAACCCCCCGGGAGGTCCTTGGCCTGATTCCCAATGTTGATTTGGTTGAAATGGAAAGGAACAAAGAAAATGCCTTCTGCTGTGGCGGCGGGAATGGGAATTATTATACGGATATGCTCGGTGGCGGGAAAGACAGCCCAGCCAGGATTCGAATACGCGAGGCCATTGCAACAGGAGCTGAGATCTTGGCTGTTTCCTGTCCCATATGCCTTATGATGTTTGAAGAAGCCATTGCAAGTGAAAAGGCTCAGAGTGTGATAAAAGTCCTTGATATAAGTGAGATTATGCTCAAAAGAGTTTCTTGAAAATAGTTGCTGGGTGAACGCCCATGTCACCCAGTATATCCATCCCCCGGATTGATCAGGGGGGGGGAGTCGCCTGCCCTATTCCACTTATTCGCCAGAACTGCAGATGTCCAGTCTTGCCTCAATGCACTGGTAACGCCGTAAATGTGTGAAATCATCTCACCCGAAGGTTGAAAAAATCGAGCAGAAAATCGTGAATTACATTTAGTCTTTTTGAAATGCCTGGTTTTTTTACAAAGGTATCATTTTTCCATGAAATATCCAGACTAAGGTGGACAGGGCTTCCCTTACTCTCATGTTAATCTGCTTTTAGATAACTTTCCTATATATCATTGATTTTCCCAATCTTCATGTTTGGCCAACCCGAACGCCATGTAGCCAGGTCATAAGATCTATGGTGTGGCATCCAATGTCCATACACCCGCAGCTCGGAATATTCTGGGAACGTAGCTGTGTAAGCACCGTATGAGCATGAGGATAACACATTGTAAGTGGATAGTAATAATCAATATTAATGCTGTTTTTGAACAAGAGGGGTAGGATCATACTCGGGCTTTTGTGCGGGAATTGGTTATGTTTTTTGACCCTTCCAGTCCTTGTGTATGTAAAACAGGGCAATATCTAACATTTGTTAGAATCAATGACAGTTACGGCAAACAAGCGAGAGGAAAACATCCAGGATGTTCCGTCCGCCATTTCGGCATTCTCGAAAATGGAGCTGGATGATTCCGACATCGAAGATCTGGGGGACCTTGTGCAATTTGTCCCCAACATGTATTCCGGTTCTTCCATGCAGGGATATCAGGAGATAAACTTCAGGGGGATAAGCATCAGTCAGTTTACAGGGAAGAACCCTGTGGTTATTTTTGTCGACGGCATTGCTCAGGATCATTACTCGAATTATGACGTGGACATGACCAATGTGGAGAGGGTGGAAGTCCTTCGTGGCCCCCAGGGGACATTGTACGGTAAAAACGCCATTGGCGGCGTGATAAATATTATCTCAAAAAAACCAGGCAATGAATTGGAAGGGGAGGTAACGGCGCAGGCTGCTGAATACGACACCTACGGTGTAAAAGGGTTCGTAAATACGCCTCTTGTCAAAGATAAGCTCTCGCTTTCACTTACAGGGCGATATTACACCACGGACGGGTTCATGGAAAACGATCACCCTGCCGGGGGCACGTTTGATGATGAAGAGGTTTTGAGTTTGAGGTCTCGGTTTAGATGGATCTTCACGGATCGCCTGGAGGCCAATTTTCATGCAGGAATGTCCCAACGATGGGATGGCAGTGGTGTACAGACCAAGGCAACACCAGATAAAGTTGAGTACCATGCCTATAAAAATCCCGATGATAAATCAGAGCCCAGTACGACCAGTGCAGCGCTGAATATTTCCTATGAAGGCGATTCGTTTGATTTTACCTCCATCGGTACGTATAGCTACGATAAGATGGATGCCTGGATGGACCAGTGCTATGTCGCATTGTGGAAACCGGTCAACTTTTGTAATTCCGACAACCGCATTTTCTCTCAGGAATTTCGAATTCAGTCCCCCAGCAAGGATGATGGAATCAAATGGCTCGGTGGGGTCTACTATTCCAGCGATCTCCTTGACTATGAAAACAACGCGCATCTGTTTGATACCAAGGCGATGTACGGCTATGATCTAAAATACAACTGGGCTGATGAAACCCAGGAAGACACCGCAGCAGCTTTTACCCAGATGACATTTCCACTTCCGGGAAAGCTGGCCTTTACAGCGGGTCTCAGGTACGAGCGGGTCAACAAGTCCATGGACTATCGCTATGAGGTAACCCGAAACGACACAGGGGAGATTTTACCGGCTGATCCCTTCAGCAAGCCAGGATCTCCCAAGCCGACCCTGGTAACGTATACGATCCAAGACAACTGGGACGCGATTCTTCCCAAGGGCGTTCTCTCCTGGCAGCCAACCAAGGATGCCATGTTTTATGCCAGTGTAGCCAAAGGGTACCTTGCAGGGGGATTTAACCTGTGTGAACACATAAAGGAACAGGCCAAATTCGACGAACAATATTCCATTGACTATGAGCTGGGGGTCAAAACGTCATGGTTTCAAAACAGGCTGATTTGTAATGCCAATATTTTCTACATGGATATCAATGATATGCATGTGTATTATGCCCCCGACGCGTTTACCTATATTACGTCCAATGCCGGCGAGGCACACTCCCAGGGCCTTGAACTCGAAATTGATGCAAGACCGGTGGAAGGGCTCGACATCATGGCCTCTTTTGGTTTGGTTGATGCGGAATATGATGAATACACAAACACTGCCGGGATTGATTGCTCAGGGAATAGACTTGTGCGTACACCTGATTACACCATTAACCTGGCTGTCCAGTACAGGCATCATTCAGGGTTTTACTCACGCATCGGTATGCAGGGATATGGCAAGAACTATTTTGATGATGTCAATACCGTAGGGCAAGATGCCTACGAATTATACAATGCAAAAATCGGCTATGAGGGGGCTGTCGCAGACATATATCTTTATGGAACAAATTTACTCGATGAGGAATACTTCAGCTTCGGCAGAACCAATTCAATGGGGCTTATGGCAAACGTCGGTCAACCCCAAACCTTTGGCGTCATGGCGACGGTCCGTTTCTGATGGAAAGAGAGCAGCCGGAACGATGACATCAATGCCAGGTTTTATAAGTTCAAGTGTTTTCGTTTTGCGTAACTCTTGAAATCAAATCGTCCTACTTAGCCCGAATACTTCACGAGTCGGGTGCACCCATATTCAAGGCACCAGATCCGCAGATGCAGTTGTCTGCCTCAACGCTCTGATAACGCAGAAAATGGGTGTGCTCGGCTCGCCCGAAGGTGAGAAACACGGCCAGAAAAAGATGAATGACATTTTGTATTTTTCATATACCTGAATTTTTCAGGTAACAATTCGTTATGATATCTTATTGGCTTGATCTGGCCGCTTTCTCGTGAAATATTCGGGTTAGGGCTTGGGCCCGCTTGATCATGACACGAGTATATCCTGAGCAAAAAAAACGCCTACCCGTCGATATCGTGTCCGGCGGCTGTCAACTTACCCTAAGCCTGATCTGGCTCATTCGTACCTCAGCCATATCGCATTTCCCTTCAGCAAGTGAACGATCAAAGAAATGACATGTGACGTGCTGGATCCATTCACCGCGGTTTGGCCTAATTTGAGGCCTGTTATGGCCCTGTATGACATTGGTCATTTCGTAAAAGAAGCATATTGGAGATACAGTGAAAAAATTACAAGTAATTGAGGAGTCGTGGCGTGATATTTATGAACTTAGCAAGAGAAAAGTTCAGGGTGATATTCTTATCTCTGCTCTCAACTGGCATCTTTTTGATTTGATGAGAGAGCCCTGTCCTGTCTCTGGAATTGCTGAAAAATGTCAGTTTAACCAGAGAAATCTTGAGTTGTTTCTCAATTGTCTCGCCGGTATGGACCTCATAAATAAGTCCGAGGGGCTTTTCTGGAATACCAAAAAAAGCGATGCCTTTCTGGTCTCTTCAAGCCCTTCGTACATTGGTACATTTTTGAATTTTATGAATGCATGGCATGGTAATTTTGCGTTGAACTTGGAGGAGCTTGTTAAAAATGGCCCTCCTTCCAGTCAAAAAGCCCATACTATCTCAGATGCATCATTATGGGCAAAGAGTGCTCGTGACTCTGCTGCATGTCAGTTCGGTGCAGCGCAGAACATGACGAAAATCATCAGTGCCTTGCCCGAATTCCCAAAGATGAGGAAGATGCTTGATTTGGGTGGCGGTGCCGGCTTTTATACAATTGGCATTGTTTCTGCTCACCCAAGCCTGAAAGGCGTTGTTTTTGATCAACCTGCGGTAGCTACGGTCACTCGGGAATTCATTGAAGAGTATGGGGCCGAAGATCGAATAACCGTTATGGAGGGTGATTACAAGACAGATAACTACGGGGACTCCTATGACCTTGTTTTTGCGAGTGCAACGCTTAATTTCGTAAAAGGCTCATTAAGCGAGATATGCAAAAAAATCTATGATGCCCTTAACCCCGGCGGGATTTTTATTGCTCATCAGGATGGTATCACACATGAGCGGACAAAGCCCGTATACCATGTAGCGGATAACCTTTCAGCTGAGCTGAAAGGGATGGATCTTCTGCTTCCCAGGGGAATGGTTGCCGCTGCAATGCTTGATGCTGGTTTTAGATCAGTCCAAAGCTTTCCCATTGAATCCAACACAGGGGATATGGATGTAGATATTGCAAGGAAATAACAGCCCACTCTTTTTATAACAGAAGATCATTTCAAGGCCGTATGTTGTAGGCCTTCTACTCGAAAGCCGCCCTGCCTGTCTCCGGGTGCCAAAACCCCCTTTAAATCATTTTTGCTGCGGTTGAATCGAGGATTGTTCTGGCCTTCGGTCACAAGAAACCCTCGACGCTATACACGTTCACAAGGGACTTCCTTGCTGTTTGCAGGCGTTCATATGCTTCCTTGCGGCTTTTTTTTGAACCATGTCTGGTTACCCGTAAAAGATAAGATTGCTGAATAGGTGGAAAATGAAGAAATATAACGTTCTTGTCTGTGGTACGAATTTTGGGAAATTTTACCTTTCGGCCCTTTTAAGCGAGAACTCAGGCTTTCGCCTGGGTGGTATCCTTGCAAAGGGAAGTAAGCGTTCTGAAACAATTGCGAGTGAACTGGGCGTTCAATTATACACGTCTGTTGATGAGGTTCCCGAAACAATCGATATTGCCTGTGTTGTCGTCAAGTCAACATTGCTTGGCGGTCAAGGGACAAACCTATCAATGCAATTGCTGAAGAGGGGGATCAACGTTATCCAAGAGCACCCTGTGCACCCCGGGGACATCAGGCAGTGCTTTAAATGCGCCAGGGAGAGCGGGAGTCACTATCACATCAACAGCCATTTTGTTCATGTAAAACCCATCAAGGTCTTTATCGATTACGTCTCCAAAACCATAGGGTGTGAGCGTCCATTGTTTGTGGATGCTTCCACGGCACTGATTTATTCAACCATCGATATTATCGGGCAGGCCTTGGGCCGGCTTGAACCTTATCAATTCACCGACCCGGTTGAGTGGACGGATTCGGTATCCTCTGTGATGGAAACAGAGTTTCTGCCATTTAAATGCCTTCAGGGGGTCATCGCCGGGGTACCGGTAACCTTTAAGCTCCAAAATTATTTTGACCCCGGTAATTTGGATCAAAACTACCTGATGATGCACAGGGTGACCATAGGTTCAGAAAGTGGCAACACAACCCTTCTCAGTTCCCATGGACCCGTCGTGTGGACTCAGGGGTATCCGGTGCCGACCAAAGGCGCACATGCGCGTGCGACATCGGAGAGTGGCCATATCTCTTTCGAATACCATAAATCAAAATACGAACACTACACTCAGCCAACCTCCGTTGTCTTTTCCGACACGACAGGGCCCTCATTCAATGAGGTAACAAGTCTCTACTGGCCAGATGCCATTTTATCGGCGTTGGAGCTGATGCAAGAGCAAATAGAAACCGGAGTGACAGGGAAATATCAAACCGAGGGGTATCTGAAGGGGATAAGTGACATATGGTTGGAGATGATGAAACGCTTTGGAAAACCCAATTTTATCAAGATCGACGAATTGGTCAGCAACATTCCTGACCCTTGTGAGTATGGGAATTTTGTCAATGCGTAGAGACTCGTCAGCATGACGCGAAGTGAGATGAAAGCAAAGCCTCCGGATAACTCTTTGTTTTTGAGCTGGAGCAGCTCTTTTTGCCATCCACGATGGAGGACCCGTATCGTGTGGTGTGCCGTGTCGGTGATGCTCATTTTTGCGAAAAGATAAAGAACGGATTTAACGAGTGCAAGCCTAAATTTACCAATGAGGTTAACCATGCTTAAGGAAAACCAAAATGTTGTCCAGAAGTGGCGTATTTTATTTGCAGTGATGATCGGGGGCTTCATGGCCTCTGTCGACGGCAGTATCGTAAACCTTATTTTGCCGACGCTTGTGAAAGACCTCAAAACCGATTTTGCAATTGTTCAGTGGGTTGTCGTAAGTTATCTCCTTACTGTCACAACACTGATACTTATTATGGGCCGCCTCGGTGACATGGTGGGGAAAAAAAAGATTTATCTTTTGGGCTTCGTCCTTTTCACGACAGGCTCTGTTCTGTGCGGGCTGGCCACTTCGGTTCATTGGTTAATCGGGTTCCGTGTTCTCCAGGGGCTCGGGGGCACAATGATCCTTGCCCTTGGTTTTGCTGTTGCAACAGAAGCCTTCCCACCTGCAGAGCGCGGGAAGGCGATGGGGCTGCTTGCATCGGTTGTCTCTTTGGGGGTCATTGTTGGCCCTGTTATTGGTGGTTTCTTAGTAGACTTTCTTTCCTGGCACTGGATCTTTTTTGTCAACCTCCCCATTGGTATTTTTGGCAGTATCATGGTTGTGAGATACGTCCCTGACAACAGCACGCCCCTAACGCCGACATTCGATTTTAAGGGGGCAACAGTTTTTTTTCTGTGCATGTTTTCCCTTCTTATGGGCCTGACTTTTGGGCAACGATCCGGTTTTGACAAAATTGATGTATTGAGCATGCTTGGTTTCTCCCTTGTCTGTGCATTCGTATTTGTGGTGGTCGAACTCAAGAGCAAAAGTCCTGTGATGGACTTGAGGATGTTTAAACATGTTTTTTTAAGCGTTAACTTGTTGATTACTTTTTTCTTCTATTTGGCTATCAGTGGGGTTTTTCTCCTTTCGCCTTTCTATTTTCAGAACATCCTTGGCTATATGGCGAACCAGGTGGGATTGCTGTTTGGCGCCATGTCCTTGATGATGGTTCTGTTTTCTCCTGTGTCAGGTGTCTTGTCGGATCGGTTTGGCGCATCCACAATGATCATTGCGTCGCTTCTGCTTATGGTTTTTTCCTATGGGCTGCTTGCCGTGGGGATTAGTCCAAATACCAACACCCTTCAGTGTATCGTTGCGATGCTGTTTCTTGGAACAGGTATGGGGCTTTTCATGTCTCCCAGCCACAGTGCTGTCATGGGGACGATACCGAAAGAATATCTCGGTATTGTTTCAGGCCTCCTGATACTTGCAAGGACCCTTGGGCAGGTCGTCGGGGTATCGATTCTTGGCGCAATCTGGAGCAGCCGTGTCAGGCTTTACAGTGACGGCGACTTCCATGGTGCTATCACCATGGCTCCTGTAAATGCCAGAATTCATGGGTTTCAGGATATCTCTTTATTTGCCGTGGTTGTTACAGGCTTGTCCCTTTTGCTTATTGTATGGGGGGCAGTTCATGAAAGGCGCAACAAAACCATGGAGTCGGCACATGCCATGACAGCGGAGTAAATTTCACTGCTTGGGGCAATACATAAATACAAGATTGGTTTGTTAGGTGGAGATGGTGCATAAAATGATTTGTTCCCAATGGCTTATGCCTGGAAAGAGACGTGGTAGCGAGCAGCTTCGGCTTTTCTGTTTTCCCTATGCCGGGGGTGGTGCGTCAATATATCGGCTGTGGGCAGACTTATTGCCCGAGAATGTGGGCGTTTACCCTGTTCAGCTCCCAGGCAGAGAAAACCGGATTGCCGAAACGCCTGTAGACAATATGAAGGAGCTTGTTGATTTGCTTTCACGCGAGCTTGTTCCCTATCTGGACCGTCCCTTTGTTCTATTCGGGCATAGCATTGGCGCAAGGATAGCCTTTGAACTGGCTCAGAACCTTCGTGCATCGCTGGGACTCAGCCCATGCAGCCTGATCGTTTCCGGAAGCCGTGCCCCGCATATCCCGGAGCCGAATCCCCTCCATCACCTTCCGGATGAAGAGTTTATGCGTGAGTTGCGTCGTTTTTCAGGAACACCTGAGGCCGTTTTGCAAAGCAGGGAACTCATGGAGATGTTCATACCGATTCTACGTGCTGACTTTTCCATCGACGAAACATATGTCTTTTCGCATTCAGCACCCCTCGATTGCCCTGTTTTTGCGTTTGGCGGGACAGGGGATATCGAGGCGAAAACAGAGGAACTCGAAGCATGGGCGGATCATACGTCCGGTGATTTCCGTCTCGAAATGATCAGGGGAGATCATTTTTTTCTCCATACCGAAAGGGAGGAGCTTTTGCGATTTATTTCACGAATAATTCTCAGATCTCTTGAAGAGACCGCCAATCCATCCGAGCAGGCCTTCAGCCCTGCCTGAATTAATCGACGGGGTTCCCTTCGTGGCGGGACAACGATGTTGACCTGGCCCTGAGAACTCGAATCTGTTTCCTTATCCATAATATGGCATTCACAAAATAAGCAGGTTGCTGGGCCGCTGGCGAGCCGTTTTGTGCTCGGCTCTGCCCGTGGATATGTCGGTGCCGTCACGGCTGAAACATGAACGTATGATTCGTATCTAAATGGAGGTTCATCACATGATTTCAAAAGGTATTTTAGAACAGATAGGGTCTACCCCAATGCTTCACATCGGTCTTGGGGAAAGCGATAGCATGAATATCTATGCCAAGGCTGAGTACCTGAATCCCGGCGGTTCAATCAAAGACAGGGTCGCTCTTTATATTATAGAAGAAGCTGAAAAAAGAGGAGAGTTGAAAAAAGGTATGGTCATAACGGAAGCCACCAGTGGGAACACAGGGATTGCCGTTGCCTTGGTTGGTTCGGTCAAAGGGTATGCTGTTAAGATTATCATGCCGGAAAATATGAGTGATGAGAGGAAAAAGATGATCAGGGCTCTCAATGCGGAGCTTATTTTGACCGCTTCGGAAAAAAACGTCCCGGGAGCTGTCTCGATGCTGAATGATATCAAGCTGAAAAGTGATAATATTTATGTCCCCGATCAGTTCGAAAATCATGACAACAGCAAGGCGCACTATCTTTCCACTGGCCCGGAAATATGGGCCGCCATGAACGGGCAGGTGGACGTATTCGTTTCGGGGCTCGGAAGCGGAGGAACGCTTATGGGAACAGGCAGATACCTTAAAGAAAAAAATCCTGACATTAAAATCGTTGCGGTTGAGCCGAAGAATGTTTCAGCCCTTTTGGGGCATGAACCGGGGCTTCACAGGATAGAAGGGATAGGCGACGGATTTGTCCCTTCCATTGTGGACACGAATCTCATCGATGCAGTTATCGAAGTTGATGATGATGATGCCGTTGACATGACACGGCGTCTTGCAAGTGAAAAAGGCTTTCTTGTCGGGATTTCCTCCGGCGCCAACATGTGTGCGGCGCTGAAAATGAGGCGGTTGTTTGGACAGGGTAAAAAAATTGCGACCATTTTCCCGGATGGTGCGGAACGATATTTCAGCACTGGGCTTTTTGTAGATCAGCGTCGCTCTTTTTCTGTTGCCATATAAACACCTGCCGCTATGAATCAGGTCGACATTGATGCGATCCGAATAGCTTTCGGGTTTTTTCTATAACGGTTTTTGATAGAATATCCTGAAACGTCTTTTTAGTGCTCCGAGTGGGTGAAATATGCGTTCCTGCGCCTGTTGATCTTGTTGTGGATTAAAAAGTTTGTTAAAGCAAAAAAAATAAGTTTTGGCGTAGCAAGCAGGCTTGCCTGGGCATGCCGTCTTGAGGTGGCTGTTGCGCCCATAGTGGCCAGGTGTCGATTAGGTATTCGACCATGCTTAACGACTTTTTTCTTCACTGACAAGGCAAGTCGAACTCTCCCGGGGAAACAATGAATCAAGCCCATGAATCCAGTAACTGGTATGTATTGCACACAATGGCTGGCCGCGAACAAACCGTTGCCCTTAAGTTAAATCAGTTCTTGAGTCAGGATGTGACTTTTTACCTTCCAAGGAAAGAAGTGATTCATACCTTCAAGGGCCAGGAAAAACGGGTGCACATGGCCCTTTTCCCGGGGTACCTGTTTGTTCAGAACGATATTGAAATACTTGCTCACCACCTGGCACAAAAGGAGTGGGTCGGGACGGCCGCCCCTCTTAAATTCCATGATCGGTTTGTCAGTGTTTTTCCCCATGAGATGGAGTACCTTTTTTCCATGGCAGGGCCGGATGGGGTGATCCCTGTCTCAAAGGGGGTGTGTCAGGGTGGGCGGGTTAAAATTGTCCATGGGCCACTCAAGGAACGCGAGGGGGATATCTTATTTGTCAATCGGAGAAAAAAAAAAGCCCGGGTGCGCGTGAGCTTGGTGAGCCGTTGCGTTGACGTGACCCTCGGGCTTGAGCTGGTCCGTGAGTCGCAGGGTGTTGAGGCATAAGGTTTAGCGCTGGGGATCGATTTGAGCGACCTTTAAGCTTGCAATACACCGATTCATAATCGTGTTTACCTTGCGGACGAGTGAATCGATACCGTGAAGGAGCCCATTTAATGATCGTGACGTCTGCATTTCACCCGCCTCCTTTAACCCTTGTGACACACACTCTCACCTCTGATCTTTGCAAATCGTTTTGCCCTCCTCCTTTAAAAAAGCATCAGGTACACCTGTGGGTGGCGTCACTGCCCTTTCTTTCTCCCTTGATTCCACAGATGCTTCAATTCCTGTCCCGTCGGGACCACCAAAAAGCCCAGCATTTTTTTCGTGATGAGGATCAACGGCGTGCCCTTGTTTCACGGGGTGTGCTCCGTTGTCTTTTGGGTGGCTATCTCGGTTCAAGCCCTCGGCAGCTCCACCTGGCGGAGGGCCCATACGGAAAGCCCGGGCTTCGCATGGCGGAGGGGGGCGCCTGTCTTTCCTTTAACGTCTCGCATAGCAGCAATCTGCTCCTTTTCGCCTTTTCGCGTTACTCCTGCGTAGGGGCAGACGTGGAGCGTGTGAGGTTGATGGATGATGCTCTGTCCGTGGCGGATGCTTTTTTTCACCCAGAGGAATCTGCATGGCTTCGCAGGGTTCACCGCGGAGGGCAATTGGCGGCTTTTTTTGACCTCTGGACGAGAAAAGAGGCGTACGTAAAGGCTACGGGTGAGGGGCTGAGCTGCTCGTTGGAGTCCTTTTCTGTGGGAGAGGGGACAGATGCGGACGGGTATTTTCGGGTGAGTCTTCCCGACCGGGGGGACGGGGTGTGGGCGACTGGTTTGTCATTTGCCCCTGCGCAAGGCTACTCAGCGGCCGTTGTGGCCTTTTGACAAACGTGTCGGTCTGGAACAGGGGTCCCGGCCTTTCTTCTGTAGTAAGGTAAGGCGCCTGGCAGTTGGGGTAGGGATTATGGATGGAGCCTGATGTAAAAAAAAAAGTTTGGCATGCCTAAAATAGCTTGACATGCCTTCCTTTTCTTCTTAGCATGATCGCCAAAAGGGGGATGATACCTCTGACTTAATAATAAGGAACAATAGATGAAACTCCCAAAGCTTACCGCTGATTTTAAAGATACTTTCAATATGCTGTTCACCGCCCATATGCCCCAGATTATTCAAACGGCCGTTGGATTAGGCGTTTTTGACGCCTTGGAGAGTGGCTCCATGGACACCCATGGCCTTTCCGGGGCTCTTGGGACCGATGCGGGCATGACCCAGGCCCTTCTTGAGATTCTTCGCGAAGGAGGATACCTTTCCGGAGAGGATGGGACGTATGCCCTAAACTCGGTATCCCGTGAATTTTTCGTCTCATCTTCCCCGGCATTTCAAGGAAAGGTGCTGACAGCCATGGGAAACATGTCCAATCTCTTGAGCAACGCCCAACAGATCATGACCGAAGGGGGCGCTGCCCATGATGACAGAGCGTGGGCGAACGGGGAGATGATGGATACCATGCTCCAAGGGGGCCGGGGTGGGAAAATTCAGAGCGCGACGTCGTTCATCGCATCGTTGCCAGAATTTACTTCCATGCGTCGCATGTGCGACATCGCCGGAAGTTTCGGCTATTTTTCCATGGGGATCCTGGACCGGAACCCGGACCTTTCGGCGGTTGTGTATGACTTGCCCGAGGTGGCGGAGGCTGCGGGGCCGTATATCTCGAAAGCGGGTTATGAAGGGCGCCTCGAAGCGCGGGGCGTGGACCTTGAGTCCGGTGAGGACTTCGGGACGGGGTATGACCTGGTGTTTGTCTCCAACTACCTCTACGAGTGGAGCCGCGATCATCGCATCGTTGATTTCCTGAAGCAGGTTCGTGCTGCCTTGAACCCCGGAGGGGTGTTCGTCTCCAGGCACATGACCCTGGACGTCAGAGGGAAAAGGCCTGGAAAGGGTTGATCATGGAATTCATGACCCGCCTGGGCGGATATCCCACCCATGCCATCTCCGAAGCTCGGTTAACCGATGCGCTGAAGCAGGCAGGATTCTGTGACGTAACCGTGAGACAACCCGAAGACGGGTCATATGACAACACTCTGGATATCGCCGCTCGCGTGGCCGTTTCCTAATCGACACATTTCCACAGAACCCACGTGGTGTTGACGGGATTACCAATGGAACGAGAGATGCTTCAGCAGAGATCGGAAGATGGCACGGCTTTTCTTTTCAGTGATTACAGAAAGACGTCGGAGGCTTCACCCTATGGGGAGATTGCCAGTTCCATGGCCGGGCTTTCGGAAGAGTATGCCAGTTACGAGGTGATCCCTATTCGCCGCGGTCTCCATGTTACCGTGAGCCGGTTCAGTGCCCGCAGGCCGCTGGTCCTTGGTTTGAATGTGCGGGGAGCCCACATCTCGGCGGCTTGGTGCTGGCTGACGATAAGGGCATGGCGATCCTGGACATGACCCGATCCTGGTGTCGAAGCAGCGCCGGCGCTGCAAACGCCAGCTATGCCCCGAATACCTCAGGACGCTGCGAGGCGGTGGGCGATACGGATATCTGTATTGTGGGGCTCTCTGTGGACCCGTCCCTTCTCTACTCCCTGGTGGGGGAAGATGCGTCCTGCCTGCCGCCTCGGCTTCGTCCCATCGCCGAAGGAGAGGGGAGGGACAAGGACAAGTTTACCGTCACCGGAAGCCTCCCTCCCGCCATGCAAGCCGCCTGCCATCAGATACTCTCCTGTCCCTTTGACGGTGAGTGTCGGGAGCTTTTCCTCGAGAGCAAAGCCCTTGAGCTTCTCTGCCTCCAGGTGAATGCCCTGGCGCCAGCCCACAGAGAGATAGGCCGGCCTTTTACCCCACAGGAAACCGACAGGATCCATTCCGCAAGGGATTACCTTGTGGCGGACCTGAAAAATCCCCCCTCCATTGCCACGTTGGCCCGTCAGACGGGCATCAACGAGACAAAGCTCAAAGAAGGCTTCCGTCGCGTCTACGGAACCACTGTTTTTGGTTATTTGAGACGTCACAAAATGGAGGTGGCTCGTGCCTTTCTGGAGGCGGGGGCGAAAAACGTCAGTGAAGCTGCCTACGACGTGGGGTATGTCAATGTAAGCCACTTTATCTGCGCCTACCGGAAAGCCTTCGGCGTGAACCCTGGTGAGGTTGCCCGGCAGTGTCGTTCTGCTTTTTAAATGCAGAGCAACTGGGTTCATCCGGGGTAACTCAATGACGTGTGCAGTGCTTTATAACCAAGGTGTTGATAAAACACCAGACTGAGCCCCAATCTCAGGCTGTTAAGCGGGTGGTGCACCGTCATGGGGCTCTTTTCTTTTTTCTGTTTTTTTAACCCATGTCCAACATAAAGACAGGCTATTTGGGCAATATTTTTTAGGCTCCACTAAAATTATTGCCCATGATCAAAAAAGTGATTAGGATGAATATGGTGCGGTTGTGCCTTGAAATGATGAGATTTAATTTTTGCCTGCCCGGCAGGTCTAACCTTTAATCTAAAGGAGAGAAACACATGGAACCCAACCGATTCGGAACAAGCCGCGAGATGGTCATCGATGAAATCGAGGTGCACGGTATGAGGCAGGTAATGGCCATTGACGAAAAAGGCCTCTACCTCACGACCCCGGATAAGGTGGGCCGCAACCTGGCCGACGTCAACCGCTATGGGGGGCAGCGAAAGCAGTGTATCGAAACCCTGGAGTCCCTGGGGTACGACACCGAAAAGATCCGTAACGAGAACCACCATATCGTGGCGGCCCTTGCGTCAAACGGGCCCGTTGAAAAGAAACTTAACCCCATCAAGGCCTCTAAGCGCGGGGAGTGATGTCTCCCTCAATGTGTTTGGCGAATTACGGCCCCGGTATTTCGGGGCCATTCTCGCCAGTGCTTGCCAGTTTTGGCCGACGTATTTGCAGACGTGGCTGCAAGGTTACTGTGTGCGGATTCAGGGTTCTCTTGTTTCAACTCTATCGGCAATGTAGCGAACAAGTGCGCTAACGTCGGGATGTGTTTCTGATTTTGCTCTGGCCATTTCAAGGTGACTTTCGTTGAGCACAAACCCCTCTTTTTCAAGGGCCTGGATGTAGCTCACAGGTTGCGAGGCTTCCACGGCAATATCCATCATGGTTTGGTCGAATATGCGGATTTCAGTGAGATCGGATGTGTGGGCTTTTAAAAAGTCAAGGGAACCGAGAGAACCGTATTTGGCAGCATCGTAGTAGTTTCTCTCTTTGATGGTGAACCCCGTGTCTAACAAGTAGTTTAACGTGTCTGGCTCTGCCCTCGTCGTGGTGATGGCCCAGTCCAGGGCATCTCTGCCGCGTAGAGTTTGATGGCTGATGATGTCCAAATCTTCGAGCCTTTTCAGCATGTCCATATTGCCATACAGGACCCCATCAAAGAAAAGATTTTCTTCCCTTGCGTTCGTTTTGGTGATGGGAGCTCCAAGTCCAATGATCCAGTCCAAGGTTTCCACCGATCCGGACATGACAGCGGCTGACAGAATATTCGGATGGCGCGTAACGTCCACTAAGCCCGCATCAACCAGCCGTTTCGCATCAGTTAGATTACGTCGTACGATGCTGTGGAATAAAGTCACATGGTTTCGTGTGTTTAATGGTCGGTTGATATCAATGTTATGTTTCAGGATATAGGCGATCAATGCGTCGATGTCTTCAGTGTTGTAAATATCGAATAACTGACGTGTGACCTTCCTTGGCAAAGACGTGGAAGAAGCAGGCACAAGGTCCGAAGGCACGACCTCTGTGTCGGTTTTTGGAGAGCTTTTTGCCGGTGAGGTAGTGACGTGATTTGTTTGGGGTTTTTTCGAATAGGGAGGAGGGATCATGTCCGTCTTTTGTTTATGGCTTTCTTGCCTGTTTATTTGGATAGGAGCAGATGCATGAGGCTGAGTATTCTCAAACCGTGTTGGGATCACCATATAGGTCACTATTGATAGTAATATACAGAGGCTGCATACGATTACTTTTTTTTTGTTAAGCATAAGCATTGTTGCCGTTTTTAAATGGTTCTGCGGTTTTTGGGGCGTATCCATGGGGCAAAGTCGGTGTGGCTATTACAATTTTAGGTGATAGTTGGTTTTTGATACTGTTTTTGAAAGGGGGCGCTACTATCTTTCAATGATAGCATCTGTGGGGCATACTTTTACACATTCACCACAACAAATACATTGGTCTGGATCTATGACCGCACATTCACTATCGTTCCACTGATAAATAGCAGACACGGGACATTCATCCTCACAGGCTCGGCAGTTTATGCATTTATCACAGTCAATCATGTAGCAAGACTCTTCCCACCAATTTCGTGAGGTTGTTTTATTCATGACAGCTATTGGTTCTGCTTCAAGGCTCTTTTTTAAAGGTGATAGGAGGGTTGGGTAGGTTGTGAGTGTCGAAATGAATAAATATTTGATGAATTTGCGGCGATCCATGTTTCTCTCTTCTATGTAGGAAATTTCATTAGGCTTGCTAAATAAAATTTGTTTCAGCGAAAATATATTTAAAAGCAAGCCTGAGGTCAAGTTTTTTTATCTTGTTGTTTGGTTGGTAGTAATTGTGTGGGGGCATTGGGCTTTATGGCGGTTTGCTGTGACCTGTTTATCAGTTCTTATTGTTAGTTGGGGGCAGCGTTTAAATCCACAGTTCGATATCTCTAATCATAGGAGGGTCGACATAGCCAGGTGTGGTTTATTCGGCAAGCGGCTCGGGGCCTCTCCGGGCATGAAGAGGGGTTGAGGTTCGGGGAACGCTTCAAGACTACGCAGTCCTTGTTCTCAAGGGGCTGCACCCGTTGGTTGTAATCCGCAAGGGGACCTGGTAATCCCTTTCCTTATGGAGGATGAGAAGGGGGAGGGTCATTTTTGCAGGCCGGTAGCTTTTGAGATCGAGCCAGTAAGAGGCAGGCCGTCCCATGGGAAGTCGTTGAGCTGACGTGCCTGTTGTGAGCGAGGCACTTTGCCGAAATGTTTTCGGCTTAGAGCAGGCCAGTGGGCTCCATACCTATAAGGGTTCTGCGGGCAGGAACCGCAGATCCACGATGGTTCCCTTTTTATCCGTACTGAGCTTAAAGCCTATCACCTGTTTTTCAAAATGGCAGCGAAGTGTCGCAACCGTATGAGAAGCATTTGTTTCGTGTTTGCTTTTAATTGTTTTTCCCAATGGACCACCCTGGGAGAGAATGGATAGCCAGGCTGCTTTAAATCTTTCAGGAAGGCCTGCCTCAACTCATCGGAAAACGATGCCTCCAACTTTGTATACGCCTCTTCCAACAGGCACCCGAGGGCTTCCTCTGCAGCTTGAAATGGGTGCTGATCTGCCGCGGATGTTTTTTCACCGGCCACCCCTGTCGTTGTCATGCATATCGCCATGGCCGTTAGTGTGGGTATCATTCGCATGTGTCGATTCTTCATAACGGTGAAGTAACTACTCAGCTGCTCCCGGCAGGACCGCCGGCGGCTTTTATTCTGAACGTTTTTTATTAAATGTCCGGGATAGAGAGCAGAAACGCAAGCGCCTGTGTCGTCGATAAATCAGGATACCGGCGTGCCGGGACGGGCAGAGACTGAAGACGATGTGCTGGCCCATACGATCCCGCAGATGGAGGTTAGTTCTGCCACTTTGTTTTCCGGTATGATGACAAAACTGAACGATTCTGTAGGCTGTGTCCTTCTGGTTCGCGTTTCATAGACTTCATTTGGAGGTAACGATGAGTGGGGGCCATTCTCCCTCAGTTTTCGAAAAGGAGGTGGGCTTCCACGCAAAGTGGCGCAGGGAACAGATGCACTGGGGAACAGCTCAGTACTGTTGGAAAAGATCAAGCTCGCACAGGAGCTGGACTGTCAGAGTCTTCAATTGAGGTGGGACGTGACTATCTCTGGCCTTACAAAAAAAGGCCCCGAAATTCGGGGCCTTTTTTTGTGGCTACATGGATGATTTATTTTATCGTGAAGGGGTGGGTAGGGGTGTGCCCGTTATCCTTCGCACTGTTTTTCAAGCTCATCGAACTTGTCGGGATCTGAAAAGGAGAGGTCCACAATGGCCTTGGGGATGGCGCTCTGCTCGCACATGGTGCGGATCTCTTTTTCCACGTCACTGAAGTACTGGATCTCACGGATGGCATAGATGTGTTCAGCCATCTGGTCCATGGGAATGTCTTCGAGGGCCGGGCCTTCTGCCTCGGCTTTTTTCTTGGCCGCGGCTTCTTCTGCCAGTCGCTGCTGCTCTTTCAGCTCTTCTTCCATGGCTTTTTTGGCTTTGTCGATGTCTGCCTGAGCGATCTGAGCGACCTCAATGATGAGTTCTTCCGGGATATCATTGCTGAAAAGGAATTTTACCTTTTCATGGTCGGGCTTGCCTTCGACGGTTTCAAGCAGAGACAGTACATTGTTTCTTGCCGCGATTTCTGCGGCGATATCCGCATGTACCTGATCCAGTTTTTCCTGGGGAATACCCATGCGCTCCAAGATCACCGGGCTTTCCACGGTCTCTTCAATCAAGAGCCGAATGCCCAGGTCGCCGTCCAGGCCCTTGGCTTTCTGGACAAGCAGATCCAGCTTGGCCTCTTCAAACATTTGGAGCAGGGCGTCTCGCCTGTCCGTTTTCTGGATCCTTTCCCAGGTTTTGCCCAGGTTATCCGTGACCCTGTAGGATGCATGGCAGGGGTTGGCAAGGTCTTCAAGGGTCAGTTCGGAAAGTGCCTTGGTCAGGTCCTTGAGCATGGGCCTTCCAACCTTCAGCATGTCCTCCAAAGCCCATCTCAGTGCCATCATTTTAATTCCGGATTTCGAAACCGCATACCCTTTACCGTCCAGCTCCCCAACTATCTTCTGGACAGTTTTTTCCTTGTTCTCTTCGGTGATGTTCTGTCCCTCAAGGGCAAGCAGATTCTCTTCAATGGCCAACCAAAGGGGCGTCATTACAATCGTCTCTTCATTTGTTGTCATGTTTCTTTTCCTTTTTATCTGGGATGAATCCCCATGGTCCTGAAGTCATTAACAGACACAACATGCTGCCGAATAAAACGCCGGAGGCGTGTCATGCGGGCTCTTGTTTGTGCCAAGCTAACATTATAGGCCCTTTCAAACAAGAGGATTGTACGATGTCATCATTGAAATGAATGATGACATTCAAAGGAACGTCCCTGCACGTTTGACAAAATGTTTCCTCCGTCTGAGGTTAAGGCGGATGAGGAGCGGGTCCCGCGCTGTCGTGACCTCATAACCTCACATGGACAATTTTCATGGCCTTTCTGAAAAACGGCAGCAGGGAGAGGCATCGGAACATTGGAGAGTGCCTGTTCCTGTGGCGGTCAAAGTAGTACCACTCTTTCACAAAACGCAGGCCCAGGCCCCAGGTCTCCAGCTCTTTGCCGGAGACAATGCCCCATTTGAAGGTTGCGTCGTAGTTTTTCACGTCCGGGTGCGCGTTTGAGCTTCTGGCGATAAAGGGGGACATGGCCTCGAAAAGCATGGCGGCATTCGGCACATTTTTTTGGATGGCTTCAAAGAGGGGTTTGATTTCGTCTTCCGTGAAATACATGAGGAGGCCTTCGGCAATGAACAGGGTGGGCCTGTCTTTGGGAATATCGTCCAGCCAGGATATGTCCAGGACGGATGTGCCGATAAAGCGAAACCGGTCTGTCTCCTGGAAGAAACTGCGCCGGATGTCGATGACATCTTTCATATCCAGGTCAAACCAGGTTACGCGGCCGTTATCCAGGCGCAGGAAGCGGGTATCCAGCCCACACCCTAAGTTGACAACCACCGCCTCGGGGTTGGTATCGAGAAATCGGCGTGTCTGCTCGTCAAGGATTTCGGTGCGGATGGCCACCCCGGTCTGGGACATGTCCGACACCTCTTTTTCTCCCGAAAAGTCATGGCCGATTTGCTTCAGGATGTCACACGATAGGGGATCGTGAATGATTCCGTCCGGTCGCTGGGTTTCAAGATACCTTGCCCTTAAGGGGATCAGTAAGGTCTCCGAGACATTTTTCAGCTGCGGTTTTGAGAAAGGGGCGTTCATTGTGTCTCCCTGAACTGGCGTGGGGGTGTTTTGCGATGTGAAATCTTTATAGGGTGCACTTTTTCTTGGCTTGCCGTACTACTTTCAATAAGGCGTATGCAGGTCGGTTGTCAAGGGGAATAGATAAAGCAGGAGGTGGATCTTGTGCTTTTCGGAGAGAAGCCTCTGCGCCTTTAAAAAAGAATCGTCATCATCGCGGTAATCCGCGTAAGTAAATATTTGTGTTTTTTTTGCCAGGGCGAGTCATTTCTGACGTGATTTCAATCTCATATAATTCAGAACCTCTTTTGCAAAAGGGTACCCGTCGGAGGAGGCGGAACCGTGTAATTTTTCCGTCCCTCCTTCAAGGGTAAGGACTCCGTCAAATGCAACATTTTCTTTCGCTTTCTGGAGGTGTTTCGGTTGAATGGCGAGCCCCTGCTCCAGGAGAAATGCAACGGTGCGTGTTGTGGTTCTCGGGCTTAAAAGGGCGATATCCAGAGCATCTTTATCATCGAACTCTAATTCGGACAGGGGCAAATGTCGGGCATGGTGGGCCAGGGATTCCAGGCGACCGTGCATGATGGCGTTATACACCGCACGCTTTTCGAACCGGATGCCTGCCTCTTCGAGAATGACAAAACACTCCGGGTCCCAGCACTTCTGTTCAATGGCAATAAGCTCCTTTTCTGTGAAATCATCTGGGGTGATAGTAACACCTTCCTCCTGCAACTTTTTCATGATGTCGGGGCTGCCGGCATAAGCCTGCAGCTTGAATGCCTCTACGCCATCGCGGGGAATAAGGTGTGGGTATGCTTCAACGAGAAAACTCAGAATCTCTTCGTCCCGACTGAGGAGAAGATAGGAAAATAGATCACGGCCGGGCTCATCAAGGGCGGCTCCGGCATCCATCAACTTTTGCAGTATCTCGACGCTGACAGGTTCCGTGGAATGGGTAATCCAGCGTTCACACAACCGAAGGGCATGGGGATCATCTGTGAAGGCGTTTATATCAAGATTATGACGTGAAATATAAGCCAGGAACCCTTCCAGATCGTTGCCTTTGATCAGGGCGTCAAGGTGTTCGGCATGGTGCTTCGGGATCATGCCTTGCACGTGGCTTTCGATCTCATCTTTTGCTGACGTCACCGTGGGGGAGGTCGATGGCTCTTTTCGGGGCTTCGGAACCATAGCTTCACTCTGGATAGCTGAATAATGGTCTGCTGATGTACTCTCAGGCTTCTTTTCGGGATATTCTGTCAATATTGAGCTTGTCTCTGATTTCGGTTCTGAAACATCAGCATGCTGGCTGTGAAACAACCAGGCAAAAAGAGAGACGCATAGAATGGTGGCAACAAGAATCGATTTATTCAACGAAACCTCCTCGTACGCATGAGCACTTCATGTGAACCATGACATCTTAGCGTTCACCCACTGGGGTATTTCTGTGTGCCGCCATGGTTTCCCCTTTCAGCAGCATCCGTGTGTAGTCGTGTGAGGGCGAGGCAAAGACGGTGTCTGCTGGTCCCCATTCCACGAGTTTTCCAGCCTTCATCACCGCGATGTCGTGGCTGATGGCACGGATCACGTCCAGGTCGTGACTGATGAAGAGGTAAGAGAGGCCCAGTTTGGCCTGGAGCTCTTTCAATAAGGAGACGATCTGGAACTGGATGTTGCGGTCCAGGGACGAGGTGGGCTCGTCCAGAATCACCAGCTTGGGGGAGAGGGCAAGGGCCCTGGCAATGGCGATGCGCTGCTTCTGCCCCCCTGAGAATTGATGGGGGTACTTCTCCTTGTCTTGGGGGGCAAGGCCCACGTCGGTGAGGCATCGGTCTACCACTTTTTCGGTGTAGGGCCCCGGGTGGTTGAAGGCGCGCAGGCCTTCGCCCACAATATCGCCCACGGTCATCTTGGGGTTGAAGCTGCTGTGGGGATCCTGGAACACCACCTGGATGCTTCGGCGGAGCTGCCTTAGGGATTCCCCTGTGAGTTCGGATAGGGGCTCTCCGTCAAAGCGCATGGTGCCGGTGGAGGGGATGAGACGCAGGACGGCCCGGGCCAGGGTGCTTTTGCCGGATCCGCTTTCGCCGACAATCCCTAAGGTGGTGCCCTCGGTGAGGGTCAGGGAGACACCGTCCACCGCCTTCAAAGGGGGCTCTTTTTTGAACCGGGACTGGCGGGCATAGGTGACGCCGATGCCTTCGAGTTCAAGGAGTTTTTTCTTCTCCCGGGGCGCTTTGACGGGGCCCCCGTGGCTTTTGTTCAGGAGCATCCGGGTGTAGGCGGTTTTGGGGGCGCCAAAGAGTTCGCTTGTGGGGGCGCTCTCCACAATGCGCCCCTCTTTGGCCACCACCACCCGATCGGCATGGGACCGCACCACGGCCAGGTCGTGGGTAATAAGGAGGATGGCGGTGCCGTAACGGTCCCGAACCCCGGTGATGAGGGTGAGGATCTGTTCCTGGAGCGTTGCATCCAGGGCCGTGGTGGGCTCGTCGGCCACGATGAGTTTCGGGTTTCCCATGAGGGCCATGGCGATCATGATGCGCTGTTTTTCTCCGCCGGAGAAGGTGTGGGGCAGATGGCCGATGCGCTTCTCCGGGTGCCTGATCCCGGCATCGCCCAGGAGCTGTACCGCCTTTTCCATGGCTGTTCTGGTGTCCGTCCCTTCCACGATGCGGGCCCACTCCGTCATCTGTCGGCCCACGGGGTGCAAGGGGTTCAGGGAGGTCCCCGGCTCCTGGAAGATGTAAGCGATCTCCCGGCCCCGGTAGCTGCGAAGCACCCGGTCTGATAGGCCGGTGAGCTCGGTGCCGTCAAAGGAGACGGAGCCCCGGACCTGTGCCGCCAGGTGCTTCTGGAGCTGGACAACGGCATGGGAACACACCGATTTGCCGGAGCCGCTTTCCCCCACAAGGGCCACCACCTCGCCCTGGCCCACATCAAAGCTCATGTCGTGAACCGCGGGGCTCAAGCCCTGGCTGGTTCGAAAATCCACGGCCAGGTTCTGGATGGAGAGAAGTGTCATGATGCCTCCTTTTGGATGTGCTTGGGGTCCATGGCATTTCGGACGCCTTCTCCGATGAGGACCAGCAGGGTGAGCATGGACGCTACGATGGCAAAGGCTGAAAGGCCCAGCCAGGGGGCGTGGAGGTTGGATTTTCCTGCGGCGAGCAGCTCGCCCAGGGAGGGTGATCCCGGCGGCATGCCGAACCCAAGGAAGTCCAGGGAGGTGAGGATGCCGATGGAGCCCGAGAGGATAAAGGGAAGAAAGGTCATGGCTGCCACCATGGCATTGGGCAGGATGTGGCGGGTGATGATCTCCCGGTCCTTCACGCCCAGGGCCCGGGCCGCCTGCACATAGTCAAGCTGCCTCCCCTTGAGGAACTCGGCGCGGACCACGCCTACGAGGCGCATCCACCCGAAGAGGACCATCAGGGCCAGGAGCCACCAGAAGCCCGGGGTCATGAAGCTGTTCATGATGATGAGAAGGTAAAGCATGGGAATACCCGACCAGATCTCCATGAGCCGCTGGCCCCACAGGTCCACCCGGCCCCCGTAATACCCCTGGATGGCCCCTGCGGCGATGCCCAGGGCCGAAGTGACAAAGGTGAAGGCAAACCCGAAGAGAACCGAGAGGCGAAACCCGTAGAGGATGCGTGCAAAAACGTCCCGGCCCAGATCATCGGTGCCCAGGGGGTTGGAAAGGGAAGGGGCCGTGGGCGGCGGCACGGGCAGGTCGTACCGAATGGTGTCGTAGCTGAAACGCACCGGCGGCCAGAGGATCCAGCCGTCCTCTTCGATGGCATGGATCAGGTAAGGGTCGGAATAACAGGCCTCGGACGGGAGAAACCCTCCGAAATCCCGGTCGCTGTAGGAGACCACCAGGGGGAAACAGTGCCTTCCTTTGTAATGAACGTAAAGGGGCGTGTCGTTGGCGATGAGCTCTGCTGCCAGGCTCATGGCAAAAAGAACGCCGAAGACCAGCAAGGAGATAAAGGCGCGCCGGTCTCTCCTGAAGACAGACAGGCGCTTGCGCGTAAGGGGCGATAATTTCATGATGCAGCGTGTATCCATGTGCATGGTTTGGGTGCACGGTTTGGGTCGATGGGTGGGTAAAAAGCTGCCTCCGGCGGCAAGGTGAGCCACCTTGAAAGCTGGTTACCTCAGCGATTTACCCTTCGTTCCTCAGGGAAAATCACTGAGGTGTTCGTGGATTGTCTCTTTGTTTCTAACGAGTAACTATTCAGCTTATGTTTGCCTCCGGCGGCCCTGCCGGAGGCAGGCTTTGAACATGGCAAGCTTTGATCAGTTCCCCGACGACCCGAAGGAGATCCTGGGGTCCACCAGGGTGTAGGTGAGGTCACTGACGATGCTCAAGGCCAGGCCCATGAGGGTGAAAATATAGAGGGTGGCGAACATCACGGGGTAGTCGCGCCCCATGGCCGCCTCAAAGCCCATGAGTCCCATGCCGTCCAGGGAGAAGATCACCTCGGTCATGAGGGAGCCTGTAAAGAACATGGAGATAAAGGCTGCGGGAAACCCTGAAATGACGATGAGCATGGCGTTTCGGAAGATGTGTCCGTAGAGGATGCGTTTTTCCGTGATGCCCTTGGCCCGTGCGGTGGTGACGTACTGGGCGCTGATCTCGTCCAAAAAGGCGTTTTTGGTGAGCATGGTCAGGGATGCAAAACCGCCGATGACCATGGTGGTGATGGGCAGCACCATGTGCCAGAGGTAGTCCAGGATCTTTCCCCAGGTGCTCAGCTGGCCAATGTTGTCCGAGACCAGGCCGCGCAGGGGGAACAGGGTCAGGTAGTTGCCCCCGGCCAGAAAGATGATGAGCACGATGGCAAAGAGGAACATGGGCACGGCATCCCCCACGATGACGGCAAGGGAACTCCAGAGATCGAACCGGCTGCCGTGGCGCACGGCCTTGGCGATTCCCAGGGGGATGGATATGAGGTAGATGAGCACCGTGCTCCAGACCCCTAAGGAGATGGAGACGGGCAGCTTCTCCTTGATGAGGTCCACCACGCGCTTGTCCCTGAAGAAACTCTCGCCGAAGTCAAAGCACGAAAAATCCCTCAACATAAGGAGGTAACGGGTGAAGACAGGTTTGTCGAAGTTGTAGAGGCGCTCAATCTCCTGGATCACCTCGGGCGGAATGCCGTCGGCCCCTTTATAGGGCGACGACGACTCCCCCAGGGCCTCCTCCGTGTCCGAAGGGCCGCTCGTCTCTTGAGTGCCCGTGGCCCGGTCCACGGCCGAGACCTCGGTGCCGCTGAGCCGGGCGATCATGGTCTCCACCGGCCCCCCCGGGGCCGCCTGGACCAGAAAAAAATTGATGGTGATGATGCCCAAAAGGGTGGGGAAGATCAGAAACACCCGTTTGGCGATGTACTCTTTCATAAGGACTCCGAAAAAAATATGCCTTCGGCTCGGGCTGCGCCCGACATGAACGCTGATGGTTTATGCGGACTGGATCGCAAGCTTCGACGTTACAGGATACGTTGTCACCACTTGCCCAGTGTTGATTTAACCGCACGGCCTCCGGCGGCAAGGTGTGCCACCTTGAAAGCACGTTGCGAATGCGCTTTCCCCTTCGTTCCTCAGGGGAAGAGCTTTCGCGAAGCTTTTTGTGAAATTGAGCAAAACCTGTTTGTCAAACTTTTCAAAAGTTTGGCCCCCGGCAGGGCCGCCGGAGGCATTTTTAACTTGGCTGCAGGGGGCTTTTATTAGCTACGTGTTTTAGAGATCAGGCAGTCGGGCATGGCTGCGTCTTTTGCCGGGTCAATCCACCAGGCATTGATGCTCAGGCCGTGGGTGGGCAGTTTGTTGGGCCTGCCGAATCGGTCCCAGTAGGCGATGCGAAAGCGGTCGCTGTAGCCGTCGGGGATGATGTAGTACCCGTTGAGCAGGAGCCGGTCCAGGGCCCGGGTGCGTGCCACCAGGGATTCGCGATCCGGGGCGGCGATGATTTTTTCCACCAGGGCATCCACGGCCGGATCGGCGATGCCGCAGAGGTTGCGGCTCCCTTTGACACCTGCGGTTTCGCTGTGCCACATGCCCCGCTGTTCGTTGCCCGGGGAGAGGGACTGGCGGAACCGGGAAAAGATCATCATGTACTCTCTGTTTCGAACCTTTTGGGTGTAGTGGGTGGAATCCACCAGGTGCAGGGTGAGCTCGATGCCAAGGCGCTTCAGGTTTTGCCTGAAGGGAAGGAATCTTTTCTGGGTGGCCTTGGAGCCCATGAGGATCTCCAGCTTCAATGGTTTGCCGTGTGGGTCCCGCATGGCCCCGTCCTTGAAGGCATACCCTGATTCGGTCAGGATAGCTGCTGCCTGGCGCAGCCGGTTGCGGTCCATGCCCGAGCCGTCTCCTTTGTAGAGGGAAAAGGGGGTGGTGAAGACCTCCGGGGGCACCAGGTCCCTGATGGATTCCAGGGTGTTCAGCTCTTGCCCGGTGGGCAGGCCGCTGCAGGCAAATTCCGAGTTGGAGAAGTAGCTGGTGTGGCGCTTGAGCTGGCCAAAGTAGATTTTGTTGTTGACCCAGTCGAAGTCAAAGGCCCGGGTGAGGGCCCGCCGGACGTTTCGGTCGTTCAAGGGGGGCACCTGAGTGTTCATGATGACCCCTCGCATGCCGGTGGGCATGCTGTGGGGGATTTCTTCTTTTTTAATCCATCCCGTCTCCACGTTTTTTCCGGTGTATCCGCGGTACCAGTTTTTGCCCGCACTCTCCCCTTGAAGATCGTAGTGCCCTGCCTTGAAGGCCTCAAAGGCCACGGTCCGGTCCTTGAAGTACTCAAACACCATGCGGTCGAAATTGTAGCGCCCCTTGTTCACGGGCAGGTCCCGGCCCCAGTAGTCGGGAACGCGTTCGTAGCTGATGCGTTTGCCCGGCTCCACGGCGGAAATGCGATAGGGCCCGCTTCCCAACGGGGGGGCCAGGGTGCTTTTGGACAGGTCCCTGTACTGCCAGTAGTGGGCGGGCAGTACCTTGAGCTGGCCTGCGACATAGGGAAGCTCCCGGTTGCGGTCCTCTTTTTTGAAGTGGAACTTGACGGTGTGGGGGCCCAGGGCCTCCACGCGGTCGATCCCTTTGAAGTAGTTTTTGTAAAAGGGGCTCTGCTCGGTGACGGCATTAAAGCTGAAGCAGACATCCTCGGACGTCACGGGGTGCCCGTCGTGGAATGTCGCCTCTTGTCTCAGGTGGAAGATGGCCCATGCGTTGTCGTCAGCCACGGTGAGTGTTTCGGCCAGCAAGCCGTAGGAGGTGGATGGTTCGTCCCTGGATGACTCCATGAGGGTGTCGTACAGGAAGGTGATGCCTGCGGCGCATCGTCCTTTGACGGCCACGTCGTTGATGTTGTCGAAGGTGCCCACCATGCCCCGACGGTAGGTGCCTCCCTTGGGGGCATCGGGGTTGGTGTAGTCAAAGTGGGTGAAGTGTTCCCCGTATTTCGGGGTGCCGATGAGGGCAATGGCGTGGCTTGTCTGCTCCCCGGCCGTGGCCGGCAGGGTGCCGGCCAGGAAGAGGAGAGCTGCCGCGCTAACATGTATCAGGCGGCGCTTCATAAAGCCTCCTCGGTGTCGGGGGCGTAGACGGTGATGAACCCTTTGATGCCGGTTAAGGTCTCTTTGGCCAGGGCGTTGAGGTCGTCAACGGTTGTGTTTTGAAGCATCTGTTTTCGGCTGAGCACCTCGCCCAGGTCCCAGCCGTGGTCCAGGGAGGTGGCGACGGTGTTGAGCCAGTAGCGGTCTTTTTTCTCGACCTGGGCCAGGGTGGTGAGGCTCTGCTTAACGGCCAGTTCCATCTCCTGCTGCGTGACCCCTTTTGTTCCCATGTCCCGGATCATGCTTTCGGTGAGGGGGATGAGTTCATCCACGCGGTGGGGATCGCAGGTAAAGGAGACGGATGCCTTGAGAGGGTGGTGGGGCTCCGGCCTGGAGGCGAGGGGCGCCGTGGATGGAGTATAGCCCGCTTCTTTTCACCTGCACCGAGAGCCTGAGCCTTCGTGAGAGGATGCGCCGGAGGACGGAGAGCTGAACGCTCCGTTTGTGGGAAAAGGGTGCTTCGGATTCGTAAAAGGCGGAGACCGAGGCCCGGTCCGTAAGGTCTCCCTTGCCGGTGATGCGGATGCTTTCGGGACTGCCTACGGCTTTGAGCCGGAGGCCCCGGTCCACTTTGGTTTTTCGGTTTGCTGCGGCGGGCAGGTCGCCCAGGTAGCGCGCTGCCAGGGTGGCGATCTCCTCGGGGTTCACATCCCCCACCACGGTGAAGGTAAAGGCAGAAGGGGAGACGAAGAAACCTGTGTAGTCGGCAAGGAGGGCTTTGGGGGTGAGCCCCTCCAGGTCCTCAATGGCAAGGGGCTGGTCCCGGAATTTGTCGTTGTGGCGGGCCTCGGCAGCGTCTGCCGTAAAGCAGAATTTTTTGTCATGGGCCCTGGCGTTGATGGCCTGGGTCGTCCGAGCTTTATGGATGGCCAGCGCCTTGGCTGAAACATTTGGGGCGGTGAAGTAGAGGCGAAGCATCTGAAAGAGGGTCTCGGCTTCTTTGGTGGCGCCTCCGCCTGTGAGAGAGGTGGTGTTGGCTTCGATGGAAGGGGAGATGTTGATGTTCCGGCCTGCGAGGAACCGGTTCAGCTCGGTTTGGGGGATGCCCGCAAACCCGCTCTGGTTCACGAGGCCGGCGGCCATGCCCACGCGCTTGTAGTCGGCATCCGCCACGCCGGAGAGCCCGCCAGTGGCCGTGCCTCTGATCAGAAATTCACCGGGTGCGTTGGTTGTTGGTTTAATAACGAAACGGGTCCCGTTGGAGAGGGTGACGGCCTGGCCGCCGATGACGGGCATTTTTTCGCTGACCACGACGTCTCCGCCTTTAGGGGGCGCAGCGACAAGGGCGGTGATAGCCGGTGCTAGGGTGTAGGGCGCCAGGTCTTTTTCATGAACTCTGGTGACCAGGTTCATGATCGCCTGTTTGGTAAGCATTTCGGTCTTTCGTTTCTCAGGAAAGGTGAAGATGACCGAGCGGCTGTCGGAGGCAAGGAGTGTGTTGAACGCCCGGTTGAGGTCGGCTGTGGTGATGGTGTCGGCCACCTTCAGGTAGAGGGCCAGATCCTGATCTGGGTCGGTGAGGGCCCCGCCGTAGGTGTCGAATTCACAGATGGCTGTGGCATGGTCCGATGACTCCACGCGGCGATCGGGCCGGGCTGCCTCGGTGAGGGCTTTTTCAAAGGCGGTTTTCTGCTCTGCCAGCTCCTCGTCCAGGAAGCCGAAGCGTCGGACCCGTTCCATTTCGGCGTAGAGACCGGAAAGGCCCTTGGAGACGCTTCCTTTGACGGGGCGAGCCATGAACCGTGCCGTGTGCAGCTCGCTCTGAACATCTGTTACGCGGGCGTAGGCGCGCAGCAGGGGCAGCTCTTGATCGGTGATTTTTTTTCGAACACGCCGGTTAAAGGCGGCAAAGGCCAGCTGCTCGGTGAGGTCCCGCTTGAACCCTTCGACAGTGGTGGTGGGCTTGCGCAGGAAGAAGTGGTCAATAGCCACGGTTCCTGCGGTGAGTTCGGGGTCGGTGATGGTGGTGACGCGCAGGCCAGGGGTAAGGGGGACCTCCTTTGATGCGGCGGCACGGGCCTTGCGGGGTGCAATGCCGCCCATGGCCTTTTCAATGCGCTTCTGCATGTCGACTGCGTTGATATTGCCCACAACCACTACGGCCATGCGGTCCGGGGTGTAGTTGGCGTCGTAGTACCCTTTGAGCAAGGCGCGGTTGGCGCCTTTAACCACGGTCATCAGGCCGATGGGATCACGCAAGGGGTAGCGGGATCCGGACAGGAGCACGGCCCGGCTTTTGTCGCCCACGCGCTTTCTTACCCCGTCTCTCATGCGCCACTCTTCGACAATCACACCCTTTTCTTTTTCGATTTCGCCCTCATCAAAGAGCAGGCCGTCTGCCCAGTCACCCAGGACCAGGAAGGCTTTGTCCAAGAGCTCGGGGCGGTCCAGTGGGATGCTGAGCTGGTAATTGGTGACGTTGGTGGCGGTGTAGGCGTTGGTGTGGGCTCCGAAGGTGAGGCCCGCTTCTTCCAGGAAGGCGATAAGCTCGTTGTGTTCAAAGTGACGGATCCCGTTGAAGGCCATGTGCTCCACGAAGTGGGCGAGGCCTCGCTCTTCTTCGGTTTCGTTAAGGGAGCCGGAGCGGACGTTGAGCCGCAGTTCCACCCGGTCCTTGGGGTAGGGGTTTTGCCGAATGTAGTACCGGAGGCCGTTGGCAAGCGTGCCGGTGATCACCTTCTCGCTCATGGGCAGGGGCACGGTTTCTTGATGGGCGGGTTTGAAGGGCCCGCAGCCTCCGCCCAAAACCAACAGGGCGATGAGAAAGAATAGAAAAGGGGCTTTGCGTCTCCCGCCGGGGGGCAGGGGGGCGCAGGGGCGTTCCGTTTTGGGGGTGCACTTCATGGGCCGTTTACTCCGTAAAAAATGAATCATAAGGGCTCGGGAAAAAACAGATTCCTGCCTGTTGTACCGATGTTTCCCGGTGTTGTTTGCAGGATCTTGTTTTGACTTCCGTTCTTTTTTAGGTAGTCCAAAGGAAAGATTCTGACTACTGGGGTTTGCGCGGATTGTCAATAGATTTTAGTTTTATTGAATTTAGCTTGTTGGAATAATTTATAAATAAATATAGGCATATAGATTTTGTTGGGTGTGCCTAAAAAATGATTTATTCCCAAAAAATACTTGACATACATCCTGTTGGTTGTAGTAGTTCTTGTACCTCTCTGAAAAGTTAGTCTTGCCGAACTTCGTCTCTCGGAAGCCCATGGCTTTACCGGGTGGATCGGGGCGTACGAACGTCTGTGATGAACCATGGCGTTTCCAGATAGTGAACCGTTTGCAACACGAAGGATGTATCGATGAAGTATGTGATGTGGATCAGGCTGCTCCTGGCAGCCGTGACAACCTTGAGCCTTTCTGCCTGCGGCGGGTCGGGCGGAGGAGGCGCAGCCCCCGGACCGGGGATTACCCTTTCCGGCGTCGTGGAAGACGGTCCCGTTTCCAAAGCCACGGTCTATGCACTGAACAGGGACGGCAGCGACGGGCTTTACGGACCCTGTGTCACCGATGAGCAGGGCCGCTTTACCGTGACCGTGGGCGCTGGTGTGGACCTTAAGTCGCTCATGCTTTTTGCCCGCGGCGGCAAGGATGGCACCACCGGGCCGGACGGCCTTAATTTCAGGGGGATGGTGATGATGGCTCCCCTGGAGATGTATGAAGGCAAGACTCGGGCCGTTGTGGTGAGCCCGGTGACCACCCTGGTGGGCCTTGATGTGGCAAACGGGGCGTCCCTGAGCGCCGCCCGCACTGCTGTGGCCGGCAGGCTGAAGGTCTCGGAAGACAAGCTCACCGCCCGGCCTTCGGTGGAAGGGGGCCACTTTCACGCCAAGACCATGATGCTCTCTTTGGTGGCAACGACCCGACGGACCAAGGGATGTAAGGGAAGCGCCTTTGAGGGGCTTACTTTTTCAGCGGACGGGCTCCCCGATACCTCCGAGCATCCCGAACTTGATGAGGCGGTCACTGCGATCAAGGAGGCCGTGGAAAAGGGAGAGGCCCCCGGTGAGGTGTTTGTGAGACGACGGCTTTTGTCGTGCCTGACTGAGGTGCTGGACGCCAACAGCCCCTCCTCATTAAAGGATGATCCGTTGTTTAAAACCCGCGCGAGGGATCTCATCGGCGATATCCTGGCTGCGACAGGTGGTCGGCCCATCCATCTGGAGAGTATGGCCCCGGAGCGTGTCATCCGATGGGTGCTCAGGACCTCCGGTATCGCGACCTACGATACCTTTCTGGGGGATACCTATCCGGTCCTTATCGGCTGGGTCAGGGACAACACGGAGATCGCATCCATCATCACCCCGGTGGCTGCAAAATACGACATCAGGGAGCCGTTGTTTGCCAGCGAGCTGCTGGGTGACGACAACGCTAAGCGCTTGGATTACTATTTCAATTCCGATGCCTCCCATCTCTACAAGGCTGAAAAACTCGTTGAGACGGTGCGGGATGATACGGTCAATGACTACATTCTGGAGCGTGTCGCCCATGGCTTGGCCGAGGCCGGCCTTTTTTTAGAGGCCAAAACCATCTTGGACACGAAGGTTTTTTCAACCATGGTACGAGCTGAAGGGTTCCGTCGGTTGGGCAAGACTTTGATTTCCTTCAATGAGCGCACAGGAGGTATTCCACAAGAGAATATTCTTCAAGCCCTTGAGAAGGCTGAATCTCTGTACAAGAAAAAAATCGAGGCAGTGGGTAAGGCCTATTTTGATGATAAAGACGCTGCCGCATTGAATAGCCTTATCAACCAATACAGGGAGGCCGGGGAGATGGATAAGGCCGACTCTGTGGTGCGGTATGTCAAAGAGTGCAGTGAGGCGATGGCAGAAGTAAATACCTCATCGCTGAACCGTCTTGTCGTCTCCATGAAAAAAGCGGGAGACAGATTTGTGGAAGATGGCAACGAAGCCCAGGCCGCTTTATACCCGGGTATGATGCTCTCTTTATCAAAAAAGGTCCCTGCGGACGATGCGGTCAACCCGGATTATCCAAAGAAAGATGATGATCCGCATACGGTTGATTATTATAGAAAAAGGGTGTTTTGCCTTTCGTGGGTTGTCCAGCTGTACGCCTCAATGTACGAAACATTTGGGGACGAAGCATACAGACTCGGTGGGATGAATGCATATGAAGAGATCAGGGCGCTGTGTGATTCATATCCGTTTACGAAGTCTTCTACGTGGTTTTACGTTGCAACTTATGTGATACCGGTCCTTTGCACCTTTGGTGAGATGCCCCTGGTCGATTCGTTGATCAGTGAGGCTCCTGCGGCGTACAAAAATCGGGTTTATGCCTTTTTAGCAACTTCAAAGGCTGTAACCTCAGAAGACATAGATGACGCTTTGGCCGTGGTGGATCGAATCGTCAACAAGGATAAGGTTAAGGAAACTAAGGAGAAGATTAATGCTCTGACTTACTTTGCCCAAAACAAAGGCTCGAAGCGAATGGCTGCAACCCTGATCGCCCTGGGGCCCGGTCGGTATGCCGATGCTGTCAAAGCCTTGGAAAAGGCCCAAGCGATTTTGGACGACTTTACGACGGATGATAAAGAGGCGGCTTTTACTGTCAAAATTCTACAAGGTTACCCAAAGCTGGCGTACCTTTATAGCCTGATGAATAAGAAGGATACACAGCTTGCTTTCTGCGAAACCACAGAAGCCGTTGCCCGGGATCTTTCCGGGGCTCTGTGGAAGGTAAGAGGCCTTTGCGAAGCCTCTTCTTGTTGGATCTCGGTTGGCCGTCTTGACCGCGCCGCTCAATGCCTTGTTGAAGCTCGGTCTGCGGCGGACGGTGTTGTCGGGAAAGGAGCCGACGCCTCAGAGGTGGCCGAAATGTATCTTTGGTTGGCGAGGTCCCAGGTCGCCTTGGGAGATAAAGGGCGGCTGCTTGAGGTGGTCAGTACATTTGCGACCAAGAGTGTCCTTATCTTCGATGAGTCTATCACCGATGAGCAGTGGGCCTCAGGGCAGTACGGAGAACACGACGAACTTCTCACTCTTCGGGGTGGGTATTTGATCCGGGCCGCCAAGGTTTTGATCTCCTTAGGTTATACCGATGAAGCCATAAGTATATTAAATAAGGCGATTGCCACGAAAGCGGCTTTCTATGAAGACGATGAATGCGTCAAGCTTTGTGTTGGCAGCTCCACCATTTCAACGACGTCATTAACCCTTGCCAATGCGTACACGCTCGCTGGTGCCGTTGACAAATCCGTTGCGTTGTCAATGTCCATGGGGAACCGTGCGGAGATCAATAGGGGGATTAAATTAACGGCTGCCACCATGGCTGAGATCGACGATTTTTCGGAAATGCCGTTTTGGAGCCCGGAAAAGCCGGAAAACTGGGTCGCCCAGGTCGATACCGACGGCGACGGTCTGCCTGACTTTTTCAGCCCATTGGCTTCCCCTGAGGACATCGCCGCATCGGGCCTGGCCCTGGACCCGGACAGCGACGGGGACGGCATACCGGATACAACGGACACCCGGCCCCTGCATGCCGATTAAGATCCCCTGTCGAGTATTTGTTTGGATTCAACCGCATAATCGTGAATGCAGCGAGGCGGTTTACGGGACGTACCCAAGGAGTCCTTCCCATGGAGGGCCCCTTTCAGATGGAAGAGTGATGCAATGATACGAAGGTGTGTGAGGCGATGCGTCGGCCTCGACGGAGGGTGTCGTTCGGGCAGCGGGCGTGCCGCCTGGCTGGGGGTCGCCATGGCCCTGATGGTCGCTGGTTTTGCGGCAACGGCATGGGCTGAAGAAGGAACAGCAAAGTCTCCGGTTGAGGTTGCGGTCTCTGGAAATACAGACCGGGACGTGGAAAAAACAGCGGTGGAAAAGAGCGACGAGGTGGCGGTGAAAGGGGATACCCTCACCGTGACGGGTACCATGGAGAGCAAGGCCTCCGGGGTTTCCATTCTTGATTATCAGATGCTTCGGCATCTTTCCGGTGGGAACGGGGATTTAAACGAGCTTCTGCTGGTGCTTCCGGATATCCAGCCGGATGACTCCTGGCGCTCTGCCAAGACAGCCGGGGAGATCCTGCCTGTGAATATCTCCATTTCCGGCGGCAAGGCCTACCAGAACAATTTTTCCGTGGACGGGATTTCCAACAACAGCCTCCTGGATCCTGGCTCCGAACGCCACCAGGTGGTCAACGACGTTCCTGGCCATCCCCAGGAGATTTTCCTGGATTCGGACCTGGTGGAGGAGGTGGCGGTTTACGACAGCAACGTGCCTGCCCGGTTCGGTGATTTTTCCGGCGGGGTGGTGGACGCAAAAACCGTCAAAGCGGGCATCAAGCCCAAGGGTAAGGTCTATTACCGGACTACCCGGAGCCAGTGGACCCACTTTTTCCAGTGGGAGGAAGAAGAGGACGATGAGGCCTCCCTTACCCCACCGTCTTCCGACGATGAGGTAATTGAAGACCCCCGGTTTGAAAAGCATATTTACGGCGGAAGCCTCAGCATGCCCCTGGGTGATACCCTGGGGGCCTTGGGTTCCGTCAACGAGGTGCGGTCCACCATCTCCAAACGGCATTTCAAGGGGTGGAAGGATGAAGAGCGGCACCTGAGAAATATCATGGCCAAGCTCTCCTGGGACCCGGATTACCTGAATGCCTTTGAGTTGAGCCTGTTTCACTCCCCGTATGAGGAGGAGCGTTTCCTCTCGGATATCAAAGACAGCGACTACACCATCAAGGGGGGCGGGGATCGCATCCAGGGGCGGTGGAACCGGGGGCTGGGCTTCGGGGCCCTGGAGATCACCGGGGCATTTCGAAGGAGCGTAAACGAGCGGGAGGCCCCGAAGGATCTTCGTCAATGGGCCGCCACTGCCTCCAAACCCTGGGGAGCTGATGCGGGGTCTGCTTACTCCAAGGAAGGCGGGTACGGGGATATCTCCAAGACCCAGGAGAGTTTCACCACCCGTGCCGATCTGTCGGAGATCTCCTTTAACGGGTGGGGTGGGCGCCATACCCTGAGCACTGGCATTGCCTACGATTTGACCAAGGGCACCTTCGACCGCAAGGAAACCTCCATGATCTACACGGACCCGGTAAAGTCCGATACGGTGATCTCCCCCGGCAACAGCTACGACTGCGAAGACAACCAGCAGTACTTCAGCATGCGCAAGGTCTTTGATGCCGACGATTCCTCGGCAGTTGTGAATGCCTTGAGCCTCTATGGCCAGGACGAGATGGTGTGCGGCAGAGTCACCCTGCGGCCGGGGCTCCGCGTCGCCGCCAACGACTTCATGGACAACCTGGACGTGGCCCCGAGGATGTCGGCGTCCTGGGACAGCTTCGGGGACGGCCGCACGGTGTTCACCTCGGGTTTCAACCGGTACCACAGCGCCACCTTCATCACGTACAAGCTTCGAGAGGCCAAGAAACCGTATCGCACCGAGGTGCGAAAGCCCTATCTGGATATGGTCTTTTCCGGCAGCGATCCCTCCGGGACCCTGGGCGGTTTCTGGTGGCCGGTGTCGGACGCCGGGAACAATGTGGAGACCTTTTCCTCCCTGAAAACCCCCTATGCCGACGAATTTCAGATCGGTGTCGACCAGAGGGTCGGGGGCGGAACCCTGGGGTACAAGTATGTGCGCCGAAAAGGGCGGGAGCAGTTTGCCCGGACTTACGGGGCCATCCAGCCCGACGGGTTGCGCTATTACACCATGACCAACGACGGCTTTTACGATCACAAGAGCCATCGCGTGGCCTGGGGGCGCCGCTTCGGTGCCCACAGCCTTAACCTGAACGTAACATACCAGGATACTGACTCCTCCAACGGCTCCTACGACAGCGAGGTGGACGATGACCGTGTCTGGTACGGAGACAAGGTGATTTATAAAGCCGAGCTGCCCAGGAGTACCTTTAACAAACCCTGGATGGCCAATGTCACGGCCGTTGCCTCTCTGCCCGCGCGCATGACCCTGACCACCATCGCCCGGTACCGGGGTTCCTACACCAAGGTGGAGAGTACGGGCAAGACCAAAGAGGTCCCCGACGACCAGGCCCAGACAAACCCTCTGACCGGGGAGAAGGTCTCCGAAGAGCTCCCGGTCTACGCCGAGCGGGATCGCTCCTCCAGTGTGGTGGTGGATTGCAAGCTCCGCTGGAAGCTTCCCTTGTGGGGGCAGAGTGTTTTTACAACCACCCTGGAGGTGAACAACCTCTTTAACAAAAAAGTCCTGGCCGATGGCAAGAACTACGAACTGGGCCGCCAGTTCTGGCTTGGCGGCGAGGTGAGTTTCTAATGAAAAGGAGCAATGAGATCATGTCGGACGCGGTGATCCAGGTGGACAACCTGTGCCACAGCTACGGGGGCAAGGATGTGCTCAGGGGCCTCAGTTTTGAGGTGAAAAAGGGCCGTATTTTTGGACTCCTCGGGAAAAACGGAGCGGGAAAGAGCACCACCATCAACATCATGATGGGGTTTCTCTCCCCCAAAGGCGGGGTGTGCCGGATTTTCGGTGAGCCCTCCCACAGTCTGCGACCGGAGACCAGGGCCCGCATCGGCCTGCTGCACGAAACCTTTCTCCAGTACGTCTTTAATTCATCCAGGCTGAGTATTTACGCCTCTTTTTATCCGATGTGGAACCACGGGGTGTTCAGAGACCTCATGGACCGTCTGGGGCTCCCGGACAATCGCAAGATCCACCGGATGTCCTGCGGCCAGCGGTCCCAGGTGACCCTGGCTCTGATCCTGGCCCAGATGCCCGAGCTGATGATCCTGGACGATTATTCACTGGGGCTGGATGTGAGGACTGTCGCCTGTTTCTCGACTACCTCCTGGATTATGCGGAACGTTACGGCACAACCATTCTCATTACCTCCCACATTGTTCAGGACCTGGAGCGGTTTGTGGACGATATCGTGATTCTGGATCAGGGCCGCACCCTTGTGAGCTCCAGCCTCCAGGGCTTCACCGAAGGGTTCCGCTGCTACGGCCTTCCCCGCAACGGGGGAAAAGAACCGGTACAGGACGGGATCATAGCCCGGACGGAGTGCCTCGGCGATCGGCAGTATCTCTACAGCTTTGAATCCCAAGACGTCGTGCGTGAGCACCTGGGTGCCTCAGGCATGGATGCCTCAGGGCTTGTGCCGGTCTCCATGACCCTGGAAGACGCCTTTATCGGGTTGACCGGCAAATATTGATGGCAGGTAACGTTTAAACGTATGGATCCGGCGGCTCTGTTGGCGGTTAAGTTATCTTAACGTCAAATACATAGTCCTTAACGGATCGTTTTGAATGACGCTTGGGTTTTGGTCATCGTTTGGGCCGCGACCTTCGAAAAAAACGATAAAGAATGACCGAAACGGAGCGCCGCACTCCGGTGCGGCTTTTTAGTCCGTCGTTACCCGTGCCGCACAGGAGTGCGGCGCTCCAGGGGGTAAGGGGGCTCAGGCGGTTATGTAAATATGCCGATGGTCGAAACGATGATGAAGGCCGACGTTTGATTTAAAGGCGGATGTGAGTTGACCCGAGGAACGAGGGGGAAAGCGCATTCGCAACCTGGGCCCCAGAGGATCAGCCCCTGGCTGCCGGAGGCAGGCTTATCCATGCGCCTTAAGCATAGAAGGCATCAACAAAACAAGGATATGAAAACACATGTACAAGGCGATTGTATATAAGGAGTGGATCAAGCTTCGCTGGTTCCTCCTTGTGTTGCTGGGGATCACCCTGGCGGTTTATGGGAAGATTTTTATCATGCTCAGGTCGGCCGTGCTTGCCAAGGGGGCGTACCACCTCTGGTACATGGCGGCGATCAAGCAATCCGTTTTTTACGGGGACATCATGTGGCTGGCACCCTTTGTGGGGCTGGTGACGGCTCTGGTGCAGTTCGTACCGGAGACGGGCAAGAGGCGCCTGCGCATCCTTTTTCACCTTCCCCTGCCCCACACCCTGTCCCTGGTGTGCATGCTGGGGGTGGGATGCCTCTGTGTGGCAGGCCTTTGCGGGATCAGCGCCGTGTGCCTGGCCCTGATCATGGGATGCTATTTCCCCGCGGAGATCGTGTCGGGTGCCCTGTTAACGGCGGCACCCTGGTGCCTTGCGGCGGTGCCTGCCTATTTCGGGGCTGTACTGGCCCTGGTGGAGACGGCCTGGTGGCGCAAGGCTGTTTACGGTGTCATCGCCTTTGGCACGGTGTTGCTGCTGGTGAAAAAAAGTTTTGGGGTTTTTGACGTCTCTTTGGACTGGTATGCCCTGGCGTGTGCCCTTTATCTGCCCACGGTTCTGTTGCCCGCCCATCGATTTAAAAGGGGGATTGTCTGATGCTCAAGGTTTCGCGATGTGCCATTGTTCTTCTGATAACCCTGGTGTGTGCCATCTACGTTCCGGAGCAGGCAAGGAGGCTGCTTGTGGAGAGGTCGTTTTCTCCCTTTATCCTCTACAGCTCATCTTTGAAGACATTCATGGTCAATGACAGGGATAAAGAGACGGGGCAGCGCCGGATGACGGATCTTTCCGGGAAGGAGTACACCAGACGAGAGTTTGAGACGGCCCTGCCCATGTTTTTTTATAAAGATCTGGCCGCCTGGGGCTGTCTGCCCGAATCCCTGGACGGTGTAGAAGTGACCTATAAAAAGGTGGCCATGAACCGTCAGGTTCTGAGCCTTCGGCCGCGCACCTTAAACAGCCCGGTGGTGCCCCTGTATCCCCTGTACGAGTCCGCTTCGGGGTTTACCCAGCTGGAGGAGCCTGACTCTATGTTTCGGGTGACAGACGCTTTTGAGTTTTTGGACGCCGAAACCAACGCCGTGGATGCGGACCGGTCCGATCGGTTTACAAAGGCGTTGACCCGCAAGGGGTTTGTCTTTCCGGCCCAGGGTATCTTCGGCAATCCCACAGCCCGGAAGCCCTTTGACGAAGGCTATTTCATTACCGATGCCGGGGGGACCCTTTTTCACCTGAAGATGGTGCGGGGAAAACCCTGGGTGAAGAATACGGGTCTGGCCCCGGCCAGCGGCATCCGTTACATCGGCATGGACGAAAATCCCCGGCGGGAGTTTTATGGCCTGATGATCGAAGGGGACGGCACCGCAAGCCTTCTCTCCTATGACGACTACAGGCCCATTGCCCTGCCCATGGCGGGCTACGACCCGGACACCATGAGCCTTGCCGTGTACTGTGACCTTCTCAAGCGGACCTTTGTGGTGACGGACAAAAAGAGTGTCCGGGTGTGGGTGACGGATCGCGCTTACCGCCCCATCGCCTCCCATACCCACGGGCTGGAAGCCAAAGGAGGGCAGAAGATGCTCAAGCAGCTCTTCCCCCTGCGGGTTGTCCGCGCCAAAGGAGAGACCGCCTATGCGCTGCTGGATGTTTCCTTTAACCCTGAGGGCTGGATGGTCTCTTTGATCTGCTTTGCAGGGCTTCTGGGCTGGCGCATGAGGCAGCGTCGGGCGGGGCGTGATCCCGAAGACTATCTGGTTGTGCTCCTCACGGGGGGCTGCGGGCTGTTGGCTGTGGCTTTGACAGGGTGCCTGCCGGAGGCAGATTGAGCGTTACGTCGGTACCAATGACAAACAAAAAAAGCCGCAGCTTGTGCTGCGGCTTTTTTGTCTCTGAGTATCAGACCCCCAAGGGGTTGTAGTCGTTCTACTGTTCCGGCAAGGCCAGGCGCACCAACTCCAGAACCTCGGCCTCGGGAAGGCGTTCGTTGGTCTTGGCCACGAAACCGGTTTTGTGGGTGAAGCGGATATCGGGGCGTCCCTGGAGCTTGGCAAAGTTCACCTCCGGGGCGTTGTCAAAACGCATGAGCTTCCAGCCGTCCCCACGGCTGTCCCGGGTGATGCAGACTGCAGCCGGGTCTGCCTGGCGGAAGTTGAACTCCTGGGCGCCTTCGGAGTCGTCGGTGTCGCCGATGAGGATGCCGTAGCCGTTGATGGTCACGCGTTTGGCGTTGGACCACAGCTCCAGCTGGTCCGTGAGTTTCCGGGCGCTGTCCAGGGCCTTGCGGCCGAATCGGCGCATGATGGGGATCAGGGAGTCGGGGTCGGCGGCGAACATGTCGAGCATCCACCCTTCCATGGGGCTGTAGGTGGTGCGCAGCTCGGTGGTGCCGATCTCGGCGCCCACCTTGGCCGGGCCGAATCGGTCGATGCGGTCTTTAAAACGCCACCAGGGAAGGGATGACAGGGAGGCGGCGCAGCCCAGGGCCTCAGCCACCAGTACAAAGCTTGCGGAGAGCTCGATGTTCTGGTGGTGGTCATAGTTGCGTTTCTCCGGGTCGTACTCTTCGCCGATGTCCACCACCCATATGGCGGGGTCTGCCACCTCTTCGGCCGTGGGCTCTCGTCTTTCTATGGTAAAATCGGTGTCCGGGTGGGCGGCCAGGATAAGGCAGAGGGCGAAAAATTCGTCAAAATGTGAGGAACCCGGGTGGGTGATGATCAGCTCGGTCAAAGCGGTCTCCCTGTGTTTCGTGTATGGGTATTTTGGCGGCGTGTGGTCGGGTCGGGAATCGTTCGGGCGAAGGGGTCTGGCACGGCGCATACCGGTGTCGGTCCGTTCCGTCGGACTCAAACGGTTCGTTTCCAAGCCTCCAAAGATTGTCATGGATTTCAGGCCTTGCAGGCCGGGCGCATTGCTGATTGGAATGCTCGTAAAAGAGTTGATGTTATCTTATATGGCGGTGGATGGCAATAAAAGAATAGATGGTGCGTGACGTAAAGGGTACTGGAATTGCATGGATACCGGGGTGCCGGGGTGATGGCTGGTTTGACAAACCCTTTGCCTATGGGATATTAAAACAAATTTACTTGCGCCTGTCCGAGGGCATGCATGGCCTTGATGGCGGCATGCGGGATGTTTTTTATGGCAGAACCTGAAAAGGGTAACGATTGATGATAAAAAAATTGACGGTGAACGCGCTGGCCTTCTGGGTCATTGCCGGTCTCTCCGCCGCATACGCCGATGGGTCCGGCTCCTGCGAAAGCGGTGATTGTGAAAACGGACAAGGGGTGTACCACTACGCCGACGGCGGGAGTTACGAGGGAGCCTTCAAGTCGGGGGTTGCCTCGGGAAGCGGAGTGCGCGTCTACCAAGACGGGACCCGTTACGTCGGGCAGGTAAAAGTCGGCATTCCCGAAGGCGTGGGCGAGATGATTTTTCCCGACGGCACCCGGTACATGGGGGGCTTCGGCGAGGGGCTGCAGAAGGGGCACGGCACCGTGGTCTACGGAGACGGACGACGGTTTACCGGTTCCTTTGACGATGGGCGGCCCAGCGGTCACGGGACCCTCTTTTTCAAGGACGGCAAACGCCTTACCGGAACCTTTAAAGACGGAGTTCCCCAGGGGCCGGGGGTTCTTTTTTTCGTGGAAGGGGCTGTGTACACCGGTGAATTTCGCAAGGGACGCATGGAGGGCACCGGGACCCTGGTCTATGCCGACGGCCATGTCTACGTGGGATCCTTTACCAACGATACCATGAACGGGGAGGGCACCCTCACCGCACCGGACGGCAGTACCCTCAAAGGGGAGTTCGTGGACGGGCACCTGGAAGGGGAAGGGGAGATCGCCTTTCCCGGAGGCACCTTGTACACCGGCAGCATCGTCAATGAGAAGATGCAGGGCAAGGGGATTCTTGTGGAGCCTGATGGCACCCGGTACGAGGGCATGTTCGAGGAGAACCGGTTCCACGGAAAGGGCACGGTCACCTACCCGGACGGCGCTACCTTCACCGGTCCCTTCATCGAAGACAAGATCGCGGGCAAGGGCCAGTGGACCTTTGCCGACGGAGCCCGGTTCTTCGGGTACATGAAAGACGCCCGGATCATGGAGGGCAAGGGTGTGTACACCTCGCCGGACGGCACCCGCTACGAAGGGCGGTTCCACGAGAATCTTTTCGAAGGGGAGGGCATTCTCACCACGGCCGAGGGCGTGCGGTTCGAGGGCTCGTTCCATGAGGGCCTGATGCGGGGACCCTTCAACGTGTTTTACCCGGACGGCGCCCGGTACTCAGGGGAGGTCAAGAGCCTGAAGCCCCATGGGACCGGTACCATGACCTATGAAGACGGGAGCAGCTTTTCCGGTCTTTTCAAGGAGGGTCTTTTTGACGGGCGCGGAACCCGCAAGCTCACCGACGGCACCGAGCTTCGCGGAACGTGGGTCAAAGGAAAGCCCGACGGCAAGATGGTGACACGGGCGTCGGACGGGACCACCCGGGTTGTGACTTACGCAAACGGACAGCCTGTGACGGCTGAAAACCAGGGCTCCGGGGCGTCCGGCGACGCCCCTCGGAAGAGCGACACCAACACACCGGAGGGAAGCTGATGAAGATGGCATCGACGGATGAGCAGATCCTGCGCGCAGCCAAGGAGATCGTCGTAAAATTTATCGAGGTGGGGCGCGTCTCCCCCACGGGGTTTGACGAGGCGTTCAAGCAGATCTACAGCTCGGTTGCCTCCGCAGTGAAAAAGGAGGAGCCTTCAGCAGAGGGCGAATAACCCCGCGTAAAGGCAGGAACATCTATGACGCCCTGCAGGACGGATCCTGCAGGGCGTTTTTTATTTGTTCTCCGAGGCGGCTTCCCGGGCAAAGTCTCCGAGTTCTTTTCCCCCTAAGCTTTCCAGGGTTTTAAAGAGATTGGGGTAGGCGGCCAGGGACGCGTTGATGATCTCGTCCACGGGGATGTCGTCGTAGGGGCCCCGGTCCAGGACATACTCCATGTGTTTGCGGCCTTCGGCGTCAAAGGGATGGAAGAGGCAGTCGGTCTCCCCGTCGAACTCCAGGGGGTGGACGCCGAACTTTTCGCACAGGGAGGCGTTGAAGGTGGGGGTCACCTTGATCCATCGCCCGCTGAGGAACACCTCCGAGTAGCCGTGGTAAACAAAAAGGTCGGTACCCATAAGCTCCCTCAGGCGCCGGGTGCTCAGGTGGTTTTTGACATCGGCGAACCCCAGGCGTGCCGGTACCCCTGCGGCCCGCACGGCAGCGGTATACACCAGGGCCTTGGCCACGCAGTAGCCCCTGCCCTTTTTCAGGACGGAGCTGGCCCGCATCCCGTCGGGGCTGAGGTCGTAATAGTACGGGTCGTAGAGGACGTCGTCGCGCACGGCGTTGAAGAGGGCCATGGCCTTCTCCTTGTCGGAGGAGAGTCCTGCAATGCGGGGTGCGACGTAGGCGGCGATGGCCTCTGAGTCGCAGTCGATGTGATGGGTGGGGGCCAGATAGCGGGTGCGTTCTTCGTCGGAGAGTCTCATGTCGGTCACCATTTTTCTGTGTGATGTGTGTGGATTCGATCCCTGACTGTGTTGCGCCTTGGCCGTGGCGGGGCTCCCTGGACGGCCGGTTCCACCAGTATTTCATAGTGGGCGGTGCCGGTGGAATCGTCTTTTTTGTCTTTTTTTAAAAAAGCGATGCGAGGGGTGTGGGTATGGTCTTGGAAAAACAAGCAATTTGCTTGTGGTGTGTGGGGTTTGTGTTCCTCTGTGGGGAAGGCTGGAATATCTGGATGTCATCTTCTGTGTTTCTTTTGAAGGAACGATGAGGCCGCATAGGGTCCTCTCCGGGGGCTCTCGGTGTTTTTATGCGTTTTATCAGGGCCCGGCCAAGTCGTTAAAGTTTTATGCGGGATGGGCGATAGAAGGAAGAGCGGGGCATATGCCCCCACAACAGATCAGGATGCCTTGGGAAAGGGTAAGGGTATGAGAAACGGATTCAAGCAAGGGGCAAAGCGGGTGGTGCTGGTTTTGCTGGCCCTTGCTTTTTTGGCCTGCGACAAGGAACCCCCGGAGCGAGAGATGGTTGTGGGGCCGTGGAAGGACACCATTGCCAGTTACCATAACATCATCTCTTTTCGGGCCAACGGGACCTTCGGTATCCTGCGGCTGGTGGAGGGGCAGCACTCCAAAATTGACGAGAAAGCGGACAGGGCAAAGGTGGAAGGCAAGTGGAAACTGCTGCCTCCGGAGATGGAAGGGGACCCCCTGCTCCTGATCATGACCCCTGAAATGGTTGTGGGCGATACGCCCTGGGAGGTGGACACTCCGGTAACCTATCTGATCGAACGGTTGACCCGCAATAGCATTTTCCTGCGTCCCTCAGGCGGTGAGCGCATTTCCTGGGATCGGCTGCGCAGCACCAAGGCGCCTGAGGAGGAGGGCGGGGTGCCCCTGACACAGATTCCCACCGGCCCCCTGGTGGTGGGGCTCACCAAGGAGCGCATCAATGAAGAGAGCCGGTACCTGTGCGTGCAGTTGAACTTGAGCGTCAACGACGTGGAGGTGTTGCCCTATGTGGAGCCCGATGGCGAGTCGGCTGACGGAGCATACCGCCTGCATCCCAGCATTCTTGAGGCCCTAGTGCTTCACATGAGTCGGCTCACCTATAGAGAGGTGCGCAGTTTGAAAAGGTTTGAAACCGTGTTGGCGGATTTTAAACGGCTCCTCAAGCCGTATCTCGGTTCCCACCTGCAGGAGATCAAGGTGATCCGGGTTCAAATTACCTCGACCCGCGAGGGCGTAAGCGAGTTTGTGGGCAAGTATGCCCCGAAAAAGGTGGCACCACCCGAGGCCGGCACCTGATCCCGGTGCATCCTCATTCTTTCTTTTCGGAAGGCGGCTTCATCCCCGCCATGGCATTGCCCATATCCTGCATGATCAAAAAGAGGGCGTCGTCCAGGCGCTCGGAGATCATGTCCCGGGGTGCGGGACGAGCTTCTTCCGGCTTTTCACCGGTCCATTCGGACAACACATCCAGCACTTCATGTTCCCAGAACAAGACGATTTTCCAGTGGAGCTGCTCCTCGTAGAGGCTCACCTGGTCCACTGTTCGCTGAAGCAGGGTGTTTATGACCCCTGGATAGGCGGTGCACATCTGATCCACGATGGTATGGCCTGTGTGGGTGTCCACGCAGGTGACCTGGAGATTCGGGCCCCCGGGCACGGCGCTTCGCATGGGCGTACAGGTAATCTGGAGGCGTTCGGTTCGCCAGGCCAGGGCGTCGGCAACGGATTGTTCCGCATAGGCCGCGTAGGTTCTGGCGGTGCCGTTGCACAGGGACCAGAGGTAGGCCGCCCCGGGGATGCTGGTGGCGTAGGCCATGGCGTGCAGCTGGCCCAGGATGGCCAGGTGAAGCACGGCCATGGGGGCAAACAGGGGCAGGCGTTCAATCCGTTTTTCGGCTGTGGCGTCGGGAAGAAAAAAGAGGGGACGGTTTGCTTCAAGGATGTCCAGGGCCTTGAGGAGCCGCGTTGCGTAGGGCTCGGTCTCATCCTTGCCTGAGCCCAGCAGAAGGGATCCCATGGCCTGCAGGGCAGGGGTGAGTTCGTCGAGTTGACGTGAGGCGAGTTCCTCGTTGAGGATGCCTTTCATGGGGCGCTTCATCGCGTGCCAGAAGGGCAGGGCTTTGTCCGCGAAGAGGGTGTCCGTGAGGCGGGGCAGGGCAGACGGCGCCAGCCCGGAGCCATCCGAAACGGAACGGGCCAGGGTTTTTAGAGATGTTTCGACGGGCATGGAACCTCCTTGGGTAAGGGGGTGCACGAAAGAGGGGGAAGGGGGGAAGCCGCAGGGGGCTTCGGGGCGCATGGCAGGGGGTGGGGTTTTTTCAGGCTTATGGATTATGTTACTGTATTGGTCACCCGATGTCCACTGCCCCGCATAGCGGAAACAGATGGGGGCGCATCGGTGGGTGCCGCCCCTCTTGGCGGGCAACACATGGGAGGTGGAGATGATGAGCTCGGCTCTGTTTCATCTGTTTTTGTCATTTATGTCGGTGGTCTTGTGGCTGCTGATCCTGGGGATTTTTCTTCGGAAGGCGGCGGCGCCCAAACTGAAGGGGCGTTTTTTTCTGTTTCTGAACGTCATTTTGATCATCGACGCCGCGCGGTCCGTGTTCGAGAGCTTTTACTTCGGGATGGTGCACACGTCCCGGGCCGGCCTGCTGCCACCGGGTGTGGAGGCATATCTCATGGCCCCGGCGCACATTACGATTCCCAAGCTCGTAAACCTTTCGGCCGCAGCATCCATTCTTTTGCTGCTGGCCTTTCGTTGGTACCGCGATGAAGAGCGGGAGGCCCGGAAGCAGGCCCTTCAGATTGACCGCCTGAAGAGCATTGAGGAGAAGTACCGGAACCTTTTTGACAACATGACCGGCGCCTACGCCATGGGGGAGATGATATACGATGGGGCCGGTGCCCCCGTGGATTTTCTCTATGTGACTGTGAATCCTGCTTTTGAAGCGATGTTTTCCATGACAAAAGACGCGGTGGAGGGAAGGCGGCTTTCCGAGGTGTTTCCCGGCGTGGACCAGGACGAGTCCGGGTGGCTGGCCCACTTTGCCGAGGTGGTGAAAACGGGAGAAGGGAAAACCCTCAAGGAGTATTCGGATGCCCTGGACATGTGGTTTTACATCAACGTGTTCCATGCCGGTGGCGAGCAGTTCGTCACGGTGTTTACCGACATCACGCCGTTGATGGAGGCCGAGCGCCTCACCGGGGCCCTGGCCCTTGCCGGGGCCGCCAGCCATGAGCTGAGCCAGCCCCTTCAGGCGGCCCTGGGGTATGCGGAGCTCATGGAGCTCAAGGCAAGGGGCCTTGAGGGCGGCGAGGCCCTCTGTGAAACCGCGGACCGGTTTTCGGATCAGGTGGAGCGCATCAAAGAGATCGCCGCCCAACTTCGGGGTGTCTCCAGATACCGGACCAAGGGGCACGCCGGAGGCACCCCCATCCTCGACCTGGCAGGAAGCGTGGAGTCCGGGAAAGACGATGGGTGAGGGCTCCTGGCGGATGAGGCCGTCTCTCGATATGATGGCTTAAGGCTTTTCTGACCTGAATAGTTCTTATAAGGCCCCCTCGGCGCAGGGGCGGCAGAGGAGCGTCTCTCCCCTTTGGACCATCTTGGTCTGCATGGTGAGCTCGCCGCATACGGCACAGGCCACAGACGGGGCCAGCTCCGCAAAGGCCGGCTCGGGGATGGCTGCGTCGGTGATCTCAAAGACCTCGCCCACGGGCTTTTGGAGGAGGTCCACGGTTTTCATGAGTTTCTGCTGTTTTTTTTCATCTGCCGTGGCCGTCCCTTCCGCAAGTTTTAGCTCCAGTTCCTCAAACACCTCCGGATCCCGTCCCGTATAGGCATACGTGCTTTTGCGCGAGAACCGGAACCCTTTGCCTGCCTGGCGTGAAAACACGGTGTACACATTTTTCCCGATGTTGGTGATGGTGAGGTTGCCCTTACCGGCCGTGGTCCCCAGCAGCACCTGCAGGGCGTCCACTGAGCAGGCGTCGTTTTCGCTGATGGCCACCAGTTCTTCGTCTTCACTGCGGTCCTCGCCCAAAAGGCGAAGGGATTCCACGGCCACCAGGTAGCCGTAGACAAGGCCCGGGCAGAGGTGTCCGTGAAAGTCGATGCAGGGCTTCAGGGTGTCGGGCAGGGGCAGGTGGGCGTAATGGGTATGGTTCATGGGGGCCTCGCATGATGGGTTGGGTGCGCCGCGCGGCGCATGAAGGTCATGGTTGAAAAAGTACTTAAGCACCGGGTGGGATCCCAGAGGGAGCTGCCCGCTGTGCATTTGACACTATACTCAAAGGCTGTCTGGTATGTCAAAAGCGGTGCTGAGCCACACCGAAAACAGGTGGACCTTAAGGGCGTTGCATGGGGCCTGCCCGGAAAAGGGTTGACAGGTTGGGTGGGGTGACTTTATAAATGCTTCAGGAGGTGCAGTATTGATAAAGTCAGAGCCTAAACACCAATTCGGGGGCAAGTTGCGAGCGGTCAGGGAGCGTCGGGGTGTTACCCTGAAGCAGGTGGCCGGCCGGGCCGGCGTGAGCGAGAGCCTGGTATCCCAGATTGAGCGCAACAAGGTCTCCCCGTCCATCGACACCCTTCTTTCCATCGCCGACGTGCTGGGGGTGGATTACGAATACCTTTTCAGCGACTACCGCAAGAAGGGCAAGGTCGATATCATCCGTGCTGCAGAGCGCAGCGTCACCCGGGACGGCCAGGTGACCATGAGCCGCCTCTCCGTGCGGGAGGAGATCCCCGGGGAGCACACGGTGGAGGCCTTTATGCTGGAGGTTGCGCCCGGTGGCCAGACCGGGGACCTGGAATACGGCCACGCCGGTCGGGAGTTCGGAATCATCCTCGAAGGAGAGGCCGAGCTTCTCTACGGGGACGACACCTACACCGTGGCCAAGGGGGACACCGTCTCCTTTGCCTCACGGATTCCACATATATTAAAGAATCGCGGCAACGCGACGCTGAAGGCTGTCTGGATCGTTTCACCGCCCAGGCAGGCCTCGCACAAATAAGAGATCGCATATGAACCAGACATCTTCCGGAGGAGATATGGGAAAGACAATCGCGGAGAAAATTTTTGAATCGCATCTTGTGGACAACCCGTCCGGCGACATCCAGGTGATCTGCCGCACGCGCCGCTGATGAAATCACCACGCCCGTGGCCATCACGGACCTTGAGGCCCGCGGCATGGATCGCGTTTTTGACCCGTCCAAGATCAAGGCGGTCATCGACCATGTGACCCCGGCCAAGGACTCCAAGACGGCCATGCAGGGCAAGATCCTGCGCGAGTGGGCCCTGCGCCACGGGATCATTGATTTCTTCGACATCGGTGACAACGGCGTCTGCCATGCCCTCTTTCCGGAGAAGGGGTTTGTGCGACCCGGGTACACCATCATCATGGGAGACTCCCATACCTGCACCCACGGTGCCTTCGGTGCCTTTGCCGCCGGTGTGGGCACCACGGACCTGGAGGTGGGTATCTTAAAAGGCGTCTGCGCCTTTCACGCGCCCCAGACCATGAAGGTCACCATCACCGGCGACCTGAAGCCCGGTGTCTACGCCAAGGACGTGATCCTGGACGTCATCGGAAAGCTCGGGGTTAACGGCGCCACCAACCGCGTCATTGAGTTCACCGGGCCGGTGGTCTCCGCCATGAGCATGGAGGCCCGCATGACCCTGTGCAACATGGCCATTGAGGCCGGGGGCACCTGCGGGATCTGCGCGCCGGACATGACCACGGTCTCTTACCTCTGGCCCTTCATCAAAGACGAATTCCCCTCAAAGGAAGCGGCCCTGGAGGCATACAGCACCTTTACCGCCGATGCCGACGCCGAGTACGCCGAGGAGATGGTGGTTGACGTGAGCGAGCTGGTTCCCATGGCCACCTTCGGGTACAAGCCCGACCAGGTGAAGCCCATCGCCGAGATGGCATCGGAAAAAGTAGACCAGGTCTACATCGGTTCCTGCACCAACGGGCGTATCGAAGACCTGCGCGTGGCCGCCGAATGCGCCCGAAGGGGGCACATCGACAAGAGCGTGCCGTCGGTCTGCCACCCCGGCCGTGTACAAGCAGGCCTTGAAAGAGGGCATCATCGAGATCTTCATGGACGCGGGCTTTTGCGTGACCAACCCCACCTGCGGGGCGTGCCTGGGCATGAGCAACGGGGTCCTGGCCGAAGGGGAGGTGTGTGCCTCCACCACCAACCGCAACTTCAACGGCCGCATGGGCAAGGGCGGCATGGTGTACTCGACTGCGCAAGCTCGCATCGGCTGAACTGGCCACGGCCCTTACCGGCGTTATCACCAATTCACACATCTTTACGGGCGGGGAGTAAGCCATGAAATCATTCAACGGAAAAGTCCTGTTTCTGGATCGGTCCGATATCAACACCGATGAAATCATACCGGCTCGGTACCTCACCGAGATCACCAAGGAAGCCTTGAAACCCTACCTCCTGGAGGACCTGGAGCTGGAAGGCTTTGACCCGGAAAGGGACGTTACGCCCACCGGCGCGGTGGTAACCCGCGCCAACTTCGGGTGCGGCTCCTCCCGCGAGCACGCTCCCTGGGCCTTTGAGGTGAACGACATCAACATCGTCATCGGGGAGAGCTTTGCCCGGATCTTCAAGCAGAACATGTTTAACTGCGGCATGATGGCCGTGGAGCTGCCCGCAGAGGTCCTGGACGATCTCATGGCCCGGTTTGCCGGCAAGGAGACCGACCTGGTCACCGACCTGGAAAAGGGTGTGTTCCGGTTCTCCGCAGACGGCGAGAACCTTGAGGTTCCCTTTGAGATCTCCGAGTTCGACCGCGCCCTGGTGGGAGCGGGCGGCTGGGTCGGCTACGCGGATACAAATTACTGATCCGTGACGCTCGGTTCCTCTTTTGAGGCATCGGGTACCTTTTTTGAACGATAAGGGGAGGGCTGCCCTAAGGGCGGCCGTCCCCTTTTGTTTGGGGAAAAAAGGTGCTATGGTCTCAATTTGCCGGAATCCGCAGGGGAAAGAGCCCCTCAGGCGCCATGTCCGTGGTGGCTGACTGCGGAAAACATGTGCTGAATGCCCGTCCCCCCATGCGCTGGTCGGGAAGTGTTCCGGCCTTTTTCATGCGCATCATCATGACAACAGATCACGAGATACACTCCATGAAACGATTTGAAGAGCTCTTTGCGGAGCTGAAGAAGAAAGTGGCGGCCGGCGATCCCGATTCCGGGACCGTCAAGGAGCTCCATGCGGGAAAGCACGCCATCGGAAAAAAGGTCATCGAAGAGGCCGGTGAGGTCTGGATGGCCGCCGAGTACGAAGGCAAGGAGAAGACTGCCGAAGAGATTTCCCAGCTCCTCTACCATCTCCAGGTAATGATGATTGCCTGTGACCTGGAACTGGAGGATGTCTACAAATACCTGTGATGGCCTTTCCGCCCGCCGGAGCGCATCACGTCAGTTGAGTTAAGGAAAACCGTCAGATGTTGAAAATAGCACTTCCCAACAAAGGATCCCTGTCTGAAGAGTCCCGGGCCCTCATTTCCGAAGCCGGGTACAATTGCCGCCGTTACAGCCGCGAACTCAAGGTTACGGATGTGGAGCACCAGGTGGAGTTTATCTTCCTGCGTCCCCGAGATATTGCGGTCTACGTGCAGAGCGGGATCATTGACCTGGGCGTCACCGGCCGGGACCTGGCCATGGACAGCGAGTCCGAAGTCGATGAGCTGCTTCCCCTGGGCTTTGGCCGTTCCAAGTTCTGCTACGCCGTGCCCGAAGAGAGCCTGCTGACCCCGGAAGGGTTCAACGGCAAGCGCATCGCCACGTCTTATCCCGGCATCGTGGGCCAGGACCTCAAGCGTCGCAATATCGATGCGGCCATCATCAAACTCGACGGCGCCATTGAAATTTCCATCAACCTCGGGGTGGCCGACGCCATTGCCGATGTGGTGCAGACAGGGCGTACCATGGCCGAGGCCGGGCTCCGCATCAGTGGTGAGGCCATCATGTCCTCCGAGGCTGTGCTGGTGACCCGCAAGGGCCGTGAGGAGACCCTCACCTCCCAGGAGATGATGTTCATCGAGCGTCTCAAGGGCATTGTGGTGGCCCGTCAGTACGTCATGGTGGAGTATGACGTGGCCGGTGAGGCCCTGGAGAGCGCATGCGCCGTGACCCCCGGTATCGAAGCCCCCACCGTGGCTCCTCTCAGGCGGGAAGGGTGGTTTGCCGTTAAGGCCATGGCCCCCAAAAAGGACCTCAACACCATCATGGATCACCTGGTGGAGGTGGGCGCCAAGGGCGTCATCGCGACGGATATCAGGACCTGCAGGCTTTAGGGCCTGCTCTTAAACACTTCGTGGATGCCGCTCATGGGTGGTGGGGGCCGAACACGATTCTCATGTACAAGCAGACAGGACGTGCGCAATGGTCTTTATCTCGACAATGCTGGCCCTGCTCGTGGCGTCTCATTTCGGACGGCAGGGGTTGATTTACGGGTTTATCCTCGGGATCTCCATGGAAGTGGTGAACCTGGTGGTCTCCGCCCGGGTGGTGCGCAAGGCCGAAGAGAACACGCGGACCCGCTACATGGGCCTCCTGGAAAAAAAGAAAGACCGGGAGAAGCTCCTGGAGGGGAAGTGTGAATCCCTGACCCGTGAGATCGACACCCTGGACCGCCAGGTCAAAGAGCTTGAAGAGAAGACCAACGGCTACATGCACCAGGTGACGGAAAACGAAAAGGTCATCGACAAGCTTCGCCGGGAAAACGAGAAGCAGGCCAGGCTCATCGACGCCGCCGGGAACCGGTTGCCATGACGCCGCTCAGGGTGCTTACCATTGCAGGCTCCGACAGCTGTGCCGGGGCGGGCCTCCAGGCCGACCTCAAAACGTTATCGGCCCTGGGCTGCTATGCCATGACCGCCGTCACCGCAGTGACGGCCCAGAATACCCAGGGGGTGAGCCGGGTGATGCCGGTTCCCCCGGACATGGTCCGGGCCCAGGTGGAGGCGGTCCTCTCCGATGTGGGGGTGGACGCCGTTAAAATCGGGATGCTGGGCACCCCGGGGAACGCCGGGGTGGTCGGAGAGATCCTTGAGACGATCAAGGGGGTGCCGGTGGTTCTGGACCCCGTTATGGCCGCCCAGAGCGGAGACGGGCTCAATGCCCGGGAGACCCCCCGGGCCCTGGTGACCCATGTCATGCCCCGTGTGACGGTGATGACCCCCAACATTCCCGAGGCCGAGCGGCTCACCGGCCTTGAAGGCGGCTCTTCAGGCGGCATGGAAGAGGCGGCCCGAAGGCTTGTGGACATGGGGTGTGCCAATGTGCTTCTCAAAGGGGGGCACTTTGGCGGGGGCGTGTGTCCGGACCTTCTTTTGGAAGGGGCCACCGGTGCGGTGACCCGATTTGAAGGACCCCGCATCGAGACCCAAAACGATCACGGCACCGGCTGCACCCTGGCCTCGGCCCTCGCCGGGTACCTTGCCCGGGGCCTCTCCCTTCCCGAAGCTGCGAGACAGGCCAAAGCCTATATTACCGGTGCGTTGAAGGGCGCCGTATCCCGGCAGCTCGGGTCAGGGCACGGGCCGTTGTACCACTTCTTTTCCGGGGCCCGGTGAGGTGTCCTTTCTGGGGAGCTGTTCGGTTCCCCGTTGCTTCGATGTTCCCATCACGATCCCTTTCGGATCGAAAAAACTTGCCAACATTTGATGACATCGGATAGTATATCCAGCTTCGCACTCGGTACGAAAGGGTGACGTGTGCCCGAAATTTGCTGGGGGCTCGTCTGAGTATCGGAATTTTCAGGGCTTTTGTGAAAGCCAAACAAGGGTAGTGTTGCATTATGGCGGTAAAAAAAGGTGAAGTGGTCGACATAGCGGTCACCGATATGGCTTTCGGTGGGCGTGGTCTTGCCAGGGTGGACGGCATGGCTCTTTTTATCGACGGCGCCGTGGCCGGAGACAGGGTTCGGGCGCGGGTCTTCAAAAAGAAGAAGAGTTTTGCCGAAGCGCGGACGCTGGAGCTTCTGGAGCCGTCGGAAAACCGGGTGGAACCCCGGTGTGAATACGCTTCCTGGTGCGGCGGCTGCAAATGGCAGTTCCTGGACTACGAGACGCAGCTTGCCTACAAGCGCGACCACGTGGTGGAGTCTTTGGGGCATATCGGCAATATTCACGACGTGACGGTGCACCCCACCCTGCCGTCCAAGCACCTGTTCGGGTACCGCAACAAGATGGAGTTCTCCTGCTCGGACAGCCGCTGGCTGCTGCCGCACGAACTCAACGACCCCGACATTGAAAAGGGGCTGGGCATCGGACTCCATGTCCCCGGCACCTTCAGCAAGGTCATCGACATCAAGCAGTGCCATATCCAGCCGGAGACGGGAAACCGCCTGCTGGAGAAGGTGCGGCAGTACATCAAGGCCTCGGACCTGCCTGTCTACGGCCTGAGAAGCCACGAGGGGTTCTGGCGGTTCGTCATGCTGAGGCACTCCTACCACGAAGATCGCTGGATGGTGAACATCGTCACGGCCGAAGACCGTCCCGATGTGGTGCAGCCCCTGGCCGACGAGCTTGTGGCGGCATTTCCCGAGGTGGCCTCCGTGGTCAACAACATCACCAGCCGAAAGGCCGGGGTGGCCGTCGGGGAGACCGAAAAATGCCTGGCGGGCCAGCCTTTCATCACCGACCGGTTGGGCGAGTACACGTTCAATATTTCGGCCAACTCCTTTTTCCAGACCAACACCCCCGGGGCAGAGGCCCTGTATGCCACGGTGGAAAAATTTGCAGGCCTTACGGGCACCGAGCGGGTCATTGACCTCTACAGCGGCACGGGGACCATTCCCATCTGGCTCTCCAAGGGTGCCGCCGAGATCACGGGCCTTGAGATCGTGCCCAGCGCCATTGAGGACGCCAACGAGAACTGCCGCCGAAACGGGGTGGAGAACTGCCGGTTTGTGCTGGGTGATATCCGTGAAGCCCTTCCCGGGGTGGATGTGGAGCCGGATGTGATGATCATCGACCCGCCCCGTGCCGGTATGCACAAAGAGGTGGTCCAGCGCGTCGCTGAGTTGAGCCCGGAGCGTATCGTCTATGTCTCCTGCAACCCGGCCACCCTGGCCCGGGACCTTGAGATGCTCAAGGCACAGTACGAGATCTGCGAGGTACAGCCCGTGGATATGTTTCCCCACACCTTTCATATCGAAGCGGTGGCCCGCCTGGAAAAACGACGGAGCTAACCGGGAAAACGGGAGCGTGCCCACCTTCACGTTTCAGGGCCCTTTTTGACGGGCAGGCGTTCACGGCGCCTGCCCCGACCGCAGGGGTTACCCGTTTTTCCCGGCAATAAGATCAGGACATTGAGTGTTGGGCGTCATCTGGTCGCCCGTAACGACCCGGCTGAGGTGTATGCCTCAATTTTTGCCGTGAAGCCGCCGTTTGAAGCTGTGCCCGATTCCGGAAAAGGATGGGTGGGCTATTTGTTTTCGGGGCGGTTGGGTCGGTGATTCGCGACGCCGGGAATCGCGTCGCAAAGGGCTTTCCGCCGATAGCGAGGCGATGGGTCGGAGGAATTGACAAATTCCTTAAAATTTATTATATTATGGCGTTTACGAGAAAAAATAAAATGAATTGCGGGGTGACGGGAGGTAGTCATTAAGCGACTATGTTTGATTTCCGTTAACACACAGAAAAAGGAGGATAAACTTCCGAACTTCCGCAGGAATAGAGTAGGCATAAGGAGGTCTATTGAGCAAACTTACTATCAAACCCAAAAGCTATAAAGCGTTTACGACCCGCAATATCGATACAATTCCACAGTTTGAAGCGCTTCCCTCCGAGATTCACGACGCCGTTCAGGTCGTTTCGCGCGTGATGCCCTTTCGGGCAAACAACTATGTGATTGACGAGCTCATCGATTGGAGCAACCCGGAAGCGGATCCTATCTTTAAGCTGGTCTTTCCCCAGAAGGGGATGATGGCCGTTGACGATTACGACGCCCTTGCCGCGAAATGCGCAGCCGGTGAGCCCGAAGCGGCCCTGCGGGCAGCGGCCAGGAGCATTCAGCTGAAGATGAACCCCCATCCCGCGGGTCAGATGGAACTCAACGTGCCCAAGTGTGATCTCGGCCAGTCCATCAACGGCATCCAGCACAAATACAAGGAGACCGTCCTCTTTTTCCCCACCCAGGGGCAGGTGTGCCATGCGTATTGCACCTACTGCTTTCGATGGGCCCAGTTTGTCGGGGTGGATGATCTCAAGTTCGCCTGCGGCGATCCCCAGGCCCTGGTGGACTATCTCAACGCCCACCCCGAGGTTACCAACGTCCTGTTCACCGGTGGCGATCCCCTCATCATGACCAGCAAGATCCTGCGTCGCTACGTGGAGCCCCTTCTTACGCAACGTCCCGGCAACGTTCGGTCCATTCGGTTCGGTACCAAGGTCCTTGCCTACTGGCCTTACCGATTCCTGACGGACAAGGACGCCGATGACGTCATGGCGCTCTTTGATGAAATCATTGCCGCCGGCTTCCACCTTGCCATCATGAGCCATTTCAGCCATTCCAGAGAGCTGGAGACCGATGCTGTTGAGGCCGCGATTTCACGCATCCTTTCCACCGGCGCCAACATCCGTTGCCAGGCTCCGCTGATACGTCATATCAACGACGACCCCGAAGTGTGGCGTGCCATGTGGGAAAAGCAGGTTTCTCTGGGGGCGATTCCCTACTACATGTTCGTGGAGAGGGACACAGGGCCCAAGGAATACTTCAGCGTGCCCCTGGCCGAGGCGTACCAGATCTTCACAGAGGCCTACAGCAAGGTGTCGGGCCTGGCCCGTACCGTGCGGGGCCCCTCCATGAGCGCGACCCCCGGTAAGGTGCTTGTGGATGGCATCGCCGAGGTAGGGGGGCAGAAGCTCCTTGCCTTGAAGTTCATCCAGGCGCGGGACCCCGAGTGGGTCAACAAGCTCTTCTTTGCCGAGTACGATGAAAAGGCCGTGTGGCTCGACGGGCTCAAGCCTGCCTTCGGTGAGCAGCGGTTCTTCTTCGAAAAAGCAGGGTTAAGCTCACTGCGCATCGCTTAAGGGCTATGCCCTGATAAAACAAAAAGCCGATCCCCATCGCCTGAAGGCGATGGGGGTCGGCTTTTTTTGTGCAAAAATCGGGGGCCCGTATTTCCGGTAATTAAATATTGGGCATGAATTTTTGGACCTGGGCGTTGATGCAGTGATAGATTTCGTCGTCGGAGCCGTAGATGTCGATGACATCCTTGTGGTCGATGAGGGTCTCCAAGACAAAGGCCGTGACCACCAGGCTGATGACATTGGGGTTCTGCACGAGCTCACGGAACGGGGCGATCTGGTAGTCGATCTCGAAATCATCGAGCTTGACCAGCTTTTCGAGCTTCTTTTCGATCTGTTCCTGCAGGGAGTTCTTGCTTGTGGTCTCCACAAGGCTGTTTTCCACAAGCTTCTGGGAAATGGCATTGCTCATGGGTTCAAGGTTGTCGCGGGCAGTTTCGATGGAAATGCGCCGCTCTTTCTCCTTGGACGACTCTATGCGCGAAAGGAGCATGGACTCCTTGTTGTTTGTTCGGAATACTTTTCCCATTCACCCTCCTGTCTATGGTTGATGGATCCGATGGGGTAGCGATGGCGCAGGCGAAGGCACGCTGACCGGGGGCGCGGAGCCATCATGAATTTACTGTGTTGCAGATGCTCTCGGGCGCATGGCCCCTTGCAAGGGCCGGGCAAAACTGGGATGCGCAGTACGCGCAGCCACCCGTTTCGGCATCCGGGCGGGCTTGGTCCACGGGGCCGGAAACGTAGCGGCTCCTGGTGGATTCGGCACAAGGATCATAGCTTTCATCCCTGAAGAAATCAAGGGAATTGTCAGGCCGTTCGGCGGGGTTGCCGAAGGGGCCCAAGGCCCGAAAACAGAGGCTTTCCAGACGTCAGGACTCCATGTCGTGGATCTGCATCTGTGGGCTCTTGCCGCCGTTCCACCGGTTCCAGCGCAGGGAGTAGAGGCAGCGCGCAATGCGTTTTTCCGGTGGCCCCCCGGGGTGGTTGAAGCGGATGGCCATGCATTTGGCCAGGTGGGGGTTGCCCTCGGCGGCCAGGACGTACCTTCGGTGGCATCGCCCCACCTCCATGGAGGAGAGGACCCGGATATCCTCGGCGATGAACAGGGGCTCCCTGTTGCCTTCGCCGAAGGGTGCCAGAGATTCCAGCTCGTCGATGAGGGCCGGGCTGATTTCGGAGAGGGGCAGCCGGGCGTCGGCGGGAATGGCGGTGACGTAGTCCTCCGGGGTGGTGGCTGCCCCCAGGTGGGATTCGAGCTCTCGGTGAAAATCCCGGATGCGATCCGCTTTGAGCTGGAGGCCCGCGGCCTGCCGGTGCCCCCCGAAGCGCTCCAGGGTGTCGGCGGTGGCGGAAAGGGCCTGAGTAGAGGTCCACCCCGGGGATGCTGCGGCCGGAGCCTTTGCCGATGCCCCGCTCGTCCACGGAGATGACAAAGGCCGGCTTGCCGTATTCCCGGACCACGCGGGAGGCCACGATACCAAGGACCCCGGGGTGCCAGCCGTTGTTGGCCAGGACCAGGGCCTTTCGGTCCAGCAGGGCCGGGCTCTCTTCAATGTACGAGACGATTTCGTCGAAGATGCGGGCCTCGGTCTCTTGACGATGGCTGTTGAGGCGGCAGAGCTCTTTGGCGATGGGTGCGGCCTGGGCCTTGTTGGGGGCCAGCATCAGGTCCAGGCCGGTCTGGGCATGGTCCATGCGGCCTGCGGCGTTGATTCGCGGGGCCAGGCGAAAGGCGATGTCTTCGGAGTCCACGGTCTCTTTGTTGGCTTTGGCGGCGGTGAGTAGGGAGGCGATGCCGGGCCGTGCGCTCCGGTTGATCATCTCCAGGCCGGCCCGGGTGAGGATGCGGTTCTCTGCGGTGAGGGGGACGATGTCGGCCACGGTGCCCAGGGCCACGATATCGCAGAGGGCCTTGAGGTTGGGCTCTTCCCCATTTTTCCAGTGGCCTGCAGCGCGAAGGGCGGTGCGAAGGGCCGCGGCAAGGTAAAAGGCAACCCCCACCCCGGCTAGATTTTCCATGCCGGATTCACAGGCGGGTTGCTTGGGGTTGATGACGGCCAGGGCGTCGGGGAGGGCCTCGCCGGTGGTGTGGTGGTCGGTGATGATGACGTCGATGCCGAGGCCCTTGGCCGTATTTACCGCCTCAAAGGAGGTGGAGCCGCAGTCCACGGTGACGATGACCCGGGCACCTGCAGGGGCCGCGTGGTCGGTGACCTGTGACGGGTGGAATCCGTATCCGTCGTCCACCCTGTGGGGAAGATGCCAGGCCACGCGGGCTCCGGCGCTTCTCAGGAAGAGGACCAGAAGGGCCGTGGAGGTGATGCCGTCGGCATCGTAGTCGCCGCAGATGAAGATCACCTCTCCGTCGGTGACGGCACGGACCAGGCGCGTCACGGCCGTGTCCATGCCGTGCAGCCGCTGGGGCGGGCGGAGCCCCGAAAGGGACGGGGCAAGAAAGGCCCGGGCGGCTTCGGGGGTGTCGTGGCCCCTTGCCATGAGGAGGCCTGCCGTCACGGGGGAGACCCCGAGGGCTTCTCCCAGGTCTTTGGCCCGGGAGGCGTCAATGTCGGTGGTGGTCCAGTCTGTGTGCATACATTCGTGTCTCTGGTGAATCGGACATGTCCGGATGGGGTGAAACGGCGGCTCGGCACAGGCCGGGCGAGCGTTACGCCAATCGCATCGAGGTGGCTGCATGGGCGGTCTCCCCGAAAGGAGGGCGGGCTTTTTCCGTCGGTTGGGGAGACCATACACCATCCGCCGGGAGGGTTCAAAGGGTTTCGAAAAGGGGCGGCGCGTACAAAGGGGTGGTACCGGGGAAACCGATGTGGTAAAGGATAACGTTTTCCAATGGTTTGGTTTTTCGGTCCGCGGGCCGAAGGCCGACAAGAGCCCGTCATGAAAGGTAAGGAGCGCAAGTGGGGTGCATTGAAAGATATTTCAGGCTCAGGCGAGGGGATATCGTCTTTGTGAAGTACACCTTTGAGGCCCTGGACAACCTGGTGGTGGTCACCACTGTCAACAGGGATCGGGATATCATCGTGCTCCGCATTGCGCCGGGGTGTGAGGATGAGGTGGAGAAGGTCCTTGAGAGTTTTGAGGGCACGGTTTGCCTGGAAGAGATTGAGGCCCCGGATAACCAAGAGCGCCTTTGAGCCTGCAATGCGAAGTGATCAGGGCCCCCGCATGGGGTGTCCCTCGAGAGGTAAAGAAACCAGAATGAATGTAAAGTCCGTATACATATACACCATCGGATGCCAGATGAACGTCTACGACTCGGAGATGTTCAAGAAAGTGCTGAGACCCCTGGGGTACATCCCCACCGACGAGGTGGAGGATGCCGATCTGGTCATCGTCAACACCTGCACCGTCCGGAAGAAAGCCGAAGAAAAGGCCTTCAGCTTCCTGGGCCGGATGCGTGCATTGAAAAAGAAGAACCCGGAGCTCATCGTGGCCATCGGGGGGTGTGTGGCCCAGCAGGAAGGGGCCGCCATTCTCCGGCGCATGCCTTACGTGGATCTTGTCTTCGGCACGCGGGCCTACGCCCGCCTTGCGGCCATGGTCAAGGCCTTTGAATACGACCGGATTCCCGTTGTGGATGTGGAGATGACCATGGGCGTGGCCGACGAGATCCCGACCCCGGCCATGGACGCCGAGGTGGAGGTCTCCAGGTTCGTCACCATCATGCGGGGGTGCGACAACTTTTGCTCTTACTGCATCGTGCCTTACGTGCGCGGGCGGGAAGAGAGCCGGGACCCCGATGCCATCGTGCAGGAAGTCACGGAGCTTGTGGCCCGGGGCGCACGGGAGATCACCCTGCTGGGTCAGAACGTGAACTCCTACGGCAAGAAAGAGGACCTCTGCGATTTTCCCGAGCTGCTCCGCCGCGTAAGCGACGTGGAGGGACTGGAGCGCATCCGGTTTGCCACCTCCCACCCCAAGGACCTTTCCCCTGGCCTGGTGGAGGCCTACCGGGACCTGCCCAAGCTCTGCAACCACATTCACCTTCCCGTGCAGTCCGGCTCCAACGCCGTGCTCAAGAAGATGAACCGCAAATACACCCGGGAAGATTACATGCAGCGCATCGAGCGCTTGAAAGAGGTGCGGCCGGACATCGCCCTGACCTCGGACATGATCGTGGGCTTCCCCGGAGAGACCGAGGAGGATTTCGCCGAGACCCTGGACCTGGTAAGGGCCGTGGGCTTTTCCGGGATCTTTGCCTTCAAGTATTCGGACCGGCCCAATGCCCCGGCCGTGGGCTACGAGGGCAAGGTCTCCGAAGAGGACAAGAGCCGTCGTCTGGCAGCCCTTCTGGACCTTGAAAAAGAGCTCTCGGAAAAGCGCAACCTCTCTTATGCGGGTACCACCGTGGAAGTTCTCGTGGAGGGGCGCAAAGAGGGGAAGGGGGGCCTGCAGTGGACGGGCCGCTCCTCCTGCAACCGGGTGGTGAACTTTACCGCCGCCAAAGAGGGTTCCGATGCAAACCTTGTGGGAAAGGTGGTTCCGGTTTATATTGAAGAAGGATTGCCGCACTCATTAAGGGGGGTGCTGGTCTAAGCGTTTTACGTGCGGTTAACGGTTCATGGCATCTGACCCGGCCATGAGTGATGTTGTCGGGTCCAACCCCCGCCGCCCGGTTTCGGGCGGCACCGAAGCGAAGCGATGTTTGTTGCTTCGCCCAAGGGAGGTGAACCATGACACACGAAATGACCATTGCCTCCATCTCCATGGACAAGATCACCAGGACCCCTGTCCTGGTGCTCAAGTCCGAGAAAGATGGACGGCTTCTACCCATCTGGATCGGCCTTCTCGAGGCCTCATCCATTGTCTTCGGTCTCCAGGAGACCCCAAGGCCCTTCCACGCCCTCTTGTCCAGTTCCTCAGTCACACCGATACATCCGTTGAGCGGGTGGTGGTGTCCGATCTTGTGGAGAATACCTACCACGCACGCATCATCTTTACAGCCGGTGGGCAGCACTTTGAGCTGGACTCACGCCCCAGCGACGCCATTGCCATGGCCGTGCGGTTCCGCGCCCCCATTTTCGTGGAAGACCATGTGCTGGAAGAGGCGCGCAAGGAGTCGGAGTCTGTAGAGGTGGCCGACGAGACCAGTGAGGGGAAACGCTGGGCCGAATACCTCGAGGGGTTGTCCCCGGAGGACTTCGGTAAATATAAGGTGTAGGGCTGATCGGTGGCGGTTTCGGGGCATTTTTTTCATGAAATGCCCCACCTGACGTGGTATGGGTAATGTTCCTGTTCCCCCGCTTTTGTCACGAGGCGGGCAACCTGAGTACCCGTGAGAAGGAGCCCTGCGACCATGATCGATCTTCACTCCCATACCTTTTTCAGCGACGGCGTTCTCGTGCCTTCGGAGCTGGCCCGCCGGGCCGAAGCCAAGGGGCTTACCGCCCTGGGGATCACCGACCACGGTGACCTGTCCAATATCGACCACATCGTTCCCCGCATCGTTGCCGTGGCCGACAGGCTCAATGAGGTGATGGCTATTGAAGTGGTCCCCGGTATCGAACTGACCCATGTGCCCCCGGCCCATATCGCCGAAGCAGCGGCCCTGGCCCGTAAGCTGGGGGCCCGCATCGTGGTTGTCCACGGGGAGACCGTGGTGGAGCCCGTGGCCCCGGGGACCAACCGCGCCGCCATCGAAGCCAAGGTGGATGTCCTGGCCCACCCGGGCCTCATCACCGACGAGGAGGCGGCCCTGGCCGCAGCCAACGGGGTGCTTTTGGAGATCACGGCCCGCGGCGGCCACAGTCTCACCAACGGCCATGTGGCCCAAAAGGCCCTTAAGGCCGGTGCCTCCATGGTCATCGACACGGACAGTCACTCCCCGGGGGATCTCATCGACGAGGCCTTTGCCCGCATCGTCATCGCAGGGGCGGGGCTGCCCGAGTCGGCCTTTGAGCAGATGCAGACCAACGCCCGTGCCTTTCTGACACGGGGCTAAAGGGTTTATGCCTGGGCCCGCCACCGTGCGGGCCGACCCGGGCCGGGGGGGATTGCTGAGATGCCCGGTTGCCGTGGGGGATGCGTATATTTCTTTTGCTTTTCGCACGTATTTGTGTGATACTTGTAAACATGTCGAAAACATTGATTTTTTAAGTGGTATTCAGTTTATAACATAAACGGTTGTTCTACGTTGTTACTAGCAACGGGGTGAGCATGGTATCACTTCTCGTGATTGATGATGATGAGGCCCTCCTGAACCTGTATCGGTTGATGCTCAAGCGTCAAGGGTACCGGGTCCACACGGCGGCCAGCGGAGAGACCGGCATCCGCATGTTTGAAAACGGCGACTACGCCCTGGTGATCACAGACCTGATCATGGGGGGGATGAGCGGAAACGGTGTGGCCGAGTACATCCGCCGGTCGGACAAGGGGGTGATCCCCATCATCGGTGTGTCGGGGACTCCCTGGCAGGTCGATGCCCGGCATTTTGACGCCGTGATGGAGAAGCCCGTCTCCATGAAGGATCTGGTCACAAGTGTCCGGCTCCTGGTGGGGCCCGCCTTTGAAGAGGGAGGGGCAAGTCCCGGTCGCGCCCTCCGGGGATGACGATTTCGTTTGCACCTGACGGGTTTTGTTCTCCGGGCTGTTTGATGGGGGGCAGAGCCTTGCTGTGTGTCTGGATGGCAAAAAAAGAACGGGGCCTGTCCGCGGTGTGCATCCGCGGGGCAAGCCCCGTTCCTTGAGGGTGGATCGATGATTCAGCCCCGCAACCTTAACGGTGCGGGGCTTTTTTTGTCTGAAATCAGGCGGCGCCGGAGGCGGCGTCTCCCCGGCCCGTGGCCTTGTCTGCAAAACGCAGGTCCACGAATTTGTTGAGGTCGATGAGCTTGCCGATCCCCATGTCGTGGTACATGTAGTTCTGGATTTTATCGAGGTCTTCGATGGAGGGGTAGAGGTCGTCCATGGTAATGCCGTTTTTCTGGCCGAGGACCTGAAGGAGGACGGGCAGGGAGAGGCCCAGTTTGCCTTCGGGGTCCAGAAAGGCGAGGGCGATCTCTGCGGCGCCTTTTTTGTTTTCCGAGACGTAGCGTCCGGCTTTGACCAGAAGGTCTGTGAGTTCCTGGACGGCATCGGGGGCCGTGTCGATGAGCTCCTGCCTGAGGGCCACCACGCAGCAGGGGTGGTCGGGCCACATGCCGCCGGAGACAAACTCCATGGAACCTAAGCCGGAGGAAGCGGCCCGGGTACAGATGGGTTCGGCCACGATGAAGCCCCCGACAGACTCGTCCTCTTTCATGATGGGGGGCATTTTTACCGGCGGAACCACCTCAAAACGAACGTTGATGGCCTTCTGGCCGGGAACTCCGGGCTTCAGGCCCAGGCCGGTGAGGTACTTGTGGGCCAGCATGTTGTGGATGGACATCTTGTGGGGGATGTTCACCACCTTGTATTTATAGAAGTCCGCCTTGTCGCTGTAGGGGCCCTCTTCGTATCGTGAGCTTCGGACAAACCCGCTGCCGTTTTTGTGGGCAAAGAGAACCAGCTTGATGGGCACGTTGTAGGCATACAGGTCCATGGCGATGGGGGCCAGTACCATGGCGCCGGAGACTTCGCCGGTTTCGAGCTTTTCCTGAACGGGGTTCCATCCGGGGAGGCGGTCGGTCTCAAGGATGAATCGCTCGGGGTTGACCTCGCCCGTGTCGATCCAGTGCTTGAGGATACCTAAGGCCAGGTGGTCGGTGATCTGGATGTGGCCCAGGCGGATCACCACCTTTCCGTCTCGGATCTCGGGTGTGTGCTTTTCTGCGGATGAGGCCTCTTCTGCGGGGGCAAAGGCCTTTTCAATGGCGTTTTTGAGTTCCACTTCATCAAAGGGCTTGGGCACGTGGCCGTTGCTCCCGGCCTCGCGGGCGACCTCCTGCTGGGTCTTGTCCCCCTGGGCCGTTGCCATGATAAAGGGAATCGCTTTCAGCGCCTCACGCTTGCGGACCTCTTTGAGCAACTCAAGCCCGTCCATGGTGGGCATGTTCCAGTCGCTGATGATGAGATCAAAGGGCCCTTCGTTTTCGAGTTTTTCCAGGGCATCCACTCCGTTTACAGCCAGAGAGATTTTGGTGAAACCCGCTTTTTCGAGATACTGCCGGAACATCACACGCATGGTTCCGGAGTCATCCACTGCCAATATGTTCATATCCATATCGATAGACATTTATGTCTCCTTTTCCAACCAAACCAGGTCAACTTTTCTATACCATCGTCACTTTTTATGGAATATTTAAGCCTTTTTTGGGGCGGCAGCCCAAAAAAAGCCCCGGGGAAAATTTCTCTCAAAGAAGGGAGGCGATCATGGGGGAGAGTTGTTCACTGTCCAGGTAACGTCCTGTGGTCAGGAAGTCCGCCCGGCAGGGGGGGATGAGCCTCGGGGCATCCGGGATGTCCGGGTGGGGCCGGGTGTTGATAAGGGCCCCTGCCAGCTGTTCCAGAAGCTGAGCCCTGGAGGCGCCTTCGGTGTTTCTTACCACAAGGACCGCGCCGGTGTATTCGGGCCAGAGGTCCCGGCACTGCATGAGCTCGCTGGTGCTGCCTTCCTCAAGCATGGCCGACAGGGAGGGCTCCTCCAGGACGGCGGCACCGATGGCGCCGCTGGGGTTGATGCGCAGGGCGTCCGGGATCATCTCCGGGGCCATCTGTTCCGCCTGGATCCCATCGGGTCCGGCATCGGGGCCCAGGGCAAGGCCGCATTCCCGAAAGAGGCGATGGGCCAGGAGGTACTCCATGGAGCCGATGCAGGAGAAGAGCATGCGGGTACCGGCAAGGTCCCGGATGTCCTGAAGGGGGGTTGCACCGGGCGTCACAAGGGCGCTTCCCGTGTTCTGAACCGCAGCCAGGACGCAGATTCCCTCCTGCCAGCGTGCCAGTACATGGGCAAAGGGGAGGGGAAGGAGGCCGCCGTCGAGCCATCCTTTGAGGATACCCCTGGCGATGCGCCGGGTACTGCCGGATTTGATGGGGCGAAGATGCTTGGAGAGAAAGGGATCCGAGAGGATCATCTGATGCAGGGTCCCATGGGAGGAGAGGTTGAGGTATCCAATGTGAAGCACTGCTCTTTCTCCCGGTTGCCTGAAAATTGCAATTGCGTTGTGTGACGGGCCTTTCACTGGAAAGGGGTTAACAGAGTTGACCTCATTTTTCAAGTGTGGTTTTCTGGTGGAGCCCTCAAGGAAGATGGCCGGGCTCCGATACATGGAAGGAGGACTCCTCACGTGTGAGGGACCGGTCGCTCGGGCTGTGGTGCAGCCGCCACGGGTAAGAAAACGGCTTCCATGGGGGAGGTCGGTGAGCCAAGGAGGGAAGATGGGCGCGGCAGCAGATCCTGCTGAAATAAAAATAGGCGAAGAGGCCATGATTGAAAGGGTCCGGGAAGGGCTGGACGGAGATGCCCTCCAGGGGCTCCTGGCCCATGGCCTGTCCCTTCGGTCCTTTGACGTGGAGGATGTGGCCCTTGCCGCCCATAACGGGCAGCTTGTGTTCCAGGTGGACCTTTCGGTCTGGGTGGAAAGCTCCGTCACCGTGGAACTGGGCCTGCCACATCTCTGCCAGGACAAAGAGGAGCTTGCCCTTCGCAGCCGCCGTTTCTGGCGGGAACTCAAGGAGAGCTGCCTTGATGACTGACCTCTCCGGGCCGAAACCGGTTGTCTCCTCCCTGCATCCTGTGATAGGACATCCCGCGTAATCCTTAAAGCTTCAGGCGTAAAACATCAGCCCCGGCAGCAGGCTTGAAAACGATCACCCTGTCATCGCAAAGAGGTTCCATGGCCCGACCCATGGTTGCCATGAACGGATCGAGTATTCCCAAACAACAACACCACAACAGGACAACGCACCATGGATCAAGTGAAGGCATTGACCGTTCTTGACGGCAGGTACAAAAGACTCACCGAATCGCTCCGGGACATCTTTTCGGAGTACGGACTGATTCGTCATCGCGTGCTGGTGGAGGCCAGGTGGCTGGAATTTATCATCGATGACCTGAAATTCGCTTCCCCCGATGGGGAGTGGAAGACAGCGGTTCGCGAGATCACCGACTCCTTTAATGAGGAGGGTGCCCTGCGCGTCAAGGAGATCGAGCGCACCACCAACCATGACGTGAAGGCCGTTGAGTATTACATCAAAGAGAAGCTCGACGAAAAGGGCCTGGCCGATATCCGTGAGTGGACCCATTTTGCCTGTACCTCCGACGACATCAACAACACCGCCTACGCCCTGATGATCGAAAAGGGGCGCGAAGAGGTTCTTTCCGTGATGAAAGACCTCCTTTCCGACGTGGAGACCATGGCCAAAACATGGCGCGACAAGCCCATGATGTCCCGCACCCACGGACAGCCCGCCACCCCCACCACCGTGGGCAAGGAGCTGGTGAACTTTGCCTGGCGCATCCGCCGGGAGATGGACAACCTCGCCTCCGTGGACATCGGAGCCAAGATGAATGGCGCCACGGGCGGTTACAACGCCCACACCGCGGCTTTCCCCGAGGTGGACTGGATCGCGGCAGGGGAGCGCTTCGTCAGGGATTACCTCCACATCAGCCCCTTGTACTACACCACCCAGATCAACCCCAACAGCTACATCGCAGAGGCCCTTCACTCCATGGTGCGGGCCGCCTCCATCATCATCGACCTGGACCGCGATATGTGGGGTTACGTCTCTTTGGGCTACTTCAAGCAGAAGACCGTGGCCGGTGAAGTGGGCTCCTCCACCATGCCCCACAAGGTCAACCCCATCGATTTTGAGAACAGCGAAGGCAACCTGGGGGTCGCCATCTCCATGATGGACCACCTGGCGGTCAAGCTCCTCAATTCCAGATTCCAGAGGGATCTCACCGACAGCACGGTTCTCCGCAACATGGGGGCCCTTTTCGGGTACGTGATCATCGGCATGAAGAACACCATCAAGGGGCTGGGCAAGATGGAGCTGAACGAAGCAGCCCTTCTGGCCGATCTCGACGCCAACCAGGAGCTCCTGGCCGAGCCCATCCAGACCGTCATGCGGGTCTACGGCGAAGAGAACCCTTACGAAAAACTCAAGGCCCTCACCCGGGGCGTGCGCATCACCGAGGCCGAGCTGGCAGCCTTCATTGATTCCCTGGAAAAGGTTCCGGCAGAAGCCAAGGACCGCCTGAAGGCCCTGACCCCCGCCCGTTACGTGGGGCTGGCCGCCGAGCAGGTGGATCACTACTTTGCCGGATAGGCCGACGCCTTCGGTGCACAGATGATTTTGTAAAACATGAAAACCCCCGTATCCCTTTGGATGCGGGGGTTTTTTTATTGTTTTTTCAGGTGAGGTGTCAGGTCAAAGCGTTTGAGCAGGGCGTAGAGGTGGGAACGCGACAGGCCCGAGATGTCGAGCATGCGGCGAACATCTCCTTCGGCGTAGCGGACCAGCTCGTTGAGGTAGCGTTGCTCCAGGCGTGTTTTGGCTTCTTTCATGGAGGGTTCGTCTTCGGCGAAGAAGTGGCTGAGCCCGGCGTCGGGGGCTTTTTCATCCGGGGCATTGGATTCCCTGGCCACGGCAAGTCGGGCCAGCTCGATGCGGATCTCCTGGGGCAGGTCCATGATGCGGATGGTGGGGCACTCACCGGCGGCAAAAAAGGCGTGTTCGATGACGTTGAAGAGCTCCCGGATGTTGCCCGGCCACGGGCATCGCATGAGCGGGTCGAAGAAACCGGGCTCGAACTGTTTTTCTCCGACAGCGTAGCGCGCGGCGAGGCCGGCCGCGTGGTGAGCCGCCAGGGGCATGAGGTCCTCTTTGCGCCTGCGCAAAGGGGGCAGGTCCAGGGTAAAAGCACGCAGCCGAAAGAGAAGGTCCCGCCTGAAGCGTCCCTCCTCCACCATGCGGCCAAGGTCCCTGTTGGTGGCGGCGATGAGGCGGAAATCGCTCTCTTCCTCCGTTGCGCTGCCCACGGGCCGGAACCGTTTCTCCTGGAGCACCCGAAGAAAGCTCTTTTGCAGGGGCAGTGGCATCTCCCCGATCTCATCAAGGAAAAGAGTGCCTTTGTGGGCGGCCTTGACCAGGCCGGTGCGGTCCTGGTCCGCGCTGGTAAAGGCGCCCTTGCTGTGGCCGAAGAGGGTGCTCTCCACCAGGGTCTCGGTAAGGGCCGCGCAGTCCACGGTGACAAACCGGTTGCCCTTTCTCGGGCTGTTGTCGTGGATGGTGCGGGCAAAGAGTTCCTTGCCCGTACCGGTCTCCCCGGTGATGAGTACCCCGGAGTGGCATCCGGCGGCACGGGCCACCATGTCGAAACATCGGCGGATGGGAGCGCTCTGTCCGATGACGGCGTCCAGGCTGAGCTGGGGTCTTTGATAGTCGCGGATGGTCTTGCGGTGGGTCAGGGCCCGGGTGATGGCCAGGCGGGTGGCCTTCACGGACGAGGGTTTTACCAGGTAGTCCAGGGCCCCTTTTTTAATGGCCTGCCCGGCGGAGTCCGGGTCCCCTTTGCCGGTGACCATGATAAGCTCGGGGCGTGATGCGCTCTGTCGGAATCCTTCGATGTGGTCGATGCCCAGGCCGTCGGGAAGAAACAGGTCCAGAAGAACGATGTCCACGGACTCTGTCTCCAGGCAGGCATGGGCGTCGGCCAGACTCCCCGCCTCAATGGCTCGGTGCCCCATGCGGGTGATGAGGCTTTGCATGCTTTCGAAAAAGAGGTGGTCGTCGTCCACCACGAGAATCAGGGCTTGCTCTTGAACGTCCATATGTCTCCTGCCGGCGGTCATGTCCCGTAAATCCGTAAAAAAGTTGCCGACTGTGACGGCGCGTGAGGGGTCCCTTTGCGCTGAGGGCGCAAAACGGCCGTGCATGACACCGGAAAGCCTTGGCAGTCAAGGAGTGGGCGGTCTTTTTTACTGGATTGGCCTGATAAAAAATACACAGTGTTGCCTCAGATGGCAATGGGAAAAAAGGGAGGGGATGAGGAACGGGGAAGCATTTGCCGCCATGTGGCCCGAGGGTTTTGTGTTGACAGACCAAAGGCCGAGGACGTAGGCAACAAAAGGCAAATGAGACATGATACAATGCTTTTATGATATCTTGCGAGGCATGGAGATGAAAAAGAGTATGGATGACGTCGAGCAATTGAAACAGGCCTTTTCCGGTCGCCCCGGGGTGTTGGGGTGGGACCGGTTCATTCATTCGTCGGTTCTGGCCCCGGTGGTGAAGGTGGACGGGGAGCTTCACCTTCTCTTCCAGACGCGTACCAAGGGAATCCGCCAGGGCGGAGAGATCTCTTTTCCCGGTGGGGGATTCGATCCGGGCAAGGACGCGGACCTCAAGGCCACTGCCCTTCGGGAGTGCACCGAGGAGATGGGCATCCCCCCGGAAAAGGTGACGGTCATCGGAGAGCTGGACACCCTCATCACCTCGGTGGGGGTAACGGTCTCCTGCTTCGTGGGGGTGCTGGAGGACGGAGTCCTTGAGGCCATGACCGTCAATGAAGACGAGGTGGCGGACTGGTTTACCCTGCCTCTCTCTTTTTTCAGGGGGACAGAGCCCCTGGTTCACCACGTGCGCCTTATGGTGGAACCCCACTACGATCACCCGAAAAAAGGGCGGGTAACCCTGCTTCCCTCCGAGGCCCTGGGGTTGCCCAAGCGCTACCATAAACCCTGGGGCGGCCTGACCCGGGAAGTCTACCTCTGGGATACCCCCCACGGTACCCTGTGGGGCATCACCGCGGAGTTGGTCCTTGAGCTTCTCCGTGCCATGGCACAGGACGCGGCGACTTGACAGAGCGTAAGGGGAGTTGTAGGTTACTTTTGGTCCCATAAGGCCTCTTTTGAGCCCACGCGGAGCCATCATGAATACGTCCCGCCGGGAGATTATTACCCGCACGCAAAGATGCACTTGTAACAACGTCGGTTCCTTGTACGCCGGTACGGGTGGGGTGCGATCCTGCCCGGTTTGCTGCGTTGGGGACCATGGACTTGCCTTGCTGTAGATGTTCCTGAGGCTCGTGCAAACGTTGGATTTATTTTAATACATCGGCCGGCCCGTCACCGGGTGTGCCCGAGGTTTCTCAGCCCCTTCCAGGCGAAGGATGGGGCCATTTCTGGAGGAGAAGATGACCGCTATAGTTGATGTGAAGGCACGAGAGATTCTGGATTCACGTGGCAACCCCACCGTGGAAGTGGATGTAACCCTGGCTTGCGGCGCCACGGGGCGTGCGGCCGTTCCGTCCGGTGCGTCCACCGGCACCCGTGAAGCCCTGGAACTGAGGGACGGGGACAAAGGCCGGTACCTCGGCAAAGGGGTTACCCAGGCCGTTGCCAACATCATGGAGAAGATCGCCCCCGAGGTGATGGGCATGGACGCCGCCGACCAGGCCGGCCTTGACCACCACATGATCGAGATCGACGGCACCGATAACAAGTCGGCCCTGGGTGCCAACGCCATGCTCGGCGTCTCCATGGCTGCAGCCCGCGCTGCGGCCAACGCCTTTAGCCTGCCCCTGTACAAGTACCTGGGCGGGGTCAATGCCCGCAACATGCCCGTTCCCATGATGAACATCATCAACGGCGGCTCCCACGCCACCAACAACCTCGACATCCAGGAGTTCATGATCATCCCCGTGAGCGCCCCCACCGTTGCCGAGGCCGTTCGCATGGGCGCCGAGACCTTCCACAACCTGAAAAAACTCCTCAAGGACAAGGGCCTCACCACCGGTGTGGGCGACGAAGGGGGCTTTGCCCCGGACCTCGGTTCCAACGAAGAGGCCATTCAGCTCATCATGAAGGCCATTGAGATGGCAGGCTACGTGCCCGGCGATGACATCGCCCTGGCCCTGGACGCCGCCGCCAGCGAGTTCTTCGAAGACGGCAAGTACCAGCTCCAGAGCGAAGGCCGCAGCCTCACCGCCGATGAGATGATCGATTACTACGCCTCCCTCATCGAGAACTACCCCGTGGTTTCCATCGAGGACGGCCTGGCCGAGGGCGACTGGGAAGGCTGGATCCGCATGACCGAGCTCCTGGGAGACCGCGTTCAGCTCGTGGGCGACGACGTCTTCGTCACCAACCCCGCCATCCTGGAGAAGGGCATCATCGACTCCGCCGCCAACTCCATCCTCATCAAGCTGAACCAGATCGGTACCGTCTCCGAGACCCTGGATGCCATCGAAATGGCTGCCCAGGCCGGGTTCACCACGGTGATCTCCCACCGTTCCGGTGAGACCGCCGATACCTTCATCGCCGACCTTGCCGTGGCCGTCAACGCCGGGCAGATCAAGACCGGCTCCATCTCCCGAAGCGACCGCGTCGCCAAGTACAACCAGCTGATCCGCATCGAGGAAGAGCTGGGTGCCGCAGCCCGCTACAACGGACGTATCTTCGGGTAGGAAACCGCCTGATCTTAAGCGACATACCGAGCCCTGCGGACCTGTGACAAGGGCGCAGGGCTTTTTTTACAAAGGTGCCGTGATGACCCAAGTAACACGCAGGCGAGTCCTCTCTCTCTTCCTTCTTCTTTTCCTGGCCTTTGCCGGTTCGGCCGAGGCCTACCTTCTCTCTTCTTCACAGATCACCCGCCAGATGGTGAAAAAGCTGGGCAGGCCGGTGACGGCGACCCTGCAGCAGAAAGAGCTCTTTTTCAGGCGAGCCCAGAGCGAAACCCCCGATGAGGAAAACCTGGTCTTTAATGAGGTGGTGACCCTCTCCAAGCCCGACCGCTTTCACTCCGTGGTGACCGCAGGGGAGAAGAGGGTGGAGCAGTACTCCACCTTTGACACCTGGTTCCGCGTGGTGGACGGCGGGCTGGATCCCAAAGGTGTGGAGCGGGCCGCGGATCGCTACCGGGACCCCTTGCAGTTTCGCCGTGATTCCCTCATGGCAGCGCGCCTCACCGAGGCCGGGGTGGACCTTTCCGTCACCTCCCTGAACCGCCACGCCGGGCGCATCGCCTGGGTGATGGGGGCCAAGTCCACAGACACCTCTGTCCGGCCCCAGTTCTGGGTGGACAAGGAGAGTTTTCTGCCCATGCGCTGGATCCTTTTTGACAAAAAGAGCGCCCAGCAGGTGGAGATCTGGTACCACGGATGGTTCAAGCAGGGAAAATCCATGTACCCTGCGCGTATTGAGTTCTATGCCGACGGCAGGTTGTTTCGGGAGATTCACATCGAAAAGGTGACGGCGGCAAAACCCCTGGACGCCAAGCTCTTTGATCCGGCACGCTACGCAGAGAAAAAAGACGCTCCGTCCCAGGAGGCGCCCGCCGCCCCCGAGGCCTCGGAGAAACAGCGTCGGATGGAGGAGCTGGATCGGATCCTCTCCAACGATCCCCTGGCATTTTAGGGGACGTGATGCGTCAGCGAGGTGACAGAAAGGGCAGGGGGGTTGGTTTAAACTGAAGTTTGGTGCAGTTTTTGGAGTTATCCTGAAAATCATACGGGAAATCACGGGCTTGGGCTTTCAAACCTTGCGTTCCGACAGGTGATTGGATACTATCCGGTGCAACAAAACAAACCGGGTGGTATCCATGGCGGACCCTTTTTCCGTTGTGATAAAAGATAAGCAGGTGATGGTGATCCGCCGGTGGCTTATCTTTTTTTTTGATGCATCCGGTCATGCGGTACACACGATGTTCCGGGCCTGTCGGTGAGGCAGGCCGGGTTTCTGTTCGTATAATCCATATCCAACGCATCTCGTGCGATTTTTAGAGGTAACTTCATGGGGCATAACACCAAGTATATTTTTGTGACCGGCGGGGTTGTTTCATCACTGGGCAAGGGGCTCGCCTCCGCAGTGATCGGAGCACTTCTCGAAGCACGTGGCCTGAAGGTCACGATCCAGAAACTGGACCCGTACATCAACGTTGACCCGGGTACCATGAGCCCCTTTCAGCACGGTGAGGTGTTCGTCACCGACGACGGCGCCGAGACCGACCTCGACCTCGGCCACTACGAGCGCTTCACCACGGCCCGCATGGGCCGGAACAACAACTTCACCACCGGCAAGATCTACAACTCCGTCATCACCAAGGAGCGTCGCGGGGAGTACCTGGGCGGCACCGTGCAGGTGATTCCCCACATCACCGATGAGATCAAGCGCAGCATCCTTATGGTGGGGGACGACGTGGACGTGGCCCTCATTGAGATCGGTGGCACCATCGGCGATATCGAGAGCCTTCCCTTCCTGGAGGCGATCCGCCAGCTGCGTGCCGACCTCGGCAAAGAGAACGTCCTGTACGTTCACCTCACCCTGGTGCCCTACATCGCCGCCGCAGGCGAGCTCAAGACGAAGCCCACCCAGCAGAACGTCAAGGAGCTCCGGAGCATCGGTATCCAGCCCAACATCCTCATCTGCCGCTCCGACCGCGAGATTCCCAAAGAACTTAAGAAGAAGATCTCCCTGTTCTGCAACGTGGACGACGACGCGGTCATCACCGCCCGGGACGTGGACTGTATCTACGAATTGCCCCAGGTCTACCACGAAGAGGGGCTGGACGAGAAGATCATCAAATACCTCCAGATCTGGACCCGGGCCCCCCGCCTGGAGAACTGGGAGGAGTTCGCCCACCGCTTCAAGAACCCCAAAAAACGCGTCACCATCGCCATCGTGGGCAAGTACGTGGACCTCACCGAGTCGTATAAGAGTCTCAACGAGGCCCTCTACCATGCCGGGGTTCCCAATAACTGCGGGGTGGATCTCGATTTCGTCGACTCCGAGACCGTGGATGACGCCAACGCTGCAAGCCTCCTCGCCCATGCCGACGGCATCCTGATTCCCGGCGGCTTCGGGTCCCGGGGCACCGAGGGCAAGGTGGCGGCCGCGCGCTACGCCCGAGAGAACAAGGTGCCGTACTTCGGTATCTGCCTCGGCATGCAGATCGCCGTCATTGAATACGCCCGTCACGTGGCCGGCATGGATGATGCCAACAGCGCCGAGTTCGACGCCAAGACCGGCCATCCCGTCATCTATCTGATGACCGAGTGGATCAACGAGCGCACCGGCGAGATGGAGAAAAGGGACGTGAACTCCGAAAAGGGCGGTACCCTGCGCCTGGGCGCCTACCCCTGCACCCTTGCGGAAGGCACCCACGCCCGGGACGCCTACGGCACTGAGGCCATCTCCGAGCGCCATCGCCACCGCTACGAGTTCAACAACGAATTCAAAAAGGCCCTCACCGACAAGGGACTCATTCTCTCCGGGACCTCACCCAACGGCGAGCTTGTGGAGATTGTGGAAGTCCCCGACCACCCCTGGTTTGTGGGCTGCCAGTTCCACCCCGAGTTCAAGTCCCGCCCCATGGAACCCCACCCCCTCTTCGTGGAGTTCATCCGGGCGTCTTTAAAGAACGCCAAAAAGTAGAAGGGCTGGGAAATCCAGCCTCCGGCGGCCAGGGGATTTTTAGCCTAAGTGGCTTCGTCACCCCTGGACCCCAGGATTGCGAATGCTCCCGGCCTTCGTTCCTCAGGCCGATCGCATTCGCTGACGGGCTGCGCCCGTGGAAGGCCCGATGAGGTCTTGTTGCGATGTCGTTTAGCCCTGACCCGGATATGCTCTCGTCCCCAGGCTCTGCCTGGGGACGTTTTGAGGAAATTTTCCTCCACTCCTGACCCTCCCCCTACCTGAGAAAATCACCCCACGACATATCGTTCTATGCAGGCAAGGCTGAGCCATTGATGGCATCCATCGTCTCGAAAATGGATGGCAAGGGTGCTTTGGCGTGAAACCGGATTCGAAAGCAAGGAGTTTGTTCAAATAGAGCAGGGTGCGCTTGCGCACCGTGCTTGTCGACCCCCTGCGACCTCTAGATACGCGCCAACCCCAGCGTTGATACAGAACGTGCTTCCAGAAAAATGAAATGGGCCTCTCCGGAAAAAACGGTTGCCGCATATCACACCCCGCGCGAGTGCCCCGAAAACGTGTGCATGATGTCTGCCGTCATGCATTCGCCATAGCCCGGATATTTCACGAAATGATGTTTTCTTTTTGACTGGTTGTTTTCTCATGAAATATCCGGGATAGGGTTCTCAGGTGCCCCCACCTGGCCGCCGGAGGCATGCGTTGGTTTTTTTCTCTGAACCTTGAATTTTTAACCGACTCTCCTTATCTTTGGATCATTGAAGGCTGAAAGGCCCATCTGTTGATGATTCATTGCCCATCGAAAGGGAACCCCCATGACCGAACCTGTCGAAACCCACCTCAAGGACTACAAGCGCCCTGATTTTCATGTGGAGACCGTTGAGCTCCATGCAGATATATTCGAGACCGAAACCTTTGTGACCGCCAGCCTGGGCGTCAAGAAAAGCTCCGAAGCAGCCGACGGCGCCTCTTTTCTCCTGGACGGCAGGGAGCTTGAGTTGCTCTCCATCGAGCTGGATGGCCGTACTCTGACCGACGGCGAGTACACCCTTGAAGGGGAGGTCCTCACCCTGCAGGCGCCCCCCGATGTTTTTTGCCTTACAACAAAGGTGAAGATTCATCCCGAGACCAACACCTCCCTTGAGGGGCTTTACCTTGCCGACGGCACCTTCCTGACCCAGTGCGAGGCCGAGGGCTTTCGCCGCATCACCTTTTTTCCGGACCGCCCGGACGTGATGAGCAGCTACCGCTGCAGGGTGTCTGCCGATAAGGAGAAATATCCGGTGCTCCTGGCCAACGGGAACCTGGTGGACGAAGGGGAGCTTTCCGGCGGCCGCCATTTTGCAACCTGGGAGGATCCCCACAAAAAGCCGAGCTACCTGTTCGCCATGGTAGCCGGGGATCTGGCCTGTCGGGAAGATACTTTTACCACCGCCTCCGGGCGCGAGGTGGCCCTGAAGTTCTATGTGGACCATCAGGATGCCGACAAGTGCGGGCATGCCATAGAGTCCCTGAAAAAGTCCATGGCCTGGGACGAACAGACCTTTGGCCTGGAATACGATCTGGACATTTACATGGTGGTGGCCACCCACAGCTTCAACGCCGGGGCCATGGAGAACAAGGGGCTCAACGTCTTCAACTCCAAGTACGTGCTGGCAAAGCCCGAGACGGCAACGGACACGGATTTCCAGGGCATCGAAGGGGTCATCGGCCACGAGTACTTCCACAATTGGACAGGCAACCGGGTGACCCTGTGCAACTGGTTCCAGCTCTCCCTCAAAGAGGGGCTCACTGTCTTCCGTGACCAGGAGTTCTCCTCGGACATGGGCTCCCGGGCGGTGAAGCGCATCGCAGACGTCCGGGGCTTACGGGCCTCCCAGTTCCCTGAAGACGCAGGGCCCATGGCTCATCCCATCCGGCCCGAGTCTTACATTGAGATGAACAACTTCTACACGGCCACCGTGTACAACAAAGGGGCCGAGGTGATCCGCATGATCCATACCTTCCTTGGCCCCGAGGGCTTTCGCAAGGGCATGGACCTTTACGTGGCCCGTCACGACGGCAGCGCCGTGGCATGCGAGGATTTTGTCGCGGCCATGGAGGACGCCTCCGGGGTTGACCTTACCCGGTTCCGTCTCTGGTACAGCCAGGCAGGCACACCAACCGTTACCGTTACCCGCGCCTTTGACGCGGAGACCTCCCGTTACACTCTCACCTTCTCCCAGAAGGTGCCCGATACCCCGGGTCAGGTCAACAAGAAGGCCATGCAGATTCCTGTGAGGATGGGGCTTCTGGGTAGTGACGGGGCACCCATACCCCTCACCCTTGAAGGGGAGGCCTCTCCCGGTCCCCTGGAGCGCGTTCTGAGCCTCTCCTCGGAGTTGGAATCCTTCACTTTTACCGGGGTGGAGAAAGAGCCTGTTCCTTCCCTGTTCAGGGGGTTTTCCGCCCCCGTCAATCAAGTGACGGATTTGACCGAGGCCGAGTTGATCTTTCTCATGGCCCACGATCAGGACTCCTTCAACAGGTGGGACGCTGCCCAGCAGCTCTATGCCAACACCATCCTGGGCATGGTGGAAGAACTCAAAAAAGGAGAGCCTCTGGCCCTGAGCACCGACCTGGTGGCAGCGGTTCAAAAGACCCTCACGCATACAACCCTGGACAAGGCCCTCATCGCCCAGGCCCTGACCCTGCCGTCGGAGACCGAGCTGGGGGACCGCATGGCCGAGATCGATGTGGACGGGATCCACGCAGCCCGTGAGTTCGTGGCAGACACCCTGGCCGTGGCCCTCAAGGAGAGCTGGCGGTCCGTGTACGAGGCGTGCAAAGAGGACGGCCCCTATCGCCCGGACACCCAGTCCATGGCCAAGCGCCGCCTCAAGGGCCTTTGCCTCTCTTATCTCTCCAGGGTGGAGTCCCCGGCCTTTGTCATGGACGCCTTTGCTTCGGCCGCCAACATGACCGACGAGCTGGCAGCCCTTACGGTTCTGGCAGGCATGGATGCCCCGGAGAGCGATGAGGCCATGGACCGGTTCTACGGGGCGTGGAAAGGGGATACCCTGGTCCTGGACAAGTGGTTCACCGCTCAGTCCCTCTCCAACCGCCCCGGGACCCTGGAGCGGGTGGCCACCCTCATGGAACATCCCGATTTCGACATCAAAAATCCCAACAAGGTGCGCGCCCTCATCGGCGCTTTTTGCCAGGCCAACCCCTGGCATTTCCACAGACTGGACGGCAAAGGATACGACCTGCTGGCCGATGCGGTCATTGCCCTCAATACCATCAACCCCAGCATCGCCGCTCGCATGGCCTCCGGCTTCAACCGCTGGAAACGCTACGATGAAAAACGCCAGGGCCTCATGAAGGCCAGGCTGGAGCGCATCAAGGGCACCGAAAACCTTGCCAACGGTGTCTTTGAGATTGTCTCCAAGGCTCTGGCTTAGGGGCTACCAAAGAAACCATACAAAAGCCTGCCTCCGGCGGCCAGGGGATGATCCCCTGGACCCCAGGTTGCGAATGCCCTCTCCCTTCGTTCCTCAGGGTGAGGACATTCGCGAAGGTTTCTGGAAAATTGAGCAAAACCTGTTTGTCAAACCCGTTTTTATAGAGAAGGCAAAAGTTTGGTCCCCGGCAGGGCCGCCGGAGGCGTCTTTAACCTGGCAGCCTCCGGCGGCAAGGTGGGGGCACCTTGAAACCCGCCAACCGTTTCTGCAGGAGATGCTCGTTTCATTGTTCCCAAACGTTTGATGCGAGGCTTTTTTTTGGGGCGCCTCCCATGTTGGGAGCTCTTCGACATTCTCCATACGCTTTAAAAGGTTCCGGATTCGATTTATGCACGAAAGGCCGTTGCGGTTTGCAGCGGCCTTTCGTGTATGGAGAGTGTGCGTTTCGTTGAAAAGGAAAGAACTCAGGCGGAGAGGCCCTTCATTCCTTCCTGGGGGTATCGCTCTCCGGCAACGGCATCTGATGTGAAAACGTTGTCGAGAAAGGTGAGGTCCGAGGCTTCCAGGGTGACCTGAAGGGCGCCCGCGTTGTCCTCCAGATAGCGGGTCCTGCGGGTGCCAGGGATGGGGACAATGTCCTTGCCCTGGGCCATGACCCAGGCCAGGGCGATCTGGGCCGGGGTGCACTGTTTCTTTTGGGCAAGCTCCTGTACTGAGGCCACCAGGGCAAGGTTGCGGTCCAGGTTTTTGCCTTCAAAGCGCGGGGACATGCGACGGAAATCGGCGCTGTCCATTTCTTTGGTGTCCGTGATGGTCCCGGTGAGGAACCCGCGTCCCAGAGGACTGTACGGCACAAAACCCACCCCGAGTTCCCGGCAGGCGGCAACAAGGCCGTTTGCTTCGATGTCCCGTGTCCACAGGGAGTATTCGCTCTGCACCGCCGCCACCGGGTGGATGGAGTGGGCCCGTTGCAACTGTTCGGCCGAGACCTCGCTTAAGCCCACGGCACGTATTTTTCCTTCCTCCACCAGTCGGGAGAGTTCCCCCATCATGGCATCCAAGTCCTGCTCCGGGTTGAGCCTGTGGGCGTAATACAGGTCGATGTGGTCGACCTCCAGGCGCTTAAGGGATGCCTCGCAGGCCTTTCTCAGGTACGCGGGGCTGTTGTCGATGGTTCGTTCATAGGCGCCTTTTTTCTTGCGGACGATGCCGAATTTGGTGGCAAGGACAATGCGGTCCCGTTTGCCCTTGATAAACCGACCGATGAGTTTTTCGTTATGGCCGTGGCCGTACATGTCGGCTGTGTCGTAAAAATTAACGCCGAGTTCAAGGGCGCGTTCCAGCACGGTAAGGGAGTTGGCGTCATCGGATGGTCCGTAAAATTCGGACATACCCATGCAGCCGAGTCCCATGCGGGATACGCGGATGGATGTCTTGCCTAAGGGAACCTGTTTTATCATGGTGGGTCTCCTGTAGTTCGGGTGTAGAGACGAAAACGTCCCCACATCGGTTGGGGTATTCAGAAACACCTGCGGCGATTCTGTGAGTGTTATGTACAATAATATGATTAGGGTCCTAATTATTGGGGCAAAAAAATGCTGGCTGACCATGCTGCCCTGAACGCATGGGCTTCTGATGCAATGGTTTGCGTAGCGCGATACCGCTCGCGGCGTGCTTCAGGTGACCGGGGCTGCCGGTCGCATCAGCAGCTTGTCCAGCATGCCTGCAAGGGCTTTTTGCTCGGGGTTCGTCAGCGGTGCCATGAGCTCATTTACCAGGGTGTAGTACTCGGGCATGATGCGGTCCAGGAGGGCCTCTCCCTTGTCCGTGAGGATCACGGCGGCTTTGCGTCCGTCGGCGGGGTCTTCCTGTCGGCGGATGAGCCCGTCCCGTTCAAGTTGTCGGAGGAGGCCGGACATGGTGGCGCGGGTTACGCCTTGCTCCTGGGCCAGCTCAGAAGGCAATGCCCGGGGGCTTTTCCGGCGTCGCAGCTGGATCAGGACAAGCCATCTGCCGTGCATGATGCCATGACCGGAAAGGAGGGCGTCCAGGCGTCCGAGAAAGTCGCTGCCCGCAACGAGGAGGCGCAGAAACGCTGAGACAGCGTCCGGGGCCAGTTGGGGGTAGTCCCGCTCCATGCGGGAAAAGATATGGTCGTTTGGGAAGTCACGTAGGTTGAACATGGGATGATTATAGTTAGGTCGCTAATTATATGTCAATGGTTTTGTGCTTTGCCATCGGCACGCAAGGGGGCGAGGCCTTATTGAATCTTTCGGTAGGCGGACTCTGTCAGGTGTTCCATGAGGAGTTCGGAGTTTTTCAAGGCTTCCTTTTCGTTCCCAAAGGCAATGGCTTTCATGATGTCCCGGTGGATCAGGCTGCCCTTCATGTTGTCTGTTTCAATTTTGTTGGCAAACCAGAACCGGCGCGAAAGGCTCTGAACCTGCTCGATGGTGTTGTGGAAGTAGGGGTTCCCGGTGGCGTCTGTGATGATGGTGTGGATGTCCTGGAGGCATTTGAGCATGCCCTCTTCATCATGTTGTTCGGCGCAGGCCACCATCTGCTCCCCAAGGTGAAGCATCTCTTTTTTCTGGGCGGCCGTGCCGCGCAAGATGGCGTATCGCAGGCAGATGGGTTCGATCTGTTTGCGAACCTCCAGGAGTTGCACTTGCTGTTCTGGGGTGATGCTTAGGAACTCGATCCCTTTTCGTGGGTGGATTCGCAGCATGTTTTCATGCTCAAGCTTTTGCAGGGCTTCCCGTACCGGGGTGCGCCCCAGGTTCAAAAGGGTGGCCAGCTTGTTTTCCGAATAGAGGGTGGAGACGTTGATTTCACCGAACACAAGCATCCGTTCGATTTCAAGGCGGGCTGTTTCTGAAAGGGTTTTTGTCATGGTGACCTCGTATTTCAGCGGTGACAAATGGGTTTAACCGATTTGGCGGTCGCGGGGTTGTTGGGTAGCTGGTATGCAAGAGTGAAATTTAACTGGTATATCACAGGTCTGATTCGCCGGTAAATTCTGTTTCTTTGCTTGGGCGATGCTTACGGGTATATATCCAGATCTATTATCTTTATTTTTATCTCTTCTGTCTGGTTCTGTCCTGCACTTCGGTCTGTCTTGTGTATTAATATATCAGAAAGCATTTCTTTGTTTATACCAGCTGCCGGGGATCTATGCCATGAAATAATCAATGCACTTTAAATCTCTCTGGAGGAAACGTACCTACTGACACATCAGTTCTTTGTGATGGCTATGATAGGGCGCCTGAGGGGCTTTTCACGATGGTTGTGTCTTAGATGGGTCCTCTGTGGCGCTATTTTGGGAATATCTCGGGGGTATTCTTATCTGTACTCTTTTATTTCAGATAGTTGTTATAGTTTGGCGGTAATATATCTTGTGGGGAAAATGCTATTTTAAAGTGTTTGATCAGAGGGCTTTTGGATTAAATTTCGCGGTGGGTATTGCCAGAGTTTCATAATTGATATACAAGATGGTGTGTCGGTCGGTGATTAATTTTAAATTAATGATGAAGAAATATAAAATAAGAAGGTTATGAAATATACCACTGATACATCATTTATGGATTTCTGGAAAGAGACGGCGTTAACCGATGAGGAGGCGCCCCTTCTTCTGGAGGCGGATGTCGTTGTGTGCGGCGGCGGCCCTGCCGGTGTCGCTGCAGCAACGGTTTGTGCGCGGCAGGGGCTTTCCACTGTGCTGGTGGAGAAGAATGGATTTTGCGGGGGCGCTGCGGTGGCAGGGCTTTCCGGAACCATCTGTGGCCTGTACCAGGCCCAGGGGGAGATCGAGGCCAAGGAGCCAAAGCAGCTTGTCTTCGGGTTTGCCGGTGAATTCAAAACCCGCCTTGCCGAGCGGGGAGGGGTTACCGAACCCCAGATCTACGGGAGCACCCATGTGGTGACCTTCGATCCCTTTGTCTGGCGCGAAGTGGCCGATGACCTCTTGGAGGAGGCCGGGGTCCGGTGTCTTTATCATACCCTGGTGACTGCGGTGACCCGAAAGGGGGACCGGCTGACCTCCGTGCAGCTGGAATCCAGCGCAGGGAGAACCCACGTCAAGGCCGGGGCCTTTATCGATTGCACGGGCGATGCGGCCGTCATGACCAAGGCCGGTTGCGCCTATACCTTCGGGGACAACGGTGCCATCCAGAACCCCACCATGATGTTTCGTCTCTCCCATGTGGAGGAGGCGGGGTATTACGACTGCTTCGGCAGGAACACCATTTGCCCCGAGGGCCTGACCCGCAAGCTCACCGAGGCTTTTGAAAAGGGAACCTACGATACCCCGCGAAATCACATCTGGGTCTTTCCCACCCCCACGCGGTCCGTGTTTTTGATGAACTGCACCCAGCTCGCCGGTCAGGGGGGGGAGATGCTTAATGTTATCAACCCCGGAGACCGAACCCATGCGGAGATTTCAGGCCGTCGGGCTGTCCGCGAATACCATCGGTTTTTCAAGGACAATGTCAGCGGGTTTGAAGATTCGGAGCTCATGGATGTGCCCCCGGAGGTGGGGGTGCGCCAGACCCGCAGCATCAAGGGCGCGGTGACCCTGACCAATGCTCATGTGGCACAGTGCACCAAAGCCGCCGACGGCATTGTCCGTTCCTCCTGGCCCATTGAGCTTCATGCCGGGGAGGTCTCCAAGCTGCACTGGCTTATCGATGATTATTACGAGGTGCCCTATGGGACCCTGGTGCACCCGGAGCTGGACAACGTCATTGTTGCCGGACGCAGTTTGAGCGCGGAGCATGAAGCCCTGGCCTCTGCCCGGGTGACCGCCCAGTGCTTTGAATACGGCCACGCAGCAGCTGTTGCCACAGCGCTTCGCCTTGAGGCCGGTACCGGATACAAGGACGTGGATACCGACGAGTTGCGCCGCCGCATGATCGAAAACGGCAGCGCTCTTTAAATATCACGGGCCCGGAACAGACAACGGCGTTTTATTCGAACGGGCCCATTACGAACGCTGACACCTTGCTGTCATATAACGCGAAAAGGAGTGGATGATGAACAATTGCAGAATCAATCGAGTGGAGTTATATGCCGTCGCAGACCGTGAATATCTCCCTTATCCGACGGGCAACCCATCAGGAGCCCCTGCTTTACACCAATAACATTGTGCGCCTTGTCACTGAAGACGGTATCGAGGGCGTTGGGGCCACCATCAGTTACACTGAAAACGATTTTGACCGGTGCATCATCGAGGCTATGCGGACGGTTGTCCCCGGGCTTATCGGCAAGAACCCCCTGATGACCGAGGAGCTTTACTCCTGGCTTATGTCCCGTTGTACCTGGGGCGGCCTGCCCGCCAAGTCCCCCATCGACATCGCGGCCTGGGACATTAAGGGCAAAAAAGCCGGTATGCCGCTCTACATGCTCCTGGGTGGGGCGCGGACCAAGATGCTCTCCTACGCCTCCACCCCCATGTTCGACACCGTTGAAGAGTACATGCCCTACATCGACGAGTGCATCGCGCACGGTTTTACCGCCATCAAGCTGCACTGCTACTGTGTTTTCAAGAAAGACCTGGCCCTGGTCAACGCCGTGCAGGAACGCTACAAGGACACCGGGATCCGCTTTATGCTGGATACGGCCACCTTCTATTCTCCGGAAGAGGCCATGAAGATGGCCCGGCTCATGGAACGTTACGACTGGGAGTGGCTCGAGGCCCCGGTCTCCGATTACGATTACAAGACCTATCAGCGCCTTGTGGACAAGACAGATCTTGAGATCTCCAGCCATGGAAACTGCCTGCTCACTCTCCAGGAGGTGACCTACGCTCTCGGCAACGGTTTCTGGTCCGATGTGCGCCAGGACGCCACGGTGTGTGGCGGTATCACGCCTTTGAGGAAGGGGTGTTTTGCCATTGCCTGAGGCCACTGAAGCGCCTTGAGATCCAGAGCATGGGCTACACCATCACCCAGGCCGCCAACCTGCACGTGGCCCTGGCCCACCACAACTGCAACTACTTTGAGCAGTTCTACCCTTACGAAAGCTTTGAACTGGGGAGCAACACCCCCATCCGAACCGACAAGGAAGGGTATGTTCACGCCCCGGAAGGCAACGGCCTGGGGGTCGACATGGATTGGGATGCCGTCAAAGAGGCGTCCATCGCAAGCTACGTGTTTGAATAAGGAGCGGAGATGAAATTCAGTAAGTTTGAAGTCGACCTGAAGCTTACCCTTGTAAGCTTCTCCTGTGTACTGCTGCTGGGGGTGCTGGCTGTCCTTTACCCGGATTCCGTCAAGGGCACCATGGGCTCCATGCTCAACTTTACCGTGGTGAACCTGGGTACCGGATTTCTGTGGTACACCGTGTTCGCGACGGTTGTCCTGCTGTTCCTTGCCCTGTCCAAATACGGCAACATCCGCTTAGGGGGCGACAAGCCCGCCTTCAATAAGTTTCAGCTCTTTGCCATGGCCCTTTCTGCCGGCATGGGGGCCAGTACCATGTACTGGGCGTTCATCGAGAGTATCTACTATTACATGGATCCTCAGTTCGGCATTGTGGACAAGGCCATGGCCATGGAGTACGCGGCCGCCTACAACATGTTTCACTGGGGCGCCGCCGGGTGGTTTACCTACCTGATCGTGGCCATTCCCTTCAGCGTGGTCTTCTATATCAAGCGCAGCCGCAAGATGAGCTTGAGCGGTGTGGTGAACAGCATGTTCAACGACGCCTTGCCCCTGTGGGCCCAAAAGCTCATCGACCTTTTGTTCATCATTACGACCCTGGCGGCCACGGCCCTGACCCTGGGTCTGGGTATTCCCATGATCTCGGCCAACTTAAGCCAGCTCACCGGCATTCCCGACAACCTGTTTTTGGGGATCGGCGTGATCCTGGCTCTTTCCGTGGTCTTCTCCTTGAGCTCCTACATCGGTATTGAAAAGGGCATGGCCCGGTTGAGCAACGCCACCATCTATATCTGTGCAGGGCTTGTGTGCCTGGTGTTCATAGTCGGCCCCACGGCCCTTATTTTGAACAACACCACCAACGGTATCGGTGTGATGCTGAGTAAGTACATCCGCATGAGCACCAACACCGACCCCTTCGGCAGCTCTTTGTTTCCCCAGTACTGGACCATCTTTTTCCTGGCAAACTGGATCTCCTACTCTCCGGGTATCGGGGTGTTCATCACCAAGATCTCCAAGGGCCACAGGCTCCGTGACGTGATTCTCATCCTTGTGGGGGCAGGGACCCTGGGGACCTGCCTGATCTTTGGGGTGTGCGGCACCTTTACCATGAACCTTCAGAACACCGGCGCCGTTGATGCCGTGGGGCTGATCAACAGCGGGCAGCCCACAGAGCTTGTGAAGGCAGCCTTCGGGCAGACTCCGTTTCCGGGCCTGATGACCCTGATTTACCTTGTTACCATGGTTCTGTTCACCGTCACCACCCTTGACGGGACCTCCTATTCCCTTGCAGGGATCGCCACCAAGCGGCTGGACAACGACGCCAACGTCTCTCCCATGTTTCGCCTTTTCTGGTGCCTGCTTCTGACCGTTATTCCCATTGTGTTCCTCCTGATTCATGCCAACCTGAATATCCTCAAGTCCTTTCCGGTGCTGATCATCGTTCCCATGATGCCTATTTTCACCGTGCTGGCCTACAAAACCCTGGGGTATATCAAAGAGACCTTCGGCAGTATGAACGCCGAGGAGATCGAAAAGCATTCCATTTATCTCTCCACCACTGACGATCTGTAGCCCTTTTCCCCCTTCCGGGGTAGGTCGCAAAAAAGCCCCGCCGTCGAAAGACGGCGGGGCTTTTTTATTTCAGGTGGCGTGGTGTCGCTCAGGGGGCTTCTGGCGCGGCATCGGGTACGGCTGTGTCACGGCCCAGCTGCGCCCTGATTTTTTCAAGCAGGGTGCCGGTGTCCATGGGTTTCTGCAGGTAATCGGTGTTGCCGAGATCCGTCAGGAAGTCGTCCGGGGGGGTGGTGTACCCCGAGAAGAGGAGGGCCGGGAGTCCCGGGCGGATGGCGGTTATTTCACGGATCAGTTCCATGCCGGTCATCCCGGGCATGGTGACGTCGGTAAGGACCAGGTCGATGGTGTCCGGTGCCTCCCTGAAGCAGGCCAGGGCACGGGCACCGTCGGTGAAGGTGCGTGTTGCGTAGCCGTGCAGGCAGAGAAGGTCCGAGAGGCTGTCCGTGATTTTCTTTTCATCATCCACCACAAGGATGGTCTCGTTGGCGCCACCTGGCTGTGCCTGGTCGGGGGAGGAGAGGGCCGGGTCGCCTTTCTGGGGCAGGCGGGGGAGGTAGATTTTGAAGGTGGTGCCGTCCCCGGGCTGGCTTTGCACGCTGATGTGACCGTGATGCTCTTTGACGATGGCGTGGACCACGGAGAGCCCAAGGCCCGTTCCCTTTCCCTTTTCTTTGGTGGTGAAGTACGGGTCAAAGATATGCGCAAGGTGTCCCTGGTCGATGCCGCAGCCCGTATCAGAGACCTCAAGGAGGATGTATTCCCCCGGGGCATAGGGCGCGTCGGATATCGGGGCGTCGATACAAACATCCGTCAGGGACACGCGAAGGGTGCCCCCGGTGGTTTCCATGGCATGGTAGGCGTTGGTGCACAGGTTCATGATGACCTGGTGGATCTGGGTGGGGTCTGCGTGAATGAGGCTTTTGGATTGGATGACGCTTTCGATGCCGATGGTGGAGGGCAGGGACGGCCTCAGGAGTTTCACGGTTTCCTTGATGATCAACAGGGGCTGGAGGGATTGCTTTTCCGGCTCGGTTTTCCTGCTGAAGGTAAGCAACATTCTGGCAGATGCTTGCTTTGGGCCCTTAAGCCCCCCTGGGTGATCTGCTCCAGGGCCTCTTTGACCTTTTTCGGGGTGTTGAGGTGAAGCTGGGCCAGTTCGGTGTAGCCGAAGATCACCGTCAGGATGTTGTTGAAGTCGTGGGCGATGCCTCCGGCCAGGGTGCCGATGGCCTCCATTTTCTGGGCCTGGTAAAGGCTGGTCTCCAGCTGGCGACGCTGGCTGATATCGATGCCGATGCTCAGGATCTCCTGAAAGCGGCCCAGGTCGTCGGTAATGGCCCGGTTGCTCCACTGGATATAGACCGTGCGTCCGTCCTTGCAGGTGTTTTCATTTTCAATGAGGGCATGGGTCTCCAGCAGGTCGAAGGTCTCATTGTCGAGGTTGTTGATGTGCAGGGCCCGGGCCGCTTCCGGGGTGAGTATGGTGCCCAGAACGTTGCGTCCGTAGAGCTCTTCCCGCGTGTACCCGAAGAGCTCCAGGCCGAAGCGGTTGAGGAACAGGACACGGCCGTACTTGTCCATTCTGAGGATGATGCTGTTGGCGCTCTCCACCAGGTCCTTGTACAGTTTTTTCTGGTATTCCAGTTCCCGGGTGCGGTTCGTGACGGTGAGCTTCAGGGCCCTGTTCAGGTAGAACAGCATGGCCGATATCATGGCAATGGCCACCACCGCCATAAATGGCCAGCGGGGGACCACGGTTTTTTCATAGGCTGTCAGCCCTGTCCAGTTGGTAATGCTCTTGTCGTAAAGGGAGTCCGGCTTTCTCTTCCATTGAATGAGATAACGATCAATGGTGGCCAGGATGTCGCCGTGGAGACCCTTTTTGGTGGCAAAGTTGATGGTAAATGGGGAGAACTGGATGGCGCTGGCTATAAGGGAGGGGGTGTCTGATCGATGGAGCCCGTATAGCTTGCTGGCCACCCCTGCGTCAACCTCTCCTGAAGTGACCGCGGCAAACACTTCGTCGGGTGAGGTGTATTCCGTGATGGTGCATTTTATGCCGAGCCCTTCTACGGTTTTTCGGAAGTTGATGCCGCTGATGTCCCGGGCGGTGACGGCCACGTGTCGGTCGCCTAAGTCTGAGATGGTGTCGATGGGGCTCCCGGCTTTCAGGAAAACCTGCCCCCACTCTTCAAAGACCGGCTCCAGGTTGAAATCCATGGTGCGGGCACGTTCAGGGGAATGGGCGATGGTGCAGACCAGGTCGACCTCCTCGTGTTCAAGCCGGTCCAGGCCCTGCTCCCAGGTGCCGTAAACATAGGCGACGGTCCAGTTCTCCGACTTGGCGATGTGGTTGATGAGGTCGGGGTAGAGGCCCCGTGGGGTTCCCGATGCATCGACAAAGCAGAACGGAGGGGTGTCGCTTATGCCTATGCGCAGGGTGGTGGGAAGGTCTGAACCGTATCCAGTGGAGGAGGAGAAAAAAAGAAGGGTAGCAAAAAGGTACGCGGTACAAACAACGTATTTCATATTCTGGCTTTATACTGTTCAGTGACCGGCTGTCGAAAGGCCGGTGTGTTGTTTATTTTGCGTTGGGGGGCACACAGCGGTTCCGGTTTCATGTGACTTCATGAACAAAAACCGTTCCCCGACGGATGTTGTCGGTTGTCTATTTTCAGCAAACTATAGCTTGGCCGGTGGGGATGTCAAGGCCACAGAGGCAGGGGTGGTAAATTAAGCAGGTGAGATGAGGGAAGGGCAGGGGCTTGGGGAAAAATGGCCCACCGATCCTCTCTGCAGGAGGGGCTGATGTCCGGCATGTGACAGGGTGTAAAGTAGAACTTAATATTACTTTTTGTGAAAAGTTTAGATTAATTGCTGGTTCGTTTGACATGGTGTGGTTGAGCCTCGGAGGAACCAATGGTCGATGCCACGTCGCGTCGGGGATGTGTGCATTTGGATTGTGGGTAACTGTTTGGTGTCGCGGAGGATCCGGTGGGTGCCCATTGACGTGACGTGTCCGGGATACGCCCCGGATTCCGAAGATCACATGACGGGGCTATTCATTGGCTAAATACTTCCAATGGGTGTAGGGTAGATATAAGCGCAGTAACGGGCGATCAAGATCAGCGTGCTGCGTATTACCCATAAAGCAGGAATCTTATGACTTCGGTACGTGTTCGTTATCAAACCATGGAATTCGATGGTATGGATATTCATATACGAACGTTACGCGATAGACAGCAATATGAAGATGTCGGCGGGGTTGCAGAAAAACTGGGCATATCATCCGCCACCTGGCCACTGTTCGGTGTGATCTGGGCGTCCAGCGAAGTTCTGGCTCATTTCATGGTGGATTTTGAAATCGAAGGAAAGCGCATTCTTGAGGTGGGCTGCGGCATTGCCTTGACGAGCCTGGTGTTGAACCATCGCCATGCGGACATCACCGCCACGGACTACCATCCTGAGGTGTCTGATTTCCTTCTGGAAAACGTGAGGATCAACAACGGGCGGAAGATTCCCTTTGTCCGCACGGGGTGGGGGGACAACGATACGAGGCTGGGGACATTTGACCTCATCACCGGGAGCGATCTTCTGTACGAACGAGACCATGCCGACCTGTTGTCCCGTTTTATCGATCAGCATGCCAACCCTCACTGTGAAGTGATTATCGTGGACCCCGGACGAGGAGAGCAGGCCCGGTTCAGCAAGAAAATGGCCCTCCTGGGGTATTCCCACAGCCAGAGCAAGCCCGTCAATCCAGAGTCCTACCTGAAGAGCCCCTTTAAGGGGAAAATCCTACGATACAAGCGGTAGCCGATCCTTGGGGCCGGGGCATCAGTCCCTGGCCCTTGCGGCGTGATTGGAGGTGTCTCCCAGTACTGCTGGCCGGTGGACCTGTTGCTGATCATGAGCAGCAGTGAATAGGCCAGGAAAACGGAGAGAACCTGGCAAAGGACGGTCAGGACGCTGTCCATGAGGGGTTGGTGGAAATAGCTGGCGATGGGATCCCCTGTGATGGCGAAGACAACGCGGGCAAAAAAGACGGCTGCAAAGAGCGCAAAGGTAACGCCTGCGGGGATGCCATGGCTTTTCAACGCCCTGTCCGGACAGGAAAAGACAATCCAGGCACTGTAGGAGACCACGGGGAGCAGCATGCCCGAGAAGAGAACGATACGTACCCTGATGTCAGGGTGGATGAGGGCAAAGAAGGCGTAAAGCGCCGTGAAAAGAAGAATGTATAGGGCATAGGGCATGGCGCGGAGCCGGATCCTGAAAAATCGAGCCATGCCGAAGAGCATGAAGATGGTGCCGGAAAACATCAGGACGTTTGCCGCGACAATGGAGATGGTGTGGGGAAGGGTGTTCCGAAGGCAGGCCAGGGTCATTCCTGTGGATTTCAACACAAAATCAGCGAAAAAGAAGCCGATTCCCCAGCGGTGCGTTCGGCTCCGGTACCAGACGACTCCCAGTACCATGCTGTAAATGTGGTTGACGAGGATGTAGGTGAAGATGGACGTCTTCATGTCAAAGGGCATCATGGCAATCATCCGGTTTGGCGAACACCGAAAAGGATGTCGCTGTCGATATGGATCTCCCGCAGGGTGATCGGCGTTCGTGTCAATGGGCTTCATTCATACGTTGTTGCTGGGATAGATGCAAGGTTGTTCCATGGGCATGGATCACAATGGGGGGAATGAAAGAAGGAGAACACGTAAGGGGAAGGGTGCCCAACGGCAACGAGACCGTGCCGTTGGGGCTCCTGCGATTGGTGGGAAATATGGCTACAGAAGCTGTTCAGCCCCTGCAAAGACCGTTTCCACCTTGAGGGCTGTTGCTGCATGGCCCGGGTGTTTTTCCGGGTTCCAGGTCTTCATATCGTCAAAGATAGCACCTTCGGTGTGGTACTCAATGGAGCCCTTAACCTGGTAGGCCTTTCCATCTTTCGTGATGAAGAGCAGGGAACCGTTGCTGCCGGACTGGATGTTTTTCAACGTTTTGGAAAAGTAGTTGTTGGCCACCACCAGAGTCTCTTCATCGTATTTGGAGACGCAGGTAGCGTAGATGGCGTTGGGAGTCCCGGCTTCATCCACGGTGGTTAAAATGACGGGGCCCTGGTGGTCGTCCCAGGCTTTGCTGACTTTTTCAGGTAAAGCAGGCATGTTATGTCCTTATTTGCTGTAGGCGGTTTGATTGTTTCATCGAGATATCAGCGGTCCGAAGGGCCGTAAAACAACCCGGTAAGGCGTTTCAGGTTAGCATATCCGATGGGTCCCGAAGCAGGCCGAAAGGGGGCATGATTCGGGTTGATAATTAATTCTACAGGAACAAAGCATAGTTTTTTTGTGAAAGCAATAGCCCGGTTATTTTACGAGCCGGGCTCTCCCATGGTCAAGGCATCGGAATTTTCGGTGTCTTGATTTGCCTCAACGCTCTGATAAGGCAGAGATACCGTTACCGTAATGGTGTTTTATGGCTTGGGCTTGATCGATTTTCGCGACATATCAGGGGCAGGGAATGGGCAGGCCTGCCGAAGAAGGGGGCGAGGGTTACTGGCTGAACAGGGGATTGGATGCTCCCTGGGAGGAGGGCGCACCGGCCGCTCTGTTTCGGCCGGTGCGTCAGGCTATGCAGCGATGGTACGGTTTGTTACGGCGTTTTCCGTAAGAGGGGTTAAAATCTGTAAAGGACGGATACCGTGCCCATGGTGATGGTTGTGTCGTAAAAGTCGATGTCGGAGTCGCTGTCGTAGTAAGCGAGGGTGCCCACAAGGCTCATCTTGGGAACCCCGAGGAATTTTTTCCAGAAGGCGGAAATGGTTGCACCGGCGACATCGTCTTCCCGGGTTTTGTCGTAGATGGGGTTCTCTTCATCAAACTCGGAGCGGCCAACATAAAGGTTGGTGATGAGGTTTACTTTTTCGGTGTTGAAAAGATAGGAGAGCAGCAGGCCGTACCGGTCAAAGGCCATGGCGTCGCCATCAAGGTCGTAGATGGTGTAAGAGGATGTGGCGTTTTTCTTTGATCACGAAGGGGTAGGTAAGCTTGGTCACATAAACGTCCCCGTTTCGGTCCAGGAGCTTGGCTTGTTCGGCGGTGATGTCGCTTCCGACAAGCTGGGTCTGCCCGCTGTTTTCATCGTCCAGGCTCACGTCTCGCCAGGTGAATTCCGCCTCGAATTTGGTCCCCAGAATCTTGTCATACCCCAGGCGAAGGCCGTCGGAGGTTCGATCGGTCTCTTCCCGTTTCTGGTTGATCACGTAGGGGTCCTCCCACACCTCGGTGGGAAAGGATGTGAAGACATAAGCAATGCTGACAATGCTCTTGCCCTTGAGTTCCTGGCGGATACCGACCAGGGTGGACAGGTCGTACCGGACCAGGTCTTCGAGCCTGTTACCCGCAAAGATCTGGGTGCGGGACTCGGCGAAGGTATACGATGCTTCAAAGTTCAGCACCGGGGTGGCGCTGGATTCCGAGTCCGGGCTGTCTTCCAATGAGGTGATGACATCGTCACCGGTATCGCCGATGGCGTTGCCGGCGATCATGTTGGTTTCGAATTCCATGGCGCCGATGCCGACGTTAACGAATCCGGAAAAGCCGGTTTCTTCCGGGATGGGCTGAATGGCGTGGGCCGGCATGATGAAGGCTGCCAGGGAAAAGACCAGTGTGATCAGGAACCATGAACGTTTCATTTTTTCACCTTTTTTCCTTGGTTGTTGAGAGGGCCTGCATGAATCATGAGCACCTGAGAAAGAGGGGCGGGTGGGCCCCTCTTCGGTTTATGACTAAGTGGACGCCTTACCAGTGGAACAGCACGTTGGCTCCCCAGGTAAATTCATCCACATCATAACGGTACCAGTCGGTGTTTTCCCTGCCTCCGCTTTCATAGTCAACGGCTGTGAACTCTCCATATACCTCGGTGGACCAGTGGGCGTGAAAGCGCCAGGTGACGCCGGTGGAGGCAAACCAGGTCCCTTCCGAGCCCCCGAATCCCACATTGAACTTGTTGCTCCAGAGCCATTTTTCTGCAAACGGAACATCTGCCGATGCGCCGATCAGAAGGTCCAGCCAAGACTCGTCCGCTTCTGTCCGCTCGGTGTCGGTGCCTTGGGAAAGGTCCACCGAAAGTTCCTGGCGGTCGTAGCGAAGGCCCCCATGGAGCCCAAAGTCAACCCATCGACTTTCGTAGACGTTACGCCCCACGGTCAGTTCCACGGAGATGGTGTCGAACCCCATGTTGGAACGGATGGTGACGCCGTCGGACAGCAACTCCGGGGCATTGTCTTCAAGGTCGAGCAGGTCAAGGGAGAAATCCACCATCCATGTGCCGTCGCTGAGGGCGAGGTCGATGCCGAAGGAGGTGTCTGTCACATCATCGAAATCACTTGGGGAGAGGTCCACATCCACAAGGACGGGACCGAAACCCTGGGTTCCCAGCCCGAGGTCCCCGCTTCTCTGGGTCCGGGAAAAGCCTGTGCCGATGGAGCCGCTCCACCGGGCGGAAGCCGGTGACAAAGGGCCCGAGCAAAGGATTCCTGCAAGGATAAGTACCAGAATGCATGGTCGGTATGCTGTCATTTTGATGATGCGGTTCACGTGACCAAGGCCACAGAGATGGCGTTGTTTTTTCCATAGGTCGTTGGCCGTCATGGCCAAAAAGGTGTTCCCTGCCCATGGATTCGGTCCATGGCGGGGTGGCTTATGCAGATGCTTCGCACCGGAGGGCGTTTTCTGGATGCCCTTGCAAGGTTGCTGTAGATTGTTCCTGCGTCAGGGCGATCATGGTGGCCGAGGCTACGGGTCGGGTGAAGGATAGCCTCATTGTGGGCGCCCCGTGGGGGCTGTAGATCCTGGATGAATCCTGGCGGAATGTGGTTGCGGACTTGCGCTCTTGTATGGAAGGGTGTTGGGTAAAAAGCCTTATATGTTAATTTAAAGGATTATTTAATATTTCGATGGAAAGTCAATTGACCTACAGGAGGGCTTTGTTTTGGTAAGCCCGTGTTGTGGTTTTTGACAACCACGGATGTGATGATGACGTCACCTGCAGTACCGCCATCCACTTTTCCACTTGTGTGGCCACCGCTTTTTCGCCGTGTCGTCGAGGTTCAGGTATCCTCATGATACGGCTAACCATGATGTCGTCGATGCACGCGCTGGATGTAATGGAAAACTCAATGAGCGCGTTGATAGACGTTGCGCCATCTTTACCCGGTCAGGTAAAACTTGTTGTGCTCAATGGCCTTTCGGACGCGGGCCAGGTACTTTTTGACGAGGCCATGGCGATTGACGGGCCCGCTTTTTTCTGCGGGCTCCGAAGACTGGGGAGCAAGGTCCGGGGGGAGTGTATCCATGGCGGGGGGAAGGACGATGCCCTTTGTTGCCTCCAGAGGGGCATGGGGATCGTCGGGCATGTTCTCTGTCGTTTTATTGGGCGACCAGCTGCAGCAGAGCAGGCCGTGCAGGAGAGCACCACGCCTAAGGCCAGGGGCCGGTTGCCGGTTGCGTTCTTTGCACGCGGAGTCACTGTGTTGCCCTTTCCGATGCCAGGATCACGTTATCAAAGCCGGTTGACCTGACCGTGTCCATTACCCGGATCAGCTGACCCACGGACGTCTGTTTGCAGGCTTTGATGTAAATTTTCTCGCTGCCGTCCCACGTGGGGGCCTCGAGCCTTGCTGTGAGCATCGCTTTGAATTCGGGAAGAGGGCAGGCTTTCCGGTCCACAACGATGGCATCCTTTTCTGTGATGGTGATTTCAAACCGACGGGACGGAGCCGGCCGGGCGGCAGTGGTCTCCGGCAGGTTCAAGGAGATTCCTTTGGCGGTAAAGACCGCCGTGATCAGCAAAAAGATCATCAGGTTGAAGATGATGTCGATGAGAGGGGTCAGGTTGACCTCCGGGGCCGACTGGCTGGTGTGATGGGTGAATCTGATCAATGGAAAACCTTTCCGGGTTAACGCATAATGGATAAACCTTACAGGGTGAAGCCATCTCAATCGTGGAGGCAGAGCCTCCGTGTATCATTCCCAGGCAGAGCCTGGGAACGAAAGGTACCCTGGTACAGTTGACTGTCTTTCACTCCCGATATTCGGTGCGGGCGAAGCCCATCTGAGAGCATTCGCAACCTGAGGCCCAGGGAATTATTCCCTGGCCCCGGAGGTCTGCTTTTTCCTTCCACGTTAACCATCTAAGTCATTTCTGATGTCATTTCATCAGACCTGCTGCCGTCTGTTGCATGTGAAACGCGGTTTTTTTGACTCTCCGGCTGAAGTACCCGTGGGCGATGAGTACCGGCACGGCCACGGCGAGTCCGGCGGCGGTGGTGATAAGGGCCTGCCAGATTCCGTCGGCGAGCAGGGCGATATCGGCGGCGTTGCCGGCGCCTGCAACGTTTTCAAAAACGCGGATCATACCGAGGACTGTCCCCAGAAGTCCCATGAGGGGGGCGGTTGCCCCGATCATGGCTAAGAAATCGAGACGGCGGCCTAAAAAGAAGAGCACGGCGTCTCCGGCGTAGCCCACGGCGGCTTCGCGCTCCTCTTTCTCACCGGGGCCGACGGCGGCCAGGAGGAGGTCTGTGAGGATGTCCCCCTTTTCGTTGATGACGGTGGTCGCCTCGCTGCGTTTGTGGTCGCGCGCCAGCTCGGTGATTCGGTCCATGGCGGCCTCGTCGGGAAAGCCGAGGGTTGAAAAGGTAATCATCCGTTCAATGATGACCGCAAGCGCAGCCAGGGAAGAGAAGGCGATGGGGACCATCATGGGGCCGCCCTGTTGAATAAGATGCATCATGGAGAACTCCAGGCAGTTTCTGGGTGTGGATATCCCGGCCGATGACAATGAGAAAGCCGGGTTCGTCGTTTCGGCCGGTGTGCCGGGAAAGATCGAGGCGACCGCCGACGTACTGGCAGACTTCGGCCTGGTCGGTGCCTTTAAACCGGACAATGCCCTTGACCCTCAGGATGTCGGGGGGCAGCTCTGCAAGGGCTGCCGTGAGCGCGCCCCTCTCAACGGGGTGGGGCAGGGGGATCTTGATGGAGCCGATGCCCTCTTCGCCGTGGCAGACATGGTGGTCGGCCGTGGCGCTTTTTTCGGGGAGGGGGCCTTCGACAACATCGTCGTAGAGGAGGCCCGGGCTGATGTTTCCGTGGCTGGTCTGAAGGGTCACGGCACGGGTGTTGAGGTTTCTGATGGTGGCTTCGACGGCCTGTGTCTGTGTCGGTCCGGCCAGGTCCGTTTTGTTAAGGATGACGATGTCTGCGGCTAGGACCTGATCCTTGGCGACCTCGTAGGTCTCAAGGGAGGTGAGGGCGTTGGCGCAGTCCACTACGGTGGTGACCGAGTCAAACCGGACCAGCTCCTTGAGTTCGTCAATTTCATGGAGGAGGTTGAAGGTGTTGGCAAGGCCGGTGGTCTCCAGGATGATCGCCTCGGGCGTGAACCGGTCCAGAAGCTGGGTGATGCCGGCCGAGAGTTTTCCGGCAAGGGTGCAACAGACGCAGCCCTCGTCGATCTCCACCACGTTGCAGTTGGTCTCAAGGAGTTTACCGTCCAGGCCGGTCTCCCCGATTTCGTTTTGCACCACGGCCACAAACCGGTTCCGGCTGGTGTGGTACTCCACGAAGTTGTTGATGAAGGTGGTCTTGCCAGAGCCCAGGAAGCCGGTGAGGACGATGAGCTGGGGGCGCTTGTCCGTCAAGGGGATGTTGGTGTCCTCCATGTCGGCATCCGGGGAGGCGCCCTGCCAGATGAGGGCCGGGGCGCTCTGCGGGAGGGGTTCTCCCTGCCGCCAGGTTATTGTTTCCATCCGGTCGGTGTTCTCCGTGTTTTTCAGGGCTTTTTCCGTATCGGGAAGCGGTCCGTAGCCTGCGGTCTGGTGAATGAGGGGCCATTTGTCCGTCTCCCGGGCGGAGACCTCGCCGTGGGCGTTGTAAAAAAGAACCTGTCCCTTTGTGTGCGCCTCCCGGAAGAGGCACGGGGAAGCCTCCAGGGTATGGGAGACGGCCGCGCAGATGGCATGGAACAGGGCCGAAGCAAGGGCAAAGGCCGGGACATTTTCCTCGCAGTCGCCGGGGGCCACAAGGTACTCCCCTTCGGGGCTTCCCGGGCATCGGATGCCGTCCGCGGCAACCACCCGTTTTGCTGACGGAGCTTCCAGGCTGAGGAGGAGGGGCGAGTCTCCGCTGCCCAGGCGGAGGGTAAGGTGCCCTGCAAGAAAGGGCTCTGTCATCTCCGGATAGCGCGAAAATTCTGGTACCTTTCCAGGTAGTCCGGCAGCTGGGCCGTGGCGGCGGCGTGGAGGTTGACCCGTCGACAAGCCTTCATTTTCCCTGTCTGGAAAGTGGACAAGAAACCGCGCACATTGCCCGGGTCTCCGTTCCTTCTTCTTTCTCTTCGCATCCGAGGCCGAACTTCCCCCGGTGCCCCTTGAGTCTGAAGGTCCAGGATTCCCCATCGCTCTGGGTGGGGGCCATGCCCCCAGCCGGAGCGTTTCTTGAAGCCTTTGTCGTACAGGCCCCGGGCCAATGACGTTGATCAGGAGCCGGGGGTAGGGCCGCTGCCCGAGCCGTCGGCAAGGTCGGAAGGGCGCACATGGCACAGCTTGTTGTGACGTTGGGATTACGGTGTCTCGTCTTTTATGGTTTCAATGGGTGAAGAAGGCAAGCCTTCTATGGTCAAAATCGCCGGAAAAAGCATGCCTCCGGCGGCGAGGTGGAGCCACCTCGAAAGCTGATTGCCCTTGCTCTTTGTCCCTTGTTTCTCGAGACAAAGCGCAAGGGTGTTCGTCGTGGGCAGAGCCAGCCTCAATGGCTGGCGGTGGATTCACCTTTCGCCCAAGACCTGTTTGTCAAACTTTTTTAAAAGTTTGGCCCCCGGCAGGGCCGCCGGAGGCTGTTTTTTGCTTTTAAACGCCGAAGGCGATTTTGTCGCCGTTGCCGAGGTAGTCGGGGGACGAGGAGCGGAACCGGGCGGTGCCCCTGATCACGGGGTAGCCTGCCTCGATGAACTTCTTGGCGGTGAGGTGTCCCGTGCAGTGGTTGCATCCGATTTTCTCAAAGCCCCATTTCCCAAGGGAGATGACCAGGTCATCGTATTTGGGGTCCCAGTCTTCAAAGGGGGAGATGTGGAGGCCGCCGTAGATACCGTAGAACCGGTCGTTCTCGTATTTGAGCTCGGTGTGGGCCAGGTCGGCGAACTTCAGGATGCCCTGGTGGCAGCAGCCGCTGACCAGGACCAGGCCTTTGTCCTTGACGTTGAAGGCCAGGGAAATCTCCCCGAAGACCCGGTTGATGATGGGCACGTCGAACTTCAGGACAGCCATTCCGGGGATAAAGGGGTTCACCGCCTTTTTGTAGGAGGTCAGGGGCCCGGTGTGGCCGGAGTCCTTGATGTACTGGAGGCCCTCAGGGTAGAAGCCGTCCTGGATAAAGACCGGGATGGTGGGGTCGTACTTCATGGTCACGGGAAAGCCCCAGAAGTGGTCCCAGTGTTCATGGGATATGAACAGGGCTTCGATCTCATGGTTTTGGAGCATCTTATCGATGCCCTCCCGTTTGAAGGCGGCGTCGGTCCAGGTGTAGGACCAGCCGGTGTCCAGAAGGTACTTGTGGGTTTTGCCGTTTAGCTCCTCCACCTCGATGAGGCAGGCGTAGCCCCTCGTCTCCAGGGGTGCAGGGAGAAGCCTGCCCTGATCTTCCAGGCCTTTTCCAGATCTTTGGGGATCAGGTCTTTGATGGTCGCGATACCGCTCTCGTAGGAGCCCTGGGCGGTTCCCTTGCCGTTGCCGAAGGGAGGCCAGTTGAGGTCGTACTGGTTGACGAGGAGGCCGCCTGCCGCGTGGATGTCCCCGATGAGGTCGCCGTTGTTGAACCAGCTGGTTTCGGAGATGTTGGTGATCTTGACGCTTTTCAGCACCCCGAAGTCCTTCATGGCCCGGGTGGTTTTGGCCAGCCGCTTCTTGGCCATGGGGGAGTAGGAGTAGAGCCCCATGGTGGCAAAGGTGCCGGCGCATACGCCGGTGGCAGCCCCTTTCACAAAGTCACGTCGGGAAAGACCCGTCTGTTTTTTTTCAGTCATGACACACTCTCTTTTCTTGAATCGTCACAGGGGCGCGTTGGCGCCCGTGGTATCATTTGATGATGGTGTACACCTTGGAAAACCAGGGGATGAAGTTGATGACGGCAAAGTAGACGGCCACGCCGCCTGCAATACCGGGCGAAGGCGAGGGAACTTCGGGTTGACTTGACATCATGGGCGACGATCTCGGCTTCCACCTCGGCCAGCTCCTCGGAGGTCTTGGGCACGGCTTTCCAGCCGGGCCATCCGTCCATGAACCAGACGTTCACCAGAAAGAGGTTGATGAGCCAGATCATGGGAATCATGGGAAACTGCTGTGGATGGGAAAATCCCTTCTGGGTCCCCAGGAAGAGGTGGGAGGTTTTGTAGTAGACGATGTAAACGAGCACCGCAGCCACGGCCGTGAGAACGGTTCGAAGGAACACGTTGATGGGGCGGCTGAACTTCGTGGGCCAGTTGTTGCAGTAGAAGGTGAGAAAAAGAGTGGGGCAGAGCCAGAAGATGGCCATCTCACCCACGTGGAGCCAGCGCCAGTCCGGGGCCATGAGGCGCCTGGTCCCTCGGATGGCGGGGCCCCAGGCAAGCTCTTCGCAGTAGTAGAGGAAGAAGGCCAGGGCTACGGCAATGGTGATGATGCCGAAGAAAGAGGCGGTGCGGCGCAGCCAGTTGGTCTTGATGAGGTTAAAGGGGTAGCGCTCCCAGATGGTTTCATAGAGCCAGACTACCACGGTGCAGCACATGATCCAGGCGATGTGGAAGTTGCCGGAGACGGTGTTGGCGAAATCCTCCCAGTAAGGCGGGCAGATGGCGGTGAATTTCTGCCAGGGGTAGAAGAGGATGGCCATGTGGGAGTGCATGGTCAGGAAGTAGACGATCATGCTGAGGAAAAAGGTCACCGTGACGATGGTGATGCCGCGGGCGGGCTGGGGGAGGCTCTGCCAGGGAGCATTCTCGCAGGCCACGACCCAGCTGGGGCTCAGCCAGGAGGCGATGGCGGCAAACATCATGATGGCTTCGGCCGCATACTCGATGGAGTAGAACTCGGTGATGCCCATGCCGATGAGGCGCTCGGGGTTGAAGTAAGCGATGCCGAAGTTTCCCAGGATGTCCACGAAGAACACCTTGATGAGCAGGAACATGGCCGCCACGCTGAATCCCAGTAGGATGAGGCCCTTGACCACGGGGTGCGTGCGGTCGAGCCACGCCCTTTTGAAGGGCCAGAAATCAAAGATATAGGCCACCCAGATAAAGAGGATGAGGAGCCAGCGGCAGACCATGTAGCCCACGTAAGGGGTGTACATGCGCATGATGCCCCGGGGATCCTGGAAGATCCACCAGGTGATGTAAAAGACAATGGCGATAAACAGAGAGTTGGCCAGGGCGGGCAAGGGGCCCTTCCACCTTTTGACCAGCTTTCTGCTTTCAAGATAACTGACGTCGGTTCGTTCCATTACGTATTCTCCTGTATAACTATGGTTCTTTGTAACCGGCTGAAATCCTGAAAGATGGGTGCCTGCTGCCAAAGGGCGCACCACTGGCGTCTTCGGCAGCTCAGCCTTTTTTCGCTTCCGCCTGCTTTTGGCGGGGCAACAGGGGCTGTCGGCACGGAGTCCTTAAAGGGCTTCAGCTGGAACGTGTGTTTCTGTCAGGGGACCGGAGCGTTGCTGGCCGCTGGGCGCACCTCACCTGTCCCACGGGCGGTGGGTTCGGAGAAGGCGATATGCTCAAGGGGTTCGCAGGGCTCTTGGGTCGCGGGTTGCTATGACGGCGCAGCCCTTGGGGGTGGCGGGCTGCTTCGGTTGGCCTCCTGCCGTTTTCGGTTTACCGCTTTTTTCAGTTCGGCCGGAGAGAGGGTTGCCGGGTCGATTCCGTAGCCCATGGCCTCCATGAACAGCTCGGCCTCGGAGGGCTCATCGTCCTTAAGGCTGTCGGTAAGTTTTTTCAGTGGGATCTCCATGAGGCTTTTAAAAAAATCTCGTCTCTGCATGGCGGTATCGCTCCCGGCTCAAGACCAATCAGCGGGTTTGCTCTTCAAAAAACACGTGCCGCTCTTCAAGGCAGCTTTTGACAAGGTCGGCGGCCTTTTCCGAGTCGCGGGTTTTGAAGCAGTTGATAACCTCCACCCTGTTTTTGAACATGGCCTGGAGGGCCTCGCTCGTGTAGTGGGGCAGGGTGGCGGAGAGAATATATCGATCCAGGTTCATCTCCTGGAGGATGAGGTGGTAGAACCGGTTGCCGCTCATATGGGAAAGGCCCTTGCTGAAGTCGGTGAGGGCTTCGGTGATTTTATCGTTGTCCCGGTTCAGGATGGCGTTACTGAGGCGGATGATAACCTGCCGAAGGCCTTTGATCTGGCTCTCCGTGGCGCGTTCCACGGCCCTGGCGGCAACAAGGGGCTTGATGGCTTCAAGGGCCTCCATGTGGTCTTTCAGGACCTCGGGGCTGGTGTTGCCCCGCAGGCTCACCCAGTCGGCCGTGTCTTCGTGGCCTGTGACAAAACAGCCGCTGCCGGATTTGGCCTTGACGCGGCCCCGTGTCTCAAGCTCGCGGATGGCTTCACGGATGGTGTTTCGGCTGACATCGAAGAGCTCCGTGAGCTTGCGTTCCGAGGGCAGGCGGCTTCCTATCTTGAGATTCTCTTTTTCGATCAAAGAGATCAGTTCGTCGGTTATGACCTTTTTTTGTTGCTCTTTCTTCAATTGGTTGGGCCTCTTTTGTAAATGGTTAACCAATTATCCTCCTTTTTAGGGTGTAGCACAAGGGTTTTTTGATGTAACGGTGTGATTTTAAAAGTGGTTGGGCCAATTTTTGGGTGGGTCAGGCCGGTTGCTGGGATGGAAGCCCAAAAGGACTGGGGCTTTGCCGCAAGGGGGGGAGGTATCGCGGCTCAATGGTTAACCTGATACAGGGTGAAGCGATGCCGCGCGTGGAGGCAGAGCCCCCGTAGATCACTGCCAGGCGGAGCCTGGCAGCGGGAAGGTGGCCCTTGCCTATGGTCTTCATAATGGGCGTAGGCCATCAGCACATGCGAGGGCGAGGAACGAGCCCTGGAGCATGTGCAATCAGCGCTCAAGATGGCACACCTTGCCGCCGGAGGCTTTTTTTGTCTTTTTACCGGTGCCGTGCCATCAGTCCGGTTACCGCTGCGTTTTGCAGTGGGCCAGGCCTTTGAGGAAGGCCGGGTAGAGGGCACCCAGGGCCTTGACGTTCTCTTCCGTAAAGGTATCCGGCCTGGAGGCACAGAAGATGAGGACGGTGGTGAGGATTCCCCCCTCATAAAAGGGCATGGCAAAATAGGAGCGGACGCCCATGGGGATGAAGAGGGCCCAGTCGATGGGCTTGATGCTTTCGGTGGTCTCGTTGAGGATGAGGTTGTCCAACCGGAAGTCCAGGATGTTTTCGGCAATGGACCCTTCGTAGGGGTGGGAGAAGCCGGGTTCTAAGGCGTCAAGGCCCGCTCCTTCGCCGTAGACCGTGACCCGGTTCCCGGCCACGTCCACGTCGGAGTAGATCAGGGCGTCGGCCAGTGGTGGCTGGGGCTGGTTTTTCAGGGTGAGAGTAAGAAGCTCAGAGATGCTCTTGGCCTCACCGATGGCCGCCATGGGGCCTGGGGTCGAGGGGGAGGGGCTTGCGTCCATTGCGGGTTGGGCTGCATGGGCCTGGGCAGTTACGTTGTGAAGGGAGAACCAGAGCATGTTGTGTCCCAGGTCCGACACCGCCCGGATGGAGGCCCTGGCGGAAAAGGGGGCGTCGTCCCGGAATCGGATGGCGATGTTTCCGTCCCAGCGTCTGTCGAAGATAAGGCTTTCGTAAATGTTTTCCAGGCAGGGCCCTGCGTTGTCTTTGAGAAGCGCGTTGAGGGTAGGTTCCAGGGCCTCTTCTTCGTCGAGGCCGAAGGCTTCCAGCAGGGCGGGGTTCACCGCGATGAGTCTTCGGTCGCTGAAGCTGGCCACAAAGACGGGGTTGTCAAAGAGGCTGGCCTTGTCCCCTATGGAGGATTCATCACGGTCTGCGGCAAGGACGTCGCTTACCAGCCGGGTTTCATCGGAGATGAAGCCGAAGCAGCAGGAGGATTTGCAGGGGTCGGGCCAGCCGGCCATTTTCAGCCACCGCATGGTGCCGTCCTCGGCCTTGACCCGCACCAGGGCCGTCGCCTCCCTGCGCTTTTTGATCTCCTTCATGAAGGCTTCGAACCGGGGCAGGTCCTTTTCCAGGATCACCGTGCGGGAGTAGTGCATGTTTTGAAGAAGCTGGGCTGTTTTTGCTCCCAGGCCGGGGACCCGGTAGTCGTTTATGCACCGGAGCTTGTTTTTGATGATGTTGATCTGCCAGTAAAAGGCGGATGTGGTGTTGAGGTAGGGGTAGATGTACTCTTCGGCCCTGTCCGCCATGGAAGGGGTCCCGTCAGTATCGGTGGTGTTGTGTGTCATAGGTCCTCGTGCCTCGGAAAAGGCGTCAACAGGTTATCGCCGTGACAGGGTATAAGACAGGCTGCCATGTCTTGTCAAACAAGGGCCTCTTTTAACCGGTGAATGATCGTATTCCACGTTTTTTCGATGATCAGCGCTTTTTGCAGGCGCGGATCGAGCATGGCGTGGATTGGGTACCGGGGGCATGAAGGGCTCCATGGGCGCAGCTCCTTTTGTCTGGTCTGGTTGTGTCGTCACAGGGGTGTTTTTTCGGGCCGGGTCAGGACGAGGGGAGTGATGCCCTTGATGGCCGGAAGATAGAATAGACGAAATGATGAACGGTGGGCAAGGCGCAAGCGGTATTGGGATGGCTTTTTGTTTAAATCTGTGATTTACCTGCAAGGCTTTTAACCGGTGGCATCCTCGGGGTGATGAATTCCAGGGGGCCTTTGGATTATTTTTAGACAGGGATTTCCCATGAGCACATTTACGGCCTTGCCGTTGACCGAATCGATGATCAAGAACCTGGGGACCATGGGGTATGACGAGATGACCCCCATCCAGGCCGCGAGCCTGCCCCACGTGTTGAAGGGCAGGGACCTTCTGGCCCGGGCCAAGACAGGGAGCGGCAAGACGGCTGCCTTTGGCATCGGGCTGCTCCATAACCTTGATGTGGCACGTTTCAGGGTGCAGGCCCTGGTGATGTGCCCCACCCGGGAGCTGGCCGAGCAGGTGGCAGGCGAGCTGCGGCGCATCGCCCGCTTCAGGCACAACATCAAGATCGTAACCATCTGCGGAGGCGTTCCCTTCAGGCCCCAGCAGGTCTCCCTGGAGCACCAGGCCCATATCGTTGTGGGAACCCCGGGTCGCATCGAGCAGCACCTGCTTCGGGGGACCCTTTCCCTGAAGCATCTCACCACCCTTGTGCTGGACGAGGCGGACCGGATGCTTGATGTGGGCTTTGAAGAGAGCATCATGGCCATCATGGATTATGTGCCGGGAAGGCGCCAGACCCTTCTTTTTTCGGCAACCTTTCCGGAGTCCATCCTGGGGCTGAGTCGCAGATTCCAGACCGAGGCAGAGCACGTGTCCGTGGATGTTGCCCATGAAGAAAATGCTATCTGCCAGCGTTTCTATGAAACAAGCTGGGACGCCAAGCCCGAGGCCGTGGCCGGGATTTTGACGGCCTACAATCCGGTGTCGTGCCTTGTTTTCTGCAACACCAAGCTGCATTGCAAGGCCCTTGCCTCCTCGTTGCAAAAGAAGGGGTTTTCAGCCCTTTCCATTCACGGGGACATGGACCAGAAGGAGCGCACCGAGGTGCTGGTGCGCTTTTCCAACGGAAGCTGCCCCATTCTGGTGGCAACGGACGTGGCGGCAAGGGGCCTGGACATCAAAGGACTCGATGCGGTGATCAACCACGACCTTCCCTTTGAGACCGAGGTGTATGTCCATCGCATCGGCCGCACGGGACGTGCCGGGGAGGAGGGACAGGCCTTTTCCTTGCTGACCCCCAAGGAGAGGTTTCGCCTGAAGGAGATCAACGCCATGCAGGAAACCGATTTTGAGCCGTTGGATGCCGCGGCCCTTCCTGTCATCGACGGCGAGGCTCCGGCCTCTCCCATGGTGACCCTGTCCATCAACGGCGGGCGAAAGAGCAAGCTCCGGCCCGGGGACATTTTAGGGGCCCTGACCAAGGATGTGGGCATCCCGGGAAAGGCCGTGGGCAAGATCGACTGCTTTGATTTTTATTCGTATGTGGCCATCCGTCGCAGCGAGGCCCACAAGGCCGAAAAAGGCCTTGCCGGGAAAAAGATCAAGGGGCGGCAGTATATCATTTACCGGCACGGGCAGTAGGGGCACGGTGAAGAGCCCTTTTGGGCAAACCCCTCATGCAAAAGCCTCCGGCACAAGAGCCGGAGGCTTTTTTTGTTTATGGGATACCCCATGTATCGGTTTTTGTTTTTGGGTAAGCACGCCGAGGGCGTGTGCAAGGCGCTCTGTTAGTTACCGGCCCCCCAGCTTCGGTCGAGGTTATCCCACTCGGGGACCTGCATGATGGCTTCACGCGGGTCAAAGGGAAGTTTTTTGGGATCTAAGCGGGGTTTGGACGCTTCAACAGACTCCGGCCGTGCATTTTCGATGTTCTTAGGGGAAGTTGTTGCTCCTTGTCCGGGTACGCAGATTTCATCATGAGGTGGCGGGCCTTCATGATGCTGAACATGGGCTTGGTCGTAAACAGCTGGAGCATGTGGGGATTGACCTCCCGCGGGTCGTTGTAGAGATCGTAGAACTCGGCCCCGCTGAGACCCGGTACGGCGTTGCGCCAGTCCCGCTTGTAGCGGCCTTTGACCGTGGCGGCGAGTTCGTCCCCGGTGTAGATAAAGACGTAATCACGCCTGCTGTGGGTATCCCCTTTCAAGAAAAGAGCCGTCTGGTCCACCCCGTCGATGATGCGGTCCGTGGGGATGTACTTCGTGGCCCCTCCGAGACGGGCAAAGGTGGTGAACAGGTCGGTCTCGTGGATGATATCCCCCACAATCTGGCCCGGCTCGATCCGCGCGGGCCGGGCCATCGGGCATGGGCGGTGACGCGTACGCCCCCTTCAAGGAAGTCTCCCTTGCCCCCGCGATAGAGGGTCTCAACCATGCCGGGGGGGCCGTTGTGGATCATGGGGCCGTTGTCGGACATGAGGATGACCAGGGTGTTCTCTTCAATACCCAGGGCCTTGAGCTCTTCCATGAGTTGGCCGACGTACACGTCTAAGCGCGCCAGGCCCTCCTGCAACAGGCCTGCAGAGGCCGTTATCTTTTCAGGAAATCCGGTAAAGGGCGTCAGCGTCACTGTCGTAGAAGGGCTTTTTTGCCTCTACATTTTTTTTCATGAACACGCTGAGTCGTTTCTGGGATTCGCCGTCAATGGCGATGTAGTCTTTCAGGTTGGGGGGCGTGCCCCACTCGTTGACCGGTCCGTCTTTCACCCCCTCAAGGGCCCAGAGTGTCTGTCCCTTGGGTCGCCAGCCCTTGTCGTGCGTAGGGGTCGTCCGGGATAATCAGGTGGTTGAGGCTGCCCAGCCAGATGCCTCCGGCTCGCTCGATGTCGGGGATATATAAGCTTGGGACCTGGTTGTAGGGGGTCCAGAGCGCTTCGTCAAAGCCCTGCTTGTTCATGTAGCTCGATTCAACATCCCCTAAATGGGACTTGCCGTAGAAGGCCGTGGCGTACCCGGCCTGGCCCAGCACCTCTGCCATGGTCACCTCGTCAGCTGCCAGCCCGCCGTATTCGTAAGGGAACCCCACATTGTACATGCCGTTTCGTACGGCGTGCCGACCGGTCATTACCGCGGCTCGGCTCGGGGTGCAGGAGGGCTCGGTGTACATCCTGGCAAAGTAGATTCCTTCGGCCGAGAATTTGTTCATGTTCGGTGTTTCCCAACCGCGGGTCTTCTGGATCTGGGGGACCCCGATTTCCCCTGCGGCGGTGTCGTCCCACATGATGTGGATGATGTTGGGCGGGGTGCCGTGTTTCTCCTTTAACTCGGCCAGTTTCTTGTCCAGTTCTTCGTCTTCAGTGGCCCATTTTTCACCGTGTTGCGCTTCCAGGACGTAGTATTCGGCGTCGTGGATGATCGCTTTGGATTTGGCCTTGGCCGGGCCGCAACAAAACAACACGGAAAGGCTCAAGGCAACAACCACGTTCAACAACTTGTGCCTGCTCATGGTCCATCCTCCTGTGCTTCGGATGATCGTTTATAGCTGTGACGATGGTCTTATTCTGAAAGCATCACGCGGACAGCGTATGCTGAAGAAAGTAGGGTGCCGAAGGGTGCAGGGAGGGGCGTCAGCAAGAAAATCCTCCGGGGCAAAGCGGGTGCCTTGAACGCAGGACAGCAAATCTGTTCGCGGCACATCATTCCAGGGCGTGAACGGACAACGGGTGCAGCTCGGCAATGAGGGGTCGGGCGCTATTGAGCTGGCAGCCTTACGAAGGCGACATCATAGGTGGCGTTCTGGATGGCATGGTAATATTCCCCTTCCAGGGCGTCTTTCTCCTTGTTGTATTTCAGAAAATAACGTGATCCCGGGTAGTGCCTGTCCTGAAATTCAATAAACAGGTGGACCCTGTTTTGCCGGACAGTCCAATTCGCCTTGTGGACATGGATGCTGCGGGGATTGAAATAGGACGAATGCATCGCCCCGTCGGGGCCGATGTCGCTGATGGAAAGCCGATAGGGTGCGTCCTGCCTGACCCATTGCCCGTTCAGCCGCTGGGCCATGGACAGCTCCCTTGTCTCCGCAGACGATACCTTTACGGGGGTATGGACCAGGAACAGGGCAAGGACTGAGAGAGAGCGCCATCAACCCGATGGGTGACATGTTTTTTGTTCGTTTCATCGCTGTTCGTCTCTTTTCTGGAAGGGTGGCTTGTGAAGGGCATGGGACCCTTTCGGATCCCCACGATGGCCGGGATGATGCGGTTCAATGCCTTGGATATTTTTCAGAACTGCAGGGGTAAATGAGGTGCTCTGCGTGAAGGTGGGTGAAAATTTTATAAATATTTACAAGAGTTTTTGGCGGATGTCAATGCGCTGAGGGACGACTGATGGGTGTCGGGACGTCGCTTACGGAGAGCTGATCCGTGCAAGGGCGTTGATCCTTTGGGGAGGCGGCATTGTCACGGCCCGTCCATGCCGCCTTTGCTCCCTTCAGGTACCAGGCCTGCCGGTGCCCGGCGCAGGCCTTCAGCGCCCAGGTATCCCAGCCTGTTCCATGATAACCGTGGGCAGGCCTGCCGGGTTGTTTCCGCCGTCTTCCCGCTCGACAAACCCGAAGCGTGCGTAGAGGGCCCGTGCGGCGCGCCCTTCGGGTACCGAGTCGTCAAAGGTCTGGACGACAGTGTTTTTTTCTGGGTTGAGGCGGGCCAGAGCCTTTTCAAGGAACAGCGCCAAGGCCTCTTCCCCGATGGGCCCCAGAAACGGCAAGCCATGCGACCTCGTTGGTGGCCGGGGAGATGACAACGCCTCCGGCAAGGGGGGCGTCCGTCTCCAGCCGAAGGCAAAAGGCGTTTTCGTCTTTGATGGCCTGCTTCAATGCGGCTTGGAACGAGGCGTCGTCGGCCATGGGCCCGAAGAGCGGCTCAACCTCCCGGGCCAGGGCGAGCCAAGCCCCAAGATCCGATGCGATGGCTGTGCGTACGTCGGTCATGCCTGTATCTCGCAGGCCATCTCATAATAGTGATTGGCGTTGAATTCGAATTCGTTGATGATATCGAGGCCGAGCTTTCGCGTATGCGCCGCGTGGGACCTCGGGTTGTTTTTGTTCACAAAGGTGACCAGCACCGGGTACCGTTTTGCCATGGTCTCTTTCATGAGGTGAAAGACGCTTTCCAGGACGCCCTGGCCCCTGAGGCGCTTGTCGACGCAGATGGGACCGTACTGAAAATCACCTCAGCACCCGGCCGTGGTAGGTCAGCTCGGGGAGCCCTTTGATCATGTGGGCGAACATGGGCCATACCGACCAGAATTCCCAGGAGGCCGCCATGGCGTAAGCCACCACCTCGTTCTCCTCCTTTGCAATGAACAGCCCCTGTTCCCGGGTGATCAACGCGTCCAGTTGGGCCTCGGTAAAGGGGGTGGTGACAAAGCCGTCATTTTTATCTGCCTCGTCGATGGAGTCAACCTGGTATCTGTAATGAAGGCGAAACCGTTAGCTCGATATCCGATGGGTCAGCAATCTTTACTTCCACTGTCATTCCTTCCGTTGTTGCGTGTGTCCTGTCTGGCAATCCGGACGCAGATGGCCCGGCTTATCACTGTATGGCTGTGCGGGCGACACCCTTCGGAAACAAAGGGGGGATTCGCCTGATTGAACCCGCATATTTCTTCAATACCTTAGAACCATTCATGGAATAAACCTGTTTTTTTATGAAAAAGCAAAAGGAGGTCAGGGGCCTACCCGACGTGATCGTTAGAATGTCGAAAAAAATTGATCTTGCTTTAAGTCCACGGTGGACCGTTTCCCGATGGACTCGTAGTTCTCCGAGAGCCAGGCCTCTGCAGTGGCGCGGCCCCGGTTGAACAGGTCCGTGAGGAATCCCCAGTCGCTATTGAATTTGCTGGAGACCTTCAGGTCACACAGGATCCTGTCCGCCCGTATGGAGTGCATCAGCATGTGCTTCAGGCGGCCCTTGTACTCGTCTTTGAGCCAGCCTTCCTCTATGAGCTTGGTGATAAAGGCGATGGCCCGCAGCTCTTTGAGCAGGGAGGCGTTGAAGGTGATTTCGTTCAGGCGATCCGTGATGTCGCTGGCGTCTGTGGGGAGTTCTTCCCGGTCCATGGGGTTGATGTGGATGATCACCACGTCCCGGGTGTCGGTGTGGTAAAACAGGGGGAAAATTGCCGGGTTGCCCATGTAGCCGCCGTCCCAGTAGTGATCGCCGTTGATCTTTACGGCCTGGAACAGCTGGGGCAGGCAGGCCGAGGCCATGACCACATCCAGGGTGATCTCGTCTGTGGTAAATATCCGGACTTTTCCGCTCCTGACCCTGGTGGTGCTGATGAACAGCCTGGTCTCCTGGCAGCGGTTCAGTACCTGGAAGTCCACGGCTTTGTCGAGGATATCCCGCAGGGGGTTGATGTTCATGGGGTTGAACTGGTAGGGAGAAAAGGCCCGGGTCATGAGCTCGAACATGTTGAATGAAAACGAGGTGTCCATGTTCCAGGTGCCGCTCCATGCCTCCCAGGGGGCCTGTTGCATCGGGCTCATGATGCGGGCGGTGTCGCTGATGGTTTTCCAGAAGTCGTACAGCGCCTGCCTGGCGCCGTCGTCCCCGCCGACCATGTTGCCGTAGGCATACACCACAGCATTCATGGCCCCTGCGCTTGTTCCGCACAACCCGTCGATTCTCAATCGTCCGTCCTCAATGATCCGATCCATGACGCCCCACGTGAACGCGCCGTGGGCTCCGCCACCCTGAAGGGCCAGGTTGATGGTTTTTTCATGGCTGCCATTTTTTTCCGGGATCGGGCATCCGCAGTCGTCACTGGCGGGGGGCTTGTTTTCCGGCCTGCTCATAGGGGCTCCTTATTTTTTGAAAGAGGCAAGGGATGGCCTTGCCCAGCGGCAATGACGTCTTCGTGTGGTTCACGAGCGGTTTTTTGGCGATGAGTCCGTAGGAGATGTGGTGACAGTGTGTTGATAAATGGGTGTGGTGTATTCTTGTATTTAATTTAACATGTTACTCGAAGCGTTCTCAACGCCTGCGAAAAAAAACCTTTCCGCTGTTTCAATGGATTGCCCGAAGGATGAGCAAACCGAGAGTTACATTTTGTGTCTTTGAACTATCTAATTATTCAGAGGGTAACTGCTTGTAATGATTTCCTATAAGTGCGTAGTTATTAGGGCCGGTGCAAAGGGTTTTACCGAAAAGAAAGAGACCTTTGAACTGCCTGAGCCCGCAAACACCTCTGGAGGATAAGCACTCCTCCTCGGAACGCCCCAAGACGAACAAAAAAAGCCGCACCCTTTGAGAAAAAGGGTGCGGCTTTTTTTGTGATGATTCAGGCGATACCGGTGACGGTTCTCAACCAGCTTTCAATGTGGCACACCTTGCCGCCGGAGGTATGTCGCTTAATTCTTGACCTCTTATCGCTCGGGCTCCAGCTCTTTGAGGATATGGTCCGTCAGCTCTCCGAATCGGGGCATGGAGCGGCGCCGTGGGCGCTCTAAGTCCACGTCCAGTGTGTTTCGAATCCTTCCCGGGCTTCCGGTCATGATCACGATGCGATCGGCCAGGAAGACCGCTTCGTCCACGCTGTGGGTCACCAGGACAATGGTTTTGCGGGTCATCTCCCAGACATTGAGCAGCTCCTGCTGCAGGAGGATGCGGGTGTGGGCGTCCAGGGCGCCGAAGGGTTCGTCCATGAACAACAGGTCCGGGTTGGTGGCCAGGGCCCGGGCAATGGCCACCCGCTGCTTCATGCCCCCGGACAGCTCATGGGGGTAGGCACCGGCAAAGGGTGTCATGCCCACCATGTCAAGGAACTCCATGGCCCTGCCGTGGCGGGTCTCCTTGTCCGCACCGGCAAACCTTAATCCCGACGCCACGTTGTCCCGGGCCGTGAGCCAGGGAAACAGGGAGTATTCCTGGAACACGAGGCCGATGTGTTCACACGGTTTGATGACAGGGGCGCCGCGGTAGTGCACCGTGCCTTCGGTGGCCTTTTCAAGGCCCGAGGCGATGCGCAGGATGGTGGACTTGCCGCACCCCGAAGGCCCCACAATGCAGGTAAACGAGTGCTCCTCCATGGCCAGGTTGACGTCGGTGACCGCCGTGACGGTTTCTCCGCGCCTCGTGGTAAAGGTTTTGGACAGGTTCTCTATGGTGACGATGTTCTGTGGTGCGTGGGTCATGGGTTGGACTGCCTTTGCCAGCTGAATTTTTGCGTTTCAATGCGGTGAAAAAGCCTGTCCATCAGGGCCCCCACAACGCCGATGGAGACCATGCCCGCGATGACGATATCGGTTGCGGCCAGGGTAAAGGCGTGGGTGATCATGTAGCCGATGCCGGACAGGGAGCCCGGGAGCATCTCTGCGGACACAAGGCACATCCACGCGATGCCCAGGCCAATGCGCATCCCGGTGATGATGGACGGCATGGCAGCCGGAAGGAGCACCCGGGTAAACACCTGGGCCTCGCTTGCCCCCAGCACCCGGGCCGAGTCGATGAGGGTGGGGTTGACATGCCGTACCCCGTGGATGGTGGAGGTGAGGATGGGGAAAAATGCTCCGATGGCGATGATGAAGAGCATGGCAAAGGTGATGTTGTTCAGGGTCACAAAGAGCTGGCCTGTCTCTACTCCCGTGAGGGTGGCCAGGCTGGAGACGCCGAACCACGCCATGACCAGGGGGACCCAGGCCAGAGGAGGGATGGGCCGGAAGAGGTTTAAGAACCCGTTGAAAAATCGAAAGGCAAAGGCGTAGTACCCCATGACAATGCCTAAGGGCACGGCGATGAGGGCCGCCGCCGAGTACCCGATGAGCACGCGTGTGAGGCTCACCAGGACGTTGTCTATCAGAGAACCCATGCTGATGAGGTCATGGGTGGGGTGGGCCAGAAGCCCCGCCACCTGGTCCATGCCCGGCAGGATGACCTGGTTGGCGATGCGCTGGGAGAGAAAGGCCCAGGCCAGGGCAAAGAGGGTTGGGGCCAGAAAGGGCAGGGAAAGGGATATGACGTTTTTTTTCATGTTGATTCCAGACATCTCACCAAGGGCCGTGGTGCTGTTTTTTGAGCTGAATCGTTACAGGCCTTGTCCCAAAAAGCGGGGAACAAGGCCTGTGGCAACCCGAATGCTTACTTTTTGACAAAGGAAAAGTCATAGAGGAGGGGCGTTGCGCTCTTTAAATCCTCCCCTTTGAGCACGCCGCGGAATTTGTTCATGCGGTTGAGCATGGCAAGGAAGACATCTTCGCCTTTGAGCCAGTTTTCCGTGGGATCCGTGGTGTAGATGATGGACGATTTTTCAACGGCCTTGGCGGGCACGCCGATCCATTTTGCTGAAATCTGGGCGGTTTCAACCTTCTCGGCATTGCACCAGGTGGCGGAGGCTGCCAGGAGGTCTGTCATGGCCTGGACCACGGCGGGGTGGGATTTGATGAGGCTGTCGCTTGCGCCCAGGGCGCAGCAGGGAAAGTCCGTCCACTGGCCTTTCGGGGGCAGGTCCCTTGAGTTGAGGGCAACATGACCGACCTTACGGAACTCTGCGACGGCAGGATGGGGGGCAGGGCCAACCCAGCAGTCCACCTGACCGCTCACAAGGGCGGGGATGAGGTTGGCCGTGGACTTCAGGTCCACCATGAGGATGTCCGCGTCGATGTCGTTGGGGTTGCCCGTGGTGGTGAAGCCCGCCTCCCGAAGAGCTCCTTCAAAGACGATGCGGGGCGCGCTGGTGGGGGAGTGGTAGCCGATTTTAAAGGGCACCTTGGAGGCCTTGATGGCAGCAGCCACCTCGTCGTACCCGCTGATGGTGCTTCCCTTGGGAAAGACCATGCTCAGGCCGTCCACATGCAGGGGGCAGAGCATCTTGACCTTGGTGCCTTTGTCGATGCCGCTCATGAAGGCTGTGCTTGAGGCAAGGCCCAGATCCAGGCGGTTCATGGCAAAGAGGGTGGATGTCTCGGATCCGTTTTTGGAGACAATGAAGTTGATGACGGCAAGGGGGGTGCCGTCGGCGGCCATGAGTTTGTATTTTTGCTTGGGCACCATGGGGGCAAGGTATGCACCGCATTCTTTGAAGGCATCTCCCCTGTCGGCGGCAACCATGAGGGGGGTGTGGTGCGTGGTGAAGATGTATCCCATGTAAAGGCTCGGGATCTTTTTGGGGGCCGCGTAGGCTGCGGATGCCAGGCACAGGGCCACGATCAGGGTGGTCATGGCTGTTCTGGCAAGGGTTCGTGCAAGGGGACGGGTGTTCATCGGTATGCCTCCGGTCATGGTGCTTTGGTCCTTGTCTCACATGGATAAAGCGGGGTGTTTGTTTTTTCGGGCTCTACTGCCCCTTTGGGCGCATGCGAGACAGCTGAACCCGCTTTCGGACTGGGGAACGGTGGGGTTGCTGCACGTGGTTTTCAAGGGGAATTGCCCGTGGAATGGGAAGGAAAATAGGAAACTCGGGAAGGGAAGTCAAAATGCTTATATTGATGTTCTGTTGAAAACCGATAGAAATTTTCAATGATGATGCGGTGAAGGGGGCTGCTTTGACGGGAGCCGCCGGGAGGGGAGTGAACCTCGGGGTTACGGTATCAGGGGGTGGTCTTGGAGCGGCTGCGACGTTTTCGTCTCTGTTTCTGGCGCCTGATTTTTTCGGCTGCCGCATCAACCCGTGATGTGCCGTTGAGGGTCTCGTCGATTTTATCCACAAGGAGCCTGAGCCCCAGGAACCGGTTGAGGGTTTGGGACCGTTTGGCACCGTATTTGACGATGATCCCCGTGGGACGGTGCTTCAGGTGAACGCAGGAGGCCACCTTGTTGAGGCGTTGCCCGCCCCGGCCCGATGAGCGGATGAAGGTCTCTTCGATGTCTCCGGGTTTGATCCCCAGGGCGTCCATCCTTGCCTTCAATTCTTTGAGTTTTTTATCTCCCGGCCCCATGGTGTCCTGTGCGTATCTGGCGTTGTGGTGTGGGGGTGCCTTTTCCGTACCGTTTACGGGGCACCCCTTCTTCAGTCCGTGACCGCGCCCAAAGGTACCTCGTTACAGAGCGCCTTCCACAACGGCGCCGACTCCCTTGATTTTGGCAATGGATCCATTGCCGGGGCAGGCCACGGTGAGGTTGCCGTCCCGGTCCACGGCAATGCCCGTGGGCCTGCTCAGCCCTTCGGCCACCAGGGTTTTTGTTCCGTTGGGGCAGATGCACTGGATGGTGCCGTGGGAGCCTTCGCAGCATACAGCTTTGCCGTCTTTGACGGCAGACCCGGTGGGTCCGCAGCGGCAGGGACTGTGCAAAGTTATTCGGGTACATCAGGATCACCTGGCCGTTTTCCGGGGTCGGCGATATAGAGGTTTCCGCGCGCGTCGCACTGGCGACGGGGGACGGGGGGGCCTGGACCGCTTGGTAAAGGAGATCTTCGCAGCCGATGCCCGTGGGGCCGGAGACGTGTCATCGGCACGGCAGGCCGTGGAGAAGGACGTCAAGGCAACGGCAAGTCCCAGGAGAAAACAGCAACGTGTGGCAGTGTGTGAATAGCTCATCTTTGTCTTCCTCGTTTCATGGTCTTGCCCGGATACTTCACGAGTCGAGTGTTTCCATCGTCAAGGCGTAAGAGCTTCAGATGTCGCGTTTTATCTCATCGCCAGGATTCGATGGTTTTCTCATGAAAGGTCCAGGTTGGGTTGCTTCCTTACATACAATGTGGTGTATTGATACGTCTAATATATGTTTGTGTGGTGATTCATATGAATTTCAAATCGATCTTCCCTTGAGGCAACCTCTCTCGGTTTCAATGGGAGCGAAGGAGCAATTTTGTATGGAACTGAGGCAACTGAAATACTTTCTGGCTGTGGCCGAGGAGCTGCATTTCGGCAACGCGGCCCGTCGCATGAATATCTCGCAACCCCCCTTGTCCCAGCAGGTCAAGCAGCTGGAAGAAGAGCTCGGGGCAAAGTTGTTTGAGAGGACGAGTCGGTCGGTGGCCCTGACCCCGGAAGGTACTTTTTTCAAGGAGGAGGCAAGAGCTATCCTGGAAAGGCTGGAGCGGGCAGGCGATACCGTGCGGGCCATGGCCCGTGGTGAGGAGGGGGCGCTCTCCATCGGCTTTGTGGTGATCATCAACCAGAGCCTGTTGCCGGAGGTGATCCTGGACTTTCAGCAACGGTTTCCGAAGGTTCGGCTGGACCTCAAGGAGATGACCACTTCCTGCCAGCTGGAGTCGGTAAGGAACGGGAGTCTGGATATCGGGTTTATCCGGTACCACAATCAGGACCTGAGCGGGCTCTGCAAGAAAACATACATCAAGGAAAACTATGTTCTGGCCCTCTCGGACCGGCATCCCCTGGCCAGGCGATCAAAGATCAGCCTGGGGGAGCTCACCGACGAGCCCCTGGTCATGTTCAAGCGAGACAACCTGCCGGCCCTGTATGACGAGATCGTTCAAACGTTTACCCGGGCCGGGATGAGGCCCCGCATGGTGCAGGAGACCAACCGGCGCCTTACGGCCATTGCCCTTGTGGCCGCAGGCATGGGGGTGAGCCCGGTGCCGGAGTCCACCCGTCGCCTGGGGCGCGAAGGGGTGACCTACCTCCCCATCGTGGAGTCCTTACCGGAGATTGAGGTGGCGGCGGTCTGGGCAGACAAGGGGGGCACCAGTGTTCTGGACTCTTTTGTGGCGGTTATGGAGTCGCATCGCCACCGGGTCTGAAGGTGGCCCAGCCACCAACGGTGCCCGCCGCAAAGAGGCCTCCCACGGTTAGGGCGGCCGCGGACATGACCACGAACCTTGGCGCGATGGGGATGGAGGTCACCACAACCCCTGCAATGACGAGAACCTCGGGAATGAGAACAAGGCCCCTGAGGATATAGATTCCGCTGATGATGATCAGCATCTGACGCAACCAGGGCAGGCGTCTGACGGTTCCGGCCCCGGACAGGGCGTAGAGCCCGAACAGGATCAGGAATCCGCTCACGAAAAAACTCGTTCCTATCAAGGCGGTTCTATTGCCCACAAGGGTCTCCGGGGCTCCGAAATAGAGGCTGATACCGGATATTTCACGAGTCGAGTGCACCCATATTCAAGGCATCAGAGCTGCAGATGTAGTGGTTTACCTCAAGGCTCTGATAACGCAGAAGATGGGTGCACTCGGCTCGCCCGAAGGGTGAGAAAATCGAGCAGACAACCGTGAAGTATCTTTTGTGTTTTTGAACTGTCTGAATCTCTAACAGTAAGAGCCTGTAATGATGATTAACGGCTTCGGTTTGGCCGTTTTCTCATGAAATATCCGGTAGAGGGAGGGGGAGAGGGATAGCCCTGCTTGAAAAATCGCCAGTGCAAACTGGAAGATACCCGATGCAAGCAAGATCTTCTGTGTCGTTGTCATGGATGCGGCTCCCTGTGGTGTTTTTTTGCTTGGCTCTCCTTGATGAAGGCAGGAGAGTCATTTTTTTATGTGCTCATAAAACTAACATGTTAACTCAGTATGGGACAATGGTGTGTCCTGAATAGTTAACTTTCTTATTGCTTGACCTTCAGATGTCAGGGATTTGCCGGATTTGTTGTTTTTGCGGGATGTTCCTTCATGGGTGATAGCTGCTGCCGATGCCCGACGGGTCCTGTGAGTATTCCAGAAATATAACGTGAATGACGCATTTGATTTCTGTCTGCGATTAATGATTGATTCGTTAAATAATCTATGTTAGTGCTTACGAGAAATAGTTAAGTTCGCTTCAATGTCCTGTGATGCTTTTTATGTCCAACCTGTTTAAATGCTGCTTTATCTATTGCAGCGCTGGGGCGCTCGGTGTCCCCTGTTTCGCGGATAACATGTCTGATGCGAAATTCTCCGCGAGCCTTAATGAACCCTGCGGTTTTATATCCCGGATTAAGATAAAAAACCTCCCGGCAGACTTTCCTGATGCCTTGCCATGAAGGCTCCTCGCCCCGGTACGATAGGGGCGGGGGGCTGCCGGTGGCGGGTCGGTCCCTGTCGCCCACGGTGGTACTTACGGGATGAAATTCATTGTTCTACAGTGCGAAATACCCCAAAAAATAATCTGTTCGCGAAATTCGCCGATGCGTGGGGCATGGTGGCGGCCGCTGCCCTGCGCCGACACGCGCCGGGACTGTTGCGACGCACACCCACAACCCAACGTCGGACTCTTTCTATGGAGGGCAAAGGCATGGCGGTTTATTTCAAGAATCTTGTCACGTTGTCGTACTTGGGCCGGGTCGTGGTTTTTGGAAACAGGAACACGACGGATGAGAGCTCCAAGGAGATCTTTTTCAACGTCCTGGACCTGCAGACCACCTCTGAAAACGACGCCTTTGACTGGACCGGCTTCAAGCCAGTCGTGTTCACCAAACAGCTTCGGCCCGCCGGCATGAGCCTGATCACCCTGGACGAATCCGAGTCCCTGTCCATTTCGCCTGCCGAGGCCCCTTTTCGCGTGGTCTCCGACGAGAAGTACATCTCCATTTTTCGCCAGTCCACCTACGGCACCCTTTACGTGAACCGGTTTACCCTGGTGAGTAGCCCGTCGCGGCGGGACCCCGACGTCACGGAGTTCTCCCTCCAGCCAGCTTGGGAGGTGCGTTTTGAAAAGAGCGGCAAGGAGGATGTGCCCGCCAACGAAAAAGACATCCAGGCGTATCTGGACCCCGAGGGCAAGCCCTTCCTTGAGCCCACCATCGAGCTGAGCATGGTGACGGACATGACCGCAGGGGAGTTTGACGTCTCTCTGTTGCCCGTGATGAATTCGGATCGGTTCTGCTGGCAGTTTACCGTGCTCAACAACACCTCCAAAAAAATCGACCTTTACAACATTCCCGCCGATGGAAACAACCTCTTTGACCTCACCGGGAAAACCGTGGGCACCGACAACAAGCTGCACCCGGACAAGAGCTTTTCGGTGAAGGTGACAAACGGGTCGGATGTCTCCTTTGATGTGACAGGCGCTCCGGCCGCCTCTTTTTACACCAAGCAGGAGAAGGTGGTGGGCCCCGAAGGGGAGACCTCTTCCGTTAAGCGCTCCGGCCGGTTCATGATGGCCTTTGCAGGGACCCACGGAGGCACGGTCTCCACGGCCCTGGTGGATTCTGCGGTGTCGGCGGCCGGGACCCTGGCCGATATCCCGGACGAGCTGACGGCCTCCCTCATCAGCGAGGCCAACTACACCCTTGCTTTCAGCGACATTGCACGGGTGGGGCTTGCTTCTCCTTCGCCCAACCCCTTGGAGATCAGGGGGGCGTTTCAGTTCAACACCTGGATCTACCCCAAGGCCGCCACCGCGGGAAAGCAGTTTATCATCGGGAGCATCGACGACAGCGCCGAGGCATCCTCCGCCCCCTACCTCGCCCTGGTGGACGGGGCGCGGCTGGAGGTGGGGTTCGGTGACGGCACGAAGCGCATCTCCTGCCAGACCCTTCAGCCCCTGGTGTCGGTCAACAACTGGTTCCATGTGGAGGTGACCTACAGTGGCAAGGGGGCCAACCCTTTTACCCTGACGATTAACAGCAGCGGGGCCCCTTTAAGCGATGTCACCGCCGATGCCGAGCCCTCGGGCACGGCCCTTTCATCCATCGGCGCCCAGGGAAGCGGCTTTGTGGGGCTCATCGACAGGACTGTCGTTTCCGTGGGCGGAAGCGAGGTCTGCTCTTTTGAGTTCAACGAGGTCGACTACGGGCAGTCGCCGCCGGTGACGCCCAACAGCACCTCGGGTTCCACGGTGAAAGGCGAGGTGTACGGTGCCACCCTGGAACCGTCCAACAGCCCGCTGGGCACGAACACCACCGGGGAGCTGGTCATCGACAAGGACAACCTGAGCATCTACGCCGGGGTGGCGGATTTTCTGACCCCGGCATCGTCTCCCTATCTCATGGAGGGCTCAGACGGCCTGGTACACCTCTACTATGCCGACCACGACACCGATGAGTTTGCCGTGGCGCACTACGCCCTGGACACCTCCCGGGCCTCCTTTTACGCCAACTGGGCCGCGGACGCCGCCCATGACAGTCAGGAGGGCCTGGTCACCTTCATGGCCGTGCGGCCGGGCTCCTACGTGAACAGCGCCACGATTTCTGTTGCCAACTCCTTTTCCACGGCACACTGCGATGTCACCATGACCCATACCGTGTCAGGTACCACCGAGACCTGGAAAGGGGTCCCGAGGTCCCTGGACCGCCTGGTGGCGGTCTTTGCAGGGGATGCCTCGGGGTCGCCCAACGACAGCACTTTAAGCTCGGGGGCCACGGTGTTTTTTGATTACGCGGGCCTTTATCCCGGCGTCTGGGCTCCTTCGGACAATGCGAGTTCCCCGGAGCACTTTGTCTTTATGACCCGTTTTGAAAGCGGGCTGCCCCTGGGCTCGGTGGAGATCCTCGACAACGCCTCGGCTGTCCCGGGCACGGTGAACGTTAACCTCACCATCAACCCCGATCACTGGGCCGCAAATCCCTCGGGGAGCCAGTCCATCACCCAGGCCTGGACCGCAGTGCCCGTGGGGGCCAGGCAGTTCGTGGACGTGATGAACGGCAGCGCCTCCTCCTACGACTACAGCGATGCCGGTTTTTCCAACTGCGACGTCAAGTACCTGGATGCCAGCCTGAGCCTGAGGGCCGAAGCCTCGAACCTTTTGACCGTGTTTGTCCAGAAGAGCCACATCAGCGATTTTGCGGTGCAAATCGCCGGGACAGGCCAGGCCGACTGCGACATGACCGTCACGGCCGGTGGGGCAAGCTATGCGTTTCCAGGGATCAGCCGGGACCAAAACGAGATGGCGCTCCTGCTCAACGGCCAGGGGGAGGCAGGCCACTATCCCGACGGGTACCTGGCCAACGTGGCACCCTGGGTCATGGCCGTCACCGACGGGCTGCTGGCCCACGTGTCCAATCAGGACAGCAAGGCCCCCACCGAGAACATCCTGGCCGGGGCCATGCTCTTTGCCCAGTTTTTCACCGGAAACATCGACTCCGAATCCCGGGTCGTTCCCCTTGCCCAGACCACTGCCACCATTCAGCAGCAGGGCAAAAGCCAGAAAGGCTCAGATGTAACGGTGCTCTCCGAGGGCTCCGGGCTTTTTGCCGCCGTGGCCGACACCACACCCACCAACGGCGCCGTGGCCGTGGTGAAAAACACCGCCCAGGCCCCGGCCCTTACCCAGGGGACCGACGGCGGATGGATCAAAGAGCCCAACCGCTTTGCCCTGGAGGTCAACAAAACAACCTCGTCCCCCAATTACGTCTCCTTTGATGTCTCCAGGGGGCACATGCCCAGCGAGGTGCTGGCCATTGACGGCGATGTCACCCTGGAGGCCTGGGGCCGTCCTGTTCCCCCCACGGGCGGGGAGACCATTTCAAAGCTGCTGAGCTACCATGTGCACGGCAACGTGGACAACCCGGACAAGGACTTTCAGTACATGATGGGCTACGAGAACTGGTATGTGCCGAGTTTCCGGGCCAGCACCACGGTCTACTCCTCCATCATCCTCAACGAGGGCACGCCCAACGACATCACCCTCCACGGTTTTGTCCGCATCGATTCGTCGGCCCGGGACGACGGCGACCTCTTCGGCATGACCACCAACCAGCTGGTGAAGGAGTACCTGCGGGTCTATTCGGATACCTCCGGCAGCCTGAGCGTCTCCTTTGCCGGAACAAAAAGGATCTCCGGGTCGGCCCCCACCGACACCTGGACGGCCGTGGGCATGACCCTGCGCACCGTCAGCGACACCGAGGTGGAAATCATCCTCTATGTGGACGGGAAAAACCAGGGTTCGGCCACGGTGACCCAGAATTTCACGGATTCCCTGGGTACGCTCTACGGAGGCGGGTACCTGGACACCGGCATGCAGATGAAGATCAATCAGCTCGCCCTCTGGCCCCGGGCCCTGGATCCCATCTCCATGGAGCGCCTGGCCGAAAGCGGGGTCTCCCAGGTAGTGAACCCGCCCCTGGTCTGCCTGAACTTAAACGACGGCCTGGACACCATGGTGGCCAGCAACTCCAGTTACCTGGGCTCCGAATACAACGGCACCTACCAGAATCTGGACAACTCCTCCTGGAGCCAGGACGGGGGGCTCTTCATGAGCCCCTTTGCGGCCAACGATCAGGAGGCCCTGGTGGCAAAGGACACCGGCAGCAAGGCCTGGACCCATTCGGCCTTTGTCTTCCGTCAGGGCTTCTGCCTTGAGATGATCGACGAAAACTACGTGGATTGCGGCGGCGACTCCAGCCTGAAGATCGTTGAAAAAGGGGCCATGGAAGCCTGGGTGAAACCGGCTGAAGAGGCGGGGATCTATCGGATCATCGCCTCCAAGAACGGAAGCTACACTCTGGGGCTTTACCCCGACGGCACTGCCTTTTTCGAGCTCTCCATTGAGTCGGGGGATGCCGCTCACACCCTCACCGTCAAGGCCTCTTCAGCCATCGCGGGCGGGCAGACCGGTTACCTGACGGCCACCGCCGAGATTCGGAGTATCGATCAGGAGTACGTGGACGGTCAGCCGGCCAAACCCCAGAAATACGGGGTCTACCTTGATCTCTACGTGGACGGCGCCCTGTCCGGTTCCTTTAAAAAAGAGGACTTCGACAAGCCGGTCCAGACCAGGGAGTCCGACGAGCACCTCTACCTGTGCGGTTCCCCCAAGCTTAACCAGATCTACCATGGCAAGATCGGTGAGGTGCGGTTCTGGAACCGGGTGCTGGAGGCCGATGAGATTCAACAGGCCTTTCTTACCCACCGTCCGCCCGTTAATTCCGACGGCCTGATCTCTTACTGGCGTTTCTCCGAGATGAAGGGGCAGACGGCCTTTGACAGCAAGGACGTCAACAACGCCACCATCACCAGCGGGGAGCTGTGGCAGCTCTTCCCGGAGATCGCCACCACCGTCTTTTACGTGGACGGGGGCGAGTCCAACGTGGAGCACGTGCCCGTGGCGGACCTGGGCGGCTACGGCGACCAGGGCACCTTCACCCTGGGGACCTCCCTGGTGAGCAATGCGTCCCGGTACCCCCTGAAGGGGGGCATGGACGAGGTGAGGATCTGGAAGGCCCAGCTCACAGGGGAGCAGATCTCCGACAACATGAACCGGACCCTCTCCGGCGCGGAGACGAACCTGGCCGCCTACTGGCGCTTTGACAGCGGGTCGGGCCTGGAGGTGGGGGACCGCACCGGCCGCGGCAACACCGGCACCTTTGTTCCGGCAGATGTTGCCACGGGCCCGGCCTGGATTGCTTCGGACGCTCCCATCAGCAATGAGGCGCCCGTGGTCTACAATGCCCTGAACGGCATCAAGACCCTGGCCCTGGCCCGCATCACGGGGCAGCCCTCGGTGATTGAGTACAGCGATCTCCAGGTCAACGCCTACGGCGATGTGTTCAGCGTCATGAAACGGGCCTATATTTATGAGGACAAAGGAAGCGGCCAGCAGGTGCTCTACACCGGGTTCAAGGTGGGGGATCTGGACACCATCTACATCGGCCAGGTGCAGACCAAGCCCTCGGTCATCGGATTCATCGAAGGAGCGCCCCCGCTGCCCAGCGAGAACCAGACCTTCCCGTATTGGAACTATCCCGCCTCGGATAACAGCAACTATGCCGGGGCCACCTCCGTGGATATGACCGAGGCCAGCGAGGTGGAGTACAGCTTTTCCGCATCCCAGAACGACGGCTCCCGTCTGACCTTCGGAAGTAAGCTGGGCATCATCAGCGAAGGGGATGTGAAGAGTTCGGTGGGCCTGGGCGTGGAGGCGGAGACCACCCTGTTCGAATACGGGATCTCCGGGGGCGGCAAGCACAGTTTTGAACTGGCCAACTCCACGATCCAGGAGAGTTCCCTGAAGAACCGGACCTCCATCAGCAAGATCAGCGCCTTCCGGCCCGGGGGCTCCTGGGAGAGCATCTCCGATATGGTCAACGATGCCGTGGGGCTCCGGTTTATCACGGACAACGCCGGGGTGGCCATCGTCAAGTCCGGCACCGCGGACCTTTACATGCTGGCCATTAAGGGGACCCGCACCCCTGTGCGGTACAGCGTGGTGCCCAACGAAGACATCCCCGAGGACATGAACCTCATCCCCTTTCCCATCAACAACCGCTACATCAAGCAGGGCACCCTGGACGGCAAGATCGGCCTGGAAAACGATCCGGACTACCCGGACGCCAACCTGGTCCGGGGCAGTTACTTCAAGCCTGTGGAGGCGTACTCCCTCAAGCGCAAGATCGAGCGCAAGGAAAAAGAGCTGGAGGGCTACTACGAGCAGTTCGCAACAGACGGCGGCATGACCATCGAGGACTTTACGGCCAAGATCAAGGACAACCCGGCCTTTGACTGGTCCCGCAAGATCTCCAACCGCAATATCGTCAACACCTACGTCTGGTCGTCCAGCGGGGCCACCTACGCAGAGCAGACCTCGGTGATGGATACCTATTCGGAGACCTTCTCCGGGGTGGAGCTGGTGGACAACGGGGGCGGGCTTTTTGTGGAGACCAAGATCAACAAGCCCATCGGTCCCTTGGCCGAGTTTGACCTGATGTTCAGCGTCAGCCTCGAAAAGACGGCCACCAAGGCCAAGGAGGCGTCCCAATCCTTTGACCTGAGCTGCTCGGCCAACGCGGAAAGCACCCTGGTGGCTCCCATCGTGAGCGAGCAGGGCGGCAACCCCCACCTCGACGGCATGACCACCGAGCTGGCACCGGGCAAGGTGGACGGCTACCGGTACCTCGCCTTCTACCTCACCCCGTCCGAGGAAAATTTCCAGACCCTCTTTTCTACGGTGATGGATCCTAACTGGCTCCACAACAGCGTGGATGCCAACGCCGTGGCCCTGAGGCAGGCGTCGGTGGCCGAAAACGGCTGCTGGCGCATTTTGTATCGGGTGACCTTTGTGAGCCGGATCCCGGCGAAATTCCAGCCCGTGAAGTCCGAGACCCAGCCTCCCAACATCGATCCCCCGGCCAACCTGGATTTCAACGTGTGGCTGACGCAGATCGTGGAAAAGCTCGTGGACACGGACACGCCCACCCCCGAAGAGATCGGCAGCGCCGTGGCCCAGACCCTGGGCACGGACTCTTCGAATGTCGGTGTGCTGGGGGCTGTTTTGCCCTGGTGGACGGCGTTTCTTACCGCCGCGGAGACCTACGGCTCCAAGGAGTACAAGGCCTTGCTCACCCTGAGGGAGGACCTGTTGCGCTACATGATCGAGAAGTACGAAGCAGACCAATTGTGATGTGGGGTTTACCCCACCAACAGACAACCAAGGAGGCGTCAAAATGGCAGACTCAACATGGGATGGCTTGCTCCTGAGAACCTCATTGTCCGACGACGGGAGCCTGCCCAGGAAAGTGACCTCGAGTTCCCCGGACGTGATCTGCTCGGGTTCCGTTCCCCCGGAGAATCCCGATCAGTACGTGGACCCGGCCAATTACAGCAACGGGTACTCCAATAAGATTTTTAACAACGTGAGCAACTACTTCTACATCCGGGCAAAGAACATCAGCAGCACAGCCCAGGAGAAGTTCCTGCACGCCTACTGGGCCCAGAGCAACCTGATCCTGCTGCCGTCCATCTGGAAGGACAACTACATGCGCACCTCCTCCAACGCGGACGGGGTGAAGGTCAAGGCGGAGAACAAGGGCGATATCGTGGCCAACACCGAAGACGCTTTTCGCTGGGAACCCACCACGCCGGACCCCGATACCCACTATTGCATCGTGGCCCAGGCGTCGGACTCCATCGACCCTTCCGTGGGCGTTCCGGAGGATAACTTCGAGAGCGCCGCGGCCTGGTCCGACTGGCTGGCCCAGAGGGGAAACTGGGCCTGGCGAAACACGGTCTACGTGGCTTCAGACAGCCCGGACCTCACCCAGACCACAGGCCACAAGATCCAGATCCCCGGAGACCCCGTGGATCCTCCGCACCTGTACAACCTGTACATCAAGTGCACCAACGTGCCCGTGGGATGGTCCTTCCAGTTTACCAGCGGCACGGTCATCGAGTTGCCCCCTGGCTACGAAAACCCTGTGGACACCCTCACAAAGCCCAAAGCCGATGTGACCAACCCCAACGACAACATCGGGGGGCACTGGTACCTGCCCGCCCAGTTCATGACCAATATTTCCGTGAGCGTGTGGTTCAACGGTATCCCCCCCAACTCCGACACCAAGTGGCAGCTGAAGATCAACGAGGTTACCGACGACGACACCCTGAGCCTCTACACAACGGCCCTGCCCATTATGATGCATGACGAGCCCCACCCCAAGGTCCTGGAGTGGCTGGCCCACAACGAGCTTCACGCCACGTCCCGGGACATTCCCATCGGCAAGGAAGTGGAGTGCGGCAACATCAACTTTGACCTGATTTAACGACAGGCACGGCCATGGGCATGCCATGACTCTTTCGACCCTATAACACGCAAAGGAGAAGGCCATGAATACCATAGACGCAACCATCAGGTTCAAGGGGATCGATGTGGTCGCCGGGGCCACGGGAAGTTTCTTCAGTCTGGCCGGTAAGCAGACGGCAAGCTACGCAGCCGTGACATCGGTTGCCCCGGATGAAAACGGGGATGTGGCCATTGATATCGCAGCGCAGGTCAGTGACGCCCCGGATTTTCAGGCCCACTACGCCTACAGCCAGCTCTCGGCTCCGGAAAACCTGGTTTTCAAAGTTGTGTTCAGCGGGGAGTACCCCATGGACGGGGAGTTCCAGATCGCGAGCAGCAATTTCGACGGATTCAACGTCAACCGGGGGCCCGTGGAGAACAAGGAGCTCAACGCCAGCACCACGGCGACCTTTGACACGGATCTGGATTTTTGTATCTGGCTCGGGGACCTGCCTATCTCGGGTACGGCAAGCGTCTCCCTTAAGTTCTACAAAATCGTGAGCGACCCCAGCGGCATTGACAAGCAGGTCAAGATCGCCGAGAGCGTCCTGACGTTGAACAACAAGACATGATGCCCTCCCTCGGGGCCGGTTGTTTACGGCCCTGTGCATAAAAAACACCTCTTCGGGCATGGGCCCGGGGAGGTGTTTTTTTGTTTAGTCCGTCCGGGGGAATGAAAGGGGCATGGGCCGTGTTGACTCGACCAGGGAGATGGCCCCGACGGGGCAGGTGGTGACGCAGAGGCCGCAGCCTGTGCAGGCATCGGGATGAAATACCACCTGATCGTTCTCAAAAATACGGGCTCCGAACACGCATCGGTCCACACACTCCCCGCAGTGAACGCAATCGTTCATCTGCGTGACAGCGACATAGTCTGAGTGGGCGATGAGTTCCTTTCGCCCGGAGTCGCGAATGATCTGCAGCTCATGGCAGCAACACGGGCAGCAGCTGCACAGGGCATACAGCGCATGGTCCGGCCTGTACAGGGCCAGGTGAACGAGGCCGCATCGGTTGGCGTGTTTCAGGATTTCCTTGGCTTCAGAAAACTCAACACGGCGGGCTTCCCCTTTTTCAATGCATGCCTCGGCCATTTCGTCGAAGAGCAGGCAGACCTCAAGGGGGTTGTTACACCGTTTGTATCGGACCCTGCATTCGCACGCCTGAACCGCTACGACTCTTGCCGTGCGCACGATCTCCGTTACCTGCTCTGTGGGGAGCACCCACTGTTTTTCCTGAACCGATTCGGAGACGGGAATCACCCGTGATGAGTGAGAGATCCTGCGTGCCTTGAGCCATTTGTCATAGGTTGCGAGGCGTTTCGAGAGATAAGAGTCCATGGGCTCTGCTCCCCATCAGGGTTAAAGCCCGGTGAGCATCAAGGCCCCGAGGGCTGTGAGCGCCGTGCCGGAGACGGCGGTGAGGATTCCCGGGAGGCGTCTGGGCCGTGCTGAGGTGGTCTTCAGTCCGGCGTTTTTTCCTGCCACCACAAGGATCACGGCGGCGGAGATGGTGGCGGCCATGCCCAGGGTGATACCAAAGGCCATGAGGATGCCCAGGTGGGTGAGGTGAAGGCCCATGGCAAGGAGCATGACCGTGACGACACCTGGGCAGGGGACCATGCCGAAGGCAACAGCGGCCAGAAGGCCCCCGGCTTTTGGGGCACTTTCCTGATGGAGCTTGGGCCGTGCCGCTTCGTAGATGCCGGAGAGCAGGAGAAAGAGCCCCAGGAGGATGACAAGGGTAAAGCTCACCTGGCTGGTGAGCCGGGTGGCGTCTTTGAGGCCGGTGGTCATGCGGATTTCAAGGAACCATTTGATGCACAGCACGGTGAGGATCCCGGAGAGGCCGTGGCTGAAGGCGACGATGTTGCCGAAAAGGACCCCGTCTTTGGCTTTGCGGTTTCCGTGGAGCATGTAGGCGGTGGCAACAGCCTTTCCGTGGCCCGGACCGGCTGCGTGGATGGCTCCGTAGAGGATGGCAAGTCCCAAAAGCGGTGCCAGGGCAAAGAGGTCGGGGGCGGCGGCAAAGGATTTCAGGGTGGCGGCCATCTCGTTTCTCATCTGGAACTGGATGAGGATGAGCTTGTGCATGAGGCGTGCCCCAAGGCCCGGCGCAGTATCCGGGGGGCCGAAGGCGTGGGCCGCAAGGGGGCTTAAAAGAACCCATGTGAAGAGGGCAGGGGCTGCAGAGCGGATGCGTGGTGTCATGGGTGTTACTCCTTACCGGAGATGGAAACAACGGCTTCGATGGGGTGAAGCATGCCGAAGTAGTATGATTCTTCCGTGTTCTCCCTCAAGGTGAACCCCATGCCCTGGGGCACATCCCCGGAGAAGGTGAGGGGGGCGTCTTCTGAGAGAAAGAGGGCCGAGTAGTTGGTGGGATCGTACTGACTTAGCCGCAAAGGCTCTCCCTTTTCAGGCTGCGGGGAAATGGGGATTGAAAAGCGATACACCACGATGCCGTCCTGGGCCTCGCAGTTGAAAGAGGCAATGGTGACGGCGTGATTTTTGGTTCCGCTGTGGGTGATGAAGGTGAAGTAGTGTTGCTCGGAGAGGTAATCAAAGGCCTCGGATTTAAGCGTGTTCAGCTCTTTGGGGGAGAAGGTCCCGTCGCCGTTGGTGTCGTAGTCTTCCAGAATCATCGCTGAAAAGCCGTCGTCAAAGGCCCAGTCTACATCCAGGCGAACCGGTTGCTTTGCCTCGAAGCAAAGGGTCATCCGGCTGGTGATAAAAACATGGGGGTGAGCCCCTGGAAAGGACAACGGGGCAAGGGTAAAGATAAGGGCCAGGGCAAATACTAAGGGAATGCGCATGAAGACGGTTCCTGCGTGTTAAAGGTTACTTCGAATCGTTTCGGTTCTATATAAAGTGGGTGGAACAGGGAGCGCAAGGGAAAAAGGGCGGTGGGCCGAGTTCGTCGATCCCGGGTTTTTCGCCGGAGACTTTCGCCGTAAACATTTGTGGTTAACGGATGTTGCCGTGAGCCGTCCCCTGGGGACGGCTGCCTTCGTTGGAAAACAAAGGGTGATACTTGCCGGTAACGCGCATATTGTCCTGTGTTTGTCGAAATTTATCTTTGACCCGTGTGCCGCTTTTCTCCTTGACAAATCAACGGCGGGGTCATTATAACTTCATTTACTCAGGTGATGAAATAGATTGCCTGGTACGATACACGCCCTGCGGATGAGATGTTTCCCGCATGCATCAGTGGTGGGCTCCCGATGTCATTTCTTTACGCTGCATAAATATAGATTGATACAACCTAAAAATTTGTTTGACGTTCAGGTTCCCCGGTCTCGTGATGTCCCGAGACCCGGGCTAAGAGGGAATCCCGTGAAAATCGGGAACGGTCCCGCCGCTGTAACTCCTGCAAACCTTTCAACGCGTTGTGCCACTGGGTCAAACCGGGAAGGCCGTTGAAAGGGGGGGAAGTCAGAAGACCTGCCTGGATGTATCGGCACGGAAAGGAATGATCCATGATCGTTCCGAAGGCCTCGAGGAAGGTCTTGTGCAGAGTGTGAGTCTGTGGTGAGGATGAAAACGGTTCCCCATATCGATGCATGCATCGGTATGGGGTTTTTTTATGGGATTTCTTGAAGCAGGTAGCACGATGAATGAACGAGAGTTGTTGAAACGGCACCTGCCCTTCGGCAGGCTTTCTCCTGAGGCCCTTGATCGCGTGGTCTCGGCGTTTCAGTCCTATCGGTTTGCCGAGAAGGAGAAACTGGTTGTGCAGGATGAAGTGGCGACCTGGGTTGGCTTTGTGGTGTCCGGGAGCATTGAGCTTCGCATCAAGCGGTTTACCGGAGGGGATCTCTCCTTTGGGTCCCTTCGGCGCGGGGATTTTTTCGGGCTGATGTCCTTTGAACCCAAGGGGATGTCCATTGCCAGCGCCGTGGGTGCCATTCCCGGGGTTGTGCTCATGGCCAGGCGCGAGGCCTTTCATCAGATGCTGGAGACGTTTCCGGCATTGAAAACCTATTTTTACAAGATGTCCCTGGACAGGGTCTGGACCGCCTACCAGAGCCTTTACCAGGGAAAAGCCGCCGAAGGCCCCGGTCCTTCCATGCCGGGGTGCGCCGCCCTGGAGGTCCAAAAATCCATCGATTTCATCGACCGAAATTTCATGAATCCCATCACCCTGGAGGAGGCCGCCAAGGCCAACGGCATGAGCAAGTTTCATTTTTCGCGGATTTTTAAGGACAAGACAGGAATGTCCTTTAAAGAGTACCTCAACATGCGGCGAATCCATGTGGCGAAAAAACTGTTCATGGCGGACAACCTCAACGTGTCGGAGGCCTGCTACCAGGTAGGCTTCAACGATCAATCCTATTTTTGCAGGGTGTTCCGCAAGCTCGAAGGCTATACCCCGTCGGAGTTCAAAAAAATATGCACCGGGCAGTTTCCTGCCCGGAAACGGGGGGAATCCCATGCCAAGGTGGTGTCGGGGTGAATGCCGGGAAGGGACTGACTTGAATGATAAGGGCAAGTAAGAGGTCTCGGTTGGCCCGGAGACTCCAGGCGTGCTTATGTCGATGGCATATGGAAGGCTGCTATGTCTTGACCATGGTGCATAAATGCACCCTACGGGCCGTGGTTTTTTGCATTGGCTGGGGTTAATGGACCTTATCGTCGGATAGCTCAAGGCGGCCGTGCATGAGAAGGGCCGCACTGCAGGGGGGGCCGAAGGTGCCGTTGATATAGTTCTTTTCTGATGAGAATATGCCAGAAGTGTGCCCTCTGAACAGAATCTGCCCCTGTGCAATGATATTCAAAAAGTTTTCATGGGTGGCAACTCCATTCCAACTTGTGTCAACGTACTTAACAGAAAAGTTTTTTTCTGTTCGGAACACAACCCCTTTATACCCATCAAGAAAAATGCGGCTTGAACTGCCGCATTCAGGCGATCCGATATCTTTTCTACAATATATGTATGCGCTGTCATGGCCGTTTCCTCCCATGGTGAAATCAAGGGCATTTCCCCTTGCGTCAAAGTCAATTTTAAGCTCAGAGGCAACAGTAAAATTATAGGCATCGTAATCGTTGTCGCTACACGTTGCGAAAAGAAACAAAGTCGCCTCATCATCAGCGTTTTCAGCACTGAAATAGTATATTTGGCCATTATGGTCTCCACGATGGAGGCCGAATACATAATCAGTTTTATTATCAAGCCCATGGCGGTAGAGGGTATTGCCGTGTTCGACAGGTATTTCTGACTTACAATCATAATCTCCGTCAATTTCAGGCCATTGATCTACGGTGTACACGATGCCGTTGGCTCTAAAATAGTCCCAGTCAATGGGGCGAACATCCAGAACTGGTCGTGCTCCCTGGAGCCCTGAGCGGCAGTTGACGATTTTTCTTCCTGCGGTGACGAGGGTGTTACCGGTTATCTCCACCGGCCTGATGAATGCAACATCTCCGTTTGCATGAACGCTTCCCATGTTTCTGAATATAAGCTGATTTCTGCGAAAATTGTCTTGGCTTCGAATGTCCGATATTTGGTTCTCCCCGTGGGCCAGGATACCGAAACGCCGCCGAAACGCCACGGAAGCCACGTGGACGTCGACATTTTTTTTCTTTTCCAACTCTCCCATAAGAAGGGATTCTCTGACAGTCAGGGACACTTTGACGGCGTTGACGTACTCGTCGGCGGGAAAATCGGGTTCTCCTTCGGCTGCAAATTCTTTGTAGACGAGAAAATCATCGTAGGCGTCGTTCTCATCGTAGTATCCCCGTGTGATCTCCACCTCGTAATTTTGCGGGAAGTCCTCATCAATGGCAGGATCCTCCACGGCTTCTTTTCCCGGAAACAGATTCTGGACAAGGACCTTGCGGGCACGGGTTTCGGGGTCTCCGTCACAGAGGTGAAGGGCCCCAGCCATGGCGGCGGTGTCCACGCAGTTCTGGAGGGTTCGTTTTTCGCTGAAGAGATAGCCGGATTCGATGACAAGGGCGAGCATCATCAACAGGGCTGTCATGAAAAAAGCCACCACAAGGACGATGGAGCCTTGCTCGTGTTTTTTGGGGGGGCTTGTCTTGATTGCTTTTTTTACCATATGCACGGTTCTTTCAAACAAACGTCGGCCTTGCCCGGATATTTCACGAGTCGAGTGCACCCATGTTCAAGGCATCAGAGCTGCAGATGTAGTGGTTTACCTCAAAGCTCTGAAAACGCAGAAGATGGGTGCTCTCGGCTCGCCCGAAGGGTGAGAATAGATAGGCGAACGTCGATTTACATTTTGCATTTTCAAAATAGCCGACATTTTTATTATATCCATCAGAAATCATGACATTTTACATTTGGATGGTTGTTTTCTCATGAAATATCCGGGCTTGATGCTCGTTTGGGCGATGGGTGTATTGGCATCACCCTACGAAAACCCTTGTCCCTTGGAGCGCCGCACTCCTGTGCGGCACGGGTAACGACGGACTAAAAAGCCGCGCCGGAGTGCGGCGCTCCGTTTCGGTGGATCTTTCGTAACCATTCAGCCTATCCCGGATATTTCACGAGTGATATGCCTCCGGCAGCCCTGCCGGAGGCTTTTTATCTCTAATCAACCATGGGATTTGTGAGATATCAATCGGCCATGATATCGGCGTCGCTGTCTTTGGTGTCGGAGTCTGAGTCGATCTCTTTCATTGGGTGCTCGTACTTGTTTTTGTAGATGGCGTTTGCCAGGGGCCCGGGCATGGTGGTGACGGGGGCGCGATTGATCGGTGCGTCGGGGTTCATGACCTGGGCGTGAAATGCCTTGGTAAAGGATTCGCCGAACTCAGGGGCGATGTGCTTCGGGGCTGAGCAACCTGCGAGCAGGATGGCCACAAAGGAGAGGGGAACGGCAAACGCTTTGGAAAAGGGGATCATGGTTCAGGGTGCTCCTTTGGTTGCTGCAATGTTTTTCTGGGCGGCGGACAGGGTGGGGTCCATGGCAAGGGCCTGTTCGAAAAAGCCGGCTGCCTGCTCCGTATCGTGCGCCAGGGCGTGGATGGCGCCCATGTTGTTCAGGGCCTCGGCAGGTTTCATGAGTTTGCTCAGCAGGGCCATGGCTTCGGCCTCCCGTCCTGCCACGCCCAGGCAGATGGCGAGGTTGTGCCGGGCCAGGAAAAAGGTGTCGTCAAGGGCGATGGCCCGGGTGAAGCAGTCCTGGGCCAGGTCGAGGTTTCCTGCGCACAGGTGGGAGAAGCCCATGTTGTTGTAAACATCGGGGCGCGCCGGGTTGATTTCAATGGCTTTCCGGTAGTGGGCCTGGGCCGCGCCTGGGTTGCCGGTGAGGTCCAGGGTCATGGCCAGGCCGTTGTGTGCCGGAGCGTAGTCCGGCTCCCGGGTGAGGGCTTTGCCGAAACATGTTTTTGCCTTGTCGTAGTCCTTTTTCTCCCGGTGGCAGCAGCCCATGAGGTGGTATATTTCAGCTTCTTCTCCCCTCATCGCCAGGGCTTTCTCCAGCTGGACCAGGGCAATGTCGTGATACCCCTTGCTGATCATGTCCTTTGCCAGGGCGAGGTGGTTGGGTTCGGGGCACTTTTGTGTCATGGCCGGAGACAGTCCCCGTGCCATGGCGTCGTCGGGCGAGAAGGCGGGGGGCGTCTTCCCGGCGCAGCCGACAAGCAAAAGGCAGCCGACAAACAAGAGACAGTTGATACGAAGATTTGTGAAGGATGTCGCTGTGGTGTGCCCCGAGGGACGAGGGGCAGATCGCAGAGGCAATCCGTTTTCAAGGCGGCTCACCTTGCCGCCGGAGGCATCGTTTTCTGTCTGGCTAAAATCCATGCTTGAACCTTTCGATGAGGTTGATGATGGCCGGGCCGAGGATGATGATCATCAGGGCGGGCATGATGAGGCCCACAAGGGGAAAGGTGAGCTTTGCGGCGACCTTGCCTCCTTTCTCCTCGGCCAGCTGTTTTCGCTGTTTTCTCATGGACGAAATGGTTGTGCGCAGGGCGTCGGCAATGTCCGTGCCGAATCGTGCGGACTGGTTCAGAACGGTCACCACGCTGCCAAGGGATGAGGAGCCGTTTCGTGCTGCAAGGTGTGAGAGGGCTTGGGCTCGGGGCAATCCGCTTCGTGTTTCGACAAGGTAGAGCTCGAACTCCTTGGCGAGGGTGGGAGTGATGGAGGCAAATTCGCCGCTGATGCGGGCAATGGCCATGTCAAAGCCCAGGCCGGAGTCGATGCAGATGATCAGGAGGTCCAGGGCGTCGGGAAGTTCCCGGAAGATGTTTTTTTTCCGTTTTTTTATTTTCCAGGCCAGGGCCCAGGCCGGTGCCTGGTAGCCCATGCCTGCGGGAAGAAAGGCCAAAAGGGGCGAGCCGCCGCTGCCCAGGGCCCAGAGCAGAGCCAGCACCCCGAAACATCCGGCAAGTCCTGCCCGGAGTCCGAAGAAGAGGGCCACGGCCGAGGAGTCTCTGTATCCTGCGTGGTTGAGATGGACTCGCAGGGCAGAGAGGGTCTCCTCATCATCCGGCGTGGTGAAGCGGCCCAGGGGGTAAGTGAGTTTGAACCAGAGCCTCTCCTCCAGAGTTTTTTCCTTGTGCCTGGGGCCGCGTTTTTTTCCGTTGAAACGTCGGTTGAGCCGCATGCGGAGATAGGCCTCCTCCAGCCTGATGTAGAGAATCATCAGAAGGACGGTGACGCATAAAAACGTGATGACTGCCAGGATGGAAGGGGTCACAGCGTATGGCTCCGTATGTGTCGTGAGGTATGGACAAAAAAAAGCAATGCCTCCGGCGGCGAGGTGAGCCACCTCGAAAGCATATTGCCCTTGCGCTTTGTCCCTCGTTCCTCGGGCCAAAGCGCAAGGGCCTTCGGCTCGGGCTGCGCCCGATATGGACGCTGATGGTTCATGCGGATTGGATCGCAAGCTTCGACGTTACAAGATACGTTGTCACCACTTGCCCAGTGTTGATTTAACTGCATTGCCTTCTATGGTTAAAGTAGCCAGGAAAAACCTGCCTCCGGCGGCCAGGGGATGATCCCCAGGACCCCAGGTTGCGAAAGCCCTCTCCCTTCGTTCCTCAGGGGCAGAGCTTCCGCGAAGGCTTCTGCGAAATTGAGCAAAACCTGTTTGTCAAACTTTTCAAAAGTTTGGCCCCCGGCAGGGCCGCCGGAGGCATCTTGGCCTCAGACGTCGAGTTTTGTCATGGCGCGCATGACGATAAACCCCGTGATCTCAAAAAGGACCGCTGCCACGAGCAGGTGCTGCCCCGTGGGGTGCGTCACAAGGGTCCGGATGTAACCGGGGTTGAGCAGCCATGTGACGAGCCCGAAGACCGGGGGCAAGAGGCCGATGACCATGGCGCTGAGGCGTCCCTCGCTGGAATGGGCCTTGATCTGCCGCTCCAGCTGAAACCGTTCCCGGATGGTGGTGGACAGGCCGGAGAGGATGGCCGCCAGGTTTCCGCCGGTTTCACGCTGGAGGATAAAGGCGGCGCAGAAAATCCGGATATCGGGCACATCGGCAAAGCGCTCTTCAAGGTGGTTGATGGCCTGTTTGAAGGGGAGGCCCATGGCGATCTCTTCGTAAATGAGGGTGACTTCCTGCCCCAAAGGATCTGGAAAGCTCCTGCCGGCTTCTTTGAGGGCTCCGTCCACACTGTGACCCACCTTGAGGGAGCGCACGATCATGTCCAGAGCGTCGGGAAGCTGTTCCACGAGGCGCCGTTCTCTTTGTCTCTTTTTCCAGATGACCACCCCAAAGGGCAGGGCCATTCCTGTGCCTGCAAGGAGTGTGGCCACCGCGAGCTGTCGAGTGATCAGAAGGAGGGGCAAAAACAGGAGGGCACCGGCTCCTGCGGCCCACAACACAAATCGTTCCGGGGAGGTTGTGACGCCTGCGGTCACAAGGATCGACTCCAGCCTGGACAGGTCAAAAAGGGCGGAAACCAGCTCTTCTGCGGCAATTTTCCGGGGGTTGTTTTTTAAGGCCGGGGCGTGGGGTGCCGAGGGTGAGGTTTCCTTTTTAAGGGCGCGGATGAGGGCTCGGGCTTTGCCTCGCTTGCGGTCTTTTTTGAAAAAGTGAAACGCCAGGGCAAAGAGGCCCGCATCCACAAGGAGCACCGGAATCCAAAGGCTCATGGTGACACCTCCAGGGACGTGGAGAAGGCCTCGGGATCCAGGCGGATGCCGAAGCTTCGGATGTGGTCGGCATACCGGGGTGTGTGGCCTTCGCCTTTGAAGATTCCCCGTATGGCGCCCCGGTCATCCATGCTTTGCTGCTCAAAAGTAAATAGGGGCCGGGTGATGACGGTGTCCCCTTCCATGCCCATGACCTCTGAGATGGAGGTGATGCGCCTTTTGCCGTCGGCCAGGCGCGCCAGCTGAACGATGATGTGAATGGCCTGGGAGATGAGGCGCCTGATGGAGACTTCGGAGAAAAAAGCGTGGCTCATGCCGGCCATGATCTCCATGCGTGAGATGGCATCTGACGGCGAGTTGGCGTGGATGGTGCTCATGGAACCCGGATGGCCTGTGTTCATGGCCTGGAGCATGTCCATGACCTCGGCCCCCCTTGTCTCCCCCACGATGATGCGGTCCGGTCGCATACGAAGGCTGTTTTTGACGAGGTCGGTGAGGGTAATCTCGCCTTTGCCTTCGATGTTGGCGGGCCGGGATTCCAGGCTCAGGGTGTGGTGCTGGTTGAGCCTGAGCTCTGCGCTGTCCTCGATGGTGACGATGCGTTCATGGTCCGGGATGTGGGCGGAGAGCACGTTGAGCAGAGTTGTTTTCCCCGCGCCGGTGCCCCCGGAGATGAGGATGTTGAGCTTGGCGTGGACGGCAGCCCGGAGAAAGGCCATCATCTCCTTTGTGAAGGTCTGGTTGGCGAGCATCATGGCCTCGGACACGGGCACGGCCCCGAATTTTCGGATGGAGAGAAGGGGCCCGCTTAACGAAAGGGGCGGGATGATGACGTTGACCCGGGAGCCGTCGGGCATGCGCGCATCCACCATGGGAGAGGCCTCGTCAATGCGTCTTCCCACGGCCGATACGATCTTGTCGATGACCTGCATGAGGTGGTCGTTGTCTCGAAAGGTGATGGGGGTCAGGTGCAGCATGCCCTCTTTTTCCACGTAGACCTTGTCGTGGCCGTTCACCAGGATGTCCTGGACGGTCTGGTCGTTGACCAGGGTGTCGATGGGGCCGAAGCCCATGATCTCGTCCATGATGTCCGAGATGAGGACGGTGCGTTCCCGGGCGTTCAGGGGGACCTTGTCCGAGGCGGTGATGTCCAGGAGCGCGGTTTTTACCGACGCGGCCAGGGCCTCTTTGGGGAGGTCGGTGAGGGTGTGCAGGTCCAGCCGTTCCACGAGTTTCTGGTGGACGCCGGACTTGAGGGCATAGAACGCTTCGGAGGTCATGGCGTTGGATGCCGTTGCGTTCAGGCCGTCGGCTGTGCCCTGTCGGATTCGGTCCCTTAAGGTCATGATGCGGCTCCTGCACGGGTCGGTCGCAGGTGGGCCGCGGGCCTGAAGCGAAAGGGCCAGGGCCTTTTTTCCCGTGGACGGGACGGATCCTTACCCCCAAGGACCCGGTGAACAAGGGCCTCCACATCGCGGCAGATGTTGGCGTGGGGCTGCATGGCGTGCAGGGTTTTGCCTGCCATCAGGGCCTCGTGGCAGATCTTTCGATTATGGGCAACGGTTCCGCAGACGGGAAAGCCAAAGATCTCTTCCATGTGATCGGAAGAGATGTCGTGCCTTGTGCTGTACCTGCTGGCCACCACGTGGAGGTTCTCTTCATCGAAGAAGAGGTCCTGCAAAAGCCGGAGGGTTTTGGTTGTGGCCTTGATGGCCGGGATCTCCTGGGTGCTCACCAGCATCAGGTGGTCGGTCTGCTTGAGGGCACCGACGGTTTTTTCCGAGAAATCATGGGGCAGGTCCACGATGACGTGGTCGAAATAGTGGGTGAGCAGGTTCAGCATGCTGTCGATATCCGAGGCACTCAGGCTCTCGGCGTCGCCGATCTCCTTGGTGGTGCTCAGGACGTAGAACCCGCTTTCATGCCTGGGGATGGAGGAAAAGAGCAGGTTGGCGTCCATTCTCTCCAGGTTGTCCAGAAGGTCGAAGGGGGAGAAATGGGACGGGAGGTCCATGAACCCTGCGGTGTTGCCGCAATAGAGGTCCAGGTCCAGAAGAAGGACTCCGGCATCCGTGGTCCTGGCCAGGTGATCGGCCGTGGCCAGGGAGAGGGTGGTGGTACCCTGGCCGCCCCTGGCGCTGAAAAACGAGAGCACGGACCCGGCCCGGGACTCTTTGCCTGTGCGGGCAAGGGCCGACAGGATGGCCGGCAGCAGGGTGTCCCGTTCTTGAAATCGCCTCACGAGAAAATCGGTGACGCCTGTGCGAAGGCCCTGCCTGATCAGGTCCGGGTCTTTGGTGTCTGAGATGAGAAAGGTGACGAGGTTCGGGAATTCGTCGATGACCTCGGTGAGCTCCGGGTGGCCTGCACCATGGGGCCCATGGGCGAACACAAAAAGCACATCCGGGTTTACGGCGTGAACCAATGCGGTGAGGGTGGTTTCCCCGCGGGATACCTCAACCTGGATCAGGGGGTGGAGATCGGCTGCAAAGGTCTTTTCCGCACCGTGTCCGTTGCCAATGATCAATCCTTGGAGTTTGTGTGCCATTTCTTACCTTGCAAACCCTACATCCCCCACAAACACAGGGGCAGGCGGGCGTGAGACATGGGGGTTTTTGGTGTCTCCCTCTTCATGGGAGGGCCTGGTGGCGGAGGTGCCGTAGGAGAGCCGGTTGAGCATGAAAAAATCCATGTCGCTGATGCTGTCATGCATGGTCTCCCCGGGCAGGGTGGGCCGTTCGTCTGGGTTTAATGGCCTTACCAACCTGGGGGTGACCATCACCACCAGCTCGGTCTCTTCCTTGGAGTACTCCTTGCTGGTAAAGATCCCGCCGATGACGGGGATGTCTCCCAGCACCGGTACTTTTTTGACACTTCGGGAGCTCTCTTCCTTGAGGAGGCCGGCCATGGCAAAACTTTGGCCGTCCCGCAGGGTGAGGGTGGCCGAGCCCTTGCGGGTCTTGACCCCGGGGACAAACACGCCTCCTGATTTGAGAAGCCGGTAATCCAGGGAACTGATTTCCGGTTTGATCACCAGGGAGATGACCTCGCTGTCGATGATGGTGGGGGTGAAGTTGAGCTTGACCCCCACCTCCTTGAACTGGATGGAGATCTGCCCGGACTCTCCGGCCACGGGCACGGGAAACTCGCCGCCCACCACAAAATTGGCTGTCTGGCCCGAGGTGGTGACAAGGGTGGGGGTTGCCAGCAGGCGCATGAGCTCCTGGCCCTTTAAGATACTCAGGATGGCCGAGGCATTTCCCTTTTCATTGGTGACGGCGATCTGAAAAGCAGAGGCAAAGGGGGAGGTGATGTTGGATGCCGACGCGGAGATTTGTGAACCGGTGTTGGTGCGGGCCATGTTGGCCGAGGCCGACCCGTTTCGAGCGCCTGATCCCCAGGGACTGGTTCACGAGAAATCCCAGCCCCATGCGTTTGAGGCCGGTGCGGGAGACCTCGGCGATGGTCACCTCCAGCTGCACCTGCTGGGCGCAGCGGAGTTCGATGAGGTTGGTGATCTTGAGCACATGGGCGGAGACCACGGTGAGGACTCTGTCGAGTTCCTGCTGGCTCTCCACGGACCCGGAGAGGGTGACGCCGTCCTGGCTTCGGGTGACGCGCACCCTGGCATGGGGCACAAAGGCCTTGAGCTGGGACCGGATAAAATCGATTTTTTTATCCGAAAGATAGACGGACACCTCGTAGACGTCGGCCCGGCTCTCTTCGCCCTGTCCGTACCAGAGGACAAGGTTCGTGGACCCGGGCTTCTGGGCGATGATGAGTACCTGGCGCGGGGTGACGAGCTTGACATCGGCAATGTCCGGGTTGGCGACGGAGATGCTGGTGACCTTCTTGTCCGTCAATTTAACGAAGGACTTGTTGGCTTCGATGAGGATCCGGCATCCTGAGTCGGCAAAATCCTTGCACGATGAGGCTGCGCAGGGACGGACACAAAACAGGAAGACAAGGGCGTGAAACAGAAACAGAGAATATTTCAAATCAGGCTCCGCTAGTCGTGGGTATAGAATATTTTGTTGGACGATTTTGTTTTCCGGTAAATGGTGACGCGGTGGACCTCTTTTTTATGGGCCAGCATGTCGATGACGTACGCCCCTTGAGTGTCGGTGCGTGTTTTATCGGACCGGTTCCTGCTGATGAGCCGGAAGACGGTTTTTTGCGAGGCGTCGGACACCGCCGCGATCATTTCGGCCTCATGGGGCTTTACCAGCAGGGTGACCCGATGGGCGGCCTGCCCCGGGGACGGCAGGTTGTTCAGCACCTTTTCGGAGCTGAGCACCTCGATGTTCTGGAGCAGGGTTTTCGAGGAGTGGTGAAAGGCGGTGGCCACCCCTTCGGAGCCGGGGTTGTCCGTGTCCCCGGTGAACCCGCCGATTTTGCTTGTGCCGATGAGGTCAACCCGGTCCCCCCGTTCAAAGACGCTGCAGATACCGTCGTCTTCCCGGACGGTGAGGGTGATGGCCCGTAAGCCCTCGGGGATCTCGGCGCTTAAGTCTTCGGGTTTCTGGAGCAGGTGTACCCCGGAGTGGGGAGAAAACCCGGCGTTGTATCTTTCCACGGGCTGGTGGTCCTCCGGGTTGACGGCCAGTAGGGAGATCTCCCCGGATGCGGCGGCAGAACTCAGGGCCGCCCCTTGCTCCGGCGTGACAAGGAGGCTGACGTTCCAGGCCTTGGTGAAGGTGCGGGCCTTGGCGGATGTTTCGGTTTCCGGGTAAGCGCTGAGGATGGTGACCCGCTGCAGGACGACCCGGGAGAGGTGGGCGAATTTCTCCTTGGGGTCGCTGCTCGTGACAATGACATCGACGATATCACCGTGTTTCAGCTTTTTGGAGAGCCCCGACGTAGACGTGACCTGCACGCTGATGGCCCGAAGGCCCGGCGGGATGCTTCGGGTGTAAGAGGGGGGCGCTTTGGCCACGGTCGGGGCATGAACCGCTGGGGGGGCCGCAGCCGATGTGCTGAAGCTTTTCAAGACCGCCAAGGAGGCGATGCCCCCTAAGGTGACGGCCAGGATCAGTGCGATGATGCCTCGAATGTGTCGCATGGGTGCCTCTTTTTCTTCGTGACTATTCAGGACAAAAAAGCCTCCGGCGGCCTTGCCGGGGGCCAAACTTTTGCCAAACTTTTATGATCTGGGTTTGACAAACAGGTTTTGAGGACGAATTCGGCTCAATGGAACGTCATCGTATGATAGTCGATTTCAACTGAGGAGCATGCCCCTCTTCAAATATCGTGAAACACCATGACGGCCCGTGCATTCAGCTTCGTGGGCACCATGAACTCCGGCAGAAAGCCGGTGAGCTGGCTGACCTTCAGGGCAGGCACGCTGACCTCGATGCGCCGGGGGCCTTCAGCATCCCTGGCCGTGATGGTGACCCGGATGTCTTTGTCCTGATTCAGTTTATAAACCCAGAAAGCATCGGCCACGGCCTGGCGAGCGAATGCTTCGGGGTCTTCTCCGTAGGCGTTCCACTCCCGCGCCTCCACGGCGGCCTTGGCCCCTGTGTACACGGCATCGGTGAGCACGATCCGGGTGGTGAAATACCAGCCGTACTCGATGATGAGAAACAGGATCATCAACAGGATGGGGAGCAGCAGGGAAAATTCCACGACCACAGCGCCCCTGTTGTCGTCTTTGTATGCCCGTCCCCTCATCCCAGGGGGACCCTGCCCATGAGCAGGTACGCCGCGTATCCCGCGGCCATGGCCAGGGAATAGGGCATGGTGGCAGATGGCCTGGTCCATGGACCAGCGGGTTTGTTGCCGCATCGTCTCTCTTTTTGGTGTTTTACATACGGCACAAGGGCCATGGCTCCCCCTGCCATGGCGCCGTAGAGAAAGATCGAGAAAAGGGCATAAGCACCGACCCAGGTCCCCGTGGCCACCAGCAGCTTGACATCTCCCCCGCCCACTCCCCCCAGTACAAAGGGAATGAAGAGGCATGCAAGGCCTGTGAGGGCGCCCTGCACGCTCCAGAGGGCCCCGGGTGCTCCGGACTGGAGGGTGTGGAAGGCAAGTCCCCCCAGGGCCGCAGAAAGGGTGAGGGTGTTGGGGATGACCCTTTCCTGGAGGTCCGTGCAGAGGGCCGCTGTAAAGAGTGCGGCACATGCCCATGCGCTGTTCATGGCGACTAATACGTCCCGGAGGATTCGTCGGAGGTTGCCACGGTTTGTGCCGCGTTGCCCAGCTTGTCGGAGATGGCGGTGAACAATTCAGTGAGCTGGGTGCCGAAGAGGTTGAGGGCGCCCACGAGAACCGCGGCCATCACCCCGACGATGAGGCCGTACTCAATGGCGGTGGCTCCGCTTTCGTCGTTCCATAATGTACTCATCAGTTTGATCATATGATGCGTCCTTCGTCGTGTGTGAGGTGCATGGCGGTTAAGATAGTCAATTTCTGAGTAAAAAGCTGGGACATAGTTGCGGTATGTTGTGAATAAATTGCGGGGTTGATTCTCTTTGTCGGGGGGAGCCATGATCGTGGTCATCCGGCAGGGCCCCCGGAGTCAGATGCTCCGGGGGCCGAGGGCTTTGCAGCCAACGTGGCGTCGCCACATCCGGGCCCCGGACTGGGCAATCCGTGGCCGGTAAAAAGGGCATGAGCGTGACGTTGTTTTTGTATTTTTATGCTCATAGCGTTTCAAGGCTTCCGATAAAGCACCCCCCGGATGTATCCCCGTCTGCCGCCTTCACGGACCCTTCCCCATCGCTTTGCTTTGTGTCGTCGTCGATGTTTGTAAAGGATACCTGTGTGGGTGCCAGAGCAGCAAAGCCGCTGGTATCCTTTGTGAACTCCGTGTTGACGGAGACGTTGACGTAATAATCCTGGTTGCCGTCGGCCTCGGTGTCGTCTTTGCCAGTGACCGTGACATACTGGGTGTCGCACCAGTTTTCCGATGAAAAAAAGAGGGCCTTGGGCGTGACCCTGGCTTCGGTGTCGTCGGAGCAGGTCACATCAAAGGCCACGGTGTTTTCAGGGGCCGTGCTCAGCTTGACGTCGATGACTGCCTGGGACCCGATTTCCCGGGTTGTGTCGTCATGGGGGATAGCGCAGAGGTATTTTCTGCACTCAGTATAAAAGATGCCCGTGCTGGACCCTCTGGCTGTATAAGCCCCGTGAAGGGGCATTATTTTAAGGACTCCGTTGACGTCGTCCTGTTCGGTGACGGTCCATGAATACGCTCCGTCGTTTGGCGTGTCATCCGTTATGGAGGCAAAGGACTTTCCACCGTCGCAGGAGATGGCAATGGCGACATTGCCGGGGATCTCCGGGCTCGGGTTCTCCCAGGTGATCAGCATGGTATCCCCTTTGTGCCAGGTGGAACCGGGTTTAGGGTTTGTGATGACAAGGCCCCCCGGCTGCAAGGCCTGTCCTCCCCTGACGGCTCGAACCCGGAAGGCGTCCCCGCTGTTGTCCTGGGAGGTTTTAAAGCCACGTTTGGTGACACCGTGCTGTATATCAACGGCCCATGCCATGGTTTTTTTCCCTGTCTGGATAACAGGCGTAACCGATGTAGTGGACGACCAGTAACACGCCGATATTTCGCTGTGGAAGGCAATGACTGAGTTCGTGAAAACGGGCATATGGAGCATGGGCTGTTCTGTCCTGGTGTAATCGATGAGGGTCAGCAGCTCTTTGATCGTGGGCAGTCGCCAGTCGGTGTAACCGCCGATTTCCAGATCGTTGCAGTACGCTGCCGCCATGTGCTGGTGCCATTTGTCGCTGGTGTTCTCCTGGGTCTTCAATTCCCAGATGAGGCCGGTGTTGAAATCGGTAACCGTATTGTCCATGTTCAGGTGGTATCGGCTCGGGTTGGTCAGGGGGGTGCCCCTTACGGCACGGACTGTGGCCGCTGTATCCGGGTTGGTGGTGTTGGAAACGTGTCCGAGAGCAAAATTGAGGAGGTAATACTTTGTAACGCCCTCCACTTCGCTGGTGGTTGACGACCAGTAGTGACGCGTCTTCTGGGTGTTGGGGAAAAAGTCGGTGTCGACTGCCGGGCCGTCATGTTCGAAGTCGACCATGGCGTGAAGCTCAAGGATGGTGGGTAGTCGCCAGTCCCGGTGCCCGCAGAATGCCTCGGCGTTGAGCCCATCAATGTACGCCAGGGCCTCGGTCTGGGTGACGGTTTCTTCTAAACTGGCCGCTGTTTTTACCTCCCAGGTCAGCCCGGTGGCATGGTCTGTGACCGTTTTGTCGCTGTCTGTTTTTGAAAAGGACGGTGGGTTGATGAGGAAGTTGCCGTCCTGCCCGTAGAAGGGCTGGCCCGGAGAGGGGCAGGCAATGGGGTTTCCTTCGTTGTCAAAGCAGGTGGTTTGTCCGGTGTCCGAAACGGCAAAGGCCCATACGGGGAGCAAAGGAAGGCTCCAGAGAATCAGGGCAAGGGCAATGTGTTTTTTCTTCATGGGAAACCTAAAACGAGTGAGTGAAAATGAATGGTCACATATATGGGGCATTGCACCGGGAGGAGCGCCCACGAGCCCTTCGGTTGTGTTGCCGGAGGGCTCATGGCGTCACGCATTACGGCAGACCGTGATGCAGTGATTGGATAAAGCAACCGGCGGCTCCATATGGCCCTGGCCTTCGGGACTCTTGGATACATTGTCGGAGGATGACGGGGCGTCGCTGCTCTTGAAGGGGACCTTGGTGGCTGCGGTGTCTTTGTACCCGGTTGTGTCTGAGGAGGCTCCGTTGACGGATAGCTGAACAGTCACCTCTTTTTCACCGTCCTCCTTGCTGTCCGGGACACCGGTGACCGTCACCGTCTTTTTTTCATTCCAGGTCTCGGGGGCAAAGACAAGGGTAGCAGGTGAGACGGAGGCTTCGGCTTCGTTGCTGCTCGTGACATCTACAATGACGTCTCCGTCGGGCACGGTGCCCAGGGCCACGTGGAAGGTTGCGGAACCGCCGTTTTCAGTCACGGTTCCGGAGATATTCCCTACGGTGAGAGCGATTCGTTCCCAGTCATTGTTGTCGACATTTTTGACATCGTAAATGATGCGTTCAGGAGCGTCCGTATACCCCGTGGTGTCTTTTGTCTCCGATTTGTTTGGCCGGATGATTATCTGGAATTCTTCGGGGACCATGGGGTCTTCGATGATGAAGTCGTCCACGCCGGTGGCGGTGACAAATTGATCGTCCCCCCAGTTAAGGGGCGTAAAGACAAGCTGCTGGGGAGAGACTACACCCTCGGTTGTATCCGTGGATTCGATATCTACGGTAACGTTGGCGGAAGGCTGCGTCAGTAACCGAACCGAGAATTGTGCAGTTCCTCCATCTTCTGTCAGGCGCAGATGGTTGTATCCCTCGGTCCAGTAGTCTGTGACAAAGAGCCCCGGGTCGGTGTTGAGGCAGGTGACATGGACGCTTTTTGACTCGATCGTCTTATAGCCACTCTGGTCCGTGGTTTTGTCGATGTCCACTTCCACGGAGAGATCAAATTGCTCGTCTACTTTCGGGAAACCGTCTTTTTTACCGGTTACGACCATTTTCTGGGGAAGACCCCAGTTTGTAGGGGAAAAAACCAGTTCTGCCTTGTTGAGTTCGTATTTGTGGGAATGGATACTTTTGAATTGTATGGTTACGTTACCTGTGGGCTTTGACGTGAGGTGAACGGATATCTTTGCTGAGGTACCGTCTTCGGAGATAACAATTTTGTCGGGGGTGACCACAAAGTCTGCTGTATCGTTGTCGTCATTGATCAGTGTTATGAGGGTCGGCTGGATGGTGGTGTAGCCAGTTGTGTCCGTGGTGTGTACCTGGTCGACCGTCGCCAGGGCATGGTAGGCAACCGATCCGTCGACGACATGATCGTTGGTCCCTGTGAGCGTCACGAGTTGCGGCTGGTCGTAATCGTCAGGCCCAAAGGTCAGGGTGCCGCCTTGGGAGACAATTCCTTCTAAATGGTTGTCACTTTCAATGGAGAGAACGACCGTCCCGTCGGGTTGTGTGTTCAGGCAGACGGGAATCGTTGCGGTTAATCCGCTTTCACTCGTGTGCCCGGATGGATCACCGAGGAGGAGTTTTACCTGGGGGCCGATGCGGAAGAGGCCCTGGCTCGTTCCCTCTTGCTCATGCCCCGCAATGGTGGGGGTGATGCGCAGCATGCAGTTCACGGAAGAGATGTCCGGCGGGATTTGCCAGGCGTAGGATCCTGTGTTTTCAGCCGAATCAGTGACCGTCGTATAGTGTTTCCCTCCGTCGGTGGAAAAGTCGATGACCACGTTTCCCTGTGTGGCTTGATGGAAACCTATCCACTTAACAAGGAACTCTTCACCTGGCTCAATATCAGCGCCTTGGCGTGGAGAGGTGATCGCAAGGTGCCCATCCTTGATGGGTTGGCCGCCTCGGACGGCGAGGACGCAGGAACCATATTGCTCAGCGTTTACCATAGAGTTCGGGAACTTGAATGGATAGCTTTTGAAATACATGAGAATCGGGCCCAACTTTTTGGTATTACTGTCTGGCTTGGTATATTTTCCGAATGTAGACGTCCAGTAAAAGTTATTAGAACCGGTTTGGATGTTGGGGAATACTCTATCGTAGACTAAGTTATTCACACCTTGAAAGTTGGTAAGGGATATCATTTCTTTGCATGTGGGAAGCCGCCAATCTGTATGGCCTGCTAACTGTAGAGATGCACAATAGTCAATTGCTTGTTGCCATGTGTATCTGATAGGCGTTCCTTCGTTATCATACTTTCCGGTACGTTCCAGCTCCCACATAATGCCTGTGGCTGTATCTGTGATGGTACCGTCCCCATTGTTTGTGAATCGAGAGTCACCCGGTTGTCGGTTACCACTGACTGCACGTAGAAGCGGACTGGCACGGTAGTCTGGGTGTGGATTGACTTTGTAGGCACTGGAGAGCATGAATGATGAAAAGGCTAACGTATAGAGCTTATCTCGTCTCGGGGTGCAGGACCAGTAAGGGGCACCCCAGGAATAGCCCTCCATGCTTGTTTGGGTATTTGGGAAGATATCTGTAGATAGTTTGATCTCATTATTTTGGTCAATTCGAGTAGTTAGTGAAATGAGTTCTGGGAATGTTGGCAGCCGCCAGTTTGTACGGCCTGCATATCCATGTTCATTGAGAGTGTTAATGTAATTGTTGATATAAAGCCTGGGGTCGTTGTCGGGGGCATCCCCCCATTCGTACGTGAGCGCTTTGTTTTCTTCACTTTTCACTTCCCAAACAAGGCCGGTGACGTTGTCTATAGCCGCAGCCCATTCGGTAGCGTCGTCAGGGAGGATAGATCCGTATTCATCCAGTTTTGTATAGGACATTGGGTTGATTGATACAGAACCATCTTGTCCTGTCCCATGGCAGGGAATTTCATCTCCTGCAGCGTCGTAGCACAGGGTTTGGCCTGTATCGGGCACAGGGGCTGCCGAGGCAGGAGAACATAAGAAAAACAGGAAACAGGTGGACAGGAAGAACAGGCGACTAAAGGGGTTCATGGGGCACCTCCCAAATTTTCGTCCGACATATGTGGATCATGGCCGGTTGCAGAACAAAAATCCGCAATCACGGCGTCTCTGTACGCTTTGTCTGGGGGGAGGAGACCGAAGGCAGCGGTTATTAAAGCAACACGCATCATCAACTGCTTGCTCAGATGCTTGCCGGAAACCATGGGCGTTCATGCAGTGACGGCGGTTTGCTAAGGTTCATGCGCCTTGGCCAGGCACATCCTTCTCATCTGTCTTCGGGTTGTTCAGTGATACCAGAGAACCGATACGCAACCTTTTAATAATTTGCGGATAATGCGAACTTATTTGCTTGGTGGTGCACTTTTTTATGCTGCGCATGGCTGGCGTTTACTCCATGGTTTGGGCTCCATGGTGCTCCGGCAGGACCGCCGCGCCGTCTTCATCGCGCAGAAAGGTCATCTGCCCTTTGATGCCGCCTCCGATCACCAGGGAAAGGGTAATGGCCGGGGCGTCTGTGAATGTATCCAGATAGATCTGCGCAAGCTCTTCCATGACGGTGGGAATGCCGCGGTCAAATCCCTCGGGGCGCGCCATAAACGCCACGTAGCCCCGGCTTTCGGCACTCGTTGATTCCACTCTAACGCGTTGAGCGTCCGTTGTTTTGAGGATATATTCCTCGTATTGTTCGGTAAGGGCCTCAAAGGTGGTGGGCTTGGGGACGTTTTGGGTAGGCTTAGGTATTGTGGCTAAAAGTTTTTGGGTGGGGATAGCATGGTGATTGGTAATTGCCGTTGAATGTGCGGAGGCTTTGGACTCGGGGGGAGCGGTAAGTTTGGGTGCCGGGTTGTCCCGGTCATCATCCCAAAAAAAGAAACCGGTTGTTAAGAGTGCCAATAGTGAAAAGAATACGATAATTGAAGTGACGTGTTTTTTTTTGGGGAAAAGAAAAAGCATTGTCAAACAACTTAGGATTCTAGCGCCTTCCATCGGAGGCTCATATAATTAAAGTGCGGTGAAGAGAGCATGCACCATGCCGGTGATCGGCTATGGTGCATGCTGGTGAAGAGTATGGGCTCCAGGCAATAAACAGTCATCTTATTGAGGATGGTGAACTGTTCTTGTGGCGAGGCATATCAGTATGCCTGGTACCGCGTTCTCCTCCCGGGATCCTTGTATGGATTATTTGGAATCAATAATAAGGGGCGGAATTGTCAATGCGGTCGTTGAATAGTGCCTGATCTGCAGCGTTGACAGTTCCGTCGGAGTTCATGTCTTTAACTGCATCGCTTGTGTTGAGAGCCGCAGTTAAAGCATCTTCGTCGTCAATGTCGCAGTCATTGTCGTTATCAAAATCCCCATCCGCCATGTTGCCGTACATGTCCAGGTCTGCGTCGATCTGGTTGGCGTTGGTTGTGAGGTAGGCGTTGTCAAAGCAGTCCGGGATGCTGTCCGAATCGCTGTTGGTATCATCGCCAAGCCCGCTTACGACGTCCGGGCCACCGCTGCCCCAGGCAAAGTCCTGATCCACGTAGAGGCGATTGCCGGTCATGGATGAGCTGGTGGGGTTGTAATGGCCCCCTGCGGCGAGGTTGGAGGCACCGTCGTAGGCAAGGCTTTTCTGCCAGTCGGTTTTGGCGGAATCAAAAGAGCCGTTTGCAATTTTCGTCATGGAGGTGGGCGGGTTGTTGATGTCCGTACAGGCGTCGATACGGAAGACAAATCCCAGGTCTGAGTTAAAGTTGGCATTCCATGACCCGTTGGCCGTGACGTAGATGTTGCCGTCGGGGTCTCTCTCCAGATCGTTAGCCCCGAGGTAGGTATCGGCAGAGTTGCCTCCGGCGGGGATGGGAATGCTGCTGATGGCGTCCGAGGCGGTGAGGATGGTGCTGTTGGTTACTGCGTTTCGAATTTGTGCCGCGGAGTAGAGCCGGACGTATTGCCTGTCCGTGGGGCCGGAGGTCGTGTAGGTGCCGGTGTAAAGGTTGCCCTCGTCGTCAAAGGCAAACCCGCAGGAGTAGCCGCCTACGTCCACGATTTTTTGGAGGGAGCCACCGGAGCGGATGAAGATGGCGTGGGGCTCGGTCCAGGCGTTGGTTTCTTTGCCCGCAAAAAAGGGAACGCTTCCAAGGGTGGAGTCGGTACTCCACTCCACCTCCCAGCACCCCGGGCTGGGAGACTGGCTGGCGTTAGGCGGTTACGCAATCGCTCATGACGACAGCGGATACCGGTCTGCGTCGCTGATGCGTGCCGGTCATGGAAGCCAGACGGTATCCGCTGACCGTTGGCAAGGGGGGTGGGGTCGACTTTGACGGCCTGGCAGTAAATACCTGATCCGTAGGGGTTAACATCGGCAAGGGTCAGAAGGTGGCCACCAAGGTACGAGTACATGTTGACCTGGACGCTTTTGTTGCTTCCGTCCCAGGTGCCGTCTTCACACTTGAGGATGCTTCGGGCCTTGGCTGCGGCCGTGCCGGTTGCCTGCTGGGAGTAGACGATGTCGATACCCCCGGAGTAGGATTTTCCGGTCATGGTCGCCATGGTGGAATCGTAGACATCGTAACCCGTTTGACCGGTAAGGCCGGCAACGGCATGGGATGAGAAGAGAAACACACACGACAGGGCGGTAAGGATCATTCTGGGAATGGCTTTTTGTTTCATACTTTCCTCCGAAATTAGAATGGATTTTTTCGTCACGCGTTTAGAAACGGGTGACATAAACGACGACGCCCGGAGCGTTTCGCCGGTTGTGCAATGGTTTTATTGGTTCGGATCGCCTTGTTTTGCAGTGGTTGCGATGCCCTTTTACGGTCAGGGACAATGCGTCCATGGTGAAGAGGCAAGGATGTGATTCAGAGATACCAGCGCGTCAGAATAAAACCTTTTACTTTGTTGCGGATTCTTAAGAGTTATTTGCTTTTTTTGTCTTGGCAAACATCTTGGAGGAGGCTGGGGGGAAAGGGGCGGTGTTGCGATGTGCGGCTTGGTGTGTGCGGGTTTTTGTAACTATTCAGCTTATATCGCCAGTGGCTAAACGTTTGCCTGATATCATAAAAATGGGTTTAACAAACAGGCCTTAATCGTTCTTCTTGAATGATGTGTGGGCTTGGTATCGTTTGGCCACGACGTTCAAAAAAATCGAGAAAAATCGACCGAAACGGAGCGCCGCACTCCGGTGCGGCTTTTTAGTCCGTCGCGACCCGCACAGGAGTGCGGGGCTCCAGGGAACAAGGGTGTTCGGGGGGATGTAAACAGGCCAATGGCCAAAGCGCATTGGCAATTTGTTTTCAAGAGGCATACCTTGCCGCCGGAGGCTGTTTTTTTTTGATACACAGTGACAAGGCATTGCTTTGATCTGGTCGTTTTCGCATGAAATATCCGGGCTAACGATATTCTGGATGGGGGGTAAGTGAGGATGTGCGGCTTCTTGGCTGGAGGCGCTTTTGCCGCACCGGAGTGCGGCGCTCCAGATTTTAGGCTCTAAGTTCGAAGGGGGAGAAAATCGAACAGAAAATAACTTGAATAGATAATGTCTTGAAGGCGAATGTGATTTTCCCCGAGGATTCCGCCTACGCCCTTGTCGACGTTTCACCATGCCTCCGCCGTCTGTGGGCTACGGCGCGACAAGCGATGGGGAAAGCACATTCGCAATTTGCTTTCAAGGTGGCTCACCTTGCCGCCGGAGGCATGTTTTTGGTTTTTTTACGTTCTATGTCACGATAAGCACCTGCACATCGCACACATTGGTGTTGGTGGGCCCGGTTTTGAGAAGAGCTTCACTTTGTTCAAGGGCGTTGTAGCTGTTGTTGGTGTCCAGATGGTGCTGGAGGTTGACCCCGGCTTCCCGGGCCACTTCCAGGCCATGGGCCGAGGCGATGCCCCCTGCGGCGTCGGTGGGGCCGTCGTTGCCGTCCGTGGCCCCGGAGAGGAAGACCACGTGATCGTGGAGTTCGGGGCGGTTTTTGAGTTCGTTGAGAAAGGCCAGGGCCATCTCCTGGTTGCGACCGCCTGTGCCGTCTCCTTTCATGGTCACCGTGGTCTCTCCCCCGGCGATGATGCAGGCGGGGGATGGGGCCAGGGTTCGGTTCCTGTGTTGTTCCGAAGCAATACCCAGGTAGAATTTGGCCGCCTCACGGGCTTCTCCTGTCATCTGGGAGGAGAGAATGATGGCGTTGTACCCCAGGTCCCGGGCCTTGCTGCGGGCTGCTTTCAGCGCCTGGAAGTTGGAGCCGATGAGTATATTTCGGGTCTTCGCAAAGGAGGGATCCGAGGCCCCCGGTGTTTCGGGGATTTCTCCCTTGCTCCCTCTGGTCAGGAAGTCGAGGACCTTTGGGGGCAGGGCGTCGTGGATGGTGTATTTGTCCACAATGGCAACGGCCTGGGAAAAGCTGGACGGGTCCGGGGCGGTGAGGCCCGAGGCGATGGCGTCCAGGTGGTCCCCCACCACGTCCGAGAGGATCAGGTTCAACGAGTCCGCCGGGTAAAGGGCCTGGGCCAGGCGGCCCCCCTTGACCCCGGAGAGGTGCTTGCGGATGCAGTTGATCTCCTGGATCTCGGCCCCGCAGGCCAGCAGCGCCTGGGTGACCTGCTGTTTGTCTTCCAGAGAGATCCCGCTGTCCGAATAGGGGCAGCACATAAGGGCAGACCCCCCGCCTGAGATGAGGTTGATGACCAGCGTCTTTTCGTCGGCATCGCGGCAGAGGGAGACGATGGATCGGGCTGCCTCCACGCTTCTGGCATCGGGGACCGGATGTCCGGCCTCAAGCAGGCGCACGCGGGAGGTGGGTTCGGTGTGGCCGTATTTCACCGCCACCAGCCCGTCGGTGATGCGCGTTTCCAGAACCTGCTCCACGCCCAGGGCCATGCGGGCCGAGGCTTTGCCCACTCCCACCACCAGAATGCGTTTGTATCGGTCCAGGTCGAAGGTGAGGGGCCCGCCATCTGCCTGAACGGTGAGGACGCTTCCTTCAAGGGAGAGTTTCTGGTGGATGAGCCCTTCGGGGTCCACATCGGAGAGGGCGGCCTGGAAGATGGTTTGTGCGTCTTGGATGGTCTGGTTCATGGGTGTGCGGCCTCCATAGTTTTCAGGACTCGGATTTCAGGGCTTTTTTGAGATTTTCAGCATACAGGGGGGCGCCGGACAGGGCCGTAATCTTACGAAAACAGGCGGCCGCCCCTTCGGGGTCCCGGTTTACCTCCATGCGAAGCACCCCCAGGTTGTTGAGGGCCTGGATGTTGGTGGGATCCTTGGCTACAGCCTTTTCAAAGGCGCTTTCGGCCACGGCGCTTTTTTTCTTTGCCATGCAGGCGATGCCCTCCTCAAGGAGGCGCTGAGACTCCTGCAAGGGGGCCATGTCGTTGACGGAAGCGAGCAGGGCCAGGCGGTGATCCAGCCAGGGCGCATCCGGGTGGTCGTCGGAGAGAGCCCGGCATCTTTCATACCACGTGATGGCGCTTTCCTTTTTTCCCCACAGGTAGCCCAGGTCCCCAACCCCGCACCATGGCTCATGCCGTTTTTGTTAACATCTTCTCTAAAGGCCACCTCGGCCTCCTCAAACCGTTTGAGCCCCATAAGGCACAGCCCCATGTTGTAATAGGCTCCCGGGGTATCCGGGCAAAGGGCTGCAATCTTACCGAAGTATGTCAGGGCCTTTTCATAGTCTTGCAGCACAAAGGCGTTGAGGGCAAATCGTTTGTAGAAAAACAGACGAATGAATGTCATGCCTTATCCTTATCTTTGCCTCCGGCGGCCCTGCCGGGGGCCAAACTTTTGATCCGCCTTCGCCCAAGGGCTGCGGCGCGACAAGAAAGTTTGATAAACAGGTTTTAAAGTCCATTCAGGCGAACCTTGTAAAAAATCGATCCGCCGGTGTCATCACGGTTAACCCAAAGGCCCTTGCGCTTTTTTCAGGTGAACGAAGGAAAAAGCGCAAGGGCAATGAGCTTTCGAGGTGTTTTCGCTATCGTGGCTTCGCCACCCTCGCCGCCGGAGGCTACAACATGACCATGGCCAGGGCCTGGATCACGGTCATGGCCACGATGCCCTGGATCAGGGTGACCCCTGTCTGGCACTTGTAGGCCGTGGAGGTGTCCATGTCCGAGAACTGGGAGACCACCCAGAAGTAGCTGTCGTTGGCGTGGGAGACGGTCATGGATCCTGCTCCGATGGCCAGCACCACCAGCACCTTGGCCAGCTCCGAGGTCATGCCCATCTGCACCATGAGGGGGGCCACCATGGCCGAGGTGAGGATCATGGAGACCGTGGATGCGCCCATGGCGGTCTTGAGGAGCATGGCGATGATAAAGGGAATCAAAAGGCCCAGGTGCATCTGGAGCAGGGAGTTGCTCAAGACGTCTGCCAGGGGCAGCTCGCGGAGCACGAGTCCCAGCGCCCCGCCCGCGCCGGTGATGGCCAGGATGGAGGCCGAGTGGTGGATCCCTTCGGAGATCCAGGCAAAGGAAGCGCCCTTTTCTTCTTTGGGGATCAGGCTGGTGGCCAGAAAGACCCCCAACAGAAGGGCGGTGACCGGGTTGCCCAGGAAGTCAAAGAAGGTCTTTACCACACCGGAGCCAAAGGGGGCGGCGGGAAAGTCGGCAATGGACTTCAAGGCAATGAGCACGATGGGCAGGACAATGGGAGAGAAGCTGTGCACCGCCCCGGGAAATTGTTCTTGCACTTGTCCAGGAGGTCTTCAAGGGAGACCTCGGGACTTGCCGCGATCTGGTATTTCACCGCCACTTTCATGGCGTAGATGTAACCGGCCAGCATCACGGGAATGGAGACAAGAAATCCCATGAGGATCACCAGGCCGAGGTCCGCCGAAAGGGTGCCTGCCATGATGATGGGGCCGGGGGTGGGGGGCACCAGGCAGTGGGTGGCGTAGAGGCCTGAACTAAGCGCCGTTGCCATCACCGCCAGGGAGATGCCCGACTTTTCCGCAAGGGCCCGGCTGATGGGGGAGAGGACCACAAAGCCGGAGTCGCAGAAGACCGGGATGCTGGTGACATACCCGGTGAGGCTCATGGTGAGGGGCGCTCTCTTTTTTCCCACCAGGGCCAGGATGGCGTTGGCCATGGTGAGGGCCGCGCCGGTTTTTTCTAAAATGGTGCCGATGATGGTACCGGCGATGATCACGATGCCGATGTTGCCTAAGATCCCTCCAAATCCTTTTTTAATCACCCCGATGGTTTTGTCCACGGGCAGGCCCGCCAGGAGCCCCACAAAATACGCTGCCAGAATGAGCACGATAAACGGGTGCCATTTGAACTTTGAGATAAGCACGATCATGCCCACGATGGCGACAAAAATAATACCGAACAGAAACAAACCGCTTGCCATACTTCAACCTCCCTCATCACCCGGGGCGTTACCCGATCCTCAGGGAACTCCCCGTTCTGTTGTGAAAAAAACGACCGTCCGCCTTCTCAAGGGCTGCCATGGCCTTGGGGCCGGTGCAGTGGGACACGCCGATGGCGGCGCATTCCAGCCCCTTGAGATAGGAAACGGTCGAAGTCATGCGTCGGTCGTCGGCCTCAACGAGGTGCGTTCCACCGACCACCGCATAAATCGTTTTGTGAAGGCGAGCTTTCACCGTGTCGATCATGTTCATGATCCCCGGATGGGCACAGCCCAGTATCAGCACAAGGCCCTTGTCGGTTTCCACGGCCACCATGAGCTCATCGGCAAAAGTGTCGTGGACGAGCTGCCCTGATTCCTCGAACACAAAGCGGGTGTTGGCCTGTTCTTCGGGGTGGGTTTTGTCGAAATCGGAGATGACATAGACACCCGGGGAGATCTCATCCACGCCCGGGGCTGCGAACCGGATGCTGCCCTTGGACGCTTCCACCTCGGCCCGTGTAAACCCGTTGCCCAAAAACTCGGTGCGCGCCCCGTCCGTGCTGTATTTTGCCCGGAAAAAATGGGGGTGCACCACCAGCTCCACCTCCTTGCGCCGAAAGGGGCTCTTCAGGAAATGGGGGACGCCGCCGCTGTGGTCGTAATGCCCGTGACTCAAAATGATGGTCTGGGCGCGGAAGGGGTCCAGGTTAAGTTGTTTGGCGTTGTTCAGGAATGCATCGGATTTGCCCGTATCAAAGAGGAAGCTCTGCCCGTCTTTTTCGATGAGAAATGAAAGACCGTGCTCACAGGTCAGCCCCAGGTGCTCTCCCTGCCCATTTTCTACGAGAGTTGTAATGACTACGCCCATCGGTACTCCTTTTGCGGCCCGGGTGTTATCCCTGGCGCTGCATGTAATCCAGAATCTCTTTTTCTGCGTTCTCCAGGTGTGCCGTCATCACCTTTTCGGCGCGTTTTGGGTCCCTTGCCTTGATGGCATCAAAGATCGCCTTGTGCTCGGCAACGGTGCGCTCGGCCCGTCCCGGAATATTCAAACTGGAGATCCACCCTTCGCTCAGGCTCTCGGCCATGGTCTTCATCAGGATATACAGGGGGCGGTTCCGGGTGGATTTGGCCAGGGCCAGGTGAAAGATCCTGTCTTCCTCAATGATCCCCTCCCGTGTTTCCGAGGCCACCTGTCGGGAAAAGGCGTCCAGGGTGTCCTCCATGGCTTCGAGGTCTTTTTCATCGGCCTTTTCCGCAGCCAGGGACGCGGCTTTGGGTTCTAAAATCCGGCGCATCTCAAAGTGGTCCCGCAGGTCCGCCTCGTTGGATTGCAGCCAGGCTGCAAAGGTGTTGACCCCTTTGCTGATGGGGTCGCTCACAAAGATCCCTTTGCCCTGGCGGACCGTTACCTTGCCCGATATTTCAAGGATGCGAATGGCCTCGCGCACCGAGGCCCGGCTCACATCCAGTTTTTTGGTCAGCACGTTTTCGGAATAGAAACGATCTCCGTCGGAGAACCCTTCATCCCGGATCATCCTCTGGATTTCGTTTACGATCTGCTCTGACAACCTGGCTCGTTTCATGGGGGCTCCCATTTTCTGTTGATGGATGAACTTGTATACTTGTCGACTTGTCAGACAAGTTAAGGCTACCACCCTCAACGGCCCCCGTCAAATGAAAATAACAGGATTATATTCGGGGGATAGGGCTATAGGGGAGAGGTTACCGTAACCCTTTGATGTTTCGAATCGGCCATGGCGTTTCCTGCGTTTGGCGTCCCTTCATACCGTATAATGAGCTCGTTTGATGGTGCGCAAGCACACCCTATGGGGTTCCATGACCGGATGCGATGGAGGCAAAGGTAGGGTGCGCTTGCGCACCGCCGAATCTCCGAGGTCGGTGATGAAATCTATTGTACCGGGAATTTTCTTATCTCTCGCACGTGTGCCGGGAAGTACCGGTTCATGCAACGCGTGGTCCAGGTTGAACAATCCCGATATTTTATGCGTCGAGCGTACCCCTATTCAAGGCATCAGAGCTGCAGATGGTGTGGTTAACCTCAACGTTCTGCTAACTCGGCAGGTGGGCGCAATCAACTGGCTCAAAAGGTGAGAAAATTACAAAAAAATCAATAAATTACATCTTCTGTGTCTGAGGCTGTCGTTTTTCGTGAACTATCCGGTTAAGCCTCTTCCACCAGACAGGCGTTGTGTTTCAGGCGCTCTTTGTTACGCATTTAGTCAAACCGCCAGGGTTGGAAAGCGGACTGAAAAATACCTCCTTGCAATTGTTCAATCCAAAGAGTAAGAATTTACCAGTTTGACGAAAAGCAGGCAGTCGTCTTTGGGTTGAGCATTCAGCTGAATGTTTAAATATAGTAGCATAACCACAAAGGTAACATTGTTAATAATGAAAAACGCCAATTGCTCGTGTGCGACTGTCCAAAAATGCTTGAAATATAAGAATATGCGACAAAATCGTCCTGTATTCCGACATGATGCAGATTATGGGACAAGGCTGTCGGTTTTTCCCTGTGAGAAGGTGTTATGGGACAGATCGGTTCCCAATAAATGGAATACGGGACATGATGGTCCCATATTCCCAGGGATTGATGGAATATTAGACAATAATGTCCGTATTTCCCTCTGAGAGGGTGTTATTGGACAAAATTGTACACTAATAATTTTTAAGCCTGAGGAATCTATGAACTTAAGTGCATACTACAAATCTTTATCTGATGAACTAATATCGCTCAAAGATCGAATCCGGTACATAATCCAAGGTGACCATTGGCAGACAGACGGTGAGTGGAAAGAAAGTGTATTGAGGTCCGTTTTAAGGAGACACTTGCCTTCATCAATAGAAGTAGGGTCAGGCTTTGTGATTTCCCCAACCGCTCGCACAGAGGACAAATGGATTCTATGAAGCTGCATCCCCGGTAATATTTAAAGAAGGAGACTTAGCTTTTGTTCCAACAAATGCCGTCCGGGGTATTATTGAGGTTAAATCCAAGATTCCAAGTGTCTCTTTTTTGATAGAAGCCCTTACAAAACTATCCGACAAGGCAGAATTTGTAGCAAAGAATACACCTGACGACTTTGAGAAACCATTTGTTGGATTGTTTGCATATGAAAGTTGCAATATCAGTGCTGATCGGATTGGAGAGTCTTTATTAATCGCATCTCAGAAAGTAAACTCTAACCCAGAAGACCGAATAGTTAATCATGTTTCAATTAATTGCAGACAGTTCTCAAAGTACTGGCCCAAAAATCCGACAGAGCCCTTTGAAGAGAGTTATCGTAAGTGGCATATGTATGATTTACCAGAGAAGTCTTTTGGATACTTCATTCAAAATGCGGTCCATTCTTGTTCCTCTAATAATTTGTTAGGAGACTCTAAGTTGTGGTTTCCTAATGAGGGGAAAGAGCCGTCATTGACCGAAGTTACGGCATTATTATCAGAGCTTACAAACTGATGGCTTAACAAGTTGCTAAACTCGGACCGGGCTATGCTGCCCGCTCCTCCAGTGTTTCCGTAATTCAAACATTTTCGCTTCCAGGCCGGTGTTGCTCTGCGCCGCCCGGCCGGTTAGCTTTGCGTTATGTGCCCGGTATTAAATATGAAGCCACTAATATTAAGTTTCGATTGCGTTGATTATGACCCTATTGACTTATGGGTTCCTGAAAATTGTTATGATGTAGATTTTTGGATGAATTTCACTATCGGCTACGATCAAAGTGGCGGTAACAATTTCTTATTACATGTTGTTTCTCCGACTAATTTACAGGGGCCCGAGTCTGATAAATATGCAATTGTTCTTACCGAATATAGCTGGAATTTGGTTTTAGAACGAGTCAACAATATTCTTGAGAAGTGTCATGGGGATAACTGGGCCGAGATATCAGAAAAGTTATCAAAGCACATGTATTGGGAATTTGAGAATTACAAACCGTGAAGCAAGTTTTAGTTGCTCAGCACATAACAAATCATTACACCGGATCGGGCTACAGCTGTACTTCGCTGAGCGCTCTCGGTTTTCGTGCAATTTTGGCATATTCACCGCTGTCGGCCTACGCCGCCCTCACCGGTGAATTCAAGCGTTCGGCATTTTTTAGGTACGATATAATTTCTATGAAAGCTAAAATATTTAATTCATATAGAATTCTTCAGAATGATTTAGGCAGAATTGATGCGTCATTTGCATACATCGAACTATGTTTGAGATTCTTTTCGGAATGCGCTTCACATTCTGAAAGCCCAATTGAATTTACCAAAGAACAATCTGAAAAACATTCGATCAGAGTTAATTTACTCGACGATAAAGATTCACAAAAGAGTGTTTACGGTTCTGCAATTATTTCTATTCACTCTGAATGGGATGGTTTCTTATCTAATTTGATTGATGAGCTACCTTCATTTAATCAACCGGTTATTGATAAAAGCCAAAAAAGAGATGGAGAATCGAGACTCGATTTCTTTTTTAACTCTCTTAAGTCTAATGGTATTGGCATCAAAGCAAACTTGCCAATTATTTTAATTGATCTCTGTGAATACTTACGACTCCTTAGAAATCATTTCGCACATAAAGACAAAGTTATTGGAAAACGATGTAAAGACATATTCAATAAAATACAGAAAGTTGAGAACCTACCAGACAAGTTTGGAGACTTAAAATTATCAAAAGAGTGTGGTGATCTAAAATTTGATGATGTACTCATTCTAACTATAGCAGTTAAAAAACTTGCCGAAGAGATATGTAATTTTTTAGCACCAGATCCAGATTTTTTACTCGATCACCCAGAAACACAAAAATTTATAGAAATGCAAAAAATCACCAAAAGAAAAGTCACAAAATCCAGCATACAATTATTCCTTTTCGATAGGTTTGCTCTTGACAGAAAAACAGCCGAAAAGTTAGTAGAAAACCTAAATGAGGCGTTGGTGTAATGGTTGCATACCCCCTCGATGTACCCTTGAGCTATGTTCGAGGGTAGATCAAGGGCGAGGTGTTGGTTCGATTCCCGCCGCCTCCACCAGTTATAAGGCCTGTTAAATCAGGTGGTTAAGATAGTCTAAAAGCACCGTTTTTAAGCAATGTGGCGTAAAATGTGGAAGTTTTACGAGGGCCACGCTTAAGAGAGGTGCTTTTTTGCGTACATGTCTTCAAATTTCCCACCGTCATCCTTCCTCAGCGCCGGGATAAACCGGGCATACACCGTGTAAACCATCGTGAGATCCGAGTGGCCCAAGGTTTTGGCCACCCATCCGGGCTGTTCCCCTGCTGCCAGGGCCCAGGAGGCGAAGGTGTGCCGTATCTCGTACATCCGGCGGTGGGCCATGTCTGCGCGCTGTTCGGCCCTCTCCCAAAGCTGGCGCATCTTATCCTGGTTGATGGGCCTGCCTGCCATGTTGAGGAACACATACTCACTCTTCAGGTGAGCCGTGAGCTTCTTCTGGCGCTCCAGGATCTCCCACATGGCCGGGCGAAGCTCGATGCTTCGGCGGCTGCTCTCCGTCTTCAGGTCTTCCTTTTCAAGCCCCTTTACCCGGCTCAATTCGATCTCGATGTAATCGCCATCGATGGCCGACCATTTCAGGGCCACCTGTTCCGAAGGCCTGAGTCCTGTGTTGACGGCAAACTCAAAGTAAGGCTTGTACCAGGGCCGAATAAATCCCATCAGCTGCTGCCACTCCTCCATGGTGAAGGGGTTGACCTTGGATTTTTTCCGCTTGGGCATCTTCAGCGTGATGAACGGATCCGGCATGGCCCATTCATACTCGGCAAAGGCATCGGCCGTGATGGCTCTAAGCGGGATGAAGACGTTGTTCAAGGTGCTGGCCGCAAGCGGTTTGCCGTATCGGTTCCGCATGCCGGTGAGATGCGCCAAGAACCGCTTCATGGTCATGATTTTAAACTCTGAAAAGGGCATCTCCCCGAAGTAGGGCAGGAGATAGAAGTCCGCGATCTTCTGATAGTCGCGGATCTTTCCCACGGTCATGCCCGGCTTCATCTCCTTCATCCACTTGTCAAAGTAGCTGCCGAATGTGATCTCCTCCGGCGTTGTGTTCAACGTGCGCCCTTCCAGAAGGGTGAAGTGGTCCCTTTTCTTGCTGTACGGAAAGGTGTAGGCGAACTCGAACTCCCCTCCCGCAATCTCCACATGGATCTTGTCCAGGAAGAGTCTCAGCTTCTTGCGGTTCTCTTTGGTGTCGGCAAGCCCGGAGGGCTCCCTCACCCGTTCGTTTTTGTAAAAGAAATAGACGTAGAGTTTCCCGCCTCGTTCGTAGACCGACCCTTTCTTGTTCTGATTCAGCTTGTCCCGCTTCCAGTCTTTCTTTTTCTGGTTGGGGAAGTCGATCAAAACGGCTTCGTTTCCTGTCATGTTGTATCCTTTCGTGCCACCTCCTTTCATCTGTATCAGCAAGACGATACAACACGGGGAAGGGCGATGCCAATTACATATTGATGAGGCAGCCTTCGGGCCTGGGAATGTTTTTGGTCCGTTTCTTAGGCGGTTCAGGTTTCGCATGAAGGCGTGCCTGGATCGCAGGCCAGTAAAAGAGCAGCACACCGGATATGCGGATGACTTCCACGCCCTGCTCAAATTTCCCGTCGCAGTTCCAGTTCAGGATGGTTTTGTGGCTGATCCGAAACACTTCGGCCAGCTCTTCTGCCGTCAGGTAATCTCTCTTCAGCTCTGCAACCAGTTTTTCGTTGATTCGCGCCACTGTTTTTCCTCCTTACGTCCTAACGTGCATTTTAATCTCCAGAGTGTCTCCAGATTACGGGTGCACGCAACCCGTAGTGAGTTCGTATCTATCTATTCAACTTTCGCTTATGAGGTTGAGCTGGTTTTTCCTTGCTGCCTGTAAAGTTGACAAGTTGGTATAGGTTTTATTAGCTTGCCGTTGCGTCTAACTTTTAACTTTTATGATGTATGGTGGTTTAAATGGGATTGCTCGATAGTTTGCAAAAGCTAATCAACGAACACGGAAGCAGTACGATCCTCCGGGAGCGGTTGCTCCTCATCAAAGAGGAGTCGGACAAGCTCACGAATTATTGTCGCCATTTGAAGATGGAACTTGCCAAGTGCAAAGAAGAGAACAAACAGCTTCGAAAGCAGCTTGAAGCCCAGGCGGTTACCGAGCAATTTGTTGAGTACCGAGGGGCATTTTTTAAACGCCGGTCTTCGGGTGCATATGATCCAACGGTTTATTGTCCGATGTGTCATGTGCCTCTGGGGTCCATGGAAGGCTTTTTTCCGTATGCGTGTGATCGATGCAATATCGAGCTTGATTTTAATGGCAATCAACTGCCGCAAATTTTGAAAGAATTGTCTGAAATAGAGTGACGGTTTCTTTCGCCCCTCCACCCGTTTCTCATTGATTCGCATCACCCTGTCCTTCCTCAATCTCTCACGCACATGGGGTCCCGGAGCAGTTCCTCCAGGGCCTCGTTCATCGCTTTCTTTGTTTTATGCTTGCTCACCAGCTTCCAGCCGCCGGTGTGGCTGAGTTCCTTAATCGCCTTGTCGTAGTCCAGCGTCCGGAAGATCCGAAAGCCAGCATTGAGGAGCTTGACCCGGCAGGAGCCGGTGAGGTTCAGGGGCTCTTCGGATCCGGCCTCCTGGTTCATCATGGACAGCGCCATGTTCGGGATCCTTCAAGCTCCGTTTTCAGGTCCCGAAGGGCCAGGACCAGGGCCGCGGATTCATCCGGCTTGCATTCGGTCAGGTTCACCTTTCGGATTTCGTCCGTCAGCTTCTCCACCCGGGTTGTGGCCCTGGTTGCTTTGGAGATTTTCGCCTTGGGTTGCTTCGGCTCATCCGTTTCGTTGGTTTTGATACCTGTGGCCTGGTTGAATGCCGCCTCCATGGCCTCGGGAGTCTCCATCCGGGAGATGGCGATGAGGGCCCGTTTCGAGATGTCTACGCGTAGACATTTTTCCCGGATCGTCTCCGGCAGCTTGTTCAGGCCCAGGGTTTCGGTGATGTTGTTGCGGGACTTGCCCACAACCCGGGCCAGGTCCTGGTGGGTGTACTTAAACTCCTTCTGCATCCGGGCGTAGGCTTCGGCCTCTTCCATGGGCGTGAGGTCCTGCCGGAACATGTTTTCAATGAGGCCGATCTCCGCCGGGCTGCCCGTGGTGACGTAGCAGGGCACCGTGGCCTTGCCTGCCAGCTTGGACGCCCTCCATCGCCTCTCACCGCCTCCGATAAAGTATTGGTCCTTTTCCACGAAGATGCATAAGGGGGTGATGACGCCCTGGTGCCGGATCGACTCGGCCAGGGCCTCCAGCTCCTCCTGGTTGAACACCTGCCGGGGCTGGTACGGGTTCGGTTTCAGGGCATCCACCGGCACGTTGAGGAAGCTGCCCTGGGGCAGAAGCTCATGGGATGAGGTGCCGGTTTCCCCGCCGAACCCGGCGGCGATCTTCACCTTTTTGTTGGCTCCGAGCTTTTTCATAAGGCCAGGTACTCCTCGGTGAGAGCGGCATAGTCTTCGGCCCCGATCCCCTTGGGCGCGAATTGAAAAATGCTCTGCTCCTCGATGGCCGCCTGGAGCAGGGGCTCTGTTTTACGGATCTTTGTCCGGAGCAAGATCTCCCGGTATTGGGACAATTCGCCTTCCGCCCATTCATTGGTGCGGGTGGTGGTGGTGCGGTACATGGTGACAAACAGGCGCACGGTCTTTCCGGCAAGGCCGATTTCCGCGATCTTGTTATGGATGTTGGCGATCCCGCCGATGGAAAAACTCCCGTAGTCGCAGGGGATCAACACATGGGTGGCCGCCACCAGGGCGTTGATGGTCAGCAGGCCCAGGGAAGGGGAGCAGTCCAGGAGCACGTGGTCATAGTCCAGCCCCTGGAGGCCCTTGGCCAGGCGGGACTCGGAGAACAGCTCCGGGATCAACAGATCTTCAGCACGCTTCAACGTCTCGTCCGCCGGGAGCAGATCCACATGGCCGCCCAGGACATCCTTCACCACCGCCTCGGGGATCCCCGCCTCCTGGTGGAGCACATGGCTTGTTGGTAGGCACAGCCCGAGCAACACCGCGCCGGTGAGGTTCGCCTGGGGATCCAGGTCCACAAGGAGAACCCGTTTTCCCGTCTGTGCGAGCCCGGCGGCCAGGTTGATGGCAGTGGTGGTTTTGCCCACGCCTCCTTTTTGGTTTGCGATGCAGGTGATGTTCATCTTTTCAGCTTTCCTTTCTCCACAAGGCTTAACGCCTCCACGGGCACATATCCGACCTTTCCAATCAGCCACGCCACATGTCGATTGCCGGGCAGGCATCCGATCCCTCGGATGGTGTAGGTCTTGCCATCGTCGGGGCCGCCGATGACGGGGTGGTATCGGACAGGGTCGTTTTTCTTAAAGATGGGGTGAGGCTTACCGAGTAGGGTTGCCGATGTTTTCCGTTTTTTAGAGGCTGTAAGGCCCGATTTTTCGAGCTTCATGGCTCTCCTGATTTTGAGCGCACTTCACCCGTGGCGGGAAACGCCCTTAAATTTACCAGTTCATTGTTTGAATGCTTTTTTGTGTTTCTTAGTTAGTAAAAATGTGATAACTGCATTTTTGTTATGTAAAATTATGAAAGGAGGTGAATACAAATGGTTGTGAAACTTGAAAAGACTCGAAAGCTTAAGATACTTGCTCAAGCTGTTGAAATTACGAAGGCCTTTTCTGGTGGGGGGCATCAAATTAATGCCACTCCAGACTTCGTTCTTAAAGAAACCTATGCCCGGCTCATAGAAATAGTGGAATCAATAGAAAGCGAAGAATAGACTATTGTGGCCCTGTGCAGTAATTTCATGGGGCCATACACCTAAAGTTTTAATAATCCGCGGAGTGTTTCTTTTATGCATCCTTCCTTGGCTTTAGTTAAAAGCTATTCAAGCCTGTGAAATGCCAAACTAATATGAATTAGTTTTATTTTTGAGCCAAATCGAGAACTGCCTTACATTGGGTTCATCTTGCATTTGTTTCTCCTGTACTGGCAGCTTTGTATTCATCACCGTAAAGTAACTTGTAGATCACTGTGATTCGAAAATTTGGTTGCTGGTTGCTGGTTGTGTTTAATAATAGAGCTCATTGCTCTATATGTCAAATATATTAAGCTTATTGTTCGATATCGATTTAAGTTTGGAATTTATTTGTTGCTGTTTTGTTAATGATAACGGGGTGATATGGTTGAGCGTTATTTAAGCGTATATTTATAGAGAAGCGTTGGTTTATTTGATGGGTTCTATTTTAAGGGTGGATGTTCTTTCCGGTGATGAAACGATTTGTTATGCAAACTCCGATTGAGAAGGAGGGAATGTATGACTGGCTTTAAAGTCGGTACCATTCAAAAGCAATATTGTAATAGATGCAAGGGTGAAACCAACCATATTTTGAAATACATCCATCCGCAAATATTCGATGAAGTCAACTACGATAACCCATCGGGACCGATACTAATGTTCCGAGAGGAAACCCAATACCGTCTTTGGGTTTGCTTGGGATGCGATACAGGCGTTTTGGAGAGCGCTTATACAAATAGTAGTATGAATTATTTAAACGATGAAAATATATGGGATTCTACATTTTATCCAAAAAGAAAACATTCTGATTTGTTCGTGAAACATTTTCAGAAATTAAATTCTAAATTATCAGTTATATATAAAGAGATAATTGAATGTTACAATTTAAATTTAAATATTTTATGTGCTGTAGGCCTTAGAGGATTGTTGGAAGGTATCTGTGCTGATAAGGGAATAAATAGAGGGAGTCTAAAAACTAAAATTAACCAGTTAGTTGAGTGTTTGCCATCTAACATTGTTGAAAGCCTGCATAGCTTTAGATTTATAGGCAATGAAGCCGCTCATGAATTGCAGGCACCGGATCGCAATGAGTTGCTATTGGCGATTAACATACTGGAAGACTTATTGAATTTTATGTATGAACTTGATTATAAAACGAAGAAATTGTGTGGTAAACGAAAAGATAACAATACACAAGAATAACGTTGAAATGTATTTGTGGTGTGAGGGCCTATTCTTATGAATTTGCAGGGTTTTTTAGTGTCGGAAGTTGTGGGGTTACCTAAGGAAAGAACGGATGATCAATTTCTTAGATATATCAATACGATTAATAATAGATATCTTGAGCAAATAGACAGGTTAGAATCAAATGGTGTTATAGCTATTCAACTTAAGAAAAATAAAACCAAAGTTAAAATCATTGGGAAAAATATAGAGAGGGCAGTATATCAGTATTTAAACGGGTATCCAGAGAAAGCATATTCCATAGTTAGTAAAACCTTGACGGCTAACTGGAATTATTTAAAGAAGCTTGTCTCTATTGATATTGAACAAGAGTATCTGAAAGATATGTATAGGTTAAGGTCCTCTTCTGAAAATATTGATTATAATGCAGATATGTTTCATGTCCCATTTGAGCTAAGGCATAAAATTGGAACACAACGTTATAGCATACCGGGGTTCCCGTGTTTATATTTAGGCTCTTCAGTCTATATAGCTTGGAAGGAACTAAAGGAACCATCGAAAAACTCTCTGTATGTTGCAAGGGTAGAGGCCGCAAAGAGCATTAAGTTGTTGGATTTTGGTTATAGACCGGACACGGAAGCTGAGTTTATGAATTCGTTGAATCGTGATTCTTTTTTAGTTCAACGAAAAATTCAAGACATACTAATTGCAAGGTTGGTGCTTTGGCCATTAATTGCTTCATGTTCAATACGAGTGTTTAAGCACGAAGGCGTTTTTAAGGAAGAATATATTGTTCCTCAACTACTACTTCAGTATATAAGAAAAAATAATAAAATTGATGGATTGAGATATTTTTCGACAGTTCCTGGTATTCAAAATTCTTCATTGTGGATGTCTTCAAACTTTGTATTTCCAGTTAATACTGTTAAAAATGAAGGACATTGCGAAGAATTATCCAATAAGTTCAAAGTAACAGAACCTATAACTTGGTGCCCGGAATCATATGGAGGGGAAGAACTGGAAAGGGTCAGTACTTATAAAATAAGTATCTCGGACAAAGAAAGCTGTGCCTATGGAGATACTGATTTTGGTAAAGTTCAAGCAATTATCAATTCAAAAGATGCGCGTCCACTTTTTTAATCGTATTTATGAAGGTATTTTATAGAAGGCCCTGTTGGATTTAAGCAATGCATTATAAATTCTCAATCTGGCAGAACAAATTGTTTCAAGATTAACCCCCGCACTATCACCGTAACAATTATTCCGGCAATTGCTGTACACCTCTTCGAGGTTGAGGCACCCATTGGCCTTCATTCGATACAGATCCGGTGTCGGCGCCCAAAATAGAAAGCCAATAATCCCGGCATCTTTTTCTTTTGAGGCATTGTTTAGATAGTCTGCATGGAGGGGGGCTTCATCGGCTTTGACATGGCCAAGGCTAAAATGTCCAAGCTCATGGCCAATGCCTAAGATCAAATCGATGTCAGGTTGGTGGGGGTTGTATAGGATGATGTTATCGGTTTTGTAACGGAGTGCACAGGCATTGAGGACCGAGTGGTCTTCCAATGCCATGATGTTGTGACTGTTGGCCAATTGAATAAGGTCTTTTTTTGAAAACGGTTTCCGGTTGAATCCTTGCCACTTTTTTTCTAAATCAAAAATTGCATTGTAGACCAAGCTCACTAAAAACCCCGTTTTGCTAATTGCGCCTTGATATTCTTTTCCATCTCTTCGAAAAAACCACAAGCTTCGTTATAAAATCCTTCCTCTGTAAGTTCTCCCTTTAAAAATTTTGCTATCAGTTCGGGTTTTTCATTGCTGTCTCGACCTCCGTGGAAAGACATGAAACCCGTGATATTGTGTTTTTCAGCGGCGATTCGTGCAATGGCCCAGGCTCGCTCTTCAAGAGGCAGCATCATCACTTCATTGTACTTGGGAAAAGGCTCATTGGGTTCCTGAGGGGCTCCAAGGTTGAGCATTTTTTCATAGGTGAGTCCGAATATCTTGGCGATCTCTTCCTGGAGATCCAGAGAGGCTTTTCTTCGGCCCTTAACAATATCGTTAATATGCTTGGTCGATTTTCCCGTCACCCGAGCGATCCTGGCTTGGGATCCTCTGCCTTCCTTATTTAGCAGCTCGATAAAGATCTGGAGCCATTTGTCGTAGATTGAAGTTTTCATAAAAAGCAATGTAGCAACATGCTCCATTTTTTCAATCTCCCGAATTGTTCTATGTATGAGTTGACAATATAGAACATATTGCTCTATAAGATTTGTCTATGAAACAATATATCCTCGCACAAAAGATAGGGGTAGTTCCCAAGCATTTGAGCGATATTAAGAATAGTCGCAGAAGGGTAACGCCCTCTCTTGCATTGAAAATCGAGCAAGTAACCGGGATTGATCGGCGCAAATGGTTGTGGCCGGATGAGTTTGGTTGCCCCTGGGAAGAGCTTAAAAAAATATGACGTGTCGTTATGATGCTTCATTTTTTGAGCCCAGCCTGGGGCCGCAGCATGGCCACTTTATAGAACCGAGTGCGCCATGTGGATACAGAAAAGCTAATGGGAGGTTTTGGGAATGGTTTTAGGTGACACGGAGCGTGATGAGATCACCAACGAAGCCAATGCAGCGGTGAAGCACCGGTGTTTGAAGTCGGAGGTGGTCAAGCGGATCGCAGAGCGGATGTCTCTTTCTGAGGCGACCATTTACGACTACCTGGCAGGGCGCATCAAAATGAACCTGCGCCTTTTAAAGGCGGTGGTGGCGGTGACGGAAGATCCCTTTTTGATGAGGTATCTGGAGCCGGAAGGCATGAGCCTGGTCACGAAGGAGGATGTCTTCTGTCCCACGGACAACTGGGACAAGGAGTCCTTTGACGTGGTGTCGGCTATTTCGACGCTTCGGGAGAAGGCCCAGGAGTTGATGACCAACGGAAAGCCCACCAAAAATGCCCAGCTTGAACTGCTGGCAAGCTTTAAGCAGTGCCGCAGGGAGCTGGATGAGCTGGAGGCGTTGATTTTGGGGAGGGTAAGCAAGGAGAAGGCCGCTTGACTGAGAAGCGGTGGATTTCATTTGAACAAGAGGCAAAAGAAAAGGCCCCGACAGCTGGCACTGTCGAGGCCCTAAAAGTGTACTAAAAACGTAAGGAATATTTAACACACGATTCTGCTCTGAACAAGAGAAAAGTTGTGTTGTTGGAAAGGCTTAATTGAAATGGGAATTGCGCTGGAGAAGTTGACCGAAGCCCAAAGGGCCGACATTGCAAAATCGCTGTTCTGTGTGGACGCAAAAGCATCAACTGAGGCGGAACTTCGGGGTCTGTGCCCCATTCATGAGGAGACGAACCCCTCCTTCAGTTACAATGTGAAAAAAGACGTTTACCACTGCCTTGGGTGTCAGGCAAGCGGTGACCTGGTAAAGCTGTACAGCCTGTGCCGTGGCCTGGATGCCAAGGATGGGTTTAAGTCCTTTTTGAATGAGTACGGCATTGAGACCGATCGCAACGCGCCTGCCGGATCCCCGACGCCCCATCAATCCAAACCCCAGCCAAAAGTTGAAATTAGGGCAGAGTCCAAAGCGGACGCCCTTGATTACACCACCATGCGGGAAGCATGGGCCAAGTTTCCGCCCCTGCCCGATTCCTGGGTGGAGCGCCTGGCCCAGACCCGCATGTGGACCCGGGAGGCCATCGAGGCCCTGGGCCTTCGTATGCAGACCCACCGTCAGGACAGCAAGACGGGGGAGCTGGTTTATATCAGGAACCCGGAGTGGCGGAAGATCGCCTTCCCCATCCATGAAGACGGGGAGCTGGTGAATATCATCCTCTACAAGCCCGGGGCATCCGAATACAAGATGGTCTCCTGGGCCAAGGGCTTCGGCCAGACCCGGCTGTTTCCCCCGGCCCCCCTTAAGGAGGGGCCCGTCCTCTACGTGGAGGGCATCACCGACGTGGTGTGCGCGCTCTCCATGGGGTTCAACCCCATTGCCAACACCACCAAGCCGAAGAAGTGGGCGCAAGCTCACCTGAACCAGCTCTTGGACCGGGACATCATCGTGGCCCGGGATTGCGACCAACCGGGCATGACCTACGGGGATGTCTCCTGTCAGAACCTCTACACCGTGAGCCGGACCCTGAAGCTCATCAACTGGCCCGGCTTCATGGGGCGGCGCGATGACGGCCAGTGGCCGGAGAAGCACGGGGAGGATCTCACCGACTTTTTTGCCAAGCACGGCCAGAGCCCGACGACCTCAAAACCTCATCGACCATGCCGAGCCCTACGTCATGAAGGACTCCGGGGAGATCTCCTGCGCCCGGGATTTTTTTTCATATGGGGTAGGGGACCGACTCTCCTTCAAGCCCCGGCTCCTGGCTGAGCGGATCCTCCAGGACTTTTCGCTTATGAGCGACCCGGAGACGGGCCTTCTCTACAGGTGGGAGAAGACCCACTGGGTGGTCTTCAAGGAGGACCACGTGAAGAAGCGCTGCATCAAGTTGCTTGGGGAGGAGTCCAAGACCAACCGGGTCAGTGATGCAACACTTCAGGCGCAGGTGCTCAGCACAATTCCCCACGGCAGGGCGGTGAACGACCAGGACGACTGGGTGTGTCTTGAGAGCAGCATGCTAAATTTAGAAACCCTTCAAACCCGGCCTCATCACATGAGCTATTACAGTACCTGCTGCCTCCCCATCGACTATGACGGCCACAACAAGGCCCAGCCGGAGCGGTGGTTTCAGTTTCTGGAGGAGACGATCCAGAACCCGGCGGTCATCGATCAGCTCCAGGAGTTCTTCGGGTATTGCCTGACGCGGGATTCCCGATACGGCAAAGCGCTTTTTCTTTTCGGGCCGGGGGCGGACGGCAAGTCCACGGTGATCAAGATCCTGCGGCACATGGTGGGGGTGCAGAACTGCTCCTCTGTCGGCTTTGTGGATCTTGAGGACCAGTTCCATCGTTCCAGCCTCTATGGCAAGCTTTTGAACACCAGCACGGAGGTGGGGGCCAAGGCCCTGGACAGCCCCTATTTTAAAGCCATTTCCTCTGGGGATCCCATCCATCCAGTTCACCAGGATACGTTCGAATTTACCCCGTATTGCAAGTTTGTCTTTGCGGCCAACAAGAAGCCCCGCGTCCTGGACAACTCTGACGGCTTCTTCAGGCGGGTGTTGCCCATCCAGTTCAAGCGGCAATTCCTGGGCAAAGATGCCGACACAGAGCTTGAAGAGAAGCTCCTGGGGGAGCTGTCCCAGATTTTCGCATGGTCTCTTGAAGGCCTCCATTGCCTGCGCAAGCAGGGCGGCTTTACCCGATGCCAGGAAACCGACGACCTGCTCATGGAGTACAAGTTCAGCAACAACCCGATCCTGAGCTACGTGGAGGACCGGTGCGATGTGGGCGAGTCGGCGGGATACACGTCAAAAGACAAGCTCTTCGGCAGCTATACCGAGTGGTCACGGGCGCGTAATTTTGCCCCCATGAACTACGACAACTTCTTCCGGGAGCTGTACCAGGCCATTGACTGTCTGGCCCAGTATCGAGCCCGTGACGGCAAAAAGAGGGTGCAATGCGTCAAGAACATCTCCCTGAAGATTATCTCATGATGCGGCCCTCGATCCCCGCACCCCTTGAGTGCAGACAGGGCGCCTTTGAGGCCTCGAAGTGGTCAGCCCCTGGTCAGGGGTTGGTCAACCCTGACGCCCGGACCCCTGACCGGATATCCGATGTAAAGTCGGGCTGATAGGTGGGGTGGTCAACCCGGTCAACCCTCTACGCCACATATTGCGTGTGCAGGCGTTAAGAGGCCCCCTGAAAAGTTTTCTGTTTTCTGAAAAAAAGGGCTGACCACCCTGACCAAATAAAAGAATTCAGGGGCTTAACCCCTGACCGCATCGTTTGACCGGGGTTGACCGGGTTGACCGGTGAGGGAAGGGGGGCCGAAGAGGCCCAAGCGGCTTGGGTCCTTCTCAGGCTTTGCCCCATGCGGGTACAGTTGATCGCGATAGTTCTTCGCACTTAAATTTTAAAACGAGCTGGAAAAATGGAAACCACTGAAAACACAGCAACGGCAATCAACCCCGGCACACCGGCAACCTTCACGGCAGCAGACGCCCTGGCGGCCTTCGGGCCTGAGTTCCTGGATGCCGGGTTTTGCCAGGACTGGGTTCTGCGGCGGCTTCATCCCGCCGGTGTCTTTTGTCCCGGATGCGGGGCGGCAATCGAAGGTGACAATCGGCTGCAACGTTTCTGGAGCGGCCTTCGTCTGACCTGCCCGGCCTGCGGGAAATTCTTTACAGCGCTTACGGGTACGTTTCTGGCCCGGAGTCAACAGAGCTTCACGGAGCTGGTGCTTTTGGCCTTCCTCCTTGAGGCCGGGTTCTCGAACACAGAAACAGCACGGCTCGTCCGGAACCATCCCAACACGGTTCGTATGTGGCGACTGAAGTTTGAAACACTCAAAGAAGTTGAAAGTCTGATTCATGCACATTGAATTTTTAGAAGTCGAGACGCTCGTTCCTTACGTCCGGAACCTAAAGAACCACCCCAAGGGCCAGGTTGAAAAGATCTGCTCTTCCATCGAGGCCTTCGGGTTTCGCATCCCGCTCCTGGTGGATGATGACCTGGTTATCATTTCTGGTCAGGGAAGGCTTTTGGCTGCTCAGCAGCTTGGAATGGCCACCGTCCCCTGCATCCGCGTGGCGGACCTGACCCCGGAGCAGATCCGGGCCTTTCGCATTGCGGACAACAAAGTGGCGGAGTCCGATTTCAATCTGGACGAGATCGCCCTGGAGCTGAAGGAACTGGCGGATCTCGACTTTGACCTTGAAGCCACCGGGTTCGACTGCTCGGAGATTGATCACCTCATCGGGGATCTTCTCCTGGAGTCCGGACAAACAGATCCCGATGCCGTGCCCGAGGTGGACGAGGCCGCAGAATCCCGTTGCCAGGCCGGGGACCTCTGGATTCTGGGGGAGCACCGGCTTCTCTCTGGGGGATGCCGTGGAGCATGAAGATTTCTTAAAGCTCATGGACGGCGAGTCGGCCCACATGGTGTTCACCGATCCACCGTACAACGTGGATTACACAGGCGGCACCGAGAAGAAGTTGAAAATCGAAAACGACAACCTGAACAACCAAAAATTTTATGACCTTCTCTTCGGTGCGTTTACCAACACGTGTGAGCACCCGTCCCTGGTGGCGGCATCTACGTTTGCCACTCGGACGCGGAATGGAAAAATTTCAGGGAGGCCCTGGCCAACACCGGCTGGCTCCAGAAGCAGTGCCTCATCTGGGTTAAGAACGGCTTTGTGCTCGGCAGGCAGGATTATCACAGCAGGCATGAGCCCATTCTTTACGGATGGAAGCCGGGCGCGGCCCATCGGTGGTTCGGGGGAAGAAAACAACAGAGCGTCACTGAGAGTGACTCCCTGATGACAATCGAAAAAGAGGAAGACGGCCAGTCCATTTTAACGTTCACGGATGGAATCCAGCACATCGTGGTTCGGGTTCCTGATTATGAGCTTCTTTTCCAGGGGGATGATGCGCTCACCTCCATATGGAACGTTGCCAAGCCGCTGAAAAGCAGCGACCACCCCACCATGAAGCCGGTTGCCCTCATCGAGCGAGCCATTCGGAACTCATCAAAGCGGGGTGAAATTGTCCTGGATTGCTTCGGCGGCTCCGGTTCAACCCTCATAGCATGTGAACGTACCGGCAGACGATGCCGCACCATGGAACTGGGAACCCATTACTGCCAGGTCATTGTAAATCGTTGGGAAGAATTCACCGGAAAAAAAGCTGAGGTTGTACGGATTTGACGGAACAAAAAGACACGCGAGATATCAACGACATTGCAGGGGAGCTGAGCGACCGGGATTTCAAGGTGCTGCTTAAAGCAAAGCAGCAGGCCCAGCTCCGGGTGGCGCAGGAAGCCACCGCCGAAAATGTCCGTACCTTAAACCAGATCAACAAAGCTTTGCATGACCTCGGCCAACAGAAAAAAGGGCCGGAAGAGATGTCGACTCCAACACTATCAAACCCGTTAGCCGTAACAGAGTATCTAAACGATAAGGGGTGGAAGGTTTCAAAGTCAAGTGTCTACGGGCATTTGAAAGAGGGGAAATTAAAAGCGGTGGACGGGGTGTTCCACATCAAGGACGTGGAAAAATACGCAGCCCTTCACCTGAAGAGACAAGACGGCACCAGCCCGGCGGAAGAGGCGGGCCAGCTCCAGAAAGAAAAGCTGGAAGCTGAAACCAGAAAGGCGAAAGCCCAGGCCAAGCATTGGGAGATGAAGACCCTGGTGGAGTCTGGCCAGTACATCGACCGGGATCTGTTCAACGGGGAGCTGGCCGCCAGGGCGTCCATCTTCCGAAACGACCTGGAAACTTTTTTCAGATCTAAGGCAGGAGAGATGGTCAAGCGGGTGGATGGCTGTACGGACAAAACCTCAGATCTGGTGGATTATTGCCTTGATCAGGCGGAGGCTTTCTTCGGACGGTATTCAGAACCGAAGAAATGGCAGGTCCCACGGGTTGAAATGAAGGAGGATATTCAAGAGATCGAGGAGGGCGAGGCATGACAACGATGAACACAATTACATTTACCGAAGGGGAGCGCCAGATCTTCAAGGCGAAAGAGAAGCTCACCGTTTCTCAGTGGGCAGAAAAATACCGGCGGGTGACCAAGGGGTCGGCACCTGGGCAGTGGACCAATGAGCTTACCCCTTACCTGGTGGAGCCCATGGACGCCTGGAACAGGCCCTGGGTGCAGAAAATCTTTTTGTGCTTCGCCCCTCAGACGGGCAAGACACAGGTGGCCATCAACTGCATGGAGTACGCCGTGGACCAGGATCCCGGCCCGGCCATGTACGTGATGCCCGATGAAAAGTCCGTCAAGAAGATCAACCGGCGGCAAATCATCCCGGCGCTCAAGTCCACACCCAGGACTGCTGACTTGTTGAGCAAACGGGCTGATGATGTATCGACCTACTCCATCAGCTTCACCAACGGCATGGATATTCTTATGGCCTGGGCCACCTCTCCCGCTGTATTGGCTTCGGAATCCATCCGGTATCTCTTCTTTGATGAGCCGGGAAAGTACCCGGAGTTCTCCGGTAAAGAAGCAGATCCGTTCAGCCTGGGCGAGGTGAGGACCAACGTCTACCCCTTTACCAAGAAGATCCTCTACTTTTCCACCCCTGCTGACCATGACGATGGGTTCGACAGGCTCATGAAAGAGGAGGTGGAGCTCTGGTATTTTTACGAGGCCCTTTGCCCTATTTGCGGGACCTTCCAAAAGATGGAATTCGGAAGCATTCACTGGCCCAAGGGCTCCCAAGCGGATCCGCGAACCGTCGTCAGGAAGAAGTCGGCCCGGTACACCTGCACAAAGTGTGGGATGGATTGGGACGACACCGATCGGAACCGGGCTGTCAAAAACGGGCGATGGGTGCCGGAAAAAGAGATATCCCGGGCTGTCTCCGTGGGCTACCACCTCCCCTCCTGGTACTCACCCTTTGTGAGTTTTTCCGAAGTGGCTGCTGCCTTCCTCAAAGGGCTTAAGGAACCGCGTAAAATGATGGCCTTCGACACTCAGCACAAGGCTGTTTCCCATAAGCCGCTTATGTCCACTGCCGATGAAGATGAATTGCTTTCCCACAAGACAGACATCCCACCTGGCCTCGTGCCCAAAGAAGCCATAGCACTCACCTGCGGCATCGATATGCAGAAGAGCAACTTTTATTTTGTGGTCAGGGCCTGGGACAAGGACCTCACCAGCTGGCTCATCCAGTATGGGACCCTCTCTGATTGGGATGCCGTTGAAGATCTTGTCTTTAACACACGGTATCCGGTCCAGGACTCGCAGAACACCATGGGGATCTTTCGGGCTGCCCTCGATACCGGTGGCGGCATAAACAGCGATGATACTTGGTCCCGAACGGAAGAGGCCTACGAATGGCTGAGGGACAACAGTCGGGGCGTGATCTTCGGAATCAAGGGCTCATCAAAAGAGCAACTTCAAAATGTGCATATGAAGGTTATGGACAAGCTGCCTCGAAGCAGCAAGCCCATCCCAGGAGGCTTGGAGCTCAGATTCTTAGATACACAGAACCTAAAGGAGCTGCTACACGTCCGCCTTGGCAATAAAGAAGCCGACCCTAAAACAGGACGAAAAGCCGACAAGCAAAGATTCTACCTGCATTCCGAGACAGACGTAAATTACGCTAAGCAGTTTCTTGCTGAAGAGAAGCGCCGGGACAAGAAGACCAGAAAGGTGAGCTGGCAACAGATCGGCGGACGAGCGAACCATTTACTGGACTGCGAGGTGTATGCGGCAGCTTGCGCCGATTCGTCCTGGATGCCGAGCATCCGGTTCCTATCAAAGGTCGAAGAAAAGAAAAAAGCCGCCCCCAAACCAAAACCGGTCCCCAAGCAAGAGGCCCAGGACGTCCGACAAAGAATCACAGGAAATCGAAACCGGCCCAGCTGGTACAATAAGAGGTAACGAGCGATGATTGAACGAACGGTGAATGTAATGGAAGCGGCAGATATGATCTCTTGTTCACGGGCACATGCGTACAGGCTTCTGGAAGCCGGGGAAATCAAGGGGTATTACACCGGGAATCGGCGGGGGTTGCGGGTGATTGAACGGAGTGTGGAGGAGTTTGTGGAGAGGCGGAAGGAGGAGGCGGGCTAATTGAAGTTTTTAACATTTAATATCATTACCATATGACTGGAGATTTTAGGGTGTAAGTTCTTTATATCAAGTATGTTATGGTACGATGTCTTAGTTAGTGCGGTTGTCGCGTTAATGTGGGAATTCGACAAATCTGTCGCGTATTACATATTAGGCTTGGATTTATTCGAGGCTTAATTTATATATAGATAGATTAATTATTTTTTGAGAGGGGATTATGCTTTTAAAATATGGTGGAAAAAATTGTTTTTCCTTTAAGGAAGGGGTAGAGGTTTCTTTTGAGTTACCGGTCAAGTGCCCGGTAGAAATATCAAAGAATAAACCTGTATCTAATCTGATCTGTATTAAAGGTGCGAATGGTTCAGGGAAAACAAATATGTTGAAAATTATATCATTTTTCAAGCATTTTTGTTCCGATTCATTTAATTTTAAGCCTGATGATAATATACCCATAAGATCTTTTTTTAACAATGATGAACCTGTTGAATTGTTCTGTAATTTTTTGATTGACGGGGTAGAGTATAATTATGAAGTTGTACTCAATGAAAATGAGGTACTATCCGAGATTATTTACCGAAAAGTTAAACGATTAAATCCATTGTTTAAAAGGCTCAATGATAAGTTAGAGTACTGCATAAAAGAATTTTCTGATTTGCGAACAATTAAACTGAGATCTAATGCTTCAATTATTAGCACTGCTAATCAGTATGATTTCGAGTGTATTGATCCAATATATTCTTTTTTCCATAGTATGGTGAGCAATGTAGATTCATATGGTCGGAAGGAAATACCGACGAACCATCGTAAAATATCAGAGTTCTATAAAAAATTTCCGGACTCATTTGATTTTACGTTAAATATAATCAAAGAAGCTGATGTTGGTATAGAAAAGATAACAATACACAAAGGGAAAACTGAAGAAGACGAAGACTTTTATTTTCCATTGTTAGAACGTAGATACGGATGAGCAAAATTCGACATTAGCATATATGAGTCAATCGAGTGGTACTCAAGAACTGTTCATGATTTTGCCCTATTATCAAGTGGTTTTGCAGTATGGTGGTGTGTTGATTCTTGATGAGTTTGACATAAACCTTCATCCTCATATCCTACCTACATTAATAAAATTATTTGATAGCGAAGAGACAAATCCTCATAACGGTCAAATGATTTTTTCTACACATAATACTAGTATTATTGAAGATATGAAAAAATACCGTGTGATGTTGGTTAATAAACGAAATAGTGAAAGTTATGCCTACCGCTTAGATGAAATTCCGGGGGATATTGTCAGAAATGATAGACCACTAACGCCGATATACAATGCTGGTAAAATTGGCGGAGTTCCAAGAGTATGAGCAAAAAATCAAGGTTTCAAAACAGTCGGAAAAACGATGCTCTCAAAAAAATGGATCGAGCAAGTCTTGACTATAAGACTGATAATTTGACAATTAGATCCAAGTATAATTTTTCATATTTTGATCCTGGACAAAAAGTAGGCCAGAACTTCCAAGATTTGACGGAAAAGCAATTGCACGATTTGTTAAATTCTTTAAAAGAATTTAGTAAGCAGCCTTTGTCTTATTGGGAGTCGAAACAAAAACTTGTCATGTATGGTAAGTTTCCATTAAAATCAGATTTCGTCCACCCAAAGCATGTGCCCCACCAAGTTTGCTGGGGTAGATTTAGCCTTGGTAACAAGCCTCGTCTTGTTGGATTTACTGTCCCCGCAAATCTTCACGGAACCCCACACCAAGAAACGAAAGAACTATATGATAAAAATACATTTTATATTACTTTTATAGATATGAATCATTTGTTTTGGAAAACTGAAAAAAAGAATACTTAATTAATCTAAGTAAAATTATTAGGGGAAGGTGAAACACCTTTTCTTGAATATCTTAGGGCGGTGCTGCGGTATAAGAGATCTTCAAGAAATTGATTCCACGCCGCTAAACGGGATCGGAACAGAACCCCATACATAGGTAGCGTGGGAGAATGGAGTGTTTGAGTCTGCTCGGTGCATGTATATGGAAAATTACGCATTGTGATTGTAAAAGATGGCTCGAAATAAAGGACTCATTAGCTGATGACAATGCAAAAAACAATGAAACGGGGTTGTGTAAAGTGTCAAGCCACAACCCCATTCAATTTACCTTAAGGCTTCGATAAAAGCTTCTTTTCAATTGTTTGAATCAATTGGCTTTTGTCGGCATGTGGGTTTAGAGTTAGTTGTAAATCAACAACAGTTCTTTTTAACTTTTCCTCTATTTTTGTATCTCCGTTGGACTTAAATAATGCTAAGTAGATTAATTTTATTATGCTGATATTTTTTAATGATAACATGGAGATATTGTCTTTAATTTTATCGATGATAGTGAGATTGTTTTTTAAATCGATATCCAGAATCATAAAATAAAGAATCATTAACTTGTATTGATTCTCTTCTATATTTTTCTCAGTTTCAATTGTTTGTTTTTCTATAAATCGAGTTAATGTTTTGTGTAATAATGCTTCAGAAATCATCATTTGTGTCGCTATAGGGATGAATGATGTTAATAAATTGACCATTCTTTTCTCAATAGCTTTTTCGCTTTTTTCTGCAAAAAAATCTATTTCATTAAAAAATTCGAAGCCAATATTTATATAGGATGTGATAATGAGTTCAAATGTCTCATTCATTTGTTTAGAATCATCAATTAATGATAGGCCTCGAAATGCACGTGCTAGAATGAATACATGTTTATCTAATTGGGATAAGCTGTATCCTTTCTCAAATGGAACAGGTTCTTTTACTTTTACATCTTCATTAAAATCTTGAACTGGACTTATGTCATCCAAGAGAGCATCTTGTTCGTCTAAAGGGATGGCAACCTGTTGGTTCATATTTATTTCTGAGATTTTCTTCGCTAAATAATTAGAATCTTTTATTTTATCTTTTAGAAAATCGTCTGGGTTTTGTTTGTAATGTCTGTTTAGTTCACTTAAAGCCTCATCAACCTTTCTGTGTATTTTTTTTAGAAGGTCAATATTTTTTCTGTTCAATCCTGCGAGGATTTCAATTTCATTAGCAAAAACCAAGAAATACTCTTCACTTTCAATAATGTCATCTGTGAACTTAGGGTGCTCAGCCATGTAAGTGGCTGTGAAAAACTCCATAACTCCATTAAGTCGAAATTTATATCTGTTAATAGATCTAACTTTTTTAAGGACACCCTTATCAAGTAAATAATCAATAATTTCTTTTTCGTCGGTAATAAATCGAATGTTTCCTTCTTTGAATAGTGTTATGAACTCTAAGAGCTCAATATATGACATTGAGTAGTTTTCGTCTTTATGTCAGTAACTTGTGCGATAGTTCGGCTAAAAGTTTTTTGAATAATTCATAGTCAATGTTTTTATCAAATCTTGCTATCTGTTCGCGTTCAAGTAGTTTATCTATGTACAAAGTGAGCATTTCAACATTGTCACTAATACTAATATTGTTTTCTTTTTTGTGTATCCATATAAAAAGTGATAAGTGCCAATAATTGAAAGGTATATTCATTTGACCAAATAGTGATATAGCTTTTTGAATAATTTCTTGTGTTTTTTCAGAATCGCAACTGTTTCAAAGGCATGACGCATGAGATCTGATTCTTTTTCTTGTCAACTAGGATATTGATAAAACTTCGAAATGTTGACTGGAAAACGCAACATCACCAATATAACTTTCTTGGTTTTCTTCAGATGTTAATGTTAAATGGTAACTTTGAATTGTTGTATGAATGTTGTTCAATACATCAAGATGCAGCTCATTGGTTTCATTGAAGTTGTCTATCAATATGTGAAAGTTGAAGTCTTCAATCAGTTTTAATGCATTGGTTTTACTTAAATGGAATATTTTGATAATTTCTTTGTGTAAATTATAATTGCTAAGTGATTTTAAGTTATTTAAATCAATATAAATTGGGATGGTTTTATTTTTAATGAAACTATCGATCAAGTATAGTTGCATTCTTCTTAATAACGATGTTTTTCCAAATTTATCTTTTCCATAGATAATATAATTTGAATTATTTAGCTCATGCATCTCAATTTTCGAAAGATTACTTTGAGATTCGATTGATTCATAATATGACTCTTTTTTTAGTACAGGCTTGTTGAAAAAATCTAAAAAATTCGTTTCTCCAATTTCATCATAGTTTATGAGTAAGGAATTTGCTTCATGAAGTACCTCATGCCGAAATTCCTTTAGAGTTTTGAGCGTCTTAATCTGCTTAGCCTTATTTTTGTTCATTGGAAGATTGTGATTTATATTTGATTTTTCAGCAAAGATATTGTCATCGCTCATGTATCCATAATTGAATATAGAAATGTCGAATGTGTCGACGTCAATATCAACTATTGAAAATCCTATCGTACTGCCATCATGCCCTGACATTGATGCCATAGAAGAAACGGATAGCATGCCAATATCATGCGTGAATACTATTCCTTGCGTTTTTTTGTGGTAATGACCTGAGAAGTTTATATGAAATTTTTCGTAAATTAAATCTTCTACTTCATACTTATTGAAGAGCTTCAAGTCGCTTAACGAATGGTGCATAAGAGATATATATAAATTACTTTTATTTATCGAAGATGACGCCTCATATACCGTCTTACGAGGGATCAATAAATGTCCAGAATCATCACCAATGAAAGACCTCCAAGCTGTATGAAATGAAACAATTCCAATTTTCTTGTTGTTGATTTTGCGTTTAAATGTCTGAAATAATTTGTTTATATTGTCTTTCGGGTAATAGTCTTTGATGAAATTATAATAGTTATCAGAGTTACTATAACTCAGATCAAATTGTGCGTCATGGCTATCTATAAAATCATCTAAAGCACTATTGTCCGAAAAATTGTTTATATATTCCTTGATTGCAGGTAGTTCATCCTTGCTCGACATGTCATGGTTGCCTGGACAAATAATGAAGTTAGTCTTTTTCATCGATATTTTGTTGAGTATTGGTTTTATAAAAACCTCATTAACAGCACTAAAGTCTTTATTGTGATTGCCGCTCCAAATTAGATCGCCCGTAAAAACAATTAAATCGATTTTAGTGCAGTTATTTATTTGGTCAATTTTATCCAAAAAACTGGGCAGCATCCTTTCAATTTTTTGATGATACCTTTTCCCGTAGTGCAAATCAGATAAATGCAAGATTCTCATTTCATTGTCCTTTATATGTGCATAAGAGTTGTGACTCCAGCCCTGCAAATCTTGAGCGTTTCAAACTATCCATGAAATTTTTAAATATTTCATTTAACGGATGTTACCTATGGAAGTTAAATAACTATCCAAGAACTATTAATAATATATATTTCATAACTATGATTCATGTAAAGGATAGCTCAATTTTTTAATAATGTTATAAGGTGTTGTTTTTTCGAAGATGTTCCTTGTATGGAAACGTTAGTATGATGAGCGAATATTCTTACCCCACTTTACCTCGCTATTTTCTGTAGCTTTCCAAAATAAAGTGTCTCTCACGTCTCCCATCTCACACGTCTCTCTCGTAACAGACACCCACCCCCGCACCATGCCATATTTCCCCCATGGCTATTTTCACTCTACAAGAACTCGACGAACAGATCGCAGCTTTCAAGCAGGCCCTCCTCGCTATAGCTGCGAACCAATCCTATAAGCTTGGCAAGCGAGAGTTTGTTCGGGCTGACATCGATGAGATCCGGAAGACTTTAGTGTTTCTGGACCAGGAGCGTAGCAAGCTGCTTTCCGGTGCCGGGCCGAAGTTTGTCACGGGGAGGATCGTTCGATGACTCCTTTATTATATGGCCCGGATAATCGGCCCCTTTCGTCCTCGTCGTCTGTTGCGGCCAATACCTCCTACGGTGTGCATCGGAAGGCGGGGGGCCATTCCGGGACGTTGGCCAACTGGATGACGTCCCGGATGAACCGGGATTCTGAGCCCTATGAACGCAGCACCATTGCGTCTCGGGCTCAGGACCTGGTGGCCAACGATCCCCATGCGGCGAACATCACGGACAGCATGGGGGTGAGCGTGGTGGGGACGGGGCTTCGGCCCCAGTCCCGGCCCAACTGGAAGCTGCTGGGGTGGAGTGAAGAGCAGGCGGAGGAATTTCAGACCCAGGCGGAGTGGGCGTTTTCCATTTGGGAAGCTGAAGCGGATGCCGGTGGACAGCTTGCTTTCTGGGAGATTCAGTTTCTTTCGGTTCAGTCTTTGGTGGTGAACGGGGAGTTTCTGCGGATCCCGGTGATGATAGATGAGCCGGGCCGGACGTTTTCCTTGGCCTTGCAGTGTGTGAATCCCCTTCGGATGTATACGCCTTCCGATTTGACTCAGGACACCAGCATCCGTGATGGGGTGGCTTTTGGTGAGAACGGGAGACCCTCGTCTTATTGGATTGCCAATCCGGATAACGGCTACACCTCCTACAGCCTTCCTTCGGCCAGCTTTGCCCAGGTTCCTGCCAGGGTGGGACATCGGCCCGGCGTGTTCCACTCCTTTGTAAAAAAGGAGGATGAGCAGGTGAGGGGGATCTCCCTTCTGGCCCCGGGATGAAGTTCTTCCGGGACCTGAACGACTACCTTGATTTTGAGCTGGTGGGCGCCATCGTGGCGGCCAGCTTTCCCGTCTTTATCAAAACCCCAAATGCAGAAGACGCGACTTCGGGCCGTGACATGAACGGAAACGAAGTGGCCGCCGGTGAACTCACACGCCACCAGGATGTGGTTGCGGGGACAATGATCTACGGCAACCCAGGAGAAGAACCCAAGGTTCTGGAGTCCAACCGACCCGGTAACACATTCCCAGAGTTTGTGGAGCGGATCCTTCGGGGGATCGGTGTTTCTGTGGGGATGCCCTATGAGGTTGTGGCCAAGGATTTTTCAAAGACCAATTATTCCAGCGCTCGGGCGGCCCTCATGGAAGCGTGGCGTGTTTTTGAATTTTACCAGAAGTGGCTGGTGGATCGATTTTGTCAGAAGGTCTGGGAGATGGTCCTGGAAGAGGCGTGGCTCCGGGGGATGATTACCCTGCCTGCCGGATCCCCTGATTGGTACGACGCACGTCATGCCTATACACGGGCCACCTGGATTCCCCCGAAACGAGGCGAGATCGACCCCCTTAAAACAGCAAGGGCTCACGACCTGGAGCTTCAAAATAATACCAATACACTTGCTGGCATTCTGGCGGAAAGCGGCCAGGATGTGGACGTTGTGCTTGATCAACGCGCACGAGAGATTCGGAAGGAGAAATCAGCCGGGCTCTTGCCTGAGGAGCCTACCCCAGCTGTGAAGAAAGCTAAGGCAGACGCGGCGGATGCCTTGATTGAAGAGACAGAAAAGGAAGAGGAGGGTGCCAATGCCTGAGCGACTGCATGGACGGCCCTGGGCCATCACCATGGATGCTTATGAGGCCATTTTGGCCCTGGTGGAATCCGGCAAGATCGATGCCTCCATGTTTGCCGATGCGGACGGGGAGGGCGCGGACCTTGAGGTCATTGACTCCGTGGCGGTGATCCGGGTGTCCGGGGCCCTTCAGAAAGAGCGGACCAGGTACTACTTCTGGCTGGATCGGGAGAGCACCTACGCGCAGATTCGCGAGCAGGTGGAGACGGCCCTTGGGGACTCCGGGGTGAAGGCGATCTGCTTTAAGGTGGGCTCCCCCGGCGGGGACGTGGACGGCGTGAAAGAGCTTTCCGACTTTCTCCACCGGGCGGCCCTGGAAAAACCCATCTACGCCTATGCAGACGGCCAGATGTGCAGCGCGGCGTATTGGCTTGCCTCGGCGGCAAAAGAGATTGCCGCACCCTCCACTGCCCAGGTGGGCAGCATCGGGGTTCGGGCCATGCACGTGGATCGGTCCAAGGCCCAGGAGAAGGGCGGGTACAAGGTGACGTACCTCACCGCCGGGAAATACAAGGCCATGGGCAACCCTTCGGAGCCCCTGGACGAGGAGTCCACCGCTTACCTGCTACCCTTTGAATCAGATCTACACCATTTTTATTGATGACGTCGCCCGGAACCGTGGCGTGTCCACAGACAAAGCCCTCGCCATGGCCGATGGAAAAGTGTTCCTGGCGCAGGAGGCCCTGGAGATTGGCCTCATTGATCGCGTGGAGGAGAGCTTTGACACCTTTTTAACCAGAATCAAAGAGAAAGAGGAGGTCTTCGTCATGGAGTACGGAGAGTTTCAGGCAAAACATCCCGATTTGTACACCAAAGCAGTCAGCGAAGGCAGGGAGGCTGCCCAGAAAGACGTGACGGACCAGGTGAAAGCGGAATCCGAGCGGATCATGGGCATCGTCTCTGCCGTCGTGGGGGACGAGCAGGGCACAAAGCTCACCGCCCTGGTGAGCAGTGGGGCCACCGTGGCCCAGATCGAGGCCTTTGGCCAGGTGCTGGGCACGCCCGGGGCATCCGCCGAACAGGAAGAGGCCGACGCGGACGGCAAAGACAAGGCGAGCCGTCAGGCGATCCTGGACGGGCTTCAGTCGGCGCACTCCGATGGGGTGAGGCCCGAGGCCGGAGCCGACAACCTGACCACCGTGGATGTGGACAAGCAGGCTTCCGCCCTGGCTGCCCTGGTGTAGCCGGAAAACCCCTTTTAAACGTGAGGAGAGAAGATCGATGCAGCAGATGATTAAGCACGGGGATGTGATCAAGGATCGTGCCTTTCTGGGTGACCATCCCGTTATCACGATGTCCGGCACCTTGAAGCAGGGCAGGGTGTATGTGGCCGGTGAGGTCCTGGGGCAGGTGACGGCGGACAAGAAGCTGACCGGGCTGGCCCCGGCGGCATCCGACGGCACCCAGGCAGCCATGGCCATCCTGGCCGGAGACGTGGACGCCACGGCAAGCGATGAGCCGTGCGTCATCGTGGCCCATGCGGAGGCCGTGGCAGAGGGCCTGGTCTGGCCCGAGGGCATCACGGCGGTGCAGAAGGCGGCGGCGGTGGCCCAGCTTCAGGCCGTGGGCATTTACGTAAAATAGGCCCCCTTGGGGGCATTGATCATAAGGGATAGAGGAACATATGGAAATTGCATGGAGAGTACTGACACGGGCGGTGGAGCAGCTGAAGACCCCGCCCCGGATGCTTCAGGACCTGATCTTTAAAGAGAGGAACACCAACGAAGCGGACACCATTGACGTGGACATCACCGTGGGAGGCCGGAAGCTGGCCCCCTTTGTGACGGACGTGGAGGGCGGCAAGATCGTGTCCGGGTCTACCCGGTCCCAGCGCTCGGTGAAGACCCCGCGTATCCGTTTGAAGGATCCCCTCACCGCCAAGAAGCTTCGCGGCGAGCGCGGCGCAGGGCAGCCTTTTTATGCCTCCGGGCCGAAGTCGGTGGAGGAAGCGGAGCAGTCCAAAATCATGAAGTCCATGAAGGAGCTGAAGGACAAGGTCCTCACCACCCTGGAGTGGATGTGCGCCCAGGCCCTCACCGGCAAGATCATCGTGGAGCAGGACAACGTTGCCTTTGAGGTGGATTACCAGATCCCCGAGGACCACAAGGTGGTGCTTACCGGGGAATCCAAATGGATGGGCGCCGATGCCGACCCCTTGAACGACATTCAGTCCTGGAACGACATGATCGTGGACAAGCTCGGGCGCGGGGCCGCCATCATGATCTGCGGCACCGAGGCGGCCAAGTGGCTCCGGAAGAAGGTGCCCAAGGACGAGTGGATGGACAGGACCAAGCACGTTCAGGTGGGCGAGCTGGTCTGGGATATGTCCTCCAACTACATGGGCAACCTGGGCGGCATTGAGATTTACCGGTACGGACTTCCTTTGACGACGCCTCCGGGGCACCCCAGAAGCTCATCGAGGCGGACAAGATCTACATGGTGGCCACCGATGCCCGGATCAGCATCGAGTTCGGCAACATCCTGGACCTGGACGCCAACGTGGTGGGCGAGTTCTTCGCCAAGAACTGGAAAGAGAAAGACCCTTCCGTGCTGTGGAACCTGGTGGAGTCCCGGCCCCTGCCGGTTCTCTGGGAGCCGGAAGCGGTTGTGGAAGCGGACGTTCTGTAGACCCTTTTATCCCATTTACAGGCCTCCGGCAGCGTTGCCGGGGGCCATCAAAGGAGCATTCTGTGGCGAGTAAAAAAATCAAACTCAAAGAAATATCCCTGCTGAAAACCGTGAAACATGAGGGCGAATACTATCCTCCCGGTGAGGTGCTGACCGTACCTGAAGACATTGCAGATGAGCTGATCGCCCTGAAAGCGGCGGGGCCTGTGATGGCTGAGGTAGCGGTAAAGGAGTGTGAGCTCCTCGACGTGGACGAATAAGGCGGCAAGATGTCTACGCGTAGACATTCCCCCGAAAGGGCTTGAACGAGATGGACGCAACAACCTGGAAGGCCTTTGAGGTCTGCTCGAAGATCATGACCAACCACGGAACCTGGGTGGGGCTTGCCACCCTGGCCCTGGGGCTGTTTGCCGGGAACGGCTGGCAGCTTCGGATCCAGGAGCGGCTGAAGAGCAGCTTCCGGAAAGAGCTGTTCGGCAAGATGGAGACGGGCAAGCAGATCAACGACGCCCTGGACGGCCTCCTCATCGATCTGGATTGCGAGCGTGCCACGGTTTTTCAATATCACAACGGCAACCAGAACGCGGTGGGGGTTCACTTTGACCGGTGCAGCAACACCCATGAGCGCGTCCAGGTGGGGGCCTCGCCCCTCATGACGACCTTGCAGAGCCTGCCCAACTCCTTTTTTGCGAGCTGGAACACCGAGATGATGAAGATGAAGGAGATCCATTGCCCGGACCTTGAGATGGTCCGGGAGCGGGATTTCGGGCTTTACCAGTTCCTGGCGGAGCAGGGCGTCCGCTCCTTTTATCTGGTGGGGATCTTCTCCTTTGACGGGGACCCGGTGGGCTTTGTGGGGATCCACTATTGCAGGCAGACCCGGGACCTGTCCCCGGCGGAGCTGGACCGGCTCCGGGCCACCTCCCTGAAGATCTGCGGCCTGGTGCTGGCCGGGAAGGGGGATGCGTGAGGCTCTCTCTGCTTCGCACGGAAACCAGCGACCAGGGGACCTTCGGGGTGATTATGGCACTGGATGAACCATCTGTACCCTGGAGCTTCCCTGGCGGGAGAACAGGCCGAACCGCTCCTGCATCCCTGCCGGGATCTATGAGGTGCGGTGGGTGTATTCGCCGAAGTTTGGGTGGTGCTACCAGGTGATGGACGTGCCGGGCCGGACCCACATCAAGATGCACTCGGCCAACTACGGCGGGGATGTGACCAAGGGGTTCCGGACACACCTTCTGGGGTGCGTGGCCCTGGGGATGTACACCGGGACCTTGGGGAACCAGAGGGCGGTGCTCTGCTCCCGCATGGCGGTGTCTGCCTTCAACCGGGCCCTTAAGCGAGAGCCTTTTACACTGACGATCAAGGAGCTTTACAGATGATTGAACTTTTAACGGGCTCGGCCTTTGGCCTTATCGGTTCTGTGGTGACAAACCTTTTCGGCCTGTTCAAGCAGCGGCAGGTGGACAAGCATGAGGTGGCCCTCCGGAAGATCGATCTGGAGGCCATGGACAAGGAGTATGAGTTCCGGGACCGATCGGCCACGCGGGAGGCGGACACGGCCCTCACCCTGTCGGCGGACGTTTTGATGAAAGAGAGCTTCGGCCACGACGCGGCCAGCTACTCCAAAGGCGTGAAACCCGGAGCCGTGGGATCCTTCCTCCTGGTGCTGGTGGACTTTATCCGGGGGCTTACCCGGTCCGGCCTCACCATCTACCTGATCTGGCAGGTGCACACCACCCGCACGGAGGTCCAGGGCGTGCTGGACGGTATCGGAGCTGCGGCCCTGGATGCGGGGACGGCCCTGTCCATCTACCAGGAGGTGGTGAAGATGACCCTCTGGTACTTCGGACGGTATTCTCCCTGGTGGTTCGGCACCCGGGCCAAAGGGTCACAGGTGAAGCCATGAATTTTCAGGAGCTGGTGGCACGGGACAACGCGGCCTTTGTGAACCCCGGGGAATTCGGCACAACCGTGCTCTGGAACGGCAAGCCCGTTTACGCGGATGTGGCGGACGGGGAGGTTGCGAGCACGGATCACCACGGGGTGAACATCCGCACCAAGACCGTCACCCTGACTTCCGGTGACGTGGCCGTGCCGGTGCCGGAGGAAATTGTGGAGCTGGATGGAGAGGCCCTTCGGGTGAAGTCCGTGGAGGATGAGTTCGGGCTGTTGGAAGTGACCTTTTACAGGAATGAGTCATGAGTGTTCTTCAGGTTTCCATAAGCGACAAGGACGCGGAACGGGCGGAGATGTTTTTGACCTCCTTCGGGGGCCAGGCCCAGGGCGCCATGCGCAAGAGCCTGAACCGGGCCATCACCGGGGTGAAGATGGACGCGGCCCGGGAGGCTGGCAAGGCCTACAACATCAAGCCCGCCGACGTGAAGAAGACCTTCAGGAAGTCCAATGCATCGGGCGCGCGCCTGAAGGCCACGGCCACCTTCTCCGGCCAGCGGATACCCCTTTACCGGTTCGGCGCGCAACCGGCACGCCCCACAAAGAGGCGGCCCAAGGCAGGTGTCACCGTTCAAGTGAAGGCCACCCGCAAGGTGGTGCGCGGTGGGTTTGTGCAAAAGATGAAGTCCGGCCACGTGAGCCTTTATAAACGGTCTGCCGCGCACCGGCTTCCTATTCGGCAACTGGACGGCCCGGCGGTGCCCCAGGTCAGAACTGGGCGTTTGCAAGAACTCCAGGGAGCTGCGGCGGCCCGGTTCTCCAAGAACCTGGACCACGAAATGAACTACCTGATCCAGAAAGGGGGCAAGTGATGCCCTTTGGACTGCTCAAAGGAGTGGAGGCCATTCTGGCAGATGGCCTGAAGGAGATTCGGTTCCGGGTTCCCGGTGCCGGGGCGTCCTACGCTCCGGCCCAGATCTTTCTTGGTGAGCTTCCCCCCAAAAAACAGGGGCAGATTGATTTCCCTTACGTGATCCTTCAGGCCGTCTCCGGAACCGACCAGGACGAAAGCTCGGAGGTGGCGGTGAAGATCCTCTGCGGAATGACCCGCTTCGAAGGGGTAGAGGCCGGGGTGAACGACATCCTGAACCTTCTCACCCGGTGCCGGAAGATCGTGCTCTCAAAGCGGCGCACCGAAGACGGACTGTACACCTTGAAACTTCCGGTGACCTGGGAGTGCGGAGACCCGGACGCAAAGTATTTTCAACCCCAGCCCCATGCGGAGGGTGAGATCACCACCCACTGGGAGACCTCGGGGATCCGGCAAACATTAACGGAAGACGTGGAGGCATGTCTCTAATGGCAGCAAAGAAAACAACATCAACGGCGGCAAAGGGCAAAAACGGAACAGGTGGCCTATGTGGGGCCGGAGGTTCGGCATCCGGTGCACATCAGCCGGTATCAGGTCTTTCGAAACGGCCTGCCCAAAGAGGTGGCGGCCTTTTTCAAGGAGCGGACTGAGCTGAAGCGCTTCCTGGTTCCGGTGGAGGCCCTTGCCCCGGCCATGGCCGACCTCAACAACCCTGAATCCCTTCTGGCCCGGAAATACGCCGAAGCGAAAGGAGCCAAGTAATCATGACATACAGACACGGTGTTTAAACGACGCATCGGCAGATGCCCACGTCCATCACGCCGCCCCGGAGGGTTTCAGCGTCGTTGCCGGTGGTGGTGGGCACGGCCCGTGCACCTGGCCAAGGGCGGGGCAGGGCCGGTGAACAAGGTGACCATGGTCTATACCTACGCAGAGGCCGTGGAGCTGCTGGGCTATTCCGATGCCTGGGAGAAGTACACGCTTTGTGAGTTCATCTATTCCCACTTTGTCCTGTTCGCCCTGGCCCCCATTGTCTTCATCAACGTCTTTGACCCGGCGGTTCACAAGGCCGATGTGGCCGAAGGCGCGGCCACCTTTGCCGATGACGAGATCAAGCTGGACCACGGGGACCTCCTGGGACCGGTGGTGGTGACCTCTTCGGACAAGTCCACCACCTACGTGGAGAACACCGACTATGAGGTGGACCGGGTTGCCGGGACCATCAAGCGCATCCCTACCGGCTCAATCAAGGCAGGGGCCACCGTCAATCGAACTTACACCTATGCGGATCCGTCCAAGGTGACGGCGGCGGATATCGTGGGCGGGGTGGACGCAGAGACCGGTGCCCTCACCGGCCTGGAGCTGGTGAACGAGGTGTTCCCCAAGTATCGCCTGGTGCCCGGGCTCATCGTGGCCCCGGGCTGGTCTTCGGCCTCCACGGTGTCGGCGGTGATGACGGCCAAGGCCAAAACCATCAACGGGCTGTTCTCCTGCAAGGCGATTATCGACATCGATGACGCCACCGTGACCCGGTACAGCGACGCCCCGGAATACAAGAACCAGAACAACCTCACCGACCCGGCCCAGGTGGTCTGCTGGCCCAGGGTGAAGCTGGGAGGGAAGACCTTTCACATGTCTACCCAGCTTGCCGGGCTCATGGCCAAGGTGGACGCGGACAACGAGGATATCCCCTACGCTTCGCCTTCGAACCACAACTTTCAGATGGACGCCATGGTGGCAAACGGGAAGGAGGTGTGGCTTCAGCCGGAGCAGGCGAATTATTTGAACGGTAACGGCATCGTGACGGCCCTGAACTTTATTCGGCGGGTGGAAGTGCTGGGGCAACCGGACGGCCTGCTACCCGGCCAACACCGACCCCAAGGATTCCTGGATCTCGGTGAGCCGGATGTTCACCTGGGTGGGCAACACCCTGATCCTGAGCCACTGGTCCAGGGTGGACGCCCCTGCAAAACGGCGGCTCATCGAGACCATCCGGGATTCTGCCCAGATGTGGCTGGACGGGCTGGTGTCCCGGCAGTTTCTCCTGGGCGCGCGGGTGGAGTTTCAGGCCGATGAAAACGCGGTGACGGACATGATGGATGGGATCTCCCGTTTCCATGTCTACATGACGCCGCCTTCACCCGCCCGGGAGATCGACTTCATCCAGGAGTACGACCCGGCCTACTTTTCAACCCTTTTCGCTTAATTTTCGCTTAACAGGTTTTCGGATGTCTACGCGTAGACATCCTTAAAACCATACAGGAGTGCGCGCATGAATACCCCTGAAGTATTGACCAACTTTCGCCTCTATTACGGCGGCGCCAAGGACATGATGGGCGTGGTGGACGTCACCGTGCCGGACATCGAGCCCCTGAACGCCTCCCTCAAAGGGGCAGGCATCCTGGGTGAGATCTCGGTTCCCATCCTCGGGCACATTGGGGCCATGGCCATGACCATCAACTTTCGGACCATCAGCCAGGACGTGAACCTCTTCAACATGCCCGTTCCCCACGTGGTGGACCTGCGCGGGGCCATGCAGGTCCAGGACACGGCAAGCGGCGTGCGGAAGGTGATGCCCGTACGGATCTCCGGCCAGGGATCCACCAAAAAGACCAGCTTCGGCAAGTTTGCCGTGGGGGAGGGTAACGACTCCAGCGTGGAGCTGGAACTCACCCGCTTTAACCTCATGATCGACGGGATGGAAAGCATCCTCATCGACAAGCTCAACAACCTTTACACGGTGAACGGTGTGGACTGCCTGTCCGACGTGAACAAGGCCCTGGGGCTGTAACGATCAAACCGATGTCTACGCGTAGACATTTTTCAAAAAGGAAAAACCAAGATGGAAATCAAGCTGAAAAAAGCCATCACCTTTGAAGGCAAAGAGATCAACAACGACCCTGACCTGGAGGGGCTCACGGGGGAGGACATGGCGCAGGCGGAGCGGGAGTACCTTGCCATGGGGGGCCAGATGACGAGCCTTACCTTGAGCCATGCCTACTGCCATTGCCTTGCGGCCCGTGCGGCGGATCTTTCCGTTGAAACCATCCGGTCCATGTCCGCCAGGGACAGCACGAATATTGCCATGGAGGTGCAGCTTTTTTTGCACGGTATGGAAGACCAAGTGCCCGGCAGATCCGCTTAGCGTGCCTGGACATGGGCAAGGTAACCCGGACGGGAGTGGCATTCTTTTACCAGATGCCCTTCCCGGAGCTTTTTGAATGGATCACGGATTTCAATGAGAAGGCGTAGGCGATGGGATCACGGGTATATGACATAGCGTTCAAGCTGAACGGTTCGGTGGCTCCAACGTTCAAGGGCTCGATGCTCAGTGCGTCCCAGACGGTGGGCGCACTGGGGCAGAAGATCAGCCAGCTTGAAAAATCCAAGGCCAAGGTGGATCGGTTTGGCACGTTGAAAAAGGAGATCCAGGAGACGGAGCGAGGCTTTGAAGCCCAGAACGAGAGCAAGGCCCTTGCCGCTCAGCTGGCCGCCACGGCAAAGCCCACCAAGAAGCTTCAGAGCCAGTTTGATGCGGCGAACCGAAAAGCAAAAAAACTGAAAACGTCACTGGGGGAGCAGAGGACCTCCCTTTCCGAGCTTCGGCGGGAGATGGCCTCTACCGGAATCAAGACGGGGCAGCTGGTGATGCACAACCAGAAGCTGGCCCAGTCCATCGACCTTGCCCGGCGCAAGCAGGACAAGCTTCAGAAGCTCATGATGAAACAGAAGGCCGTGAAGGACAAACGCGCCAACATGCAGGGCCAGCTGTTTGACGCTGTGGCCCTGGGAGCAACGGTGGCGGCTCCTGTCATGATTGCGGCCAATTTTGAACAAAGCATGGCTAAGGTGAAATCCCTTACCGGAGCCACCGGCAAAGACTTCCAGGCCTTGACGGCAAAAGCGAGGGAACTTGGATCAACGACCTCCTTCTCAGCCAGTGAAGCAGCTCAGGGCATGTCATATCTGGGCATGGCTGGTTTTGATAGTCAGCAAATCATCTCTGCTATGCCGGGCGTGCTTAACATGGCCAAGGCCGGTGCCGTAGAGCTTGGCGTCGCATCAGATATTGCGTCAGATATCATGTCCGGTTTTGGCTTAGAGGCCTCTGAGATGGACCGTGTTTCCAACGTCCTCACCCGGACCTTCACCAGTTCCAACACCTCCCTGGAGATGCTGGGCGAGACTATGAAGTATGTAGCGCCTGTTGCGGCGAAAGCTGGCATGTCCCTTGAAGAGACCTCCGCTATGGCCGGACTCCTTGCCAACGTTGGGATCAAAGGAAGCATGGGGGGCACCACCTTAAAAAGTATGGTTTTGGGGCTTTCCGCGCCGTCAACCGCAGCACTAAGTACACTCCAGGAGTTGGGTGTCCAGGCCACAAACATGGAAGGTAATCTTCGGAAGCCTGCACAAATTTTAGCTGATCTATCCGAATCACTAAACGGTATGGGTAATGCCGAGAAGTTGGATGTAATCAGTACCATATTTGGCAAGGAACCGGCGTCTGGTTTAACGGAACTGCTCTCTCAGGCAGGGAAAAAGGGCATCACCGAATACACAAAAAAAGTGAAAGACGGAGAAGTTACCGCCCAGTCCATTGCCGATATCATGGACAACACAACCGTCGGAGCTCTTAAAAACTTTGGTTCTGCATCAGAAAGCCTCGCCATAACTTTTGGAAACACCCTGACACCTGCCATCTCAGGTGCGGCTCAATCCCTTGCCTTTATTGCACGCAAGCTTACTGCCGCATCAGAAAAGTACCCAACAGTCACGAAAGTAGCGGGGATGCTGACAGGCGGTACCATTGCCTTGACTGCTGCAACAGTTGCCGCAGGGTATGCTTGGACTTTTGTGTCTGGAGGGCTGTTAAGGGCAAAGACGGCCTATCAGCTCATCAACAAACATCTCACACTATCAAAAATGAAAACCATAGCCCTGGCGGGAGTTCAAAAGGCAGCGGCCATCGGCACCTATGCCATGACAGCAGCACAATGGGCCTTGAACGTGGCCCTGAATGCCAACCCCATCGGGTTGATTGTCGGCGGTGTGGCCGTTCTGGTGGGGCTTGGTGCTGTTCTTTACAAGAAGTTCGAACCCTTCCAGAAGCTGGTGGACTCCATATGGGGAAAGATCAAGAAATTCATGAAAATTGGAGGTCGTTTCTTTGGCTTCGGGAGTGACGAAGAGACTGAAACGGCAGAAAAGGCCGCCAAGGTGGGCAATGTCGCCGGGAACATTCCCACGCCTCCGGACAATGTGGTGCCTTTCCCTGAAAGACAGAGCCAGGGCGTGACGCCTGTGAAGTTCCCAGAGGTTTCCCCGGCGGCCATGAACAGTTCCAGCACCGCTATTGAGTACAAACCCCAAATTCATATCACGGCCACCGGCTCCAACGTTGCCGAATTCAAGGCGGCGGCGGATCAGAGCATGATGGAGAGCGAAGAGCGTGTCCGGAAGGTTATGACGGATATTCACCACGACGACAGGAGGCGCGCTTTTGCCTGATTCATACACCACACGGCAGGGCGACATGTGGGATGCCATCGCCCTGACCCGCATGGGAAGCGAGATGCATATGGCCCGACTGATTGCGGCCAACCCGGAGCATCGGAGTACGTGGTTTCAGCGCCGGATTGAGCTGATCGGACACGGGAAGAGAACCGAAACCGTTTTACCCCCCTGGAAATCATGATGAGAAAAGCACGATTGAACCTGAATTTTGAAGGCAAAGACATCTCGAAAGAGATCTCACCTTATTTAAAGAGCATGACCTATTCCGATTTTGCATCGGGCAAGGCCGATGATCTTCAGATCACCCTGGAGGACACCGCCGGGCTTTGGGCCGGAGACTGGTTTCCGGAGAAGGGCTCCCGGGTAAAGGCGGAGATTGAGTGCTCGGCATGGGGTGACCTGGGGGATCTTTCACTCTCCTGCGGATCCTTTCAGGTGGATGACATCACATCAAGCGGGCCTCCTGCAATCGTCACCATGAAGGCCATCAGCTCCATGACCTCCACGGCCATCAAGAACGAGCTGAAGGAACGGGTCTGGGAAGCCATCACCCTGGAGCAGCTGGCCGGGGGCATCGCGGCAGAGCACGGGCTCTCCCTTTTTTTCAGCGCCGACCAGGACGCACCGTACGAGCGGGTGACCCAGAGCAAGGAGAGTGATCTTGCTCTTCTGGCAAGGCTCTGCCGGGCGCGGGGCCTCAACCTGAAGATGGCCGAAGAGAAGCTGGTTCTCTACCAGGGGAAAATCTTTGAAGCCAAGGCCCCGGTGTTCACCTTGAGAAAGGGGGCCTCCGAGATTCTGACCTGGTCGTTCAATACCAAGTCCCACAACATCTATCGGGCATGCACGGTGCAGTTTTTTGACCCGACAAAAAAGAGGTTGGTGGAGCACACCTTTACCCCGGAGAACAGTCCGAAGACCGGTCAGGTCCTTGTGGTAAACAGCCGGGTGGAGTCCATCGCCGAAGCCCAGACCCAGGCCGTGGCTGAACTCCGGAGCGCGAACAAGGAGGAGGTGAAGGCAAGCTTCTCCCTGGTGGGCAATCCCCGGGCCCTGGCCGGGCTAAATGTGAAGGTAGAGGGATTCGGTATCTTTGACGGCATCTATTTCATCGACGAGGCCAAGCACTCCCTGGGCTCCGGCTACAAGACAAACGCAACCCTGAGAAAGGTGCTGGGGTACTGATGATCGAGATCGAAAAACGCATGAAGGCCTTGGAGGAGAAGGTGAACAGCATGGTCCAGGTGGGCACGGTGACCGAAGTGGTGGGCGGATCCGTGAAGGTGGAGGTCCATGGCCATCCCACCCACAAGCTGCCGGTTCTCTTCCCCCGGACCCAGACGGACAAGTTCTTTGCCATGCCCGACGTTGGAGAAGAGGTGGCTTGTATCTTTCTGCCCATTGGCCTGGAACAGGGCTTTGTCCTGGGGGCGATCTACTCCGACGTGGACGCGCCACCTGCAGACGGATCCCACCTGACCCATGTGACCTTTGGGGATGGCTCCGTCATGGCCTACGACAGGAAAACGCACAGCCTGGACATCACGGTGAAGGGCGGGGAGGTAACGGTAAAAGCCGATAAAGTGACCCTGGATTGCGGAGGGGAGCTGGGCGGGGTGATCACGGACAAGTCCATTTGTAAGTTCGACGGCAAACCCCATGTGGACGCATCAACAACAGTTATTGCGAGCAAATAATCATGGCAACAAGCGCAGCAGCCCTCGTGGCAGACATTATCAAGGAACTCAAAGTGGAAGGGTTCGCAACGGGCAACGAGTTTGCCCAGACAGAAAAAATGGCAGCGGCCCTGGGCCGGGCCGTCTACAAACACATGACCCTTCTGGACGATGCCTCCGGAAGCCCAGCATCCAAAGGACACAGATAAATGGAGGTGGGGGCTTTCGGAGAGATTGTTTTTGAAACCAGCCGCACGCGGATCCGCACCTTCGATGAGTTCAAGCGTTCATCCAAGGTGCGGTTTGCCGAGCATGCCGTCACCGGGAAAAAGCCTGTCCTGGAGTTTCTTGGCCCGGGCCTGGACGAGGTGTCGCTTCAAATGATGTTCGCCGAAAGTCTGGGCGTTTCACCTTCAGGTGAGATCGATGCCGTGCGCAAGGTGCTTGCCTCCGGAGAGGCAAAGAACCTGGTTGTGGGCGGGTACAATTTCGGACGGTTTGCCCTCCTTTCCATGGAAGAGGACTGGCAGAAATTCGACGGCAAAGGGCGGCTCCTGGTTGCGGCGGTCTCCATCAAGTTAAAGGAGTTTGCGTAAATGGAATTGAATGTGACGGGGCAGCTGGACCGTGTGGTGATCGGGGCAACGGGCATCGATGCCATTGTGCAGCAGGTGCAGATTGTTTGCGCCACCCGGGTGGGGACTCTTCCCCTGGACAGGGCCTTCGGTGCCCAGGCGGATTATCTGGACACGCCGCTTCCGGTGGCCAAGGCCAAAGCATCGGCAGCCGTGATCCAGGGAATTGAGACCTATGTCCCCGGGGTGGATGTTCTCTCCGTGTCCTGGGTGGCCGACACCGAAAAGGCCCGGGCCGGGACACTGATCCCTGTGGTGAGGATTAAAATCAATGAGCCTTAAGAATCTTCCGGACATCCAATTTGTGGAAGCCGATGCCGAGAAAACCATCAGCAATATTTTGACCGTGCACGAGGGCATCACGGGCAAATCCCTGGCCCCTGCGGATCCGGAGCGCCTCTTCCTCATGGGCCTGGCCTCTATCATCGTGCAGCAGCGTGAGTTGATCAACCACGCGGGGAAAATGAATCTTCTGGCCTACAGCGAAGGCGACCACCTGGATCACCTGGGGGCCTTTACGGAGACGGAGCGGCTGGATTCTTCTGCAGCCGGAACCCTGTGCCGGTTTTCCATTGCCGAGGCCCTGGAGTTTGTGGTGGCCATCAACAAAGGGACCCGCGTCTCTCCGGACGGCACGCTCTTTTTCAAGACGGAAAGCTATGCCGAGGTGGCCGCCGGGGACACCTTCGTTGACGTGCCCGTGACCTGCATGGCCACGGGCACCGTGGGCAACGGGTACGTGGCCGGGCAGATCAACCAGATGGTGGATCCCGTCCCCTATGTGGTGAGCGTTTCCAACACCATCACAACCACGGGCGGAGCCGACAAAGAAGGCAACGAGCCTTACAGGGAACGGATCCACAACGCCCCGGACAAGTACTCGGTTGCCGGTCCGGAAGGGGCCTACATCTACTGGGCCAAGTCGGCCCATCAAGAGATCGCCGACGTGGCCGTGGTCTCTCCTGCAGACGCCACCGTCCAGGTGGTGGTCCTTCTTTCCGGAGGCAGGCTTCCGGATGAAACCATTTTGCAAACCGTGGCCGATGCCGTGACCCCGAAGAACCGAAGGCCCTTGACGGATAGGGTGTCCGTCATTGCCCCGGTGCCGGTGGGCTTCGACATCGATGCCGACTATTTTATTTCCGGAGAGAACCAGGAGGCCATTTCTGAAATTCAAAGCCGGGTGAGTAAGGCCATTGCCGACTACACAGCCTGGCAATGCGAAAAGCTGGGGCGTGACATCAACCCCGATGAACTGGTTTTTCGCTTAAAGAGTGCCGGCGCAAAACGCGTGGTGCTGCGGTCTCCCTCTTTTCAAAAGCTGGCCACCACCCAGGTGGCCCAGGCTGGCACCCAAACCCTGAACTATGCGGGGGGAAGATGAGTAAAGCCTTGCCCGACATCTCCTTTGCAGACATCCTCCCCGCGTCTATCTCCGGAGACGAAAGCATCCGGGCAGCCGCCCGCGCCATTGATGACGACTTGAAGCAGATCAACCGGGCCATCGACACCTTATATATGTACAGCCGGTGGGACGAGCTGGAGGAGCCCCTCCTCACCCACCTGGCCTGGCAGTTCAAGGTGGACTTCTGGGACGACAGCCTGACCCTTGAAAAGAAGAGGGCCCTTGTCCGGAACTCCGTGGCCCGTCATCGACAAAAAGGAACCCCGTCCGCCATCGAGGGCGCCATCGCCGACGTGCTCGGCGGCGGCACCGTGGAAGAGTGGTGGACCTACGACGGCCAGCCCTACCACTTCCGGGTACGCGTGGAAGTCACCGACCAGGGCGTCACCGATCAGGCCTACGCCTGGGCGGATCAGCTCATCGAAGCCTACAAGAACGTCCGCTCCAAGCTCGATGCCGTGATCACATACCTGACAGGGCAGGGCACAATCCACATGGCCATGGCCGGACAATACGCCGAAACCGTCTCCGTTTTCCCCTGGCAACTCGAAAATCTGGAAGAGTCCGGGCCCGTCTACTTTGGCCTGGGAACCCAGATGATCGAAACCACCTGCATCTATCCCTAAAATAAGGAAACACCAATGGCAGAATCCTATTTCACAACCTTAACCAACACCGGCAAGGCGATGTTCGCCAACTCGCCGGTCTTAGGTAAATCGGTCTCGTTTTCAACCCTGGCCGTGGGCGACGGCAACGGATCCTACGCGAGCCTGGACCTGGCAGGCATGCTTCAGCGGACATCTTTGATTAATGAGGTGTGGCGAGGCAGCATCAACCACATTTCCATCCATGAAGCCAACAGCAACTGGCTGGTGGTGGAGGCCTTTATCCCATCGGACGTGGGGGACTTCGACATCCGGGAGGTGGGTATCTTCGACCCGGACGGCAACCTGATTGCCATCGGCAAGTATCCCCACACCTACAAACCCAAGATTACCCAGGGGGCATCCAAGGATCTTTACGTGAAGATGATCCTGGAGGTTTCGGACACGGCTGCTGTGGAGCTGAAGGTAGACCCGGCGGTGGTACTGGCGACCAGGCAGCATGTTGCGGATGAGTTGAAGGCGTATCTGGAGATGGTGAGGAAGGATGGGCAGGGTAATGTGTCGATTTCGGGAGACTTGAGTGTCAAAGGAAAGAGAGTCTCGTTTTACGAGCCGGGAGATGACATTAACCTGTCATATATGCCTTCAGATGAAGAGATGAGAAGGCGTCGTATGCTTGAACGGGACGGATCGAGTCTCTTACGCTCTGATTATCCGAACCTCTTTGCGAAAATTGGAACCATGTATGGAGCCCTCGACGAAATGCATTTTAGCCTGCCTGATGACCGAGGCCTTTTTCCCAGATATTGGGACCATGGGGCGGGGATTGATCCTGATGCCTCATCTCGTTCAGATAGAGGCGATGGAACAACGGGTGACCATGTTGGTACGGGGCAGGCGTCTAAAAACAAGGAGCAGACACCGTGGACTAATAAACGTTGAGAAACTGACCTGGATCAGGCGCAGCGTATGGATCAACAACAAATAGCTCAAGTATTAGTACGTTATCATCTGGTGGGGCTGAGGCCAGGCCAAAAAACGTAACTAAATGGGGGGGGATATTTTACTAATGACAACATTGTATAATGCACACCCCGAAACGGGTGAATACTTGAAGGGACGAGACTCCAAGCCACGGCAAAATCCAATGTGGGACGAAGAAACTGGTAGCCCAAGTGATCGCTGGCTATACAACCCCAAATCCTCATCCCTGCAGCCACCTCCTGAAACAAACGAATATGAGGTCGCGGTTTTGGAGCAAGGTGTGTGGATCGTAAAACCTGATTACCGGGGAAAGGTTTATTTTGATACCATTTCACAGAAACGACATGAAATATCAGAAATTAGAGTTGAGCCGTATTCAAGCTGGACTGAGAAGGAGCCAATTCCCAACAGCAAGTGGGATGGCAACGATTGGAAAGTAGAATTTCGCCTATGGTTGAATAATGTGGTTCGCCCGGAACGAAATCGGCGGTTGGCCAATTGTGATTATATCATGATGCCGGATTATCCGTTGGAACCCTTTATACGAATCGAATGGGAAAACTACAGGAGCCAGCTGAGAGATTTGCCGCAATCATTGATAGCGGTTACCGATTCAGTACCGTGGCCCTTCATGCCTAATCAAAAAAAACGATAATAACAAAAGGTCGGATATGGCTGCCCAAAGCAATGAATTACCTACTCATAGTTAATGTATTGATAAAATATACAGATAAAGGTACCATTGTCATATTATGTTTGCTGTACATTTGAGTTGCTATTACCGGCCTTCTAAAGAATGTGCATGCCAGATTAACTAAATGCACTATAGATATTATTAATAAGGTGCTTGGGTCATATTAACATAGCATTAGATGCACGCGCCCCCATAATTTTAAAAAGATAGAAGTCTACAAGAAGCCACTCTGGATTTATAGCGTATTTATCGTTCATACTTACATGTCTTGTTGACAGATTGAGAACAAAGTTATATGTTCATTTCGTTTGGTTAATCGATGGGCGAAGTATAACCTATTGTTACTAAACAATTTACTTGTAGATTTGTGCTGAGGCTCTATATCTTTCATTTCAAGAAAGAAGGAACCATTCAGTACGTAGCAATTCAATTAATACACATCAAATTGCAATTTATACTTACAAATATGCATGAATTTTACATGTATTAGCACTTGACTCTGAATTTAGGTAAATATCGATGGCAAAAAAAAGTGTCGTTCCATATACTGATGGCCAGTCAACATGGTTCAAAAGTATATCAAGTGTGCATCTCAGAAAGCGAACGCTTATACCTCAATTTTTTCTATCAATTTTATTTCCGATTTTGCTACTAACGAACAAGCCAATTGCAATAGATTACCTTAGCCACTTTCAAGGTACATCCATCCAGGTTGAAACAATAATTACCACATTATTTTGCCTCGCACTCGTATCTCTCCCGTTTATATTCGCATATTATCGTAAGCGCATAATCCATTCATTGAATATAAAATATAAACTTCATAACTTCGCCCACGATATTCGTGACTCTCACTCATCTATATTTAGAAGGCTGGCAGAGAAAAATTCAAACCAAGTTAGTTCTGAGTATATGAATCACTTAGTTGTAGTGATTAATCATGTTCGCACCTACTTTAGAGAGGTCACTGGCGATTCAAAAATTGAAGTTGCTTTACGATTAGCAAAACCACACCCAACAGAAATGGGAAATATTATCTACGAGACGGTTGCACGGACAAACGGCTTCGAGCGGAACAGAACTAACACAACCGAACCAATTGCGGCAAACGAAGGTCTACCACACTACTTGATCAATAATCATGATAAACGAAAAATTCTTATTTATAACGATATAGGAAAAGCTATTAAAGAACAGCTTTTGGAGAAACCAAAAGGATATTCCAATGAAGTCCAGACAATGATGGTTGCCCCATTAAATGCTTGGGATGGAGAAAAGGTTAGCATGATTGGGATATTGTATGTAACCTCGCGCAGCAAATACACTTTTACAGCAAAGTATGTTGATGCAATGCGTTTTATGGCCGACACTATCAGTGACACAATATCTATACATACACAACTTGTAGACACAATACTAAAAATTGGAAAATAAAAATGTTCAAAGCGAAGTCCGATGAAGATTTGACAAATTTACGTGAGTTAATGCTAACAAAAGAAGACTATTGTTCTATGAACTTACCCACGAGTTTTGCCCGATCTGTAGCGCATATCTTAGATGGTTGTTCAGCAAATAGTGCTATAGAATGTATTTATCCTGACAATCCGCAAAAAAAGCACAAACCCACCTTTTTTTCAAATATTCACTCGATAATTTTACAGATTGCTAAAAGTAACTTCATGCAACAGACCAATGGAATTTAAAAACTATTGTAACTCAGGACCTATAAACCATAGAGTTTCTGTGGGGCTGGTGATAACCAGTTATTAATATGGTGTATGAGGTAGTATTTAAAACCTTTCGGTCCTAAGACAGTACGAGTTCGATTTTTAATCCATGTGCGTGATCCGCATGTTAAACGCATTCAAAATTGTGGAAGTTTTTGTGGAAGTCTCGCAAAATGGGGCACGTATTTTTAGTGTATTATAGGGCTTCAAGGTGATACAGATGAAAGGCGATGTCTTAAGTATATAGTTGATATTATGCGTGGATTACGTATAAATAGGACCTGGGTTCGAATCCAACACGCCTCTCCAGATTATCTGCCGAACAATGCACTAAAGTGGGACCGGCTACTGCAGCCGGTTTTCTCAAACTATTCAATAATTCAAACTTTTTGGGGTAACGACCTGTGTCGTTAAACGCCGCCGGCCCCTTAGCACTACGTTGAGCCTGTAGAGTAAGTAAAATTTTAAGATATCAAGCTGTATTTACAGCTTAATATTTGCTATGCTCTCTTCAAATAAATCAGCGAGGTGAGTATGGCTCGATACAAAAGTTATTCTCAAGCCCAGTCGATGTTTATTCCAGTCCGGTTCGACGAGCAAATCATTCCCGGCACGTTCGTTCATGCCATTGACCATTTGGTGGATAACGAACTTGACCTTTCGATCTTTGACAAGCATTACAGCAACGACAAAACGGGAGCTCCCGCCTATAACCCTGCCGTCCTTTTAAAAGTCATTTTGTATGCTTATTCCCTGGGCATTATCTCCAGCCGCAAGATTGCATCTTGTTGTGAGTGTCATGTGACTTTTATCGCCCTGGCCGGTGATACCCGGCCCCATTTCACAACCATTGCAAAATTCATTTCTTCATATGGGCAAGAGATTTCGGTGCTTTTGACCCGAGTGATTGCCATCTGTTCCATGGAAGGGCTAATCGGCAAAAAGATGTTTGCAATTGACGGCTGTAAGCTCAGCTCGAACGCTTCAAAAGAGTGGAGCGGAAACCGTGAGGATTTCGACCGCAAAAAGGCAAAGATCGAAAAATTTATTCAGTTGATCCTTAAAAAGCACCAGGCACAGGATAAAGGTGGTGACGAAGGGTCTGATATGACGGCAAAAGAGAAAAAAGCCGTCAAAAGCCTTAAAAAGAAAGCGGACAAGATTCAGGCTTGGTTGGACGAGGGAAAGGAAAAAATCGGAGTCCAAGGTAAGCCCATTCAAAGCAACCTGACTGATAACGAAAGCGCAAAGATGTCCACGTCACATGGTGTGATTCAGGGCTATACTGGCATTGCTGTTGCGGATGACTTACATCAGGTTATTACCCATGCCGAAGCCCATGGTTCATCAACTGAGCACCTTTATTTAAAGGATATGATTGATGGTGCGCGTAAGACGATGAACCAGGCTGAAGGGGATAACGATTCTCTCAAGGATACCATTGTAACGGCGGATACCGGCTTTCATTCATCCGATGGCCTCAAGTGGATCGAAGATGAAAAAATCGAAGCGTATATCCCGGACAAACTGTTTCGAAAGCGAGATCCTAATTTTGCCACGGCCGACAGGCATAAAAGGCCCACGGATAAACGGAAAACCGTCAAAAAGGCAAAATATTTTAAAGCCAGTGAGTTTGTGTACGACCCGGAAAAGAAGAAGCTTATCTGCCCGGCCGGAAATGAACTCTATGTCGAAAACAGCAACTTTAAAGACCAGAAAGGTCTTAAAGGAATCACATACGCGGCAAAGAATACGGATTGCAGGGCCTGTGAGCTTCGAGCCAAGTGCATTCGCGGGAAAAAAGTCGAACACAGGCATGTGACCGTTTTTACAAATACCATGCGCCAGACGGATACGCCTGTCAGTCGCATGATTAAACACTTTGATACACCAAAGGGAAGGTTCTGGTACAGCAGGCGTATGGGCACCATAGAACCGGTCTTCGCCAACATTAGGAGTACCCTCGGGTTGAATCGGTTTACCCTGAGGGGGCGGGTCAAGGTCGATACGCAATGGAAACTCTTTGCCATGGTTCACAACATAGGGAAGCTGGCTCGATATGCCTGGTGCTGAGCAGGAGCCGGGCGGCCGAGAAGCTCGCGGCGGTCCCATTAATGGCAGCAAAGAATGGTATTTTCCTGTCCTGCAGCGGTTACATAAAGTTCAGATATGGCATGAGTATTTTCGTTGACTGAATTGTGGTAGAAACTGAAAAGTTCACTTTAAAATCAGCCTGGAGAGGCATTCCTGAAAATGGGGTTATTCTACAGGCTCGTTAGGCATAAACCCCTTGATAATAAGATAATTTTTTTAAAGGATTAATTTTGTCACAAAGAAATAAGTTACACGAAAGATTGTCAAATTTAGAATTCGGTGTTGAACATGCCCTTAGTATGTATGCATCAAGCTTTGCTACAGTTCCAGCAAAAGGTATTTATGATGACGATTTTATATCTGAAAACTCAGAAGTCTTAAGCAACTGCCACATATACATTATTGGATTTTTGCCTTCTGTAATCTACAATTCATTCTGCCAAATTGGTCAAAAATTAATAATTGATTTTGAGATACTTAATGAAGAACATAGAATTGAAATACAATTATCAAACGATCAAACTTTAAAATATGAAGATGATGAACCATTAATTGAAGATGAAGCTGGAAAGAAATATTGGCCGAATAGCCAGTATTTAATACATTTAATCAATCAAAAATGTGGTACTCAAAAATTTCATGTAAAATATATCGGTCAAGCTTATGGCAAAGATGGTTCCAGAAGCGCTATTGATCGTTTACGCAAGCATGAAACGCTACAAAAAATAGCTCTAAGCGGTGTCCCTGAGGGATATGAAATAAATATTCTTATGCTTGAGGTCCAAACAAACACCCAACTCATAACATCATTCAATCCTCGTGCTCAAAATATATGTGATGACTCGAGCAGAATATCTGATGGTTTAGATGCACTTTTCAATACAACTGAAAAACAACGAATTGCATTATATGAAGCAGCTCTTATCAAGTATTTCTATCCAGAGTTTAATGAAAAGTTTAAAAACAGTTTCCCTTCAACAAACTTAACAATTTTACAGGATTGTTACGAAAAAGATCTTTCGGCAGTTATTGCGGAAATATGTATTGATGAAATACCCTATCTGCTGTTTTCTAAAACAGTAAACCCAAGTCAATACCATATAGCAAATCACAATTTGCATGATGATGATTCAAGAAAAGCCTTTTTCTTTGGAGATAGTTAACTTTTAAATACTTAAAGTTATAGTAAACAAATTGTGACGGACCGCCTTCCGTAGCACGCCATTATAGCGCTACGATCGGCTGCACCACATCTATGGCGTTAAACAATAAAAATACTACGAAACGAGATGATGATATCATGAAAATATTAAAAGTGGTGATTGAAAACTTTAGATCTTATAAAAAGCAAGATATTAACTTCTCTAATTACAACTGTTTTATTGGAGCCAATAGTTCTGGAAAATCAACAGTAATAAATGCATTAAATTTATTCTTTCGAGAAAACAAAAATAATCAAACTGACTTAGTTAAATTAACCGAAAATGATTTTCACCACAAAAACACAAAAATACCCATTATAATTACAGTTACATTTGGTGACTTATCAGATAAGGCAAAGTCCGACCTATCAGCTTATGTCCGACAAAATGGATCATTCTAAGCTGAAGCTAAATATGATGAAATTAGGGTTATGCCAGGTACAACAATATGGCCAAAGGAAAGTTATTGCAGAATTTTCTTCGTGGTTTTCAGCGTCAAAATCCGGCGCTAAAGTACCAGACCTAAAAAGCATTTATAGCTCAATAAGGGCTGAAGATAAATTCAGTGATTTAAAAGATATTAAAACAAAAGGTGGTATGGAAGCGTCTCTTAGAGAGTATGAAGAGGCACACCCTGATTTGTGTTCTTATGTTGCCAGTGAGGATCAATTATGGTACATATAAAGGAACCAGAACTTATTGGCTTCCCACATGCAATGGGTTTTTATTCCTGCAACGAAAGACATATCTAAAGAAGCTGAAGAGACGAAAAATTCAGCGCTTGGGATTTTATTAGAGCGAACAGTTAGATCTAAGGTAAAATTTGATTCCGAACTTTCAAAAATTTACGATGATGCAAAAAATGCTTATTCTAACATGTTAGATGCTCAACAAAGTGTTTTATCATCTGTTTCATCTTCAATTGAAAAAAGACTCCAAGTTTGGTCAAAACCAGATATCAAGGCACAGGTAAAATGGAATTATGAAGATCAAAAGACCATTAAAATAGAAGACCCAGTGGCGGGATTTATTATGGAAATAATGACTTTGAGGGCGAGTTATCACGGTTTGGTCATGGAATGCAGCGATCATATATTTTCGCGTTATTACAAGAGTTGGTTAATATAGATGATGCTAACAGCCCAAAATTGTTAATGGCTATTGAAGAACCAGAGCTTTATCAACACCCACCTCAAATAAAATACTTAGCAGAGACAATGTTCAAATTGGCTGAGGAGAAAGCCCAAATATTGCTTTGTTCTCACAGTCCATACTTTGTTCCTTCCGACGACATATCTACTCTTAGAATAGTTCGAGAAAATGGTTTTCCCAGCGAATCTACTTCGTAAGTCGGATTCATTATGATGATATAGCTGAGGAACTCGGATTGAATTGAGAATCTAAGCCAACAAATCCATCTGCATTGGTTGCAAAAGTTTCACCGACTTTAAGCCCAGAGCTTAATGAAATGTTTTTCTCTCAGAAAGTTCTCATTGAGAAGTCGAAGACATATGAGATTATCACAACCTATTTGCACCTGATGAGTGTTTACGATGATTTCAGGCGTCAAGGTTGCCATATTGTTCCTGTACATGGAAAAAGTGAAATTTTAAGGCCACTATGCATTGCACGATTGCTCGAAATTCCAGTTTTTGTACTGATTGATGGTGATACAAATAAACAAATCGAATATGACGAAGCCCAAAGATGAAGCCCATGTGAAGAAAAAAAAAGCCAGCTTTCTGGAGGTTAAGCATAAAAAAAGATAATGCTTCGATATTAAGGTTTTGTGGTCAATCCGATACATTTCATTGGCCTACAGAAGAGCATGTATTTTTGCCTAATATTACGGTTTGGAAGACCAATATTACAGATATGCTAAAAACAGAGCTTGGGCCAGAATGGAAAGCACATCAGGATTCATCAGCTACAAAATACGGAAAGGCGAAAGGTTTACTTAAAAATCCTTTAGCTGTATCACATTCTTTAGAACTATCTTGGAATAGTGGTAGTAAGTCTCAATCATTAATAAAAATGATTAATACAATGCTTGGGACAACTGATACAACTGTTTCGAGTAAATTAAACCAGGCGACTTCTTCAGAAGAAGTAGTTGCCTAACAATCGCTTCCACGCCGACCGGGCGCAAGTGCGGTTTTTTATGCAGTTTTTGCTTTTTAGAGGTTGGCAGTATTCATAAAGTTTAAAAGCTTCTGCGCCCGTCGGGTGAAGCGTAGCGTTATATGATTCTCAACCAATAAGGTATAAATGAAAAGTTTATTCAATCAAGGTCGAAGTAAGGTAATTTTAAATCGATTTAGTTCAAAAATTGAAGCTATCGTAACGGAAGACTCTTTTGAACTATCGCGTAACTCATCTATTTTAACAGTGATAAATTCTATGGTTAATAGTCCTGAAGATTGGGACTTACAATGCCAAATAAATATTGAATGGATTGGTGACCATTTTATAAATGCTCTTTCTGATGAAAAAGAAAAATTATCAAAAGAAAAGTTAGACGATATTTGTTCTATGTGTTTTCGGTTTCTTTTTGAACTATTCTTAAGCACAAAAGGTAGGCTTACGAGAGAATTTGAACAAGTACGTAAATTCGTTGTTTCAAACCTCGATTCATTCGACAATAACGCAAAGGATCAAATTAATTTTGCTATTGTTGATATGCCGATCAATATCTTGAAAGAATTATTCAATAATGAGTCTTTCCAAAGTTTTCGTGATTTCAAAGAATTTTCAGAAAAATCGGATAAATTGAAACAAGAATGGGAATCTGAGTTAAATCAAAAAGAAAAAAAAGTAAACGCACTTAAACAAGCTTTAGATGAGTATAAAACAGCCTTTAATTTTGTCGGTTTACATGATGGCTTTAATGATTTTTCAACCGAAAAAAGAAATGAGCTATTCAAAATTAAAATTGGTATGTATTTTTTAGCAGTTTTGATCGTATGCCCAATTTTGATTGAACTATACGTGATTTACACTCACTTAGCCGACATATCATCAATACAAAAAGGACTTATTGTATCTGTATTTCCGACATTATCTTTTATCGTTATATCAATATATTATTTCCGGGTTCTTTTGTATAATTATAGGTCGACCAAATCACAAATATTACAAATCGACCTAAGAAAGACTTTGTGTCGATTTATTCAGCACTACGCTGATTATTCTTTAGAAATAAAAAATAAAGACAAAGAATCATTATCAAAGTTTGAAAACATTATCTTTTCCGGAATTGTTTCGGATGAAGGCAGACTTCCTTCAACATACGATGGAATTGAACAACTTGGTAATCTCATCAAATCTGTAAAGACCTAAAAGCATATAACAAATCGCTGGTAATGAAACATGGGACAGGCTCTTGATGCTGATAATCAGAGATCAGGAATTTGACCAAGTGCCCCCCTGTGTCAGGATAGCGCTAAGAGTAGCACAGCTGTATCACGGGGCCATGCTCCGCTCTGTAATGTTTTCTGCGCGGGCCGTGTCGCAGACGTACACGTATCTTGAGTTGTCTTGCGTCGTTCTTACCAGCGTTGTTGAGCCTATGGTCGGGCTGTAACGTAATTCCAGAGTTTCCCCATTTTTCCTGTCGAGCCACGTTGCGGTGATGACGATGGAGCCCAGCTTTTTTTCACAGCACTCCTTGGACCTGTTTTCTGAGACGCCGCATCCCCATTTGTTCTCGGGATCGCTTAAACAGGTGTGCAGGGCCTTTGGGATATGCACCTGGACGTTGGGGGCGGGTAGTCGGTATACCTCGCTGAATGAACCGTCTATGGCCACCAGTGTGAGTAACTTGAAATCATCCATGACGGTTGAGACCAGCTTGGCGTGGTCTTTCTGGGCCCGTATTTTTATTTTCAATGGGGCGGCCAGGAGGGGCGGGGTGATGAGGTAGCCCCTGGCAGGGGTTCCCTGGAAAAAATAATCTTTGACATGGTTCCCAAATGCCATGTTGGTGTTCCCGCAGATCATGACCCCGTGGTCCAGGCATTCGGCGCATTCCGTTTTTAGTTTCTCAAACGCATCTACGGGGAGGGGCAGAGGCCCGGCCCAACTGATGTGGGTGGTGAAAAGGATTATCAAAAGACAGGAGAGGGCTGTTGGGGCGGTGTGCTTCACGTTCCTCCATGTATCCCGAGCGGTGGTGCAACGGATCCGGTTCATTTTCCTTGGGCCTTTTTTTATGCCTGGGCTGTGACCACATAGCTCTCCATGGGTGCTGCCAGTCCCTGATCATCCACATAATCCCATATCGATTCACGGATCCATCGGATCATTTCTTCCCGTTTGGCCTTTTCCAATGCGAGAATTTCCCCTGCAAAGGGGGATGCCGCAAAGCCTCCCATGAGAAACTCGTCCAGTGGCGAATAGCGCATCTGTTTGATGACCAGAGAGATGCCCACATGCCGGAATTCGGTGGCGGTAAAGAGCTTTTTCAGGTCGTCGGCATTGCCCGGAGGGGATAGGAGGCAGAGAGGTTGCGGCAGCTTAGCTGACATACCTACGAAGGGCCCGGTGAACTGCCAATAAAAGGCAAACTGGAAAGAGGGCGCCCACGCACTTGAATACAATCCGCTCCTGGAACAAGAACAGCTTTGACCTGCAAGCACAGCAGGATCACTGAAATATTGCAGGCCTTGCTGGCACAGCACAACGTTGAATGAGGCATCGGAATAGGGCAGAGACTCTGCATGGCCGTGGTTCCATTCGATGGGAACGGTGCGCTCCGGGCTCAGGGCACGTGCTTTTTGCAGGACGGCCTCGTTTGCATCCATGCCGCTGGTGCAGACCGATTCGCCCATGGCTTTCCATACATGCCTGGAAACAATGCCCGTGCCGCATCCAAGGTCCAGGACCCTGTCTCCGCCCTGCAGCCGGGCCCTGTTCACCATATCCTGTGCCCAGGCCCCGCTGAACGCAGGCACGATATACCTTTCATACGCTTCCGGGCCATCTCCGCTTAATGTCCAGCCACCTTTGTTATCCACGGTGCTCTCCATCCTGGTACCTCGGTTTCATAGCCTTTCAGCTCAAACAGGCCTCCGGCAGGATTGCCGGAGGCGACGTTCATGTGGGTTGTTCCTTTCAATGCTTACTCACCGTAAACTTCCACTTCAGCCAGGGAGAGGATACCCGTGCCGTCGAGCTGTATTTTCACGTAACGGCCCCGGGCGGAGGCGGGAAGCGTCAGGGTGGTTTCCGACAGGGATTCCTGGTAGTGGCGCGTCACCGAGTCGTCCACCAGCAGGTCGGCAAGGGGGCGGTTGTCCATGGGGGCGTCGGAGATGAAGAGGTAGAAGTGGCTGAGGCGGTCGGCGCAGCAGTCGGTGCGGTTGGCAAGCTCAATGCTGGATATGTCGGTCTGAGCACCCAGGTCCACCTGCCACCAGGCGTTGGGATCGTTGTTCGTGTGGGTGACGGAGCCTGCGGCCCAGTTGCCGTTGGGGTTTCCGTCCACGGCGCGGGAGGCGTGGGCGGTGCCGTTGTAGGTGGAAGACTGGACGGTGGGCTTGCCCAGGGCGCGGTTGTCGTAAGGGTTGGCGACCCACTGGCCTTCGTTGAGGCGGTCGGAGTAGTTGATCCAGACGGCGTCGATGCCGAGGCCGGTTTTGAGGTCACGAAGCAGGGCGTTTTCGTAGCCGTTGACCGGGACACCGAAGACAAGGCCTTCCCCGGGAAATTCGGTGTCGCAGGCGGTACGGGCCTCAGCCCAGGTGTAGGCACCGTCGGTGATGAACCAGTCTCCGTTTGACGGGTCCATGCAGGCCACGCAGCGCATGGTCGAGCAGGGCAGGTCGTTGAACCTTCCGTCGCTGCGCTGCTCGGCGCAGTCTTCGCCCCCGGCGTTGTTGGGCTCGTTTTCTCCCCAGCTCCAAATCTGGGCCTTGAGGCGCGAATCAAAGGGAACCACCTGGTCCAGGCCGATGGCGCCGATGCCGCATTCGGCCATCTGGGCGGCGTCGTCAGCGGTAATGGGCGGGCCCGGGTCCCCGAAGAGGGCCGAGAGGGTGGTGGAATCCTCATAGATGCGGACAAGGTGGCTCTGGATATAGGCGACGTCTTTGTTGCCTGCGGTGCAGGTGGGGCAGGGCACGAAGTTCTCCAGTGATTCCGTGGAGGAAAAATGCCCGTTGAAGACGTAGTTGGCCCAGTTGGTGGTGGCGCAGTTGCCGCCGATTAGAAGGATCTGCTTGCCTGCGGCCAGGACATCGGCCTTGGATAGGTCCATGGGAAGGCGCTTGCATCCGCCGGGCTTGTAAACCAGATCGCCGATGATGCCGTTCATTTCGCCGATGGCTTTGTCGTAGTGGCCTTCCATGTGGTCTTCCAGGTAAATGATGAGGACCTCGTCGGGGTTTACGTTGAGCCAGTTTCTGATCTCCTGGAGCCCCTGGGTGAAGAAGCGGTCGTTGGGGTGGGTGCCGGTGTCCCCGTTGGCGTGGCTCAACTTCAGCTCCTGGGAGAACTTCCATTCCCAGGGCCAGAACCCGCTTGACGAGAAAGTGTGGTGCACATCAAGCTCCAGGGCGCGGATGCCGATCTGGAGCTGGTCGGTGAGGCTGATTTTGTGGTTGGGATCGATGTAGCTTCCGTTTTGGGAGTAGACCCCGGCGTTGTACGAGTTGTGGGTGGTGAGAAAGCTTGCCTTGCCAAAGGGGGCATTGCGATCGATTTCACCCTGGTGAGACAGGGCGCGATACTCCCAGCTTCCTTTGTAGTCGGAAACATCGGATGCATACACCGCAGGCGCAAAAAGAAACAGTGCCCCTGCAACCAGACCTTTCATTCGTCGTGTCAGCATGGCTACCTCTGTGTTGGTGAACGTGAGGTGGCGGTAAGATATTCCGCCGGGTGAGCGGGCTGTGGGTGCCCGGACGCATCAGCCCAAGGCGTGGGCTGGGTAACATAAAGACGTGATACGATGGTTTTTACTGCACGGCATCCATTCCTGAATTGAATGGATGTAAACAAAGTGTTCTTCCGTAAACCTTCCTGAATTTCTAACGGGGATGAGGGAATATGTCAATTGTTTTAGTTTTGTTGTAGCAATTCAGCTCAAAAGGCCCTGGGGCGGTCCTGGAAAGGGCCCGCAGACCCTCTGCGAAACCCATGGGATATAGTGGTTGATTTTTGATTGACGATACGTTAATCTGCACCAAAATACCAATCGCAAATGCCTAAAATTTAAACGCATAGATTGAATTTTCGCCTTCCTGAGCCCATGGGCCCCACGGCCCAAATTCGCTTCCAGAGTCCTTGCCTTTCGCACCCTTGCGACGCGCGCTCACAGCGCCTATACATCCTTAGCCTTTAGCCTCTTTCCATATATCTGTCTTTCAAGGACAAACCCATGAGGATTACGCTGATAGCACCTCCCCTGATGGATTACCATGGGGGGACACTCACCCCCATTGCCATGGACGCGGTCAGGTCCTGTCCGCCCTACGGCATCTACCTGCTCGCCACGATTCTTCGCAACCATGGCCACGAGGTCATCATCATTGATCTCATCGCCCAGGGGTCCAATGAGCTTTCCCATCACGCCGGGCTGATCATGTCCAGCCATCTTGTGGGCATCGGAACCACCTCCCTTGCCTGGCCCACGGCCAGGACGTGCATTGATCAGGTCCGAAGGTATCACCCCCGTGTCCCCATTGTGCTGGGGGGCATCCATGCCACCATGTTCGACACCTACCTGCTTGCCTCCACATCGGCTGATTACTGCATTCGCGGGGAGGGGGATAAGGCCCTGCCCATGCTCTGCGAGACGCTGGAGAGCGGCGGAGACTTGGCCCAGGTCCCCAACCTGACCGTCATGGGAGGAGACGGCAGGATTCGCAGGACGCCAACCGCGCCGCTGATGTCGGAAACCGAGATGGCGGCACTTCCCATACCAGATTACGGCTGCCTCCATCCCGGCATTTACCCCAGCCTGGGCATCGAGTCCTCCAGGGGCTGCCCCTTTGACTGCGTCTTCTGCTCCACGGCTTACAGGAAGACATGGCGGGGGCTTTCTCCGGCCGAGTTTGTCCGCCGGGTGGAGCGGTTGACGGGGTACCTCTCCCTTACGACCCAGGGCATCATCCAGATCATCGACGATGAGTTCAGCGTGAAACAGGAGCGGGCCGTGGAGATCTTCCGGGGGTTCCGTGAAAAAAGACTCCCCGTGCAGGCGATTTTCAGCTCCCGGGCCAATGACATGCTCAACGGTGCCTTTGTGGAGTCGGCATTGCCCTATGCCCACCAATTTTTGGTGGGGGCGGAGTGCGGCTACGACGAGGGGTTGAAAAAGGCAGGCAAGGGGACCACCACGGAGAACATCACCAAAGCGGCGGCCCTGCTGAAGGAGTACGGCATTGCGGGCCGGGCCGATTTTTCGTTTATCATCGGCCTGCCCTGGGAGACCCGCGCAGAGGTGATGCAGACCGTGGACTTTGCCGCAGGCCTTTATGAAACATATAGGGTCCGGGTGTTGATCCAGTGGTATTGCCAGATTCCCGGCTCCAGGCTCTGGGAGGAACAACGCCGAAAGGAGGTCCTCCATGAGGCCCTTTACGACGATTTTGGTTTTTTTGGCAGCAACTATCTTTTTCGAAGCGGGATTCCCCTGGTCCCGTCCGAGGTCCACGAGGTGACCCGACATATCCTTGATCTTCAGGCTCAGGCCCCGCCGGACATGATCCAGAGCTGCACCCCCGAACCTATCCTGAAGTATTACCCGGACATTGCCCATTCGTCTGAGGTATCCGCCCTTGAGAACCTACGCGACGCCTCGGGCATTCCATAACCCAATGAACCAAAGGAGAACTGTCATGTCGCAAGAAAAATGCGTAACGGCTATTGTGGGGCAACCGCTCCAGATTGTCCTGCAGTCCAATGTGGGGTCCACCGGGTACGGGTGGTATCTCTCCTTTCTGGACGGCGGAATCGCACTTTTTGGCTCCTGCGTTACACCAGCCTCCTCTGCCTACGGTGGTCCCTCCAACCATGCCTTTGACTTTGTGGCACTGAAGGAGGGAACTTATAAGGTTGAGTTTATCCTCATTGCCCCGTGGCGAATGGAAGAGCCCGCACAGACCGAGACCTATACCATAGAGATCAAAGCGCCCTCCAAGACCGCGGCCGACGACATCGAAGAGGCCATGAAGTCCCAGCGGTTCACCAGCGCCGATGCCGTGAGCCCGGAGTCCGGCCCCTCCATGGTGCTGAAGTATGCCACCCCCATGGCTTCCCCTGTCCTGAAATACGCCGCCCCCATGGGTGGAATGGATGCCTCGGCCACCATGCTTGCCTACGCGGCGCCCATGGCAAGCGCCGGACAGGCCACCTGCGCATCCTGCGGACCGGTCATTCTCTATGCCGCGCCCATGGCCCAGGCAAACATGGCGACGGTGACAAACCTCTACGCCGCCCCCATGGCACAGGCCAATGCCATGGCTCAGCCCATGCCCATGTACGCAGCGCCCCTCGGCGCGTGCACAACAGATCCGTGCACGGCCGCCACTTCCGTGAACATGCTCTACCAGGCGCCCATGATGCAGGCCAACGCCATGGCCCAGCCGGTCTATGCGGCGCCCATGACCCAGCCCATGCCCATGTACGCTGCGCCCGTGGGTGCCTGCGCCACGGACCCGTGCACGGCCGCCGCCTCCGTGAGCATGCTCTATCAGGCCCCCATGATGCAGGCCAATGCCATGGCTCAGCCGGTCTATGCCGCGCCCATGCCGCAACCCATGCCCATGTATGCGGCCCCGGCCACCTGCCAGCTCGCAGACCCCAGAATGGGACTGCCGCCCTTTACCATTCTCTATGCCGCTCCCATGATCCGTGGCGGTGCGTCTGCACAGCCGTTGTACGCCGCACCCTCCTATACGCCGGTGCAGGCTTTGTACGCTGCGCCCATGGCACAGGCATCCTTTGCCATGCCCCCTTACGCCGCCCCCTGTAACCCCGCCACAGGTTGCTGCTGTTAACGGCTTTGGGCTGCAGTCACCGGGAGGACCCATGGCTGCAGCCTTTGACCCGGAACCCACATACGAAAAGGATCGGAGCATGGATTATTTGCCTGTTACCGCTGTCTGGGAAATCACCATGGGGTGCAACATGCGATGCGACCACTGCGGGTCGTCATGTGCGGAGCCGTTGCCGGATGAGCTGACCACGGATGAGGCCCTGGCCCTTTGTGACGACCTCAAAGCGGTGGGACTCAAGTGGATTACCCTGTCCGGGGGGGAGCCCCTGACCCGGACCGACTGGCCGAAGCTCGCAGGGCGCCTCACCGCCAACGGCATCAAGCCCAACATCATCACCAACGGCTGGCTGGTCAATGAAGAGATGGTAAAGACGGCCCAGGCCAACGGGGTGGAGACCATTTCCATCTCCCTGGACGGCAACCGTGAAACCCACGACGCCATTCGGAAAAAAGGGGCCTTTGACAAGGTTATCAGCGCCTTTCAGGTGCTTAACGCCTGCAAGCATGTGAGCGCCTCCAACACCACGGTGACCAAGCACAACCTCCACCAGCTCGACGAGATCAAAGAGATCCTCCTGGAAAACAACGTGGACCTCTGGCAGATCCAGATCGGCCTGCCCATGGGGAACATGGCCGAGGACCGGGAGTCCGTGGTGGAGCCTTCGGTCATCGAATACCTCATCGACTACTCCCACCGGGTTACGATGGAGGGACGCATCAAGGTTTTTCCCGCCGATTGCCTGGGGTACTACACCGAAAAGGAGAGCATCGTTCGCCAGATCAGCATGAATGTACCGACAGCCGTGCTGTGGCAGGGGTGCAACGCCGGTAAGCGAAGCTTCGGGATCCTTCACAACGGGGATATCCTGGGGTGCACGTCCATCCGGGATACCGGCATGATCGAGGGCAACATCAGGGAGCGCCCCTTAACGGAGATCTGGAACGCCCCCGATGCTTTCTCCTGGTCCCGCAGCCTTAAAAAGTCGGACCTCGGCGGCCTGTGCGGAGAGTGCGCATACGGCGACGCATGCCTGGGCGGTTGCCCCAACACCCGGTTGACCCTGAACGGTTCCATCCATGCGGAGAACCAGTACTGCGTCTACCACACCACCATGGAGGCCACCCGGAGCAAGCTGAAGGGCTACAACGATCCGGCGGAACTCATGGAGACGGCCTGGGCCTATGCCAACCAGCAGAAGTGGCAGCTCGCCTCCCTCACGTTGAAGCGCGTTTTGGAGCTGGACCCCCAGCGGGTGGATGCCCTGGAGCTGTTCGGGTTCGTGAGCTACAACCTGAACAATTTCACACAGGCCAAGGAGGCCAACGAAGAGGTCCTGAAGATGGATCCGCAGAACCCATACGCCCTCAAGGGCCTTGGCCTGAGCCTTCACCGGCTTAACCGCACCGAGGAGGGCATCGCAAGCCTGCTCAAGGCCACCGAAGCGGCCACGCCCCAGCACATGGATTCTTTTTATGACCTCTCCGTGGTTTACTCGGAACTCAATCAGCCGGGTAAGGCCCGGGAGATTCTGGAAGAGGGTGAAAAAAGATTCCCAGGTTACATCGGTCGGTTCACCGGCGCGGTTCAAGGGGTATACCCGGCGACCTGACGCCACCTGAAGTAAGCCATCAAAGCCTGCGGCATGCTGTTTGTGTGCCGCAGGTTTTTTTTGCTTCAGGGGAACACGGGGCGAGATGTTTTCTCTGGCGGAACATTTTTGAGATGGTTTTGGAGCACTATGACTACATGTGATGTTTTTGTGTGGCCTCTGGGCGGTAACTATTTGGATGGTCATATTAAATTTTTGACAGTACTTTTTGCTGTATAGTAAAACAATGTTGTTATTTTGCTTTTTTGGACGTAATAATGGGGGCGTTTGACTGGTATTTTTTCTTAGGGGAGGAGGTACGTTTCCCGACGGATGGAGATCCTAGGGAAGGCCGGGCGCTTTCGGCCCCTGTGAGGCGCAGGGTATGTCATGTGTTTTGCTTTGCGACTCGTAATTGGATGATGTGGAATGACGGAGGAGACGATGGACGAGCAACAGACAGAGACCACCCAGGAGACACCGATGGATCAGAAGCAGGCCATGGAGGCCATTAAGACGTTCAACCCCCTTACGTTTGCGGGTGTTGGCCTGATCCTTGTTTTTGTTATCCTCTGCTTTATCGGAAGCCTTTCCATCCGCTGGTGGCTGATGGTTCCTGTGGCCGTAGCGGGCGTGGCCCTGTTGATGAAGCAAAAAACCGAGAGTACCGGCCTGGAGTTGCAGGTCTGCACCTATGGTATCTGGGCCATGGTGGCTGTGTTTTTGCTGCGGGATATCATGATGGCCCATCAGGTGGCCACTGTGGTGGACGGCTTCAGCGACGTCATGAACAATTTTAATTTTTAAGTCGCAGCTCCGCACGCTTTTATGATCGCCGTGCACCATGGGAAACTCCATGGGCACGGCGTTTTTGTTTTGGCGGGAAAAATTCCGGACCCTGGCAATCAGCAATCAGCAAACAGGGGACCAGCAAACAGGGGACAGGCTCTTTATGCTGGGCACCCCATGGGGCCTCTTTAGAGGGGGAACAGCTATAACAAACTTTCAAAAAGCCTGCGGCATGGTTTGTACCGCAGGCTTTTTTATGCACGTTGCCCAGATAAGGCATCACCTTATTTAGTCATCAAAGGCAAAGACCAGGGTGGCCAACTCACCTGAGACAGTGTACCCGCCGTGGCAGGTGACCCGTGAGGTGCCTGTCTTCAACACCAAGGCGTTGTGGGCCTTGTCCGGGTCGGGCTGCATGAGGGGGCCGGGGGCTTCCCCGAAGGAGACCTGTTTTGCCATGCACAGGTCGTGGGTTTTCCGGTCCATGATGCAGAGGGTGCCCGAGGTGATGCAGACCTCGGGGCAGTTTCCTGTCTTCCCATGGGAAAAAGGCGCGGGATGCCAGCTGGAAACGGCGTCGTTGCTGTACCGGATTTCGCCAAAGGCCATTTTTCGGGTCTCTTTTTGAAAGATGAGACGGACCGAGGGGGTGCCGTTGGGCAGGGGGTGAACCAGGCTGATCGCCTTGTGCGGGTGGCTTGCATCGCACACCACGAGCTCTCCAGAAACAAGGTGGAGGGATCCCGGGGCCTGGATTTCCTCGATCCCAGGGGCGGCGGCCCCTTCCCGGATGATGCGCTCCAGCCCGTCGGGGGCGGCCGCAGGGGCCACCACCCGGAAGGTTTGCGTGAGAAGGGTCTGGGTGTTGTCCGTGTCCCTGATCTCGATGGTCCACATGCCCGGCACGCATTCGGCTGCCGTCTCAAAGGTCCAGCCAGCGAAGATGCGTCCCTGGCCCATACCGTTTTGAGCCCATTCGGTGCTGGTGACGGCTTTCTGTTCATCCGAAAGGGCGGGGTGGAGAATCCGCACGCGATGGGACAGCACCTCGGGGGCGTCCGCGTCGTTGCATGTGAACCGGATGCCGAAGCTGGTCCCGACCTGGGCCGGTATCAGGAGGGTCTCCTCCAGGAGCCGTGGGTTGTGAGCCATGACCGAGGCACCCGGTGCAGGGGTTTCGTCGCAGGCGTCAGGCTCCAGGACGTAGGGACCGAAGTCCACAAGGGTCAGCCTGGGAAAGGCTTGTGCCTCGGGGGCGGCTTTTTTCGCACGGGCCACCAGGTCACGGATTTTCCTTGAGCCATCGTCTTTAAAGGCCAGGAGAAGGGGCAGGGCCGAGGGCTCTTCGTCGATCAGCTCAAGGGCCTCAAGGCGTTTTTGGGGCTTGAGGCCTGCAAGGCAGGGGACCAGATCCGCTTCCTTTGCCAGTTCCAGAAGAGCCTTTGCCTCCCTGCAGTCCAGGATAAAGGAAAAGAGGCAATGCACAGGGGGATTCACCTGCTTGATGTAGGCGATATACGCGTCAAAGGACCCCTGGAACTCTTCCCAGCCCGCTTCAAGGCCTTCGGGGCTGGTCGCTGCCAGGAAGGTGAGGGCGCGGAGGCGCGTGGGCTCGTCCATGGTCCAGATGAAGTCTTTTATCCTGCAGTCGTAGTAACTCTCCATCTCGAAGGAGAGCTTCTCAATGGCGTGGGCGGCAATGGGGGCCACCTCTTCAAAGGGCTTTTCTCCACGGACATAGGCCAGGGCATCGTCGGCCATGGCGGCTTTGAAGGAATCCCGGGTCATTTCCCGGTGCAGGGTCTCAATCAGCTCAGGGGGGCAGGAGGCCGAGACCACCGCCACACGGGTGCTGTACAGGAAGGAGCCGTACCCCTGGGTCATCTCCCTGAAGAGGATGGGCACGATCCAGGGGCGGAGAAGGGGGACGTATCCGGTGTCGGTCTCCTGGAGGAGAAGCCATCGGTAGCCGTTGTCCCCCGGGTTGGCGGCCTCTTCCAGCGCGGCCTGCTTCAGGGCTTCGGCCTCGGAGGGGACGGGGCTCACCTTCCCAAGGATGGGGGCGCTGGCAGTTGGGTCTGCCACTGACAGGATGGCGCCATGGCTTCGGGCGCGGCTGACGAAGACGCTTTCCGGGCAGGTCAGGCTTGAGTTGAGCACGGTGGCGAGGGTGTCGAAAAAGAGTTCCCGGCCCAGGTCGAATCCGAAGTCGGGAAAGGCTTCCTGGGTGTCTTTGAAAAATTGAAGCTGTGTGGACTTGGGCAGAAGCCCGAGCCCGTCCCTGAGGTCCCGCTTGTTGTTGGCGTGGATTTTTCCGAAGAAGCTGCGGTCTTCCTCGGTCTCCCCTTCGGTGAACATCTCCATGAGGCTGTGGTAAAGGGATGCCTTGTCCTCGTTGTTTTGGCACCGCTCTACCTTCCATGCCCAGATACCGGGTTTTGGGAACTTGAGTCTCTCCAGGTTGTCCTCAAAGGTGATTTCGTCCGTGACGGTGTCCATGAACTCATCGCGGTAGGAGGCCCGGTGGATGAAACTCAGGTTTCGCAGGCTCTTTACCGGGGCCAGATCAGCCATGAGCATCAGGGCGCGAGAAGCGGCTTTGCTGATGGAAAGGGGCATGAGGGCCAGGAAATAGGCCGTGATCTGGATTTTCCGGATGTGGTCGGAGACGCCGGTGAAGAGTTCATAATGGGCCTGTCTGGCATGGCTTCGGCTTTCACGGACCCCAAGGCGGGTTTTCATGATCTCAAGGGCCTCCTCGTGGGTGAGGTGATCTGCCTTGGGGGGCTGGAGCTGGGCCAGCTCCTCGGGTGTGAGCCCCTCTTTGCCCACCTTCATGGCTTTCATGATGAGGTCCCTTGGAGGGGCCGCAGGCTTCACCCCGCAGACGTAGGTTTTGACTCGGTTCCAGTCTGCCAGGGCTTTTTCCAGCTTTTCTGCCTCTTCCTGTGTGGGGCGCATGTGCTCGGGCCGGTTCGGGTCACGGAGCTTTTGGGCTTTTTCTGCGCAGATAAAGCTGGAGTGGTCCTCCACCTCGTCAAAGAAAAAGGGGAGGAAATGGGTCTCCACGTAGGTGACGAGGGTATCGGTGAGGGTGTCGTGGGCGTTTTCGGTGAAGTCGGTGTGAAGCGCGCACGCGGCAAGGGTCATGAGGCCTGGATCTTTGTGGGAAAAGAGATCGGCCAGGAGGGACGTGGCGTCCTCCCGGTGCTCGCGCAGCAGCCTTGTACAGGCGGTGAGGTTTTTGCCGAAGACGTTGTCGTTGTCTCCGGTGAAGGCCTCGAGGTTCTGTTTGAAGGCCTGGCGCCAGTCTGAGCCGTAGCGGGTCTGGAAGTCCGCTTCGGATAGCATCTCCCATTCATCGGTGATGAAATCCACCGTGTCCATGGCAAAGGGCTGTTTACCGAAAAATCGGTGGAACACATCCAGAAATCGGAGGATGCACTGTTCTCCCCGGTCGATCTCTGCGGAGGTGAGGTCCTCGTCGCAGTGGTCGTAGACAAGGTCCCGGATGGTGTGGTGGAACTCTTCAAGGAGGCTGTCGAACCCTCCCACATACCAGGTAAAGGTTTTCAGGATCTTGTGATTGCCTTTTCCGGCCAGGTCCATGGCATCGCAGGGGGCAAGGGTGTCAAGGACCTCAGGTTTATGCCCGTGCTCAACATAAGCCCAGATGGCCTCCCCGTTGTCAAAGGCCCCTTCAATGAAAGATTGCCACTGTTCCGTGGCCTCTCCACGGTAGTAGTAACAGTCGTCGTCATCCTCTTCTTCGGCGGGTCGTGGAGAGACCAGGGGACGACCCAGGAATGCCTCGATTTCGTCGTGAAGTTCCGCTGACTCGTTGTCGGCCTGGTCCCGCACCCCTTTTCGGCTGAGGATTTCAAGGTGGTCGTCTTCATCGACATACTCTTCGCCGCTGGTGAGCATTGTGATGTAAAACGCGTCAATGGGGCGCTCCACATGGTCCCGCTCATCTTCGCTGTACTGAAGGAAAGGCTGGCTGGCAAACCGTTCCTTCATGGCCTCTTTGAAGTAGGCGTGGTCGTCGGGGTGCTTGCGAAGGTGCAGCAGAAGGTCGAGCTCTTCTTCCGATGCATCGATCATCATCCCTTCGGTGTCCATGCCGTGGGAGGCAAACATCATGGTTCGTACCTCGGCGTTGTCACAGTAACAGAAGGCCTTGATGAGGTCCCGGGTGATGCCGCACCGGCGTACGAGCATGGGGAGGTAGCCCAGAATGTAGTCGGCGTGCTCCGTGTCCCAGTAAGGGATGAAGTAGGCCCCCAAGAGATAAGTGTACTCGGGGAACCTGCGCGCAATGATGTACAGGATGTCCACACCGAACACGGCGACATCGTCAATCCACATGGCCGAGGTGTCGTTCTGCTTGCGGGCGTACTCCACGATGGCCATGGCCGCATCCAGGATTTCTGCCTTCAGCTCCGGGTGGTCACAGGCCTTGAGAAAGAGGTGGGTCTCGGAATAGAGAAACTCATCGAGGCGGGTGCTCTCCACGGGTGCGGCCGAGCCCCTTTTGAACCGGTAGACCTCCTCGGCAATGGAGGTGTTATCGATGTCCGAAAGGGTTATGGCCGTTCCGGACTCGGTTTCGACATATATGTTGCAGTAGGAGAACATGTCCTCGGTAAAGGCCTCTTCAGAGCGTATGAGGCGACCGTATGTCCGGAGGCCTGCCTTGATGGACCGGATGTCCTGAGGGTCGAAGGTGATTTTGTTTGTTGTATGAAACTGCTCCATGGAAACACTCCGCAAATGGGCTCAATTCAGATGGCATGACGGTGAGTCATGATGGTTTTTCAATCTCGGGGTAAATGTTTTTTGTGTTCTTCTTGGCAGGGGCTTTTGACCGTGGGGAAAGGGCATGTGAGATGCGTCCGTCAGGTATGGCTCCGGCAAAAAACGACGGACTATAGCAGAAATGAATCGGGGGAGCAAAAGAGAAAGGAAGGGAGTGGTTCATGTTATTTCGACTCCTGATTAAAATAATCCCTTCCTTGCAAATCTATAGAGATATAGCTTAAGTATTATCAGCGTAAGGAATGTGGGCTGGAAAATAAAGGTCCAGGGCTCGATGGCAAGGGCATTTTCAACCCGGTATGTGTGGCGGGGTGGGAATCCGCAGCACCAGAATGGCAGCTCACATCCACGGATTCCAGCCATTGTGTTGTGCCCGGGTCCTGATCATATCAACCTTCGGAGGAGCACATGGAAAAGATTCTGATTGTCGGTTGCAAGAAGGCCATGGATGATGTGTGCATCGGCTGTTCGCGATGCATGGTGGGGTTCAATCGCCGTGAAGGCGAGTTTCAACGGTATGAAGAAGACGCTGAGCTGATGGGGCTCTTGAACTGCGGGGACTGCCCCGGGGCCACCATCGTGACGCGGCTGGCCCAGGTGAACCTGTGGAACAAGCCCATGGGTGAGACCCCCACCAAGGTTCATATCGCTCCCTGTATCACCGACCACTGCCCCCACAGCGAGACCCTGATCAAAAAGATCAAGGCCAAGGCCGGGGTGGAGGTGGTTGAAGGCACGCACCCCTACAAGCCCAGCGATATCTTTTCCTGATTCGGGGCCTGGTCCGGGCGTCGCCCGCAACAACGGTTTGCGGGCGATGTGCTTCGCCTCTTTTCAGGGTGTGCCTCGTTTGTGCGGGGAGGCATCAGTAGTTGTCTTCGTCCATGGCATAAGATTCAAAGTCCTGTTCGATAAGGAACTTCGTGATCATGTCGCTCACCGCGTCCGCGGTGTCCACTCGGTAAATTCCCCTCTCATCTTTCCCGGTTTTGCGTTTGACGTTGGCAACAATGGCCTGCAGGGTGGCTGTGGTGATGCTGATGTTGGCGTTGATGCGCAGCAAATCTTCTCTGTCCGACATTCTGGTAATCCTTTTTCCTGGATGAATAGTATTTTTAGCGCCCACAACAGCGTGTGGGGCGGAACGTGCGCCGTGGCAAAGGAGTATACAGCATCCATGGAAAAAGTCATCCCCACAGGTCTTGGCCCGCAGGGTCAAAGCAGGCAACACTTCAGTTGCCTCCGGCGGGTCGCTTTTTGAAAAAAACTCCGCAAAAACGTTCCGGTAAATAAAAAAAGGTTGGCCCCCGGCAGGGCCGTCGGAGGCATCGACTATTGTTTTTCCTGACTCAGGGGCAGGGTCAAGATGGCCCGGGCGCCACCGTTGGTTCGGTTTTCAAGGGTGATGTCGCCCCGGTGGAGTTCGGCGATCTCTTTGACAAAGTTGAGCCCCAGGCCCGTGCTTTTTTTGTGGTCTTCGGGGCGCTGGAGGGAGAAGAATTTTTCAAAGAGCCGGTCCTGGGCATAGTCGGGAATGCCGGGGCCCCGGTCTTCCACCGAGAATGAGGCCAGGGAGCCCTTTCTGTTTGCAGCGATTCGGATGGTCTCGCCGTGGGCGCTGAAATCAAGGGCATTCTGGATGAGGTTGGAGAGGGCCTGCTTCAGGAGAAACGCGTCCCCTGTCACCGTGAGGTCCGTGTCGATGTCTTGGGCAAGGTGGATACTTTTTTGGGCGACAAGGGGCATGAGCCGTTCGGTGACGCTGTCCACGAGGTCTTTTACAGCCAATGGCTCAGGCTCTTTCAGGCCCTTCATGTTCTCGATGGCCGCCAGTTGGAGCATTCTGTCCACAAGTTGCCTGATCCGCCGGGATTCGTTTTGGATGTTGTTAATAAAGCGCTGGCGCTGCGGCCCGGGCATCTCCTCTTCCAGAAGCTCTGCGGCTCCCTGGATGGCTGAGATGGGGCTTTTGATTTCATGGGTGAGGGTCTGGACGTAGGTCTCCACGTATTTGCGCCCTTCAAGGGCGTCCTTCATGCTTTCAAAGGCCCGCCCCATTTCACCGATTTCACTTCGGTCCAGGGTAGGCAGGGCCGTTTTTTTCCCTTTTCGGACATCGTGGGCATACCGGGTGAGCCTTTTGATGGGCCGCGTGATGAAGAGGATAAGGAAAAAGCCTGCGAAAAGGGCTGCGGTGAGGGCGATGATGCTTCGTTTGATGATTTGCGCTTTGGCAATGCGCAGGAAGCTGTTGATGTTGGTGGTGGGTTTGCCCACGGTGAGGACCCCGGTGATCTGGTCTCCCATGAGGATGGGGGCGGCGACGTACAGCACGGTGGGTGCGTTCGGGTCTTCGCCTTCACGGGTGGACCGTGCCCCGTATTCTCCCTCAAGGGTCAGGGCGACATCCCGCCACCGGGAGTAGTCGGTGCCTGCCGGGGCTTTGTCCAGGGAGTCAAAGAGAAGGCGTCCCCGGTTGTCCGTGATGTAGACCCGCATGTCCACGCTGGTTTTGTTCAGGTGATAGATTTTGGAGGCAAACTCCCGGGCGTAGGCCTTTGTGAAGGTTGCCCGGAGCGTGTCCGGGGCAAAGGCGCCGGTTTCCATGTCTTGGGAGACCATGGCAGCCATGATCCGGGCTCCGTCCACCAGAGACTCTTCCACGCCTTCCAGGTAGCGAACCCGTATGCTCGTCAAGACATCGTGGGTAAGGTAGTAAAACCCAAGGGAGAGGATCAGGGAAAAGGCGATGAGGATCCGGGCCGCAAGTTTCATAGTGTCTCTTTCAGGGAGTAGCCGATGCCACGGTGGGTTTGGATGGGGTCGAGGTCCGGCCGGATTTTTTTCAGCTTGGCGCGGATGTTTTTGATGTGCACGTCCACGGTCCTGTCCATGCTCATGCCCGGTTCGTCCCAGACCCTCTCCATGAGCCTGTCCCTGGAAAAAATCTGGCCCGGGCGGGCAATAAAGAGGGACAGCATCCTGTATTCATATCTGGAGAGGTATAGGGGCTGTGAAAAATAGCTGATTTTATGCCGTGCGTCGTCCACCCGGAAGGCCGCGTTCCCCGATTCAGCTTTGCTTTTAACATCTGCGTCCGGTGTGGTGGCTGCCCCTGTCCTGCGGAGGACTGCCTTGACCCGTGCGGCCAGCTCCCTCGGGCTGAAGGGTTTGACCATGTAGTCGTCCGCCCCGATTTCGAGCCCCACGATCCTGTCCACTTCCTCGGACCGTGCCGTCAGGAAGATAATGGGCACCGTGCGGGTTTTGCGGATGGTTTTGCACAGCTCCATGCCGTTTACGTCAGGCAGGCCGATATCCAGGACGATGAGGTCCACAGGCGATTCATCAAGAATCGTCATCACCCCCATGCCCCCGGTTTCCCACAGGGTTTCGAACCCTTCCGTGGCCAGGGCGTATCGTATGTTTTCCGCAATGGCAGGTTCGTCTTCCACGATCAGGACAAGAGAATTCATACTCTTTTCATATCCACTTCATACTGGGTTCATGTCTCCGGGCGAAAAAGAGGCGTGTGAGGGCCCCGGGGCGACCGGGGATCTGCAAGGGGCCGGCGCATGCCTTCAGGCCTTGGTTTATAGCCTTGGCCGGGGATCATATCAATAAAAAAGCACTGCCAGGAGAATGGACCATGAATCAATTATTTCTGAAGAAAACCGGGATTATCGCCGCGTTGATCGTGATGCTGCTTGTGCCGCTCACCGCCATAAAATCGCTTGTGGGCGAGCGGAAAATACGGAGCAGGGAGGCCATTCGAGAGGTGTCGCAAACCTGGGGCGGGGCCCAGACGGTCACAGGTCCCGTTCTGACCATCCCCTTTGTGGACGAGGAGAATGCAACCCGCTACGTTCACTTACTGCCCGATGTCCTTGAAGCGGAAGGGGCCCTTGTTCCCGAAACGAGGCGTCGGGGAATTTATGAGGTGGTTGTCTATACATCGGAGGTTACGCTGAAGGGATCCTTTGCGCTTCCGGCTTTTTTTGAATGCGAACCGGCCGTGGCAAGGATTCTCTGGGACAAGGCGTTTTTGAGTGCAGGCATTTCGCAGCTTCAGGGTGTTCAGAGCAAAGCCCGGTTTCTCTGGCAGGATAAGCCGTGTCGAATTCGCCATGGCAAGACACCGGGGGCCCCTTTGCAGGGCCTTCACGCCTCGGTGCTACTTGAAAACAGTACCCTGGGACGGGCCCTGCATGCCCAGGGCTCCCCGGATGACAGCGTTCACCCCTTCTCCTTTGAAATTTACCTGCCCCTCCAGGGGGCCGGGCGGCTGAATGTGACCCCCGTGGGCAACACCAATACCGTGGATCTTCGTTCCACCTGGGAGCATCCCGGTTTTCAGGGCCGATATTTTCCCACATCCAGGGAGATCGGCCCGGAAGGATTCACCGCCCACTGGGATGTGACCAGTTACGACGGGACCCTTGCCCGGGCCTGGACGTCGGGCAAGGAGCATACATTCATCTCCTCATCGGCTCTGGATCCCCTTTCCTTCGGGGTGCAGCTAGTCCAGCCCGTGGATTTCTACACCAAGTCCGAACGCTCGGTGAAGTACGCCCTGGTGATCATCACCATCACCTTTTTGACGTTTTTTATTTTCGAGGTGGTGAAAAATCGCCGGATCCATCCCATGCAGTACGTTCTGGTGGGGATTTCCCTCTCCCTGTTTTACCTGCTCCTGCTCTCCCTTTCCGAGCACCTGGGCTTTTCCTGGGCCTACCTTGTTGCCGGGGCCGCGAGCATTTCATCCATCAGCGTTTATTCTGCCGGTTTTCTTTCGGGCAGAAAAGACTCTGCCGGGCTCTTCGCTCTGCTTCTTGCCCTGTTCGGGGTCTTTTACGTCATCCTGCAGCTGGAGCGTTTTGCCCTGGTCCTGGGGTCGGCGGGGCTCTTTCTGGTTCTTGTTGCGGTGATGCTTATTACGAGGAAGGTTGACTGGTATGGTGCCTTTGGCGGTGCCGATCCTCAGGGGTAAGGTTTTGTGGGAGCGGCAGGACGACGAATTTCTCCCCTTAAAGAAGGGTGCCATGCCTGTGGGATGAGTCCTTGCGACGGGGAGGGGGAGGGCGTGTTGAATTATCGTGAATAATGATATAGATTTATCTTTAGCTTGCCGGGTGAGGTATTTTGTGGCGGATTGTCGCAATGGTTCCTCGTCTCCTATTCTACCGGCCCCGTCTGTTTGCCACTTTACATGACACGTCTGTTTTATACCTCTCGTTCGCTTTTAGTCAGGATATGTCACGAAAAATCAGCGGCCTTGTCAAGGGAATACGCGGCCATTGCGGTTGGTTACTCGTGACATGGGTCAGGTCCAGCGTCAGGACGTATGCACCGTATTGCCCGGCATCGTGAATTGCTATCCAAAACATGGTCCGGACGTATTGTGGCCGGGCCATGTTGCGACGGATAGGTCTTTTCGGTTTGTCGAACCCTTAAAAAAGGAGAGTGACTCCCATGACGTTAAGAAAAAAACTGGCCCCGCCGTTTTTTGTGATGTCTGTGCTGCTGGTTTCCTGCTCATCCAAGTCAGCACAAGTCCAGCAGGTTCCCCTGTCGACAGAGGTAACGATCAGCGCCGAAGCCCAGGCCGAACGTGATGAGATTTATACCTTGACGGCCTACGGGGTTGTGCTCAATGACTGGCAAACCGGGGAAGGCGAGAAACGGGGACACAATATCGGATCAGTCCTCGTGAATCCGGAAGGCAAGATCGTGCGCTGGGCAAGAAACTGCAACAGCATCCTTTCCAATGGGACGCAGCATGGGGAGGTTCGCCTGATGATGGGGTATTTGAACGAAGCCGGTGGGTATTCCCTGAAGGGGTTTACGGTCTACACCACACTGGAACCCTGTGCCCAGTGCAGCGGGATGATGATCCTGACAAGTGTCCACAGGACCGTCTACGGCCAGACCGACCCCGGGTTTGGGGGCGCCCTGGAACGATTGGCCCTGGACAGCAAGAAATGGAACGAGAATGGGTTTGAGCCGTATCCGCGAAAGGTGATCTCGGATAAGAGTGAATCCGAATTTTGCGACCGCCTTGACGAAGCATATGAAGAGGCCGGAGGGTCTATTACCAAGTTTTTGTTAACGGATACCGCAAAAAAGATCTTTTCAGAGGCTGTGGAAAAGCTGAACAATTATGAGCTGAGATACCCCGAAGAGAACCGTGATATTTTGGCCCAGGCTCTGGAGACCCTGGCTGGGGTCACTCCGGGAGTTCCCCCTATCTGTATTGAGGCCAAGGCACACTAACCCGAACATTTCACGAGCCCAGTGCGCCCATATTCAAGTCATCAGATATACAGATGTAGTATTTTGTCTTAACGCTCTGATGACGCATAAAATGGGTGCATTAGGCTCGCCCGAAGTGTGACATTTTATTGATAGGGCCTTGTCATTTTCTCATGAAATATCCGGGCTATTCGTGTCCCATGGTTTGTTGCAGGTTGATCATCGACTGCTGGCCGACGGTGATGAGGCCGGACTGGGGCCGGTTGAGGTCCACAACGAGTGTGATAAGCACGGCAAAGGCAAGGGGCAGGGGGACCACCGTGATAATGCGCCGCTTGCCGGTCAGCCCGATCTGGGTCCCCAGGGTCAGCATGGTCAGGGCCGTGATGGCGGCAAGGGCAACCCAGACACTTCGTGGAATACGGTTGTGAAGGGCAACCGTTATCCGTTTTTCGTGCATGTCGATGACCTCGTTGGTGGCCTGAACCATCAGTGAGGTATTTGTGGTGGGGGCTTCCAGGGCTGCCTCTGCGACCTGTTCCCACAAGAGGTCATGGATTACCACGGATTTTTTCACCGCAATGTCGATGTCTTTGCCGCTTAAGGCGGCCTTTAACCGAATCTCGACATAGTTTTTCAGGAGCCGTTTTACTTCCATGCCATGTCGCGTATCAATGAGGTCGGTTCGCAGGTAGGCTGTGCCGATGGCGTTGGCTTCTTCCAGAACGTTTTGTTTTCGGTGGTCGTGCTGGGACAGGGCCATGGAAAACGTGAAGGCCAGAACAAAAGCAAGCATCCCGAGCAAGCCTCCCACCAGGGTCCCCAGGGAGGTCTGGGTGTCCTCCTCCTGGCGGCTTTGCAGGCGCATACCGATCTGGCAGCCGAGTTCGTAACACAGGATCATGAGTATCGCGGTGCCGACATAGAACCAATGGATTGGAAGGGTTTCAAATTGACCAGGGTTCATTTGGATCTCCCATGCTGTTTGTTGGCTGACGCCTGGGTGAGGAATCCTTTTCTATCGAGGAAGATTTTTGTAGAGCACCCGTTCAAAATCTGTCACCAGGGCCATGACGTTTTCATCGTAGTGGGGGAGCAGCTGGCATAGCAGAACGACTCCTATCTGGTGTGACGGATCGATCCAGAAGTGTGTGTTCTGGATTCCGGACCAGCTCAGGGAGCCTGGAGAACGCCCGTCCTTGCTTTTGCCTTTCAGTACCTGAAATCCCAGGCCGAATCCGTCCCGTCCCGCCCTTGCTGGAAACGGACGTGTCATGCCCGGAAGGGCTGCGGGTTGCTCCTCAATGGTGAAACCGTTCAGCTGGTTGCGAGACATCTCAGCAACGGAGGCGGGCGTTACGATTCGGGTCTTACCCAGTTTCCCCTGCCCGAGGATCATCTGGATGAATCGTCCGTAGTCGCGGGCGGTGGAGAGAAGGCCGCTGTCCCCTTGCTTGATGGGTTTGTAGTCTTTGGGTCGGGCTTGCCCTTCCAGTCCTTCGGCGGTTCGCTGGTAGGTTGCCACCAGTCTGTCGTGTTTTCTTGAGGGCAGCTTAAAGGCGGTGTCGTCCATGTCCAGGGGGCCGGTAATACGGGTATCGATGAACGCGGAAAGGGATTGCCCGGAAACCCTTTCGATGATCCAGCCCAGGTAGATGGGCCCCATGCCGTACGTCCATCGGGCTCCCGGGTCGTGGAGCGTAGGGTACTCGTGTGCAGGGGCCGATGTAAGCTGAGAGATGCGAAGCAGCTCGGGGCTGCAGAAGATGTACCCGATTCCTGACGTATGGCACAAAAGGTCCCGGATGGTTATGTCGCGTGAGGCGGGACGGGTCATGATGGTTTCATTTTTATCATCGATTCCCGTGAGAACTTCTAATTCCGACATTTCCGGCAGGTAGTCAGATGCCGGGTCGTCAAGGGAGAGGCGCCCCTCCTCGGCGAGAATCATGATCCCCAGGGATGTGACGGGTTTTGTCATGGAAAAGATGCGGAAAATGGCATCGTCCCGCATCTTTTTTTTACCTTGGGCATCCATGACTCCTGCGGTGCCGGTGTAAAGGATGTGCTCCGCATCGACCACCATGGCAACCACACCGGGAACGCCGTTGCTTTTCACCGCTTCCTGGAGCACCCCATCTAAGGCAGCCCGGGTATCTGCGTTCAGGCGGCTTAGAGGGGGAGGCTCGGTGCAGCCCGCAAGCAGGAAGATGGTGAGGACGAAGCAAAGTCGTTGCATAATCCCTCTTCTGTTCGGCATTGGCGGGTCGTTGCGGATCAGGCAAGTGAAAGGTGTTGCCAGCGTTTCGTTGGGATGGTGGCTCCACGGGCATGGGTGAGGCCGGTAACCCGTGGCTGCCGGAAAACCGGGGCGGGCCCTGGTGGACGAAATGCTGATTTTTTACGGAGAAGGTTGTATCGTGTTGAATGTAAACGAATAATATTGCTCATAGTATCACGGGCGATTCGTTGAAGGCAAGGCTGTTGGGCCGCATGGGCGGCTCTTGCCCGACGGCGGCCCGGTTATTTGCCTATGGAGGTTTCCCAGTGGGCGTGCAGGCCTGCTATATCCGAGGAGCACAGCAAGCCCATGGCGGCGTTGACCTGGGCGTCGCTCCAGTCCCACCATCTCATTTCCAGCAACATGTCGATTTGGTCTGTCGTGAACCGATACCGGATATGCCTTGCCGGATTTGACCCCACAACCGAGTAAGGCTCGACATCTCTGGTGACAACGGCCCGGCTTGCGATGATGGCGCCGTCCCCCACCTTCACACCCGCCATGATCATGGCTTCGGTGCCAATCCACACATCATTGCCGATCACTGTATCTCCGGACCTTTCGAAGCCGTCGACTGCCCCGGAGAAGGCCGGGTTGTCCTGGTAATAGAACGGAAACGTGCTTACCCAGTCGTTTCGATGCCCCTGGTTTCCGGCCATCATGAACACAGCCCCTGATCCGATGGAGCAGTAGCGGCCGATGATCAGCTTGTCGACGTCGTCCCGGTCCGGGATCAGGTACCGGGCACAGTCGTCAAAGCTGTGGTGGTGATAGTAGCCGGAGTAGTAGCTGTGGTCTCCGACAATGATATTGGGGTTTGTTACCTGGTCTTTCAGTTGTTTCCCCACAAAGGGGCTTTCAAAATAGTTCTTCACCGGGTGATTCCTCAAGGGGATTTGATCTATTGGTAAAGGGCGAAAATGGCCCGGCCGATGGACGCAATGGCTTTGTTTAGCTCCTCAAAGGAGGCCGTGGTCTGGGTTAGGTAGATACAGACCACAAGTGGTTCCTCCGGTGCGGGCCAGACAACGGCGGCAATACCTCTGGACCCATGGCCGCCTGACCCGGACCGGTCGGCAATGTCCCAGCTCTTGGGCAGGACCGAGCGAAGCAGGCTTCCTGAGACCTTGTTTCCCCTCATCCAATTTGTCAGCAGGGCCTTGGATGCGTCTGACAGCTCGTTTCCAAGGAGCAGGGCCCTGAGGTTACCCGCCATGGCGTCGGGGGTGGTGGTATCCCTGAGGTCTCCTTTGCGGGCTTCGTTCAGGTCTGGCTCCATGCGGTCCAGGCGCGTGACGGTATCGCCTATGGACCGCGCAAAGGAGGTCAACGCTTCTGGGCCTCCGGTGTGGGTCAGGATAATATTGGCTGCCGTGTTGTCGCTCATGGTCATCATGGCTTCACAGGCCTGTTTCAGTGAAAAGGCCTGCCCGACGTATCGGCTGGTGACGGGCGACCAGGTAACAAGGGCTGTTTTTTCTATGACGACTGAATCGTCGAAGGAGAGCGCCCCGGCTTCGATATCACGAAATGTTTTGGCGCAGGCCAGGGTTTTGAATGTGCTCATGAGGGGAAAACGCCGATCCCCATGATGGCTCCATGATTTTTTGGCTTGGACATCATAGATCGAGACGCCCACGGGGCTGCCAAGGGCCTGCTCGATGTCAGCGATTGTCTTTGTCAAAGATGTCACGTCGGTTTTATTTTCCAATGCGTTTCGGGAAACAGGCTCATGATGCCTTGCACCGATGCATCCCGATAGAATCCCAATAATCAAAAGTGACACGGTCAATTTTAGAATCTTCACTGATTTTTCCTTTGTGTGTCCTGCATATGAGAGAGGAGAGAGCTGCCGGGGAGGGGCCCGCACAGAGGGTTTTTGTTTGTCCCGATGGGGTGTTGGCCATTTTGATGTGCATGGCCCCGTAAAGCGAAAAGGCCCGGGCCAGAGCATATATGAGTAAATGGGTTTGGCATAGCCCGGATATATCACGAGTCGAGTGCGCCCATCGTCAAGGCATCAGGGCTGTAGGCGTCGTTCTCTCCTTCAACGCTCTGATAACACAGAAGATGGGTGGGGTCGGCTTGCCCGAAGGGGACGAAAAACGAGCCATAGACGGTAAATCACATGTTGCATTTATGAAATATCAAAATTTTTCCCAGTAACCAACAAAGATGACAGTTTGTTGGCTTCTCATGACCGTTTTCTCATGAAATATCCGGGATAGGGGCTGTTTTTTGACACGGTGGGCTCTGCATGTAGCGTGATGCTTCCGTGCATCCTGATTCTGTTTTGCATCATAACCATAACGGGTAGGCATTAAAGACTATTGATGTGAAATCGCCCTGCATTGCGATGCCGTGGCGCATCCGGAGCGGTGGGCATGCCATGGCTGTTCTTTTGATGGGTGAGGCTGGTGTGAAAGGGGGCTCTGTCTTCGACGGGGCTGTTTTTAATGGTGATATAGGAAACACTCTTTCTTTACTTAAGAAAACAATACGGCATGGCACAGTCTTTGGAAATATTTAAGGTGAGTTATTATTTTGCTGACCTGATTTGACTCGTGAGGGAACAGTTGCCCGGGGGAAACACGAGACTCTGAGACCGGATGAAAGGTAGACCTGCCATGATCAATGCAACACTGAACAAAAAGATCAGCTTTGCCGTTATTCCCATCGTTTTGTTGTGCCTTTTCGTCTTTGGGGGGACGACGTATGTCTATATGAGCAACCTGATACGGGGGGACTTGTCCGACAATATCCTGAAAACCGTGCAGGAGAAAGCCACGGTGGTGGACGTATGGATCAAGACACACCTCATCGAAACCGAGTCCATCGCCCAGACACCCCAGGCGAAAAACATCAACACGGGATTTGATGAGATCGATGCCTTGAACCGCAACCGGTATCTCTATTTGAAAAAGGCCTACCCCAACGACTATTCGGATATCTACTCCGCCAACAGCCAGGGCGTTTACCATACCATTCAGCAGGATAAAAACGACCAGTCCCTGAGCAGCTTTGTGGGCAACATTTCCAGCCGGGGGTATTTCAAGGACCTGATGGCAGGTGGGCCCTCCTTTGTCACCCCGCCCCTGATCTCCAAAACCACGGGCAAGGCCACGATTTTCATGGTTGCCCCCATTGCCGATGACCGGGGAACGCCCCAGGGTCTGGTGGGGGCCGGCATCCAGTTGAACTTTGTCTCCGAGACCATCGACGCCCTGGGCTTGACAGGCAAAAGCTACGGCATCGTCCTGGCCCAGGACGGAACCATCATCGTGCATCCGGACGCCTCCGTTGTCATGAAGGAGAAACTTGGCGAGATAAGCGGCGGCCGTCTTGGGGGGCTTGATGAATACATGAAGGGCAACCGCACCGGTATTTACGAGTTTTCGGACAGCGGAGAGAGCAAAATAGCGTTTTTTTCCAAGGTGCCGACCACGGGGTGGTCCATTGTGACGGTCATCGATGAGCAGGAGCTGCACTCCAAAGTCTATACCTTGCGGAATTTGCTGCTCGGGTTGACCCTGGCCACCATTGCCCTTGTGGGGCTGGTGATTTTCCTGATCTCCAGGTCCATCTCAAAGCCCGTCAAGCAGGTTGTGGCGGGGCTCAGGGACATTGCCGAAGGGGAGGGGGATCTGACCATGCGCCTGGTGGTGGACACCAGGGACGAAGTGGGGGAGATGGCCAGGTGGTTCAACCTGTTCATGGAAAAATTGCAGGCCATTATCAAGGATATCGGGGCCACAAGCACCAAGGTCGACGGCTCCTCGGATACCTTGATCGATATTTCCGGTAGGCTCTCGACAGGGGCGGAAAATACGGCGGATCGCGCCGAGGCCCTGTCGGGGGCAGCGACGGGCATGAGTGAGAACCTGGCCAATATTGTCGCAGCCATTGAGGAGTCGTCATCCAACAGCACCATGGTGGCATCGGCCGCCGAAGAGATGAGCGTGACCATCCACGAGATCGTGGACAACACGGCCAAGGCCCGGGGGATTTCCGATGAGGCGGTGTCACAGTCCAAAGAGGCCGCCGGCAAGATGGTGGCGTTGCGCCATGCCGCCGAAGAGATCGGCCAGGTCACCGAAACCATCTCGGCCATCTCCGAGCAGATCAACCTGCTTGCCCTCAACGCCACCATCGAAGCGGCTCGGGCCGGAGACGCCGGAAAAGGGTTTGCCGTGGTGGCCAACGAGATCAAGGAACTCGCCGCCCAGACGGCCGAGGCCACCGAAGGCATCAAGGGGCAGATCGAAACCGTCCAGGGCACCACCTCGGAAACCGCAGGGGAGATCGATCAGATCGCCGGGATTATCGAGCGGGTCAATGCCATTGTGGCCACCATCACCTCGTCCGTAAACGAGCAGTCCACGGCCACAAAAGATATTGCCAACAATATCTCGTTTGTCTCCCGGGGGATTTCAGACATCAACGAGAACGTAACCCAGAGCTTCTCCGTGTCCAAGGCCCTGACCGAGGATATCTCTCAGATCAATCAGGAAGCAGGGGACATTGCCGGATCAAGCGCTCAGCTGAGTTCCCATGCGGAACAGCTTCGGGAGATGGCCGCCCGGGTAAACGGAATCGTCGGGCGGTTTAAGGTGTAGCTGAAACGGCAGAACCCTTCAATCGGAAGCAGCGCCATTCCAAAGCCGCTATCATGCGCTCATGCGATCGGTGCCGTAGAGATTGAGGAGCTTTGTACGGGCTATTTTTGCGGCGATGGTTCGTTTGGTCTCCGGGGTCATCTCCATGTCACCCTGCCGGGATATCGGGCCATGGCCGTATGCCTGTTTGACGATCTCTTCATAGGCATGCCTCAACATCTCAAAGGAGTCTTCAACTTCAGGGTACTCCCCCTCCTCGCGAAAGGGCAGGCGGATGACGTTTTTGATCTCATTGTCCTTCAGGTAGGGCGCGCTTGGGATGCAGAGGTAGTGATACCGCTCCGGTACCCATGCCCCGGTCCGTTCATCTTCCCCGGGCAGGCAGAAAGGGCGACGTGCATGGGGGATGCGGGGTATGAGGCTCTTGACGGTCAGGGCATTGACGGCCAGCTCTTTTTCAAAGGGTTCCAGGGTGATGGTGTACGTCAGGGTGGGCCTGGAATTGCCCCTTTTTTTATCGATGCTCCATTGAATACGCACGGTTTTTTCCTTTTGGATTCAGTCTCATTTACAACTGGATAACGTCGCCGAAGGGCGCCCGGTTGTCGCTGTTGCCGGTTTTGACCCACAGCACCGGATAGGGCGGCGGCTGGGTTGGGTAGGAGAGGCACTCAAGGTCGGTGAGGTAGATCAGGCACGACGGCATGAGCCCGTTTTTGGCGACCAGCTCAAAGACCGGACGAAAATCCGTGCCACCGCCTCCTTTGGGGCGAAGGGCCACGGGCAGGTCGCTGCGGCTGAAGACGTCGTACCCTGAAACCTTTGCATCACAGTAAATCACATGGAGGGTGGCCGGGTAGCGCTCCATGATGTCGGATACCTCAGCGCTGAACTGGGCCAGCTCAGCCGGTTCGATGCTGCCGGAGGTATCCACGGCAACGACGATGGTGCTCAGCTCCTGGTTCTGGAGCGAGGGCAGGTAGAGCTCCTGGTGAATATACCGCCTGTTGGGGGAGACCCAGGAGTAATCCGAGCGCGCGGACTGCTCGATGAATCGTGCCAGCATCTCTCTCCAGTTGAGTTTCGGGTTGATCCGGCGATGGATGAACCGCTCCACTCCGGCAGGCAGCTTGCCCATGCCCCGGGCATTGACAAAGGCCTGGGTAAGGGCCTCATTCCAGTCTGTTTCAAGGTCCGGATCTGTTTCTCCTCCCGCAGGGGTGTCCCGGACTTCCCCTGATTTACCGGGATCGCCCGAGGGAGAAGCCTCCTGCGACTCTTCCTCTGATTCCTCCTGGCCTCCGGGGAGGGCCGATGCCTCAAGCTCGGATGTGTCATCTCCGGAGGCCGCCGAGTTATCTCCTGCCTCCGGATCTGATTCCTCTTCGCTTTGTTCCGAATCATCCAGGCCGCGCTCAAGAATGGTGTAGACGGCCTCCGCACTTTTTCCGTCATAGGCATCGTTCAGCAAAAAACCGTCGGGAAGGGTGAATCCGGACTCCAGCAGGATGCCGTTGACTGCATAATCACAGGCCCTGTTCCAGAGGTCGTGGTCCCGGTTCTGCCGACGGGTGTGGTGCCCGCAGGCCGGGTGCATCACCGTATGGGCGGTAAGCCCCTCCAGCTTGTCCGGCGAAAGGGCCCGGACATACAGGGGGTTGTAGCCAAACACCTTGCCATCGGCGGCGCTCGCCGCGACGTTTTCCCTGACCTAACAAGGCGGGAAGCAAAAACGGGTGATTGAGGTCGGCCCAGGGAGTCACGGCCCTCCAGATTTTTAGGAATACGCCATGGTGTCTTTGATCGGTGGGTTCGTGGTTGATGTCGTTATTTTTTCGCCAGGCGGTGGCTAAAAAGTAGTGTCATATTCAGCTTGCCTTCTATGGGTAAATTGGGGTGGGGAAACAGCCTCCGGCGGCCAGGGGATGATCCCCTGAACCCCAGGTTGCGAATGCTTTCCCCCTCGTTCCTCGGTGAAAAACATCCGCGAAGATAGTCATAAAACCACCCCAAACCTGCTTGTCAAACCCAACGCATAATATGGGTAAAGATTTGACAACCGGCAGGGCCGCCGGAGGCATCGTTAACTTGGCAGCCTCCGGCGGGTCGTTTTCTTTCAGAGAGTTACAGGTCTTACATAAGAACCTCTGCATGCTCTTCCGCCCACCGGGCAAACCCATCGGTTTCAACGATTCGATTGTTTGCGCGGGCCGCCTCTCGGATGAGCAGAACGCTGAATTCATCGGGCAACCGGGAGGCAAAGGTCAGCAAGGCATCCATGGTGCCGGAATCTGCCGACAGAGCAAGCATTTCGCACAGGGCAAACAGGACCGCTGGGTCTGTGGGGATATCCACAAGGTTGGGGGCGGATAAAATGCTCTCAGGGTCCGGGAGCTGGTGCCGGATGGTGACATACCCGCAAAACTCGGCAGCGGCGCCTTTGCCCACCGTGCCTGCCACCAGCTCGCTTAGCATGCTCTTTTCCATTCTCCCGCCCATGAGGCAAGAACGTCCAGGACCTGGGAGACGGAAAGGCCTTGTCTGCCCGCTCCGGGTCAAAATCGTGGAGAAGCTTGGGACGAAACCGGATAAAGGAGGTCACCTCCGGGGCGATGTCGTGTGCTTCAGCCCAGGTGAGCCACTCCCCATGGTCCACGCTGAAATCGATATGCACAAACCGGTTGGCCAGAGCAGACGGCATGCGGTGGGTCACCGCCCGGTCCTGCTCCCGGTTCCCGGCAGCGATGATGGCCCAGCCCTCCGGCAGGGTGTACTCCCCGAGCCGCCGGTCCAGGATAAGTTGGTAACATGCCGCCTGGACCAGGGGAGGGGCCGCGTTAAGCTCATCCAGAAAAAGAACGCCGGTTCCCGAACGGGGCAGAAAGGACGGCGCGCACCACGTGGACGTGCCGTCATCCCCGATGCGGGGAATGCCCCGCAAGTCCACCGGATCCAGAAGGATGGCCCGGATATCGATGAGTTCCAGTCCCATGGCGTCAGCCGTCTGCCTGACCACCTGGCTTTTACCGATGCCGGGAGGCCCCCACAAAAACGTGGGTTGACGAATCTGAATGAGGGTTGAGATGGCTGTTGCAATGTGGGACGGTTTCATGGGCTTCCTTTGGTTATTGTAGTGCTTGCGTCACGGTTATGAGATATTTTTTTGATAAATCATATATTTATTGTCTTGCCTTTAAATTTTAGGAAATCCTAACAAATCAGATACTGTGTGATTTTGCAATGCTTTTTTCTCAGGAAATCGAAAAGGGGTCCTGTGGGGTAAGCGCTTCAAGGGTGGGCTCGTCGAGCAGGAAACACGTTGATCCACTGCCTCGCCTGTATGGATCTCAATGCGGTTCGGCCTGGAATTGTGAAACGGACTGAGGGTCAGCGCTGGTGCGCCGCCTGACCCTTAAACCTGGTTCCTCGGTTCAAACCGCGCAACATTTGGCCTTTTTTTGTGGCGGACACGATGTTATGGCGCATGGTTCTGTTATGCCTTAAACGCCGCATAAAAAACTATCTCATTTTGGTAGTTTGCTGGGAGAAGGAAATATTCCGAGTCACCGCACAAAGGGGTTGGTTTGCGTGCGATGCTCGGGCAATGGAGGGCTGAGCCCTTGCAAGGTGGTGTCTGTCGTTATTTACGGAAAATGGGCTGTACGACTCCGATTAACCTTAGTTGGCAGCCTGTATTGTTGGCCTGGTTTTTCCGGTTGGGGCTATTGTCACCTGTCCTGCTATTCAATTCCCTGGGATTTCAAAAAATATTTTGCCAGGGTCGGAGACTCTTCCACCATGTTGTCCACATCCCAGAGAGGGATGTCGCTGGGATCGGAAAGTTTGGGGGGATCAGGAGGTGTTTCCTGACAGTTGTCGGGCATCTTCGCGCCTTTGATGAAATTGACGACTTTTGAACCGGTGGCCTTATTGAACCATGTATTTTGAATATTGAGTGTTTCCATATCAGTAGCCTCGCTTGACTCGGAGTTTGTAATAGCCGTCTGTAAAGCCTGTCAATTCGGTGTAAGAGAATGAGTCAATCTCGATTACATCCGGCATAATCGTGGCTTCTGCACCCACAGAGTTGTTAGACGACAAAAATCTGTCCCTGTGAAGCCTTCTTTTATAGATATCCTCCAAATTTCTTTTCCAAAATATTTCTACAGATATATTGCCTGTTTTAAACAGGTTCGGTAAACGGTACTTTGAATTAGCGCTTACAGGGAACCACGGCGTCTCATACTCATCACCGACTGGGGTAAGTTCCAGATCAACGATTAGACCATCTGTGATCGTGCAGCCGCCGAGCAGGAGCTTGTCGTTTTTCCAATTCTCAACATCCGTTACAAAGCTCTCCCTGGCGGTCAGGTCCAGTGAGCCATCACGGAGCAGAACAATATCGTACTCGCCGTCCGGTTCTGACTGCGGGTAGACAACGTTTGCAGTCTTGCCGATTATGGTGTCTTTGTTGCCATAGTCAGCATCGAACCCATCAGAAACTGTTGCTACAAATGGGTCTTTCTCTGTAGCTTTAATCTGTAAAGACTTTCCAGTTGGGAGTCCCCCTGTTTTTCCGAAAACCATAACAAGATATTCCGATGTATCCCCCCAAGCCTCCGGCAGACCAATTATAGAATCCGTTACAGTAGGTTGTGCAGAGGACGTATATGTATCTTCGGCATTCGAGCTCTGCAGTAGTGTAAATTTATCCCAACCACGGCTAACGCTTTGCGAATACCAGTTGCCACCTCCGTTTGTGTGCTTGAACAAAAAGGATTGGGGGTTTTCTATGCCGCAGTCAAAGCTCTGCCCCCCCTTGAGCAATACGCATGCCGTTGACCCACGTACTCCAGTCATACCGGGGTGAATATCACTGAGATCATCTCCAAACCAGCCGTAGAAAATATAATCTCCATTATTTCCATTTATCTGGGGGTTATCGCCAAGAAAAATTTCTGTTTGGGTAGCGAGCTTATTGTTAAAAGCCGAACTGCTGTGACTGATCTGGCTAGTATCATTAAGGATCAAATACTGTGTTCCGGCGAGTTTATCAGACTGAACCCACCACTGGCCTGTAGCGTTTATTTGTTTGAACCAACCCATAACCAATTTTTTGCCCATGGGATGCATCAGTGTTCTGGGTACACCGCCTTTTCCTCGATATTGGCACATGGCGAATCCGGTCGCAGGATTAATATGCCATGTCTGTGTTTTGTAATCTTGGTTATCTACGACATTCGATGCAGAGTGCTGGTAAAGCTGAGTCTCAAGGTACTGCCTTAAGTTACCCGTCAAATCATCATAAGTTTCCCCTTGAACCTTCGTTAGGACCTCGGAGGTGTATTGGACCTTTATACCTTTAACTCCTCCGTCCAAGGAGCTACCATCGGAATGATAATTGTTAATTCGTATTCCAAAAAATGTTCGTGGGGTGTTAAAAACGATAGTTAAACGCTGATTCTTGGTTTTACCTATAGTTGATACCCAACCACCATTAGCACTACCTGTTTTTGAGGTTGAAGTGTCGAATGCCGCACTTGGATTCTCAGTGTTCTTAGCACTGCTCGCATAGGCCACAAAGTCTGATGTTGTTAGAGGTAAAATATTTCCATTGATATCTAAAAACTCTACGGAACGTAAACCAAGTACGTTTTTTCCGTAGTTATCTTTACAGTCAAACGTAAGACTTCTTGCTGTCGTCTCAGGCGAAACGATATTAGTCGTTTGAAAGGCGAGGACGTTGTTACCTGCGGTAGAGTTTGTGTACGTGTTTGAACCCGCAATATAGCCGGTATCCGTAAAAGCAGACACAACGTTTTCAGATTCATCATCGGTCACAGAGCTTACTGTTGCGAGAAAATGAGAGGCCCCCCGAATAGAATCGATTACGTATCTATCCCCACGGGTGGTTGGGCAGCATGGCATAACCATTCCGCCATTTTCTCCACCAGCGAAGGGCATTCCCAAGTCAACTTGTAAATTAGCCTGATCGTTGCCCTTATAATCAACCGAATCCATCCCCTTCACCTCGGTCGCCTCAACCGAAATACCCTCGCCGTAAGACAAAACAGCCTGCCTGACCCCCGTATTGACCACTTTCTTTTCAAGCGTCTCCAGCGCCTCTTTCTGCACAGCGATCTCGTCCACAGTCATTTGGTGAGCCTGGCGGATATCCACATGGGCTCCATCATTCCGGTTATGCTCGGAGATGGCCGTTGTGCAGGCTTCCCGGATGTCCTGATGCGCCTGGCTGTCTTGGTTGTGGTCGGAAAGGGCTCCCATGGTGGCATGCACGGAAGGGGCAATGGCAAGGGAAATAACCGCCTCGTTGCTCACGACCATGGGTGCGGTGATGGTGTGGGTCATGGTGCCCTTGGGGGAGTCCTTGCCCACCTTTTCCAGATCCGGGTGTTGGCCGATGCCGATGACGGTGTCGCCCGCCAGAATGGCCACTTCGCGGATCATCCAGCTGCCGGTTTCGGGCTTTGTCTCGGGGATGCTGACGCCGAACTCCACGACTTTGCCCGAAGGGACGTCCGGGGCATCCACCATGTCAATGGTGTCAATGGGCTGGCGGTAGAGCTCGTTTACCAGCATGGTGCTGCCCGAATGGTCGGGCGTCTGGCCGCCGCCGTCCCCGATGGCGATGTGGGTGGCTTTGATTTTGGTTCCGGATGATTCAGCCTCTTGAATGGCCTGAAGCCCGGCAGGGGTCCATCTCAACATGGTCTTCTCCTTACAGTCTGATATGTGTTTTGACGCGAAGGCCGGCTGCCGCAAATATTTGGGCCGGTGTCTGTGTCCTGGTGCTCACGCGGGCGAGTTTGGCCGTGGCGGCCTTGGCCCCGTTGATGACGTCTCGGATGGCGTCGTATTTTTTCCTGTCCATGGGGGCATTTGCAGGAACCGACACCTCAAATTCGGCCCACCTGGTGCTGTCCACGGGTTTCATGGAAGAGAGGGTGCACCCTTCGTGGCCATAGTGGTCCAGGATGCGTTCCACGCCGCGGTGCCGGCCTGCCATGCGATGCCAGGCCCAGGCGTCAACCACCCGGGTCCGGTACTGGTCAAAGGTTTCGGCGGGGTGCTTTCGGATGCCCCTGGATTGTGCAAAGGCGGGCACAAGCTCGTCATCGCAGGTTTTGGGGTTCATCTGGTCCCGGGCCCACACGATGTCGGCGCACGCATCGTCAAAGGCTTTTGCCATGCCCTTGAGGATGACGGCCACCGGGCCGCCTGCAAGGGCGGGGCGGAAGCGGAGCTGGTTGCGTATGTACTTCCAGAAAAGGGCCATCTATGCCTCCGGTTCCGTTACATGGGCCAGGGCCAGGCCGGTGAGGATGGCCAGGCCGTTCTGGCCCACGGTGATGTTTGCGGTGGGGGCGAGCCACTCCACCTCTTTGATGTGGGGTGAGACGTTCATGATGGCCCCCACAACGCGGTCCTGGGTCATGTCTTCGCCCACGCCGAACATATAGTCCTCCTGGGCGCTTTCGTCCGGCTTGGCAAAGAGGGTGCGGACGGCTGATTCCGCCTTGGGCCGGATCTCTTCCCACACGGCCTCGGGCTTCAGGTGGAGAACAAGGGAGATGGCCACATGCACGGGGCTGGGGGCCAGGACCTGCCAGTCGTCGTTCTGATGGGCGTTGGGGGCGATGGCCTCCCGCACCTTGTCAAGGAGCTCGTCGGTGGGCATTCCGGCCATGCCCCGGATGACGATATCCACCGTGCCCTGGCCCCTGGGGTGCTGGTCGTTAACGGCCACGTCCAGAACGCCGGGAACAGATGTTGCCCACCTTTTGTAGGCGTTGGAGGAGTAGCCGTCGTTGCCTTTCCACTGGAGCCTGTAGCGCTCTTTGAGGCTGGTGTCGGACTCGGTGTCCACCCCTTCGGTGAGCAGCCAGCCGGACCGGTTGGTGACGGCATCCACCCCGGGAACGGGGGTGACGATGACGGAGATCTGGCCGGGGGTGACGTTTGCAGAGGCCCCGTAATCTTCGGACTCCACGGGCACGGCCACCTCGTTGTCTCCGTTTTGCATGACGGCATCTTCGGTGGTCACGAACCGGTGGACCTTGCCCGTGCCGTCGGGCTGGGTCCTGACGATGCGTCCTTTGGCAATGGAGACGTTGCCGCTGCTTGCCTCCCTGGTGAAGTGCACCATGCCCTTTGCCTTGCCCATGGCCTGGCGGGGGGCCTCAACCTGGTCGGCGTGGAGATCCAGCCACGTGCCGTGGGACTCTCCGGGAATCCCCAGCCGCACCTGATCGGCAAGGAGCAGGTACACCTGGTGCAGGCTCCAGCTCATTACCTCCAGGATGCCTCTCACCACGCCTTTGTTGAGGTTCATCTCCCGGGGAAGCCACCCCTTGGCGATGTATTCGTCGTGTACGTCAGATACCCTGCCGAGCATGGCAGCATGGTTTGAATGTTTTAGAAACTCGTGGAATGGGAACAGCCATCTTTGATCACTACCTCCATGGTTGCGGGATCGATTCCGATCACCAGATTGTTCATGTGGGACTGGCCGATCCATTGCCAGCTGGCTTCGGCTTCGATGCCTTTTTCGTTCCAGGAGCGGATACGGCAGGTTTCGCTTCCGGCCTCCACCCTGGGGTCGTTTCTTAAGATGCGCCTCACTTCCGCGGTGAAGCCCATGCGATGGGTTTCCGTGTTTTCGTCCTTGATCCAGTGGTAGATCCGGCCACCGTAGGTCTCATCGTAGAAGAGGGTTCCCACAGGGGTTTTCAGGGCCTCTCGGATATCCTGAAGGCCGGTGTCTACGTCCTCGGTGAGCACGAGTTCACCGTTTGCGGCGATGAGGGCATGGCCCTGGCCGTCCAGCTTGATGTCTTGTCCGAAGATATGTTCCATTATGCCACCTTGTATGTGCCGGCACTGGACCCGCCGCTTACCGTGACCTGGGCACTTGACGTGATGTGGGCCACCACGGCGTTTGCCACGGCCGTCGCCAGTTTTTCGGCCCAGGCATGGTCGCCTGCTACCTCGATTCCCTGGGCGGTCATCTCACCGACGATCAACCCTTTGAGTGCGCTGTTGCTCAGACTCATCTTGTTGTTCTCCTTATTTCCCGGCAAAAACCGTTGAGGACACATCCCCGTGGGGAAGGCCCGTAAAGTGGCAGATACAGGCTCCTGTCACCACGCCCGTACCCTGATTGAGCTTGATGAGCGGGGCATCCACGGTGGCCTCGCTCCCCGCCTTGACCGTCCATTTGTCCCCGGCCTCTGTCTCCACGCTGGCCGAGGTGAGGGTCACGATCCGCTTGTCCGCTTCGATCTCGATGGAGACCCCGGGTTCCAGCTGGATGATGAAGGCCCCCAGGTCGCATTGGGGGGCCTTGTTGCCCTGCCACCTGAAATTGCCGATGCGGGGAAAGTTGGGGTCTCCGTCGTAGTATGAAAGATCGCGGGTACCCGGGGCAGGGGGGCAGACCACGCCGCGTAACCGCCCAAAGCACCGGGATCTCCACCTTGGGGATCACCGGCTCGTCGGGGTCCGGGGTTTCATCGTTTAAGAGCGGTTGCACATCGGCCCAGTACTGCCCGTCGCTGGGATAGCTTCGGACCACCTCGGCCTTGCGCACCACCCGATAGAACTTGCGGAGGTTTGGCCGCACCAGCTCCACCGCCTTTTGAAAAAGCCGAAAGAAATCATCAACATTGGAAACGGTCATACGATCCTCCGTAGGAAAGAAAGGTGCGCACAGAGCGGGGACGAAGAACGTGTGTCACGGCGTCGGCCATGAACAGCCCCTGGACCCCTTTCCGGGTGTCGTTTAATTGAAACTGCATGCCGGGCTGCATCCAGGGCGTGAGGAAGGTTTCCACCTCGCTGGGCCCTTCGGTGCGTACCTTGTGGCGAATGATGCCCCCGGCCGTGGCAATGATCGGGACTGCCCCCTCCCTGGGGGCGCCGGACAGGACCAGGGCCCCGTTTTCAAGCCGCAGGTAAGACCGGCTCAGGTTCTGCGAAAAGCCGCTCTCCAAGCTGTGCATCACCCCCATGATCGCTCCCCGGACAGGGCTGCCGCTGACGCTCATGCGCGGAATGAGGGTGTCGGGCAGGTCCACATGCCCCACCGGAAGCCCGGAGGCGGCAAGTATGCGCCTGGCAAGGACATTCGCCGGTTCCTCAAACCACGATTCCGTGAGATGCGTGGTCAGCAGGGCGCGCTCCGGGCCGTCGGCATGGATCACCACATGCTCCCTGGCCGTTAAGGAGGGCGCCCATCGGGTGACGGTGCCGGTGAAAACCCCCGGGTCCCGGCCCCGATACCCGAACCGAACGGAAAGGGACTGCCCTTTGTCCAGGGCCTGATGCACCTCGCCCATGGGGTCGGGCACTGCAATGCTGGCCTGGGTCAGCACGGACCGCCGCGATGCGGTCACCACGCACTCCGGGCAGCGGGTGACCCGCTTTTCCCCAAGGAAGATGTCCAATTGGATGCCTGCAATGACTCCCATGGCTACCTCCCAACATTGATTTTAAGGGACAGTTCCGGCTCTTTGGCCGTGGTACCGGGCGTCTTGTTCTCCGCCTTTCCAGAGGCCCCTCCGGCTTTCGGAGGTTGGGCCTGGTTTTGGATGGGCGGGTTGTGCTCGGTAAACGACAAGGTGGCCTTGATCGTATCTGTTTTGTTGTCCTCGCTGGATTGCAAGCGTTTGAATACGGCATGGTCGATACCCCATGCCGAGATGTGGTGGTTGGCGATGGTAAATACCTTTGGGTTTTTCTTTTTGTTGGTCCCTTTGAAGACCGCTACGAGCTTTTTCAGTTTGTCGTAGCAGGTGCCGTTTTCGTCGCTCACCAGGACCAGGGACAGGGAAAAATCCGAGTCTTCCCATCCCATGGGGAGTTTGGTGGTGCCGGGTTTGCCCTCCTCTTTGGGTTCATCGAAGATCACCTCGCCCCCTATGGAGAGACTCGACAAAATCCCGGGGACAGTCACCCCACCCAACGACACCTCACCATCTGAAAATTTCAAATACCCATCCATCAGTCCTGTCCTCCGTAAGAGCTCACCAGTGTCTGCAGGGCCTGGACAAAAGAGTCCGCGTCCGACACATCGGGGAGCTGCACATGCAAATGTTCAATAACAACCCTGGAACCCTGGCTTCGCACCTCACCGCTTTCAGCGGCATGCTGCGGGCCGCTGGCACCTTCAGCCGCCTGTTCGTATGGGGTGGCAACGGCCGGAAGGGAGCTGATGCCGGACGTGTATTGCCCGGGATCGGCCATGGCTGTGCCGAGGGTAAGGCCAACTCCGACTGCCGCCCCAGCGGCCCCTTTCCCCAGTACCGACGTTGCGCCCCGGACTCCTGTGGACAGGGTATTCACCATTTGTGAGCCGGGAACAGTGAGCTTCGCCAGCGACCCCTCTTTGTCGTCCGAAGAGGAGAACCAGTTGCGAATTTTGCTGAATCCTCCCTTGATGATGGTAAAGGGCATCATGACGGCACGTTTGATGCCCGATGCCAGGGAATGCATAATCTTCACGCCGATTTCGGCCAGGTTGATGTTGGACAGGAAATTCTTGACGCCGTTAAAGCCTTGGATGATCCATCCTAAAGGCGTCAGGTTGAGAAATGCCCACTTGATGCCGTTGCCGATGGAAGCTGCATGCTCCACGATCCAACCGGCAGCGTTGCCAATGCCTTCCCCAAGCCAGACAAATGCCGAGAACAAATGGCCCACCACCTTGATGCAAAGCGTAAAGGGGCTAAGAACAAGACGAACGGCCCAGGCCAATACCTGAAAGGCCGAGCCAACCACAACGCCCACGATGGCACCGAAGGTCTGCCAGTTTGAAACGCTTGTGGACTCTGCCGCACCGAAAAGGGCGCTCGTCACGTAGCTGATGATTTTCCACAGGGGGCGGAAGGCACCCGTCACGGTATCGATGATGGGGGTAAATATACTCCCGATTCCTGCCATGGTGGTGACCATGGCGTCCCAGGCTGTGTCCCAGGCCACCTTGATGCGATAGATCACGCGACAGATCGTGGTAATCACGCCGACCAATCCGGCCGCCTGCACGTCCTTTGCCAGTTGGCCTTCAATGGTGCCGATGGTGCCTGATAAGCTTTTAAAAACGGAGATGACGCCCTGGACAATCAGTGTCAAAGGCTTGAAAAATTCGGCAATCTTGTCCCAGAAGGCAATGATCACAGCCCCCAGCGCGATAATGCCCATGGCAACCAGGCCGATGGGGTTGGTTAGAAGCGTTGCGTTGAAAAAGCCGAACGCTGCCGTAACCAAGGTCAGCACCCCGGGTAAGTACGCCAGGACGATGGCGACGGCGGAAAATCCGCCGGCCATCAGCAGGACCGCTTGTCCGATGGGGTGGGATGCCAGGGTCGTTAACCAGCCCACCACCGTGATAAGTGCGTCCGTTAAAACTTTTAAAATCGGGGTGAAGGCACTGCCCACCACGATGGAAAAGTTGGTGGTTGCTACCCCCAGGATTTTGAGGGACCCGTTGAGGTTGTTAAGTTTTGCCGTGGCCATTTCCGCTGCACGGCCTGTGTCGTTGTCCGCCGCTTTGCCAAATTCCTTGAGGCTGCCGATCCCCTCATTTAACAGGGTGTTGACAGGCTTAAGGGCTTCCTCACCGAAGATGGTTGTCAGCGTGGCGGCCTTTTCAGCCGCTTCCATGCCGGCAAGTGCTTTCTCAAGGCCCCCCAGCATATCCAAAAGATCTCCGCCGGATGCTGTGGGACTAAAATCTATTTTTTTGAGGGCTTTTGCTGCGGCATCTGTCGGCGCGGTCAGCTTTTGGAACATGGTGGAGGTTGTTTTGCCCACACTTTCCGCCTTGATACCGGCTCCGGTCATGGTGTTGGTGATGGCCGCAAACTCGGCAAAGCTGACCCCGGTTTTGCCCACCGCTGTCCCGGCATTGTCCAGAGCCGTGCCGAGCTTTGCGAGGTCCATGCCCGAGGCCGATAACGATGCGAGGGTATCGGCCACCTTGCCCGAGTCCTCGGCTTTTATGTTGAAGCGATCCATGGCTGCGGAACTCATCGAGACCGCTGCGCTCAGGCCGCACTGGGCCGCCGTAGCCAGGTTCAGGATATCCGGCAGGGAGCCGACGATCTGGTCGGGTTCGAACCCGCTTTTGCTGAGCTCCTCCTGGGCCGTCACGATTTCCCCGGCGGCAAACCCCGTTTTGGCCCCCAAATCCAGGGCGCTTTGTTTCATCAGGGCCATTTCGCTGGCGCTGGCCCTTGAGACGGCCCCCAGGCTCGACATCTGGGCCTCGAAATCGGCTGCCACCGAAATGGTGGGAGACAGGACGGCAAGGAACATCTTCGCTGCAAGGGCGAAGGGCATCATTTTTTTTGCGATACCCTTGAAGCCGTTTCCGAATTCCGTGCCCGCCTTTTTCGCCTCATCGAAGGCACTTTTTATTTCATTTAAGGAATTGACGGTGGATTCAGCCATTCCCATGTCTTGTAAAATGCTAAGCGCTTCCACTAACTGACTCCTCCTATTAGGCGCTGCAACGATTCAAGGTGTCTCTTCTCCAACCATTCTGCCCGGGCCACCTGGGAGGCGAAGGTCTCCAGGTCCTCCGCCGCCTCCTGGCCGAGCCAGTGGGAGATCATGGCCTCCCACTGGTCCATGGGGTCCAGGGTTTCCCGGGCGCGCCGGATCAGTTTCCCAGGTCACCTACTCCCACGGCCCCCATGATGGCGTTGCCGAAGGTGGCGGCCAGGCCGGGGTAGGTCTTGATGTTGGCGGCCAGGGCCTCTTTTTCGTCGGGGTGCACAATTTCGGATACGAAGTTGCCGAAGGCTTTCATGGCGTCTTTGCCGGCCCCTTTCTGGGCGCGGGAGATCTGGGGTCGGTTGGGGCGTTTGAAGTGGTGCCTGATGGTCACCTCTTTTCCGGCAAACCGGTCGTTGAAGGTGTGTTCCATAAGGGTGTAGCCTTCGTAGGAGGTGGATGCTTCGGGTGCGGTTGTATTGGGGTTTTCTGTGGTCATGCGTTGTTCTCCTTGGATGATGTAAAGCCTCAGCCTGCCTCCGGCAGGGCTGCCGGAGGCAGACATGGGCTGAATCGTTACCGGTTCGCCCCATGCAAGGGCATGGGGCGGTTGGGGTTAAAGGGCTGCATCTCCGCCCCACTTGATGGGGGCGAGGATCTTGAAGTCGAGTTTCACCTTGCCGGTGGCCGACTCGTCCTGCTTGGCGCTGGTGTCCTGTTTGGTGATTTTCACCTTGGGCAGGGTGTCGGTGACGGTGTCCATGCCCTCGTCGCCGTAGCTCACGCTGATGGGAAAGGGTTCACCCTTGTAGACGCTGCCGCCAAGCTTCTTGCGAAGGCGTTGAAACTCCTCCCTGAGAAGGCTCATGGATCCCGAGGCGCTGTAGTTCTTGCGTCCGTATTTCGTTGAAATGCTGCCTTTGCCGTAGACGAGATCGATTTCCCGACTGTCGTTGTAGCTGATCTCTTCGATATCGATTGCCGTCGTGCCGTTAAGATCAATGGTTACCGATTCCCAGTCATAGGTGTTTCCGTTGATGGGCATTAAGCCACCTCCAGTCTCGGATCCTGACGGCTGCCCGCGTACACGTACTGGGCAAAGAGTCGGATCTCTCGGATAATGGGCAGGCCGATGAGGGTAAACTCAACGGCAACCCCGTTGTTAACGATGTCCTGGCCGGCGGGGATCTCCACCTTGGAGGCGGCCAGCTCTTGGGGTCTTGCTGCGATCATGGTGCCGTGGGCTCCTTCGATGCAGGCTTTCAGATAGTTGAGGCCGCTGCCTCCGTTGTCCGCCAGGGTGGGGTCCCCGGCTTCGTCGTACATGCTCTTGAGAGCTGCCATGCGGGAGAGCCGCACCGCCTTGAAGACGGTTCGCACCACCTCTTCGTACTGGAAGTCGCTGGTGGGATCGGCCAGGGTTCTGGAGTCCCCCCAGTAGGCGGAGGAGAGGCCCGCATAACGCTTGGCCGTCAGGGCGCCTGCCTTTTCCAGGATCTTCTGGTGGGCTTCGTTGAAGTCCTCGTCCAGGGTCCCCTGGGAGATGCCGCCGTCTTTGACGCGGCCCGTGGCCCGGCATACCGGAATGGAGAGCACCCGACCTGCCTGGAGCCCGGCCCAGTTGCGCATCAGGCGCTTGCCCGAGGGGTCCGACACCTCGCCGTAGGCCGCGCACACCTGAACAAACCGGTGGGCGTAGCTGTCCAGCTCGGCCTTGCAGGCCGCGGTCCAGTCATCCACGGTTTCTCCGTCCTGGGGCAGGCGATAGGCCATCTTGAAGTAGGTGGGGCGGTGGAGGTTCCACAAGGCATCGGCCTTGGCACCGGCTGCCGCCCAATCGCTGCTGTCCGAGGGCCCCACGATGAGGACGAACTCCACGTCATAACGTTCCAGGGGTTTCTCAAGGGCCGCCATCACCCCGCTGATGCTGGGCACAGGGGGAGCCAGGCGGCAGGTGTACACCGTGCCGACGGTCATGTTCGAGGCGGGAACCGTGATGGTTACTCCCGTGGAACCGGCGGCAATCAGGCCGTCGGCGGGGAGGGTGCGTTCAACATCCCAGGAGTCGCCGCCGTCCAGGGAGAGCTGGTAGGTGCCCTGGTTCCGGCCACCGGCTTTGACGATCTTCAGGACCAGCTCACCGGCTGCCTTTACCGTGCCGGCCACATCGATGTCCGGGCCTGTGCCGACTTTCTCCACAGGGCCGATGGGGGTGCGCACGGTGACGCTGTAGGTGTCGCCCTCTTTTTGTTCTTCATCCGAAAGGACCAGGGTGGCCCCGGAGTCCCCCAAGGTGACCTGGCCGTTGGCCGGGGTGGCTTCCGCCGGGGCGAAGGTCTTGCCGCCGTCCAGGGAGAGCTCGCTTGTGGCCGTGCCCAGGGAACCGGCGGTTTTGATCTTCAGCACCGCGTCCAGGTTGCCTGCGGGAGAGCCTGTTGCCGTTGCGGAAGGTCCTGTGCCCGTGTGGCGCACGCTGCCGATGTACCCGCCGGAGAGGCCTTCAACAGGCACGGCGATGACCACAGGCTCCTGGCCCCCTGTTGCAAATACGTCCTTGAGGGTGTCCACCAGGGGGCCGACACCCAGGAGACCTTCGAGGTCCGAGTGCTTGCCGAGCAGGTAGGCCTTGCCCACGGTGCCCTTGGAGCAGACACCGGTCACAATGGCCGTGCCCGATACCCCGCCGGGAGCAAGGCCGCTGGCCCCGTCCACCAAAAATTCCAATACGTCGCCCATAATCGCTCCTTACACGATTCGGCCACCGCCCAGGGGGCGGTTGCGGAACCGTTTCAATGCGTCGTTAAACGCGGTTTCGGTAATCTGTTTGCCGGGAGCCCAGCCTGCGGCCTGCATCAGTCCTGCAAGCTCCCAGGACGGCAGGGCGCTTTTGTCTGCCAGCGCCGCCAGATCAAGCTCCTCTTCCTTTGCCTTTGTCTGTTGTTTTTTGGCCATTTAAGCCTCCTTGGTTTGGGGGGTGAACTGCACCTTGCGGATCAAGGGCAGGTCGGTCTCTTTACAGAGCATCCACTCAAAGGTGAGGTGAAGGCTGTTGCTCCGCCTCACGAACACCTCCGTCCTGTTGCCGGTAAAGCCTTCCCGCGTGGCCTTTTCCACGCGTATCTGTACAAGGTTGTTGTTTGCGTCCGTACGCTTGGGGGGCAGGGTGACGATGAACGCGTTGACAAATGCGTCCAGCCATGACTCATCGTCTGAGATCACCTCGACTCGCACGGGGAGCCGGCCCGTGTAGACCCGGTTGCGGACACGCTGATGGGTCCCTTCCGGCAGCGTCCACTTGGCAAGGGGCCGGGGGGCGTACATGAAGGTTTCTGCCAGGTACTCAAGCTCAATGCGCTTTTTGGGATCGATGGGGGACGGCTTGTTCGGCTTGGCCATCACGCTGTCTGCGCTGAGCCCGCACTGAACCGCCGCTTCCCTGATCCATGTTTCCGCCTGCTGTCTCATGCCACCCCCATGCTGTGCCTTGTTTTGTCTAAGGTGTTGAGTGCTTCCATCACCTGAACATCCTCCTTAGCTGCTTTGCGCCTTGGGGAAGGGATCAAGCTTGCCCTCGCGGATGGCAGCAAGATCGGCCTCCGCCCGGTTGCGCTCGTGGAGAAGGGGCAGCCACTCGTTGTCGGTGTCGGCCTCGGACGTCACCAAGGTTGTCACCGCCGCCACGGTTCGCCAGGCCGAAAGGGCCGCGGCAATGCGGCAGAGGGTGGCCGAGGAATCGGAGGCCGCATACCCGCCTGCAAGAAGGGCTTCGTCGATCTCTCCATTCACTGCATCCACGGCACGGTTCGTGACCCCGGGGCTTTTTTCCTCCGCCACCGACAGGTAAGCTTGCAAAACGTACAGGGTCAGGTCTTCCTGTGTGCACCAGGCCATGGCTATGCCTCCTTCTCGGAAATGTTGATTCGTTTCATGTCGTGCTCCTTCGTTGTTGACGCCTGTACTATCCCACGGGTGGACGGGGGCATGGGTTTCAAGCGTTTTACTCTTAATGCATGGTTCCGGCGGCAAGGGGCTATGCCCCTTGACCCCAGGTGCGCACATGCTCTGCACCTTCGTTCCTCTGGTGCGTCACATGTGCTGACGGGCTGCGCCCGTGAGTATTGGTCAGGTGCACTCTGTGCACCATGATCGGGTACCGTAGGTTTGCGGGATTACCGGGGCATCCGCGTTATGCCAGGCCTTCATTCCAGTGCACGGAGTGCACCCTACAAACCCCGGCACTCCGGGGGGTAAAGCCAACAAGGGCGGCGACTTTGTTTGTTACCGCACCAAATGGCCCACAGCCCGTGGCGGGGCACCGGAATTTTGGGGTGATGTGGTGAAATGCGCGGAGAGCAGGGGGGCTTTTTGTTTGCCAGGTCTGGAAGCGAGTGCCGAGGGTGTCCTCAAACCCGCTCCTTATAAATGAGGTAAAAGCGTGGCCCCCGGCAGGGCGCCGGGGGCCTTTTTCAATTTATGAGAATCGGTTCATCGTTTGCATCCATCGTTGAGGAGGTATTCCTGGATCATTTCAACGGTCCCTTTGACGCCGTCCATTTTCCCTGAGAGCCCGGCGACCTCTTCGGCCACGTCGTTGATGCGGTCGTAGACTGCCGCCAGGTCTTCGTGGGAGAGGGCATGGGCCATGTTTGTCTCCAATTTGGTGACACGCTCGGCAATGACCGACACCTCCTGATGGACCCCTTTGATTTCCCGGGTCTTGGCGTTGAATCGGCTGCCGAGCCACACGTACGCCCAGATGGCGAGGGTGAGGCCGTACTGGCCCGCGTCAAACCAGAACCGCAGGGCTGAATAGTCCGTCGGTTGTGTGCTCACCTTTTCTTCCTTTCATGCCGGGATTCGCAGGAGACGCACCGCACGCAGCCCGGCATGGCCTGGCGCCGTTTCATGGGGATAGGTTCACCGCAATCCACGCATTCGGTGAGGGATTCGGCGGCGGGGGACCGGACCATTGCAAGCTGGTTGGCTATGGCGTTGCGGTTCAGGTGGTCGGCGTAATCGTTTGCTTTGTCGCAGATATCCATTGCCTTACGCCCTCCCCAGCTTCAGGTTGCCTGCAAGGCCCTTGGACGCCATGCGGTCTCCGAACCACCAGGTGACCGCTGTCACCGTGAGGTACAGCACAATGTTGATGGTGTCCGAAAGGATGCCTCCGGCCATGGCCGGGGTCAGGGCGGGGCCGTTTACCGCTTCCAGGAGCTGCCACGCCTTTGCCGTGATCCAGGTGGAGACGCCCAGGAGGTAGGCGGTTATCCCGGGCCGGGCCATGGATTTAAAGGCATCGGCCAGTCCGAAGAACAGGGCCAGGAGCACCCCGAAGGGCACGGTGAGGCATTTTGCCCAGCCTGTCATGTCCAGGAGCCGGTCCATGTAGCCGCTGTCAAAGATGCGCACCTGGCCTGCTTTCTGGCTCTCGGTAAAGGCCGCCACTTCGGCCATCTCGATCTCTCCTGCCACCCGGGTGCGGGTGACCCTGATGTTGGCTTCGGCCTCGGCCATCATGGCTTCGCTCTCTGCCTCGACCATGGCCACGTCGTGTGCCCGCTGTCTGTCCCGGTCGTCCATCTCCAGGGCCTTGATTTTGCGTTGGTTGTACGAGGACCAGACGGTGCCGATAAGCCCGGTCAGTCCACCGAAAAGGGTCGTCAAAAGGGTTCCTTCAAGCATGGTTGTTTTCCCAGGGGTCGATGATGGTGATCTGGGCGTCCCGGCCCGCCATCAGGTTGTTGAATTGCCTCACCGTGGCCCGTGACACCAAGACGGCCCGCTGGCCGTTGAGCCAGCCCATGCGCCTTCCCAGCAGCACGCATCCCTCCACATGGGTCTTGAGCCCCTTGCGGATGTCCCCGGCATAATTGCCGGAGTGAACGAGGATATACGTGCGGTGGGGAACCTGGCGGATGTGGTAGGTGGCACGCCTGGGCGTGACCCGCCATGCCATGGGGTAGGTCCCGGGCGGGATGCACGACACGTTGGGTCGATTCTCCCGCCAGGGCAGCTCCAGGGTGAAGCAGGCAAAGCCAAGCTCGGGGACCGTCAGGATGCCTTCGGTGCCCTGGTCGGATTGGCGCAATCGGGTGAGGTATAGGGTGAGTGTTTTTTCCATGAAGGTATAAAAACACAGAAAAAACAGAGGGTGGGTTTAAAGGGTTTTAACGTATTTTGACTGGCTCCCAGGTGCCCCCACCTGGCCGCCGGGGGCAACTGAATGGTTCAGCGTTGGCCCTGGTGGGCGGCCCGGACAGGCCGGTATACCCATCTAATCAAAGGACCGCTTATGCTGGTCTCGATCTTTTCGCAGGGACCGCTGCTTGCTGATGATGTTGTAAATCTGTGCCGTGGTTAGCCCGGTCTTTCGGGAAAGCTCACGCTGGTTGCATCCGTCAAAGAGCCGGAAGATCATGGCATCCCGGATGGCCCGCTTTAACTTATCGTCCCTGGGAAGGTAGACGTTTCGCCCGCCCAGGTAGTGGGCAATGACCACGATGACGTTTTGGGACCACTCCAGGGCCTCCTCCGGCTCCATTTTGGCCCAGTCCTGGAAATGATCATCCACCACATCCACCAGTTCGGCCAGGAGGGTGGGCCACAGGCGCTGGTCATCCCTCACCGACGGGTCCAGCCCGCTCAGTACCTGCTTTGCATCCATGGTATTCAGGATCGATGGCTTGATTGTTCTGGCCTTTCGTTTCATCTCTCCTCCGTATTCTGCTGTCTTGCCAGGGCAGGTCATCCCGTCCTGCGATCTCCCGTACGTGTTTTTTTCGCCTATCCGCTACACCGCCGCCAGGGCCAGTGCCACAGGCTTGTAGGCTTCGGTCTCTTCATCCCGCTCATACACCCGCAAATAGGGTTTTGTGTCGGCCACTTTCATGCTGTCCGTGATGGCCTCCATGGCTTTTTTCCATTTGGGGTGTTCAATCTTCAGCTGGCGAAGGCCCAGGACGCGGGAGGTGCTTACCTTGCCTTCGGAGTCCGTTTTAAAGGCATGGTCCACAAGGGCCTTTACCTCGCTCCGGCTTCCGTCCGTCCATTCGTGGATGCACTCGTCAATGAGCTCCTTGGCTACCTGAAGGCGCTCGTCAAAGACGATGTAATCGGCCATGGCGCGTTCGACCCGGTACCGTCCGTCAAAGGAGTGAAGGGTGACGTTTCCTTTTTTACCACCGATTTTTACCCCGTACTTCTCACCGGAGAGCTGGACAAAGGCCGCCGTGTCCGCCATGGCCCTGCCCTTGAAGTCGGCCAGGACCTTCTGGGTGGCCTTGGCTCTCTCAACGATCTCTTTGACCAGGTCGTCCCGCATCAGGTCCAGTTCCTCTACCTGCTCCATGGGGACCAGGTGGCCTTTCATGTCCTTCATGTATCCTTCAGGTACCTGCATCACTCTTCACCTCCATTGATCAATTAGGTCTTCGGCCCGGTCCGGGGCCTTTCGGGCGGCGGCAATCTCTGGGAGCGCCTTTTGTCTGTACAGCGGCCAGTTCACACTCATCGTTTGATTCTATGGTGGTCGAATTGGATCTTCCACCAGCTTGGCCGTTGTGACGGAATACACTTTTGTGTTAGTGTTTCTTTGATTCGGTTACAATTTGACCTACACATGAAATGTATGATTGTGCAGGCTGCTGGGTTGTGTACACCGTGGGTTGATTTATCGCCCACAAAACTATTCATGTCAAGTGTATTTTTGGCGATGAGGTTTAATTTTTAGTGTACTCAAGGCCCCGGTATGTACATAATGAATAATAATTGCTGGTTACACTTCAGGTTTATTTTTGAGCGTGCCATTGCATCTTAAGTTTAAACGGTTGCAACCGGTTTGGAGGCGCTATGGATTCGGTAAAGGCCATTGATAGAATCATGGAAGCCACTGGTTTAAGCTCGCAAAGAGAGCTTGCGGATTTGCTGAATGTTTCTGTTCAATCTATTTCGAATCAAAAGAAGAAAGAGGGGATTCCGGCCCCCTGGCTCCTGACTCTCTGTGACAGCCATGACCTTAACCCCAAATGGATAAGGGATGGCGTGGGGCCGAAATATATTGGCAGGGACGGTAAGGATGGGAGCGCAGGCCATCAGCCTGAAGAGGAGTCACAGCAGGTCAAGCCGCCGTGCGTTCGCCAGGAAGGCCGTATTGAAGAGGATGAGAACGGGGAGCTGAAGGTCCCCGTCCTTGAAGCACCCGAGGTGGATCACTACGACTACATCCCCATGGTTGAGGCCCAGCTGTCGGCAGGGGGGGGCTCCTTCATGGCCAGCGAGCGGATCAGGGATTACTATGCCTTCCGCAAGGCTTTCATTGCCAACGTCGCCACATCAGTGAAAAAGCTTATCCTGATGCGTGTTTCCGGTGAGTCCATGGAGCCCGAGATCCGAAACGGGGCCACCGTCATGATAGATTTGGGCCGCAGGCACATTAAAAATAACTGCATTTACGCCCTGGGCCTGGAGGACACCATCATAATAAAAGAGCTGGAGCGTATCCCCGGGGGCCGTGTCCGCGTCATTTCCAAAAACCCCCAGTACCCCGCATACGAAGCCGATGCCAAGGCCCTGCGTATCATTGGCCAGGTGATCTGGGGTGATCGCATGTATCCCATCTAAACGACCATGCCTTGGGCATTGGAAAACAAAAAAGCGGCTCCGGGAAACTCCCCGGAGCCGCTTAAAAACGAGTTCATTACAGTCTGTAAAAAAACGGTTTTCCTACCTTCTTTTCCCGCCAATCCTTGGCCCGATGGCTGAAATTCAATGACTGTGCTTCCCGGTAGCGGGTTTACCTTTTTCCCGACCCCTTTGATTCCTGCTCCTGTCGGATTGCTGAAAGCGCGGACGAAACAATACCGGTTGGCACGGCAACCAGTCCCAGGCCCAGCATTAGAACAACAAAGGTAAACATCCGTCCACCCGTGGTGATGGGGTAAATATCCCCGTAACCCACCGTCGTAAGGGTTGCCACTGCCCACCAGAGGCAGTCAAAGATTGAGCGAAACACCTCCGGCTGTGCCTGATGCTCAAAGTGGTAGACACCCACCGCTGCAAGGTAAAGCATGACCATGCTGCCCACGGTGAAAATCAGCAGCTCTTCCTTGGCCAGGGCAATGGCCTTGCTGAACCGCAGGAGAGCGCTGTTGTATCGAGCCAGTTTCAAGAGCCTGGTCAGCCGGAGAAGTCTTAAAATCCTCAATGTCCGAAGGTCCACGGCCGGGGCAATATAAAAGGGGAAAATCGCCAGGAAATCCACAATGCCGTAAAAGCTGAAAATGAATTTCAGGCGATGCTCGGCGGTGTAGATCCTCCAGAGGTATTCGATGGTGAAAATGCCTACGACACATACCTCGGAATACCATAAAAATCGACGCATACCCGCAGATAAGTCCGGTATGGTTTCAATGGAAAAGCAGACAACTGAATAAAGGATAAGAAGGGTTATAAACAGGGATACGGACGGGGCATCCTGCTTGTGTGTTTCGGTGCTGCTTTCCACCGGAGCTATCTGCTGTGGCTTCATTCTTTTCCTCTGTAAGATTTCAAGACATGATGTTACTGATTGGGTCTTTGGCTGACGATGAATTATTTATCTTTGTTGTTTTATGAAAGATAATGGGCAGGGGCAACAACTAAATGAAGAGTGACTATGGTTTTGTGTGGGGTAGGATTCAGTGATTTGAAAATGCAAAATGTAAATCAGCGTTTGCTGTTTGATTTTCTCACCCTTCGGGCGAGCCGGTGGAGGGCGAAAGGTTTCGGCAGGCATCCGGGTCAGTGGATGTTGTTTCTACTGTTGTTGAAATGAATAAATACAGACCATTACGTTAAAAAAATGTTGACACGCAGGCGGGATGAAATTATGGTGAGTCGTAATAACTAGTTATTGTGGGAATCAAGAAGCGACCCGACAGGATGCTGGAACATCCTGCCAGGCCTGACCAGAACAACCTTACAAGGAGGTCGTCATGGCTAAGCGGTTTTTTACACCACCCCCCGATCCATTTCAAGTCGTATTTTCCTTTATGCGCATCACATCGCGCACCTTTTACCTGCACAATTACCGGTTCAAATGGCCAGTGAACACGTGCGTTTCTGACTGACGGCGGGGGAAGACGCCTCTTCGGAATTCTGCGCGTATTCGATCTGCGCTGGTGGCAGCGGTGCTGCGTCTTTTTCCTCATGTTCTCACCGAAGAGGTGTTTTCCCTTTTTCCTTTTTCAGGGCAAGCCTGTTCCCTCGCTGAGGGGCGGCTATTCCTTATAAAAAACATTTGTCGCGCGTTGGTTTGCCTTCCTTCGGGGGCGTGAACGAGCAAGACGCCACGGATGCGCGATGAAGGCGGATCGTGATGAGGGGATCAGGGGATGGTCTCTGCAACAGCCTGAAGATGCGGGCCCTGTCTGTTTTCCTCTCACCAGAATAAAAGGAGGTTGTCATGGCTTTAACCGATATGGACTCTTCTCCAGGGATGTTTGAGGGCACCGAAATTTCGGAATTGTGCGACTCCATCAAGGACATTCACCGCCTGCTGAGGTCCGTCGGATCCTTTTATGCGGAGCTGGATGCCGCGGAAGCGCCCGGGGGCAACGGCCTTCAGATCGATTTCAAGAAATGGGGCATCCGAACCATCACCGAGGACCTCCTGGCCCGGCAATATGCCAAGATCGATCGGATGGCGGCAATCTATAAGGAAGAGCAGGAGAGGATGATGGGTAGATAGGGCCCACACGCATCGAACAGGCCGGTGGCCAGGCGGAGTCAGGGAGATGGGCCGTATTGGCTTCTTCAGGTAAAAGATCGCAGGTTTCTGGGGGCGGCTGAAGCAGCAGGTCGCCAGCTTCACCGAGCCGGGGGATACTCGGTATGTCCACACGTACAAATAACACGGCCCGGCTATCTGGTTTTTGCTGTTTGCCTGGCTCCTTTGCTTTGTTTTTTGGGGGGAAGAGTTTCTTAGTGTTGAATAATATAGATATACTTTTTGCTCTTTGTTCTATACGCTATGTTTGAAAATGGTGGGTAAGGTTGTTTATAGTTTGAGGATGTTGAGTGATGTTTAACTTTGAAAAGTAGGATATGATGAAAACACTTCGGCTTGCTATTTTGACGGCTTTTATTCTCCTGCCCTCGCTTGTCTTGGCGGGAAACTGTGACAACCCAACAAATGATTTTGATGGCGTCTATTGTCTCACCAAAAATTATCTGGCCGTAGATACCCGGCTCAATGAAACGTATGGTGAATTGATTTCCTTTCTGACCGATGATCAGAAAAGACAGCTAAAAAAAGAACAGATCCAATGGATGAAAGAGAGAAATGCGACGTGCTCTATAGATCATGAGGGACGTTTTTTCATTGATCTCAACCTTGCCACGCAATCAACTCTATCTCGTTTGTCATATTTGAACAAAGAGCTTCAGCGATTCAAAAAATCGGGGGACGTCAGCCTTAGCGCTCCTTCCGATACCAGCAAACCATTGGACCCGCCTCCCTTGAATTTGCCACGGCCGTACAAAGTCAGCACCTTTTCAGCCATGTATTTTAACGGGACGGACCATGTGAGTTCCGAAACGGTCACGCATCCTTCCATTAATTATGAGAATGACGTTTTTTGTAAAATTCCTGCCAGCAGCTTTGAGGCCGTTTGGGAGGCGAACATTGACGCCCAGGAGGCATGCAGCCTGCCCATATCGTTCGCTTCGACAACACACGGTATGGCTGCCTTTTTTTTGGATGATGTGTCCATACCCAACGGGCTGGATTCCAATGGGAGCCTGTCCATTCCCCTTGAAACCGGAACGCATCGTCTGCGAATTGAGTACAAAAACCATGGGTACAGAGCAAATTTTAACGCAGCGGTGGTGAACTATCCCGGTGCATCCAGCAAAGGCGACCTCCAGGTATTTTTTGAAAAAGCGTTAAGTAATTCAGCCAAGTCCGTTCACATTTCAGGTGAAACCACCACCGATTATAACAATAATGTCCATGTATACTTACCCGACGAGGGCCCGGTTTTTTTTGTTCTCGAGAGCCAGACATCGATTAACTGGACTTTTTATAATCAGAGCGACGTCAGGGTAAGCGGTGTTCTTATCTGCTGTGATTCCGGAGCCTCCACAGTAACGGGGATCCGCGAAGACACACCTGTATATCACGTGGAAGCAATTGATCGATCCGTGTATCAAGGCATGCTCCCGGAAGCATTTGATTATGAGTATAAAGAGAAAAATATGCTTCGGGCTGATTTCTCGTATTGATGTGGCCGCTCCCCACTGAAAGCACGAGGTTTCAGTGGAAACGATGGATCATTTAAGCGTAAGCTGAAAGAAAAATATATGATGAGTGAAAATCAAAAAAAGGGATTGTTGGCCGTCCTGCTTGTTACCCTCTGCATCCTGCTGGTCCCTCAGTTCGTAAAATCAAAGGCTCCGGAAACCCCGAAAGTCAAACCAGAAACCGTGAAATCCGATCTGCGGACATACCTGGAAGGGTTGCAGTATGATAAAGGCTCTTCGGTTAAAGCGCTTGCCTACAACCCCACGTGCGGAATGCTGGGTGTGGGGTATGAAAACGGAATGGTTGAGTGGCATGATACCAGCGGAATGAAAGCACCTCAAAACTTCAAGGCACATGACATGCGGGTGAGCAACATCGCCATCTCAGATGACGGTGCCATGGGCTTTACAAATTCTTATTTTGACGATGCAACGAGAGTTTGGGATCTCAAGACAGGGTCTTTGGTAACCACAATTGCCGATGCGCGTATAGCGTCAATAATCTATGAGGAAACTAGAGATTATAAGGTCGTATTTGCATGCGGCACAGACCGCGTAAAGATATTTGACACCCGATGGGGTATTTATGACGATACTTATAAATTCGAGGCCTCTGCTACATCAATGGCTTTGAGTTCTGACAGACGCTGGCTCTCCGTGGGCTCTTCGGCGGGTGGTATTGATGTCTGGGAAGTGACGCGTCAGGGCGATAAACCTGTTCTTGTGAAACAGGGGGCCATACAACCCTATGAAAAAGGGAACTGGATCATCAGCGTTACATTTAACGATACATGCGACAAACTCTATACCGTGACACAAAAAGGCCAGATCGACAGCTGGCGTGTCCCGGGCCTTGAGAGAGAATATCATTTCGTGTCGGGTATCAAGCATGCCTATTCCGCCGTTCCCTTAGGGCGGCCGAACTCAATTATCCTGATGGGCTCTAAAGATAAATGGGGACAAGGATATAGCCACGGTGAGTTGATAGACTTGGACAAGGGAAGCAACAGGCTTGTTTTTAAACGTGTCGCATCACACTGCGTTCCACTGCTCTTTCCTTCCATAGCCGCGATGGTTGCCTCCGGGAAAACAAATCATCTTGTTCACGCTTCCCTTCTGCGTCAGGGTAATGAAGACGATGGCAGGCCGTCGGCGCCAGGCACAGGCCGGAGGGGCGATCGCGGCTGCATATACAGAAACAATCTCCGGATTGTTTTTGTGTTTTACCTGCAACCATGCACTGAAATGCCCCGAAGAGAACCGTGATATTTTGGAGCGGGTTCTGGAGACCCTGGCAGGTGTTTTTTCGGGTGTGCTCGTTATCTGCCTTGAGCCCAATACAGACTGATCTTGGAGAACAAATCCGGCGGGTATTATCCGGGCCTGCCGGGTTAGCCGCCGATGCTTCGCCTTAACCGGTTATCGCCTTCGTTTGCAATACGTTCAAACAGGGAATCGAGCTGGGGAAACACATCCCATCTGTCCTTGTGAAGGTGACCTGCGATAAGGTCAATGACCTTAAGCTCCAAGGCATCAATGCGTTTGCCTTTCCAGAGTGTGTCAGCCAGCGCAAGGGTCAGCTCTTCAAGGGAGCATTCCATTTTATTCCAGCGGCCGTGGGACAAACAGCACCGGGCCAGTTCGGAGACACCCCCTGGTCAGAGTAGTATTTTTTCACCCTGGGTATGTTTATGGTTGAACCGGGCGTCGACATCTCTTGGGGGTGGACGATTTTTCCTATGTCATGGATCAAAACCGCGGTCTGTACAAACTCGGAATCGACGGGAACGTTCAGTTTCTCAAATGTGGTCAGAAGCGCGTTTGCCGCTTCACCCACCAGCTTGGCGTGGGTGATGAGATGGCCGGGTGCTCCCATGGTTTTCAGCAGTTCAAATGCGTCTGTCTGTGAATGCAGCAACGAGGATTCTCCCGAAGTCGTTCGTTTAAGAGTGTAGCCAATGACGGTTTGCCTGTCTTTTACCCGTGGCTGCACGCAACGGCCTGGAAATGATGATACCCCTGCTCGTCCGGGTCTGCCATGGCCACCCAACCCTGGGGGGTGTTGGTGAGGCGGATGCGTGTTTTGACGGGCTGGCCGTCGGGGCGCGTGAGGTTGCACGGCCGGGTGGGTTTCATGGAGAGCAGGCTGATGAGCTGGGTGCGGGTGAGCTCCCTGCCGAAGAGGGTTTTCCAGATGACAAACCGGCAGCCGCCTTTGTCAGCAGGCCAGTTGGCGCAGCCAAAGCCTCTCTTGCCTTCGATGATGGTGCCGCCGCAGGCCGGGCAAGGGGGCAGGGGCTTCTGGGGGGCGTCGGGCCTGGGGGTTCTGGGGGCAGGTGGTTGCACCTGTTTTGGTTCGGAGGCAGGGCGCTCCGAGGCCCAGGGCACGGGGCCGTCGTTTTTTTTGCCGCTCTTTTTGGGCTTGGAGTCGAAGTCAAAGGTGGTTTGCCAGGTGCCCTCTTTCTGCACAAGAACGATGGCCGCGGAGAACCGCTTTTTCTTTTTGGAGAGAAAGCCGTTGTAGGGGCCGGATTTTTTCGTGCGCAGGAGGTGGCCCACCATGTTGGGGCTTAGCGTTTTGCCGGCCATTTTTTTCCAGATGGTGAAGCCGCAGGTGCAGGTGTAGTTTTTGTAGGCTTCAATCACCTCGCCCCCGCAGGCCGGGCAGCGGCCCACCACCTCGCCGGTCTTTTTGCGGGAGGCCGGAGCCTTGCCTTCCATGGCAAGGGTTTTCAGCTCTTCCATGGACTTTTCGACGAAGCCTTTGATGGCGGCAAGGAAGTTGTCGTGTGAGCCGTCGTTTTCCCCCAAGGCGATGCGGTTGAGGCTCATCTCCCAGCGGGCGGTCTCTTCAGGGGAGGTGAGGACCTTGCTGACGGCAGTCTTCTGGAGCATCTCCACCAGGTAGCAGCCCTTGTCCGTGGCGTTGAGGGTTTTGCCTTCGCGTTTTGCGTACTCGCGGGTGATGAGGATCTCTAGGATCTGGGCGCGGGTGGACTGGGTGCCGATGCCGATCTCTCCACGGAAGAGGTCCTTCATGGCCTTTTCCGATACGTAACGTCCCGGGTTGGTCATCTCCTTCAAAATCAGGGCGTCGGTGTAGGCCGGGGGTGGGGTGGTCTCCTTTTTTTCCGGGGCCACCTTCTGTTTGTGGGCGGGATCCCCCTTGGCCAGGGGCGGGATGTGGGCCTCTTCCTCTTTTTTTGCTTTCACCGGCCATGCCGCGCGCCAGCCCGGAGACAGGATGATCTTGCCCGTGGTCTGGAAGGTCTCCTGGGAGAACCCGGTGACGATCTTTATGTTCTCGTAGTGGCAGTTGGGGTGAAAGGCCGCGGCAAACCGCCGGAGCACCAGCTCAAAGATCTTGGCCTCGTCCGCCGATGCGCTGGGGGGCAGGTTCTTTAAGGGGATCAGGGCGTGGTGGTCCGTGAGCTTGGCGTCGTTGAAAACCCGCTTGTTGGAAAGGGAGATGCGTCCGTGGTCCACCCCTTCAAACAGGGCCGGGGCTGTCGGGGCGAGCTTTTCCACCAGCTTTTTGACCATGTCCAGGTTCTGGGTGCCCAGGACCCGGGAGTCGGTGCGTGGGTAGGAGAGGCATTTTTTGTCCTGATAGAGCCCCTGGGCCACGCTCAAGGTCTTTTTGGCCGGGAATCCGAACCGCTTGTTGGCCTCCTGCTGGAGGTCGGTGAGGGAGAAGAGAAAGGGCGGGGGCTCCGACTTTTTCTCCTTTTCCGCGGAGAGTACCGTACCCGGTGCGTTGTCGCCGGTGAGCCGCTCCACAAGGGCTCTGGCCGCCTCAAGATCGAAGAGGCGCGTCTCCTTGCCCTTGAACCAGGTGCCGATCCAGGTGCCCTTCTCGTTTTGAAAGTGAACTTTTATCAGAAGGTAGGGCTCGGGCTTGAAGTTCTCCCGTTCCCGTCGTCTCTGCACCAGAAGGGCCAGGACCGCCGTCTGCACCCTGCCCACGGAGTAAAGATCCCCCAGGCGCACGGTAAGGGCCCGGGTGCCGTTCATTCCCACCATCCAGTCCGCCACCTGCCGGTAGTACCCCGCACGCCAGAGGCGGTCGTAGTCGGTGATGGGCTTCAGCTTATTCAGGGTGCTTTTCACCACGGCAGGGGTCAGGGCCTGGCTTGTCCAGAACCGCATGATCCGCCCCTTGTCCGTAAAGCCCGCCTGCAACAGGATGGTCCGGGCGATGACCTCACCTTCGCGCCCTGCGTCCGTTGCGATGATTACCCGAGAGAGTCCCGGGGTTTTAAGGAGCTTTTTGATGACCGAGAGCTGCTTGCCGCTTTTTTTGATGGGCTTGTACTTGAAAGGCTCCGGCAGGATGGGCAGGGTGTCCAGGGACCATTTCTTGAAGGAGGGGCTGTAATCCTCGGGGGCGAACAGCTCCACCAGGTGGCCCACGGCCCAGCAGATCAGGGTGTCGTTGCCCTCGAAATAGCCGTCGCGCTTTGTGCGGACGCCCAGGGCCTTGGAGAAGTCAACCGCCACGGAGGGCTTTTCGGTGAGGATGAGAGTGGTCATAGAGCTGTCATAGCGTAAAATCCTGGAAGAGGGAACGCAAAAAGAAGGTGCTTAAGGTGGCTTTGTTGTGGATAGAATGATTTCTCGTCATCCTCCTTGATTGAATCGTGTTTCGTCTATTTCGCCGGTTCAAGGTCGCCAGGTCGCCAGGATTGGTCAAACCATGCCTCGGTTGGGCCATAGATACGGAACAAGAGGTTGAACCCCTTTCCCGGAATCGTCTGGATCCAGTTATTCTCCCATCCTTCAGGTGCTTTGGCTGCAAAATGAACAGTTGTGGTGCCAGTCTGCATTCATCCGGATCCCTTGCTTTTGCCATTGAAGCCTGCTTCTGGTGGCGGCCTGGTGGCTGAGCATGAAGCCTGTGACTGTGCATAGACATGAAGGACCAGAATGCTTTAGCGAACGCTTTCAGCAATAACGTCCAGTGGCTTCAAAGGGTCAGTAAAAGTTTCCCTTCATCACGGGTGCCCACTAGGTAGACCGACCCTTGCCCCACCTTGGTTGTGACCATATCCGGGGTAATGCCGGTAGCCATGAAGTGGAACACGGTACGCTCGGTAACCGAAAGCACACCGTTTTCATCTTTGAATTCATGCCCCTCAATGAGTGGGGTGAACCACTGGCGGTTGTCGTAGACCTTCACGTGGTCTGCCGGAAAGAAGTTAGCGCCGCGGGCTTCAGCGGTCGCAATTTTTGCCGCCTCTTTGAAGATGCCCTGCATCCTGGCATCCGGCTTAAATTCCACACCTTTTTCAATGCCAAGATCCTTTGCGATTCCAAGCCACTCTTCGTTCCAGAGGGCTGTGGGTTCGTATTGAATCAGAGCATTGATTTCACTGAAGAACTTATCGTTCATCGCGTGGACAGTATTGTATTGAATGCCCGTAATGTTAATGAACTCCGTTTTCTGCCCCGGCTTGTTATACGGGTACAGTTTCATAGTGTCCTTGAGCGCCTGGACATTCTTTGGGACATCGGCCTTATCACCGACAATGCGGATCAGTAGCCAATGCTGATAGCCTATACTCTCGATGGGAATGTAGCCAACCGGAATATTACCTTTATAGCTGGAGTGGTAGACAAAATATTTGCCGCCTTTGCCTTGGTCCTTTGGATGAGGAAGCCCGATGCGTCCTGTGAATTTAAAGGCCGCATTATCAAGTAAGCCTAATACGGGTGTGCCAACTTCAAGCACAACAGGGCCGTCTTTGACGTCTATCTCGCTGCTGACGTAAGGGGTCGTTGTGTTGGCCGTCAACCAAATGCTTTCAGCTGTCAACATGTTCTCGGAGACAGCGATAGTCTGGTTGGGCTTCATACCAATGCTCTCGTGCCCGACTAACAACCCCTGTATAGAAGCGATGGGAATGCCGGACAAAAACAGACGAACCGCGTTAGCCGTATCCACGAAATCACGGGTCTTGCTGTACGTCTTTTATATAGAGACGCCGTCTATAAGTCATTTCTCCAAGATATTCAGACACCACACGGTTAGGTGTGATGATTTCATCTGGAACTTTTGCTCTGTACTTTGGAGCCGCAGCCACCGTTACGGGCAACATCAGCAGGGCAAACATCACTGCTATCATCGTCTTCTTCATCTAAGTTCTCCTTTTCTTTGTCCGTCTTTTGAATTCTATGTTCCGTCATTTCGATGGGGTTGTGGTTTCTGCTTTCTCCTACAGCTAACGCTACACTTCACCGTAAATTTGCCAAAAACGTAGACATGTTAGAAGTAGAGGCTCCCAAGCACAATATAAATAGGAAACCCTAATGAAAACGTAATATTTTAACGAAATGTAAATCATTAAAATCTTCAACGAGGCGGATGCTGGTATTTCTCTGAGGTAGATTTGCCGCAAACAAGGTATCTCTAACCTGAATATTTCATGAGAAAAAGATCGCTTTGGTGATGTGAGAATTATTACAGTTGGTTGTCTATAAAAATGAAACATTTCAAAAATGCAAAATGTAATTCACCACTTTCTGCTCGATTTGCTAACCCTTCGGGCGAGCCGAGTGCACCCATCTTCTGCGTTATCAGAGCTTTGAGGTAAACAACTAAAACTGAAAATCGAAGTGCGGTGGTATGAGTGCTTCCGGTTTAAAGCGTATGAAAGAAATGAAGCAAGAGCTATCACAACTCAAGCGCATGTTCGCTGACATGGCCCATGAAAACTAGGCTCTGAAGGATCTGATTGAAAAAAGCTTTAAGGCCGTCGGAGAAACGGGAGGCTGTGAGCTACCTGATTGCCGCGCACCAGCTGTCCGTGAAGCGAAGTTGTCGTTGTCTATGGTTGTTTCGGTTGGCCATTTATAAAAACTTCAAGACGAAGCATCGCGATACCGAGGTCATTGAAGCTATTCATGCGATTATAGACACGCATCAACGCTGGAGCTTTTGGGAAATGTTCCAAGCCTTGCGCAAGGAGCACCGTTGGAATTACACGCAATTATATCACATTTTCCACTGTATCAGGATAGTTGTCGCCAAATTAATCATTGGGGGCGTTGAAGGTTGACATGTGTTATTCACAAATGTTCAGAGACAAAATGATCCGAAGAATGACCGGAACGACCGCTATCATTGAAGTCTTTTATAATCGTATAAGAATACAAAAACGGTTAGGGCATCGATCCCCAGTTCACTACAAAACCAGACAAGTTACAAAATGCGGCATAATTTGTGTCTGCTATTGCCAACAAGGGTCAGTGACAACTACCTTGACACCTGATGACTCACAATTTATTTAAGCGGTTCAAACAGATACTCCAGCCCGTTCACCTTGATCTCATAGACCAGCCCCAGCATCTCCCCCAGCTCCCCCTTGGGAAATCCCTCCTGGTGGAACCACACCACATAGGGCTCGGGCAGGTCCACGAGGAGGACACCCTGGTATTTTCCGAAGGGCATGGGGGTTCTGGCGACTTTGAGGAGCATGGTGGGGTCGAAGGTTGGGCTTTGCATGGGGTTGATCCTTATAAATATTAAATCTGATGGCTTCACACTATGAGTTACCGAAAATACCCCGGCTTTGGAAGGGCGTTGCGCAAGATGACATGAAAAAGCGCTCCCTTCAAGGGGCCGCGGCTTGCTTTCTGAAGGGCGCGCTGATAGATTTCCACCATCCATCATCAAAAGAGGGTGTTGGGCGGTTTTGTTGCAGGCCCATTCGGTCGGTCTGTTTTGGGTCACGGGCACAGCCGTGGGCTGTTTTTTATGTTTCGGGGTTTTCATCGTGTTTGATGCAAAGCGAGGTGTTCGGGTTTTTGTTTTATGGATGTGTGCGGTCGTGTGTATCGTGTTGCCCGCGCCCCGAGCCGAGGCCCAGGAGCCTCCCCACAAGAACATCCTCATCCTGCACTCCTTTCATAAGGGGCACGTCTGGAATGACAGCATCTCACAGGGCATCGACGCCGGGCTGGCGCGTGCGGACGCTTCGTCCATGGTTCTCAGTGTCTATTACGAGTACATGGACGCCGAACGGTTCGGCAACGCAGGCCAGGCGCGCCGCCTGGCCGACTTTCTAAACCAGAAATACCGCCAAATCCCCCTGGACGTGATCATCGCCACCGACGATTCGGCCTTCCGCTTTCTGTTGGATGAAAAAAAGAAGATATTTGCCGACACCCCGGTGGTTTTCTGCGGGGTGAACTACTTTGAAGAGTTCGAGATGTTCGGCCACGACCGCTTTACCGGGGTGGTGGAACGCATCGACATCCTGGAGACCGTCCGCACCGCCCTTCGCCTTCATCCCAGGACCCGGGAGATCCTGGTGGTGGTGGACCAGACCGACACCAGCATCGCCATCCTGAAAACCATCGTCACCTATTTCAAATTCATGGACGATCCGTCCCTTTTCCGTTTTATCCCGGCCATGAGTATAGAGGAACTCCAGGAGGAGGTGAGCCACCTGCCTGAAGACACGGTGGTCCTGTTTGTCAATTTCACCGTGGATCGCACCGGCCGGACCTTTTCCATGAAGGAGGGCCTCCGGCGGGTGGCCCGTGCCTCCAGTGCCCCCATCTACACCTTCTGGGACAACTACCTGGGGTACGGGGTGGTGGGGGGCATGATGGCCAGCGGCAGCGCCCACGGAGAGAAAGCCGCCGAAATTGCCCTGGGCCTGTTGTCCGGCACGTCGGTCCAGGCCGTGCCGGTGTTCAAGGAGAGCCTCAACCGCCATATGTTCGACTACACCCTCATGGAGCGGTTTCATATCAAAGAGGCGTCCCTTCCGGCCGGGACCGAGGTGATCAACGTCCCCTTCTCCTTTTACAGCACCTACAAAGAGCTGGTGTGGGGCATTGTCCTGAGCATCGCCGGGCTGGGTATGGTTATCCTGGTGCTTGTGGTGAACACCTTTAAGCGGAAGAAGGTGGAGACCTCCCTGACCTATTACTCCAACCAGTTGCGCGTCTTGAACTCCATCGACCGTGCGGTGCTGGACGGGAGTTTTTCTTCGGAGACGGTGCAGGATGTGCTTCGGTATGTGCGGGACCTGTATGACTGTCGCTGGGCCTGTGTGGTCTCCTTTGATTTTGAGAGGGCACGGGCCACGGTGGTGGCTGTGGACACGGCCTCGGGGCACGGGGTGCCCGAGGGGAGCGCCTATCCCATCGGGGAGTTCCATTCCGATATCCTGGCCAGGGGACGGCGCATGACCGTGGCCGGGGACGAGGCGGAAAAAAACGCCCTGCTTTCCGGTTTTCAGCAGTCGGAAGGGGGCACGGACGGGTATGTGAGCGTGCCCCTCATGGCCAACGAGGAGCTCATCGGGGCCTTGAACCTCTGCCGGTTCGACCAGCCCGGCCTGCCCATCGAGAACCTGGATATTGTCAAGGAGGTGGCCACGTCCCTTGCCGTGGCCATCCAGAGCGTGAATCTCATGGAGGCCACCCTGCGGCATGGCCACGAGCTGGAGCGGCTTTCGGCCAAGGTGTTTGAGATGCAGGAGACCACCTGCCGTAAGATCTCCTTTGAGCTCCACGACGAGATCGGCCAGGCCCTCACCGCCGCCACATTGAACCTTGCGGCCATGAAGAAGATGATCGCCTCAGGGGTCGGTGCCAACCTCACCGGGCTCCTGTCAGACACAGAAGAGATCGTCAATCGCCTGTATGAGCAGGCACACGACCTCTCCATCAACCTCTGGCCCCCCATGCTGCGGGACTTTGGTCTGGGGCCCACCTTAAGGTGGTATCTGAGCCGCATCGGGGAGAAGGTGGATATCCCCCTGATCCTTGACGCCCCGGACTTTTCGGAGCGGCCCTCCGAAGAGATCGAAGCCGCCGTCTACAGGCTGGCACAGGAGGCCCTGAACAATATCGTCAAACATGCCCGGGCCACCCGGGTGACCATCTCTTTGAAGCGCCGCACCGACGGGATGATCGTCTTTACGGTGGAGGATGACGGGGTGGGGTTCGAGCCCGAGGCCGTGGCCTCCGGGGGAGACATGAATCACAAACTGGGGCTTCTGGGCATGCGCGAACGCATCGCCTTTCTGGGGGGACGGTTCACGCTGTGGTCCAGCCCGGGCCAGGGGACCTCCATCACCACGGAGATTCCGTGGAAGGCAAAGAAGGAAGAGACAACATGAGCAACATCAAGGTGCTGGTGGCCGAAGACCATACCATCGTCCGCAAAGGGCTCTGTGCCCTGCTTCATGCGGAGCCCGACATCGAGGTGGTGGGGGAGGCGGAGAATGGCCGGGAGGCCGTAAAGATGGTGGAGCAGCTCGTCCCGGATGTAGTGCTCATGGACATTACCATGCCGGAGCTCAACGGCATGGACGCCACGCGCCAGCTGAAAAAGAAGTTTCCGGAGCTGAAGATCCTGATCCTCTCCATGCACACCAGTGAGGAGTACATCTTTGAGACCCTCCGGGCCGGGGCCTCCGGGTACCTGGTAAAGCGGTCTGCCACCACCGATCTTATCCAGGCCATCCATGTGGCCCATAATGGGGAGTCCTATCTGAGCCCGGATATTTCGAGCAAGGTGATCACCTACTACGTGAAGCAGAAGGAGGGTGGGGGAGCCGCTGAACCCGAGGGTCTCGACAAGCTTTCGGACCGGGAGCGGGAGGTGCTCCAGCTCATCGCCGAGGGGCACGCCAACCGGGACATCGCCGAGCAGCTCTTCATCAGCCCCAAGACCGTGGAGGCCCATCGCGCCAATATTCAGCGAAAACTCAAGATCTCTGGTACGGCCGAGCTGACCAAGTACGCCATTATCAAGGGGCTTGTGGAGCTGGGCCTGTAACAGAGTCTGGGGAGGGGATAAGAGTAGGCGCGCCGCACGATGGTATGGCGCGCCTCCGGGGCAGGGCCTCCGGCAGTGATGCCGGAGGCTTTTTTGCGTCTAAAGGGCCGCTGTGTAGATCCCGACGACGTCCTCAAGGGTGGGGCGCCTGGGGTTGGTAACACCGCAGGCGTCTTTCTGGGCGTTCCCCGCCATGATGGGCAGGTCCTCTTTTTTAACCCCAAGCACGGTGAGGTTTTCGGGGATGCCGATGTCCCGTGAGAGGGTCTGGATGGCGGTCAGGGCGGTTTCGGCTGCCTCGCGGGTGGAGAGGCCCTCCACGTTTTCCCCCATGGCAATGGCAATATCCACGTAGCGATCGAGCCTTGCGATGAGGTTGAATCGGGAAACATGGGGCAGCAGGATGGCGTTGCACACCCCGTGGGGCAGGTCGTAGTACCCGCCGAGCTGATGGGCCATGGCGTGGACATGGCCCAGGCTGGCGTTGTTGAAGGCCATGCCCGCCAGGTATTCGGCGTAGGCCATTTTGTCCCGCGCCTCGATGTCCTCGCCGTTGGCAACGGCCGGGCGAAGGTAGTCGGAGATCAGCTCGATGGCCTTGAGGGCGCAGGCATCGGTGACGGGGGTGGCGATGGTGGAGACGTAGGCCTCCACCGCATGGGTGAGGGCGTCCATGCCTGTTGCCGCGGTGAGGGACGAGGGCATGCCCACCATGAGGAGGGGGTCGTTGATGGCGATGGCCGGGGTCACGCGCCAGTCCACAATGGCCATCTTCACCTTCCGCGAGGTGTCGGTGATGATGCAGAACCGGGTCATCTCGCTGGCTGTTCCGGCCGTGGTGTTGATGGCGATGAAGGGGGGCATGGCCTGGGTGGACTGATCCACCCCTTCGTAATCGTGGATGGTTCCGCCGTTGGTGGCCACGATGCCGATGCCTTTGCCGCAGTCGTGGGGGCTGCCCCCGCCCAGGGTGATGATCATGTCGCAGCCGCTCTCCTTGAAGAGGGCCACGCCGTCTGCCACGTTCTTGTCCGTGGGGTTCGGGACGGTGTCGTCAAAGAGAACGACCTCGGAGCCGGTCTCGGTTTTGATGAGGTCCGTGATCTGCGCCGTAAGACCGGCGTCGGTGATGCCCTTGTCCGTGACCAGCAGGGGCTTTTTGGCGCCCAGGGTTTTGATCTGTTCTCCGAGTTGCTTATGGGAGCCTACGCCCATGAGGGTGACGGTGGGAATATAAAATCCGTAGACAGCATCTGATTGTGCCATGATGGATACTCCTTTGCGTGTGTAATGATGGCAGTTGGTTTTTTGACCACGCCTAGCGTGGTGATGTGTTGTACTGCAAAAGCAGGGCCGAAGTCTGGGTGTTTTTGCCCTGGTGGCCCTGGATTTGGCGCTGATTTTACACAACAGCGTGAATTCGCAGGGAACAGGCGTTTGAAAAAAATGTGGGCGTCGGTGGCGTGCAGAAGGGGGCGGGGTGGGAGCGGAAGAGGGGCTGTATCATTGTGACCCGATTGGATCCGGGCAGTGGGACAGTTTGATACGGCCGGGGGAACCCGGCCTCTTCCTTACAGGGCTTCGGCGTCCTTTGCCATGCCTTCGTCCACAATGGACTGGATTTTTTCAAGTATGCGCCTGGCCTCCATTTTCGGCATCAGGGGGCTGACCTCCTTGACCCAGAGCTGCTTGATTTTGATCACCTCGGGGAGCTTCAGCCAGGTGTCCACCTCTTCTTTTGAGGCAAAGGCGACCGAACAGCCGGACGCTCTCTGGGCTGCCACCGTTTCATCAAGCATGGGCTTATAGAGCGTGGCAAAGTGGCGTTTGGAGTTGGCCGAGGCCGTGAGGATGATCTCCTGGAGCTCTTGGGGCAAGCGATTCCACGTGTCGATGTTGATGGTAACATGGAAGGGGACGGGGTTCCAGAATTCTTTGAATACCAGGATGTTGGGTGCCACCGTGTCGAGGCCTACGCGGTGGATGGCGTCGATGTTGGTGTAGATGCCTTCCAGGGCATTGGTCTTCAGGGCCATGTAGGTATCTGCCCAGGGCAGGGAGACGGGGACGGCGCCGACACCTTCCAGAACCTTGAGAAGCCAGCGGCTGGATGCCCGGACTCTGCGGTTCCTGAAATCGCTGAGGGAAGAGACGGGCTCGGTAAAGGCCCCTGCAATGGGAAGCACGGAGTAGGTGTAGACAATTTTCTGGTGGTATTTCAGAAATTCGGCGTTGAGTTGGGGGATGTTGTCGTAGATGGTGTCGTAGACCCACATGCGGTTGGTGTAATCGGCAGGTCCCTGCTGGAACAGGGTAATGGCGCCGTTGACCACCAGGCGGCCGGGGTAATAGTTGATGTTGACGTGCCCCATGTCCACGGTGCCGTCTTTGACCCCTTCCAGGATCTCTTTGTCTTTGAGGTAGGATTGTTCCCAGAAGACCCGGATGTGGATTTTTCCCCGGCCCAGGCGTTCCACTTCATCCACAAAGGCTTTTTCTGCCATGCCGCGCAGACCCACCGGGGCGGTGTTGGTGGCGTAGGTCAGGGTGACGGCCCCTTCCCCGAAGCTGGGGAAAGGGCGCCCCAGGGCCACGGCGAGCAGGATGAGGATACCCGTCGCGACCTGTGTTGTCGTTGGCTTTTTGGCGGTGAAAAAAAGAGGCTTCATCGTTACGGCTCCATGTGGTGGTCATAAACACCCGGCGTCCCACGACCGGGCATTTACTATAGTAGATCCGTATTGTCATCACACCTTCTTTTTCAGGCCCACGGCTGATTTCTATTCCACGGACCCTCAAGGTAGGGGAAATCCACCCCGGGTGTCCATTGGGGAAACCCCTAAAAAGGTTGAGAGATTCCCCTATTTTGCTGATAATATAGATTTTTTATCAAGTTCATCAGTTTTTGCTTGCAATCATTCTCCATTCGGATAATGATTTTTCATGTCATCACATTTTCCATCCCACTGCGCACCCGAATAGTTCCCACGCGCCTTTGCAGGCGCTTCGATGCGAACCGGGCCTGCCAGGGCTCCGTCAGTTACCGGACGGGCCTTTGAAGCAGGCTCCCTGATTTATTCTATCCCACACGTCAAAGAGTTCGTGCCTGAACAGCCCGTGGGCGTTGCCGGTTTGATGCCGGTGCTTGGGTTCGGGTACGGGGTTCGGCCTGCACCGCCGAACGTATCCTGTCGCTTCGCGATGCACTACACTTAGGAGATGAAGACGTGAAATTGAAATTGTATCACAAGATTATCATTGGTCTGGTTGCCGGTTTTTTTGCCGGGATCCTGTTGGGAGACAAAGCTGAATACCTTAAGCCCATCGGGGATATCTTTATTCGATGCCTGCGGCTCATCGTGGTTCCCCTGATCCTCTCCACCCTGGTCACCGGCGTCACCAGCGCCGGGGACCCCAAGAAGATCGGTTCCCTGGGCATCAAGACCGTGACCTACTTCATCGTGACCACCTTTTTTGCCGTTGTCATCGGCCTGGTGGTGGCCAACGGCTTTCAGCCGGGCGCGGGCCTGGCCCTGGGTGAGGTGAGCGAGATCGCAAGGCCCGACAAGGTCTCTCCCATGCAGATGATCGTCAACATGGTTCCCCTGAACCCTGCCGAGGCCCTGGCCAAGGGCAATGTTCTCCAGATCATTATCTTTGCCCTGCTTTTCGGTGGCGCCCTCTCCCTTGCCGGTGACAAGGGCAAGCCCGTGGCCGATTTTTTCGCGGCCCTTGCCGAGGTGATGTTCAAACTCTCCGACATCGTGATCCGCATGGCCCCTTACGGGGTGTTTGCCCTTATTGCCTGGACCTCTGGCAAGTTCGGCCTGGCCATTCTCATGCCCATGGGCAAGCTCATCGTGGCCACCTTGATTGCCAGCGTTCTCCACGTGCTCATTGTCTACACCGGAGCCGTCAAGTTCCTGGCCCGTGTCAGCCCCATCCACTACTTTAAAAAAGTTTTCGAGCCCGCCCTGGTGGGCCTGAGTACCTGCAGCGCGGCCGCGGCCTTCCCCTTTACCATGCGTGCCCAGAAGCAGCTTGGGGTCCCCGAGCGTGTCTCCGGGTTTACCCTGCCCATGGCCCTGACCATCAACATGGACGGCACCGCCTTGTACCAGGCCGTTGGCGCCGTGTTTGTGGCCAATATCTACGGGGTGGATCTCACCATTGCCCAGCAGGCGACCATCGTCATGACCGCGGTGCTGGCCTCCATCGGCACGGCCAGTATCCCGGGCGGCGGCCTCATCATGCTGACCCTGGTCCTTGAATCCGTGGGGCTTCCCCTGGAAGGCATCGCCATTGTGGCGGGCATCGACCGAATCCTCGACATGTTCCGCACCACCACCAACATCTTCGGGGACAACTCCTCCGGTCTTGTTGTGGCAGCCCTTGAAAAGGATCTGGACCGTGAGATCGCGTCCACGCCCCTGAGTGACATGGAGATCGAGGAAGTCTGATAACGGATTCTGATTTCCGGGGTTTCCCAAAAAGCCCTTCGGTGCATGCCGCCGAAGGGCTTTTTTTATGGGGGCTTTTGCTTTGCTTTTACAGCGTCTATCTTTCCGGGTTTATGGTATAATAACACCGTAAGACCACACGCCGTCACATGCTTCATCCGGTCCTGCTTTGTTGACTGGGCTTCTCTCCTTTTTTTTCATGCTCCTTTCCCACAGGTTTCGACCCCTTGTGTGGCCATGAACCGTTCACCGGCCTATCGGGCGGGCCCTTCGCCCCCCGGAGAGGCCGAATGACGACCCGAAAGGAGGGCACATGTACAACAGCAAACAAATTTGCGACAGGATCCGCAGCTTTTACCCGGATTCCGGTGAATGCGACAAAGACCTGCGCATCACCTACAACAAGGAGGAGCATGCCTGGCTGGTGGAGGCTTCGGGGTGGAAACGGCCCATGAAGACCTATGTGGAAGAAGCGGACGTGGATGCCTGCCTGTCTCGCGGCCATTGTGTGGGGCTGAGTTTTCAGGTGGGACAGATGCGGGCAAACGCCGGGGGCGGAAACATCGACGAATCCTGATACCGGGCCTTTTCAGCATGTCCGGGAAGAGACGGTGGGTGGGTCTGAGTGCGGGCCATGACCCCGGACGCAGGATGCCCGGTGAAGGGAGTCCTGCGTCCTTTGGGTCACATTAATGTGACTGTGTCAGGATCTGGCTGAGGAAGAGCTGGGTGCGGTCGTAGGTGGGGTTGGTGAAGAACTCCTGTGGGGGCGCTTCCTCGATGATCTCCCCTGCGTCCATGAAGATGACCCGGTCGGCCACGGTGCGGGCAAACCCCATTTCGTGGGTGACGCAGACCATGGTCATGCCCTCTTCGGCCAACTCGGTCATGACGTCCAGAACCTCCTTGATCATCTCCGGGTCCAGGGCGCTGGTGGGCTCGTCAAAGAGCATGATGCGCGGGTTCATGCACAGGGCCCGCGCAATGGCGGCACGCTGCTGCTGGCCGCCGGAGAGTTGGCCGGGGTACTTGTGGGCCTGGGAATCGATATGAACCCGGGCCAGAAAGTCCATGGCCATTTTTTTTGCCTCTTTTTCCGGCATCTGCCGCACCCAGGTGGGGGCCAGGGTGAGGTTCTCCAGAATGGTTAGGTGGGGAAAGAGGTTGAACCCCTGGAAGACCATGCCCACGTTTTTCCGGATATCGGTGACGTTTTTCAGGTCCCGTGTGAGCTCGGTGCCCTCCACGGTGATGGTGCCCTGCTGGTGTTCTTCCAGGCGGTTGATGCACCGGATCAGGGTGGACTTGCCGGACCCCGAGGGGCCGCAGATGACGATGCGCTCTCCCTTGTGGACGCTCAGGTTGATGTGCTTGAGCACGTGGAAGTGGCCGTACCACTTGTTGAGGTCGTTGATCTCGATGACGACGGGTTGAGTCATGGTAAAAGCCCCTTTGCTACCAGGCGTTGTGTTTTTCAATGGATCGTCCGTACCGGCTGATGGAAAAGCAGATCACCCAGTAGACCAGGGCGCAGAAGACGTAGGCTTCGGCTTCGTAACCGAGCCAGTCCGGGTCCTGGGTGGAGGCTTTGATCATGCCGAGAAAATCGAGCAGGCCCACGATGATGACCAGGGAGGTGTCCTTGAACAGGGCCACGCAGCGCCCGATGATGGACGGGATGACGTGGTGAAGGGCCTGGGGCAGGACAATGAGGCGGGTGGCCTGCCACTTGGTGAGCCCTGTGGAGAGGGCTGCTTCCATCTGGCCGGGGGGAATGGCCTGGAGGCCGCCCCGGATCACTTCGGCGATGTAGGCCGACGAAAAGAGGATCACCCCGATCTGTACCCGGAGGAGGTTGTTGATGGTCACGCCTTCCGGGAGAAAGAGGGGGAGCATCACCGAGGCCATGAAGAGGATGGTGATGAGGGGAACCCCCCGGATGAGTTCGATGAGCCCCACGCACAGGGCTTTCACACCGGCCATTTCGGAGCGTCGCCCCAGGGCCAGGAGCATGCCCAGGGGAAGGGAGATGAGGATGCCCACCACGGCCAGTCCCATGCTGAGCATGAGGCCGCCCCAGAGGGACTGGTCCACAGATGTCAGGCCCATGCCCCCGTTGATGATCCAGAAGACGGGCAGGGGCAGGGAGAACCAGAGGATGGCCAGGGTGCGTGCGCTCACCAGCCTGAAGAGGGTAAGGATCACAACGCCCATGAGAAGCACGAAGGAGGCTACGGGTCTCCAGATATACTCCCCGGGATAAATGCCCACCATGAGCACGCGGAATTTTTCCACCACAAAGGCCCAGCAGGCCCCTTCCCGTGCCGCGCCGCAGGCGGCTTTCGTCACCCAGGACGCTTTGAATATCGCCCAGGAGAGAAGGTCGGGGATGGTGTTAAAGAGCAGGAGAAGGGCCAGGATGGTCAGGACCGTGTTGAGTTTGCCGTTAAACAGGTTCTGACGGATCCAGCCGATGGGCCCGGCCACGTCCAGTGGCGGCGCCTCCGCCGGTCTTGGGGTGAATGTTTTTATCGGTTCAGCTTCTGCGGGTATCATAATCACCACTTCTTTGTTTCTTAAACATGCACATAAACGCGCATTGACAAGTTGGGGCCCGGGGCATTTTTTCCTTAGCCCTTAGCCCTTAGCCCTTAGCCCTTAGCCCTTCAGCCATTAGCCTTTAACCCTTATCTCCCAATCAACTGCACCCTCGCGTTGAGCCAGTTCATGAACAGGGAGATGACCAGGTTAATGCACAGGTAGACGGACATCCACATGACGATGATCTCGATGGCCTGGTCGTTCTGGCCGATGACGGTGCCGCCTACGGAGACCATGTCCGGGTAGCCGATGGCCACGGCAAGGGAGCTGTTTTTCACGAGGCTGGCGTAATCGTTGGTGGTGGCGGGGATGGTAACCCGCAGGGCCTGGGGCAGGATGACCCGGCGCATGATAAGGCCTTCGGGCAGGCCCAGGGCGTGGGCGGCGTCAAGCTGGCCTTTGGCAACGGACTGAATGCCGCTGCGGACGTTTTCTGCGATAAAGGCGGCGGTGTAGAGGACCAGGCCGATGACCAGGGCGCAGAACTCCGGTCGGATGACGGAGCCTCCCCTGAAGTTGAAACCCTTGAGCACCGGCATCTCCAGGCTGGCCGGCAGGCCCAGGAGCAGAGCGGCCACAAGGGGCAGGCCAAAGGTCAGGGCCAGGCCGATGCGGACGGTGGGCAGGGCGCGGCCTGTCTCTTTGCGCCTTTTCGTGGCCTTTCGGTGGACGATGACCGAGGCGATAAGGCCTATGGCAAAGGCGGCGGGGATGAGCCAGAAGCCGCTCTCCGGAATGAGCTTGGGAAAGTAGATCCCCCGGTTGTTGAGGAAAAATCCCATGCCCCAGTGAAGGCTTTGCCTGGGGGAGGGAAGGGCCGCAAGGACCACCCCGTAGGTGAAAAAGAGGATCAGCAGCAGGGGGATGTTGCGAAGCACCTCCACGTAGATCTCGGCGAGCCGCGCCACGAGCCAGTTGCCGGATACCCGTGCCACGCCCACCACCACGCCGATGAGGGTGGCCAGCACGATGCTGACGGCGGAGACATACAGGGTGTTGAGGACCCCGATGAAGAAGGCGTAGCCGTAAGTGTCGGCCGGAGTGTAGGGCAACAGGGCGTCGCTGATGGGCATGCCCGCTTCGTAGGAGAGGAATCCGAAGCCGGAGGCGATGTTCCGGGACGCGAGGTTGGCCTGTGTGTTCACAAAAAGCATATGGCAGAACCAGAGAATCCCCCCCATGACAAGGAGCTGTATGAGGATGGTCCGGCCCTGCGCTTTGGACAGGGAAAGCAGTGGTTGTTTCATGAAAATGACATCTTTGTACGCTGGTGGTGATAACGATGGACGGGCAACGGAGAGCCTGGCTCTTCCGAAACCTGCAAGCCTCCGATGAACCGACACCGGAGGCTTGGGTGGTCAAGGGCTTGTCTTTGCCTTGACCCTGGGGCCGGGACAGGTCGGCAAGGGCCGGAAAAGGGAAAAACCCTTCACCGGCCCTTGATTTCTGTCGCGGACGCTGCGTTGTCAGGTGCAGATGCGCACCGGACTTATCGGATGGGCATGGCGTACTGCAGCCCGCCTCGCAGCCAGAGGTTGTTCACGCCCCTGGGGATGTCCAGGGGGGTACCGGGGCCGAAGTGGCGGTTGTAGATCTCGCCGTAGTTGCCCACGGCTTTGATGGCGCGGACCAGCCACTCTTTGTCGAGGCCGAGGTAGCTGCCCGTGTCCCCTGAGGTGCCCAGCATGCGCTTGACAACGGGGTTCTGGGAGGTGGCCTTGATCTTGTCCACGTTGGCGGCGGTGATGCCGTTCTCTTCGGCGGCCACAAGGCCGTTGATGACCCAGGTCACGATGTCTTTCCACTGGTTGTCCCCGTGGCGGACCAGGGGAGCCAGGGGCTCTTTGGAGATGACCTCAGGCAGGATGGAGTGGGCCTTGGGGTCTTTTAAGGTGGAGCGCAGGGAGGCCAGCTGGCTGATGTCGGTGGTGAAGCAGTCACAGCGGCCGGAGGCGTAAGCGTTGAGGGCTTCCTTTTTGCCGTCGAAGACCACGGCTTCCACCTTGATGCCGTTGGCGCGGGCAAAGTCGGCGAGGTTGAGTTCGGTGGTGGTGCCTGCGGTGACGCAGACCGATGCGCCATCAAGCTCCCGGGCGGACCTGACGCCGAGTTTGTTGGGGATCAGAAAACCCTGGCCGTCGTAGAAGACGACGTGGGTGAAGTCAACGCCCTGTTTGCCGTCCCGCTTGAGGGTCCAGGTGGTGGTGCGGCTGGTCAGGTCCACCTGACCGGAGGAGACTGCCACGATTTTCTGCTTGGAAGCCAGGGGCACGAATTTGACCTTGGTGGGGTCCCCCAGGACAGCTGCGGCCACGGCGCGGGCCATGTCCACGTCAAAGCCCACCCAGGTGCCGGTGGAGTCGGGAATGGAGAAGCCGGGAACGCCTTCGCTGATGCCGCAGGTCAAGATGCCTTTGGCTTTCACATCTTCCAGGGTGCCTGCGAACACGGAGGCCGACATCATCAGAACAAAAGAAATGATCGAAAAGAGTAGAGCTGTTTTTTTCATAACACGATCCCCAATAAGTGAATAAATAGTTCGAACCTGACACCGATAGTAGATATGGGAACAGCCCCTTAAATTCAATCCTAAATTAGGTTTTGAGTCATAATGTTCCTTTAAAAGCCGGGGAAGTGCGCTTGATGTTCCTTGAAAGGGAAGGTACTTGGCGTACCATTGGCGGGTCTGTTCGGGAGTACTGACTAGTTGTTCCGGTGACGCAAATGAGGGCGGGATCATGTGTGGAAGTCCGGGCCGTTTGTACGGGCCGTGAACCATTTTCATGTTCACGAAAACCAAAAAATAGGGTAAAGAGTTTAGACTGTCGAAGATTCCCAAGCAAACCGAAACAGCCGTTGGTGCGGCCCTGCTTCGTGTGGGGTGCATGCAGAAAATAGCGGCCCCCTGTGTCGCAGGAGGGGTGTTTTGCGGGGCGTCATAACCAATCCATCCTCATTAGGTAGGGTGCCTCACTTCGGTGAGGAAGAGAAGAATGCAGGTGTGAAATGGCTGACTACGATAAGTCTCCGTATGGCTGGAGTGAGGGCGACGGTGTCTCCCTCTACAACAAGATCAAAGAAGATCTCAAGACAGCTATGAAAACAAAGGACACCGCTGCCCGGGACACGTTCCGTCTGATTATGGGGGAGTTCCCCAAGCTGACGGTTGCCATCACCCTTGAGAGTGGCAAGAAGACCACCCGGGTGAAGAATCCCGATGAGATCACCGACGAGGACCTCCAAAACATCATCCGCAGCCTTGTTAAGTCGGAGAAGACGGTGCTGGAGGTCAAAGGTGAGGCCACCTCGGCCTACCTTGAGCTTCTTCAGAGATACCTTCCCCGCATGGCCGATGAGGCCGAAATCAAGGCATGGATCGACGCCAACGTCGATTTTTCATCCCTGAAAAGCCCCATGCAGGCCATGGGGCAGGTGATGAAGCATTTCGGCAAGCTGGCCGACGGCAATCAGGTAAAGGAGATTCTCAAGGAGATGTGCTAAATGAGAGAAAAGGTCACAGAGGTGATGCAGCGGATTGCCTTTCTGGAGAAGGACCTGGATCTCCAGAAGCACATCCTGCGTGCCTTGCCTGCCGATGAAGAGGCCCAGGGCCGGGAGGTCCTTTCGGCCATTGCCGAGATCAAGGGGAAGATCGATGCCTGTCGCCAGGAGATCAAGGCCCTGGATCCCGAGGAATACGATCGGATGATTCGGTTTGAGGGGGCTGCTGCGGCGTTTAAAAAGGCCGCCGAGGGTCGTGAGTTTGTCTCCGTCATCGATCTCAACACCCACGTGGAATGCCGTATCGAGACCGTGGATGGCTCGTCCATCGATTGCCTGGTCAAGGCCCGCGACACCACCGGAGAGTGGCTCATCATGACCGTGGACGGCGACGTCATGACCCTGGGGGCGGATCAGGTTCCGGAAGAAGGGGCCTAAGGCGGTTTTTTGGAGCACACGAATCGGGCGTCACCGACGGATTTGCCGGTGACGCCGATTGACGATGCCGTGGTGCGCCCCGCCATTGGGGGGCGGTGCCGTATGGAATCCGTCTGTGCGGGCGTTTAGTAATGGGGCGGCTTCTCGTTGGAAGGGGCGCGCTCCATGCGGGTGTCTGCGATCTGAGACACCTTGTCCAGAAGGAATTCCACCGCGTTTTTAAGCCGGTCGATCTCCCGCTGCTGCTCAATGACCACGCTGTTGAGCTCGTCAATGGTGTGCTCCTGAAAGGCCAGTTTGGTCTCGATGTCCATCAACCGATCCTCACTCATGATCGCCCCCTTTCATTTTGAGTTTTTTGCAAACCATAAGGTATGTTTCCCGCCTCGTTTGAGCCGTGCCTTGACGCGGACTTCCTCCACGGCAAGGCCGCACCCTTTGAGTCGCTTGGTAAAAACCGGGTCGGCGTGGGCCGACCAGACCCCCAGCACGCCGCCGGGAACCAGATGCCGTTTGGCAGAGAGAATCCCTGCTTTGCTGTAAAGGCTGTCGTTTTCGCTTCGGGTGAGGCCGTCCGGGCCGTTGTCCACGTCAAGGAGGATGGCGTCCCATGGGCCTTTTTCTTTGATGGCGTCAGCCACATCTCCCACAAACACAGAGGCCCGTGGATCGTTTAAGGGGTGTCCGGCCAGGTGGCCGTAATGGTCCCGGTTCCAGTCCACCACCTCGGGCACCAGCTCCGCCACGGTAACGGCGGCATCGCTTCCCGCATGGTCCAGGGCCGCTCGCAGGGTGTAGCCCATGCCGAGGCCGCCCACGAGAATCCGGCATCCGTCGCAGGCGCCAAGGCGGTTTATGGCCTCCCGGGCCAGGACCTCCTCGGAACCGTGTGCACGGCTGTTCATCAGTTCGTATCCGTCGGTGCGGATGGAGAACTCATCCTGCCGCCTTGTCAACCGAAGGGTGTCGCCCCCCGGTACGTCAGCCTCTCCCAGAAACTCCCAGGGGATCATTGTACGTGTCCTTTGTCTTCCTGCCTGCGGTGTGGCGCAATGGCAGGAAATAAAACCAATTACGGTAAAAATAGCCTTCGGCCATGGGTGACGGGCCTTCCGGCCTCTGTGGTGTTCCATCCGGGATGTCAGGATATCACAGGGACGGGGTCAGGAAAACAACCTCAAGAAGGTGTCGCCCACTGCCATGGGCTTCGGGCAAAGGTCTTCTTTTACAGGGAGGCGGCAAAAATGACAAATGATTTCATGGGACGCACGGTTTGCGTGCCCTGTTTTTGAGGCCTGGGGGCCTGATTCCGGAAGAATGCCTGAAACGTACCCCGTATATTCACCTTGACAAGCGGATCGGTTCACCCCTAGTCTTGACATGGCTCTCTCCTTCTCCTGCAACCTGTGTTTCGCAGACCTCTTCACCAGCCTTCTCCCGCCGGACTCGCTCCGGTGACAGCCCGTCTTCCAGCTTCAATGACAATCATGGACCCCTTTTTTGCGATGATAAGGAGACGTGTATGGACAAGATCCGTTTTGACGACCAGGTGGTGGTGATCACCGGGGCCGGCTCCGGCATCGGTCGGGCCTATGCCCATGCCTTTGCGTCCCGGGGAGCCCGGGTGGTGGTCAATGACCTCGGAGGAAACCGGGACGGCACGGGAAAGGCGCATGAAGCCGCAGACAAGGTAGTGAGCGAATTGGCGCAGTACGGGGGCGGCGCCCGTTCCTCGGACCTTACCAACTCGGTGGCCAGCGCCCGTGGCGGCGAACGGATCATCGCCACGGCCGAGGACGCCTTCGGCCGGGTGGACGTCCTTGTAAACAACGCGGGTGTTTTACGGGACAAGAGCCTTTTGAAGATGACCGAGGAAGACTGGGAGCTTGTGGTGGATGTCCACCTCAAGGGGGCCTTTTGCGTGACGCGCCCTGCCTTTGCCCTGATGAAAAAGAACGGGTACGGCCGGATCATCAACACCACCTCGGGCTCGGGCCTTTACGGCAACTTCGGTCAGTCCGCCTACATGGCGGCCAAGATGGGGGTGGTGGGGTTGATGCACAGCGTGGTGGCCGAAGGGAGCAAGCACAACATTCTCTGCAACGCCATTTCTCCGGTGGCGGCATCCCGCATGACCGACGACGTGATGCCCCCCGAGATCCTTACCAAGCTGAAGCCCGAGTTCATCGCCCCCCTGGTGCTCTACCTGGCCTCCCAGGAGAACCGGGAGACGGGGATGATTTTTAACTGCGCGGCGGGCTGGTTCAGCCGCACCGCCATCTGCTGTGCCCCGGGGATCTGTCTCGGCGATGCGGAGCGTCCCATCACCCCGGAAGAGATCCACGCCAACTGGGAAGGCATCACCTCCCTTGAGAATGCCGCTCCCCTGGGCTCCGTGGTGGATTCGTTCCGGTTCATGGCATCGCTTTTTTAAAATACGATCTCCAGGATGAGATTGGCGAAGCCCTCGTTGTCCCGGACCTTGTATCCGGCCTCCACCGGCCGCACGACAATGACGCTGCCGTCCGGGGAAGGAGCCGCAGAGCCCGGATAGTTCACCAAATCTTTGGTTTTTTTACAGCAACCTTTCGCAATAATAGTCTATAACTCCGATCGGTCGTTTTCTCGTAGAATATCCGGGCCAGGGCTCCGAGTTTGACACCTCGCACCGGTCGGGGTATACTGATTTCATGGAATAACGCAGTGTTCTGTCCCATCTCCGGCGATTTCGGTACCGGATTTCCTTCCCATGTTTTTCTCCTTGCCCCTTCCGCATCAGGTCTCATTGGTTTCCCCTTAATACAGACGAACGATGCTTGTTGATTCACCGGGAACACTGGATGATCAATGCCTCGGAAACGCCCGGCAAGGGCGCGATCCGATCCAGGGGGTGCCATGGAAGATATGTATACGATCCAAGATGAAAAACGGGTGGTCACGTTAAAGGGGCGACGCTCCGGAAGCGAGCGCCGCAACACGGGCTCGGAACCTCAGGCCAGTGAGGCGCCGTCGGACCGCAGAAAGGGGCTTGAGAGGCGACACCGGCGGGTGCTCTCCTCCAGGGAGGTCCTGTTCGAGCGCATCAGCAGCCTCACCAACGGCATTGCCCTCCTGGCCGTGGGGCTCTTTTTTCTCCTTACCGGGCTCACCTTTCTACCCGTGGTCGGGCTCTTTGTGGGTGGCTACATCATCTACAAGAGCTTTGCCGTCATGGCCGAGGTGCTGCACAAGGTGCAGTAGGGGGCACGGTGTCGGAGGGCTTTTCCCTTGAAGGAGAGCCTTCGGTCTCGTATGTAGGGGAGGGCAGCCTGAAACGTGGGGTTCAAGGCCGCCCGCCAACCCCAACCGAGAGACGTGAGACGTTCCGTGAACCCAGAAAAAAATCAGGGATCCTTCCTGATCCGAGTGGCCTTTTTTTTCCTTTTTCTCCTCTTTTTCATGGTGATCCATTCCGTGGGCTCCGTGTGTGTCGCCCTTGCGCCCGTTCCCAAGGTGGTGCGTCTGGTGCTGCACATGGCAGGGGAGGTGGTGAATCTCGTTTTTTTTGCCTTCAGCCTCTTTCTTGCCCGGGAGGCCGGCATCGCTTTTGTTCAGGAGCGGTGCTTCTTTTTTGAGGCCATGGGTGTGGCGTTCAAGCGAAGCTTCCGGCTTCTGCCGTTTGTCAACGCCCGGGAACCGCTTTCCGAAAAGCCACATCCCATGGATTCCACCGAGGTGCCGGTGAATACCCTGAGCAGCCGGACACGCTTTGATTGATGCCTGTCCCCGGGAACCGGTGCCATAGAAAATCCCGGCGGCAGCCGTCATGAATCTCCTTGAAATCAGCACGGGAATCGACTACACCTTCCCTTCACCTGCCCCACAGGCCCGGGCTTTTGTTTGCCGGCGCCGGGAACCGTGGGAGCCGCCCGGGGGATGAGCCGCCGGACATGCATGCCCGAAAGGGGAAAAGGTTGGTCTGGCGATGCGCCGTGATGTGAAATCAAATATTGTCAAACTCTATGTGATCAAGATCTCCAAGTGGCTGATGCTCACCGTGCCCATTGTGTTTCTCTTTTACCGGGAGAACGGGCTGGGCACCCGGGACCTTTTTCTGCTCAAGGCGGCATACTCCTTTGCCGTGGTGCTGATGGAGATTCCCTCGGGATACTTCGGGGATATCTGGGGGCGTAAGGTCTCTTTGGTCATCGGCAGCGTCATGGGGGCCGTTGGTTTCGGCCTGTACAGCGTGTCTTCCGGGTTTTGGGGTTTCCTTGCCTGCGAGATGATCCTCGGGGTGGGCCAGAGCTTTATCTCGGGGTCGGATTCCGCCCTTCTTTACGACACCCTGGAAGAGCAGGGGCTGGGCAATACCTACCTGAAAGAAGAGGGCCGCCTGGTCTCCATCGGCAACTACGCCGAAGCCATCGCCGCTCCCATCGGGGTTGGGCTTGCAGCCTTAAGCCTTCGGACTCCTTTTTATTTCCAGGCAGTGGTGGCCTTTTCCGCGGTGCCCGCGTCCCTGCTCCTTTTTGAGCCCCAGCGGCGACGGGTCATTCAAAAGGGAAATTTTACCCAGATTTTTCAGATTATCCGCTATGCCCTAACCCGGAACACGGGCCTTAAGTGGCGCATCGTCTATTCGTCCGTTATCGGTACGGCCACCCTCACCATGGCCTGGCTGATCCAGCCCTATTTCGTGCACCTGTCCGTTCCCCTGGCCCTCTACGGGTTGTTTCTCCCTGCCCTGAACCTGACCACCGGCTTTGTCTCCATGACGTGGAAAGGCCTGGGCAGGCCGGCTGGGGCGGGACCTAACCGTCTTGCTCATCGCCTTTTGCATCGGGTCAGGCTATCTTTGCCTCAGTCTGTTCTCCACCATCTGGGCCGTGGCGTTTCTTTACCTTTTTTATATGGTCCGCGGGGTGGCCACCCCGGTGCTTCGAAACTACATCAACGAGTCCACCCCTTCGGAGATCCGGGCCACGGTCCTGTCCATCCGAAGCCTCATCATTCGCCTCTCCTTTGTGGCCGTTGGGCCGTTTCTGGGATGGTATGCCGATGGGTACGGTATGTCCGCTACCCTGCTGGTGGGCGGGACGGTGTTTCTTGCCGCCGGGCTCTGGACAGGCCTGCAGCTCCGCAAGGAGGCCCCGGGTAATGCCGTTGAGCCCTTTCTTGCCGATGACGGTGTGCTGCCGCCGTCCCGGTGAACGAGACGATTTGCACGGCCTTGGAAAAAGGGTGGAGTGATCTTGGTCATACCGTTTTTGGTCGAAATGAGTTATAAAAAATGGTCTTATTTTTATGAATGAAACATGAGGAAAGGTCTTCCCCCCCATGGAATCACAGAAATTGACCGGCATCGCCATTCGACTCCTGGCCCTTTTCTATGCCGTCAAAGCATTTTTCGCCATTCCCGGTGTCGTGGGCAATTACTTTATGTCTAAGGATGCCCTGCGGATGCTCCCCGGAGACGAGGCCTTTGCCATGGCCGCCCGGGTGAGTGCCTTTGCCCAGCTCAATGCGTTTCTGCCCTTTGTGATGCTTCTTTTTTCAGGGGTGCTCCTTGCCAAGGCAGATACCCTGGCGCAGGCCTTCAACCCCGTGCCCTTTGAGCTGCCGTCGGCCCCTGAAGTCACCCCCGCGGCCCTTGTGAAGGGGGCCTTGTTTCTCCTGGGGCTCGTGGGTATCGGCTTCTCCTTTCATTACCTGGCGGCCTTTGGATCCACCTGGGCGGTGTACGGAAGCAAGGTGGCTCTTTTGGAGACCTCGGCCAAGGTTCGCCTTTGGTCCGGGTGCGTGACCGGAGGGCTTTATCTGGCCTGCGGCGTGGGACTGCTCCGGTATGCAGGGGTTATTGCGCGCCGGGTGTTTCCCGTGGGCACATGAGTCGGTCCCCGTGGCAGGGCCGACGTGGCAAGGTTATTCAATACGGTAGGTTCCCTTCGACCCAAGGGATGATGACGAAAACGAGGGTGTGTATGAAAAAACGACGAATTCTGCTGATCTGTGTTCTGTGCCTTTTCTGGGCCCAGGGGAGCCTGGCTGGCACCCCGGCACCGGCGGACAAGGATGGCTTTCCCGGCGGGTACAGCCAGGAACGGTTCCTCACGGACAAAGCCAAGGCGGATAAAGGCGATGCCGGGGCTCAGTTCGTGATGGGCTACCTTTACCATCGCCAGGTGGTTGATTTTGTGAAGGCAGACAGCTCCAAAGCGTTTGCCTGGTACCAGAAAGCCGCCCTTCAGGGGCACCTCCAGGCCTGTCAGATGCTGGGCCTCATGTACCAGAAAGGGGACGGCACCAAGGCAGACCCGGAAGCGGCCAAGCGCTACTATCAATATGCCGCGGATCGTGGGCTGGCCGAAGCCCGCTACGGCCTGGGCCTGCTCTACGCCGAAGGGGTGGGTGTTCCCCGTGACGAGGAGCTGGCGATTTTCTGGTTCAAAAAGGCGTCCCGGCAGAATTTTTCCCCGGCCTGTGTTGCCCTCGGCGTGATGTACGCAGGGGGACGGGGCGTGAGCAAGAACATGGAGGCGGCCTTCAACTGGTTTCTGCGATCGGCGGAGCTCGGCAACAGCGAAGGCATGTTGAGGGTGGCGGGGATGTACCGCACCGGCATCGGGGTTCCCCAGGACATCGGGATTGCCATCCGCTGGCTGGAGGAGGCCCTCAAGGTGAAGACCCGGTCCTCCCTGCTTGCCACCAACGATTTGGCCTGGATTCTGGCCACCTGCCCGGACGTGACCTACCGGGACAGCAAGCGGGCCCTGGAACTTGCCGAACACCTCGTGGCCTCGGGCGCGACCCAGCCCAGCGCCCTGGATACCCTGGCAGCGGCCTACGCCGCCAACGGCATGTACGAAAAAGCCATCCATGTTCAGGAGGATGCCATCAAGAAGCTCGATGAAACCGGTGAAAAGGAGCTGGAGGCCCCCTTGCGGGAGCGGCTGGAGCTTTACAAGGCAGGAAAAGCCTGGGTGGAACCGCTGAAAAACGTAACCCAGGCGGAAAAAAAGTAACGGGAAGGCCAGACAATCGCGGCCCTGTTTTCACTGAGGCCATGCAAAAGCCCCGGGTTCATCGAACCCGGGGCTTTGTTGTTTTCTGGGGCGGTGGGCTTACAGCGCCAGCTTTTCTTCCTGAAAGTCCGTGAACTCCAGGACAATGTCCTGAAAGGCCTGCTCGGCGGCCAGGAAGGCATCCACCACCTCGGGGGCAAACTGGGTGCCGCGTCCCCCCTTGATGATCTCCACGGCCACCCCGTGGGAGAAGGCCGGCTTGTAGCTCCGGTAGGTCACCAGGGCGTCGTAAACGTCTGCCAGGGCCATGAGGCGTGCGGCAATGGGGATCTCCTCTCCGGTGAGACCGTCGGGGTAGCCGCTGCCGTCCCAGCGTTCGTGGTGGCATCCGGTGATGTCGCAGGCAATGTCCAGAAAGGGGGCCGACAGGCCCAGGAGAGTCTGTGCGTTGCGAAGGGCATCGCGTCCGTGGAGCGTGTGGCGTTTAACCCGTTCGTACTCCTCATCGGTGAGTTTGCCGGGTTTCAGGAGCAGGCTGTCCGAGACCCCGGCTTTGCCCAGGTCGTGCAGGGGCGCGGCCCGGAACATCATCTCAATGGTGTCCGGGGTCAGGATCTCCCTGTAGCCGGCGGTCTGGCTCAGCTCCTGGGCCAGGACCTTGACGAAGCGGGAGGTGCGCCGGATGTGATTGACGGATTCGTTGTTCCGCGTTTCCGCAAGGGACCCCATGGCCAGGAGAACGACGTCCCTGACGGCGGTGAGTTCGCGGATCCCTTCGGTGTCCTCCTGGGCCGGTGACTCTTCAAGGGACCTGAGGACAAGGACCGGGACGTTTTGGTCGGCCCCGCTGTTTTTGAGTTGTTGGCTGATCTCCCTGGCCTCGGCATCGGCCGAGCGGGTGTCCAGGAGGATCAGATCCGGGGGGGCGGCGGACCCCGCGAGCTGCAGTGCCGCCTCACTGGATGTGACGGTGCGGGTGGTGCATGTGTCCTTGAGCAACCCCAGGAGCCGCTGGGTGGTTTCGGGCATGTCATCAACAATCAACACGGTTTTTTTCTCCATCATGGCGTGTCCTCCCGGGAAAGGATTGATGCGTTAAAAAAACAACCTGTGCGTGAGATCGTCTTGCGACAACTTTGATAATATCATTCTGAATTCAAAGGATAAAGGAAAAGCATGCATCCGGTGGGCGACGGCCCGGGGGTGTTGACAGCCGACGACGGCGTCGAACCTGGGCCGCCGGGTTTTCAGGCGGTCATGGAAAAGGAACGCTGGGCCTCGAGGAGAAGCCCTTCGGCGGTGCCCGGCATGCCCGGAGGGAGCATGCCGATACCCGCCTCCAGGGAGAGGTTGAAGCGGAAGGCGTTGAACACAAAGTCCCGCTGGGTGATGGCATCGGTAAACCGGTGGGAGATACGCGGGACCTCCGGGTCGGTGATGCCGCTCAAGAGGACGGCAAAGGTGGCGTTGTCGAAGCGGGCGGCCAAATCGTCGGAGCGGGTCATGTCCCCCAGCAGGCTCCCCACGATGCCCAGGACCATGTCGCCGGCCTCGGTGCCGTACGTGGCGATAACCTCTTCGAAACTGGTGAGGTGAAGCAGCAGCAGGGCGAGTCCCTGGCCCATGCGGTGGGCACGCTTGACCTCCCGGTGAAGGAGGTTTTCAAAGCACTGGCGGGTGTAAAGGCCCGTGCAGGGGTCTCGCAGGGAGGCTTCGTCGGCCCGGTCCATGGCCGCCAGGGTGGAGCCTGAGACCACGGTGTCCAGGGCGCGGTGAAGCAGGGTACGGATGAGGTCCGGGGTGATGCTGGCGCGATCCAGCACCTCCAGGGCGCCCTGGCGGATGAGGCGTGAGACGGTGAGCTCGTCGGTTCCTTCGGTGATGATGACAAAAAGCGGTCGCTGGGCAGGGGGGGTGAGGTTCCGGGCCAGGTCCTCGGCAGCGCCGTCCGGTAAGGGGCGGGAGATGAACAGGAGGTCCCGGCTGTTTTTTTCCAGGGCTTCTTTGGCCCCCCTGGTGTCCTCCACACAGGTGACGTCCAGGCGGTCCAGGGTGTTGAGGGCCTTCACCAGCGGAGAGCCTTCACGGCCGTCCCTGCCCACCACGAGAATCCGGATGGTCTGGTCCAGGTCGATGATGGAGGAGACCCCGGGATACTCCCGGGTGTCGTCCACCTGGAGGGTCTGGATTTTGCGGATGATCCCTGCGATGCGGCGTCCGGACTCCTCGATGCGCTCCATGTAAAGGGGCAGCTTGTCCGGGGCCTCCCTGTGGATGTTCATAAGCTGGATGTTTCCCTGGAGGGCCATGAGGGGCTGGCTCAGTTCGTGGGCCATGGCCCCGGCCATCTGCAGCAGCACCTTCAGGCGCTCTTCCCGGAGCTTTTTCTTCTGATGGACCTGGATCTGGGAGTTGGCCTCCTTCAGGGTATCCACGGTCTCGGAGAGTTCCCGGGTGGTGGCCAGGAGGGATTGCTGGTACTGGTGCAGCTCCAGGAAGACGTTGACCTTGCGGACGAGGGTTTCCGGGTCCAGGGGCTTGGAGAGGTAATCCACAGCCCCGGCGTCGTAGCCCTTGAAGATGTGCTGGGTATCGGTGTTGATGGCGGTGACAAAGATGATGGGGATGCGGCAGGTGTCCGGGTTGCCGCGGATGAGCTCGGCGGTCTCAAAACCGTCCATCTCCGGCATCTGTACATCCATGAGGATCAGCGCCACCGGGTGGTCCAGCAACAGCCCCAGGGCTTCGTTGCCCGATGTGGCGGTGAGGATGGTGAGGTGGGGACGGGCCAGCACATGTTTGAGGGCGAGGAGGTTCTCCTCCAGGTCGTCCACCAGCAGAATCTGTTGGGTTGCATGGTTCATCATGGGGTAATCACTCCGGTTGCGTCGATGCCGGGGGCATGGCCCGGCGACATCGCAGGCTCACTGCAAGGGGTCGCAGGGGACGGTGTCTCATTTTTCTGGTAAATCTTCTCCTTGCCAGCCACCGGGACCATGCGATCGGCCCAGGAGGTGATGCTCATGGATTCACCGGTTCCCAGGCAGAAGAATCCGTCCGGGGCCAGGCTGTCGAAGAAGGTGCCGATGACCCGGTTGCGCAGCGGGGGGCTGAAGTAGATCAGGACGTTGCGGCAGAGGATCAGGTCCATCTCTCCAAAATGGCTGTCGGAGACCAGGTTGTGGTCGGAAAAGCGGATGGTGTCTTTGATGGCCCGGTTCATGATGACGTTGTCGTACCGGGCCGTGTAGTGGTCCACCAGGCAGCCGCACCCCCCGGAGAGCAGGTGGTTTCGTGTGTACGTGCGGATGCTTTCGATGGGGTAGATCCCCTCCCTGGCCGTGCGCAGGACCCGCTCGTTAAAATCCGTGGCGTAGATGCGGAAGCGGCCGGCAAGCCCCTCTTCCTGAAGGAGGATGGCCATGGAGTAGGCCTCCTCTCCCGTGGCGCACCCCGCCACCCAGACCCGGATAAAGGGGCGCTCTGCGAGCTTGGGCACCACGTGTTCCCGAAGGGCTTTGAAAAAGTGAGGGTCCCGGAACATCTCGGTGACGTTGATGGAGAGGTCGGCCAGCACGGTTTCAAAAAAAGACCGGTCGTTCAACACCCGGTACTGCATTTCAGAAAAACAGGTGAGTCCCGATCGCTTCAGGCGGCTTTTCAATCGCCTGCACAGGGAGCCTGCGGCGTATTGCTGAAAATCGTAGCCGTACTTCCGGTGGATGGCGTACAGCAGGCACGCCATTTCAATGGCCTCGTTGTCGGTGAGGGACGGAGCCGTTGCCATGGGGTCCCCTTTACACATAGAGCCAGACCCGGAGCATGGAGAGAAGTTTGTCCGGGTCCACGGGCTTGGGCATGTAGTCGTTGGCCCCAGCTTCGATGCTTGCCGTGCGGTCTTCGGCCATGGCCTTGGCCGTCAGGGCGATGATGGGCAGCTCCTTGTGTTCGGCGTCTTTTCGAATGGCCCGAATGGCCTGGTAGCCGTCCATTTCCGGCATCATGATGTCCATAAGGACAAGATCCACATCCGGGGTCTCCTTAAGGCGGGTCAAGCCTTCCCGGCCATTTCGTCCCACCACCACATCCATCCCTTTTTCATGGAGAAGCCGCTTGAGGGCAAAGACGTTTCGCATGTCGTCATCCACGATGAGGACCTTGCGGCCGCTGAGGATCGACTCTTTGTCGTGGCACAGGGGGCGGTCCTGGTTCATGGGTCTCGGCAGGGTGGATTCCACCCCGTGGAGGAAGAGGGTGGCCTCGTCCAGGTTTCGGTGCATGGTCTCAAGGCCCGCATCCCCGGCGGGATGTTCTCCATCCTGGGCAGTTACGGAGCCCGAGGCCGTAGCCCGGTGGGTTGCGTCGATTTCAGAGAGCACTTCGTGCAGGTGCTCCAGGCTCACCGGTTTGGCGTGGAATCCGGCGACCCCCATGTCCATGGCTTTTCCCTTCTGGTCCCTGGAGGAGATGACGTGCACGGGGATGGCGGAGGTCACCGGGTTGGTTTTGAGCCGGTCGAAGACGTCCCATCCGTTCATGCGGGGAAGGGTGATGTCGAGGATGATGGCCGTGGGGCAGAAAAAGTCGGCAAAGTGAAGGCCTGTCTCCCCCTCTTCGGTGACCAGGGTGTCGAAGCCCTTTTCCCGGGCCAGCTTGACGAGAAGGGAAGCAAAGGTCACATCATCTTCGATGATGAGCAGGGATTTGTCCCCTGGCTTGGGCTGCGTTGCAGCGGCCTTTTCAGAAGGCCCCTCAAAGGGCGCGGGTGCCGTGGCTCCCCTGGCGGGAATGGTCGCAGGGGTGATGGGGGAAACCTTTGTGGCCCCGGTGCAGGGAAGCAAGAGGGTAAAGCAGCTGCCGACTCCCTGCTCGCTGGAGAGGTGGAGAGATCCCCCCAGGAGGCCGGAGAGCTCCCGGGAGATGGTCAGGCCGAGGCCGGTTCCGTAATACTGTTTGCTTTCGGTGCCGTCCACCTGGCAGAAGGCCTCGAACACATGGGCGTGCTTCTCTTTGGGGATGCCGATGCCCGTATCGGTGACGCGGAAGGCCAGGGCCGAGTGGGCAGGCAGGCTTGTGCCGGACGGGAGCTCCTGGGGGGAGGGGATGGTGATGCCGAGGCTCACCGAGCCTGTGTCCGTGAACTTCAGGGCGTTGGTCAGAAGGTTCTTGAGGATCTGTTCCAGCCTCTGGCGGTCGGTCTCAACGGTATCGGGCACATCCGGGGCAAGGCTCAGGGTAAAGGCGAGGCCTTTTTCTTCGGCCAGGGGCTGGAACATGCGCCGAAGGCTCTCCACCAGGGCGGACAGGGGCGTGGGGGAGAGGGTCACGGTCATGCCGCCCGCTTCGATTTTGGAGAGGTCCAGAATCTCGTTGATGAGGGTCAGGAGCTGAGAGCCGGAGGAGTGAATGGTTCCGGCAAACTCCACCTGGTCGTCGGTGAGGTTTCGCTCCGTGTTCTCTTCCATCATGCGTGAGAGCAGCAGGATGCTGTTCAAGGGGGTTCTGAGTTCGTGGGAGATGGTGGCCAGGAACTGGGACTTGTAGCTGTAGGAGAGTTCAAGGTCCTTGGCCTTCTGGCGGATCAGAACCCCGGCCTCCTCGAGCTCTATGTTTTTCTTTTTGATGCTCTCCTTTTGCTCTTCCAGCTGCTGGGTCTGCTCTTCGAGTTCCTGGTTGATCTGCTGGAGTGTCTCCTGCTGGAGTTCGAGCTCTTCGGCCTGTTTGCGCGTCTGGTGCAGCAGGGCTTCGGTGCGGATGCGTCCCTGGGTGGAGTCCACGGCCACGGCGATCTGCTTGTTCATGAGGTCGAGGAACCTCAGGTCCTGGCGGGAAAAGGGGCCCAGGCCCGCCAGTTCCACCACACACAGGCTTTTTTCGTTGTGGAGGCAGGGCTGAATGACCACTTCACAGGGGTATGCATCCAGAAGCCCGGAGTGGATGGGCAGGTAATCTGCGGGCACATCGGTGATGCGCAGCCGGCTGCCGGAAACAGCCGCCTCCCCCACAAGGCCTTCGCCCAGGGGGATGGGGGGAGCTTCACCGTCGGGGGCAGCCCCGGCAAATCCGCCGATGCAGATGAGAACGCCTTCGTCCACGAGATAGATCCGTCCGGCCTGGGCATCTAAGTAGTTGGACAGGAAGTGGATGATCTGTCTGCCGAGCTCCTCCATGGAGAGGTCCCCCTGGATGCGCCTGTGGAATTCGCTCTGGCCGATGCTGAGCCAGTTCTGACGCTGGATTTTTTTCCGGGACCGGGAGAGCTCCTCGTTGACGCTGTGGAGGTGGTCCCTCTGTTTTTCCAGCACCTCGTGCTGTTTCTGGAGCTCCTCACGCACCCGTTCATGTTCTTCGATTTCCCGGGTGAGCACCTGGTTGGTCCGGGTCAGCTCCTCTTCGTTGGACTCCAGGCGCTTTTTGCTGACCGTGGTCTCAGCAAGGCGTTTTGTCATGTGGTTGAAGTCCTGCATGAGCTCACCGATGTCCCCGGAGGCGTTGTTGTCCAGCCGGATGGTGAAATCGCCGTTGCGGATCTGGTGGGTGGCGTGTTTGAGCTGGTTCACGGCGCGGGAGAAGTAGGCGCTTGCCCAGTTGGCCAGGGCAAGGACCACCGGAAGCCCCAGGAGCATGCAGAAGAGGATAAATCGCTTGAAGGTGCTGAGAAGATGCTGGGCCCGGTTAATGAAGTAGAGGGCCGTACCCTTGGACGTCTTCCGGGTTTCCAGAAATGAGGGGGCCAACTCGTCCATGTTGATGACCGTTGCCACGGCCATGGGCAGGCCGTCAGCCGTGGTGCGCATCACCGGGGCGATGAAGGTGAACTTGCGGCGTGTCTGACCCGACTCCTCCTTCCAGGAAAAGTAGCCCGAGGCGTATTTTCCCCCGAGGCTTGAGGAGATGATGGAGAAAAATTCATCGGAGGCTTCGTCGATGTGTGCAACGGAGGTGTTCTCCAGGTCCTTGATCGGGTGGAAGAGGGTGGTGCCTTCCCGGGTGTCGATGAGGGTGGTGTAGCCGTTTTTTTCAATGGGCTGAAGGGCAATGCTCCGGAACCGGGGATCCTTCTGGAGATCGCCCAGGCTGAGGGTGGGACGCAGCTCCAGGTAGAGTTCGATCTGGAGGGCCACGTCCATGGATTTTTGACGGACGCTTTTGGCCAGTGTGTCGGTGAGGAGCTGCTCGCGTTGCTGTTGCAGATCTCCCAGGCCCTTTTGGATGGTCTCGTTCGTCCGTTGGGGAAGGTCCCGGGTGATGAGGGTAATGGCAATGCCGAAGATGGCAATGGGCAGGATGCCTGCGATGAAGGTGATGGCCATCAGCCTGGAGCTGTATTTTTTGGGAAACAACTGGATCATGTATTTTGCAGCCTTCGGGGACCGGGGGGGCCCAGTCGGTGAGGTTATTCGTAAATGTTGTCGGCCATCAGGATCGCGTTGCGATGGATGGGGATGCTCAGGTCTCTGGCTTTTTTCAGGTTGATGGTGAGTTCATGGAGCTGGGGGCTTTGCGGGTGAATGGAGCCCGCGCTGAGCCCGGCGAGGATTTTTTCCACCGGGCTTTTGATCTGTTTGCCGGTCTCTGCAAAATTGCAGTGGACGGCCATGAGGGTAAAGCCCTGTTTGACCTGTTCCCCGCCCACGCCGATGAGGGGGGTCCCGTCCTTGTCGGTGACGGCGGTGATGCGGCGCATGTTGGAGGGAAGGTTGAGGATGGCGTCGGCCGGGATATAGATGGCGTCCGTGGTGCCGGACAGCTCTTCGGCCCGTGCGGCCAGGGTGTCCAGATCAGATTTTTCAATGGCCACCTTGACCACCTCCCAGCCCAGGGAGCCTGCAGCCGCGGCCGCTTCGTGAGCCGTGGCCGTTGCGGCAAGGGTTTCGGAGCAATAGAGGATCCCCAGGCGAGAGAGCCCGGGCATGATCTGCTGGGCGGAAAGGAGCTGGATGCGGGCCGGAACCCGCATGCTGACGCCGGTGAGGTTGGGGCCGAAGCCCGTGGTGTCCGGGATGATGCCCGTTGCGTCCGGGGCCGCCACCAGTGTGTAGACAATGGGAAGGTCGGGGGCCTCCTCCATGGCAAGGAGGGTGCCTGCGGTGCCCAGGGTGATCAGAAGGTCCACCTTCTGGCGTTTGAACTCCCGGATGGCAGACAGGGCCATTTCCCGGCTCTGTTCGGCGTTGTGGATGGTGAGGGTGAGATTCTCTCCGTTTTTGAGCCCGATGGAGGCCAGGCCCGACTGGACTCCCTCCCTGGCGAGGCGGAACGGGGGAACCTGTTCGGTCCACTGCAGGACACCGATGTGGGGACCTTTGCGTCTTTCCAGGTCAATGACGCCTCCGGAGACGACAACCAGGGCAAGGATGACAGCGGTCAGGTAGATCAGATGTTTGTTCACGCACACTCCAGAACATGGGCCGGTCGGGTCCCAATGTCCCGGTGGCCTCGCAAAAAGTCGATGAAACGGTGTTGATACGCTGCGTGCCGTGACTTGGCCTGCGTGCAGCGTACACAATTTTGTCAACGAGGGGGGGCAATGCCGACTTTTTGACGAAAGCATTATTCCTCTCATTAGAGGAATCGACAATTGTCTAAAAAACTGGAGCAAAAAAAACAAAAAAAGGCAGGATTTTCTCATCGGTTCTTCAACGGGTGAGCGGAGAGGGAAAGGGGGGCGGCGATACGAGGGGAAAAAGCCGGGGGGAGCCGTTTTTGCAAACGCTCTCCCCCGGCTGTTCTGTCTGTGGGGTTAAGCGGCGTTCTCCAGGGTCTTGACCATTTTTTCGCCGATTTTCTCGGCGGAGAGGCCGAAGAGTTCATCAATGGGAACCAGCTCTAAATAGGCGTCGTCCCAGGTATGGCCCATCTCCTGGACGATGTTGCGGATACGTTCGTGCTTGCCGCCCAGGGCCTTGGATTTGCTGTGGAGGGGAATGCGCCCCTCCTTGAATGTGACGTTGATGGAGAGGATGAATTCGATGACGTTGGCATTTTGGGAGAGAACCGGGATGATCAGGGTGTTCTTGTCGTCCTTGTTCCCCTTGCCGATAAAGACATTGCCTTCCCGGACGATGATGCTTTTGGTCCCCTTGAGTCGCGGATCGCTCTCCACCCTTGAGGTGGTGTGGGTGAAGATCCCGTCCTTGTCCACCAGGGAGATGGTGGTCTCGGGGGTGGCCTCGCCCAGGAGGTTGAGGCCGTCGATGCGGTAGAGCAGGGAGCCCTTGATGCCGGAGATTACCCCTTGCAGGTTTTTCAGAACCAGAACATTGGAACTGGTGATCTGGGGCAGGGTGATACCCCGGTGGTTCAGGGCATCGAACAGGATCCCTTCGAAGGTCTCGGTGATGCGGCTGGTGCCCACGGTGACGGTCTTGGCCTGGTGCTTGATGGCGTCCACGGGCCTTGCCATGGCGTTGATGGCATTGGAAAAGCAGCCGAAGAGCTTGTCCAGCATGTTGGACGGGGTGCCCTTGCAATCGAAGTCCAGCTCAAAATCCGCCGACGGGAGCTTGCCCGCGAGGTATTTCAGCAGCAGGGTGATGTCCGAGGCGGTGTTGAAGCCCAGGATGGGAGGCAACTTCCATTGCACCGGCTGATCGCGCAGAACCGCTGGTGAACCTTTGGTGATCTTTTCACGGAAGGCCTTCTCAAGAATGATCTCGTATAGGTTCATCCCTTTGGCCTCAAAGGAGGTGATGACCTTCTGCAGCTCCTTGCGGTGCTCAAAGATTACGCGGGAGCCATCGTTGATGGCAAGGGCCGCGTAGTAGCCCCAGATGTGGCCGGCCAGGGTGTTGATGATGGGGGCCAGGTGCTCGGAGACCTGGGGCACGTGGAAGATACTGGCCGCATAGTTGTTGAAGCGCTCCTCCCCTTCGCTGGCGATGACGATGGGAACGGCTTTGTGGGCGTGGAAGATGGCCGTGTCCTTGATGATATCGCCCAGGACGCTCTCCCGGGTGCCGGCGGCACAGACAATGATCAGGGGTTCGGAGGAGAGGTCGATGTGCTTTTTGTCCTCCACGAAGTCGCTGGAGATGGTTTTGTAGCAGAGCTCGCTGAGCTTGATGCGGATCTCGTCGGCAGAGGCCTTGTTGGCACCGCTACCCACCGATGCCCAGTAGGTGCGGCTCACGGCATGGGTGAAGGCCGACGCCTTGATGTCCTCGACCATGTCCAGGACTTTTCGCATTTTTGTGGGCAGGGCCAGCAGCTCGCGGATCTCTTCGGAGATGAATCGGGCATCGCGTTTTTTTGTCTGGCCGGCCAGGTGAAGTCCGATGAGGGCACCTGCCACGATCTGGCTGTAAAAGGCCTTGGTGGAGGCCACGCTCATTTCGATGTCGCGGCCGCTGCTGGTGTAGACGACGCCGTCCACTTTGAAGGTGAGATCTGAGTCGCGCCGGTTGACGATGGCCAGGGTGGCGGCTCCCTTGGCCTTGACCATGTCCACGGCCAGGTTGGTGTCCGTTGTGGTGCCGGACTGGCTGATGGCGATGACCAGGGCGTCGGCCATGGTGTCCCCGTCGCCGTCGCCCATCATGAACCCGGAGAGCTCCGAGGCTTTCAGGGGACAGACCTGGATGGCGGGGTCTCCCAGGTAATGGGTGAAGAGGTGAGCAATGGCCTGGGCCGCAATGCCTGCCGTGCCCTGGCCCACGAGAAAGACGCGCTTGATGGTTCCGTCCTTGATGCGGGCGATGGTGGCCTCGGGGATGGCGCTGTCGTCGAGCATGGTCTTGCAGAGCTCTTTTTTCCCGTCGATTTTCCAGCGGTTCTGCAGAGTCTTTTCCACGGAAGCGGGAGACTCGGAGATCTCCTTGAGGAAGTAGTGGGGAAAGTGCTGGCGGTCGATATCCCGGCTGGTGATCTCCGTCTCCATGACGGATTCGACGGTGACGGGCACCTCGGTGCCGTCGTAGTGGTAGGAGCGGATTCCGGCCTGGGCGCCTTCCAGGCGTGCCCTGGTGCCGTCCAGGACCACGATCTGGCCGGAGACGGGCTTGCCGTCTTTTCCGGTGATGGTCTTTTCGCCGTTAAGCTTGATGTAACGGGGGGTTTCCTCTACGAATCCGTACACCTCGGAGACGGCGATGTAGTGGTCTTCGGCGATGCCCACGAAAAGGGCCTGGCCGCTTCCCTTCTGGGCAAGAAAGAGCTTGCCCGGGGCCAGGTCTGTCTGCATGGTGATGGCGTGGGACCCATGGAAATCGTTGACGGCAAGGCGAAACGCTTCCTCGATGTCGTGACCTGCCTTGAGGTAGGTCTCGATCTGCATGGGGATGACCTTGGTGTCTGTGGTGATCTCCTTTTGGAGGGTGTCGAACCGGTCTTCGTACTCTCCTTTGAGGGAGGCGTGGTTGTCGATATCGCCGTTTAAGCTCACGTGGATGATGCCCGAGCGGGGGATGCGACCGTCGGTGTTCTGGTTGTCCACCGGGTGACAGTTGGCGTCGGTAATGGCACCCACCGAGGCCCAGCGTGTGTGGGAAGAGACCGTAAAATCGCTGCGTTTGAAGGTTGCCGCCACTTTGAGCAACAGGTCGTTTCGAATCTGTCTCCGGAGAAAATCGACGTTGTCGCCCAGGCTGCCGATCTCTGCGGCCCGTTTGTAGACAAAGGCAACGGAGGTGCTTTTTCCCCTCTCTTCCACTGCAATGGTGTTGTTGAGGAGGGTGTCGCCCTGGGACCGCTCGTTTAAGGTCTCTTCCAGGCCTTCAGCCTGAAGGAATTCCCTGAGCTTGGTCCATGTTTTCGCCGGGAAGGTGAACATCACGGAGATGCCTGCAGAGTCGCGCCCCCGGACTTCAAGGCGGTTGATGGCGTTCAAGGTGGTGTTGATCTTTTTGAAGGGTACGATCCATCCGTTGCCGGACTGAATCAGCTCGGCCCCGGCGAGGTCCCTGACGCTTCGGACGTTGGTGAGGGTCTCCTGGGTAAGGGACCAGGAGATATCCCGGAGTCCTTCCAGGGCATCGGCCACGGCATCGGTATCGGCCGGGGAGAGAAAACCCGCCTGTTCGGTGAAGGCCGCTTCTTCGCGGGTGAGGAGTTCGCGGATTGTCGTCGCGGCTCGGGAGAGGGCCTCAAGCTGGTCCTGGTTCTGCAGGAGAAGGGAGAAGAGGTGGTCCTCTTTGAAACGGCAGGCCTCGTTGTACAGGGCGGTGACCTGCTCCCGGCCGCCCAGGTAGTCGGTGGCGAGTTCGTCGCCTGCGTTGATGACGGCGTCGAGCCCCTTTGCGGACAGGATAGCGATGGCCTCCCCAAGGGTGGGGACGGGCCCCTCCGCAGGGCCCCTTTCAAAGGAGACAAGGCCGGCAAGGCCGCAGTTCAGGGTGTTGGGGGCATTGGGGAAGAGAACCCAGGCATGTCCGGTGAGTTCCTGGGGGCGCCTGCCGAAACAGATGGGGGCATTGAGCAGGGAGCGCAGGGTGGTCCAGGGTGTAGAAAACGTCCTTTTCATGGTTTAGATTCTCCAATGGTTTTATATCCGGGCGCCGCAAAGGACGGGCGCGTGGTTTGTAAAAAACGTACCGATTCATCTTGCTGCTGCCTCCTGTGGCTCTGCCGGAGGCCAACCATTTAAAACCCTTTGATAAACAGGCCTTGTCTAAGCCGTTGAAGGCTCCGCCGAAGTAATTTCGACATGTTCGCACCTGTATCAGGAAAATTTTTTGCGGAGCTTTTTATCAAAAAAACGAATGCATCACGGGGTCTGGATGGGGTCCGTGGCGGTTGTCGTTCTCATGGTTACGGAACGCGCTATCTTTTGAGTTATACCACAGCTTGAGGGCCAAGGTCCCCAAAAAAACCGGCCCCGTTTCTCCTGGCCGTTGGGTGGCTCAGCTGTCGCCGGGGGAGGTGGCCTGCCGGGCTTCGGCGATGTGGGAGCTGTCAGGTTCAGGGGGGTGGCTGAAGTAGCAGGTGATGGCTTTTCGCGCATAAGCGCTGGCCCGGGTCCCTATGTACGCCTGGTGCCCCACCACCACGGCGATGGCCATGGATCGCCCCGTTTTTTTCTCTTTGGCAAATCCCACGAACCAGTCCACGCGCACATCGCGGGCCTTGTTGGAGATGGACCCTGTTTTTCCGCCAAGGGTGAGGTTTTTCAAGACAGGGTCTCTGCGGTACCCGGCAAAGCTTTTGCGGGCCGTGCCGGAGCGGATGGTGCGCTGCATGAGCTCATTGAGGGTGGAGGAGACCTGCTGGGGCACGGCGCGACCCAGGGTCGGCGGGCGAGGCACGGAGAGCTCTTCGCCTCCGTCCGTTGTCACCGAGTCCACGAGGTACGGAGCGGGGATCTTCCCGCCGGTGACGGCTGTGGCGCCGATGAGGGCTCCGTGGAGGGGAGAGATCCGGGTTACCCGGTTGAACCCGCAGGCAACTTCCGCCCACTGGTAGGGCTCTTCCCCGATGGCAAGGATACTCTTTTCCACGGGCAGGTCAAAGGCGATGTCCTGATTGAAGAGAAACCGGTCCGCGTATCCCGACAGGTTCTCTTTCTTGAGCTTGAGGGCGCCCAGCTTGCCGAAGACCGGGTTCACGGACTGGGCAAAAGAGTCCCGAAACGAGATGGTGTTGGTGTACTTGTTTTTCTTCTCGTTGAGCTGTCGCTTGTAGAGGGTGTACTTCCCCCCGTTGAAAGAGAGGGTGCTCCGGGGGGTCAGGCCCAGCTTTTCTGCGGCGGCTGAGGCGGTGATGATCTTGAAGATGCTGGCGGCGGGGTAAGCGGCTTCAAGGCTGGGGTTTGTGATGCCCTCGTCCTTGCTGAAGCCGGCCATGGAGAGAATACGTCCGGTGGCCGGGTCCATGGCCACTGCAGCCACATAACGCGGTGTGCCGCGTTTTCGGGCAATATTGCGTTTGAATTCACTGATAAGAAGGGCCTGGAGCTCCAGGTCCAGGGTGGTGGTGACCGTGAGCTCCTGCTCTCCCTGGATAACCTGAAGCACCTTGTGATCCAGGTGGGCCAGGGACTTGGGGGCAAGAAGGCCTTTCAGGTTGTCCTGGCTGAGAAGGTTGGGGTTCTCTTCCGGGGCAGGGGGCGCAGCCGTGAAGGTCTCTTTGACCCGAGGCGCCACGACGATGGCCAGGGCCACGACAAGGGCCACCAGGGCGCCGCCTGCAAGGCCGCGCAAGGCGCCTTTTTTAAAGCTTTTGGATCGTTCTTTGATCTTTTGGCGTTGCTTCAGGCTCTGCTGGTAAGCTCGCCAGTCCTGTTTTTGCTGTCGCATAGGTCTCGTCGGAGGTGTCGTGATAGTGTCAGGCGCCCCAAAACCAAGCATACAAGGGCAGCAGGTGTTGAACCGGCTTCGCGAGCCGGGATGCGTCAGCCCGAAGGGCCTTCGGGCTGACGCCGTGTCCATGTCTCCATGCCTTTTTTCGTCAAGGCGGCGAAACGATTACTTAACGGGTGTTCCCGGCTTCAAACCCTCCACATCAAAGGTGGCAAGGGAGAGGTTTTTGCGCTTGGTGGCGGCCAGGAGCATGCCCTGGGACTCCACGCCCATGAGGGTGGCAGGGGCCAGGTTGGCAACCACCACCACCTGGGTTCCCTTGAGCTCTTCCGGGGTGTAGCTTTTGGCGATGCCCGCCACCACGGTGCGGGGCGTGCCTTCCCCCAAGTCCACGGTGACCTTGAGGAGCTTGTTGGCCTTGGGAATGGGCTCGGCATCAAGAACCGTTCCCACGCGCAGGTCCAGGTTCTGGAAGTCGTCGAAGCTGATCTCCGGCTTCAGGGGCGTTGCCAGGGCCTTTTTGGCCGGGGCGGGCTTGTCCTTGGCCTGGGCCTTTTCAAAGGCCTTCAGGTCGATGCGGGGAAAGAGCGCCTTGGCCTTGGTGATGGCACCGCCCGGGGCAAGGGCGCCCCAGTTCTCAAAGGAGGAGAGGAGCATGGGGGTGTCCCCTGTGCCCAGGTGTTCCAGCATGGCCTTTGCCGTGCCCGGCATGACCGGGGAAATGAGCCCGGCCACCACCCGGAGACCTTCCAGGAGGTTGTACATGACCGTCTTCAGACGCGGGGCCTGGGCCTCGTCTTTGGCCAGGTCCCAGGGGGCTGTCTCGTCCACGTATTTGTTCATGCGGCCCACAAAGGTCCAGATCCCTTTCAGGGCCCGGTCAAAGGCGAAAAGGGGCATTTCGGTGCGGAAGGCCTCGCGGGCAGCATCCGCGTCGCCGGCCAGGGAGAGCTCGTCCATGAGGGCGGCATCGGGCTCGGGAACCACCCCGCCGAAGTACTTGAAGCTCATTGCCACCACTCGGGAGAAGAGGTTCCCCAGGTCGTTGGCCAGGTCGTAGTTGATGCGCTTGACAATGGCCTCTTCCGAGAAGTTGGAGTCGTGGCCGAAGGCCATGTCCCGCATGAGGAAGAACCGATAGGCGTCCACGCCGTAGGTCTCCAGCAGGTAATCGGGGCTGGCCACGTTGCCGAGGCTCTTGGACATCTTGGCGTCGCCCATGTTCCAGAACCCGTGGACGTTGAGGGTGTTGAAAGGGGAGAGGCCTGCCGCCTTGAGCATGGTGGGCCAGTAGATGGCGTGGGTCTTGAGGATGTCCTTGGCCACGATGTGCTGCACCTTGGGCCAGAAGGTGGCGAATTTGTCGTCTTCGGGATATCCCAGGGCCGAGACGTAGTTGAGCAGGGCATCGAACCAGACGTAGGTGACGTAGTTTTCGTCAAAGGGCAGGGTGATGCCCCAGGTGAGGCGTGACTTGGGCCGGGAGATGCAGAGATCCTCTAAGGGCTCCTTTAAAAAGGAGAGCACCTCGTTGCGGTACTGTTTGGGGCGGATAAAGTCGGGGTTGGCCTCGATGTGGTCGATGAGCCACTGCTGGTACTTGCCCATGCGGAAGAAGTAGTTGGACTCCTTGATGCGCTTGGGCTCTTTTTTGTGGTCCGGGCACTTGCCGTCCACCAGCTCACGTTCCAGGTAGAAACGCTCGCATCCCACGCAGTAGAGGCCCTCGTATTCCGAGTAGTAGATGTCGCCGTTGTCGTAGATCTTCTGGAGGATGTCGGCCACCACCTTCTTGTGGCTTTCGTCGGTGGTACGGATAAAGTGATCGTTTTCAACGGAAAGCTTGGGCCACAGGTCCCTGAAGAGGGCGCTGATCTGGTCGGCGTACTCCTTGGGGCTGCACGCGTTGGCTTCAGCCGCCTCGGCGATTTTGTCCCCGTGTTCGTCGGTGCCGGTAAGGAAAAAAGTTTCGGCGCCGAGCATTTTGTGGAAGCGGCTCACCACGTCGGCTGCGATGGTGGTGTAGGCATGACCCAGGTGGGGCTTGGCGTTAACGTAGTAGATGGGCGTGGTAATATAAAAAGGATCGGTCTGGTTCATGGATCTCATCTCTGTTGGTTCTGTTCTGGGTCGTGCCCGCAGGCTCCGGCTGCGCAAAGGGGCCTGAAGGCACCGGGCGGGCAGTCGTGACGGCACCGCCGGGTGCATGAAGGGCGCCTTGCCGGGTAAGGCTTCTTATCCTCTGGGTTTGTCCGGTTTGACGTTGTCCAGGTCGGCTTCGTACTCGCCCCCCTCATCGAGCCTGACGGTGAGGCGGTTGCAGATGACGTTGTGACGGATGACCTTGCCGCGGCCCTTGTCCGTGGTGACGAATTTTCCCACCTTGGGATAACGCTCTTTGAGCTTCTTGTAGGTGGCGTCTTCAAAGGTCAGGCAGCACATGAGCCGTCCGCAGAGGCCGGAAATCTTGGTGGGGTTGAGGGAGAGTCCCTGCTCCTTCGCCATTTTGATGGAGACAGGCTCAAACTTCTCAATAAAGGACGAACAGCAGATCTCCCGGCCGCATCGCCCGAGGCCCCCGCACATTTTGGCCTGGTTGCGGATGCCCACCTGGCGCATTTCAATGCGCAGGCGGAACTGACGGACAAGGATCTTGACCAGCTCGCGGAAGTCCACGCGTCCGTCGGCCGTGAAGAAAAAGGTGAGCTTGCTGGCGTCAAAGGTGCTTTCCACGGCAAAGAGGTTCATCTCCAGGCCGAGTTTTTCCACCTGCTGCTGGCAGAAGTCGTGGGCCTCGGTTTCGAGAAGGATGTTCTTCTCCCGCTGCCTGACGTCCTCTTCCGTGGCCAGGCGAAACACCTTTTTCAAAGGGCTGCCGGTCTCTTTTTTTTCCAGGGGTTCCGGCGGGGTGGCCACCACCCCTAAGCCGAGCCCCTGCTCGGTGGTGACGATCACCTTGTCGCCCACGTTGAGGACATAGGGACCGCTGTTGAAATCGTATATTTTTCCGGCCGGTTTGAACCGAATGCCGACTACTTTTTCCATAGGTCTGTGCCACACTGCTTGGGTGAAAAAAGGCTGCTTGCCGCATGGGCATGCGGAAAAGCACGTATGCCCCTTCGTGCACGGCGTAAGTAAGGCTGCGGTGCAGCCTGCCGAGGCAAAGGGGCACGACAATTGGGGGAAGCCGAAAGCGATCAGCTCTGCATCAGCTTCAACGCCATCACCTCCAGGGTGTGCCGCAACACGGTGTTGCCGTCGATGCGCTGAAGGGTGTCCCGGAGCGTGTCGGCCATGGCGGTGAGCCGCGGCATCTCGAATCGGGCCGCATCGGCTTCCAGCTGCGGCATGAGGTCGCGGTTTACCACACGCCCGGGGTCCAGTTTACAGACCATCAGGTCGTGGAGGTAATGCCCGACCAGTGAGAGGGACCGGATGGCCTTCTCTTTGTCCCTTCCCAGCACCTCGGCAAAGGCCAGTGCATGGGAGAGATCTCCCCGTCCCGGCAGGGGCAGGGCCGTAAAGAGCCAGTTGCGCTGTGCAAGCCAGGCCTCCACGCCGCCTTTCCCCGAAACCATCTCAAGGGCCCGGGCATAGCTGCCGTCACTTAAGGCGGCCACTGCTTCGGCCTGCTGCCGGGGCAGGTCCGTCTCTGCCGTGAGGCATCGGACCACGGTTTCCTGCTCAAGGGGCCGAAACGCGACGAGCTGGCAACGGGACAGGACCGTGGGCAAAAGCTCCGAAGGCTGGCAGGTGGTCAGGATAAAAAAAGTCCCGGCCGGAGGCTCTTCCAGCACCTTTAAAAGGGCGTTGGCTGCCTCGCGGTTCATGTGGCCCGCCTCCCGGATCACAATGACCCGATGGGTTGCCTCCAGCGGTTTTGCAAGCAGAGTATTGCATAGATCACGGATCTGCGAAAATTCCAGCACGGGTGCCGTCCGGCTCGATAACCCGGATGTCCGGGTGGCTTCCGGCCTCGATTTTACGGCAGCTTCGGCAGGTGCCGCAGCGAAGGGAGAAGAGGGGGTGGCACTGGGGCTCCGACGGTGTGTCGGGGCTTTGGCAGTTGAGGATCTGGGCCAGGGTAAGGGCTGCTTCGGCCTTGCCGGTTCCGGCGGGGCCGGAGAAGAGCAGGGCGTGGGGGAGGGTGTCGTGACGTGTCATGGACAGGAGGGCGGAAAGTGGCTGCTCCTGTTCTGGGAAGTGTTCTAACATAGATGGTGCCACCTGTGAGTATGATGACGCGGGGTCTCCGGGTGAAAACCGCCATTTTTCTCAAAAAAAAACGGCACGTGACTCGGGACGGCTGTGAGGCGGTTGCCTTTGCCGGCCGTCCCGGCAGTGCCTTGGCTGTCCCGACGGGAGTCGGGGACACCGCCGAGCCGTTGTCGGCGGGCGGTGCCATACCCGGAAAAAGGGGCGCTAGTAGTCCACGCGCTCCTTGAGCTCCTTGCCGCACTTGAAGAAGGGCAGCTTTTTGGGGCTGATGAGCACTTTGTTGTCACTTTTGCAGTTGCGGCCGGTGTAGCTCTTGTACTCTTTGACGTAAAAAGAGCAGAGGCCGCGAATCTCTACGCGGTCTCCGCGGGTCAGGGCGTCGGTCATTGAATCAAAAAAGATCTGTACAACCTCCGCAGCTTCCGCTTTGGAGATATTGGCTTCGTTTTTCAGTGTGGAGATCAGCTCCAGTTTATTCATACATCCTCCTTAGAATACTAAGACTTATCTTTCAATCTGGACGCCTCGCGGGCGTTGCATCGCTCTTAAATAAACGTAAATCCATAGCAAGTCAAGGGGTTATGGAGAAGTTTTGAGCGGATTGCGGAAAAAAGTGAAATCCCCTGATTTTTCGACGGCCCCGTCCCTCGGGGATGCAAGGGGCGGGGCGTTCTAAACCTCGTTTTACGGGACGCGTTCGATGTCCGTGTCGGAAACATGGACCGCTGCTGACTGCCCCAGGATATCAATATTGACGATGACCCGGCCCTGGCCGAGGTTTTTGGCAAAGATGCCCGTGATCCCCTCAAAGGGGCCCCGGGTCACAATGACCGCCTCCCCTTCCAGGAAGGTGGCGGCGGTGAAGATCTCTTCCCCGGCGGAGACCATGATCTGAAGGGAGGAGAGGGACTCCTCCGGGATGGCCACCGGTCCCCGGGTGCTCCCCAGGACGCGGACCACGCCGATGGTCTTCAGGATGGAAAGGTGGTTCTCAGGGGTAAGCCCCGCCTTGACAAAGACATAGCCGGGAAAGATGGGGACATCCAGGACCACACGGCGGTCCTTTCGCCGGCTCGGCTTTTTCATTTTGGGGAGAAAGGTCTCAAAGGACTTCTTGGTCAGGTTTTCGAATACCACATTTTCAAATCGACTCCGCGTGTGAAGGGCGTACCACATCTCATCCGTCGGGGTGATAATCGTCATGTGAAGATCCTCAAAAAGGTGTCATGGGTGGCGCGCCGTTCTCCCAATAAGGAGGGTACGGCGCGCAGTTCTGTTGTCTTGATCAGTTGGCGTCGTAGCTGCTGTCGAAGCCGCCGAGGCCGGTCAGCTCCACGCCGAAGACGATTTTCGTGTCGTCGGTGGAGTCTTCATACCGGGTGAACAGGGACCAGCATGAGGAGGTGTAGGTGACGCCTACGGATTTCTTGATGTCTTCGTTTTCCTCGATGTCCCGCTCGTAGTCGCAGTCCAGGGTGATGCGGTCAAAGAGGCCCGTTTTAAACCGGGCCACAAGGCTGTTGGTGGACTCGTAGCTTGTGGACGGGGTGATGCCCAGGCTTTCGTGGATGCTCTCCAGGGGGTCCCGCTTTTTTCGGTGGCTGATGCTGAAGAGCCTTGTCTCTTCGGTTCCCATGATCAGGGCGGTGTTCTGGGTGAGCATTTCGGATTCGTACCAGCTCCAGGTGCCGTCAAATTTGAAGTAGAGGTTCATGGCCGGGTTGAAGATCAGCTCGGCGTAAAAGGGCCTGAAGGGTTCCTGGGTGAGGCCGTTGCGCCATTTGGTGGGGTCGGACTCCTGCTCTTCCTGGATATCATAGGTCTGGGAGATGGTTCCGGTGAGGAGATCCCGGTAGACGGGGATACCCTCGCCGTTTTTCTTGGAGGTCAGGATGGAGTCCAGCTTCAGGGTGATCTGGTTTTTGCCGTCGATTTCGTCAATGGAGTCAAAGCGCGGGTACTCGGACTCCTCCAGGCGATCCTGCCAGTCGTAGGTCAGGGTCGGCTTGATTCGGTGGCGGGCCTTGTCCGCCCAGTCGGCATCTGTGTTGAAAATCCGGTAAAACTCCGTTGAGATGTCCGTGGTGAACTCGGGAACGGCGGCGGAATGGGTCCCGGAAAGGGCATCGGATGAATCCTGTGTGTCGATATCCCACCAGAGGCCTTTCACCCCTGCGCTGGGATCCACGGAAAAGGCGCCCACCTTGAAGGGCATGTAGACCTTGGGCAGGACGTAGGTGCGCTCGCCGTCGTAGAGGGCGTCGGTGAGGTCTTCCCGGTAGAAGCTGGTGGCCCCGCCCGTGACGGAGACCTGGAGGGGCGTGGTGCCCAGGGCGGTCCGTGACTGGGTCATGGTGAGGGTGGGCAGCTGCTGGAGGGTGGAGTCCTCGGTGTCCTGGGAGCGGGCCACGACGTCATCGTTCCAGATGCCCGCGAGGCTGGCGGTGAAGGCGTTGGTGGTTTTGGTGACCGAGAGCTTGTTGGTCCTCACCGTGTCGGTGTAGTCATCAAGGGTACGTCCCATGAACTCTTCCATCTCGTCCTGGGTGGCTTCGAAGCCTCCGGGGCCGTCCTTGAACTCCCTCAGGTAATCCTGGTCGCTGACCCAGTCCAGATCGAGTTTGGCTTTGAACCCGCCGCCGAGTTCCTGGTCGGCCTTACCGCGGAACCAGTAGCGGTCCGTGTTGGTGCGGTCCGGGGAGCCGTCGTATCCGTAATCGGAGTTGGCGCTGGTGCCGTCGTCGATTTTCTGGTCGTCGAGGCCTTCGACGGAGAAGATCCCCCTGGACAGGGCGCTTGCCATGTACCGGAACTCAACGCCTCCGCGGAGGCCGCGTTCGGTCATGTAGTTTGTGTAGACCGTGGCGTCCATGCTGTCGCCCATGGTGACGAACAGGGGCTGGATGATGTCCAGGCCTTTGCGTGAGGAGTAGCCCACAAGGGGTGCCAGCAGGCCTGTCTGCCGTTTGATTTTAACGGGGAACAGGAGGTACGGGGTGTAGATTACGGGGAGGCCGGCCGTTTTGAGCATCACGTGGTGGGCCGTGCCGTAGCCTTCGATGGTGATGTCCAGCTTGCGACCGGTGATGGACCGAACCAGTCCGGCCTTGCTGTCGCAGGCGGTGATGCGCGACCCTTCGGCGGGCGTCGTCCTCACCCTTCGGCAGCGGGTGCGCCGGGATCACCAGGTACGGTGATGCTTGATGAACACCTGCTCGTCGTGATGGTGCTTGGCGAGTCGATGGCGCAGGCGATGGGCGGCCTCCGGGCGGCCGTCTTTGTCGGTCTCCAGGTCATCGCCCTCGGCCTCGGCAGTGCCTTCCTGGATGTGGTAGGTCACGTGGTCGGCGTGGAGGGTCACCGAACCGTCGGTGACCAAAACGTTGCCTTCGGCGACGTAGACCCCTTTGGCCGCGTCATGGGCCAGGCTGTCCGCGGTGATGTTTACCGGGGCCTTGCCGGGCGTGGGGGCGGCAGAGGCGGATTGAACCGTAAGGGTGAGGATGCTTAGCAGGAGAAACCATGTGAATCTGTGCGGAAAGACCATGTTGAAGCGTGCCTGTGTCGTCTGTCACCCCCAATGACTAAGGGGCTGGGTTGAGGTCTCCGGCCGGTGACGGCCCAGGGTGCCCCGGTGGACGGGCCCTGTGGGATCCGACCGACGTCGAGGCGTCGAAGAACAAGTGTGGCTTTGATTTTTCCCCGGCCATCACGTATGATGCCCTCGAAAAAAGTCACGGGCTGAAAACGCCCTGCATCTCCTCATTGCCTGAGGAAGAAGATGCCGTGGCGTTGAAGAGTATTGCTGAATTTACCGGGTGCGTATACCGTTGCCCTGTGGGTCGGTCCGGCCCCTGTCCTTTAGACGTGCCGACGGGACGTTTTCGAGACCACCCGAGTTATAAACCCCGAATACCCTGAAAAGTCAAGTTGAACATGGGGCGGGGACTGTACGGCACATGCCGCATTGCGTGGAAACGAAGCCACCGGAAATGAGTTGAGGAACGACTATGCTGATTACCCTTGAAGGGATTGAGGGCTCTGGGAAGAGTACTCAGATAAAACGGATAACGGCCCACCTGGAGAAGCTGGGGCGCCGGTGCATCACCACGCGGGAGCCCGGAGATACGCCCATCGGTAAGAAAATTCGGGCGATCCTTCTGGACCCGGAGAACCGTGAACTTACCTCCCTTGCGGAGCTTTTCCTTTATGCGGCCGACCGTGCCCAGCACCTGGGGGAGCGGGTTCTTCCCCACCTTGAGGCCGGTGACGTGGTGGTGAGCGACCGCTTTTTCGATGCCACCACCGCCTACCAGGGATATGCCCGGGGCCTGGACCTTGAGGTGATTGAGAAGATCCACGGCATGGTGCTTAAAGGGCTGCGGCCCGACCTGACCCTCATCTCCGGACTCCTCGAGGTGGGCCTGGGACGGGCCATCTCCGCCATTGAGGCGGGGGACCGCACCGTTGCTGAATCCCGGTTTGAGCAGGAGGCCCTGGCCTTTCACGAGAAGGTCCGGGCCGGCTACCTGGCCCTTGCCCACCGTGAGCCCGACCGCTTTGTGATTATTGATGCCACCCTCTCTCCCGATGAGGTAACCGAGGCCGTGGCACGGGCCATTGATGAACGGCTCGCCCGAAGGGTGAGAAAATCGTGAATTACATTTTGTGTTTTTGAAATGTCTAATTTTTTCACAGCAACCGCCTCTAATAGGTTTGAATAATTGCAAATAGCCCTTTTTTTTATGAAATATCCGGGCTGAGGGATGAAAAGAGCTGAGACCATGACGACCCATACGATTCTGGATGCCATCGGCAACACCCCCCTTGTGGAGGTGACGCGCTTGAATCCCAACCCCCGCGTGCGTATCCTTGCCAAGCTTGAGTATGTCAACCCCGGTGGCTCCATCAAAGACCGCGCCGCCCTGTCCATGATCGAGTATGGGGAGAAAACCGGGGCCCTGACCCCGGACAAGACAGTCATCGAAGCCACCAGCGGCAACACGGGCATCGGCCTGGCCATGGTCTGTTCGGTGAAGGGGTACCGACTGAAGCTGGCCATGAGCGAGGCCGTGAGCGAAGAGCGCCAGAAGATCCTTCGCGCAAGGGGCGCTGAGATTGTCCTCACCCCGGGCCACCTGGGCACCGACGGGGCCATCGACGAGGTCACCCGGCTTGTGGCCGAACACCCGGAGGCCTACTATCGCAGCAATCAGTACAGTTCCCCGGCCAACTGGATGGCCCACTACCACGGCACCGGCCCGGAGGTCTGGGCGCAGTGCGAGGGGCAGGTGGATTGCGTGGTGGCCTCCATGGGCACCACCGGGACCCTCATGGGGCTCTCCCGGCGCATGAAAGAGTACAGGCCGGAGATTCGTATTGTGGGGGTCGAACCCTATCTCGGCCACGGCATCCAGGGTCTCAAGAACATGAAGGAGGCCAATGAGCCCCCTATTTATGAGCGCAGCCGCCTGGACGAGAAGGTTAACGTCGAAGACGACGAAGCTTTTGAGATGACCCGGCGCCTTGCCGCAGAAGAAGGGCTCTTTGTGGGCATGAGCAGCGGGGCGGCCATGGTGGCCGCCGTCAAGGAGGCTGAGGCCATGGAGTCGGGGACCGTGGTGGTGATCCTGCCTGACGGCGGGGAACGGTATCTCTCCACGCATCTCTTTTCCGTCAAGGACAAGCCCGGGCCTATGCTGTACAACACCCGCACCGGTCGGCGGGAAATGTTCGCCCCCAAAGATCCCGGGGTGGTGACCCTTTATTCCTGTGGCCCCACGGTCCATCAGCGACTCGACCCTTCCTCATGCGCCGCTTTCTCTTCTCGGACCTTCTCAGCCGCTATCTGGGCTACCGGGGGTTTGCCGTTCGCCATGTGGTGAACATCACGGACCTGGACGACAAGACCATTGCCGGTGCTGCGGAGCAGGGCGTGCCCCTGGCTGAATTTACCCGTCACTGGATCGACTTGTTCCACAAGGACCTTGCCGCTTTGACCATCAAGGCTCCCGAAGCCTGTCCCAAGGTGAGCGATCACGTGGATAAGATGGTATCGGTCACCGAGGAGCTCCTTAAAAAAGGAGTGGCCTACGAAAAGCTGCGGTCCGTCTACTTTGACATCTCCCAGGTGGAGACTTACGGGAGTATGTCCGGGGTGGATCTGGAGAAGATCCGCCTGGGGGCCACCGTGGACCTGGATGAATATGAAAAGGAGAACCCCCGGGACTTTACCCTTTTTAAACGCACCCGGGGCCGGGAGCGTGAGATGGGTGTGAGCATTGCCACCCGGTGGGGGCGGGTTCGGCCCTCCCTCCACGTGCAGTGCGCGGCCATCTCCATGGCGTTTCTGGGGGGCGGTTTCGATATTCACACCAGCAGCCGGGAGCTTTTGTTCCCCCACCATGAAAACGAAGAGGCCATAGCCCGGGCCCTCACCGGCGAGCCCCTGGCCCGGTTCTGGCTCCACTGCGACCGGGTTCTGGTCCGTGGCCGCAAGATGGCTGGCAACGGCGAACGCATGACCCTGGAGGATATTCGGGGCATGGGCTTTGACGGTCGTGTCCTGCGGTACTGGCTTCTGTCCGGGCACTATCGCAAGCCCCTGAACTTTTCCCGGGAGCGCCTGGAGGAGGCGGCCAAGGCCCTTGCCAAGATTGATGCCTGCATCCATGCCCTCATGGCGCGGGAGTCCGGGCGTCCCTTCACCGACCTGGACCAGGTTGTCTACGATATCCGGCGGGGCCTCATTGATGCCATGGACGACGACCTCAACGTGTCCCGCTGCCTGGCGGTTATATTTCGGGCCATCCGGCGGATCAACGCCCTGTTGGGCGATGGCTGGATCGACGCGGACGGCGCCCGGGAGCTTCTCAAGATTTTTCGGGATGTGGATCAGGTCCTCGGGGTCTTTGACTTTTCGGATGAAAAGGGGACCTGCCGCGATGAGGTGGCGTCCCTGGTGGCTGAGCGGGACCGGGCCAGGGAGATGGGGGCGTGGGACCGGGCCGATGCCCTGCGTGACCGTCTGGAGGCCATGGGGGTCACCGTTCGGGACGCCCGGGTCGACGAAGGTGGCGATTTTGCCGTGCACGGTACATGGGTCTTGATGCCGCAGCAAGCGGCGCATACCTTAAAGAAAGATGATTTAACATCGGAGGATTACTGAATAATGATGCGCGTGGACCATACTTTCCCCATACCCATATGAGCGATGCCGTGGCCCAGGTGCTGACGCCGCTGTTCGACGAGGTGGTCATCACCAAGGCATCGACCGCAGACCCTGTCCCCGACGGGGTCACAGCCCTTGGTCCCTCCCCTGAAGAGGAGGCGCGCCTGTGTGCCCTGCTGGCGGACTGGCGGCAGTTCAGCGGGCTCCATGGGGAGGGGCTTGCCACCTATGCCCGTGGCCTGGGCCAGCGGGTGGACCCTCTGGATGAGTTGCTCGCCTCCCAGATCAAATGTGAGCTCCAGCGCCAGATCAAGGGCGATACGGCCCGCAACGAGGGGGCCGATGCCGTGACCACGGCCCGGGCCCTTCTCAGCCTGGCCGCAGAGTATGACCTGAGGCACCGGGATCTGGATGACGACCTGTGCCGCATCGACGCCAGGCAGCAGGCGCTTCTGGATACCTTGAAAGGAGAGGTGGCGGAGGGCCGAAGCCGTCGAATCCCGCGAGAAAAGGCGGCGGGGAGGTGAAGATGATGCAGCGCCTCTCTGCCTGGGGGAGCCTCTTCACAGCCGAAGGGGAGGCCTGCCCGGACCGCCTCTTTGTCACCACCAGCCGGGAAGCCCTGGATCTGGTGGCGGAGCACGGAGGCATTGCCCTGGAAGAGCTCGGGGTGCTCCGGGGCGTGGGCCTGAGGCGCGAAAGCCTGGAAGCCCTGTTTGCCGGGGACCCTTCGGGAGTCCCCCTGGAAACGGGGTCCGATGACGGTGGGGTGCCCGTCACGTTCACGATATGCATCGCTCGTGGTGAACACCCGTATAATCTATTTAACCGGTTTGCTCGCGGGACAAATGTTTCCCTGCAGAATCGGACTGTTCAAGGTTCTGAAATAAAAGAAGATGTGGTCTTCGTCTTGGCGGAAGAGATTGCCCCTGACTAGTGATTGCGCAAGGGGCTTTTTATGGATGCTACTTTTTTAAAAACCATATTGACAGCCCCTGAAAAATATATAATGAATAGATCTGACTTCGTCAGGACAGATTATTTTCAGGCGTTTTCAGCCTGATTTTAGTTTGGGTGAGAATATAACTGAATATTTTTTAAGGAGGCTTTAAGATGGGTTTCGAACCTAAAGTAGATGTCGACAAGTGCACCGGTTGCGAAGAGTGTGAGCCACGCGACCGCAGGATATTTGAGATGAAGGACGGCAAGTCCAGCGCTGCAAACGCAGAAGAGTGCCTTGGCTGCGAAAGCTGCATTGAAGTTTGCGAATCCGACGCGATTACTGTTGAAGAAAACTAGTTGACGTTTTTTTCATGAATCCCCGACGTGCTCCGGCGCTGTCGGGGATTTTTTTTCCCGCCCCTTTCGTACACGCCTTTCAGATCCTCTTTTGAAAACACGTGGTTTTGTGCTTCCGGCACCTGCAGAGGGTGAACATCCACCTTGCCCGGGAGAGCATTTTGTGATACGTCGGTTTTTTATACATATCTCTTAAAAGCGGAATTGTTTGGTTTATGAAACAGTATGTCATTGATGAACTGAGACCCGAGGATTACGACAAGATCAAAGCCTGGTTGGACGACAACCTGGAGAGATCGGCCCTGGGAGATCTTTACTGGCTTCCCCTGGACAGCGGACTGCTCAATGACGTTCAGCGGGAACACACGGACTGCGCCCCCCATGTTTTTGCCCTGGAGTTGGGGCCCACCAGCCTTTCCTGCGAACTGCTTGTCCGGACACGAAAAAAGGTCACCTGCCCCTGCATCGGCTACGCGACAGATCAACAGTTTCTCTGGCTTGTGGGGCGCATGGACGAGCTCTTCCAAGCGGCCGGGGTCCTCTGTTAGCGTCATGGACCCTTTCGCTCCCCGTGCCGACGGCATGGGAGACACGCAACACCCATCTTTGCCGTCTTTGGCTATGGATGGCCATTATCATACACGTTTGACAAGATCATCAATCAACATCACGAGACTGGGTGAATAGATGGAACACAATGTATCACCGGAAGGCGACAAGGCCTTGAGAATCATTCCCCTGGGAGGACTGGGCGAGATCGGGCTCAACATGATGGTGATTGAGTACGGTGATGACGCGATCATCATCGACGCCGGGCTGATGTTTCCGGAAGATTACATGCTCGGTATCGACATCGTGATTCCGTCCATGGATTACATCAAGCAGAACGCCTCGAGCATTCTGGCCGTGATCCTGACCCATGCCCACGAAGACCACATCGGGGCACTGCCCTACCTTTTAAAAGAGGTGGACATACCGGTCTACGGCACCTCCTTTACCCTGGGCGTGGTGCGCAGGAAGCTGGAAGAGCAGGCGGGCCTGGGCTCCTCCTCCCTCAATGTTTTCCACGCAGGGGAGCTGCTCCGCATCGGTCCCTTTGAGGTGGACCCCATCCGGGTGAGCCACTCCACGGTGGACGGGGTGGGCCTTGCCGTACGGACCCCCCGGGGCGTGATTGTCCACACCGGCGACTTCAAGATCAACCTGTCGGGCAACGAGTCCACCATGACCGACGTCAACAGCTTTGCCCGTTACGGGGAGAAGGGGGTCCTGGCCCTTTTGTCCGACTCCACCAACGTGGAAAAACACGGCTACACCATCTCCGACGGCGAGGTGGCCGATTCGTTGAGGCGCATTGCCTTTGACGCCGAAGGGCGTATCGTGGTGGCCCTGTTCGCCTCCAACGTGGCGCGCATCCAGCAGATCGTGGACATTGCCGAGAAAAAAGGCTGCAAGGTGGTCTTCTGTGGACGCTCCGTGGAACTCACCGTGAAAATTGCCCGGGAGCTGGGGTACCTTCATATCCCGCAGGGGATGGAGCTGGACATCCGTCGCAGCAACGATTTCCCGGCCAACCGCCTGATCCTCATCACCACCGGGAGCCAGGGAGAGCCCATGAGCGCCCTGGCCCGCATGGCCGCCGGAAACCACAAGCACATCAAGATCCGGAAAGACGATACCATCGTCTTCTCATCCAAGATCATCCCGGGTAACGAGAAGGCCATCGCAGGGATCATCAACACCATCTATCGCCTGGGCGCCAACGTGGTGTACGAAAAAACCGCGCCGGTGCACGTGTCGGGCCACGCCCATCAGGAAGAGCTCAAGACCATGATGCACCTGACCCGGCCCCGCTACTTTATCCCCATCCACGGCGAATATCGCCATCTGGTGCACCACGCCCGCCTGGCCGAATCCGCAGGCATTCCCGAGGAAAACGTGGTCCTGGCCGAGAACGGGGACATCATCACCTTTGACGACGACGGCGCTCGCCTGGACGGCAAGGTGGCCACAGGCCGCGTGCTGGTGGACGGCAAAGGGGTGGGGGACGTGGGGCGCAGCGTCCTGAAAGAGCGGCAGATGCTGGCCGAGGACGGACTGGTGGTGGTGACCATCGTGTTTGACGAAGAGACCGGGGTCATTGTGTACGGCCCTGAGATCGTCTCCCGGGGGTTTGTCTTCTGGACGGCCACGGGGCACCTTCTGGACGACGCCCAGTGCGTCATCCTTGAGGTGGTGGAGGAGGTGGGCATGGACGCCCCCAACCGCACGGATCTCATCCGGTCCAAGATTCAAAAGGCGCTGCGCCAGTACTTCAACTTTACCATCAAGCGCCGACCCATCATCGTTCCCGTCATCATGGAGCTGTAGATTCGGATGCGAAAAGAGATCACCGGTACCCTCCTGTTTTTTCTTGTGGTGTTGACCCTGATCAGCCTGGTTTCCTACAACTGGACCGACCCGTCCATCAACCATGCCGGGGCGTCGTCCGCCCATGTCAAGAATCTCTTCGGGCTCCTGGGGGCCCACATCGCCGGGTTTCTCATCGGGCTCGCCGGTATGGGGGCCTTCTGGATCCCGGTGCTGCTGCTCATCGCCAGCGTCCATTTCCTGAGCAACCGTGAGGGAAAGAGCCTCTATTTTATCACCGGGGGCGGCGTGATCCTGGTTTTTGCCACCGGTACCCTCCTGGCCATGGTCTCGGGCCTTGACTACTATATCCTCTTTGACAACCGGTTCCCCGCAGGGGGCCTGATTGGGAGCATGCTCAAAGGGGCGCTCCTGAAATACACCAACCTCACCGGCGGGCTCATCATTATCAGCGTGGCCATTTTCATCGGCCTGATCCTCTCCACCGGGTTCTCCTTTATTGCCCTCTACCACTTTATGAGGGGGCGCTGGAAAAAAGCACAGGAGCACAGGGCGCGCCGTAAGGTAAAAAAAGACCTGGAAAAGAGTGTGAAGACCGCCAAGGTCAAGGAGAGAAAGGCCAACCGCAAGGTGGCCAAGAGCACACCGGCCGATGCCTGCGAGGTGAAGATCAAGAGTGTCAAGCCCAAAAAGGCCCACACCGCCACCGTGGCCCAGCAGGCTGAGTTCAGCTTCATGAGCCCCGGCGAGACCAAGGGGTACCGGCTCCCCACCATCTCGTTTCTCAATGACCCCGTCGAAGAAGAGGGTGCGGTCATCGACAACGAGAGCCTGCGCATGCTGTCGGTTCAGCTTGAGAAGAAGCTGGAGGACTTCGGGGTGATGGGCAAGGTGTCCGAGGTTTCCCCCGGGCCTGTGATCACCACCTTTGAATACAAGCCCGCCCCCGGGGTGAAGATCAACAAGATCGTGAACCTGGCCGATGACCTGGCCCTGGCCCTCAGGGCCATCAGCATCCGCATCGTGGCCCCCATCCCCGGCAAGGACGCCATCGGCATCGAGGTGCCCAACGATGTCCGGAGCAAGGTGTGGTTCAAGGAGATCGTCACCTCCAGCAGTTTCATCAAGTCCAAGTCCCCGCTGTGCATGTGCCTCGGTCACGACATCGTGGGCAATCCTGTTTCCGCCGAGCTCAACAAGATGCCCCACCTGCTCATCGCCGGTGCCACGGGCGCGGGCAAGAGTGTGGGCTTAAACGTCATGATCTCCAGCCTGCTGTTCAAGTCCACCCCGGACGACGTGCGCATGATCATGGTGGACCCCAAGCGCATTGAGCTCTCCGTCTACGACGGCATCCCCCATCTCATCACCCCGGTGGTCACGGACATGAAAAAGGCCACCAACGCTCTGTTCTGGGCCGTTCGGGAGATGGAGCGGCGCTACGAACTCCTGGCCCAGTACAAGGTCCGGAACATCGACCAGTTCAACAAAAAAGCCGAGAAACTCGCCCAGGAAGCCAAGAAAAAAGGGCCCGCAAAACCGGCCCCCCAGGATGCCGAAGGCGCCCAGGTACCGCCGGAGCCCACAGAGCCTCCGGAGAAGCTCCCCTTTATCGTCATTATCATCGACGAGTTGGCCGACCTCATGATGGTGGCCTCCCGGGACGTGGAGGTGGCCCTGACCCGCCTGGCCCAGATGGCCCGTGCATCGGGTATTCACATTATCCTGGCCACCCAGCGGCCCAGCGTGGATGTCCTCACCGGTATCATCAAGGCGAACTTTCCCACGCGTATCTCCTTTCAGGTCTCCTCCAAGACCGACTCGCGGACCATCATCGATGCCAACGGGGCGGAGAACCTCCTGGGCATGGGGGACATGCTCTACCTGCCGCCGGGTACGGCCAAGCTCATGCGAATCCACGGGGCCTTTATCTCCGATGACGAGCTCAGTGAGCTTATCAGTTTCTGGAAGGCGCAGCAGGGACCGGGCTACGACTCCTCCATCCTCGACACGCCCCCTGAGGCGGCTGCCGCCGAAGGAGGCGACGAGGAGTACGATGAAAAATACGACGAAGCCGTGGCCCTGGTGACCCGAACCCGGCAGGCTTCCATCTCCAGCGTCCAGCGTCACCTGCGTATCGGATACAACCGGGCCGCCCGCATCATCGAGGCCATGGAGCGTGACGGGGTCATCGGCCCTGCCGACGGCTCCAAGTCCCGGGAGATCCTGGTGGCATCCTATGACGAGTAGGGTTTTCTGCCGGGTGACATTATTTCATTGATGTGATCGGGGCATCCCGTCAAGGGTGCCCCTTTTTTTATCTGACATTTGAGGAAAGTTGGTGTTGTATGGCTTTGGACAGATCATTGATCGACAGCGTAAAAGGCTTTTTGAGTATTGAAGAGGGCACACGCCTTTACACCCTTGCCGCCGAGGCGGCAAAGATGGGGCCCTGCCTTGAGATCGGCAGCTACTGCGGCAAATCCACCCTCTGGATCGGCGAGGCCTGTCGCCAGGCAGGCAGCGTGCTGTTTGCCGTGGACCACCACCGGGGCTCGGAGGAGCAGCAGAAAGGGGAGATGTTTTTTGATGCCGACCTCTGGAACGCCGAAGAGGAGAAGGTGGACACCTTTGCCGTATTTCGAAACGCCATGGACCGGGCCAACCTCAATGACACCGTGGTCCCCATGGTGTCGAAGTCCACGGTGGCTGCGCGGTTCTGGGCCACTCCCCTGAGTCTTGTGTTCATCGACGGCGGGCACACCTACGAGGCCGCTTACAACGACTATGCCTGCTGGGCAAGGCACGTGGTCCCCGGCGGTTACCTCCTGATCCACGACATTTACGACTCCATCGAAGAGGGGGGGCAGGCCCCCCACCACATCTATAAAATGGCCGTTGCCTCCGGGCAGTTCGAGGTGCTGGAACGCACGGGCTCCCTCGGCGTTCTTAGGCGCTACCCCTGTGGGGTGCTTCCGGCGGATCTCCCGGAAAAAGATTATTAGGTTTCAGCGAGCCCGGACAGCGTTGCTCCCCACCGGACACCCTTGGGCATAGGCCGATGGTGCAACGCTGACCGGATTCCAGGCGACTGATGCCTCTCCGTTGCACTCCACGGCGGTGTGCCCCTCCTTGGGCATGAAGGGTGTTGCTCACCTGTGCTCACTCTGATAAACTATGTCCATCTGCGTGGGCCTCACCCGGGGCCCTGCACCGGGCTGTAAGACATGACGCCCCTGTTTTTCCCTCCTTTCCGAGCCTCTGCGCTGCGTTGTTTTCGACTCGCCGAGTCCTTCGTGTGTCATTTCCTTTTTTACCTTTCCATGGGTGGGATGCCTTGACGGATATCCCTTTGTTAACAAGAACCGATCCGGGTATCCGGCCGCTGTGAGCGGACGGCCCTCACCTTCGGGCGGTTTTGTTTCCCACTGTTCAGGCTGTCACACAACCCAATCTGCGAGGTGGTTACGATGGTCGAGTTCATCTACGGTTTACTGGAGAGCGTCGGGTTTCACCATCCCCTGCATCCGGCGGCAACCCATATTCCCATGGGGCTTGTGATGGGAGCCCTGATTTTTCGCGTGACAGCCATCCTTTCCCCCATGAAGGAGCTGGCCAGGACCGGTTACCATTGTGCGGTGCTGGGACTACTGGGCACACCACCCACGATCATTGTGGGGTGGATGGACTGGCAGCACCGGTACGGGGGAGAGTGGGAGTACCTCATCGGCTTGAAAATGGTACTGGCCGTGATCCTTACGGTGCTTCTGATCCTCATCGTGGTTCTGGACGATCCCGAGACACCGCGGGTGGACCTGCGGAGCTTTTTGTATGTCTTGGGCATTGCCAATGTCATCGGCTTGGGATTCTCCGGTGGCGAACTCATTTACGGTTGACGGAGGATGCTATGAAACGGTTGGCTTTCTGGATCATGCTTCCGGTCTGTTTCTTGTGGGGCAGTTCCGCCCTTGCGGCTACCCATCAATTTAGGTACACCCTTGAAGACGGCCCCATGACGTTCAGCTGGACGGTGAGCGGGGAGACCCTCCACGTGAAACTTACGGGCAGGACCACGGGCTGGGTAGGAGTTGGCTTTAACCCGGAAAAGATGATGAAAGGCGCGAACTTCATCATGGGCTATGTGAAGTCCGGGAAGGTCAAGGTCACCGATCACATCGGAAACACTGAGCGCAACCACAAGGCCGACACAAAATCCGGCGGTGAAAACAACACCACCGATATTGCCGGTTCCGAAAAGGGCGGCGTCACGGAGATCTTTTTTACCATCCCCTTGAAGACCGAAGACGCAAACGACACGGACCTCGATCCCGAAGGCGTGACCACGGTGCTGCTGGGCATGGGAGGCGGCCGGGACAGCTTTCGCTCTGTCCATAAATTCAGGTCGGTGCACCAGGTAACCCTGTCCACGGGTGCTTCGGAGAAAGTCAAGTGAGCCGGGCGGCGGCCATGGCCCTTTGTGTGCTGGTCCTTGTGGCGGCTGGGGCCTCCCGCGGTCTCTCCCAGGATGAGATGGACCATGGGGCTTTGCACCATGGCGACGCGCCCATGGTCATGGTGGAGTCGTCGACGGCCGTGGATGTGGGGGTGGATGAAAAACCAGGCGATACCCTCTACACGGAGGGCAAGCTCTGGAATGAAAAAGGGGAGGCCGTCAACCTCGAAGAGGTGCTGGACCTTCCGACCCTCCTGATTCCCGCCTATTACAATTGCCCTCGGTCCTGCAGTCTCCTGCTTGCGTCCATGGCCACGGCGATTCGGGACCTGGACCTTTTTCCGGCCATGGAGTACCGGGTGGTGACCTTGAGCTTTTCACGGGAAGAGACCCCTGCGGATGCTGCACGGGCCAAGGCCCAGTACATGAACATCCTGGGGGACGGCTACCCCGAGGAGGCCTGGACCTTTCTGGTGGGTGACCCCGAAAGCATCGCACGGATCTGCGATTCCATGGGCTACCGATTTACCAATTAATAACCCCTATGCCCACCCCAATGTGGCCCTTGCCGTGGCTCCCCGGGGAAAAATCATCCGATACCTTTACGGACCCGACTTTCTGACGGCGGACATCAAAATGGGATTGCAGGAGGCCGCCCGCGGCATGGCGTCGGTCTCCATCCGCAAGGTGGTGACCTTCTGTTTTGACTGGTTAAAACTGGGGAGCTACGTGCTGAATATCTACCGGTCCATGGGTACCCTGATCCTCACCCTTGTGGGGCTCATGTTCCTCTACCTGGTGCTGGGGCCCAAGGGGCGGCGAAGGGAGAGGGTGTAGGAAGGCAGGGGATAGGAAAAGCAGGTAAGAGGTCATAGGTGAGAGGTCATAGGCAAGAGGTCATAGGTTATAGGTGAGAGGGGGGATGGAGAATCGCCCTTTTTCATGTTGTGTGGATTGCTATTTAAACGGAGATCGGAGATCAGAGATGGAACAGGTTCCCTCGTTTTTCGAGACACCGGCACCGCCCCGCTTCAAGGGCGTGCTCTCCTGGCTTATCACCACGGATCACAAGCGCATCGGGCTTATGTATCTCTTCGTGATCCTTTTCTGGTTCGTGGTGGCCATGTTCCTGGGCGGGCTGATGCGCCTGGAGCTGATGTTCCGCGGCGAGACCCTCATGGGTGCCCAGTCCTACAACGCCCTGTTCACCCTCCACGGGGTGATCATGATTTTTCTCTTCATCATCCCGGGCATTCCGGCCATCTTCGGCAACTTCATCCTGCCCATCCAGCTCGGCACCGACGACGTCTTTTTCCCCAAGCTCAACCTGCTCTCCTGGTATCTTTACGTCATCGGCGGGGTCCTGGCTCTGTCCACGCTGTTCATCGGCGGCCCACCGGACACGGGCTGGACCTTTTACGTCCCCTTCAGTGTGGGCACCAACAGCAATGTCTCCACCGCTGTGTTTGCCGCCTTTGTGCTGGGGCTGGCCAGTATGCTTACGGGCATCAATTTTGTTACCACCATCCACCGGATGCGAAGCGAAAAGATGGGATGGCTCCAGCTGCCCCTGTTCTCCTGGAGCCTTTACGCCACCAGCTGGGTTCAGATCCTGGCCACGCCGGTGGTCTCCATCACCTTGCTTTTGATCATCGTGGAGCGTTTCCTGGGGGTGGGGCTCTTTGACCCGGACAAAGGGGGGGATCCCATTCTTTACCAGCATCTCTTCTGGATGTATTCCCATCCGGCCGTGTACATCATGATCCTGCCCGGCATGGGGGTGATCTCCGAGGTGATGGCGGTCTTTGCCAGAAAGCCTGTTTTCGGCTACAAGGCCATGGCCTTTTCCAGCCTGGCCATTGCCGTGGTGGGCTCCCTGGTGTGGGCCCACCATATGTACACCAGCGGTATGAGCGATACGGCGGTGTTTGTCTTTTCCCTGCTGACTTTTCTCGTGGCCATTCCGTCGGCCATCAAGGTGTTCAGTTGGGTGGCCACTCTCTACAAAGGGTCCATCCTCATGACCCCGCCGCTCTTTTTCGGGCTCTGTTTCATCTACCTGTTTTCCGTGGGCGGGCTCACCGGCCTGGTCCTGGGGGCCGCCGGTCCCGATATCCATGTTCACGATACCTATTTTGTGGTGGCCCATTTCCACTTCACCATGTTCGGCGGCACCGGGTTTGCCTTTTTTGCGGCCCTTCATCACTGGTGGCCCAAGATGTTCGGGCGGATGTATGACTTTAAGGCGGCCTACTGGGCGGCGGTTTTGGTGACCTTTGGCTTTTTCCTTCACTATGTGCCCATGTTTGTGCTGGGGCTCCAGGGCATGCCGCGGCGCTACTACGACTACCTGCCCGAGTACGAGGCCGGTAATTTTGTGGCGGGCTTTGGTGCGGCTTTTATGCTGGCGGGCCTCGTGCTGATGCTGGCGAACCTGATGGTGTCTGTCAAACGGGGCAGCATTGCTGCCGCCGATCCCTGGGGCGGAACCACCCTGGAGTGGACAGTGCCGTCGCCGCCGCCGTTGCATAATTTCATCCAGGACCCGGAGGTCCCGGATTACCCGTATGATTTTACCGGTATCGGTGCCGTCAAGGCTAAGGCCGGTGACGCGGAGGTCTCATGAGGCAGGCCACGGATCACAAAGGAAAGCGTCTCGGCATGTGGCTTTTTCTCTATACCGAGATCATTCTCTTCGGCGGGCTGTTTGTGCTCTACGCCGTCTACCTTGCCAAGTACCCCGGGGATTTTATTCAAGGGGGAAAAAGTTCCTAGGTTCCGGCTCTTTGGCGCTGCCAACACCCTGATCCTCCTGGTGAGCAGTTGTGCCGTAGCCTCGTCCATTACCGCCGTGCAGAGAGACCAGAAAAAGCTGGGGCTGATCCTTGTGGGCGCCACCATTTTCTGCGGCCTCGTGTTTCTGGTGAACAAGTACTTCGAATGGGGGCACAAAATTCATGAGGGCATCTACCCGGGTTCCGATGACCTGGTATACGGAGAGCCGGGCCGCAATATTTTTTTCGGGCTCTACTATGTGATCACCGGCCTTCACGGCCTTCATATCGTCATCGGCATGACCGTTCTCACCGTGGCCTTTGTGCTGGTGTCAAGGGAACGTATCACGCCGGAAAATCACGTTTTCCTGGAAAACGCCGGGCTCTACTGGCACCTTGTGGATCTTGCCTGGATCTTTATCTTCCCACTTTTTTACCTGGTCCTTTAAGGAGAGACCCATGCACATTGCATCCTACGGACGGTTGATGGGCGTCCTGGCCGCGCTCATTGTCTTGACCGGGGTCACGGTGGCGGCCTCGTATGTGGACCTGGGCCCTTTGAACGTCTGGGTTGCCCTTGCCATTGCCTCCACCAAAGCCTCCCTGGTGCTGCTTTTTTTCATGCACATCGGCATGGAGGGGCGCCTGGTGGTGGCTTCGTTTCTCAGCACCATTTTTTTCCTGGCCATCATGATCGGTTTTACCTTCTGGGATGTGGCGTTTCGGATGCCCTGAGTGGTGAATAGTGAGCAGCAGATAGTGAATAGTGAGTACTGAGCCGGTACGGTTTCCCCTTTTCCCAAGGAGTGCATTATGCCCATGGACAACAACCCGGTGGCTCTGGTGGACCGGTCCTTCTATTTTATCATTGGGTTTTCCTTCCTGTTTCTTTTTGCCATTACCGTGGTGATGATCTGGTTCGTGATCCGGTACCGAAGGAGCCGGAACCCTTACGCATCGGATATCCGGGGCAATGTGTGGCTGGAGCTTGCCTGGACGGTGATTCCAACGGGTATCGCCATTGCCATGTTTGTGTCCGGCTGGCAGGCGTATACGGGGCTTCGGAATGTCCCGGACGGCGCCCTGGAGATCAAGGCCTACGCCCAGATGTTTTCCTGGATCTTTGTCTACCCCAACGACAAGGAGACCGAAAACGAGCTGGTGGTCCCCGTCAATGTTCCGGTGAAGATCACCCTGACATCCGAAGATGTGCTTCACAGCTTTTACCTGCCCTCATTCCGAGTGAAGATGGACGCCGTCAAGGGGATGGACACGCGGGCCTGGTTTTTCCCCGACAAAGAAGGGGAGTTCGTGTTTCACTGCACGGAGTTCTGCGGAACAGGCCACTCCACCATGGACGGCACACTGACCATTGTTTCCAAGGAGGCCTACGAAGCATTTCTTGAGGAGGAGGACGACGATGAGTGACCGCAGGACGTGCAACCGAACGGAAAGCACGGGACACGGCGGTTTCAACCAAGAGATGGAGATGGCCGTGGCAGATACGAATCCCCCACCCAGGATCGCTCCGAAGGGAAGGGTGCTCTCCTTTTTTCTCCTCTCCAAAGCCTTTCTCTCGGCCCACATTGGCCTGGCGGCCGCCGCTGGCTGCCTGTTTCACCCCGACGGCGGGGTCATGCAGGCTTCCATGGCCTGGGTGGGGGTGACCATGACGGCCATGGCCGGTGCCCTGGTGAACAACATCCAGGATCGGCTCCAGGATCAGGAGATCCCTCGCACAAGGTGGCGCAAAGAGGCCCTGGAATCCGCCGGGGTCCTTGCCCTGCTCAAGGGCGCGGGTCTCATGGCCGTCCTCGGTCTCATGCTGGTGGTGGACGCAGGTGACGGCCTCTGGCCCGGGGCCATGGTCCTGGTGGGACTTTTTTTCTACAACGCGGTGTATACCCCGCTAAAGAAGAAGAGTCATCTGGCCCTGCTCCCCGGTTCCCTGTGCGGCATGGCCGCCCTTCTTGCCGGGTGGATGGTGGCCGGGGGCTCTCCCATGGACCGCGGGGCGCTTTCCGCTGCTCTGGTGGTGGGGGTGTGGCAGATTCCCCATTCCATGATCCAGAACCTCAAGCACGCCGATGAGCTGAGAAAGAGCGATCAGCCCACCATCACGAAGCTCTTCAAGGATCCGGACCTGGCCTTCGTGACCCTCATGTGGGTGATGCTCTATAATCTCTCCTTGTACCACCTTATTTTCATGGCGCCCTTTTCGGATTGGGCGCTGCTCCTGCTCTTTACCAATGCAGGCTTTCTGACCCCGCTTTTTGCCCATACCCTGTTTGTGCTCAAGAGGCCGGGCCTTGCCTTCAACTTTCTGAACCTGTCCCTGGTGGTGTATTTTATCGCCCTGATGATACCCTGAAACGACGTGAAAACGGAGAAGGGATGCCGACGATTCATGACCCGATCCCCCTTGTGGAAGAACTCTTCGTACCTTGGAAGGCGTCCCTTGCCGGTGAGTACACGGGATACCGAAATCATGTCTACCGCATGCTTCACTTCTGCTTCGGCCTTGCCCGCTGCTCCGACGCGGATCGAGAAAAGCTCTGCATCGCAGGGGTGTTCCATGATATGGGCTTGTGGATCGACAGCAGCTTCGACTACATCCCCGCATCCATCCCCCCGGCCCTGGCCTGCCTGAAGGGCCGCAACCTCTCTGCCCACTCCCATGAGATTTCCCTCATGATCTCCGAGCACCACAAGCTTCGGGAGTACAGGAACAAAGCCTTTCCCCTTGTGGAGCTGTTTCGCAAAGGCGATCTGGTGGACGTCTCCCTGGGCCTGTGCAGCTTCGGGCTTTATAACGCCTATGTCCGGGCGGTGAGGGGCCATTTTCCCAATGCCGGATTTCATGTGAACCTTGCCCGCAGGGCGGCCAGATGGGTCGTCAGGCACCCCCTGGATCCCGTCCCCATGATGAAGTGGTGACGAACGCTCCATCATTCCTCCGTTCCCAACGTTTCCTTGATCCCTTCCTCTTATGATGTGTTCCCGTGTATCCCTGTGTCTGCATGTTGCTGAACGTCGAATGCGTTTGACCCGTTCCGTCCGGCGCGGAGCGAGTGACTCGGGTGTATTCATATGTCTCAGCGTGTGATACATAAATGATTTCCCGTTTAGACAAAGTTGGGGGTGGACAGGGCCCTGGGAGAGGCCCTTTGGTTTTCTTTTTTTCGTTGCGCAGTAGAATTTGCGCGTCCGGGGCCCTGGTGCGGCAACGATTGCCGGAGTATGTGGTGCATGGCTGTATGTGGGTGTGTGAAGCGTGTGATGCTGGTGGGGGCCTTTGTTCTGTGCCTTGGCTTGCCGGCGGGGGCGTTTCAGGTGTCTTTGTTTGTGCCCCGGGACGACACGGTGTTCTGGGCGTCCCTTGTGAGGTTGACCCGTGCAGCGGCCCATGACCTGGCCCTGGACCTGGAGGTCTATTCGGCCGACAACCGGGGCGACATCATGCTGTCTCAGGTAGAGGCCGCGTGCGCCAAGGGCACCGACGGCATTCTTTTCATGAATTACGAAAACCTCGGCCAGCAGATCCTGGCCATATCCCAGGCCCACGGAGTGCCGGCATTTCTTTTCAACACCGGTTTTTCCGATTCCTGGCTGGTCCCCAGGAAACAGTATCCCCATTGGATCGGAAGCATGACCCCGGATGATGCCCGGGCCGGGGCGCTCCTTGCCGAAGGGTTGATCCGGGCGGCCAAGCGGTCGGGCAGGAGCGATGTCCAGATGCTGGCTGTGGAAGGCAACCCCTTGGAGAAATCGTCCTCGGACCGGGTCGACGGCATGAAGGCGGTTGTGGCTGACCGTGACGACGTGACGCTGTACGGCATTGTCAGCGCCGGAAAGGGGTGGAGCAGGGGCCGGGCAAGGGACGCGGTCATGGAAGGGCTGCGCAGCCACCCGGACATCAATACCGTGTGGGCGGCAGGGGACGACATGGCCCTGGGCGCCCTGGATGCCGTACGTGAGCTGGGGCTGGACAATGGAACGGTGGTCACGGGGGGCATAGACTGGAGCTTTTCAGCCGTAGAGAGCATTCGGTCCGGTGGTGTTACCTTGAGCGTCGGCGGCCATGTCCTGGAAGGGGCCTGGTCCCTTGTCCTGATGCACGACTATCTTAACCGCCGGGATTTTGCCCGGGAAAGCACGGTCTTCAAAACCAGGATGCACGCCATCGACAGCGGCAACGTCGAGCAGGTGGCGGCCTTTTTATCCGATGACTGGGATCATGTCGATTTCACCTGCTTCTCCAAATACCTGAACAAGGCCTTGCTCTACCGGTTCGACCTACCCTACCTGCTGGACGCTTTTTATCCAAAGAAAAACACCTTTGAGCTCACCGCCGAGGAGCGCCGCTGGCTGGCGGACCATCCCACGGTGCGCCTGGGGATCGACGACAACTGGCCTCCGTTTGAGTTCATCGGACCGGAGGGGCGATACAAAGGCATGGTGGCCGATTATGTCCGGGTTCTGGAAGATCGCCTGGGAATCCGGTGCATCTACACCCGCGGGATGAGTTGGACAGACACCCTGGAGGCCATGGGGGAGCATCGCCTGGATATGATCGCCGCCATCGGTGCGATCCCCCGGCACAAGGGCGCCATGCGGCTCACCACGCCATTTTTGTCATTTCCCCTGGTGGTGATCACCAGCGAACAGGTGGATTTCGTGGAGGACATGGCAGCCCTTTCAGGCAGGACCGTGGCCGTCGTCAAAAATTATTCCGAGCACACCATTCTTTCTGCCGAGTACCCGGATATCAAGGTCCTGGCAACGGACAGCACGGCCCGGGCCCTGGCTGCCGTGGCCACGGGCAGGGCCCACGCCTACGTGGGAAACCTGGCCGTGGCAAATTACACCATCAAGCAGGAGCGGTTTACCCACCTCAAGGTGTCCGGCACGGTCCCCAGAACCCTGGAAATCAGCATGGGGGTCCGCAAGGACTGGCCCCTGTTTGCCGGACTGCTCTCCAAAGCCATTGAGTCCATTTCCGAGGCGGAGCGGGACACCATCTATCAACGCTGGCTCCCCTTGCGCTACGAGCACGGCTTTGACTACGGGTTGCTCTGGAAGTGCCTGGGAGGCGCGGCTTTGATCCTGGCCCTTGCCTTGTATTGGAATAGGCGGCTGGCGGCCTTGAACAGGGCCTTGAAAAAGGAGATTGCCGTGCGGGTGACGGCTGAGGAGGCCTTGCGGCGGGAGCAGTCCAGGGTCAAGGTGATGGCGGTGACCGATCCTTTGACCGGCTTGTACAACCGGCGGAAATTTGCGGAGGCCTTTCCCCTTGAGATCAGTCGGCTTCGCCGCAGCGGACGATACCTCGCCTTTGCCATCATGGATATCGATTTTTTCAAGCAGTACAACGACCATTACGGCCATCAGATGGGGGACGAGGCCCTGAACCAGGGCAATCTCCAGCGGTGCAAACGGGGCACGGACTACTGCTTTCGCCTGGGCGGGGAAGAGTTTGGCATCCTTTTTCTGGCCCGTGATTCGCAGCGGGCCCTGGCCTTTATGGAAAACATGAGGCAGGCCATTGCCGCACTGGCCATCGAGCATGCCCACAGCGGGGTCGACGATGTCCTGACGGTCTCCCTTGGCCTGGTGGTTTCCGACACCCCCACAGACATTGACGGCATGTACAAAGTCGCGGACAACGCCCTCTATCGGGCCAAAGGCGCCGGGCGCAACCGGACCGAAATGGTCTGCTGCTGAGCCAGGCCACGGGGACGTATGTTCGTCAGGTTGAGAGGGTGTGATGGGCGATGGCCCATCCCCGTGCCAGGGCCGTCGCCTTGAGGTCCGGGGTGGGGTTCACTGCCGTGGGATGGCCCACGGCCTCAAGGAAAGCCAGGTCCGCGTGGTGATCGGAGTAGGCGTGGGATGCGGCCAGGTCGATGCCCATGGTCCGGGCCAGCTGGCCGATGGCCCGAGCCTTCTCCCCTCCGACACAGACGTTTGCAGCCGGGCGGCCGGTGCATTGATCGTTGCCGTCGGTTTCAATGGGGGTGGCGAGCCAGGCGTCGGGGGTATGGTCGTCCACAAAGGGCGCCAGAAGGTGCCCGCTGGTGGCCGAGACCACAATGACAAGGTGCCCCTGCTTCCTGTGGGCGGCCATGCAGGACATCATCTCGGGAAAGAGCAAGGGGCTCAGGCGCTTTTCATAGAGCTGTCTGGCGTGGGCCCGGAGGCGGGACATGGGAATGCCCTTGTATGAGGCGAGGTAGATGCGGTTGAAGCGGTCGTGGTCCATGAGCTTTCGCTTGTACAAGGGCTCGGCCAGAGCCACCTTGAGCAGGCGAAAGGGGTAAAGGGGCCCCGGGCAGTGGTGGCGAAGCAGGGAGAGGGCCTCCATGCGCTGGCTGTCTGCGGCGATGAGGGTGCGGTCAAAGTCGAAAAATGCGGCGGTGCGTCTCATGGATCTCCTTGGGGTGACGGGTGGGCGTCCGGGACGGTATGTACCATGTGCCTTCCCAGGGTGTCAATGTGCGGGCTGACGCAACATTCCGGGATGACGGGGGAATGGGTTGATCCCTCTTGTGGGCTCCATGGTTCCTGAAATTGTACTGACCGGTCAGTTATCCTGTTGACACCATTGCAATTCCTCGGATATGTTTTCTTTAAAAATCAGCGACGCTACCCGTTTTTCTACCTCAACCATGTGAAGGAGTGAGTGTGGATCCCGTGACCCATGTCCTTGCCTTCGATGTCGGAACCACAGGTTGCAAGACCTGCCTGTACCGTATTGGTGAGTCCCTGACCCAGGTGGGCTCCGAGGTTGCCGAGTATCCCCTCTACGTGACCGAAGACGGGGGGGCCGAGCAGCGCGTGGACGAGTGGTGGGAGGCCCTGTGCCGATCCACGCAGGCGGTCCTTGCCAAAAGCGGTGTGCCCCCTGCCGGAGTTCGGGGCATCTCGTTCTGCTGTCAAATGCAGGGGTCGGTGCTGGTGGACAAAAACGGCGAGGCCCTGCGCAACCCCATGGTCTACCTGGACGGCCGGGCCACGGAGCAGATCTCCCGATACCTGCACAAGGGGCTGCTTCGCATCAGCGGCATCAACGCCGTGACCCTCTTGAACACCCTGCGTATTACAGGGGGCATCGCGGCCACGGCCAAGGATCCGCTGTGGAAGTACCATTGGGTGAAAGACCACGAGCCCGAGCTCTTTGAAAAGGCCCACAAGTGGCTGGACGTCAAGGATTACCTTCTCCTCCGATGACGCCGCCATGACCCGGGATCTCGCCCACATCACCTTTGTCTACGACACGCGGCAGGGCAGGGAGGGGTGGCATAAAGGCCTCTGCAGGACCTTTGGCGTGGACATGGCCCATCTGCCTGAGGTGGTGGAGGCCACGGACGTGGTGGGGGGGCTTTCGGATCGGGCGGCCCGGGAGCTGGGGCTCTGCGCCGGCACCCCTGTGTTCGGCGGGGGCGGGGACGTCACACTGACGACCATCGGGGCCGGGTGCCTGGATCTTCACGATACCCATATCTACGTGGGAACCTCCGGCTGGGTGGGTTCCAACGTGGGCAAACGGTATGTGGATATCGCCCACTTCATGGCGGCGATTTCAGGGGCGATCCCCGGGTATTACAGTTATGTGGCAGAGCAGGAGACCTCGGGCGCCTGCCTTCAGTGGGTGAGGGACCACCTGGCCCTGGATGCCATCGGCGTCTACCTCAAGGAGAAGGGCATGGATGCGGAAAACGTGGACCCGGCAGCCCTTTACTCCCTCATGAACCAGGCCGTGGACGAAACCCCGCCCGGTGCGGGGGACCTTCTTTTTACGCCCTGGCTCCATGGAAACCGGGCGCCCAGGGAGGACATCCGGGCCCGGGGTATTTTTTTTAATATCGGCATGAACACGGGCAAGCGCCAGATGATCCGGGCGGTGCTCGAGGGGGTTGCCTTTCACAAACGGTGGATGCTGGAGGCCATGGAGGCGCGGATTCCAAGGCAGGAGGCGGTCCGCTTCGTGGGGGGCGGGGCCCGCTCCGGGGTGTGGTGCCAGATCATGAGCGATGTGACGGGGCGACGCATCGAGACCCTGGCCCACCCCCAGGACAGCGGCGCGGCAGGCGCTGCCGTGGTTTGTGCCGTGGGGTTGGGGATCATGCCCTCTTTTGCCGCGGCAAAGCCGTTGATTAAGGTGACAAAAACCTACGAGCCCCGCACCGAGTTTAAGCCCATGTACGACCGCCAGTTTGACGTGTTCAAGGGACTCTACAAAAAAAACAGAACACTTTTCAATACATTGAACCAGGGACGATAAAACGGGAAAAATCAATCGGAGGACCATGGATTCCGGGAAAACAAGCACCAAACGCAAGCAGATACTTGAGGCCGCAGCCACCATTTTTTCGCAAAAGGGGTTCCACCAGGCGCGCATGGACGAGATCGCCGTCATGGCCAATGTGGCCAAGGGCACGCTGTACTACAATTTTTCCAGCAAAAGCCTTCTCTTTGCCGCCACTGTCACCGAAGGGATGGAAGGCATCGTCAGGCAGATCCGGTCCGAACTGGTGTCCGATCTTCCCTTTCCCGAGCATTTTCAACTGCTGGTGACCTCCATTGTCCGGCTCTACCTTCAGCACAGCGACCTGGCCCACATCATTTTCAATGAAATCTCAAGCGGCATCGACGACGCGGTCCTCGTGGAGATCGAGCGGGTCCGTTCCCGGTTTATCGAGTTCATCGCAGAGATGCTCGAACGGGGCCAGCAAAAGGGGTATATCAAGGCCATCGACCTGAAACTCTCTGCCGTGGCCCTTGCCGGGATCATCGACAGCGTGTGCGGCCATCTGCTCCAGCACCCCGACGAGGCCACCGAGGAGAAGGCCGTTGCCACCCTCCATGCCATGCTCTCCACCGGGTTGTTGAACGGCGAATAGGTGAGTGGCCGTTGGCATTGACGAGCCTGGGGTATTACCCCCTGTCCGCCCGAGGCATGGGTTGTGTGCGTTTTTTTGCATAGGCAAGCCGGTAGACGGTGCGCATGAGAAGGGCTTCTCCTCGGTTGATCCGGATACCGCCCCCTAAAAAGGTGGCCTCGATGGCGGCCTTGCAGTTCTTTTCCAGGACCTGGGCCACGGCACGGGCATCGTCAAAGGTTCCGGCTCCGCAGAGGGCGCCGCTGTCTCTGAGGAGCACGGCATTTCGTCCCTTCATGGCTGCCACCACCGGGGCGGTGCCCCGGCATGGCCAGGATCGGGCAACCTTTGCGGAAACGCCCACCAGCTGGGCCATGTCGTCCAGAAGGGGCGGCACCTCGTGCCCTGCCTTGGAGGCGGTGAGGATACTCAGGGGATCGGCGTGGACAAGAACGCCCAGGTCCTTTCGTTTTTTGTAGAGGGCCCCATGCAGGGGGAACCGGCGATCCGGCCTGGGGCCTGCAAGGGGGGTGCCCGTAGCAAGGTCCACCACGGCAAGGTCGTCCGGGGACAATTCGGAGAGCCCTGTGTCCTCGGGGGTGATCACTAGGCGATGCCCCAGCCGGGCGCTCAGGCACCCGGAGGTGTCGGTGCACAACCCTTCGGAAAGCAGGGCCAAGGCGTTTTCACAGAGGGTTCGGGAGACGGACGTCATGGTCATGGGGCGCTCCTTTCAGGGGGCGGTTGTCAGGTAGCAGGCATGCATCTCTTCGATGGTGTGCGACCGGGTACCGTAGTGCCGGGCAAAGGCCTCGGCAATGAACGATTCGCAGGCCCCTTCCAGCTCCAGGGCCACCCGGAAGGCCGCCTTCATGGTGCTTCCGACACACAGGGCGCCGTGATTGGCCAGAAGGGCCGCGTGGCGCCCCTCTTCAAGGGCCTGACCAGCGGCTTTCATGAGTTTTTTGGTGCCGGGAAGGGCGTAGGCGGCGCAGCGAACGCTCTTGCCCAGGAGCCGGGCATGGTCCTCGGAGAGCCCTGTGACCTCTTTTCGGGCGGCAGCCACCGTGGATGCGTGGCGCTGGTGGGTGTGGACCACGGCGTTGATCTCCGGGCGCCGCCTGTAGACCTCGGCGTGCATGCCTTTCTCGGAGGAGGGCTTCACGTCCCCCTGGTGGGTGAGGTCGTTGATGTGCACCGCAACGATCTCCTCGGGGGCCAGGGTCTCATAGCTCCTGCCGCTGGGGGTGATTACAAAGGTTTGTTCGTCCAGGCGCAGGCTGATGTTGCCCCAGGTGCGGGCCACGAGACCCTCTTTCACCAGGTCGAGGCCTGCCTGGTACACAATGTCGCGGGCTTGGCTCAGTTCCATGACGTTGTCCTGTTTTTTGGTAGTGGCAGAGCGGACATAAGCTGGGTGCACGTGCCTGGAGCTTACGCCGGTACCCCTTCGATTTTTTTGAACACGCGCTCGAACCGGGCCAGGGCGTCGTCGATGACCTCGTCGGTGTCCGCAGCCGACGTATAGAGGCGGCTTCCGGCAAGGGTGACGAGGCCTTCGGCCATGTAGGCGGCCCCCATGTGGGTCATGACATCTTTGCGGGCGTGGATCTCCTTGATCCTGGAGGGGATCTCCCATGGCCTGAAGAGGTTGATGTCAAAGAGCATGGTGCCCACGGTCTCCAGATGACAGATGGAGCCCTGGTTGTAGGCAACAAAGGGGAGCCCGTATGTCTCGATGAGCTTCTGGAGCCCCTGGGTAAGCCGGTCCCCTGCCTTTCCTGCCGTTTCACAGGCGTTGGTCTCTTCGATCATCTTCACCGTGTGGTAGCCGGCGGCGGCGCTTAAGGGGTTGGCCGCCATGGTTCCCCCCACATGGGCCTTCTTCGATTTCTTTCCGCCGAGCCCTCCGGCCAGGCAGGCCATGTAGTCGGCCTTGCCGCCGATGCCCCCCGCAGACGGGTACCCCCCGGCCACCACCTTGCCGAAGATGGTGAGGTCGGGTGTGACCCCAAAATATCCCTGGGCCCCATCGACGCCGATGCGAAAGGCCGTGACCACCTCATCAAAAACAAGGAGGGCACCGTAGGCGGTGCAGAGGTCGCGGACCTGGCCGTTGTAGTCGAAGTCCAGGGGCCGTGTGCCGCTCTCCGGGCCCATGGGTTCCATAAAGACCGCGGCGGTTCCTCCCCGAAGCCTGTTGCGTTTGAGCTGTTTTTCAAGGGCCTCGATGTCGTTGGGGAAAACCTCCTGGGTGTATTTGAAGCAGGCCAGGGGGATGCCGTGGGACTCCAGGAACCGGATCCCCGGGATGCGGTTGCCGTAGGAGAGCTGATCGCTCCATCCGTGATAGGCCCCGCCGAGCTTGATGATGTTTTTTTTCTTCGTGGCCACCCGCGCCACCCTCACGGCTGCCATGCACGCTTCGGTGCCGCTCCCCAGCATGCGGAACATCTCCACCCCGCTGAACCGGTCACAGATGAACCGGGCCAGCTTCATTTCATATTCGTGGAACAGGCCGGTACAAGGCCCGCAGGTGTTAAGCAGGTCGAGTACCCTGGCCCTGACGGGTTCGGGGTTGCTCCCCAGCACCGTGGGCCCCCCTGCCTGGAGAAAGTCGATGTATGTGTTGCCGTCCACGTCCTGGAGGTGCGCCCCTGAGGCTTTGGTAAAGGCCAGGGGGAAGGGGTAGTTGAAGGCCAGGTTGTGCTGCACCCCTCCGGGGATAACTTTGGCCGCGTCTTCCGTCATGCGTTTGGAGGTCGGACATTTCTCCTCGAAGTACGCCAGGTATCCCTCCAGGGCGTCCTTGCGAAGGGTCCGGATGGGCTGGCTGATACTCAGGCCGCGGCCCGCTCGGGTAGATTTTACCGGTGTCGTGGTACTGGCTGATGGCATATCCGGGTTTTGTCATGGTGGTCTCTGCCTCGTCGTTCCTTGATTTTTGCCAATGCCTGCTCCGGGAACGGGCCTTTCTGGGGAACGCCTCACGCTGTGGGCGTTTGCGTACGGCCCCATGCCGGGCTCCCCATGGCCCGGTTCCTGTGGCGTTTACGGGATATCCCCCTCCAAAGAATGTGCTTGGCTTAATTTTCGGTAAATACATGGAAAACGAAGTGCTCTGGAGCCACTATAGGAAAAAGGATTTTTGGGTGTCAATGAAAAACTGACTGGTCAGTTTAGTTCTCAAGGGCGGCAGGGAGGGCATGCACTGACCGGTCAGTTAATGGTTGACAAACATTGGTCGCCGAGGCTAACGTCTGTTTTGAGTGTTGGTAAACAGTGATTGTGAAAGAAATGCTTGTTTGACAGCCAAAACCTGTTTGGTCAGGCCCGGGTGTCGCCCGTGGCCTGCATACCAAACCCGTTGCATGGGCGTCAGCGTATTGGACGAAGCGACATTCATCATGAGATGGCTTTGCTTTCCATGACCCAGGCGAGTGATTGAAAGGGCCTTGCCGGTTGGGCCGTTCCGCGGCCACCTGCCTCCAGGCCCTCTTGTTTCCATGGGCGGCAAACCATCTTCACGACCAGGGAGGGTGGTATGAAACGATCGGTTCTCTTCAGTGCAGTGCTGGTGGCAGTCTGTCTTGTCTCCACGGATCTTCTGGCCAACATCGACAACCTGTCCAACATGAGTGTGGAGTGGATGCGGACCGCCAATAGGAACGCCGCAACGGACAGGGCGGATATCGTGGTCTACAACCCCGGCGGCATTACGGAGCTGGCCGACGGCGTGGCCATCAACATCGGCAACCAGAGTATGCGGCGAGAGCCGGAGCACTCCTATAACGCGGGCATGGGGGAGAAAAGCTTCGAGCAGGACGGGGACGATCCGTTTCTTCCCAATATCTATGCGGCGTACAACAGAGACAACTGGGCGCTCTGGGGCGGGTTTTATATCCCCGGGGGCGGTGCCGTGGTTGATTACCCCACCGGGTCCTATACCACCAATGTGCTGATTCCCGGGAATATCTCCAAAGGGGTGGCTGACTTCCTCGGTGGAGGGCTTACGGGCAATGATGTGTTTGCGACCCTTTCCACCTCCAACGAGAGCCTTGAGGCGGAATCCATGTACCTCACCTTTACCCTGGGCGGGACCTACAAGCTCAACGACATGGTATCGGTGGCCCTGGGGGGGCGCTATATCGATGCGGTATCATAGATGCCGTTGAATCAGCCAACCCCTTGTTCAATGGTGTTATCGCTGCCGGTGGGTTCAGCGACAACAAGGTGGACGTCGAGGAGAGCGCCGAGGGCGCTGGGTATATCCTGGGGCTCAACCTCAACCTTACGGACCGGTTGAACATCGGGGTGCAATACCAGTCCAAGGTGGAGCTGGATTTTGAGGCCGATGTCAAACAGGACAACCTCGGCCTGTATGTGGATGGCGTGGAGAACCCCCGGGATTTTCCTGCCATGCTGGGGGTTGGTGTCGGTTGGGATATCCTGAAACGATTTTATCTGGAAGCCAACTACAGCTACTGGTTCCAGGAAGATGCGGACTGGGGAACAGACGCCCAGGGCAGGGATATCTCCGATATGGCCGGTGACACCCAGTCCTGCGGCATCACAGGGACCATCCAGTGGACCGAGGGCCTTGCCACCAGCATCGGAACTGTCTACACCGATTTCCTCTGGAACGATATCGACGGGTATTATTCGGCCAATATCGGGTCCTACGAGGTGCTGTACTCGGACAACTGGCAGGTGTGCGGGGGCGTCTCCTGGCAGATTACCAAAACGGTGGAGGTCAACGCGGCCATCGCCAGGACCATCTGGGATGATGAGACCATTACCGACCAGAACACCGGCCTTGAGATAAAGACCGAAAACGCCACCACCACCGTTGCCCTGGGTGCCAACTTCACCTTTTAGGATTCCTTGCAGCGTTCTCTGGTCCGTTCATGCCACGGGCCCCGGCAGGACCATGACGTCCTGCCGGGGCTTTTTTTGTTTTTCCCTTTCCCTTTCCTTTTCTCCGGCCATTGCTGTAAGACAGTCAGCGTTGATTTTTTTATGTATGGCCGGAGGATGTAATGGGCTGGTGTGATGAGAAGCGGGCGGTGTTTCTGGAAGGGGTGCGAGCCTCCCTTCCGTTGATGTTGGGGGTGATCCCCTTTGCCTTGATTTGCGGGATCGCCTCTGTAAAGGCGGGGCTTCCCGTGTGGCAGGCGGTGGTGATTCCCGTGGTGATTTTTGCAGGGGCGGCCCAGCTTGCCGTGACCCATCTTTTTGTGGCGGGGGCTCCGGCTGTGGTGATGGTGCTCACCGCCCTGGTGATCAACCTTCGCTTTGTGATGTACAGCGCCTCCATTGCCCCGCATTTCAGGCCGGTGCCCGGCCGCTGGCGGCCCATGCTCTCCTATCTTCTGACCGATCAGGCGTACGCCCTGTCCCTGACAAAATTCAACCAGCCCGAAGGGTGCCGGTACCCTTTTGCCTACACCATGGGGGCCGGGGTGACTGTTTTTGTGGCCTGGCATGTGTGCAACGGGTTCGGCGTGCTCTTAGGTGCCGGCGTCCCGGAGGGGTGGGGCCTTGACTTCGGGGTCCCCCTGACCTTTATGGCCCTGCTGGTGCCGGCGGTTCAGGACCGGCCGACCCTTGTGGCGGCCCTGGTTTCCGGTGTCACGGCCGTGGTTGCCGTGGGTCTCCCCTGCGGGCTCAACATCATCGCAGCGGCGCTGGCAGGCATCGGCGCAGGGATGCTCTTTGACTCCGGTGCCCAAGGGAGGGTATCATGAGCCACGACGCTTTTTTCCTGGTGGCGTTGCTTTGCGGTGCCGTGACCTTTTCCGAGCGGGGGGCTTTTCTTCTGCTGAAACGGAACAGGGAGCCTCACCCCAAGTTTACCCGGGCCCTTCGCCTGGTTCCGGCGGCCGTGCTTCCGGCCCTTGTCACACCGGCTGTGTTTCTGCACGGCGGCACCCTGGACCTCTCTGTGGGCAACCTTCGGCTCCTGGCCGGGGGCATTGCCCTTGCGGTGGCCCTCTGGAGACGAAGTGTCTTTTGGACCCTTGCCTCCGGCCTTGTCTCCCTCTGGGGCCTTCAGTGGGGGACGGGGGCGTGGGGCTGAGAGAGGGCTGTCTCAAACCTTTGGAGCGGGGGCATGCGATGCGAATCATCATGATTCTGGCGGTGTGTCTGGCCATGGGAGCTTCAGCTTACGGCCAGGACCGGTTCAGGCCTTCGGATTGGGCGGACCCGGTTCACATCGAGGGGGTACCCAACCTGTACCGTGTCGATGAGGGCGTGTACCGAAGCGCACAGCCTTCGGCCCTCGGCATGAAGAATCTTGCTTCCGAAGGGTTCAAGACCATAGTAAATCTGAGGCTGTTTCATTCGGATACGGATGAGGCCGAGGGCACGGGGCTTCTTCTGGTGAGGGTCCCCATGAAGGCCTGGGCCCCGGATGAGCAGAGGGCCGCCCAGTTTTTTTCCATTGTGTCGGACCCCTCCAACCGGCCCGTGTTGTTTCATTGCTGGCACGGGGCTGATCGAACCGGGGTCATGGGGGCTCTGTACCGGGTGGTGGTGCAGGGGTGGACCAAAGAGGCGGCCATTGAAGAGATGGTAAACGGGGGGTACGGATTCCACAGTATCTGGTTTCATCTGCCTGGATGGATCCGGGACCTTGACGTGGATGCCTTAAAAGAAGATCTCGCCGACGATTTTTTCCAGGCAGGGGTGATGTGCCCTTTGTTTCGTTGGATGCCCGGGCCTGTGTGTTAACCTGAAAATTCTTTAGATGGATACCCTTTCACCATGCCGACGGCTTCGGGGATGATTCCGGGGCGGTGGCTGGGGCAAGGGCCCGATTGTGATGTGTGTGCCGTGGAACTGATTCCTTTGATCTCCCTTGCCGTGGCCCTTGCCATGGATGCGTTTGCCGTTGCCGTTGCCGTGGGCATCAGACTCAAGACCGTCAACCCCAGGCAGATGTTTCGCCTTTCCTGGCATTTCGGCCTGTTCCAGGCCATGATGCCGGTGCTGGGGTGGAGCCTTGGGGTAAATGTTCGCTCCTTTGTGGAGAGCTTTGATCACTGGATTGCCTTCGGGCTCCTTGCCTTTGTGGGAGGCAAGATGATCTGGGAGGCGTTCCATGAAGACGAGGAGGCCGAGGGCGCCCAGGACCCCACCCGTTCCGTGAGCCTCGTGGTTCTCTCCCTCGCCACCAGTATCGATGCGCTTGCCGTGGGATTTTCCATGTCCGTCCTGGATGTGGCCATCGCCTTTCCCGCCGTTGTCATCGGCATAACCGCCTCAACCTTTACCCTTCTGGGCATGCAGCTCGGCAGCCGGTTCGCCTCCTCGTCCCGCCTGGGCCATTGGGCCGAGATCTTCGGCGGCGTGGTGCTTTTCCTCATCGGATTTCATATCCTCTACGAACACGGCTGTCTGGGGGGATAACGGGCGGTATCAGTCTGTCCGGACCCTCATGAAGGATGCAAACCGCGGTTTTCCGGTGTGGGTGAAGCCGTGGTACCTGAAAGTGACCACCGCTCCCCGGGGGGGAGGATTCTGTCGCGCCTCATCGGAAAATCCGGTGCCGAGGTTGAACTCCACCCCGTTATCCAGCCTGATTTTAAGGCTTCCCATCATTCCCTTGTATTTTCCTTTGCCCTCATTGATGCCCATGATGGTCCCCTCCATGTCCGAGGCGTGCTTGACCTTGAGAACGTGGGGCGACCTGCCGGTGTGGTAGGCAAGGTGCGGGTTTTTCACGATGATGCCTTCACCTCCCTTGCCCTTGATATCCGCCATGACGTGCTCTAAGTGCTCGGGGCCTTTGCAGGGAATTTGCGGGATGATGCGTGCCGGGGTTTCGGGGTGGGCGTTGAACCAGCGCCTGGCGCGGTCCAGGCGGTGGGGAAAGGGACCCGGGGCGTTGGGGACCTCGAAGATGTTGTAGGTGATTCGCCGCCACCCCTCTGATGGGGTGTGATCCATGACGGTACGCTGGATAAAGGAAAAATCCCCGCGCGCACTCCAGAGTTCGCCGTCGAGTTCAAAGGGGGGAAAATCCCGGGTGAACCAGGCAGGGGCATGGATACGCTTTCCCTTGCGGGTGATAAGGGCGGTGCCGGTCCAGTAGCCGCGAATTCCGTCGAGTTTTTCGCTCATGAACCATCCGGTGACCTGTTCATCGCCGGAGTAGGTGGCGGCTTTCTGCAGGGCCGGGGGGGCAGCCGGGGAGGGAAGGGGGGCCAGGAAGAGACTCCCCAGGAGGATCAGGCTCAAGGTGGTCAGGCTCAGGCACCGATGGGGGCGGGGCATGGGTCAGCTCCCGGTATCCATGGGCCCGGATGGGGACATGGCCGGGGGCCTGGCAAAGTCGATCTCTTCAAGCCGGGTCTTGGGGTCTAGTTTTTTGTAGTAGAACTCGCCGTGGCCGGGGGTGCACATTTTCAGGAAACCGTCGTCGGTTTTGCGGGCCACAAGAGAAAATCGGTCCCGGTTCTGGTGCTTGAGGGTGACGGTGTCGTCTGTTACCGACACATCCAGCAGGAGCCGGTCCCAGCCCTTTCTGGGGGAGTATTTTCGCAGATCGCCGTCGGGGCTGAAGAGCAGGAGATGTTTTTCCCGGGGGCATTTGAGGGCCATGGGTGCCTCGCCCGGGGCGCTCTCCGACGCCACTGCCACGTGGAGCCACCTGGGGTCAATAGCCGAGGTGCACTCAGCGGGAAGGGTGTTTGAATCGTTCCCGTACCGAAGGTGAGAAACAGGGCAAAAAGAAACTGGGGCATACATATCTCCAATCTGTGATTGGTAAGGTTGTATGGCGACGATGAATACTTTACTAATACGCGAAATCGCGACAATGATCAAGGATAGAACTGCGGATCAGTGTTTATTGTGTGTGCGAAAGGTGTTTACGCCCCGGGCCCGAAAGGCCCGTAACAGACTTTCGGAAGGGGGATGTCAGGGCATAAGCAGCACAAGGCGCAGGGCGTCCAGACGGACTCTGCACCCTTTCAGGGCCGTTGCCATGGCCTGCTTTTCGGTGGGCAGGTCTGCCTCCGTGACGTCGGGGTTGGTGGCCTTCAGGGCAGTGAGCCGGGAGATTTCGCGGTCCATGAAGGATGCCATGGTTGCGGTGGCCGTACGGGCAAGGGTGCGGCCCTCGGCATCCATTGCCGCGGTTCCCTTTTCCATGAGCATGGGGAGGAGTTCCCGTGCCAGCTCAGGGTGGTCGGAGAGCCAGGAAGGGGGAAGGTCCTCAAGGGGTTCTGCAAGGGTGTCGGCGATGCGGCGGGCGGGGACGACTTCTCCCTGGTGGTTCAGGGCAATGCGAAAGGGGGCTGTGGGGAGAAACCGATCCACACCCAGTCGGGCGGGAGCCACGCATTCGGGAACACCGATGAGCTCCAGAAGGAGCCCGTGCTCACCGGCCCCCGGGAGACAGGCCAGGGCCGCGTTGCCGGTGTCGGATCCGAGGAAGGACTCCAGGGCGCCCACCACCATGGGGTGATCGGCGGTGAGGAATTCGATCTCTTCGCGTTTCAGGGCGGTGGCGCGGTCAAAGGTGGCCACCAGCGGGTTGCGTCGGAAGGGAGGGAGGGGAAGGGAGGGCTCGTCGTTCTCCTTGAGCCCCAGAAGGAGAGCCTTTTCCCCTGCGCTGTCCACCTCGATGCCGTGGTGCCTGAAGAGGCGGAGGATAAAGTGGGGAAGGGCCGTGTCGCTGTCGCTTTTTTTGACCTTGTCCAGCAGCCCTTTGATGCGTTCCGGGCGGTTGGCCGCAAGTTCCAGAAGGCGATCCCTCCCCTTTTCCAGGGTTGCCGCAAGGTCTTGGGAGAAATCACGGGTTTCGGCAAGGAGTGCGGTCAGGCCTGCCTCGGGGAAGGGGCCGGTTCCCGTGGCCTCTGCCATGAGGCTTTCGAGGCGTGCCCTGAAGGCGGCTCCGATGGTGTGAAGGCCGGGAACGCAGCGTGAAAAGAGTCCCACGGCGTCGTACCATCGCGCGGCAATCTCGGTGGCGCTCCGGGCGAGGAAGGGGACATGGATGGTGATGTCGTGCTCCTGGCCGATGCGGTCGAGGCGCCCGATGCGCTGTTCCACCTTCTCCGGGTTGACGGGCAGGTCAAAGAGAACCAGGTGTTTAGCGAACTGGAAATTGCGCCCTTCGCTGCCGATCTCCGAGCAGATGAGAAGCCGTGCACCGTCTTTTTCCGAGAACCAGGCGGCGTTTCGGTCCCGCCGGATGAGGGGCATCTCTTCGTGAAAAAGGGCGATTTTGACGGAGAGGTGGTGCCCAAGGGCCGATTCGATGGCCAGGGCCTTGTCCCGGGAGGTGCAGATGACGAGGAATTTTTCATCCCGGTGGGCCTTGAGCTGCTGTGCCAGCCAGTGGATCCTGGGATCTTCGGCGAGGCCGGGCATGGGCACATCCGGTTGCGTGTCGTGGCGCAGTTCGTCCCGGTGAAGGGCAAGGGACGGTTCCGGGGCGCTTAAGCTGCAGAGGTTGGGAATACGGCCTGCAAACCCCTGGATGGTTTTTCGGGTGTTCCGGAAAATGACCCGGCCGGGGCCGTGGCGGTCCAGAAGGTCGTCCACCATGGCCGGGCCATCGGTTTCAGGGGCCGTTGTCAGGGTGGCGAGGGTTTTCTGCTCCGATGCGGAGAGCGTTTCGTTGTCCAGAAGTTTTCCGGCGAGGGTGGCGATGCGTCGGTGGCCCTCGGCTTCCTTCTGGTAGGCGTCGAAGTCGGGGTAGCGGGCCGGGTCCAGAAGGCGAAGCTGGGCAAAGTGAGCTTTTCGCCCCATCTGCTCGGGTGTGGCCGTGAGAAGGAGCAGGCCCCGGCAGGTGCGGGCCAGTGCTTCCACGCCTCGGAAGCTGCGCCCCTGGGGGGCCATGTGATGGGCTTCGTCCACCACCACCATGTCAAAGCCAGCGTTCAGGGCGTGGCCCATGGTTTGCTTCGTTTCCAGAATGGTCATGGGGGCCAGGAGCAGCTGGTCATCTGTAAAGGGGTTGGATGCCGGGTCGCGCTGGGCTGTGTCTGATAGATGCTCTTCGTTTGCGATGCGGAAGTGGAGGTTGAAGCGCCGCAGGAGCTCCACGAACCATTGGTGGATCAAAGCGTCCGGGACGAGAATCAGGACCCTGGAGACCTGCTCGGTGAGAAGGAGGCGGTGAAGGATAAGGCAGGCCTCAATGGTTTTTCCCAGGCCCACCTCATCTGCCAGGAGCACTCGGGGAAGGCGGCGCTGGGCCACTTCCCGGGCGATGTGGAACTGGTGGCCGATGAGGTCCACGCGTCCCCCTAAGAACCCACGCACCGGAGAGGCCTTGGCCGCCAGATGATGGGAGATGGCCTCGGCGCGGAGGTCGAAGAGCTCGGACCCATCTGAAAAACCGCCTGTCAGACGGTCCAGGGGAGCGGAGGCGCCCAGGGTATCGGAAAGCTCCGACTCCGGAAGCTGCTGCCCGTTCCCACAGTAGACAAGGATTCCTTCGACTTCCTCCACCGTGTCCACGGAAAAGGTGGTTTTGCTGCGGCTCGTGACGGCGTCCCCGGGCTGAAAGGTGACGCGGCGAAGGGGGGCGGCGGCCGCCGCGTATTGCCTGGTGCAGTCGCTCTCTTCAAATCGGACGGTGACCCGCCGCAATTCCACGGCGCAGACCGTGCCCAGCCCAAGTTCCGGTTCGGTTTCACTGACCCAGCGCTGACCCACAACAAATGGATTCATCAATGCTCTTTCCTTCGCCTTGTGATAACGTCTAATGTGTTTGAGTCCCGGCCATGGCACCATGGCAAAACGCCCGATGCAATATACCAAATAGCGTCAAATATCCAGATTATTCTGCGGGATTTGTCTGCGATGGTCGGGCGAGGTTCGCAGGGGGGAACGTTTTTTTGCCTCGGCGTACCGGGAAGTCGCTGTTGCATTTGTTGAGATTACTATTATACTAAACATGATGGATTTGCGGCCTTTCCAGGCCCGGAGATACTTACCATAAGGGCGACGACGGTCCGCCAAGAAAAGCGAGGTGAGAACATGAACAAGGAAAACACCGGCAGGCTCCCCCGGACGGGCTCCTGTGCCGCAGGGCTTGGCCGTGTCCTGGCCGTAGCGGTGGTGCTGGCATGGCTGGTCGTCCCGCCTTCGTTTGCCGGGGCGGCATCGTATGGCGAGTCCGCTGGCGATGCGCCTTCAGAGACCAGTGTTCCCGAAGGGGCAAAGGAAAATCTTCCCCCCTCCAACGTGGATATCACCAAGCCCAGCAGCTCCACCGACGTCCTGATGGATGCGTACAACCGACGAATTCAAGGGGTGATGGAACAGGCCGACCCCTTTGCCTACGTGGCGCCTGAAGAGGCTTTTTCCGCGTCCAGTGCGTTGAAAAATAACCCGGAGTACAAAAAAGCCCTGTAGTTTTAGCAGCATGCAGCTCGTAGACGATGGGGCTGCCGAGGGCGGGGACCCAGGGTCCCAGGGGCTTTCCTCTGATCTGGAGAACGACCCCGCCCAGTCCTACGAGGACTTTTACGAGGCGCTGCTGGCCAGGGCCAAGGCCCGGGAGACCATGGGGCAGGTCCCGGATGTCCGGGAGCTGATCGAGGAGGCCATGGCCTCCATTTCCGAAGACGGCACCGGGGTGGATGCGGCGGTGACCGAACTCTACAAGGAGATGATGGAGCAGGTGTCGGGTCAGTCCGGCTCAGCGTCCCCCGAGGAGGAGACTCCCTGACTTTCCGCTTTTCTGTGATGAACCAGCGTCACCTTGCCTCCGGCGGTCCTGCCGGGGGCATCACTGAATAGTTCCCGTTGTTTTTTTTGTTTATCCTTGGATCATGTAACGGACCTGGCAGGCGTTTTATGGATGTGTCACCGTGGTTGCTGGTGGGGGTCTCAGCGGTTCTGTGTGTGCCCCCGGCCCTTGAGCTGAGGCAGATGACAAGGGGAGGAGCCCTGGCCTCAAGCGGCCTTTATCTCCTCCTCTTTTTTATGAGCTGCATGCTCATCGATCGTTTTCTCGTGCCCATTCCCGTGGCTGCCCTGGGTCCTCCTCCGCCCCCTGCAGACCGGTTTGCCGCCCGGCTGGCAAAAGACCCGGTGTGCAAGGCGTTAAAAGAACATGACCCGCAGCGGTACCGTGAGCTGGTGGCGGCCATGGTCTCCTCAGACCTTGACTCCATGGCCCAGGCCTATGCCTCCTTTAAGATCAACGGGATCCTTTCCCGGTCTCTTCGCGTTCACCTTCCCAAAGCATCGGATACGGCCCTTGTCCATTATATGCAGGCGATGTTAAGGGAACTGCAGGAGACGGCGTGGGAGCAGCCGGATGCCTGCCTGACCATGGGGATTGCTCCGGGGGCAGAGGCGGATCGGCCCTACTTTATGACGGGGGAGACGCGGGCCCTCTACACCGGTGTGTTCATCGAGGTGCTGGAGTCCGCATCCCATGGGGGGCACCCCGCCCCCAGCCGCGCGGCATTCAACAGGGCTGTGGCGCCCGTGATGGATGAACTTCGCGGCACTTACGGCCAGGACCTCCGCCTTCTGGCGGACCCCGGTCGCTACGTTATGGACGAAGGGGGCCGGGCCACCTATTGTCGTCTGGTCACGTCGTACTATGAGGCGGTTGCCTTTCAGCCGTCGGAAGACGCCGGTACGATTTTGCGGTGGCTCTACGCGCCCCCTGCCGCCGGACGACCTGAAGGCTGGGCAGTCAATGTACAGAGGCACGTTAACAGCAGAGAAACAAACGTAAGGACGGGTATGCCGGAAGAGAGTCGGGTCGTCAGACCGGGAAAGGCCGCAAGGCAGGTAATCAGTGATAACGGAGAGACCCTTGAAGCGCCAAAGGGCTGGGAGCTGCTGGCTCCCGGTGATGCGGCGCTGACACGGCGGGTGAAAAAGGCCGGCCCCCACTGGCAGGTTCAGGAGAAACGCGGGCGAAAGCTCTTTTCCCGTGGGGTGTGGGCCCCTGCCGACACCATCCGTTCCCTTCGGGAATGCCTGGAAAAGGAACGGGAGACCCCCGCCTATAAAAAAAAGCGCGCCTCGGACAAGGCACGCCGGGAAAAAGAGCAGGTCTCCTACGTGGAGGATTTTAAAGGGGCCGTGCTGGTGTTCCTTCGGTTTCATCCCCGTCACCAGGCGCTTGCCGAGGAGCTGGCCACGGCCGTGACCGCCCATGCATCCCCCGTGGGGAGCGGCACCGTGGCGCGTACCCGCCGCATTCCCATCGAGGAGAGGGCCAGTGCCGCCGTCATCGCCTGGCTGCGCCATCAGACAACCGCCTACGACAGCCTGCGAATTGCTCGCGTCAAGGGAGAACGGCGGCGGGTGCGGCGCCGCCTGGCCAAAGAGTCCGAGTCCATTCTCGAAGCATACCGGCGCGGAGAGGGTTTTGAGTCGTCTCCCCTGGAACGGGCCCTTGCGAAAAACCGTTGACACAAAGGGGAACACTCCTTCAAAATAAAAGCTCCGGTGTGCCCCTTCCAACCCCAGCCGACGTACTGGAGCCCCCATGTCCACAGCGATCCCTACGAGCACTGTCCTTTTTGCCTTCGGGCTCACGGCCTTTGCCGGGCTTTCCACCGGCATCGGCAGCGCCCTGGCGTTCTTCTCCAAAAAGACCAACACCAAATTCCTGGCGGTGTCCCTGGGTTTTTCCGCCGGTGTGATGATCTATGTCTCCATGATCGAGATTTTCGTCAAGGCAAGGGACTCCCTGACCCTGGCCGTGGGCCCCACCCTGGGGTACTGGTACACCACCCTGGCTTTTTTCGGGGGGATCGCCGTCATCGGGATCATCGATAAATTGGTGCCCTCCTTTGAAAACCCCCATGAATACCACAAAATAGAGGAGATGGGGCCAAATGGCGCCGACGCGGTGGAGGCCAAAAACGGGGCGCTCCTTCGCATGGGCATGTTTTCGGCCCTTGCCATCGGGATCCACAATTTTCCGGAAGGGCTGGCCACCTTCACCGGCGCCCTGCAGGATCCCACCCTCGGTATCTCCATTGCCGTGGCCATCGCCATCCACAACATTCCGGAGGGGATCGCTGTTTCCGTCCCGATCTATTTTGCCACGGGCAGCCGGAAAAAGGCCTTCGGGTATTCGTTTCTCTCAGGGGTGTCTGAGCCGGTGGGGGCCCTGGCGGGGTATCTTGTCTTCATGCGCTATTTCAACGACATGGTCTTCGGCCTGCTCTTTGCCTCGGTTGCCGGGATCATGGTGTTTATTTCCCTTGACGGGCTGCTGCCCACCGCAGAAAAATACGGGGAGCATCACCATGCCATTTATGGGGTGATTGCGGGAATGGCCGTGATGGCTGTCAGCCTTCTTCTTTTTGCCTGAGGGCGCACTCCGACTCGACGGTTTCAACGCTGCTCATTATTGAGGGCGATGAAACCGTTTTTTTGTGTTAAATTTTAGGTAAGCCTAAAAAAATTATTTGACACAAAAACAATCGATCTTATCTTGAGAGGTAACAAAGGATTTACCCTGTTGAAAACCCAATAAAAACAATCCCAATCCGGGAGGAGAACATATCATGAAATTTACCGAAACCGAACACAACTACATTGAAACCGATGAAGAGCGCGAGGAAGGACACATTGACGTCAGGACCCCGAACCTGGAGTGTGAAGGCCCCCTCGGGTGTGATCTCGGCATCGACGTGGCCGGATAGGCCCATTCACGCCACATGCTCCGGGTAAGATCCCGGGGCAAAGACAATTTGGTTTTGAAAGGCGCTGCTCAGTCAGCGCCTTTCCTGTTTTGTGGCACTGCGTGGAGCGTCCACCCGCAGAACTCGGCTTTTTTGAGATGGGCATCAGGTGGAGGCCACGCATATAATAAAGGAGCAATGGGCAAGGGGAGCAAAGGGGTCCCTTTGGAAAGCAAAGGGGAGCGCAGCAGGGGATGCGGCGCATGTCAGCCGGAGTGGTCAGTGACGGATGTATCAGATAGGCTTGTTTTAATCTTCAATTAATTCGATGAACTATCAGGGTGGTGCCGAATGCCTCAGATTGTGTGAACATATTTTATAAAATAAATTCGAAAAAAGATTATGAAAAATATTGACACAAATACTGACCGCAGCTATACATGATTCATCCTCACGTTGTGAGGGGTCAAACGCAGTTTTTTTGGATTGATTTTATATACATGTGGAGTGTGTCAATGGAATTTATCAAGAAAGCAGAGCTTAGCTTTGAAGAAGTAAGTGACCAGAAACGTGTGATCGTCGAGGGCATCCTCAAGGACATCGAAGCCCGCGGTGAAGAGGCGGTTCGCGAACTGGCCAAGAAATTTGACAACTGGGAAGGTGATTTCATCCTTTCCGAAGAGAAGAAGCAGGCTCTCATCGCGCAGGTTCCCCAGCGTGTTAAGGACGACCTCAAGTTTGCCTACGATCAGGTGTTTGGCTTTGCCCAGGCCCAGCGTGAGAGCATCGTTGAGTTCGAAAAAGAGACCCTCGAAGGCGTTCGCCTCGGCCAGAAGGTCATCCCCATGGAAGTGGCCGGTTGCTACGTTCCCGGCGGTCGTTTCGCCCACGCCTGCTCCGCCATCATGAGTGTGGCCACTGCCAAGGCTGCCGGCGTCAAAACCGTTGTTGCCTGCTCCCCCCCCCGTGGTGAGAGCATCGCTCCTGCCGTTGTTTACGCCATGGAACTTGCCGGCGCCGATATCATCATCGAGATGGGTGGTGTTCAGGCCATTGCCACCATGGCCTTCGGTCTCTTCAGCGGCAAGCCCGCAAACATCCTCGTAGGCCCCGGCAACGCCTTTGTTGCTGAAGCCAAAGCCATCCTGGCCGGTACCGGCCGCTGCGCCATCGACGTTTTCGCCGGCCCCACCGAGTCCTCAGTGATCGCCGACAAGACCGCCGATCCCATGACCGTAGCCATCGATCTGGTTTCCCAGGCAGAGCACGGCCTCGACTCTCCCGTATGGCTCCACACCGACTGCCGCGAGCTGGCCGAGAAGGTCAACGAGCTGATGCCCAAAGTCATCGCCGACATGCCCGATCCCGACACCCCCGCCACCTCCTGGAGGGATTTCGGTGAGATCGTTCTCTGCGAAGACCGTGAAGAGGTTGCCAAAGTCAGCGATCAGTACGCTTCCGAGCACGTACAGGTCATGGCCGAAGACCTCGACTGGTGGACCCAGCGTCTCACCAACTACGGTTCACTCTTCCTCGGCGAAGGTTCCACCGTACCCCAGGGTGACAAGTGCTCCGGCACCAACCACATCCTTCCCACCAAGAAGGCCGGCTACATGTCCGGTGGCCTGAACGTACACAAGTTCCTGAAGATCATGACCTACCAGGAGATCAAGCCCGAGGCCAACAAGGTCGTCAGCGGTGCTGCTTCCCGTCTCTCCCGCGTGGAGGGCATGGAAGGCCACGCCCGCGCCTGCGACTGGCGTCTGCGCAAGTTCTTCCCCAACGAAGAGTGGGACTTCGAAGTATACGACCAGACCAAGTACTAAGGGATTGGGGCATCATCGGAATATCTGATCGGTGGTGCCCATCTCAAGCTCCACCCTTCCGGGGCCCATTACCTTCCCGGGGCCCGGGAGTGCAAGCAAGACATAATCCCGACGCACACAGGAAGGGCTATGTTACAGGGATGAGACGGCACTTCCTGTGATGCGATTTTTATGTCGGGTTTACATATATTTTTTCCACCCCGCCGGGCGATGGACGCCACATTGCCTTCCGGGTTTACATATGAGTAATCCTTGATTACCGAGGCAGCCTGCGTGCAACTGGACCGTTGGCACGCGACAAGCTGGACATGTGGTGCAGGAGATATCCTGCCGGGCTGCCGACTTCTCTCCTTACATTCTGAAGAAGGCCGGAGGTACCCTAACGCCTCCGGCCTTTTTCGGTCTGGTTTCATACCGCCTGTTTCATGCCCCCACATGCAGCGGGCGGATGTCCTCCCGGGATGCCTTGAAGGCGAGGCTTTTCCGATGCAGACACGATGAAAAAAAAGGGCCGCACCCCCGAACAGGGTGCGGCCCTTTTTTTGTTGTGCGCATTAAGGCAGGGGGATACATGGGCAGGGGTAACGCATTTAGATTTTTGCCTCCGGTGGCCCTGCCGGAGGCAACTGAATGATTAAATGCGTTGACCCTGGATATATGGGGCCATTTTCTTGATTTTACAGGGGGAATGTGGTCTTCTTTGGGGACGTTGTGTGAACGCGTATCAGGGGGGCGGTATGAAACCTGTGGTGTTGGCCCTTTGGGCGTTTGTTGTCTTTTCTTCGGCATCTGCCGGTGCAGAGGAGGTCTGGAAGATCACCTCGTTGAACTGGGAGCCGTATTCCGGGGCCTCTCTGGCACACCAGGGGGGCGCCATCCAGAAGCTCAGGGAGCTCCTCAAAAAAGAGGGGATTCGGCTGCTGGTGGAGTTCTACCCCTGGTCCAGGGCACAGGCTCGGGCGCGGTCCGGGGAGTATGTGGGCTATTTTCCGGCATGGCCCGAGGAGGTCGGGTCTGATTTTGTGGCATCTCCGCCTGTGAGCTGGTCCGAGGTGGCGGTGATGAAGAACACATCGGGTTCTTTTTCCTACGACGGCCTGGATTCCCTGTTCAGGACCCATGTGGTGGGGGTGGTGAAAACCTACGCCTACCCCCGGCCCGTCAGCGATGCCATGGCCGCCTATCCCCACCATGTGGACGGTGCGCCCAATGATATGTCCCTGTTGAAGAAACTGGCCAGGGGGCGCCATATGGTTGCCGTGACCGATCCCAATGTGATGATGTTCCTGGCGGAAAGAGAAGGGATCGACAACATCGCGCCCATGGCCGTGGTTGTGAAAAGAGAGCTGGTTGTGGCTTTCAGAAACGACACGGAGAACAGGGCGCGTCTTGCCCTGCTGACGCGGTTGCTGGAGGAAGCTTCGGCCAAAGATGCCAAAGATAAAAAGAAAGAGTAACGATTCAGCTCAACATCGCCTCGGAGGCATACGCTGAATCGTAGCGATGAAGATAGCGTTGCGGATTGATCCCTGATGGGTGTACAAGGGGACAGGCCGGGCAGGTATGCGCCGGTTCAATCCGTTTACCCACCAAAAGCCTGTGGTACCGGCAGGGCCAGTTCCTTACCGACTGCACGTTTTTTTATGATGAAGGAAGGCAGTGCCCTTATATGAGTGAGACGCAAGTGAACAACCCCCTGCACGGGGTGACCCTGGAACAGATCGTGACCGCCCTGGTTGCACATTATGGCTGGGAGGCCCTGGGAAGTCGCATCCATATCCGGTGCTTCAACATCGACCCGTCGGTAAAATCCAGCCTGAAATTTCTTCGAAAAACCCCCTGGGCACGGAAGAAAGTGGAACAGCTCTACCTTGCCCTTCCCAAGAATACGCGAGCATAAAAGCAATACCCGGGCCTGCTGGGCTCCGGGACCAGATTCCTACCCCTGGTCGGTTTTTTTCGGCGTGATCACCTCGTCGGGGTCCATGCTCTGGCACACGGTGTGCCCGGGGGGGATGCGGACAAACCGGGCATCGTCCCAGGTGCCGGAGAGCAGCTCCGCCAGGTAGTCGGGGGCGCCTTTCATGGTTTCCAGGGGCAGGTTGGAGCGTCTGGCAGCCTCGGCGGCCTGCTCCCGGTACGATTCTCCCAGGCCGGGCCACTCGATGAGGCAGGCCCGGGTGTAATTGGCAAGAACCCCGTCTTCCATTTGCATGAGAAGCTCGGCCCGGTCTTCACCGTATTTTTCCACGTAGTGGGCAAGGCGGACCGTCCGGTTGTCCAGGTAGGGGATCACCGACCAGGTGAGCCATCCAGGGGAAAACCAGTAGGTGCCGCACTCCCGGCTGTGGGCTTCCCGGTGGGCGGAAACCGACCCCACAAGAAGGGGAATGCAGTCGTGTACCCTGGGAATGACCAGCTCGCAGCGGCCTGCAGTGACGCCATCAATCCCCTTGCCGCACAATCCGTACCCCAAAACAATGCGGGTAAGGTCCGGGTGCTCCTCTTCCACCCTGGCGATGGTGGCCCGAAGCTCCTGCTTTAAGAGCTTCGGCGTGTCGTGGAGTCCCTGCTTTAGAAAATGAAGGTCAGGGGCCTTTTCCATGTCCCTGCACAGCATCTCCAGCTCATAACGCATCACCTCACAGGCTATCACAGCCATCTTCATCGTTTGTTCTCCCTGCAAAAAACAGTGCTCCTTTCTATGCGACACGGTTCAGTCCGCCCCGGGCAGGCCTCTTGGTGAAAAAAGCGTTGTTTACGCAGCAAGGAACCCTGCGTCGGCAAGGTGCTGCCTGACTGCTTCGCCCTTGTCCTGCATGGTGATAACCACCACAGGGGTGAAGTTCTCTGCCTCCTCCCTTTTTTCGATCTCCGCGCCGGTGTCGGAGATGTAGTAGTGGCGACCGTTTTCCGTAAGGCATCCCTTGACCCGCAGGAGGTCCTCTTCGCGATTCAGGGCCTCAAGAAAGGCGTCCACCGATCCGTTGATGCTCTCCACGGTGAAGGCGTCGGGGCGGTTGTCCGAGGTGTTGAGGCTGGGCATCATGGCAAAGGGGTTTTCCATCTCTTTTTTCAGGAGGTCCACGTTGAATCGGCACTTGCGGGTCGGGAAGATCACGGCTCGGCTGTTTATTTTGCGGATGTAGGCTGTTGATGCCTCCATCTCTCCTGAGGTGGCGAGGTCGGTTTTGTTGAGGAGGATGTAGTGGGCGTTTGCCACCTGGCGCTCGATGGTGGCCAGGTTCTGGGCCAGTTTGAGGCTTTTGATGGCGTCAAAGACGCAGAGGGTGCACATCAGCTCACAGGCGTCCCCCAGCCCGGCATTTCGGATCATGGGGCCGATGCCCGAGGGGTCGGCCATGCCCGAGGCTTCCACCAGGATGAGGTCGGGGCTGCATTCGGTGAGGGCCTTGAGGCCGAGGACGAAGTTGTCCTTCAGGCAGGCGCAGAAAATGGACCCGCCGTTGACCTCGTAGAGCATGTCATCGGGCAGGCCCCGCCCGGAGAGGAGGGCTGCGTCCACGGGGACCTCACCGAAGTCGTTGACCAGCACGGCCACCTTCTTTTCCGGAAATTCATGGAGGAGATACTGCATGAGGGTGGTTTTTCCGCTTCCTAAAAAGCCGGTGAGAACAATGATGGGGGTTTTCATGGCAAGACTCCTTTTTATGCATGTCAGGTGACCGGTATACCTGTTTTTGGCGTGTTTGAAAACAGGGAAACCCGCTCCCCGAAATCCTGGATTTATCCGGTCGGGGAGCGGGTTTTCTTTTTTTGCAGGCATGGGGCAGGGCAAACCCCTTAAATCATACCTTAGGCCGCGTTGCCCATGAGCTGCTTGGCCATCTCAACGCACTTGGAGGCGTCTGCGGCGTAGCCGTCGCAGCCGGACTCTTCAGCAAACTGGGGGTTCAGGGGGGCACCGCCCACGAGGACCTTGTAGTTGTCACGCACGCCCTTGGATTTGAGGAGCTCAACGAACTCGGGGATAAAGGCCATGCAGGTGGTCATGAGGGTGGAGAGGCCCACGATGTCGGCGTTGTTCTCTTCTGCTGCGGCAAAGATCTCTTCCTTGGACTTGTCGCAGCCCAGGTCGATGACCTCAAAGCCGGCGGAGCGCAGCATCAGGGCCACAATGTTCTTGCCGATGTCGTGGAGGTCGTCCTTGACGGTGGCCATGACCACCTTGCCCAGCTTCTCATCGGCGTTGCCGGAGGCGAGCATGGCGGGCTCGATGATGGCAACGGCGGAGTCTGCGGCACGGCCTGCCAGCATGAGCTCGGGCAGGAAGCAGTCGCCGTTGGTGAACTTCTCGCCCATGATGTCGAGGCCGGCGCGGATGCCGTTGGTGATGAGGTCCACGGGCTCTACGCCCTCGGCAATGGCCTGGGTGGCGGTGTCGGCAGCAGCGGCTGCGTTGAGGGAGGTGATGGCATCGCGAAGGTTGTCAAAATGGGTCTGGGACATGGTGTACTCCTTTGTTTCTTACCTGATCGGGTGTTTTTTATTTATGGCCCGGAATGGGGTTGGGCATTCCGGTATGCCGTCTGTGGTCTGCGGGGGCCAGGCCGCCGGGCCGGCCCCTGCGGGTTGTGTGTCGGTCTTACTTGATGGGCACGCCCAGCTCCACGAGGTCGGCTTTCACCTCCTCGTACATCTTCTGGTAGAACGCCTTGGGAGTATTGGTGTCCAGGTCGAAGAGCTCGGGGTAGGTCATGCCCAGGTCGGGAGTGTCCAGGGTGTGCTCGTATTTTTCAAGGAGCTTGGCCACGATGGGGCTTGCCTGGGCCCTGGTGAGCTGGCTGGCCGCATCGGCCATCTCGGTGTGGAATCTGGCCTCAAGGGGCGTCATGCCGTCCATTTTGACGCCCGCAGCGGGGAAGGGGGTGCCGGTGGTGACCCCGGAGGTGACCCCGGTGAGGATGTAGGCGGCTGACTGGTAGAAGTACTCCTTGGTGCCTGCCCCTGCGGCAGAGTAGCCGGAGTTGTAGGTGGGCAGGTAGATGTTGCGGGAGATGGCCTGTGAGCCGAGGCCCAGTCCCCAGAGGAGCGGGCGTGAGGTGGAGATGGCGCCTTTGAGGGTTACGGGGAAGTTGAGGAAGTACTGGGCGCCCAGCATGCAGGACATCATGGCGTAGGCGGTGACACCCACGGCGATGCCTTCGGGGCCGCCGCAGTAGCCGCCCAGAAGGGTGCTGGCCTCACCGGCGATGTTGCCGCCGATCTCCTGAAGGAAGCAGATCTTGTTCAGGGTGTCCATCTTCAGCTTGTACTCGGGGTAGAAGGCGCAGAGCCAGCCGTCGGAGGTCCGGGTGCCGCAGTTGGGGTGACTGGCCGCCAGGGTGCTGACCGGGCCGCCGGAAGCGGGAACCACGTTGAATACGGGGAAGCCGGGACGACCGGCGTTCTCGGTGGCCTTGCGGGCCAGTTTCATGTTGTGGATGCAGGCCATGACCTCGGAGGGGTGAAAGGGCACGTTGGGGTCGCCCTGGCCGTCGGGGTCGTTCATCAGCGTGGGGATGGCCATGGAGTCTGCTCGGTCAATGCGGGCATACCCTTCCACAAGCTTGAGGAAGAGGTCGTCGTTGCTGGTGTAGATGCCGGAGCCGATGTGGCACCAGGGTCGGGAATTTTCGTCGGGCTTGCGGCATCGCCACTCCCTGCGGCTCTCCTTCTCACCGCCGATGCAGCGGGGGCGGGCCGACTCGCTGATGGCATAAAGGACTTCCTCTTTGGTGAATTTCACCACACGGCCCGTGTCCTGGCAGTACATGCCGGAATTGACAAAGAACTCAAGGGCAGCCTCGAAGACGCGGTCGGCCAGATCGTCATCGGACGAGACGGGGTCCTCGGGGTTGTACTTGATGTTGTATTTCTGGGCCATCTGCATCATGGCAGGGAAAACGACATTGATATCGTAATCGTTTTCATTCATTTCTTCGCCGTTGAGGCATCGTCGGTAGATGTCGATGATTTTCATGGGCCTGTCTCCTCCCAGAGAGAGTGTTGAGTCTATCCAGCCGGTGTCCGTACGGCCTGATTTTTACGGCAGTGGACCGCTTCCACTGTCGCATGGTCGCTGCTGGGTGTGTCCTGCCGAGATGTCTCCCTCTGAAGTTGAGGGGGAACGGGGCTGCCCGCCGTTGTGTCGCGGAGTGTCCGGCGCCGCGAAGGCGAAGGGGCTGGCCGGAGGGGCCATGCCGGGTCCCTTCTCACGTGGCTGGGCGCTTGGTTGCCGTCTCTCGGGGACGGTTTGTTTTTTTATGAAGGATTTTATAAAATAATCCCTGTTTTCTTGTCAAGCAATTCGTTGCTTAAAATAGATATTTTTTTGTTTTACAATTTGGGCAACAGAATATGCAATTCACCTTATATCAATGGTTTGTATGAACGAGTCATAGCAATGCAAAAATTGCTTAACCATTGGTCTTAGTGAGTTCTTTGTGAGTGATATTGGAGCCTGCGGCTTACCAATATCGTCAGCCGTCGGGGTGTCCTGCCCTCCGGTGTCGGGGTGGCCAACACCGGGAGCTCGATAGTGGGCATGGGTGCTGCCCGTTGCCGACGGGCTCCCTATGCTTCGCTGAGCTTGCCTTCCACAAAGGCGTTGACCGCCTTTTCCCGGTCTGCGTCCAGGAGGCTTTCCGGGGCCTCGGCAAGGAGTTTTTCCCAGCGTTCACGGGCCATGGTACTGAAATCTTTGGCACCTGCGTCGGCCCAGTTCTGGTAGGCCTCCTGGGTGGAGACCGTGGGGCGCCAGGTGTTTCGAAAGTTTGTCACGGTGGTGGGCTCCATGAAGTAGGTTCCCCTCGGGCCCGCGTGGACGATCTCGGAGACCGTGGTGTCCTTGTCCCACTCCTTAAGGCCCTCCAGGAGGCGAAGAACCCTGGAAAAGGCCTCCTCTCCGAGCATGATTTTTTCAAAGGAGGTGGAGTTCAGGGAGTCCAGGGAGCCGAAGCAGCCGTGGATCCAGTGGGCACCGGCCATGACGGCGTGAATGAGGGTCTGCATGGTCTCCATGCCGGCCTGGGCGTCCACCACCTTGGCGTCGGTGATGCCTGCCATGATGCGCACGGGGATCTTGTAACGCTCGACGGCCATCTGGATGCTGAGGCCGTTGATCATGTTGGCTTCCGGGGAGCCGTTGGCGTAAAGTCCGGACTTCATATCCGGTCGGCAGGAGGCAGGGCCCATGATGTAGGGCGTTCCCGGGTTCACGAGCTGAAGCAGGACGTTTCCGGCCAGCATCTCGGCGTTTTGCATGACCGCCGCGCCCATGATGCTCATGGGGGCGGAGATACCGCTCATGGCGCAGGTCAGGGTGCAGATGGCCTGCTTTTTCTTGGCGTGCTCGATCATGGTCTGCAGGGGAAAGGCCGCGTAGGTGAGGGGGCTCACCGGGTTGATGCTGGCAAACATGCAGGTGTGGTTGTCCAGGTAGCCCTTTTCGCCCTTGGCGATCTCAAAGAGCTCAAAGTACTCCTGGACCTCTTCGGTGGTACCCACAAAGCTGCGAAGGGGCTTGTCCGTGTGGCGGACCATTTCTCGGAAGACGTGCAAGTGGGGCTTTTTCACCGGAATGTCCGCCGGTTCCACGGGCCACCCGCCTCCGATGTCACAGATGTCGCTGGACTGGATGAGGGTGAAGAATTTGGTCAGGTCGTCCATGGTGCAGTCGCGGTAGCCGGTCTTGATGTCGTGGATGCGCACCGCGCCGAAGCTGGGGTCTGTGTGGGGGCGGGTCTGGCCTTCGCCCACCAGGAAGGATTTCTCTTCGTTGCGGCCGTGGAACATAAAAGAGCTGGGGGCCTGTTCAATGGTCTTTTCAAGGATGGCCCGGGGGATCTTGATGCGCCATCCGTCCACCTCGCATCCCCCGTCTTTCATGATCTGGCGGGCGGTTTCATCTTCAAAGTCCACGCCGCAGGTCTCAAGGACCTCCACGGTGGCTTCGTGGATCTGGTCGAGCATTTCATCATCCGCAAGTCTGAATCTGTTGGCTTTCAGCATTTAAAAACAACCTCCTCCTCAAATGGTGCGCGGGGTGTGTCGGCTTTCTGGGGCGTTGTTGCCGTCTCCGCGCTGATGAACGTCTTTTTTATAAAAGTTCGCAGTCGGATCCAGTCTGCGGGAACCACCGGCATCGTTGGCGGTCTGTTCCTTACTCCTGCTGGCTCCGGTTCATCCGAAAGGGTCTTCCCGGTGGTGCGTATGGGGGAATTTGAAAAGTTTCGAAGTTTTACTACAAACTCGAATCTGTCTCCCATAGTCGCCGTGGCTCGCTGGATGGGATGCGTCGGCCCAGTGTGACTCTGATCGGGACTCGATGCTTGCTTTTTCCAGTGTTTACGTGCCTTCGGCTGGTTGCTGCCGCCGGGATGACCGAGGCCCTCTTTATTCCTTTATGGCGGTCTCGGTGTTCCCTTGGTGTTTGACTGTTTTATATGAGCAACAACCATGCCAGAAATGGGTGTTTGAACATCTTTGCGGCAATGGAAAGGGAGTAAAGGGTCAGAGGGCACAAGGGCGGATGAAAAGGTGCTGGGGTGCTGAGGGATGCAGCGCAATGGCATCGGGGGATTTTTGCAAGGTGGGAGACAAAAGAGGGGGGGGTAAAAATGAGGAGGGGGGAGATGGGCTCTCCCCCCTTTGGTCAGGACGGGGTGTGCGGCAGGTGCCGTGCTTCACTGGCAACGCCCCTGCGGCACATCACCTTGGGTGGGTTACTTTTTACCGAGGGCCTTGAGGACCATGTCCAGGTTCTCTTTGCCGCCGATGAAGTCGTAGTACTCGGGCCATACGTTGTCCATGGCCAGTTTTTTCCACTGGGCTTCGTCTTCGAGGGTGCTGACTTCAACACCGCCTTTGATCATGCCCTCTTTGGCGTTGGCTGCTTCCAGGATCTGGTAGGCGATCCAGTACTGCTGAGTCTCCTGGGCTGCACGGGCGATAAGCTCTTTGGTTTTGGCGTCCCACTTCTTCCAGGTGCGCTCTCCTACGAGCATGGGCTGCAGGGAGTACTGGTAGTGCACCTCGGTCAGGTAGCTCTGAACTTCGTGGAACTTGGAGGTGTAGTTAACGATGTAGGGGTTGTCCTGGCCGTCAACAACGCCCTGCTGCAGGGCGGTGAAGGTCTCGGACCAGGCCATGGGAACGGGGTTGGCTCCCCAGGACTTGTAGGTGGCCATGAGGATTTTGTTCTGGGGGATTCGAATCTTCATCCCCTTGATGTCAGCAAGTTTCTTCACGGGCTGCTTGGAGTTGGTGATGAAACGGAAGTTGGAGTATCCCCAGTGCAGGATACGGAATCCGCCTTTTTTGGTACACAGCTCGTTCCAGTGGGTGGCAAGGCCGCCGGTGGTTGCCTTGATGGCATCGTAGTGGTTCTCAATGAGGTACGGCATGGTCAGGGTGCCGAGCTCTTTGACAAAGGGTACGGCGTTGCCGATACCCACATAGCAGAGATCAAGGGTCCCGCGACGGACGTTCTGAAGCATTTCGGTTTCCGTGCCGAGCTGGCCCCCCGGAAAAAGCTGCACCTCAATTTCGCCATTGGACTCGGATTCCACCGCCTGCTTGAAGAACCGGGCACCGTAGCCCTGGTCCGAATCCGGGGCATCTCCCATGCCGACTCGGATTACCTGTTTGGCGGATGCACCCTGTGCGGTCATGACCATGGCGAATACTGCGATGGCAGCGATACATAATTTCCTGAACATCACTTCCTCCTAACGTAGTTGTTGACTCATTGCCTTACCGGGGAACCGGGTGATTCCAGGCACCCAATCACGCATCTTGCCTGGGTGCGTGCCGGGGAGTCCGGACTTCCGGAAAAAGGCCTCCGGTCCTTGGAATGCCAAGGACGTCTTCCCGTGCGGGCCAGCCCCGCACACAGGAAGGGTGGAAAAAGGTTCGAAAAGCTGAACGGCCGGATTCGAAGATCGTTTCGTGGTGGCGTGCATCACGGGCAGTCTGGATGCATGAAAACGATTGTGAATCGAGGCGGCGTGCCAGCCGAACCTGACCATCAGCGCCTGCGTGCGCTGAATCTTCGTTGAGTGCGCCGCAGGCGAAAAGGCAGTTGCCGGGAGGTGAATGGCCCGGCGTCCTTCCTAAATGGATAGCTTGATAGTGAGCAATATCCGTACCAGGGGAACATTATTTGTCCTTCGTACAGGTGTGTCGGAGGGGGTGGGGCTTGACAGTTCCCGGAGCCGGTCATGGGAAGCGACAGTGAATATGAGTCAAAACAGGGTTTCGGGCGTAACGGGACTCTTTGGCCGGATGGCGGGGAGTGCCTGGAAACATGTGTGTTTTCAATGGCCGCCCCCAGCCGTGGTTAAGGGTCGGTAATCCTTGATGTAGTAATTTTTCTACTATTTCGAAACGCCCCTAAGTTCTGTTGCGTGGCCGGAGTTTCTCGGGGTGAGGAAACGTCGTAAATTCATGGTGCGGGAAGCGCCCTGCCGATTTTGTGTGCCGTTTTTTGTCGCGGGGGGCGTCGGGGCTCAGTGGCATGTTTCAGTCTGGGAAGGAAAGAAGAAACCCGGCCTCTGGGAAGGGGCCGGGTTTACTCAGCGGGTCGCTTTGGATGTGCATTGGAAGACGGGGGTGTGTGCACCGGGGGAACTTAATCCTCGATAAAGACCATGCGGTTCATGTACTCGCCGCTGAATCCCTTGTGGGCCGACAGCTCGATGTGGCGGGTGTTGCGGCGGATGGCATCAGCCGTCTCCACGGCCCTGGCTTCGGTGACATAACGGAGGGCACCGAAGGAGGCGGCGTTGCCCAGCACCGATATCTTGTTGAGAAGCCCGTGGGGAATCATGCCGATGCGTGCGGCGCTCTCCGGGTGGATGGCCGATCCGAAGCCGCCGGCCAGGTAGAGGGTGTCGATGTCGTCACAGGTGATGCCCGCCTCCTGCATGAGGATCTCGATGCCGGCCCGCAGCGCGGCCTTGGCCAGCTGGACCTCCCGGATGTCCTTCTGGGTGAGGGCCACTTCCGGGGTGAGGTGAAGGCGAATTTCGTTTTTCTCTCCGTCGATGCTTTCGGCCAGGGATCCTGTTGCCTGGAGCCGTCCCGTGGGGTCCATGGCCCCTTCCTCCAGAAGCAGGGCGATGGCGTCGATGACGCCGGAGCCGCAGAGCCCTGTGGCTTTGCGGTCGTCAATGACGGTGAGGCCCACGCCCTCGTCGGTTTTGAACACCGAGTCGATGGCGCCGGGCTGGCCCGGCATGCCGCAGCTTAAGTTGGCGCCTTCAAAACAGGGCCCGGCCGCAGCGGAGCAGGCATAGCAGACGCCGTTTGCGTAAAGGACGGTCTCGGCGTTGGTACCGATGTCGGCCAGCAGGAAGGTCTCTTCCTTGCCAATGGCCCCGGTGGCCAGAAGCGAGGCGACGATGTCGGCACCGATGTAGGCGGAGACCCCCGGAAGAAGGAAGGCGCGCCCGTCCGAGAGGATGCCCAGGTCCCGGGCGGGCATGTGCATCCCGTTTAAGGTGGCGGGGATAAAGGGGGCCTTGCTGATGAACTCCGGGGAGATGCCGCAGAGCAGGTGCATCATGGTGGTGTTGCCGGCCAGGGCGATGAGGCTGACGTCCCTGACGCCGGCGGCGGAGAGAAGCCCTGCCAGTAGGGTGTTGAGCTGATCGGTCACGGCTGCGGTGAGGGGTTCGGTGCCGTGCTCCATGCTGTACTGGATGCGGGTCATCACATCGGCGCCAAAGGGGGCCTGGGCGTTGTGGGAGCCGCTGACTCCCACGGTGCTTCCGGTGTTCAGGTCCACGAGCATGGCAGCAACCGTGGTGGTTCCGATATCCACGATGAGGCCCAGGTGGCTCTCTTCGTCGCTGATGCCCACCAGGGTCTCTCCGTGGAGGACAGCCTGCCCGGCGAATCCGTGGCGGCGAAGAAAATCAGGGAGCGTGCACAGCTGGGACAGGGGCAGGGCATGGTCCCCGGCGCCAGCGGCGGCCATGAGGCGGTCCAGGTCCGGGGACTGATCCAGGATGGCCGGGGCCTCTGCCCGGAACGGGCGCTTGGTCAAGACAGGCACATGGTCGTAGGTTTGCGTGCGAAAGCGGGTCAGGACTTTGAGGTTCTGGCGGTCCGCAACGGTGATGCGCATGCCCTCTTCGGGCCAGGTGTAGCAGGCAAGGCGAATACCGGCGTCCAACTCCATGGGCGTTAAAAGGCTTCGCTCTTCGTCCGTGGGGCTGGTGCTGCAGATGATCTTGCACTTTCCGCATTTGCCGATGCCGCAAGGGGCCACGATGAGCCGGGCTTCCCGCAGGGCGGCGACGAGGGGTTTGTCTTTGGGGACCTCAAGGACGGTCTCTTTTTTGTCGTGGGAGACGGTGATGGTAACGGTCATGGTCGTATTCCTGGGGACACAAGGTCCTTGGGCGGGATTCTCGGTCGGAAACGGCCACGGTAGAGCAGGTGTGGGGCTTGGGATGGAGAATGCCCTTGCGTTGTGCGGGTGGTGCGGGCTTGGGGCTGCCCTGGTACGCCACACCCGTCGGTCGGTAAAACGAAACGTTCAAGAACGCCGCGGGGGGCGCAGGGCCTCCCGCGGCGTGGTACGGTTACTTCATAGCTGCGTTGATTTCTGCGGTCAAGGTCTCACTGGTGGGAATCAGGGAGATGTGCTTGATTTCGCCGTGAACGAGCATGGCCGGTGCGTTGGCCAGGCCGATTTTGCTCATGAACGCCACGTTTTCAGGGTACATGATGGAGCGCTCCACCACCTTGACCTTGTCGCCGAAGGGGGCGGCGGCATCGTTGGCGGATGCCACCATGTACCCGCAGGCAGCACAGGTCTGGGAGTCGATGGTGACCACCTCGATGAGGACGTGGTCCAGGCTGTCGTAGTCGGGCAGCTCAACTTCCGGGAGTTCATCTTTTTTGATGTAGGTGGAAAGGGCCTTGCGTACCGCCTCTTTGTTGTGGACGGCCATGCCAACGCCCACGATGTTTTCCGGGGGCACGCCGAAGGGCATGTCGCAGCCCGGGGCGAGGATGAAGTCTTTGGTGCCCAGGGAGTCCATCAGGTCGATGGCGGCCTGCTGGTTGTCCTGCTGGGTGCCGAAGAGCATGGTGATGGTGAGCTGGAGGTTGCCGGAGATGAGGATGCCGTGCTCGTCGGTGACCTTTTTGGCTTCCACGATGTCCACGTTCTCGTCGATGGCAACCGCATCCGGGCGGGTCTTGCACATGGCCGGGATGTTCTTGGTGGCGTCACCGCAGACAAAGAAGCTTGAGGGGACCTGGCGCTCACGGGCCTTGGCAAAGAACGCGGTAAAGGGCTCGGTCAGGTACTGCTCAAAGGAGGCCGGAGAGATCTGGGAGACCAGGGGGTCCACGGCGCCGATGACATCGCATCCCGCATCGATGAGAAAGCCTGCGTACTCGCTGACCACCTCTTCACAGTAGTTGATGAGCTCTTTCACCTTTTCGGGCTGGTCGTACATGTCCATGAAGATGTTGGTGCCGCGAAGGTGGGACGCCAGGGTGAAGGGGCCGCAGACCAGGCCGTAAAGGGCGATATTGGGCTTGGCTTTCTTGAGGCGCCTTGTGGCCTCCATGATGATGGGGATGCGGCCGTCCTCTTTGGTCAGGCGTTGTGTGGGGACGGTAAAATCGTTTGCAAGGGGGTGGCTGCAGACCGTGGGGGGGGTGTTGGGGTACCACTTGAGGTCGCATCCGAGGATTTCGGCCTCTACCTGGAGGTCGAACATCACGGGCAGTCCGTCCGGTGCGTATTGCGCTTCGGCTTCCAGAAGGCATTCGACCAGTTTGTCGACATCTTTGAAAATTTCATCGGCAGCATACCCTTTGAGGTTTGCGATCTGGGCGCCTGTGTAAGGGACCCAGGGTGTGCGGGGAACCTCTTCGTGGTTGAGTGCTTTTAAGATAAGAGATTTGCCGTCCATACTACACCTCCTGAAATCTAAACGTGTTGGCTTTTTTGGTCACATCCGAGGCCGATGGGCGGGCGGTTGAAAATGTTCCCTCGGCTCGTTTGACTAAGTTTATGAGTCTTTTTTCTGTGGCCGTCAAGTTCTTTTATGAAAAAAATCTAATAAAATGTTAAAACATTTTTTATAAAATATTTTACGCAAATCTTAAAGGGGTTGCGCGGTGCCTCGACGGTTTGTGGTGCTGGCGTTTAGCTGAATATCTCCTTCTGTATATCTGTTCTTGTGGGCTCTCTGTCTACTCCTGTCGGTCGAATTGAGTACATGTGCCCGCCCCTTCGCTGGAATGGGGTAGGGGCGTTTCGAAATGTTCGAACAATTTCGAGGCCGGTGGGCCATGCCGCTGACGCTGTTTCATTCAAGGGGCCCCATGGTGGAGCCTCATGCGTGTACCCCACCGGAAGCGGCTATGGACCCGGGACGGCTTGGCTATCCGTCGATTCACCCTGAGGGCCCTTCAGGTGTCCGAGCCATTACTGTACCTCCGGGGAGGTGGCTCTTTCATGGTTCGCCTATTGGGATATTCAAAAAATGTGCCGAAAATCTCCGTAAACGTGGTCCAGCCCCTGGTGAAAGGTTGGGGAAATTCCTTTATGGTGGTATGTATATTATAATATGGAAAATCTTGAAATGGTTTTCGCAATATAGAAAACAGAGCCTCTTATACCATTAAATATATGTGGTGGGTGGGCCATGTGGTATGATGTTCCTCTAGCGCTGTTGCTCCTGTGGGCAATGGGAGGTGCTGTCCGTAGGAAAAATTAACGTGGATCGCTGATTTTTGGTGTTCGGACAGTCGCCGTACAGGGGAGGGAACGTTTCGCATGTCGGTAGCATCTATTTGGATCTATTCTGGATATTTCGTTCTGAATTTGAAGCTGATCAAAATGTTTTAACGAAAGTTTAAAGAAATTTTTAAAAAGATTTTATAAAATCATTGACAATGTTCATCTGGACTGGCTAATTTACTCCATACCGACGGGAAATTTCTGACATCCAATATACAAAGCGATCTACTTACGGAGATTTTTTGCAATGGAGTACATTAAAAAAGCAGAACTCAGCTTTGAAGAAGTAAGCGACCAGAAGCGCGTCATCGTTGAAGGGATCCTCAAGGACATTGAGGCCCGCGGCGAAGAGGCGGTTCGCGAACTGGCCAAGAAATTCGACAACTGGGAAGGTGATTTCATCCTTTCCGAAGAGAAGAAGCAGGCCCTCATCGCCCAGGTTCCTCAGCGTGTTAAGGACGACCTCAAGTTTGCCTACGATCAGGTGTTTGGCTTTGCCAAGTCCCAGCGTGAGAGCATCGTTGAGTTCGAGAAAGAGACCCTCGAAGGCGTTCGCCTCGGCCAGAAGGTCATCCCCATGGAAGTGGCCGGTTGCTACGTTCCCGGCGGTCGTTTCGCCCACGCCTGCTCCGCCATCATGAGTGTGGCCACTGCCAAGGCTGCCGGCGTCAAAACTGTTGTTGCCTGCTCCCCCCCCCGTGGTGAGAGCATCGCTCCTGCCGTTGTTTACGCCATGGAACTTGCCGGCGCCGATATCATCATCGAGATGGGTGGTGTTCAGGCCATTGCCACCATGGCCTTCGGTCTCTTCAGCGGCAAGCCCGCAAACATCCTCGTAGGCCCCGGCAACGCCTTTGTTGCTGAAGCCAAAGCCATTCTGGCCGGTACCGGCCGCTGCGCCATCGACGTTTTCGCCGGCCCCACCGAGTCCTCAGTGATCGCCGACAAGACCGCCGATCCCATGACCGTAGCCATCGACCTGGTTTCCCAGGCAGAGCACGGCCTCGACTCTCCCGTATGGCTCCACACCGACTGCCGCGAGCTGGCCGAGAAGGTCAACGAGCTGATGCCCAAAGTCATCGCCGACATGCCCGATCCCGACACCCCCGCCACCTCCTGGAGGGATTTCGGTGAGATCGTTCTCTGCGAAGACCGTGAAGAGGTTGCCAAAGTCAGCGATCAGTACGCTTCCGAGCACGTACAGGTCATGGCTGAAGACCTCGACTGGTGGACCCAGCGTCTCACCAACTACGGTTCACTCTTCCTCGGCGAAGGTTCCACCGTACCCCAGGGTGACAAGTGCTCCGGCACCAACCACATCCTTCCCACCAAGAAGGCCGGTTACATGTCCGGTGGCCTGAACGTACACAAGTTCCTGAAGATCATGACCTACCAGGAGATCAAGCCCGAGGCCAACAAGGTCGTCAGCGGTGCTGCTTCCCGTCTCTCCCGCGTGGAGGGCATGGAAGGCCACGCCCGCGCCTGCGACTGGCGTCTGCGCAAGTTCTTCCCCAACGAAGAGTGGGACTTTGAAGTGTACAACCAGACCAAGTACTAAGGTCTGTTCGGCTTTGAGCCGATGGTAGACGATATGGGGCGGGGAGCGTTGGCTCGCTTCCCGCCCCTGATTTTGAGATATTCAGGAGGTCGCATGGGAAACGCATCCGTCAAACGGTTTACCAAGGAATTTACTCAGCAGGAACCCATCAGTGAAGCGTCCATTGAACGTGCCGTGGAGATCATGCGCACGGGCAAGCTTCACCGTTACAATGTCAGCGCCGGTGAGAAGGGCGAAGCTGCTCTTCTTGAAGAGGAGTTTGCAGCCTATATGGGCGCAAAGTACTGCCTCTCCTGCGCCTCATGCGGCATGGCCATGTACCTCGCATTGAAAAGCGTTGGGGTTGAGCCCGGAGACAAGATCCTCTGCAACGCTTACACCCTGGCACCGGTTCCCGGCGCCATCCACAACGCCGGTGCCGAAATCGTTCTTGTCGAGATCACCGACGACTACACCATTGACCTGGTGGACCTGGAGAAGAAAGCGGCAGACCCCGATGTGAAATGGTTCCTCATCTCTCACATGCGCGGTCACCTTACCGATATGGATCGCCTGATGGAGATCTGTGAAAAGCACGGGCTTGTCCTCATCGAGGACTGCGCTCACACCATGGGAGCGTACTGGGACGGCAAGAAGTCCGGCTCCTTCGGCAAGGTGGGCTGCTTCAGCACCCAGACCTACAAGCACATGAACTCCGGGGAAGGCGGCCTGTTGACCACCGACGATCCCGATGTCATTGCCCGCGCCATCATCCATTCCGGTTCTTACATGCTCTACGAGAAGCACACCTCACGTCCCGGCATGGAAGTGTTCGAAAAGGTCAAACACTTGCAACTATTCAAGCCGCATGGACAACCTTCGGGCCTCCCTCCTTCGTTTTCAGCTTCGCGACCTGGACAACCAGTGCAAGCGCTGGAACGAGAGGTATCAGGTCCTTGAAGAGGGATTCAATTCAATCCCCGGGATGACCTGCCCCAAGCGTCCTGAAAAAGAGACCTACGTAGGAAGCTCCATTCAGTTTTCCCTTGTGGGACAGGACGAGACCACCATCCGCAACTTCCTGGCAGCTGCCCTGAAACGCGGCGTGGAATTGAAGTGGTTCGGTGATTCCGAGCCCGTCGGATTTACCAGCGCCTACGGGAGCTGGAAATACTTCGGCAATCTTCCGGAACTCAAAGAGACCAACCGCGTTCTCGCTGTTATGTGCGATATGCGGGTACCCCTGACCTTTGACCTGGACGACTGTCGGCTGATTGTAGAGATTCTTCGGGATGTTGCCGAAGAGACCCTCTCTTAGATCAGCAGTGTGGGACAGGAAGGGCTCCCCCCTTCGCCCCTCCTGCTCCGGTTCCGCTTTTGAATAAAGAGGGGTGGATGCGTGATCCTTGCTCGGTTGAATGTCTGAGGATCCGGTGATTGAGTTTTTTGCATGCTGATGCGGACATGTGGGGCCCGGTAAGGGTCACACGGCGTTCCCCTGGATTTGAGGGGCAGCGAAACCGCCTCAGCTTAACATAGGGTACCGTCCACGTTTTTGCCGCCCGGCCCCGAAGTCAGTGGCCAGACCGGCAGAGACCATGGCGATGGCGCAAACGCCATATGAGACGGCACCTCTCATGCGGCAGCATCATGGTTGATGATGTCTCGATCCGCAGCACGGGTCGAGGGCAGCATGAAAAAAGAAAACGGTCTTTCCACAAGGGGAGGGCCGTGCAGGCGAAGTTGGAATGGGTTGTTTCCCGTCTCCGTTTTTAAGGGCACTGCGTGATTCACCACAGCATGCACAGCCCACGGCGTAAAAAAAACGGTAACAAAACGCTTGCCAGCTGAGACTCAGCATGTCACGTTTTGCGTGCGGGGGTGGCCCGCATGCGAAGATGTCCCCTGGCAACAGGGGACCCGTCTCCTTCATTGGGGTCCAGGGACCGGATTACTCTATATGTGTCAAATGTATACATTTGATATGTGTAACTTGAGCTCCGGCCTCCAGGGAAGGGTGGCGGAACCTTTGACACAACGAAGTTAGGAGGAAGTGATGTTCAGGAAATTATGTATCACCGCCATCGCAGTTCTCGCCATGGTGATGACCGTTCAGGGTGCATCCGCCAAGCAGATTTTCCGAGTAGGGATGGGCGATGCCATTGAATCCGATCAGGGCGCTATGGCTAAGCAGTTCAAGTGGATTGTCGAGTCCCTTTCCAACGGTGAAATCGAAGTTCAGCTGTTCCCCAACGGTGCGCTTGGAACCGAGACCGAGATGCTCCAGAACTCTCGTCGCGGTACCCTTGACATGGCGTTCATCGGTGTGGGCAACGCTGTGCCTTTCGTGAAGCAGCTCGGTACCCTCACCATGCCCTACCTTATCGAAAGCCACTACGATGCCATCCAGGCAACCACCGGCGGCCTCGGTGCTCACTGGAACGAACTGGCTATTAAAAAAGGTGGTTTCCGTATCTTGGGTTGGACCTACTCCAACTTCCGCTACATCACCAACTCCAAGCGTCCCGTTAAGAAGCTTGCTGATGTGAAGGGCCTCAAGATCAGGATCCCCCAGAACAAAATCATCATGGCAACCCTCAAGTCCTGGGACGCAAACCCCGTTCCCATGGCTTGGTCTGAGACCTTCACCGGCCTTCAGCAGGGTGTAGTCGACGGTCAGGAAAACCCCTACATCGTAAACTACACCACCAAGTTCCATGAAGTTCAGGACTACCTGACCGAAGTACACTACCAGTACTCTCTGCAGCCCCTCATCGTGGGTGAGCGTTCCTGGAAGAAGTACGACGAGAAGACCCGTGCACTCCTCACCCGTGCAGGTATCGAAGCGCAGCAGTACTGCATCGCTTTCCAGATCCTCGAAGCTGAGCATGCCAAGCAGGGCATGATCAAGGGTGGTGTTGAAGTCAGCACTCTCGAAGACGAAGCCGAGTGGAAAAAACTGGCCATCGAAAAAGTATGGCCTGAGTACTACGACTTTATCGGTGGCAAAGAGAACGTCGACCTGGTTCTCAAAGCTCTCGGTAAGCAGTAGTAACTGATTAGAAAAGGCGGCAAAAGGGACTCTACGATCCCTTTTGCCGCCCAGTGCTCAACCGGGTGAGGAGATGAAGCCCCATGTTTGCAAAGCGCTTGCTTAAATTTTTAGATAATATTGAAAGCTATATATGCCAGATTTTGCTTAGCTTCTTTGTTGTCATTCTTTTTCTTCAGATCGCACTTCGAGTCTGTTTCAACTACGTTATTCCCTGGAGTGAAGAGATTTCCCGATTTGCGTTTGTCTGGTTCGTCTTTTTCGGCGCAGCCTATGCAGCTCGACTGGCAGCTCACAACCGCGTGATGATTCAGTTCAAGCTGCTTCCCAAGGCTGGTGCAGGACGTCGCCATGGTGGTGACAGACCTGATCTGGATTTGTTTCAACGTGGTGATGATCAAAAAGAGTATCGAGGTCATTCGAGATCTGACCGAGTTCCCCTTTCATTCTCCCGCCCTTGAATGGTCCATGGCCTATGTCTACTGGATCTTCCCCATCAGTTTTGCCCTGATGACCATTCGAATCATCCAGGTGGACATCATGAAATACATTCTCAAAATCGAAATCAAGGATGTTGATTCCGTGGATCTTGAGGAAACCCAAAAAATGCTCTCTGAAGCAGAAAAGTCTTAGGAGGAAAAGGACATGTCGGCTGCAGGTATTCTGTTCATTTCTTTCGCTGCTCTGCTTTTTATGGGCGCGCCCATCATGGTGTCACTCGGCGTGGCAGCCATGGCGGCTTTCTTTACGGTGGGTCAGGACCTTTCTACCCTCGTACAGGTTGCATTTTCTTCGGTTAACCAGTTCCCCATCATGGCCCTTCCGGCCTTTGTGCTCTCCGGAGCGCTGATGGAGAGTGCGGGCATCTCACGTCGACTCGTGAAGGTGGCCGAGTCCATGGTCGGGTCCCTTGACAGTGGCCTTGCCATCTCCACCACGTTGGCCTGTATCTTCTTCGGTGCGATTTCCGGCTCCGGCCCTGCAACGACAGCGGCTGTGGGCATGCTCATGATTCCGGCAATGATCAAGCGCGGGTACGATCCCGGCTACGCATCGGCTGCAACCGCCGCATCCGGCGGTGTGGGCATCATCATTCCCCCCAGTATCCCCATGGTTATCTATGGCGTTACTGCCCAGGAATCCATTACCGAGATGTTCATGGCGGGCGTTGTTCCCGGCCTCCTCATCTCCGTGGGCCTCATCATCGTTCATGTGTTCCGCTGCCGCGGCAAAGGGTACGGCCAGGGCATGCCCAGCCTCTCTATGAAGCACGTTGGCAAGACCATGAAAGAGGGCTTCTGGTCCATCCTGGCGCCCGTGGTTATTCTCGGCGGTATCTACTCCGGTATGTTTACCCCCACCGAGTCAGCCATTGTGGCCATTTTTTACACGCTTTTCGTGGGCATCTTCATCTACAAGGAGCTCACCATCAAAGGACTCATGGAGTCCCTTGAGACCACCAGCTGGCTTACCGGGCGAGTGCTTGTGATCATGTTCACCGCTTACGCCTTCGGTCGCCTTCTGGTTCAGTACCGAATTCCAGACATGATTGCCGAGCTGCTGCTCTCCGTGACCTCTGACGTCCATGTTATCTGGCTGTTGGTTGTTCTCTTCCTCCTCTTCATGGGGATGTTCATGGAGACCCTGGCTATCATCATGCTGGTAACACCTGTTCTTCTGCCCATCATGACCGGCCTCGGCGTGGATCCCATCCACTTCGGTATCGTTCTGGTCTGCTGTTGCGGCGTTGGTTTCTCCACACCGCCTCTGGGAGAGAACATGTTCATCGCCTCCGGTATCGGCGGGGTGACACTGGAAGAGATCTCGGTGAAGGCTCTTCCCTTCTGCGCCATTACCATCGGTGTGATTCTCATCATGGCTTACTGCCCCAGCATCGTGATGTGGCTGCCCCGGGCCATGGGATTCTAATCCACCGGGCCTTTTCTTTGATAACACGCGCCGACTCGGTCGGCGCCTATATATAACGTGCAACCAAAACGTGTTCACGCGGATTTAGCGGAACAACGTACAACATGGAGTGAACCCATGAGCAAAAAAGCAATTCATACGGACAATGCGCCCGCCGCAGTCGGTCCCTATTCCCAGGCAGTGGTTGCCGGTGGACTTCTCTTTACTTCCGGCCAGCTTCCCATCGACCCTGCCACCGGCAAAATGCCCGAAGGCTCCATCGAAGCGCGCGCCCATGCTTCTTTCAAGAACCTGGCCGCCATCGCTGAAGAAGCCGGTACCACCCTTGCCAAGACCGTGAAGACCACCGTCTACCTGGCAAACATCGCTGATTTCCAGGCGGTAAACGCCGTCTACGCCGAGTACTTCCCCGAGCCCTTCCCCGCTCGCAGCGCCTTCCAGGTTGCTGCGCTGCCCCTGGGCGCCGATATCGAAGTCGAAGCGATCATCGCACTGTAAAAAGAAAAAGAGTTTCGGGCGACGATGGTGTTCATCTCGCCCGACTGACGGACCTTGCAGATAGATCCGGTAAATATTCATTACTTATTAGTAAGGACTAAACGAAAATGAATTTCACTAAATTTCCCCGTCGTGGTTACCTCCAGGGTCAGACTCCCATTGAGCCCATGAAAAACCTCAGCAAAGCCCTCGGCGGCAAAGTGAACCTTTTCGTCAAGCGTGACGACCTGCTCCCCGGTGCTTCCGGCGGCAACAAGACCCGTAAGCTTGACTTCTGCATTGCCGACGCTCTGGAAAAGGGTGCTGACACCATCATTACCTGTGGTGCCATCCAGTCCAACCACTGCCGTCTGACTGCTTCCTGGGCCGCCAAAGAAGGCCTCGAGTGCCACCTCGTCCTCGAAGAGCGCGTAAAAGGCACTTACAAAGAAGACGGCAGCGGCAACAACTTCCTCTTCGAACTGCTCGGTGTTAAAACCAAGCGTGTTGTTGAGGGTGGTTCCGACATGATGGCTGAAATGGAAAAAACCGCAGCCGAGCTCAAAGCTGCCGGTAAAAAACCCTACATCGTCCCCGGCGGTGCTTCCAACGCCATCGGCGCCCTGGGTTATGCCGCATGTGCCGAAGAGATGATGGACCAGCTCAACACCATGGGCCTCAAGATCGACCACGTGGTTGTTCCCTCCGGCTCTGCTGGTACCCACGCCGGTATGGTTGTCGGTATGACCGGCACCAACGCCAACATCCCCGTTTCCGGTATTGACGTATCCAAGCCTGCAGCCGATCAGGAGCCTGGTGTGTACAAGCTGGCCCAGGAAACTGCTGAGCTGCTGGGCATCAAAGGCGGCGTTGAGCGTGACGCTGTTAAGTGCTACGGTGAGTACGTTGGCCCCGGCTACTCCGTACCCTCCGATGCCATGGTAGAAGCAGTGAAGCTCTTCGCTGCCGAGGAAGCTATCCTCCTCGACCCCGTCTACACCGGTAAAGTTGCCGCAGGTCTCATTGACCTCGTACGCAAAGGCGCCTTCCCCGAAGGTTCCAACGTGCTGTTCCTGCACACCGGCGGTTCCCCCGCCCTCTACGCATACCTCGACACTTTCCGTGCGTAGCGTGTTAGGATGACCACTGTTCCGTAACGGATCAGTGTGCAGCCCTGCTCTCCTGTGCGGTTCGGGCCGTCCGGCATTTCGTTTATGGGGCTTTGGTTTGTATGGGACACCATACGACGTGATGCCGGATGGCTGGCAAGCGGCCGATCCGGTCTTTGGGAGACAAGATGGAAAAAACGTGTCAGCAGCCCGGAGCGGAGAAAATTCCGGGAATCCTGGGAGGCATGGGGCCTGAAGCGACGGTTGACCTGATGCAGCGCATCATCGCCCTGACCCCTGCTTTGGATGATGTCGATCACCTGCGATGCATCGTGGACAACAACCCCAAGGTGCCTTCACGCATGAAGGCCATCATCGACGGGGACGGGGAAGATCCCGGTCCCTGCATGGCCGACATGGGCAAGCGCCTCGAAGCCTGGGGAGCCGATTTTCTCGTGATCCCCTGCAACACGGCCCACCATTATTATTACAATGTGGCCGATGCGGTCTCCATTCCCGTGGTCCATCTCGTGGACCTTGTTGTGGAGACGGTGGTGACCAACAACCCCGGTATCAAAAAGGCGGGGGTCCTTGCCTCCACGGCCGTTTTGATCACGAAACTCTACGAGACCCGCTTTGCCGCGCGTGGCGTGGACGTGGTTTACCCCGACGCACCGGTCCAGGATCAGCTCCTGGGGGTGATCCGTCGTGTCAAGGCCGGTGAGACCGGCGACAAAGTCCGGCAGGACTTTTCGGACATCTGTGCCCACCTGGCATCCAAGGGCGCTGAGGTTGGTATTCTCGGATGCACGGAACTGGGCATCATCGGCGGGGGCGAGCTGCCCATCCGCAGCGTGGATGCAGCCGATGTCCTTGCCCGGGAGATTGTGGCAGTTGCCCGTGAGGGGAAGATGCCTCATACCGAGTTATCCGCACCTTGACAAAGAGGGCTGTACGAAATAAACAAGGGTGTGTTAAAAAAGACAGTTTTGAACTCAAGTCCTGATCCTGCCCTTGCGACCCTTTCTCACACCCTTGTCGTTTGCCGCGTTACCAGCGGCAGGGTAATCTGCTCCCTGGGGAGTAACCCATTTTTTCCGGGCCGCCTGTTCCGGGCAGGACCCTTTTTTGTTTTACTTACGTCGCGTATTTAAGATTCCGACTGGCAGGAGAAAAGACTTTGGACAACAATGTATCTTCGATGAAGTCCCTTGTGGCTTATGAAAAGATTCGTGATATGATTCTTACGGGTGTGAAGTTGCCCGGCACCCGGCTCGTGCTGTCGGACCTTGAAACGGAGTTGGGCATCGGCAGAGGGCCCATCCGGGAAGCCCTGATGCGCCTTGACCGATCTGGTCTGGTGAAGAACATTCCCTACAAGGGCGCCGTGGTGGCCAGCCCGCCTTCGCGCAAAGAGATTTCCATTATCTTTGACATGCGCGTGGACCTGGAATCCCAGCTCGCCGTGGAGGCGATGCACAACATCACCCCCGAAAAGATCGCCGAACTCGAAGAACTCCACAGCCGCATGGCCAGTGTGGACGCGGATTTTTACACCCTGGATCGCGAGTTTCACAAGACCATCTACGAGGCGTCCAATCTTCCCCACCTCTGCTCCATCGTGTACAAGCTCATCGAATCCGTGGAGACCTTTCTCAATCTTTACCGCCAGGAGATCACCGACTGCCACAAGTTCTCTTTCGAGCATGGCCAGATCCTTGCGGCCATCAAGGCCAAGGATGAGGAGCAGGTTCGTGCCGTGCTCCAGAGCAACATCCGAAGCGGCCTGGAAGTGGTGGAACGCTCTTTTTCCCGTCTCATTCGAAAGCCGGTATAACCAGTCGTCCCGGGTGCGCCTGACGTGCGTCCGGTTTTTATCGGCTGCTGCCGCTCCTGCACGTTACGCTATGGCAATGGCGGCACCGACCGGACCATTGGAATGTTTTTTGCCGTTGCTGTCTGCTGAACCGTTGCTTCTTAAGTTGGCAGACCTTCCTTTGAAAGATGTGCTGAACGGGTTGCCTTGGGGCAGCCCTGATTGGGGGCGGCCATGAGCAAACGCATCCTCTTCATTGCCATCGTGCTGGTTCTTGTTGTCGCTGTCTGGTCTCTCCGCAGGCCGGGTACGCACCGGTCTGTCCGCAACGCCCCTCCCATCCATTCCACCATCGTGGCCTTCGGCGACAGCCTCACCTCCGGGGTCGGCGCCGGGCAAGGCAGCTCCTACCCTGACCAGCTCTCGGCACGCATCGGGCGGCCGGTTATCAACCTGGGAGTTCCCGGGGAGACGACCCGAAGCGCCATGGCACGGCTTGATGATGTGCTGGGGTACGAACCCGGCATCGTGCTTATCACCCTTGGGGGCAATGACCTGAAAAACGGGGTGGACAGGGATCAGGCCTTTCAAAACCAGGCGTCCATCATCGGGGTGCTCCAAGAGAGCGGGGCCATGGTGATCCTGGGAGGCATCGACATCCCTTTCTGGGGGCGCGACTTTGGCGCGGGGTACCGGGAGACAGCCGACGCTATGGGGGCGGTGCTGGTGCCCGACATCTTCGAGGGTATTCTGGGCAAGCCAGGCCTCATGAGCGACAGGATTCACCCCAACGACAAGGGGTACGGCATTATGGCAGACCATTTTTTTAAGGCCCTCAAGCCTTATCTTACCCGGTAAGCTTTTCACTTACGCGACAAAGCCATTCAGCCCTTGACCTTATATCTTCCGTTTTTTATCCTTAGCCCTTAGCCCTTAGCCCTTAGCCCTTAGCCCTTAGCCCTTAGCCCTTAGCCCTTAGCCCTTAGCCCTTAGCCCCTTTCTTTCTCCGCTTTTTCCCCCAGTTTCCTTTAACCCGATTCCCTTTTGCCTTTTCTATCTGTTCTTCAAGGGGGACGGTGCGGTCGTGCTGTTTAGCGATATCGTAGCCTTCCTGGGTCAGGTACGAGGCATACCCCATGGTGTCGTGGTCGGTAATGCCCAGGGTGGACAGCCGCTTCAGGGCCACGGCCACCGCAGCCTTGCCCAGGCCCAGGGCTTCTGCCAGGTCCTTGTTTTCGACGATTCCCGGTGGCCCGTTCCGGTCCCAGGCAAGGGCCAGGTGCCCCAGGACCTCCCATTGCACCACCCGTCCTTCGTCCTCCAGCATGGCGGCGAGGCTGCGGACCTTGGCTTCCAGCTCTTCGTATGTGGGTTTGTTGTCCATGGTTTGAGTGTATCACAGGAGGCAGGGGCGTTTCCTGGCTGTTTTTCAGGTTAAGATGGCAGCCTCCGGCGGCCCTGCCGGGGGCAACTTATTTTTTAAATGCATTGGCCCTGATAAGCTTTGCCCTCAGGTGACCGGGCAGGGCACCCCATGGTATACTGGGCGTATCATGCGCCCGGAATCGGGCAAAGGGAGGCTTTCAATGAACATCAGATGGAAACGAGTATGGGCCCTTGTGCTGGCCCTGGTTATATGGAGCGCCCCGCTCACTGGGCCAGGCCGGGAGCGCAGGGGAGACCGTGTGTGGATCGTGGACCGCCTGGGCGACCGGTGGGAGGTAACCCAGGCCGAGGCCCTGGGATTTGAGCCGGAGAAGTTCCAATACGGCATCGGAAAGGATGCCATCGTTCCCCTGGATGAGAGGGCTTTCTCCTCGGCACCGGCTGATGTCCGGGACCGGGAGAGGGTCATCGGGTTTGGGTCGAATGAGGAGGCCCGGGCGGTCTCGGTGAGGATCCTGGCGCGCCATGAGATCCTGAATACCAAACTGAAAGACGCCTGGGTTGCGGCGGCATACTGACCGCTCGTGGACCTGTCGGCTGTGTACAGCCGAGAACTGAACGGAGAGCCCCTGACCCTTGCCCCTTCGGGGTGGACCTATGGGGATACTTTTGTTCTTTATGACAAGGAGAGCGGCAGCCTGTGGTACCCCGACGGAAAGGGGCTCCTGGCCATTGACGGGCCCCATGCCGGAAAACGGCTCCCGGAGATTGGCCATGAGGACACCTCGTGGTACCTGTGGGAAAAGGCCCACCCCAAGACCCGGGTCGCCGATTGAGGCGAACGGCGTGGTCGGACGGAAGAAAAACCCGTCCCCTGAGACAGGGGGCGGGTTTTTTCGTTTCAGTGCCCTTAAGGGCTACTTCCTGTAATGGTTGTCGAAGTAGTCCCGGGTTTCGCTGATGATGACGGGGGTCAGGGCAAGAAGGGCGATGAGGTTGGGGAAGGCCATGAGGCCGTTGAAGATGTCGGCCAGGGTCCATACCAGGTCGAGCTTCAGGGTGGCCCCGATGCCCACGAAGATCACGAAGATCACGCGGTAGGGCATGATGGCTTTTTCGCCGAGCAGGTATTCAATGGATTTCTCGCCGTAATAGCACCAGCCGAGGATGGTGGAATAGGCAAAGAGGATGAGGCCGATGGTGACGATGAGGCCCCCGCCGGGCAGGGCGCCCTGAAAGGCGAAGGTGGTGAGCTCGGCGCCGTTTTTGCCGCTGGACCAGGTGCCGGTGATGATCAGGACCAGGCCGGTCATGGAGCAGACGATGATGGTGTCGATGAAGGTCTGGGTCATGGAGACCAGGGCCTGGGTGACGGAGTGCTTGGTCTGGGCTGCGGCGGCTGCGATGGGCGCGCTGCCGAGGCCGGATTCGTTGGAGAAGACCCCGCGGGCAACGCCCATGCGGATGGCCAGCATGACGCCCGCGCCGAGGAAACCGCCGGTGGCGGCCGTGGGGTTGAAGGCCTGGGTGATGATCAGGGTCAGGGCCGAGGGGATGGCCTTGGCGTTGAGGATGAGGATGACAAGGGAGCCGACAATGTAGAAGACGATCATGATGGGAACCAGCACGCTGGTGACCTTGCCGATGCTCTTGATGCCGCCGATGACCACAAGGCCCACGAAGATCATGAGGATAACGCCGGTGACGCCTACGGGGATGTTAAAGGTGGCGTGTACCGCATCGGCAACGGAGTTTGACTGGACCATGTTGCCGATGCCGAAGGCTGCAATGGAGGCGAACAGGGCAAAAAGAACCCCCATCCAATTCCATCCGAGGCCGTTGGCGATGTAGTACATGGGGCCGCCGCACATGTTGCCGTTTTCATCCTTTTCACGGTACTTCACGGCGAGAACGGCCTCCGCGTATTTGGTGGCCATGCCCACCAGGCCGGTGACCCACATCCAGAACATGGCGCCGGGGCCGCCCACGGCGATGGCCGTGGCCACACCCGCGATGTTACCGGTGCCCACTGTGGCGGAGAGTGCCGTCATCAGGGCCTGGAAATGGGAGATGTCACCGTCGCCTTCATCTCCTTCTTCCCTGCGCTTGACAAGGGCCAGGTAGAGGGAGTGAAGCAGGGTGGTGAACTGAATTCCCCGAAGGGAGATGGTCAGCCACAGCCCTGTGCCCACGAGCAGGACAAGCAGGGGGACGCCCCAGATAATGCTATCGATTTTGTTCAGTAACCCGATAAAGTTCTCCATAAAATTCCTCCAGTGGTGGTGTGAGATTGCCTATATGCACCGGGCGGTGCCTCCCGTCCGGGATATATGGTGCCTTAGCCATGGCGGCTTCACAACCCGCAGAAAGAAAAAGAAGTTATCGGAAGGCCGGGTGCCGGAGCGTTAACTTCTCGCATGGAATAGAGAAATGAAATATGTGAGGTGGGCGGGCGGAGAGCCTGTCGTCTCCATATGAGAAAGAACTGTGTTGCGGCGATGTTCTTAAGGGAAACGGAAGTTAGTAGACCATGAATTGAAAAAATAATCAATATCCGCTTTTAAATATGGATAAAATTGCCGCTGGGGGGGCGGTCAGGCAGGTGTCTGGTTTGTCTTTGTGAGCAAGTCGGGTGCGCTGACTCGCATGACGATATGCTCGCTTCGGGTACAGCCCGGTATGCCCCAGGGGCGGGCCCCCTGTGGGGAGGCCCGGCCGTGGGGTTTGGTGGTGGTGGTGGGGGGGCGGTTGGTTATTTCAGGAGGTCATTGGCTCGGGGGATGCGCAGCCGAAGGCGTCGGAGACCCCTTTGTACGTGATCTTGCCTTGGCCAGGTTGACGAGCTTGATGCCGTCGATGATTGCAGTGCCGTTTCTCCGGAGCTCTTTGTTCTGGATCTCCACCGCGTAGGGCAGGGTGGCGTTGGTCAGGGCGATGGTGCTGGTGATGGGAACAGCACCGGGCATGTTGGCCACGCAGTAATGGATGATGCCGTCCACCTCGTAGATGGGGTTGCCGTGGGTGGTGGGTTTGGAGGTCTCAAAGCATCCGCCCTGGTCGATGGCCACGTCCACGATGACGGCTCCGGGTTTCATGGTGCCGAGCATCTCACGGGTGATGAGCTTGGGGGCCTTGGCCCCGGGAATGAGGACGGCTCCCACCACCACGTCCGCCTCGCGGATCAGTTCACGCACCGTTGCCGGAGAGCTCATCATGGGGAAGCAGTTTTTGGGCATCACCTCGCCCAGATGGCGGAGGCGGTCCAGGTTCATGTCCAGCAGGTAGACCTTGGCACCGAGTCCGCAGGCCATCTGGGCTGCGTTGGTGCCCACGATCCCCCCGCCGATGACCACCACCGTTGCCGGGGGCACGCCCGTGACCCCGCCCAAAAGGATCCCCCGTCCCCCATGGACCCGCTCCAGATACTTGGCAGCCTCCTGCACGGACATGCGTCCCGCCACCTCGCTCATGGGGGTGAGAAGGGGCAGCCCCCCCGAGGTGTCTTCGATGGTTTCGTACGCGATGGCAACGGAATCTGTTTTCAGAAAGTCCCGTGTGAGCCCCTCGTCGGCGGCAAAGTGCATGTAGGTGAAGACGATCTGACCTTTTTTCACCATGGCGTATTCGGACGGCTGGGGCTCCTTGACGTGCATGACCATGTCGGACCGGCTGAAGACTTCGGCCGGGGTGGCGACGATCTCCGCCCCGGCTTCCACATACATGGCATCGGAAAAGCCGCTGCCCACGCCGGCGCTGTGTTCCACGAGCAGGGTGTGCCCGTTGGCGGTCATCACTTCAACCCCGGAGGGGGTCATGGCGACACGATTTTCCTCTGACTTGATCTCTTTGAGGATACCTACGATCATTGAAACCTCCATGGGACCGGCCACGGCCGGCCTGTTGTTCGGCGGGGATGAGCCCCGCCGGGGATTGTGAACGTCGGGTGAGGACGGCCCCGCAGGGGAGGGGGGCGTCCGGTCATGGAAACAGAGAAGAGCAAAAACGCTGCCACGAATGAACAGAGTGGAAAAAAAGAGGCTGCAAGGCGGGAATACCGCCCGGTGTATCGGAGCCAATGGGCGGGCGCAAGGCCTGAGAACAGGGACGTTGCGTCCGTCGCCAGCCCAGGGAGAGGAGAACCGGAAAAAAGCGCAGAGGGGCTTCCGGGTGGTGGTGGGGGCAGGGCTAAGATGGTTTGAAATCGCACCGTATTAGCTCCATTTGGATCGGTTGTTCTTTGAAAACAATATGTTGCGTTAGTGGTACGAATACGTTCCAATGGATTGTTTTGTTTCCACGCGGATGCCGTACTTTTTGATCCTGTTGAGCAGGGCGGTGTGGGTGAGGTTGAGGTGAGCGGCGGCTTTACGGATGCTTCCGGCATCCTTCAGGGCCCGGATGATCAGGTCGGTCTCAAACTGGGCGGTAAGCTCTCGCAGCCCGCCTTGGGGATCGGGAGACTCGGCATCGGCTGCGGGGGCAAGGTTGGCCTCGTGGCTGAAGAGGATGTTGGCGTGCTTGACGATGCGGCCGTCCCCTAAAATGGCGCCCCGCTCCATGACGTTTTTCAGTTCGCGGACGTTTCCCGGCCAGTGGTGGCCCATGAGTTTTTCCATGGCCGCTTCGGAGATTGTCTGGCGGGGGTTGTTGAGTTTTTCGGTGAGCAGGTCGAGGAAATGGGGGGCAAGGAGGCCGATGTCCTCCCGGCGCTCGCGTAGGGGAGGGATGTGCACGGGGACCACGTTGATGCGGTAGTAGAGGTCCTCGCGAAAGAGGCGTTTCTGGACCATCTCCTCTAAATTTTTGTTGGTGGCGGTGATGATGCGGGTGTCCACGGGGATCTCCCGGGTACCCCCGATGCGCCGGACCAGGCCCTCCTGTAGCACCCGGAGGATCTTGGCCTGCGGACCGGGGGGCATCTCACCGATCTCATCGAGAAAAAGGGTTCCCCCGCTGGCCACCTCAAAGAGGCCGGGCTTGCCCTTTTTCCGGGCCCCGGTGAAGGCCCCTTCGGCGTAGCCGAAGAGTTCGCTCTCTAAGAGGGGCTCGGGCATGGCCGCACAGTTGATGGCGATGAAAGGGCCGGTGCGGCCGCTTTCAAAGTGGATGGCCCCGGCAAAGAGCTCTTTGCCTGTGCCGCTCTCGCCCCGGACGGAGACCGTGGCGTCGGTGGGGGCGATGCGCCGGGCCAGCAGCACGGCGTTCTTGATGCCCTGGCTGGTGCCCAGGATGCAGTTGAAGCTGGCGGTGGTGGGGGAGGCGACCTCCCTTGCCATTTTCTGCACCTCCCTGAGTTCCTTCATGAGCACCACGGTGCCCACGGAACGTCCCCCTGCATCGTGGATGGGTTGGGCCGAGGCGTAGAACTCCACACGCCCGTCGGGGGTGACCACGGACTCCCGTCGGCTCAAGGGGCGTTTCTGGGCCATGCATTCCAGCAGGATGTTGCCGTCGGGCTTGATGTCCCGGATGTTTTTGCCGAGGAGCTGGGCCGCGTCGTGGCCCAGGATGCGGCAGGCCACGGGGTTGATGGTGGTGACAAGGCCCTTTTCGTTGGTGGCGATGATGCCTTCGGAGACGCCGTCAAAGACGGCCTGGTGGTGTTTTTCCCTGCGCTCCCGGGGGAGGGTGCGGACAAGGCGGACAGACAGGGCTCCGGGCAGCCCGTGGAAGGCGGTGACCAGTGATGCCGGAGACGGGTGGGGGCCTGTGGGGCGGGTCAGTTCGATGTAGACGATGGCGGCTTCTCCGTCCTGGATGACTTCCATGGACAGGATGTTGAGCCCTTTGTCCGTGACTTCGCGCGTGAGATCGGCCACGACGCCGATGCGGTCGGAAAATTTGAGCTCCAGTTTCAAACTCTCAGCAGAGTGGGTCATGGGCCGCCGTCTGGTTGGAGGTTGGGTGTTATGCACTTTAAAAAATTCTGTTTTTTACTATAGCACAGACGCGAAGGGCCGCAAGCTTTAGGTTTTTGGGAGAAACGGGCAAGGATTTTTCGCTATCGTGGCACCTCCTCCCTTGCCGCCGGAGGTGCTCAGATGAATTCTGATTCCGAGAATGTTACGACACTGAGTCCACACCGTTACAGAACGTGTGACAATACCCGTATAGTCACACGCTTTGGTGGCGGGCGCAGCCCGCGGCGAACGCCATTGCGATTTGCCCTGAGGAACGAAGGGCGAAGCGCAATGGCAATCAGCTTTCGAGGTGGCTCACCTCGCCGCCGGAGGCATGCTTTTTGTGTTTTTCGACTACCCGTGCAGGGCGTTGCCGGACGCTTTTAACGCGACTTCCAGCATGGCCTCGGCCAGGGTGGGGTGGGCGTGGATGGTTTTGGCCAGGTCCGTGACGGTGAGCCCTTTGTTGACGGCAAGGGTCCCTTCGGCGATGAGGTCGGTGGCGTGGGGGCCTGCGATGTGGACGCCCAGGACTTTTCCGGTGCCTGTCTCCGAGACGATGGAGGCCTGGCCCGCGAGCTCGCCCAGGACCTGGGCCTTGCCGATGGCGCGGAAGAGGACGGTGTCGGTGCGTACGGAAAGCCCTTGTGTTTTGGCCTGGGCTTCGGTGAGGCCGGTGCAGGCCACCTCGGGCATGGTAAAGATGGCGTTGGGCACGGCCGTGTAGTCCATGGTGCGGTCCTCGCCCATGATGTTTTCGGCGGCCACCATCCCTTCGGCCGAGGCCACGTGGGCCAGCATGATGCGCTCCGGTCCGGTGATGTCCCCGATGGCGTAGATGGACGGATCGCTGGTGCGCATGCCGTCGTCCACCCGGATCCAGCCGCGCTCGTCCACGGTGACCCCGGTGTGCTCCAGGCCGATGTCCGAGGAGTTGGGGCTGCGGCCCACGCAGAAGGCCACCATGGCAACCTCTTCGGTGAGGATCTCCTTTTCTTTGGCCGTGGGGCTGTCGGCAAAGGGGGAGGGACCGATGGTGACCCGGGCGCCCTCGCCCGTGGTGTCCACGCCGGTGACCGTGCGGTTGGTGTAGAGGGTGATCTTTTTCTTTTTCATCTCCCGGGTGAGGAGCTTGGAACATGCGTCGTCCACAGAGTCGATGGGCAGGACCCGCTCCATGCCTTCGATGAGGGTGACCTTGGCCCCCAGGGCGTTCAGGATAAAGGCAAACTCACAACCGATGACACCCCCGCCCACGATGGCGATGCTTTCCGGGACCTCGGAGAGGCTCAGGATCTCGTTGCTGGAGACCACGCGTTTGCCGTCGAAGGGAAAGGCTGACAAGGCCATTGGCACGGTACCCGTGGCGATGATAAGATTATCCCAGTACAGATCGCTGGTTTCACCGTTTTCATCGGTTACGGCGAGGCTCCCTTTTCCGGTAATTCTGGCCGAACCGCGGACCCAGGTGACCCCGGCCCGTTGGAAAAGCGCCAGAATGCCCTTCTGCTGGGTGGCGATGATCGAGCGCTTGCGCTCCATGAGGCGCGCCATGTTCACGGTGACGTCTCCCACCTGTTCAAGCCCGAAGGTTTCGCTTTGGGCCATCTTCTCCATCAGGTCGGCACTGGTTTTCATGATTTTCGAGGGGATGCATCCCCAGTTGAGACAGGTGCCGCCGGCGCCCTCTTTTTCAACGACAGTAACCTCGGCGCCTAAGGCCGCGGCTTTCAGGGCAGCCACATAGCCGCCGGGTCCGGCTCCGATAACGATGATTCGTTTTGCCATGCCTTTTCTCCTTGGTGCGGATGCCCCGCTTCCTGTCATCCCTGGGATGTGCAGGCCGCTGTGGGGAGGGGAACGGTCGGTGGGAAGCGGCTCAGCCCGCGGGGCATCGGTTGAGGAAATCTGAATTTGTTGCTTTGAGTGTTATTAGGGAATACATCAAAAAAAGTCAACATCATTGCTGGAAACATGAATGTTCTAAAAAATTATTGACAGAAAGTGAAAAAATTATGTTTACTGACGAGCGAAAGAACACAACGGACAAGCGAGAGTCTATGAACATCGACGAGACCCACATCGCCATCATGAAGCTGCTTCGGGACGGACGGCGCTCTTTCAAGAAGATCGCCGAAGAACTTTCCATCACCGAAAACACGGTCCGGGCAAGGGTCAGGCGCCTTCAGGATGAGGGCGTCCTTGATGTAACCGGCCTTGTGAACCCCGAATCCCTTCGGGGGCACCGGGTGGTGATTGTGGGGATGAACATCAGCCACGTCAATCTCGTGGACAAGGGAGAAGAGATCAGTCGCCTCAAAGGGGTGGTGTCGGTGAGCGTTGTCACCGGTCGATACGATCTGATCGTTCAGGTTCTGTTTAAGGAGGGCTACGGGCTCCTCGAATTTTATACCGAAGAGCTCTCCAAGGTAAAGGATATCCAGTCCGTTGAAACCTTTGTGGTGTACAAGGGGTAAGACGAAGGTACCCTGTATATTGTTGTAAATGAATCAGAAGGTGGTGGCCCGCCATGGGGCGGACCCACCGGGCGGTCCGGGGCGTTCCGGCGGAAGGAGGGTGGTTCCCCTTCAGCCGGTGTGCCGCCTTCGAGAACTCTGGCAGGTGGTGATGATGTCTCGGGTTTTCAAGAAAAGGACAGGTTTCATCAGGTGGTTTAACGCTGTATCCTTTCACGCTTTTATCCTTTCCCTCTCTCGATTTTTCTCCTCTCTCGGCGTTTCAGCGATTGACTCAGCATGTCTCCTCGTTACTGACCCTGCATTGCATTTGTCCGGGGTGGATTCCGTGTCACGATGATGTCAACCGGAAAGGAGATGCGTATGGATTCGACGGTGAAAAAGACCCCCCTGCACGCCTGGCACTGTGACCATGGTGCCAATATGGCCGATTTTGGCGGCTACGAGATGCCTCTGTGGTACGGAGGCGGAACCCGGGAGGAGCACATGGCCGTGCTCACCTCTGCCGGGCTCTTTGATACCAGCCATATGGCCGTGATCCTCGTGGACGGCGGGGGGGCTCGCGACCTGCTCCAGGAGTGCTTCAGCAAAGACCTCGACCACTGCATCGGAAAGGATCCGGGGCCCCTGGTGCCGGGCAGGGCCGTGTACGGTGCGTTTTTAAACGAAAAAGGCCATGTCATCGACGATGCCCTGGTCTACAAGATGGCGTCCGATCGCTTCATGGTCTGCGTCAACGCGGGCATGGGCGGTGCCATCGCCATGGAGCTGGAGCGGTTTTCAGACGGGCGCCTGAGCCTCATCACCGACCTTACCGACAGCCTGGGCAAAATCGATATCCAGGGCCCTGGCGCCGCAAAAATCCTGGGGGCCGTCCTCAAGGACCCCGAAGCGGTCTTTGACTCCATGCCCTACTTCTCTTTTAAAGGTCACTTTGACGATCGCGCTCCCCGTGCCGGGCAGGTCAAGCTCCTCGACGGCACGCCCATTCTTCTTTCCCGTACCGGCTACACCGGTGAATTCGGATTTGAACTCTTTGTGATCCCGGAGAAAACCGAGGCCGTGTGGACGGCCCTTCTTAAAGCCGGAAAAGACGCAGGCATTCGTCCCTGTGGCCTCGCCTCCCGGGATTCGTTGCGCACCGGGGCCGTGCTCCCCCTTTCCCATCAGGACATCGGAGGGTGGGCCTTCCTCAACCACCCCTGGGATTTTGCCTTACCCTGGAACGCTGAAAAGACGGCGTTTACCAAAGGCTTCCGGGGCGATACCGCGCTGCTTTCCCCTACGGAGGTATTTTATACCGCTGCCTTTGCAGGCTTTGACCCACGGAAGGTTCCCGCCGGGGAGGAGAGCTGCGTGCTCACCGAGGATGGGGAGGTCATCGGTACCATCCTTACCTGCACCACAGATGTGGCCCTGGGACGCCAGGACGGGAACATCGTGTCGTCGGTTTCGAACACCTTACCCCAAGGGGCCAAAGTGCGAGGGCTCTCCTGCGGGTTCGTAAAGCTTGCCCGGGCCCTGGCCCCCGGGACCACCGTGGTGCTTACCCACGGCAAACGCAAGGTGCCGGTGGAGATTGTCTCGGACATCCGCCCCGGACGCACCGCACGGCGCCCCATACGCGAGATGCTGTAATGACGGGACTCCGGATCGCCGGAGCCTGTCTCGATCCCGGGCCCCTGGCTCGGATATATCACCCACATGAGACAACCCGTTCGCCGGACCGGCCGTGTCACCCGTCGGTCGGCCCGGGGCAGGACGCAAACCCTGCAAAGGAGACCCCATGAAAGAGATCAGTCAGCTTGTGTTGCCGGAAGATGTCAAGTACGCCACCGACCACGAATGGACCAGGACCGAGGGTGACGAGGTGGTCATCGGTATCACGGATTACGCCCAGGACCAGCTCGGCGACATTGTGTTCGTGGAGCTTCCCCAGGTGGGGGACAGCTTTGACAAGGGCGAGGAGTTCGGCACCGTGGAGTCGGTGAAGGCCGTCTCCGAGCTGTACATGCCCATTGGCGGTGAGATCGTGGCCGTCAACGAAGCCCTTGAAGACGACCCGGCCCTGGTCAACAGCGAACCCTACGGCCAGGGGTGGCTGATCCGCGTAAAACCGGCGGACCTGTCCGAGGTGGAGGCGCTGCTCGACAAAGCTGCGTACCTGGGGCTCTTCGACGCCTGAGGGGCTGGCAACACTGTGTCACCCCCATGAACGGCGCGGGCCATCCCGTGGCTCGGGCTGTGCATGGGAAGGGGGAGTGCCCCTACCCGGATTTTTTCAGCATAAGAGGAGTTTTGCGATGCGTTATTTGCCCCATACCCCGGAAGACATCCACGAGATGCTCAAGGTCATCGGTGTCGATACCGTGGACGACCTCTTCCACACCATTCCTGCCGCGTGCAGGAGTTCAAAACCCATGGACCTTCCCCCGGCCATGAGCGAGTGGGACCTGAATGCCCATATGGATTCCCTGGCCGCCACCATGGCATCCTCCAGTGAATACCGCGTGTTCATCGGGGCGGGAAGCTACAACCACCATATTCCTTCGTCCGTTCCCTACCTTCTCTCCCGCTCGGAATTTGCAACGGCCTATACCCCCTACCAGCCCGAGATCAGCCAGGGGACCCTCCAGGGAATCTACGAGTTTCAGACCCTGGTCACCCGCCTCCTGGGCATGGATGTTGCCACGGCCTCCCACTACGACGGTGCCACAGGACTCTCCGAGGCCCTGTTGATGGCCGTGAAAAAGACAAAACGCAAGAAGGTTGCCGTCTCCGCCCTCTGCCATCCCTTTCACCGGGAGGTGATCCGCACCTACATGGATCCTGCCGGGGTGGAGGTGGTGGAGGTGCCCTATACAGCGGAAGGGCGCACCGACCTGACAGCCCTTGAGGCCATGGGTGATGTCGCCGCTGTTGCCGTTCAGTCCCCCAACTTCTTCGGGGTGGTGGAAGACCTGAAGAGCTTTTCCGATGTCATCCATGCCCAGAAAGGCGTGATGATCGCCTCCTTTACCGAGGCCATTGCCTGGGGCCTGATGAAAAATCCCGGCAGCCAGGGCGTGGACATCGTGGCCGGAGACGGCCAGAGCCTGGGGATTCCCAAATCCTTCGGCGGGCCCGGCCTGGGCCTTCTGGCCAGCACCAAAGCCCATATGCGCCAGCTGCCCGGACGGCTTGTGGGGACCACCACGGACTTAGACGGCAAGCGGGGCTTCGTGCTCACCCTGGCGGCTCGTGAGCAGCATATCCGGCGGGAGAAAGCCACCTCCAACATCTGTTCCAACAACGGCCTCTGCGCCATGAACGCAGCCATGTACATGGCCTCCCTGGGGGGCAGCGGTTTCCGGCGCCTGGCCCAGATCAACCACAACAAAGCCGAGTACCTGAAAAAGGCCCTGGCCGGGGCAGGAATTGAGATTCCCTTTGCATCACCTACCTTCAATGAGTTTGTGGTGAAGTTCCCGGAAGGGTTTGAAGCCACCTACGAGCGCCTCCTGGCCAAGATGGTGGTGGCGGGCCTTCCCCTGGAACGTTTTTACCCGGAACTTCAAGGGCACTATCTCCTCTGCGTGACGGAGACCCTCTCGAAGACCGATCTGGACCAGCTGGTCAAGGAGGTGACGGCATGAGCGGCTACAGACAAGGCGATTCCGGCCTGATACTCAACGAGCCTTTGCTCTGGGAAAAAGGGAAGAAGAGGGCAGTTACGGGGTCTGCCAGGTGCGATGTGGACGAGGTCTCCTTTGACGGGGAGCTGGCAGGGGACGGCCCCGACTTTCCCGACCTCTCCGAGGTGGAAGTGGTGCGCCACTACACCCGTCTGTCCACCTGGAACTTCGGCGTGGATACCGGCATGTATCCCCTGGGGTCCTGCACCATGAAATACAACCCCAAGGTGAATGAGCGCCAGGCAAACCTCACCGGCTTTGCCGACGCCCACCCCCTCCTGCCGGAGGTGCGGACCCAAGGGGCGCTGAAGGTGATGTACGACCTGGAGCACTTTCTCATGGAACTCACCGGCATGGACGCGGTGACCCTCCAGCCCGCGGCCGGTGCCCACGGCGAGCTCACCGGCATCCTCATGATCTACGCCTACCACAAGAAGAAGGGGCAGGTCCGAACGAAAATGCTGGTTCCCGACACCGCCCACGGCACCAACCCGGCCAGCGGAGCCCTCTGCGGCTACACCCCGGTGGCGGTGCCCGTCAACGGAGAGGGGATCATGCGGGTGGAAGACGTCCGGGAACTCATGGACGAAGACACCGCAGGCATCATGGTAACCAACCCCAACACCCTGGGGCTCTTTGAGGAGAACATCCGGGAGATCTGCGAGATCGTCCATGACAAAGGTGGCCTGGTCTACGGCGACGGCGCCAACCTGAACGCCATCATGGGCTATGTGAAGATGGGCGACATCGGCGTGGACGTCATGCACTTCAACCTCCACAAGACCTTCTCCACGCCCCACGGCGGCGGCGGTCCCGGCTCCGGCCCCGTGGCCGTCAACAAGACCCTTGAACCCTTTCTCCCCGTACCCCGGGTGGAAAAGATCAAGGACACCTACCACCTGGTGACGGACTATCCTGACTCCATCGGCCGCATGATGACCTTCTACGGCCACTTCGGTGTTATGGTAAGGGCCTACAGCTACATCCTCTCCATGGGAGCCGAAGGGCTCAAAGAGGCCAGCGCCCACGCCGTCCTCAACGCCAATTACATCAAGGAGCGTCTCAAGGACACCTTCCACCTGGCCTTCGACAAGACCTGCATGCACGAATGCGTCTTCTCCGATGCCCGCCAGGAAGAGCACGGCGTCACCACTCTGGACATCGCCAAACGGCTCATCGACTACGGCTTCCATCCCCCCACCATCTACTTTCCCCTGGTGGTGCACGGCGCCCTCATGATCGAGCCCACGGAGACAGAAACCAAAGAGGACATCGATAACTTCATCGATACCCTGAAAGCCATCGCCAAAGAGGCCAAGGAGTCCCCCGAACTCCTGAAAAACGCCCCCACGCGAAGCAAAGTCAGGCGCCTAGACGAAACCGCTGCGGCTCGAAAGCCGTGCCTTTGCGGATAACCAGAGGGGCGAAGGACGAAAAACATGCCTCCGGCGGCGAGGGTGGCGAAGCCACGATAGCGAAAACACCTCGAAAGCATATTGCCCTTGCACTTTTTCCTTCGTTCCTCGGAGGCGGAGTTGGCTCGGGCTTCGCCCGAAGCATAGGGTGATGGTTTATACGAGCAATACGACAAGCTTCGAAGGATTAGGGCTCGTTGTCGTAACGCATTGATTATCCGATTTAACCGGGCTGCCTCCGGCGGTGAGGGCTGCGATATACTGAATGTTTATGACATGCGTAACGAACCCGCTTATGACTCGCGGCCCTGTTTAGCGGCGTGATCTAATAAACGGTGAAAGATCGATAGAAATGGAGCGCCGCACTCTTGTGCGGCTTTTTCGCCCGTCGGGACCCGTGCCGCACCGGAGTGTGGCACTCCAGGGGATAAGGGAGCCGGGGGGGACTTGATGCGGTTGTGGGAGGGGCGAGTGATGAATAACGCAAAAATCCTTGAGTTGCCGTTAACCGCCTATGAAGAGGTGCATGGCCTGCAAAAGCGGTTGGTGTCCATGCGCCTTTCCGGGGAGCTTGACGACGATGTGGTGATCTTGGTGGAGCACCCGACGGTGTATACCCTTGGAAAGCGGGGCGGGCGCGAGAACATCGTTGTTTCCGAAGCATTTTTGAACGAGCAGGGGATCTCCGTGGTTCAGACCGAGCGGGGTGGCAACATCACCTGGCACGGTCCGGGCCAGCTCGTGGCCTACCCCATTGTGAACTTGGACGAGGCGCACATGGGCGTGGCAGATTTTGTGGGGTCCCTGGAACAGGTGATGATCGAGACCCTGGATGCTTTGGGCGTCTCTGCCCGGTCCGATGCGGTAAACCGCGGTGTCTGGGTGGGAGACGCCAAGATCGGGAGCGTGGGAATCCGGGTGAACCACGGGGTCTCCTTCCACGGCCTGGCCCTCAACGTGGCCCCGGACCTTACCTTTTTTTCATGGATCAACCCCTGCGGGCTTTCCGTTGCCATGACCACGGCCGAACAGGAGCTGGGCTGCAAGGTGAGCATGACCGCTGCACGTAGTGAGATGACGCGGGCCTTTGGGGCGCTTTTTTCCGAAGGAGTGGTGGAAACGACATTGAATGAGCTGAATGGTTATCCTTCGGCCATACAGGGATGCCTTCCGGGGTGATCGAATGCGCCTGTGTAACTCCGATGTTATTACGGGCGCAGCCCTTGGCCGCCGGAGGCATTGCTTGTGCTTTTTGATGAAGGGAGATGGGTATGGACAGGGATGTGTGTCGGGATCAGGTCAAGGTATATCAGCGAAAGAGAAAACCGGTGTGGCTCCGGCGCAGCCTGCCCACCTCGCCGGAGTACGAGAAGGTGAGGCGGCTCATTGGGTCGTCGTCGCTCCATACGGTGTGCCAGGAGGCGAAGTGCCCAAATCAGTGGGAGTGTTTTTCCAGCCGTACGGCCACCTTCATGATCCTTGGGGAGGTGTGTACCCGGGGGTGCCGGTTTTGTGCGGTGGCAGGGGGCAAGCCTTTGCCGCCGGACCCGGAAGAGCCCGGACGCGTTGCCGAGGCGGCCAAAGAGCTCAAACTATCCTATGTGGTGGTGACCTCCGTGACCCGGGACGATCTGGAGGATGGCGGTTCCTCGGCCTTTGCGGCCACCATCCGTGCCCTGCGGGAGGCCATTGACGGGGTGTATGTGGAGGTGCTGATCCCGGATTTTCAAGGGAATGAAGAAGACCTGCAGTGCGTCATCGACGCAAAACCGGACGTGCTCAACCACAACATCGAGACCGTGCCCCGGCTTTACGATACGGTTCGGCCCCAGGCCATCTACCAGCGGTCCCTGGATGTGTTTCGGTATGCAGCCAAAGCGGCCCCTGCTATGCCGCTGAAGTCGGGCATCATGCTGGGCCTGGGGGAGACCGACGCCGAGGTGGAGGCCACCTTGTCCGACCTTCTGGCCGCCGGGTGCTCCATCCTCACCATCGGTCAGTACCTGCAGCCCTCAAAGGATCATCTTCCCGTGGAGACCTACGTCACCCCGGAAGCCTTTGACGCATGGAAAACAAAAGCCCTTGCCATGGGCTTCGCCGATGTGGCCAGCGGTCCCTTTGTGCGCAGCTCATACAAGGCAAAAGAGTTGTTCCAAAGCAACGGATGATGGGAATAAACATGCCTCCGGCGGCCAGGGGATAAATCCCCTGGACCCCATGGTCGCAAATGCTCCGGGGCTTCGCCCCTTCACATTTGCTGACGGGCTTCGCCCGTGAATTTAGGTAATGGGCTTTTCATGGATAAGAAAACGCCATGAAGATCGCTGAATCTGTTTTTAAAACCTGTTTGTCCAACTTTTTAAAAGTTGGGCCCCCGGCAGGGCCGCCGGAGGCAAGCATCCCCCTGTCGCACAAGCGGCAGGGGGATTTTGGTTTGGGTGCGGATCAGGCTGTTTTGGGATAGCTTTCGGTACTGAAGGGGGCGACCCAGGACTGGAATCGTTTGATGAGGGTTTCGCCTCGGCTTAAGGGAAACCCGTCTTCCGTGGGTTCGGGGCGGACGGTGACGCCGTCCACGCAGCCGTTTTCCACCAGCCAGTGGGTGGTGGGGGCGGGGTCGCAGAGGTCGAGGAGTTCTTCGCCGGTGAGGGCTTCCATCATGGCGATGACGCCGTAGACGCCCCAGTTGGAGACCGAGGAGACCACCAGCTCGTGGCAGGGGGTCACCGAGGGGATGATGGGAAGAGTTGAGATGGAGGAGAGGACGTTGCCCATGCCGATTTCGTTGCCGCCGTCGCCAAAGGCCACGGAGAAGAGGTCGTCTCTGTTAAAGAGGCCGTCCACCTTGGCTGCGTGGGCGGTGATGTCCGAGCCGCGCATGTTGTGGTAGCTGCCCTGTGCCGATGCGCCGGGGCGCTCCACAGAGACGACGGCTCCGGGGCGGTGGGTGTCCATGAGCTTTGCGATATGGGGTGCGGTCTCTTCCGGGGTGGCAATGGGCAGTTCGGTGATCTGAAAGCGTTTTCCGAGGAGGGTGGACAGGGGCGGCGCCCCGACAAAGACGGGGCATCCGTTTAAATACTCAAGCACGCGGTAGAGGGCAATGGCCCCCACGGGCCCGTCTGTCTCAAATGTGCCTGAGACGGGAAATCCGGTGGTGATGAGTACCGGGCCGGGGCTGTCCAGAATGCCCTGGGCGGCCCGGAGCAGGTAGCCGGAGTCAAGGGCTGTGGCTGCCTGCTCAATGCCCCGTGCCCCTCCTTTGAGGAGCTCTTCTTCCATGCGTGTCGACAGGTTGTCCAGAGGTGTCATTCCAGCTCCGGGTTTGGGTGGTTCATGCCGCCTGTGGTCACTTTTTGAAAAAAGCGTGCCGCTTTATTCCTTTGATCCAGCGCTAAAAACAAACCCACGAAGTCTCATATATCAACATCGTTTTCAATATTTATTTTGACCTGTTTGTCAAACTTTTCAAAGGTTTGGCCCCCGGCAGGGCCGCCGGAGGCATTTTTTGCTACAGCAAGGCGTCGGCAAACTCTTCGGCGTCAAAGGGGCGCAGGTCGTCGGCCTGTTCCCCGATGCCGATGTACTTCAGGGGCACGCCCAGGGTGCTGGTGATACCGATGACGATGCCGCCCTTGGCCGTTCCGTCGAGTTTGGTGAGGGCCACGCCGTCGATGCCCACGGCTTCGTGGAAGAGTTGGGCCTGGGTGAGGGCGTTCTGGCCGGTGGTGGCGTCCACCACCATGAGGGTCTCGTGGGGGGCGTCCTCGATGGTTTTGGAGACGCTGCGCCGGATTTTCTTGAGCTCTTCCATGAGGTTCTTTTTGGTGTGGAGGCGCCCTGCGGTGTCGATGATGACGATGTCGGCGTTTCGTGACACGGCGGCCTGGACCCCGTCAAAGGCCACGGCAGCCGGGTCAGAGTTGTCCTTGTGGCGCACGATGTCCGCGCCGGAGCGGTCTGCCCAGACGGTGAGCTGCTCCGAGGCGGCAGCACGGAAGGTGTCCCCTGCCACGATGATCACTTTTTTGCCTTCGCGGACAAAGCGGGTGGCCAGCTTGCCGATGGTGGTGGTCTTGCCCACGCCGTTGACCCCCACGACCATCATGACGTGGGGCTTTTTCATGGTCTCTTCAGGGGGCACATCAAAGGAGATGCGTTCCAGGAGCAGGGCCTTGAGGGCTGCTTTCAGCTCGGCGGAGTTGGAGATCTCCGAGGCTTTTTCCGAGAGGGTCTCGATGATTTCCATGGTGGTGCGCACGCCCACGTCGGAGGTGATGAGGAGCTCTTCCAGCTCTTCGAGGAGGTCGTCGTCCAGGACGCGTCCCCCCTTAAACAGGGCGTCCACGCCGCTTGAAAGGGCGTTGCGGGTTTTGGACAGGCCGCTCTTGAGGCTCTTCATCACCCTGGTTCCCTCGGGGACAGGCTCGGGAGCTGCCGCGGGTTTGGGGGCCGAGGCTTTGGGCGCTGCCTGGGGTTCCGGTTTTGCCGTGGCTGCTGGTTCGGCAGGGGAAGGGGTGGCTTCCGCAGGCATGCCGGGCTGTTTTTTCGGGGCCTTGAGGGCCGCTCTTACCACCAGGAGGAAGAGGATGAGAATCACCGCGCTTGCGGGGATCATCCACCAGAGGGCCTCTTTGTAGGGGGCAAGGGCGGGAATGGCCGCGGCAACTGTTTCGGCAATGCGTTCAAGGGCTGATTTTACCGGGGCAAGATAAGGAGACACTGTCTCCGTAAGAACCGTCATATCCATATCCATCGTCCTGTGTTCTGATTCGGGGCGTAAAAAAAGGGGCTTGGAAGCACATGGCCGCATCCCTCGGGGCACCGGGGGAGGCCGACGGCCATGGGGGCGGATCGGCTGATTTCCAGGACCCTGTCATAAATCCCGGTAATGTATCAGGGGAGGCAGCTCTTGTAAATATCCGCAACCTCGCTTTGGTGACTCAAGGAGCTGATAAAAAACAAACGGGCAGGTCATCGGTAAATGCCGCAGTGATTTTTCCCGAGGAACGAGGGGGAAAGCGCTGCGGTAACCAGCTTTCAAGGTGGCTCACCTTGCCGCCGGAGGCATCGCTTTTGCTAAACCGATGCCGTGCCCAGCTCTTCGAATTCCGTGGGGAGTTCCTTACCGCAGAGGTTGACGGAGACCACCTTGGAGACCCCTTTTTTCTCCATGGTGACGCCGATGAGGATGTCGGCGTGCTCCATGGTGATCTTGTTGTGGGTGATCACCAGGATCTGGGATTTTTCGGCGATCATGGTCACCAGGTTGTTGAACCGCTGGACGTTGGCATCGTCCAGGGGGGCGTCGATTTCGTCCATGACGCAGAAGGAGGAGGGCTTCAGGAGAAAAATGGAGAAGACAAAGGCGATGGCGGACAGGGCTTTTTCCCCGCCGGAGAGCAGGGAGAGGCGCGCCTGTTTTTTACCCGGGGGCTGGATCATGAGCTCAACGCCGGTCTCCATGGGTTTGGTGGGCTCGGTGAGGACCAGTCGGGCGGAGCCTCCTTCAAAGAGGCGGGGAAAGATTTCGTCGAGTTTTTCGTTGATGCGGTGAAAGGTGTCGATGAACCGCTCCTGGGTGATGCGGTTGATCTTGCGGATGATGGCCTCCAGGTCGTCCAGGGAGGCGTTGAGGTCCGTCTGCTGTTCCGTAAGGAAGCCGTGGCGTTCGTTGACCTCGTCGTACTGGGCCACGGCAGCGGGGTTGACGTCGCCCAGCCGGGCAATTTTCCGCTTGAGCCCGGCCAGTTTGTCCGTAAGGTCTTTTTTGTCGGAGGTGCCGTCGAGGACGTCCTGGATGGCCTCTTCAAAGGCGGGGATGAGCTGGTCGATGGGGGCACGGTACTGTTCGGCGACCCGCGTTTTCAGCTCGTCTCCCCGGGTAAGGACCCCGGCCAGCTCCACCTCTTCCTTGCGGAGGGCTTCGGCCAGCTCGTCGTGGAGCTCGGCCAGTTCCCGGGTCTCTTTCTCTTTTTCGGCCATGTCCGCTTCAATGCGGGACAGGCGGTGGCGGGTGACGGCAAGGGCTTCTTCTTCAGCGGTGACATTTTTAAAGGCCTTTTCAAGGCCCGCTTCCAGTTTGGCGGCCCGTTCCAGGGAGGCGGCGGACTCCCGGGTCTTCTTTTCAATTCCCTGGGTGAGGCGGAGGGATCGCTCTTCGCCCTCCTTGAGGAAGTCGGTGAGGCGCTTTAAGGTGGCCCGATGGTTTTCGTGTTTGGCCTCTTCCCGGGCCAGGGAGAGTTTCAGCTCCACGATGGTCTGTTCTGCCTGGGCAAGATGTTCCCGGGCCTTGGCGAGGTCTTCCTTTGCCGTCTCCTCTCCCTTGGTAAGGGCAGCCAGCTCTCCCTGGACGGAATCGAGTTTTTGGCGGGCCTCGTCCATCTCCTCTTCCAATTCCCCCAAGTCGCCTGAGAGCTGTTCGGTCTCCAGGTCCATGAGGGTGAGGTGCTTTTTGCCCTGTTTGATCTGTTCATCGGCCAGGAGGCACTCCCGCTCCTTTTCGGAGCGCATGCGAAGCAGACCGCCCATTTCGGATTCCGCCTGCTTCAGGGCCTCTTTTCGCTCATCAAGTTGTGTCTGGAGTCCGCTTCGGAGGTTGCGGGCCGTGTTTAGCTCCTCCCCTACGGCAGAGAGTTTCTCCCGGGCCTCGGCCATGTCCGATCGCCGCTTGAGGAGAGAGGCGGAGGTGCCAGGGGTACCGGCGATGACCGCCCCGGTAAAGTCCACGAGGCTGCCGTCCGGTGTGGCCACGGCCACCCAATGGTCGGATGCGGCCCGGGCTGAGGCGGCAGCGGCCAGGTCATCAGCCACAAAGAGCCGGGAGAGAAGGGCGGGCAGGGGCGCTGAAAGGGGGCCGTCTGCGACCATGAATTCCGTCAGGGGCCGGCAGCCCGGCAGGGCAGGGCCGTCATAGGCGGACATGGCGTCATGGCCCGGGGGGAGAAAGCCGCAACGGCTGCCGCCGTTTTCTTCCATGGCGTGGGCGCCGTTGAGGGCGGTGTCCCGGGAATCCACGAGAATATAGGTGAGGAGGCTTCCCAGGGCAGCCTCGGCTGCGGCTTCGTACCCTTTTTCCACCTGGAGGAGATTTGCCACCACGCCTTGGGAACTTGATCCCAGGGCTTCCAGGCGATTCATGCCCTCTTTGACGCCGTCCCCGTACCCGTCGAAGTTTTTAACCATGGCTTCCATGGTGTCGAGGTAGGAGCGGACGCGGCTCTCTTCAATCTCTTTGGCCTTGATGGTCTCGTCGGTCTGGTCCGCCTCTTTTTTCAGGATGTTGATGCCGTCCCGGAGGTCGTCCATGTGTTCCCGCAGCTCTGCGGTCTGGCCTTTGAATTCGGCCATTTCAGCTTCCAGGGCCCGGCCTTTTTCCGTGGCCGTGGCCAGGGCGGCCCTTGCCGAGGCCATGTCTTCGTCTCGCCGTTTGAGTTTTCGGTCGGCGTTTTCGTGGAGTTTCTGCGCGGAGGTGAAGGCGTGGCGCACCGAGGCTTCACGGGCCACCAGGGCCATGTGTCGGGATGAGGCCTTGTGGCTCTCCTGCTCAAGGTCGGAGAGGCGAGAGCGTGCCGTGTTTTTCCGGTGCTCGGCTTCCTCCATCTCTTTGTCCAGGCCGGTGACCACCTGGTCCAGGTCTCCGTGGGCAAGGCGCAGGGACCGGATCTCTTCGGTGAGTTCGCGGGTTTTCCGCCCGGCCTCGGCCAGGAGGCGGGTGTCCTCTTCCACTTCGGTTTTGAGGGAGGCTGCCTTGTCTTTCTGGTGGCCGATTTCGGTTTCGTCCCGGTCGGCAGCTCGCTTTAATTCATAGATCTTTCGGTTTGTGGCTTCAATGGTGTCGGTGGTCTCCTGGGCGTGGAGTTTCAGGCGGGACATGGCGTTTGCCAGGGCATCCCGTTTGGTCACTGCGGCCTTGGTGCGCTCTTTGGTTCGCTCTGTGGAGGAGACCAGCTCTTTGGCCCGCTGGCCCAGCTGGAGGTACTCCACCCCGGCAAGGGTGAGGTCCAGATCCCGGATGTTTTGCTGGAGTTCTTTGAATAGCAGGGCTTTTTTTGCCTGGCGCTTGAGGGAGGCGAGCTGGTTTGTAAGCTCTGCGAGGATATCGCCCACGCGCTCCAGGTTTTCCCGGGTGGATTTGATCTTGGATTCGGTATCCCTTTTGCGCGCCTTGTATTTGGTGACGTCCGCCGCCTCTTCGATGAAGACCCGGCGCTCCTCGGGGCTGGCGTCGGTGAGGGCGCCGATGTTGCCCTGCTGGATGACGGCAAAGGCGTTTTTACCGGTGCCGGTACCGAGAAAGAGGGTCTGGATGTCTTTGAGCCGGGCGGGCTGCCGGTTGATGAGGTAGTTGCTCTCCCCGGTGCGAAAGATGCGCCGGGTGACGGTGATCTCGCTGTATTCGTTGAAGGGGCCCACCACGCTGCCGTCTTCGTTGTCGATGGTGAGGGAGACCTCGGCCATGTTCATGGGGGCGTTTCCGGCAGACCCGGCAAAGATGATGTCTTCGGAGGTTTTGCCCCGGAGCTTTCGGACGTTTTGTTCGCCCATGGCCCACCGCAGGGCATCCACCACGTTGCTCTTGCCACACCCGTTGGGCCCTACCACCCCGGTGGTTCCGGGAGGGAACACAATGCGTGTTTTTCCCATGAACGATTTGAACCCGGTGATCTCGAGTTTTTTGAGTTTCATTGGTGGTGATGATTCCGTGGGGTTGGTGAAATGAGCGGCTCGGCTCAAGGGGCCGGGCGAGCCGAAGGGTTGCTGCCGTTACGTCAGCTATCACATACCATTCCCCCGTGGGGATGTAAAGCTGGCGGAACCGCCTGAATCTCTTCGATGATTTATTTTAAAGCGCCTGGCCTCGGCCCCGGTGACAGGCCAATTTGATGGATTGCTTCTTGCATCCTGTTTTAACTGTCTGCTATAGCAATACTTAATAAAGCAGGCCGGAATGTATTGTGCCTGCCATAAGACTGGCCCCCACACGACTCGAACGTGTGCGGGTTTTTACTTTATGATGCCCACAGGGGCGGTGATGCGCCGCCCCTTTATACGGATCGGCCTGTACCCGCCGAATCGAGCGATTATACGGAGACACTTATGTCTGAAAAACCTGTGATGAGCCTGGATGACCTCCTTATAAACGACTGCGCAAGACAGATCATTGACGGAGACAGCCTGGATGTCATGGAACGACGAGCCTACACCCCGCCCCAGTGTGAGGTGTTTGAGAACGGGCCCACCGCCCTGGAACCCCAGAACCAGTATCGGTTTGACATCAACAAGGCGGCGAGTGAGCAGTTGCCGCACCTGATTGACAACCGGGTGGAGAAGGTGGTGCCGGCGTCCGGTGGCGAGGTTGACGGGTACACCCGCCCCAGGACCATCGGTATTGTCTTTTCCGGTGGGCCGGCCCCCGGGGGCCACAACGTCATTGCCGGGCTGTACGACGCCGCCAAAAAAGCGAACCCTGAAAACCGCGTTTACGGCTTTATCCTCGGCCAGGACGGTATCATTGAGGGCAATGTCTGCGAGCTTACCGACGAGAGGGTGAACGCGTATCGGAACCTGGGCGGTTTTTGCATGATCAAGACCGGCCGCACCAAGATCGACACCCGCACCAAGATGCGCCTGTCCATTGCCACCTGCAAGAAGCTGGGCCTTGATGCCCTGGTGGTGGTGGGGGGGGACGACTCCAACACCAATGCCGCGTTTATGGCCGAGGCCATGATCGATGAAGGCATCCAGGTGATCGGGGTGCCCAAAACCATTGACGGTGACATCCAGGTCAAAGACGCCGACGGCAAGAGCCTGTGTGCCATCTCCTTCGGCTTTCACAGCGCGGCCCGCTCCTTTGCCCGGAATATCGGTGATCTCTGCACCGACGGAAGCTCCGATGTCAAGTACTGGCACTTCTGCAAGGTCATGGGCCGTGTGGCCAGTCACCTTGCCCTGGAGGTGGCCCTTCAGACCCACGCCAACCTGACCCTTATCGGTGAGGACCTGGCCGAGTACGTGGATCACGACCGTGTTGAAAAAGCCCGCGCCGAAGGCACCGTGGATTACACCGCCTACGGCATGACCCTGCGCCATCTTTCCCGCGTGGTGTGCGACGCCATTGTCCGCCGCGCTGCCGTGGGGAAAAACTACGGGGTGGTGGTGATCCCCGAAGGGGTTCTGGAGTTCATCAACGAGGTCCAGGTCTTTATCATCAAGCTCAACACCATCATCTCCGAATACAACGACGTCCACGACACCGACTTCCATTCGGACTTCATCAGCCTGGACGCCAAGCTTGAATACCTGAGGCGTCTGGTGAGGGGGATCCGCAAGACCGGCCCTGCGACCATCTGGAACGCCCGTGACGACGAGCTTTTCAGCGATATTCCCGAGTTTTTCAAGGCCGGTCTCCTCATGGAGCGGGACAGCCACGGCAACTTCCAGTTCTCCCAGGTGGAGACCGACCGGGTGATCCTGGAGCTTGTCAAGGACTACCTGGGCATCCTCAAGGAGAAGGGGCGCTACAAGGTGGGCATTGAAGACTCCTATTTCAGTAATACGCTCGCCCGTGCCGGCCTCAGCGATGAATCCTACGGGCCCGTGCTGTTCCGCAACTACGGGGTGGGGCGCTTCCTTCTGGTCAAGGAGGAGTTGATCTCCCTGAAGACCCTGAAGCAGGCCCTGGTGAGGGCGGAACTTCTGGAGGAAGAAGATCCGGTGCCCGCAGCCATCGTGAAGATCTACGAAAAATCCGTTCCCAAGCTCAAGGTGCAAACCCATTTTTACGGCTACGACGGCAGGGGCTCGGACCCCACCAAGTTTGACTGCACCTACACCTACAACCTGGGGCTCACCGCCTTCAGCCTCATTGCCGGAGGCAGCACCGGGCAGATGGTGGGCATCCGAAACCTGGAGAAGCCCTTTGAGGAGTGGGAGCCCATCGGGATTCCCGTTGCTCCCCTCATGCATCTGGAGGAGCGGGGCGGAAAAATGAAGCTGGTACTGGAAAAGAGCGTGGTGGAGCTGGACTCCAACGCCTTCCGCCTGGTCAAGGCCATGCGGGAGAAATGGATGGCCGCCAGCACAGGTCCGGATCCGTACAGAAAGCCCGGGGCCATTCGGTTCAGGGGGGAACTGGAAGAGGATAAACCCATGACCCTCAGCCTGAACTCCCTGTAGCCCGGCGCGTTGCCATAGATAAAAGATGTCTTCGGCGGCCCTGTGGGGTGTCGGTGGCATGGTCTGTATGAATGATAAGAAAGCCCCTGGAGCCGATTTGGTTTCAGGGGCTTTTTTTGTATGGCGGGGAATTGCTTTCCCCTACGCTTTGTGAAGATAAAGGACGATGCCGGTTTTTCTTGGGTTTTGTCTCTGGAATTCCTGACTGAGTCAAGGGAATCGTTACCGGTGAATCGTCTCTTTCCACGGGGGATGGCACGGAGGCGCGGCCCTGGTTTTGCAAGGGGGTGTTGGTTTCGAAAAATGGAGCGGCAGGTTGTTTAACAATACGAAAGCAGGCCGGGCTCGAGCTTTATTCTTGACATTTTTCCGGGGGCTTTATAGATTCCGTCTTACTAAAATCGATAAATATATATAAAAACAGTAGACGATTCCTTATCCCGTGCTTTCGCATTGTTTGATCTGTTTTAACGTGCAGGCATGGGTTTTGTGCGTTTGTCGTGCGAAAAAAGGCATTCTGGTTCGGTTGCGGCTGGAGCCTGCTGTTTTTTATGATTTCACTGTATTGTGCTGTCTGATCCGGTCCTGCCGGGTGGGCAGGCAGGAGCGACACCCCCATGAAATCCATTGATCTGAACTGCGACATGGGCGAGAGCTTTGGCTCGTATCGCATCGGGGCCGACGAAGCGGTCATGCCCCATATTACATCGGCAAACATCGCCTGCGGCTGGCACGCCGGGGACCCCTCCGTCATGGAACGAACCGTCCGGATGGCTGTGGAACAAGGCGTCAAGACCGGAGCCCACCCCGGGTATCCCGATCCCATGGGGTTCGGGCGGCGTTTTATGGAGCTTTCCTTTGAGGAGCTTCGCAACGCCATCGTCTATCAGGTGGGTGCGTTACGGGGCTTTTGCTCCACCCACGGAATTGATATCAGCCATGTGAAACCCCACGGCGCCCTTTACAACAACGCCATGGTCGACGAGACCGTGGCCCGGGGCATTGCCGAGGGTGTGGCCTCTATCGACACGGGCATTCCCGTTTTTGTCCTGGCCGGGAAAAAAGACGGGGCGCGGCCCGCATCTGCCGGGAGAACGGTCTGCGCGTGGTTTTTGAGGCCTTTCCCGACAGGGCGTACACCCCGGAAGGGAACCTGGCGCCGCGCACCATGGAAGGGGCGGTGAAAACCGATCCTTCGGAGATCGCCGAGCGGGCCCTGATGATGGCCGAAGAGCAGCGGGTGGTGGACACCGACGGCAACACCATCGAGATTGAAGCAGAGACCCTCTGCCTTCACGGCGACACGCCGGAAGCAGCAATCCTGGTGCGCTCCATTCGCAGCACCCTTGAAACATCCGGAGTGATCGTAAAAGCAGTATGAGTACGTGTGAAGATACCCAGCCCGACGGGCTGTTGAATAAACCGATTTTCCGGTGCGTGGGGGACCGGGGGCTTCTCATGGAGCTCTCCGCCACCATCAACCCGGAGGCCAGCCAGAAGATCCGTGCCCTGTGCGAGTCCCTTGCCATCTGTGCGCCGGTGGGCGTGGTGGAGGTGATTCCCACCTACCGATCGCTGATCGTCTCTTATGACCCCGTGAAAACAGGCCCCGAGCTCCTTGAGAGATACCTCAGGGCCCTTGATGAACGGATGGGGCAAACCGAAGCCCTTGAGCCCAGAGTGGTGGAGGTGCCGGTGTGCTACGGTGGTGATTTCGGGGAGGACCTTGCCTACGTGGCATCCCACAACGGGCTCTCCGAAGAGGAGGTGATCCGGGTGAGGACCCCTACCCGGTCTACATGCTGGGCTTTACCCCTGGGTTTCCCTACCTGGGGGGGCTTTCCGAGACGATCCACACACCGCGCCTGGCCACGCCCCGCACCAGGGTACCGGCTGGGTCCGTGGGGATCGCCAACAACCAGACCGGGATCTACCCCATGGAGAGCCCCGGGGGGTGGCAGCTCATCGGCCGGTGTCCCATTCGTCTTTTTGACCCGAACCGGAGGGATCCCTTTTACATCAAGGCGGGGGACCTGTTGCGGTTTGTCCCTGTCTCCGCAGAGGCGTTTGCGGCCATGGAAGCCGGGGAGGTGAGGGCATGAGCACTTCCGTTGCAGTTTTTCGCATCAAAGAGCCCGGCCCCATGACCACGGTCCAGGATCTGGGGCGATACGGATATCAGCGGTTCGGCGTGCCGCCTTCAGGGGCCCTGGATACCCGTGCGGCGGTGTTGGCAAACCTTCTGGTGGGCAACCCGGACGGTGCCGCTGTTCTGGAGATGACTTTTTGTGGTGCCACCCTGGAGATTCTTTCCCCCTGCACCCTGGCCCTTTGCGGGGCCACCATGGACGTGAAGGTCGACGTTTCTGCCTGCCGCCGGCGATCCTTTGCTGTTTCGTCCGGCGATGTGGTGGCTGTGGGCATGGCCTCTTCGGGCTGCCGGGGGTACCTGGCTGTCTCCGGGGGCATTGACGTGCCTGAGGTCATGGGCAGCCGCAGCTGCTATGTGGGGGGCAAGTTCGGTGGATACGAAGGCCGGGCCCTGGCCCATGGGGACACGATTTGCGGGTTTGTCCCCGGGGAGAAAGTGTCCCTGCGGCAGATTCCCGAGGCCTTCAGGCCCGTCTACGGCTCCTCCATTGAGCTTCGGGCGGTGGCCGGGCCCCAGGACGACTTTTTTGATGAGGGGTTGGCCCTGTTTTTCAGCCGGGAGTTTACCGTCACCAACCAGGCAAACCGCATGGGGTATCGTCTGGAAGGCCCCAAGGTGATCCGAAAGGAGGGGATGCCCAAGAGCATCATCTCCGAGCCCAGCCTTCCGGGTGGCGTCCAGGTGCCCGAAGGGGGCGACCCCATTGTCCTGCTCCGGGAGCAGACCGTGGGGGGCTACGCCAAGATCGCTTCGGTGATCTCCGACGACATTTCCCGGGTGGCCCAGGCGCTGCCCGGACAGACCATCCGATTTCAGAGAGTTTCCGTGGAGGAGGCCCACAGAATTACCGTGGCGCGCCATGAGAAGCTCTTGGCCTTCAAGGGAATGGATTTGGCCCTGTAACGGGGCGGGCTCGGAACAGGTATGAGACCCAGCCCTGAGCCGCGTGACCGTAGTCGATGCACAAGCCAAGGCCGTGCATCGGGAAGAATGAACCCATTAAACTGAACATTTAAGGAGTGTTTGATTCATGAAGAGTATAAAGACACTGTTTGTTGTGACGATTCTCGTCCTTTTTACCGGCAGCGCCGCCATGGCCGAAGCCATGAAGCTGGATTTAAACGCCGTCTACGGCGCCACCAGCTTCCATACCCAGGGTGCCATGGATTTTGCCAAGCGTGTTGAAGCCCACTCCAACGGTTCTGTTCTCATCACGGTTCACCCCGGCGGCAGCCTTGGTTTTAAGGGGCCCGAGCTTTTGAAGGTGGTCAAGGACGGCCAGGTTCCCATGTCCGACATCCTCATGGGTGTCGTGGCCGGCAGCGCCCATGTGTTCGGCGTCAGCTCCCTTCCCCGCCTGGTCAAGTCCTATGACGAAGCCAAGGCCCTGTATGCAGACTGCAAGCCCCTCTATGAAAAATCTGCCCGCAGGTGGAACCAGAAACTCCTCTATGCCGCGCCCTGGCCCCCCAGCGGCCTGGTCACCAAAAAAGCCATCGTCACCCGCACCGATATTGACGGCATCAAGACCCGGACTTACGACAAGAACGGCGCCGAGTTCCTTCGCGCCCTGGGTGCCATGCCCCTGTCCATGCCCTGGGGCGAGGTGTACGCCTCCCTTCGCACCGGCATGATCGATTCGGTCCTGACCTCTTCCGAATCCGCCAAGAACGGAAAATTTTGGGAGGTCCTCAGCCACTTTGAGCCCATCAACTACGCCTACCCCTTGAACATGGTCACCATCAACCTCGACTACTGGAACGCCCTGTCCAAGGACCAGCAGGCGGCCATGCTGAAAGCCGCGTCCGAAACCGAAGCCGCCCAGTGGGCTGCCTCCCAGGCGCGAAGCGAAGAGGCCCTGAAGGCCATTGCCGCCGAGGGTATCACCGTGACCCCCGAGAGCCCTGAGCTCACCGCCGAGCTGGACACCGCCGCCCTGGCCATCCAGAAGAAGTTTCTCAAGAAGGCCAAAAAAGCCGAGAAGGCCCTTTTAAACACTTACATAAAGTAGACCATGAAAAAACTCATCTCACTCAGTGATGCGTGCTCCAAGGCCGGGGGCTATGTCTCCGGCCTGTTCATGCTTCTCATCGTGGCGCTGATTACCGTGGAGATCTGTGCGAGGACCCTTTTTGACGCCTCCACCCTCATCGGTGACGAGTACAGTGCCTACTTTTTTGTTGTGGTGGTCATGATGGGGCTCTCTTTTTCCATGAAAGAGGGGGCCCACATCCGGATCTCCCTGTTGCGGGGTAAACTGCCCGAACCGGCCCTTACGGTGCTGGACCTGGCAGTGCTGGGCGGGGCCATTGCCCTCACCGGTTTTGCGCTTTACCATGCCGTCCTCATGACCTACGACGTCTGGGACCTGGGCATGACGGCCGACTCCATCTCCGAAACCCCCATTTATATTCCCCAGCTGGTCATCCCGGTGGGCCTTTTGCTGCTGATCCTGCAGCTTACCGGTGATTTTTTGAGGAGGTTGTCATCGTTTCAGATCCGCTAATTCTAACCTTTTTGCTGTTCGGGGTGGCTGTCCCCGTCTCGCGCTTGTCCGGCCTCTGGATCGGCTTTTCCCTTATGGGGGCCGGGGTGATGGGGATGTTGATGTTCAAGCTCAACCTGCCCCCCACCATTTCAGTCTGGGACAAGATCGGCGGCCTTTTGGCCAACTCCATCTGGAACAGCACCAACTCCTGGTCCCTGACGGCCCTGCCGCTTTTTATCCTCATGGGGGAGATCCTCTATCGCACCCAGATCTCCACCCATGATCGTTCAGCCTTGGCTGGCAGGGATTCCCGGGCGCCTGCTCCACATCAACGTGGTGGCCTGCTCGCTCTTTGCCGCCGTGTCTGGGTCCAGTGCCGCCACCACGGCCACCGTGGGGAAGATCACCCTGGATGAGCTCTCCAAGAGGGGCTACGACCGCAGCATCGCCATCGGCTCTTTGGCCGGGGCCGGGACCCTGGGGTTTCTCATCCCGCCCAGCCTGATCATGATTATCTACGGGATCCTTTCGGATACCTCCATCGGCAAGCTCTTCATTGCCGGGGTCATCCCAGGCCTGTGCCTGGCATCGGCCTACGCCGCCTACATCATGGTACGCGCCATGATCGACCCCAACGTCATGCCGAAAGAAGAGGAGAGCCACACCTTCAAAGAGAAGATCGCGGCCTCCCGGGAGCTGTTTCCCGTGCTGCTGCTCATCATCGTGGTGTTAGGCGGAATCTACATGGGGATCACCACCCCCACGGAGGCGGCTGCCATCGGTGTGGTGGGGGCCCTGATCCTTGCGGTGTGGTTTAAGAACCTGACCGTGGAAAACTTCCGGGAGGCGGTGCTCTCCGCCGTGAAGACCACCTCCATGATCTCTTTTATCATCGTGGGAGCGGCCTTTCTCTCCCAGGTGGTGGGTTTTGTGGGCATTGCCCGGGCCTTGAGTCTTTACATCACGGGCCTGGGGCTCTCTCCCTATGTGCTGATCTTTGTCATCGCCATCATGTACCTCTTCCTGGGCATGATCCTGGACGGGATCTCCATCGTGGTCATGACCCTTCCCATCGTGCTGCCCATTGTGGTGGCCGCAGGATTCCACCCCTTGTGGTTCGGGATTTTTCTCGTTTTCATGGTGGAACTCTCCCAGATCACGCCCCCGGTGGGCTTCAGCATCTTTGTCATCGAAGGGATCTCCGGCGAGAAGGTGGGGGACATCCTTAAGGCCACCTTCCCCTTTTTCGTCATCATGATCCTCATGGTCATCGCCATCACGGCCTTTCCGGACATTGTCTTCTACCTGCCCAACCAGATGGTGGACTAACCGTCAAGGCAGTCTGGCTGTTTAAAAAATCAAAAGGGAGCGTCCCTGGTTTTATCCCGGGGCGCTCCCTTTTTTATTTTAGACATGGCGTTTTGGCTAAAACCTTTGACCCGCCAAATCCCACTGAATCTCTCCCTTTGTCACATCTTTTTTTTCATGCAGAAAAGTTCCACCAATCCCATAAACAGCACGATGGTACAAAGCAGTTTTATCCACAAGTGTGTGTAGGCCATGTGGAAGTGATCAAAGGCAAAGTGCATGGCAAGGGCAGAGAAGAGGAACAGAAGGACGGAAAAGGCCATGCCGAAGATCTCCTCTTCCCGGATGCGGAACAGACCGGAGACCTTGCCGCCGATTTTCATCAGCGGGGTCCGGACAAGCATGAAAAAGAGAATCAGCGGAACGATGCACGGCACGAGAAGGAGTACGCGAAAGGCCTGTGTCGCGATGTCCCGGGGAGAGCGCCTGATAAGCCAGTACAATGCGGAAAAGTAGATAAAGAAAAGGACAATCATACGAGTGTTGCTCTCTGGTTGCATGTCAAAGGGGCCTGGTTCACCGCGCGGGCTGCCCTCTCGCCGCTTGCCAGGGCCCCTTCCAGGTACCCGGCCAGGTGGTGAGCGGTTTCGGTGCCGGCAAAGTGGAACCGGTTCTCCCAGATGGTGGTTTTCCCAGACGGCAGATGAAACTCAGGGTGGTTGTGGGCGGCTCTGAGGTCGTATTCGGTGGCTGTAAAGGGCTCCCTGGACCAATCCTGATAGTAAAAGGCCGTGGGGTGTGCTGCCTTCTCTCCGAAGAGTGTGCCCAGCTGAGCCAGCATGGCGGGCACCATGGCCTCCTTCTCTTTTCTCCGAAGGGCGGGCGTGGCAAGGAAACCGGTGAGGCCGAAGGGTGCCCCCGTTTCAATGGAACCGTCGTGGATTTCGCCCAACGGGCCATAATAACTGAACCCCTGGCCGGAGAGACCCAGTTGTCGCCAGGCGGCTTCGTCATACAGGGCAAAGAATTTGGCGTGGCCGGCCATCCAGGTGTTGGCCCGGAGCATGGATTGGGTGAGGTCGTGGGGCAGATCCGGTGTAAAGAGGATCGATCGTGCGGCCAGTCGGGGCGGCATGGCCAGAATGACGCGGGAGGCTTTGATGCGGCACTGAGGCGGCTCATCAAGCACGCCCACGCTCACAAGGATGCCGTCATCCTGCCTTTCGATGTCGCACACCGGATGGCTTAGCCTTACCGTCCCTTGGGGAAGGCGTTTATACAATCCCTCCACAAGGGCGCTCATGCCGCCGTGGAGTCGCCAGCCCGGAGGATCCATGGGCTGCCCCTCCATGGTGACGACCTTGCCGTCCCGGGTCTGGAAACGGCAGTACCCTGTTTCAAACTGGGGGTAGCCCGTAAGGTGAAGGGCGTTGATAAGGGCACAGACCCTCGGGTTGAGGGCGGGCCAGTACCACGAGGGGCCGAGGTCCGCCGAGAAACCGTTTGGTCCGGTGCAGAGGATTCGCCCCCCGATACGGTCCCGGGCTTCCAGCAGGAGCACCTTTTTCTTCTCGTCAGCCAGGATACTGGCTGCGTAGAGTCCGCTTAACCCTCCGCCGATGATGAGGGTGTCTGTTTCTTCTATGACGTTTTTTTTCTCAATGACCATGGGAGCAGCTCTTTGATAGTGACGTAATCCGTCATGCGCTTAGACCGGATGTTCATGAAGAAACGATGGAGCCAAAGTAATAAGAGATCATTTCAGCTTATGCTTCCGGTGCCCCTTGCGGGGGCAAGCTTTTGAAAAGTTAAACAAACAGGCCTTGATGGTTTTCCTTGACTAACGTTTGGGCCTTGATCTTCAAAGAAATCGAGAAAGATCGACTGAACCGGAGTGCGGCACTCCAGAGGATCATCCCTTAATCGCCAGGTTCCTGCGTAACACATGCTGGCGGGTGGTAAAATCTCTAAGTGGAAAAAAGGGGCTTTGTTCCCTGGCCCGTGGCTTTGGAGGCCGATTTTCAGCAGGGAGTCTCTTGAAGGGCCTGCCACAGGGTTTGGTAGACGCCTTCCTGGGACACCAGCTGGCGATGGGGCCCCTCCTGGACAATGCCCCCTTGGTCCATGACGAGGATTCGGTCGCATGACGTGAGGGTGGAGAGTCTGTGGGCAACGGCAATGATGATGCGGTTTTTCCGAAGGCCCATCAGGTTTGTGTGGATGATGCTCTCGGTTGCCGGGTCCACGGCCGAGGTGGCCTCATCGAGGATGAGCACCTCGGGGTCCCTGAGCAGGGCCCGTGCCAGGGAGAGACGCTGCTTCTGCCCCCCGGAAAGGGTGTCTCCCTGATCCCCCAGGATGGTGTGGAGCCCCTGGGGAAGGGCGCGGACCATTTCTTCGGCTCCGGCCTGCCGAAGGGCCTGTTGGATCTCCGCGTCTGTGGCTTCGGGGCTTCCCAGGCAGAGGTTGTCCAGAACCGTTCCGTGAAAGAGAAAGGGGTGCTGGGAGACGTAGCCCACATGTTTGCGGAAGCTGGCGGCGGCAAGTTCTTCCAGGTTCTGTCCATTGATGGCGATTTGGCCGGAATTTGGGCCGTAGAAGCGGAGCAGCAGCTTGATGAGGCTGCTTTTGCCTGCGCCGGTGGGCCCTGCAATGCCAATGAATTCGCCTTTGTTGATGGTAAAGGAGAGGTCGGAAAAGAGCTCCGGATGGTTGGGGTAGCGGAACCGGATCTTGTGGAAACGGACGGTCTCGGGGAGGCCCTGAAGGTCCGTGGCGTCGGCCGGGTCTGCAAGGCGGGGTTTAACGAAAAGAAGCTCGCGGACCCTTGTGGCCGCGGCCTTGGCCTGCTGAAGCTGGTTGATGAGAAAGGTTAGGGTGAAGATGGGGACCACAAGGCGCATGCCCATGAGGACGCAGGTGGTGTAGGCGCCGAGGCTGGGGCCGCCGGGCTGCTGCGTCAGCCAGCCACCTCCGCCGATGAGAAGGGCAAAGGAGAGCCCGGCGATGCCGTAAATGACCGGGATAAAGTTTCGTCTGGTTTTTGCCGCGGCCACGGCCGTGTCACGATAGAAGGCGGACTCTTTTTTCAGGCGGTCCGTCTCTGCCTGCTCGGCGCAGTAGGCCCGGAGCACGGGGATGCCCTGGAGGCTGTTTTCAAGGGTCCCCGCAAATCGGCCCACGGCCCGTCGTGATGTAAGGTACTGGGGCTGGACTCTGCGAGAAAAAAGGCGCATGGCCAGAAAGGCAAGGGGCAGGGGAAAAGCCAGGGTCAGGGCCAGCCGGCCGTCGAGCCAGAAAAGGTAACCGTAGGTGCCCGCAAAGGAGATGACCACGCGCACCAGGTTGGCGATGGTCTCTGAGAAAAACACGTTGAGCACGTCCACGTCGTTGGTGACAACCGAGAGGAGGTCCCCCTTGCTGCGCGCATCAATAAACTCGGTGTCCACGGAGAGGATCTTGGCAAAGAGCTTCATCCTGATGTCATGGCGGATGCACTGGGCTACGGCAGCCAAAAGGTAATCACTTGAGCTTTGAAAGATGGCCAGGCCGCCAAAGGCGCAGAAGACTGCCAGCCCGTATGCCAGAAAGCCGGTTGCTCCGTCGGGGCTCGACGTGATGTGATTGACCGCATATCCTGCTATAATCATGGGCAGAAGATCGCAGACGCGGGCAGCCGTGCTGCAGCCGATACCGACGGCAACACGGACTCGATACGTAGAGGCGTACCCGGCAAGAAGGCGCAGCCAGGGCGGAAGAGAGAAGAGGCGCATAACGTGAAAACCTGTGTGTCCTGAGGTTCAAAAGGTTGGCCTCGGCAGGGCCGCCGGAGGCATCAATGAACTGAACCGTTATCTGTATTTTGATATTACATGTTGTCAAATGGTGGCGGATTGACTAATGACCATTGCGGAGTACCAACCCCAAGGAGAGATCATGATTACAAAAGAGACCCCGCTGACATCCACCCTCGAAGATTACCTTGCCGCTATTTTCAGATTGGTCCAGAAAAACGGGGACGCCCGCTCCAACGCCATCGCAGACGACCTGGGGGTCACCCGGTCCACCGTGACCACGGCCCTGAAATCCCTTGCCGCCCGTGAGCTGATCGAATACAGGCCTTACAGCCCCATCACACTCACCCCCTCCGGGTGGGAACTGGGTAAGCGCATCGCCCACCGCAACGTGATCCTCCGCGATTTTTTCGGGCGCGTCCTGCAACTCCCCGACGAGGAGGCCGAGGCCACGGCATGCCGGGTGGAGCACGCCGTCACCGACGACGTGGTGCTCCAGCTTGGCCGCTTTATCCTCTATTTAAAGGAGGCAGGCTGCGACATCGATACCTGGCAGGAAAAATTCACCCTGCCGGAGAATCACGCGTCCAAGTCTTCCTGAAGGATTTAAAAACAAGAAACGCCTCCGGCCGGAGGCTTTTTTGTTCGCTCCCAGGCTCCGCCTTGCCGCTGTGAAGCATCGCGTCATAATGGATAAAACGTTCAGAGTGAAGCGATTCCAACCGTGGAGGCAAAGCCTCCGTGCATCATTCCCAGGCGGAGCCTGGGAACGAAAGAAAGTCCTTGAATCTGTCTTGACTTCACCCGGAATAACTCTGGCGGGTCGCTTTTTGAAAAAAGCTCCGCAAAAACGTTCCGGTCTCTTACTCGTTAAGCCTAAAGCCGCTGGTAAACCAAGGTACTCGAATAAAACGAAATAGCACTTAAAGCCTGTTTGTCAAACTTTTCAAAGGTTTGGCCCCCGGCAGGGCCGCCGGAGGCGTTTTTTTGGTTTTTATACGTTCAAGCACTTCCGAAAAAAGGCTTTGGCCTGTTCAAAATCCTCTTCGTTGGGGTGTTTTTTCGCTTCTTCGATGCGCGCCTTGCGCTCGTCTGTCATGGGGTGGTGGTCTGAGGCCACCTTGGCCATCATCTCCAGCACCTTGGGGTCTACGCGGCCCTGGCAGAGAAACTGTCCTATCACCTCGTTTCCTTCCATGAGAGTTTCTGCCTTTGCCCGGCAATCGTTTGCGTGGTCCGAGTCCGGGTAGGCCCCCAGGGTCCCGAAGAGTCCCACCTTTTTCCCTTTAATTTTCTCCATGAACGCCTTGGCCTTGGCATCGGGCATGCCTTTGTCCACCCAGTAACCGATGGCGATGACATCGTAGTCGTCCACGGCGGGTGCCTCTTCAACGGGGGCCAGGGTGCAGGGCTCGGGAAATGCCTCTTTGACGGCTTCGGCAACGGCTCGGGTGTTTCCGGTTCGGGATGAATAGATGATGAGTGATTTCATGGCGTTTACTCCTTGCTGGTCAGTTGGTTGCGAAGGGCGTGGAACCCGGCTTTTACAGAAGGGATGAGGGTGCGTTTTTCCCTTCCTGCGTAGACGGCGAACATATGATCGCCGTTGGTGTCGTAGAACTGCACGGAGAGGCTCTCCAGGCCGAAGAAGGGCTTTTCGAGAAAGCAGATGGCCCCGAGTTTTTCCACTTTAAGGTGCCCGCCCAGGGGGTTCTCTTTTTCCATGAGGTTGAAGTACCCGTGGCCGTATGTGCCCTTGGGGAGCTTTCCCTTTACCTCGATGACGGATGTGGGGCTCTGGCGGAGGAAGGTGATTTTTTCCCAGCCGGTCATGGCCTCCCAGACGGTGTCGAAGTGTGCGGCCTCAACAAAGGTGCCCATGGGGGCAGGAAGGGCCGAGACCACCGCCGCCTCGGAGATGTGGAGCTGGGCTGCCATCTGGCTGGGCATGGTGCTGGGGTTTTCGTCGATCATTTCTTGAATCCGGGCTTTGATGTCCGGGGTTACGCTGTCTTCAAACATGGTGAGGACTCCTGTTGGTCTTGTGAAAAGGGAAGGCGCAGGGCCACATCGCAGGCGAGGTGGAGAAGCTCCAGATCGTGGGTGATGACCACCACGCTGGTGCCGCTGTCTGCCGCTTCGCGCATCATGGCCGCGATGCGCTCCATGTTGTGGCCGTCCAGTCCGCTGGTGGGCTCGTCCAGGATAAAAATATCCGGTTTTTGGGCCAGGCCGCAGGCAATGACCAGGCGTTGTTCTGCCGATAGGGATGATGGCGATTCGCCAGGTGGGCGAGGCCGAAGCGGTCCAGAAAGGCGATGAGCGTGTCGCGATTTTCTTTGCGGACCCGGTGGGTACCCGAGGCCATGGCCACCTCCTGGAGCACCGAGTTCATGTGGAGCTGGTGGTCCGTGTTCTGAAGGACTATGCCCGCGTGGTTCAGCAGGTGCTTTTGTTTGATCCTGTCTCCGCCGATGGCGATGTTTCCGCTTCGGGGCTTGGTGAGGCCCGTGAGAAGCCGGGCAAGGGTGGTTTTCCCGGTGCCGTTGTCTCCAATGATTCCCGTGACCCCCTGGGGCAGGGCAAAGGAGGCGTTGTCGTAGAGGGTTGGGCCGTTTCCATGACCGAAGGTGAGCCCCTCGACCTCCAGGTGGCCGCTTTTCGGAAGGGGGGGAAGGCTCTGCCTGGTATCCGGGACATGGTGAGCGCGCAGGCCATAGCGGGCACGCAGTGCCGCGTCCCCCAGCATGTCGAATTCTCCTTGGGCAACGATTTCCCCATTGTCCATCACCACCACGTGATCGGCCACACCTTCCAGCCAGTAGAGTCGGTGGTCCACCACCAGCACGGCGATTCCCCTGTTTTTGAGGTCGCGTATCAACTGGGCCAGGGCGTCGGTGCTCTCGGGGTCTAGGTTGGCCGAGGGCTCGTCCAGTACCACCATGGAGGGGGACAGGGAGAGGATGTCGGCCAGGGCCACTTTCTGTTTCTGGCCCTCGGAGAGGTCGTGGATGGATGAATCCAGGATGTGTGTGATGTTGAGCTGCTCAGCGGTTTGTTTCACGACCTCTTGGATCTCTTCCGGCGGTTTGCCGAGCCATTCGTGGGCAAAAGCGATCTCGTCGTCCACGTTGAGGGCAAAAAACTGCATCTCCGGGTCCTGGAACACGGTGCCCACCTCAGCGGAGAGCTGGGCCAGGGTCTTTCCTGTGCTCGATATCCCGTTCAGACGGATTTCTCCTTCCAGTGTGCCCTGGAAAAAGTGCGGGCAGAGCCCGTTGACCAGCCGGATGAGGGTCGATTTCCCGCAGCCGCTGGCGCCGGTGACCAGGGTCACTTCGCCCGGGTTGACCGCAAGGGAGAGGTCCCGCACGGCGGGCGTTTCCTGAAACGGGTAGGTGTAGGTGACGTGTTGCAGTTCGATCATGGCATGAATCCTGTGGTGGCTGTTCCCCAGCGCAGTTGAAGATACGCGCCGGTGAGGAGGATAAGGACAAGGCCGATGAAGGCCACGGCGTCAGCCCGGGAAAAGGCCTGGGTTTTGTAGCTCACCATGGTGTTGGTCCGGGAGACGCCCTTGAGCTCGGCGGCGATGCCCAAATCGTCGGAGCTGCGCAGGGCCCGGAAGAGAATGGGGGCCACCAGGAGCCGGACGGAAAGGACCGGGTGCCGGGCGATAAAAGAGGGGCGCAGGTGATAGCCCCGGATGCGCATGGATTCGTGGATCTGCTGCACGTCCCGGATAAAGGTGGGGACAAAGCGGATCATCACCGCCGCCGGAATGTAGATCCAGATGGGAAGCCGGAAGCTCTTCAGGGCCGTGAGAACCGTCTGGATGCGTGAGGAGAGGGCCAGGGCCAGCACCGTATTGATCATGATGACCGTTCGCAGGAACGGCACCGCCATGGTACCGATTCCGGAAGCGGGGATCATCGGGGCCATGTGGTGAATAAGGGCCATGAATCCCAGGGCCATCACCCACATGAGTCCGATGGCCACGTAGCAGACGGCCACGACCCCGTATCGGCCCAGCTCCAGAACGTAAAGGGCGCTTGCCAGGGCGAGGAAGCCCATGGCAAGGGGCGAATTGATAAAGATGACGGCCACTGAGGCCACCAGGCTGATGAGGATTTTGGTGCGGACGTCGAGCCTGTGGACATGGCTTTTCGCCTGCACGGCATCAGCTGCGAATAATGCACGCATGGCGCAGCTCCTTGACGAAAAAGGCACCGGAGAAAAGGCCCAGGAAGGCCCCGATATACCCGATGCCGACAATGATGGCGGACATGATGACCATCTCCTGCTGTTCTCGCATGTAGAGCCAGGAAGCCCCCACGGAACTCACCTTGAAGACGATGTCGTAGAGCCCTACCCCGATGATGAGATTGGCGCTTCTGGCGTATCCTCCTAAAATCATGATAACGGCTTCGGCCACGATCCCTGCCAGGACCATGGCGGGGATGAGCACTAGGGAGCCGCCCATGAGCAAAAGGGAGACCAGGATGTTGACCAGGAGGAACAGGGTGAGTGCACCGAATTTTCTGACCTTGTAGAGAAGGACGATGGCCAGCGTGGTGAACAACAGGTTTTTGAGAATCAGGGTGATGGGGTTCATCCCTCCACCCACAAGGGCCACCAGCAGGCTCGTCACCTTGGTGACGGCGGCAAAGATACCGATGGTCACGAGGTCCCGCATCTCCCAGTAGGGTGTTTTTTCCATGGGTGTCCTTAAAGCCTCCCGGCTTTTTGACAGAGCCGGGAGGTGGTGTTTGAAGGTTATCAGAAGGAGACGCCCACCCGGGCCACGGCGTGGAACCCGGCCTCTTCAAGGCTGTTGCGGGCCGTCTGGTACGACTCGTCCAACAGGTTGTTGAGGTTCAGGGAGACATGGTACTGCCGGTCTTTTCCGAATTCGCTGCCAAAGGCGATGTTGAGGGTCTGCCAGGAGCCTTTGGTTTTAATTTCCGTTTTTCCGGGGTTGTCGTCGTCTGTTTGTTCCAGCTCGGACTCCGTTGCCGCGCGCATCCAGAGATCGGCCCAGACGGTGGCGGGGTGGGTGGCAAGGTTTGTCTCGTAGCGCAGGCCGAAGCGTCCGGAAAGCTCGGGGGTGTCGGTTTTCCAGGTGGAGAGTTCCTCGGTCTCAAATTTTCGTTTCATCCAGGCACCCGAGGCATAAGGCGTAAGGTGAAGGGGCAGGATGGTGTAGTCGATGGTGGCTTCGACGCCGTGGGTTTTTGCTTTGTCCACGTTGTCGTATGTGTAGATGTTGCCGCTGACGGGTGTTGAGTGAATGTAGTCGTCGGCGAGGTTGTAAAAGACCGCGAGGTCCATGCCCCAGGTATTGGTGTCTAACCGAGCCCCGATTTCGTAGTTGGTTGAGGTCTCCGGGGAGAGGTCGGGGTTGGCCAGGGTGGTTCGGCCGCCGTGGTTTGTGCCCATGAAGAGCTTGTCAAGGCCGGGGAACCTGTACCCCTGGGAGATGTTGCCCCGCAGGGTCAGGCCTTTGATACCGTTCCAGGTCAGGCCACCGCTGAAGACCGGGTGGCTGTCCCTGGTGCTTCCGATCTTGGCACCGGGGGCGTTGCTCTCTTCCAACTCCGACTCCACCCAGGTCTGGCGACCGCCGAAGGTGAGGAGAAGATCCTTTGGCAGGATCCATTCATCCTGGAGGAAGAGGGCATGGGTTGTCATGTTGGCATCGTTGGTGGTGGTAGCGGGGTCCGTGGAAGGCCCGGCAGGACCCATGGGAGGCGGAGGAAGGATGCGTCCGCCCAGGTCATCAAAGTCCAGGGTGCTCTCGGCGTCCAGGGTGTCGTGGGTGTAAGCATACCCTGCGATGAGGTAGTGGTTGGGCGACGGCACGATGTCGACCTGGGCGGTGGCCCCGTAGGTCTTCTGGTCGTTATAGGTGTCCAGGGCCTGTTTGTAGGTGCCCATGGGGCCCATGTTGATGACCATGCGCTGCTCGAACTCTTTTTCCGTTTTCTGGGCATAGGCATCCATGTGGATCTTGGGGACGGCGGTTGAAAGGTCCTTGATGTCAAAGGTCACAGATGCTTTTTGCCTGGTCCATTCGGGCAGGTGCAGGTCAAAGGGGTTTCCGTCTGATACCGTGGGCGGGGACTCGATTTCACTGGTGTAGTCTTCCACCTTAACCCCCATGGCAAGCTTGCCTGTTTCGTAACCCAGGAACACACTGCCTGCCGTGGCTTCGGACCCGGAGTCTTCAGTGGTGCCGCTGGGTGTTTCCCGGTCACCCTGGTCGGAGCGGGTGCCGTTGATACGATAACTAAAGCTGTCCTTGCGTCCGTACAGGGCCAGGCTCTCTTCAAAACCTTCCGTGGAGGAGTTGTAGGTGACGTTGGCTGACGCCTGGATGGGCCTGGTGCCCCCTTTTTTGGTGATGATGTTCACCGCCCCGCCGATGGCCTCGGAACCGTAAAGAACCGAGGCCGGCCCCTTCATCACCTCAATGCGCTCAATCTGGTTGGGGTCGATGAGAAGGGGCGCTCCGTCCATGGATTTCTGTTCGGTGATTTTCTGGCCGTCAACCATGATGAGCACCCGCGACCCGGATTCGCCACGGATATTGATGCGCTTGGCCCCGGACAGGCTCTGGTCGTAGATCTCAACCCCAGGGACATCCTGGAGGATGTCCGCGACGGAGGTGTAGCCGTGGCGGATGATCTCTTCTTCCGTGACCACGCTCAGGGATGAGGGGATTTCGCTTAATTCTCGTTCGGTTCGGGTGGCCGTGACCTTCATCTCCGAGGTGGTCTCCACAGGCTCGGCAAAGGTGGAGACCGCTGTTCCCAGGATAAGAGATGCGCTCAAGGCACCGGTTATCAGGGGAGAGCGCAAGACTGAAAACAATCGCATCATGATTCCTCCGTAAAAATAGTGTCGTACAGGTAGTTGATGGTTAGCTGCGCCATGGTGACCTGCCAGAACTGCCCGGCGGTCGTCAGGCGACACCATCCGTTTCGGTGGGTGAGGAGCCCGGCACGTTCCCACTGCTCGTAAAGGGTGCCCAGGGTCTCAGCCAGGGGGAGCCCGAACCGTTTTCCGAGGTCTCCAAGGTTGATCCTGCAGAGTTCCAGCTCGCTGGTAATGGTTTTTTCCAGTTCGGCGTGGGCGGTCTGGCGCTGCATCGTGACAAGGGGCTTTCGTCCGTCGTCGAGCACTGCCTTGCGCCATACGTCGTAATCCGTTTCCAGGAAGAAGAAATGGCCGTGGGCGCTGCCTCCGGCACCGGGCCCGAAGGGCAGGCAGCAGGAGGGGCTTTTCATCATGTGGTTGTAGATGTTCCGCTCCCGTGGGGTGCGGCCCCAGTGGTTGACGGATAGCCGAGTGTACTGGGCGTCGGCCATGAGCTCCGTACCCCGTGCGTACATGCGCGCCCGGGTGGCCAGATCCGCCCCCGGGGGGAAGCGCCCTTTGTCGATGGCCTTGCTCAAGGGGGTGCCGGGAAAAACCTTGAGCTGATAAAGGTCCACGCCGTCGAGCCCGAGGCCCTGGAAGATGCGGATGTCCTCTTCCCACAGCTCCATGGTCTGGTTGGGAAACCCGTAGATCAGGTCGATGATGACGGCGGCCTGGTCGTAGTCCCTCAGCCGTGCAAGGGCGGTGAGGACCGTGTCCCGGTCTGCCAGGCGGTGCATGGATTGCCGAAGCTCCGTGTCAAAGGTCTGGACCCCGATGGAGAAGCGGTTGGCACCACCCTCCAGGCAAGCCTCCATTTTTTCCGGCCCGAAGTTCCAGATGCGTCCTTCAACGGTGAGTTCACAGTCGTTTGCAAGGGGAAGGTTTTCCCGAATGGCATCAAGGATGCGCTTGAGGTCCGGGGCTTCCAGGGAGGTGGGCGTGCCCCCGCCGATGTAGACGGCATGGATGGGGGCGCTTGCCTGAAGGGGTCTTGCCGAGTCCGCAGCCGCGATGAGGGCGTCTGCGTAGGCCCTGCTCTGGCCTTCGTCGTAGCGTTTTCGGTAGAATCCGCAGTAGAGGCAGTGGCTTTCACAGAACGGCACATGGATGTAGGCCGCGGTTTTGCCGTGTCGGGATTTTTGTGTCAGTGACGCATAGGTGGCGGCAATCTCTTCCTCTGCCACGGGTGTTGCCTTGCCTCCGGGGTGGACGGTGGTGCTCGTTGAAAAGGCATCGGTAAGGGGATTGCCGGTTTCGTTGGCGTGGTAGCTGTCGATGTCGGGCAGTGCGGTCCCGAACGGGGATGATTGGACAAGCTGTTTACCCCCGGCGTTTCCCTGAAGGCTTCTATGTGATTGCGAGTTAGAGAGCTTCAACTTTTTGGAAGGGAGCCTACAGAGGGTAAGAATATCTGTCAAGAAGAAATTCGTGCCATTTGTAAAAAATTACGGCAAAGGCTTTTATGTAGAAAAAGCTTCACAGGTTGGTGCCATCACGTTGTAATGGTTCACTCCTTCCAGCACGCCTCTTGCTTGTAGGGTGTACTCTGTGCACCATGTTCGGATACCAAGGGCGTTGGCGTTGCCGAGGGTATGGGGGATTGGGCGGTGGTTTTTTGTGCACGGAGTGCACTCTACGGTCCGTCGTATTTCGAGGTGCTCGGATTATTCAGCCGGGGTCGTGGTTCAGCTCTTTCGAGAGACCACCGTGGGGTGTTTCATAAGGAAATCCGCGACGCTAAGCGTGCAGGGTTTATTATTTTGGGGATGTACCTGGCGGCACATGAAACCGGAAAGGACCTTTGCGTGGGGCGCTATTTCTCCATGCGCGGCGGCTTGTAGCTGCAGAGGGGCTCTTCGGTGAGGTAGCTGCCCGTGGCCTCGAAGGCCCTGGCCCGGCACCCGCCGCAGACCCGCTTGTATTCGCAGGGGCCGCATTTGCCTTCCAGGAGGTCGTAGTCCCGGAGCTCTTTGAAGACCTTGGAGTTATTCCAGATCTCGGCAAAGGATTGCTCCTTGACGTTGCCGCAGTCTGTATGGAGGAACCCGCAGGGCTGCACCGTACCTGTGTGGGAGACAAAGCAGAACCCGATACCACCCAGGCAGCCGCGTGTCACTGCATCCAGGCCGTGGGTCTCGAAGGTGACCTTTTCTCCGTCCTCTTTGGCCCGCTGGCGAAGGATCCGGTAGTAGTGAGGGGCGCAGGTGGCCTTGAGCTGGAGGGAGGTCTTGTTCCGCTGGTCGTAGAACCAGTTGAGGGTCTCCTCGTATTCCTTGGCGTTGATCTCGCTGTCGGCGATGTATTTTCCCCTGCCAGTGGGCACCAGAAGGAAGATGTGGTGGGCCACGGCCCCGATCTCCTCGGCCTTGGCCAGGATGTCCGGGATCTGGGAGAGGTTGTCCTTGGTGATGGTGGTGTTGATCTGGAACTCCAGGCCCGCTGCCTTGGCGTATTCCACTGCCTGCATGACGCTGTCGTAGGCGCCGTCCACGCCGCGGAACCCGTCGTGGAACTCCTTGGTGGCGCCGTCCAGGCTCAGGCTGATGCGCACAATGCCCGACTCCACCATCTTTTTTGCGTTCTCAGCGGTGACCAGGGTGCCGTTGGGGGCCATGGTCATGCGCATGCCGAGCTTGTTGCCGTAAGCGGCGATTTCAAAGATATCCTCGCGCATGAGGGGCTCGCCGCCGGTCAGGATGATGATGGGCTTGCTCACCTCGGCAATCTGGTCCAGGAGTCTGAAGGCGGCTTCGGTATCCAGCTCCCCGGGGTAGGGGCCGTTTTCGGCTGCGGCGCGACAGTGCACGCAGGTGAGGTTGCAGCGCCGGGTCGTCTCCCAGGCCACCAGCCTCAACTCCGCCTCTTTTTTTCCGTGCCCGCCGCCGTGACCGTGGGGTCTGTGCTCTTCCAGCACGCTCATGCAGTTGCCGTGTCCATGTTGTATCGTGCCTCCGGCGGGTCGCTTTTTGAAAAAAGCTCCGCAAAAACATTCCGGTTGCAACACCGAAGTAAGCAAGTCTGATGCGCGCAGTGTAACGGCATAGGTAAACAGCCGGCATCGCGCGTGCTTAAGTCCTGTTTGTCAAACTTTTCAAAAGTTTGGCCCCCGGCAGGGCCGCCGGAGGCGCTTTTTCAGGCCTCTATTTCCCGCCAAGCTCCCGGGCAGCTTCCAGGGCGTGGTAGGTGAGGATGATGTCCGCTCCTGCCCGTTTAATGGAGGTCAGGGTTTCCATCATCACCTTGGTGCCGTCGATCCAGCCGAGCTGGTCCTGCTGCGGCTGATCATGGCGTATTCGCCGCTGACGTTGTAGGCGGCCATGGGCAGGTCCACCTCGTCCCGGACCTTGGAGATGACGTCCAGGGGGCCACAGGTCAGTTTTACCATGATGATGTCCGCGCCTTCCTGCACGTCCATGGTGGCCTCCCGGATGCCTTCCAGAACGTTGGCCGGGTCCATCTGGTAGGTGCGCCGGTCACCGAAGGTGGGGGCGGAGTGGGCGGCGGCCCGGAAGGGACCGTAGTAGGCGGAACAGTACTTCACGGCGTAGCTCATGATGGGAATCTCGCCCATGTCTTCCTGGTCCAGGGCGTCCCGGATTTCACCCACGCGGCCGTCCATGTCCGAGGCCACCAGTTCGCGGTTGGCCTTGGCATGGGAGACGGCGATACGGGCAAGGAGATCGAGGCTCATGTCGTTGTCGATCTTTCCCTTTTCCACCACGCCGCAGTGGCCGTGGTCCGTGTACTGGCAGAGGCAGACATCGGTGATGACGGTGAGCTCGGGGACCTTGTTCTTCACCTCGCGCACCGCCTTCTGGACAATGCCGTTTTTGGCGTAGGCTGAGGTTCCCAGGGGGTCTTTCTTGTCGGGGATGCCGAAGATCATCACTGCGGGGATCCCAAGGTCACAGGCCTCTTTGGCCACCTTGACGAGGTTGTCCACGGAGAACTGGTAATGTCCGGGCATGGAGTCGATGGGGTTTTTCACGCCTTTTCCGCCGATGGCGAAGAGGGGCAGGATCAGGTCGTCGACGGAGAGGGAGGTTTCGCGGATCATGCGGCGCAGGCTGGATGACGCTCTCAGGCGTCGTCCTCGGTATTGGGGGAACAGCATCGGGTACTCCTTACGGCGAAGGCGAGGGCCGGTACTCCGGCTCTCAAGGTGACGGCGGCTCACCGGAAGTGGCCGCCGTTTGCTTGCCGTCGCCTTCGGCATGGGGCTTGCGGGTCAGAGACGGCAGCCTCTGCCCGGGCCCGGTATGGTTATTCGGTCAAGCCGATCTCTTCATCGGTTAAGTAGCATTCGGGATCCGGCCCAGACATCGCCGGTGGCGGCTTCGTGCTGGACGCCGAAGCTTGCTCTGGCACAGATATCGAGCCACTTACACTTGGCGCACCTGCCGGTGACGTGCTTTTTCTTCTCCTTGAGTTTCAGGAGAAGGTCGTCCTCGGGGTTGGTCCAGATTTCGGAGAAGGGGCGCTGGCGCACGTTGCCGAAGCTGTGGTGACGCCAGAACTGGTCGGCGTAAACAGAGCCGTCCCAGCTGACGCAGCCGATGCCGTGGCCGGAGCTGTTGCCTTCGTTCATCTGGAGGAGTTCAAGCACTTCCTTGGCGCGCTCGGGGTCCTCTTCCAGCATGCGCAGGTAGATGTGGGGACCGTCGGCGTGGTTGTCCACGGTGAGGACTTCCTTGGGCTTGCCAGCATCGTGGAGGCGCTTGGCTTCGGTGGCGATGAGGTCCACGGCCTTTCGGGTCTCTTCGTGGGAGAGCACCTCGTCGCCGATCTTGACACCACGTCCGGCGTACACCAGGTGGTAGAAGCAGATACGGGGGATGTCCATCTCTTCGAGGAGCTTGAAAACCTCAGGGATGTCCCGGACGTTCATGCGGTTCATGGTGAAGCGCAGGCCCACCTTGATGCCCGCCTCCTGGCAGTTTCGTATGCCCTCAAGGCTGGCCTGGAAGGCGCCCTTTTCTCCGCGGAAGTGATCATGGGTCTCTTCCATGCCGTCCATGCTGATGCCCACGTAGGAGAGGCCGATGCGCTTGAGGTTCTGGGCCACCTCTTTGGTGATGAGGGTGCCGTTGGTGGAGATGACGGCGCGCATCCCCTTGGAAACGGCGTACTCGGCAAGCTCCGGCATGTCCTTTCGCATGAGGGGCTCACCGCCGGAGAAAAGGATCACCGGGGCACCGAAGGCCGCCAGGTCGTCGATGAGGGCCTTGCCCTCTTCGGTGGTCATTTCGTTGTCTTCGCCGGTCGCCTTGGCCTTGGCGTAACAGTGGATGCATTTGAGGTTGCATGCCCGGGTGCAGTTCCAGACCACCACAGGCTTTTTGTCTTTGGAAAACTGAAGCAGGTGGGAAGGAAGGCTCCCGGAATGGCGTCCGTAGCGCAGGGCGTCTGAGGGTTCCACGGTTCCGCAGTAGAGTTTGGATATTCCGATCATCTACGTATACTCTCCGGTTGTGACAGCAAAGGCCCTCAAAACGGGGCCTTTGTTGGTATCTCGTTTGAATGGTGTCGAATCCCAGGGCGAAACGAGGGCTGCCGACAGGGACTCGTTATGTCTTAGTGTTGTCGGGAAGGCGGATGGCGTCGGTTTTTCCCACGAGCTCCTCTTTGATGAGGTCGTCCAGGAAGGTTTCCGGCGACAACAGGGCCTCCCGTGTGATGAAGAAGTGAGTCTTGCCGGTTTTTTCCCGGATCAGGGAGAGGCCGAGCTCAAAATCTCCACTGATTTTAGCAAACAACTCGTCGAAGGTGGCTCCGGATGTCAGGATCTGGTCCATGAGGAAATCCACCGCCTCTTCATCAAACAGGACATGCATACCAAATTTCGAGAAAAAATTCACCTCAAGTTTTTTAACCTCTTCATAATGTGAATGAATTTTCTCAATGGCGCGTCCCGTGGAGATTCCGCTTGCGATACAGAGCGTTGACGCCAGGTCTGTTCGCCAGGGCGTCATGGGCAGCAGGTGGCCCACGGTGAGTTGATCCCAGTGGTTGGTGATGTACCCGGACAGGGATTCTGTTTCCAGTGCCTCCAGATGCCGGAAGCGTGCACTCCACTCGTCGGCCATGGCAGGGTCCGACAGGGATCGCAGGGTCTCCTCGGGCTCCAATGCGGCTTCGACAGTGGCGGGGAACTCTTTCAGGCCCGTGGAGGGCAGACGGGTCTCAAAGGGGAGGAGCACATCCTCCACAGCGCTCACGAGGCCTCGGGCCCCGGTGTTTTCAAGGTGGGCACGCCGCGCGATCTCCCGGAGGATCTCATCGTCGAACCGGATGCTGATGCCGTAGGAAGAAAAATCGAGCTTTTTGCTCAGGATCACCGGGTTGTTGGGGTTTTTAAGGATCTCAAAGAGATCGTCCTCGGAGAGGGACTCCAGGGTGGTGCGGACAGGAAGGCGCCCCACAAACTCGGACTCGAAACCGAACTCCACCAGATCTTCGGTGCGCAGCTCGCGGAAGATGGCGTCGGTGTCCGCGTTGTCGTGGAGGGTGGCGCCGAACCCGATGCTTTTTTTCCGGTTGCGCTTTTCGATGATCTCGGACAGGCCGTTGAAGGCGCCGCTCATGATAAAGAGGATGTTGCCGGTGTTGATCACCTGCTTTTCCAGGTTGCCGGTCTTCTGGTAGCGCTCCATCTCCTTGAGCATAGAGACAGGGTCATGGGGGACCTTGAGCTCCACGTCGGTCTCTTCCATGGGTTTGAGGAGAGCCCTCTGGACACCGGTGCGGGAGATGTCGGCTCCCACGAGGTTGGGGGAGGAGGCGATTTTGTCCACTTCGTCGATATAGACGATGCCGCATTCGGCCCGCTCAATATCATCGTCGGCTTCACGCACGAGGTCCCGGATCAGGTCCTCGACGTTTCCGCCCACGTAGCCTGCCTCGGTGAACTTGGTGGCGTCCCCCTTGACAAAGGGGACCCCGATCTTGTCGGCGATGAGCTTGATCATGTAGGTCTTGCCCACGCCGGTGGGGCCGATCATCAGGACGTTGTTTTTGATGCCCCCCACAATGCCGGAGGTCTTTCGCCCCTCGTCCCCTAAATGGCGGATTCGATTGAAATGGGTACAGATTTTTGTTGCCAGAACGGCTTTGGCCCTCTCCTGACGGATGATGAACTGGTCCAGATAGGCCACCAGGTCTTCAGGCTTCATGTCGAAGTCGAGTTGAAAACCCTTCTTCTCCGCTCTGACGCTCTTGCCTTCGGTTTTGTCCCGCTCGGGTTTCGAGAAGGGAGAGACGATCTTTACGTTTCCGCCAAACTTTTGATTGAGGAAATTACCGATCTCCTTTTCGAGTTCCTTGGGGTCGGGTATGTTTTCATTATAATGGCTCATGGTCACACCAATATAAACACGGGCTGGTGAATTGCAAGGGGGGCGGCGCGGCCCTGGCGCCCCTGGTTCTGTTTCTCAAGAGGGTGATCTGCTGTAAAAACAGGCTTGAAGGGGATCCCTTCACCCTTTGACGGGGGCAGCCCGGATATTTGCCGGGTCGCGTGCCCCTCATCTTTATGGCGTCAGGGCTGCAGGAGGTGTGACCTGCCTCAAAATCCTGATAACGCAAAAAAGGTGGGGGCCGTTTGGGATGCCTGGCTTTTTCTCGGCAATTACCTGGAATGAAACGTGTCTTGTGTTGCCGGCGGCGCTTTTTTATGGGCTGTTCGGGTAAGGGACGCATGGGGTGGTAAAAGAGGCGGGCAGGGGTGGTGCTGTCGGGACAGGTGTGTTAGAAACCCTCGTTGAACGTGTCGTGATAATCAAATGATCCGGCGGTGACACGGCTGAGCCGAATCCCATGCAGAGCAGGGGAGAGAGCCGCCGTCGCAAGATGCAATATGCACGGGTAAAGGCAGCTCCTTTTTTCCCGGAACCCACCGTTTTGGCATAAAGATAAACTGCTCGCGTGCCGATATGAGTAGACATATGTATGTGTGCACTGCGTGATAACCTCTTCCAGAAAAAGAGAAAAGGGGGTGGCATTGAACCGGGACTCTGACCGAACGGTTCTTGTAGTACATGGCGATGAACAGAGCCTGGCCCGTGCCCGGCGGCTCCTCGAATCAGAAGGCATCCATGTTGAAGAACAGGTGCCTGAAAGGGGTTCGTCCGATGATCGTGTACGATATGAAGAGTTGTTCAAGACAAGCCGCGACGGCATTTTGTTTACGGACTTGAACGGGCGCATCGAAGATGCCAACCCTGCGTTTCTCGACATGGTCGGATACCCCCTTGAGGAGGTATGCGATCGCTTCGAGCAACAGATAACGCCGGAAAAGTGGCGACTGCTGGAGTCACGTATCGTGGCACCGGCTCTCCTTGCCAAGGGCGAATCCGGCGAGTACGAAAAGGAGTACATTAAAAAAGGGGGGAGCCGGGTGCCTACCCAGGTTCGGAGCTGGCTGTTGCGCAACAGCCAGGGGGAACCCTTCCGAAAGCTGACCCTGGTCAGGGACACCTCGGCCCGTAAGTCCATGGAAGAGCAGCTCAGGCAGGCCCAGAAAATGGAAGCCCTGGGGACCCTTGCCGGGGGCATCGCCCACGACTTCAACAACGTGCTGGCCGCCATCCTGGGGTACATTGAGCTTGCCCGCTTCGATGTGGACGAGTCCAACCCGGCGCGAAAGAGCATCGACCAGATCTACAAAGCCTCCCAGCGCGCCAGAAACCTGGTGGGCCACATTCTCTCCTTCAGCAGGCAGACCGTCCATGAGAAGAAGCCTGTCTTTATGCAGCAAATTATCGGGGAATCCCTGGAGCTCCTCAGGGCAAGCCTTCCCAGCACCATCGAGATCAAGCAGTCCATGACCTCCAAGGTCTACCCCATTGATGCAGACTCCACCCAGATTCACCAGATCCTCATGAACCTGTGCACCAACGCGGCCCACGCCATGGCCGACGGAGGGACCCTGTCGATTCTGTTGGACGTGGTCACCTTAAATGAGGTGGACGTGCATGAGTTCATCGAACTGGAGCCCGGTGCGTACATGAAGCTCTCCGTGGGTGATACGGGGTGCGGTATGAATCTTGAGGTGAAAAAACGCATCTTCGATCCCTATTTTACCACCAAAGGTAAGGGGCAGGGGACCGGCATGGGACTCTCGGTTGTCCACGGCATCCTCAAGGTCCACGGCGGGGCGATTCGCGTGGAGAGCGAGGAGGGAGAGGGCAGTGTATTCCACCTCTACTTTCCGGTCTCCGAAGGACGTGCCGGTGAAGAACCCAAGGTTGCGGCGGGGCTTGCCCGCGGCCAGGAGAACATCCTTTTTGTGGACGACGAGCCGGACCTGGCCGAGATGGTCGGGGCCATGCTGGAGCGTCTGGGCTACACGGTAAAGGCCGTTACGGACAGCCGGGAGGCCCTCGACCTTTTTTCCGAATCCCCTGAAGCCTTTGACCTGGTGGTGACGGACCTGACCATGCCCAAGATGACGGGGGTCGCCCTGGCACGCAAGGTCAAAGCCCTGCGACCGGAGGTGCCGGTGATTATCTGCACCGGGTACAGCGACAGCTTTTCGGCAGGGGAAGTGTCGGACGCGGGGATCGATTTTCTACTCATGAAGCCCCTTGAAATCAGGGAGCTTTCCGCATCCATCCGCAATGCCCTTGCAGGCAGGGGGACAGATGAAACCTTGTCATCTCATTAACGGATTGGTTTGTGCCCTGGGCCTGTTGCTGGCCTCGCGAAGCGCGGTTGCGGAGAGCTTTGACTTCCGCAGCGTTCGCTGGGGCATGAACCGGTTCGAGGTGATGGCCTCTGAAAAAATCGCCCCGAAACGCATGGGGCGGCACGAACTGCTTTACAGCGTCTCCCTGTTCAGGCGGCCCGCGTACCTGGTGTATCGGCTGGCCGGGGATCGCCTCGTGGGCGTTCGCTATGTTCTTCCTGTTAAGATATCGGATTCCCTTGATAAGCTCGAAGGACTTGTCTCCCTGAGATACGGCGTGGCCCGCCGGGAGACAGGGAAAGAGGGGGCCCAGAGGGTCTGGGCCGTACCGGATCGGACCGTCCGCCTCTTTATTCCCAAAAAAGGGCAGGCCGTTATCGATATTGTCTCCAGAGGGGCTTCCGCCGCCTCATCCGCAGAGCTGGCAAGCCTTCGAAGCGCTGCGCGTGATGCGGTTGTGAGTAGTCTGTAACACGAACGGTATTGACACCTTGGGAGGAAATTAGTAGTGCACAAAGGATAACAATGTTAATTCCATACGGTTGGTATTCTGTATGTGCACAATTTGTTTGGTAGTGCTGAGTGATGATTTTCACCACGAAAGGAAGGAGTGCAAGGAATGATGAGAATGGTTCTAAGGGGCATGTTGGTTGCTTCGATTCTCTGCCTGGTCGCGGGCAGTGTATCTGCAGAGCAGTTGAGAGTCATCGGCAATCGAAGCGTTCCCGTCGCTTCTCTTGAACAGCGGGAAATTCGGGATATCTACCTCGGGAAGAAGAAGGTATGGGAAAACGGCATGCGTGTTCAGTTTGTTATCCTTGGGAAAGGGGACACCCAGGACGCGTTTTTGAACAAATACCTCAAGAAAAATCACAGCACTTTTACGCGGTATTGGAAAAAGAAGGTGTTTACCGGAGGAGGCCAGGCACCCAAGAGTTTTGATAAAGAGCGGGACCTCGTGGAGTATGTTGAGAAGACAAAAGGGGCCATCGGCTTTGTCACTTCCGGTGCTGCCACGGACCAGGTGAAGATCTTGAGCGAAATGACCATCTAAACGTGTTTACGATTATATTTCACATACCTTTATCGATGCGGAGGCTAACAACAATGATGAAAAGAACGGCCATTTTGTTTACCGTGATTTTGGTGTTTCTATCGGCGCAGTCTGCCGGTGCCCTGGAGCTGGGCTCTGAGGGGCAGGTGAGTATTCACGGTTTCATTACCCAGGGGTACCTTCTCTCCTCGGACAACAAATTCTTCGGGGATACCGATAATGGCGGCACGTATCATTTCAACGAGCGCGGCATCAACTTCACCTCGGACGTCAGCGACCGATTGCGTCTGGGTATCCAGTTCTTCTCCCGGGATTTCGGGTTTCTGGGGGATAACGAGGTAACCATCGATTGGGCCTATGCCGATTACTCCTTCACCGAGTGGGCCAACTTCAGGGCCGGTAAGCTCAAGATGACCCATGGTCTTTACAACACCAGCCGGGACGTGGATATGCTGCGTACCTCGGTGCTGCTTCCCCAGAGTGTGTACAACGAGGGGTGGCGAGACTCCATCAACGCCCTCAACGGCTTTGAGTACTACGGGTATGCCCCGGCCGGCAAAGTGGGCAGCTTTGAATACCACATCATGGGCGGTGTCAACGAATTTGACGACGACGGCCCTGAGATCAGGCTCTTGGAGGACCAGTTTCCCATATACATGGGCGTGGACGTCTCCAACAACCAGGTAGACCGCACCTACGTGGGCAGCGTCCTCTGGGAGACTCCCCTGGAAGGGCTTTCCTTTGGCGTGAGCGGTTGGGGAGTAGACCGGGTATTTATGCAGATATTACAAGTAATACAGCCATAACCGGTCGTGGTGAATCGAATATTGAAGTGACCCAAACCGGTTGGACCACTTCCCTGCAGTACGCTGTAGGGGACTTTGTCTTCTCCACCGAGTACAACCGTATCAACTATGAGTTCGAGGACCCCATCTATGTCCCCGATGGCAAGGACTTTGACAGCGAAGGCTATTACGGCATGATCACCTACCGGTTCACCGACTGGTTTGAGGTGGGCACCTATTACTCTGAGTACTATGCCAATCGGGATGACAAGGATGGTGAAAAGGCCGTTGAACAGTGGGTAAGCGCAACTCCCCAGGGTACAATGGGTGGTTATCCCCCCGGCCAGGAGCACCGCGCCTACCTCAAGGATCTGGCGCTTTCTCTTCGCTTTGACATCACCGAGAACTGGATCTTCAAGCTTGAGGGCCACAAGATGCGCGGGGGTGCCATCATGCTGAACTCCGACGGCAACACGGACTTTTACCCGTCACCCGGTTTTCCTGGCGGCCAGATCGAAGGCCCCAGCTACAAAAAAGACTGGGAGCTCTACACGGCGAAAGTCTCTTTCAGCTTCTGATGCCCCTGGGCTTCACGACTCTCTGATCGATATGCCGGCATCGGCCATGGTTATGGCGGTGCCGGCATGATCGCTCTGTGGGACGCCCGGCTCCCGGTTATTTCGGGAAGGGCCTTCCGCGATGAACAACCCTGCCTCACAACACACACAACGGCCGCTTCTCTTTTGCGATATTCTCCTTTTCGGCCGCCTTCATGGATACGATTCGTGACAAATGAAAGGACTCGGAAAAAACAGAGATGCATACAGGCGGCGCACACCGGGCCGCATCGCCTCTGTCTTTTTTCGACGTAACTGCCAATGACCTTTTCGGGGGGTGTAATGACCAGACGAAGATTTCAATGGATCGCATGTGTTCTTGCCGTGTTTTTCATGATGCCGTGGCCTGCGGTGGCCAAGAAAATTGAAGATGTGGAGACGGCCTCGCGATTTGCCCAGGCTTTTGGCGGCAAGGCGCAGCCCGAACTCATGACGAACGCCCTCCGCAGCGTGGGCAAAACCCAGCGCCATCGCTACAAGCGGGATGTGACCCTGGAAAAGCCCCTGGACGTCAGGGTTCTGGGGGACCGCTACATGTCGGCAGCTTTTTCCGCCCGTGTGAAAAAAGCAGGCAGCGCCCGGGCCAAGGCCGAACCGGCCATCTATGTTCTTTTGTTCCAGAAGCAAGCCGACGGGGGGCTGGACCACCAGATGCAGCATCTTTTGATCCTGGCCGAGCCCGGGGTGATTGCCTCTTACGAGTCCATGGCCGATGCCGAGCTTGCGACCCGTTTTCGTAAAATCGGGGCGGATGTGACGGTGGTGGCGGCAGCTCCGGTTCCCAAGCCCGATACCCCTGAGCCCGTGGCCGTCCTGTCCGGAGACAGCATCTGCCGGGGAAAGGTGGGGGAGTCGTTCATCGACGACTCCATTACCCGGGACAGTGAGCTGATGCAGCTCCTTGCCGGGTACGCCAGGAAGGAAGATATCCCCAAGGCGGTCCCTGTGGTGAAGGCCGGTGCCGGGTCTCCGGAGCTCCAGCTGCGTGTGGCGGAGCTGGAGGCCAGGGTAAGGGCCCTTGAAGGCCTCCTTGCCAACATCACCCGCAAAGGCGGTAACATCTATTTTAATGGGGTCAACCTTTACGTGACCAACGGCACGGGCAAGGCCGACAAGGTCAACGGCAAGGGGAACGTGGTGATCGGCTACGGGGCCACCGGCTCCGGGTCCCATAACCTGGTGGTGGGGGCAGCCAACCGCTTCGAGGGATTCGGCAGCGTGGTTTCTGGTCGCGGCAACGCCGTAAGCGGCAACTGCAGTGCCGTTCTCGGAGGGGAGGGCAACAAGGCCAGCGGTGATTTTTCCATTGTTGCCGGTGGCAAAGGAAACAAAGCCCGGGGAACGTATGCCTCCATCCTGGGGGGGACGAAAAACACAGCCAAGGGTGAATACACCAGCATCAACGGCCAGCGAGGACGGACCAAAGGTGGGACAAATCCTCATTTCACAAGTGAAAAGACCAGCGAGTAAGGTGGAGATAGACCATGGCGAGAGCAATCAGATCCGTTATTGTAATTTTTTTGACGGCAGTGTGGGCGGCAACTGCCCTGGCGGACGTGAAAACCTTTGATGAGCTGGAGCGGCGGCAGGGGGCGGTGGGGAGTTACAAAGCCCTGGTGATCGGTATCGACACCTACGCTGATTCGGTCATTGAGGGTTCGCCTGCCGCGGTGACCGGGGCTCGCCATGTGGCTGAAGCCCTTAAGGGCCGGGCAGGCTTCGACGTGAAGCTGCTGATCAATGAAGAGGCCGGTCGGGCCTCGGTGATGCGCGAGTTTCGCGGGCTGGCCCGGGGCATGGGGATCAACGACAGCGTGTTGATCTATTTCTCCGGCTCCTCCCATACGGACAAGGCTTCACGAAAGGCGTGGTGGCTACCAAGCGATGCCCGGTCCGACGATGCCGCCACCTGGATCGCGGACCATGAGATCCAGGACGCGGTGAACACCATGAAGGCCCGCGATGTCCTGATCCTGTCGGACGCGGCCCTGGGGGACACCATGTTCGGGGCCACCCACCGGCTGGCATCCCGCCGGGACGGCGAGTACTACGTGGGCCTCTTTAACAAGCGCAGCCGCTGGGCCATGATATCAGGCAACACCCTGCCCGTGGCCGATGAAGGGGGGATCAGCGTCTTTGCGCGCGGCGTGGCCACGGCCCTTTCGTCCAAAGGGCCGTGCCTGACCACCATGGAGATGTTCAGCGGCATGAAAAAAGAGTTGCGCGCCTCCGGGGTCCTGCCACCCCGTTGCCGGTCCATTCGCAACACCGGCGACCAGGGCGGAGAATTTGTCTTTTTGCTTGCCGCACCGGCGGCCCCTGCCCCTGTGGTGGTGAAGGCACCGCGTGTCGTCAAGCCCAAACCGGCGCCTGTGGCCGTGGTCAAGCTGGTTCCTCCCAAGCCGAAGCGCACCCCCCCGGAAGGGCGGCTCAAGGTGTCGGCCAACATCAACGGGGCCGAGCTTTATATCGACGGGAAAAAGCAGGGCACAACTCCGGTGGGTGATATTACCCTGAAGCCCGGAACCCATGAGGTGAGCCTGAGCAAAGAGGGCTACCTGGCCTGGAACGGCACCGTGGACATTCAGCGGGGCAAGGCGCGCAGTCTGACCGCCACCCTGACCAAGGAACCCCCAAAAAAGGGGCGGCTCTTTATTAAGGTGAGGCCCAAGGGCGCCTCGGTCCAGGTAGATGGAGCCTCTTTCAAGAGTGGTGCCGCCATCAGCGCCGGAACCCACACCGTCAAGGTGAGCGCGCCCCTGTTCAAGACCGGCAAGGCCAAGGCCGTGGTTTCATCAGGCAAGGACGCCTGGGTGGAGGTGTTTCTGACGCCCCGTGACGAGTTCAAAGGGGAGTGGGGGCGCTTTGTTTACATTGAGCCGGGCTCCTTTACCATGGGGAGTCCAGACACCGAGGCAAGGCGCAAGGCAGACGAGAGCGCCCACGCCGTAACCCTTACCCACGGTTTTTTTATGCAGGACAAGGAAGTCACCCTGGCCCAGTGGCAGGCCTTTGTGGATGACTCCGGGTACAAAAGCGAGGCCGAGACGGCCGGCGGTGCCTTTGTTCTGGAAGACTACATCTGGACCCAGAGCCGGGAGTATTCCTGGAAGAATCCCGGGTTCCCCCGAGGGGACGATCACCCGGTAACAGGGCTCACCTGTGCCGATATCGAGGCGTACCTGAAGTGGATCAACGGCCGATCCAGAAACGCCTACCGGCTGCCCACCGAGGCGGAGTGGGAGTACGCCGCCCGTGCCGGCGGGACGTCTGCGTTTTCATCCGGAGAGTGCCTGGGGTCGGCAGATGCCAATGTGGACGCCAACGCCAGCTGGGGGGGATGCCCGGCCGGGGCCGCATCCAGCGGCACCATGCCCGTGGGAAGTTTTGAACCCAACGCCTGGGGCCTTTACGACATGCATGGCAACGTGGCGGAGTGGTGCGGGGACTGGTACGGTCGCTACCCGCGAAAGGCTGTGAAAAATCCGAAAGGGGCCCCTTCCGGCACGAACCGCGTGGTGCGAGGTGGCGGTTGGGCGACCTATGCCTACAACGCCCGGTGTGCCAAGCGGGAAGCCTCGGATCCGTCCCGCGGCTGCAGCGAAGTGGGCATGCGGCTTGTGGTGGAGGTCCCGAAATAACCCTGGAGGGTCGGGGGTGTTCCGGGGCGAGTGATCCGGGTGTTTGCTTTACCGGCCCGGCTGCGCTGGTGCCCCGGCAAGGAATCCCTGCTGAGGATAGGCTTGAATACCACGGGGTTTCTGCATTCGGACCGAGTGAAAAAGGGTGGCGTATTTGATGAATACAGTTTATAGATGAGCTGTTGACGGCATTTCGGCCGTGGCATGCCCCTTTTCGCCCGGAAAATACGGGCGGGGCCATGCAAGGAGCGGGGATTTTCTCAGCCCATGCCGAAGTGGTGTCGTGTGCTGCGTCTTTTTGGCTCGTACCCCCTGGGTTAACAGGGGAGAGCCCTTCAACAGCAACGGAGTGAGGCGCCGGCACAACGCAGGTAATCAACAGTCAGATACCGGGTGAACCAGATCCCCCCGCCAGGGGGCATGTCGGAGAGTATGATGAACGACAAGGGTGATATGGGCGTTCCTGAAGAGGAGAGCTTTGAGGCGTTGCTGGATGCGTATGGCGACGGATTGGGTGAGGAGCTGAAAAGCGGTGACAAGGTGGACGCAAAGGTGATCTCCATCGGAGAGAGCAGCGTTTACGTAGACACCGGAACAAAAAGCGATGGCGTTGTGGACCGCATGGAACTCACCACCAAGACTGGTGAATTCACCGTCGGGTCGGTGACATGAGGTCCTTTATGTGGTCAGTGCCAACGAAAGTGAGGTGGTCCTCTCCAAGCAGATGTCCGGGGCCGGAACCATGGAGATGCTCTTTGAACTGCTTTCTGCGGCAAGATGCCGTGGAAGGGAAGGTCAACGAACAGATCAAGGGCGGTTTTTCCGTCTCCCTCATGGGCAAGCGGGCCTTCTGTCCCGTAAGCCAGATCGATACCTCCTTTGTTGAAAGCGGCGAGGAGTTCGTGGGCAAGAGCTTTCCCTTTCTCGTGACCCGCATCGAAGGGGAGGGCAAAAACATCGTCATCTCCAGGCGCAAGCTGCTGGAGGCAGAACTCGAAGAGGTTCGTGCCGCATTTCTCAAAGACCTTTCCGAGGGCGATACCGTGGAAGCCAAAGTGATCAAACTGATGCCCTACGGTGCTTTCATGGAACTCCATGCCGGGGTGGAGGGCATGGCCCACATCTCCGAACTCTCCTGGAGCCGTGTGCAGTCCTGTGAAGAGGCGGTGACCGTGGGAGACACTCTCCCTGTTAAGGTCCTGAAGATCGATGCTGTGGAGGGCAAAAACGCTCCCCGTATCGCCCTGTCCGTGAAGCAGGCGTCCCAGGATCCCTGGGAATTGGCCGGAGAGACCATCCGCGTGGGCGAGCAGTTCAGCGGCAAGGTCGTGCGCCTTGCGCCTTTCGGAGCCTTTGTGGAAGTGGCCCCCGGTACCGAGGGCCTGGTTCATGTCAGTGAGATGAGCTACACCAAACGAATTTTAAAGCCCGAGGACGCCGTGTCCCAGGGGGAGACCGTTCAGGTGGTGGTCAAGGCCATCGACCTGGAGAAGAAACGCCTCTCCCTTTCCATGCGCGACGCCCACGGAGATCCCTGGCAGGGCGCGGCCCTGAAATACCCCGTGGGATTCAAGGTTCAGGGCACCGTGGAGAAGAAAGAGAGCTACGGCATCTTCGTGAAGCTGGAGCCCGGGGTCACCGGCCTGCTGCCCAAGTCCAAGCTGGCTGAAGCCGCGGACGCCGCAGCCCTGAGCGCCGCCAAGCCCGGTGCCGAGGTCACCCTCCTCGTGGAGGCCGTGGACGAAGAGAAGCGCCGCATTACCCTGGTTTCCACCGAAGCCGCCGACGGAGCATCCAACTGGAAAGGCTATGTGGAAAAGCCCAAGGCCAAATCCGACGCGGCCATGGGTACCATGGGCGAGCTTCTCATGCGGCGATGAAGAAGTAGCGCAAGCATAAAGGCAAACACGACTGTTTTTTTACCGAATTTTCGTACATCCGGGCGATGGAAGGGCGAGCCCCTTCCATCGCCTGTTTTTGTCTGGAGGAGGGATTGTGAAAGCATCGTTTATGGAGATTATTCGCGAGCGGCGAAGCGTGAGGGCCTTTGAGGCCCGTCCCGTGGAAAAAAAGACCCAGGAACTCATCATGGAAGCTGCCCTGAGGAGCCCCTCGTCACGGAGCCTCAACCCCTGGCAGTTTGTGGTGGTGCAGGATGAAAAAAAACGGGAGGCCCTCGCCGGGGTCAAGCCCCACGGCGGCGGGTTCCTTGCCAAGGCCCCCCTGGCCATCGCCATTGTGGCAGACCCGGAACGCTGCGACGTGTGGGTGGAAGATACCGCCATCGCCGCCACTTACATCCAGCTTGCCGCAGAATCCCTGGGCCTGAAAAGCTGCTGGTGCCAGATTCGCCTGAGGGAGGACGGCAAAGGCGGCATGGCCGCTGACCGCGTCCGGGAGATCCTCTCCATCCCGGACGGCCTTGAAGTGGCCTCCATCATCGGTATCGGCTACCCCGCCGAAGAGAAGCCAGGTCACCTGCACAGCGAACTGGACTACGGCAAGGTTCACCACGAGGAATTTTAATAAAAAAGCATGCCTCCGGCGGCAAGGGGCTGAGCCCCTTGACCCCAGGTTCGGGAATGTTCTTTCGCCTTCGTTCCTCAGGCTCATCCTATTCCCTGACGGGCTGCGCCCGTGTTGTGGTTTTCATTCTTCGGGGGGCTTCTTGAAAATTGGAGCGCCGCACTCCGGTGGCGGCTCTTTGGGAGGGTGTCGCCGCTCATGCCGCACGGAGTGCGGCGCTCCAAGGCTGCGGTGGTTCGGAGAACGGTAGGTGCTTGTGGCTGGGAGCCCGGTGGCTTCCTTCAATTTGTACCCATCGCGTATGGTTTGCCCTCTGCCATGGCATACTACAGTGACTATGGAGCGCCGCACTCCAGTGCGGCTTTTTGGGAGGGTGTCGCCGTTCATGCCGCACGGAGTGCGGCGCTCCAAGGCGGCGGGGGTTCGGAGGAGCGGTAGGTGCTTGTGGCTGGGAGCCCGGTGGCTTCCTTCAATTTGTACCCATCGCGTATGGTTTGCCCTCTGCCATGGCGTACTACAGTGACTATGGAGCGCCGCACTCCAGTGCGGCTTTTTGGGAGGGTGTCGCTGTTCATGCCGCACGGAGTGCGGCGCTCCAATGCGGCGGGGGTTCGGAGGGGCGTTAGGATATTATGAGTGGATGTCCGGTGGCTTCCTTCAATTTGTACCCATGGCAGATGGTTTGCCCTCTGCCATGGCATGCCCCATTGAACATGGAGCGCCGCACTCCAGTGCGGCTTTTTGGGAGGGTGTCGTTGCTCGTGCCGCACGGAGTGCGGCGCTCCAAGGTAACGATTGTTTGGGCTGTTATTGGGATAGATGGATGGTCCGTCGTATGGTCATTTCATGCACGGGCGCAGCCCGTCAGCACATGTGATCGACCTGAGGAACGAAGGTCGGGAGCATGTGCGACCCTGGGGTGCAGGGGATTTATCCCCTGCCCGCCGGAGGCATGCTTTCAACCTTTAACCTTTAGCCTATAACCTCTATCCTCTCTCACCCTTTAGTCATGGAGATGACCTGGTTGACGAGTTTTTCGATGCCCGGGGCGATATCGGCAATGCCCGGTCCGCACATATAGGCGGGGGTGGTGACGAGTTTGTTGGCTTCGTCAATGCAGATGCCGTCCACGGGTTGGGCTTCGTGGGATGCGCCGAAGGCTTTCAGGTTCTCAATGGTGGCGGCGTCGTCCCCGATGGTAACCGTGGGGCTGTGTGCGTCCAGGGCCTTGGCAAGGACAACCGGGGCGATGCAGATGGCTCCGATGGGCTTTCCGGCGGTGTAAAAGGCGCGGATGAGCATGGTTACGTCGTGGCGTACCTCAAGGTCGGCTCCCTTCTCCCCGTAGTTGCTGAGGTTTTTGATGGGGCCTGCGCCTCCGGGGATGATGAGGGCGTCGAGGTTCTCGACGTTGACATCGGTGATGGGGCGGATTTTTCCCCGTGCGATGCGGCCGGCCTCGGCAAGGACCTGCCTTTTTTCTCCGGTGGTTTCGCCCTTGGGGTGGTTGACGGTTTCGGTCTGGGTCATCTCAGGAGCCATGCAGACGGCCGTGGCCCCGGCCTTGTCGATGAACAGGAGGGAGAGGACGGATTCGTGGATTTCCGAGCCGTCCATGTTGCCGCAACCTGAAAGAAGAACACCTATTTTTTTCATCACTACCTCCAGTGGCTGTTCAAGGATTAAGAGGGTCTATGCGCGCCCTCTCCGGGGACAACCTGGTTGAAATGCGTGGTCTACATGGGTATGGTATCGCTTCCGGCGAACCGACTGCCCTTGGGCGCACCGGCGGGTAATGCCGCGGTTCGTCTACGATGACGCATCGTTATCAACGCCAAAAAGCGTTGTGTCGGGCACCCCGTTTTTGTGGCTGAAATAGTCCGCCAGGATGCGCCCGTGGTCAAAGACAATGGGCTCTGGCAGGTTGTCCGGGGCAAAGACCCGGGCTTCGGCCGCGTCGTCGCCCCCCACCGGGGTGCTTGTGGCCGTGGCAAGGAAGATTACCGCAGGAACGGTGTGGTGTCACGAGTACCATGCAGGGGTCCGAGTAGGTATGGAACTGGCGTACAAGGGTGACGTCAAGGTTTGTCTCTTCCAGTGCTTCGCGCTTTGCGGCGTGCTCTACGGATTCGCCGTAGTCCACGAACCCCCCGGGCAAGGCCCAGCCGTGGGGCGGATTTTTTCGCCTGATCAGCACGATGCCCCCCGGTGTCTCAATGATGGCGTCCACGGTGAGATATGGGTTTCTGGGGTGCTCTTTCATGGTGTGTCGCTGCCTCGCGGGGTGAGGTTTTCGTTTGATTTCGGATGATTGATGGCATGGAAGCTTTCCTGCGTCCTTGCCATACGTTCCATGGACAGGCGCCGTTCCCTGTCAACCGTTGAATCAATGGCTGGCGGCACGTATGAACCGGGCCTGAATATGGACAGGATTATTTGATAAAGCGATAAGGAGAAGGACATGGCTGGAATAGACGATAGATGGACGGCTCAGGTCGTGAAGGGGGCAGGGCGCCTGGGCGTGGAAATCGGCTCGGAAGCGGCGGGCCTTTTGGCGGCCTATGCCTCAGAGCTTTTGGCCTGGAACCGGAAGTGCAACCTCACGGCCATCACCGATCCCATGGAGGTGGCGGAAAAGCACATGGTGGACGCCCTTGCCGTGATGCCGTACATCCCCAAGGGCTCCCGGCTTCTGGATATCGGTTCCGGGGGCGGCTTCCCGGGGATTCCGGCCCGCATTGCGGACCCCACCCTCTCCGTGACCCTGGTGGACGCGGTTCGAAAAAAGGTGAGTTTTTTAAAGCACGCGGCGCGGACCTTGAAGCTCGGCGGCGTGGAGGCCATCCATGCACGTGCTGAAGAGCTCAGCGAGGAAGAGGGCCGGGGGCAGGGCTATGATGTGGTGACCTCCCGGGCCTTTTCAGCCATGGATGTCTTTGTGCCCATGGCCCTTCCTTTCTTAAAACCTGGAGGGCGCATTGTTGCCATGAAGGGCAAAGGCTTTGAAGAGGACCTTGAAAGCCTCAAGGCCTGCGAAGCCGACTTTGCTGCCCGGGGGATTTCCCTTGCCACGGAGATGATCCGCTACGAGCTTCCTTTTTGCGGGGCACAGCGGGCTCTGTTCGTGATTACTATGGGCGACCTTCTTTAGACGCATTTAGATTTTGCCTCCGGCGGCCCTGCGGGAGGGCAAGCTTCTGAAAAGTTTGCCAAACAGGTTTGTTTTTTGGGACGTCGCAATCGTCCATAGTCCCTCTCATTTTTTTGTTTTCCAAGGCGCTTCTCTTCAGTCCCGCAGGGGCTGAAGAGAAGCGCCTTGATTACCGGAACGTTTTTGCGGAGCTTTTTTCAAAAAGCGACCCGCCGGAGGCAACTGATTTGTTAAATGCGTTGGCCCTTTAAATGGGGTAATCCCATTGACATTGGGCGGTAGTATGCCATAAAGTTGGTGGTTATTTTGATGTGACAGCCCCGAAACGTGGGTTTCGGGGCCTTGTTTGCTGCATATTTCCATGCAGGAAGCCCTGAAGGCCCCTTAGGAAAAAGGGCGGTACCAAAGGAAGGGACGTACGGTGTCCTTCGTCCTTTTTCGTGCCGTTTTGTTTTTTTTATAAGGGCCGGGCGATGCATGGTGCGTTTCATTTCATGAAGACCAAAGTATATCTTGGTGCGACTAAGAAGTTCCACACGCTGGAGGAGATAATGGATTACAAGAAAACGCTGAACCTGCCACAGACGCGGTTCGCCATGAAGGCCAACCTGCCGACCAAAGAGCCTCAGCAGCTCAAGGCGTGGGAGGAGAGCGGACTCTATGCAAAAATCAGGGAAGAGTCCAAGGGTCGTGAACAGTTTATTCTGCATGACGGCCCTCCGTATGCCAACGGTAACCTTCATATCGGACACGCCCTGAACAAAATCCTCAAGGATATTATTATCCGCTCCAAGCAGATGGATGGTTTTGACGTGCCCTACGTGCCCGGCTGGGATTGCCACGGCCTTCCCATCGAGCACAACGTCGACGAGACTTCGACTACAAGAAAAAAGAGATGTCCAAGGCGGACATCCGCCGGAAGTGCCGCGAGTATGCGGGCAACTTCGTGAACATCCAGCGCGAGGAGTTCAAGCGCTTCGGCGTCATGGGTGAGTGGGAAGACCCCTACCTGACCATGAACTACCCCTTTGAGGCGCGCATCGCCAAGGAGTGCGGTGAATTTGCCGCCAACGGCGACATGTTCATCGGCAAAAAGCCTATCTATTGGTGCTGTAGCTGCCAGACCGCCCTTGCCGAAGCCGAGATCGAGTACGCGGATCATACCTCGCCGTCCATCTTCGTGAAGTTTCCCTTAAAGGGCGACGCCGGGGATATCGACGCCTCCCTTGCCGGGAAGAAGGTCTCTTTTGTTATCTGGACCACCACTCCCTGGACGATCCCTGCAAACCTTGCGGTATGTCTGAACGGTGAGTTCACCTATGCCTTTGTGGAAACCGACGGCGAGGTGATGGTGGTGGCCAAGGATCTTCTTGAAGGGCTCATGACTTCCTTTGGTAAAGAGTCTTACTCCGTCCTTTACGAGACCGACGGTGTTTCCCTTGAAAACAAGGTGTGCCGCCACCCCTTCATCGACAGGGATTCCGTGATCATCCTGGGAGACCACGTCACCCTGGAAGCTGGTACCGGCTGTGTTCACACCGCCCCCGGCCACGGTGCCGACGACTACATCACCGGCCTTAAGTACGGACTGGAGCCCTACTCACCCGTGGGCAACAACGGGTGCTATACCGAAGAAGTGGGAGAAGAGTTCGAAGGGAAATTCATCTTCAAGGCCAACGCCGAGCTCATCGAAAAGATGGATGCCTGCGGCGCCCTGGTGAAACACAACGAGATGAGCCACTCCTATCCCCACTGCTGGCGCTGCAAAAAGCCGGTGATCTTCCGGGCAACGCCCCAGTGGTTCCTCTCCATGGGCAACACCGGCCTGCGTGAAAAGGCCCTGGCCGAGATCGACAAGGTGGAGTGGATTCCCTCCTGGGGTCGTGAGCGCATCCACGGGATGATCGCAAACCGTCCGGACTGGTGCCTCTCCCGTCAGCGTTCCTGGGGTGTTCCTATCCCCGTGTTCTACTGCGAGAAGTGCGGTGAGGTCCATGCCGATCAGGCGTCCGTGGATAAGATCTACGACCTCTTCAAGGAGCACGGCGCAGACATCTGGTTCGAAAAAGAGGCGGCGGACCTGCTTCCCGAAGGCACCGTGTGCACCAAGTGCGGTCACGGCACCTTCACCAAGGACACCAACATCCTGGACGTCTGGTTTGACTCCGGGGTCACGCACTCTGCTGTCCTGAACGACCGCGACGGGCTCAGGCGCCCTGCGGATCTCTACCTTGAGGGTTCCGACCAGCACCGCGGGTGGTTTCACAGCTCCCTGCTCACCAGCGTGGGCAAAACCGGTAAAGCGCCTTACAAGGCGGTTCTTACCCACGGGTTCGTTGTGGACGCCAAGGGACACAAGATGTCCAAGTCCGTGGGCAACGTGGTGGCCCCCAAAGAGGTGATCAACAAGTACGGCGCGGAAGTACTGCGTTTGTGGGTGGCATCCACGGATTACCGTGACGATGTGCGCATCTCCGACAACATCCTGAAGCAGCTTAGCGACGCCTACCGCAAGATCAGGAACTCCTGCCGCTACATGCTGGGGAACCTGAGCGGGTTCAATCCGGACACCGACCGGGTGGCTTACGAGGATCTCCGGGACATCGACCGGTTTACCCTGGCCCGCCTGGCCGCCCTCATCGAGCGGGTGAACAAGGCTTACGAGACCTATGAGTTCCACACCATCTACCACAGCCTCAACAACTTCTGCACGGTGGACCTCTCCAGCTTCTACTTTGACATCGTTCGCGATGCCCTTTACGTGGAAGGCACGGATTCTGTTGTGAGAAGAGGTATTCAGACGGTGCTCTTCGATCTCGTGGACGCCATTGTCCGCATGATGGCTCCCATCCTCTGCTTCACCGCCGAGGAGATCTGGGGGCACGTGCCCGATTTCGAAGGCAAGAAAGAGAGCGTGCACCTCATGGCAGGTGCCGAGCCCAAGGCCGACTGGAAGAACGAGGCCATCATCGAGCGCTGGGAGCACCTGGTGACCCTGCGCGACGAGATGAACAAGGCCCTTGAAAAGGCCCGAAGCGAAAAACTCATCGGCCAGAACCTCGACGCGGCCGTCACCGTGACGGCCAAAGGCGAGACCCTGGCGTTCCTTGAAAGTTTTGCAGAGGAACTCAAGCAGGTACTCATCGTCTCCGACTTCACCCTGGCAGAGGGCGACGCCCCGGAAGGCGCCTTTGTGAGCGAGGAGGTGGAAGGCCTTGCCGTTCAGGTTGCCTCCGCTGCGGGCGACAAATGCGAGCGATGCTGGACCTGGAGCCCCTCCGTGGGCGAAGACGGCGAACGGCCCACCCTGTGCAGCCGCTGCCGCGGGATCCTTGACCGCACCGCCTAAAGCGTATAGCTAATAGAGGGGCTGGTGGCATGTAGCGTGCCCCTGCCAGGTTTGCACATGTGTGGTATTATGCAGGGCTGAGAGAAAAAGCAAAAAGCAATGCCTCCGGCGGGCAGGGGATAAATCCCCTGCACCCCAGATTTGCAAATGCTCCGCCCCTTCGTTCCTCGGGGGCGTCACATTTGCTGACGGGTATTCAAGCACCCCATTCGCCGGAGACGGCACGCCTGTTACACCGAACGGGTAGGAATAATTCAGGTCAGCGGTTGGTTGGAAATGGTGCACGGAGTGCACCCTACGGGCGTCGCCGGTGGATATGGTTAGAACCTTGTAGGATGGGCACGGATATAACCGCCCACGCCGGGGGACAGGTGTCCGGCATCAGATCTCTTGTGATTATCATTGTTGCGGGTACCCCGATGAAAGATGGGCACGCTTCGCGTTTTGCCCATCCTGCATGATCGTGGACGGATAATAATGATGGTGGTGGCTTAGAAGGGCGACGCTCTGGCCACACTGAATGGGTGGAAACAGCTCAGGCCGGTGCCTGGTTGAAAAGGGTTCACGGAGTGCATGCACCCTACGGGCCGAAGTATTTCGACATATTTCTTGATGCCCGTCTATGGGGTGCTGATCCTTCCCGAACCAACACGTACCGATGCGATGACCGCAACGCGTAGGGTGCATTCATGCACCAGGGACGACCCCGTGAGCATGCGCGATGTTGATGCATAGGGTCGGACAACCTGCGGCGCTACCCACGGGCGTAGCCCGCCAGGGAATGTGAAGGGCCTGAGGAACGAAGGCACGGAGCATTCCTGATTTGGGGTCCAGGGGATCATCCCCTGGCCGCCGGAGGCACGATTTTAATTACTGAAAGGATGATTGGATGACATGGTTTAAGCAAAAATGGCCCCGGCTTTTGTTGGTGGCCGGTCTGGTGGTGCTTCTGGATCAGCTCTCCAAGCAGCTGGTGTTGAACACCATGCCCGTGGGCAGCGGATTTCCCCTGATCGACGGGTTTTTCGACATTGTCCATGTGAGGAATCCGGGCGGGGCCTTTGGGTTTCTCTCCGGCCAGAGCCAGGCGGTGCGGGAGTTTTTTTTCCTCTTTGTGACCGGCGTTGCCACCATTTTCATTCTGTGGGTATACAACACCATTCCCGAAACCCACCGGATCCTGTCGGCGGGTCTTGCCATGGTGTTCGGCGGGGCCGTGGGGAACCTCATCGACCGGCTTCGGTTCGGCAACGTGGTGGACTTCATCGACTGGTACATTGGCGACATGCACTGGCCGGCCTTTAACCTGGCCGACAGCGCCATTTGCATCGGCGTGGGGATTCTTATCTTCCATATCCTTTTCAATCGCATGCCTGAGGAGAATTGATGCATCCGGTACTTTTTAAGCTCGGTCCGGTGGTGGTGCACACCTATGGATTGATGATGGCCCTGGCCTTTCTCGCGGCCATGGTGATTTCCAAACGCGAGGCCAGGGTGTTCGGCGAAGATCCCGAAAAGATCGCCGATTTGATTTTTTATATTCTGATTTGGGGGGTGATCGGTGCCCGGTTGTTTTATGTGGCCGTGAATCTTTCCTGGTTTGCCGCCCATCCCCTGGACGCGGTGAAGGTGTGGGAAGGCGGCCTCGTGTTTTACGGCGGGTTCATCGGCGGCCTGGGTGCGGCGCTTTATTGTGTGCGCAAGCGGCAGATCCCTTTCTGGAAGAGTTTCGACATCCTGACCCCGGCCCTTCCCTTTGGCCATTTTTTAGGGCGCATCGGGTGCTTCAACGCCGGGTGCTGTTACGGCAAAGTGTGTGATCTTCCCTGGGCCGTGACCTTTACGAACCCCGATTCCCTGGCGCCCCTTCACACCCCGCTTCATCCTACCCAGCTCTACGAGTCCCTTGCCAACCTGGCCCTGTTCGGGGTGATCATGGCGGTGCGCAAGAAAAAGCGATTCGAAGGGCAGCTTTTCTGGGGATATGTGGTGGCCTACGGCGTGATCCGTTTTCTCCTGGAGTTTGCCCGGGGGGATGAACGGGGATCGTATCTGTTGGGGCTTTCACCGGCCCAGCAGGTGGGTGTCCTCTTGTGCCTTTCCGGGGCTGTGATGCTCTTTGTCCTTTCCAGGCGAGGGCGCAGGGAGGTGGTTCGTGGCTGAGCTGGCGCATAATACCCTTCAAAAGGGGCTGGCCAAGGCATCGGACTCTCCTGTCTGGCTGATTTACGGGGAAGAGTTCCTTGTGGACCGGTCCCTGAAGGCCCTTGTGGGGACCCTGTTTCCCGGTGGCCTGGGGGATTCCTGCTGCGAAGTGGTGGAAGGCGATGCCGAACTTCGGGATGCCCTGGAGCAGGTGTCTACGTTTTCCCTCTTTTCCAGCGGCAAGGTGGTTGTGGTTCGTGATTCCCACATCTTTTATGCCAAAAAAGGGGAGAACAAGGAGCTTGCCAAGATCACCAAGGCCTTTGAAGAGGGCAAGATGAAGCTTGCGGCAAGGCGCCTTGCCCAGCTGCTCTCCAAGCTGAAGCTTCAGTTCAAGCACCTCTCCATGCCCAAGGGGCTGGACAAGCTCAAGGCCCTCTCCGAAGACGGCCAAGTGCCTCCCTGGGTGGGTGAAGTGGCGGCCTGGGCCGAAGCCAACAAAGTGGCGGTCCCCGAGCCCATGGACGACCAGAGCCTTGTGGAGCGCGCCATCCGCGCCGGGCTTCCCGCAGGGCATTACCTGGTGCTCACCACAGACCAGGCCGATAAGCGCAAGAGCCTTTTTAAGGCCTTTAAAGAGTGCGGCAGTATCGTGGATTGCTCGGCCCCAAAGGGGGAGCGCAAGGCCGACAAAGACCAGCAGGCCAAGATCATCGACGAAACCGTCAAGGCGGTGCTCTCCCGGTACGGGAAAAAGATGGAGCCCCGTGCGGTGAAGTATCTGGTGGAGATGGTGGGTTTTGACTTAAGGGCCCTTGTGGGTGATGTGGAGAAGCTCTGCTCCTTTGTGGGGGACAACCCGTCCATCACCTACGACGACGCCCGGCGCATCGCCAAAAAGACCAGGCAGGACCCCATCTATGAACTCACCGGCGCCATCTCCGAGCGCAACGGCCGGACGGCCCTGGCCTGCGTGCGCAACCTCCTTGCCAACGAGACCCACCCCCTTCAGGTGCTGGCCGCCCTGGTGAACCAGGTGCGCCGTCTTCTGCTGGCCCGGTCGTTTCTGGAGAGCCGTGAGGGCCGCTCCCTTGGTGGGCTCAGGGACTACAACCAGTTTCGTGCCAGCGGCATCAACGCCGTGAAAGCCGCCGACGAGATCATGGGAGGCCGGGTGGAGGCGTGGCAGGCATCGTTGGGCCTGTCCAAAAAAAAGAGCGATCTGTTGCTTAACCGCGGCGGAAGCCCATACCCACTGTTTCTTCTCCTGCAGAACGCGGCAAGGTTCTCCATGGCCGAGCTGACCTCCATCCACTCACTTCTTGCTGACTGCGACCGCACCATGAAAAGCAGTCCCGAAGACCCCACCGTGCTCCTTGACCGCATTATCCTGCGGATTTGTACCCGGGAGACGTAACCCAGGTTCGCACATGCTCCGTACCCTCGTTCCTCGGGTGCGTCACATGTGCTGACGGGCTTCGCCCGTTGAGGTCTCGGGCAAAGCCGAAATTGGCCAAGCCGCATTGGAGCGCCGCACTCCAGTGCGGCTTTTTCATTTCGTTCCCAGGCTCTGCCTCCCCACATCCTAAATGATTTATATTTTTAACCACTGACGAGCGCTTGAGCGCAATCACGTCATGGCTCCATCCATGGTCATGGTAGAACGCCTTCACGGCATCTTGCAGGGCAATGGCTCAGACCTTTATCAATCAGGGAGAATGTGGGACCACACGTCATCCCGTAGGGTGCGCTTGCGCACCATTGCCCTTGCAAGCTAATATCGCTTGCCGTTCAAGCAAGGGGGCGATACCGCCATCACCCTTTTATTTGTCTGCTGGTTCGGTTTATCGGCGGTGCGCAAACGCACCCTACCGTCGCTTGCCTCTTTTTTCATCGGAACGCAGCAATATCTCGAATGAAGAGTGTCGGAGATTCAAAGTGTTTCAAGGTGTTTCGTGTATACCTTGACATGCGCATCGGAAAAGAGCGCGAACACCACTTGTTCGATATCCGGGTACCGATTCAGCGCTTCAACTGTTTCTCGAAGGGCAATGGCGCAGGCCTCCTCCACGGGGTATCGGTACACCCCGCAGCTGATGGCCGGAAAGGCGATGGAAGAGAGGCCGTGTTCGGCGGCTAAGGCAAAACTGTTTTTGTAGCAGGCGGCAAGGAGGTCGGGATCGCTTGGGTTGTTGCTGTAGACAGGGCCCACGGTGTGGATGACGTGCCGGGCAGGGAGGCGGTAGCCTTTGGTGATTTTGGCCTCGCCCGTAGGGCAGCCCCCGAGGGTTTTGCATTCAGCCAGGAGCTCCGGCCCTGCGACCCGGTGGATGGCGCCGTCCACGCCGCCTCCGCCGAGCAGGGAGTTGTTGGCGGCGTTGACAATGGCATCCACATCAAGGGTGGTGATATCTGCTTGCCTGATAGCGATTTTTTGCGTAACATTTTTCATGGAAGTGCCTCGATTGGATAGGGTTCGTGATGATTTTCAAGTGTAGGCAACCCTGTTCTGAAAGGCAAGGGTAGGAATTCGAATGGGATTGTCCCCGGGAGGTTCCTTCCGGCGGTAGGGCGTTTCTGTAACTGCCGGGACTTCCGAGGCTTTCGAAAGGGGATGCCATGACCGTGATTACCGTATCCAGGCAGGTAGGGAGCCATGGCGGCACCATCGCCGCGCGGCTCGCCGAAGAGAAGGGTTACCAACTTTTCAACAAGGAACGATTTCACCGTGAGGCCGAGGGGTTTGACGGTCATTTTTCCCGGGAGGTGGAGGCTCTGACCAACGAGAGCCCGCCCAAGCTGTTTGAGAAGTTGTTCCACAACCATTGCGTGTACGGCAATATCATCGCCGCCATGGTGTATGAAGCGGCGGCCGCAGACCACGTGGTGGTGGTGGGCAGGGGAGGGCAGTTTATCCTTGAGGGGCTCAAGTGCGTTCTCAATGTGCGCGTGGTCTCGCCCGTTGAAGAGCGGATCCGAAACTACGCCGGGTTCAAGGGTATTGAGATCGGCATGGCCGGGGACATCATCAAGGCCTCGGACCGTGAGCGCAGCTCCTTTATCAAATACCTCCACAACCGGAACATCGCAGACCCGGATATCTACGACCTGATTATCAACACCCGGGTGGTCTCCAAAGACATGGCGGTAAGGCTCATTCACGAGACAGCCGAAGAGCTGAGCCGACTTCATCCGGTGACAGCTGAGATCAAGATGGAGTTCCGGCAGATGGCCATCTGCAAGCGGGCAGAGCTGATGCTGATGATGGAGATGGGCGAATCCAACGCCGTAAAGGTGTCCCCTTGCGAAAGCGGCAAGGTGATGCTCACCGGTTATCTTCCCACCGAGGGAGAACGGATTTCTGCGGAAAACATCGTCCGGAGCGTCAAGGGAATCCACAAGGTGGATAACCGCATTGTGGTGTCCCAGTTTCCTGTGCGGCCCTGGTATTGACGGAGCGGGTGCCGGTATGACGGGTTGTATTGTTATGGCTGTAGATTGATTTCTGGCTGTATCGCATTTGGGGCTCACGCCGCGTCCGAAGGGCTTCCGGGGCCGTGAAGGGTGTGAGGTGTGGCTTTGACCAGAAAAATTCTGCGGGGCAGGGGCTACTTTTTTTTCCCGTTTTCACATATACAGGTGCTGCAACAGCAACGCATGATTCATTTCGGGCGGCATCGCAGGGAGGTGGCCCCTCTCTGCTTCGGACCTGCAGACAAGGCCAAAGGCGCATGTGTCGTCGGGGATACGATCCAACCAACAGGAAGAGATTTTGAAAAAAGAACTGGTTATTACGATTGACGGGCCATCCGGTGCCGGCAAGACAACGGTGAGTAAGACGCTGGCAGCCAGGATCGGCTACCGATACATTGATACCGGGGCCCTCTATCGCGGGATTGCCCTTGAAACACTGGAACGTGGGATTGCAGCCGACGACGAGAAGGCCATGGAGGAGGCGTGCCGGACCATCGACCTTCGGTTTAGGATCGAAGAGGGCGAGCTTCGTCTCTACTCCGGTTCGCGGGATATCTCCGAGTTGATCCGCACCCCTGAGATCTCCATGCGCGCTTCGGCCGTGTCTGCCCTTGCGCCGGTACGTGCCTGGCGGTTCCGCTACGGCAACCTGGGGGAGGAGCGCTCGGTGGTGTTCGAGGGGCGGGACATGGGGACCGTGGTGTTTCCCGAGGCAGATGTGAAGTTTTTTCTTGATGCCGACACCGATATCCGTGCAGAACGCCGCTACCTTGAATTGAAGGCCCGGGGGGAAGACCTGGACTACGAAGAGGTGAAGCGGGACCTGATCACGCGGGACGCCAACGACAGCAGTCGCAAGCTGGCTCCGCTCAAGCCCGCGGAAGATGCCATCCATGTGGACGCAAGCCGCATCGGCGTCGACGAAGTGGTGGAAAAGATGGCAAAGGTTGTGGCTGAGATAAGAGCATAATTTTTCGTTGAATTTTTTTGAACCAACTGATATGTTGACCCGGATTACGCTCTCATTCATAACCGGTGGGGGCGTAAAATACATTGTTTAGGGGGTTAATATTAATGTCATTCAGTACAAACGAAACCAAGGGTAATAGGGAAGTGAAAACAGATCTTTTTGGTGATGCAATCGATGGTAATCTTACCACAGACGGGGAAGAGAGTTACGAGGATTTTCTCAAACTTTATGAGGAGAGCTTCAAATCTTTTTCCGAAGGCGAACTCGCAATTGGTAAGATCATTGCCGTAGACAAAGATTACGTCCTTGTTGATGTCGGATACAAATCCGAAGGTCTCATTTCCATCCACGAATTCAAAAATGAGAACGGCGAAGTTAACGTTGCCATTGGCGATGAAGTGGAGGTCATGGTTGAGCTTTGGGACGAAGAGGAAGAGCGTGTTGTCCTCTCCAAAGACAAAGCGGCCAAGATCAAGGTATGGGAGAAGATCAAAGAGATCTACGACGCAGAAGGCACCGTGGAAGGTGTTATCGCCAGCCGCGTCAAGGGTGGCTTCTCCGTCGACGTTGGACTTCAGGCTTTCCTTCCCGGGTCCCAGGCCGACCTGCGACCCATCCGCAATCTCGACGAGATGGTTGGCAAGACCTATACCTTCAAGGTTCTCAAGTACAACAGAAAACGCAGCAACATCGTCCTCTCCCGCAGGGTTATCCTTGAGGAAGAGCGTGAAAAGACCCGTTCCAAAACCCTCGAGACCATCGAGGAAGGAAAGGTCATGGACGGCGTTGTCAAGAACATCACCGAGTACGGTGTCTTCGTGGACCTCGGCGGCGTGGACGGTCTCCTCCACATCACCGATATCTCCTGGGGCCGTGTCAAGCATCCTTCCGAGCTCTTCTCCGTTGGTGACAACATCACCGTGAAGATCCTCTCCTTCGATCTTGAGAAGGAGCGTGTCTCCCTGGGTATGAAGCAGCTTTCCGAGGATCCCTGGGCATCTGCCGCAGAGAAGTACCCCGTGGGCTCCAAAGTGGGCGGTCGCGTGGTCAGCCTCACTGATTACGGTGTATTCGTTGAGCTCGAAGAGGGCATCGAAGGCCTCGTTCACGTGTCTGAAATGTCCTGGACCCGAAAGATCCGTCACCCTTCCAAGATCATCTCCGTGGGCGAAGAGATCGAGGCCATTGTTCTCGACATCAAGCCCGACAACCGCCGTATCTCTCTGGGTATGAAGCAGGTTGCGGAGAACCCCTGGGAGGTCATCAGCGACAAGTATCCCGTGGGTACCATCATCGAAGGCAAGATCAAGAACATCACCGACTTCGGTCTCTTCATCGGCATCGACGACGAGATCGACGGCCTGGTCCACATCTCAGATATCTCCTGGACCAAGCGCATCAAGCACCCCTCCGAAGTTTACAAGAAGGGCGATGTGGTGCAGGCGGTTGTTCTGGATATCGACAAGCAGAGCGAGCGTTTCTCCCTCGGCATCAAGCAGATCCAGGAAGATCCCTGGAAGAGTGTTGGCGAGCGTTACGCCGTGGGCACCGAGATCAACGGTACCGTGACCAATGTGACCGACTTCGGCGTGTTTGTTGAGCTGGAAGAGGGTATCGAAGGTCTGGTTCACGTTTCCGAGATCAGCAAAGAGAAGATCAAGACCCCCGTTGGTACCTACAACGTGGGCGACTCTCTGGTTGCCAAGGTGATGAATATCAACAGTGACGAGCGTCGTATCGGTCTCTCCATCAAACGTCTCGAGATGGAAGACGACAAGGCGATTCTGAGCGAATACATCAGCAACTCCAAGAAGCCCACTTCTGACTTCGGCGAGATCCTCCGTGAAAACCTGGCGGATCAGCTGAAAGGCGAAGAAGAAGGCGGTGATGACGCTGCTGAGTAGGCATATCCCATACGATTTGCCTGCAGGCTTTCTAAGGAGGGCCTGATAAAAGTGTGAAAAATGCCCCGGTCATGACGTGAGTCTTTCCGGGGCATTTTTTTTATTCGGTAAAACGCCCAGCGGCCGATTATTTCGGGTTTTGAGGCTTTGGTAGGGGCGGCCGCCGGGTAACTGAAATTAAGGGCAGGACTCAGAGATTTTGGTGTGTTTGTCGGGCTTGGTCATTGTTTGGGCCAACAGAGTGTTATTGATGATACGGTCCCAAAAGGCCGGCAGTCCGTAGGGTGAACTCTGTGCACCGTGTCCAGGTCGCCCAAGGTTTCTATTTTACTAAGGCGTTCGGAGTATGGCGGGTTTTGATTTTGGTGCACGGAGTGTATCCTAATATGATTGCCTGTGTGTCGATGATTTATCCCTTTTTTAAAAGCCGATGCGCTCGGGTGCCGAGGTTTAGGTAGGGTGCGCCGTGCGCACCGCCGAGTAGCCGAAACCAAGCGCAGGGCTCTGGGATTGACGTGTGTCGATTTTTTAGAATTATTATCACCCTTATAATGGTTTTTTATAGCCAAAGGTGAAACTATGTTTTCAAGACGTCATCCGATTCTGTTTTTTATCCTGATGTTGACCGGGATGTTTTCTGCGACCATTGTTGTGATCAGCGTAGGGGTGATGATTTCCCTGGCCCCCGAGGCGCCTGTGTTGGAGGAGGGGGTGGGGGTGGTGGAAATCACGGGCGTGATTTCCGACTCCCAGCAGGTGCTGGATGACCTGAAATATTTTCGAGATGCCGACGAGGTTAAGGCCATCGTTGTAAGGATTAATTCCCCCGGTGGCGGGGTTGGCCCGTCCCAGGAGATCTATCGCTCCCTCATGAGGTCTCGTGAGCTCAAGCCGGTCATTACCTCCATGGGTGGCGTAGCCGCATCTGGCGGCTATTACGCTGCCGCTGCCACAGATGGCATCGTGGCCAATTCCGGGACGATTACCGGGAGCATAGGGGTCATTATGGGCTATACCAATTTTCGTCAAATTTTGGACAAAATTGGCCTTGAACCCGTGGTTTTCAAAAGCGGTGACATGAAGGATGCCGGATCCCCCACCCGTGAGATGACCGAACAAGAGAGAGCCTATCTCCAGAAACTCGTCACGTCCCTCCATACCCAGTTCGTGCGCGACGTGGCCCAAGCCAGGGAACTTGAAGTGCCTGAGGTGGCCAAGCTTGCCGACGGCCGTATCTACACAGGTGAAGAGGCGCTGGCGCTTGGCCTTGTGGACCGCCTCGGTAATCTCGAAGATGCCCTGGAATGGGCCGCAGAGCTTGGAGGGCTCGAAGGAGAGCCCGAGCCCATCTATCCCCCACGTCCCAAAGAGAAAATGATCGATTATCTTCTTGATAACGCGGCGGTGCGGATTTCTTCGGCACTTCAGCCGTCGGAAATGGGGCCGTCGTTTTTGTTCAGGATGGGGAATTAAAACAGGTTATAGAATCTCAGCGAATAGATGATAGAAGGGAAGGTGCTGGACTGGTAATTTACCACGGATGAGTCTGACGTTGGTGAAGGCAGGCGGATAGCCTGGTTTTATGCATTTAATCTGTTTGTTGTTGGTGGTAGGGTGCACTTCACGTGTCAGACCATCAAAGGGAAAAGGCTTTCAATTGCCCCCAAAGGTACCCTGTATTTGACGGGATTGAACTCAGGTAAGAGTATGCACCCTGCTGACATATAACTGTCTATTCAAACATCGACACATCCCCAGCGCCTTTCCGGATGATCTCGGGCTCATCATTCAGAATCGAAATCACGCTGGAGTCTACCTCCGGCACATCCCCCCCATCGATGACGATATCCACCATGTGGCCAAATGTATCGTCAATCATCCAGGCATTGTTAAGAATCTCCTCACCAGGAAGCCCAGCTGACGTGGACAGGATCGGGTTTCCGAGTTCCCTGATAATCTCCATGCATATTGGGTTGTCAGGAACCCGGATGCCCGCAGTCTTGCGCTTGGTAAGCATCATTTTTGGGACCAGCTTTGTGCCTTCCAGAATGAATGTATATGGCCCCGGCAGAAGCTTTTTCAACATCCGGTACGCATAGTTAGAGACCTTTGCATAGTCACTGATATCTTTTAGATCCGAACAGATAAAGCTGAAGGGCTTGCTCTTGTCCCTCTGTTTTAGAAGGTAGACCTTCTCAATGGCCTTTTTGTTCATGATGTCACAGCCGATACCGTAGTGGGTGTCGGTTGGGTAGGCGATAAGCCCGCCGCTTTTCAAGCAGTCCACGACTCGGGAGACGTTACGGGGCTGTGGGTTCATTGGGTTGATGGTCAGGATCATTGCGATGCTCGCCTTTACGGAAATAGAATAAATTCGCTTTGTGAAATTTTTCATTTGTGGGCAACTCATTAGTTGATAAGATAAGTCCTCGCTCTTGTCAAAACAATAAATAAAAGGTGTTGCTGACGTTCTTTTTTTGTGGCTCGGTGGCTCGAAATATCCAGTGACTGAAGTTGTTTCGTGATATTCGGAAAATGTCTTTTTGGTTTGTGTATACAATGATTGCGAATGTGTCGTTTGTCTCAGAAATTCAACCAGCTGGTTGTGTGGGTGTGATATGTATATGCTCTGCAATACCGGCTGCCTTTTAGCCCGCTTTTGATAATGGTAGTTGGGAAGGTATAACTGTTGACATTGGCTTCCCCGAGAAGTAGTGTCATGACGATTTAAAACTCAAGCAGACTCAGGTAACTGCCGATGTTTCTTTAGTCTACCCCACCGATTCTCAAATCCGCTTACTGTAAGTGGAGGGGCGGAGCTATGTGCGCACCTTTACACCACAACAAAAATGTCAATCGCTTTCAGAATCAACATATCAAATCTTCCAAAACATGGAATCGAGAATGACTACTGAAACGAACAACGATCCGCAGCGATTCACTCACCCCATGTCGCCTTACCAGGCAATGCCCTATCCTGATGACGAAATTGACTTAAGAGAGGTCTTTGCGACTCTCTGGGCTCGTAAAAAATTTATCGGAATTGGTGTTCTTTTGATTGTGCTGGTTGCCACAGCGGTTGTTCTTTCCATGCCTGATATATACAGGGTTAAGACACTGGTGAGGCCAGGTATTATTTCTCAAAGACCGGAGGCAATGGCTACCTTTACGAAAAAATTGGTAAACTACAAGGGGCGGCTTGACGCTGGAGAATTCAGTGCTCAGATAAATAAACATCTTGAAGATAAATACCCAGATTTATCATATGTTCAAAATTTACTTAAGGTGGCTATACCTAACAATTCCGATGCTCTAAGCATATCTTATGATACACCGGTACCAGAGTTTGGAAAGGCTGTTTTAAGTCTCTTGATTTCTGAGTTGCGGAAAAAAGATAACGACAGAGTAAATTCTATTGTTATGGATTTGCAGTTAAGAGTGAAAAATAATAAAGAGTTTTTGTCTGAATGTAAAATAAAACAAGACAATATTGCGTATAGTATAGTCGAACTACAGAAACTGAATAATAATAGTAAAAAAGAAATTTTAGACTTATCAATAAAAAGAAAAAAATTTATTATTCAACCACTGAAAAATTTGTCTTCAGCTAAATCTTCCAATGTGAACTTTCAAAACGCACTTTTTCATAACAGCCTCGTGATTCAGAATAGGCAATACTTTTTAGATTTGAAGAGAGAGCAAAGATCGATCAGTACTGAGATCGGTTCGCTTGAGGATAGACTTCAATACACAAACGAATTGGTTAAAGAAATTAAGTCAAGTATAGATGAAGATATGCTTGCTATACAGAATATTAAAAACTTTAAAGAGATCGTGCCTGTGATTGTTGATAATGATCATGTTAGCCCGAATCGAAAAATCATTATTTTAATGAGCTTTGTCTGTGGCATTTTCGTTATGGTTTTTACCGCATTTGTGGTTGAGTATGTAATGCCTCACAATGACAAAGATTTTTAAATTGTTGTTTGCTATTCATAGAGAGTGATAATGCTAAATATTGACGAAATCAAACTTGCTATTGTTGGCCTTGGTTATGTAGGTCTTCCTCTTGCCGTTGAATTCGGAAAAAAAATCGATGTTATCGGTTTTGATATCGATGAAGCGAGAGTTGAAGAACTTACTGCCGGTAATGACTCTACACTTGAGGTTGAACCAGAACTTCTTAAACAGGCAGTTAAACTTACCTTTGGTTCAAAGATTGAGGCCCTGAACGATTCCAATGTATTCATCGTGACCGTTCCCACACCGATTGATGCTCACAAACAGCCAGACCTCACACCGCTTGTGAAAGCCAGTGAGATGCTCGGGAAGATATTGAAAAAGGGTGATCTTGTAATCTATGAATCCACAGTTTACCCCGGCGCCACAGAGGAAGTCTGTGTTCCTGAGTTGGAACGGTCCTCAGGCCTAACATTTAATGAGGACTTTTATGTTGGGTACAGCCCTGAGCGTATCAACCCCGGCGACAAGGAACACCGAGTTACTAATATTTTGAAAGTAACTTCGGGCTCAACTCCGGATATTGCCGATTTTGTGGATGCCCTCTACAAGATAATTATTGAGGCCGGCACCCACAAAGCAAGTTCTATCCGTGTGGCTGAGGCTGCAAAAGTAATCGAGAACACCCAGCGTGACTTAAACATCGCATTGATTAATGAACTCTCAATCATTTTCAACAAGCTGGGTATCAATACTGAAGAGGTCCTGAAAGCAGCAGGCACTAAATGGAATTTTTTGCCGTTTCGACCCGGTCTTGTTGGTGGGCACTGTATTGGTGTTGATCCTTACTATCTTACATTCAAGGCTCAGGAGATCGGTTACCATCCCGATGTGATTCTGGCCGGCAGGCGAATTAATGATGGCATGGGGGCTTACGTTGTCTCTCAGGTCGTCAAGTTGATGGTGAAAAAGCGAATTCAGGTCGAAGAAGCCAATATTCTTATTATGGGGCTTACCTTTAAAGAGAATTGCCCTGACCTCCGTAACACACGGGTGGTGGATATCATATCTGAGTTTAAGGATTACAATACCCGCGTTGATGTGTATGACCCTTGGGTAGATTCGGAAGAGGCCGAGAACGAATACGGTATTACTCCTGTAAAAGAGATGAAGCAGGGGTATTACGACGCAATTGTTTTAGCTGTTGCGCATGCTGAATTTAAGAATATTCAAGATATCAGAGTTTTTGGTAAAGACGTCAATGTTGTCTACGATGTCAAGTACCTTTTTTCTGCAGAATCAACAGATGGGCGACTGTAAAACACGAATAGCTTAAGTGTAAGCTGTTTTTTAAATCTTTCATAAAAATACGGTGATTTCTCGTGTCACGATTTGATCAGGTTAAGAGAATTCTAATTGAAAATGAATATAAATGGCTTATAACTGGCGTAGCAGGCTTTATCGGATCAAATTTACTTGAACATCTTCTACGGCTCAACCAGCGGGTTGTCGGACTCGATAATTTTGTAACGGGGTTTCAGAGGAACCTTGACGAAGTGAAAGGGCTTGTTACACGCGACCAGTGGGACCGATTCAGATTTATTGAAGGGGACATACAAAATGTCTCCTTATGTAATGACGCCTGTCAAGGTGTGGATTATGTTCTGCACCAGGCGGCATTGGGCTCTGTTCCTCGTTCTCTTGAAGACCCCATAACGACAAATGAAACAAATATATCGGGTTTTCTGAATATGCTGGTGGCAGCCCGTGACGCTAATGTCAAGAATTTTGTCTATGCCGCGTCGAGCTCAACCTATGGTGACCATCCTGCACTTCCCAAGGTCGAAGAGAATATTGGAAAGCCCTTGTCTCCGTATGCCGTGACCAAATATGTGAACGAGTTGTATGCGGACGTGTTCGCGAGATCTTATGGCTTTAAAACCATTGGGCTTCGATATTTTAATATTTTTGGCCCTCGCCAGGATCCCAATGGTGCCTACGCAGCGGTAATTCCAAAATGGATTGCGGCACTGTTAACTAAAGAACAGGTTTTTATAAATGGTGACGGCGAAACGAGCCGTGATTTTTGTTACATCAAAAATACAGTACAGGCTAACATCCTTGCATCATTAACAGAGAATTCCGAAGCTTTGAATCAGATCTATAATGTCGCGGTGGGTGACCGGACGACACTAAACCAGTTGTTTCGGGCAATTCAGGATAGACTTCTTACAACTGTAAAAAACATTGAAAAAGTTGAACCAAGTTATCGTGATTTCAGGGCTGGAGATGTAAAGCATTCTCAAGCCGATATCTCCAAAGCCGCTCACCTTCTTGGGTATGAACCAACCCATAACATTGACGCAGGACTGGATGAGTCAATGGGTTGGTATATCGATTTTCTTGGAAATATGTCGTAAGGATCTGAAAAAATGAAAATTACAGTGGTTGGAACTGGGTATGTTGGGCTTGTAACGGGTGCATGTTTTTCAGAGATGGGTAATACAGTCACCTGTGTCGATGTTGATAAGAAAAAATTGGAGAGCCTCGAAAAAGGGATTCTCCCGATTTATGAACCCGGACTTGATGGAATTGTTATCGACAATTATAAAAATGGTTTTTTGCAATTTTCTGATTCTCTCGAAGACTCAATGAAAGATACATCCATTGTGTTTATCGCGGTGGGCACCCCGCCGAAAGAGGATGGCTCTGCCGATCTTCAGCATGTTGTTGCCGTTGCTTCAGAAATTGGTAAGTATCTGAATGATTATACCGTTGTCGTGAATAAATCTACTGTTCCTGTTGGCACAGCTGAGCGTGTCACTGAGACGATAAACGAAGAATTGGAAAAAAGAGGGGTTCAGGTAGGATTTGATGTTGTGAGCAATCCTGAGTTTTTGAAAGAGGGGGATGCTGTCAATGATTTTATGAAACCCGACAGAATCATACTTGGTATAGAGTCTGCTAAAGCCGAAAACTATATGAAAGAGCTTTACAGCCCCTTTAACAGGAACCACGATAAAGTTCATGTCATGGGCGTCAAAGACGCTGAGATGACAAAATACGCAGCAAACTCGATGCTTGCCACCAAGATTTCTTTTATGAACGAAATAGCGGGCGTTTGTGAAAGACTTGGCGTCGATGTCGAGAACGTCAGGAAGGGGATAGGGTCCGATACGCGCATCGGGTATTCGTTTATTTATCCTGGTTGTGGTTACGGTGGTTCCTGCTTTCCTAAAGATGTAAAGGCGCTGATTCGAACAAGCCGGGAGAATGGATTTGAGCCGATACTTCTTGATGCTGTTGAGGCGAGAAATGCATCTCAGAAGCATGTTCTGTATAAAAAGATTGTATCAAAATTCGGTTCGGATCTTACGGGAAAGTGCTTTGGTATTTGGGGGCTTGCATTTAAGCCGGGAACAGATGATATGCGAGAAGCATCTTCAATTATCCTTATAAATAGCCTGATTGAGGCAGGTGCGACAGTCAGGGCCTATGACCCTCAGGCCATGGGGGAGGCTCTTGAGTGCTTTGAGCCTTCTTTTTTCAAAGACCAGAGACTGAGTCTCACTGAAAATCAGTATGACGCTGTCACGGGTGTCGATGCAATGGTTCTTGTGACAGAGTGGAAGCAGTTCCGTCAGCCTGATTACAAAGCGCTGAAAGAGTCAATGGCAGGCAATTTCATCTTTGATGGAAGGAACCTGTATTCTCCCGAATTTGTCAAATCTGTCGGTTTTCATTATATCGGAATTGGAAGATAAGTGATGATGGAAGTGTTTGCGCCCAAAAAATGCCTGATTACCGGAGCCGCAGGTTTTATCGGCTTTAGCCTCTCAAAAAGGTTGCTGGATGAGGGCATTGAGGTTGTCGGAGTCGATAATCTTAATGATTATTACGATATCGAACTTAAAAAAGCACGCCTTGCGATTTTAAACGGTTACGATTGGTTTACCTTTATAAAGGCCGATATTGCTGACCGTGATGCGACGGCTTCGCTCTTTGAAGAGCATACTTTCGAAGCCGTGATTAACATGGCGGCCCAGGCCGGTGTTCGCTATTCCATCGAAAATCCCAATGCCTATGTGGATTCCAATTTGGTGGGATTTGTTAATCTACTTGAAGGGTGCAGGCACACCTGCGTGAAGCATTTTCTTTATGCTTCATCAAGTTCTGTCTACGGGGCTAATACAAATATGCCTTTTTCGGTTCACGATAACGTAGATCATCCCGTCTCCCTTTATGCTGCTACGAAAAAGTCAAATGAGCTTCTTGCCCACTCCTACAGCCATCTTTATGGCCTCGCCTGTACTGGCCTTCGATTTTTTACTGTATACGGCCCTTGGGGACGTCCTGATATGGCGCTATTTCTTTTTACAAAGGCCATTTTGGATGGTGAGCCAATAGATGTCTTTAACCATGGAGACATGAAACGCGATTTTACATATATTGATGATATTGTAGAAGGTGTTTTCAGGGTGATAAAAAAAATCCCTGTTCCCTATGCTTCTTGGAATGGCGATAGACCTGATCCCGGAACATCCTACGCGCCATATAGGATCTACAATATTGGCAACAATGCATCTGTGGGCTTAAATGAGTTCATTTCTGAAATAGAGAAAGCTTTGGATAAGGAAGCTTTCAGGAATTTGATGCCCATGCAGAATGGAGATGTACCTGAAACATTTGCTGATGTCGAAGATCTGATTAGCGAGATTGGTTTCAAGCCAGCTACTTCAATAAGAGAAGGTGTCAGGAAATTTGTTGATTGGTATATGTCCTATTACAAATCGCGTGGATAGGCTAATTAATAGTTAAGGGTGTGACTTGCTGTTTGAATAGGTCTTTCAAGCGGCCTGGTTAAGACTGGTCTAATCTATCTATCAACTGAGGTGTTGGTATATTTTGAAAGTTTTGGCTATAATTCCAGCGCGCGGCGGCTCAAAAGGGATTCCGAATAAAAATATCATTGATTTGAATAATCGTCCTCTTGTGAGTTACTCGATTGCTTCGGCCCTAAATTCTAACTACGTATCCGAGGTGGTGGTAACTTCAGATGATGACCGAATACTCAGTGTTGGCGATCAATATGGGGCCAGATGTATAAAGAGACCTGATATTCTGGCAACCGATGAAGCGAAAATGGAGCCCGTGATTGATCATGCATTGAGGTCCGAGTTAAAAGCAGGAAATGAGTACCACTACTTTATCTTATTGCAGCCGACGTCGCCTTTAAGAAATTCATCAGATATTGACTCGGCAGTTGAGCAAATTATCGACAGCGGAGCCAATTCATTGATCAGTGTTTCTGAATTTGGTTATAAGCCATTCAAATGTTTCGTAATGACGGCGAAAGGGCGTTTGAAAGGGTTTGTCGATGATGAATCTCCATTTATGCGCAGGCAGGATCTACCCCAGACATATCTTCCAAATGGTGCAATATATATATGCAGAACAGATTTGTTTTTGAAATCAGGAAAAATTTTTAATAATCCATGTGTTCCCTATATAATGTCAAACGATAGAAGTATAGATGTCGACAGCCTCGATGATATTAAAACGATAGGAAAGATCTTGGGAGACTAACGTGGCAGAAATGAGAATTAACAACAGGAAGATTGGTCCGGAATATCCTCCACTTGTCATTGCGGAAATCGGCATCAACCACGAGGGGGCTTTTTTAAAGGCAAAACAGATGGTTGATGACGCGTATAACGCCGGATGCGAGTGCGTAAAGTTCCAGTGTCATGTCATTGAAGATGAAATGGTTCCAAATGATGTGATTCCCAAAAATGCAAATGAGTCCATATGGGATATCATGGACCGCTGCAAGCTGAGCGAACAGGAAGATCGGGAGCTACAGAGGTATGTCGAGTCAAAAGGCATGATCTATTTGTCAACACCTTTTTCAAGGGCAGCAGCCGACAGGCTCGAAGGCATGAATGTTCCAGCTTACAAAATCGGTTCTGGGGAGTGCAATAATTACCCTCTCATCGAGCATATAGCCAAGTTTGGCAAACCAGTTATTCTCAGCACAGGCATGAATGATATCAAGTCTGTTTCAAAGGCCGTGGGTATCCTTAGAGAAGCCAAGGTTCCGTACGCGCTATTGCATTGCACATCCATGTACCCGACACCTTATGAAAAGGTGAGGCTGGGAGGCATTTATGATTTGGCTCAGGCCTTTCCTGATGCGATTGTCGGGTTAAGCGACCACTCGATTGGTAATTATACCTGTTTTGGAGCTGTCGCTCTCGGTGGGTCTATACTGGAAAAGCATTTCACATCCGACAAGACGTGGCCGGGACCCGATGTACCAATCTCCATCGACCCGCAGGAACTGAAAGACCTCATTGTTGGCTCGCGTGCAATCCATGTAGCGTCGGGCGGTAACAAAACAATTATCCCCGAAGAACAGCCCACGATAGATTTTGCATATGCGTGCGTCGTAGCTATTAAAGATATTGGTAAAGGTGAAGTGTTCACAGAGGATAATATATGGGTTAAACGGCCGGGAACCGGTGAAATAAAAGCTGAATACTATAAAGATGTAATCGGGAAAATTGCAACTCACGGCATTAAGCAGAATAAACAGATAGAAAAGAAAGATATAGAAAAATTTTAGAGTTGTTCTTTCCTTGAGGTAGACTTGTTTGGTATGCATGTATGCAGGCATGGCTTTCAGATAGGCAGTGCCGGCTCAATTCTGAAAGATCATTTACAGGGTACCATGCTATATATTAATGGACATTTGGCGATTGTTTTGAAAAAGTGCCCTTAAACGATTTAGGTAAACATTTTGAGAATAGTTGTCACCGGTGCAAATGGCTTTATCGGAACAGCAGTGGTTAGAGAACTGCTAAAAAGGGATGTTGAGTGCATTCCTGTGTCACGATCAAAACAAGCTACTAATCCAAATCAGGTCATTGTCAAGCATTATGCCCATGCCCCCGAAGCAGATATTTTAATTCATCTCGCCGAGAATTCTAATGTCGCAGAAGTCACTAATTACGAAAAGTATATCGGATTGGCAAGGGATACCTTAAACCAGTTGATAGACAAACGTTATCGGAGAATTGTCTATGCATCTTCCTGTTTGGTTTATGGGGATAAAGGTCTAAAAAAGTGGAAAGAATCTGATTGCGTAGCGCCATATAACACATACACTAAGATGAAATTATCTTGCGAAGGCCTCATAAAAGAGAGAGTTGATAATTATGTCTGTGCCAGACTGAGTAATGTATATGGGCCTAGGATGTCATCTGTTAACGTATTTTCAGATATTATGAAACAAATTGATGGCTCAGGACCAATAATAGTCAGAAATGAAACTCCTCTGAGGGATTATATACATGTAGAGGATGTTGCTGTTGGTTTGGCCGATATGGCGATGGGGCGGCCCAAAGGGATATATAACATAGGAACAGGTCAGCTCTTTTCTGTAAGGGATATAGCTGAAAAGATAGCCTGTTTATCCAAAATTTCTAAGCATCGGGATATTAAGTCTATGGCAGAAAGCCGGGATGCCATATCATGCATCAGCATTGACGTATCTAAAGCGCAAAATGATTTTGGGTGGATGTCAAAAATAGATCTAAACCGTGGTATTAACCAGTTGATGAGTTAAGGTTATAAGAATGAGCTCAAAAAGAATAATTGCAGTATTTACTGGAAACAGGGCAGAATATGGACTGCAATATCCTATTCTCGAGGCTATTGATAAACATCCGAACTTGGATTATCGCTTGATTGTTTCCGGAGCACACTTGGACAAAAATTTTGGTGAAACCTTGAAAGAGATTGAACGCGATGGCTTTACTATTCATGCTGAGGCCAAAGTCGATCTCGAAGAGGATACGCTTTATGCAACATCAAAGGCAATCGGTTCAGGTATTCTTTCTATTACTGAAATTCTTAATGATATCAGGCCAGATGTGTTTGTCGTCTATGCTGATAGATTTGAAGGTTTTGCAGCTGTTATTGCTTCAACTCAAATGAATATACCCACAGCTCATATAGAAGGTGGAGACCTTACAGAAGGTGGAGCGCTGGATGATTCAGTGAGGCATGCAATGACAAAACTCTCGCATATCCATTTTACGACTAACCATCAGGCTAGTAACAGGTTATTGGCCATGGGCGAAGAATCATGGCGAGTGAATACTGTTGGGTTTCCAGCAATAGACATGATATCCAATGGGAACTATGCTTCAAAAGAGGAACTGGCAGCTTCCTACGGACTTGATTTTGCAAAACCGATTCTTCTTTTTACCCAACACTCTGTAACGACGGAGTTTGATTCTGCAGTCGATCAATTGATACCTTCAATTGATGCCTTGAAAGAACTTTCATTACAAGGGTGCCAGGTAATAATAACATACCCCAATAACGATGCTGGGGGGCGAGCCTGCATTGAAGAATTGAGTAAAATCGATTTGAATGAATATCCAAATATTCAGATACGCAGTTCCTTGGGGCGATACAACTACCATGGCGTTCTTGCTTTAGCACGCGAGGCGGGTATACGTATTGTATGTGTTGGTAACTCGTCATCTGGCATCAAGGAAACCCCGGCATTTGGTTGTCCTACCGTCAACATTGGGTCAAGGCAGAAGGGACGGTTGCGTGCCGCAAACGTGGTTGATGTCGGGTATGATAAGGAACAATTGATTAAGACTATCGACCACTGTCTGTCTGACGATGACTTTATAAAGAAATGTAATATGTGTGAGAATCCTTATGGTATTGGAAATGCGGGGCAAAAGATTGCACAGGTACTTACAGAAATTGAGATCAATCAAGCTCTTTTGAGAAAAGGAATGACCCTGGAAGGAAAATCCGACAAGGGATGGTTTAAATGATTGATTGTGAACTAAGCATCCAGGCAACTTTGAAGAATGCGGTGGATGTCATAGAAAAAAAGAGAAAAACCATAGCGGTCATAACAAACGACAGGATGGAGGTGGTTGGAACCATAAGTGACGGCGATATCCGCAGGGCTCTTCTCTCGGGGTATGATCTGGGCAGCCCTGTTACATGCGCTTTGAATGCCAATCCAGTTGTAGCGTCTGAGAACCAAACAAAATCTTATTATAAAAAAATAATCAAGGAGAATTACCTTGAGGCTGTCCCGGTCGTTGGAAACAATGGCCGGTATATCAAAACGATACATATTGCAGAACTTTCAGGTGGCTTGGAAAATGATGATGCGTCTGGCTTCTCCTGTGCAGTAATAATGGCAGGTGGAGAGGGGAGACGGCTGAGGCCATTTACAGAGACAATCCCAAAGCCCATGGTGCAGATTGGTGAAGTTCCACTTATAGAGTTACAGGTAAAACGACTCGTAAAATCGAAAATTACGCAAATATATATCTGTGAACTACCTGAGTCACGTGATTGAAGACTATCTTAAAGACGGGGCTCATCTGGGCGCTTCAATTACCTATATTCGGGAAACAAAAAAACTTGGGACTGCCGGTGCCTTGTCACTGATCGAAAACAAGCCTGATGGCCCAATCCTGCTTATGAACGGGGATGTCCTGACCAATTCGCAATTTGGGAATCTTTTAAAATTTCACAATGAGTATGAAGGTTTGATTACGGTTGCTTCTGTCGAGCATAATATTCAGATACCTTACGGGGTCATTCGTTCCGATGGGCCAAGAATTGTCGCGCTTGAGGAAAAGCCATCCCAAAGGTTTTTGTGCAATGCCGGAATATATGCTATGTCGCCGGATGTGATTAGTGCCATACCTTATAACACTTTTTTTGATATCACAGACCTAATTGAAGATTACATTGGAAATGAGAAGTGCGTCAATGTATTCCCGATTCATGAATACTGGGCAGATATTGGAACCCCATCGGATCTGAAAAGAGTTCGTAATGAAATAAACATTGAGGAGTTCGGGAATGCATAGTGAATTACAGGGTAAATCAGTATTGGTCACTGGTGCGGACGGTTTTATCGGAAGCCATCTTGTGGAGTTGCTTGTCCAATATGGCGCGTCGGTTAAAGCCTTCGTTTATTATAACTCATGGAATCAAATCGGTTGGCTCAGTGATATCAGGCCAGACTTTTTAAGTGCCATTGAGGTTGTTACGGGAGATATACGCGATTGCGAGCGTGTTCGAAACACCGTTGCGGGGTGTGATTATGTCTTTCACCTTTCAAGTCTTATAGCTATTCCTTACAGCTATCATGCGCCGAGGACCTATGTGGATACAAATGTCACCGGTGTATTGAATGTGCTTTCAGCGTGCCGTGAGTCTGATTCATTGACTCGGCTTGTACATGTTTCTACCTCTGAGGTGTACGGGTCAGCCCAGGTCGTCCCCATTGGAGAGTCGCATCCTCTCGTAGGACAGTCCCCATATTCTGCCAGCAAAATTGCTGCAGACAAGATGGCGGAAAGTTTTTATATGTCATTTGGCCTTCCTGTCGTAACAGCCCGCCCTTTTAATACCTTTGGTCCCAGGCAGACAGCCAGGGCCGTAATACCCACAATCGCGAGCCAGTTGGTGTCTGGTTGCAGTGAACTTACCCTGGGGGCTTTGTCACCGACGAGGGATTTCAACTATGTGACAGATACCGCTGAAGGTATGATTGCTTTGGCGCTTTGTAAAGAAGGCGAAGGCATGGTTGTGAATATTGGCAGTGGAAAAGAGTGGTCAATCGAAGAAACAGCTAATTTTTTGATGGATATTACAAGCAATAGGGTTCCAATTGTCTGCGATCAAGAGCGCTTGAGGCCAGAAAAAAGTGAAGTGAATAGGCTGCTTGCAGATAATAGAAAAATTATGCAATTGACTGCTTGGGAAAGTAGGATTGAGTTTCGCAAGGGCTTGGAACTGACTGTTGATTGGATAAGAGAGAATATTGATTTGTTTAATGCGACGCGCTATTCTCTGTAAGTTTCGTTTTGAACACCTTTTTGGCATTGCAATAGTGGTGAGAGTGTAAAAAAATGGCGAACTATAAAATTCTGATGCCCGTTGAGACAGCATCCAGAGAGTTGCCATATAAGCTGATGCTTGCGTCTCAGTTTTCTGCTCTGGGTTATCAATGCTACATCGGGTCAAAGAATGAAATATTTAAGTTAATAGATAAACTGAGCCCTGTTGTTTATTTTGACAAAGGTTACCATGAAGGTCAATCAGAATCGATTTATAGAAAAATTAAGTCACAAAATGGATTAATTATAAATCTCGATGAGGAAGGTGGTGTCGATTATGAGAACTGTACAACCATACTTTCTCGTTATTCGAAACCTGTATTTGACTATTGTGACCTGGTTTTTTTTTGGGGGGATTGCCAGAAGCGGATGATTGAGAATAGCGGTGCTTTTTTCGCTCCAGAAAAAGCTATTGTCACCGGCCACCCGCGTTTTGAAATGCTGAAGCCTTCATTTCATGGGCTGTATCAAAAGGAAGTTGATGAATTAAAGAGTTCCTATCAGGACTACATTCTTATAAATACAAACATGGGATTTGGAAACAACCTTAGAGGTGACGAATTTGTCCGCTTGAATTATGGAGACAGAATAAAAAATATTGAAAAAGTAATCAAGTATGACAAAGAAAAAATCTGGCATTATATCACCTTGGTTAAGGAATTGGCTGCAAAAAGCAATTTGAATATTGTAGTAAGGCCACATCCAGAGGAAAATATTCACGCCTATTCTTCAGAATTGAAGAACTTGTCTAACGTATACGTTGTGTACTACGGATCTGTTGTTCCTTGGATTTTGGGGGCAGAGGTTATGATCCATCCTGATTGCACTACTGGAATCGAAGCGTTTATGATGGGAAAAACTTCTGTCTGCATTCACGAAGCTCCTCAGAAATGAAGTATTTACCTATGTTCCTGTTGAGTTGAGTCATAAGTTAAGAAAAAAAGATGATGTCGTAACATTTTTGAAAAATAGTGATTTTAAGAAAAAATTGCCGGCAAAATCAAATGACTTGCTTAATGACTATTTTTCATACTCAACGGGTACCTCCCAGGATGTGATAAAGCATGTTACAGACCTGACAGCCCAAGTGTCTGATGTCAAATCAACTGACCTTTCATTGATGTATCAATTGCAATGTCGGATACGATACAATTTATCTGGATTTTATCATAATATGCTGAAGGATAATGCTTTTGTATTATCTAAGAACAAACTGAAAGGTCTGAACAGAGAGTGTATGCAGAAAATTATTGGTAAGTATGAGTCGACAGGAATATCCAGCAAAAAGATAATAATAAAGAAGGTTAATGGCGGATTATTTCTTTTACGGGAAAAAAGAGTCTGTTCTTTTTGATGTTTGGATGTTGGCGTGCTGACCATCTCAATATTTCAGATCAGCAGATGAATCATGCGATTTATTTAAGTTATTACGATTTGTCTTTTTTTATTGGAACTGATCCTGGCATTAATAATTAACAGGCTGCGAAGCAGTTATGGTATCCGTAGTTTACTTGGTGAGTGTTGAAAAGTTACATGGTAAAGCCTTAAGTTGCAAAGTAGCTCTTTTAGAGTAAATGATATAATGAAAACAACGTATGATCTGGTTTTGGTGCTGGGATACTTCAGGCGTTTGACCTCCTATTTTAGTATCATTAGGTACTTATCTAAGGAATTTCGCATTGGCTTGTTGCCTATACCTTTATTTGAGGAAGGTAGAAACAAGCAGATTTCAGCCCAAAAAGACTTCATCAAAAGGTGTGTTTCCTTGGGAGCTGAGGTTGTCCCTGAAGGAGACTATTCATCAGAACTCTTTTTGATACCTCAGGAGCATTATACTGAGGATGCTTACAGGTTAATTCAGGAACAGGTTGGAGACTCAAAGCGTGTGGGGATGTGTAATCTTGCTTGGGCTGGTCTTCATGACGATTTTATTTCTATCCTTAATATTCAGAAAGTTTTTGTTATTCATAAAGAATTTTTTAATTTTTTATTAGAGAAAAGAGACTCCTATCACAACTATTGTCTAGTTGGCCTGCCTTTTTTTAAATATCCAGTATTTCAAGAATTTCGTGCCGATTATTTGTTTGCAATGCCGACGCCGTACAGCTTTCCCCATGAAAAAGATAAGTGGCATTTTTTGGAAACAGCATCTTCCCTCCTTGATGAAATTCCAAAAACAGATGTGATTGCATACAAAACTCACAACGCATCAGAAGTAGAATATTTTTCAACACCTCCATACCGTTTCTTGTCAAAGGTATTCAGGCTTTTGCCTTTTATCGGCAAAAAGCTTCTGAGGTGGCTAGCTGAGAGCTCATCAGATAAGGTAACCAGTTTTTTTGGAAAGGTTTATTCAGGGTATCTGTTCGATGACATCATGAAACGTGTTGTTCCTATGATGAGAAAAACACCTGATTCCCATTATGCATTGGAAGCTTTTTTGCCGGGGATAAATAAAGGGATTATTGGGGGGCTCAGCAATACCATATGGGTCTACTCTAACTGAAACTTCCATATTACAACTGTATAGACATATCCCTTCAGGACCTTTACACGGAAAAAAACCTGTATAATAAACGGCCCCCTACGTCACTGTTGCATTTGAATTTGAGTTTTTTTGGGGTTCCTTATTGTAAGGGGCATTTGGATTTTGACAGGGATTTGTTTGATATAATCGATGAAGAATCTCGTAATCGAGACCTTCTGTTTGAAATCAAAAGCTTAATTGCAGATCAATAGAAACTTATTTAATAAAGTGGGATAAAGATGAAGCCAGTATCCGTTGTGATAAATGCACGTTTAGGATCAAGTCGGGTAAAAAATAAACTGACACGCCCGTTTGCAGGTGAAAGCCTGATAAAAATTGCTTTGGAAAAGTTGAACACAATGGATTTTTTCCAGAACAGGTATTTGGCCGTAGCTGAGCCCGAATTAATGAGGCTTGCTGAAGGGTATGACAATGTCGAAATTTTAGAACGAAAGCCCGAGTCTGTGAGACCTGGAGTCAACCCGCAAAATATAACTTTTGCGCATTATCTGAAGATTCCCACAAAATATATTTTTGTATTTAATCCGTGTTTGCCCTTGCTTAACGTTGAAACCGTTAAACGAGCTTATGACTATTTTCAAGAAACCGATTTTCCATCATATACCTCGAGTATTCCTACACGCGACTGGATTTTTGATGATGCGGGTAATGCTGTTACAAATGATGACCCCCGAAATTTAACGACGAATAAAGGCAAGCAGTTTTTTAAAGCAGCACATGCGTTCCATATTGTGAACCGCGATGTTTTAAAAAATGAAGGATATCATTGGACATTCACACCGAATGATCCGCATCTTATTCAGATTCCGGAAGCCGAATCCGTAGATGTTGATGAGGAGTTGGATTTTGAATTTGCCGAGTTCTGTTATAAAAAAGTGAGATTGCATGGATAGTACGCATAAAATAGCAGTAATAATTACCAATCGCACAAATTATTCAAAGCTTAAACTCATCCTGTTGGAGCTCTCTAAGCACAGCAATGTTTGTATAAAGATTATTGCCAGTTCATCTATTCTTCTCGAAAAGTACGGTGCCGCATATAAAGATCTGGAGGCAGACGGATTTCAAGTTGATGTGACCCTCGATTGTTTGATGATGAATGATAGTCATGAAGCAATGGTCAACACTGTTGGACTTTCCATGATCAAACACTCAAGCTATTTTGAGAGGTATAAGCCGGATATGTTATTAATTGTAGGGGATAGGTTTGACACCTTATCGCCTGCTCTGGCTGCCATGATGATGAATATACCCATTGCACATGTGCAAGGCGGAGAAGTAACAGGAACGATTGATGACAAGGTCAGAAATTTAATCACCATTGGATCCAATCTGCATTTTGTTTCTACAGAAGCAAGTAAGGAAAGATTGATTAATTTTGGCTGCAATGAATCCACCGTATTTAATTATGGATGCCCTGCCGTAGAATATATCAGTTCGCTTGATGTAGGCGAATCTCTTGATGCCGGAAGGCTTAAGAAAAAATTTAAGCGAAAAATCGAGATAAACTCCAATGAGGACTATTTTCTCGTAATGGCCCACCCAGACACAACCAATGCCAGGGATATCGATATGGATACGATATTAACTGCTGTGGAATCATTCGGGAAGAAAGCATTCGTGTTTTATCCAAACATTGATGCAAATAACTCAAAAATAATAGAAGGGATGTCAAGGCACAAGGCGAACCCTCACTTTTACAGTATCCGCCATATGCCGCTGGAGGGTTTTTCACATTTAATGGCTCATTGCTCCTGTATGATAGGAAATTCCAGTGCCGGAATACGGGAGGCAGCCTCTTTCGGTGTTCCTGTTGTTAATATCGGGGACCGTCAGTACGGAAGAGAACGCAATCACAATGTTATCGATGTGTTATGTGATTACGATGAGATAGTTTCTGCAGTCAGAATATCGCTGGAAACCAAATATTCGAAAGCGAACATATATCACAAACCCGGATGCGCAAAGCGCATTTCTGATCAGATCCTGTGTTATTCGGATGCACTAAAGGCGGAGAAAAGTGAGAATCACTGGTCAACTAAAAATTGAAGACAGGTCAATCGGGGGGGATTATCCTTCATTCGTTATCGCCGAAGTTGCCCAGGCTCATGAAGGTTCTCTTGGTATTGCGCACAGTTTTATTGACCGTGCGTCCGAAGTTGGTGCTGACGCCATTAAGTTTCAGACTCATATCGCTGATGCCGAAAGCACGGTGGATGAAGAATTCCGGGTTAGATTTTCATACGAAGACAAGTCCCGCTATGACTACTGGAAACGTATGGAGTTCACCCCAGAGCAGTGGGCTGGTCTTTACCAGCATGCGAAGGATTCCGGGATCGTTTTTCTGAGTTCAGCGTTTTCTGTCGAGGCAGTCAAAATGCTGGACGAAATCGGGATCCCTGCGTGGAAGGTTGGCTCGGGTGAAATCAACAACCCGCAACTTTTGAATGCAATGATCGATACCAAGAAACCCATTTTACTCAGTACCGGGATGAGTAATTGGGAGGAAGTGGATGCATCTGTAGAGTTGTTGAAGGCTGCACATATCGATTATGCTTTGTTTCAATGCACTAGCAAATATCCATCAAAGCTCAGCGAAGTTGGGCTTAATGTCCTTTCAGAAATGAAAGCCCGTTACGGTGTCGCGGTAGGCCTTTCCGATCATTCGGGTACTCTGTTTCCTTCTTTGGCGGCAATTGCGCAGAGTGCCAGTTTGGTTGAGGTTCACGTTACCTTTGATAAAGCGATGTTTGGCCCAGATGCACCGGTCTCGCTAACGTTCGATCAGCTGGAATTCCTGATAGAGTCCCGAGATGCTTTTTATGAAATGCACCAAAATCCTGTAGAGAAAAACGATCTCTATCATGATTTTAAACATATGAAATCGCTTTTCAATAAAAGTGTCGCGCTCAGGTGGGACATGGATGCGGGTACCATTCTCTTGAGTGATATGCTGACCACAAAAAAACCCGGGACTGGCATTCCAGCAAGTAGATTACAAGATTGTATCGGAAAGCGTCTCAAAAAAAGAATAAATGCAAACCGCGTTTTGAAATTCGACGATATTTATTGAGTTTTATTATGAAACTAAATTCAATCATTATTTATGTAAACGAACCTGATCTCTATCAGCATGTTGATTTCAGTCAATATCCTGAAATAAAGCATGTCTATTACCCAGATACATTGAATGGGGGTGGGGCAGAGGTCGATGCTGTATTCGTCGGTTTGAAGGATGTAATCGATGACCGATTTTTACACTCCTTTTTAAACGTGCGATATATTGTTTCCAGCACCACCGGTACAGATCATATAAAAACATCACGTGACATCGAAGTTGTCAATCTGGACCCGCGGGAAATAGAGGCTGTTTCTGCGACTGCAGAATTCAGTTTAGCCCTGCTTCTGGGGTTGGTGCGGAAAATTCCTTTCATCGATCATGACTGCGTGGATGACCGCCAGCTCTACAGGGGTGTTCAATTGCGTGGAAAGCGCATTGGGATATTCGGAATGGGACGCTTGGGCAAAAAAATGGCCAAATATGCCGAAGCCCTGGATATGGAATGGGTAGGCTTTGATCGTGAAGGGACTTCCAGTGAGAAGGAAGAAATCCTGAAGACCTCGGATATTATATCGATTCATCTGCCGCTTAGGCCCGAAACTATTGATTTCATTGATCAGAATTGCTTTGAAATGATGAAGAACAAACCTTATATTATCAACACGTCAAGACCGCAGATTATCTCAAAGAGTGCTTTGATTTATGCCCTAGATAACGATTTGATATCCGGTGCTGCCATGGATTTTATCAACTATGATGCAGATCATAAGTGGGACATGGCGTTGAAACCTCATACAAAGGATAAGTTGTTTCTAACACCACATATTGCAGGCAATACACATGATTCTATAGAGTACACCTCACGTGTTGTTTTAAATAAGCTAATGGCGATAATTACTGCGGTTTGAGGGGGCGTTGTATGAAATTATTGTATGCTGTCTTTACATACAACAGATATTATCTGACGAAAAATTGTATTGAATCAATTAAAGAATTCGGGCCGGAAGCAGATCTTCTTGTTGTTGATGATGGAAGTTCAGACAAAAGGCTCTTGGAGTATTTACAAACATTAGAAGGCAATGAAAATACGAAGGTACTATACAGGTCTAATCGCTTAAAAGAATTGCATGGCGGTGTATACTTTAATATGGATGCAGCCGTTGAATATGCACATGACAGAGGCTATAGTCATATATTTTTTATTCAGGATGATACTCAGTTTATGTGGAAAGATCATTCTTTTATAGAGCGAGTTGAAAAGATATTTGAATACCATTCTGATGCGGCAATGGTTGGGAGCATATTTCAAAAAGGCATAGTATTTCCATCGGCATCTGTACGATTTATCGCGTATGAAGAAACGGAGTGCTGGCATCTAAGGCCTTACGCATTAACTGACATAGGGATAATGCCAGTCGGTTTGATCAAGAAGCATGGGTTTAGCTTCTCCGATGTAAGTCATGAAAGCAAGAATAGCTTGTTTTGGAAAAATAAGGGCTACAAATTTTATACGACTTCATCACCTGTGATGGCTTGGGTTCCCTGGCCCATGGTTGTCAGATATAATAAGGAGAGTTCGGAAAGAAGCCCTGTAAACAAATATTTCCTTAAGCCATTAACAGTTCAACAGGTCGGGTTGCTTAGCGAAGCTAGAGTATCAGCGATACCAACTCACGAAAAGTTCTGTCAAACGTGGGGATGGCGAGCTTTGAAGCCCTATTGGTTTACGAAAGATTATTGGGGGTATCTTAAGTGGTTGAAAAGATGGATGATAGAGAATAAGAAGATCCCCTGTTTTTCAAAAGTGAATTGAATTTGCTGTGATTCGATTTATTATTAATTGTTTTGAAAAGGCGACTTTGGCTTGAGTCTTATTTATAATAAAATTAGAAGTCTTTTATTACATTTTATCACGCTTTATCAGATTATCCATTTTCTAAAAAAGCATAAAAATGAAATTTTTGATAATGAAATAATATATCCCTTTTTCCGAAATAGCTTTGGTCATCAAATCGTGGGGTTTGATTACGCATCCAGGCTTTACTATCCTCATCGAGTTTCTGTTGTATACATCCAGAGTCCACGTTCAAACCCATATCTTCCGTTATGTTTTGAACACAATATGGATGTATTTCAATTCAGTGGGGTAAAAAATACCAATATTCAGTTTCGTATACTAAAATTTTTGCTAATTTCGATTAGTGCTTTTTCCAATAAACATTTTGTTGTCCTTTGGGAGTCATTGTTTAAACAACTTTCCATTTCTGGTGGTAACCTGCAGTGCGGTTATGAAGATAACTCACTAATAACAGATTATAAAGACTATACAGGATATGCTAGGGTTGTTAGGTTGGGGCTCGGTGAATCTCCAAAGCTTCCAGATTTCCTGATAAGCGAAGTCGAGTTAAAGATTAAAGCTGTATACCCAAACTTCTTGAGTAAACCGTTTGTTACAATGCTTCTCAGAGGAAAAGGAAAGGGGGGACGGTTTGATGATTACATCAGAAGCTCAGGACCACAGGGAAATTATGTTAGCACCGTTAAATTTTTAACTGTTAGTGGATATCATGTGGTAGGAACCGGTGAAATCCAACATTCACATTTTGAAGCCATTCATGGCTACTATTCACTTTCTGATGTCGATGTTGATCCAAAATTGCTGAATCTATATTTGATTATGCGGTCAGCTATTTTTATTAATCAGCATTCTGGACCATATCATTTGGCAGAAGCCTGCGGGATACCTGTAGTTCTTTGCGATGTTATGCCATATTGGCAGGGTGCTTTGAATCCAAGCAATATAGTTTTAAAAATAAACAAAATCGAGCAAGATCACAAGCGAATTCTTCGATGAGTTACATTTATAAGACCCATCATGATTTAGTATTGGGCATAAACTATAAAAGAAAAGATATTCATGTGCTACCTAATGATTCTGAAGAAATATATGAAGCAACCAAAGAAACTGTTTTAATATTGAATAAAGAAAAGAAGTATACAAACGATGAACTGTGTATACAAAAAAAATTCAGAGGTCTATTTACTCAAAAAAATATTTTAGTTACTTATACTCTGAATTGCCCGCCAATATTTGTTTTAAACAAGCTAAAAGATGAACTTGCGAATATTTAAATAATTCAATTTGGTTTTTAGTTGGGTATGAGAGTAAAATATTTCTATAGCAACTAAGCCAGAATATAACCCTCACTCTAATTATCCTTTTATTGGGTATTAATTGTTTTGGTGTCTAATTCACTGTAAGCACAGTTTTTTTTTTGTTGATTTCATAGTGAATGACTTGAATACTATATGATGTTTTTATGGAGATAGCATAATGCGAAAATTATATGATTTGTTGAATAAAGTTCGTAGGAATATTGCAGAAAGACTACTTCCAGATGACTGTTATGTTCAACACAATCCAAATTTTAATTATGTATTGAACTATTATCCCGATTTTATGAGTGATATGGAAGAATTTAATAATCATAGTGAAAAATTGTTACGTGATGGAAATAGATGGTTAATGATTAACCTCTTGTGTGATATTGCCAATAACTGCAAAGAGGGGGACTATGCAGAATTAGGTACATATAGGGGGGCTTCTGCACGTTTGCTGTTTAATCGAAAGAATAGTGAATCAACTTTGTACTGCTTTGATACCTTTGAAGGATTTCAGTCTTTTGACCTAAGAGTTGAACAGGAAACAACTAATTTGAATCTACAAGAGGGAAAGTTTTCTGATACGTCTATCGAATCGGTTATCAAAACAATATCAGGTGAGAATTGCCATGATCGCTTGGTGGTAAAAAAAGGTCTTTTTCCAGAGACATATACCGGCCTTAGCGGGCATAAATGGCGTTTGGTTCATTTAGACTGTGATTTATATTCTCCTATGAAATCTGGGCTCGAAAAGTTTTGGCCCGATATTGTTCCGGGAGGTGTTTTATTGGTTCATGACTATAATTCAGCCTATAGTGGTGTTAAGAAGGCCGTAGACGAATACTTTAAAACGATGGGAGTCATACCTGTTCCACTGTGTGACAAAGTTGGAAGTGCTGTTATTATTAAGAATCAACGATAGTAATTATGATGAGATTTGGTATTATTTGCTTCTTGTGTAAATGAATAAATTTCAGATATCTGTCTTGTCGTTAAATCAAAATTTACTGTTATATAAATTGATTATATTTTGGAGGAGTATGAAGTCGATTGTAACTGGTGGCTGTGGGTTTATTGGAAGTCATTTAGTTGATCTGTTGGTTGCTGAAGGACATCAAGTTACTGTTCTGGATAATCTCAGCACTGGAAGATTAGGTAACATTAGTCATATTAATGATAAAATCAATTTTATCAAATGTGACCTATCTATAGCTGGGGATTGGCAAAATGTTTTCAGTGATGTTGATTGGGTGTTCCATTTGGCAGCTTTGGCTGATATTGTTCCGTCAATTCAGAATCCCCATGATTATTATATGTCCAATGTAAATGGAACGTTTAATGTCATGCAGTCCTGTCGTCAGCATAACGTTAAAAAGGTAGTTTATTCTGCTTCATCATCTTGCTATGGGATACCAAAAACACGAGTAACCCCTGAAACGGAAAGCATAAGTCCCCAATACCCCTACGCCCTTACCAAGCTGTTAGGAGAAGAGATTGTTCTACATTGGAGTAAAGTATACGGTATTGATGCAGTATCTTTGAGGTTTTTCAATGTGTATGGGACCCGTTCACGAACATCGGGTACGTATGGCGCTGTATTTGGGGTCTTTTTAGCTCAAAAGCTTGCTGGGAAACCTTACACTGTTGTTGGTGATGGCGAGCAGACACGTGATTTTACATACGTTACAGATGTTGCGGATGCGATGATTGCTGCAGCTAAGAGCGAAAAAACCAATACAGTCTATAATGTTGGAAGCGGTGAAACCATTTCTGTAAATAGGATTGTGGAGCTTCTTGGCGGAGAAAAAGTCTATATACCCAAGCGTCCCGGTGAGCCCGACTGCACCTTTGCTGATATTTCGAAAATCCAAAGCGAACTGGGGTGGAATCCAACGGTAAAAATCGAAGATGGTGTTCAGAAACTTTTAGATAATATAGATTACTGGCGAGAGGCACCCGTGTGGGACCCCGAAAGTATCGGAGAACAGACGAAAGATTGGTTTAAATACCTTGGGAATAATGATGGATAAATTCAATCCACCACGTGTGCAGAGCTTTAAGCGCGATCTTAACAAGCAACAAAAGGTTGTCTTTGTTTCTGGAAACTTTAACTCATCCGCATCCCGAAACCAACTGCGCCTGTTGAAGTTTGCATCCCAATGTGGGGATTATCTTGTTGTGGGTGTGAACGCTCAAGAAGATAACGAAGCCTTTTTGCCTGCTGATTTGAGATATGAATCAGTATCTTCCGTTAGTTTTGTTGATGAGGCTGTTTGTCTCAATGAACATCCAATTGATTACATCAAAAAATCGAAACCGGATGTCGTGGTTAAAGGGAAGGAGTTTGAGGACAAATACAACGAAGAACTCGAGGTGCTCCAGAGTTATGGCGGGAAGTTAATTTTTTCTTCGGGAGAAGTGACATTTTCGTCCTTGGATTTGTTGAGGTCTCAAATTAAAAATCCATCTGTAGCAGGTATTATCACGCCCCATGATTTTATTCAGAGACATAAAATATCTTCCATAAGTCTATGTCAAACTGTTCGTCAAATGAGTCAGTTGAAGGTCTGTGTCATAGGAGATGTTATCGTTGATGAGTATATATCGTGTGATCCTTTGGGGATGTCCCAAGAAGACCCTACAATTGTTGTAACTCCCGTTATGAATCAGCTCTTCTTAGGAGGAGCTGGTATTGTTGCAGCTCATGCAAAGGGCTTGGGGGCACGGGTGACATACGTGACGGTGGTTGGTAAAGATGAGCAAGGGGACTATGTAAAAAGATCTCTTCAGGACTATGGGGTTGAAAGCATTCTTTTCGAAGATGAAAGCAGGCCGACAACCCTTAAACAGAGGTTCAGGGCTCATGATAAGACTCTGTTGCGAGTCAACCATTTGATCCAGCGGTCAGTAGGAAAAGACATTCAAGAAAAGATAAAAGAAAAGCTCAGATCGGTTATTGAAAATATGGATCTGGTTATCTTTTCTGATTTTAACTACGGGTGTTTGCCCCAGGAGATAGTGAACTATCTGTCCAATCTTTGCATGGAAAATGATATCCCGATGGTAGCTGACAGCCAGTGTTCCTCCCAGGTCGGTGATGTGTCTCGATTTAAAAACATGGCTTTTATAACCCCTACCGAGCGAGAAGCACGAATTGCAACCAAGAATTATGAAGAAGGTCTCGTGATAATGACCGAAGCGCTGAGGCAAAAAACACAATCAGATAGTGTTTTGGTTACTTTGGGGGCCGAAGGGGTTTTAATCCACACGAATGAAAACTCAAGTACTCCTTATGTCACTGATCGCATTCCTGCACTCAACCTCAGCCCGAGAGATCCAGCAGGTGCCGGAGACTCTTTGCTGACCTGTTCTTCTTTGGCAATGGCTCTCGGTTGTGATATATGGCAATGCGCATATCTTGGCTCTGTTGCGGCTGCGTGTCAGGTTGGGCGGCTCGGTAACGTTCCATTGAGTCAAAACGATCTCCTCGGCCAAATTAAGTTTTGATGAAGGATTAATAGGTAAGTGAAAGCAATTCTATTGGCATCTGGTTTCGGGACCAGGTTAAGGCCGTTGACGGATCATATTCCGAAGTGCCTTGCGCCTATCAATGGTAGGCCCCTTCTCGATTATTGGATATCACTTCTAAAAAGCTCGGGTGTTGATGAGGTATTAATCAACCTGCATTACTTTCATGATCAGGTTGCAGAGTTTGTTCAAGACTATCCGTCAGACTTGAATATTACCACAGTGTATGAGCACGAACTGCTGGGCACAGGTGGAACCCTTCTTGCAAATCGGGACTTTTGCCATGATGAGCCTATCCTCCTCATTCACGCTGATAATTTGTGTTACTGTGATCTGAGAGGTTTCATGGCTTCACACGAGAAGCGTCCTTCTGGTACAGAAATCAGCATGATGACGTTTCATACGGATCACCCCGAGTCGTGCGGAATTGTTAAACTAAACGCCCAAAATATCGTTACAGATTTTTTCGAAAAGTCCAGTGAACCCCACGGCAATTTGGCAAACGCTGCAGTATATATTGTTGAGCCTACAGTGATTGACTTTATTGAAGGTTTAAGTAAACAGCAAGTGGATTTCAGTACTGAGGTGCTGCCGAGATATGTCAATAGGATACATTCTTACCTTAACGATATGTACTTAAGGGATATTGGCAATATCCATCATCTTCTTCTGGCTCAGAATGAGTTTGACTATGAAGTTAGTTGTCATACTGAAAATAAATCCTGGTTTAGAAAGCTTAATGCTGATGGGCTGCATATCTCGACTGACCTGCTTAATGCTTTAGCCGCTTTTTATCAGGCCGAAATCATTTATGCTGATGAAAATGTTCAAAATAAACCATTGTCAAGTAAATCCCCTGTGATTTTATGTTGTGAGCGTTATTCAGAGGAATTGGCAACAGCTATTGTTGATTTTGGTTCAGTCTACGACATTGTTTTGGTGCTTTTTAAAACCGTACCACATCATTTTTCTGCTCATAGATTTTACAATCGATTTAAACTGAACTGTTTTGCTGTGTCGAAAGACACAGATGAAATGGAAATTAATTAGGAGTCTTCAAGCATGAATCCATCACAGTGGTTGCGTGAGCTTTCTGCCGCAATTGACAATACCAATTCGAAAATTAGCGGCGTAGAAACTTCGTTAGAGGCGTCGTTTAAGCATCTTGCAGACATTTTTCGAACTGTTCGTGATAACGGTAAGGCTGTATGGTGGGTAGGGAATGGCGGTAGCTCTGCAATGTGCTCACATCTTTCACAGGACATGATGAATAAATTGAGTATAAGGTCCATGACTTTGAGCGACTCGGCAATGATAACTTGTATGGCAAATGATTTTACGTACAGTAATGTTTATTCTCGGCCATTAGAAACGCTTGCAAAAAGTGGTGATTTGATTATCGCTATTTCGAGTTCTGGTAATTCAGAAAATATTTTAAATTGTGCTAAGCTTGCATGTGAAAAACATGTATTGTCACTTGTATTGCACGTTACAGTCAAATAAACTGTGGAATTATCCTGCAGATATTTCTTTCTATACTCCATGCGAGTACTATGGCCAGGTTGAAGTAGCGCATGAGGCCATCTTTCATTCTGTAATTGAAACCATGTGGATAAGTGAGCAGTGATTGATATTTAGTTGCTTAGCTTATGGGCCAATTTGTCTCAATGCTTTAATTACCTTTGAAAGTTCGTTTCATATCCGCTGCTTGAAGCGTAGAGAGTAGGTGTCACATCATTAATTTGCAAGATCATAGCAAGCACATCCATTTTTATAAACGATTAGTTCAATATTATCTTCTCTTTTATAACTATGTAGGGTGCAAGATTCTGTACTTTGTAGGCTTAAATGTTCTGACCTCCATATTGGATGTTGTGGGCGTCTCCCTGTTTTTTCCGCTTATACAGCAACTGGATACCGGAACTGCGTCAACTGGGGATAAAGTTACAGAACTGTTTAACAGCATATTGGTATATGTTGGGCTGGATATTAATCTGAAAAATGTTTTGATCGTTATCGGTCTTGTATATGGCTGTAAAGCGATTCTCTATTTTTTTACATGTGTTTCCCGATATTTTATTTTATACGTTTTCGAAAAAGACTTGAGGGAAACTTTAAATTCGTCTTTTTCCGGGATGGCCTACGGTTATTATATTCAAAATAACTTAGGCTATTACTCTAATCTTGCGACGACAGAAATACGAAAAACCATATCTTGCTTTTCACATTATACAGAAATGTTGGGGGGGGTGGTTCAGGCCCTGATCCTCTGTATCGCTTCGTTTTATATAAACCAGAGTTTCACGATTATCGCTATTTCATCAGGCGCGTTTATTTTACTCTTGTTTAAGATCCTGTCGAAGTTGTCCTTAAAATACTCGTACCGAGCTGTCCAGGAAAATGCAACCTTGAACAACTTGGTTATTCAAAAACTATCAGCGTTTAAGTATTTGGTTGCTACAAATAAAATCTTTAAACTCAGGGACAAGATCAATGATACCATAAAAACTGTTGCGATGATCCAACTGAAGTTCGGTATCATTGCTTCGGTGCTAAAATCTATCAAAGAGCCCTTAGTGGTAATGGTTGTTGTGGTGATCGTCTATTACCAGTTAGTCGGTGGGCACAGTTCGGTCGGTGGAGTTGTTATTTCAACGCTTTTTGTCGGTAAAATACTACAGTCAATCCTGGCATTCCAGCTGAGCTGGCAGCGTTTTTTGGGGACCTCTGCTGGGCCGCAAGTTTTGCATAATTGTATTACAGAAATCTCAAGAGAAAATGTTGAGGTGACCGGAAAAAGCAAGGATGCTGATTATATATCCGGTATTGCTTTCAACAATGTTTCTTTTGCATACAAGAAAGGCACGCCTGTCATTAATGACCTGACGATGAACATTAAGAAAAATGCGATGGTTGGAATCGTTGGGGCTTCTGGTGCAGGTAAATCCACGATCGTCGATTTAATTACGCCGTATTTCGAAGTTCAAAAGGTAATATCTGCATAGACGGTGTTCCTTTGACAGATATGGATACAGTCAAATACAGGGACCTTATTGGTTATGTGACTCAGGATAGCTACTTGTTTGATGATAACATTCTAAATAATATAAGCTTCTGGGAAACAGAGTTAAGCCCGGTAGAAGTCGAGAGCAAAGTATCCGATGTAACGAAAATGGCAAACTGTGACGAATTTATACGTGCTATGCCAAACAAGTTTTTGACCAATGTAGGGGACCGTGGAGTTAAAGTTTCGGGTGGGCAAAAGCAAAGACTCTCATTTGCCCGTGAACTGTATACTAAGCCCGAGATTTTGATATTGGACGAAGCGACAAGTGCTTTAGATACTGAGTCAGAAAAATATATACAAAAAAGCATAGAATCCCTAAAAGGAACAATTACAATAATAACCATCGCCCATAGATTGTCCACGATAAGAAACTGTGACTACATATATGTTATAGACAATGGGTATGTGGTTGAAGAAGGGACATACAGTCAACTAAAAACGAATAATGATTCAAAGTTTTCACGGATGTGTGAAATGCAGAATCTTTAGTATCATCAAAGTATAATATTAGGTCATTTTTGTTTGTATTTATCAGGGGTCTTTATGGTAGCCAACAATAAAATAAAGATATATTTCAACTACAAGCACATTGATTCACCTTGGGGGGGGGCGAATAATTTTATTAAAACGTTGCATAAGGCCCTATCCATCAGCGATGATTTTGCCATTGCTGATGATATACAAGATGATTATGACATACTTTTCATGAACGATCTCGGAATGGGGCCCCTTAACGGCAGCAAGAGAATTCCCTTGGAAAAGGTTTTAAAACTCAGGGAGGAGAAGAGAAAGAAGGGGATTGATTTGAAAATAGTGGTGAGGCTTGTCAACTTAAAGCGACATGCACACAAGCTTGGTCCCCGCAGTTATATATATGCCTGTATGGACGATCGAAAGACTTTGAAACTTGCCAATATGGCTGACTTTGTAATTTTTCAAAGCGAGTATCAACGCAGTTTTTTTAAGAAATACGGTTATAAAAATCATCAAGATGTCGTTATTCATAATGGCGCTGATGAAAGATTTTTTAATTCTGAACCTCGCCCCCCTTTAGGAGACGGTACAATAAGGCTCGTTTCAGCCACTGCAACTGATAACGATATCAAGAAACACGATTGGATTGCAAAAATATCCGAGCATCAAGGTGTGGAAATGGTTCACCTTGGCAGGTGGCCTAAGAACAAAGATAAAAAAAAAGTAATAACAAAAGGATTGTTGGACAGTTCGGAGATGGCAAAAATATATTCTGGAACTCATTATTTCGTCCATACTGCAATTAAAGATGCCTGTCCGAATGTTATATTTGAAGCAATTTTATCCGGCTTACCTGTAATTTATAATCCCAATGAGGGAAGCAGCCAGGAAATTGTCAAAACAAACGGTTTTCCTGTTGATATTGAAAATATTTCAAAAACAATCCACCAGGCAAGATCGAATTATAATCACTATGTGGACAATGTGAATGTTTCTCGAAATTATTACTCAATAGATCGAGCATCTCGTAATTATATGGATATTTTTAAATCTATATGTTCATAGCTTATTTTTAGTTTTCTATTCCGTTTTTTGGAGGGGTGTTTTCCCGACAACAAAATATACACATTTGATTCGATAAGCAAATTATATGATAATAAATAAGCGATTTTGCGAAAAGATAATTGTCTTCACAGGATTGATTTTTCTCTTTTTTTGTCTTTCGTTTCAGTTTAAAGTTAATGGACAACAAGCGCTCAGGCCTTTGCACTATCCTGGTATATTTATGATGATGGGTATAGGAGGTGGCCTTTTCCTAAAATCGCTTCTTCTCAATACAAAATTTAAATCACCGTTAGTATCATGGATTCTTACAATCCTTCTCTTTTTTTATGCCTATATTCTGCTGAGTACTATCGGTGGGCCTATGAGAGCAATAAAAGACAATATTATTGGTTCGTCAGTTGATATATTAATAATTGCTCTTAGTGTATACTATCTTGCAAAAGATACCAATAACCTGAAACGATTAACTGTGCTGGTCTCGAAAGTGGTTATAATGGTTGCTGCGATGTCTGTTTTCATAGGCATTGCAGTTTTGTATTTTGGGGTTAATATAAACATTGGGCCAGTTCTGGTCGCGCAATCAGTATCTTACGGTCGAATACACGGGTTTGTAGGTGATCCAACCCACTTCGGGGCATTGATGGGGTTGGGCGTCTTGTTTTCGATATATCTCTACTCAGTCTATAAACAGAAACGTTATGTTTTTACAGGTGTAATTTTGTTTGGCTTTCTGGTTTACTCTGGAAGCAGGAGTGGTGTGTTAGCGCTTTGTGCTAGCCTTGCTTGTTCCTTAAAACTGAAAATTAAAAAATCACATCTTCAAATGTGCATTTTGATTTTTTTTCTTTTATCGGGCATCCTTTCGGTTTTAACTTTTGCTTTTTTTGATGAAATTGTGGGTTTCATGAATATAAAGTTCAGGTTAAATGATCCCAATGCCTGGGACCGAATACGGTTTTGGATGAATACGATCGACTTTTTTGAGAATGGATCTATTGTTAACTCCCTTTTTGGGCATGGCTATAACGCTTTGGCAATGAATGGTATAGCGTGTTTCAATACCTACCTCAGTTTTATGGTTAATTATGGAATCATATTTCTATGTTCATTTTTTGTTTTTGTGATTTTGGTCATACTGTTTTTAATGCAGGCTATGGCAAGTGGAATGGGTAATGAACTCAAGCGTTTATCTATGATGCTAATCGTCTACTCCTGTTCTTTCGGGATGTTCATTGAACTCATTTTTTCCGGTTTTTTCCATTTCATAAACTTTGCCTTTATTCTGGGCCTAATTATAGCCGATAGGGTAATCGGATTCGAAAAAACATTATTCCGAGAGGCTGCACAGAAGAGATGTGTCAGGGATTCTTTAACTGAAGATAGCGTTTTAGGATATTGCTAAATATGCCCAAGTGCCAAATTTTATGATTGTCATTATGATCAGAAGTGATAGATGATTCGAAGAGTCTAAATTATTAATTAAAACCTTAATCACATGTGAGCAGAGAAGTTGAAGAACATAAATGGAATAAAGTTGGCGAATGCCCAACAGGGTTACTCATCGTACATACACGCGTGCAAAACCGGAGAAGCACAATTTCGGTTCACACTCAACTCTGAAACAACGCCCTTTGCTCTGTGCTTTGCTATCTTTGGTCTTCACTTGCTGCGTGACCTTAAGTCATTTGAATCAAATAATGATGTGTTGTCCGAGGTGTTGATCAATAACCTCTTCAAATATAAAAAGGCGAGAGAGAGATACTACGAGCTGGTATATGACAAGCCATTTTTGCAACTGCTCACTTTTACACTGAGTTCCCTTTGGATCATTGATAGGCTTAACGATAACCGATTGGAAGAGTTGGTTCGGTTGCTGATGCGCCGTGACGTCAAGAATTACCTGACATCAATAGGGGCTTTTGACGGAAGGCCTCAAAGTGGTAATATGGCCATGTTTATGGCTATTCTTTATATCTATAGTCGGGATTATCTCGGTATAAATACGCAGGTACTCATAGATCAGTGGGTCGATCTACATATTCAAAACATGAATCCCAACGGGTTTTGGGGGAATTGTAAAGATATGTCTTATCTCCAATTTCAGAATGGATTCCACCAATATGAAATTTTAGAATATCTGAATATCGATAACCCGAAATCAAGGATAGCAGCTCAAGGTGTGTTGGCGTTGTCAGACGATAAGGGGCACTATGCACCTTATTATGGTGGTGGTGGATGCTATGATTATGATGCCATCAGTATAATTACAGGTGGTTTTTCCAAACTCAATGACAGCATCAAGCTTCACTTGTTGTTAACAAGCACTACGCTTCTTGGTGAGCAGAATGCTGATGGTGGATTTGCAGAAAATCATTATGTAAGACCCAGGTCAAAGACTCTTTTATATCATAATCTTAAGAAACTTGCTAAGCTTAAGGGTAAAAGAGCAGTGTATGAAGCATTAAGATCTTTCATAACGCTACAAAGGCCCGTGAACAATCGGGTTCACACTCATTGGAGCAGGTATTCCCGTAACTGGTACGAATCTAATTTATGGGACTCATGGTTCCGTATGCTGACGATTGCAAGGATAGATTGTACTTTAAATAAAACCCCATTGTTTCCCTGGGGTTTCATTCAATTTCCTGGGATTGGTTTTCACTCTAAGTAAATTAGTTAGTAAATTTATTATGCGTATAATATACATATCACCCTCTTTGATGCCTTCTAAAAGTGCGAATTCAATTCATGTAGCGAGGATGTGCGAGGCCTTTTCTAATTTGGGGTACAGAGTTGATCTTTACTATGCCCATAATCAGGCATTTTCTCCTTTTTCAAAACATGTCCTTGAAAATTTTTATGGCGTGGACTTGAAACATGTGACCTGCAAGCCGGTTGTTTGCAACGAAATAACCCCGGGGATCAATGCGCGTATTGCGTTTAAGTCATTTGTTGACATTGTATGCTCCTTAATGCGTTTCAGTTTCAAAGATAATCTTTTGATTTCCAGGAACTTATACGCTGTTTTTTTTCTCCAATGGATAAAAATGAAAAATATAATATTCGAAACGCATCATTTGGAGTATGGCTTTCGGAAAGTTTTTCAGTCGATTCTATTGAAGAATAAAAAGGTTAAAACAGTCGTAATATCGGAAGCATTGCATGACGATTTGGAGAAGCATGTTGGTTTACGGCTTTGCGATATAGTCGTACTTCCTGATGCAGCCCCTTCAGGAATAACGCGCGTTGAATCTCAACACAAGCCTGGAGAGCGTAGAAATATAATTGGTTGTGAAAAACTTGATCGGTTTTCATTGGTTTCAGGTTATTTTGGGCATTTATACGAAGGCCGCAGCAGTACGATAAACTAGTTCTCTATTATCATTGAAGAATCCGGATAAATGCTTTTTGATATTCGGAGGGAACGAACAGGATGTTATCGAAAGCCGAAAAAAATATCAGTCAGACAATTTAAAAATCATGGGGCATGTATCACATGAAAAAGCAATTCGTATCATGAGTTTAATGGACGTGCTTTTGATGCCCTATCAAAAAAGTGTCTCCATTGGAAGCAAGAAAGGGCATGACACATCAAAGTGGATGTCTCCAATGAAAATGTTTGAGTACATGGCAACAGGGGTACCGATTATAGCTTCCGATTTGCCTGTTATTCGGGAAATCCTGCACGACAAGCACAACTGTCTGCTGGCTCATCCTGAAAATGATGAAGAGTGGAATACGTGCCTAAAACTCTTGGCTCAAGATAGTTCTATTTATAGTAAGATTGGTTGTACTGCGCATAAAGAATATTTGGAATCATACAATTGGGACTCACGGGCAAATAGTCTTTTGGGTTTAAGCTAATCTAATAGAATACCTCTGGAATAAGAATGAAAAAAACGGTATTTATCATTGTTCCCTCCTTCACGCTTGCTGGCCCTGTAAAGGGGGCTATTGCTTTATCTAACAGTCTTGTTGATCATGTTAATGTCAATATTGTCCCACTGAAGAGTGATACAATCGATAACTCATTATGCTTAGATCCTAGAGTCAGTATTATTTCACTTGCAAAGATTCGTGGTTGGAGACATAAATTTCAATTTTTCAAAAAGGTGATAAATGCAAATGGTGGAAAAAAATGTACTGTTACGGTTTCATTTTCCTTTTCTGCAGACCTTTTTAGCTCTTTTTTAGTTTCCTATACAATGATTGTTAGCAGTGTTCGTGGAAACCTCATAAAAAACTATTTTTATGATTATGGTTTAAGAGGGGTTCTTCTTGCCGTGTCTCATTATTTGCTCTTGCATCGATTTGATACTGTTGTCGCTATGTCCTATACAATGCGAAAACAGCTAAGGGTTTTGGGGCTCAGGCGAATAGTTGTTATTGGAAATTTTATTGACGAATATAGTATATCAAAATACAAGGTAACGCATCAAAAAAATGATGAAAATCAAGGTTTCAAGTTCTTGTTTCTTGGGAGTTTAACAAGTAGAAAAAATCCTTTGCTCCTTATTGAAGCGATTCATAAACTCAAAGTATCTGGGTTTCCATGTGAAATTGATTTTGTTGGCGTAGGCCCTCTTCTGCCAAGTCTTCAGGAGAAGTGCGTTCAATTGCATGTCCAAAAAAATGTTAATTTTCATGGTTTTGTCAAGTGTCCCTATGAGCTTATCACAAAAGCTGACTGCATGGTCTTGCCCTCATATTCGGAAGGAGTGTCAGGGAAGTGATGAGTGATTATCAGTATCACCTGCTGAAGTGATGTGAATGGTGAAATAGGTGCATGAGGAGTTAATGGAGAGCTTTTTACTTATGACGGTGAGATTGTCGATGCAATGAAAAAGATGATTGTCAATAAAAATAAGTTTAATCCAAAAATGAATGTTCTGTTGCCAGAGATGTTTAGGCAGTATGAGTCAGTTTCTCGATTTATCCAACTTTTCGAAAGTGCTTGAAATGAATTTTAAAGAATACAATACATATTTGTTATCAAGAAGTAGGTTGGGTAAGCTGTATAAGTTATGGTATTTATATCCTCGTATTAATAAGTATTTACCAGGAAAGGTATTAGATGTTGGCTGTGGTATTAGAAACTATTAATCATGAGGCGCTGTTGGAGTCGATATTAACCCATATAACGTTGACTATTGTAGACTGAATTCCTGTGATGCGCGTATTATGCGTAAGGATATATTGCCTTTTTCTGATAGTTCTTTTGATGGTGTCATACTTGACAATGTTTTAGAGCATTTAAGTGATCCAAATGGCTTGTTATCGGAAATCAAAAGGGTCTTGGCTGATAGTGGTTTTTTTGTTGCCGGAGTTCCTGGCAAATATGCTTATAACACCGATGAAGATCACAAGAAGTTTTATGATGAAGACCTTTTGGTTAAAACAATGTGCTCACATGGATTTGAAAAGATGCGCATTATGCATATGCCTGTAAAATCTCGTTGGCTTGAACAAAATATATCTCAATACTGTTTGTATGGTTTTTTTCAGAATAGAAAAAAATAATAAATTGTACAGTCAGCTTGTATGTCCTCACTTGTCATGGTGGCGCTCCAAGCTAAACCGCTCCAATCGTGCCGTTTGAATCCCCGCCCTGAATTTTCAGGTCAAAGACCAGAAAGGAAGATAAAAAAAAACTACAAAACCTGAAATCATTTTAAGTGTGAATTTTAAAGTAGCTCATCGTAAAATGCCCACTTCCTAAAGGCTCTTGTTTTCGGGTGAAACAATTTGCGTTGGGTGAGGTATCGTATGGGTTGGATAGGGAGATGTGGAGAAGTGGCTCACAGCGTTCATACTTTGATTACAGTTCTGTCAACTTTCTCTGTCCTCAGTGGTGTTGATTGTTGGACGTAAAAACTATATACATTATGTATACACATCGTTGTTTATTGGGCAGCTTCAATAAACCGGAGACAGGTTTTGGGTTTGAGAATATTTCGCTACGACCGCAGAGGACTTGCGCAAATTACTTGGAATTATATGCACCATAAGAATACGAAGATAGGCATGAAAGCTAACAGGTTCTGTACATGGGGATCGCTTAGAGTGAGTAATATTCAAGCTCTCCGTTATGCTGGGGAATGATAACAAAAGAAAGATTGGTGTTATGGATTTATCAATTATTATTATTAACTATAATACAAAGAAACTAACCCATGAATGTGTGGACTCCATATATGCTCTGACGGAGGATATCGATTTTGAGGTCATAGTTATTGATAACGCATCTACAGACGGGTCATATCACGAACTTTCAAACTTAGCATACGATAACTATACATATATTTATAACGATTTAAATGTCGGCTTCTCAAAAGCAAACAATAAAGCAGCTCAGCACGCAAAAGGGGCTTACATTTTTTTTATGAATAGCGACATGGTGTTTGAAAATAATGTCCCAGGAAAATTGCATTCTTTTTTGTGTAAAAACAAGAATGCCGGAGTCGTAGGGCCAAAGTTTTTGAATAAAGATAAAAGTCTTCAGGTTTCATGTCGTGATTTTCCCTCAATTAAGTTTGGGTTTATTAAGTTCTTTCCTTTTCTTAAATTGTTTTTTTCTGATGAGTATAGCAGTTATTACAAGAAGTCTTATGAGTTTGAAGAAATTCAAGCAGTTGATACTATATCGGCAGGCGCTCTTATGATTTCAAGAGACTATTTTAATCAAATCGGTAAGTTTGATGAGTTTAGTTTTATGTATGGAGAAGATGCTGATATTTGCCGGAGGGTTCGTGACGATGGGAAAGATGTGATGTATTTTCCTCATGCGGTTTTGGTTCACTATGGTGGTCAAAGCAGCAAGCTCAATAGTACCAAAGCAATTTGGTCCTACTATATGGCATTTTACTTCTTGTATAAGAAATATCACTTTAGCAAGGTGGGTGTGCTTTTTAAACCTATGTTTATTGGACGGGCCATCGTTGAAATAGGAATAAGTTATTTCCGCTCCGACAAACGTATTACATGGAATACAAAGTAAATTGAGAAAAAAAAATATTTTGATTACCGGGGGGGGGGGGCAAATTGGTACAGGCTTGCTACGGCTTCTCCTGAAAAGTTGCTCTTTCAATGTTCTTCGAGTGATTGCTAAAGATAAAGCCGATGCAGATCGAATTTCTCAAGTGGGAGAGTTCAATATTGTGCATGCTGATATTTCACGAGGTTTTACCCAAATCGCCAAAGAACATTTTGAAGACATTGATACTGCTATCCACTTGGCCGCTTTGGTCCATACACCTAAGGCGAGAGAAGAAGAATATTATGACACTAATTTTTCCGGTACTGTTGAGTTGATCAATCTATTCAATAAATACTCTAAGGCAAGTGTAAAACAGTTTGTCTATGTATCAACGGTAGCCGTCTATGGTAATTACAAAAATTCAGTCTACTCTGAAAAAGATGAATGTTATCCCGAATCTCCGTATGCAAGAAGCAAGCTTCTGGCAGAAAAGGCTTTGCAAGATATATGTGAAAAGCATGATTCCCTAAAATATTCCATTGTTCGCCCTGCAACAATCTATTGCAAAAACGATAAAGGTAATGTGGGAAAAATGATTGCTTTTGTGAGAAAAATGCATTTTTTTCCGGTGTTTGGTAGGGGGGACAACAGGAAGACGTTAATTCATATTGATGACATCATCGGTGGTATTTATAACTGTATTGGCAATTCAAAAGCCTATAATGAGCTTTTTGTTTTTGGTGGCGAAGGATATACTATTTACGAAATACTAACGTCCATAAAGCGCGCTTACAAACTTAAGGCGATATTCGTTTTTTTGCCTATGGTATTTACCGATAAGATCGATGTTGTAAAAAAACTTACTTTAAACAGTATTTATTCATATAAAAAGGCTGAATCGCTTTTGGGCTACAAACCTGTTGCCTTGGATAAAGGCTTAGAGAAAATATCGAAATAATGATGCTTTATATTGTTTGTTTAACATCCCTTCTTGTTGGCTTGTCGGGGGCCTTTGTAATAAGAACTTATGGTCGAAAGTTTGATATTATTGATATTCCTACAGATCGAAGTTCTCATGTTAAACCTGTTCCGAAAGGTGGTGGGATAGGAATACTGTTGAGTTTTGTTTTTTGGGCATTGTGTAGCGATGTATCTATTGCTTATGTTTTTGCTGTTTTGACTTTGGCTATGATCAGTTTTTGGGGGGACCGACAGGAGCTCTCACCCCGGTTTAGATTGTTTGTACAATTTGTGTGTGCGCTGATAGTAGTTATTTGCGATTGTTATCCTATGTGCGCGTACCTGGCGGGGGATGTTTTGTTTATTCCAATGTTAATATACCTTGTTGGGACCTCAAATTTTTATAACTTTATGGATGGAATCAATGGTATTGCAGGTATCACTGGTGTTATTGCCTTTGCCTTGTTATCAGTCTATTCTGTTGTATCTGGATTTGAGCCTAACTATATTTTTCTGTCTCTTTGTATTTCTTTTTCGTGTTTGGGTTTTCTTCCATTTAATATGCCGACTGCCAAGGTTTTCATGGGGGATATTGGAAGTATTCTTTTAGGCTTTGCTTTTGGAAGTATGGTTCTTTTCTTGGCTCTTGATTTCGGTGACTTTGTCTGTATGAGTGGCTTTCTGTTTTTGTTTTATTCTGACGTTTTGACGACGATGGCTATTCGAATAAAAGACGGTGAGTCTCTTAGCAAGCCTCATCGTAGGCATTTGTATCAGATCCTTGCAAATGAATTGCAAATAGACCACTGGAAGGTTTCAGCCGGATACGGCGTTGTGCAGTTAGGGGTAGGAATCGTTTTAATTGTATGTCGATCTGACACTCCTTTATGTATTTGTTTTTTAGTTCTTGGCTTTATAGTTTTTTCCATTACCTCTTTATATATCCGTAACGTGAAATGGTCCAATGAGTTCAATGGGAAAACAGAATAAGATTTTTGAATTTGCCTAACATTTCGCAACCACTTTGTTTAGACGATAGCTTTTCGAAAGATTGTCATGAATAAATATATAAAATCTCTCCCAAATCTTCTTATAGTTCTTTTTGCCGATCTCTGTATAGTGTGCATGGCTTATTACCTCTCATATTTTATACGATTTGATTTTGATATTCCTGTTCAAATGGCTGTGCGCTTCAAGGAGAGTTTGTTCTGGGTTGTAAGTATAAAGATCGCCTCATTTGCAAATTTTAAGTTGTACAGGGGCATGTGGCGATTTACAAGCATAACGGACCTCTTTAATGTTCTTAAAGCATCCACTTTCGGGTCGGCATTCCTCGTCTTGTTTATTCTTTATATAAACCGCTTTAATGGTTTTTCTCGATCAATTTTTATAATCGATTGGTTTTTAACTGTATTATTTGTCTCTGGGTTTCGAGTGCTTGTTCGTATTTATTTCGAAGGGCGATTCAAAGCTTGGGCACGCTTGATTTTTCCAGCGCTATTTAAGTGCCAAGGCAAATCGGTTTGGAAGCAGAAACAAAAATTGTTGATTATCGGCGCCGGGAATAGTGGCGAAAAAATATTTCGAGAAATCAAAGACAATGTCGGGCTTGATTATCGAGTTGTTGGTTTTGTCGATGATCATCCGGTAAAGAAAGGGAAGTATATCCACGGTAGAAAGGTTTTTGGCGGTGTCAGCGATCTGCCTGACATAGTACGGAAAACAAACGCCGAAGTGCTTTTGATAGCTATCGCTTCAGCAACCTCCAAACAGATGAGGCGAATCATTGCTGAATGCAAAGGGACTGGTCTTCCTTATAAGACCATCCCGGGCATCGGTGAAATTATTACTGGTGATGTTTCTGTCAGTACAATTCGGGATGTTTCATATAATGATCTGCTTGGGCGGGATAATGTAAAACTGGACACCGGACTGATCAATACAATGTTGCATAGAAGTACGGTTCTCGTTACCGGTGCCGGGGGCTCTATAGGGGCTGAACTTTGTCGTCAGATCTGCCGGTTCAATCCCAAGCAAATCATTCTTTTTGAAAGAGCTGAAAGCCCTCTTTACTCGATAGATATTGAGCTGAAACATCTTTTCCCGCAACTTGATATCGTTCCTCTGCTTGCCGATATCCAATACCCGAATCAGCTAGAGATGGCGTTTGAAAAGTATCATCCTGAAATTGTTTTTCATGCAGCTGCTTACAAACATGTGCCAATGATGGAGCAATACGCTTGGAAGGCCGTGAAAAACAATGTTATCGGATCTCAAAATGTTGTTGATGTTTCTCTCAGCTATGGTGTGAAGCGTTTTGTGCTGGTTTCCACGGACAAGGCCGTGCGGCCTACCAATGTCATGGGCACGACCAAGAGGGTTGCCGAGATGATGGTTTTAAACCAGATGCATAAAGAGGGGTGCCAGACCAAGTTTATGGCAGTGCGCTTTGGCAATGTGGTTGGTAGTGCGGGAAGCGTTTTGCCGCTTTTCAAGAAGCAGGTCAAGGAGGGCGGCCCCATTACCGTCACCCATAAAGAGATAACCCGCTATTTTATGACCATTCCCGAGGCGGCTCAGTTGATTCTCCAGGCTGGTGCCATGGGCGAGGGCGGTGAAATATTTGTACTGGACATGGGCGAGCCTGTGAGAATCGATGCTTTGGCACGTGATTTTATCCGCCTGTCTGGTTTTGAGCCGGATGTGGATATTGAGATCAAGTATATTGGTCTACGGCCAGGGGAAAAGCTTTATGAGGAGCTGATTACGGAAGGCGAAGGGATTGTTCCCACGGAACACCGAAAAATTATGGTGTTGAAAGGGCGGCAAAAGGACCTCGTCAAATTAAACGGGAATATCGATAGTCTAAGCGCGTTGTCGGAAGAGTATCGTGGGGATGACATTCGGGCAAAGTTGATGGAAATTGTTCCAGAATATAAGCCAGCTTCGCACTAATTGGGCGATTGTATAAAAAAGCTTTTAAAAAACTTGTCTGGGTGGTAAAAGAATCAAAAAGCAGTGGGTTAGTTCGATGCTTGTGGAGTCTTTGGAATGCCTTTCTGATCATCATGAATGATTTACAAGACTTTAAGGAGAACCAAATGAGACGATTTGTACTTGCTATTCTATCTATCCTCACCCTGGTATGCTTTTTTTCTTTTTCAGCGGCTGCCTCTACTAACGCGAAAGTTAATATCAATACCGCCTCTGTTAAAGAGTTGTCTACCCTAAAAAAAATTGGTGAGAAGGTTTCTCAACGTATCATCGAGTTCAGGGACACCGTGGGCCCCTTTGAAAACCCTCAAGATATCATGAAAGTGAAGGGGATCAGCAACAAGATATTTGAGATGAACAAGGACCGGATTGTTGTGAGGGATGAACCTGCCCCCAAAAAATCCTGATACAATCCGTTAGAAATTTCATAAAAGCCATATCGTGTACCGGTGTGGCTTTTATATTTTAAATAATCATTATAGGGAAGATATGAAGAATCATATTCTTGTGACGGGTGGAGCCGGGTTTATCGGATCAAATTTTATCAGTTACCTGCTTTCTGAAGACAAAGACACTCATATTGTTAATTTGGATGCCCTGACCTATGCCGGGAACCCCTTAAGTCTTTCTCATTGCGAGTACAATGATCGCTATACCTTTGTACATGGTGATATTCTGGACAGGGAACTTCTTGAAACTCTGTTTCAAAAATACGCCTTTACCGGCGTGATTCATTTTGCAGCAGAATCCCACGTGGATCGTTCCATTCTCGGGCCCGAGGCCTTTATTGACAACAATATCAAGGGTACCTTCAATCTGCTGGATGTGGCATACCGTAACTGGAAAGAGGGCCGGGGGCTCACCCGGTTTCACCATATCTCCACGGATGAGGTGTATGGCAGCTTGGGAGAGTCGGGGGCATTTACCGAAACGACCCCCTACGATCCATCCAGCCCTTATTCTGCGTCAAAGGCCTCCTCGGACCACCTTGTGAAGGCCTATCATCGGACCTATGGGTTCCCTGCTCTTGTTACGAACTGCTCGAACAACTACGGCCCTTATCAGTTTCCGGAAAAACTGATTCCCTTGATGATACTTAGTGTCATGGATCAAAAGCCTCTTCCAGTGTATGGCAAAGGACTGAATGTCAGGGACTGGCTTTATGTGGAAGACCACTGCAGCGCCATTTGGAAGGTGTACAGTGATGGAAAAGATGGGGAGACATACAATATTGGCGGGGGGGCTGAGCGGAAGAATATCGAGATCGTGCATCTTCTCTGCGATTTGGTGGATCAAAAACTGGGGCGCAGTGACTGTGCTTCGAGCCGAAATCTCATTGTGTACGTCAAAGACAGGCCCGGGCATGACTTCCGCTATGCCATCGATGCATCTAAACTCAAAAATGAACTGGGTTGGGAGCCTGCGTTTACCTTTGAAGATGCCCTTGAAAAGACAGTGGACTGGTACTTGAGCAATATGGAGTGGGTGGACAATGTGAGAAGTGGAGCTTACAGACAGTGGATTGATACAAATTATGCAAAAAGGTAATGTTGAGTTAACCACGGCTTCAAGGAGAAAACCATGAAAGGTATTATTCTGGCCGGTGGTTCGGGGACACGGCTTTATCCCATTACAAAGGTTGTGAGCAAGCAACTTCTTCCCGTCTACGACAAACCCATGATCTATTACCCCTTGTCTATTCTGATGCTGGGGGGAATTCGGGAAATTTTGATTATTTCCACACCTGAAGATCTTCCACGGTTTCGTGCGCTTTTAGGGGACGGAAGCCAGTGGGGACTTGATTTTTCTTATGTAGAACAGCCGCGACCCGAAGGGTTGGCCCAGGCGTTCACATTGGGACGCTCTTTCATCGGGGGTAGCCCTGTCGCCCTTATTTTGGGGGATAATATCTATTATGGACAGGGGTTGACCGGCCAACTGAAGGCGGCTGTTGAGCGAACCAATGGTGCCACAGTGTTCGGGTACTGGGTTTCGGACCCCGAACGTTACGGTGTCGTGAGCTTTGACGGGCAAGGACGGGTGACGGGCATTGAAGAAAAACCCGAAATACCGAAGTCGAACTGGGCGGTGACTGGGCTCTATTTCTATGACAACCGTGTTGTTGAGTTCGCCTCTGAACTGAAACCCTCAGCCCGTGGGGAGTTGGAAATAACGGATATCAACCGAATGTATTTGAAAGAGAACGCTCTTCATGTGGAAAAATTGTCTCGCGGGACTGCTTGGCTGGATACAGGGACCCACACCAGTCTTATGCAGGCCGGAAGCTTTATCGAGACCATCGAGGCCCGGCAAGGGCTTAAAGTCGCATGTCTTGAAGAAATTGCATACAAAAAACAGTACATCGACGCTGAGCAGGTCGAACGTCTTGCACAGCCTATGCTGAAAACGGGCTACGGTCAGTATCTGCTGTCGATGCTTTCATATGGGATTGAAGAGGTATGAAGATTCTTTCTACGTCCATTAAGGACATTAAACTCATCGAACCGACAAGGTATGGCGACCAGCGAGGCTATTTTTTTGAATCCTGGCATCAGGAACGGTACAACTCGTTCGGCATTACCTCGCGTTTTGTTCAGGACAATTGTTCCATGTCTAAAGCCGGAACGGTTCGTGGGTTGCATTTCCAGCTGACCCATCCTCAGGCCAAACTGGTTCATGTGCTTAAAGGCGCTGTCTACGATGTGGCGGTGGATATCCGTGTGGGCTCGCCCACCTTTGGTCAATGGGTGGGGGCTGAGCTGTCCGAGGAGAATGGCCGCCAACTCTACATTCCTGAAGGCTTTGCCCACGGTTTTTGCGTCCTTAGTGACGAGGCAGTGTTCTCCTATAAATGCAGTGACTACTACATGCCGCAAGATGAGGGGGGGGTCCTTTGGTCGGATGCCCAGATCGGCATTGAGTGGCCTGTTTCAGATCCTATCCTTTCGGAAAAAGACAAAGTCTATCCGTGCCTTGCGGAAGTGGAACCTTGCAGGCTTCCTGTGTACGAGGCGCTGGGAGGTGGGGCGTGAAGATACTCCTGCTTGGTGCTGGTGGACAGCTCGGAAAGGATATCCAAGCTCGTTGCGGGCATCATGGTCTGGATATCGAGGCCGTTGGCCATGGCAGGTGCGACATTGCCTCAAAGGAACAGCTTCGTGCCGTGTTTGGTGAGGTCTCCTGCCATGGTGTGATCA
>NZ_CP186557.1:0-3017500 GCF_056847375.1 Desulfoluna sp. CLI2B | reverse complement strand
CATACTGCCAAGAAAATCTTCTATCGAGATTGCAAGGTGATCGTACCGCAAACCGACACAGGTAGGCAGGGAGAGAATCCCAAGGCGCTTGAGAGAACCCTGGTTAAGGAACTCGGCAAAATCACACCGTAACTTAGGGAGAAGGTGTGCCTCATATATGTGACGGACTTCGCGTCCTGAGCAGACAGAGGCCGCAGAGAAATGGCGGTAGCGACTGTTTACTAAAAACATAGGACTCTGCTAAGTCGCAAGACGATGTATAGGGTCTGACGCCTGCCCGGTGCCGGAAGGTTAAGGGGATTTGTTAGTCTTCGGACGAAGCTTTGAACCGAAGCCCCGGTAAACGGCGGCCGTAACTATAACGGTCCTAAGGTAGCGAAATTCCTTGTCGGGTAAGTTCCGACCTGCACGAATGGCGTAACGACTTCCGCACTGTCTCAACCAGGGACTCAGCGAAATTGTATTGGCGGTGAAGATGCCGTCTACCCGCGAAAAGACGGAAAGACCCCGGCACCTTTACTACAGCTTGACATTGGATTTTGGAGCAGCATGTGTAGGATAGGTGGGAGACTTTGAAGCAGGCACGCCAGTGTTTGTGGAGTCACCCTTGAAATACCACCCTTGTTGTTTTAGAGTTCTAACCCCATATCGTAATCCGGTTGGGGAACAGTGTCTGGTGGGTAGTTTGACTGGGGCGGTCGCCTCCCAAAGAGTAACGGAGGCGCGCGAAGGTTCCCTCAGGATGATTGGAAACCATCCTTCGAGTGCAAAGGCATAAGGGAGCTTGACTGCGAGAGAGACATTTCGAGCAGGTACGAAAGTAGGTCTTAGTGATCCGGCGGTTCTGTATGGAAGGGCCGTCGCTCAACGGATAAAAGGTACGCCGGGGATAACAGGCTTATCGCCCCCAAGAGTTCACATCGACGGGGCGGTTTGGCACCTCGATGTCGGCTCATCACATCCTGGGGCTGGAGCAGGTCCCAAGGGTTTGGCTGTTCGCCAATTAAAGTGGTACGTGAGCTGGGTTTAAAACGTCGTGAGACAGTTTGGTCCCTATCTTTCGTGGGCGTAGGATATTTGAGGAGATCTGTTCCTAGTACGAGAGGACCGGAATGGACGAACCACTGGTGTTCCTGTTGTCGCGCCAGCGGCATAGCAGGGTAGCTAAGTTCGGAAAGGATAACCGCTGAAAGCATCTAAGCGGGAAACCCACTTCAAGATTAGATATCCCTCTGACATTCATAACCCTGAAGACCCCTTGTAGACGACAAGGTTGATAGGCCGGGTGTGTAAGCACAGCAATGTGTTCAGCTTACCGGTACTAATTGGTCGTGAGGCTTAGCCACAATCTTACTACATAGATGCTGAGTGCTTTATTGAGTCCATATCCTGATTGATGATCGGACAAATCGCATATACGATTTTCCGGTGGTGATTGCAAAGAGGCCACACCCGTTCCCATCCCGAACACGGAAGTTAAGCTCTTTTGCGCCGATGGTACTGCACGGGTAGCTGTGTGGGAGAGTAGGACGCTGCCGGATTCTTTTTTTAAGGCCCATGACATTCTGTAGATGAAACTGCGTTGGCGGGTCAGTTTGACGGTACGGGAAGCCCTACCAGATGGTTTGCGAAGAAGGTTGGGACTGGTAGGGTGCGCCGTGCGCCGACGGGTAAAGAGCCGTAGCCGAAATCGACCGATTTTATGTCGCCATCTCGTGCTTTTTTGGTGTCACCGATTCAAGATCTGTGTTTGCCTATCGTGGTCGGACACCCCGAAAGCCGATGCTCCGCGTCACGCCAAATGGTGCGGGAGCCGCACCCGACAGCCCACGATGCCGATCGGTGTCTCGTAGGATGCGCCATGCCGTCGACAGGCGCTCCATAGCCCGAAATCGACCGATTTTATGTCGCCATCTCGTGTTTTTTGCCGTCACTGATTCAAGATCCGTATTTGCCTATCGTGGTCGGATACCCCGAAAGCCGATGTCCCTCGTCACGCCAAATAGTGCGGGAGCCGCACCCTACAGCCCAAGATGCCGATTGGTGTCTCGTGGGGCGCCGTGTACACCGATATGCGGCCTATAGCTCTAAATCGACCGATTTTATGTCGCCATGTCGTGTTATTTTTGGTGGCACGGACTCAAGATCCGTGTTTGCCGAGCGTGGTTGGAAATCCCGAAGGCTGATGACCCACGCCAAGTGGTGCGGGAGCCGCACCCTACAGCCCGCGAAGCCGATCGGTGTCTCGTAGGATGCGCTGTGCGCACCGACAGGCGCCCCATAGCTCGAAATCGACCAATTTTATGTCGTCATCTCGTTTTGTCTTTAATGCCCCAGATTCAAGATCCGTGTTTGCTGAGTGTGGTCAGACCTCCCGAAAGCCGATGCCCCGCGCCACGCCAAATGGTGCGGGAGCCGCACCCTACAGCCCACGACGTCTATCGGTGTATAGTTGAGTGCCTGGTGCGCACCGAAAGACGCCCCATAGACTGAAATGGATCGATTTGATGTTGCAATCTCGTGTTGTTTTTGGTGCCACCGATTCAAGATTCGTGTTTGTCAGCGTGGTCAGGCTCTCCGAAAGTCGATGTCACGAGCCACGGCAAGTGGTTCAGGAGCCATGCTCCACAGTTCACGAAGCGGGTGGTGGGGCTGCGTGGCGCATCGTGTTTCAGTTGAATAGTCGGTAACGGTAATCCGTGTTGGAATGATGGACCCGAGGGCCACGTGATGCCATGCGGTTCAGGTCCTGCAACCATCGCTTCGGAAACTGTGCAGTCACCGGTACACGATACGGCGCAGCGTGCAAGAGATGTCTGTGGGAATTACTGAATCGATCTGTTTGTGTCTTACATCGATTGTTACGAAGAAGAGTGGAGAAGCATCATAATAGGGTTTCTTCGGCGGATATAGAAGTAAGGTGAGGAATCATCACTTTACTTTTTGGGGCCCAGAATGTGTTGGCATCTGATACTTATTGGGCCTGTTTCTCGGGGAAGCTGTAGTTTGAGGGGTTGATGTCGGACAATCGAGCCTGAGTGGCTCATGAACAGTGTTATATAAATCATGCATGAAAACAGAGGAGACGACAATGAAGAAGCTTCTGGTTCTGTTCTGCTCCGCCGGTGTTCTGTTGATGGCGGGATGCGGGAGCGAAAAGGTGACCCCCGAAGATGTCGGGAAGAAGTACATGGAAAAACGGTTTGCCGGTGCCGAAGCCAATTTGACCGAGCTCAAGTATGACGTCGTGGATACCGGTGATGACACGGCCACGGTATCCATTGAAGGCAGTATCTCTTACAAAGAGCAGATTTTCCTCGAGAAAAAAGGTGGCAACTGGGTTGTGGCTGCCGAGGCCCCGCAGGCCACCGAAGCTGTTGCTGAAGCTGCAGAGGCAGACGAGGCCGTTCATGCAGAGGCGGATGCCGCACAGGAGGCAGAGGTCGATGCCGAGGCCCCTGCTGAGCCCGAAGAAGAAGCCCATGACGGCCACGACGACAGCCATGCTGCTGAAGAGGTCGCTCACCACTGATTTTTGAGGGATGCACGGGCTATAGGATCGCGTGATGTTTTCCTTGCCCGGTAGATCCCCTGGCTTGGTTATAAAAAACCGCCTCTTTCATATTTTGGGAAGAGGCGGTTTTTTTTGTCTCAATGTTGCCGGTTTTTTCCCTCCTTGGCTGTAAGACCACCATGAATCTTGACGATGTACCGTTGCCGTGGTATGTAATGTCATGCTTTTTTAGGTGGTTATCTCCTGGCCTTTGTTTTGTCCATCTCTTGTAGGTTTCCCCGCTGTTTTTTTCTTTCATGGCTCCCCCCACGTGACGATTCGGCCTGTTTTCCCTTCTGATAGCCCAGTGAAGGCTCCATCTGTTGTTCAGACATCTTTATATAAAGGTGGTTATGGATCCCACGGTACCCGGCTACCCTGATGTCCTCTGAAATATTGAAGCGGGGTCTTCCGGCATGGAATCGTGTTGCCGGTTTGGGGGCTGGAGATGAGGGGCACGGGGGCGTTGCGCAAGGTGTCATCAGTCCGTTTGATCAACATATTCAATGGGTCACAGGCCACTGGTTTGTGTGTTCAGGGTAGGGTGAACGCAGCCTTTGCCAATCGCGGGGCTTTGACTGATTTTAAAATGCAACGGAACGCTGTTTTAGTTCTTGACGCTCTCTTTTGGTATCTGATATATCAGATACAGAAGATCACGCATCATCGGTGATGCGCTGGTACTGTACTGATCGGGATAAGCGACATGTCAGAGATTTTAGAAATCGTAAAAAACAGAGACCCTCATCAGCCGGAATTCCACCAGGCCGTTACCGAAGTGGTGGAGTCCGTAATGCCCGTTCTTGAGCAGAACCCTCAGTACCGACAGCACAATGTCCTGGAGAGACTTGTGGAGCCGGAGCGTGTCATTATGTTTCGAGTCCCCTGGCTCGACGATGAAGGCAAGATTCAGGTGAACCGAGCCTTTCGCGTTCAGATGAACAGTGCCATCGGCCCTTACAAGGGCGGATGTCGTTTTCACCCCTCGGTGAACCTCAGTATTCTCAAATTCCTCGCCTTTGAGCAGGTCTTTAAGAACGCTCTGACAACCCTTCCCATGGGAGGCGGCAAAGCAGGTTCCGACTTCGACCCCAAAGGCAAGTCCGACAACGAAGTCATGCGCTTTTGCCAGAGCTTTATGGCGGAACTCTTCCGCCATATCGGTCCCAACACCGACGTACCTGCCGGCGATGTGGGGGTAGGGGCCCGTGAGATCGGCTACCTGTTCGGTATGTACAAAAAACTCACCAACGAGTTCACCGGGGTTCTCACCGGCAAGGGCCTCAACTGGGGCGGCAGCCTGGTTCGCCCCGAAGCCACAGGGTACGGCGCCGTCTACTTCCTGGACGAGATGCTCAAGACCCGCGGTGAGAGCATTGAAGGCAAGACCGTAGCTATTTCCGGTTACGGCAACGCCGGCACCTATGTCATTGAAAAAATCAACGAACTCGGCGGCAAGGTGGTCACCATCGGCGACGAGTACGGTTACGTTCACGACCCCGACGGCATCAAGGGTGAGAAGCTGAAGTACATGGCCGACCTCTGGACCATTTACCGTCGTCCCGCCAAGGATTACGCCGACAAGTACGGCTGTGAGTGGGTGCCCGGCAAAAGGCCCTGGGAAGTACCCTGCGACGTGGCCATGCCCACCGCCCTTGAAAACGAGCTCCAGCTCGATGACGCCAAGACCCTCGTTGCCAACGGCTGCAAGGCCGTTGTTGAGGTGGCCAACATGCCCTGTACCCTTGAGGCGGCACACCACTTCAAGGAGAACGGGATCCTCTTCGCCCCTGCCAAGGCAGCCAACGCAGGCGGTGTGGCCACCTCCGGCCTGGAGATGAGCCAGAACAGCATGCGCCTCGCCTGGGGCCGCGAGGAAGTGGACGCACGCCTTAAAGGCATCATGCAGAACATCCACAACACGTGCCTGTCCGCAGCCGAGCAGTACGGCATGCCCGGCAACTACGTGGCTGGCGCCAACATTGCCGGTTTCATCAAGGTTGTGGACGCCATGATCGATCAAGGCGTGGTTTAATCCCGGTATTTCAAGAAAGTTACCAATGAAATACCCGGAATAAGACAATACAGACGGGGGACCGGCGCTTCTCAGAACGCGTCTTATGCAGCCGAAGTGAGTCGGGAGGGTCGGCGCCCCCACCTGTCTTTAACATACATGAGTTTCCATTTTTTCTGGAAGGAGTGGACCATTGATAGATTTAAAAAGCATCCCCACAACCAAGGAAGACCTCGATTCCTACGAGGTGAAAAACAACTTTCATTCCTGGTCTTACCAGCCTGAGAAGTCCCCCCTGCGCGTTGTGTCCGCCAAGGGAGTTCGTTTCACCACCGAAGACGGTCGTGAGCGTCTTGACTTCAGCTCCTGCTTTGTCAGCCACAACATCGGCCACCAGGACCAGCGCGTCATCGACGCCATGTGCAAGCAGGCCAACGAGCTGACCTCCTTTGCTCCCAGCATGTCCACCAAGCCCCGCGCGGTCCTGGCCAAGATGCTGGCGGAAGTGACCCCCGGAGACCTCTCCAAGTCCTTCATCTCCCTGGGCGGCACCGAGGCCAACGAAGCGGCCATTAAGATTGCCCACCAGTTCACCGGACGCCGCAAGATCATCGGCCGTTTCCGCAGCTACCACGGCGGCACCGCCACCTCCATGAGCCTCTCTCTGGGCGACTCCCGTGGCTGGCAGCAGGTCCTGGGCGGTGCGGATCTCGTTCGCGTGCCCCAGCCCTACTGCTACCGCTGCATGTTCGGTCAGAGCTACCCCGGCTGTAAGATGGAGTGCGTCAAGTACGTGGACGAAGTGATTGAACTCGAAGGCGGCGGCGACAAAGTGGCTGCCATCATCTTCGAGCCCATCACCGGCGCCAACGGCATCATCGTGCCTCCCGACGAGTACATGAAGGAGCTCCGTGCTGTCTGCGACAAGTGGGGCGTTCTCATGATCGCGGACGAGGTCATGACCGGATTTGGCCGTACCGGCGAGTGGTTCGCCATGAACCACTGGGACGTGGTGCCCGACATCATGACCATGGCCAAGGGCCTCTCCTGCGGCTACCTGCCCATCGGGGCCACCATTGTGCGTGAGCACATCGGCGAAGCCTTCAAGAACACCTTCTTCGGCCACGGCTGCACCTACGCAGGCCACGCCATGAGCTGCGCAGCCGCCGGTGCGGTGCTTCCCATCTACCAGGAAGACAACCTCATCGAGAACTCTCGCGTCATGGGCGCCTACCTTCTGGACAAGGCCATGGAGCTCAAGGAGAAGCACCCCAGCGTGGGCGATGTTCGCGGCAAGGGTCTGTTCGTGGGCATTGAGCTGGTCAAGAACAAGGAGACCAAAGAGCCCATCATGGCCGTTGCGGACCGCGTCAAAAAGGGTCTCAACCCCAAGACCGCCGTTGCTGCCAAGCTTGGCGAGCTGGGCATGATGGCCATGGCCGCCAACCCCAGCAACGTCATCGCCATGGCTCCTGCGCTTATCGTGACCAAGGATGAGATCGACGAAGGCATCGCCAAGATGGACGAAGCCCTCAATGTTGCCGACACCTATACTGAATAACAGCCTCTCTCCGGCTCCTGTCGGGAGCCGGAGGGACCTGTGGTTATAACTGAAGACCATTTCGCCGGGGCTGGGTTTATAAAGACCCCGGCGTCTTGAAACACGCTTTTCAAAAGGAGAGCAGTTACATGGAATTTACGAGAGTCAAGAACTTCATCAACGGTGAGTGGGTTGAAGACCCCAAAGCAACTTATATTCCCCTGCACAACCCCTCTACAGGTGAAGTGATCGGTGAAGTTCCCATGAGCAGCACCGAGGCCTCCATTGAAGCAGTCAAGGCTGCGGATGCCGCTTTCCCCGCATGGAAGAACCTGTCCATCGGCAAGCGCGTAGGTTACCTTTTTGCTCTTCGTCAGGCCATGCTTGACCATCAGGAAGAGCTGGCCGTTGCCATTGCCACCGACCAGGCCAAGCACATCAGCGAAGCCCGTGGCGAGGTGATGCGCGTTGTTCAGATTTTTGAAGCCGCCTGCAGCATCCCCACCCTGATGCAGGGCGAGACCCTGGATAAGATCGCCAACGGCATCAGCGGTCGTGTGACCAAAGAGCCCATGGGCGTGTTCGGCGGCGTGGCTCCCTTTAACTTCCCCGCACTCGTGTTCGGCTGGTTCATCCCCTACGCCATCGGCACCGGGAACACCTTTGTCTACAAGCCCTCCAACGAGTCTCCGCTCTTCATGCAGATCATCGGCGACATCTTCAACGAAGTGGGTCTCCCCAAAGGCGTGGTCAACATCATCCACGGCGACCCCAACGTGGTTGAGGCCTGGTACGACCGTCCCGAAATCGCAGGTGTCTGCCTCGTGGGCTCTTCCCCCACGGCCAAGGCCATCGCACAGGGCTGCGGCAAGAACGGCAAGCGCTCCATGCTCCTCGGCGGCGCCAAGAACTTCCTCGTGGTCATGGAAGACGCCAACATGGATGTGTTCATCGAGAACTTCATCCACTCCGCCTACGGCTCCGCAGGCCAGCGCTGCCTGGCCGGCTCCATCATCGCCGTTGTCCCGGAAGTCTACGACGAGTGCATCGAGCGCATGGTCGAAGCCTCCAAGAAGGTCACCGTGGGTGATGCCATGGATCCCGATATCTACATGGGGCCCGTCATCAGCAAGGAGGCCAAGGAGCGCATTGAAAAGTACATCGAGATCGGCATCGAAGGTGGTTCCAACCTCGTTCTCGACGGCCGCAGCCCCGAGCTGCCCGAGAAGAACAAGGACGGCTACTTTGTCGGTCCCACGATCTTCACCGACGTCACCCCCTGCCGAACCATCGCCCAGGAGGAGATCTTCGGCCCCGTGGTTTCCGTCATGAAGATCAACGACCTGAACGACGTGCTGGGACTCATTAAAGAGCAGCCCTTCGGCAACGGTGCCTGCATCTTCACCCAGAACCAGTACTACACCGAAAAATTCATCTCCGATGCCAACGTCGGCATGGTGGGTGTGAACGTGGGTGTCTGTGCCCCCCACCCCTACCTGCCCTTCGGCGGTATCAAAGACTCCCTTGTCGGCACCGACAAGGTCCAGGGCAAAGACGGTATCGACTTCTTTACCCAGAACAAAGTGGCCACCGTTCGCGTGACTCCCCCCGAGGGCGTTGCCGAGTGCGGCACCCGCGTAGACGGCGACAAGTCTGTTCGCAGCTGCGTAGCCCAGTAGGAGAAAGCTGATCCTGAAAAGGGAAGAGGGGGCCTGTGACAGGGCGCCCTCGACCCTTTCAGGACTGCCCGGACAAGGGGAGATGTGCCGCTCCCCGGATCCCTGCAAGGGGCTCTGAACTCCGGCTTAACCTGTGAAGTTACAAACCATACCGACAGGTGCACTATGGCGTACAAAAAAATTGTCGTGGCTGTTGATGTCAACGACGCAAGCTCTGCCCTCATGGAGCAATCCGTTGAGCTTGCCGTGAAAGAGGGAGCGGAACTCGCCGTGTTCCATTGCCTACGCCAGTCTACGGTTGCGGAACTGGAAGACCGCATAGGAACCTTCACGGAGATGGACCAGGCCTCATCTCACCGGAAACGCATTGAACGAAAAGATGCCCAGGTGATGCACGCCGAGGCATGGCTCCAGGGCCTGTGTATTCTGGCCAAAGGGAAGGGAGTCAAAACGAGAACCCATGTGGCTGTGGGAAAACCAGGGGAGGACATCGTCGAGTATGCCGGTGACTGGGGGGCGGACCTCATCGTGCTGGGGCGGACAAACCGCGGCACCCTGACCGACCTTCTCCTGGGGAGCGCCAGCAACCACGTGGTCCATCATGCGCAATGCTCCGTACTGCTCGTCCACACGAACCCGACGAGTGGGTAAACCCGACAGCGCCTGGTGACCTTCACGCCCAAAATAGATAACATCAAGAAACTATGAGGGGAATTTAAAGGTGGGGAACAATCCAGCTGTAAGAAATAAAATTGAAGTGAAGAACCTGACCAAGCGATTTGGCGACCTTCTGGTTCTTGACAAGATCAACTTTACCGTGGCTGAGGGGGAATTCCTCAGCATTGTCGGTCCGACCGGGTGCGGGAAAACGACCTTCCTGAACCTTCTGTCCACGCTCATGCCTTCCTCTGACGGCAATATCTTCATCGACGGAGAGATTGCCGATCCCACCAAGCACAACCTTGCCTTTGTTTTTCAAGAGCCCACATGCCTGCCGTGGCGAACCGTGCGAGAAAACGTGGCCTTCGGCATGGAGGTGAAGAACGTCTCCGAGGCGGAAAAAGAGGAACGCCTCAATCGCATCATGGATATGGTTGGCTTGACTGACTGCGCCAGCCTCTATCCCAACCAGGTATCGGCCTCCATGATCCAGCGTATCGCTGTGGCCCGTGCCTTCTCCGTCGACCCTGACCTGCTCCTGATGGACGAACCCTACGGCCAGCTCGACGTCAAGCTCCGCTATTACCTGGAAGACGAGCTTGTCTCGCTCCAGAACAAACTGAAAAGCACCGTTATTTTTGTCACCCACAACATTGAGGAGGCCGTCTACGTTGCCGACCGTATCCTGGTCCTGAGCAACAAGCCCACAAATGTTCGCGCCGAGGTGGTGGTGGACCTTCCCAGGCCCCGCAACCCCATGGACCCCAAATTTGTTGAGATTCGGGAGCACGTCACCGAGCTCATCCGCTGGTGGTAACCGCCGCCTTTGGGGAAAAGATGCACGAAACCTTTTTTTAACCGGATGGTTGAAAGGGGCAAAAGCCGTTCAGTATCTCGTAACAATCGGCTTTTAGCTTCCGCGCCACCCGGCAGCACCACGGTCCGCAGGCGAGGTTTCACGCCGATGCACCGTCAACCGGACCTTGAGGCTATTCGGCTGATAAAATACCGATGGATCGGGCACTTTAGCACCTGTTGGTGAACCCTCCCCTTTTGAGGTGTGCAGGAGGAGGGACGAGGTGTCACTCCGTGAAACATTAACTGTAGTTATGCGAAGGAGAGTGTAATGAGAAAGCTTAAATTAATCGGCATCGTGTGCCTGGTTCTTTTGTTTGCCGTGACTGGCGTCGGAACGGCATTCGCCAAGAAGAAGCTTTTTAAATTAAAGACCTGCTGGCTTCCCGAACATGAAGCATTCATGGCCTGGTACATGGTGGAGAAGGGCTGGGACAGGGAAGAAGGTCTGGACATGGAACTTCAGTACTACGACTCAGGGATGGCACAGCTGGAAGCCCTTCCCTCAAAATCATGGCACCTGGGCGGTAACGGGGCCACCCCCCACGTTCTGGCAGGCCTGCGCTACGGCACTTACTGCGCCATGGTGGGCAACGACGAATCCTTTACCAACTCCGTGCTCGTGCGCGCCAACAGCCCCATTTTAAAGACCAAAGGGTGGAACCCCAAGAACCCTGACGTCTACGGCAGCCCCGAAACCATCAAAGGCATCACCATCCTCACCACCACGGTCTCTTCTCCCCACTACACCATGAGCTCCTGGCTCAAGGTTTTCGGTCTCAAAGATAAGGACGTCATCGTCAAGCACATGGACCAGGCCCAGGCCATGGCCGCCTTTGAAGCGGGCGTGGGCGACGCCGTCTGCCTCTGGGCTCCCAACATGTACATCGGCATGGACCGCGGATGGAAGGTTGTGGGCAACATCCACACCTCCGGCACCAGCCTGCCCATCACCATGATGGTGGCCCGTGAGTTCGGCGACGAGCACCCCGAGATCGTGGCCAAGTTCCTCCGTCAGTACTTCCGCGTCGTGAATCTCATGAAAGAGCACGGCCAGGGCAACTTCGACACTCCAACCAGCAAGCAGCTCCTCGCCGATTACCGTCGGTTCTTTGAAGAGTGGGTGGGCACCCCTCTGACCAAAGAGATGGCCATGATGGACATCAAGATGCACCCCGTGTTCACCCTGGAAGAGCAGCTTGAACTCTTTGCCAAGAAGGACGGCCAGATGAGCACCGTGGAGATCTGGATGCGCGACATCACCGATTTCTTCACCGCCCAGGGCAAATTCACCCAGGCCGAGCGCGACAAGGTCGTCAACAGCGACTACATCACCGACAAGTTCCTGAAGCTGGTGAAGACTCCGATCCCTGCGTACAACTAAGGATTGCTTCCTCCTGACATAAGGGATTTCCCCCTTCTCCTTTCCGGTGTTCTCGGAAAGGGGAAGGGGGATCGGATGCAAAAAAGTACACGATTACGACTCGGAGGTTCATGATCCATGAGTTATGAAGAGGTGAAGGTTACCAAAGAACCCATCATGGTGATCCTTCCAATCATCAGCATCATCTTCTTTTTCGGGGCCTGGCAGTCCCTGCTCACCTTCGGGGTGGTGCCCAGCTCCCTTTTGGCGTCTCCCCTGGAGGTTCTCAAGCTGTTCATTGCCAAGTGGACCCAGTTGAACCCGGACGGCGCGCTTCTCACCACCCACATGTGGACCAGCATCCAGGAGGCATTTACAGGGTATGTTCTGGCGCTGCTGGTGGGGATTCCCCTCGGTCTTGCCATGGGGTGGTTCCCGGTTGTGGAAGGGCTCGCCCGACCCATTTTTGAATTGATCCGACCCATTCCCCCCATTGCCTGGATTCCCCTGACCATCTTCTGGTTTGGTATCGGCATCCCCGGCAAGGTCTTTATCATCTGGATCGCCGGCATTGTCCCCTGCGTCATCACTCTGACGTCGGGGGAAGATGACCAACCCCGTGCTGATTCAGATGGCGCGGACCTACGGTGCCTCCAGCTGGCAGATTTTTACCAAGATCTGTATCCCGTCTGCGCTCCCCATGGTTTTCGGTGCGCTCCAGATTGCCCTGGCCTACTGCTGGACCAACCTGGTGGGGGCCGAGCTCCTGGCTGCCGACAACGGACTGGGCTTCATGATCACCATGGGCCGCCGTCTGGCCATGCCGGACATGGTGCTCCTCGGGATGGCCATGGTGGGGTTGACGGGCGCTGTCATCGGCGTGGTCATCGATGCCGTTGAAAAGCGGCTTCTTGCAGGGATAAGGAGGTAGGACACGTGACATCAATTGCCAACGAAACCCAATCGACGGCCAAAGAGCGGAGCCCCATCACGGTGAAGACCGTTTTGATGAACAAGTGGTTCCTCTATGCCGTCTCCCTGACCTGTTTTTTCGGGCTGTGGGACTATGTGGCCTACAAAAAGATCCTGGGCAGTTCCCTGGCCCGCCCCCTGGAGGTGGTGGAGTACATGGGGTACATGATCACCCACCGCCTGGCTGGTAACTCCCTGTGGGGACATGTCTGGGCCAGTACCCGGCGCATCCTTATCGGTTTTTCCATCGCATCCTTGGTGGCCGTGCCCCTGGGGCTGATGATGGCCCTGAACAAGTACGTCAACGCCATCGTCAAGCCGATCTTCGACCTGATGAAGCCCATGCCTCCCATTGCCTGGATCTCCATTTCCATTCTCTGGTTCGGCATCGGGGAACCCTCCAAGGTCTTTATCATCATTATCGGGACCTTTGTGCCCTGCCTGTTGAACTCCTACAACGGGGTGCGCCTGGTGGAGCCCGAGCTTTACGATGTGGTCCGGGTCCTGGGCGGGAACCGGCGGGACGAGATCCTTCAGGTCTGCTTTCCCGCGGCCTTTCCGTCCATCTTTGCAGGGCTCCAGATCTCCCTTAGTATCGCCTGGACCTGCGTGCTGGCGGCTGAGCTCGTCAGTGCCCGTTCCGGCCTGGGGTACGTCATCATCAAGGGCATGAACCTGGGGCGCCCTGCCATGGTTCTGGGTGGCATGGTAGCCATCGCCATTGCCGCACTGCTGACATCGCAGCTGGTGGGGTTGCTGGAAAAAGTGCTCTGCCCCTGGAAGCGTGAAATCGAGGGACTCTAACCCATTGGAGGATGGAAACAAGACAATGGCTGAAAACGGAAACACAAACGCAAAAATTTCCTGTCGGAACATCAGCAAGACGTTCATCCAGAAGGGGAGCCAGAAGGTCCATGTTCTTGAAGACATCAGCCTTGATGTGGAAGAGAATGAGTTTGTGGTGATCTTAGGACCCGGTCAGTGCGGGAAGAGTACTCTTTTGAGGATCATGGCGGGTCTTGAGACCCCCACCACCGGCAGCGTGGTCATCAACGGCAAGGAGGTGGACGGTCCGGGACAGGACCGGGGCCTCGTGTTCCAGAGCTACATGCTCTTTGCCTGGCGAACCGTCATGGGCAATGTGGAGATGGGGCCGAAGCTCCGCGGGGTCGGCAAGGAGGAGCGCCGAAAAGTCGCCCAGCACTACATCGACATGGTGGGCCTCCAGGGCTTTGAGAGCAAGTTTCCCCACCAGCTCTCCGGCGGCATGAAGCAGCGGGTGGGCATTGCAAGGGCCTACGCCAATCAGCCCGAGGTGATGCTCCTGGACGAACCCTTCGGCCAGCTTGACGCCCAGACCCGTATCTACATGGAGCAGGAGACCGTCCGTATCTGGGAGCAGGAGAAACGAACCGTCATCTTTGTCACCAACAACATTGATGAGGCCCTGTATTTAGGGGACCGAATCATCTGCATGGAGGGCAAGCTGCCCGGGCGCATCCGCGAGGTCTACGAGGTCAACCTGCCGCGACCCAGGAAATTTACCGACCATGAATTTTTGAAGCTTCGCCATGAAATCACCGAAGCCTCGGAGTTGACCTTGTAACCCAAACGCGTTTACCGCACATCGGCGGGCCCTTCATCTTTCATGGGAAAGGTGGAGGCCTGCCGGGCGGGAACCGGGGTTGGGTCACGGTGCGTGTTTTTTTTAGTGGGAGGGGCCCCTGACGCGGCACAAAGCGCGTGTGTGACGGGCAAGGGGCCGGGTTTTAACGGATTCATCTGTTTTGTGCGTGGTGTTCAATGAAGAATACTCTGTGCTGGATATTTCATAAAATATATAATATAAAATATCAGATAATTTGCAATGCACGGCACAGGGGGCATCAAGGGCCATGAGGCCGGATCCCCCCTGCTTGCCTGAAATAGAAGACCATAAGGAAGGACCATGCAGTCGTCAGCAAGACAGGGGGAAAGCGGGGTGGTACAGCATAACCCCTGCGCGAACAAATTTACGATTACCTTCGCAATGATATCAACAAAGGCAATCTCCTGCCCGGACAGTTGGTGAACACCAACGAGATCAGCCGCAGCATGGGCATAAGCAAAACCCCTTTGCGTGAGGCGCTGATCCAACTGGAGTGCGACGGCTTTGTCACCATTCTCCCCCGGCGGGGGGTGATGGTCAACCGCCTCACCCTTTCGGACGTGCGTGAGTCCTGGGAGATTTGCCGGGCCTTTGAGTCAGAGATGATCAACCGCCTGTTTCACCGCATCGATGCCTCCTGCATCGCGTCCATGGAGGCCATCAACAACGAGATGAAAGAGGCCATGGCCGAAAAGGACACGGATCGCTTCTACCAGCTCAACATCGCCTTTCACGATGCGTTTCTCTCGCTGTCGGACAACCGCCAGATGCTTCGCATCCTGAAGCGCATCAAGCAGAGGCTCTACGATTTTCTGTCCCGCTCCTGCATTCCGGAGTGGGAGACCGTCAACTGCGACGAGCACGAGCACCTCATCGAGCTGCTGCGCTCCGGGGACCGGGAGTCCGCCACGGCGTTTCTGCGGGATATCCACTGGTCTTTTGAGAAGCAGGAAGACCATATCCGGCGCTTTTACAAGCAGGCCACCAAGGAAGAGGTGGCCCTGGCCGGGGAGTGATCGTCGGGTAACAGAGGCTATATCATTCCGGGGGTCAGGCCCGGGGTGCGAGCAATATGAAAAAAGACGGGTGAACGCAGCAACGCTGCTTTACCCGTCTTCGTGGTTTTAAACACAGGTGGGAGCCTGCTGTGGTACCGAGCCGGAAGGGGGCAGGGGGCAGCATGTTTTCGGTTCTCCGGCCCCAACCGTTATGTACGAAGGATGTTTGACGCATGATGACCTTTCTCTTGACCGGTATCGTGGTGTTCCTTACCCACACCCTGGAAGTGATTACCGGCTTTGGGTGTACTGTTCTCGCTTTTCCCTTTGTGACCTGGATCCTGGGAATCTATGAGGCCAAGATTCTGTTGGCCGTCTTGACCTGGATCCTGGGTGCCTACCTCGTCTCAACGAAGTTTCGCCACATCAACTGGCGCCAGTTCGGCATCATCGTGGCCCTGGTTGGCCTGGGCATGCCCGCGGGTATTTACCTCTTTAACCATTTTCCCAGCGACACCCTGAAGCTGCTTCTGGGGATTTTCATTGTTTTTACCTCCATCATGCAGCTGAAAAAAGAGTACGGCGGCATTCAGCTTCGGGTGACCATTCCGGAGTGGGTCTACTACGTGCTCTTGGTGTTGGGCGGTGTTCTCCACGGTGCCTTTGCCACGGGCGGGCCCTTTGTGGTGCTCTATGCCACGCGTAAGCTTCGGGACAAAGGGGAGTTCCGGGCCACCCTGAGCCTTCTGTGGGTTTCGGTCAACACCTTCCTTATTGCCACCGACGCCACCTTTGATCCCATCCTCTCCAACATGGGCGCCGTGATCACCCAGGGGGCCGCCATGGGCCAGAGCCTCCTCAACCTGGTCTGGTCCCTGCCGTTCCTGCTGGTGGGCATTCTCATCGGTGAGGTGGTCCACCATCGGGTGGATGCGGCCCTCTTTCGAAAGATCGTCTTCTGGGTGCTTCTGGCCACGGGTGTGTTCATCATCCTCGCAAACGTGCTTCATATCGGATAACGATTCAGCCCGAAAAAAGCCTCCGGCGGCCCTGCCGGGGGCCAAACTTTTAATCCGCCTTCGCCCAAGGGCTACGGCGCGACAAGAAAGTTTGACAAACAGGTCTTAAGTAAGCCTTCCAGGCTACGCCGAAACAATTTCGACATTTTCTGCCTTAGAAGAGTTTTTTGCGGAGCTTTTTTTAAAAAAAGCGACCCGCCGGAGGCATAGCTGAATAGTTACCTTTTTATTTACTTTAAATACGCAAAAACCGGTCCCGGCATGTCATGCCGAGACCGGTTTTTTTGTTTGGTAACCATTGGCTCCCATTGACGGGAGGCCGGGGTATCTATGTCTACGCCTTAGTGGTGATCATTTGAGAGCCGTGACATCCATGGCCGCCAGGACCATGCGGGTGTCCGGGGATGCTTCGTAGAGTTGGATCATCTCGGCGGTGATGGGACGGCCCAGCTCCATGGAGAGCTTGTCGGCCAGGAGCTCCCTGTCGAGGTCCGAGACCCGGGCAGGGGACATGCCGGCCTGCTTGAGGTGCTTGTCTATGATGGATTTGTCCCCCTGGGGCACGTAAATGGTCCCGGTGGAGATATCCACGGCAAAGGCGATCACCCCCGGGATGATGCCGAACAGGAGCCCTGCGGCGTCCAGGAGAAACACGGCGGTATCGAGCCTGCCGCCGGACTGTCCCTTGCGCTCGGGGTAGAGGAGGTACCCGCAGGCCGTGATGTTCAGGACGGCCGTCAACAGAGCGATGGCCGTTACTTTTCGTATCAGGTTTCTGGCTTTCATGGTGAGTCCTTATTGCGGCACCAGTACCGTGTTGTCGATGAGCCGGGTCTTGCCCAGCATCACGGCAAGGGCCATGAGGGTGGGGGAGGTGACGGTCTCCACCTCGTCCAGGGTTTCGGGGTCGCACAGGGAGATGTAGTCGATGGTCATGTCCGGGCAGCCGGACAGGTGGGTCTCGGTCATGGCCTTGATGGCTTTGGCCTGGGTCTCTCCGGCGGCGATCATCTCCCGGGCCTTTGACAGGGACTGGCTGAGGCGAAGGGCCTCGGTGCGCTCGTCGTCGCTTAAGTAGGCGTTGCGGGAGCTCATGGCCAGGCCGTCGGCTTCCCGGATGAGGGCGCCCCCGATGACCTCGATGTCCATGTTGAGGTCTTTGACCATGCGGCGGATGATGGCAAGCTGCTGAAAGTCCTTTTCACCGAAGACGGCCACATGGGGCTTGACGATGTGAAAGAGCTTGGTGACCACCGTGGTGATCCCCTTGAAAAAAACGGGGCGGGAGAGGCCGCAGAGGTGGTTGGGGAGGGTCTCCAGCTGAACGTAGGTCTCGTAGCCTTCGGGGTAGATCTGATCGCTGGTGGGGGTGAACACCACGTCCACGCCCGCGTCCCTGGATTTGGCCAGGTCACTCTCCATGGCCCGGGGGTAGGCGTCCAGATCTTCGTTGGGGCCGAACTGGGCCGGGTTTACAAAGATGCTGGTGACCAGGATATCTGCGTGTTTCTTTGCCTCCCGCATGAGGGAGAGGTGCCCGTCGTGGAGAAAGCCCATGGTGGGTACAAAGGCGATACGTTTTCCCTGTTGCCTCAGGCTGTCGCTTAAGCTCTGCATCTCGTGAATTGAACCGATGACGTCCATGTGGGTGGCCTCACTATTGGGGTTTGTTTCTTTTTTAACGGATGGCGGCACCTGTGTCCGGGGCGGCTGTTTCTCCTGCCGTTCCAGCATCGGATGCCTGTTTTATCAGCCATGGGCTTAATCCAGTCCCGATGAAAAGTCAATCCGTTGGCGGCGCTTTCCGGCGGAAAGGCCGGGAAACAGCCCGGAATTGAGAGGCCAAGGACCCTTGGAGGCCCCAGATCCTCAGGCCCTGTGCGGGGTGTGGTGGCAGAGCTTCCCATGCCTGGTCCTTGCATTGGTATTTGGTGTCTGATATATCAAAAGGTGCCCCTTTGTAAATCATGGCAAGCGGTATATATCTCTGAGACTCGGTACGAAGGAGGGTGTGGATTGACACAAAACGGCAGGTTGTCCATGGAAGAATTTGATTCCCGGTTTAAGGTGTTCTATGAGTTGATGCCCTGTAAAATCAGGGAAATCCTGTTGGTGTCCAGCCTGTATGATGCGTGCATCATGGAAGAGGACGGGCGCCTTTCCGAAAAGATCGTCACCGAGTACCGGGGGCTCAACCTGAGCCGTCCCCCGCGCCTGACCTGGGTGTCTACGGCCGAAGAGGCCCTGGACATGCTGGAGAAGCGTTCCTTTGATATGGTGGTCACCATGTTGCGCCTCGTGGACATGGATGCCTTCACCCTGGGAGAGGAGATCAAGCGCAAGTGCCCGAATATCCCCGTTGTGTTGCTCACCCACAGCCCCCTGCCCAGCCAGTTTGACCCGGTGAGGTCCAAGTCCCGGGGTGTGGACCGCATGTACGTGTGGACCGGAAACGCCGACATCCTCCTGGCCCTGATCAAAAGTGAGGAAGACCGCCTCAATGTGGCCCACGACACTGAAAAGGCCGGGGTCCGTATTATTTTGATGGTGGAGGACTCTCCTCTGTACACCTCGGCCATCCTGCCCATCCTTTACAAAGAGGTGGTGACCCAGGTCCAGGACGTCATGGAGGAGGTCTTGAACCACGAGCACCGGCTCCTCACCATGCGGGCCCGTCCCAAGATCCTCGTGACCCAGAGTTATGAAGAGGCCATGGAGATCTACGAAGAGTACAAGGAGTACATCCTTGGCGTGATCTCCGATGCCAGCTTTCCCCGGGACGGTGCCGTGTGCGACGACTCCGGGTACCTGGTGCTCTCCCACATCCAGGGGGAACAGGCGGACATCCCCCTGATGATGGCCAGCACCGAGTCGTCCAACCGCAGAGTTGCCGATGAGCTCGGTATCTATTTCGTGGACAAGAACTCTCCCTCCCTGTCCGGTGACTTTCACCACTATTTTGTGAACCAGCTGGGCTTCGGGGACTTCGTGTTTCGGGACAGCGACGGGGGGGAGCTCTGCCGGGCCCCCAACTTCCGTGCCCTTGAGAAAAAACTGGCCGATATCCCGGATGAGTACTTTTACAACCACTGGAAGAAAAACGATTTTTCCCGCTGGTTCTTCGCCCGTTCCGAAACCCTTCTGGCAAACAGGCTGCGTCCGGCCACTGACGAAGATTTCATGGGCAACATCGCCGACATGAAGGCCTTTATCCTCAAGAATATTCAGGAGCGGCGCCGCAACCGCCAGAAGGGGGTGGTGGTTCAGTTTGATGCCGATGAATTTGACCCCGAGACCGAGTTTCTGAAGATCGGGAACGGCTCCCTGGGTGGCAAGGCCCGGGGCCTCGTCTTTGCCTCCACCCTGCTTCGTCACCACCCGGAACTCCACGACAGCTTCGGGGGCGTTGAAATTTCCCTGCCCCAGACCCTGGTCATCTCCACCGAGGGTTTCGACGCCTTTGTGCGGGAGAACGACCTCAAGTGGGTGGCCAAGGCCGATCTGCCAGATGAAGAGGTGATCGAGCTGTTCCAGGACGCCACTTTCCCCGGCTGGATCGACGAGGAACTCCGGGCGTTTTTAAAGGAGATCAACCATCCCCTGGCCGTACGCTCCTCGGCCCTGTTTGAAGACGCCCAGTTCATGGCGTATGCGGGGCTCTATCATACCAGCATGATCTCCAACGACGATGCGGAGTTGGAGGTGAGGCTGAATCAGCTCATCTCCGCGGTGAAGCTCGTCTACGCCTCCACCTATTTCCAGGGACCCAAGAGTTTTGCCCGGCGGGTGGGGCATCGCACCGAAGAGGAGAAGATGGCGGTGATCATCCAGGAGGTTTGCGGGCGGCGCTGGGGTGATTACCATTATCCGGCCGTCTCGGGGGTGGCCCAGTCCTACAACTACTATCCCTTTGGAAAGATGGAGGCGGATGAAGGCATCGCCGCCATCGCCATGGGGCTTGGGCGCACGGTGGTGGAGGGAGAGCAGGCCCTGCGGTTCTCGCCGCGAAGGCCCCATATCCTGCCTCAGTTTCCCGGGCTGGCAGGAAGAACCTCTTAACGCCCAGCAGAGCCTGTATGCCCTGAAGGTGGGGGCCAAGGCGCGGCGCTCCGTCATGACCCTCAACTCGGAGATTGAAAAGCTCAACATCCGTGACCTGGATGACGCCGGACCGGCCTCTTTCCTTTCCGGGACCTATGTCCGGGAGGAAAACACCATCCGGTACGGCCACCAGTGCCGGGGCCCCAAGGTGTTGACCTTTGACAGGATCCTTAAGTACAACATGTTCCCTCTGCCTGAGCTCCTTTCGAAGGTCCTTGAGATCGGTTCCCAGGGCATGGGCTGCTCCGTGGAGATCGAGTTTGCCGTGGAGCTTCCCCTCAAGCCCGGGGAGCAGGGGCGCTTTGTGCTGCTTCAGATACGGCCCATGACCGACCGTGACGAGCTGGCCGACGTGGTGATCACCGATGAGGAGAAGGCCGCCGGGGTCAGTGTCTCCTCCCACGCCCTGGGAAATGTCAAGGGGCAGCCCGTCACTCATATTCTCTATGTGAAGCCCGACACCTTTGATCTGAAGAACACCCGGGAGATTGCCCGGGAGATCGGCCGCATGAACGCGGAGCTGGCCAGGCGCGGGGAGAAGTACCTGCTTCTGGGGCCTGGGCGCTGGGGCTCGGCGGATCGCTGGCTCGGGATTCCCGTGACCTGGGAAGAGATCTCCGAGGTGTGCGGCATCATCGAGAGCAGCCACGCCGACCTCAAGGCCGATCCGTCCCAGGGGTCCCACTTTTTTCATAACATCACGGCCCTGGGAATCAACTACGTCTCCATCCTGGCGGAGCGGGGCGATTTTTTCGACATGGAATGGCTCCTTGAGCAGCCGGTGGCCGTGGACGGAGAGTTTACGGCCCTTGCCAGCTTCGAGGTCCCGTGCGTGATGAAGGTGGACGGGCGACATGCCGTAAGCGTTCTGTTACCGCCTGCCTGAGGCACCGTGCAGGGGGAACATGTCGGGACCGTATCGCCTTAGGGTAAACACCTTTTCCCTTGGTGAAGGCCCTTGAACAGGCGTTGACGGGCGAGACATTTGTGTGTACATTCCGTTTTTTTGCATGATGGGGGCTCCTGTTTTTTTAAGGGATTGGTGAAAAGGGGGCCCCTTGCCTCCCCGTGGGAGGAGGCAGGTTGAAGAGCCGGTGTTGCCATGGGGCGCTGCCGGCTGGTGTGATTATATTTGAAAGGATACTTTGGAAAGGGTTTTCCGGCGCGCAGGTTTTGGCGCGAGCGGAAACATGGCCCGGGTGCTGTTGAATTGACCAGACTGATTTTTTTGACATCCATCCGGAGTTACCGACGGAAGAGCTGAACAGGATGCCCGCAGGGCATCCTCCTTGGGGACATTCCATGGAGCGGGAACACAACCCGTACCCCACGGAATGATGGGGACCCCGAGGGGCGCATTGCCGCACCGCCCTTCCGCATACTGATGAAGGAGATGTGTGATGGATAATCAGGGAAAACAAGGCATAAGCATCATTGCCAAGCCTTTGCGGGAACAGATTTACGAGTATTTAAGGGATGAGATGTACCGGGGCAGCCTCCTGCCCGGCTCCCTTGTGAACGTCAATGAGATCAGCCACCGCCTGGGCATCAGCAAGACCCCCCTCAGGGACGCGCTGATCCAGCTTGAGTGCGACGGGTTTGTCTCCATTCTTCCCAGGCGCGGGGTGATGATCAACAAACTCTCCCTGGAAGATGTCAAAAACGCATGGGAGATCTGCAGGGCCCTGGAATCGGAGATCCTGATTCCTGTCTTCGACAAGCTCAAGGAACCGGCCCTGACCGAGATGGAGCGGTTGACCAAGGAGATGAAACGGGCCTCGGAGGTCAAGGACACCTACAGCTTCTATCAGAACAACGTGGCCTTCCATAATGTCTTTCTGAACCTCTCCTCCAACGACCAGATGCGCCGCATCATCCAGCTCAACAAGCAGCGCCTCTACGATTTTCTTACCCGCAAGCACATCCCTCAATGGGAAGAGGAGCACTGCGAGGAGCACATGGCCTTCATCGACCTTATCCGTCGCGGAGACGCAGACGAAGCTGCCCAATACCTGAAGGTGACCCACTGGTCCTTAGAGGACCAGGAGACCTACATCCTCCAGTTCTACTTCAACGGGGAGACCCATGAGTAAGAGAGTATCTGTGAGTCTGGAGACCCTGGGCATCCGCGTCCTTGACGGCGGCAGGGGCTGGGTGGCCCTGGACAAACCCTGCGGGGTCTCGGTCCATAACGATCCGGGCAGGGACCTGGTCTCTGCAGTGATCCATACCCTTGCCGCAGAGCCCGCCCGGCTCCTGCAGGAAGAGGGCACCCGATCCGACACGGTCCATGCCGTGCACCGCCTGGACGGGGACACCAGCGGGGTGGTGCTCTTTGCCTTCGGCAAAGAAGCGGCACGGCACCTGACGCGCCAGTTCGAAGAGAAACAGGTCACCAAGGAGTACCTGGCCCTGGTCCACGGCGACCTGACACCCGAAAAGGGAAAGTGGGCACAGCCCCTGACCAAGGAAGCCGGCGGACGCACCAACCCGGCAGGCAGCGGAAAGCGCATGGCCTCCACCACCGCCTTTTCCGTAGTGTCCCGGTCCGTGCACTACACCCTGGTGCGCTGCAGCCCCCTCACCGGCCGCAAACACCAGATTCGCCGCCACGCCAAACTGGCGGGCCACCCCCTCACAGGAGACCGGAGGTATGGCTCCAAACGCGCCCTGGCCGTTCTGGAAGAACGATTCGGGTACCGCCGCCTGGGCCTCCACGCCCGGACCATCACCTTTTGCCCGCCGGGTTCAGATCAGACCATCACCGTGGCGTCGGCCGACTCCGTGCCCGAGGCCATGGAGGCCCTTCTCCAGGGCGACATGGCCCAAGAATGATTTCACGTCAATGACGTTTAACCTGTCAGCAGCTTAATAAGCTGCCTCCTATGGATACAGTCACCGGAAAAAATTCCATTCGCTGTGTAAAATAAATGTATTCAGGGGCTTGCTTTGAGCTGCTGTCATGGCTTTAACAGCTTGCATGTGACATTTTGTAGGGTGTGCTTGCGCACCATTTGCTCGGAAAACCAATGTCTTTTGCCATATCCCTGCTGCGTGAAGGCCACCCGTACATGGGTTTCATGAGCGTTACGATTTTTCGGCGGTGCGCAAGCGCACCCTACCTCACATCCCCTACACCGTCGGCAAGTTACACCCACATGAGGGCGCGTTTGCGCACCTTTTAATTTCACAGTAACTGAATCGTTACGCCGATGTTTAAAAACTGTTTGTTAAACTTTTTAAAAGTTTAGCCCCCGGCAGGGCCGCCGGAGGCATGCTTTTTGGTTTTTTGCATTTGCGCAGCTTCCCGCTTTCGCGAACCCCGGGTGTTGCATGGGGACCGTCTGTGGTATAGTGCGCCATTCGGATCGGCATCCGTGGATACCGCCGGGCCTGGGGAGTTCCCTGAAGCATTTGCGGGCGGGCAGATAAGTCACCATCAATCTATACGAAAGAGATCATGAGCCAGACCATCAATACATCAGTGGATATCGGAGGCGTACGCCTCGCCAACCCGGTGATGACCGCATCGGGAACCTTCGGGTACGGCAAAGAGTTTGACGAGGTCCTCAACCTCAACCGGCTGGGCGGCGTCGTCATGAAGGGGCTTTCCCTGTATCCCGCCAAGGGCAACCCTCCCCCCCGCATCGCAGAGACCTCCTGCGGCATGCTCAACGCCATCGGCCTTGAGAACGTAGGGATCCAGCGGTTTATCAAGGAAAAACTTCCGGAGATGAAGGCCTTTGACACCAAGGTGTTCATCAACATCTACGGCAAGACCGTGGAAGAGTACGCGGCCATCGCGGACACCGCCGAGGGCGTGGAGGGCATCCACGGCATCGAGATCAACATCTCCTGCCCCAACGTGAGCGCAGGGGGCCTGGCCTTCGGCGTGGATCCCGTTGCAGCCGCCGATGTGGTCAGGGCGGTGAAGGCAAAAACCAGCCTGCCCGTCATGGTCAAGCTCAGCCCCAACGTCACGGACATCACCGAGATCGCCCGGAGCGTGGAAGGGGAGGGGGCTGACTCGGTTTCCCTGATCAACACCCTCACCGGCATGGGCATTGACATCCACACCCGTAAGCCCCTGCTGGCAAATGTGGTGGGGGGGCTCTCCGGCCCCGCGGTGAAGCCTGTTGCCATCCGCATGGTGTACCAGGTTGCCAAGGCCGTGAAGATTCCGGTCATCGGCATGGGCGGGATCATGACCGCCGACGACGCCGTGGAATTTCTCATTGCAGGGGCCTCCGCCGTTCAGGTGGGCACGGCCAACTTTGTGTACCCCGACGCCGCCGAGAAGGTGGTGGACGGTATCGAAGCCTTTCTCAAGGAGAAGGGGATCAGCGATGTCAACGACCTCATCGGGAGCGTAGAGGTCTGAAGCCCATAAAGCCCTGACAGCCGGGCCTTGATGATCGGTACATACGATAGAATTTTAAAAAGCCGCGTTTTTACGCGGCTTTTTTTATTGGGGCACGACACCTTGGGATGCAGCTTCAGCCGTGGGGCTTTTCCTTTGCGTCTCGTTCCCCTCTCAGAACTTCGAAGGCGGTGCCCCGGAATCGGCAGGTGGTGAATATCCTTGCTTTTGAGCTCTATCTTTGTTTATTAAGACTGAACATAGTTAGGGTTTATGTCTGTTGTCTTTTCATTTGGTTTGTCGTTCGAATGTTAACCGATGTGAAACAATGGAAAGGGGGAGTTGATGAAGCGCACCATCCCGGTTCTTCTTGTTCTGGCTCTTTTGGTCTGCCTGCCCGGCGCAGGCGAGGTTTCGGCAGACGCCATTCTGGGGCAGTGGTACACCAAGGATAACGAGGCTGTCGTCGAAATCTACAAAGAGGGCGACACCTATGCGGGAGGGTACCTTTTTGGCTAGCCGTCGGTGGCGGGTGACCAGATGAGAACGGGGCCCCTGTGGTGGACGCCAACAACCCCGACCCGGAAAAGGCCAAACAGCCCGTTCTGGGCATGACCCTGGCCCACGGGTTTTCCCATGTGGGGGGCAATGACTGGGAGAACGGTCATATCTACGACCCGGACAACGGAAAAACCTACAAGTGCCTCATGAAGCTTAAAAAAGGGGGCAAGCAGCTGAAAGTTCGTGGGTTCATCGGGGTGTCTCTGCTGGGACGCAACGAATACTGGACGCGCAAGGGGCAGTAGCTGTTTTATCCCCGGTGCAGACATGCGCGTGTACCGGCCCGGGCACTCCGGGCCGACATCATACCGACCATCAAACGTCAATGAGGAGGAAATATGTGTAAGCGAATTGTGATGATACTTCTGGCCCTCTGCCTTGCCACAGGCACTGCTTTTGCCGTGGATGCAGAGGATGTCACCTTCCCGGAAAAGGTCACCTTTGACGGCGTGGACCTTGTCTTCAACGGCTCCGGCATCCGCGTCAAAAGCTTTGTAAAGCCCTATGTGGCGGCCCTTTTCCTCCAGGAGAAGAGCTCCGACGGCGACGCCGTGGTCGCGGCCGATGCCCCCATGGCCATCCGGCTCCACATCACCAGCAAGCTCATCACCTCCAAGAAAATGTCTAAGTCCACGCGCAAGGGCTTTAAGACCTCCACCAACGGAAACACCGCCCCCATCCAGGCGGAGATCGACCAGATGATGGACGTGTTCAGCGAAAAGATCCACGTGGACGATGTCTACGACATGGTCTATGTCCCCGGTACCGGCACCTCCATTTACAAGCAGGGAGAGAAAAAGGCCACCATCAAAGGGTACGAGTTCAAAAAAGCCCTCTTCGGCATCTGGCTCGGCGCCAAGCCCACCACCGAAGCCCTCAAGGCCGGCATGCTGGGACAATCCAACGGTTAGTAAAAAACAAAAGCATGCCTCCGGCGGCCAAGGGCTGAGCCCTTGGAACCCAGGTTCGCCCGTGAGCAGTGGGAATGGCTACCCGAGGCTCGTCATGCAGCCTGCTGCGATGCTTAAAAATAAAAAAAGGTGGAACCGAACATTCGGTCCCACCTTTTTTTATTTCAGCTTGCTCTCCACACCGCCGAAGGCGGTACGTAGAAAGAAAACGCGGTCGCGATGCGACCGCGTTTTCTTTCTACAAGATAGCTTTCATGGCAGTCATGAAGCTGCGGAGTTCTTTACCGATGACTTCCACGGGGTGGTTGCGGATGGCATCGTTGACGCCGATGAGAGCCACGTTGTCCACGCCGTTGCCGTCTGCGGCAAGGCCTTTGCCGATGATGTCGGTCTCTACGCTCTTCATGAAGTCGGCCAGAAGGGGCACGCAGGCATTGGCGAAGAGGTAGCAGCCGTATTCCGCGGTATCGGAGATGACCTTGTTCATCTCGTAGAGCTTCTTGCGGCTGATGAGGTTGGCGATGAGGGGGGTCTCGTGGAGAGACTCGTAGTAGGCAGACTCCTCTTTGATGCCAGCGGCCACCATGGTTTCAAAGGCCAGCTCAACGCCTGCCTTGACCATGGCCACCATAAGGATGCCGTTGTCGAAGAACTCCTGCTCGGAGATCTCCATGTCGCCAGCGGTGGACTTTTCAAATGCGGTCTGGCCGGTCTCTTCGCGCCATCCCAGGAGCTTGGCGTCGCCCTCGGCCCAGTCGGCCATCATGCCTTCGGAGAAGGCGCCGCTCATGATGTCGTCCATGTGCTTGTTGAAGAGGGGACGCATGATGGTCTTGAGCTCTTCGGATACTTCAAAGCACTTGATCTTGGAGGGGTTGTCCAGGCGGTCCATCATGTTGGTGATGCCGCCGTGCTTGAGGGCTTCAGTGACGGTCTCCCAGCCGTACTGGATGAGCTTGCTGGCGTAGCCTGCGTCCATGCCCTTTTCGATCATTTTATCAAAGCAGAGGATGGAGCCGGTCTGGAGCATGCCGCAGAGGATGGTCTGCTCGCCCATGAGGTCGGATTTGACCTCGGCAATGAAGGAGGAGAGGAGAACACCTGCGCGGTCACCGCCGGTGCCGGCGGCGTAGGCCTTGGCAATCTCCAGGCCGTCACCGTTGGGGTCGTTCTCTTTGTGGACGGCGATGAGGGTGGGGACGCCGAACCCGCGCTTGTACTCTTCGCGTACCTCGGTTCCGGGGGATTTGGGGGCCACCATGACAACGGTCAGGTCCTCGCGGACCTGCATGCCCTCTTCAACGATGTTGAAGCCGTGGGAGTAAGCCAGGCAGGCGCCTTTTTTCATGAGGGGCATGACGGCCTTGACCACGTTGGTGTGCTGCTTGTCCGGGGTGAGGTTGAGCACGAGGTCGGCGGTGGGGAGCATCTCTTCGTAGGTGCCGACGGAAAAGCCATTTTCAGTGGCGTTCAGGTCAGTTTCAACACTCTCGTCGATGGCTGCCTGACGCAGGGTGTAGGAGACGTCAAGGCCGCTGTCACGCAGGTTCAGGCCCTGGTTAAGACCCTGGGCCCCGCAACCGACGACAACGATTTTTTTGCCTTTGAGCTTCTCCACGCCGTTGAACTCAGACGGGTCCATGAAGCTGCATTGGCCAAGCTGTTCCAGTTGAAGGCGTAAGGGAAGGGTGTTGAAGTAGTTCATCTTTGGATGCTCCATATCATGAAAATAAAGATTAATGGGCCATATCGGCTTGCTGGGGTCGCCCGAAGGCGGCCCCGATTGTGTTACCTGTTTGTTAAACGATTCAAAAGCTTGGCCTCCGGCAGGGCCGCCGGAGGCTTTTTTTTATATAAACCTATATCACATCACAGGACGTGACGGGGTTTGACTTGAAATATTCAAGGCGGTTGAGGCCGTTGATGTAGGCCTTGGCGCTTGCCGTGATGATGTCCGGGTCGGCGCCGCGTCCCAGTGAGACATGCTCCCCTTCCTTCATGCGGACGGTGACCTCGCCCTGGGCATCGGTGCCGCCGGTGAGGGCGCCGATGGAGAAGCGCAGGAGCTCGGGCTCCCGCCCCGCGATCTTGGCGATGGTGTTGAAGACCGCGTCGATGGGGCCGTTGCCTTCAAAGGCTCCCTGCTTCACCTTGCCGTTGATGCCCAGGCGCACGCTGGCCATGGGGTAGACGGTGGTGCCGGAGGTGACGTGGAGGTATTCCAGGGTGTACACCTCATGGCTTCGCAGGACCACGTCCGTGACCAGGGCTTCCAGGTCCTCGTCCATGATCTCTTTTTTCCGGTCGGCCAGCACCTTGAAGCTTTCAAAGACCGTGTTGAGTTCCTCTTCGGTGAGGTTGTAGCGCATCTCCTCCAGGCGGGAGCGCAGGGCAAAGCGCCCGGAGAGTTTGCCCAGCACCAGCTTGTTGGTGGTGAGCCCCACGGTCTCCGGCCTCATGATCTCGTAGGTCATGGGGTTCTTGAGCATGCCGTCCTGGTGGATACCCGACTCGTGGGAGAAGGCGTTGGCACCCACAATGGCCTTGTTGGGCTGCACCATGATGCCCGTGATGGAGCTGACCAGGCGGCCCGTGGCGTGGATGCGCGTGGTGTCGATGCCTGTTTCCATGGGAAAGGTCCCGGGGCGCGTGTGCAGCGCCATGACCACCTCTTCCAGGGCCGTGTTTCCGGCCCGCTCGCCGATGCCGTTGATGGTGACCTCGGCCTGTCCGGCTCCGGCAGCGATGGCCGCCAGGGTGTTGGCCGTTGCCAGGCCAAGATCGTTGTGGCAGTGGACGCTCAAGGTGGCCTTGTCCATGCCCGGGGTGTTGGCCATGACGTGGCGCACCAGCTCGCCGAATTCACTGGGGACCGCGTAGCCCACGGTGTCGGGGAGGTTCACGGTGGTGGCCCCGGCCTCGATGACCGCCCCGAAGATGCGGCAGAGAAAGTCGGGGTCGGTGCGGGAGCCGTCTTCGGCGGAGAACTCAATGTTGTCCGTGTACTGCCGTGCGTGGGAAACCGCTGCCACGGCCCGCTCCACCACTTCGTCACGGCCCATGCGGAGCTTGTACTCCAGATGGATGTCCGAGGTGGCGATGAATGTGTGGATCCGGGGTTTTACCGCGTCCTTGATGGCTTCCCAGGCCCGGTCGATGTCCCCGGCGGTGGCCCTGCACAAGGCGGCCACTTCCGCGTTTTTTACGGTCTCCGAGATGCGGGAGACCGCCTCGAAATCACCGGGGGAAGATGCGGGAAACCCCGCTTCGATGACGTCCACGCCCAGAGCGTCCAGATGGGTGGCGATGCGCAGTTTTTCCGCGGTGTTCATGCTTGCGCCGGGTGACTGTTCGCCGTCTCGTAAGGTGGTGTCAAATATGGTGATGGTTCTGTTCATGGTTTTGTGCTCCGAAAATTGGGTCTGCAAGTTTGTCTTGTGGTTCTAACGATGTGTCGTTTGAATTCAGGCAAACCCAGTGAGCATGGACCGCAGGATGCCTGCGGCGTCTCCTGCGGTCATTGTCACCTCTTTCATGGTACGGGGCCTCCTGGTCCCCTGTTGGTGGTATGGCGGCCATTGAAGACCGCCGTGTGTATGTGGCCTGCTGGACGTGCCGCAAAGGATGCGTCCGGCTATTTTTTCTTGGCCAGCTTGTACTGAAAGCTGTCGGCCAGTGCCTCGAAGCTCGCTTCGATGATGTCCTCGGAGACGCCGATGGTGCTCCAGATGTCGTCGCCGTCCCGGGATTCGATGAGGACGCGGACCTTGGCTTCGGTGCCGCCCCGACCGTCCATGACGCGGACCTTGAAGTCCACGAGGTGCATGGTCTCCAGCTCTTTGTAGAATCGGCTCAGGGCCTTGCGCAGGGCGTTGTCCAGGGCGCTCACCGGGCCGTGGCCTTCGGCTGCGGTGATCTCGCTTACGCCGCCTACGTTCACCTTGACGATGGCGTGGGAGGTGCAGGGGCGGTCCTTGTCCTTTTCAATGGTGACCCGGAACGACTCCAGGTCGAAGACGGGCTCGTATTGTAGCAGGAACTTGTCCATGAGGACCTTGAAGGAGCCGTCGGCCACCTCGTACTGGTAGCCCTCCTGTTCCAGCATCTTGATCTCGCTGACGATGCGCTTGGAGTCGAACTCCGGGGCCTCAAGGTCGATGCCCATCTCCTTGGCCTTGTATTCGATGTTGCTCCGGCCCGCCTGGTCCGAGACCAGCACCCGCCGCCTGTTGCCCACATCCTCGGGATCGATGTGCTCGTAGGATAGGGGCTCTTTCATGACGGCGCTCACATGGACTCCGCCCTTGTGGGCAAAGGCGCTCTTGCCCACAAAGGGGCGGGAGGCCAGGGGGATCATGTTGGAGGTCTCGCTCACGAAGCGGGACAGCGGTTTCAGTTTTTTCAGGTTCGCCTCGGAGACGCAGGGGCGTTTTAATTTTAAGTTCAGGATGGGGATCACCGAGGTGAGATCGGTGTTGCCGCAGCGTTCCCCGTACCCGTTGATGGTGCCCTGGACCATGATGGCTCCTGCCTGGACGGCAGCGATGGAGTTTGCAACGGCCAGGTTGCAGTCGTTGTGGGCGTGGATGCCCATGCGGACATTGCGGCCGGTCTCGGCATCGAGGGCGGCCTTGACCGTTTCAAGGATCTCCGTTACCTCGTGGGGCAAGGTGCCTCCGTTGGTGTCGCACAGCACCACCACATCCGCTCCCCCGGCAAGGGCGGCGGACAGGGTTTTCACCGCGTATTCCGGGTTGGCCTTGTACCCGTCGAAGAAGTGCTCGGCGTCGTAGAGGACCTCACGGCCGTGGCTTTTGAGAAAGGCGACGCTCTCTTCGATCATGGCCAGGTTCTCAGACAGGGTGTTGCCCATGATGTCCACCACATGGAGATCCCAGGTCTTGCCGAAGATGGTGATGGCCGGAGAACCGCAGCCCACCAGGGCCTTTAAGTTGGCGTCTTCTTCGGCGGGGATCCCCTGCCGCCTGGTGGAGCCGAAGGCTGTGATGCGCGCGGTGGCGAAGGTTTCGCCTTTGGCCAGCTCAAAGAAGCGATCGGCGGCAGGGTTGGAGCCGGGCCATCCGCCTTCGATGTAGTGGATGCCCATGTCGTCCAGGCGCTGGGCCACTTTGAGTTTGTCCTCCGGCGAAAAGGAGATGTTCTCCCCCTGGGCGCCGTCGCGAAGGGTGGTGTCGAATATCAGGACCGGTTCCATGTCATCTTGCTCCGGGTGTTGTCTTGAAAAATGATAACCAGATGGCTCTTGTGCGTCTGTTTTTCTCTTATACGCACCGGCCATGGGGTTGCCCCGGCCTCTTTAAGGCCGGGGATGTCTGTTTTGTGATCAGTTACCGCGGTAAAGGGCAATACTGCCGGTGCGGACGATCTCTTTGATCCCCATGGGGGTGACCAGCTCGATAAAGGCCTTGAGCTTGTCTTCCGTGGCCGTGGCCTGGACGGTGACGTGCTCGGGGCCCACATCCACGATCTTGTAACGGAAGATATCGATGATGTTGATGAGGTCACCGCGGTTTTCCGCCTTGGCGTGGACCTTGATAAGGGCCAGCTCCCTCTGGACGTAGTCCGATTCGGTGAGGTCGTGGACCGTCACCACGTTGATGAGCTTGTGGAGCTGTTTTTTGATCTGCTCCATGATGCCGGGGTCTGCCGTGGTCACCATGGTGATGCGGGAGATCTCGGGCTCGTTGGTGGCTGCCACGTTGAGGCTCTCGATGTTGTAGCCGCGGCCGGAGAAGAGGCCGACAATGCGGGAGAGGACGCCGGGCTCGTTGTCCACCTGGATGGAGAGGATGTGTCGTTTTTCGCTCATGGGTCGATTTCCTTCGTATCTATAAGGGGGGCCGGATTTCGGCCGCCCGTATCGGTTCAGGGTGCGATGGCGTTAAACGGCGGCCCTGCAGCAACGCAGGGCCGGTCCACGGATCAGACAAGGAGCATGTCGGTGATGGCCTTGCCCGCAGGGACCATGGGGTAGACGTTCTCTTCCCGGTCCACCATGAACTCCATGATCACAGCCCCTTCGGTTTCGAGGCCCTCTTTGAGGACGGCTTCCACCTCTTCGGGCTTGGTGGCCCGGAGTCCTTTGGCGCCGTAGGCCTCGGCAAGCTTCACGAAGTCGGGGTTGTGGTCCAGGGTGGTGGCGGAGTAGCACTTGTCGTAGAAGAGGTCCTGCCACTGGCGCACCATGCCCAGGTATCGGTTGTTGAGGATGATGACCTTGATGGGCAGCTTGTGCTCCACGGCCGTTGCCATCTCCTGCATGTTCATCTGGATGCTGCCGTCACCGGCAACGTCCACCACGAGTTTGTCCGGGCAGGCCATCTGGGCGCCGATGGCCGCAGGCAGGCCGAAGCCCATGGTGCCCAGGCCTCCGGAGGTGATGAACTGGTGGGGCCGGTTGAAGTGGTAGTACTGGGCAGCCCACATCTGGTTCTGGCCCACCTCGGTGGTGACGATGGCCTCGCCCTTGGTCATCTTGAAGAAGGTGTCGATGACGTATTGGGGCTTGATGGTCTCCTGCTGGTCGTAGGCCAGGGGCGTGGTGTTTTTCCAGGCCTCGATCTGGCTCTCCCATTCGGTTCGATCCGGGGCGTTTTCGGAGACCGCCTCTTTTTCCAGGAGCTCGTTGAGCTTCTCCAGGGCGATCTTGCAGTCCCCCACGATGGGCACGTCCACCTCGATGTTCTTGTGGATGCTGGTGGGGTCGATGTCGATCTGGATGATGGTGGCGTTGGGGGCGAAGTCGTCGGTTCGTCCCGTGACGCGGTCGTCAAAGCGGACCCCCACGGCCAGCATCAGGTCGCACTGGCTGATGGCCATGTTGGCACGGAAGGTGCCGTGCATCCCCGGCATGCCCAGCCACAGCGGATCGGTACCGGGAAAGGCGCCCAAGCCCATGAGGGTGCTGGTAACGGAGATGTTGGTGTTTTTTGCCAACTGGGTCAGGGCCTCGGAAGCCCCTGAGAGCACCACGCCGCCGCCGGAAAAGATCAAGGGGCGCTTGGCGTTCTTGATGAGCCCGGCCACCCGTGAGAGCTGCTTGACGTTGGGCTTGTACGTGGGCTTGTAGGTCCGCATGGAGATCCTGGGGACCGTTGACTTTGGCCTTCAGGGACTGCACGTTTTTGGGGATGTCCACCAGGACCGGACCGGGGCGACCGGACCGGGCCAGGAAGAAGGCTTCCCTCAAGATGCGCTCCAGGCTGTCGATGTCCTTGACCAGGTAGTTGTGCTTGGTGCAGGGACGGGTGATCCCCACGATGTCCACCTCCTGGAAGGCGTCGTTGCCGATGAGCTGGGTGGGGACCTGGCCGGTGATGATCACCATGGGGATGGAGTCCATGTAAGCCGTGGCGATGCCGGTGACGGTGTTGGTGGCACCGGGGCCGGAAGTGGCCAGGCAGACGCCTGTGCGGCCCGTGGCCCTGGCAAATCCGTCCGCTGCGTGCACAGCGCCCTGTTCGTGGCGTGCAAGGATATGTCTGATATCCGTCCTGGCAAGTTCGTCGTAGATATCGATGACCGCACCACCCGGGTATCCGAAGATGGTGTCAACCCCCTCTTCCTTCAACACTTTCATCAGGATTTCAGTTCCTGTGAGTTCCATTGCAGACATTCCTTGATCCTTTGCTTGTTTGGCGACGGGGAAAGGCCGCGTCCCGTCGCCGTAGTCATCGTCAAAATTCATTTAAAACGGAGTAAACGGCCGCCGAAGCGGCCGGTAAGTCCATGCTATTTCACCACAGCCCCTTGGCTGGCCGAAGAGACCATGCGGGCGTAACGGGCCATGTAGCCCTTGGTGATGCGGGGGGCGGGTGCCTCCCATTCGGCTTTGCGCTTTTCAATGGCCATCTCGGGGATCATCAGCTCGATGCTCTTGGTGGCGATGTTGATGGCGATGAGGTCCCCTTCGCGGATGAGACCGATGGGACCACCCGAGGCCGCCTCGGGTGAGACGTGGCCGATGGCCGCGCCGCGTGTGCCGCCGGAGAAGCGGCCGTCGGTGATAAGGGCCACGGAGCCGTCCAGACCCATGCCCGCGATGGCGGAGGTGGGGGTGAGCATTTCGCGCATGCCCGGGCCGCCTTTGGGGCCTTCGTTGCGGATGACCACCACGTCGCCTTTGTTGATCTTGCCGGCCATGATGGCCGCAGAAGCCTCTTCTTCGGATTCAAAGACACGGGCCGGGCCCTTGTGCTGCATCATCTCGGGGAGGACGGCGGACTGCTTGACCACGCAGCCCTCCGGGGCGATGTTGCCGAAGAGGACGGCAAGGCCCCCTTCCTCATGATAGGGGTTGTCCCAGGGGCGGATGACGTCGGCGTCCAGGACGCCAGCGTTTTTGATGTTGTCACCCACGGTGGACCCGGTGACGGTGATGCACTCGGTGTTGAGGCGTCCCTGGTCGGCCAGGATCTTCAGGATGGCCTGGATACCGCCTGCGCGGTTCAAATCTTCGATGTGGTCCTTGCCGCCGGGGGAGAGGGAGCAGAGGTGCGGGGTGACCTTGCTGACCTCGTTGATGAGGGAAAGGGGCACCTCAACGCCCGCTTCATGGGCGATGGCTTTTAAATGGAGCACGGTGTTGGTGGAGCAGCCCAGGACCATGTCCACGGCCAGGGCGTTGGCAAAGGCCTCCTCGGTGAGGATCTGGCTGGGGGTGATGTTCTTCTCCACGAGTTCCAGGATCTTCATGCCCGCCAGTTTGGCCAGGCGCTCCCGAGCGGCCATGACCGCGGGGATGGTGCCGTTGCCGGGCAGGCCCAGGCCGATGGCTTCGGTGAGGCAGTTCATGGAATTGGCCGTGAACATGCCGGAGCAGGAGCCGCAGGTGGGGCAGGCCGAGTCTTCCATGGCGGTGAGCTCTTCCTCGGTCATCTTCCCGGAGAGAACCGCGCCCACGGATTCAAAGACGCTGATGAGGTCCACCTTTTCATTGGGGCGCTCGGGGTGGCGACCGGCCAGCATGGGGCCTCCGCTGATAAAGATGGAGGGGATATCGAGGCGCGCGGCGGCCATGAGCATGCCGGGGACGATCTTGTCGCAGTTGGGGATCAGAACCAGGCCGTCCAGGGCGTGGGCCGTTGCCACAACTTCAACGGAGTCGGCGATGAGCTCCCGGCTGCCCAGGGAGTAGCTCATGCCGGTATGGTTCATGGCGATGCCGTCGCAGACGCCGATGGTCCCGAACTCAACAGGCATGCCGCCTGCCATGTAGATCCCTGCCTTGACCGCTTCGGTGATGCGGTTCAGGTGGGTGTGACCCGGAATGATGGTGTTGGCCGAGTTGGCGATGCCGATGATGGGGCGCTCAATTTCGGTGTCGGTGTAGCCCATGGCCTTGAAGAGGGATCGGTGCGGGGCTCTCTCTACGCCCTTCTTGACATTGTTGCTTTTCATGACGTGCTCCATAAAAAAAAGCCGTTACCAGCGAGGGCTGATAACGGCTTTTTTTTTGTGTGATATTTATGTTAAGCCATTACCAGTCGCCTTTATGTAGACGAATCCCAATCACGGGCACAATGCCCACTACAAGAATGAGAATCACAATAATAAGGTTGGTAATCGCTTTGGCGTCGTACATGAGTCCGGGTTTCCTAAATAGATTCATTTGATCGTCACTTGATATCCTCTTCATCCCCCTTTGTCAAGGAGTTCGTATCGGATGTGGAAAAAAGTCGGGGGGAATCTTTTATATATGTTAAGCGTGCGGCCGGTTTGCTTTAGGAAAATCGTGTTTCTTTCGGTAGAATCAATTTTGCGTGCACGTATAACGTTCTGATATGATAGGGGTGTTTTGAATATTTCTCTTCGGGTGGGGCAGGGCGGGGATAAAATCACGCCCATGGTTGACCACGGGCGTTTTTACAGGCTTTTTTCGCCGATGGCGAAGGGCCGAAGGCCCGGAATGCGGCCCGGTTCCCCGGCAGGATGGCTTACGATGCGGGCAGGGGAATGTGGTTGATGGCCGAGGCCATGTATCCGGCGCCGAAGCCGTTGTCGATGTTTACGGCGGCCACGTTGGAGCTGCAGCTGCTCAGCATGCCGAACAGGGCGGTCATGCCGCCGAAGCTGACCCCGTAGCCCACGCTGGTGGGTACGGCGATGACAGGGGCCTTCACCATGCCGGCCACCACGCTGGGCAGGGCGCCCTCCATGCCGGCCACCACGATGATCACTGTCGCCTTTTCCATGGCTTCCCGGTGGCGCATGAGGCGGTGAATACCGGCAACCCCCACGTCAAAGACCGACTGCACGCGGTTTCCCATGTATCGCGCGGTGAGCAGGGCTTCCCGGGCCACGGGGATGTCCGAGGTCCCGGCCGAGAGCACCAGCACGGTGCCGTGGCCGGTGGGTTCCGGTTCGTTTGTGGCACAGATGACCATGCGTGCGTCCGCCTCGTACCGGCAGGTGGGAATGGCTTCAATGATGCGCCGGGCCTTTTCTTCGTCCACGCGGGTGGTGAGGATGACGTTTTCCTGGTGCATCATCCTTTCCATGATGCCGATGATCTGCTCGCTGGTCTTGCCCTCTCCGAAGATCACCTCGGGAAAGCCTTTGCGCAGGCTCCTGTGATGGTCGATGTTGGCAAAGTCCAGGTCTTCGTTGACCACGTGGGTGAGCTTACCCGCGGCCTCGTCCACGGAGAGGTCTCCGTTTTTGAGGGTTTCGAGAATCTGTGTGAGGCGTTGTTTGTCCATGGGGGTCCGTCACGGGTTGGGGGGTGAGTTCTTGGGGTACCTGTCGGACCTGTTCTAATCGTTTTTTGCGATGAGGTCAACGACGGCCTCGCGCATCTCCATGAAGAGCTCCACCAGCCGGGGATCGAAATGGGAACCGCTGCAATCCTGAATTTCCCGGAAGGCTTTGTCCACGGACCAGGGGGCCTTGTGGGGGCGCTCGGAGATGAGGGCGTCAAAGACATCGCAGATGGCCACGATGCGACCGATGAGGGGGATCTCTTCGCCTTTGAGTCCCTGGTTGTAGCCGGTGCCGTCCCACCGCTCATGGTGGGTGAGGGCGATGGTGCGGGCGTCCTGCATGAGCGGAGAGTTGCTTCCGGCCAGGAGGCGGGCGCCGATGGTGGTGTGCCCTTTCATCTGCTCCCATTCGGCGTCGGTGAGTTTCCCTTTTTTCATGAGAATTTCGTCCGGGATGCCGATCTTTCCGGCGTCGTGCAGGGTGCTGGAGAGGGCCAGGCGCTCGGTCTCCTCTTCGGAAAGCCCTGCCTTGCTGCCGAGCATCTCGGCCAGCTTGCTGATGCGCAGCACGTTCTGGCCGGTGCCGCAGTCCCGAAACTTGGAGGCCAGGCTCAGGCGGTTGACGATCTCCACCTGGGTCTCCTTGAGTTCCCGGGTGCGCTGCCTCACCTTTTCTTCAAGGATGAGGTTTTTGTTTTTGAGGCTCTCCTGGGTCACCTTGAGGGTGAGGTGGGTTTTCACCCGGGCCCTGACCTCGGAGATGTCGAAGGGTTTGGTGATGTAGTCCACGGCGCCGATGGAGAGTCCCTTGCGCTTGTGGGCGGGGTCGTCCATGGCCGTGATGAAGATGATGGGGATGTCCCGGGTGGCCGGTGACTCCTTGAGCCGACCGCAGACCTCAAAGCCGTCCATGCCCGGCATGAGGATATCCAGGAGGATGAGGTCCAGATGATTGGCGTGGGCGTACTCAATGGCCTTTTGGCCGCCTAAGGCCACCCCGAGCTTGTAGTCCTCCCTGAGGGCCTGGACGAGGATGTCGATGTTGGCCTTGGTATCGTCAACGAGGAGGATTCTCCTGTTGGCATGTTCTGTCATGGGGTCGGTCCTTGTGCCAGGCTTCAATGGCCTCTTATTCGTTGGGGCGCGACGACGGGCTTGTGCCTGTCGGGGCTGGCCCGCCGGTGTGTTTGAGATGGCGCGAGAGGGTGTCCGTAAGGGAGGCGGCCCCCTCGAAATCGTATGCCAGGATCGCTTTTTCCATGGCGGTGATCAGCTGCGTCATGTCGGAACCCGGCCGGGGGATTCGGGCCAGGTTTTCCTGGACCTTCCGGAAACACCCCTCTGAGGCCACGGGATCGAATTGTGCCAGGTGGCCGGCCAGCTCAGGCAGCAGGGTCAGGGCTGTTTCCGTGGGCGAGGACGGACGGGGGCGCGTGACGGGTGTGGCGTTGCCCGGGGCTGTGGTGTTGCCGATTTTTCCGGCGGAGTCCAGCACCACGGCAAGGGAGGCTTCCACCAGGTGGAAACTCTCTGCGATATGGTCCTTTTCCTCTTTTTGGATGGCTGTCTCAAGGGATTTTGCGGCCAGCATGAGCTCCCCTGCGGAGATGTTTCCGGCCACGCCCTTCAGGGCGTGGACGCTTCGGCCGGCCTCTTCGAGGTCTCCTGCGGCCATGAGCTTTCTGAACTCCGTGAAAAACGGTGTGTACTGGGCTTTGAATTCCTGAAGGATCCGGACATAGGTGTCCCAGGAGCCCCCCAGCCGGTGGACCCCTTCCTCCAGATTGAGGCCGGGAAGGGTAAAGGAGAACTCCCGGCGGGAGGGTGCCTGGCCGGACCGGCGGGCGTATCGGGCCCCCAGCTTCAGGGCTTCTGTAAGGCGGATATTTTTTCGGATGACCGAATAGAGGCGGGTTCGGTCGATGGGCTTGGATATGTAATCGTTCATGCCTGCGGCCAGGCATTTTTCCCGGTCCCCGTACATGGCGTGGGCGGTCATGGCGATGATGGGCAGGCCGATGCGTTTCAGCTCGTTGCGGATGACCCGGGTAGCCTGGTAACCGTCCATCTGGGGCATCTGGATGTCCATGAGCACCACGTCGTAATTTTGTGTCTTTATCTTTTCAACGGCCTCGGTACCGCACTCGGCCGTGTCGATGAGGGCCCCGGAGCCCTGGAGCATCTCGGTGGCCACCATGCGGTTGATGGGGTTGTCCTCCACCAGGAGAATGGAGACACCGGAAAATTCGTCGCTGGGGGAGGGGTGCCGGGCGGTGTCGTTTTTTTGCGTGGACTCGTAGCCGAAGATCTCCATGATGGAGTCAAAGAGCAGGGACTGCTTGATGGGCTTGAGCAGGAAGCTTTCCACCCCGAGCTGCTTGGCCCGCTTGATCTCAAACTCATTGCCCAGGGCGCTGATAATGATGATGGGGGGCGCATCCGATCGTTTTGTCTCTTTGATCTGCCGGGCCACCTCGATGCCGTCCATGCCCGGAAGCCGGACGTCCAGGACCACCAGGTCGTAGGAACGGCCCTGGTCGGCTCCCCGGCAGAGGCCAAGGGCCTGCTCGCCGGACTCGGCCAGGTCCGTGCGAAACCCGAAGGACTCCATGTACCGCTTGATGACCATAAGGGTGGAGGGGTTGTCGTCCACGATGAGGGCGCACATCTCGCCCATGGTGGGCGGCAGGGTGGGGGTGGCCGTGACGCTTTCGGGCACCACCTTGAACCGGGCGGTGAAGGAGAAGAGGCTGCCCTTGCCCCGCTCACTTTTCACCCAGATGTCCCCTCCCATGATGCGGACGATGTTTCGGCAGATGGCAAGGCCCAGGCCCGTGCCACCGTATTTACGGGTGGTGGAGCCGTCTGCCTGGGCAAAGGCGTTGAAGATATCGTCCGTGCCGCTTTCAAGGAGGGCCGGGTCGATGCCGATGCCGGTGTCCCGGATTTCAAATAGGAGGGTGGCCCCGGATCCCTCCATCTCTTTTAAGGAAACCCGGATGCAGATCTCTCCTTCTTCGGTGAACTTAAAGGCGTTGCTGATGAGATTGGAGAGCACTTGCCGCAGACGCAAGGGGTCGGCGATGAGCTGCCGGGGGATCCTGGGATCGATGTCGATGATGAGCTCCAGTTGCTTTGCCATGTTCTTTTCAAGGAACATGTCGGTGCTCTCGTCGATGAGTTCGTGCAGGGAAAAGGGGATGCTTTCAAAGGTGAGCTTTCCCGCATCGATTTTGGAAAAATCGAGGATGTCGTTGATGAGCTCCAGAAGGGAGAGGGAGGAGCTGCGGATGATGCCTATATACTCCAGGCGTTTTTCCGTGTCGATCTGCTTTGTGAGCAGATCGGACATGCCAACGATGGCGTTCAGCGGGGTTCGGATTTCGTGGCTCATGTTGGCCAGGAACTCGCTCTTGGCCCGGGTGGACTTGTCCGCCTCCTCCTTGGCCCGTGTGAGGCGTTCGTTGGCCCGGATCAGCTCGGCGGTCCGCTCCTCCACCCGTTTTTCCAGGTCGTTTCGTGCCTGGGCAAGGGCCTCTTCAGCCCGCTTCCGGTCGGTGATGTCCCGGGCCACGCCCCGGAAGCCCGTGGGTTCCCCGAGCTGGTTCCGGATGAGGGTGGCGGAGATGGAGAGGACAGCGGATTTGTTTTTGCCTACCATTTCATAGTCGCTGATCTTTCCGGGGATGCCGGTTGTGTAGATGGTGCTGAAGACGTTGAAGAGTTCGGCGGCGGTTTTTTTGCTGGTGTACGCCTTGTAGTGGAGGCCCATGAGCTCCTGGCGCGTGTAGCCGGAGATGTCGCACATGGAGTTGTTGAAGAAGATGAGCTTGCCGGCCAGGTTCACCTCGAAGAACCCCTCCTGGATGCTGTCCAGGATCGTCTGATAGGAGCTTCGGCTCTTGATGAGCTCCTCTTCGTAGGTTTTGCGCTTGGCGATCTCTTCCCGGAGCTTCCGGTTGGCCGCCACCATCTCGGCGGTTCGGTTCTCTACTTTCTCTTCCAGCTTGTCCCGGTACTCTTCCAGTTCGGCCTGGCTGGTGATCTGCCGGGTGATGTCCCGGAGAAAGGTGAGAGTCGCGGGGCGCCCGTTCCACAGGATGCCGGAGGAGCGCAGGCGAACCACACCGAAGCTGTCGTCGGCTTTGACGGTGCGGAAGGTGTACTCGGAGAACCCTTCCCCTGAGGCATCTCCAATGGTGAGACGGTAGCTGTCAAGGACCCTCAGGGTGTCGTCGTGGTGGATGAATTCGGCGATGGGGTGGCCGATGATCTCCCGGGCCGGAAGGCCCAGGTGCTGTTGCACCTTGCTGTTGGCAAAGACAAAGCACTCGTCCTGAATGACCACCACGCCGTCGCTGGCGTGTTCGACCATGGCGTCTTTGACGGCAAGGGAGGTACGGGCCTGGTTCAGTTCCGCCTCAAGGCGCAGAATCATCTCTTCCGGTGTCTCATGTCGCGTGGGGTCTGGCAACGGATAGCCCTCCGGTGAACGCCTGCCCATTCACCTTGATTTCATCATCGAAGCAGCCGGGAGACAGAAAGCGTCGGTGCTTCCCCGGGGATAAGGACAAACAGGCGTGAGCAATGTTTATTTTTACAGCACTGCGTTTATCGTTACCGTACCTTTTCTCCAATTACAATGGCCCGTTTTTTGCGGACTGTTCCCTCTCTGCGGACAGGAACTCTTGCCTGATTTATTGCCCTTTGCGGGCTAAAGACGAGGGGTGGGTGGACTCGATGTAGCGCTTGACTCCCTTGACGATGCCGTCGCAGATTTTTTCCTGATAGGCGGAGTTGCCAAGGCGCTTGCACTCCCGTTTGTTGCTGATAAAGCCTGTCTCCACAAGGATGGCCGGCATGCGGGCACCCAGGAGCACATAAAACGGAGCCTGCTTGACGCCTTTGTTTTTGATGTTGCTGTAACTTCCCTTGAGGTTGGCAACCAGGGAACTCTGGACGTACTGGGCGAGCCTGCTGGATTCGTTGATCTTGGCGTTTTTCATCAGGCTGTTCAAGATGGTGTGCAGGTCGCTGATGTTTTTTTCACTGGTGGCGTTTTCCCGGGCGGCCACGTTGATGGAGGCCCGGTCCTTGGCCAGGTTGAGGAAATAGGTCTCCACCCCGTAGGCCTTTCTGTTTCGGGAGGCGTTGGCGTGGATGGAGATGAACAGGTCGGCCCGCTTGCGGTTGGCAAAGGTGGTGCGTTCGTCCAGGCTCAGGTAACGGTCGGTGCTCCGTGTGAGGATCACCTCGCATTTGAGCTCCTTGCGGAGCTTCACGGCCAGGCGTTTGGCAAGGGACAGGACAATGTCCTTTTCGGCAACCCCCTTGTAATACCCCGGGGCTCCGTGGTCCTTGCCGCCGTGACCGGCGTCGATGACGATACGCCGGACGCCCAGGGCCAGCTGGCGCGCCAGGTCGTCGGGGGTGATGAGATCCCCTGGATCTTTTCTCGGTGCCCGTGGCGAGGGGGCAGGGGTCGAGGGTTTGCTGCTCCAGATGTCCACCACAATGCGGTCCGGCTTTTTCAGGGAGAACACCTTGTAGTGGCTGAAATTAACCGCGTCCACCACCACCCGGACAGTGCCGGGTTTGAAAAGGCCGGAACGGACCTGTTTGACCCTGGGATCGTTGGGAAGGGTGATGCTCGTTTCCAGCTTTTTCTCCGCGTGCCCCTTGATATCGATCCAGATGCGCTTGGGGCGCTTGTTTTTCGGGTCGTGACGCAGCATGCCGTGGGTAAAGGCCAGGGACCCCTTGGTGTCCAGCACGATGCGGGTGCGTGAGGGAAGGGAGCCGTAGCGGATGTGGGTGACGGCGCCGTCGGTGGCTTTTTGAGGGGCAGGCGAAACCACGGGTTTGTTGGCTTTCCGTGTCTCGGAGGCCTTGACGGAAACGGGCGGGGCCTTGGGTTTGGCCGGTCTGGCCGCGGGTTTGGGAAGGCGCCTCAGGAGCTTGGTGGCCTCATGGCTGTAGCGGCTGGAGCTGAAGGCCCTCGCCTGGGTCAGGAGGCTCCGGGCGCGTTCGAGGTCGGAGCGCTTGCCGGAGTATTTTTCCAGTTCAATGTAGAGTTTGCCGGCCTGGTAGAGGCCTGCCGGGGCCCAGGGCCCTCGGGTGTCCTTTCGCCAGGCGTCGAGGTATTTGTTGGCGCAGGTTTCCCATTTATCACGCCTGTTTTTCCAGGAGGGGGTCTTCAGGAGTTTGCGGTGATAGGATTCTGCAGCGTGGTATGCTTTTTTTGCCTCGTCCCGTGGGGCCGCCCCGGCCAGGGGGGCGGCAAACAGCATCGGCAAAAGAAACAAGAGCAGGAGACAGGCCACGGCAACGGCCCGAGGAGTGCCCAGGGACCGTATGGGGGCATCTGTTTTTTTGTGGATCTCTCTGGTCTGCTGCACCCGATCTCCCACTTCAGCTCTTTGATTCCTCTTCGGACAGGGTTTTCAGTTCGTTGAGCAGGGCCAGGGCCTGCAAGGGGGTGGTGGCGTTGATGTCCACCGACCGGAGTTTCTCAAGGACCGGATTTTCCCGTGACGGGAAAAGGGCCAGCTGGACAAATCCGCTCTCTTTTTTTCTGGCTTTCCCGCTCTTCTTGGGCGGCTTTGCCTTTTTTTCCGGGAGGCCTTCCCCCAGTCGCCGTCCGAGGTTTTTCTGGTCGCCGTTTTCATCGCTTTCGATGACGGAGAGTACTTTTTTGGCCCGTTTGATGACGGTCTGGGGAACACCGGCAAGGCCTCACCCGATACATAACTCTCTGAATACTACGCCTTCAACCAGTTTTCGCAAAAAAATGATGTTTTCGTTCCACTCTTTCACCGCAATGTTGAAGTTTTTGACCCGGGGCTTGAGCCCTTCGAGTTCCGTCAACTCATGGTAATGGGTGGCAAACAGGGTTTTGACACCGGCTCCCGAGAGGTCGTGGAGGTACTCGGCCACGGCCCAGGCAATGCTGAGGCCGTCGTAGGTGCTGGTGCCCCTGCCGATTTCATCCATGATGATGAGGCTGTCGGAGGTGGCGTTGTTGAGAATGTTGGCCGTCTCCTCCATCTCCACCATAAAGGTGCTCTGCCCCTGGGAGAGGTTGTCCAGGGCGCCCACGCGGGTGAAGATGCGGTCGGTGACGCTGATAACCGCTTTTGCCGCCGGGACAAAGGAGCCCAGTTGAGCCATAAGGGTGATGAGGGCCACCTGCCGGAGGACCGTTGATTTACCGGCCATGTTGGGGCCGGTGATGAGGATCACCTGGTTGTCCGTGTTGTCCAGTCGGATGGAGTTGGGGACGTATCGCTCGGCGGTGATCATCTTTTCCACCACGGGGTGGCGTCCGTCCCGGATGTCGATGATGCCGTCGGTGGTGATGGCGGGTCGTGTGTAGCCGTTGTGGTCCGCAATCTCGGCCAGGGCCAGGAGCACGTCCACCCGGGCGATGAAGCGCGCGGCCGAGGCAAGGTCTGCGTTTTTCTGGGTCACGGAATCCCGCAGGGAGCAGAATATCTGGTACTCCAGGGTGCTGCGCCGCTCTTCGGCATGGAGGACCTTGGTCTCGAACTCCTTGAGCTCTTCGGTGATGTAGCGCTCGGCGTTGACCAGGGTCTGTTTTCGGATGTAGCTGTCGGGCACCTGGGCGGACTGGGCTTTGGAGACCTCGATGAAGTAGCCGAAGACCTTGTTGTACTTCACCTTGAGAGAAGAAAGACCGGTCTTTTCCCGTTCCGTCACCTCCAGCTCGGCGATCCAGCTCTTGCCGTCGGTGGTGAGGCGGATGAGCTCGTCGAGCTCTTCGTTGAACCCTTCCTTGATGATGCCGCCCTCCTGAAGGGTCAGGGGGGCGTCTTCCCGGACGGCTCGCTGGAGCAGTTCGGCGAGCTCGGCAAGGCCAGCTGCGTTGCCGTCGAAGCGGTAAAGCTCAGAGCCGAAGTCCGTGAGCTGTTCCAGAAGGCGGGGCAGGGCCACAAGGGAGTTCTTCAGGGCGGTGAGGTCCCTTGCGTTGCCCTGGTTCATGGCGATACGCCCGGCAAGTCGCTCCAGGTCAAAGACCCCGCTTAAGTCCTCCCGGGCCAGGCTGCGGCGCGTCATGTGCTCCTTGGCCTCGGAGACGGCGTCCAGTCGCGCTTCGATGGCCTTGGGTGCCAGCAGGGGCGAGCGTACCCAATTTTTGAGGAGGCGGCCCCCCATGGCGGTGACGGTCTTGTCGATGGTGCCCACAAGGGTCCCTTTTCGGGAGCCGTCCCGTAAGTTGGCGATGAGCTCCAGATTCCTGAGGCTGGAGTCGTCCATGACAAGGTAGTCGTCCAGGCCGTAGGTCTCAATGCGGTCGAGGTGTTCGATTTTCCTGAGCTGGGTTTCGCTGACATAGGAGAGGATGGCCCCGGCGGCCCCCACCCCGGCTTTGAGCCCTTCGCACCCGAATCCTTCAAGAGAGCGGGTGTTGAACTGATCCGTCAGGCGGCTCTTGGCGCCCCTGTGGTCGAACTCCCGGTCTTCCAGGTAGGTGAAGGAGCTGGTTTGCAGGGCGTCTTTCAGGGGCTCCATGTCCCGGTCAATGCGAAGGGATTCGGGAAGCAGGACCTCCGAGGGGGAGAGCTTCACCGATTCATCAAAAAGGGCGGACAGGTCCGAGGTCTCGCAGAGGCGAAAGGTGCCGGTGGAGATGTCCAGGCAGGCCAGCCCGGCAGCCCCGTTGTTTCGGTGGATGGAGAGGATGAAGTTGTTGCTCTTCTCATCGAGAAGGGCCGAGTCCAGGATCATGCCCGGGGTGACAATACGGGTGACGTCCCGTTTGACGAGTCCCTTGGCCGCCTTGGGGTCCTCCACCTGTTCACAGACCGCCACCTTGAGCCCGGCGTTGATAAGGCGGGCAATGTAACTGTCCGCTGCCTTGGCCGGGACCCCGCACATGGGGATGGGGTTCTCGGACTTTTTGTCCCGGGAGGTGAGGGCAATCTCAAGGACTTTGGACGCTTTTTCCGCGTCTTCGAAGAACATCTCAAAAAAGTCACCCATACGGTAAAAAAGGATCGCGTCCGGGTGGTTGGACTTGATCTCAAGATACTGGGCCATCATGGGTGTGGGTTTGTTTTGCGTCATGGTTGTCTTGTTTGGGTGCCGCTCCCCGCGAAAGCAAACGCCGCGCTCAGTGGCGCGGCGTACATGGCTTTGGGACGGATTACTACAGGGCATCTCCGGGACGGAAGGCTTTATGGCGACGGTACGCCGATGCCTCTTCTGCCGGGTGATTTCCCGTGGGGTTCTGGTTAAATCTGGGCGAATAATCAGCTCTGTGAGGACTCGGATTCCAGAGCTTCGGGGGCCTCTTCAACGGCTACTTCTGCCTGGGGCTCGGGGGCTTCCACGGGGCGGCGCTTCAGCAGGTCCATCTCACCGCGGAGGGTGGAGATCTTCTCCTGCTGGGAATCGATGACCGCGTTGAGTTCCTTGACCATCTTGCTGGACCGGAAACGGGCCATGAGGCCGGAGGTGTAGGCCAAAAGGAAGCCCACGAGGAAAAAACCGAGGAAGTAGAGGCCGTGGGCGATGGCCGGTGACTGGTAGCCCCACAGTTTGAGGTCCACGGAAAGAGCCTCTGTGGCAAGCAGAAAGACCCGATTCTGGTAGGCTACGACAAACAGTGCGACAAGTATCAAGAATATCAGAGCAAATTTAAGTTTTTTCATGGTTTTCTCCTGGTGTCGTGCCCGGTTTTTTTCCGTCGGCAGGTTTTTTGAGCCTGCGTTTGGGGCGCGGTCCGGCACAATGTGGCGGACGGGTTCGGCGAATCGGCAGGCAATTCGAGAAAGATACTGTTGGATTCACATAAACTTTTTGATTGAAAAGTTCAACCTTTTTTTCTCCTGAAGAGCTTGGGCGGCGGGCTTTTTGGGCCGCAAGCCATGGCTCAGAGCCGCACGAGGTCCAGGGCTCCCCAGAACCCGATACGGGAACCTGCCACAACCACAAGCCCTTCCACTCCGGGGATGGTTTTTCCAAATTCGACGGCCCCGTCGATGTCTTTTTCACCTGTAACCCTGTTCCCGATGGACGTGGCCGCCGCATCGGCCAGGGCGCCGGATGGGGAGACTACGCATACGGCGTCGCTATTCCCGAAGCTCAGGGAGTGGCCCACGGTGCCGGAGGAGGTGCAGACGGCAAAGGGCGCTTGCACATCCTTGAAGGCCAGGCCCACCTTCATGGAGAAGGGGGAATCCCCTGCGTGGAGGGCCACGGTGGTGTCTCCTTTGACGGCAATGAAGGTGTCCCCGCCGTTTTCAACGATTACCTCGGAAGAGTAGGGGAGCAGGGCCCTTGCCACAGCCTCGGAGAGGGCGCCTGCCACGGCGGCCATGGGGCCGACCCCTGCCTTTTGGCATGCATCGGCCATGGTGCGGACCAGGGACGGGGCCGGGCCGGTGACCGGTACGGGGACCAGGGAGGTGGCAAAGTCCGGGTGGGTTTCGAGCCATGTCTCCAAAGGGGTGCGGGCATCCAGGATGGCCCGGACAGCTTCGGCGGTGAGGTCACGGCAGGCGGAAATGGCCAGGTCGGTCTCCTTGACCGTGGCCCGAAAGGTGGTGAGGCTCTCCCGAGTGCAGAGCTTGCGATAGGTTCGGTTTTGATAAAGGGGGTTTTCGTTGCTCATGGGATCTCTATGGTGACGGGGTGAGATGAATGACCTTCGGGCGGAGTTCCTCCGGGCAGAGGCGCAGGAAGTAGGTATCGGTCATGCCCGAGATAAAGTCCCGGACCACCATTTCGGCCGGGGTGGTTTCCAGGTAGGCCGCGGGCATGGTGCGGACAAAGCCCTCCATGATGAGGGAGCCTTTGCGCTTGCTGCGCAGGTCGTCCAGGCAGGTGTCAAAGACCAGGGCAAAGAGCTGGGAGAGGTTTCCCAGGTGCGCCTTGATGGCCGGGCTTCGGTAGATGCGCTTGAGGTTGAATGTCTTTAGGGCCTTTATGGCCTCTGCTGCCTCGTCGGAGTAACGGATCTCCCCTTCGGTGCTGTGGGTGATGACGTCGGTGACCAGGCTGTAGACGATGGTGCCGTTGGTCTCTCCCAGAATCCGGGTGCAGGGCTTGGGCAGGTCGCTGCGCCTGATGATGCCCAGGCGGATGGCGTCTTCGATGTCCCGGCCGATGTAGCTGATGGTGTCCGCAAATTTGACCACGCACCCTTCAAGGGTCAATGGTGCCGGGGCAAACCGTTCGCCCTGGCCCAGTCGGTGCATTTCGTCGTCCAGCTGGGCAAAGGTCTTGTGCCGGTCCGGGGAAAGGGGAAGGTCATGGCTTTCGCCGTTGTGGCAGAAGATCCCGTCCAGGGTCTGGAGGGTGAGGTTCCAGCCTTTCCCCTCTTTCTCCAAGGTGTCAAGGCATCGGACGCTCTGGATGTTGTGGCGGAAGGGACCCAGACCCGCCTGTCTGGAAAGCTCCGAAAGGATCTTTTCCCCCTGGTGGCCGAAGGGGGCGTGGCCGATGTCGTGGCCCAGGGCGATGGCTTCAATGAGGTCTTCGTTGAGCCCCATGGCCCGTCCCACGGTGCGCGCAATGCGGGAGGCCAGCTGCACGTGGAGCACCCGGTGGGTGAGGTGATCGTTCTGGATCAGGGAGAAAACCTGGGTTTTGTCGATGTATCGGGTGTAGGCCTGGGAGTTGATGATCCGGTCCACATCCACGGCGTAGGCGGGGCGGTAGCCGGATGCCTCGGCGGAATCGGGCTGGCGGCGCAGGGCGTTGGTGGACCTGGCGGCAAGGGGAGACAGGGTCTCTTCCACGCGTTCTAAACGGCGTCGGATTGTGGTGCCGGATGGGTCCATGGGTTGCAACCGTTGGTGTGTGGGCTGACAAGCGGGCGTACCGGCCCGGAAACAAACCGGTCCGGTACGCGTCGATTTTACAGCTGCTTGACGATTTTTGCGATCACGCCGTCAAGGGCTTTGGAGAATTCGTTGGACTTGTTCTTGGTGAAAATGGGGGTGCCTGCATCCGAGGCTTCCACCACCTCCGGGTCAAAGGGGAGGGTGCCCAGGAAGGGAATGCCCATCTGGGTGGCCGTGGTCTGGCCGCCGCCGCTCTTGAACAGGGAGATCTTGGTGTTGCAGCCGGGGCAGGAGAAGGGGCCCATGTTCTCCACAAGGCCCACCACGTCAAGCTTCACGGTCTGGCAGAAGTTGATGGACTTGCGCACATCGGCAAGGGCCACTTCCTGGGGCGTGGTGACCACGATGGCCTTGGACTCAGGGATGGTCTGAACCACGGTGAGGGGCTCGTCGCCGGTTCCCGGAGGGGCATCGATGACGAGGAAGTCAAGATCACCCCACTCCACCTGGCTGACAAACTGCTGGATCATGCCCGCTTTGGCCGGTCCCCTCCAGATAACGGCCTGGTCAGCTTCGCGCATCAGGCACTGCATGGTGATGACCTTGAGGTTCTCACCCTTCTGGGCGGGGATGAGTTTTCGCTCTTCGTTGATGTCGAGGAGCTCGCTTAAGCCCATGATCTGGGCAATACTGGGGCCGTGGAGGTCCACATCCATGAGGCCTACCTTGAAGCCCTTGTCGGCAAGGCCCACGGCGAGGTTGGCGGAGATGGAGCTTTTACCCACACCACCTTTGCCGCTCATGACAAAGAGTTTGTTCTTGATCTTGGAGAGGGTACCCTTGATCATTCTTTCCTGTTCCTGGGCGGCATCGGTTTTTCCGCCTTTGGCTTTTTTAGCCGCATCCACACTGTCGTGAATCATGGTGCTCAACACTCCTTGTGAGTTCAGTCTGCGGGCTTGCATGTGGTGCTGGTGTTCGGCCCGCGGGTCATGAGGTCACCGGACTGATCGTCCGGGCTTTCACACTCTCCACGAGCGACACATGGAATGCACACGCCGTTTCGTGGGGACTGTAAAAACAGGGTCGCCTCCCCTGCCGTCCATCAGGGGAAGACTCAATATAATGCAAATCAGGATTTCTTCAAGGTGTAATGGGCGAGATATTTTTTTACCTGATCTGTTTTGGGGTGGCTAACTTGTTTTGTTTTCTTTAGTCTCTGTTGATCGTGTTCCTTGTATTTGTGAGCGATCCCCTGTAAATCAAAGACAAAGGAAGGGTGCCGGACCGTCATGTTCACGGCGCTTTTTTTTATCGCCATTTCCGGCTCGCCTTTGGCAAGCCGCATATATGTTCCGGTTGTATGCCGACTCTTCGTTTCTTTTTTTAGGTGCAGATGCTGACTATGGATAAAAAGACCATCGAACCGGGTGCCTTTGCGGCACACTCCATGGCGTTGACGGTGTTGGGCCGTCTCAGGGATAAGGGCTTCCAGGCCCTTGTGGCAGGCGGGGCTGTAAGGGATTGCCTCCTGGGGTGCCCCGTACGTGAACTCGACATTGCCACCAACGCCTCCGCCCTGGAGGTGACGGCGCTTTTTAACGGTGCGCGGGTGGAAAAGGTGGGCCGCAGTTTTCCCCTGGTCCTTGTGAATGGGGTGGAGGTGGCCACGTTCCGCGGGGAGAGCCTTGAAGAGGACCTTTTTCGGCGGGACCTTACCTTCAATGCCATGGCCTGGTGCCCGGATACCCATCGGGTCATCGACCCCGGGGGTTGGGGATCTGTCGAAGCGCATCGTTCGCTTTACAGGCAACCCTGTGGAACGAATCCGGGAGGATCCCTTGCGTCTGTTGAGGGCGGCGCGGTTTGTGGCGGAGCTTTCCGGGGAGATGGCAGAAGAGAGTCTTGATGCCATGGCAGCCGAGGCAGGCCTTATGGCCGACGTGGCTTCCGAGCGGATTCACCATGAAATCCTCAAGGCCATGGCAGGAGAGACGCCGTCCCTGTTTTTCGAGACCCTGAGGCAAGGCGGGCTTCTTCCGTATCTCTTCCCCGAGATGGAAAAGAGCGTGGGCCACGACGGGGGCATACATCACGACGAGACCGTCTGGGAGCACATGATGATGGCCACCGACGCCATCTCGCCAAAATTCCCCTTGCTGCGCCTTGCCATGGCCCTGCACGACGTGGCCAAACCACAGTGCGCGGACACGGGCAAGAACGGTATCCGGTTCCATGGTCACGAAAAGGCGGGCGAGCCCCTGGTGGACGCATACCTGGAGCGCCTGGGGTTCAGCAACCAGCAACGGGCCTATGTCTCCAAGATCGTGCGCCATCATATGCGGCGCATCGATGCCGATTCCACCCCCAAGGCCGTGCGCCGCATCCTGCGGGACCTGGACGAGAGCAGCCTGCCCTGGCAGGACTGGATGCGCGGGGTCTTTGCCGACGGCAAGGCCAACAAAAAGAAGCGGGGCGGATACTCCCTTGCTGAAATGCGGTTGATGGTGGGCGCCGTGTACGCCGAAACCTCCCCCAAAAAACAGGGCGCCTTTTCCCTGGCCCACCTGGCCGTCGGCTGACCCCGACCACCCATGGGGCGGGGCATTCCCCAGGGTCCCTGCGTGGGCAGGGTCCTCAAGGCCCTCCTTGACAAGGTGATCGAATCCCCGGAGCTCAACACCAAAGAGACCCTGCTTAAAGAAGCAGCATTGTTGGCCGGGAAGCAGGCATAGCCTTGGATGGCTAAAAGCAGCCTTCTTATGGTCAACGTGAGTGGAGAAAGCAAGCCTCCGGCGGCCAGGTGGGGGCACCTGGAAACCCTATGGCGAATGCATGGAGGAATCCATTATGCCATCTTTCTCTGGGCATTCGCATGATGTGTGACATCTGGCAACCGTCTTTGCAGGAAAGGCCGATTTCATTCTTCTAAAAATACGATGAAGAACTTTGGGATTCGCTTGATTTTAACCGGAATAACTCCGGCGGTTAAGGTATTGCCTGAAATCATAAAGTTGGGTTTGACAAACAGGCCTTCATGCCTCGTCCGCCTTGGTAAAATCAAAACTTTGGGTAACTTGGACACGGTGCACAGAGTGCACCCTACGGGCTGCCGGGTTTTTGGGACAGTGTCAGCAATAAAATCGTCATGGTCCAAACGATGACCAAGACGCATCCGAAACCTGCTTTCAAGGTGGCAAACCTTGCCGCATTTCTTAAACCCACCGAGGAACCTTTTGGCAATAGGCCCGGTAGCTCTCCCCGAACAGCTCTTCCATCAGTTTTTCTTCCCCGGAAATGACAAATCGGTACAGGACCACTTTAAGGGCCCAGATAAAGGGCAGGGTGGCGAGGTTTCCCAGGACCGCGCACCAGCCGGTCATGGTCATGAGAGCCACCACGTACATGGGGTTCCTGCTCTGGCGGTAAGGGCCCCGGACGACAAACGCCCTGGGGCGGGTAAAGGGGTGGGTGGGGGTATGTGCCCGCCGGAACTTTTGGACGGCATGCCAGAAGATCCAGAGGGCAGGCACCCAGAAGATGGGACCGGTAAGGTAAAAAGGGCTTTCCGGAAGCCTGAGGACCGGGAGCAGCCGATCCGTAAGAAAAGCCAGGCCGGCCATGAGGGTGAGCCAGACCGGAGGCCAGATTCGCAGTTGCATTTTAGGTGGTTCCTTTCTTTTGTGGGCGGAGTGTTTGCACATAGTGAGTAGTGAGTGGTGAATAGTGAATAGTGAATGGCACGGTTTCGTAAGGCGTGCCACCCACGGGCGAGCGCCGGAGAATGTGAAGGGGCGAAGCCCCGTAGCATTTGCGAATCTGGGTTCCAAGGGGTGGCTAAGCCACACTAAGATAGAGGCTCTTGGCTGCTGGAGGCAGTGCGGTTAAACCGAATAATGGACAAGTTACGATAGCGTACCCTGACCCTTAAAGGATATGTGAAACAGCTTGTACAAACCACCAGCTTTGGTATCGGGCGAAGCCCGAGTCGAAGGCCCTTGCGCTTTGACCTGAGGAACGAAGGGCAAAGCGCAAGGGCAATCAGCTTTCGAGGTGGCTCACCTCGCTGCCGGAGGCCTGCCTTTCCCAGCGACTTTGAATGTCCGGGCGCGGTTGATGACGGCGGCCAGTTCGAGTTTTCGAAAGGCGGCCAGGTCGCCCCTCAGGATGTCGGAGAGGGATTCGAGGCCCTTTGCTTCAACTGTGTCCATGACCTGGTCCAGAATGTCTGCCAGGGTGCGGGAGCCGTCCATGAGGGGGGCGGCCATGGCCACGGCCTGGGCAAGGGCTCGGGTCTGGGAGGCTTCCACGATCTGTTCCACGTCGTCAAAGGTGATGCGGGTGGTGCCCAGGACCATTTCGTGGCGTCCGTAGGTGGTTATCTTGACCCGTCCCCGTCGCTCCTCAAGGGGGATGCTTTGGGGGTGCGGGGTGCGTTGGGCCACGGGGCGCAGGGGGCCGGTGGTTTCCTTCACGCGGCCGTCGGCATGCTCTTTGGCGATGGCGTGGGCTTTGGCTGTGACATCTTCCGGGGCGTAGTCCGTCATCTGGATGACATGGTCTGCCGTGGCAAAGTAGTCGCCGGAGCCGCCCATGACAAGGATGGTGGAGACGCCCTGGCGCGTGCGAAGTTCTGTGACCCGGTCAATGAAGGGGGTGATGGGTTCGTTTTCCGAGGCCACCAGGCGCTGCATTTTTTCATCGCGGATCATGAAGTTGGTGGCCGAGGTGTCTTCATCCAAAAGGAGGAGCCGGGCTCCAGCCTCGATCCCTTCGCAGATTCCCGCGGCCTGGGAGGTGCTTCCGCTGGCGTTTTGGGTGTGGAAGGCTGCGGTGCTGCGTCCGAAGGGGAGGTTGTTGATAAAAGGCGAAATATCGGTGCCCGAGATGCTTCGGCCGTCGGCGGCCCGGATCTTGAGGGCATCGGGCCGGGTGATCACCAGCTCCCGGCGGATGCGGTCGTAGACCCCCAGCTCCAGGGCATTTAACAGGGTGGACACTTGTGTGGGAACCCGCCGCCGACGATGAGGGGCGACCCCTTCGGGGATGCCCATGCCCGTTACCGTGGGCAGTCCCACTTCGCACGCGCAGGGAGGCCCTGGGGAAGAGAGGGAACGGTCCCTTTGCCCAGGGGCCTCGGGTCGATGCCGCTTGCCGGGGGGGGGAGCGGCGCCCTGGGGCCATAAAGGCCACCCGCCCGAGGCCTGGAAGCTGTGCCCTCAGGGCATCGGCATTCGCAGCATGTCACGTGGGCGGTGAGGGCGGCTCGTCTGTTCTCTTTGAAGAAGAGAGCTTCGGTGGCAATGGCCGGAAGCTCGGAGAGGAGCATCTCCATGGCGTCCCGCCCGGCGATGCGTCTCCCAAAGGCGGGAAGCCCGAGGAAGAAACGGGCCTCGAGGTCGTCCGTGACGGACATGGCCGTGCGGGAGAGGACATCCCTGGGGGTGCTCGATGAGGATGAGCCCCCCCTTTGCCTGGTACCCGGATTCCTTTGGTTGTGCTCCGTGCGGTGCGGGGGCGAAGAGCCGGGTCAGGTAGTCGGCTGCGGCTTCGGCTCCAGGTGAAGCTGTTGTCAAAAACCGGAGGTGTCGCGGGTCGGACACGGACACGGAGGCGCGAGGGCTGCGGCAAAGGGATCCTGGACATGGTTTTTTTGGATATGAATGCCTTGAAGGCATAGGTGCCTGAAGCTCTTTGTAAGCTTTGTATCCGGCTGTGGATATGCGCAGGATGGTTTGAAGTGTCTGCGTCTTTCATGGGGGATCCGTTGTGTTGTCGGGCCTGTTTGGCGCCTGATTGACCGCGAGGCGGGCTGAGGCCTCTCCTGATTCGGTTACGTGTCAGGATACCCCAGGGGGATCCAACGCGCACGCAGGTTGCTGTTTGATTTGCACTGTGAACGTTGTTAATAAATCCGTTGACAGGCCAGGGGGGACACGGTACCACCCTGTAACGTTCTCCCTGTCATAACGTCTGTCATTCGGCCATCTCTCTCTCTCTCTCTCTCTCTTTCTCTGGTTTTACGCACACCAGAGCTTCCGCAATCACATCAATGAGTTCTTTGATGCCGACGACCCGGATATCGCCTACTACACAGCGTTTCAGGAGGTGTTCGGAAACGACGAGGTGATGGCTGTGGTCTTCAGGGACACGGATATCTTCACCCCGGAGAATCTCTCCTTTATCCGGCACCTCACCGATATCATGGAGCGGCATGCCGGGGTGCAGCGGGTGCTTTCCCTCACAAACGCCGAGGTGGCTGTGGGTGAAGAGGATACGGTCTCCTTCGACCCGGTCCTGCCCGACGGGGAGGTCACCCTCGAGGTGGCGGAGGCCTCCCGGGGGATGGCACTGTCCCATGAGATCCTTACCGGCCAGGTCATCTCCGCCGACGGCACCACCACCTGCCTTCTTGTGGAGCTGCTTCCCTTTGACTCCAATGAGGAGAAAGGCAAAGCGATTCGGTCCCTTCAGGCCGCAGCGGACGCGGTCTCCGGGGGGCGGCACCTGCGGTACTCGGGAGGCCCCTGTGTGGAGGTGGAGATCAACGCGTTGACAAGGCGCGACAACATGCTCTTTACTCCTGTGACCTTTCTGATTATCATGGTCATCGTTTATCTCATGCTGAGAAATGCGGCTTTGTCGCTTCTCGGCCAGGTGAACATACTGATCATTGTTTTATGGGGTGTCGGGCTTCTGGTGATGTGCGGAGAGGTGGTCAACACGGTGACGGTGGTGATCGCACCGGTGCTTCTGGCCATCTCCATTGCCGACTCCATCCATATCCTTTCCCACTACCGCACCCTGTACAACCGCAACGGCCGTGATCATCGGGCTGCGGTGAGGGAGGCGGCCCGCAACCTCTGGCGACCCTGTCTGTTTACCAGTCTCACCACCGGCATGGGCTATCTCTCCTTTGTGACCACAACGGTGAGGCCTGTGAAGATCGTGGGGGTGTTCACCGCCGTCGGCGTCATGATCGCTTTTTTCATGTCCGTGTTTGTCCTGCCTGCGTTTTTGATGGCGTGCCGCGCGGCTGTGGAAAAACGCCATGGGGACCGATCCCCCCTTGGCAAGGGGGCCCAGGATCCCGTGATCGGGATGTTGACGCGCCTGGGCCGCTGGGTGGTGGCCCGCAGCGGGGTGGTGGTGCTTGTCTTTGTTGTGGCGGCGGCGGGGGTGGGGTACGGCATGACCCGCCTTCGGTTTGATACGGACTTTGCCGCGTACCTCAAGGACGGCAACCGGGTAAAAAAGGATATTCGGTTTGTGGAGGGCAATATCAGGGGCACCGTCCCCGTTGAGATGGTGATCGAGGCGGTGGGCCCGGAAAGTGATTTTACCCACCCCGAGAGCATGAAGGTGCTTTCCGAGGTGGCGGAGGAGGTGATGGCCCATATGGCCGGGCAGTACACCCATGTGTTCTCTGCGGCAGATTATTTCGCTGAGATCCATGGCGCTTTTACCGGCGGAGACGGTGGAAAAGGGGCGCTTCCGGAGAGTCGCACAGACCTTCTGGATTATTACGAGCTGGCTGACCCCGAGGTGCTGGAGCGGACCTTGTCTCCTGATTACCGGATGGCGCGCATCTCCTTTGCCTCTCGGTTCGGGTCCAACGCCAATGCCGAAAAGGTCCGGGCCTTTGCCGAGGCAAGGGTGGGGCAGATTCTGGGAAGTAACTACCGGTATCGGTTTACAGGGCTCTCGTCCCTTTACAACACCATGGACAAGAACCTGAAGATCAGCCAGATCAGAAGCTTCGGCACCGCCTTTGTCCTGATCTTCGTGATGATGTTTTTTGTGTGCAAGAGCCCGCTTCTTGCCCTCATCAGCATGGTGCCCAACCTGTTTCCCATCTGCACCACCCTGGGCATCATGGGGTGGGTCGGCATCCCCCTGGACACCTCCACCATCATGATCGCAAGCGTTACCATCGGCATTGCCGTGGATGATACCATCCATTTCATCACCTGGTTTCGGCGGAATTGCGAGGCCGGGCTTTGCATCCGGGAGGCCCTGGTGAAAACCTTTGGGGATACGGGCAAGCCCATCGTGATGACGTCTATGGTGCTGTGCACGGCCTATTTTGTGTTTATGACCGGGTCGGTGAAGCCCGTCATTGCCTTTGGGGCGCTGGCGGGGCTGTCCATGTTTTTTGCGTTGCTGGGGGATCTCCTGATCCTGCCGGCGTTGATTTACCTGATAAAGCCTGCGCTGTGCAGGGACGAGGCTCAAGGTGATGCCCCGGGGAGATGTGTCTGATGTGTTGTAGGGTTGTGGCCTGTGTTGTGCTGATCTGGGCCGTGTGTGTTGGGTGGGTGTTTCCGGTGTGTGCCTGGCTGCCGGAGGGTGTGGAGGCCGAGTGGACCCTCGGGGCCAAGAGCATGGCACCCTTGAACAATACGGATTATGTCGAAGACAGCATGATCAGCAACGAGGTGAGGCTGGAGGGGGCGCTTTTCTGGGCGGGGGAGGGGTTTTCAGTGTATGGGACCCCTGAGCTGCGGATCAACGATGCCGTGTTTAGTGATTCTCCGGGCGGGGAGATCCGCTACAGCGACAGCGGGACCACCCTGAGGCGGAACCTCACGTTGTCGTCGCGGGGAGTCGAGCTCTCGTTCCGGGAGCTTTATGTGGAAAAGGAGACGGATACAAGCCGCTGGCGGGTGGGCAATCAGGTTTTTGCCTGGGGCACCGCCGACTTCATCAACCCCACCAGTTACTTCAACCCCGAAGATCTCCGGGAACTTTTCCTGAAAGAGGAGGACGGTCTGCTGCAGGGGGTGCCTGCGGTCTCCATGCTGCGCTTTATCGGGGACTACTCCGTGGAGGCGGTTTTCATGCCCATGGGCGTTGGGCGGCTCAATGCCTGGGAGGGAGACTATTTTTACATCGATCCCGACAACTTCTCCCTGCCCGTGAAACGTACGGACAACGAAGAGCCCGATGTAAGCGTGGACAATGCGGGGGTGGGGATCAAGGCGTCCCGGAGCGTGGGCAGCTGCGATCTCTCGTTGAGTGCCTACCACGGCCCCGACCGTGAGCCCCTCATCACACCGGACCGGGTGATTATGGAACCGGGGGAGCCGGTGTCTGTGGTGGCCCGCTCCTTCCACGGGGATGTCACCTCTGTGGGGGCAGACGTCTCCGCCGACCTGGGGCAGTGCGTGGTGCAGGCGGAAGGGGCGTGGAGCTTTGACAAGCAGGCGTATGTCACCCAGGACACGAGTAATCCGGCTGCCATGGCGTTTCCCTATGAGATTGTGGACTCCGGTTTCTGGTCGGTGTCGGCCGGGCTGAACTGGTTCCTTCCGGTGGTGGACTGGTTCCCCGCCCACGAGGGGGAGTCGGTGGTGACCCTGGAGGCTCATCGGTCGGGCTACACCCGCAATGGCCTTGGGGACCCGTTTTACGACGAAACCCTTGCCTTCCGATACCAGGACAGCTTTTTAAGCAGCCGGATTCCCGTCTCCCTTTTCTGGGTGATGGACGGGGAGGACGAAGGGCAGATGACCTGGGCCAAGGTGGGGTACGATTTTCAAAACGGCCTGGTGGTGGAGGGCTCCCTGGTGTTTTATGACGGATCTGCCCCGGAGCTGAACGAGGTGGGATCCCCGTTCTGGTACCTGAGGGACCGGGACCTGTTCATGGTGACTTTAGAGTATCAATTTTAACCCAATCGGCTGTGTCCGTGTTGGGCCCGGGCGGAGCTTGGGCGGCGGCGCGGCACAGGTGTTTTTATGACATTGAGGTGACGGTCCGGCTTCTTTCTGCCAGAGGCATGGGGAGGCGAATGGTCACCGGAAGAGAGGAATAGATGGTAAAAATGCGAAAAATCATGATTCTTGCGGTTGTCGGTGTGATGATCCATGCCGGGGCCTTTGCCCTTACGGGGCGCGAGGTGGTGGACCGGTCCGAGGAGATCGCCAGCCCGGATACGGCCACCAGCGAGGTGGTCATGGAGATTGAAAAACGGGGCAAGGTGACGGAAAAGATCTTCACCCTCACGGCCATGGACACCGAAGACGGTGAAGACCGGGCCCTCATTGCGTTTCACAAGCCGTCCCGAATCAAGCTGCTGACCCACGCCCACAAGGGCAGGGATGACGATCAGTGGCTCCAGATGTCCTCGGGCCGGGTCAAGCGCATCAGCCAGTCTTCGAAAAAGAAGGCCTTTGTGAACTCCCACTTCACCTATGAGGATATCGCGTCACGGGATGTGGACGATTACGCCTACACCCTTTTGGGCAAGGAGACCGTGGCCGGAGAGCCCTGCTACATGGTGGAGAGCCTGCGGATCAGGGGCAAGAAGGTGTATGACAAGACCGTTCTTTACATCAGCGAGAAGGACTGGTTCCTGAGGAAGATGGACTACTATTCCAAGGGCAAGTTGTTAAAAATTCTTGAGAACAAGGATATCCGGACCGTCGATGGGATCCTGACTCCCTATGAGGTGGTGATGAGCCGGGCGGGAAACGGGGGAAAGACACGTCTCCTTCTCCAGGAGATCCGGTATAACCTGCCCATGAAGGCCACGGATTTTCGAAAAGAGTCCCTGCGGTAAACCGGGTGTGGCCGGTTTCGCTTTGATAATTCCTGAACGTGTGGTAAAAAAGTTGATCTCTCCTTCGGTGAAGGAGGCTTCCACGAATTGTTGTTTATCATGCCAATGACCATGAACCCGATGGAGACTATGGATACATCCAAAGCAACAGGGACGAACGCACCCCGCAACCTGACCAAGGGCGAGGCCACCCGGCGGCGCATTCTGGATGCCGCCCGCAAGGTTTTTTCAGAGCATCCCTACCATGCGGCCAGTGTCCGGATGGTGGGAAAGGCTGGGGGATTTGATCACCCGATCATTCATTACTATTTCCCGAAAAAGGCCGGCTTGTTCGAGTGCGTCATGGAAGAGCATGTGGTGGAGTTCCGCGAGTTCATGGAACACTGGTTCGACGGCCTGGACGCTTACACCACCGACGAGGGGCTGGCTGTATTCATCGAGCGGGTCATTGATTTTCATCTCTCCAACAAGGACCTGTTCAGGACGCTCATGCAGAATACGGCCCACGTGGAAAACTTCGATCAGTTTCCCGCCTCGGCCCAGTACGCGGTGTTCCACGACAGCTTCCTCAAGACCTTTCGCCAGAAGGTGCACCACAACGCATCGGACGAGGAGGTGAGCAAGTTCGTTTACAGCTTTACCGTCCTGGCGGCCAACTACCTGGGGGCAAGCTCCACCTACGCCCGGTTCCTGGGCATGGACGGAGAGTGCGACGCCTACTGGGATTGGGTGAAAGAGACCATTCATTACCTGTTTTTACCGCGAATGGAAAAGATTATTTTCGATCATCAGGACAAGTAACAGGCCCCTCGGGGCTTTTCAAACCGATTCTTTCAGGCGGGGCAGACGGCGATGCAGTGACCCGGCACCGGATGCCCCGGCCACAGGATACGCAACTGTTTTTTTAAATAAATGCCGGGTTCCGTCAGGCATGGCATGGCCAAGAAGAAGAGATCAAGCAACTACCCCGAGCCGCAACGGCTCTCCTATCCCGAGGCGGAGAAGACCCATTCATGGCTTTCCATGCTTCTGGATGCCTACATCATCGCCGACAAAGGCATTTATGCCAGCGTGGAGGCCCAACTCAAGAAAGGACGACGGCTTGCATGCGCCAAAGGGTGCTCCACCTGCTGCTCCACCCACGTCACCATTCCTGTCTACCCCCTGGAACTTGCGGGGATCTACTGGTACGCCATTGAGAGCCTCAGCGGAGAGACCGCACAAACCATCCAGCATCAGCTCGCCCGGTTCCACCCCGGGGCCGGGTGTCCGTTCCTCGTGGACGGAGGCTGTGGCATTCATCCCATGCGCCCCCTGGCCTGCAGGCATTTTAACGTCTTCGACACCCCCTGCGCCGAAGGGGAGGACCCGTTTTTTACCCGCAGGGGCGATGTGCTGACCCCGGATGAGAAGGCCAAGGACAAGGCCCTCATGGCCATGCTCCCTTATCACGGCATCACGGACCGGGCCGAAAAGCGCGAGACCATCAAAAAGGGGCTTATTCACAACACCGTTCAGAATCTCCAGGAGATCGAGTGGGTGAAACTGGCCCAGAGGATGGGGGGGAAATAAATAGGAAATAGGAAACAGGAAATAGGTGATAGGTGATAGGGGAACAGGGGCTGGGAAGGTCCTCGTTTCATGACCCCTGGATTACATGATCTGAAATTGCCCGGCGAAGATGGCCGCAAGGGCCAGGGTGTAGCCGGCCAGAAAGCTGATGTAGCTGAGTTTGAGAAGCTTGAACTTCGGGGTGAGAATCACGGTGCTCATACGGTAGAGGTCCCGGGCCACCATGGTCCCGATGGTGGCTGAGTTTTCCAGCATTTCGGCCATTTTTTCGATATAGGCCTCTTCGGTGTACTCGGCAATGCTTGAAAAGTGGAGCAAAGGGGGCTTCGGGTCCCCTTTTTTCGTGTAGCGCCTTGGGATGAGGCTGAGGACGGCAAAGAAGATGCTGAGAACCGAGGCGGAGACGCCCAGGAGGATGCCCCAGTGCCACTGGGGGCGCCCCAGGCCCGAGAGGGCGATGGGGATGAGAAACGAGTTCACCGTGATGACCGTGGCCGCGCGCCGGTCGGCAAACCCCACGTAGTTGATCTGCTTTGAGATGACCGCGCCGAGGATGGAGGCGCGAAAGACCGGCGGCCAGATGGTTTGCTTTAAGGGGTCGTGATCGGTGGGGGCTGGCATACCGCTCCTTAATATCGTTTCTTCCGAGTTGTTGGTGTGTTAATGCCCGGCTTTTTTCGTCCCGACCCGGCATGGTGGGCCGGTGAGGAGGCAAACGGCCCAACAGGGCCGATGACAGGGGGCTCCGGCAGTTAAGGAAACCATGTTGTCATCCCATTGTCAACGCAGGGGAGCCCTCCCTTGACTTGCCTCTGCACCTGGCTTAGTCTGGAACAGGTACGGCATGTTGAAACCGGAGTGGCAACTGACAGCTGTTTTTCCGGTTTTTTTGTGCCATCGCTTGATGGACCATCGTTAACAATCGATATCAAAGAGGACTCACCATGGTGATACCCGTTATCCTTGCCGGGGGCTCAGGCACCCGGCTCTGGCCCCTATCCCGCGAACTTCACCCCAAGCAGCTCATCGGTCTCATCAACGAGTATACCATGTTGCAGAACACGGTGCTGCGCCTTTCCGGGTTCGAGGCCATGGGGCGTCCCATCGTGATATGCAACGAAAACCATCGGTTCATGGTGGCCGAGCAGCTTCGCAGCATCGGCATCGAGCCGTTGGCCATCATGCTGGAACCCGTGGGCAGGAACACGGCCCCGGCCCTGGCCGCCGCTGCGCTCAAGGCCCTTGAGGTCGACGAGAATCCCACCCTGCTCGTGCTCCCCGCGGATCACACCATCACCCATGCCGACAAGCTCCATGACGCCATGCGCGAGGGCCGAGACCTGGCCGAGACCGGGCGCCTCATCACCTTTGGCATCGTCCCGGAGTCTGCGGAGACCGGGTACGGCTATATCCGCAAAGGCGCATCCGTAAACGGGGGAAGCGCCGTGGTCATCGACCGGTTCGTGGAAAAGCCGGACCTTGAGACCGCCGAGTCCTACGTGGCATCCGGGGAGTATTGCTGGAACAGCGGCATGTTTATGTTCGGGTGCCGGGAGGTCCTCAGTGAGCTGGACCGGTTCGCCCCGGAGATCGTGGCGTCCTGCAGGGAGGCCGTGGAAAAAGGGGCATCGGACCTCGATTTTTTCCGCCTGGATTGTGATGCCTTTTCCGCCTGTCCCGAGGACTCCATCGACTATGCGGTGATGGAAAAGACCGACAAGGGGGTGATGATCGCCCTTGCCGCCGGGTGGAACGACGTGGGCTCCTGGGACGCCATCTGGCAGATCGGAAATAAAGATGAAAACGGCAACGTGGTCAAAGGGGACGTGGTGACCCACGACGTCTCTTCCTCCCTGCTCCAGGGGGAGAGCCGGATGATCGCGGCGGTGGGTATTGAAGACATGATCGTCGTGGAGACCAAGGATGCCGTTCTGGTGGCACCCCGGAGCCGCGGTCAGGACGTGAAGAAGATCGTCAGCCAACTCAAGGCCGACACCCGCTCCGAGGCCCAGCTCCACACCGTGGTCTACAGGCCCTGGGGATCCTATGAGGGCATTGACGTGGCCGATCGGTTCCAGGTGAAGCGCATCACCGTCAAGCCCGGTGCCGAGCTCTCTTTGCAGAAGCATTTTCACCGTGCAGAGCACTGGGTGGTGGTGCGGGGAACCGCCATCGTCACCCGGGACGACGAAAAGATCCTCCTTAAGGAGGACGAATCCACCTACATCTCCCTGGGACGCGTATCTTGGCTCCAAAATCCGGGGAAAATTCCCCTGGAACTCATTGAAGTACAGTCGGGAAGCTACCTCGGGGAAGACGATATTGTCCGCCTGGAAGACAACTACGGCCGATAGGCACGGTTCGACGAAAGGGGTTTAATGGTGAGCCGATCCGTGATGACACATGACCATTCAAAGGGTGGGGACCAACGATGAGCGGAGATGCGTTTCATTCCCTTAAGGGGCATTTTCTCCTGGCCATGCCGTCCATGAAGGATCCCAATTTTGCACGGTCCGTGGTGTACCTTTGCGAGCATACCGTGGACGGGGCCATGGGGTTTATCGTCAACCGTCCCAGTCACCTGATGGCGGCCCGTGACGTCTATCAGGAGTTCAAGCTCGAACATGTGGATGCCGCCGTGGATGTACCTGTGTACACGGGGGGGCCGGTTCAGCTGGATGAGATCTTTCTCCTGCACGGCCCCCCCTTTGACCATGAGGGTACCTTCCCCATGGGAGAGGACGTGGCCTTGTCAAACTCCATGGAGACCCTGTCGGCTGTTGCTCGGGGGGAAGGGCCTGAAAAAGTAGCTATTTTTCTCGGCAGCTCCGGGTGGGCCGCCGGGCAACTCGAAGGGGAGCTTGCGGGCAATGTGTGGTTGACCGTGGAATCCGGTATCGACTTGATCTTCGAGGTCCCGGCGGAGGTACGATGGGAAAAAGCCCTGGATCGTCTTGGTATTGATCCCGTGCTTCTTTCCGGAGATTTTGGGCGGGCCTGACGCCCGGTAAAGGCAACCCCTGCTTCCCGACAATTAAATGGGCGCGTTCCTTGTGGACGCGCCTTTTTTTTATCCTGCCTCAACGAGTGTTCCCCGATGTTGCTAAACGGTGTTCATTTCTGTATTGACATTCCAGAACTTTCATTTTAGAAAAAACCGCGCATTGAGTCCGTTGATGAATGACGACAGGCTCCCCTGGGCAGATACACCTCCTAACAATCGGTTTTTGAGGATGATATCCTGTTGAGGGGTTGATGATCGATGCGGCTGAAATCCTCAGAGGCCCGTGTTCCGGCATGGGACGACGGATTTTGGTGAAGGCCAGCCCACGGGGTGGCTGTTTTTTGAGAACTAAACAGAACAAGTGTTTTGATATAAGCCTGCGGTTGAGCTGAGGGATGTGCCCGGCGATGCCTCGTTCAAGGCGCGTGAGCCGAACGGCACATGTCTGGGTTCGAGCAGGCCCTGGTTTTCTTAATGTAAGGAATGTGACGTGTTGACTACAATGAAATTGAGAACCCGGATGCTGTTGAGCATCTGTTCGGTCATGGCCCTGGCTTTTACGGTGACCATCGGGATCGTTGCCGTGATGTCCGGCAACCTGGCAGAGACGGAAGCCCTGGAAAAGGCGGAGCAGATGGCCTACCGGTACGGCGGCGTTGTCAAAGCGGAAGTGGAGATCGCAGCGGACTCGGCCCGAACCCTGGCTCAGGTCTTCGGGGGCGTGGTGACCGGACTTGACAAGGAGGACGGCGACCTGTCCCGCCGGGATTTGTTGACGCACTTAATGAAACAGGTGATAGACAAAAACCCCGGTTTTTATGGTGTGTGGACGATCTGGGAGCCCAACGCCCTGGACGGCAGGGATGCCGATTTTGTGAACGCCGAGGGCCACGACGCCACCGGGCGGTTTGTGCCCATCTGGAGCCGCAGCTCGGGCAGCCTGAAGCTGCGGCCCAGTCTGAACTATCGGCGTGAAGGCGACGGGGACTACTACCTTGTGCCCCAGCGAACCGGCAGGGAGGTGCTTGCCGAACCCTATGCCGTCAACATCGGCGGTCGAAATCACCTGATGACAACGGTGAGCGTGCCCATTGTCATGGAGGGAAAAGTTCTGGGGGTGGTGGGTGTGGACATCGCCCTGAAAACCTTTCAGGATGCCTTTGCCGGCATTAAAATTTACGGGACGGGTTACCTCTCCATCGTCTCCAACGGGGGCGTGTATGTCTCCCACCCCGCAAACGGGCGGCCCGGTAAGAGTCTCTTTAAGGAGACCTCCTGGGGAAAAGGGTTTGAACAGGCCATCCGGGACGGAAGACCGTTTCATGGGACCAACCACTCTGCGATCCTGGGGTGTGAGGTGGTGCGCATGGGCGTTCCTATCTGCATCGGCAAGGCCGACACCCCCTGGGCAGCCATGATCAGCATCCCCACCGCAAAGATCCTGAAGAAGGCACACACCATCCGGTATGTCTGCCTTGGGGTGGCCCTGGTTGCCATGCTGCTGCTCGTGGCCACGGTTTATGTGATCACCGGGCGCGCCACCCGGCCCATCATACGGGCCGTGACCTTTGCCGAGGCCGTTGCCAAAGGTGATTTCAGCCGGACCCTCTCCACCCGGAGGCATGATGAGATCGGTACCCTTGTGGGGGCGCTGAACTCCATGGTGGGAACCCTGGGGGACATGTTTCGGGATATTTCGGCGGGCGTAAGCCAGCTCAACGCTTCCTCTTCCAATCTTTCGGCAGTCTCAGCCCAGATGTCCTCAGGCGCCCGGGAGACCATGGAGAGGACAAGTTCATCCACAGCGGCCGCCGAAGAGATGAGCACCAACATGGCCTCGGTGGCTGCCGCCGCCGAGCAGTCCTCCCAGAATATCGGTCGGGTTGCCGCGGCCACGGAACAGATTACCGGCACCATCGAAAAAATCGCAGGCAACTCCGAGGAAGCGCGCCACGTGAGCAAGGAGGCGGTCTCCAGTGCCAAGCGGTCTTCAGAAAAAGTCAAAGCCCTGGGCGCGGTTGCCCACGAGATCAATACGGTGACCGAGGCGATCACCGAGATCTCCGCCCAGACCAACCTGCTTGCCTTGAACGCCACCATTGAGGCGGCCAGGGCAGGGGAGGCGGGCAAGGGATTTGCCGTGGTGGCAAACGAGATCAAGCACCTGGCCCATCAGACCGCCGAGGCCACCCAGGAGATCAAGCAGAAGATCACCGGCATTCAGGTCTCCACCGATGAGACGGTCAAGGAGATCGAACACATCTCCGAGGTGATCTTCCAGACCAACGAGATCGTTTCGTCCATTGCAGAAGAGGTGGATGAGCAGTCCATGGCCACCCGTGACATTGCGGACAGCATCACCCAGGCCTCCCAGGGGATGGCTGAGGTGAGCGCCAGTGTGGCTGAAAGCACGGCTGTGGCTGCGGACATGGCGCAGGATATCGTCGGTGTCAACGAGGCGGCCGAGGAGATTGCCGAGAGCAGTGCCGGTGTCAAACAGAATGCGGGGGATCTCCACCATTTGTCGGATCAATTGAAAGGGATGGTGGAGCACTTTCAGCTTTAGCACGATGAGTGCAGCCCATATGTAAGGCACCAGATCTTCTGATGGTGTGTTTTTCGCTTGTGCCTCCGGCGGGATCTGCCGGGGGCATAAGCGTATGCCTGATTTAAAAAGTGCCTTGAGCAGGCAGGTTATAAAAAACACGATTGAATGAATGTTGTTTTAAAGGCGGATGTGATTTGCCTATTGCCGCGCGTGGGCCAGGGTCATGTCGATCATCTGTTCAATCTCCTGCCGACGGCTTCCCCCCTTGATCATGATGACCATGCCCATGAGCTGGCAGAAGAGGTGGTTGGCAAGGACTGCGGTGTCCTTTTCGGCCGGGATCTCTCCTTGCTCTTGTGCGGCGTCCAGGCAGAGCCTGAGGTCCGCTTTCTGCAGGGTCCAGTGGTGCTGGACACGGTTCAGGACCATCTTGTCCATCTGGTTTTTTTCGGCCACCGTGGTGAGCAGAAGACACCCGTTGCCTTTTCCTGAGTAGGCATAGTCGATGCGGTGGCGGAAAAAATCGGTGATATTCCCCAGGCCCAGGGGCTCGCGGCGGAGGATATGACCGACGTGCCGGTGAACGGCCCGGGTATAATGGTCGATACACGCACAGAACAGCCCTTCCTTGTTACCGAATTCCACATACATGCTGTGTTTGTTGAGCTTTGTCGCCTTGACCAGGTCGTTAACGGAGACGCCCTTGTAGCCTTTGTCAAGGAACTGCGAGGTGGCCGCGTTTAACACGTCCTGATGATTGTACTCTTTGTTGCGGGGCATGGTTCTGTCCTGTGGCGGGTTGGTGGTGAATTGGGTAAGCTAAAATGATCGTTCTGTTATGTCAAGGGGCAATGTCAGGCGCCCATGGTGCCGAGCAGATGGGTGTGGAATCTGTAGATATCTCTGATATAATGCAATATCCCGTCATGATTTCTTCCTTGTACCCCCATGAAAAGGCAGGTCCCCATGACCCATCACGCGGAAGTTGTCCGGATGATCCGATCCCTCCTTGACGCCCAGCGACTCGGGGTGCTCAGCACCCACTGCAGGGGACACCCCTATGCATCCCTCGTGGCCTATGGTGTCACCGACGACCTGTCCCGGCTTTTTTTCGTCACCCCCCGGTCCACGCGTAAATACGGAAACATAACCGAAGACGACCGGGTTGCCATGCTCATCGACAGCAGGTCCAACGCGGAAGCCGATTTTCATGAGGCCCGGGCCGTGACCATAACGGGCCGGGTGTCCGAACCCGGGGAAGACGACGCCGCTCCCCTAAAAGCCCTTTTTCTATCCCGCCACCCCTACCTCTGCGATTTTGTCGCGGCCCCCTCCTGTGCCTTTATGGTGGTGAAGGTTCGGCGCTGTATTTTCGTGGAGCGGTTTCAAAACGTCACCGAGATTGAGGTGAGCCCATGACCTTTCTTATGCCCCTGGCCCGTGCGGGAGCCCACGGCGAGTCGGTGGTGGGTGGCAAGGCCAGTGCCCTGGCCCGCATGGTTCAAAACGGTATTCTGGTCCCGGACGGGGTCTGCGTAACGTCCGAGGCGTATGGCGTCTTCGTCTCAGAGGCCGGACTCTTTGAGCGGATCCAGATGACGCTTCAGTGCAAGCCTTTTTCCGAGATGCGGTGGGAAGAGGTGTGGGACGCGGCTTTGAGGATCCGCAACCTGTTTCTGACGGCACCCTGGCCACCTGCGCTTTATGAGGCCCTTGCCACGGGGCTGGAACAGTTCGTTAAAGGCGGTCCCCTGGCGGTGCGATCGTCGTGTCCGGAGGAGGACTCAGAAGGGGCGTCTTTTGCAGGGCTGCATGACTCTTATGTGAATGTTCGCGGCCTGGAATCCACCCTGGATCACATCAAGCGGGTCTGGGCCTCCCTCTGGTCGGACGGCGCTCTTCTCTATCGGCGGGAGCGGGAGGCTGATTTCCGTGCGGGAACCATGGCCGTCCTTGTCCAGCGGCTGGTGAGGGGGGAGGTGTCGGGTGTGGCGTTCAGCAAGAGCCCCCTGGCTGCATCCGAGGGGGTGGTGGAGGCTGTGTACGGTCTTAATCAGGGGCTGGTGGACGGCACGGTGGAGCCGGATCACTGGCGGCTGGACCGCACCTCTGGGGCGATCCTTGCGCACAGGGCTCCTGAAGGCCGACCATCGTGCCTTGGCGCTGGCCCCTCCGGGGTCCGCACGGTGTTGCTCCCCGAGGCCAAGGCGGCCAGGCCTCCCCTGGAGGATGAAGAGGTGACATCGGTGTTTGCCCTGGCGCGTCGCATGGAGTCCCTGTTCGATTCTCCCCAGGACCTGGAGTGGACCTTGGACGGGGGGCGGGTGCATGTGCTTCAGTCCCGGCCCATCACCACCTTGGAAGCACAGGGTTCACCAGGGAATGACGCGCTGCACAAGCGTCTCCATCGCAGCTATGACAGCCTGTGTGCATTAAGGCAGAAAATCGAGACCCGGCTCCTGCCGGAGATGACCGAGGCGGCCGAGGAGATGGCCAGGGTCTGCCTGGAAACCCTGGACGATGGGGCGCTGGTCCGCGAGTTAAGGCATCGTCTTGAGATCAACGAAACGTGGGTCGGGGTTTACTGGTCGGAGTTTATTCCCTTTGCACACGGGGTTCGGCTCTTTGGCCAGGCATATAACGATGCTGTCAAGCCCGACGACCCCTTTGAGTTTACCCTTCTTCTGACCCATACCCCCCTTGTGGGCATGGCCCGAAACCGTCGCCTGGGAGACCTGGCAGCCCAAATGCGGGAGCACCCGGACTGGAATGGGGGCGCCGGCTTTGGTGCTTTAGCATCCCTGAGGGATCGAGGCTGCCGTGTCTGCGTTCATCGACGATTACGGAGAGCTCTCCTGGGCGGTGGCCGGGGGAGCTTCGAACCAGTCGCCCCGGCATACCCTGGTGGCCCTGGTCCTTGAGATGGCGGCCCACCCGCCCGCATCCGAGGCCACGGCCGGGGACGCATCCCGGCTGGAAGAGAGGTTTTTGGGGGCTTTCCCTGTGGAGTCCAGGGAGTACGCCCAGGGCGTCCTGGACCTGGGGCGCTCCAGCTACCGCCTCCGGGACGATGACAACGTTTACATGGGCGCCTTGGAGCGGGAGCTCTTTCGCGCTGTGGCCGAACGGCACGGTGAGCGGATCGGGACGGGGACCGTCCGGGGGCTTCGCCACGAGCTGGAACGCTTCGGGAGCCGTCCCACCATCCAAAGCGCTCCGGCCCGGGATGCGGAGGAGACCTCCGTGATCAAAGCCCGCCAGATCATGGGCCAGCCCGCCGGACAGGGGCTGGTTCGGGGAAGGGCCCGGGTGATCCGCAGCCCCGGAGACCTTGCAGGTCTGGCATACGGAGAGATCCTGGTGTGTGACGTGGTGGAACCCACCATGACCCATGTGGTGCCCCTGGCCGCAGGGATCGTGGAGCGACGCGGCGGGATGCTCATCCACGGTGCCATCATTGCCAGGGAGTACGGCCTGCCGTGCGTGACCGGCGTGCCCGATGCCACCACGCGTATCGCCACCGGGGATCTGCTCACCGTGGACGGGTACCTGGGCATCGTGACCCTGGGGGAAGCCGATGAGATCTTCGGGGAAGGGACGGCGGGCCGCGTGAAAAAAGATTGCTGATTTAAGTGCGATACGATATAAGCAGGCGTCGCATGAACCACGGGTTGCTACGACCCGTGGTTTTTTTATTGTTCAAACTGAGGAACCTTCTATGATCTGCGCAACCAACGTGGCGCTTGCCTACGGCAAACGCGTCCTGTTTAAAGACGTCAATATCAAGTTCACCCCCGGCAACTGCTACGGCCTTATCGGTGCCAACGGCGCCGGCAAATCAACTTTTCTCAAGATCCTTGCAGGGGAGATCGAGTCCGACAAGGGCGACATCAGCGTCGGACCCGGCGAGCGTATTGCTGTCTTGAGGCAGGATCACTTTGCCTTTGATGAAGAGACGGTCATCAACACCGTGATCATGGGCCACCAGCGGCTCTACGACATCATGGTGGAGCGGGACGCCATCTACTCCAAGGCGGAGTTCACCGAGGAGGACGGCATCCGTTCCGGTGAACTGGAGGCGGAGTTTGCCGAGATGAACGGCTACGAGGCCGAGTCCGAGGCTGCGGTTCTCCTGAACGGCCTGGGCATTCCCGAGGAGATGCGCCACCTGAAGATGAAGGAGCTGGAAGGGGGGGACAAGGTCCGGGTCCTTCTGGCCCAGGCCCTCTTCGGCAACCCCGACGTGCTCCTCCTTGACGAACCCACCAACCACCTGGACCTGAAGTCCATCGCCTGGCTGGATGACTTTCTGGCACGGTTCCAGAACACCGTCATCGTGGTCTCCCACGACCGCCACTTTCTCAACCAGGTGTGCACCCATATCGCCGACATCGACTACGGCAAGATCCAGGTTTTTGTGGGCAACTACGACTTCTGGTGCCAGGCGAGCCGCCTGATCCAGAAGCAGAAGCAGAACGAGAACAAGAAGACCGCGGACAAGGCCAAGGAGCTCACCTCCTTTATCCAGCGATTCAGCTCCAACGCCTCAAAAGCCAAGCAGGCCACCTCCCGAAAAAAGCTCCTGGAAAAACTGACCCTGGAAGACATGCCCGTCTCGTCCAGGCGATACCCTTGGGTGGCCTTCAAGCCGGAGCGTCCCTGCGGCAACGTCATCCTGGAGATCGAAAACCTGAGCAAGACCATCGACGGCCAGGAGGTGCTCCGCGACCTTAACCTGGTGGTCAACAACGGGGACAAGGTCGCCTTTGTGGGGGACAACGGTCTTGCCAAGAGCACCCTTTTTCAGATCCTGGCAGGGGAGATGGAGCCGGACTCCGGCAGCTTCCGCTGGGGTCAGACCATCACCCCCTCTTTTTTCCTTAAAGAGAACCGGCAATACTTTGAAACCGACATGACCCTGGTGCAGTGGCTGCTCCAGTACGCGCCCCCGGAAGAGGGAGAAAGCTTTGCCCGCGGTTTTCTGGGTCGCATGCTCTTCTCCGGTGAAGAGGCCATGAAAAAGACCGGGGTTCTCTCCGGTGGGGAGAAGGTGCGCTGCATGCTGTCGCGCATGATGCTCTCCGACGCCAACGTGCTGGTCATGGATGAGCCCACCAACCACCTGGACCTGGAGTCCATCACCTCGCTGAACGAAGGGCTCATGGCCTTTCCCGAGGTGGTTCTCTTTGCGTCCCACGACCACCAGTTTGTCTCCACCGTGGCCAACCGCATTGTGGAGCTTACCCCCCGGGGCAGCCTGGACCGGCTCATGAGCTTTGACGACTACCTGGCCAGCGCCGATGTCGCAAAGGAGAGGGAAGAGCACTACTGCGGCGAGAGCGCCCTGGCGCTGTAAGCTTTTAAAATTCTTTGGCGACCGGGCCATGCCCAGTGCGGCGCCCGTGCCTTGAACCGATGCGAAACCTCTGCGCCCGGCGACTGCCCCGGGGGCTCTTTGCCATGTGGGAGAGAGACCATGAACATCAGCACCATGCCCATCACCGATCTGAAGGTGGAAGAGCCCTTTTCAACCCTGTTTCCCGTGGGGGAGGATACCCTGGAGGGGATCCGCCTGGATATGGAGTCCAACGGGTACGACGACGCCTTTCCCATCATTGTATGGGAAGAAAAGGGCATCGTTGTGGACGGTCACACCCGGTATACCGCGGCCCTGGCCGTGGGGTTGGAGACCGTTCCCGTCCTGATCCGGAATTTTGAAAACGAGGACGACGCCATCCTCTACGCCTTTCATCTCCAGCGCAACAGGCGGAACCTGGCCGATGAGGACATCGTCCGCTGCCTGCAGCTCCTGGATTCCATTGACGAGGCCCGCGGGGACGACGGGGAGAAGCGCACCAAAAAAGAGATGGTCAAGGAGCGCGCCAACGAGCTGGGCACCAGCGAGAGCAAGGTGGACAAGGCCCGAAAGGTGATGGAACACGCCGATGATTCCATCCGCGAGGCCGTGGAATCCGGAGAAAAGTCCATCAACCAGGCCTTTAACGAGATGCAGGAGATGCGACGGGAGAGCGGCGAGCTCAAAGGGCGCACCACCTCATCACTGGCATGCGGCGCCCGCTACAACAAGACCCTGGGCAAGCTCATCGAAGAACTCACCCGGATCCGGGACGAAGGCTGGGAGCAGATCTCCATGGAGAAGGCCCTCCTGGATGTGGAGACCCTCAAAAACATTGTGGAGGGGTAATCCGGCGGCAAGGTGGGGGCACCTTGAAACCCTATGGCGAATGCATGGCGGCAGACATCATGCACCTATTTTGGGGTATTCGCGCGTTGTGTGATATGGCGCAGCCGTTTTTGCGGAACTTGTTAAGGCCCATTGGACCTCTGTAAAGCATATTGGATAGATGACAGGCGCGACTCCTTGGTGGATCGCGCCTGTTGTGTTTTCGGGAGATCGTTTATTGCGGGGGCTCAAGGGTGAACATGGTGCGGTCCACCGCAGGGTTCACGAAGGCGCGATCGATGCGGATGGTGGCTTTCACCCCTTTGGCGGTGGTGAGGGTGATGGTGCGGAACCGGTTGGTGCCGTCCGGGTCGGCCGTGGGGGAGAGGTGGAGGTCGTAGATCTCATCCCCGCCTTTGGACAAGGTGGTCCTGGTGGGGAGGCCCCGGGGGTCTATGTCGATGGTTTTGGTGTGACGCCTGTCGAGGCGAAGCACCAGGGCTCGGGCGCCCTCTTCGGGCAGGGGGTGGAGCCGTGCGGACTCAAAAGGCCCCACCATGATCTTGCCCGAGAGCAGGGCGTGGATTTCGGAGAGGGCAAGGGGGATACCCGTGGCAGAAGCCAGGGAGGGGTCTTCCACCTTTTTGACGTAGGGTTTGTGGCTGCCCATGTGGGAGCGGAGCCTGAGGCGCGTGCCGTCATAGGCAATGGACTCCACGGGGGTGGCCGCGGCCATGATCTCCAGTCTCAGGAGGTTGGGGGCATCACCGGCCCAGGCAAGGCGAAACCGTCGGGTTTCCCCGTCTTCGGTGGTGGTCACCGAGCCGATGCCTTTAAAGGAGGTCACCTCCGTCGCGTTAGGGCGACTGCGAGTCGACGGAGCTCCTCTTGGGCGCCGTCGGTCTCGAACCGGAGGGCAGGGGGGGAGAGGATGCTGCATGCTGAAAACAGGGGCAGGACACAAAGAACGATGAGGATCAGGACTGGGCGTTGCATGGATGATAACTTTCTTCCGGTAGTGTGAATAGGGGCGGACAACACCAGGCCCTGGAAAGGCAGCGTCTCCGGTAACGATTCGGCTTATGCCTCCGGCGGCCCTGCCGGGGGGCAAACTTTTGAAAAGTTTGACAAACAGGTCTTGATATTCCTGGCATGAATCCCAGCGATTTTGACTGCTCTAATCTTTCAAAAAAGCGACCCGCCGGAGGCAAGCTGAATAGTTACTTCGCTTTTAAGATGAAATACCTTGTTGCCGGAGGCGGGTTTTGGGCGCTGGGTCGTTACCGTCTCCGTACGTCAAGATAACATAAAATACCATGCTCACCATAGTGTCGCTCTCTTCTAAGGTGCGTATTTTTTCACGGATGGCCGGTGCGTCTTCATGGCCCAGCTTCAGGGATTCCCGATAGTAGTTCAGGGCCTCCTGGGTCAGGTTGTTCTGTACCAGGGCGTCCCCCAGGTGCTCCATGACCACCGGATCGTCGGGAAGCAGGGCCGCAGCCTCCCGCAGGGTGCTCAGGGCCTTGGAGTACTGGCCCTTCTGGTAGTAGACCCAGCCCAGGGAGTCGGTGATGTAGCCGTCTCCGGGCTTGTACTCCAGGGCCTTTTTGATGAGGCGTTCGGCATCTTCCAGGTGGATGCCCTGGCGTGCGTAGGTGTACCCCAGGTAGTTCAGGGCATTGGGGTCCTCGGGGTCCAGCTCAAGGGCCCGTTTCATGGCATTGGTGGAGGCCTCGCTTTTTCCCCATTTGTCGTAGAGAACCCCGATGCGGAAGTGGGATGGTCCGTGAAAGAGATGGCCTTGAGAAGACAGGCTTCCGCTTTGTCGTATGCCTTTTGCTCTTCGTAAAACGAGGCCAGGTAGTTCAGGATTTCGATGCTTTCGGGCTGCTGCTCCCGCGCCTCTTCAAGGGTTTGAATCGCTTCATCCTGTCTTCCCTGTTCCCAGAGCTGGACACTGACAAACAGGATGGCACGCTCGTAATAGTCCGATGCGGGGGAGATGCGGGTAAAGCACTGGATGGCCTCCTCAGAGTCTCCGAGCTTTTCACAGACGAACCCGAGCATGTAATTGAACTCGGAGTTGTCCTTGTAGGCGGTCATGACCCCGGTGAGGAGCCGGTGGGCTTCCGAGTACTTCCGGCGTTCGATGTACTGCTGGTTGATGAGGGTGTAGATCTCCGGCCATCGGTCCGCAGACGCGGTGATCTCGTCGTAGAGCTTCCGGGCCTGCTCCTCTTCTTCCAGTGTGTCGTGGAGCAGGGCCATGGCTAGGCTGGCGTGGAGATCGCCGGGGCTGTGGGTAAGGGCCAGGCGGTACTGGGCCTTGGCCTCGTCGTATTGTTTACGGCTGACGAGAATATCGGCCAGTTCCAGTCTTGCCTCGATGAACTCCGGCGCGATATCCAAGCTCTCTTTGAGGTGATGTACCGCCTTGTCCTCATCGCCTTTCTCCTTGTACAGAAGGGCGGCATAGTAATGGCCTGCGTAGGCGTAAGGGTACGCCTCAAGGAGTTTCAGGTAGGTCTCAAGGGCATTATCGCGTTTGCCGATGGTGGTCTGGAGCAGCCCCAGGCGAAAGTAAGCCTCTTCCCGTGTGGGGTCGGATTCAATGACCCGTTTCAGGAGCTTTTCCGCCTGTCCTGCCCGGCGTTCGGCCAGGCGGATACGGACCAGGAGCAGCAGGGAGTCGGCGTCATCGGGGTGGTCGGCGAGGATACCGTCGATGACCTCAAGGGCTTTCTCTTTTTCCCCGGCAAGAAGGTACACCACGGCAAGCTCCCGCTTGAGAATCAGGGCCGAGGGGTCTTTCTCGGACGCTGTGGTGAGGTACGCGGCAGAGGTGGCGTAGTCTTCAGCCTTGCGGGCCAGCATCGCCTCGATGTAAAGGCGGTAACCGGACCAGGTTTCCGGGCTGTCGGGCTCCTCAATGGACGATGCTCCAGGGACCATGGGGGTGGATGCGTTGGAGGTAAGGCCTTCCCGGGTGGAGGAGGCGCACCCGGAAAGGAGAAGCACCGACAGGGTCAGGGCCGATAGAAGGACCGGGGCGAGTCGAAGCCCCCGGATCGTGGCTGAGATAAGGTTCATACATTCCGTTCCATGTGGTTGAGGAAGGGAGTTATTCGGACCGGTCGGTGTACAGGTGAAAATCAGGAAGCTCGCTTTGAAAGAAATCCTTCATCCGTCGGGTGATGTTTTTTTCAATCTGACGGACCCGTTCCCGGGATATGTTGTACTTTTCACCGATCTCCTGAAGGGTCAGGGGGTCTTCAGAGAAGATGCGGGAGTTGAAGATCTCCAGTTCCCTTTCGGCCAGTTCCTTTTTGAATGCCTCCACTTTATTGTGAAGCAGCGATTCCAACTCCTTCCGTGCGACCTGGTCTTCCGCCGAGTCGGATTCGGAATTGAGAAACTCAATCCGTTCCGTGTCGGAATCCTCCTTCAGGGGAGCATCCAGAGAGACATCCCAGCCGTCCAGGCGCTGGTCCATGTCGATGATCTCCTTGGGAGAGACGCCGAGCCGCTCGGCAAGCAGCTTGGGCTTGGGGTCAAAGCCCTGTTCGATGAGCTTTTGTTTCTCCTTTTTCAGTTTGAAAAAGAGCTTTCTCTGCCCCTGGGTGGTCCCGATTTTGACCAGGCGCCAGTTGTCCATGATGAACTTCAGGATGTAGGCTTTGATCCAGAACGAGGCGTAGTAGGAAAATTTTACGTTTTTGTAAGGGTCGAACTTTCGCACGGCCTGCATCAGGCCGATGTTGCCTTCCTGAATAAGGTCCAGCAGGTTCTGCATCCAGACGCGCTGGAAATCCAGGGCGATTTTGACCACGAGCCTCAAGTTGGCAGTGACCAGCTGGTAAGCGGCATCGGGGTCTTCATGTTCCTGGATGCGTATACCCAGTTCCACCTCCTCTTCCCGGGTGAGCAGCTTGTACTGGCTGATCTCCGAAAGATAGCTCTGGAGCGGGTCAAACTTGGCGACAGCATTGCCGCCGGAGGATTTGACAGGCAGATGGGTATTTTTGGACGCAGGCTTCTTTTTTGGGGAAGCCTTGACGATGACCTCGGTTTCAGATGTCATAGGGTCTCTTTGTGAAGCGTTGTTGTCGTTTTTCTCGTTGTCTCTTTTAATTTTCATATGGAAACATGATCACTGAAGATGAAGGGGGCTGCGGTATTCTTCTCACCGCCTGTGCACAGGGCACCTCCCGTGAATATCGTCACAAAAATCGTTTTGCACCTCTTTGCGTAAAAACAAGGTGTCGTCTTATCTGAATGTATCATGAATCGCCGATTATGGGAAAAGTCTGCAATTCTCAGTCCCCGATATATCACAGTGGGGCGAATTGCCAACCTTGGAAACACCGGCCCCTTGAAGAGGTCGTGATTTCGACCTGTTGACCGGGCGATTTCTTTTAACGGACCGGATTTTAACGAAAGCGGGCATGCATGACCTCTCAAGGTACCTTTTCCCTGACCGGCAGCCCGTCAGGGAAACCTTTTCATCAGGGTTTCACCCGCACCAGTCGTGCCACCCGGGTCGGGAACCGCCTTTTTTATGGGGGCCCTTTTTTTGGGTGGACAAACGAAATACCGTCTGCTAAATAGCTTCTCGCATCAATCAATGCGCCTGTAGCTCAGTTGGATAGAGCATCCGCCTTCTAAGCGGATGGCCGCAGGTTCGAATCCTGCCAGGCGTACCATAAAAAAAAATAAAGGCATTCCTTGATTTCAAGGGGTGCCTTTTTTGTTTTATGGGGCACCGCCTTCCTGTTTGTGACTCACACGTCTCTGCATCTCTTTTATTCCTCGTATAACAACCGGTTTGCTGCCCTGTGTGCGGTATGGTGAAAATTTGTGTGCCATAGGGAAAAAGAAAGCAACTGTTGTGCCACGGGCAGGCGTTTTTCATAACTATCCGGGGGCGCAGCAATATCAGGGATGGAGGCGATGGGCGCAGACGGTATGGCCCTGTGGATTGTGTCTTTTGTAGGCACCCTGGACGAATGTGTATCAAAAAGATCCGTACAGGGGGCGACGTCCCGGCAAGGCCGTCAGCCCGCTGATCCTTCAACGCCCCGGACCAGGCGTCTCACGCCGTGGCAGACCACCGCACACTCCAGCCCGAAGGGGAGGTATCCCCCATACCCCAGCAGGGGCATTTCGAATACGTGGAACCGCCCCACATAGGGAATTGCGTAGGTCCAGCGTGCCAGGCTGAACATGTTCCACATCTCCCAGAAAAAGCCGCAGGCAAGGGCTGATATGGCCATGAGCCAGAGGTGCGACCAGTTTCCTGATTTCAAGGGGCTGAAGACCGTTTCATACCCTGCCACCTGTTGAACGGAGACGATGAGCAGAAGAGGGGAGAGCCACAGGAACGGATAGAGAAGGTCCGGGCGGATCCCGATGCCGACCAGGGCCACGGCCGAGATAAGCAGAAGGCACAACGGGGCCAGGGGCTTTGCACCAATGTCGATGCGTACAAACCGGCCCATGCCCGCCCAGAGGCGCGGAAAGGTGGCCAGGAGGTCGCAGGTGCTTGCCACCCCGGGGAGGACCGTTGCAAAGGCCAGGCTGGCCTGGCCGTTCAAGGCGAGCAGCTCGTCGTGGCCTGCGTGGTAGGACCAGTTTGCCGCAAAGCGGTTCAGGTACTCGAAAAACCACCAGAACACCGGGCTCGCCGCAAACAGGGCGATAAGGTAGACCGGCTCGTGGGTCAGCATGCACCGCCCTGTTCGTTTGTGGGTGATTCCGTTGACGACCAGGATAAAGGAGAGCCAGAGGGGCACGAAGGTCTGGTCCTGAAGGGGCTCGAACCAGGGGAACCGTGTCCAGGCAAGGGCCCAGGAGACCAGGAGCACCACCAGGCCGATTCGGCCCCACCAGGGAAGCCGTCTGGTCGAAACTCTTTTCGGGCGGGGTTGTGGCTCCTGGGACCGGATGAGGTGGCGGAAAAATGGGCCCATCACAAGGAGGATGGCGGCTGCAACAGCCACAAAAGCACCCCAGGAAAAGGGGGCCGGGGGCTGGAGGTCGGGTGTTGCGGTGAGGGTAAAAAAGGGCCGGAGCGGTTTGCCGTCGAGCCAGGCCCCCAAAAGGGGCAGCCCGATGAGCAGCAGGGCAATTCCGGCCGCGATAAGGGTTGGGGTCACGAATTTTTTTATCACGATACGCCTGTGCGGTTCTTGCCGTAGAGGCACGCATGCCAAAGGGTGGACGTCAGTCTTTTGAGTCTCAGGGGAGTGGGGAAAGCCGTGGGGCGATGAACGTGGACGGACGGGGCGCTGAGCCGCGCCCTGAATAAAGGGTCGATAGCCCGACGTCCCGTGGAGCGAAGAACCGGACGGGAAAAACATGTTTCAATACGTCATTATATAAATTTGGGACGTATTGATCAACAACAGCAACTACAGGGCCAACGCATTTAACAATTCCGTTGCCTCCGGCGGGTCGCGTTTTGAAAAAAAGCGTCGCAAAAACTTTCCGGTAATCAAGACACGTCTCTTGATAGAGGGGCTATGGCCGGTTGCGACGCATCCAAAAAATGAAACCTGTTTGTCAAATTTTTCAAAAGATTGGCCCCCGGCAGGGTCGCCGGAGGCAAAATCTAAATGCGTTTGCCCTGACGGCAACTATGCCCCGGAAGACGCCAGGTTGATTTCCAGTTCGGCCTTCAAGGGGGTGGCGGCGCTTCTGGATGAACCTCTGCCGCCCCGCCTGCCCTTGCCTCCGGCCCGTTTACCCGCTGACGCCTTGGGTGGGGTTGTCTCGGGAGATGTAATCTCAAGGGTTACGCTGGTCCCGGGGGTGGTGTTTGTCAGCAGGGCCATGGCCTTGAGGTTGAGTCTGGCCTCCAGTACCAGCCGGTCGAATCGGTCCTGGGCCAGCAGCATTTCAATGCCCTTTTTACGGGCTTCGGATGGCGTGAGGTCCGTGGGGTGGACGGAAGGGGGCACCGTGACGGCGATATCGGCAGGCGCGGTCATGGCGTTTTGGGGGTGCGGCTGGTCCCTGTTTTGACGTTCGCTTTTTTCCGGTCCGTCTCCTGGCTTGATGGTCAGAGCCACATCCTGGCCTTCGGTGTTATCAAAGCCGAGGGTGAGGGTCAGGCCGCTGTGCATCACCTTTCGTGCCATGTTTCTTGATCCCACGGTGAGACAGATAAAGAGGTCGTCCTCGTTGTTCATGGTTCGGACGGCAAGGCGGCTGTCCTCGTCATAATACTGGGGCCGTATGGTGTCCCATTCGTTCGTCTGGCCGTCGACCCGCAGGGTGTCAACGGGTTGCCAGGCGCTTTGGATTTTCTGGGTCGAGCTGCATCCCATGAGAAGGAGCGCTGTAAGAACGGTGAAGGGGACTGCAATGAGTGTGCGGATGCTTTGCGTTTGGTGCATGGAGGGTGGGTTCCTTTGCTGGGGTAAGGGTCACTCTGGACCGTCGATGACGATAATCTGCAGGGTGTACAGCAATGGGCATGCCAGCCGGGGGGATGCTTCCGGAACCGTTAGAAATTCAGGGAATGGGGCCGCCGGGGGCGGGCTATGTACCTCGTGGCGGCCCCGGAAAGTGGGGGATTTCGGGACACTGGGGTGGGGCTGTGGGTAAAAATCCCCCACATCTGTGGCGTTTCAGGTCAGGTGACAGCCGTTACGCGGCGCGTTGGCTGAACACCACACCCAGCAGTACGGCCCCGGCCATGAGGAGCTGCAGGGAGGTGAGGGATTCGCCCAGAAGGACCCATCCGATCAACACCGCATTGACGGGGACCAGGTTGATGAAAATGGAAGCCCTGGAGGCCGGTACATGGCTCATCCCCCAGTTGTAGAGGCCGAAGGCGCCAAGGGTCACAAAGAGTCCGAGAAACGCCATGGCAACCATGAGCTCCGGGGTCCACACGGCTGTGGGTGTTTGCAGGAGAAGGGGCAGGCCGGGGGTGAAGAAGAGGGCCCCTGCCAGCAGCTGCATGGCGGTGAGGCTCCAGGGGTTGTAGCGCTGGCACAGCTGCTTGACGATGACCATGTTAATGGCCGCGCTTACCATGGCGCAAAGCTCAAGCCCGTTTCCCAGAAGAGGGTTCTGGGCCTTGCTGCCCGGGGCGTCCAGGATCGTGAGGCAGATGACGCCTGCGATGGTGATCCCAAGGCCTGCCATGAGGTTGCGGTTGATCTTTTCCTTGAGGAAAAGCCAGGCCCCGAAGGCAACGAAGAGGGGAACCAGGGCCGAGATCACACCTGCCTGGGATGAGGTTGTGTAGGTGAGGGCATAGGATTCCAGCAGAAAATAGAGGCAGGGCTGAAACAGGACCATGGGGACAAGGAGTTTCCAGTCCCCTCTGCGATAGCTTGCAAAGGCGGATTTACCCACAAAGGGGGCCAGCAGGAGCAGTGCCGTGGTCATGCGGAGCCACATGACAGACCAGGGGTTTAAGACCGCAACGGCAATTCGCATGGCGGCAAAGGAGCCGCCCCAGAGCAGGACGGCCGCCAGGAGCGCCGCCACCGGCAGCAGGAGGCGCTGCGGGGAAGGGGTTGTGTGGTGTGCGGTGGGTAAAGGGGCCTGTGCTGTCTCCATGGATGATCTCCTCTGTGTCGGGTTGATACAGACCCTATCTCACCGGCGAAGGAGGGTATTGTATGAAATTGCGGTGGGGATGTTTTTTTGTCTGGCCCCTTATGCTTCCGCCATGTATTGCCTGGGCGTAGCCCCGGTGAACTGCTTGAAGCGCTTGGTGAAATGGCTTTGATCGCTGAACCCCGTTTCCAGGGCGACCTGGGAAAAGGGCATCCCTTGCCGCATGAGGCGCTGGGAGAGGTCAATGCGGCGCTGGGTGCGGAAGGCATGGGGCGCAATGCCCGTGGCGTGTTTGAAGACACGGAGGAAATGGTATCGGCTCAGGCCTACAGCCTCGGCCACTTCGTCCAGGGACATTTTGCGGCCCAGCTCCTCGGAGAGGTACTCCTTGGCCAGGCAGACACGGCGGGACTCGCCCTGAAACGTGTCGGGGCTTTGGGCATTGGCAAAGCGAATCAAGAGGTGCCCCAGGGATTCCATGAGGGCTGTTTCCAGGGCAAGCCGCCCTTCATGCATGGTCATTCGATGGAAAAAAAGCAGGAGGCGATCCTGAAGGCCTCTGTCGCGAACCACCATGCGTTGGAATTCCGGTGGTGCAGAGTCTTTTCCCGAAACATCCCTGAAGGATGCGGTCATCACATCAAGCATGATGTTGACAGACCAGTACGAGAGCTGCTCCCGGCCGATGGGAATACCGGAGTGGACCTGGCCCGGATTGATCAATGCAAGGCTTTGTCTGTCCACAACAGCCTCGTGTTCCTCCGGCCCCACGCAGTAACTTGCCCCCCTGTCCGCGAGAACGAGGGTGTAGGTGTTGTCATGGACATGCTTGGGGAAAATGTGATGGCTATCAATGACTCGCGTAACTTCGATATCTTTAAGCTCGCCATGGCGATAGAATGTCGTGTTTCCAGGTTTTTTCATGGTCCAATACCGGTCTTTTCTCGTGTTTGGCAAGAAGGATCGATTCTATCAGGTGTCTCTCCATATTTCTTGTAGAAAATTGCGGGGGCCGCTATCCGAATCTCCGTTCCCGGGTGGGTGCGGCCAGATCAGGGACTTGGGAAGGGCGATTGTTCTGTGGTAGAATAGCAACGTAACTTTGACGGGTTAGGCCGGTGTTTTCCCCAACGGGATACCGGCCCCTCTCCATAAAAACCCCACGGTGGTGTACCGGTTATCTTCGTGCCCAGGAGGTGTGCATGAAAAAGAGATGGCTTTGGATGGTTGCGATGGCCCTTGTCTTCAGCGGGTGCTCCGGAATCCGGGTCAATCAGGACTACGACCCGGCACAACAGTTCGGCGGGCTGAAGAGTTACGCCTGGCTCTCTGAATCCCAGCCTGTCACCGGGGACCCCCGTATCGACAGCTCGTTGCGGGACAGCCGGACCCGTTCGGCCGTGGAGCAACAACTCAGGGCAAAGGGAATCAAAAAGGTGGATGACGCAGACGCGGCCTTTTACCTCCGCTATGAGTTTGTTCTGAGAAAAAAGATCGAGTCCAGCGGAACCGGCGGAAGCGTCGGCTTCGGCAGGGCCAGCCACGGGCGCTACAGCGGTGTCGGTATCGGTACGGGGACCAGTGTGAGCGATTACGATGAAGAGTCCCTCATCATTGATTTTGTGGGGCGAGACTCGTCCACCCTTTACTGGCGGGGTACCGGGGCTCAGCGGTATTCCGAATACAAGGACCCCGATAAAGCCATCAAGTCCCTTAACAAACTGGTGAAAAAAGTGCTGGACCAGTTCCCCCCGAAGTGAGGTCCAGGGTTTCGCCCTGTCTCCCCGGACAACGGCACACACCGGCTGTTGTCGTGTTCCTGCCTTTCCCCTTATTTCAAAAAACGAGGGATAAATGCGCCCATTCGCGTCGGTATTCCGGCTTGAGCTTGTTTGATGAGGTTCCCTTTCCCGTGAATATCGTGTAAGACAGCCATCGCGCCAAAAGAGCACGGATGGAAAAGACGAGGGGGTTGTGCGGGTGGGAATGGTGAGCAGTAACGTGAACATTGGTCTGTTTTTGATTGCCGTCATGCGCAGCCGTCTGATATAACCCATCGTTATTTCCATAAAGAGACGGATGAAACGACAGGCGATGCCCGAAGTTCCGGCGCGCGGGTCGAAGCGTGTAGAAAGTTAGGGTGAGGTGGCTTGGCGGCAACCGGTTCGGCGGGGAAACGGTCAAGGTGCCTCAAAGAGAAATGGAGAAGCAGGTAAGGAGACACAGATTCATGAAGGACAATGTTTTGGCAAACCCGGGGCCCCTGGGATTGATGGGGTTTGGAATGACCACCGTTCTTTTGAACATTCACAACGCCGGTTTTTTTCCCATGAGCGCCATGATCCTGGCCATGGGCCTGTTTTACGGCGGCATGGCGCAGATCATCGCAGGGATTCTTGAGTTCAAGAAAGGCAACACCTTCGGGGTGACCGCCTTTATTTCGTACGGCCATTTCTGGCTGACCCTGGTGGGCCTGATCCTCATGCCGAAATTCGGATGGATCGAAGCCACGGAACATCATTTTATGGGGTGGTACCTCTTTATGTGGGGGCTTTTCACCTTTTTCATGTTCTTCGGGACCCTCAACGCCAACCGGGGCCTTCAGTTTGTGTTCGGTTCCCTCACCATCCTTTTTGTCCTTTTGGCCGCCCATCACTGGACCGGCTCCCACCTCATCGGCGTCATCGCAGGTTTTGAAGGCATTGTCTGCGGACTGAGCGCCATCTACCTGGCCATGGCCGAGGTACTTAACGAGCAGTACGGACGCGTGGTGCTTCCCATCGGATAGCCCTACGTTCGCGGCTTGAACCTTACAAGGTTACCTGAGGCCCTCCTCTGTCCCGGCGACGACAGGGGAGGGCTTTTTTTGTGCGAGCCGTCGCGCCTTGCGACACCCTGTGCGACAGGGCGCGTCGCATGCACACCCTTCACCCGTTGGGGATGGGCATTCTCCTTGTTTGCTACCGGATGAGTATGATAAGACAAACAAATTCTTATTGACGATGCAACCTCACGGAGAATCCCGAGCACCATGAAAGTGATTAAAATAGGCGGCGGCTGCCTCAAGGGCAAGAAGACCATTGAATCAATCCTGGACCTCCTGGCGGGTCGGGTGAAAGGCGACATCATCGTTGTTTCGGCGTTGAACGGCATCACCGACATGCTCATCGACGGCATGGCCGACGCCCTGGCCGATGAAGAGACGATTTCCACCCTCATGAGCCGCCTGCGGGCCAAACATATGTCCACGGCCCGGCACATCATCGCCGATGCAGACCTTCAGAAGACCTTTTCCAAGGCTTTCGGCAAAGGCCTGCAGCGCCTGGAACGGTACTATTACGGTCTGAGCTATACCGGGGAGAGCACGCCCAAGATGCGCGATCTCATCAGCAGCTATGGAGAGCGCTTCAGCGCGGAGCTGCTCACCTGCGCCATGAACGCGCGGGGTGTCCGGGCTGTCTGTCGCATGCCCCAGAACATCGGGATGATCACCGACGGAAAGTACGAGGACGCCACCGCGGATCTGGAGGTGACCCGGGCGAATTTTCGCGAGCACTTGGGGCCCCTGGTGGACGAAGGGACCCTGGTGTTCATGCCAGGATTTTACGGGATCAGCGAAGAGGGCAACATCACCACCTACGGCAGGGGGGGCACCGACTACTCCGCGGCCGTGGCCACCGTGGCCATGGAAGCCGAGGTCCTGGAGTTCTGGAAGGACGTGGCCGGGTTCATGAGCGCGGACCCGCGCATGGTACTCGATGCGGAGCTGATTCCCGTTCTCTCCTATGCCGAAGCCGCCGAGTTGTGCTATTTTGGGGCAAAGATTCTTCATCCCCGCGCCGTGGAACCGGTGCGCCGGTACGGCCTGGACATTGCCATTAAAAGTACCCTGGATCCCGATGCCGAGGGGAGCCTCATTACCACAAGCAGCCCCGAGGCGCCCCACGTGGTGAAAAGCGTCACCCAGAACACCGACGTGGGCATCATCAAGGTGTATGCCTCGGGTATGGGAGCCCGGCCGGGCATGCTCTCCGAGGTGACGGGCTGCGTCACGGACAGCGGCATCAACATCCGGTCCGTGGTCACCTCCCAGACCTGCATTTCCATCCTTCTGGATAAAAAAGACATGGATCGGGGCTACGAACTCCTGGAAAAACTGACCCCCAACCCCTTTCGCAAGGTGGAACGGGAAGACGACGTGGCCCTTATCAGCATGGTGGGGGAGGGGCTCAACACCCGCAAAGGGGTTGCCGCCCGCTGTTTTTCCGCCATGGACGACGCCGGGATCAACGTGGAGATGATCGCCTTTGGTCCCTCTCCGGTGGCCCTCTATTTCATTGTCCGGGAAGATGACCTCAAAGCCTCGGTCCGCGCCCTGCATGCAACCTTTTTCAACGGCGCGTCGTAAGGGGCGATGTTAACTATTCAGTTGTCTCCGGCGGGGCGCTTATTGAATAAAGCTCTCGCCATCGCCTCCACCTCTGTTACTCACCCAAATGGCATCAGGGGCTATGGCGCAGCAAGCCGCAAAAACATTCCGGCTGAATGTCCGATACGTTTAATACAGTCGGCTTGCAGATAACTTTCGGTCGGTCCGGGGCGCCCTTAAGACCTGTTTGTCAAACTTTCTTGTCGCGCCGTAGCCCTTGGGCGAAGGCGGATCAAAAGTTTGGCCCCCGGCAGGGCCGCCGGAGGCAACAACCGTGCTTTTTCTCTTTTTACCTCATTCTACTTGTGCGAAGGAGTCTCCATGGGGCTTTTCTCTCTTTTTGTCAAATCACCCGAAGACCTCGAAAAAAAAGGCGATGCCCTGGTTCTGTCCGAACATTACGGCCCTGCCCGTACCCAATATGCCAAGGCCCTGGAGAAGCTGGCCGGAAAAGAAGCGGGCCAGGAAGCCCTTGTTGCCCGCATTGAAGAGAAACACGCAGGCTGCGGGGAGTGCCTGGCCAAGGAGCACCTTGCCAACGCGGCGGAGCTCCATGAGTCGGGCATTGACGCCGAAGCCCATCACCTGCTGCACCTGGCGGACCAGCTGGCCCGGGAAGCCGAAACCAAAGAGGCCATCCAGGCCCTTGTGGGAACGCTGAAGAGCTCCATGGCCCGGGAGGGCGAGGAGTGGGACGACGACGAAGACGGGCCCGGGGTCGAGGTACCGTACACTGAGGCGGACCAGGCCTTCGAAGCCCTGTGCATGGCCCTTCCCGAAGAGCAGGGCGAGGCCTACATGGACTACGGCGATGCCTTCCGAAAGGGGTACAGCGCCTTGAACTCCGGTGCCTTTGCCGAGGCCGAAGAGGCACTGGACCAGGCCCTTGAGGAGGATGGCGATGACGGGTACGTGCCCCTGGAGCTTGCCTCCGCCTGCCTGAACCTTGGAAAACGGGACAAGGCAAAAAAACTGCTGGAGACGTTCTTGTCCGGCCACCCCTTGCACACCCACGGCGTGGAGCTTTTGTGCCATCTCCATCTGGACGAGGAAGAGCCGGAAACATCCCTCTCGATCCTGGATGACGCATTGAATGGCCTTGAGGAGTGCCCTGTGGAGCTGGGCCTGCTCAAGGGCCGCCTTCTTATGGCGTGCCGACGGGCCGCTGACGCCGAGGCGTTCCTTGCCCAGGAGCTGGAGGAACGCTGGGACGACAACCTCGCCTTTTTTCTGGCCAACCTGAAAAAAGACGGCGGAGACGCAGCAGCAGCCCGAACCCTCCTGGAGACCAGCATGGGCCGGTGCGCCGGGTGCGGAAAACGTCCCCCTTCTCATATCCAGCTCACCTACGCCAACCTTCTCAAAGAGGGGGGGGACACCTCGGTCCCTCTCATCGAACGGTACTTAAAGCTTGCCATGGAAGACCCCGCAACGGCCCCTTACGCCTACCAGGCCGTCAGCGACATCTATCGGAGCAAGGGAGACGTCTCCGAAGCAGACCGGTATGCCGCCATGGTGAATTGACGCTCTTGTGACGGAGAACATGTCGGCTTTGCCGTGTGTTGTGGTAGCCCTGAAAGCTGAGGAATCATTGAACCGACGTTTTTAAGCTGTTTACAACCCGTGTAAGGATCCCACCATGAAACGACTCGTATTTTTCCTGTTTGGTCTGGCTGTGGCGGTATCGGCTTCGGTTTCCCTGGCGGCCGACACCTTTCGTGTTCTGGACATCGGTGAACGGGAGTATGAGAACGGCCCGGCCCTGTCCGTCCTTTTTTCCGAGCCCCTTGCCCGGGATGTGCTCCAGGGCGGGTTTCTCCAGGTGACGGTGGGCGATGGCCCTGCCGACGGGGGCTGGGTGCTTTCAGAAGACGGGCGGAGGCTCTGGTACCCCCATGTGGAGGCCGAGACGTCGTATACGGTGACGGTCCTTCAAGGGGTGACCTCCGTTTCGGGCCAAGTCCTTGCCGAGCCGGTGGTGAGCCAGGTGGAGACGCGGAAGGTGGAGCCCATGGTGGGCTTTGCCCGCAGCGGGCTGGTGCTTCCCCGGGGGCTTTCCGGCGGGCTGCCCGTGGCCACGGTGAATGTGCCTGCCGTGGACCTGGAATTTTTCCGCATCAACGAAGAGGGCTTGAGGCGGTTCGCCCAGTGGCGGAACCCCACGGACAGCATGGGGCTCTACCGGCTGGAAGACATGCCGCAGTATGGTGATCTGGTTTATTCGGCCCGCTTTGACCTGGATCCTGTGAAAAACCGGCGGGTGGTGCGCCATATCCCCGTGCGGGAGATCAGCTCCCTGTCGCAGACCGGTCTCTATTTTGCGGTGATGAAGCGGCCGGGTACCTTTGGGTATGCGTACCAGAGCACCTTTTTCATGGTCACGGACATCGGCCTGTCCCTGCGTTCCTACAAACAGGAGACGGTTGTTACGGCCTCGTCCCTTGCAGACGGCACCGCCCTTGAAGGGCTCCGGGTCTCCCTTTTCGACGACAAGGGGCGAAAGCTGGCCGAAGGGCGCACCGATAAGCTGGGGTTGTTTCGGAGCCGCGATGCCCGCGTGAAAAAGACCGTCCTCATTCGCGGGGAGAGCGCGGGAGGGGACCTTGCCTTTCTCTCCACCCGGGCCCCCGGAAACGATCTCTCCGAGTTTGAGGTCACCGGGCGCAAGGACAGCCCCGTGGATGTGTTCGTCATGGCCCCGCGGGATCTTTATCGGCCCTCCGAGGCCGTCCCCCTCTCATTTCTGGTGCGGAACAACGATGGCAGGCCCGTGGACGTGAAAACCCTGTTCGTCCGCTGGGTCAAGCCCGGGGGCAAGGTGTTTGCCAACGTCAGCCTGGCGCCTTCGGGGTCCTCCGGGTATTTTGAGGCCCTTGCCACCCTTCCGGGCAACGGGCCCACCGGGCGGTGGCGAGCCGAGGTGCGGCTTCGTCCCGGCAAGGTGCGACCGGTTTCCACCTTTGAGTTTCTGGTGGAGGAGTTCCTGCCGGAGCGCATGGCCCTTGATCTCTCCTCCGACAAAACCGTTTTGGTCAAAGAAACAGACCACTCCCTGAAGGTGGCCGGTCGATACCTTTACGGGGCCCCTGCCTCGGGAAACCGGGCCGAGGCACGGCTCACCCTTCGAACCCGGCGCGCCTGTTTTCCGGACGGCCTGAAAGACTTTCTCTTCGGCCTGGAAGAGGATGCGGATTTTCTTTCCGTGTCAGACCTGGGAAGCCTCACCCTGGATGACCACGGCAAGGGCGCCTTTGCCGTGGATGAGGAGGCGGCAAAGAGCCGCTCGCCCCTTTCCGTTACCTCGGAGGTGAGCCTCTTTGAAAGCGGGGGGCGTCCGGTGACCCGGCGGTTTTCCCTGCTCTGGATGCCGGATTGGCGCATGCCTGGGATCCGGTATCGGGGAGGCCAGGGCGGCACCGGAGAGCTGGAGACGCACAGCCTGGATCTTGTGGTGGCCGATGGCACCGGAAAGCCTGTTGCCGTTAAGCGTCTCCACCTCAAGGTGATCCGCATCGATCGCAACAGCTACTGGGAGTTCAACGAAGGGGCCGGGTGGCAGCATCGGGTCACGGAAAAACGTTACACCTTTGCCGAATCCTTGATGGACCTGCCCGCCGGGGTGGTGACCCATGACTTGACCCTCCCATCAGGCGACTACATCGTCGAGGCCGTGGATCCCGGAACCGGTCTTTCCACCACCGTCTCTCTCTCCTCGGGCCGTGGCTATGGCGACGGCGCCCCCCATCCCGCCAAAGTGAACCTCCTTTTTGACAAAAAAACGTACCGACCGGGCGATGTGGCCCGGGTGACGGTGGTTCCCCCGAACGAGGGCGAGGCCCTGGTGATGGTGGAGGGAAAGGGCCTTCTCTGGGCCCGACGCACGGCCGTTGAACGGGACGGCACCGTGGTGGAGATCCCCGTTGCCGAGGCGTGGCAGAGCCACGACATCTATGTAAGCGCCGTGGTGCTGCGCAAGACGGCACCCAAAGACCCGGAGACCCCCTTGCGCGCCATCGGTGTGCAGCACCTTGCACTGGACCGGGAACCTCGGGCCATGGACGTGGAGGTTTTGGTGGCACGGACCTGGCAGGAGGAGGCGCCATTACCTGTAACGGTGACGGTGAAAAAAAAGGGGCAGGCCCACTACGGGCGGGTCTGGCTGGCTGCCGTGGATGTGGGGATCCTGGGGATTACCGATTTTGCCTCCCCGGATCCCTATGGCTGGTTTTTTGCCCGGCGCTGGTACGATGTGAAGGGCACGGACCTCTTCGGAAAGGTCATCGAAACCGACGCGTCCTTACGGGCCGCCATGCGCTTCGGCGGTGACGGGGACATCTCCCTGGGCGGTGGAAAGCCCCAGGCCGAGGTGACACTCTTTTCAAAGGTCCTCGGACCCTTTGAGACCGACCGCAGCGGAAAGATAACCGCAGAGATTCCCCTGGACGATTTTTCAGGGACCCTGCGTCTCATGGCCGTTGCCTTTGACGACACCTCCTTTGGAGCTTCGGAGTTCGAGACCACGGTGACCCCGCCCCTGGTGGTACAGCTCTCCGCCCCCAGGTTCCTTGCGCCCGGGGGATGCCAATCCCTCACCGGCGGAACCTCGACCCGGATGGTGACCGGGGAAGGCGACTACACCCTGGGCCTGGAAGCCGGGGGGCCGGTATGCATCGACGCCGAGACCGAAACGGTGAGGCTTGCCGAAGGAAAAAGGAAGATTCGCTCCTGGCCGGTGACGGCGGCCTGCGATGCGTCCCTGCCTCCTTATGGGGTGGGGGAGGTGGTCATGACCGTGCAGGGGGACGGGGTGACCAAACGCATCACCGCCCAATGGCCTGTTCGTCCCGGCTACCCCGGTGAGGCCCGGGAGACCCGTGTGCGCCTCAACCCCGGGGAGAGCCTCTCCCTTGACACCCAGTCCATGGCAGGCCTTATCCCGGCCACCGTGGGCGGTGCCGTTGCCGTCTCCACCAGGCTGCCGTTGCCTGGAGATGCCTATGTGCGCGGGTTGCTCGATTACCCCTATGGCTGCCTGGAGCAGGTCGTCAGCCGCGCCTTTCCCCAGCTTTGGCTCCTGCCCGAGCGGGCTCGGGCCATGGGCATCGAGCCCGTGCCTGTGGAGAAACGGCGTGAGATCCTGGACGACGCCGTGGCACGGGTTGCAGCCATGCAGCGTCACAACGGAGGGTTTGGCCTCTGGAGTGCCTCCGGCCCGGAGGACCCCTGGCTCTCATGCTATGCCGTGGATTTTCTCCTCACCGCACGTGAGATGGAGGTGAGGGTGCCCACGGAGGTCCTGCGCCGGGGATTGGAGCGTCAGCGCACCTGGCTGGTTAAGGGCCCCGGTGGAGATCTCCGCAACGACAGGGCCGCCTCCTTTGCGGTTCGCAGCTATGCCGCCCATAACCTGTCCAGGGTCCGAAAGGGGCACCTGGCGACCTTGCGTACCCTGTTTGACAATCATGTGGAGGATGCGGCCGATTCCCTGTCCGTGGCCCGTCTTGCCCTGGCCCTGAAAGCCTCCGGGGACAAGCGGCGAAGCAGGGGTGCTGCAGACAGGGCCCTGGTTCTTCGCCCGGACGAAGATCACTGGCGAAGGGATTACGGCAGCGCTCTGCGGGACCTGTCCATGACCGTGGCCCTTTTTACCGAGCAGAAAATCGCGGTGCCGACCATGACGGACATCCTCGACACCCTGGAGACGAACCTGAGGCAGACGAGGTGGCTGAGCACCCAGGAGCGGTTTGCCCTGTTCCGGCTGGCCCTGGCCTTTGCCGAGAACGACGATACCGTCTCCCTTTCGGTGGCAGAGGGCGGTGAGTCTCGGAAGGTAAAGGGCAAAGGCCCCTTTGCCATGAGCCTTTCTGCAAAGATGTTGGCCCGGGGAATCTCCCTGACGTCAACGGGAAAGGAGCCCCTGTTTGCTTCGGCCGTGGTCACGGGGTACGCCGAGACGCCTCCCGCTCCCACGGAGGAGCGTATCCGGGTGGCCCGTGAGTATTTTGACCTGGAGGGGCGCAGCCTGGATCCCGAGAGCGTGCCGTCGGGCACCCTCATGCTGGTGAACCTGCGGGTGACCGCTTCCGAGGAGGTTCCTGACGCCCTGGTGGTGGACCCGCTTCCTGCAGGGCTGGAAAAGCAACCCCAGTTGCAGCACAGCATCCGTGCCGATGAGGTTGTGATCCGCGGCAAGGCTGTCTGGCGTCATGCAGAAGAGAACCCCCTGACCCATGCAGAGTACCGTGAGGATCGATTGGCAGCGTCCGTCTACCTTCGCAGGGATCGTGAGTTCAGCCTGTTTTACGTGGTGCGTGCCGTAACTCCGGGGGTCTTTGTGGTGCCGCCGCCCTTTGCCGAGTCCATGTACCGTCCTGAAATTCGGGGGATCGGTGCCGGGGGACGGGTGATCCGGGTGGAAAGGTGACACAGGGGCCCGGGATACCAGGGCAGGGGACACACGCCTTTTTTGTGTCCCGCTGTTTTGGTGTGCTGCCGTTATTTTGCAGGAAAAAGGTGTTTTATGCCCCGGTCGAGGCATCCGTGTTTGTCTTGTTTGTTTCATGTAAGGAAACCCGTTGCTACGGCCAACGGGGCTGTTGACCTGCCGTGCGATGGGATGTTTAAAGAAAGATTTCCTGTTTATGGTCAGTAAATTTATGATATTTTTTTTGTTGATAAATCTGCTATAATACACCCACATATGGTTCCAGATTTACTCTGGACGAAATCATCCCGTATGGCTTTCCCACGACGGGCCGGACAAACAGCCTCATGACGCGCATTCTCTGAGCCGCTTCTCCTTACGACGCCCCTCCTCCTTCCGCGCACGATGTTCTGCGATATCTGATTTTGTCCGGGCATCACAGCTCCATATCTCCAGTTCACAAGATATCATTTTTTCAGCTGTTTTACGTTGGTAACGAAAAGGACTTCATTGCTTTTTTGCCATTCGCAGGTCGATTCGAGTCGCCATGGACGGTGGGCATCGGGGGACCTTGCAAGAATAAGGAAGGCATTATGACCAACAGCAGAGGCATGACCCTCCTTGAACTGATGGTGGCGGTGGCGATTCTGGCCGTCCTGGCGGGGATCGCCGTGCCGGAATTCAAGCAGTGGGCCGCAGGGCAGCGGCTCTCCTCTTCGGCCCGGGATGTGCACCTGGTGTTGCAGGCTGCCAGGGCCGAGGCCATCAAGAGGGGAGAGGACGTGGTGGTTGCCTTTACCGAAGGGACCGGGGCGGCCGGGCAGTACACGTCCTTTGTGGACGAGGACGGCGATCGCTCCCTGGATACGGATGAGACCACCCTGGAATCAGGCAGTTTTCCAGGCGGCATCGACATGTTCCATGCCCGGTTTGACCTCAATGGCTCCGGCACCCAGGACAAGGACCGGACCCACTTCGGCCGCCACGGATTGACCACCGGCCGCAATGGGGAGATCAAGTTCAAAAATACCTACGGAAAGGCAATGCGCGTGGTGCTCAACGGCGCCGGGACAAGCCGCGTGGAAACGATGTGACGGGGAGATGATGCTCATGAGGATGTACTCAAAACAACAGGGGTTTACCCTCTTGGAGATCATGGTGGCCGTGGCCCTTTCCTTTATCCTGATTTCGGCGGCCTACTTTTTCTACAACCACCAGGTTCAGACGCGGATCACCCAGGAACGGGTCACCGACATGCAGCAGAACCTGCGGGCCGCCATGCTCCTCATGGAGGACGACATCCGCATGGCTGGGTATGATCCCAACGGCACCACCGGTGCTGCCATCACCGTTGCCACCGCCTCCCGCCTGACTTTCAGCTACTCCATGGACGGGGATGCCAACGGCACCGACGACGACGGCGACGGCGACGTGGATGAAGCAGACGAAGCCCTTCTTACCGAGACGATTTCCTACGGCCTTTTTGACGACGGCAGCGACGGGGTCTCGGACCTGGGCCGGACCGTGGGCACCGGATCCCCGGTGGCGGTGTCCGAGAACGTGGAGGCCATGGAGCTATCCTACCTGCTGGAAGACGGCAGCGTCACGGGAACGCCGACGGACCTGACGCAGATCGTGGCGGTGCGTTTTGCCATCCTGGCCCGGACCCGGACGGGTGAGCAGGGGTTTTCCAACAGAGCCACCTATGCATACGACCCACTGGATTCCACCAAAGTATGGGGTCCTTACAACGATGAGCATCGGCGACGCCTCCTGCGTCATACGGTGCGGTGCAGGAATCGGGGGATATAGACGTATGGAAATGAATCGGAACACGCAGGAAGAGGGCATGACCCTCATTGAGGTGATGGTGGCCAGTGTGATTCTCCTGGTGGGGATTTTGGGCATCGCCGCCCTCCAGATCCATGCCATGAGAGCCAACGCCCAGGCCTTTGACATGACCGAAGGGGCCGTGGCCATCGGGGATCGCATTGAGCGGGTGCTGGCGGAGACATGGACGGACAAGGTCACGGGGGGGGACCTGGCCGAAGGCACCCATACCTCGACGGACGGGAGCTACACCGTCACCTGGGTCGTGGCCGACGCAACCGATGGCCGCAGCAAGACCGTGAATCTCACCGTGAGTTGGGGGAGCGGGGATGAGAGCCACTCCATCTCCCAGGTGATGGTTCGGACAAAACAGTGAGAAAACCCTTTTGGGGCTTTAACCAAGGCAACCTGCGGGTGGTCCTTTTTTCAACGAAGGAGAGACCCATGAAACGGTGGTGGCAAAAGACCAAAGGACAAAACGAAGAGGGGAACGTGCTTCTGGTGGTGATGGTGCTTCTTTTTCTGGTCACCATGATCGGCATCGCCTCCATGAACAACTCCGTGGTGGAGCTGCGCCTTGCAGGGAGCGACCGGGTGGTGAAGCGCAACTTTTACAACGCCGAAGCCGGGCTCTTTGAGGCCGTGGCCAATTTTGAGCGCATCTACGGCAATGAAGCCGATGACGATGGGAACCGGCTCTACACCCTGGACAGCACAAACCTTCCGCTGCGGGACCGAGACCCGGAAAACGGCGGGGTCTCCTTTGCCTCCCCGGTCCTTGACGGGGACGGAATCCCCGTGGCCTGGATCGAGGTGCGCGCCATTGTGCTCAAGGCCAACAGGCTTGCCAGCGGCCTTTCGGACGACGCCGACGAGGTGCCCTCCATCGCCCATATCGGGCCGGCACCCCCGGGATTTGACAAAGCCACCTACCGAACGCGGCGATACGCTGTGACGGCAACGGCCATCGATCCCACAACGTATGATGCGACAAACCCAACGGATTCCCTTACCGGGCCCACGATCCAGTGCGGCGTGGATATTGGGGAGGAGTTCGACAAAGTGGTTCATCTGGTGGGGCTCTGATCCCAAAGGGAGGTTGATATGCGAAGTCGACACACATGGTGGTTGGTGGCCATGGCTTTTCTGATGGTAAGCCCGGCCCTGGCCGATGACATGGCGGCCATCTACGGGACCCAGCCCGTGACCCTGGAGCCCAATGTGCTCATCATGTTTGATAATTCCGGGAGTATGTCCACGGAAGATGTTCCGGCGGAACCTTATAATTCGGCAACGGTTTACAGTGGCGCTTACGAGACCCATGCCGTGTACCATAAAAAAAAAGGTGAATGGAAAAAGCTGACGGATCATGTGGACAATATCGTTTGTGAACCCGTAAAAAACAATTTGAAAGAAAACGGTTTTGACAAGGATTATTTGCGCACAAAGGACCTGTCATGCGGTGGTTGAAGAAGGATGGTTAACTGGGAATGACATGAACTATGAGGGTAGCTCCTTTTCGGAAAACCGGTCCCGTTTATCTGTGGCAAAGGAGGTGGTGACAGGTCTTTTGAGCGATGTCACGAATGTGCGTTTCGGGTTGATGGTATTCCACTCCAGCCAGGGTGGGTACGTGATGGATACGTGTGGAACGACCAACAGCACCATATCTTCCCATGTTAACTCGCTGACAGCCGAAACCTGGACGCCTCTGGGGGAGACCCTGGCAGAGGCCGGGCTCTATTTTGCCGGAGCCACAAGTCATTTCAACAACGGTGTCGCCTACACCAGTCCCATCCAGCACAGTTGCCAGAAAAACTACGTTATCATCATCACCGACGGGCAGCCGACCAAGGATGACAACAGTATTCTTTACACGGCCAACTATTACGACAATAAAAAAATCGGGGATTACAACAACGACGGACGTGAACTTGATTCCGACGGAAATGTCAAATATCCCTATAGTTATAGTGGTACCGATTTTCTGGATGACGTGGCCGGATTTTTATACGACACGGACATGCACTCCATGGGGGCAGGAACCTCCTTTGAAAAGCAGAACATCATCACCCACACCATCGGTTTCAAGCTGGACCATGATCTGCTCTCCCGCACGGCCATCCTGGGCGGGGGAAGCTACCATACAGCCAACACCGCCTCCAGCCTCAAGGAGGCCTTTGTCCAGATCATCAGCACCATCGTGGAAGAGTCCACGGTGTTTGTGGCCCCAGTGGTGCCGGTGAACCGGGTGAAGCGCACCGCGGACGGGGGCTTCATCTACCTGGCCTTTTTCAAGCCCATTCAGATCGGGGAGTGGCTGGGCAACCTGAAGAAGTACGGTCTGGATTCGGTGGGGGATATCCTCGATTCCACGGGTGCTGCCGCAGTGAATGCCGACGGTACCATGAAGGACAACAGCCTCTCCTACTGGACCCAGCTGAGTACGGACGGAGCGGATGTGACCAAGGGCGGGGCCGGAGAGCGGATCCAGACCCAGGCCAGCCGCAACGTCTACACCTACACCGGTACCAGCAACGCCCTCACCGACGCCAGCAACAGCTTTGTGGAGACCAACACCGCCATTGGCGTGGATGCGGCCCTCATCACCGAGGTCCTGAACGGCATCAACGACTGGCCCATCGGCTCCATCATCCACTCCGAGCCCGCGGTGGTGCACTACTCCACCTCTGCCACGATGATTTACTTCGGGTCCAACGACGGGTTGTTCCGGTGCATCAACGACGCCAACGGCGAGGAGGTCTGGGCCTTTGTTCCTCCGGGCCAGCTGAATCGCCTCAACCTGCTCCAGGACAACAACAACGACTATTACGTGGACGGGCCTCCGGGGGTGGACTACGGGGTGCGTATCACGGGTACGGACCTTTTTACCCCGGAAACCGTGCTTGTGGGCGAGCGGCGGGGTGGCTCAACATATTACGCCCTGAACATCACCGATTACAACTCCCCGAGGTGGAAGTACGACATTGAAGAAACACACCTTGGTGCCGGGGCCGAGGTATTGGGGCAATCGTGGGGGACCCCCGAGGTGCGAACCATTAAGGTGTCCGCAGATACCACGGCGGACGTGTTTATCCTTCCCGGGGGCTACGACAACCAGCAGGATCTGGATGCGCCTGCCTCCACGGACAGTGTGGGGCGTGCCCTGTTTGCCGTGGTCGCTTCCTCCGGGGCCCTTACCCCCGTTAAGGTCCATGCCGGGAACTGGAGCAGCATGACCCACAGCATCGTTGATGTCGCTGCCGTGGACCACAACGCCGACGGCATCACCACCCGCATCTACGCCGGGGACATGGCCGGCCAGGTCTTCGTCCTTGCCGACGACGTGGCCATCACCGGTACCGGAGCAGACCAAAAGGCCGAAGAGGTGGCACCGGCTGGTACCTGGTCGTACAAGAACCGCCTGTTCCGCAGCGGCCTGGGCAAGATCTTCTACGCGCCCGTGGCCTCGGACATTGAGGGCAGCGTGGAGGTGCTCTACTTCGGCACCGGCAACCGGGCCGACCCCCTGGACACCACCGAGTCCAATCGGTTCTACGGCGTGTATAACTACTGGCTGGATACCGACCTGACCCCCGCCAACGACCTTCTGGATGTCTCGGACCCCACTGGTTCCTACGACGAAGCCCTCAAGGCCAAGAAGGGGTGGTACATGAACCTGCCCAACCCGGGGGAGAAGGTCGTCTCCCAGGCCCTGGTGGATTCGGGGGTGGTCTACTTCACCACCTATACCCCTGTGGTAACGGGGATTGCAGCGCCCATTGACGATCCGTGCGGAGGCACCGGCGCCCGCGGGACCGGTCGCCTGTATGCCGTGAGCATGCTTGATGCCACGCCTGTGACGGATTGGGGCAACTCCTCTTCAGGCAAGGTGCGGTCGACGATTCTGCCTGCTGACCTGCCCATTGCCGTGCCCATCATCAAGAACCGCAAGATCTACGTCGGGGCCAAGAGCTGGGATTTGCCCGAAAACGATCGGGTGGAATACTTTTACTGGAAGCAGACCCGTTAGGTTAGGAGGACGAGACGATGAAACGATTCATTCTGGCCGTTGTGTGCATGGTGTGGGCGATGGGAACGGCTGCCTGGGCCGGAGAGATGCTGAGCGAGGAGGAGTACGACGTCTTTGACTTTATCGAGATGCAGGCCCGGGTCCTGGAGGTGGCTGGGGACTGTACCTGGGTGGTGGTGGGTGAGACCCGTTTTTACGTTGGGTCTGCGGTCTATGACGGCAACAGGGTCCGGACCACCTGCCTGGATGCCAGTGGGAATCCTTTGAAAAATGCCTGCCTTATCAAGCCCCGTGACCGGGTGTACGCCAAGGGCGTGATCCTGGAGGACCGAACCATCATGGCGGTGACCATCAGGAAACGAGACCCGTAAACGTATCGTCCTGAAGGTGAAACGGCACGTCGGCTTTGAATGTCTTTTCGAGTACGGGCCACCCTGCGCCACCGAACACGGTGGACGAAGGGGTGGCCCGTTTTTTTGTGTGTTGCCTCTTTCTTTTTTCCAGTGGTATGGGTAGTTGAAGATAACTTGTGAGCTATTTTGAGAGTTAAATGATCCGAGCCGACATCCGGGCATGTTTCTACGAAACGGATGGGAAGGAAGAGACCATGGCGACAGAGACCAGCACAACCCGGGAGATGTGTCTCTACGCTGGGTTGTCCGAAGCAGCCTGACCAACCCGGAGCTTAAGGCCAGGAAAGACGGCATTGAACTGAAAAAAGGCGATGAGGATGTCAGGGCCCGTGTGAAAAAGATTTCCGAGCTCGTTTCAGAGATCGTCATCGACGATCGATTTGACGGCATCCTGGAAGGCATTGAGGAGTTTTCCCATATCCTCGTTCTCTACTGGCCCCACCTGGTCCCGGACGAGGGGCGCTCCGTCCTTCAGGTTCATCCCATGGGGCGAAAAGACGTTCCCCTGAAAGGCGTCTTTTCAACGTGCAGCCCGGCACGGCCGAACCCGGTCCTGGTGACCGCGGTGCCCCTTGTGTCCCGTAAGGGCAACGTCTTGAAGGTGCGGGGCCTGGAAGCCGTGGACGGCAGCCCCATCATCGACATAAAACCCTACATGACCCATTACTACCGCCCGGAAGGGGTGGAGATGGCGGGCTGGATGTGTCGGCTTTTGGAAGAGGTGGACGGGTAGAGAGACGTGGTTTGTGATTATCGTCGCGTTCCCGCGGGTCGCTTTTTGAAAAAAGCTCCGCAAAAACATTCCGGTTGAATGGCCGTTATGTTGAAACAATCGGCTCGCCAGAAGCTTTCGGCCAGCCCTCGTCATTCGTAAGACCTGTGTGTCAAACCCAAGTCATTAAATCGGGTAAAAGGTTGGCCCCCGGCAGGGCCGCCGGATGCAATTTTTGGAGCTGAAGAGTTACATGTAATGAAAATTTGCGCGAATGCTTTCACCCCGAGGAACGAGGGGGGGAAAGCATTCGCAATCTGGGGTCCAGGGGATTTATCTCCTGGCCGCCGGAGGCCTGTTTTATTCCCCTCGTTAACCTGCCAGGGGCAGTTGCTCAAGGGTATCCGGTGCGGTGAGGGTGTAGAGGCTGTCGGCGGTGTGGATCATGTTTTCCACGTCGTGGGTGACGTGGATGACGGTGGTGGTTTTTTTGGAGAGGGCCTCCTCCAGGTGCTCGCAGATGGAGTCCCGCAGGTCCGGGTCCAGGCCGGTAAAGGGTTCATCCAGGAGGAGGAGGTCCGGTTCGATGGCCAGGGCACGGGCAATGGAGACACGCTGCTTCATGCCCCCTGAAAGCTGGTTGGGGTAGCTGTGCTCGAACCCTGTAAGGCCCATGTCGGCCAGGCAGCTCATTCCGGCCTTCTGGGCCTCTTTCTTTTTTTCTCCCCTGGCGATAAGGGGCAGGGTGACGTTTTCCAGGGCCGTGTTCCAGGGCAGGAGGCGGGGTTCCTGAAAGACGTAGCCAGTTTTGCAGGTGTGGCGGACCACCCTGCCGGAGGTCGGGGTGACAAGCCCTGCGATGATCTTCAGGATGGTTGATTTTCCGGCCCCGCTGGGCCCGGTTACGGCCATGCGCTGCCCCTCCGTTATGGTCAGGTTGAGGCGACGCAACACCTCCCGGTTCTTGAAGGACATGGTCACATCAATGAGTTCAACGGCCGGTTTCATGATTCCCTCCACAGGTATTTCTCTTTTAACGGTTTCAGCAGGAAGAATTCGATCCCCCCGACAATGGACATGCTGATCAGGGCCAGGGCGTAGAGCTCCGGCGTGTCGAGGTTTGTCCGGGAGATGGCCAGGCAGTGGCCGAGGCCGTTGTTGGCCCCGAGTACCTCGGCCAGAACCACCACCCGGATCCCGTTGCCCACGGCAATGACCGCCGCCGAAAAGAAGGGGCCGGCCACGGTCATGGCATAGATGCGCCTCAGTTTCATGGACAGGGGAAACCGGTAGATCTCGGCCATCTCCAGAAGGGACCTGTCCACCGAACTCATGGCCTGGGAGACGTTGACATAGACCACCGGTGCGATGGTGCAGGCCGTGATGCTGATGACCATGAGGTTGCCCATGCCGAACCAGAGCATGAAGACCACCACGATGACCACCCCCGGGATGGTCATGAGCATCCACCTGAGGGGTTCGATCATCAGCCTGAAGGGGTCGAAGAACCCGGCCAGGAGGCCCAGGCTCCCGCCGACAAGAAGCCCGAACACCAGGGCCAGGCCCACCCGCTTCAGGCTCACGGCAAAGTGCCGGAGGATAAAGGTCGGGTCGCTCAGCAGCCTGGCTGCCGCAGAAAGGGTCTCCAGGGGTGAGGCCACCACCAGGCCCGAGTAGTGGCGCGCCACAATCTCCCAGGCCAGGACGAGCAGAAGGATGCCGGAGATGCGGAGGAGCAGGCGGGCTGTGGTGCCGTGGATGGTTCCCATCATTGCGTCACCAGAAAAAAGTCTTCCCCCGGAAGGTCGCCCCCCGTGGCCCTGGGCGCCTGTCTGGAGAGTTGATCAAGGAAGAAGAGGGTGTCGGAAAAGGCCTGTGTCTCGCTGGTTACACGGATGTCCACCCCGGGAAGGGTCCCGTCTTTTGACTGGGCCACCAGGGCCGGAAAGCTGTTTTCCGCCATGGCCAGGGCCTGTTCCGGGTTGGCCGTGATGCTCTCGACGCCCCTGCGGTACTCCTCCAGGATCCGGCGCACCATGGCGGGGTTGTCCAGGGTGTTGCCAAAGAGGGCAAAGCCGCTGACATAAAGGGGCTTGCCGTCAAACTTTTTTTTCCAGAGCGTCCTTAAGTCCAGGTGCCTTTCAAGGAGGGGCGCACCTTTGTCGGCCATCTCTTTGGATCGCATGACCGCCAGGGTGGCCGCAGGCTCGGCCAGCAGTGCATGGTGCCCTTTGCCAAGGAGCAGCAGGTTCACCGCCTCCAGGGCGCCACCTGTGTGGTGGCGTTTGATTTTCGGGGCCCCTTGCCCCAGAAGGGCGTTAAAGAGGAGCTCGGGCATCTCCTTGTGGCCGAAGGGGAAGAGAATGGTTCCGCTGAGATCTTCCAGGCCTGTTTCTGAGGCCTCCGCCGTGGAGACGATCCACAGGGGTGTCTCAAAAAGGGCGGCCAGTTTGGCGTGGACTCCCTTGTGGTAAAAAAGGGAAGCAGATGCCGTGGTAACAATGGCACCGTCCACCTGTCCCCCGGCGATCATGGCCCGGATCTGGTCCGGGGAGTGCCAGGGGGTGAATTCGATGGTCATGGCCGGGTCGTCAAAGGTCATGCCGGACATCATGGCAAAGGGGAGGCTTTCGGCCACAGGCGGGCCGGAGAGCCTTACGACAGGGCCTTCGGCGGCCTGGCTGTTTAGCGGCCGTGCGGCTGCCGCACAACAGAGGGCCAGCACAATCATCATGACACGGGTTAGAAACACCCCGGGTCTCCCCGGGGTGCGTACAGCGTGGGTCATTATTTATCCTTTCTGTTTCCGGGCGATGGTCAACTCCACCTCGCCCACGGGAAGGGTGAGGGGGGAGGTCTCCACCGAATGAAATCCCGCTCGGCGAAGGTGATCGGCGATCTCCCCTTTTTGAAAGACATAGTTCTGGCCTTCCAGGGCCAGGGACAGCCTTGAGAGCACCACATGCTCCGGTGCCGTGCCTTCGCCGGTGGTGCCTTCGTGGAGACTCACGAAAACCCCGCCGTCGTTTAAGGCCGTGTGGAGGCGGGAGAAAAAGTCAGAGGCCTCTTTGACGTAGTAGAGGTTGTGGCTGGCCCAGATGATATCGTAGCCGGTGCCGAAGTCCGTGGTGTTGTAGTCACCCTTGATGTACGAAATCCGTGATTCCATTCCCTCTTTTGCCACCTCTTTTTCCGCCAGGCCGATGATGGCCGGCAGGTCGCAGAGAACCCCTTCCATGGCAGGATGGCGTTTGAGGACCTCCATGCACATGAGGCCGGGGCCACACCCGATGTCCATGATCTTTGTGGCAGACGTGCACTCGGGAAGGGCATCGATGGTATCGGCGGCAAGGGCGGCAATGCCTGCCCGTTGGTAGGGTGCCAGGTGTTTGACCGATGCCTGCCACTTGCTCTCGTCTGCGAGGCGGTCCTCTTTTTTCACAGGTGGGGGGCCGCCTTGAACCAGCGCTTCGATTTTGCCAATGTTCCGGTGCTGCATGCGGGACAGGTTGAGAACCATATCTCCCAAGTAGACCGGGCTTTCCGTGCGCAGGGAGGTCTCGGCAAAGGGCGAGTTGAGGTAGTTGCCCTGGTGCTTCACGGCCAGGCCGATGCCCGCCATACTGTCCAGAAAGTGGGTGAGGTTCCCGAGGTCCGTCTCGCCGGGCAGGGCCGCTGCGATCTCCTCGGGGGTCGAGACCCTGGCCAGGATGTCGGCCATGCCCATCTCCACGGCTGCCTTGAGGATGGCCATGCGCACAGGCCCCTGGAGGGCTTCGAAGATCGGTGTCATGGGGTTTTTGCCGTTGATGTCGAACAGGGGTGTCATATTAAAGCCTCCAGTTGAGTGTCAGCCCAAAGGTGAGTGGATCGCCGTCTTCCACCATGGTGAATCCCTGCATGTTTTTGACTTTTTTGGTGGCGTACTCTTCGTCCAAGAGGTTTTTGCAGTAGACGGAGATATCAAAACGATCAAAGGCGTAGCCCAGCTTGAGGTTTACCAGGGCGTACCCGTTGTCTTTCAGGGTGTTGGCCGCGTCAAAATACTGCTTGCCCGCGCCTGTGACGTCGGCGATGCCGTAGAGGCCGTTGGTCATGTAGTAGGCCGCCCCGGCGTTCCAGGTGAATTCAGGGGCCCAGGGCAGGGAGTTGCCCGAGTAGTCGAAGGGCATGCCGCCGGAAGTGCCCTGCCAGGTATCGATCTCCGTGTCGGAGATGCCCACGCCTGCAAAGACTTCCAGGTTGCCCAGGGGCAGGGCGGTGAGGTCCAGTTCAACACCCTGGCTGTGGGCTTTGCCTGCGTTGGAAAATTTCCAGACGCCTTGGCCTCCCCCAGGCACTTCTTCCCTGACCTGTTTGTCGTCGATGTCGATGTAAAACAGGGAGAAGTCCGCCTTGAGTCGTCGGTCAAAGAAGGTGGCCTTAAGGCCTGTTTCGTAGTTTACGGTGTACTCGGGCTCATAGCCGAAGGTCTCTTCGGAGTTTGCCGAAAAGTAGTTGAAGCCCCCGGCAAGCCAGCCACGGGCACAGGTGGCGTAGGCCGTCAGGTTGTCGGCAATGTCGTAGGAGGCCGAGGCCATGGGGAGCCATTCTGTTTCGGAGAGTTTTTCGTCGAAGGTCACGGGCCCCGTGATGCTGGTGTAGGTCTGTGTTCCTTCGGCTGTGGCGTGCTCCCCTCGCAGGCCGCCGGTAAGCTTCAGCTTGTCTGTAAGCCGGTAGGTTGCCTGTCCGAAGATGGCGTAGCCGTCGTTTTCCGAATCTGTCACTCGGTTTTTGGCCATGGCGGGGGAGACATGGTTCAATGTCATGGTGGTGTCCAGGTCCTCGGTGAACCCGAAAAGTCCCATGACCCAGGAGAGGGGGGCCTCTCCTTCGGAGGCGACTCGGAATTCCTGGCTCCAGTTGTCCTGGTCGATATCTAAATCGGTGGTTCCCAGTTTAACCGGGGTCCGATCAAAATCGTGGGTGAACTCCCGTGTAAACTGGCGGTTGCTGGTGATGGACGTGAATTTGGCATTATCGGCCCGCCAGTTCATCTTGATGACTCCGCCCACTTCCTCTTCATCGGCGCGGTCCTCTTCACTGGAGCGGACCTTGTGCCTGTCCGAGGCCTGGGGACCGTCTTCAAAACGCAGGGTGCTGACGCCCTTGTCCTGGTCCAGGCCGTCCAGGGTGGCCACAAGCTCGAAGCGTTCTCCCGGGGTCCAGCGGAGGGTTCCCCGGGCTGCGGTGGTCTCTTCGTCGGCCACGTCGTCTTTGCCCGTGACTTCATTTTCTACGAAACCGTCTGATTTACGGCCTGTCACGGACAGCCCCAGGTAGAGGGTGTCCTTTACCACAGGGCCGCTCACCGAGGCTTCCCCGCACCAGGTGTTGTAGTTGCCGCCGGACAGGCTGGCCGTTGCCTTCAGTTTGTCTCCGGGCTCCTCCAGAACCACGTTGATGACCCCGGATTCGCTGTTCCTGCCGTAAAGGGTCCCCTGGGGCCCCCTGAGAACTTCCACCCGTTTTACGTCGGTGAGCAGCTGATTCTGCATAAAGCTCAAGGGGTAGGCGACGTCGTTGATGTAAAGGCCCATGGGGCTGAACAGCGAGGTGTCGATGGTGGAGATACCTCTGGAGACAAAGGCGTCCCCGGAGGTGGTCTTTTTAAAGAAGACGTTGGGGACAAACAGGGTCAGCTCGGAGAGGTCCTTGATCTCATGGTCCGTGATGAACTGACCGTCTTTGACGGTGATGCTCCCTGCAAAATCCTCCAGGGAGGATTCCCTTTTGCTTGCGGTGATGACCATGTCATCCAGGGCGCGCTGGGGCTCTTCGGTTGCAAAAACAGCGGGCGTTACCAACAGGACAGCCAGGCAGGCTGCAAGGGCGCCCCGTTTGAGAGGGGCTGAATACGATATCATCTTCACTAACACAACTCCTTTTCCTTCTTGGGGGATCGCCTGGTGAAGGCATGGTACTTTTCGGCATGCCTGAGCACCTGTTCAATGGTGTCGGCCATGCAGCGGTCCACCTGTTTAAAATTCATATGGGGGATGTAGTATTGCTCCAGTTTGCCGTGGGTATGGCCTGCGCGGACAAGGGCCTCCATGGCCGCATCAATCATGGCGTCGTAGTCGCGGTCATCGCCTTTCATCTCTCCCTGTTTCGTGCTGATGCCAGGCGTCAGGAAGGCATTCAGGTCGTGCTCCTGTTCCTTGGGGAGCCCCCTGAGGGCATCCGTTGAGATCACCACGTCCATGGCGGGGATGATGAGGTGGCTGATCCTGTGGTGGTCCAGGGGGTGGTGGCAGTATTCCACCTTGTAGCCCCGGCTCCTGGCCTTTGCGGCAAGCCGCGACAGCAGTGTGGATTTTCCGGTGCCCGGGGCGCCGTGGATGACCACCAGGCGAGTGGAGGGGCCAATCACCGTATCCATGAAACTGACCGTGCCCTCCGGGGTGATGGAGTTCATGAAGAGGTGTCTTTCCGGTCCCACGGTGTCGGCCAGGGGGTGGCCGGTGAAGAGGTCTGCACAAAGGGCCTCATACAGTGCATTGACCTTGGAAAAATCCTGATGTTCCGTGGCCAGGCCCGCCCTGTTCGTGCGAACGAGGTGGGCTGCGGCGAGGAAGCGGTACGCCCTGCCGAAGCATCGGTCGGATTCGGCGGTGATGGCCATGATCTCCTTTGCGTGGGGGCGAATACCCGCCTCATCCCAGTAGCGGCCCAGGTTGATGATTTCGTCGACGGCACCGGGGTGCTTGGGGTCAAAGACGTGGTGGCCGGTGGCGGCCGTGACCACCGCCTTGATCTCCGGGACGATGATGGCGTCCAGGGAGTTGGGGTCCAGGGAGCAGTGCTGCTGTTCCACAGCAAATCCCTGGCTGCGCATCTCATCGGCGATCTGCTTCAGGAAGGTTGATTTGCCTGTTCCCGGCCCACCTTTGATGATGGTGATTTTTGCGTCGGTAAGGTCGTGGAAAAAGTCAAAGAAGCAGTGAAATCCATGGGCGGAGTTGCATCCGAAAAAACTTTTTCGTACGAGGTGTTTTTCAGTGGGTGCAGTCATGGGTCCATCCTTAACGTATGTGTGGTTTCGTTATGTCCCGTGTATCGGGATCGTGCCTGTTGGGTTCGGGTAGTTGCCGACGCCTATGCCCGCATGGGGTGAAGCGCCTTCTCATTTTTTCCGTGGGCCGTCAGGAACACATGGTAGAGGCCGTGGGCCTTTACCCGTGCTTCGACGGCCTTGGGATCGGTGGTGTAAAGGTCGAGGCGCTTCATGCGGTTGAAGTAGTTGCCCCCTGAGAAGGTGTACCGGTCGGTGAGCCCTTCCTTGGTGGTGCTTGCCTGGTTTTCGTGTCGGATCAAATCGCCGATGGCCAGGCCATCGGGCAGGGAGAGCAACGGGAGGCCCGTGGCCTGCTGCACACCGTTCCAGCCCGCGAGGCTTCCTGTTGCCATGGCCTCGGTGTGTCCCACGAAGAGCCCTGCTTTTTCCCCGGCACAAAAGAGGTTGGAAACGTCCTGGGCCTGCAGTGCATTGTTCCGGTGCGTCCGTGCCAGGAAGCGTACCGAGTTGGAAGCACCTCCGGAAAATTCGTACATGGCCCGTTCAAGTCCCTTGATTTTCCGCAGCTTTTCCAGGGGAAAAAAGGGCATCATCATCTTGGCGCGGGATCCGGTGTCCAGGAGGATGAGGTTTTGCTTGAACTCAGGGATTGCATATTGTTTGCAGGCCTTGAGCTTGAGGATTCCCTCATCCACGAGGTGTTTCTCAAGGGGAAGGATGACCACCCCTTTGTCGTGCAGGCATTGCCGGATCTCCGGGCTCAGGGTAGCTTTGTTGAGTTCGCAGGAGCCGCTGAAGGACCCGTAGGCCTCACCGTCCCGGAGCCCGACGCTCTCTTCGCACCCTGCCATGTGGCTGAGGCTGACCCGTGGGCCGAAGGAGGGGCATCGGAGCACGCACATGGTGCATCCGTTTCCGTATCGGGCGCAATTTCCCATGGACCCGGCAGAGCCCGTGGTCTCGATGAAGACGTCTCCGTGGATGACGGACCCGTCGGCCAGGGAGACCGAGCGGATACGATCCGGTTCCTCCATGGAGACCCCCACGGCGCGGGCCACGAAGCGAAGCTCAACGCCTTTGTCTTTCAAGGCCTTCCGCACGGCAGGTTCGATTCGGGACGTGTCGTAGAGACTGGCATGGCAATGGCCCGGAAAATCAATGCCGACGTGTTGGGAGAGGGTATCGGTGAGATCAATGAGCTCCGGGGCGCCTAAGCACCTGAGCTCTTCTGCGGCGGTGAACCGTCCGTTGTTCCGCATGATTCCACCGGCGAGCCCGCACCCCAGGAGGAGGTCTGTTCGTTCCAACAGCACCACCTCGGCGCCGGCGTTCCGGGCGGCGATGGCCGCCGCGCATCCAGCCCACCCTCCACCGATGATAACTACCTTGGGCATAATACGATTCCTTTCCTCATTGAGTGCATTATCAAGGGCAGGCGGTTCCTTCTTCCGCGACCTGCCTCGGGTCGAACTGCACCTTGCAGGACCTTACGGATTTGTCGCCCATGGTGACCAGGCAGCTTCCGCAGATCCCTTCGCCGCAGCAGAAGGTATGATTGTTGGAGACCGCAAGGCCTGCCCCGGGACAGTGGCGGTCCATAAAAGCAGTGACGAGTTCATGCTGGGGCGTGCTTCCGGCGCTGAAGGCAAAGGCGATGGACTCCTTGTCCGGCAGCTGTCCCATGGTGGTCTGGCCCTGACTTCCGTGAAGGGGGCCTTTCCGGACGATCACATCCTCGGGGAGGTACTCCGAAATAAAAAACGGGCCGGGCGTGTTGACCAGCAGGGTCACCTTGTTTCCGTGGGCCAGAAGGCGTTTGACCACAAGGGGGACCGAGGCCTGGGACATACCGCCGGTGACCACGAGGCAGTGGGCGTCCCGGACGCTCTCCACAGACCTGTTGCCCTGGAGGCCGTTCCAGTAAGGGCCCCTCAGGAACAGGCGCATGGGGCTCCGTTCCAAAAGCCGCGTCTTCGGACCGGTGACATGGAAGGCCAGGGTCACCGTGCCTTCCATGATGTCCGACGCCACAATGGCCATGGGGGCATCGAAAAAGGAGCGTTCCGTCAGACCCCTGACAAAAACGTAGCTTCCCGGATGGTTGAGGGACCGCGCCATGGCACGGGAAACCGCGATTTTTTTCAGGTATATCCCGTTTTCAATACGCCGTGAGTCGGCGATATCGCAGAGCACGGTCTGCTTTCGCTTCACCGCCTTGGATCCGTTACGCAGGTATCTCTGGTAAATACACACCTTCGACCAGTTGCAGGCACACACCTCTTTGCCCTGGAGCAGGGTGCAGACCGTGCATTCACCCACTTCGGCCAGGTAGCAGGGGCAGAACTCCGTGCCTGCGTCGATGCATTCAAACGGGTTCATGAAGGGGCTCCATGGCTGTCTTGCGGGTGGTGGCGCGGGTTTTTACGACATAGAGGCTGTAAAACCCCGAAGCGCACAGGACGATCTCTTCGTAGCACCCGAAGAGACCAAAACATTTCGGGATGTTGACAAAGGCCCAGACCAGAAGAAGGATGAAGATATCTCTGTCCATCCGGGGGGCCGCCGAAAAGAGTATGAGGGCGAATCCGGCCAGGGGACAGGGGAACATAGGGAGCACCACAAATCCATGGCCCAGGGCCATCCCGGCGAAGGGGAAGAGGTAGACACAAAGCAGAAGCACTCCGACAAGGACTTGGTGCAGCGGTGTATCGGGCAGTCGGTAGGAACATTTTCCGGTGACCAGCAGGTCGATAAGAAAGAGAAAAGAGATCACCAGGTACAAGGGCCCTCCCACAAAGAGTGCCATGGGACTCTTTCCGCAGTAGAGAAGGAAACAGGCGATGCCGTTCCAGGCAAAGGCTGCGGCCAGAAAAGCCGTCATTCCCTTGTCCGATGCTTTTGACGGTTTCGCAAAAACTCCGTAAAGCGCGAAAAGGGAGAGCAGGATAAGAAGGATTTGCACGGGCAGTGTGTCTTCGTTGAATTTCCTCAAAATCGTCCAGAACATCTCAGTTTTGTTCACGTCTCCTCCGAATGCGTGGTGTGGCGGTTTCCGCAACCGGTGAGGGGGGCTGCGGGTGAGCATAATGAACCCGATGTGGTCATGTGCTGGGTGTTGTTACTTTATTCAGGAAGGCTTAGGTATTGCAGGCTCTCCTCAGGTGCACTGGATTACATGATCATCTTGTTTCATCATGCAGGCAATCCACCCAAAGGATCTGCTGCTGTTAAGGTTCGCGTGCCCGACGGCAGCGATGTGTCTGGATATTTACCCGTCGTACAATTTTATGTCAACCCATAACTTTGTCATTCCTAACATTTTTATAACTTCCATATGACTTCTCGCGATGCCAACAGAATGCCTGCCGGTCCAGGTCATTGTCGTGGCCGGTGTGCATCGTATCCTGTCATGCATTTGCGAATCCTTTGGTGATGTTTTGTCAAGGTTGTTAAAAATCAGGACCTTCCATTTTATTTGCATGTTCCAAAGGGTGGAGGTCGTGATATATTAACAGCGCTGCAACCGGCTTTCGCATTCCTTGAGACCGGTACATGGTGTGCTTGATTTTTTAGCCGTTTTTCTTTTGTCGTCCCGCCGCGAAAGCCTTTGTTCCTCATTTGGTGTGTATCGTCAATTCGCAGAAGGTTCTGGATACCTAAGATGAAAAGGAATGGCATATGAAAACACGTCGGATATCCATGGGAGTCGCCCTGTGCGTTGTTTTCGGGGCATTGGTCTGGGGGGACGCGGAAGGATCCTGGCTGGATAAGATCAATATCTTTAAGAAAGACAGTGGAGAAAATTCAGAGGTGGCTGAGGGCGCACCATCCACCGGTGAGATCGGCGATGCGTTCAAAGAGGCGCTTCGCATGGGCACCGAGAGTGTCGTGGGCCGTTTGGGCACCGTGGACGGGTTCAACGGGGATCCGGCTATCCATATCCCTTTGCCCACGGAGCTTCAGGCGGTGAAATCCATGTTGGACAAAGCGGACATGGGGCACCTGGCCGACGATCTCGAACTCAAGCTCAACCGTGCGGCCGAAGCAGCCACCCCCAAGGCGAAGGCCCTTTTCTTCGATGCCATCGCCCAGATGACCTTTGAGGATGTCAAGGCGATCTACGAGGGACCGGACAATTCAGCGACCCTCTACTTTCAGGAGAAAATGACCCCTTCCCTCAAAGAGGAGGTGGAGCCCGTGGTGGAGGAGACCCTGTCCCAGGTCGGCGCCATCCGGGCCTACGATCAGGTGATGGATCAATACACATCCATGCCGTATGTCCCGGATGTGAAAGCCGATCTCACCGACTATGCCCTGGATAAAGGCATCGACGGGATGTTTCACTACATTGCCATGGAAGAGGCTGAAATCAGGAAAGACCCGATGAAGCAGACCACCGCCTTATTGAAAAAGGTGTTCGGGGAGTGATGGTGATATCTGGTGAGATGTTTCTGTTTCGGTCGGTCTGTTTCATGGGTGAACGAGGTGCTCACCTGTGGTATGGTCGGAGTCGCGTTTTACCTCTTCCCGTGAACCCGAACAGGCAGGTGAGCATGATCGAAACAGACCACACAAGAAAACTTGATTCCGGTTTTGCCTTGATCCTGATCATTTGGGGGGCCATTCTGGCTTCCCTCGGTGTGTACCTGGGGGTAGGGCTGTTTATGGGGGATACCTTTACGGTGGCCCTCAGAGATGAGTTTCCCGTGGTGACCCTGCGCTATGTGCTGTTCGGCATGTCCGCAGCCACCCTTGCCGGGGTGCATGTGCTGCGCCGGTTTATGCTCGGGCACCCCGGGGGGAGCACCTCTTCGGTTTCATCGGGCCAGCACCCTGCAGTGGCCCGATATGCCGTCATCGTGATTCTCTCCTCAGCCCTCCTTGAGAGCATCGGCATTTATGGCCTTGTGCTGTTTCTCACCGCCGGTGATTCCCTTTCCCTTTACCAGCTCCTGGGCCTGTCGGCGGTGGCCATGCTGGTGTATCGCCCCAGGAAGGCGGAACTCCTGGACCTTGCCCGGCGTATGGGCACATGACGTGACCCATTCTGGAGAGAGCCTCCGGACGCGCCGCTACCGGCATGGTCCGGAGGCTTTTTATCGGCCGGGTTAGCCCACGGGAAACAACGGGAGTTTTTCCAAGAAGACGATATCCTCCCGGGATGCGGCATCGCCTTCGGCGAGGATGGCCGCTTTGACGGTGACGAGGCCCCCTGCTGCCTCCACGAGGCGGCTGATGGCCTCGATGGATTCCCCTGTGCTGATGACATCGTCGATGATGGCCACGCGTTTGCCTTTGATGGCCGCGGCATCCAGGGCGTCCAGACAGAGGAGCTGCTTGCCCGTGGTGGTGATGGACTGCACCTCATCGATGACCGGATTCTCCATGTAGGCTTTCACGCTTTTTCTCGCCACGAAAAACCGCTTCATCCCCATGAGACGCGATACCTCGAAGACAAGGGGAATGCCCTTGGCTTCGGCGGTGACAAGGACGTCTACCTCCGGGAGTTTTTCTATAAGAAGGGGCGCTGCAGCGCAGATGAGCTCGGTGTCGCCCAAAACCACAAAGCTTGCGATGTTGAGGGTCTCGCTGACGGGGACGATGGGAAGCTCGCGGGTTACACCGGCCACTTCCAGGGTGTATGTTGTGTTCATGGGATGTCCTTAAAAAGGCTTAAAAAAATGTAACTATTCAGGTCAAAAAAGCCTCCGGCGGCCCTGCCGGGGGCCAAACTTTTAAAAAGTTTGATAAACAGGTCTCAAGTAATCATTCATAGGCTCCGCCGAAACAATTCCGACATTTTTGCGGAGCTTTTTTTCAAAAAAGCGACCCGCCGGAGGCAAATGAATGGTTACAAAAAAATAAACGGCACGGGAAGCACGCTGGATAAGCCGGCCGTGCCGGAGCAGATGAAAAATCGGCAGCATCCGACTCAGCGGTGATAATACACTTCACAATGAGGCCCGCCATCATGCCCAGAAAAGGATCGGAGATGGCGGTGACCGTCATGGTCACCCCGCCCACGATGGCGTTTCCGCCGCCAAGGGCTGCGGAGGCGTTGATGGGTACGGTGACAATGGCTCCCAGCACAAAGAGGAATCCGGCGATGGATTCGCTGGGCACGTATTTCCCGATCTTGGGAAGAAACCCGGCAAAGAGGATCACAGCCATGAGGGTCATCATGAGCACCCCGGAAAAAACGGGGTGGGGGGCGCTGCCCGTGGCCGAGATGATGGCCTCCACCGGGCCGCCGCCGAACAGGGAAGACGCCATGTCCTGGCGAGGGGCCGCGCAAGATGGCCAGGTGGTCCACGTTGACGCTGGCGCCTGCAATGTTGCCGGTGATCTTGCCGAAGGCGATGTTGGCCCCGATGTTGAGGCAGACCATGGCCAGTGCACCCCGGGCCACGGAGAGGTTCATCATGGGCACTTGAAAGGTAAAGCCCTCTTTTTCAACGGCGTTCATGTCCGATTTCTGCTTCAGGGACAGGGCCACGACGCTTGAGAGCACCACGGAGATGGTGATGGTGTAGACCAGGTCCTTGGTCATCATGTACGTGAGAAACCCTGAGGCAATGGAGCTGAACCCTACGGCTTTGTTCTTGGTGGCCATGCCGAAGGCCACCCGGGCGAGCATGATGCCGACGCCGGCCATCATGCCGTTTGTGATGGCAGGTCCCACAAAGGTAACGATTTTCTCCAGAAAGCCGAACACGCCGATGGTGGCCATGGCCGCTGCACCAAAGAAGATCATGGAGAGGCGTTCCCGCATGTTGTTGCCCATGGTCCCGGCAAGGGTGATGGTCTCGGCCTGGAAGGAAATAGGGGCCACGCAGCCGAAGAGAAGGCAGCCTCCGGCACCCACGATAAAGGCCAGGGCCGTGGGGATGGAGGCAAAGCCGAAGGAGAGGGCGAGCAGGCCCTGGGGGAGGCCGTTGAGAATGACGCTCAAAGCGGCCAGGATATCTTTGACATATTCCATTTTAAGAGACTCCTTATGCGGTTGTCATGCTCCTGAAATACATGCCGAACAAGGGGTCTCGCGAGGGCGCAGAAATACGGAAACAGATCACCCGGGACAACAGGGAGACCTGCGGTTTTTCTTGCACTCCCATAGTCGGATGGACGGCCTTCCGGTAGAGACTCCTGACCCATGTCATCAGGATTATATGGGGTGGTTGGTTGTGAAAGAGTGTGGATAGCAGAGCCTTTCAAGGAATACAATGGGGATTACTATATTTTGAAATGGCTGTGATGCTACAGGGAACCATGCCATTCGTTATGAATTTGGATGTTGTTTATGGAACCAAGACCGGCCAACAAAATAGAAAAGAAGGATGGCCTGGCTGTTGAGAAATGTTCATTGATTATCGGTTTGGGAAGGCAAGGCCGGGATCCAGGGGACCCATGAAGGCGAATCCAACGGGTTGGGTCCCTGCCAAGGGAGGCTGACGGCAATGGCGGCGGCGGGCAGGGCCCGTCGCCCATGGAATTTATGGTGAAGATTCCATAAGGAAAGGGCAACCCATGTCACGTGTGCTTGGGATCATCAAGGGAAAGTGGGGGCTTGCTGTGCTGGGTTGCGCGGTGGCGCTGGTGGTCTGCCTGGACCTGGCCTTTCCGCCCGATATTCCGGCGCCCGGGGAGGGCATGGCCGTGACGGTGGTGGACCGGGAGGGGAATCCCTTGCGGGTGTTTCCCGATGCCCGGGGGATCTGGCGGTACCCGGTGACCCCGGACGAGGTCTCTCCCCTCTATATTGAGGCTCTGCTGGCATACGAGGATCGTTGGTTTTACCTCCACCCCGGCGTCAATCCACTGGCCATGGGCCGGGCCCTTGCCGATGCCCTCCGGCACGGGCGCATTGTCTCGGGGGGCTCCACACTCACCATGCAGGTGGCCCGGATCTTTCATCCCCACCGACGGACCGTTTTGGGCAAGATCGGTCAGATGCTTCGCGCCCTTCAGTTGGAGCGACGCCTCACCAAAGAAGAGATTCTTACTTTGTACCTGAACCATGCCCCCTTTGGCGGCACCGTGGAAGGGGTGCAGGCCGCGTGCCTGACCTACCTGGGCAAGCCCGCCGCAGAGTTGACCCACGCCGAGGCAGCCCTGCTTGCGGTGTTGCCCCAGGCTCCGTCCCGTTACCGGCCCGATCTTCATCCGGACCGGGCTGTGGCGGCCCGTAACAAGGTGGTCGGGCGTCTGGTGGGGTTCGGGCGCTGGGAAGCCTGGCAGGGGGACGAAGCCCGGGAAGAACCCCTGGCCGTTCATCCATGGAACCCTCCGTTTCGGGCGCCGCTTCTGGCCCGTCGCCTGAGGCGCGCCTTCCCCGGACAGGGCGTGATCCGAACCCCCATCGATCCCTGCCTTCAGGCCGGGTTGAGAGACCTTGCGGCCAACTTGAAGGGCGAACTGCCCTCCGGGACCTCCCTGGCCTTCCTGGTGGTGGAAAACGAGACCGGTCTGGTACGGGGGTACAAGGGCTCCATGGATTTTTTTGACGATGAGCGCTTCGGTCATGTGGACATGGTACGGGCTGTTCGGTCTCCGGGGTCCACCCTCAAGCCGTTTCTGTACGCCATGGCCCTTGACGACGGCCTGATCCATTCTGAAAGCCTGCTCATGGACAGCCCCCTGTCCATCGGCGGGTACACCCCTTTGAACTTTACCCGCCATTTTGCAGGGCCGGTGTCGGCCTCCGAGGCCCTGGTGCGGTCCCTGAACGTACCCGCCGTGGAGCTTCTCCATCGTGTGGGGCCGGCTCGTTTCGACAGCCTACTGCGCCAGGCGGGCATCCATTTGCGTTATCCCCCTGGCGGGGGGCCCAACCTCTCCATGGTATTGGGCGGGGTGGGTACCACCCTGGAAGAGCTGGTGGCAGGGTACTCGGCCTTTGGCCGGGGGGGCAGGGCCATCTACCCCGAGGGGCTCGCACTTGCCGGCAGCCAGGAGACCCAGGTGCTCTCGGAAGGGGCGGCCTGGATTGTCCGTCACGTTTTGGAAACACCAGAGCGAACGCGGAACAGAAGGGGGCGGTTCGGCATGCGGCGAGGCCGTAAGCTGGCCTGGAAAACCGGGACGAGCTACGGATTCCGAGATGCCTGGGCCGTGGGGATGACCGAGTCCCATACCCTGGGTGTCTGGGTGGGACGCCCGGACGGCACGCCTCTTCCCGGTCACTATGGCGCTGTTACGGCTGTTCCTGTCCTTTTTCAGGTGGCCGACCGGCTTCCCTCGGCAGCCCCCAGGGGGGCTTCCATGCCCGAGAGTGTGTCCCGGGAATCCGTTTGCTGGCCCCTGGGCATTTTGTCGTCGGACACCGAGCCTGGCCACTGCCATGTCAAGCGTACGGCCTGGGTCCTCAACGACACCATTCCCCCGACCTTTGGCCCCTGCCAGGACGAGGTGCTCATGGCCCCCAATCCCTTGATCGTCTCCGTGAATCCGGACACAGGAAAGGGGCTCTACGGGCCCTGCCTGGATCGCCGGCACATCCTACCCGGCACATTCCCACCCGCACCATTGCCAGGTGGCCTGCAGGAGCCCTGGCCTTTCTTCCCCCATGGATCCGGGATCGCAGCCGGTGCCCCGATCCCGATCTCTCCTGCCTTGAGGGGGAAGCCCCTTTGAGCGCGCCCATCATCATCCACGGTGCCAGGGACGGTGCTGTTTTCAAAGACCCCTTGAAACCCGGACGCCCCCTCACCGTGGAGCTCTGTGCCACAGGCGGCAGCGGCCCTCTGCACTGGATGGTCGATCACACCTGGGTCTCCCGAAGCCGCCCGGGCGCAGCGGCCCGCATCACCTTTTCCACTCCGGGCAGGCACACCCTGACGGTGATGGACGCCTCGGGACAATACGCGGACCTCTCCGTGGTGGTGCAATAACCCGGATATTCCATGGGAAAAACACAACACAAATGAAGATATGACTTTCATGTAACCCAGCCTTAACACCGGGCAGGTAAAGAAAGGCAGCTGTCAAACAACAACCCGTATGTTTCAGGAGGAACCATGAAAATCCTTGGAAAGCAGGGCTGTTTTTTGTGTATTGCGTGTTTCATGATCGGGCTTTTTATCCCACCGGCCTCGGCTGCAAAACATGTTATCCTGATGATCAGCGATGGTCAGGGCATCGGCACCGTCATGGCAACGGATTTTTACAACGGCAACCGGGCCGTGTACGAGTCCTTTGAGACCAAGTACGCCATGACCACCTACAGTGCCCTGGGCACCTACGAGCCCGACCTGGGCTGGCGGCTGTTCGGCTCTCATCTTTTAAACTCCACGGATTCCGCGGCGGCTGCCACGGCCATGGCCACAGGGGTCAAGACCTACCCCGGCATGCTGGGAAAATCCCCTCTTTTCATCGATGTAAAAAACATCGTGGAGACCGCCTCCACCCAGGGCCTGGCCACAGGGGTGGTGACCTCCGTGGAGGTGAGCCACGCCACACCGGCGGGCATGGTGGCCCACAACATCTCCCGCAACAACTACGAAGAGATCGCGGCCCAGATGATCTACGGCAGCGAACTCGACGTGATCATGGGGGCGGGCCACCCCATGTACGACAACAACGGGAACCTGAAGTCCCATGACTGGGACTACGCGTACGTGGGCGGGGAAGCGGTCTACGCAGATCTTACCGATGCGGACGGGGCCCGGGCCAAGGACGGGCGTTCCTGGGCCTTCATGGATGACAAATCTGATTTTGAAGCCCTGGCCCAGGGCTCCCTTTCTGCGGGCAAGGTGTTCGGGCTGGCCAAGGCCGCCACCACCCTTCAGCAAGGGCGCTCCGGCGATCCCCAGGTGGTGGACCAAAGCAACCGGAATCCTTCCGTTCCCAGCCTTTCGAATATGGCCCTGGGGGCGCTTCGGGCTTTGTCCAACGACCCGGACGGCTTTTTCCTCATGGTGGAGGGCGGGGCCGTGGACTGGGCCAACCACAGCAATGAAAAGGGCCGCATGATCGAAGAACAGACCGCCTTTAACGCGGCCGTGGTCGAGGTGGTGGCCTGGGTGGAGGAGAACAGCAACTGGGACGAAACCCTGCTCATCGTCACCGCCGACCATGAGTGCGGTTACCTCTGGGGGGCGGAAGAGAGGGCCTTTGTCCCGGTGGGGGACAACGGTGCGGGCAACCTGCCGACCATGGTTTTCCACGCCGACACCCAGCATAGGCCACCTGTTCCCTGTCATGGTGAAGGGCACCGATGCCGGGCTGTTCCTTGATGGCCTGGTGGGCGGCACGGACGCCTATTTTGCGGATCTCTTCTCCGGGTTCGATCCGGGATTCTCCGGCGACTTGATTGACAACACCGATCTGTTTCTCCTCATGAGCCGCTGGCTGGAGGGGGAGGATGAGGGCACCAACGGCACGGGGCAGTGGTTTAAGGGGATCTGCATGACCCGCACAGCGACGGCAATGCCAACGGGCTGCCGCGGTTCTGGAGAGCGTTGAGAACAAACACCATTTTTTTGCCCTCACCGAGCACGATTCGAACATGTTTGATCCCGAAGACCCCGGCCCGGTTATGCCCACCCATTGGGATGACCCGGATTACATCTCCGAGGAGACCGTGCTCCTCTACGGCGTGGAGTGGACCACCGGCAAGGGCCACGCCAATGCATGGGCCGCAGCGCCCTTTGACTACACGCCCCTCTGGCACGCCAACACCGACGAGGATGCCGTGGCCGCGGTGTACGGGGCCCATGACGGGGATGCTCTTTTCTCCATCAACCACCCTTCGGCCATCTTCTGCTGTCCTTGGGAGTATGATGTGGACAACGCCGTGGACACCATCGAGATCTGGAACAGCATGTACCGCATCCCCAACCTCAACGGCTGGTCCAGCCACCCGTTCTGGGATGCCGAACTCCTTAAAGGGCGCCGCATGACCGGTGTGGGGGGCTCGGACACCCACAAACTTGCCGAGTACGCCTCCGACCCCTTTGCAAAGATCGAGGCGGCCCTCTTCGGCCACGGAAACCCCACCACCTGGGTTTACGCCCAAGAGAAGTCGGGAGACGCCATCCTTCGCAGCCTGAAAAACGGCCATGTCTCCCTGAGCTACGCCCCGGACGCCGAGCGCCTGGACCTGGTGGCCGACCGGGACGGCGACGGACACTTCGAAACCATCATGGGGGACAATCTGGTCCAGGCACCGGGCCGGGAGCTCTCCTTTCAGATCGATATCCGCAACCCGGCCCCGCCGGGCTGGTTTGCCGTGCCAAGGGTCAAAGAACTCACGGCCGAGAACCTGGTGAAGCTCGTGGCAGGGGAGGTGGACCTTCCCTCGCTGCTGGGGCTTTTGGCCGGAAAAGACACCTACCTTGTGGGCGTTCTGAAAAACGGTATTCCCCACAGGGCCTGGATTGTCAGCGGGGGCGCAACCCGTGTGACCTTTACCGATACCCCGGCTTCAAGGGGCAGGACCTACTACCGCGCCGAACTCATGGGAACCCCCGACCTTCTTCTTTTTCAGCGCCTGCTCTACGGCCGGGTGAAGGCGGTCACCAACCCCATCTATGTGAACTTTCCGGCCCGGTAGGTGTTGCATCCGTGGCGGCGAACACCTGCCGCCGCAGGAGCAGCACACAGGACAAGCCTGCCGTGAGGTCCGAGAAGAGCTGGCTGGCGGCGATCCCGTTAATGCCGAGCCATCCGGGCAGGACCAGCAGCAACGGGATGAGGTAGATGCCCTGGCGGGCGAAAGAGACATACATGGCAAGCCTGCCGTTGCCCTTGGACTGCTCGAAGATCATGGCGATGAGTTGAACCGGGACCATGGCGAAAAAGCCCATGTAGAGGGCAAGGGAGCCGGACAGAATCGTTGTTACGGCAGCCTCCGTTGAAAAGAGGGCCGCGATGGGCCTGGAAAAGATCAAAAAGAGAAGGGATGCAAAGGTTCCGTATCCCGTACCTATTTTGATCAGGGCGGAGAGAAGGTCTTTGATTTTTGCGGGGTCTGTGTCCACCACACAGGCCCCGATCAATGACTGGGCGCCGTTGGCAAGGCCCATGACGGGCAGAGTGGATACCGTGTAGAGTCTCAGGGCGATGCCGACCCCCGCCACGGCCTCTGCTCCGAAAACGGCGGCCTGTCGGTTGACCAGGACCACTGCCAGGACATTGATCACAAAAGCCATGAAGGTGGGGATACCGATGCTCAGGATGGTTGCGAAGATGCGGCGGTTTACGGCCCGGAGGGCTGGGCGAATCCGGATTCGGCTTTTTTTGCTCGAAAAATACCAGATGTATGCTCCCACCGCGGGGATCTGGGCAAGCAAGGTGGCACAGGCTGCTCCGCGGATGCCCAGGTCCATCCAGAAAATGAATATCGGGTCGAAGAGGGCGTTGAGGGCAAAGGCAATGATCAACGTCACCATGGAAAACAGGGTGCCCCCCTGGCTTCGCGCGATGAAGCCGAAGATGGTGTTGGCAAGCACCAGGAGGAAGGCCGTCAGGATGAGCCTGCCGTACCTGTAAAACAGGCCAAACTCCGGGGACGGTTCCCATGACACGGGCCACAAGGTCAAATTTCCAGAATATCACCCCAAGGTAGACCCCTCCGGCCAGAAACCCCCAGCATCAGCCCGTTGGCAGCGGCTACATCTGCGTGGGCAAGGTCATTTCGCCCGATGCTTCGTGAGGTGATGGCCGCCGTGCCGATGCCGATGCTCTGGCCCAATGCGATGAGCACAAAGGTCAGGGGGTAGGTGAGGTTCACGGTTGCCAGCTCGGATACCCCCAGAAATCCCACGAAATACGCATTGAGGACCTGGTACATGGCCTGGATGATCAGGCCGAAGATGGTGGGGGCGGAGAGCACCAGAATTTTTGAGTAAAGACGATACATGGCTCGGGCCTTGGTTTTTGTTGGTTGAAACACCGGTTTTTTCTGCGATGAGAGGGCCTTTACAGGCAGGGATATGCGGTGAACGCATGTGTCGGGGTGAACTGGTTTGTTTATGTTCTCTCTGTATACCCTTGCCGGAAAGCCCCGTCCACAGGGGCTTTTGCTTATGTGGGCGTACGCGGGGTATCTTTCTGTCGCGGAGATGGGGGGCTGAACGGTGTTTGTCTGGGGGGGAGGGTCGTGGTCGCGAAAAAAGACTGTGGCCTTGGCGTTCAGAGCTCAATTCGGATATCTCCTTGGATTTTGTCGCTGGCAAACCTTCCGTATTTACAGGGGATGGCGGGTTTGATAGAGTTGGGGGTATGGCGTGTGTCTTTGGCATTTGGTGTATATCGGCTGCTTCTCTTCTCATTCTCTGTCCGTCTCTGCCTTCATTTTCTCTCCTTTCACCGATTCCTGACTCCAGGTGATACCTGTGCGTGTCATCTTGTTGTCGGTATTCCAGCAGGGAGCATGCCGTCTGCCGGTTCCGGCCATGATCATGTGTCGCGTCATCTCTTGTGATGCGGGCCGGGCCTTCGCCCTTGTGAAAAAGCCATCAAGAAAGGAATAGAACTTATGAGTGAGAAACCTGTTAAGTTGACAGGGGGGTCCAAGAGTCCCTTTAAGGACATGGTCATGAAGCTTCTCCCGAAGGGAGGCAATCTCAACTCCTGCCTGACCTGCGGGGTCTGCTCTTCGGGTTGCCCTGCCACGGGGCTGGATGACATGGATCCCAGGAAGTTTCTGCGCATGGCCGCCCTCGGCATGGATGAAGAGATCAAAGAGAGCCGATGGCCCTGGTTCTGCACCATGTGCATGCGGTGTGTGCATGCCTGCCCCATGGAGATCAATATCCCCCAGCTCGTCTTCAACGCGCGGAGGCTTCGTCCCCGGGAGGAGATGCCCAAGGGGATCCTGGGCTCCTGCGACATGGCCCTGGGCAAGCCCACCAACAGCGCCATGGGGTGCACCCAGGAGGATTTCGCCTTTGTGGTGGAGGATATCTTAGACGAGATCAAGGAGGAGTATCCCATCTGGGAAGAACGGAACCTTGAGGCCCCCATCGACAAGAAAGGGGCTGAGTATTTTATTAATCAGAACTCCAGGGAGCCCATGATCGAGCCCGAGGAGATGGGGCCCCTTTGGAAAATCCTGAACCTTGCCGGGGTGGACTGGACCTACGGCAGCTCCGGCTGGGCCGCGGAGAACTACTGCATGTTCATGGCCGACGACGCCGGGTGGAAAGAGCTCACCGAGCGCAGCGCCCGGCAGTGCGAGGAGCTGGGGTGCAAGACATTCTTGAACACAGAGTGAGGGCACATCACTTTTGCAGTCCTGGTAGGACTGGACAAATTCAAGATTCCTCACAACTTCAAGGTCGAGACCATGTACACCATGTATGCCCGGTGGATCCGGGAAGGAAAGCTCAAGCCGGATCCCAGCTGGAACGATGAGCTCAAGATTAAATTTACCCTTCAGGACCCTTGCCAGATCGTTCGGAAATCCTTTGGGGACCCTGCTGCCGATGACATGCGGTTTGTGGTGAAATCGTGCGTGGGGGAAGACAACTTTGTGGATATGTACCCCAATAAGTCCAACAACTTTTGTTGTGGCGGGGGCGGGGGGTTCCTGCAGTCGAGGAGCAGCGGCTTGCCTATGGCCAGATCAAGGACCTTCAGATCAAAAAGACACAGGCCACGTATTGCGTAACGGGCTGTCACAATTGCCACGCCCAGATTCATGAGCTGGGCGAGCACTTTGGGGGCGGGTATCACGCGGTCCATGCCTGGACCATCCTGGCCCTTGCCCTGGGCGTTCTCGGCAGCACCGAGCGGATCCATCTGGGCGAGGACCTGCAGGAGGTGAATCTTCCTGACCCGGGTTAGCCCGGCCGGGTTAGCTCGGATAGATAAGAAGTGAGAAGCACGCATGGCCGGGGGGATAACCTCCGGCCATGTTTTTTTGTGTCGGTTTTTTCTGGTTTTGTTTAAATGTCGCAGGGTGTTATGGGATATTGTCCTTTCTTTTTGCTTCGTGGGGTATTAGAATTGTTGCGACGATTACCCAATGCCGATCTGTCGTGATCCGGCCCGGGATAAATTCCAGCTTGCCTTGTTTATGAAATCATCACAATTCCCTGTTTTTCTTTTAAACCGTTGTGGCATGCACACCGGTTTCCTCTGTTGTTGCCTGCCCTTCGGACATGACGATCTGTTTCAGCCCGGATAGTTCATGAGAAATCGACCAGGCCCTGAATATGGGCGTTCTGGATGCGTGGAATATCCGGCTCAGACTGCCAGCTTCCAAAAAACAAAGGAGGAACACATGAAAAAGCTCAGCGTGCTTTTGTCCACACTTCTGTTTGTCGGGTTGGCCTGGTTCGGTGTTGCATGCCAGGGCGTGCTGAGCTGCAGCACGGTGCTTCTTCACATCAGCCATGGTGCGGACGATCCCCACAGGCTGCTGATGGCCTTGAACATGGCCAGCATCATGGCAGACGACAAGGATGTCCTTGTCTACTTCGACATCAAGGGCGTGGAGGCCGTTCTGCAGGATGCAGAAGAGGTCACTTTTTCCCATTTTCCGTCCTCGAAAGCTGCCCTGAAAACCCTCATGGACAAAAACGCGGTCCTCATGGCCTGCCCGGGGTGCCTCAAGGCGGCGGGCAAGAGCAAAGAGGACCTGCTCGACGGGGTCCGAGTTGCCGACAAGCAGACCTTTTTTACCTTTACCAAGGGGCGCATTGTGACCCTCGATTATTAGGAATGGCCGTTGCATCCTTTTGAAATGGGAGAAAACATGCGATGAAAGGGAGATGAAACTCAAAATCTCTCTTTTGTCGGTGTTGTTTGTTTTCTGCGGGGTGCCACTGGCGTGTGCGTGCACGGGGTTTGCCGTGTATGGCGAGCAGGTGGTTTTCGGCATGAATTTTGACTATTTTTCCGTCCCTTTGAAGTTTCTCATCGAATCCCGTGGAGGCATGAGCGTGTTTCACCTGGCTTTTCTCTATGAGAAAACCCAGAACGATCCCATGTTCAGGGATTACTTCGCCAAAACCTGCGGCATGAACGAGAAAGGCCTTTTCTGCTCCTGCCAGGAGATCGAACCCTATGTGACGGGGATCGAGAGCCTGGGGGAGGGGGAAGCGTACATCGGCGACCAATACGATACCTTGGGATCCTGCTCCCGGGTGGCTGAGGTCCGGCGCCTGATTCCGTCAAAAAGGTGGGTCCAGTTCACAGGGCCGTCGGTTCACAACCTTTTTGCCGATGTGGACGGTCATGCCATGGTTACGGAGACAGATAACAGAGAGCACGTCATCACCGAGATGGACGGGGATTTTCTGGTCATGGCCAATTTTTCAAATCACGCCATGGCCCGTAAGCCCCTTGCGGAGGTGGTGGGTGTCGGGGCGGACTGTTACCGCAGGGCCCATGCCTACCTGGCAGAGCATAAGCATGCCTTTGGCGTGTCCCGGGGCTTTGACCTGCTGAGGCAGACGGTGTGCGATGATCCGGGATGCAACACCCTGTGTTCCATGGTGTGCCTGCCCCGGGAAAAAACCATTTACCTGACCACGGACCCTGAGATGGAAAAGATCTGGAAGGTTTCCCTGGGACGCAATCTCATGGAAACGGAACGGGGATTCGACAGGTATATCTGTCACTCCCTAGGGGCCGAAGGGATTCTGGCTTCGGAACTGGAATCCGTTTCCGGTGCATGACACAGGCGCTGTCCTGCCCCGGATCTGTCACAACCGCTGCAATAATAATTTTGTTATTTTGTAATAAAATACACATGGCCCCGGGATGACTGTCCCGGGGCCATGTGTGTTTGTAAGGCATGGTCGGTTCAGGCAAAGGCGTAGTTGGTGCCGTGGAACTCGATGCGGGCCGCGCTGAGCCCCGAGAGGTCCAGGCCCGGGTTCAGGGCGGGGTCGATTTTGAACTGCCACTGGGTAAAGGGGCCAAGGGCAGCGTATTCGTTCGTTGCCTGGTCTGCACTTTGCTCCACGCCGAAGTTGGCGTCTTCAAAGATCTGTTTTGTTTTGAGGTTGTAGATGAACAGCTTGGTGACGGGTTCGTGGGTGAAGGTGAAACGGTTGTCGGCCTGGTCGTAGATCTCTTCCCCACCGGTGTGGGTGATGTGGATGCTCAAGGTGTCCTGATCTGTCTTGACGCCGTCGAGCCAGAGCCGCACCCGGGAGATGCGGACATCGCACATGCCCGCAAAGACGCTTTCGGCCTTGTCCGTGGTGAGGCTGGGGGCGGAAAGGGAGACCGTCATGAGGTTCAGGTATTGCAGCACCGAGCGTTCCCCCTGGCCCACCGTAACCACCAGCCCTTCCTGGCCGGGTTTGTCCGGGAAGTGCTGGGCGTTGGATCCGAAATGCTCCAGGGCCTTGTCGGTCTTGGTCAGCAGGTCGCTTTTGGCTGCCAGCAGGGCGGAGGCGTCCAGGGAGGGCAGGTTGCCTGAAAAGGTGCTGCTGATGATCTGGGCGTCGGAGAGGGACCAGAACCTGAAGGCTTGCTGCGTCAGGTCCATGAACTCCATGATCTGCTGGCGGGCCGTGTAATAGGTCCGGGACATGAAGCTGACCATGTCGGGCAGGGCAGGGTCCATGGTGGAGAGGACCTTGTCCGTGTAAGTGGCGTCTTCGGCGGTGAGGCTGTCGATGAGCTGGTGGTTTTTCAGGGCCACGATGACCTGGGCGTTGTACTGGAGGATGTGGTTGTTTCTCTCCTGGACTTTTTGCACATAGGCGTCAAAGGCTTTTTTCAGCTCTTTGAGGTCATCGGGGAACTGGTCCTTGAAGTCGTTGAAAAATGTCTGGAACTGCTGCTCTTCGGCCATGAGCTTTGCCCCGCCCGGGTCGTCGGGTTGCAGGGTGCCGTCGTCCAGGGCGTCGTAGCCCTCCTGCAACCCCGCGACGCTGGAGGTTACCGTCTGGATTTCGTCCACCAGGTAGGCCTTGTTCACCGCAATGCCCCGGCTGTCCGTGACCTTGGACAGGGAGTTGTGCAGGAATTCGGCGCCCTGGGTCAGGGCCATGAACTTGGACTCCGGGGCAAAGGCCACCATGCTCAGGTTCTGGAGGAAGCTGTCGAAGTTGAAATCAAAGTGGTCCTTGACCTTGGTTTCAAAGGCTTTCAGCAGGTCCGTTACCTTCTTTTTAAGCGTCGGCAGGATGCTCTGGTAGCTGTCGATGATTCCCGCCTGTTTGATAAGAAGGACTTTCAGCATCTGGATCTGGCTTTTGGCGTTGCTGACAAGGGCCTCGTTTTTCTGCCGGGTGGCAACCACGGATGAGATTTCCGCCTTTTTCTCTTTGAGCTTGGCAAAGTAGCCGTCGTAGGCGGTCTGGATGTGGCCGAAGTTGTCCATGAGCCCGTCCAGGGTCTGGAAGAGGCTGTCAAAGGAGACCAGGGGCACGTGGTCCGCGGCAAACCCGAAGAGGTCCTGGCCCTGCTTGATCTGCAACAGGGCGTTCACCGCCTGGGCATGGAGGCTCTGGAGCTGCTGCACCGACCCCAGGGCCCCGTATTCGGCCTCATGGGCCGTGTAATAGGCAACCAGGGCTTTGTTTTCCGGGCTGGTGTCGGCAAAGGGGGCAGTCTTTTCCTCAATCTGCTGAAAGAAAGTGTGCATGGTGTCGGTGACCCATAGAGGCGGGCCGCCGGGTCCATGGTCCAGTAGGTGAGCCTGGCCTTGTCCATGAGGCGGCTTACCTGGCTGGGGTGGACGAAGAAGCCCGGAGCGGTGTGGCCCTTTTCCCGGTGATTGGGAAGCTCGGGAGAGCTGACCGAAGGTGAAGAGGCTTTTGCTGCCCGGCTTGCCCGGATTGCCGTTGGACCCCGGGGTTTTGCCCTGCCCGTAGGTGCCGTAGGCCCCCCCGTTGACCAGGAGGCTGCCGTGCAGGGCGTTGTCGAACTGGGCGTCCATGGCGGCCAGCTGCTGGCCCACGGCTTCAAGGGCCTGGGTGGAGTCGTCCAGGCTCTTCGCCCGGGCCGCCTTTGCGAGCAGGGGAATCAGGGCAGCCCACTGGGAGTCGGTTTTGTAGGCACCGATGATGGGGGTCAGGGCCACATGGCGCTCGGTGAGGCTTTTCAATGCGGCGACGGTTCGGAGCCGGTCCAGCAGGTCGCAGCAGCTCAGCCCCACCAGGACCTCAGCGGTACCGCCGTTGCCGCCATTGCCCCCGTCTCCCCCGTCGGTGTTGATCTTTCCCTGCTGGCCGTCGCCTCCGGCCCCGCCCGCAACAGATACCCTGAAGTTCAACCGGTTGTCGGCCACGCTCTGGAGATAGAGGCGAAAGGTGCCTCCCGGCTCCCCCGGCCCTCCGGGTTGTCCTTTTTCATTGGGGTTCTGGTTCGGGGTGTCCGGGCTGGTACCGGACTTGCCGGAGAGGTCGAAGAGCCCCTGGCCGGTGGTGGTGAGGCTCTGCACGGAGACGAGGCTGTTTTTCAGCTTGACGGACTGGCTCAGGAGGCACCCCTGTCCGTAGAGATAGACATGGTCGTAGGCGGTGAGGTCGTCTCCGATGTCCGTGTCCTTGCCCAAGGTCACCTCGTCCAGCACGCTGATGATAAAGAGGTTGCCCCCCGACGCCAGGGTCTGGAAAGCCTCCTGGGGATTGGAGAGCAGGGTGGTGTCGGTTGTGGGATTGGTCATGTCATTTCCCCTCGAATACGTGGTCTTTAAGGGCCGCCTGACGCTCCGCCGCCTCCTTGCTTTTCTCCTCGGCCTCTTTCTGGGCGGCCTCGTTGGCTTTCTGCGCCTCTTCGGCCTTGGTATATTTATCGTCTTCGGCCTTGAGCTTGTCCGTCAGGTCAGCCAGCTCCTGGGTCAGCTCCTCTTGGGTCTTTTTCAGGGCCGGGTCGTCGGGCTTGGACTTGAGCTTTTCCTCCACCTCTTTGAGCTGCTGGTTTTTGGTCTCCATGGAGGCGCTCGTCTCCTGCCGGGCCGTGCCCGCTTCGGCGATGGTGGCCTGGATGGTTCCCGCCTCCTGGGAAAGAAGGTGCTGCTTTTTCTCCAGAAGCACCTGGTCGGTGACCGTCTGAAGGTAGCCCGGGCCGCCTGAGACCTCTTCGGTCAATTTTGCCAGGCGCTCCTTGACCATCTGGGACTGGAAGAGGGTGGCCACGCCCGAGACCTGAATCCGGGTGACCAGGTCCGTAAAGCCCGGTTCCGGGGCGATGAGGCTTACGCCGGTCTTGGTAAGGGCCGAGGCCACCGAGTCCATGACGCCGTCCTGCATGGTTTTGTTCAGGTCGGCAACCGAGGTGTCAAAGGGCGTGTCCATGGCCGACAACTGGCGGTTCACCGAGTCGGCAACGGCCTTGTCCACGGTGGTGGGCTCAAAGGACCAGTCCACTTTCGCGGACATGTCCCGAACCGTTTTTTCCAGGGGAGAGAGGACCTCCAGCTGTTCGGGCAGGGGCACGAGTTTTTTGCTCTCGGGCTGGTCGAACTGTGCGTTGTAGGTGAGGTCGTCCATGGTGTAGGCCTGGCGGACTACGGGGCTGCCGCCTTCCAGGATCTGGTAGCCCGAGGCCCGGCCCTGGGGCTCCACGTCCAGTACCATCTGGCCCTGGTCGCAGCGGAAAATCGTGTTGAACCCGCCGATCTCCCGTGCTGAGGAAACCTGGATGCACGGCAGGTCAAAGGTTTCGAAGGCGGCGTTGCCCACGGCCCGGGTAAAGCTGTAGTCTTCGCCCAGATAGAGGTCTTCCAGGCTGCGCCCCTTGACGATGTCCGCCCCTTCCTTGAGCATGTTTTTGTAGTAGGGCTGGAGATGCATGGATCTGGTGAACCGGAGGTCGAGCCGTCCTGGGGCTGGTTGAAGGTGTAGAGGAAGACGCTGCGGAGGTTCCCTGCTGTTTCCATCTTGGCTTCCGGGGCCTTACCCGCCTCGTAATGCATGTACTCCACCGGGGTCTGGGGATCCAGGGGCGTATCCGTGAGGGCCTGGGTCATGTAGTGCTTCATCTCGGCAAAGGTAAAGTCCTTGTCGAACAGGAACTCGTTGGAGGTATACAGGCCCTGGCTGCCGCCCCCTTTGCCGTCGGTGCCGGTCCAGCGGTTGTTGTCTTTGCTTAAGGGCTGCCAGACCTTGAGCACCTCGTTCCACAACTGGGGCCGGTCTGCGATGTAGCTGCCGTAGCGATAGACGGCATCGCCTTTGGTGAACGAGACCGTGCGACTCGTGAGCGGGGTTTGCTTGAAGACGGTTTTGGCCATGTTGAACGCCAGATCATACAGCAACACTTCAATGGGTTTGGGCATGGGAATTCTCCTTAGCCCGGACATTTCATGAGAAAACAGCTGTCTCAAAGGGAAATCATATGGTTTTAAGGCCTACAGCAAAAATGTCAGCTATTTTGAACGTGCAACATGTAAATCAGCGCTTGCTGTTTGATTTTCTCATCCTTCGGGCGAGCCGGGTGCACTCATCTGCTGCGTTATCAGAGTCTTGAGGTGGAAAACCACATCTACAGCTCTGATGCCTTGCACATGAGGGCACCCGACTCGTGAAATATCCGGGCAATGTTGGCGGCCCGGCATGTGCCGGGCCCGTTGGGTTGAAGCCGCGTCCCGCCTCTGTTGATCTGCGGGGATAAGCAGGGCTATTTTGCGTTGACCTGTCCCACAAGCAGAAAGTCCTTGGGGGTTTTGACACCGGCCGAGGCATCAAAGTTGATCATTGTCTCGCCGGGGGCCAGCAGGTTGGTCTCCATGAGAAAGTTCAATCCCTTGAGGTCCAGGGAGAGGCTTTTGGGCATCTCAAGGTGGTCGTCCAGGTTGTCGTAGAACGAGGGGTGGGATTCCATGCAGCCCACCAGGCGTTCCCAGAAGCTGCAGCTGTCGTTGCTCAGCCCGACGTGGATGTCTTTGGGTGTGATGGAGATGGAGGCGATGCTGATTTCGTCGGTGGTGGTGTCCAGGCTGATGGAGCCGCCGTTCTGTTCATAGGAGAGGGTTACGTCCACCCCGCCCCAGTGGTTGGAGGAGGACTGGCCGAAGGAAGAGTTTTCGGACCAGGAGGTGTCGGCCGAAGCCTGCCAGTTCAGGGAGACGCTGCCGTCTGCGATCTGCATGCGAATGGGGTGGTCCTTGAAGTTGATGTCAAAGCCTTTGTAGTAGTGGCTGCCGAAGAACCAGTGGCCCGAGTCGTTCTTGGCAAGGATCTCCAGGTCCTTGCTGACACTGCAGGCAATGCCCTTTGGCACCGATTCGTAGGCCACCGTAAAGCCCTCGTCCTGGAGCTGTTTGGTGATGTAGCTGGTGGTGAGGAGCTGGTAGCCCAGGATGAGGCTGGCGGTGAAGTTTTCCGGGATGGGGAGCATTTCTTTGGTGCCCGGCTGAAAGGAGGGGTTGCGGTTGCCCGGGGGGTTGCCGCTCTCCTTCACCTGGATGTAAAGGCTCAAAATGCCGGTTTCCCCGTCTCCTTCCGAGGCAAAGACAAAGGATTTGGGCGTGAGAAGCACGCTGCCCTGGGAGGCCTTGTCGTTGTTCACCTGGGCCAGGGCGTAGTCGATCTCCGTGACATGGTAGGTAAAGTAGCTCTCCACGGCGTCGACGAACTGCGGGTTGATGATGGCCTTCAGGGATGGATCGGGCTCGGGCATGATCTTGAACTGGGTGCCCTTTTCATTGGCAAAGTGGAGGATTACGTGGCTCTGGCTGGTTTTGTCGTCGTCGAAGGTGACGATGTCTCCCTTGGATGAGACCTTTCCGGTATCCCCCGTGACCGCAGCCAGGGGGACATAGGCGTCCACGCTGTACGTGTTTTTGGGGAAATCGGCTGTCCTGAAAGGTTTCTCCTGGCCCTTCAGGTAGATGCTGTACGTTCCGCCGGTGATAAGCATGGTGAGGTTGGCCTGGTCTGAGCGGCCGGCGATGAATTTCAGGGTGGGTTTGCCGAGAAAGAGGTCGTATTTCACCGTAAAGGGCTCCCCTGTCAGGGGATCGTCCTCCTGGACATCGAAGTGCATCTCCGTGACGAGTTTCTTTTTTGCGTAGGCTGTGGCGAGAAAGTCGTTGAGCTGTTTCGTGGTGTAGGAACAGACCATGTCCCAGTTGTTGGTTGAGGAGCTGCCGTTCATGGCGTTGACCAGGTTATCCATTGTCGGGTAGGTACTCATGGAGCCTCCTGAGGATTGTGAGTTGGTGTTACGTAATGAACGTTTTATGACGACGATATGGTGTTGATGAACTGTGCGATGTGGGTGCGTCTTGAATGGTAACTGTTTGTAACAGTATTTAATTTGGGCTTTTTAGAGCTGGGTATCTGCATCTGTGCGACGTCGTGTCGCGATTTTTATAACATGACTGAGATGTAGGGCAGGGCGCCCATGCATCAAGTCCGAAGGATGAGAAAATCGATCAGAAATCAGAGGATTACATTTTGCATTTTAGAAATGTATACACTCTTCGCGGTAACCATACGTAATGACATCTAAAATTAGTTTTGGCATGGTCGCTTATTCATGAAATATCCGAGTAAGGCGTGTTGCTATTGGATAACAGAGGGCTGAGGTGTCCGTGGGATGAGGACATTACGGTGAGCGTCTCAGCATTTTAATGCTTTGAACTATAGGGATTGTTTTGCTTTTTGCCAAGGGAAAAAAGTATCCTTGTCTTTCAGGCGACAAACGCTCCCGTTACCTTTCTTACCGTGTTTTTCCGACCCCACCGATTCGGCCTTTGAAGGCTCTGGCTTTAAGGGCCGTCTCCCACAGTGGTAAGCCCGGTTTTTTTGTTGAAACATGGCTGTGAATATCGTAATTTTATTCTCATATTTAAATACGTAGAATCAGTCTGTTGAGGTAGCCTATCAGGCCCCACAGGCTTGTCAGCTGGGGCGAAGTCCCCTTTTTTGATTTGGTGTGTTGTTTTTTTAGTAAGGAGACGGTTGTTGTCGCAAAAATTGAACAAAGATGGCGTAAAGTATCTGTTGGCACCCGTTCGATGGAACATTCTCATGGGTGTTGTTTTTTTTCTTGTGGCCGGGCGATGGGATATTGCCAGGGCCTGGTTGGCCTTCGGCATTCATATTGTCGGAGCCGTTTTCGGGGGGTATTTGATGTTGCGGTTCGCACCGGAGCTGGCCAACCAGAGGGCGGAAGCCAGGGAAGGGACCAAGGGCTGGGACAAACTGATCCTCCTTTCCTACTTCCTGCTGTTGATCGTCTGTATCCCCGTGGTGGCGGGGCTGGAGATCGGACGGTTCGGAGGCGTCCAGATGGAAGGGCTCAGTTGCGTTGCCGGGGTCGCATTGTACCTTGGCTTTTTTCTGCTGTTTTACTGGGCCATGCTGGTCAATAAACACTTTGAAGGAACGGTCCGTATCCAGACGGATCGGGATCATAAAGTGGTTACGCGAGGCCCCTATGGCGTTGTCCGGCATCCCGGGTATGTGGCCATGGTGCTGGTTTGTCTGGCCGACCCCTTTATTATCGGTTCGAAGCTGGCGCTGATCCCCGGTGTCGTTGCCATTGCGGTAACGGTGCTCCGCACCTTCCTGGAGGACAGGATGCTTCAGGAAGAACTGGATGGGTATGCCGAGTACGCAACCAGGGTAAGGTACCGGCTGATTCCCGGGGCCTGGTAAGTCACTTTCGCGTGGCGAACCCGGGCTTTTACATCACTTTTCGTTTTTCGGAACCCTGGGGCGCACCGGGTGCAGTCCCAGGCCGTTATCATCTTCCATAGGTTCGCTTCGGGGGCAAAGGAGGCCATGTGAGATCCCTTGACGAGGTGTCGACGAAGGAGACGGTGGAGCTGCTCAACAAGTGCTGGATGACCCACGACGGCATGTGGTTTTTTCATTGCCTCAACACATTTGGGATTGAGGCAACAAACAAGCTTAACAAAGAGGCGATCAGGTCCCTTTCATCCGTTGAAATTAACCGGCTCAAACAGGTCCTGGGCATCAATGGACCGCTGGATCGCTGCGATGACTTTTTAACGTTTTTTAAGCATCCTCATATGGTACGATCCCTGACTTTATGCAGGTCCGTTTTGGTTACCCCGGGTGAAAACACCCTCACATGGGCGTTTCCTCAAGGGGAGTGCTTTGCCTATAAGGGCGTAAAACGGCTCGGCGCCATCGACCCGGATGATGTGCTTTACAGAATCAAGTGCTGGCTTGACGAACTCGGCATTGCTACCGTCGTCGGCATCTGGAGCGCGGGTCGTCGACGCATCATCACGGATCATGCGCAGGGGAGATCCGGTTGTTTGTCTGAAGCGCTTGCAAGGTCTCCGACTGCAACTTCATTCCCCGACTTACGTCTGGCTTTTTTGTGCCACGATGCGGATCTCGAAGCTGATGGGATCGAAGACGAGGTGCATGCCCAGGTGCTCGAAAAATCGTGAAGAGCCGTAAAGAACATTCCACCGGGTTCTGTCCAGGTCGAAATGGGCCTCGGCAGCCAGGCGCCCCCCTTCCTCCGGAGTGACGGTGGCCGTAAAGGAGAGGGGGGCCGTGATTCCTTTCAGCTCGAGTTTTCCCTGGATGTCGCAGTTTGGGACGCTCAAGTACGGATCCGGCACAGGGGTCGCCTTTTCAATGGTAAACCGGGCCGAGGGAAAGCGGCTCGTGAAGAAGAAGTCATCGGACTTGAGGTGGGCCTCGAGGACCTCCTGCAGTTCGTCCCCTTCCAGATTGGTGTTGGCGATGGAGGCCATGTCGATCTCAAAGCTTCCTGTGACGGTCCCGCCTTCGGCCTTCAAGGTGCCCGAAGAAAGCCTCACCTCCCCGTGATGACGGTTTGACGGGTTCCTGCCGACCCACCGGATCGTGCTTTCGTCCGTGTCCACACCATAGGTCCCGTCGGCAATGAAAAGACGCGACTGCGGAGCATCTGCCATCTCCGGCGCCTCCCCCTCCAAAGGAAATCCTGCGGCGTTCCACGCCTCGATACCCCCGGACAGGACATGAAGGTTTCTGTACCCTTCGCTGTGAAGTTTTCGGGCGGCTGTGTCCGCGTCCAAGGAGCGGTGGCTGGAGCCGTAAAGGACGATAACGGCATCCGGGTCTTCGGTAAAGGTGCGAACTTGCTCCAGGAAATTCACCTCAAACACCGATGCCCGGGCAGCCCGGGGAAGGCGGACCTTTGCAAAGTGGTCTTCGGTGAGGGTGTGAAGCAGGCAAAACGGTTTCTCCTCATCCATCCAGCGGGAGAGCGTTTCCGGTGACAAAACCTCGTAAGGGCGGGTGTCGGTCATGACGTCTCCTTGTCTCTGTTTCGTTTGTTACGATTCAGGTCGCCTTCTGTCGGTCGAAGCAGGGGGCAACGAAGGGCTGAACCGTTACGTATGGTGTTTTACGGCAAGGCGGTGTTGTACCTGGGATGGGGGTGTAATTGCCTTGAAATACCTTAAATGTTTGTGAAAGTAAACCAGACACGTTGTTGATATATTCATCGCATGATCTCATGATTGGGTCATCAATCTCTACCAACCATGGCGCCCCATGACGTTCGTCGCAATTCGGGGAGGGGTGTCGGGCCCGCGAATCGGGCTGCGGGGATAATCAGAGCGCGTTTCGTGGCTTGCCGATTCGCGTAGGTACTGATCGTCACCGACTCCTAAACGGCCTGCGATAACCTGCACGTCGACTTCAGGAACTGTTTGAAATCCCATATGTATTTTATATATCACACCACCGGGGTCCCTGCACTCCGAAAAGGGTCTCTGCGGGTGGCGTGGTGCAGGTGCAGAGGGCCTGTTTCCGGGGCGTTTGATAAACGATGATTTTTACACCACATCGTTTACCTGTAGCGGATCCATCGTTTCGTTTTGAATAGCCGTTCGTAACTGATCAACATTAAAACGGGGACAATATGGAATCAAAAAAAAGAGACAGGGGCCTGGTATCTGGCCTGGCTCGGAGGGTGCCCCTGGGCACGGGGCTCATGGTTCTGGCGGCCGTTTTGTTGCTGTCCTGCGGCAGGAGGGGCGAGGAAGAGCCCGAGCCGGAGGTGGTGCGCCCGGCAAAACTCTTTCGCGTCTCGTCAGCTGTTGAGGAGAACCTTCGGGAGCTTCCGGGTAGGGTCAGGGCGAGCAGGCGGGCAGACCTTGCGTTTCAGGTGTCCGGTCCGTTGACCTCTTTTCCCGTTGAAGAAGGTGACCCCGTGAAAAGAGGTGCGGTGGTGGCGCGGATCCTTCCAAGGGATTTCAAGACAGCCCTTGCCACGGCCAAGGCCAACGAGCTGGAGGCCATGCATCAGTATAACCGTTACAAGGACCTCTACATCAAAAAGCAGGTCTCCAAGGCCGATTTTGACAGGGCCAAGCGGGAGTACGACGTGGCCAAGTCCGATGTGACCAACGCAGAGAACGCATTGAAGGATACCTATTTAAGGGCCCCCTTTACAGGGGTCATTGCCCGGCGGTACGTGGAGAATTTTCAGGAGGTTCGCGCCAAGGACCCCATTGTCAGCCTTCAGGACGTTTCGGAATTGGAGATTGTGGTGGATGTGCCCGAAACCCTCATGGCCAGGGTGCGGAACAAGTCCAAGGGGGCCGTTGTTGCCGAAGTGGAGTTTTCCGCCATGGCCGGTGTCAAGCATGACGTCACCCTCAAGGAATTTTCCACCGAAGCGGATGACCAGACCCAGACCTACCGTGTTGTCCTTGCCTTGCCGGCACCCAAGGGAGCCAACATTCTTCCCGGAATGACGGCCAAAGTGGTCGGAAAGAGTCAGTCCGCAGAAGAGGAAACAGAGGACAACGGCAGCGAGGAGGCGGTGGAGGGCCTGAAGGGCATAAAGGTGAAACAGGGCTTTCTCGTGCCTGTCAATTCCGTCTTCGCAGATGAAGCCGGTCGCGAATTCGTTTGGGTTGTCGCTTCGGGCAACATGACTGTGGAGATGCGTGAAGTGAAGGTCGGCAGCGTGTCGGGGAGCAGCATTATTGTCCTTGAAGGGCTTGAAGCCGGTGAAACGATTGTCTCCGCCGGTGTCAATTACCTTCAGCCCGGAATGAAAGTCAGGGAAATGAAGGCCAACTAACCCGGCTCGCCCGGAGGGTGAGAAAATCGAGTCGAGAACTGAGGGTTACATTCTAAATTTCTTGAATAACGAGGCTTTCCACACTGACGCGCCAATCACAGCCTGATTGCTTTGATGTGATCGTTTTCTCATGAAATATCCGCTCATGAAATATCCGGGACAGGAGGCTGGTATTTATGAACATCGCAGAACTCTCCATCGAAAAAAAGACCGTCACACTGGTGATCTGTTTTTGTATTGTTGTGGGAGGTATTCTTGCCTATTCCGGGTTGGGGCGCCTGGAAGATCCAGAGTTTACAGTGAAAAATGCCGTTGTCCTCACCCCGTACCCCGGGGCCACCCCCATGGAGGTGGCCGACGAGGTCACGGATCGTATTGAGACGGCCATCCAGCAGATGCCCCAGCTTGATTATGTGGAGTCCACCTCCCGGGCCGGAGGGTCCATCGTGACGGTGACCATCAAGGATCAGTACGACAAACATACCCTTCCCCAGGTCTGGGACGAGCTGCGGCGCAAGGTGGGGGATATTCAGTCCCAGTTGCCTCCGGGGACCCACCCCTCCATTGTCAACGACAGCTTTGGCGACGTCTACGGTGTTCTTCTTGCTGTTACCGGAGAGGGATACTCCTACGAGGAGCTCAAGGAGTACATGAAGTTTCTGAGAAAAGAGCTCCTGCTGGTGCCGGGTGTGGCCAAGATTACCCTCTGGGGGCTACAAGACGAGGCGGTCTTTGTGGAGATTTCCCGCGCGCGCATCGCCCGCCTTGGCATCGGGCTGGACAGCATCTATTCCGCCTTGAAGGATCAGAACCTTGTGGTGGAGTCGGGTTCGGTGAAGGTGGGGCCCGAGTATATCCGGATCAACCCCACGGGCAGCTTTGACTCGGTTGAGGATATCGCCAACCTCCAGGTGAGGGATCCCGAATCGGATCGGGTCATTTATCTCAAGGATGTTGCCGACGTGAAGCGAGGGTACGTTACGCCGCCGTCCAGGGTACTCCATTTCAACGGAGCCCCGGCCATCTCCATCGGCATCTCCGTGGTACCGGGGGGCAACGTGGTCAACATGGGAGAGGCGGTTAAGGCACGACTTGCGGAGCTTGAAGACCAGAGGCCGGTGGGCATGGAGATGGGTGTCGTCAACTTCCAGTCCGATGATGTCTCCAAGGCGGTGAACGGGTTTGTGAGCAATTTTATCCAGGCCGTCCTTATTGTGGTGGTGGTGCTCCTTCTCTTCATGGGGCTTCGGAGCGGTCTTCTCATCGGTGTGGTCCTGGCCCTGACGGTTCTTGCTACCCTGGTGATCATGAAAGTACTGGCCATCAATCTGGAGAGGATCTCCCTGGGGGCCCTTGTCATCGCCCTGGGCATGCTGGTGGACAACGCCATTGTTATCACCGAGGGGATGCTCATACGCATTGAGTCGGGGATGAATCGCATCAAGGCGGCAAAGGAGGTGGTGGACCAGAACCTCTGGCCCCTGTTCGGTGCCACGGTCATCGCGGTGCTGGCCTTTGCGGCCATCGGTGTCTCCCAGGACTCCACCGGGGAGTACTGCCGCTCCCTGTTTCAGGTGATGCTCATCTCCCTTATGAGCAGCTGGGTCATCGGCATCACCATTACCCCACTTTTCTGTACCATGTTTCTCAAGAGCAAGGTCAAGGATGGGGAAGAAAATACGGGAAAGGAACCGTATCAGGGCATCATTTTTGTGGGTTACAAAGCCTTTCTCACGTTATGCATCAGATGGCGATGGGTCACCATGGTGGTCATGACCGGCTTGCTGTTTCTGGCCATCACCGGGTTCGGCATGCTGAAGAATAGCTTTTTCCCGGAATCCACGCGGCCGCAGTTCATGATCAACTACTGGCTCCCGGCAGGGACCGATATTCGCCAGACCACGGAAGACATCGCCAAGATTGAAAAGCGTCTTCTGGAGGACGAACGGGTGGTCTCCACGGCGTCGTACATCGGCGAGGGGGCTCCCCGGTTCATGCTCACCTTTAACCCGGAGACCTCCAGGGACAAAGGCTTTGGCCTGATACTCGTTTCCGTTAATGACTACAAGGTAATCGGGGACCTTATCAAAGAGTACCTGGCCTATTTGAGCGATGAGTTTCCCGAGGCCCAGCCCATATTGGAGAAGTTCAAGCTCGGTCCGTCAAGCGGTGCCGTGGAGGTGCGGTTCAGCGGGCCGGACCCCGTTATTTTGAGGCAGCTTTCAAATCAGGCCAAGGATATCCTGCTGGCCCACCCCAACACCTATGCGGTGAGGGACGACTGGCGGCAGCGGGTGAAGACCATCCGGCCCCAGTTCGACGATACCCGGGCCCGGCTGGCGGGCATTTCGCGGTCCGATCTGGCCCGGGCCCTGGAGATGAACGTCATCGGGACCACCATGGGCATTTACCGGGAGGGTGATGAGCTGATTTCCATCATCGCGCGGCAGCCTGAAGAGGAGCGCCTGGACGTGGAAAATATCCGGAGCCTTCAGGTGTGGAGCCCGGCCACGCGGAAAACCGTTCCCGTGTATCAGGTGGTATCCGATTTTACGACGGACTGGGAAGACTCCATGATCTATCGTCGGGACCGGAAGATGACCATCACCACCAAATGCGAGAACAAGCCCGGGATCCTGGCAAGCTCCATCTTAGGGGACGTCAAGACCAAGATCGAGGCCATTGAGATCCCTCCGGGGTTCTCCATGGAGTGGGGCGGTGAATTCGAAGACTCTGCCAAGGCAAGGGAGAAACTGGCCGGTTCCATGCCCGTCACCTTCATGCTGATGGTGCTCATCGTGATTATGCTTTTCAATTGCCTGAGACAGCCCCTGATCATCTGGCTCACCGTACCCCTTGCCATTATCGGGGTCTCCATGGGGCTCCTTATATTTGACCTGCCATTTGACTTTATGGCCCTGCTGGGATTTTTGAGCCTTACGGGCATGATGATCAAGAGTGCCATTGTTCTCATTGATCAGATCAACATCGAGCTGGGCGGGGGCAAGGCCCCTTACATGGCAGTGGTGGACTCGGCGGTGAGCAGGATGAGGCCGGTGTGCATGGCTGCCATCACCACGGTTCTTGGCATGATTCCGCTGTTGCCGGATGTCTTCTTCAGGGCCATGGCCGTGACCATCATGGCCGGCCTCAGTTTTGCCACGCTTCTGACCCTCATCGTCGTTCCGGTTCTTTATGTCATCCTCTACAAGATCCCTTCCCAGGGATGAACCCTATATGCCGGGAGTTCAACCATGACACGTACATCCACCTGTTTCGCCATCATGCTGGTCACGCTGCTCACCCTGGCTTCCTCGGCAGTGGCCCTCACGGGGCTTCCCGTTGCCCGCATTGGGATCGTGACCGACGGGCCCTGGGCCAGGTATCCCGATTCTCTCGAGGTGTTCAAGGAGGAAATCATCACCCTGGCTGAAGGGGAGTTCGATATCCGCTTTCCGTCAAACCGAATCCTGGACGGGGGGTGGAACGCCGGGGCGGTTATCTCCGCCCTGGATACCCTCCTTGAGGCGCCGGACGTGGATCTGGTCGTGGCCCTGGGGGTTGTGGCCAGTAACGAAGCCTGTCGCCGCAGGAACCTGAAAAAACCTGTTATCGCTCCTTTCATTGTGGATGACAGGCTCCAGGAGCTTCCCTTCAAGGATGGGACCAGCGGTGTGCGAAACCTCAACTACATCAACGTGCAGAAGAGTATCTCCAAGGAGATGAAGACCTTTACGGACATCGCACCGTTCAAAACCCTCACGGTTATTGCCGATCAGTTTGAAATCAATGCGCTTCAGGACATCACAAAGCATATAACGGCCTATGAAGAGGAGCACGGCCTTGGGATCAAGCTTATCGCTTATGACGTCAGCGCCGAGAAAACCTTGGAAAAGCTAACCCCTTCAACCGAAGCGGTGTTTGTGACCTCCCTGCTTCGCATGCCCCCGGACGAGTTTGAAAAACTGGTGGCGGGGTTCATCGACAGGATGCTGCCCAGCTTTTCCTTCTGGGGCATGGCCGATGTGGAGACCGGGATCCTGGCGACCATGACCCCCAAATCGAATATTCAGCACCTCTCCCGAAGCGTTGCCGTTAATGTCATGGAGGTGCTTCGCGGGAAAAACGCCGGGGATCTCCCTGTCTTCTTCAGCCGTGGGCAGAGCCTGACCATCAACTGGGCCACGGCAAAGGCCATCGAAGTCTACCCGAAGTGGGACATCATCACCGGCGCGGAGCTTCTCAACAACACCGTCGAGGGCGTGGGAAGGCGTCTGACCCTTGAGGGGGCCGTCACCGAATCGGTGCGTGCCAACCTCGATTTGAAAGCACTGGACAGGGCCGTGGCCTCAGGCATGGAGGATGTTAAGAAATCACGGGCCGACCTGTTGCCGCAACTGGGGCTCGGATCAGAGGCCAGAATGATTGACGACGACAGGGCAAGGGCGGCCCAGGGCCAGAGGCCGGAAAAGACATGGTCCGGTTCCATAACCGGCAGCCAGGTCATTTATTCGGACAAGGCCTGGTCGGCCTATACGGTGTCGAAAGAAACCCAGAAAGCCCTTGAGGAAGATCGGGAGACCCTTAGGCTTGACATCATCAACAGCGCTGCCGTAGCCTACCTCAATGTGCTCAGGGCCGAGGCGGTCCTCAACATACAGACCGATAACCTCAAGCTGACCCGCGCCAACCTGGAGCGGGCCAAGGTCCGTGTTTCCGTGGGAGCAGCAGGCCCTGAAGAGGTGTACCGCTGGGAGAGTGAGCTGGCCAACCGTCTCCAGGACGCCTTGAATGCGGAATCCTCGCTTCTTGACGCCAGGAGTGAGATGAACCGCATCATGGACCGGCCTTTGACCGAGGGCTTTGCCCCTGCAGAGGCGGGGATCAGGGACCCGGTCTCCGTGGTGGGCGAACCCCGTATTTTTCCTTATCTCGAGACCCCCCGGAAGGTTCGTGTCCTGAGTGATTTTTTTCAGGAGGAGAGTCGGGTCAAGGCCCCGGAACTCAGGGCCATCGATGCCCAGATTGCCGCACGCATGCGGGTGCTGACTGCGGCCAAGAGAGAGTTCTGGCTCCCCACCTTTGAACTTGTCGGCAACGTCACCGAGGTCTTTGACAAAAGCGGTGACGGCGCTCGTCCCCCACCCCCGAAGTCCCGGATGATACCAACTGGACCGTGGGGGTCACAGCATCCCTGCCCCTGTTCAGCGGAGGCGAAAGATCGGCCGAATTGAGGCAGGCAAGGGAAGAGATCCAGCGACTCGGCAGGGAGCGCGAGGCTGCGGCTGCACGCATCAGCCAGAGGGCTGTTGTGGCCATGAACCGCGTCCGGGCTTCCTATCCGGGGATACGCCTTTCCAGGGACGCGGCCGCATCCGCGGCCAACAACCTGCAGTTGGTGACGGACTCCTATGTTCGGGGCGTGCTGTCCATCATCGATCTGCTCGACGCCCAGAACCTTGCCCTTGTGGCCGAGCAGCAGGCAGCCAATGCCGTTTATGATTTTCTCACGGACCTCATGGAAGTGCAGCGATCCGTGGGCTCTTTTTTTCTTTACGCCGACGAGACCGAGCGAGATGTCTGGTTCGACCTGATTGAATCCTATTTCTCCCAGTGACTGTAAGATAAGGATTGAACTCCATGGACCCTGTTGTCCTTACCGTGGCCTTTGCGTTGGGCTATCTGATGTATCGCCTGGGGCTGCCTCCCCTGGTGGGTTTTTTAATGGCCGGGCTGTGTCTCAGCGGCGTGGGGTATACCTCCACCCCCATGCTTGAGGCGGCCTCGGATGTGGGCGTGACCCTGCTTTTGTTTACCATCGGCCTGAAACTGAGGCTCAGGAACCTTGCAAAGCCGGAGGTGTGGGCCGGGGCGTCTCTGCACATGGCCCTCACCGTGGCGACCATGGGAGGGGCCCTGTTCTGCCTGGGGTACTCCGGGCTGCGTTTTTTCCTTGCAATCGACATGCAGACCGCGCTGCTCCTGGCCTTTGCCTTGAGCTTTTCCAGCACCGTCTTTGCCGTCAAGATCCTTGATGAGCAGGGGCGCATGGACTCCCTCAACGGCCGCACGGCCATCGGCGTGCTCGTGATTCAGGATATCCTGGCGGTCATCTACCTGACGGCGGCAACCGGTAAGGTCCCCTCTGTGATGGCCATTGGGGTCATTGCGCTTCTTCCCGTGGTGAGAAAGGCCTTTCTCCTGGTGATGGACCGCATCGGCCACGGGGAACTGATGGTGCTTTTCGGCCTGTTTGCCGCCCTCATCGCAGGGGCCCATACCTTTGACCTGGTTCGGTTGAAACCGGATTTAGGGGCCCTGATCCTGGGCATGCTCATGGCGCCGCACCCCCGGGCCAAGGAGATGGCAAACGCCTTGATGAGCATCAAGGACGTGTTGCTCGTGGGTTTTTTCCTTGATATCGGGCTGCGAGGCATTCCGGGGGCTGCGGGGTTTGCTGCCGTCGGCATCCTGGTGGCCCTGCTTCCCCTTAAGATGGCCCTCTATTTTCTGGTCTTCACCCGGTTTCGCCTAAAGGCCAGGACCTCCTTCATGACCATGGCAAACCTTTCCAATTACAGCGAGTTTGGCCTCATCGTCTGCTCCCTTGCCGCATCCGTGGGCAAGCTGGATCCCCGGTGGCTGGTGGTGATGGCCATTGCCCTGTCCGTCTCCTTTATCCTGGCATCGCCTTTGAATACTTACTCGGACCGGCTGTTTGACCGTCTGGCCGACATGTTGAAGAGGTGTGAAACCTGCGAGCGTCATCCCGAGGAAACCCCGTATGAGCGTAAATCGGCGGATATTGTCGTTATCGGTATGGGACGGACCGGGGTGGGGGCCTACGACTGGTTTCGGGGGAAGTACGGCGAGGTCGTTCTGGGGATCGATTACGACAAAGAGACCGTTGCAGGCCATGAAATGCAGGGGCGGAGTATCGTCCAGGCCGATGTAACCGATCTCGATTTCTGGCGGCGCCTTCCCACTCCGGACGGGCGGGTGAGGCTGGTGGTGCTGGCCTTGAATAATTTCGAATCCACCCTTTCCGCCATTCAGAGATTCAAGCAGTTCGGATACACAGGTGCTCTGGCGGCCGTGGCTCGCTATGACGACGAGGTGGAGAGGTTGAAGGAGGCCGGGGCTGATGTGGCATTGAATGTCTTTGCCGAGGCCGGGGCTGGCCTTGCAGCCCATGCCGTGGGAAGCCTCGGATCACCGGAGCAGGGACCGGCCTGATACGCTGAACGGCCCCTGTGACGACTTATCGGGTGTGCTGCCTTTTTTATTCCTACAGGGCGAGCAACTCCGGGGGCTTGGCGCATTCAAACCCTTCATCTTCAAACAGGCCTTCGCCACCCAGGTGCTTCTCGTAGTCCACGCCCCACTGCCGCATGTGCTGGAGGATGGGGATAATGGTGTATCCCAGGGCGGTCAGGGAGTACTCGACCCTGGGGGGAACCTCTCGGTAGACTTCGCGATGCACGAGGCCGTCGGCCTCAAGTTCTCGGAGCTGTTTGGTCAGCATGCGCTGGGTGATCTCCGGGATGCTGCGGGTCAGCTCCCCGAAGCGCATGATCTGCTCCAGGGCCAGGTGATTGAGAATGATGGGCTTCCACTTGCCTCCAATGACAGAAAGTGTCAACTCGAAGTAGCATCGGTATGATTTTCCCTTAAGCTCTTTGATCCTGCAGGGTTCGGGCATGGTCGGTCTCCAAAGGTATCTTTTTTGTAAGTATGGCACAATAAATACCGTACTTGCGAAAACTGTTTCCCTTATGGATAGTGCACCTGTCAGGAACGGTCAAGGGATGTATCCCTTGAAAACGTGAAACCATTGAGGAGGGCGCTTCGGTCGTCCCATCCATGAATCCACAAGGAGAGACAGCTATGTATGCTATTGCAGTCAACGGAAGCCCCAGAAAGGGTGGAAACACGGAAACGCTTTTAAATCATGCAATAGAGCCACTTAAAGCCGCGGGTTGGGAGACCGAGATGGTCCGTATCGGCGGGAAACCCATGCGGGGGTGCACCGCCTGCGGCTCCTGTTTTGAGAAGAAGGACGGCCTCTGCATCCTGAAAAAGGACAGCTTCAACGAGATCATGGCCAAAATGGTCCGGGCCGATGCCATTATCCTGGGCTCTCCCACCTATTTCACCGATGTGACGGCCGAACTCAAGGCTCTCCTTGATCGCTCCGGCATGGTGGCCCTGGCCAACGACAGGGCCTTCCGGGGAAAGATCGGGGCTGCGGTGGTGGCCGTACGACGGGGTGGCGCCACCCACGTCTTTGATACCATCAACCACATGTTCATGATGTCCCAGATGATCGTGCCCGGTTCCACCTACTGGAACCTTGGTCAGGGCCTGAACAAGGGGGATGTGCTGGAAGACGCCGAAGGGCTGGCCAACATGAAGAACCTGGGGGAGACCATTGCCTGGCTGGGGAAAGCGATGGCGCCTCATAAAGAGAGTTTTCCGCAGACCCTTGAATTTTTCGGGTAGGCAGTCCGCCTCTGAGTATTGGCCAACTTATCTGGAAACAGACGAAACTCCGAGACCTGCAGGGAGCACTCCGTGCACCAAAATGGCGGCCTTCCATCCTTCCCTGATACCCCATAACGCCAAGAGTTTTGGTTCCCCGGGCATGGTGCACAGAGTTCACCCTACGGGCTGAGGGCCTCACAGCACGATGTCATTGAGAATCGACCATGATCTGTTGAAACCATTCAGCTTTCTCGTCCCGTTTGACCCGCCACGCGTTTACCGCTCCGGCGCCAGGATGGTGAGGAGCACCCCGGTGAGGATGAGGACGCTGCCCCCGTAACCCAGGACCCCCAGGGTCTCGTTCCAGAGAAGCCAGGCAAAGAAGGTGGCCACCACCGGTTCCAGGGTGGCGGTGAGGACGGCCCGGGTGGGGGCCAGGGTGCGCAGCCCCAGGTAGTAGAAGCTGTTGGCGCTGTAGGAGAAGAAGGCCAGGAGCAGGAGCTGGAACCAGATGACGGGTGTTTTGGGGGTGAACTCCACAAAGGGAAGAAGGCCCAGGATACCCGTGGGAAGGATCCAGAAGAAGAGGGTATACGGGGCGTAGGTGCCCGAAAACATCTTGCCGATGATGTAGTAGAGGGAGTAGCAGATCCCTGCGGTGAGCCCCCAGAGCACGGCCGTGGCTATGGACTCACCTGCCATGGGGCCGCCGTCGAGACAGATACCCCAGACCCCTGCCACGGCAAGGGCCATGGCGATGCTCTTTATCAGGGTCATGCGTTCCCCGAAGAGAAAAAAGGAGAAGAGAGCGACCCAGAAGGGAGCGGTGTAGAGCAGCACCGAGGCCAGGGCTGCCCCGCCCTTGTCGATGGCCATCATGTTGGCGGCGTAGAAAAGGGAGATGCCCACGAAGCCGAAGGCAAAGAGGACGGGCAGGTCTTTTTTCTTTGCCGCCATCTGTCGTTTGGCGGCGGCATGGGTACCGAACATGATCCAGGTCAGAAGGGCTCGGAAAAAGCCCGCCTCAATGGGAGAGACCCCGGCGGCAAAAAGGTACCGGGAGACCGGGCCCAGGAGTCCCCAGAGGAGGGCGGCTCCAAAGATAAACAGATAGCCTTTGAGGCTGGGGGAGGTGAGCTTGGGCACGGGGGGCTCCTTTGTCTGGATCTGATGCGGACCCGCGTCAGCGGATAAGACCAACGTGTCGCCATGGGCAGAGCCGTGACGCGAGATCAAGCTTTACGGCCCTTTGTGTGCCATGTCAAGGGCTGTCCGGGAAAGACCCAGGGTTAACGCATTTAAAAATCAGTTGCCTCCGGCAGGGCCGCCGGAGGCAAAAATCTAAATGCGGTAACCCTGAAGGAAGACCCCCTGCAAAAGGGGAGCTGTCCTTATGGTTACAAGGTCCCGGCCATGATCACGGCGCCCAGGAGGAGCACCACCAGGGCAGGGGCGCTCTGGGTCGGCTTATGCCGGGCTTTGACGTGGGCGGCCACGGCACCGATCATGGTCACGACCAGAAGGGCCGAAGAACCGAGGGTGAGGGCCTCTATCTGAAGGCCCATGGCGAGGCACACCTCCAGGCCGCCGATGAGGGGCATGGCATGCTTGGGCAGGCCGAACTCTTTGAACTGATCGGCCAGGGGCTTTGCGCCCAGTAGTTTAGCAACACCGGCCATGAGGATCAGGGCGGAGGTGATGAGTTTGACGATGGTCATGGGTCGTCTCCTGTGACGGGGCGTGACGGATCCTGCTATCCGTCCTTGTTCCCTTCATTGGCCTTGAGAATGCTCTCAAGGCTGATCTGTTTTTTGTTGGTTTCCGGTTTGGCCTGTGTGTCGGTGCTTCGGACATAGAGCACGAAGCCCGCCTTTTTTCCTGCGGCCTCTTCCCATTTGGGAACCAGTTCCAGAAGGCTTGCGGCCAGAAAGGCCAGGAAGAGGATTGCCGTTGCAATGCGTCGAAAGGTCATGGGGCCTCCTTGGGGCGGACATCCTGTATGGCGCGACGGTGCCATTGGCTGCGGACAAACCCGATATAGTCAAACAGAGCAGTGACCGGGCAAAAGAGTCGGCACCAGGGGCGCTTGACCATGAGGGAGCCGATGACCACGGCCAGGGTCATGGCAAAGAGGGCATCGGAGCCGGTGAAGTTAAAGGCCATGCCAAAGGGCTCGAAGCTCGCCTGGGAAGGGTTCCGGAAAAAAAGGGCGGCGCAAAGGGCTGCAAGGGCCACAAGTCGTGCCGACCAGGTCATCCATGGGGTCCGCCTGGGTGGTGAGCAGCCCGTCATGCGTCCCAGCCCTTCCTGAACCGCGCCAAAGGGACAGAGGATGGCGCAGTAAAGGTTTTTGCGGGTGAGGAGAAAGACCGCAACCGCTAAGGCCAGGCAGACCAGGGCGGCGTAGGAGGCAAGGCCCTGCGCCCAGCCCCCGGAGATGAGCAGGTGCACGGTGGCAAGGGAAAACTGGGTGCTGTAGAGGACGCCCAAGAGCAGGGTCGAGACCGTCAGCAGGGCGGCGCGGCCGTACTAGGGGAAGCGGCGTCCGGCCAAGAAGAGGGCGCAGCCGAAGAGCAGCACGATCACCATGCTTTTTATGAGCTCTTTTGGGTTCACCGGGCCGGGGGCGCCTTGGGCGGTCATGGGCTTACCCGTGCGGGCGGCGGTAATGCGGGCTGCTGCTTCCCTGAGCCCTTCCAGGATCGCCGTGGAGGAGATGGTGGCCCCGGAGACAGCGTCGACGTCGGGGAGCGTGTCCAGCCTGCTGCCCGGAAAGGGATCGAGGAGCCCGCTTTCCACCACCTTGGCCAGGTAGGTGGTGGTGTCGGTGCTGTTGAGGATGGCTACATGCCGGATGGTTCCTTTCTCATCGGCTGCCAGGGCAACCTTCAGGGGGCCTCCGTAGCTTGGGCGGCTTGCCAGGGCGATATGCAAGGGGGCCTCCGGCGCGTTGCGCTGTTCAGCCTGATACAGCTGGTCGCTTACCTGGGAGATGTTTGTGAGTGTGTTCGAGATGTTCCGGATGTGCGCCGTGGCAGACTCCTGGAGCCTGGCCCTCCCCCCGGCCCAGGCCAGGATCAGGACCAGGAGGGAGAGGATGGCGGCTGCACGTTCCATGTGCTGTTTTTGCATGAACAGGTGTTCCTTATGCCTTTTTCTTGAAAACAAAGAGCTTGAGCATCACCGTGCCTGCGATGATGTGGGGGAGCCCCAGAAAGCCGATGAAATAAAAACCGGCTCTGCGTTCGTATTCTCCGGCCAGGGTGAAGCCGCCTGCAACCACGGCGCAGAAGGAGAGAAAGCAGCCGTACATGAGCAGGGTCTGCCACCAGGGGACCTGCCGTCCACTCTCTTTCAACCAGGTGTTTGCGCTTAAGATGATGATCACCTGCATGGCCCCCATGACCATCCAGGCAGTCGAGTATTGTTGATCCGGAAACATCGTTTTTTTCCTTTCAGGATTTTGGTGCGTCGTTTGGTTGCCTGCCGAAAGCAGCCCCTATGGAAAGGGGCCTGCCTTCGGTCGATGTTGACGTCCTTCGCGGCATTGCCAGGTCCGTTCGATTTCAAAGAAGTCGTCGCTTCGCATCCACCAGGGCGCTTTGTGGTAGTTGGCCTCTTTGCCGCCGTCCCAGTCCGACTTGAACTCTTCGGCTTCGGGGTACTTGAAGAAGTTGGTCTGCATGGCAAGGAGACCCTTGGAGACCAGATGGGTGGGGTCCCGGGGTTCCAGCTCCCTGGAGATGGTGTGTATCCAGGTGTTCTTGCGGGAGTAGGGGCACAGACCGATGCAGACCCGGCACCCGAGGCCGTCGCTGGTGGGACCGCTGCACCACTGGAGGTGGCACTTCTCTTCATCCAGGCGCCAGCGCTTGAAGCCCCGTATGACGGTTTCCGGCCTGTCGCTTTTGGAGATGGCCCCGGAGGGGCAGGCCTCCGCGCAGATTTTGCATTGCATGCAGAAGTCGGCCATGCGCACGCTGATGGGCTTGTCGTATTCAAACTCGATGTCGGTGATGACGGCGGCGGGTCGAAAGTTGGCCCCGAGCTCCGGCACCATGACCACACCGGCCCGGCTGTATTCGCCCAATCCCGCGAGCTGGACATACGGGCTCATCATCACCTCGTAGTGATGGCCCGGGAACTGGGCACGGGCGGGGTAGCCAAGCTCCTGGATAAACCGCTCCAGAAGGCCGGAGGCGCACCGGGACCGAAAATAGGCGTCAAAGGAGGTGGAGTACCCCACGGCGGCGTACGTGCTGTCCCAGTACATGGGGACTCCGAAGACGATGATGCTCTTCCAGTGCCCGGGGACCTTGTCGCCCCAGCTGTCGTGGCCCTGGTTGGGCATGCCGCGCATGAGTCCCTTGAACATGAAACGGGGGGTCCAGGTCTCCTGCCATCCCCACCAGGGACATGCCGTACATGTGGGCCATGCGCTTGATGAGCTTGGTGGCATGCTTGGGGGACTTGAACTTCAGGGGCTCTTTTCGCCAGATATGGCGGTAGTCCCACTCCTCCGGGGGCACGGGGACGCCGGTCTGCTCGTATTTTTCCGCGGGGTCTTCGGGAACCGTGGAGCCGTATCGGTTGTACATGCCGGTGTCCCTGAAGGACGCGTTGTAGGCATCGGCAATGGCGTAGCGCCTGTGCTTGCCCGCCTTCCACGCTTCGGCCCGGATGACGCTGTTTTCAAGGGCCTTCATCATGGTCTCGAACTCTTCCTTGGGCCGGCTGCGGTAGTAGTCTCCCACCGGGCCGGGCAGGGCTTTGAGGCCCTTGTCGGGCGTCCAGGTGCCCTCCTTGATGTAGCCCATGATGACCGCCTTACGCTGGAAGAGATACTCGGTCCAGTCGGGGCGCTCCACCTTGCCCACGGGCTTGAAGAAGGTGGGCAGGTCTGTTCTGAAGGGCTCGCGGTTGAAGAACATGTCACCGCCCTGGTAGGTGCGGTTGTAGCCTGTGTAGGCGTCGTCGGAGCGGCCGATGGCAAAACCGGCGGCACCGGCGCCCCCCACCGAAGCCACGGCTGCGGTGAGGCCGCCTATTTTAAGGAAGCCGCGGCGTGAAAAACCGCCCGGCTCTTTTTCGGACGGCTCCTTGCCTTTTGGGGGCGGGGCAGCTTCCTCGGTCTCTTCCGGCTCCAGGTAGTCCGGTTTGGCGGTGAAGTTGGCCGGATCGTTGATGATTTCAAGGGCATCTTTTTCATTGGGCATGGGATTGGCTCCTTCCGTCCTGTGGACGGTCTTTATGGAAAGGCTCCTGTGGATCCAGGGCGCTTTTGAAATCGGGAAAATGGTCGAGGACGCATCGGACATAGGGGGGCGCTTTGTCGGGCTCCGTTTCCATGAGGACTCTGGCCCGGTTCACCAGGAATTCCCGTGCGTCAAAGTCGATGAGGGCCATGTCGATATGGCTTTGGGCCGCCTCAACGGGTTGGCCCAGTGCCAGCAGGGCGTCTCCTTTCACCCGCAGGGCTGTGAGCTCCGGCCCGAAGGCTTCGAGCATGTGCTCGCACAGGCAGATGGCCTCTTCGTGCCGGCCTGCGTGGAACAGGCAGATGGCAAGCCCCCGGCTGGACTCCGGGTGGTCGGGGTTCAGGGCCGAGGCCTTGTGAAAGTAGGGGAGGGCAGCATCGGGTTTTTCCAGGTGGAGAAGGCATTCCCCTGCCCAGAAATGGGCCCCGGCATAGTCGGGGGACAGGACTACGGCCCGCTCAAACAGGGGCAGGGCTTCGGCCACCCGGCCGGTCAATGCATGGCAGAGGGCAGCGTTGTAGGTGGCTCCCCCATGGTCGGGCTCTTTTTTAAGGATGGCCTCATATCGTTCCAAGGCTGCTTCAAATTCTTCCTCATACAGGGCGATGTTGCCCCGGTTGTATGCGGCCCTGAGGTTTTCCGGGTCAAGGGAGACGGCGGTGTCAAGGTACGTGCGGGCTTTGCCCATCTCTTCCTTTTGAAGCCAGGACAGGCCCATCTCGTTGTGGAGCCTTGCCAGCAGGCGCATGCTGGCTGCTATTTGTCTGCGGGATCTCTAAATTAGTTTCTCCAGAAAAACCCGGAGCGACTCAGGGGGCTCTGTGCGTTTGAGTTTCCCTATGGCCTTTTCTATAGCCTCTTCCGACCATGGGGACGGCATCAGGGAAGGGCGGTTATGTTGCATGTCCGTTGACATGGGTGTCTCCTTGACTGGCGTGTGTGTGGAATGCGGCAACTCGACCGGCTTTTTAGGGATAGCAAGGGGTGTGCCAAAAGGCAGTGGCTTGAAATGACAGGGAATGTGGATTCGAGGGGGATGTTGCGTTGGTAAATAAGGTAATTTTGGTCTATATTTGTCTTATAAGATGAAAAATTACTTTATTCGGCAATATGAGGTGACCCATGCCCGCCCCTTCCCCCACAGATGATCTGCGCTTTTTTCAGGAGACCGTCTCCCATCTCTCCGGGAGCCTTGAACTGGCCGACTCCATGGTGTCGGTCTTCAATCACCTTGCGGACCATTTCCCCCTGGAAGGGATCTCCCTGCACCAGTACTCCCAGGGGCTCAATGCCTTAAAATTGCTTTTTCTCGTGCGTGAAGGCCGCTTCGATTACGTGGAGACCCTGGTGGACCTCACCCCCCGGGAAGGGGCGATGATGATCCATTTCGAGCAGGCCGGGGACGTCATCCTGGAACGGAAAATAAGCCGGGACGGGGGGGCCGCAAAGCACGCCCAGGCCCTGGGGCACCTGCTGCCCGTCAAGCCCCGGGCGTACCTTGTGGGGATCCTTACGTCCGGTAACGAAACCGTGGGGCATCTCTGCTTTATCGGTAAGGAGGGAAAACTGCTCTGCAGACGTGAGCGAGATTCCGCCTGCTTCTCCACCCCCTTGCCCTGGCCATGTGATCTGCTCCGGTTTCAGCGAGTGGCGTTTCAGGAACGGCTCAATGAGGAGAAGCGCGGGCTGGAAAGGGCCCTGGAGCAGCTTCGGGACAACCGCATCGTCGGGGGCCTCGGCGGCCTGGGCAGCGTTATGGAGGTGGTTCGACGCCTGGAAGGAAGGGAGGTGCCGGTGCTCATCTTGGGGGAGACCGGTACCGGCAAGGAGCTCATCGCCGAAGAGGTGCAGCGGATCTCACCGCGTCGAAACGCGCCCTTTGTGAAGGTCAACTGTGGTGCCATACCCGAGGGGCTCATGGACGGTGAGCTGTTCGGGTACGAAAAGGGGGCCTTTACCGGGGCCACCCGGAGTCGGCCCGGGTTTTTTGAGCAGGCCCACGGCGGCACCCTCTTTTTGGACGAGGTGGGCGAGCTGCCCCCTCAGGTTCAGGTGCGGCTCCTTCGGGTTCTCCAGAACGGGGTGGTGGAGCGGTTGGGGGGAAAGGACTCCATCTCTGTGGATGTGCGCATCATTGCCGCAACCCATCGCAATCTTGAGGCGATGATGAAGCAGGGGGCGTTCCGTGAGGACCTCTACTACCGCCTCTTTGTGTTTCCTGTTACGGTTCCTCCGCTGCGGGAGCGCAAACAGGACCTCGAAGCCCTGGTGTACCATTTTATCGAAAAGATACGCCGGAGGCTGAACTTGCCCCAGAGCCCCTCCCTTGCACCGCGGGCCGTGGATGCGTTGATGCAGTATGCCTGGCCGGGCAACGTGCGGGAGCTGGAAAATCTTGTGGAGCGGGCCATGACCCTGTGGCCCGTGGGGCCCCTCTACCTGGATCGGTTGTTGCCCCGGGAGCCGGCGTTGTACCAGGAAACGCGGGAGAACCTGTCGGAGCTGGAACGGTTGGTGGAGGAGAAGGTCGCCGCCTGCTTTGAAAAACAGAGGCCGGGTACACAGATTCGTGAAACGAAAAACGCTGCTTCGGCACATCCTCTCCAGACCCTTGATGAGTCGACACGAAAATGCATCGAGGCGGCCCTCTCCCACTGCAGGGGGCAAGTCCACGGCCCCGCAGGTGCCGCCGCCGTTCTGGGCATCAATCCCAGTACCCTGAGAAATAAAATGGCCAAGCTGGAAATCCGGGCCGACGCCTGGAAGCAGTAGGGCTTTCCGCTTACGGATCCATGGATGTTGAGCAGCGGGGAACTCTTGACGATTCGTTGCGGCTTAAGGTCTTGATTGTGCTGTTTATATTTGATTGTAAAAAGGTTGACATTGAAAAAACGCTCATGGTATCCATGACTGAGCGCTCGTTCAGGAAACCGGTCGTTGCTGCCCTCATTTCCTCTCCGTTTTATCCTGAATCCTCTGCCTGTTTGTCCCGGTTTTTCTTTGCAGTGCTGTTCTGAACGTTTATCACCCGCGAATATCCAACGTCTCCGATTCCGGAGGGAGCATGGCCCGTAAACGTCCCGATGAAGCCGGTGTGGTCTCCCAGGTGAAAAACCCGGAGCTGGTCCATACCCGCCGTCGCCAGATTGTGGATGCTTCCGTTCATCTTTTCATCGAAAAGGGGTTCCATAAAACCCCCACCCGCCGGATTGCAGAAGCCGTTGGCTTTTCCATCGGATCCCTCTACGAATACGTCTCATCCAAGGACGATGTCCTTTACCTTGTCTGTGACGCCATCCACGACGAAATAGAAACGGGCATCCATCGCGACATAGCGCGGGAGAAACGGGGAATCGACGGTCTTGAGGCCGCCATCGGGGTATACATCCGGGTATGCGATACCATGGCCGATCACCTTCAGCTGATCTACCAGGAGACCGCGTCCCTTTCCAAAAAGTGGCGGCGCCGCGTTCTGGAAAGCGAGGTGCGCATCACCAATATCTTTGTGGAGCGCATTGAGCAGGCCGTGGACGAGGGGACTCTGGCTCCCATGGAGCCCTCCTCCGTGGAGCTTCTGGCCCACACCATCATGGTCATTGGCCATATGTGGGCCTTCAGGCGATGGTTTTTAAAGGGGCGCTACACCCTTGAAGGGTACATCGCTTTTCAAACCCGCTTTATCCTGGCTGCGGCGCGAGAGGGCGGGGCGCCCTCGGCAGGGAGCGGCACAGGGCCTGACCAATATGCGGGCAACCCACCTTCTATGCATTGGAGACAACCATGAAGATCCATGAATACCAGGCAAAGGAACTCTTCAGGGCCCATGGCATCGCCGTCCCTGACGGGGCGGTGGCACGAACACCGGGAGAAGCGGCCTTCCGGGCGGTGAGCATGGGAGACTGGCCTGTGGTGGTCAAGGCGCAGATCCATGCGGGGGGGCGCGGCAAGGCCGGGGGGGTGAAGCTGGTGAACTCGGCCGACGAGGCGGAATCGGTGGCCAAGGGCCTTCTGGGCTCCACCCTGGTGACACACCAGACCGGCCCCGAGGGCAAGGAGGTGCACACCCTCCTGGTGGAAGAGGGTCTGGACATCGCCCGGGAGCTTTACCTGGGCATTGTGCCGGATCGTGCCACCGGCGACATCGTCATCATGGCAAGCTCCGAAGGGGGAATGGAGATCGAGGAGGTAGCGGAGAAGAGCCCGGAAAAGATCATCAAGGTGCGCGTGGGGCCCCTTGCCGGGCTGTGGCCCGGCCACCTGCGCCGGGTGACCTTTGGTCTGGGCCTGGAAGGGCGCGAAGCCAAAGCGGTGTCCGCCCTTGTTCAAAAACTGTTCGGATTTTTCGAGACCAAGGATTGCTCCCTGGTGGAGATCAATCCCCTGATCCTCACAGGAGACGGCGAGGCCGTGGCCCTGGACGCCAAGGTGGATTTTGACGACAACGCCCTGTATCGCCATGCAGAGATTTCTGCCTTAAGGGACGTCACCGAAGAGGCCCCCCTGGAGGTGGAGGCTTCCCGCCATCGCCTCAATTACATCAGCTTAGACGGCAACATCGGCAACATCGTCAACGGAGCCGGCCTTGCCATGGCCACCATGGACCTCATTAAGATGGCCGGGGCAGAGCCCGCCAACTTTCTTGACGTGGGGGGCGGGGCCACCAGCGAGATGGTGGAGAACGCCTTTCGCATCCTGTTGAAAGACGACAAGGTCAAAGGGGTCCTCATCAATATTTTCGGGGGCATCCTGCGTTGCGACATCTTTGCTCGGGGTGTGGTGGAGGCCGCATCCAAAACCGGCATCAGCGTCCCTGTGGTGGTACGCATGGAAGGGACGAATGTGGAGGAGGGCCGACGCATCCTTAAAGAATCCGGCCTCGACCTCCAGACTGCCGTTGACCTGAAAGACGCCACGGAGAAGATCGCCGCCATCGTGGCGTGATCGGATCCTGCGGGAAAGGAGTGAGCTGTGAGCATCTTCGTCGATAAATCCACGCGATTGCTGGTCCAGGGCATCACCGGGCGTGAGGGCAGTTTTCATACCGGTCAGTGCAAGGCTTACGGAACCCAGGTGGTGGCCGGGGTCACCCCGGGCAAGGGAGGGCAGACCCATGAGGGGACCCCGGTGTTCAACACCGTGACCGAGGCCATGGCGGAAACCGGTGCCAATGCAGGCATGATCTTTGTGCCCCCGCCCTTTGCCGCCGACGCCATCGTGGAGGCTGCCGAGGCAGGCCTGGAACTGATTGTCTGCATCACCGAAGGTATCCCCGTGCTGGACATGGCCCGGGTGAAAAAGGTGATTGATGGGACGGGCGTGCGCCTCATCGGTCCCAACTGCCCGGGTATCATCACCCCGGGGGAGTGCAAGATCGGCATCATGCCGGGGCCCATGCACCGGCCCGGTGGCCCGGCCGGGGTGGTGTCCCGCTCCGGGACCCTTACCTATGAGGTGGTCCATCAGCTTTCCAACCAGGGCATCGGCCAGACCACCTGTGTGGGCATCGGCGGGGACCCGGTGAACGGTACCTCCTTTGTGGATGTCCTCAAGGCCTTTGAGGCCGATCACGAGACAAAGGGAGTGGTCATGGTGGGCGAAATCGGCGGTACCGCCGAAGAGGAGGCCGCCGAGTTTATCCGGGACCACATGACCAAGCCCGTGGTGGGGTTCATCGCAGGGCTTACCGCGCCTCCGGGCAGGCGCATGGGCCACGCAGGGGCCATCATCAGCGGCAACAGCGGCACGGCCCAGGCCAAGGTGGAGGCCATGACCTCCTGCGGTGTCCACGTGTGCGAAAACCTGGGCCGCCTGGGGGAGACCTGCTGGGAAGTGTTCGGGTAGGGAGTTCCGCCTGCACGGCGGGTGGGCTCCATGGGAATCATAACCGGAGGCACACATGATGGATCTGATCGGACGAATCGCAACACCTGTGGGGAAAAAGATGCTCATGGGGATCACCGGGCTGGGGTTTTGCGGGTTCCTGGTGGTGCACCTGGCAGGCAACTTCACCCTGTTCCGGGGTGCAGATGCCTTTGCCGAGTACACGGAGAGGCTCCACTCCCTGGGATTCTTGCTCAAGGCGTCCGAGTTTGTACTGCTCGTGATGGCCCTGGCCCATGTTCTCACCGGGGTGGTGCTGGCCCTTGAGAACCGGCGGGCACGCCCTGGTATCAGGTAACCGCCCGTCACGGTGGCCGAACCCTGGGCTCGGCCACCATGATCTACACAGGCCTCTTGGCCCTGGCGTTCATTGTCCTTCACCTCATCGGATTCAAGTTCTCCCCTCCGTCCGGGGCGTCACGCTACCCCGTGGTGGTGGAGACCTTCTCCCGCCTTACCTACGTGGGGGCCTACCTTGTGGGTATTCTGGCCATTTCGTTTCATGTGAGCCACGGTTTCTGGAGCGCGTTCCAGAGCCTGGGGGCAAACGGCGAGGGCAGCACCCCCTGGCTGATGCGGTGCGCAACCTGGCTGGCCGTGGGGGTGGGGATAGGATTCGGGTCAATCCCTCTTGTGTTTTTTTTGTTGTAAGGGCGATGGAAGCAAAGCCCGTCATGCCAGAACGCCTGGGTAAAATCGTGAGGAAGACCCCTTCGAACGATGAAACCAGCTTCTATGGGAGATGGGTGCCCTTCACCGTGCAGCCGGAGCTATTCCGGTTAAAGTCAAACGAATCCCAGACGTTCTGCATCGTGTTTTAAGAAGAATGAAATGGGCTGCTCCTGCAAAGACGGTTGCCACATGTCGCACATCACGCGAATGCCCCCATAACGCAGGCAGAATGGTTGCCTTCATGCATTCGCCATAGGGTTTCCAGGTGCCCCCACCTGGCCGCCGGAGGCTGCTTTTTGTTGACTGAATAATGACCTTTTTTGACCCAAGGAGATGGTTTATGGCTCTTGACGCAAAGATTCCGGGCGGGCCTCTGGAGGAGAAGTGGGACCGGCATCGTTTTGAGATGAAGCTCGTGAACCCCGCCAACAAGCGCAAGTACAGTGTCATTGTGCTTGGCACCGGCCTTGCCGGTGCGTCGGCTTCTGCCACCCTGGCGGAGATGGGCTACCGGGTGAAGACCTTCTGCCTTCAGGACAGCCCGAGGCGGGCCCACAGCATCGCGGCCCAGGGGGGGATCAACGCGGCCAAGAACTACCAGAACGACGGGGACAGCGTGCGCCGTCTCTTCTACGACACCATCAAGGGCGGGGACTTCAGGGCCCGGGAGGCCAACGTCTACCGTCTGGCCCAGGTCAGCTGCAACATCATCGACCAGTGCGTGGCCCAGGGGGTTCCCTTCGCCCGCGAGTACGGGGGGCACCTGGCCAACCGCTCCTTTGGCGGGGCCCAAGTATCGCGAACCTTTTATGCCCGGGGCCAGACCGGCCAGCAGCTTCTTCTGGGGGCCTACGGCGCGTTGTCCCGGCAGGTGGCGGGCGGAGGCGTGACCCTCTTTACCCGGCGGGAGATGGTGGAGCTGGTGGTGGAGGACGGCCGTGCCGCAGGGATCATCGCCCGGAACCTTGTCACCGGGGAGCTGGAACGCCACGCCGCCGATGCTGTTGTCATGGCCACCGGGGGCTACGGAAATGTCTATTATCTTTCCACTAACGCCATGAGCTGCAACGTGTCGGCGGCCATGATCGCCTACCGCAAGGGGGCCGTGTTTGCCAACCCCTGCTTTACCCAGATCCATCCCACCTGCATTCCGGTCCACGGCCAGTGGCAGTCCAAGCTGACCCTCATGAGCGAGAGCCTGCGAAACGACGGCAGGGTGTGGGTGCCCAGGAAAAAAGGGGATACGCGCAGCCCCAGCTCCATCCCAGAATCGGATCGGGACTACTACCTGGAGCGCAAATATCCTGCCTTCGGGAACCTGGTGCCCAGGGACGTGGCCTCCAGAAGTGCAAAAGAACAGTGCGATGCGGGCCTGGGCGTCGGGGAGACGGGATACGCTGTCTACCTCGATTTCCGGGATGCCATAAAACGGGACGGAGAGGAGGTGATCAAGCGAAAGTACGGCAACCTCTTCTCCATGTACCAGCGCATCACCGACGAGGACCCGTACGGCACGCCCATGCGCATCTACCCGGCGTCCCACTACGCCATGGGCGGGCTCTGGGTGGATTACAACCTCATGAGCACCATCCCCGGCCTTTTTGTGCTGGGGGAGGCCAACTTTTCCGACCACGGGGCCAACCGGCTCGGGGCCAGTGCCCTGATGCAGGGACTGGCCGACGGGTATTTTATTATCCCCTACACCCTGGGGGGCTACCTGGCGGATCGTCCCTTCGGGGCCCACACGGAATCATCGGATGCCTTCATAGAGGCGGAATCCGCGGCAAAGGCCCGCATCGAGGGGCTTCTGGTATCCACGGGCAAGCGGACCTGCGATGACATCCACAGGGAGCTGGGTCGCATCGTCTGGGAGCATTGCGGCATGGCCCGCACCAACGAGGGCCTGGACGCGGCCCTTTCCGACGTGGAGGCCCTGGAGGCGGTTTTCCGGCAGGATCGCGCCATGGTGGGCACGGCGGATACCTTCAACCAGAACCTTGAAAAAGCCATGCGGGTCTCTGATTTCCTTTCCTTTTCCAAGGTAATGATTGCGGACGCCAGGGCCCGCCAGGAGTCCTGCGGCAGTCACTTCAACGAGGCCTTTCAGACCGAAGACCATGAGGCCCTGCGGGACGACACCTCTTATGCCCACGTGGCTGCCTGGCGACACCGCGGAGAGGATGAAGAGCCGGAGAAGGTGGTGGAGGATTTGAGCTTTGAAAACGTCACCCTGAGCCAAAGGAGCTACAAATGACGGACACCATCGGGTTGACCCTGAAGATCTGGAAGCAGGACGGTCCCGGTTCTGGCGGCCACCTGGAGACCCACGAGGTGAGGGACATCTCCACGGACGCATCCTTTCTTGAGATGCTCGATATCCTCAACGAGCGGCTGGTGAGGGCAGGGGAAGAGCCCGTGGCCTTTGACCACGACTGCCGGGAAGGGATCTGCGGCACCTGCGGGGCAGTGGTTAACGGCAAAGCCCACGGGCCCCTGAAGGAGACCACCCTGTGCCAGCTCCACATGCGCCACTTTGAAGACGGCGATGTGGTGGTTATCGAGCCCTGGCGTTCACGGGCTTTTACCGTCATTAAAGACCTGGTGGTGGACCGCGGGGCCCTGGACGCCATTATCCAGGCTGGGGGCTACATCTCGGTGAACACCGGGGGCGCCCCGGACGCCAACGCCGTGGCCGTCTCCCAGGAGCAGGCCGAGCTGGCCATGGATGCCGCCGAGTGCATCGGGTGGCAAGTGTCGCGGCTGCCTGCCCAGACGGCGCGGCCATGCTGTTCACCAGCGCCAGGGTCTCCCACTTCTGACCCCTCCCCCAGGGAAAGCCCGAGGCCAAAAAACGGGTGGAGTCCATGGTGGCCTGCATGTAGAGCGGGGTTCGGCAACTGCGGCAACGAGCGGGAGTGTGAGGCGGCCTGCCCCAAGGGCATCTCCATTTCCCATATCTCGAAGCTGAACCGCGAATTCTTGAAATCGTTTTTTAAGTGATTGATTGTGTGTGTCGTGCTCACCCTGACAACTGGTTGAAATTTAAGTCGAAGACTCTATTCATCCTGCAGGGTTCATGATATAGAGGTTCGGATGCGGCCAGAGAAACAAGGCAAACAAAGTCAGGGACTCGGATAGCAATGAAGGGGGTAGACGACACATGGGTATTTACGATTTACAGTTTGACGACTACGGCAACACCAGGGCCCTTAAGGTCAACGCCAAAGGCAACGCGGTTCTGTTCCACAACTACACCAACAAAGGGGTGGCCTTCTCCGATGAGGAGCGCGAATTATTTGAAATCAGCGGGCTGGTTCCCCCTGAAGTCAAAAGCCTCTCCCAGCAGGTATTGAACGCCCAGGATATCATCCGGGAGAAGATTAGCGACTTTGAGAAGTTCATCTACATCCGGTCCCTTTTCGACCGGAACGCCACCCTCGCCCACGCCCTCCTTGCAAGCGATATCACCCGATACATGTCCATTGTGTACACGCCCACGGTGGGGATCGTCTGCCAGCGGTTCTCCTCCATGTTCCGCCAGGGCAACGGCCTCCATTTCTATCCCGGCAACATCGACGATGCCGAAAAGATCCTGCGCCGTTACGAGCGTGCGGATATCCGTGTGGCTGTTGTTACCGACAACCAGGGCATCCTGGGCATTGGCGACCAGGGGGCAGGGGGCCAGGCCATCTGCCTCGGCAAACTCATGCTCTATACCCAGGGGGCCGGTATCGCGCCCTGGCACTGCCTGCCCATCTCCCTGGACGTGGGCACGGACAACGAGAAGCTCCTCAACGACCCCAAATACATCGGCTGGCACCACAAGCGCCTCACCGGGGACGAGTACTTCGCCTTTGTGGAGAAGTTCGCCAAAGCCTTTAAAAAAGTGTTCCCCAACGCCCTGTGCCAGTGGGAAGACTTCTCCAAGCAGAAAGCTTTCATGTGCAACCTATGTGAACGATCTTATCAGCTTCAACGACGACATCCAGGGCACCGGTTCCGTCACCCTGGCAGGCATCCTGGCTGCCATGAAGATCAAGAACGAGGGCTTAAAAGAACAAATTTACCTGATCCACGGCGCAGGGGCAGGCGGCGTGGGCATTGCCGAGCAGATCGAGGCGGCCTTGGTGGAAGAGGGCATGGCCGTTGCCGATGCCCGTGCCCGTATCTACACCCTGGACTCCCGCGGCCTGGTCACCACGGACCGCAGCCTCGACCCGTATAAAGAAAAATTCGCCAAGGACCCCGGGGCGCTCCCCTGGTTCAACAGCTCAGAAGACGGCGCCCTTGAAAACGTCATTGAAAAGGCGGGGGTCACCGTTCTTATTGGAACCTCCGGCCAGCACGGCTGCTTCACCCAAGAGGTGGTGACCAAGGTCCTGGCCAACACCGAGCGTCCCATCATCCTTCCTTTGAGCAACCCCACGGCCAATACCGAGGCCATTCCCGAGGACATCTACAACTGGACCGACGGCAAAGCCCTCGTGGCCACGGGCAGCCCCTTTGACCCGGTGAGTCACGGCGGCTCCGAATATCGCGTGGGCCAGTGCAACAACGTCTTCATCTTCCCCGGGGTGGGCCTGGGCGTCATCGCCTCCGGGGCCACCACGGTGCTCCCCAGCTTTTTCACGGCCGCCGCCCATGCCGCAGCAGACTGCGTCGGCAACGAAGACCTATCCCGCGGCGCCCTGTTCCCCACCGTGGACAGGCTCCAGGAGGTGACCCTCAAAGTGGCCAAAGCCGTGGGACGCGCCGCCATCCGCGAAGGCGTCGCCCGAAAATGCGCCTTCAGCTCCTTTGATCACGGCATGGATCCCGAACGCCTGGACGAAGCCGTGGACAACATGATCTGGAAACCGGTCTACCTTCCCTTGGAGGCCTAAAATTTAGGAAGCGTAAATATAGGAGAGGCCTTCTATGCTCAAAGTCGCCGGAAAAAGCAAGCCTCCGGCGGCGAGGTGGAGCCACCTCGAAAGCTTATTGCGCTTGCGCATTTTCCTTCGTTCCTCAGGAAAATGCGCAAGCGCCTTCGGTTCGGGCTTCGCCCGATACATAAGCTGATGGTTTGTACGAGTTGTCCCACAAACCTTGAAAATATAGGGCGCGTTGCTGTAACTCATTAATTATCGGGATTAATCGCTCTGGCTCTGCTTGTTGCGCCGTATCCCGATGACATGGGTTGAGCGTGATACCCAGACACGGGCGCAGCCCGTAAGCAAATGCGGAGGGCGAGGAACGAGCCCCGAAGCATTTGCGAAGGAGGGGCCGTGTCGGGTATAACAGGGCCATGAATGAAACCCACGCATCCAACGCAGGAAAGGAACTCATGGCTTCGGGCATGTCCCGGGATTATATGCTGATCCATACGGCCACGCTGCTCTTCGGACTGGCCGGGCTTTTTGGGAAGCTGGTGCACCTTTCCCCAGTGGCCATTGTGTTCGGACGGGTGTTTTTTGCCGCGCTCTTCCTGGGACCAGTGATTCTCCTGGCCGGACGTCCCCTGCGTCTTGCTTCCACGCGGGATTACCTGCTGATGGCCCTTCAGGGCCTTATCCTGGCGGTTCACTGGGGCACGTTTTTTCGGTCCATCCAGGTGTCGTCCGTTGCCGTCGGCTTGCTGACCTTTGCCACCTTTCCTGTGTTCACAACACTTCTGGAACCCCTTTTTGACAGTAACTCTTTTCGGTGGCGAACCCTTGCCCCGGCCTTGTGGACCCTTGCCGGGGTGTTTCTCGTGGTGCCCCGCTTTCATCCGGGAGAGCCTGTGTTCGAGGGGGCACTCTGGGGCCTGGCCTCGGGTCTGACCTTTGCCGTGCTCTCCCTTCTCAATCGCCGGTTTGGAAAGAGGTACCACGGCGCTGTGGTCTCCTTCTGGCAGGATGCCGCCGCTGTGCTGGTTCTCCTGCCCGTTCTCTTTCTTTTCCCTCAAATTCCCACGGCAATTGATCTCGGGTACCTCCTGCTTCTGGGCGTTCTGTTTACCGGGGTCTCCCACACCCTGTTTATCCAGGGCATGAAAACCGTCTCGGCCCGAAAGGCAAGCATTATCGCGTCCCTGGAGCCGGTGTACGGCATCGCCGCTGCCTGTCTCCTCCTGGGCGAAGTGCCCACGGCGCGGTCCCTTGCGGGCGGGGCCATGATCCTGGCCGCTGCCCTGTGGGTGACACTGTGCAAGGTGAAGGCACCTTGAAACCTTAGGGCGAATGCATGGGGGTTCACATCATGCGGACGTTTTCGAGGCATTCGCATGGAGTGTGACATATGGCAACCGCTTTTGCAGGAAAGGGCTGTTTCATTGGTCCTTCTTGGATGAAGTTTGGGCCGCCCCTTCAAAATAACAGAGATAAATCGACCGAAACGGAGCGCCGCACTCCGGTGCGGCATTTTAGTCCGTCGTTACCCGTGCCGCACAGGAGTGCGGCGCTCCAGGGGACAAGGGGGAATCCCCCACCCTTGCCGCCGGAGGCAGTGCGGTTAAATCGGCAATGGGCAAGTAGCGACAACGTACCCTCTGATTTCGAAGCTTGTGAGCCAGCCCGTACAAACCATTAGCGTTTATGTCGGGCGTAGCCCGAGCCGAAGGCCATTGCGCTTTGCCTTGAGGAACGAAGGGCAAAGCGCAATGGCAATCAGCTTTCGAGGTGGCTCACCTCGCCGCCGGAGGCTTGCTTTTTCACAGCAACGTTGACCATAGACCTGCAACATCAAGGACGCATATGACAGACATACTGGACGCGGGGCTTCTGCTCTCGTGGTACGACACCCACAAGCGGATCCTGCCGTGGAGGCAGAGCAGGGATCCTTACCGGATCTGGCTCTCCGAGGTGATGCTTCAGCAGACCCAGGTGGCCACGGTGATTCCCTATTACAATCGGTTCACCGATGTCTTTCCCGACGCCACGGCCCTTGCGGATGCCCAGGACGACCGGGTGCTCAAGATGTGGGAGGGGCTGGGATACTACAACCGCTGCCACAACCTGCTGAAGGCCATGCGGAAGGTGCGGGATGAGCATGGGGGCAGGGTGCCGGATACGCCGGAGGCTTTTTCCAGCTTGCCTGGAGTGGGGCCATACACCTGTGCGGCGGTCCAGAGCATTGCCTTCGGGCATTCCATGGCAGCCGTGGACGGCAACGTCAACCGGGTGGTGACCCGTCTTTTTGCCCTTGATGGGGTGGTGACATCCGCAGGTGTGAAACGGGCCATTCAGGATGCGGTGGACTCGGCTGTGTCGGAAACGCGGCCCGGTGATTTCAACCAGGCCATGATGGAGCTCGGGGCCACGGTCTGCACGCCCAGGCGACCCGATTGCTCCCGGTGCCCTTTGAAGTCCGGTTGCAAAGCACGGGCGTTGAGTAGGCAGGAGGCTTTTCCCGTCAAGGGAGCCAAAAAGGCGGTCCCTCTTTACCCTGTGGCCCTGGCCGTGGTGGTGAAGGACGGAAAAATCCTGGTGCAGAAGCGCCCGGCCAAAGGCCATCTTGCCGGGATGTGGGAGTTCCCCGGAGGGCGGGTCCTGACAGGGGAAACCCACGAAGATGCCCTGGGGCGATGCCTCATGGATGAGCTGGGGGTGGTTCCGACTGTGGGAAAACTGGTGGGAAGCGTGACCCACGCCTATTCGCATTTTCGGGTGCAGCTTTATCTCTATCTGGCAGAGGTTGGCGGCGGTTCCCCAACGTCGAAAAAGGGGCAGCCCGTAGACTGGATTACGACGGAGGACCTGGATCGCCTTGCCTTCCCCACAGCCAATAGAAAATTGTTTCCACTGCTGGTGGAGGCGTTGGGATAATCCTGGCAACATGAAACGTTTAAGGAAGGATAGTTGATGACAGACGAACGATGCCCCTGGTGCGGGGACAGCCCTATTTACGTGGCCTATCACGACGACGAGTGGGGCGTGCCAGAGCACGACAGCAGAAAACTTTTTGCCATGCTTTTGCTTGAAGGGTTTCAGGCCGGGCTCTCATGGATCACGGTGCTCAAAAAGCGGGCGCACTACATGGAGGTGATGGACGGGCTTGCCCCGGAGAAGATCGCCCTCTACGACGAGGCCAAGGTCGAGGCGCTCCTGGCCGATCCCGGGATCATTCGGAACAAGCTGAAGGTGAGGGGCGCGGTGAAAAACGCCAAGGCCTTCCTCGCCCTGGAAGAATCCCCGGGGGCCTTCTCCGAGCTTCTCTGGGGATTCACCGGCGGCGAGACCCTGGACAACGGTTTTCGAACCATGGGAGATGTGCCCCCCAGCACCCCGGAGTCCGATGCCATGAGCAAAGCCCTTAAAAAACTGGGGTTCACCTTTGTGGGTTCCACCATCTGCTACGCCTTTATGCAGGCCGTGGGCATGGTCAACGATCACCTGGTGACCTGCCCCCGATACCGCGAGCTGGGCGGCAAGGTGGGGGCACCTTGAAACCCCATGGCCAATGCATGAATGCAGCCATCATGCGACCGGTTTTACGCTTCGTTCCCAGGCTCCGCCTGGGAACGCGTTTCGGAGGCTCTGCCTCCATGTTGGGTAATGCCAATGCCTGTGCGTGAACCATGTACGGCCTTTGATATCGGCAAGGCGGAGCCTTGCTATGCACACTCCCAGGCAGAGCCTGGGAGCGAAGCAAATAAGTAGGGTATAATACCCCACATCGTTGATTTCGGGCGCAGCCCGTCAGCACATGTGACGTCCCTGAGGAACGAAGGGAAGAGCCTGTTAGCGGGGTGCGCTTCATTCCCAGGCTCCGCCTGGGAATGCTTTTCGGAGGATCTGCCTCCATCCCGCATAAGCCGTCAGTTTTATATCGGGCGAGGTCCGAGCCGAAGGCCAATATGCTTTCGAGGTGTTTTCGCTATTGTGGCCTCGCCACCCTCGCCGCCGAAGGCTTTTTTTTACCCTCTTTGTTAACCAACTCCTCCACCCGTTTTACATACCCTTCAATATTGCATTTCCGTTTCAGGCCGGATGCCTTCATGGAGCGCACTTTGCCGAAGCCCGGCTGCTGTGGCCAGGCGCGGTCGTGGAGGCCGAATGTCCAGCCCACTCCGGCATAGGAGTTGGGGTCCCGTCCGTCCAGAAAGTAGCGGTTGTTGAGGTAGAGGGCTGTTTCAAAGGCTTCTTTGGCATCGTGTGACCATTCCAGTATTTTTTTCCCCCAGTACATTCGCATGTAGTTGTGCATGAACCCGGTGTGGACCATTTCGGCCATGGCTGCGTTCCAGTAGGGGTCGTGGGTCTTGCAGGCCGTGAGTTCCTCTTGTGTGTAGAGGTTCTTTTGCATACCCCGGGCGGCAAGGGTTTCCTGCGCCCAGGCAGGGGCTGCAGCCTCGAAGGTGTCGTAGTCGGGTTCGAACCAGGCGTAGTTGATGGCCAGCTCCCGGCGGACGATGAGCTCTTCCAGGAAAACGGCCACGTCCTCGGGGCAGGATGTTCCCCCGTGGCTTGCGGCAAGGGCCGCTTCCAGGGGGGAGAGCTGCCCAAAGTGGAGGTAGGGGGAGATCTCGGAGATGGCGTTTTCCTCGGGTTTGTTTCGCAGGGACGCGTAGCGGGGAAGGGTCTCCGACACAAAGTGGGCCAGTTTTTTTTGGGCTTCGTCTTCCCCGCCTTTGAACCGGCTGACAGGCGCCACGCTTCGGTCCACGTTGAAATGGTCCGGTACCCCCTTGCTTGGATCGATAGCGCCTTTGGGAAGGAGGGCAGTAGGAAAGGGGACCTTTACAGGCGTGGGGGCGAGCCCTACCAGGTAGCGATCCAGGAGCCTCTCGATTTTGGGCCGGATGGTGCGGGCGGCGTATTCCCGCTTGGTGGATGCACACTCAACCGGCACCACGGCGTCGGATTCCACCTCCACCACCGGGCACGGTGACATGGCGGAAATTTTGATTCTCCAGCTGCGCTGGTGTCTGAGGTAGCCCCGGTCGCAGACGATAAGGGCTGCGTCACCCGAGAGCCCAAGGGCAACATCGGCCGGAACCCCGGGGAGGATGCAGAACCCGATGTCTCGTGCTTTCAGGTTTTTTTGGGCGTCGCAGAGCCCTTCCATCATGAAGTGGTAGTGGCGCCAGGTGGCCTCGGGGTAGCCCTCCATGAGGCCTGTGACCGTGAGCAGGGGAAGGCTCTCGTCGTTGGCCCGTTGTACAGCGTATTCCAGGGCGTGGTTGAACCGGGTGCGCTGGCTCTGCTGCATAAGGTAGAGAACGTAGCGGCCCCTGGTCGGACGTCGATTGTTGAGATGGTGGATACGCGTTGCATCGATAAACGGGTTGGCGGTGATAACCATGGGAACTCCGGTGCGGTTAGGTTGACGGGACAGGCTGTGGCTGAAACATGTGGCCTTCATTTTCTCACAGGCGGCGTCCCGGGACAAGGAGGATGGGGGTGACGTAACCGTCGGAGCAGGGCTCCTGACGTGATGCGTTGCCTTGAAATAAGGGTTTCAAGGCGGTTCACTGTGCGTTAGGTTGGTTTTTGTCCGGGCTTCCGGAAAGGAAAAGATGTGTTTAACAGTGACGATGGATCAGGTGACATGTGATGAAAGAGTTTAAGGCGTGGTGTCGGAATTATTTTGAAGTTGCCATTGTCCTGCTGCTCCCCGGTTTGGGGTATGTGGCGGGACTTTTTCTTTATATCTGGGAGTATGTGATCGAAGGGAGAAAGCCCCACCGGGTGCCGGGCCTTGAAAGGAGGTCCCTGCGATGAGTGATTCACAGCCTTCGTTGCGCATCTGTCTGGTGAGTTACCGGAGCAACCCGTATTGCGGTGGCCAGGGGGTGTACATTCGCCATCTGGCAAGGGCCCTGGCCGATCTGGGACATCGGGTCCACGTTCTTTCCGGGGAGCCTGCTCCCATCCTTGACGAGGACATCGGCCTTACTGTGTTGCCGGGTTTGGATCTCTACAGCCCCGAGACCATGGAGAATGGGGCAGGCTACAGCCAGTTGAAGGATCCCCTCAAGTTTACCGAATGGTGGCTCAACTCCACCCTTGGCTACCCCGAGCCCTTCTCTTTCGGGGTGCGCGCCCGGCGGTTTTTTGAGTCCGAGGGCCACCGGTTCGACATTATCCATGACAACCAGTCCCTCTCCTGGGGGCTTCTTTCGGTGAGCCGGAAGATCCCCACGGTCGCCACCATCCATCACCCCATGACCCGGGACCGGGACATCGCCGTGATGAGCACCCGGAATCTGTGGAAGCGGGCACGGGCCATGCGCTGGTACTCGTTTATCGGCATGCAGAAACGTGTGGCGCGAAAGCTCCCTGCCGTCATCACCGTTTCCCAGGTATCGAAAACGGATATCGCGGCAGATTTTGGCGTCTCTCCGAGCAAGCTGCACGTCATCCCCATAGGCATCGACACAGCCCGTTTTTATCCTTTGCCGGAGATTCCCAAAGACCCCCGCAGGATCATCGTGACCAACAGCGCGGACAGCCCCTTGAAGGGCCTCTACTATCTGATGCACGCGGTGGCCGCCATGAAGGACGAGGGCGATGTGAAGCTCACGGTTATTGGTCAGCCCAAGGAGGGCGGTATTGTGCAGCGTCTGGTGTCGTCCCTGGGGCTTTCCGGGGTGGTGGAGTTCACCGGCAGGGTTTCGGATCGGCGCCTGGTGGAAGAGTATGCCCGGGCGTCTGTGGCGGCGGTTCCCTCCCTGTACGAGGGGTTCGGCCTTCCCGTTGGCGAGGCCATGGCCTGCGGCGTGCCCGTGGTCTGCACGGACGGAGGTGCCTTGCCCGAGGTGGCGGGGGATGCGGCGCGCATTGTCCCGGCCGGTGATGTAACGGCCCTGAAGGATGGCTTGAAGGCGCTTCTGGCTGATGGGGATGCGGCCGCAGCCCTTGCTCGCAAAGGGGAGGACAGGGTCCACAGCCGGTTTGTCTGGAGGCGGACGGCCGAAGAGACCGTCGACGTGTATCGCCGGGTGATGAATTCCCACCGCTCCGCCTGACCCGTGAATTGTGCCATGTAAATCGCCTGTTATGCCTTCAGGGGAGCCGGTGATCTCATGGGGAACTAAGGTGTTTCCTGTTGGCTTATGTAAACCTCAGCATATTTGTATAGTGAAAGCGAACAGTGTTGACACGCTGTGACTATGTTTGTAGGCTATGTCTATTCTGGCGTACGGCTTTGTATCAAGCCCGTGTGTGGGGTTCCCACCGCAGCGTATTCCGTTGTGGTCCCGGACCCGGCAGCACGCAGAGGGCGCTTGCGGATCTTGGATCCCCCGATGCGGGGCCGTGGGAATAGTGTGGCAAAGGTGGTGGATCGTTTTTTTCTTGATGGCGGCTCATTGCGGTCAAACAATGAATACCGGTTCAGTGCCTTGCTGCATACGGCTTGTGAGGGAGAGCGGGAGTGCGTTTGCTCGACGCATCCGTTTGGATATAAATCAGGTTGATCTGCAGGGAGGTATTGTTGTGATTGAGCATAATGGACCGACGTATTACGCACAGATGTCACCGAGGTTGTCGACCATGTCGTTGCGGAGACTCGTTTTTTGATCGAGATAGCCTTCGGCATGCCCATTGCCTTAGGCAAATCCTATCAGATTGCCAACGAAATCTACCGCAGGGCCAAAAGCGATCCGACCATCGAGTTGACGATCATCACGGCCCTTTCCCTTGAGAAGCCCACCTGGTCGAATGATCTGGAGAGGCGCATGCTGCAGCCCCTCCGGGATCGTGTCTGGAAAGATATCCCCGATTTTGATTACATGCTGGACCTCCGAAAAGGGGCTCTGCCCCCCAACGTGAAGATGAAGGAGTTCTACTACAAGGCCGGATCCGTCAAGAACGATCCCATGGCTCAGCAGAATCACTACAGCTCCAACTATACCCACGTGGGTCGCGATATCATGAACGAGGACTGCAACGTTCTCTACTGCCATGCCGTGGCCAAAAAAGAGATCGACGGCAAGGTGTGCTACAGCGACAGCTGCAACGCAGACCTTTCCCTTGATATCAAAAAGTTTATCCCGGAAGCCAAGGCCGCCGGGAAGAAGTTCCTTCACGTGGGGCACGTCAACAACTCGCTGCCCTTCATGTACGGCGACGCCGTGGTGGGAGGAGTGACCCGGCGACCATCATCCTGGACAACCCCGAGTACGAAACCCCGCTTTTCTCCGTGCCCAAGGCGCCGGTGAATACGGCCGACCACATGATCGGCCTCCACGTCAGCTCTCTGGTCAAGGACGGCGGGTCCCTGCAGATCGGCATCGGGTCCCTGGGCGACGCCATTGCCTCGGCCCTGATCATGCGAAACACGGCCAACGCGGATTACAAGAAGGTGCTGGAAGACTTGGGCATCAACGCCAGGTACGGCACCCTCGTGGATCACATCGGGGGCCGGGAGCCTTTTGAAGAGGGCCTGTACGGCACCACGGAAATGCTGGTGGACGCCTTTATCGAGCTGTACAAGGGCGGGGTTATCAAGCGGCGGGTTTACGGGAATCTGGAGATCCAGCGCCTTATCAACGAAGGGGCCCTCTCTGAGACCCTGACCCGGGACTCTGTAAAGGCCCTGCTCTCCCAAGATGCCTTTCAGCCCATCATGAAACAGGCCGACTTTGAGAGCCTCCAGCACTTCGGGGTGTTCAAGCCGGGCCTGACCTGGGACGATTACGCCATTGTCAACGGCGAAGCCCGTTACTCCACGGACTTCCGGGACGGGGCCAACCTGGACGCCATCCTGGACAACTGCATCGGAGAGAGCCTTCTCAACGGCGTCATCGCCCATGGGGGCTTTTTCATCGGGCCCAATCAGTTCTACGACACCTTGCGGAACATGAGCGATGACGAGCGCAAGCTCTTTGAGATGACCGGGGTGGCCGTTCTCAACCAGCTCTACGGTGACGAAAAGCTCCGGACCCTCCAGAGAAAGGACGCACGTTTCGTCAACGCCGGGATGATTGTCTCCGTTGTGGGCAACATCGCCTCCGATGCCCTTGAAAACGGCACCGTCATCAGCGGGGTGGGCGGGCAGTACAACTTTGTCTCCATGGCCCACGCCATTGACGACGCCCGGCTGATCATGATGATCCGTGCGGTGAAGGAGACGGCAAACGGTCCGAAGTCCAACGTGGTCTTCAACTACGGGTACACCACCGTGCCCAGGCACCTCAAGGACATCGTGGTGACCGAGTACGGCATCGCCGACCTGCGCGGCAAGGTGGACCACGAGGTGGTGGCGGCCCTCATCAACGTGGCGGACTCCCGGTTCCAGGGCGAGCTGCTTGAAAAAGCGAAAAAGGCCAAGAAGCTGCCCCCCGACTACGAGATCCCGGCCGAGTATCGCAACAACTACCCCGAGGTCATCGCCAAGAAACTGCAACCCTTCCGGGCCATGGGCAAGAAGTACTTCGACACCTTCCCCTTCGGGTGCGAGTTCACCAAGGAGGAGCTGGTCCTCGGCCGTTCCCTGAGGGAGTTCAAGGCCAAGATGGACAAGCAGAAGATCAAGACCATCATGGGGCTTGCCAAGCAGATGATCTCTTCTGTTCCCGACGAAGCCAAGCCGTACCTCAAGCGGATGCAGCTTGACCGTCCCGGGGACTTCAAAGAGAAGATGACCCAGAAGCTGGTCACCTTTGCCCTGAAGGAGTCCGGTCAGATCTGATCAACCCCTTAGCAAACACGAAATGCAAAACGGCCGATGTGGACGCGCATGGGCCGTTTATATTTGGGGGTGCCCCTCCTTTTAGTCCAGGGACCGGATAAAGCATCCGCCGCCACCGCCCCCTCCGGATGACGAGGGTGCTGACTGGGTGGTGAAACTCCAGGTGACGGGTGAATCCAGGGCATTGCCGGCGGCATCCCGCACGTCCGTGGTGAGGGTGAAGGTGTAGGAGGTCTGGTAGGCAAGGGGGGACGCCGGGGTAAAGGAGGCGGTGCGACTGGCCGCGTCATAGGTGACGGTCCCAGAAAGGCCCTGGGCGCTGGTGAAGGTGGCAGTGGTGATGCTGGCCGGGTCCATGGGCTCGTCAAAGAGGACGGAGACTGTGCTGTTGACGCCGATCCCCGACGTGCCGGACGAGGGATAGGTCTGGGAGACCGTGGGCGGCACCACATCGAAGATGATGTCTATAACCTGGGTGGCTGTGTTGCCGGCGTCGGCGTTGTCCGTTGCCTTCACCGTGACGGTGTTGGTGCCCGGGGAGAGGGTGAGGTCAGACGACCAGGACGCGGTTGCGCTGCCCAGGGCGGAACCGCCGACGGCAGGCACCCCGTTAACCGTCACCTGCTGGACGCCGGAGTCGCCCCGTCCGGCGTCCGAAGCGGTGCCGGTGAGGGTGATGGTGTCGGTCCTGACAAAGTCACCTGTTGAATGGCTGGTGACGGTAAGCAGCGGGGCCACCAGGTCACCGATGGCTTCGGGCATGGTGAGGGTGAAGGTCGATGTTCCGTCCGCCACGGTGTGGGAGACGGTGTGGCTGAAGGCAGCAATGGATGCTCGCAGTTGAATGGAGCGGCGGGTGGGGTGGATGGCGTTGGTGAGCCCTGAGGCATTGGTGGTGTCAAAGGGTGTCTGGTTCAAATAACTGTCGCTTCGGACTTTATCCCCGGCAAGGACCGCGTTGTTGGTGACGTCTCCGTACACCCGCCCCCCCTGGAGGCTGTCTTGTCCGTCCACGGGAGCGGCCGCATCCAGAAGGTCCACGGTGACACCCACAATGGGCTGACCGATGCTGTTTTCCACCCTCACGGTCAGGGTGCTCCTGGGATACCCGTGAACCAGGGCGGCAATATCGTCAAGCTCCAGGCTGCCTTTGTCCCGGAAGCCAATGGCCCCTGCCGAGTAGTTCCAGTACATGGTCGCCTCTTCAAAGTTGGCACCGCATCCTTCGGAACCAGCGCTCTGGCACTGGGCCCCGGCGTGGCTGAGCCCAGCGCTGTGACCGCTTTCATGGGCCACCACTGCAGCGGTGTCGATGGTGCCGCCGCTGCCGTCTCCCCAGGTGTACTCCTCCCCATTGAAGGCGATGTCCGATTCAACGGCCCTGTAGGAACCGCCCACTCCCAGGGTCCAGGTGGTGCTGATGGCAAGGATCCCTTCACCGACCCGGCCGTTGCGGGTGGCAAACTGGGGGTCGATGCTGATGAGGTTGGTGCCGTCCCTGGATACGGTCGTGAGGGTTGAGGAGCCCTGGTATACAAAGGCGAAGGTGCTCATCTCAATGGCATTCCACGTGTTGACGCCGGCTTGCAGAGAGGGAATGAGGCCTGCCGGTGTGGTGTTGGAGATGGCATAGCCCATGGTGCCGCCGGACCATCTGCGCAGGTTGCCGTCGCAGCATCTTTCGACGTAGAGCAGTGCCCCGCACCCCTGATTGGTGCTGCCCGTGTCCCGAATCCAGCACCAGGCAAAGAGGGGGCCGGGCAAAAGGAGAAGCAACAGGCCGGATAAAAAAAGTTTCGACAGGGTTGATTTCATGTAAAAAAGCCTATGGTTGTCGCGTTTCATCGGCGGGCGGAAGAAGGTCCCGGACACGTTGGAAAAACAGGTCCAGGGCCTCGCCGTTGGGGGGCAGGGGGTTGAGGCTGAGGGCCTTGGTCTCCGCGCTTTGCGTGGTCCTGGCCCGGAATACGGGGCCGGTGACTCTCTGGGAGGCGTCGTCCGGGTCGGTTTCAATGCGGCAGAGGCCGTAGTAGAGCCCGTAGATGGTGTAATCCTCTTCGTGTTGCCGGAGAAAGAGGACCACCTCTTCATCGACATGGAGGTCCGGCACGCCGTGGACCTCCATGCGCATGTCGCCTATCTGGCCGCCCATGGTACGCACCACAATAGTCTCGGGGCGCTGGGCCGTGGGGTGTTTGAGAAACTCCATGGTCTCAAGGGTCACATCCGTGTAGATGCGGCCCTCGTCCCAGTACGCATGGGTATCCCGAACGACACCTGCAACGATGGTGTCGACCTTTTGCGTCAGTTGGGTCAGGCTGACGGGAATGACTGTTGTTGCGGAAGGGGAGGGGACGGAAAAGAAAAACAACAGGATGGACAAAAACGCTGCATAACGCACAGGAGCCATACAAGCCTCGACAGTGTATCTTACGTTACCATAAACGGTGTGAATGACATTTTATAAATGTACCACATCCGCTCACACAGGAGAACGGTTCAGTCGCGTTTATCTCAATTTAGGTGTGCCTTGTCAGGGAGCAGGGGGGCTCAAGTCCGGCTCTTATCGACCACACCCAGCTCCCTGAGGAGGTTGAAGAGGGTTGCCGTGGCCCGGATGCCGGTTTGTTTGTCGAATGTTTCATTTTTCCCATGGGTAAGGCGCTGGGGCGACACCCGGCGCTGGGACCGGGTTCCCGGGCCTGCGACCACGGGGAAAAAGCGGTCCCTGAGGGACGGGGCCATGGTGTTGACGATGGTGGAGGCATCCGAGATCCCGGTGTTGTGGTCCAGGGTGATCTCAAGGGGCTGGGGCCCCATGGCCTCCACGGCTCGCTGGAATGTGGATCCCGGCCACCGGTTCCGCATGTCCATGCCCGGGGAGATGGAAAAGTCTTTGAGCTCCCGGTAATGGATTCCTGTGAGTTGCCTTCGGACGGTGTCCAGACTGTCAAAGGTGCGGTTGCTCAGGACCAGGGTGTGGGCCGTGGGTACCGGGGCGTGCCCTCGCTTGATCTCCGTGGGGATGACCCCGAAGCTGTCCGGGGCTCCGGCGCAGAGCAGGTCCGAGTCCTTGGCGTTGAGGATGATTTCGGTGAGCATGTTCTGGTCCCGGGGTACGGAGCAGACGTGGCCCCCTTTTTGTGTGAGGACCTCGGCCCAGGCGTCCAGGGATGCTTCGGGATAGATGCAGACAGGGTTCCAGGCGGCAAGGCCGGAAAGGATGCGCCTCAGCTCGGCAAGGGGCCCGGTGACGTCGATGACAAAGTTGCTCCGTTCTGCCGTGTAGAGGCCCAGGCTGGGTGAGGCGCCTGCGGTCACCGTGTTTTCAAGGACCAGGAGCAGGGTCTCGTCTTGGCTGACGGGAAGGCTTTTTCCCAGGGCCCTGCCCATGTGGACGGCGCTTTTGTGCCCTGCGCCTTCTTCTTTAAAGGTGATGGTGAGGATGAGATTCTCAAGGTGGAGGAGCCCCTTTCCTGCCAGTTCTGCCAGGAAGAGCTGGAAGGCCACCCCGGCCTTACAGTCCGAGACCCCGCGGCCCACGATCTCGTGGTCGTCTTCATAGGGCACAAAGGGCGAGAAGGGGGCGTCCCATTCGGTGTGATCTGCGTCCACGGTGTCCACATGGGCGCTTAGGTACACAAGTTTTTTTTTGAGGTCGATGCTGCCGGGCAGGGCAATGAGATTTTGTCCCTCGTCTTCTATGACGGTGTAATCCGGGAGGGCCGACACAAGGACTTTTTTGCAGTACCCCATGGCTTTTTCCACGTCCCGGGGCCGGGTAAAGACCGACGGAAGGGCCGCCAGGTTGCGAAGATGGGCGAGATAACGGCTCGCATGGGTTGAGACAAAGGCTTCCATGATGGGCACTCCTTCCGGTGTAACCCGCAATGCGTGGGATTCATGACCCTTTTTGCGGGAAGGTGTTGTGGTCTCGGGATCCTTCCAATATCACAGCGGGGGTTGACTTGGGAAGGCAAGGTTTTTATTCTTGTAGACACGAACCAGGAGAAAGGGGCGCTTCTTGTCCCTTCATCTCCGGCCCTCACCGGGCCCACGGGTTCATGCCTCACCGACCCGACCTTTGTTGTTGATTTACCCGCAGACCGTACGAAAGCGCGAGAGCATCACGGTTGATGATGTTTCCTTGACCATGCCTTGCCCCATGCCCTTGCGCGTGTGCTTTTTTCCACAACCCCTAATAAAAAGGTGCAGACCCATGACACAGACTTCACGGGAAGAGAAGAAGGCAAAGGTGATTGAGGTGTTGAACAAGGCCAGGGCCATGGAACTTCACGCCATCGGCCAATACATGAATCAGCACTATGCCCTGGACGACATGGATTTCGGGGAGCTGGCAGCCCAGATGAAGCTCATCGCCATTGACGAGATGCGCCACGCCGAGATGTTCGCCGAGCGCGTCAAGGAGCTGGGGGGGGAACCCATCACCGAACCTGCCGATGCCGTGGAACGGGGGCAGGAGGTGTCCGTCATCTTTGGGTTTGATACGGAACTGGAAGATGGCACCCTGGCCGATTACAATGAATTCCTTGCGTTGTGCCTGGCCTGTGGAGACAGCCTGAGCGCCAAGATTTTCGATGATATCATCGACGAGGAGCAGGCCCACTACAATTACTTCGACAGCGTGGCCGGTCATATCAAGACCCTGGGGGCCGCCTACCTGGCCCAGAAGGCGGGGACCTCGTCCGCCACCGGGCTCAATACCCAGGGCTTTGTGGCCCGCAAATCCACACCACCCCCTGCCTGATTCGATGTTTTTTTATTCCCCGGCTTCAGGTTTGCCGAGATCCGGCGATATATGAGACAGGTACCCGGCTGCCGCAGAAAAGGCAGCCCGGTGCCGAGGCCTTTTTCAGGGCCATGGAAGACCCCGGACGCACGGATGCGCCGGGCCGGATTGCGGTGCGAAAGCACCGGGTACACCGTTGAATGACCAGGGAAGGTTATGGGACGAATGGTGATGTCAAAGATACGAGGCGCCGTGTGTGCGCTGGTCGTGTTGGGGTTCGCGTGTACGGCGGCCGGGGCCGACGGCGTCAACGGCTACGGTCCCGACGGGCTGAAACCCGATGCCGAGGCCATCGCTGTGGTGGCCAAGGCCGTTGAAGAGGTCTCTTCACGTCTCCTCGACGCCAAGGAGCGCCTTGTGGTGCTTGCCGTGGAAGGCCGGGACACCCGCAGGGTCCACCGGGAGATTGCCCACCTGGAGGAGGTCCTCCTCAACCACAAGCGTGAGTTTTCCGATATGGTCAAGGTGATGGCCGAAGCCGGGGGCGGTGAGATACCGGTCTGGCTCAAGGGCACCATGGCCGTGGTTCTGGAAGAAGAAGGGCTGATTTCCGACCCCGATTTCTCCGTGAAGAAAAAGCGGCGCGCCCTCCACGCCGACCTTGCCTCCCAAATCAAAAAAAGCGATGTGGCCTCTTGGCTCTCTCTGGACAAGACCACCTCCGAACTGGTGGTCCACCTGGATCTGCCCGTGTTTTTTTCCGCCAACGGGAGCCGGGTTTCCGGCGAGTACAGGGACACCCTTCAGCGCGTAGCCACAGTGCTGAAACCCTATCGGCCCGTGGTGGTGGTGACGGGGTTCACAGATGCCGAAGGGGCCAACGCCCGGTTTGCCCTGAGCGCCGAGCGGGCCGCCAATGTGGCCCGGGAGTTCCTGGACGCAGGCATGGCCTCGGATGCCCTTTCCATCCGCACCCGCGAAGAAGAGGCAGGCATGGATCGGGTGGAGGTCTCCTTCAGGATCTCGGACCCGGAAGAGGTGATTCCGGGGTAATTCTCTGGTTGTGCCGATTTCCGTCAAATGGCTTGAAACACGTTGCCGCACATTTTTGTGCGGCTTTTTTTGTACCTGTTCACCATACCTTTGCCTTGGGCGATCCTGTTGGAGCAACGTTTTTGCAGAGCCTTTTTACAACGACGTGACCGGTCGGAGGCGTGTGACCAGATCCACAATGGACAAGTGGCGACAACGTATCCCGTTAGGTCGACGCTTGTGAGCCAGTCCGTACAAACCATGAGTGTTTGTGAAGGGCGAAGCCCGAGGCAAAGGCAATCAGCTTTCGAGGTGTCTCACCTCGCCGCCGGAGGCCTGCTTTATCCACCCACTTAAACCACAGAAGGCACAACGGAATGGTTGCGTTTTTTTGCTGGTCCCGTCGTTGCATTTCCTATCGAGGTTCTCTCTCAAATCCCCTTGACAACCAAAAAAGCCGCGTGGTATTTCTTACCAGACTGAGCGATCGTTCAGGCCCTTAAACTTCGTTTCTTCTTGCGATATTCCTCCTGCGTCCTGTGCGTTTGCCCGAGAGCGCGATTCAACCGGAGACAATTCATACGTAGCCTTTCCTAACCCGGATATTTCACGAGGCGAGTGCACCGATACTCAAGGCATCAGAGCTTCAGATGTAGTGGTTTACCTCAATGCTCTGATAACCACCGGCAATGACCTTTCATTGAATTTATATAGTCGTTTTCTTGTGAAATATTCGGGCTAATGTGTCTTTATCATGCAGAGAGGAGGCCTCCATGAAGGTGCTTCACGTTGATCACATCGGTGTGGCGGTGCACGGTATCGACGCCGGGCGACGCTTCTGGGAAGAGGTTCTTGGGCTGTCTTTCGACGGCACGGAGACCGTATCCGAGCAGAAGGTGACCACCGCTTTTTTTCCGGTTGGGGAGAGCGAAGTGGAGCTCCTGGAGGCCATGGAGCCGGACAGCCCTGTAGGACGATACCTTGCAAAAAAAGGCGAAGGGGTGCACCACATTGCCTTTCGGGTTGCAGACATCGACGAGGCCCTGGCTGAGCTTAAGGCAAAGGGGATTCGTCTCATTGACGAGACGCCCCGTATGGGTGCCGGGGGGGCGCGCATTGCCTTTATCCATCCGAAAGAGACCCAAGGGGTGCTGGTGGAGTTGTGTGAAAGATAAAACAGGAAAATAAGGTCATAGGAAAAACAGGGGATAGGAAAAAGGGGACAGGGAATAGGGAATAGGGAATAGGGAATAGGGGTTACTTTGTTTGTGTAGCGCGGAGGTTGATCCGATTGTGGTTTTCTTCGGTGGTTTATCATCCATAAGGAGACTCGTCATGGGCAGTGGCAAAGGGCTTGAGATGTGGCGGAAGCTTGCAGAAAAGGAACTTCGGGGCAGGGCACTTGAAGAGCTGACCCGGGCCACGCCCGAGGGGATCTCCATCAAGCCCCTTTACACGGAAGACGACCTGAAGGGCCTGGAGTGGGCCGGTGCCATGCCGGGGCTGTCTCCCTATGTACGGGGGCCCAAGGCCACCATGTACGCCGGGCGCCCCTGGACCATTCGCCAGTACGCGGGCTTTTCCACAGCCAAAGAGTCCAACGCTTTTTACCGGCGCAATCTGGCGGCAGGGCAGAAGGGGCTTTCCGTTGCCTTTGACCTTGCCACCCACCGGGGCTACGACTCGGATCATCCCAGGGTGTCCGGGGACGTGGGCAAGGCAGGCGTGGCCGTGGATTCCGTGGAGGACATGAAGGTCCTTTTCGACGGGATTCCCCTGGACGCCATGAGTGTTTCCATGACCATGAACGGCGCGGTACATCGTGGCCGCGGAAGAGCAGGGCGTGCCCCACGACAAACTCACCGGCACCATCCAGAACGACATCTTAAAAGAGTACCTCACCCGCAACACCTACATCTATCCCCCGACCCCATCCATGCGCATCGTTTCGGACATCATCGGGTTTTGCTCCAGGGAGATGCCCCGGTACAACACGGTGAGCATCAGCGGGTATCACATGATGGAGGCCGGGGCCGACTCGGTGCTTCAGTGCGCCTTTACCCTTGCCGACGGCCTGGAGTACGTCAAGGCCGCCCTTGACGCGGGCCTGGATGTGGATGCCTTTGCCCCGCGCCTCTCCTTTTTCTTCGGCATCGGCATGAACTTTTTCATGGAGATCGCCATGCTCCGGGCAGCCCGGTTTCTGTGGGCGGAGATCATGGCCCGGTTCAATCCCAAGGACCCCCGGTCTTCCATGCTGCGTACCCATTGCCAGACCTCCGGGTGGAGCCTTACGCGTCAGGACCCCTACACCAATATCATCCGTACCACCCTGGAGTGCATGTCCGCCGTGCTGGGTGGTACTCAGTCCCTTCACACCAACGCCTTTGACGAAGCCGTGGGGCTTCCCACGGAGCTCTCCGCACGGGTGGCGAGGAATACGCAGATCGTGGTGCAGGAGGAGAGCGGGGTGTGTGGCGTGGTGGATCCCCTGGGAGGCTCGTACTACGTGGAGTCCCTGACCCGTGAGATTGTTGACAAGGTGCGTGGTGTCCTGGCCGAGGTGGAGGCCCTGGGCGGTATGGCCCGTGCCATTGAATCAGGCATGCCCAAGATGCGCATTGAGGAGGCCGCTGCCCGGCGTCAGGCGCGCATCGACCAGGGGCTGGATGTCATCGTTGGAGTCAACCGGTACCAGGTGGAGGAGGAAGAGGAGATGGAGGTTCTGGACGTGCCCGCTGCCATCCGGGAAGACCTCGCCGACGAAGCCGGGATGCAGCCGAGGTGGACCGATGCCTTGCGGCCATCACCCGCTGCGCTGAAGGGGATGGCAATCTTTTGGAGGTGGTGATCCCTGCCATGCGCGCCAGGGCCACCGTGGGGGAGGTCTCCGAAGCCATGGAGAAGGTTTTTGGACGCTTTACCGCCACCACCCGGTGCATCTCCGGTGTCTACGCCGGTGAGATGGGCGACAACGGGACCATGGCGACCCTGCGGAACCGCACAGATACCTTTGCCGAGCGTAACGGGCGCCGCCCGCGGATCCTTCTCACCAAGATGGGCCAGGACGGCCACGATCGGGGTATCAAAGTCATCGCCACTGCGTATGCCGATTTCGGCTTTGACGTGGACCTCTCCCCCATGTTCCAGACCCCGGAGGAGGCAGCGAAAATGGCCGTGGAAAATGATGTCCACGCCATCGGCGTCTCCTCCCTGGCTGCCGGGCACAACATCCTTATCCCGGAGCTGATCCGTCACCTTGCCGATCATGACGCCGACGATATCGTCGTTTTCGTGGGCGGCATCATCCCGCCGTCGGATTACGATCTTTTATCCACAATGGGCGTCAAAGACGTCTTCGGCCCCGGTACCCGCGTCACCGAATCCGCCAACCGGATTCTCAATGTGCTGATGGAAGAGCTACCAATGTAAAAAAACTGAATGATGCCAAGGGCGTTATGAATGTCCTTGACACACCATATATCAACTGTGACCCTTAGCCCTTAGCCCTTAGCCTGCCGCCCCAGCCCAGCCCTAGCCTTAGCCTGGGCCTCAGCCCCAGCCCTAGCCTGGGCCTGCCTCCCCTGGCCTCCCCCAGCCCTAGCCCTTAGCCCTTAGCCCTTAGCCCTTAGCCCTTAGCCCTTAGCCCTTAGCCCTTAGCCCTTAGCCCTTAGCCCTTAGCCCTTAGCCCCATTAACCCCTTACTATTCATTATCCCATGTCTTCTTTCTCCCACCCTCCAGATTATCTCATCCAGGGCGTCCTTGCCGGAAACCGCCGTGTCCTTGCCCGCACCATCACTCTGTTTGAAAGCCGAAATCCTGACCATCTCCGGTTGGCTGCCCAGGTTCTGCAAGGGCTGGCTCCCCATGGGGGCAATGCCCTGCGCCTGGGGATCACCGGCGTGCCGGGTGTGGGCAAATCCACCCTTATCGAGGGGCTCGGACTTCGTCTTGTTGAGCGGGGGCACCGGGTGGCCGTGCTGGCCGTGGATCCTTCCAGCCGCGTGAGCCGGGGGAGCATCATGGGGGACAAGACCCGCATGGAGGAGCTGTCGCGACGGACAGACGCCTTTGTGCGCCCCTCTCCTTCGGGTGGGACCCTGGGCGGTGTGGCCGCACGGACCCGGGAGGCCATGGTGGCCTGTGAGGCGGCCGGATTTGACGTCATTCTCGTGGAGACGGTGGGGGTGGGGCAGTCCGAAACAGCTGTCAAAGGCATGGTGGACTTTTTTCTCCTTCTCATGCTGGCAGGGGCCGGTGACGAGCTCCAGGGAATCAAGCGGGGCATCATGGAGCTGGCCGATGTGGTGGCCATCACCAAAGCCGACGGCGAGAACCGGGAACCCGCGGAAAGGGCCCGCAAAGCGTATGAAAACGCCCTGGCCCTGTTCCGTTTTGATCGAGAAGTCCCCGTTCTCACCACCAGCGCCCTGAACGGGGACGGGTTGGCGCCTCTGTTGGACAGTCTTTTTCGATTGTATGAGGCAGACAAGGCCACCGGGGCACTTTTTGACCGAAGAAAAGCGCAGCAGGTGGACTGGTTCTGGGAGCTGGTGGAAGAGGGTCTTCTGGATCGGTTCAGGCATGCCCCAAAGGTGGCATCCCTCATGGACGAGACCGTAGCAGGAGTCGAAAAAGGGGACATTTTTCCCGGCCATGCAGCCCGGAAACTTTTGGATCTATTTGCCGGGGAAAAAAGGTAAGGCAGCTGTGGGGTTATTCGGTGGGAGACAGATTTTGGTAAGGGGGGGGACACCGTTTTTGTGGCATCAACCCCTCCCTGGACTGCGTTGGCAACTGTTATTGTATAAGTGTGTCCCCTTCATCATGACGATGTGACTCTTCAATTCAATCGTCCCGGATCATTACCGTGAACTCACAAACATCATCACCGTTTCCAATGGATTGTTTGATGAGGACGTCAGCTTTTTTATGTGTAGCGTGTGAGAAAACCCTTTCAATCATGCCCCTGGAGCACAAACACTGAACAGGAGTAAGCTGAACAAATCCCGACCGAACCAATGGGCAGCCGCATTCATGGAATGTCCCCGTGATGCAATCACCATGTATGACCCACTTTCCCCAGAGATCTTTCGATTCCCTGACAGTGTTCCAGCCAGTAACGAGGTCCTCAAGAGAACCCACAGGATGATTCAACACGCTTTCACACAAAGCCAGAATGTCAGAGGAACATCCCACACCCGCCTCACGCATAACCATTAAACGGTCTTGTTCGCTGAGTTGATTTATGGCCGTCTGCAAGCTTCCAACCCAACGTCTATTCTTTTCAATCATTTTAAAATTATCCTTCATAATACTGACGAAAAAACAACCGGCATCACAACGCCGTATGGCGAGAAACGAGCGGAATCTTACGTGATGCCTGATAGCGTTTTGGTGCGTACGCCCGGTATGGAGTGACTTTGTGCGGCGATCCCTATGCTTAATGATGGGATAGCCTCTGGACAAGAAGAATCCAGGTGATCATCGAACGGCTTAACATACGAGCTTTTGCAGTGCAAGGATGGGGCCATGGCATCCACCGGCAAGGGCTTTGAGGTCGTTTGCCGAACGGTTTGGGCGGGCATTCCCTATGGCACTGTCGCTGTTGTGCTTTATGGGCGGTAGTAAGATGCTGAAGCCGTCATTACGTCAGAATAAACAGAGCAGATACCGACTACGCCGCAACGGGGTGTTGCTCCATCCTTATTAATAGCTGTAATGACAGTCGGGCCGGAAGGGAGAATACGTGCCAGGACTTTTTGACGGAGCACCTGCCTTGGCGTTTTCGGCTCCTGGCTAATCGAATATGGTGCATGAAATGTGGGCTGCAAGGGAATATTTGTCGTGTTTCTATACGTAGGAATGAGATAAATTATTTTGATGGAACTGTCCAATTTTTTTGGGCAAACGGCCGGGACTTTTCTTTCCCCTTTCGTGGATTTGGCGGCGCTTGGTGCTGTTGCTGGCGGAAAAGAACATTAAAATCCGGACATGAAACGTTGTTTTTATTTGGGCGCGTTTTTTGGAGCTTCCCGAAATCAGGAGGTTTTGTCGTATTTGCCCTTCAAGGCCCGGGAAAAAAGGTTCAGGAAGGGGCTTGCTTTTTTGGAAGATTCTTGAGAGTTCCAATAAGTCACGAGCCTCAGCACCTGCTATTTCAGGTGTTGCTGACAGTGATGGTAACTCTGCACTGTGCTCGTTCCCGGAGCAGTATGACTCGACGTGTTACAGGTTCAGGAAATAGATTTTCAAGACGCATGGACTGTCTTTTGCAAATAATAAAGGCGCTCCATGTTCTTTTTGAAGCCGAGGATTGTCATGGTCCAATGAGATCGGTCCTTTGGCGTGTTTAAGGTTTGTTTCCTCTTTTGAAATATTTTCGCAGTCTGTCGTGGAGTAAATGTTATGGAGAAAAGAAAGCTTTTAAGTATCGTTTTGTTTTCGCTTGGAATTGTGGCCATGGCCTCGCTGGTTTACGCCAGTGGGGGAGGGCATGGCGCATCAAGCGGCGAGGTTTTTCCAAGGGCCCTTGACTCTTACGGGGACGCTCATGCCTCTGGAATCTTAGAGATTCTAAAGGACCGAGTGGCCCAGGAACCCTTTAACCTGGTGGCGACTCTCATCTTCCTCTTTGCCATCATTCACACCTTTGTTGCCAACAAGTTTCTCGCCATAGCCCACAAGTGGAAACACGACACGACGCAAAAGATTGAGCGCGGCGTCGCGGATAAATATTCCGTGAGCCATGGTGCCGAGCTGTTTCACTTCCTGGGTGAAGTGGAGGCTATTTTCGGCATCTGGGCCATTGCCCTGGCTGTGGCCATTCTCGGGTTCTACGATTGGCACACCCTCCTGAACTACCTCGGTCACAAGGTCAACTTCACGGAGCCCATGTTCGTCGTGGTCATCATGACCCTGGCCTCCACGAGACCTATCCTGAAGCTGGCCGAAGGAGTCATGTGGAAGATCGCCAACCTTGCCGGTGGAACCCTCATCGCCTGGTGGTTCACCATCCTCACCTTCGGTCCCCTTCTTGGCTCTTTCATTACCGAGCCTGCCGCTGATGACCATCTCGGCGTTCTGTTGTAAATCTACGATCTGAACCCCAGCGAGAAGTTCAAGTATGCCACCATCGGCCTGCTGTTCGTGAACATCTCCGTGGGCGGCACCCTGACTCATTTTGCGGCGCCTCCGGTCCTCATGGTCGCCAGTCCCTGGGATTGGGGCATGATGCACATGCTGACCCATTTCGGATGGAAAGCCCTGACCGGTATTCTGGTTTCCAACGTGGTCTACTTCCTGCTTTTCAAAAAAGAGTTCAACAAGCTGCAGGAAAAATTTGAGCTTACGAGCCTCAAGGAGGAGATCGGTAAAAGATACTTTACCCGTGAAAACCTTGAGCAGGAGTTCAGCGACCTGGAACACATCATCAGCAACAAGCTTGGGTTCACCGATTCCTTCAACGAGGCGTGCAGCCGGATCAAGGAAAGGACCCGGACCCGTCCGTGAAGAGCTTGCAGAGCGCATTGAGCGCAGGGGCACCGATCCCGAACTGGTGAGGGAAGCCTTTAACGAGCGCTTTGAAGAGATCAAGCGCCGCGAGATGCGAAAGACCATTCCCGGCCTCATGCCCCACAACGAGCGTGCGAACTTCTACGACCCCGAGTGGGACAAGCGTGATGATCCCGTCCCCCGTTGGGTGGTTGTTGTCCACGTCCTCTTTATGGTCTGGACCATTCTCAACGCCCATTACCCGGCCCTGTTTATCTGCGCACGCTCTTCTGGGCTTTGAGGTCACCTCGCCCTTCCAGAACCGCATCGACCTGAAGCCCGCGCTTCTTGTTGGTTTCTTCCTCGGCGGCCTGGTTATCCACGGTGGCGTCCAGGGATGGTGGATCGCACCTGTTCTCGGCAACCTGGGTGAACTCACCCTGATGCTTTGCGCCACCGTCCTGACGGCGTTTAACGACAACGCGGCCATTACCTTCCTGAGTACGCTGGTACCCAACTTCACCGACCCGCTTAAGTACGCGGTGGTGGCAGGTGCTGTTGCCGGTGGTGGTATGACCGTTATCGCCAACGCCCCGAACCCCGCGGGTCAGGCCATTTTGAGCATTGAAAATGGCGCTAACCCCGGCAAACTCGCCATGGCGGCCTTCTTCCCCACGGTTGCGGTGGTCGCCTTCCTGCTTCTGTAGAAGCGGCGCAAGCGTTAAAAAGCCGTTCGCATGAAAGACGGGCCCTTTTCGAAGGGCTCGTACATAAAGATATGGAATTAAAAAAAGCGCTTTTCATCTTCGCGGATGAAGCGCTTTTTTTGTTCTTCTGTGAAGTGCAACCTTCTCGGTGCCCAGGAGAGGCGATGTGGCAGCGGCATTTATCGAAATCAGGTGCCGCGCAAGGCACAATGAACAACAAGTGGAATCCAAGGCAAGGGCTGGCTTCCATTGGAAACGAGTGGGTGAGAATTCATTTCCAGGCTACGGTGCGGTTATTTTGGTATAAGCCGCCCGGGACGGGACGCAAGGACGTAGCCGCTTTATTCTGATGCAGGTGCTGTGGGGCCGGGGGGTCCGGATATGTCGCTATAATATCTGTCTATCGCAAAGCTTTTTAAGGTTTTCATGGATTTTGAAAAGTACAATCATCAGTTCACACCAAATTCGTGCACTCAGTGCTCCAAAGATAATTATACAAATTCCTATCAGCATCATTCCGAAGGTTCCTTGATCATAGGCAGCACTTATTACGGCAATTCCTGCAATAGCAGCAAAGAATAATATTAGCCAATAAACAAAGGTGATAATCTTAGGGGTTAGCATTGAATCGAAAAAGAATATATTTCTCATGTGATGACCTCCGTATTCCATTTGGTATAACTCCAAATGTTGTACTGATAAGTCTTTCGGCAGTGCTCTTTTTTCCATTAATATGGGCATTATCTCAGGGAATGGTTTGAGAGTATAACAGGAACTGTTCGCAATTCCTGCTCAACCTGCAAATGCTGACAGGAAGGTACTAACAAGAGGCAAGATTTGCGTCTTTTTTTTGTCTGAAATGGATAAAGTGAAGGAGAATAACGAGTTTTAGTCTGGATGGTTCACGAGTCTCATTCTCTCATGTTCAGAGTATCAGAGCTGCAGATGTAGCGGTTTGACTCAATGGGCCGATGACGCCGGAGAGGGGGCTCTGCAGTAAATCTTCAAGCTGAGGGGAAGGTAAAACCACAGACGTTTCAATAGATATTGGCATCTTTGCCGTATTTTTCCGATGGGACAACGGGAAACGGTAAGGTGCGCGGACCGCACCGGCTTTTTGGTCCTGATATGGCTGCTTTAAGGCTCCTCTTTATTGCTTGGGAACCATAAGTTCAACATTTCAAAGGGTTGAGTTTGACTTTTCGCGTGGTGTTCTTTGCTATGAGGCCATTTCATTGTCGTCGGGGTCTTCGGGGTAGAAGGTGTATCCACGTCCAGGACTTCGCCTCAAATACTCAAACATTCCAACAGGGACAATTTCCTCTACGTAAATCATTGGAGGGTCATCCCTTTGGTTCAACGTTCTTTGTGTTAGATCAGGGCATTGTTTAATAAGGCCAATGGCACGTGTTTCAGCCTCATTTGCGTTAGTTGCTTTGACCCATCTTGTCGTGTAGAAACCGTATTTTTCCGGTGTCGATTCTTCAAAGTTGAAAAGGAAATTCGTTCCATTTAAAGAAATTCTGTATCTTTTCATTGTTCTTCCCTCTATATGTGCATGTAATTTTGGGACATTTTTTTGAAGGGTTCGGCTCCTGAGGGTCATAAATGGAATATCGATGGGCCGCCTGCAATGACAGAACCACTTACTCGTTATCTCCTTTGCCCTGGGTACTTAACTTTTAAGTCATACGACCAAAGCCTCCAATTTTCAATTCAAAAAAACCGTCTTCCCTCGATAGGAACGTGTCCAACACATGGCTCTTTTTGGCATATTGAGAGAGTCAGGATGGTCATAACGGGACTGGTTTCGATGGGCTCACGTCAAATACATCCATGAACTTTTGCAATCAGTTGGCTGCTGATACTGGGGAGTTCTGCGGGAAGGCTGATCTGTCGGGGTTCGCTAATAAGGCTTTATCGGAAATTATTCAGTAAAGATTGATGAATAACCCCATGATTTAGTGCTAAAAAAACTCATTGACACGCCATGGGGATGGCATTAGGGTGGAGCGTAATAACTAGTTATTGCGAAGTTTTTGGAATTCATGATGCGACCCGACAGGATGCGCCAACATCCTGCCAGGCCTGACCAAAACAACCTTGATAGGAGGTCGTCATGGCTACACGATTTTTTACACCACACACATCCCCATTTCAAGTCGTATTTTCCTCTATCCGCGCAACCTTGCGCCCCTTTCACCAACGCAACCGTCGTTACAAATGGCCAATGAACAGTGGGTACTAGGTTATAGGTCCCTACAGATTAGGTAATGGGTGATAGGGGATTGGCTATGGGCTAATTACACCCGGCGCGTTTCCTGTGTCTCCCTATTGCCTGTTTATCGCCATGGCACACTGAGTGCACCGATATTCCACACACAAAAATAAACGGGAGTTCCTCATGATCTCATCGGATAGCCAACCCGGCCGCCGCATGTTTTCAGGGTCGGAAATATCTGAACTCTGCGATGCCATCAAAGACGTACACCGTTTGCTTACATCCGTGGGAGCGTTCTTTTCAGAACTGGAAGATGCCGAAGCCCCGGGTGGAAACGGCCTTCAGATCGATTTTAAGAAATGGGGCCTTCGCACCATCACCGAAGACCTTCTGGATCGTCAATACCAGGCCGTGGATCGGATTGTGTCGTTTTACAGGGCAGAGCAGGAGAGGATGGCGGCGAAGAGGAGGGGATAAAGCCCACAGGGCTCAGGGCATTGCGGAGCGGGAGGCGCTATATGCTGGTGTGAGGGGGAGTGACGCGCCTGATAGGCTCGCTCCGCTTTGCCCATCCTACGAGGTTTGGTGTGTGCGGAATTGTTCGAATATAGGGTGTTGTGAACTTTTAGGGAGGCGCATCAGAATGTGTTACTGGAAGCAGTGGCCAGATGCCGTACCCGGGTTCGAAATCTCATAAGACTTGGTTGCCTGTTGGACGAATTAACCTCCGTGGGAATGGGTCGGAAAAGGCCGTGGCATTTATCGAAAACGTTTGCCACGCAACGCGAAACGAACAACAAGTGGTTTGTAAGCCAGGGGCTTGTCACCATTAGGGATGAGTGGCTGAAGATTCATTACCCGGCTACCCGACTATACATATTGCTGTACAATGTGTTTTATTGTTTTGTAGATATAAAACTCCAAAAATAGGGGGATTAATCCACTGATTGCGACAATGATTGATTTTTTAAAAAAGGTTAATTTTACGCCTGAGTCGATAAATTTCTCTAAAGTAGAAAAAAATAAATTCCACCCATATAAAAAAACGAGAATAGCTGAAAACACCCCAACGCAAAATAGAACGACCGATTTTGAACTTTGAGATAAAGCAATTATCGTTGCAGACAATGCTGTCCAGCCCACAATATTGAACCAACCACTTATGAGCTCATAATCGAAGAGCAACTTTGATTTGGATTGGATACTTGTACAAAAGTGATCAAAAGTGCTTAATATTCTCATAATATTAGTTTTTTTTATGTCGTAAACATTCACATCACCGGCAGCAAAAAGAAGAGCGAAGAACGAGCAGCATTTTTTGGTGCCTGAGTGTATGCCTGTTACTACTTTTTCCGCAAGCTCCACACACATAACCCCGCCATCAACGCAAAGAACGCTGGATCGGACCAGCCAAAACCGATAAAGACCTCGATTAAACAAGCATATAAAGTAACTCCAACGCCGAGCAAATTTGTCCAGAGCAACCCAGTAACAAGTATTCTTGTAGAGACACCATCTGACTCAGTACGACTAAACAATAGCGCTATAATGGCAATTCCACCAAGGAAGATACTGTTGTGTTGAGACAGAAAACGGGCATATTGATCGTTCACGCTCACACCATACAATGGCCAGAGGGTATCTGGAATAAAGAACAATACGATGGCAAACATAGCGTATATTACGGCGTGAATAACGAGTAGAGACTTCATGCTCATTCTTTTGTCTCCAACGGGGCGTGATTTATTCGTGAAAGGTCTTCTAATATGTCAAAGACATGCTCCGTGATGTCAGTGATGCCAATAGCGTTAAGCCGTTTGATGTGCATTTCCCGATATTTTTCAAGGTACTCTAAATTTTTAAATAGGTAAGTAGAGCCAAAGTGGTTCGTGCCGGCTTCGTGGGTCCATATTTTCCAGATGACGCCAGGCTCTTCAGCAATGCTCTCGGCCAACTTGCGGTTACCATCCATAAACTCATCCGTTATTTGTCCATCGTATTTCAAGTGAATATCCCATAGCTTTAAAGTGCTCATTTGACCTCCTTTAAGGCATAACATTTGAGCTAACCGGTTGCCAAAAGTTGCAGAGCGAAGCGGCGCGGCTTTTGGCAATTATAGTTTAGCGATTTGTGTACGCCTTGCATGGGTGTAATCTTATGAGGTGACCCGGAAGTTTAACCGGGAAGCCCTTTGTGGCTGAATTCTTCCTATTAAACAATGGTTTAGCATGAGCGCTATCCTAAGGCAAGGGCGGCATCGTGAGGTTCCGTCTGGAGGAGATGAAGCGTAGCGGAATCACGAGCGCCAGCGAGAAAGACCGGAGGGCGTGGTCACTCTACGTCAAACCTATGAGCCGACGAACTGAAACAGCATACAAGGCCAAGTCTCTGGATGAGTCAGCAGAACATGACGAAGTCCAGGATTCAAAGGGATATGGTAAATGCTGCGGTTGTGTAAAGAAAGATTACGTTCTTACACCCCTCAAGGGGGTACTAAACTGAGTCCGGGGAGGCCTGTTCGACTTTGCGGCCGTATGGCAGCGTTGATTGTGGTAACACAGGCAGTGATGGAACAGGACTCAACAGAGGTCATAGTAGGTGTAGGAATACGTCACTGACGGAGTGACGTTTGGAAACGAGCCGCGAGACACCCCGAGGTAATCGCTGGAGGACTCACCCTGCCGAAGGACCGAACATGAAGAGCAACGGTGCAACCATGTGCTCTGTTGCTCCAATAAATCCGACCAATGGAATATGGAACAGGCGCGGCGTGGGTTACGTGCCCTTGAAGGGTAAAGAGTGGAAACCGTCATCTTGGTATAAGATTCGCTCTTAACACTTTTTCCTGGCTACGGCCCAGATATCTTTGTGAACCGCCCGGTGCGGACCCGCATGCCGGGTGGTGTGGGGGCTGGGGGAGAAAAACGCCACTGAATTAGCCGATATTTTTAATAAATAATATATTGTAAACTTGGGGAAGAGGACCTTCTTGATGGGCCTTTTTTCTTAACTCGCGTAGATTGTTTGGCTACATAACATCTAAGAGAGGTTGAAGGCGTGGGTATGAGAGTTTCGGCTTTATTATAAGACGCAATAGCGTCATCATCCATGCCCATCCTTTCGCAAGAAACAGCGTATTTGAAACACGCAACAAAGTTGTCCGGAAAATCTTTTAGTGCGGCGGTTAATTTTGCATGGGCAGAGGCCGGGTCTCCCCATTTCAATTCTTGCCTCACTTTCTTTAGCCGAATCTTGAGTTCTTGATTCTCCTCTCCACGAAAAGCAGACCGCTCAAGGAACGAAAATTCAAATTCACCACGACGTTTACCCCAAAAATACGAAACAATATAAAACTGATAAATGACAACAAAGAATATTGGGAAGGACATTGGAGACATCAAGGATATGCCCACCCTAATTGCAAAAATTCCGAGAACAAGTCCAGTTCACATCATGGGTTCCAAGGCGAACGCCACACTTCGCCCGACGGGCGCGGGTACATGACGGTGTTTGATATTTGAAAACTATCGGCCAACGAACAGGGCCGAAAAGCAGCACTTGCGGCCGGTCGGCGTGCAAGTGTTTGTTCGGCTTTGCTCCTATATTCATGATATATAAATAATCATTGAATAATTATTATTTGCAGCTGATGTTGATGTTGAACAAGTTTCCCAAATCATCATTAAAAATAGGTTCGACAGAGCATTCTCCCCATTCGGTAAATTCGGGATAAATTTCATGGTTGTTAAAACTTAAAGGACTGTACACTCTTCGTATTTGCTCTACAGAAAACCGATTCAACTCTTCAGTGATATCTCGAACTTCTGAAGAATTTACTAGCATAGGTGGATCATACCCCATATTTTCACAAATGGGTTTCCCGCCTAAAACAAACTTTTCTAAAGGTGAATTGCCACCTTCAAATTTACTGTTAACTAAAAAGTGAATAGCTTGCCAGTACTGATCAACGGATAATTCCTTTGATTCACGAAGTTGGTCGATCATCGGAATATATGACTTCACCACACCAAATTTCACTTGTAATTCGAAATTAAGATCATTTATCAATTCTGAATTAGAGTTAACTTGGTTAAGGTCATTCTGGTATTTTGCATTCTGCCTTATTTGTTGATTCTCTAAATAACGTATGTATTGGTCAAGGGATGTTATGTCAGCTGAGATTGAACCAACTAAGTAGTTAACAAAAAAAGGATACTCCAAAAGGATTGGTACAATTTTTTGAGGAACAGCTTTGAAATGACCATGCATTCCCATGGTGTAGATCCTTGTGTTGTAGAAGCCGAACGCGTGGCTATGCCGACCCAAAAAGCTGATAGGGGTAGCGGGTGAAGTTACGAAAGACTTGGCCAGCTTTTTGGGGTCGGCCATGAGCCAATTGTTATGTTTTTTTAATGCTTTTGTCTACAGAGTGACAACGACCTAAGTACCAACCAAAAAGCCCCGGAGCACCCAGAAATAGAAAAATACCCAATGAAAAATTTGCCACTGCCCCAACAAGCCAGGGCACATAGCTCGAGGGACTCATTTGAATGTCAATATTTGAAGGTGTGAAATAATAAACAGAAAGATTCGTAGAGAGCGTTAAGAAATCGATGAAGCCACGAGAAATGTAATATAACCCCAAGATACAAAAGAGCACTCGGTATATTAGTATTTCTGTCGAGATAGAGCTAATAGAAAAATATTTTTGTGAAATTGATTCCGTCTTTTTTAGAATTGCGATTCCAAATATTAACATAAAAGCTGGCCCGATAAGGGAACTACACAGTACGATAATGCTATCGAAGACTAACTCGTGACCAAATTGACGATTTATTGTGTTGCCAATAATTCCAAAACTCTCACTCAAGAGATTGATACCACAAACGATAGCAGCCAAACCAACAGTAACAATTCCTGCGCGAGCCAATATCGCTGCCTTATTTTCCGTATCCATTATTCAGGTTCCTCAATATGGATTAACAATAGAGTGTACTGAAACATAACGCTGAATTAACCGCGCGGGCGACGAGTGCCGACACCGGTAAATGGTTTAAATTATGTAAAAACCGAAGGCGCTCGCCAAAGAGCAGCTGTAAGCCCTTCCGGTGAAATGGCTTGTGTACGCCCGGCATGGGCGTAATCTTATGAGATGACCCGGAAGTTTAAGCGGGAAGTCCTCTGTGCGTGAATCCTGCTTACCAAACAACGGTTTAGCATAAGCACTATCCTAAGACAAGGGCGGCCCCGTGAGGTTTCGTCTGGAGGAGATGGAGCGGAACGGAATCACGAGCGTCAGCGAGAACGACCGGGAGGGAAGCGGACCATAAGCCGCAAATCTATGAGCCGACGAACAGAAACAGCATATAAGGCCAAGTCGCTGGATGAGTCAGCACAGCATGACGAAGTCCAGGATTCGAGGGGATATGGTAAATGCTGCGGTTGTGTAAAGAAAGATTACGTTCTTACACCCCTCAAGGGGGTACTAAACTGAGTCCGGGGAGGCCTGTTCGACTTTTCGGCCTTATGGCAGCGCTGATTGTGGTAACACAGGGAGTGATGGAACAGGAATCAACAGAGGTCATAGTAGGTGTAGGAATACGTCATTGACTGAGTGACGTTTGGAAACGAGCCGCGAGACACCCCGAGGTAATCGCTGGAGGACTCACCCTGCCGAAGGACCGAACATGAAGAACAACGGTGCAACCATGTGCTCTGCTTCTACTATGAATCCGACTTGATGATTCTGAAACAGGCTCGGCGTGGGTTACGTGCCTTTGTAGGTCAAAAGGAGAACCGTCAACTTATTACAAGATCAACTCTTTTAACTACTCGTTGGCTACTCTCGGATATCTTCGTGAACCGCCCTCCGAGTGGTGTGGGGCTGGGGGAAGAGAAACCCCCGGCTACCAGAGTAGGCGCTAAATTAACGTTGATAAGTCTGAATTTGAATTTTCGTGTTGGGTGGCCAGGGCTTTGTTACTTTGTATGATTCTCTTGGTACTGGCTCTTCTAATAGTGGCGATTTCATCATTGTTATAAAACCCAATGTGCTTTTTTGGGGGAATTCGAATTGAAGCTCAATACGACCATCTTCATAAAATAGAATAACTTCACTATCATCCTCATCTCTCCAATATGGGACTCCAAAAAGTTTTATAATGTCCTTTTCACTTGAGTCAGTGCTGATAGGAAGGGCAATTCCATTTGCAAGAAATTTCCCATTAAATGCATTCAAAGAAATAAAAACGTAATCAAGTGACCTATGAGAAAGACCGAGTTCAACTCCATTATATTTGTCGTCAAAGACTTCATTCTTATCGAATGAATCACAAAAGTGCTCTTTCAAAGTGGGTTGTTCACCTAATGCGGTATTATTGCATTTGAAGTTGATGAGGTCAATAAAGTATTCATTTTCAGTGGGTTTCGTTTGCCTTTTGTTGAACAACCTATCGAAGATTTTCATTAGCTGGTCCTTGTATAGCGAGAAGAATACAATATACGCCTAACGAGTCTATAGAATAACCCCTATTTCAGGAATGCCTCTCTATGCTGATTCTAAAATGAACTTTCATCCGATAGTACAATTCAGTCACCGAAAATACTCATGCTATATCTGAACTTTATGCGACCTCGCTTGGCGGGGCAGGACCATATTTTGCTGCTATCAAGTGCCCATAGATAACTTCTCAAACAGCATTCTCTTGCTTAACAATGGACGGAGTGACGTTTGGAAACGAGTCGCGAGACACCCCGAGGTAATCGCTAAAGGACTCACCTTGCCGAAGGATCGAATATGAAGAACAACGGTCCAATCATGTGCTCTGTTGCTACAATAAATCCGACAGGAGGAATATGGAACAGGCGCAGCGTGGGTTACGTGCCCTTGCTGGGTTAAAAGTGGAAACCGTCATTTTGGTATAAGATTCGCTTTTAACACTTTTTCCTGGCTACGGCCCAGATATCTTTGTGAACCGCCCGGTGCGGACCCGCATGCTGGGTGGTGTGGGGGGGGGGGGCTGGGAGAGAGAAACCCCCGGCTACCCAATTAAGCTAAATTTTGGAAAAAGAAATTTTATTGCTCTCCTCTTGCATGTTTATATGCCTTTTCAGGGATATTTATCAGCTCGACAAATTTTAAACTTTTAATCGAATTTTCGCCCAATTGGCGTGGGACTACTGATAGGGTTGGGTTTACATAATTTATTCCAGATCTAATTCCGCCTTCTATATAATAAATTTCTTGAGGTCTTACAGAAAGTTGCACTGTGGCTTTATCTTCGGTTTCACACCAAAATATATGGGGGCCAGGTTCAGCAATGTAATAAAAAAATGAGCCATTTTGGAGGGCTCCAATTGGCACTGTACTATCATTGATATAGTAATTAGTTGGGCCGCCTATATATCCCTGTGGTCTATAAAAATAAATTAATGCCTTACTTTTACTAATCTGTGGTTGTGAGAACTCAACCTGCTTAAAATCTTGAATGAGTGGCATTGGTTTACCACAACAACCACTCATGGAAGCTGTTATTGTTAGAATTAATGCTGTAACAAACAGTTTTTTCAAAATTGTTCCTTTTAAATAAACGAGTTTCATGCTTTTTGAGCAAGAGATATGCTACCTAACAAATATACACTATTTATTTGTAAATTAATTTTGATGAAATCACAAATTCAAAAATATTTACTTAGCTAATAATTTATTTGTGGGATCAATATTTGTATAAATAAATAATAGCTTAACGAGCCTGTAGAATAAACCCTTTTTTCAGGAATGCATCTCCAGGCTGATTTTAAAGTAAAGTTTTCAGCCAACAACACAATTCAGCCAACGAAAATACTCACGCCATAACTGAACTTTATGTGACCACGCTTGGCGGGGCAGGATTATATTTTGCAGCCATCAAGTGCCACTGATGGCTTTTCAAACCGCATCTTCTTGCTCACCACCAAGCATATCGAGCCAGCTTCACTGTGTTGTGAACCATGGCAAAGAGTTTCCATTACGTATCGACCTTGCCCCGTCCTCTCAGGGTAAACCGATTCAGCCCGAGGGTGCCTCTTATGTTACCGAAGACCGGTTCTATGGTGCCCATACGCCTGCTGTACCAGAGCCTGCCCTTTGGTGTATCAAAGTGTTTAATCATGGGACTGACAGGCGTATCCGTCTGGTGCATGGTATTTGTAAAAACTGTCACATGCCTATGCTCGACTTTTTTCCCGCGAATGCACTTGGACCGAAGTTCACAGGCCCTGCAATCCGTCTTTTTTTGCCGCGTATGTAAATCCTTTAAGGCCTTTCTGGTCTCTGAAGTTGCTGTTTTCGACGTAGAGTTCATTTCCGGCCGGACAGATAAGCTTTTTCTTTTCAGGGTCGTACACAAACTCGTTGGTTTTAAACTATTTTGCCTTTTTGACAATTTTCCGTTTATCCGTGTGCCTTTTATGCCTGTCGGTCGTGGCAAAATTAGGATCTCGCTTTCGAAACAGTTTGTCCGGGACATACGCTTCGATTTTTTCATCTTCGATCCACTTGAGTCCATCGGATGAATGAAAGCCGGTATCCGCCGTTACAATGGTATCCTTGAGAGAGTCATTATTCCCCTTCAGCCTGGTTCATCGTCTTACGCGCACCATCAATCATATCCTTTAAAAAGAGGTGCTCTGTTGATGAACCATGGGCTTCGGCATGGGTAATAACCTGACGTAGGTCATCCACAATAGCAATGCCAGTATAGCCCTGAATCACACCATGCGACGTGGACATCTTTGCGCTTTCGTTATCAGTCAGGTTGCTTTGAATGGGCTTGCCTTGGACTCCGATTTTTTCCTTTCCCTCGTCCAACCAAGCCTGAATCTTGTCCGCTTTCTTTTTAAGGCTTTTGACGGCTTTTTTCTCTTTTGCCGTCATATAAGACCCTTCGTCATCACCTTTGTCTTGCGCCTGGTGCTTTTTGAGAATCAACTGAATAGATTTTTCGATCATTGCCTTTTAATCAAGAAATCTTCACGGGTTTCGCTACCATCTTTTTGAAGCGTTTGCAAGACTAACTTGCAGCCGTCAATTGCAAACACCTTTTTGCCCATTATCGCTTCCATGGAACAGATGGCGATCACTGGGTCAAAAGCATCGAAATTTCTTGCCCATATGAAGAAATGAATTTTGCAATGGTTGTGAAATGGGGCCGGGTATCACCGGCCAGGGCGATAAAAGTCACATGACACTCACAACAAGATGCAATCTTGCTGCTGGAGATAATGCCCAGGGAATAAGCATACAAAATGATTTTTAAAAGGACGGCAGGGTTATAGGTGGGAGCTCCCGTTTTGTCGTTGCTGTAATGCTTGTCAAAGATCGAAAGGTCAAGTTCGTTATCCACCAAATGGTCAATGGCATGAACGAACGTGCCGGGAATGAATTGCTCGTCGAACCGGGCGTCAATACACATCGACTGGGCTTGAAAATAACTTTTGTATCGAGCCATACTCACCTCGCTGATTTATTTGAAGAGAGCATAGCAAGCATTAAGCTGTAAATACATCTTGATATCTTAAAATTTTACTTATTCTACAGGCTCAACGCCCTGTTAAGGGGTGAGCAACGCAATACTGAGGCCACCGCACACCACCTTTAAACACTTAAGCCAACGCACAGTGAAAATGCCACGCGTTGCGAATTCCTCTTAAACAGTTTGTTATATACCTGTTTTCAGGGTTGAAAAAGCCAAATTAGATGTCTTCCAATAACACAGCTGTACCCGTGTATATTGATTGCGAAACTTGCCACCTTGAGCCTTGTTTTTCATACGTTCCAGTGTTTAGTTGAACATCTACAACGCCATTTGCCCCTAACTGCCGAGCTTCATTTAGGAGACTTAGTAGTGCTTCTTTTTCACTTAGTTCGAACTCCGCAGCCCCTGCAGCTTGCGTTTTAGAGATACCACGTACACCGCCAATAACACTTAGAACTTCACGCCCTTCAATCTGAGAGCCAGTAATAAAAACTATGTCCTTTCTAACTTGAATCAATTCCATTTCAATATTAGTTATACTTGTTATTACTGCTTTTTCGCGCTTTTTGTTCGTAGTAAACATGGAAACAAAAACAAAAACAAAAAAGATAAAAACCGATATGATAATTATAAGACCCACCACAAATTAGCTCCTTTTATTACAACTATGATTATACTAAGACCACAAACAGCACATTCCAATTTTATTAACAAGTTAATACTACATTCAAACGTTCCTATTGATCGAATACAGAGATTTAAAGACATATAACGCCACACTTCACCCGACGGGCGCCGAAGTACGACAGTGTTTGATATTTGAAAAATGCCGGGCAACGTGCAGGCACGAAAAGTTGCACTTGCGCCCGGTCGGCGTGCAAGTGTTTGTTAGCGAGGCAATTTTTGCATATGGAGCAGTCCAATGCCCTGTGGTGTTTCTGTTTGGGTATAAATCTTGTAGCCCAATTTTTCATAAAGATGGATGTTTCGACTACTTTTTATTCCGGTAAATAATTTGAAGGTAACTTTTTTATCAGCAATTTGCTCAACTCGTTTCATCAAGACTGTTCCAACGCCTTGATTCTGAAAATTTGGATCTACAATCAAACGTTCTATTTCAATTTCATTACCATCAATCGTGAAACGTACAGAACCTATTATTTTGCTATCGAATTCGGCTTTTAAAAATACCTTGCTTTCAAACTCATCTTTCAATGATTCTAAAGTTTGGACCAATGGTGGCAACTTGTAATTGTAGTAAATTTTTGCCTGCCCCTCAAATGCGGATTTTTGAATTCTCCAAATTTCAGGAGCATCCGATAACTTTGCCTTTGTAATCGAAATCATATCAATACTTCCATATCCAACTGAACGCTAACATATATTATGGTGCATTATCGCTCAATAAAACGATCAAATGCATCATAAACTGTCGTTAACGTGGGTTATTGTGCGTTTGTGCGCATATAATCGTTTAATCTGTCTTATGATACTTTTTTGCGCAATAAAGTTAGTATATCTGTGAAAAAGTGCATTTTCCAGTTTTATTGTTTTATAGGACTATTTTTTTGCGGTCGCAGTTGAATCAACTCCGAGTGTTCTATCCAAACATGGCAATGCCCGAAATTGACACTACATTTCGATTGATTAACGTTCTTAGTCATACGCCTGAAATCGTGAACATTCAATTTAAAAACGAGTTTTGAGTTTTGATTTTTGTGGTGTGTTGTCGGGGAATATTTGTGTTTGATTGTGACGTTGGGAGAAGGGCGGGGCGTTAGATGGGCACGCTTCGCTTTGCCCATCCTACGTGGGGTGGAGGGGTGTTGGTTTGGGGGGGGGAGATGAGTTGCCGACACCCTAAAAAGAAAACAGGCGGACTCTGGGAAAGTCCACCTGTTCTCTAAGGGGGAATGCTGTTGATGAGGGGATTTACTTCGGTATTTAATATAGGTGAAATCAAGGGAAGGGTCTATGAAGTAAAAGACTCAAATTTATGGGGTTTTCTCCTGGGGTGCTGGGGTGATGTGAAGGCATTGGGCTTGCGCAGAAAACGAACGGGCTCGTTGCCATAAAAAAACCGCCTTCCGGGTGTGGGGTTACCCGGGGAGGCGGTTTTTTGTTGGGAGCGGGGGCACAGGTCCCGATCTCCCTTAGCCCAGATATCTCATGGGGGCAAGCTGTAACTTACTGCTATTGCAATTCTTCGGGCGATTCGGGTCAGGGCTCGGTGGGCTCGTCCAGGCCCAGGGTGCCGCCGGGGTTCATGATGTTGTTGGGGTCGAAGTGTTTTTTTAAGGCTTTCAGGGTGTCCATCTGGCCCTTGCCCAGGTGTTTTTCCATGAGGGGGGCCATCATGCGGCCTACGCCGTGGTGGTGGGAGAGGGTGCCGCCGTTTTCTTCGATGCTTTGGATAATGCCCCGTTGAAAGGTCACGAACTCATCCCGGGTTTCGAATTTGCCGATGAAGATGAAGTAGAGGTTGGTCCCTTGGGGGTAGATGTGGGAGCAGTGGGTCATGCACAGGGTGTCCGGGCGGTTTTTGATAAACTGGCGCACGCCCATGTGGACCTTGTGCAGGTTGTCCCACTTGACGCCGGTCTCCAGGGTGTCGATGACCACACCGTAGTCGTTCAGGTCCTCCCGAAGATACGGGTCGCTGAAGCGGCCGTGCTGCCAGAGCTTGACGGGGTAGCCGGTGAGGCTCATGGCTCCGTTGGCCTTTGCTATACGTCTCACGTTTTTGCAGACGTTTTTGGAGAATCCCTTTTCCCCTTCGGTGTGGCCGAGGAGCAGGCAGCGCTGGCCGGATTTGTAGCCTCGAAACGTCATGAAGGTGTCTAACGGGGTGCCTTCGATGCCGTGTTGCTTTAGGCCGATATAGGTCTCTTCCGGGTCGGAGATGCGAAACACCGAGGGCATGCCGCATTCGGCCTGGGAGATCTCCCGGGTGGCGTTCACCGCGTCCTGCCAGGTGGGGAAGATGAAGCTGAAGCGTTTGCGGGTCTCGGGGGTGTGGCGGAACACCTTGAGGGTGGCACGCGTCAGGACCCCGTAAGCGCCTTCTCCTCCTTTGAGGATGTCGTTGACCATGGGGCCGGTGGCGGTGCTGGGAAAATCGAGGGTGGTGACCTTACCCGCAGGGGTGACGCAGGTCTGGCCCAAAACCAGGTCCACGGCGTCGCCGTAGTAGGAGGATTGCTGGCCAGAGCCCTTGGCCGCGATCCAGCCGCCCACGGTGGAGAACTCGAAGGACTGGGGAAAGTGGCCGCAGGTGTAGGTGTGGCGGGTGTTGAAGGTGTTGGGGGCGTTGTTGAGGAGCTCTTCCAGGGCCGGGCCCATGATGCCGCACTCCACGGTGATGGTCTGGTTGGTCTCGTTGAATTCCACCACCCGGGTCATGTGGGTGGCCATCACCAGGGTGACGCCCCCTTTTTTGGGTGTGAGGCCCAGGGTTACGGAACTGCCGCCGCCGAAGACGTGAAGGGGGATCTTTTTTTCGTGGCAGAGGGCCACGATGCGGGAGATCTCCTCTTCGGTGCGGGGGTGAACGATGAGATCCGCAACTTTTTCAGGGGTTCCATCTCGCAGGGCGTAGATCTCCTCCATGGTCTTGCCGGTGGAGTATTTCACCCGGTCGTAGTCGCTCACAGAAACGTTCTCCTCGCCGCTGATGGCGGTGAAGGCCTCCATGGTTTCTGGATCGATGGCAGGGGTGTTTTCACCTAAGGTGACAAGGTCGTCACCGGAGGAGACCGGGGCGGTAAAGGCGTCGTCCGAGAGGCCGAAGGTCTCCTTCAGCATGGCATACAGCTTGGCGTTGGGGTGCTTGAACCCGTCCGGGGCTCCCCATTTGAAGATGGATCGCCAGCTTCCGGGTTCCGGAGGGGTGGTTCGCCATTGGGGCTCAAAGGATGGCTTTTTTCGTTTCATGGCAGGTCTCCTTGGTGTGTTGATATCTGTGTGCGTGAGCATATTTTTGAAAGAACTTGTTAACGGTCCATTTTTTTACCCCGGGCAACGATGGGAAAAACAATCCTTTTTCTCGGGCGTAGCCCGTACGCAAATGCGGAGGGGCGAAGCCCCGGAGCATGTGCAATCCTCTGCTATTCTGGATATCCGGTGATCTCCCGGATCTCCTTGTAAATGGGGTCCAGGCGCGGGTAGATGCGTTTGTAGACCCGTTGGTAGAGTTTTCTGTAAAGGGCGGTGCGGTCGGGGCTCGGTTCGAAGGTGGTGTCGTAGTGCACCATGGCGTCGATGGCCCCCTGGAAGTCTTTGTAGATTCCTAAGCCAACGGCGGTGACGATGGCAGCGCCCAGGCCCGAGGTCTCCGTGGTTTTTCCCCGCACCAGGGGGCGGTTGAAGATATCGGCCGAGATCTGGCAGATCTGGTCGCTCCGGGAGGCCCCGCCGGACACGGCAAGGCGTTCCACCGGAATTTTTGTCTTTTTCTCCAGGCGTTCCAGCCCTTCCAGGAGCGCATAGCCCAGTCCTTCGATGACCGCTTTGTAGACGTGCTCTTTTTTGTGGACATCTCCGAATCCGATCATGGCCCCCTTGGCGTTGGGGTGCTCCAGGCCCGGCCCCCAGTAGGGCTGGACCATGAGGCCCATGGCCCCGGGAGGGGCTTTTTCCAGGAGCCGGTCCATCTCCGCTTCCGGGGCGATGCCTTTGACTTCCGCCTTGGCCACCTCTTTATGGGCGAACTCATTCTTGAACCAGGTGATCATCCAGTAGCCCCGGAAGATCTCAATTTCAGGGTTCCAGTGCCCGGGCACCGGGGCGGGGTAGGCGGGCATGAAGCGCAGCGGCTCGAAGTAGCGCCTGGAGGAGAGCTGCACCGTGGCCGTGGTGCCGAAGCTCAGGCTGGCGGTCTCTTCGGAGAGCACCCCCATGCCCAGGGTCTCGCACCCTTTGTCCGACCCGCAGGCGATGACGGGCAGGCCCTGGGCAAGGCCTGTCGCCGTCGCCGCCTCCGGGGTGATGTGGCCCAACACGTCGCCGGGGGGGACCACCTCGGGCAGCTTTTCCCTTTCCATGGGAAAGAGCAGGGACGAGGGGTCGAAGCGGGAGGCCCAGCAGCTTTTTTTGTAGTTGAAGGGGATGTGTCCTATCTGGGAGGCCGAGGAGTCGGCGAACCGTCCGGTGAGACGGTGATTCAGAAACCCGGATACCTGGAGATATTTGTGGGTCTTCTCCCAGATCTCGGGCTGGTTCTGGCGGATCCAGTTGCCCTTGCCTTCCTGTTGCACCTTGGTGAGGATGGAACCCACGCCCACGGCGGATAAAATGGGGCCCACGGGAAAGGGGGGCGTAAAGACCGGAGCGGCTTTTCTCTGGTCCAGCCAGGTGATGGCCGGTCGCAGGGGCATTCCCTGGGCGTTCACGTTAATCATGGTGGCCCGTTGGGTGGTGACACCCACCCCTTTGACCGCGGCTATGAGGTCGGGCTTGCGGGAACAAAGGGCTTTGCATCCGGCCACAAGGCTTTTCCAGAGGAGTTCCGGGTCCTGCTCGGCCCAGCCCGGCTGCTCGCTGTAGTAAGGGGCGTACTCCACCTGTTCGCTGTCAAGGAGGGTGCCCTCTCCGGAGAAGAGGAGGGTTCTCATGCTCTGGGTGCCGCAGTCAATGGAGAGGATCACAGGGGTCATGGGGGCTCCTTGGGGATCGGCTCGGTCAGGGGCAGGCGTTGCGGCCATACCCTCCGGTCTTTGCCATCGGGGCTGTGCCTGTGGTGCGAACATGGCTGATCAAGGCTATTCATGTTCACTTTGCGATGGCAATTGTTTTTAATCGGGTATTCAGACTGTTGTCGTCTTGACACAGAATGACGACTAGTGGTATGACCACTTACCAGATATCGGCTTCATTGCAAAGAAAAAAATGAAGGAGAGCGTGCGATGAACAACAGTGCCGGGCCTTTACGTCCTACAAAGTTTGCAGAACACAAGCTGGTCAGCTCCATCCTCGACGGAACCTACCCGCCGGGCTCCACACTGCCCGCGGAGCGGGCCCTGGCCGGAGAGCTCGGGGTCACCCGCCCGACCTTGCGGGAGACCTTGAAGCAGATGGAGACCGAAGGGTGGATCACCATTGCCCACGGCAAACCGACCCTGGTGAACGATTACCTGAAAACCGGGGGGCTGGGGATCCTATCCACCCTGACACGCCACAAAGGGTACGTTCCCAGTGACTTTGTCTCCCATTTCCTTGAGCTGAGGTCCGCCCTCATGCCCCGGATGGCCCTTTTTGCCGTGTGGGAGGAGAGGGACAGCCTTCTGGCCTATCTCAAGGAGGCCGAGGGGCTTGACGAGACCTCCGAGGCCTATGTGGCCTACGACTGGGGCTTGCACCTGATCCTGGCGGACCTGTCCGGGAATCCGTTTTACCGGATGATTTTAAACGATTTTGGAGAGATGTATCTTCATATGGGAGGCCTCTACTTCGAGGAGGATGCCCACCGCAGGGAGTCGTCGGCGTATTACGAGGCCCTCCTTGAGGCGGTGGAGGCAAAGGATTGCAACGGGGCGTCTGAGGTGGTGCGGCAGACCATGGAACAAGCATCCGCACTCTGGAAGTCCATGATGGGAACGTGACGAGACAGGCCGGGAAGGGGAACCAATGGAACGACAGCAGGAAGAGAACAGGGTGGATTTGATCATTGTCGGTGGCGGCGTCACCGGCGCGGGGGTGTTCCGGGAAGCAGTACGAAACGGGCTCCGGTGCCTCCTGGTGGAACAGAAAGACTTTGCCTGGGGAACCTCCAGCCGGTCCTCCAAGTTGATTCACGGGGGGCTCCGGTACTTAAAAGAGGCCCAGTTCAAGCTGACCCTGGAGTCGGTAAAGGAGAGGGAGAGACTCCTCACCGAAGCCGAGGGGCTTGTCTCGCCTGTTGACTTTCTCATGCCCCTTTACGAGTCTTCGGGGCCGGGCAGGGCGGCCATGGCAGCAGGGCTCACCGTGTACGACATCATCGCGGGGAAGTTTCGCCACCGGTATCTTCGCAGCAGCAAGGTGCAGGAGCTGGTTCCGGGGATCAACACCGGCAAGCTCAAAGGGGGGTACCTGTTCATGGACGCCCAGGTGGACGACGCCCGGCTGGTGCTTCGGCTCATCGGCGAGGGCACGCGCCAGGGGGGGCGCGCCCTGAACTACACCGAGGCCCAGACCGTCCTGCGGGACGAGAAAGGGGCCGTGCGCGGGGTATCTCTGCGGGACGTGGCCACCGGCAAGATCTGGGAGGTAGCGGCTCCGGCCGTTGTCAACGCCACCGGGGTCTGGGCCGAGACCCTGCACCCGTCACCGGAGTCCAAGGTTCACCTTCGGCCTCTGCGCGGGAGTCACCTTGTCTTCTCCAGGCAGACCCTCCCCGTGGACCAGGCCATCAGCTTCTTTCACCCCGTGGATAAGCGACCGCTTTTCATTATCCCCTGGGAAGGGGTGGTGCTTCTTGGCACCACGGACCTGGACCACGACGGGGACGTGAACTTGGAGCCCTTTATCTCCGATGACGAAGCCGATTACCTGCTGGCCGCTTTAAAGCGCGTGGTCCCCGATGCCCAGGTGACGCGGGACGACGCCCTGACCTCCTTTGCCGGGGTGCGGCCGGTGCTCAGCCAGGGCCGCAAGGAGGCCTCCCGGGAGTCTCGGGAACACGCCGTGTGGGTGGATCACGGGCTGGTAACGGTGACCGGGGGCAAGCTCACCACCTTCCGCAGGCTGGCCTGGGATACCCTCAAGGCGGCCCAGCCCTTTATCCGGGAAGATCCTCTCACCGGTGAGGGGGACGCGGTCTTTTCCGAACGCAGGGGGACCACCCCGGACGGTCTGGACAAGGAGACGTACAAGCGCCTCTGGAGCCGATACGGCAAAGGGACTCTGGACTTGCTCGCCCTGGACGTGCCCCACGGGCTGGAGCCCATCGCCGACTCGCCCTATATCTGGGCGGAGCTGGCCTACGCGGCTGAGCATGAGTCGGTGTGCCACCTTGACGATCTTCTGCTTCGGCGGGTGCGGATGGGGTTGATCATGAAAAACGGGGGGCTGGACCTCATGGAGACCATCCGGGAGGTGGTTCAACAGCCGTTGAAGTGGGACGATGAGCGCTGGGCGCGGGAGGCCGAGGCTTACGAGGCGGTGTGGACCCGTTGCTACAGCCCGCGGCCCGCCGATGCCCGGTGACCGGGCTGCCGCCTTTTCCTTAATCTTTTCCCATAGATCGTGTTGTGGCCCCGGTACAGAGACCTGGCCGGGGTACAACACCCCCTCCTCCTTTCCTTTCATTTCAAACGTATTTCAAGTCAATGGGTTGCTGCCTTTGGGGGATTCTGTTACATAAGGGAGGTGCCGGTTGGTTGCGTCAGGCACGGGTTCCAGAGCATATCAAGGCATGACGGCATCGTAGAAAATCAGAGATTTTTTAAGGCGATGCATCCGATGTCGGTCAGTTTCGTGCGATGGGCCAACGAATAAGGGGACAGCGCTGGTTTTGTCGCCTTCAGTGCGACGGTTCGATTACTTCTCCTACACCTCAGTGCGGACACCACCATGAAATCCTTTAAAAGGATCCTTTTTCTATTTGTTCTTGTTGCTGTCGCCGTCTCTTTTTTCCCTGAGAAGACAGACCACCTTTGGCGAGTGGCAGACCACTGGCTTCGTGCCGTTGCCGAATCCCTCACGTTTTTTGTCCTGTTCATATACAACGACGCCCCGGTTACGGAGGAGGGCATGGCCCTGTTCCTGGTGGCGGCCCTTGTTCTCCTGAGCCTCTGGGCGGTTGTGTCCATCAAGCCGGGGAAAAGGGGCAGAAGGAAAGGGTTTGCCGATAAGGCGGTCTCCGAATCGGGCCACGATGAGGCCGCGGAGATCGAGTATCGTTACGTGGAAGAGGATGTGGTCAAGCACTTCCTGGAGATCTACCGGGCCCAGGTGGGGGCGGGAAACGATGCCCCCTGTCGGTTTGAGCCCGTGGAAGGTCAGCGGGCCGCCTTGGCCCTGGATGCCCCCGCTGGGGGTCCTCAAAGACGGAGAGTGGCATACGCGCAGGCTCACCATCGGCCCTTTGGGCGAGGCCGGGACCCACAGGAGCCACACATGGTTCGTGATCTACGACCGCTACATCGTGGTGAAGATTCCCCCCAAACCCCTCACGGATTTCAACGTCTACATCAAAGAGCTGGTGTACGGCAACTCCCTTGCGGCCCGCCTTGCCCCCACCGAGTGTGTGGTACCCAACGTGTCGGTGATCATGGAGCTTCTGGCCCCGAACCGCACCCCCTCCCTGTCGGCCACCGAGATCGAAAAGGGGCACGTGGGGCGCCTCTCCGGCAACACGGCCTTCCAGAAACATCTCATGATCGGCCCCTCCTTTGCCTTTTTCATGGACCTGTCCCGGTACTATTTCCTGAGCCGGGTGCTGGATGATATCCATATTTCACGCGCTTCCATTGAGGAAGAGATCGTGGGGCATCCGCACATCTTGTGGGACCTCAATGATTTCGAAGGGCGATACGGCAAGGACCGGGCCTCGGCCTGCGGAAAGATCTCCGCGGTGTTCGACTTTTTCGAGGATGAGGTCAACCGCCTGCTCGTGCAGTTCGGGATCAGCTCTTCCCTGCCGATTTTCAGTGTCCGGTCCTGGTTTATCCAGTTCCTTGCGGGCCGGAACATTCCCACCACGGACCAGAACCTGTCCGCCGCCTTCATGGATGAACTCAACAGCCGGGCCACCCTGGCCATGGCTGAGCACACAGAGCCCATCACCGATTACCGGAAGATGATCCACGGCTACCTGTTCGAGAAGAACACGGTCAAGAGCCGGGCCATGATCGGCAGCATCGTGACGAACCTGCTGGATCTTCTGGCCGGTCTCAACAAGCGCTATATCGCCATCCGGGACATCAAGCCGGACAACCTGCTCATCGCGGGGGACCCGGAAAACTACCCCACCTTTCTCACCAGCCCCACGGAGTTCAAGGTCGGCATCATCGATGTGGAGACCGCCGCCTATCTCTCCATGGGGGAAAAGGGCCGCATTGAGCAGCCCCTTCTGGGGGGGACCCCAAAGTACGCCACCCCGAGCAATCTCTTCGGAAACGATGTAATTCGCGAACACTTTGGCGAGGTGGCCCGGATCCTGAGGCTTCAGGACTGGTATGCCACCGCGGCCCTGATATTCAAGGTGGTGACGGGCAAAGACCTGTTCGAGGAGTCGGCCCAGCTGATCCCCGAGGTGCTCCGGATCCTCACCGTGGCCGATGACGACTCCGGCCCTTCGGTCTACGAATACGTGAGTCGCATCTATTTCAAGAAGGCCCTGGAAGAGTTTGAAGAGAAGATCGCCGAGCATCGGGAGACGCTCTCGGAGTTTCAGGTCATCGTGCTTCGCAAAAACCAGAAGGTCCTCAAAACAGAGATCGACTTCTGCAAGATGGGCCTTGAAGCGCGGGTGGACCAGCTCGTGGAGGCCCAGACCTTTTTTCAAGGGGAGAAGAACACCGATACCCTCAAGCGGGCCAGCAGCGATCAGATTCATCGCCTTATCGCCTCCTGGAAGGCGAAAAACATCACCTCGGAGACCCACCGCAGCCGGGTGGCCGAAGCGGTTCGTTTTCTCAGGTTACTCCACGGGTTCAAGGTCCGCTACGAAGGGATCGCCCGTTTTTCCGATGGATTCAACGAAGAGGGCATGAAGGTATCGGCACAACACCTGATTCATGCCATGTTTCATACCGTCTGTTACTCCATGTACACCCGGGTCTGGGGAGAGCTGAGCGGGGCCGAGGGGTTTGAGGCCAGTCAGGATGTGGCCGATGAAACCCTGGAGCGGACCCTTGACTGCGAGAAAACCGTTCCTGTCGCCTACTGAGTCAACGATATCTCATTATTCAGGAGTTCCATGGTTCGCAAGGTTGTGACAACTGTCCGGCTCCTGGCCGGGCTCCTTGTTATTCTGTTGGGCGCATCCGCCCCGGTGGCGGCAGGATTTCGCCTTGTCTCCTACAATGTTGAAAATCTGTTTGATCTTACCTTGAGCGGCAGCGAATACCCCGACTACACTCCAGGTGCGGCCATGGGCTGGAATGAAGCCACGGCCCGGGTAAAATACGCCAATATCGCGTCGGTGCTGGCCGGTGCAGGGGCCGATGTGGCCGTGCTCTCCGAGATAGAGTCGCCCAAGGCCCTGGCGCGCCTCCAGCGGGAGCTTTTAAACGCGGGCCACCCCCTGGCCCACGGCGTTGTGGCAACGCATCCCTCCATCGTACGCTGTGCGGTGCTCTCCTGTTTTCCCGTGTCCGAGGTTCGGGACATCATCCCCGAGCCAGGCAGAGCTGCGGGTCACCCTGGATGTACTGGGGACACCGGTGGTGGTGTATGCCAACCACTGGAAGTCCAAACAGGGGCCGGAGAGCCAGCGCATGCTCTACGCCCGAGCCCTGGCAGCCGATATCGCCACGTTGCCTTCGGGCACCGATTACATCCTTGCCGGGGATTTCAATGCCCACTACAACGAGTGGCAGCGATTCCCGGAAGAACCCCGCCTCAACGACACCCACGGAAAAACCGGCATCAACCACCTGTTGGGAACCGTTTTTAACGACGCCATGGTCTCGGAAGAGGGCCTGAAAAAAGGGCGGGGGAAGCATTACGACCTCTGGATGGAGCTGTCTCCGGAGAACAGGTGGAGCTACATCTACCACGGCAGGAAAGGGAGCCTCGATCACATCCTTCTGCCCGCCGCCCTCTACGATGGCAACGGGATCAGCTATGTGGACGGCTCTTTTCATCGCTACGCCCCGAATCATCTTATGAAAAACGGCGAGATCTTTCGCTGGCAGCGCGGAGACAGAGGGCGGGGCAGGCACCAGGGCCGAGGGTATTCCGATCACCTTCCCGTTTACGCGGAGTTTCGCCTCAGCGCCTTTAGGCCCGTTCACAAGCCCGAGATCATCTCCCGTGAACCTTCCCCAAAACGGCTCCCCACCGACGTCTCGGTGGCGGATCTGTACAATCTGCCCGCCGGTTCGTCCAACTATCGCCTCCGGGGTGTTGTTGTGCTATACAAGGCGGGTTCAAACGCCGTGGTCAAGTCTCCGAAGGGCCGGGCCATCTATCTCTACAAGGCCGGGAAGGCCCTGGAAACGGGGTGGATCGTCGATATGACGGTGACGCGCTTAAAGGATTATTACGGCCTTCGTGAGATTACGTCCCTTACCGACCTGGAGGTGCGGGGCAAGGCTGACACAGGGGCTCACCTGCTCACCGTGGACGACGGCGTGAACCTGAGCGACGCCTCCCGGGTCAATGAGGTGGTGGCCGAGGTCTGCGGCCTGTATCATGGCGGCTGGCTTCACTACGGCAAGGGCCGCTCCATTCGCGTGTACACGGTCAAAGGGGTGGCGCGTCCGCCCGACGAGACCTTTGTCTGCCTTTCCGGTGTACGCATCGGCTACCACCGGAGCCCGGAATTGGTGGTGGACAGGGCGGGGCAGGTGAAACAGGTAAACAGGTAATAGGTTGCAGGTAATAGGCAATAGGGCATTGGGGTTATCGTTTTTTGCGTGAAATAGTGTGCGGGATGGATAGTATGGACGTGAGTCGAGGAAAGAAATGGCAGCATCGTGAAACGGTTACCGGCGATGCGGTCGAAGCAGGGGCCTGTCTGGCCGCCGCCACCGGGCTCTCCCGGGGGCGGGTGAAACTGGCCATGAAACAGGGGGCTGTCTGGCTGCGCCAGGGGAAAAAGAGGCGTCGCATTCGTCATGCCAAACGCACGGTTCAGCCCGGCCAGACCCTGGAAATCTATTATGACGAGGCCCTCCTCACCGCCACGGCTCCCGAGGCCTGGTGCCTGAAGGACGGGGAGCACTACAGCGTCTGGTTCAAGCCTGCCGGGCTCCTTACCCAGGGAACCCTCTACGGCGATCATTTTTCCCTTGAGAGAAAAGCAGAGCTGCATTTTGCCGGGGTCCGCCATATTCACCCCGTGCATCGGCTCGACCGCGAAACCGCCGGGCTGGTGATCCTTGCCCACGGGAGAAAAAGCGCGGCAGCCCTCTCCTCCCTATTTCGGGAAGGCAGGATCCAGAAAATCTACCGTGCCGAACTCCTCGGGGAGATCAAGGACGCCGGGGAGAGCCGCTTTATTGACGAACCCATCGAAGGCAAAGAGGCCAAAACGGAATTCGTCGTGGAAGGCGTTGACCCCGATGCCGGAACCTCGACGGCCCTTGTGCGCCTGCACACCGGGCGCATGCACCAGATTCGCCGCCATTTCGATATGATCGGTCACCCTGTCATGGGTGATCCCCGCTACGGCAAAGGGAACAAGAACCGTTTCGGTCTTCGCCTGGCCGCCGTACACCTCTCCTTTCTGTGTCCCTTCCTCCAACGACAGGTCGCTTTCACCACGGAAGAGACCCTGCCGGATCCCATATTCAGAACCGCCAATCTGTCGCTGTTTCGTTAAGCCCTGTACTAGTGGACGGCAGGCCCCGGGGGCCTGCCGTGCTCCACCTGTGATGTGCGGTGGCACGGAATATGTATACCAAAAGTGCACGTAGTGTCCCGGGGTTGCCTGGCTTTGTGGGAGAGCTGTGAGGTATTCTCCCTTGATATCAGTTGATTAGACCCGTCTGTATGCCTTTCGCGATAAGTTGTGGGCAGCGCATCAATCCGTGAAAACCTTTTTTGTGTCGTGAGCATGTTTGTTTTACCTTCATTTTCAATGGTTTGGTTGTGGGGGCAGACAGTGAAAATGGTGCTGGAATTTCCCGGATGGACACGACGGTGATTTTTCAGAAAAAGCCCCTTAACAAGCTGTATGTCTGCAGGCATTTATACGAGTCTTGCGAGGCCGCCTGAACTGATAAACTAGCTGTGTCATGCTTATATAAAGGGCCTTTGTCTATGGACTTGAAAGTCAATCAGGAGGTTGTACGAGATGCCATGGTGATCGGCAGTTCGGCAAAGATGGAGCACGTCATGGATATGGTCTGCAGAATTGCTCCTTCCTCACTGCCGGTATTGATCACCGGGCCGACGGGCTGCGGGAAGGAGGTTATCGCGTCCGTGATCCATCATATGCGGGGGGATCCTCGCCTCCCCTTTGTGGACATCAACTGCGCCGCCATACCGGAGACGCTGGTTGAAACCCTGCTGTTCGGCCACGAAAAAGGGATGTTTACAGGGGCGACGGGAAAGCACCAGGGGTATCTCTCCATCACCGGCAGTACGTCCTCGATGAGATCGGGGAACTCCCGCTTCCGCAGCAGGCCAAGCTGCTGCGTGTCATCGAGGCCAGGTCGTATCGGCCACTGGGGGGGGCCGTCAACCTCCCTTTTGAGGGGCGGATCATCGCGGCAACCCACGCGGATCTTGAGACGATGATCAAGCATCGCAGGTTTCGCGAAGATCTGTACTACCGCCTGAATGTCCTGAACCTGGAGGTGCCTTCCCTGCGGGAGCGGCGCCAGGATATCCCCGAACTGGTGAGGTTTTTTCTGCGTCGCGTGGAGCAGAACGTGGACTTTACCGAGGGCGCGCTCCGGGCGATGATGGCCCTGGACTGGCCGGGAAACATCAGGCAGTTGAAGAACACCATTGAAAAGATTTCCCTTCTCTCAGACGAAAAACCCATTACGGAAAAAAGCGTGGCAGCCTTTGCCCATCAGCAGGGGCTTTCCCTGGATGAGACCTTCGACAGCATGGCCGACCAGGTGATTGACCTCACCTGCGAGGACAAGGTGGAACGCATGGAAACCGCCCTGGTGCGCAGAGCCCTTGTGAGGGCCGAGGGGAACAAGAGCCAGGCCGCGCGGTTCCTGGGTGTTCATCGTAAATATATCGAGCGGAAGGTCAAGCTGTGTAACGGCGTCTGATCGCCGGAGACGATCGTCGGTGAATCTAAATGGTTGAACGTATCGCGTGTTTTGTCGCGATGGCAATGCGATGGCCGGAAGTGTCCAGTCCCTTTGTGGGCGATGGACGCATCCGGCCATTTTTTTTGGCATGGGGGGGAAGAAAAATCGTCGAATCGCATCAAATGGTGTTGGCACGAAGGTTGCTACATGGATACTCGTTCTCAGGATTAATCCGAAAAATTAGGGGGTTGTAACGTACGGGGCGGAGCTATGCGCTTCGGCCCGCAACACGGCAACGACCATGAACGGTTCATCTCAGAGGGAGGCTCTCATGTCGGATTTCAGCCAGGCTGTAACGGATGCGGTTTCACAGATCAATTCGCTTGTTGTCGGGTCTTCCCCGGCAATGTCTCTGGCCAGCCAGTACCAGACCCAGGGATTCAACATCGCCATGGCGTCCATGAACGCCGTGAATTCACAACAGCAGTCCTGCATTGTCCACCAAACAGCGACCGTTGAGAATGTCATTAAAATGCTTCGTTCATAACGCACCGCAAAGATGAAAAATGTCAAACAAGATAAAGAGTCTTGCCGATGCAAATAAGGAGATCGCCACCTCGGTCAAGGGGGGGGCATTTGACAAATCGCCTTTATCAAACGGGGCGGGGCAATCCGTTCAGTCGGTATCTCAATCCGTTGCCATTGCCGTGCAGGATGCAGGGGACACCATGCGGAACATCGCCCTTGTTCAATCCACTGCCCTGGGGGTCGCCACCCAGAAGTTCGTCGAAACAAAGGACCCGGAGTACATTCCCGTCATCAAGCAGTGCCAGGCCGTCATGAATGATTCCGTGACGTACTGGGAGACCATCGGGAAAAAAGGGGCCGAGATTCTAGAATCCTACAAGAAAATTTTCTAACCACGGGTCAGGGGGAGCAAGGACATGTCAGATGAGAATGCATTCAAGTTTACTCACCAGGATTTTGGCTCCTTTAAGAAAAACTACAGCTCGTTTCTGAAAAACTACACCTCCTCGTTGAGCGAGATGGTGAAGATGAACAATCAGTTCCTGGAGGACAAAACCAAAGAGATCGACAAGTTGATGAAGATCAACAACGTGATCTTTTCCCAGCCGGACGGTTCCGATGCGGAAGGGGAGGAGGGCGGTCCCGCAGCAAGCCAGGTCAATGCGTTCATGAAGATGTCGTCCCAGACGTCGGAGCAGGTCAATGAACAGTTCAAGCACGCAGACGCCATGCTGAAGAACGCGACAAAGCAGTTGGAATCGTTGACACAGAAAAGCAATGAGATGCTGAAAAAGATGCACCCTGAATTTCAGGCGAATCCGGCCCCGGAGGCACCGGCTTCTTCCGATGACCCGGCCCCGGAGTCATGATGTGGTGTGGCAGGAACAGTAACGCGTTTACCCGATGACTCATTAATCTAAAAAGGAGAAGACAATGGCTCAACTGCAGGAAGTCAGCCCAGCGATCACGGATGCTGTCACGGAATCGAACTTGAGTGTGTTGGGTGAATCCCCAGCCATGGCCCTCGGCAGTCTTTACCAGACCATCGGTAACTCTGTGGCGATGGCTGCTGCCAACGCGGTGTATGCCCAGCAGCAGGCCAACGTCACGTTTCAGGCAGCCACTACCTTGGCCGTGAAAAAATTGATGGAAGATTGATGATGCACTGGGCAAGGGGCCCGGGGTCAGCCCGAAGCCGGCAAGCGTCCCCAAGGGACGGGCTGATCGGATGTCTTTATATCGCATCGTGGGCCCTGGCTCGGTTTTTTACCGGTCCGTGTGGTGGGTGTAAAACGTTCCGTTAACCCTTAAGACGAAAGGAGATGAGAATGCCTCAATTACCAGAGTTGACGCCTGCGGTGACTGATGCGGTGACCCAGAGCAACGTCAGCGTGTTGGGTGAGTCCCCGGCCATGGCCCTGGGCAGCCTGTATCAAACCATCGGCAACTCCGTTGCCATGTCGGCCGCCAACTCGGTGTATGCCCAGCAGCAGGCCAACGTCACGTATCAGACGGCCACGACCATCGGGCTGACCAGGATGCTTAACGGTCAATAATCCGGGCGGTGTAAGCGCAGCCGCCGGTTACCGTTGCCGGGTCGGTCCACAGCCACCGGTGACGTCGTTACCAGGTTTCATGCCTGACAACCCAAAACCATTAGGAGGTTAACATGCCGCAACTCGCCGAAATCAGCCCTGCCGTAACCGACGCAGTCACCCAGACCAACGTCAAGGTCCTTTCCGAGTCTCCTGCCATGGCCCTTGGCAGCCTGTACCAGACCATCGGCAACTCCGTGGCCATGGCTGCAGCCAACGCCGTGTATGCTCAACAGCAGGCCAACGTGACTTACCAAACGGCAACCACGGTTGCCATCACCAAGCTGGTTAACGGTTAACAAGCAGGACCCAACAGGAGGTAACAAATGGCTCAACTTCCCGAACTTAGCCCCGCCGTCACGGATGCCGTGACCCAGACCAACGTCAAGGTTCTTTCCGAGTCTCCCGCCATGGCCCTTGGCAGCCTGTACCAGACCATCGGCAACTCCGTGGCCATGGCTGCCGCCAACGCGGTTTACGCCCAGCAGCAGGCCAACGTGACCTACCAGACGGCCACCACCGTCAGCCTGGATAAGATGATCAACAGCAAGTAGTGCTCGGCCTCATCGCCTTCTTTAAGGCAAGGGCATCGTTTCACCTCTGTGTGGTATCCGTGGGCCCTGTCGCCGCGTCGGCGAGCGATGCCTCCTTTTAAGGGGGCACCAAGGCAGAATACCAACACCATTAAGACAAGGAGTGCAAGCAAATGGCACAACTTCCCGAACTCAGCCCGGCCGTCACCGATGCCGTGACTCAGACCAACGTGAAGGTTCTTTCCGAAGCACCGGCCATGGCCATGGGCAGCCTTTACCAGACCATCGGCAACTCCGTTGCCATGGCCGCCGCCAACGCGGTTTACGCGCAGCAGCAGGCCAATGTGACGCATCAGACCGCCACCACCGTGGCGATCACCAAGATGATCAATCCCAAGTAAGCACCACTGAAGCGCTGAATTCACCGGCCTTCATCCCGGAGGCCGGTGTTTTCAGTCGCCAACCGATGAGGGGGTTCAATGGCTGAGATGAACAAACCGGGTACCGACGCCGGCAATTCCGATGAGAACAAGGTGGATCCCAAAGTCCTGGATGCCGTCACCAGCACCAACGTAGCCGCCATCGGGGTGGCCTCCGATGAAGCCATGGCTGTTGCCTATGAATCCCTGGCTCACTCCCTGAGCCTGGTGATGCAAAATGCAGGCTCTACGCAGTACGGGATGAAACAGATCGAGGCCGCGGCGGTGGCAAAAACCTGTCAGAAAATTCTTTCTCTAATCAAATAAACGGTGGGCTGCTGAAAAGGACCCTGGGGTCGTAATGTCTGTTCCCTCCACCGCAAACCGAGACCAACAAAGGAAATGACATGACAGACAAACATGTTCACATTGCCGGAGCCAACAAGGAGATCGCCGCGAACCTGCAAGGGGAGAAGAAGAACTTTACCCCTCTGACCCAGGGGGCGGGCCAGGCTGTCCAGTCCATTGCCCAGTCCATCGCCATTGCGGTGCAGGACTCCGTGGACACCATGCGGAGCATGGCCACCGTTCAATCGGCCACCATCGGTGTGGCCACCCAGAAGTACATCGAAACCAGGGATCACGACTACATTCCCATTACCGAGCACTGCAAGGGCAACCTGAACAACTCCGTTGAGTACTGGGAACGCGTGGGCCTGACCGGCGCCTCCATCTTGAAGTCCTACAAGGAAATTTTCCAGAAATAGGCCCGGAGCGGCCACGGGGCCCGGACACGTCGTGCCCGCCGGGTTTGTCGGATATTTTTTGACGCCACACAGACGAGGACCAACCATGCAGACAGTCGGAAATTTCAATTCCCAGTTCGGGCGGGAGTTGCCCACGGAGCGGTATCTGGAGGCGATCACGGAACTGGCGAAAACGGATGAAAGGTACGTGTTTACCTGCTACCTGGGGCTGGTGCAGCGGGTTCTGGAGAACGTGACCGGAACCCTGGACACCCTTGATGAAGAGGGTGATGCCGAGGCGCAGGTTGAAGAGGTGTGCCTGACCCCGGGCCTGAACCTGGCCCGGATGATGGTGATCCACTGCGTGGCCCTGGGGGCGTTGATTCGCCTGTTTACGACCACACGCAGCGCGGATGACGACAGCCAGAGGATCTTTGACTCCTTCGACGACCTTGTGGTGGTGCCGGGGGCCACGGGGCCCGTGAAAAAAACGGGGATCGTGTCGAACCTGAAGCGCTACTTCAACGAGGCCAAGTTCGAGGCCAGTCACCTGACGAAAAGGCGCATTGTCCTCACCGAGAGCATCAACGCCTATTGCCTGAGGAACATCAAAAAGGCCCTGCATGTGGGAACGAGCATCACGGCCGCGGATGCGGGCATGGCCATCGAGCACCTGCCCGAAGAGGTGATATTCAAGGCCTTCAGTCTCCAGTTCGGTGTTGATGTGGGGCCGGAGAACGTGGATACCCTGGAGCACCTGGAAGGGTTTGTCAAAACCAACGGGCGCCAGGTGTACGACAACTACTGGAAGCCCCGGGGCATTGAAGGGGACCGGTATTACGCGGAAGCCTTTGCTCCGGTGGAGGGGTTCATCACCGGCCTTGCCAGGGGGCCCTTTGCCAAAATGATGCAGGTGGTCTGGTACGCAACCCACAGGTTCGGCAACGGGGACTCTCCGGCAACGCAGGTGCGTTTTTTGCTGAAAGTGCCTGATGTCCGGCCCGAGGGAAGCGGCTCCACGTCCAAGGACCTTGTGGATATCCTCTCCCTGTATGATCAGTGGGTTGCCTCCGGGGAAGGCCTTCAGTCAAGGCTGGTGGGGGTGGATCTCACGGGGCCCGAGGACGATGCCGTGGACGTGGAGGCGGTGAAATCCTTTTTCAATGAGCTGCACAACAGGGTTTTTATCGAACGGGACGATCTGCTGGTGGTGCACGTGGCCATGGACACCCTTCGCCTCTCCCGGGACGAGCTCATGGAGACCAATCCCTGGGCGGGCAAATGGGAGGATATCAAGAACCCCTTCAAACGGTTGCACGGGTATGTGAGCAACGAGCTCCTGATGAATTACGGCAAAATCAAGCGGCTGGCCCTGGAGCTGGAAGAGGCCAGACTGATCCGGTTTTGCTACAGCGGTCTGGAGGGGCGCATCGGGGAGCGGGACCCGGCCTTTGCCGCCCCTGCCATGGTGCTGAAAAAAGAGAGCTTCGAGGCTGTCAAGGGGCGCAAGCTCACCGTGCTGTATCGGGTGGTTTCGGCTTACCTTGCCAGTATCTTCAACTTCAAAAACGCCAAGCTCAGGCTCGGCTCCCTCACCCAGGTTGACGATGAGGTCCTGGACCTCATGGCCGGCACTGAAAATATCTACGTGGATCTTCGTCCCGGATGGACCATCCGGGAGGCGATTCAGAATCTCAATATCACCCCCCGGCAGCTGACCATCGCCAAGGAGCTGCTTCTGGTGGAGAGCGGCGTCGGCGCAGGGCGTGACAGCCGAAAGCGCGGCGGGGACCTTGTGGTCATCGAAAAAGCGGTGGAGATCCATACCCGGGAAAAGGGGGGCACGGAGCCTCCGAGGCAGACGATTCTTGCCCACTCGCCCATGGGCCATATCGTCGAGACGATTCCGTCGCAGTTTGTCCTGGGCGACGGCGGGGGAGGGACCGAGCGCATCGGCATCGCCAAGGAGTACGAGCTGTACAACGACCTGGTGGGCCTGCCCCGCCTGCTGGATGAAAACGTCAGGCGATATGCCGATTTTGCCCTGAACACCCGGTTTGAAAAGGGCGACAACAGCCTGGCGGCACCGGAACCGGTGAAAAGCGGTGAGCCCGAACCGCCCGCGGCATTGCCCGCGGCCGCCGCTCTTCCTTCCGATGAGCCCCGTCGTTCAGGCGAGGGGGAAGCCCCCCTGGATGACGACCTGCTGCTAGGCCATCTGTTTTATGACGATTATTAGTCGGGCCACGGCTCGGCACCTGATGGGGGGGGCGCGGCGGGCGGGCCGCAGCAGACGAGTCGACCCGCCACGGGTAGGCCCTGTGCCGGGATCCCTGTCTGCGTGAGTGCATGGACTGGGTCGACCGGTGGCATCTCCACCGGTCCCCGGGGGCGTTGGAGGTCCTGACCCTTTTGTGTGAATGGTTTCCGGGGCACCACAGCTGGCATCGGTCCCTCAAGGAGGTCGTCCGGGGACAGGCCCCTTTTCACCGGGTCGGGGCCCCGCAGGTCCGCTGTGCCTCCGATGCCCTGCAGCTCCTGCTTTCGGAGACCTTCACCACCGTGGAGGAGGGATATGCCCTGAGGCGGTGGGTGGATCGTCTGCTGACAAAGTCACCTGGCAGGCTCCGCGAATTTTTCTCTTCCCTGGGGGTGCACAGCACCGGAGGGCGCAGGCTGGTATGCGTGATGTCCGAGCGCCAGCTGGAGAAGATGGTGGAACGGATTGCCCCCGGCCCCGCGGACCGAATCCTTGACCTGGTGGCGGAGCTGGTCTCCGACCTCCAGGGCTTCCGCAAAGTGCCCGGGGGCCAGGGGCGATTCTGGGTCCTTGACGACGCACACCATGCGGTGGCCCGTATCTCGACGCAAGGTTGGGACCCCTGGGGGCGCGAGGCAAGGGTTTCCTGCCCGTATCGTTCCTTTTTTGAGGCCGATTACCGTCAGGACCCGTTGCTGCTGGTCTGGTCGGCGGTGTTGGGGGATCTTGCAGGCGAGGACCGGCGGTGCGGCTGACCCGGAGGGTGGGGAAGGCGAGCAGAAAACCGTGAACAACATTTCTGCGCAACGGTAACCGACGTTAATACCAGCAGGGAGGATCACCATGAAGATTTTGAAACAAGGCGATGGCTTTGCCCGTCAATCCCCGGAGTTGCGGCCGGATGTGAAAGTGTTGCAGCAGGCTTTGGTCAAGGCCGGGTACCCTGTGACCGCCGACGGCCTGTTCGGCAAGGGCACCGAGGACGCCCTGAAGCGGTTTCAGGCGGATCGGGGGCTTCCCGTCACCGGTGTGACGGATGCGGCAACCTGGAAGGCCCTTGGGGAGGACGGGGGTGTGTTGCGGGGCTTTCGGGGGGACGCAGCATGGGTTCATGCCCGGGAAGGCTATGCCGGGAAAGCCTACTGGCCCGGCGGCGAGTCAGGCGTGACCCTGGACCCGGGCATCGACCTCGGGTATGCCGACCTGGCCCTGGTGGAAAAGCTCTACGGGAAGCTGTTTTCCAGAGAGCAACTCAACGCCGTCAAAGCCGTGGCCGGGATCAAGGGCGAGGCGGCCAAGAAGGCCCTGGCGGCCGACCCCGTGCTCCAGGGCATCCGGGTGACCCGGGAGCAGTCCGACGTCATCTTCCCCTATGCGGCCGACCCGTATTGGAAAAAGATTGCCGGCCGATTCGAGACCCTGGCCGATAAGGACACCTTCCCCCCGGTCCAGACGGTGATGCTCTCCCTGGCCTACAACAGGGGACCCTACAACAAAGGCCTGGAGGTGTTGCGACAGCCCATCAGGGAGAAAAACTGGGCAAAGGTGGCCGATGTGGTGGGGGCCATGCAACAGGACCATCCCTTAGAGGGGATCCGGAAGCGCAGGCGCATGGAAGCGGAGTTGATTCGGTCCCACCTGAAATAGGTGGCGGTGCCCCGGTGTGATTTCGGATCATGACGGATCGATCGCGTTTTACCCTGTCGGGAGAACGGGGGGCATGTCTCCTGCAGCAATGTGGGGGGCCCATGGCGTTCGAGGGCGCGCCATGCCCCGTTCTCCCGTCCATTTTTAAGGAGGCCTGTGGTGGATCGAGATTTTCATTTTTTCGGGACGTTTACGGCTTCTGCGCTGGCCGGGTTTTCCGGGGCCGAGGCGCTGACCATCGCCACAGCGGCACAGTTCGTGGACGACTGCACCGAGGGCGTCACCCACAAGCCTCCCCCTCTCCACAGGTGCCCCAGGCAGGTGTGGGTGCTCTCTAGGGGCGGGTATGTCTTTACCCCCATCATCACGGCGGTGGAGGATATCACGGCCTGGGCCGGGGCCTTTGAAGCCGATGAAACCCGCCAGATCTGGATGCCTTTTCATTACCTGCCGGGCAATACCCCCAGCAACCTCGACCCGGTGACGGTGCGCAGGGGCAGGGCGAGGGAGTCCCTGGACTGCCTGTGCCGCCCCGGAAGCGAAGCGGCCCGGGAGCTTGTGAATTTTGCCGTGGCCCGGTACGGCGAGCTTGCGGCCGTGGACCGGCGCCTTGCCCTGATGCTGGTGGGGATCTGCATGCATGTGCTTGCAGACACCTACGCCCACCAGGATTTTGCCGGGAGCGCCTCCTCGGAGCTCAACGCCCCGAGTCAGGGCATCTGGCGAAACACCGGCTCTTTCACCAACAAGGGGCGCTGGAAGGGGCGTCGCTGGATACCTCGGGGGAAGAGTTACAGAGAGATCGCCTGGCCCTGGCGGGTGGCACAGGTGCCGGACTCCCCTTTAACCGCCTATTCCGATGTCCCCACAGACGCCACCCGCCTGGGGCACTGCCACATGGGTCACCTTCCGGACATCTCCTCCATCGCCTATGAGTTCTATCCCTGCTGGGCCGACGGCCGGACCGACACCAACCGGAACAATCCCGAGATATTCCTGACCTGCTTCATGGAGATGGTGCGCGCCCTCCGCGCCGTGCGGGACGGAGAGCGGTTTGCTTTCCTCGCCTCCGAGGCCGAGGCGGATGAGGCCTATGACCGGGACGCCTCGTTTTTTAAGCGGGTGAAGAAGGTCATCAGCCCGTCGGACCATGATCCGTGTGACCGTGATCTCTACGGTACAGGAATGAACCTGGCCTCGGACACCTGGTTCCGGGCGTCGGAAGAGCGGTGGGGGCGGCTGGTGTCTGAAGCGATAGAGCCGAATGTCCGTGTGGATATGGCGGTGTATGACGCCACACGGGATGCCTGGGCGGATCAGGTCAAGAGCGCAGGTGGCAGGGAAATGGCTGTCCGTGAGTTTACGGAGCTGCCCTTTGTCAAATGGAACTGCGCGGCCAAGGCGGTGTTTGCCCACCTGTTTCAACGGCTCCAGACCCCGGGCAACAGGATGAAGGTGCTGCCCTTTGACAAGACCTCGGCCTGCATGCCGTCCCAGTTTCATCTCCTTGACGCACTGCTGAATTTGGGTTCCCAGGGAAGCAGAGGCGGTGACGCACCATTCAGTAACCAGAGGTGGCGATTAGTCAGGAACCGTGCCCTCCAGAGAGCCACCACCCCCTTTGAAATCGAGACCCTGTTTTTCTGTTGAACACCCATGAATCCGTATCTCAACCGCAAGGGAGCTTCCATGAGGTCATCACTTCTGAACCATGCCTTACTCTTCATCATCCTCGGCGGGTGTGTTTCTGTTTTTTTCTCGGGGTTTACGGGGTGTTGACCTACGGAAGCCTGCTGGGCTTCTTTTTGGCAGCAGCGGTTGTACGTCAACGATTCTGCGGTGTTTGAGAAGGGGAGAGCATGCTTCACCATGCCATGCAGCACATCACGGCCTCACTGAACCGGTACTTAAAGGGACGCTTTGACCTGCCCCAGGATGTGGCGGTCATGTCCGGTATCCTGGATCAGGACGGAGCGGTTGAAACCCAGATTCACAACAAGCTGGTGGTGAGCCTGGTCAACCTTGAGAAGGAGCAGGTCCCTGCGGCTTTTATCCGTCATGGATCCGAGGAGACGGGGCTGACGAGCATGGGGTTTCCGCCCATTCACCTCAACGCCTATCTCCTTGTCTCCGCCTATTTTCCCGGCAGCAATTATGCCGAAGCCTTGAAGTTCATCTCTTATGCGGCCCTTTTTTTCCAGGGGAACCCCGTCTTTACCCGGGAAAATTCACCGGATCTGGAAGGTGACATCGAAAAGATCGTCATGGACATCGAAAACCTCAACTTGCGGGACCTGAGCAGTTTGTGGTCGGTGGTGAGCGGCAGGTACCTGCCCTCCATAGTCTATAAAATGCGCATCATCACCCTGGACTCCAGAGGCATCGGCAAGCAGGTGACCGAATTGTCCGGTACGGACCCGTCGGTGAGGAGGGCCCCGTGAAGACACTGTTTCTCCTTGAGGGGGAACACGCCTATTTCGGAACGGGGGGCGGGGCCGGGGTGTGCTTTGTCCCTACGCGGAGCAGCCGGTACATCGCGGACAAGGCGGGGCTCCGGTTTATTCCCCGGGAGAGCGGGCTCCGGATCTGCTTTGACCCCAGGGACCTTCCCAAGCTCAACGCCTACACCGAAGACACGGTGGAGCCCTTGGTGCTGACGATCCTGGTGCGCCCCGCCGGGGAGGATTTCTGGAACTACACGGCATTTCCCGAGGTGCCCCAAGGATGGTTTCTCATGGGCGCCAACACCGACGGCGACCTCGATCCTTTACTGTTTACCCGGAGCCCGGCGTCACCGGATTCTCTTGTGGGTGGGGACGCCTTGACGGCGGACGGCACCTGTTCGGGGGCGGAGCTGGCAACCACGCCGGCTGGCCTGGTGCGCCTGGCCTGCCGGGGCGAAAAAGGGCGGGACGCGTTGCAAGGCGCCCTGGAGGGAACCCCTCAGGCGTGCCGGTTTGTTTTCAAGAATCGAAAGACCTTCTGGCGTTACTTCATTCCCTGTGACGGAAACCCGGAGGACCTGCGTATCGACGATCGCAGCGGGAGCGTTTCCTTCGGCCTGGCAGGGGGCTTAAGGACGCGGGGGCATCCGTACTACGCCCGTTTTGTGTCGGATCGTCCCCTCGGGCTTCACCGAAAAGGGGAGGCCCGGTTTCAACTGACGTGCACCGGGGGCGGTCGGGCCCGGACCCTTGTGAAGGCGTTGCCCAATGCCCCGTCGGATCCTCTGCATTGTATGGCCTTGGACAGCGGAAAGGTGTATGTTTCGGATATTTTCGTCAATAACTACGTCTACGGGAGGTGAACATGGGTCAAATGAAGACACCGGGTGTCTACATTGTCGAAAAAAGTGCGTTTCCAAATTCGGTGGTGGAAGTGGCAACGGCCGTACCGGCCTTTATCGGCCATACGGAGATGGCGGTGAACGGTGGGAAATCCCTTGCCGGAAAGGCGTGGCGCATTACCTCCATGGCGGAGTTCCACAGCTTTTTCGGCGGGGGGCCTTCCCCCAAGTTCACCCTGGCAGAGGCTGCGGGGGGCGGTGGCGAGGCGGCAACACCCCCTGAAGGCGGGGAAGGGGCTGCAGCGGCTCCGGCCGAGGGGGGGGCTGCACCGGCCGCACCGGCGGAATCGGATTTTACCTTCAAGGACAAGGCCTACACCCTGGAGCAGTCCGAGGGGCGTTACATTCTCTACGACTCCATGCGCCTCTTTTTCCAGAACGGCGGCGGGCCCTGCTACATCGTCTCCGTGGGGGACTACAAGGCGCCCGTTGAGGCGGATCGCTTTAAAAAGGGCATCGAAGAGCTCATCAAGGAACAGGAGCCCACCATGGTGGTGGTGCCCGAGGCGGTGCTTCTTGAGGCAGCCGACTGCACCGGCGTCCAGCAGGCGGCCCTTCAGCACTGCGGCGGCAAGATGCGGAACCGTGTGGCCATCCTCGATGTGTACGACGGTTTCAAGGACCGTCAGGACCCTTCCGGCGACTGCGTCGACAACTTCCGAAACGCTCTGGGCATCAACTACCTTGATTTTGCGGCGGCCTACTACCCCTGGGTGGACACCTCCATCGTCCAGGACAAGGAGCTGAACTACGAGAGCATCGGCAACACGGACATGGTCAAGACGCTGATCTCCGACGAACTCGGCCTGGGGGAAGACGCAGGGGACGATCCCAAGAAGGCCCAGCTCAAAGAGACCCTTGAGAAGATGACGGACACCTCCCTGCCCGAGGATGAAAAAGAGCTCCTCAACAAAACCCTGGTGCAGGTCAGCCCCCTGTTCAAGACCATTTGCAAGGAACTCAAGGCCAAGCTGAACCGCCTGCCCCCTTCGGCGGCCATGGCCGGGGTCTACACCATGGTGGACAATGCCAGGGGCGTCTGGAAAGCCCCGGCCAATGTGAGCCTCAGCGCGGTGGTGGCCCCGTCCGTCAACATCACCCACGATGATCAGGAAGACCTTAACGTTCCCACCAGCGGCAAGTCCATCAACGCCATCCGCTCCTTTATCGGCGAGGGCGTCCTCTGCTGGGGGGCCAGGACCCTGGACGGCAACAGCCTGGACTGGCGCTACATCAACGTGCGCCGCACCATGATCATGCTGGAAGAGTCCATCCGCCTGGCCAGCAAGGCCTATGTGTTCGAGCCCAACGACGCCAACACCTGGGTGACGGTCAAGAGCATGATCGCCAACTTCCTGACCGGCATCTGGAAACGCGGCGGCCTGGCCGGTGCCGTGCCTTCGGACGCCTTCAGCGTCCATGTGGGGCTGGGGGAGACCATGACGCCGGAAGACATCCTTGAGGGGATCCTTCGCGTGACGGTCCTCGTGGCTGTCTCCCGACCCGCGGAGTTCATCGAGATCACCTTCCAGCAGCAGATGCAAAAGTCTTGACAGGGCTCTGCGATGCTGTAAGACAGCTTATCCAGCTGTGATGACAACAATCCTTAAAGGAGGAATGATGCCATGAGTGATGACGGTTCCGCACAATCGACCACTGTCTGGCCGATGCCGAAATTTCATTTTGAGGTGAAATGGGACTCGGAGGTGATGTCGTTTCAGGAGGTTTCCGGCCTGGATATTGAGGCTCAACCCATTGAATACCGCCACGGGGACAGTCCGGAGTTCTCCACCATCAAGATGCCCGGGATCAAGAAGAGCGGCAACGTGACCATGAAAAAGGGTGTCTTCAAGTCCGACAACAAGTTCTGGGACTGGTTCAACCAGATCAAGATGAACACCATCAAACGCGTTCCGGTGACCATCAGCCTTCTGGATGAGACCGGGGCCCCCACCATGGTCTGGACCCTGGCCAACGCCTGGCCCACCAAGATCCAGGCCACGGACATGAAGTCCGACGGCAATGAAGTGGCCATTGAGTCCATTGAGATTGCCCATGAGGGGCTGGTGATCGCCAACGCGTAATCGCCTCAGTCAGACACTATAGGGAGTCCGTACCATGGTAGCCATACCGGATGCAGGCCTCATGTCCGCTGCCCTTGGCGCAATGCTCGGTGGGTCCCTGCCGGCGGCATTTCACTTCCGGGTGGTCTTCTCGGCCACCCAGGGAACCACAGACACCTCGTTTCAGGAGGTGTCCGGCATCGGCTCGGAGATGGAGCTCGAAGAGGTGGTGGAAGGGGGAGAGAACCGCTACGTCCACAGGCTTCCCAAGGGGGTCAGGCACCCCAGGCTCGTTCTGAAACGGGGGGTGGCCGACGCCTCCTCCCCGTTGGTGATCTGGTGCAAGTCCGTGTTCGAGTCGGGGTGCCATGTGGCCCTGGTGCCCATGCCCATTCTGGTTTTTCTGCTGGACGAGAACCGGCTCCCTGCCCGAGGGTGGTTCTTTGCCAACGCCTACCCGGTGAACTGGAAGATGGACCCCTTCAATGCCACCGGCAACGAGGTGGCCATCGAAGAGATTGAGCTGAGTTACAACCACATGTTTCGCATTGTCTGACAAAGGAGGCTTTCATGGCGGTTGAGATTCGCGAGATGGTGGTGCGGACCACCATCTCCTCAAGCCCTGCGAAGGAGCCGCGCGAGTCCCTTTCCTGCAGCGGCATGGAGCAGGTGAAGCGGGAGGTGGTGGCCGTCTGCATGGAGCGGCTCGCCGACTATCTTGCCAGGCAGAAGGAGCGATAGATGACGGCATCGGGGCTCAAGAAAAAGCTGAAGCTTACCACGGTTGCCGTGAGCAAGGGCAAGCTGGGGGCCGAGGGCGACAGCTTTGAGGTGATGATCAACCCGGCCGGTTTCTCAAGGACCCTGGGGATCTGCTTCAGCGAGGATCAGGCCCAGGGTGCCATCGGCAGCGAGCAGAAGTTTACCCGGGTCAGCCCGGACAAACTCTCCTTCGACATTGTCCTGGACGGCACCGGGGTGGTGGAGGTACCCGAGGGAGGGGACGGGGCAGACGACGTCAAGACCCAGGTGAAGAACCTGCGGACCGTGGTGAGCCGCTACGAGGGCAGCATCCACGATGTCAACGTGGTGAAGATCCTCTGGGGCACCACCCTGTTTTACGGCCGCCTGGATACCCTGGAACTCGAATACACCCTCTTCAAACCCGACGGGGACCCTTTGCGCGCCAAGGTAAAGATGAGCTTTACCGAGTTTCTCAGCAAAGAGGAGGAGGTGAAGAAAAAGGCCAACGAATCCCCGGACATGACCCATCTCATCGAGGTGATGGCCTTTGACACCCTGCCGGCCCTGTGCCGCAAAATCTACGGTGACGATGCGTACTACCCGGATGTGGCCCGCATCAACAACCTGGTCAATTTCAGGCGGATCGAACCCGGAACCCGCCTTCGGTTTCCCCCCTTGAGGTAACCTGTGCCCGACTCCCCGAAAAAAGAGGCCGACGGTGTCTTAAAGCTGGTGGTGAAGAGCGGCGGCAACGAGGTGGATGAAAAAAAGTGCCGGGTGATCTCAGCCATCGTGGACAAGAAGATCAACCGCATCCCCTGGGCCCAGCTGGTGCTCATCGACGGCGACATGAGCGACAAAACCTTTGAGGTGAGCAGCGATGCCGCCTTTAAGCCCGGCGCCGAGATCATCCTGGAGGTGGGCTACGGCAAGACGGCGGTGCCGGTGTTCAAGGGCGTGGTGATCACCCACGGTATCAACATCCACGAGGGGGGCTCCCACCTGGTGGTGGAGTGCCGGGACAAGGCCGTGGCCCTGTGTACCCTGAGGAAAAACACCAACCACACGGACAGCTCGGACAGCGATATCCTTTCTAAAATGATCAAGGCCTGCTCGGGCCTTTCCGCGGACGTGGCATCCACCCGCCCCGTGCATCCCCGCATGGTGCAGTACCAGGCCACGGACTGGGATTTCATGCTCACCCGTGCCGACGCCAACGGGCTTCTGGTGACGGTGGAGGACGCAAAGGTCTCGGTGAAGCCTCCCAAGACCGACGGAGAGGCGGTGCTCAAGGTCACCTGGGGGGACGATTTGGTACGGTTCCGTGCGGAGATGGACGCCCGCCAGCAGGTGGCGGCATCCCGGGGCGTCTCCTGGGACCCCAAGACCCTTGCCATTGCGGAAAAGACCGGCTCCAAACCCTCGCTTCAGGCCCAGGGGAACGTCACCACGGACCAGCTCGCCAAGGTGGTGAAGGCCGACAAGGCGGTGCTGCGAAGCGCCGTGCCCATGGAGGGGGATTCCCTCAAGGCCTGGGCCGACGCCAGGATGCTGAAGGCGGGCATGGCACGCATACGGGGGACCATGCGGTTCCAGGGCAGCGCCAAGGTCTCTCCCGGGGACCTGGTGGAGGTGGAAGGGGTGGGGGACCGGTTCAACGGCAAGGTCTTCGTGGCAACGGTCCATCACGACATCTCCCTGGGGGACTGGTACACCGACGTGGAGTTCGGCCTGTCCCCGGAGTGGTTTTCAGAACGGGAGGACATCTCCCCGCCCAAGGCGTCGGGGCAGCTCCCCGGGGTGGACGGGATCCAGGTGGGGCTGGTGACCAAGCTCGACGCAGACCCGGCCAAAGAGACCCGCATCCAGGTCTCCCTGCCCGTCATGGAGAACAGCACCCAGGGGATCTGGGCCCGGCTGTCCACCCTGTACGGCACCAACGGCGCCGGCACCTTTTTTATCCCGGAGGTGGGGGACGAGGTGGTGCTGGGCTTTTTCAACTCAGATCCCCGCCACCCTGTGATCCTCGGGTCCCTTCAGGGCAGCCGCCACAAGATGCCGAACCAGCCCGAAGCCAAGAACAACACCAAGGCCATCGTCACCCGGGAGAAGATGAAGATCACTTTTGACGAGGAGAAGAAGGTGATCACCGTGGAGACCCCGGGGGGCAACAAGATGACCATCAGCGACGACGCCAAGGGCATCACCCTGGAAGACCAGAACAAAAACACCCTGACCTTGAACGACAAGGGCATCACCCTGGACAGCCCCAAGGACATCAAGGTCACGGCCAAAGGCAAGATCACCCTGGATGCCATGGGCGCGGCAAGTGTTACCTCCAAATCGGACGTCAAGCTCAAAGGGATGAACGTCAACGCGGCCGCCGACGTTGGGCTGGTGGCCAAGGGAAACGCCAGCGCCGAGCTCTCGGCCTCGGGCCAGACCACGGTGAAGGGCGCCATGGTGATGATCAACTGATGCCTCCTGCAGCCCGCCTCACAGACATGCACACCTGCCCCATGCAGACCCCTGCCTTCCCCTCGCCCATCCCCCACGTGGGCGGTCCCGTGACAGGACCCGGAGTTCCCACCGTCCTCATCGGCAAGATGCCCGCCTCGGTGCTGGGGGACACCTGCGTTTGCGTCGGCCCCCCGGACGCGGTGGCCAAAGGATCGGCCACGGTGCTGATCGGCGGACGGCCTGCAGCCCGGGTGGGCGATACCACGGCCCACGGCGGCACCATCGCCATGGGCTGCCTGACGGTGATGATCGGAGGATAACCCATGGACGATACATCCCTGTTTCTCGGCTCGGGCTGGAGCTTTCCTCCCTCCTTTACGGGAAAAGGGCGCCAGGCCAGCATGGCCCAGGGAGAGACGGACATCAGGGAGAGCCTCCGCCTGCTTCTCTCCACGGTCCCCGGAGAGCGGGTGATGCAGCCGGAGTACGGGTGCAGCCTCTCCTCCATGGTGTTCGAGACCTTTGACCGGAGCACCCTCACCGATGTTGAGGACCGGGTGAAACGGGCGATCTTGTTCTTTGAGCCGCGCATCATCGTGGAGCGGGTGATGGTGGACCTCTCCAGGGAGCCGGAAGGCTACCTCTCCATTGTGGTCTCCTACCGCGTCCGTGCCACCAATAACCGCAGCAACATCGTCTATCCTTTCTACTTCCTCGAAGGAACCAACCTGTAGATGACCTCTGTCATTCACCGACAGTGCCACCCCCTCACCGACACCGACGGCACCGGGCGGGACGATCGCCTGAAAGGGCTGCCCGCTCCGTCGGACCTGGCCGTGGACGGCATGGACCTGACGCGTCGCCTGGCCCTTGCCGCCGCGTTTTCCGGCCAGGTGGCCTTCATCGGCGACACGAACCTTCCGGCTGGAAGCTGGAAAGGGCTCTTCACCTCCGATGCCACCATGCTGTTGTCCCTCATCGCCTGCTCGCCCCTGGAAGACGCCGAAAAGAAGATGCGGCGGTACAGGGGGCGTCACCGGGGTGAGGCGGCCTGGGATATGGGACGGGTGATCTACCGTGTGGCCCGGTTGCTCAACGACTGGTACCAGGCCCTTTCCGCATGCGACGGCCGTGAACCTTCGGAGCTGGGCAGGACCCTCTCCGAGCTGATCCGAAGCAGCCTGAGGGATGCCCTGGCCGCCCTGTGCCTTGCCGGTGAAGCCCTTGAGCAGGAGCTTGCCGACAAGCGCCCCTTTGTAAGCCCTTCAACCTTTCACACCGTGTGGGCCCTTAGAGAGCGCATGGCAGCCCTGGCAGCGGCTGAGGAGACCGGCAGGGGGGTGCACGCGGACCTGTTTTCGCCCTTTTACAACGCGGCCCTTCACATCCGGGAGAAGGCCCGGCAGCTGGTACCCCGCACCCTTTCCGACGGGGACCACGATCCGTCCGCCGGGCTCTTCATCGCCTTTCTCACGCTGTACCAGAGGGCCGCGGACCGCATCAACGAGATGCCCGGACGCCACAGGGACCTCTATTACGATGGCATCCTCGGCTTTTCCAAGAAGGCGGGGCGCTCGGACAGCCTCTACCTGGCCCTGTTCCCCGACGGGTCGCGACCGGTGGTCCCCGTTCCGTCGGATACCCTGTTTTTCGGAGGAAAAGAGAGCCTGGGCCATGATGTGGGTTGTCGGACGGCCCGCCCGCTCTCCGTCCATCAGGGGAGGGTGGCCAGGGTGGAGACCCTCTTTTTTGAACGGCACCCGCTGATTACCCCGGAGTGTGACCTGGGCCTGGTGAGCTCCGTGCACCATGCCGCACGGGCATTGGAGGATCCCGCCGAAGAGGACGCTTCCGGGGACGGCTCCGGGTGGAGCCTTTTCGGTGCCCATCACTGCGAGGGGGAGGATGGAAAGGAAGCGACCCTCGGGTTTGCCGTGGCCTCCCCGCTGCTCCTTCTTGCCGAGGGCCGTCGGCACATCGAGATGACGGTTCACACCCATGCCCTGGATGGCGAGACGTCCGACCTTTTCGAGCGAACCTTAAAGACCCTGGAGAAGAGCCGCAAAGAGGGGAGCACAGGGGCTCTCCGCCTTCTATTCGGCAACGCTTTTCACCTCTATATCTCGGCGGAAGGGGGCTGGTTTTCGGTGTCCGACTGCACCTTGTCCGTGTCGCTGTCCGGGCCGGGGCCGGTCCTCACCTTCCAGATGGAGCTGGAACCCCGGGATCCTGCCGTGGTGCCCTGCACCGGTGAGGACGGACCCGCCGGAGACATGAGTCTGGGCGAACCCGGGGTTCCCGTGCTCCGGGCCGTGTTGAACCCCAAGGCCCATGTGAATCCGTACACCCTTTTGTCCCGACTGAAGCTGACGCGTATCGGCCTCGAGGTGAAGGTGACCGGGGCCCGGAACCTGAGCCTGGCCAACAACCTGGGGATGCTGGACGTCAACACCCCCTTTGCCCCCTTCGGGCCCTTGCCCAGGTGCGGATCGTTTCTGGTCCTCGGTCATCGGGAGTCTGCGGGAAAAGAGATGACAAAGCTGGCCGTGGAGTTCGCCTGGTCAGACCTTCCCACCCTGTCCGGTGGGTTTGCCGAATACTACCGGACCTACGGGCGGCCCGTGGACAACGGCTCCTTCAAGGTGACCCTGGCGGTCCTCAAACAGGGGCAATGGGTGGAAGAGAGCGGGCATCCCGGGTACCGCCTGTTGACAATACAGGCCGGGGAGAAACCGGCGGCAGCGGGCAGGCTGGTCTGCACCAGCGAAAAGCTTCTGGATGCCGTACCCGATGAAGAGGGGGCCTTTGTCTTCGGCCCGGGCGTGCGCAACGGGTTTTTCAGGTTCCAGCTTTCTGCCCCGGAGATGGGCTTCGGGCACGGGATCTATCCGCAGCTTCTCACGCGTGGCCTGATGCAAGAGTCCAGGACCAAGGGAAAGCTGGCCGTGGACCTGCCCAACGCCCCTTACACGCCCATGGTCTCGGGGGTGAGTCTCTCCTACGACGCCGTGGAGACCCTGGATCTCTCCTGCGGTCAGGGTTCCGGACGCTTCTATCACCTCTACCCTTCGGGCTATGACCGGCTGGACGACCGTGAAGAGGGGGAGGAGATTCCCCTGATTCCCCATGCCGACGGGGGCGCAGCTTATCAGAATAGCGGCAACGCCTTTGCGGCATGGTGAACCTTCTCTTCTGTCTGGAGGGAGACGGCCTTCACTCTTTTCACCTCCCCCTGCCCGAGACCCGGTGGGCTTACCTTGAGGCAGACCGCTGGCAGGCACTCCCCGAACGCTCCGTGCTCCTGGACAGCACCCGGGGCTTCCTCACCTCAGGCCTGGTGGTCCTGGATCTGCCGCCCGAAGGGATCCCCAAAGAACACACAGTGATGCCCACCGGTCTCTTCTGGCTGAGGGCCGTGCCCACGGTGCCGTCCGGGGACCCGGCCACCCTCCAGCGGGTCATGGGTTCCCTGAGCCGCTGCCGGACCGTGGTGCTCAACGGTGTCCCTGCCCGCCTGGAACATGACACCGCAGCCGATGCCACCGTGCCTTGCGGAAGCCCTTTTCGGCCTGCCGCGCCCCTGGCCGGGGTGGGGACGGTGCGTCAGTTCATGGATTCCTTCGGGGGGAAGGGAGAAGAGACCGCCGAAGAGCGCATGGCCCGCATCGGTGAGCGGTTGCGCCACAAAGGGCGGGCCGTGACGCCCTGGGACGTGGAGCGGATTCTTCTGGAACGGGAACCCGGCATCCGAAAGATCAAGTGCTTCCCCGGCATGAGCCTTGAGCGCAGGCACCATCCGGGCCGGGTGCTGGTGGCGGTGCTGCCCGACCGGCAGGGAAGGGACAGCGGCCCCCCGCTCTTCACCATCCTGGAGCTGGGGCGCATGGCCGCAAGCCTCCGGGGCCTGCTTCCGGCCCATGCCGAGGTGGATGTGATCAACCCCGTCTATGAGAGGATCCAGGTGCGGTGCACCCTTGTCCTGAAAGAGGGGCAGGGGGACGCCCTGAAACGGGTCCATCGGTCCGTCAGCGATTTTCTTTCGCCCTGGGTGCCGGAGGTTGGGTATCCGGCCCGTTTCGGCTGGTGCGTCCGCGAGGTGGAGGTGGAAGCCCACATCGCCGCCCATCCGGACGTGGTGTCCGTCACCGATTTTTCCATGCTGCACCTGACCCGGTCCCCGGAAGAGGGCCACGCCATGATTGATACGGTGATCATGGAAGACAAGCGGGCCGATGAGGTGGCCCAGCGCCCCTGTGAGGGCATCGCCGATGAGGAGGTCTCCATCACCCGAAAGGAGATCGGCCCCAAGAACCCCTGGAGCATCGCGGTCCCGGCGGACGCACACTATTTTCAGACCATTCCCGAGCCCCGCCCCATTGCCCCCCAGCGCACAGGCATCGGGGAGCTCGAAGTGGGGCGGACATTCATTGTTTGACAAAGGGAGCGAACCTTAATGGCCCAGCAGAACCGCAACACCCTGAAAAAGTACTTTAAGAAGGGCGCCCTGCCGACGGAGAAGCAGTTTGCGGACTTGATCGATTCGGTGATCAACATCATCGACGACGGCTTTGAGAAGTCCGCGGAGCACGGCCTGAAGATCGCCGCCATCGGGGAGCGGGAGAAGCTGATCAGCTTTTTCCGGAAGATGGAGATGGTCTGCCCGGACTGGTCCATGGGGATCCATCCGGATACGGGGCGCTTTCACCTGCGCAACGGGGAGAACAAGAGCCTTTTGACCCTGACCCCGGAGGGAAAGGTGGGCCTCGGGTGCGACGACCCCCGGTCCGACCTCGACCTCCACGGCACCTTTGCCCTGGAAGGGTGCACAGGCCGCTTTCGCAACGGGGTGATCCCGGCGGATGGTCGCTGGCACACCCTGGTGAGCGGGCTTGACGGGTGCCAGGCCTTTGAGGTCATGGCCGGGGCCGGGAAAAAGAGGGAAGGGCGCTATTCACTGGTGCACGCCGTGGCCCTGAACACCTTCAGGGGACGGGGAAAGGTCGTTATGCACCAGGCTTACTTCGATGCCCGGCGCAACCGCATCCTGATTCGCTGGCGCGGGAAACGCCACGACTATCGCCTTGAGATGCGCACGTGCCGGGCCTACGGGGGCGATGCCGCCGTTCGGTACGGCCTCACGCGCCTCTGGGACGATCCGTTTATGGACACCTGCGTGCTGCCGTCCGATGAAGGGCAGGTGTGACATGGGCACCCTGGTCCTGAAAAAACGGGACTTCAGCCGGGACGACACCAGCTTTGAACGCCTTCGGGCAGAAGGACTCCGCCTGGTTCAGGAGCTCTGCAGCGAGGTGTGGACGGATTACAACCTCCACGATCCCGGGGTCACCATGCTGGAGCACCTCTGCTACGGCATCACCGACCTGGTCCATCGCACGGGATTTCCCACCGCAGACTATTTTACCGGAGAAGAGGGATTTGTCCCCGAGGCCGTGGGCATGTTCCGGCCCGAGGCGATCCTGCCCTGCGGGCCGGTTACGGGCGAGGATGTGGAAAAGCATCTTTTCGACCGGTTGGACGGGGTGGAGAATGTCTGGGCCGAAGCCCTGCCCGCCGGGCTGTGGCGGCTCCTTTTGCGGGCGGCACCCGGGGTGGACGCCTCTGCCCTGGCCGCAGAAGCGCGGGAGGCCTACCATGAGGTTCGCAACCTGGGGGAGGATCTTCAGGAGGTGGTGGTTCTCACCGAAGACCCCTACGCCCTGGAGGCGGAGATGGAACTGGACGGCTCCCGGCCTCCCTCCACGGTCATGGCCGAGGTCTACCACGTCTGCAACGGGCTCCTGGCCCCGGGGTTGCGGCCGGAGTCTCACCTGGCGGTGCTGGAGGATGGGATGGAGCCCGCCGACATATTCCATGGCCCCCTGACCCGTCACGGGATCCTGTCGCGGCGCGGGCGCTCCCAGGTGGCGGAGAGAGTGGCCGTCACCGAGGTGATCGGCGCGGTCCGCAAAGTCAAAGGAGTGGTGTCGGTGAAAAAACTCTGTTTTTTCAAAGGGGGGCTTCGTCACTTTGTCTGCATCCAGCGCGCGAGCCAGGGGTGCGTGCTCTCCCTTGATATTCCCGAGCGGGCCTCTGAAAACCGGGTGACGTTTTACCTCGACGGCAAGGGCCTTGCCGTGGACATCGATCAATTCAAGGGGCTCTATTCTGCCCTGGAGTACGGGGGCCGACGGCCCGCACCCCATGATCCTGCTTCCCTGTACACCCTGCCTGCGGCCACGTTTCGGAATTTCGGCGACTACACCTCCATCCAGGACCATTTCCCCAATGTCTACGGGATCAACGCCTTTGGCGTGCCCCCCACCTATTCTGCAGAGAGGAAAGCCGCCGCCCGGCAGCTTAAAGGGTACCTGGCCCTGATGGAGCAGTTCCTGGCCGACGGCATGGCCACCCTGGACGCTCTACTGCTCGGTATTCCTCTTCCCGGAACCCCGGGTGAGGCAGACCCGGTTCGGGGCGTTTCTGGGCCCCGACCACATCAGCGGCATGGACGAGCTCCGTACCAAAAAGGACCCGGAGGCTTCCCATACAGCCCTTTTGAGAAAACACGACGATTTTCACCGGCGCCGCAACGGGTTCCTCTCCCACCTCCTGGCCCTGTACGGGGAGGCCGTGGATGCCGAGCCCCTTCGTCGGGACGGCAGTTACTTCAGCGACACCGCCCTTGAGGAGTCCCTGATCCAGGTGCGCATCGCCCTGTTGAAGCGGCTCCCCGAGATCTCTGCCCACAGGTTCCGGGGGGCGTGCCTGACCACCCCTCCGGAAGGGCATCGAAACATCCCCCCGTTTCAAATGAAATGCGAGATCCTGCTGGGGTTTTACCACCACAAAAGCGACTTAGTTGTCTCCCTGTAGGCTGTCACCCGGGACAGCCTCCAACTTGTGTCCGATGACGACTACCTGAGTCGGTATGGCGGGGCCCTTGCCACGGATCCGGAGGCCGAAGATCCCGGGCAGATGGTGCCGGTCTCCCCCACACCCAGGGATCCCCGGCTCACCTGCGGGGCCGTGCGCGAACTCCTGGCGTCCGTGGAGCCCTTGGCCACCACCCCACTTCGATTCCCTTCTTCGGGGCGGGGGGCGCCTGGAGAGTTACCGGCTGATTCACCTCTCCGAGTGCGACGATGTGCAGATCGCCTTTAACGCGGGGGGCTCCTGGGTCTACCTGGGCAGCACCCGGACCATCTGGCGGGCCACCCACCTGGTGCACCTGCTGCGCCGCTACCTCATGTACCTCAACATGGCCACCGAAGGGATGCATGTGGTGGAGCACATCCTCCTCAGGCCCCGGCCACCGGACACGGCCCCGGATATCCCCGCAGACGAGTTTTACCCCCACCGTATCAGCATCCTGTTTCCGGACTGGAGTGACCGGTTTGCAAACCCGGTCTTCCGCGAGACCGCCATGGAAATGGTGGCCGGTCAGCTTCCGGCCCACCTGCTGCCCTCTTTTCTCTTTCTCTCCTTTGACGAGATGCTCCACTTCGAAACCCTTCGGACCCGCTGGCAGGAAGCCCTGGCACGCGGGGACGAGAGTCTTCAGGACGAGTTGGCCGAGGCCCTGAGGACGTTTCTGGAACGAGCCTGATACCCTGCCGCCTGCAAAAAAGAAACCAAAGGAAGACACATGGAAATCATTGTGCTGCTGGCCCATGGCGAGGCCTCGGACGGTTGTTTTTCGCATCCGAAGATACGGGTCATTGCCAGGGCGGGAGGTCCGCTGTGCGGAAGCGAAGTCCGGGACTACCTCCGCGGGGCCTCCGCCCCGGAGTGCGCCACGTGTTCTTCGGGTGCTTTTTCCGGGATCAGCGACGCAGAGTGCAGCCGGGATCTCGGGGTGATCCCCGGGGCCGGGCCCGGGTTCGTGGACAGCGGCAGGCGAAGCGGCGGCGCCCTGTCGGGAAACCGGGTGTTTGTGCTGCGGGGGACAACGGTGTCGTTCCATGAGATCGCTGAGTTTGCCCAACCCTATCGGAAGGTGATCCTGCTGCCCTGCAGCCGGGAACCGAGTCACATGACTTCATGACAACGGAGGAGAATCATGCCTGCAAACTGTTTGGCCTACGCCTGCGGCAGAGAAGAGATCCCCATGGCCGTCGAGCATTGTCCGGGATGGGAAGTGTGGTGCAAAAACAACGAGAAAAAAAAGGCCCTGACCTGGGGCTACCTGGCCTGTGCCGTTGTGTACCTGGCCACGGTGACCGGGGGGCGGCCCGATAAAAAGAACGTGTTCCGAAGCAAAGAGACCATCAACGGGTACGGCCTGGAACTTCTCAGGATCCTTACGGGAAAGAACGACGGGCAATACCTCAGCGCCCGGGGCCGGATCCCGGAGGAGGGGGACCTGCTCATCTGCGGAACCCCGGCGGATCCTCACTACGTGCGGTACGCCGACGGGACCTTCACCGGGCAACCGGCGGCTGCGGATATCCAGTTCGAGGCCGTGGTTACCGGGGAGACCCTGATGCAGTACACGGACATCGCCGGGGGACGCCGGAACTACGGGATACGGGGGACCTTTCGATGAACGGCTGATGTTTGGGACAGGTAACAGCGGCGGTTTTGCCCCGGCCGTGTGTCGGGCGGCACCCGCCTCGTATACATTCGGTGCCGCAACGGCACACAAACAGAACCCACCTGGGGAGGACAACAACGCATGAAACGGATGAAGGTTGCAACCAAACGTGAAATCGACAGTGAAATCACCGGGCAGCTCTTGAAAATCGATGCCATCCGAGGGGAGCTGATGGCCTATGCCAACCGGTTCATGGAAAAGTACCACACCGACAACCGCCCGCTGCTCGATGCCCTTCCCCTCCATGAGCTCTGTTCCCTGAGCGTCAAGGGCGGCCTGGGCCTGAGCAACCTCAAGGCCCAGATCAGCCCCAACCCTCCGGATACCCTTGTCTGGGACGGGTACGCCGGGGATTGCGACCTGAACCTCATCGTGAAACACGACAAGATCCCCAAGGGTAAAACCGTGGGAGAGGTTATGGCCGCCGTGGCCCAGCGCATCAAGATCCTTCTGGTGGAGAGCATCGAAGACACCCGGTACAGCACCCTCCTTGAACATCTGCCCCATGGCGCCCTGGGCGGGGACAAGCTCTATCGGTGCTCCCAGCTGGAGGCCCTGGCAAAGCTCATTGATTTTGCTTCAAAGAAACTGGACATGCCCCTTCAGGTCCCTGTGGAGATGGCAGGGGCCAAGACCATCGTCAACGTGTTCAAGGACCTTATCCCTGTTCTCACCGCCGTGGGCGGTGCCAACCTGAAAAGGGTGTTTGATCTGATCACCACGGCCGATTCCAAGGACTGGCTGGTGTACTGCACCGATACGGTGTTTTTCGTCTCTGACCTCAACCGGGTGAACTCTGCCTGGAACGATGTGGACCACAGCTTTTTCCCCTACGCCCCGGGCCGCATAGATGCCCTGGGCCATGAGGTCTCGGAGCTGGCCATCGAGCAGCAGAAGGCGCGCCAGAAAGAGGCGGAGGGCCATCAGCCCTACGGCGTGTTCAAGGTCATCACCTCGGACTTCAGGTACAGCCGCAGGGACATCTCCGAAGGGTCTGTCTCCGATGACGAGGACACCCTCTTTGAACCTGAGGAGAGCTACAACCTCTCCATGTACGCCAACAACCTCATCGATGACTTTACCCTGATCCGGACGGCTTTGAAATTTCTCGGATACTCCGTGGAGTACCGGGACGTGCCGGAAAACTCTCCCGAGGCGGAAAAGCTCGATGTGCGGAACGGCGCGGCCAAGTGCGAGTTCGTGGATGTGGCCGTGCCCCACATCACTTCTCCGGAATGGTATTTCTGCCAGGACCGTACCTACTACCACCAGATCCCAGATCCCGTCCCCGACGGCCAGTGGGGCTTCAAGGTCTGTGATTTTGACTACCAGCTGGAGGAGAACGTCAACCTCATCATCGAGAACTCCTGCGGTCTCAGCCACAGCGCCCACAAGCTGGGCAAGCGCATCGCCCGCATGAAAGAAACCTGGGTGCATTGTGACCATGTGCAGGTGTTTCCCAGGAAGCACGGCGGGCCCAGCCCTGCCAGCATCAGGGATCCCTTTGACGCCCCCAAGGCCCTTGTGGACTCTTTTTGCCGGGATTATGAGTTGCTCTACTCCATCCATACGCTTCCGGACTGGCTCTACGACGGGATGTTCCTTTCCCTTAAAGAGTTAAAGGACAAGGCGGATGACGGGTCGGCGGAGGATGTGGTGGGGGCTGCGAAAAAACTCGGTGAAACCGGCATCTTTGAAATGATGTGCATGGCAGATGTGGTGGACGGCCCGGCCATCGCAGAGCTCAGGGCCTTGCTGGAAGACGGGCATATCAAGGTCAACTGGGTGGTGGCCGCCTACCTTCTTCTCAAGGCGAGTCGGGTGTCCGACGTGATCTGGTTTCCCACCTTCGGGATTATCCAGGTGGAAAATCCTGAACAGGTCCAGAAGGCCCTTGCCGTAACGAACAACAGCAATGTTCCCATGGCTGCGGGGGATTTGATCAAGGTGGACTGGGATGCCAGGCCCGGGGTGCCGCCCCTGACCTACTTTACCCTTCTGGCCCAGGACATCATGGGGCCTTCCCCCGATCACCCCACGCCCTTTTTCGGCCCCGGCCTGGATGCCTCCCGCCGTGCGATTTATCGCGAAATCCGGTTCCGGCTTCGACGCGCCAACAACCAGATGCTGCGCATTGCCTACGGACGCATGCTCAACGCCTTGATGCGGGGTGCCGCAGAGAGCTTCTCCCTGGAAAAATAGTCGATTTCTCATATACCAACTCGAACAGGTGAAAGGATGGACCCATGGATACCTTGCACATGGTGTGGATCGGAGACCCGGTTCAACATGAAGAAAATGCCCTGATGCTGCTGACCTCCATCGTCAACGACCCCGGCCTTGCCGCGGACAAGTCCCTGAAGATCAAATTCTGGTGCAACGGGGACAAGGTCGAGGACTTGACCCAGATGGTCAGGAAACTGGAGGCAGCCGGTGAAGAAAAGAAAGCCCTTCAACCGACCGAGGTGGTGAATGTCGATACCATCCTGGAAGGCGATATGAAAAACGGATTCCGTTTGACCTATGAGAATTTCGACGGCCAGGTCTTTGTGGAAAAAGAGGGGGCCGTCAAGGAGGCGGCGATGGGCGTCAAGCGGGTGTACGACAAGCTTAAAACCGTGGCACCGGTGTCGGCGAAGGACCTCATCGCCCAGTACATCATGTGGAGGGAAGGTGGGCTTTTTCTGGACACGACCATGGAACTGGCCGACGGAAAGGCACTGCTTGCAACCCTGAGCCATGGGGAGAGCTTAAGCACCGTGCCTGTTTTACTCGATGTTTCCCAGAATTATCCTGATTTTCTTCAGACCAAGATGGATACCGATGAGGAAGACCAGGGGATCGCCTATGAATGGAGCTGGATGAATATTGGCCTCTACAGCTCTGACTTTGGGCGTTACGTTCATGAGTACAAAAATAATCTCGAGTGCTGGGCGTTGCGCGCCACCGTTTCAAACCGTCGGATTTTTTCCGTGACGCTGGGGCGTCTTCTCAGGTTTTGGGAGACCGTCTATTTTCTTGATCCTCCGGTGAAAGGGACGGAAGAGGAGGTGGAGGACTTAAAACAAGCCATGGCGGCCGGAAAGGGCAATGAAACCCGTGCCACGATGATCGGGGGCTCTATTACCTACAGCCTGTACGAGGGCATGAAAAATGCCACAAAAAAGGGATTTGATATTGAGCGCGGGCTCCCTTACTGGGTGGAGGACTACTGCTGGACCGGGAAAAAGGAGTCGGGAAAGGTGACCATTGATGCCCTGGGCGTCACCAAATGCTACCAGGGCAGCTGGCGGTAGCAAACGTGAATTGAAACGTTTCATAACATGGAGGAAACACCATGCCTACGAGCATTCCCTATGATCCGTCCCTTGTGTTGGGCAACATCGTCAAACCCGAAAAAATAAAGGCCCTTGAGCACATCGCCACCCTTCAGAAACCCGTGGACGATGCTCAGCGGGAGCTCAATGCCCTCATCCTTGCAAAGCGAAGCATGGACATGACGATCCAGGAAATGATGAACATGAACGTGGATGCCAAGGATCTGGATAAAGTGGCCAAGGAGGTCGAATCCCTGAAAACCTCCATGGCCAATGCGGCCGTGGATCTGGCCAAAAAAACCATCGACGCCCAGAACAACATCAAATCTGCACGGGACAGCCAGAAGGAAGACAAGATAAGCGCCAGCGTTGAAAGTCCCATTGATTACAACAAGTCCGCCATCAAGCAGATGCCCCTGTCGTCGGACTCCATGATCATGGATGCCCAGTACTTTCGATTTGAGTCCAACAAGCAGAGCTCGGACGCCCATTCGAGTTCCATCGCCACCTACGTTTCGGCCCAGACGTCAGGTTTTCTTGAGCCCTCCTACGGAGCCTCCGTGGGGTCGTCGGCCAAGAGCGCCATGGAGAGCCAGCATGCCAACCACAAGCTCGAAGGCACCCTGGTGATTACCGCCAACTGCACCCACAAGATCTGCGATATCTTCGCCCCCTTTGTCCTGGACCCGGAAAAGGGGATCCGAGCATGGAATGTCTACTGCCCGGACCGGAAAATCAATACCGACGACAACACCTCTATGGACCAGGCCATCGAGGGCAAAGACGCCGACACCCCGGGCATGCAGCTCCTCTCCGGTGCCTCCTACGGGTCGAGTTTTGTGGGCCTGGTTCATCTGCTCAAGGACGAGAAGAGCGACTCCTCCCAGTCGGCAAGTTCCCTGGCCGAGTCCCTCAGCACCTCCATCAGCGAAAACCTGTGTCTCTCCAACTACAGCGGGAAGTTCGGCCTGGATTCCTCCTTTGCCGACAGCGTCAAGAGCCTTTTGAGCACCTCCAACCTCCAGACCCATGCCAGCGTCATCACCATGGGTCTGATTCCCTCCATTGTTTCCAACAAGATCGAGACTTCGGTGCAGAACCTGAAGCCGGATCCCAAGGAGGTGATGTCCCAGCTCGCCGCCATCCAGGGCTCCAGCGATTCGGAGGTGAACACCATGGGCTCTGCCGCGGACAAGGCCAAGGCCGGTGAGAGCTTTATGCAGTTGAACAATTCCTACGTCAAAAACGTGGTCTCCAGCCTCGGGGCTTACGACGACAAGAACAACAAAGTCATCGACACCAACTCCCTCATGACGGCCTTTGAGGACTACGTGAAAAAAGCCATCGCGGGCAAATGCGGCGTTCCCATCAACTTTTTCCTGAAGCCCATCACCTCCCGGCAGCTGGCCGAGGCCTGGCTCAACAAGTTCTACCCGGGACAGTTCATCGGGGAGAGCTCCGGTGACGACCAGTCCAAAGGCCCGGCCAAGAAGTAACAGATCCGTCAAGGAGCACAGCATATGTTTGTTTTGAAAAGCAGCGATGGGCAGCACACCCGGCTTGGGACGTCCACAGGCAACCGGCGGGATAACCCGGACGGAAGCTTTTGGGTCTCCGGCTGGGGCCCGATGACCCAGGGTAGTGTCGGTGTGGGCGGTTTCTATTTTTTGAGCGATTCAGACGCCGCGAAGTTCATGCCCGTGAAGGTGACACAGATCGGCGGACGGGGCATTGGCGGTATCTGCTTTGAACACACCGGGTAAGGGCAGAACGAGGCGCTGATCGAAGACACCTGGTCAGCCATGAGATGAAAAGACCTTGGAGGGCAATGCAATGAAAACATGGATTGTGTTTCTGATGTGTCTCTGGTTGCCCCTGGGGGCATCGGCTCGGATGATCTCCTTTGACCAGCATGTCTGCGACACCTCCACGGTGTCCTGCTCCTTTATCAAGGAAGATGCCGATCATGTCAGGCTGACCATATGGTGGGGCACCGGAAAAGGCCAGTATACCACTTCGTATCTCTGCAAAAAAGTCGTCATGGAAGGAGCTAACCTGGCCAAAGGATTCGCCCTTTACGTGGGCACCACGGATCACATCAACATCAACGAGATCCTACCGAAACTGGGCCTGCCCGATTTCACGGAAGACAATTGAGCGCTCAGCCCGGTTTTTTTCATGAAAGGTGGTTTATCTTTATTTAACCCAAGGAGCCATTATGGTGACATTTATTTCATCGGAAGGCACGCAATGGTACGTCAAGATGACGCTGGTCTCGGAGGAGAAAACAAGGACTCTTAACCTTGACTGCTCGGACAACGTCGCCTTTGATACCCGGTCCGGCGGGTCCGTGGACGGGGCGTGGAGCGAGGTGGCGGTCTTCGGGCACAGCCTGCGTTTTGCAAAGGAGGGAAAAACCTTCACCATCTCGGCCAACATCACGGACGGCAAGGCTTTCACCGTGTGCGGAGAGACCGTGGGCACGCCCGAGGTATCGTCCGGGGAGTCGGATCAGCCCCATGAAGGGGGCAGCGTCGACCCGGTAGAGATCTCTGATGGGGAAAAGGGCGAGCCCCTTGCGTTTCATCCCCTGGAATCCTGGTTCACACCCAGCGTCTGGGACGAGCTCTTTCCCCATGCCAACCATCAGTGCTTTGAAGGCGTCAAACCCTACAGCTATGCGTCCTTTGTGAAAAACGTTCGCTATTTTCCGGGGTTTGCCTCAGGCGAGGAAAAAGAGCAGAAAAAAGAGCTCGCCGCCCTTTTCGGCATGGCCCTTCAGGAGGTGGGGGGCAAGTCCCTTCGTGACGGAGGCCCCATTGTCCTTAAGGGGCTGACACAGACAAAGGCCTACGGCTTTTCCGAAGCCTCCTGGACCAACGAGCCCAGCCACAAGTGGAATCTTGCCTTCTCCAGCGAGCAGGGTCACGAACGAAGCCGGGTTTACGATACCGGTTACCCCCTGAAACCCAACCAGAAGTACTTCTCCGGAGCAGGAATCCTCCAGCTCAGCTATCCCGTCAACTACGCCCGCTTCAGCCAGTTTTACTACGGAGACAAGGAGGTCCTCCTTAACGATTCGGACCGGGTGAGGAAAGACCCCGACCTGGTGGTGGCCTCGGCCCTGTTCTACTGGATGGCCCAGGCCGGGACCCGCCCCTCCTGCCACTGCTGCTTTACCGGCAACCCGGTTAACGACACGGACAAAGCCTGCTACGAGCGCATCACCAACCTGGGCTACAAAAAAGGCCTGGCCATGGCCATCGCTGCGGTGAACGGCATCGAGTGTGCCATCCCCGCCGATTACCGGGTAGGCACCCGGGTGAACGGTTATTTTGAATACGGCAAAGCCTTTGGCCTTACGGAGGACGAATTGCTGGAGGATTGCTTTGTGGAGACGGCGGAGATGGCGGGGAACCTGCATACCGCCGGGATTGCCTGATGCCCTGCAATCATTGACAAGGGGAGAATACCATGAACCGGAAAACATGTTTCAGGCCGTCTGTTGTGTGGTGCCTCATTTTGTTCATCAACGTACTCATCCTGGCGGGAATCGGGTGGGCTGCCTTCGGGAACACCGGGGTGAACGACCCCACGGAGACCACGGGCCGGATCATCGCGGAGCTGAAGAAAGTCAGGGTAAAGGCAGAGGCCGACCCGGGCGGGGCATGGGACCTGACCCACGGGGAGTACAGCAAGCTGTTGACCTCCATGATCGATGAGGCCACCAAGGCCTCACGGGATCAGCAGTCCTTTGCCGCCCACTCCTTTCACATTGTCCTGGGGGCCATCCTCGGCTTTCTTTCGGCGTCGGCGACCATGGTTTTCCAGGGAACAGGGGAGAAGCCCCATGAGGATTCCCCTCCATCCGGGGCGGACGAGGCCGATGGGGGGACATAACGGCCTTGTGACCATGGGATGCGGCGTTTTGAGCGCAGGGCTCATTGGATGGGGAGGGCAGACATCCTCGGAATCGGTGTGCTGACGAAGGAGGCCATCATGAAGGTCCGGAGGGCGTATTTCAAAACCTGTGACGACATTCCGGATATCCGGAACCTGCAAGGCGACTTCAAACCCATCGATGAATATGGGTTCGAAACCTATCTGGATCTGTGGTCCGAGCGGTTTTTCGGCAAGGATCGCTTTGATTTTGCCGTGTGGGGGGCTTACGAAGAAAACACGTGGAACTACACCGCCTATCACAGGGACGGGTTCAGGCTCAGGGCTTCCCAGACCAAGGGGGATATTGAGTTTACCCACCGGGTCACCGGCGGCTCCCACGGCAACGTGCCGTTCCAGGCATACCGGGATACCTTTCTTGGGGGGCCCATGTTCAAGGAAAACCGGCCCATTCTGACGGATATCGCCAATCCACTTTTTTCCGTTGTGGATCACAACAGCGCCCATCACATGGCCTACATTCTTGCCAACAAGGGCTTTCGAGGCCACGAGGACAAGGCGTGGCGCCGGGTGGTCATTAACTTCGACAATCACAAGGACTATGAAGCCTTCAATCCGGATGCAGACTCCATCTGCTGCCAGAATTGGGGCCAGGCCTTGCGACCGCGCCCGGACGACAAGACCCTTCATCGGGATCATCCCGTGTCTCGGTACGTGGTCCTGGGCCTGGGCAGCACCATCGCCAACGTGGTCTCCTGGGGGCTCGGCGGCATTCGGTATCAGGACAAGGTGGATCTTTCCCAGGAGATTTTACTTGCCAACGCCCTGCGCAAAAGCCTTGAACTCGGGGAACCCCTGGAAAATTACCTGTTCCATGTCACCGTGGACCGCGATTTCATGAAAGGCAGCTACACCCCCTATGGCGACGGCCCCCATTACCCGCATGAAGGCCGCAACATGGTGCTTCAATGCCTTCATTTTCTCAAGCAGCGCGGGGCCACACTCGGCGGGTTCGACGTCACCGGACTTCCCTGTGGTTCCAGCGTCTGGTTCAACACCATCGTCCCTGTTATCTACGCGCGGTGGGTCGCCGACAACCCCATGTCTGAATCGTTTATGAGGGAACACTGCATTCCCGTGGAATACGTTGCCAAGGTCCATCGGATCTGCGATCGGCTGAGCCTTCCCCGTCGTCCCCTGGACGAAGAGCCCCAAGCCCGGGTGCTGATGAAAATTCAGACAGCCCTGGCCTTTGATCAGCTGTGCGACGACGTCAGATGCTTTTACGATGCGATTCTGGCCTATTGATGCCGTTTCTTTAATCAACCAATTAAGGAGAACACCATGATTGTTGAGCAGAAGAGTGAAAACAGTGTGAATGCCTTCGGGGTGTCCTGGGGACACTACTCAGAAAACCAGATGCCGGTAACGGTATCCTTGGGCACGGACAGCCTGGGGAGCTGCTTTGCCTTTATCCGCGTAGACGAAGCACAAATGCTAAGAGTGATCTTCGCCCATGTCTCCAGCGACGGGGAGACCGATACCCTTTTGAACAGGAATTTTGCCGTCTCAGGTCTTTTGACCCCCGCCAATAAGGAGATCCAGTACCTCTACGTGAAGGGCAAGGAGCCCAATGACAACACGGAGCGGCGGATCGAAAGCCTTAAAGACAAGTACGGTGGCGCCGTTTACCAGAAAGCGGACTATGCCGGAGTGGCCCTGTCTCCCTTCAAAAAGGCGGACGGCAAGATTGTGATCACCCACTGCAAATCCATTACGGCAAGCAACAACAACACCTATGTCACCAACACGGAAACCGCCAAATTATGGGCGGGCACCCATGGGCTTGAGTCCATGTAAGTGGCTGGTGGTGAATGGCCAGGAGTGAATAGTGAGTAGAACCGTCTGAACCGCAGCGAATTTACGATACCCCGCAGGGCGCGCCGTGCGCACCGCCATAGCAACATCCCACACCACACCGAATCCTCTCCAGCCTGTAGGGTGCACTTCGTGCACCAGATTGCTCCCGCCTCAGAACCGTTGTCGCGATGTCGATCATGCAACGAATCACCATCCATGCCCCCTGACTTTTCCCAAACCCAAAAATGGAGGTAACAACCATGCCGATGTGTGGTGCAAGACCCGCTTATCCTTTCAATGACATTTTACCCGGTGCTGTCGGCCAGAACGCAAGGCACCATCTTATCCCTTGGGCCCAGGTGTGTGCGGTGGGGCGGGATTACATCATCAATGAGCAGGCCAGAATCCAGGCTGTTTTTGACCACTATGATGCCGCCAGCCTGCTGGCAGCAAATCTGGGGGGATGGGGAGGGACCGGGCAGGCAAAGGTTCTTGCCGGTGGCGACGGGCTGATCAACCAGATCCTTGTACGAAATGGCGAAGCCTTGGAAGTGTTTGCCGGTTTGTTGTCATGGCTGCCCGGAAACCTTGTGGTTGGACCCACCGTCAGGCCCCTGCACCCGGATCCCGGTGAGGCGTTCGATGATTTTGCCTGTGAAAGGAGAAGCGCTACCGATGGTGAGTATGCCGGCCTGAGGGTGGAGTGGGAAAATGCGGACGATCAACAAAAATTTGAATTGATCAAAGACCTGGCGGGAAAAACCATGCTCAATGACAGCGCCAATGCCGGACTGTGGTGATTCCAATCCATGTACTTTTTAGTAAACCCCACAAAAGGAGATTCCCATGACAACCTGCACGATATGCCTGAAAAAATTCCAGAAGGGCGACAACATCAGAACCCATGACTCCGACGCCACCGGGGAGACAGTGGCCCATCCGTTCCACGAAGAGTGCCTTCGGGAGTGGTATAAAACCCGGGACACATGCCCCATATGCCGGGATCGCATCGATTGGGATGACTGGATCATCGTGGAGATATGACGGGGATTCAACGAAAAAAGAACGTACCTGGCGGTCTGCGCTGGCTTATTCGGTGGGGAGAACGCAACCGCCAGTCTTGATGTGGGCCGGTGTGGAATGTTTCGTCTATTTATCTCTCTCCCTGTGACCAAAAATTGCTTTCATTGCCATGTAGGATTGGCAAAGCGGAGCGTGCCCATCTTTTATCTGAATCACCCCACCGGCAATTTTCATGCGCTACATATGGGCACTCGATTCGTGAAATATTCGAGCTGCCAGAAGTAAAATGCAAGGACGACAAATCGTTTTCGTGACGTCTACCAAGAAGGAGACGAGATATGAATATCGATTTTCATTACTACGCAACATACACCGCTGCACGCATTGCCGGTTACAGCTTTTCAGAAGCCCAGACCATCGCCCACGCCGCACAGTATGTGGACGAGTCCGACCGTTCGTTGTTGCAGAGTGAGGCCGGACAACCCCATATAGGTGATTTTGAGATGGTTCCCACCGTGCAGACCAATGAGGAGATCGTCAAATACAATACCATTGCCTGGTCGGGTACTCACCTGGACGAAACCATGAGCGTCTGGATTCCGTTTCATTTTCTACCCGGCAACTACGGGCATGACCACACGGTTGGGTATACCGGGCCCATGGAGGATCACGGTTGGACCAACCACTGGGTGTTCAACCGGGAGTCGGAGCAGAAGTTTAAGCTGATATGTCTGCCCAACAGCCTGCTCCTTGGAGAGATGATCAACAACGTGGTGGAGGCGCACGCCGACAATCTGCAGATGCTCGGCCTGCGTATGCATATTTTGTGCGACACCTGGGCCCATTGCTATTATGCGGGTATTCCTGCCTGGTTCATGAACAATGCAGGTGAAACGGTGATAAGCATCGCTCCCGACGGATCCGAGCAGGAGGTTGCCTGGAAACGTGTCTGGCCTCTGGGGGATCTGTTCAACCCGGAGATCGCCACCCCGGCTCTCCCGGCGTACAACTCCTACGCCTATCTCGGCCACGGGCGCATGGGGCACCTGCCGGACTATCCCTACATGGCGTACCGTTACCAGCCCCAATGGTCCGGGCAACCCATCATCAAGGACAATCGCGACTTTTTTATGCAGGCGTTCAAGCAGATGGTCCAGGCCATGACCTGCGTCCGCAACCGCACCCCCTTTACTGTGGAGACCTACGCCCCGTTGGACAGCGCCACCGAACAGGTGATCCGCGAGATCCTGGACACCCGTGAGCCCGATCAGTGTGAGGCCTGGAGAAAAAACATCGGTCGCATCCTGGTGAACGGGCAGGCGCTGGATGTACCTGAAACCTTTGAGCGCATGCAGTGGTTGAATGAATACCTCGCCAGCAGCGACAAAACCGGAACGTCGTATTACCGGTTCAATCGGGCGGCTGTGGACCATCTGGGACTGGTCCATGGCCATCTGGAGAGCCAGGGGCTTTTCTTTCTGTCCGGCGACGAGGGGCCCAACACCGTCAGCATGCGGTTTCGCAACCGGGACGGCGCCTGCATCGGTAAGATGTCCGAAAGCGCCTATGGCATAGGCAGTTCCCAGTACTATCCCCGCATGAGCAATATCGGCCTGACCCACAAGATGATCAAACCGGACGGTGGCCCGCTACGCTCCGGGGCGGTGACGGAGATCAAAACCACCGAAGATGCTGTCGGTGAATACGCCTTCTTGGGCGCCTGGGAGACGCCGGCCCTCTACTATTACACCAAGGATTATTCGGTCAACAAGCAGCGCTGGATCATCGAAAAGAGCGATCTCAGCCAGGACGACGTGATCCGCCCCGGTGATCGGGTATACGTCAAGAACCAGAATTTTACCGACAAGCCCTACCTGGCCGCCTATCAGTATGGCGACGGCTACCAGTACCTGACCACCATCGCCACCCAGGTGGAGTGGGATCTGGAAGAGGGCCCCATGCCCGGCGGGGTACCCGTCCAATACCGCACCAGCGATGTGACCCTGCAAGGTGGCAACGGCCAGTTCATCGGCGCCATGCAGGAGGAATCCCTTTTTCCCTCCACGCAGTATTTCCCCAAAATGCGCACAGCCGCCATCACCGTCTCGCTTATCCATGCCGACAACGAAGACTCACGGGATGTAGCCCGGCATGGTGCATCCATCAAGATCAAAACCAACGAATCAGCAACCGGTAATTACTGTTTCCTCGGCGCCTGGTCCACCCCGTCTCTTTACTACTACACCAAAGACTACGACACCTCCAAACAGGGCTGGACCCTGGAGAAGGTCAACCTGGAAGATGGGGAAGAGATCCGAGCCGGTGACCGGGTGCGGATCAAAAACCATCACTACACCGACAAACCTTACCTCGCCTGGCACCGAACCGCAGGTGACAATTACCTGACGACCATCGCCGATGCCAACAGCGACGAGGCGATATGGGTTGTGGGTGTCAAGATGGTTTAGAAGCAAAATTTTATGGGATTGGGTAGGGCTATTTATTTTATATGTGGAGGCTTTCCCCTTTTTCCAATGGAACCTGGCAACGGTCGAATGTTAGCTAAGGAACAGGTCATCCTATAACACAATACAACACAAAAAAAGATGAGGAGGAGTAAACATGGCAGTGACGTATGAAGACTTTAGTGTGTCAGAGCGGGTGAAACTTGTGAACGCCGTCACCAAGGCATTGGAATTGTCGGATAAAGCATGGAAAGACAACATCAAAGATAAAAAATGGGACCAGGCTTTAACTCCAGCCTATGCCAAGTGGTTCGGGGCGGTGACGAAAGATCGGTTCACCAAGGTATGGACGGTCGTAAATATTGTTAATTACGCGCTTCATTCCCAAAAGATAACTTGGAAGAGGGTGTCCGGAGACCCCAATAATTATGGCGCAGCACTCAGGCCTCCCGGAGGCTGGAGTATTCAGAGTGTCAAACAGATCATTGACTCAGGGTATACTGTTAAAATTGGCGATGCTTTTTTTAACGGCAATACGGATGAACAGTACAATACAATTATTCATGAAGTATCCCATATTGTGGCAGATACGGAGGATGAGAAAAATCCCGATACCAATGTCGTGGCCTACGGCACGGTGAAGTGCACCACCCTTAAGACAGATCACCCGAATAAAGCCGTTACGAATGCCGACAACTACGGGTATTTTCACCTTGAATTTAAGTAGTAGAGAGTTGTTTTGAGATTCAAAGGAGGGGTTACTCCAACCCCTTCAACCAAAATATGGATGAGAAAACCGCAAAATCAGGCAACGCTTACCTCCCATTGATTTGGGAACAGGGTGTGCTGTCAATTTAATTAATCATGGAGGCTAAAATGGCTAAACTTTTTTTGTATGACGATGCTTCAACAACAAGAGATACGTTAAGAGTCATGGAAAGGAAAGGGTATACATGCACAGCATTAACTGAAGATCCAGATGTTTTTTGGAATTCGATGACGGATTTAGAAGAAAATAGCACTTTCGTATTGCTGAGTCATGGAGATAAAGATGGCCCTTTGGCTGTGGCAGGTACTGTAGGAGACGACATTGACCTTGATCGGTTTGCTGATATTATTTCGGATAATAATTTAACATTATATCTGCTCTCCTGCCATACTGGACTCGATCCCTGTGGGACGACCTTAAATGGTAAAAATCTCAGTTTTGTTGCGCCTAAAGGAACTGCTGTATTCCAAACAGTTGGTGATGAAGTAATAACCGTATTGTCCAAAGATGATCAAACATACCCCGGATGGACTGGTCCGCTTAGTCCGAATAGGGCAAGCAAAGCGCTTTCTCTTCCATAATGCATTGTGAGAAGTGAGATGGGGTCGCGTGTTGACATTGGACAAGTTACCTATGATAGTCTTCCACTGGCATTTCAGAATCTTCATGAACGGCAATTATGACGGCATTTCTCTTAATGACAAATCAAATCCGTATCACCCAATCCAATCAATTAACACACAGACTGTTATTCTCTAATCCCGCCGATGCAGCAATATCCTGTTGGGTGCGCTCTGCGCACCAACGGCCGAGCATGAACCGAATGGACCACATTTTGAGATGGCGATTGCGGGGTAATGGTTGAGAGAGAGGCCGTTGGTCTGCGTGATGACTGATGGTACGGGGACCGTACCCTATGATTTCGCTTGGGGATTTTGACTTTGAAGACTTTTGTCTACATTTTGTTAAACATCAAGACGCGACCTCTGTTCACAGGTTTTTTTGGTTTTGGTCCTGTGGATTAGGTCTCTTGATTACTCTGTTTACTTACGTACGGCTCAAGGGAGATGTGAGTTATGTTTGCGCTCTTGAAAAGGGACGACAGCATGGGGGCACGAATGTCTCCTGCTCAAATGGTCGGGACAAGGAGGGCGAGTGGGGGGATGAGAGTGACGTCCGCGGCCTCTTCTTCAAAATGGGGAGTTCAAGGTTGCAGAAGAACCCGTCAATCCACTTTACCTATTCAATACAAAGTTTCCTTTAACGGTAATATGTATGAGTCAGAAGATCGGTTTCGTCTGTTTCGGGATTTGAAATGGGACGAGAATGAAGACAACGGTCACTCAGGTCAGACAGCCAGAGGGGTCCAGATTGCTGAGTTAAAGGCACTTCTTAAAGAGTTGACAGCAAGTACTGAAACGTACAGACTTTGGAAATGATCACGTGGCGCAGAACGATCCCATTACCCAATGAAGGGGACCTTTGGTCTGAGCGGTTCTCGGGAGCAGGATCTGGCATTACTGGGAGAGTTGAAGCAAGAGGCTGGGGATGTTAAGGGGCTCATTGGGGGGCAGGAATTTCAGAGCATGAAAGCAGGGGACTATATTTTTACGACCGGCAACACCGACCAGTACCAGAACAGGGCGCCTGATCTGGGGGGGCGGAAAAAAATCAATTTCAATCAAGGCGTCGATGGGGAACACACGAAGTATATCGTAAATCCGACGCCCTTTTCCGCTCACTCCCATGCCGAGATTATCCTGTTGGCACGGTTTATTCGTCAGGTTCTTTCAAAAGGATTTACCCAGCGCCACCTCTCCTTAGCCGGACGTCGTCTTCCCTGCGGTCATTGTCAGCAGGTCATCAATCGGTTCCTTGTTGCTAATCAGGGTGAGATTACTTTGGATTATGTAAAGGCACAGCAGTTGGGGACTCTGGATATCGATAATAACCAGGTCAAAGATCCACAGAATTATTCCAATGCATTGCAACATATTGAAGGTGACGTTACCACTGCGGCTATTGAAGCGGCTTATGAAGATAAGGATTCTCCTGTAGATTTCCGCACCAAGGCGTGGTTGAGCCGTATGATCGAATCCGTGATTCCCTATGCTACCCGGCAGGTGGGGTGACTGGGCATTCCAAGGGGAAAGCGTAGCCTCTCCGCTTCTGAGAAGGTGAGAAGGGGTCGCGTCTTGACATTAGACAAATCGCCTAAGTGAATTTTACTGCCTTAAGGGGATTCTTCCATAAACGGTGAAAATGAAGGCATTTTTGTTGACGATAAACCAAACTTATATCACCTATCCCTATCGATAACATGCCGATAGTTTGTCTTATACAGATCGAATCAGTAGCCTTTTGTAGGGTGCGCTCTGCGCACTACTGACCCTCCATGAGTCGTTTTTACCACATGTTGATATGGCGGTTGCGGAGAAATGGTTGAGGTAAAGAGCTGGCGGTTTGCGTTGGCTTTAAAGGTGCGCGTCATGATGATTTTGCTTGAGATGTGATTCATGTTGAAGACTTTTTGTCTTGTTTTTGTTAGATGCCAAGGCACGACCTCTATTTATTGGGGCAGCTTTACCAAGGGGGGGACGCGATGAAAAGAGCGGTATACAAAAGTCCGGGGAGCAGTGTGCAGCCGGTGGCCCAGCGAAAGCTGATCACCTTCAAAACACCCAAGGCGCCCCTTTCGACGGACACGGCAAACATTATAAATGACGCCAAGGCCCTCAACACGGCAACTGAGACCGCCTATCAGAACACTTGGAAGCGGCTCAGTGATTCGGTAAAACCCGTAGGGGCGGTGGCCCTTAACCAGGCGAACTTTCCCGGGGTGAGCAATGGCAACTTCGCCAATTTGGATAACGGACGGCTGGGGCGATAGAGCTGAAGCGACGGCCACCGGCTATGTCATCGAAGATCAAGTCACCGCGGCAAAGCCCGCTGCGGCAACCTCCCAGGTTGTTTCCGGGAGCGCGCGGCCCGATTTTGTCATCACCCACGGAGCTGATAAGGGTATCGTCGACATCACATCCTCTAAGCAGACCGGCCATGTCCTAAACAAGACGTTCCCCAAGTCCTCTTTCTGTTATATCTCCGAGGCAATCTATCCCTCCTTCGATTTTACAAAGCTCGGCGGTGTGATGCCTGCTATGGCAGGGGCCGCGGCGACCCTTGCCAAAAATGCGCAGAAGGTCAATGCCAACAATCATGTCCGCAGCAAGCTGAGCCAGATCAAACGCTCCCTCGATAATTACAAGACGGGCATTATGCAGGACGACGATGACTTCGCGGCCAAGGCAAAGCTCGTCGTCAAGGGGATCAACGAACTTCCCAACCGGGCGTGGTCGGTAAGCGAGGTGGGCAGGGTCAACAGGCGCATCGCCAAGGTGAACGCATTGCTGGGAGACGATTTCAAGGTCAAGGATCTCAGCTTCATAATCAAGAGTGCACGCGCAAACTATCTGCTGACGGGCAACCCCTTGTGGGCCTGACGGCGGAAGCCAGGAGGCGATGATGTACAGGGTACAAGAGAAGGACGATCAGGAGAGTAAGCCTGCTTCAGCGCAGCGAAAAGAGGGCTTGGCCATAGCGGACCGGCGGCGTCCGCCCCGAAGTGCGGAGATGTTGGCGATGGCAGGGGAGCCGGTGGCCCAGCGGCGGGTGGTTTTGACGGCCGACAACCCCCGGAAGACCGACACGGTGGAGTACAACTCAATTGCCTTTGGTCGCCAAGTTGCCGGAGGGGATTTTCAGGAATTCAAAAACGCCGACTTCAGCAACCTTGGAGGTGGTGAAACTATTGCCTTTGTGGGGCACGGCAAGCCGGGGCACTCCGGCTCCTACACAGGACGGCAGATCGCCGACAAGCTGACGATCGCTCCACAGAGGATGTCGGACGGAGGCCATAACATAGTTTTCACTTCCTGCTACGCGGGGAGCAAGGAGAGCCCCGGTGGGAATTACGCTGCCGTGGACAAATCGGTGATGACCGAGGTCGCCCAGTCCATCAAGAAGGCGTGGCCCGGTGCGGCCTTTACCGTCCGGGGCGCCCAGGGGCCGAGCGTGAAGAAAACCGAGGGGGCTGGGGAGGCGTGGGCTGTGATCAACGACACCCATATCGGGTTGGCGGGTAAACTCCAAACGATGCTTGAGGGGTTTTACGGCATCAACGTGACGGCGCTGGTGGCAAAGCAGCCCGGGGAGTCAGAGTTTGATACAGCCGACCGGGTAGCCGCCGACGCAGATAACGCTGATTTCTTTAACGACTTCATTGCCCTGATCAACCGCAACTGGGCCAAGGTGAGCGCAGGATTTAAGGCTGGCTACGCAGCATTTGCGATGGTACCGGATGTGAGGGCGTATGTGGATGCGGTCGCCGGAGGAGGGGGGGAGGATATCACCAACCCCATGGCGGAGATCGCCATGGAAGCGGGGCACCGTGTCGGTGTGATGAACGCGGCGGGGGCCTTGCGGCGGGATAACGCCAGGCACTCCAAGATCCGGGACCTGGCCCGGGACACAACGCTCACCGTTCTCGATGAAAACAGGGCAGGCAACCGATTTAAGCGCAAGCTCCTCACAAAATCCCACCACTGGGTTCGCACCGATGACGGGCAGGAGGGGTGGGTCCGGCAGGGCGCTGTGGATGTAACGCGGTAGGAGATAGTCGCCTTCAGGTGATCTGTTATCGGCAAGTGGTGTAGAGGAAACAACAGGCTATGGATACATCTCAGTATATGAAAAATTGTCTAACTAAACTTTCTGCGGACGTTTATATAGTCCTAATCAATACTAATAAAAAAGACTTTTCTCTTAACGATAAATTGAACCCGTATCAATCAACCCAATCACCTAACATACGAACTGTTTTCCTCTAATCCCACCGATGCAGCCAGATCCTTCAGGACGAGTTCTGCGCACTATTGCTTGTGAATCAAATGATGTGGAGACATATTGAGATGACGACTGCAGGGAAATGTTTGAAGTCAGGCGGCCTGCGTGGGTTTGGCGGCCGGATTGTCAATACGGGACAGACATTCATTGTTCTTGGAATGAAAAATATTGATGAGAAACCGGAAAATTAGTCAACGTTGCCCCCATCGCTTTGGTTTTGTCAAATGTCAAGACGCGATCCCTTCTCAACCCCTTCGCACTCTCATAAAATCCATTGGGGGAGCTGTTGTTGTTATAGGCAATGAAGGGGAACCCTATAGCAATCTTCGAAAAAAAAATAAAAGGTTTGAAATATGTATGTACAAGAAAATAAAACGAAAGAGAATAAAAGTAGGGCGGTCGCTAATTCTGTTGGTCAGAATAAAAGATATCACATGCCAGTGATTCGAGTGGTGGGTAGTAGAAGTGCATCAGTAATAAAACAAAAACAGGGTGAGCAAATAAAGCTACAAGAATTAGCTAAAAACAGCCCACAAAACCAGCAACCAACTCAATTCCAAAAATCTGTACATCAACATACAGGCAATCAGAAAACCTTTTCCCTCTTGGAAACTGGACCTGGAATCGCCGATAAAAAAGAGCAGTTCGCTAATAAGGTAAGTCTTGTAACCACTGCCCCCATTCAAATGATGCCTTTAGAGGAGTTTCATGAGAAAGTAAAAGAGCGGTACGGAGAGCATTATGGGGATTTCCTGATCCACTTCAGAAAGTCATCATGACGTCATGGTGGATTTACAGCAGAGGGGGAGATGTACAAAGGAGACTGGAAGCTGTACGTTCAAGACGAAGCTTTCGGCGACAAATACCTGTCATATGCTTTCGAGTCTTTCGAAGGGCATAGAGCGGCAATGAACCAAGAGAAGTATAAGGGACGTTACGATGGGGAGATCCAAGGTGATGAGGAGCCCATTAAAGATAAGATTAAAATTTCGACAAATACTATAAAACCAGAAGAGATAGAATTCCAAAGGTTTGAGTCAAAGCCTTTATTTCCAAGGGCGTTGGGGCGATTGGATCTTCCCATTGAACAACAAGCCAATATACTGGAAATAAACCAGGGCTACCTGGGAGATTGCTGGCTGGTCGCCACCATAGGGGCTATTGCTATCAAATCCCCTGAGGACCTAATGAAAACCATAACCGAAATAAAGGCAGGAAACCCATCCACCAGCAGGACTTTCTCTGTCAGGGTATACACAAAGTCCAATAAAGCACCAAGGCAAGTATTGGTGAATAGCGCTTTGCCTAGCAGGAAAGGTAAGTTAATCTATGGCAACAAGGGGAAGCAAGTAGGTGATGACTTTTCTTTATACCTACCCCTAATCGAAAAAGCCCTTGCCAGTACAGCAGCTGGTTATGGCGGATTGGGCACCGGTGGTGCCAAAGATGCCATGACAAAACTCACGGGCAAAACGCCTGTAGAGATCTCCATCATGAATCTAAAGGACGATGAAAAAAAACGTAAAATGGTGCTCGATCAAAGGGCTGCTCCTATGACAATAAGTGGCCTTCGTATCACTAAGGAAACTGAAAAAGCAGAGCAACATGATATGATTGTGCTCGCCACCGACGGATTCAACTTCACCATATTTGACCAAAGCTCATCTGCGAAGAATAAAGTAGTAAAAACCAATCTTGGTGAAATGACGAAGATAGAAGAATCCATCTATGGTGACGTCACAAAAGAGGCAGAAGTAGATCATGATCGATACCAATACAAATTCGGAAAGGTCTCGTTCGTTCCCAGTGAAACACGTCCGCACTACTATGCCGAGGAGACAGACATTATCCAGGACTTTTTACGCGAACAGGAACTATATGTAATCAACAGGTTAACTGCTTATCCGGCAGCTGAAGAGTTGCTAAAACGTTTATACGCGCTTGAAAGTAAGATCGAATCATTCTCTGAAACCATGAATCTACGTTTCGGCGTACTTGAAGAAAAACTGAAGAAGCTTGAACAGCTGATCCACAAAAAGTAGTAACCTCTGCTTAGAAGCGTTGGTATGGCTCCCCCCCGCTCTTCGTAGCGTGATCTTGACCATAGCATTACCGTTGAGTCTGTAGAATAAGTAAAATTTTAAGATATCAAACTGTATTTACATCTTAATATTTGCTATGCTCTCTTCAAATAAATCAGCGAGGTGAGTATGGCTCGATACAAAAGTTATTCTCAAGCCCAGTCGATGTTTATTCCAGTCCGGTTCGACGAGCAAATCATTCCCGGCACGTTCGTTCATGCCTATAACCCTGCCGTCCTTTTAACAGTCATTTTGTATGCTTATTCCCTGGGCATTATCTCCAGCCGCAGGATTGCATCTTGTTGTGAGTGTCATGTGACTTTTATCGCCCTGGCCGGTGATACCCGGCCCCATTTCACAACCATTGCAAAATTCATTTCTTTATATGGGCAAGAGATTTCGGTTCTTTTGACCCGAGTGATTGCCATCTGTTCCATGGAAGGGCTAATCGGCAAAAAGATGTTTGCAATTGACGGCTGTAAGCTCAGCTCGAATGCTTCAAAAGAGTGGAGCGGCAACCCGTGAGAATTTCGATCGCAAAAAGGCAAAGATCGAAAAATCTATTCAGTTGATTCTCAAAAAGCACCAGGCGCAGGATAAAGGTGGTGACGAAGGGTCTGATATAACGGCAAAAGAGAAAAAAGCTGTCAAAAGTCTTAAAAAGAAAGCGGACAAGATTCAGGCTTGGTTGGACGAGGGAAAGGAAAAAATCGGAGTCCAAGGCAAGCCCATTCAAAGCAACCTGACTGATAACGAAAGCGCAAAGATGTCCACGTCACATGGTGTGATTCAGGGCTATACTGGTATTGCTGTTGCGGATGACCTACATCAGGTTATTACCCATGCCGAAGCCCATGGTTCATCAACAGAGCACCTTTATTTAAAGGATATGATTGATGGTGCGCGTAAGACGATGAACCAGGCTGAAGGGGATAACGATTCTCTCAAGGATACCATTGTAACGGCGGATACCGGCTTTCATTCATCCGATGGCCTCAAGTGGATCGAAGATGAAAAAATCGAAGCGTATATCCCGGACAAACTGTTTCGAAAGCGAGATCCTAATTTTGCCACGGCCGACAGGCATAAAAGACCACGGATAAACGGAAAACCGTCAAAAAGGCAAAATATTTTAAAGCCAGCGAGTTTGTGTACGACCCGGAAAAGAAGAAGCTTATCTGTCCGGCCGGAAATGAATTCTACGTCGAAAACAGCAACTTCAAAGACCAGAAAGGTCTTAAAGGAATCACATACGCGGCAAAAAAGACGGATTGCAGAGCCTGTGAACTTCGGTCCAAGTGCATTCGCGGGAAAAAAGTCGAGCATAGGCATGTGACCGTTTTTACAAATACCATGCGCCAGACGGATACGCCTGTCAGTCGCATGATTAAACACTTTGATACACCAAAGGGCAAGTTCTGGTACAGCAGGCGTATGGGCACCATAGAACCAGTCTTCGCCAACATTAGGAGTACACTGGGGTTGAATCGGTTTACCCTGAGAGGGCGGGCCAAGGTCGATACGCAATGGAAACTCTTTGCCATGGTTCACAACATAGGGAAGTTGGCTCGATATGCTTGGTGTTGAGCAAGAGCATGCTGTTTGAGAAGCTATCTGTGGGTACTTGATGGCAGCAAAATATGGTCCTACCCCGCCAAGCGGCGTCACATAATGTTCTGATATGGCGTGAGTATTTTCGTTCGCTAAATTGTGCTATCGGCTGAAAAGTTTACTTTAAAATCAGCCTGGAGAGACATTCCTGAAAATGGGGTTATTCTACAGGCTCGTTGGACGAAGACTTTGGCAACGCCTTGAAGCATCACTTGAACTTACAGTGATTCGACGAAGCCCATAACAAAATCTAAAAGCCATTAAAAACGTCTTTTAGCCCAATTGTTCAAGAAAGCCGCTACGCGGCAAATCATTCCTCATCCTTCATAGCAAGCTCATAGAACCCGAAACGCAACCATTTTATTTTAAAAAAGATACATCGTAGCCTGCCGAAGAACACATTGATAATGGGTCGCATCTTGACATGTGACACCCATCCTTCAAACCGCCCTCACACCAAAAAAACATTTTCCCCTCCTCACCCACTACCATCCACCCACTTCATTCCTTCACAAGGTCATGCCCCCTAAACCAACAAACCACATCAGAAATATCCAGGTCGTCCTCCTGACTCTTTCCCTTCTCTTTTCGGGCGTAATGATCTGGCACTAACGGGCCGACAAGGCGGCGTGTGTTCGGGAGACGCTTGATATGGCCAGGGCAAAGGTGGGAAGGTCCATCGGGCGTAGGGCTTTTGACGGTGCGGATGCCGCACCCTACAGCTCGTATAGCTGTAGATAGCATTCCATACTGCAATGCTCTATTTTGACGATATTTTTATACTTTGGGGGTAAGAGCATGTATGCATGCGCAGATGACGCCAGGGAACCAGTCAAAAAGGCATGTGCCTATTCTACTTCGGGGCAAAGGAAGCTGGAAGACGAGTCTTTGCCGGCTCGTAATGGCATTGTGTCGCAAAGCCAACGCGGGGGGCTGGGCCGGAAGGGCGCCTCGCCCTCGCGGGTCGTTCAGCGGGTGATAATCGGCTACTCGATAACAAGGCTCGGGCACAAACAGCTTCGAAAAGAATTACGGGACGTACACCATCTCACTGATCGGGAAATTGACTATGTGATGATGCTTCATGAGCAAAAAAGACGGTATAAGATCGAAACAGCGGTTGAAAAAGCCAGGAAAAAGAAGTTTCCAGAAGATGCTTCAGTGGATGGGGATGATGCTGACAGCATGAGTTACCTTGCATTGTTGAATCTCTTGGCAGGGGATAAAGATCCAAAAGACATGACGTTGGAAGAGATCCACACCGAACTGGTCGATGATGAAGAGTATATTCCCGGGGATCCGTTCAAGAGTTTCTTTACCGAAAAGACAACCGGAAGTTCAAAGGCCATCGGGTTTCGTAAACGAAGGTTTGATAAAGCAAAGGGGCCGAGGGACAAAATGCTGACGCCCAAAGAACATTTCAATTTTCAGACGTATACTTTGGCCTTATCCAAACAACAAAGATTAATCATCTGTATCGCTCCTTGGATCAAAAGGCTTTGAAAAAACTGAAAGCAAAGTATGGCGAAGAGAACTTTCTTGACATCAGCACCTACACACCTCAGTTCTCACGGGGGTTTATCGCGGGGGGGATACATTCAAACAAGACGTTTCAGATACATGAACAGTTGAAAAAGAACAGTGCCTTTCTTGGCCGGGCCAAAGAGACGAAAAAGAACCCGGAATCAACGGCTGTTCTCGGGCGAGAGATGCTCAGCTTGTTTGAATCCGGGTATAAGCCTAAAAATAAAGGCGGTGAGTTTTTCATGGAACCGCCGAGAACCGAAAAAACCGGTGAACCGATCATAGCAAATTACAAGGACATGTTGCGGGACCGTGAGACGCTTCCGTCAAAAGTTGCTCCGATGACCAAAGCGAAAAGACAGAAAATTGAAGATGACTACACGAAGAGTTTGAGCCTCAGTATGCCCGAGGATAAGTTGCCTGTATTCACCAATCGTGATGTTGAGCCCGACGAAGAACTTAAAGGGAAGCACGCCTGGGATATGGTGGGTTCCATGGCAAAAATTTGGGACATGGACACACCCAACCCCTCCATCGATTACAAAGGTAAGACCCTCTTTGCGACAGCCCCTGAAAAGAAAAAGAAAGACACGACATCCCTTTCCAGCATTTTTGCCAGCCTTCCAAAAAGCAAGAAATGATGTCACCGGGCTGACATCAACCCTGTGATGCATATCTAACTATATAATTGATAAAAAATGGCATTCACAAGCAACTGAATGTGATTCAAGTCGGTTGTTGAGTCACATTTGGTCGTTTTCCAAGTGAAAAATGTAATTCACCGTTTTCTGCTCGATTTTCTCATCCACCAGACCAACCCCCACCCCATGAGGCCCCCCATCAAAACAATCCGCTGCATGATCCTTTCGACCCTGTTCGTGGCCGCTTTTGCCCCCTGTCTTCTGTTTGCAGGTGGCAGGGGCGATCTTCACATTGCCGTGGTCTGTCCTTTGTCCGGCAGGAATGCGTCCAACGGTAAGGCGGTGATCCAGGGGGTGTGTCTCTATGTGGATGCGGTGAACAGGGGAGGTGGGGTGGATGGGCAGAAGATCGTTCTGGATGTCTACGACGACGAGGATGACGCGGACACGGCGGCTAAAATGGCCCGTGATATTGCCGGGGCGGATCGGGCGTTGGCTGTTATCGGGCATGAGAGCAGCACCTGCTCCATCATGGGCGGGGAAGTCTACTTGCAGCATCGGATTCCGGCGATATCGCCCACCTCCACGGATGTGCGGGTGACCCGGAGGAACCCCTGGTATTTCCGCATGACCTTTAACAACGAGTTTCAGGGGCGGTTTCTGGCCAATTACATGCGCAAGGTGTTTCGCCAGGGGCACGTGAGCGTTATCCATGAGGACCTGGCCTACGGGGCCAATCTTGCCGAGGTGTTTGTGGGGGCGGCCAGCAACCTGGGTATGACGGTGCCCTATGTGTGGCGATATGACGTCAAGGACAAGGGCCTGGACCAGCGCCTGGAAGAGATTGTCGACGAGCTTGACCGGGCCGGGGAAAAGGCCGGGGCGGTGTTCATCGCCCTGCATCCCCCGGAGGGGTTCAAGCTGATTACCCTGCTCAGGGACCGGGGCATTGAAAACCGCATTGTGTTTGCGGCCGGGCTCTCGTCTCCGAAGTTTCTTCAATTGTTCAGCCGGTATCCAAAGGAGATGGAGCACCCCGGCTACTACACCGACGGCATGTACGCGGCAAGCGGGGTGATCTTTGACACGGCGGATGAAAAAGACCAGGCCTTTATGGAGGCCTACCGCAGGGCCTACGGAGAGGAGCCCAACCGACGGGCGGCGTTTTCCTATGACGCGGCAAAGGTGGTTCACAGGGCCCTTTTAGAGGCGGGAATCTCCGGGGACCTGGAAGAACTGGCCGTGGACCGGCATCGCATCCGTCAGTGGCTGGCATCCCGGGACTCTTCCTTCAAGGCGATCTCCGGGGTGACGGGGCGGACCTATTTCAACGCAGACGGCGATCCGTCCAAGCCCATCACCATGGGCATGTTCAAGAACAGGCGGTTGGTCTCTGCTCCGGTCCAGCTCCAGGAGGTGCCGTCCCTGAGCGAAATCCCCAATGTGCGGGAGGCCCTTTCCCAGGAACGGGTGATCCGCGTGGGGGGGCGGTATTTCTACAAAACCAACGTGGTGTACACCGGGGTGCAGATCAACAAGATCAGTGAGATCGACATCCGGTCCCAGACCTACCTGGCGGATGTGTACATCTGGTTTCGCTACCACGGAAACATTGAGCCCCAGGAGATTGAATTCCTCTATGCTGCCGATGCTGTGAGCATGGGACCCCTTGTGTCGGAAAAGCGCACGGAACGGATGACCTACCGCAAGTACAAGGCCACGGGCCGTTTTATGATGGACTCCTATTCGGACCGGCGCATGTACGGAGAGCATGTGCTCAATATCGGCTTCCGGCACCGAACCATGCCCCGGTGCAACCTCGTTTATGTCACGGACCTTCTCGGCATGGAGCCGCCGGAGACCCTTCGGACGAAGATGGAGACGTCCCGGGTTCTGGGACCTTCCGAGGATTGGGCCGTGAGCGGGATCTACTTTTCCCAGGGGGTGTCGAAAAAGGAATCCCTGGGCCATCCCGATCACCTGGAGAGCCAGTCCGGGGTGGTGGACTATTCCAAGTTCAAGATCGGGGTACGCATCAAGAAAAGGGAGCTGCGCCTGCGCCGGAACCTTCCGCCGGCGGCCGTGAACTATCTGTTCGGCGGCTCTGTGATGGTGTTGATTTGCGGGTTCTTGCCCGGTATCAAGCGGGAGTCCTTTCTTCTGGTGAAGGCCGCCACCGTGGCGATTCTGCTGGTCTCCACCGAGGTGATGCTCCTGCAGTGGTTCCTGGAGCGCCACCAGACCCACCACCTCCAGCCCGTGATCCGCATGTTCGACATCTTGTGGTGGGGTGTTCCGGCGTTTTTCCTGATCCGGTGCATCGAGCGCTACATCTGGACACCCCTGGAGCAGAAAACCAACCGCAGCATTCCCAACCTCGTCAGGAGATTTGTGAAGATTTTCATCTGGATGCTGGTGTGCTTCGGGATCCTCGCCTTTGTCTTTGACCGGAAGATCACCAGCCTCCTGGCCACCTCGGGGGTTATCACCATGATCATCGGCCTGGCCATCCAGGTGAACATCGCCAACATTTTTTCCGGCATCGCCATCAACCTGGAGAGGCCCTTTCAGATCGGGGACTGGATCAAAATCAACGACCTTGGCGAGGGCAAGGTCTCGGACATCACGTGGCGGACCACCCGGATCTGGACGTCGGACAACAACATGGTGAACATCCCAAACAGCATGGCCTCTGAGGCTGTCATCGTCAATTACAACCGACCGGACGAGGCCTTCAAGATCGACATCGATGTCCACCTGGACGTGGTGCATCCCCCGGAGCAGGTGGAAGACATTTTGCGGGAGGCCATGCTCTCGGTAACCGGGGTGCGGCGGGCCGAGGTGCTGTTCCGGTTCCATGAGTGGGGCTGCATCTACACCGGGTCGGTGTTTGTCCGGGACTACGGTCAGATCCAGGGGTTTCAGCACGCCGTGACAAAGAAAATCTGGATGGCCCTTACCCGGGCGGGTATTGAGCCCGTGGGGTTGCGTTATGCCCCCTGGGTGGGCCAGGAGCCTTCTTCGGAATCATGATCTTACTATTCCATGAAACAGACGAGAAAAAGGGAGAACGCCATGGGGGAACAGTCCCGTTCCGATGACCGGGGAGCCTTTCCGTCACTTTCCAAGACCCTTCTGGGGGATGCCATCCTGGGCAGCGCCCCGGCAGGCGATCTGGCCCACATGCTGATGCACGTGGTGGAGCGTCACATCGACAAAGGGGAGGTGCTTTTCAGGGAAGGGGAGGCCGCGGACACGGTGTATCTCGTTCGGCACGGCGCCTTTACCCTCTCCGGGGAAGGGGACGGCAGGGTCTGCCTGTGGCGCCGGGCACCATCGGCCCCTGGTGGATACCTCGGCCAGGAGGCGGTGCTGGGGGCCCGGACATACAGCGTTACGGCCGTTGCCGTGGAGCCTGCATCCGTCATCGAGGTGCCCACCCTGGATATCCGGCAACTGGCCGATGCCCACCCGGAGATCAAGAACCTGTTTTTTGATTCGTATGTGAAGCTGGCATCCTGCGAGGCATGCGAGGCTTCTGCATCCACGGGCGAAGACCGGGAGACCGAAGAGACAGCGGCTTTTCCGGTGAGGGAGACGGTGGGGTGGGGCGTCACCCTGCTGGTGGCCCTGGGGTGCTGGCTGGCAGCCTCCGGCCTCGGACTGGAAAAGAACACGGGGTTTTATCTGGCCATCATCGCCTCGGCCGTCGTCCTGTGGGTGTTCCAGCTCGTGCCCGCCTTTGCGCCGCCGCTTTTTGTGGTGATCATGGTGATCCTCCTGGATATCGTGCCGCCGGAGGTGGCGGTTTCCGGGTTTGCATCGGGGAGTTTTTTCATGCTCCTCAGCGTCTTTGGGGTGGGGGCGGTGATGGTGGCCTCGGGCCTGACCTTTCGCCTCTCCCTCATGGTCCTCAGCCTGGTGCCTGCTTCCTCGTTCTGGTACAGCATCTGCCTTTTTTTGAGCGGCCTGTTCCTGACACCCGTGGTGCCGTCCCAGGGCGCGCGCATGGCCATTGTCTCCCCGTTTCTGGTGGACCTCATGGGGGCGTCGAATCCCTCGGAAAAAGACGTTCTCGGGGCGCATTTCGTCAACAGCACCCTGGGGGGCATCGGGCTGATGGCCTCGGTGTTCCTTACGGGCAAGCCGGCCAACCTCATTGTCCTTGGTCTCTTCGATTACCAGACCCAGTTTGCTTTTCAATGGATGAACTGGCTGGTTGCCGCTTCGTTCTCCGGGGGGCTCATGCTGATCCTGTTTTTCGGTGCGTCCTGGGTGGTGTTCAGAGAGTCCAGGGGGTTTAGGATTCCCAGGTTCATTGTAGCCGAGCAGCTCAAGGTGCTGGGCCCCCTGTCCCCCTTGGAGCGCACCGCCGTTGTGTCCATGGCCGTGCTTATCCTGGGGATCCTGCTTTCGTCGGTGCACAAGGTGGAGATCCCCTGGGTGGCTCTTTCCATCTTCACCGTGCTGATTCTTTTCGGCGGGGTGGGGAAACGGGAGATCCGATCCCACATCGACTGGTCCACCCTGCTTTTTGTGGGGGCCATCATCGCCTGGCTGCCCGTGATGTCCCTTACCGGCCTGGACACCCTGGTGGCCGACTACCTGGGCTGGCTCGGGGAGTACATGCGGAGCAGCCTGCCCATGTTCATCGGGCTCCTGTGCCTACTCATCGTGCTGGTGCGCCTCTTTCTGCCCGAGCCCATCACCGTGATTCTGTTCGTGACGGCCCTGTTCCCCCTGGCCGATGTGGCAGGGGTCTCCCCCTGGGTGGTGGGGTTCATTATCCTGACCATGGCCGAGGCCTACCTTTTCTCTTACCAGTGCGGCTACTTTATCCAGCTTAAGGACATCTTGGGTCTTAAAGGGCTGGAGGGGCATTACGACGAGGGGCGGATCATCCGCTTTAACATCCTCATGATCCTGGGGCGCGTGCTGGCCATCTACGCGTCCCTTCCTTTCTGGAGGTATCTGGACATCATATGAAACCCAAGACAAAGGTATCGGTATGGGTCAGGGCAGGGGTCGTCATGTTGGCTGCGGCCCTTATTGTCTCCCAGAAAGCCCAGAAGCCAAGGATCCTGATTCTCCACAGCTACCACACAGACTACCCGTGGGTGGTTCAGATCAACGAGGGGATCCGGCGCGTGTTCGACGGCCACCACGACATTGCCCTGCGTTATCACTACATGGATTTAAAGAACCATATGGATGAGGATTTCAAGCGTACCGCCGCTTCCACGGCCCATCGCACCATCCGCAAATGGAAACCGGATGTCATTGTTATTTCCGATGATCTCGGGCAGCAGCTGGTGGGGCAGCGCTACGTCAACGACAGCACCATCCAGATTGTCTTTTGCGGGGTCAACGGAGAGACCCGAGTCTACGGGTACGAGGGCGCGGGCAACGTCACCGGCATTCTGGAACGCAAACCCCTCTCGGCCATTCGGGAGACCCTGATGATGGTGGCCCGGGCCAAGGGGTTCCGGCCGGAAAAGTCCGGGGGCGATCACCCCCGGGTGGTGTTTGTCTGCGATGCATCGGATTCGGTGACCGCTGAACTGGCCGAACTCAATGCCTTTGACTGGTCGCCCCTTGCGTGGTGCCCCCCGGTGAGGGTGAGCCGGTTCGGGGAGTGGAAACGGGCGGTGAGGGAGGCCAACGGTTATGCGGACATGATTCTGGTAAGCGATTACCGGGAGTTCCGCCTGCCGTCGGGAGAAAAAGAGCCTGTCCCCCTTGGGAGATCATGGGGTCAGCATCCACGAGAAGAATTCGGGGATTCCTATCCTGGGGATGTCCCTGGTCAATGTGGCCGACGGGGGGATGATTTCGGTTTTTACCTCGGGTTACGAACAGGGGGAGGTGGCAGGCGGCATGGCCCTTGCCATCGCAAGGGGGGAAAGGGCCGGTGACATGGAGGTGCAGCGGACCCGGCAGTTTCTTATCTCCGTGAAAAAATCGGCCATGGAACAGCGCGATCTTCCCATCCCCACCATTTACGAGTCCTTTGCCCGGGCCACGGACAACTACTATGACTGAAAACGGCGGCAAGCCCGTCATCCTCATCACCACCTCCACCTTCGGGATCCACGACCCTGCTCCCCTGAAGCGGTTGAAACGTGCCGGCTTCAAGGCGGTGCTCAATCCCTTTGGCAGGCGTCTCACCGAAGGGGAGGTCGCTGGCCTTATCCGGGAGAGCGCCCCCGTGGCCCTCATCGCCGGTGTGGAGCCCCTGACGGCGAAGGTGCTCACGAACGCTCCGGGTCTCAAGGTCATCGCCCGCTGCGGCGTGGGCCTGGACTCCGTGGATCTGGAGGCGGCCACCCGGCTTGGGATTGTCGTGTTTACCACACCGGATGGCCCGGCGGACTCGGTGGCCGAGCTCACCCTGGGGGCGATGCTGTGCCTTTTGCGGGGCCTTCACCGCTCGGATGCAGGCATTCGTTCCGGCACGTGGGCTCGCCCCATGGGAGGACTCCTGGCCGGGAAAACCGTGGGGATCATCGGTTTCGGCCGGGTGGGGTACCGGGTTGCAGGTTTTTTGAGTCCCTTTGGGTGCCGGGTGCAGGTGTGTGATGCCCGCCCACTGACGTCCCTTCCTTCCGGGTGCAGTCAGGTGGGCTTGGCGGAGCTGCTCACGGCCTCGGATATCGTGACACTCCATCTTCCCTTCAGCCCGGAGAATCGTTACCTGATGAATAACGAGCGACTGCTGGCCATGAAAAAAGGGGCCTTTCTCATCAACACTTCCCGGGGTGGGCTGGTGGATGAGGAGGCCCTTTTCCGCGCTCTGGATTCTGGGCATCTTGCCGGCGCAGCCCTGGATACCTTTGAGAAAGAGCCCTATGCCGGACCCCTCGTGGGGATGGAGACGGTGCTTCTTACCGCCCATATCGGTTCCTACGCCCGGGAGGGCCGGGTGAGGATGGAGGCTCGGGCCGTGGACGGGGTCCTCGAATGTCTGGGGGGCTCTTAAAAGGAGAGTGTCATGGCATGGCAGGGTGTTTTCTTCGATTTTGACGGGGTCATTCTGGACTCGGTACCGGTGAAGACCGAGGCCTTTGCCCGGATGTTCCGAGACTTCGGCCCGGAGGTGCAAAGGGCCGTGGTGGCCCATCACCTGGCCAACGGCGGTGTCTCCCGGTTCGTGAAGTTCAGGCACTATTACGAGGAACTGCTTCATCTGCCCGTGGACGACGACGTCCTTGAACGGCTGAGCAGGGAATTCTCTGGGATGGTGAGCCGTGGTCTGCTCACCGCCCCCCTGATCCCGGGGACCCTGGACAGCCTGGCTCTGCTCCATGGAGCAGGGATTCCAGCCTTTGTTGTTTCCGGTGCCCCCCGTGATGAGGTGAGGGACCTTCTGCGGGCCCGGGGCCTGGCCCCATGGTTCACGGAAGTCCACGGGTTTCCCGATTCGAAGTCAGACCTCCTCAACCTCCTCCAGGCCCGTCATGGCCTTGAACCCCCTGCCTGCCTCATGGTGGGGGATGCCATGGCTGATTACCGCGCGGCAAAGGCAACCGGCACCCGTTTTCTGGGTATCGTGCCCCAGGGCCAGGCCTCTCCCTTTCCCCCGGGCACGCCGTTTTCGTCGGTTGTCTCCATCCCTGAGAGGCCATCAGGCCACCTTTGATAAAACGTGATGAAAAGGAGTCTGCCACCATGGAAAAAACGGTTGTGTTCGGCGGTTCAGGGTTCATCGGAAGCCATGTGGCCGATGAGCTGAGCGCAAAGGGGTACGGGGTTGTTGTTTTTGACCGGCAGCCCTCCCCCTTTTTGAAGGAGAACCAAGCCATGGTGATCGGGGACCTCCTGGACCGGGAGGCCGTGGGAAAAGCCGTCGAAGGAGCCACAGCCGTGTTTCATTTTGCGGGCCTTGCGGACATTGCGGAGTCGGCAAAGCGCCCCTGGGAGACCCTGGAGACGAATGTCATGGGCACCTGTGCCATCCTGGAGGCCTGTGCCGATGCCGGGGTGGCCCACATCGTGTTTGCCAGCACCATGTATGTCTACAACGAACTGGGGAGCTTTTACCGGGTCTCCAAGCAGGCGTGTGAAAAGCTCATCGAAGAGTACGCCAGGGCCTTTGGCCTGGGGTATACCATTTTGCGCATCGGCACCCCTTACGGCCCCAGGGCCAACGCGTTCAACTCCATCGGGGCCATGATGCGACAGGCATGCGGTGAAAAGAAGCTTACCTGCTACGGGGCCCCGGACGAGGTCCGGGAGTATATCCACGTGTTCGACCTGGCCGAGGCCTGTGTCGGGTGCCTGGAGAAGGGCGCCGAAAACCGGCATGTCATCATGACGGGTAGCGAGGCCGTGCGCCTTGATCACCTGACCCAGATGATCCGTGAGATTTTGGGCAAGGACGTGGCCGTTGAATACCGGCCGAGGAAAACCTCCGGGCACTACCGGTTGACCCCTTATGCTTACAAACCGGAGAGGGCGGTGAAGCTGAGCCCCGCACATCACAATGACCTGGGCCAGGGGCTGCTGGAGATGTGTTACGAACTCGGCTGCAACACATGGGAGGACAAGGGGTGATGCCTATGGACGGATGGTGCCGACGGCGCTGTGCTGTGGGCCCGTGGCTCAGGCGGGCCAGGATGGCCTGGGTGATGTGTGCCGTGCTGATGGTGCCCGCGTACCCCGTGGGCGTTGCGTTTGCTGGCAGCTCAGCCGGGATCACCCCCGTGGACGGGTGTGGGTGCCCTCCGGATACCCATGATTACAAGGGAACCTACGGATTGTTCGACATGCAGGGTGGCAAGGCCCTTGACGTGGACCTCCAGGGGTGGAGCCGTATCGGGCTTTCTGACGGCGCGGTTCCCAGTGTGTTCGGTTATCTGGGCAGGGATGGCAGCGACCTCCGGGAGATGACCCTCGCGGTGCGGGCCTACGGTACCGGGGTGGACCTCATCATTGACCTGGGGATCAGGCGCGAAGAGGATCCACAGGCCGATGGCGGCGAAGCCGTGGCCGAAAAAGCCGACCAAGGGAAAGAGGAGGCCGGTGAGAAGGGGAAAGCACCCCAGGAAAAAACGGGTGAGGGAGAAAACGGTGGCAAGGGTTCTCAAAACGTTCCGTCGTGGGTCAAGGAGGGGGAGGGGGCCTGGGTGGAGGAGGCCAACGCTTTTTCCATCATCAACCTCGCCGAGGAGATTGACGCCTATGTCCAGGGGGCGGAGGCAGACGGGGTGCTTCTGCGGTTTCCCATGGCCTACATCGGGGACTATTTCAATGTGACGGCAACCGACACCAAAGAAAAGGCCGAAGAGCGTCATATGCTTCCCCGGCAGCGGGTCATGAACCTCATCTACAAATTGAAGAAGATGGAGTCTTTCAAGGATGGCGGCGCGCGCATCAACCTGTGTTTGACCCACTGCGATGATGCCAGGGAGGACAGCGTCCTTTACAGCTATCTGGAAAAGCTGCTGGCCGAGGTGGACGTGATCCTGCTGGACGTGGTGGTGCTCATGAAGAACATGACCACGCCGAAGCTCAACGAGGCCCTCTGGCAATACTATTCGCCCCTGGTCTCCCTGAAGGACGGGGACAGGTCCAAGGTGTACCATGTGATGTCCTTCGACTGGTACAAGGCGCATCGGAAAAAAGAGGGGTATGAGCCAATGGAGCTGGCCCGGACCCTGGGGTTCGGCGGGCTGGCCATGGACCTCACCGACGAGACGGCCACCGTGTTCCTTGCCTACAACCGGGCACGGCTTGAAGACCAGGGGGACTTTTTTGCGGAGATCGTCTGGAAATCAGGCCTGGGCAATGCCCTTTGTTCCAAGCGCTACCTTATCAAGGGCGCCGCGTGGGCCCTGGGGCTGGGGATGGTCTTTGTGGCCCTTCTTTCCTGCTGGTCCTGGCCCGTGTGCAATTTCATCGAGCGGTTTTACGGTTGGGCCATCGGTACAGGTTTTCTTTTTGCCGGGCTGGTATGGCTCTACGAGGCCGTGAACCCCACGGAGAATAACTGGACCAATGAGACGGCGGCGGTCATCATAGCCACGGCCTGTGCGGTTTTTGTGCTGATCTGGTTGAGAAACCGGCAGCGAGCCCAGTTTCCCTGAGGCAGGTGTGATGACCCCGATCTTCAAAGTACGCAGAGCCCGTTTTGAGGTGGCCTAGGCACAGGGAGAAGCTGCGGGCCATGGAACATGCCCTGGTGCCCCTTTTGCGGCAGAGGGTGATGCCCGTCTTTGAATCTGTGCTGGAGCGCTTTGACTGGCCCGAAGGGGACGTGGTGATTCCCGGGATTGTGCTGGACCTGGGGGAGGTGACGGCAACTGAGGCGGCAGAGCTTATTCCCAAGCGCTTTGAGGCCCGGTTGATACGCCAGCTCACCTCGCATCTGAAGACGCTCAAGATGCATCACCCCCGGGGCGAGAAAGGGGCTTTCGATACCCAGGCACAAAGGCCGGAACCGCAGCCGCCAACCCGGCGCACCAAAGGAGACGGCCGAGAGGCGGCATTCAGGCGGGTGCTCAAGCAGGTGCTGGTCCTGGGGCGGGGCGGCCGAAACCTGTCGCGCATGGTGGAGCTGTGGCCGGAGTTTCCCTGGGTGGTGAGGCACCTCTTTTTCTATTACGCCCACGAGAGAAACGTCCCCCGTCATGCAGCCCTTTACCTGGGCAGGGACCGGCTGAGGCAGAGCGCCATGCTGCTCTCCCCGGAACACGGGGGCTTTGTGGGAGGATTTGTGGCAAAGACCGCTGAAAACAGGCTCCTTCTCAAGCATACGGCCCCGGTCTCCGGGGATGCCGACGGGTTTGAGCGGCTCCTGTGGGAGTTTACCCTTGGGTATCTCCTTGTGGAGGGCAAGGCCCGGTTTGAGCGCAGGCAATACGTTTCTCACCTGATTTCCCGCATTGCGTCCCATGAAAATGTGGATGCCAGAAGGCTTCTCCGTGCCTTTCAGGCTGTCTTTCTCCAGGTGCCGGGGGCTGCGGGGCAGGAGATGCGGGAGATACTGGGAAGCCTGGCTCGCGATTCGGCCGCTGAAGAGAAGAAACACAGGGGTTCCGCCCAAAAAGGGCAAAAGCATGGGCCGCTGTGGGAACATGGGTCGCTGGAGCGGGTGCTCATTGGCAAGGGCACCCCTGCTGAGATCGAGGCCGTGATACGCTCCCTGGCCGGGGGCGATGCCGAGGTGCGCCGCCTGGTGCTCAATGAGGGCCGTCGGGCCGATGTTCGGTCCGCCATGGTCAAGGCCCTCTCCCATGAGCAGCTTGAATCCCTGGTGGCCGCTTTGGGGCCAGAAGAGGCCGCTGCCGGGCGTTTTGTCAACCGCTGCATTTCCAGGGGTACCACCTTTGAAAAGCGGACCCCGGAGGTTACGGGGCGAGAGGCCTTTTCCCACCAGCTCTGGGAGCTGAGCCTCGCCTTTCTCCTGGTGGAGCGAAAGAGCCGGTTCAACTTCAAACGGTATCTCCAGCGTCTCATTTCAGGCATGGCCTCCCGGTACAACATGGCCTACGGAACCCTTCTCTCGGTTTTCAGGGATGTCTACGCCACGGGTGGGGGCAAACGGGAGCAGGACGATCTAGCCTTGCTGGATGAACTGTGGATGGAGGAACACCAGCGAAAGTCCCCTGCAACAAAAGAGGGCCGGGTAACGGACGGGACAGGTGGGGCGCCCCTTGTTCCCGGGGATGGCAACACCACGTCGGCTTCTGAAAAGCCCCCTGCAGATAGCGGATCCGGGGTTGAACGTTCTGATGCCGTGGCGGCAGGGCAGGGATCATCGGCCGACGGACCAGGCCTAAGTGATCCAGCCACGGCTCACCCGGCGCTGGTGCGGTTGCTGCGGCTTCTTGACAGCGATGTGCCCCCCACCCCCGGGGAGAAGGAGCTGTGTGCCCGGGAGATTCGGGCCGCCCTCGCCCGCAACGGGGCCCCTTTCGGAAAACCCCTTGCAGAGAGGCTGAGATCCCTGCGCGCGGCCAGGCGCCTGGCAGAGGTCCTGACTGCCCGGGACGGGGCCTGGGTCCTTGGGGTGCTCGCTCCGTCGTGGGGCCTGGGTGTGCATGGGGTCCTGGATGCCGTGATACGCGCCATCGGAGCGTCAGGCAGGAACTCCGGGCTGGGAGTCTGGGCCCTTCGTATCCGTGCCTGGGCCTTTCAACTGGCCGCGGCTCCTTCCCATGGTCCCATGACGCCGACCCTGTTTCTGCGAAGTCTCCTGGCCTGGATGGGGCGTCACGGCAGCCCGCAATTGGCCGGAACACTCCTTGGCCTTCTGCCCGCCGCAGTGGGAAAAGGCCCCGGAGGAGAAGCGGCGGCAGCAGCCGTCCATGGGGTTCTCTACGGCGGTCGGGCCGGAAACGCCAAGGAGGCGACGGTCACAGCCCCGGCACCGGCCGCTCCGGAAGAAAAAGCCCGGCACGAAAAAACGTCCGCTCAGCCCATGGCCCCGGATGCATCCCTGCCCCCTGCAAAGCAGCCATGGGGTACGGAGGTACCCGAAGGAGAGGTCTGCCGGGTGGCGAGTGCAGGCCTCGTGATCCTTTCTCCGTATCTTCCCTCCCTGTTTTCACGCCTCGGTTACCTCGAACACGGGCAGTTTTCAGACCCCGCCCAGGCAGACAGGGCCGCCTTGCTCCTTCATTACCTCTCCCACAACGCCCTGGAGACCCCGGAGTACCCCCTGGTGCTCAACCGCCTTCTCTGCGGCACGGCCTCGGAAGGCCGCATTCTTGACCCCATGGTCCTCTCCGAGGGAGAGACGGGGCTGGCCGACCAGCTGCTCCGTGCCGTCATTGCCCACTGGACAGCGTTGAAAAACACCTCGCCCCAGGGCCTCCGGGAGTCCTTTCTCGTCCGTTCGGGGGATTTGATACTTAAAGAGGCGGCCTGGCATCTCACCGTTGAACCCAGGGCCTGGGATGTGCTTTTGGACCGGCTCCCCTGGGGGATCTCCCCCATTAAACACCCCTGGATGAAACAGGTTCTTTACGTGAATTGGAGGTAACAGATCATGAAAGATTTTGTCCAACGCAGCGAAAAAGAGGGGGCATCGCCCCTTACCGTCGCGTCCGAAAACCGGGCCCCCGAAGCCTGCCACACCCCCGATGCGGTGCAGCGGCGGTGTGGGGCCATCGTGGCACAGGCCAGGAACACCACCGGCCTGCCGGACAGGGTCAAAGAGGGGATGCAGCGCTCCTTTAACACCGACTTTTCCGATATCACCGTGCATCCCTCCTCATCCAAAGCCCCGGCCCTGGGGGCCCAGGCCTTTACCCAGGGCCATGACGTTCACTTTGCCCCGGGCCAGTTCAGGCCGGACACCACCTCGGGACGCGAACTCATTGGCCACGAACTGGCCCATGTGGTTCAGCAGCGGGAAGGCCGGGTCTCTCCCACCTGCGAGGTGTCGGGCATGCCGGTGAACGACAACCCGGGCCTGGAAGCCGAAGCCGATGCCCTTGGTAAACGGGCTTCTGGATCGGTGTAAAGGCGCGGCAAGGGGCTAAAGCCCCTTGACCCCAGGTTCGCAAATGCTTCGGGGCTTCGTCCCTTCACATTTGCTGATGAGCTGCACCTGTGAGGGTAATGTTTTGCTTGTTGGGAATGAGCCTCAGAGGCTCTGCCTCCATGTGCGGTGTTACCGGAACCTGTGTGGTGTGCCAGCCATGGGACGATTAAGCTCACCGGCAAGGAAGAGCCTTGCGTTTGACACTCCCAGGCAGAGCCTGGGAGCGAGATAGCCAATTGTGATTGAGGGCACGATACCAAGCCCGCGCCGCTTGCTCGTTCCCATGCTTCGCCTGGGAATGCGTCCCGCAGGCTTTTTTTGCAGTCTCTCCACATTGCCCATTGATGCCACGTGATAGACACCCCTTCCTATGCCCCCTTTTCCAAACGAGTCATCTTCTCCAGCCCCAGAATCCTTCACCCGCGCCCTTGAGCAGGAGCTCGCCTGGTTCGAGCAGGTCCTGGAGACCCGGATTGCCCTGTACTTCGGCCATGAGTGCCGGGTGCGGGGCATCGAGGCCCATGTGCCGCCGGATCTTTCCGGGGATCCGTCCCCCTTTGCCGAGGTGGTACTCGGGCTGGAACTCGATGCCCGGGAGCGGCTGGTGCTTGTGCTGGCCCTTGCGCCCCATATCCGTCCCCAGGTCCTCGATACCTTTTTCATCCAGAACAAGACCATTGACAGGGGGTTCACCGAGTTCGGAGGGGTGACGGGAAACCGCCACGGCGGTTTTTTGCCCACGGGGGAAACCGCGGCTTTTATCGTGGCCGGGGGCGACCTTTCGGCCCGGATGGACCTGCTGTCCCTCTTTGGTGAGGGGCACTCCTTTGCCCGGAACGGGGTGCTGGCCCTGGAGGGCCGGGAAGCTGGGGAGCCTTTGTGGAGCCGGTCCCTGCAGGTGAGTGAAGCCTTTCTGCATCGGATTACCTCCGGGGGCGTCCATCGGCCCGAGTACGGGGCCGGGTTTCCGGCAAGGCGGCTCACCACGCCCCTGACCTGGGACGACCTTGTCCTGTCTGCCGAGGTGATGGAAGAGATCGACCATATCGTGGGGTGGGGGCGCTTCGGGGATGAAATCATGGAGTCCTGGGGGCTCTCCCGGGTGCTGAAACCCGGGTACCGGGCCTTGTTCCACGGGCCCCCGGGCACGGGAAAGACCCTGACCGCTTCCCTCATCGGTGAGGCCTGCGGGGTGGATGTCTACCGCATAGACCTGTCCATGATGATCTCAAAGTACATCGGGGAAACGGAGAAGAATCTGGCCGGGGTGTTCGATCAGGCCGAGCACCGCAACTGGATTCTTTTTTTCGACGAAGCCGACGCCCTCTTCGGCAAGCGCACCCAGGCCAGCAGCTCCAACGACCGCCACGCCAATCAGGAGACAGCTTACCTTCTCCAGCGAATCGAGGACTTTCCCGGGGTCGTGATCCTGGCCACCAACATGAAGGCCAATCTGGATGAGGCCTTTTTCAGGCGGTTTCAATCGGCAATCTATTTTCCCGTCCCCGATGCAGAGCAGCGGCAGAAGATCTGGACCCGGGCCCTGCACGGGGTGTCCCGCCTGAGCGATGACGTGGACGTGGCCGCCATGGCCGAAGCCTACGCCCTCACCGGCGGTTCCATTGTCAACGTGATTCGTTTCGGCGCGATCCAGGCCCTGCGTGAGGGCCGGCAACGTGTGGGACGGCGGGATTTTGAAAAGGGGATACGAAAGGAACTCCTTAAAGAAGGAAAGACCGGATAACGGGAGGTGACCATGACGGAATCGGACAAGATTGAACGGGTTTCGGAGTTGTTCAACCGCCTTCAGGACGGGCTCACGGAAATGCAGAGCCTGTCCGTGGACAAGACGAGCTTCACGGCGGAGGAGAAGCAGGTGGTTTTGGAGGTTCTCTTTACCCGGGACGCCATCCACGATGCCTACAGCACCTTTGACGTGAACGACGAGGAGGCAGCTGCGTGGTTTATCCGGGCGGACGGCAGGATCAAGGCCCTGGACCGCTGGCTTCTGAAGAACGCGACGCTTGTGAACAAAGTGATCCAGCTGGACCGGTGGCGGGAGCAGTGCGGGCCGGACAATGACGCCTGGTGGTGGCACATGACGCCGGAAGTCTCTGCCTGGGATCGTTTTGACTGGGTGTGGAATTTTGCCACCATGCTGGTCATCGGCCTGGGCGCAAGTCACGTGGTGACCATTGTAAAAGCCCTCTCCGTGGGGGACCTGACCGTGGCCTCCACTTTCTCCACCATCGCCCAGGTGGGGGGGCTTGCCGCCATCAGCCAGGGGACCCTCACCGCTTCGGGGCGAGACCGGGTAAAAGCCATACTCGAAAGCCTGCGGGTGCCGACCCAGTTCCAGAGCGAGGTGGTGCTCGTGGTGGCACTCATTCTTCTGGTGGGCGTGATGAGTACCAGCTCCTATTTGAAAAATCACTACGATGAGACGGGGCGCCGCGCCTACGACGCCGGAGACCTCAACAACGCAGAGACCTCCTTTATGAGGGGACTGCAGCTCGATCCCCAGGAGGCCTCCTTTGACTCGGAGCTGGGAAGGATCTACGAATCCATCGGCATGCAGGAGAGCGCCGGGGATCACTACTATCAGGGCGTACGTGCCGGAGACCTGGCCGGAATCAACAATCTCGGTCGCCTGCTCATCAACCGTATGAACCCCATCACCCAGGCCAGGGACCCGCGCCTGGCCCAGTCCTTTCTCATGCTGGGGCTCCAGAGGGTGGAGGCCCTGGAGCCGCGGAATCTTAATCTGGAGTACCAGTTTAACCGGAACCTCGGGTGGGCCCTTTTGGAGACACAGGACTACGAGGTGGCGAAAAAATACCTGAGAAAGGCCATCGCCCTGGACAGGCAGATCAAGGACGACCAGATCGGCGCGGGCATGGCCTATTGCTTTCTGGCCCATGTTCTGGAAAAAGCACCGGACCCTCCCGGGCCGGAGGGCATGGCTGAAACCGCCGAGGATTTCTGGAACCACTGCGTGGAGTGCGCACGGCCCGAGACGGTGTTGGAGTATCGGTGGCTCATGAAGACCGGCAACGCGCATCGGGCCTTTTTCGTGGATACCAGCAAAATCATCTCCGGCCTGGACCGCAACGCCAACCAGCAGAGGGCGGTGTTCGATACCTACATGAGTGCCCAACTCTCGGCAGTGGCCTCGGAATCATCGGGGACGATTCAGAACCGGTAACCGTTACTGCCTGTTGAGAAAGTCTCCCAGTTTGGCGTAGACAGCGTCGCACTCTTCCCGGACGAGGTCTTCCATGTTCATGAAGGTGTGGATCATGTCGTGGAAATGGTGGCGCTCGGCCTTCACTCCCGCCTCTTCCACCTTGCGGACATAGGCTGCGCCCTGGTGAATACATCAGAATTCGGCGGTGAACACAAGGGTCTCCGGGAGTCTGGTCGTGGTTTTCATGTAGAGGGGGGACGCTTCCCGTCGGTTCTCTGCGTGCTGGAAGTAGTTATCGAAATACCAGCGGACTTTTGCCGTTTCCAACAGGTACCCCACGGCGTTTTCCTCCATGGAGGCGCTGTCCATGGTGTAGTCGAGGCTGGGGTAGATCATGGCCTGGCGCTTGATGTCCGTCCCTGCATCATGCTGGGCCAGGTGGGCGACGGTGGCGCATAGCGCACCACCACCGCTGTCGCCCGCAATGGAGAGCCGGGGGGTAAACAGGATTTCCCGGCTCTTCAACACATCCCACACCCCTTTGATGGTGTTGTACGCGTCGTTGACGGCAGCGGGGTAGGGGCATTCCGGGGCAAGGCGGTAGTCCGGGGCCACCACGATGTGGTCTGTGGCAAGGGCTGTTCTGCGGAAGATGGGGTCGTAGACGGTGACGCTCCCGGCCATGTGGCCGCCCCCGTGGAAAAAGACCAGAACCGGAAGGGCCCGGGACGGGTCCGGGTGGTAGATGCGCACCGGGATGTCAAAGTCTGGGCTGGGGATGATGTCGTCCTGGACCCAGGCAACATCGGGACTGGAACTCACCAGTCCCCGGGTGAGGTTTGCCAGGCCTTCCCGGGCGTTGGTGGGGGTGGCCTTGAAGCCGGTGGCCTGCAGATGAGCAAGGAGCGCGTTGAACTTTTTCAGCCAGGGTTCCAGTTTGGGGGATACCTTTCGCATGGTGCCTCCTATCCCGAATATTTGATGAGAAAACAAACGTCCAAGATGAAAACTGCATGATTTCAGAGTACTATAGCAAAAGTGCCAGCCATTTTGAAAATGCAAATTGTAAATAAGGGTTTGCTGCTTGATTTTCTCACCCTTCGGGCGAGTCGGGCTATAAGGTGTCTTCAGCGGTGACAGTTGGTGACGGTGCCTTTTGCCGACCGGTCTCAGGCAGGAAGAACGAGGCAAGGAAAAAGGTCGAAGAGCAGGCCACAGCAAAGTACGCGGCAACGGAGATATTGCCCGTGGAGTCGGCTAACACCCCAGCCACGTACATCAGGATGGTTTCGATGAGGTAGGAGATGGACCAGAACATGCTGAACACCACGGTGATGCGTCCCGGCGTCATACCCGGTAGCTCCTGGGGCAGAGTGGTGAGGGCCGGCATGGGAAGGAACATGAAAAAACCGGCCATAAAGGCCGTGGCATAGGCAATGACCGGGTTTGTGGTGAGAACCATCACCGCCGCGCAGGCGGTCATGCTCAGCCCGCTGTACCGGATGACGGGAATTCGCAGGGGGTATCGGTTGGCGCTGAGGATCCCGGCAACGGTGCCGGCCATGCCCGCAGCGATCATGATGGCCGAAAGGTGGGCGGCCTTTGCTGCAAAGTCAGGCATCAGTGGAAAGAGAGCAAAAATGGAGATGTAGCAGAAGAGGAGCCCCGAGTAGGTGATGGGGAGCCACCAGTTCACCGGCTCACGGAACCCTTGCGTGAGGGTGTACTCCGCGCTGTCTGCGGTGCCATCGGCCCCTTGCCCTCCCAGGTCGAAATCCTCGCTCAACACCCACCAGATGAGAAGGAGCAGGCCGCTGGCTGCGGAGATGGTCAGGTTAACGTTCTGCCAGGTACCGAGTTTGGAGAGCAATGCGCCGGTGAAGAGCAGGGCCAGCAGGTTTCCCGTGTTGAAGGCGGCTGCGTTGATGCCGTTGACCAGGGGGCGCTCCTCCGGGTCGAAGTACCGGACCACGATGGGGGCGAAATAGACGATCACCAGGGCCCCGCCGAATCCCATGACGAACCGGGAGGCGACATACACCGTGTAAGACGGGGCAAAGGCACCGATGACGCCACAGGTGATGAGGACCGAGGCCAGGGCAAAGGCTTTCTTGGGCCGGAGTTTTACCAGGAACCAGGCCGCGGCAAGGTTTCCCACGATCTTTGAGAGGGTGATGGCGTTGTTGAGCCAGGTGGCATCGGCCATGGTGTCGATGCCGAAGTGCTTCATGATATCCAGGGTCAGGGTGGAGCCTGCAACCCAGGACATGGCATAGGGAGTGAAGGCCTCGATGACGATCTTTTTTTTCATGGATTCAGGTATCCTGTTTGGGATGGCGGGGCGGGGGGAGAACAATGTGATTGTTTCGTTTAGGGTTAGCAGGGATGATGGAAAAAGTAAAGTGTCTCAGGGGGTTGTCGTGTCATGCGCATGAGCGCACCCGACTCGTGAAATATCCTTACTAAATGCCTTTCATCGCATTTCCTGTAGAATGAAATGGGTCTCTCCTGCAAAAGCGGTTGCCATATGTCACACTGCACGCGAATGCCTCAAAAACGTTGGCATGATGATTGCCTTGGTGCCTTCGCAACCTGGGGTCCAGGGGATTTATTCCCTGGCCGCCGGAGGCGTTTTTTGCTTGTCTCTATTCCTCAGGGATGAAATAGTTCCGTGGCATATTCACCCCACCTGAGGAGCGACACAATGCGATACGAAGGACAGATTTTCAGGCCGTTCAGCGAGGCCAACAGTTACTTGCTGCAGTGCACCGTCGGGTGCTCCCACAACAAGTGCACCTTTTGCGGGATGTACAAGGACAAGCGTTATCGGGTGCGCGCCATGGACGAGATCATGGAAGACATCCGCATGGCCAAGGCCCACTACGGCGATGTCGAGAAAGTGTTCCTCTGCGACGGGGACGCCATCGCCATGGAGACCGAAGCCCTCCTTGAGATCCTTGCCGCCCTTTACCGGACCTTTCCTTCCCTGCGCCACGTGGGCAGCTATGTGGGCCCCCAAAGCACCCTGGCCAAGGGGGACGATCTTTCGGTCCTGCGGGGAGCCGGACTCACCAAGGCCTACCTCGGCGTGGAGTCCGGAGATGATCAGGTATTGGCCGCCGTCAAGAAAGGGGTGACCGCTGACGAGATGCTCGAAGCCGGGCAGCGCCTGGTTCGGGCTGACATCAACCTCTCCTCCATGGTGCTGCTGGGTATTGCCGGAACCGGCGAGGCCGCCCGCCGACACGCCGAATCCACCGCCGAGATCACCAACCGCATGAAACCCCGATACCTCGCCGCCCTCACTTACACCCCGGTGCCGGGGACCGTCCTGTTTAACGCCTGCGAAAAAGGGACACACCTGTTGCCCGACCCCTTCGAGACCCTGGAAGAGATGAAAACCATCTTCGAGAACATCACCATCGATAAGCTTAAATTCGTGGGGGCCCACGCCTCCAATTACCTGCCGGTGAGTGGGGAGCTTCAGAAGGACAGGGCCAAGATGCTGGCGACGGTGAATGAGATTCTTGAAACGAAGGATTCGGGGGCGCTGAGGAGCGAGGCGGCGAGGGGGCTTTAGGGCAGTGAATAGTGAATGGGTAATAGTGAGTAGGGAATAGGAAACAGGTCATAGGTTATAGGTTATAGGAGGGGGGCGTCGTGGGATTGATGGGGTTGTTTTATTTGCGTGACCCCGGCAAACTCACCTGAATTGTTTGATTTGTAAAAACAGTTGACAAATGTCTTGAATGCCTTCAAAGTTAACCAATATTCCATTTTTTGACGATAAGGAAACAACAACGTGCTCAGCCTCAACAACATTCAGATGACCGCTTCAAACGCCCACGTTCGCGTGGTGGGTGTGGTGGTGCATGTGGTGGTGTGCTCCGGCTGAGACTTTGCTCCCATAGATTGAGACAAAGCCCGGCCGGAACAACCGACCGGGCTTTTTTTATATTTTTAACAACCTCGACTTAACCCAACGGACCTTTTTGATGATGACCATCTCAACCAACCATACCGCCCTGACGATTTCCTCCCTCGTGGTGTGTGTGGTGGTGGTGGTGGTGGTGGTGGTCTGCGTGGGCAGGCCGGGGTGAGACGAGACGCAGAGCAACGCTGATCAAAACCCCGGCCGGAACCAACCGACCGGGGTTTTTTTATGCATGAATTTTGGGCATCCGGCACGGCAGCCGGACACGCACGCATGATTTCATTTTAAGGAAAGGAGAGAACCATGGAGTATTCAGGAGCAGAGATCGTTATCAAGCTTCTCGAACGGCAGGGCGTTGAGTGCCTTGCCGGGATCCCCGGCGGCACCAACCTTCCCCTGTACGACGCCTTGCGGGAGAGCCCCATCCGCCATATTCTGGCCCGGCATGAGCAGGGGGCGGGGTTCATCGCCCAGGGCATGGCCCGGTCCACAGGCGTTCCGGCGGTCTGTTTCGCCACGTCCGGTCCCGGTGTTACCAATCTCATCACGGCCATTGCCGATGCCCATCTGGACTCGGTCCCGGTTGTGGCCATCTCCGGCCAGACCCCCATGAGCCTCATGGGCACCGACGCCTTCCAGGAGGTGGACACCTTCGGCATGAGCCTGCCGGTAACCAAGCATAACTTTCTGGTTCGCAGCGCCGCCGAGCTTCTGGAGGTCATCCCCGAGGCCTTTCGCATTGCCATGAGCGGGCGGCCCGGGCCGGTCTGGGTCGATATCCCCAAGGATGTTCAGACAGAACTCATCGACATTGACACCCTGCCGGAGAAGGGCACAAGGATCTGCCCGGCATCACCGGAAGAGGATGCCCTTACCAGTGCCGCAGAGATCATCAACGCATCCGAGCGCCCCGTTTTCTACGCAGGTGGGGGCATCATCAACTCCGGGGCCGGTGCAAGGGTTCGGGAATTGTGCGAAAAGGCGGGGATCCCGGTGGTCACCACCTTGATGGGCCTTGGCATCATGCCTTCGGAGTCGCCCCTCTCGCTGGGGATGCTTGGAATGCACGGTTCACGGGCCACCAACCTGATTCTGGATCAGTCGGACCTGCTCATTGCCGCAGGGGTTCGGTTTGACGACCGTGCCACCGGGCGCATTGCCGCCTTCTGTCCCCATGCGCGCATCATCCACATGGACATTGACGGAGCGGAGATTGATAAGCTGAGACCCTCGGATTGCAGCATCACTGGGGACGCCGGGGAGATTCTTTCCAGTCTGTTGCCTAAGGTGGCGGACAGGGCCAGGCGAACCTGGGACGCGTCTGTTGCCGCCATGAAAGAGGCCCACCCGACTCCGGCAGGGGAGCTGGACGACGCCAAGCCCCCCGCATTGATCCGGCGCATCGGCATGCTTGCGGAGGCCGGGACCTTTGTCTCCACCGACGTTGGCCAGCACCAGATGTGGGTGGCCCAGCACTACCCCCACCATGAAGCCAGTCGTCTCTTGACCTCCGGCGGCTTGGGCACCATGGGCTTCGGCCTGCCCGCGGCCATCGGGGCCGCCCTTGCCAACCCCGAGGCCCCGGTGATCTGTTTTTCCGGTGATGGCTCCATCATGATGAATATCCAGGAGCTGGCCACCCTGGCCGAGCAGGACTTAAACGTCAAGGTCATCGTCCTGAACAACGGAGCCCTTGGGCTGGTCCGCCAGCAGCAGGAGCTCTTCTACGGGGCCCGCTACATGGCCTCCCAGTACAACCGGAACCCGGATCTGACCACCATCGCCCGGGGCTTCGGTATCCCGGGGCGCCGTTTGCCCCTTGCCGCCTGTATCGACGGGGCCCTGACTGAGTTTCTCCACGCCCGCGGCCCGGCCCTCCTGGATATCGCCATTCCCCAGGAAGCTAATGTTTTTCCCATGGTTCCTCCGGGAGCCGCCAACACCCGCATGATCGAAGAAGGAGCCACCCATGACTGATTGCACATTGACCCTTACCGTTTCCAACCACCCCGGGGTTCTCTCCCGGATTGCCGGTCTGTTTGCCCGGCGTAACTATAACCTGGACGGCGTCTACGTGGTGGGCCTCACCGGCACCACCGAAAGCCGCATGCAGCTTCTGGTCAAACAGGACGAGAGGTTACCCCAGATCATCAAGCAGCTGGAAAAGCTTTATGATGTGAAGGCCATCTCCGTGAATGAGGGCAGCGACATGCTCGGTGGCTGTGAGGTGAAAGAGGCGGGGTAGCCCGGGTCGTTCATGGGCCGGGTCGCCGGAAAAGAAAAAAGGCAGGACCGAATCGGTCCTGCCTTTTTCTATTCAATGGAGCCTGCTTCTCCTCCATATCAGGGAGAAGGAGCAGGTCGGGCTGTTCTTAGGGGTTCATCTTGTACGCGTCCACCAGGGCATACAGGTGGTCGTTGATCACGCGGTTGTAGCGCTCCTCGTTGACAACGGGCTTCATGACCATCTCTTTGCAGAGCTCCTGCTGCTTGTCGGTGCTGGAGGGCTTCATGGCCAGGTCGAGGGCGTAACGGCTCATGTCTCGGACGAAGACGTCGAAGATGGAGTCGAGGATGTCGTCTTCGATGCCTTCACGCTTGGCGCTCTCTACGATGAGCTGGGCGTAGGGAATCACGCAGAAGATCTCGCCCATGGCGTAGAGGAAGTCAAAGTTTGCCATCTGGCCCATGAGGTCGTTGGCGGACTCCATGAGGAGCTGCTTGAAAAGCTCAACCTGCTTGATGAAGACCTTGACGTTGGGCAGGTCAACGCTTTCAAAGACCGGCATGTAATCGTGGAACTGGATCTTGCCGTAGCCTTTGGTGGGGCCCTGGTTGAAGAGGAAGTCGTCGTTTTCAGCGCCGTTTCTCAGGCCGACCTCTTCGTACTCTTTCGGGTTGAACATGAAGTTGGGGATCAGCTTGGCCATGAGGGCCATGTTGACGTGCTTGGTGCCTTCCAGCTTGGGCATGCCTTTGATCTGGACGGCTGCGTGCTCGAAGTGCTGATCCTTTTCAAAACCCTTGGCTGCCAGAACGTCCCAGATCAGTTCATGGACAATTTCGCCCTGGATGGCCACCTTCATTTTCATGAGGGGGTTGTACAGGAGGTAGCGGCGATCCTCGGGACCGGCGGCGCGCATGTAGTCGGTGGCACGAAGGCCGAAGAGCTTCATGGCCGTGATACGGATGTACGAGTCGAAGAAGAGCTGCTTGATGTGGGGGAACTCGGTGACTTTCTTACCGAAGATCTCACGGTGGGCAGCATGGTTCAGGCCTTCGTACAGGGAGTGCGTGGAGAGGCCGATGGCAGCGGAGCCGATGTTGAACTTGCAGATGTTGATGGTGTTGAGCATGTCGTCCCAGGCCTTCTGGCCGCGGGAGAGGATCTCAGCGTCGGTGATGGGGTAGTCATGGAGCTTGAACTCGGAGACGTACATCTGGTCGCATGCGATGACGTTCTGGATGCACTCGTATTTCTCGTGCTTGGAGTCCACCATGAAGAAGACATAATCATCGGTGTCTGCAATCTTACCGAAGACGGTGACGACTCCGGCTTCGTTGCCGTTGCCGATGTAGTACTTGCTGCCCTGGGCCAGGTAAGTGCCGTCGCCCTTGGGGTAGAGCTTCATGTCGCTGGAGTAGATGTCCGCACCGTGCTCGCGCTCGGACAGGCCGAAGGCGCACAGGGGGTTCTCCTTAAGCTTGGCGGCCGCCTTGTGCTTGGCTTCTTCGTTGTCACCCAGCAGAACGGGGTCCAGGCCCAGGGTGGAGACGTGGTACATGTACCAGTAAGCTGAGCTGTAGAAACCGCAGATTTCAGAGAATTCGAACATTTTGTAGGTGCTGTAGTGCTGGTTGGGGTCGTCCCCGTAGCCCTTGGGCAGGAAGAGGGTCTCGAAGATGCCCTCGTTTTTCACGAACTCTGCAAAATCATAGGTGAAGGTTTTTTCTTGGTAGTCTTTTTTGATGGCAGCAAGACCCTTGTTCTCGAACCAGTCGATGGTCTTGAGCATGATCTCTTTGGAACGCTCGTCCGGGTAATTTCTGTCTTTGTATTTTTTCGGGTTTAAAAGGACCATGGGTTCACCTCCTGAACAACTGAAATAAGCAAATAAGCGGATACGACTCCGAGTGTTGAGAAACATTGTTTTGGTAGCACCAATTTCGGGGGGTATCAAGGGATTTTTGGTAGTGTACAAAAGTTTATCTCGGGGTCTATTTTCGAAATGTTAATGTTTACGGGGGTGAAACTGGCTTTTAATTGTTTGTGTGCAACATAAAAAATAAAATTGGTTGACCAATTTGGGGCCCTGTATTACTTGTGACGTACGCCTTTACCATCCGGTAAAAGTCTGTGTGTCGCGGTACCGCGGGGCGGGCTGAGTTTGTCGCTGCTTTTTGCGGTATCGTCAACGTTATTGATGCCTTTGTGGCTGCCCGGTGCGGCGGCCGGGATGGATCCATGCCCACATGTATTGCAGACACAGTCTTTGAGAGCCTTCGTAAGGATATCTTCAACGGTAACTATGAACCGGGAAGCCGCTTGCCCTCGGAGCGGGAGCTGGCCGACCGGTTTGATGCGAGCCGGAACACCGTGCGGGACGCCCTGAGCAGGCTCGATCACATGAAACTGGTCAAGCGGGTCCCCCAGAGCGGAACCTACGTGACGGATTACCGCAATGAAGCCGCTCTCTCCCTGTTGATTTACTATATTGAAAACAGCCTGGATCTAAACGATGAGGTCCTCACCTCGTTTATGGATTTTCGTCTTATCAGCGAGCGGTTTGCGGTGAAACGGGCCGTGCACAACCTGGGCCCCGGGGACCTTTGCCATCTCCACGGGATTCTGGATGAAAAGCAGGCCGCACGAGAAGACGCCCGGGCCCTTGCCGAGTGTGACTACGCCTTCCATGAGTTTCTCTTCCAAAAGGCCGAGAGCCTTGCCGTGCAGCTGATTTTCAATACCTTAAAGCCCGTCTTCATCAACTACCTGACCTACTACTACAACCTGGGAGACGACCCGGACGGGATCATCGAGTACCAGAGAAGCCTGGTTTCTGCTCTGGAGACAAAGGATGAGGAACTTTGCGGGTACATGATGGAAAAGTTGCTGCTCTTCGGCATCAACCTTATCAAGGAAGCGCGGTTGACGGATAAGAGCAGGAGGTAGGGGGGCAGGTAAAATAGGTCATAGGTATTTAGGTCATAGGGGGATAGAGCGCAGGGAATAGTGAATAGTGAATAGGGAGTGGTGAGTGGTGAGTGGGCAGCCCGGAAAGGGGCTGCCCGTGGTGGTTTTACGGTGCTATTTTTTCCCTTCCGACGCCTCAATGGCAGCGTGGGCGGCGGCCAGTCGGGCGATGGGGATACGGTAGGGGGAGCAGCTTACGTAGTCCAGACCTGCTTTGTAGCAGAACCGTACCGAGTCCGGGTCGCCCCCGTGTTCTCCGCAGATTCCCAGCTTGAGGTCCGGGCGTGTTTTGCGGCCCCGCTCCACGGCGATTTTGATGAGCTCTCCCACCCCGGAGGGGTCCAGGGTCTGGAAGGGGTCGGCGGGGAGGATTTTCTTTTCCAGGTAGGTGGGCAGGAACTCACCGACGTCGTCCCGGCTGAAACCATAAGTAAGCTGAGTAAGGTCGTTGGTGCCGAAGAGAAGGTGCAGAGTTCGGCCATCTGGTTGGCGCGAAGGGCGGATCTGGGGATTTCGATCATGGTCCCGAATTTGTGGACGATTGAGGCCAGGCCGTAACGCCGCGCCACTTCTTCACAGGCGGTGTTGACGATTTTGCGCACGAACACAAGCTCTTCCACGTCGCAGGTTACAGGGATCATGATCTCCGGCTGGGGGTGGAACCCGTCCTTAGCAAGCTCTGCCGTGGCCTCGAAGACGGCCTTGACCTGCATCTCTGTGAGGTCGGGGACGCTGATCCCCAGGCGCACGCCCCGGTGCCCCATCATGGGGTTGCTCTCCTGGAGGGCTTCGCATCGGCGCTTGATCTCGGTGACGTCCACGCCCAGGGCCTCGGCCAGCTCCACCTGTTTGGCCCGTGAGTGGGGGACGAATTCGTGGAGGGGCGGGTCCAGGGCCCGGATGGTGACGGGCATGCCGTTCATGGCCTTGAGGGTCTCTTTGATCTCCTCCTTTACGTAGGGTTCAAGTTCTTGCACGGCTGCTTTCCGCTCGCCCTCGGTGTCGCTCAAGATGATTTTCCTCAAGATAAAAAGGCGGTCGTCCGCCCCGGCGCTGTAGAACATGTGCTCGGTGCGAAACAGGCCGATGCCTTCTGCACCGTAGCTTTTGGCCACCTGGGCATCTTCCCGCGTGTCGGCATTGGCCCGCACCCCCATGGTGCGGTAGGCGTCGGCCATCTGCATGAACTTTTGGAAGCGTGTATCTTCCGTTGCGTCCACCATCTTGAGTTTCCCTTCGTAGACTCGCCCCCGGGTGCCGTTCAATGTCAGGATATCTCCCTGGTTGAAGGTCTTGTCCCCGATCTGCATTTTGTTCATGGAAGGGTGGATGGTAATGTCTCCGGCGCCCACGATACAGCATTTTCCCCAGCCCCGTGCCACCAGGGCCGCATGGCTGGTCATGCCGCCCCGTGCCGTGAGGATGCCCGAGGCCGCCCGCATCCCTTCGATGTCCTCGGGATTGGTCTCTTCGCGAACCAGAATGACGTTGGGGTGGGTCTTTGCGAGCTTGACGGCATCATCCGATGTGAAGGCAAGGTGGCCGAAGGCCCCGCCGGGCCCGGCCGGGAGCCCTTCGGTGAGGCATTCGGCCCGGCTCTCCTCCTCGGGATCCACGATGGGGTGAAGGAGTTCGTTGAGCTGCTGGGGTTTCACCCGCTTGATGGCCGTGACTTCGTCGATGAGTCCCTCTTCGAGCATCTCCATGGCCATGACAAGGGAGGCGGTACCCGTGCGTTTTCCCACACGGCACTGGAGCATGTAGAGCCGTTTGTTCTGGATGGTGAACTCGATGTCGAGCATCTCCTTGTAGTGCCGCTCCAGGGTGGTTCGGATGGCTTCCAGCTCGTTGTAGGCGCCGGGCATGGCGACTTCCAGGGAGGTGACCCCTTTGTTGGTGTCTCGCTTGGTGGCGTCGTTGATGGGGGCGGGGGTGCGTAGCCCGGCCACCACGTCTTCGCCCTGGGCATTGGCAAGCCACTCGCCGAAAAAGGTGTTCTCCCCGGTGGCGGGGTTGCGGGTAAAGGCAACGCCGGTTGCCGAGGTGTCGCCCATGTTGCCGAATACCATGGCCTGGACCGTGACACCGGTGCCCCAGGAATCGGGGATCTGCTCAATGCGTCGGTAGGACTGGGCCCGTTTGCCGTTCCAGCTTTTGAAGACCGCCCCGATGGCCCCTTGGAGCTGGGCTTCGGGGGAGTCGGGGAACTTTTCACCCAGTACCGTTTCCACACGTTCGGTGAACAGACCGCAAAGGGTTTTCAGGTCGTCTTCGGTGAGGTCGGCGTCGTTTTGAAGGTTTCGGGTCTCCTTGAACGCGGCCAGGATTTTTTCCAGCTGGTTGCGGATGCCGTTTCCGTTCATCGCCTCAATGCCTTCGGCCTTTTCCATGACCACGTCCGCATACATCATGATCAGGCGGCGGTAGGAATCGTAGACAAATCGGCCGTTGCCCGTTTTTTTGATAAGGCCGGGGATGGTTCCTGAGGTGAGGCCCACGTTGAGGACCGTCTCCATCATACCGGGCATGGACTGGCGGCCACCGGACCTGCAGGAGACAAGCAGGGGATTGTCGGGGTCCCCGAAGGCAAGACCCATGTTTTTCTCCAGGCATACAAGGGCGTCGTTGAGCTGCTCGGCATACCCGTGGGGGTAGCTCCCGCCCGAGCGAAGGAAGGCGTTGCAGCACTCGGTGGTGATAGTAAATCCCGGGGGGACGGGGATGCCGAGTCGTGCCATCTCCGCCAGGTTAGCTCCCTTGCCGCCCAGCAGGTTCATCAGGCTCGCGTCGCCTTCGGTTTTTTCGCCGTTGAAGCTGTACACATATTTTTCCACGCGTGAAGTCCTCCATAACATTAATTCATACGTTGTCCGGTGGGGCTTGCGGATCATTTCGAGACATCTGGGGTCACCTTTCGGGTATCGTGTGCAACGTCGTTGGCCGGGCAAGGACTAAGGAAGCCAGGGAGCTGAGAGGGGCTTCGGTGAGCACTGAAGATGCACATCAGCACATGATAAAACGTGTTTTGAACGGTCTCCGGTCTGGCCGGCGCCGTTCAAACGTACACTGCTTTACGTCCAAACCCTGGGATGTTTGTTGGGAGAATAAACGGAACGACTGAGGCGTCACAACGGCCTGTGGGTCAGGCACATGGCACGACCGGGTGGGGATGGGGAAAGACCGAAGGGCGCATGACACGATGGAAAAGTGACAGGTGCTCAAATGAAATTACGGCATGGATGGTGCCTGTGGGTGGTATTTCCTGGAGGGAAACCGGGTCGGATAGATGGGCAGGGGACTCGGCTGAGGGTGGTTGAGAAAATCGCGGATCACATTTTGTCTGTGGGAAATACCCGGGTTCACATGGATAGCTTGCCTTGACATCTTTGCCGTGTTACTTGCAGTGTCCCGTGGGATTGATTACAATCGAACCCATTGACACCCCCGGGGCAGACGACCCTCCACGGAATACATCGCTGTCCCCATCACCTCCGGAAACCGCGTGTCGATGAAAGCCCACCCGACGGAGAGAGACGTGATCGCAAGATTCTTCCCCTTTTTAACATGGCTTCCCCTGGTTGGCCGGGCCACCTTGAAAGCAGACCTCCTGGCCGGATTCACCGGTGCCGTCATTGTGCTTCCCCAGGCCGTTGCCTTTGCGGCCATCGCAGGCCTGCCTCCGGAGTACGGGCTCTACACCGCCATGGTCACCCCGGTGGTGGCAGCCCTGTTCGGCTCGTCGTATCACCTCATATCAGGGCCCACCACAGCCATCTCCATTGTGGTTTTTTCCGCGGTGAGCCAGTACGCCGAGCCCGGTAGCGGGGCGTACATCGGCCTTGCCCTGACCCTTACTTTCCTTGCGGGCTTCTTTCAGCTTGCCTTTGGGCTGGCGCGACTTGGCGCCCTGGTGAACTTTGTCTCCCACACGGTGGTAACAGGCTCCGGGGCCGCCCATGCCTCTGGCGCCGGTCGACGCATCTGCCTGGGGCTGACCTGCACAGGGGGGAGTCCTTTATCGACACCTGGGCGGCCATGGCAACTCATTCCCACGGTCAACGGGTTCGTGGTGGCGGTGGCCGCCGTCACCATCGGTGCGGCCATGGTGCCCGCAGGGTTTGAAGGCAACCTTCGTGGGCATGGTGGCCGGAGGACCCTGTCGCCTATCTTGCCATGGGCGGCCCCGAGCACGGGGTTGCGCTTCTGCGGGTGGAGATCCCCTCAGAGCCCCCGTATGGAGCCAGAATCCATCCCCGTGATCCGGCAGCTTGCCCCGGATGCCTTTGCCATTGCATTGTCGGCTGTTGGTTGGGGCGTCTGATTTGGCCCGTTCCATTACAGCGCCAGGTCCCGGCAGCTCATCGACGGGAATCAGGAGTTCATCGGCCAGGGGCTCTCCAACCTGGTGGGAAGTTTTTTCTCAAGCTACGCGGGGTCGGGCTCCTTCACCCGCTCCGGCGTCAACTACGCCGCCGGGGCCAAGACGCCCCTGTCTGCCATCTTTGCAGCCGTTGCCCTCATGGCCCTGGTCCTTCTTATCGCCCCGCTTACGGCCTGGCTCCCCCTGGCCTCCATGGGGGGCGTGATCCTTATTGTGGCGTGGAACCTCATCGATTTCAGGCATATCCGGTTTATCCTCCGCGTGAGCCCTTCTGAGTCTGCGATCCTTGCGGTGACCTTTTTCTCCACCCTGTTTCTGGAGCTGGAGTTTGCCATTTACATCGGGGTGTTTCTTTCCTTGATCCTTTTCCTCTCCCGCTCCTCCACCCCGGACATTGTGGTGATGGCCCCGGACCCCGCCACCCGGTCCCGGCAGCTCACAAGCATCGAAAAACGTCCCCTCCACGAGTGCCCCCACATGAAGATTATCCGCATCGACCGATCCATTTACTTCGGATCCGTGGGAAGTATTCGCAGCCGCATCGAAACGATGATCGAAAAGGAGAGGGTGACCAACATGCTCATAGTCAGCGAGGGGATTAACTACATCGATCTGGCAGGGGCCGAGATGCTGGTGGAGCTTTCGGATGTCCTCAAGGCGGGGGGGGGCGGCCTCTACTTCTGCAACCTGAAAACCACCGTGTTTCAGTTCATCGCCCATGTGGGGTTCATCGATCGCATTGGAGAGGATCACATCTTCGAGCACAAGAGCGAGGCCATCGCCGCCTTTGTGGCCCGTCGAGACGAGGCGTGTCGCAGGGAGTGTGCCTGTCGGGTGTTCAGAGAGTGCAGTGGGGAAAAGGACTCCTGACGGCGGGATTAGAACAGCCTTTGTCTTCGCCTTTGGCCACGCCGTGACAAGTCGCAAAAAAAAGTTTCAAATGCCTGTCACTGTCGATTCGGCGGAGCCTGGCAAAACGTTCTCAAAACCTGTAACGTTTGACTCCCGGCAGCGCTTTTGTGCCGTTTGCCTTGAATCACCCCCGGTATGAATGGATAAAGGAGTTGGGTATGTCTGTGGATTCGTTGTCGCCGTCTCATTTAAAGGCCCTGGGACTGCTTTTGGAAGAGCGGCACGTCACCAGGGCTGCTGCACGGATGCGGGTGAGCCAGTCGGCCATGAGCAAGATCCTGGGAAAGCTTCGAGAGGCGTTTTCCGATGATTTGCTTGTGCGGGTGGGGAATCGCCTGGAACCGACGGAACGGGCTCGAACCCTGCAACCGAGGTTAGAGGTGATTCTGGGTGAGCTGGCCGCCATGGCCATGGAGGTACCCTTTGACCCGGCCGGATGCCAGCGGTGGTTTACCCTTGCGGTGAGCGATTACGTGGCCCAGTTCGTGCTCCCTGATCTGCTTTGTTCCCTCCACACCGAAGCACCCGGTATTCGGGTTTCCGTGATCACCGAACGCTCAGAGACCGTGGTGGAAGAGCTTGTGGAGAACCGCATTCAAGTGGCAAGCGCCATGGAAGGGGAGGACCCCCTTCCCCCGGGGGTGGTGTGCCGCTGGATCGGTACGGATACGTTTGCCTGTGTGGGGGCCAAGGGACATCCCTTGGCCCGGAACCGCGATATGGAAGGCTATCTGAAGGCCCCCCATGTGGTGGTGACCGGCGGAAGCGACAAGGCCGGTCCCATTGACCGGGCCCTATCCGCCCGGGGCAGGCAGCGCACCGTGGCCCTTGAGACCTCTCTGTTTGCTTCGGCCATGGAGGTGGTGACCCAGAGCGATTTTCTCCTGACCATCCCTACCCACATCGCCCGACACCTTGCCCGGCGGTACGACGCCGACGTGTTCCCACTGCCCTTTGAGGTGCCCCCGTTTCGCTATGGCCTTCTCTGGCATGAGCGCCACAGGCGAGATGCCGCCCACACCTGGCTGCGCCGAAAATTCGAAACACAGCTCAAGGAGTCCCATTACTCTCATTAAGGCATATTCCGTGTGGGAATGATATGTATTCCGGGTATGCGTTTTACATCATGATCACGTTGGGCTATCCTTTTTTTTCTTCTGAACCGTTACCCAACCATGACAACACGGAGTACCCGATAATGTTCGAATCCCTTGTGGTCGTCCTGGGGGTGGCCCTGGCCGCCCAACTCTCCCCCGGACCCGACATGATGCTGATCTTCCGCCACACCACCGCGTCCCTGCGGGCCGGTATGGCCTGTATCCTGGGCATTTGCCTTGGCTTCACCGTGCACGTGACCCTGTCCGTTGCAGGCCTTGCCGTGATTATCCGCACCAGCCCGTTACTGTTCAACACCATCCGGTACGCCGGGGCCGCGTACATCCTCTACGTGGGAATCCGCTGCCTCACCGGTAACTCCGGCCTCACCTTCGATGCCAGTGAGAAATCCTCGGCCCCCTTTGGCCAAGCCTTTCGAGACGGCCTCTTCTGCAATCTGCTTAACCCCAAAGTAACCCTGTTTGTCCTCAGCGTCTTTTCTCAGCTCCTCGCCCCTGAAACCCCCACAGCCATCCGAGCCCTCTTCGGCCTTGCCCTGATCGTCGAAGCCATCGTTGTCTGGACGCTTTTCTCCATGCTCCTGGACAGACCCGCCTTCAGAACCCGCTACGAGCGATTCCAGAACCCCATATCACGGGGCTGCGGCGTGGTTCTGTGCGGTCTTGCCGTGTTGATGGTCGCGGGGTAGAAGGTCAAATAAAAACAAACCTCCGGGGTAAGGGTGGCGAAGTCGCCCTTGTGAAAACACCTCGAAAATGGATTACCCTTACTGTTTGTCCGTCAAGCCGTAAGGGTAATCCTATAGCATAAAGCCTCACCAAATATGGTTGTCCTCTGTCTTCCCACGTTTAATCCTTCGTTGATTAGCTCCATAGACCTTGTTTTTTTATATCCAATTAGACTCTTGCATTTGTACTGGTCACAGAGTAAGAAATTAATGGCGCTTAGAGGGATGACTGCTTTGAATACATGTGGTGGGCGTTGCCCCGTGTTGTGGTTTTTTTAAGGGGATTGCTTGATGCTTGGAGAGGTAAACGCCACTCCCGCAGGGTGCGAAAAACAGGAATTGGACGGATTGTCGGATTGTTTTGTTCGATGATAGTTGTCATTTATGTCGAGGAAATAAGTGAAGCCATCAAACCCGCTTGTGAAAAGAATGGTACAAGGCATTTACAGTTTCATACTGTTTTGGCTTTCTGCCGGTATTACAATGGTCTTTATGTCTCTACTGATGGTTTTAAAAGACTTTTTGAAGGGATACAACATTGAAACCAATGATTTAGAAATCTTTATCGTTTTTGGCGTGTTTTTAGTACTGATCCTTTATTCATTATGGCTGTCAAAAGAGGCCGCGATAGAATTTTCGGAAAATAATAGATATTTTTTAGAAGCTTTATATTCTTCATTTAAAGCATCATTTGTTTTTTTATCATTGATTCCAATTATTGGATCGTTTTTTAGCAAGCACAATCAATTGACAGTATCAAGCTCAGATTCGGGAAATCTCATTCGGTCACTGGACACTCGAACTCGGTTTGATGATCTTAAAGATAACAAATAAATTGAGAGGGGGTTTTTTAACGCTGTGCTCGTGTTTCGCTTCACTTTAAAAATTCCTCATCTAAAAGGTATGGGATTGAATTTGAAATTCTATCCAACGCTTATACTTTTATCGTTGCTTTGTTCTTGTCACATTGTGGAGATCGACGACTATTGCCATGAGCCCACTCATGAAATGAGAAATAGCATAAATCATGGTAAATATAGTCAGATAGTAGGGCTATCCAATGCGGAAGTCATCATTGTACCAAATTTCAGAACGTTCTCACGGTCATATTCTCATTCTTCAGGGTGGATATGCATTTTAGACAAGAAGCAAGGGCAAGTTTATCTAAAAAACGTTTCTTTAAAAACAGAGTTGAAACCAGAAGAAACCGTTGTTATGAATAAAAGTGTCAGCCTGGATCAAAAGTTAGGGGACACCCAGTATTTTTATACCCAATTGCCTGTTTTTGACTCGGATAGCTTCGACATAGAGGCATGGAATAATCAGCCCGCCATATTTTTCTCGATTACTTATTCAGTAAATTGCGGCAAATTAAAAACTAAACAATTTAAACTGCATCATAAAACCCATAAGGACATAGCATGGCCAACGTAATCCATTAACAGTCAATTTCAGTGGGTTCAAAAAACACGCGCCGCTGATTTAGGGGTTGATCCTGTTGAATAAGTTATATTTTAAGATGTATATGCATTTATGACTCGTATTTACTGTCTCTCCTCTGGGTAAACCAACGAGGTAAGCCTGGCATGATTCAAAAGTTATTCTCAATCCCAATCGGTTTTTATTGTTTACAGATTCGACAAGTAAATCATCCCCGGCACGTTTATTCATGCAATTAATCATTTTGTGGATTACAAACTTGACCTATCGATTTTTGATACGCATTTCTGAAGCGATAACTTGGGGGTCGGATTTGCAACCCTTAAGTCCTTTTAAAAATCATTATCAAACATTATAAGTCAACTATACTAACAGCACTGATATGGGAACAGTCTTCGGATGAAAGCTTTAGTCGTAATCGGCTTCAGTCTATTCGGTATATTTCTGGTTATTGTCATTTTTGACCATATTATCATTAAGTCTCAAAGATATAGAAACAAGATAGATCAGTTTTTCAGTTCAGAAATTACCAATAACACCGCTATTGCATATTTTTTATTTTCCGCTGTTTTATTAGGCATAGGGTGCAGCTATTTTATTAGAGAACCTGAATTTACATTGTATATGGGGTTTCCAATTCACTCTTATACCAATGGCTTTGTATGGTTGTTCTTGGGGTTATCTCTATTTCTTAAGGTATTTAAAAAGTAGCTATCAATAATAGCCTTTTTTATTGTCGTAGTACTACATGTTGGAAGGCATGGTAAAAAGCTGCGCTCGTTACTCACTTTTCTTTTTGAGCCCTTAGCGTAGCATTATGTTTTAAAGGGGATACAAGGAATGGTAACCATCTGCAAATCAGATCGATACGCCGAGCTAATAAAACTTTTTATTGAAAATGGCTTAGAATTTACAGAAAAGGATAAAGAAATTCCAGAGACGATGGTCAAATATTGGGAAGCCGTTGATGATGAGAAGCTCATTGGAGGTTGCGTTTTGGGTATGAGGGAAGGTGTATACGTTCTTGAAGGTATAGCAACCGACTCAGATTACAGGAATAAACGCGTAGGTAAACAGCTTCTTTGTGAAGGTCTGTTGCCACCCAAGAAAGTAGGTGCTAAGAATTTATACTTGTGTGCAAGGGCTCCCGGTTTTTTCAAAACTCAAGGTTTTTTGGTAATCGACAGAGAAGATTCACCGAGCTTTGGGTGCATGAACTGTGACCAGTTTGGTGTAAACTGTTTCCCGGAAGTAATGATGAAAAACATATAGGGCATTTAAACGACGAGGATGAGTTTATCATTCAATATTAATGAAGGGGCTACACCTCCACATTCGACACTTTGGCTCAAGTATTCAAACCTTAAAAAAGGAATATATAATGGGGGAATTGAAAGACGAGTACAGCCAGATCAGTGATAATTTCTGGGAGTTGATCGACTGGCAAGGGGAGCAGGGAGAGCTCTACCAAGCCCATTACAAGAAAACGTATGAGCCTGGCGTTCTGGACACGAAGACCAAGCGGCTGATGGCAATGGGTGCCGCCATTGTGATGGGCTGTAAGGGGTGTATTTTAGGACAGACACAAAAGGCGATTGATGCAGGGGCAACACGAGATGAGATTATGGAAACCTGCTCTGTTATGCTTTCTCTTGGTGGGACCATGGCAGGATCAAAGATTTCAATTGTCATGGAACTCTTGAAAGAGATGGGCATGATTGAAGCGGATTGACATTGAAATAGAACAATGTCGGTGCGTCATGATCTCAACAGAGATAGGCATGGCTTCATCATTTTGTCATGTTCTCTTTTTGATTTAATGATGCGAATGCAGCCGACGGAAATAAGCGTTTGGCTGCTTAGAAGCGTTGGCTTGATGGTCGACTGGCACATTGTTTAACCAACTCAAATAATGGTGGTTAACATATCATGAGGCATATAGTGGATACTGATTCATATATCCGTAGCCTTTTGGTGGCCAATCCCTTGAGAGAGTCGACTCTTCGCGGCGTGATCGAGACAATACAGCTTCCTTTCGGAAGCAGGGGACTGGATGCGGGGTGTGGGATCGGTCTTCAGAGTTTGCTGTTGGCCGAGGCCGTAGGACCCACCGGCCATGTCACCGGGCTTGATCTATCTGCGGAGTTACTGAGTCGAGGGGAAGCACTTGTGACAGAGGCAGGTCTTTCACAAAGGATTTCATTTCAGAAAGGGGATGTGACAACTCTTCCCTTCGACAATCATACCTTTGATTGGGCATGGAGTGCCGACTGCATTGGGTATGCTCCTTTGGAGCCGCTGCCGTTGTTGAAAGAACTCTCACGGGTGGTGAAGCCCGGTGGCATTGTGGCAATATCTGGCTGGTCTTCGGAAAATCTGCTTCCTGGATACCCTCGCTTGGAAGCCCGTCTGAGAGCGACATCGGGTGGACTTGCTCCTTTTATACACGGGAAGAAACCAGAGACGCACTTCCTGCGTGCACTGGGGTGGTTTCGTGACATAGGCTTAAAGGAACCCAGGGTAAAAACGTTTACTGATAGTTTCTGTGCCCCCCTCAGCCATGAAATACGAACAGCGTTGACGGACTTGATTGAAATGCGCTGGCCGGATGCAGAGCGTGAGCTGTCATCCGATGACTTGTCAGAATTCCAACGGCTGTGCCTGCCGGACTCACCGGATTTTATCCTGAATCTTTCAGGCTATTATGCCTTTTTCACACACACACTGTTCTGGGGCTATGTTGCCGGATGACTTGCACAGACGTGGGACAGAAGGGGTAAGTGTTTGACTGTGAGAAGGCGTCTATACATTAGGGGAAAAGCCCCCGGTCATAATCCGCCGGGGGCTTTTTGTTCTGTTAGTCTTTTTTATGGAAATACCGGGGCTTGATCATGTTTTCAGGGGAGAGGATGTCGTCCAGGTCCTCTTTTTTCATATACCCCTTGGCAAGGACGATGTCGTACACTGACGTGCCCGAGGCAAGGGCCTCGTGGGCCACTTCTGTGGACTTTTCATAGCCGATATAGGGGTTCAAGGCCGTGACCAGGCCGATGCTGTTGCGGACGTAGTTGCGACAGACGTCTTCGTTGGCGGTGATGCCGTCAACACATCGGGTTGCCAGGGTTTCAAAGGCGTTGCGCAGGTACATGAGAGAGCTGAACAGGCTGTGGGCGATCACCGGTTCCATGACGTTGAGTTCCAGCTGACCGGCCCCGCAGGCCATGGTGACGGTCATGTCCGCACCGGCTACATAAAAACAGGCCTGATTGACCACTTCGGGAATAACGGGGTTGACCTTGCCCGGCATGATGGAGGACCCCGGGGCCATGGGGGGCAGGTTGATTTCGTTGAAACCGCAACGGGGGCCGGAAGACATCAGGCGCAGGTCATTGCAGATCTTGGAGACTTTCACCGCCACACGCTTGAGCACGCCGGAAAGCTGGACATACGCTCCGGTATCCTGGGTCGCTTCCACCAGGTTTTCAGCCTTGATCAGGTTGATGCCCAGCAATTCGGACAGCTTTTCCGTCACCAGATCCGCATATTCGGGGTGGGCGTTCAAGCCCGTGCCGATGGCGGTGGCCCCCATGTTGATCTCACGCACCAGGTCCGTGGTTTCCTGCAGGCGCATCATGTCTTCACCGAGCATCACGGCGTATACGGAAAATTCCTGTCCCAACGTCATGGGCACGGCGTCCTGGAGCTGAGTACGCCCCATCTTGATGATGTCCTTGAACTCCTCGGCCTTTTTTTCAAAGGACTTTTTCAAAAATGCCATGGCCTCGATAAGCTGGCGTATTTTGGCAATCAAAGTGATACGCATGGCTGTGGGGTACACGTCATTGGTGGACTGGGACATGTTCACATCAATGTTCGGGTGCAGGTACTCGTACTCACCGCAGCGGTGGCCCATGCCTTCCAGGCCGAGGTTGGCGATGACCTCGTTGGCGCACATGTTGGTGGAGGTTCCTGCACCGCCCTGGATCACGTCGACCACAAACTGATCGTAGTATTTCCCTTCCAGGATCTTTTCACAGGCCAGTGTGATGTGTTTTGACTTGTCTTCCTCCAGCAACCCCAGCTCACAGTTGGCCTGGGCTGCGGCCATTTTGATATATGCCAGGGAGTCGATCAGCTGGGGATAATGGCTGATGGGAATGTTGCTGATTTTGTAGTTTTCAGCAGCTCTCAGGGTCTGGATGCCGTAATAGCATTCACAGGGGACTTCTCTTTCACCGATGCAATCATGCTCAAGACGATAACTTTTCACTGCATTTCCTTCTTACTATCACTGTGTTCCTGTTTCCCGGGGCCAACAGCACATGTTGATCTGCCGGGGAATATATCAATAGGGTACAGGGTGGTTCCGTGTACTGGATCCCATTCACTTCATTTCTTTCTTTCAGCTACCAGAAACGGTCGCTTGAGAGAAGGGGGCAGGCATGCATATTTGATACTATCCTCTTTGAAAGAGTCTCCCGGGGAACTAACATGCTAAAATAGCATTGTTAATTTTTTTGCTTATTTTTAGAATAATTTGTTTTGGCTTTGCAGAAAAACAGATCGCTATGAATCGGCGATCAGGCTCTATAGACGTGGGAATCTTCCCGCCACTCAGGTGGTTTGGCGGGATCGAAAGGTGAGGACCCCCGTTTTTTAATTCCCGGGTTTACCCCCACGGGAACTGACGCCGAAGGCTTGGTGCCAATCGAACCCGTTCCTCTTCTGATGATTCAATCATCGAAAATGACGATCACAGAAGCCTGGGTGAGCTGGATTTGCATGGCCACAATGCAAGAGGGATGTGGTGGAGAAAAAATTTTGAGGAGGGGCGTGGACGGCATGTTGTCCATGAAGCGGTTCACGGAATGGTATCCCTTGCGGCGACGTCCCAACTCTATGAGGGCTTTTTGGCTTTTGCTCTATGGAACCGGATGTTGAGCTTTTTTATTTTACTTCTCAGGGTGTTCGGCTTCATGTTCAGGAGTTTTGCAGCGCCATTGGGGCCTTCTATGCGCCCGCCTGTGCGTTTTAACACCTTGACGATGTATTGTGAAATCATGTCATCAAAGGGGATAATGTCATCATCGTTTTTATCCCTCGGGATTTCCGAGGCGTTACGTGTGGCAGAATTGATATGCAGGTGATCAAAGGTGAGTGGGGTGTTGCGGTTTAGAATCAACGCTCTTTCGATGACATTCGAAAGTTCTCGTACATTGCCGGGCCAGTCATAGTCCATCAGCTGATCCATGGCCCGGGGGGCAAGTCTTTGAGGCGGGTAAAGATTTAAATCTTTGGCTTTTTTTTCGATAAAGTAATGGGCCAGGGCCGGGATATCTTCTTTTCTCTTCCTTAGCGGCGGAATGTGGATAGGAAAAACGTTTAGTCTGAAGTAGAGATCCTCACGAAATGTGCCGGATTTAATCAACTCATCCATATCTCGATGGGTTGCAGCAATAATACGTGTATCCACAGGGATTGTTCGGGTGCCTCCCAGGCGTTCGATTTCCTTGAACTGGATAGCCCGTAACAACCTGACCTGGGCAACCAGGGAGAGCTCGCCGACTTCATCTAAAAAAAGAGTGCCGGAGTCAGCGCGTTCGAATTTTCCTCTTTTTTGGGAAACAGCACCGGTAAACGCGCCTTTTTCATGGCCAAAAAGCTCAGAGTCTATAAGGTTTTCCGGGATAGCCCCGCAGTTAACCTTGACAACCGGTCCTTCGTGTCTTTTTGAAAACTGGTGAATAGCATTTGCAATGACATCTTTGCCTGTGCCTGTCTCCCCAAGAAGCATCACGGGACTTTCCACTTCAGCCACATGCCGGGCAAGGGTCATGACCTCTTTTAAGCCGGACTCCGCGCCTATGATTTTATCCCCCGAGATTTTCATCAGTTCAAGGTAGAGCCTCTGGGTCTCTTTTTTGAAATTTTCCGAGCGGTTCTGTACGTCACGGTGCCTCAGGGCATTGGACATGGCCATCGAAAATGGCTCCTTTACTGCTGAAAAGAGCTTTGCATGGTCTGCTGTGTAGGCATGTTGAGAAAAAGAGTACAGGGAAATCGTTGCAGGGAAACTGTCCTCAAAGTCCACCGGCAGGACAAGATTGGATGCTTCCTTGAGGTTAAGGACTTTGGCAAAATCCTTACTGATGGGATTTATGTTCGGTGCATTGAAAATCAGGACATCGTCAATTTTTTTATTCTCTTTTTTCTCAAAATACCGTTGCTCTTCTTCTATGGATTCAGGTGAGAACGGAATAAGAATATCCTGAATTTCGACCCCTTCTTTTGTTACCCTGACAATACTGACTGTGGCGCCGTTAGGTTCGGTAATATCGAATTGAAGACCATCTGCCGGGATGTATTTCCTGATATATTGAAAGCACTTAAAGAGCGCCTTTTCAAGGTCAAGGCTGCTGCAAAGGCTTAGCGTTACATTTCGGAAAAATTGGTGTTTATCAACCGTCATCTAAACCCCCTTTACGTGAACCAGACAAAATAACCACGATATTAAATAGTTTATCATGTAGCCACGAAATTTAGTAGCTGAAAGCCATTTAATATCGTGGTTTTGAAAAATGCGTCTCGATATTTATCGTATTTACAGGTCCTTATGTTTTGGCATGTCTTTTGAAATAATAGATATCAACTTTTAAACACAAGGGGAATCTTAAATGAATTCAGAAATAGTAAAAGAGAGCCTGAGGAAATTTTCAGAAGTCGTGTCTTTTAATTACCCTGCCATCGGCTGGTATTTTTCACCTGAAGAGATAGAAGACTCGTTTGTTTATCAAAAGGAACGATGGGTCTGCATGTTCATGTATCTGAAAATGATGATGAAACAGGGGAAAAGAATCCGGTTTTCAGAGGATAACGGCAAGGCATGCACCGGCTCGACGGAATATTTTGGCTTTGCAGAACTGGAAGATGACGGGGGCGTATTTTTAGCGGAAACCGAACGGTTTTTTAAGAATCTCGAGCTTTCAAAGGCATATACCCGTGAGTCGGCAACCCTTATCCAGCCGCCAAAAGAAAAGTATCTGTATATGGAACAAGTCGAAAAGATCGATAAAAACAGGGAAATTGAGGTCGTGAACATTTTTCCGGCAGACCTCACCAACCTGACAAAGCTTGTCACCCTGTCAGGCTACGACAGCACGGCCAGTTTGATGGACAATGTGTTGATTCCCAATTGCTCAGGGTGCCAGTCTGTCTTTACGCTTCCCTATAATGAAAAATTTCAGGAACATCCCAGGAGTATCGTCGGGTTCATGGAGCCCATGGTCAGGAATTTTGTTCCTGAAGACATGGTGTCCTTTTCGTTGCCTTCCACTCGTTTTGTAGAAATGGCGAACAATATTGAAGGCAGTTTTCTTGATAAAAATTTCAACAACCCCAAGGGCTTTTGATCTGTTAGCCGCCGGATCAAAGGCCTTCAGACGTGATCAGCCATAAAAAAACCGATGCCCACGGGAGTGCGGGCATCGGTTTTTCGCATTTTATGTGTGTCGCTGATTTGCTTATGAACTAAGCCGCTTCGCTTTCAGGCCTCTCGCCGTTCTTGATGAGTCCCATCACATGTTCAGCCACAAGGTAGACACCCACGGCGGCCAGGACGCTGTTGACCGGGGCGATGCCGGGGATCACCCTGGCGGCTGCCACGCCTGCGGCCCAGGCCAGGATGGCGGTGGGGCGAATGGTTTCGAATCGGGTTTTATCCAGGTGGCCATAGAGGCGCTTGCGGACCATGAAGTAGTCTGCGATGAGGATGCCGCCAATGGAAGGGAGCATGGTGTTCAGAAAGGCGAGCCAACCCACGAAGTTGTTGTAAAGGTAAAGGGCGGCAAGGGTTCCCACCACGCCGTTGGCCAGGACCACCCATTTTTTGGGCAGGCCGGTGATGTTGGAGAAACCGAGGCCTGAGGCATAAAGGGCGTTGTCGTTGGTGGTCCAGATGTTGAGCCCCAGGATCACCATGGCCCAGACGATCATGCCCTGTTTCAGGAGCACGTCGGAGATATCCGCCTGCTGGTAGAAAGCCGCGCCCACGGCGCCGAAGAGAAACATGAGGCTGTTGCCGAGGAAAAAGGCCATGACCGTGGTGGAGACGGCAGTTTTGGTGTTCTTGGAAAACCGCGTGAAGTCCGGGGTGAGGGTGCCGCCGCTGATGAAGGAGGCCACGCAGATGCCGATGGCCGTGAACAGGCCCATGGGCTCGGCAGGGACCATGGAAAACCAGGCGTCCAGGCCGCCGAAATCGGTGAAGGCCTTGCCCACGGAGAAGCTGCCCAGGACGGCGATGGAGGGCACGGCAATGAAGCTAAGAATGGTCAGCGCGCGGATGCCGAACCAGGCCGTGGCCGTCATGACAAGGCCCGAGGCCAGGATGAGGGCGTGGATGTTCCATCCGGTGACCTTCTGGACGGGCAGGGCGAACATGGCAACCCCCACGCCGAACCAGCCCACCTGGGTGATGGACAGGAGAAAGGAGGGGAGGTAAGAGCCTTTTTCCCCAAAGGAGAACCGGGCAAGCAAATGGGTTGAGAGACCGGTTTTGGCGGCGATGGCCGCAAGCAGGCCCGTGTAGCAGCCCAGAAGCAGGTTGCCGGTCATTACCGTGGCGATGAGCTGCCAGGCGGTGAGCCCGGTACCGAGCTTTCCGCCGGACCACATGCTGGCGGAAAAAAAGGTAAAGCCGAGCATCACCACCAGCATGGGCCAGAACCCTTTGCGGTGGGAATCGGCGACATGGGTGAGGGCGAAATCAGCGTCTGTTGTGTGGTCTTTCTTCATCTGTTTCTCCTAAAAGATGGACAAAAGCGTGCCTCCGGCAGGCAGGGGATGAATCACCTGCACCCCGGGTTCGCAAATGCTCCGTGCCTTCGTTCCTCAGGTACGTCACACTTGCTGACGGGCTTTACCCGTGACAAGCCGCAAAAACGTTTCGGTTGCAAACGAATCGTCATGATGCGTGGAGGTTACCGTAACCCTCAGGACTCGTTCTGTTTTAAATGCCTGTTTGTCAAACTTTTCAAAGGTTTGGCCCCCGGCAGGGTTGCCGGAGGCGTTTATCCCTATCAGGCGTCAAGCTGTGATATCTGCTTTCGGCAGATATCGGTCAGGTTCACTTCGCCAAACCGGTCCGCGTCGAGTTCGGGGAAGCGTTCTTCGAGCAGCTCGGCAAAGCCCATGCCTTTTTCTGCCAGGGCCAGGGTTTCGCCCCAGTATTCTGTGAGGTCCGCGATGTACTCCGGGGTCCAAAAGGCACGGGAACCCGCATCGTAAATGGCGCAGCGCTGGATGGGGTAGGAGGGGTCTTCGTACTGGGACTCGATGAACTCCGGTGCCATGAGGGCGCCCTTGCGCAGGAGGTCGGTGCCGGTGATTTTGATGGTGAGGGGCGTATCCTCCGTGGGCACCACAAAGCGTCCTTCCAGGTAGATGAGGGTGGTGCCTTCGTAGGAGGGAAACCGTTTGCGGCACATGGCATCGGCCGCTTCCAGGATCTCCTCGGCGCGAGGCCCGCCGAAGGTGAAGAAGACGATGGATCGCAGGGCGGTTCCCTGCTTTTCGGCTTCGGCCACCAGTGCTTTCATGGCATGCTCCAGGCTGGTGCCGGTGGCCACCACATCCCCGATGACGATGCTGGCGGTTTTGGGCATGTAGACCTTGCTGTATTCACTCTCCATGATGTGCCAGTTCTCGGGATCACCGTCCACGCGGGCGCGCTGGGCGCTGATAAAGGAGCAACCGTGGCGGTTCCATCCGAAGGCGTCGGCCAGGGCTTCCCGAAGGCCGAAGTTGAGTCCGCCGCGGAGGATATCAAAGACGATGGTTTCGTCTTCGGTGAGGCAGGTTCGCTTTTCGGTGTTGAGGATGGACAGAACACGCGTGCAGGCGGCCTTGAGGCGACGGGTGTAGTCGACTCCCATGACTCTGGGATCGTTGGCGATGGCACGTGTTTCCGGGGTGGAGACAACAAGTCGGTTGACCGTTGACGGGGTATGGTCTTCAATGCGGTGAATGGCGCATTCGGGGGTGTTGACGACGGGGTGCAGCATGGGCAGTTCTCCTTGGGCGTTGTACGATCCGCCATGGTCTGCCATGGCGGAGCCCGCCGCAGGGCATTCCCGCTGAGTGCGGCAAAGGGAGTTGCACCGTAAGGTTTTCTCCAGGCACAAAAAAACCCGCGCGATGACGGGTACCCTGAGCCGGTGCCGACAAAAGAGCACCATGCTGCGAGCTTACGCTTTTTAATCGGAGATTCTTTCGGTGTCAAGTCTTCTGTCATGAAAAAATGCATCGGCCTCTTCTGGAAGGTGAGGGCACGGCCCTGCCCGCTGCATCTTCCAGGCCATATGTCACAACTCCTTGATGGCGCGAGGTTTTTCATTTTCGGTGAAATATGGGGCCTGGTTTGCTACAGTGTCTGAGACAACGACCCGGCCTCACATCTGCCCGGATATTTCACGGCCTGCTTGCCATGTATCCGGCCACGGCGGGTTACCGGAAAGGCTCACTTGATGGGAAAGGAGAGACCATGAACGGGTTTACCGACATTTGCGTGGAGCAAAACGGGCGGGTTGTGACGGCAACCCTGAATCGCCCGGAGAGTCGCAACGCCATCACCGGAGAGACCATGGTGGAGGACCTATGCAGGCTGGTGGACGAGGTCAACAAAGATCCCGGCATCAGCGTCCTGGTGTTGACGGGAAGCGATCCGGCCTTTTCATCCGGGGGCAACATCAAGGACATGGCCGGGAAAAAGGGCATGTTTGCAGGGGAGGGGCCGGAGCTGGTGGCCCGGTACAAGAACCATGTCCAGCGAATCCCCCTGGCCATGGAAACCCTGGAGATCCCGGTTATTGCAGCAGCTGCGTCACCGGCTGTGGGGCTGGTTCGATCTGAGCCTCATGTGCGATCTCCGTATCGCCTCGGAGCGGGCGACATTCGGGGAGACTTTTCTCAATGTTGGGTTGATCCCCGGTGACGGCGGGGCCTGGCTCCTGCCACGGGTCCTGGGCATGGCCAAGGCCTGCGAACTGGCCTTTACCGCAGAGGTCATCGACGCCCAGCGCGCCCTGGAGATGGGGGTGGTCTCCCGTGTGGTGCCCCACGAAACCCTGATGAAGGAAGCTGCGGCCCTGGCCGAAACCATTGCGGCCAAGCCGCCCCGGGCCCTGCGCATGACCAAGCGGCTTCTCAAGATGGGTCGGAACACGGAGCTGCCTGATTTTTTGGAAACCTGCGCCCTGATGCAGGCCCAGTGCCACGGCTCCGAAGACCACAAAGAGGCCCTTGCGGCCATGTTTGAAAAACGAGAGCCCCGCTTTACAGGAAAGTGACCATGGGATTCAACCTGATCAAAAGAGAGCTTTATCCGGTGTCCGGGCTGTGCCCGGACGGATTCCGGACCCCGCGCCTTGCCGTGTCTCCCTTTGTCCCTTCGGATGTCGCAGGCATGGAGACGGGGTTTGACTCGCCGTCCGTCTGGAGGTTTTCACGGGGCATCGACTCGGCTGCGTCTGCCGGAGAGTGGCTGGTCTCCACCCTGGAAGATGCCTCACAGGCAGCCTTTTCCGTTCGGATACGTGAGACCGGCGAACTGGCGGGGTTTTGCGTGCTGTTGCCTTTCGGCAAGGATCGTGTGGAGGCGGGGGGCTGGCTCTCGTCGCAGTTCTGGCGCCGGGGCCTGGGCCGTGAGCTTCTGGATGCGTTGACTCAGCATACCACCGACTGCAATGGCCATTGCCCCCTGGTGGCCGACGTGGATCCGGAGAACAAGGCGGCCTGCTCTCTCCTTGCCTCCGCAGGGTTTGTGGCCAGCGGAGGGCTCTGGACGCACCATTCGGTCTCTGAGCGTGGGGCTATCGCCACTTGAATACCAGGTCGTAATCGGAGGTTGTTTCCACCGATGTGTCTGCGTCCTTGATAAAGATCTGCTTCTCATCGGACACCGGGTAGGTGAGGTATTCAGAGCACTTGGCGGACTGTCCGGTGCCTACGACGATTTTTGTTCCGGGCTTCAACCTGCCCACCACCAGTTTGTCTAATGGGGACCACTGGTAGCAGATTTCACAACCCGAGCGATAGGCGGAGACCAGCCCCGTGGGCTTGCTGAAGGACCACCACTGGCCCATTTTGCTGTGCGGGTTTGTGCTGTTCCACGCTCGGTAGATGGTAATGTCTGAATTTTCTTTGGCCACATACACCTGGCCCCAGCACAGTTTGCCCTTGTCGGGTGCTCCCAGTGCAAGATCCAATAACACACTGTCTTCTGCCTCTCTGAACTGGTCTTTTAATGCCGATGGAATGTCCGTATCTCCGAGACAATCCGGCGTTAAGACCGATGTGACGGTTTTGTTGTCCATGGAAGAGCAGCCAAAGGCCAATAAGACAGAGAGTAAAAGAAGTGTTTTTTTCATCATGGGGTACCTGTGGTTGGGGTGTTGTTGTCATGCGGCGGGCCCGGCGGGTTTTGACGGGATGGTCTCCAGAGCAGTGTCCGCGAAAACACGTGCATATAGGGTTCAAGGGGCCCATCCCGTCAGCACGGATTATTTCATCATTGAAGCGGAATACTCAGACATCTCGGCTTCGAAGGATTCAAAGCGAAGGTCAAGGGACCGGAGCAATGAATCTTTATCTTCTTCTGAAAGAAAAGAGTGGTGAATGCTGTTGTATACATACGCTTTGATCGTTTTGTAGCTGGGCTTATACCGTTCCGCCAGCAACACGTACTCACCGGTCAAATTGTTTCTGGAAACCCCGGAATCATCCGTGCAGATAACCATCGGGACGCCGTAGGCGGAATAGATAAGATACGGGTGGGTGTTGCCCTTGACGCCCAGGATAAATTCATTGCTTGTGAGGCAGATCTCCACGGCAGCGTTGTCTTTGATTTCCTGCAACAGACCAACGGGGTCCTCTTCATAGGGCAGGTCCACACCATGTCCGATCCTCTGGGCCTTGGCGACCTGTATTGCCTGGGAAATATGGAAGGTGAGATTTTTGGGACGCACCATGCCAAGGGTCAGCTCCCCCGCATGCAGTGACCTGTTAACGTTCGGGAATTTTGCATGCAAATATGCAAACATCTGCATGTGCAAGGCGTAATCCTTGATGGCAACCACACCGTTCTCAGGGCCGACGATGTTGACGCCAACAAGGAGGTCGGATTGATCAACCGCTTTAAAGGCTGAGTAAAGTGTGGAAAAGACGATGCTTGGCGGGCTGTTTCGTGATGCGTATGTCTGGTAACGCATCATAAATTGGTCGTCATCTATGCCCGCATGAGCCGCGTTCAATGTGGCGATGAATGCGTCGACTTTCGTCTTAAGCCCATCATCTGCATCTATTTTTGAGGACAGCTCGTCAAAAAGAGCCCAGTTGGACGTATGGCCGGTGGCCTGTCTGATGTGTTTATCGAAGGACGTATCCGCAAGCGAATAACCAACGGATTTAAGCATCACCTCGATAAAACTGACATTTTCTTTGATGGCCCGTTCTTTTAAAATCATCAGCCCTTGATTGTAATTTTGGGCGATGGGACCAAAGTAACCGAAGGTGTCGAAAAAGTTTTGGTCGGGGGGCGGCTGTGAGTGGTAATGGTTGTGGTAGTCTTTGTCTGACCAGAACGTTAAAAGGGTCCGGTAGAGTCTGGTGTCGGAACGTAATTCATCAACAGACAGACTGGTATCCGTCTTTACTTTGCTGATATGAAGTGTCTCTTTGTCTATCCAGTAACCGGCGTCCTCCACCCAATCCAGGTATGTTTCCGCGTAGATACTTCCTGAATAATGGTTGTGCAGGTCGCCGCCCTTGGGTATTTTAGACATAAAAAGGGTGAGTTGGGCGGTGTTCGGTGCCTCACCTTCGATCAATTTGTCGTACAGCAACGCTGTTTTCCGTTCATTGTCGGCATTAGCATTTGATTTGATATCGAAGGTCGAACATCCGACGATCGCCAACATTGCAACCATGATTGTGCATATTCTGAACTTCATCTCTCTCCCCAAATCATTACGACACATTCGTCACTGCCGACGCTGGTACCCACGGGCTTGTATGCCCGGCACGGGCAGGATCTTCGTCGATACGTCCTTTAAGAGGGAATACTACCGGCCAGAAAACGATTTAACATAAGTACTAACTTAAGACAAGGCTGGCCTGGATGAAGTCATTTGGCGGGATGCGGGGCGAAGGGTAACCCTGGCTGGGTTGTTGCAGGGATCAGGCTCACCGGTACAGTTTGCCTCCATGGTTCAACCAGCCGTCTTCATGACGCCCGCTGGGGTCATGATGCGTCCAGTGAACAACGCCCCCTTTGGCGTTCCACTCGTACTGACCGTAAAAATTGATGTGGTCGCCGACCCGGAGCGCGTCAATGCGTGGGGCAAGGTCAATGTTGTGGGCAATCAGAAGTGTTTGGCCGGAATCAAGCCGGACAACAAAGCGTTGGTGCCTGCTTCCCTTGGTGTCGTCGGGCAGCATGGTGATCACTTTACCCGAGCCACCGACCTGGATACCGCTGAGCTTCTCATCAAATGCTCTCTGAAGGGCTTCATCGCTTGAAGACACCTCGGATGTGAAGAGGGAAAAGAGGGGCTTGATGGAGAAAGGGATATTGAACCGAGTAAAAGCCCCGTAAGCCCCCAAGCCGATAAGGATGATAATGAATGCTTTTTTCATGTCAGGCTCCGTATGCTGTTGGCTCAGGGCACGTCATACCCGGCGGTGGGTTGAAATTCATTGCGCGAGTCTATCGGTTTAAGGAAAAGACCCAGTCGGCATAATTGTCGGTTCCTTCTTTTTGACAAAAACTTGTTGATCATGACTGATTTCAGTTTTTTGAAAGCCACACACCGTTTCGTAAAAGTAGTGGTTTCTTGTGGCCCAGGTGGGCGTTTCAAGTCTCCAGCATTTTGATGGATACCTTGTTTCAATGAAGTTCCAGGCTTTCCGCCCGATCTGCATGTTGTGAAAACAGGGGTCGATGAAAAGTGCGCCCAGAATGCTCATGCCTTGCTCAACCCACCAAATAATAAAGGCGCCAACGCTTTTGTCTTCAAGGACGATTTTATAGGCGATTGATTTTGGATCATCAATGGCCCATTTTTGAAGGAACGACCCATCGTTATAGCCCGGGGGACCGCCTTTTTCGATACCGTCATACATCTTGGCATCGTTCTCAAAGGCCCTTGTCATGGGGCCTGTCAGGCCATCGATATCGTTTTCCTCTAAAGGGATGAATTGGATGTCAGGCATTGGTCATATCCCACTGATGTTGAGCACTGAAAAAACGTCGGCACTGCTTTTGGAGAACACTGGCATGATCCTGTTTTGCCTCATAAGGCACGCCCTCTATGTCGGGCAAATTCGTTTTCCTGCCACCATATATGTGGCAGATTAAAAAAGTCAAATGTGCAGGCCTGGTGCCGTCATTCTGTCTTCTCGATTATTTTTCTGTACTCAAAAAGCCTGAACGGATTGTTGGGGATTGGCTGGGATTCGCCCGTTTTGGTATAGCCGTTTTTCTCATAAAAATGATGGTTTCGAAACGATTTGTAAGGTGTTGACAGTACCCATTCTGCTGCGTTGCGATACTGTTTTTCGATTAGTCCTAAGGTCGTCGAGCCAATTCGTCTGTCTTGATATTCCCCACGGATGAAAAAGTACTTTATTTCGATTCGCTTACCATCCGATGGAATCACGCAGATGCCACCAACAAGGTCGCCGTTGAATAGAATTTTGTAATAATGACCTTTTTTAATCTCTGATTGATGCCAGGCCAACGACTCAATCCCCGGTGGGTAAGAACCGTACTGATCATAGTCAGTTGTGAACGCCTCCACACTCATGGCTTTGAGGTCTTCGGAATCATTGATACTTGCCGGTTCGAGTGTTGTCGTCGTCAATTTTATGTCTCCCTGCTTTTTGCCTGGTGCGGTGATGCGGTACATGACGTATGTATGCTTCACCCAGTGGGTGTCGAAGACGGGCGTGGTGTAGAACGTCCGTTTAGACCTCGCCGGTGTGGCTGATTTGAATGTTAAAAAAAGTTGTTATGATCTGGGTGCCTTTGTGGGGCGCACGGTATACATCCGATGTGAGTGTCATATTGATCCGGGTTGCGTGGAGGCAGGGGGGAAGCCCGGTTACTCTATTTCGTTTGCTTTTTTTATTGCATATATTTCAGTAAAGGAAAAATCATATTGAGACAGAATGCTTGAGATAAATTCCGTTTTTGCTTCGCAATAGGCATCTACATTATTGGGGTACTTTTCGGCAAGTTCATGTTTGAGTCGTGCATACCTTTTGGCAGATTCAGGGTGACCTCTCAGGTGGTCTCTGAAAATAAGGTGATTTTTGACTGCTAACGCATGAGGGGCACATACATATGCGTTGTGGGGATGTATCGGGTTGCTGATTTGAAACATTTCCCGCCCCTCGAGGCCTAAATTCCCTCTATGGTAATAACCGATTCCTTCAAGTGCTTTCTTTGCAGACTCAAAACGATCGAAATCATCTAAGATAATATCAATGTCTATGATTGGTTTGGCGTCTAATCCTTCGACAGAGGTGCTCCCGACATGCTCAATGCGACATGAGATGTCCCGAAGGGCATACGATAGCTTAGATGACAAGTCTTCGAACCAGGTTTTCCACTCTGAAGAATATGTGACAACATGAACGTTCATATTTTACAAAATCCGATAGCTAAAATGGTTACGGCCAGTAGAGGGCTCTATATAAAGTGCTTTTTCTATCTGCTCTACCGTTTATCAGGTGTTTTGATGCGTGATCTGTCCAGGGAATGTGTGACCCAACCTCGTGAATATATATTTACTCTATTAAAATAGATAATTTCAAGGGGGATCCGTCTCGGTTTGCAAGTGCACCGAAAAGGGCTGTGAGTTTTTGCTGCACAAGCAGGCATGATGTCCGAAGGGCGGGTGGACGCGACGGCCGGGTTGGGGTCGGGCCTCAGGGCCATCTCGGTTGCGCTATGGGTCCAGTTGTTGTACGTTTAGCTTGTTTTGACAAGCTGGCCGTTACCATTACAAGTCCTTAATCTATACTCCTCGGTACCCCACAGGTGACTATGTCGAGTTCTACAAATGGGATGAAATGCCCGGTATGCGGATATCTGAATGACCCGGAGGATGTGGAGTGCATTGCCTGCGGATCGGACATGGCCCTCTCTGCTGAGTCCATTGCCATTGAAAAACAGCGCAGCAAGGAGGCCATGGAGCGCTATCGCCTTCAGCAGGAAGAGCTGCGGCGGGAGCTGGGCATAGACGAACCCGAAGAAGGGCCCCTTGTCATGGCCCGGGAAGAGGAGACCGCTGCGGCTTCAGAACCCAACGATTCGGGCCCCCTTGAAACATCCCTTGAGATGGAGAGCACCCCTTCGGATTTTTACTCAGACGTGTTCTTGTGCCCTCAGTGCGGCTTTCGAAACGCCAGGGAGGCCATCGAATGTGTGCGGTGCGGGGTCATATTCAGCAAGCTAAAAGGGATGGACGGAAAAGGCGGTGCTGAGGCCTCGGGCTTATCCGGTTCCACGGTACCTGTTCTTGATGACCTGGGTGAGGCGCCCCTTGATACGGGGGCGGGGTACTCTCCTTATGTGCCCGATGCAAAGCCCGAGTCCTTGGTCGGGGTCAGGTCCACCGGAGAAAAGGTGAAGGCCGCCTGGCGGGACGTTGACTTGTCGGGAAAAAGCGAGTCCGCCCTGAAAGGGCTTGGGGGAATAGGCACCCGGATGAAGGCCGTTCCACCGAAATGGTACGGGCTGGCCCTGGGGGTGGTTCTGCTTCTTGTCGCTCTGCCCTTTGCATGGAAGGGGGGCGTTTTTCTTAAGTCTGAGTGGGCACAGCGCTCGCGGGTGAAGCTTGAAGCCGCCCTGGTGGATGAGTTTACCGGGAACCGTGCGGCCATCGGGGCAGAGGTGCGAGCCTTTGCCGATTCGGAAAAGTTTGACGAGGCCCGGGCCGTTTTGGATCGATTCGATATCGAGCCCCTTCAGGCAGAGCTTGAACCCTTGAAACGGTATCTGGAAGAGAAGGAGACCTACGCCAGGGTGCTTGCGGTTCCTGCCTGGAAGTTTGAAACCAATTACACGCTCTTTTCCCGTCTCGTTGCGCTGGCACCCTCCAACACATTTTACAGGTCCAAACAGGAATTTTACAAAAAACGCCTGGCAGGGCAGTGCCATGACAAGGCCTTTCGGCTTTACCAGAGCCGGAAGAACGATGCGGCAAAGAGTGCAGAGGCTGTCTCCCTTATAGAAAAGGCTGTGGGGTTTTACCCCCAAAACCGGGCATTCAAAGAGCTTCGAGCCAAAGTGATCCACGCAGACCTTCTTTATTACAAAGGCAACGGAAGCCTTCAGATGGCCCTTCGTGATGAAGGCCTGGGAAAAAGCCTTTATAAGAAGCAACGGAAAATCACCATCTGGCTTCGCAACACAAGCGATGAAATCCTGTATATCAATCCGGACTTTTTTACCCTCAAGACCCGGAACGGTAAGAGCTTGAAATATAACAACGTCATGGAAACCGGGTTTCAGGGCAAGCTTTCGCCCGGAGAGAAAACAGCGGGGGTGCTCTATTTTCGAAGTCTGGCCATGCCAAGGACGCTGACCTTTGAACACCTGGTTGCAGGGACCATACAAAGGGAGTTTCCTTGACCAGTCGGCTGTGATATGCCTGTGTCCGACATGGATCGTTGCGTCAACGGCAACGACCCGGTGCCGCGTGCGGCATTGTTTTTTTAGGATTTTCAGCATGGTTTGGACGATTTAATGAACAAGCGTTTCGTGAAAAAGATCAAGAATGATATCATCTACTACGCCATTTTGGCTCTCATCACTCTGCTTCGGACGCTTAACCGGCGTGCCTCTATCCTGTTGATGCGGGGTGTCGGGCGTCTTGCCTGGTACCTTGCTGTCCATGAACGAAAGAAGAGTCTTCGTCATTTAACACGTGCCTTCGGAAGTGAGATGTCCCGAAAGGAGATTATCCGCCTGTCCAAGGGCGTATTCGACAACCTTTCCGTGTGTGTCGCAGACGCCGTGCGATTGCCAAACCTGGTACGTCAGGGGCTGGATCGTATTGTGAAGGTTGAGAATTTTCATTATCTTACCGATGCCGTGGCCAAGGGCAACGGGGTCCTGCTCCAGACCGGACACTTCGGCAACTGGGAGCTCATGGGGACCTGGCTGGTACAAAAGGGGATTCCCTTGCGCGTCATCGCCAAACGGTCCTATGATCCGAGACTCGATGCCATTATCGTGGGATACCGCAACGGGGCCGGTTATTCCAATACCGCACGCGGAAATGCCTTGAAGACCATGCTTGACGGTCTGAATAACGGCTGTGTGTACGGCATGCTGTTTGACTTGGACACCAAGGTGAAAGGGGTCTTTGTGGATTTTTTCGGCAAGCCTGCCCACACCGCGGTGATCCCCGCCATGATGGCGGTTGAGCATGATATTCCCATTGTTCCCGTGTTTATTCGTCTCAATGACGACTATACCTATACCATTGAGTGTCAGTCGCCTCTTTCTCTTCAACACACCGATGAGCCTTACGTCGATGCTCAGGTAAACACCCAGACCTGTTCCAACGTATACGAGTCCATGATTCGCCGTCATCCCAGGCAGTGGATCTGGATGCACTCCCGATGGAAAAAGCAGCCCCCGAAAGCCGCTGCGTGATGCACTCCGTCCGTTTGCCGGGGGTGCCCTTTCCGGGCACTGCGTCCTGCCTTCCCCGGCGCAGCGAAACCCGTGGGAACAAAGGGTCGAGATATCTTTTGGCCCTGTGATCCCACTCACAACCCCCCACCGGATTCCTGTGGTAAATATATGGGTAAGTGGCAAGGCTGTCATGCCCGCAGTGCGGGCCGGCAGGCAGCGCGAAAGGCCATTGAAAACAGGGGCGTGTTCATGTATTTTTTAAAAACAGACAATGAAGAAAACACCATGGCTCCTGCCATCTTCCATACACGGAGACTTTCATATTATGGCTTCATTTAACATACGCATACGCACCGGTTGTCTCGTCGCACTGGCGTTGCTGATAGCAATGCCGCTTTCGGCCGATGAATTCGAAGATTTTGCCAAAAGTGAAATGGGCAGTTTTGCCCAGTATCGCGATGAGCGGGATGCAGAATTCGTCAATTTTCTCAAGGCCCAGTGGGCGGAGTTCGATGCCTCCCGCGGGGTTGTCAGGGACAGTATCCCCAAGCCGTCGGCCATCCCCGTGGCCGAGCCACCGGCCCCTCTGACCGAGGGCGAAGAGGAGGGGGTACAAACACCCCCTGAACCTGCCACGCCTGTGGGGGAGATCGTGCTTCCTGCCTTGCCGCCGTCTCTGCCCCCCGAGCCCGTTGCTGTTCCCGGTGAGGACGGGGAAGAGGGCGTTACACCGGCCCCGGCAGAGCCCCCTGTAGTGGTGGTACCTGTGCCCGAACCGGACGTTCTTGAGGTTCCGGAAGAGCCCTCACCCTTTGACGAGCCCTCCGGCGTAGAGCCCGAGATGATCCCTGTTGGGCTTTCCGTCTCTTTTTTCGGTGCAAACCACCTGTTCCGCGGCGAGTTCTCTTTTCCCGAGGCGCCCCTTGCGCCTCCGCTCAAACCGGCCATCGCAGCCTACTGGGAAGCCATGAGCCAGTCGTCGCAGTTTGAGACCTTTTTGTCCCAGGCCCAGGATATGTCCGGCGACCTCGGTCTCAATGACTGGGGCTACCATAATTTTCTTTTTACCTGCGGCCTGGCCGTGCATGGCAACGACCGGGACCTGGCCAACCTGTTCACCTGGTTTATGTCCGTCAAGAGCGGGTACGACGCCCGGGTGGGGTATTCCGATGATCGGGTCTATTTGTTGCTTCCGTCGCGAAACACCCTTTACAGCGTATCGTACCTTACCCTCCAGGGCACCCGGTACTACGCCGTGACCTTTGACGGCAGCAGGGAAAAGCTGGGGAAGCTTTATACATACAAGGGCAAGTACCCCAAGGCAGATCGCCTGATGGATTACCGGCTCCTCAAGGTGCCGGCCCTGAAGCCAGAGATCACGGAAAAGGAGCTTCGTTTTGAGTACGGAGGAGAACCCCAGTCCGTTAAGGTCTCGTACAACAAGAGCCTGGTAGACTACTACCGGTACTATCCCCAGACCAACATCAAGATTTACTTTGACGCCCTGACCTCCGATGAACTGAACTACTCCATGGTCAGGGAATTGAAGGAAAAACTTGAGGGCAAGAGCGAGAAGGAGGCGGTGGATTACCTCCTGGGCTTTTCCCAGAAGGCCTTCGCCTACAAAACCGATGATGATCAGCTCGGCCATGAAAAGTACATGCTCCCCGAGGAGACCATCTGGTACCCCTATTCGGATTGCGAGGACCGATCCTTTCTTTTTGCTTACCTCGTGCGCCGGATCCTCAAGCTTGACGTGGTGGGGCTCAACTACCCCGGCCATGTGGCAACGGCGGTTCGGTTCAACGACAACGTACCCGGAGATTACGTGGTGATGAACAACAGGAAGTATATCGTTTGTGACCCGACGTATATCAACGCATCGGCCGGTATGGCGATGCCTAAATACAAACGACGGAATCCCGATGTGGTGAAAATCCGGAACTGGCAGTAACCGACTTCCGCGTTACAGCTATGACCCTGGTCAAGGATGCCGTGAAAAGGAGGTGGTCTCGAAAATGATACCGGACTGCCCCATCAATTACACAAAGGAGAATGAGACGATGAAACGAGTATGGACAGCGGTACTGCTGGTGGTATGTTGTGCATTTGTGATGACCGGTTGCCAGAGCAGCCCCCAGGTTGCGCCCAGCGATCTTCCCTCTTGGGTCCTGATGCCCCCTGAAGGCGGGATCAGCGCTGTGGGTTCCGCAAAGATCGGCCCTGCAGGGATGAGCTTTGCCAAGCTTGAGGCAACCTCCAATGCCCGTGACGAGATCGCTCGCAGCATCAACGTCAAGGTGAAGAACATGATCAAGAACTTCACCGAAACCACCGGCGTCGGCGACGACACCACCGTGGACAAGGTGTTCACCAACGTATCCAAGCAGGTGGCCAAGGTGGACCTCACCGGAAGCCAGATCAAGAACGTTCACCTGGACAAGGCCAATGAGGAGATCTACGTGCTTGTGGCTCTTCAGCCCGAAGCCGTTGCCGGTGTTGCCGACGCCATGAAGCAGGCAGCCGTGACCAGCTACAAGAACGACAAGGCCCTCTGGCAGAAGTTCCAGGCCAAAAAAGGCCACGAAGAGCTGGACAAAGAGATCGAAAAAGAGTTCGGCAGCATGTAGTCACCTTCGGGTGCTGCTGATCGGATGATTCCACGACGGGGGGAGGGTTGCCAAAGCCCTTCCTCCTTGGGTGGATGTGATAGAGGGGGGAGGAGGGCTTGTGTGACACGCCGGCTGGAATCGAACACCGGTGAGCACCGACTAAGGACGAATCATGGTGTGCCTTAGGGGGGAGTCCTTCGGATTTTTTTTGCCGCGTGTGTGATACCTGTTCACGGGCGCGGTGTTTTGTTTTGTGATGCGGGGTGGGGGCCCGAATGCTCGGGCAAAATATGGATCGTCCGGACGCGTGGGCGGACGTGCATCACATGGGAGGATGCGGTGTGAAACGAGTATATGTGCTTGTGGGTATGATGGCCTGTCTGTTGGTTTTGGGGGGATGCACCGGTGCAACGGCACCTGCCACACATCCCCCGGCATGGATCCTGAATCCGTCGGATGGCGGGACGATGGCCGGTGTGGGCAGTTGCCGTCCTCACCTTAACGGCTACAGTGCCCAGAGGAAGCAGGCCATTCGGCGTGCCCTTGATGAAATTGCCATGCAGAAGGGGACAACCATCAGCAACGTGTCTCTGGTGGGCACAACCGGCACCAGGGCCGGAACGAGTACCAGCATGGAAAGCTGGAGTTTCCAGACTGTCGACAACCAGACGGTGACGGCTGTTGTCAGGGCATCCTGGAAGGACCCTGTAACCGAGGAGCTGTTTGTATGGGTGGTTTCAAAATGAATGTACGGTGTGCAGCCGCCCTGCGGGGGGCTGCCTTGGCCCTTTGTGTTGCCCTTATCTGTGGGGTGACGGCCTCGGCATGGGCCGAAGGGATGTCGGACGCCCAGAGTGAGTTTGCAGCCTTTAAATCCGATGAAGCGGATTTTGAGCGCTACAAAACGGGCATCGACGATGAGTTCGCGGCTTACAAAACCATCATTGATGAGGAGTTTGCATCGTATCGGAGACATATTCTCAAGGTCTGGGGCGTGCCCGAGGTCTCCACGAAAAAAACCTACGTGGGCTACTCCTCCGATTTCAAGGTGAAGAAGGTCGTGGACTATGAAAAGGGGGTCATCAAGGTCAGCGCGGTGGTCCCCGCATCGGAAAAGAAACCGGAGAAGGTCCTTGAGGGGCACTTGAAGGACCTGATGAACCAAAGCGCCAAGGGGGCGTACAAGGCCGATCAGTTTACCACAGGGGTGGAGAAGAAGCTGAAAAAGCAGGTGACCTCCTCGCAACTGAAGGAGGCCGAGGTGGGGAATCATCCCATCGTGGCCGACATGGTGACGGGGAAGCTTCGCCCCTCCGACAAGGAGATCGATGCGTCCATGGCCGGGCTGATGGGAACGGCCACAACGGCCGTGAAGAAAGCCCCCAAACAGGCCGGGGCCAATGTGGTAACCCTGGAAGTGAAGATTCCGTCCACGGGGCGGGCTGTCAAGGCCAGGGCCTATCTGTCTGACGTGAAGAGGCAGGCCTCCAAGCGCGGTGTGGACCCGGCCCTTGTGCTGGCGGTCATGGAGACGGAGAGTGCGTTCAATCCCATGGCGCGTTCTTATGTGCCGGCTTACGGGCTCATGCAGATCGTGCCCAAAAGTGCCGGTCGGGACGCCTCCAAAGTGGTCCTTGGCAAAGATGTGGTGCTCTCTCCGTCGTACCTTTACAACGGGCGGAACAACATCGCCATGGGCGTGGCGTATCTCTATATTTTAAATGATCGCTACCTGGCGTCCGTCAAGAACCCGGAAAGCCGGCTGTATTGCGTGATTGCGGCATACAACACCGGTGCGGGCAACGTGGCGCGGGCCTTTATCGGCACCACGAACATCGAGAAGGCGGCAAAGAAGATCAACAGCATGCCGCCGGAGAAGGTCTACAAGGTGCTTGTCCGGAAATTGCCCCACAAAGAAACCCGCGACTATTTGCAGCGGGTTTCCATGCGCATACCGACGTATCGGGCGTAATTCGTATTTTTATTAACCGATGCCGTACTCCAGGGGGCGAGTGGCCTGCTCTTCGCCTTCTGGGGCGGACGGCGGGCTGGAGAGATTAAAGAAGCCGGATTGGCCGGTGATGGTCCAGCCGGTGGTATCCCAGAGGTTGGCCCTCTCCATTTCAGAGCCGTGGTAGTAGAGTTCTCCGAGGGGGGTTGTGAGGGTTTCTCCCTTTTTGCCTGAAACGGGAGAGCCGTTATGAAAGAGGTCTCCGTGGATGCCCTGGCTTCGTGTGCCTTTGTTGGTGACGTAGACAACGAGTTTCCAGCCCTCTTTTTCGTAGATTCGCTCGGGCATCTGTTCGCATGCCCGGGTTGTTTTCATTGCTGTGTTGTGGCCCATTTCGCGCGAGGCGTAGGAGGACCCGGATTTCATGGTGGTTCCACCGCAGGACGCGATGAAAACCGTTAAGGCCGTTACGATCAGGATCGACACTTTTTCAAGGCTCATGCAATCAAACTCCTTACAGAAAAAACGTGGCACGCCGCAGGGGGTGTTGCCGGGATTGCTGTCAACGCATTAAACAGTCACAGGCGTTGTCGTAAATCCCAAGGCGCCCTGTTGCCGGGTGTCTATGTCAAACGAGTCCATACATATCACAATTAACTTCCTGAATCCACCTTAAAAAATGCTTTCCGTGGGCGCCGGGCTCCAATGGGGGGAGGGAACTTTTTTTCGCGGGCGGGTATTTACCTGGAGACAAACAAAGAAATAAGTTGACATCCTGCCGTTAATGACCGATGCTCCCGTCCGTACCTGACTCCTTTGGGAGATGTCCTTATATCAAGGCGACCTCATACCTGAACGTTCCCGCCCTTTTATAAAGTCCTTCTCAAGTTGGATCCAACATGGTGTTGAGTGCCTTTGGGCCAGGTTTATCCCTTACTTGAAAAGGTGAAAACCATGGCTGAAGGTGCATGGGACGCTGCGGTCCGCGAGGTGCTGGTGCGTGTTGCCGAAGAGTGCCCGCAGGAGGAAGCAGGCCCTCGTCTTGCAGCTGTGGGCTGTGAGATGGGCGAATACATGGTGGCAAAGGTGGAGGCGGATCAGGGGCTTGAAGGAGCCTCGGATTGCCGGAAAGGATGCGGCTGGTGCTGTCATGCCCAGGTCCCCGTGTCCCGGCCCGAAGCGGAATGGCTGCGTGACTGGATGGATACCCATTTCCAGGCGGCCGAGCGCGACGACACCCTGGAGCGGCTTGCCCGCAACCTGGACCTCACCAAGGGCCGCTCCCTGGACGAGCGTGTCGCTGTCTGGGATCAGACGCCTTGTATTTTCCTTCATGAAAACGTCTGCCGGGTTTACCCGGTACGGCCCCTGGTGTGCCGAGCGTGGCACGCCGTGGACAAGGAGCAGTGCCGAAGGGCCTTTCTGGCCCGGGAGGCAAACGCCGAAGTCGACAACACCCCCTTCAGGAATTTTATTCTCGGGGTGGTTCGAGACGAACTGGCGCGGCTCATGCCCTGGCCCGGAAACGGTGTTCTGCCGCTCCCGGAGGCCATGGCGCTTCTGGTGTAGAACCGCACCTTTCTCCGCGACTGCACCGCATGGTTATGAAAACCGTTTTTAGTTGATATGTTCGGGCGATCCACCGGGCTGATCCAGAGCCTGTGTGCCGCCCTTTTTGTATGCCCTGTTCGGGGCTTGCGGCCTTCAGGGAAGGCCTTTAAGAAAAATATGTTCGCGACACGTCCTGGGTTTGATGTCTCTTGTGCCTTGTGATGCACTGCGGTGCCGGTGCGAGAAAGGGAAGATATCAGTGGATTCGGTGACGGTTTGCGACAACAACCACCACCACGCCCGTGCGTGATGAAAGAGAGCAAGCGAATATTATGTCCCTTTGTTTTGATGAGTTTGGATTGCGTCAGGAACTGGTTGACGCCGTAGCCGCCCTTGGGTTCACCGAGCCCACCCCCATTCAGGAAAAAGCCCTGGACACCCTGCGAGAGAACACAGGGGACCTTGTGGCCCTTGCCCAGACAGGTACCGGCAAGACCGCGGCCTTCGGCCTTCCCCTGATCAACCGTATCCAGACGGACAACCGCCGTATCCAGGCCGTTGTACTTTGCCCCACCCGTGAACTCTGCATCCAGATTTCCCGGGATTTTCTTGCCTTTGCAACGAACATCCCCTCACTTCAGATCGCCTCCATCTACGGAGGGTCCTCCATTGCCCTTCAGATCCGTCAGGTCAAGCGCGGATCCCAGATCGTTGTGGCTACCCCGGGTCGTCTTCTGGACCTCATGGGACGCGGCGTGGTGGATCTCTCCAATGTGACCAATGTGGTTCTGGACGAAGCAGACGAGATGCTCAACATGGGCTTTAAAGAGGCCATCGACGACATCCTCAAGGAGACCCCGGACTCTTCGGCAACCTGGCTTTTTTCCGCCACCATGCCCAAGGGTGTTGCGGCCATTGCCCGTGGCTTCATGACCGATCCGGTGGAGGTGACCGTGGGCAAGAAAAACAGCGCCTCGGCACGCATCGACCACGAAAACTACGTGGTTCGTCCCGGCGCACAGCTCGTGGCCCTGAAGCGTATCATCGACGGCTACCCGGATATTTACGGGGTGGTCTTCTGCCGCACCCGCCATGAAACCCGGCAGGTGGCAGAATCCCTTCTTGAGGCCGGCTACGATGCCGACGCTCTCCACGGGGACCTCTCCCAGCAGCAGCGCGATGTGGTGATGCAGCGTTTCAGGAACCGTCGCCTGAAACTCCTCGTGGCAACGGATGTTGCCGCCCGCGGAATCGATGTGGAAGGGATCTCCCACGTGATCCACTTTGGCCTCCCCGATGAGGTGGCGGCCTATACTCACCGCAGCGGGCGAACGGCCCGTGCGGGTCGTTCCGGAAAGTCCCTTGTGATCATGAGCTGGCGCGATCACCGCAAACTCGGCCTTGTGGCCGCACGGTGCGGGATTCGCTTCAAGGCGTGCAAGGTGCCCGAAGGGGAGGCCATCTGCAAGCTCAAGCTGGCCGATATGGTGGAGAAGCTCAAGGCTGTTGAGGTGGACTACGACGCCGTGGGCGAGTACCTGCCTTCTGTTTACGAATCCCTTGAGGGGTTGAGCAAGGAAGAGCTGATCAATCAGATCGTGGCCGAGCGGTTCAACAGCGTGGCCGCTGCCTACAAAGGGGCGGAGGACATCAACGACCGCGGTGCGCAGCCCCGTCGTCCCCGTCAGGACCGTGGGAACCGATCCTACGGCGACTCCCGCTCGTCAGGCATGCAGCGCATCACCTTCAACAAAGGGGCCAACAACCGTATCAACCAGGGCGCGGTCATTCGCCTGGTGTGCGAACGTGCCGGTATTTCGTCTCGCCAGATCGGACGCATCGACATCGGCAAGGACGCCTCTTACTTTGAGGTGGAAGGCGGGCTAGCCCGTCACGTGTTCCATGCCATGAAAGGGGCGACCCTGGACGGGCAGCGCCTGTTCGTGGAGATGCAGGGTGGAGGGGACTCGGCCTGGCGCGGCGCGCGTCGGACCAACCGTGGCGGCGGTCGCCGACCCCAGGGGCGACGCGCTTCCTGAGCCATGCCCTGACATGTGATTTCGTTAAAAACAAAAAAACGGCCGACGTCTGATGACGTCGGCCGTTTTTGGTTTATGGGGATCAAAATAAAAGCCGCCGGTTGCGATGCCGGCCGGGATGTGCGTTACTGTGGCCGCTGCCGCAGGCATCATGAGAAGATCCTGGCTGACCGTCTGGAATTCACGGTGGATAAGGTGGGGCTGCTGCACCGTGTGGTTCATGTCCCGGATCTCCCTGAGCACATCGGAGGGCACCATGGCATTGAGGGTCGAAAGGACCTGGATGGCGTCCTGCCGGTTCTTCTCTTCGCGGCGTTGCTCTTCCGTTGCCCTTTCTCCCTGAAGGGTGGCAATACCGCTCTGGGCGGTTATTGCCATCATCTCCCGGTCTGTCATGCCTTTGAGCTCTGCAAGGGCATAAGGGGAGGTAAACAACAGGCTGCCAATCATCGGTAACGTATAAGCTAATTTTTTTATTGCAGGTGTCATTTTTTTTCTCCATGGCGGGCCGACATCAAACCGTTGACTCGGGGGCCCGCCGGATTAAACCCGTACCGGTAGTGTTCCGGGCCCTCGGGATGCCGCTGCGGTTGGGGTGGTGAGCGGCACGGGCCCGTTGGAACCCGGCTGGCGGGATGCTTGCCGTACGTTGGGAGTCGGGAAGGCTTAGGGGTTGGTGATTTTCAAGGCTTCGTCGATGAAAAACTGGGGAAGCCGCCCGGGCGTGGCCTCATCGAAAAGCTGGCTGATGGTCTGGCCGGATGCCTTTCCTGCCTCGAAGTTGGCGAACTCGGTGAGGCGTTCGTGGGAGTTTTCCACCGGGTATTCGGTGGTGTTGTTACGCCTCAGGATCTCCCGGTTGACCTCGGTGTTGCGTTCGGCAAGGTGTGCGAGGGCATGCTCGGAGTGGATGCCCCTTGCGCCGGAGATGTCAGCCATGGATCCCTCGGAGAGGCGTTGGGGGTCTGCCTGGACGTTGCCGGCAACAAGAAGAGCACCGACGGCAATAAGGGCCAGAATGGTTAACGGAGGTTTTTTCATGGGGCTTCTCCCGTGCCTTGGTGAGGCTGTTGCATGGTTTGGTGTGTCAGGCCGTCACTGCACGCGGAGAAGAGGTGAAAGGGGCATCGGCTGAATGCTGGCTTTGTGACCTGAGGTGTTGGTTACAGGTATTTCACGTTCCGTACCAAGGGGGAGAAAATGGGGCTTTTTTTTAAGGCATGGGGGCGACAGAGGGGGGATGACGCCAATGATGGGGGCTTCGAGGGGGCGTAACCGCATGTGGGGGGAAGATCGGTCCGGTGATGGGGGTGGTGGTACCGCTTTGGTTTTGTTCACTATACCACACCCGGGACTATCTTTCCCCTATGGCGAATATGGGGGCGTTCACTATCTGGAACACAGGGGGTTACGAAAAGAGGTGGAGGGTGATTTCGGACGGGGAGCCGAGGCGAAAAGGGGGGCCCCAGAAGCCCGTGCCGCGATTGATGTAGAGGCGGTGGCCGTCTTCTTCGTAGAGCTGCTACTGATGGCTACGCGTGTGGATCACCCAGGTGTAGGGCAGGTACTGCCCGCCGTGGGTGTGGCCGCTGAGGGTGAGGTGGCAGTTCTGGGCCTTGGCCTCGGTGAAGGAGAGGGGCTGGTGGGCCAGGAGAATCCGATAGACGTCTTCCGGGGCACCCGAGAGGGCCTCCTTCGGGCTGGAGGCGTGTTCGGGCACCAGGCGGCCTGCGTGGTAGTCCGTAACCCCCGCAAGGACCAGGGGGGCACCCTTGTAGTCCAGGGTCAGGTGGCTGTTGAGGAGCGTGGTGAAACCCAGCCGCGAGACTTCGTCGAGCCAGGGGCGCACCCCGGAGTAGTACTCATGGTTGCCGGTGATGAAGTATTTACCCATGGGAGGGGCAAGGTCCGCCAGGGGGGCGACATCATCCCTGAGCATGGCCACGGACCCGTCCACGAGATCCCCTGTGAAGACCACCATATCCGGTGACAGGGCAGAGATCTGGCTGACCACCCGTTCCACCATGCTGCGGCGGATGGTGTGGCTGACGTGGAGGTCGCTGATCTGGACAATCCGAAGTCCCTTGAGACCGGGCTGCACCGCAGGGTGGGTGACGGTGACCACCTCCGGGGCTTTGAGCCCTCCTTTAAGGGCCAGGCCGGCAAGGGTTGCGGTGCTTCCTGCGATGGCCAGGTTGATGCCGTTAATGAGAAAGCCCCGGCGGTCAGGGGCAAAGGGCAGGGCCATGGCCGCGTGGCCTTTTGTGGAGCCAAAGGGAAGAAGGGAGACAAAGGCACCCACCAGGTCCCGAGCCATCACTCCGCAGATCAGGATGGAGTAGGTGCCCATGAGGAGATAGCCCACCCAGGCCATGGCGTCGAACAGGGGGCCTTTCTGCCCCAAGGTTCGCAGGTAAAAAAGCAGGGGGGAAAAGAAGAGGGCGTAGAAAAGGCTCAGCCAGAGAAGAAAGCGGATGAAAACCGGCAGGGGGAGCTGGTTGAAGAATCGGATCCCTCCGAACCAGATGAACACGGAGATGGAGACGATAAGAAAAAGGATAAAGAGGCTCATGGTTTGATTCTTTGGTTGGGTTGTCATGGCGTCGGGCTGCGCGGGGCGGCAGCCTGTGTCGCTGACGCTTGGCCTCCGGCGGCATGGGAGGTCAGGCAGGGTTGTTTTTTTAGAATATCCGGGCCAATGGCATGTTTTATAGTAGGGCAATATGGGGACGCGGCACAATCTAAAATACGCGGTGCCGGTGTGCGGGCATAAAAAAAGCGGCCACCCTGTGGAGGGTGGGCCGCTTTTTGGGTATCGGGGGCTCGAAAACCGCGATGCACGAAACCGGATGTTTTATGGGCCGGGTGCGCTTATCCGGAATGCACCGGGCTCACAGACACACATGAAAATCCGGGCTAAAGGATCTGGTTGAGAAAGGTCTGTGTGCGCTCGCTTTTGGGGTTGGAGAAGAACTCCTCGGGGGTGCCCTCTTCGATGACGCATCCGCCGTCCATGAAGATGACCCGGTCGGCCACCTCCCGGGCAAAGCCCATTTCATGGGTAACCACCACCATGGTCATGCCTTCCTTGGCCAGGCCTTTCATGACGTCCAGTACCTCGCCCACCATCTCCGGGTCCAGGGCGCTGGTGGGTTCGTCAAAGAGGATGACCTTGGGGTCCATGGCCAGGGACCGGGCAATGGCCACGCGTTGCTGCTGGCCGCCGGAGAGCTGGTTGGGGTAGACCTGGGATTTCTCCTCGATGCCCACTTTTTTAAGGAGCATCATACCCTTTTCTTCGGCCTCGGCCTTGGAGCGCTTTCTTACGCTCATCTGGGCCATGGTGAGGTTTTCCAGCACGGTTTTGTGGGGAAACAGGTTGAAGGACTGGAACACCATGCCCGCTTCGGCCCGGATGGCGTTGATGTTGGCCTTGGGGTCGAGGACGTCGTCGCCGTCGATGGTGATGGAGCCGCTGTCGGCGTATTCCAGTCGGTTCAGGCACCGGAGGAAGGTGCTCTTCCCGGAGCCCGACGGGCCGATGATGACCACCACTTCTCCGGGGGCCACCTCAAGGGAGGCGTCCTTCAGGGCGTGGATTTTGTGGGGCGCATAAAAATATTTATTCACATGTTGTGCACGTATCATGATTACACCGCTCTTTTTTCAAGTTTCTGGACAAGCAGGGAGAAACCGAAGGTGAGGACCAGGTAAAGGGCCGCACAGACGATCCAGAGTTCAAAGGGTTGCAGAGACGAGGTGACCACCTCACGGGTGATTTTGGTCAGCTCACGGACGGAAATGACCCCCAGCAGAGAGGAGTCTTTGATGAGGCTGATGAACTGCCCGGCCAGGGCCGGTAAAATCCGGTTGATGGCCTGGGGCATGATCACCTTGCGCATGGCCTCGGCGTAGCTCATGCCGAGGGACCGGGCCGCCTCCATCTGGCCCACCTGCACGGACTGAATCCCCGCACGGACGATCTCTGCGGTGTAGGCGCCGGTGAAGATGGCCAGGGACAGGATCCCGAACCAGAGGGTGGGGATCTTGGCTATGCCCAGGTCCATGAGGATTCGGTTGACCAGGGTGCCGATGACAAAATACCAGATCATCAGCTGAACCAGCAAGGGGGAGCCTCGAACCAGTTCAATATAAGTGATGGCGGACCATTTGAGGGCCGGGTTGTCCGAGATGCGCATCAGGCCGGTGACAATGCCGATGACCATGGCCAGGATGATGGCGTAGAAGCTCGCCTTGAGGGTGATCCAGAGCCCGTAGAGGAGAAGGCCCGTCTGCCACTTTTTTTCCATGCCCAGGGGGTCGCCGGCGTAGATGTAGTCGCCTTCCGCCGCAAGGAGGCTGCTGGTGGGAAGGGTGTAGGTCTCGGCCTCGCCGACACCTCTCACCGTGACGCGGGTGGTCTTGCCCTCGGTCTCGATCTGGGCCACGAGGCCTGTCTCATTTCGCTGAGGTTCTTCGGCACCCTTCTCCCAGGACACAAAATAGTCCGGACCCGGGTACTAGCGCCACACGTAGTCCACCGACTTGGTGGCCACATACAGGCCGGCCATGCCGAGGATGAGGGCGGCGAAACCGTCCAGAGGGTTTTTTCGGGACGCCTTGGGTCGCGGCGCATCCAGACCCGGGTAAAGTGACATGTCCTGCTCCTTTGTCCGCGGCCGGCATGTGTCGGTTTGCCTGATGGCTGCGGGAGGGGTCGTGCCCGAACCGGTTGCCGAAGGGCGTCGGTTCGGATCTTAAAGAGGGTGAATCGGTGGGAACACAAGACGGCCACGCAACAAATCACCCCGGAGCTTAAGGCCGCCCGGGGTGACTGTGTGCGGAAAACCGTCGGGGTCCGATTACATATTTTTAAACCACTTGGTGCTCGTGATCCACTTGTGGTGGAGACGGTCGTAGGTGCCGTCTGCCTTGATCTGGCGAACGAAGTTGTTCAAAAAGTTGAGGAAATCGGGGTCGCCTTTGCGGATGCCCATGCCCAGGGGCTCGTAGGTGAAGGGCTCGTCCAGGAGGATCGCTTTGCCTTCTCCGTGCTGGGCCATGAACACGACGCCGAAGGGCAGATCGTAGACAAAGGCGTCGGACTGGCCGTTGACCACGTCCATGGCGCCGTCGGCCTCCTTGTCAAAGGACTTGTATTTGGCCTTGGGGATCATGCGCTTGGTGGCCATCTCACCGGTGGTGCCGATGCGTGAGGCAACGGTGTACTTGGGATCGTTCAGGTCCTTATAGGAGTGGACCTTGTCCTTGAGGCGTTTGTTCAGGATGATGGCCTGACCCACCACGATGTAGGGCTCGGGGAAGTTGATCTGGGTGTTGCGGCTCTGGGTGATGGTCATGCCGCTGAGGATGACATCGAACTTGTCGGTGAGCAGGGCGGGGATGATCCCGTCGAAATCGGTGTTGACGATGGTGAGCTTGACGCCCAGGGACTTGGCCAGGAGCTTGGCGATGTCAATGTCGAAGCCGACGATGTTTCCCTTTTTGTCGGTCATCTCAAAGGGCTGGTAGCCGGGGTCAAGGCCGATGCGGAGTTCTTTGCGTTCCAGGATCTTGTTCAGAGTGGACTTCTTGGCCAGTTCAATGTCGTCTGCGAATCCCTGGGCGGCAAATGCCAGCAGGCACAGGGACGCAATCAGCATCTGTTTGAGCTTCATCGGTGAATAATCCTCCAGTTCGTTCTCTCCGTTAACACATAACCCTTACGGTCAGGCGGGTGCAAGGCACGGCCTTTGGATCAATACTTGCCTTCCGTAAGGACCTCTTTGATGATCATTTTTTTTCGACAGACGGGGCAGTCCGGCATTTTTTCATCGGGAAGGTAGATGATCTGGCTGCGTTTGCACTGCGGGCAGTGCACCTCCACCGCTTCCCTTTTGTATCGGTTTTTGATGATGTCCATGGGACCTCCTCGTCAAAAAAAGACTGGTAACATTAAACCAGGGACAACAGGTGAGCCCGCCGTCCATTTTCCGAGTTTCGCTGGCGTCCAGCTCCACAATGGGAAGCGCCAGCGCCTCTCTTTAGCTTTGCCCGTGTTTTGGGGAAGCCTTCGGGCATGATCAGTGTCTGTCATAAGGGGCGTTGCGTACTCTTCTTCCGGGTCCAGTACGATGAGGGTGTAGTCCTTGAGCTCGCTGCGGTCCTTGAAGGCTTCGGTGACCAGCAGGGTGTTTTTGCCCACGTAGTTGACGCTGGACTTGAAGTGGAGCCCGGCGGCCACGGGGACGGGGGTCCAGGTGTAGCCGTGTCGGCTGACGATGTCGCCCAGCTGGGAGGCACCCTCCTCATTGGTTCGATCGGAGACGCCGATGAAGAAATGGCGATCCACCATGAGGATATCGCCGCCATCCACGGTGCCCGGGGCCGTGATCTTTTCAAGGGTGCGGTGGGCGGTCAGGGCCTTTTCGATGGTGACCTCTTCGCCTTTTCGCGCATCGGCTCCGGGGTTGGTGATGACGGCTGCTTCGGGAAAAACCACGGCGGTGTCCTCCACAAAGTGGGCATCCGGGTAGGCCTCTTCCGCCTCAAGCTCCTCCACCGCAAGGCCCAAGTCCTTCAGGGCCTGAACATAGGCTGCGTGCTGAGCAAGCATTGTATCATAGTTCGGGGCACCCAGGGTCTGCGTGGTGATGCCTTTGGCGAAATTTTTACAGGGTTTTCTGACGATAGCTTTCTGAAACATAGCGAAACCACCAACTCCTTACAACAATAACGGTAACCGATCCCTTCCACAGCAGAAAAAGTAACTGATGCATAGCCATGGTGCCGTCGGCGGGCAACAAACGGGTCAACAGAGCCGGGACCGTTATGCGGGCAACCCGAGAGTGCGAACGTATCCTAAAAAATAGATGACGTTACGTTTTTAGTCGTGGAAGGAAGTCATGTCAACCCTATTTCAAAAGGGGGCCGGAAAATCGGGGGCGCGACGGGGCGAACGTCCACGCGGCTTATTGAAACATCCAGAGATACAAGGGGTTGCCGGGCGGGCAACGCGGAAACGGACGGCTGGGTTTCGAGCTCGGTATGGAAACTCCTTTCTTTTGTTCTTCAGGTGGGTTAGAAAACAGGGGTTGCCTCTTTGAAGCATTCCTTAAAAAACAACGGCAGTTGACACAACAGCCTGCCCCGGACCCTTTCCGGCCAGGGTGGTGGCTTCTTGCGGCAAGCCGCCTTTTATCACCTTATCATGCGTTTTTCTGGAATCGAACCATGCCCGTTGAAACGTTTCTCCATGCCCTGACATCGTATTTTGTCATCATCGACCCCCTGGGGGCCGCCATCATTTTCTATGCCCTCACCGACGGAAAGGGCCGCTCCTACAGCTGGCACACCATGGCCGTGAAGTCCATTGCGGTCTCCACGTGCATTATCCTGGCCTTCGGCTTTTTCGGGGAGGTCCTCCTGACCCGCCTGGGCATCAGCATTGAGTCCTTGCGCGTGGCCGGGGGGCTCCTTTTGTTTTACACGGCGTTTCACATGATCACCGGCTCCGATTCTCACCAGCAGAGTGGGAGCATCCAGGGGCTGACGGACATCAGCGTGTACCCCATGTCCATCCCGCTTTTGTCCGGCCCCGGGTGCCTGACCCTCACCATTCTGCTCTTTTCCGGCGCCACAGGCACCGCCGAGATGGTCGCCGTGGTGGGCGCCGCCCTTATCATCAACACCATCACCCTTGTATCGTTTCTCTTTGCAGGCACTGTGATGCGGTGCATCGGAGGGACCGGCGACGACATTATCAAGCGTCTTTTCGGCGTGCTTCTGGCAGCCCTGGCCATTCAGTTCATCGCCGACGGCATCCGTCAGCTGGCCGCTATGTAGGGCTGCCTGCGGGGCCGGTGGGCCTTGTGAACGTGTCGAGGTGGGATTTCAGCGTGTTTTTTTCGGCATGGAGAAGGGGACGCCAGGTGATGGTGTAGATGGTCTCATCACCGTCGTGGTATGCGGGGGTGAAATGGGCCGCGTGGAAGGCCTCTTTGAGGAAGGGATCGCACTCGATCCACAGGGTGCGCCGGATGCACAAATCAAAGGTGCGGAAAATGTGACGCCCCAGGCTTTCTGCGCAGATACGGCGCCGCGGGCCCTCGGAGATGTCTTCTGCAAGCACCACATGGCGCTTCAGGGGCATGGCATAGGGCGTGTCCGCGGCCAGGTCGATGATGCGCAGTCGGCACGTGATAAGGCAGGGGGAACTTTGGCCGTCCTGCCCCGCACACTCCCTGCATCCCCCTTGGGGGCCGTTCCATCGATAGATATCATCGTAGATGAGCAAAACCGGCTCTCCTTGTTTCTGTAGACCCTGGGGACGGGTTACGGTGCCTTTGCCAGAAACCCGTCGGTTATTGTAATGGATGCGAGGGTGGCCTAAACTCAATTAATTCAGGACAGGATATTTTTCCGTTGAATTTGGCTGAGGTGGGGGCCGTGAGGATGATGTCGGCCACCCCCTTTTGCACGCATTGCGCCTCCTCCTCGCTGTAGCCCCGTTCCATCAAGAAATCCCTGAAAGCTTCCTCCGTCATGGTCTGCTGGTCCCGTGCCCGCAGGATCTCTTCCATGTGGCGATCCTCCCCCATTTCGTCTGTCATTCGCTGGGCCAGGGCCTTGACATCCGTTGAACAGAAGTGACCCTGATCCTTTCCCGTATATCCCCTGTAGTACCCGGTTGCAATGGCCGCCAGCATGGCGGTGAGTTTGTCCTGGGAAAAGAGAGACCGGTGATCGGTGCGGCCGGGGGAAGGGGAGGGGCCTGCTTTGCCCTCCCTGCTTCGGAAATGGCTCCCCGCCACCAGGAGGAGGCTCAGGATCTGGTCCCCCATGGTGCGGTAGGTGTCGCTTAAGGAGAGCTCCGGCACGGTTTCCATGTGCTCAAAATCCCTGAGTCCGGACAGGCCGAAGTTGGGAAACCGGCAGGAGGCAAGCCAGCGGTCCAGCCGTCCTCCCTTCTGCCACAGGTAGATTCCCTCGTCGTCCCTGCGATCGGTCTGGACGCGGTTGTGGAAGAGAGGGACCGGTGCGGTGTGAAGAATGCCCCGGGCGGCAAGGTGCCCGAAGAGAAACGCCGCTGCTTTAAGGACCTCCGTGGCTTGCTCCGTCTCCATGGGGGCCGTGGGCTCGTTGGGGTAGGTGAAGTAGGCCGGTGTGGTGAGAAAGGCCATGGCCGTATCCGATGCCGCTTCCGGGGGAAGCCCCGTCATGCGCATGAGGGCAGGGCCCACCGGGGTGGGGACGTGGGATCCTGCGGGGAGTATGGAGGCCAGGGCGCGCATCCAGTACCATTCGGCGGACAGACCTGCCGGGTCTTCACCGGGACGGGCGCATTTGATGACCAGGGTCTGGGAGCGGTGATGGAAGAGAAGGCTGCGGCCTGCAGGGTGGGCCGTGGTGTTCGGGGGAAATGGGAAGGCCTGAGCGCCTCGGCCAGGGACCGAAGGTCCGGGGCGGGGCATGGCCCGGCAGGAGGAAGGGCAGCCTCCCGGGGGGCAAGGCAGCGGCAGGCCGTGCAGACGGCCATCTGCCGGGGGCCCGATGCCTCACCGCACAGGGTGCTGACACCATGCAGGGCCAGCCGGGCAACGGGGTGGCCCGGGCCCAGTTTCCACGCGGTGTCTGTGAGGATACGCGCCAGGCGTTCGTAGAAGAAGTAGGCGGTGCGCCGGTTCTCGAACCGGGGGTCTGCCAGGCAGGCGAGGAGCATTCGGGCCCCTTCTTCCGTCAGGTTCTCCGGGCTTTCCTCGCAGGCGTTTTCCAGGGCACCGGCGGCGAGAAACAGGGCGTTGTAACCCCGCGATGCGGAAAAGAGCCGTTCGATGTCTTCGGCGCTGGAGGTCATGGGCTCCTGTAAGCAAAAGGGGCCATGCCGCGGCATGGCCCCTTGGGTTGGTGTATGGCTGGCGGGAAACGACGGGTCAGCCGCCGATCTCCTGCTCGCTGATGGTGCCGGCCGGTGAGGCGGGCGGGGGTGTCTCCGCAGGAGGAGCTGCCGGCGCTGCCGGTTCCGGAGTGGCGTGGCTCTCCCTTTCAAGGGCGTCCATGCGGGCGCCGAGGGCGGTGCGTACCTCGTCAATGCGGACCTGAAGGAGGATGCGCTCCTTCTTCAGGCGCTTGTCGAGTTCCGCCAGGGAGGGCAAGGAGCCGGAGAGCTGGGTGAGCTCTTTGCGGGCAGCGGCAAGGTCGGCTTTGAGCCGTGTGATTCCTTTGGCGTCGGCCGCGCTTTTCTTCTCCAGCTTCCGGGTGCGGTCGATGGCTTCGTCCACATCGGACTGGGCCAGGGCCAGGGCCTTGTCGTTTTTATCCAGTCGGCCGGTAAGGGCGCCCAGGCGGGTCTCGGTCTGCTTCTTGGTGAGCCGGGTGGCCACGATGAAGTCAACATCCTTCTGGGCTTTTCCGACCTTTTTCTCCAGGGTTCTGATCCGGGTCTTGATGCCCCCCAGCTCTTCGCCCAGGAGTTTTTCAAGCCGGGCGTTTTTGACCTGGAGGGAGGAGACCATGCGCTCCATGTCCTTGGAGGCGCTGCGCACCTCCTTGGAGCCGGTGTCTTTGAACGCCGCCATCCTCCGGTTCATGTCCACATAGCCGAAGATCATCACGATGCCGATGAGGCAGGGCATGATGACGGCGATGAGCGTCACCTTGAGATTGAGGCTGTCCAGCCGGGAACGTTCGGGTTCTCCGAAGTTCACCGGCTCATCCCTGTTGTCGGACCCGAACACGAACCGTTCGTCGTTTTTCTTGTCCATACGGGCCTATTCCCATTCAATGGTTCCTGGGGGTTTGGAGGTGATGTCGTACACCATGCGGTTGACCCCGTTGACTTCATTGATCACCCGGTTGGAGATGCGGGCCAAAAGGTCGTGGGGGAGGCGTGCCCAGTCGGCGGTCATGGCGTCCTTGCTGGTGACGGCGCGCATGGCCACGGTGTAGTCGTAGGTTCGCTGGTCGCCCATGACGCCCACGCTCTTGATGGGGAGCAGAACGGCAAAGGACTGCCAGACCTTCTTGTAGAATCCGGCCTTTTTGATTTCTTCCACGATGATGGCGTCGGCTTCCCGCAGGATGTCGAGGCGTCTCTTGGTGATCTCGCCCAGGACGCGGATACCCAGGCCGGGGCCGGGGAAGGGCTGGCGCCAGACCAGGTCGTCGGGGATGCCCATCTCTTCGCCCAGGGCGCGGACTTCGTCCTTGAAGAGGTACTTCAGGGGCTCCACGAGCTTGAGCTTCATGTCTTCGGGGAGGCCGCCCACGTTGTGGTGGGACTTGATGACATCCGAGGCACCGCCGAACACGGACTGGGACTCGATGACATCCGGGTAGAGGGTGCCCTGGCCGAGGAACTCGGCCCCTTCCACCTTGGAGGCTTCGTCTTCAAAGACGTCAATGAAGATGTTGCCGATGAGCTTTCGCTTCTGCTCAGGGTCGGAGACGCCGTCCAGGGCGGTGAGGAACCGCTCGGAGGCATCCACGAACTTGATGTTCAGGTCCAGCTTGTCGGTGAGGGACTCTTCCAGCTTTTCACGCTCGTTGAGTCGCATGAGGCCGTTGTCCACGAAGATGCAGGTGAGGTTCCTGCCGATGGCCTTGTGGATCAGCACGGCGGCAACGGTGGAGTCCACGCCGCCGGAGAGGCCCAGGATCACCTTTTTGTCGCCCACGGTGGCCTTGATCTCCTCCACGGAGGATTTGACGACGTTCTCCATGGTCCAGGTGCGCTCGCACTTGCAGACGTCGAAGAGGAAGTTGGAGAGCATCTCGCGGCCCTTGAGGGAGTGCTCCACCTCGGGGTGGAACTGCAGGCCGTAGAATTTACGGGCCGGGTCGGCTGCCGCTGCAAAGGGGGTGTTGTCGGTGGTGCCGGTGGGCACAAAACCTTCGGGAAGCTGGGTGATGGAGTCGCCGTGGCTCATCCAGCACTGGGTTGGGGACTCGATTCCCTCGAAGATGCGGCAGGGCTCTTTGATGGAGAGCTCGGCAAAACCGTACTCGCGCTTGTCGGAGCGCTTGACCTCGCCGCCCAGGGTGCTGACCATGAACTGCATTCCGTAGCAGATGCCCAGGACCGGGATGCCCAGGTCGAAGATGGCGCTGTCTACCTGGGGGCTGTTTTCATCGTAGATGCTGCAGGGACCACCGGAAAGGATGATGCCCTCGGGCTTGAGTTCCTTGATGTAATCCAGGGTGGCGACGGTCGGGGCGTCCACCTGGCAGTACACGTTGAACTCACGGACGCGGCGTGCGATGAGCTGGTTGAATTGTGAGCCGAAATCGATGATTAATATCATGATATTCCTTTTATGTTTGGTCGCTTTGCAGATAAAGTGCGATGTTGCCTTTCTTCCAGGGGCGGCACCGCAGTTGTCGGATGCTTTTTTGTAGGGTTTACAGGGACATCGGACGTGGTGCCTTTTTTTGTGAAACCGATGGTCTTCACTTTAATCCGTGCATTTACCATATCAGGGAAAAAATGGAAAGGGGATCATCCCCCGTCCTCAGGGGCCCGGCGTTGCCAAGGGGGGCTTCATGTGGTAAAAAAACGGTGAGCCGTCTGTGTTTCAAGCCAGGGGGCGTTGCAGTCGGTAAAAGGGACATGGAAGAGATCGGGCCGAATGCGTGGTTGCTCAGCCCCTGCACCTGAAGGGTGACGGGCCGTTGTCACGTCGTCGGGACGGCCCCACTGTGCGCGAGACGCGGCGATTCTCTCCTGTGATCCATCAGAACAGATGATATCAACGGGCCCGGACGATGCGGGCCATGAAAAAAAGACAAGGACAGGCAGACGATGATTGAATGTGGCGAACTGCGAAAAGGCCTCAAACTTGAGATTGACGGTGAACCCTATGTGATTGTTCAGTTTGAGTTCGTAAAGCCCGGTAAGGGCCAGGCGCTTTACAAGTGCAAACTCAAGAACATGATCAACGGCACTCAGTTTGACAGGACCTACCGCTCCGGTGAAAAGTTTACCAAAGCAAGCCTGGAAGAGCGTGAGATGGAGTATCTCTATTTTGACGGAGATGCCTACAGCTTCATGGACACCCAGAACTACGAGCAGGAGTTTCTCTCCGCAGACCAGGTCGCAGACGTCATTCCCCTGCTCAAGGAGAACACCAAGTGCTCCGTACTCATGTTTGACGGCCGCGCCATCGGCGTGACCCTTCCCAACTTTGTGGAGCTGCTGATCACCAAGTGCGATCCCTGGGTCAAGGGCGATACCGCCACCAACAACTACAAGCCTGCCACCGTGGAAACCGGTTATGAGATCCAGGTGCCCCCCTTTGTGAACGAAGGCGAGGTTATCCGCATCGATACCCGTACCGGAGAGTACTCTGAGCGTGTGAAAAAATAAGCATCGGCGCCCATGGCGCTGTGTCACCGAACGAAAAAAGGGCCCATCCTTCCGGATGGGCCCTTTTTTATTTCCGGGCCATGCCGGGGAATCAGGCTTCCTCTTTCTTTTCCACGGGCTCCTTGAAGCCGCAGCCCTCGGTGAGGCACTTCAGGAAGGTGCCGTCGCGCTTGGTGGTCTTTTCCACCAGGTAAGGGGCTCCGCAGAGGTCACAGGGGCGGGGAATGGGTTTGTCCCAGATGGCAAAGCTGCAGTCCGGGTACTTGTTGCACCCGTAAAACACCTTGCCCCGCTTGGAGCGCTTCTCCACGATGGTGCCGTCGCATCCCTTTTCAGGGCAGGGGACCCCGGTGTCTGCGCCGGAGCCGGAGCCTCCATCGCCGTTGACTCCCATGGTGTTCTTGCAGTCGGGGTAGCCGCTGCATGCCAGGAACTCGCCGTAGCGGCCCTGCTTGAGGAGCATGGGCTTGCCGCACTTGTCGCAGACTTTTCCTTCGGCCAGCTCAAAGGAGGGCTCGATGGGGTGGATGACGCCCTTGTCGTCCCGTTCGTAGTTTCGGGAGTAGTCGCACTCGGGATACCCGTTGCAGGCGATGAAGGTGCCGTTTCGGCCGATCTTGAGGTGAAGCTTCTCTTTGTTGCACTTGGGGCAGGTGAGCTCGGTCTCGATGCCCACGCCCTTGATGCTGATCATGTTGGCGGTGGCCTCTTCCAGCTCCTTGTCGAAGGAGGAGTAAAATTCACCTAAGAGGGTGAGGTAGTCGATCTCCGAGGCTTCCACCTTGTCCAGGTTGTTTTCGAAGCTGGCCGTGAACTCCACGTTGAAGACGTCCGGGAAGTTGGCCACCAGCAGGTCGTTGACGATGAATCCGAGTTCGCTGGGGCGGAAGTAGCGGTTCACCAGCTCCACGTACCCTTTGTTCCGGATGGTGGAGAGGATGGTGGCGTAGGTACTCGGACGCCCGATGCCGTTCTCTTCCAGCTCCTTGACAAGGGAGGCTTCGGAGAAACGGGGGGGCGGGGAGGTGAAGTGCTGCTTGGGATCCAGGTTGAGCAGCGAAAGGGCTTCGCCTTCGGCCAGTTCGGGCAGGTGCTGCTTCTTGTCGTCCTCTTTTTTGCCTTCATCGTAGGTGTAGAGGGTCATGAAGCCGGGGAACCGGACCGTGGAGCCGGAGACGGACAGGGTGAATCGGCCCGAGGCAATGCCCACGCTGACCTGGTCGATGAGGGCCTGCTGCATCTGGGAAGCGATGAAGCGTTTCCAGATGAGGGTGTAAAGAAGGCGCTGATCCTCGTCCAGGTAGGCTGCGACCTTTTCCGGGGTGTTGAAGACGCTGGTGGGGCGGATGGCCTCGTGGGCGTCCTGGGCTTTGTTCTTGTTCTTGAAGAAGCGGGGGGCGTCGATGGCGTAATCGTTGCCGAATTTCCCCCGGATGAACTCTCCGGCTTCCACGGCCGCCTCGTTGGCGATACGCGTGGAGTCGGTACGCATGTAGGTGATGAGGCCAACGGGTTCGCCCGGGCCGAGTTCCACCCCTTCGTAGAGCTGCTGGGCCACGCTCATGGTTTTACGCGCAGAGAAGCGGAGGCGGTTGATGGCCTCCTGCTGGAGTTTACTGGTGGTGAAGGGGGGCAGGGGATTCCGCTTTTTGGTGCGGCGGGTGATTTTCTCTACCTTGTAGGGATTGTCCCGCAGTTCGTCCACCATGGCGTGGGCGGTATCGCCGTTTTTGATCTCGGCTTTTTTGCCGTCCACCTTGGTCAGCTTGGCCACGAAGGAGCTGTCGGCCTGGCCTTTGAGTTCGGCGGCAATGCTCCAGTACTCTTCGGGCTCAAACCGGTGGATGGCATGCTCGCGTTCGCAGATGATGCTGAACGGCAACGGAGAACAACGCCCTGCGCTGAGCCCGCCCTGGACCTTTTTCCAGAGCAGGGGGGAGACCTGGTACCCCACGAGCCGGTCGAGGATACGCCGGGCCTGCTGGGCGTCGTAGCGGTTGTAGTTGAGCTCTGTGGGGTTATTTAAGGCCTCTTCGATGCCGCGCTTGGTCAGCTCGTGAAAGAGGACCCTTTTAAAGGTGCGACCCTTTCCCTTGAGGATGTCGGCCGTGTGGAAGGCAATGGCCTCTCCTTCGCGGTCGGGGTCAGGGGCGAGATAGATCTCGGTGGCATTTTCCGCGGCGGCCTTGAGTTCCTTGATGACCTTGGACTTGCCTTTGATCTGGAGATACTTGGCCTTAAACCCCTTTTCAATGTCAATGCCCATCTCCCGGGGGGGCAGGTCTTTGATGTGACCTGAGGTGGCCGCAACATTGTAGGTTTTTCCAATATATTTTTTGAGGGTCCGCACCTTGGTGGGGGACTCCACGATAACCAGGGGTTTGCTCACGATTTCTCCTCTTTCAGCGAAAAGAGTTTTCCGGGGGATCGTACCACCACGCCTTTTAATTCGAGGCTCAACAACACGGCGGAGAGGCGACCCGCCCCCATGGGAACATTTTGTAAAATATCGTCAATATGAGACGGATACAAGTCAAGGACCTTTAATACAGAGATCTCCTCATGATCAAGAGAAAATTTCGACAGGTCCGGTTTCTTCGGGTTTTGATTCGGCTTGGAATGGCTGAGATCACGGTGTGTTGACGTTGTTTTTTCGGCGGCGTGGATGTGGGCCGCGAATTCTTCCGTTATATCTGCCGACGACGCCACCAGTTTAGCCCCCTCCCGAATGAGGTGGTGGGTACCGGCGCTCTGGGAGGCGCGAATGTGGCCCGGAACGGCAAAGACTTCTCTGTTCTGGTCGGCCGCGCAGCGGGCGGTGATAAGGGAGCCGCTTTTCAGGGAGGCTTCCACCACCACGGTTCCCAGGCTGAGGCCGCTGATGATGCGGTTGCGCATGGGAAAATGGTGGGCCTCGGGTGAGCTGTCGTAATCAAATTCGGAGATCAGGGCACCGGAGCGGGCAATGGCATCGGCCAGCCGCCTGTTTTCCGGAGGGTAGATCCTGCCCAGGCCGCAGCCCAGAACGGCAACGGTGTGTCCCTGTGCTGCAAGGGCGCCTTTGTGGGCTGCCGTGTCGATGCCCCGTGCCAGGCCGCTGACCACGGTGAACCCGGAACCGGCGAGTTCTCCTGCCAGGTCCGAAGCATTGTTAAGGCCGTAGGAGGTGGCTTTTCGAGAGCCCACAAGGGCCACCATGGCCGACTCGGGGTCTAAATGGCCCGAGATCTGGAGCAGGGGTGGCGGATCGTGAATGGTCGCCAAAAGTCGCGGATAGTCCCCGTGGGTCAGGGGCAGGAGGGTGATTCCTGCGTCACGGGCCCGGTCATGGCTGCGACGGGCACGGTCGCTGAGCCTGTGGGTGCGGATGGCCTCGGCAAGGCGATGGGAGATACCATCCACTCGAACCAGGCTTTTCGCGTCGGCTTCAAAGACCGTTTCGGGGCTTCCAAAGGCCTGTATCAATCGTTTGAACAGCAGGTTCCCGACACCGGGGACTTCCTTGAGGGCGAACCAGGGCAGAAGGTTCATCGCTATAAGATCCGAATCGTTCGGTGGTTGGGGCTCAGCCACCAACAGGGCGTGACGCGACGGGGCCGGGGGGGAGCGTCGGTGGCCCGGCTCGGGCGCTTTGAACCCAAAAAGGGCGGCGCCGTCGGGCCGGGTCACAAGGGGGCGTTGTGTTTGGTGCGTGAACCCTTAGTTATCGTCCAGGGAATTGAGCGCTTTTTCCGCTTTGGCGCCCGACGGGGTGAAGGGGTGCTCCATGACCACCCGCTTCAGGTATTTTCTTGCGGATTCCTTGTCATTTAATGCAAGGAACGAGTACCCGGTTTTGAGCAGGGCATCGGGGACTTTACTGCCTTTGGGGTATTTTTTCAGGAGTGTCCGGAACGAGCTGATGGCGGCCGAATAATTTCTCTCAGTATAGTGGATTTCACCGGACCAGTAAATGGCGTTGTCGGCCAGGTTGTCATTGGGCCATTTTTCCGCAACTTCCCGGAAAAGCAGGAGCGCCTTGTCATGGTTTCCCTCTTTCATGGCGGCAAAGGCGTCGGTGTAGGTTCGGCTGGCAAGGTTGCCCTTATCGGACTTTTTAGTCTTGGCAGGCACCGGAGCTGCCACCATGGCAGGAGTGGAGGACTCCTCGGTGATGGCAGGTGCCTTGACGGCGGGCTCGGCCGGGGCGATGGGCACCATGGGGGGCTCTGCGGGCAGGGGCGACGTTCTTTCCAGATCGGCCAGGGCTCGTTCGTGGCTGTCCACCATGAACTGCATGACCGAGAGACGGTGATGCATCTCGTTCATCTTCTGGCGGGTCTCCTGCAGCTCGCGGGCCAGGGTGGCTGTTCCGGGGTCGCGCCTGTGCTGAACCGTTTTGCACCCTGGGGCGACAAGAAGGGCAATGATGACTGCCGCTGCGGCGGATTTTCCGGGGAATCTGTCTCGTCTCTTGGCCGTTGCCTTCATCATCCGTGTATAAACTCCTGTGCAAATAAAAGTGGGGGGGCGGGTCGGCGTGCGACAAAGCACCCGGCGCCGGATTGCTGCATCTCTTTGGCGGGGGGTGCCCCAGGGATGCAGGCGGACAAAATATGTCAGAAAAAGCTACCAGAATGGGTCGTGGAATGCAAAGCAAAAAGCGCCGCAGGGGAAGGGGGAGGTGCCGCCGGCTGGGTGGCCCAGCCGGCGGAAGAGATGCGAGGTGTCGGTGATCAGTTCTCGTCTGTTTTCCAGGCCAGCAGAATGGGGCTGGCCACATAGATGGAGGAGTACGTTCCCGTGACAACGCCGATGATCATGGCAAAGGCGAAATCATGGATGACGCCGCCGCCCAGGACATACAGGGCCACCACCACCACCAGGGTGGTCAGCGAGGTGAGGATGGTGCGGCTCAGGGTCTCGTTGACGCTGCGGTTGATGATGAAGTCCAGGGGCTTTTTGGTGTACTTCTTCCCGTTTTCACGGATTCGGTCAAAGACGATGATGGTGTCGTTGAGCGAGTAGCCGATGATGGTCAGGAGTGCCGCCACGATGGGCAGGGTGAACTCGACGTCGAGCAGCGAGAAGATCCCCACCGTGATGGTGATGTCGTGGACCAGGGCGATGATGGCCCCCATGGCGTACTTCAGCTCCAGGTACCAGCAGAAGATGATGCTGATCACAAGGGCAAGGACAATGAGAAAGGGCATGCTCGAACTGACAAAGGCGATGGACTGAAGCTGGGTTACCCCGTAGACCACGCCACCCAGGATGGCGGCCAAGGCTCCGGAGAGGCCCCATTTCAGTTCAAATCGGCCCGAGATATAGATGATGATGAACAAAAGGGCGTAGAACATGGCCAGAAGGGCTTTTTGCCGCAGGTCCTTGCTGACTTGGGGGCCCACCATATCGAGGCTCAGGTCCTTGACTTCCACGCCGGTGCTTTCGCCCAGGGCCTGCTTCACCTTGGGGGCAAAGCTGCTGTCCGTCATGAACGCCTGCTTGGTCCGGATCTGGAACTCATGGTCGCTGTCGCTGCCGAAACGCTGAACCGAAGCGCCTTCGAGTCCGGCGGGCTTGAGGCCTTTTTTGACGGCTGCGATGTCCACAGTATCGGTGAATTTGACCTGCACGGCGCTGCCGCCGGAGAAGTCGACGCCGTAGCGCGGCCCTTTGTGGATAAACAGCGAGATGATGCTGACGGCGATCAGGGTCAGGGAGACGCAGAACGCGATCTTCTTGACGCCGGTGAAGTTGATGTTGGTCTCTTTGATGAACTGCATTTGGGATATCTCCTCACTAAGGGCTAAATGCTCAGGGTTTTCACGTTCGCCTTCTGCAAGATGGAATCAAACAGCAGTCTGGATACCACAGGGTGAGACTGGAGAGGATACCGATGCCGAGGGTGACGGCAAAGCCTTTCACCGGTCCGGAGCCGAACTGGAAGAGGACCATGGCGGCGATGAGCGTGGTGACGTTGGCGTCCAGAATGGTGAGGGTCGCCTTATCGAAGCCCGCCTCCACGGCAGCCATGGGACTCTGGCCGAGGTTCAGCTCTTCTCGTATCCTCTCAAAGATGAGCACGTTGGCGTCCACGGCCATGCCGATGGTCAGGATAATGCCCGCGATGCCCGGCAAGGTAAGGGTCGCCTGAAAGGCGGCCAGCCCCGCTGCAATGAGCAGGACGTTGAGGATCAGGGCCACGTCTGCGATGAGGCCGGAACCTTTGTAATAAACAACCATGAAGACGATGACGGCCAGGCCCCCGATGAGCATGGACCAGATCCCCTTGCGGATGGAGTCGGCGCCCAGGGTGGGACCGACGGTTCGCTCTTCAAGGATCTTGACGGGGGCGGGGAGGGCGCCTGCGCGCAGGGCGATGGAGAGGACGCGAGCCTCTTCCATGGTGAACCCGCCGGTAATCTGGGCGCGCCCGCCGGCAATTCGGTCCCTGATAACCGGGGCAGAGTAGACGGTGTCGTCCAGAACGATGGCCAGCCGCTTGTTGATGTTGGCGCCGGTGATCTTGCCGAAGATACGTGCCCCTTTGCGGTCGAACTCAATGGAGACGTAGGGCTCGTTGGTCATGTTGTCGAAAAGGATCCGGCGTCGGTGAGGGAGTCCCCGGTGAGGAGGACGCGCTTTTTGATCAGCATGGGAGTGGATGATTCCACACCGCTGACGGGGTCCTTGTGGACCAGATTGAGCAGCTCGCTTCCTGCCGGTGCATGGGAGGTCAGGGCTGCCTGCACATCCGCGTTTTCATCCACGAGGCGGAATTCAAGGATGGCTGTCTTGCCGATGAGGTCCTTGGCCGCTTTTGTGTCGGTGACCCCGGGAAGCTGGATAAGGATGCGATCGTCACCCTGCTTGCGAATGTCGGGCTCGCTGACCCCGAATTCGTCAATACGGTTTCGGATGGTCTCAAGGGCCTGGTCCGCGGCGAATTTTCTGACGCGCTCGGCTTCGTCGGCTTTCATGGCCAGGGTCACCAGGGTGATGCTGCCGTTTTCGGAGGTGCCGCTTATGGTAAGGTCTTGAAAATCGTCGGCAATGATACCCCTGAAGGCCGTCAGGTCATCTGCAGAGAGGAGTTTGACGTGGAGCTTGGTGCTCTGGGGCACCAGGGTGACGCCCCTGTTTTTCATGGTGTGTTTGCGAAGGGCCTGGCGAATGTCGGATATCTTCAGGGACATGGCGTTTTCAACGGCCTTTTCGGTCTGGACTTCCAGAACCAGGTGCATACCGCCCTGAAGGTCGAGGCCCAGGTTGATCTTTTTGTGGGGCCATATCTCGGGCTCACTCGTCCCTTTAATGTACATGGTTGCCGTGGGAAGGATATACACGGCAGCCATGATGATAACCACAAGAACCGCTATCAGTCTCCAGGATAGATTCTTCAATGGTGCTTCCTCTCAGCCCGATGGGTGTTGGTGATCGCGTGAAAACATGCTCAAGGTCAGGGTCTGGTTTTAAGCGGATTTCAACGAAAGAGTCACTGTCCCCTGGGTGCTCACTCTGGTAAAAGCTGTTCGAACAAGAAAGAATATAAAAGCACACAAGGCGCTCAGGGCACCTTATGTGCTTTTTATTCGCTATGGGGGCAATCGTGGATCAACGCGGCGGGCGGATCAGAGCTTGACGCTGATGTTGGCCCGGATCACCTTGATGTTCACCTTTTCGGCAATTTCAAGGGTGACCGTTGCATCATCCACCTTGACGATGGTGCCGTGGATGCCGCCTGAAGTGACCACTTTGTCGCCTTTTTTAACGGCGTTGATCATCTCCTGGTGCGCTTTGGCTTTTTTCTGCTGGGGACGGATCAGGAGAAAATAAAAAATGACGAACATCAAAATAAGGGGAACAAAGGCGGCAAAGCCTCCCTGCTGCCCTCCGGCGGCGCCCTGGGTTCCCATGGCGTATGCGGTGCTGGTGAACATGATACTCCTTTATATGGATCAAAGGGGTTTGTGTATGACGGCTTTGTGAAAAAGCCCTGTGCATGTCTGCATCGTCAGGACATGCAGTCAATTTCTTATCTAGAACGGTCGTTGTCTTCGGTGACCGAAAAGGGGGGCAACGGGTGCGGCGGTATCAATAAATCAGCACGATAAACCGCGTGTCCGGCCCTGCGCAAACTGCCCAACAGATACAGTAAAAGAGCCTCGGGTGTCAACACAAATGGGCTGTGGGGCGGCCCGCGACGGCCCCTCGGTGTGAGCCGAAGGGGGCCGCGGTTGCTTCTTTTTCGGTCGGTGCTGCAACGGATCGCTTTCCTGCGGGGTTATTCGCAGATGATCCGGCTGTCTCCATGGACCATGGACGCGTTGCCCTCAATGGCGATGGAAATGCTGCGTTTGATCTCGATGTCGAGGATCTCCGCACGCTTTTTGTTGAGGAGGTAGACGGCCACGTCCGGGGGCACGTAGCCCTTGGCGGTGGTGATGCCGTCCTTCAGGGTCTCCAGGCTCAGCTTTCGCAGGAAGGCCAGGGCCACGGTCTCCGTGGAGAGGATCATGCCCTTTCCCTTGCAGTGCTGGCAGGGGACCATGCTCCCGAATTCAATGGAGGGGCGGATGCGCTGGCGGGACATCTCCAGGAGGCCGAACCGCGAAATGCGCCCCACCTTGGTGCGGGCCTTGTCCGACTTCAGGTTCTCCTTGAGCTTGGCTTCCACTGCGCCCCTGTTTTTAGGCTCCTTCATGTCGATGAAGTCGATGACGATGAGGCCGCCCAGGTCGCGCAGCCTGAGCTGGCGGGCCACCTCTTCGGCGGCTTCCAGGTTGGTCATCAGGGCGGTCTGCTCGATGTTTTTCTTCTGGGTGCCTTTGCCGGAGTTGACGTCGATGGCCACCAGGGCCTCGGTCTGATCGATGACAATGGATCCGCCGGAGTTCAGGGAGACGCGGCTCTCGAAAATGGAGGCGATCTGGTTTTCAAGCTGGTGCTTGGTGAAGATGGGTTTGTCGCCGGTGTAAAGCCGGGTCAGCTTTACGTGCTTGGGGGCGATGAGGCGAATGAACTCCTTGATCTCCTTGAAAGCATCCGGGTTGTCCACCAGGATTTCGGACACATCGTCGGTGAGGTAGTCCCGGATGGCCCGCACGGCCAGGTTCTTCTCTTTGAAGAGCAGGGACGGGCCGGGGGTGTTGGCTGCCTGTTTGTTCAGGTCTTTCCATACCTTGGTGAGGTAGGTGACATCCTTGGAGATCATGGTCTTGTTGCAGTTTTCCCCGGCGGTGCGGACGATGAGTCCGTAGCCGTCGGCCAGCTTGAGCTTGCCGATGATCTCTTTTAAGCGGTTGCGCTCTTTTTCGTCTTCAATCTGGCGGGAGACGCCCCGGTTGCTGCTTCCGGGCATGAGTACGGCGTGGCGGCCGGGCAGGGAGATGAAGGTGGTGAGCATGGCCCCTTTGTTCATGATGGGGTTCTTGGTCACCTGGACGATGAGCTCCTGGCCGCGCTTGATGAGCCGGGTGAGGTTTTTTTCGTGTTCACCGGTCTGCTGGAAGTACGAGTTGTGGATCTCCTGCTTTTGGAGAAAACCGTTTTTTTCGCTGCCGAAATCAACGAAGACGGCCTGAAGGCTTGGTTCAACGCGTGTGACCACGGCCTTGTAGATGTTGCCCTGGATGCTCTCGCGCGAGGTGGTCTCCAGGTGAAACTCTTCAAGGCGCGAATTGGTGACTTTGGCGATCCGGCACTCTTCCGGGTCAACCGAGTTGATGAGGATTTTACTTGTCATAGTAATGTGTTGTCCTTAGCGAACGTGAGATAGGGATCTGAAGAAGGAGCGGTACCCGGCAGGGCTCTGCGATGGGAATGTGGGTGCGCGGCAAGTTTGCCAAGCATAGTGGCCCTTGAAGCAGCTGACAGCCTCCAACCCGTTATCGTCTCCTCCATTGCGCCTGGTGGTGGAATATGCGGGATGGGTCTGCAGCGGGTAGCAACATCGTGCCGGAGCTCGTTACCGCTGACTCGGGTGGGTTTTTGGTCGTATGCAAACCAAAAAACGAAACGGTGGGCAGCTGCCTCTCCGGGGATGCTTCTGATCCGGTGGTTGTGATTTGTATGATGGCCTGCGAAGCGGCTTTCTCGACCTCTCTCAGCACGGGTGCGTTGCCCGCGGTGTCGGGTCGTGACTCAAGACGGAGGCATCATGATTTTGTGAAAAGACGCGAAATTGATGAATGGCCGGCTCCATGGCTTTGATGGGCGCCGCCCTGCAATAAGGGGCTTCGACCGTTTCGAAGCCCGGTGTTCTTTTCACTGCCATCGATCGCTGCACAGGGCCGGGGAGCTGTATGCACCATGGCCCTCGCCATGTGCCCGCCGGTTGGTTGTCCCATATGCAGCGTTCATGTTTGTTCTCATTAAATAGGGGATTGTCGGAGGCAAGTCAATATTAAACCTCCCGGGGCACAGGGGGCGGGGGGCCCGGTTTTTCCCGGCTGGACGGGGGCCAACGGGCTGCGTGGCAGGCCTTTTGCTTGCCATTTATCTATGATTATGGCATTTAAATTTGTTTGGCGCATTTGCGTTTGTTGGGAACCTTGCGCCCACGACTCTGAATCCACTTGCAATATCACACGCACTCTGGAGGTTTGAAATATAATGGAAGATAAGTATCTCCCGGACTCGATTGAGTCCAAATGGCAGCAGCGTTGGGCCGACGAAGGCTCGTTTCGGGTGGTCGAGGATCCTGAAAAAGAAAAGTATTACCTGCTGGAGATGTTTCCATACCCGTCGGGCAATATCCACATGGGGCATGTCCGGAACTACACCATCGGCGACGTGGTGGCCCGGTACAAAAAAATGCGGGGCTTCAACGTGCTCCACCCCATGGGATGGGATGCCTTCGGCATGCCTGCGGAGAACGCCGCCATCGACAACAACACCCACCCCGCCGCGTGGACCTATGCCAACATCGACACCATGCGCAGCCAGCTGAAGCGCATCGGGCTCAGCTACGACTGGGACCGAGAGATCGCCACCTGCACCCCGGAGTATTACCGGTGGGAGCAGTGGCTCTTTATCAAGATGGTCGAAAAGGGGATGGCATACCGCAAGGAGTCGTACGTCAACTGGTGTGAGTCCTGCCACACGGTACTGGCCAATGAGCAGGTGGAAAACGACTGCTGCTGGCGCTGCGGGGAAAACGTGCAGCAGAAAAAGCTCTGGCAGTGGTTTTTCCGGATCACCGACTACGCAGAGGATCTCCTGGTTCACTGCGACAAGCTCGACGGCTGGCCGGACAGCGTCACCACCATGCAGAAGAACTGGATCGGCAAGAGCGTGGGCTCGGAGGTGACCTTTGAGGTGGAAGGGGCCAAAGAGCCCCTCTCGGTCTTTACCACGCGCCCGGATACCCTTTTCGGTGCCACCTTTATGTGTCTGGCGCCGGAGCATCCCATGGTGGCGGCCCTTTCCAGGGGCACGGAGCAGGAAGAGGCTGTGGCATCCTTTGTGGACCGCATCCTCAAGCAGGAGCGCTCCAGCAAGGCCCTTGAGAACTACGAGAAAGAGGGGGTCTTCACCGGTGCTTACTGCATCAACCCCCTTACCGGGTACAAGATGCCCATTTATGCCGCCAACTTTGCTCTGATGGAGTACGGCACCGGGGCGGTAATGTCGGTTCCGGCCCACGACCAGCGTGACTTCGACTTTGCCCGCAAATACGGCCTGGAGGTGAAGGTTGTGGTGAGCCCCGAAGGGGAGGCTCTTGACGGCGCTACCATGGAAGAGGCCTATACGGGTGCCGGCGTGATGGTGAATTCCGGCGAGTTCGACGGCATGGCCAATACAGAAGCCAAAGAGGCCATCACCAACTCCCTGGAGGAGCGGGGCATCGGGAAGAAGACTGTTTCGTTCCGCCTGAGGGACTGGGGTGTGTCCCGCCAGCGGTACTGGGGAACGCCCATTCCCATGATCCACTGCGACAGCTGCGGTGCGGTACCGGTTCCTGAGTCGGACCTTCCCATCGTGCTGCCCGAGGACGCCCAGCTTCTGGAGTCCGGAGGCTCTCCCCTGGGGACCCTCGACTATTTCAATAAGGTGACCTGTCCCAGGTGCGGCAACACCGAAGCGCGGCGCGACACCGACACCATGGACACCTTTGTGGAGTCCTCCTGGTACTTTGCCCGCTACTGCTGCCCCGAGTACACCGAGGGCATGGTGGACAAGGAGAAGGTGGCCTACTGGATGCCCGTGGATCAGTACATCGGCGGCGTGGAGCATGCCATCCTTCACCTGCTCTACTCCCGTTACTTCACCCGGGTGATACGTGATCTCGGGCTCGTTGAGTTCTCCGAGCCCTTTACACGGCTCCTGACCCAGGGCATGGTGACCAAAGAGACCCTGTCGTGCCCCAACCACAAGTGGGTGTTCCCCACGGATACCGAGAAGGCTGAAGACGGAAGTGTCGTGTGTAAACTCTGCGGGTCTCCCGTGGAGGTGGGGCGGGTCATCAAGATGTCCAAGTCCAAGAAAAACGTCATCGACCCCAATGTGCTCCTCAATCGCTACGGCGCGGACACAACCCGTCTCTTCTGTCTTTTTGCTGCTCCTCCTGAAAAGGACCTGGAGTGGAATGACGAGAGCGTTGAAGGGTGCTTTAAGTTCATCGGGCGCGTGTGGCGCATCATTACGGGCAAGCAGGAGGCCTTTGCCGGTGTTGAGGCCTACCATGGTCCTGCTGCCGATCTTTCCGGCAAGAGCCGGGAGCTTTACACCAAGATCAACGCCACCATCAAGAAGGTGACGGATGACGTGGAAGGCAAGTTCCACTTCAACACCGCCATCAGCGCGGTGATGGAGCTTGTGAACAGCATGTATGCCGTAGACGGCGACGCGTCCCTGAGGCAGGATGTGATGAAGCGGGCGGCGGAGACCGTTATTCTTCTTCTCAACCCCGTGTCGCCCCATGTCACCGAAGAGCTCTGGACGAAATTGTCCGGCCAGGGGCTCCTCATGGATCAGCCCTGGCCCGAATACCGAGAGGATGCCCTTGTCTCCGACGAGGTGCTCATCGTGGTGCAGGTTAACGGCAAGCTGAGGAGTAAGTTCCAGGTGTCCGCAGGTGCCTCAAAGGATGAGGTCCAGGAGCTGGCCCTTTCTGATGCGGCGGTGAAAAAGTTCATCGAGGGCAAAGAGGTCCGCAAGGTGATCGTGGTTCCGGGCAAGCTTGTCAACATTGTGGTTTAATCCTTGGCGGCCGTCCTTTCCCTGTGGGGACGGGCGGCCGCATCAGAAGTAGAAGGGAGTGTCCATGAAACGGGTTTTTGCATGGAAAACGGTGGCTGTGGCTCTGCTGGCGGCTGTTGCTGTGACGGGGTGCGGCTATCAACTTACCGGGAGGGGGACCCTTCCGGGCGGGGTGAGCGGTCTGTGCGTGGCGGTTCCGGAGAACCGGTCGGCAGATGTTCGCCTTGGTCCCATGGTGGCAAGCGCTGTGGTCTCCGAGGCCATTTCCGCAGGGGCGGATGCTGCTGTGGGGTGTACTGGGCGATCCGGCTCCCTCACCGGGGAGATTCGAGCGGTCTCCACATCCACCATCACCCGAAACAGCGACGGGGACGGCACTGAAGAGCGCGTGACGATCACGGCGTCCTTCAGGCTTGCCGATGAGGACGGCGCGGTGATCTGGCAGCGGGCGTCGGTGACGGGGACGGAAACGTACAGCGTCACCCCCGGGTCGGACTCCACATCCTCCCGCAACGCGGCCCTTGACGAGGCGGCGGAAGATCTTGCGGAGAATGTCTGGGCAGGATTGACCCAGAGGTTCTAAGGGATGGCGATGCGCTGAAACAAAAAAAACGGTCTCCGGCAGCCATGCCGGAGGCTTTTTTTTGTGGCTTCTTGTTGTGAGAAGGCTTTGGGAAGAGGGTGACCCCCAGGGACGGATCGAGCAGGTTGGTCTTTGGGAAATAAAAAAAGGCCTTCCGGTATCTCGCGAGTGCTACCGGAGGGCCTTTTTATGTAAAGCGTGAAGACTTTGGTTCGCAACCGGATCGGCTACTGGCCTGTCTTAAGCTTGAGCGCCGTTGATGAGCTTGGTCAGGCGGGAGATCTTGCGTGCGGCAGTGTTGTTATGAATGACGCCTTTCTTGGCGGCGACATCAATCACTGATTTTGCCTTGTTGAGGACGTCCGTCATGTTCTCTGCCTTTTCGGCTTCTGCGGAACGAACGGCCTTAATGGCGTTCTTCATGCGGGTTTTGACCGCCATGTTGCGGATGCGCTTTTTTTCGTTCTGGATAGCTCGTTTTTTTGCCGATTTGTGATTAGCCAAGGACTTAACTCCTTTTATCGTCGAAAATTTTTTTACGGTGATGTTTCATTCCGTACCGGTTTGCCGCGTGCCTACCCTTTGTCCGGTGTGCCTGCAACGCATGTTGCCGGCCCGGCGGTAAGCGCACCGTGGATTGAAATGCCACCTGAAAAGATTGTGTGTTTTATACGGTACCGCGACAAATCAGGCGATTATTGGGAGAACGCCTCGCAAAAACGCCTCCGCAAACCTGTTCGTCACCATGTGCGCACGGGGTGGAAAGGGAGGAATGTCCTTTCCTGTCCATGGGTTACGGAACCGACAGTGATTTAACTTGGTAAAATTATAGTGTTTGATGGGGGGTGTCAAGGGAAAAAGTGGCTGATGGGCGGCTTACGGGCGCTTTATAGGGGTTGCCATGGCAAGGGGGTTTGGACTAAATGATAGGTCAGGGTCCCCGCGACCTGTCACAGGATGTTTCTCTCTTACGCTTATTTCAAACCGGATCGGAACGTATGTCGGAAAAAGGAAAGGTTACCCGGGCTGCGGGTATTGTCGGGAGCGCCACGCTGCTCAGCCGGGTTTTCGGGTATGTCAGGGATATGGTGACCGCTTACTATTTCGGGGCGGGCCCCCTGGCCGATGCTTTCATCGCCGCGTTTCGCATACCCAATATGCTGAGGCGCCTGTTTGCCGAGGGCTCGTTGAGCATCTCCTTTGTCCCGGTGTTTACCGAGACCCTGAGCCGGGACGGCCGCCAGGAGGCCTATCGCATGGCCGGGGCCGCCCTGCGCCTGCTCTCCCTGATTCTGGCGGTGGTGGCGGTGATCGGCGTGCTGGCGTCCCCCTGGATCGTCTCGGCCATTGCCGCAGGCTTTAAAGGAGACCCCGCCAAGTTTGAGCTCACCGTGTTTCTGTCCCGGATCATGTTCCCTTATGTGGTGTTTATCTGTCTTGTGGCCCTGTGTATGGGGATCCTTAACGTGCTGGGCCATTTTGCGGCTCCTGCCCTGGCTCCGGTGGCCCTGAACCTTGCCATGATCGCCTCCCTTGTGGTGGGCGGGGTGGTGACTTCGGACGGAGAGACGCGCGTGATTTTTTTGGCCTGGGGGGTACTCCTTGGGGGGCTTCTCCAGCTGGGGATGCAGGTGCCGGTCCTGTGGCGACGGGGCTTTCAAGTGTTTAAACCGGGGCCCGTGTGGCATCCGGCCCTGGCCACGGTGGGGCGCCTGATGCTGCCTGCGGTCTTCGGGGCTGCGGTGTATCAGGTGAACATGTTCATCGGCACCATGCTGGCCTCCCTTCTGGATACGGGGAGCATCACCGGCCTGTATTATGCGGATCGCCTGGTGCAGTTTCCCCTGGGAGTCTTTGCCATCTCCATCGGCACGGCCGTGCTTCCGTCTCTCTCCCGCCAGATGGCTGACAAGGATCTTGCCGGGGTGGCCGAGACCTTCAGCTTCGGGTTGCGTTTCACCCTGTTTATAACCCTTCCCGCCACGGCGGGGCTGGTGGTGCTGAGGCATCCCCTCATCGCCCTTCTCTTCGGTCGGGGGGCCTTTGACGCTGCGGCTGTTGCCCTGACGGCCGATGCCCTGCTCTATTATGCGGTGGGGCTCTGGGCCATCTCCTGCGTGCGGGTGACGGTTCCCCTTTACTATGCATTCAAAGATACCCGCACCCCGGTTCAGGTAGCTGTTGCGGCCATTGCCATGAATATCGCCCTGAGCTGCCTGCTCATGGGGCCCATGGCCCATCGCGGTCTGGCCCTTGCCGTCTCTCTGTCATCCATGGCCAATTTTCTCCTTCTGGTGTTTCTGCTGGTCAAACGGGGAATGGTTCAATTAGACTATGGATCCATCCTGGTATCGGTGGCCCGGAGCGGCGTGGCCTCCCTGATCATGGGCGGTGTTGTGTGGCAGGGGCTCGTGTGGCTGGCGCCCGACGGGGGCTACACCTTTGTTTCGGCGGCTGTCTCAACGGCCTTCGGGGTTGTGGCCGGGGTTGGCGTCTACTTCGGAGCGGCCCGTTTGCTTAAGAGTCCGGAGTTGCTGACGGTTCAACAGATCATCAACAGGAAAAGGGGGCGTTAGTGGGAGGCAGGGAAAAGATTGTCTGCGGTGGGCTTGCGCTGGTGCTGATCGCGCTGCTGGTTCCCCTGGTGTTTATGCAGTGGGGCTTTCTCGATCTCAACGAGAGGCAAAAGGAGCTTGCGGACCGGCGGGCCGAGAACCGGAGCATCGCCGAAGAGAACCGCAACCTGGAAAAGGAGATCAGGCGCCTGAACCATGACCCGGCGTACCTGGAGTTCATCGCACGAAAAGAGCTGGGCATGGTGGCGGAAGATGAAATTGTCGTGAAATTTCACGGAAAGGATGCTGCAGAGTGAGCGAACCAGTGATGACGCGGACCCTGGCCGATCTCTACCTGGCACAGGGGCATGTGACGGAAGCGCGCGATGCCTACGCGCTTCTTCTCTGTCGATTCCCCGATGACGAGGAGGTGGCGCGCGGACTGAAAACGGCCCAGGTCCGCGTGACCGAAGCCAAGAAGGCCCGGCTCTTCCGGTTGAAGGATGAGTGGGTGGGGCTGGCCCAAGCCGCCCGGGGAGGCGAGACACCATGAAGTACCTGATTCGAATGGTGGTGCTGCTGGTTGCTTCAACCGGCGTTGCCCTGGTGTGGAACGCCTTTGCCCCTGACGGTATTCCCCTTGTGGGGCAGTGGAACGCCGAGGAGGGGGTGGTGACCCCCGCACCGGAATCAGACGAAGAGGAGCTTATTGTACAGACCGTGGATGAAGCCCGCGGGCTCTGGGACGATGGGGTTGTCTTTGTGGATGCCCGGAACACGGAGAGTTATCTGGAGGGGCATATCAAGGGCGCGGTCACCCTTTCCGTGTATGAGTTCGATGCCCTGTTGTTTGATTTTATCGATGCGTATCCCTTCGAGACCCGGCTTGTTACCTACTGCTCGGGGCGGCTGTGTGATGAGAGCCACCGGCTGGCAACGATGTTGAGGGAGCTGGGCTACACGGATGTGCGCATATTTGCCGACGGGCTGCCGGCCTGGTCGGCGGCCGGTTTGCCGGTGGAGGAGGGGCGATGACGGGCATGACTGAAACCTCGGGGCGGAGAGCCGCCTTTCTGGCGATGGCAGAGCTTCTGTGCCGGTGGGTGCTTGGGGGGCTGTTTATTTACGCCGGGGCGCAGAAGATTGCGGACCCTTACGGATTTGCCAAGACCGTTTTCGGCTACGGGATTCTTCCGGGGGAGCTGGTGAACATCACGGCCATCGTGTTGCCCTGGATTGAGGTGCTGGCGGGGGGCACGCTCCTTGCCGGGGTGTGGCCCGTCTCATCGGCCGGGGTGATTTCAGGGCTGCTCCTGATGTTTCTGGTGGCCCTTGTGGCCAACATTGCCCGGGGCTATACCTTTGATTGCGGGTGTTTCGGCTCCGGTGGGGAGGAAACCACGGGTTGGGGGACGGTCTTTCGTGACCTGGCCATGCTGGTGCCCGCAGCTGGCGTGGTTTTTTTTAAGGGGCAAAGGCGCTTCTGCCTGTTCGGCGGGGGGAGCTGATGACGGTGCGGCGTCGGAAGCCTGATGCCTGGCTGGTTGGGTGATTTTTTCAGAAGGGGGAGTGTCAGGCTTTGACCACATTGCGGGCACTCGGGCCCTTGTCGGTCTCTATGATTTCAAAATTGACGAGGTCTCCCTCGGTCAGTGTTTTGAAGCCTTCCATGGTGATCTCGGTGAAGTGAACAAAGACGTCTGAGCCGCCGTCTAATTCAATGAATCCAAATCCTTTCTTGTCGCTGAACCATTTTACTTTTCCAGTAACCAAAACCAAATCTCCTTTTAAAAATCTACATCATTCAAGGGTCACACGTTGGGGTGAGTATGGTGGTCAGGGTTGTGAAGAATGCCTATGTCTTGTGATGCATAGGTAATAAAATAATTACTCTTAAATAACCACGAAGACAAGATGTTTACAATAGATTTTTTAAGAGTGGCGTTGTTTTCGCTATGGGAGCAATTTGAAGAGAGGAATTGACATGTGAGCATATGGTTTAGGATATGCTCACATATTAAGTTATTAGGGGGCGGCTGCGGGGTGGTGTTCTCTTAAGGAAAACGCGTGGTGTTTGACGGGTCAGGCTCAGGATGCCGAGAGGGTGTCACGGATACATGCCGCCAGGGCCTTGAACTCTTTTCCCCGGGGTGCGCTGTCCTGTTTTTTGATGGCATTTCTCCTCAGCATTCGGAGGCGCTGGCGGTCGGCCGAGGGGAATTTTTCCAGGAAGTCCTCGATGGCGCCGTCGCTTTCAAGGATGGCCTCCACCCAGGGCGTCTCTTTCGCGGGCTCAGGGGCGGTGTTGCCTGAGAGCGTGAGGCCTGCCTCCAGCTTGTCCAGTGCTTCCCGGACTGGCTCGGGGTCGCACTCACGCATGAGGGCTCCGATGAACTGGCGGTTGCGGTGGGCCGCTTTGCGTGCGGAGATGTGTCGCGCATCTTCAACGGCTTTCCTCAGCTCGTCGGGAATGTCGACGTGTTTCAGCTGGCCAGGAGTGAGTTTGATGAGACGTTCTCCGAGTTTCTGAAGCTCCTCGGACTCCTTCTTTATCTGGGTCCGGCTTTTGTAGATATCGGCTGTGTTTTCTTCGTTCATAATAGTTCTTGCCACATTTCCCATGTTGATCTTATATATAAAGCCAACCTGCAATTCTCGGGGTATCGCCTTGCTCGCAAACCCGTCGCGTGAGTCCTGGCTGGTTGCTGTCCGTTTGGCGCCATAGTGGCATATCTCCGTTTAAAATTCCATCAAAAACGGTGGGGGTTGAGCATCCCGGTATTTCAAGGCGGGAAGGGTAAAAACCAACCGATCCAGCGGGGCTTGGACCGGGCTGAAGGAAAGGACCTTTGGATGAGTCGGGAGAGCCGATTGAACAACCGGGTGAAGATGGAGGTCCGAACCGTGATGGACATCGGCCCCAGGGGCAACCAGGAAGATGCGGTGCTCGTGGGAACCCGTGTGTATCAGCAGCCCAGCCTCGACCTTGAGACCGAGGAGGAGGGCGCCTATGTGAGCCTCTGCGTCTGCGACGGCATGGGAGGCCATGCGGCCGGAGATGTCTGCAGCCGGTTTGTCCTGGATGAATTCAACCGGTCACTGAGCCACGACACCCTGTCGGCAGAAGGGCTCGATGTTCTGTTGAACATGATCCAGACCGCCGCCGAAGGGGAACTTCCCATCAACAGCGGCACCACCATCGCAGGGGTGATACTCACCCCGGAGCAGGCCGTGGTATTCAATGCAGGGGACAGCAGGGTCTATCTGATGCGGGACGGTGAACTTCGGCGATGCTCCCACGATCACTCTTACGTGCAGAGCCTCGTTGATAAAGGTGCCGTTACGGAAGCCGAGGCTTTTTCGCATCCTTATCGCAATGTCGTCAGTTTTGGTGTAGGGTCGGCCTTCAGCGAACTCTGGGGCCATACTAAGGTGCATTACACGGCGCTGGATGTCAGGCCGGACGACACCTATATCCTCTGCAGCGACGGGGTCACCGATTTGATTGAAGACCCGGCCATGGAGACGGTCCTGGGGCCTAGTCCCATCACCGGTGTCGCAAGGCTGAGCGTGGAGCTCAAGCGCAAGACGTTAAAGGACAACACCACCTTTATTATCGCCCGGGTGGTTGAATGATGTCGTTTCGGGGCGGAGTCAGGGAGACAGGACCATTGAGGATGAACCGGCGGGGGCGCCATGATCGATAACATGAAGGAGGTGATAGAAAAATGCCTCCCTACCTATGAGATTGTCGGCGAATTGGGGCAGGGCATCCACGGTTCCGTTTACCATGCAAGGGACAGGTTCAAGGAACGGGCCGTCAAGGTGGTTCCCATCCACGTGGAGCGCTCCATCCTGTTCCGGAACGATACCGATCTCGATTCCAAGGTTTCCCGCGATTTTCATGCCGTTTGCAGCTACTACGAAAAAGTCAAGGGCCCGGACGTGGTGACCATCCACGACTTTCACCTTGTGGACAAGCGTATCGCAAGCGGTTATGCCCAGGCCTTTCTGGTGATTCTCATGACCCTGTGCCGGGAGAACCTCCAGGACCTTGTGCTTCGTGAGCACCCCCTGTCTGCGGAGGCCGTCTCGGATTATGCCGAAGCCCTTGCCTCCATGATGGATCGGTTGAGCCGCGCCAGCGGAGAGACTTTTCTCCTCACCGATTTCAAACCCTCCAATATTCTTGTGGACGACACCGGGCGATTGCTCATGGGCGACCTGGGAGGCCTCAAACGAGTCAGCTCCGTCTCTTCTGCCCTTGGCGGTGCCCAGTTTACCCCCAATTGGTCGGCCCCCGAGTTGATCCTGCGGGGGGAGAAACCGGATGTGCTCTCCGGGGTCTACTCCCTGGGCCTGGTGATCTATTACCTTTGCGAGGGGCATCTCCCCTTTGAAGAGGCGGATTTCATCGACCGGGTGGGCAAGGTGCAGGAGGAGGGCGTGACCTTTTCCAGAAAAGACCTTCCCCAGATCCTGATGGATACCGTCATGCGGTGCCTTGCCTTTGAGCGGGACGATCGGCCCGCATCCTTTGCCGAGGTGGGGGAACTGCTGAAGGGCGCGCCCCAGGGGCACCATACGCCGGAGGCCGTGACGCCCGAGGCGCCGGAGAAGAGACAGACTTCACCTTCGGTGCCCTCGGTTACCCCCGTGGTCCCCGAGGTGTGGGTGGAGCAGGCCACGTCCCTGACCATGAACTGGATCCCGAGCGGCACCCTGGCCCTTCGGGACACCAGGCACCACTGGTCCGAAGAGATCCCCGGCTTTTACCTGGGGATCCATCCGGTGACCCAGGCCCAGTGGCGCCGGGTCATGGGCACGGACCCTTCCCATTTTCCGCGGCGGCCCGACCAACCTGTGGAGATGGTCTCCTGGAAGGACGTCGACGCATTCTGCAAGCGCCTCACCGATGCCTACAGGGGGGAGCGCCATTTTTTCATCCCCACCGAAGGGGAGTGGCTTTTTGCCGCCCGGGGAGGCGATGACCATGCCCGGTACGCGGGGGGCGATTCCATGGACAGCCTGGGCTGGCATCTGGGAAACAGTGAATTCACCACCCACCCTGTGGCGGAGAAGAGCCCCAACGCCAACGGGCTTTACGACATGTGCGGCAATGTCCAGGAGTGGTGCCGTGATGCGGTGGGTTGTTTCAAGGACAGAGACATGGGGGCACGGGGAAAGGTGATTCGTGGCGGCAGCTGGAACCAGGGGCCGGATAAATGCACCCTGGATTATCGGCGGATCGTTCAGGAGGGCCTTCGGTACAGCAACCTGGGGTTTCGGGTAGCCATGCGGCCGGGGGACGCCGTTTTCTGATGGCGGTGCGTCCGCAAGTGTTCGACATGACGGAAAAAGAAAAGGTAGATATGGCATGCTTTGACTCAAGCGATATGCTTTTCCTGGGTAAGGGATATGTTCCGCTTTTGGGGTGTTGTCGTTTTGACAACGGGGAGAAACTGGATAATGCCGAGTTTTTTTTGAAAATTTGACTATTTTTGTGTTAGTATGGGTAAACAATGTTAACGGGCCGTATCGGCCCAAATCCGGGGCCCGGCTGACGGCATGCATAGAAAACACAACGACCTCGACCCTTCCGTGACCCAATGGGGGCGCAAAAGACCCGTTCCGGTGCTCCAGTATGTCATTCGTGGCTCCCTCCTGCTTTTCTGGGCCGTATACGGGGTTGTGGTTTCTCCCCCGGCCTTGATCTCTCCTCTCTTTGCCCTGATGGTGGCCCTGGGTTATGTGGCCGTCCAGGGCTTTTTGTTTGTTCTGCTGCGCCGTCGACGGGCCGACTGGTCGCTGATTCGTGCCACCATGGTTGCGGACCTGGGGCTGGCCTGGGTCGTCTGGCTCTACGATCCTACCCTGCCGCCGCCTTTGATGCTCTATGCGGTCATTGTCATCGTGGGCAACGCCATTCAATACGGCATCCGGGCCTTCAAACTCCTGGCGGCCTCCACCCTGGTCATGGCCCCGTTGACCATGGGGCTTCGATTTGCCCTGGGTCGGTTCCATCCCACCGAACCTTTTCTTCTGCTGTTCTGCATGGCCATTGTCTGGTACGCTCAGGACGATCTTCCGCATCGAAATTTTCCGCCGTGAGACCATTCGCCGCACCGAGGCCTTGGCCCAGAGTGAGCACAAATACCGGAGCATTTTTCAAAACACCGGGGGTGGGGCCATCATTGTTGAGGAGCTGCGATTCTCCCAGGCCAACGCGCGGTTTGAAAAGATCACGGGGTTCAAGCGCCACGAGATTGAAGGGAAGGTTCGGTGGATCGAGTTTGTGGAATCCGGGGACCTGGAACGCATGCGCAGCGAGCACAAGCAACGGGTGCAAAACGGCCAGGAACCGCCGCGTGAATATGAGTTCCGACTTGTCCGAAAAGACGGTGAGGTCATCGACGTTTTTTCGGAGGTGAACTACGATCCCCTGTCCGGTCGGAGCGTGGCCTCTGTCATCGACATCTCCCTTCGCAAGCAGGCGGAACGGGCTCTGAAGGACGCCCATGATCAGCTGGAACGTCGGGTGGAGGAGCGAACCGCTGAACTGATGGAGGCCAACAGGCAGCTCAAGATCGCCAAGGAGGCTGCCGACGCATCGGGCCACGCCAAAAGCCAGTTCCTGGCCAACATGAGCCATGAGATACGGACGCCCATGAACGCCATCATCGGCATGTGCGACCTTGTCCTCGGCACCGAGCTTTCGTCTAAGCAGAAGGAGTACATCAACATCGTCCGGTCCTCCTCTCGGTCCCTTCTGGAGCTGATCAACGACATCCTGGATTTTTCCAAGATCGATGCGGGAAAGCTCGACCTGGAGACCATCCCTATGTCCCTTCGGGACGTCGTTGAAGAGGTGGCGGACATGTTCCTTGAAAAGACCATGGACAAGGACCTGGAGCTGATCATCGACATCGCCGATGACGTCCCCAGAAAAGTGATCTCCGATCCCTTGCGCCTCCGCCAGGTCCTGGCCAATCTCACTGCCAACGCCTTCAAGTTCACCAACCGCGGAGAGATCTGCCTGGCCGTTCGAACCCAGTACATCGACGCCAAGGCCACCAAGCTCCAGTTTTCGGTGCGGGATACGGGGATCGGTATTGATGCCGACAAAACCGGAACCCTCTTCGACGCCTTTGCCCAGGCGGACGGTTCCACCACGCGTAAATACGGGGGCACCGGCCTGGGCCTTGCCATCTGCCGGAAAATCGTCAACATGCTGGGCGGCGACATCTGGGTGGAGAGCGAGCCCGGAAAGGGGAGCACCTTTTGTTTCACCATGGAGGCCAGGCTTCTGCCCGATGCATGCAAAGGCCCGGAGATGGCCCTTCCCCCGAACCTTCAGGGCAGCAAGGTCCTGGTGGTGGACGACAACCCTTCCACCCTCATGATCCTCAAACGATACATGGCGACCTTCGGGTGCCGCACGGAGATCGCCGCGTCCGCAGAGTCGGCCTTGACCCTCTACCGGCGCAGCCGAGACAAGGATCCCTTTGCCCTGATCATCATGGACATCCACCTGCCGGCCATGGACGGGATCGAGGCCGTGGCCCGCATCAAAGAGGAGTCAGCAGACAATACCCCGTCGGTGATCTGTATCAGCGCGTACGGAAGGGACCGGGAAGCGGACCGGGCCAGGGAGGCCGGGGCCGACGGGTTTTTGATGAAGCCCATCAAGCAGTCCATTCTCTTTGATACCATCATGGAGCTGTTCGGGTTCAAGGCCGTACGGCAATCCCATGTGGGGCGGGGGCTCCTTACGGACAACGAGTTTTCCGAGCTGAGCGTGCTTCTTGTGGAGGACAACGCCATCAACCAGATGGTGGCCATGGAGATTTTGAAGTCCGCCGGTATTTCCGTCACAACGGCGGAAAACGGTCTGGAGGCCGTGAACCTCCTCCGGGCGAACAGCGATTTCGATGCGGTGCTCATGGATGTTCAGATGCCGGAGATGGACGGCCTGGAGGCCTCCCGGCAGATACGCAAAAAGCTGCACAAAGAGGACCTGCCCATCATTGCCATGACCGCCCATGCCATGTACGGAGACCGTGAACGCTGCCTGGCTGCAGGGATGAACGATTACGTACCCAAGCCCATCGACCGCAATGAACTGTTTGCGGCCATCCGGCGAAATATCAACCGCTTCGGAGGGACCTTCCCCCTTGCCGACGGTCGCCATGATACCGTCTCCGAATCCGTGGAAACCCAGTACATGCTCTCTGGCATCAACGTCTCCCGGGGCCTGGAGCAGACCGAGGGGCAGTGGGGACGCTACGGCGACATGCTGGCCGGCTTCCTTGAAACCCATGGAGAGACAGGCGCCCTGTTGAAGCAGTACCTTGAGGCCCATGCTTTCGATGAGATGGCGGCCGGATTGCAGGGGCTCATGGAAGATGCCGGAAGGGTCAGCGCCGTTCACGTGGCCACCTGGGCGGAGTCCATGAAAGAGGCCGCCGCGGATCGCGATACGGAGCGATGTGGAGAGCTTCTCTTCTTCCTTGAGGAGTCGCTGCGTGAGGCAGCCGAGTCCTCCCACGATCTCCTGACCGGCCTGGAGTCCGGGGAAGAACCGTGGGACCCCATGCATCAGGCCTCTGGCCCTGAAAAAATGTTCACGTTGCTGGGTAAACTTGGTAAAAGCCTTGAAGAGCTGGACCCCGTGGCGTCGGGCCGGCTGTTTGATGAAATTCGGGAGCGGTTCTCCCTCCATGGGGTGGGGCCTGAGAGCGAACACCTGGCCCGGAACCTGGAGCAGGAAGTCCGGGAGTACAGTTTTGAAAAGGCGGGCGGGACCTTAAAGCAGCTCGGAAACCAGTTGAAAAGGGACATGGCGGCAGGTACCAACGATGGCTGAGTCTTTGAAACAGTGCAGGGTGCTTTTGGTGGACGACACCAGGGCCAACCTCGACATCCTCATCGACGCTCTGAAGGACTCCTTCAAGCTCGGCGTGGCCATGAGCGGTGTGCGGGCCCTTGAGTATGTCCGGCAGCACCCGGTGGATTTGATCCTCCTGGATGTTCTGATGCCCGAGCTCGACGGGTTCGAGGTGTGCAGGCGTCTCAAAGCGGCCCCGGAGACTGCGGGGATTCCTGTTATCTTCATCACCGCCCTGGACAGGCCGGAAGACAAGACCCGGGGGTTTGAGTTCGGGGCGGTGGATTACATCACCAAGCCCTTTGACATGGCTGAGGTGACGGCCCGGGTGCGCACGCACCTCACCCTGGTGACGGCCCAGGAGGCCCTGAGGCAGCAGAACATCGCCTTGGAGGCCATGGTGCGGGAACGGACCCGGGAGCTGGAGGAGACCCAGCTTGAGATCATCAACCGCCTGGGGCTTGCCTGCGAGTACAGCGACGAGTGCACGGGCCGCCATGTGAATCGCATCTCCGAATACTGTCGCCTTTTAGGGCGCGCAGCAGGGCTCCCCCAGGACGAGGTGGAGCTCGTGGCCCTGGCCAGCACCATGCACGATGCCGGAAAGATCGGGATTTCCGATGCCATCCTCCTGAAACCCGGGGCCCTTACCGACGACGAGGTGCTGGTGGACCGAACGGCACGCCGAAATCGGTGGCGAGCTTCTCTCCGGGAGCCGGTCGCGGCTGCTGTGCATGGCCGAGGAGATCGCCCTGACACACCATGAGAGATGGGACGGCACGGGCTATCCCAAGGGGTTGAAGGGGCCGGAGATTCCGCTGTACGGGCGTATTGTCTGTATCTGTGACGTGTTCGACGCCCTGGTCTTTGAGCGGCCCTACAAAAAGGCCTGGTCCGTTCCGGACTCCCTGGCCGAGATCTCCCAGTGGGCCGGGCGGCAGTTTGACCCCTGGCTGGCCGAACTGTTCCTGGGCCTTGAGCCGGAGCTGACCCGGATTGTCAACACGGCCCGTGAAACGGGTCAGGGGGAAGAAGATCTTGCCAAAGAGGCCGGTTAATGTGGGGCATTACATTCTTATTCAGCCCTAAGCCGCCTCCGGCGGCCCTGCCGGGGGCCAAACGTTTGACAAACAGGTTTTGTTTTTTGTGGGCGCACCTCAACCGTCCATACCCCCTCTTGTTTTTTTGTTCTACCGGAACGTTTTTGCGGAGCTTTTTTCAAAAAGCGACCCGCCGGAGGCAACTGAATTTATAAATGCGTTGGCCCGGTAAGGAGCGTCGATACCGGTTTACATCGGGGGCCTCCCGGTGTATGAAAAAACATCGCAGCCGATTCGAAAGGGGAGCAGGCACAACCGGCCTGGTCCCCTTTTGTTCATTACCGCATGACCACTCATCCCAAGGGGCGTTCCATGAAGAGCTATCTATTCTACGATCTTGAAACAAGCGGCCTGAACAAATCCTTTGACCAGATCCTTCAGTTTGCTGCCATTCGCACGGATATGCACCTCAAGGAACTGGAGCGTTACAACATCGTGGTGTCCCTTCGCCCCGACGTGGTGCCTTCCCCCATGGCCACCATCACCCATCGTATCGGCATTGAGAAATGCATGGAGGGGATCTGCGAATACGAAGCGGTGAGGCATATTCACGCCCTGATGAATCGTGAGGGAACCATTTCCCTGGGCTACAACACCCTGGGCTTTGACGACGAATTCCTGCGTTTCGCCTTTCACCGCAACCTGCTTCCCCCGTACACCCACCAGTGGGCCAACGGGTGTTCCCGCATGGACCTTTTGCCCATCACCGTATTGTACCACCTCTACAAGCCCGAGGGGCTGACCTGGCCCCGCCTGGAAGACGGACGGTCCACCCTGAAGCTTGAAAAACTCAGCCAGGCCAATGCCCTGGCCGAGGGTCAGGCCCATGACGCCCTGGTGGACGTGGAGGCGACCCTGGCCCTGGCCCGGCGCTTCATGGCTGAGGGGAAGATGTGGGAGGCTATGCCGGCGGTTTGTTGAACAAAAAGGAGGACGCCCTTCGCCTGGCCAAGCTGCCGGTAAGGCATGAGTCCTCGGCGGGCCAGCACGCCTGGGGGATCATGACCGGAAGCCGGTTCGGGGCCGAGGCGGCGTACCAGGCACCGGTTTTGGCCATCGGGGAGTCCGTGCCGTACAAAAACCAGACCCTCTGGCTCCGGCTGGACGACGAGGCCCTCATCAACGGAGAGGGGGCGGTGGAAGAGCGCGTCTGGGTTATCCGGAAACGAATGGGAGAGCCCAATGTGATCCTGCCGCCCCTGGATCGCTTTGTATCACGGCTCACCCCCGAGCGCCTGGCCCGGGTGGAAGAGAACCTCGCCTGGCTCAAGGCGCACCCCGATGAGTTTGCCCGGATCATCCGGCACCACCGGGAGTTCCGATACCCCGAAATTCCCAACCTGGATGCGGACACCTGCCTGTACCAGAACGGGTTCCTCTCCAAGGCCGAAGAGGCCTTGTGTGCCAAGTTCCACAGGGCCGGGCCCGATGCCATGGCCGAGGCCATGCAGGCCATGGCCCCCGGCCATGTGCGCGAGCTTGCCACCCGTATCCTGTTTCGCAACTACCCTGAGTTTTCCGATGAAGAGGTGTTCGAGGCCTTTGAAACCTTCATGGCGCGAGTCCATCCGCAAGGGGAGGAACCCCCCATGGTGGACTTCAGGGGCGATGCCCGCCTGACACCGGCCGCCGCCATGGAAGAGATTGCCCGGGTGCGGGCCGAGGTCTCCCTGGACGAGGAGCAGGGCCAGCTGCTGGATGAGCTGGAAGGGTATCTGTCCAGCAATTTTTAAAAAGCTGCCTCCGGCGGCGAGGTGAGCCACCTCGAAAGCTTATTGCCATTGCGCTTTGCCCTTCGTGCCTCAGGGCAAAGCGCAATGGCCTTCGGCTCGGGCTTCGCCCGACAAAAACGCGACCGGAACGTTTTTGCGGAGCTTTTTGCAAAAAGCGACCCGCCGGAGGTATTTTTTTGAATGGTTCCGTTTTTTATGGGCCGCGGCGTGTTGCCGCGGCCTTTTTTTGTTTTTTAAACCGCCTGCTCGTCGTCCCGCCGTGTGGCCAGGAGGCTGTAGAGGGTGGGGACCACCACCAGGGTGAGGGCCGTTGCGATGACCAGGCCGAAGATGACCACAACGGACATGGACTTCCAGTACTGGGAGGTCTCGCTCAAGGTGGAGATGGTGCGCTCCCGAAAGTTGATGGAGATGCCCGTTACCATGGGGATCAGGCCCAGGACCGTGGTGACGGCGGTGAGCATGACGGGCCTTAAGCGTGTGGCGCCGGCGGCGATGATGGCCTCGGTGGTCTCCATGCCGCTTTCCCGGAGTTTGTTGGTGTAGTCGATGAGGACGATGGCGTTGTTGACCACCACCCCGGCCAGGGAGATGACGCCCACCCCGCTCATGATGATGCCGAAGGGGTAGCCCATGACGGTGAGCCCCAGAAACACCCCTCCGAAGGAGAGGATCACCGATGTGAGAATGATAACGGGTTGTGCCACGGAGTTGAAGAGGGTGACGAGGATCAGAAAGATCAGGAGGATGGCCAGCATAAATGCCCGGGAGAGGAAGGCTTTTGCCTTTTGCTCTTCTTCGTTTTCCCCGGTGAAGGTGAGGGTGTAGCCCTCGGGCAGGGGAAAGGTGCGGAGAAGGGCTTCGGCTTCGCTGCGCAGGACGGTCCCCGGCTTGATCTGTTCATCGACGTTGGCTTTGACCGTCACCACCCGGTTGTGGTTGATGCGGGTAATATCCCCCAGGCTCCCGGTGTAGTGCATGTGGGAGAGGGCGGACAGAGGAATGAGGGTGCCGTCTTCGGCGGGGATGAGCAGGGTGTGCAGGGTCTCCGGGGCGTTTCGGAAGTGCTCGGGCATGCGCACGGTGATGTCGTACTCATCACCGGCCTCCCGGTAGGTGGAGACCTTGGTGCCGTTGTAGGCGGTTTTCAGGGCGGCTCCCACGGCACCGGTGGAGAGGCCGAAGAGGGCCGCCCGCTTTCGGTCGATGCGAATGCGAATGGTGGGGATGTTGTAGCTGTAGTCGTCCCGGACATCTTCGATGCCCGGGATGGTGGCGATGATGTTCTGGACCTCGGATGCGAGGCGGCCCAGGGTGGCAAAGTCATCCCCTGCGATTTCGATGTTCACCGGGGCACCGGTGGGGGGACCTCCCTCCTCTTTTTTGACGGTGACGCGGGCTCCGGCGATGTGTTTGACGCGCTCCCGGAACCGGGGGATGGCGTCTTTGGACGGCCGGGTACGGTTCTCGTAGTCCACGAACTGGATACCCAGGTGGTTGGGGGAGTTCTGGGCAAACAGGTTGCTGCCGAACCTGCGGACACTGTTGGCATAGATGTATTCGATGTTGTTGAAGTCGCTGGGCGCCGAGAAGGTGCGGCCCTTTCGGTCCGTATGCTGCCGAAGGGACATGGCCTCCCGGTATGCGTCGTCCGTTGGGCGCGCGCCGCATGCCGAGGCGATGCACATCTCCACTTTACGCACGATGCCGTCGCAGTAGTCCAGGTAGCCCCTCCAGGAGATGATGTCAACAAGACGTTCTGTGGGTCCACGGACGGGAAGAACTCCATGGGCTTTTCAATGCCCACGGCCAGGAGCCAGAGATAAAAGAGGATGAACAGGGTGAGAAAAGCCCCGGTGATCACCTTGGCCCGGTGTTTTAAGGCCACATGGAGGGTGGCGGCATAGGTCACCAGGAGCCTTCCCCGGATTTCTACCGGGGTCTCCATCGGGGTCTCCATCGGGGTCTGTCCGGGCGGTGAAAACCGGTCTTCACCGGTGGGGACTGGGGGCGTTTTGACACGCATGATAAAGGCGGCCAGGGCCGGGTTGATGACCAGGGCCACGAAGAGGCTGGCCGTGAGGGTGACGATGAGGGTCAGGGGCAGGTAGCGCATGAACTCGCCCATGATCCCTGGCCAGTAGAGCATGGGGAAAAAGGCGGCCAGGGTGGTGAGGGTGGAGCCGATGACCGGGTAGGCCACCTCTGATGAGGCCATCATGGCGGCCTGGGTGCGCGAGGCGCCCTGTTCCATGAATCGGTAGATGTTCTCCACAATGACGATGGCGTTGTCCACCAGCATGCCCAGGGCCAGGGTCAGGGAGAAGAGCACCACCATGTTCAGGGTGATGCCCAGCACATGGAGAACGGTGAAGCTGATGAGCATGGAAAGGGGGATGGCCAGGCCCACGATGATGGCGTTGCGGAACCCCAGGACAAACAGGAGGACCCCCACCACGAGAATGAGGCCGGAGAGGATGTTGTTCTCCAGGTCCGCCACCATAAGACGAATGTTCTTCTCCTTGTTCATCAGCTTGGTGATGCGGGTGGTTTCTGACCACCCCGTGCGGTGGTGGGCCACGATGCGGTCCAGCTCCGCGCAGATGGCAAGGACGTTTTCTCCGCTGCGCTTTTTCACGGAGATGTTGACGGCCTCGTGGCCGTTGAGCCGGGCCCTGCTCTCCTCCTCCTTGAAGGTATCCAGGGCCCGGGCCAGCTCTTTCAGGTACACGGGCCTGCCGTCGTGATCCTTGACCACGATGCCCATGATCTCTTCCGGCGAATCGAACTCCCCGGGGACCCTCAGCTGGTATCGTCCGTCACCCATGTTGACGGCACCTCCCGAGGTGTTGGTGTTCTCCCGGGTGACGGCCAGGGAGAAATCAGAGATGGGGATGTGGTACCAGGCGAGTTTTTCCGGGTCCACCTCAATGAGGATCTCCCGTTCCTGGCCGCCGGTGACCGTGACCTCCAGAACCCCTGCCACCGATTCCATGTCCTCCTGGAGGTCGTCTGCCAGCCGTTTGAGAGCTGTGCTGCCCTGGGGGCCGCTCAAAGAATAGACCACGATGGGCAATTCCGAGATATTGACTTCGAACACAGACGGGTCCTCTTCCATGTAGAGGGGCGGGTCCGCTTCGGCTCGTCCACCTTGTTGTCCTGACCTTGCGAGACTCCGTGCATGAATGTCGGTCTAAAGCTCAATTGTTGGTTTGGCTAGGGCCACTGAAGCTGACCGAGCTCAATTTTTTCACCCCTTCAAGGCCTTAATTTTTTGATGGGGATGGTGGAGATTAGATGACGAGGCGATTGCTTTGTAGCACGTGCTGAGTAGACATAGGGGATGGTGATGTCCGGTTCGTCTTCCCGTGGAAGCACCGAGTAGGCGTAGCAGCCCACCAGCACGATGATCACCGACAGCACCAGTACACTGATGCGGTTTTTGACAGCGGTATCCGGGATGATCATGGCTGCAGCTCCCCGGCCTTGTTGGCTCGGCGGACCACGTTGACCTTTCGGCCCTCGCTCACCGACCGCTGCCCCACCACGATGACCTTGTCTCCCGACGCCAGGCCGGAGGTCACCTCCACCATCCATCCTTCCTGAATCCCTGTGGTCACCTCCCGGGCCGTGGCAATGCCCTCCTGTTCCAGAAAGACCACCTGGGTGTCTTTTCGGGTGATGAGGGCGTACAGGGGAACCACAAGGGCCTTTTTCCGAATCTTTTTCACCAGGTCCACCCGGGCGAACATGTCGGGGATCAACAGCCCTTCGTCATTGGGAAACAACGAGTTCCAGTCGTAGAGGCGGGCCGCCCGCAGACCTGGCCAGGCGGCGGGACAGTTCCCCTTGAAATGGTGGCGCCTAACGTTTCGTTTAGGATGGAAACGGAAAAAGAGGCCATGGTGCGGATGTGGCGGACATCGGATTCAGGAATGCCCACGCGGATTTTCACGGGGTTGAGATCCACCAGTTTGCAGATGGGGCTCCCGGCGGTTACAAAGGCGCCCTTGTCGATGAGGTAGGCGTCGAGGTACCCGGAAAAAGGGGCCTTAACCCGGCATTTGTCCAGGTCCAGGCGGGTGGCGGTCAAGACGCTTCGCGCCTCCTCCAGGGCCGCTTCGGCCTGGTCCAGGTCCGATTGGGTAGCAAGATTGGTGCGGTTAAGGTTGGTCAGGCGCCTTGCCGTTGCCCGGGCCGACTCAAAAGAGGCCGTGGCTGCCTGGTGGCGTGCAGCAAACCGGGAGGTGTCGAGTTGCGCCAGAATGTCCCCCGCCTTGACGGCCTCACCTTCTTCACGCGTCTTTTTTACAAGGACGGCCGAGACTTCCGAGGGCACCAGGAGTTCCTGGTTGGCACGGACCTCACCGGGGAGGGTGACGCGGTCCCTGATGACGGTGGGCGCAAGGGTGAGGGTCACCACATTGACGGGTGGCTGGCCCTCTTTTCGTTGGTCCCGGCGTGCCTTGGCCACAGCTTCCGCTTTGATGGCCACCGTGATGTAGAGTCCCAGGAGAACCACAAACAAAAGGAACACAGGCCACCAGGCCGCACAGGCCGTCAGGGCTTTTTTAGCAAAGGGTGGGTGGGGTGGTTTGGGCGTCATTCCACGTCTCTTTCATTGCTGTGTCTGCATGGAAAATAAAAAAGCGAAAGGGTTACTTTCCCCAGTGCCTTTAGATGGTCAAAGCCAGGTTAAAAAGCAGGCCTTCGGCGGATCTTAAAGCCTGTTTGTTAAACTTTTCAATCGTTTGGTTCCCGGAAAGACCGCCGGAGGCCTCTTTGCCCTTGCCATCAGCCATTGGGGGCGCTTTGGGATGCCGGGACGGGGAGCATGGGCACCCCCGAGGTGTACCGGAGGCGGATGGCGGCCAGCTGCAGGGCAAACCGGGCGTCGGCCAGCTGATTTTCTGCCTCCACGAACCGTGTGTTGGCGTCGATGAGGTCCAGGCTCTCGGCCAGGCCTTCGTCAAACCGCCGGGTGACGGAATCCAGGAACTGCCGGGCGAAGGTGAGGCTCTCTTCCAGGGCCCGGACCCTGAGTGACTCGGTGTTGTGATCGTACCAGGCCCGCTCCACGGCCAGGCGGATCTCTTTGGTTTTCCGGGCCAGCCTGTAGTCTACGGATCGCTTGTCCGAGAGGCTTTTTCGGACGTCGGCCCTGCGCAGTCCGCCGTCCACCAGGGGAAGGGAGAGGGTAAGGCTTGCCGTGTATCGGGTGGTGTCCAGGTCGAAATCCACCTCCAGGTCGTCGTAGCTGCCGTCCACACGGCTATCCGTACGTCCGGCCGACCCTTCGAGGGTGAGTTTGGGCCAGTACGTGCTTTTGGCCACGGCGACTTCCTTGTCGGCCACGCTGGACGCGATGACCAGGGATTTGAGCTCGGGGCGGTTTTGGGTGGCCAGGGTCACGCACTCCTCAAGGCTGAGGTCCGACGGGGCCGGGATCTTCTCCGGCGGCTCAAGTTGAAAATCGTCCGGCAGGGGAACCAGTCGCTGGAGAGCCCGTCTGTTTACGATGCGCTGGTTCAGGGCCTCCTTGAGTTCTGCCCGCCCGCCGGCGACTTCGGCGTCGGAACGAAATTGCTCGGTGCGGGTGAGGAGCCCGGCCTGGATGCGACGCACGACCGCGTCCCTGTTGGAGATGAGCCGGGTCAGGTTTGCATCGGCGATGGCAACGCCTTTTTCGCTGCGGATGACGCCCACAAAGGTGACAGCCACCTGGAGGATGTAGTCATGGCGTGCAGCGGTGAGGTCCATGGTGGCTTTTTCAACGAGTTCGCCCGAGGCTTTGTAGACAATGAGTTCCCGCCCGTTAAGGTAAAAGCTGTACTGGAACCCCAGCCCGGCAAAGGTACCGTACCGAGTCTCCTCGATCTGGTTGGGCGGGGCGTAGGCCCCTTGGATCTCCGTGTCGCTTCCGTCCAGTCGGCCGGTGAGCTCCACAGTGGGGATCAGCACGGACCGGGCGCGAAGGCGGTCCTGCTCCGCTGCATAGAGGGACTCTTCGGCCAGCCTGATGTCCTCGGCATAGGGCAGCGCTTTTTCGATACACGCCCGCAGGGTGATGGGCCCGGGTTCTGCCATGGGCGACGTGGGGCTGATCCATGCGCAAAGGAGAAGCAGGGGCACTGTCATAAGAGATCGGTTCATGGTCACCTGTCGTGCATGGTATCGGTGATGCGATCGCAAGGGTGCGCACATCATAGCCAGAGTCAAAACATGCTTTCATTATTGCGGAAGGGCCGGAATACTTCGTCAGTTCAGGGTACGGATGAAGCAGCCGGAGGAGTCGTCGTGCCAGACCTGCTCCTGGGAGTTGTCGTTTTCGGTGGTCTGGCGAACGGTGAGGCCGCCCTGGCCGTCGGCGATGTAGGCTGCGCGAAGGGCCGGGCTGTCCGAACTGAGTCCCCCGGTGGTGGCGGCGACGACGGCCCTGGGGGTGCCCGGTGAGGTCTCCCGGGACAGCAGCCCCGGGGCTGCGGGGTCGGACAGGTCCAGGATGAGGAGGTTGTCCGTGGCCTGATCTGTGACAGCATACAGGTTGTTGTTGTCCGTATAGAAGAGGTCGATGACGTGGCCTGTATCCATGGAGTAGCCACCCTCCCTTGCCGGGGTGATCAGGGCCGGGGTGTTTTGATTGGAGAACAGGTCCAGAGAGACAATCCCTGCGGCATCATCGGCAACACAGACATAGCGGCTGCCGTCCGACGACACGCTGACGGTGTTGGCAAGGCCCTGGGTGTAAGATGCCTCAATGCCGTGGGACAGTTTTTCCGGATCATCCGGGTCGGAGAAGAGGTCCACAATCTGGAACCCCTGGGGGCCGCATGCCACAAGGAGGTAATCCGTCCCAAAAGGCTCCATGGCCGTGGGGGTGCCGGGAAGCCCCGTAAAAAGAATTTTATCTTCTATGGCGATTTTGTGGACCGTGGGGACACTTGGAAGAACGGGCAGGGGAAAGGAGAAGAGGTTGCCCGTGTCGGTGAGGACGTGAAGAAAGTCGATGTTTTCCTGATTGATGTTTTTGGTGGAGACGGCAACGGCAAGGGGGCTCTCTCCGTCGAGATGTTCCATGGCAAGGGGTTCAAGCTCAAGGGGCGCTTTGGACGACGGCGCTTCGGGGTTGGTCAGGTCGTCCGGTGAAGAGATATAAGTGCTGTTCATGGAGTAGCAGCAGACCCCCACGCTTTTGTCGGCGATGAAGAGGCGGTAGAAGTCGTTATCCACGGCAAGGTCGCAGGCCTGGCCGTCCGTGGGGCCGAAAAAAAGACAGGTGGGCTGGGTGGCGTTGTTGATATCCATGACGCGGAATCCGGCTGAGGCGCTGTCCAGACCATCCACGAAAAGCAGGGTGTCATTCCTGATCAAGATCCTGTCCACGGCAAAGGGGGTGTCCACATGGTCGCCCTGGCTGGGGTTTGTCGGGTCGGAGAGGTCGATTTGGGACAGGCCGCTTCGGATGTCCATGAGAAACAGCGTGTTGGGGGAACTCTGATGCAGGGCCCCTGCTCCTTCCTGGGCAAGGGTACCCACCACGGCTTTGTCGGAGAGCCTCATCACCTGGACACCGGGCGGGTTGCTGTTTTCGGCCGCAAGGGTGGTGATGCATCCATAGGCCCCTTCTATGGACAGGTCCATGGGGTAGCCCAGGGTCACTCCGTCCGAGCCGGAGGGCGGGTAGGTCTGAAACAGGTAAGGGGGGGCATCTTGTATGTGGAATGAGAGGTAATTTCCCATGGAGTTTTCGATGACATGGGCCGTGTCGCCTGAAACCCGAAGGGTGAGGGTGCTCATGTAGAGCAGCGCGTTGGAAGACAGGTTCGGGATGTCAAAGACCAGTTTCCCCAACCCTTTGATCTCCCACTGCTCGTGGAGGCCTTTCTCCATGTCGATAAGACCCATTTCTCTGCCTTGGGTCACGGTGAGGATGCAGTCGTGGCCGGTGCTTTTGTTCCACCGTGCCATGTCCACCAGCATGGTGTATTCCGCAAGGGAGAGTTCCTGACGAGCCACCTCGTCCAGGGCCAGGCTGCCTTTAAACTTAAAGACACGGTAGCCGAAGTTGGCGTCCATGGTGGCGATGAGATGGGCATCGTAAGCCTGGAAACCCACGGCCCCCTTGATATTGAGGGCCGCCGGTCCGGTGGTGTTTTTTCGGGGAAAGTCCGATTCGGTGACCACGGAATTCTCGTTCAGGGAGAAGGCGCCGTCAAAGGCCACGACCTGCAATCCACCGGTGCCGCAGGCGGCGATGATGTATTTTTTTTCTCCTACCTCCAGGTAATCAATGGTGACGATGCCCTCAGGCGCGTTGAGGCGAATGGAGACGGGGTCTGTGGTGGCTTCAAAGTTTGTCTTTGGATACGCCGCCAGGGTATCCCCGTTGGCACCGAAGAGGATGGAGTCATTGCCGACAAGTGTTTTTTTTACTCCTGCCGGCCACCGCGTGCCCATGGGGGAAAATTGATCGGCCAGGGAGAGGACCGGGAGAAGGAGAATCGCCAGCAACAGGATGAGTGTTTGTCGGTTTATCATGTGACCTCCCGAGGGTTGGATGTCTTTTAATGCTAACAATGTTTACAATAATGTAGTGCAGTTTCCTGCCGGTGTCAACATGGTGAGTTTTGAAAGAATGGGCCTGGAAAGGGTTGTTTGGTGGGGCAAAGGGGGCTTTGTGAGGCGGGCTTTAGATAGCGGGTGTGTTCCCTCGGTGGTTTGAGGCCCCCTTGCTTCCTTACGTGGGGGGTAACGGCGGCGTAAGGCAGGCAGGGGGGCGCTCTCGTCGGTCTGGGCTTCAGCCCTTGCGGTCAACGGACGGTGACGCGGACCGTTCCGCGGGTGGTGACCCGGATGTACTCCATGGAGACCGTGCCCAGGCTGTTGCCGGTTCCCGTGGGGTCCCCGAGAAGAAGGCTGGTCTTGTAATTCTGGGCGGTGAACCCCGGGTTTTGAATGTCAAAGGAGTAGGATGAACCGTCATCGGCAACCCGGATGGCGCTGAGGTTGCCGGTGTGCTCCTCAATGGCTGCTTGAAAGAGGCCGGCTGTGGCTGCGCTCGCTCCGAGGTGAAGGCTGTTGGAGAACAGGTCCTGTTGAAAGCCCGCATAATTGCCTATGGTTGCAAAGCCCGCCTGACCGGTGATTTCGGCCAGTTCCGTGTCGCTCATGGCAACGACTCGGGCGTGGGCGGTTGATCCAAGGGCCAAAACAACAAGCACGCAAAGCAGGGCAGGGATAAGGGTGATCTTTTTCATGGTGTTCTCCTTTGCCGCCTGTGCGGCTGGTAACCCGGCTGCCCGGGATGCGGCAGGGTGTGACCTGTCGTCCCGGGCCCGTGGCTTTCCGTCCCAGAGTCGCCCCTGGTTTGGCGTGTTCGGAGGCAGCCCGGCTGTCCGTTGACCGGTCAAGCGATGTCGCGTGCGCTGCTTAACCCGTTCGGGAGCCTTTCCGCTTGGCAAATGGGCTTCCCATATGGCTCGGATCCGTGGCTTTCCGTCCCGGGGTTTCCCCCGGTTTGGCGTGGGGGCCGCACGGATGTGCGGCTGGTTGGTCTGTGGGGATGAAGTTTCAAGAAGCGTGCCAGGGAAAGGCTCCCGCGAGGTGTGGTCGGGCAGAGGCGGGCGGTGCAAGGGGTGGGGCATGTTTCAGGTGTCAGGATCGTGACGAAAGCAAGACAGAATCGACAAATAGGGAGACAACAAAGGGGATGGGGGCTTCAGTATTGTGAACGGATGAACCGGATTGCGTATGGTCACGGGAGGTTGCTGTGGTGGGTGGGTGCCGGGGCGTTTCGTGGTGGAGGGGTTTTGCAGGGCGGCATGCTACCGCTTATGCCCGGCAAGGGCGTATGGGGGTGCCGGAGCGCTATTCGTCGTCAAAGGGGTTGAGGAAATGGTACGCACTTTTTACCATTTCCGCTTGATGATGCATGTGTTCCTTCATGACGGTGATAGGCATGCTGACATTGACGGAGACGATGTAGGCTTCCATCTCCTGCTTAAAATCGAGGCCGGCGTAGGGGTTGTATACGGGTCGGTTGAAGTCCGTGGAGTTCATGTTGATGCTGCCGTCGTTGGGGATTTCCACGGTATCTCCCAACAGGTAGGCAAAGGAGACATCAATGACCACGTCATTCTTGGTTTTGATACCAAAGCCCGTGCCGAAGTTGTGGATGTCCGGAACCGCGTACATGGCATCGTAGAGGTCCTCCTGCACCGAGGTGGGGCGCCATTCGTAGCCGAACCGCCATGTGAACCAGTCCGTGGGAAAGAGCTCGATTCCGGCGGCCCAGCTGATGGTGTCTTCGAAATCCCTTCGGATGATCAGGGCGTCCGGGCCGCCTGTGTAGCCCATGAGGGTTGCAAACCTCAGGAAATCGGCCTGCCGGTCAAAGGTGAAGGTGTCCTTGTTCATGACGGACCAGTCTACCCAGTTGACGTCGAAGAGGAACTGGAAATACCGTGAAGGCTTCAAGGCCACCCCTGCCTGGATGCGTTGCGGGATGGTCATGTTGCTGGTGACATAGCCGCTCTGGTTCTCTCCGTCCGTGGGAAGGTTGAGCATGGCGGCGGTAACGGGCAGGATGTTGCCCTCACCGAGCCAGTCGATCATGGCCTTGAACTGCTGGGAGTACTGAACATTCCAGTTGCCCACCTGTTCCACCTTGATTTCGCTTTGGTAGGTGATGCCCAGGGAGAGCCAGCTTAGTGGTTCATAAAGGATGCCCACGTTGTAGTTTGGCGAAAAATCGTCCCGCAGGCTCATGTCGAGCTCGGCCACCTTGTCGTACGGGGCCACACCCCCGCCGAACCAGGGTGGGGGCAGGGTCATCTGGCTGATGATGGGGATGTTGAGATCTTTGGTGGCGTCTCCCAGAACCCTGGTGAGGGCGGTCAACTCGTTTGGCATGCGCATGTCGAGCTCGGCGTAGGTTGCGGTCTGGCCCAAGCCCACGGTAAACCCGACGGAGAATTTGTCGTTGACCTTGTAGCTCAGGGCCGGGGCGGCATAAATAAGGTGCTGTTGGCCCAGGGCCTTGGCCTGGTAGCGGATGGGGTTGTCGTCGTCGTCAAAGGTGAGCCCCACGGCGTAAGGGGAGTAGTTTGCATAGGCAAAGGTCCACTTGGAGTCTTTTTTCCGTGAGGAGATCCCCAGGGACGGTCCCGCCAGAAAGGGGATTGTGTCGTTGTACAGGGGAACATACATGGAAGGGCCGCTGCTTCCCGTAGTGCCGGCAAGGGGATCGACCTTGGATTCCTCCGAAGCCCCGTTGGGGTGTCCTACGGGGTTGGGGCTGGACCCGTCCATGAACGGCTGCATGTCCGGGTCCGCGGTCAGGCTGATATCGATACAGATAAAGGGGAGGGTCAGGCCCTGGCTGAAGGCCTGGTCGGGCAGCTTAGTGAGGCCCGCTGGGTTGTAGTGAACACTCATGATACCGGGGGGATCCGCCGTGCAGGCGTTTCCCAGGGCAATGGCACGGGTGGAGACGGCCATCTGTTCCACAAACATGGCCCTGGCATGTGGTGGGACACAGATCAGCAGGCAGAGCACCGCAAGAGTTGAAACAGCCGATATGTGCCATCGCATGCGCAAGGTGTTCACAGCTCTTCTCATCATGGTTTCCTTAAAGGCTCTGGGGCCGGGTTCGTTTTAAGCTGATGGCTTCTTCATGGGACCCTGAAGAAGGAACCGGGACATTGTCTGCCGGCGCGTCTCTGGCGTTTACAGGTCGTAGTTGAAGGGCATGGAGAACGACAGCGTGAAATCGGAGGTGGCATCGGTGAGGCCGACGCCCACGGTGATGTTCATGGAGCTTTCCGGGGAGAGTTTCCAGCCGGTACCGATGTTCAGGGAGGCTGCCGTGGATGTGCCTGACTTGTTTTGTTCTCCGCCGTGCCACTCAAATTCGTAGCTTGTGGTGTGAGAGTACTGGCAACTCAGGTGCAGGGTCACCTGGTAGGAGAGGGCATAGGCGATACCCAGGGAGCCGCCGAAGGTATCGCCAGGAGAGACCTCTTTAAGGGCCGTAGCCCCGTTGGGGCCGTTGCGGGTCTGGTTGAGGTCTGTCACGTCATGGGCGTAGCGGTAGGAGAGGCTGCCGAAGGCCATGATGGGGTCGATGGGTTTGCTGATGGAGAGCTCCGCAAGAACGGAGTAATATCCCGAGCCGGTGGACAGAGCGTTGTCCACATCGATTTCGTAGGGGCTGGTGCCGGAGGGCACGATGAGGGAGGTGTTGAGAATGTATGAAGCGCGGCCTGTGGATGTGGGCAGGGGCTGCCACTGGAGCCCGAAGCTGATGTCTCCGATGTCGGTGGCGTTGCGTTCCGATGCGGTGGATTGCTGGTCCCATTTGTAGACAAAGGGAATGGCTCCGTTGACGGTGAGGTTGTTTTTCAGGCCGTACTGCACGCTCACGCTGCTGTAAAGGGTGTGGTTGTTGGTGGTAGGGGTGATTGTTGTTGGTCTGCGACATTCGAGGATATCCGTGGAGTTGAAGGCGTAGCTGGCCCCGTAAGTGACCCCCAGGGAGCCCTCCCGGCGAAGGATATACTCCAGGCCGATGGCCGTGAGGATCCGTTCGGTCTCTTCGGCCTTCTCCTCTGTGGTGGCTTCGAGTTGTTCGCGGACCTGAGCCGCCTGCTTCATGGCAGCCATCTCTTTTTTCAGCTGTTCAAGCTCGGTGGCAATGGATTCGAGGGCTGCCTGATCCGTACCTGCTGCCTCCTCCGCCCAGGTCAACGCCGGGAGAATAAGGATTCCCATGGCCACGATCCATGTAAGCAGTATGCCGGCTCTTCTCATCAAAACCGCCTCCTTCATCAGGGGTGAACACGCTGGGGTCGTTGGGGGAAACAAACCTGCCTGCCGTTCTGGGTTAATATCACATTGGAATCGATTAATTTTTGAAGTAGAGCGTGTCTCCACTGGACTGGTTGAGCTCCCGCTGGATATCGAGCTGTCGTTCCACCTTGTCCTGTTCGAACAGTGCAAAGCGGGTGATCTCTTCATCGATGAACCGCAGGTCATCCCGGATCAGGGCCAAATTGCCCAGTGGCCGGGAGTCTTTGTCCGATACGATGAACATGACGTTCTTGAACCAGATGTTTTTGAATTGGGGGACGGTGTAGCTGCTGTGACCGCGCCAGGGATCCGCAACAAAGACGTGGCCCCTGTGGATCCCCTTGACCACCACGAAGTGGCGGTACCCGAAGAATTTGATGGGCACGATACAGGGCCAGTATTCGGCGGAAGCCAAATCCTCGATGGATGCCGTGTAGCCGTTTGCTTCATAGCCCAGCACCGTGACGAATTTTTTCATGTCCAGAAGGGAAAAAGCCCGGCGTTCCTTGATGCGTTTGACATCTCCGTATTTCAACAGGCCCCAGATGACCTGTTGCTCGGTAAACTGCTCGCCGAAGTGAAATTTCAGCAGGGTCGCAAGGGCTGCGGATCCACAACTGTAATCGTAATTCTGTTTGACAATCCGTCGTTTTTCGATCTCCGTAATGGACTCCACGGGGTGGCTGATACCGAACTGGGGTCTCTCCAGATCGAGAACCGTCACCTGGTTTTCCGGGGTCTTGGCCAGGGGATGGTAGATGGTGAAAAAACCGACACCGATAAGAAAAGCAGCAAGAATATGCATGCGTCCATCCTTGGGAATTTAAATTTGCAGTGGGGGGCGAGCCTGGCCTGATTCCATTATCGTAACGGAGTCTGTTGTTCTGAATGGCTGCATTCCACCCCATCGGACTGTTTTGTGATATGAGTATTCAGTTTTTAAGACTCGTGATTAAATAGATAAACAATGTTTCTATCAAGCGGAAAAAAAACTGTAAAGCATTATTTACAGTGTCCTGAGCCCGGTTGTGGGTAGATGAATAGTCCGCGGCACAGTCGTCAAAAGGATTTCGATATCACAAACGGGCAGGCTCAGTGATGTCCGTGGCTGGGAGAGGTTCTGTAGTTGCGTCTCCCCGTGGTCAATATCAAAGTGCTATCCTGTTTGTGGGCCTTCGCCGGTATGGTTTGCCCGGGAGTTTCAGGGTTACTGGGTCGTGGTGATGACAACGGTTCCACCTTCAACCAGCGTTTCCCCTGAGAAATAAAGGGTCCCCAAGGTCCCCGAGTAATCCCCGGGTGCTCCTCCGATATCCCCTGCGTTGAGACCGGCCGAATTATTGGACAGCTTAACGGTGTAAGCACCACTGTTTCGTGTAATAAGGCGGTTGATGTCAACCTGTATGAAGCTCGTATCTGCGGGGATGGTTGTAAACACGCGCCATTGGGTCGTATCGCCTTCTCCGTGGGGGATCATGAGATACAGGGGCCGTTCGCCGGTTCGGGCAACCGTCTGGGCCGTTATCCCGGATAGGCACGGAATGAGGTTTCAGTGGTGATATCGCTTTCCGTATAGGTATTCCCCTGGTAGCTGAGAAGGGTGTCTCCGTTGGGGGGGGGGGCTTCCATATGTGCTTTTGATACACGGATGGTTTTGTAGCGTGAGCCGTCCTCAAACGTGGAAGGGACGATAAACTGACCGAAAAAGGTTCCGTGGAGGTGGACATAGGTTCCGGTGTCTTCTTCAAGGTAGAAGATATTTCCCACCTCAACATCCCCGTTGAAATCTTCGGCTTCGATGCCGAGGCGCTCATTTGCCTCAACACCCAAAAAGTCGAGAATAACGGTGTTTGTGTTGTCGCCGTTCAGGGTGGACGGGGTAAGGGTGGGTTTGGGCTGGAGGGGGTGAAGGGTATCGTCTTCGGGGTAAACCTCCGTGGCAACGATGTAGGCTGTTTCACGTGCCTCGTTGGATTGCTGAGCGGTTGCCTGGCCTGTGATACTCTCCATGGCATGGTTGGTGAGGGTCTCCATGGCAGACGGTACGGAGGCGCCCGTCAGGGCAACGGTGGCCCATAAAAATATAAAAAAGATCCGCAGAACTCGATATGCCATGCATCTCCCCCCGTGATGTGCATACGATACGTGGTGCTGGGTTTGTTGGTGTCTATAAACAACGTTTATAGTATGAAAGAAACGTTACCAGATGCCTAAATGCGGGTCAAGGGAAACTTGAATCAGCCCATTTGACAGGTAGCTATCTATAAACACTGAAAAAATGTGTTGACAGTCAGGGTGGGGTGGAGGATAACTGTTTTACGTAGGTGAACGTTGTTTATTTTAAAGTACGTCGAAATATCAAGGTGTTTATGGCCTGTGTCCGGCAGATTCCCTGTCGGGCTCTTATGTGCAGGAGCCGGGCCACACGGGAATCCGTCACAGCTGATGGGCGGATTTTTGGCAACTAACCTAAATTTTGAGGAGGGTGATTGAATGAAGAAGATTCTTTTGGTGGCTGTGTTGGTACTGCTCCCCCTGTCTGCCTTTGCAGACCTGAAAACCATGGATGCCGAGGCCCTGGATGAGATCACGGCACAGGAAGGGGTAAAGATTGAAATTGGCGGAGCTTCAGACTCTGGCTTTGCAGGTGTTGATGCTGCCATGAAAATTACCAAGTCAAATGCTTCTTCGGCATGGCAGAACGGTGATGCAGGTGACGCTACCGCAGGTGCCATTCTGATGGTTGAGGGATTGTCCCAGGAAATTTTCGTTCAAGGTGAAATCAGTATCCTTGCCGAAACGGATGCGACAGATAACAGTTACGTTCAGATTCAGATCGGTAAAGAAAATACCGCTTCAGGGAGTGACCCCTCGAATGAAGACGCCCTTGATATCGTTCAAACGGCCAAGGCTACGAAAATATACATTCAAAATCAAGCCATTACAGGCGGTAAGATAGTCGGGGAAGCCGGGCATTGCCTTGGTACCAGTTATGCTGCCGGTGGGTTGACAACGGTCCTTGGAAACATCAAGATTTCTGCACTTCCGTAAATATCCTTCCTGAGTGTATTGATTGCGATAAAGCCCTGCCGATTGGCGGGGCTTTTTTCGTCCTTTTGATAAAGAAATGATTCGTTCGTCTTATCGTCGGAGGTTTCCCCGTTAAACCTGATGACTCACAATGCACGGTAACGTCATCCAAATGCTTCGAAGCCTGTGAATCATTCTCAAGTGGAGCCTGGTCCTGATACAGGGTGTTGTTCCTTGCCTTCAATATTTTGCACGGGTGAAGCTCGTCAGCAAATGTGTCGGGCGAGGAACGAGCCCCGGAGCATTTGCGAACCTGGGGTGCAGGGGCTGAAGCCCCTGCCCGGCGGAGGCTGATTTTTGATGATTTAAATCGTGTGCTTTCCAGCAAAGCGGATGGCGGCCTCTGCGATGACGGTCAAAGGGTCCACAAAGGGGCCGGAGAATCCGTAGAGTTTCTGTGCCACGGAGAGTTCGGTGCAGCCCAGGACAAAGCAGGTGGCGCCTTGGGCTTTGAGGGCGGCAACAGCCTCCATGAATCCGTCGATGGGAACGGTTTCCCCAGCCTTGATGCCGTAGATAAGGTCGGTGACGTGCTGTTGCATGGCGGGGTCGGGCATCAGGGGAGTGAGGCCGTTGGCGGAAAGGGCTTTGGTGTAGACCCCGGCCTTGCAGGTGCCCTCGGTGGCAAGGACGCCCACGTGTCGGGTGTCGGGGTAGTGGGTGCCGATGTAGGAGGCGGTTTCGTTGACCATATGGAGAAAGGGAATGGAGATCCCTTTGGTGATGTCCTCGTAGAAGTAGTGGGCGGTGTTGCAGGGCATGATGAGGAAGTCGGCGCCCATGGCTTCCAGGTGGGTCGCGGTGGCGGTTAATTCCGGGCGCGGGTCTTCGCCGCCTGCCACGATGTGGGCGGTTCGGTCCGGGATCCCGGGGTTGCTGTCGATGAGGACACGGATGTGGTCCTGATCCTTGGATACGCGGGTGAGGGTGGCGACTTTCTCAAAGAGCATGGCGGTGGCCAGCGGGCCCATGCCGCCGACAATTCCTAACGTTTTCGAAGACATCTGTTGCTGCAACTCCTGTAATCGGTTTTGTATAAGCAAAAAAGCCTTTGCCGACGAGGGTGGAAACACCACTGCCTGCCTGAGGGCTTAGGTCGGCAATCTTCTTTTTGGCATCTTATACACCAGATGTGGTGAGGTTGCATGGAAAATTGTCATTCATGGGGAAGGCCCTTGGGGGGCACCGGGGGTGGTTGTCTTTTCCGAACGGGTTTGGGGGATCGGCGGGCGCATGGGAATGGGCGGCGGAAAAGGCAATCGCGCCGTTGTTCACAACCATACCTCTGGGGGGGACCCGGGGCACCTGGCTTTGTCCGTGATGGCACACCCTGCCGCGCACCCCTCCCGGGCGAAGCCCGGGAGGAAGGTGTGGGCCTTCACGTCATGGCACACTGCTGATGACGGGTCCTAAATCTGTACGCCCCCTGTTTCAGGTGGAGATGACCTCCACGGGTACGGACGCCATGCGCTTTACTTTTTCCAGGGTGGGCTCACCGATATCCGGGATATGGGGCTCGTGGCCTGCCATGACCACCATGTCCATGCCCTCTTTGTCGATGAGCTTCAGGATCTCGTCTGCGGGTTCACCCACGGCGGTGTGCCGGGTGAACAGGGCGCATCCGTCCAGGTATTTGGAGCAGAGCTGGTTGAGCCGCTTGGCTGCGGACTCCTCCTCCCGTTTGGTGAGGCGCTTGACGTGCTGTTCGTCGTACTCACCGTACCAGGGCTCATGCCGGGCGATGTCCGGAATGACATAAAGAATGTGGACATCGGCTTTTTTTTCACGGATCAGGTTGGCGATATAGGGGAGAGCTTTTTTTGCACGCCGTGAAAAGTCTGTGGGCCAGAGAACTTTGGGGTTGTTCATATGTTACCTTCCTCGGGCAGATGCGACGGCACCGCCCTTGTCTGTGAAAGGGTGTGGTTTTGGTGGGGTTGCACGGGGTGCGGATTGTGGTGGGGTGGGGAGGGCATGGGGATGAATGAAGGGTGCAACCGGATTATTAAGATTATACCACAATGTGGTATGGACGTGCTCTTTTTTTCCCGTTTTGTGCAGGGACAGGCGGTGGGGATGCGAAGACCGGCCGGTGGCGCCTGTTTGCCTTGCCTGCATGGGGTGCGGTACCCGGTGGTACCCCCATGGGGGAGGAAATAGGTACAGCAAGTCGAATGATTTCTATGGCGCACAGACTTTCCGGTGATTGCGGGATGTTTTTAGATTGATTTGCAGGCAAGAGTATGAGAGAGTTTCAGTAAGATGTGTGTGTGTAGCACGGATCAAATCTTTTAAGACTTCCCGTTTTAAGTGGGCAACGTGGCCTGCGCAAGGGGGGAGTTGTTGCGCTCTCAGGAAAAAGAAAAACGTGTCATCGTGACATCTACCTTAGGAATGAGAATGCATGAAAACACTAGAACAATGATGAGGAGATCGTCACATGGCAAACGGTATTGTAAAATGGTTCAATGAGCAGAAGGGTTATGGCTTTATCGAGCAGGAAAACGGACCCGATGTTTTCGTTCACCATTCAGGTATCAATGCAACCGGCTTCAAAACCCTCAACGAAGGCGACCGAGTGACCTTCGATGTTGAGCAGGGTCAGAAAGGTCCTGCAGCTGTGAACGTTACCGTTCAGTAGCACCAGCTTTTCATACGGCTTTTACAGAGCGCGGCTTCCCGACCCAGGGAGGCCGCGCTTTTTTTTTGCTTTTTTCCTTCTGGCATGTTGCTTGCGGTGTTTGCTATATATAGACATCATGGGCACGGATGGGGTCATCCTCTCGGATTCCCCCGGACGCTGTCTGCGGATTTGCCAGCGTACCCGACGACGGAGGACACCATGCTGATTTCCGAACCGACGTTTGTCCAGATTGCCGATGCCATCGAAAACGGGGTACGTATCGAACTGGGAACCACGGCACATGACAACTCCCTTGCGCGGGCATACCACGAAACCGAGCTTATTGCCGAGTGCAAGGGCTCCTACACGGACCTCAACGAGGTGTTAACCGAGCTGGACAACCTGCTTTACGATTGGAACGCAGCCATCCAGGCGGACAGGATCGATTAGAACGCATTCATGGGGTGTGTCAGGGAGTTCCCGGAGCCTTACCACCGCTCTGCGTGACGTTTGTCCTGCTCGGTGGGTTGGGGGGGATGGGAGGTGGGTCGGATATCGGTCCAGGCGACCATCACGTACTCCTTTTCCGCCCGATAGAGCCTCTGGAAGAGCTGGTCCAGAAAGGTGGCCATGTCGCGGGGGGAGACCTTGGGGCCTGAAAGGGTAAAGTGGTCGTGTCGCTTCCAGTGGGTGAGGACGAACCCGTCCGGGAGGTGGATCCCGATGGTCTTCAGGCGTTCTGCCGGAGAGAAGGGCGGGCTGTAACGAACCATGAGGTGGGTTGTGGTGTCGCCCGGGACAAGGCGAACAAAGGGGCCCTGGACATGCTCCAAGGAAAAGCAGGCCGCAAGATCAATATGGTGCCGGTAGCTCATGAGGATCCAGGTCACCAGGGAGACGGGATCCGGAAACTCCGGCGTTGAACTGACCCCGGAGAGGAGGTCCTCCCGGTGTTCACGGGCGAAGAGTCTTCTCAGCCAGCGTTTGATTGTGGGGACGATGGGCATGGTTCCAACTCTCCAAAGTGGCGGAGACGATGTGTTTGTCCGGCATCCGTTCGGGATGCCGGGGTCCTTTTCTTATGTATACCAGAGCCTTGCCCGTCGGTCGCCCATTTTTATGGGTTGAGCTCCAACGTATAGGATTTAAACCGAAGATGGGGGTGGTAGGAACGCTTGGCATGGCGCAGGCCGGGGTCATCCATATCGCACTCCTTGTTGATGAGGGGGGTGTCCGGGAAGAGCATGCGGGCGCATTGCCGGTCGAAGAATTGATACAGCCCTTTGATCCCCGGGTCCGCCTTCTCAAAGTTGAAGTCGGCCATGTCACTGGTGAGGTCCGTTGCCATGCCGAAGGCTTTGACTTCCCCGTCCACCCTTAGGAGGATGCCCCGGAGCCCCTGGAGAGAGTCCATGAGATCCAGGCCATGGGTACAGGCCACCTTTTCGCCCAGGCCATCCTCATCGGTGTGAGCTTCCGGGGGCTTAAGGCTCCACCAGTAGGCCAGGAAGGCCTTGCACTCGTCCCGGTTTTCTTCGGTGATGGCCTCCACCTTCACCCGTCCTTTTTCCACATACTCCCGTAAAAACTGGTTGATGAGGTTTCTTTTCTTGCTGAATTTGTTGCCCTTGAGTTCGGCGAGGTCCTCTTTTTGATAGACGTAATCCTCGTAGTCGGTCTGCTCCTTGACGGTGAAGAGTCGTTCCACGGCATCCCGGCCCCAGGTTTCCAGGTACGCTTCATGGACAAAGCTGATGCGGGGGATTCCATGGGTACGGCAAAGGGCTGCGAGCCGTTCCGGACCCCAGTCGATGCCGTTTGGGACCGGCAGGATCAGATAGTCCTGATCGGGCTTTGCGGGAAAGAGGCGGGCGACGATGACGTCGCTTTTATCCACGGCAAAGGCCGGGTAATAGACGTGGGTCTTCCAGATGATGAGGGCGCCAAGGGAGTACCCGCACAGGGGATTGGACTGACCGTTGAAGTAGGGAAAGAGGTCGGCGTGGTGTTCGGGAAGAAGCGGCGCCATGCCGCACTGGTCGTGTCGTTTTGTCATGATTGAGTCTTGCCGTGTGATGGGAGGTGGTGGGTTAAAGGGCGCGGTCCATGCTGAGACGGAGCGGCGTCCGGCGGCCAAAGGTCCGAGGGACTGTTTCCATGAACTGTCCGGGTCAGGTGCAGGTTGTATCGAACCGGTACATGGGAACCGCCCCTTCAAGGGCGGCAAAGCCGAATTTCCGGTAGAGGGGCGGGGAGCCGTTTTCCCCGATGAGCCCGATCCATGTGATGCCGTCCTGCTCAAGGCGCCTGAGGATCATTTGAACGATGCGCCGCGCGATTCCCCGGAGCCTGTGGCTCTCCACCACGGTGATGTCGTGGAGGTAGGCGTCCCCCACGCCGTCGCTCAGGGCCCTTCCGATGCCGATGATGTGCCCGTCGTCCCAGGCTGCAACGTAGCAGTGGCTTCCCTGGATTACCCGGTCGATTCGCGCGGGGTCGGAGACAGACTCCGGCCACCAGTTCTGGCGATGGTAGATGCCTAAAATTCGGTTTTTTTCCTCGGAAGTGGGGTGCGTGAGAAAGTCGACGGTAATCATCCTGATCCAGCGTGTCTATTCGGTGTTGTCTTTGTTTAAAAGGGAGATGAGATCTTTTCCCCGTGCCTTGGAAAGGTACATGGCCCGGTCTGTCCTGCGGACAAACTCTTTCAGGGGTTCCCCCGAGGCGTATTCGGTGAGGCCGATGCTGAGCGTCGTGATGACGGGTTCAGGGGCCGACACCGGAGAAAAAGAGCTGTCCCGCATGGCTTTCTGGATCCGTTCTGCGACCACCAGCCCTTCGTTGACAGTGGTCTCCGGTAAAATGATGGTGAACTCCTCCCCGCCGAAACGGTAGCCGGAGTCCATGGTTCGCAGGCATTCCCGGATCACTTTGCCCAGGTTGACCAGAATGCGGTCCCCCTCAAGGTGTCCATAGGTATCGTTGAAAATTTTGAAATTGTCAATATCGAGGAGCATCAGGGACAGGGGCCGGTTGTACCGGTTGAAGCGATCGATCTCTTTTTCGAGCTGGTTGTAGAAATAACGCAGGTTGAAGAGTCGCGTAAGGGGGTCGGTGACGGCCATGCGTTTTAGCCGGTTGAGCATCTCGTTGCGCTCACAGGTCAGGCGCCGTTCGTGGAGCACCCGCTTGATGCGCAGAAGAAGCTCCTCAAAGCGGACCGGTTTGAACACAAAATCACTGGCCCCCTTGTTGATGGCCTCCTCATAGGAGTAGCCAGTGCTGTACCCGGTGAGGATGATGACGTCGGTGGCAAAATTTTTCTTGATGGTATCGGTGAGTTCAAACCCGTTGGTCCCCTTGAGAGGGATATCGGTGATGACGATGTCCAGGGGAGATATTTCAAGGTGGGTCAGGGCTTCGCTTGCCGAGGCAAAGGCGATGACATCAAAGCCTGCAAGGGTAAGGTAATCGGCAACGGAGTCCCGAACGCTTTTGTCCTCATCGACGATGGCTATAGAACTCATGGCAACCCTTGTTGTCGGGGTGAGTGGTTGGCATCATCTGCAGCTCTGATGCCTTGAATTATGGGTGCACTCGACGCGTGAAATATCCGGGTTCGGTTCACAGGGGCCGTCCGGGCCTGACTGGCCGGGACACCATGGACGACGTGTGATGTGATAGATTATGCATATCCCCCGGTGCGTAGAAAATGATCCGGGGGAGGAACCCATGGAAAGGTCCGGTTTGCAGGCCTTTGGGTGACGCGACCTTGCGGGGGGGTGACCCATGGCTTGACAGGGCAAAAGCCGATTTGATAGATAATGATGTTTTTATTTGAAAACTATAGCGGTTCGGTTTGCTTATGTCAACCGTATACACCGTCACTTTTCTTTTATATATCTGAAATTTCACAGTATTCACGCGTCGGGCTTGGTGGCTTTTCCCCATGGGGAGATAGCCGGGCGAGCCTGTCTGTGAAGAATCGCTCAGGAGCATCAGTCGAAACGGCATGAAACATATTCGTAACTTCAGCATCATCGCCCACATTGACCATGGAAAATCCACGTTGTCGGATCGCCTGATTCAGGAGACCGGCATCATTTCCGATCGCGACTTCAAAGATCAGATCCTGGATACCATGGACATCGAACGGGAGAGGGGAATTACCATCAAGAGCCAGACCGTTTCCCTTCCCTACACCGCCAAGGACGGGAAGGAGTACGTGCTGAACCTCATCGACACCCCCGGGCACGTGGATTTCACCTATGAGGTTTCACGGGCCCTGGCTTCCTGCGAAGGTGCCCTGCTCATTGTGGACGCCAGCCAGGGCGTGGAGGCCCAGACCCTGGCCAACCTCTACCTCGCACTGGAACATGACCTGGAGATCATCCCCATCATCAACAAGATCGACCTGCCCAGTGCGGAGATCGAGTGGGTCAAAGGGCAGATCGAAGAGGACCTCGGCCTGGATTCCGAGACAGCCATTCTAACCTCGGCCAAGAACGGTATCGGCATTGCCGACGTGCTTGAAGGGGCCGTGGAGATGCTCCCGGCGCCGGAAGGGGACCCGGACGCCCCCTTGAAGGCCCTGATCTTCGACTCCCATTACGATCCTTACCGGGGCACCATTGTGCATTTCCGAGTCATCGACGGCAAAATCAAGGCCGGTGACAACATCAAGTTCATGAGCAACGATGCCTCCTATAAAGTGGAAGAAGTGGGCGTGTTCCAGATCGTGCGGGTGCCCAGAAAAGAGCTCTCCGCAGGGGAGGTGGGGTACCTTATCGCCGGGATCAAGACCGTGAGCGACACCCGCTGCGGTGACACCATCACCCACGTCAAGGGTGGCTGCCCGGAACCGGTGGCAGGCTTCAAGGACCCCACACCCGTGGTGTTCTCCTCCATCTACCCCGTGGCCTCCGACGACTACGAAGAGCTCACCGTGGCCATGGAGAAACTCCAGCTCAACGACGCGTCCCTGATTTACGAGAAAGATTCGTCCGCGGCCCTCGGCTTCGGGTTCCGTTGCGGGTTTCTGGGCCTGTTGCATCTGGAGGTGGTCCAGGAACGCCTGGAGCGCGAGTACGGCCTCTCCCTTATCCTGACGGCCCCTTCGGTTCAGTACGAAGTGGAGTTCAACACCGGTGAGGTGGAGATCATCGACAACCCTGCCCTCTACCCGGACCCCACCACCATCAGCCGCACCAGTGAGCCCTTCATCAAAGCGTCCATCATTGTGCCGGAACGGTACATGGGGGCGGTGATGAAGCTGTGCCTGGATCGTCGCGGCATCAGTGTCAACTACCAGTACCTCACCAACGGCCGCATGGATATGATCTTCGAGCTGCCCCTGGCCGAGGTGGTCTACGACTTTTACGACAAGCTCAAGAGCATCACCCAGGGTTACGGGTCCTTTGACTACGAGATCATCGGGTACAAGGAGACCGACCTGGTGAAGCTTGATTTCCTCATCAACGGTGAGAAGGTGGACGCCCTTTCCCAGCTGGTCCACAAGGACATCCCGCAGGGCCGGGTGGCCTGTGAAAAGCTGAAGGAGGAGATCCCCCGCCAGATGTTCAAGGTGGCCATCCAGGGGGCCATCGGCGCCAAGATTGTCTCCCGGGAGACCATCTCCGCCTACCGCAAAGACGTCACCGCCAAGTGCTACGGCGGGGACATCAGCCGAAAACGAAAGCTTCTGGAAAAGCAGAAAAAGGGCAAGAAGCGCATGAAGATGGTTGACAGGTGCGTCCGCTTGTTGCCGTGCTCAAGTCCGACGATTAAAAGCGATGCCTTCTGGTTCGCAAATGCTCCGGGGCCAAAGCCCCTGCACATTTGCTGACGGGCTTCGCCCGTAAGTAACAGCTTTTCTCTTGTAAAAGGCGACGCATAACGACAAAGGGCCATGATTCCGCAAAGAATCATGGCCCTTTTTTTAATCAATAGTGTGCGCAACGGCTTGCTTTCCGGGCAAGGCCATGCAATCCAGCCCTTAGCCCTTAGCCCTTAGCCCTTAGCCCTTAGCCCTTAGCCCTTAGCCCTTAGCCCTTAGCCCTTAGCCCTTAGCCCTTAGCCCTTAGCCCTTAGTCCTTAAGCCCTTTCATCCCCTCAATTTTTTCAGGGTTTTCCCGATGAAATCCAGAACCAGGGCGGTATCACCCGCACGGAGTCCGGCCCTGGACAAGAGGTTGCGGAAGCGGGCCGGCCAGTGATCCGGGTTTTCCGGGTTGTGGAGCTCAATGGCCATGAGGAGCTCTTCAATGGCCTCATGCACCTTGCCGACCTCCTGTTTGTTGGCCAGGCGCAGAGCGCTTTTTTCTCCTGTGGGCTGTCTTCTGGAGAGCTCGTAGCAGAGGATCATGACGGACTGGGCCAGGTTGATGGAGGAGAAGTCCATGGTGGGGATGGAGACGAGGGCATCAGCCAGGCGGAGTTCGTCGTTGGTCAGGCCCTTGTCTTCGGAGCCGAAGAGGATGGCCACCTTGTCGTCCGGAGAGAGGCCGCCCACACGTTCCACCAGGCTCTGGGGGGTGATGAGGCCCTGGCGTTTTTTTCCCTTCCGCGTGGTGGTGGCGGCCACGAAGGTAAAGGGCTTGAGGGCATCATCCAGGTTGTCGTGGACGGTGAGGGTGTCGATGATGCCCGCCGCGTGGTGGGTGGCGGTTTTCCGCATGCGCTCCTGGTCCGGCTCCAGGGGATTAACAAGGATCAGCTCGGAAAAGCCCATGTTCATCATGGCTCGGGCAGCAGATCCGATGTTTTCCGGGTAGCGGGGCCGCACCAGGACGATCGGGACTACTTCAAGCCGGGTTGGGATGGGGGCGTTGCTCATGGTCGTGTCTGACATCTCCTGACTGGGTCGGAAAATAAGGGCTATGCCCTAAAAAAACGAGAGCACCGGAATCGTCGGTGCTCTCGAAGGTTTTTTTGTCGGCGGGGGAAAATATGCTTTAATCAGGCCATGATGTCAAGGGATGAGAAGAAGTAGGCGATTTCCGTTTTTGCCGTCTCCGGCGCGTCGGAGCCGTGGACCACGTTGCTTTCGATGGATGATGCAAAATCTTTTCGGATGGTTCCCTCTTCGGCCTCTTCATAATTGGTAGCCCCCATGATCTTTCGGTTCAGGGCGATGGCATCTGGCCCCTCAAGGACCATCACCACCACGGGGCCGGAGCACATGAAGTCGGTGAGGCTGTCGAAGAAGGGGCGCTCCTTGTGGACGGCGTAAAATCCCTGGGCCTCCTGCTTCGTCATCTGCAGCATGTGCATCGACTAACGGTCAAGCCCAGGATCAAAGCGCCGGATCACGTCTCCTATGATGTTTTTTCTGACACCGTCGGGTTTGATGATGGATAGCGTCTGTTCCATTGGGATGAATGCTCCTTGGGTTGTGTGGTTGGTGAGGGAATATGACAATGCCGGAGGCCTGTCTTGTCTCCGTCCGTTTTATCCTGTTGATATCTATGGCCTTGGGATGACAACCTGATGACGCCGGGCCGGGCCTTTGAGGCTGCCGTTGCCGATGCGGCACAACGGTGTAACGGTATTGATGAAACCACATGGGGGATGGGTTTTCCATAGCTTTTCTTTATTGACAAGGGTAAATCGAATGTTTACATTGTGCCAAGCCCGATAGACGAAACGAAAGTTTCATTTTTCTTATATATTTACAGCTTCTATGGAGGTCCCATGTTAGAGGTGACTGCGGCTGCAACGCAACAGATTGCAGAATATTTCAAGGGCAGGGAAGTGATGCCCATTCGTATTTTTCTCAACTCCGGTGGCTGAGGGGGCCCCTCCCTTGCCATGGCTCTGGATGAGTCTAAAGACACCGATGAAAAATTTGAAGTGGATGGTTATGTCTACATCGTAGACAAAGAGTTCCTGGCCCAGGCCCAGCCCATCAAGGTCGATTTCCTTGAAGTGGGTTTTAAAGTGACCTCAAGCCTCAAGCTTGAGTCCGCTTGCGGCAGCTGCAGCTCCACCGGCTCCTGCTGCTCCTAATCGCGTTTGCCCGCCATGGCGGGTGACCTGATTACGAAGACGTCCATAACGCCCCCTTTCTTTTTCGAAAGAAAGGGGGCGTTTTTTTTGTGTGTAACTATTCAGCTTATGCCTCCGGCGGCCCTGCCGGGGGCTAAACGTTTGCCTGATTTTATAAAGGCGGGTTTAACAAACAGGTTTTAAAGAATCTTTTTGAGTGAATTTTTACTTTAAAGGCGGATGTGATTTGACCCGAGGAACGAGGGGCAAAACACATCCGCAACCTGCTTTCAAGGTGGTACACCTTGCCGCCGGAGGCTGTTTTTTAGCGGAATAGTTACGTTTTTTTATGCCAGGGCAATGAGCTTTCTGGCGATATCCATAAGGGCCTCGGGGGCGGTTTCAATGCGTTCGTAAGGACGCTCCCCGGAGCGGTCGGAGTCCGCCACTTCATCGAGTTCCGGCACAAACCCCAGGATCTCGAAATCACTTAAGCTCTCCTCGATCATCTTTCGATCCTCATCGGTGCGGATCCTGTTGCCGATGATCATGACCCGTTTGATGCCCAGCTCCTCGGCCAGTTTGCGGATCTGAAGGGCCGCCACCCGGCTTCTCTTGCCGGGGTTCACCACGGTGACCAGGGCGTTCACCGATGAGGTGGTCGCCCGGCCCAGGTGCTCTACTCCGGCCTCCATGTCCATGACCACCACCTCGTCGCGCTGAAGCACCAGGTGCATCATCAGGGCTTTCAGGATGGTGCTCTCCGGGCAGATGCAGCCGGATCCGCCCTTTTGAACCGTTCCCATAGCGAGCGGCTTGCCGAGCGCCAGTCCCGTTCCAGGGAAAACCGGTCGGGGATGTCGTCCACCTTGGGGTTGAGGGTGAAAAACCCTCCCATGGTTCCGGGTTTTGCCCCGGTCCTCTCGGCAATGAGGTCGGAGAGCTGGGCGATGGGGGTGATCTCCATGTCTTCGGAGATACCCAGGGCCGATGCCAGGTTGGAGACAGGGTCTGCGTCAATGGCGATGACCTTTTTCTCCTCCTGGGCGATGATGCGTGCGATAAGAGCGGTAAGGGTTGTCTTGCCGACTCCTCCTTTGCCTCCAAAAGCCAGTTTCAAACTCACAGATTCATCTCCCGTCGTGGGGCAGGCGCTCCGTCACAGAGCGCTCCCCGGATATGTCAAAAACTCGCGGAAGGACTCGCGTTCCCGCTGGTTCGTTTCTTTTATTTTACTATGGGCCATAAGCCCCTGTGGCGCAAGGGTTGAGGGGGCCTTTACACAGATCAATGGGGGATTGTGACGAGGCCGCTCTTTTTTTGTTTGCCAGGCGCGTCTTTTTTCAGGCATCGCCTGCGGCGGAAAAGGGGCTGATCTTTTCAAGGATGGCCCCTGTTTTGCTACCTGCCAGCATGAAGATAAGAAAGCGCTGCTCGGCAGCGTAGCGGTTCAGGTCGTCACGGTGGATGGCCTGGGCCTCGAAGACGGCATGCCGTTCCATAAAGTGGGCGGAGCACATCAGGGCGCTCTCTTTGTCGTGAAAGGCTGGGATGAAGCGAATCCCCAGCTCCTGATCGTCGAACCCGGCAAAGGACTCGTCTTTTCCGGGGTTGTTGACGTAGATGTAGACCCAGTTGGTGTCGTGTTTGGTCTTGTCCATGGTTGTTGCCTGTTGCTCCTTCCGTCTCGTCGGAAGATGAGAAAAGCCCCGCAGGGGCTGCGGGGCTTCGGGTTCATGGGGGGACGGTGCGTCGTTGGGGGCATTCTCCCGGTTTTCAACAAAAATAAAGGGTACCATCAAACCGGCCCGTCCCATGGCAATGGTTAGACTTCCAGCCAGGAATCTGAAAAGAGGGTGTGGCCCAGGATGACGTTGCAGGTCTTCACATAGCCGCGGAGCTCTTCACTCAGGGAATCCAGGGCAGGCGGGTTGCCGTCCATGGTGTTTTGGATCACCTCATAGATGTCGGGGCGATTGCCTTTGCTCAGGCCCATGGTGGCGTCGTCCTTGGCGTCGGCGATAAAAGATTCCATGCCCTTGATGTTCAGCATGGAGGTAAAGGTGATGTTGATGATGTGCCGCAGGTGATCGGGTACGCCGTTGGAGATGTTGGAGACCCCACAGGTGCTCCGGGCGCCCGGGGCGATGTCCTGGAGCATGTCCATGAAGTTGAGGAGGCTCACGGCCTGGGGCTGCTGGATGTTGACGGGGGTGACGATGCCGTCCACCCAGATCTTTTCGTTGGGGATCCCCGCTTCGTTGGCTGCGTAGAGGAGCTCCACGCACAGGGCGGCGCGTTCGTTTTCATCCCTGGGCAGGCCTTCCGGTCCCCACATCAGGGCACAGAAGTGGGCGCCGCTTTCGGCGGCCAGGGGGATCATACGCTCATAGCGTTCGGGCACGGCCATGATGGAGTTGATCATGGGCGGCAGTTTGCACTTGGGAAGGGCGGCTGCGATGGCGTCGATGTTGGAGGTGTCGAGGACCAGGGGAATGTCATCCACCACTTCCTGCACGGTTTCCACAACCCAGGGCATCAGCTCTACGCCGTCTTTCTTGGCGGGACCGAGGTTGATGTCGATCCAGTCCACGCCCTTGGATTTCTGGAAGAGGGCCTCTTCCTGAATCGGCTTGGGATCTCTCTCTCTGAATCCGCGTCCGATCTCTTTGCCGATAACGTTCAAGCTTTCTCCGATGACTTGAAAACCCATAAAATTCCCTCCGGATCTGAGTTGATGTTGCAAGAACAGAAAAACGTGCGTGAGTTGGAAAATAAGCCCGTCCCGCCCCGGTAACCGGGCGGGACGGGCGACAAGGGCGCCGTTGGATCAGGCGGCACCGACCTTGGCCTTCAGGAAGGCGGGCAGGTGCGCAGCTTCTCGGGGACCGACGGTGATGCTCCAGTCGGGGAGCTCTTCTTCCACATCCCCTGCGATGGCTGCGGCGTAGCCGGGGATGATCAGCTCGTTGTGCTTGATCTTCTCGGAAATGCCGCTTTTCTTCACAAAGACCCCCACATCATCGCCGCTGAACTTGCCAGCGGCCCAGGCCGTGAGGACCGAGAGGCCCTCGGCTTCCTTGATGAGGAGCCAGCAGGGGACCCTGCTGCCCTCGGCTTCGCCGGAGACGATGAAGTAGGTGAGGGCAAAGTTGGTGGTGACCATCACCGGTGAGTTCTCGTCGGGGTTGCCGATTTCGTAGATGCCTTCGGTGACCGTCATGGGGCGCTGCGGGTCGGTGAAGATGTTGAGGCGTTCCAGCAAAAGCGGGAAGAGGGTCTCGGTGTTGAACTCGGAGAGCACCACGATGCCGCCGTACTTGGCCACGAACATCCCGGCGATGAGGGCTTCCATGTCGGCGTTTCCGGCCATTTCGCAGGGAAAGGTGATGGTGGGAAAGCCCAGGGAGCGGTTGCCGCCCTTGAGGGCTGCCCGCCGGATGGCGACCTGATCGGCAAAGGAGCCTTTGAGGTCCCGGCTGCCGGAGTCGATGACGATGTCCTTGATCCCCATGGCCGTCAGTTTGTCGGTCAGGGGGATAAGGGCTTCGACACCGTCGGCCTTGACAGCCACGGGAAGCTCCGCCGCCTTGGCGATCTCACCGAAGGCCTCCACGGTGGCCTCTGTGGCGCCGTAGATGAGGGGCCGCTTAAAGGCCGTGGCCTCCACGCCGGCTTTCATCACTTCGGGGTCTTCGCTCATGAGGATGAGGTTGAACTCCGAGGTTTCGGCGATGGTTTTTGCGGTTTTGGCAAAGGCATCAGGGCCTGCGCCGTCGTCCTTGACCGCGATGAGCTCGGGCCGGAGATTAAGGCCCACGCGCTCGTACTGGAAGGCGTTCCAGGCCGTCAGGCGGGCCGCAAGGTCGGCTTCAGCCATGGAAGAGGGAATGGTGGCGGCCAGGGTGGTGGGGTTGTAGAAGGTCTTTTCGTGACGGTACATCACGGTTTCGCCGCCTGCGGTGGCTTCACGGACCCCTTTGCCCAGCTTCACTGGGCGAATGGGAGGGGCCGAGGCTTCGGCGAGCTTTTCCCTGGCTTCGTCCGAGACGTAGGGGCAGTTGTCCAGCTCCGCCTTTCCGGATGCCAGGTTCATGGCAAAGGCGAGGCAGGTGGGCACCCCGCACTCTTTGCAGTTTGTTTTGGGCAGCAGTTTGAAGATCTGTATACCGGTAAGAGCCATGTGTATCTCCTTGTCTGGGTCCTGTCTGGATGACGCTCGATAACAATGCCGGACAGCAGGGCCTCCGGGCGGCAGGGCGGCCGCCCGGAGGCCGTGGCATTATCCGATGAGCGGGTCCATGGACATGGCGGGGTGACCTTTTTCCTCGAGGAAGGGCAGAATTTCCTCTTCGGTGGTGCCCACCGTTTCATCGGCGATCATGTTGTAGAAATCGGGATAGCCGTTTTCTTCACCGTACTTATCAAGGCGATCCTTAATCTCTTCTTTCAGCATCTTGGGCATCCAGACCATGCGGAGCAGTCCGCCGTCGCCCTTGATGAACTTTCTCTGGGTGATGTTGTACTTGGAGTGGCCCACAAAGCCCGGGGAGGAAGCACCGCCGCCCATGACGCCTGCAAGGGTGGTGAACTTCATGCCCGAGGGGGTGTCTCCGGCAAATTCCCGGTTGACGGTCATGACCCCGTTGCAACTGGGGAGCATGGCGGCGATACACTCACAGCAACCGCAGGTGGTCATGGGGTCGATGACCATGGAGTAGAAGTTGTAGTGGGTGACGGCACCGCGGGAGGCTTTTTCAACAAACTCGTTGACACCTTTCCACTGACCGAGGACCGGGTCGAGGCACTCGCCCTTTTCGATGGGCTGGTTGGGGCCGGTGGGGTTGATCTCAAAGGCTGCCCGGCAGTCCATCCAGTTGTAAGCGCCGCACAGGCCGGTACGCTCGGGGCTCACCGTGCAGACGTGGTTGGGGGCAAAGGACTGGCAGAGGGAGCATGAGTAGAAGATCTCCACATCCTCGTCCGTCATTTTGTCCACACGCTCGTCACGGGTCTTGTACTCGGCACGGGCCGTTGCCGTGAGCTTGGCCACGTCTTCTTTGCCTGTGTAAAGGGTCACTTGGACCTTGTCGACGATCTTCTGGAACTCCTGATGGAACTTGGCGTGGAGGACTACACCGATGTCCTTCAGGGTAAAGCCTTTGTCCACGGCGGACTTGCTGACGCGGACCCAGGAGATGTCGCGCTGGCCGATGTGCATGATGCCCTGGATGTAGTTGACCAGGTGGTGGATCTGGCGCTCCATGATGGGCTCAAAGTCTTCCTGGAACTCACGGCCGGCGATCTGGATAAAGATGCCCAGGTCCAGGGTGTCCCCTTCGGAGAGGTCGGGGATGTCCTTGCCCACCACGATGACCTTGCCGTCTTCGATCTCGCTCATTTCCGCGCGCTTCACCAGTTCGGTGCACTGGGTCTTGCCACCGCCCATCTGGCTGTGCAGGTCGGCACCACGGACACGCTCGCCTTCGTAGGCGGGGCCAAAGGAGCAGGGGATGTTGATGTCGGAGACGGTGACCTTGAGGCCGCGCACTTCCACGGACTTCTGGCAGATCTCCTCGTGGGGGACGTTGGCCACCACGTGCTCGTAGGTACAGATACCCGTGGGCAGGATCTCGGGGATGTCGGTGTCGGCAAGGGTGGGGAAACCCCAGTTGACGCAGCCGGCGGCCGCCACGCCCCACTCGGTGCCCACATCGCCCAGGGCGTTGACAAAGGCGAAGATCCGCTCTTTGTTGTACATGAGCATCTTGCGGTGATCCCCGGGCTGAACGCCGCCGAAGGCCATGGCCGCACGGTTGGCAAAACCGAGGGCGAAGACGGCAGACGAGATGTCCGGGCCAAAGGGCACGATACGGGTGTTCCAGCCCACCTGCACATCCTGCTCCACGAGCTGCTGGATGACGCTGGTGTTGTTGTGGTTGGCCGCGCAGAAGATATAGAGGCTCTTCTTCTGGTAGTCTTCCACAATGTCCTTGGCGATTTCAGAGTTGGGGGCGGCGCCCACGATGGCTGCAAAGCCCGGGGCGCTGCCGTCTACGAACTCCACGCCGCGCTTTCGCAGGATGGTGTCGTCGGCGGGGCCGAGCCAGATGCTGCCTGCTTCCACGTCCGGGTCTTCCGTAAAGGAGTAGAACTCGGGCTCGTTCAGGATGCGTAGGGCTTCCTTGATTTCATAGGCGAAGATGGCTGCCATGCCGGCGTCGAGCAGGGGCCCCAGGTAGGGCAGGTGGTTCTTGCCCTTGACGTGGGGAGGGAGAAGGCCGCGGGCAAAATCCAGCGGTTTTTTCATATCTTCCAGGGTCTCTACCTTGATACCCAGAAGGGAGTAGATGACCGGCAGGTAATAGGCGGTGTTGCCGAAGCTTACCTTGGTGCTCGCGTCAAATGTTTCAAGTGCTTTCTTGTACTCACCTTCCACCTGGGAGACCACTTTATAACCACCCTGTATGGCGGCGAATGCGACTAATTTGGACATGCTCTTCCTCCTTCGTTGAGGATATTCTTAAAGGTTGATGATCAAGCATGTGGATGGCGGCCGGACCGGGCCGCCGACCCGCTATCCGTCGATGGCCTGACGGGCGGCCATATCCATGAGGACACGTTCTCTTGCCTTGTCGATACCCAGCTCCTGGCGCTTTTTGTCGATATGGGCGATCATCTTCTGGGCGTGTTTGACAGGGTCGGGCTCGCAGTCCCACATGCCGCCGTAGAGACCTTCGAGGTCGGTGTAGAGATGGTCCTTGAAGACAGGGGCGCCGTCCACGGGCAGGGTAACGCCAAAGACCGTGTAGACACCGGAGGTTACGAAGTAGTGGCCGATGGAGATGGCTTTCTCGCTCATCCACTCCGGGGCGCTGCCGGCCACGGGAAGGTCCTTGATCTCTTTGCCGAGTCCGCCGGCCTTGACCACTTCGGTGGCGGCCAGGAGGATACGGGAGTTGTCCACGCAGGATCCCAGGTGGAGGACAGGGGGGATCCCCACGGTTTCACAGACCTCGGCAAGGCCGGGGCCGCAATGGACGGCTGCACACTCGGGGCTGAGGAGGCCGGCCATGCCCGCTGCGATGGCGCTGCAGCCGGTGGTGAGGACGATGACGTCGTTTTTGATGAGTTCCTTGATGACGGTGATGTGGTCGTTGTTGTGCTTGGTCCGCGCGTTGTTACAGCCCACGACCCCGGCGATGCCCCGGATGCGGCCGTTGATGATGTTGTCGTTCAGGGTGTAGTAAGAGCCCCTGAAGGAGCCGCCCAGATGGTACTCAATGGATTCCACGCCGAAACCGACCACCTGGGTCTCTTTCTGTACGGGAATCATCACCTCGGCCTTGCGGTTTTCGAAGTTGTCGATGGCCATCTTGACGATGCGCTTGGCGTCTTCCATGGCATGGTGCTCGTCGAACTCAATGTGGATGACGTTGTTTTGCTCCATGCGGGCGATGGGGTGGGTGGTGATGAGCTTGGTGTGGAAGCACTTGGCCACGTTGGCCAGGTTCTGGAAGATACACTGCACGTCCACGACCATGGCGTCGCAGGCGCCGGTGATGATGGCAAGCTCCTGCTGCAGGAAGGTCCCCACGATGGGCACGCCGTGGCGCTGGGCCAGTTCGTTGGCCGTACAGCAGATACCGCCGAGCTGGATGCCCTTGGCACCTTTTTCCGCTGCGTAATCCATCATCTCCTTGGACTGGCTGGCGGCCACGATCATTTCCGAGAGGATGGGCTCATGGCCATGGACGACCAGGTTGACGTGGTCCGCCTTCATGATGCCCAGGTTCACTTCGGACTGCACGGGGCTGGGGGTGCCGAACATGACGTCCTGGAGGTCGGTGGCGATCATGGAACCAACCCAGCCGTCGGCCAGGGCCGCACGGGTGGACTGCTTGATGAGGTTTTTGTAGTCCTGGTCCACGCCCATGTGGGTGCGGTGCATGATCTCGACGATCTCGCGGTCAACGTTTCGGGGAAGGACGCCGAGCTCTTTCCAGCGGTTGTAGGTGGCCTCGGGGGCACGCTTGATATAGAGGCACTCACTGTCGGGCTTGCCCCATTCGTTCATGGCCTTTTCGGCCACTTCGAGGGCGATCTCGTCCATGTCGCGGTCTTTGACTTCGCCGTCCACGGTGACGGTGGTGTCCACGTCAAAGTGGGGAGCGATGGCAAGAAGCTTGTGGTAATCCTTGATCTGGTAGTCTTCGGTCTCTTTTCTCGCAACGGAGAGGAATACTTCAGCAACGCCGCGTCCGTGGTCGGAGTGGGCGGAAGCGCCGCCTGCGACCATGCGGGCGAAGTTACGCGCCGCAATGGTGTTGGCAGTGGCTCCGCAGAGGCCTTTTCGTGTGTCTTCGCCTTCGATGCCGCCCTTGGGAAGGGGGAGGCGGCAGGGACCCATGGCACAGTTTTTACAGCAGATGCCCTGGATACCGATGTTACAGGGCTTCATGTTTTCAGCCCGGTCGAACACGGTCTCGACGCCGAGTTCCTGGGCTCGTCTGATCATTTGCTGAGTCGCTGGATCAATGGAGGCATTGAGCGGATCTGCCAGCTTCATTGCCTTTGCTTTTTTTTCGTCTGCCATCAGAGGTTCCTCCTCTTGTTGTAGGGTCATCCTTTGCCTTGCACTCAAAGCGCGCTTCGATGCGGCTTCGTGAATGAACGTACCTTAAGGCTTACGCTACGCGACGGTGGATCATGTTGAGGCGATCGATGAGCTTGTCCAGCTGGCTCTTTTGTTCTGCTGCCGCGGTGAGTGTCCTCAGGGCTTCAGGCTGGGTTCCACGGGTCTTGGCCATCTCGGCACGGGCCTTGGCTCGCTCCGCGCGGATGGCTTCTTCGGCTTCTTCCCGCTTGGCCTTGGCGTCGATTTCAGCCTGCTTCTTGGCCTCTGCTTCGGCTTGTGCTTTGGCTTCCGCATCTGCCTTTGCTTTGGCTTCGGCTTCTGCCTTGGCCTTTGCGTCCGCCTCGGCTTTGGCCTTGGCTTCGGCTTCCGCCTTGGCTTTGGCCTCTGCGTCCGCTTTGGCCTGGGCTTCAGGATCTACCTTCGGTTCTTCAACCTTGGCAGGTTCAGCGGCCTTGGCGGGCTCGGGGGTGGCCGGGGCAGGCTTGGCTTCCGTCTTGGGAGCGGCAGGGGCTGCCGGAGCTTCTGCAGCGGCTTTGGGTGCCTCTTTTTTCGCGGGTTGGGGGGCTGCTTTTTTCTCTTCTGCGATGGCGGTATCCGGGGCGGGGGCAAGGCTTGCGAAGTCGACATCCACGTCGTCAAGCTGTTTGGTGATGCCTGCCACGTCGGTGGCCATGCCTCCCTCGATCATCAGGTCGATGAAGGAGCGGACGAGCCGGGCGGCTTCGGGGTGGCGCATAATCAGGATATCGCCGCCGGCGACAAGGTAGGAAACGGCGCAGACGGCCTCCATGAGGATGCCGCGTTTTTCAGGGTCGCCGAGGATGGGGGCCTCTTCAACGCTCTGCTTGGCTTCCTTGCACTTCCAGATTTCGTTGCCGAGGTTGTTGATGATGGGGAACTGGAGTTTGTCGTCGCCCTGCTGCATGGCTGCCATGCGCAGGCGCTCCATGACGGAGTAGGAGTACTCCATGCCGTAGCCGAGGCCACCGGTGGTGGGGTCGACAATGACCCTGTCCATGGGCATGCCCAGGTTTTCCAGAAGGATGTTGACCTGTTTGGCCAGGTTGACGTCGATGGGGGATGAGGAGATCAGGGCGTGGCCGTAGCCCATGGCCGAGGCGCCGATGCCTTTGTGGTTGGCGTCTTCAACCGGGCCCAAGGTGAGCTTGAATTCCTGGCACTCTTCCGAGACGGCTTTAAGGACCTCTTCATCCTTGCCCGGGTTCGAACAGCCCCAGACAATGAGGGGCACGTCGATGGCTGAGGCCACCTTTTTTACTGTGGCGGCGGCTTCGGCGGGGCTGGCGTCTTTGTCGTTGGGATCGATACTTTTGAGTTGCAGTACGATGAGTTCTGCGCCGAATTTCTCCACGCAGAGTTTTGCCCAGGCCGCGGGATCGCTAACGACATCTTTAAACGGCGCCAGGCAGGCTTCGGGCCAGTCTTCAGGTGCCATGTCCCAGACTTCCATGGCGATTTTGGGTTTGTGCGGCATGTCCCCTTCAAACTGATAGAAAGGGTAGCATGAGGCACCACCGACGGAGATGGCGTTGTCGCCTGCTCCGATGGCAATTTCCTTGATGCTTCCTGCATAGGACTCTTTAATGATTTCGAAACCCAATGTTACCTCCTTGTCGTTGACTAATTATATGGATGAAGGCGTCCATTCGTTTATTCGTGTCGATCACGCCCGTCGGATTGTGACGATCCTTTGGGCGCTTCGAGGAGAAACCTGAAGTTTTTAAAGAGCGGAGTTGGAAGGTAACGCAAGAGAGCGTGTTAAGAGATCGTGCTGGGCACGGCGTTTACTCTTCTATTTATATGATTCTGAATTGTGATTCTTTTTTTTATTTTAGGATAGCTAAACCATGAAATTTCTAACAACTGCCTTGGGTGCTGTCAATATTAAATATCATATGATTCGAATTATTTTTCCCGGGATGATCTTTGAGAAGTAATATACGGTTTTTGACAGTGAGCGTCAGTTAAATATTGAAGGTGTTGCGCCATGATAGTTCGGGGTTAAGTCGACGCTGCGAACCTTATAAGTGAGGGGCTCTGAAGGATATTCTTTCTGTTGGAGTCAATGGATGACAACTGTCATTGATGAGTAACATTAAAAATACTAATTAAGCCGAAAAAGTGCTTGACTGGTATGGGGTATTGAGAGATAGTTCCGAATAATAAACAAAGGATAGAAGGCAATCCGTTCTGTTGTCATGGCGTTTGGAACGGCGTTTACGATCAATGCAGACGTTATACGACATGATGGTGGTTTCTTCCGGGGGAATGCAAAGAAGAGCTGCCAGGAAGTAGTGAAAACAAACATGAGGGACCTGCCTCGGCGTTGTTGTGTTCGCACCAGGGGCCGAACACAGCGGCGTGATGCAATGTGGCCCGGAAAGACTTCGGGCCGGGCGCATGTGCGCCAAGCAATTCTGAACAACCGGATAATTCCTGCTGGTGGATGCTTTTTTATGGTACACGTGCAGGCACTGATTATTGGGACGTACAGACCAGGAATTTGTTTTCATCACCATGCTACCGGCTCTTTCTGTGGGCCAATTCTTGAAAGGAGTAATGAATGGCTTTAGATCCAAAGAAGCACGCTGATTGGGAAATTGCTCAGGATTCTGAGAAATCCATGAAAACCATTTATGAGATTGCGGAAGAGTTCGGGCTGACCAAGGAAGAACTGCTGCCCCAGGGCCACTACATCGGCAAGATTGACTATCGCAAGGTTCTTGAACGCCTGAAGGACAAGCCCAACGGCAAATACGTCGATGTTACCGCCATCACTCCCACGCCCCTTGGGGAGGGCAAATCCACCTCCACCATGGGCCTTGTCCAGGGCCTCGGCAAACGCGGCAAGCGCGTGTCCGCCGCCATCCGCCAGCCTTCCGGCGGCCCCACCATGAACATCAAGGGTTCTGCCGCCGGCGGCGGCCTGGCCCAGTGCATTCCCCTGACTCCTTTTTCCCTGGGATTCACCGGCGACATCAACGCCATCATGAATGCCCACAACCTCGCCATGGTCGCCCTGACCTCCCGCATGCAGCATGAGCGCAACTACACCGACGAGCAGCTTGACCGCCTCACCAAGATGCCTCGCCTCGACGTGGATCCCACCAACGTGGAGATGGGCTGGGTCATCGATTACTGCTGCCAGTCCCTGCGTAACATCGTTATCGGTATGGACGGGGTCAACGGCAAGCGAGACGGCTTCATGATGCGTTCCAAGTTCGGCATTGCCGTCTCCTCCGAGGTCATGGCGATCCTGTCGGTTGCCACCAGCCTCAAGGACATGCGTGACCGCATGGGCAAGATCGTTGTGGCCTACGACAAGAAGGGCAAGCCCGTCACCACCGAGGATCTGGAAGTGGCCGGTGCCATGACAGCCTGGATGGTGGACGCCCTGAACCCCAACCTCATGCAGACCCTGGAAGGCCAGCCCGTTATTGTCCACGCCGGCCCCTTTGCCAACATCGCCATCGGTCAGAGCTCCATCATCGCCGACCAGGTTGGCCTCAAGCTTGCCGATTTCCACGTCACCGAGTCGGGCTTCGGCGCCGACATCGGCTTTGAAAAGTTCTGGAACCTGAAGTGCCGTTACAGCGGCCTGGTTCCCGACGCAGCCGTTGTCGTGGCCACCATCCGGGCCCTCAAGTGCCACGGCGGCGCCCCGGTTCCCGTTCCCGGCAAGGCCATGCCCAAGGAGTACAGCGAAGAGAGCGTGGAGTGGGTCGAGAAGGGATGTGCCAACCTGATCCACCACATCCGCAACGTCCGCAAAGCCGGTATCAGCCCCGTGGTCTGCCTCAACGCCTTTGTTACCGACACCAAGGCCGAGTGTGAGAAGGTCCGTGAGCTGGTGGAGGCCGAAGGGGCCAAGTTCGCCATCTCCGAGCACTGGGAGAAGGGCGGTGACGGCGCCCTGGAGCTGGCAGATGCCGTTATCGCAGCGTGTGACGAGCCCACGGATTTCAAATTCCTCTACGACCTGGACATGCCGGTCAAGGAGCGTATCGAACTCATCGCCACCGAGGTGTACGGTGCCGACGGCGTGGACTTCTCCGCCGATGCAGCGGCTTCTCTGGCGCGCATCCAGGCCGACCCCGAACTTGCCAAACTGGGGCTCTGCATGGTCAAGACCCACCTCTCCCTCTCCGACAACCCCGCCCTTAAAGGGGTGCCCACGGGTTGGCGACTCCAGATCCGTGAGGTGCTGACTTATGGCGGCGCCGGGTTTATCGTGCCTGTGGCCGGTACCATCAGCCTGATGCCCGGCACCGGCTCCAACCCCTCCTTCCGCCGGGTGGATGTGGATGTTGAGACCGGCAAGGTCCAGGGTATTTTCTAGGACCCCTGGTGCAGGTTTGACACGCGACAGATAATAAAAAAAAGGCCGGCTTGCCGGCCTTTTTTTGTCTTTAATGAGCAAAAGCTGGATTACTTAACGTGCGTGGGTTAAGATAGCTTTCGCGTCACCGTTTCATGTCCCGCCTCTATCGTATCGCAATTGTATCGCGCCGACCCGTTGGAACGGATCTGGTGATAACCCAATCGGGAGAGAGTATGGAAAAATTTACGGTGCAGTTCATTCCCCATGAAGTCTCCATCGAAGTCGCGGCCGGAGAGTCCCTGCTGGCAGCCGCCATGGAAGCAGGCGTGCACATCAACGCCTCCTGCGGCGGGGGCGGTGTCTGCGGCAAATGCCGCGTGGTGGTGGAAGAGGGGGCGTCGGCTTGCGAACAGACCGACAAGTTGACCCAGGAAGATTACGACGGGGGCTGGCGCCTCGCCTGCATGACCGAAGTCAGGGACAACCTGACCGTACGCGTGCCCATGGAATCCTCGGCCCTTCTGGGGGGCGAGTTGCCCCAGGCCACGCCTCGGGCAACGGCCCATATCCGCAAAATGGACTTTGAGGCGCTAAAGGAGGAGGGGCTCTTTATTCCTCCCATGGAGAAGATCTTTGTGGAACTGCCCGTTCCCGATGCATCGGATCACAGCGCCGATGTGACCCGCCTTTTTCAGTACCTGAAAACCGTCAGGGGGGAAGGGGGGCTGGACATCGACCTCTCGGTGATCCGAAAGATGCCCAAGGTGCTCCGGGACGGGGAGTTCAAAGCCACGGTGACCCTGGAACGGCCGGTGAAAAGCGGCAACAAGTCCCGCATCGTCAATATCCAGTCCGGCGACCGCACCGACTGCAACTATGCCATCGCCCTGGATATCGGCACCACCACCATCTACGGCCAGCTCTTCAACCTGAAGGATGCCGCGGTGCTGGAGCAGTGCGGCAAGGTCAACGGCCAGGTGAGCTACGGGGAGGACGTGATCTCCCGGATTATCTATGCGGAAAAGGAAGGGGGGCTGGAGCGGCTCCGCCAGGTGGTGGTGGAGACCATCAACGAGATCGTGGGGCGTCTTTTGTCCCGCAGCGGTGTGGACATGGAAGAGGTCTCCACCGTGGCCATCGCGGGCAACACCACCATGACCCAGCTCCTGTTGGGGGTGGATCCCCGCAACATCCGACGGGCGCCGTACGTGCCTGCGGCCAACGTCTATCCCCCGCTTTTGGCCCAAAGCCTGGGCATCACCCTTGCCGAGCACACCACGGCCCTTATTTACCCGCTCATCTCCAGTTATGTGGGGGGAGATATCGTGGCAGGCGTCATGGGCAGCGGCCTCTATCGGAGCGACAAGCTGACCCTTTTTATCGACATCGGCACCAACGCCGAGATCGTGGTGGGCAACAAGGAGTGGCTGGCCTGCACCGCCTGTTCCGCAGGCCCTGCCTTTGAAGGCGGGGGCATCAAGTTCGGCATGCGCGCAGCCCCGGGGGCCATTGAGGACTTCTCCCTCGACCCGGTGAGCTGGGAGCCCATGCTGCGGACCGTGGGGGGCGCCAGGCCCCGCGGGATCTGCGGGTCCGGTCTCATCACCACCGTTGCCGTTCTCTTTGAAAACCGCATCATCGACAGCCGCGGCAAGTTCAATACGGATCAGGCCAACCCGAGGCTGCGGGAAAACGAAGGCATCACCGAATATGTCCTGGTCTGGGCGGACCAGACGGACATCGGCCGGGACATCACCTTGACCGAGCCGGATATCGACAACCTCATCCGTGCCAAAGGGGCCGTCTACAGCGGGTGCGAGACCCTGCTCAACGAGGTGGGACTCTCCATTTCCGAGATTGAGGAGATCATCCTGGCCGGCGGGTTCGGCAGTTACATTGATCTGCAGCGCGCCTTTACCATCGGGTTTCTTCCCGAGATCGACCCTGCCAAGGTGACCTTCATCGGCAACGGGTCCCTCATGGGGGCGAAGATGAGCGCCCTGACCAACACCCTGCGCCAGGATGTGGTCCAGGTGGTGGGGCGCTGATGACCGACTTTGGACTCAAGCCCTCCTACATGGATCACTACATCGCGGCACTCTTTCTGCCCCATACCGACCTGAACCTGTTTCCCCGCCTGAAGGCGAGGCTCTCTGAAAAGCAGGGGGCGGTGGATACGCCGTGAGGAGAATGTGTTATGATGCGGGGTGCTGCTGGCGACCGCATCATGAACGCACCGCAGGCGGTATAGGATTGTTTATCACGTCATAATTTTGGACCCTGATTGAGGACGACCATGGGAAAAGTAATTGCAGTAGCAGGCAAGGGCGGTACCGGAAAGACCACCACGGCATCCCAGGTGGTACGGTACCTTGCGGCAAGCGGTGTTTCACCGGTACTGGCCGTGGACGCAGACCCGAACAGCAACCTCGGGGAAACCCTGGGGATCGAGGTGGAAAAGACCGTCGGGGATATCCGTGAAGGGTTCATGAAGGACCCGCAAGGGGTGCCCTCGGGCATGGACAAGGTCAACTACCTGGAGCTCCTCATGAACCAGGTCATCATCGAGCGCAGGGATTTTGATCTCCTCGTCATGGGGCGCCAGGAGGGGCAGGGGTGCTACTGCATGGTGAACAACATCCTGAACCGGTTCACCGAAGAGCTTGCCAGAACCTACAAATACCTTGTGGTGGACAACGAAGCGGGCATGGAGCACCTGAGCCGGCGCACCAGCGGCCGGGTAGACTACCTGCTGCTCATTACGGATTACTCATTGCGTGGCCTGCGGGCGGTCAAGAGAATCCACGACATGCTCGACGACCTCAAGCTCGATGTCAGGCACAAGGGGCTTGTGGTGACCCGGGCTCCGGAAAACCTCAACGGAACGTTTCTTGCCGAAGTCAAGGAGATCGGGGTGCAGATGGTCAAGATCTGCGTCCGGATGATCCGGAACTGGCGGTTTTGGACATGGAGAAACGGTCCATGATGGAGCTTGGTGATGACTCTGCATCGGCAAAGGCCGTGGGTGGGGTCATGGAGAGGGTGCTGGCCGACCTTTCCTGAGGTTGGGATCCGGTGTGCTCCCATGCCGGGAACTTCGCTTTTTCGGAAGTAAGTCGGGAGCTCACGGGGAACGTCTAATTCATATCGATCTGTGAAAGCGGGGCGTTGACAGCGCCCCGCTTTTTTAGCTCTTGCCCTGCCTTCCCTCTTTATTATATGGGAAATAGACATCCTTCATTTATCATCAACCATTGAGGAGCAGATCATCCATATGGAAAAAGCAAGAGCAGTCATACTTGCCTTTACACCGGAACCTGAACGTATATGCGCTTCTGCGGCGCGTATTTCATCCACCAAAGGGGCGGCCACCGAGATTTACGAGAACACGGATCAGAGCAACATCGGCCAGTTGATCAAACGGGTCGTGGCCCTGGGCCATGTGACCATCACGGAGCACGCCGTTTTCAACATCGCCTTTGAAAACGTTTCCGCCTTTTTCGAGCAGTTTCTTATTGAGTTCCGTCTGGCCGCGTACACGATCAAATCCCGCCGTTACGTGGACTACTCCGAGATGGGGGGGCTCTCCCCTGAGTTTCGTTTGAAAAAGGGGGGGCTGGCTGATGCGTCCTTCGGCGAACGCTTCGAGACACTGTCCAGGGAGCTGTTTGAGGACTACCACAAGCTTCTGGAGGCAGGCATCCCCAAGGAAGATGCCCGGTTTGTGCTGCCCTACTGCCTGAGGAGCCATATTTACTGCACGGTCAACGCCCGTGAGCTGCTTCATATCCTCCACTCCTGTCTCAACGGCCGCGGGGCCGCGTACCCCGAGATCCGCCAGATCGGTGAAAGCCTCCTGGCCCAGGCCAAAGAGATCCTTCCCGATGTGTTTGATGATCTTGACAAGGTGGAGAAAGGGCGCGAGGACAAGGAGAGCAGACTCCGCGAGCTGGTTGCCGACAAGGGCGTCCAGCGGCGTGCCGACGGGGACAGCGCCCTGGTGGAGCTGTTGACCCACTCCGGCGAACCCGACCTCATGGTGGCCGTCTCCGCCCTTGTTTCCCATTCCGGGTGCTCCTCGTCCGATGCCCTGGGCATGCTGCGTGACGACGACGAGCTCACCGCGGGAATCATCGACATCGTGACCTCGGATCGGCGCAGGCGAGAGCTTGAGCAGGTGAACGTCACTTTTCGCCTGAACGACATGAGCCTCTCCTGCCTGACCCACCTGGCACGCCATCGTATCCAGTCCCTGGTGGTGCCCTCCTTTACGGAGTTCGGCAAGAGCCGCACCTGTGTGATGCCCGAAACCATCACCGAAAATGAAGCCGCCAAAGAGATCTACATGGGCTGCTTCGAAAAGAGCATGGACCTGTACGAGGCCTTCCGCGATGCGGGTGTCATGGAAGAGGACCTTGTCTATCTGTACCTGAGCGGCAACGTGATGGACGTGGTGACCACCATGAACGGCCGGGAGCTCTACCATTTTCTCAAGCTGCGCTGCTGCGACCGGGCCCAGTGGGAGATCCGAAACTACGCCGTGGGCATGCTTTCTGCCGTGCGGGGAATCTCTCCGGTGCTCTTCGGCAAGGTCGGCCCCGGATGCTTCATGGACGGGGTGTGCCCGGAAGGCAAGATGAGTTGCGGTAAACAAGTTGAAATGAAGAAGCTTTTTTCTAATATGGAATAATATAAGGAAAGGTGTCATTGTCATGAAGAAGGTTACCGTCACAACGTTGTACAACAAGAAGAAGGAAGGGGAGAAGATCACGGCCATGACCGCCTATGATTTTCCCTTTGCCACCCTCATGGATGAGACCGGGGTGGACATGATTCTCGTGGGGGATTCCCTGGGCATGGTCATTCAAGGGGGCAACAGCACCCTTCACGTGACCATGGACGAGATGATTTACCACACTCGCATTGTCTCACGGGCCTGCAAGCGCACCATGGTGGTGGGGGATATGCCCTTTATGGCGTATCAGGCCAGCGTGGAAGAGGCCGTGCGAAACGCCGGTCGTTTTTTAAAGGAGACCGACTGCTCTGCCGTGAAGCTCGAAGGCGGCGCTTCGGTGTGCGAGGTGATAAAGGCTATTTCCTCGGCAGGCATCCCCGTTCAGGCCCACATCGGCCTCACCCCTCAGTCCGTTCACCAGATGGGCGGATTCAAGGTACAGCGTGACGAAGACCGACTCATGGCAGACGCCCTGGCCGTTCAGGAGGCCGGAGCCTTCTCCGTGGTTCTGGAAGGCATTCCCAACCACATCGCCAGGGCCATCACCGAAAAGCTCTCCATCCCCACCATCGGTATCGGCGCAGGCCCCGACTGCGACGGCCAGATCATCGTCATGCACGATACCCTGGGCATCAATTCCGGCCATATCCCTAAGTTTGTGAAGAAGTACGCGAACTTAGGGGATGAGGCCAGAAAGGGTATCAAAGGGTTCATCGATGAGGTGAAAAGCGGTGAGTTCCCCGCACCCGAGCACTGCTACAGTAAATAGTAGCGCGTATTGCCGCCTTCTATGGTGGCCCATCGGGTTATGATGGCATGATCCCAGAGGATCAATAAAAAAAGCCTGTGCAATTGCACAGGCTTTTTTTTGTTGTTTTGTAACGATTCGGGTTGCCCCTGTTCGTTATTCTTAACGTGCTGCAAGAAAAAATAAAAGCACAAAAAATAGCCTCCGGCGGCAAGGTGTGCCACCTTGAAAGCAAATTACCGCCGGGCTTTGCCCTCGTTCCCCGGGTCAAATCTCAGCGGTATTCTGGCGAACCATTGTGTGATTATTTGTTTCCGACAGCCAAACAATTGGCTCGTCGATACCTTCCGACCGGCTGTTTGTCACACTTTTCAAACGTTTGGCCCCCGGCAGGGCCGCCGGAGGCTTTTTTGAACCCCGAATCAGGGCCTTTCCGTCAGGGAGAATATTTCCCGGGCGGCGTAGTCTGCGTCAAAGGCTTTGACCAGGGTGCGGAACCGGCCCAGTTCACTTCGGATGCGCCCCAGGCGGTCCGAATCGCCCAGGATAGCCACCACCTCGTCGGCGATGCCCTCGGGGGTTGCTGCGTCCTGGATCAGCTCAGGGAACACATGGTGCCCTAAGATGAGGTTGGGGATGGAGATGGCGTCCACTTCACCCAGCGTTCCGCAGCATCAGGTAGGTGATCAGATCATGCGGTAGAGCACCACGGTGGGGACCCCGGAGAGGGCCAGTTCAAAGGTGACGGTACCGGAGCAGGCGATGGCCAGGTCCACGTTCTGGAATTCGTCGTGGGGGTTGCCCTCGTACACCCGGATACCCGCTTCATGGGCGCTGTCGAACAGGGCCGCATCGAGGCTGGGGTGCTTGAGGACGGAGAAGCGTGCGTCCATGCGGGCGTCAATGCTTTTTTTGGCTTCGCACATGGTGGCCAGGTTGGATTTGACCTCCTTGCGGCGGGATCCGGGAAGGAGCAGGATGCGTCGGGGCCCTGTTTCCCCAGTTGTGTCTTTTTTCATGGCCGTGATGGTGTTGACCAGGGGGTTGCCCACAAAGGCGGCCTCCACGCCGTTGTCCCTGTAAAAGGTCTCCTCAAAGGGAAAGAGCACCAGCATCTTGTCGATGTATTGTTTCACCAGCTTCAGGCGGCCCTTGCGCCAGGCCCAGAGCTGGGGGCTGATGAAGTAGACGAGCTTTCGGCCCGGTTTGGCAACACGTTTGGCCATGCGGAAGTTAAAGTCCGGGTAGTCGGTGAAGATAACCACATCGGGATCGATCTCTTCAATTTTTTCGGCGATGCGGTTAAAGATCCGGATGAGGGTAGGAAGGTAACTGATTACCTCAAAAAATCCGGTGACGGCGTGGCTGGCCAGGTCCGCCACCTGGGTGGAGCAGGCGGCAAGGCCGGGGCCGCCTGCCGAATAGACATCGATGTCGGGTGACGCGTTTTTCAGGGCGTGAACCAGTTCGGTGGCATGCATGTCACCTGAGGGTTCACCTGCAACGATAAAAAGTTTCACAACCTTGCCTTTGTGTTCGTGGTATCTGAAAACCGGAGCCCCATGCTTTCACTGTGACGGGATCCGGAGCTGTGTCTGACGGTTGGCCAGATCTTCGTCGATTTTCAGGGCAAGGTCAAGGGCCATGGCCGCATTTTTTGCAATGGTGTAGTCTCGCCGTTTTGCTGTGATACCGGCATGAAAATGCAGGATCTCCCGTTTCAGGGGCTCTTCCTTTTCAATGGTGATGACCTTTTTTTCGATACCGTTCTCTCCGTTTTTGAACGCCTTGATGGTGTGCCCGGCAAAGTCCAGGGAGATGTAGTTGTGGTTGAAAAAGACCCGGGTCCTGCGCATCTGCTCTTCGGAAATCCTTGAGGCCGTGATGTTGGCGATGCAGCCGCCCTTGAAGTGAACCCGGGCATTGGCGATGTCTGCCTTGTCCGTAAGGGCCTTGACCCCCACGCCTTCCACCGAGGCCACCTCGTCGTTTACCAGATCGAGGATGATGTCCAGGTCATGGATCATCAGGTCCAGCACCACGCTGATGTCTAAAGACCGGTTGGGGAAAGGGCCCAGCCGGTGGGATTCGATGAACATGGGGGCGGTGATCATTTTACGGGCCTCGGCATAGGCCTTGTTGAACCGTTCCACCATGCCCACCATGAGAAAGGCGTTTTTTCGTGACGCGGTTTCAAGGAGGTCTTCGGCCTCGACCATGGTGACGGCGATGGGCTTTTCAATGAGGCAGTGCACCCCGTGGTCAAGAAAAAATCTCGCCACCTCGTGGTGATTCACTGTGGGGGTGGCCACGGTCACCGCTTCGACGCCGAGGTTCAGGAGCTCTCTGTAGTCCCGGGTCCAGACGGCCCCGTGGAGGTGTTCCTGGCCCGGATGGTGCGGGTCAGCCACCCCCACCAGCTCAAATGCATCCAGTTCGTCATAGATCCGTGCATGGATTTTTCCCAGTTTTCCCACGCCGATCACACCTGCTTTCATACGGTCTCCAAAACAGCGGTCGCCACGCGTCGGATCTGCTCATCGCTGAGATACGGGTGCATGGGCAGGCTGAGGACATGGGCGGCCACCTCATCGCTGACGGGGAGGTGGGCGTCCGGTTGGAGGAAGACCGGCTGGTGGTGCAAGGGGACGGGATAATGAACGGCGGTGGGGATGTCTTGCCGCTTGAGGGCCTGCTGCAGGGCGTTTCGGTCGTCAACGCGGATGGTGAGCTGGGCGTAGACCGAGGTGTTGTGGGAGCGGATCACCGGAGGGACGATGCGGTCATGGGCAAGGGCCTCGGTGTATTGCCTGCCGATGGCCCGGCGTTTTTTAATTTCCTCTGGAAACAGGGGCAGTTTGGCAAGGAGTACCGCTGCCTGGATGCTGTCCAGCCGGCCGTTGATGCCCAGTCGGGGGTGGTGGTAGCGTCGGTCCTGTCCGTGCTCCCGGATTTCCCGCATGCGCGTTGCCAGGATCTCGTCTGAGGTGAAGCAGGCCCCGCCGTCTCCGTAACACCCCAGGGGCTTGGAAGGGAAAAACGAGGTGCAGCCGATGGTGGAGAGGTTGCAGGACTGCTTTCCTTTGTAGGTTGCCCCGAAGCTCTGGGCCGCGTCTTCGATGACAGGGAGCCCGTGGCGCCGGGCGACGTCGTTGATGGTGTCGAAGTCGGCGCATTGCCCGAAGAGGCTGACGGCCATGATGGCCTTTGTTTTTTCCGTTATGGCGGCCTCGATGAGGGCGGGGTCGATGTTGCAGGTGTCGGGCTCGATATCCACGAACACGGGTACGGCGCCCAGCAGGGCGATGGTTTCCGCTGTGGCGACAAAGCTGAAGGGCGAGGTGATCACCTCGTCTCCTGGCGAGATGCCCAGGGCCATCATGGCCATGATCAGGGCACCGGTTCCGCTGGCCGCTCCGATGCAGTGCAGGGCACCCGTATATTCTGCGAGGCGGCCTTCCAACTCCCGGACCTCCGGCCCGTTAATGTATTGTCCGTGTTGGAGGACAGCATGGATTCGTTCGTTTACATCCCTTTCAATCTGGTCGTACTGCGCTTTGAGATCGATAAATTGCATGGCGTCTCCTTGGCTTTCTAAGGCGTTGGGGGGCGTCGTCAATTTGGGTGATGCTTTCTCGGCATGTTGCCCCGTCGGTGGGAGGGGTGCCTCCTGACCGATTGTGTCGGTAGCTCAGGTGTTGGTTATTTTGGTTTTGTCGAAGTATCGCTGTTTACGGTGGTGTGATATGTTTTGTGGTTAGATAATGAGTAAAAAAAATGCGGGAAAATGTCAAAGCTTCTTCTGGTCTCCAGGGTTTTAGAGTCTGGGGGGCTCATGGTGCCGCCGTGCCCTCAGGGTGCCGCATCGACGGCATCTGAAGATGGCTTCACCATGTATTTCGAAGGGTTGCCAGGTGTGGCGACCCAAAAGGCACAGCAGTCGAAACATCCATTGCAGCATGGGGGTTGTCTCCATCCGGGTGTTTTTATTCTCGGGCTACCCGGTTTCCGGGTGGCTTATTGAACACCGACGGGGGAACGGTGTCAATGGGCCAGAGATATGGTGTCCGTATTGTCCCGGGATGTCGGGCGGTTCTTTGATGTTGACGCTGTCAACATCGCCGTGTATGCTACCCGACATGATGAAAAATACCACTGAAGAAACCGTAACCTATCATCACGGGAACCTCAGGCACCGGCTCATTGAAGTGGCCCTTGAGGCCATTGAAGAGGCGGGGGCTGCCGAGCTGACCCTTCGCGGTATTGCAAAGCGGGCCGGGGTGAGCCATTCGGCCCCCTATCGCCATTTTCCGGATAAAGAGGCCCTTCTTGTGGCCGTGGCCCGGGAGGGGGTTGGCCTCATGCTTTCCGAGATCAAGCTTCGGCTGGAGCGGGCCAAGGGCGATCCCCTGGCGCGGTTTATGGTGTGCGGCCTGTCCTACATCGATTTTGCCATTGCCCACCCAGCCCATTTTCGGGTGATGTTTGCATCGCCCCGGATGGGGGTGCCCGTGCCCGAGGACTTGAAGCCGGAGTCCACGCCTTTTTTCCACCTGTTCATCGATGAGATCACCGAGTGCTGGAAGCTGGGGCTCCTTAAGGGGGAGAGCCCGCACGCCATCGCCCTTTCCGCGTGGTCCATCGTCCATGGGTTTTCCCTTCTCGTCATCGACGGGCATCTCCAGGGAGGAGCCCTGGACGAAGGCTCCCGGGAGTCCATGAAGCGGGGGCTGCTGTACGCTTTTTATTCGGGGGTTCGCGGTGAGAACGGCCCTGAGGTGGTGCCGCCCGCCCCACGGGGCTGACGGGTCGGTTTGTGACGGGCCCTGAGGCGCCTGCACGTGTCAATAAGGCTGCTTCGGCAACGCAGAGATGATAACAGGCAACACAAGATTGAGGGAGGAGAGTATGGTTGAGACGATTTACAGGCGGTTGCAACAGGTGCTGGATACCCTGCCCAACGGGTTTCCGGCCGCGGACGACGGGGTGGAGATCAAGATTCTTAAGCGGATCTTCACCGAGGAGGAGGCGGAGATTTTCTGCGACCTGCGTCTGACCTACGAAACCGCCGAGCAGATCGCCGAAAGATCGGGTCGTTCCCTGGAAGGGCTCGACGACAAGCTCAAGACCATGTGGGGGAAAGGCCAGGTCTTCGGCATCGATTTCGGCGGTGTCCATGTCTTTCGCATGGCCCCCTGGATCTTCGGGATCTACGAGTTCCAGCTCAAGGGCCTCGACCGGGAGCTGGCGGAGATCTGCAAGGCATACGAGACCTGCTTTGCCGAGCAGTTTTTTACCCACGATCCCCCCATGATGCATGTGGTGCCCGTGGAAGAGGAGCTGGGCAGCGACAGCCAGGCACTTCCCTTTGATCAGGTTTCGGCCATTATTGAAAAGGGAAAGTCCTTTGCCGTAACCGAGTGCATCTGTAAGACAGAGCAAGGGCTCATGGACAACCCCTGCACCAAGCCCACAGAGGTGTGTCTCTCCATTGCACCGGTTCCCGGTTTTTTCGACAACCACCCCTTGAAGCTGCGTCCTATTTCCAAGGAGGAGGCCTACGGTGTCCTGAAAATGTCCGAAGAGGCCGGGTTGGTCCACATGACCAACAATTTCGAGAAGGGGCATTTTTACATCTGCAACTGCTGCGGTTGCTGTTGCGGGGTTTTAAGGGCCAAAAACGAGCTGGGGCTGACCAATGCGGTCCATTGCAATTACACGGCGGTGATAGACGAGGAGGCATGTGTCGGGTGCGGCCTCTGCGCCGATGAACGCTGCCAGGTCTCCGCCATAGAGGAGGACGATGGCGGATACCGGGTTTTAGAGGACGTGTGCATCGGCTGCGGCCTGTGTATCTCCACCTGTCCCGCCGAGGCTGTGTCCCTGGTACGAAAGCCTGAATCGAGTCTTGTGGCGCCTCCGAAAAATGAGGCGGAGTGGTATGCCAGGCGAGGGGAAAACCGGGGGGTTGATTTCTCGTCTTTTGCCTGATGGGCTCATCTTTGGAAGGGGGGGCACCAAACGGAGCGCCCACGGTGTTGCCGTGGGCGTTTTGTGATTGTTTTGACCCGGTGGGTTTCCCATGACGTATCCGGGCGCCCCAACCCGGATATTTCACGAGTCGAGTGCACCCATTTTTATGTTGGGATCAGCCCTCGCCGGGAAAGTTCAGGGTGAGCTGTTCCTGCTTTTTTTCTTTTTTGACTTTGATTTTCAATTCCATGCTGTTTCCGCGAAACCCAAGGGCCAGGGCTGTTTTTCCCTTGTCTTCTTCAATGTGGGTAATGGCTCGTACCATATCGAGGATGCGCGTGCCGGTCTCTTGTCCCGGGGTAGGCAGGGGCGTGGTTCTGTAGGTGGCTTTGACTTCCACCGTCCCTGAAGCCTCCTGCGTCAGGCTGATTTTTTCCGCGTTGCTGTTGACGCCGTGGAGAACGGCCAGGGCGATCCATTTCAGGGCGGTCTCTTCGGTTGCCGGTTCCCGGCTAAGGGTGGACATCTCTTTCAAGGGGTCGGTCTCCGCATAGCAATCGCAGAGCTCCTGAACCTTCAGGTGGGGGTTGGCGGACTCTTTCATGGTGTCTCCAGATTAGTGGGTTGGCGGGCGGGGCGGTGAGGATGGTCTGCGGGGACGGGGCCCGATGCGGGGTGATGGCCTATGTTATGGTTAAAACTGATTTTATCATACTTGACTACGGGGTCAATAGGCCGAAGGCCTCCGGGCCTGTCCCGGCAGCATGGTGGCGGTGCAAGAGGAAATGCCTTGGAACGGATTTTGTGAGCGGATAAGGCGCTTGACACTGTTTTTTCGGTATGATACCGTGATTAAGATAAGCTATTTTTTAATAAAATCATGGTGTTGCATTAAACACGTCATTGCCTACTCACCTCCAGGAGATGCCGATTATGACCGATTCCACTAGTAAAATCCCCATGGATAAAACACCTCCGGATGCATTGGACAACCATTGGTTGGAAGACGATGACGAACCCATTGAGCTGACGGAGCTTGCCGGCGAGAACGGGGACGTTCCCAAGGACGGCGACCGTGGAGTGAATGGTGACGATGGATCTGTTGACGCCATGGAGGTGGACTCGGAGGACGAGGAGGATATACTCGAACTCACCGAGGAATTCAGGCTGGATGATACTGGCATGCCGCAGGAGGGTGCTTCCTCTGACTCCGGTGAAGAGGCTTCTGATCTCGGCGAGGAGACCATTGACCTGACGGAGATGGCAGGCCTTGTGGAAGAGCCCCTGGAAGGTCAGGCGCCGGACCTCGGCGAGGAAACCATCGATCTGACGGAGATGGCAGGCTTTGTGGAAGAGCCCCTGGAAGGCCAGGCGCCGGACCTCGGCGAGGAAACCATTGATCTGACGGAAATGGCGGGCCTTCTGGAAGAGGTGCGGGACGGCCAGGCCCCTGACCTTGGCGAGGAGACCATCGATTTAACGGAGATGGCGGTTCTTGTGGAGGAAATCCCGGAAGAGCAGCTCCCCGACCTTGGTGAAGAGACCCTTGATTTGACGGAAATGGCAGGCCTCACCGAAGACGTTCAGGTAAAGGCGTCACCTGAGTCCGAAGAGGACGTCATTGATTTAACGGATATGGCGAGCCTTGTGGATGGGACTTCTGAAGAGGCCGCTCCGGATCGTGGGGACGAGACCATTGATCTGACGGAAATTTCGTCCCTCCTTGAAGAGGACCCTGTTTCCCAAGGGGAAGAGGTTACCGAATTCGGAGGCGAGAGTCTGGATCTCTCCTTCAGCCTGGACGATCTGGATATGTCGCAGCGCAGTGACGTGGTGGAGGCGGACGCCGCCCTTGACGTCGCAAGCGGCGATGACGATGGTTTTGTGGATATCGACCTGCTTCTTGCCGACAGCGAGGATGGGGACGGCGGGATGGACTCCATGGCCGGTGAAGGGCTGTTGGGCGAGCTTCCCGATGAAACCGTTGTCCTGCCGGTTGATGATGACCCCTTTGTCGAAAAGACCGTGGTTTTACCCGTGGATGACGAGCCTCTGCTGGACCTGGGAATGCCCCTGGACGGGGAGGGCGCTGCCTCGGAGGACGGGCTGCTGGATGCGCTTTCCGAAGAGACCGTGGTGCTCAGTGACGACGAACCCCTTCTGGATCTCGGCATGCCCCTGGAAGAAGATCCGTCTGCAGCCGAAGAGGCCCCGGCAGGGGACGGGTTGCTGGGCGATCTCCCCGATGAAACCGTGATGCTGGCCGACGACGAGGACCCCCTTCTGGACCTGGGCATGCCCCTGGATGAGGAGCCTGCCGCTGCAACCGGTGACCGGGAGGGCGGCGGGGTGCTGGACCTTTCGGATCTGGTGGATGAACAGGGGCGTCGAGCCCAGGAGGCTGAAAAGCCCGAGAGGCGCCCTCCGGGTTTTCCTGAGGGGACCTTTGACCTGGCCGGGATCAACGACGACCCAACCGCGGATCGCGGAGATGAGCAGGTTCCGGTTTCCATGGCCGGATTGGCCGATATCCCCGAGGAGCAGCTTGAGCGGGTGGTGGAGCGTGTGATCCGGACCATGTTCAAAGAGCGGATCGAAGAGCTGATTGTCGATGCCATCGGCAAAAACCTCTCGGAAGATATTGAGAAAATGAAAAAGATGATCCGGGAAAATTTTTCCTGATTTCCCTGGGTCGTTAATAAATGGTTGCAAGAAGACTGGAGATTATTTAATAATTTCCAGTTTTTCTTTTTGGGTGGTTTCGCAGGCGTGGCCCGGCTGCTGAAATCGTCGAAGGAAATAGTGCGTGGTTCCGACATCTTGGGGCAGAATGCCCCGGTGCCTGCACCCTTGAACATACAGGCAGGGTGCCCTTGCTCGTCTTGAGCAGACATGAAGGGTGCGCGCCCATCAACATATGAGGTTTGAATATGAGTGGAGAATTGCTGGCAAAGGGGTATGAGCCCCATGAAGTAGAGAAACGCTGCTATGCGTCCTGGATCGAGCAGGGGCTCTTTTCAGCGGAGGAGACAAGCGACAAAAAGCCTTATTCCATCGTGATCCCTCCCCCCAACGTCACCGGTGTGCTCCACATGGGCCATGCGTTGAACAACACCCTGCAGGATCTCCTCTGCCGCTACCGGCGCCTCAAAGGGGACAACGTCCTCTGGATGCCCGGTACCGACCACGCAGGCATCGCCACCCAGAACGTCGTGGAAAAGAAGCTGGCCGCCGAGGGCAAGACCCGTCAGGATGTGGGCCGGGAGGCGTTCATCGACGAAGTCTGGAAGTGGAAAGAAGAGTCCGGCAACGCCATCTTCAAGCAGCTCAAGCGCATGGGTGCATCCTGCGACTGGGATCGTCAGCGCTTTACCATGGACGATGGGCTCTCCGAGGCCGTCCGCAAGGTGTTTGTGGACCTCTACAAAAAAGGGCTCATCTACCGCGGTAACTACATCATCAACTGGTGCCCCCGCTGCAACACCGCCCTGGCGGATCTTGAGGTGGAACACGAAGATAAGCCGGGTAAGCTCTATCATATCAAGTACCCCTTTGCCGACGGCTCCGGTCACTTTGTCGTTGCCACCACCCGTCCCGAGACGATGTTCGGCGACACCGCCGTGGCCGTGAACCCCGAGGACGATCGCTACAAGGGGATCACCGCCACCCACGTAAAGCTTCCCCTCACGGACCGCGAGATTCCCATCATCCGTGATGAGTACGTTGATCTGGAGTTCGGCACCGGTGCCCTTAAGGTCACCCCCGCCCACGACCCCAACGACTTTGAGCTGGGCAAAAAGCACGACCTTGAATTTCTCAAGGTGATGACCGACGAAGGGATCATGAACGACGGCGCCGGTGCCTTTGAAGGCCTCACCCGCGAAGCGTGCCGGGAAGCTGCTGTCAAGGCCCTGGATGAGCAGGGATACCTTGTGAAGGTTGAGGAGCACCCCCACAGCGTGGGGCACTGCTACCGCTGCAAGACCGTCATCGAGCCCAACCTGTCCCAGCAGTGGTTTGTCAAGGTCAAGCCCCTGGCGGAGAAAGCCATTGCCGCCGTGGAAGACGGGCGAACCCGCATCATCCCCGAGCACTGGACCAAGACTTACTACGAGTGGATGTACAACATCCGCGACTGGTGCATCTCCCGCCAGATCTGGTGGGGGCATCGCATCCCGGTCTGGACCTGCGACGAGTGTGGCATGGACATCGTGGAAGAGACCGATCCCACGGTTTGCCCCGGCTGCGGAAGCTCCAAGCTGACACAGGATTCCGACGTGCTGGATACCTGGTTCAGCTCGGCCCTCTGGCCCTTCTCCACCATGGGGTGGCCCGAGAACACCGATCTCCTCAAGACCTTCTACCCCACGGCGACCCTGGTGACCGGTTTCGACATCCTCTTTTTTTGGGTGGCGCGCATGATGATGATGGGCCTCCACTTCATGGACGAGGTGCCCTTTAAGGATGTCTACATCCACGCCCTGGTCCGCGACGAAGAGGGCAAGAAGATGAGTAAGTCCAAGGGCAACGTCATCGACCCCCTCACCGTCAGCGACGAGTACGGCACCGACGCCTTCCGTTTTACCCTCACCGCCTTTGCGGCCCAGGGACGCGACGTGAAGATGTCCCTGGCGCGGGTGGAAGGCTACCGCCACTTCATCAACAAGATCTGGAACGCGGCCCGCTTCTCCTTCATGCATCTGGAGAAACCCTACACCGAGATCGACTACGCCAACATCAGCCTTGCCGATCGCTGGATCCTTGCACGACTTGCCGAGACCACGGCCAAGGTGGAAGAGGCCATCGACACCTACAAGTTCAACGAAGCGGCTGCCGCCCTCTACAGCTTTGTGTGGCACAGCTTCTGCGACTGGTATCTGGAGGCATCCAAGCCCGCCCTTTACGGCAAGATGGGTGATGCGGCCATGGAGTCCACCCGCTCCGTGCTCTATCGGGTTCTCCATGACACCCTGATTCTCCTGCACCCCATCATTCCCTTTGTCTCCGAGGAGATCTACAGCAAGCTTCCCGGAACCGAAGGCTCCATCATGAAGGCATCCTGGCCCGTATGCGACGAGTTTGCCGCCCATGGTGCCGATGCCGTGGCCGAAAAGGAGATGGAATCCGTCATTGCCGTGATCTCCGGTCTCCGAAACATCCGGTCCGAGATGAACATCGCTCCGTCCCTGGAGCTCACCGTGGAAGTACAGGCCGAGACCGAAGAGATGGCGGCCCTGGTGAACCGCGAGAAGAGCACCATCATGACCCTGTCCCGCCTGGCGGCCTGTGAGGTGAAGCTCACCGGCGAGCGTCCCAAGGGCGTGGGGACAGCCATTGTGGAAGGCGCGGCCGTCTATGTGTTTCTGGAAGGGGTCGTGGATTTCGACCGGGAGATTGAGCGTCTGGAAAAGAGCATCGCCAAAAGCGAGAAGGCAGTGGCCGGTCTCGAAGGCAAGCTGAACAACCAGGGCTTTATCTCCAAGGCTCCTGCCGATGTGGTGGCCAAATTCCAGGCCCAGCATGACGAAGCCAAGGACAAGCTGAGCAAGCTGGAGTTCACCCTTGCCAAGCTCAAGGAAGTTCAGAGCAACTAAGGCATACATGTCATAACAGGGTCCGGGGCGCATGCCGTCCCGGGCCCGCTTTTTTCGATCCATCCGCCTTCCTTATATCTTGGGGTGCGCCTTTGATGCGCGGCCCGACGCAAAGCCACACTACCAGGGACAGCAACATGACCATGATGACAGAGCAATTGATTCGCCTGGCCCTTGCCGAGGATATCGGCACCGGGACTGCGCGATGATCCCGGAACATGAGACGGGCCAGGGAGTTCTGGTGGCCAAAGAGCGGCTGCTGGTCGCGGGAACTGCCACGGCAGCGGCCTGTTTTACCGAGCTTGACCCCCACTGCCGTGTTGAGGTGGTGGCCGGTGACGGAAGCTGGGTCGACAAAGGCGATGTGATCCTGAAGGTGGCGGGGACATTAAGGGCCCTTCTGAAAGGCGAGCGCACAGCGCTCAATTTTCTGCAGCGCCTCTCCGGCATCGCCACCCATGTGAGCCGATACGCCGAGATGGTCGAGGGGCTTCCCGTGCGGCTGGTGGATACCCGGAAGACCACCCCGGGTTGGCGGGTACTTGAAAAGGAAGCGGTTCGCGTGGGCGGTGCCTTTAACCATCGCATGGCCCTTTACGATGGGGTCATGATCAAGGACAACCACATCGCTGTGTCCGGGGGGATCCGGGCCGCCGTGGAAAAGGTACGACGATCCATCTCCCATCTGGTCAAGGTGGAGGTGGAGGTGACCAATTTTGAGGAGCTTCACGAGGCCTTGAGTGCAGGAGCCGATGTGATCATGCTGGATAACATGGCCATGGAAGACGTGAAAAAAGCGGTGGCCCTTGTGGACGGGCGAGCCATGACCGAAGTCTCCGGCAACATCACGGAGGCAAACCTTCGCGCTTATGCCGAGTCCGGTGTGGATGTCGTTTCTTCGGGGGCGTTGACCCACCAGGCCCGTTCCGTGGATATCAGCATGAGGATGTAGGCACGTGTTTTTTTAGCGCCGTGCCGCGATGACTTACAAAACCTCTTCGGTGTGATCGGAAGGGGTTTTTTTATGTCCGGCGCCTGGTGGCCGGCAAGAAGGTGGCACCGGAGTGGATTGTCTTGCTCACCTCTGCCGGTCTTTGGGTAACTATCTGCGATGAAATTCGCGAAAAAGTTATACAATATGAAGTAATTTTTAAGGATTTATCCTTTTTTCGGAATAAGATGACCCGCATCTCGTGAAACCTGTGAGATGATAAATCAACGGATTTTCTCGCCTGTCCTGAAATGGTTTAATACTTTGCTGAACGCCTGGGAGAAAAAATGCTGTGAAGCTTGTGGTATGGCGTTAGGTATTGTGACATGTGTTTCATCCTTTATAAATGAATGAGTTAAACATGCGAGGTAAAGCGTGTTCAATGTTTATTGAGAAATGAATTAGGCAATAAAATACTTGACCATGTTAGGATTTCTAATTATCATCTTTGCCTGTGGGTTGTTAAACTATTAACGGGAAAGGTTTGGAGATTCGTCAATGGCAGCAGGATACGATCTTGAAAGCGCTTTTTCGCATGTGATTGAAACCATGCGCGGTGATTTTGTTCCGAGAGTTCATTACAACAAACTTCAACGACAAGTAGACAGGCTTGAAGACCAGATGAGGATCCTGAGTCGCCAGCTTGCCCGGGTGGAGAGAAAACTACCCGGAGGTGGGCGGCGAAAGGGTACGGCGGCGGCCTCGAAAGAGAAAAACAAGCCGACCAAGCGGACGTACAGAGCAGATTATCTTAAAATGATGGAGCTGCTCCAGAGTAACCCGGACAAGGAGTTTACCTTGAAAGAGCTCATTGACGGGACAGGTTTTAATGAGAAAAAAGTCCGCAACATGGTGTTTATCTACAGCCGGGAAAAATTCGGCTACGTTCAGGTCATCCGACGGGGAGTCTACAAAGCCGGTAAACCGGTGGTGGCATCCACGGATGAGAAAGCATTTCCAAAGGAGTTGTTAAAAGAAGAGCCGGCAGTTGAGGTGGAGGAGTAGAAGGGGGCCGTTTGGTTGACGGCCTCTCCACAGGTTTTTTGTCCGGTTGGAACATCGTGCGGCGTGCGGCTTTTTCTCTAAGCTGCACGCCGTTTTTTTTTATGGGCCGTTGACCCCGCAAGCGGGCTTGGGTATGACTCGGCCATGAACGATCAAACAGGTTTCTATTCTGTCAGTGACATGGAGGCCGGGACAACGGCATTTTCCCGGCCGGGGCTTTATGCGAAAGGGGCACCCGTGGATGACGAGCCGCTGCTGACCGAGGCAGACATTGTGTACATGGACGATGCGGTGGTGGCGGTGAACAAGCCCTGCGGCATGCTGGTGCACCGGAGCAATCTGGACAGGCGCTCTCCCACGGTCATGCGGGAGCTCAGGCGCCTTACCGGGAAAATGGTGTGGCCTGTCCACCGGCTGGATCGCCCCACTTCGGGCCTGCTGCTCATGGCCTTCAGCCCGGAGCTGGCAGCTATTCTTAACGAGGGGTTTCGGTATCACCGTGTGCAAAAGGAGTACCTTGCCGTTGTGCGGGGCTACGCCGAGGACCAGGGCACCGTGGACCATCCGGTGAAAAACAGCCGGGGAAACCCGAAGCCCGCGGTGAGCCATTACCGGCGCCTGGCCACGGTGGAACTTCCCATTCCGGTGGGGCGCTACGAGACGGCCCGGTACAGCCTGGTAAAGGTGGCCCTCGAAACCGGGAGATACCACCAGATCCGGCAGCATTTTCACCACCTCTCTCATCCCATTGTCGGCGATACGGTTTACGGGGACGGGCGGCACAACCGCCTCTTTCGCGAAAACCTTGCCTGCCGGAGGCTCCTTCTTTTTTCTGTTTCCTTAACCTTTCCCCATCCTGTGGACGGTCGGCTTCTTTCGTTAAGCTGCGGGCTGGGGGATCAGGAGAGGGCTCTTTTTGAAGGCTTCGGCTGGGCAGCTGAGGTCCCGGAGACGTGTTGCGGTGACGATCTGAAAGGAGGCAATGATGAAAATCGGTATAGTCGGCCTGCCCCAGAGCGGCAAGATGACCCTTTTTGAAACATTGACGGGCAACCAGAGGCGGGAGGGGGTACCGCTGACCAAGGCCGTGCACGGGTCTGCCGATATCCTGGATGCACGCTTCAATGCCCTGGTCTCCATGTACGACCCGGCTAAAGAGGCCAGGGCACGCATGGACTTGATGCTCCTGCCGAAGATGGAACACGAGACCATCGCAAAGGGAGACATTTTTCGGGACATCGCCGATGTGGATGCCATCTGCCATGTGGTGAGGGCCTTTGACGACGAGTCCGTCTACCACGTGGACGGATCGGTGGACCCTGTCAGGGACATGGACATGGTCAATGCGGAGCTTTTGCTCCACGACCAGATCTTTGTGGAAAAACGGGTGGAACGCCTGGAAAAATCTCTGAAGAAGATCAAGGATGAGGCCCAGCAGCGGGAGTTGGCCCTGATGCATCGCATGCTGACGCACCTGGAGGGGGAGCACCCTTTGCGGATGATGGCCATGGACATCGATGACGAGGCCTTGATCCGCAGCTACCCGCTTATCACGCGCAAGGAGATGGTGCTGGCCCTGAACATCGGCGAAGACGATATCGGCAAGGCCCTCATGCCGGAGGAGATTACGGCCCGGTGTAACGATGTGCAGATGAAGGCCATGCAGGTCTCGGCCAAGGTGGAGTCTGAGATCGCCATGCTGGATACCGAGGAGGAGAAACGGGAGTTCATGGACGACCTCGGCATCGGCGACATGGCCTTGGAGACCCTGACACGGCTCTGCCTGGAAGCCCTAGGTCTGATCTCCTTTTTTACCGTGGGCAAAGACGAGGTGCGCCAGTGGCTGGTGCGGAAAAATTCCCCGGCCCCGGTGGCCGCCGGGGTGATTCATTCGGACCTTTAGCGCGGGTTTATCCGGGCAGAGGTGATGACGTACGACGAGCTGATGGCATACGGTGACGAAGCCGCCTTGAAAAAAGCAGGCAAAATGCACCTCAACGGAAAAGAGTACATCGTGGAGGACGGGGATATCCTGAATATCCGTTTTAAGGTGTGACGATATTGGGGTTGGAGGCCGGACAACAGTAAAACATACAAGAAAGATACCTCAGGCGGCATGGTGAGCCACCTTCAAAGATGTTTGCCGCTGCGCCTAACTCCTCTTTCAGGTTAAAGCGCAACGGCATTTTTTTGTACATCTTCTGTGTCTGAGCCTTGTTGATGCGCTGATCTGGCATGCTCACTTTCTGATACGGTTTATCTTGATGCCTGCAAAATGTCTTCACGAGTTACGGAGTGGGCATCGACGTTTTGAGTGAGGGGGAGGACGATATATCCTGTAATGTGAGTCTGTCCGGAACCATAATTCGAGTATACGGCCAGTTCCGTGTTCTCTTGGCCACCAGAAACTTTTAAAATGAGAAAGTTTTTGCTCTTGTCTACATCAACTCCGATATTCAGGCCAATCTCAGATTCATCTGACCCCTTGGGCAGGGCGGCATTGTAGAAAATTTCGGAGGAGCTGATTCTTATTCCATTGAAACTAGTCAGGGGGGCTCCCTTGGATGTCATCGTTATGGTCCCGACTTCGCCGCCCCAGGTTCCCCCAGAGTATGGCTCATCGTTGCGGATCGTAAAGGTGGCGCCTTCTTGCAGGGAAACCATATAGTTTTTTTGAGAGTCCGTCGGGCCAGTCATGGTGATTTGGATTCCAATATTCCTTGTTTCCATAATGCCTCCTTACTCGTTGTATGAGTGTGCTATATTTGTTTTGGTACAGAGTAAAAGTTGTTTTGTTGTATTTATGTACTGAACCACCTCCATATTGATAATAAGTGATGGGGGATTTACGTCTGGGCTTGTTGAGCACAGACTGTCATTACCTTAGGAAAGGTTATCGTGAAACTCTGTGTCGGTAGGTTGAGACATACGGTTTTGCAGTATTATAAAAAGCGTGGACTGGAAGGTGTGGGAGACGTCGAGCTGTGTTGAAAGGTGAGATGAATGGCTTTGAAATCATTATGAATACATTTAAAATATAACCGAATGACACTGTTGCGTCAAATATTTTATGATGATAATTCGTTGATGGGCTGTTGGCCGGCAATGGCGTTTACAGGGTATGTGACGCAGCCCGGGGTGCCTTGGTAAACCCGAGGCTTGTAATTCCCCGTTCATGGGGTTCAGCAGTCCACCCGACTGCTGTTTTGGCACGGGCTGCACGTGTCAGAAAAGTGGCATGGACCCAGTTTTTTAAGTTGAAAATCTGAAGGCCCTTTTACAGACATTTACCCCGCCTTTTTCCGGTGGCTGATTTCAGGACACGGTGTTTCGTCCGCCCAACCGAACTGCCCGGTGCCCTGATCCGCATGGAACGTAACCCACCCCCTCTCAACGAGATCCTTCAGGGTGAACTCCGCGAAGTCAGGGGTCTCACCGGTGAGGCCTGCAAGGGCTTTGGCGGCAGAGTGCAACGCCTTTTTAAGCCCCTCGGGAAGGGGGCTGAGCGTATCCAGAAGATCGCGGCGAAGCAGTTTGAAGATAAGGTGCATGCGCCGGTTGCCCAGCACCATCATCTCATCGTCTTTGCTTGCGGTTCCGTTTTGGCATCGGGTTTTGGCCGCTTCCCAGGCCCTGTGGATGGGCTCGGCATCTTTTCTGACAAAGGCGTCAAGTTCGGCGGATGTGAGATCTGAGGTGGAGACAATGGCCTGGTCCGCGTCGTAGAGGTTCCAGTCATCGGTGTGGAGGGTGAGGTCGTAGTCGGCCATGTGCTCCCGCACCGTGGTGCCCGGGAAGGGGGCCAGGTGGTGGAATCCGTACTCGATTTTGAGGCGGTCTTTTAAGGCCGCGCTCTCTTTAAGGGTCTCTCTGGTTTCGCCGGGCAGCCCGGCGATAAAGGAGGCGTGGGCCCGGATTCCCACCTTGCGGCAGAGGGCAGCGGCCTCTTCGGCCTGGGCAACGGTGATGCCTTTTCTCACGCGCTTGAGCATGTCGGTGTTGCCGGATTCGATGCCGAAGCTCACCGAGGTGCACCCCGTCTCCATCATGGTACGGAGTAGCTCTTCGTCCACGGTGTTGACCCGTGCGAAAACGCTCCAGCTAAAACGGAGCCCTCTTTTGTTAATCTCCCGGCAAAAGGCGAAAACCCGTTTTCTGCTGGCCGTGAACAGGTCGTCTGCGATGTTGATGGTGGTAAAGCCCATGGAAAGGAGTGACTCGATCTCATCGGCCACACGCTCGGGGGATCTCTGACGCACATGGAATCCCACCATTTTCCGGCCCAGGCAGAAGATGCACCGGTTGGGACAGCCCCGTCCGGTGATGATGCTCACGGGAAACCCCAGGGCTTTGTAGCGGGCCAGGGGCAGGAGGTGGCGTGCGGGCAGGGGAAGGGCGTCCAGGTCTTGGAGGAAGTCCCGCTTCGGGGTGCGAACGATTGTCGAACCATGGCGAAACGCCAGCCCGGCAATGGTTTTCCATGACTCCCTTTTGTGAAAGAGCTTCGCGAATTCATTGAGTGTCTCTTCGGCCTCGCCCACCACGATGCCGTCGATGGCAGGGTAGGTGGCCAGGGTGTTGTCAATATCAAAGGACGCGTGGGGCCCTCCCATGAGGATCACGGCATCCGGGCAGATGGCCCTGGCCTCCGTGAGGATGGCCGCCGCCCCTTTGAAATTCATGGTGACGCAGGAAGTGCCGATGATATCGGGCGACATGGCGGTGAGTTCGTCTCTCAGCTTTTCCGGGGTGTACTCCCGGACGATGTAATCGAGCAGGAGCACCTCAGCCCCGGCGGACTCAAAGGCGGCGGCTGCGTAGCAGAGGCCAAGGGGTGGTGAAGGGCATTCATCAAGGGGGTAGGGCGGGGCGATAAGGGCGACACGTGTCATGGGATGCCTGTGATTGGGGTTGGTGGTTTTCCGTCAGCATTCCGGAGAAAGGGGCTGCCGGGTGGTAATCGCTGAGTGTATCACACCGCCGGGATTTGGCTGGGCGATGGTTTATGGTGCTGAACGAATGTCTCATTTTTTCTATCGGGGTGATATCGGTTTGTCAAGATCGCGACAGGCAGGGGCCTTCGCCGATGGGTGTTTCAGCCACTGCCTCAGCCCGTTTTTTTGAGCTTTTGAGTGATGAGGAATTGGTGTATGTTCAATGGTTATGGATTGTTGATAGGAGACTTCAGATAAAATCCGTCTGACAAGGAGCCGAGCATGAAGCTGGTGACGTGGTTGAAAAACGGTGATGAAGCAGCCCTTGGGGCATTGACCGGAGACGATGACATCGTGGACCTGAAGGCCGCGGCACGCCTCTTCGGCATATCCGATGAATCCTTTGGGAGTATGCTCTCCCTTATCCGGGGCGGGGAGGGTGCCCTTGACGCGGCGCGCCGGATCATGGTGCGGGTCAGCGAAGAGGGGGAAAAGACGCTGTGCACCCCCATGGCGACGGCCAGTCTTCTGGCCCCCCTGCCGGTGCCCGAGTCTGTTCGGGATGCCATGGCTTTTGAAGACCATATTATCAACTGCATCCGGGTCCAGGGCCTGAAAAAGCTGGCCGGGATCGACGAAGCCATCGAAAAAAAATGGGGTCGGCGTTTTACCCTTGCCCGGTTCATCAACAGGGCCTGGTACGAGCGGCCCGTGTACTATAAAAGCAATCGGTTTTCCGTGGTGGGGCACGACGCAGAGGTGCCCATTCCGTCCTATTGCCGCAGGTTCGATTACGAGCTTGAGCTCGGGGTTGTTATCGGGAAGGCCGGTGCCAATATCCCGGCGGCCCGGGCAAGGGAGCACATTTTCGGATACACCCTGTTCAATGATTTTTCCGCCCGGGACGAACAGATGCGGGAGATGAAAGGGCGTCTGGGCCCTGCCAAGGGAAAGGATTTCAACGGCGGCAACGCCATGGGGCCGGTGCTGGTGACCCGGGACGAAATACCCGACCCTTTGAACATTACCCTTACTGCCCGAGTCAACGGCCGGGAGTGGTCCAGGGGCTCCACCGCGGACATGCACTGGAGCTTTGAAGAGATCATCCAGGCCATCTCCCGGGATGAGACCCTGTATCCCGGTGAGTTTATCGGCTCCGGCACCTGCTCGGGACGTCAGGGCAGGGGGTGTGGCCTGGAGATGGGGCGGTTCCTCTCCTCCGGGGACACGGTGGAGCTCGTTGCCGAAGGGATCGGGACCTTGAGGAACCGGGTGATCTGATGGCCGAAGGGGGGCATGCACCCGGAATCAAAGGGGCACAAGGGGGCTGGCTGCGGTTTCCCTCTTGACACCCATCCTTTTATAATGAATAAATCCAAGCGTCGTGCCTTGATTGACGCGGGATTCTGCACTATCTTGCGTTCGAGCTGCGGCTTTTAAACGACTGAAACAGGTGACCGGAGGGGCACCTTGGTGGTCATAATTTTCTCATGTGTATTGTGGATACTGATTAAAAGGAGAGACTATGGATTCCGCGAAAACCTTTTCCAAGCGGGCTTTTTTATGGATTTTTCTGGTGATGGCCCTTGTTGTCCTTGCCGTGGACGTGGCCATCTACTTTGGTGCCAGCGTGGCAGCCATGAAGGCCGTTCACACCGCCGCCGATCCTGAAGCGGCCAAGGCTTTCTCCTTTGTGCTCGAAAATTTTTCCCGGGTGGTGGTTCCCGTCTCCGTGGGAGCAGGCCTTGTGTTTGCCCTGCTGCTCTGGATGATCATTCGCGGCCTCTACGTCAACGCCGGGGTTCCCGAAGTGGAAACGGCCCCCAAGGATGAAGGGCCTGTCATCGACCCCGAGGTGGAGAAGCGAAACACCCGTCGAACCTTTCTCCACCTTGTCTCCGCCCTTCAGAAAGAGGGCCGCCTCATTGACTTTTTCAATGAAGACCTCTCCCTTTACAGCGACGACCAGATCGGAGCGGCCGTGCGGGGTATCCATGAAAACTGCGTGAAGACCCTGGACAAGTACGTCACCTGCGGGCCGGTGGTGGACACCCCCGAAGGGGAGACAATCACCGTGGAAGCCGGGTTCAACCCCGAGGAGATTCGCCTCACAGGCAATGTTGCGGGCGAGCCTCCCTTCACCGGCACGGTTCGCCACAAAGGCTGGAAAGCCACCAAGACCGAAGTCCCCACCCTCTCTGAAGAGTCCAACCCCGATGTGCTGGCTCCTGCTGAGGTGGAGCTGGGCTGATGGAGAGCATGATGAGTTCATACATTGTCGGTATCGACCTGGGCACCACCAACAGCGTGGTGGCCTACACCGAACGACCCGAAGACGGGGCTACCGAAGCGTCGGATATCCGTCTGTTCCGCATCCCACAGCTCGTGGATGCCGGTGTGGTGGAGAAGCGCGAGATGCTTCCCTCCTTTATCTTTCTGCCCGAGGCCCACGACGTGGGGCGCGGGGCCACGGCCCTGCCATGGGATGCCGAACCCGACGCCGTGGTGGGTGAGTTTGCACGGAAAAGGGGCGGCGAGCTGCCCCAGCGCCTTATCTCCTCGGCCAAGAGCTGGCTCTGCAACACCATGGTGGATCGCAAGGCCGACAACCTGCCGTGGAAAGGGCCCCAGGAAGTCTCCAAGATGTCTGCGGTGACGGCTTCCGCCGCCATCCTGCGCCACATGCGCGACGCCTGGAACCACGAGATGGCAGCCGATGACTCGTCTCTTCGCCTGGAAAATCAGGAAATTTACCTGACGGTGCCCGCCTCCTTTGACGCCGTGGCCCGGGAGCTTACGGTCCAGGCCGCAGCCGCTGCGGGCCTTGCCGATGCCACCGTGGAAGAGCCCCAGGCCGCCCTGTACGCCTGGATCGAGTCCATGGGGGACGACTGGCGAAGCAAGGTGAAAAAGGGCGAGACCCTTCTGGTGTGCGATATCGGCGGGGGCACCTCGGACTTCAGCCTCATCGGCATCTCCGAAGAAGACGGTGAGCTTGCCCTGGAGCGCATCGCCGTGGGCGATCACCTCCTCGTGGGCGGGGACAACATGGACCTGGCCCTGGCCTGGTACGTGAAGTCCAAGATGGACGCCAAAGGCCAGAAACTCGACGACTGGCAGATGCGGGGCCTGGGCCACTCCATCCGCAGCGTCAAGGAGAAGATCCTGGCCGGGGGCTCCAACGGCCCCGAGCCCGTGACCATCCTGGGGCGTGGTTCCGGCCTCATCGGCGGGACCCTCAAAAGCGAGATGGACGAAAAAGAGGTGGACCAGGTGATCCTGGAGGGTTTTTTGCCTCTGTGCTCCGTGGGCGATCGCCCGGTGCAGAGGCGCCGAAGCGGCCTTCGCGAGATGGGCCTGGTCTACGAGCAGGACCCCTCCATCTCCCGTCACATGGCATGGTTCCTGGCCCGCCAGGGTGGCGACGGCTGGCAGAACGCCCACATTCCGGACGCCGTTCTCTTTAACGGCGGCATCATGAAATCCGCCTCGGTCCGGGAGCGCATCCTGAGCGTGGTGGACTATTTCCGTGAAGAGGTGGGGGACGACACCCCGGTGCGTGAAGTGGAAGCAGGGGATTACGATCTCTCCGTTGCCCGGGGCGCTGCCTACTACGGCCTGGCCCGTCTGGGCAGGGGCATCCGCATCCGCGGCGGCCTCTCCCGCTCCTACTACGTCTCCGTGGAAGCGGCCATGCCGGCCATTCCCGGGATGCCCGCCCCCATGAAGGCACTCTGCGTGGCCCCCATGGGCATGGAAGAGGGCACGGAAGAGCGGGTGGACTCCGAAGAGTTCGTCCTTTATGTGGGCGAGCCCGTAGCCTTTGACATCATGGCCTCGTCGTCCAGAAGGGACGCCGACCTCGCCATCGAGTCCTGGTCCGAGGGGGAGATGGAAGACCTCACCTCCATTGAGACCACCCTGGAAGGGGAGTGGGGCACCGCCATTCCCGTTCAGTTCGAGATCCGGGTCACGGAGATCGGCACCCTGGAGTTCTGGTGCGTCGCCATAGAGGGCGACAAGCGATGGAAACTCGAATTCAACGTACGCGAGAGGGATGATGCGGGACACTGAAACACTGAGATACATCATCGGGATTGACTTAGGGACCACCAACTCTGCCATGTCCTACGTGGACCTGGAGCAGCCGGAGACGGCCAAGGGGCGCAAGAACATCCAACTGTTTCGGGTGCCCCAGCTCACCCGGGAAGGGGAGGTGTCGCCCATGTCGGTGCTGCCCTCCTTTCTTTATATCCCAGGAACCTACGACATTCCCGATGAGTCGGTGATTCAGCCGTGGAACCCCATGGAAAAACGGTTTGCCGGGCTTTTTGCCCGGGAGCACGGCAGCAAGGTCCCCTCGCGCCTGGTGGTCTCGGCCAAGAGCTGGCTCTGCCACGACAAGGCGGACCGCAAGGCCAAGATCCTGCCCTGGGGGGCGGGAAACGATGTGGGCAAGGTCTCCCCGGTGGAAGCCACGGCTTTTTACCTGGAGCACCTCCGCAAGGCGTGGAACAAACAGATTGGGGGCGACGACGAGGGCGCCTTTCTTGAGAATCAGTTTGTGGTGATCACGGTGCCCGCCTCTTTTGACGAGGTGGCCCGGGACCTCACCGTGGAAGCTGCGTCCCTTGCGGGCTTCAAGAACGTGACCTTGCTGGAAGAGCCCCTGGCCGCCTTCTACAGCTGGCTGATCCGCCACGAGAAGAGCTGGGTTGAGCACGTCAAGCCCGGGGAGCTGATCCTCGTCTGCGACGTAGGCGGCGGCACCACAGACTTTACCCTCATCACCCTGAAGGAGAGCAAGGGCACCCCGCGCTTTGAGCGCCTCGCCGTGGGGGATCATCTGATCCTGGGTGGGGACAACATCGACCTGGCCCTGGCCAGAAAGGCCGAATCCCTGTTTGGGGGCAACACCAAAAACCTGTCGTCGGACAAGTGGAAAACCCTCTGCCACCTCTCACGCAAAGCCAAGGAGAAGATCCTGGGGGAGGGCGAGGAGTCCGAGCGCATCATCATGACAGGCTCCGGCAGCAGCCTCATCGGCGGCACCCTGTCGGCCACCCTGACCCGGGAGATGGTGGAAAAGATCGTTCTGGACGGTTTTTTCCCGGACGTCACCAAGGAAGAGGCCAGGAAGATGGGCCGCCGCAAGGGGATCAGCGAGTTTGGTCTCCCTTACGAGCAGGAACCGGCCATCACCCGACATATCGGGTGGTTTCTGGAAAATCACAAAGAGGCCGTGGCAGACCTCCTGGGCACGGACCACGCCCCGGACCATATCCTTTTTAACGGCGGTTCGTTAAAACCCACCGCCATCCGGCGCAAGATCAAGGGCGCTGTCCGCCACTGGTTCAACGAGCCCGATGCCTCCTTTCCCCGGGAGATGGACAACCCCGACCCGGACCTTGCCGTGGCCCTGGGCGCATCCTATTACGGCCTGGCCAAGATCGGTAAAGGCGTGCGCGTGGGAAGCGGCAGCCCCCGCAGCTACTACCTCGGCGTGGGATCCACCAACGGGGATGAGCACAAGGCGGTCTGCATCGTGGAGCGCGGCCTGGACGAAGGCGAAACCATCGAGCTCTCCGATAAGAAATTTACGGTCATCGCCAACCGCCCGGCAGAATTTCCCGTCTACAGCTCCAGCTTCCGTTCCGGCGATCGGGCAGGGGACGTCATCACCATCGACGACACCCTCACCGAGCTGCCCCCCATGGCCTCGGTGATCAAGTACGGCAAAAAAGGCAACGCAGAGTCCATTCCCGTTCATTTAAAGGCCCAGTACACCGAGGTGGGGACCCTGGTCATCGGGTGCCGCTCCCAGATCAGCGATCACCACTGGCGCCTGAATTTCCAGCTGCGCCGGGAGGCTGACCCCATGGCCGTGGCCGAAGGGGAGGTCCTGGACGAAGGCCTGACCCAGGCAGCCCGCAGTGTGGTGAAAGAGGTTTTTCAAGGGGACAAATCAGGGCTTACCGGGGTGGTGAAGGCCATCTCCGCTGCTGTGGATACCCAGAAGAACGCCTGGCCCCTCTCCTTTATCCGGGATCTCTCCGATACCCTTCTGGACGAGAAAAAGGTCCGGGAACGCGCCGCAGAGTTCGAAGCCCGGTGGCTCAACCTCACCGGCTACTGCCTGCGCCCCGGTACCGGCCACGGCATGGATGAGCAGCGCATGAAGCGGGTGTGGAAGCTCTTTCGAAACGGACCGGTTTTCGATCGGAACAATCAGGTGCGCGGTGAGTGGTGGATTCTCTGGCGACGCCTTGCCGCGGGCCTCAACCCCGGACAGCAGCGCCAGTTTTTCCAGGAGGTCTCCCCCCTGGTCTTTCCCGCCCGGGGCAACGGCGTGAAGATGACCCCCCAGGAGCAGATTGAACTCTGGATGGCCCTTGCCAACATGGAGCGCCTCATCACCAAGGACAAGGTGCGCCTGGGCAACCAGCTGGTAAAAGCCCTCTCCCCGAAAAAATCTCCGTCCCAGATGGTCTGGGCCCTCTCCCGCATCGGCCAGCGCGAGCCCCTGTACGGCTCCGTGGACCGCGTGGTGGCCCCAAAAGATGCCTGGCCCTGGATCGAAAAACTCCTCACCGGGTCATGGAAAGAGCCCAAAGCCGTGGTCAACGCCCTGGTCATCATGGGCCGTAAAACCGGCGACCGCATGCGCGACCTCGACGACGCGCAGCGCGAGCAGGTCATCGCCCGTGCCCAGGCCCTGGGCGGCGGTAAAAAGGTCCTCAAACCCCTCACCGAGGTGGTGACCCTCTCCTCCGGCGACGAAAAGGTGATCTACGGGGAATCGTTGCCCACGGGCATCGTGCTGCATGAATAAATAAAAAAGCAAAAAACGCCTCCGGCGGCCAGGGATGATCCCCTGGACCCCAGGTTTTAAAATCACAGGCCTGAAATGATTAGATATCATTTCAGGCCTGTGCGTTTTGGGGACTGCACGGTTACACATTACCAACCTGCCACGGGAACTGTAGGGTGCGGCTCCCGCACCGCCTTGCGTAACGCGTCCCACCGGCCCTGTATTTTTCCCATGGCATAACGGGTTTGCAACGATTCGTTTGCCTCCGGCGGGTCGCTTTTTGAAAAAAGCTCCGCAAAAACTTTCCGGTTGCCTGCTTGTTACGTCGAATGCAGTCAGCAAACCAGACCCTTCGAATGGATCAAACGTAGCCTCAAGACCTGTTTGTCAAACCCAAACCATAAAATCGGGCAAACGTTTGGCACCTGGCAGGACCGCGGGGGCTTTTTTTGAGCTGAATAGTTACCCGGGGCTCTGCAACAAGAAGCCGGTGACGGGTTTCGATACGCTAAGCGGTGCGCACGGCGCACCCTACAAAACCCCGATCGGCTTCGCGGCTCGCCCTGCACAACCCCGCACCATAAAATCGCTCCCTATCACCTATGTCCTATCCCCCTATGACCTTTTTTCTATCCTGCACCTCGCATCCAGCGCCAGCACCCCGGACCCGTCTTCCAAAACCCGCACGGGGTTGAGGTCCAGCTCCTGAATTTCCGGGAACTCGGCCATGAGGTGGGTGACGCGGTGGATGAGGTCGATGTAGCCGGTTATATCACCAGCGGCTTTACCGCGGGTTCCTGCAAGGATTTTTGCCGATTTCAAGCGGCTGATTTTGGTCTCGATCTCATGGGGGGACGAGGGGCACAGCACGGTCTGGGCGTCCTGGAAGACTTCGATGTAGATGCCCCCGTAGCCGAAGAGGGTCACGGGCCCGAAGGAGTCGTCCACGCTGCCTCCCACAAACATATCGTGGCCATTGCCTGCCATGGCCATGAGACGCACGCCGTCGAAGGACGATTTCCTTGTAGCCAGATTGGGCGTAGGGATCTTCGAAACCGGTTTCGACATCCGGTTGCCGTTGAGGCCAACAGAACCTCGCCCGCCTGGAGCTGAAACGGCGTTGGATGATGACCTTCATCACCACGGGGTAGCCGATGGCCTCGGCAGCTGCCACCGCTTCATCGGCGGTGGCGGCAGTCTGGTTTGTTGCCACGGGGATGCCGAAGGCAGTGAGCAGTTCCAGGGCCTCCTCGCCGTGGGTGCCGGGGTGGGAGTGCACCCAGGAGGCTGCGGCGTCCATGTCGATACCCGGGGGCAGCGACGTGGTGAAGGCGGGCTCGGCGCGCTTGGCGTGGTAGCGCTGCTGGAGCTTCATGATGCGGATCATGGACTCCGGGGTGTTGAAGATGGGCACGTTGACGTTTTGCTTGACCCGGTTGATGGTCTTTGAGGGGCCGTAGAGGCAGGAGGCCATGGGTTTTCCCGAGGAGCGGATGGCGCCGGTGACCTCTTTGGAGATATCGGTCTTGAACATTTTGTTGAAGACGTCGTCGTTTTTCGGCATCTGGGGATTCTGGGTGAGGTAGACGGCCCCGTCCACCTGGTCGTTGTGCAGGACGAGGTTGATGACGCTGGCCGTGGAGGCGGGGTCGTAGATGTCCCCGAGGTCCAGGGGATTGGACAGGGAGATGACCCCTGCGTTGGTGAACTCGGCGATCTCTTTGTAGAAGGCCTCTCCGGGATCGGCAAACTCGAAGCCTGCTTTTTCGCAGAGGTCTGCCATGAGCACGGTGAACCCTCCGGCCGGGCTCATGACCATGATGCGGTTGCCCCGCATGGGGGGCAGCTCGAAGATTTTTGCGGCGCCGATAAAGTCGTCGAACTCTTCGATGCGGAGGATCCCGGCGCGTTCAAAGGCAGCGTCGATGATCTCTTCGTTGTTGCTGATGGCCGCGGTGTGGCTCATGGCTGCCTTGCTGCCCGCAGAAGTGGTGTTGGCCTTGTAGACGATCACCGGTTTTCCGGCCTCGGTGGCGGCCTCCATGAGTTTCCGTCCGTCGGTGATGCTCTCCAGGTACAGGCAGATCACCTTGGTGTCCGGGTCTTTCCCGAAGTAGCGGATGCAGTCCACTTCCGTGACATTCAGCTTGTTGCCGATGCTGGCGAACTTGGCCAGGCCGATGTTTTCGTCGGCCATGAGGTGCCAGAGGAAGAGGCCCATGCCCCCGCTCTGGGTGACGAGGCTCATGCCGCCGCGGGGTGCTTTGAAGGTGGGCGTGAAAGGAAGGCAGAGGCCGTTGGCCGTGTTGGCCACGGTGAGGCCGTTGGGGCCCACGAATCGGATACCATAGGCTTCGGCCACGGCCGTGAGCTCTTCGGCCAGTTTTTCCCCTTCGGGGCCGGATTCGTTGAACCCCCCGGAGAGGATGGCCGCGCGGCGGACCCCGAACTCACCGGCCTCGCGCAGAGCACCGGGGATAAGACGTGCGGGGAGAAGAAAAACTGCCAGATCAGGCTGTTGTGGGAGATCCTTAATGTGACGGTACATCTTGACCCCGTCCACGTGTTTCTCGTCGCCTTTGGGGTGTATGCCGAACAGGCGGCCTTCATAGCCCCAGCGGATCAGGTTTTCGAGCATGAGCCTGGGGATGTTGTTTTCTCGATTGGACAGTCCCCAGATGGCAATGGATTCGGGATAGAAAATTTTTTCCATGGTCCTCCGCAGTCTGTGTTATGTGGGTGATGCGCGTTATGGTTTGGGTACAATGTTCAGGGTTTGCGGGGCACGGGTGGCTCTGTTACGTTAACGTAAACTTTATAGGCTGAAAGTCAAAGGGCTGTCAAGGGCAAGAAGCAGCTGCCCGGAAAAATTCGGTTTATCGAGGGGGCGTCAGGGCTGAAGGGCATGAGAGGCAGTTCTTGACAAGAGGCCTTGCAAGGCATATGTAACGACGGAGTTCTCGCAAGGTTGACGCTGGTTTGCCGCGAGATCGTGACAGAAAAGAGCCGACAAAGAGGCCTTGCCGCCCACTCCTGGGCAGGCACGGCGATGAATCATCCAGGAGATCCTTGCATTGAAGCGCCAGGGCAAAGAAATATACTACACCATCTCGGATTTGGCCCGCGAGTTTGACATCAGCACCCGCTCCATCCGGTTTTACGAAGAAAAGAACCTCATTTCACCCCGTCGTACCGAAGGAAACCAACGCATCTACAGCCGCAGGGATCATGTCCGCCTCAAGCTTATCCTGCGCGGGAAGCGGTTCGGGTACTCCCTTGAGGAGATCTCCGAGATCATCGGCCTCACGGATTTTGATATCGATGAAGTGGAGCAGATCCGGAAGACCCTGACCATGGGTCAGAAGAAGATCACCGATGTGCGAGAGCGCATCAACGACCTGAAGCTCCTGGAAGAGGAGCTGGTCTCCTTTCAGGGGAAGATGGAAGATCGTCTCCGTGAGCTGACCTCCGACGAGTGAGTTTTTCATGCCCCTTCGTTTTTCCTTCTTGGAACCCCATTTCAGCGGATCCCACAAAGCCGTAGCCGAAGGTCTCAAGGCCCACAGCCGACACGACATCGACCTGTTGACCCTCCCCGGGGGAAACTGGAAGTGGCGCATGAGGGCATCGGCCCTCCATTACGCCGGTGTGTTGCGTGAAGCAAAGGATGCGGACGGTCTCATCGTCTGCAACATGGTGGACCTTGCCCGGCTGAAAGGGCTGGTGGGCACCTGCCCGCCGACGCTGGTCTACATGCACGAGAGCCAGCTCACCTACCCTCCGCCCAAGGGGAGCACGGTCCAGGTAGACCTGGTGATGCAGGAGATCTACACCGTCCTTGCGGCAGACCGGGTGGCGTTCAATTCATCCCACCATCGGGAACTCTTTATCAACAGCCTTTCTCCCTTTCTATCCCGTTTCCCGGATGCCGTGCCCCGGGGCCTGGAAGAGATCGTGGCCGAAAAATCCGTGGTGATCTACCCGGGCTGCAGCCTTCCGGCTGAAGCGCCGGACATGGAAGAAAAGCGCACGGATCCGCCCCTCATCATCTGGAACCATCGGTGGAGTTACGACAAGAATTTTCCCGCCATGCGGCAGGTGCTGGAGATGGTGGCGGAGAAGGGGATCCCCTTTGAGGTGGCTCTGCTGGGGGAATCCGCAGGCGGAAAGGCCGAGGAACCGTTCCATGAAGCCCTGAAAACTTTAGGGGATCGGGTGGTTCACTTCGGGTACTGCAAGACAGCCGAAGAGTATCGGGCCTGGCTGAAGCGCGGAGCCATCGTGGTGAGCTCTGCGGTTCAGGAAAATTTCGGCATCTCCGTGGTGGAGGCCATGGCTTATGGGTGCCTGCCCCTTTTGCCAAAGCGCCTGGCCTATCCTGAGGTCCTTCCCAGAGCGTTCCACAGCGCCCACCTTTACACCAGCCGCAAGGACTGCACGGCAAAGTTGTGCGAGCTTCTGGATCGCTGTACGCACAACGATCAGCGGTCCGCAGCCCGGGACCTTGCCCGTCACATGGCGTCCCATGACTGGGGGCAGCAGGTCACGTCCTACGATTCCGTTCTGGAATCCATGGCCTTTCCACGTTTACATCATGCCTGACAAATTTTTGCGGCTTTGTGCCCGGTGGTTTGCCGGGGGCAACTGACAGTCTCTACACCTTAAGGCCCGGGATACCCACTCATAAGCGGGTATCCCGGGCCTTTGTGTATTGGCGTGTGTCGTTTACTTGTGGATGCTCGCCACCTTGGCACCGGTGACTTCAATGAGGTCTTGGGGGGAGAGTTCGATTTCAAGGCCCCGTTTGCCCCCGCTGACCATGATGGTAGGGTGATCCATGGCCTGGGCATCCAGGAGCAGGGGAATGCGTTTTTTGTGGCCCACAGGGCTGATTCCGCCGGTGATGTACCCGGTGGCCCGTTCCGCCTCTTTGGGGTCGGCCATGGCCGCTTTTTTGGCCCCTGCCGCCTTGGCCACGTGCTTCAGGTCCGTGAGCCCGGTGACCGGGACAATGGCGCCGCAGAGGTTTTTGCCCACCCCGTCCAGGGCCACAATGATGGTCTTGAAGACCCGCTCGGCCGGAAATCCCAGTTTTTCCACGACCTCATCGCCGTAAGCCCCGGCATTTGGGTCGTGTTTGAAGCTGTGGACGGTATGTTTTATTTTCTTCTTTTTTAAAAGGTTGATTCCGGGTGTCAAAGCAGTACTCCAGGTATGTTTTGTAATGTTTTGATATGTTGGTTGTTTTTATTCAATGTGTTTTTTGTATATGCTGTGGCTGCCCCAGGCAATGGCTGCAACCATCAGCAGGATCCCCAGTGTTTTAAAACCACCTGCGATGAGGTGGTCTTTGTCCAGTAGCCCTGTTTCGGTGAGGATAAACTGCCAGTCATGGAACCCGTACGGCGAAGAGTGGCCCACGTTTCCCCCCAAAAGCGGAAGGGTAAGGCGACGGGCATCGTCCACATAAGGGGCAATGTCCAGGCAGTTCTCCCCGATCCACCAGAGGCAGACCGACGCGCCGAAGGGGTCCCGCTGCTTGATGAGCAGCACGAGCAGGCAGACCAGGGGCATGAGGAGCTGGCCCAGGGTGCCGCCCAGGGAGTGGATCACCGGCCCGAAAGGCCTGAAGAGCAGGTGCCCCGCCTCGTGGAACGGGAGGTTCACGTTGTGAAGAAACGAATTTCCGGCCCCGCCGTCCACCAGGGGGATTGTTGCCAGTTTAAGTCCCCATACCGCGAGCAGGAGCAGCAATACGCCTTTGACCACCGCATAGACCTTCCCTTCAAACGCCCCTTCCGGCTCGTAAAACGTCACATGGGTATCTTCCCCATAGGCCTGGTGTCCCCCGTTGGTTTTGACGGGTTTTTGGGACGTATTTGAAGCCGAGGCGATTTTGGCAAAGATTACCCCGCACCGCAGGCACTCCTGGGTGCTCGCCGGGTTCTCAAATTCGCACTTCGGACAGGTTTTTCTGGTTATCATGGGGCAGGCAGCTCCTGACTGTTTTGGGGCACTTCATGTCGTGGTGCTTCTGGTGGCGTCGGCATCCCGGGGCACGTTTTGTCGGATGCGGCTCCCGCACCGTGGTCGGTTTCACCGTACTGTGGTGGTTCCCGAAAAAATTTGGTGCGCACGGCGCACCCTACGGGCCTCGGTGCTTCGGGCTGTGTTGGTTTATGCATCATGCCACTGTTTGGAACGTAACGCATGCTTTCTTAATGGCGCTGGCTAAGCGTTTCGCTTCCGCTGTTTTTGAGAGGCATATTATCCCGTGGTGCTTCGGGTGGCGTCGCTATACCGGGGCACGTTTTGTAGGGTGCGGCCCCCGCACCGTGGTCGGTTCCACTGTATTGTGGTGATTCCCGTAAAAATTCGGTGCGCACGGCGCACCCTACGGGCCTCGGTGCTTCGGGCGGTATCGGGTTTTGGTTCATGCCGTTGTTTGGAACGTAACACAGGCCTTCTTGGTGCCCCGTGCGTATCCTTATCCCTGTTTTTCCTACTCACTATTTACCACTCACCATTCACTATTTCCCCTTGCCCTCCATCCCCACAACCTCCGCCATCGCCGTGGTGAGGGTCTGTAAATCGTCCGGCTCCATGACAAAGGGCGGCATCACGTAGACCAGCTTGCCGAAGGGGCGGACCCAGACGCCGCGTTCCACGAAGCGGGCCTGGATGACGGCCATGTCCACGGGGTCGGTGAGCTCCACCACGCCGATGGCGCCCAGGACGCGGACGTCGGCCACCTGGGGCAGGTCGGCAAGGGGCATCAGCCCGGCTTTGAGGCCGGCTTCGATGCGGTTGACCCGTGCCTGCCAGGGGGAGTCGAGGAGCATCTGGGTGCTGGCCAGGGCCACGGCGCAGGCCAGGGGGTTGCCCATGAAGGTGGGGCCGTGCATGAAGTTGGGCGGGTTGCCGCTGCTGATGGTTTCCGCTACTTCGGCCGTGGCCAGGGTGGCGGCCAGGGTCATGTACCCGCCGGTGAGGGCTTTGCCCAGGCAGAGGATATCCGGTGTGACTTCCGGGTGCTCCAGGGCGAAGAGCTTGCCGGTGCGGCCGAAGTTGGTGGCAATCTCATCGAAGATGAGGAGGAAGCCGTAGCGGTCGCAGAGCTCCCGGAGTTTGTTCAGGAAGAGGGGCGAGTAGATGCGCATGCCCCCTGCTCCCTGGACCACCGGCTCGATGATCACGGCGGCGATCTCGTCTTTGTGGCTCTCCATGAGGGCCTCTAACGCCCGGATCTCTTCGTCTGAGGGTGCTTCGTCAAAGCGGGCGGCCGGTGCGGGCGCAAAGAGGTGCTTGGGCAGAACCCCTGCAAAGATGTCGTGCATGCCGTTGACCGGGTCGCAGACGCTCATGGCCCCGAAGGTGTCGCCGTGGTAGCCGTTCATGAAGCTGAGGATGCGGTTTTTCCCCTTTTTACCGCGGGCCATCCAGTACTGGAAGGCCATTTTCAGGGCCACCTCCACGGAGACGGAGCCGGAATCGCAGAAAAAGATACGCTCCAGAGGATCCGGGGTGATGGAGAGGAGGAGCCGTGCCAGCTCCACCGCGGGCTGGTGGGTGATACCTCCGAACATCACATGGGACATCCTCTGGGACTGAGCGGCGAGCACCTGATTGAGGACCGGGTTGTTGTAGCCGTGGATCACGGCCCACCAGGAGGACATGCCGTCGATGAGTTCCCGGCCGTCTGCAAGGGTCAGGCGGACGCCGTCGGCCGAGGCCACCTCGTAGGCGGGAAGTGGGTTTTTCATGGAGGTGTAGGGATGCCAGATATGCCTGCGGTCAAATTCAATAGAATCCATAGGTACCGTATCAATCGAAGATAAGGGTTGATTGGTTTTCTGCGTGCATTTCCGACGGGGATGCGGGTGATTTCCAGAATCGTGTAGTATGCCGCCGTCATTGCCGTTGCTGCCACGGAAAAGATGAAAGAACAAGGTGGTGGTGGCCGTTTGCATGTTTCATTCATCCAAACGCAAACCGCCCTTCACGCTGAACGTGAAGAGCGGTTTCTAACCTATTGGAATGAAGGGGTCTTATGCATCCTTTTTAGGCCGCATCTGGTACCGCTTCTGCTGGGAGAGGATGGCCTTTCTCAGGCGGATGGAGATGGGGGTAACCTCCACCATCTCGTCATCACGGATGAAGTTGATGGCCTGCTCCAGGGTCAGGGGCTTCACCGGGGTGCAGACAACGTTGTCGTCTTTGCCGGAGGCGCGCATGTTGGTGAGCTTTTTCTCTTTGCAGGCGTTGACGTTGATGTCGCCCTCTTTGTTGTGCTCACCGATGATCATGCCTTCGTAGACGGGAACTCCGGGGGGGATGATCATGCGGCCGCGGGGCTCCAGATTGAATAGGGCGTAAGGCACGGACTGGCCTTTTCGGTCGCAGACGATGGAGCCGGTGTAACGGGTGGGGAAGGTTCCCCTGAAGGGCTCGTATCCCTGGAAGATGGAGTTCATGATACCGGTGCCCTTGGTGTCGGTGAGGAACTCATCACGGTAGCCGATGAGGGAGCGTGAGGGGATGGAGAACTCCATGTTCACGCGGCCTCGGCCGTTGTTGGTGAGGTTGATGAGCTTGCCCTTTCTGAGGGACAGCTTTTCGGTGATCACGCCCATGAAGTTTTCATCGCAGTCCACGTAGACGTTCTCGATGGGCTCGGTGCGGACCCCGTCCTCTTCCTTGAAGATAACCTCGGGACGACCCACGCAGAGCTCAAAACCTTCCCGGCGCATGGTCTCGATGAGGATGGCCATCTGGAATTCGCCGCGGCCCTTGACCATGAAACACTCGCGGTCGTCGGTGAGCTCCACTTTCATGGAGACGTTTTTCATGGACTCTTTTTCGAGGCGGTCCAGGATCTTGCTGGACTGAACGATCTTGCCCTCCTGGCCGGCCAGGGGCGAGGTGTTGATGGTAAAGCGCATGGCAACGGTGGGCTCGTCCACGGTGACACGGGGGAGGGCCACGGCGTTGTCCATCTCGCAGACGGTGTCTCCGATCTGGATCTCTTCGATGCCGGAGATGACGGCAATATCCCCTGCGGCAACGGTCTCGGTCTCGCTGATGCTGAGCCCGTCGTAAATCTGAACCTTGGTGACCTTGATGCGGACGGCTTTGCCCTCTTCGTTGATGTATACCAGGGGCGTTTTGGTGGACAGGGGCCTGTTGTAGACCCTGCCGATGGCCAGTCTGCCCAGGTAATCAGAGTACCCGAGGTCGGAGATGAGGATCTGCAGGGGTTTCTCCGAGTTGATCACCGGTGCGGGCAGGTCGTTGACGATCCTTGTGAACAGGGGCGTGAGGTCGGTGCCCTTTTCTTCCAGGGTATCCTGGGCGATGCCGTCCCTGCCGATGGCGTAGAGGACGGGGAAGTCGAGCTGCTCGTCGGTGGCGTCCAGGTCGATGAAGAGGTCGTAGATCTCGTCGAGTACCTCGTCGGGGCGGGCATCGGCGCGGTCGATCTTGTTGATGGCCACAATGACTTTAAGGCCTGCTTCCAGTGTCTTTTTCAGAGCAAGAGCAGATTCGGGAAGGGGGCCTTCGGAGGCCACCAGCAGAATGGCACCGTCCACCATGGAGAGGGCACGCTCCACCTCGCCGCTGAAGTCGGCGTGGCCGGGGGTATCGAGGATGTTGATACGGGTCCCGTTCCAGTTGACGGAGCAGTTTTTGGCGGAGATGGTGATGCCGCGTTCCTTTTCAAGGTCCATGTTGTCCATGAGCCGGTCTTCCACTTCCTGGTCTTCGCGGAACAGGCCGCTCTGACGGAACATGGCGTCCACGAGGGTGGTTTTGCCGTGGTCAACGTGGGCAATGATGGCGATGTTTCTGATGGTGTTACAGACTGTCATGTGTGGGTCTTCCTCTTGGTTGATGGTTCTTCACAATGCCAACACTACGATGCTTCGCCGCCGGAAGAAATCTGCCGGAGACCTCTGTGGGGGGTGTTACGGAACCATCATATGTCAAGCCGAAACCGGCTGTTGGGCATGGGTGCTCCCTGGTATCGGGGGGGAGCCTGTTGGGGCAACGCCGAGATCCGGGGTTTTTTTAGAATACACAGATATTCAAACAATTGCGGCTCATCACATACTCATATTTTGCCACAGAAACAACCGAAAAAGCGATGGCGACTCATTTTTTCGGGGGGCACTGCCTGTGAAAATGCCGGGGCTCCGCACGCCAGGCAGAGGAGGGGCAAGGGCACAAAGGTGCTGAACGTGTGCTTTTTCCGGTCCGGGGACAGTGTCTGAACGGTTGAAAATCGCGGGGTGATGCTCTATATTCTTTTTTTCCCGGTTTGAATCCCCGGAAACGCCCCAGGCGGTTTTTCGGGGCTTGTGTTGAACTGTAAGATACGGAGTGGTGAAACATGGAATATGCACGTACCGCCGATGAACTGGATGCCCTGGTGGAGGCCAACCCGGACCGATTTCCCACGGAATTCATTGAGGAAGGCTCCCTTGCCGACGTTTTAATGAAAAAACACACATACAAAGAGCTGGCCACCATGGTTCAGATGCCGGCAGATCCCGAGCAGATGAAAGAGTGGGACCTGACGGAAGACCAGTGGACCGAACAGGTGACCCTTGCATGGCTTGCGTTCAAGCACGAGCATTCCCTTTAAACCTGGCACCGAAGGATTCGCCGGATCGTGAAAAAGACCGAAAAAAAAAGAGAGCATGAGGCCGATGTGCCGTTCTGGGAGAACACCCCCCTGTCCCGAATGACTCGGAAACAGTGGGAATCCCTCTGCGACGGGTGCGGCCTCTGCTGCATGGAGAAGCTTGAGGACGCCGATACCGGTGTCATTTACGTGACCTCCGTGGCCTGCCGATACCTGGACCTTGAAAGCTGTAGGTGTCGGATTTACGAGAACCGCACGTACATCAACGATGTGTGTGTGGAGCTGATGCCCGGCTCTGTGGAGCATTACCACTGGCTGCCGGAAACCTGCGCCTATCGAAGGGTCCTGGCCGGCAAGCCTCTTCCTTCCTGGCACCCCCTTATTTGCGGGAGTGCAAAGCAGATGAAGAAAGCCGGTGCCACGGCCAGTGACAGGGCCATCTCCGGTGAATCCATCCATCCCGATGACCTTTACCGGTTTATCGACTACGAAGTGCCGTCGAAGTGATCCCAACGCCCCTGTCAAAAGGGGCTTGGTCCTTCGGATTTTCCCGCCTGTTTTTTTACGCTTTTTTTTATGTCCGTTCCCCTCTCTTTTCCTTGCATCTCGATAATTTGTGACTAATTTATGACATGGGAAATCTTCAGGGTTTCCCCATGTAACGCAATGGCAGTGGCGGTGTGGCTGTCACAGAAGGGTTTTGTGACGGTGCCGTTTCCGCCCCTGCTTGACAGGGCAGGTGGGCTATGATGGAGCGTGTGATAGAACGGCAAAACAACATCAGTTTTGTAAAATCAACAGCAGCAGCATGGGCCTTGGCGTCTTTGCTGCTTTTTTTGGCCCATATTCTGGGGGGGCCTCTTTTTTCCATTCCGGCTGCGGTGGGGGGGCTGCTGGCCTACCACCTGACGCCGAGGATCTCTCCGGCCGTGGTGCTTCGATTTTACAGAGGGGTTCCGGTGACGGAGTTCCAGATGCCGGGTTTGCATCGCCTGGTGAAGGACCTGGCCACGGATGCACGGCTCACCAATGCCCCGGAAATCTGGATTTTACCCAGTGCACGGTCCATTGCCTTTGTGACGGGAGACCGGCAAAGCTCCGCCATTGCCTTGTCCAGGGGGATCCTTGACGCCCTGACCAGGGATGAACTGGCAGGGGTTGTGGCCCATGAGCTGAGCCATGTGGCCCACAACGACAGCCGCATCATGTGGTTTTCCGAAATCACGGTGAAAATGGTCAATGTGCTCTCCATCATCGGGCAGTTGATGGTGCTCATCAATCTTCCGGCCATCTTTGCAGGGGAACGGGAGGTCTCTCTTCTCCTGCTGGCCGTTGTGGTGACGGCCCCTGTGGCGGCGCTGCTGCTTCAGCTGCACCTGCTGCGGACCCGGGAGTTCGCAGCCGACACAGGCTCTGCCAAACTTCTGGGCTCACCAAGGCCCCTGATACAGGCGCTGCGAAAGCTTGAAGGCGGCCGCTCCCCGTTGCTTATGCGCTGGGTGGCTGGCCGCAGGGAGCAGCGCGGGCATACGCTGTTGCGCACCCATCCACCGGTTCGGGAGCGGATCTGTCGGCTCAAGCGGTTGGAATCGGACCCTCGGTGGCAGAGGACCTACACCCCGGTGACGGAACAGGAGCTCGTGGAGATGCTCCTTCCGGGCCACGGGGCAAAGGTGGTGGTGTTGAGGGATCGTGAGGGGGGATAGTGAATAGGGGGTAGTGAATAGGGAATAGGGAATAGGGAGAGAGCGCGTTTTCTGTCGGTCGAAGATTTTGGGGCGTTTTTGTTTGGCAGGGCCTAAGCTATCTGCCATGGGGACCACTCACCACTCACCACTCACCATTAACTCTGAGTGACGTAGGGTGCGCTTGCGAACCGTCGAAGAACCGTAACGGTCATAAAACCCATCTGCGGGTGACCTGCACGCAGCATAAACGTGTCAAAAGACGTTGGTTTCATCAAACAGATGGTGCGCAAGCACACCCTACAGGATGTCACATAATAAGCTGTTAAAGCCACTCTGGCATTCTGAGGTAAATTGGGCTGCATACGTACTGTCAATTGCCCTTCTATGTGTCGAAAAATGGACCATTTCCCCTGTTTCACCACTCACTAAAACACCCAATCCCCGGATCCGGTTAAGGCTCGCCACCTGGCCATGGCCGTGTGGTCCGAAAAGGCCACGGGAAACATTTCATCCGCAAAGGGGGCCATGGCTTCCTGCCAGGCTTTGAGCGATGGGCTGTCCGGTGCGTCGATGACGGCGCCGTCGGCGTCGCTGAGGGTTTCCAGGTCTTCCCGGCTGGGAAGAGTGTCTCCTTTGAAGCGTTTCAAGGTGCGTCCCATGGGGACGGAAAGAGGACGCGGATCTTCGCTGACCAGTGTGCAGAGGATGGCTCGGTTGCCGGGGCGCTGGTCCAGCAGAGCCAGGTCGTTGTCCAGAAAATGGGGCCGGGAAAGGGGGAGGTCGGTTACGATGTGTAACGCGTCGGGAAGGTTTTCAGGCTCGACCCAGATGATTTCAAGCGGTGTGTGCGGGTTGTGGGCGACACAGGCCTCAAGGATGCCAAAAACCGTTGCCTCGTCCGTCACCTCGGGGGTGATGACCACCTGATAGGGGGCGGAGAGCCGGGGGGCGGTAAGGCGTGCCTCGTCTGCGGTTGTCTCCGTTGTCACCACAAAGGTGGCGATGAGTTCCCTGCTGTCCGGGTTGATATGACGGTGGGCAGGCAGGTTGCCGGATGTCCAGGAGAGGTCCACCTCAGGGGGCGTGATCAGGTCCATGTCCAGCAGGGACTCTGCCCAGTCCAGGGCCAGGGTGATCTCATCGGGCTTGAAGCCCGGGGTCTCGATGATGGTGTACGGAGGCTTGTCCTGGTACCGGAGCCCCAAGGCTTCACTCTCCTTTCGGAAGGCGGTGCCCGGGAGCAGTGCAAGGGGGAAGACCTGCATGTCGTCGTCCAGGCCGTTTTCCTTTACAAAGCCCAGGGAGCGCGAGAAGCTGGCGAGGTCATCGCCGGGGAGGCCGATGATGAGGTCCACCGTGGAAAGGATTCCGTGGTCCTTGAGATGGTTCACCCCGTCGATGAACCGTGTGAGGTCTGTCTTGCGACCCATGAGTTTCTGGGCCTGGGGGCAGGTGGACTGAAGGCCGATTTCAAACACGGTGAACCCGGCTTCGGCAAACAGCTCCGCGGCCTCGGCGTCGATCCATTCGGCGCGTATTTCGCTGCGCAGGGAGAGGCGTTTGTCCGGGTTGAGCTTTGCGATCTCTTTGAGCAGCTCTTTGAGCCCGGGGCGGGCGTTCAGTGACGGGTCCAGGAGATAAAGCTCCTTGACCCCTTTTTGTACGGCCCAGCCGATCCCTTCGAGCACCTTGTCATCGGAGAGAAAGGTGAGGCCTTTGCGGGCTTTGTTGTAGTAGCAGAACTTGCACCCGTAGGGGCAGCCTCGCTGGGTCTCCAGGAGCATGATCTCTTCCGGACCGGGGTCGAGGAGCTTTTCCATGTACGGGTTTTTGGCGTCCATGAAAAACTCCGGGGCGCAGCCGAAGGCCTCTTTTTGCTCCCAGAATTCCGGTTCATTCAAAAGCCTGACAAAGATCTCTTCCCCTTCGCCGTACACACGGAAATCAATGGCCGGATGGCGGGTGAGCTCATTATCGGCCGTTACCTCGGGACCTCCGGCCACGATGCGCGTTCCGCACCTTTTTTTGACCTCTTCGGCAAGGCGCAGGGAGCGCTCCACGTTCCAGCAGGTGAGGGTCAGCCCGAGGATATCGGGGCGCTTCCGGCAGATCTCTTCCAGAATAACGGTATCCCCTCCATGGGTGGCCAGGGGCTCGGGGAAGATTTCCACGCGGGCGTCGGTATGGGCCTCGGCTGCAAGTTTCAGGCAGGCGGCCCCCAAAGGAGTTGGGCGCCGACTTGGTGCCTGGGAACGGGGAGTTGGACAAGAAGGGTATGGGGCATGAAAAAGCCTTGGGATCCTGGGGTTAAAAAAAGAGAACATATGCGTTTTTTTGCCGGTCTGGTATGACAGTGGGGTTTCTATCAGAATCCGGGGATGCTATAAAGAGCGTTTTTTATCCTAAGATCGTGTAATCAGGAGTTGTATGAAGACAGAGCAGATATCCATTCCGGGGCGTGGCGGGTCCCCAGCCCCTTCCCATCGGTCACTTGTCCAGGGCCATGATGAATTTCGGTTTTTCACGTCTGGTGCTCGTGAACCCCCAGTGCAACCATTTGTCCATGGATGCCCTGCGAATGGCGGTAAAGACAAAGCGGATCCTTGAAGAGGCCGTGGTGGTGGATACCCTTGCCGAAGCATTGGAAGGGGTTCATTACGCCTTTGGCACCACACGGCGTTTTGGCAAGTACCGAAATGTTTTCTACACCCCGGATGAGCTGGCGGAAAAGCTTCACCCCAAAGGCGACGAGGTCAAAGCCGCCCTGGTCTTCGGACGGGAAGACAAAGGCCTGAAGACCGAAGAACTGGACCTGTGCCAGTATTTCATCACCCTCCCCACGGACGAGGCCTATCCCTCCATGAACCTTGCCCAGGCCGTCACCGTCTGCCTCTACGAGGTCCGTAAACGCTTTGCCGGGCCCACCCCTGAAGGCATCGATACCCGGGTTCCCGCCACCAACGAATCCCTGGAACGCATGCTCCGCCACATGCAGCAGACCCTCCTTGATATCGAATATTTAGACCCCTTAAGCCCCGATCACCTCCTCCGTACCTACCGCCGCCTCTTCGGCCAGAGTGACATCACCGAACGTGAGGTCAATATCCTTCAGGGCCTCTGGAGCCGGATCGACTGGACGGAGAGCGAGCGGTTGAAGTGGAAAAAAATGGTGGAAGAAAAATAGGGAATAGCAAATTCGGTGTTTTTTTTGTTGGCTCCACGGGGTGTTGTAGGGTGCGCCGTGCGCACCGCAGGCGATTCAAGACCCGGAATTATCCGATTTCATAAGGACATGTGATTGACCCAAAGCCGGTGGTTTGCGTTACGTAAATCGGTGCGGGAGCCGCACCCTACGCTTCGCAGCCCAGGTGGGACCGGGGGGTCCTTGGGGGCAGGGAATCGTTTTCTCCATGGCGGCAAAAGGCCGTTGTCCCGTAGGGTGCGCCGTGCGCACCGTCGATTACCAAAGAAAGCGGATGGGTTACGGCGCATTGCAATGGCGTTGGCTGTGGTCAAAGCCGATGGCTCCGCGTACCGTTTTGCGGTGCGGGGGCCGCACCCTACGCTTCGCAGCCCAGGCGGGACCGGGGGTTCCGTGGGGACAGGGAATCGTTTTCGCCATGGCGGTAAAAGGCCGTTGTCCCGTAGGGTGCGCCGCGCGCACCGTCGATTACCAAAGAAAGCGGATGGGTTACGGCGCCTTGCAATGGCGTTGGCTGTGTCCAAAGCCGATGGCTCCGCGTACCGTTTTGCGGTGCGGAGGCCGCACCCTACGCTTCGCAGCCCAGGCGGGACCGGGGGGGCCGTGGGGACAGGGAATCGTTTTCGCCATGGCGGCAAAAGGCCGTTGTCCCGTAGGGTGCGCCGTGCGCACCGTCGATTACCAAAGAAAGCGGATGGGTTACGGCGCATTGCGATGGCGTTGGCTGTGGCCAAAGCCGCTGGCCTCGCGTACCGTTTTGCGGTGCGGGAGCCGCACCCTACGCTTCGCAGCCCAGGCGGGACCGGGGGGGGGCGTGGTAACAGGGAATCGTTTTCGCCATGGCGGCAAAAGGCCGTTGTCCCCTATGGTGCGCCGTGCGTACCGTGGATTACCAAAGAAAGCGGATGGGTTACGGCGCCTTGCAATGGCGTTGGCTGTGGCTAAAGCCGATGGCTCCGCGTACCGTTTTGCGGTGCGGGAGTCGCACCCTACGCTTCGCAGCCCAGGCGGGGCCGGGGGTTCCGTGGGGACAGGTAATCGTTTTCGCCATGGCGGCAAAAGGCCGTTGTCCCGTAGGGTGCGCCGTGCGCACCGTAGATTACCAAAGAAAGCGGATGGGTTACGGCGCCTTGCAATGGCGTTGGCTGTGGCCAAAGCCGATGGCCTCGCGTTACGTTTGCGGTGCGGGGGCCGCACCCCACGGGATGTCATTCGGTCGGGGTGCTTCGAAAGCATAAAAAAAAGCCGCTGGAGATTCTCCAGCGGCTTTTGGTTTTCTGTCAGAGGCCCGTGACCAAAATTACCTATGGCCTATTGCCCCATAACCTTTTTCTTACGCTTTTTCACACGCTGCCACCGTGTGCTTGCAGAGCACCGATGTGGTTACTGAGCCGACCCCCGCGGGGACCGGAGAGATGCGGGCAACGATGGGCTCCACGTTGGCGTAGTCCACGTCGCCGCAGTATTTGCCGGGGTTTTCCGGATCGGCGTTGATGCCGACGTCGATGAAGGTCTGGCCGGCTGCGGCGGCATCGGCTTTGACGAGGCGGGGGACGCCGGCGGCGGCCACGATGATGTCCGCCTCTTTGCAGACGTCGGCGGTGGTGACGCCTTCAAGGCGTTTGGCAAGGCTCATGGTGCCTTCTTTCAGGGCAAGCTCGTCCACGCACAGGGTGCCTGTTTCGTCGATGTAGCAGGTGGTGACGGCGGCACCGGCTTTGAGGAGAAGGTAGGAGACGGGTTTGCCCACCACGGCTCCCTGGCCGATGACCACGCATTTTTTGCCTTCAAGGGGCACGTTGTAGTGGGCCAGCATGTCCATGCAGGCTGTGGGGGTGCAGGGGGGGAAGCCGGAGCCGTTGCCTGCAAAGAGTTTATCGGCGCTGATGGGGCTCAGACAGTCCACATCCTTTTCCACGGGAATCAGGCTCTTGATTTTGTTCTCGTCCAGGTGGGAGGGGAGGGGGGCGAACATGAGGATGCCGTGGATGTCGGAGCGGGCACCTACATCGGAGACGGCCTTTTCAAGGTCGGCCTCGGTGATGGCTTCATCGTGCTCAAACACCTCGTACTCCATGCCCACGGCCGTGCAGGTTTTTTTTGCGCCCCCTTCATAGAACAGGTCGTCGGGGCGGGCACCCACGCGGATGATTCCGAGCTTCGGTGTGGTTCCTTTGGTTTTGAGAGCGGTCACTTTGTCCGTCAGGGAAGCCTTGATGGCATCGGCCACGGGTTTGCCTGTTAAACGTTCTGCCATGTCTGTCGTCCTTTCCGGTCTCCAGAAATAAAGGAGCCCATGTGAAATTGATTCCTGTAAAATAAGAGAAGAATCCTTGCCTGACGCAGCGGCTCCCTTGTGAGGCGGTCTACGGGCAGGTGCGGTGCCCGAGCAGGGAGTCGTTTTGTATGTTCTGCACCGTGCCCCGCTGAAGACGGCGGGCGCTTTGTCCCGCCGTGTGTTGCCAGGGCCCGTTGCGTTATTTCGTCAGCTTTTCCATCACGATCTCAAGGGTGTCGTCCGCATCCACTGTCCCCTGCTCCATGAGGATGTCCATCTCATTACGGGTGGCCGCAAGGTAGTCTTCATCCTTAATGGAGTTCAGGTTGATGATGACGTTGAGCTGGGCGGAGATGAGGGCCGCTTTGAGAAAGGCCACGCCGCAGCCCACATCGGAGACGGCCATGACCGTGCCGATTTCACCCATGCGTTTGTGAATGGCGATGCCTTCGCAGGCCTTTCGCATGATCTGCATGGGGACGCTGCACGCTGTTTTGCAGCAGGACTCGATGGTCTCGGCCTTGATTGCCGCCTCTTCCGGGGTGGCTTTGGGCAGGCTGTAGGCTTTGGCAAGGGGCTTGAACACCTCGGCGTCCGCGTCGATGAGGGCCAGGAGTTCCCGAATGACAACGTCGCCTTTTTTCAGGAGTTCCAGGACTTCACCTTCCACATCCTGGTACTTCTTCTTGCCTGTGGTCAGGTTGCCCACCATGTTGGAGAGGGCCATGCCGACGGCACCGCCCAGGGCTGCAGCTCCGCCGCCTCCGGGAATGGGGGCTTTGGATGCAAGTTGTGAGAGAAATTCTTTGGATGAGAGTTCGGCCATGGACATAACGGCAGGTTACCTCCCTGAAGTGTGAAGGGCACGTGTTCCGGGCACGCTTTGCGCACATGACGACGGCAGATTCTTTTTGCCGTCGTAACATCCGGTTTTGCCGTGGCAGCACCACTTCACGGTATGCGCAATGGTATTGCTTCAGGCCCGAAATCAAACCCTTATGGAAGAAATTAGAGTAAGTATATGGCAGTCATGTAATCGAGTGATCCCAAATCCGTCCTGTTGAAGACAAATCGTTGCAGATAGTGGTGTATTGCTTTGACTATTACTTGTTGAGCAATGCGATACTATCTACGAAACAGGACAGGATAAATTTAACTTGATATACCTTCTGTGCCGAAATTTGTCAAAAAGAATATATCTAAATAAGGAAAAAACGGTTTGACGCAAGGCTGAGTAATCTTGATCATTTTCCTATAGATGTATCCTTGGGGGAGACTCACCCCAAGCCGCAAAAATGGCTTGCGGCCGAGTCATCCGAAGGCGGTGGCAACAGCGCCGTGCGGCCGACCTGGGGTGTCTTTTCGGCAGGTTCAGGAAGGAGGCTTTTGGCCTTCCCGTTGGATGTGCCGGATGCGCTGGAGCAATGGGGGGTGGGAGTGGTTCAGGGCCACGTGAAGCGGATGGGGGTTGAGGTTGGACAGGCTGGTCTTGTGAAGGGCCTTGAGGGAGGAGACAAGGGCGCCTGAAAGACCGGAGGTTCGCACCGCGTAGGCATCGGCCTGGTACTCGTTGGCACGGGACCATGCTTGGAGCGGAAAGCCCAGGAGAAATTCCACCGGCGTGTACAGAAGGGAAAAGAAGATCAGGCCGGTGTACACCTCGATGGTGGGCATGAAAAAAGCGTCATGCAGGGGGCGAAAACTCAGGGCCAGGGAGAGGAGATAAAAGAGCACGCCGGTGTGGGCAATGGCGATGAGCAGGCCGTTACGGATGTGCCGAAGCTTGAAATGCCCCATCTCATGGGCCAGGACCGCAAGGACTTCGTCGGTGGACTGGTTGTTGACCAGGGTGTCGTAGAGGACGATGCGCCGGAACTTGCCGAACCCGGAGAAAAAGGCGTTGGCCTTGGTGGATCGCCGGGAGCCGTCCATGACGAAGATCTTCTGCAGGGGGAACCCGATGGTGTCCGCATAGGCCACGATCCGTGATTTCAGGTCCCCCTCTTCAAGGGGCGTAAAGGTGTTGAACAAGGGCATGATCCAGGTGGGGACGATGATGTTGACCCCCAGCATGAACAGGGTGACCACGGCCCAGCAGATCAGCCAGGCCGAATCGCCCGCATGCTGGAAAAAGGCAAGGATCCCTGCAAGCAGGGGAGCACCGATGGCAAGGCCGACAAGCATCCCCTTGATTCGGTCCAGGACAAAGGTTTTGAAGGTGGTTCGGTTGAATCCGAAGCGCTCTTCGATGACAAAGGTGCCGTAGAGGTCAAAGGGGAGACCAAGCAGGGACTTTAAGGCTCCGAGGAGGGCAAAGGCCGCCAGGCCGGTGAGGACCGGGCCGACGTTGAGTGCCCTGACCAGGCGATCCAGAAAGGGGAACCCCTGGAAAAACCAGAAGAGAAGAAAAAGGCCCAGGGAGAGAAGGCTCTGGAGCCACCCCATCTGCGTGCGCGCCTTGAGGTAGGCTTTGGCTTTTTGTCCTTCTTCTGGGGAGTAGAGGTCGTCGAGTTCAGGGGGGATGACTTCGGCGCCGCGGAGGTTCAGGGCATCGGCAACCATGTGGGTCAGGGTTTGGGTCAGCAGGGCGAGCAGTATAATCCAGGCGATCAAGTTCAAGGCGGCGTCCGTGTGCGTTGATGGGTGGCGAATAGAGTGAATCGTGAGCCGTAAACGGCCCCCGGTGCCGTGCCGGGGTGGTTGTCACGTGCGTCCGGTCCCGGGGCGTCGGGCAACCCGATCCCCGGGACCGGACATGGCGATCACATGTCGGTTAGTTGGCTTTTTCCTGTTTCAGCAGCATGGCAAAGTCGGAGACCACGTAAGCACACTCTTCAAGGAGGGTGTCGTCGTCATCTTCTTTGTCGTCGGAGTCATCTGTCTCCTCGTTTTCCGCCTTGCGTGATGCGGTCAGGGCTTCGTAGTCCTTAAAGGGCTTTTCCCCCTGGGCTTTTCTCAGCTCGTTTTCAAGGTCGAGGAAAAAGGCTTCGCTGCTCTCTTTTTCCGCCTTGCGGGTCTTTTCGTTGAGGGCAATGGTCTCTTTTTGCCGGAGGGTCTCAACGTACGTGTTGTAGCCCTTGAGGTATTTAAACTCAGCCGAAGCCTCGGTCCGTTTGTCGTGGCGCTCTTTGACACGGAGAACGATGGGCGTCAGGCTGGCCTGGTGGTACGGCTTGTAACGGATGGGACGGATGGTGTCCCAGGGAAGGGCTTCGGGAAGGGAGCTTTCCCCGGTCTCTTCCAGGTTGTACTCGGAAGGGAAGGAGATGTCCGGGTGGACACCCCGGTGCTGGGTGCTGGCCCCGGAGACCCTGTAGAACTTGGCGATGGTAAGCTTCAGCTGGCCGCTGTCCCGGTTGAGGTTGAGCAGGGACTGAACCGTTCCCTTGCCGAAGGTCTGGGTGCCCACGATGAGCCCGCGGCGGTAGTCCTTGATGGCGCCTGCAAAGATCTCCGAGGCCGAGGCGCTCATGCGGTTGACCAGAACGGCCAGGGGGCCGTCGTAGGTGATGCCGGGCTCGGGATCCGGGTAGGACTCCACGCGGTTGCGACGACCGCGTACAAGGACCGTGGGGCCTTTGTCGATGAACAGGCCGGTGAGGGCCGCGGCTTCGGTGAGGGCGCCGCCGCCGTTGTCCCGCAGGTCGATGACCAGGCCGTCGATGTTCTCTTCTTTCAGCTTTTCAAGGAGACGGCGCACGTCCTCGTCGCCTCTGTAGTCCGGGGCTCCTGCCTGGTGGGCGTTGAAGTCCGCGTAAAAAGCAGGGATGGTGATGACCCCGATACGCCGGGTCCCCCCCTCTTCAAGGGGGATGTCCAGGACTTTGCTGCTGGCTGCCTGGTCCTCCAGCTTCACGGTGTTTCGGGTGATGGGGATTACCTTGCTCATGGCAGAGTCCGCGCTGTCCGCGGGGATGATCCGCAAACGGACCACCGTCCCTTTGGGGCCGCGGATAAGCTGGACCACGTCATCCAGGCGCCAGCCCACCACATCGACGATCTCTTCGTTTTCCTGGCCCACGCCGATGATGCGGTCACCGGGTTTCAGGAGGTTTGATTTCTCAGCAGGTCCTGCTTTTACCAGGCTCACCACCTTGGTGTATTCGTTGTCCATCTGGAGCAGGGCACCGATGCCTTCAAGGGAGAGGCTCATGTGGATGTTGAAATCTTCCGACGCCCTGGGGGGAAGGTACTGGGTATGGGGATCGTAGAGCTCGGTGAAGGTGTTGATAAAGATGCGGTGCACGTCGCTGCTCTTCATCTGGCGCGACCGGTTCAGGCTGTTGGTGTATTTTTTGAGGAGGTTCTCTTCCGTCTTCTCAGACCCGGTATCCGACAGGCGCCTTGTGATGAGTTCGTTCTTCAGCCTGCGGCGCCACAGGTCGTCCAGGGCTTGTTTGTCTTCCGGCCAGGGGCTCTCCTCCCGGTCCCTCAGGAGGGTCTCATCTTTGGTGAAGTCCAGGGTGTCGACCTTTGATTCCAGAAAATTGGCCATGAAAGCAAATCGCTCCACGGTCCGGTGCTGGTAGAGGTTGAAGATGTCGAAGGCGGGCTGGAGGTTGCCCTGGGCAAGGGCGTTGTCCAGGACGTATCGGTATCGCTGCATGGTGGCGATATCGGCGGCGGTGAAGTAGGCTCTCCCTTTGTCCAGGGAGTCGATATAGTTGTCGAAGATGCGGCTCGACAGGTCGTCGTTGAGTGTCAGTTCCTGATAATGATGTCGTTTGAGGTTTGCGATGATGCTCACGCAGGTTTTATTGAACTCGGGAAGAGGCGCGAGGGTGATGTAATAGTCCTCTGCTGATATGGGCGCCTTGGTCTGCTGGGAGAAAACCGGCGTCGCAAACAGAAAGGACAGGGCAATGCAGGGGATCACCGCAAGGAAACGTTTTTTCATGGTTGCAGGGTATCCTTCGTCTGGGGGTCTGACAGGTAAGGGTACGCCACCCAAGGGGGTGGCGCATGGGGCTTAGGTTGATGGCTGCGATGGAAAAATGTCTTCTACCGCCAGTCCCTGAATTTTGGACAGGCAATCTTCAAGGGCCTCGTCCGGTGTATCGCCGACCCCTTGATACTCGGATGATGCATGGATCATCACGAGGTTGGGGACAGCCAGAAAGCGCCCGACAAGGGTGCCTTCGATCAGTTCATGGACGTCAATGAAAAGCGATTTTCCGTTTCTCATCAGGTTGTAACGGGTGACGCGGGTTAACACATCTCCGGTTTGTAATGATTGCATAGTGCCTCCTTGGGAACCATAATTAACACAAAAGGGGGGGGCGGAGCGAGCCTTTTTGACTGACGCGGGCCTGGGGGCTGGGGATGCGGACCCTGGTTTGCAAGGAGGTTGAGGGGCTCTCAATGAATGGTTGAGACGGCGTGTTGATATCCTACCATATTAATATATGTCTCAGTATACATGTTCGACCGCCCGATGGGAATGGTTCATCATGCTTCGATGATCATAATCCTGATATTTCATGAGTCGAGTGCGCCCATATGCAAGGCATCAGATCTGCAGATGCAATGATTTGCCCCAATGCTCTGATAACACAGAACATGGGTTCACTCGTCTCGCCCGAAGGGTGAGAAAATCGACGAATGATATTTTGAATTGTTTAACTGTCTGAATTTAAACCAATAGCTAATTGCAATGCCGGTTTGTTGAATTGGCCTGGCCGTTTATCATGTGATATTCGGGATAAGCCGCTGGCGTCCTGTTTGATTGGGGCGCCCCATGGCATGGCTCCTGCTTTGTTAATTGATGCTCCGTTGATTTCGTTGTGGTATACTGAACACCTACACACTTAAACCGGATAATTCACGAATCGCGTGAGCGCATCTTCAAGGTATCGGGCTGCAGATGGCGTCGTTTGTTTCAATGCTTCGATAACACGGAGGATAGGCTCCCTTACGACTCCCCGGAAGGGTAAGGACATGGAGCCGAAAACAGCAGATTACATTTTGCATTTTTAACATGTCCAGATTTTTCCTGAGTAACCAGCTGTAAAAATACCCTATTGATTTGGCCGGGGCGTTTTCCCATGAAGTATCCGGGCTAAAGATCCAAAGTGGGCAGACCATCCCGGGAAGGGGGCAGGGCAAGACACGTGGCGGCAATAGATACCATTAAAACAGACCATCTCATCGGCCTGGAAGTTGGGTCGTCCACCATCGTCCGGGAGCATGCGCGGGGCGGGATGGCGGTGATCTTCGTTGCGTATCAGCGAACGCTCAAGCGGCGCATTGCCTTGAAAGTCCTTCCCAAGAGCCTGATCACACCCACTGCTGCGGAGTTGTTCCATCGGGAAGCCGAATCCGCGGCAGTCCTTTATCATCCGAATATCATCCCCGTCTATGAAGTGGGGGAGACCGACGAGTTTCTCTACTTCTCCATGCAGCTCGTGGAGGGGGACTCCCTGCTACATGTCATGAAGACCGCCCGGAAGAACATCCTTCCCTCCAGGCGGACCCTTCCCGTCAAAACCGCCCTTGAAACGGGTATTCAGGTTCTCGACGCGCTGGATTACGCCCACTCGGAGGGGATCGTGCATCGGGATATCAAGCCGGGCAATATTCTTATGGAGAAGCGAAGCGGCCGACCCATCGTCCTTGATTTCGGTGTGGCCAAGGTGTTGAAAGAGGACACCAAGTCCAGGCGCGTGATCCAGGGAACGCCGGTTTACATGGCACCGGAGCAGATCATGGCCCGTAACGTCGATGGACGGTCAGACATGTACGCCTTTGGGGTTACCTTAAGTCAGTTGGTTGTTCCATCGCTGCCCTTTCCAAAGGTCGGCAGCGCCGTGGAGCTGATGAGGGAAAAGGTCAAACGCAAAGAGGGGATCTTTACGCGGCCCCTTTCGGAGTTGAACCCTCAGCTCGATGAACGGTTCGATGCCATGATTCAAAAGACCATGGCCTATGACCCGGAGGATCGGTACGCGTCCTGCGGAGAACTCAAAGAGGAGATGGCTGCCTGCCTTTCACAGCTACAGGACAGGCAGGGGATCAACAGGCGGGGTGACGAATGAAACGGAAAAATCCTCAGAAAAAACAGATCGCCGATAAGATTGGCCGCAGCTTTTCCCTTCTTTTCAATCGCGCCCTCATGTACAAGACCAATCATCCCACCACGGTTCATTCTGCCGAGGAGTTCCATCGCGTCCTCCGGGCGGAGCTGGATAAGGTCTCAGCCATTGCCCTCGTATTTCACCGGGGAGCCCTCTACGTGGATGAGGAAGCCCTGGACCCGAAGATCAATATTTCCAAAATTGCCGCAAGTTTCAAAGAGACCGGTGTGGAATCCATCTCCTTTGCAGCCGGTGTGTCCCTGGAGGATATCAATCTCCTGCTGGATATCCTGACGGACACCCAGCGCTTTGCCACCGCGGGCGCCATGAAAAATGCCCTGAAAAATCAGGGGGTCGATCTGGTGTCGGTCAATCACATTGTCTACCGGAAGGTGACCGAAGGAGAGACGGTTGTATCCAAGGCCGATGCCGAAGGCGGGCAGGGCGGGGTCTCACCGATTCAGACGTTTTTGATCGACAGGTTGATTGCCTCGGACACGGCCGGTGCCGGTACAGGGCTCTTTCGCGAGGTCTTCGGGGCCACCGAGGCCTGGGCCACGGAAGCCTTTGAAGGCGGGCTGGAGAGGTTGGAGGGTGAACTGGGTCAGCAGCTGGGCGGCCTGGACCACCAGGCTGTGGAAAAGCTGCTGAAGGGGCTGAATTATTTAAAGCAGGAGCTCCGCGAACGCGTGATATCCCGAAGGACGGGAGGTGTTGAAGGAGCCCTTGAACACGGCCTCCTGGACAAAGCCGATTCCGTGACCGACAAGGTGATGCTGGATCTGATTCGCCGGGAGTACGGCAAGGGCGCCATCAGCATTGAGAGGCTTGCCCAGATCATCCAGAGGATCCTGCCTGATCCCGATGAGCTGGTCCGGCTTCTGCCCCGCATTGAGAAGGTGCTGCTGGATGAGGGTATGCCCCTGACCGATTTCATACGGCTCTCGGAGATGCTTCACGGGTATGAAGCGGGCAGGGACGTGATGGACGCCATCGCCGAAGGGGCGGAGACCATCGGGCTCCAGAGGCAGGAACTCCTTAACGAGATCACCGACGACCCCCGGGGGGCTGCCGAGCTTATCTATCTTGCCTCGGAGATACGCAAGGCCCGTGGTGACGACGGCACCTTGACCGATGTTCTGGTGGAGTACATCGAACGCATCGGCGGTAAGATGGCCCTGGATGCCGTGGGAGAGGGGGGCAAAGAAGGGGAGGAGCATCTCCAGGGGGTGATCGCCCGTCTGGAGCAGGATATCGTTCAGAACCTGAGGGGGCGGGGCATCTCATCCGAGGTGATGGATTCTGTTGTGAACCGGTTGAACGGACGCCTTGAAGGGTGCCTGAAAAAACTGGAGTCCGACTGGGAGTTTCGGACCCTTCCTTCCGTGGGAGGCGGGTTCAAGGGAGACGCCACCAATGTGCTCTCCTATTTTGAAGAGACCATCGACAGCATGGAGGACCTTCAGTTTGTCCTTCAAAAAGCCAGGGAATCGGTGCAGGAACTTCGGGCCAAAGATGACAAGGTACAGCAAAACGCGACACCTGAAGAGAAAGAGCCTGCATCGGAGCCTCAGCCCGCCTTGCCCAAAGGCGTGTTGGGAAAGAAAAATACCTTGTACTTTATTGAAAAAGAGCTTCAGCGCCTTCGCCTTCAGCGTCGCCCTGTTTGAAATGATCGGGGCCAAGGTTTCCGTGCCCGTATCAAAGGGAACTGTCAAGGCCATGGACATCACCACCGTTGTGCTGGAATCGTTCCGTAAGATCGTGCGGGACACCGATTCTCTGGGACTTCTCGGCAACAAGCGGTTTGCTGTCCTGATGCCCATGACCGATGACGAGGATGCCCGCATCGCCCTGAGGCGTCATCTCAAGGAGCTTCAGTCCATGGTGCTTAAGGTGGGCAATGTCGCCATCGACGCCACCTTTGCAGGGGCCGTGGCCGAGTATGACGTGGAAGAGGCTCCGAACCTGCGCAAGTTTGTACAGACTGCTGAAAACGCTCTGGAAGAGATGATTTTCAGGCTGCGGAACATTCAATCGCTTCTATAGCGAAAGGCGAATGGCAGATGGTGAGTGGTGAAAACGTGTGGCCCTTGTTGCATCCATCCCCCATGTTTTGGAGCGCCGCACTCCAGTGCGGCACGAATGCCGACGCCCCTGCAAAAAGCCAAACCCATTCGCAACATCTCGGTTCGGCTTATTTCATGGCGTTCCCAAACACTCCCCGAGGCTCGGCCCCCGGACATTCACAATATTAATGATGGAGCCACAGCCAACGCCATCCCCCCCCATCCCTTTTTTCCGCTTCCTCCCCCGTAGCACGTATTTTTCATTACAATGCGCCTATGGCCTATGACCTACTTCACCTATCATCTGCTTTACCTGTTTCCCCTCCTTCATCCTGCGCTGTTCATCCTTGTAGATTTCAGCGATCCTGTCGATTTTCCGATACTGCCTTTCCAGCAGGTCTTCTGTAATGGTTCTGATCCCCCATTTTTTAAAATCGAGTTGAAGCCCATTGCCATTGGAGTCCTCGGCCCCTTCAAATTCGGCCAGGAACTCCCCGACGGATTTGAGAAGCCTGTGGATGTCTTTGATGGCGTCACACAGGGCCGGGATTTCAGTCCCTGAGAATATATCGGTGGTATGCTGGGATTCCGTGGTGTTCATGGTTGGTCTCCTCTTCGGGCATCGTGTGCATCCGGCAGCCAATGTGCTGGCGAGGCCCGTTTGGCAGGAAGTTCGATTGTTGGCCGGTAAGAAGGCATGCCGCGCAGGGTAGGGGAGAGGGACACGAAGAAAAACGCAGGAAGAAGTAGAGGGTGTTTGTCATGAAAATAGAAGCCGCTTCGTGTCCCTCGTGGCGCATAGACCGGCTCGCCCGGAGAGTGAGAAAACCGTGATTGAACGTTTTCTCGTGAAATCTCCGGGGGAGCCTTACCAGCCGTGCTTTACGCGCAGATGTCCATCGACGGTATGTCCGATCCATTCAGCAGGCCAGTCAGGGAGCGCAAGACGCGTAAACGGGTTTTGTTTTCCTTGTTAACCTTGCTGATGGCGGATTCCGGACAAACGTGCCTTGGTGAGCCTGGCAGGATATTCCTTCGTGAAAGTGAAACCGAAGGAAAATACCAGGTGCATCAGCACCCAAAGGTACGCCTTTCCGTTATCCGGCGATCAGGAAATAAACGGTAACGGCCATTTGAAGCGGCAGTAAAGCCGGGTGCGTGATAGCGGGATTCCGCGGGATGAGGAAAATACGACTTGAAAAGGGGGTGGGTGTGGTGTAAAAAATCGCTTAGCCATGACGACCTCCTGGTAAGGTTGTTTTGGTGAGGCCTGGCAGGATGTTCCCGCATCCTGTCGGGTCGCTACGTATATCGAATAATAACTAGTTATTAGTGCTCACGATAAAACCATCTCTCCGGTATGTCAATAGTTTTTTCTGATAAATCCACCTGTTATTCCCTCCTGCTGTAATTTGGCGTGTTCCATGCCTCGATCCCCTTACGGAAATGCCTGGTGTCGGTATACGTCACGTGACGAGTCCGTTGTGCTGGCCATTTTGCTTTTTTTGAAATCCAGCTGCAAGGACGCCTTGTTGATTTGCCCTGGTTATTGTCTCATCACATGTCCCGTTTATGACCCTTCACCACGTCCACATCACCCCTTCCTTACATCACGAACACTATTCTGCGTGTTATGACAGCTGCGTTATAGGAGGCATTGTAGATGCAAAGGGCTCCTGATGGGGCCGCTTGTCTTTGCTATGGTGTGGCGGACTTCTCTGGTGCATATTCCCACTATTAATAAGGCCTTCTGCCGGTGCTTTTACCTGTAGATGCTTTTCGTAATGAAGCATATTCACGGATAATTTATTTTTGTATTGACAGAGAAGAATAAAAACGAGACAACAATACTTCAAATTGGTTTGGTGGATCAGTTATGACGCAAACCTCGCGTCGCTTTGTCAGTTCAATCATAAGATTGATTTTCAGCGAAATTGAGAAAAGTGAATTTCGCAACTGCCCGACTGAATTACAATCGGGTCAATCTAAACAGTAATACGGTGTTCTCTCTTTTCCAGGAGAACAATGTTTTTTGCCATGCGTATGCATGACAGAACCGTTGTTTCTTCTTCCCCCCCTCAATGAAAAGAGACCCAAGGGCTCCTGACAGGCCCGACAGAAGTTCCCATTGATATTGTTGTACATGTTACATGCAATACCCGTCGTACCCCTTGTTGTACCAGAGACAAGCAGTGCCCGTTGTACCCATTGTCGTGCCCGAATCATGTTGTGTGACCATGACCCCCAATGGATACGGAGCTCCCTATGCGTATGCCGGGTTGGATCTCATCACCTTTACGGCGATTCGTGATTTCCCATTTCTGCGCGATTTTTTTAACAGGTGGATGTAACCTGAGGGGCGGAGCTATGCGAAGTGGGTTATAGGAAATAGGTAATAGGTAATTTAGAATATACAAGCAAATGCTGGGTGTGTTTTGTGCAAATTCGGTTAACCTATGGATTTCCTGAATCTTAAAGTATGGAATCGTGCAAAAGACCTTGCGGTATTTATCTATGTAATAACCGGTAAAAATCCTTTTGAACGGGATTATGGTTTAAAGGACCAAATACGTCGCGCCGCTGTTTCTGTTTCGAGCAATATCGCAGAAGGTGATGAACTTGGTACGAAGAAACAGGCCATCAAACATTTTTATATAGCAAAAGGCTCGTCCGCAGAAGTGTTCACCCAGGCAATTATTGCCTTTGAAGTTGGTTATATTTCGAGGGAAACGTTATGTTACATTCAGAGTGAATGTTCAGCTATTTCAAAAATGCTATACAGTCTGATTCGCTCTCGTGCAAATTAAATTGGGCCAAATGGTTGTTTTATGACCTATAACCTAAGGCCTATTACCTTGGTTTCATATCCCTATGCCTGCAAAGCTACCAACTGACTTTATCTCTCTGACGCACTTGGGAGGCGAATGTTCCGTCACCGGCTCCTGCCACCTCCTCACAATCACCCATGGCCCGACCATGTTGATCGACTGCGGACTGGTCATGGGAGAAGATTCCCTTGCGCCGTTCTCCGAGTGGCCTGTGGAGCCTGCGGACATCGATTATCTGTTCCTGACCCATGCCCATATCGATCACATCGGCCGGGTGCCGGACCTTATTGATGCTGGGTTTTCAGGGGAGATCCTCTGTACGCACCCCACCAAGGCGCTTCTCATCCCCATGCTCCATGACGCCATGGGGTTTTCAAATCGTTCCAAAGAGGAGGTTAAGCGGCTTGAGGCCGCTATCGACGAGCTTTCTTGGGGATTCGAGTATCAGCAGTCCTTTCGCCTGAACAAAGGGGTTCGGTTCAAGTTTGGGCACGCAGGGCATATTCTGGGGTCTTGCTTTATCCATTTCACAATTCCAGGAGACCCAGCACCCTACCGGATTCTTTTTTCAGGGGACCTGGGCTGCAAAGGGTCGCCCATTCTATGCGACCCGGATCCACCCGATGCCTGCGACCTTCTCATCATGGAATCTACCTACGGGGATCGAAACCATGAGGCAAGGGGCGACCGAATCCAGCGACTGGAGAAGGCGCTGAAAAGGGCCTTGGCCGACGGCGGCAAGGTGTTCATCCCCGCCTTTTCCCTGGGGCGGACCCAGGAGTTGATTTATGAGATTGACCGGATCCTTTCGTCTCAGAAACAAGGAGAAGCGGCAGGGCAGGGGAGTGACCTGAAAAACATTCCGGTTTTTGTGGATTCTCCCCTGGGGCTCAATGTCACCCATATATACGGCTCTTTGAGCGAATTCTGGGATCAAGAATCAAAACGCCTGCTTAAAGAGGGCGATCATCCCATCGACTTTGCGACGCTTTTTGCGGTAAAGTCCTACAGAGATCACCAAAAATCTCTCACGGTTTCCGGGCCGGCGGTTATTATCGCGGGCAGTGGCATGTGCACCGGAGGCCGGATCATCGACCATCTGGAAGCTGGCCTGGAAGACGCAAAGAACGATCTCTTTTTTGTGGGATACCAGGCCAAAGGCACGCTCGGTCGCGATATTCTCACATACGGTTCCCGAAAGAACGGTTACGTTCGGATCAACGGGGAGAAAGTCCAGGTCAACGCAAGGCTTCACGAACTCGGGGGGTATTCAGCCCACGCCGACCAGAGCGAGCTGGTGCGTTGGGTGGAAGAGATGCCCGAGAAGCCGGGTAAGATCACTTTGGTACATGGAGAAAAGGAGGCAAGGACGTCCTTACAGAAGGTGCTGGAAGATCGTGGTTATCGGTTATAAGACATTCAGGTAAAAGGTGTCTGGTTCTTCGTTCTGCCATCATATTCTGACTGAGCTATACACATTCTCTGGCAGAAGAATCGGAGTCGGCAAACCAAGAACACATCTAACCCGGATATTTCATGAGCTGAGCGCTGCCATAGTCAATGCATCAGGGCTGCAGATTGGGTGGTGTATCCCAAGCTCTGATAACATGCAGGATGGCGCCCGAAAGGTGAGCGCTCGATCAGACAATCGTGAGTTCCAGCGGCAACAATTCCTTGTTGCTCAGGTCTGATCGTTTTCTCATGAAATATCGGGTAATAACGGAGCCAACCATCATGATACATAATCCAGTCATCGCCGTTGTCGGTTTAGGATACGTTGGGCTTCCCCTGGCCCTCGAATTTGGAAAACAATACGAGACCATCGGTTTTGATATCAAAGAGTCCCTGGTTGAAAACTGCCGCAGGGGCGTGGACAACACCGGGGAAGTGGATGCAGGGGCCTTCAAAGCAGCGGTAAAATTTTCGGCAACCAGCGACCCCACAATGATCGGAAAAGCCGATTTTATTATCGTGGCTGTGCCGACGCCCATCAATGAAGCCCATCAACCAGACTTTTCGCCCCTTATGTCTTCCTCCGAGACCGTGGGCCGTCACATGAGCAAAGGGACCGTCGTGGTGTACGAGTCCACGGTTTTTCCGGGAGCAACGGAAGATATTTGCGTGCCCATCCTTGAGAGGGAATCGGGCATGACGTGGAAAACGGATTTCCATGTAGGCTACTCCCCTGAACGCATCAACCCGGGCGATAAAGTACGAACTCTTACAACCATCACCAAGGTTGTTTCAGGCGACACCCCGGATACCCTTGACAAAGTAAAGTCTCTCTACGGCTCCATCATCACCGCAGGAGTCCATCCCACGGCAACCATCAAGGAAGCCGAAGCCGCAAAAGTCATTGAAAATACCCAAAGGGACCTTAACATCGCCCTCATCAATGAGCTGGCCATCATCTTCGACACCCTGAACATCGATACCCTCAAATGTCTTGAAGCTGCTGGAACCAAATGGAATTTTCTCCCCTTCAGGCCCGGCCTCGTGGGCGGCCACTGCATTGGCGTTGACCCTTACTATCTCACCTACAAGGCCCAGGTAGAAGGCTATCACCCCGAAGTGATCCTCTCCGGACGCAAACGGAACGATTCCATGGGCAAGTACATCGCCCAGACCACCGTAAAGCGCCTCATGAAAAACGGCTGCCTGAACAACGGCTCTTCCGTGGCCGTCCTCGGCCTTACTTTCAAGGAAGATTGCCCGGACCTGCGCAACACACGCGTGGTGGACATCGTCGAAGAGTTTCAATCCTACGGCATCCATGTCCACGTCCACGACTCCCAGGTCGACCCCCTTGAGGCCAAGCGCCATTACGGCATCGAGCTGACCCCCTTCGACGAAATCCAAGACGTCGACGCCGTCGTCATCGCCACCGCCCATCGCGAATACAAAGCGATGCCCCTGGAAGCGTTCACAGACAAAATCAAAACCAATGGGTCTCTCATTGATGTCAAAAGTGTTCTGGATCCGGATGAGATGAGGGATTGGGGGGGGGATTTTTGGCGGTTGTAAAAGTGAGGCCGGGTGCATCGTTCAACAATATAGAGATATATACCAATAAGATCGAATTGCACCCGGAATGATATTTTTTTAAGGATCATGATGTGTTTCAGGGGTCTTACTTGACAAGCACGTCAATCGCGAATGAATCAAGTATTTTCTCGATTGTAAACCTTGTGAATGCCCTCGGAAAACCACGATATAAAGGCAGCTTTCCCTGCGAGATACAATGCTGTAAGCGTAGCCAACAGAAACCCTCTATGGTATTGATATCGATTTCATTGAAATCGTCTTCGTCATCACCTCTGGCATACTCTTCAGCCCCGTATTCAAGCTCATAAGCCCATCGCTTCATTCTTCCAGCCGGGCATAAACACTGCATTCATCGGAGTAAACCAATCTGGATATTTAACAAGACGAGTAGACCGGTCGCTGTTCAATATAGTTGACACCTATACACATCAAGCTGCGACCAATCCGAGGCCTTCAGGAACAACTTTTTCAGGGTTAAGGTAGATGTATTTTTATATTCCATATCCTTGCAAGGCCCACTCCAGCGCTCGGGGAGTTTCTTCCTGCACGAGGTTGTACCAATACGTAAAAGAAAGCAGTCACTTTCGAGACCTTATAAAGGTCAATAGATCCGCCAGTAGGGTCCTTTGACGATACGTAAATGTTCGAAAAAGCGACTCCATAAATGCGTTGCCATTACTCACTATAGAGTGGTTAAACGAGCTTGATATTTCGAGTGTTTTAAGTTTCTCTCTCAATGTTGCGACCTTCATGAGGCTACTGTTATCTGAGTGTAAAATTGGTGGCTTTCTGATGCACCCTACACGCAAAACTGTTCTATGAACAAGTTGAGCAGCATTTTCCGATGACTCACAGCCCTGGACCTCTATCTCAACAATTTTTCGGCTGAAAAGATCAAGTCAAGGATCATATAAAAGTAATAATACTGATGTTTGATCGGGCCTGGTAAGTAGGTGATGTACCAGTGCCATACCTGATTTGGAGCCGTTGCACAGTGAGTGGTTGCTTCTCCCGGGGGGCAGGATTTTGGCTAAGGCTTTGAGGTATATGCGCGTTCGTGTAGGCAAGGCCAATAAACAAATTAAAACCAAGTTTGCAACAGATCAAAATCTTGAAAAGGTTTAGGGTATGGAAGCTGCGCTAAATAAAAGCACGAATGTTACTTGGCATCACTCGAATGTTCGTAGGGCCGACAGAGAAAAATTACACGGTCATAAAGGTGCAGTTGTTTGGTTTACAGGGCTTTCTGCGTCTGGAAAATCAACGATTTCTCACTACGTAGAACAGATTTTACATGATCTTGGTTGTTCGACTTATGTATTTGACGGGGACAATGTGCGACATGGTCTTTGTGGTGACCTTGGTTTTGATGAAGTAAGCAGATCAGAAAATATTCGAAGAATTGGTGAAATGGTAAATCTATTCGTTGATGCTGGAGTCATCGCAATCACTGCATTTATATCACCGATCAAAAAGGACAGGGAAAAAGTCAGAAACATTGTCGGAAAGGAAAATTTTATAGAAGTGTTTGTGGATTGTCCTATAGAAGTCTGTATTGAAAGAGATCCTAAAGGGATTTATGCGAAAGCCCTTACTGGAGAGATAGATAATTTTACTGGTGTTTCAGCAGAATATGAACCACCAGAGATGCCAGAAATTGTCTTGAAAACAGCAAAAAGTGACTACTTTTTAGATGCAGAACGAGTTGTTGCCTTGATAAAGGAGAAGCGGTTGATATTTAGTAGTTAAAGGACTAATATATTGGGGTTACATGAATTCATATTGGTGTTGAAATTATAATGATCCAGTTGTCGCATCTGTTGATAATTTAGGCTATGTAGGCCTTCCCATCGATTTTGTGTTTGGGGAACACTACGAAATCACTGGTTTTGATATTAAGGAAGCCTTGGTAGAAAATTGTCTATAGGGTGTGAATTACACCGGAGAGGTAACTACCGATGATTTTAAAAATCCTGTGAAGTTTACGGCAACAAGCGATCCGACGGTGATCGTCAAAGCAGATGTAATAATCGTGGCTGTGTCACCCCCCATTAATGAAACTCACCAACCTGATTTGAGCCTGATCTCATCGTCAGAAACTGTTAGCAGGCATATGAAAAAGGGGGCTGTTGTGATTTATGACTCCACGGGTTCTCCCAGGGGCACGGAAAATATCCGTATCCCTATTCTGGAAAAGGATTCCAGAAAAAAGTGGAGATAGATATTTTATGTGGGATACTCCCCTTGACCGGATCAATTCGAGAGACAAAGAGAGAACCTTCACCACCATTGTCGAGGTGATATCGGGCGACAGCCCAGAGACTCTGAGAATAATGAAATCTCTTTACGGCTCCATTATCACCGCCGGGGGCACCCCACAACAACCATTAATGAGGCCGAGGATGCTAAAGTTATCGAGAATACTCTGGGGCTCTTAACATTGCTCTAATTGTCAGCGGCGACCTGAAACTGGGTCTACACTGGCGGTTTAAAAATGACCTCATGAGGCATTATATTTTCTTCAATTCAACTATTTAAAGCCATATTCTTCCTTCTTGATTTTCTTGGCTTTTAATGACAGGAATGGTGGCTTCTCAAATGCACAGAGACCAAAAATGGCCTATGATTCTTCTTCAAAAAAGGTACAACTTCAAACCGCCAGCCAGAGGCAATTTGACGGAGCCGCTGAGACTGACACTCTAATCAATGAATTTGCCATTATCTTTGATACCATTGGTCTCGATACATTAAATGTTGCGGAAAGCGGTGGGGTCGAAATGGGATCTTCTTCCATTTCAACCTCTGCTTGCTGACAACCATTATATTGACCCGGCAATTAAAAATACAGGCAACAGGTTGTTTATACTATACTCTTGTTTATGGAAAAGATTGATACAAGAAAACTACCAGCTGATACATGCACGAACTCCGAAAACAGTCAGCCCATCTGCGCAGTAAAGGCATGATATTTAGGGACATCGCTGAAATTGTGGAGCTCACCAAGAGACTGTATTTCGATGGTGTAAAGCCTTAGCGAAAGAAGGTTCAAAGGCCCTTATTCCTAAAACTCGGGGCCGTAAGGCAGGTGAACTACGAACGGCTGACACCCGAGCAGGAAAAAACAATTCAAAAATGGATCAAAGAAAAAGATCCAAGTCAATTGAAATGCCTATAAGAACGGTTGGTGAATACTTAAAAAGATGGGGTTTTACTCCGCAAAAGGGCTCTTTAACGATTTGAGTGGGTAGAATGTTCTTCCAAAGCACTTGTGGAGTGAGAAACTCTTCACCCATGCTACGACAGCCCCCCTTGCTATCAAGGACAAGCCGGGCTGCGCAGCCTTGACAGCTGCGGGTGTCTGCCGTCTTTGGTGGCTAAGAGTTTATACCTCCGTACGCCTGCCATGGCAGGCCTTGTACAACTAAGCTGTACCGAAGCCAGCTGGGCTTTCCGAGAGTTACCCACTCGAAATGGAAAGGAGCCCGCAAAAGCCACTCGCTATGTTGATCATCAAGTTCCTTCAGGCAAAATCAAAGTTTGGCTGGTCACTGTCAAATCTGGTAGCCTTTTTGAGGTGGAACCTGTTTACACACCGGGATTTGTGGGCCTGGTTAGATCAACCATATGATGTGCTACCACTTGAGCCTATGTCAGTACAGTTAATGCTCCCATTCACGTGAGTTGGACAGCAGGCAAAATAATGGGACCTGTTTTTCAAGAATTGAACAATATCTACTAATCACAGGGGCCTCTCGAAGAAAATTATTCTTTGAGAGGATATTTTGGACAATAGTGATCTGAGCTTAAAATATGTTTAGTGTAAACAAATATGTAACGCCATATAATAGGATGTTTAAGTGGATTGATGAATTCAAGTAGAAAATCCTTAAAAGAAGATAATAGCTCTTTGTATGAAATTGACGGTAAGCGACATTTAACAAGTCTACCGCTTAAAGATTCAGTAAAAAGTTATTTGATAACAGGTACTGTATGGTCACTTATTGGTAAATTGGTAACAGTTTTTTCTAATATGATGATTGTTGCACTTCTTGCAAGAATTTTAAGTGTTAATGATATGGCAACGTATTTCTTAGGGCATAGTATTGCAGTTTTTATAGCTCTTTTTGGTCGATTTGGTATAGAAAATAGTTTATTACGATTTGTCTCTGAGTTTTTGACAGAGGGTGCAAACAATAAAGCCATTTCGGCAATATATAAAGGTGTTGTACTTGTTGGTATAATAAGTACCTTATTTGCTGTCTTATATATAAGTCTTGTCGGGCCATGGGTCTCGTCATACTTTTTGGGTTCGTCCTCCTTAGAGAAAATTGCTGGTTATATTGCATTTTGGTCAGTTATTTTGTCATTTCAGTTTGTTCTTAACGCAGTCTTTAAGGCTTTTAAGGATATCATGAGATCGGTCTTTTTTGGTGGTGGTATTATGGCGATTAACTCATTTGTATTTTTATTTTTCATAATTAATTTTTTGCACCTGAAGCTAACGCTATATCAGTCTTTAATTATAATTCTTATTAGCGGTAGTGTTAGTGTTATAATTGCTCTTTTTTCGTTACAAAAAAAAATTTCATATATACGTATTGGAGGCAGGCCTGATACAATCTCGTACAAGTAAAATTCACGTCATAGCTGGCCATTATGGATTAATTCTCTTTCACTTTTCGTTTTAAGTCAATCTGGCATTTGGATTGTAGGTTTTTGGTTTGAAGGTATGGAGGTAGCGGGTTTTGGCGCATCGAATCGATTGATTCTCATGGTTAGTATGACTTTGGTTATTGTTAATTCTGTAGTTCCACCTCTTATCACTCAATATAACATACTTAATAAAAAAAAAGAATTAGAGAAAATTTTGAGAATGACTGCGACTTTTGCATCATTACCTGTGATTTTTGTAATGATTATATTTTTAGTATTTCCTGGAGAAATTTTACAAATAATTTTCGGTGATGGATACCAAATTGCTGCACCTATTTTAGTTGTTTTAACAATCGGTCAAATAGTTAACGTGCTAGTCGGTTCATGTGGGTATGTTCTTATCATGACGGGACATAAGACTGTTATGATGTGTGTTTCAGTAAGCGTTGCTATAATTTCCGTCAGTTGCGGAATCATAGTTACTGAAAAATTTGGTGCTGTAGGGGCCGCAAGTGCGGTTACACTTGCAATAACTATTCAACAAATTCTTATGCTTATTATGGTACGTATCCGAGTTGGAGTATGGACATGTGTTGATTTTAAAAGTGTGGTTAACGTTTTAAGGTTAAAACAAATTAGATAGGAAAAGAAATGATTAAAAATATGAAAGATATTCTTAGGAAACATTATTGGAGTTTATTGATGACTTTACCGGTTATATTCAAAGAAAAAGGATAATAGACGTGCATCGCGGTATATTTTTAGGCCGTATTTTGATTAGTACAAAGAGTATTTATATTCATATCCCTAAAGTGGCGAGGAAAAGTATATCTAAGTGGCTACATCAAAAGACCCGATGCATCATAAGTTACATGAGTTTAGAGAAATAGACACAAATAAATATGACTTATATTTTAAGTTTGGATTTGTTCGCAACCCATAGAAAAAACTATTACAACCGTATTAATTATTTAGTTAATAAAAATAACTATTATCCATATGGGAAATATTGGTGGCTAAATGAGTATGATAGTTTTGATAGATTTGTCATAAAAGGCTTAACAAAAGAACTTGTCGAAAATGATATGTTCTTTGCTTCACAAGTATCTTATCTAAAGAACCTATCTGGTGAAATTGATGTAGATTTTGTCGGAAAGTTTGAGTCAATCAATGATGACTATATATATATTGCTAATAAACTTGGAATAACGAAAGATTTGGAAAAAATTGGTGCTAGTGCAAAGGGTAAAAATTACTATAGTGAGTATTCAAACGACATGATCAAAAAAGTTAGAGAAATATACATTGATGATGTTAACGAATTTAATTATGACTTTTTGTCTTAGATTCCCTAAAAAGCAGTTGCAATTTGATCTGAGTCGAAAGGCGAATTTCGGCTGTAACAGTGGTTTAACTGCCGGTATAAGTATCTGATCTTGTGCACTATATTTTGTAGTCGTTTATTGGTTGCGAAGTGAGTTTAACTATTTTAAAAATGAAAAATGATAAAAAAGTAAAACCGTTTGCATTTGCGTTATTATTTTTAACTATGTTAAGGTGTGTTATACCTTCGATAAGTGATGTAGTCGTAATTCAACAATTTGAATTTTATGTTAATTCGTTGTTAATTATAGTAGGCACATTGTCTTGTTTGTTCGTTGTAAATGAAAAAAACCAGAAATGGCTTTTTGTATATTTTTCACTTATTTTTGTTTGGATTGTATTGTCGAATATTCTGGCGGGACATGACTTTGCAAAATCTGTTATTCAATTTTCGAAATATATAGTTCCTATTCTTATAACGGTTAACCTGATAGAAATGTCTAAGCGAATGCCTTTAGTACGAGATGGTGTGGTACTCATTTTTGTTATATGTACTTTAGCATTTATTCTGCCATTGGTATTTAGGGAAAGGTATTTCCACGGTGGCATTGAACGATTACCTCTTTATTATGGTACATTGCACGATAACGGTTTCATTGCAGCTACCGTTTCATTATTTAGTTTAATACTAATGTACACAATGAGGCACAAGTTGTTAGGTTTCATAATTTTCATGTTTTCCATCTATTTAATGATGGGTTATTTAGTCCGAACGTCAATGGTAATGTTCACTATAGTTGTTCTTGGAGTTGTCTTCTTTAAAGTTCCACATAGATTGAGGCAGTTAATATTTATAGAAACCATTTATTCTCTTTGTGGGGTTATTTTAATTCTTTTTTTGTTTTTTACTGACAACTTAGAATGGTAAACCTATCTATCATCAGGCCGTACTCGGATGTGGCTTGATCAAATCAATAGGCTTATAAATTCATCTTTTCTAGAGGTAATTTTTGGGTTTGGTAGTAATGGTGATATAATATATTCTTCTGTTTGGCTTCAGAAACCAAAAGATGCACACAGCACTTTGCTTGGTTTATTGGTTCAATATGGTATTGTGGGCTTTTGTTTGTTTGTTTCATTGTTTATTAAAATTTCGGACTATTTCTCGAAAGTTGTTGATCGCGTCGAAGGGCGATGTCTTTATGCTGGCTTTATAAGTACACTTGTTATTAGCAATGGCTTGTTGGAGAGGGTGGTGCCCTGTTTATTGTACTTTCTTCTTTTTTTGTTGGTACAACCTAAATTTTATGATTTGAAAAGGTTAAATATTCCTTTCAGGTAGTCAATTTTTTCCTGATAATTATGGGTCTCCGGCATGTTTGCCGAAAAACAAAAGATGTTAGTCAAATCGAAAAATCATGATATCTGTAGGCTTCTCACGGCATTTAAGTCGGTGGATTTTTGATGAGCAGTACCTCTTGGCTCTGGGCTCGAACGATTCCGCTTAAAGAATATAGGGAACACGGGCTATACGGAAAATATTGTTTAAATGACATATTGTGCCATCAAAATTTCATTGAGCGACAACCCATGTTGCATTATGCCTAAAGCAACGGCGGGTACGATTCCATTTGTCCAGTGGGGCCTGACAAAATTGTGTATCAGCTGGTGAACATCCAAAGTCCTTTGCAATCCAGTTTTTGTCTTTGCGTATGTGTTTGTTTTTCGCCTGAATGCGCTGTTTCTTCTTCTCAGTGCAGCATTCTGAGCCTCAACATGATTCGCATGAATATCCGAATCTCTCAGGTCTTGTGATGTATCAGGATGCTCCTGCTGTGTGGCCTGATATTTCTGACGCTTCGGTCCTTTTTTATGTTGCTGGCTGCCCTTGTTCTTAATTCGTACTCGAACACTCTTCGGAAGGACTTTCCGGGGACGTCCAGGCCTGCCAGTATGCAAGGCCTCATTACAAATTTCGAAAAGCATATTTCCATAGCGTGTTTCACCGTCTGATAAAAATGTCAGATCATCTGTTTGGTCGATGTATTCACACACTGTATTCATGACATATTGGAACAATGCTGCGTCCTTGTTGCCAGTCTTTTGTTCACCTAGAAATCGACTGGCACGTCCCATAATAATAACCGTCCATACTTTGGAATCCATGGGGGCAGTGCGCTTGCCAACGATGGTGTACAACTCATCACCTTCAAAGGTAAGGGATACAAAATCTTTGCAGAGTGCATACAGCATGAGGGAAGCCTTCTGCTCTGCAAATTTGCTTTCCCAATGAGCAATTGTTCCTTTGAGGGAATTTAATATACGCCCTGTAGCACGAAGGCCAAGTCCTTCGCTTCGAAGCCTCAATGCTGCTGCTACCTTACTGATGGGTGATTTAATTGTCAGCGGCTCCGTCACATTGCCCCTGGGCTGGCGGTTTGAAGTTGTACCTTTTTTGAAGAAGAATCATAGGCCATTTTGGGTCTCTGTGCATTTGAGAAGCCACTATTCCGGTCATTAAAAGCCAAGAAAATCAAGAAGGATGAATATGGCTTTAAATAGTTGAATTGAATACAATATAATGCCTCATGAGGTCATTTTTAAACTGCCAGTGTAGCCCCAGTTTCAGGTCGCCGTTGGCACTAATCCCTTCCATAGCGGTATTGTGGGTTTGGGGGAAAACCTTTTAACAGTCAGAGCATCGCATCAAATGGCGTTCTCCATTATGAATGGTTTGGTAGCGTTTAAAAAATGATACATTTGTGGATTGACAATGGGGACATTTTATTGAGTCTAAATCGTTCATGAAGGCTTTAAATCATAGAATCCACTTTTTTTGGAAGACGAATATTCAATGATTTGAGCCCAGTCCCCTTGTCGTAGGTATCATATTTACTCTGAAAAGAATCTATATGGAAAAAAATATCGTAATTTTAGGATTGGCACCGCAAGGACTTGCCTTATTGAGAGCATATTCAATCGCAAACTACAATGTTACTGCTATTGGTTGTAAAGAAGATGTGGGCATATATTCTAAATATGGTGATATTTATGTAATTGATAGTCTCGATAGCATTATAAATATTATATTAAATAAACTTTATGGCAATGAATTAATACATATTACAAGTGATGTCATTCTTAACTATTTAATAGATCATTATCCCGAATTGTTCGAAAAATACAATTTTTTTCCAAAACTTAAGGATGCAATCGTTTTCCGAGATAAGCTTAACACTGCGAAGTTTGCGCAGATTTTGAGTGTTCCTTGTCCTGAAACGTTTAAGTTTGATGATTTAGCATATTGTAGTAAATTCAAATTCCCATTGATAGGGAAATGGAATAAAACTGTTGGTAAGACAATTTTTAAAACCGTTAGAATAGATTCGTATGAGGTTTTAGAAAAAACTAAAGATTTACCAGGATTCAGTAATTTAATATTTCAGCAGTACATTTTTGGAGAATGTGAATCCGATATAAGTTATGGAGGATATTGGATGAATGGTGTTGAGCAAGTCGGGATAGTTGTTCAGCAATCCAGGCAGTATGCAGGTTTAGCAAGTAAAGTTGAGGAAATAAGCAACGAACCTGCTAATGTAGTAAGAAGATATGCAAATAAGTTATTAAAGGCAATGGATTACAGTGGATTTGTTGAAGTTGAATGCAGGGTTGATGATAAAACAGGCGTTGTGTATCTAATAGAAGTGAATCCTAGAGCTTGTGGATGGATTAAGGTCCTGATGAAAAATTTTTCTCATAAAGTTTTATGTACAAATACTGATAGCATAAAAGTAAACGAAAGAAGAAAATGGATTAATATTGTGCGCGATGTAAGAGCCCTTTTATATGGACTTAAACGATCACCCCACCAGTTTAATGTTAGTGAAATATTTATGGACTATACTGGGCATGGGGTTAAAGATATTTTCGATATAACAGATATAAAACCTTTTTTTATGCAGTTAAAAAAAATAATGAATAGGTGGTAGGTGTATATATTCTTAAAGAAAATTAGATTTACTCTAAAAACGGAAAGGGTCAACGTATTATTTGATCGTATATTGAGCCTCGTTTTATTTAAAATAGGTTTAAAATGCTCAGAGACACTATTTTTTTATTATGATCTTTTAGCTGAGTATAATTGCCTTAATGATCATGGTCATTTACTACTTAAGGATATCAAATTTATGGTAATACCAGACCTCAAAATGTTATTAAATTTTAAAGCAATACCAGAGCGAATGGATTTTGTTCCCATACAGCAATGGTTTGATCGAGGTGCTATGTGTTTAGCAATTGTTCTAAATAATAGGGTCATTGCATACACATGGGTTCATAGAGAAACGTATGATAATTTAGGACCAGCAGGTGTGCTCAGTTTGAGAGATGATGAAGTTTTCATCGGGCCATTTTACACGGATCCTGAATTTCGAAAAATGGGGTTATATCAGCGTTTAATGTACGATAGTTTAGTATGGCTTAAAGATAATGATGTCAACTTGGTTTATAGTTCTTGTAGTATATCAAATATCGCATCTATTAAAGTTTTAGTTAATAGTGGATTTTCTGCTCTTGGAATTGTCAATGTTACCAGAAATAAGTCCGAAGTTCTTAACTTTAGACATTCATTACTGTTAAATAGCAAAATTATGAAGGGTTCCCTATGAATATTATTTTTACTCGATCTTTTATGAACCTTCGTATGGGCGTTCATTTTTACAAATATATGTGAAACAACTGATAAAGTATTTGGATGATGCAGAATTTTCTATCATCAATTTGGTTGGTTTAGAAAAAAAAAGATTTTTGAATGCAGTTGAACTCGTAAACTGGAGTAATATTTCTATTAAACGCGATTTATTTTTATTTTTCATTACGTTTCCGTTCAAAATAATTAAACATAGAGCTGATGTTGTACATTTAAATCCTTCACTTGAAGTAAAAGGATTATTTAGAGATGGTTTTTTTTTTATTGATTGGAAAACTATTTAACCTAAAATCTGTCGTATTTATCCATGGTTGGAATGAAAAGACTGCGTCAAAAATTAAATCTTGTCACTTATTTTCAACAATCTTTAAAATGATCTATAATCGCTCTGATATCATTGTTGTATTAGCGAATGAATTTAAGCATTCACTTCGCGAAATTGGACTTAAAACAAAAATTATCGTGGAAACAACTATGGTTGATGATGAAATGGTGCCTATAAAAAACGTATACAATAAATGCATCTCGTCAAATCATAGTAACAAGATTAATATACTTTTTTTAGCAAGGATTGAAAGATCAAAAGGTATTTATGAGGCAATTGATACCTTTGTCATTTTACGACAAAAATATTCTAACATTCGGTTGATTATTGCTGGTGATGGTAATGATTTAAGTGAGGTTAAAAAGTATGTAGATTCAATTGGTTCACATGGAATTGACTTTATTGGGTATATTAGCGGGAAAACAAAAGAAGCTGTGCTCTTGAACTCTGATATATATTTATTTCCGACTACTTATGGAGAGGGTATGCCGATATCCTTATTGGAAGCAATGGCATTGGGCAACGCCGTCATAACTCGGTATGTTGGTGGGATTCCTGATATTTTTATAAATGGAAAGAATGGATTTATTACTGATTCAAAATCACCCGATGTTTATGCTATGCTTATTGAAAAAATGATCCTTGACCAGTCCCTATTAAGAAGGATAGGTATGAATAATTTCAACTATGCTCAGGAATATTTTTTTGCATCAAAAGTTACTAAAAGGATTGAGTCTATTTACTTGGATCTTTAATACTCTTCTATTTCATAAGATATAGTAATTCTAAGGCGCCTCTTTTGCACTCTGAGCATCGATCTGCATAGATTAGTGATATTTTTCAATCGAGGTTCAACCTTACGATTTTGTCGGTAATTCCATTATGGAGATAATTTTATTTTGCTGAATATTATTCTTACAATTGATTATGAGATTTTTGGCGATGGCTCAGGTGATGTAAAAAAGCATGTAGTAAAACCTACAGAACATATTTTGAATATATGCAATAAATATTCCGTACCTTTAACAATCATGTTTGAGGTTAATGAGTATCAGAAATTTGTAGAGTATGACCTTGAGCTAAATAAAAACCTTGGATATTCTCCGGCCCAAGAGATGAAAAAGCAAGTGCTCGATGCATATTCCATTGGGCATGATGTTCAGCTTCACATACACCCACAATGGGTAGACGCTGTATATAAGGATGGTAAGTGGGAGATGATTGATTCAGAACTTTCTATTACTGAATTTTCAAGATCAAAGATACACAGTGTTATTCAGCAAAGTTAAAGCAACTATCAAATTAATTTATGAAGTTGATAAAGAATATACAGTTTCTGCTATGAGACTCACTAATCTTCCATGGATCGAAGCACCTATGGAAGTACATTCTGCTATGATAAAGACAGGTATATTTGTACATTCACTGGCGGTTTCGGATTTTTCATCGTCTCTGGGATATTGGCAACTTGCCCCGGATAATTTAATTTATGAGCTACCGATACACTCTGTTCCTGATTATGGCTATAAACGGTTGCTTGTTCAGTCAATCAAAACAGCACAGAAAATTCAATAAGAACCTGCAATTCTGTTTCTAAACATGATATTTCAATATCAAGAAACTATATTAAGATGTTTTTAAAGTAAAAAAATAACTTGTCTTCAACCTTATTCATTCAAGTGGGACTTTTGTAAACAATCTTGTAAACAAATGTTAATATTTTTGGATGAAGCTGAAAAAAAATATAACTATGCGAAAAATGAAATCCCTCTTGTAATGATATCTCATTCTAAAGACTTTTTTAATGAGAACAATTTTGAAAAATTTTTATTAAAAGTAAATACTGAATATTGCAGAAAAGGTAAGATTAAATTCACAACTTTTAATGATTTCAATAAACTAATATCATTATTTTGCACAACTATCTCATAAATCTTTGAATTTTATCACTCAATAATAGTGGTTGAGAATTATGATTAATATAAGCCACAATTTACTATTACATTACATCCACCAGCAAGATTACAATGGTTGGGACCTGTTCGATGGTCTTAATTCAACACTCCTCCAAAATACCCCACTCTATAAATTTGAGTTTATTCGCCTTGCAGTTATCCAATTTTTTAAACGCTCCCCACTAAATCTAAGAAAACTTGTATCAGTTCCAAAGGGCTATAATCCCAAAGGTCTTGGTCTTTTTGCATCAGGTCTTCTTTATTCAGGGAAATATGAAGAAGCTGAAAATCTCTTGGCTCAGCTCAAATCAATGCGATGCCCTGGGTATTCAGGCGTATGCTGGGGTTATAATTTTGATTGGCAGGCAAGGGCGTTTTATGTGCCAAAGGGTAAACCCAACATTGTGACAACGGTTTTTGTTGCTAATTCTTTTTTAGACTACTTTGAGAAACATGGAGAAGCTGAGGCTTTCAATGGGCTTGCCACTGCAATAAGTGCCTGTGAGTTTATTTTGAATCATATGGTGCTGTCAGAGGATGAGGATACTCTTTGTTTTGGGTATATCCCCGGAGAAGAGGCTCGGATTCATAATGCAAATATGTTGGGGGCTGCCTTGCTGGCCCGTGTTTACTCTCATACAAAAAATAGAATATATTATGATAAATCGAAAAAGTCGATGGCTTATTCGATTAAGGCCATGAAAAACGATTATTCATGGCCTTACGGTGAATTGAATCATCATCAGTTTGTTGATAATTTTCATACGGGGTTTAATCTGGTTGCTTTGAAAGGCTGGATGGATTCAACAGGCGACATGGCCTGGGAAAATGAATTGAGAGACGCGTTTCGTTACTTCCTTGAAACATTTTGGCTAAAAAAGGGTTGCCCCAAATATTATAATGATACCCTTTATCCTATTGACATTCATTGTTCAGCTCAAGGTATTGTTACGTGCCTTAAACTTTCCGATTATGATAGCAGAAGTCTCCCAATGGCCCATACTATTGCTGAATGGGCCGTTAAGAATATGCAGGACAAAAGAGGTTTCTTTTATTACCAGAAAACAAGATGGTATACCAATAAGATCCCGTATATCAGATGGTCCCAAGCCTGGATGTTCTACGCGCTCTCCTTTTTGTTATCAAAGCAGAATCCAAAATTATAGTTATGCGTTTTCGTCAAATTCTTTGAAGAGGATACCGATGTCCAGAATTGATGTCATGGGCTGCCCTGTCGATTCATACAACATGAATCAAACAATAATTGAAGTTGAAAAATCAATTCACAACAAAGCTATGTGTCAGCACGTGGTTGTGAATGTTTCAAAGTTTGTGGAGATGCAATCGGACTCTAAGTTAAAAGATATTATCGCATCCTGTGACATTATCAATGCGGATGGCATGCCCATTGTCTGGGCCTCTTGGCTATTGGGGGTTCCGCTCCCTGAGCGTGTTGCCGGTGTGGATTTATTTCAGAAACTTATCCGTGTGTGCAGTGATAAGGGATACAGGCCTTTTTTCTTCGGCGCTCAGGAGGGGGTTGTGAAAGGGGTGGTGGAATCCTTTCAAAAAAAATATTCAGATTTAAAGGTGGCGGGGTATCGAAATGGATACTATTCAGAAGATGAAGAAGAGGGCATTGCGAGCATGATCAAAGAGAGCCATGCAGACATGCTTTTCGTAGGATTTTCTTCACCTATGAAGGAAAAATTTCTGAACAGATGGATGCCTGTGATGAATGTTCCTTTCTGCATGGGCGTCGGTGGGAGTTTTGATATTGTTGCCGGAAAAACGAAGAGAGCACCGGTGTGGATGCAGAAAACCGGAATGGAGTGGAGTTACAGGATTATTCAGGAACCCAGGCGGATGTGGCGCAGATATGCTCGCACAAACCCCGCATTTCTTTGGCTTGTTATGAAAGAAATGTTAGGCCATGACAATAAAAATATGAAACAATAGATAACCCGAGTAGCACGAAAATTACAACAATCCCCTCTCTACAAATGAATGTATATAGCGTTTTAGAGAGGTCGCCACTCCGTACCGCTGGAGGCTTGTTTTGTGCTTTTCCCATTCTCAACTCGGACTATATTTTTTTCTCAGGTATTTGTGCGAGGTTTTCAATAATCTGTCTCCACTGAGAACGGCACCGAAACGTGATGTGTTTTGTGCTTGAGCTGCAATGATAACAGGCTGATTTTTGAAAAAGCCTTGCACTTTGAGGTTAAAAATTCATTTACAGGCACAATGAGAAGCAATTTGTTTTAGAATTTGAGCTACCTTTTGGCGGCAGATTGTCCCTATACAACCGCTATGTAAAATTGGGTCACCTGATTCCCTGGGACGAATTTGAAAATGAGTACCATGGAAAGCTAACTCAATGCGGTCAAGGCCCCTCAGCAATATCAGCACGAATGGCTCTTGCTACACTCATTATTAAGGCACGCTTGTAAGTAAGTGATCGTGAATGTGTTGAGCAAATTCGAGAAAACCCATACCTGCAGTATTTCTGTGGCATGAAGGCTTTCTCCGACGAGCCTCCTTTTAATCCAAGTATGTTGGTCCATTTTCGAAAACGTTTTACTGCAGATATCATTTCGCGCATCAACGAATCGGTTAGAAAGCGTGCTCTGAGGTCAGCTGCGTCATCAAAAGAAAAGGCCGATGACGATTATAACAAAAAGGGTGGAGGGCCATCCAACCGAGGCAAATTGCTTGTTGATGCCACCTGCGCACCCGCTGATATCTCTTTCCCTACTGATTTCAAGCTGATCAACAACGCAAGGGAAAGATCTGAGCACATGATTGACATTTTCATGGCACTCGAAACCCAGGTAGTATCAAGCCTCGAACATACCGTAAAAAGGCGAGAAAAGAGTATCTCTCCGCTTCAAAAAGTAAACGGATGAGTACCAGTAAACGACGTCAGATCCTGAGACTTCAATTAGGGTACTTGAACAGAAATCTGGGGTATATTGACGCGCTGTCCAAAGAAGTAGGCCTCCAAGTTCTGAAGCCGAAGGTGTACTAAGATCCTCTTGTGATTACCGAGCTCTATCGACAGCACAAAATGATGTTTGATCGGCGGGAGAAAAGGATCGATGACCGAATCATTAACATCAACCAACCGCATGTACGACCAATCAAACGTGGAAAAGCCGGGCGTGATACAGAGTTCGGCGCTAAACTGTCCGTTAGCCTTGTTGATGGCTATGCTTTCATTGGCCGAATCAGCTGGGATAACTTCAATGAAAACCAGGACCTGGTGAGACAAATCGAGCGTTACAAGAAACGGTTTGAGGTTTACCCTAAATCGGTACACGTTGATCAGGTATACCGAACCAGAGACAATCGTAAATATTGCAAACGCCATGGCATTCGTATATCTGGACCTCCTTTGGGAAGACCACCGAAAAAAACGCAGAAACTGAGGCTGAACTAATCGAAAAATCTCTTCAGGCCCGACAAGACGAAATAGATCGAATCCCCATTGAAGGCAAATTTGGACAAGCAAAGAGACGATACTGCCTTGGCCGTGTGATGACAAAATTGGCAAAGACCAGTGAAACTGCTATCTCACTTTGCTTTTTAGTCATGAATATAGAAAAATGGCTGAAAGCCATTTTGTTGTGCCTGCTTTTCAAAGAGCCAATTCGGTGGTGGTCTTTCAATGTGCCACGTTTTGCCTCTGCAGCTGACTAACCTCATGTCCTGAAATTAATCGCGCAAAATTGTTCAGCAACCCCTATTTAAGTGTTGGATAAAAAAATGAAAATATTGCTCGTTGCCGGTGCTCGCCCCAATTTCATGAAAATTGCACCCATTATTCGTGAGATCAAAGCAAACCAAAATGGTTTGCAACTTGACTACAAGCTCGTTCATACGGGTCAGCACTATGATGCGAATATGTCCGAGAGCTTCTTTGAAGACCTCGGCATTCCGAAGCCGGACTATCACCTCAACGCTGGTGGCGGTTCCCATTCGGAACAGACCGCAAAGATCATGGTGGCGTTTGAAAAGATATGCCTTGATGAAGCCCCTGATGTAGTTCTTGTGGTGGGGGATGTGAACTCCACCTTGGCGTGCAGTATTGTTGCCAAAAAGCTGTTGATCAAGGTGGCCCATGTGGAAGCGGGGCTCCGGAGTTTTGATATGGCCATGCCCGAAGAGATCAACAGGATGGTTACCGATGCCATTACCGATTATTTTTTCACCACGGAGAAGCACGGCAACGAGAACCTTTTGAGGGAGGGGAAATCAAGCGGGTCCATTCATTATGTTGGCCACGTGATGATCGACAACCTCCTGTTTCAGCATGCAAAGGTCCTTGACACCATGGATTCTGAATTTGCCTGTCATGATCTGAAGGCTCGCTTGGGCCAATATTTGTTTTTGACCCTGCACAGGCCGTCCAATGTGGATGACAAGGAAAAGCTAAGCGATATTGTAAGGGCCCTGAACCAGGTGGCCGAAGAGACCCCCATCCTGTTTCCCGTTCACCCCAGAACCAGAAAGATGCTGGACTCTTTTGGTGTCAGGATGTCTGAGCGCATCGTTAAATTAAACCCTTGGTTATGGGGAGACTTTCTTTGTTGGAGGAGCCCCTTTATGCTGTCTTTACCGACAGCGGGGGGCTTCAGGAGGAGACCACGGGCCTGGGGGTTCCCTGCTTTACAATCCGCGATAACACTGAGCGGCCCGTTACCGTGGAAGAGGGGACAAACACCCTCATCGGAACCACCGGCGCCAACATTCTTGCTGCATATGATGGCCTTAAAAAAGGCAATGTCAAGACCGGCTCGGTACCGGAGTTGTGGGACGGCAAGGCCGCGCAGCGGATTGTGGATGTTCTAATTGAGGATGTCACCTCTCCGTTATAACAAAAAAATCGAATCCTTTTCTATGCGTAACGTATCCTACCGGATTTTTCTGTTTGTTCTGATCTTTTCTCCCCTTGCTTTTGGCGCCCGCGACACCTTGGCTCTTGCCATCTTGGAGTTGAGCTGCGTTTTTGGAGCTGTGTTTTATCTTCTTGCACTTAAGGGAAATGCAACACCATACCGTGTTCCCGGGCTTTTGCCTCTTGGACTTTTTGTGGGCTGGCTCGTGTTTCAAGCCGTGCCTCTTCCTGCCACACTGGTCAAGTGGGTTTCTCCTGCCACCTATCTCATCTATCGGGAGAACCTTGGCCCGCTGGAAGAGTTCTCGTGGATTCCTCTTTCTGTTTACCCCGGGAAAACCCTGGCGGAGGGTTTTCGGTTTTCAGCCTATCTTTTGTTTTATTGGGGTACGGTGCAGCTTCTTTCGGATCGGGACAAGCTGAAGAAAACCGTTCTCGTCGTTGCAGGTCTTGCCGGTGTCATGGCTGTCTATGCCATTGTTGAAACTCTTTTTACCAACGGAAAAATTTACGGTTTTTATGCAGGGCCTGCCAACAACACCCATGTCGGGCCGTATGTGTACCATAACCACTATTCCGGTTTTATGGGCATGATTTTGCCGATGGTGCTGGGGCTTTATCTCTATTATCGACCCCAGGCAAGGTATGGCTCCTGGCGGGAGAGGGTGGTGGAGTTCTGGAGTGGGGCGGCAGGGCACCTTCACCTTTTGCTGGGCTTTGCGGCGGTTCTCATGGGGACGTCTGTGTTTCTCAGCCTTTCTCGAGGTGGGGTTATCTCTCTGTGCCTGTCCATGATTTGCCTGGTCGGCTTTTTTTCTCTTCGTAAGGGGACGTCGCGGCGAAAGCGGTTTGTCTCTTTGTCTGTGCTGCTGATCCTTCTTTCTGTCTCCTGGTTTGGGTGGGAACCCATTGTTGAGCGGTTCGGTAGAGCCTTTAATGAAGAAGGGAAGTTGGTTAACTCTCGTTTTACCATCTGGAACGATGCCTACGGCATGGTGAACGATTTTTTTCTGACAGGTACAGGAGTGGGGACCTTTGAGGCGATTTACCCCGGTTATCGGAGTTTGCAGGGCCAGAAATCCGTAGGACATGCCCACAATGATTACATTGAGCTGCTCTCATGCGGCGGGGTGATTGGGTGCCTCTTGGTGGTGTGGTTCGTTGTTGCCCTGTTTCGCGCCACCTGGGCTATGTATCGCAAACGCCGTGATCCCTATGCCCATTGCCTGTATCTCGGCTCCTTTACCGGAATTCTGGCGATTTGCTTTCATAGTGTTGTGGATTTTAATTTCTACAGCAATGCCAATGGCCTTGTTTTTTTCTTTATGTGCGGCCTCGCCGTGGCCGCTTCCCATACGCGGCTTCGCGGCAGGCAGGAGACATTCCTGGCGGAATCCACATCGGTTCATAAACGGGTTACCTGGGTTTTCACAGTGGTTTTTCTCTTGCTGGTCGGCGTTTACCAGGGCGGTTCCCTACGGGCATCCGCTTTGTTTGATCGTGTGGCCGGAACGGTTGTCTCAGGTGACACCACGTTGCAAGAGTCGTCGCAAGTGATAGAAACCCTTCATTGGGCAGCGTTTTTCGCCCCCCTTGAACCCGCCTATCCCTTTGCCCTGGCACAGGTTTTTGCTGTTTACGGAGAGGGGGATATGGCGAAAGGGTGGTTGACGCAGGCTCTGCGCTTATGCCCGGTGGACAGTAGCGTCCTCCAGTACACCGCCCGGTATGCGTGCCGGAGAAACCGGAAGGTCTTGGGGCGTCACTATTTTGAGAGGGCCGTCGCCCATGACGCGGCCAACCCGGACAGGCGCAAAATGTTTGCCGGATGGCTTCTCGGTGCTGGAGAAACCGATGAAGCGTCCCTGTACCTCAAGCAAGCCATGCTCCTTGATGTATCTAAGGATAACATCAAGGCGTGCATCTCGTTGCTTCTTTACCACGGGTTATCCAAGGAAACCATTTACGGGATGCTGCCCGAGCGCATCTATCCTCGCTTTGTGTTCGCCGATACAATGAGTGCCTTCGGCCATGGTGAACTGGCACGTGAGGCGATTCTCCGGGCAATGGATTATCTGGAGTGCGACGATTCGCTGAGACCCTGGCACTTCATGAAAATTTACCGGGTTTATATGACTGAGAAGGACTACGACATGGCGCTGTCGGTCCTCCAAAGAGCCTCTGAGTACTTTCCCGGCCATCCGAAGATACGACTTCTGACGGGCGACACCTACCTCAAAATGGGTATTCCCTACCGCGCCGCAGAGGAGTACGAGCGGGTGTTGATTGTTGACCCGGACAACCGAAGAGCAACGGCAGGTCTAAAGCGGCTGTCGTCCTACCTTTGATTTGGTGATTGAGTTGTTGATGAACCGAAGCATTCTCCCCCCCTTAGCGTTTATGGTATCGGCACGAAAGGTGCCTTGTTGGGCGCATTTGTATCTGAAAACCGAGGGATTCTCATGCTTAAAGAAAAGAACAGGGTTATTGTCCGGTTTCATCTCTTTATCGATGTGTTAATTACGATGCTGGCCTTTGTGGGGGCCTACTTTACCAAAAAATACCTGCTTCCCGGCGGGGCAGGGGGGCTGTCCACGGCCCCTAATTATTACACCCTTCTTTTTATGGTGACGGTTATCTGGGGACTGACGTTTCAGGCCTTCAACCTGTATGAGCCCTATCGAAAACGAAGCCTCATGCAGGTTCTGGTTAACGCCTCCCAGGCCGTTTGCTTTAGCCTGCTGGTATTTGGGGCCGTTTTATATGCATTGAAAAACCATGATGTAAGTCGTGGTATGATTCTTATTTTCGGCGGCCTCAACATGGTGATGCTTTGTGTCAGCAAGGCCATAATCTATCTGGTGTTGGATAGGATCCGAAAGCGTGGGTACAACACGCGAAATATTCTGGTTGTGGGAAGCCTGGAACGTGCCAGGGACATCCTGAGGAAAATTGAAAAGCAGAAAGGATCGGGGTACATCATCCAGGGGTGTTTGGACGTCGATTCCTCTCGCATCGGACGGGAAGTGATCCCCGGCGTGACGGTTCTCGACAATGTGGAAAAGCTTGCTGAGATTCTCAAGGAAACCGTTGTGGATGAGTTGATCTTTGCCATGCCGTTGAAGTTGATCCCAAATGCGTCCGGCTACCTGACCCTTGCAGAGAGCATGGGCGTAAGCGTCCGCATCGTGCCGGACTGGCAGATTCATAAATTGGTTTATAAACCAGGCAATGCGTCGGTTTCATTTGAAAATTTTCTACAGATTCCCACCATGAAGATGCACATGATCTCCTCGGATGCCGTGGGGTTGATGCTGAAAAATGTGTATGACTATGTTTTTTCCTGCATCATGCTGGTCGTCTCTTTACCGTTTTTTCTGGTCATCGGTCTGGCCATCAAGCTCATCTCTCCCGGGCCGGTTTTTTATAAGCAAAAGCGCATGGGGGTGAACGGGCGGTTTTTTGAGATTTACAAGTTTCGCACCATGGTTGTGGGTGCCGATACAATGCTGGACGAGTTAATGGAGGCAAATGAAGCAGACGGCCCGGCCTTTAAAATTCGAAAAGACCCCCGGGTCATTCCATACGTCGGGACCTTTTTGAGAAAAACCAGCCTGGACGAGCTGCCCCAGTTGATCAACGTGGTACGTGGGGAAATGAGCCTCATCGGGCCACGACCACCCATTCCGAGTGAGGTGAGTGAGTACGAGCTGTGGCAACGCCGAAGGCTCTCCATGAAACCCGGAATGACCTGTATCTGGCAGGTGACCCCCAACCGGAATGATGTCAGCTTTGAAGGATGGATGAAGATGGACCTGGAGTACATCGACAATTGGTCCCTGGGGCTGGATGCAAAGATCTTCCTGTCCACCATACGGGCTGTTGTGATGGGAAGCGGGCGATAGAACCTTTATTTCAAAGGGATACTATCAGCTTTGTTTGATATTATTTGGCACGTTTCGGTGGCGAACGTATGGAGGCATGGCAAGTGTGACGTTTTGGCCCTTTCTTGACATGAACACGCGGGGCAGCCAGGGGCTTTGGGGCCAAATAAGGTGGCCATGGATTCCCAAGGGTAGGCCGGAAACTGCCAAGGGGTGGTCCTCTTCGGCTCTTCCTGATTCCCCGGACTTGGGCAGAATCTGGCTGGAAGCCGCAGGTTTCGCAGAACAGCTGGGGCTTCACGGCTTCCATGTGAAAGTCACAAAATCGGATTCAGGGGCTGTTCTCTTTGAGCGACGGTGGTGTGCTGGCGATGTCACGCCGTTTATGATAGGCGACAAAGAGCCCGGGTTTTTGGCAGGCTTCGTCGTAACCGGTCAAAAAGGACTCCTCATTGAATTACTTTTCGAGGGGGAAGGGGAATCTGACCCTGGTGCCGAAGCCGAAAGGCAAACGGGCGTTGCTTTTTTGAGAGAGCGTCTTGTGGCGTGTATGATTCAATTTGATTTTACCAAAAATGAAGTAAAACAACCTTTTTACGGCAAGTACTATGATAGTTGCTTTTGAGTGATTTTTGTGAAGTGCCAACCTATTATTACTTTGAAAAAACATGTAAAAAAACTTGTGCGATTATGTCTCTTATGTTTAAGTAACTATCTGTTATCCTCCCCCCTTGGTATCGATCAGTATTCATGGCTCGGACTATCATGAATACTCTGTAGTGAAACGCATCAGGATATAACCAGATTCGGCAGCGTTGCCTTTCTTGATCTTAGGCCCGAATTGTATGGGTGTGGTGTATCAATCGTTCTGATAGTGACTTGCTTACTCGGTTACGGGGTATGTTTACCTTCATAGGGTTGTCGCATTATCCCACGGATTTCGCCAGTCTCTTTTGGTGTATAAACTAATGGCTCAGGGATTCCTGATCGCCTTCGCGAAATATCCGGTATAGATACTCGAATTTTTTTGCACTGCTGCCAGTCAATGGGAAATATATCGTCAGATAGTGATGGCGATTAAATAATATAACTTCATTCGGTAGAGTGCTCCGTTTTTCTGGAGCGACCGGCTTATTTAACTCATGCGCCAAGGGGGCACCATGAAAAAGTGGGGTGTAGTCGTTTTATCGGTTTGTTTGGTTTTCGGTTCGGTTTCGTTAAGTTTTGGGGCGCCGGAAGCGGAAGAGATTCCGACTTGGAAGACGGTATTGAGCGATGCCATTAAATTTGGTGGTGTCTCCGACTCCATGATGATGCAGGAAGCCCTGCAGTTTGCCATGACCAACGATGTCTCTTTGTCGGAATTTCTTTCCGAGGTTAACACGATCAATCCCGAAGCCGTCCAGGTTGCACTGACGTCCGGTTTCAAGGTGGTTGACGACAAAAGCGCTGTGATCGCTGCTGCTTCCACCGTCAATGCCGATGTCGGAACCGTTGTGACCGCAGCCATCGCTGCCGATGTTCCGGCTGCCGACATTGTTTCAGAGACCGTCAAGGCAGATCCCTCATCGGCAGGAAAGGCCGTTGCAGCAGCCATTGCCGCCAATGCATCCGCTACCGAGGTCGTAACTGCTGCCGTGACGGCGGATCCTTCCACAACCGGTGACGTAGTTGCAGCTGCGGTTGGCGCCAATGCAATGGCGGGAGATGTTGTGGCTGCCGCCGTAAAAGCAGATTCAACAACTGCGGGCACAGCGGTTACCGCCGCTCTTGATGCCGGTGCCCAGGCAGATGAGGTTGTCTCATCTGCAGTCGTCTCGGATCAATCCGTCTCAAGCGAGGTGGTGGCCGCGGCCATCAACGCAGGTGAGAACGTCCTTGAGGTTGTGGGCAGCGCCATGGAGGCCGGTGCGACTTCAGACCAAATTACCGTGGGGGCCACTGAGGCAGGAATGACAGTGGACGCTGCACAAGTTGCTATGGATACGGCCACTGAAGCTCAGACCTTTACCACGAAATCTGATGACGATGGCTCGGAGATAGATATCGACGATACTCCGGTCACTCAGCCTCCCGTTACCATCGATAATCCGCCCTCCGAGGATGTTAGCCCCAACTAAACCATGGCGATCTTGCCAAAGACCGGAAACATGGGGCTTGGATTCCCGCTGTCACATTCGCTCTCTTATAGGCGGGCAGGGGAAATGCATCACGGTATAAGGCTCAATATGAAAGACGCGACGTGGTAGCTGTCTTGTTTATCGCGGAAATGATTTTGAGGTCGGTTTTCAGCCTTTACCATAAATAATAGGTGAAAAAGTGAAACGAACGAAGTGGATAGGGTTCGGATTTGGGATTGTGGTGTTTCTGTTGATGGCCGCGTCTGGGTGGTGTGATCTTTACTCTCAAGAGATGTTCGGGCTTGAGTCGGATGTGATTCATCCTTTTATCTCCTTTTCCGGGGAATACACGGATAACGTGTTTGCCACCAACGACGACGAAGAAGATGACTTGATCAGCTACATCACCCCGGGGGTATGGCTGGCCCTTCCCGGTGCCGATGCCGAGGTGATCAACATTGCTGCTTCCAGCTCCGTACCGGGCGGCATGGCCCAGACCCGGTTTCAGAATGAAGAGATGGGCAGGTACCAGGGCTTTTTCAGATATGCTCCGACCTTCGAGAATTATTTGGATTTCGATGAGCGGGATTTTATCTCCCATAAACTCGATGCCTATGCGGCCTGGAACCTTGCCGGGGGCCTCTCCTTTGAATTGATGGATCAATACCAGGACTCCCGGGATGCCGTAGAAGAAGAGACGGACAGTGCTGAGTATAACAATAACCTGCTGGCGCTGACCACCTCCTATGCCATCAGCGATAAGCTGAAAGCGCGGTTGGATTTGGGCTACTACGATGTGAACTATAACTCTGACGCCCCGGAAAAAGATCGTAAAGACTTGTATGCAACGGGCTTTGTCCTTTTCGATATCCGGCCCAAGACGACGCTCTTCGGCGAGATCTCCCATACGGATATCGATTACGATACGAAAGATTTTGACAGTACGGAATTCAAGGTGTTTGCAGGGGTCAAATACGATGCCAGCGAGCGTATCAACGCCATGGGTAAAATTGGTTACATAAACAAGGACCTCGATGACCTCGATGAGACTGATGACACCATCGGTCTTGAGGCCTTTGTCAGTTACGACCTGAGTGACCGAATCGACCTTTGCGCCAACGCGAAAAGAGGGAATGAAGAAACCACCACCAGCCGTTTTGTCACGGAAAGTATGTTGAGCGTTTCGGGAACCTATAGTCTGACGTCGCGTATCAATTCTGCGCTGCGCCTCTCTGTCTCCGAGGAAGAGTATAAGAAAATCGACAGGGACGACACCACCTATACGGTCTCACCGTCGGTTAAGTATCAGTTTAACAAGCGAATCTACGGAAGCCTCGCTTATATGTATACGGACAGAAGCGCTTCCGGCCGAGACAAAAGTGACCAGAGTGATTACACGGAAAACAGCGTGATGTTGACCGTAACAGCCTCGATGTAAGGGCAAAACGGGGCTGAGGGGAATAAAGGGGCCGGCGTGTGAATGGCTCCTTGAAGAATATGCCTTAACACGCCGGTTGGTTTGGTTTTTCCCTTAGCCCTTGCCCGAACATCCCCCCCACACGACATTTTTTATTATCGAAGGGAATTATGAGAAATACAGCAGTGCTATTGATTCTTATTTTCTTACTTGGTCCTCTTTGTCCGGCTTTAGCGCAAAATTTCCGGGTCGGCAAAGGGGATTTGTTGTCTATCAAGGTGTATGAGCACGAAGATTTGAGTATGAATGTACGGGTGAGTGCCGACGGCACCATCAAGATGCCTTTTGTAGGCAGCGTAAAGGTGAGTGGGCTGACCGGGGAAGAGATTTCCGAGCACCTGATGCGGCTGTACGTGGATGAAGAGTATCTGGTGAACCCTCAGATCAATGTCTTTATCGATGAGTACCGCAGCCGTAAAGCCAATATCCTTGGGCAGGTGACTGAACCGGGGCGTTACGAGATCGACGAGGACACTTCCATCATGGTCCTTGTCACCATGGCCTCTGGGTTCACGCGCAGGGCGTATAAGAAAACGGCTCAGGTCATCCGCCGGGTCGACGGGGAGAAGCAGATTCTCGAAGACGTTGATATGGGTGAGAAAGTAATCCCCGGAGACATCATTGTGATACAGGAGAGTTTTTTCTGATATGGAAGAAAGAGAGATCCACTTACGCGATTACTGGCGGGTGATTCAAAAGCGGCGGCTGACTGTCCTGACTTTTTTTATTTTAACTCTGGTCCTGACGATCATCGGGGTGTTTACCTCCAACCTGGAACCTACCTGGGAAGCCACGACCCGGCTCCTGATCGAAAAAAACGAAAGCTCTTCACCCATCATAGAGTCCCAGGGCTATGTGCGCTGGGACCCCCAGTTCCTTGAAACCCAGTTTCAGATCATTCGAAGCAAGCCTGTAGCCGTTAAGGTGGTGGAGAGGTTGGGGCTTGCCACGCGCTATGGTTCCTGGTTTCTGGAGACAGATGAAGAAAAGGGCTCGTTGTGGGAAGACGCCGTTTCGTGGGGCAGGGACGTGATGAAATCATTTTCCGCCACGGAAGGGCAGGACCAGGGGCTGGAAGGGGGCGCCGTTACCGATGTTGATATTATTGCCAAGATCTTGATCGAAGAACTGAAGATCAAGCCAACCAAAGACAGCAAGATCGTCAACATCAGCTATGAGTTCGACAACCCGGTTATTGCATCCATGGTGGTGAACGCTTTTACCCGCGCCTACATGGATGAGCTCCTTGAAATGCGTATGAAAGCCACCGGGTATACCGTAGAGTGGATGAGTAAGAAGGCCGAAGAACAGCGAAAGCAACTTGAAGCCGCGGAAAAGGCCCTGAACGCCTACATGCGCCAACAGGACATCGTGGCCATCGAAAACAATATCAACATCGGGCCCCAGCGTGTTAACGAACTCTCCGCCAAAATGACTGTTGAGGAGACCCGCAAAGAAGAGCTTCGGGCCATTAGCGAGAGGCTGCGTACTGTCACAACCGAAGAGGCCCTTACCGTTCCGGCTGTTTCAGATGATGAGGCCATTCAGGATATCCGCCGTGACCTGGTCAAAGCAGAACAGACCATCCTGGAGCATTCCAAAAAGTACGGGCGACGTCATCCGGTGATGATCCGCAGCACCAATGAGCTTGCCCTCCTTCAAGACAAGCTCGCCACAGAAACCAAGCGGGTGATCCGGTCCATCCAGAACAACTATGAGATGGCCCGTGAAAATGTGAAAAACCTTAAGGCACAGCTTCTGGCTGCCAAGAGCGAGGCCATCACTCTGAGCGAGAAATATGTGCAGTACAAGATTCTCAAACGGGATGTGGAGACCTATCGCCACCTGTACAACGCCCTTATCGCTAAAATCAAAGAGCAGACCCTTTCTGAAGAGGTTCAGACAGTCAGTGTCTGGACCGTTGAGGCGGCTGTCCCCCCTGTGGAGCCGGTGGATACGCATCGTGCCCGCAACCTCCTGCTCGGGGTGCTGCTCGGGCTGTTCGGCGGCGTCGGGCTCGCCTTTTTTGTGGAGTACCTGGACAACACCGTTAAGTCTGTTGAGGAAGTCGAAGAGCGTTTTGAGTTGCCTGTGCTCAGCGTGGTGTCTCAAATGGATGCCAAGGAAGGGCGTATCGAGACGGTTCTGAAAGAGGCTCCTTTGTCCAGTGTTTCAGAGAGCTACAAGTCCCTGAGGGTGGCCCTGATGCTCACGAGTAAAGACACCCCGCCCCAGAGGATTCTTTTTACCAGTATGGCCCCGGCAGACGGAAAGACCACCACCGCCGTAAACCTGGCTACGGCCCTTGCCAACAGCGGGAAAAAGGTGCTGATTATCGACGGGGACCTGAGGAAGCCCAACCTTGGAAATCTGTTGGGTCTTACCAGCGAAGTGGGCCTCAGCTCCTACCTGAGCGGCAACAGCGATGAATCCGTTGTTGTAAAGACAGATGTCGAGAACCTCCATGCGGCCCTGGCCGGACCGGTCCCGCCCTTGCCTTCGGAACTCCTCAGCTCTGAGCGTCTCAAGGCCTTTCTGGACTCAATGTCGAAGGTCTACGATATGGTGGTGATTGACTCGCCTCCCGTCATGCCTGTTTCGGACAGCCTGATCCTGAGCCGCCTTGTGGATACCACGGTGGTGGTGGTACGCGCCGGTAAGACCACCTACGACATGCTGGACCGCGGTCTCAAGGCCATGGAGCATGTGGGGGCTGACGTAAAGGGCCTGGTGATTAACGGGGCAGGGAAGAAAAACGGCGGTTACTACTATTATGGTTATGGCGCTTATTACGGGGGCTATACCTACGGAGGGGATGACAGGCAGAAGGCGTGTGGGTAAACAGATCAATTGCTTATACGGGTGCCGGGTGACCTCCCGGTGATTCCATTAAAAAAGCGGAATGCATGTTTCATGCATTCCGCTTTGCTTTTAAGGCCAAGCCGTTCGGAGGTGAGCTATGGCAGTAGACCCTCGCTGAACGGCTTGCAGGGGACCGTATGGCTGCCACCATCAGTCACACCTGTCTATACACTACCGTAAAATGGGGGAGGGGTCAACGTGAAATTCAAGGTTGGCGCACTTTTCAGGGATTGGCCCACCTTGGTACGGAATGACGTGAAAGGGTAAAAAACGGGTTGACAGCATGCTGCTGGGACTGTATAAAAACGTGGTTTTTCAGACCCTCATTGATCGTTGCAAATGGAAATGAGGTCCTGTATAAATTAACAACATGCCGAAGTGGTGGAATTGGTAGACACGCTAGACTTAGGATCTAGTGCCGCAAGGCGTGGGAGTTCAAGTCTCCCCTTCGGTACCAATGATAAATACAAAGGGTTACGGTGAGGTCGCCGTAACCCTTTTTTTGTCCCCAGAGCCCGTCTGCGACACTTTTGCGACACTTGTCCGTTTCTCAAAAATCCCTCAAATTGGTGCATCGCGTCGACAGCCTCCTCGTCCGATACAAAATTGTATCTGTCGAACATCTCCCGGGTCGAGTGAGCTGTGATTTTCATGATGACCGTCTCATCTACTCTCGCTCGTCTCATGTTTGTTATGAAGGTGTGGCGAAGGTCGTGGAAGGTGATTCAGTCTTTTGATTTTCTACCGTAGGGGATGTCTGTGAGCTTGCAGGCCTTTTGCAGTGATCCGCGGATGTCTTTTACAGGGAGAGACTTGTAAAGGAGGGTATAATCTGTGTGTAGGTGCCGGGGAAGATCAAGGAAGATTTCCAGAAGAGGGGAGGGGGTGAAAACGAGCCTCATCATCTTTCGTGATATCATCATCAACGGTAATCTTCCGACGCTTCAGGTTTACAATCTCATTTCTCTGCATGCCGATGTAATAGCCCGTGGCCCAGATGCTGTTTAGTATGGGGGCACTCATTGCTCTTTTCCTTTTGGCGGACGTCCCTTGCCGTACTTGGGGTCATTCTCTATAGATACCCTGATATCATGGAGAGCCGAACGAGCCGCGGCCAACTTTTCAGCAGCATCTTGGGCGTCCTCCCTGCAATGGAACTCGATTGATCAAGCTTCGCAGCTCTGTTTTTCAAGGCTTTCCCGATCTTTTGTGAGTTGACGATCGATTTTCTTATGTCGTCGTTTGTCGTGGGCGGAAAAATGGACCACCAAAGCCCTTATTCGGCGCCATAGAGAGTTACCGCTGCTTCCTGTTACCGATAAAGCCGCTGGACTATTGGTCGCCTGATCTTGGGAGAGCTTGCCGATATGGATCCAAGCATCCTCACCTCTTTCCGTCGCTCCTCGTATGGCCTAGCAGCGGTTGCTGGGCAGGAAGACGAGTGATGAACTTGATATTGTCACCGCGGAAACGTCGAGGATATTCTGTCCGATGAGCATGGCCGAGCCTGCCACATAAACCGAAGCACCGGTTCCAATGCCATGTTTAGTCAGGTGCGTTGAGATCTGGTTAGTAGTTTCGTTATTGAGCTTATTATCACTGGCACTCCCGTCTCTCACGGGTATGTTTCGGTCGGTGCAAAGAAGCGAGATCATAAGTTGCTTCAAGTCCGGTCTGTGATCTTGAAGATCGTTTGGGTTCATCGGTGCCCCCAGAAGACAGTAGAGATCCTGAGATGAGTAATAATCTGCCAATCGGTACAATGGCGTTCGGAACGACAATGTATCCATGATAAGGGGGAACAGGAAACAGGTTACGGCCTATATCCACTTGCACCTCGCTATCAATAAGGGTGTTGAAAGTGCGTTGCGTCCATGAGGGGTTTAAACTCATTGGCCGTGATGATCGAGACTGTCAAATAAACTGTGTATCTGGCGTTTAAATCAAAGAGGGACTCTCCCCTCAAATACAATCGAAAAATAGTTGAGAGCAGCAGCCCAGTCCCTGATGGGGCGCGACCACTTCTCAGAAGCCTTTAATATCGCCAGATACAGAACCTTTCGCACTGAATCCTCTGTTGGAAAAGCTGCCCGTTTCTTTGTAATTTTCTTCAATGATGCGTTCAAAGATTCGATAGCATTTGTCGTATAAATGACTTTACGTATCGGTTCTGGGTAACGGAAGAACGGCGCTATATTTTCCCATTTAGAACGCCATATTTGGCCGATAATTGGGAACCTTTCTCCCCACTCTTGCTCAAATTGATCCAAAGCTCTCAAACCAGCGTCTTCTGTGGGTGCAGTGTAGATTTCCTTTAAACTCTTTACGACGTTCTTTCGCTCTTTCCAACCAACGTATCTCAAAGAATTACGCACCATATGAACGATACAGAGCTGGACTTCCGTCTGAGGAAAGACGTTCCCAATGGCTTCAGGAAAGCCCTTTAAGCCGTCAACACAAGCGACCAAAATATCTTTTACCCCTCGGCTTTGAAGCTCAGTGAGGATGCCAAGCCAAAATTTTGCACCCTCAGCCTCTCCAATCTAGAGGCCAAGAAGCTCTTTGTTACCTTCAAGGTTTACACCCAATGCCAGATAAACAGCTCGATTTTCAACATGGCTGCCTTTACGAATCTTTAGATATATTGCATCCAGGTAAACGATGGGGTAGACCGTATCCAACGGACGAGACTGCCACTGGCGAACATCATCTATGACGCTGTCGGTCACATTGCTGATCAGTGTCGGGGATACTTCAACACTATAGAGATCTTTGAGATGGCCCTGGATCTCTCTCACTGTCATTCCGCGAGCATATAGTGCAATGACCTTGTCATCAAACCCTGGAAGCCTTTTTTGGCGCTTTCTGACTAACTGAGGTTCGAAATCACCATCTCGATCCCTGGGAACCTCAATATCAAGTGAACCTCGATTCGTTACAATTGTCTTTTTTGTATTGCCATTACGGACGTTTGTCGAGCGACTCTTTTGGCGTTCATTCTTCTGGTAGCCGAGATGATCGGTCAGCTCGCCTTCCAAGGCGCGTTCCACAAGGCGTTTGGTTAAATCCTCAAGAAGTCCATCTTTATTAAATAGTTCTTTAGGGTCTTCATCTTTGAGCAACTCATCTAAAAGTGCATCTATACGACTCTGCTTTTTGGCCATGGTGACATTCTCCTTTCAGGAGGTTAATACCACAGCCAGATACACAGATAAATTTACACTCTCTGATGATCCGGTTCCTGTGTTCCTTGATTATTTCGGCAGCATTTTTGAGAGATTCAGAAACGGGCGCAAGGCCTCATAGGAGACCTTGTCGTTATCGGCCGTTTTCTTCATTTTCTTAAATTTCACTGTCCTGAGGCCTGCTCTACAAGGCAGAGTTCATGACAGTGGCTTTGTTAAGGTGAACGATGAAGCTACAAACAGCTCCTCCATAGTTGTCTTGAATGAGCATCTTGGGGGTGATAGTTTTTACACACTTAAAATACCCCATTGGCATTTCTGATTTTACCGCCTTTTAGCAAATTATAGAATCGCATGGATGTATCAAGTGGTTGAATCGAGTCCCAGTGTTCTACAATTCTACCGTTTTTAAGCCTCCACGTATCTATGATGTTCATCCCTTTCCGGTCATTTCCTCGATCCTTTTCTTTTAGTGTTGCATGTGGTTGAAAAATTCCCATTGATTTAGCATCCACGTAATTGTTTTCCTCATACGTGTAAATCTGGATAAATCCTTGAACAAATTTTTCCGGAACTGCTGCCAGGCGCTGTGATTGTTCAGAAATTTCTGTTAGTAGTTGTCTGAATCGTCGTTATATTTCTCCAAAACATAGTCAAAGTTGTGATTGTTCATTAGGTTTTGTACAAAATCCGTAATCAGTTTTGCGTTTTCTGTTTCTTGTTCTGACCAGCTTTCTCTCTGCAGGGATTCGAAATTTATAGCTAATTTCTCTGACTGTGCGTGAATATCGGTTGAAAAGGCAACGCAACTCACAATAAAAAATGATATTATGATGATTTTCCACATAATTATTTCCTCTTAAAATATAGATGTATATTTCTACTGACCAATGCCACGTAATGCATGCCAGGCTAAGCTATTAGTAGATTTTGAAATTTATGGATTCTATCTTTAGCCCACATGGCAAATGGAATAACTGGTTAGAAAACCCCATTTGTGTTAAGCACTGCACCACCTGTGATCCAGTAATACAAACGCATAAAACTATCGAGAGGCTGAACCGCATCCCAGTGCTCCGTTAACTTTCCGTCTTTAACAAGCCAGGTATCAATAATATTGAACCCTTTTCGATCATTTCCCCGATGTTTTTGCACGGTTCGCTGCAGTCGAATGCAGAATGACATAGTCACCGTCGACAAAAATGTTTTTTACTTCATAGGAAAAGTCCGGAAATCGCTTTGCAAGGGTGCTGACAGAATTAACCACCCCCTCAATGCCATCTTCCATGCTTCGATTATGCTGGATGTAAGTGGCATTTGAATACTGCTGTTCAATGAGTTCAAAATTGTGATCATTCATCAGGTGTTGTACGAATGAAAGGACAGTTTCAGCTTTTTCCTTTTGGGCCGGTGACCAGTGATCTTTTACGAATGAGTTCATCGTGTTGCGAATAGTCTCCATGGCTTCCTCCTTTTTGAGATTATGATTTATTTTCAAGTGACTTTAGGAACTTCATCGTTTCTTTTTGTGCTGCTTTTTCTTCCTTTCCTAATTCAAAAAAGCAAATTGTGCCGTTTGGGTTATAGCACCCATTACAGGCTATACATGCAGCATCCTGCCTGTCGCCTGCCATCCACCTTTCGACAAGTTCCGGTTCACGAATCAGGGGGCGTGACATGGATATTGCCGCTATGTTTGTTTCTGAAAGAATACGATCAATAGTATCAATATTTCTGAGCCCACCGACAAGAATAACCGGAACAGATACGTTGTTGGCCACTTTTTCCGCATATTCGAGATGATAGGCTGTATGTTTTTTTGATCGGCTTGGTGCGTGTTTACCAGTCAGGGTTCCGCCGCTTACCTCAATGGCATCGATTCCATTTTTTGCTAATTCGTTTACAATTAAAAGAAAATCCTCTTCTTTTAACCCTTCATCTGTTGGATGAAAGTCTGAACAATTCAGCTTGACCCAAACAGGGTAGTCTTTTCCGCATTTTGCTTTAATTTCGTTTAATATTTCGACAAGAATACGGGCATTTTTAACAGGTGAACCACCATAGTCATCTGTTCTTTTATTAAAAGCCGGACTTAAAAATTTGTAATAAGGTGAACCATGAATCTGCACACCGTCAAATCCAGATTTTTTAGCTATTAAAGCAGCGTTGCTAAATTCTGTAATAAACTCTCCTATCTGTTGGTTCGTAAATGACAGAGGGGTAATACCACTGACAGGATCAGCTACCTCTGAAGGACCATAGACCTGCCCCTTTGGCGGAGATAATAGTTGAGAACCTGAATGGTTGATTTGAGTCACGATTTTAGATCCATGTTGATGAACGGTTTCGGTTAATTTTTGTAATCCTGGCAGTGAGGCCTCATTCAAAGCCACCGTTCCTTTACTGTGGTGGTCGGTTTCTGAAAAAACATGGTACCCCGTGATGATGAGCCCTACATGACCTTTAGCAAGATTACGATACGTATCTAACAACAGGTCACTGACCTGGCCGTTCTTTGCGGTCCCTTCATGAGTGGCTGATCGAAAAATCCTGTTTTTCACTTCAATGCCACCTACACTGGTTTTTTCAAATGTTGATTTTGTTTTCATTTTCATTCCTTGTTTATTGATTTTGTACTGTTTGCTTAGTGATTGGCGAAATTCATGAAAGGCATAAACCCTCACCTAAAGAACTGCCTCGTCATGACCTCGAAACTTATTTTTCATATCATTTTCTCCTTAACCTCAATGTTATAGTAGACCGGTCGTCTTGGTTCTTGCGCTAAAAAAAATCTATCAACAGTTCGCTTCCATCAATAAATTTTTTTAGCAATTCAATAAGCCCTGAATCAACCTGTGGTGTTGCTTGTGTAGTGTACGACAGGTACGCCGTGAAACAAGCGCCCTTGGAGTGCGCCTCCTTGCAACCCCTTGGTTGACCCGGTGCTTGCAACGTTTTTATTTCTGAATTGGAAATGGGGCACTAATTATTCTTAAAAAGAACATCTAACATGTGATCAAGGGCGTTTCGGGCAGATGCGGTGTCACCCTCCACTTTCATTCGTAACAACGCCCCTTCCCACTGATTTAAAAACAACATAGATAGTTGCTCAGCAGTGAGGTCATTTCGAATGCTACCAGAATCCTGACCCTTTTGTATCAATCCGGTCATTCTGTCCTGCCATGCCTTGAAAGCATATTTTAATGCAGTCTCGCAGAGTTTACTCTGCCCGCCTATTTCTGCTGAAAGATCGCCAATAAGACATCCTTTGAGGCACTGTTGCTCATCTGCACTGTCCAAAACATGGAGATACATGGTCTTGATTATTTCCAATTCATCCCCGTCACTTTCTTCGACATAAAGATCAAACTGCTCCATCATAGCATTGTTATATGTCCGGATAACCTCGACGGTAAATTGCTCTTTGCTTTTGAAGTAATTATAAAATGAACCTTTCGGTACCTTAACAGCGTCGAGTATTACCTTAAGGCCAGTCCCGTGATATCCATGCTCCGACAGAAGTTCGATACCCTGCTGAAGAATTCTTTCTCTTTTATCGTTATGTTGTTTTTTTTGTGCCATGGAATGTAGCATACGACCGGTCGTCTTGTTTGTCAAACGATTTTTCTAAAATGGCTTTGTCTGAAAACGACCGTACATGCGCATTTTGTCATTTTGTAATCATGACGTATCACAAAACTAAAGAGAATAGAGGGTCGCCACGTCTAATATTTTGATTTTATGATGTTTGTTGTGGCTTGGTGTGATGAAAATTCGGGGCTTAGGATATGGTGCCGCAAGGCGTAGGAGTTCAAGTCTCCTCTTCGGTACCAAACAATAAAAAGGGGTTACGACTATTCGGTCGTAACCCCTTTTTATTGTTTTTGAGACCGCGTGCGACACCCGCACAGTCGGTTCACATGGTCCTTTAACCTTGGTGTGTCGTGTCGATTACCTCAACATTGAGGCTGTCTTGTCAAAGGTGGGCACGCTTCGTTTTGCCCATCGGGGGGGGGTACTGTCTGAAAAATGGTAAATTAGGTACTATTTTTGATATTGTACTTGATGGATGTGTTTCACGCCTATTTCCCTGGCAAACCAACATAATAGCCCTGGTATCTTTTGTGTTGGATGGTATAATGAACACAAAAAATAGTATTGGTATTTTTGAAATAAAGTTTTTAGTTGTATCATCTGTTTGACCGTCCGGCCCCAATCCCACCCAATGGCCGGACCGGTTATGCCTCGCAAGGGGGAGGAGGCGCTCATGGCAATTCATAAAGGCATGAGAAACATGTCGTGGGATGAATGTTGTATTCCAGTCACCCGTACGTCAGGCCACGCCACAACGCATCATATCGTCATGATGCACAATTTCACAGAAGACGGACTGTACTTTGAATCCAAGGATCCTGTAGGGCCCTGTACCCACGCCATTCAAACTACGGCAGGCAGCCTGCCTGCAGATACTATATTTACGGTAACCACGGTGTCACAAAATCGGCCATGACGTTGCCAATGCCTATCGTTTCGGATTGATCTTCCCTGTTTTTGTCTTCTTCGTCCCCATTCTCATTCCATTTTAGCTCCGACGTTCTGATTTGGACCCGCCTTGATCCCGCAGTCCCTGAGATCGGTCCCCGATAAGGGCTCACCCTTTTTGTCTGTTTATTTTTTTGCAGGCAAAGAGGCTGCCGCGAAACCAGGAAACAAAGGGGAGTGGCTTTTGGAATCAACGGTGATCTCAATAAACGGAAAGAAAATCGGTTGCCCGGTCGGGACATCCGTTCTCGAGGCTGCGGAATCGGCTGGGATCTATATTCCGAGGCTTTGTTATCACCCGGAATTGAAACCCCATGGAGCCTGTCGCATGTGCCTTGTTGAGGATGAGCACAGCGGAAGGCTGCTGGCCTCGTGCGTCACCCCGGTCTTAGGCGGGATGAGCGTGCAGACGGACACAAAGGGCGTTTTGCGACACAGGCGTAATATCGTGCGGCTGATGATAGCCGAGCATCCGGAATCCTGTGTGGTCTGCAGCAAGGGCAACAGGTGCCAGCTCCGACGGGTTGCGGCCGAGCTCGGGGTGGGGGAGCCGGAGCTGTATCCCATGCCCAATGCCAATGAACTGGATGAGTCGAACCCCTTTATCGTTCGGGACCTCTCCAAGTGCATCCTGTGTGGGCGATGCATCAGGGGCTGCAAGGAGCTCGTTGCCCAGGGCACCATCGACTACAGCTTGCGTGGATTTGATTCACGTCCGGCAACGCTCCATGGCCACCCGTTGACCGAGTCGTCCTGTACATTCTGCGGGACCTGCGTTTCCCTGTGCCCCACTGGGGCCCTGTCCCAGAAAAAGAGCGTGTTTGCCGGGACCCCGGAGCGCGAGCATGACACGATCTGCGGTTTTTGCGGCGTGGGCTGTTCTCTTTCCCTGGGCGTTTTCGGCAGCAGGGTTGTGGAGGCGGGCCCTGCCCGTTCAAGGGAAAGCGTCAACGGCGTCACCCTGTGCGTCAGGGGGCACTTTGTCCATGACTACCTGAACTCAACGCACCGACTCCTTCGCCCGAGGGTGAGGAAGGCCGGAGAACAGGCTTCGGTCCCATGGGATGAGGCTGTGTCGGCTGTATCTGAAAAGCTCCTTGAGATCAGGGACAAGCACGGTGCTTCGTCCATCGGCTTTTTCGGCTCCACCAAATGCACGAATGAGGAGAATTACCTTTTCCAGAAAATGGCAAGGGGGATACTCGGAACACACAACATCGACAACGGGGGCGGTTTCTGCGGTCGAAACCGGTTGGCTGATTTTTTCAGGAAAACCCGTGGCATCTTCGGGCCTGCCCGGCTTTCCGATATGGAAACAGCTGAGGTCATCGTCATGGCCGGGGCCGATCAGGGGGAAACCGTCCCGGTTGCGAGTTACCACGTGAAAAGGGCCGCACGAAACGGGGTCCCGCTCATCGTGATGGACAGCCTGGCCTCGGATTTTACATCCCTTTCGACACGCTGGCTAAGGCCATTACCCGGTAGCGGGCATCTGGGGCAGGTGATGCATGCCCTCTCCGCCCTGGTGCTCAGCCACAGCAACACCCATCGAGACGGCATCGCCGGGTTGGTCGATAATTTGGGTGATTTTGAACGGGACGTTAGCCTCCTTGACATCGAAACGATGTGCCGCACAGCAGGCGTGGGCGTTGAAGTGCTCAAGGAGGCCGCAGAAATCATCGCAGGCCGCCGGGTTGTGTTGGTTGCCGGGTGCGAGGTGTTGGAGGCCGACGACGGGGGCTCGGCGCTGAATGCCCTGATCAATCTTGCCCTTGTCTCAGGAGACCCGGGACGCTCGCCTGCAGGGGTATGGTTCTCAACACGTGAGAACAACCTGTTGGGTGCATGGGCGATGGGCACGGATTTTTCTCCTGACGCGGGGCTGAGCATGGTCGGCATGATTGAAGCCGCTGAAAAAGGCGACTTAAAGGCGCTCTACATCATGGGGGAGAACCCCCTTCGGGCCATGCCCCAGCAGCAGAGGGTGAAGGCGGCCCTTGAAAACCTCGAGCTTGTGGTGGTGCAGGATATCCTTGAAACCGAAACCGTGAACATCGCGGATGTGGTGCTTCCCGGAGCAGCCCCAGCTGAAAAAACCGGATCGTTACTGGAAGGAAGAGTTCAGCCTTACCCCTGCGGTGCCTCCTCCGGGGGAAGCCAAGGCCGATCTCGATATCCTGGGCCTGGTTGCAAAAGGGCTGGGATACCGTGGAGATGACTTGGGGTTGGAGGCGGTTCGGGTCGAGATCAAAGGCCTTGCCCCATTGTGGGCACGTGACGAGAGTCCCGTAGAGAACCATGGAGACGATGCCAGGATATCTTTTCAGCCCATCGCATATGCGGAAGGGACGGACGATCCGGCTTATCCCTTCATGATGGTTGCAGGATCCCGAAGGCTTCACGCAGGCAGCGGAACACGGACATCTCACTCGGAACGGATCAGGACGGCAGGAGAGGGCGGGGCCATGGAAATTTCCGAAGCGGATGCCGGGATGCTCGGCCTTCGGGAGGGAGACCCGGTGCGGATTGAATCCCGCCATGGGGCCATAGAAAGACGCGTTGTTATCGCGTCGGACATGGCCAAGGGCGCGGTGCTTATCCCCAGGGGCTTTTGGGGCAACGACGTCATGAATCTTTTTCCCCTTTCGCAAGCGGGGGGGAAGGGGGGGATGTCGTGCAGGGTAAAGATAGAACGGGTGAATAGGGGATAGTGAATGGTGAGTGGTAAGTAGTGAGTAGGGAGTGGTGAATAGGTCAGGGGGAGTATGGACGTGGGGGACGTTGAAGAGCATTTAGCGATTTGATCAAGAAAAGGGGCGCGGAGGTGCCGATGGAACCAAGGAAGATAGACTGGGAAACGCTTTCGGCGATTATCGAGAAGCACCGGGGGGAAAGGTGGGGGCTTATCCCGCTTCTGCAGGAGGTGCAGGAAGCGCTGGGCTACATTCCGCCGGAGGCCATTGCCCCCATCGCCTCGGCGTTGAAGCTCTATCCCAGTGAGGTGCAGGGGGTGATCGAATTTTATGCCGGTCTGAGCCTGAAACCCAAGGGCAAGCATGTCTTCAAGGTCTGTCGCGGCACCGCGTGCCACGTCAAGGGGAGCCGGAGCATTCTTGCCATCATGAAAAAGGAACTCGGCCTCGATGAAGGGGAGACAAGCCCTGATTACAAATATTCCCTTGAAACCGTCGCCTGTCTCGGGGCCTGTTTTCTCGCCCCGACCATGATGGTGAACAAGGAGTACATGGGCAGGCTGTCCCCCAGGAAGATCGAATCTGTTTTAGCGCACTTTACCGAAAGCAAGGAAGAGGAATCGTGATTGTTCGGTAAAAATAGTTGGTTACGATACCGGTGGAGAAGCCACCGATCGAGAATCGACACAGTTAGGCTGGGATAACCTGCCGTGCTGTTGAACCACGGGCGCAGCCCGTCAGCACATGTGAAGGGCCCGAGGAACGAGGGCTCAGAGCATGTGCGAGCCTGGGGTGCAGGGGCTTAGCCCCTGCCCGCCGGAGGCAACATGGAGTGGACGTCATATGAAAAAATTCCTTTCCATAGGGCAGCTTGAATGGCTCAGGAACACCCTCCGTGTGGGCAGTGGTGATGAGAAAACCACCGTGTTGGTCTGCATGACAGGGTGCAGGGCGTACGGGGCAAAGGAGGTGCTCACATCCATCGGTAGGGAGGTGGAGAGGCAGGGCCTTTCGAGGCGTGTGGAGGTCCGCTCCACAGGCTGTCACGGGTTTTGCGCAAAAGCGCCTGTGGTTGCCATCGAGCCCATGGGGATCCAGTATCAGGAGGTCGCACCTGAAGACGCCTCAGATATCGTGTCGGAGACGATCAAGGCAAACAGGCTGGTGGACAGGCTGGCCTACAGGGACATCACCACGAACCAGCCGATATTCTACAAAGACAGGATTCCTTTTTACAAAAAGCAGGTGCGGCGGGTCCTTGCAAACTGCGGGAAGATCGATCCGACAAAGGTGGAGCACTATATCGCATCCGGCGGGTATCGTGCCCTGGCCAAGGTGCTGGGCACCATGTCCCCCGATGAGGTCATCGACGAGGTGACGGCAGCCAGGCTTAAGGGGCGTGGCGGGGCCGGTTACTCCACGGGCCTGAAGTGGGCGTATACCAGAAAAGCCACAGGCTCGCCCAAGTACGTCATCTGCAACGCGGACGAGGGCGACCCCGGGGCCTTCATGGACAGGGCCATGCTTGAGGGGGATCCGCACTCCGTCATCGAGGGTCTCATGATCGGTGCCTATGCCATGGGGGCCGAGCACGGGGTGATCTATGTACGGGAAGAGTACCCCATTGCCGTGGAGCACCTCTCCATTGCCATCCGTCAGTTGGAGGCCTTGGGGCTTCTCGGAGAAAACATTCTCGGAACAGGTTTTTGTTTTCACCTCTCACTGAAGAAGGGGGCCGGAGCCTTTGTGTGCGGGGAAGAGACCGCCCTCATGGCCTCCATCGAGGGAAGGCGGGGCATGCCCAACCCCAGGCCTCCGTTCCCGGCCCAGGAGGGGCTGGACAGGAAACCGTCCAACATCAACAACGTGGAGACCCTGGCCAACGTCCCCTTGATCATCAACAACGGGGCGGCCTGGTACACCGAAGTGGGCACGGACCAGAGCGGGGGCACCAAAATCTTCTCCCTGGCCGGGAAGGTCAACAACACCGGACTGGTGGAGGTCCCCTTTGGTACCAGCATCCATGACATCGTCTTTGGTATCGGCGGCGGGATTCCCAAGGGGAGAGCATTCAAGGCGGTCCAGATGGGCGGTCCGGCAGGGGGATGCATCCCGGCGCAGCTTATGAACACGCCCGTCGATTACGAGACGATTTCACGGCTGGGCGCCATCATGGGGTCCGGCGGCATGGTGGTGATGGACGAGAACAACTGCATGGTGGAAATCGCCCGGTTCTTCCTCGGGTTTACCCAGGCCGAGTCGTGCGGGAAGTGCGCTCCCTGCCGCCTGGGGACCACCCAGCTCCTCAACATTCTAACGCGGATCACCCAGAAAAAGGGACAGCTTCGGGACCTTGACACCATCCGGGAGATCGGCGCCACCGTAACGGAAACCTCCCTGTGCGGCCTGGGGCAGGCCTGCGCAAAACCGGCCCTCTCCACCCTGAAGTATTTCGAGGCGGAGTACAAGGACCACATCCTGGAGCACCGCTGCGCCGGGGCCACCTGCGACGAGATCGTGATCTCCCCGTGCCAGCACGCGTGCCCGGCCGGCATCGACGTGCCGAACTACGTGGCTGCCATCGCCAAGGGGGAGTACCAGAAGGCCGTGGATATCATTCGGGAACGTAACCCCTTCCCGGCGGTGTGTGGCAGGGTGTGTATCCACCCCTGCGAGTACAAGTGCAGGCGGGGAGAGCTCGACGAGCCCGTGGCGATCCGCTCCCTCAAACGGTTTGCTTCAGACTGGTATTTTAAGAACATCGGGCTTCCGGAAAGCCCCTTTCCCCTCACTCAGGCGCAAAAAGTCGCCGTGGTGGGAGCTGGCCCGTCCGGCCTCTCCTGCGCCTATTTCCTTCGAAAGGCAGGATACGGGGTCACGGTCTTTGAAGCCCAGCCAAAGGCCGGGGGGATGCTCAGCATCGCCCTGCCGGAGTTCAGGCTCCCACCCGAGGTCATCGACGCGGAGGTCCGGTACATCGAAGCCTGCGGTGTGGAGATCCGGTACAACACGCCGGTGGACTCACGGCATACGGTGGATGATTTGATGGGCGAAGGGTACGACGCCGTGTTCATCGCCGCCGGTGCCCAGACCAGCAAGCGCATGGGAATCCCGGGCGAGGAGAAAGATCTGACAGGGCTCCATTACGGCCTCGGGTACTTGTGTGATGTGCGGCAGGGAAAGGTGAGGGGGTTTGACGGCAAGACCGTGGTCATCGGCGGCGGGAATGTTGCCGTGGATGTTGCCAGGACCGCCCTGAGGACCGGGGCCGCCCATGTTCACCTCTTCTGCATGGAAGACAGGGACATGATGCCCGCCTGGGAAAAGGAGGTGGCCGAAGCCCTGGAAGAGGGGGTTGTGATCAACCCGAGGTGGGAGCCCAAACGGATCATACACGACAACGAAAAGGTGACCGGGATCGAGTTTGTCCGTTGCGTTTCGGTCTTTGACCAAGGAGCACTTTGAAAAGCGATGAGTCGGCGACGTCAGGTCATCGATGCGGACCGTGTGACGTCCATCGGCCAGGCCCCGGATCCTTTCATCTCAGAGGACAGCCAACTTGAAAGGGAACTCTGGGGAAGCCTTGTGGTGGATGAGAACAGCCTCTCCACCAATATCCCCGGGGTGTTTGCCGGGGGGGATTTCACCTCAGGCCCCACCTTTGTGATCCGGGCCGTGGCATCGGGGCGCAGGGCCGCCATCGCCATTGAGAGATACCTCAAAGGGCTCAAAGGCCGCATTGAGGTAGCAGATGAAAAGACCGACATGGCGGTGGATGCCGGGCTGGCCCTTGAAAGCGAGAAAGAGGGCGACGCCCCGAGGGTCTGCACCAAGCATGAGGATCCGTGCGACCGCATCAGGGATTTCCGTGAAGTGGAGATGGGGTTTACGGAAGAGGAGGCCATTCGAGAGGCCGTAAGATGCCTCCGGTGCGACCTTGAAAAGGAGAAGAAATAATATGATCCGGGCCATTACACGACAAAAAACGGAAGAGGAGATTGACCGGCTTCTGGAGGGGTGTGCCAGGGTCTTTATCATCGGCTGTGGCACCTGTACGACCCTTACCCGCACCGGCGGTGAGCCCGAGGTTCGTGCCATGAAAGAGCGGTTGTCCGGCGCAGGCAAACTGATCACCGGCCATACGGTGGTACCCGTGGCCTGTGACCACCTGACAGGAGAAATCCTTGCCGACTACGGCAACAGCATCTCCCAGGCCGATGCCCTCCTTATTATGTCCTGTGCCTTCGGGGTCCAGACCATCGCAAGGCAGCTCAAAGCCATGGTCATTCCGGCATTGGATACCCTCTTTGTGGGGAAAGAAACGGCCCCCGGTGAGTACAACGAAATCTGCACCCAGTGCGGGACCTGCATCATCGGCGAAACCGGAGGGATCTGCCCGGTGACGGCCTGCCACAAGGGGCTGGTAAACGGTCCGTGCGGCGGGACTGATAACGGGAAATGCGAGATCGACAAGGAGAAGGCATGCGCCTGGACCCTCATCTACAACCGGCTGAAAGAGCTCGGAAAGCTCGATCTGATGCGAAAGCTGCAACAACCCAGAAATTGCCTCGGGGAGCCGTCCCCCGGCAAATCCAGGCTGCCTTTTGAATAAGGTTGAGGGCTCAGAGAAAAAACAAAAAAAGCCTTCTATCTGGAAAAAAGCATGCCTCCGGCGGCGAGGTGAGCCACCTCGAAAGCTGATTGCCGTTGCGATTTGTCCCTCGTTCCTCGGGCCAAATCGCAACGGCCTTCGCCTGAAGCATATGCTGGTGGTTTGTACGAGCGATGCGACAAGCCTTGAATGGCTATGATTCGTTATCGTAACTCATTGATTATCAGCTTTAACCGGACTGCCTCCGGCAGGCTTTATTGAACTGAGTCGTTACGGCTGACCAACTTTTTACAGTCTGCCACGGGCGAAGCCCGTAAGCGAATGTGCAAAGGGCGAGGAACGAGCCCATGGAACATTCGCGAACCCGTAACATTTCAATGGGGAAAGACGCGATATGGCATCCTTATTTAAGCAAGCACTCGATTCGGGAAAATTTGTCGTTACCTGCGAGGTGGCACCTCCCAAGGGGACAAACCTGGAGGCGATGGCTCACCATGTGGAGCTCTTGAAGGATAAGGTGGATGCCATGAACCTCACCGATCACCAGAGCTCGGTGATGCGCTTTCCGTCCCTGGGCGCGGCCCTGCTCGTCAAGGAGATGGGAGGGGAGCCGATCCTGCAGATGACGTGCCGGGACCGCAACCGCCTTGCGCTCCAGGCCGATCTGTTGTTCGCGCACAGCAGGGGCATCAACAACGTCCTCTGCCTCACCGGTGACTCGGTGATGCTGGGCGACCACAAGGAAGCCAAGGGGGTGTTTGACCTTGATTCAAGCCAGCTTGTCATGGCGGTGAGGATGCTGGAAAACGGGAAAGACTTAGGGGGGAGCGAACTGGAAGGCGGCATCTCCTTTTGCGCCGGTGCCATTGTGACGCCTGAGGCGAATCCCCTTGAGCCGCAATTGATAAAGTTTGAGAAGAAGATTGAGGCAGGGGCGGAATTTATCCAGACCCAGGCGGTGTTCGACATGGAGAAGTTTAGCTCGTTTATGGGCTACGCAAGGCAGTTCCCGGTGAAAGTGCTGGCAGGGATCATCCTGCTGACATCGGCTCCCATGGCTCGGTTTATGAATGCCAACATTGCTGGGGTGTACGTCCCGCCTGAGCTGGTTGACGAGATGGCTTCAGCCCCCAAGGGCGGGGCGCTTAAAAAGGGAATAGAGATTGCCGGTCGCATGATCAGGCAGATCCGTGACGAAAAGGTGTGTGACGGTGTCCACATCATGGCGATCGGTAAGGAAGAGCTTGTGCCGGAGATCATGGCTGCGGCAGAGATCCAATGATCACCGGCAGGGCTGGCCCTTTTCCGGCCCGTGACGTTTCCGGGCCCGGGGGCGGGGACATAGGGTGCCGCCCCATTGAAAGGGCATGATTGCTTTACCCTCGTTTGGGGAAAGGGGGAGACCATGAACGAATCAAAGGAGAAACGACACGAAGAACGCAATGAGTTTGATACCCAGGTTGTATTTACCGATGGGTCTGCCGATCACTATCATGATGCCATGATGTGCAACTTCAGCGAAGACGGCATGTGCTTTGAGTCCGACACGCCCATGGAGCCCGGAACCGAAGTGTTCATCAAAACGGTGAACTTTCCTTCCACCAACAAATGCACGGTGGCATGGTGTCACAAAGTCGGATCCGGGGACGACGAAAAGTACGATATCGGCCTCAAGTGTGAGATTTGATCGACATCGGGTGGCCGTGGGATCGTTCGCAGGGAAACAGGCGGTGTTTTTGTTCTGGCTGAAGGGTGAGTGGCGTCGGGCCCGGGAGCCCGGGCCGCTCATCCTGTCTCGGAACATACAAAAACCACAGCATGGGGGATGCTGTGGTTTTTTTGTTTTTGACAAGGTTTCGGAGAATGCGTAATATTGCCGAGAGACCGACCGGTCTGTCCTACGGATTGTTGAACAGGAAACAGCATGGCACTTAAAGACAAGATCATTACCGAATCCCTGCGTTTGTTTTCCACAAAGGGCTTTATGAACACCTCCATCTCCGATGTCATGGCAGCGGCCGGGGCATCCAAGGGGGGGCTCTACAACCATTTTAAAAGCAAGGACCAGCTTTTTGCGAGGCCCGGAGCATCTGGCGGGACAAGAACCTGGATGGCCTGGATGAACTGGACGACCCGGTGGACAAGGTGGTCCGCCTCTTTGACAACTACCAGTATCGGTACCTGACGTCCGACGACCTTCCGGGCGGGTGTATCTTCGTGACCTTTGCCGTGGAGCTCAATGATCAGCGGGCAGACCTGGCGGTCGAAGTGAACAAGGGCTTCGAGAGGTTGAAGGCCATGGTGAAAGGGCTCCTGGATGAGGCCCAGGGCAACGGGAAACTGAACGCTTCCGTCGATACCGGTGCCGTTACGGAGATGCTGGTCTCAGGGCTTTTGGGGGCCTGTGTGATGTACACCTCGGACAAGTCCAAGGCCAATCTGGAGGCCACCATCGGGTCATTGATGGGGTACCTTGCAAGCCTCAGGCCTTGAGTTTATTCCGGTGGGCAAAGGATTATTGAGCTTGCCTCTGGCGGGTCGTTTTTTTGAAAAAAAGCTCCGCAAAAAACGTCCCTGATGCAAACAGGCAAAGTCATCACCTCTCCGTCGAACGGGAGGTTTGTATAATAACCGCTCAAAGCGGTCTGTTTCTGCGCCTTAAGGCGCCAATATCAGGTTTTTTTGGCCTTTTGCATCGTTCCATTAGCTTGTTTTCATTACCATTGAGTCCCCCTTGACCCCTGGAGCGCCGCACTCCGGTGCGGCATGGGGAACAACGGACCAAAAAGCCGCACAGGAGTGCGGCGCTCCGTTTCAGTGCGTCTCGCTCAGTATGATGAACCGTTAATATTTATGATAAGTTGTCTGCTTCAACTGGTGGAACTGTCAAACTTTTTAAACGTTTGGCCCCCGGCAGGGCCGCCGGAGGCATAAGCTGAATAGGTAACATTTTTTTTGTCAATCAAAAGGGGAGACCGGTCGGTTTCTCATGAAAGGAGAAAACATGATGAGAACATTCAATGCGTTGGTGGTTCGGGAGATGGCAGACGGGTCATGCAAGGGCACCATTGAGGCCAGGAGCATCGACGACCTGCCCGAAGGGGAGGTTGTGGTGCGGGGCTACTACTCCTCGTTAAACTACAAGGATGCCCTGTCCGCCACGGGGAACCGGGGAGTGACAAAGGCTTATCCCCATACCCCGGGCATTGACGCGGCTGGTGAGGTGTACCGGAGCTCGGATGCGCGTTTCAAGGCCGGGGACAAGGTGATCGTGACAAGTTATGACCTCGGGATGAATACATCGGGGGGCTTTGGTGAGTACATCCGTGTGCCTGCAGGATGGGTGGTGCCGCTGCCAGAGGGGCTCTCCCTGAAGGAGAGCATGGCCTACGGCACCGCAGGCTTCACCGCGGCCATGTCCGTGGATTCCCTTTTGGCAGGCGGGGTGACCCCGGACAGGGGCGAGGTGCTTGTGACCGGAGCCTCTGGGGGCGTGGGCAGCGTTGCCGTGGCCATCTTGAGAAAGCTGGGGTACCGCATCGCCGGGGTAACGGGCAAAACGGACGAAACCCCGTACCTGAAGTCCCTGGGGGTAGAGACAGTGCTCTCCGTGGCCGAGGCCGAGGATACTTCGGGGCGCCCCATGCTGAAGGCACGGTGGGCCGGTTGCATTGACACCGTGGGGGGCGATATCCTGGCATCGGCCGTTAAGGCCACAGCACCCACCGGGGTGGTCACAAGCTGTGGCAACGCTGCCGGGGCGAATCTGGACCTTACGGTGTATCCCTTTATCCTGCGCGGGGTATCCCTGGTGGGTATCGATTCCCAGAACTGCCCCATGGCGCGCCGCCAAAAGATCTGGAAAAAACTGGCCTCGGACTGGAAGCTCGACACCATGGACGAGGTGGCCAGTGAAATCCGGTTGGACCAGCTGAGTACAAGGATAGACGACATGCTGGCCGGTCGCCACAAAGGGCGGACCGTTGTTGGGCTGGGGTAGGTCGGGGTGTCACCGAACCGATGGAGGGGTGCCCGGTCCAATAAGAAGCCGGGAGGTGCTGATTGCCTCCCGGCTTATTGCAGCCCCCCTGCGGGGACAGAAACCCAGCTTATGAGGCCATGTCAATTACCAGGACATGGTCCCTGGTTTCGACGGCAAAATGATGAACCGGGCGTTTGGCGGCCCCTGCCACCGGGGTGCCGGAGCAATCGAAGGTCGAGCCTGAAATACTGCAACACGTCACGGTTCCCGGTTTGCTTCCGGGGTCCAGGCGCCGCCCCATGTGGGTGCATTTGTTCTCCATGGCGTGGTAGGTATCCCCTTCTCCGTGGATTACAAAGATCCTTTTTTCAAGGCCCTTGCCCTCCAGTCGAATGGCCCCTCCGTGCTCCTGCAGTTCGGGAAGCTTTGACAGGTCCAGGGTCAGCAGGGAGCCGGTCCGTGTCCATGCCTCGGGGTCTGCCGGTAAGCGTGTGTCGCAAATGCCCAGTATCTTCTTGATCAAGCCCAATGTGTCCATCCTTTGTTGTGGGTGGGTTTTATGTGTCACAGGGTGGTGTTTGCCTGCGTCCGTAAAGGTCTCGCTTTTTGTTGATAGGATGTTGACGCACCAGCTTAGCCCCTGTGATACCTTAACGTCAATCCATAACAGGTGGTTACAAAGAAGGAAAAGCTGAGGGTTCCGGTGGGTCCATTGCATGGCTTTTCTCTCTGTAGAAGAAAATCATGGGGGAATGCAGGCGTGGCATGGAATCAGGGCATGGATGCCGCATGGGCTGATAGGACGAGGCGCGTTTATTAGGCGATATCTCGTCGGGGTGGCCTGTCCTCTGACGTTATGTCGCCGGTTGTCCGCTCCCCAAAACTTGAGAGAGGCCTCTCCTGATCCTTAATGCTGGCTTTTTCCTTTTTGGCTCATACCTTGCTTTGCTCATTCGTCAACCCCGATCTCTTGGTCGGGCGAGGGGTCTCTCCGGTGGGGAGACGATGGTCACAGAGGCTGCTAAAAGGCTCGGGAAACACATGGCATCTCTCGATGCCAACCTTGATGATGGAAACCGTGACTTGCGGGCTTCAGTGTTGAACCTTTACCTAACCCGGCTCGCCCGAAGGGTGAGAAAATCAAACAGCAAACGCTGATTTACATTTTAAAAAGAGCTGATATTTTTATTGTAGCTGTATGAAATTATGAAAGTTTCTTTTGGAGTCGTTGTTTTCTCATGAAATATCCGGGCTAAAAAATCAGGAGAAGGACATGTTTGATGCAAGACGATTGAAGATTGCTGTTTTTATGGGGTTTCTTTGCGGTGTTGCCTGCTTTCTCATGGGGAAATACCTTTATGGTCTTCCCTTGGGGGCATCGAATTTGGGCTTTATCCTTCTCAACAGGGCCATGATCGGGTTTGCCGTTGGCATATCGAACATCACCACACTGACCTGGAGTCGACACGGTGCCCTTATGGGGGCGGTTGTGGGAGCGATTTTTGCCTATGCCGATGCCATGCTCGGGTTCTCGTGGGTTGTCATTGTCTCCATTCTTTGTATCAATCCGATCTTCGGCATCATTATTGAGTTCGGAACCACGGTTCTGTTCGGCGCCCCCATCAAAAAAACGTGACAAAGGCCCGGATATCTTTCAGAATTTATTGTCGGATGTTCAATATGTTGCTGTTCGCTGGTATGATGAGCAACCCCCAGAAGGTGGGTGGGGAGAAACCAAAAAAGGAGCATAGCACATGACCGAAACAACATCGTATCAACGCTTTGCCGCCAACATGCTTCACCCGGATTCCGTATATATCCCACACATTTTAAAGAGCATGATTACTGACGTCCAGGCCGATCTCCTGGTGGCCCTTCCGGGCACCGTGGCTGACCTTGCGATGAAAACGGATCGCCCGGAAGGGGCGATTGAAAACGACCTGAACGATATGTTTCGCAAAGGGCTTGCCTTTAAGAAAAAGAAGCCCGGCCAGCCAGTAAGCTGGCGTGCTCCCATGCACATTGCCCAGTTCCACGATGCGAGTATTGTCTGGCCCGAAGCAACGCAGGAGTTCCTCGGGTACTGGCAAGCCTATATGGAAACCGAGTGGCCCGTCCTTGCACCTCAGCTCGCAGGGTTTCTGCCCAAGCCGTACACCCGGGTGATCCCCGTCAATGAGGCCCTTTCTCCGGTTGAACACACCATACTGACCTCTGAAAACCTGATGGGGATCGTAGATAACGCCGAACAGCTTGCCGTCACCAAGTGCACCTGTCGCCTGACCATGCAGAAGTGCGATGCCCCCATTGAGGTCTGCCTCCAGATTGGCCGGAGTGCGGCGTATGCCTTGGAGAGGGGATCCGGGCGGGAAATTGATAAAGAGGAAGCCCGTCGGATCATCCGGGAGTGTGCCGAGGCAGGCCTGGTCCACGTGGCAATGAACACCTCTGATGCGGGTCATTTTATCTGCAATTGCTGTGGTTGCTGCTGTCAGTCCTTTTCCATGATGATTTCAGAAGATGTCTCCCTGTGTGATCCCAGCAGGTATCAGGCCCGGGTGGATGGGGCGCTGTGCACGGCCTGCGGAACCTGCGTGGACCGATGCTACTTCAATGCCATCAATATCCCGGAAGGGGAGCATGCCATGGTTGATCTGGAAAAATGCATGGGGTGCGGGCAGTGCGCTGTGGGATGCCCGGAAGGGGCGGTCTGCATGAAAGAGGTCAAGGAGCCGTCATTTATCCCCGGTTAAATGCGGGTTCCCAGAGCATAAAGCGCGTTCATCCTGTCGGTGTGGTGGCGAATTATCTGCGAAAATAAGATAAGTGCTTTAAATGACAGGTTGATGGTGGTAATATTCTGTTCGAGTCAATTCCCGGGATTTCCTGTGGCGCATGGCGTGCCATCGCCACACGGGGTGATCTCGCCTCTCTCCATATCATTCTTACCTTACCGATTACGAACGTGAAACAGAGAGCGTGCAACGCGACGTCGAATCGTTGTGCGATTGTGGGGCCACATGGCTCTGAAAGGGCGGCAAGGTGGTTCTTTGGTTTTCAACCAGGGGAAGGGCCGATGTGCATCGTTATGCGTCATCATATCAGATTGTAAACAGAAAATTTCAAAGGAGAAACGAACGATGAAACAGCGAATCAGTGCAGTTGTGTTTGTGGTTTGTCTTGCTCTCTTTGCTCTGCCTCAGGTTGCTTCGGCCGGAGACGACGGGTTCTTTATCGGTGCCAGTCTTGCGTATGCCGAGGTAGGGGCGGATTTTGATTTTGATGATGCCACAAAGGGGGAGTTCGAGGAGAGTGACCTGGGGTATAAAATTTTTGGGGGGCTCAAGTGGGGGCTTCTCGGTGTTGAAGGGGGCTATGTGAACTTCGGCAACCCCGATGGCGATACCAACGGCAGGAACGGTGATGTCGAGCTGGACGGCTTTGATCTTTTCGGGATGCTGATTTTTGGCTTGGGGCCCGTGGATGTGTTCGGCAAGCTGGGCGGTTTTGTCTGGGATGCAGATTTTTCCGGAAGTGACCTCGTCAACGGTGGTGACGATGGCTTTGATGTGGCCTGCGGGCTGGGTGCGGCCATCAATCTGGGTAGCTTCGGTATCCGGGCTGAAGTGGAGTATTTTGACGTCAGCGGCAGGATGGACGGGGCCACCATGCTCTCAACCGGCCTTGTGTATACCTTTTAAGAAAACCCATGGAGGGGCGGTGAATGGCAGCAGGGTTGCCATGTCACCGTGCGATTTTTTAAAAAGAGGTTATGGGTAAAAAATGGGCCGCAGCATCCGTGGATGCTGCGGCCTTTTGGTTTTGCATAAACCGGGGAATACCGTGCCCTTAAAGGGCTAATCAATGACAAAGACGATGAGGTCCGTGGGCCCGTGCACACCGAACTGGAGGATCAGCTCGATGTCCGCTGTCTTGGAGGGGCCGGAGATAAGCAGGCTGTTGGTGGGGGCTTTTTTGGACCAGTTCAGTTTTTTGATGGCCTCGGGAAAGGATGTGAAAATCTCCTTGGACCTGACCAGTGCGATATGAACCGGAGGCACCAGGGAGAGAAGGCGCGGTTCCTGGGGTGTGGGCCAGAGGATCAGGGCAGCGGCTTCGGCGATGCCTCCCATGGTGGTGGTGATCCCGGCGTTGATATCGAACAGCTCATCGCGAAATGCCTCCACGTCCTGGGTCCAGGGGATGAGGTCCGTGGGGTGGGCTTTCTCTTTCCAGCTTTTTTCAAGGATATCCCCGCACCACGTCCCCTGGCCGTAGGCCATGGTGGCAATTTCCCGGGTGCGAAGGATTTTTCGCAGGGCAGGAGCCCACTCGTCCCCCTTGACTCGGTAGACTTCCGATCGCACAGCCTCCATCAACTCCACAAAGCGGTTGATGCGTTTGGCCGGGCTCAGGGTAGGGGGGCTCCAGGGCGGGGCCTCCGGGGTGTAGCCCGCTGTTTCGGCGTTTTTGTAGAGGCGCGAGAGGATCCGGGCTCTGGCAGACGATCTACTCATGGCGTATTCCCTCCTGTCGAATCAGCTCTTTGAGGCTCTCTTTGGCTAAGACGGGTTTTGTCCGGACGCGGGACCAGGTTTTCAAGGGGCCAACCTTCGGGAGAATGCGGCCGGTAATGGCCAGGGTTTTCAGCATGGCCCAGTGGAGCAGGGGAATGGTGTGGGCATACCGCCACCCCTTCCAGATTGCCCACTCAAGGGCATTGCGTTTTGAGCCGTGCCCCGGAACCACCCCGGTGCCCTTTTTCAGGTAGCTCTCATCTCGCATGCGTCGCAGCAGCTCGGGGATGGGGATTTTTACGGGGCAGACATCGCTGCAGGCGTTGCAGAGGGAGGAGGCAAAAGCCAGCTCCCCTTTGGCCTTGAGCCCGGCCAGTTGCGGCATGAGGATGGAGCCGATGGGGCCGGGGTAGGTGGCGTCGTAGGCGTGGCCACCGATGCGTGTGTACACAGGGCAGTGGTTGAGGCAGGTACCGCATCGGATGCACTGCAGGGTCCGGCGAAGCTGGGGATCCCCAAGCATCCGGGATCGACCGTTGTCCAGGATCACCAGGTGCACCTCTGTGGGGCCGTCTTTTTCCCCTTTTTGTCGCGGACCCTTGATCATGTTGAAGTAGGTGGTGATGCGCTGGCCGGTGGCCGACCCGCAGAGCAGGCGGTACAGGGGCGGCACATTTTCAAGTTTTTCCACCACCTTTTCAAGGCCCATGAGGGCCACATGCACGGGTGGCACCGTTGTGCACATGCGCCCGTTGCCCTCGTTTTCCACCAGGCAGAGGGTGCCTGTTTCGGCCACGGCAAAGTTCACCCCGGAAAGCCCTATATCCGCCGTGCGGTAGTGTTCCCGAAGCACCCTTCTGGCCGTTGCCAGGAGAATGTCCGTGTCTTCGGTGTAGGTGGTGCCGGGGATGTTGTCGGCAAAGATTTTTCCGATCTGTTTCCTGTTTTTGTGGATGGCCGGCACAATGATGTGGGAGGGGGGCTCGTTGTTCAGCTGGATAATGAATTCCCCCAGGTCGGTCTCAAGGGCTTCTTTGCCGTGCTCTTTCATAAAGGCGTTGAAGTGCATCTCTTCAGAGACCATGGATTTGCCCTTCACCACCTTCCGGGCACCGTGCTTCTCCATGATGGACAAGACGATGCGGTTGGCCTCGTCCGTGGTCTCCGCCCAGTGCACGGCCATGCCGTTTTCCGTGCAGCGGGCTTCCAGTTGTTCCAAGAGATCGGGCAGCCGGGTGAGGGCCCCCGCCTTGAGGAGGTTTCCCGTATCCCGAAGGGCCTCGGTGGCTTCAGGGTCGTCAAAAACGGCCATGCGCTTTTGCCTCAGGCTCTGGGTGGCAAACCGCAGGTTGTCCCGAAGCTGGGTATCGGCAAGGGCACCGGCCGCTTTCTGGGCAAAGGTGGATTTTCTGGTCTTATCCATGGATTCGCTCCAGTATGAATTCTGCAACGTGATACCCGGAGACAGGTTTTTTGACGGTTCCCATGTGGCCGTTGATGTTCATCATGCAGCCGCAGTCTCCGGTAAGGTAGGCGGTGGCGCCTGTGTCCTGAATGTCGCGGACTTTGTCCTTTACCATGGCGGCAGAGATTTCCGGTCGTTTTACGGAAAACGTCCCGCCGAATCCGCAGCACTCGTGTTCATTGGTCAGCTCCACCAGGGTGACGTTGGTCAGTTGCCGGATGAGGGCTTTGCTGTCTTCGGTGCAGGCCATTTCACTTCTGGCGTGGCAGGAGCCGTGCCAGGTAAGGGTCACGGGAGGGCCCTTGTCCGTATAGGTGACCTTGAGGCTGTGGCGTAAAAAGGAGGTGAGCTCAAAAATGCGTTCGGAAAAGCGCTTGACCTCGAAGTACTCGGGTTCGTTCTCAAAAAGAAGGGGGTAGTGGATGTGCATCATGCCCGCGCAGGATCCCGAGGGAACCACAATGGGCGCGTTGCTTCCGGAGAAGGCCTTGACCTGGGCCAGGGCCACGGCCCGTGCCTCATCCGGAAAGCCTGAATTGTAGGCAGGCTGGCCGCAGCAGGATTGTTTTTTGGGGTAGATGACTTCCACCCCTTCTCGTTGGAGAAGGCGGATGCCCGCCAGGCCGGCCTTTGGGTAGATCATGTCCGACAGGCAGGTTCCAAAGTAAAACACCGTGGAGGGGTTTTGTGGAAATTCGGTCATGGTATCGTCCTGTATCCGGGATGGATGGGGAAAGTTGGAAGGATCCTGTGAGGGTGAGATGATGGGGTGATGCGGTCAGGATCAAAGAAAAATCAATGGCTTATTATGCCGAATTGAGGGGCGGGTGTCAATGAGGTGCCGTGGGGCGGCGTTGCCAGCTGGTGGGGACGTGGCTGACGTGTGAACCAGGGGATCGACCGGGATGGGATGACGTGATGCGTCGGGGTGGGCGGGGAAATTGAGCAAAAAAAAAGGGCGCCTCGGCTCGAAAGCCGGGCGCCCCTGGATAAGCTAAATCTATACGACAGTTACGTTAACTGCGGCGGGACCTTTCTGGCCCTGCTCGATGTCAAACGTAACTCGCGCACCTTCTTCAAGGGATTTGAAGCCGGTGCCGTTGATACCTGAGTGATGTACGAAAACATCGGGTCCGTCTTCCTGCTCAATGAAACCAAAACCTTTTGAGTCATTAAACCATTTTACGATTCCATTAGCCATAGTGACTTTTCCTTACTTAACTTTGATGATTTAAAGTTGGTTCGATGTTCAGGTATCGCCAAGCATTACATGGATCTTCCTAAATAACGAAACCCTTCGTCCCTTTTGAGACACTGGCGGACATTTTTATCGATCTCAAAGAAAAGGTCAATGATTTTTTTATGATTTTTCAAAATATTGGGCCCATTAGGGTGGATATCGCGGCCTGTGGTGGCCCTGGTTCGTTTCGCCGGCATGGTTCTTTCCAAGGTAACCCGTTTGATATTAAACCAAATACGTGTTGGATGGTGAAACGTCCGGCAGGCAAGGGTCTCACACCCCAGGACGTCCGTCAGGGGGGATTCTCCTTGATTCCATTGGAGCAAAGGGGTATGGAGAGCGGATGATCCGGCCGCTTCGGGAGAGGGCTTCTGGGGCAGAACCGGTGAATCGCCCTTCGGGATGCTGTATTAACGCCGTTGTGTTTCGTCGACACAGGCATGCCCCTTCATACAACGGAGTGCCAATGAACCTGACCACGCCAGCTTTGCTGTTTCCCGCCATTTCACTGTTGTTTCTCGCCTATACCAACAGGTTCCTTGTCCTTGCGCAGTTGATCCGCCAGCTCCATGATCGGGAAGGGGATCAGGTGAGGGAGATGGTGTATCGGCAGATCAACAACCTAAAGAAACGGATTGCCTTGATTCGCTGGATGCAGGGGCTTGGCGTGTTTGCCTTTATTCTCTGCGCCGTGGCCATGTTTTGCCTGTTTGTCAAGATGGATTTAGTGGCGGAGGTGAGCTTCGGCCTCAGCCTGTTGCTTCTTGTTTTATCTCTTGTGGTGTCTCTGTATGAGATAGCCATCAGCACACGGGCCATACAGATCGAACTCGAAGACCTGGCCATGAACCATCCCAAAGACAAGAAGGCAGATAAAAGGTAAGGGCTGCAGGTGACGGATTTTGGCGGTTTACATCTGCTTAACCGTTATGTATTCTTTGGTATACACCAACAATTTACACATAGGGAGGGGTTATGTTTTGTAGCGCATCAAAACTGGATGACAAAAAACTTGACGCCATCAAGGCGCTGGAAAGGGATCTCGGCAAAACCCTGGTGGCATACTCCTGCTCAAACCCCGAGCCAAGCACCCTCAGCGATGCCGAACTCATGAAGATCAAAAGCCTTGAGGAGAAATTGGCTGTCACGCTCGTTGCCTTCGAATAACCCGTCGGCCTTGCCCGCCGGTATCAGATGAAAAGCACCTTCCGGATTCGGAAGGTGTTTTTGTTTTTGTCCCTTTGCATGTTCATGCTGTAACGTTTATTTTTCTTGATTGTGATGTTTATGACACTCCCCGCACGTACCTCAAACTTCCATGGAGCCCCAAGAAGCCGGAAGGCGGAAGCCTTCTCCATTGCAAGGCTCGCCCTCCCCATTATCCTTTCCCAGCTTTCCGTAGCGGCAGCGGGTTTTATCGATACCATGATGGCAGGGCATTACAGCAGCAACGCCCTTGCAGGGGCTGCGGTGGGCGGCAGCCTGTGCTTTCCTTTTATTATCGCCATGAACGGGTTGATGATGGCTGTAACCCCCATCACGGCTCAGCTGACCGGCGCAGGCCGGAAAGGGGAGTCCGGCCGGGTGGTTCGCCAGGCGTTGTGGCTGGCCCTGGCATTTTCCATGCTGCTGTTTGTGGGGATTCGGCACATGGACCCTGTGCTGGACTTGATGAAGATCACGGATGAGGTGGTTCCCATCATCAAGGGGTACCTTGAAGGGATCTCTTTCGGGTTTCCGGCCATTGCCGGGTACTTTGTCCTGAAGTCCTACGCCGAAGGCATCGGAAGGACCAAGCCCCAGATGATCATCTCGTTGCTGACGGTTCCCTTTAACTACGTGGCCAACGATATATTGATATACGGGAAATTCGGGCTGCCTGCCCTGGGCGGGGCGGGGTGCGGATGGGCCAGCGGGCTTACCTTCTGGCTCTTTTTCCTGCTGATGCTCCTTTACACCTTGTCCAGCGAGACCTGCAGGGAGGGGGCGCCCTTTGCCGAGTTCAGCCTGCCGTCCCCGGCCGGTATGGGCGAGCTGCTGGCGCTGGGGCTTCCCATTGCTGGGACCATCTTTATGGAGTGCAGCATTTTTGCCTGCATTACCCTGTTTCTGGGGGTGCTGGGGCCCGTGGTGGTGGGCGGCCATCAGGTCGCCCTGAACTTTTCCGGGCTGGTGTTTTCCATTCCATTGAGCATCGGCATGGCCCTGACCATCCGGGCCGGGCACGCGGTGGGGGCCCGGGACCCTGAGGGAGCCAGGTACTCCTGTTTCACCGGGTGCATGATGGCCATGGTGGTTTCCCTTTTTACCTTGAGCTTCACCCTTGGGTTTGCACGGGAGATCGTAGCGGTGTACACCCGGGACCCCGAGGTCACGGCCGTGGCCGTGGATCTTCTCTTTCTGGCTGCCCTCTATCAGGTCTCCGACTCCGTGATGACCACGTCCCAGGGGGCGCTTCGGGGGTACAAAGACGCCAAGGTGACCTTTTTTCTGACCTTTACGGCGTACTGGGTCATTACCCTGCCCCTGGGCTACACCCTGTCCATGACCGATGTCCTGGTTCCGGCCATGGGGGCACGCGGGTTCTGGCTCAGCCTGATTGCGGGGCTGACCGTGTCCGGGTTGTTTCTCGGGGTGAGGCTGGTGCTGGTGAGCGGACGCGCCGTGGCGGCGTGCAGGGCGGCTGATGCCGCCGGGGAGGGGCGGTTGGCGGCCTGAGGGAACGTTTCTCTTTCACGACTCCGTCGGCAGCCATTTGCTGAGGATTTCGGCCAGGTCTCTGGGGGAGAACGGCTTTGAGATGAAGTCGTTCATGCCTGCATTGAGGCACTTCTCACGATCCCCGGCCATGGTGTTGGCTGTCAGGGCGATGATGGGGATGGCGCGGTTCAGGGCCGTGGAGCCCGATTCGCGAATCTTTCTGGTGGCATCAAAGCCATCCATCTCCGGCATCTGGCAGTCCATGAGCACCAGGTCGTAGGGAATGGATGAAAGAGCCTGGATCGCCTCTTTGCCGTTGGCCACGGCATCGGCCCGAAGACCCAGCTTTTTCAGGATTCCCATGCCCACTCTCTGGTTGATGGCGTTGTCCTCCGCCAGGAGAATGCGACCGCTTTCGGTTTTCATCTCCGGGATGATCTGACGGGTCATCACAGGCCTCCATGTGTTGTCCTTGTTGCCTGCCAGGACCGTGACTAGGCTGTCGAACAGGTCGGACTGGCGGACAGGTTTGGTCAGGTAGGCGGAGAAGCCGATCTCTTCGAGTCGCCGTCTGTCGCCCCGTTCTCCCAGGGAGGTCATCATCATCAGGCGTGTTTCGGAAAACCGGGGGTTCGATCGAATCGCCTTTCCGAGCATCTCGCCGTCCATTTCGGGCATCTGCATGTCAAGGATGGCCAGCTGGTAGGGGGTCCCATTGTCGGCGGCTTCCTGCAGCCGTTCCAATGCTGTCCGACCGTCCTCCACCTCCTCCGGTTTCATGCCCCATGTGGTCAACTGAATGCGAATGATGTCCCGGTTGGTCCTGTTGTCGTCCACCACAAGGATTTTTGTGCCCTGGATGTCGGTGGTGGGGAGCTGCTGGGGCTTCTGGTCCGTCTGTTTGATGAACTGGGTGGTAAACCAGAATTCCGTTCCCTTGCCGGGCTCCGAGTGGACCCCGATTTCTCCGCCCATGGCCTCTGTGAGCTGTTTGGAGATGGCAAGGCCCAGGCCGGTGCCTCCGTATTTGCGCGTGGTGGAGGCGTCCACCTGGGTGAACTGCTCAAAGAGGGACTCCTGCTTCTCTTCGGGGATGCCGATGCCGGTATCGCGCACTGTAAAGCGGATCATGGCGGTGTTGTCGGTCTGGGAGTCGAGGTCCGCATGCACTTCGACTTCTCCTTCATGGGTAAACTTGATGGCGTTGCCCGTCAGGTTGATGAGCACCTGGCGCACGCGCCCGGGATCCCCCCTGAGATAGGAGGGCGTTTCAGGGGCGCTTGCGCAGATGAATTCCAGGCCTTTTTCATGGGCCTTAAGGGCCATCAGTTCTCCGAAATCTCCCAGCAGGGAGTTAAGATCAAAGTCCAGTTGCTCCATTTCCAGCTTGCCGGCCTCTATTTTGGAAAAGTCGAGGATGTCGTTGATCAGGCAGAGGAGGGACTCGCCGCTGGTTCGGACGGTTTCGGCATAACGGCGCTGTTCCTCGGTGAGCCGGGTGTCCAGCAGGAGACCGGTCATGCCGATGACGCCGTTCATGGGGGTCCGGATCTCATGGCTCATGTTGGCCAGGAATTCCGATTTGTATTTGGAGGTGACCTCCAGGTCTTTTGCTTTCTGTTCGAGCTCCTTGCGAACGGCTTCAAGTTCTTTGTTCTTCGTGTTGATGTTCTTCTTTTGTTCCTTGAGTTTTTCTGACTGGGCCCGGAGGGCGTCGTTGCTCCGGCGCAGCTTGTCCTGCCCGGCGGCGAGTTCATTTGCCTGCTCCTGGGTCTGCTCCAGGAGGTTTTGAACGGTGGTGTGGGACAGAGGTGTGGACGGACACGGCGATGTGGTCTGAGGCCGAGTAAGAAATTGAGGCGCTCTGGAAAACGCCCCAGGTTTCAGGACCGTCACCCCGATGACTCATCGTGCACAAAGGGGGTGATGGCCATGGCGTGGGGCGATATGTCGCCCAGGCCGGTGTGGATACTCATGCCGTCGTCCGGTATCCGGTCCAGCAGGATTCGCCTTTTTTCAAGGGCGGCCTGTCCCACCAGTCCCTGGCCGGACTGGAATTCACGGATGGTTCCCGTGGCCGGTGCGTAGGCATAGCTTCCGGTGAGCGTCAGATCGTTGTTATCGTCGGCAATGTAGATGGCGCCGATGTCCATGTTCAGGTAGGTGGCCAGAAAGGTGATGATGCCCCGGCAAAGGTCGGGAAGCCCCTGGATGCCTCGTATTTCCGTGTTCAGGGATACCTGGCCTTTTTGAAACCATTCCGTCAGGCGGTTTGTCTCTCTGTTTTTTCTCAGGGAGTCCATCATGGTGTTGAAGGCGTCGGCCAACTCCCCGATTTCGTTTTTAGACGAAATGTGAATGGTCTGTGAGTAGTCCCCGCCCTCCACCTGCTTGGCAGCCGAGGAGAGATGGGCTACGGGGCCCGCAATACGCCGGACGGTGATCACCGCAAAAAGGATCACGAAAACGGCGGTTGTTCCGATGAGGAAAAGGGTCAGCCGTCGCAGTTCGTAAATGCCGGAGAACGCCTCTGTCTCCTCAATTTCTGCGATAACGCCAAAATCGATTCCCTGGATCAGGAAACTGCGATGGATGCCCAGTACCTGGTTGCCGGTATGGCTGGTGTAGATCGATGCCCCGTGATCGTGGTGCTCCATAAGCGGTGCGGTTTGGTCGGTGAGGATCTTTTCCTTGATGAGGCTTTTTTCCCTGTCCAGCACAGAGTTGGACCGCAAGGTGAGGTCCGAGCCCACCAGAAAGGTCTCGGACCGGTCTCCCAGGCCCGTTTCCCTTTGCATGATGGCGTTGATGGGGTCGATGAAGAACTGAAAGGTGAGGCAGCCTATTCGCTGGCCGTCGAGGTTCAGGACCGGGGCGGTAAAAAAGCCGCACACCCTGTTTCCCGAGGGCTCGAAGTGCTCGTAATCGGAAAAGACGATCTCTCGGGTCTGAACGCATTTTCTGAAGGAGGCCGCAAGTTTGGTGGCTTTGTATGGGCCGGTAAGCAGGTTTGTGCCGAGGTCCGGCTCCTGGGCCACCGTATAGAGGATGTCTCCATCCTGGCTGATAAGAAAAACGTCGTGGTAGCCGAAGGTGTCTTTGACATGGCGGAGGTTTTCGCCAAGGGAGGCGCTGATGGCGCCCCAGGTGTCCGATGTGACGAAATCCGTAAGCTCTTTTCCCGAACGGCGAAAAGCCGAGATCATCTCCTCGAGCAGGGCGATGTTGGCGAGGGTTTCGGCTTCGAAGGAGAGTTCAGCCAGCATGTGCTTGAAATAGGTGCTGATCTCCTGCGTCTTCATTTCAGCAGCTATTTCAAGGGTTTGGGTCGAAGCCTTGAGGCTTCGGTGGGCTTTGTCGTAACCGATAATGCTCACCAGGGTCAGGGGAACCAGGGCAAAGAGCAGGAATCCGCTTGTGAGGGTTCGACCCAGCCCGGAAAAGAGGGTGAAGGACGTGCCGGTTTTTGGGGCAGAGGGTGTCATGGGTTTTGATTCTGTCCTTGGGGTAACGGAGCGGCCGACGTATGGAAGCCGGCATGGGCGCATTTAGGCGATGCGTTGGGCGCGAGGGCGCCACATCAGACGGCAAGGATAGGATTTATTAAATATACATGACATGACGTGGAACGGCAAACGACAAATCCGGGGCCGTGGGGCTTTCAGGCTGAGGTGGGGTACGTGCAGCGAGTGCCGAAAACAAAAAAGCCCCTGCTTTTTTCAAGCAGAGGCTTTTGAATTCGTTTGGTGCCGAAGGGGAGACTCGAACTCCCACGAGATTGCTCTCACTAGTCCCTGAAACTAGCGCGTCTACCAATTCCACCACTTCGGCGATTTGTGAAAAGCGTTATAGCAGCGCTTTGTCCGCCGATCAAGCCTTTTTGCGCACGTATTGGGACTTTTTTTTGTGGCCGGAACGCGGCAACCCGTGTGGGCGCGCCGGATGCCATGTGAGACTCACGTGTTACCCGTGGCTACCTGCTGCGGTTCCTGTTTAAGGCGAGCCATCTCCCGGGGCACAAAACAAAAAAGCCCCTGCTTTTTCAAGCAGAGGCTTTTAAATTCAGTTGGTGCCGAAGGGGAGACTCGAACTCCCACGGGCTTGCGCCCACTGGTCCCTGAAACCAGCGCGTCTACCAATTCCACCACTTCGGCAATTTGTGAAAGCGTTATAGCAGCGCCTTTCGGCTTGATCAAGCCTTTTTTGCAAAAAAGGCCCAGGAAAAAGGAGATGGGAAAAACATTGATTTTACCAACAAAAAAATTTATAAATTTCTTTTTATACGCAGTCAAGTTGAAAAATGGAGATATGCTGAAATATCATGGAATTATACGAAGGATTCGAGGGAATCGAGCATCCCTTCCAAAATAGTGTGATCACCATCGGTAACTTAGACAGGGTTGGTGGGGGAGGGTTCCAGGCACTTCTTTCATTGGCCGTTGACAGGGCGGCACAGATCGGGGGCCGGAGCGTTGCGGTCACCTTTGAACCCCATCCGAAGCGGGTTCTCTGTAATGGTGATCATCCGCCGCTTATCACGATCCATGAGCAGAAGGCCGAGCTCATCGGTGCCTGCGGTGTGGATGCCCTCGTGACCGTGCCTTTTACCAAAGAATTTTCTTCCATTGATGCTCGGCGCTTCGTGACGGATCTCCTGATCGGCAAGCTGGGGATGAAAGCCATCATTGTCGGAAACGACTATTATTTCGGACGCAAACGGGAAGGGGATATAGCCCTGATGAAACGGTTTGGCGAAGAGATGAATTTTGATGTGATTACCCCGGAGTGGGTGAACCTGGGGGGGAAGCGTATCAGCAGCACCCGAATTCGGGAGATCATCAGCCGGGGCGAGGTGCACCGGGCTCCGGAACTTCTGGGCCGGTTTTACCAGGTCCGGGGGAAAGTGGTCTCCGGTCGGGACCGGGGCGGAAAGCTCCTGGGGTTTCCCACGGCCAATATCAACCTGAACGACGAACTCTGCCCGGCCTCCGGTGTGTATGCCGTCACCGTGGATTGCAGCCTGGGGCAGTTTCAGGGCGTGGCCAACATCGGCTACAGCCCCACCTTCGACGACCATATCTTTACGGTGGAGGTCCATATCCTGGACTTTTCCGGTGACATCTACGGGGAGACCATCAAGGTCAACATGATCCAGAAACTGCGCGACGAGCAGAAATTTTCGGGCATCGACGAGCTCTCCCGTCAGATCGAAGCGGACATCGACAACGCACGGGTGCTTTTCAAGGACCTCGCCGCCGTCTGATCGCGGCCGGACATACTGATTTGACTTGGCTGAAGCCGGGCACCCCAGAAGCGGGTGCCCGGTTTTTTGCGTTTTTGGGGGCTGTTTAGAACAGGGACATCTGCACCGGGCCCTGGGCCTTTTTTTGGGGGAGGGTGCGTTGTTGGCTCTGTTTCAGGTGTTCTTCGATGTCGGCCAGGTAGGGGGAAGGGGCGCACTCCACGGGTTCGCCGAAGCGGAGGCGCCTGGCAGCGTGGGTCAGGAAGAGGCGGTCTTTGGCACGGGTCATGCCCACGTAAAAGAGGCGGCGCTCTTCCTCGGGGTCACCGGGCTCTCCGTACGCAGGTTCAAAGGGAAGGTTCCCAGCTTCACATCCTGCGATGAAGACCACAGGAAACTCAAGGCCCTTGGATGCGTGAAGGGTGAGGATGCTCACTTTTTCAGCCTTGACGGCAAGGGTGTCCTGCTCCTTTACCAGGGCGGCCTGGGCGAGAAACCGGGCCGTGGAACCCCGGGATTCAAAGGCCTCGGCCCGGTCCAAGAGGGCTGTGAGGGCGTCAGCCAGCCCCTCGTCTTTTTGGCACTCCGCAGCAACAGCAAAAAAATCGGAAGCAGGCAGCGGATCTGCACGGCGGGTGCCTGGCTTTCGCAGGCCATCCGAAGCTTCAGGATCGCTCCCAGGGCGTCCACCATCGCCTCCCGGTCGCTGCACCAGGTGTCGGTGAGCAGGTAAGGGTTGGCGATGAGATCTGCCATGCTCAGCTGCGTTCCGTCCTTGGAGACAGGGGGGTAGAGGGGGAAGGTCACGGCCTTGTCGGTGAACAGGGGAAGAGCGGTCTCCAGATCCATGAGGCTTCCGCAGTCCGTGGCAAGCTTCACGGCGGCGATGAAGCGATGCATGACGGGGTGGTCGAAGGCGCCTCCTTTGGCTGTGACGGCACAGGGGATTCCCGCCGCCGTAAGCTTGGCAGCGATTTCCACGCCGTGGGCATGGGTGCGGGTGAGGATCGCCATGTCTCCGAAACTCAGGTCTGTGTCGTTGTAGGTGGCCCCGCCGAAATCCATGGAGTGGAATCCCATGCCCCCGATGAGCTGTTCGACCTGTTTTCCGATGGCAACGGCCTCCTCCTCGCCGCTGCGGCAGGGGAGGATGGTGATGTGCCTGGCGCCGTCGATGTAGACGACTTGTTGTCCCAGGATACTCCCCGATGCCGCCAGGATGGTTTTGCTGGATCGGTAGTTCTGGGTCAGGGTGATCCGGGTTGCGTCGGGCTGATCCGAAAGGAACCGGTGGAAGTAGTGGGCCGAAGAGCCCCGGAATCCGTAAATGGCCTGGTCCGGGTCACCGATGACGCAGATGGCGTGGCCTTGGGGGGCCAGCAGCTGGGTGAGGCGATACTGGGCATGGTTCAGGTCCTGGTATTCGTCGATGAAGATATGCGCAAACCGCCGGGTGAGCTCGCATCGGAAGTCGGTGTCTTCTTCCAGTGTCCGGACAAGTCGGAAAATCAGGCCTTCGAAATCCATGAGGCCGTTTCGCTTCAGGAGCTGTTCGTAGGCGCTGTAGCAGCGCCGGAAAAGATCTGCATGGATCTCCGTGATTCTGGAGAGGTCGTCGTCCGGTGAGATGAGCTGCTGGCGCGCCCGTTCGATGAGTCGACTCAGGTGGCCGGGACGCATGGCCTTGCGCTCTTCCGCAGACAGAGAGACAAGGAGCGCCTCCTTCAGCAGCCGGTTCCTGGCGGTGTCGTCGGCGATGGCCACGGGTGTTTTTTCCCGTTGGTTCAACAGGTCCAGGGCCAGGGCGTGGAAGGTACAGGCCAGGGGGATGCTGTGGCCAATGTGTCCCCGGAGGCGCTCGGCCATCTCCTCGGCGGCGCGGTTGGTAAAGGTGATGGCAAGGATGGAGGCCGGGTCGATGCCGTTTTCAACCAGGCGTGCGATGCGCCGGGTGATGGTGTGGGTTTTGCCTGTCCCCGGCCCTGCCACGATGAGAAGGGGGCCCGGGGGATGGTTCACGGCTTCATCCTGCAAGGCGTTTAGCCCTTTGGCGGGAGGTGCTGGAGGCTCAGGAACGGTGTCGTTTTTTTTTACGGCCGGTGGCACCGGTTTCTCAGATGGCCCTGCATCGCGAATGCGATCCGCAGGGGGCGCTTTGGGGACCTGAAAGAGAAGTGTCTGGCCGGGAAGCTCGGCCTTGTCGTCTTCTGAAAAGACTTTGACCACCCCGTACTCCCCGTCGAATCCGCCTTCGAGTACCACCCGGCGCTGGCGGACACGCATGATGGCCTCGCCGAGGAGGGGAATACCTGATTCGGAAAGCTCGTCGCGGGAGCGATCCCGCAGAATGGCAAGCTCAGGGCCCAGCTTGGTGATGAGGCCCGAGAGCTGTGTCTGGACCTTTTTGGATTTTGGGCCCACGGAGAAGATCTCCGAGAGAATTTCCTCCAAAGGAATGAGGCTCTCAAACCCAGGGTAGCGGGGGGAAACGGTCTCCGCCTCCTCTTCGGACCGGTCGGCCAGCGCGAGGACCCGGTGCAGCACGCCCAGGGTCAGGGGTTTGCCGCATACCGGGCACAGGTCTCCCAGGGCCACCGACTCCTGGGGATCCAGGCTTACCCCGCATTTGCGGTGGCCGTCCATGTGGTACTTTCCCTCTTCGGGGAAAAATTCCAGGGTCCCCTCAAAGCCGGGGTTTCCTTCGGTCTTCAGGGCATGGAAGATGGCGTCGTAGGAGAGCTCCGTGTCAAAAAGGTTGGCCTCCCGGGCCAGCTTGGCCGGTGAATGGGCATCGGAGTTGGAGATGAGGGTGATGCCGTCCAGCATGGAGACTCGGCGGTTCATGGGTGGGTCCGAGGAGAGGCCGGTTTCACCGGCAAAGATGTGATCGCTCAGGTCTCCGAAACAGGCCGACACCGAGTCAAAGCCGGATTTGGACCCCAGCATAGAGAACCAGGGGGTCCAGATGTGGGCAGGGATGAGGACGCCGGAATCGTCGGTTTCAAGGACGATTTCCAGGAGGTCTCGGGCGTCGAGGCCCAGGATCGGTCGGCCGTCCGAGGTGATGTTTCCGATGGCGTCGAGTTTTTTGTTGAAGGCTTTGGCCGAGTCGATGCTCGGGAAAAAAACGAGGTTGTGGTTTTTTCGGGTGGCCCCGTCTTTTTTGTAGATGCAGCTGATCTCAGCGGAGAGCATGTAGTGGAGCTCCCCGGAAACAGAAGGGGACAGGCCCTCGGCGGATGCCTCGGCCAGGTCGGGCCTTAAGGTAAAAAGGCCGCCACCGGTGGGGACAAGTTTCTCCTCGATGTCGGCCATCCAGGCCGGGTGCGTGAAATCACCGGTGCCGAGAAGGTCGATGCCCTTGAGGCGGGCGTGGCGGTATAGGGTTTCAAGGTCAAGGTCCCGTGATGTGGCCCGTGAGTACTTAGAATGAATATGAAGATCGGCGATAAACGGCATAATTCTCCCCGCAGGTGGTTCATTTGTTGGGCACATCATAGTGCAGGCACAGGGCAAAGGTCCACAGGAATATCCGGGTGGGCGCCGGGGGAGCGGTGTCTAAGCATCGATGACGTTTTACATTTCTATGGATGCAGAAGGATATGACTCTATATGCTTCTGTGTCGGTATGTTGTCTGGCAGGTTGTTTTACCACAAGAGTCAAGCTGAGGGAACGATGGATGATTGTCATGATATGTCTGCAATTCTTTGGTGTTGACGGTCCCGGGGAGACGTGGGGAATTCTCCCGGATTTTTAATGGTATTAACTTATATACGGGACGTTCAATATCTCATATGATGCGAGGTGAGTGGTAATTTGCATGTCGGCAGAGGTTTAATCGTTTTAAAAGGTAAGGGGGGAGGAAGAGATGCCCGGTTTGGACCAAAGAGAACGAAAGGCGATGGAGGATCGGATGAATCGTCTGGCTTCCAAGGAAGAAGAATATCACATATCACGCAAGCTTGCAGAGTATATCGATATGCTTGAGACCTACCTCATTGAGATGGACGAACGGGTGGCATCCCTGGAGACGATGCTTGGGCTGAGAGGCCTTGAGCCTCCGCAATACTGAGCCCCATACCTGACCGTAGTTTATCCGGGCCCCGCATGGAAACATGCGGGGCTTTTTTTTGTGCTGAGCCGCCATTTTCCTTTCCATGATTTGCCCACCTTGTTGTCTGTCCCTAGTTTAAAATCTGATTTTAAGTCATCCTATATCTAAAGAATGCTCCTTGGTGTGACGAATAGGAAATATATCGTCAGCAAACAGGTCTGTTCCCCGGTGGGTAGCGTCGCTGGGCGGGCTGAACAGCGTCTTCGGGTCGCTGTTGTGTGACGATGCAGCGGGTGTCGCCTGCTTTGGGCCACCCAGGTGTTGAACCGTTTTGAGTCGTTATTGAGGGGAACTATGAATTCTGTGAACATCGGTAAATCGGCGGCACCGTTGCGCGTGGCAATGGTGCTTTTCTGTCTATTGTTTTTTTGTGCCTTCACCGTGGGGTGTGATGATGAGTCGAGCCATGAATCGAAGCTGGAAGAGGCGCGGATGGCCATTGACGGCGGCAATTACAGCAAAGCGATCTCTCTGCTGGACGGAATGGTGGGGACCGATGTTCTCCAGGTCCTGGCATCCGCCCATGCGGGGCTCGCAGGCATCGACACCTTTGAAATTCTGAAGCAGGTGGACGACGGGGGCTCGGGGGACGGGAGCATCGATCTCATCGGCAAAATGCTGGGGACCGGAGAGGACGACATCCTCACTGCTGCGGACATATCAACCAAGCTTTCTGAAATCGACCTTGCCAAGTCCATCCTCCTGGACTCCGTGGGAGGTGTGGCGGCCAACCTCGATGACGACGGCAAGGTCAAGCTTGCCATCTACGGATTCACCGACATTGTGCTGGTGATGGGAAAAATGATCTCGTCAAAGGATGGCGACAAAGATGTGACCCTCACCGAAGAGGCCATCCGGGCCCTGGGGGGGGGATTTGTCGAAGCGGACATCACAGGTCTGGCCCTGGGGGACGGTGTGGATCCCATGGTTCTGATCAACGGGGACTTAGATGCCGTTGAAGCAGGGATTACGGCCCTGGGCACCGGCATTGAGAACAACGACCTGGGCGAAGAGTTTGATGCGTTTTTGAAAGAGATCGACACCAGCAGCGACGGCTATGTCAGCGCAACGGAATTTGTGACGTACCTCAACACGATTTAATAAGGGCCCCAGGCACAACGGAGATGATGATGGTTTTAAAGATGTATGGAAAAATGTCTATTTTGGTGGCAGCTGTTCTTCTTCTGGCCTCCTCGGGCTGGACCGAACCCTACCGCTCCATGAACATGGGCGCGCGCCCCCTGGGCATGGGCGGTGCTTTTACCGCCGTGGCCGATGATCAAAACGCCATCGACTACAACCCGGCAGGGCTGAGCCGGGCACGGAATTTCGGCATGGGCATCCTCAACCCCCTGGTGGAGGCTTCCGAGGACAGCTATGACCTCTACAATGATTTTGACGACATCGATGAGAACGACACGGCTGAAGTGACCGAGCTGCTGAGGAAATACGTGGGGGAGAACCACCACGTGAAACTGGCTGCCGACCTGTATGCGGGGTTTCGCATGGGCAACGCCGGAGTGATGGTGGCGGGCGTCGGCCGGGGTTATGCGGACATGGCCATTCGAAACCCCACCTACCCGGAACTGCACCTTACCTCGGACATCGACTACGGCGGCCAGGTGGGGATTGGCTATGAACTGGCCATGGTACCGGGGCTGAGTATCGGCGTGGGGGTGAAGGCCCTGAGCCGGAAAAGCATCGACGAGGTGTACACGGCCGTGGACATTGCAGACGATGATTTTGAAGATACCCTGGAAGACGACCAGAAGGACGGCAACGATGCCTCCTTTGACCTGGGCATGATCTGGAGCAGCGAAATTGAAGGGTTGACCCGTGTGAGCCTTGGTCTTGCGGGAATCAACATCAAGGAGATGGACTTTGGGGAGGCACGGGACCAGAAAACCCAGTACAACGCCGGGGTGGCCTTTACCCAGAGTTTTTTCGGGTGCACCCTGACCGAGGCCTTTGACTACCACGACATCACAGACAACCTCGCCGAAGACGACTCCACGGAGAAGAAACTTCATATGGGGGCTGAGTTGAAGTTCCCCATGCTCCTGGCCTTAAGGGGCGGTCTCTCCCAGGGGTACTACACGGCCGGTGCCACCCTGGATTTCAAGGTGCTGCGTGTTGATGTGGCCACCTACGGAGAAGAGATGGGGGCCTACGCCGGGCAGAAAGAGGACCGACGGTATGTGGCCCAGATCTCCATGGGCTGGAGCTGGTAAGAACGCATACCGAGCAAGGTGGTCCACCATATAAGAATACGTTAATATACATCCGCGCGTTTTTCGGAGAACAGGAAAGCGCGCGGATGGAACCAAGGGCGTTTCTGCGGTCTCCCTCCCATGGGGTTGTGAGAGGCAGGCGTCATCGTCATGGAAAACCTTGCCTTTACGGCCCTTCTCCCCGATAATGAAAAACACGGACATGCGATACAGCATGCGACACCTCCCCTGAGAATCAACCGATTCGACCTCCCCTTTATCATGAGCGTCCCGAGTCTCCACCTGGGCCTGTTTCCCCGGCCCGTGGCAGCCTGCGTCCTGAGCAGGGATCCCCAATACCTGCGGACTGGGTTTCATGCCCCTTTACCTTATAAGACTTACATACACAGACATTTCGGCGCATGACCGGCGGTGGGTTCTGGAATTCGCCCCGTGATGCGTTGCAACCCGGCAGGATTTGAGTCACGGGAGGGACGATGCAATCAAACCGTTTCGGTTCATGCGTTGTGGGGGCTCTCGCGGCAGTTCTGGCCTGTGCCCTGTTTCTGGCATTCCTTGGCACGGGCTGCGATGACGGCGACAGCTACGAGGCCCGTCTCGAAGATGCCAGGATTGCCGTTGACGACGGCGACTATGACACGGCCATCGCCATTCTTACTGGTCTGGAGCAGACCGGGGAGGTGCTGGAGACTCTCTCCACGGCCTACGCGGGAAAGGCAGGCGTCGACAGTATAGCGATATACAGCGGTGCGGCTGATGGCGGCGGCACCATCGATCAGTTCGGCAGGATGCTGGGCCAAGGAGACGTGGGGCTTCTGGCCTGTTCCGAGATCGGTGCGAAGCTCTCGATTATGGATCAGGCCATCACCGCGCTCATTGGGTCTTCTGGGGGGACATCCGGTTTGAGCGACTACGGCAAGGCCAAGCTGGGGATCTACGGGCTCACCGATGCGGTGCTGATCCTCGGCCAGATTTTTTGCCGCAACTTCGGGGACCGCTTTACGCCCCCCGATTTCGTGGGACTCACCGAGGCCTGGATAAAAGAGGCCAGGGGGCTGGTTGCCGGGGACTTTGTCACCTTGCGTATCACGCCGGAGGAGCTTGCGCAGATTAACCGGGATGTCGGCTTTGTCTCACTGGCCGCAGCGGCCCTTGGGCCGGGAAACGTTCTGGGAAGGGAGTTCGAGGCGTTCCTTGGAGAGATCGATACAGGCGGAGACGGGGATGTCTCCTTTATCGAGTTGATCGACTATGTCAACACCCTGGGGGAGTAGACCCCGAAACCGGCATGCACACGGAGAGACCCATGGGAAACCCTGTGTACACAGTACGATACCTTCTTGTTGCTGTCCTGCTTCTTTTTCCAGCGGCCACCGGAAGGTGCGAGCCGTATCGGTCGGTTCTCATGGGCGTGCGGCCCCTGGGCATGGGCGGGGCCTTTACGGCCGTGGCCGACGACCGGAACGCTTTGGACTACAACCCCGCCGGCCTGAGCAGGCTCCGGGGAGGAAGCCTGGGGATCCTCAACCCCATGGTGGTCGCCTCCGAGGATACCTTTGACCTGTACAGCGATTACGACGACATCGATCAGGACGATGTCATCGAGGTCACCGAATTGTTGCGAAAGTACGTGGGGGAGAACCATCACATCACCCTGGGGGCGGATATTCATGCGGGGTTTCGCCTGGGCAGCGTGGGCGTGATGGTGGCAGGGATTGGCAGGGCCGCGGCGGATTTGACCATTCGCAACCCGGTCTATCCGGAGCTCCGAATCGTCTCCGATATCGATTACGGTGGCAAGGCCGGTGCGGGCTATGAGCTTCCCCATGTGCCGGGCCTGAGCCTCGGGGTGGGCGTGACGGCCTTGAACCGCAGCAGCATCATGGAGACCTATACGGCCCTGGATATAGCCGACGGAGATTTTGAGGACACCCTTGACGACGACCAGGTGGACGGGAGTGATGCCTCCTTTGACCTGGGTATGATCTGGCGCAGGGAGATTGAAGGGGTGACCGACGTCAGCCTGGGCGTTGCGGGCATCAACCTCCGGGAGATGGATTTCGGCGAGGCCCGGGACCAGGAGTCTCAGTTCAATGCAGGGGTTGCCTTTACCCAGCGGTTTTTCGGGTTTTCCCTTACCGAGGCCTTTGATTACCACGACATCACGGACAACCTCACCGGAGACGGTTCCACGGAGAAGAAGCTTCACATGGGGGCCGAACTCGTATTTCCCATTCTGCTGACCCTCCGGGCCGGGCTTTCCCAGGGGTATTACACAGCCGGGGTGACCGTGGATGTTTCCTTTTTGCGGCTTGATGCGGCCACCTACGGAGAGGAGGTCGGTGTCACCGGAGGCCAGAAAGAGGACCGTCGGTATGCGGCCCAGCTCTCCGTGGGGTGGAGCTGGTAGTTTTTTTATATGTTGACGGGATGTTGACGAAAAAAGGGGACGGAGCCGCTTCAGGGCAGCTCCGTTTTTGTTTTTTTCGTGTGTTCGGAGTCCCTTGAAGGGGAACTGTTTGACATGATCCTTCAAAATGGGGTTTACTGCAAACGAAGATTTTGCGTTTCCTTGTTTTCTCGCCACCTGCAAGGTGTTTTTTTGTCCTGCGCCGGAAGGGAAAGGGGCCGGAATGCCTAGGTGGTTGTCGTTGCTTTGATGCTCAAAGGTTTCTGCCGATTTGACATCAACCCACAGCCAAGGAGGTCGACCCATGGGACACAGTCTGGACGCCATCTTTTCACCTCAATCCATTGCCGTTCTCGGCACGTCTACCACCAAGGGAAAGGTGGGCCACGACATCTTCAGCAATATCCTGCACGGGGGGTTCCAAGGCACCCTCTACCCGGTGAACCCCAAAGCCAAATCCATCCTGAGCGTTCGCTGCTACGAGTCGATCCTCTCCATCCCCGACCCCATCGACCTGGCCCTGATCATCCTGCCCCCGCCGGCTGCCCTGAAGGCCATTGAGCAGTGCGTGATCAAAAAAGTCAAAGGGGTGGTGATCATTTCGGCGGGCTTCAAGGAAGTCGGGGGGGAAGGCCTGGAGATCGAGGAGAAGATCAAGGTCATCTGCAAGGAGGCGGGGATCCGCATCGTGGGGCCCAACTGCCTGGGGGTGATCAACCCGTCGCCCACCGTGTCTCTTAACGCCAGCTTCTCTGCGCGCATGCCCTCCAAAGGCAACATCTCCTTTATCTCCCAGAGCGGGGCCCTCTGCACGGCGGTCCTTGACTTTGCGGCGGATCGCGGCTTCGGCTTCTCCAAGTTTGTCTCCATCGGAAACAAGGCCGACGTGGATGAGCTGGACCTGCTTCGGTATTACCACGCCGATCCGGAGACCCACGTGATCATGATTTATATGGAGGAGCTCGGGCGCAAGGGCAAGGAGTTCATCGACGTGGCCAAGGAGATCACCTCAGGGGACAACCCCACCCCTGTGCTGGTGATCAAGTCCGGGCGCTCGGTGGCCGGTGCAGCCGCCGCGGCGTCCCATACCGGCTCTTTGGCCGGAACGGACGCGGTATACGACGCGCTGTTTGCAGAAGCCGGCATCATCCGCTGCGAGTCGGTGAACGAGCTGTTTGACCTGGCCCAGGGGTTCTCTCCGAGGAAGTACCCCACCGGGCGGAACATCGCCATCGTCACCAATGCGGGGGGGCCGGGGATCATCGCCACGGACATGACGGAAAACGCGGGCATGAACCTTGCCGTGTTCAGCGAAGAGACCGTGGAAGAACTCAAGCGCCACCTGCCACCCACGGCCAACTTCAACAACCCGGTGGACGTCATCGGGGACGCCGCCCGGGACCGTTACGAAAACGCCTTGACCACGGTGATCAGCGACGAAGGGGTGGACGGCGCCCTCATCATCCTGACCCCCCAGTCCATGACCGATGCCATCGGCACGGCCACGGCCATCTCCGAGATTTCGCGTCGGACCTTGAAACCCATCACCTGTGCCTTTATGGGGGTCGTGGACGTCTCCCCCGGGGTGAAGATCCTCCAGAAGGCCGGGGTGCCGGTGTACGATTTCCCCGAAAACGCGGCCAAGGTGCTGGGAAAGCTTTATCTTGCCCATTGCTGGCTGAGTCGGCGGGTCCTTCCCCAGTACAAGCTGGAGGTCGATGAGGAGCGGGCCCGGGCCCTTATCCGGGGGCACCTGGACAACGGAGATACCCTCCTGGGCGAGTACGAGGGGAGCAGTATCCTTCAATGCTACGGACTCAGGACCCTGGATATGGAGATCGCCACCTCGTCGTCGGAGGCCGTGGACATCGCTCGGCGCATCGGGTACCCCGTGGTGATGAAGATTGTTTCACCCGATATCATCCATAAATCCGACGCCAAAGGGGTCCGGGTGGGGATCCGCGAGCCCGCCGAGGTGGAGGCCGCCTACGCCGATATCCTTGCGTGTGCCGAAGCCTACAAGGAAGACGCCCGCATTCGGGGGGTCCTGGTTCAGCAGATGGCCATGGCAGGGGAAGAGGTGATCATCGGTACCAAGCAGGATGAGCAGTTCGGCCCCATGGTGATGTTTGGTTTCGGCGGGATCTTTGTGGAGCTCTTCAAGGACGTGGTCTTTCGTGTGGCCCCCTTTGGTCGCAACACGGCGCGTCGCATGATCAAGAGCATTCGGGCCTATCCCCTGCTCACCGGGTTCAGGGGCAAGCCCGTTGCCGATATCGAGGAGATCGAAAAATGCCTGGCCCGGGTGGCGCGGATGGTGACCGATCACCCGGAGATCCGGGAGCTGGATATCAACCCCATGCTGGTGCACCCCAAGGGCAAAGGAGCCACCGTGGCCGACATTGTCCTGCGCCTGAAGGATCTCTCCGAGCCTGGCTGCGACGATGGGGATGAAGAGCCCACCGAGCCGTAAAGGGCAAGACTGTTTGACACACATAAAAAACGCCGTGGAGAAAGGCTCCACGGCGTTTTTTTATTTCAGGGCTTCCCAGGAGAAGGGGAGGCCGCCGGTGAGGAGGTCGGCGGCGTGGACCGCGCGAACGCTTTCCTTCCGGTTGGTGTTCATGAGGATGTAATCCAGCCCGGCTTCGGCCAGCAGGGGGATGTAGGTGTGTTCCATGGTTTTGCGCTTGTCCACGGGAACCTTGCCGCTGGTGAGGTTGGAGAGCCCGGCCATGCTTTGGACGGGCCGTCCGGCAAGTTCCTCAAGGGCTCGCAGGGTGCGGATCACCTCCAGGGCCTGGAATGCCCCTTCGTCCCAGAGCAGGGGCACTACCACCGGGTCCACGATGAGCCGGTCCAGGAGGTCTGTGCCTGCCTCGGCAACGGCCGTGAAGAGGTGGGCTGCCACATGGAGCCGTCCGTCGGGTTCTGTGGGGACCGCCCCGGTTTCCGTGAGCAGGTATCCCACAAAACGGGCCTGTTCATGCCGGGCCATCAGGGGGAGAAACGCGGCCAGGCGGTGGGGCTGGAGGGAAAACCCGTTGATGTGGATGTCCGGGTGGCCCGTCTCCAGGGCCTGGCGCGCGGGCTCCGCATGGGGGGAGTCGATGAACAGGGGCAACGGCGTGATGCCCCGCAGCACATCGATGAGGTAGGGAACCACCGCAGGGTTGCGCCTGGCCAGGGGGCCGATGTTCAGGTCGATGGCGTGGGCCCCGGTGGACAGGAGCCCATGGATGACGGCTTCCATGGCCGAGGTGTCTTTTCGGGCCACAGCATCCTGGAGCATCGGGTTGATAAGCTGAAAGTTGTCGGAAACGATACGCATGGCAGGGGCCCTTTCATGGGTTGGCGTCAGGGGTGCTCGGGGCCTGAATCCGGGCAATGGAGTCAGGTTGCGGCCCATATCGCTTTTTCCGGGGCTTTTTCCTGATTGTTCCCACATGAAAACAGAAACCCTGGGGGTTTCTCCTGGATAAAAAAGGGGCAGGTACGTGGGATTGTCCCGGGATTTTGTATGATGCAACGTTCCTTCGGGGGGAATGCCCATGAAAATGATAAGGTGTATCTATAGACAAAGCATCACCTCCAAAATATTATGGACCCCACGTCGAAGTAAACACACGTTACGGCAAAGAACGCGGTCTGTTCGGAAAATCCCATCCTCTGATACCCGAAGACTCCTGTCAACAGTGATTTTTGCAACCTCCTCAGCGGATCGGCCGGGTTTGACACTTCAGCGATCTTCGCCTCATCTCACCTGAAATCAGTAATGTACAGATCATGGAGGTCTATTATGTTGGAGCAAAAGGAACGTCGTCTGGATGTCACCATGTGCCATCGATGCCTCATGCGTCAGAAAGCTGAAAAAGCACTTCAGGGTGAGCTGTGTGACAAAAGGGCGCCCCGCGGGTTGGCGTGGCTTTCCGACGGCGTGTACGCGGTGATTCCTGAAAAGGCACCTCAGATTTGTCAGGTGCTCTCCATCAGTCATGAATCCATGAGCTTTTTTTATTTCGGCGAGCCGCCCCTGGAGCAGGGGCTCCTCTCAAGCGCGGAAATCGTGGTGACGGGTCGGGGGTTCCTGGCGGACAACCTTCCCTTTAAAGTGATCTCGGATACCCCTTTGGATGAGCGGGGGCCTGGAAAATCAAGCAAGCGCCTGTGCAAGGTGCGGTTCCTGGCCCTCAATGAGGCCTCCAGGGCCCAGATCGATCATGTCATCGCAGTGAAAGAGGTGGTGTCCATCCAGTAGCGGAGGAGAGGTATGGAAGAACAAACCAAAGGGGCGTTTCCACCGGCAAGCACGGTGGAGACGCCCCTTCGTATTTTTTAAAGGAGGGGGGAAGGCGTATCAGATACCGAGGTACGCCTTTTTTACCTCTTCATTGGCCAGGAGGTTTTCAGCGGTGTCCGAAAGGGTCACGGCGCCGTTTTCCATGACATAGCCGCGGTGGGCAGATTTCAGGGCCAGGTTGGCGTTCTGTTCCACAAGGAAGATGGTGGTGCCGCTCTCTTTGTTGATGCGGGTGATGATGTCAAAGATCTGGCGGATGATCAGGGGAGCCAGGCCCAGGGAAGGCTCGTCCAGCAGCAGGAGGCGCGGCCGGGCCATGAGGGCCCGTGAGATGGCCAGCATCTGCTGTTCGCCCCCCGAAAGGGTGCCGCCTGCCTGGTGGCGCCGCTCCTTGAGGATGGGGAAGAGGTCCATGACGTACTCAAGGTCCTGCCGGACCCCGGTTTTGTCCTCCCGGAGATAAGCGCCCATGTCGAGGTTTTCCAGGATGCTCAGCTGGGGGAAGATGCGTCGCCCTTCGGGCACCTGGCAGAGGCCCATCTTGACGATTTTTTCCGGGCTCATGGCGTGGATGGGGACCCCGTCAAAGGTAATCTCCCCGGATCGGGGGGGCACCACACCGGAGATGGACATGAGGGTGGTGGTCTTGCCGGCCCCGTTGGCGCCGATGAGGGTGATGATTTCTCCCTCGTTGATCTCGATGGAGAGGTCCTTCAAGGCCTGGATGTTTCCGTAAAACGTGTTGATGTTGCTGATCTTAAGCATCGACCACCTCTTCTCCGAGATATGCCTTGATAACGGCGGGGTTGTTCTTGATCTCCATGGGGGTGCCGGTGGCGATCCTGCTTCCGTAGTCCATGACGTAGATGCGTTCGGAGAGGTTCATGACCAGCTTCATGTCGTGCTCGATGAGGAGGATGGTGATCTCCTCTTCATCCCGGATTTTTCGGATCAGGGTGTCGAGCTCCTGGGTCTCCTGGGGGTTCATGCCGGCGGCGGGCTCGTCCAGGAGCAGAAGGACGGGGTCCGTGGCCATGGCCCGGGCAATCTCCAGGCGCCGCTGGGCTCCGTAGGGCAGGTTTTTGGCAAACTCATCGGCCCAATCCGCCAGGTCCACCTTTTCAAGGAGCCCGTAGGCGTCGTCGGTGATCTGTTTTTCTTCCCGGCGGGCCGAAGGGGTTCGGGTCAGGGCGCTGAAGATGCCGGACCGGGTCCGGATATGCCGTCCGATCATGACGTTTTCCAGCACCGTCATGTTCTGGAAGAGACGGATGTTCTGGAAGGTCCGGGTCATGCCGAGGGCGGCAATGCGGTTGGGCTTGATGCCGTTGATGCGGGTGGGGTGACGGGTGCCGTCCCCCAGGAACACGTCTCCGCCGGTGGGTGTGTAGATGCCCGTCACGCAGTTGAAGAAGGTGGTCTTCCCCGCCCCGTTGGGGCCGATGAGGGCGACGATTTCGCCTTTTTCGATGGTCAGGTCCACATGGTTCAGGGCGCGGAGGCCTCCGAAGTCCATGGTGAGCTGTTTGACGTCCAGTATTTTTTCGGTGGCCATGCTAGTTCCGTCCTCCCCTGTCGATCTTGTAAATCTTGCGTACGTTGGCGATGATTCCCTGGGGGCGGAAGATCATCATCACCACCATGCTGGCGCCGAAGAGCAGCATGCGGTAGTTGCCCACCTCCCGCAGGTACTCGGGCAGGAGGATGAGGATCAGGGCGCCGATGATGACCCCCAGAATGGACCCCATGCCCCCCAGGACCACGATGGACAGGATGATGGCAGACTCCATGAAGGTGAAGCTCTGGGGGTTGATGAAGCCTGTCTTGGCGGCAAACAGAACCCCGGCCATTCCCGCGAAAAAGGCGCTTAAGGCAAAGGCGGTGAGCTTGGTGCGGGTGATGTTGATGCCCATGGCCTGGGAGGCGATCTCGTCTTCGCGCATGGCCATGAGCGCCCTGCCGATGCGGGAGTTCTGGAGCCTGTAGGTGGCAAAGACCGTCAGGGCGGCCAGGCCCACGGCCAGGTAGTAGACGTACATGATGCCCTGCTGGGTGGTGAGCTCCATGCCCAAAAGGCCGGGTTTGGGGATCTGGGCGATGCCGCTGGGGCCGTGGGTGAGGGCGTCCCAGTTTTCCAGGGTGATGCGGGTCATCTCCCCGAAGCCCAGGGTGACGATGGCCAGGTAGTCTCCCCGCAGGCGCAGTACCGGGATGCCCAGGGCGATGCCGAAGACGGTGGCCAGGATCCCGCCCAGGGGAAGGGCGGCCCAGAAGCCGATGCCGAAGTGCATGTTCAAAAGGGCGTAGGTGTAGGCTCCCACCGCGTAAAAAGCCACGTACCCCAGGTGAAGGAGCCCAGCCAGGCCCACGGCGATGTTGAGGCCGAGGCCCAGGATCACGTACATGAGGGCCGTGGTGAGGATGGTGGTCTGGTACTGGTTCACAAAGGGAAAGAGGAGGGCCGCCACCACCAGGAGCCCGTAGAAGGTGCGCTGGATCATGGGGTTGGACTCCCGGATGACTCCGTCCTTCGTGGGGCGGTCCGAGAGGGGGGCCTTTGCCATGCGCTTTGCAAGGCGGTTGCCGGTGAGCAGGGAGAGGGGGCTCTTGCCGGCGGCCTGGCTTTCCTGGAGGTAGCGCCAAATCAGGGAGACCACAAAGCTCCCGATACCGATCATGAACATGTTGCGCCATCGCCAGGTGATGGCGTTTTCAATGGTGTTTACCTTGATCACCATGATGGGAAAGGTGAGAAAGATAAACCAGAGGGCGACGACAAACGATTTTTTTATTTCAGATAACTTGAACATCCTGGGTCCTGTATCCATGGTTGCGGTTCCGAAGGACGGCCCGACCGGGGGCGAGCCGCACCCGATCAAACCTTCTGGGTGGTGTTGCGCCCGAGGAGACCGGCAGGCCTGAAGATGAGAATCAGGACCAGCAGGGCAAAGGCGAAGACATCTTCATAATCGCTGGAGATGTAGCCGGTGGCCAGGCTCTCGGTCATGCCGAGGACAAGCCCCCCGAGCACGGCTCCGGGGATGCTGCCGATGCCTCCGAGGACGGCTGCGGTGAAGGCTTTGATGCCCGCCATGAAACCGATGTAAAAGTTGATCTGTCCCATCTGGGAGGCCACCAGCACACCGCCGATGGCGGCCAGGCTGGAGCCGATAACAAAGGTAAAGGAGATCACCTTGTTCACGGAGATGCCCACCAGCATGGCCATGGTGCGGTCCTGGGCCGTGGCCCTCATGGCCTTGCCCATGGTGGTGTATTTGATGATGTAGGTCAGAAGCATCATGATCACCACGGTGGAGATGAGGATCACAAGGGAGGGGGACCCGATGATATGGGAGTAGGGTTCCCAGAAGTCGAATTCAGGAATCAGTTCGGGAAAGGGGAGAAACTTGTCGGTCTGGGCCAGAAGCACGTAGTTCTGGAGAAAGATGGACATACCGATGGCGCTGATGAGGGGGGAGAGCCTTGGGGCTTTCCTCAGGGGCTTGTAGGCCACCTTTTCCACGGTGAAGCCGTAGGCGGAGGCCCAGATGATGGCCGCCAGCCCCGCCATGATAACGATGGCCAGGTGCGGAAAGCCCAGGACCGTCAGGACGCTGGCGACGATAAGGGCGGTGTAGGCCCCCAGCATGTAGATTTCGCCGTGGGCAAAGTTGATCAATTCGATGATGCCGTACACCATGGTGTACCCCAGGGCGATGAGGGCGTAGATACTGCCCTTCACCAGGCCTCCCAGAAAGAGTTCCAGAAAATACTCCAGATCCATATGTCCGTCTCCAACGGCCCTAACGTGGCCGGTCCTGCTTTCGGGGCGGTCCCTTTACGGGCCCGCCCCTGTTTGATGTTGCGGTCAGGCATTAGGGGCCGGTCTTAGTTCAGCTCGACAAATTTGCCGCCCTGAACCCGGTACATGGTGAAGCCCACGCCGATGGGGTCGCCCTTTTCGTCGAAACGGATCTTGCCCAGGGGGGTGTCCACATCTTCGGTTCTCAGGGCCTTGACGATGGCGTCGTAGTCCGTGGAACCGGCTTTTTCAACGGCATTGAGGATGGCCAGGGTGGCGGCGTACGCTTCCAGGTAGAAGGCACCGGGGTCTTCGCCGAAGGCCTTCAGGTGCTGCTCCTTGGCTTTGATGGCAAGGGGGTTCTTGGAGTAGTCCATGGGGCCGGAAACGTAGACGCCTTCGGCATCTTTACCGGCCACCTTGATGAAGGTCTCGTCCTTGAGGCCGTCGGCGCCCACAAACAGGGATTTTACCTTCTTTTTGTTCATCTGGCGGATGATCTTGGAGGCGTCGGAGTGGTAGCCGCCCCAGATGACAACATCGGCGCGGGAGCGCTTCACCTTCTGGACAATGGGGCCGAAGCTGACCGACCCGGAGGTGACGCCTTCAAAGAGAACCACCTCGGCCTTGGGGCTGGCCTCCACAAATTCTTTGGCCAGCAGGGCCGCGCCTTTGCCGTAGTCGCCCTTGTCGTGGAGGATGGCGATTTTTTTGGCGCCCAGGGTTTCGATGACGAATTTGACCTGGAGTTCGGCCTGGACCTTGTCATGGGCGATGGTACGGAAGAAGTTGGGGTAGTCGCCGCTTACGGTGAGGTCCGGAGCGGTGGCGGACGGGGAGATGCAGACAAGACCGGCACCGTTGTAGATGCCCAGGGCTGCCTTGGTGGCGCCGCTGCAGATGTGGCCGAGGACGATATCCACGTTGCTGGTGACAAGTTTGGTGGCGGTACTTGCGGCCACTTCGGGCTTGCAGACGTCGTCTTCGGTGATCAGCTCAACCTGCTTTCCGAGGACGCCACCTGCGGCGTTGATATCGGCGACAACAAAGCGGGCGGCGTTGACTGTGGGAAGACCGTAGGAGGCGAGGTCCCCACTGTGAGCGCCTGCGACTCCGAGCTTGATGGTGTCAGCCGCAAAGACCTGGCCAGCTGTGAGACACAGCGCGAACAATACCGACAATACCGTAGCGGTTAAAGAAATACGAAACCGTTTCATGAGTCTCCCTTTTGATTGGAATTGAGTGAAAAACCGAATTAAATTTGCAAAACAACACCAAATCGTCACCCTTGTATTTTCTTAATGAGAGATATTGTGGGGACGAGTCAGTAATCTTTTTTCATAATATAACCTTTGCGTAAAAGTCAATTGCAATTACGTGAAACATCGGAGTTTCTGGTGAGAATATCCTTAAGTATTTCAGGTGGTTTCTTTTGTATTTACAGAGTTTTACTTGACAGGTCCATGGGCATGGCATAGGCTTGAAAAAACGGGAATTATGATTCCCTATCATCCGTGAAACGGATGGCCTCGGGAACCTGTTGTCAATGCTCTCGGGGGATGCAGGCGCCGTTGTCCGTATTTTTCCATGATGACGGTCTGTTGACTCGATTTGTTTGGTTTTAGTAGATTAAAAATAAGATTTGTATTACTTATATTGATGTGTAGATCAGCAATGGCAGGCTTGGAGAGGATGCGCGCCTTTTAGGAATGGCGCGGGCGTGTTTCCTTGAAAATCCATTCTTTATCACGAGGGAGCAGTTATTATGTACGTTGGCAGAATCATGCACACCAACCTGATTACGGTTAAGCCTGAAACCACCATCAAACAGGCGATGGACCTGCTTAAGGAACATCATATCGAGCACCTGGTCGTTCTTGATGATGCGGGCAATCTCAAAGGGATCCTGTCGGACAGGGACGTCAAGGCCAACCTGGCCTCGCCGGCAACCACCTTCAGCACCCATGAACTCAATTACCTCCTGGACCAGGTGACGGTGGGGATGATCATGGTGAAAAACGTGATCACCGTGACACCGGGGACCCCGGTGGAAGACGCCGCCCTTGTGATTCGCGAAAACGAGATCAGCTCGCTGCCCGTGATGAAGGAGGGGCGTCCCGTGGGAATCGTCACCAAGACGGATGTCATGGGGGTGCTCATGGACGCCATCGGGCTGGGGGAAGAGAACGAGCGGCTCATCGTGCTGGTGAGGAACCGCCTGGGCATGATCGCCGACATCACCAGTCGGCTGCGTGACGAGAACATCAATATTGCGAGCCTGATCACCTGGCCGGAGAAAGGGCTCGAGGGGGTCTATCAGCTGGTGATCCGTGTGCACGGGCGGGACAAGGCCAAGGCGGTCCAGGTCCTGGAGTCCATGGATCTTAAAGTGATCACCGGGTATGTCGAGGATCACTCTTCGTACGTATCCGATTGATGGGCGGGCCAAACCGGATACTTCACGGTCAACGGCCAATAAGGCCATGACGGCCGGTTACTGTGGCGTGTCCGGGGGACGTGCCCGACAAGGAGGCACACCATGATTGAAAGCACCATGAAGCGTATTGAGGCTCTCCTTGAGTCTGCGGATCAGATGGATCCGGTCAGGCGAGAGGAACTCCAGAAGCTCTTGGAGACACTCAAGGGCGAGGTGAAGATCCTTGCGGAGAGCAACCGGGAAGAGGCGGAGAGTATCGCCGGATTCACCGGGCTCACCACCCATGAGGTGGTGCGGAAGAGCCCCGATCCCAAGCTGGTCTCCATTTCATCCGAGGGGCTCATGGCCTCGGTGGAGGGGCTGGAGGCCTCGCACCCCAGGCTGGTGTCGGCGGTCAACGCCCTGTGTACCTTTTTTTCGAATATGGGGATTTAGACGGTGGTTTGACGGCGGACCGGATGTGTCTGGTTTGCCGATGCTTCGGGCATGCTCAAAGCGGGCGCAGCACCATGGGTGCGGCGCCCGCTTTTTTGTCGCGTTTCGGCTTGAAACAGAGTTCTTAGGGTCGGGTGTAGGCCGGTTCCCCCAGGATGTGGGTGGCGGCCACAAAGCGGTCGTCCCCCAGGATCATCAGCACGAAGAGGAGCTCTTCCAGGCTCTCCGCCCGCTGGGTACGACGCGCCGAAAGGGGGGTGGCCTCGGGGTCGATGATTACAAAGTCGGCCTCGGCCCCTTCTCGGAAGGTGCCGACGGTGTTTTCCAGGCCCAGGGTACGGGCCCCTCCCAGGGTGGCAAGGTAAAAGGCGGTGGTGGCCGATAAGGGGGTGCGGCAGAGCTGGCACACCTTGAACCCTTCGGCCATGGTGTGGAACGGAGAAAAGGAGGTGCCGCCGCCCACGTCGCTTCCCAGTCCCACGGGGATGCGGTGCCTCTCGGCGTTGTCCATGCGGAAGAGGCCGCTGCCCAGGAACAGGTTGGAGGAGGGGCAGAACGACACCGAGGCGCCGCTCTGGGTCAGGTGCTCATACTCCTCTTCACCCAGGTGGATGGCGTGGGCAAACACCGACCCCTTGCCCACGAGTCGGAACCGGTCGTAGACGTCCAGGTAGTTTGCAGCTTCCGGGAAGAGCTCCCGCACCGTACGGATCTCCTCGTGATTTTCCGAGAGGTGGGTGTGCATGATGAGGCCATCGGCCTGGCTCATGAGCTCTCCGGCGGCTTCCAGCTGCTCGCGGGTGGAGGTGACGGCAAAGCGCGGGGTTACGGCATAGCCCAGGCGCCCGTTGCCGTGCCAGCGGTCGATGAGGTCACGGCTTTCGTCGTAGGCGGACTCCGGGGTGTCGGTGAGGGCATCCGGGGCGTTGCGATCCATGAGGGTCTTGCCGGTGATGAACCGAAGCCTGCGCTTTTGTGCCTCCTGAAAAAGGGCCTCGGCGGATCCGGCGTGGACCGTGGCCATGGCAAGGGCCGTGGTGGTGCCGTTTTTCAGGGTCTCGTCAAAGAACCGGGTCGCTCCTTTTCGGCAGACCTTTTCATCGGCGAAGCGCTGCTCCTCGGGAAAGGTGTAGGTGTCGAGCCAGTCCAGGAGTTCAATGCTGTTGGAGGCGATGACCGAGAGCTGCGGGGGGTGGATATGGGTGTCGACAAAGCCCGGCATGATCAGCTTGCCTGAATAATCGTACCAGGTGGGCTCGGCGTCGTGGGGCATGGGAGCGCCGCTTCGGTCCCCGGCGTACAGCACGGTACCGTCTTTGATAAGGAGGAGGCCGTCCGGGTGGTGGTGCCAGGCCTTTTTTCCTATGCTCCTGGGGTCTTCCGTAAAGTGAAGGATATTTCCTTTTACAGCAATGTATTGCCTGTTTTTTTCTTGAGTGGACATTTTTATTTTATTTCACATGTTTTTGTAATACATATCGTGGTTCCGGTACCTTGGGTGACGCATGCGTCACGGGCAATGTCTGGGCCGAAAGCTGCAAGGCCCGGAAAAAAGGATATCTCGTGTGCCTGTTATGGCATGGGTACAGCAGGTGCGCAGGTGTCTTTGCTGCCCCGGGAAGAATGCCCGGGGGCTTGGGATTTTGACGCGACGGACAGAATAACCATTTTCATACGGGAAATGCAAGGATTCTCTCTTTTCTACGGATTCAGGTGGCTTTGGTCTTGCTGAATGCAGGACTTTCATATATTTCGAGTGCGTCACAGTTCATTTATGATTGCACCAAACTACACACGTGGAGGATGTACATGCGTAAAGGTCTGGTTCTGCTGGTGCTCGCATTGCTTATGGCAGTGGGGACGACACAGGCGGCAGAAAAGAAAATGAAGGTTGGTTTTGTCTACGTATCACCCGTGGGAGATGCAGGATGGTCCTATGCCCATGATGTGGCCCGACAGGCCATTGAAGCCCTGCCCGATGTAGAGGTCAAGTACCTGGAAGCGGTCAATGAAGGGGCCGACTCCGAGCGCGTCTTTCTCAACATGGCCCGCAAAAAATACGATCTGATTTTCGGCACCAGCTTCGGCTACATGGATCCCATGCTCAAGGTCTCCAAGCGCTTTCCCAAGACAGTGTTCATGCACTGCTCCGGTTACAAGACCTCCGAGAATATGGGCAACTACTTCGGCCGTATGTACCAGGCCCGATACCTTTCCGGCATGGTGGCCGGTTCCATGACCAAGAGCAACGTGCTCGGGTATGTGGCTGCCTTCCCCATCCCCGAGGTGATCCGCGGCATCAACGCCTTTACCCTGGGTGTCCAGGCCGTGAACCCCGATGCCGAGGTGCGTGTGGTCTGGACCAAGACCTGGTATGACCCCGCCAAAGAAAAAGAGGGTGCCAAGAGCCTCCTGGACGTGGGGGCCGATGTCATCGCCCAGCACCAGGATTCCCCCGGTCCCCAGGAAGCTGCCCAGGAGCGCGGTGTCTACTCCATCGGGTACAACACCGACATGAGCTCCTTTGCCCCCAAGTCTCACCTTGTGGCCCCCATCTGGAACTGGACGCCTTTTTATATGGAGGTGCTCAAGAGCGTCAAGGACGGCTCCTGGAAGAGCGGCTCCACCTGGAACGGCCTGGCCGAGGGCGTGGTGGACCTGAGTCCCATGAGCGATCTTGTGCCCGCCGACGTGCAGGCCAGGGTCCTTGCCCGTCGTGATGAGATCAAGAAGGGCGATTACGTGGTCTTCTCCGGTCCTGTGAAGGATCAGGCCGGTACGGTCCGCATCGCAGAGGGCGCTGTGCCCGCCGATGGTGAGCTCCTCGGCATGGATTGGTTTGTGAAGGGCGTGGTGGGTACCACCAAGTAACACCCTAATAAGCGGCTCATCCCCGGATCGGGGAAGTCGCCGGCCCGTGCTTGACGCTGTGGGGGGAACGGATGTTCCCCCCATTCTTTTATTGATCCACCACAAAGACGAATCCCATACCACGATGTTTGATTTAACCATCAGAAAACGCCCGGAAACCCTGGGATGGACAGCGGCTCTTATTTATTGCGGGGCGGTGGTCATGTCCCTTGTTATCAGCGCGGGCATGCTGCTTTTTCAGGGCAATTCACCGCTGGAAGGGCTCGGGCTTCTGCTCCAGGGCGCCTTCGGGTCCTCCTACGCCATTGAGGATTGCCTGATTAAGGCCATCCCCATTTACCTCTGTTCCCTGGGGGTGGCCATTGCCTTTCGGCTCCAGATCTGGAACATCGGCGCCGAGGGCCAGTTTGCCTTCGGTGCCATCGGCGCCACCTGGGTGGCCATCAGCTTTCCCGGTCACTCCGCCTGGGTGATGATCCCTGCCATGATGACGGCCGCTTTTCTCTTCGGCGGGCTCTGGGGTGTGATCCCTGCGGTGCTGAAGCTCAAGGCAAAGGCCAACGAGATCATTGTGACCCTGATGCTCAACTACATCGCCATCCTCTTTCTCGACTACCTGGTCTATGGGCCCTGGAAGTCCCCGGACAGTTTCGGCTTTCCCATGACCCAGGAGTTTTCCGCCGGCGCCATTATCGGCAAGATCGGTGAGACCAACCTCAACTGGGGACTTCTGATTTGCGTGCTGTCGGGGCTGGTGATCTACGTTTTTTTCCGATTTACCCTTATGGGCTTTGAACTCAAGGCCAGTGGGGAGAACGTGCGTGCCGCCCGGTATGCCCGGCTGCCCTACGAACGGCTGGTGATCATCTCCATGCTCCTCAGCGGCGCCTTTGCGGGCTGGGCCGGGTTTGTGGAGGCATCGGCCACCCTCAACAGGCTCCAGCCCACCATTATGGTGGGGTACGGGTACACCGCCATTGTGGTGGCCTGGCTGGCGCGCCTCAATCCTTTTTATATAGGTATCTCTTCGTTTCTCCTGGCCGGGCTGCGGGTGGGGGTGGAGAACCTTCAGCTGGAACTTCAGGTTCCGGCCGCCTTTGGTGAGATCATGGAGGGGCTTATCCTGTTGACCATCCTGGCAGGTACTTTTTTCGTCAACTACCGATTCGCACGGAGGCAGCGCCCATGACCCCGGATATCCTCATACCGCTGCTGGCGGCCACTGTGCAGTCCGGCACCCCCATCCTGTTTGCCACCCTGGGGGCTATTTTCTGTGAAAAGTCAGGGGTCCTGAACCTCGGCGTGGAGGGCATCATGGCCGTGGGCGCCCTGGCGGGTTTCTCCATCTCCCTTGCCACGGGGAGTCCCTGGCTCGGGTTCCTTGCCGGCGGGCTTGCAGGCGTTCTGGCAGGATCCATTCATGGGCTGGTCTGTCTCGGTTTTCTCGGCAATCAGGTGGTCTCCGGCCTTGCCCTGACCATCCTCGGGGTGGGCATGGCCAATTACCTCGGCACGCCCCTCATCGGGATGAACGCCCCGGGGTTCGGACCGGTGGATTTGCCGGTTCTTTCCAAGCTGCCCATCATCGGCCCCGTTTTTTTCCGGCACGATCCCCTGGTGTACGTCTCCTACCTGATTCCCGCGGGCATGTGGTACTTTTTTCGATACACCCGGGCAGGGCTCCGGCTCCGGTCGGCGGGTGAAAACCCGGACGCTGCCCAGGCGGCGGGGATCAGCTCTGTCAATTACCGGTGGATGGGCGTCATGGCCGGCGGTTTTTTCATGGGGCTCGGCGGGGCGTATCTCTCCCTTGCCTACACCCACATGTGGGCCAACCACCTCACCGCCGGAAGGGGCTGGATTGCCGTGGCCCTTGTGATTTTTGCCTTCTGGAACCCGCTGCGCGCCGTTGCCGGGGCGTACCTGTTCGGGGGCGTCATGGCCTTTCAGTTCCGGCTCCAGGCCTCGGGGACCCACATCCCTTCGTCTTTTCTGTTGATGCTGCCCTACGCCCTGACCCTGAGTGTTCTGGTCTTTTCATCCTGGAGGGGCGGCAGCTCTGCCACGCCCCAGGCCCTGGGCGTCAACATAGAACCTGCAGATTGATTTTCGGGGTAACCATCACCCCCGAAGTTGTATATACTTTGCATAGTGTTAACCATTACCGATGCGTAAATGTGGAGTGAAGCATGAGCGATTCGACCCAATACCAGAGAAGCTATCCCATCTCCTGGGAGCAGCTGCACCGTGACGCCAAGGCTCTTGCCTGGCGCCTTCTCGACATGGACATCAAGTGGAAAGGCATTGCCGCCGTCACCCGCGGCGGCCTGGTGCCTGCGGCGGTCATCGCCCGGGAGCTGGATATCCATTACGTGGAGACCATCTGTATCTCCAGTTACACCTGGAAAGACCAGGGGCAGGCCACCATCATCAAGCCTCTGCGGGACAGCGGAGAGGGCTGGCTCATCATCGACGACCTCGTGGACACCGGCAAGACCGCCCAGGTGGTGAGGAACATGCTGCCCGGCGCCCACTTTGCCACCCTCTATGCCAAGCCCGAGGGCAAGCCCCATGTGGACACCTTCATCACCGAAGTGGGCCAGGACACCTGGATTCTATTCCCCTGGGACTCCGAGTCCCGTTTCGTGGAACCCATAGCCGGGATGAATAAGAAAAAATGACACAGCCTGCCAAGACTGTCATCGCTTTGGAGGGGATCAGCAAATCCTTCGGGACCGTCCACGCCAACCGGGATATCTGCCTGTCCATCCGCCAGGGCACGGTCAAAGCGCTCCTTGGTGAGAACGGGGCGGGCAAGAGTACCCTTATGAGTATCCTGGCCGGGCGCCTTCAGCCGGATACCGGGCGCATTGTCGTGGACGGTGTGCCCCGCAGGTTCGCCTCGGCAAAAGACGCCATCGACGCCGGCATCGGCATGGTCTACCAGCATTTCAAACTGGTGGAGTCCATGACCGTTGCCGAGAACGTCTTTCTGGGTCAGGAAGGCGGCCGCCTGCTCAAGCCGCGGGAGATGGAGGCCACGGTGAAGGAGCTGGCCGTCTCCCACAGCCTGGACATCGATCCGGCGGCCAGGGTGTCCGATCTCTCCATGGGTGAGAAGCAGCGGGTGGAGATCCTCAAGCTCCTCCTGAGAAAGAGCCGGATTCTCATTTTTGACGAACCCACGGCCGTGCTCACCCCCCAGGAAGGGGACCAGCTCTTCAAGGCCTTGGCCCTCATGGCGGAGCAGGGAAAGTCCATCGTCTTTATCAGTCACAAGCTCGGAGAGGTGATGCGTGTGGCCGACGAGGTGGCCATCCTCAGGAAAGGGGAGGTCATCGAGGAAAAAGAGATCGCCGAGGTGGCGTCCCAGGACGAGCTGGCCCGCATGATGGTGGGCAAGGAGACCATTCTTTCGGTGGTGAAAGACGAGGTGGAAGAAGGGGACGTGGTCCTGGACGTGAACAACCTGGCCGGAAACGGGCTCAAGGGCGTTTCCCTTTCCCTTCGGCGCGGGGAGATCCTCGGTATTGTGGGCGTGGCCGGAAACGGGCAGAAACCCCTGGTGGAGACCATCTGCGGCCTGCAGGTGCCGGAGCGGGGTGAGATCTCCATCCTCGGCCACACCTGGAAGTCTTTTTTTTCCAAACGGAAAAACCGGGAGACCCTGAGCTATATTCCCGAGGACCGTATCGGTCTGGCAACCTGTCCTTCCCTGAATCTCTCCGACAACTTTCTGCTCACCACCCGGAAAGGCTTCAGGCGGGGCCCCTGGTTGAGACGGAAACGGGTGGAGAACGAGTCCAAAAATGTGGTGGACCGCTACAGTGTACTGCCCGGGCTCCTTTCATCCCAGGCCCGTCATCTTTCCGGCGGAAACCTCCAGAAACTGGTTCTGGGCCGTGAGTTTTTCAGGAATCCGGGCCTTATCGTGGCGGAACAGCCCACCCAGGGCCTGGACATCGCCACGGCCAAGGCCATCTGGGCCCACCTGGTGAGCGCCAGGGAAAGCGCCGGTATCCTCCTGGTTACAGGGGACCTGAACGAAGCGTTTTCCCTTTCGGACCGGGTGGCGGTGATGTTTGAAGGCCGGATTGTGGATGTCTTCGACGTCTCGGACAACGACAAACGGGATCGTGTCGGCCTGATGATGGCCGGAGCCGCCTGAGGTTCTTTAAAAAACGTTTCCAACGGGGGGCGCCAGTCGCCCCCTCTCGCATCTGTACCCGGGCTGGACGCCTTGTCCCGGTTATGAGATCATAAACCATCTTTCATCTCGCCCCGGAGTCATCTTTTTTCCCGTTCAACACCTTCCATCGTCTTTATTCCGTTCACCATCTTTGGACAGCAGGACCAACCCCAAGGGGGTCTTTATGAAGACAACAAGCCTGACACTGCTTAAGCAGCTCAAGTTTTCACCCCATGAAATTGTGCGTCGCAAGGAGTATCTGGATATTGATGAAGAGTGCAGGGAGGCCCTGGTTTCCATTCGGGGAGGTGATGGCAAGGTACGGCGGCGATGAATTCTGCGTCGTTCTGTCCGATATTACCCTGGAAGACACCCAAAAGGTCTGCGGGAGGCTGTGCGATGAGGTTGGTAAACGGACAAAGGGCTCGGGGGTGACGTGCAGCATGGGGGTTGCCATTTCGACGCCCGATAAGAGCGTGGACGTAAATTCCCTTGTGAAGGCTGCGGACAAGAAGATGTACGAAGCAAAAAAGGAACCGGGGTTTTCAATCAAGATGCCGGAAGAGTGACCGATTAAAAGATTGGCCCCCGGCACGTCCGCCGGGGGGCTTTTTCAACTGGCAGTTGCAAGGGGATGATCATGCCGTTTGTCGGGCTTTGCCCATACTCGGCGGAGGATACCGCCCTGGGAAAGCGCTGGGGGGTATGGATGGAATCAATGGGGTTTCATGGAAATGGAGTTGTCTGATTAATGAGGTTGATTGGTTTAAGGTGTATGATGAAGGCCCTCATGGGTCTGTTGGTTGTTGGTATGTTCTGCGGTTGGGCGCCACCGGCGCATGCCGGATCCGACTCTGCCGTGATTTTTATGTACCACCGGTTCGGTGATGGGCGGTTTCCGTCCACCAACATTCGGATGGAGCAGTTCAAGGAACACGTGGCGTATCTGGAGGAAAACGGCTACCGGGTGGCCCCGTTGGATGAGGTGATGGCCTCCCTGCGGCGTGGCGACGCCTTTGCGGAAAAGACCGTGGCCCTGACCATGGACGATGCCTATGCCAGCGTGTATGAGAACGCCTGGCCTATTTTGAGGGAGAAGGGGTGGCCCTTTACCGTGTTTGTTGCCACCGACGGCGTGGACAGGCGGTTTTCGGACTACATGACCTGGGACCAGATGCGTGAACTCAAGGCGGCAGGGGTGCAGTTCGCCAACCATTCGGCGTCCCACCCCCACATGATCGACAGGGCCGAAGGTGAGACCGAAGCCCAGTGGCTTGCCCGGATCAGGGCCGATGTGCTCAAGGCCCAGGCGAGGCTGGACAAGGAGCTGGGGCCGTGCCCGAAAATGCTGGCCTATCCGTACGGGGAGTACAATGGCAAGGTGGCAGACCTGATGGCCGAGCTGGAGTGTTCCGCCCATGGCCGGCGGCCCGGGTGGCGGCCGCCACCAACTGGGCATGCAGGTCCATGTAGGAGGCATCGGGCCGTCGAACTCGTATCCACCACAAGCCAACAAATTACTTGCCATTGTCCTGTCTGCCGTAGAAACCCGGAAACTCACGATCGGCAACCGGAGCTGGAGGTGTCTGTGGGGGAGGGCGATATCATCTGGAAGGAGTTGAGCTGTTTTGTTTCCGGTCAGGGCCGGGTGGAGGTCCGGTGGGTGGTGCCGGGCAAGACCTTCAAGGTACGTGCTGAAAAGCCGTTGCCCGCTGGCCGTCACAAATACAACCTGACGGTCCCGGCTGGGGATCGCAGGGCGTATCACTGGTTCTCCAGGCAGTGGATCGTTCGAGAAGAGTAGGTCCCGGTGAGTGCCCGTCCCCTCGTTTTCCAGGGGGGCGGGCACCGGTGAAGGCCCCCGCCGGAGTGAGGAAGGGGTTTTGCGCCAATATCGTGTAGTCCAACGAAAGCGAGTGGATACATCTTGTATGCCGGTGCCGCCTGAAGAGTTTTTTCAAGACCCGCAAAAAGAGTTTGCCAGAGGGGGCCATCTCATGTATTATTCCGCCCAAAAAAAGCGGGGTAACATGAGTTCTTGTCATAATTGCCCCGAACCCAATCCGGTTTTCCCGGATTTTTTTGTACCCCTGATGCATTTTCGGCCCATGGGGCGGGCCTTTTTTTTCGAAATGAGTAAAATCTCGGAAAGAGGAAAAAGGGCTCACGTTCAGCATGATCCCGAGAATGCCGCTACAACCTGAACAAGGCTTCAAGGACCGGGGGGGAACCCGGCCCGCACGACCTGCCTTCTGCATCCCCACACCCCGGAAATGATCCCAGCGGTACTGGGCATTTTTGTATTCGGACGTCGTTACCGAAAGGGTGTCGTGTATTCAGGAGTTGATGAAGGCGAGGTAAACCGAATTTCGGTGCCGGAACCACGGGCTCGCACTGCGGTGATGTGACTTTATTCCAAGGGGATAAGCGCGCCGTGGCAACGACCGGGTTCGGCTGCCCGTCTTTGCCCTTCCGGGGTGGGTTCGTGTTTTTTTCCCCTGTGGGCTTCGGTCTTTTTTTTACACATCCGCTTTTTGGAGGTAACTTCCATGAAAACCATTCCGCCGGAACAAGCTTTTTCCTTTGATGATGTCCTTTTGATCCCCAACTACTCCGACGTTCTTCCCAACAATTGCGACTGCTCTACGCGACTGACCCGGAATATCACCCTGAATATTCCCCTGCTCAGCGCAGCCATGGACACCGTCACCGAATCCCGTGCCGCCATCAGCATGGCACGTGCAGGCGGTATCGGCATCATTCACCGCAACATGCCCATTGAGCGGCAGGTCATCGAAGTCAACCGGGTCAAGAAGTCCGAAAGCGGCATGATCATCGACCCTGTGACTGTCCGGCCCGATGCCACCATCTACGAAGTGAACAAGCTTATGCGGCACTTCCGCATCTCAGGAGTTCCCGTCACCGAGGGTGAGCAGCTGGTGGGTATCGTCACCAACCGTGACCTTCGGTTCGAGACCAACCTTGAGCGCAAGGTCTCCGAGGTCATGACCGCCGAGAACCTGATCACCGTCCCCGAAGGCACCACCCTGGAAGACTCCAAAGCCCTCCTGCACAAGCACCGCATCGAAAAACTCCTCGTCGTCAATCCCGAAGGCAAGCTCTCCGGCATCATCACCACCAAAGACATCGAAAAGGTCAAGAAGTACCCCAACGCATGCAAGGACAGCATCGGCCGTCTCCGCGTGGGTGCAGCCATCGGTGTGGGTGAGGACATGATGGAGCGCGCCGAGGCCCTGCTCAAGGCCGGTGCCGACGTTCTCTGCATCGACACCTCCCACGGACACTCCAAAAACGTCATCGACGCCATCACCAAGCTCAAAGCCACCTTTGACTCCGTGGAGATCATCGCAGGCAACGTGGCCACCGCCAAAGGGGCCCAGGCCCTGGTGGACGCAGGGGTTGACGCCATCAAGGTGGGGATTGGTCCCGGCTCCATCTGCACCACCCGTATCGTCTCCGGTTGCGGGGTTCCCCAGCTCACCGCCATCTCCAACTGCAAGGCTGTCTCCGACCGTACCGGCGTGCCCCTTATCGCAGACGGCGGCATCAAGTTCTCCGGTGACATTGCCAAGGCCATCGGCGCAGGCGCCCACAGCGTTATGCTCGGCGGTGTCCTGGCAGGTACCGAAGAGAGCCCCGGGGACACCATTATTTACCAGGGTCGTAGCTACAAGGTCTACCGCGGCATGGGCTCCCTCGAAGCCATGCAGTCCGGCAGCAAGGACCGTTACTACCTGGGTGAGGACGAAGAGAACGAAAAACTCGTTCCCGAAGGGATTGTCGGCCGCGTGCCCTACAAGGGCTCCCTGGTGGACAACCTCTTCCAGCTCATCGGCGGCCTCAAGGCCGGCATGGGCTACGTAGGCTCCCGCACCATCGAAGAGCTCCGCGAGATGGCACGCTTTGTTCGCATCTCCAACGCAGGGCTCCGTGAGAGCCACGCCCACGACGTCATCATCACCGAAGAGGCGCCCAACTACCGCCTCGAGTAAGGTGTTTTCCGGTTTTGGGCGGCCCATTTTTCCATGGGCCGCCAGCCGATTCAAGGCCCCCTCCCGCCCAGGGAGGGGGCCTTTTCTGTTCCCGGAGAGAGCCGCGGATAAAAAGGGTTGCAACGGGGTCCCAATGGCGATATTCCTGACCCTGCCGTAGCCTTCCCATCTGGCGGCCTGGCCTCCGGCAAAACGTGAGCACTTCCTACAACCTCCATACACCCCGATTATAGAGATCATGACCCAATCAACCGATATCCCGGATTTTGTTCATCTGCACGTACATTCCCAGTACAGCCTTCTGGACGGTGCCATCCGACTGGACCCACTGCTCGACCGCACCAAGGAGTTCGGCATGAGCTCCGTTGCCGTCACCGACCACGGCAGCATGTTTTCCGCCGTGGAGTTTTACGACAAGGCCAACAAAGCCGGGGTGAAACCGATCATCGGGTTTGAGGCGTACATGGCGCCCCGGGGGTTGAAGCGCAAGGAGGGGGCCGAAGACGGCACCGGCCTGTTTCACCTGGTGCTCCTGGCCGAGAACAACGCCGGGTACACCAACCTCTGCAAGCTGGCCTCCATTGCCCAGTTGCAGGGATTCTACTACAAGCCCCGTATCGACCGGGAGGTGCTGGCCCAGCACAGCGAGGGCGTCATCGCCCTGTCCGCCTGCCTGGCAGGGGAGATCCCCAAGCTGATCATGAAGGGAAAGCTCCAGGAGGCCGACGATCTGGCCCTTCATTACCAGAAACTCTTCGGGGAGCAGAATTTCTTTCTGGAAGTCCAGGAAAACGGCCTCACCGAGCAGTACCAGGTCAACGAGGTCCTCTTCGACATGGGCAAACGCCTGGGGATTCCCATGGTGGCTACCAACGACTGCCACTACCTCAACTACGAGGACCACAAGGCCCACGAAATTCTCCTGTGCATCCAGACCGGTACCACCATGGACGACCCCAGGCGGTTCAAGTTCGGCACGGACCAGCTCCACTTCAAGTCCCCCGCCGAGATGGCCCGGGCCTTCGGCGACACCCCGGAGGTGCTCGCCAACACCGTGGCCATTGCGGACCGCTGCAACATCGAGTTTGATTTCAACACCTACCATTTCCCCCAGTTCGACGCCACCAACGACCTCTCCACGGACGACCTGTTCCGGAAAACGGCCCGGGACGGTTTTGACCGGCGCATGAAGGCCATTCTGGAGCGAAACCCGGACACGGATGTGGCGGTGTATGAGGAGCGCCTCAAGTACGAGGTGGATACCATCATCACCATGGGTTTTCCGGGGTATTTCCTCATCGTGGCCGACTTTATCCAGTACGGAAAGGACAACGGGATTCCCGTGGGACCGGGCAGGGGCTCGGCCGCGGGCAGTATTGTGGCCTATGCCATGAACATCACCGACCTGGACCCCATTGAGCACGGGTTGATCTTCGAGCGATTCCTCAACCCTTCCCGAATCAGCATGCCGGATATCGACGTGGACTTCTGTATCCGTGGCCGGGAGAAGGTGTTCAACTACGTGGTTGGCCGGTATGGGGGCGGCGATTACGTGGCCCAGATCATCACCTTCGGGACCCTCAAGAGCAAGGCGGTGATCCGGGATGTGGGCCGTGCCCTCAATATTCCCCTGGGCGAGGTGGATCGCATCGCCAAGCTGGTGCCCGAAACCCTGGGTATCACCCTGGACAAGGCCCTCATCGAGGAGCCCGAGCTCAAGGAGCTTGTGGACTCCAGGCCCGATTACACCGAGCTGATGAACGTCTGCAAGGTCCTGGAAGGCCTCACCCGCCACGCCTCCACCCACGCAGCCGGCGTGGTGGTTTCGGACAAGCCCCTGGTGGAGTACCTGCCGCTGTTCAAGGGAAGAAACGACGAAACCATCACCCAGTTCGACATGAAGAGGGTGGAGCAGATTGGTCTCGTCAAGTTCGACTTCCTGGGCCTTCGAAACCTCACGGTCATCGACGACTGCCTGGGCATGATCGAAAAGCAGGGCATTGAGCGCCCCGACATGATCAACATCGATTTTGCGGACAAGGAGACCTTTGACCTGCTCTCCAGCGGCAACACCACCGGCGTGTTCCAGCTGGAAAGCTCGGGCATGAAGGACCTTCTCGTGCGGCTCAAACCTGAAAAATTCAGTGACATCACCGCCCTGGTGGCCCTGTACCGCCCTGGGCCCCTGGACTCGGGTATGGTGGATGCCTACGTCAACCGTAAGCACGGTCGCGAGCCCGTGGAGTACCTGCTCCCCGGCCTTGACGGCATCCTTGAGGAGACCTACGGGGTTATCCTCTACCAGGAACAGGTCATGAAGATCGCCGGTGTCATTGCCAACTACACCATGGCCGACGCAGACGGCCTGCGAAAGGCCATGGGGAAGAAAATTGCCGCGGCCATGGCAGAGCACCGCACCCTGTTTATGAAGGGGGCCCTTGAAAACGGCCACCCGGAGGAGACGGCCGGTGAGCTCTTCGACCTCATGGAAAAGTTCGGCGGCTACGGCTTCAACAAATCCCACAGTGCCGCCTACGCCCTGGTGTGCTACCAGACCGCCTGGCTCAAGACCCACTTTCCCGTGGAGTTCATGGCCGGCCTTCTGACCAGTGAAATCGGTAACGCCGAGGGTATCGTCAAGTTCATTGCCGAGTGCAAGAACAACCACATTGAGGTGTTGCCCCCGGACATCAACGAGAGCCAGGGCGTCTTCTCCGTTCTGGACGGAAAGATCCGTTTCGGCCTCACCGCGGTGAAAGGCGTGGGGGAAGGCCCCATTGAGGTGATTCTTGAAGAACGTGAAGCAAATGGCCAGTTTTCCACCATTTTTGAGTTTTGCGAGAGGGTGGATCTTCGCAAGGTGAACAAGCGGGTCCTGGAAGCCCTGATCAAGAGCGGTGCCCTGGACTCCACAGGTGCCACCCGAAGCCAGCTCACCGCGGCCATGGAAGACGCCCTGGACCACGGAGCAAGGGTCCAGAAAGAGAAAAAAGATCCCCAGCTAAGCCTTTTTGGCGATCCCTCCCAGGGCGGGGCACGCATCAACGTGCCGGTGCTGCCCGACATGCCGGAGTGGGAAGAGCGCCACCGCCTCACCCTGGAAAAGGAGGTGCTGGGCTTTTATATCTCCGGCCACCCCCTGCACCAGTACGAAGATGTGATGAAGAGCTACGCCACCCTCACCGGCCTCAACAAGGAGAACGCGGTGGAGGGATCTGCGGTCCGTTTCGGGGGCATGATCACCATGGTCAAGGTGATCCGCACCAAAAAAGGGGACCAGATGGCCTTCATCACCATTGAGGACCTCTACAGCGATATCGAGGTGGTGGTCTTTCCCTCCACCTTTACCGATGTCCGGGAGTTTTTACACGCCGACTCCATTGTCATGGTGGAGGGCGTGGCCCAGGTGAAGGAGAACAACGTCACCATCGCGGCCGAGCGGCTGGTGCGCATGGACCAGGTAATCGGGCTCTGGACCGGGGGCATTGCCCTGCACCTGGACGCAGGGGAGATCCAGATGGAGCTGATCCCCCGCATTGACGCCGTGCTCAAGCGCTACCCCGGCCCCAGCACGGTGACCGTCCACCTGCTGCTTCGCGGCCACTCCGTGACCACCATTGAGCTGCCCGACTACGCCGGGGTGACGGTCTCTCCTCAGATTATCGATGACCTCAAGGCCCTGGTGGGTGACAAGAGGGTCCGCACCGTGGCCATGCCTCCCAAATTGAAAGAGCGGAAAAAACCGGCCTGGATGAACCGGAAAAAGGCCAATGGAAACGGCAACGGATAGACATCGGCGCGGGTGCGCTGCAAAGAAAAAGTGATCGGGGATACAACGCAAACGGGTCCCGGGGCAAGATGCCCCGGGACCCGTTTTGGTTTCAGGCGAATTTGTGTTTTTTTATCGCTTACCCGAGGCGCAGCCCCTGCCGATGTGGATCTCCGAGGCGTCGTCGCGGGTGATGTTTCGGGAGGTGCCGTACATGCGCGTGTTCATGCGGATGTAATCGAGGGTGTCCTCGTAAAAGCTGAGCTCGTGGTTGTAGACCTTCACCTCGGTGACCGCCTTGTCCGGGTTCTGCTTGGCGCAGTGCTGGCCCTTGTAGCAGGGGACCAGCTCGATGAGGCCCAGGTATTCTCCCCCCTCGAAGAGCCGGTAGGTGCCGTAGCGTATGGGGCTCCCCGGCCTCAGCTCCCCGTTGGCCGGGACATTGCCGTAATAGGTCATGGCGTCGCTCTCCTCGGCGTCCACCGCCTTGGGGCTTTCCACCCGGGAGATGTAGAGTTCTTTTTCTTCGGTGGTGCTGTCCGTGATGTTTTCTTTCTCTTCGAGCTTCAGGGTCCTGAAATCGGTGCGGGTAAAGCCTGTATACCGGCAGAGGCGCTCCAGGCCCAGGGTGGTGTTGTCCGGGGACGCATAGCCCAGGATGGCGTCGTCTTTCAACGCCATGCCGTATTGCCCCTTGATGATGGGAAGCCTGTAGACCTGTTCCCGGCCGCTGGTGTTGTCGATGCCCTGGCTGAAGGCGTCGTTGTACTTTATCCGGTTGAAGAACCGGATGATCTCGCTGAAGTGGATGACGCCGCTTTCCCCGTCTCCCAATTCAAGGAAGGCGTTGTCGTAGTAGCTCAGGAAGGTGAGGTTGAAGGGGTTGCCGCCGTCGTACTCGTCCACCTTGAGGTAGGCGTTGATGCTGTCGAGGTCCGAGGGGAAAAAGTAGGTCATGCGGATCTCCACCACCTCCAGGTTGGCGCTGATGAGCTGTTGCAGGCGCTTGAGTTCCTGGGTGAGGGCAAAGGGCTGCTTTTTCCCTTCGATGTCCATGAGGGGGATGGTGAACTCCCTGGTGATGATGTCCTCGTTGGTGGTCAGGGCGTGGCTCATGGCAAAATCCCCGGTGCGCATGTAGGCGTAGGCGAGGATCTGGTAAATCTTGGCCTCCAGGTCCCGGACCCGGGTCTGGCCGTGGTTGGACTTGTTGGCCGTGGTGTCCGCATAGCTGATGAACTCTTCGTAGAGGGCGTCGAGCTGACCCTCAAAATACTCAAGCTCCCGGATGTAACGCTGGATCATGGATTTGGAGACGGGTTTGCCGGTGCTGATGTCGGACCAGAACCTGGGGTAGTCGCGGTTGATAAACAGCTCGATCCCCTCAAGGAAGATCCGGCAGTCGTCATAGATGCTGGTGAGGTAGTTGGCCTTGAGCTCTTCCATGGTGGAAGACTCCGCGGCTCGCACGGCAGGGGCGTGGAGTCCGGTGGTCAGCAGGGCGCATGCAAGGCACAGGCATCCCATGAGGCGAGCGATGGGGTGTCGACCGGTGCGGGCTCGACGGGGTGTGGCGGGGTGGTTGGGGTGATCATGGGTTCGTCGTGTCATGCTAACTCCTGTTCTGCTGTAATGTCGTCTCAATGATGCGATCGGCACGATACTCCCGGGGGGTCGAGGCATCGGGGCTCGTGGGGTATTTTTTCTGGTAGTAGAGGAAGAGCTTCAGGAACTGCTGGGATTCCGGCATGCCCCGGAAGGCCTCGACGTTGCCTCCCTGCCCGTTGAGGGAGAGCTTTTTGCACAGGGTCAAAAAGGCCTTTCGGGAGTGGTAGATGGCCCGTGCCTCGCTCCGGTCTTCGTGGGCACCGGCGTAATACTCCGCCAGGCACCGGTGAAACACCGAGGCATAGCGCCAGTAGGAGTTTGCCGACGAGGTGAGGGACTCTACCAGGGTGCCCTCCATGTCGGCATACCTGGCCGAGTTGTCCGTGAGGCCGGAGAGCCTTTTCTTCTCCAGGATATTGGCAACAAGGTAGGCCATGGTGAACCGTGCGGAGTCTCCGATGAACCGGTCCCCGTCATCGGGCCCGGGGATCCGCATGCCCATGAGGCCGTACTGGTAGAGGATGTCCTCCATGAGCCGGAGGTTGCCGGTCTCCACCCCCAGGAGAATCAGCTCGTTGTAGATGGTTTTGCGGAAGGTGATGTTGTATCGGACCTGCTGGGCTGCCCGGTCGTAGTACTGCTGGTACAGGGTGAAAAGCTCTGCCTTGGAGGCGGGCAGGGTGCCGTTGCGCAGCACGGCAAAGCCCCGCCTGGCCAGGTAGAGGCTCACCAGAAACCGGGTGTTGCCCGAGTCTTTGCTGGCCTCTTCCACGTACCGCTCGTACGGGGTTCCCCCGCGGATGCCTGCGGTCTTGCCCAGTTCGCAGAGTCGGCTCAGCAGGGTACGGGTGCGGGTGTGGGTAAGGGGGTCGAGCTTCTGGTCGTACCGAAGGCTCCGACCCAGGAAGTGGTATCGCAGGTAGAGCTCGTACAACGAGAAGAGCTGTTCCGCCGACGGGACATACACCCGCTCCCTGCTTTTCCGGTGGTAGCGCTTCCAGAGGGTTTCCAGCCAGTGCCAGGTCTTGGCATCACAGGTCAGGTTGATGGGTTCCGGTGAGTCCGACCCGATCCAGCCGCCTGCCATGCGTTCCTCTTCAATCATCATGGCCAGGAAGTGGACGTTCAGGTAAGACTCGGGGTTCCCCCGGACCCTGAAGGTGACGTCGTCCGCCACCCGGTGGGACGTCATGGCCTTGTCGGACTCCTTTTTTTCGAGGAAGGGGGAGAGGTAGTGGCGGCTCAGCATCAGGTACTGACGCAGCTCGGTGTCGGTGACGGGGATGCTCTGGTCCGGGAGCCGTTTGGTGTCGCTGAAACCGTATTTGATCTTCTGGTAGTGGAGGTAGAGGAGAAAATATTCGTAGGCGATGTCGAAGCGGAGTCGCTGAAGCCGCTCTCCGTCCTTGGAGGCTTCAAACTCCTCGGTGAGGCCGTCGATGCGCTTGACCATGGTTTCGATGTCGTCCACCGGGAGAAAGGGACCCTCTTCGGGGGTGGCGGCCAGGGTGTTCACCAGGTCCATGTCCTTCCGGCTCAGGGCCGTGATGCCTGTATTGGCCGGGAGGGGGTGCCGGGGCACGGCGTGGAGCAGGCTGATGCTGCGGCCACGGGTCTTGAACTCTTCCATGAAATCAGCGCCCGCAGGGCAGCTCCACAGCAGCACCAGGAGGATCGTCGCCGCAAGGCGTGGTCGTCCCTTTGTCATCATAACAGATACCCTTCCGGATTCCTTGAATCCTGCATCCGGTTGTAAAGGTCCACGTCCTCCGGGGGCAGGAGAAGCAGGATCTTTTTGCCGAGTTGTTTTGCGATGGATTGATAGTACTCGTATTGCCGCTCGTAATCGTCCACCTCCGTGGCGTCGGCGGAGAGGGCCCCGGGCAGGGTGCCGGAGATAAAGCCTTCCCGCCTTGCCGCCTCAATGTAATAGGTGCGGGCCAGGTCAAAGCTCTGGGCCGCCACCTTCAGGGCCCGGGTGCGGAGCCGGGGGGTGGCCAGGTAGGTGTCGGCGATGATGCGGTAGATGTCGTAGCGGTTGTCTTCCCTGTGTGCCAGGGCCGAGCCAAGCCTGTAGCGTTCGGAGCGGATCAGCTCCTCCATCTCCCGCTCGTGGAGGGTGATGAGGCTTACCTTGCCCTGGGCGGCCAGCTCCCGGAAAAGCAGGGTGTAGGCGTTCAGGAGGTTGACGTGGTTGACCCGCAGCTCCGGCGCCTTGACAAAGGCGGCGGTGAAGTCGTGGAGGCAGCTCCTGGAGGCGTTGGCCAGGGGGAGCCTGGCCTCGGAGAGGGCGTCACCGTAGACTTCTGCCTGGAGAAACTCAAAGGTGTAGTCGATCTCGCCCCGGTACCGGTGGAAGGTGTGATTGATGCTGGTGGCTTTGTACTCCCCGCCGTAGATCTCTTCTCCGCCGAAGATCTTGACCAGGTCGTTGAAGACGATGTCGATTCTGGACTTGGCCTCATAGTAGAGGGGCTGGACCTGTGTGTCGAAGAGGGCTCGGCGCTCCCGGCTGCTGAGATCCTCCCATCCGGCCACGTAGCCCTTCATGGCCGCCAGGGGCTCCCGGCAGGCGTAGAGGTTGTAGAAGATCCAGCCGGTGGGGCAGACATTGAGCTCGTCGAGGATTTTTTTGTAGGTGGTGCGGTCTTCCACCTTGATGCCCTGCTCGATCTGCTTGAGGAGCCAGCTCTTCATGGCCGAGAGCACCACCAGGTCAACCTCGCGGTTGTCCATTTTCAGCATGGACAGGGTCTCGTTGAAGAGTTTTTCCACGCTGAACTGTTTGGTCCCCTTGTTGATAAAGAGCATGAGGGGCAGGACCGTGCGGTGGGAAACCGCCTGCTCGGTCCAGGTCTGGCGAAGGCTGTGGGCAATGACGCGGCTGCTGATGGACAGGGGCAGGGTGCGCTTGAACCAGTCGTAGCTGCTCAGGGCGATGTGGGTCTCGATGTTGGTGAAGTAGGCCAGGGTGGCGTCGAGCCAGGCGCTCTCCTCCGGGGTGAAGATGCGCTCCCAGGGAGACTCCTTGGCGGCAAGGCCCCTTCTACGGAGGTTGTCGAGTTCCGTGCACACCTTCACCGTGGTTTCAAGGCCCCTGATCTGTTCCTGGGTGAAGGGAGGGGCGCCGTCCGGGTCCTTGGAGAGGTATGCCACGGCACCGTTTATGGCCCGGACCAGGTCTTCCTGGGTGAGGTAGAGGTAATAGTAGAGGGATTTGTAGTAGGGCTCCTCTTTGACAAACAGGGCTCTGTTCGGGTGGTATCCGTTTTCGAAGTACCGGATGAAGCGGGGGCCTTCATCGGCCCGGTTCAGCACGCAGGTCTCAAGGTAGATGGCGTTGTATCCGGTGAGGTTGAGCTTGTCGTCGAAGTAAATGTTGGAGAAGGGCTTCTCCCTGAGGCCGCTGTACCGGCTCAGCCGGGCTGACGCCTGGCGCGCGACGGCGATGTCCAGGTGGCCGTCTGCCTGGATCCCCAGGTGGCTCTCCAGGGTCTCCAGAAGAGACGTTCGTTCCTTGGGGGACAGGTCGTCTTTCATGTAAAGGCGACCCACCGACGCGATCCAGAGCATCTGCCCGTTGTCGTTGGAGACCGAAATCTTGGGGCTGGTCGCGGGGGGCGGCTCCTCTTCCATCTCCATGCCCATCTGGCTCTCTGTCATGATGGAGACGGCGGCAAGGGACGGCGGAAAGATCAGCAGGGCGCAGGTAAGCGCCCACAGAAAGGCGACTGTCCGTGCATGGCATAGCCCCGGACGGGGCGGCGGTGTGGTGCGGCATTCAGACATCATGGGTTACATCGTCCTCCGTGGCAGCGACCGCTCAAGGGCGGACACCACCTCAAACGTGGCGTCGTTGGGTTCAAAGCTGAGAAGGGCCGTTGGTGGGGCTCCGTTTCGGATGACCACCGTGCAGGTGTACCCCCTTATGCGGAAGGTGTACGGGCTCTTCTCCGGACTCATGTGGCGTGCTTTTCGGTAAATTTCTTCCTTGAGGCTCGTGACACGCAGCGAGTGATCAAGGGTGCTTCCCCGGATGGTGACCAGGGCGTGGATATCCGGCGCTTCGCCTGCAGAGGGCGTCGGGACCGTCCCCGTGGGCAGGCTTTCCGGAAGTGCGGTCAGGGACGGGCGCCGGGGGCGCGACTCTTCCTGGGTCGGCGTGGTACCTACGGACGCCAGGGGCAAGGCTGCCGGGCCCTGTGTCGGCGCAGGAGAAAGCCCCTTGAGGGCTGTACCCTGGCGTGGCCCCGGGGCCTCCATGGACGCCGACGGGGCTGCGCTGCGTGCCGACGGGGCGGACAGCTGGCTCAGGACGGGCGCAGGGCCGGAGCGCCTGGGTTTTCCCCCAAGGGCCGGGGGGGGGGACGGCGTTTTGGCTCGGCCCATGGGCATTGCGGCAGGTGCATCTGAAAGAGCCAGGGGCGTGAACCGCTTTTGAGGGAGCGCCTCCGGGACCGCTGCAGGGGCCTCGTGAGCCGGTTTCGTGATGACCGGGGACAGAGCTGCCTTGGGCTCTGGAACGGCTTTGTGGGGACGGTGCGGCGCCGGGTTCCGAAGGGGCTGCCGGGGGGCCCGGGCAGAGAGGGGCAGTGGCTGCGGCTGCGCAGTGGAGAGTACAGGGGCTGCTTTTCGCTTCAATTCTCTGGTCACCGGTTGCATTGACCGTGGTGACGGGGTGTGTGGGGCCGGGAGATCAGGGGCCGGTTTCATCCGAGCCGTGGGCCGCACCTCGGTCAGGGGCCGGGGTGCAGGTGCAGGGGTGGCAAGGGCTTTGGGGGGAGGGGCCATGGGCATCCTGGGTGGCGGTACCAGCAGGCGGGGTTTTGCCTTTGCGGGTGGGGGCGGCTCCTTGGGGAGGGCCACAGGGGGCTCCAGGATGCGTTTGAGCTCCTTTTTTCTTGGCTCGGCACGTTTTTTTGCCGCGTCTTTCACCACCTTGATGAAGCTGATCTTTTTTTCCACCGTGGGTTCGGGCAAGGGCTCTGTGCGCGGGATGACGATGATGGTTCGGGAACGGGTCAGGGAGAGGGGCTCGTTGAAGAGGAGCTTGTGCACGGCAAAACAGATCAGGGAGAGCAGCAGGAGCATCAGCGAGGGGCTTACAAGCCATTCGCGGCGAGCACCACGGGCGACGGTCCCCGGCATGGTGATGCGGGCGGAGCCGTAACCGTAATATTGCATGGGAATGGTGCGCATGACGAATTCCGTCCCCTCTTTTCCTGATCTTTGTTTTTCTGATCTTTTTTTTCGGTCCGGGCCCTATGGCATCCCGGAGATTTTTCGGACAGTGACGCGTTTGCCGTGGTCGTCGTAGATTTTTTCGATGAGGGACATGGCCATCAAGGTGTCCTTGCTCAGGGAAAACTGGTCCGGAACCAGCATGGGGCGGTTCTTGCCTTCACGGAGCATCTGGGTCAGGCGATCGCTCAGGTCCTGGGCGTTCAACGTGTGTTCATCAGCATGGAGCACGCCGTCCACCACCGTCACCAGTTGAAACGGCGTGGTTTCGGGGATGGTGGGCTTGAGGACACGGATCTGGTACGACACCCGGGGCTGGTCCAGGCTGGAAATGGTTTGGGCATCCACCACCTTGGGGATGGTCATCTCGCCGATGTGAACGGGGTTCCTGCCGATGGTGGAGGCCTGGGTAAAGGCGATGAGGAGCAGAAAGGCCAGGTCGGCAAAGGAGAAGAGCCAGATTTTTGAATCGTCGTATCTCATGGTGCTCGCCGGATGTTATGGGGTGATGGCCGCGTCTGCGGACAGAGGGGCGTCTTCCGTTGCCGGGGCCGTCATTTCACAAATGGATTGATGGTACCCAAGGGCCCGTTCAATGCGAGAGGTGGCCAGGTTGATGAGGCTTTTTTTGAACACCTCGAGGATCACGAAGCAGGTGAGGGCGATGAGGGTGGTGAAGAGGGCCACTCCGAGTCCGGTGGTGTTGAGGTCGCTGTTGGGATCTCCCTTGGCCAGGAAGATCATGATCATCCCGAAAATGGTGCCGATGAACCCCATGGGGGGGAGCAGGTTGGTGATCATGGTGATTTTGTTGATGTAGCGGGTGTGGTAGGTGTTTTCCATCATCTGGTGGGTGGCGTCGATGAGGAACGAGACCGGGTAGGCCGTGGCCTTATGCTCGTCGTGGGCGGAGCGGAGGGTCTTGACGGCGGCGGTCATCAGGGGGTCGTCGAGGGTTGCGGGGTCCGCAGCCAGGGCCATGAGCTCGTTCTCCTTGATCAGGCGGGCATGGCGATAGGCCAGGACAATCAGCCACAGGGCGTTGAGGAACAGCAGGGTACTGCCGATGTACACCACCCCCTGAACAAGGTCGCTGATGAGGTTGGGGTAGAGTTTGAAGATGTGAACGATAAATTCCATACGGCCTCGGGGTGTGGGTTGTCGGTGGTGCGTAAGCTGCGCTGCGCGTGCCGTGATGCCCTCTTGCGAAGGTGTTGCCGTGTTGTCGGTGTGAAATGTATGTTCTCTGTGTAATCATTGTAAACTCAGGTAAGCAAATTAGGTGATAAGGCCTGTATTGTCAATACTATTTTGGGTTCGAGCCTGCTGTAGCGGGCCTCTCGGCCCGGGTGGCCCCGTAGCGGTAACATGGAGGCGGAGTCAAAATGGCATCTTGCGTCCGTGGGGCGCAAGTGGCATATCAACACAAGGCTTACCTTAACGATGAATTATTGACGGTATCGGAGACCAACGCGCATGGACGCTGGATTGAATCTGTTTACGGGGAATCGCCTGGAAATCCTTGCCATGGGGCTCTCCAAGATCCTGGAAGCCCCCACAGGCAACCCCTTGAAAGAGGACGTGGTGGTGCTTCAGAGCCAGGGCATGGCCCGGTGGCTCTCCCTGGCCCTTGCCCGCAACAACGGGATCTGCGCCAATGTGCGCTGGCGGTTTCCCAACGCCTTTCTCCAGGATATGTTTGCCCTGGCCGTGCCGGGCTTTGCGGATACCAGGCGGTTTGACGCCAAGAGCGCGGCCTGGAAGATCATGGGGAACCTCTCTGCGTGGACGGCGCAGCCCGTCTTTGCCCAGGTGGCCCATTTTCTGGGCGGGGACGGCGACGCCCTGAAGCGGTATCAGATCTCCGAACTCCTGGCCGACACCCTGGACCCCCGTTTTTACCTGACCTACCGGCCGGACATGATCAAGGAGTGGGAAAAGGGGGAAGGGGATGATTTCCAGGCGGTCCTCTACCGGAGCCTCCTGGAGGAGCACTGGATTTTCGCCACCGGGTTCACCTGATGGAAGACTTTAAGGCGTGGGTCGAATCTGCTGAAAAAAATAGTGAAAAAGTCCCTGAAAGGGTGTGCGTGTTTGGCATCTCTTCCCTGCCGGAATTTCACATGGAACTCTTCACCGCCCTGTCACAGGTGTGCCAGGTCAACCTCTTTCTGCTCAACCCCTGTCCCCAGTACTGGGGAGACATCCTCTCCGACTCGGAGCAGCGGCGTCTCAAGGAGAAACAGGGCCTCGATCAGGGGGAGGACGAAACCCTTCTCATGGAAGGGGGCAACCCGCTCCTGGCGTCCATGGGAGGCCAGGGGCGCGAGTTCTTCGACATGATGGCCGAACGCGGCCTGGAGGAGTTTCCCCTCTTTGTGGAACCTGAAGGGGAGACCCTGCTGGGGGCTGTGCAGTCCGATATCTATCATCTTCAGGACCGCTCCCGGGGTGATGGGGAGCCCTTTGTGCTGGACCCGTCCGACACCTCCCTGAGCATCCACAGTTGCCACAGCCCCCTGCGGGAGGTGGAGGTGCTGCGGGACGCCATTTTGGCCATGATGGATGAGGACCCGGAGCTGAAACCCTCGGACATCCTTGTGATGGCTCCAGACATCAACACCTATGCCCCCGTCATCGAGGCGGTGTTCAGCAGGCGCGTGGAAGGGGGCATCCGTATTCCCTTTTCCATTGCCGACCAGGCCAACGGCAGCGGGGACCGGGCCGTGGAGGCCCTTCTCCTTCTCCTGGACCTTGCCGGGTTCCGGTTTGAGGCCGGGGGTGTTCTGGAACTTCTGGAAAACGACCGCATCCGAAGCGCTTTTGCCGTGGACGAAGGGGACCTGGAGCGGGTGGGCAGCTGGATCCGGGAGACCTCGGTTCGCTGGGGCGTGGACGGTTCCCAGCGCGGGGCCGAAGGCTTTTCCCCCTTTGACGGAAACAGCTGGAAGGCTGGTTTTGACCGGCTTTTCACAGGGTATGCCGTGGGGGACGAAGAGGCGGCCCTCTATGACGGGATCCTTCCGGCCGGTCCGGTGGAGGGGGAACACGGGGTGCTCCTGGGGCGCCTGAACTGGTTCCTGTCCAGCCTGACAGCCTATGTCAAGGGCCTGGAAACATCCCGGACCGCCCGGGAGTGGGTCGATTTTTTCGAGTGGGTCCTGGGGACCTTTCTCACCGATGACGAGGGGGCCGGAGAAGGGCTCCAGGGAATCCGGGACTGCCTGAACCGCATGGGCGATGCCGCGGAGGAGGCGGAAAACGGAGAACCCGTGGAGTATCCCGTGGTGCGCTTTATCCTCAAGACCGCCCTGGCCGCACCGGACCCGGTATCCGGCTTTATCACCAGCGGGGTCACCTTCTGCGCCATTCTCCCCATGCGGAGCATCCCGTTTCGGGTCATTGCCATCCTGGGCATGGGGCACGGCACCTTTCCGCGCCAGCACAAGGCCCCGGGCTTTGATCTCATCGCCGCCTCCCCGCGCAGGGGGGACCGATCCCGGCGGAAGGACGATCGTTACCTCTTTCTGGAGATCCTCCTTTCGGTGCGGGAGACCCTCTGGGTGAGCTACACCGGCCAGAGCATCCGGGACAACAGCACCCTTCAGCCCTCGGTGCTGCTCTCCGAGCTTCTGGACTACGTGGACGGCATGACCGGCGGGGCGGCCTCGGAGCAGGTTGTGGTGGCCCATCCCCTGCACCCCTTTTCCGGCAGCTGTTTCCAGCCCGGGGATTCCCGGCTGTTTACCTTTGATGCGGCCAGTCGCCGTGTGGCAGGCCGCATGGCCCAGGTGCCGGTGCCGCCCCCGCCCTTTGCGCGCCTTGCCGATCCGGACAGCGCACCTGTCCTGCCCCCGGGGCTCTCCCTTGAGGCCCTGGAGGCGTTTCTGGCCCATCCGTGCCGGTATCTTCTGCGGGAGGGGCTCGGCATGGAACTGGGGGCCGGGGAGGAGGCCCCGGAGAGCTGCGAACCCTTTACCCTCACTGGCCTGGATCGGTATCGGGCCGGGACCTTTCTGTTTGAACGGGCCCTGAACGGGGACGCTTTGGAAAAAGCCCAGGGCGTGGTCTCCGGCATGGGGATCCTTCCCAGGGGGGAAGTGGGGGCCCACCTGCTTCGGGAACTGACCCATGAGGCGGGGGCCGTGGCCGAGGCCGTGGCATCCCTGGTGGACGGAGAAGAACCTTGTGTGGAGCGACGGTGGGCTGAAGTTTCCGGTGTCGCTCTGTCGGGCGAGGTGGGGCCCTTTTTTGGGGAGACCCTGGTGGCGGGGCGCTTCGGCAAGGTCCGCAGCAGGGACCTGATCTCCGCCTGGGTGCGCCTCCTTATGGCCGCCGAGTCCGGCATGGCCGTGTCCCGTGCCGTTGTGGTGGGGTTGGATCGCAAAACCGGAGGGGCAGAGATCACCTCCATGGTGGTGCCCCCCAATCCGAGGGCGTGTCTGGAAGACCTTGTCCAGCTCTTTGCCGCGGGGGAGGGGGCGCTCTTGCCTCTGTTCCCCCTTGCCTCCGAAACCTACGCCCGGGAGCTGGCTAAGACCCGGGATGAGGCCAAGGCCATGGCAAAGGCACGTTCCGCGTTTTACGGAAATGCCTTCTCCGTGATGGCAGACCTCAACGATCCCTGGATACGGACGGCGGTGCGAGGACGGGATCCCCTTGCAGAGCCCGCCTTTGCGCGATGTGCTGAACTTCTTTTCCGCCCCATGCTGGAGGCAACCGAACAATGACACATACCCTGGCAACCCTGGACCTTGCAGCCACACCTCTTTCCGGTCGGAACCTCATCGAGGCAAGCGCTGGAACCGGAAAAACCTACACCATCGCCGCCCTGTACCTGCGTCTCGTGGTGGAAGAGAAGATCTCCGTGGACCGCATCCTGGTGGTGACCTTCACCGAAGCCGCCACCCAGGAGCTGGCCGAGCGGATCCGGGGACGGCTGCGCGAGGCCCTCTCTTTCCTGGAAGGGGCGCCCCATGAGGATCCCTTTTACGCCACCCTGTTTTACGAAAAGGAGGGCCGGGACGAGGCGGCCGGTCGCCTGAGGGCCGCCCTGCGCAACTTTGACGAGGCAGCCATTTTTACCATCCACGGGTTCTGCAGGCGCCTTCTGTCCGACCACGCCTTTGAGACCGGCTCCCCCCTGGACATGGAGCTGGTCACCGACCTGAACCATTTGAAACAGCGGGCGGTGGAGGACTATTACAGGCGTATGGTGGAGGGGGTCTCTGCTCTGTACGCGGCGTGGATCAAGGATCGAAAGATCTTGCCCGAAGGGCTCCTGGCGTTTCTTTCCTTCAGCACCCCCTTGTCCCGCATCACCTTTCTGCCCGACTCTGAGCCGTTGCCCGTGGCCGATGTCGAAATGCGGTTTGCCGAGCTTCAGCAACGGGCCGCCCTGGTGTGGGAGGAAGAGCAGGAGAGTGCCCTGGCCATCCTGGCCACAGACCCTGCCCTGAACCGAAACAAGTACCGCAAAGGGGTGGACAAAAAGGCGGGGGCTGCGGCCCGTGCCCTTTTTTCCGGCAGTATTCCCTTTGGCGACACAAAGGACCTGGAGAAGCTCTCCCGGGCCACCCTGCAGGCTGCCGCTAAAAAGGGAAAAGCCGTGGCCGAGAACCCCCTGTTTGAGGTGATGGAGCCCCTGCTGGAAGCCCTGGACGAATTGAAGGCGCTCTATGAAGGGAACCTTGTTGCCCACTGCATTGCCCTTGCGCGGTACGTGGACGAGACCATGGACCGGGAAAAGGAGCGGGCCGGGATCATGGGCTTTGACGACCTCCTCTCCCGGGTGGCCGGGGCCCTTGGGGCAAACGGGGGGGAGCGCCTTGCCCGGAGCGTGGGGCAAAACTACGACGCGGCCCTCATCGACGAGTTTCAGGACACGGACCCCGAGCAGTACGAGATCTTTGATCAGCTCTTTAAAGAGACCACCCTGTTCATGATCGGGGACCCCAAGCAGGCCATCTACGGGTTCCGGGGGGCCGATATCTTTGCCTATCTGAGGGCCGCCGGAGAAGCGGAAAAAGGGTACACCCTGGATGTGAACTACCGCAGCACCCGGGGAATGGTGCGGGCGGTCAATACCTTCTTCTCCCGGGGCACCTCCCCCTTTCTCTTTGAGCAGATCCACTTTTCTCCGGTGAAAAGCGCAGGGGACGAGGGCGAAGAGACCCTGACCATAGACGAATCACCGGTGAGTGCCATGGTGGTCCAGCGGTTCGAGGCAGGGGAGAAACCCCTCTCCAAAGAGGCGGCCCAGAACCTGTGCATCGACCTGTGCGGCTCCGAGATGGTCTCGTTGCTCAGCCTGGGGCGCCAGGGCAGGGCCTGCATTGGTGAAGCGCCCCTCTCCGAAAAGCATGTGGCGGTGATTGTGCGTACCAACGACCAAGCCCGGGCCGTGAAAAATCACCTGACCTCCCTGGGAATCCATGCCGTTCTCTACAGCTCCGGCAACATCTTTGACAGCGAGGAGGCCGAAGAGACCGCCCTGTTCCTTGCTGCCTGTCTCCGGCCCTGGCGCCTCTCCCTCATCAAGGCGGCCCTTGGGACCACCCTCATGGGCATGGATGCCGACACCCTGGCCTCCCTGGACGAATCCCCCCGGGACCTGGAGCGCTGGAGCGTTCGTTTTGCCGAGTGGCATGCCCTCTGGAAGGAGGACGGGTTCATGGCCATGATCCGGGGCTTCATCAAGGCAGAGGAACCCTATGAGCGCCTTGTGGGCATCACCGAGGGCGAGCGCCGTGTCACCAACATGCAGCACCTCATGGAGCTGTTGCACCGGGAGTCCGTTTCAAGGCGCCTCTCACCGGAGGGGCTCTTGAGGTGGGGGCTGTCCCATGCACTGCCGGCCTCGCCAAGACTGGAGGAGCATCAGCTCCACCTGGAGAGCGACCGCACGGCCGTGCAGATCGTCACCATCCACAAGAGCAAGGGCCTGGAGTACGGCGTGGTGTTTTTGCCCTTTCCTTTCATGGGGTACCGGGAACCCAAGGGCGGGGCGCTTTATCACGGGGAGGAAGGACGCCTGGTGTACGACGCGGGCTCCGAAGAGCTGGAAGAGCACATGGCCCTGGCCGCCGGGGAATCCCTGGCCGAAGAGCTTCGCCTGCTTTACGTGGCCCTCACCCGGGCAAGGCACCACATGGTGATCCCCTGGGGGCGGGTGAAGGGCATGGAACGCAGTGCCATGGCCCGTCTGCTTCACGCCCCGGAGAGCGCAAGCGCCCCGGAGGCAGCCTCCCTTATCAGCGCCCTGGGTGAACACGAGCTGGCCACCCATCTCCACGAGGTGGCTGCCGCGTCCCAAGGGGCCGTGGATGTCCGACTCTGTGAGCCGGAAGAGGAGGTGCAGACCCTGTCCTTCAAGGAAGACAGCACCGAGCTTGCACCGGCGCGCCGTTTTGAGGGGATCCCGCCGGAACCCCGGGTGGTCACCAGCTTTTCCGGGCTTGCCTCTTCGGGCAGAGAGAGCGGCGAGGCCGATCACGACGCCAGGGCCCACGCAAAACCCGATGATGAGATTCCCCCTGAAGGCATCTTTGCCTTTCCCAAAGGGGCCACGCCGGGCACCTTGATGCCGTTACCCCTCTATTCGAGCCATCCCCTTTTGACGCGGCGATTGGGGCCAGGAACGCGGCCTGTACCGATCTGCTCACCCGACACGGGTACGACCCGGAGGACTGGGAAGAGCCTGTCTCCACCATGGTGGCCCAGGTGCTGTCAACACCCCTTGAGTCCTTTGGCACCCCGTTTGTCCTGAAGGAGGTGCCAGCCGGTTCACGCCTCCACGAGATGGAGTTCACCTTTCCCCTGAAACGCGTCACCGCAGAGGCCTTAAACGAGGTGCTGAACCGCTGGGGTTACGGCTCCTTTGACGACGGGGAGCTCATCATGGAGGGGCTTCGTTTTTCTCCGGTGCAGGGGTACCTCAAAGGGTTTGTGGATTTGATCTTTCAGGTGGGGGAAGGCTTCGGCATCATCGACTGGAAGTCCAACCATCTGGGAAACAGCCCGGAACGCTACGGAAAAGAGGCCCTGGCAAAGGCCATGGGGGAGCATCACTACGGCCTTCAGTATCTTCTCTATACCGTGGCCCTCAACCGCCACCTCGCCCTGAAGCTGGGCGAGGCCTACGATTACGATACCCACATGGCCGGGTCCTGGTACCTGTTTCTACGCGGGGTAGACGGAACCGGCAACGGGGTCTTTTTTGATCGGCCCGAAGAAGGGTGCATCCGGGAACTCGATGAGCTGCTCATTGAATGCCAGGCCTGAGAAACAAGCCTCCGGCGCCTCCTTATGACGACGGGCGCTTGAAATCCGGAAGGCGGGTGAATTGGGTCTGTTCCAGGGCCAGCTCGGCCTGGAAGCGGTCGTTGTCGATGGAGAAGGCCAGGCGCCGGTTTTCGTGGTAGTCCGCGTCGATGGTGAGGGTGATGGCGCTGGTGAGAGCCAGCACCTTGGGCTGACCCCGAAGGATGGAGAGGCCGAATTCGGTTTCGACGAGGCGGGTGAAGTCACCCACCACCTGGTTGAAGATCTCACCGATGCTGTCCGTCACCTCGTTGGAGGTGAAGTCCTTGACGAGATCTCCTTCGGGAATGCCCATGGAGGTCATGTAGCTTCGGTAGAGCTTGACGGCGGTGCGGTCGTTGAAATTAAAGACAATAAGTCCGTTGAAGTCACCGCTGAGCTGGACAAAGCAGCTGATGTCGGGCCGCATGATGAGCTTGGGGATGGTCTGGAGGGTTCCTGCGCATGCAATGGATTTGCGAGTGCTGATCTCCAGTACATGGGACACCGCTTCGGAGAGGACGGCGGCGATGATGTCGATGGACGATGATTCTTCAAGCTTCATGATTATGCCTGTCGTACTGATGGGTTAAGAATGTTTACCGGCCTGTTCGGCCAGGCGGCCGCATGCCGTGGCGCAGTTTACCACAACGGGGAAGAGATGATCCAATGAATTTAAAGCAGGAGTCCATGGGGCAGGTGGAAGAAGAGCCGGGCGGAGTCCCGGGCTGGGAGTCATGGACGGAGCAGGGCTTTTCCCTGACGGATGTGAGTTTTGCGTCGTTTCTGGCGAAAAAATACGGGCAGGACCAGGCCGTTTTCCTGGCTGCGGCCCTGGTGAGCCGGGAGTGCCGTCATGGGCATGTCTGTGTGGATTTGAACCGGTTTGCAGGGGTTCACGTTGCCGGGTGCACCTGGGAGAAGGACGGCGCGGCCTGGGGAGCCCATCTCCGTGCCCTGGGCGCAGCCGGTGGGGAGGACGATGAGACCCTTCTCGTTCTGGACGGGCGGGATCGGCTCTACCTGCGGCGGTATCACCGGTTCCAGCAGGCCGTGGCCCGGTATATGGCCATGGAAACCCGGCTGGATGAGCCCGCGCGTGAGGAGATGATCGCCCTTACAGAGGGACTGGGTCGCTATTTTCCGGGGCCTTCCGACGGCGAGCCCGACCGGCAGAAGCTGGCGGCGGCCGTGGCCCTGGTGACACGGTTCTGCGTAATCTCCGGCGGACCGGGAACAGGAAAGACCACCACCGTCACCAAGATCCTGGCCCTGCTCGTTGAGCAGCACCGGAGGCGATTCAGCGGCGCCCCGGTCATTGCCCTGGCAGCGCCCACGGGCAAAGCCGCCGCCCGTCTCATGGAATCCGTGGCAGGGGCTGTGGACCGGCTTGGGCTGAGTGACGCGGTCAAAGCTGCCCTTCCCAGGGAAGCGGCCACCATCCACAGGCTCCTGGGCAGCCTGGGGCGCGGCAGCCGGGAACTTTTTCGCAGCGGGGAGACCCTGCCCTGCGATATCCTGGTGGTGGATGAGGCTTCCATGGTGGACCTGCCCCTCATGGGGCGGCTCGTGCGCTCACTGGCTCCCTCCACCCGGTTGATCCTCATGGGGGACCGGGACCAGCTGGCGTCTGTGGAGGCAGGTTCGGTCATGGGGGATCTTTGCTACGGAAAAAAGGGAGACACGGTCTCCGAAGCCCAGGGCAAGGTCCTCACCGAACTCACGGGCCGTCGCCTCTCCACCGGGCATAAGCCTCCCCTTGATGCCGGTGGCCCACCCTTGGCCAACTTACAGCTTGGGGCCTGCCCGGCGTACCGGCCAGGCGAGCGCAGCCGAGCGGGGGGATGCAAAGGCTCTGGCGGGTATCACCGCCCAGGGGTTTTGCCTGTGCGGCCCCTCCATGGGGAAGGGCGTCGAAGAGTGGCTGGAGGCCGAGGTGCGACGCCACCTGGCCGGGTACGGGCGGCTCAGCGACCCAAGGGAGATGCTGGCAGCCCTGGACCGCTTTCGCATCCTCTGTGCCGTGCGAAAGGGCCTTTCCGGGGTCGGGCGCATCAACCGCCTGGTGGAGCGCTGCCTGGGGGTTGGTGGGGGAGAACTCTGGTACCCGGGCCGTCCGGTGATGGTGACGGAAAACGATTACACCCTGGGGCTTTTTAACGGAGACACCGGGATCACGGTGCGCAGGAACGGAGAGCTGGCCGTGGCCTTTCCGGATGAGATCGGTGGCATGCGGTATATCCACAGCGCCCGGCTGCCCAGGGTGGAGACGGTGTTTGCCATGACGGTTCACAAGAGCCAGGGCTCGGAGTTCACCCATGTTGTGTTGGTGCTTCCGGAGAGTGATGCTCCGGTGCTGACCCGGGAGCTGGTTTACACGGGCATCACCCGGGCCCGGGAAGAGGTGGCTTTGTGGAGCGCGCCCGAGATTCTTGATAAAGCACTGGGCAGGCGAACCCAGCGGGCCTCGGGGCTCCGGGAGCTGCTCTGGAAAAAGGGGGGATGATGAAAGGGACTGGGTTGTTCCGATTTTCCGTTGATCGCGGTGGGACCTTTACCGATGTGTACGCTGAGGTTCCGGGGGAGCCGGGGTTTCGCGTGATCAAGCTCCTTTCGGAGGACCCTGCCAATTACCCGGACGCCCCCAGGGAGGGTATCCGGCGCATCCTGGAGGAGGTAACGGGCGCCCCGGTTTCGCCTGAGGCTGTTCCCACGGACGCCATCGAGTGGATCCGCATGGGAACCACCGTGGCCACAAACGCCCTGCTGGAGCGCAAAGGGGCCCCCACGGCCCTTGTGGTGACCCGGGGCTTTCGGGATGTCCTGCAGATCGGAAATCAGGACCGCCCCCGCATTTTTGACCTGGAGATCCGCAAACCCGACCTGCTCTACACCGAGGTGGTGGAGGCCGACGAGCGCCTCCGGTTCTTCTCGGACCATGACAAGGGCTCCCCAACGGGTCCCGAAGGACCGGTGGTGACGGCCCGCACCGGGGATCGCCTGGTGGTCCGAACCCCTTTGGATGAGGCCGATATCCGGGCAAAGCTGTCGGCAGTCCGCAGCCGGGGCATCGACTCGCTGGCCGTGGTCCTGCTGCACGCCTACGCCTGGCCCGACCACGAAGAGAGGATCGGGGCCATGGCCCGGGAGCTGGGCTTTTCCCAGGTCTCCCTCTCTTCGTCTGTGATGCCCCGCATCAAGCTGGTGCCCCGGGGCGACACCACCCTGGTGGATGCCTATCTGACGCTGCATATCCGTAACTATCTCCATGGGTTCAAAAAAGGGTTTAAAGGGACGCTTAAAGGCGAAACCTGCCTCTTCATGCAGTCCGACGGGGGACTCACTTCCGCCGACAGCTTCACCGGCAGCAGGGCCATCCTCTCGGGTCCGGCGGGCGGGGTGGTGGGGTACGCCATGACCACCGGCAGGGAAGAGGAGAACCAGCCGGTTCTGGACTTGAAGTGGGAGCACCTGGGCGTCTCCCGTAGGCAGTGACTGACCTGACCTTTGAGACCGAAACCGCAGGGGTGCGCATCCAGGCACCCCAGCTCAATATCCGCACCGTGGCCGCAGGGGGCGGAAGCCGTCTCTTTTTCGAGGACGGCATGTTCCTGGTGGGGCCGGAGTCCGCAGGGGCCCATCCCGGCCCGGTCTGTTACCGCAAAAACGGGTACGCCACGGTGACCGACGCCAACCTGGTGCTGGGGCGCATCCAGCCGGAACACTTTCCCCGCATCTTCGGAAAGACCGAAGACCTGCCCCTGGACTGGGAGGCATCCATTCATGCCTCCCCAAACTTACAGGGATTCGGGTCAACGCCTTTTATGCGGCCAAGGGACAGCCCCACCTACTCCGTGGAGGAGGTGGCATTCGGGTCGGTCCGGTAGCGAAAGCAGGGTGATGGTGCGCCCCATCCGCGAGATCTCCGTCATGCGGGGATTTTACATCAAGGACCATGTGCTGGCTGCCTTTGGCGGGGCAGGGCCCCAGCATGCCTGCGCCGTGGCACGGGCCCTGGGGATGTCCCGGGTGTTTGTGCATCGCTTTTCCAGTGTGCTCTCCGCCTACGGCATGGGCATGGCCGATGTGGTGACGGAAAAACAGACTCCCGTATCCGCCGAGGCCACGTCCGAAAACCTGGAGCGTCTGGACAGGGACCTGGATCGCCTGGAGGAGGAGGCGGCAAAGAAACTCGTGGCCAAAGGGTTTTCACCACGTCAGATTCAGTGCACCCGGTACCTTAACCTGCGCTACCAGGGCACGGACACGGCCTTGATGGTGGCGTGCCCTGATGATGGCGATTATGTTTCTTCTTTTCTGGAACGTTACAGCCGAGAGTTCGGGTTTACCCTCAAGGACCGAAAGATCGTGGTGGACGACCTGAGGGTGCGGGCCAGGGGCAAGGTCCGCGGCGCTCGCAGGCAACCCATGGCACCGGCCAGGGGCCCGCTGTCCCTTTGAACCGGGTGACCTGTCGTTTTGATTTCGGGACCCGGGACACCCCGCTTTACCGACTGGATGACCTCGGCCCGGGCACGTCTCTTCAGGGCCCCGCCCTTATTGTCCATGAGACCACCACCATCGTGGTGGAGCCGGGGTGCACGGCAAGGGTTTCCCCTTATCAGATGGTCGATTGACGTCGGAGTCGATGATCTCCCGCCCACCGATACCTCCGTGGATCCCGTGCGCCTGTCCATCTTCAGCAACCTGTTCATGTCCATCGCCGAGCAGATGGGGCGCATGCTCCAGAAGACGGCGGTCTCCACCAACATCAAGGAGCGTCTCGACTTCTCCTGCGCCCTCTTCGGCCCCCACGGGGAGCTGGTGGCCAATGCCCCCCATCTTCCGGTGCATCTGGGCGCCATGAGCGAGGCGGTGAAGGCCCAGATCCGCATGCGGGGGAAAGATCTCAAGGTAGGCGATGTGCTGGTGAGCAACGACCCTGGGGCCGGAGGCAGCCACCTGCCGGACATCACGGTGATCACACCGGTCTTCCGTGAAGGGGAGATTATCTTCTGGGTGGCTTCCCGGGGTCACCACGCCGACATCGGCGGTATCTCGCCGGGGTCCATGCCTCCCCACTCCAAGACCCTTGGGGAGGAGGGGGCCCGCATCACCTCCTTTAAGCTGGTGGAAAACGGGGTGTTTCAGGAGGAGGGGATCCGTGAGCTGCTCATGGCTCCGGCAAAGGCCCAAAGGGAACCCGGGTCTCCGCCCGCTTCCGGGACCCGGCTCCTGGCCGACAACCTGTCGGACTTAAGGGCCCAGGTGGCCGCCAACCAGAAAGGCATCGCCCTGGTTCTGGAGATGGTGGACCATGACGGCCTGGACGTGGTCCAGGCGTACATGGCCCACGTGCAGAACGCCGCCGAGGAAGCGGTGCGGCAGCGGCTGAAGGAGCTCTCCTTGAAAAACGGCATGGCCGAGGTGGATACGGTGCGTGCCACGGACCACCTCGACGACGGCTCCCCCATCTCCCTTGCCCTCACCATCGACAGGCGTGAGGGTAGCGCCCGCTTTGATTTTAACGGCACAGGCCCGGAGGTGTGGGGCAACGTCAACGCCCCAAAGGCCGTCACCACCTCGGCCATTCTCTACTGCCTGCGCTGCCTCATCCAAAAAGACCTGCCCCTGAACCACGGGTGCCTGGTACCCATCGAAATCCATATCCCCGAGGGATCTCTCCTTGCCCCCTCACCGGATGCCGCCGTGGTGGGGGGCAACGTCCTCACCTCCCAGCGCATCACCGACGTGGTCCTCAAGGCCTTTGGCACGGCCGCCGCTTCCCAGGGCTGCATGAACAACCTCACCTTCGGCAACGAGACCTTTGGCTACTACGAAACCATCGGGGGCGGCGCCGGGGCCGGGCCCACCTGGGACGGTCAGTCCGGGGTCCACACCCACATGACCAACACCCGCATCACCGACCCCGAGATCCTTGAGCGTCGATACCCCGTGCTCCTGCGTGAGTTCTCCATTCGAAAGGGCTCCGGCGGTGAGGGCGCCCATCCGGGGGGCGACGGCCTCATCCGGGACCTGGAGTTCCTTGCTCCTCTGGACGCTGCCATCCTCTCCGAACGTCGCGTTTTTCAGCCTTACGGCCTCAAGGGCGGAGAGCCCGGCAAGCCCGGTCAAAATCTTTTGATCCGCACCGATGGCTCTCCCTTGAACCTCGGGTCCAAAAACCAGGTGTGCCTTGCCCCGGGCCAGCGCCTTCGCATTCTCACACCGGGCGGCGGCGGATATGGGGATGCCAGTTAAAACGCATCGCAGGATTGCATTGTTATTCCGGGATGTATGCTTATCTTCCCTGAAGGACCTGTTGAAGGGAAATCCTGTTGACGGGACAACCCATACCCACGGGAGGGACCATGCGAGCCGCAGACCTTGTCTTCAGCGCGGCGGGAGCCGCAGGGATACGCTACAGTTTTGTGAACCCGGGTACCACGGAGATGCCCCTGGTGGAGGCCTTTGATCGGGTAAAGGGGGTGAGGCCGGTCCTCTGCCCCTTTGAGGGCGTGGCCACCGGTGCTGCAGACGGGTATGCGCGCATGGCCGGGGTGCCGGGCCTCACCGTGCTGCACCTGGGCCCGGGATACGCCAACGGCATGGCCAACCTGCACAACGCCCGGCGGGCCCGAAGCCCCGTCATCAACATCATTGGCGAGCACACCACGGCCCACAGACCCTTTGATCCGCCCCTGGCCATGCCCATCGAGGCCCTGGCCGCCGCCCTTCCGGGCCATGTGCGCACCGTGCTCGAAGCCGCGGATGCGGGCACGGCCTTTGCCGAATGCTACGGGGCAGCCACCCGCGGGCTCATCTCCCACCTTGTTTTTGCTCATGACCTTCAGTCCGCGGAGGTGGAAGGGGACCTGTCCGTGCTGTCCGCGGCAAGGCGGGAGACCGTGCCGCTGGAGACCGTTGCGGCTGTTGCCCGTGCCCTGAACCGCGCAGAAAAACCCGCCCTCCTTCTGGGGGGCCAGGCCCTGGGTGGTGAGGGGCTGCGCCTTGCAGGCCAGGTGGCCGAAGCCTGCGGGGCGGCTCTTTTCCATGAAACCTTTGCCGCCCGCATCGAACGGGGGGCGGGCATGCCCAGCCCCATACGGCTTCCGTATTTCCCGGAATCGGCACGGGATGCGCTGGCGCCCTATGATCTGGTGGTGCTGGTGGGGGCTCCCTCTCCCGTGGGCTTTTTCGGGTACCCGGGGGTGAGCGGTCGCCTGGTGGAGGAGGCACGGGAGAGCACGCTTTGCAAACCAGAAGCGGATGTGGGCCGCACTCTCCAGGACCTGGCCGATGCCCTGGGCCTCTCCGCGGATTCCCCCCTGTGTCCTGTGCCCGAGTACCGCCTGCCGGATCTTCCCAAGGGGCCGTTGACCCTGGAAACCCTGGGACAGGCCTTTGCCGCCCTTCAGCCCGAAGAGGCGGTGGTGGTGGACGAGGGGATCACCTCGGGTTTCTTCTACCATCCCCTGGCGGCAAACGTCTCCCCCCACACCACCCTCACCATCACCGGAGGCGCCATCGGCTGCGGCATTCCCATGGCCATTGGCGCGGCCCTGGCCTGCCCGGATCGTCCCGTCCTGGCCCTTCAGGCCGACGGGAGCGCCCTGTTCACCGTCCAGGGGCTCTGGACCCAGGCCCGGGAGAATCTCAACATCAAAACCGTGATCTGCTCCAACAAGAGTTACGACATCCTTAAGCTGGAGGTGGCCCGGGCGGGCAACACCGATCCAGGACCCATGACCCAGAGCCTGACGGACCTGTCGCGACCCGACATCGGCTGGACGGAGATTGCCCGTGGGTTCGGGGTGCCCGCCCTGTCGGTTCGAACCGCCGAGGCGTTCGTGGCAGCCCTGCAAACAGCCCTGAAAGAGCCGGGCCCTTTTCTTGTGGAGGCGGTTCTTGGCTAACCCAAGGGTCTCATGGCTTAAAAGTCCCTGGTATTTTGCCGGGGGTAAATTGGAGGCGCGAATGATGCGTTACCTTGTGTGTGTGTGTGCGGCCCTCGTGGTCTCTGCATCGGCTTTTGCCGACAGCGGGAAGTCGGTTCGCTACCAGGTGAACGGGCAGGATTACGAAGGGTATTATGTATCACCGGAAAAGGGCGCCCCCCTTGTTCTGCTGCTCCACGACTGGGACGGGTTGACTGCGTATGAGGTGACCCGTGCCCGCATGCTGGCAGAGGAGGGGTATGCCGTCTTTGCGGCGGACCTTTTTGGGGCGGGGATCCGTCCCACCAAGGTGCAGGATCGAAGGGAGCACACCGGCGAGCTTTACAAAGACCGGGATAAAATGCGGGCCCTCATGAACGGGGCTTTAGCTAAAGCCGCCTCCCTGGGGGCGAACACCGGAAACGCGGTGGCGGCAGGGTACTGCTTTGGGGGTGCCGCGGTTCTGGAGCTGGCGCGTTCCGGTGCAGATCTCAAGGGGTTTGTCCTGTTTCATGGAGGGCTCTCTACCCCTGAGGGACAGGATTACAGCCGGGTCAAAGGAGAGATCCTCGTGATGCACGGCACCGCCGATGACGCCATCCCCATGGACTCCTTTGCCGAATTGGCGGAGAGCCTTGAAGGGGCCGGTGTTGCCCATGAGATGGTGACCTACGGGGGCGCACCCCATGCCTTTACCGTGTTTGACAGCAAGCGGTACCGGCCCGAAGCGGACCGGAGGTCATGGGAGCGGTTCCTGACGTTTCTCCGGCTGAAAACCCTTTGACCCAAAGTCCCTGAACGCCTTTAACGACGGGGATCCTCACCATAGCCTCACACGGCCCTTACAAAATCCTCACACGGGCTCCGTATACCGTTCTTCAACCTTGAACGTATTGGGAGACAACGGGATTTCTTTGAACGGGTCGGTGAAGGAGGATGTGGTGAGTATTGCAAAGAAGAACCTCGCGCTGGTGACGGTGTGCCTGACGGTGTTTGCCGTGGTCACGGTGCTGATCACGACGGCATCCCTCAGGGAGCGCAGTTGCACGGAGATGGCATCGTTCCGGCTGCAGATGCTGGAAGAACGCAAAGGGCGGATCCAGGACCTTGTCCTGTCTGCCCTTTCGATTTTTGAGACCGCCAATTTTTACGAAGATGCCCTGCGGGCCCTTTCGGCAACGCGGTTCGGCAACGAAGGGATAGAGAGCTTCGGCATCATGGACCGCAGCGGCATGGTCATGATGCATCCTTCGGACACCTCCCTGGAGCTCAAGCAGATCGAGGAGATGGGTGACCCCTTGTGGTCGGCGTTTCGGGAGAAGACCGAGGCGCTGCTCCAAAGCCGGGGCGAGGGGTTCATCGAGCACACCTGGCTCCATCCGGTTACGGGTGCACAGGTACGCAAACTCTCCTATGTCAGGCTCTACGAACCCTGGGGGTGGGTCCTTCACACCGGGATTTACCTGGATGAGATCGATGCCATGGTCCGGGAAAAGGAGGCGGGGGTGGCGGCCCTGCGGTAGCGAAACGCTGGGGCTCCTGCTATCGGCGGCCGCGTGTCTTTTGGTCACCGGGCTTGTGAGCGGGTGGCTTTCGCGGCGACTGGTGCGCCCCCTGCGGCAGGTGACACAGACCCTGGAAGGGTTGGCCTCGGGCAAGGCGGACCTGACCACCCGGCTTTCTGCCACGACCCGGGACGAGGTGGGAGGGCTTGTGGGGCATGTCAACGCCATCATGGACCGGTTCCAGCATGTGTTTGCCTCCATTGCCGACAACGCAGAGCACCTTGGCGGCGCCTCGGAAGGGTTGATCCGGCTGTCCGGGTGCATGGCCCGGGATGCTGCCTCAGCGAGCGGTAACTCCCTTCTGCTCAGTGATGTCTCTGCTACCTTGGACAGGGAGATGCGGTTGGTGGGGGAGGTCATGGACGGGGCACGTCGGGACGGTCTTTCTGTTTTCAAATCGGTTGAGGGCATGGCCGAAGCCATTGGCGGGATCTCCGAAGAGACAGCAGAGGCCCGCCAGGAGGCAGAAACCGCGGCCGGGCGCATGGGAGATGCGGTGCGGGAGGCCCAACGTCTGGGTGAAGGTGCAACGGCCATCGGCGAGATTACAGAAACCATCAACGATTTTTCCGACCAGACACACCTGCTTGCCCTCAACGCCACCATCGAGGCGGCCCGTGCAGGTGACGCAGGCAGGGGATTTGCCGTGGTGGCAGGTGAGATCAAGGGCCTTGCCGCCCAGACAGCGGTCTCCACACGTGAGATCGGTGAGAAAATAACCCGGATTCAGGAGGCGGTCTGCTCCACGGTGACGGCCATGGAGGAGGCCACCCTTCAGATCGGCCTGATTCGGTCCCGCATTCAGGGGATCGACAACGCCGTAGCCTGCCAGACAGCGAACGGGCAGGAGGTCTCCAGATACCTGAAAAAAGCCACCGAGGACCTGGCCGAGGGCGCTCGGGCCGTGGCTGTCACCACGGGCGTCGCAGGTGACATGGGGGATGCGGTTCACGGCAACAAGACCCTCTCCGAGCAGATAACGGTAAACAGCGGCAATGTGGCGCAGAGTGCCCGGGTGCTTGAGGGGCTTTCCAGGACCCTCGGCGAGCTGACCTCGGGGTTTGCCGTTTCCGGTCATTCTCAATGAACCCTTCATCCCAAGGGAAACGAAGGGGGCAGGGGCAGCGCATTTAATCGAACCGCGGCGGGTCGCTTTTTGAAAAAAGCTTCGCAAAAACATTCCGGTAATTAAACCGGTAATTAAAAAAGAAGAGGGGGCTATGCCCTGTAGGGACGAATCCTCAAAAAATAAAATCTGTTTGTCAAACTTTTTAAATATTTGGCCCCCCAGGGCCGCCGGAGGCAAAACTGGGGGAGCTGGGTCAGGTCATGAGGCGACGGGAGAGGCGGGCCAGGCTCTCCAGGTAGTCGCGGAATCCCACGTAGAAGATGTCGTTGTGCCCGGCGTGCCGGATCCCCAGGAACTGTTTTTCCGAGGAAGGCGAGGCCGCAAAGAGGTCTTCCCCTTCGTGGAAGGGGATGATGCTGTCTTCGTGGGCATGGATGATGAGCAGCGGCCCTGGGTAGGTGCTGATCTTGGCCAGGTTGGCGGGGCCTTCGGATTCGTCGGGCAGCTCCACCCAGTGGGGAAGGCCGATGGTACGCAACAGGGGGCCGAGGCGGGCAAAGCCGCTTTCGATGACCAGGGCACGGATCGTGTCGGGAAAGGCCGCGGCCAGTTCCATGGCCGGGGCGCTGCCCAGGGATCGCCCCATGGCCACCATGGGGCCTGTGTACCCTTTTTTGATGAGCCATGGGTTTACAAAGGCAAAAGTTGCCCTGGCGTCGGCCAGCATATGGGCCACGGACGGTTCGCCCCGGGAGAGGCCGTAGCCTCGGTATTCTGCAATGACCAGATTGAATCCGCACCCGGTGAGGTGGGAGGCTGCCTCATCGTAATCCGAGGCCACCTCTCCGTTGCCGTGGAAGAAGAGGAGGGTGGGGAGCGCCTTGTCCGTCAGGTGGCAGCGGACGGCGAGGCGTTCTCCGTCATGGGAGGGGATAAAAAGATCAAAGCAGCGGTCCGACTCTTCAAGGACGGGCAGGCCGGGGCGGGGATGAAACAGAAGGCTCAGAAATTCCGGGCGGTCAAAGGGGGACGGTTCCGTCATGGCGGTTCTCCTGGTTTGGGGGCCATAGGGGGTGCAGTCAGCCCTATCCCTTGGGGACCACGGGCTCTTTTTTCAGTATCATACGGGCGTCGGCGATGTCGATGCCCTGGTCATGGACGATGACGGGGTTCAGGTCCATCTCCTGGATATCCGGGTAGGATTCTATCACCTCCGAGACGGTGAGCAGGAGCTGGCTGAGGGCCTGCTTGTCCAGGGCGGGAGATCCTCTGAATCCGTTGAGGATCGGGGCGGATTTAATTTCGTCGATCATGCGCGAGGCAGCGGTACGTGAAAGGGGCAGCACCCGGAAGGAGACATCCCGCACCACCTCCACCAGGATCCCCCCGATGCCGAACATCACCACCGGGCCGAACTGTCGGTCGATTTTGGTGCCGATGATTACCTCCACCCCCTTTTTCTTCATGCTGGCTACCAGGCACCCTTTGATGACGGCGTCGGGCTTGTACTCCCGTGCGTTGTCGATGATGCGGTGGAAGGCGTTGCGAATCTGGTCCTCGTTTTCCAGGTTGAGGCGCACCCCGCCGGCGTCGCTTTTGTGGAGGATATCCGGGGAGACGATTTTCAGCACCACGGCCCCGCCGATCTCCTCGGCCAGGCGCACGGCGTCGTCGGCGGTTTTGGCCAGGTGTTCCCGCATGGCCGGAGCGCCGTGGCTGCGCAGAATCTCCTTGGCTTCGTGTTCAAAGAGATAGCGGCGGCCCTCAGCCCGGGCGTTGTGGATGAGCTTGACGGCCTTTTTTTTCGCCTTGGCCCCCCAGTTGAATTCAAAGGTGGTCTTGTATTTGTAGGCGGAGATGTACTGGCCGTAGCGGGAAAGGGCCCCCACGCACCGTGTGGCGATGTCCAGGGATTCGTACACCGGGATGCCGTAGTAGCGCAGGAGCTCCAGGGAGTGGGGCTTCACCGAATTGTAGAGGCTCTGCAGGACAATGGGCTTGCCCGATCTCTGGACCAGCTTGCCCATCTGGTGGGCAGCGTCCTCTTCCAGGAACCGGAGCTTTTCGGCAAACCGGATGGCGTAGCCCCCGAAGAGCCCGGCAATGAGAAGGCCGCCCACGTTGGCGTCGTTTAAGATGATCCTGGCGCAGCGGGCAAAGATTTCGGGGTTGGCGTCACTGCCCCCGGCAACATCCACCGGATTGGATACCGAGGCATTGTGGGGCAGGATCTCTCGCAGTTTGGCCTGGGATCGCTCCGACAGGGTGGGGATTTCAAGGCCCAGATCGGTGAGGAGGTCCGAGGCGATGGTGGCGTGCCCGCCCCCGTCGGCCAGGATGGCTACCTTTCTGTTGCGGATGTGCGGCAGGCTGGAGAGGGTCTCGGCCACGGGAAAGAGCTGGTCCGGGTGTTCGATGTTGATGATTCCCGCCCGCTCAAAGGAGGTGCGGGCCACCTCGGAGATGCCTGCCAGCGCCCCGGTATGGGACCCCGCTGATTTTTGCCCCGTGGAGGTCCGGCCGCTTTTCAGCAGGATGATGGGTTTCTGGCGGGAGGTTTTGTAGACCTGCTGGAGAAAGGTGCGGCCGTCCCGCAGCCCTTCAACGTAGATGAGGATTGCCTTGGTCTTCTCGTCGTGCCGGAAAAACTCCAGGTATTCGTCGAAATGGATGTCCGACTCATTGCCCACCCCCACATAATAGGAAAAGCCCTTGTGGCTTCGCAGGGTGGCCTCGGTGATGAGGTGAAGGGCGATGTTGCCGCTCTGGGTAAGCAGAGCGATGTCTCCTTTGGGGACGTTGGAGAGTCCCACCAGGTTGAGTCCCGTCCACATGTTGATGATGCCCGAGGTGTTGGGCCCCACCAGTCGCACCTTGTGAGCCCGGGCTGTCTCCAGGATTTCGTCTTCCAGGTGCTTGCCCTGGGGGCCCATCTCGCCGAAGCCCCCTGCAATGATGACGGCACCTGCAATGCCCTTGCGGCCGCATTGGGCCAGGAGGCCCGGGACTGTAGAGGCGGGTGTGGTGATGAGGGCCAGGTCCACCGGCTCTTTGATCTCCTCCACGTCGGCGTAGCATCTCAGGCCGAGGACGCGGCGTTCCCGTGGGTTGACCGGGTAGATGCCCCCTTCGAACCCGCTCTTCTTCAGGGTGGCCACGGCCTGGTAGCCCCGTTTGGTCTCATCCCGCGACGCGCCGATGACGGCCACGGAGTCTGCGTTGAGTATGCGATGAAGGTCTTCCATGGCTACACCCCCTTGAATATGGGTCGGCGCTTCTCTTGAAAGGCGTCAATGCCCTCCTGCCAGTCCCGGCTTTTCATGCAGGCAATGATGGCCTTGGTCTCTTCGTCGTAGGTCTCTTCCAGGGTGAGGGCGGGGGCCCGTTCCATGAGGGATTTGGCAAGGGCCATGGAAAGGGGCGCTTTGTCGGTCATGCGTGCGGCAAGGGCCAGGGCCTCCTCCATCAGATGATCCCGTGGGACGCTGGCAAGGGCCAGGCCGGTCTCCACGGCATCGGGGCCCGTGAGAATTCTTCCTGTGTAGATGAGCTCCCGGGCCCGCGCAAGGCCCACGATGCGTTCCAGGTGGCGGGTGACACCGCCCCCCACCATGGTGCCGAGGCCGGTTTCGGGAAATCCCAGGGTGGCTGTGTCGGCCATGATGACGAAATCGCAGTTAAGGGCCAGCTCGGTACCTGCCCCCCTGGCCGGCCCGTTGACCGCCGCGATAACGGGTAGGGGAAGGGTTCGGAGTTTGAGGCAGGTGGCATGGGCCAGTTCAATGTAGGCTTTTTTTTCTTCGGCGGTTCGCTGCCCGTCGGCGTGGTGCTTGAGGTCCGCCCCTGCGCAGAAGGCCTCTTTGGGGGGGCTGGGGAGCGGCGTGTCTGTTACGGGGGGGGCACCGGTGATGATCAGGGCCCGGATGGCGAGGTCTGAAGAGAGAGAGTCCAGGACAGACCCCAGCTCTTCGTACATGCGTTCAATGACGGCGTTCATGCGGTGGGGCCGGTTGAGACGCAGGATGCCGGTATTGTCCCGGGCTTCGAAGAGCACGGTGGCAGGGGCTATATGAAGCCTCCATACTGGTTTCAACCGACGGGAACGGGCCGGGGAGAGGGATGAAAACCGTGTGTGTGGTGTAATTGACCGATAAATCAAAATTTTACCAAAGGCGTTATCTCTCCGTCAAACAGAACGTTTGCAATTTTCAATCAAACATGCAACCCTTTCCTCCAAAGTTCAGTACTTCACCCGGGATGTCGTTTGACTAATAGACGACGATTCGGGTCCTTGTTTCTGCGGTAGCGTCACGGGTGTCTTCTGGTTTGGTGGGCCCGGTTATTATTGAGTATGCGGGTGGTGGGGCGTCTTTGCGGAGTGGTCATTTTTTCTGATACGGATGGTGTTATGACATGTAAAAAATTGGGGTTGATCCTGCTGCTATTTGCCTGTACTGCCTGCTCCTCACAGGAGTACAGTCACCCCGTGCACTTCGAGACCCTGTTGAACGATCATTCCATTCTCACCTTTGACGTGACGGTGGTCATGAAAAGCGAGAAAGGCTTGGAAGAGTTGAAAAAAAAGCTGTCCCAGGTGGAGTACGGCATGCGCATCGTCTTGACCCAGAGGCGCCCGGATCAGATCGACACCCCCAAGCGCATCAAGAGCGTCATGCGAAAAATCTGCGAATCCCAGATGGCCAACCGGGTGGAACGGTTTGATGTGACCCAGATGAGGCTCCGGCGATACGTGGGCGGGGCAAAATACGTGGAAGATGGCCCCAAGAGCATCAATCGAAAAGGTCTCACCGGGCAGTAACGAGCCTTGCAGGGGTATGGTTTTTAAGGGCGGGTGCGCTGGTAAACAGCGAACCCGCTCTTTTTGTTTGTCCCTTTAGCGACCGATGCCTTCGTAGTGAAAGCCTTCTGTTTTAAGTTGCTCAGGGCTATACTGGTTTCGCCCGTCAAAGATAACGGGCTGCGCCATAAGGCGCTTCATGGCCTCAAAGTCCGGCTGGCGAAAGGGTTTCCACTCGGTAACCAGGAGCATGGCGTCCACATCCTTGACCGCGTCGTACTGGTGGTCCGCTAAAATGAGGCTGCCGTTTTGCAGGTGGCCGGCCAGGCACTGTTCGGCCTCTTCCATGGCCACGGGATCGTAGGCCGTCACCGTGGCTCCTGCGGCGATCAGTTGCTCGATGACCACCACAGAAGGGGCCTCCCGCATGTCGTCGGTGCCGGGTTTGAAGGCAAGGCCCCAGATGCCGAAGCGGCGTCCGCTCAGGTCCTCCCCAAAGTGTTCCACCACCTTTTCAAAGAGGCGCTTTTTCTGAAAGGCGTTTCGCGTCTCCACCGCCTTGAGGATCAGGGGCGTAAAGCCCACCTCTCCGGCGGAGCGGATCAGGGCCTGGACATCCTTGGGGAAACAGGACCCGCCGTAGCCGCACCCGGCATAGATAAAACTGTAGCCGATGCGGCTGTCCGAGCCGATGCCCTTGCGGACACTCTCCACGTCCACGCCCAGTTTTTCGCACATGAAGGCAATCTCGTTCATAAAGGAGATCTTGGTGGCCAGAAGGGAGTTGGCCGCGTATTTGGTCATTTCTGCGTCTCGGATTCCCATGGAGACGATTTTGTCATGGATCCGGGAGAAGGGGGCATAGAGGGTCTTCATGATGGCTTCGGAACGGGGGGAGTCCGTGCCGATCACCACCCGGTCGGGGCGCATGAAGTCCCCCACGGCCGCTCCTTCCTTGAGGAACTCGGGGTTGCTCACCACGTCAAATTCTACTGAGACCCCGCGTTTGTCCAGCTCCTCTTGAACGACTTCACGGACCTTGTCCGCCGTGCCCACCGGAACCGTGGATTTGTCCACGATGACGCCGTACCGGTTGAGATGCTGCCCGATCTCCCGGGCCGCAGCCAGGACGTAGCGCAGGTCGGCGGATCCGTCGTCCCCCGGCGGGGTCCCCACGGCGATGAAAAAGAGGTCGGAGTGGGACATGGCCTCGGCCAGGTCCGTTGTGAAGTTGAGAAGCCCGAGTTTGCTGTTGCTGGTCACCAGGCCTTCGAGACCCGGCTCATAGATGGGAAGGACCCCTTGGTTGAGGTTGTCGATCTTGGTCTTGTCAACGTCCACGCAGGTGACGTTGTTCCCCATCTCGGAAAAGCAGGCGCCGGTGACCAGGCCTACGTAGCCTGTACCGATGACAGTGATATGCATGGTGATCTCCCGGTTTGGATGGTCCTCATCCGCTTTCAGATTTCAGACAAGGTTGGTCAAACGTTGGGTTGCCATGTCGCCGCCCTGAAGTCCGGGCGTGTTGCCTCATGCTCCGGTATGGCTCAACCTGGGGGAGCTCGCATAAAAGGGTGTTGGGGTATTTCCTGTAGGCTCTGTGCACGCATCCTGCCGGATGCTTCTTTATTGTTTTATCTTCACTTCTCTTTTGAGGCTGAAATAAGGGGAGGGGGAAGAGAACCGGCATCGGTGCGTCCCATCGGCTGTGGCGTTTTGGGGTAGTGTCGTGCCGGCAAGCGCTTTTTGTTTTCAATCCGTAATGTTTCCGTACAGTGAATATGGCTCAAAATCAAGTGGAAAACATCCTGCGTCCTTTCCTGGCGCAACTTCAGGGCAAAGGGACCTCCTCCGTCATCGCCGGGCTGGCCGGGTCTGAAAAAGCCCTGGTCACGGACACCATCTCCCGGCTGGTCCCGGGCCCCCTTGTGGTGGTCCTTCCCACCACAAAGGACGTGGACCTTTTTCTGGGGGACCTATCCCTGTTTGCCGGGGTGCCCACAGACGACGTGGCCGCCCTGTTCCCCCCTTATAATATCCTGCCCTATAAATCGGTGTCCTATCACGCGGAGACTTCCGCCAAGAGGATCCGGACCCTTTATGCCATGCTGGAAGGCCGCATGCCCAAGATCGTGGTGACCACCGTGGACACCCTGATGCAGCGGCTGATCCCCAAGGAGGAGATGAACGCCTACGCCGATCTCCTCATGGTCAACGAGGAGGTGGATCGCGGGGAACTCATCTCAAATCTGGTGGCAGGGGGCTATGTCCGCACCTCCATTGTGGAGGAGCCCGGGGATTTTTCCGTTCGGGGGGGCATCGTCGATTTCTTCTCACCTTACCATGACGACCCGGTGCGCGTAGAGTTTTTTGGTGATGTGGTGGACTCCATTCGTCTGTTTTCCGCCACCAACCAGAGGCGAAAGGGCTCTCTCATGGAGGCGGTCCTCCTTCCCGCCAGGGAGACCATCCTGCGCCGTGAAAAGCTGGAAGAGGTGGTGGGCAGGATACGAAGGGCTGCCGCAGCCGCGGGTGTTCCCCTCGACGAGGTGAAGGACCTGGTGGGCCGCGTCAAAGAGGAAGAAGGGGGCGCCACGGTGGAGAGTCTCCTCTCCCTGGTCTACCCGTCCCTGGATACGTTTATGGATTACCTGCCCTCCAATGCCCTGATGGTGATCCCGGATCCGGACGGCCTGCGCAGGAGCAGGGACACCTTTCTCCAGAGGGTGGCGGGCAACTACGAGCTGGCGCAGAAGGGGAATCGCCTCACCGTTGAGCCGGAGCAGCTGTTTCTGGGGAAGGAAGAACTGGAAACCCACCTCAAGGCGTGTCGGGTATTGGAGTACGCCATGGTGGCCACCGAGTCCATGGGTGCCGGTGGAAGCCTTCCCCTGGCCATTTCCGATCACAGTGCCCTCACCGCTGAACTCAAGACCCGCCACACACGGGACGAGTCTCCCTTGCAGCCCCTGGTGGATCGCCTTGAGTCCCTTCGCCGGGAAGGGCATCTCACCTGGATCCTCTGCAGTCGTGAGCCCCAGGTGGAACGGCTCCTGGAGCTGTTGAAACCCTACGGCATCGAGCCGCCCGTGGGAACGTACAACCGGGAGGCGACCCCCCGCGGAGGCGCCCTTCGTATTGCCGTGGGGCATCTGTCCACCGGCTTTTTCTGGGCCGACGCGGGCCTGGCCGTCATCACTGAGGACGAGATCTTCGGAGCCAAACGGCGGGTGGTGCGAAGTGCCAAGCGGCGGGCCCGGGACGAGCTCCTCTCCCTGGGAGAGTTGAAGGAAGGGGATCTCGTGGTCCACGACGAACATGGCATCGGCCGTTATGTGGGGCTGACCAAGATCGTGGTGGGGCGGATTACCAGCGACTACCTGGCCATCGAATACAAGGACGATGACCGTTTCTACCTGCCCGTGGACCGCATGGGAATGATCCAGAAGTACGTGGGTGTCGAAGGGCACAAGCCCCTTTTGGACCGCATGGGGGGCAAGTCCTGGGACAAGGTCAAGGCCAAGGCCAAGAAAGAGGTGGAGAAGATGGCCGGCGAGCTTCTCAAGCTCTACGCCGAGCGAAAGGTGAAAAAAGGATTCAAGTTTTCCGCCTCCGATGCCTACTTCAACGAGTTTCAGGCCTCCTTTCCCTACGAAGAGACCCGGGATCAGCTCCGGGCCATCGACGATGTCCTGGACGACATGGAGAAAGAGAACTCCATGGACCGCCTGGTCTGCGGGGACGTGGGTTACGGCAAGACCGAAGTGGCCATGCGCGCCGCCTTCAAAGCCGTGGCCGACGGCAAGCAGGTGGCGGTGCTGGTGCCCACCACGGTCCTGGCCGAGCAGCACCTCAAGACGTTTCGGGAGCGGTTCGATCGTTACCCGGTCATCGTGGAGAGCCTCAGCCGCTTCCGCAAGGCTGCGGAGCAGCGCCGCATTGTCGAAGCCCTGGCAGAGGGCAAGGTGGACATCGTCATCGGGACCCATCGCCTCTTTTCCGGAGATGTCGACTTCAAGGACCTGGGCCTTTTGATCATCGATGAGGAGCAGCGGTTCGGGGTTCGCCATAAAGAAAAACTCAAGGGGCTCAAAAGCACCGTGGACGTGCTGGCCCTCTCCGCCACCCCCATCCCCAGGACCCTCCACATGTCCCTTGCGGGCATGCGAGACATCAGCGTCATCTCCACGCCCCCTGAAGAGCGGCAGGCCATCATCAGCTATATCGCCGAATACGACGACGCCATTGTGGGGGAGGCCATCACCCGTGAACTTGGCCGCCAGGGGCAGGTTTTCTTTGTCCACAACAACGTGGCCTCCATCGAGCGCATGGCCGATCGCATCCGGGACCTGGTGCCTGCGGCCCGGGTTGGGGTGGCCCACGGACAGCAGACCGAGCGGGAGCTGGAAAAGGTGATGTTCGCCTTTGTGGAAAAGCAGATCGACGTGCTGGTGACCACAACCATCATCGAGTCCGGCCTGGACATCCCTTCGGCCAACACCATGATCGTGAACCGGGCCGACCGGTTCGGGCTCTCCCAGCTTTATCAGCTCAGGGGGCGCATCGGCCGCGGGGACGAGCAGGCCTTTGCCTATCTGTTCGTACCCGAGGAGGCCCGATTGAGCCGGGATGCGGCCAAGCGCATGAAGGTGCTCATGGAGCACACCGACCTGGGGGCCGGATTTCAGATTGCCATGAGCGATCTTCAGATACGGGGCGGGGGCGCTGCCCTGGGTGCCTCCCAGTCCGGGCACATCGCCGCCGTGGGCTACGACATGTTCCTCACCCTCATGGACGAGGCCATCTCCGAACTCAAAGGACAGCCCAAGGTCCATGCCCTGGAACCCGAGATCAACGTTAATTTCTCCACCTTCTTCCCGGAGGACTACGTCCCGGACATCGAGCAGCGGCTGGTGCTGTACAGGCGCCTTGCCAAGATGCGGGAGCTCCGGGAGATCGCCGATATCAAGGGCGAGATCGTGGACCGTTACGGCAAATTGCCGGAAGAGGCCATGAACGTCCTTTTAAAGATCATGCTGAGGATCGAGGCGGTGAGGGCGGGGGTCAAAAAACTCGAACTGTCCGGCACCCAGCTCTCCCTGTCGTTTTCCGATCTTCACCAGAAGGTGCCCCACGCCATCGTGGAGGTGACGGCCAGGGGAGAGGGGCGCTACGAGCTGACGCCGGATCTTCTCTTCCGGGCGACCCTGACCAAGGGAACCAACAGCAGCCTGCTGACGCAGTGCAAGAATATTCTCAAGGAGGTGGCGGCCTATGTTAACCCGTCAGACAATTAAGCGGGGGGTGCTGGCCCTTTCTGTCCTTGTTGCTTCAGGGCTTTTTACAGGGTGCACCGGCGGGGCCGGTCAGGACCCGGAAACACCTCTGCTTTCATGTCGGGGGCGGGCCGTGACTGCGGGGGATTACCAGGATGCCTTGAAGCTGGCGCTCCAGGGCTATCCCTATGAGAGCCTTTCCAAGGGTGAAGAGGTGGCGGCCATTCGCAAGGGGGTGCTGCACCAGCTCCAGGAGGAAGCTCTCTGCTGGCGGTCTGCCTGATGAAAAAGGGCATCACCCTTCGGGAGGGGGCCCTGGACGCAGCCGTGGCTGATGCCGGGGCAGGGTACCCCGAGGGGGCCTTCGAAAAAGAGTTGACGGATCGCGGGATCTCCTTTGCCCTCTGGAAGCGGCGGCTGGCCAACCGGCTCCTGGCAGAGCAGGTCCTTGCGTCGGAATTCAGGAATGAACGCCTCCTTTCCTATGCTGATTTCCAGGCGGTCCAGGGCGGAACGTCTTCAACATTGAGTGAAGAGGGGTTGGTCAGGCAGGTCAGGCGTTCACGTATGGAAGCAGCCTATCGTGCTTGGCGGCGGAGCGCTCAAGGAAAATATTCAATTGAAGTTAACGGCGAATTGTGGGAAAAGATCCTTGAAGAAGGCAGACCGTAGCGTTCCTTGGTGGGAAAAAACGTCCCGCGGAAATGGGGGGCATTTTGGCTGCAAGTGTTGAATCGCTCTTTATTTCAGGTGATTCGGCGAGGCAGTGTTTAATCGGAGTCGGACGAATTTATGATTAAGTCAACGACCGGACAATGTAAAAAATGGGTGTGGTGTGTGCTCGTGGCTGTTTCAGCCTGTCTTGTGGCAGGGACGGCGGCGGCGAAAAAAGCCGAGGTGATCGATCGCATCGTGGCCGTGGTCAACGATGATGTGGTGACCCTTACGGACCTGAACGAAGAGCTGGCCCCCTATGAAGCAAAGATCCGCCAGATGAATTACCCTCTTGAAAAAGAGATGCAGATGCGGTTCAAACTGCGTGAGGATCTGATCAATCAGCTTGTGGAGAAAAAACTCACCGATCAGCTTGTGGCGAAAAAAGATATCCATATCGGCGAAAAGGAAGTGGACCGGGCCATTGAACGGGTCAAGAGCCTCAACCAGTTCACCGATGAGGCGTTACGGGCCCAGCTCAAAGCCCAGGGCCTGGATTACGAGACCTACCGCAGCGAGATCAGGAATCAGCTGCTGAGGAACCGTCTGGTGAGCTACGAGGTGAAATCAAAAATTGTCATCACCGACGAGGATGTCCAGGAATACTACGAGGCCAATAAAAAGGAGCTTGGGAACAAGCCCCTGGAAGAGGCGCTTCACGCATCCATTACCGATCAGTTGTATCAGGACGCCGTGGGCAAGAAATTCGCCCAGTGGCTCAGTGATTTGAAAAAAGAAGCACATATCAAGGTGATTCAGTAATACCGCAGGCCGGCGGCAGTGAAGGAAGGGGGCGCATGGCTGAAAACAAAGATGAGGTTCGGGAACGGCCCCAATTTAACGAATACCTTCGGGATACCCGGTTGCAAAACGGCATCACCATTGAAACGGTGTGCCGCGAAACCAAGCTCTCCCGTCATGTGGTGGAGAGCATTGAGGCGGGAGACCGCAGCACCCTCCGAGATGCTCAAGAGCTTCCTGCGTTCCATGGCAGAGGCGTGCGGCGCCGACGGGGAAACAGCGGTTTCTCTCTACTTGGAAGCGTACCCTCCGGCTCCGGAGGGTGTCCGCTTCTGCAGCTCCGGGGACCGGAAACGGAACCTGGGGATTCTTTTTGCCCTGCTTTGTCTGGTGACCTTTGTGGTCCTGGGGGTCTCTTTTTTTTTTGACGCCCCCTGACACCGGCGTATCAGAGCAGGCGGAGCCTCCCTCAGAGGCTCGCACCATACCCGAGAAAAAAGTGAAAGAGAAAAGGCGCTCCGAAAAGACCCGTGAGGGGCTCCTTCTGGAGATCCTGTCGGCCGGAAAGGCCCATGTCAAGGTGAGTGCCGACGGCAGTCAGCCCAAGCCCTATGCCATGAGACAGGGGGAGCGCATCTCCATCCGTGCGGTGGAGAGTTTCAATATTCTTCTGGAAGACAAGTGCGCCGTCGCCTTGTTTTACAACGGGCGGCCCGTGGAGATTCCCGGGCCCTGCGGGCGGCCGGTGAACCTCTGGATTCCGTAACAGATCCTTGGAAGGGCCGGGCCACCGCCGCAAAAGCCGGCAGGCACAGGCCGGCTTTTTTGTTTTTACTCCGCCACCTTGAGGTGGCGGGAAACCTTTTGACCCCGACACGATCAGGACAACAGCGCCTCTGATCTTGTCGGGCCTTGGAAGCAGGACACGGCAGCCCCGAAGGGCGTTCCCCGATTTGTTTCGTGGGGCCCTTGGGGAGTACCGTGCCCTGTCTGCCGTCAGGGCCGTTGGGGCCCTGTCATGCGGGGAGGATTATCATGAGCGAAGACAGGAACAAAATTCTTGAAGAGACCATCAAGCGGCTTTTGAGGCGCGGGGCCCTCACCAACCTTCAAAAGATCGTCAACAAGACACACGCGGCGGACCTCTCCGTTGTCTTCAGGAACCTTTCGGTCAACAGTCAGCGCAAGCTCTTCGACATGATAGAGGACTACGAGCAGAGGGCGGTGCTCCTGAGTGAACTCAGCGAGTACACCTTCACGGACTTTATCGAGACCATCGAGGTGGAAGAGCTTCTGGACGTCTTCGACCACATGCCCGCCGACGACGTGGCCGACCTCATCGCAGACCTGCCCAAAGAGAAGGCCGACGCCGTTCTCGAAAAGATGAAGACCGAGGAGTCCGAAGAGGTGGAGGACCTCCTCAGCTATGACGACGACACCGCGGGCGGGATCATGGTCCCGGACTTTGTGGCCCTTGCCGAAGAGATCACCGCGCGGGAGGCCATCGAGTCCCTTCAGAAGGACTTCCCCGATGTGGAGATGCCCTTTTACCTTTACGTCGTGGACGACCATGAACGGCTTGTGGGGGTGGTCTCCCTGCGTCAGCTCGTGGTGGTCAAGCCCGGTACGCCCCTGAAGGACTTCATGACCACGGACATCTTCTCCGTGACCACCGACATGGACCAGGAAGAGGTGGCCAAGATCGTTGCGCGCTACGATATCCTGGCGGTGCCTGTTGTGGACGACAACAATCGCCTCATGGGGATCGTCACCGTGGACGACGTCATCGACATTTTCCGCCAGGAGGCCACCGAGGACATGCTGAAGATGGCCGGTGTGGGCGAGGAGTTCGTGGAGACCCAGTCCATTGTGAGCAGTACCCGCATCCGCCTGCCCTGGCTTTTTGCCAGCTGCATCGGGGGAATTCTTGCTTTTTTCATCATCGGGCACTTTGAAGACACCCTGAAGCAGGTGACCTACCTGGCCGCCTTTCTCCCGGTGATCATGGGGATGGGCGGGAACATCGGCACCCAGTCCTCCACCATTGTGGTGCGGGGCCTTGCCACGGGGCGTCTCGTGGCCGACGACCTGAGGAACGTGGTGTGCAAGGAACTCAGCATCGGCATGATCCTGGGCATCATCTACGGGGGGCTCATCGCCCTTGCCGCCCAGGTGCGGTTCGGCTCGGAGATCAACACCATGATGCTCGCCGTTTCCGTGGGGCTGGCCGTTCTTTCGTCCATGTCCATCGCCGCCCTGGTGGGCTCCCTGGTTCCCATGGTGTTCGGGCGCATCAACATCGACCCGGCCGTTGCCACGGGCCCCTTTGTCACCACCAGCATCGACATTATCAGTGTCTATTGCTATTTTAAGATTGCCACCCAGCTCCTGGGGCTATAGGCCGGTATGGCTCTCGTCCCCCAGGTGATCATCCGGAAGGCCCGGGCTATTTTGCTGCGCAAGGTGGAGTACGGGGACCATGATGTGGTCCTCACCTTCCTCACCCCGGACAAGGGCAAGGTGAGTGCCTTTGCCAAGAACGCCAAGAAGAGCGTGAAGCGGTTTTCCGGTGTTCTGGAGCTTGCCACCCTCCTGGAGATCGTGGTGCGCCAGGGAAAGGGCCTTCCCTACCTGGAAGAGGCCTCCATTCTGGATCCTTACGAATCCATCCGTACCGACTATCTGCGCTCCGCCTATGCCGGTTACTGGTCCGAGGTGACCATTCAGTGGCTGGAAGAGGATGTTCCTCAGAAGCGCCTCTTTACCCTTTTCGAGTCCGCCCTGGGCGCCCTCAACGACTCCCGGAGATCTCCGGGGAGTGTCAGTATCCTATTTCAGATGCTTTTCCTTGATATCGCCGGCTTTGCGCCGTCCCTGGCCCAGTGCGCCGGGTGCGGCGCCTCCATGGAGACCCCGTCCGGAGACCGGGTGCTCTTCGACCTGGACCGCGGGGGCCTGGTCTGCCCGCAGTGCCGTGGGGAGGCCCGCCATCGCATGGCCATCTCCGTGGGGACCCTGAAGCAGCTTCGCTGGGTGCTGGATGAAGGGCTGGAGGGTGCCTTTCGCGTGCGATTCAGTCCCAACACAGAGCGAGAGGCCCTGGCCCTCATGGAACGTTTTCTGCCACGGCACCTGGGACGAGAGCCCAAGAGCCTCTCTTATCTATCCAAAATCCGATCCATGTAAAGGATATCCCGCCATGCCCCATGACACAGGCCGTCCCATCTCTTCAACCGTCGTGACCTCCGCACCCTGCCGGGTGGATATGGGGGGGACCCTTGACCTGGCCACCTTTCATCTCCCGTTGCGGCATCTGGATCCCGTCACCTTCAACCTGGCCCTGGACCTGCGGACGCGGGTTCGCATCGCGCCGTACACCCCCGGGCGGGTGCGCGTCTCCTCCCGGGGCTTTGAACCCGCCGAATTTCCTGCCAGGGAGCTTCCCTTTGATCACCCCATGGGCCTGATGTTCGGCATCGCCGCCTATTTTGATGCTTCAGGGGTGGCCATTGACATCGATTCAGCCTCGCCGCCCCGCAGCGCCCTGGGGGGCTCTTCTGTTGCAGCGGTGGCCCTGTGCGCTGCCTTTCTCATCGCCCTTGAGGGCATGGAGGACGGCCATGCCCTGAAAGAGCGCGCCGCCCGTATTGCGCAATCTGTGGAAAGCGCCGTGGCAGGCGTTGTCTGCGGTATCCAGGACCAGATGGCCGCCGCCTTCGGCGGGGTTTCCCTCTGGCACTGGGACGGGGAGGGGCGGTACCGGCGGACGCAGCTGTGCGACGCCGGGGGCGCGGACCCGGCGGCTCACATGGCGGTGGCCTATTGCGGCATTCCCCATGATTCCCTGGACGTCAACGGGCGATGGGTCAAAGGGTTTCTGGCCGGTCGTCACAGGGCGGAGTGGGTTCGCATCATCGAGCTGACCCACGCCTTTGCCGAGGCCATGGCCGCGGGCCAGTGGCGACGGGCCGGAGAGCTCATGAACCGCGAGACACGCATCCGTCTGTCCATGACACCGGATGTGCTGGACGAAACGGGAACGCGCCTGGTGGAAAGCGCTGTGGCCCTGGGTTGCGGCGCCCGCTTCACCGGTGCCGGTGGCGGCGGGTGCCTCTGGGCCGTGGGGGAGGCCGGGGACATGGCAGCCGTGAGGGATGCCTGGGCGTACATCTGCGCGGAGATTCCCGGGGCAAAGCTCCTGCCGCCTGCCGTGGCATGGCGCGGGGTGACCACCGAGGGAGACGAGGCCTGGGAGGCGCCTGTTTCCTGACAATCCGGGCCGCAGAGGACAGGGGTGTCCGTCTCCTTTGTCAAGCTTTTCAAACCCTTGGCCCCTGTCCGGGTGCAATGAGTTATTTTTTCGTGTTTCCGGGCCCTTGCGAAGGCCCCGGCACGGGGCGGATGCCCTGCGCCTTTTGATTGACTATCGCTATCTTATCATGTAGTTTTCTTTGGTTAAAATAAGATGACCGTGCAGCAAAGGGATGTAATCTGGACGTTTTCCACGCATGTTGTGTTGCGGTGGCGAGGTACCCCATTATATAGCGTGTCGCATCGCGATACCCTGCGCCCTTGCAGGCCATCACAGGATATAAACCTTTACGACCGTGAAAGGGGCGGGGTGTGGGTCCACACCCGTTTTTTAAGGAAGCGTCTTTCCAGGCACCGAGTTATTTGAGGAATCAAAAGATGAATTTTCAGGATGTGATTTTAGAGTTGCAGAAATACTGGGCGGGCACCGGCTGTGTGCTGAGCCAGCCCTTAGACCTTGAAGTGGGGGCCGGGACCTTTCATCCTGCGACCCTTTTGAGGTGCCTCGGGCCCGAGCCCTGGAAGGTTGCCTACGCCCAGGCTTCCCGTCGTCCCACGGATGGTCGCTACGGCGACAACCCCATGCGCCTGCAGCACTACTACCAGTTCCAGGTGCTGATGAAGCCCTCACCCGACAACGTCCAGGAACTTTACCTGAACAGCCTCAAGGTGCTGGGGATCGACCCCATGGACCACGATATCCGTTTTGTGGAGGATGACTGGGAGTCGCCCACCCTGGGGGCGTCCGGCCTTGGCTGGGAGGTGTGGCTCGACGGCATGGAGGTGACCCAGTTCACCTATTTCCAGATGGCGGGCAGCATTGAGGTCAAGCCCGTGTCCGTGGAACTCACCTACGGCCTGGAGCGCATCTGCATGTACCTGCAGGGCGTGGACAGCGTCTACGACCTTAAGTGGAACGACACCCTCACCTACGGGGATATCTTCCACCAGCAGGAGGTGGAGCAGTCCACCTACAACTTTGAGGTGGCCGACGTGGACATGCTTCTCGACCTCTTCAAGAAGTATGAAAAAGAAGCCGAACGCATCATCGAGCAGGGCATCGTCCTGCCCGCCTACGAGTGCTGCATCAAGTGTTCGCACCTTTTCAACCTCCTCGACGCCCGCGGGGCCATCAGCGTCACAGAGCGAACCGGTTACATCGGCAGGATCCGAAACCTGGCTCGTATCTGCGCCCACGGGTACATCGAGCAGCGGGAGCGTCTCGGTTTCCCCATGCTGAAGAAACAGCAGGGCTGATGAGTTCCCCGTGCGGGCTTCGGCCCGTCCTTACGACAGATTTTGCTGCACCATCATCGCAGCCGACATACAGGTGAGATATGAAGACCTTACTTTTTGAAATTGGAACGGAAGAGATTCCTGCCGGGTATATTCGGCCCGCCCTTGACTTTTTAGCCGCGGCCGTGGCCGACAGGCTGAAAGAGAACCGCATCGACGCCGGGGAGGTGACCACCTACGGCACCCCCCGTCGCCTCACCGTCATGGTTAAAGGCGTGGCCGAGGGCCAGAAAGCCGAGACCACCGAAGTGACCGGGCCCCCTGAGTCCGTGGGCTATGACGCCGACGGCACCCCCAAGATGCCCGCCGTGAAGTTTGCGGAGAAGGTGGGCATCGACGTGTCCGAGATCCAGATCAAGGAGACCAAAAAAGGGCGGTACCTTTGTGCCAGCGTGGCCGAAGAGGTCAAGCCTTCGGTGGAGGTCCTCTCGGAGATCCTTCCCGAGCTGATCCACAAGGTGCCCTTTCCCAAGACCATGCGCTGGGCCGACCTCTCCGTCACCTTTGCGCGCCCCGTCCAGAATATCGTAGCGCTCCTGGGTGAGACGGTGATTCCCTTCTCCTTCGGCAACGTTACCAGCGGAAACGCCTCCTTTGGTCACCGCTTCATGAACCCCGGGCCCGTGGCCATCGACAACCCCGATGCCTACCTGGAGATCCTGGAGAAGGTCAACGTCATCGCAGATTTCGACGCCCGTCGCGTCATGGTGAAGGAGCGGGTAACCGAAGCCGCCAAAGAGGCGGGTGGTGTGCTGCTCCCCGATGAGGAGCTCTTCGACACCGTCACCAACCTCATCGAGTATCCGGTGGTGGTCGTCGGGACCTTTGACGAGGATTTCCTTGCCGTGCCCGACGAGGTGCTCATCACCTCCATGCGCGAGCACCAGAAGTATTTTGCCGTGGTGGATGAGGCGGGCAAGCTCAAGAACGCCTTCCTTGTGGTGAACAACACCCGCGTCAAGGATCTCTCCCTGGTGCGCCGCGGCCACGAAAAGGTTCTGCGCGCCCGTCTTGCCGATGCGAAATTCTTCTTTGACCAGGACCTCAAAGAGACCCCCGATGCCTGGGTGGAGCGCCTCAAGGGCGTGCTGTTCCAGGCCAAGCTCGGCACCGTTCACGAGAAGGTGGGACGCATCCGGCACCTGGCCGGCGTCCTGGCCCGGGTTGCCGAAGCCTCTGCCGATACCGCGACCCACACCACCCGTGCGGCTGAGCTTTGCAAGGCCGACCTCGTCAGCCACATGGTTGTGGAGTTCACCAAGCTCCAGGGTGTCATGGGTCGTGTCTACGCCGAGAGGGCAGGGGAGGACGCGGCCGTGGCCGCCGCCATCCAGGAGCACTACAAGCCCCTCTACTCCGGCGGTGAGCTTCCCCAGACCGAAGAAGGGGCTCTGCTGGCCCTGGCCGACAAGCTCGACACCCTCTGCGGCTGCTTTGCAGCGGGCCTCATCCCCACCGGGGGCGCCGACCCCTATGCCCTGCGCCGTCAGGCCATCGGCATTGCCCAGATCATGGTGAAGATGGGGTACGCCTTTCCCCTGCGCCCCGTGCTGGAAGAGGGCGTTGCCGCCTATGCCGATCGTATTGAGGTCAACACGGACGAGACCGTTGCTGCCATCATCGATTTTTTCCGCGGACGCATCGATCACCTTCTCTTTGAAGAGGGGTACGCCAAAGACGTTGTGGCGTCTGTCACCTCCGTGGGCATCAACGTGGTACCGGACATCTGGATGCGTGTGAAGGCCCTCTCCGAGCTTAAGGAGAAGGCAGACTTCGAAGCTGTGGCCGCAGCCTTCAAGCGTGTGGTCAACATCATCAAAAAGGCGGACCTTCCCGCGAGACCCCCGCTTTTTGAACACGAGAGCGAAAAAGAGCTCGTCAACGCCTTTGCCGCCACCCGCACCGAGGTGGAAGACGCCCTCAAGGTCGGTGGCTACGACAAGGCCCTCACCGCCGTGGCCGGGCTTCGACCTTCAGTAGACCGGTTCTTTGAAGACGTCATGGTCATGGCCGAAGACCCCGGTGTCCGGGCCAACCGCCTGGCCATCCTGGCCGGTATTGCAGGGCTCTTCGGGGATATTGCTGATTTTTCCAAACTCTCTGCTTGATCTCAACAGGCCCCGCGGTACCTTTTTGAAAGGGGCGGACGTACGCCCGTATCGGCCACGGGGCCTTTATCTAAACCACCACCCATCCGGTTTTTGTGCTTAGGCAAAAAGCGGTATACAGAAAAAAATGGAGGAGTCCATGGCTGGATTTGATCCGGAAAAGGATAAGAAACTCAAAGAGTGGCGATGCGAGGACACCGGTCTTCTTGTCTCCATCAACCAGTACGACAAAGGCGAGCCCAAGGTGCAGATCGGCCCCCGAATCCTCAAGAAAAAGGACGGTACCGATCGAGCCCCTGCCAAGGCGGGTCGCCTCTCCATCAGCGACATCAGCTTTCTGTACGATATCATTGATGATATCAAAGACGAGCTGGAAAACAACCTTGACCCCATGGGGTAACGGGTTGTAGGCCTGCCGGTTTGTCGGCGGGCCATTGACTGATTCAGGCGCCCCGTGCCGGGGCGCCGACAAATGGGTCCCATGACCTATTGCCGCCCTTTTTGCGTTGCCTCCCCCCAATTCGCGCTTCCTGCCGTCGTTTTCCATGGGGCGGGGCACGTGCCGCTGGTTTCCTGCAATATTGCGAATCCGTTAAATAATCTAAGGTGCCGTTCAGCGATCTATTATATAGTGAGACTGAGGCACGTGTCGGATGGACGCCACGTGTGACGGCGTGATCGGAAAATTAAGGAGGATGCAACCATGACAACAGGCATTGTGACCCCCCCGGAAGGGCCGGAGATTCCCGAAAAGGTGGTCCTTGTGGCCACTCAGCCCGATTTTTCCGAATTGATCAGGACCCTGGACGCCAAGGAAGTCAAAGGCGTTCCCATGCCCATGCGGTTGTTTCGCACCGGCAATGTCGCCGTGGCAGGGCCCTTTATGGGGGCACCCCAGGGCGTGATGCTCCTGGAGAACCTCGTGGCCTGGGGCGGTAAGTATTTTCTGTTTACCGGATGGTGCGGGTCCCTGACAGGCAAGCCCGGCATCGGGGAGACACTGCTCCTCACCGGGGCCTTTGTGGATGAGGGGACGTCGCTTCATTACGGGGTGGAGGCTGTGGGGCACTGCGTGGCCCCTTCCGCTTCCCAGACCGCCTTTGTCCGGGAGACCCTGGAGAGGGCCGGCACTTCCGTGTCCGAGGGCAAGGCCTGGACCACCGACGCCATGTACCGCGAGACCCCGGAGCGGATCAACCGGTTCAAGGACCTGGGAGCCATCGCCGTGGAGATGGAGGCCTCGGCCTTTTTCACCGCGGCCCGGTACCGCAAGGCCAAGATGTCCGCGCTGATGACGGTCTCGGATGATGTCTCCGGGTTGAGCTGGAACAAGGGCTTCGGGACACCGGCCTTTAAGGAGGGGCGCAAACGGACCCTTGAGGCCGTGAGCCTTATGGCCGGGCAATCAAGCTGGGGGCAACCCCAGGACGGCTGATAAAACGTTCCGTACGCACGGCCTCGTCTCCTTGGAGGCGGGGCCAAAACGACATGATAAAAAATGACTGGCTGACCTGGCCTGCACGATAGAACGGACTCTATGAATGACATTGAACGGCTCGTTGAAGAGCTGAAGCGGTTGAATGCGGCGTATCGAAACGGAGAGCCCCTGGTTTCCGATGCGGAATACGACGAGAAGGTGGAAGCCCTTCGAGCCATGAATCCGGCCCACCCATACCTCGGGGCCGTGGAACCGGAGACCTTTAACGGCAAGGGAAAGGTGCGACATCCCGTTCCCATGCTCTCCACGGAAAAAGCGTATAAAATCGAAGATCTCGAGCGCTTTGTTAATCGAGTGGATAAAGCGGCCCTGGAGATCGGGCTCTCCTCCGTGAGCTATCAGGTCATGGCCAAACTCGACGGCCTGGCCGGCAGGGACGACGGCACGGAGTTTGCCACCCGCGGCAACGGTTTTGAAGGCTATGAGATCAGCAGCGCCCTGGCCAAGGGGGTGATTCCCGTGGGCGGGCGCGGCAAGGGGCTCGGCGAGATCGTCATGAGCCTCTCTTATTTTGAAGAGAACCTCAAAGACCACTTCGAACATCCCCGCAACATGGTCGTGGGGATCATCACCTCAGATGTCCTCAATGAACACGCCCAGAAAGCCCTGGAAGACAAGGCGGTGCGCTTTGTCCCTTATTCGGAGCTGAATAAATGGACGGGCAGCGGCCCGGAGATGATCGAGTCCATGGATTCCATCCGCGAGGAGGTCCTTGGCGGGATCGATTACCCGGTGGACGGCCTGGTGGCCGAGGTCACGGACGAGGCCCTGCGTACCCACATGGGCGCCACCAGCCACCACCACCGCTGGCAGATCGCCATCAAGACCCGTGGAGAGAGCGCCGTCACCACCGTGGAGAGCGTTACCTGGCAGGTGGGCCGCACCGGCAAGGTCACCCCGGTGATGGAGGTGAGCCCGGTGAAGGTCTCCGGGGCCACCATCCGCCGCGTCACGGCCCACAACCTGGAGCGCCTCCGCTCCGAGAGCGTAGGTCCCGGTGCCGAGATCGAGATCATTCGAAGCGGGGAGGTGATCCCCAAGCTTGAAAAGGTCCTCACCCCGTCCGAGGAGGTTTCCATCCCCGAGACCTGTCCTGTCTGCGACGCTCCCCTTGAAGAAGACGACAAGTTCTTGCTCTGCGTCAATCCCATGTGCAGCGCCAAGGCCGAGCAGCGCATTGTCCACTGGTTCAAGACCCTGGGCAGCGCGGACTGGTTCGGTAAAAAGACGGTGCAGAAGCTGGTGGAGAAGGGGTACGACACCCTGGAGAAGATCTACAAGCTGAAGGCTATGGAGTTCCAGGCCCTGGGCTTTGGCCCGGTGCAGTCGGAAAACCTCTACAACGCCCTGGGCATCAGTCGCACCGAGCCCGTGGAGGACTGGCGGTTCCTGGCGGCCTTCGGGGTACGCAGCCTGGGCAAGAGCGAAGCCCGGAACCTTCTTTCGGTCTTTCCCCTCACCGAACTTATCGAGAAAACGGGGGATGAGATCCTTGCCGCCGATATCAGGGGGTTTAAAGGGGCCAAGTGCGAAAACATCGGCACGGGCCTTGGCGTCGTCCGTGAGACCATCCGTCACATGTTGGATCTCGGGTTTCAGCTGGAATTCACCCCCCTGGCCTCCGAGGTGGCCGAGTCTGCTTCGGATTCGCCCCTTTCCGGCAAAGGGGTGGTCTTCACCGGAAAGATGGTGCGGGGAAGCCGGGAGGAGATGCAGGAGATGGCCCGAAAGCTCGGGGCCGTGGTGCAGTCCTCGGTTTCGGGCAAGACCGATTTTCTGGTGTGCGGCGCCAATGTGGGCGCTAAGAAGGTGGAAAAAGCCCGGGAAAAAGGGGTGGAGGTTATCGACGAGGACCGGTTCTATGAGCTGGTGTCCTAAAAGTACGGCATCTCATTGTGGCCTCACCCTTGGGCCCCAGATTGCCAAAGCCCTCTCCCTTCGTTCCTTAAGGGGAGGGCTTGCGTGACGGGTCCCATGCAACCAAACAAAATCGGTCCAGGGGTCCAGGGGATAAGGGTGTTCGGGGTCTTTAAGCATAGAAGACCGTTTTGACCATAGCTGGTGGGCAGTAACAATTATCAATCATGCGGGTTAAGGTGTTTATGAAGCGATACAAGGAGCTGAAAGAGGAGATTCTTAAAGCGGGCCGTGACTTCAGGGCCCTTTTTTCAAAAGCGGCCGGGGCCATGCCCGTGGCTGACGGGACCTTTGATCGGTGGGAGAGGACCCTGGACGGCATCGACCGCCAGATCGGGGACGAGAGTTTCCGCGTGGCCGTGGTGGGGCCCATCAAGTCCGGCAAGAGCACCTTTGTGAACTCGTTGTTCAAGGGGGATTACCTCAAGCGGGGGGCCGGGGTGGTAACCTCCATCGTTACCCGCATCCATTGCGGGGAGACCCTGGCCTCGGAGCTTACCTTCAAAAGCTGGGACGAGATCAACCGGGAGATTGCCCATGCCGCCGAACTCCTGCCGGGCATGGACCTCGCCGTGGAGGAGACGCCCTTTGACCTGCGTAAGGAGGGGCACCGGGCGGCCCTGGCCGAAGGACTCGAAGGGCTTTCCCGGGACATGCTTATCACCGAAGACGCCCGCAACGTCCACACGGTGCTTCTCTCCTCCTACCTTAAAGGGTATGAGCGCATGGAGGGGATGATCCGCCCCGACGCGGTGACCCGCCGCTTTGAAGGGGATGATTTTGCCTCCCACCGGGACTACTCCGGGGATGAGGTGCTGGCCGTCTACTTAAAGGATGTCTGCCTCACCATCGACACTGTCTCCTGGGACCCCTCGGTGGAGATCGCCGATTGCCAGGGGAGCGATTCCCCCAACCCCCTCCACCTTTCCATGATCCAGGATTACCTGGTTTATGCCGACCTGCTGGTGTACGTCATCAGCTCCCGCACCGGCCTTCGCCGGGCCGATATCCGCTTCCTGACCATGATCCGTGAGATGGGCATCGCCGAGAACACCACCTTTGTGGTGAATTGCGATTTTTCCGAGCACGACTCCGTGGAGAACATGGAGGCCATCGTGGCCAAGATCACCGAAGAACTCTCCCTGCTGATCCCGGAGCCCGAGGTTCACACGGTATCGGCCCTGTACCAGCTCCTGACCTCCCTGGAAGAGACCCTCTCCCAGCGGGACCGCATGCGGTTGGAGCAGTGGCGCCTGGACGAGGCCTTCAGCAGCGCGTCTGTATCCGGCATGGAGGGGTTCATCAAGGCCCTGGAGGAGAAGCTCACCCTGCAGAAATACTTCATTGCCCTGAACAACCATGCCGAGCGCCAGATGGTCATTGCAAGCGGGGTGCAGCAGTGGATCCGCCTCAACCGGGAGATGCTCACCCGGGACCGGGACAGCGCCTCCCGTCTTGTGTCGGGCCTGACCCATCAGCAGGAGAAGATGACCCATGTCAGGACCATGATCCGAAGCACCTTGGACGGGGCCCTGAAAAAAGTGAAGGGCGACCTCTCCGGCCGGGTGGATCGGTTTTTCGATGCCTCCCGGGGGCAGGTGGTGACCGATGTCATGACCCACATCCGGCAGTATGCGCCGGACTACGGGACCTATGCCACACAGGACGAAGACGAGGACGCCTTTATCCGCGCCATGGGGGCTGTGCATCGCGATTTTCGACAGGACATGGACCGGTTCCTGACCGAAGAGATCTCTCCCAAGATCATCGGCCTTGCCAGGGAGCTGGAAGAGTCCCTCATGGCCGATCTCGACAAGATCACCGCGCCGTACGGGCTGATGATTAACGACACCCTGGGGGACTACCGCCAGGCCGTGGAAGAGCTGGGCCTCACCCTGGGGGAGACCGCCCCCTGCAGCCTTCCTTCCATGGACATGGAGACGGCAAGGAAGGTGTCGGGTATCCGTTTTCCTTCGGTGTCGGCTGTTCTGGACTACTCCCTGCGTGTGCGTGCCGAGGCCATGGTGCGGTTCGGGGCCTACACGGTGATTAACTTTGTGAGGAACCTTCTCAACAAAGCGCCCCAGGATCGCGCGGCCATCTGTGAAAAAGCCCTTGCCGACGGCATGAACCGCACGAGAAAAGAGGCACTGGAGTCCATGGGCCAGCACCTCCGGGATTACAAGGAAGCCCTCAAGGAGGGGTACCTCTACAAACTGGCCGACGCCCTGGCCGATCAGCTTTTTGAACGGCACGCCGAAGGGTTCCATGTTTATATCGGACGCCTCGACGAGCTGACCCGCCGCATCGAAGAGACGGGCAAAGACAAGGAGACGGTTCTGGACGCCATGGACGCCATGGAAAAGGACGCGATCCGTCTCTTCAGGCAAGTGGATCAAGTGAAAATGATGGTGGCATAAGAGCTAAAAGCTGGCCTCCGGCTGCCAGGGGATAAATCCCCTGGACCCTAGGTTTGGGAATGCTCTTTCGCCTTCGTTCCTCAGGCTCATCACATTCCCTGACGGGCTTCGCCCGTGCTGAATATGGAAAGGAGCAATTTTCTGCATCAGGGTCTCTTTCGTTCCCAGGCTCTGCCTGGGAATGCGACACGGAGGCTCTGCCTCCAGAATTGAGATCGCCTCATCCTGTAAGCTCCAGTGTCAAGGTGGGGGAAACTTGTAAACTCATTTGTAACTATTCAGCTTATGCCTCTGGCGGTCTTTCCGGGGCCTAAGATTATAAAAAAAAACTTAACAAAAAGGTTTGAAAAATTCCTTTTAAATGAATTTTGCGTTTAAAGGCGGATGTGATTTGACCCGAGGAACGAGGGGCAAAACGCATCCGCAACCTGCTTTCAAGGTGGTACACCTTGCCGCCGGAGGCATGTGTTTAAATCTTATTTTAAGGAGTATGGATCGACGTGTCCTTGGTTTTTCGAAATGCGCAGTTGAGTGATGTGGATGTGTGTCATCGTATTGAGTCTTCGCGGTACCCGGAAGATGAAGCGGCAAGCAGGGAGAACATCGAAAAGCGGATTGCAGCTTTTGCCGAGGGGTTCCTTGTGGCTGAGCGGCAGGGGGAGGTTATCGGCTTTGTGAACGGCGGGGCCACCTCCAAGGTGGATCTGGCCGATGAGGAGATCAAGGCGATGATCGGCCATGACCCCAAGGGGGAGAACCTGGTGATCATGTCGGTTGTGGTGGATGAGTCCGTGGCCGGAACCGGCGTTGCCGGGCAGCTCATGAGGGCCTATGTGGCCGGGGCCTGGGAACAGGGACGCAAAAGCATTTTTCTTCTCTGCAAGACCCACCTCATCTCTTTTTACGAAAAATTCGGATTCCGGTGGATCTGCAAGTCAAACTCCACCCACGGTGGTGCCGAGTGGCACGAGATGGCCGCTGAGGTTCCCGCTTAACGAGTACCGATCATTTCGACTGAAAAAAAACACCCCGCAAGAGCGCTCTTGCGGGGTGTTTTTGTTTAGTGAGCGTGTCAGTCACCGGTTCCCCAGAAGAGATCCAGGGTGGCTTTGCCCGGTTTGGGGTTGAGGAGGCTCACAAGGACAAAGACGCCCAGGGTGATGGCCAGGACAGGGACAATGACGTGCATGCCGGCCACCCGTTTTATGTAGACGGCAAAGATGAAGTAGGAGGCCACGCCCACGACCATGGAAGCCAAAGCGCCTTCGGCATTGGCCCGCTTCCAGTAGAGGCCGAGGACCAGGGGCCAGAGAAAAGCGGCCTGGAGCCCTCCGAAGGCAAAGAGGTTGAGCCAGACGATGAGGTCCGGCGGGTTGAAGGATGCGCCGAAGACAATGAGTCCCAGGATTGCCGTGGTGTAGACGCTGAGGCGTTTCACCATGGGGCGTCCGGACTCGTCTGCGTCGTCTGTTCCCGGGACCTCTTTTTTAACGTAGGTGATGTAGAGGTCCTTGACGATGGTGGCCGAGGCGAGGATGAGCTGGGAGTCGATGGTGCTCATGATGGCTGCCAGGGGGCCTGCCAGAAAGATACCTGCAAACACCGGGGGCAGAACCTTGAGGGTGAGGGCAGGCATGATCTTGTCCCCTGCGGTGAGGCCGGGGACAATTACCCTGCCGAAGGCCCCGCACAGGTGCATGCCGAGCATGAGAAAGCCCAGGACAAAGGTGCCAACGATGATGGCACGGTGCATGGCGCGGCTGTCTTTGTAGCCGAAACAGCGAACGGCCGTGTGGGGGATGCCGATGACCCCGAAGCAGACCAGCACCCAGAAGGAGAGGATAAAGGGTTTGCTTAAGAACCCGTTTGGGCCTGCCGGGGTGATAAGGGCCGGGTCCACGGCCTGGAGAGAGGCCACCAGGTTGGGGATCCCGCCCCCTGCCTTGATGACCCCGGCGAGCAGGGCTGTGGTGCCCACGAGCATCACCACGCCCTGTACGGCGTCGGTGAGGGCCACGGCCCGGAATCCGCCGATGGTGGTGTAGAGAACCACGGTGGATGCGAAGATGACAAGGCCGGTGTTGTAGGAGAGGCCGGTCATGCCCTCAAAGAGGCGGGCACCGCCCACGAACTGGGCCACCATGGCTGCGATGAAGAAGATCACCAGGGCCAGGGATCCGAAGATTACCACCCACTGGTTGTCGTAGCGGGCGCGCAGGATGTCGTTGATGGTGACCGCGTTGATGCGCCGGGCGATGATGGCGTATTTTTTTCCCAGCACCGACAGGGAAAGCCAGGCCGCAGGCAGCTGGATCATGGCCAGGAGTACCCATCCCAGGCCCATTTTATAGGCGACGCCGGGGCCTCCCACAAAGCTGCTGGCACTGGTGTAGGTGGCCACCAGGGTCATGGCCAGGACAAATCCGCCCATCTGGCGACTGCCGATAAAGTACTCCTCCAGGAAGTTCCCGCTCTTGGAGAGAATCCGGTTGGCGTAGGCTGCCAGGAGATAGACCAGGATCAGATAGACCGCAAGGGGGACGATGAGGGCGGGTTGCATCATGCCTCACCTCCTTTGGGCGTGTCGGTTTTTTCCAGGGAAACCTCCCGAAACAGGAAACGCACCATCAAGGCGGCCAGCAAGGCAAACATGAGAAAACCCGCCACGCAGCTGTAGAAAAACCAGGCCGGGAGCCCCAGGACATAGGTATACTCGGAGACGGGCTTGTCCCCGAATCCGTAAGCGGTGGCATACCACCAGATAAAATAGGCCAGGCTCAAGGCAACGGCAATGGCCGCCTCTTTGTTGGCCTGGATAAAGCGTTTGTCTGTTTGGCGTTTCTTCAAAACCCTTCCCCCTTGAAAAATCAGCAGAATAGCTCTCTGTCCGCGTGGCAGATCAACGTCCGGTAAGTCGTCCATTGATCATCCAGCGCGCCCTGCACCATAGGTTGCGGCACTATACCATGGAGGGTCGAGGTATGACCACTGGATTTCAAAAATAGAACATCCATTCCTTTTGCCTGTCCGGGGGAGGGGAACATTCGGGAATATGAGGTAGGGTGCCCTTGCGCACCGCCGAAGCGCCGCACCGCTCACCAAAGCCGATGAGGTTGGTGGGTTTTTGCATCGTATAAGCTAAGGAGAAGGGTGTAGATTCCCCGGGACCATGGTGCGCAAGCACACCCTACGGTGTGACGCGTGAATATCGGTGTCGGGGATATGAGGCAGGGTGCCCTTGCGCACCGCCCATCAAATCCGATGCGGTTGGTTGTTTGTTGTACAGGGCTTTCCCTTCGCCAGCCATCATACCAAAAAAGGCCGGGAGATCCCGGGGAGGGATATCCCGGCCCCATTCCACTGGTCAAGGCCGGATTGGGTAGCCGAGGAGGCGGCCTCTTGCAGGGAGGGGGAAGCTAGAAGAAGAACTCCAGTTTGTGGTACAGGGCGTAGGTGTCTTCTGTGGCAGTGCCGCCGCTGCGATCTTCCCAGTAATCCCCTGCCTGGAGGAAGGCTGCCACACCGCTGTAGACAAGGTTGTCCATGATGTTCCAGCTGAAAGTCAGGTCGTATTCGATGCCGTGGTCGTCGTCGACGTTGGCCGGGGTGTCGTCTGCCTGGGAGCTGGCGATGAGGGCGCCCAGATTGACCCTGTTGTCAAAACAGGTGTAGTTGACCCCGGCGTACATCATGCGGTAGCCGTCCAGTACCGCGGTGTAGGCGGTGCCGAAGCCGTCGCCGATGAGGTTGCCCAGGCCGTCGCCCAGGGTGGTGTTCATGCCGTGCTCGTCACTGGTGAGGATAAAGGCCTTGGCCCAGTCCGAGCCCGGGGCCACGTAGCCCATGTTGCCGATGTCGTCGTCGGTGTAGTCGGCGTCGCCGGTGGTGATGGCGTAGCCTGCCTGGAGGGTAAAGTCCGCGATGTCGTAGCGGAGCTCCCCGAACCAGGCGTAGCCTTCCACGTCCCGGTCCGTGTTGTTGGCGTCGTACTCAGCCTCGCCGAAGATGTAGTCCAGCTCTGTGGTGATGCCCAGGGGGCCGAATTTGCCGTCAAAGTAGGGGGCCAGGAGAAAAACCTTGGCTTCGGTTGTGGCGCCGCGGGGCAGGGCCTGGAGGGCGGCAGCTGCTTGCAGGGCCTCCGATGAGGCCGCGAATGCGGCGGCTTGCTGACCAGTACTTCCCGCTTGCGCAAGTGCATTTGCAGCCAAGGTACCGTATGTTGCGGCCAATGTACCATTACCATCGGTTGCAGCTGCGGTGGCAAGGGCTTGGTAAGTAGCTGCATCGACCCCGAAGCTTTGGGCTTGTGCGACAAGGCTGTCGAACTGAGCCTTGTCTGCCGTGGCCTGCTCGGCACCCCCGGCATTCTCCAGGTCGGTACTCAGCTTGGCCTGCTGGGGGTCTTGAAAGAGGTGAAAGTTGTAAAAGGCGGTGAGCAAGCCTGTGCTGTACCTTTTGGTCTTGTAGGTGGCGCCGATGTAGTACTTATCATTGTCGTCATTGGTGATGTGGTCGTTTTTGGCGTTTTCCGTCACCTTTTCGGCCACGGCCCCGATGTAGAGTTTGTTCTCGCCGATGGGGATGGGGGTGACGAGCTTGATGCGGTCGGTGTCGGTCTCGTCGTCGGACCAGCTGGTGCCCCAGACCACACCCTGCATGCGACCGATGGAGAGGAGGCCGATGGGGGTGATGATTTCCGCGTAGGCTCGGTCGAAGTCAAAGTTGTCGTCGTCTTCGTTGTTGTCAAAGGCGGAGTCCCTGGAGCTGAGGACCTTGTCCAGGGCGTCGAAGCGGGTGATGATCTTGATGTTGTCGGTGATTTGGGCCTCGGTGAGGACACGAAGCCGCATTTCCCTGAAGCTGTCGGTGGAGTCGCTCTTCTGAAGGGTGGCGTTTTCGTTGTTAACGCCTTCGAACTGGAGGCTGCCGCTTATATCCAGATCCAGGGCGAGGGCTGGGGAAGCAATCAGCATAGAAAGAACGAGGGGAAGGAAAAGCAGGCATCGTCTCATGTTTTCGTCTCCTTTGAGTGACATAGGTACCGGTGTGTGTCCTGAGGTAAGGCACATAAACAACGTTTTGTGTCGGCGCGACTCAAAACCGGATCCGCCATGGGCAATGTCTCAAAATAACTCAACTGAGGGAGATGTTAGTATGCGTAAACGATGTTATTTTACCCGAAATTAAATGTCAAGTGCTATCGCAAGTAACGGCACGCTTTTTACGGGTGTCTTATTAAGCGAAACCAAGACGCTTTTGCGTGGAGTGTTGAGGGAACTTTTTCCTCGTTAAAAGGGGAGGGGGGAAAGGCTTCCTAAGCGGTGGGTCTTTTTTCTTATATACCTAACTGGGCCACCGGGTGACGTATCCGAATTGAGGAGGACCTCTGCGGATATTCACCCGGTGATGGCATGGGGGGTGAGAAAAGGCGTCTCATCACCCCCTGGCGGTCGGCGTGGCCTTTTTGGGGGCCATGGCCGGGTGGCGCACGCCCGGAGGTAGAAGGCTCCGAGCCACCCGACGAGGGTGAGGGCGGGTTCGGCGGCGATGACAGGGCCCAGGAGTGCGGCCAGAAGGATGCGGGAAGACGAGATGATGCTTCCTTCCACGGCGGTGACAAACCGGAACCCAAAGGTGATGAAGACCTGCCCCATGACGCTCACCACCGAACAGAGCCCCACAAAGAAGAGGGCTTTGCCGCCGGGCCAGACAATGCGGTCCCGGAAGAGAAGAAAAATGATGACACACCCCAGGGCGAACATGAAAAAGAGGGTGGTCTCCGTGGAGTGGACCCGCCGCGAGAGGTTGAGGTAGATGATGGCCACCGACGCGCTGATGCCCGATCCCAGTCCCCAGAGGGAGTTGATATTGAAGTGGGAGAAGAGGCCGCTGTGGACCATGTCCGGCACGAGGATCATCACCACCCCGGCAAAAGCAATGAGGACCACGCAGATGGATGCGTAGTTGCGCTCATCCTTCAGGGTAAACCAACTCACCAGGGCCACAAACAGAGGATAGGTCATGTTGAGGATATTGCCCTCGGCCACGCTGGTGAGGTCCACGGCCTTGAAAAAACAGTAGACGGCCATGGTGTTGGCCAGGGTCCTGCCGATGAGATAGTGCCAGTTTACAGGCTTAGGGGGCCGTTTTTTCATGACGAGGAGGACGCCGACCATGACGAACCCCAGGAAAAAGCGTCCGAAGACGAAGTTGGCCGAATCGATGGTCACCCCGCTGAGTCTTGCCCATCTGAGGGCGGCGGTGGCGAGGTAGAAACAGACGGCCGATGCAAAGACCGATGAAAATCCGAGTAATTTGTTGGACGGCTGGCTCATAAGGCAATGGTTCGGGCGGGCATGCCCGTATTGGATTTTTATATAAGGTGGCGCCGGGATGTCATCAGGGCCAACGGGTCACAAAGGGGACCATTCCGGAGGGGACGGAGGAGGAAAAGGCAGGGAGGGGACTCGGGCGGCTCTTTTCCGCCCATGTGTCCCGTGCCGGTCAGACGGCCTGCTGTACTATGCAACCATGCAAATGGATTTGCCTATTGCAGGAATTGTCAATGGGTATGGACTTTTGAAACCAAACCCTGTTTAATGTTCGTGTCCGTATCCCCTCACGGGATCTGTTTCTCACCCTTCACGCTGACACATCCTGTTTTTCGGAGAGACTGATCATGAACCGATTTGCCTTTCATTCCACCGGACTGGCCATCAAGGCCATCTATGACATGGCCCGCGCCCGGGTGAACCTGTACGGTGAGGAAAACATCCCCGACGGGTCCGTCATCTTTGCCGTGAACCATTTCACCCGCATTGAAACTATTTTCCTTCCCCTGCACCTTGGGAAACCGCAGTGCTGTGTGGTCCCTGGCCGATTCCGCCCTGTTCAAGGGGTTCGTGGGGGACTTCATCAGCGAGGCCGGGGCGGTTTCCACGCGGGACCCGGACCGGGACAGGCTCATGGTGAAGACCCTGCTTACCGGTGAGGCCAACTGGGTGATTTTTCCGGAAGGGCGCATGGTCAAGACCAAGAAAATTTACGAAAACGGGGAGTTCGTGATTCGCGCCGAGGGAGGCCCTCATCCGCCTCGAACCGGTGCGGCCACCCTGGGCCTGCGCACGGAGTTTTACAGGGAGCGCCTGAAGGTGATGCAGGAGAAGAAGCCGGAAGAGTACCTGCGTCTGCTGGCGATGTTTGGCATGGAGGCGTCTGAGGCCAGGTTGGACCAGGCCACCTCCATCGTGCCGGTGAACATTACCTACTACCCCTTGCGGGCCCGGGAGTCCATCATCAGTCGCATCACCGGTTCCCTGCTGGACAATCCCTCCACCCGTACCCTGGAAGAGCTCATGACCGAGGGGAGCATGCTCCTGGACGGGGTGGACGTGGATGTCCGGTTCGGCAAGCCCATCAAGGTGCGGCCCTATCTCAAGAATCCGGTGGTGGCCTGGGACATCGCCACCACCGACCCCATCAACTTCGACGACCCCATCAACTCCAGGGACGTGCTCCGGGAAGCCTCGCGTACCTTGATGAAGGCCTACATGAGGGCCATCTACAGCATGACCACGGTGAACCACGACCACATCTTCGCCCTGCTGATGATGCGCCACAGAAGCGATTACATCGACCCCATGGATTTGAAGACCCGGGCCTTTGTGGTGAGCGACTGGCTTCGCAAGCAGATCGGGATCTACATCCACTCCAGCCTGGAGGATTCCCAGAGCCACCTGCTCACCGACGACCGGTACGAAAAATTTTCCAACATCATGGAGGTGGCCGAGGCCAAGGGGGTGGTGAGGCGAAGCGAAGAGGGGGACATCATCCGCAACACCGAGCTGTTGGGGGACGAAGGGCAGTTCCATACCCTGCGCATCCAGAATCCCTTGATGGTGATGGCCAACGAGGTGGAGCCCCTGACGGATTTCACCGCCTTTGTGGACCAGGTGGCCCGGGAGCCCGCTGCCCAGGTGCGGCGGCGGATTTTCGGGCTGTTGATGGAGAAAGGGATCAACGACTTCACCAAAGACCGCGAGGCCTTTTTCATTGACGGAGAGACCAAGCCCGCTGAAATCGGGAGCCCCTGTCTCCTCAAGGGGGACGAGGAGAGGCGGGGTGTCCTTCTCGTCCACGGATACATGGCGGCCCCGGCAGAAGTCAGGGGCCTTGCCGACGAACTCCAGCGCCATGGTTACTGGGTCTACATGCCTCGGCTCCAGGGGCATGGCACCGCCCCCGAGGACCTTGCCGAGCAGCGCTACCTGAACTGGGTGGTCTCGGTGGAGGAGGGGTACGCCCTGCTGAAGAACATGTGCGACACCCTGTTTGTGGGGGGCTTTTCCATGGGCGCGGGGCTGGCCCTGGACCTTGTGACCCGCATTGCCGTAGCCGACGGGGTGAAAGGGGTCTTTGCCGTGGCCCCGCCCATGAAACTCCAAGACTATTCCAGCCGGTTCGTGCCGGCGGTGGACACCTGGAACGCCCTCATGAAGCGGCTTCGCATCGACCGGGTGCGCAAGGAGTTCATTGAGAACCGGCCGGAGAACCCCCACATCAACTACGCGCGCAACCCCGTCTCCGGGATTCGGGAGATCGATCGCCTCATGGACCAGCTGGCGCCCAAGCTCGAAGAGATCACCATGCCCGCCCTCATCGTGCAGTCGGCTCGGGATCCTGTGGTGAGCCCCAAGGGAAGCCGGAAGATTTTTGATCGCATCGCCTCCGAAGACAAGGAGTACCGGCTTTTCAATTTTTCCCGACATGGGATTCTTCTCCATGAGGGGAGCGAAAAGGTCTACCGGGCCGTGGTGGAGTTCCTGGCCGACCACCGGCAGGGTTAACGCATTTAGATTTTTGCCTCCGGCGGCCCTGCCGGGGGCAAAACGTTTGCCAATTTAGATGCCTTGGGTTTGACAAACAGGTTTTGTTTTTTGAAGATGCGTTACCGCAGAGCATAGCCCCTCTTCTTTTTTAATTTATAAAGGCGCTTATCTCCAGCCCCTGCGGGGCTTGAGATAAGCGCCTTGATTACCGGAACGTTTTTGCGGAGCCTTTTTCAAAAAGCGACCCGCCGGAGGCAACTGATTTTTTAAATGCGTTGCCCCTGCGACCACCGGTGATTCCTTTTGTGTTGGCACGGGGGTTGTGATAAAAATATCGATTTTGAGCAGAAGACCGCCGCAGGGAACAGGGCCGCCTTTTTACGCAGGGAAGAGCCCGTTTGCTGCCGCTTTTTCATACATTTCAGACGACACCATCACACAACAACGGGTGTGAGCCAAGAGGGAGCTGCCGTACATGAGCGAGACCGAAAACAAACCGGTTGATTTTATTCGAAACATTATCAACGAAGACCTGGCTTCCGGGAAACACGAAGGCGTGGTGACCCGTTTCCCGCCCGAGCCCAACGGCTACCTTCATATAGGACACGCCAAGTCCCTCTGCCTCAACTTCGGCATTGCCGAGGAGTACGAGGGGGCTGTCTGCAACCTGCGTTTCGACGACACCAACCCGGAAAAAGAGGACGTGGAGTACATCGACGCCATCAAGGCAGACGTCTCCTGGCTGGGCTTCTCCTGGAACGGTGAGCCCCGGTACGCCTCCGATTACTTTGAGGCCCTCTACGCCTACGCCGTGGAGCTGGTCAAAATGGGCAAGGCCTATGTGGACAGCCTCACCGCAGAAGAGATCCGTGAGTACCGTGGCACCCTCACCGAGCCGGGCAAGAACAGCCCCTACCGGGACCGCAGCGTGGAAGAGAACCTGGCCCTTTTGGAGGGCATGAAACGGGGTGATTTCGAGGAGGGCACCCACATCCTCAGGGCCAAGATCGACATGGCTTCCCCCAACATGAACATGCGGGACCCGGCCATCTACCGAATCCGCAAGGCCGATCACCACCGCACCGGTGATGCCTGGTGCATCTACCCCATGTACGACTTTACCCACTGCCTCTCCGACGCCATGGAGGGCATCACCCACTCCCTGTGTACCCTGGAGTTTGCCGACCACCGCCCCCTGTACGACTGGGTGCTGGAGACCCTCAAGACCCCGAGCCATCCCCAGCAGATTGAGTTTTCCCGGCTCAACATCAGCTACACGGTCCTCAGCAAGCGCAAGCTCCTCCAGCTGGTGGATCAGGGCCATGTCAGCGGGTGGGACGACCCCCGCATGCCCACCATCAGCGGGATCCGCAGGCGCGGTTATACCCCCGAGGCCCTGCGCAACTTCTGCCGTCGCATCGGCATCTCCAAAAAGGAGAGCCGCATCGACTACACCATCCTGGAAGACTGCGTCCGTGAGGATCTGAACGAAAAGGCACCCCGGGTCATGGGTGTGCTGGCGCCCCTTAAGGTTACCGTCACCAACTACCCCGAAGACCTGGTGGAGGAGATGGACGTCATGAACCATCCCCAGAAACCGGAGATGGGCACGCGCAAGGTGCCCTTCTGCAGGGAACTCTACATCGAGCAGAACGATTTCATGGAAGAGCCCCCCAAGAAGTTCTTCCGCCTGGGACCCGGCCGTGAGGTGCGCCTCCGAAGCGCTTACTACCTCACCTGCACCGACGTGGTGAAGAATGAGGCAGGCGAGGTGGTAGAACTCCTCTGCACCTACGACCCCGAGTCCAAAGGGGGCTCCACCCCTGACAACCGCAAGGTCAAGGGCACCATTCACTGGGTCTCCGCCCGTCACGCAGTCAACGCCGAGGTCCGGCTCTACGATCGCCTCTTTAAGGTGGAAAACCCGGAAAAAGAAGGGGACTCCTTTCTGGATAACCTCAACCCCGATTCCCTTACCGTCCTTGCGGACTGCAAAGTCGAACCGGGGGTGGAGAAGAACGAAAACGGGGCCTTCTTTCAGTTTGAACGCACCGGGTACTTTAACCTCGATCCCGTGGACAGCACCCCGGAAAAGCCGGTGTTCAACCGCACCGCCACCCTGCGTGACGCCTGGGCCAAAATGAACAAATAAGAGCCGGGAAAAAACGCCTCCGGCGGCCCTGCCGGAGGCCAAACGTTTAAAAAGTTTGACAAACAGGCCTTGGAAGCATTTGCAACCTGGCTCATTCCCTGGCGTTGGAGGCAAAACGTGATACGAATAGGAAAAGGGTATGATGTTCATCGCCTGGTGGAAGGGCGTGAGCTGGTCCTGGGCGGGGTGACGGTGCCTTATGAGAAAGGGCTCCTGGGGCACTCCGATGCCGATGTGCTCCTCCATGCGGTGTGTGACGCCCTGTTGGGGGCGGCGGGCCTGGGGGATATCGGGGAACACTTCCCGGACAGCGACTCCCGTTTCAAGGGAATCAGCAGCCTGGTGCTGCTGGCCCACTGCACGGCCCTCTTGGATGAGAAGGGGTATGAGGTGGTGAACATCGACGCCACCCTCATGGCGGAAAAACCCAAAATTTCCCCCTACAAGGCGGCCATGCGGGAGAACATCGCAGAAGTGCTCTGCCTGGATCCCGATGCAGTGAACATCAAGGCCACCACCACCGAGGGGCTGGGGCCCGTGGGGCGCGGGGAGGGCATGGCGGCTCTTTGCGCGGCCCTCATACAAAAAGTGGAGAGCTGAATCCGTGCCTGCCCTGGGTGTGGCCCACAGCGATTCATTGCAGATTTATCCTTTGGTCGCCCCTCTGATGCCTTGACAGGGGCGGCAATCGTGATGATTATCTAAACTGACTTTTACAGATGAGGGCCCCGGTGACGGGGCTTGAGCGTTGAGGGCGGCACAACGGCCCTACAGCGGATACATAAGGCGGCACACAGCGTGCCCGAATGATAACGACAGAGAAGAGACGGTGAACTGAGCATGGCGCTTCGCATTTACAACACATTGTCCGGACAGAAAGAAGAGTTTCAACCCATCGAAGAGGGCGAGGTCAAGATGTACGTCTGTGGGCCTACGGTCTACGACTCCAGCCATATCGGCCATGCCCGATCCGTGATCTTCTTCGACGTGGTGTACCGCTACCTCAAAGGCCTGGGCCTGGATGTGACCTATGCTCGAAACTTCACCGACATCGACGACAAGATCATCAACCGTGCCGAGCAGCTTGGGGTAACGGCCAAGGCCGTGGCCGAGAAGTACATGGATGAGTTCCATCGGGACATGGACGCCCTGCACGTCAAGCGTCCGGACCTTGCCCCCCTGGCCACGGAACACATCGACGACATCATTGCCCTGATTACGCGACTCATCGACAAGGGCAAGGCCTACCCCGTGGACGGCGACGTCTACTTCCGCGTCACCTCTTTTGACGGCTACGGCAAGCTCTCCGGTCGAAAACTGGAGGACATGGAGGCCGGGGCCCGCATCGAAGTGGACGACCGCAAGGAGAACCCCTTTGACTTTGCCCTGTGGAAGGCCCAGAAACCGGGTGAGCCCGCTTGGGAAAGCCCCTGGGGCATGGGACGGCCCGGCTGGCACATTGAGTGCTCGGCCATGAGCTCCCGTCTTCTGGGGGAGACCATCGATATCCACGGCGGCGGCAAGGACCTGATCTTTCCCCACCACGAAAACGAGATCGCCCAGTCCGAGGCCGCCTTTGACGCCCCCTTTGTGAAGTACTGGATGCACAACGGTTTTGTGAACATCAACGCCGAGAAGATGTCCAAGTCCCTGGGCAACACCACCATGATCAAGGATGTCCTCAAGAACTATCATCCTGAGGCGGTGCGTCTCTTCCTGCTCTCCAACCACTACCGCAGCCCCATCGATTACAATGAGCAGGCCATGAAAGAGGCCGCAGGCAACCTGGACAAGCTCTACACCCTGCTGCGTCGCATCTCCGATGAGTTCGGCAACCTGAGCATCCTGCGGCTCCAGTCGTTCAACAACAAGTTCGGGGACCTCTTCCGTGAGTTCTGCGAAGGCATGGAAGACGACTTCAACACGGCCCGCGGCATGGCGGCCCTGTTCGAAGCCCTTCGCGCCACGAACCGCACCATCGACGAGATGACCGATGAGAACGCCTTTGAGTCCAAGATCGAGATCGACGGGCACATGGTGGACCTGTTCAAGATGGCCAACATCCTCGGGGTTCTCAACGAGAACCCGTATGAGTACTTCGAGGCCAAGAAGGACAAATCCGGAGTGGACGCAAGCCGCGTGGAGGCCCTGATTCAGGAACGGGCCGAGGTGCGCAAGGCCAAAAACTTTCAGCGGGCCGATGAGATCCGCGAAGAATTGACCGCCATGGGGGTCGCCATTGAAGACGGCCCCGGCGGTACCACCTGGAAGATGATGGACTAGGCCAAGGCGCTGTTCACCCCTTCCGGGACCATCAATCGATAAAAAAAAGCGGCCCGGCATACGGACCGCTTTTTTTTGTGTTTATCGGGACTCCTCGCAGACAGGCAGGTTATATCGCCATGGAACCATTTAAAATTGTATCGTCATTTACCCCCCAGGGCGATCAGCCCAAGGCGATCCGCCGCCTGGTAAAGGAGCTGAACAAGGGAACCGCCAATCAGGTCCTCCTGGGGGTGACGGGGTCGGGCAAGACCTTCACCATGGCCCACGTGGTGGAGCAGACCCAGCGTCCCACCCTGGTGCTGGCTCCCAACAAGATCCTGGCGGCCCAGCTCTACAGCGAGTTCCGGGAGCTTTTTCCGGACAACGCCGTGGAGTACTTTGTCAGCTATTACGACTACTACCAGCCGGAAGCGTACATTCCCAGCAGCGACACCTACATCCAGAAAGACTCGGCCATCAACGAGCTCATCGACAAGATGCGCCATTCGGCAACCCGCAACGTCCTGTCGCGGCGGGATGTCATCGTGGTGGCCAGTGTCTCCTGCATCTACGGCCTCGGGGCGCCGGAGGACTACCTGGCCCTGAGGGTGGAGCTCTCCACCGGGGATGAGCGGAGCCGGGAGTCTCTGCTCACAGACCTTGTCTCCATCCAGTACGAACGCAGCGACATCGATTTTCACCGGGGCTCCTTCCGCGTGCGGGGGGACCGGGTGGAGATTTTTCCGGCTTACGAGGAGAAGGTGGCTGTGCGGGTGGAATTTTTCGGGGATGAGATCGACACCCTGGCCGAGTTCGACCCCCTCACGGGCAAGACCCTGCGAAAGCTTAAGCGCACCGTCATCTATCCGGCCAGCCACTACGTCACCCGAAAGAGCACCCTCAAGAAGATGCTCAGCAATGTGGAGGTGGAGCTCAAGGACCGTGTGGAGCACTTCCATCGGCTCAACAAGCTCATTGAGGCCCAGCGCATCGACGAACGGACCCGCCTGGACCTGGAGATGCTGCGGGAGATCGGTTACTGCAACGGCATCGAGAACTACTCCCGGTACCTCTCCGGGCGCAATGCAGGGGAGGCGCCGCCCACCCTCCTGGACTATTTCCCCGATGATTTTCTCCTGCTGGTGGATGAGAGCCATATCGCCCTTCCGCAGGTGCGGGCCATGTACAAGGGGGATCGCTCACGCAAGGAGACCCTGGTGGGCTACGGCTTTCGCCTGCCCTCGGCCCTGGACAACCGGCCCCTGAAGTTCGAGGAGTTCGAAAACAAGCGCGGGCAGGCCATTTTTGTCTCCGCCACCCCTGCGGAGTACGAGATGGAGGCCGCCGACGGCATGGTGGTGGAGCAGATTGTCCGTCCCACGGGCCTGGTGGATCCCGAAATCGTGGTGAAGCCCGCCGAGAACCAGGTGGACGACCTCTACGAAGAGATCCGGAAACGCCTGGCGGCCCGGGAGCGCGTGCTGGTCACCACCCTGACCAAGCGCATGGCCGAGGACCTCACCGACTACCTCACCGACCTCGGGGTACGGGTGCGCTACATGCACTCGGACGTCAAGACCATGGAGCGCATCGAGATTGTCCGGGACCTGCGCCTGGGCAAGTTCGACGTGCTGGTGGGCATCAACCTCCTGCGGGAGGGCCTTGATATCCCGGAGGTCTCCCTGGTGGCGGTTCTGGACGCCGATAAAGAGGGCTTCCTCCGGTCGGAGCGGTCCCTGGTGCAGACCTGCGGCAGGGCCGCGCGAAACGCCAACGGCAAGGTGATTCTCTATGGGGATAACATCACCGGCTCCATGCAGTACGCCATGGACGAGACCAAGCGTCGACGGGCCATCCAGATGGCGTACAACGAAAAGCACGGCATTGTTCCGGCCACCATCTCCCGGGAGATTCAGAGCAGCTTCGGGGAGCTTTACCATTTTGACGACGAAACCGCGGATGACGCGGTGATGGAAGAGGTGGCCGAGTACGGGGCCGAGTCCATGGACGACGGCGCCCTCCTGGAAACCCTGGAGGCCTCCATGCAGGAGGCGGCCCGCAACCTGGAGTTTGAAAAGGCCGCTCGCCTGCGGGACCAGATTCAGGAGATCAGGAAGCGGATAGGGGAGGCGTCGTGAACCAGGGCATCATGATTCCGGAGGCCCTGGCCGAGCAGTTGAACTGCCTTGTGACGGACCCGGGGGTGTACCGGTTCAAAGACGAAAAGGGGACCGTCATCTATGTGGGCAAGGCCAAGAATCTGAAGAAGCGGGTCTCCAGTTACTTTAATCGCACACACACAGACCCCAAGACTGCGGCCCTGGTCCGCAAGGTGGTCTCCCTGGATACCGTGGTGACGGCCACGGAAAAAGAGGCGCTTATTCTGGAGAGCAGCCTCATTACCCGCCACAAGCCTCGTTACAACATTATCCTCAAAGACGATAAGCGCTATCCCTCCCTGCGGATAGACCCCAACGAGGAGTGGCCGGGCCTGGCCATCGTACGCCGTATTGAAAAGGACGGGGCTCTCTATTTCGGCCCCTACACCTCGTCTTCGGCCGTGCACGCCACGGTGAAGTTCATCAACCGTCACTTTAAACTGAGGAAATGCACCAACAGTACCCTCAAGAGCAGGTCTCGGCCCTGTCTCAACCACCAGATGGGCCTCTGCCTGGCCCCGTGCTGCCTGGATGTTTCCCGCGAGGCCTACATGGAGATGGTCTCTCAGGTCATCCTGTTTCTTAAAGGGCGCACCCCGGAGCTGGTGGAGAGCCTGAGGGCAGAGATGGTCCGGTGCGCCACCGAAGAGCGCTTCGAAGAGGCGGCCGAGTTGAGGGATCGCCTCTTTGCCGTGGAGAAGACCCTTGAAAAGCAGGTGGTGGTGGCTACGGACATGGGGGACCGGGACGTGGTGGATGTCTGCATGCACGGGCCCGCGGTCTGCATCACGCTGATGCAGGTGCGCGGCGGTGTGCTCCTGGGGAGCCGGAGCGTTCATCTCCTGGAGACCATGGCTGGGCCCGAAGAGGTCGCAGCGAATTTTATCTGCCAGTACTACGAAAAACATGCCGCCCCTTCCGAGGTGCTGGTTTCCCATCGTTTCGATGGGGTTGAGACCGTATCCGACCATCTGCGGGAGACCGCAGGGCGCCGTGTGCAGCTTCTGTTTCCCTCCCGGGGGGAAAAGGCAAAGCTCATGGCCATGGCCCGCAAAAACGGAGAAAAACGCCTGGAGGAGATCATGTCTGGGGCGGACGCGGACCGCAAGGTTTTAGAGAACCTCATGAAACGCCTGGGCATGGACCGGCTTCCCGAGCGCATCGAGTCCTACGACAACTCCAACACGGCGGGCAACGACCCGGTTTCGGGGATGGTGGTGTTTGAAAACGGGCGGCCCAAGAAGAGCGACTACCGAACCTTCCGCATCAAGGCCGATACGCGGTACGACGACTACGCCTCCATGGCCGAGGTGCTCACCCGGCGTTTCGGGGACCCGGTGAAACGGGAGCCCCTGCCGGATCTTTTGATGGTGGACGGGGGAAAAGGGCAGCTCAATGTGGCGACCCGGGTCCTGGAGGAGCTGGGGCTTCTGGGGGCTTTTACGGTGATCGGCATCGCCAAGATGCGCGAGGAGGCCGGTGAGACCCAGGACAAAATTTATCTTCCCGGGCGTTCCAATCCCGTGAACATGGGGATGCAGCCCGACCTGCTCCTCTTTCTTCAGCGCATGCGGGACGAAGTGCACCGGTTTGCCATCACTTTTCAGCGTCGTGTGCGCGGCAAGCGGTCGGTTTCTTCGAAACTGGACCATGTGCCCGGGGTGGGGAAGAAGAGGAAGACCATGCTCCTCAAGCATTTCGGGGGAATTACGGCCATGAAGGCCGCGTCTGAAGACGAGCTCGCGGCCCTGCCCGGCATCACGCAGGAGATTGCCGGGGCCATCCGGCGCGCCCTGGAGTGATCCTTTGGGTCAGGTATGGGTGAGGCTGCGGATTTCGTGGAGTTGGGCGTTGTGGATGAAGTGACTCAGCACCTCTTCATCCGCGCTCTTCAGGCGGGTGAATCGGCATCCGGCAAACAGGGAGAGTTCATTGAATCGGCGGTTCACCCGGACCACCGAGAGGGCAGTGTCCATGGTATGGAGCTGCTCTTTTTTTTGGCTGTGGTCCCGGAGCACGATGCCCAACCGGCCCACATGGCCCGCTTCAAGCCCGGCAAGGGGGTTTTTTCCTTTGCCCAGGAGGCGAGGGATGATCAGGCCGACCCCGGTGGTGGATATATTGCAGATGCGGAACTGCTTTCCTGAGAAAAAATCATGGCTGCCGACGACAAGTTTGCCCAGCACCTCGTGGGTAGCGGTGGGGATGTATCGAAAGGCGGAGCGGACGTTGACATCTTCCGGGGTGGGGTCGTAGCTCAAGGCGAGGGCCTGGGTGGTGTTTCCGTTGGCCAGGCGGTAGCCGGGGAGCGTCTTGAGGATCTTGCAGGGGAACCCGATGCGTTTCTTTTCTCCGGAGTCCATCCGGACCATGGTGCTTACGTGGAGCTGCCTGCTTGCCGCATCTTCGGAGGCCCAGGATGCCCCAGTGGCTGCCACGGTGAGTCGCCTGGAGGCCGGGTCCGCTTCAAAGATGACCGAGGCATAGGAGACGGGGCTCAGGCTGTGCAGGTCTATGACAAGATCAATACCGGTTCCGGGTCTAAGGACAGAGTCGTCAACGGGTGCTGTGGCCAACGGGAAATTCCTTCTGTTATCCTGTTTCTTTTGGGCGCGGCTCAAGCCGCAGAACATGGGATTCATCTACCACAAGGCCGTGCAAAAATCAAAGCCATAGACAAACCCTGTTGGGGCTGCAGGGGAACAGACAGGTTTGCGAATTCAGTAATATGAAGGGGATGGGCTAAAATAACGGAAGGTTGTGTATTCTGTGCGGCGGGAAAATGACTGATTGCGAAACGGCGAATTCAGGGAGAGGTAAAACGGCGAAAAAAAGTGTGTCCGCCTGGTAGTGTAGACAGACGGACACGGAAAAAACAGTCGTCCGCCTACTTCAAAGCGTCTTTCAGAGCCTTGCCAGGTACAAACTTGGGAACCTTGCGTGCGTCGATGCTGATCTCCTGACCGGTCTGGGGATTGCGGCCTTTGCGGGCTTTTCTTTCAACGGCCTTGAAGGTGCCGAAGCCAACGAGGGTCACGGCGTCGTTACCGGTGAGGGCATCGGTGATGGTGGAAAGGACACAGTCTACGGCTGCCTGAGCTTCTTTTTTGGAGCTGACAACTTTTGCAACTTCGTTGACGAGATCACCTTTGTTCATCCTTGAATCTCCTTTTTGTAAGGGGTTTTAAACAACGGCTTGCTTATGATGTTATTCAGTAATGCAGTGTATATCGGGAAATCAGGATACGACATGCAGTGAGTATCCTATCTGGTAAGGCGAAGTCCAATATTGGCGGCCTTTTTTGAAGATCACCGTACTTATTTGGTTTCTAAGTGTCAAGCAATAATTGAGTTGGATGTCAAAAAAAAAAGCCCAAAAGACTTGATATATGGGCTCTTTAAGGTTTGACAATGATGAATAACCCGTGTTGGGGGCACACTTCCGGCAGATGAGTAAACAGGGTGAGAGGTATGGAAATATTGAAGGGGTTTTGTTGATAAGTCTAATAAATACAGCGCTTTAACAATGAGTAAATTTTCCTCTTTCAACCGCGATGGCGCGGGTTTGAGAAACCGTCGCTTCGTCCGGATTTCAAGGGGAGAGTCTTGCTGCGGGACCGTTGATCGGGCCCGTATTTCTCGGGATAATACGCGAAGAGAGGCCGTTTTGAAAGGGTGTTCAGGCCTTCAAAGCGGTTTGGTTACCCTCGAAGGATTCTGCAGGCGGTCTATTTCAGCAGGACCTTGACGGCTTCGGCCCCTGTTTCATAGATGTGGGGGGCCACTCCCCGCTTGGACAGGGCGTCTTTGAGCTTCATTTTCAGGAAGGTGCTGGTTGTGTATCGGGTGACCCCTGAATAATAGGTGGCGACAATGTGTTTGACCATGGCGGTATAGGGCTCCATGAGTTCGGGGTGGATCTGGAAATGGTCGTAGTTGACCACGGCAAAGACCTGCCTGTCTATTGTCTTGAGTTTGGATTCCACCGCTTCCTGTATCTCCTCGATCATCTCCGGTGAATCCACCACCAGCCCTTCGAAATTGACAAAGAAGAGATTGGACTCTTCGTTGTAGGTGAGTCGGTCGCTGAGTTTGACGGCCAGGAGGTCGTCCTTGAGGCCCATGGGGTCGGTGCGGAAAATCCGGCTGTCCATGGGGGCCGGTGGGAAGGGCATGGCAGGTTCGAAGGCCATGTGGGCAAGGATGTCTTTCGCAAGGTCGATGCCGGGGGCCACCTCTGTGAGGGTCATCCCCTGGGCCGTGAGGGCAAAGACGCATCGCTCCGTCACAAAGAGGACCGGCTGGTTGCGCTGCCGCGCGTAGTCCCCGCTGAAGGTCACCTGTTCCACATCGGCCATGAATTTCTGAACGGACCCTTCCCGGAGAATCTCCAGGGCGCCGTCGGCAATGCCAATCGAGAGGCCCTTGGCCGTGAAGGTACCGGTGAAGACCACCCGGCGTGCGTTCTGGCTGATGTTGATGAACCCTCCGGCCCCGGCGATACGGGGACCGAACCGGCTGACGTTGAGGTTGCCGTGGCTGTCGGCCTGGGCCAGGCCAAGGAAGGCGATGTCCAGGCCGCCTCCGTCGTAGAAGTCGAACTGGGCGGGTTGGTCGATGACGGCGTCGGGATTGGTGCCTGCGCCGAAGCTCAGGCCCCCGGCCGGGACCCCGCCGATGAGGCCTGGCTCTGCCGTGAGGGTGATGTAGTCGAGGATGCCCTCTTCATGGGCCACGGAGGCGATGCCCTCGGGCATGCCGATACCCAGGTTCGTCACACAGTTGACGCGCAGCTCCATGGCGGCACGGCGGGCGATGATCTTGCGCGGGGTCAGGTCCATGGGCGGCATGTGCTGCAGGGGGATGCGGACTTCGCCGCTGTACGCGGGGTTGTAGGCCTCGGCAAAGGTCTGGTGATGGTATTCCGGCTTGGAGACAAAGACGCTGTCCACCATGATGCCGGGCACTTTGACAGCCTTTGGGGGGAGGGTCCTTTTTTCGGCGATGCGCTCCACCTGGGCGATGACCACGCCGCCGGAGTTCTTGGCAGCCATGGCCAGGGCGAGGCTCTCCAGGACCAGGGCCTCTTTTTCCATGGTGATGTTGCCCAGGGTGTCGGCGGTGGTGCCCCGGATGACAGCCACATCAATGGGGAAGGTTTTGTAGGCGAGGTAACGTTCCCCGTGGATCTCCATGGAGGTGACCAGGTCCTCGTGGGTGCAGCGGTTGATTTTCCCGCCGTCGATGCGCGGGTCCACAAAGGTGTTTAAACCCACCCGGCTGAGGGTGACGGGGCGGCCTGCGGCAATGTCCCTGTAGAGGTGGCAGAGCACGCCCTGGGGGAGGTTGTACGCTTCGATCTCATCGGCCACGGCCAGGGCCTGGAGGGCGGGGACCAGTCCCCAGTGCCCGCCGATGACCCGTTTGAGCATTCCCTTCTGGCCCAGGTGGTTGAGGCCTTTGGAGGCGCCGTCCCCCATGCCTGCGGCGTAGACGAGGGTAAGCTCTGACGGGGTACCCGTCCGTGTGAAGCGCTCTTCCAGGGTCACGGCGAACTCTTCGGGAAACCCGATGCCCACAAACCCGCCGAATCCGATGGTGTCCCCACTCTGGATCACCTCGGCTGCTTCGCGGGCGTTGACCACTTTTCCCTTTGGGGAGACAAGGGGGGAGAGGCTTGAAAGAATGGGATGGGACGAGCCCTGGTTTTTTGGGGTAGGCATGGCAACCTCCATATGGGGGTGTCGGAGACATGATGGCGTGTTTCCGATAGTTTACCAGAGAAGGGGGAGAGGGTGCCAGGGGCGTCTTGGGTGTGGGGAAAAACGACGGGGCGGCTGCCCCGTCGGGAGGTGCTGTAGGACGAAATATCCAGGTTAGCCCATGAGGCCGAAGTACCAGCTGATAAGGCGCGCGCCGAAGAGGGTGTAGGCCACGCCCCCGGCGGCCAGGAAGGGGCCGTAGGGGATGGCCATTTTCATGTTGCCCCTCTGGACGAGCATGATGGAGAGCCCGATGACACTGCCGGTGAGAGAAGAGAAGAAGACGGTGAACAACACACCTTCCCAGCCGATGAATGCACCCATCATCCCCAGCAGCTTGATGTCGCCGCCACCCATGCCCGCTTTGCCCGTGGCCCGTTCATATCCCCAGGCAATGAGCCAGAGGCTGCCGCCTCCGGCAAGGATTCCCAGTGCGGCATCCTGCCAGGAGAGGGTGGGGACGGCAAAGGAGAGCAGGAAGAAAATGGGAATTCCCGGCAGGGAGATCACATCGGGGATGATGCGATGATCGATGTCGATGAAGGTGAGGGTGATGAGCACGCAGTAAAACAGAAAATGGGCCAGGGCGCTCAGGGTGGGCCCGAAGCTATACAGGGCGACAAGGGCCATGAGGCGGCGGGCCTCGATGGCCGGGTAGCGGATGGAAACGCGGTGTTTGCAGGCTCGGCATCGCCCCATTAATATAAGGTAGCTCACCACGGGGATGTTGTCGTACCAGCGGATGGCCGTACCGCAGGAGGGGCAGGCAGAACCCGGCCTGACAATGGAGCGGGAGAGGGGCACCCTGTAGATACAGACATTGAGAAAGCTGCCCACGCAGAGGCCGTAACAGAGGGCGGCCAGGCTAACGAATAAGGGGATCATGAATTTTTCCTGCTTCATCGGGTGGATGTCGTGGGCGGCTGGCCCGTCGGCCGCCTTGGGTCGTCGGCCTCATACCCGGGTAAAATAGAAGCCGTGGCCAAAAAAATCAAGAATGATATTGTAAATGGGGAAATGTGTCTTATAATTACTCCGTAGCTCTCCCTATTCCCCGGAAAAACCTTGTCTGGAGGCCGTTTCGGGCGTTGTGGCAACACGGCGCGCTGCCCGGGGGATGATGTTTGCGTTCAAAAAATCATGATGGCGTCAAAAAATCGTCGATTTTTAGACATCTCGCCTGCGCCTTTGACGTCTTCCCGGTCGGTTTTTCTCCGCCGGGGAGCCGGGACCCTTTCCCGGGCTGCGGGGCCATCGCATCATATGCAGGAGTTGGAATGGCTGTTACCGACAAAGACGATCTGATCAACCTCATCGAAGAAGAGGTTCCCGATAACGAAATCCCTGAAATTCTTCCCTTGATGCCTGTTCGGGATGTGGTGATCTTCAATGACATGCTCCTGCCCCTGTTCATCGGCAGGGACAGGTCGGTGCGCGCCGTGGAGCATGCCCTGGAAGGGGATCGCTTCATTTTCCTTGCGGCCCAGAAGGATCCGGCGGACGAAGAACCGAAGACCGAAGAGATCTTCACCGTGGGCACCGTGGGCAAGGTCCTTCGCATGGTGAAGCTGCCCGACGGCAAGATCAAGGCCCTGGTCCAGGGCATGGCCAAGGGACGGGTCGTGGAATACGTGGACGAATCGCCGTTTTTCAAGGTGCGTCTTGAGCAGATCGAGGAGGAAGCCTCTCCGGAGATGGATCTCACCGCCGAGGCCCTTATGCGCAATGTCCGAGAGCAGAGCGAAAAGATCCTGACCCTCAAAGGGGAGTTCAGCACGGAGGTGTCCGCGGTGCTGGAGAGCATCGACTCTCCGGGCAAGCTGGCCGACCTTGTGGCTTCCAACCTGCGGCTGCGGGTGGACGAGGCCCAGCAGGTCCTCGAATGCCAGGATCCCATGGAGCGGCTGAAGAAGGTTTACGGGTACCTCAGCCGGGAGGTGGAACTGTCCGCGGTGCAGGTCAAGATCCAGACCGATGTGCGGGACGAGATCTCCAAGACCCAGCGTGATTTTTACCTGCGGGAGCAGGTGAGGGCCATCAATCGGGAGCTCGGCGAGCAGGACGACAGGATCGCAGAACTCACCGAGTACAAGGAGAACATTGCCAAGGCCGGCATGTCTCCGGCAGCGGAAAAAGAGGCCCTGAAGCAGCTCAAGCGTTTGGAGCAGATGCACTCCGATTCGTCGGAAGCCTCGGTGATCCGGACCTACCTGGATTGGATGGTGGAACTCCCCTGGAGCGTCAGCACCAAAGACCACCTCAACATCAAGCGCGCGGCCAAGGTGCTGGACGAAGAGCACTATGGACTGGAAAAAGTCAAGGAGCGCATCCTTGAATTTTTAAGCGTTCGAAAGCTCAACCCCAATGTGAAGGGGTCCATCCTCTGCTTTGTGGGCCCTCCTGGGGTGGGCAAGACCTCCCTGGGCAAAGCCATTGCAGCGGCCATGAAACGGGAGTTCGTGCGCATCTCCCTGGGCGGCATCCGAGACGAAGCAGAGATCCGCGGCCACAGAAGGACCTACATCGGGGCCTTGCCCGGCCGGATCATCCAGGGGCTGAAGCAGTGCGGCTCCAACAACCCCGTCTTTATGATGGACGAGGTGGACAAGCTGGGTTCCGATTACAAGGGGGACCCCTCGTCGGCGCTCCTGGAGGCCCTGGATCCCGAGCAGAACAACGAGTTCAGCGACCATTACCTGAACATCGCCTTTGACCTGTCCAAGGTGATGTTCATCCTTACGGCCAACCAGCTGGATACCATTCCGTCGGCCCTGCTGGACCGCATGGAGGTGATCTATCTCTCCGGGTACAGCCATGAAGAGAAGCGGGTCATTGCCGATAACTACCTGCTGCCCCGACAGGTCAAGGAGAACGGCCTGAAAAAGCGTCACCTGCAGCTGAGCGCAGGGGCCCTGGACGACGTCATTCAGCACTACACCCTGGAGGCCGGGGTTCGAAGCCTGGAACGCGAGCTGGGTTCTGTCTGCCGCAAGATCGCCCGCAAGGTGGCCGAAGGCGCCAAGGGCGGGCAGCGTGTCAGCCGCGCCAATCTGGAAAAGTACCTTGGTCCCCCGAAGTATCTCTCGGAGCTGGACAAGGAAGAGAGCCAGGTGGGCCTTTCCACCGGCCTCGCCTGGACCCAGGTGGGCGGGGAGGTGCTCTATGTGGAAACCTCCATCATTCCCGGCAAGGGGGAACTCATTGTCACCGGCCAGCTGGGCGAGGTGATGCAGGAGTCTGTGAAGGCGGCCATGAGCTATACGCGCCATGCCCTTGCAGGCCTGGGATTCAAGGACAGTTTCGATGACCTGGATATCCACATCCACGTGCCGGACGGGGCCACCCCCAAGGACGGGCCTTCGGCGGGCATTGCCATTGCCACCTCCCTGTTCTCCGCCGTGGTGGACCGGCCGGTGAGCAGTGATGTGGCCATGACCGGCGAGATTTCCCTGCGCGGGCGGGTCCTGCCCATCGGCGGCTTGAAGGAAAAGGCCCTGGGGGCCTTGCGGGGCGGGATCAAGACCGTTCTGTTTCCGGTAAAGAATGCCAAGGACCTGGCGGAGATTCCCCAGAGTGTGAAAAAGCGGATCTCCTTTGTGCCTGTCCGGCACCTGGACGATGTGCTCAAGATCGCCATCGAGGGGTTCGACACCCTGGCTGAGGACGCTGCCCGCCTCAAGAAGGAGGAGGCTGCCGCCGCCAAAGGCAAGACCAAGGCCAAAGGCAAGCGCAAGGCTAAAGAGGAGGCGGCATGATGCGACTCCTTGCCGTGGATACCTCCACCCTGTCGTGCGGTGTGGCCGTCACCGATGGGGAGGGTCTTCTGTCCGAGAGCCTCTTTACAAGCCGCCAGACCCATTCCCGCCACCTGCTGGGCATGGTGGATGAGACCCTTTCCCGTTCCGGGCTGGCCCTGGGAGACCTGGACGGCTTTGCTGTCACTGTGGGGCCCGGCAGTTTTACCGGGCTGCGCATCGGCATGAGTGTGGTCAAGGGGCTGGCCGAGGTGGCGGGCAAACCCGTTGTGGGGGTCAGCACCCTGGAGGCCCTGGCCCGGGGGGCGGCCCTGGCCGGAAAACCCATTGCCTCCATGATCGACGCCCGCAAGGGCGAGGTGTATGCGGCCCTCTACCGGCCGGACGGGACAGGCGGTGTGACCGAGGTCTCTTCCCCCGAGGCTGTTCGGCCGGAAGACTTTTCGGAGCGGCTCACCGGTGAGGTCCTCTGTGTCGGGACCGGTGCGTCTGCCTACGGGGATCTTTTTAAGAACACCTTGAAAGAAAAGGTTTTTTTTGCTCCAGAGTATGATACTATCCGCCCTTCCGTTGTGGCGGCCCTTGCCCTGGAAGCCCTTGAAAGGGGGGAGGGGAAGGACGCGGCTGCCCTGACGCCTCTGTACCTGAGAAAGTCGGACGCCGAGATCGCCCTGGAGCTCCGAAATGCTTCAGAGGGGCACGGTTAGGGGCTTTCGTTTGACAAGGCATGGGTGATCTGATACTCCTCAATACAGAAGGAGGCATTTAAAAATGCCGAGATTGCGGGGCGTGGACGCCCCGCAAACAACGTTTGATTCCCATCTGTTGCCATGGCACGGATGGCGGCTGTGAGTCTTACCGACCTCATCAGATGCACCACGCCAACAGGAAGCGTGCATAAGCAACGATGATATTGATGTCTTGCGTCGGCTGTCCCCGGGTGCGTATTTGCACCAGGGCGAGACGGTGGGCGGAGGCGTTTCAACCATATGAATACTGGAACCGCGAATGGATCGTTTTACCTGGCCTGAAACACCGAGTCTGAAAGCATTTCAAGTTGCAAAACCCGGCATACCCTTTATTGTGGTGGCCTGTGTTTCCACTCTTTTCCTTGCAGGGATTCATTTCCACACCCTCGCCCTGATCTCTTTTTTCATCACCCTGTTTGTCTGCTACTTCTTCAGGGACCCGGACCGGGCCGTGGAAGTGGGGGAGGGCTATCTCTCGTCCCCTGCGGATGGCAAGGTGATTTTCGCCGAGGTTGTGGACGAGAACCCGTATGTCGAGGGGAAATGCTTTAAGATCAGCATTTTCATGAATGTGTTCAACGTGCATGTCAACAGGGTCCCCTTTGACGGCACGGTCAAGGCCATTCATTACCACCCCGGAAAGTTTTTCAACGCCAGCCTGGACAAAGCCTCCGAGCACAACGAGCGCAATGCCCTGGTGATTGAAACAGACCAGGGAGTGACCTTTGCCACCGTCCAGATTGCAGGGCTTGTGGCCCGGCGCATTATCTGCGGCGTAAACGAAGGGGACCGCGTTACTCGGGGCCGACGCTACGGCATGATCTGCTTTGGCTCTCGCCTCGATCTTTACCTGCCCACCGACTTTGCCTGCCGTGTGGCCATCGGCGATAAAGTTCAGGCCGGCACAACGGTTATGGGGGTACTCTCATGAAAGATGCACGAAAAGAACGGCTGAAAAAAGGAATCTACCTGCTGCCCAACGCGTTTACATCCATGAACCTGTTCTTCGGGTTCCTCTGCATTGTCTCCGCTCTGGAGGGACGCTTTGAGTTCGCGGCCATTGCCATTTTGATTGCGGTGGTTTTTGACTCACTGGACGGCAAGATTGCCCGCGCCACCAACACCACCAGCCAGTTTGGCATTGAGTTTGACTCCCTGGCGGACCTGGTCTCCTTGGGCTGGCGCCTGGCAGGTCTCTCTTGGATCTTGAAGCCCATGGGACGCATCGGTTGGCTTGCAGCTTTTCTTTTTACCATCTGCGGGGCCCTGCGCCTTGCGCGGTTCAACACCATGGCCGAGGCAACGCCCAGCAACCATTTTCTGGGGCTTCCCATTCCGGCTGCCGCGGGCATGAACGCCACGGCCGTGATGTTCTGCACGAAGTTTGGTGTGCCGGCTTCGGAGTTTCCCCTTGTTTTCCTGCTCGGCATGTACGCCCTGTCGTTTTTGATGGTCAGCTCTGTGAAATACGAGAGCTTTAAAAAAGCCGAGCTCTTTAAGAAGATGAAGTTTAACATGCTGGTTTCCGCCATCCTTGTTTTCATCTTCATTGCGCAGAAACCGCATCTGGCACTTTTTGTTATTTCGCTCTGTTATGTGGTTTCCGGGCCCATCCTCACCATTGTGCTGGCCCGGCGTGCCAAGCAGGCGGAAGGACGCGCCTGATCCGCGCCCAGCGCTTTTTTTGTGTAAGAACAAGGCTCCTTCATGTATGATGGGGCCTTTCTGAAAAGATAAACAGACAAAGCCCCTTTCGTTGCCGGGGATTCAGTCGATGGATCCCAAAGGCGAAAGAGGTTTTTGTTTTTAAAGGACACTGTAACGGGGTCGGGCTTTTGCCCGGGTCCCACAGAAACACCAGGAGCACTATTTTGAAGACCATTCCCATTACCAAGGAAGGCTACGAAACGTTGAAAAGGGAACTCCACCAGCTGAAGACGGTGGACCGCCCCAAGACCATTGAAGCCATCGAGGTCGCACGAAGCCATGGGGACCTTTCGGAGAATGCCGAGTACGATGCGGCAAAAGACCGTCAGTCCTTCATTGAAGGGCGTATCATGGATCTGGAGTACAAGGTCGCCAACGCTGATGTGATCGATCCCGAAACCCTTCCCTCGGACAAGGTGGTCTTCGCCAGCCGATTTGTTCTTGAAAATGTTGACACCGGTGAAGAAGTGACCTATCAGCTGGTCGGTCAGGAAGAGTCGGACATTGCAAAGGGCAAGGTCTCTGTTTCGTCCCCCCTGGGTCAGGCCATCCTCGGCAAGGCTCCGGGAAGCGAAGTGACTGTCCAGGCCCCCGGCGGCCAGCGACTCTACGAGCTTGTTGAGATCTTGTAATCTTTTATCGGTTCGTATATAGTAATAAGTCGGCATGGGGCCCGGTTTCGTTTTTGTCACGGCCCGGCTCACCCGTAACGACCGTTGATTTCCCCCGGAAGAGCGCGGCTTTTCGCGTTTCAGACCGGTATACAAAACACGTTATTTTTCGAACACAAGGAGAATGACCTTGGCCAGAGTAACCGTTGAAGATTGCCTTGAGAAGGTACCCAATCGCTTTATGCTCGTGCATATGGCTTCCAAGCGCGTACGTCAGATTCGTGACGGAGCTGAATTCGTCGTTCAGTCCGCCAACAACGAAGATGTTGTCACCGCCCTTAGAGAGATTGCCTCAGGCAAGGTCTTCCTGAAAACGGAAGACGAGTCGTAGCCCGCTTTCGATCAGGTCAGCCTGTGACAGGTCACCTTTCACTTCGGGCCGCAGTTTCTGTGGCGGCCTGAAGGGGTGGCTGTCGTCCTTCATGATCCTCTCCTTCCCGGCTTTTGCAGGGCCCACCCAACCATTCCACAGATTTTCAGGAACAATGTGATACGAGAAACGCGAATATACCAGCGCCTCAATCGTGCCATGGGGAAAGCCATCCACCAGTACGCCATGATTGAAGACGGCGACCGGATTGCTTTGGGGCTTTCGGGAGGAAAAGACAGTCTGACTCTTTTGACTCTTCTTGTGGAGCGGCTTCGCAGGATCCCGGTGACTTACTCCATCCACCCGATCTATATTGATCCCGGATTCGACGGTGGGTTTGCCGACGAGCTGGCGGCGCATTGCCGCGGGCTGGGGTTGACCCTGACGTGCGAAATCACGAATCACGGCCCGGAAGCCCACAAGGATGAGCAGGCCGCGAACCCCTGTTTTATCTGTTCGCGCCTGAGACGAAAGCGGTTGTTTGAATTGACCTCCGAGCTGGGGTGCCGCACCCTGGCCCTGGGTCATAACAAGGATGATGTCATTGAAACCCTGCTCATCAACATGTTTTACTCGGGACAGATCAGCACGATGATGCCTCACCAGTCGATGTTTAACGGTGAAGTTACGGTGATCCGGCCTCTCTACCTGGCCGAGGAAGCCGACATTGTCCGGTTTGCATCGGAACAGGAGTTGCCGGTCTACACCAACCCGTGCCCTTCGGCGGCGGTGTCGAAACGCCGTGAAATCAAAGATCTTTTGACTGCGCTTTGCAAGGATAATCCCCACGTCAAAGGAAATCTTTTCCGATCCCTGAGCCAGGTCCGGTTGGACTACTTGTTGACATAGCGTCGTTTCTTTGCTTTTGTTGTTCTACAACTCACTTTGACAGGGGACGGAACAGACAACATGATTGATATGCAGAAACAGCCTGATTATCGCAATATTCCTATTGATCAGGTCGGCATTAAAAATTTGAAATACCCGGTGCGTGTCCTGGACAGGTCCAACGGAACCCAGCATACGGTGGCCTCCATCAACATGTATGTGGATCTGCCTCACCACTCCAAGGGTACCCATATGAGTCGCTTCGTCGAGCTGTTGCATTCCTTTCGAAACGACCTGGAGCTTTCGCTTCCCACCCTCTCTCGTATACTAGTTGAGATGAAAAAAATCCTGGGCGCGAAATCTTCCCATGTGGATATTACTTTTCCCTATTTTATTGAGAAAACTGCTCCGGAGAGCCACTCCCCCGGGCTGGTGGATTATTCGTGCCGGTTCCTGGGAACGAGCAATGAACACGACGAGGTTGATTTGATCTCGGAGGTGGTGGTTCCCATCACCTCTCTGTGTCCTTGCTCCAAGGAGATCAGCGCCCACGGAGCCCACAATCAGCGCGGTGAAGTGCGACTGGCCACGCGATTTCGCAAGTTCAACTGGATCGAGGACATGATCGAGCTAGTGGAGCAGGCCGCGTCGTGCGAGATCTATTCGGTGCTCAAGCGTGTGGACGAAAAGTACGTCACGGAGCAGGCCTACAACAACCCCAAGTTTGTTGAGGACATTGTCCGGGATATCGCCACGGCCCTGAACCGGGACGACAACATCACCTGGTTCGAGCTGAGCGCTGAGAATTTTGAGTCCATTCACAACCACAGCGCCTATGCGTATATCGCAAGCACCAAAGGGGGTGTTCGCCGGAGCGTGAGCCTCCCTTTTGCGGGTCTACGAATGATGGAAACGGGTCCGTTGACGCAATGCGTCGGCGGGCCCGTTTTTTTATTGGTGGGGTGTCTGGGCGGCCAGGGCGGCCTTGAGGGCCTTTAAGATGCGGCCCGCGTTTCCGTTTGCGCGGTGGGTGAAGATGACAAAGCGATACTTCCGGCCGTCGGGCATGGTGAGGTATCCCACCCGGGTGGAGACCCCGTTGAGGGTTCCGGTTTTGTAACGGGCGCCGTTCTCTTCATGGAGCAGGGGGGCGTGGGGCGCAAAGCACACCAGCAAGGCGTCCATGGTGCGCGCCGTGAGCACGTTTTTCCGGGAGATGCCGGATCCTTCCACCACGGCGGGGCACTGCCCGATGAGGTGGTTCATCACATCGCAGAAGGTGCTGCGTCCTTTTTCCAGGGTGGCGGGGCTCCCTTTGGAGTGGGCGCCGGAGGCCAGGAAGAGCTGGTTGGCCATGAAGTTGTTGGAGAAGGCCATGAGCTTTTGCACAACCTCGGGAATCGCCCAGGGGGAAAAAAGCCGCCGGGTGTAGGGGAGGGGACCCTCCGGCATGGCCTGCGGCGTCACGGTACCCGTAACGGTGATGCCGTGCTGTTTCAGGAACCAGGCGAAGAGGTGGCCCGCATAAAGGCGGCTCTCGGTCGGGGAGAGGCGGATGCGCCCGCCCGGGGCATCCCGTGGAATCCGTTTGGCCACAAAGGGAAGCAGGGGCGTCTGGGGCTCGGCGCTCACAAGGGTTCCCTTGTTTGTCCTGCGATAATTCACCGTATTGAAATTGGCGCAGAGGGCCCCGTTGGGGGCATCGTAGGGCTGGGTCGATCGGGTGGACACCCCGGGGATGGTGATGCGGTCAACGTAGGTGTCGTCCACACGGATGCCGGTGATGTGGCGTACTCCCCGTGCGACAAGCTCTCCTGCCACCTTTTGCCCATAGGCTGCCAGCACCTCGGAGGTGAGCAGGGGGTCGCCGTACCCTTTGAGGAAGAGGATATTTTCTTTGGTAAGGGCCACATCCGTGGGGAACCGGTAATCCTCCCCCAAGGTCTCGAAGGCCGTCAGGGCCGTGGCGACCTTCAGAGTGGAGGCGGGGACGGACAGGGTGTCGGGGTTCTGGGCGTAGACCACCCTGTGGGGCTCTTCGGTGACCAGCAGGGCGTCGGAAGGGCGAAGGACAGCAGTGAGGGATGGGGGCAGGACCTCGCCGCCCGCCAGGGAGGGCAGGAGAAGACAGGCGAGGCCCACAAGGATTAATAAAGGGCGTTTCATGGGGTTAAAGCCTCTACTTGCTCTCGACAATGAGGGTTACAGGCCCGTCGTTGGTGAGGGAGACCTCCATGTGGGTCTGGAACCGCCCGGTCTCTGCGGAGATCCCCTTGAACCGCACCGCTTCGATAAAGCAATTGTAAAGGGCATCGGCCTCATCGGGCGGGGCTGCATCAATAAAGGAGGGGCGTCGGCCTTTGCTGCAGTCTCCGTAGAGGGTGAACTGGGAGACCACCAGCATGGCGCCCCCCACGTCCTGGAGGGAACGGTTCATTTTGCCGTCTTCGTCTTCAAAGATCCGCAGGCCGGAAATTTTGTCGGCCAGATAGCGGGCCTCCTTTTCCGTGTCGCCCCGGCCGACGCCGAGGAGCACCACCAGCCCTTTGTCGATGGCTCCGGTCTCTTCACCTTCCACCTGAACCGATCCCTGGCTGACGCGTTGTACCACTGCTCGCATTCCATACTCCGTATCTGGCTGTGACGGCCCGCGCTGTGGCGGGCCGTCATATTAAGGGGCCGGACCCTGTCTTGGCAGAGAGGCCCGGCAGGGGTTATTTTTTCAAGAGGTCGGCAAAGGGGTTGTTGAAGGGGCGGCTCTTGTCTTCCCTGTGCTGGGAACCCTTGGGCTGCCGTTTGGGCTTTGTCGGCCGTGGGGGCTGTTTTTTGTCCTGGGGGGCAGACCCGCCTTCGGAGGGGCTCTTCATGGACAGGGAGATTCGCTTCCGGGGTTTGTCGATGCCGATGACCCGCACCTGCACCTTCTGGTGGACCTTCACCACGTCAGCAGGGTTCTTGACGAATTTATCGGACATCTCGCTGATGTGCACAAGCCCGTCCTGGTGGACGCCGATATCCACAAAGGCACCGAAGGCGGTGACGTTGGTGACGACGCCGGGAAGGCGCATGCCCTCCTCCAGATCGTCCATGGTCTCCACCCCTTCCCGGTAGTTGAAGAGCTTGAAGTCGTCACGGGGGTCCCGCCCGGGCTTGGCCAGCTCCTCGCAGATGTCGGTGAGGGTGGGGAGCCCCACGTTGTCCGTGATGTAGGCGGAGAGGTCCAGTGCCTGCTTCAGGTCGGTGCGCCCGATGAGGGAGGAGACGTCCGCATGGAGGTCTTTTGCCATGGCATCCACGATCCCGTAGCTCTCCGGGTGAACCGCGCTTGAATCAAGGGGGTTTTGCGCTTTGACGATGCGGAGGAACCCGGCGCACTGTTCAAAGGCCTTGGGACCCAGGCGGGGCACCTTGAGAAGGGCCTTCCGGGTTTCGAAGGGGCCGTTTTCATCACGGTGCGCCACAATGTTGCGGGCCAGCTGGGGACCGAGGCCCGACACATAGGTGAGGAGCTCGGCACTGGCCCGGTTGACGTCCACGCCCACCCCGTTGACACAGCTGACCACGGTGTCGTCCAGGGAGTTTTTCAGGGCGGTCTGGTCCACGTCGTGCTGATACTGGCCCACGCCGATGGATTTGGGGTCGATCTTCACCAGCTCGGAGAGGGGATCCATGAGTCGCCTGCCGATGGAGACGGCGCCCCTTACGGTGAGGTCCAGGTCGGGAAACTCTTTTCTGGCGGTCTCGGAGGCCGAATAGATGGGTACCCCTTCACTTCATGACCAGGGTGACGATGATCTCCCTGGGCAGGCCCAGGCCTTTGACGAACCGTTCGGTCTCTCTGCCGGCCGTGCCGTTGCCGATGGCCACGGCTTCCATGTCGAACCGCTTCACCAGGTTCAGGATGGTCTCGGCGGCCTTTTTATCTTTGTGCTCCCCCATGTTGGGGTAGATGGTGTCGTGGTGGAGCAGCTTGCCCTGGCTGTCCAGGCACACCACCTTGCAGCCGGTTCGGAATCCGGGGTCGATGCCCAGGACCCGCCTGGCACCCATGGGCGGGGAGAGGAGGAGTTCTCGTAAGTTGTCGGCAAAGACCGTGATGGCCTCCCGGTCGGCCCGCTCTTTGGACAGGAGCCGCGCTTCGGTCTCCATGGCCCGTGAAAGCAGGCGCTTGTACCCCTGCTCCAGGGCTTTGCGCACCAGGGCGGAGTCGGGGCCGTCCCCTGTGATGAGCAGGGTGTTCAGGATCTGGAGGGCATCCTCTTCGGTGGGGCGGATGGTGAGGTTGAGGACCTCTTCCCGCTCACCGCGCCGGGCGGCGAGGATTCGATGGGACGGGGCGTCGTGAAGGGGTTCGTTCCAGTCGAAGTAGTCCCGGAACTTGGCGCCTTTCTCTTCCATGCCTGTGGCCACGCGGCAGGAGATGGTGCTCTTTTTTGCGTAGAGCTCGCGCAGGGCTTTTCGGACAGGCTCCTGTTCGTTGATCCATTCGGCCATGATGTCCACGGCACCGGCCAGGGCATCTGCCGGGGTCTCCACGCCCTTTTCGTCGTCCATGAAGTCCGGGGCCAGGGCGTCCGGGTCTTTACCTGTCTGGGCAAATATGGCCTCGGCCAGGGGCTCCAGTCCTTTTTCACGGGCCTGCTGGCCTTTGGTACGCCGTTTGGGACGGAACGGGAGGTAAATATCTTCGAGGTCGGCCAGGGCGTCCGAGGCCCGGACCCGTGCCTCCAGTTCATCGGTGAGGTGCCCGTTTTTTTCAAGGGAGGTGAGGATGGTCGCCTTGCGTGCGTCCAGTTCTCTGAGCTGGGCCGAAAGGTCCCGTATTTCGGCGACGGCCACTTCGTCGAGGCTGCCTGTGGCCTCTTTACGGTAGCGGGCGATAAAGGGAACGGTGGCGCCCTGGTCGAGGAGGGCCAGGGTTTCGGTGACCTGGGCCGGCGACACGTTCAGTCGGCCGGCAATCATTGCTGTGTTGTCCATTCAGTTGACCCGTTTAATCAGGTTAATGGGGTATGCGAGGGCTCGGGCACGAAGGCGCCGTGTCGTCACTTCGGGGCCCGCCCGGAGGAGAGCCCTGCGCCCTGTGCGCTGTCGGTTTTGTTTATGGTCTGAGCCTGCGTCCATGGACGGAGGTGGAATCCGTATCCGTCACGGGGCCATTGTCCATGGTCGGCTGTCATCGTTACCATGAAACCGGTGGCGTGAAAAACCCTTTTCGCAGAACGCAGGTGAAAAGGCGGTCCATGGTCCGTGCTGCTCATTTGTGTTTGACATCCTCCCTGTGTAAGGCAGATAATAAAAAGGTGTAGGAAAATAGCTGCACTTTACTGAAATAAAGGATAGGCATCGGATTTTCAATTGAATTTTCCTGATGGCGAGGCGTCCACCGCGAGGAGGGGCCATGCGCCTTACCTGCTGAATCACACCATCTATCAAGGGATTTTGAAATTTATGTGTTGACATAATGCGCTGAAAAAATAATATTTCTGTTTCAGAACGTGAGTTTGGCAGCCTGGTCGGCGGCCGACGGGAGGGCCTAACCTGTTCCCCATGCAGGCTTTTTTGGACCGTCGCAATCAGGCAGGCCGGTCCTGCGGCGTCCCTGATGCGGTTTGACGGTATGTCAGCCGGGAAAAGGGCACCCTCAGGGGAAAATGCAACCCCTGTGCAACTCACGTATTCACATGCGACCTGTATCATGGTTGGCGGTACAGCATTATTATCCTTCAGGGGTCGTTGAATGAATATCAAAGAGAGAGTCAAATCACTGCTCAAAGAGGCCGAGCTATACAAGTCTCAGCGCCTTTTGAGAGAAGCCCGTAAAAAATACACCCTTGTCATCGACATTCTTCAACAACAGACCCGCATCCAGAATCGTGACGTCCTCATCGCAGCCGTGGAGAAAAAACGGGAAGATCTGGACCACGCCATTGCCAAGTGGGACCAGTCCCGGGTCAACCCCGAAGTTTCAAGCAAAGTCCAGGACTTGATCAAGCGGCTTTTCACCACGACCGAAGAGGGGGTGAGCGACGATGAAAAAGAGATCAACGAAGCCATCACCCTTGCCAAATTCGGTCAGCATCGAAAAGCCCTGGAAGAGTTCCGGCGGTTGGTGCGCCGCCCCGGCATCAGCCTTTCGGCTGCGAAAAACGCAGTAAAGTGCCATCTTGAGCTTTCCGAGGCCGCTGAGGCCGTGGACATGGTGAAGCGCTGGTGGTCACAGGGCTTTTTTACTCCGGAGCAGTATACCTCCCTGACGCAGTTCATGCAGGCTGCCTTCAAGAACGGCCTGGCAGCGATCGCCGCCATGGCCACCGATGGCGGGGCGGTTTCCCTGGAGGAGGACTTTACAGCTCCGGTGGACGACGATATCATCGACATCACGTCCATCGGCATCAATTTTCAAGGGGGGCCCATGGAGGGGCAGCACGTGGAACTGGATGTCAGTTTTCAGTCCGGGAGCCTGCTGAGCCTTATCGTGGCGAGCAGCGAAAAGGCGCTTCTGGAGTATCTGGGAAAAGGCAAGCCCATCCACGACGTCGACTTTTTTTCCCCCATTGCGATTTTTAAGGGTGCTGCGGTGGTGGAATCCAACACCGAGATCCTCTCCGGTCCGAAAAAGGGGGATTTCAGCCTGGATATCCGTATCAACAGTATGTAACGCCCACTGCATGGCGGGTGATGCAGACAATCCGTTTTCAACAGGTACAACAAAATGGGCCACGCCCATTTGCCACAATGCGGGAACCATATGGCCATATTTAACATCCAGAAGCGTGAAATTGAGTGCAAGATTGTCTACTACGGCCCCGGCAGGTGTGGGAAGACGACCAACCTCGAGTACATATTCAAAGCCTTTAAAAAGCAGGTGACCGGTGAAATGGTCTCCGTGGATACCGAAGGGGACAGCACGCTTTTTTTTGATTTTCTTCCCATGGGGCTTGGCAAAATCAACGGATGCGACGTGCGTGTCCAACTTGATGTCTGGCAGCAGAAGTACAGCTCCACCCGTAAGCTGGTGCTCAAGGGGCTGGACGGGGTTGTTTTTGTCGCCGACTCCCTGGCGGTTCGCCGGGAGAAGAACATGCTCTCCCTCAAAGACCTTCAGCAAAACCTGAAAGAGTACGGTCAGAGTATCACGCGGATTCCCCTGGTACTCCAGTACAACAAAAGGGACCTTGCCGATGAGGGAGTGCCCATCATGTCCGTAGAGCAGATGGAAAGGGACCTCAACCGCCAGCTCAAGGTGAAGAGTTTCGAAGCCAGTGCCACCCGGGGGACCGGTGTGGGCAAGACCCTTCAGGAGTGTCTGAAGCAGACCCTGATATCTCTTCACAAGGAGTTGCAGTGGGCCAAGTAAGGGCCGGGGCGTCGCCCCTTGGCCTTTGGTATGCGACATTGCAGTAATGGTTGATGGAGACCGCGCCCATGGTGCGGTTTCTTTGTCCGTAAACCGATGAAAGACGATACGGGGCACGATGAGTACACAACCTGTACTGACAGGCGATTTGAGTTTTTTTGACCTTGCGGATCTTCTGCAGCTTCTCAGTGCCGACGGCAAGAGCGGCGTGGTGAAGCTTTCCAGCCGGTATGTGGATACACCCGGCGTGATCTACGTCCTCGACGGCAACCCCATTAACGCTTTCTGCGACGGCAGGGAGGGGGAGGATGCCCTGTACGCCCTGTTTGGCTGGGGCGAGGGCGGCTTTGAGGTGTCGCAGGAGGAGTTTCCCCAAAACCGGGTCATCCAGAAATCCGCCATGGCCATTATTCTGGACGCCCTGAAGATGGTGGACGAGGGCGAGATCGAAAAGGTGGGGCCCGTTCAGTACACCGGGGACAAGATGCGGGATGAATCCGGTCGCATTCACCTGCCCGTGGCTCGCGGGCCCGCGTTCTCCGATTACATGTACCTTGCCGATGAAGAGGCTTTTCGGGCCGGAGACCGTATCATTGAACAGGGTCGCCACGGCAACTGGATCTGGGTGGTGCTGGAGGGCGTGGTCAAGATCGTGAAGAACACCTCCATGGGTTCTGTGGTGGTCTCCCGTGTGGGGAGCGGCGCCTTTGTGGGGAACCTCTCCTCCCTGACGCGTCCCGACCACCCCCGCTCGGCCACGGCAGTGGCTGAAGGGGATGTCCTTTTGGGGGTCATCGATACCCGGCAGCTCACCTCGGCCCTTGCCGGGCTCTCCGAAGAGTTTCTCTATGTGGTCAGGGGGATTGAACACCGCCTTGCCATGATTTCGGACCGGGCCGTTGCGTTGAAGTACGGCGGGAAGCCCATGTCCGGGCTGCCCCGTGAGATCAAGCCCGTGGTCCGCCAGGGTGACCACGTCACCAAGATGTTCTCCATCGAAGCAGGCCAGGCCTATCTTGTCCAGGAGAACGGGGGAGAAAAGGTGTTTCTGGGAGCCATGGGCCCGGGGGACTTCATCGGTCGTCTGCCCATGTTCAAGCATGCCCATGAACCGGACATGGCCTCGGTGTATGCCTCACCGGATTTGAAACTCAGCATTCTGGACACGGATGCGCTGATGGCTGAGTATGACAAAGCGCCGAACCTTATCAAGAATATCATCGAGTACACCTCGGTCTGTGTGTCTCTGATCACGGACCTGGCCTCTCGAAATATTTTGTAAGTTACGATGCCGCAGCGGACCTTTGAAAACCTGCCGATGGTTTAGGGTCCCTGGTGCATCCATGCGATATGGTGTTGACGCAGGGGAAGGGGTGCCGGCCTTTCCCTGCAGACGAAGAGTGTCCGGCATCAACCGTCAGGACTGCCCCCATGGAAAAAAGAAAACACACACGCTACAACTCGACCAACCTCCTTTCCTACGCCTGTGTCAATGCGGAGAACACCGTGGTCCAGCAGGGCATGGGAAAAACCCTTGACGTCAGCGAAGGGGGGATCCTTCTGGAGACCCATGTCCCCATTGATCCAAGCCACAAAGTTCACCTGGACATCGGGTTCAGGGATGATGTGGTGGCGATTGTCGGAGACGTGGCCTACACCCGCACGGGGAAGACCGGGCGGGCAGAATCCGGAATCCGTTTCGGGGAGCACAGCGACAAGGACCGTGAGATCCTCCTGAAGTTTATCGAGGGGTTCCAGAAGGGGTAAATGTCGGCGGGAAACCCTGTGGTACGACCCGTTTTACCTTAGTTTATGCCACGGCCCGGGTCGGGTTTTTCGGGATGCATCCGCCGATGCAGGGGGAGGGGGGCTGTCGCCTCGGCTTTCAGTGTCTCTTTGTCTGGATCTGCGCGCATCCTGAGGGGGAACACCGACCTGAAACCTTTGGATTTACCTGTTATTGAATAAGTGCTATACAGTGAAGCAACATAAATACCGGCCTGCACTGGGCATGATGTTTTTTTAAACCGAGTTTATCTTCTTTATGGAGTAATGGTATGTACACCAGCAATCTTGAAGGCGTTCAACTGGTTCAGAAGGGGAAAGTACGGGATATCTATGATCTTGGAGATTCCCTCTTGATGGTGGCAACGGACAGGCTCTCGGCCTTTGACGTGGTGCTGCCCGATCCCATCCCCGAAAAAGGGCGGGTTCTGACCCAGATTTCACTGTACTGGTATGAGCAGATGCGCTCTCTCATCGACAACCACCTGATCACAGCGGATGTGGACGCGTACCCTGAGATCCTGAAGCCTCACGCGGAAGCCCTCAGGGGCCGCAGCATGATCGTCAGGAAAGCCAAGCCCCTGATGGTGGAGTGCGTGGTCAGGGGATACATTTCCGGGTCCGGCTGGAAGTCCTACAAGAAAGACGGCACCGTGTGCGGTATTCCCCTGCCCGAAGGCCTGAAGGAATCGGATCGCCGCTCGTTGGTTTACCCCGTCCACCAAGGCGGATGTGGGGGACCACGACATCAACATCTCCTTTGAAGAGGCCGCCGAGATCATCGGAGCGGACATGGCGGAAAAGGTGCGGGACATCAGCCTTGCCATCTACAACAAAGGGGTTGAAGTCGCCGCTGAAAAGGGCATCATCATCGCCGATACCAAATTTGAGTTCGGGATTTGCGACGGGGAGTTGATCCTCATCGATGAGGTCCTGACTCCGGACTCTTCCCGATTCTGGCCCAAGGCCACTTACAAGCCCGGCGGTGCCCAGGAGAGCTTTGACAAGCAGTTTGTCCGGGATTACCTGGAGACCCTGACCTGGGACAAAACCCCTCCGGGCCCCTCCATCCCCGGGGAGGTGCTTGAGCGCACGTCCAAAAAATACCTGGAAGCCCTCGAACTCTTCACGGGAAAGGCTTAAGGGACATCGTACCCATGAGGGACATACGACCCATGACGCCTTTCCTTGCCCGTGCCGGGGGTTCCTCCCGCACCGGGTGCGGTATGTCCTTACAGATGCCGGAGTGCCTTGTTATTGAGGTGGATCGGTTCCTTCAGGGCCTCTGCCGGAAAACCTCCCGAACACACATATGCCGTAGAAAACAAACAGCGGATCAACCCTTGATCCGCTGTTTGTCATTTGTTTTAAATTGATTAATCAATTTAAATGAGCTATAGGGTTATAGGATCTGCCTGTTATTACTTAGGATCAATGTTTTCTGGTCTGTTCGAGTAACCGGTTGATATCGACAGAAGAAACCTCTGCCTGTAGACATTCCAGACGCACTGCCGCCAGGCATGAAACCCATCAACAGATACGGAGCGAAGGACCCGCCAATATGGATTTTCCCTTTGATTTCAGTAAAAAACAGCTTGAATCCATTGAAGATGTTCTGAATGAAGAGCTCATTGAACTCGGTGTTCAGAGCGTTGTGCTTATCGACCTGGCAGGCAACGTGATTGTCAACCTGGACAACGGTCGGTGCCAACACGACGTGTATTCGCTTGCGGCCCTTGCTGCCGCGAATTTCGGTGCGGTCAGTGCCATGGCCAACATCATCGGAGAGGAAGAGTTTTCTCTGTTGTTCCACAAGGGAGAAAGCGACAGCATTCATTTCAGTAAAATTGGAACCGATTTGCTTCTCCTGACCATTTTCGGAAAAGATGTGTCCCTGGGATTTCTTCGCTTGAAAGTCAACGAGGCAAACGACAGGATCCGGGACCTCCTGGTTTAGAGGCGTCGGACCGCCGGCATGTTAGAGAATCCGGGCAATCATGTATCAGAGAGGTTAATGGTTTGGCACTGATAAATCCAAAAAAACGTGAAGTCCAAGTTAAGATTGTCTATTATGGTCCGGGCAGGGGGGGCAAGACCACAAATCTGGAGTACATCAACGAAAAGTTCCGAAGCAGGATCAAGAGTGAAATGGTGACGGTGAAGACCTACAACGACCGCACCCTTTTTTTTGACTTCCTGCCCTTTGACATCGGGATGATCAAAGGGTACACCATTAAGGTACAATTCTACACCGTACCGGGGCAGGTAAAGTACAACGCCACCCGAAAGCTGGTGCTGCGCGGTGTGGACGGGATCGTGTTTGTTGCTGATTCCATGACGCTGAGGCAGGAGATGAACATCCGTTCCCTGGAAAACCTGGCGGAAAACCTTGTCTCCTTCAACAAGAACATTGAAACCATCCCACTGGTCATGCAGTACAATAAGCGGGATCTGGAATCCGAGGGAATCCCGGTCCTGCCCGTGGAGGTGATGGAAAAAGACCTCAACACAAGCCTCAAAGCACCCTACTACACAGCCAGTGCCGTGAACGGCGATAACGTGGCGGTGACCATGAAGCGGATCATCTCCATGACGGTGATGTCCATTCGCGAAAAGCTTGAGCTCGGAGGGAGTGTTTAACAATGACGATAAACGGTTCATCCATGAACGAAGAGCTGGACAGCCGCCTGGACGAGCTGTTCGACGACGGTCCGGCCCGGAAGCCGGAGACGTCCGGGGATCCCTTGGAAACCCTCAAGGCCGTGATCCTTGAGATGGAGTGGGAGATCGGGGACAAAAACCTCGATGCCTACCTGCAGGAGTTGAAACGCCTCGGGGGCAGCTGTTGCGACGACAAGGCCCTGACCATTTATATCAAACTCCTCGACACCATCGGTCGCTACCTGAAAGCCAAAAAAGCCGCCGCCCATCCCGAAACCGTCTCGTTTTTGAAATCCCTTTTCGACAGCTTTGAAGCGGCCGTGGGCTCCGACATGTCCGAAGAGCAGAAAAACCGCTCGGCGGCGTACCATGTGCGTGAGTTCAAGCGGTTCAAGGGGCTCATTGCCCAGCACGGGGCGGCAAAGCCATCTGCCTCGGGCAGGGCAGGGGTCGGGCTTTCCGATGAGGTGAAGGCCTTTATTCGTCAGGCGGTTCGAGAAGAGATCGCTCGGTTGGTGAAACGGAAATAGGAGCAAGTGCAGGTTGCCATGGTTTTAAAAGGAAACATCGCGTCGTCCGTATACCGGCGAGCCGTCAGAGAGGACCTGGGTGAGGTGTCGCTGGACAGCCGCATGCTCACCCTGCTGATGCAGCTCAACGGTGAAAAAAATACCGCTGAGCTTGCCGGAGAACTCGGGCTGACCCTGTCCGATATCCGGGATGTCCTGATTCGCCTGGACCATCTCGGCCTCATTGAGGAGGTGGTCTCTTCGGTGCCGACCCTGTCGGGTGATTTTTACCCTTTTCTTACGGATCAGCTCTCCAAGGCCATGGGGCCCATGGCGGAGATCCTCCTTGAGGATCTTCTTCAGGAGATGGCCCTTGATCGTGAAAGTATCCCCCTGACACGTGCGGCTGAGCTGGTGGACGCCCTGGCCCGGGAAATCCCCCGGGACGAAAAGAGAGCGGAGTTCCAGCAGGTCCTGTTGTCGAGGCTAAAGAATTTCTGACGGACCCACTGCAGGCCAGAGCACCTCAATTCCAACGGTGACAATCCCCAACGAGATTTCAACAGTCAGGAGTACAGGGACTGTCGCCAGATGTGAAGAGTGCGGGAAGATTTACCATCTGGACCCCGGAAAACTGATGAACCACATCAAGACTCCGGATGGCATCAAGATCAAATGCAAAGTGTGTGAACACATCATTACCATCCGTCCTCCCGGGGAAGAAGAGGTCGCTGTCGGAGAAGGCTCCGGGCCTATCCAGTCGGTGCCCGTCAGCGAAAATTCCCCTGAGTCGGACGCGGCTCCTGCATCTCCGGCCACTCCCCCCCTGAAGGTTGTCTCCAAGAATTCTGCCCCTGAAGAGAAAACGGCGGACGGTCCCCGCGTGGCCCGAAAGAAAAAGACCTCGTACAAGGGGTTCGGCCTGCGGACCAAGATGTTTTTTCTCTTTTTCGGGATTCCCATTTTGCTGTTCATCGGCAGCAGCGCCTTTACCCAGTACCAGATGCTCACCCTTGCCAATAACATCACCGGAGAGAGCACCGGCGTGGTGCGCCAGATGGCCGAGGAGATCATCGTCAATAAAGCCAAGAGCGTGGCCTCCCAGTGTTCTATCTTTCTTCGGAACAACCCGGACCTGAACAAAGACGACTTCTACTACGACTTTGACATGCGGGATATTGCGGTTCAGGATGTCGGCACCGAAGGGTTTACAGCCTTGATCGAGATCCCCGCCCCGGATCAGGATGAAGAGACGGGCTACCGTATCTGGTGCCATCGCAACGAGTCCTACCTGGGTAAGCCTCTCCTGGGCAAAATGAAGGAAGAGCTTGGCCTGGGCTATCAGAGCTTTGAAGAGGTGTTCAAGGCCATGAAGGGGGGGCGGGGCATCAAGGGGTACTACCGAACGGTCAGTGCGGACAACACGGAAAAAGAGAAGTTCATGGCCGTGGAGCCCATTGAGCAGACCCCCTACCTGATTTTGAGTACCACCTTCATCGAAGACTTTACCGGGCCTATTCAGCTCATTGAAAAGAGTGCCACCGGCCTCACCGAAGCCACACAGAAGATGACCATCGGGTTCATCGCTGTGGTGATCCTTTTCATCGGCCTGTCCATCATGATCTACGGCTACCGGCTTACCTCCAACATCCAGATGCTGACGGATGCGGCGGACCGGATCAGCGTCGGGGAGCTTGATGTGGTCATCGATATCAAATCCCGTGATGAGATCGGCAGTCTGGCCGAGGCGGTAACGCGCATGCAGGATAGTTTGCGATTTTCCATTGAACGGCTCCGCAAAAAGCGGTAGCGTTTCCATACGGGTGTTATCAGCGGGAGCAGAGACCAGGCGGAGAACGGCTGTTTTTCCACGTCACCTGAGATGCTCCCGTTTGTGTTGATGCGGGGCGGCGTCCCGTGATTGCAGCCGTCAGGGACGGCAAGACTGTTTGTCCAACCAGTGAGATTGATCTATGATAGTCATTCCCAGAGAGACCCCTGTGGTCAGCAACCTGCACACCGGTTACATACGCATCAGGCGGTTTGTCGATCACTTTCGAAATGCCTTGCCCTCGGGCTGTGTCATCATGCGGGCACCCGCATCGGAAGGTGTCGTTTTTTTTGACCAGGGGGCATTGATCAATGCCCATACCTGCATCGACGGCCGGGACAGGGATCGGCAGCCGGCCCTTGACGAGCTGTTGCGCATGGCCGATGAGGCCCGGCACACCCTCTCGGTCTTCGAGATCCCGGATGAGAGCATCGGATACTGGGCCAACCTCAACGAAGCGGCGCTGATCCACAAAAACCTGACCTCCTCCACCGTGGACCTGGAGGCGCTCATGAAGAAAATTACCCAGGACCGGTTCACCGGTTTGATCGAGGTGCTGAACCCTTCGGGGAAGGCGGACCAGGTGCATGTCATCATGGGAGAGATCGCCGGAGCGGTGCTGGGTAAGAGCGGCGGCATTCTCCGGGACCCGAACCAGGAGCTCGGGCGCATCATGGCCAACGCCAAAAACAGCCGGACCCGTATTGCCATCAAGCGGGTTCAGATGGAGATCCATCGGCTCAGCGACGACTGCCTGAAGGACAGGGCACCTGTCCCCGGTGAGGGCAAAGGAGGACAGGGGCAGAATGCCGTGGAGATGCTGGAGGTCCTCCTGGGGGTTTTCGAGCAGACCTATACCGGGGTCAAGGAGCAGGCCGACCCGTTTGATACGGTGCTGAAGCGGAAATTCCTCGAAAAAGTATCCCGGTATGAGTTCCTGGATCCGTTTACCGAGGAGTTCAGCTACCAGGGCGGTTCCATTACCTACACAGGGACCGACAAGGTCCAGCGGGTCGTGGCGGCGGTGACCGAGTGTCTTCGGGAGCTGGCCCTGGAGCGTGGGCTCGGCATGGAGCTTCAACAGAACCTGAAAACCTGGCGCCAACAGTATCAACGGGAGATCGATGCGTTTAAAGCGGTTGTCTGACGCCTTGCCCCATTGAAAGCCCGACGCCGGTATCTTTTTTATCCCTTCCCCCATGGGGGGCAGGGGAAACACAGGATGGTCACACCATGGTCAGACAGATTCTCGTCGTGGACGACAACCAGCCTTTTCTCAACCTCATCCACAAGCTGTTTTCCAAGCTGAAGGATCGGTATGCGGTCCTTACGTGCACCGACGGCGCTGAGGCTGTAGAGCTCTTGAAGCGGCGCCCCATTGCCCTTGTGGTGACGGATCTCCAGATGCCCAATGTCGATGGGTACGGGCTTCTGGAAAAAATCCGGCGGTTTTTTCCCGATGTCCCCGCCATTGTCGTCACCAGTTTCGATAAGCCCAAAACCCGTGAAGCGGTTATGCGCTACGGGGCACGGGCCTATTTTACGAAGCCGCTGGTGGTTGAGGATCTGGTTCGGACCATTGACCAGATCTTCAAGGAGCAGGCCGGGGGCGGCACCCTGAAAAATGCCTCCCTGGAGATGTTCCTGCAGCTTATCGAGATGGAAGCCAAGACCTGCACCATCCGGGTGGTCAACGAGATGACCGGCACCCAGGGCGTCCTTTTTTTTCGTGACGGGGACATCCTCAATGCACGCTACGGCCCCATGACAGGCAACAAGGCCGCCTATCGCGTCCTGGGATGGGAACGGGTAACCCTGCTCATCGAAAATTCCTGTGTTCTCACCCGGAAAGGGATCCAGGGTGAGCTCCAGGCGATTTTGTTGGACGCCATGCGGCTGAAGGATGAGATGGGAAGCGGCTCGCCGGGTCAGGTTGCTGACCAGGGGAGGGATGCATCCACCGGTGATCCTGTGGATGGTGACCGGGGCGGCTCCCCGGATGAACTGGAGCGCCTTAGGGAACTGGTCGTCAAGGCAAGCGGTAACTCCGATGCCGTGGAGTCGGCAGCCTGGGCTCCGGAGTTGACGGATAAGATGGCCGCTCTGCAGATGTTCGGAAACATTCTGGGGGCCGGGCCACTCAAGGCGGTGTTGAGCAATCGGGAAACCGATCAGCGTATGGTGGTGATGGGAGCCGGGGTCCCGGCCCGGCTGGTGGTGGGAGCAAAGGTCCAGAAAGAATCATTAATTGACGCTGTACTGGACGTGTGAATCAGATTATAATCTTTTATGTATTCAGGTGGATATGGCAAACCATTTTGATGATTTGTTCAGCATCGACGGGGTTCAGGGGGTTTTTTACATCAGCGACGCCGGAAAGCCCCTGGTTGCCGAACTTTCCGAGTCCCATGGTGGCAGCGAGCACGAGTGTCGCGAGGCCAGGGCTTTTCTTGCGGAGAAAATGCGGTGGCGCGATATGGCTCCCCTGGTGGACGGCGCCACGGAAGGGGAGATCCTGTTCGATGCCCTGCGAGTCTACTACCGTCGAACCGTCGACGGAATCCTTTATATCCTCATGGCCCCCGGGTGCGTGGCCGCCATGGTTCGCATGACGTGCGATCTTATTTCAACCGATATGGATAAAAGTCGCAAGACACGAGGTTTCGGTCGTTTCTTTAAAATGTAGTGCACCTGAAGGTGTGCGGCAAATTTGCGAGGATACGCTTTGGAAAAACAGCTGAAGTCTAAAATCGATACCGCCAAAGCCTACAAAAAACACGGTCTCTACGGTGAGTCCATTGCCGTTTATACGGCAATTCTGGATGCATACGACGGTGACCTCGACGAAGAGGTCAACGACTTCATCGGGATGGAGCTTGGCGAATTGAAGACAAAGGCGGCCGAGCTGGATGACGACGATGAGGTCATCGAACTCAGCAGCCAGGAGCTCAGCGCCATCAAGAACTCCTGGTCCGAAGACAGCGCCGATGAGATCCTGGAGAGCGCCCACGCCTTTAAAGAACTCGGCCTGCAGCGGGAAGCCCTGGGCGAGCTTTTGAAACTTCTCAACACCAAGTATCCGGTGGCCAAGCTGGTGCCCCAGCTTGCCGACGTCCTGATGCAGCTTCATGCCGTATCCAAAATTCGCAAAAAGGTCCTTGAACTCATAGAGACGAACAACGTGACCCAGGAAGCGGCGGCCGATATTCTCTTCCGGTTCGGGCTGGAGATGGAAAAGCTCGAAAAGAGCGACGAGGCCATGGGTTTCTACGAAGATGTCCGCGGGCTGGATGCGGGCTACACCGGGCTGGATGCCCAGGTCGAGGGGATCAAGGGAGCGCGGAGTTACGAATCCCGCTACGGCTACCTCCTGGAGACGGATCAGGTCAACACCGCTCAGTTGCAGAACGCCCTCAACCTTGCGAGAAAAACCGGGAAAAGCTGCGAATCCATTCTCATTGAAGACATGTATGTGGACAAAGAGGAGCTCGGCAAATCCCTCTCCTATTATTACGAGTGTCCCTTTGTGGAATTCGGCACCGATATTCCCATCCCCGTGGAGCTCCTGGGGAAGCTGAAGAAGAGCTTTCTCATCCAGAACAGCTGGGTGCCCCTGTCATGGGACATGACCGACGGGGTGGTGGAAGTTCTCATTGATGACCCGAAAAACCTTGAAAAGACGGACCACATCTACAGCCTTCTCAGTGCCAAGCACATCCGATACTCCGTGGGTGTACGGGAAGAGATCATCGAAGTGATCAAGTTCTTCTACGATTCCGACCGCCATACCGAAGAGGGGCCCGGAGAGGAAGACGGCGACTTCGACATGATGCTCGACGTGGAGTTCGAGGAAGAGGTGGACGAGATACCGGACGATCAGGAGGCGGATCCGTCCCTCTCCGAGTCGTCGAGCCAGATCGTGAAGATGGTGGACCAGGTGATCATCACCGCCTACCGGAAAGGGGCCTCGGACATCCATGTGGAGCCGTCCCCCCACTCCAAGAAGGTGCATATCCGCTACCGCATCGACGGCGTGTGCCAGGATGTGCTCAAGGTGCCCATCTCCAACGCCATGGGGATTCTTTCCCGCCTGAAGATCATGAGTCATCTGGACATTGCCGAACGGCGGCTTCCCCAGGACGGAAAGATCAAGTTCAAGAGGAAAGGGGTGAAGCCCTTTGAGCTGCGTTTGGCCACCCTGCCCACGGCAGGCGGGTTTGAGGATGCGGTGCTCCGTATCCTGGCAGACTCCGGGGCCATGAAAATCGACCAGATGGGGCTCAGCGACCGCAACCTGGAGATCCTGAAAAAGATCGTCGCCCAGCCTTACGGATTGATTCTCTGCGTGGGGCCCACTGGGTCGGGAAAGACCACCACCCTCCATGCGGCCATGGCACACATCAACAAGCCCGGAATCAAGATCTGGACCGCTGAGGATCCCGTGGAAATCACCCAGCCCGGCCTGCGGCAGGTGGAGTGCAAGGCAAAGATCGGCCTGGATTTTGCCCGGGTGATGCGGGCCTTTCTCCGGGCCGACCCGGACGTGATCATGATCGGCGAGATGCGGGATCACGAAACCGCCTCCATCGGCATCGAAGCCTCCCTCACCGGCCACCTGGTTCTCTCCACCCTTCATACCAACAGTGCCCCGGAGACGGTAACCCGGCTTCTGGACATGGGGCTCAACCCCCTGAACTTCTCCGATGCGTTCCAGGGGGTCCTTGCCCAGCGGCTGGTCCGAAGGCTGTGCACCAACTGCAGGGACGAGTACACCCCGGACCGGGACGAGTTTGACCGTATCGTGGAACTTTACGGTAAGGAGGCCTTTGAGCAAACCGGGATCCGGTATTCCTCGGACATGCGCCTTTTCAAGCCCGTGGGATGCTCGGTCTGCTCCGGCTCCGGTTACAAGGGCCGGGTTGCCATCCATGAATTGATGTACGGCTCTCCTGAGGTCAAGCAGATGATCAAGCGGGCCGCCCACACCGACGAGTTGTTCCGTGTGGCCGCAGAGCAGGGGATGACGACCTTGATTCAGGACGGCCTCGTCAAGGCGCTGGACGGCGTCACCGATGTTGCGGAGATCCGCAGGGTGTGCGTCAGTTAACGGCGCTGTACCGGGACCCAGAGAAGGTCAGTGAAGCTGGGGTAATGCGTGTCAGGGTGCCTCGGGACTTCGACCCTCCAAATAAAAGGCAAGGCAATGGCAGAAAAAATATTTCTCGGAACCAGCACCACGGCAACCTTTGTGTGCCCTGTCTGTGAGCGATCCCGGACCACGGATATCTCCAAGCTCCTGACCGCCAAGGCGCAACTCAGGATCAAGTGCACCTGCAAATGCGGTCATGTTTTTTCCGTGGTGATCGAGCGGCGAAAGTACTACCGCAAATCCCTCGAATTGTCCGGGGTGGCCTTCGGTTCCCATGACGGCCGCAAATTCATCATGACCGTCAAGGACCTGTCCCGTTCCGGGTGCCGGATCCGGGTCAACACGGCTTTTCCCTTTGCCATTGAAGATATTATTCACGTGGAGTTCAACCTCGACGATAAAGATCGCTCATTCATCAGCAAAACAGCGGTGGTCCGAAGCATCAACGGCCCGTTCCTGGGCCTTGAATTCACCGAAATAGAAAAATACGACAAAATCGGCCAGTATCTTATGTTTTCATGACTTCCGGCCGGTGAGGACGGGAAACCATGCTTGCTACGATTCTTGTGAAAGAAGATTTCCAGGCGTTTATCACCTGCCCATCGTGTCATCGGGTGAAGGAACAGGATGTCTCCACCTTCATGGGGGTCCAGAGTCATGTAAAGATCCGGTGTCGGTGCACCTGCGGCCACAGCTTTCATGTGCAGCTCGAACGGCGGCAGTTTGTCCGCAAGGATGTAGAACTGCCGGTGGTCTGCAAGGTCCAGGAGCGGGGATACAACCTGTCGGGAACGGTGACGGACATCTCCCAGTCGGGTCTGCGGGTTCGGCTGGTGACCTCGGTGCCCCTGGAGGTGGGGATGCGGGTGGAGCTGGCGTTTCACCTGGACGACAGGGAGCACTCCCTCATTGAAAAGTACGGCACCATTCGCAGCATCAGCGACCTGGAGGTGGGCATGGCCTTTGACTCCACCCAGCACTACGGCAAGCTGGGACTTTATATCGAGTTTCATTAAAATCCCGAAAGCCCTTAAACCAACAAAGCCCCTCGAAGACGGAAAATCGTTTCCGTCCGAGGGGCTTTTGTTGTTAAAGCCGGTAGCCTGTTCTTTTACACGGCCAGTCGGCACGCCTCATCACCGGCGGAGCCTCGGTTGGACTCCAGGTAGGCGCGGATGCTGTCGGCCACGGTCTGGAAGGTCCACCGGCGTTTGTCGTCGTCGGTTTCAAGGAGGGTGATGCGGAATCCCTTGCGGGAACAGCAGAATCCGGTGAGGGGAACCACGCAGATGCCGGTGGCGGCAAGCAGGTAGTAGACGAAGCGCTTGTCCACTTCCACGTTTTCGATCTTCTCTTCGATGTAGCTTCGGACGCGTTCGTCGCCGATGGCAAGGGTCTGGTCGCTGTTCAGAACCCCGTCATCAAAGAGGACGGACATGTAAAAGGCCCCTTTGGGCTTGATGACCGAGATACCTTCCACATCCTTGAGCATGTCGTAGGCTTCGTCGGCCCGGCGGTGGAACATGTCCCGGCGCATCTCAAGGTGTCCCCGGTAGTTGGGGTGGCCCATGACCAGTGGGATGGAGTGCTGGGGAAGGCTCGTGGAGCACACCTCCAGCATCTTGGCGTTGACGATACTCTGGATGTACTGACGGAACATGGGGTAGCTGTTCTGGTTGTACACCTCAAGCCATCCGCACCGACCGCCGGGCCAGGGGTACTCTTTGGAGATGCCGCGGAGCGCCATGCCCGGGACTTCGCCGATGACTTCGCTCAGGTGAACCGTGGAGGCGTCGTCGTAGACGATGTGGGAGTAGATCTCGTCGCAGATGATGAAGATACGGTGTCGCCGTGCAATGTCCACCATCTTTTCCAGGACCTCCCGGGGGTAGACCGCGCCCGTGGGGTTGTCCGGGTTGATGATGAGGATGCCTGCGATGGCGTCGTTGTATTTGACCTTGTTTTCCAGGTCCTCCAGGTCCGGCAGCCAGCCGTTCTCCGGGTCCAGCTCGTAGGTGAGGTGGTTGTAGCCCGAGTGGGCCGCCTCGGCAGAGGAGTGGGTGGAGTAGGCGGGGGAGGGGCCGATGACCCGGGCTTCACGCTTGAGGAACCCGAAAATCTTGGCCACGGCGTCGCCCAGTCCGTTGAAGAAGACAATGTCATCTTTGGTGATCTGTGTGCCTCCGCGGCTGTTGACGCATTCGGCAAGGAACTGCTGGGTCTTGGAAACGCCCCGAGTGGCCACATAGCCGTAGGTGTCGTCTTGTCCCACGAGATCGGTGATGATCTCCTTGATCCAGTCAGGGATGGACTCTCCCTTTGCCACAGGGTCTCCGATGTTTTCCCAGGTGATGTCGACGCCCAGTGCTGCCAGTTCGTTGGCCACGGCTACGATTTCTCGGATTTCGTAGGTGAGCTGCCCGGATCCGACATGTACAATATTTCGTCTCATTTTTTTAAAGTCTCTTCCTCTCTCAAAAACAAAACAGCAGAGGATACGGGTGAACCGCATCCTCTGCCGTTTCTTATTCAGAAACATTCAAGCGAAGCTAATTTTCCTGCTCCGCCGCAATCTTTTCAAGTACTTTTTTGGCGATATCCCCGGGAACCTCGTCGTAGTGCGAAAATTCCCGGGTGAAGGTGCCCCGTCCACCGGTCATGGAGTTGAGATCCGGGGCGTAGGTGAGAATCTCGGCCATGGGCACATGGGCGTTGATCACCTGGTATTTGCCTTCGCTGTCCATGCCGAGGACGCGTCCTCTTCTGGAGTTGAGGTCCCCCATAACGTCGCCGGTAAAATCATCGGGAACGATGACGGCCACGTTCATGACAGGCTCCAGAAGCACCCCGCCGGACTCTTCGCACGCCTTGCGAAAGGCCAGGGATCCGGCCATTTTGAAGGCCATCTCCGAGGAGTCCACGGCATGGAAGGAGCCGTAATCCAGGGTCACCTTGAAGTCCACACAGGGAAAACCGGCGAGGACCCCTTTGGAGGACGCCTCTGCAATCCCTTTTTCCACGGCGGGGATGTAGGTCTTGGGGATGACCCCGCCGACAATGGCGTCCACGAATTCAAAGCCGTCGCCTCTCTGCTGGGGCTCCAGGACGATCCAGCAGTCCCCGTACTGACCGTGCCCGCCGGTCTGTTTCTTGTGTTTGCCCTGGACACGGACTTTTTTGCGGACGGTCTCTCTATAGGGGACCTTGGGGGGCTTGATCACCACTTCGAGGTTGAACTTCCGCTTGAGCTTTTCAATGGTGGCCTCCACGTGGACCATACCCATACCGTTCAAAAGGATCTCTTTTGTTTCGGCAATACGGTCGAGGCCCAGGGAGGGATCTTCCTCCTGGAGCCTGGAGAGGGAGGAGAAGACCTTGTCTTCGTCTCCCTGGTTGGCGGCCTCCACGGCAAAGGAGATTACCGGGGCGATGGGGTCCGTGGGCTTGAGGATCACCTTGCGGGATTCGTCGCACAGGGTGGCTCCGGTGAACGTCTCTTTGAGCTTGGCCACAGCCACGATGGCACCGGCTTCGGCATGGTCGATGGGCTTCTGGTCTTTTCCGGCAAGGTAGAGAAGCTGGGAGAAACGCTCTTTGCTGTCCTTGTCGGTGTTGTAGACGGTGCCGTCCTTGCCCAGGGAGCCGGAAACGATCTTGATCAGGGAGAGGCGGCCCGCGTAGGGGTCCACAATGGTCTTGAAGACATACCCTGAAAAGGGGGCACTTGGGTCAAAGGCCACGCCCTCTCCGTCCGTGGTGGGGAAGGGGGCGCGCTCCAGCGGGCTGGGCAGGCCGTCCACGATGAAGTCGGCCAGGAGGGTCACGCCCATGTTGGCCGTGGCCGCCCCGCAGAGAACCGGCATGAACTGACGGTTTTTGGTACCGGTTTTGAGCGCGGCCACCAGCTCTGCGTCTTTTATTTCGTCGCCTTCCAGATAGCGCTCAAGGAGCTCGTCATCTGCTTCGGCGATGTTTTCAATGAGTTCGGCTCGTTCGGATTCCACATCGTCGGCCATGTCCGCAGGGATGTCCATGGGCTCGGCCTTGCCGTCTTTGAGGCTGTAGGCCTTGTTGGCGATGAGGTCCACGACACCGGTGAAGGTGTCTTTTTCCCCGATGGGGAGTTGAATCAGAATAGGCTTGGGATCAAGGGCGTCCACCGCGCTGGTGAAGGCCTGCCTGAAGTCGGCACGCTCGTGGTCGAGTTTGTTGATGAAACAGACGGTCGGGATGGCGTTTTCACCTGCAAATTGTGCGGATTGTTCGGTGCGGATATCGGAGCCCGTGCAGGCGTCGATGACGATGACGGCAGCGTCGGCTGCGGGCATGCAGGTTTTGGCGTCGGAGAAGAAGTTTTTGTCACCCGGGGTATCGATGAGGCTGATGATGTGTTTTTTCCACTCATATTGAAAAAAGGCGCTGCTGAGGGACGCGGTGCGGCGCTGCTCTTCTTCCGAGTAGTCCATCACGGTGTTGCCCTCTTCCACACGGCCAAGTCGGCTGGTTGCGCCCGCGTTGAAAATCAATGCCTCGGCAAGGGATGTCTTGCCTGCACCTCCATGGGCTGCCAGAGCGACGTTACGCAGTTTATCAGAAGATAACTTCATTAAACAACCTCCTCAATATGTGAATGATTCAAGCCTATGTCTATGTGACTGTCTCTTCTCCTGAATTACATGTTTTGCTTCTCGACCCCGCATCCCCGCCTCTTTCGAGCGGTTCGTGCCGGGTCGAGTGCTTCTGCCAACGCCCTGTGAGAAATCCCCTTGGGGCGTTGTGTATAAACATACCGTTACGAACTTAGGTATATATATCAATCCCGTCAGTATTTCAAAGAGATAATGAACTCGCGATTGCCCTTGGGGCCGAGGATGGGGGAGGGGATGACAGCCTCTTTTTCAAGGCCGAGTTCCTGGAAGAAATCGCTAAGATTGTCGATGACTTCCGCGTGCTGTGCCGGGTCCTTGACGACCCCGCCTTTTCCCACTTTCCCTTTTCCTACCTCAAACTGAGGTTTGATGAGCGCGAGAATTCGTCCCTCTTTTTTGAGAAAACCAAGGGCCGCCGGTACCACCAGCTTCAGTGAGATGAAGGAGGTGTCGATGGTGACCAGGTCCACCTTCTCGGGGACCTGCTCTTCCGTCAGGTAGCGGATATTGGTGCGTTCCAGCACCACGACCCTTTCATCGTTGCGCAGGGACCAGGCCAGCTGGCCGTAGCCCACGTCCACGGCATAGACTTTGTCTGCCCCGTGTCGGAGCAGGCAATCGGTAAAGCCTCCCGTGGAAGCGCCGATGTCCAGACATACATCATGGGCAATGTCGATTTCAAGGGTTTTCAGGGCTTCTTCCAGTTTCAGGGCCCCTCGGCTGACATACGGAATCTCGTCCTCTTTGACGTGTATCTCGGCGCTTGTCAAAACCTTGGTCCCGGCCTTGGTGACAGGTACCCGGTTTACCAGTATTTTTCCGGCCAGAATCAGCGCCTGGGCTTTGTGGCGGCTCTCCACCAGCCCCTTGTCCACGAGGAGCTGGTCAATTCTCATTTTCACTTCCTGACTCAAATGTTTTCCTTGTCCTTTCTCGTTATCGGCCCTTTCCGGCCAGGGTGGTGACGCTTTCGGTCCGTCCCGTTACACGGAACGCGGCCTCCATGACACCCTCGGTGGAGATGCCCTGGCGACGGCACAACTCTGCCCGGGGACCGTGCTCCACAAAGTGATCTTCGATGCCCACACGGGCGGTGGTGATGTGTGCCAGGCCCTCGTCGGAGAAGAGCTCCAGAACTGCGCTGCCGAAGCCGCCGGCCTTCATGTGCTCTTCCACGGTCACCACGCGGCCTGTTTTGTCCGCCCAGTGGAGGATGAGGTCCTTGTCCAGGGGTTTGACAAAGCGTGCGTTGATGACGGCGGCTTCAATGCCCTGGGCCGAGAGCTTCTCGGCCGCTTCCATGCAGGTGGCCAGGGTGGTGCCGATGGCAAGAAGGACAAGGTCGCTGCCCTCCCGGACCAGGGCGCCTTTGCCGATGGGAAGGGCAGGGGCCGAGGCATCCACGGGGACCCCTTCGGCAGCCCCGCGCGGGTAGCGGATGGCAATGGGGCCGTCGTGGTCCAGGGCGGTGCGGAGCATCTGCCGCAGTTCGTTTTCGTCGGCAGGGGCCATGATGACCATGTTGGGCAGGGGCCGCAGGTAGGCCAGGTCAAAGAGCCCGTGGTGGGTGGGACCGTCTTCGCCTACGAGGCCGCCGCGGTCCACGGCAAAGATCACCGGGTGCCTGTCCAGGCAGACATCGTGGAGGATCTGGTCGTAGGCCCTCTGGAGGAAGGTGGAGTAGATGGCCACCACCGGTTTCATTCCTTCGGTGGCCATGCCCGCGGCAAAGGTTACCCCGTGCTGTTCGGCGATGCCCACATCAAAGAATCGCTCGGGGAACCGGGAGGCAAACTCCGTGAGCCCTGTCCCTTCGGGCATGGCCGCGGTGACGGCCACGATGCGTTTGTCGGTTTCGGCCAGCTCCACCATGCTCCTGCCGAAGACCTCGGTATAGGAGGGGGCCTTGGGCCTGGCCTTCATGCTGGTCCCCGTCTCTTTCTCAAAGGCGCCCACGCCGTGGAAATAGACGGGGTTGGCTTCGGCCGGGGCGTAGCCCATGCCTTTTTTGCTCATGACATGCAGCAGCACGGGCTTGTTGAGCTTTTTGATGTTTTCCAGGATGTCGATGAGGTGTTCCATGTTGTGGCCGTCGATGGGCCCCAGGTATTCGAACTTGAACGCCTCAAAAAGCATGCCGGGGGTGACGAAGGCCTTGAAGGACTCTTCGGTCTTCTTGGCAAACTGGTAGATGTCGTCTCCCACCTTGGGCAGGGCTTTCATGGCCTTTTTGAACTCGCCCTTGAGGTCCTGGAGGTACTTGGCGGAAAAGGTGCGGCTCAGGAAGGAGGAGAGGGCGCCCACGTTTTTGGCGATGGACATCTCGTTGTCGTTTAAGATCACCAGGTGGTTGCGACTGGAGGGCCCGGACTGGTTGAGCCCTTCGTAGGCGATGCCGCCGGTGAGGCTGCCGTCACCGATGATGGAGATGACCTTTCCGTCTTCGCCCTTCATGTCCCGGGCGCAGCTCATACCGTAGCCAGCAGACACCGAGGTGCTGCTGTGGCCGGTGGTAAACGCGTCGTAGGGGCTTTCGCTCACCTTGGGAAATCCGGAGATGCCCCCCAGGGTCCTCAGGGTTGGGAAAGCGTCCCGCCGCCCGGTGAGCAGTTTGTGGGCATACGCCTGGTGGCCCACATCCCAGACGACCTTGTCAAAGGGCACGTCAAAGACGTAGTGAACCGCAATGGTCAGCTCCACCACACCTAAACTGGAGGCCAGGTGCCCGCCGTTTTTGGACACCACATCCACAATATTGTCCCGAATCTCCCGGGCAAGCTGGGGAAGCTGGCTGCGATCCAGCTTCTTCAGGTCTGCCGGGGAGTCGATCTGTTCTAAAAGGGTCATCACCATCACCTGTATGGTTCCCCCCCACCCATGGTGAGGAAATAAAAGTTCGGTTTCTGCCCCTGGGGGCGGAAATCAACGCTGGCGCTGGACAACGTACAGGGCCAGCGCCTTCAAGGGTTTTGCTCGTTCATCGAGGACGGCCAGGGCGCTTACGGCCTCCTCCACCAGCTGGTTTGCGTAGGCCTTGGACTCTGCCAGCCCCATGAGGGACGGGTAGGTGGCCTTGTCGTGTTCAGCGTCCGTGCCGACCCCTTTGCCCATGGTCCAGTCCCTGCTCCACGTTGAGGATGTCGTTGTCGGTTACCTGAAAGGCCAGGCCGATCTTTTCGGCGTAGCGTGTCAGAGCCTCCCGCTCGCCGTTTTCCGCATCGCCGATGACGGCGCCGGACTCCACGGAGGCGCGGATCAGGGCACCGGTTTTGAGGCCGTGCAGCTCCCTTAAAGAGCCAAGGTCCAGGGCGCGGCCTTCGGCTTCGATGTCCCGCATTTGGCCTTCGATCATGCCGAAGGCCCCCGAGGCATCGGCAATGATGCGAATGACATCCAGGGTCACCTCGGCACGGGGCCCCCGATCCAGGGCCATGAGGTGAAACGCCGAGGTGAGCAGGGCGTCCCCTGCCAGGACGGCCGTTGCTTCGTCAAAGGCCTTGTGGCAGGTGGGGCGTCCCCGCCTGAAATCATCGTCATCCATGGCGGGCAGGTCGTCGTGGACCAGGGAGTAGGTGTGGATCATCTCCAGGGCGCACGCCGCCTTCATGGCTGTTTCGGGGTCTCCGCCCACCGCCTCGCAGGCGGCCATGCAGAGGATGGGCCGCAGCCGCTTGCCCCCGGCCATGAGGGAGTAGGCCATGGCCTGTGCCACCCGCGTTTCCACGGAAGGGGTCAGGGTGTCCAGGTGTCCTTTAAGGGCGCCTAGACCACGGCGACTCCGTTTCTTCGAGGTACCCTTTCAAGTCGAATGCGCTCATTCCGCGCCCCGCTGATCGGTTTCGGTAAAGGGCGCGTCCTGGAGGCCCTCGGCGGTCTCTCTGGTGAGGATCCGCACGCGGGTCTCGGCTTCGTCCAGGGTGTCCGAGCAGGTCTTGGAGAGCTTGACGCCCTCTTCAAATCGTTTCATGGCCTTGTCCAGCGGAAGATCCCCTGACTCCAGATCTTCGACAATGGCCTCCAACTGAGCCACTGCCTCTTCAAATTTTTTCTTTGCCATCGTCTTTCCTTTCCACAACGGCTTCAAGCAAGCCGTCTGCAAGAACCACATCCAGGGAAGAACCGATCTCCACCTGGGCTGCGCGGGTGATGACCTCACCGCTTTGTGAATCGCGCACAATGCTGTAGCCCCGGTCCAGGACCAGTTGGGGGCTCAGGGCGCTGAGGTTTTGTTCCAAGCGTTTCAGGGTGTCCCGACTTCGGGCCAGCCGAGCCTCCATGGCAAGCTCCATGCGCCTGGACAGCTCCCGAACGTCGCGGCGTCCGGCCTCCACGGCCAGAAGGGGAGTGGCCTTGGCCAGCCGATCCCGGCGCCAGGTAAGGGCGGTCCGGCGATCGCTCAGTTCCCGGCGGATTGCCCGTGCCATGCGCTGGGTCAGTTCGTCTACCCGCAACCTGTGATCATATATCTTTTTCTTCGGGTCCACAAGGCGGCGTGATGCCGCGTTCAGTCGCAGCCTCCCGTCGTCTATCCTTCGGTCCAGGCAGAGGCGGAGTCGGGCCGCCAGCAGGGCCACGTCTTCTTTAAGCCGTTTTTTGTCCGGAACCGCAAGGGACGCGGCTGCCGTGGGGGTCGGGGCCCGCATGTCCGCCGTGAAATCGGCGATGGTGTAGTCCGTCTCATGGCCCACGGCGCTGATGACGGGAAGCACCGACCCGTGGATGGCCCGGGCCACCTCTTCGCTGTTGAAGGGGGCCAGGTCCTCCAAGGACCCGCCGCCCCGGGCTACTATAATAAGGTCAGCGGTCATGTGCCTGTTGATGCCGGCGATGGCCGCCGGGATATCGAGGCAAGCCTGCTCGCCCTGGACCCTTACGGGCACCACCAGAAGCTCCGCATTGGGATAGCGGAGACGAAAAACGGTGAGCATGTCGTGGACCACGGCCCCGGTGGGGGAGGTGACCAGGGCAATGCGCTCGGGGAAGGGGGGGAGTTTTTTCTTAATGGCCTCGTCAAAGAGTCCCTCGGCAGCGAGTTTTCGCTTGAGCTGCTCAAAGGCGAGCTGCAGGGCCCCGGCGCCCTTGGGTTCCATGTATTCAAAAATGATCTGGTAGGTGCCCCTGGGCTCATACAGGCTGACGCGTCCCAACCCGGTGATGGTCTGGCCGTCCTGAAGGCGAAACTTCAGCCGGGAGGCCTGGCCGCGGAAGAGGACGCCGCTGACCTGGGCGCTCTGGTCCTTCAGCGTGAAATAGCAGTGGCCCGACGAGGGAATGCGAAGGTTGGATATCTCTCCGTAAATCCACACGTATGGGAATCGGTTCTCAAGCACGCCTTTGATTTCGCGGGTCAGGCTCGAGACCGAATAAATCTCTTTTCGTTCCGTCATCTCCAATGTCTTTCCTGAAGGGGTTGCCAAGGGGTGCCCGACGCCGGAAATCGGCACGGGCTGCGCACAGACTATCAGCTCCGGGTTCGCCAATCTAGCACAGTTGCAGGTGGGGTTCAACAAAAGAGCCGATTTAGCCCGGCAACTGGGACGCCGGCTACCAAGCTGCCTCGTTATTGGCCGATGGGGTTTTGGGATGGGATCGCAGCTTTCCAGGTGACGTCCCGTGTCGTCTGCCGTGGTGACGATACGCGGATCGGCGTAGATGCAAGTGGCACCGTTCATGTTGCAACAAACGCTGTGGGTTGCAAATGGGCTTATGACACTGCGTTAATGAAAAAGGTATGGAATCAGATGGATGGCTGCGTCGTGATGTAGGTCTCTATCTATTAATAACGTCCGATAATAGATATTATGTAAACTTTTGGATATGGAACCCGTGTCAGGGTTCGAGGGCCTCCCCTGATGCATCACGATGCATCTCCAGAGATAAATTCCCTCACCGCAGGCGGAATGTGGACGGTGTCCAGGTCCATGCGTGCCAGGGCGCGGCCGAGGATGCGATTCTTCTCGCGGAGCTTCCGCCGTTTGTCCATGATGAAGCAGAGTTCCCCGCGAACCACGCAGAGGCCGCTCTTGACCGGGATCGTGGTGGCCCGGAAGCTGTGTTCCTGATACGTGGCACCCATTTTTTCAAGGGTCGTCTTCAGGTGCTCAAAGAGTTCGGTCTGACTCAGTTTCATGGTGGATGGTTCCACTGCGGTTGTCGGTTGGTTTTGTGCTGCTGTGTCCATATCTCCTTCGCATATCCCGGATGGCAGGCCCAGGTCAAGTGCGGCACGTTCCTTAAGGGCAAAACATCCCCGGGAATCCCCCGTGACCCTGCCGCTGCCATCGTGGCCATGGGTTGTTTTTTTTCTGTCCCCGGCCACCTGTCCCCATTAAATTTTTGAAATGAGTGGCTGTTTTTTGCTTTATGTTCCCGCGCAGATCATTCTTGCCGGGCGCTGCCGCGTTTTACAGGTTGAAATCGCGGATACCTGTGTTATCTTTTCTGCTGTGGGCCCGGATGGTCCGATAAAGATCCGGTATCCAACGAGATAGCCTCGCAACATTGCGGCGTCATCATCAACTTCTCAATTCGGAGGATCAATGCAGTCTTCATCTGTTCAAAATGTCCGTTCCCAGGCAGCGGTAAACACCTTTCTGATGAGTGTTTACAACTGGATGGCGGTGGGACTTCTTCTTACCGCCGGTGTGGCGTGGTACGTAGCCAACTCCCGTGCAATGCTCGAACTCATCTTTGGCAACCGCATGGTCTTTTTCGGTCTGATCATCGCAGAACTCGGCATGGTCGTGGCCATTTCAGCCGGTATCCAGCGGATCAAGGCAAGCACGGCCACCCTGCTCTTCGTGCTTTATTCCGCCCTGAACGGCGCCACCCTCGCCTCTATCTTTATCGTCTACACCCGGTCGTCCATCTTTTCGACCTTTGTGGTGTGTGCGGCCATGTTCGGGACGTGCAGCGTCTACGGCATGGTGACCAAAAAAGACCTGACGGGCATGGGCAACTTCATGTTCATGGGCCTCATCGGCATCATCATCGCCACGGTGGTGAACATCTTCCTCAGAAGTTCCGGTATGGCCATGATTATCTCCTACGTGGGCGTCATCGTCTTTGTGGGCCTCACCGCCTACGACACCCAGAAAATCAAGATGATGGCCCTCTCCCAGCCCGGAGACCTGGACGCAGGGACCCTGCGCAAAGGCGCCATCATGGGTGCCCTCACCCTCTACCTTGATTTCATCAACCTCTTCCTCATGCTCCTTCGCATCATGGGGAACCGCGAATAGCCCACAGCTTTTCTGGTGAATCCAAACGGCCCGTGTTTCCGGTTATCCGGGTAACACGGGCCGTTTTTTTTAGGGCGTATACACGGGCCCTTCCGGTCAAAGTCAAAAGCGCATTCGCAACCTGCTTTCGAGGTGGCACACCTCGCCGCCGGAGGCTTTTTTTATCCGATCTCTCGGCGAACAGCCTCGGCAATGGCCTCGGCCCAGTAGCGTGTCAGGTCGGCGTCCTCCCCTTCCACCATCACCCGGAGCATTTTCTGGGTGCCGGAGTAGCGCACCAGGGTGCGCCCTTTTCCGTTCAATGCTTTTTCTGCTTCGTCAATGGCCTTGGGCACTGCGGTGAGCTCTTCCAATGGCTTTTTCTCGGCAACGTCCACGTTGATGAGGACCTGGGGAAACACGGTCATGGCCTGCTTCAGTTCGGACAGCGGTTTGCCGGTCTCTTTGAGGACGGTGAGCAGGAGAAGCGCGCTCAACAGGCCGTCTCCGGTGGTGTGGCGATCCAGAAAGATCATGTGGCCGGAGTCTTCCCCGCCCACCACGGCGCCCTGCTCTTTCATGGCGAGCATGACGTGGCGATCCCCCACCGCGCTCTTGGTGTGGGTGACCCCCTTTTCTTCCAGGCATGCGGAAAGGCCCATGTTGCTCATGACGGTTGTGACCACGGTGTCGTTGGCAAGGATTCCCTGGGTTCGGTAGTATTCGGCCACGATGGCGATGACCTGGTCGCCGGAGACGATTTCTCCGGTCTCGTCCACGCAGATCAAGCGGTCGGCGTCTCCGTCAAAGGCAAGGCCGGCGGAAGCTCCGGAGGATGTCACCAGGGCCTGTACTTCGTCCGGGTGCTCGGAGCCGCAGCCTGCGTTGATGTTGATCCCGTTGGGGGCGGCGTTGATGAGGGTCAGCTCGGCTCCCGCGCCCCTGAGCAGGGGCTCGGCCAGGCTGCTTGCCGCGCCGTTGGAGGCGTCGGCCACCAGCCGCAGGCCGGAGAGATCCACGGGGCATGCCTCTTTAAGGAAGCCCAGGTAGCGGGTGGCGGCATGAGGGATGTGGTTCATGGTTCCCACGGTGGATGCTGCTTCCAGGTGCGACTGAAGGGCGTCGGTGTCTGCAACCAGGGCTTCGATGCGGGCTTCCACGGCCTCGTCGAACTTGAAGCCATCTTCATTAAACAGCTTGATGCCGTTGTCTTCAAAGGGGTTGTGGGAGGCTGAGATCACCACGCCCAGGGCTGCCTCGTCATGGGCGGCTGTGAGAAAGGCCACGCCGGGTGTGGGAATCACACCCGCCAGGGCCACATGGGCGCCCATGCTCATGACGCCTGCGGCAAGGGCCGAGGACAGGGCCTGGCCGGATTGACGGGTATCCCGCCCGATGATGACGGTGTGCTTGGACGGTGTGGCAAAGGTGGCTGCCACGGCCTGGCCCACCCGAAGGGCGGTTTCCACGGTCATGGGATGCTGATTGAAGGTTTCGCGGATGCCGTCGGTTCCGAATAATTTCATGGATATCACCTTGGTTTTTAATGGGTTGTGACCCATGTTTTAAGCGTAAGTTAAGGAGAAGTGATCGGCCCCGAGGGCCTCGGTGCGGCGAACGATGTCGAAGAGCCAGTCCCGACCCAAGGCGCGTTCCCGGTCGTCCAGGCCGTGGATGGTTTCAATGTAACCGGCCCCGGCGGCCATCTGGCCCACGACCTCTTCGAAGGGGCCGGGAACCTTGGGGTGGGCGCCAGGAGCGGCAAAGGCCTGGAGAGCCTCTTGAAACGCTACGAGTTGTGCCGTCACCTCTTTTTTCTGGGCGGCCAGGGAGGAGTCGGCTGGAACCGTCCCCTTTTCCATGCCCATGGCAAGGGAGGCGGGAAGCTTTTCGGCAAAGGCGCGGAATCGCTTCATGCGTTCATTCAGGGCACGGTCCAGGTTGGCCAGGTGTCCCTGGTGCACTGCCTTGGGGTAGGCCCTGCCCACAAAGGCGCTTCGGACCTGGCGGGTCCAGGCGGAGAGAGCCACGAGGTTGCCCATGTAGCGGATATTGTGCTTCACGATGCGGGTGACGTTCTGGTAGATCCCTTCGGGGGCGGCAACGGAGCCTGCCCGCATGGCGCCTCCGAAGTGGAGCCGTCCTTCGGTCTCCTCGTCCTTGCGCATGAGGGTGCCTGCGGCCACCACCGTGCCGAAGGCCAGGTGGCACGGCCCCACCAGGCCCCCCTGCCCTCCCAGAAAGATGGGCTTCTTGTCCAGCATCACCCCTTCGGGGACGTTTCCTAAAAGGGAGGCCGTGGCCTTGTCCTGGTTGGGGGTGAAGTTGAAGTGGATGTAGGAGCTGCCCACCTCACTGTGGTCGCGTCGGCTGGTGCCTCCGGCCATGAGCACATCGCAGAAGTTGATGAGGCTCCCCAGGGTGACAAAGGGGAGCAAAATGGTCTGCTTGAGCCCCACGGTGTGGGCGCAGGAGGCCTCTTCTTCCAGAATGGTGCCTTCGCGCAGATGGGCGCCGGAGCCGACTTCGGCTTTTTCCAGGAAGACAGTTTTTTGGGCAAAGCCTCCCTTGAGGCGGACGCCTTTGGCCAGCTGGCAGGAGTCCACGGTCATGGGGGCCTCTTCGCCGAGGACGACCCCCGGGCCGATGAAGGTCTCCTCCCCGGAGATGCGGCAGCCCCTGTGAAGGGTCACCCCGTCGCCGGAGATACGATCGATACGGACCTCCGGAGAGATCTCAATGCTCATGGGGGCGGGAATATTGACGCCTTTGTCCAGGAGCGCGCGAATGATGTCACCGGGTTCTGTTTCGTTCATGATGGCCTCTTATGGTAGGATGGTGTGGTCAGGTTTATAAATATCATGTTTTTAACGGCTGGTGAATGGCAAGTCAAGGGAAAGGCCCGGCGGAGGATCCCTGGACTGAGGGGTGCTGCGGCACCGGCACCGGCCGGATGGCGTAGGCGGTCATCGCCTGGTTTTCACCGTCGCCATTTTTAAAGAACGGATGTACTGGTGATCCGGTATCTTGGCCAGTGGCAGCCGTCGCGGATTTTTTTCCCTTGTCACACCCTGGCCCCGCCCTTATAATTTAATCTTTTTTTAACCCGATTGCCTCGCGGAATCACAACAACACGAACTGGAGAGACGATGGCTGAAAAAGGTTTCAGGATCAGCAAAACCCCTGTGTGGAAAAAACTCAAAGCGCATGCGGAAGAGATGAAGAGGCCTGAATACCATTTGAAGCACCTGATACAAGAAGACGGCCGGATGGAGGGATTTTCCTTAAAGCATGTAGACTTCTTCTACGATTTTTCGCGGCAACGGGTCACGCGCAAGACCATGGACCTTCTCTTTGAACTCGCCAAGGTCACGAAAGTTCATCGCAAATATCGCGACAAGGTGGACGGCTGCAAGGTGAACGTGACGGAAAACCGCGCTGCCCTGCACACGGCCGCCCGCAGCTTTTCCGGCCAGTCCATCTGCGTGGACGGGGTCAACGTGATGGATGAGATCGACGCGGTTCGTCGCCAGATGAAGGAGTTCAGCGAAAAGGTCCACGAAGGCACGGTGTGCGGCAGCACCGGGAAAAAGTTTCGTCACATCGTGGTCATCGGCATCGGCGGCTCCTACCTGGGCACCGAGTTCGTGGCCAACGCCCTGTTTGCCTATGCCGACAAAGGCATGGAGCTCCATTTTCTCTCCAACGTGGACTCCCACAATTTCGAGACCATCAAGACCAAGATCGACCCGGAATCCACCCTGTGCATCGTCATCTCCAAGAGTTTCACCACGGTGGAGACCATGGCCAACGCCCAGCAGATGAAGGCCTACATGACCTCCTGCGGCCTGGATGCCGTAAAGCATTTCGTGACGGTGACCAGCAAGGGGAGCCCCGGGGACAAGGGCAAAGAGTCCGGCATCGAGACCTTTCACATGTTCGATTTCATCGGCGGCCGGTTCAGCGTCACCTCGGCGGTGGGGGGCGTGCCCCTGAGCCTCTACCTGGGCTACGACCGCTTTAACCAGTTTCTGGAAGGGGCCCGGGAGATGGATATCCACACCAAGTACGCCCCCTCCCCTGAGAACATCCCTCTGGTGTCGGCCCTCATCGGGATCTGGAACAACAATTTCCTCGGGTACCAGGCCCAGGCCGTGATTCCCTATGCCTCTCCCCTCTCCAAGCTGGCCCCCCACATCCAGCAGCTCAATATGGAGAGCAACGGCAAGTCCGTTACCATCAACAACTACGAGATCGACCAGTCCTCCGGGGTGATCATCTTCGGAGAGCCCGGCACCAACGCCCAGCACTCCTTTTTCCAACTGGCCCACCAGGGCCACCCCTTCCCCATCGATTTTATCGGGGTGATCACGCCCCAGTACCCGGAAGGGAGCTGCCGCCCCCACGGGGTGAGCAACCACCAGGAACTCTGGGCCAACCTCATCTCCCAGGCCACGGCCCTTGCCGTGGGGAAAGATTCCGAGGAAAAGACCCGGTTCTTCCAGGGCAACCGCCCCTCCTCCACCATCTTGCTCAACGACCTCTCCCCGGTGAACGTGGGGCGTCTCCTCGCCTACTACGAGGCTCAGACCGTGTACAAAGCCTTTATCTGGGACATCAACCCCTTTGACCAGTTCGGGGTGGAGCTGGGCAAGACCATCGCCAACGATCTGCGCCGGGAGATCGTGGCGCGCAATACGAATCCGGAGCACAGCTTCGGTCATATGGATGAGATCACCCGGTTCTATCTGGAACGGTTGTTTGCCGGACGGTTGCCCCTTTAAGGGGCATGCCTCTGGCGGCCCTGCCGGGGGATTTCAATGTTTTTCGGTGCGCACGGCGCACCCTACGAACCACCGACCGGTTACGCGTGCTGTAGGGTGCGGCTCCCGCACCGCCTGACGTAGCGTTTGCCACCGTCCTTTGCCAAAACCCTTACAATATCGACATCTTGAATGTTTTTCGGTGCGCACGGCGTCCCTCACGAACCACCGACCGGCCTCGCGGATCAAAACGAAAGAAATGCCGCCACACATTGACCAGAGGAACGAGGGTCAATGTGTGGCGGCAACCAGCTTTCAAGGTGACTCACCTTGCCGCCGGAGGCGCTTTTATTCTATTTTTCGCCAGCCCTACAACGGAAGGCGAGCGCGCGTCCGTTAAGATGGCGCAGGTCTGGTCGCCTATGGCCCAAAACAAAAAACGGAGCCGCTTTTTAAAAAGCGGCTCCGTTTTTTTGTTTGGTCAAGTGCCTTGCGGCAGCGGCTGCTACTCGCCGAAGCGGTAGATCATGGCCGCCCAGGTAAGCCCTGCGCCCAATGCGGAGAAGAGGACGGTGCTTGATGCGGGGTCCACGAGGCCCTGCTCAATGGTTTCGTCCAGGGCGATGGGAATGGTTGCGGCTGTGGTGTTGCCGTATTTCTGGATGTTGTTGAAGATTTTGTCGCTGGGGAGTCCCAGGGTTTTCTGGTAGGCCTCGTTGATACGCAGGTTGGCCTGGTGGGGGATCACCATGTCGATCTCGTCCAGGGTCATGTCGGCCTGGTCCAGGACCTCACGGGTGACCTCGGGGAGCTTGCGGAGGGCCAGCTTGAAGATGCGGGTGCCGTCCATGGTGGGGAACTGGCCGCCGGTCTTGAGCAGCTCGGCGTTGATACGCTCCGGGTACTTGGAGGCAGGCAGCTCCAGCATGAGCTTATCGGCGAATTTGCCGTCGGCCTTCAGGATGGTGCCGAGGATGCCTATGTTCTTCTCTGTCTCGATCCCCTCCAGGCAGACGGCGCCTGCACCGTCTCCGAAGAGCACGGCCACGTCACGACCGGCTGTGGTCTTGTCCAGGCCGGTGCTGTGGACTTCGGCCCCGATGACCAGGACCTTGTTGTACATGCCGCTGCGGATGTAGGCGTCTGCCGTGCCCATGCCGTAGATAAAGCCGGTGCACTGCTGGCGGATATCAAGGGCCGGTGTCTCGGAGAGGCCCAGCTTGGCCTGAAGGAGGCAACCGGAGCCGGGGAAGAAGATGTCCGGGCTCAGGGTGGCGAAGATGATCAGGTCCAGCTCTTCGGCTTCCCAGCCGGCGGTGGCCAGGGCCTTTTTGGCTGCTTCCAGGGCAAGGTCGGACGCCCCGACGATCTCCCCTTCCGGAACCCAGTAACGGGTCTTGATGCCGGTGCGCTGCTGGATCCACTCGTCGTTGGTGTCCATCATCTTAGAAAGATCATCGTTGGTGACGCATCGGGAGGGGATACAACGGCCGGTGCCTCTGATTACACTTCGTTTCATATATGTATGTTCCTTTCTATTTAAGGTAGATTTTAATGTCGGCCTTGTCTGCCATGGACTTTTCAAAGTAGGCGCGCTGGATCTGCAGGCGTTCTTTGGTCATGTTGTTCTTGATGGAACTTTTGACTTCGTCGAAGCCCATGGTGGAGGGCGCCTTGCGATCGGTCACTTCAATGATGTGGTAGCCGTCCAGGGACTTGACGATGCCGCTGCGCTCACCCTTTTTCAGGGAAAAGGATGCATCCAGCAGGGATTTGGCCACGGGAGAGTCTTTGGTGATGAACCCGACATCCCCGCCGTTCTTGGCGTCCACCGCGTTGGATTTGGCCTTGGCAACCTCGGCAAAGGGTTTGCCGGCGTCCAGCTCTTTTTCCACGTCCTGGATCTTTTTAAGGGCCTCTTTGGTCTCTTTGTCGGTGGCGTCGGCGGGAAGTGCGATGTGGATGTGGCTGACGCGTACCTTCTCCGGGGTGCTGAAAAGGGAGGGCTGCTCATCGTAAAAGAGTCGGGCTTCCTCGTCGGTGACCACGATGTTGGCTTTTTTATCGAGCTGCTCCATAAAGGCCTGGACCATGAGCTGCTTTCGGATGCCGTTTTTGATGTCTGCCGGTGTCTTGCCCTGGGAGGCCAGGAGCTTGTCGAAGTCCACCTTGTCGCCGGTGAACCTGTTTTTCAGCTTCTCATAGTTTTCGGTCACAAGGCTCTCTTCCACCTTGATTCCCGCTTTTACGCTTTCCTGGTAGTAGAGGGTGTTGATGATAACGCGCTTGAGGACCTCCTGCTGGAGCTTCCGATACTCCGGAAGAGTCTGGACGGCGTAGTTCAGTTCCTTGAGGGTGATGGCTTCGTCATTGACGGAAGCGATCTCCATGGCCCCGGCTCCACCCGCCATAAGCATGAGGCATGCCGAGGTGGTGGCAAGGAGTCTGGTGAGAGGTTTCAGCATGTGTGGTCTCCAAAGTGTTTTTAAATGGGTACATGGTTATGCAGGACCTTGTGAGGGCTTGGATGCCCTCCATCGTGCTCTGACACTCTACGCACTGGCGTGCGATATGTCAAACAGGGACAGGCGGGACGTCCCGGTGCGCATAATAAACAAGGGCCACCGCCTTATCGCCTTATTATTAAGGTAAGCCTACGCTACGGCTGTTGCCGTCCCCTGTTTTTGGATCGTGGGGTCATGTGGTCAGACTATCCCGGATAGTTCACGAGTCGAGTGCACCTATATTCAAGGCATCAGAGCTGCAGATGTAGTGGTTTACCTCAAGGCTCTGATAACGCAAAAAATGGGTGAACTCGGCTCGCCCGGAGGCTGAGAAAATCGAGCAGAAAACCGTGGGTTTTGTAAAAAACGCTTAATATATAGCTGTTATGGTTTTTTATTGCGTGTTGCTTCCCCTTCCCTATTTTCAAAGTGGTTGGTGTTCCTTCCTTCCTGCCGAACAGATCGGTCCTTTCCCCGCAGCTGAATAGTTACGAATGAACAACAAATTCATCGAGAACTCTTTCAAAAAGGGACATGGGCCGACCACGTATTTCACCCCGACTCCTCATTAAACGTATGATTCGCAAGAAAATGGCATATCGGTTGTTTATTCCTAAATGACAAATATATTTGTCAATACATACGACAAATATATTTGTCATTTCATTCTTTGGGTCAACATATAGACAAATATATTTGTCAGGCTTTTCTTGCCCAGAGTGTAAAATAAAAAAAGAGCAACATATATTTCTGATATTAACATTTTGATTTTTTTAGAGAATAGATTTGCCTGTCCGTTTCTGGGAAGGCAGGAACGGTGTTTTGCTATGTGGCCGGCACGTAAGTTGCTGTGTGTTACTCTGTAATAGTTAATATTGTTAGCACAAGGACGGATACAAGGTTTACCGGGATATGGAATGCACTACCGCCAGTTAGATTCCTTTTGACTTTTCGATTTATTCGGATTGGGTGCAAGTGCTTGTAATGTTCTGATGCGATGAAAAAAATAGACTCAAAGGTTACGAATACTAATTTTTTCATGTGCGTTTTTGGTTATGAACCCATAGCTCAGCTAAACCCCGACTGTGACGGTACTTATCTTATGAGCCGTTAAACTTTTTAGTAAAGTTGACTACTTCCACTGGTGGAACTGTCAAACTTGGGGAGTCCCCCCACCCGAGGTGGGGACCTCTGAATTTACCAGAAGAGGAGGAGGATAATGGGAGATAAGCAGGTAAACAGATGGTTTAGATTTATGGTTCTGGTTCTTGGTGGGGGAACAATATATAAACTTGCATCGTTGAAAGATGCATTTTATGTCCCTATGCAGGAATATTTCAACCTGACGCATACCCAAATAGGTAACGCCATGTCTGCTTGGGGAACTGTAGCGTCCTTTGGTTTTATTTTTTCAATCTATCTGTCCGACAGATTCTCAAAAAGGATATTGATACCTGTGTCATTGATTTCGACCGGGTGCCTTGGGTTCTACCTGACGACATTTCCCAGCTATACCGGAATTCTTGTCACCTGGGCGTTATTCGGCGTTGTCTGCGACATGGCCTATTGGCCTGTTCTGCTCAAAGCGGTAAGGTTGTTAGGAAATAAAGATGAGCAGGGAAGAATGTTCGGATTCCTTGAAGCCGGAAGGGGCGTTGTCGACACCATCGTCGCTTTCAGCGCACTGGCAATATTTGCCTGGCTGGGCAAGGAGGCTGCAGGATTCAGGGGGGCAATCATATTTTATTCCGTAACTGTTATTGTTGTCGGGATTATTTCATATTTCCTGATTGAGGATGATAAGATAGAAGCGGCTCAAGCTAAAGGGGCTAGCCGAAACAAGCTTGCCATTGACGGAATGATCAAGGCCGTAAAAACCCCCCAGATCTGGACGGTGGCATTCACCATTTTCTCCGTGTATTCCGTATTCTGCGGTTTGACATATTTTATTCCCTTTTTGAAAGATATCTATGGGCTGCCTGTTACCCTGGTCGGCGCATACGGTATTATCAATGTCTATGGCCTAAAAATGGTGGGCGGTCCTATCGGCGGGATGCTGGCAGACAAAAAGGTGAAATCCGCATCACGCTATTTAAGGCTCGCCTTTATCGCGTTTATTGTCGCCATGACGGCATTTATCCTGCTGCCCCACGAATCCATGAATGTCTATGTAGGGATGGTGGTTACCCTTGGTATTGGTGCCATTGTATACACCCAGAGGGCCGTGTTTTTCGCCCCCATGGATGAAGTGGATGTTCCCAGAGAAATCAGCGGTGCCGCCATGTCCATAGGAAGTTTCATCGGATATGCTCCGGGTATGTTTATGTATTCGGTCTATGGCAGACTGCTTGACCGTACTCCGGGAATTGGCGGATACAAGCATGTTTTCATTTTGATGACGGCTTGCGCCGTGATGGGTGTTATCGTGAGCAGCATCCTTTGCAAAATGGTGGCAAAGAAAAAAGAGGCCGCGCAAAAGGAAGCCCAGGAAGCATTTGCCTGACGTGTAGGAATAATATGACACGGACCTGAAATGGTCCGTGTCTATAAGGTACGGCCAGGCAACACACGGTTACAGATGGCCCTTGGTTTCGTCTAATAGCACATTTTAAACCGTGTTTGCAGAGGACACATCTAAGAGGTGGTGAAAGTGAATAAAACGATAAGACCAAGCGTTGTGCTGGTATCAATAGATGCCGTAAAGTCTGAATTCGTTTTCGATTCCGATCGTCTCGGGCTGAATTTACCCAACCTTCGCAAATATTTTGTGGAGAACGGCACTCATGCCTCCTGCGGCGTCAAAAGCGTTTTTCCCACATTTACGTATCCCTGTCATCAGTCCATCATCACCGGCACCCATCCGGGCACCCACGGAATACATACCAATTATGTCTTTGATCCTGAAGGAAAGCACCTTAAAGCGTACAACTGGTTTGTCAGCGAGAGGGTTCAAAACCTGTGGTACTATGCCGGGAAAAATGGTTATGTCTCAGTTAACGTGGGATTCCCGACATCCGTAGGAGCGGATGCGGATTATAATATTCCCGAGTACTGGAGGGACGGAACCCATCTGGACAGTAAAATACTTGACGCGGTAAGCCGCCCTCAGGGCCTGGTCAGGGAAGCGGAACAAGAAATAGGGCAATACCCTGCAACGGATCTGAGCCTTAAAGGAGATGGAAAACGTCTGGAATTCTCATCATGGCTACTTGAAAATAAGGTAGCCTCCGGCGCTGGAACCCCCCCCTTTTTTTTGACAACATACATTGCTGCATATGATACCGTGGCCCATGAGGTGGGAACCTACGGCAAGGAGGCCTTGGAGGCCCTGGAAAAGATCGATCATGTTGGGTGCGTTCGACCTCCTGCTTATTCGATGAAATGACCGGCGGTAATGTTGTTGTGTGCGTGGTCTCGGACCATGGAATGCTGGACAATATCGGAGATATAAGGCCCAATACGCTTTTTGCCCGGGAGGGGTTAATTTCGTTTGATGAAAGTGGCAATGTCTCGGACTGGAAGGCATGGTGCCAGCGTTCAGGCGGATCAGGGTACATCAAGCTGAAACATTCCCATGACAGCGCCGTCAGAGAGAAGGTAGAGGAAATATTGAACCGGCTTCAAGAAGATGAGGACAGCGGAATCATGGAGGTGATGACCGGTCAGCAAGCCTTTGCCAAAAGAAAAGGCGTATCTGAATTCGATTATGTTCTTGTAACCAAGCCGGGCTATGAAATACAGGAGCAGACTCAGGGAAACTATTTTAAATCAGAGCCCACCTATATGGCTCAGCACGGCTATTCAGAAACGTTTCCCGAGATGAGGGCCGCCTTTTTTCTTGAAGGGGTGAGCATTCCTAAGAATAAAGACATCAACGGGATGGAGCTTGTGGACATTGCGCCGACACTTGCCCATATTATGGGTTTTGCCATTCCGACTGCCGAAGGGAGAAATGTTCTGGAGGATAATGCCTGATAGTTGTGAAGTGATCTGCTGTTGTTCTGATGACATCATGTGCCGTGCCACACAATGTCCAAGACCCGCAGAGATCATGGGGCGGGGCCGCCTTGGGTAACAAATCCTTCCAAAAGGTTGCCCGAGCCTTTATTCTGTGATTGTATCCCTCATCAGGAACCCGAACCATTACCTTTATCGAGGCACCCATGGCCCGCTTTGCCCTTGTGGACTGCAACAATTTTTACGTCTCCTGCGAGCGCGTGTTCAACCCGACCCTTGTGGGTCGCCCTGTCATCGTCCTTTCCAACAACGACGGATGCGCTGTGGCGCGTTCCAACGAGGCCAAGGCCCTGGGCATCGGCATGGGGGCTCCGGTCTTCACCCTGGAGGCGCTGCTCAAAAAGCACGACGTGGCCGTCTTCTCCTCGAACTACGCCCTCTACGGGGACATGTCCCGACGGGTGACCATCACCCTGGGCCAGCTGGTGCCGGACCTTGAGGTGTACTCCATCGACGAGTCCTTTCTGGACCTTTCTGCGTTCCGGGCGGCAGATGTTCCCGGCCTGTGCCGCACCATCGCCCAAACCGTGACGCAGAACACGGGCATCCCGGTCTCCGTTGGTGTGGGCCCCACCAAAACCCTGGCCAAGGTGGCCACGGGCTTTGCCAAAAAATGCCCCAGCCTTGGCGGGGTCTGCGATATCTGTGATCCGGTCTGGCATGAACGGGCCCTTGCGGCCACGCCGGTGGGCAAGGTGTGGGGCGTTGGCAGGCGGTATGCAAAATTCCTGAAGGTTCGGGGGATCAACACAGCCCTGGACCTGGCAAAGGCGGACCGGGCCATGATCCGCAAACGCATGGGGATCAACGGTACCCGGATCATGGACGAGCTCTCCGGGATCTCCTGCTACCCGTTGGAGGCCAATCCGCCCACAAAAAAAGGGGTCGGTGTATCCCGCACCTTTGTCAGGGGCATCGATGACCTCCGGGAACTTCGGGAGGCCCTCTCCTCCTATGCAGAACGGGCCGCTGAAAAGCTTCGAAAAGACGGCCTCCGGGCAGGCGCCATGGAAGTCTACGCCATGAGCAGCAGGTTCCGCAAAGACGATTTCTACTACAACACGGCCACGTTCCGGTTCCCGACCACGACCTCGGACAGCCCGGAGATCATCAAGGGCGCCCTTGAAGCCTTTGACACCATCTACCGGGAGAACACCCCGTTCAAAAAACTCGGGGTCCACATGCGGGAGCTGACCCGGGAAGCCGCGGAGCAGCAGCTCCTCTTCGATACCATGGACCGCACCCGCTCTTCGGCCCTGATGAAAACCGTGGACGCCCTGAACACATCCATGGGGCGGCGTACCGTGGGCTACGCTTCTTCCGGGCTCGCCGCAAGCCGCCTGGCCCCCAAGGCCTGGCACACCCGGTTTAATCACAAGTCCCCTTCCTACACCACGCGCTGGGATCAGGTCCTTCGGGTGACCTGATCGTCCACGCAACCCACCGGGGCGGCATGATAGCCAATGCGCCCCAAGAAGATCGGGAGGAAGCATGGAACCGAAAACCATTCTCCTTACCGGAGCCACCGACGGCATTGGCCTGGAAACGGCCAGGATGCTGGCTTCGGACGGCCACACCCTGTTGCTGCACGGGCGCAACCCCGCCAAGCTTGAATCGGTTGAAAAGGTGCTGGCTGCATTGCCCGGTGCGGGGCCAATGTACGGATATGTTGCGGACCTCTCCCGGCTGGCCCATGTGGAAACCATGGCAAAGGCGGTGTTGGACGCCCACGACAGACTTGATGTGCTGATCAACAACGCAGGGGTGTTCACAGCACCTGAAACCGAGACGCCGGACAGGCTGGACATCCGGTTTGCGGTCAACACCATTGCACCCTATCTCCTGACCAGGCGCCTGCTTCCCCTGATGGGCGCCACAGGCCGGGTGGTCAATCTCTCGTCCGCCGCGCAGGCCTCCCTGGCCCCCAAGGCGCTGCATGGCCCGAGTCGGCTCGGCGACGGCGCTGTCTATGCCCAGAGCAAGCTGGCCCTGACCATGTGGTCCCGCCACATGGCCCTCTCCCTCAGGGACAAAGGGCCGTCCGTCATTGCGGTGAATCCCCGCTCCTTTCTGGGCAGCAAGATGGTGAAAGAAGCCTATGGCAGAGACGGCGCAGACCTGGGCATCGGCGCGGACATTCTCTGCCGTGCCGCCCTTTCCGAAGAGTTCGCCCATGCCTCCGGCACATATTTCGACAACGACGTGGGCCGGTTTGCCTCCCCCCACCCCGATGCCCTTGACGAGCAGAAATGCAGGGCGGTGGTGCGTGAAATCGAAGCGATTCTCAGCGGTATGGTCCACCGTTAAACCTCGAGCGTGGTTTGACGTAACGGAGCCCATCCGGCCTGTCGGCTCCCGCATCGCCTGACGCAATGGGAGCCGAGGGCCTCAAACATGTCTATCCCCTCCCCTTCTTGATCATTTTTTTCTGCTCTTCCCGATAAAACGATACGATTTGATCAACGGCCTGGTACTGCCGTTCCAGAAGATCTTCGGTGATGGTGCGAAGCCCCCATTTTTTGAAATCGATCTGGAGGCCGTTTCCACCCGGGGCCTCAGCGTTCTCCAGTTCGGAAAAGAAAGCTCCCACGGACGTGAGGAGGCGGTGAACGTCTTTGATGGCATCGCAGAGTTCAGAGATTTCCGACCCTGAAAACATGCCGGGGCCGGGCAGGCTGTTTGGTGAGGTCATGGTGAATCACCTGTATTGGGTGTGAATCGTAAGTGGATCTCCGTGGGGAGAGATGGATCGCCTCGATCACCCACGGCGCACCCCTGGTCAACCCGGATATTTCATGGGAAAAATCGAGAAATATCCGGGCCGTGGAGTCGCCGGGCACACCGCGGGTGATTGAGGATCAGTAAACAGAGATCGCATTGAGAGATACGTCAACAGCGGTTATGGCTTATCAGTCCGCTATGACATGCTCCCCGCGCATTGTTCACCAATCACTACCCCGCGGGAATGTACAACGCCGTTTTAGCAGGGGAAAGATGCGCAACGTTGCGCGGTTGAAGGAAAATACGACTTGAAATGGGGATGGGTGTGGTGTAAAAAACCGTGTAGCCATGACGACCTCCGAGAAAGGTTGTTTTGGTCAGGCCTGGCAGGATGTTGGTGCATCCTGTCGGGTCGCATCATGAATTCCAAAAACGTCGTAATAACTAGTTATTACATCCCAGCCTAATTTCATATTTTTACCGTGTCAATAGTTTTTTTGTGGTAAATCCTTGGGGTTATTCACTTCTATTCTTTCAGAACTACCCTGTCCCATTATGGAACATGTCACGAAAATTAAACATTATAGTCTTGGCTGGAGATCCCTGTATGTCTTTGGATGTATAGCTCTTTTTGTCTCATTGAACTGGGCAGTAAACTCAGTGGCTATGGCTTCTGTCTGTACATGGTTGTTTCTGTGCTCCATGGTATCGTTCGTCATTTCTAAAACAGACTATGCTGTCATTTCGATCGATGGCATATCATTTAATACCGGGAAGTTCACTTCATCAAAGGCGCTTCAATTTACGTGGGGTGAAATCGCGGATGTAATTTTCGGTGCGCACGGCGCACCCTACGATTTTTCGTGCCCTGTGGGAACTCGTTAGACTGCACGTGCCGTTTTGTGTCATGCGGGCCATCGACCGTAGCCGCCGATAACATCATATCAACCTTACTTAATTCCTTTTTTTGATATGTCGCTTTTGCGACCCCGTTCTTGTCTTGGTGTAGTACGTATGTTAATCCATTGTTTGGTAAGCATAATTTGCCCCGGATGGTGAAGGGGGTTCTTGCCTTATTGTGCCTGGTGATTTGCTTAATTTCTGGTGGATATCTGTGCAGGATCGTAAGCAGACGGGGACCACCGTTTGCCAAACCATAACGCTCCACTGTAGAGGGGGAAAACCCACATGCTAACCAGGATTTTTCCGTTTTTATCATGGTTCAAGGCGTACGACTCAGGCACATTCAAAACCGATCTCGTGGCCGGTATCACCGTTGCGATGGTGTTGATACCGCAGTCCATGGCGTACGCCCAGCTTGCCGGGCTTCCGGCGTATTACGGTCTGTATGCGGCATTCCTGCCGCCCATGATCGCAGCGCTGTTCGGGTCGAGCCGCCAGCTGGCCACAGGGCCGGTGGCCATTGTCTCCATGATGTCAGCGGCCTCCCTTGAACCGCTGGCCACAGCGGGAAGTGCCCAGTTCATCGCCTACTCTGTGCTCCTGGCGCTTACCGTGGGGATCTTTCAGTTCCTTCTGGGGGCGCTTCGCCTGGGGCTGGTGGTGAACCTTCTCTCCCATCCTGTGGTGAACGGGTTTACCAATGCTGCGGCCATTATCATCGCATCCAGCCAGTTTTCAAAGCTCTTCGGCGTGTATGTGGACAAGGCACCCCATCACTACCAGACCATTATCCATGTCATCCAGTCCGCCCTTCATTACACCCATTTGCCCACCCTGGGCCTGGGCGTTTTTGCCATTGCCGTCATGCTGGTGCTCAAACGCGTGGCGCCAAAGGTCCCGAACGTTCTGGTGGCCGTGGCCCTGACCATTGTCCTGTCCAAAGCATTTCATTTCAACAACGATCAGGTGGTGACAACGGCCGATATCCATGCACCTAAAGTCCTTGAGACCATTGCCGCCTTCAACGATGACATCCGATCCATTGAACATCTTGCTGAAGAACGGGCAACCCTGAACAACAGGCGAAAAGAATTATCGCCCCAGGCGCCTTCCTCGGAACAGCTTGAATTCGATTACAGGCTGGCCATGATCAACGCGGAAATCCAGGGGCTCAAGGAGGCCTCCCGCCAAAAGCGGGAAGCCCTGAGACGGGTGCACCTCCTTGCGCCGGACGAGACTGCGGGCATACGCGGGTTCTACGTAAGCGATACCCTGCCACCGGGCATGAAGACCGATGGCCGCACATGGCGCATCCGGGTAAAAAACCGGGTCATCGCAGACGACGCCATTGAGATGATCGGTGCGGGAGCCGTTGTGGGAGAGGTCCCCCGGGGCTTGAAACTCAGTGTGCCTGCCGCACCGGAGAACAGCAGCTACCTGGCGGCTTTTGCTCAGCTGTTGCCCTATGCGGTGATTATTTCCCTGCTGGGGTTTATGGAGGCCATCGCCATTGCCAAGGCCATGGCCGCCAAAACGGGACAAAAACTCGACCCCAACCAGGAGCTCATCGGCCAGGGCCTTGCCAACATGATCGGGGCTTTTGGCCAGAGCTACGCGGTCTCCGGTTCCTTTTCCCGCTCTGCGGTCAACCTTCAGGCCAACGCGGTGAGCGGGATCTCCTCTGTGGTCACCAGCATCATGGTGGCCCTGACCCTGCTCTTTTTTACCCCCCTTCTCTACCATCTTCCCCAGGCAGTGCTGGCGGCGGTGATCATGATGGCAGTCATCGGGCTGATCAATGTGCGAGGGTTTGTCCATGCCTGGAAGGCAAAGCGGGCCGACGGCGTGATTTCCGTGGTGACCTTTGTCTGCACCCTCTACTTTGCCCCCAACCTGGAAGAAGGCATCTATGTGGGGGTGGGCATGACCTTTCTGGTTTTTCTTTTCAAGAGCCTCAGGCCCCAGGTGGCGCTTCTCTCACGATCCCATGACGATTCCCTGAAGAGCGCGGAAAAATACGGGCTCAAGGAGTGCGACCACATTGCCGTGGTCCGTTTTGACGGGGCGTTGATCTTTACCAACGCCACCTACCTTGAGGACAAGGTCCTGGCGTATATCGCCGAAAAGCCGGATTTGAAGCACGTCATCATCGAAGCCAGCGGAATCAACGACATCGACGCATCAGGGGAAGAGGCCCTGGCCATTCTGGTGGAGACCGTGCGTGAAAGCAATCGGGACGTCTCCTTCAGCGGAGTGAAGGAGAGGGTCTTCGACGTGTTGAAGCGAACCCATCTTCTGGAGACCATCGGCGAGGATCATTTTTATGCCACCGGTGACGAGGCGCTGAAATCCGTTTATGAAAAGATTCACAGGGAGGGGGGGTGCCGGTAGATTACCTTCCACCTACCTGCCCAGGGAAGAAAAATCCCGCCACAAGGTTAGGGCCTGATCGAGAACAACGGGGGCATGCACTTGACCTCACGGTTAGTCTGAGGGACACATGCCCCCTTCCCTACTGAAGGTCACGACAGGTAACGCTCTTGCTCGGCAAGGTTCATTTTGCCGGGACGCTGCGTTTTTTTCTTTTGCTTTTAACGTGTTGGTGGGCATGGCGGCTGATTTCTGGTATGTATTTAAGGCTATGATCCATAACGGATGCTTCTCTTAACCGTAAATGTATGAGGAAACCATGTCGTGCCTCGCAGATTTTAAGGTGTTACCGATTTTAGATGACACAACAGACGAGATCGTTTCTGACCATCTGGCAAAAAGGGATTCTTCCCTTTTGAAGAAAATCACACGGAAATTGTCCACCGGTACAAGCCGGATCATTCGGAAATATATTTTTCGGAATATTTATTGAATTCTTAGGCCTCTGCTGAGGTACGAAGCGGTATGTCCATGTCCCATCGTCGGCGTCCGGTTTTCGTTGGGTACGGCCCCCGCACCGCTTGAGGCAACGAGGGCCATCGGCCTTACGCCTTTGGCGGTTTTGATTACACGGGCGCCTTTCAAAAAATCGTTCAAATTCGGTTTGTTGGATGCCTCTCGGTGCGCACGGCGCACCCTACGGCACATCTCCTACTGTCGAAGCTCGCGGCGGTATGACCCATCGTCGGCGTCCGGTTTTTGTAGGGTGCGGCCCCCGCACCGCGTGACGTAACGAGGACCATCGGCCCTACGCCTTTTGCGGTTTCGGTTACACGGGTGCCTTTTAAAAAATCGTTTAAACTCGGTTTGTTGGATGCCTTTTGGTGCGCACGGCGCACCCTACGGCACATCGCCTACTGTCGAAACACGCGGCGGTATGACCCATCGTCAACGCCCTGTTTTTGTAGGGTGCGGCTCCCGCACCGTTTGACGCAACGAGGACCATCGGCCTTACGCTTTTGGCGGTTTCGGCTACACGGGTGCCTTTCAAAAAATCGTTTAAACTCGGTTTGTTGTATGCCTTTCGGTGCGCACGGCGCACCCTACGGCACATCGCCTACTGTCGAAACACGCGGCGGTATGACTCACCGTCAACGCCCGGTTTTCGTTGGGTGCGGCCCCCGCACCGCGTGACGTAACGAGGGCCATCGGCCTTACGGCTTTGGCGGTTTCGGTTACACGGGTGCCTTTCAAAAAAACGTTTAAACTCGGTTTGTTGGATGCCTTTCGGTGCGCACGGCGCACCCTGCGGCACATCGCCTACTGTCGAAGCTCGCGGCGGTATGACTTATCGTCAACGTCCGGTTTTTGTAGGGTGCGGCCCCCGCACCGCGTGACGTAACGAGGGCCATCGGCCTTACGCTTTTGGCGGCTTCGGTTATACGGGCGTCTTTCAAAAAAAAATCGTTCAAACTCGCTTTGTTGGATGCCTTTCGGTGCGCACGGCGCACCCTACGGCACATCGCCTACTGTCGAAACACGCGGCGGTATGACTCATCGTCGGCGTCCGGTTTTCGTTAGGTGCGGCCTTACGCCTTTGTCGGTTTGGTTGCACGGGCGTCTTTAGTTGTTCCGCCCCACCCCTCCCCCACAAACACCAAACGCCCTTCGGCGCGAAGCCGAAGGGCGTTTGGGTTTTCATCGTCTATTCTGAGCTCTGGCCCCGGGCGTCACACGGCCGGAGCACCGGAGCTGTTACACATAATCAAAATCTTCTTCGGCGTCGAACCACTTGCCGCGTCCCAGGTGGAGGGCGAAGCAGACGCAGCCCATGACCACATAGGCGAGGACAAACTCGGAGGTGGGGAAGAAGCCGAGCATGGCGCTGTGGATAAAGCCGAACGCCGAGAGGCCCGCTGCGGCAAAGGAGACGATGGCGGCTTTGTCCAGGCGGCGGTCGATGATGAACACCACAAAGCTGCTCAGGATGATGCCGATGATGATGGCACCGGCTTTCACGGCGGGGACGCCGTTCCACATGACGCCTGCTTCCATGAGGTTCTGGGTGACCTTGGAGCCGTACCCGGCGAGGCCGGAGGCCTGGGTTTCGGCCCAGACACCGGAGATGCCCACGGCGCCGGTTACCTGGGTGTAGAGAAAATCGGCGATGGGGGGAACCATGGCGATGCCCACACCGGCGTAGTGCTTGGGCTTGCAGTCCTTAAAGGCCTGGGCAAGCATGATGGTTGCGCACCAGAGGTAGGTGATGGCCGCCACCGCAGGGGGCACCAGGGCGCTGAAAAAAGTGAAGAGTCCGAAGATCCCGGAAAGCCCCAGGAGAAGCCCGCCCAGCCAGGAGAACCCGATGCAGGCCCCGGCCTTTTTGAGACCGGCATGGCCCAGCCATACGGTGTTGGGAACCACACCGCCGAAGAGGGCGGAGATCATGGTGGCCACGCCGTCTGCGAACTGTGCGTTGCGGACGTTGTAGTTGTCCCCAGCAGCGTTGGCAGCTTCCACGTTGTCCATGGTCTCAATGAAGTTGTAGACCTCAATGGGGATAATCACGGAGAGGTAAGGCAGCACCACGGCAAACCCGTTGAGGAGCGCGTCAAAGGCTCGAACAGGGTTGGGGGTGTAGAAGCCGATGCCGCTGAAGTCGATGGAGGTGCGGCCAAGGACAAGGGCGTACACAATGCCGCCCACGATGGCCACGGCAAAGGGAGGCATGCGCTTGGGAAACAGGTACCCGCCGAACACGCCCATGACGGCCACGGCCAGGATGGGCAGCCCCACCAAAGGATCGCTGTAGAGGTCGAATACCCCCTGGGTGGACATCCAGATAAACCCGATGCCGGCCACGGTGCCGAGGAGGGCTGCACGGGGAATACGCTCCTTGAGCCAGGGACCGATGAATCCGCCCAGGAACTCGATGAACCCGCCGATAAAGCAGGCGGCAACGGCTGCGGACCACTCCAGTTCAGGGTCGCCGAGTGCGTAGTGCAGCGGCATGATGACGCCGAAGAGGATCACGAACATGGCAGGCGTGGACACGCCCGAGGGCAGTGCGGTGACATCGGTGCGGCCTTCGGTCTGGGCCAGGCGCCAGGCGTTGTAGGCATAGTAGAAACCACTCACCAGGAGTCCCATGGAGAGACCGGGGATCACGCGTCCGTAGACAATTTCGTCCGGCCACCCGAGGACACCGGAGAGTGTCGCGATGACAATGATATAGTTTACGATGTTGTTGGCCAGGATGTAGGTGAGGCCGCCAATATCGCCTTTGCAGAACAAGGGTAACTTCGTACTCATCTTTTTAAGCCAGTCCTTTATGCTTCAATGGAAATGAAATCAAAACGGGTCACATCAAACAACCCCATGTCGGTGAGTTTGATCTCCGGGATTACGGCAAGGGACATAAAGCAGAGGGTCATCACCGGCTCCACATCGCCGCTGACGGACAACACCTCGTGGGCTTTTTCGTGGATGGCCGTCAGGCGCTCTTCCACCCACTCGCCGCTCTTATCGCTCATGAGACCTGCGATGGGCATGGGCATGCTCTCCACCACCTCGCCGTTGCTGGCCAGGACAATGCCGCCGCCCTGGGCAATGAGGGACTCCACGGCAAAGGCCATGTCCTCGTCGGTGACGCCCACCACAATGATGTTGTGGGAGTCGTGGGCCACAGACAGGGCAATGGCGCCCTGTTTGATGCCGTAGCCACGAAGAAGCCCCACGGCCACGTTGCCGGTGTTCTGGTGGCGTTCAACCACGGCCACCTTCACCACGTCCTTGTCCGGGTTGTGGAGGAATTCGCCGTCGCTTGTACGGGAGATCTCTTCAACGCCTTTTTCGGTGACCACGCCGCCGGGCAGGATCTGGATGACGTGTGCCTTGTCGGAGTTGATCTTAAGGGAGAGTTTCTCTTTGGAGAACTCCTTGACCTTGAAGTGACCCTTGGTGGCGGAGATGTCGTGGCGCGTAACCTCGGGCAGGTAGGCACCGGCGTCTCCCACCAGGGCTCCGTCGATCCATACCTTCTGAACACCAAAATCCCTCAGGTTGTCAAAGAGCACGATGTCGGCCTTCAGGCCCGGGGCAATGGCGCCTCGGTCGGTGAGCTCGTAGCACTCCGCAGCGTTTAAGGTGGCCATCTGGATGGCCATGATGGGATCGATGCCCTCTTCTGCGCAGATGCGCAGGTGGTTGTCCAGGTGACCGATGCTGAGGATGGTCTTGGGCTGGCAGTCATCCGCGCAGAACAGGCAGCGCCTGCTGTTGGAAGCGGTGACGCCTTTGAGGAGGTCTTTGAGGTTGTGGCAGGCCGAGCCCTGGCGCATGAGCACGTACATGCCGCGGGCAATGCGGTCGTGCATCTCTTCCACGGTGGCGCACTCATGGTCGGTGCGGATGCGGGCGGCGGCATAGGCGTTGAGGTCGTTGCCGAACACGCCGGGGCTGTGCCCGTCAACGGGCTTGCCCGCGCGTTTTGCCACCAGGAGCTTGTCCAGGGAATCATCCAGGCCGTTGACAACGCCGGGAAAGTTCATGAACTCGCCGAGGCCCAGGACCTCGGCACGCTTGATGGGCTCTTCCATGGCCTGGGCGTCGATGGTGCAACCGGCGTGCTCAAAGGGTGTTGCCGGCACGCAGGAGGGCAGCATCATCTGCACGTCCAGGGCGGTGAGCTTGGATGCGGAGATCATGTAATCCAGGCCCGCAAACCCGCAGACGTTGGCGATCTCGTGGGGGTCGGCAATGATGGTGGTGGTGCCGTGGGGAACCACCAGGCGGCCGAGCTCCTCCGGGCTTACGTAAGATGATTCAATATGGATATGGCTGTCGATGAATCCCGGGGCCGCGTACTGGCCCTTGGCGTCCACTTCGTTGGCGGCGGCATACTCGCCCACACCGGCGATGAGGCCGCCTGTGACGGCAATGTCGCCTTCCACGATGGTGCCGTTGTAGACATCAACAACCTTGGCGTTTTTGATAACAAGGTCGGCTTCGACGCGGCCTGCGGCCACATCGATCAAATTTTTCAGCTCTGTCTTTTTCATGGGTTTCCTCCCCTACTTCGCCGGGGTAAGGCCAAGGATGGGGTCAAAGGTTTCAAGGGCGATGCAGTCCACAGGCCCTACGTCCGTGATGGCGTAGTCGGGGATCGCCGTAATGGGCAGGAAGAACATGTACATCAGTGGCTCAGGCAGGTCGCAGCCAAGGGCCTGGGCCGCCTTGTTGAGCAGGGTCTCCTGATGCGCGATCTCCTTTGCGTCCAGGTCGCTTGCAATGCCGCCCACGGGCAGGGCAAGGAACTCGATGATTTCTCCACCTTCAACAATCACCTGGCCGCCGCCGTTTTCAATGAGATGGTTCACGGCAATGGACATGTCCTTTGCATCGGCGCCCATGACCACGATGTTGTTGTCGTCAGGTGCTGCAGAAGAAGCCATGGCTCCTTTCTTCAGTTTCCAGCCGGAGCAGAACGCCAAGGACTTGTTGCCGTTGCGGCCGAACCGTTCCACCACGGAGACCATGAGGGCGTCCTGCTCGGTATCGGGCTGGACGATGTGGTTCTTAACCTTCAAGGTCACGTCGCGGCGCTTGCGGACAAAGGGGCCCACCACGTTCATGGAGAGAACCTCTGCGGTGCCCTCTTTCATGTCCACGCGGTACTCAAAGTCGGCCTGGGTGGTTTTCTCACATTTGAGCTCGCTGGAGAGCACGGTGCTGCGTTTGGGAGCGTTCAGCTCGTAAGTCAGGTCCCTGCCTTTGGAGACCAGCTTGCCGTTGGTGATCACCGCCTCGACGTTGAAGGTCTCGGGGTTGTCCACCACAAGGATGTCCGCAAGCTTGCCCGGGGTGATGGAGCCCACCAGGTGGTCCACACGGTAAGCCTCGGCGCTGTTGATGGAGCCCATCTGGATGGCGGTCATGGGATCGACACCCTCTTTGATGGCCAGGCGCGACCAGCCACGTGGTCCATGTGCCCTTTCTCCAGGATGTCCGTTGCCGTGACATCATCGGTGCAGAAGCTTACGCGGCGCGCAAAGGCGGGGTTCACCTCGGTGACGGCGCGGATGTTCTCTTTCAGGAAATGGGTAACGGACGACTCGCGGATCAGCATGTGCATGCCGTTTCGCATTTTTTCCACCACCTCTTCATGATCGTAGCTCTCGTGGTCGAGGCGGACACCGGCACAGAGGTAGCCGTTCAGGTCCTTGCCGCGGGCCATGGGGGCGCATCCGAAGATGGTATTCCTTGTCGCGATAGCCAGGGCCCCAAGGGTGCTTCGTTCTTCTTATTACCGCTTCGCGGCAGTCTCCCACACGCCGAAACACTCCGGCCACGTCTGGACCTCTTTGTGGGTCTCTTCGGTGAAGTTGTAGGATACCGTGGATTTGGGGAAGGTGTACGGGGTCTTGTACGGGGCTCCCCAGAAGACTTTCAAGGGGCTTTCCTTGATCTCGGCAAAGACTTCCTTCAGGCCTTCGATCCCCGACACGGAGATGTACTCGTCAAGGCCGGAGACGATGCAGGTCGTTCCACAGGGAACCACCGCCTTTGCAAAGCTTGTGATGCTGAGTTTGCTGCATTCGCTGTGCAGGTGCCCGTCAATGAGTCCGGGTGCAAGGTACTTGCCGGTGGCGTCGATGATCTCGGTCTCTTCGCCGATGTAGTCTGTCACATCACCGATGGCGACGATGATCTCATCATAGATGGCCACGTCTGCGGGGTAGATTTCACTGGACATGACATTGACCAGCTGACCGCCTCGTACGACTTTGTGTGCCGGAACAAGGCCACGTCCGGCCCGAATGAGTCGTTTCAGCCTATCTTTACCCATTTGCATAAATCCTCCTATAAATAGTTATGAGATAGGCCGTCCATTTCTGGCAAATCAGGTTTCCCGTCCTGCAACACATATCCCGACGAATTTATGAAAGATTACAAGCGCTTACAAAAGAAGCTATGTTGTGGATGAGGAGCTATATTAAACCATATGGAAATTATTTCAATCTTTTTTGAACAAGACGAATTGAGGAGATGATTTTTTAGTTTCCCTTGAAAGGCACATTGCTGAGGCAAAACAATGCCGCAGGGGGCCGGGCATGTTCTCCCCTCCCCTGACATGATGCCGCAAACACCAAAGACATTCGCACCACGCCTTCGTATGACGAGCAGCGGAGAGTGTCTTTCATTGGTCATTTACCCATACCGTTCAAAACCAGCTCATCCTTCTATCGCCGTCCTCACTTTTCTTTCCATGGATCTGGTATTTTCTTGTGGTGGAAATTTGTCATGGGACTTTGTGTTATCTCTCGCAATGTTTCGTTTTGCCTGGAAAAAAACGACTATTAAAGCTATAAGTGGCTCACCTGCCAATGGCGACGAACCATCATTACTGCTTACCTGAATAATTTGTTTTTTACCGAGAGCCTGAACGAATTTAAGATTGGTCTACAACCGGTTACTTGTGGCATTCATCATCAATTTTAAATGGAGGCGTTAAATGAAACATGTCATTTTAGTCATTCTGGTATCGGTTTGTCTTACTGCGTGTTGCATGAACAGTCTCAAGGTGAGACCTGAAATGAGTGCCGTCGATGTGAAAAATGCAAACGTCGGTGTTGTGAAAGCAGACATTGAATTTGATTTTAGCGAGTGTTGCCCGTCCAAAGAAGAAAAGAAGATTGCTGAGAATATCAAAAAGAAATCTGAAGAGTTGTGCGCACAGCTTGTGGCGGGTGATATAACAATTGAGGCTTACAATTCCAAGATAGAAGCCATCCATAAAGGCTTATACATGGTTGTATATGCTTGTGCTGCCAGCACAGGAAGAGATATCAACGATCTTTCGAAACCTCATTTTACGATTCCGACTGTTTCTGTCCAAGAGGCTTGGGAACATTTGGAAGAGATAGATGAAATAATCGAGTAGCCTACAGCCACCGTCAGGCCCAGGGTTACGCAGCATAGAACCCTTTAAAAACAACAATATTCACATGGCCAAATCCCGTATGATGGGCAGCGGAGCGTGCCCATCATCGGTCAATACCCCACATCATTCATCACCATGAAAACGCTGTTTTTCTCTCACGGCCATCCCGGGCATGGGCGGCTCGTCACATGCCCTCCCCCCCCCAAAAAAAAATCATCCTCCCCTGCCCTTAAACGTCGCCACGTGATGATGTCTCCCCTTGATAACAACCGTGAACCGTACTACCATTTGGCGCGTTTTTAAGTAAATCAGGAAACCGGCAATACATTTCTGTGCGTTTGAACTGCTTTCCGGCGGCTTGACTGGATGGCCGAAACCGATGTGAGGTAAAAAGAGACATGAAAAAGACGTTTACGGGCTGCCTGCTGTCAATGATTTTTCTCATAAGCATGCTTACCCCTGCCCTTGCAGACACCCAAACACCGCTAACAGACCGGCATCGGTTTGGCGTGGGGCTGAAAACCCACTATTTCGACTACAAAGAACCCGGGATCATGGAAGAGACAGGCTTCATGTATGGCGTTGTCGGACACTATACGCACCACACGGCTTACAATGTGATGGTTCATGCCAGCGTCGAATACAGCATGGGCAGCCTCGATTACGACGGTCACCTCCAGGAAACGCACAATCTTTCGGTACAGATACGGATGATTGGCTCGTGGAGTGCCGGGGTCTTATCGGCTATGACATCGGCATCAAGGGCAGGTACCTCATAACGCCCTACACGGGAGTCGGGTATCGCTACTGGAACGACGTTATCTCCTCTGCCTACGGATATGAACGAGAAATTCACTACTGGTATGCCCCCATCGGTGTGAAAACGGCGGGACCGCTTGCCGAGAAGTGGACCTGGGGATTGACGGCGGAATATGATCTTTTTTGCCGGGGGACCGTGAAAAGCCACGTGAGCGATGCAGACCCAGCCTACAATGATCCTTCCCTTGATCAGGACTTTGGCGAAGGCTATGGGGTCCGGTGCTCCCTGATGTTTGAAAGGGCTCTTGCCGGGGGCGCTTCAGTCTCCATCGAGCCGTTTATTTCCTATTGGGACATGCAGCGTTCAGAGGTTGGCGACCTCTACTCCGATGGCGCGCCCATCGGCCATGTGGTCGAACCGGAAAACGAAACGCTCTCATACGGGCTGAGCATAAGCCTCAACCGGTAAGTAGAAAAAAAGGGCGCGTCATGCTCATTGACGCAGACCGATAAAGGCCATTCCAGGCATGGCCGGTTTTCCGCATACCTGATGGGCACGGCGCCAAGGCCGTCGCCCGCCCAACGGTTGCGGGCTTGCCTTTGCCCATCCTACAGGCTCTGGTTAACGACCCCGGTAGCCGTGTGTCACACGTAGGATGGGCAAAGCGAAGCGTGCCCATCTTTGAACGGTTAACCCGCACCTTCCCAACCAACAGAATCTTTCGCCATACGCGATGGGCACGGCGCCAAGACCGACGCCCGCCCAACGGTTGCGGGCTTGCCTTTGCTCATCCTACAGAACTCGGGGTAACGACCCCTGTAGCCGTGTGTCACCACGTAGGATGGGCAAAGCGAAGCGTGCCCATCTTTGTCTGGTTACCCCACACCTTCCCAACCAACAGACCCTTTCGCCACACGCGATGGGCACGGCGCCAAGGCCGACGCCCGTCCAACAGGTGCGGGCTTGCCTTTGCCCATCCTACAGAACTCGGGTTAACGACCCCGGTAGCCGTGTGCCACACGTAGGATGGGCAAAGCGGAGCGTGCCCATCTTTGCCCGGTTACCCCACACCTTCCCAAGCAACAGAATCTTTCGCCATACGCGATGGGCACGGCACCAAGGCCGTCGCCGCCCAACGGTTGCGGGCTTGCCTTTGCCCATCCTACAAGAGCCTCGGGTTAACGATCCCGGTAGCCGTGTGTCACACGTAGGATGGGCAAAGCGGAGCGTGCCCATCTTTGTATGGTTACCTCACACCTTCCCAACCAACAGAATCTTTCGCCATACGCGATGGGCACGGCGCCAAGGCCGTTGCCCGTCCAACGGGTATACGTTTTGCCTTGCCCATCCTACAGAACTCGGGTTAACGACCCCGGTAGCCGTGTGCCACACGTAGGATGGGCAAAGCGGAGCGTGCCCATCTTTGTCCGGTTACCCCACACCTTCCCAACCAACAGACCCTTTCGCCATACGCGATGGGCACGGCGCCAAGACCGTCGTCCGCCCAACGGTTGCGGGCTTTCCTTTGCCCATCCTACAGGGCTCGGGTTAACGACCCCGGTAGCCGTGTGTCACACGTAGGATGGGCAAAGCGGAGCGTGCCCATCTTTGCCTGGTTACCCCACACCTTTCCAACCAACAGACCCTTTCGCCACACGCGATGGGCACGGCGCCAAGGCCGTTGCCCGCCCGACAGTTGCGGGCTTGCCTTTGCCCATCCTACAGAGCCTCGGGTTAACGACCCCGGTAGCCGTGTGTCACACGTAGGATGGGCAAAGCGGAGCATGCCCATCTTTTCTTGGTTACCCCACACCTTCCCAACCAACAGAGTCTTTCGCCACACGCGATGGGCACGGCGCCAAGGCCGTTGCCCGCCCAACGGTTTCGAGCTTGCCTTTGCCCATCCTACAGAACTCAGGTTAACGGCCCCCAGTAGCCATGCCACGCGTAGGATCGCGGACGACATGCCATCGTTGCCCGGTTACCCCACACCTTCCCAACCAACAGAATCTTTCACCACACGCGATGGGCACGGCGCCAAGGCCGTCGTCCACCCAACGGTTGCGGGCTTGCCTTTGCCCATCCTACAGGCTCTGGCTAACGACCCCGATAGCCGTGTGTCACACGTAGGATGGGCAAAGCGGAGCGTGCCCATCTTTGCCCATTCCACACCTTCCCAACCAATGGAACAGCTTCGCCGCACGCGATGGGCACGGCACCAAGACCGTCGCCCGCCCAACGGTTGCGGGCTTGCGTTTTGCCATCCTACAGAGCTCGGGTTAACGACTCCGGCAGCCGTGTGCCACACGTAGGATGGGCAAAGCGAAGCGTGCCCATCTTTGCACGGTTACCCAACACCTTCCCAACCAACAGACCCTTTCGCCACACGCGATGGGCACGGCGCCAAGACCGTTGCCCGCCCAACGGTTGCGGGTTTGCCTTTGCCCATTCTACAGGCTCGGGTTACCACAACCCCGGTAGCTGTGTGTCACACGTAGGATGGGCAAAGCGGAGCGTGCCCATCTTTGCCCGGTTACCCCACACCTTCCCAACCAACAGACCCTTTCGCCATACGCGATGGGCACGGCGCCAAGACCGTCGTCCGCCCAACGGTTGCGGGTTTGCCTTTGCCCATCCTACAGAGCTCGGGGTAACGGCTCCGTTAGCCATGTGTTCCACGTAGGATGTGCAAAGCGAAGCGTGCCCCTCTTTGCCCGGTTACCCCACACCTTCCCAAACAACAGAGCCTTTCGTCATACGCGATGGGCACGGCGCCAAGGCCATCGCCAGCCCAACAGGTGCGGGCTTGCCTTTGCCCATCCTACAGGGCTCGGGTTAACGCGACGCCAGTAGCCGTGTGTCACACGTAGGATGGGCAAAGCGAAGCGTGCCCATCGTAGCACTTGCTTTTATTAGAGCTTGCCTCAGCCCTATGTCACCTTTATACTTACCCATAACAGAGGAGATCCCGACTCCCTTCGCTACCAATTTCAGCTCCTTTCCCACTGCCACAATCTCCCCTTTTCCTTTCAAGGCCAGACCTTTTTGCAGAACCCACGTTTTTTTCAAACATAGACGTTAAGTCAACGGCAACCGGACTATCAGCCAGTCCCGGATGCCCCCTCACCCCAAGCGTAAGGAGTCTTCCATGAAGCCCATCATCGTCTTTTTCGCCAGCCTCCTTGTCGTACTGGCATTCCCTTTTCAATCTGCAGTCGCCGCTGATAAACCCAACATCCTTGTAATCTTTACCGATGACGTGGGGTGGTCCAATATCGGGGCCTACCACCAGGGGCTCATGAGCGGTCGCACCCCCAACATCGATAAGCTCGCAGCCCAGGGCATGCGATTCACCGATTACTATGCTCAGCCCACCTGCACGGCCGGGAGATCGGCGTTTATCACCGGCCAATTTCCCGTGCGAACGGGCATGCATACCGTGGGGCTTCCCGGGGATCCTGTGGGGCTCAAACCGGAGACCCCTACCCTGCCTGAGCTTCTCAAGCTTCAAGGATACGTCACCGGTCAGTTCGGCAAAAACCACCTTGGGGACCGTGATGAATTCCTTCCCACAAAACATGGGTTTGATGAGTTCTGGGGCTGGCTCTACCATCTTAACGGCATGGAATACACCTCGGATCCGGAGTGGCCGGACAGCCCGGAAGCCAAAGCCTTTGAGCCGAGAAATGCCATCCACGCCTGGGCTACCTCCAAGGGCAAGCAGAAAATCGAGGATGACGGCCCAATCCCCCCCAAACGCATGGAGACCCTGGACGATGAGGTGAACAAACACACTCTGGCCTTCATTGAAAAAGCCGTGGCCGACAAGAAACCCTTTTTTACCTGGTATTGTCCCTCACGGGCCCATGTGTGGTCCTACTTCTCTGAAAAATATGAAAAAATGCTGGGGACCAATGGATGGGGTATGCAGGAGGTGGTCATGAAGGATCTGGACGACCACGTGGGGGAAGTGCTGGACCGTCTGGACAAACTTGGGGTTGCCGACAACACCAATCGCCTGCCAATTTCCACAGCAGACAACGGACCGGAGATCATGACCTGGCCCGACGGTGGCATGACCCCCTTCCACGGCGAAAAGGGTACCACCTGGGAGGGTGGCGTGCGGGTTCCCATGATCATCCGCTGGCCCGGCAAGATCAAAGCGGGCGTGGTAAACAACGGGCTTTTTGACGGCATGGATTTTCTTCCGACTCTGGTAGCAGCAGCGGGGGGACCAAAGGACCTGAAAAAGAAGCTGCTCAAAGGGTACAAAGGGCAAAAAGCCCACCTGGATGGGTACAACCAGATGGACCTTCTCACCGGCAAGGGTCCATCCAAACGAAAAGAGATCATCTACTACGAACGCACCACCCTTCAGGCCGTTCGCTACGGGGACTGGAAAGCGCATTTCATCGTTCAACGTGGAGGATGGTTCGGGGCCAAGGAGAGGCTGGGTGCTCCCCTTCTTTTTAACCTGCGGCAGGATCCTTACGAGCGGGCTGCCGATGAGTCCGGTATGTACATCAACTGGATGGGCAAAAAGATGTGGGCCTTCGGCCCGGCCCAACGCTTGGTTCAAAAGCACCTTGCAACCTTTGAGGAGTGGCCCCCGGCAAGTGCAAGTGCAACGAAAAACAGCGATGAGCTTAAGTCTTTTATGGAAGGAGATCAGGGCATGGGCCAGTGATCAAAGCAAGATAAACCCAGTTCCTTGATTTTTTTGGCCGCTTTTGCCATAAAAGCGGCCAAAATGCGTTTGGAAGCCAAACGTTTGCAATCGACAAGCCTCCTTCTGTATATACCCCTTACAAGAAAACCTTCGAATGTAAGCCCACCTCAACCAGACCCGCAAGGAGATCAACATGATTTTATCCGGAAAAGAGATTGAATCGAGGCTCAACGGCGACATTTGCATCGACCCTTTTGATAAAAAAAGGATAAATCCCAATAGTTACAATTTGACATTGCACGATGAGCTGTTGATCTACACCGACCCGGTCCTTGACATGAAAAAAGAGCACAGCACCGAAAGCATCACCATTCCAGCCGAGGGGCTGATCCTGGAACCCCACCGGCTGTATCTGGGCCGGACCGTCGAATACACAGAAACCAGCAATCTGGTCCCGATGCTCGAAGGCCGCTCCTCCATCGGACGGCTCGGCCTGTTTGTTCATGTGACGGCAGGTTTTGGCGATGTCGGGTTCAAAGGGTTTTGGACGTTGGAGATATTCTGCATCCAGCCCATCAGGATTTATTCCGGTGTCGAGGTCTGTCAGATCTATTACCACACCCTTGAAGGCTCCCATGAAACCTATTCCAGCGGGAAGTATCAGGGCAACAAGGGCATTCAACCCAGTTTGCTGTACCGGGATTTCAAAAAGTAGGAAATACCTTTCATCCCCTCTTTCTCGTTGTTATTCAGGTGCGTCAATGCACTATCACGCCCTTTCGCATGGCGCCCTTGCCGTCCCTTGACGCAAGGATAAAAAACTGAGATCATTGAGATTATGAAATGGACAACTCTCTTATTTCTCTCCTTTTTGCCTTTCACACAAAGCACCCTCACTACCCCGGCGAGCTGAATGCTCCCATCTTCTGCGTTATCTGAGCTTCAAGGTAAACAACTACATCTGCAGTTCAACGCATCGCACAAGCTGTGACAGGAGGAAACACGATGAGAAAACAGCTTCTTTTCGCATGTCTTGTTCTCGGGATGGTCAGCTCCGTGGCCGCCGACACCCTTGTCCAGACGTCAGGTGGATTTATAAACGGGTTCGGCATGATCGGATCCTATGATCCGAAGTACGACGCCCTGTTCTTCCCCGCAGGTCGGAATTACAAATTTTTTGTGGAAAGAGACACCTCCATCACTGCGTATCCTCACAGAGTCTGGGCAGATGTTACCTTTGGCGACCTGACGGACCCACACCGCATGGCCATCAAATTCCAGGGCTCGGATTTCGACCAGATGCACATGAGCGGCTGGAAGCGCACCTTGCAGTGCAGCCATTTTGAGATCAACAACGCCGATGTCGATTCCGGGGCCATCCAGCTGTTGTTTTATGGGGCCGACAACCGCCTCACACTGAACAACTCGACCATGGATTTCACCATACGAAGCCCAGGGTTTATCGCCACAGCCCCCATGGCCCTTCATATCGGCAGCGGGACCAACAAGATCACGGGCATGCAGCGGCTGTATGCACCGCAAACCTTCAACCTTGACATTGACCCCGGGGCATCCCTGGAATTTTTCTACTCCGGCTCGCTGTCAGCAACCTATGACGACGAGCGCCTCTACTTTCATTCGCCCGTCAGCGGCACCATCAACGGAGGGGCGCTTACCTTTACCTACAGCAACGCGTATTTCAACTCCACGGACCAGTTCCGGCTGATAAACGGGGCTCAACTTGAGCTCAAGGGATCCCGGACATCGTTGGAGCTGGAGAAACTTTACGTGGAAGACAGCCATGTGGTTGTCGGGGGCAACACAAGCATCCAGATGAACGATGAGCTGACCGTTAAAAATTCAACACTTAATTTCGGGTCCGGTGGGCACCTTACCACAGACATTGTTATTGTAACGGATGGGGCCGTGACCCTGGATGGTTCCGACATAGACTCGGGGATTCGCGGCAAAAGCATCATCGACCTGAACCACAACGGCGCCACCACCCAGTACACGCAAAACAATATCTCGGATGCTGTATACAGCCATGTGTTCATCGATGCCGGTTCATCCATAACGCTCAACGACTCCATGCTGACGGTGCTGGACCAGCTCCACCTGCACGGCCATGCCGATATCACTATCAACAACCAGGGTGTCCTGCGCCTGTTTGGCGGGGTCGACTCCAGAAGCTCTTTGGTGGACCTGACCATTGCCTCCGGCGGGCAAATGAATGTCTACAAAACGGCGGCGTTTTATCACAACGCTTCGTCCAACATCACAAACAACGGACGAATCGGTGTTTTCGGCGAATACCATGCCCACGGGACCCTTGCCGGGACCGGTAGCCTCACTGTGTATGACGACGGCCTTCTCTGGGTGGGCCCCTCCTACACCAGCCTGCACTCTGCAACAATCAATAACCAGCTGGCTTTTGGACCGTCAGAACCCCTTATTCGGTCCACCGGCGGTAAGTTTTGGGCGACCCTTGATGTCAACGGCGGCGTGGCGGCCAACGATGTTCTGCATTACGGAGACGGCGACGTGGATCTCACCACCATCGGAGAGGTGAAGGTGGCCACATTAAAGCCATTGACAGCCAGCGCCATGGACAGCAAGGAATTTACGCTCATTGCCAGCAACGGCGGCGCAGGGACCCTGCAGACCGGCTCCAACCTTCCCCTTGTGGAGGACGGCACCATCCCTGCGTTGATCGATTTTACCGTGGGAGACAAAAACACAAACGGAAAACCGGATCTCACCCTGACAGCCGCCAGGCAACCGGTCTCGACCCTGACGACCCACCCTGCAATCCAGACGGCAAACCACTCCGGTTCCGCTAATCTGCTGGTAAACGCCAGCCTGGCAGGCAACGCCACCATCAATCAGGCCCTGGACGCCCTCACCAACGCGCAAGTAGCCAGTCACATGGATTCCATCCATGCAGAGCCCTACTCCTCGTATATGACGGTGGCCCTGGAGCACATGGATATGACCATGAACACGGTCTTAAACCATGCCTTCCAAGGCAGCCGCATTGCAACCGGCCAAGGCCTGGAGACCAGTGACGTCACCACCCGCAAACGATTTTGGGCCGATGCCGGTTATGTGCGTGGTGACATCGACGGAGACAACGGCCTCGGCGATTTCAATTACGATTTATTCGGCCTGGTTGTGGGCACGGATCTTACGCAGAGTGAGGACGCCGCCTTAGGCGTGTATCTTTCGTATGGAACCCAGAAGATGGATGAGCATGATGCCGCCTGGCAGGATTTTGAAAGCGATATCTACCAGCTCGGCGCGTACCTGAACAAAAAGACGGCCTCACGCATCGATATCAGCGGATTGATCGGATATGCCTACGGACGCCACAACTCCGAGCGATCTGTGACCCTGGGCAACACCACAGACACGCCCGAAGCAGATTTTGACAGCCACAGCCTCTACGCCGGGCTCAAGGCTCGCCTGCCCTGGCAACCAACCGATTGGGTAACCCTCTCCCCTGAACTCGGCCTTCTCTACGCCTATTATTATCAGGAATCGTTCACTGAATCAGGCAACCCGGACCTCAGCCTGCAGGTGGACTCAGCCGATGCCCAGTCCATTGTCACCTCTGCCGGAGTCCAGGCACGTTTTAAGAGCATCACAAGCCAAATGGGCCTTCATCCCCTTGCTTTCGTGGGCTATGAGCACGACTGGTATGCCAACAAAAACAGCCACCACACCATTGACGCCGCCCTGGCATCCCACCCGGAAACCACCCTCCCCTTTGTCGGACAAAATCGCGGGGAGCATGTGCTGATCACGGGCCTCGGCCTTGAAACCGACCTCTCAAGCGCCTTGCAGGTAAGCGGCGGAGGCATGTATGTCCTCACAAGCAACGGGTACGAGTGGGGGGCGGGGTTGAATGTGGCATATAGATGGTAGAAATCGGTGGTGATAATGACCCATATTTGAGCGTCGAGTAACGATGGCGTGTTTTGATGAGGTAATAAAAAAGGGGACGTCGCTTTGATGCGATGTTCCCTTTTTTATTTTGGGGGTCGGGGTGGGGGGATTCGAATCTATATTCCAATGTATAAAAGTTCATATAATCAGTCATTATGGTTCGCTGTTACTTTTCATTCGAATTGACCACCCATATCTGTAATGAACAACTGTATAAAAAAGAAACAGAATTTGTTATCAATACATAAAAAACAATGGTACACGATGGTTCTATGCTTGGTGAAGAATGGTTATGTCCTAAAAATCCATATATAAAAATGGGATAAATGAAATCAGGGTGTTATGAATATTAACGGAACCTTGACCACGTATCTTGTGCAAACTGTTACATTGGGCCGTCAGTCTCTCTTTGTATATAAATGTCTTCACCTTCAGTGCAGGTCTTTTACGGCTCAGAGATTATCAAGGGGGCTGTGCGGCAACACCGGAAAGACGTCATGTTCAAAATGCAGGAAGTCCACATGTTGGCAGTGACCAGTGGAAAACTTGTCTTGAGAGATTTACTTCGGCTCTAAATAAAGCCATAGGACTATCTATTATCAATATGGACAAACTTACAGCAGGTTATTCATCTTCTGGGTTTTCCATTTGGCACTATATCATAGGGCATGGTGTAACCAGTTGGCCCAAAAGCCCTCTTCCAGAGCTATTCTATAGTCATAGCGTCTTGAAGTAATGTGAACCCTTAAATCATAATGGTTCACATCCGCTCTTGCATTTATGTGAATCAAGGAGTAAGGATTTGAGTCAGCAATGATAAATATCTGAATTGACATTGACTATATCGCTGGCATAATTTGCAATATTTTGGGGTGAGTTTCAATCGAAGCAATAGTTATATGTTCTAGAATATGAATATGTTCCGTTTATAGAAAATGACGAATTTTAGAGGGTGTCTGGCTGTCTTACCCTAATACTGCTTGTTAAGCCCGAGGTGCTAATGAGAGATATTTTACCAATTCCAACGTTGCAAACTTATGAAGATTGGTTGCTCAAAGCCAAATATGACTTTATGAATTTTGAGAAAACAAGTAATGTATATGACTTAGCAAATTGTCTTCTCTCCTTAAACGCGTTACCTGAATGGCTTGCTAATTCAGAAAATGTTTCCGAGGATATAAGGACTCTTGGGAAGAATAAAAATGATATTATGAAAGGAGAAGAAGGTAAATTTGTCTTCGATGAAAGTAAATTGGATCAGATCGATCAGCAACTTAGAATGATACGTTTATTTTGCAACCATGCAAAACACTGTAAAAAGAAAGAATGCTTTGTGAAAATTTCTACAACAGCAGCATTCCCAGTATCGTTTCCTTGTAAGTTTGAACAACTGGAGGTTGGGTCTACAAGCGTTAATGCCTCAGAAATAATTAGAAACGTAATAAAGTTTTGGGAAAAAGCTCTTTCAAAGTAGCTTAATAGAATTTTGTGATTTTTTTTAAAACAGTGAGTTACCCCAACTGTATAGACAAAATAAGGAGTTTGAATTGAAAGTAATATCACTATTTAATCACAAAGGTGGTGTTAGCAAAACAACAACCGCTTTTAATCTTGGTTGGATGCTTGCAGAACAAGGCCATAAAACTCTGATTGTGGATGCTGATCCTCAATGTAACCTAACGGCATTGGTTCTTGATTACAATGACGTTGAAGATATCGAAGAGTTTTATAAAGGCAATCCAGGGTGTGATATTGCTTCAGGACTATCACCCATAATGTCAGGTAGTTTATCAGGCTTAGCACCTGGCAATCCTGTCCAGACTTCAAACGAAAATTTGTTTCTTTACTGTGGTAATTTGATGCTATCGGAATTTGAGACTCAAATTAGTGTTGCATTAACAACTAGCCACGCTATTCCTGCAATCAAAAATATTCCAGGAAGTGTTTGTGAACTTTTCAAAATCACAGGTATCACGCATGAATTTGATTACGTTATAATTGACATGAGCCCCAGTGTGGGGGCGCTCAACCAGTGCTTACTTATGGCGAGTGATTATTTTATTGTCCCAACATCTCCAGACTTTTTTTGCGCTCAAGCCATTAAATCATTATCAAACGTAATTCCAAGATGGAATAAAGAGATTACATCCTTTAGAGAAAGTGGTGTAGACTACGCATTTCCCGAAAATCCACCAAAATTTCTTGGGTTCATATCACAACGATACCGCCCGCGGGGTGGTGCTCCAGCAAAGTCGTTTCAGCGTTGGATAGATATTATAAAATCAACAGTAAGAGACGAACTGATTCCAGCTTTGGAGCCACTCAACATGACGGTTGATTCGTCTACATTCAGAGATAATGTTGGAGGTGATGAACCATTTAATTTAGCCAATATTTCTGATTTTAACTCGCTGATAGCTCAGTCTCAAAAATACAATGTTCCAATTTTTGCACTGACAGACGATCAATTTGAACAAACTGGTGTAATTTTGAAAACGATGCAAGAAAATCGAGAAAAATTCAAAGAGGTTTTTAAGAATTTGGCCAATGATGTCAATGGCTTGGTTGAGGGCGTGTCTCGGTAGGATTAACTCAAACGTTGTAAAGCTGAGCGGCTCATTTTTTCGCAGCACAGCTTTGCAACGCCGGTTATTAAATCTTTGGAGGTACAATGTCGCTATATAATATTCCAGAAGAATACAGACTTATTTCAGGGGGGTCTCTTAAAGAAAAAGGTCCTGAATTTCAGATAGACGTAATGCGTGAATGGTTTTTATCTAAGTTTCAAGACCCAGTCCATGAGTGCCCATATGATGGGAGGGACGGTGGGTATCAATTTATTTATGGTGGCCCCTATGAAGCTCACGACGAATTATTCTCGGAGTTTGGTCAAGTGGTCGATGAGGAGTTAATAATCAAACTTGGCGATGATCTTTCTGTAGATTGCCCAGAGTGGTCTGCTATTCCTACTCGAGAGTTTTATGATGACTATCTATATGATTACGTAGGGAAAAGTGAAAATGCACTACAAAGTTTAAATACTTCGATGGAAAATTTAAAAACTCTTCTTTCGGTAGAAGTTGCTAAATCCGTGGAAGAAACCTTCTTTCAAATGATTTACGTAAACGTGATTACATCGCTTGAAGCCTATTTGTCTGAATTTTTCATTGGAAAAGTTGAATCGGAAGATGAGTACCTCAGAAAATTCGTTGAAAATAGTTCAGAATTTAAGAATCAAAAATTTTCCTTATCAGAAATTTTCAAGAAAAAAGAATCACTGCAAGAGAGTGTTAAAGAGTACCTTATTAATTTACTATGGCACAATCTACCTAAATTAAAGCCAATGTTCAAGAACACACTGAATATAGATTTTCCTGAAAACATTGGGAGCTTAGTACGAGCAACTCATAAAAGACACGACCTTGTTCATAGGGGGGGGAAAACAAAAGAGGGGATTAAAGTATCCATTCAAAAAATTGAAATCGAAAATCTTATAAATGATGTATCTGAATTTGCGAAGTATATTAACAGTAGTTATGTTTGCTCGATTGAATTTTGACTAAATCTTAACTCAGGCCAAGCCGCAAGTTTGTCGTTTAAAAAAATATCGTAATCAAACACTATTGTATTCTCTCTCTATTCTGAATTAATTGGCCTTATCTTGTTAATACTGCTACTGATTATTAACAACCAAATGGAAAAGCAAATGTATTATGTAAGAAGGCTATTAAAAGGAAAGACTCTTTCTCAAGATGACCTTATCCCCTTTTTAGTTCTTGCAATATATTCTTTTGGTGGCAAAGCTCTAAAGAGTGCTGTCGATGAACGAATGTACGAATGGCTTTATTTAGAGTTTTCAAAAACTGTATACCAAGAAAGGGTTGCTAACAATATCGAACGCTGGAAACATGATATTGCTTGGTCCAAAGAGCGCGCAAAACTTCATCATAATTACGTCAAATCAGCTACTCAGGCCGGAAGAGGTGTTTGGGAACTGACACCCCAGGGCTTAGAGTGTGCTAGGAAATTAAAAAGAGAATTAGATACGTCTGTAAAATTACGAAAAAAAACTTAACTATCCACTGGAAAGGGGCCGATTCCACAACAATACAGCACCTAAGCTCCGGTTCCTTACAGTTTTACCATGGTGAATCATGAAGCAAGTGTTTTGTTGGAAACATAAAGAAACATGGCCAAATAATTATGGAACGGAGTATCTTGACTTTCACTCTGATGCTTATTCGTATACAAATTTTTTTTTAAAATCATTCACACATATTAAAACTTACCACCTTTGTCGACCGATAGAAGTTTCAAGCTATATGGAGCAGGGTATTTTACTCTTTGACACACATAGCTTAATCCAAATTTTGAAAGATAATGTAAATAACTATTTAGGTATTGAAATTTCAGATCACGATATTCAGACAACAATTGAAGAGCATAATCATAAATTGTTGAGCCCAGGTGTTTGCTTGGCTATCGATGATAGATTCATGATAAGTGACTGCGCTCATTACGCTATTTATGGTAGTGAGTGTCTTCTCGGGTTAGTCGGGTTATTAAATTCTAAATATCCTCGAATATCGAAACAATTTTTAAAAAGTGTTGGAAGGCCGACAGTTTTTGAAATAGATTTACCGGTTTCATTTTGTGATGAATCTTCTTTAGAAGGCTTGGTTAAAGAAATTAATAATGCCATCTATGACAATGAAATTTCATACGAGGTTGATTTTGCATTTGACTTAAAAGTACCTGTACCACCTGAAAATATAGTGAACTATTATCACCCTAATGAACTCCACAACCCTATTGAATATGGCACTTATATATATGAAACCGAAGACTAATAAATCGTAGTAAGACCTCCCCGCAGTGTCAGAACTCAATCTTCAAATTAGTTTAGGTGAATCAATGGAATGGATTACCAAAATTATAGAAACTCTGAAACTACCAATAAAATATATTTTGGCAATTTTTTTCGCTTGCTTCGTTGTTCTTTTTGTAGATCCAAAAATTTTATTAAAAACAAATATTACGAAATTAAATTAAAAAAATATTCAGCCGAACGATTATCTTGATTGGACGATTTTGAAAAAGGGGTATTAAGAGAGTTTTTTTTGCAAGGTCAAAATACCATTCAACTCCCAATTGATGATGCTGTTGTCTCTGGCTTATTAGAGGTGGGCATTTTACAAATTGTTGGTAATCAGGGACGTAAGTCTCTTGCTGGTAGTTTGTTTAATGTACAAATTTCAAAATTCGTCAGAGGGAAAATGACATATGATTTGTTGAACATGCCACAAAATCCTACTCCAGATGATCTTGAGTTTTTGATGAATAACAGGCCTCGATTTATGCAAAGAATTATGAGATAAAAGTTAATCTTTTAGATAATTTGATAAGTCAAGCCACTATCCTCTCGTTCGTTTCGGAGGCTTCTAAACTCAAATATGTATACGAAGAGGTAAGTATGGTTCCGGCAATTAAATTCGAAGATATTGTAAAAAGAGTTAATGATAGCTTCAACAAAACTTCCATGCGCATGACATTTTTCGATTCAGCGAAGCCTGTTGGTAAAAATGCTGCACACGAAATAAACAAATCCACTAAAAAAACATCACTAGTAGGTGTCCTATTTTGCAATCCTAATTCTGAGTTTTGTCAAAAAGAAATTCTCAGTTTTATTCCGTATTTTCATATAAGATCAGAGGAATACATAAATTTTTTTTGTTGTGGTTATGGTGCGTATTGGCAAGAGGACGATTACCCAGACAAACAGCCTGTAATAAAGGTCAATAATAACCAATGGTTTTATAGTGACAGTGCATTGGTTTTAGCGGTTAAAGAATTTGAAAGTAAGATAAGATGGGAATATAGCGGACAAATGGAGCGGCATTATTCAAAGTAAACCCTTCAAATGATGATCAATTAAATATAAGATATAAAACGGTATTCAACCTTGAACAAATGCAGAAAGATGGTGCATTCACATCAGTTCGTAGCTTTGTTGAGGACTTAATTAAGCATTGCTCTAAAACATCAGATCCAAGTTTGTGGAGTTATAGCGACAAAAAAGGCGTAAAAGAGGCTATTAGTTTGGGACAAAATGTACTTTTAAGTATCGTGCCAAAGGTTTTAAAAGATAGCTACAAAAAGGTAAGACACTTTATCGTAACAAATCCGTAATTTGATTTGGGCAGCCGGGGTGTATCTTTCACACCTCCGGCCGGGCCGTGCTACAAAACAAAAGCCGGACGAAAACCAATATTAGAGTGCACGTACGGGAAGAATATAAGGACAGTGAGAATAAACCGGCCGAGGCCCTGAAGCTCCAGGCACCACCTCGAAGTGTCATTCGCTCACCGTAGTTTTTTATCCACACCCCGTCCTCACCTAATTCGCCATCAACCGGGGCAAGCAGCAGGTGCTTCATGATGTCCGGTACGGTCACACCTTCTTTTGTTTCCAATGATTCGAAGAGGCCATATGTATAGCCGTTAGGCGAGTTTATATGGGTGATTTCATCGGTGGGTTTCGCAGGACCGATTTTGCCCGCGGTGCCCGTGTCGACTGAGTCATACTTGAGAGTGCCAGCTGTACCCGGGGCAATCAGGCCTCCGTCAGGTGCAGCAATCGCCTTCCATGCACTCGACTCGGTAGACTGGTCGGTACTGGTGGTGAGTGTTGCATCGTTGTCCGTGCAAAGGGATCGCGTCTTGACATTTGACACAACCCCCTACTCTTTCGGTTAATTAGTCGGTGGCCTGAGGCCGATTTGGTTATAGGGCAAGAGCCCCACAAACCAGATAATGGGGTCTGCTGTGGCATATAGTGCTAAACCGGAAGGGGTTTGACAGAATGTCCAATGTCAAGACGCGACTCCTTCTTCCGACCCCTTCTTCTAATTCCTCGTCTTGGAGGGATGAGTCTCAGGCCACCGGCAACCAACCGTTTGCTGAGCTCCCAGGTTTGCACCAACCGGTTCAACGACAACTGCCCGTCCCGAGGTGAGCCCTGACAGCCCCAACCTCGAAATCAATGCAATTGATCGGCTTGGAAGTGCTCATTTCGGTACTCCCCCGGCGTTGCTCCTGTCCAGCCTTTGAAAGCCCTTAAAAACGAATTGCTGTCCTGATAGCCCAGCAGGAAGGATATTTCGGGCGGAGAAATGGCAGAGCGGGAGAGGTAATGCTTGGCCAGGGCTTCCCGCGTGATGTTCAAGACCTCCTGATAACTCGAAGACTCCCGGCTCAACTGCCTCTGCAGGGTGCGTTTGCTCACCGCCAGCCTTCGGGCGGCCTCTTCAATGGTGCTTTCGCCGCTGGGGAGCATTTCGAGCAGGGCGCTCTTCACCCGCTGGCTGAAGGTTGTTTCGGCCTCCAGGTCGGAAAGCCTCTGTTTCAGCTCCGTCTCGAAAAAATTCCACATGGAAGCATCTTCCGTGAGAAAGGGACGGCCCGCATCGGCCGCAGAAAACCCGATGCGGATCGCTTTGCCCTGCCGGATCGGATTTTCGAAATACTCGGTGTAGGGGGTGCTGTTCTCCGGAAGCTCAGGTAACTCTAAAACAGTGGGAACAATCCGTTCCCGCGTTGCAAGGCGAATCAGCTGTGTGAAAAACACCAGTTCTGCAGCTCCCAGGGATCGCGGTATACGGTGGGTGTAGCCATAGCAATCCAGGGTGGCACAGGTCACCTCTCTTCCAATCTTCACGTCAATGGTCATGGGGCCGATAAGGGGCTTGAACCTGGCCAGCCGCTGCAGGGCCGTGTTCATGTTCGGGCTGCAAAGGCTTGCGAAGATCGCGGGATCAAAGGACTCCACCGAAATGGCCCGCCCCACCATCAGCGGAAGCTCCTCGGGCCCGGCTATTTGTTCCAGCCCCTCCCAGAGCCTGAAATAATCAGCCGGGCTCAATGCAGCATCCTTCCGCGAAAAAAGATCCGCGGGCAAGCCCGCCAAGGCAAGCACATGGGCCGTGTTGAGCCCCATGTCCGCAAGCATGATTTTCCAGCCGCGTTGCACAACAAATCGGGATGCTTTTTTCATTTTTTTTACCTCCGTGACGCAGCCCCTGCGCATTTGCTTACGGGCTGCGCCTGTGACTAACCAACCCTGGGGTGATTCAAAACCGTTCCGATGAAGACAGCGTTCAGGTATTCGCCATCAGCTTTCCAAGAGCCTCCACCCAGTCAACCCACCTGGCCGCCTGAGGCATCCCGATCCATCGTTACGCTCATTTTTTTTCCATGGCCTTCCGGGAAATTTCAGCACCAGTTTCCTCGGCAGGAAGGGAATAACAATCCAGTTGTAGGTGAATTTTAGGGGCCTGCTTCATTGATTTTGATGAGCTCGCCATTCTGCATTGCTTCGTAGCCACACTTGGCAACGGTATCAGGGGTGGGGGCCTTGTTCCAGATATCGAGGCCGTCAAGATCGCCTGCCTTGACGAAGTCGGTGGCAACAGCGCCGGGACAGAGGGCTGTTGAGGTGACTCCGGTCCCGTGGAGTTCCTCGGCAATGGCCTGGGAGAAGGAGACCACAAAGGATTTCGTGGCGTAATAGACCGCCTGCAGCGGTCCCGGCATGAATCCGGCTGTTGAGGCCACGTGGAGGATGTTCCCCCTGTTTCGTTTCACCATGCCCTGGAGGTAGAGGTGGGTCAGATTCACCAGGGAGACCATGTTGACCTGCATCATGGCCTGGTCCTTTGTAAGATTCCGCTCGTGGAATTTTCCATGCCCGCCGAACCCGGCGTTGTTGATAAGAACATCAATGACAAGGCCAGCTGCTTCGGTGGCGGCAAAGATTTTTTCTGCTGCGTCCGGTTCGGCCAGGTCGGCAGCGATCACCGTGGCAGTGATGCCGCAGGTTCTCTCCAGCTCCGCCTTGAGGTCGTTGAGTTTGTTTTCTCGTCGTGCAACCAGGACGACGTCGCCGCCTTTTGATGCATGATATCGTGCCAGCTCGGTTCCAATACCGCTCGATGCGCCGGTAATCAATGCTGTGTTTCCCATGATTATCTCCCTGTATGTACTTTGGTTTGCGCCTGTGTCAGGCGTGCTGCTTTTTGGATCAATCATAGGGGAACAGGGCGACGCCATAAATAGCACACCGCGCCATACTTCATTCAAATTGTGCCACTTTTGTAAAGAGTGCGCCATAGCCAGACAGCTTTGACAAACTGATTTGGCGTGTGGAAAGGGGTCGCGTCTTGACATTTGAAACAACCCCTACTCATTCGGTTAATTAGTCGGTGGCTTGAGGCCGATCTGGTTATAGGGCAAGAGCCCTACAAACCAGATAATGGGGCCTGCTGTGGCATATAGTGCTAAACCGAAAGGGATTTGACAGAATGTCCAATGTCAAGACGCGACCCCTTCTTCCGCACCGGCCTCGGCCTTGAAACCGAACTCTCAAGCGCCTTACAGATAAACGGTGTGGTGGAGGCTTTCCCTCGGTCCCGGTTACATCTTAATAGATGTCTTTCGCACTTTGCCTCGGGTTCTCATATGGTAAAACGCCCCATTTTTATACTTTGTCAGATATATAGGTCTACCCTTCCCTGATAGGTAATCATGCCCCATGGAAACTCAAGGGCGTGCTGGCCCCTTCCCTTTCTGCCTCTTTCTAATACATATCTTCTTCCCGGCCCAGACCTACGATACATGGGAATAATTGTTTCAAGCTTCGCTTCGTCTTCAAGTTCCAAAAGCATTTGGTCTATTGATTCATCCTCGTCCAATGTATACATGGTCATCAACTTACTCCCTTCAACCGTCCAATAAGCTTCATTCCCATCCAAGTCACCAAACATTCCATAAACTTTAGCAGCACCGGTTTTTTTCACGGTCAGCATAATGAATTGAGCTGTAATAATTCCATCAGCAAAAAGCTCAAAATATGCCCAAAGCTCATTTTCACCAACAGACCTCATATCAAGGGGAGGCTCCACGTCGTCAATGAGAGGGAATATATTTCGAAATGGTTCTTCGACCTCATCCTCGTCCGTCTGCCCCTCATCATCCAAGAAATCAATCGCTTTATCCCGATATTTTTTATCGCTGAATTCGGCCTTTAAATAAAAATAGGTATCAGACATAGTCCCCCTTTAACGTCAATTTAGAACAACGGGGGCAATGGTGCCCCTGCCCACTCCGGAAAATCAATTTCAGATCTAATGGGAAATGCACGCCTTGCATTTATGAAAGGATGGTATTTAACGTTATAAAAAGGATTCATTTTATCGTATCGGTCAACTCTACCCCGATAGTCAAAATAAATAAGGAGATCATGCCCTGTCTTATGCTTGAACACCCGACGCATCAACCGAATATTCAACCTGTAAGCAACTGCCGAGTTGGGATTGTATGCTTTTTCAGGTCGAGGCAATAAAAAGAAAATCGGAGTGTCTTCCGGCATACTGGACGTTGACTTGGGCACCGGCATAATACAATCAACCGGAATAATCGCATCATCACTGTCCACATAATCAGAGGTCGTGATGATTCGATACAGATACCCGGGAATAGCGTCTTCATGATTATACCCAAGGCGTTCTTTTATCTCTGGTGTCAAGTGCTTACCAAGTTCAACGACCTTCACCTCATGTGATGCGAAGTCTGACTCAGTAAACCCCAGCTCTTTATACACCAGAACTGCTGTTTTTATGAAATCAGGGTGAAGCTGATCACCATGAACCGTCAACGTTAAAAAACCCCGATCTTCCAGATCCGAATAAGTTTCTCGTCCACTTTCCTTGGTTTGTAACTAAACTGTACCAGGGCGCGAGATCATCCACCCAATAACTGCTTCGCCCTTCGCGTGTCGACATTCGTTTCCACAGCTGATCCATAACAGGCGGCAACGCCTGATTGTTCAGAAAATCACGAAATGATTCAACCCACAGCTTTTGAGGGGTTTCTTCGCCCGGCATCCCCACCGGTCTATGCTTAGCGCACTGGGAAAAGAATTGATTCATAAAATAATCTTGTGATACGCCCATCTGAGTCGATAAGAGGATCGTCGTCGTGATCATGATATGCATAACTCTTAAAGCCTAAGTGCGTCATAAATTGAAAATGGTACGATGGGTTGGAGCACCATCCGGTGAGCCAGTCACCCATAGTGTGAGCCCATTGAATAAAAAAGCCTCGTCTCGCGTATAAATAGATTTTTTCACCCTTAAAAATGACCATTGGTTCATCACCATCAACATCGCAAAACACACGAAGCATTCTCAGCTGTAGACCATTCATCACATCGAATTCGCCTTCATCAAAAGATTTAAACATGTTTTTTGATTCTACAAAATCTCTGCAATCTGTTTGGCCGATCAATTGCTTCCAATTTTCTTCACTTTGATCCGGATGAAACCACAGCTTCTCAAAAAGCTTAAGCCGTGTTGCAAATAACCAATCCCCGCTCTCTGGTTCTACCCCTGTAAAAAAGTAATCTTTAATGTAGGCTATCTGATCTCTATCAACTATGCGTGAACTTCTAAGAGCCTTGCTTACAGACTTCCATTCTTTTTTTCGGGCCTGCAACCATTTCTTATCGGCTTGCTTTGAATTTGACATTGATACATCCTTAAAACCCATGACTATTCTAAGTTTAGATATATGAAGGGGGCATGGCTTGAGCGGGATCCATTTCCTGGCGAACCCTCGTACGAAGACAAGGGGCAATGGAAACCGGCCCAATCTTTCCAAGAAACCTCATAAAAGCATTATCAACGCCTTGACATTTTTTATTTCAAGGCGTAATTCTATCCCCTGTCTTTCCCTGTTAACCATGAACGTCGGCATTGCCGGAAAGGAGTAAATGTTACCTATGGACATCATCACACGAGAGCTTGTTTGGTTCGTTGCCCTTCGGTAGCGAATGAAGCCAGGGTCCTTTCGGCCCGGGGTGACTCCCCGTCCGCCACGCTGTATTGTCAGGCGCTTTGTTTAAGCGTCACATCTGACACGCTCCCTCTTCATTCCCCGCACCAAGTGCACCTGCCGTTCCGGCAACGATATCCAAACACCAAGAAGCACAGAACACATTACGTTTCACAGCGGTTCCCCTGCGCCTATCATGCGCCGTGGGCGAGCCGCCAGAACAATTGGATATCACATGAAAAACGACACCAGGCCTTTACAGGCAAAACAAACATCCCTGTTCGGAAAAGAAGCCGGGCCTCAATTCATATCATCGAATACAGGCCTGGCCCTTCGTGAAGAAACCCCGGATGATATCGTTGCCATCACGTGCGTGACGGTGGCGGCTTTCATGCATCTCAAGGTAAGCAACCAGACAGAACACTACATCCTCCATGCCCTTCGAAAGGCAGGCGCTTTGACCCTTTCCCTTGTTGCGGAGATGGATGGGCAGGTGGTGGGCCACGTGGCCTTCTCCCCTGTCACCATTTCCGATGGCACCGAAGCCTGGTTCGGCCTCGGGCCCATCTCCGTACTCCCCGGGCACCAGAGACAGGGAATCGGGGGGGCTCTCATCCGGGAAGGCGTCAAGCGGCTCAAGGCTATGGGTGCCAAAGGCTGTGTGTTGGTGGGTGATCCGGGATACTACAAAAAACACGGGTTCCGAAATCCTCCGGATCTGATCGTTGAAGGGGTCCCCCCGGACGTGTTCATGGCCATGCCCCTTGCCCACAGCGTGCCCCGGGGTACGGTCACCTTCCATGAAGGCTTTCTGGCAACGGAGTAACCTGCGTGAAGAACCAATAAGCCCAGGCTTCCACCCATAGGGAGGCAATACCCTAAAGACCGGGGCTGCCCTGCAGCCCCTCCCAACTCAGAGTTATACGTCGGCATCTCCGCTTTCAGGCGCGCTTGAGAGGGGCTTTCTCCTCAGCCTGTCTGCCGAAGGTGACGTGCGCATTTTTCCGAGCCTTTTCTGTTTGAACGGCCTACTGAGAAAATTAGGTCGCGTCTTGATAACTGACATCCCTCCTCTTTCAGTCCGGGATCAGGCATATGATTTTGCTAAAGATAAAACGGCCCTTCAAAAAAAGGCGTCTCAATTGTCAATGGCCAACCTGGGCTGTATCGCTTGCGTGAAGCAATGGCTTTATCCGGTCAACAAGCCCATGCACATCATGAAGGCATTGGATTCGATGCTTTTTTCCGGTTTTTAGATCCAATTGTATAAAGTCTGGACATTGAGGGACCATTACTGTGTTGATATCCCGGATTTGGGACAGTTTAATCCGCCTCACTTTTCCAAATCCAAACATGGAGCGTACATAAAGGCTGGTCTTGGTCAGCGCGAATTGTTTCATGATGAGGTGTATATATCCGACACCCGCCGCCAAAGAGAGGGCCAAAAAGACGTGGCTGCCAGGATAGGGCTGGGGATCCGGTACATGGGCCTTCGCTGCCGGCGAAAGGTAGCCGAGCCACGAAAAGTAGAGCATGGAAGACAGTGTGGTAATGAAAAGAAGGCTCGCTGGATAGCTGGGGCGTCCTTTAAGAAGAACGGGTTCCGGCACCTTAAAAAGCATGTTGGATATGGTTCGAAGTAACAGAAAGAGAAGCAAAAATACACCGAAGGCGAATGCCAGCCCCGAAACAATGGCCCAGTCTCTTTCCGATGTCAAATCAGGATCAAGATATCGTGCGTAGGATTTGTCTTGCCTCTTCTTGTCTTTGAGCCCCAGACGGCCGTACATCAGACCCCTTGCGTGATAGGCCTCAGCGTATTTCGGGTCGAGGGCGATGGCCTTATCATACGCTGAAATGGCGTCCTTAAATTTTGATTGATACCCGTATGACTTTCCCATGAGATAGTAGAGGGTTCTGGACACGATGTACCCATCTGTTGCCACTGCGTTATCAAAACGGGAAATAGCTTGATCGAACGTATTGAGCTCATACCAGCATATTCCCTCAAGGTAATGAGTATTACCTACATTTATTCCGTATGCGCCCTTTTTATTATGGCAGATGATGGGTTCTAGTTGACGAGCGTTCTGGAAGTCCCCAATTGCCTTCTTAAATTCCTGGTGCTTCAGGTGAGCGAGCCCACGTTGATAGTAGGCACACGAAAGATTGCGCCCCTTTGAAATGTCGTCGGACCATTCTGTGATCATTTTTTGATACTCTGCGGTTGTCTCCGGAGCCGCCGATGCCATAACCGGTGCGAGAAACCATAAAATTAGCAGGCTAAATGCTCTGAGTTTCAATTTCATCGTAGGCCTTTTCATTCAGGGTGAGGGGCGTAATAAAACGGCAGGGGCAAAATCTTTGCTACAATGTTCGATAATTAGCTTTAGCTGATGCTCACCTTGAGAGCAATTCATTTCGCATGTTGTCATGCTTTTTTGATGCCACAGATCGCGGTCGTCTTTTTTTGTTCCCTTGTGTGGTATCGCAACATGCCATATGTCCGGCATGACCGTCCTTCCATGGGGGCATCGTTTTGCGTGGGGAGTGTCCTTGCCCTTTGCTTTTTGGTGTTCGTCGCGATTTGCTTTGCAAGGATGCTGGAGCGGCTTTTGGGACGCTGACTGGTGCGGGAGCCGCACCCTACCCTTCCTCTGCCTGCGTTGGTTTTACGGGGCCGTGTCATCTCTCTTGCCCCTCTTGGAAAATAGCAGCTGTGCTCAATACGAAATCAACCGTGGCACGCGTCCCCTCCCCTGTTGGCGGATGGGCCAAAAAATGCGTTTTTTGAGGCTGTGGCAATCATGGTGGTGTTGCGGGGTGAGTCCACTGTTTCTGAAAGCCGTGGGGCCCATTTGAGGGGTTTTGCCGAGGGGGGGGATAGCAGAAGAGCGTGGGTGGCAGTTTTGACGCTCTATTGGTTGGGCTTGCGACGGGGGAATAAAAAAAGGGGACATCGTGTTTAAACGATGTCCCCTTTTATATCTTTTTTGGTCGGGATGAGAGGATTCGAACCTCCGACCCCTGCGTCCCGAACGCAGTGCTCTACCAGACTGAGCCACATCCCGTTTGTTTTACGGACACACTTCTACCGAAACGCGTGCCAAATGTCAAACCCAAAAAAGGGATCAGAAGTGTTTTTTTAGAACGATGGTTTCCTCACGGCCGGGGCCCACGGAAACAACATCCACGGGGGTTCCGGCCAGCTCTTCGATGCGCTTGAGATAAGCCTTGGCATTCTCAGGGAGATCGTCGTAGGAACGCACGCCGGAGATGTCCTCGTCCCAGCCGGGAAGGGTCTCGCAGACCTGGGTGCAGTTGTCCAAGGCATCGAGGTCGGCGGGGAAATCGGTGATCACTTCGCCCTTGTATTCGTACCCGGTGCAGAGCTTCAGCTCCTTAAGTCCCCCGAGGACGTCAAGCTTGGTGATGACCAGGCCGGTGAGGCCGTTCAGGCGGACGGCGTTTCTCAGGACCACCATGTCGAACCAGCCGCAGCGACGGCGACGACCGGTAGTGGCGCCGAACTCTGCGCCCTTCTCCTGCATGTAGGAGCCCACCTCGTCAAACAGCTCGGAGGGGAACGGACCGGCACCCACACGGGTGGTGTAGGCCTTGACGATCCCCAGGACACCGGTGATTTTACCCGGGCCAACGCCGGCGCCGCCGCAGGCGTTGCCGGAGACGGTGTTGGAGGAAGTGACAAAGGGGTAGGTGCCGTGGTCGATGTCGAGATGGGTGCCCTGGGCACCTTCGAAGACCACGTGCTGGCCCTTGTCCATGCCGGTGTTGATCTCAACGGAGGTGTCGGTGATGTAGGGCTTCAGCTCCTCGGCCAGCTTGAGGCAGTGGGCGATGGTGGCTTCCACATCTTCGGGCTCTTCGCCGAAGTAGTTGGTCAGGAGGAAGTTCTTCTCCTCCAAGGCTTCGGTGACCTTGGCGCGGAGAACGTCGGCGTTGAGGAAATCCAGAAAGCGGATGCCCACACGGGAGGCCTTGTCTTCGTAGCAGGGGCCGATGCCGCGACCGGTGGTGCCGATCTTGCCGTCGCCTTTTTTGATCTCCCGGGCGTGGTCGATGCGCTTGTGGTAGGGCATGATCACCTGGGCCCGATCGGAGAGGCGCAGATATTCGGGGCTGACGTCAACCCCTTTGCCCCCCAAGTAGGCAATCTCTTCGAGGAGCACTTCGGGGTCTACGACCACTCCGTTTCCGATGAAGCATTTCTTTTTCTGAAGGATGCCGGAGGGAACGAGATGGCTGATGAATTTTTCTCCGTCAACAACCATGGTGTGTCCCGCATTGTTCCCACCCTGGAATCTGACAACGTAATCGGCGTGTTCGGAAAGGAGGTCTACGATTTTCCCTTTTCCTTCATCACCCCACTGTGTTCCGACAATCACATAGTTACCCACAAGATGCTCCTTGACATGTGTGCAAATTAAAGTTGATGCGTCCATGCGTTTCATTTGATGGTACAAGCGGAGGGTGGACGCCTCCCCCGCCATGCCAGCGTATATATAACTGATGGGCGGTGAGCGACTGCCTGGCATGACATGGAGGACGATGCCCGGCGCGCTTCACGTGCCATGCTTACGTGTTTTGCTGAAGGGCGCTTTTTTTGCGCGCCTTCTGTTCCCTGCGCCTGAGCCGGAAAAAATCCTGCATAAGCGTGCGACAGGCATCGGCACAGACCGAAGGGATAACGTCAAGGGAATGATTCAACCGACTGTCGTCGGCCAGGTTGTACAGGGAACCGGCTCCCCCCCACTTCTCGTCACATGCCCCGAAGACAACACGGGAAAAACGCGCATGGACAATGGCCCCCATGCACATGATGCAGGGCTCGATGGTGGCGTACAAGCTCATTCCGGGAAGCCTGTAATTGTTCAGTTCTTTCGAGGCTTTCCGTATGGCGAGGATTTCCGCATGGGCCGTGGGGTCCGACAGGGAAATCGTCAGGTTATGGGCGGCAGAGATCACTTCTCCGGTTTCTGCCACAATCACGCAACCTATAGGAACCTCTCCTTTTTGTCCAGCTTTTTTGGCCTCTTCAATGGCCATGTCCATATAATAGGTATCGTTTTTCATGGAGCCGTCCCCGAACGCCGACAGGCACCCGGATGTCTGGTGGAAAAAATGCGCCCGCAGGCGCCGTGAATGAATGAAAAGCCTCTCTATACCCCATCGGGCCAACGGGTGCACCTTCTTTCTTGGCCGGGGCCGATGTTTCCGATTTGGGGGGCTGGACCACCCCAAAGGGAACCTGTGTCAAAAAAATCGGGAGGGCTATGGGGTTGATATCATGCTCAACCCTTGTCATACGCATGTTTCGCGGTTTTTGGACGTCAAAAAAGTGGAACTTTCACGTTGACAAGCCGACGCGCTTTGGATTAAAAGAAAGCCAACTTTGAGACGCGCTCGTAGCTCAGCTGGATAGAGTACCTGACTACGAATCAGGTGGTCGCAGGTTCGAATCCTGCCGAGCGCGCCACTTCAAAGAGACGGGCTTTGCGAACGCAACCGCAAAGCTTTTTCTTTGGTCCCCTTGTGCGCTTGTAGCTCAGCTGGATAGAGTACCTGACTACGAATCAGGTGGTCGCAGGTTCGAATCCTGCCAAGCGCGCCATTTCAAAGTTACCTGTTTGCGGGTTTCGCATCCCGCAGATATTTTTCGGTTTTTATGTGCGCTCGTAGCTCAGCTGGATAGAGTACCTGACTACGAATCAGGTGGTCGCAGGTTCGAATCCTGCCGAGCGCGCCATTTCAAAGGGACGGCCCCAGCGAAGCCACTTTATCTCCTTTGAATCCCATTTGTGCGCTTGTAGCTCAGCTGGATAGAGTACCTGACTACGAATCAGGTGGTCGCAGGTTCGAATCCTGCCAAGCGCGCCATTTTTATCTTAAACCGGAAAAACCCATTTGCGCGCTCGTAGCTCAGCTGGATAGAGTACCTGACTACGAATCAGGTGGTCGCAGGTTCGAATCCTGCCGAGCGCGCCACTTAAAAAGTATCAAGGCCCTGCATGGTTATCATGCCAGGCCTTAGCTGGTCTCCCCTGTTGATACAGGGGCGCGTGCGGCGTTGCCCGTGCTTTCAAGGCGTTCAGCGCCAGAACGCTCGCCACGACGAATGCGGCGCGACAGCCAGGTCCGCACCAGCGAGTAGATCACCCCCTCTTTTTCCCAGCGACGGGGCGAGGTGGTCACCGCCTCGGGCAGGATGCAGACCCGCTCCTTTTTTTTCCGCAGGCGGCGCATCAGCTCGATGTCTTCCATGACGGGGATCTCCCGGAACCCGCCCAGGCGGAAAAAGTCGGCCCGATGCATGAAGATGGCCTGGTCCCCGTAGGGAATGCCCGTGAGGCGGCACCGCAGGCCCGCTGCCCGGGAAATCAGGGCAAAGGCTTTTTTGTCCCCGGAAAAGCGCAGGGTAAAGGCCCCGGCCACATAGCGCCCGGTGGAAAGGGTCTCCCGGATGCGGTCAAAGGCCCGCTCCGGGAGCCGGGTGTCGGCGTGGAGAAACACAAGGATCTCTCCCGTGGCCGCCCTGGCCCCTGCGTTGAGCTGAGGTCCCCTGCCACCGCCTGCCGTCAGGGTGACGGCATGGGTGCCCTCAAGGGTGGCAATGCTTTCCCCGCCGGGATCGCCGTCCACCACAACCACCTCATGGACGGCGTCTCCGAACCGGGCACGAAGCCGGTCCAGAAACACCTTGATGTGGGGTTCCCGCAGCACGGGAACGATGACGGAGATGCGTGGCATGGTCCTCCTTTTCAAAGGGGCGCGGCATGGCAATGGAGCCCGGGGCGGACGGAACACCCCGGGACTCAGCCCGGATACGTAACGGAAAAAGCGGTGGGGTCAGACCCGGAACGCGCCCGTTACCGTATTGATGGTGGCCACCTCACGGTTCAGGCTGTCCACATGGCCGACCACCTCGTCGGCGTGCTGTGAGGCCAGGGCAACGGCCCCGTTTACCTCGGATATGCCAGCGGACATGTGGGAGACGATGTCCGAGCTCTGTGCCAGGTTTTCATTGATCTCCCGGAGCCCCACCGACGCCTGGACCACGTTTCCGGCAATCTCCTTGGTGGCTGCGGACTGCTCTTCCACGGCCGTTGCAATGGAGTTGATGGTCTCATGGACGTGGTTGATGGAGCCCACCACGTTGGTGATTCCCCTGGCCGTGGCGTGGGTGGTGGCCTGAACCCCGCCGATCTGCTCCTTGATATCCTGGGTGGCCCTGGCTGTCTGGCCTGCCAGCTCCTTGATCTCGTTGGCAACAACGGCAAAACCCTTACCCGCGTCCCCTGCCCTGGCCGCCTCGATGGTGGCGTTCAGGGCCAGCAGGTTGGTCTGCTCCGAGATCTCGGTGATGGTCTGGGTGACCTTGCCGATGGCCTCGGCTGCCTGGCCCAGGGCGTCCATTTGTTCAGAGGTCTGCTGCGCTTCGGCCACGGCCTCGGTGGAGGTGTGGCGGGCTTTTTCAGAGTTGGCTGCAATCTCGTTGATGGTGGCGGTCATCTCCTCGGCGGCACTTGCCACCATGTTGGTGTTGGTGGCGGTCTGCTCCATGGCGGAGGCAATGGAGTTCATGTTGGCCGAGATCTCGGAGGCCTCGCCGTCGATGCGGTCGATGCGCTGGGCCGTGGCGGACATGGTCTGGTTCATCACCTCGGCGGATTCCGTGAGCCCCCGGGAGACGCCTTCAAGGGTCTGTGAATTCCGGACCAGCCCGGTGACGATCTTCTGCAGGTTGCCCACAAAGGTGTTGAACCACCTGGAGAGCCTGCCGATTTCATTTTGGGTGCCGGTGTCGAGGCGTCGGGTCAGGTCTCCCTCGCCTTCGGCAATGTCCTTGAGCATCTCACGGGCATGGTGAATGGGGGTGACGATGCTGTTGGCGATGAGGGTGCCCAGGGCGCAGAAGACCAGGAACATGAAGGCGGCGACCCCGGCGATCACCTTGATGAGGCCGTAGGTGGTGGCCATGACTTCCCGGTTCTCGATCATGGAGATCACCTTCCAGCCGACCCCGGGGATGGTGTGCACCACGGCCCTGTAGTCCGTGTCCCCCACGGCGATCTCTGCGTTGCCTTCGGCCATGGTCCCAAGGGTGGCAAACCCCGGTGAACCAAGCTCGGACAGTTTCTTGAAGTTGGTGGCCGGATCGTCGGCGTTGGCAAGGATCACCCCGTTGGGCTGGACCAGCATCAAATACCCGGTCTCTCCTATTTTGATGTCATTGATGAGTTTTGTCAGCACTTTTAATGAGCATTCGATGGAGGAGACCCCCACCACCTCGCCTCCCCGCCTGATGGCCGAGGTGATGGCCACCACGGTTTCGCCGTTTGACGAGAGAAAGGCCTCGGACACTAAATCTGTTGAGGGCTCGGCTGCCTGTGCCTTGTACCAGGGACGCACCCTGGGGTCATACCCGGCGGCCATGGCAATGTCGATGGAGGTGATGAAGGCGCCGTCCTTCGTGGCAAGGTAGACCTCGATATAGTTCGGGTGGGTTTCATGGATGAGTCTGGCCAGCTTGTAAAATGCCGCATCGGGCTCTCCGGCCCGGGAGGACGGATCTCCCACGGGTCGGTGTTGTTCAGATAGGTCGTCATGCCCGGATGGATCGCTTCTTTTAACGGGGACTCGGACAGCATGTGTGTGTTGGCTTTGGCTTCGGTGAGAAAGGATGCGTAGTGGTCTGAAATGCGGTGGAGGAGCTTTGTGCTGTTGGCGTGATAGGACCGGATGGCGTGTCGGCTGAGGGAGACCCCCATGATCACGACGATGATAAGTAGGGGGAACATCACAGCTCCCATGAACGAGGCGATAATCTTCTTGCGGATGGTCAAATTCATGCATGTCTCCGTTGTTTCGGTTATCGTGCTCTTGTGCTGCCTTGAATATGGAGGCATTCCACTCCTGATATATCAGGGCTATGTTCTTTCTATCGGAACACCGGGGGCAATAGTTAAGGACGCCATAAAACAGGGTGCCCTGAAGGCCGCCAGGGGCGGGATAAACTTGTTTTCCCGGGACCTGCGTGTTACGAATCGGTTTTGTTTGGTGTGAAGGCGGTTTTTTTTTGTATGTCCAAGGGTGACGGCATCTTATCCGGGTACCTTTGGGACTGTCCTGTTCTTTGCAGCGTGCTTTTTCGGCGCGCGTGTTATGGATTATTCAGTTAGCCCGAATATTTCACGATTATTTAGGGCTAGAAGGGAAGCGTTGATGTCTTGTTCCGGTTGTTCATCTCCTGAATCCGGTTGCGGTGTGGCCCACCCATCCATCATGCGGCGGTTTTGCGCGGCGCGTGCGCTTCTCTGCGCCGTGATCCTGTGTTTTGCCGCCAACGCCTCGGCTGCCGAGGCGCCGAAGCGCTACCTTGATATTATCACCTCCTTTCCCCCGGAGTTCTACGCGCCTTTTATCGCTGCCTTTTCAAAAAAATACCCGGACATCCAGGTGATGACCCGCAACAAGAAGACCACCTCCGCCCTGGTGGATATCCGTCGGGACAACCCCCACCGGTTCGATGTGTTCTGGTCTTCGTCCACGGACGCTTTTGCCATCCTCAAGGCCGAGGGGCGTCTTCAGCCCGTGCCCGGGGGCAGGCGTCACCCTGCCCTTTCCATTGACGGCATCCCCATCGACGACCTGGACGGCTATGTCATGGGCTTTGCCCTCTCCGGCGTGGGCTGGATGTGGAACCCCGCCTATTTAAGGCGGGAAGGCATCCCCGTCCCCAAACACTGGGAAGATCTGGCAGCCCCCGTGTATTACGGGCACCTTGCCATGTCCACGCCGTCACGCTCGGGCACCACCCATCTTATTGTGGAGAGCCTTCTCCAGGAGCTGGGGTGGGAGAAGGGCTGGGCCATGCTGCTGCGCATGGCCGGAAACCTGCGCACCGTCTCTGCCCGGAGCTTCAGCGTGCCCGAAGGGCTGATCAACGAGCGCTTCGGCGTGGGCCTCGGCATTGATTTTCTGGGCCAGTCCCGCAGGGAGCTCAGGTTTTCCTACGCACTCGCGTTTCGTGCCCGCGGGCATCGGCATGCTCACCGGCGGATGCAATCCGAAAGAAGCCGATCTTTTCATCGATTTTATCCTCTCCCCCGAAGGCCAGGAGATCCTCCGGCAGCCCACGGTCTGCCGCTTGCCTGTCTCCAGGGAGGTCCACGACCGCTCCACCGGCGAGGCCCCCGAGCTGTTGACCCTTATCAGGAGCAACCAGGCCAAGCCCTACGACGCAGACCTCTCCCGGTGCCGCTACCACCTGGTGAACCGACTCTTTGACCGGATGATCACCTACCGGCTCACGGAGCGCCGCTCCCTGTGGAAACGCTACCTTGCCCTGGAGCGCCGATGGGATTCAGAGGAAGGCCTTCCCATGAAAGAGGAGCTGGCGAGCCTGCTCTGTGAGGTGCCGGTCTCCGACGCCCAGAGCAGGAACCATGATTTTGCGGCCCAGTTTGCCCACGCCGCCCGGGGGACCGCCCCCACGGAGATGGAGCGCGCCGAGACAGATCGCTGGGACGCCTTTCTCTCCAAGCGCCTGGACCGCGCCCGGGCCATTCTCACAAAGGCGGAGTCCGAACTCATCAGGAGCAGGCCATGAAAATAAGGGGTGTGATGTTGTTCCCCGTGCGTTACGGGATCTGGTCCCGGCTCCTCATCGCCTTCGGCATTTCAGCGGCCATTACGGTGATGGCCGCGGTTACGGCCCTCCTGGTGTTTAACCGGTCCACCACCATCCTCAACGGCTTTGCCGAGGAGCACCTCCCGGAGCTGGTGCAGGTGGCCGAACTGGAAGGGGTGGGCGGAGAGATCATGGCCATGGCCCCTCTTCTTCTCTCCGCACCGGACGAGACCACCCGCAACACCGTCCAGGCCGATCTTGACGAACTCGTGGCGTCTGTAAACCGCCATATCAATGCCCTGGGCATCACCTCCCCCACGATCCGGGGCGAGATCCAGGGGCTCCTTACCGATCTCACCGATAACCTGGCCGCCCTGCAGGGTGCTGTCTCCGGTCGCCTGGAGGAGGAGGCCCTTCTCGTGCGCCAGACCGAGCGGCTTCGCTGGCTCTACGCAGATCTCGTGGGGGAGCTGGATCCCCTCAACCAGGACCTTGCCTACAACCTGGACTCCGAGATCGAGCGGATGATCGGCGCCTCGTTGCGGGAAGGCCCCCGGTTCTCGGCCCTGAGGCTCCGGGAGAACCGCCACACCAAGGACACCGTGGAGAAGATCGGTTCCAACGGCATCCTGCTGGTGAGCCTGATGCTCCAGGCCGCCACCGTCCAGGGGGACGCCCAGGTGGACAACCTGTCGTCTCTGTCTGCTGATGCCATGGATTTTATCCGCGTGAACCTGGCTCAGTTGCCCGCGGATTCCAGCATGCTGACCCTGCGGCAGCTCTTTACTGAGATTTTTTCCCTGGCCGAAGGGCCGGACGCCCTGTTTGCCATCAAAAAACGCATCCATCTTAAGGAGGCCGAGGGCCTGGAGATCCTGGCCGACAACCGCGCCCTGGTCCTGTCCCTCAGGAAGCGCATCGACACCCTGGTGGCCGACACCCGCCACGATGTGTTCCGGGCCGCCGCAGGCATCCGCAACACCATGGACCGGGCCCAGCGCCTGCTCATCGTGATGGTTCTGTTCAGCCTGTTTATTACCGGTGTGGTGCTCTGGTTCTATGTGCGGGGCAGCATCGTGAAGCGCCTCGATGCCCTGGGCCGAAGCATGCGCGCCGTTGCTGCAGGGAACCTGGATTACGGGGTGCCCGAGGCCGGGGACGACGAGATCGGGGAGATGGCCGAGGCCCTGCGGGTGTTCAAGGAGACGGCCGAGGAGCGGCGCAAGGCCCAAAACGAGCTGGTTCAGGCCGGGAAGATGGCGGCCCTGGGGCAGCTCACCGCCGGTATCTCCCACGAGCTCAACCAGCCGTTGTCCGCCATACGCTACTACCTGCACAACGCCCGGCTGCTCCTTGAGCGGGGCCGCATGGAGACCCACACCGAGAACCTGTCCCGCATCGGGGATCTTGTGGAGCGCATGGCCTCCATGATCAGCCATCTCAAGACCTTTGCCCGCTGGCCTTCGGAGGCTAAAGCGCCGGTGGCCGTGGTTCCGGTCATCGACCATGCCCTCTCCCTTTTTGCCGGAAAAATCAAGGCCGGGGGGATCTGCGTGACCTCTCCGGACCCGGACCTATCCGTGCGGGTGTGCGCCGAAGAGATCCGGCTGGAGCAGGTGCTCATCAACCTGATCAGCAACGCCGTGGACGCGGTGATGGAGATGCCCCAGGAGAGTCGGCATCTTGTGATAGGGGTGGCCGGCAACAGCCGGGAGGTGGTGATCAGCGTGACAGACAGCGGCCCGGGCATTCCCGATGACGCCATGGGTTCCATCTTCGATCCTTTTTACACTACCAAGGAGGTGGGTAAGGGACTTGGGCTGGGCCTTTCCATCTCTTACAATATCGTCAAGGATTTCGACGGGACCTTAAAGGCCCACACGCCCGACGAGGGCGGCACACGGTTTTCCCTTTCCCTGCCCGGGGCCCACGGGACCCCTGAGGCACACACAACAGAAGAGAGAGACGCATCATGAGAGTTCCCTTAGGTGAAATTTTCCTGGTGGACGATGAGGAGGAGATCCGCATCGCCAGCAGCCAGACCTTTGAACTGGAAGGGTACGCCGTCAGGACTTTTGCCTCGGCGGCAGAGGTCCTTCCCCATATCGACCCGGACTGGCTGGGGGTGGTGATCACCGACGTGAAAATGCCGGGCATGGACGGGCTGGAGCTTCTTGCCGCCATCCGGGACATGGCCCCGGACCTTCCCGTGGTGATCCAGACGGGCCACGGCGATGTGCCCATGGCCCTTTCCGCCATAAAGGCCGGTGCCTACGATTTCATCGAAAAGCCGGTGCCCCCGGAGTACCTCATTGATGTGGCCAACCGGGCCCTGGAGTCCCGGCGCCTTAGCCTGGAGAACCGCTCCCTTAAAAAACGCCTGGCGTCGGAGGCGGACATCGGCTCGCGCATCATCGGCGAGTCCCAGGCGGCCTCGGGGCTCAGGCGCACCATCGGATCCCTCTCCCTCATCGACGTGGATGTCCTTCTCATTGGAGAGACCGGCGTGGGCAAGGAGCTTGCCGCCCACTGCCTCCACGACCTGGGCAACCGCAAAGCCGGTAAGTTCGTCCCCTTAAACTGCGGGGCCATTCCCCCCAACCTGGTGGAGAGCGAGCTTTTCGGGCACGAGCGCGGGGCCTTTACCAGCGCCTCCACCCGGCGAATCGGCAAAATCGAGCAGGCCCACGGCGGCACCCTCTTCTTAGACGAGATCGAGTCCATGCCCCTGTCCGTTCAGGTGAAGGTGCTCAGGGCCCTGCAGGAGCGGACCATCGAGCGTGTGGGGGGCGATCGCCTGATATCCGTGGACTTTCGGGTCATCGCCGCCACCAAGGTGAACCTGCGGGACGCCGTGACCCAAGGGGCCTTCCGCGAAGATCTCTTCTACCGCCTCAACGTGGCCCGGGTGCCCATTCCACCGCTTCGGGAGCGCACCGGCGATGCCCGGCTGCTCCTTCAGTGGTTCCTCATGAAGATGGCGGAGCGGTTTCACACGGCCCCGCCGTCCCTTGATTCTTCTGTGCTGGAGCGCCTCGAAGCCTATGACTGGCCCGGCAACGTCCGGGAGCTGCGCAACGTGGCTCAGCAGCTGGTTCTGGGGCTGCCCCTGGACCTGGCCGAGCCCCGGAATCCCGGCACGGCCGAACCGGATGCGCCCGCACCCGACGGCCCATGCGGAACCGGGCTGGACGACCAGGTGAACCGCTATGAGAAACAGCTCATCGAAGAAGCCCTTGCCCGAAACGGCGGCAGCATGACCCGCACCGCCAACGACCTGGACATCCCGCGAAAGCGTCTCTACCTGCGCATGCAAAAATTCGGCATCCAGAAGTGATGCCTTTCGGGGGCGGGTTTCTCGCCCCCGGACCGCTGCCAATGGGTCAATTCCGGACCCTGTGGGTCGATTTTGACCCATCCCCTTCCCCCTTCCCTTTTCCCCCCTTGAAAAGATAGCGAGTCATTTCAACGGCAGGTTCGGCCTTGCCGGCTTTGGCACGGCATTTGCTATTTATTATGCCAGGAATAACACCGGAGCGTTGAGGATGACGCCTCCGGCACCCGGGCGGGTGACGCCCTGCAGGGCACCCCTTGAAGGATCGGCGGGAACCGTTCGACCCTTTTTTTCTGTTGGATGCCCCATCTGCCCCATAAAGAAACATCAACCTTAGGAGAACCTGATGCGTAAAGTGATGACCCTCGTCCTGGCGTTGAGCCTTGCTCTGCCCCTCTCTCTTTCCACCGCCTTTGCGAAGGAGTACCCCTCCAAGCCCATCAAGATCATCGTGCCGTCCAAAGCCGGAGGGTCCACGGACACCGGCGCCCGCCTCTTTATCAAGGCGGCCAAGAAGTACTGGCCCGATGCCAAGTTCGTCATTAAAAACGTTCCCGGGTCCGGCGGCCAGAAAGGCTTTGAAGAGATCGCCAAGGCACGCAAAGACGGTCACACCATCGGCATGATCTTCACCACCCAGGTGGTGGCCCACGTGGTTGCCAAGCGCGCCCGCTACACCCTGGACAGCTTCCACGTCATGGGCAACGTCATGCAGGACCCGCTCATCGTGGCGGTTCCAAAAGACAGCTCCATCAAGGACATGGGCGCCTTCATCAAGGAAGCCAAGGCCCGCTCCCTCACCACCGCGGTCAACGGCATCGGCTCCGATGACTTCATCGCCGCCAAGAAGCTGGAGCGCCAGACCGGCGTGACCTTCAACCTCCTGCCCACCAAAGGCTCCACCGAGCAGAAAGCCATGATCCTGGGCGGTCACGTGGACGCCAGCGTCATGAACCTCTCCCAGCTCCAGGCCCAGCACAAGGCAGGCACCGCACGCATCATCGCCATCCTTGACGATAACCGCTCCGAGATCCTCCCCGATGTGAAAACCGCCGCCGAGCAGGGTTTCCCCGTCAACATGACCGCCACCCGCGGGTTTGTTGCTCCGGCCGGTGTGAAAAAAGAGATCCTGGCCAAGCTCGACGATCTCCTGGCCAAGGTGCAGAAGGACGAAGAGTTCATCGCCGAGTGCACCAAAGATGTCTTCTTCCTGCTGCCCATGAACGGTGTGGATTACCTTTCTTACCTCACCGACCTGCAGGCCGAAACCCAGACCTTCTACGATAAGAACCCATGGTGATAACACATGACAAAACGTGTCGCTGAGTTGCTCATTCTCGGGGGCTTCATGCTCCTGGCCATGCTGCTCTACCGCAGCACCGCCGCCTACCCCGAGGCTGTACAGGGGTCGACGGCCATGTATGTTCGATTCCTTGCCGTCTCCTTAGGGATACTGTGCGCCGTGGAGGTGGGGATGTGGCTCAAGTCACGGGAGCAGGAGATCAGCGAGAAGCTGAATATTACCGCAGCACCGATTCGGTTCTGGGGCCTTCTCGCGGAGCTGGTGGCCTACACCTTGCTCCTGGAGCCTTTGGGCTTCTACCTGGCATCCCTTATCTTCTTACCCGTGGCCATGGTGACCCAGGGGGCGAAAAAGCCGCTGACCATCGGAGCGACCACCGCAGGGGTCCTGCTGTTCGTCTTTCTGGTGTTTGAAAAGCTGCTGGCCGTCCCCCTGCCCGAGAGACTCTGGTTCTAAGCACGACGGGCCTCCACACCACGTGTGATCCGGTTGCAACACACACCACAGACCGGATCACACGGAGGCCCTACAAAGGACATCACTTATGATCGTTGAATCGTTAACTGCCCTCACAAACCCCTACTCCCTTCTGGCGGTTTTCATCGGAACCGTCTCCGGGGTGCTGGTGGGAGGCATGCCCGGGCTCACCGCCACCATGGCCGTGGCCCTTCTTATCCCCGTCACCTTTGCCCTGGAGCCCCTCACGGGCCTGCTCCTCATGGGCGGGGTCTACTGCGGTGCCATGTACGGCGGCTCCATCCCCGCCATCCTGCTGCGGACACCCGGTACCCCGGCGGCTGTCGCCACGGCCATGGAAGGCTACCCCATGACCCAGAAGGGCAAAGGGGGCCTTGCCCTGAAGGTGTCGGTGATCTCAAGCTTTGTGGGGGGAACCTTCTCCGCCTTTGTGCTGCTGCTTGTGGCGCCCATCCTTGCCAAGTTTGCCTTGAGCTTCGGGCCCCCTGAGTATTTTCTGCTGGCCCTGGTGGGCCTGGCGGGCATCGTCTCCATGGCCGACGACGAGAGCAGCCTGGTCAAGGCGCTGATCTCCGGGCTCATCGGGCTGATCCTGGCCGTGGTGGGCACCGATCCCATGTCCGGGATGCTGCGCTACACCATGAACAACCCGGACCTCTTCGACGGCATCGCCTTCATGCCCGCCCTCATCGGCCTCTTCTCCATCTCCCAGATGCTGGAACTCACCGGCTCCGGGAGCATCGTGGCCGATACCAGCGTCATCACCAAGATCAAGAGAGAGCCCATGCCCAAAGGCCTGGGCAAGTACATCGGCACCGGCTCCCTGGTGGGTACCATCGTGGGGATCCTCCCCGGCGAAGGGGCCACCATCGCCGCCTTTCTCTCGTACAACGTGGCCCGCCAGCGCTCCGAGAAAAAAGAGCTCTTCGGCAAGGGCAACCCCGAGGGCATCGCCGCTGCCGAGGCAGGCAACAACGGGTGCGTGGGCGGCTCCCTTATCCCCACCCTCACCCTGGGCATCCCCGGAAACAGCGTTGCCGCAGCCCTTTTGGGCGGGTTGCTGGTCCACGGTCTCATTCCCGGGCCGGAGCTGTTCACCAAGTACGGGGTCATGACCTACGCCTTTATCCTCTCCCTCTTTCTGGCCAACGTGGTCTTCCTGATCATGGGCCTGCTCATGGCACCCCACTTTGCCAGGATCTCCCTGACCCCCACCGGGCTTCTTATCCCCGTGGTCTGTCTTTTCTCGGTCCTGGGCTCCTACGCCATGAACAACAGCATCTTCGATATCTACGTAGCCCTGGGCTGCGGTATCGTGGCTGTGGTGCTCCACAAGACCGGGTTCTCCCTGGGCGCCCTCATCCTGGGCCTCATCCTCGGCCCCATCGCCGAGAGCGGCTTTGCCCAGGCCCTCATCATGGGCCACGGGGACTACCGCATCTTCTTTAACCGGCCTCAGGCCATGGCCCTCTGGGTCCTCATCATCCTGCTGCTGGTTCCCCCCGCCTACCAGGCCGTGAAGCGGCATCGGGAGAAAAAAGAAGCAGACACCCTGCAACCGGTTTAAACGAAACATCCGGTGGCCCATGGCCGCCATGAAATAATATATGCCGCAGCGCGTTGCCCCGGAAAATGAGGGGCAATGGGCTGCGGCATTTTTTTTGGACGGTTTTTGAGGTGGGGCGATGGGGCGCGTTACGTCGGGCGGTGCCACCCGTGAAATTGGTCGGTGAATTGTCGGGTGTGCTGTGTGTGTCGAAAGGCGCTCAAGATGTTGATATGGATCGGGTTTTGAGAGAGGCCGGTGGTTCGCGTTACGCCAGGCGGTGCGGGGGCCGCACCCTACAGCCTGCGAAACCGGTCGATGAATTGTCGGGTGTGCGGTGTGTGTCGAAAGGCGCTCAAGATGTTGATATGGAACGGGTTTTGAGAGAGGCCGGTGGTTCGCGTTACGTCGGGCGGTGCGGGGGCCGCACCCTACAGCCTGCGAAACCGGTCGGTGAATCGTAGGGTGCGCCGTGCGCACCGAAAAGCGGTCAAGGTGTCGATATGTAGGGATTTATGAAGTAGGCCGGTGGTCCGCGTTACGCCGGGCAGTGCGGGAGCCGCACCCGACAGCCTGCGAAGCCGGTCGATGAATCGTAGGGTGCGCCGTGCGCACCGAGTTGTCGTATCGATATGTAGGGGCTTTCAGAGGCCGACTGGCCGCGTTACGCCGGGCGTTGCGGGGGCCGCACCCCACAGCCTGCGAAACCGGTCGGTGAATTGTAGGGTGCGCCGTGCGCACCGTAAAACGTTCAAGGTGCGGATATAGATGGGTTTTCGAGGTGGACCGGAGGTCCGTATTCCGTCAGGGGCGACGCATAGACCGCCCCCAGGAAAAAAATCAATTCCAAGCCAGGCTTTTCCGAAAAGCCCAATACGCCTCCGGGGACTCGGCCAAGGGAGAAAGGGCTTCTTCGGCTTCTGCGTCCCAGGCCACGTCAAGGGCGGTGAGGTTGGAGGCGAGGTGTTCGGTGGTGGATGCGCCGCTCAGGACCACGTGGGCCCACGGTTTGGCGAAGACCCAGGCCATGGCCAGGGCGTCCATGGTGCAGGAGAGGCGCTCAGCCTGAGCAGCGAGTACCTTGCTTATGGGGGCAAAATCCGGGTGGGTGTTGCGCCCGGTGAGCCTGCCGTTGGCCAGGGCCTCTTTGATGATGATCCCCATGCCCGCGTCGGCTGCCTCGGCAAGGGCGGTCTGGGCCGATGGCTCCAGGAGGTTGCAGGTGGCCTGCACCGCGTCAAAGAGGGGCACGCCGTCGAAGGTGACGGCACGGGCGGCATCAAGGGTCTGGGCCTGCATGGGGCCGCTCAAGGAGAGCCCCATAAGCAGCCCTTGTGTCTGCTTGACTTCAAAAAGGCGGGCCAGGAGTCGGGTGTCGGTGAGGACCCCGCTCTCCAGGGTGGCGGAATGGATCTGATAGAGGTCGAGGTGGGAGCCTAATAGGGCCTGCGTCTCCCCCCACTGGGACGAGAAGTGGTCCAGGGTGTGCTCCTTGATCTCGTGGTGGTCTGCGGTGACCTGCCAGTCCGCGGTGTAGCGGTAGCCCCACTTGGAGCCCACGGCGGTGCCGCCTGACGGGATCTTGCGTGTGGCAAGCCAGGAACTTAAAAAGAGTTCGGCCTTGCCGTAGGAACGCGCCGCATCCATATACCGGATGCCGTGCTCCCAAGCCGCGTCCAGCACGGCGTGGGCGTTGGCTTCCATGTTCGCCACGTCGGTGCGGCCCTCAAGGTCTGCGCCATGGCCCAGGTTGATGTACCCGGGCCGCCCCAGAGCCGCCATGCCCAGCCCCATGGGCGAGACAAGGCAGCCTGTGTTCCCCAACGGCCTCAGTTTCATGATGGCTGATCTCCCGATTGTTTTTCGTTGATGCGCCTCTTCTGGTCCCTGGCCTGGTCAGCCCAGTAGCGATCCCGCCTCAGGTAGATCTCCGCCAGCTTGTTGAACCGCTCGGCCTGACCGTAGTTCCCCTTTGCCATCCAGGCTTCGGCCAGATAGTAGTAGCCGGGACCGTCCGACGGGTTGATGCCCACGGCCTTTTCCAGGAGCCTCAATGCGCCGTCCACGTCTCCTTTTTCAAGGCGCTCGTAGCCTTTGGCCGTGAGGCTGTGGGAGGCCATGGTCCGGGAATCGCTGTACCCCCGGCTTTTGTCCGGCGGGGCAATGAGCTCCGGTGCCGGCAGGGATCCGTCCGGGGTTCCTCCCGGAAGCGTGGCACAGCCGGACCCGATAACGGCAAGAAGAAATACCAGAAAAAACGTTCTTGCATTCAATGACATGGAACCATCTCTTTCATGCGTTGGTTAAAGAATTGTGCGGTGGGTCTATTCCGCCTTACGATCACTTGAAAAGCCCTTTGACTCCCCTGCCCATGCGCTCCCACAGGGAGGCCTTGCCGTGGATGGGGCAGGTCTCGTCCGGGGTGTTGGAATCTAGGAAGTATTCTTCATAAACGTCGGGGCACTTGAGCCCGGCGGCTCGCTTGCCGCTCTCCCGGCACACCTTGAGTTTCACCACGTCCGGGGGCGGGACAAAGCCGTTGCCCGAGATATACCCGGGCAAAGCCGACACCAGCTCCGCCCAGATGGGCAGGGCCGCGGTGGCGCCGGTGGCATAAATGGGGTCGTTGTTGTCAAACCCCACCCAGACCAGGGCCAGGAGATCGGGGGTGTAGCCCACGAACCAGGCGTCCCGGTAGTTGTTGGTGGTGCCGGTCTTGGCAGCCACGGGAAAATCGATGCCGTAACGCGCCAGGGAGCGCCCGGTTCCGCTCTTGGCGGCCCCTTCCAGCATGGAGGTGATGAGGAAGGCCTCCCCCGGGGAGAGGACCGAGTCGATCTGCATGTGGCGTCCCACCAGAAGCTCGTCTCTTTCATCCACCACGTCTTTGAGGGACAGGGGAAACGGCTGGATGCCGTCTGAGGCGAACACGGCGTAGGCCCGGGCCAGATCCATGGGAACAACCTCCGAGGCGCCCAGCACCATGGAGGGCCAGGGGGCCACGGGGGTGGAAAAGTGAAAGGCCTCCAGCCTGTCCACGGCATGCTCCAGGCCGCCGCGCATCAGCATGTCCACAGCAGCCCGGTTGCTGGACTTGCGCAGCATATCCCGCACCGAGAGCTGTTTTTCCGGCTCTTCGCTGAAGTTTTTCGGGGTCCAGATCTTGCCGTCCACCTCGTAGTCGGTTTTTTCGTTGGAGAGCAGGTCCGCAGGTGTGAACTTGTCCAGAAGCACCGAGGCCACCACAGGCTTAAAGCAGCTCCCGGACTGCCGTCTGGCGCGGGTGGCGCGGTTGAACTGGCTGATTCTGTAATTGCGCCCGCCCACCATGGCCAGGATGTTGCCCGTGCGGGGCTGGATCACCACCACGGCGCCCTGGAGCCGCTTGGCGGGGTCGTTGCGCCGGAGCTTGGGGTTGTTGTTTTCCAAACGTTCGAGGCCACGCTTCAGGGCTCGCTCTGCCGCCTTCTGCACCTGGGTGTCCAGGGTGGTGTAAATGGAGAAACCCAGGCTGGTGAGGCTGGTGGCCGGGTAAAGCTCCCGGAGCTGGGACGACACATAGTCGAGGAAGTACGGTGCTTTCTGGCTGTAGGCCTCGTACCCTGCCACGGTGATGGGCTCGGCCGAGGCAGCGTCACGCTCCTCTTCGGTGATCCAGCCGTTTTTCTGCATGGAGGAGAGCACCACGTTGCGTCGCTTGCGGCTTCGCTCCAGGTCCTTGTAGGGAGAGTAGAGGTTGGGCCCTTTGATGAGCCCTGCGATGGTTGCGGATTCAGCCAGGGAGAGATCCTGCACCCGCTTGTTGAAGTAGAACCGTGCCGCCTCCCCTGCCCCGTTCACCGAGGCAGACCCCTTCTGTCCGAAGTAGATCTCGTTCAGATAGATGCCGAGGATCTCCTCCTTGTCGTACTTGAGTTCGATGGCAAAGGAGATGAAGAGCTCGTTGAGCTTGCGGGTGAAGGTGCGCTCCGGGGTGAGAAAATAGTTCTTGGCCAGCTGCTGGGTCAGGGTGGACCCGCCCTGGCGGATGGAGCCGTGCTTGAGGTTGGTGTAGACAGCCCGCAGGATGCCCCGGGGGTCCACGCCGTAGTGGGTATAGAACCGGGCGTCTTCCGCTGCCATCACCGCATGCTGGAGGCTTGCGGGGATCTCGTCGATGGGCACCACCTGGCGGATTTCTCTCTCCTTGCCGAAGTAGCGCATGAGCACTTCGGGCTCCAGCTCCAGGATGGGGAGATCCTGGCCCGAGTCCCTGCGGGCCATGGAGTGAATGGTCCCCTTCTTAAAGGTGAGGACCGCCGGAAACCCGTAGCGTACCTTGCCCGGCAGGGTGAGATCGTTGAGGTAGATTTCGAGGCCGTCGTCCGTGGGGCGGTAATACCCCTTGCTGGCGGGGGCACCCGAGGATTCGCGGTAGCCGATGCCGATGAGTTTTTCGCGGAGGGAGGGCCAGTGGATCTTTCGGCCGGGGTAAAGCAGGGTGGTGTCCGAGTAGATGACCGAGGGAATCTGCCATCGCCTTCCGGAGAACCGCTTTTCCACCCGACCCGTCAAATGCCAACAATAAAGTGAAGCGATCAAAAACCCTGAAATACCAGCCACCAGGGCGATCTTGATCAGTCTTTTTATCCAGAGAATCATACAACCAAGCCTGAGTCATGAAGGAACACCCGCAGAGACGGCAAGGCCCTCAGGGGCCCGGCCCCGTACGGGAGACGGTGGGCTTGAACCTGCCGCACAGGCAATCCCTGCACCGGCCGTAACACCCGGCGTTGAGGTTATTTCCGGCCGCGTGACGGTTCAAGACCCGTTCTTGAATGCAGGTATCATAATCGAAGCTTGGACGAATGAACAGGGCCGAGTTTCCCCGGCCCGGTAACAAAGACCTCAGTCCATGGGGGTGTAATTGAATTTCGGGATTTCCAGATTGTAGTAAATCGCCAGGAGCCGGAGGGAAAATCCCGTGCCCAGGGTGATGAGGAGCACCGAGAGTTCAGGCAGGCCGCGGGCCTGGAGGAAGAGGAAGAGCCAGGCCGAGACAATGGAGACCCCGGCGTAGACCTCTTTCTGGAAGACCAGGGGAATGTCCCGACACAGGACATCGCGGATTACGCCCCCGGAGACCCCTGTGATCACCCCCATGATGGAGGCCACGATGAACCCGTGGCCCAGGGCCAGGGTCATGCGGACCCCGATGATGGTGAAGGTCACCAGCCCCAGGGCGTCAAGTACCAGAAAAACCCGGTGAAAATACTTCATGAAGGGGGACAGCAGGATGGTGATCAGCGCCGCGCAGGTGGTGATGACGATGTACTCCGGATGCCCCACCCAGGAGATGGGATGGTTTCCCAAAAGGACGTCCCGGATGTTTCCACCGCCGATGGCCGTGGCGCAGGCGATGATAATCACCCCGAATACATCCATTTTTTTTGTGCCTGCTTTCAAGGCCCCGGTGATGGCCTCCACGGTAATGCCCAGTATGTAGAGATGATGCAGGATCATGCGACGTTTACTCCTTTCAAACGCTGATCAATTTCCAAAAAACGCAGGAGATAAACATGAAACTGCGGGATGTGTCAATGGATGAATTAAAAAATACTGAAAACCGTCAGGCTGGCGGTTTCAAGACCGTCGGCTGGACATGGAGGGTGGCCTCTCCGGCCGTGAACCAGAGGGTGCCGTCGTCGATGGTGGCCTGGAGGGTCATGGTGCGCCGGACCATGGCCTCGAAGTCCGTCTCCTGGGGGATGGGAAGGTGAATCACGGTGAGGTTGTTGCAGCGGCCCAGGGCCTCGCGGTTCTTCTGCCACCAGGGCTCGGTCTTGTGCTCTCCGTACCCCACAATCACCACCTCCCCTGCCTTTGCGCAGGCTTTGCGGATCCTCTTTTCATCGGGCTGGCCCAGCTCGACCCAGAGGTCGATATCCCCCTGGGGGCTCATCTTCCAGAGTTCGGGCTCGCTGTCCGTGCTGAGCCCGCGGGTAAAGGCCAGGCCCTCGTCCGCATAAAGGGCAAAGGCCATGAGGCGGCTCATCATCCGTTCGGCGGTTTCAGAGGGGTGTTTTGCCACGGTGAGGGCATAGGTCTCGTAATGGTGCCGGTCCAGGTCACTGACCTGAAGTTCGGCTTTGTAAATGGTCGCTTTAAGGGCCAACGTCGTATCCTGTGTTTCTGGTAATCAGCTTCAAAAAAGCCTCCGGCGGGTCGCTTTTTTGAAAAAAAGCTCCGCAAAAAACTTTCCTAAATGCACCCGTGCGTCGTTTTGATCACCTTGAAGGGCGAGCAAAACGACGCACGGGTGCGAACATATCAAAAATTATTTTTTTCGTTCCCAGGCAGAGCCTGGGAGCGAGGGCAAAGAGGTTTCAGGAAATACATTCAAGAGAATCTAAATCAAGGGCGACTGTGCTTTCAAGGTGGCACACCTTCCGGCCGAAAGCAGCCCGGTTAAAGCTGATAATCCACGGGTCACGATAACGGATCCTAACCCGTCAGGGCTTGTCGTATCGCTCGTAGAAGCCATCAGCTTTCGAGGTGGCTCACCTCGCCGCCGGAGGCTTGCTTTTGCTCCCGACTTTAACCTTGGAAGGCCTTCTTTTCAGCTCTACTTCACCATGGCACGGGCAAAGGCCAGGGCGCGCTCTTTGGCGTCCTCGGGCATCTGGCCGTCCATACCGCAGCCGCCGATGAACAGGTCCCCCGCATCCTCAGCCTTGTAGAAGGCACGGAGCCGTCCGAAGGCGGTAAACAGGGGTTCCACGTTGTTGTCGTACTGACCGCCACCGGTGACGAGGAGGGCCTGGCCCTTGCCCGCCACAAGGGAGGCGTGCTCCGGGGTGTGGTATCCGGTCACCAGGCTCCAGCTTCGGTCCATGAGGGACTTGACCTGGGCGGTGAATCCCCAGAAGTAGGCAGGGGAGGTAAACAGGGTGACGTCTGCGGCGATCATCTTTTCAAGGATCCCTTCGGCATCGTCCTTCTGCACGCAGGCAATGGAGGTGGTGTCCTCCTTGCATTTTGCGCACCCCAGGCACCCTCTGATGTTCTTGTTTCCGAGGTCCACACGCTCCACCTCATGGCCCAGGGCCTTGAGTTCGTCTTCCACCCATCCCAGGACACAGGCTGTGTTGCCTTTTTTCCGCGCGCTGCCAAGCAAGGTCAAAATTTTCATTTAACACCTCAATGATTTTTTATAACACGTTGTAATTATGACGTTCATAATGATTTATTGCTGCAAGCAGGGGGCCTGCCCCCAATAACGGTCTGTTGTCACTATTCAGCTTATGCCTCCCCGGGATCCAACCGTTCAACACATTGAACAAACCTTAATTGTTCGTTTGAAATGACGTTTTGACCTTGGTTATCGTTTGGCCGTTACCTTCAAAATACCCGTGCCGCACAGGAGTGCGGCGCTCCAGCCAAGGTGGTGATTCAGGAAGCGATCGCTGGTCTTGTTTCAGCAGTGGAAAAAAATCCAGCAGGGATAATTACAGGGCCCGCGGGAAAACGGCCGTCTTTGACTGCTGTCATGCTGTTGCTTGTGAAGTCACGCGGAGCATCATGCTTTACATCCTTTTGGAAACCCTGTAAGCCAAGGCTTTATGCCGAATCCTTCCCTGGTTTTCGGCCCCTTGTCATCTTTTTGAGTTGGACGGATTTACCCATGCCCCGAAGTCACACCGCCGCTGTTGGATTCAGGAGCACCCTGCCCTGGATTTTCATCATCACCGCCATGTATTTCCTGAGCTTTTTTGCCCGAAGTATCCTCTCCCCGCTTCTGGTGCCCATGGAGGGAGCTTTTGCCGCGTCACACGCGGAAACCGCAGGGCTCATGTTCTTTCTCTCCTTAGGGTTCGGCTCGGCCCTGGCCCTTGCAGGGATCGTCTCCAGCAAAATCCGTCATAGAAACGTCCTGGTCATGGCCATCATCACCCTGGGGATCTCCCTGGTGCTCCTGGCCAAGGCCCCGGGTCTGATGACGGCACGTCTTGCCTTTTTTATTTTTGGGGTGGGCTCCGGGCTCTACCTTCCCAGCGGCATGGCCACCCTGGCCTCGGTGGCCGACGGCCGCTTCTGGGGCCGCGCCATCGCTATCCATGAGCTGGCCCCCAATATCGCCTTTATCGTGGCTCCGGTGGCCGTGGAGGCAGCCCTGGGCGTGGTGGACTGGCGGGGCATCCTCATGGCCATGGGGGCGGCCTGTTTTTTAGGGAGCGCCCTCTTCCTGAAGTTCGGCCGCGGCGGCGACGAGCTTGGCACCGCCCCCGATACCCAGACGCTGCCCCTCATGGTGAAAAGGCCCGCCTTCTGGGCCATCATGGTCCTCATCGGCCTGGGCGTGGGCCTGGAGTCCGGCCCCTACAGCCTCACGCCCCTGTTTTTGGTCAGCGAAAAGGGCATGAGCCCGTCGGCAGCCAACCACCTGCTCTCCACCTCCCGCCTGGTGACACCCCTCATGGCCCTTGCCGGGGGCTGGCTGGCCGATCGGGTACGGATCCCGCTGATCCTCATCGCCACCATCCTGGGCAGTGCCCTTTCCCTTGCGGGGATGGGTTTTCTGGATGGGTCCGGCCTGAGCGTCTCCATCATGGTGCAGGCTTCCATGCCCGCCCTTATGTTCCCGGCGGTCTTCAAGTCCGTGACGGAAGTCTTCGGCGTCAAAGAGCAGTCCCTGGTGCTCTCCCTCACCATGCCCGTGGCCATTTTTGTGGCCCTGGGCATCATCCCCACCCTCCTGGGCTGGTGCGGAGACCGAGGCCACTTCGGCTACGGCTTTGCCGCCGTGGGCGTCATGACCCTCTTTGCCCTGGGTGCCCTGCCCTTTCTTAAAAAATTGCCTCCGGCGGCGAGGTGAGCCACCTCGAAAGCTCATTGTCCTTGCGCTTCGGGAGCATACGGGCATGACGACAGGGACTCGCTATATTGAACATGGAGGCGGAGCCTCCAAAAACAGCATTCCCAGGCGGAGCCTGGGAACGAGGGACTATGCGCTTAGCGGCGAAGGCCGGGAGCATTCGTGAACCAAAAAAGCCCCGGGCATTTGCCCGGGGCTTTTTTTATGTGACGTGGATCCCGGTGGGGATCGGGTTATTTGATGATGGCATCCAAAACGCCCTGGCCCCAGGCTTCGCCCACGTCTTTCAGGACCACGGGCCACACCTGGCTCTGGATCTTTTTGGCGATGGCGGCGATTTCAGACTCGCTGATGGGAACAATCTGGGCGCCGCTGTCTGCCAGGCGCTTTTCATTGGCCTTCTGGTCCTCTTCGGCGGCGTTCCAGCGGCGGGTTTCAAATTCGGCGGCCACCTTGGACAGCTTAGCCTGCAGCTCGGGAGAGAGGGTGTCGTAGAGCTCCTGGTTCATGATGAAGTACCACACCTCAAAGTGGGTGTTGGCCGGGATGTAGTACTTGGTCACGTCCCTGAAGGAGGCGTAGTAGCCTTCGGCTCCGGAGCCGATGACCCCGTCCACCACACCGGTCTGCACGGCGGTGAAGGCATCGGAAAAGGGAATGGGCGTGCCCAGGTAGCCGGTGGTGTCAGCCATGAGCTGGAAGGTTTTCATGGGGGGGACGCGGAGCTTGATCCCTTTGGCAGCGTCCGGGTCGCCCTGGGCCACGGGGGCGGTGTTCAGGGCGATGCCGCCGAAGTAGACAGGCCAGGCGGCCAGCAGCTTGATGCCCTGCTCTGCGTACAGCGTTTCCACGGTGCCGCGCAAGGGAGCGCCCGGGGAGTAGTTTTTCCGGGCCTGGTCCCAGTTCTTCACCATGTACGGAAAATAAGGCAGCTGGAACCGCTTGTCCGCGGCAGATGACGGGGGCTGACAGGCCATGTCCACGGCACCCAGGCTCACCCTCTCCTGGACCACGGTGTAATCGCCCAGGGCGCTGGCCGGGTAGACCTTGGTACGGATCTTTTTGCCGGTGGCCTCCTTGATGCTGTCGGAGAACCACCGTAAGTCGTTGTCGATGGCCGTGCCCTGGGGACGGACATGGGAAATCTTCCAGGTGCGTGCCTCGGCTCCGCCGATCATCAACACAAAACACCCTGCCAGTGCCATGAGGCTGTACCTTAACGTCTTGGTCATTGTGTCACTCCTCCTACGTTGTTTCTTGCCAAAATCATAACTTTAGTAGCCGAACAGTCCCGGGATGAAAAGGGATAGTTTCGGCCATAACGAGGTCAGAAAGACCACGGGAACGTACCCGAAGATGATGAGGATCATCGCCGGTTTGATCACTTCGGAAAACTCCACTTTGCCGATGCGCATCCCGAGGTAGAGGATGCTGGCGTAGGGCGGGGTCACTCCGCCCATGGCCGTGTTGACGCCCATGATGGCCGCGAACTGCACCGGGCTGACACCGATGGCGCCCATGAGGGGCAAAAGCAGGGGCGCCAGCAGAATGATGGCGGTGATGTCGTTGACGATCATCCCCACGAAGAACAGAAGAAAGTTGATGAGGATAAGCAGCAGGACCTTGTTCTGGGTCACCGTAAAGATGCCGTCCACCAGGGCCTGGGGCACGTCTTCCATGACGAAGATCTGGCTGAGCATCAGGCTGAAGACGATCATGACCATGATGGCGCCCACGGAGGTGGCCGAGTTCTTGGCGGCCTTGAAGAAAGTGTCGAAGGTGAGGCCCCGGTAGACGAGGAACCCCACGGGAAGTGCGTAGATCACGGCCACGGCCGCTGCCTCCGTGGGGGTCATGATGCCCCCGTAGATGCCGCCCAGGATGATGAGGGGCATCACCAGGGCCGGAATGGCCTTGGAGGTGAGGCTCACGCCCTGGCGGACGGTCTCTTCCACGGGCTTGGGCGGGTCCAGCACCAGGGGGAACTTCCGGGAGAGGACCATGTTTACCACGGAGAAGAGAAAGGTGATGAGCAGGCCCGGCCCCATGGTGGCCAGGAAACAGGCGAGGATGGAGGTGTCCGTGACCCACCCGTAGATGATCATGGTGACGCTGGGTGGGATCAGGAGCCCTAAGATGGACGAGTTGGCCACCAGGGCCGTGGCATAGCCCCTGGGGTAGCCCTTGGAGTCCATCTCCGGGATGAGGATGGGGCCTGTGGCGGCCACGCCCGTAAGCCCGCTGCCGGAGATGGCCCCGATGATGGCGCAGCTCACCGTGGCCACAACGCCCAGGCCGCCCCGGATGCGTCCCACGAAGACGTTGACAAAACGCAGGAGGCTTGCCGCGATGCCGCTTTCACTCATGAGGGTCCCGGCAAAGACAAAAAGCGGAATGCAGAGGAGCACGGGGTTGGCCAGCTGGCTGAATCCCCACACCATGGTGCCTTTCATGGTGGCTCCGCCCAGGCCCACCATGGTCATGAGGGCACCGCCGAAACAAAACGGCAGGGGCACGCCAAAGCTCAGCATGAGGACAAGGAGTCCTAAGGCGATGAACGAGACAGTTACGATTTCCATGCGAGCCTCCTTGCGTTTCAACAAGGGGTATCGGCCTCCCCGGGTGTTTTTCACGAGGTGCCAGGCGGTGTAGAGGGTCATGAGACCCATGCCGAGGAAAAAGGCGCATTCGGCCCAGAACGTGGGGATGTACAGGGTGGGGCTCTCCTTCCATACCCTTCGGGCGTAGAGGAAGTAGTCCCAGGCCCAGTAGGTGAGCCAGATGGAGACCACCAGGGACATGAGGTCCGCGATGACCCGAACGACCAGCCGGGACCGCTGGCTGTTAAGAAAGATGTCCAGGACGTTGGCCTTGATCTGGGTGTCTTCCCGGCTTGCGTTGACGCTGCCTAAAAAGTAGAGCCACAAGGTGGGATACACGAGGATCTCGTCCAGCCCCATGACCGGGAGCTCCAGGACGTAGCGCATGACCACCTGGTAGAACTCAAGGGCGGCGACAATGGTGATCAGGGCGGTCAGCGTGTACTTGAAAAGTTTTTCCATTCCACACTCCTTCTCGTTATTTCTTGTCCAGCAACCAGTTGCCTCCGTCGGGGCCTGAGCTGAGGTCCATGGCGGCGATCTCCTCTAAGGGGATCGGTTTCAGCGGAGGACGTACCGAAAGCTGTCCGGTGCGATGCGGGGAGACCCCCAGGGCCGCTCCCACCACCTCGGCCAGGGCCGGTCCGCACATACGCCCCTGGCAGGGGCCCATGCCGCAGCGGGTGATGATCTTTATCTCGTTAAGGTCCCGTACGCCCTCTTTCACCACCTTGTGCACGTCGCCCACGGTAACATTCTCGCACCGACAGAGGACGGTGTCGTCGGTAAAAAGGAACTGGCCGGGCCTGGGTGCGTACAGGGCGTCAATGAAGGGGCGGGGCCAGGCATCGTGCATCAGGGCCTTGCGGAGAGGCAGGGCCCGGGCATTGCGCTCCTCTTCGGAGAGGATGCCCAGGCATCGGGCAACCTCCAGGGCGGCAAGCTCCCCTTTGTACCGGGCTGCCGGAGCCCCGGAGACCCCGGCGCCGTCGCCGGCGGCAAAAACGTTTTCAAAGTTGGTGCGTCCCCAGGGATCACAGGCGGGAATCCAGCAGCGCTGCCCGGCGTGCCAGGCCATGCGGCACCCCATCTGCCGAAAGATATGGGTGTTGGGGATCACCCCGAAATGGAGCAGGAGCATGTCGGCCTTCAAATGCAGCTTTTTCTCGCCGCAGGTGGCCTCCACCGACTCCACGGCCTCCTCGCCCAGGGCGCGGATCCCGGTAACCCCTTTGTAGTGGGGCACGCCCGAGCGTTTGATCTCCCGGAGCATAAAGGCCCCTTTCAGGAGAAAGTCGGCCCTCAGCAGGGCCTGGGGAGCCCGGGGCAAGGCCCGGATAGACGGCACCGCCGGGGTGGTCTCCAGTACGGCGGCGATGTTCACCCCTTTTTTCACCAGCAGGGAGGCCTCCAGAAGCAGCAGAGGCCCGCTGCCCGCAAGGACCACACGCCCCGACGGAGTCAGCCCCGCCTCCTTGGCCAGGTTGTTGGCCGCCCCTGCCCCCATGACGCCCGGGAGAGTCCAGCCCGGGATGGGCATGGGCCGCTCCATGGCCCCGGTGGCAGCCACGATGTAGTTGGCCACCACGCGCCGGGAGACGCCGTTCTGGGAATAGCAGACCGTGCCGTCGGATTCGGCCTGCCACACACAGGCACCCGGCTCGTAGCGGGCGCCGCTTTTCCTGAATCGTTGGGTGAGATCGAGGCCCCGGGTGTAGTCCGGCCCGAAGAGGGCGTGGGCCGCCTTGGGCGCCTCTTCCACGTTACGGTAGATCTGTCCTCCCACCCGATGCTGTTCGTCCAGTGTAAGGACATCGAGGCCCATCTCGGCAAGGGCTGCGCTGGCGGCAAGCCCGGCCGGTCCGGCACCGATGACGATGACATCCACGTGTCGGCTCATGGGCGGCCTCCTTTTTCGTCGTCTGTGTCCTGAAGGTGGCGACGGATCACCATGCCCTCCCGGACCTCGGTCATGCAGGCCTGGCGGTTGACCCCGTCAATCTCCATGAGGCATTCAAAGCAGACCCCCATGAGGCAATGGGGAGAACACGGCCTGCCGGACGACGGCGAGGTGCGGGAGAGGATCTCACCAATGCCCAGAAGACCCGCAGCCACGCTCACCCCGGCGGGCAGTGTCACGGCTCGCCCGTCCAGGGTCACCGACACGGTTTGGTGCGTCTTTTTTTTGTCGAGTTTAAACATGAAAGCGTCCGTTGCTGAAGTGAGAGATGATATCGTTTTCGCCCTCGTCCAGGATCCACGTGGCAATGTCGCTGGCCTGCAGGGGGGCCAGGGAGACGGCGCTGTGCAGGGCCAGGACCGTGATGTTTTCATGGCCGGGGATGCGGCTGTAGATGGGAGCCCCGTCCGGCGTCATGACCCGGATGGCACCCCAGGAGCGGACCCAGTTGAGCTTGCCCAGCATGGGAAAGAGCCGGATGGCGTTTTTTGCCTGGGACTGCATGGCCTCGGGGGTGACCCGGGTGTCCAGGGCCGTATCCTCCGAGGAGAGGCCGATCATGAAGGTGCCGTCCACGGTCTGGCGGACGCTGAGCAGGGGCACCCGGAGCAGGCGCGTGTGCCGCTCCGTAACCATGAGCTGGCCGCGCTGGGGGTAAATGGCGAGTTTTTCGCCCAGGGGGGTCACCAGGCCGGAGGAGCCGTGTCCTGCGGCGATGACCACCTTGCCGCACAGATAGTCGCCCCGGCTGGTCGTCACTTTTACCGTGCCGTTTTTAAGGGGGACCACGGCACGGGCGCTTTCGGCGGCCCGGTATTCCCCGCCCTTTCGCTGAAAGGCGCCCCGCATGGCTGCCAGGAGCTTCAAAGGGTTCACGTGGCCCTGCTCTTTGGTGTACATGGCCCCTGAGACTTCGTCACCCAGGGTCATCTCCGGCACGATGTCCGCAAATTCGTCGCGGTTGAGGATGCGTACCGGGTAATCGAGCCCGGCTTCGGCGCAGGTGTCGGTGAGGCTGGCAACGGAATCGGCATAGCCCTGGAGCTCGTCTTCGCCAAAGGCGTGGACCGCGCCCCCTGTCCATTCGAGTTCCACGTCGTAGCCGGACTCTTCTTTGAGCTGGGCTGCAAACTCAGGCCACTGGCGTGCGGCCATGCGGCACCACCGGGCATATTCGGGGTTGCCGGTGCCTTTGCACATGAACCAGGTGAGGCCGAAGTTGCCTCTGGAGAGGCGCTGGCTGGGAAGCTGTTCGTCCAGAAGCACGACCCTGCCTGCGGCACGGCGCATGAGGCCCAGGGCCGTGGCCGCACCGGAGAGTCCGCCGCCGATGACGAGAATATCAACGGTTTTCACAAGGCACCTCCCGGGTGGAAGGCCCTGGGCGGCACACCGTTGTGGGGAAGGAAGCGTGGTGTCTTCATAAAGGATTGCCCCCCTACGTTGTTGTGTGAATGGGAAATTGAGTTACCCGGTAAACAAAGCAAAGGGTGTACCAACGGGTTAAACCACGGGATCAGGTATTGAGTGCAACTCGCTTTATTGATTTGGTATCAAGGTATTTTTGTGGCAAAAAGCCCGGTGGCCGTGCTGCCCACGCCCCCGGGAGGAAGCAGGCAAACTGTTTCATTTTGAGAAAGCACCGAAGGAAAGGCCGCGTAAAGGGCTTGTTTTTAAAGAGAGAGGAAAGGTTTGATTCAAAATGCGACATGTGTCAAAATGAGACTCCCTGTGACCGATGACCCCAGACAGAAACCCGGAGGCCCATGAAACAAGGACAGATTCTCGGCGTCGATGAGATGCGCCGACAGATCGCGTTGTCACACCGGCGCTCAGCAGCGCGGGGGATCAATCCCATCCTGCGCAACACCAAACAGACCCTGCTCTCCCCTTCCGAGCTCAAGGCGAAACGCAATGAGAACAGCGAGCTTCTGGATGTGCTGCTGCCGCAGTTCGAGGAGTTTTACAACTTCCTGTCACCCAACGAGTTTGTCATCGCCGCCGTGGACTCCGAGGGCTATATCCTCCATATCGAGGGCAGCAGCAATCTCATTGAGAGCGCGGCCAAGCGAAACTGCATCCCCGGGTACCGGTGGACGGAAAAAGACGTGGGCACAACAGCCATCGCCCTGTGCCTGAAGCTGGGGAGCCCCATTCAGCTCATCGGGGATGAGCACTACTGCCGCCAGGCCCACGGCCTGACCAGCTCCACAGCCCCGGTGTTCGGGAAGAAGGGAACACTCCTCGGCGTCATTGCCGTGTCCGGTCCCTCCACCAAAGCCCATCCCCACACCCTCTACATGGTCACCACTGCGGCCCGGGCCGCCGAGCAGCAGCTCCGGGTTCTTCGGCGCAACAAAGAGTTGGCCCTGAACGTGCGGTTCCTGGACCAGGTCATCGACACCTCCCGCACCGGGCTTATCATCATCAACAGTGAGAACCAGATCTGGCGGGTCAACCGGCGGGGAGCCGAGATCCTCAAGATGGACAACCTGGCGGGCCAGCCCATCACAGCCCTAAAGGGCTTGAAGATCGACCTGGACGATGTGCAGACCCGCCCCGAGTCCTGGGTGAACAAGGAGAGCCGCCTCAAGATCCAGAACCAGACCCTGACCCTCATCCACACCGTTCAGCTGGTGATGTCCCCGGAGGGAGAGCGCCTGGGGGCCCTCATCACCTTTTCCGAGGTCAAGGAGATCTACAAACTGGCCGACACCATCGCAGGGACCCGGGCCCACTTCACCTTCGACAGCCTGGTGGGCTCCTGCCCTCCCTTTGTGGAGGCCCTGAACCTTGCCAAGCGGGCCGCCACATCGGACACCACCGTGCTGCTCCAGGGGGAAACCGGCACGGGCAAAGAGCTCTTTGCCCAGGCCATTCACAACCAGAGCGACCGGAGCCAGAACGCCTTTGTGCCCATCAACTGCGGGGCCATCCCCGCCAACCTTCTGGAGAGCGAGCTCTTCGGGTACGTGGAAGGGACCTTTACCGGCGCCTCCAAAGGGGGAAAACCCGGAAAATTTGAGCTGGCCAACACCGGCACCATCCTCCTGGACGAGATCGGGGACATGCCCCACAAGATGCAGGTGAAGCTCCTGCGGGTGCTCCAGACTGGGGAGGTCTACCGCATCGGCGCCGACAAGCCCGTGAAGATCAACACCCGCATCATCGCCAGCACCCACGTGAACCTTCTCGAAGCCATCCGGGAGGGCCGGTTCCGGGAGGACCTCTACTACCGCTTGAACGTCTTTCCCATTGCCATCCCGCCCCTGAACACAAGAGGGCCGGAGGACATCCTTGCCCTGTCGGCCCTCTTTCTGTCGGAAAACGCCGAGGAGCCCCCGGGGCTCAGCCAGGAGGCCCGAAACCTTCTGTGTTCCCACCCGTGGCCGGGAAACGTCCGTGAGCTGGAAAACTGCATGCAGCGCGCCCTGCACCTCTGCGAAGGCCGGGAGCTTAAGCCCGAGCACCTGAGCCTCTCCCCTGCCCCGGCGGATCAGCCCAGCCAGGCCGGAACCTTGGAGGAGATGAACCGAAAGATGATCCAGGACACCCTGGAGGCGACCTCCCGCAACATGGCCCGCACCGCCAAGATCCTGGGGATTTCTCGGGCGACCCTTTACCGGAAGCTGAAGCAGTATGCGATGTAATACTTTAGGTGTGGTGCCTAAGTGCCTGAAAAGATGGCATGGGGCGCCGCACTCCTGTGCGGCTTTTTTCGTGGGATGAAGCGCCTGCCGCACGGAGTGCGGCGCTCCACGATGTGTGGCTCTCCGGGGTATTTCTGAAGCTGCGGGCCTGGATGAAAGACCCATGGCTGGGGATGTCACATGGAGCGCCGCACTCCTGTGCGGCTTTTTCGTGGGGCGAAACGTCTGCCGCACGGAGTGCGGCGCTCCAGGATGTGTGGTTCTCCGGGGTATTTTTGACACTGCGGGCCTGGATGAAAAAGCCACGGTTGGGGATGTCATATGGCGCGCCACACTCCTGTGCGGCTTTTTTGTGGGATGAAGCGTCTGCCGCACGGAGTGCGGCGCTCCACGCTGTGTGGTTCTCCGGGGTATTTTTGACACTGCGGGCCTGGATGAAAAACCCATGGCTGGGGATGTCATATGGAGCGCCGCACTTCTGTGCGGCTTTTTTCGTGGGTCGAAGCGTATGCCGCACGGAGTGCGGCGCTCCAGGATGTGTGGTTCTCCGGGGTATTTTTGACGCTGCGGGCCTGGATGAAATAGCCACGGCTGGGGATGTCATATGGAGCGCCGCACTTTTGTGCGGCTTTTTTGGTGGGACGAAGCGTATGCCGCACGGGAGTGCGACGCTCCAGGATGTGTGGTTCTCCGGGGTATTTTTGACACTGCGGGCCTGGATGAAAAAGCCGCGGTTGGGGATGTCATATGGAGCGCCGCACTCCTGTGCGGCTTTTTTCGTGGGACGGAGCCTCTGCCGCACCGAAGTGCGGCGCTCCCATTCCGTGGGATTTACACCTCTTTCAGGCGAATCCCCGTATCGCTCAGTTCGATGAGCCCTTTTTTGTAAAGCGCCCCCACCGTGCGTTTGAACTCTTTCTTGCTCATGGAAAAGACGCCCTTGATCTCTTCCGGGGCGCTCTTGTCGTGGCAGGCCACAAAGCCTCCGGCTTTTTTAAGGATTTCCAGCACTCGCTCAGAAGAGCCTTCAATGGACTGGTAGCCCGGTTTTTTCAGGGTGAGGTCGATCTTGCCGTCTTCCCGGATGCGGGAGACGTAGCCGGTGAGGCGTTCTCCGATGGACACCTTTTTAAACACCTCATTGCGGTAGAGGATGCCCAGGCAGGTGTCGTCGATGACCGCCTGGATGCTCAGCTTGGTGATGCCGTAGATGAGGAGGGAGACCTCCTGGCCCACTGTCTGGTCGGTGGCGACCTTTGCGCAGTGGCGGCCCAGGCGCGTGGAGCCGAAGACCCTGCCGGTCTCTTCATCCAGGCTCACATACACCACGTACTTTTCCCCCACGGCCATGGGCTTCTGCTGCTCGCTTCGGGGCACCAGGAGGTCCTTTTCCAGGCCCCAGTCGAAAAAGGTGCCGAAGGGGTTCACGTCCTTTACCGTCATGACGGCAAACTCCCCCACCATGGCATTGGGCTTCAGGGTGGTGGCCACGGGGCGGTCTTCGGAGTCGGTGTAGACAAAGACGTCGATGCGGTCCCCGAGCTTGAAGCCTTCGGGTACGTATTTGTTGGGAAGGAGCACCTGCTCCTCCCGGGGGTTGAGGTAGAAGCCGAATTCCATGTAACGCTCGGCAACGAGCGAGTTCATCTGACCGATCTTGAGCATATCCTGCCGTCCTTCAAAAGCCGTAATTCCCTGAATAAGGGCCTTCGGCGTTGATTTTCTATTTGGTTCACACCGGCTCCACAGCCGATTCGCCCCGTTACATATCAGCAATGGGCCACCGAATCGAGGGATTTGACGAGAGGAAGGCGAAAAAGACCGGTTGATTACAGGGACCCCATCTTGAGAAGCCGGAAAAATTCGGTGGCCGGGACCGGGGCTTTGAAATAGTAGCCCTGGGCTTCGTCGCAGCCGTAAGACTTCAGGAGCTCGTACTGCTCCTCGGTCTCGATGCCTTCGGCCAGGATCTTTTTGCCGAGGCTGTGGCCCATGGCGATGATGGCCTTGATGATGATGCGGTTGTTTTTGTGGATGGTGCTTCCGATGACAAAGGAGCGATCGATTTTGATGACGTCCACGGGAAAGGTGGTGAGGTAGCTCAAGGAGGAGTAGCCCGTGCCGAAATCGTCCAGGGCGATGCGCACCCCGAGGTCCTTGATCTCTTTGAGGGTCTCGATGGTCTCTTCGGTTTCCTGCATGAGGATGGTCTCGGTGATCTCTATTTCGATGTTGGTCGGGTCCAGGCGGGTGGTCTCCAGAACGTCCCGGATGCTGGTGACGATGTTCTGGTGGGCAAATTTGTAGCCCGAAAGGTTCACGGCGATGTTGAGGTCCGGAAATCCGTTTTTTATCCATCCGTCGCTCTGGCGGCAGGCCATGAGCAGCACCCACTTATTGATGTCGATGATGAGGCCCGACTCTTCGGCCACGTGGATGAACTTGTCGGGGGGGACCATGCCCTTTTGGGGGTGCATCCACCGGATCAGGGCCTCGGCGCCCACGATCTTCCGGGTGGCCAGGTCGATCTGGGGCTGGTAGTAGAGCACGAGCTCGTTGCGGTCGATGGCCCGGGCCAGGTCCCGTTCCAGGGAAAAGCGTTCGGTGGCAACAATGTTGAGGGATTCGATGTAGAACTGGAACTGATTTTTTCCACTGTTCTTGGCGTTGTACATGGCCGAATCCGCGTTTCGAAGCAGGATGTCCGCGGTCTGCCCGTCGTTGGGGAACACGCTGATGCCGATGCTGGCGGACACCGAGACCTCCTGACCTTCCAGGTCGTATTCGGTGGAGATCTCCTTGATGAGGCGTCTTGCCACCAGGGCCGCGCTCTCCGGGGACCTTATGTTGGAGAGGATGATGGTGAACTCATCCCCTGCCAGCCTGGAGATGGTGGGCTCGGAGCGGTCCATGACGTTGCGGGTGGCCAGGTCCGTGCTTCGGATACAGGCCTGCATCTTTTCCGCCACCTGCTTCAGGAGCAGGTCGCCTATGTGGTGGCCCAGGGTATCATTGATGCGCTTGAACCGGTCCAGGTCCAGAAAGAGGAGCGCAAACTTCTGGTCGTTGCGGGTGGAGTCCTTGATGGCCATGTCCAGCCGGTCCAGAAAGAGCATGCGGTTGGCAAGCCCGGTGAGCCCGTCGTAGAAGGCAAGGTGCATGATCTCTTCTTCGGCGCGTTTCAGCTGGGAGACATCCTGCACCACCCCCAGCATCATTTCCGGCATACCCTGTTCGTTGAAGAGGATCTCCCCCTGGTTGAGGATGTGCTTCTGGGTGCCGTCGGGATAGAGAACGCTGTAGCTCACGCTCATATTTTTCCGTGCCTTGACCGCATCGTTCATCTCCTTTCGGACCTTCTCCTTTTCATGGCCCATGATGGGCGCCAGAAAATCATCCAGGGAGACGGGGGCGTTGCCCGTGTCGAGCCTCAGCAGGCGACTGGCTTCGGTGGAGCAATGGAAATCGTTGCTGTTGAGGTCGATCTGCCAGTTCCCCAGCTTGGCCAGCTCCTGGGTTTTGGCCAGGCGGCTCTGGCTCATGTAGAGCTCCCGAAAGGCGAACCCGGCACGGAGCATGTATCGGGCCCGATGGCCCAGCATCACCCAGTTGATGGGTTTGGAGACAAAGTCGTTGGCCCCGACTTCAAAAGCCCTGGCCGTTGACTCCACATCATCCAGGCCCGTTACCATGAGAATTTGGGGATACCGGCCGTACAGGGATTTGCGGATGGCCGCGCAGACGTCAAAGCCGTCCATCTCGGGCATGATGACGTCCAAAAGGATAAAGTCCGGCTTCTCCGCATGGAACAGCGCCAGGGCCTGACGTCCGTTTTCCGCCTCCAGGACATCAAAATCGCATTTTTTCAGAGCCGCCTTTATGGAGAGGCGCAGCGACAGGTCGTCATCTGCGATGAGGGCCAGCGGTTTTTTCCGTGCATGCTTTTCATACATCATGGGATGTTATCTCCTCTTCCAGGGCGTTCCTGACCAACATGAGTTCCGATTCGATGGCGTGTACCCGTGCGTCGGCGTCATCGCCGCACTGCCTGCTGCATCTCACCTCAAGGTCCCTGCACAGGGCTGCCAGTCCGGTTGCGCCGATGTTGGCGCTGCTCGATTTGAGGCTGTGGGCCGCCCGTTGGAGGGCGGATATATCCAAGGGGTTCAGGGCCTGTGTCATCTGCGTGCGGATGGCCTCGGAATTTCTCAGGTAGGCCGTAAAGACCTGCACGAGTATGTCGGGCTCTCCGTCTGCCTGGAGTTCCTGGAGGGCGGCGAGGCGTTTCCGGTCGATGAGGTCGACGCCGTCCGCTTCGTCCGGGGCCCCTTGCCGGTCCGCCGAGGACGCGGAGAGCTTCGGGCGGGTGTCCATCCCTTCGCCGAACCATCGTTCCAGCGTGGCGCCGATCCTGTCGATGTCAAAGGGCTTGCTGATGTAACCGTCCATGCCCGACGCCAGGCAGCGCCGGTCGTCTTCATCCTGTGCATGGGCGGTGAGGGCCACGATGGGCGTCCGGGCAAACCCTTTCTCCGCTTCAATGCCGCGGATCTCTTCGGCAGCGCCATACCCGTCCAGCACCGGCATCTGGCAGTCCATGAGAATGAGGTCATAGGTGCTGCTTTCTCGGAACGCTTCCACAGCCTCCCTGCCGTTTTCAACCACATCCACACGGCATCCGAACAGTTTCAGCATGGAGACGACCACCTCACGGTTTGTTTCGTTGTCCTCGGCCACGAGCACATGGCGGTGAAACCGACGCATCTCTTCGGCGATGGAGTGCTGGGTAATCAAGGGCAGGTCGGAGCGTTGGGGTGTCTCCGACATGGCCTTCACCAGGGCTGCGTGCAGATCGGTGCGGCTCACCGGCTTGGTGAGATAAGCCGAAACCCCTGCCCGTGCCGCAAGCCTGGCCTCCCCGCGGAATCCCGGGGGGGTGATAAGGATGATGGGAAGGTGGCTCAGCTCCGGGCGGGCCTTGATGGCCCGGGCCAGTCCCAGGACGTCGGTTTCGGCAGGGCTGTCCAGCAGGATCACCAGGTCAAAGGGCCGGTCCGAAGCCCTGGCGTCGTTCAGGAGGGTCAGGGCAGCGCTGCCGTCGTCGATGATCGTGCGGGGAACCCCCAAAGACGAGAGCATGGGCTCGATGATGGCTCGGTGTGGCTCAATCCTGTCGTCCACCATGAGGACGTTCAGGCCGGAGATATCCACGGATCGGCCCTCTCGTGTGCTTCGCCACGTTCCCTGCCCTGCCCTCAGGGGCACGGTGAAAAAAAAGCGGGACCCCTTCCCTGGTGTGCTTTCGCAGTCAAGACAGCCCCCCATGAGGGAGATGAGCTCCATGGAGATGGCCAGCCCCAGGCCGGAGCCGCCGTATTTTCGCGTGGTGGCCCCGTCAGCCTGGGAAAAGGGCTTGAAGAGCTTGGTCCGGTCCCGGGGACTGATGCCGATGCCGGTGTCTTCCACGGACACGCTGAGCTCCACGGTCTCCTTCGTCTTCATGGTGGTGGACGCCCGGATCACCACCGAGCCTTTATCCGTGAACTTGACGGCGTTACCCAGAAGGTTGGTGAGCACCTGGCGCAGTCGGGTGGGATCCCCGCGCAGGTGGGTGTGGGTGGCCTCGGGGATGTGAATGCTCAGCTCGTTGCCCTGGGCATGGGCGCGCAGCAGGAGCAGGTCCACAACGCCCTCGATGAGGGGCCGCAGGTCAAAGTCGATGGTCTCCAGTTCCAGCCTGCCCGCCTCGATCTTGGAAAAATCGAGGATGTCGTTGATGATGGTGAGCAGGGATTCCCCGGAGTTGCGGATGGTGCGGGCAAAGCGCTCCTGCTCCGGGGTCAGGCTGGTTTGCAGCAGCAGGCCCGCCATACCCAGCACCCCGTTCATGGGGGTGCGTATCTCATGGCTCATGTTGGCCAGAAACTGGGATTTGACCCGGGTGGCCTTCTCCGCGTCGTCCTTGGCTCGGCTGAGGCCCAGGCTGTGTGTTTTCAGCTCGTTGTCCCGCCGCTGGATCTCTTCGAGCATGTCGTTGAACCGGTCGATGAGGGTCCCGAACTCATCGTCGCTCTCCTTGTGAACCCTCACCGCATAGTTTTTTTCCCGGATCACCCGGTTCATGGACTGCATGAGTCCCAGCACCGGACCGGTGAAGATGATCTGCATCTTCACCGACATCACGATGATGACCGCAAGGGTAAAGGCCACGAAAAAAGCAAAGACAATGTAATCCGTGTGCAGGCGGATGCGCATCTGCTGCATGTTGTCCACCAGGTGAATGGCTCCGATGACCTCATCGTTGGCGATGACGGGCCGGAGCACATGGGCGTGGTGGGACACGAGGAAGATGGTTCTCTTTCCCCCGAGGACCTCACGGAAAAGCGCGGCCCTGTCCGGGTAGGCTTCCTTGAGCTCGGCCGTGAGGGCTTGCCGGTCGGCTTCCAGGGCCGTGTAGCTGCTGTAGAGTTTGCCGCGGGCATCGTAAAGGAGCGCGGCGGCGATATCGGGCTTTGCCTCCAGGGACATGAGGGTCTCCCGGGCGGACAATTCGTCGTTGAAGAGCAGGGCCGGGCCGCTGTTCACCGCGACGACACCGGCCATGGAGCTGAGCTCTCGGGCAAGGTTCTTCCTGCTGGTCCATTTCTCCTTGAACACAAGGGCCGTGGACAGAAGGATCACCGTCAGGACTGCGGGCAGGCTGAAGAGCAGGACCAGTTTGGTCCGGATGGACAGGTTTTTCATTTGTCGTACTGCGTCGCCACCGCTCATGGACCACCCACAATGATTGCATGCCGCAACAGCCGGGACCTGAACTTCAGCCTCACCTGCAGGGCACGTTCCACGTTGATTTCAAACCGCAGTCGGTCGTTTTTCTTGAACATGTTGATGAGTCCGCCGGACCCCAGGAAACGGGGCATGTCATCACCGATGGTCAGGGTGGATCCGTCCTTGACGGCGTCAAGGGCCGCAAGGCGTTTCTCCAGGGGCGTCTCCCGGCAGAAATAAACAATATGGGACCCTTCAAGTGTTTCGGGATCGTCCGTGAACCGTATTTTTAACGGCCGGGACCCGATGGGTTTGCCCTCGATGCGTTGAAAGGCCTCTTCCATGCCGGTACCCCCGAACACGGCGAGCTCACAGGGCTCGTCAGCCGTCTCAAAGTGATCTTCGGGCCACTGGGTGTACCTTGCAAAATTGAGAACAAAAGCCGCTTTGACCGTGGGTTCGTCCATGGCAGCTGCAAGGGTGTCTTTCGGCCCGAAACAAAGCTGGGCCGGAAAGATCAGAGCCGTACACGAGACGATACCCCAGGCACGGCGGATGTATTTCGCATAGGTCATCCGATAGCCTTAAAAACGGTAGGTGATTTTACCGTACACGCTGCGAGGGACCTCTGTGGGCAGACCGTAGTTTTCCATGACATACTCCGGGTGGCGTTCGTCCAGAAGGTTCTGGCCCACCACGGAGAGCTCCAGGGCCGGGGCGGGAGCCCAGCTCAGACGGACGTCCAGGGTGAGGTAATCGTCAATCTCATACGTGCCGTCCGGGGACGCGGCATAGGCCGCGCTGGAGTCGTCCACGTACCGGAGCCAGAGGTCCAGTTCCAGGTCATTTCCCATATCCACCGCTGAACGCAATGAGACCTGATGGGTGGGTTCCCGTCCCACCTGCCCCTCCTCTTCCAGGTTGCTGTTCAGGTAGGTGTAGGCCAGGTCTTCTTTTAACCAGTCCGTCACCTGCCAGGCCGTTGCCAGCTCCGCGCCGTAGGCACGGGACGAAAACTCATGGACCAGAAAAAAGGGCTGCTTGATGTAGGTTCCCTGGAACTCGGGGGCGCCCTGGCGGGTGACCCGCAGGTGGTCGTAGTCGTGGTAGTAGCCTGCGATGTCCACGGAAACGGTGGGCCTGGGCATGAACCGGTACCCCACTTCGTAGGCGATGAGCTCTTCGGACTGCTCGTCGTCCACACCGATTCCCGTAACCACCACGGGCAGGGGCGAAGGGTTCTCCGGGCTCATGGGGGGGACCACATAAAGGTTCACCACCCCGTCCCGCTCGACCCGTGACGGGGTTCGCACGGCACGGGAGACCGCGGCCCAGAGTTTGTGGTTGGGACGGGGGGAAAAGAGGAGGCGCGCGCTGGGTTGAACCTCATAGCCCGTGGACTCGTTGTGTTCGACTTTGCTGCCCAGGGTAAGCCAGAGCCTGTTGTCGGAAAGGAGGATCTCATCCTGGAGAAAGGCGCTGAACAGGTCGTCGGTGCGGCTCTCCGGAGAGTACATCAGCACGGATGTGTCGGCCAGCTCGTCGTGGATCCGCTGGTATCCGGCTCCCCAGACAATGTCATGCCGCTCCCCGGCCTTGAAGTGGTGTTGAAAATCGACGTCGATGTTCTCTTTTTCTTCGTTGGTAAAGGCCTCTTCCCGCTTTGATACGTCGTAGATGAGCTGCAGGGAGAGGTCCGATGTGGAGGAGAGAACCCGTTGCCAGCGGGTGAGCAGGTTGCCCCCGGACACATCGGCGGTGTCGTCCACGATCTCGGCATAGGGTGGTGCAAGGGTGGGAAGCACCACCTCCTGATTGATCTCCCCGTCGTAGAGATCCCCCTGGAAGGTGACCTTGTTTCGTTCGCCAGGGTGTCGCCGAAACCCTCCCTGGGCCATTTCCCAGTCGTCCCCTGCCCCGTCCCCTGATGCGCGCTCAAACTCATCCCGTTTGAAGCCCTTGGCATAAAAACGGCCGTGGGTGGCCTTGCCCAGGGCCGCGCCGTAACGCGCCTCGGCAAAGCCCTCTTCCGTGGTTCCCCCGCCCACAGTGGCCACGCCCCCCACCGTATCCGAGGCCTGCTTGGTGATGATGTTGATTACCCCGTTCACCGCGTTGGCTCCCCAGAGGGTGGCCCCGGGCCCTCGGATCACCTCGATGCGGTCCACGTCTTCGAGCATCACGTCCTGCACCTCCCAGTAGACCCCGGAGAAAAACGGGGTGTAGACGGTGCGTCCGTCGATGAAGACCAGCAACTTGTCGGCAAACCGGCTGGTGGCACCGCGGCTGTTCACGGCCCACTTGTTGGAGTCGATGCGGGAGACCGTGAGCCCGGGTACCATGCGCAGGGCATCGGGAATGTTGGTGACCCCGGACCGTTTCAGGTCCTGGTTGGTGATGACGAACACTGCGGCCGTGCTGTCCGAGAGGTGCTGCTCTTTTTTGCCCACCGAGGTCACGTTGATATTCATGAGATCCTCGATACTCAAATCAACCACCTCCTGTTCGGAGGCCCGAAGCGGAGAGCTGAGAAGCAGGAGAAGAGACAAAACCATGAAATATGAGGCCGGGGACCCGGGTAGCTGCATTCATGATCGATTCCCTCGGTGCTGGGAAAAGGGTGCATGGCAGTCAGGTGATCGGCCCGGCGGGCTCGGCGTCCGCATCGCAGGGAAAAGGCATGGGGATACGGAGAAGACACTGCGTCACCGAAAGCGGACGGGGGCTTTGCTCAGCAAATGGAAAGGGGGCCGCTTACGGGTACTGGAGACATCCACGGGCTGTTGGCCTGCGAGCAGTCAGCCGGATTGATTGAAAGATCACCGCAGGTAGGGGGCGCGTGAGTTCGCGTGGCGAGGTGCGCGCATCGGGTAATGGTTAAAATGGTTAAAGATGTTTATTTACTAATAATTTCATCGATTTTTCAAAAAGTCCAGTTGAAAAAACAGTTGGCACGGCCCGGTCAGCCACCATTGAAGGCGCTTTCCATGGACTCTGCCTGCCTCACCGGTATGGGAGTCTTCCCGGGAAAACAATTCAGTCAGATGGCGACAGGGCCGCCATCGGTGGGCTATGGGTTGAAATATTTCGAAAAGCTGGAAATCAGGGAGCATATGCGTTACTATACACAGAATCCGAAACTTATTTTGAGAAAAATGGAAGCCGAACCTGCTGATTTTAATGAATACATGAATCTGCAGGGTACCACCGTTTCCCTTCCATGGATCAGACCAAGGAAAAACAGCTATCAAACAAGGGGTTACCAACATAGTGTCATGACCAATCAGAGAAGGAGCGTTTTGTGAGTTTAGTCAAGCAGAGAGAGCAGCTCGGAAGCCGCATCGGCTTCCTTTTTATTTCCGCCGGGTGCGCCATCGGCCTGGGGAATGTGTGGCGTTTTCCCTTTATCACCGGAAAGTACGGAGGGGCCGCCTTTGTGCTGATCTACCTCCTCTTTCTCTTCATCCTGGGCCTGCCCATCATGGTCATGGAATTTTCCATCGGCCGCGGCGGCCAGAAGAACATTGCCGGTGCCTTGAAAGCCCTGCAGCCCAAGGGAAGCCGCTGGCATCTCTACGGCTACTTTGCCATCCTCGGCAACCTGATCCTCATGATGTTCTACACCACCGTTGCCGGGTGGATGCTGGCCTATTTCTACCACACACTCACCGGTAACCTGGCGGGTCTCTCCCCGGATGCGGTGGGCGGTTTCTTCGACGGGCTCCTGGCCAGCCCCGGTACCCTGGTGTTCTGGATGGGCCTCACCGTGGTTTTAGGCTTTTTTACCTGCTCCCTGGGGCTTCAAAAGGGGGTGGAGAACATCACAAAATGGATGATGTCCTCCCTTTTTGTGATCCTCATCGCCCTGGTGGTCAAATCCGTCACCCTGCCCGGTGCGTCTGCGGGGCTCTCCTTTTATTTACTGCCCGACTTCGGCCGTCTCATGGAAACCGGGGTCTGGCAGACCGTCTACGCGGCCATGGGCCAGGCCTTCTTTACCCTGAGCCTCGGCATCGGCAGCATGGCCATCTTCGGCAGCTACATCGGCAAGGACCGCTCCCTTACCGGTGAATCCCTCAACATCATTGGCCTGGACACCTTTGTGGCCATCCTCTCCGGCCTGATCATCTTCCCGGCCTGCTTTGCCTTCGGAAAAGATCCCGGCGCCGGTCCCGGCCTGATCTTCGTCACCCTGCCCAACATCTTCAACACCATGGAGGGCGGCCGCATCTGGGGCACCCTCTTCTTCCTCTTCCTGAGCTTTGCCGCCATGTCCACGGTCATCGCCGTGTTTGAAAACATCATGGCCTTCACCATGGAGGAGTGGGGCTGGACCCGAAAGCGCGCCTCCCTGAACAACGGGTCTGTCCCCTTCCTCTTCCTTCTGCCCTGCGCCTTGGGCTTCAACGTCCTGAGCGGCATCAACCCCCTGGGGGAAGGCACCGTGATCCTCGACCTGGAGGATTTTATCGTGGGCAACAACCTGCTGCCCATCGGCTCCCTGATCTTTGCCTTTTTCTGCAGCTATAAAATAGGGTGGGGTTGGGACTCCTTCGTCAAAGAGGCCAACGAGGGCCACGGGCTCCGTTACCCCGAGAAAACCAAATTCTACGTCAAATACATCCTGCCCCTGATCATCCTGGTGGTCTTCATCGGCGGGTACATTGAAAAATTCGGCGGCTGATACCGAACCTGAGATTGCGTTACGTAAAAAAAGCCCCCGGCTGTGCCGGGGGCTTTTTTGTTTGCCGGGCAAAGCGGCTAAAGAGCTGTGCTGTGGGATTTTGGGGCAATGATGGGCACGCTCCGCTTTGCCCATCCTACGACCAAACACACCGACCCGCGTCGATAAGCGAGACCATGTAGGGTGGGCAAAGGCAAGCCGAACCCATTGGGGTGGCGATGCCCTTGGCGCCGTGCCCATCGAGCACCACAAGCCCACCTGGTTGAATGGGGTTGCCGGGCAACGATGGGCACGCTTCGCTTTGCCCATCCTACGGTTAAACACACCGAGCCACGCCGATAATCCCCGACCACGTAGGATGGGCAAAGGCAAGCCGAACCCATTGGGGTGGCGATGCCCTTGGCGCCGTGCCCATCGAGCGCCACAAGCCCACCCGGTTGAATAGGCTTGTGGGGCAACGATGGGCACGCTCCGCTTTGCCCAGCCTACGGTCAAACACACCAAGCCACGCCGATAATTCGCGACCACGTAGGATGGGCAAAGGCAAGCCGAACCCATTGAGGTGGCGACGCCCTCGGCGCCGTGCCCATCGAACGCCACGAGCCCACCCGGTTGAATGGGTTTGTTGGGCAACGATGGGCACGTTCCGCTTTGCCCATCCCACAGTCAAACACACCGAGCCGCGCCGATAAACCGCGACCATGTAGGATGGGCAAAGGCAAGCCGAACCCATTGAGGTGGTGACGCCCTTGGCGCCGTGCCCATCGAACGCCACGAGCCTATCCGGTTGAATGGGGTTGCCGGGCAACGATGGGCACGCTCCGCTTTGCCCATCCTACGGTTAAACACACCGAGCCACGCCGATAATCCGCGACCACGTAGGATGGGCAAAGGCAAGCCGAACCCATTGGGGTGGCGACGCCCTTGGCGCCGTGCCCATCGAACGCCACGAGCACATCCGGTTGAATGGGGTTACCGGGCAACCATGGGCACGCTTCGCTTTGCCCATCCTACGATTAAACACATCAAACCGCGCCGATGGTCCGCCACCATGAATGTGGCCCCTTTTCCGCCTCTCCCTTTCATTTCTTAAAGAAGAAGGGCTCTCACAAGGGCTTTCCCGTCTTTTTTTTGATGGGCGGGTAAAAAATCGAAAACATGAACGGCGCCCGGTTTACGAATAAAAAGAAAGCTCTCCAAAAACTTTCCTTTTATCTGGTGGGTTACGACACTATCTTAATTAGACATTGTATTTATTATAGATAATGCCTATCGGGCCCATCCCTGTCATCCCGCAAAAGATTGTGTTACCCTCCGATTTCTGTGTCAACGTGGAGTTGAAAAGCAACTCCCAAACAAGTGCTCGAATCGGTGGAGGTAACACCTGTGAATAAAGAGATGAAGGATATCGTTGTTGCGGGAGCAGCTCTGTTTGCCATGTTTTTTGGAGCGGGAAACCTGATCTTTCCCCCTGCCCTGGGGTTTATGTCCGGAACCTCATGGTTTTTCTGTATGCTGGGCTTTTTTATCACTGGCGTGGGCCTGCCCATCCTCGGTGTGGCGGCCTTGGCCAAATCCGGCGGGTCCCTGGACCGGTTTGCCGGTCGGGTGAGCCCGGTGTTCGCCAAGGTGATGGGCACGGCCATTGTCCTGGCCATCGGCCCGTTCCTTGCCATTCCCAGGACCGGTGCCACGGTCTATGAGATCGGCATCAAGCCCCTCTTTCCGGGTGTCTCCCCTTTAACGGCCTCCGTGGCCTTTTTTGCCGTCACCCTCTTTTTTGCCCTGAAGCCCTCCAGCATCGTGGACAAGATCGGAAAATACCTTACCCCCTTGCTGCTGCTCATTATCGGCCTGATCATTGCCAAGGGCATTGCAAGCCCCATAGGCCAGCCCGTGGACAAGGGGTTGATCCAGCCCTTGGGCAGAGGCTTCGTCGAAGGGTACCAGACCATGGACGCCCTTGCCTCCATTCTCTTTGCAGGGCTGGTGCTTTCGGCCATCGCGGCAAAGGGGTACAAAACCGCCGAGGAGCAGATCTCCCTGACCTGCAAGGCAGGCCTCATCGCAGGGACGGGCCTGATGCTTGTCTACGGTGGGCTCCTTTTTCTGGGGGCCACGGCAAGTGGGATGTTCGAGACCGGGATCACCAAGACCGACCTCATCGTCACCATCACCAACATCGTGCTGGGCAGCGCCGGGCGCATGGCCTTGTGCCTGGCGGTCTCAGCCGCCTGTTTGACAACCGCCATCGGCCTCACCGCCGTGGTGGGGTCCTGGTTTGAAAAACTCTCCCACGGAAAGCTCAAGTATCAGCCCGTGGTCATCGCCACGGCTGTCTTCAGCACCCTCATCGCCGTGTCCGGCGTGGAGAAGATCGTCACCTTTTCGGTTCCCCTTCTCATCATCGCCTACCCCATCGTCATCGTCCTCATTGCCCTGGCTCTCTGGGGAAGCAAACTGAGTTCCGCCGTGTACAAGGGCGCGGTCACCGGCTGCCTTATTGTCAGCGTTTTCGATGCGCTGTCTTTCCTGAAAGTGGACACCGGGGCCGCAGGCAAGCTCATCGCCAAGCTCCCCTTTGCCGATGCCGGATTTTCCTGGGTGCTGCCCGCCATCTTCTGTGCGGTGGTGATGGAGTTGATCCGTAGCACCATGCATCACAAGCCCCTGAACCAGAGCACCATGCCCAAGAGCTGATCCCTTTCCCCTCAAGCCCGCCTTCCTTTCTGTGACAGGAGGAAGGCGGGTTGTCCCCTCCCCCTCATTTATTTACCGCCCCGTCTTACGCAACGCCCGTCAATGGTGTATAAGGAAACCATTGACGATTCATGGATACATGATGAACGAAAAGGGCGATACCAGCGTGGCGGAATTCAAGACACATCTTACGGTTTCCAGTTTCTGCAGCAGTGCGGCAGCAACCTTTCTGCTAGCGGCCTCCCTTGCCACCCCCGATGAGGTGCTGCTCTTTTTCGTCATGGGCGTTGTGGGCGGCCTTTTGCCCGACATCGACTCGGACAGCTCCCTTCCCGTGCGGCTCCTCTTTACCTTCATCGCCACGGTGATTTCGTTTCTCATCATGTTCAACCAGAGGGCCGATAATTCCGCTGCGGAGCTGTTCACCATCTGGCTGGTGAGTTTTTTCGTGGTCAATTTTCTCTTTTTCTCCATGTTCACGCGCATCACCGTGCATCGGGGGATCATTCATTCGGTACCGGCCAGCTTTGTCTTCTGGTTTTCATCCACACTCATCCTCTACCACTTCTTCAGCTTTTCCAGGCAAACCGTCTGGATGGCAGGGTTTTTCGTCTTTGCAGGCTTTCTCATCCACCTCCTTTTGGACGAACTGGTGAGTCTCGATCTCTTCGGCAACGGCCCGAAGCGCTCCTCGGGCACCGCCTTTAAGTTTGCCAACCCCAGGGACCTGAAATCCACGGTGGCGGTCTACGGCCTGGCCGCTCTCCTCTTTGCAGCCACCCCGGACTACACCCCTTTTGTGCGTACCTATTTTTCACCGGACAGTTTTGCATCCCTGCGGGTGTTTCCGGATAAGGGCTGGTTTACGCACCTCTACCGAACCTACCTCAGTCGCTGGCAGACCAAACCCAAAGGGGCCCCCGGCACGTCTGCCGGGGGCCCCTCCTTTCATCAAACACACACCATCTCTACAAGGTGAAGCGGATACCGCCCATGAGGTTGAGCCCGGGCATGGGATAGCCCGGCAGGTATTCGTAGGATTCATCGGTGAGATTTTCCCCCCACAAAGAGCTCCCCTTCCATGCCGGGCAGGTGGAAGGCGTAGCTCAGCTGGCCGTTGACGAGGGTATACGAATCCACCGGAGAATTATTGGTTGCACCGGCCTTGCGGGCCTGGGAGCTGACGGTCATGCTCGACAGGTAGGAGGCGTCCAGACTCAGGGTAAAGGCTTTAAAGAAACGCCAGTTGAGCCCGCCGGTGACCGTGGTCTCCGGAGCGTAGGGCATGTCCCCGGGGTCGGTGTCCAGGAAGGTCGCCCCGGCAAACAGGGAGAGGTTCCGGGTGGGGTTGACGCTTACGGTGATCTCCGAGCCTTTGATGGTGAACTCTTCGATGTTGTCGTACACGGGGGGAGGCGGCGGCGTGATCGTACCGGTCTGTGCCGTCGTCGTAGAAGAAGGTGACGTCCACAACGGCGCGGTCCCCGAATTTTTGGGTGATTCCCGCCTCGAAATGGTCCACCTTTTCCGCGTTGAGGTCCTTCCAGGAATCCCTAAGCATGGGGATGACCTTCTCGGAGAAGACCACCACCTCAAGGCCCGGGTAGACCACGCCCCGGGCATAACTCAGGTGCACCTCGGTCTCTTTGTAACCGGCAACCAGCCCTGCGTGGGGTGCGAGTTCGTCATCGAAGTCGGTGTTGTCGTAATAGCGCAACCCCGCCGACGGCACGACGTAGAACCCCTCCTGGGAACCGGACTGCCTGCTCACGGCCGTGTACGGTGAAAAAAGGGTCACGTCGTGGCCGTCCCATCGGTCGGTTGATCCGTCGCTGAAGGTCTTGTCGTACTCTCCCTCGCTGTAATCCCAGTCAAACCCCACAAGCCACTCCAGGCCATGGTCCAGGTAGAATGTTTCCCGGGCCTTGACTCCGTAAAACAGGGAGTCGTTGTAGAGGTTCTCCCTGACCCCCGGGGTGGACGCGGGGTAGTCCAGCCAGTCCCCTTCCCCGCCGTTCCAGTACACCTTGACGCTGCCGTCGGCATGTTCGTAGCTGTTGGAGAGGGTGGCCTCGGCCAGCCAGGTCCGCGTCTCAAAGGTGCCTTCGCGCAGGGCGGGGTCTGCCCCCTCTTCGCCCGGGTCCTTGGCGTAATTGTCGTTCCAGAGGGTCACCATGTTGAGGTCCCAGTTGGGGCTTAAGGCAAAACCCAGGCTGGCGTGGACGTTTTTCAGCTCACCGTCGGCTTCGTCCCTGTGGCCGTCGGAGCTTCGGTACCCGCAGCCGATGTAATAATCAACCTTGTCTTTTTTTCCGCCGTGCTCCACGGTCCCCACCAGGGTGGACCAGCGGCCTGTTGCCACCTGGCCCTTGGTGACAAAGCCTTCGGTCTCCATGCGTTTGGGCACCACATTGATCACCCCGAAGGCGTTTCCGAAGTGCTGGGGCTGAGGGCTTTTGTACACCTCAATGGCATGGGCGGCGTCCACGGGGATGGTGTCCAGGAGGGGGTGGTTCCAGACGCTTAAGTACATGGGAATGCCGTCAAACAGTGTTTTAATCTCTGCCCCGGGCCTGCTGGAGCCCATGCCCCGGATAAAGACCCCGCCCCCTTCGGCCCCGCCGAAAGAGCCGATGGGGTTGTACCGGGAGATGTTGACCCCGGGGGTTCGCCTGAGGGCTGTCTCCAGGTCCTGGGCATTGAGGTCTTCCACCTGCTCCTCGGTAACCCGGGTTTTCCTGGCCCCATAGGCGTCGGTGATGTTTGCTTCGATAACAGGGGACGCGGTGACCGTCACATCGTCCAGAAGAAGTGCCGGCTCTTCGCCTGCTGTGGCGCTGCCCGGGAGTGCTGCGGTGATGAGCAGCAGGATCATGATAAGGCCTGATTTTACTTGTCTGACTGAAGGGGTCATGCCTTTCTTGCACACAGGAAATACCCCCTTGCATCATCGCTCAATTCAATAATTCGCAGCCCTGCTTCGGTGCACATGCCCTCCATCTCCCCATGTTCGGGGATCATGTCCTGTTCAACGGCTGTTCCAGCCTTGCGGTGTACATCATTGATGACGGACAGCGGTTTAAAGTGGCAGATGATGAGAAGGCCTTCGGGCTTCAGGCTGCGGGTCAGAAGGGCAAGGGCCCCTTCCTGGTCTTCGAGGTGGGGAAAGACCTGGTGGCAGAGGGCCAGGTCCACCCCTTCCCCGGGAAGGGGACAGGCTTCGAGTCGTCCCTGCCGCAGCTCCACATGGGCCTGATCTGCGAGCCTTTCTTTAGCTGCTGCCACCATGCCGCGGCTGATATCCATGGCAATGACCCGGCCCGACGGACCTACCCTGCGAGCCAGGATCTCGGTGAGGCGGCCGGTGCCGCAACCCGGCTCCAGCACGGTTTTTCCCTCCAGGGGACCGGCAGACGCAAACACCCGGTCCAGTTTTTCCAGCTCCTCCGGGCCGTACGCTTCGGTTGCCCAGGGGGCGCCTGTCTGTGAATCAAAAAAGTCCGCCTTGCGTGCATACATTTGGGTTGTATCCTTTCTTTTAAAACGCCTCCGGCCATGTCTTTAAGGTGTTTGGTCACCTTTCCAGCAGGTTGGTCTCGGCAGGGCCGAAGGCTTTTATTTCATGGTCAGCTTGCCCCCCAAGGGGCCGTAGGCTGTTTTCATCTGCCCATACACCGGTTTTCCCACGAGAAAGGTGTAGATCTCGTCGGCCATGGCTGCGGGGTCGATATCGGTAAACCGATGCGGGTAAAGGATCTTGCCGATGGTGTAGGCGTCTCCCATGGCCGTGCCGATGTTGGTCATGTACCAGTTGTAGGAGTGGAGGGTGTGGACACGTCCTTCCCGGAAAGCGGTGAGACCCTGGTAGAAAGCGGGTTTGGCCTGCATGTCCCGGGCCACGTTGCCTCGCCCTCCGCCGTCGATGAAAATGATGTCCGGGTCCATGGCAAGGAGGGCTTCCCTGCCCACAAACAGATGACCGGTGGTGCTTTGCCCAGCCACAACGTTTCTGGCCTTTACCCAGTCAAAGGGGGCGTAGGCGGTCTCCGTGCTTCCGATGCCCTGGGTGCCTTTAAACCCGATGCCCCCCACAAACACCCCGGGTTGTTCCTCTGCGCTCTCCCCTTCCACCCGTTGGGCAAGGTCCTTTTCTGTCTCTCGGATAAAACCCACCACCTCTTCCGCCCGGTCCTCTTTGCCCAGGATTTTTCCGGCAAGGCGCAGGGAGCGGTACATGGTCTCGTCAAACCGGCCGAAGGGACCGTAAGAGAGAACCACCACGGGAATCCCCAGCTTGGCCTGGAGTTTGTCGGCTTTGCGCCGTTCAAGGTAAGTGATGAAGATGAGGTCCGGGGCTGCGGCGAGCAGGGCCTCCAGATCCGGCTCGCCGTTGATGGACCCGGGGCCTCCCGGGCCCACCGTCGGCAGGTGGGACAGCTCGCTGTTGGCGACCCAGTAGGGGCGCGTGGTGGGAAACCGTTTTTCAATGGCTTCCACCCCCACCACCTTGGTCTTGGCCTCCAGGTAGATGATGAGCCTCAGGGTGCCCGGGGCCAGGCAGACGATGCGCTGCGGGATGGCTTCAACGGTGACGGTGCGTCCGGCCATGTCCTGCACCGTCACGGCACCGACCGGGGAGATCCAGCCAAAACAGAGCAGGCATAGGATGATTACGATGCGTTTCATAAGGTGGCCTGCCCTTTCTTGACGGCAACAATCATCCGGGAGTCCAGCCTGTCCCCGAATTTGGCCAGGGGGTGGCCGGAGAAGGCGTCGGCTTCCAGGATCTCCTTGATGGTGAAGTGGCGTTCCAGAAGGTCCCTGTACGCCTCCCAGGAGAGGTCGCCGGAGAACCGGTAGATGTTGTCCTCCTTGCCCACGCCCTTGAAGGCCGAAAGGCTCCACTCCAGGTCGAGCAGCCGGTCTTTGGAGCCCTCCCCTTTTCCGTAATAGACGTGCTTTGTTACAAAGAGCCCTCCGGGTTTCAGGGCGTCGTGGATCCGTTTTAAAAGGGCCGGGTTTTTGCCCCCCGGATTGTAGGAGAGAAAAATCACGTCGTGGTCGCTCCCCAGGTCGTCTGTAAAGAGGTTTCCGGACACAAACCGGACCCGGTCCGCGCCGTGGGCCGCCATGACCTCTTCAGCCTTGCGGGCAATGTCCGGGAAATCAAACACCGTGGCACGGAGTTCGGGGTTGATGCGGCTCAGCGCAATGGCATAGAGCCCGTGGCCGCCCCCTAAGTCCAGCAGGCTCCGGGCCTGTTGAAAGGCGGGGATGGCTGCCACGGCGTCAACGGTCTTTTGGAGCTCTCCGCAGAGGATCTCGGCTGCCAGGGAATCCACCATGCCGTTTTCGAAAAAATCCTCTTCCATGACATCCAGGGGGCCTTCGCGGAGCACTCTGTCCAGGCGGTCCCACAGGGCAAACCCGTTCTGGATATCCCGCATGACCGCTCCTTGAAACAGGGGGGATGAGGAGACGAGGTAGAGGGCGCTCAAGGGGGTGTTTCGGTAGTACCCCTCTTTCCGGCAAAGGAGCCCCAGCTCACAGAGGAGCTCCACAAGGTGCTCCGCCGCTGGGAGCTTCAGGTTGCAGGCCGTGCAAAGCCCGGTGAGGGTGAGGGGCTCTTTCAGGGCATCGAAGAGCCCCAGGCGAACAGCGGCATTCATGGCACAAAACTCTTTGTAGTGGCGCGAGGCCTTGTAGAACAGGCTGTGAAGCGCATCGGCTCCGGGTGCGTCACCTTCCCCTTTCATGTGGGTGGTCGATTCGTCTGTTGCAAACACTGAAGGTCCCTTTCATTTATCGTTGGGTGGTAAGCAAGAATGTCGCTGGGATTTTTATCCGGCTTTGACCAGGGACGGCCCCATGGTTTCTGCCTGCCGTCGGCTGTCCAGGGGCACGGCCACGGTGTGGCCCCGGATGCGTTCCAGGGCCACAGGAACGCCGTAGACCTCCCGGATCATCTCCGGGGTCACCTCGTCCCTGGGGCAGAAACCATGCATGGCGCCGTTTTTCAGCAACAGGAAATAGTCGGCATGGCGAAAGGCCAGGTTCAGGTCGTGCATGGAGACCACCACCGTAAGGTTCTGCCGGGTGGCGATATCGGAGATGCGTTCCATGACGTCCATCTGGTTTTTCAAATCCAGGCTGCTGGTGGGCTCGTCCATGAGGAGGAGCTCAGGCTCCTGGGCCAGGGCCCGGGCGATGGTGACTTTCTGAAGTTCCCCGCCGCTCAGGCTGCCCGCGGGCCGAAGGGCCAGGTGGTCCAGGTGCATGGTGGTGAGGATGCTCTCCACCATGGCCAGGTCCCGGCGGGACGGTGCCCAGGTGATATAGGGCTTGCGCCCCAAAAGCACGGTGTCAAAGACGGAGAGAAGCTGGGCACCGGAGCTCTGGGGCACATAGGCCACGTGCCGGGAGAGCTGTCGCCTTGGCATGCGGAGGAGGTCCAGATCGTTTAAACGCACCTCCCCGCTCAAGGGGGGCAGGATCCGTATGAGGCTTTTCAACAGGGTGGATTTCCCGGCGCCGTTGACGCCCAGAACGCCGCAGACACACCCCGGGGGAAGCTGGAATCCCACACCCCTCAGGACCATGGCGTTGCCATACCCGACGTGGAGATTATCGACGGAAAAAGTCATCTGTGTATCCCCCTTATAAGAAGGAAAAGAAAAAGCGGGGCCCCCATAAAAGAGGTCAGCACCCCCACGGGCAGGGCCCCGGAACCAACGAGCAGGCGGCCTGCGGTGTCTGCCCCGAGGAGCAGCAGGGCCCCGATGAGGCAGGAGAAGGGAAGAAGCAGCCTGTGATCGCCTCCCACAAGCCGTCGGCCGATGTGGGGGGCCAGGAGCCCCAGAAAGGCGATGACGCCGTGGAACGCCGTGACCAGGGCGGCCACCAGGGTGGCAAGGATCATCCCTGACAGGCGGAGTCCGGTGACGTTGACCCCCAGGGCCTGGGCTTCGTCTTCCCCAGCTGCCAGGGCGTTTAAGTTCCACCGGTTCATCAGGAAATAGACAAGCACGGCAAGGGTCACGGCCCCTAAGATGCCGAGTTCCTGCCAGCCGGAACGGGCCACGTCCCCAAAGGTCCAGAAGACAACGGCGGCCAGCTCCACCTCAGAGGCAAAGTACTGGATCAGAATCGTGCCCGAGGTAAACAGGGCGGAAAGGGCAATGCCTGCAAGGATGACGGACTCCGGGGACATGCCCCGGAGCCGGGCCAGCACCAGAATCACCACCGTGGCGGTCATGGCACCGGTGAAGGCGCAGAGGGTTACGGCGCACACGCCGGGGATGGACCAGGCCTGGGGCCCTGAGGCTGCCAGGGCGCCCTGGTCCAGGCCACCGGCTCCCAGTGCCACGATGGCAAAGGCCGCGCCGCAGGCCGCTCCCTGATTGATGCCAAGTGTGAAGGGTGAGGCCAAAGGATTCTTGAGAAGGCTTTGGGTGACCACACCCGAGAGTCCCAGGCCGCATCCGGCCACCACGGCCGCCGTGATCCTCGGCAGGCGGATACTCCACACCACGATGCGGCCCGTTCCCGTCTCAAGGCCCATGAGGCTTCGGATCACTTCGGAAAGCGACAGCTGATATGAGCCCACGCTGACCGCCCAGATTCCAAGGACCACGAGGAGGATGCACAACCCTGCGAAAAGAAGGAAGCGCCGTGCCAGGGTTGTTCCGTAAAGCCGGGCCACAGCACCCTGCCCTTCGCCTGTGCCGACCTGGGCTCCACTTGTTACCATGTATTCCATGCATGCCCTCCGACAGGGGGAGCTGACCCGGATATGTCATGAGAAAGTAACCAGGCTAAAAACGATCATCTGTTTTTACGCCTGGTTGTCGAGGTGCGAATGGATATTTCAAAAATGCAAAATATCATTCGCCTTTTGTGCCTCGATTTTCTCACCCATCGGCCGAGTCCCCTTTCCTGCCCGGAAAATAAAAAAGGCCACGAAGGCTCAACCACCTCTTTTTTGAGATGGCGTGAGCCTTCGTGGCCTTTGGGTTGCGTATTGCGGCACCGGAAGCGCCGGGCTTAGTGCCCGAACGCATCACCGGATCACCGGGGATGTCAATAACGATCTGTCAATCGAATACCAACGGCTTCTTGCCGCAATTTATCTACACTTAAGCAGGTTTTTCGCTGTTGTCAAGGACGGGGTGGGTTCCATGGGAAAAAGTGGGCCTGGGCCGGGGGCTTGTGGCCTTTCGCCCCGACGACGACGGGACGACGCGACTTGATATGACAAATATGTATTTTTTATTTTTTCAAAACACAAAAATGTTACCCATTCAAAAAGCCATGACACCTCAATGCAAGTTTTGCCGGATAGATATTTGGAAGCCATGGGCTGTTGTTTCAAGGTCTTGTGTCGGTGTAGCTCACCCATATCGCGAATTTGGCACACCCGTTGCACTATACACAAGTCAACATCACGGAGACAGGAATCCACGACAAAAAAGGAGAGTTTCATGCGAAAAATTGAAGCAATCATCAAGCCGTCCCGGCTGGACGAGGTAAAAGATGCCCTCAACGAAATCGGCATCAACGGGATGACCGTCAGCGAAGTTCGCGGGTTCGGAAGGCAAAAGGGCCATACCGAGATCTTTCGCGGCGCAGAGTACCAGGTGGACTTTATCCCGAAAATCAAGATCGAGATCATTGTGGAGCGCTCCATCATGGAGAAGGTGCTCTCGGTCATCGAAGAAAAGGCTGGAACCGGAAACATCGGGGACGGCAAGGTTTTTGTCCTGCCCGTGGAGCAGGCGGTGCGGATCCGCACCGGTGAATGCGGCCGGGAAGCCCTCTAACCAGAAGCCTGTATACGGAACATCACCCAACCAAACGCTTAAGGAAAAGAGAGATGAAAAAAAGATTCATGACACTTACCGCGCTGCTGGTCGCAGCTTCGTCAGCCTGGGCAGGGGACGACACCCCCACTGCTCTGACCAACCGGGATGCCATTGCACTGGTCCAGGAGCATGCCAACTTTGTCTGGACCCTGGTGGCTGCATGCCTCGTCTTTTTTATGCAGGCGGGTTTTGCCCTGGTGGAAGCCGGGTTTACCCGGGCGAAAAACGTCATCAACATCATGATGAAAAACCTCATGGATTTTTCCATGGGGTCCCTGGCCTACTGGGCCGTGGGCTTCGGCCTGATGTTCGGCGTGAGCAAGGGTGGCCTCATCGGCACCTCAGGCTTTTTCCTGAGCGACTACACCCCTGGCGGTGATCCCTGGATCCTGGCCTTCTGGATGTTCCAGGTGGTGTTTGCGGCCACGGCAGCCACCATCGTCTCCGGTGCCATGGCCGAGCGGACCAAATTCTCCGCATACCTTATTTACAGCGTGCTCATCAGCGCCATCATCTACCCCATCTTCGGCAGCTGGGCCTGGGGCGGCCTCCTCAACGGCAGCGGATGGCTTGAAAAACTGGGATTTATCGATTTCGCAGGCTCCACCGTGGTTCACTCCGTCGGGGGCTGGGCAGCCCTTGCCGGAGCCATGGTCCTGGGGCCGAGGCTCGGCAAATACACCAAGGACGGCAAGGTCAAGCCCATCCTGGGCCACAACATCGGCCTGGCTGCCCTGGGCGTCTTTATCCTGTGGCTCGGATGGTTCGGCTTTAACCCCGGCTCCACCACCACGGCAGATAAGAGCATCGCCATGATCTTTGTGAACACCAACCTGTCGGCTGCTTCGGCCGCAGTGGCCGCCATGTTCGCCTCCTGGATTATCTTCGGCAAGCCTGAAGTGGGCATGAGCTTAAACGGCGCCCTTGCCGGCCTGGTGGGGATCACCGCAGGCTGTGCCAACGTGTCCCCGGGAAGCTCCATCATCATCGGGCTTGTGGCAGGCGTCCTGGTGGTCTTCTCCGTGCTCTTCTTCGACAAATGCCGCATCGACGATCCCGTGGGTGCCATCTCGGTCCATGGCGTGTGCGGTGCCTGGGGCACCCTGGCAGCAGGGATTTTCGACATGAACGGGTTCTCCATGTCCGTGGTGGGTGTTCAGCTCATCGGCATCGCGGCCTGTTTTGCCTGGACCTTCCCCACGGCTTACGGCCTCTTCAAGCTCCTTGAAAAGACCATGGGCCTGAGGGTCTCCCCCGAAGAGGAGATGGAAGGCCTCGACCTCTGCGAGCACGGCGGCACAGCCTACCCCAACTTTGAGGTGTTCAACTACGGCGGTGGCGGCGGCTCCGCCAAGCCAGCAGGCGAAATGGGCGCCTCCGGGACCTATGAGAGGCCGCCCGAACCAGCCCACTGACCCACGCAACCCCATGTAAAAACGGTTTCCGGCGGTGCCGTTGTGCACCACCGGAGACCGGAAGCGAAAGGAGTTTTCCATGCATACCGTATCACGCTTACCCCACTGCTGCGAACCGGGAGCCGTACTCTCCCCCGTCACCGATGCCCTTCACCTGGTCTACGGCGACACAGGCCAGAGGGCCTGCCCCGTATCCTTGCATGGAAAATCCACCGTCAACCAGACCAAAAAACGTCCGCCCCTGTCCGTGCACTTGCCGGGCGTTCGGGGGCTTTCCCAGGGACGGCGTATGCTCTACAGGGGCCTTACGGATCTCATCGATGGCCACCATCCCGCCGCTGCCTTTGTCTACCCCACGGGCAAGGGAGAACGCCTGGGCGATGAGGTGGACGCGGTATGCAGCCGGGTGGAAGAAGAAAAGGGCATTCCGGTGATTCCCGTGCACTCCGAAGGCCCGAAAGGAATGCGCAAGGCCGCGGACCGGGCAGCCTGCCAGGCCCTGTTTCGGCTCATGGGAACCGGGGACATTTCCGGCATCACCCCTGCCTCGGTAAACATTCTTGCAGGGCCCGGAAACAGGTGCGCCGCCATGGCCCTGAAGAACCGTTGCCGGGAGCTGGGGGCCGAGGTGGTGGCCGTGCTTCCGGGATGCAGCAGCGTGGCGGAGATCCGCCGTAGCCACGGGGCGTCCCTCAACCTGGTTTTCGGTGGCGGGGCCATGCTGCAACTGGCCCTTATGATGGAGGTGGAGTACGGCATTCCCCTGGTGCAGGTGTCGGGGGATACAAAGGAGGCGGTAAGGGCTGCCCTTGCCGGCGTGAAAAGGTAAGGCGCAACGCATTTTCGACTGGAGACGTGCAGGCCCTTTTCGCAAAAGGGCCTGCACGGTTTTATCTGGGTATCAGCAATAGTGGCAGGCCGTTTTTCGGCCTGCCTCTTTTGTTTCCAGCTCGGGTTCCACCAGGTCACACCCTTCCTGACGGTTGGGGCACCGGGGGTGAAAGCTGCACCCCTTGGGCGGGTGGATGGGACTCGGTACGTCCCCGGAGAGGATGATGCGCTCCCGCGGCCTGTCCGGGTCGGGATAGGGAATGGCCGAAAGGAGGGCCTTGGTGTAAGGGTGCTTCGGGTTGGCGTAGACCTCTTCGCAGGTGCCCTCTTCCACCACCTTGCCCAGGTACATGACGGCGATGCGGTCGCAGATGTGCTCCACCACGGCCAGGTCGTGGGAGATGATGATGTACGAGAGGTTGAATTCCTGCTGGATGTCGATGAGCAGGTTGATGATCTGGGCCTGGATGGAAACGTCCAGGGCAGAGACGGGTTCGTCACCGATGATCATCATGGGGTTCAGGGCCAGGGCCCGGGCAATACCGATGCGCTGGCGCTGACCGCCGGAGAATTCGTGGGGGTAGCGATTGCCCTGCTCAGGGGAGAGGCCCACCTTTTGTAAAAGCCAGGCCACCCGGTCGTTTCTCTCGGATTCGCTGCCCATGCCGTGAACCTTCATGGGCTCGCCGATGGCGCGGTTGACGGTCATGCGGGGGTTCAGGGAGGAGAACGGGTCCTGGAAGATCATCTGCATCTTCTGGCGCGTGCGCCGCATCTCGGCTGGGGTAAGGCTGTCCAGGTCGGTGCCGTTGAAGATGAGCTTTCCGTGGGTTTTTTCGATGAGCTTCATGGCGGCAAGGCCCGTGGTGGTCTTTCCGCAACCCGATTCACCGACGATGCCCAGGGTTTCGCCCCGGCCCAGGGTCAGGTTGACGCCGTCCACGGCGTGGACAACGTCCTTGCAGCAAAAGCCGCCCTTGACGGGAAAATGGACTTTCAGGTTGTCAACGGTCAGAAGGTCTGTCACGCGGCGGCTCCTTTCACACCTGTGGATTCACACCGCCAGCACCGCACCGAATGGTCCGGGGAGACCTGGAACAGGGGCGGCAGCTCGGCATCGCACCGCTCGCTCCGGTGGGGGCACCGGGGGGCGAAGCTGCACCCTTTGGGAAGATCGTAGAGGCTGGGGACCATGCCGGTGATCTCCGTAAGGCGGCTGTTGCCGTCTGAATCTTTGGAGCCGATGACGGGCACCGAGTTCATGAGCCCTTTGGTGTAGGGGTGGCCTGTCTCCCGAAACAGGATGCGCGTGGGGGCGGACTCCACGATACGGCCCGCGTACATCACGATGACACGGTTGGCCATCTCCGCGATGATTCCCAGGTCGTGGGTGATCATCATGATGGCCGTTTTCTGCATGGCCTGGAGCTTGAGCATGAGGTCCATGATCTGGGCCTGGACCGTGACGTCCAGGGCGGTGGTGGGTTCATCGGCGATGAGGATTTCCGGGTCGCATGCAAGGGCCATGGCGATCATCACCCTTTGCCTCATGCCGCCGGAGAGCTGGTGGGGATATTCCTTCACCCGTCGTGCGGGTTCCGGCACCTGGACTTTTTCCAGCATCTCCACCGCTTTGTTCATGCTCTCCCTTTTGGATACCCCGCGATGGAGGGCGTACACCTCACCGATCTGCCTGCCCACGGTTTTCACCGGGTTGAGGGAGGTCATGGGCTCCTGAAAAATCATGGAAATGCGATCGCCGCGGATTTTTCGCATCTGCCGGGCGGAGAGCCCGACGATGTCTTTGCCGTCGTAGAGGATTTCGCCGCTCTCGATGCGCCCGGGCGGTTCCGGGATGAGTCGCATGATGGATTGGGCGGTGACGCTCTTACCGCAGCCGGACTCTCCCACCACGCCCAGGATTTCGCCGGGGTACATCCCGAAGGAGACGCCGTTGACCGCGTGGGCCACACCCCGCTGGGTGTGAAACCGCGTGGTGAGGTTCTTCACTTCCAATAAATAATCGTTTTGCATGGTTCCCCTGATTGAATGAAAATTGAGCAAAAATTAATACCAGCAAATCATTGTCCATTCAACTCTTAAAAAAAACTCCATCGCCTTTAAACATATACCTAAGCGAATGCTTTACATATCTTACGTTCCTTAAGCGGAAACATAAAATCAGATTTAGTATAACTTATTGACAGTCAATTGATGGTGTGGTTCTATTTTTAGTTCTCGTAAAAAACTGTTTTCGAATAATCAGTCACAGTAACTCAGGAGGATCGTTTTGATGAAGAAGATTGGATTGTTGCTGCTTGCCGCAGCGACGGCTCTTCTGGTGACGGCGGGTGGGGCGGCGGCCTCATCCGGCGGGACCTTTGTATTCTGCGCGCCCTACGGCGGTGACCTTTTTTCCCTGGATATGCATAAAACCTCACGGACCCAGGACTACATCGTGGGGCTGAACATCAACCGCAGCCTCTACAAGTGGGACGCGGACCAGAGCAAGCCCGTCCTTGACCTGGCCACCGAAGCCAAGGTATCTGCCGACGGCAAGACCTACACCTTCAGCCTCCGCAAGAACGTCAAATTCCACAACGGCCGCACCCTGACCGCCGACGATGTCATCTGGAGCTACAACCGCATCGCCCAGCCCGAGACCACCTCTTCCGCGGCCAGCTACATCGCCAACATCGACGGTGCCGAGGCTGTCATCGCAGGCAAGGCCAAGACCATCACCGGCCTGGAGAAGATCGACGACCACACGTTCAAGATGACCCTGAAGCACCCCGTTGCCATCGGGTACTCCCTCTGCAAGGTGGAAACAGCCATCGTTCCCCGTGAGGCCCTCGAAGGCAAAGAAGCGGCATTCGCCACCAACCCCGTGGGTTGCGGCCCCTTCAAGTTTGTTAAGTGGGTGCGCGGCAGCGAAGTGATCCTCGAAAAATTCGACGGCTACTTTGAACCCGGCAAGCCCTACATCGACAAGCTGGTCTACAAGATCATGCCCGAAGGCGCGGCCCGTGACATTGCATTCCGCGCAGGCGAACTCGACGCCAACATCGTGGGGGCGTCCCAGTACCCCATCTACCAGCGCGACCCCGAGATCAAGGACAACATGATCGAGGTGGCCGAGATGTACACCCGTATCATCGGTTTCAACCCCGAGTTCAAGCCCTTTGCCGACAAGCGCGTGCGCCAGGCCATCAACCACGCCATCAACGCCGAGCTCATCATCAAAAAGCTCCTCAAGAACAAAGCGGTTCCCGCCACCGGTTACCTGCCCACCAGCTCCCCTGCCTATGAAAAGGCCATGAAGGGTTACGACTACAACCTAGCCAGGGCCAAGGAGCTGATGAAAGAGGCGGGCTACGAAGACGGCTTTACCTTTGAGTGCATCGCAACGGCCAACAAGAGCTGGGGCGTGGGCATCGTGGAGGCCCTGATCCCCTTTATGAAGCGCATCAACATCACGGTCAAGCCCCAGCAGCTCGAAGGCGCCGCCCTGGGCGAGCGCTGCCGCACCGGCAAGTTCGACGCCTTTATCTGGTCCATCGAGTCCGGTCCCGATCCCCTGGAGACCCTGAACCGTTTCCGTTCCACCACCCCGAGGTCTGCCGGCAACTACACCGCCTATGCCAACGCCGATTACGACAAGGCCCTGGACCAGGCTGCCGCCGCCTCCTCCGAGACCGAGAGAATCGAGTGGGTTAAGAAAGCCAACCGCATCCTCTTTGAGGACGCCCCCTTCTGGTTCTTCAACTACAACAAGGCCATCATCGCCTATCATCCCTGGGTTCACGGCATTAAGCCCGTGGCCATCGAGATGATGCTTCAGGACTTCACCAACCTGAAACTCGACGACAGCTCTCCGCGCAAGTAAGCCCGGAAGGCCGCGTAAGGGGGAGGACGCTCTCCCCCGATTCACACATCAAACCACAGAGCCTTGCCGGTACGGCAAAGGGGCTCTGTGGTTTTGCCATTGAATGCGTTTCATGGGTACCGTTACACCACAATTTCTCGGAAAGGCCTGCGTCGGCACACCCTGCCCATCGCAAGGCACCAGTGGCCTCGCCGGAATACCGGCGGGGCCATTGATACGCTTTTCGGCACCATTTATTATTTATCCCAGGTTGTTCAACGTATAAAGCTGACGCCTTTCGCCGTCTCCAGATTCATCCCCACGAGATCCTGATCATCTCCATGATCATGTTCGTGCTGCTCAACCTCCTGCCGGGGAACGCCGCCCTCATGGCGGGCGACCAGCGCAAGGCACCGGACCCCCGGATCGTCGAGCAGCTTAAGAAAGAGTGGGGCATCGACAAGCCGGTGCACACCCGTTACTTTATCTACCTCAAAGGGCTTGTCCGGGGCGACCTCGGCACCTCGTTTCTGCGCCGTGAGCCGGTGAACAAGCTGGTGGGCGAGCGCATCTGGCCCACCCTGCGTCTCTCCATTGCCGCCCTTATCATCTCCGTGGGCATCGGCATCCCCCTTGGTTTTATCTCCGCCCTGAAACGCGGGACCCTTGTGGACACAGCGTCCATGATCGGGGCGGTTTCCGGGGTCTCCCTGCCCCAATTCTGGCTGGGGCTCCTCTTGATGTACCTCTTTTCGGTGGTTCTCGGCTGGCTGCCCTCCTCGGGCTACGGCCACGGAAAATTCGCCAACCTCATCATGCCCGCCATCACCCTGGGCATCGGCTACACCGCCCTTCTCGCCCGGGCCACCCGGGCCGCCGTCCTTGAAGTGCTGCACAAGGATTACATCCGCACCGCACGGGCCAAGGGCCTCTCCGAGCTTCTGGTGAACTGGCGCCACGTCATGCGTAACACCATGGTGCTGGTGCTCACCACGGCAGGGCTCCAGTTCGGCGCCCTCATCGGCCAGACGGTCATCGTGGAGAAGCTCTTCTCCTGGCCGGGACTCGGCTCCCTTCTGGTGGACTCCATTTTTCAGCGGGACATCCCCGTCACCCAGGGCTGTATCCTGGTGATGATCCTTGTCTTTCTCATCGTGAACCTTGTGGTGGATCTTCTCTATTCGGTGGTGGATCCGAGGATTGAATACTGATGGCATTTTCCAAAGCGGCACTCAAAGGCAGAAGCAACCTGATCATCGGCGCGGTGCTGACCGCCCTGGTCATCGGCATGGCGGTGTTCGCCCCCCTGCTGGCACCTTATCACCCCATCAACGACGCGGACCTCATGGTCTCGGAGGAACCCCCGTCCGCAGATTACCTCTGCGGCACGGACACCCAGGGGCGGGACGTTCTCTCCCGGGTAATCTACGGATCCCGGATCTCCCTTTCCGTGGGGCTGGTGAGCCAGCTCATCAACACCATCATCGGTGTGATCTTAGGGGTCACCGCCGGGTATTTCGGCACCTGGTGGGACGATCTGGTCATGGGGCTCACCAACATCATGCTCTCCATCCCCTCCATGGTCTTTGCCCTGGCCATCATGGCCCTTTTAGGCCCGGGGCTGGTGAACGTTTATATCGCCCTGGGGCTTACCAACTGGTCCTTTACCTGCCGGATCACCCGGTCCCAGGTCCTTTCGGCCAAGCGCATCGAGTACGTCCGGGCCGCCGAAGCCCTGGGCTACGGCAAGTGGCGCATCATGTTTGCCCAGATCCTGCCCAACGTGGTAGGGCCGATCCTGGTCATGGCCACCCTGGGCATCGCCTACGCCATCCTGACGGAGGCCTCCCTCTCGTTCCTCGGCCTGGGTACCCAGCCCCCCACCCCGAGCTGGGGCGGGATGCTCTCCAACGCCCGGGAACAGTTTTTCACGGCCCCCTGGATCTCCATCTATCCGGGCCTGGCCATCTTCGTCACCGTCCTGGGGTTCAACCTTCTGGGCGACGGCCTGCGGGACCTTCTGGATCCCCATAAGCATTAAACCATGCGAGCCTCCGGCGGCCCTGCCGGGGGCCTAACAGATAAACAGGGGTTAACCCCATTTGGGGTCGCTTTTTTCCATTCCGCATACTGCGAGATGTCCCTTGGGTGATGCAACAACGGAAACATGCTGCTAAACTTGGGCTAAAAAAGCGACCCGCCGGAGGCAACATGAAGCGCGCCATTGTATCGACAAAAATCTATACGGGGGTACCCGATGCCCCCTTTGCAGAAGCCCTCCTCATGGAAGACGGCCTTATCACGGCTGTGGGCACCACCAAAGAGATCATGTCCCGGGTCACCCCGGACACCACCGTCTCCTCCATGTCCGGCCACCTTGTGGTGCCCGGGCTCGTGGACGCCCACTCCCACCTGGCCAGCTACGGCCTGACCCTGACCCGGGTCAACCTCGTGGGCCTGCCCTCCCTTGCCGCCTGCAGAAAAGCCATTGCAGAGGCCGTGGCCTACACCACCAGGCCCAATTCTACTGGATCATCGGACGGGGCTGGAACCACCACTTCTGGGAAGAGCAGCGCGAACCCACCCGGGCCGACCTCGACGACATCTCCCCCGACCACCCCGTGGTCATGACCCGGGCCTGCGGCCACCTGATCTGGGTGAACCAGAAAGCCCTTGAAGTGGCCGGGGTCACCAAAGAGACCGTCACCCCCGAAGGAGGCCAGATCGACCGGGATGAGAACGGCCTTCCCACGGGCATCGTCCGCGAGTGCCTGGAGGTGATCCGGGACCACATCCCCCCCGTCACCCACGAAGAGCGAAAGGCCGCCATCCTGGAAGCCCAGAAGCGTACCTTGGCCTACGGCCTTACCGGCACCCATGTCTGCGAAGAGCTCGTCGACTACCTGGCCTACGCCGAGCTGGAAAAAGAGGGAAAACTCACGCTGCGTGTCTGCCACCTGTTGCCCCCGGAAGACCTGGAAAAAGCCGATGCCCTGGGCATCACCGCGGGCTCGGGCAGCGACCATCTCTGGCACACCCACGTCAAGCTCTTCATGGACGGCTCCCTGGGTGCGGAAACCGCCTGGATGTTCGATGACTACGAAGGCTCTCCCGGGTGTTGCGGCCTGGCCTGCCTCACCAACGAAGAGCTTCTCGCACAGATCGAGATGGCCTACAAAACCGGACGCAGCGTCGCCATCCACGCCATCGGGGACCGGGCCGTCTCCGCCGCCCTTGACGGGTTTGCCGCCATGCGCGTTAAGTACCCCGGCACCCGGCGGGACCGCGTTGAGCATGTTCAGCGGGTCACCGACGAGGACCTGAATCGATTCAAAGAGATGGACGTCACCGCCTCGGTACAGCCCGGGTTCCTCCCCACGGACTGGAAGACCGCCGAGGCCAAATGGGGGCGTTCACGTTGCCGCCAGGCCTACACCTGGAAACGCATTCAGGAGACAGGCATCCGCATGCAGTTCGGCTCCGATGTGCCCGTGGAGTCCAACGACCCCATGATCGGCATCCGCGCGGCCATGTTCCGCACCGACGCCCAGGACAAGCCCACCGGCGGCTGGTTCCCCGAAGAGGCCCTCACCTTCTGGGAAGCCATCGACGGCTACACCAGAACCGCTGCATGGACCGCTGCTGTGGAGGATAAGTCCGGTACCATCGAGGCCGGCAAGTGGGCGGACCTGACCATTTTTAACGATGCCTTTGACGAACCGGAAAAGTCCGTCCTCAAAGCCTCTGTGGTGAAAACCATTGTGGGGGGCAACGAGGTATAATAAAAACCAGGTCGCGGGATACCCCCACACCATGGCAAACAGGGCCATGGCCCCTATGAACTTTCAGGGGCTGGCCCTGCATCCCCTTAGGAATTCTCTCTCAACTCATTTACAGGATGATGGCCCCATGACACGACTGGTAATGATCCCCGTGCTTCTCTTCGGGATTCTTTTGCTCTACTTCTCTCAGAGGTCATTTTTTGAATCCTGGGACCTCACAAAAAACGCCGAGCACACCTACGGAGAGGTTGTGGATTACACGACCAGTCAATCCGACGGAACCACCTACTACTATCCCGTGCTCACATTCACCACCCGGGACGGCCAAACCATCACCTTTGATGCCAAATCAGGCAGCTCCAAGCCGAAGTATGCTTACGGCGAGAAAGTTGAACTTCTCTACGACGCCACCAACCCTTCCAACGCCCGTGAAAAAGGCTTTTTCGCCCTTTGGGGCGGTGCGCTCATTGCAGGGGTCATGGGGCTCATTCAGACCGGCATCGCCCTGTTCTTTCTGGACAACCCCTTTGCGTCCAAAGATGACGACGATGATGATGAAGATGACGATTACGATGAGTCGTAATCAGGCCCCTGCATCCTGATGGATGCATTCCGGCTCGACCATATAAAAACGGTTGCTCTCCCAAGGTGCGGGAGGCAACCGTTTTTTATTGTCAAAAAAGCCTCCGGCGGCAAGGTGAGCCACCTTGAAAGCAGGGGCCCCACGGTGTTTTGCCCCTCGCTTCTCGGGTCAAAGCACATCCACCTTTAAAGCGACATTCATTCAAATAGTTTTAATTGCGAACTGTTTGTTCACCTTTTTTAAATGCTTAATTCCGGTTAAGGTCAAGCGAATCCTTTTTTGTTTTCCAGAACCGATGACGCTAGCCCCCTTGCTTTTGCCGCAAGGCCTCCAGGGCTTCCCCGACAACCGGGGCCTGCGCGATAAAGCCCCTCAGCTTTTCACAGACATACTCAGGGCACGTTGCGCAGTGTGGCGCCTCCTTTTCCATGGCGCATTTCCGGATTTCACACAGCGATTCGGTGAAGAAAAATTTTTCTCCCTCCGACGTGCATCCCCGGCAGTTGATCTGCTCCGGAGAAATGTCGGTTTTGTACTCAATGGTCCACGCCTCGGCAACCTCTTTGCGCTTGGCATCCGAATCATCCCGGGTCGCTTTATACGCCTCGCATTGCGAGCAGTCCATACCACAACGAGCTATCATTTCTGTTCCTTTCATCAAAAAAAACGGTGCAATGCTCCACCCCGGTGTCACGACCATCCGGGCTGAACATCAGTTGACGGTAAAAAAGCGTACCTGAAGGAAAGCTGCGGTGTATTGGAAAAATGGAACCTTTTTATGCGGGGGAAAGGTATTCTGCGGGGGTAAGGCCGGTGATGCCCTTGAATTCATGGATCATATGGGACTGGTCAAAGTAGCCGCCCTCCTGGGAAAGGTGACTCCAGCCATGAAGGTTCCCATTTTTGTGCAGGGCGATGGTTTGGTGCAGGCGCACCACCTGCATCAGGAACTTGGGGGACAGGCCCGTGGCGTGGAGGCATCTGCGGGTAAAGTGCTGCCTGCTCCAGCCAATGGCATCGCTGATCTGCTGCACCGAACACTGCCCGCCGGCATTGCGGATCAGGCGAAGGGCCTCGGCAAGGGGGCGTTCCGGGGGAGATAAACCGGTCATCTGCCTGAGAAACACCTCATCGAGCAGGGCGATGCGATCCTGCGGCAGAGCCTTTTCCGCCAGTTGGTCCGAGAGTGCATGGGTGGGATTGCCCAAGGCGTCACAGGCGTCCACCATCAGGTCGGTGAAGTGATGCATGGGAGTCTTGAAAAGGGAGGTCGCCATGGCGGTGTGGAATCGCACCCCAAAAAGGTTGGTTTTCCGGCTTTGAACGGGCTTTGTCATGGCGCCCACGACAAAACACCTCAAGGGAGCTGCGGGTTCCAGATCAAAAATGATGTCCACGCAACCGTCGGGTATCACCGGCTTCCGGGCCGATAGCCGGGCTTTGGACTGGACATGGCACGACCAGTAGCAATCGATGAGGGACGCAAGGAGAGGATGGGGCCTGTACTCAGCGTATTCCGGGGGTGTCATCATGGGCATGTGGATTACGCAACGGTAATTTTTTGAAGACAGATGGTGTCCCCGTTGAGAATGGATTTCAGCAGGGTGACCTTCACCGGCCTGCCGAAGAGCGTCTCAAAAATCTGCCGGGTATACCCGACGGTGCAGTTGCAGAGAAACGGATGGATCACCTTGCCGGATGTCACCATGCCGCAGGCACACTCGGTGTACTCCAGGTAGATCGTTCCATCCTTTTTATAGAGGGATGGTCTGTTGTCATACAGTTTGGCCTTGTAGGTATCAAACAACAGGTCCAGGTCATCCTTGTGGGCAACGGACTCCCGAAGGGCTCGGATCGATTCAAACCCCTCGGAGGACTTCAGGCAGGCCCTGCCGCAGTTTTCCACGGCTGCGGAAGCGTCGGGGCTCTTGCTGGTGCTCAGCTCGCTGAGGATGGTGTTGATCCATGCGGACGGGTCGTTGGATTCCATGGTTCTCCCCTTTGTGTTTCCGATGCCGTGGCCCGATGATGTCTCTGGCTGCGTGCATCAATGTTCCGTAAGGGGTTCCTTATACCACGATGGCATAAAAAAATAAAAACGCCACCGCCTCAGAGCACATGCCTTAAAACGCCGGACAGGGTTTGAACGGAATAGGTTTGCCCGTAATCCGCTGTTTCCCCGGGTGCCAGCAGGATGGATCTGGCCCCCGCGTTTGCTGCGCAGGCCATGTCTTTTTCTTCGTTGCCCACATAAAAAACGTGGCCGGGGTTTGCGCCAAACGCCTTCATCAAGTTGATGAGCCCCAATGGATGGGGTTTTCTGACCCCAACCTCGCATGACGACACAACGCGATCCATGAGGGGAACCAGCGGCCCCAGATCGTCCATCAGAAAATCCCGGGGCATGCCGTAGGGCACGTCGGAGAGCACGGCCGTAAAGACCCCTGCGTTTTTTAACTCGGTAAGGGTCGCGACTGCAGACGCTTCCACAACGGCCCTTCGCTGAAAGTAGGCAAAGAAGCTTCGCCCAAAGGCCGCCCCGTCCACTCCCAGCACCGTGGCGATTTTTCGGGTGACCTCCCCTTCTGCGACTTCAAAGGTGCGTTGATGGGTCCGCGTGTTGTAAAAATCCAGGATGGAGACGGCCAGCTCCAGGTCGGGCGTGGTGACGCAGATACTGTTCTTCACCAGAAAATCGTTGATGGCATCGATGTAATGCTCGCTCCAGTTCAGCGGAATGCCGTAATAGGAAACAAGGGTCTCTCCGAGATCGAATACGACGAGGGTCATGATATCCCCACTGCTCACCCGGAGATATATCCGGGCTACTGTTTAATACAGATAAACACCGAACCGTTCCTGCTCTTGATGGAAATCTTCCCCATTCGGTGAAGGGCAGCGCATTCTCTTTCACCATCCTGGCGGGACATGTGATCCGTCAACCGATCCGCAAGGCCGTCGGGATCCAGGCCTCCGCACTCTTTCAGGGTACTGAGTATCTTCAACTGGTTGTCGGTGAAGGCCGTTTCCGGGTTGCGCTTGTGGAAGGACTCGGCTCGTGATATATCCGGGCAAGGGAATCGAGGCGTTGCATTTACTGCATTCCATGGTTTCCTCCGGAAACAGTGATGAAGACACCTTCGCCCACCCCCGGAAACATCAGGGGCGGGCTTCCCTCAACATGTAGCGGTTTTTCACATCGAACACCTGTGATGTGGCGACAACCTCAAAGCCGAAAAGTTCATAAAACAGCACATTTTCATCCCTGTCTGTTTCCAGGTACGCCCTGGCGGCGCAGGCATCCACCTCGTTGCAGAATCGATCCATGAGCCTTGAGCCGATTCCCAGTCTCCGGTGGGATGGAAGGACGCCGATGGGCCCTAAGTGCCAGTGCTGCTCCTTGGGATCCTGAAGGGCCCATTCCCTCAGCCAGACGAATTTTCTCCACCGGATGTCCGTTTTGCCGTCGAATTCAGGCGGTCCGTCCGGCAAATTACGGCCGGAGCACGAATTCATCCTCATGACGCCTAAAATGTCTCTCTCTTCTTTTGCCAGAAAGACAATGCCCGGCCTCTGAGTCAAAAGGTCATCAAACATGGCCTCGATTTCGAGGCGTTCCTGTTCGCCGCTGCCCAGGAACACGGCCTGGTGAAGGGGGTTGTCGAGCATGGCGAGGCTGAGGACCTTTGCCGCTTTTTTGGCCTCGTTTTTTTGCATCAGCGAAATGGTTATGTTGCCCATGGTACGCGCCTTCTTTTGAATCGGACCGATCCACGTTACGGGTTTACGGGCTCCCAGATCGATTCATCCGGCCGAAAACCGGATGTCTGGGTCAGCATCGCATAGATAAAGACATCTTCATCCACCCCACTCTCTTTGATTTGCTCTTCAAGGACCATTTCAGTTATCGAGAACATGGAGGTCAAGTCAATGCGCCATGTCTTGTCTTCTTTTCGAAAGGTAAACCCAAAGGGAGCCTCCCCCTCTTCATTGACGACATGGGTTTCTGCAACATTCTTTTCAATGCTTGAGACGGTTATCTCCAGGTTTGAAATGCTTTCCTTTCCGATCCACCCATTTTCAACGGCGTAAATAAACAGCTCTTCCCCGTTCATTTCCCTCAACTGTTGATTGCTGATGGAGTGACGGGCCATGGTAACGATCATCTTCGTGCCGAATGACATATTCTTTGTCTCGGATTCCGATGCCGTCATGACCTTGTCAAGGATCTCATCATAATAGGCCTTTGTGTTGGAATCTACATAGAAATATGCCGTAAACCCGTCCTGGTTGAGAAGTGCAGATTTGTATTGCTGAAAGGACTCCTTGACCATGGGGGCTTGATCCACTTTACTGCAGCCGAAAGCAATAAGAGTCAACAATGCGGTTGCACAGATCATCTTTACCAATGACTTCATCGTGTTTCTAGCCTTATCATGTATGGGAAATCGGGCCTGAAAAAAGTGCGGAGACAACGTGTCTGATTGAAGGGGCATGAACATTGAAATTCTGAAGGGTTGAGTTTTGATGCATGACTCCCCTCAATAATAAATCAGGCGTAAGAATTCATGTATCATCGATAAAAACATAGTTCCCATGCCTGTGCAAGGGCAAACTCGCTCTTTGAGAAGCAGTAAAACCCTGCGTTACAGGCACATCACAAAGAAGGGTCGCCGCCGACCTTGTCGGAGATCACCACCCCTACCCCTGCAGCCACCGCCTTTTCCATATCCTCAGGCCCATCGACAGTCCAGGCGTTGACCCGTTTCCCCAGGAGCTTTGCACCTTTCATCCAGATTTTTTCCCCGGCACCGGGCTTTGGAAACAGGGTAATTTCAGGGTGAAGGGTGTCTGCGCCCGCCAGAAACCCCTTGATGCCGGACCGGTTCAGCAGCGTGTTGACTTTGAACCGCCATTTTTTTTTGTCTTCGATCCGTACCGTGCGGTCATTGAGGCGAAACAGGTAGGCCGTCTCGATGGTGCGATTAAAAAAGCGCGTGGTGATAAGGGTGTTCAGGTCAAAGGAGGATAGGATCACCCGGTCGTCGATGCCGTGGTGCCGGATGACGTTGACGGCTTTTCGGGCGGTGTGGCAGACAAAACGGTGGCTTGATTTGATCTCCACGTTGAAAATGCTCTCTTTCCTTGATGCCATGAACCCACAGGCGTCGTGGAACAACGGGACCTCTATCCCCTCTTCCCGGGCCGTTGCCCGGAGCTCTGCCAGTTCTTTTTCCCAGGGGAAAAAACCGAGCCTCGCCTTGCAGAACCAGCGGTTGATGACAATCAGCTTGCCGTCGGCCGTGGACTCCACGTCGATCTCAATGCCGCGGGCACCCCGCCGGAAGGCCTCTTCAAAGGCTTCGAGGGTATTTTCTGAGACATGGGCGTGCCGGACGCCGCGATGGCCCAGGATGACAGGGCTGTCCGGGCTCTCTTCTACCAGTTTGTCGATAAGGGTGCTTCTCACGGCCGGGTGCCTTTACTCTGTGGGCAACCTTGGCTGAAGAAGGCTCTGTCAGGCAAGGTTGCCGGGTCAATGGGGAAGATGGCTCGGGAAAAGGCCGGGGCCCTACCCTTTCATGGTGTTGATGTGCATCTCAAGGAGGGGGTATCCGTCTCTGGTAAGGCCCATGATGGATTTATCGAGGAGCCACATCTCCACGATGCCCCAGGTAAAGGAGACCAGGGAGAGCCCGCACAACCTGGGGTCCAGGCCGGGCTTCAGCTCTCCTGCCTCGGCAAGGGCGGCGAACACCTCGGTGACGTTGGCGATTCCCTCCTCGGTATTGAGCTTTTGAGAGGTGAGAAACGAATGCATCTCGTCGGTGTACTCCACCTTGTACTTCAGGACACGGTAGAGCCTGGCATACCGGGTGTTGGTCTCCAGAAGGGCCAAATAGCTGTGGAGAGCTTTCAGCACCGTCTCCCAGGAGTGGGGCCCGGAGTCGGTGAGTTTGAATCGCCGGTCGTCGATGGTGCCTTTGACCCAGTCGCAGCATTGGGCAAGGATGTCCTCTTTTCCCTGGAAATGCCAGTAGATGGCTCCCCGGGTGACCCCTGCCTCATGGGCGATGTCTCCCAGGGTGGTCCGGGAGTAGCCCTTGAGGTCAAAAAGGGTCAGGGCGGCATCCATGATGCCGAGTCTGGTTTTTTCAGCGTCTTCCTTGGTTTTACGTGCCATGCAACGGCCTCCTGATGTTTTGGGTCTTGTAACATATTCGGCGACTCATTTCATCCGTCAACAGGCTCAGCTATTCTTTCATCGGGACCACGGCGACGAAACCGCGGCCCCGACCCCTTGGGCTTTGGGCTACAACAGGGTCACCACCACCCCCAGGTGCCCGGCCACGATGTAGTCCTCATTGACAATGGGGCTGTTGTGGATCTCATCGCCGAAGTACTCTGCCTTGACGCCCCCCACCATGTTCAGGTTGGCTGCCAGGGGAGCGGCAAATGATAAAGCGACAAAACCGCTGACGTCGGCCTCGGGTTTGTATGCTTTGCGAAAGTCGGCGGCCTCGTTTTCCCGCACACCGTAGTAGTAATCCACCTGTTTGCCGCTGCGCCAGGTACTCCCTGCCGACGGGATCAGGGTGAACCGCCGGGTGCGGATGGGTATCAGGTAGGCCAGGGTCGCTTCCCCGCCGTTGTGGGTATCCGATGCGTCCAGGCTGCCGCTGAGCTTGATGCCGCCCACGGGGCTCCAGTAAGTGATCCGTGCCCCGGCTTCGATGGCCTCCTTTCTCTCGGCCATGCCTTCAAGGTAAGGGCTGTCCGAGGCCTCGTATCCGTTGACCCCGCGTGCAATGAACACGTCGAGACGGCACTGCTTCATGTTGACGACCTTGACGCCCGCCTTGATACCTTCCACGAAAAAGCGACGGTCTTCGCCAAAAATCAACGGCATGGGCAGGTAGCGTTTGTCGTTTTCCAGGTCTTTATAGAGACGTGAAGAGGCCGCACCTCCGAATCCGATACGGAGCTTGCGGCCGTCGTCGAACGCCTGGGCCCCACCGGTCCACAGCAGGATCATGAAAAACACCAGGACGCCTCGCACACGATAATTGCTTACTTCTTGCATTGCATAACCTTTCTTGGGTGATGTTATTTATACATTCATCAATGTATGTAAAATGTGCGGCAGTTTATATACACTCGTGTATGTATGCGTCAAGGGCTTTCAACGGACCCCCCTGTTTTTTCAGGACAACAGGAATTTCCATCCCCCTTCCGTGTGTTGACAAATCTGTTTAGTGGCTATACAGTCAGGCCATGGAATCAGACTACCTTTCAACAAAATTTGCCGCCTTCGATGCCATCTTTCACCGGGTGATGAACAAGATGAAACGCATCGAACAGAAACCCCGTTATTTCGGGACGGACATTCTCCTGTATCCCTCGGAGATCCACACCATTGAGGCCATCGGCAAGAACCCCGGCATCAACGTCACCGATCTCGCGGCTCTTCAGGGCGTTACCAAAGGAGCGGTGTCCCAGGTGATCCGAAAGCTTGTGGATAAAGAGATGGTGATCCGGATGAAAGATGAAAAGTCGGACCGGGAAGTCCTTCTGGTGCTCTCCCCCACCGGCAAAACCGCCAACGCCGCCCATCAGAAGTTTCATTCCCGCATGGACCCCATCCTTCTGGAGCTCATCGACGGGGCCGACGAAGAAAAGATCGCCTTTATGGTGTCGGTATTTCAAGCCATTGAGCGATTCTGCGACCAGGTCCTCAGCGAATAAATACCCCAACGCTTTAATCTTTGTTTTGTCCCTCCAGCCCACATACGTTGACGTGCTGCGCCGATCCAAAACGGCGGACCGGAACGTGCCGCCTCCACTGTCTGCATTTGTTGATAGCTCGTTTTTTTTCCGGGTCTCGGTCATGGTCGGGACCCTTTGCCCATGTGGCGGTACCACATCGCATCGCGGGGCCAGGGCCCATGAAAGAAAGGGCCTCAGCCCCCCACGGGCTCCCTCCATGGAAAGGTGATGAGCGCCGCCCCTGCTTCGTCCCCCGAAAGAAACCGCGAAACGCAGGTGCTCCGTGGCTCTCTCTTACCTTCTGCAAAAACCTGTTTTTAAAAAATCGAAAATTGTGTTGACAGCTTTGTTTAGTCGCTATACCGTTTAATTAAAGTTTAGCACCTAAACCTTAAACCCATCTGCAAAGGAAACCGCCATGAACACAACCGTATGCCCTTTCTGGGTCGGCTACCTTCTCTTAAACCCATTGCGAAAAAAACTTCAGAATCCGGAAAATCTGTTAACCCCGTATGTGAAACCCGGCATGACTGTGGGAGACATCGGCAGTGCCATGGGCTTCTTTTCCCTTCCCATGGCTGAAATGGTTGGCCCCACCGGACGGGTCGTCTGTGTGGATATCCAGGAACGAATGCTCAAAAAACTAAAAAAGCGCGCCATCAAGGCCGGGGTGGACGATGTGCTGGAATATCGGGTCTGTTCCCCCACGTCTCTTCACCTGGAGACCCCCGGCCGACCTTACGATTTCCTGCTGGCATCGGCAGTGGTCCACGAGGTCCCCGACGCAAAGGCTCTCTTTGAAGAATCGTTTGAGGTCCTTAAACCGGGCGGGCGCCTGTTGCTCTCCGAACCCGCCGGTCACGTTTCCCAGGCAACCTTTGATCGCGAAGTGGCCGCAGCCGAAGCGTGCGGGTTCCACGTTCTCAGCATGCGTCCAGGGCGACGGACCCTTGGAGCGGTATTTGAAAAAGCAGCCTGATCTTTTTTTATCCTTATTGTTTAGCATCTAAACCCAAAGGCACGGAGACACGTACAGGGGCCCTACGGCCCCTTGCAGCTCCGCAACCCACAGGAGGACATCCATGAAAAAACTGACACTTAACAAACACCTGTTTCTCACTGCAGCCATGCTGCTGGCCTTTTTTGCCTTTGCTTCCCCGGCGTCGGCCGCAGGGTTTGACTTTCTCTTCGGTCCCAAGGCGACACCGGGAACGGAGCTTCATGCCCTGGGATCCCGGGCCATGGAACGCAACGCGGGAGGCGCCACCTACTTTACCAACGGAAAGGGTCGGGTTCTTGAGGTACGGGCACGTCACGCCAAGGACGGTGCCCTTCGCGTAGCCGTCAACCGGACCTACATCCCGGAGAATTATAACGGCAGCCGTACTGCGGAAACCCTGTATCGCCGCCTGGGTCGACTGGCAAAAGAAAACAAAGCCATCAAGGCGGGGCAATACACCCTCATCGACGAGGAAAACGGGTTGGAGGCGTATCAGTACGGTGCCATGGTGGCCAAAGCCCTGGACAAGGAGTAAGTTCTGCGGTCATACAGCCTACAGGATTGATTTGCAGTTCATATGGGCCTGGTGAGTTTTGCCATGACTCCCGGGTCACATAATCATGCCAGAATCACCCTTTGGTGGCCGGAACAGTCATGCCTTACCCGTCCGTTTGTCTGTTCGTTCTATATTGCAGTGCATTCCGTGTGAACACCCCCAAAACACAGCCCGATTCGACGATTTGCTCGGATCGGGCTGTGTTTTGCGCATTTCATAATATGGAATATAACATTTAAAATCCCATATTGTGTTGCGCTGTCGGTTTTCACGTGTCATAGTAGCGACGTTTTGAGGGGACACCCCCTGCCCGCCCTTTATTAGTGCCGGGCAAAACCATGACATACCACAGACACCAGGAGGATGACGATGAATGGTAAAACCCTTATCTTAAAAGCTCTGAATCACGAAGAGGTCCCCCGCACACCCTGGGTACCCTACACCGGGGCCCAGATTGCGAATCTTAAGGGGTATGCTGCCGATGAGATGTTTCAGGACGTCGATAAACTCGTGGCGTGCCTCCTGGAAGCCGAGGCCCAGTATGCGCCCGACGGCCTCCCTGTGATGTTCGATCTGCAGGTGGAGGCCGAGATCCTCGGATGCGACCTGAAGTGGTACCCCAACACCCCGCCCACGGTGAGCAGCCACCCCCTGGCCGATGAATTCACCATCCCCACCCGTCGCCTGACCAGGGAGGATGGCCGAATCCCCATCATCATGGAGGCCACCCGCCGCCTCAAAGAGATGAAGCCGGATATCGCACTGTACGGCTTGGTCTGCGGCCCCTTTACCCTGGCGTCTCACCTGCGCGGCACCAACATTTTCATGGACATGTACACCGCCCCGGACCAGGTCAAGGCGCTGATCAGCTACTGCGAAGAGGTGGTGAGCGAGTATTCGGAATTTCTCGTGGAGGCGGGGTGCGATGTCATCGGTGCGGTGGATCCCCTGGTTTCCCAGATCTCTCCGGCTTCCTTCGAGCAGTTTTTAAGCGAGCCCTTTGCCGCCTATTTCAAAAAACTGCGGGATCAACATATTCCTTCCACCTTTTTTGTATGCGGGGACGCCACCAAGAACATCCCGGCCATGTGCGCCACCCGGCCCGATGCCATTGCCATTGATGAAAACGTGGACATCGTGGAAGCCAAAAAGGTGACCGACGAACACGGGGTCCTGATCTCCGGCAACCTCCAGCTCACCATCACCATGCTCTTCGGGTCCCAGCAGGACAACCAGAAAGCGGCCATCGACCTCATGGACGCTTTGGGGACCAAAGATTTTATCCTGGCCCCGGGATGCGACGTCCCCTTCAACGTGCCGCCGGAGAACATCGTGGGCATCGGCATGGCCGTCAATAATAAGGAAGCGGTGCGAAAAGCCCTTGAAACCTACGTAAAAAAAGAGGGCCTGCCGGACATTGAGCTGCCCGACTACCAGAGCCTTGATCACGTCCTCATCGAGGTGGTCACCATCGACGCCCAGACCTGCGCAGCCTGCGGCTACATGCTCGCCTCGGCCCAGGACGGCTCGGCCTCCTTCGGGGACAAGGTCAAGGTGGTGGAACGCTCCATCATGTATCCGGAGAATGTCTCTTTTATGGGAAAGGTGGGCCTTGAAAATGCACCGGCCATGCTCATCAACGGAGAGGTCAAGCACGTCTCCCTGATCCCCACGCGTGAAACCCTGGAAGCGGAGATCAAGGCCGCATTGGGTTAACGAGGAAGTTCAGTTGCCTCCGGCGGCCCTGCCGGAGGCCTGCTTTTGTTTTTTCTGAATCCCCCTATCTCTATAGGCGTCTTAGCGCCTCCATATCCAGTTCCGCCCCTCCGGAGTTCATCTCCGGAGGGTAGCTCCCCTTCCTGAACCCCTCCATTAAGAAAGCGGCTTCGTGACCCACGGTGGATATGCGGCAGTCCCTGAACGAAGAATAGATGCTGTGGACATTGGCGCACGGTTCCCGGGAATCCAGCAGCGCCTGAAGTCGCGAAAGATGCTCCTTTGTCAGCCAGGCGTCCGGTATCTCCGGCACCACAACGGTGGGACAGGGATCGTCTTTTTTTGTTTGTAAAAACGTCAGAAAGGCAAGGGGGTCTTCGCGGGCCCAGTCAAACGATTCGTGTGAATGCGTTGCCCCCATCTGTGTTGCACATGATGCGAGCATCACCGTAAAGACAATAGCCGAAAGAATCAGAGGAAGGCGTTTGGATCTGGGCATGGTGTTTTCCTGTGTGCGTTTTTGGTGAGAACAGTTTAGGGTGTTGGCAAGGCAACGCAGGGCGCACACCGCGCAGCCGTTGCCGCCACAGCCCAATGGACCATAGAATCCAGGGAAATACAACGGCAAAGGGACAGGTTTAGAGGAACGGTTTATGGAATCGCTCAAAGGGTACATACTGACGCGTGAAGGGGTGGATGTGCGCGATTCACACCACCTCCGGTATGCCGGGACCAGTGACCGGGGGCCCTTTGAGATCACCATCACCACTCATCGCCCCCTGTTTTTTCTACTTCGGGGAACCCCGCTTCCCACGGGCCTCCCGTCATGTGAGCGGCGCGCCGTCGAGTTGACCGATTTAGGCTGCCCGGGGACTGCCTCGATTTTGAAAGCCGAAATGCCCACTACAAAGCCCGGAAGCTTTTTGAGGAATCGAGCATCCAGACTTTTGAAGTGAAGCGCTTACTGAAGACCGCTACCTCATGGAGCGGTTTATTTACGGAGGCGTGGACATCCATGGTCCCTCAAGGGTTCAGGATGGTGTGATCCGATTCACCGACCCGGTCATCCGCAAAGCCGACGTGGAACCGATTTTTTCCCTTCTCTCCCTGGACATTGAGACCGGCCAGCGCGGCGAGCTCTACTCTGTGGCCTGCCACTTTACAAAACCGGTGTCAGGCGGTGTTGACGGAAGCCAGGTTTCCGAAGGCATCGTCCTGATGCTGGATCCTGGAGCGCAGAACCGAAACACCGCTGGCCCCCGCCTTCACGGCAGGCTCCCGGGAACCCCGTGCGAAGCCCTTCCCGGCGGGGGCGTGATGCATCGTTTTCCTGACGAAAAGGCACTCCTCCACGGATTTTTCAGGGTGTTGAAAGAGTTGGATCCGGACATCCTCATTGGCTGGCACGTCATCGGATTTGACCTTCTTTGAGGGCAAAGTGAAATTGAGATTCCTTTCTTGATGGGGCGAAACCAAAAACCGCCCAGGATCCGCGAGGTGCGCAAAGGCATCTACCGGGTCGAGGCCTGCGGCAGGATTGTCGTGGACGGTCCCCCTGCCCTGCGGGGCGCCTTTTACACCTTTGACAACTTCCGACTGGAGACCGTGGCCAAAGAGCTTCTGGGCGCGGGCAAAGAGATCGGCGAAGACGTCGACAAGGTCGCGGAGATCGAGCGCCGGTTCCGGGAAGACAAGGTAGCCCTGGCCCGCTATAACCTCTTGGACTGCACGCTGGTGACGGATATTTTCGGTAAAACCGGCCTCATCGACCATCTCTTCAAGCGGGCCATCATCAGCGGCCTTCCCATGGACCGGGTGGGCATGTCCGTGGCGGCCTTTGATTACTTTATGCTGCCCCAGGTCCACCGCAAGGGGCTCGTGGCCGCCAACGTGCGGGATGTGGAGAGCGCGGGCCACGCCAAAGGAGGCTTTGTCTTCTCCAGGGAGGCGGGTTTTTACGAGCATGTGGTGGTGCTGGATTTCAAGAGCCTGTACCCCTCCATTATCCGAACCTTTCACATTGATCCCCTCTCACGGCTCCGGGCGGAGACTGCCCCTGTCTCCACACCGCCGGGCATCGATTTTTCCCGGTCCGAGCACGTGTTGCCCGGTTACATCCAGTCCCTCATGGAGAAAAGGGAGCAGGCCAAGAAAGCCGGGGACCCGCACCTCTCCCAGGCCATCAAGATTTTAATGAACAGCTTTTACGGGGTCATGGGGACCCCGGGGTGCCGCTTTTATCACCCGGATCTCCCCTCTGCCGTCACAGGCACCGGGCAGTGGGTCCTGAAGACCACACGGAACCACCTGGAAGAACAGGGTTACGAGGTGATCTACGGGGACACAGATTCGGTGTTTGTCTGCCTCAAGGCCTCTGAAATCGCCGAAGGTGAGGACGCTCCCAAGGCGCTTGTGGCAAAGCTCAACGCCTTCATGGCCCGAACCATCCAAGACATGTTCGGTGTGGCCTCCCGGCTGGAGCTGGAATTTGAAAAGCATTTTACCCGTTTTTTTCTCCCCTCCTTACGGGGCGGCGGGGAGAGTGCCAAGAAGCGCTACGCAGGCATGGTGCGTACCGGCGATACGGAAAAACTTGTCATCACCGGTTTGGAATTCGTGCGCTCCGACTGGACCCGCTTTGCACGGGACCTTCAGTTTGAGCTTTTTCAACGGATTTTCAACGACGACGAGGTGGAGACATGGATCAAGCAGAAGGCAACAGACCTCAAAAACCACGTCTACGACGCGGACCTCATCTACCGCAAGCGCCTGACCAAACCGCCCGGAGAGTACACCAAGGCCATCCCGCCCCATGTTAAAGCCGCCCTTCTCCTGGGCAAGGCCGGTGAAAACGCCCGGGAGAGCCGCTACGTCATGACCCTTCGGGGGCCGGTTCCCGTTGAACTCCCCCACCCCGACCTCGACTACGGCCACTATATCGAAAAGCAGCTGATCCCCATCTTCGATGCGGTGATGATGTTCTTCGGCACCTCCTTCCATGAGATCATCCACGGTCGCCAGTTGAGCCTCTTTGACGATTGATTTAAGGCCTCCTTATTTACTTAAATAAAAGCAGAAAAAAACAGCCTCCGGCGGCAAGGTGTGCCACCTTGAAAACACCCATGTGGGGCTCTTCCCCCTCGTTCCTCGGGTCAAATCCCAGCGGTATTCCGACGAACCATTGTGTGATTATTTGTTTCCGACAGCCCTCCCTCCGGCGGGTCCACGTCGTTCGTAAAACCTGTTTGTCAAACCCGGTTTTATAAATCAGGCTAAAAGTTTGGCCCCCGGCAGGGCCGCCGGAGGCTTTTTTTTAGGTCTCTCCCCCAAATGGGGGATGTTTTTTTTCGGCCTCTCTCCTATGGATTTGTATGAAAGCGCACACGGATCCCTTTCGGCTGCAATACAGCATCACAATAAGGAGGACGCCATGAGTCAATTCCGCAACGCCATGGAGATTTTCAAGCATTTGCCCCGAACAAACTGCCGGGCCTGCAATGAACCCACCTGCCTCGCCTTTGCTTCCAAGGTGTTTTTGGGTCAGAAACCCCTGGAGCTGTGTCCCCATGCAGCGCACATTTCCTGCGAAGAGAAAACAGAGGGAACCAGCATCAAAACTCTGGAGGAACAGCGGCAGGAGGGTCTCAAGGCGCTAAAATTAAAACTGGCCGACTGCGATTTAAAGGAGGCGGCCCAACGGGTGGACGGGGTCTACGGGAACGGCAAACTGACCCTTAGAATGTTTGGAAAGCCTCTGTCTGTGGACAACGCCGGGAATCTTTCGGCGGATATCCATATCAACCCGTGGATCACCTCCGTGGTGCTCAACTACGTCCTCTCCTGTCGCGGCGCCGAACTTACCGGGGACTGGGTTCCCCTGCGGGAGCTCAAAGGGGGACGGGAAAAAAACGGCCTTTTTGTCCAGTGCTCGGAGTCGCCTTTCAAATCCCTTGCAGACATGTACCCCGACCTGTTCGAAGAGCTCATTGTTCTCTTCAACGGAGAATCCATTGAGGAGCAGTTCCAATCGGACATCGCCCTTGTGCTCCGTCCCCTTCCCCGGGTTCCGCTGCTGGTCTGCTACTGGAGTCCCGACGAGGGCATGGACTCCGACCTCCATCTCTTCTTCGACTCGTCGGCCGACGACAACGCGGGCGTGGACACCATCTACACGGTTACCACGGGAATCGTGAGGATGTTCGAGAAGATTGCCCGGAGGCACTGGCGCATATAATTGGGAAGCGCGACTGTTGCAGGGCTGTTTATGGCTCAGATAATTTTGCGTCGGGCGGCCCAGACCGCGGCCTGGGTGCGATCGCTGACGCCCAGCTTGTTGAAGAGATGGATGACGTGGCTTTTGACGGTGTGGGGGCTGATGCCGAGCTCGGCAGAGATTTGCGGGTTGGTAAAGCCCCTGCCCAAAAGGGACAGGACTTCGATCTCCCGAGGGGTCAGGGCGGCAAGCAGGGAGGCGTTGGCCTCATCCACGGCACGGCCCATGTGCACATCAGGATCGTGGGGTGGGGTGTGCTGTTGTGGAGCTGGGCGGGTGTCCACGTCAAAGGTGACAGAATCCACGGGGCGTCCGGCGGTGTCCAGAACCGGGTAGGTGACCTGCTCACTGATGGGAGGACCGAGGTGGGGACACTGGCCGGGAACGGCCCGTTGTTTGGAGACCATGGAGGCAAAGGCAAGGCAGGTGGGGTACCCGCAGGCCTTGCAGTTGGTCAGGGGCAGAAGCTTTAAGATATCCGGTACGGCAATCTTCCTGAAGACCTTGTGCTTGGGCACGATGGTCTCTTTTTTCTCCAGGATGGTGTTGAGTTTTTCCAGGAGCCTGTCCCTGAAGGCTGCGGCTTCGTCGCGGTCTTCAAAGGGCGTTGCAAGGCAGCGAAACGGGTAGAGCACGCAGAAGACCCCGTCCAGCTCAAAGCGCATCAGTGCTGGCGTCTCGTGAAGTTCGGCGCGCGGTATGACCGCGTTGATATAAGGAAAGAGAAACGAGAGATCGGTGTCGAAAAAAAAGCCTGTCATCACCGAGGCGCGACGGACCGAGCCCGGTTTGGCCATGGGGCCTTCAAGGCAGGTGAAAAAGGTATGGTATTGGATGCGATTCGTCGTCAAGGCGTACCGTTCCTTACTCTGTTTCTTCCCGTAACAGGCCGTAGACCACAAGGTCCCTGTACTGATCGTAGAATTTTTCTACCCTGCGAAGGGTGCCTTCCTCAGTGAACCCGAGCCGTTCGGGGATGGCCCTGCTCCTGATGTTTTCCACGCCGCACCGGATTTCCACTTTCTGCAGGTCCCAGTAATGATACCCCATCATGACAAGATCCTTGACGGCCCGTGTCATAATGCCCTTTCCGGTGTATTCTTCCCCCATCCAGTACCCGATGTGCCCGATACCGTTGGCATGATCCAGCAGGTTGTACCCGAGGACCCCTGCGATGCGTCCACGGTAAAAGATCGTTTCATGCAGGGCCAGGCCTTTACTGAAACGGTGCAGCTGGAGATCGATAAAGTGACGGGTGTCTTCCGGCTTTTTGATGGAGTCGAGCCAGGGCAGCCATTGTTTCAGGTAATCGCGGTTTTTCTCCGTGAGTTGAAACAACTCGTCGGCAAAATGAGGCACGGAAAGCCGGAGTTGAATGTGCCTGTCGAGCTGGCGGTAAAACATGGCAGGTTCTCTCCATCCTTTTGGGGACAGGTTCCCCTTGGTTTACCCTCTATAATATGTTTCATGAACCGAGTACGCCCATATTCAAGGCATCAGAGCTGCAGATGTGGTTGCTTCCCTTAAAGCCTTGATAACGAGGACGATGGATACACTTTGCATCTTTCCAACAGGAGGTGGGCGTTTTTCATGAAATGGCCGGGTTATTGACCTTTCTTTTGCTCCCCCATCGTCCAGAGAGCCAGGGTACCGATTCCATAGAGGACCCCGATGGCAAGGGAGAGCACAGACGAGACAAAGACAAATAAAATCCTGGTGTTCATCTCTTCCAGGTACGGATGCTCCACAAAGACGATCATCGGGATGCTGCCGATGCCCCGGGTCAGGTAGACACACGAGATCATCACAAGGGCCGCTCTGGTGAAGGGAAGCCTGCGGACATACCCGGCTCCGGAAAAAGCATAGAGACCGAACACCAGAAAGATCAGAATAATCGCCGTCGTAATCCCCATGGGGACCCATGAGCCGTTTTCCGCCATGGCGGCCATGGACTCACCGGCGCCGAAAAAACGGTACCAGTCCCCACCCCCGATGACAATGACTGTATGCAGGGCGGCAATGGCCACGCTGCAACACCCTGCGACCGCAAGACATGGATTGCCGGTTTTCATCATGGTCGTCCCCATTGTTGTTGCCCCGGCAGACCGCCGGGGCTCAGTCGAACAGGCTCGTTACGGAAAAATTTTCCGTTAATCGATGAGATACAGCGTATCCACCAGTTCATTGGCATCGTCCGGGGCAACGGGAAAATGGCTGGCCAGGAGTTCGCCGCATCGCAGGATCCCCTTGCGCATCCCCTCTTCGGGCTTGCCGCGTCTGAAGCCGCTGATGATGGTATCGCACAGGGCCTGCCAGTCTTCCCCGGTGAGCTTGGCGTTGATGGTGTCGTCTCCCACCACGTGGACCATATGCTCATACAGGGAGACATAGATCAGCACGCCGGTGGCGTCTTCGGTTTTCCTGATTTTCAGTTGCTGAAAGGTCTCCCGTGCGCGGCGCTCCACCTCCTCCTGCATCTCTCGTTTTGTGATGAGAGGGAGCCTCAGCACGGGAAAATGGCTCGCCAGGGACATGCCCATAAAAAAGGAGACAACAAGAACCGCCAGGGCAACGGCCATGGGAAGGCGTGATGCCGTTGAGGCACCCCAGGTATCGACAACGGGGGCCAGGCCCTGAATCCACCCCCAGGTGCACCCGAGCACAATCAGGGAGAACAGGAACCCGAAGAGATCCTCCGCCCTGTCGTAACGCCCGGAAGCGCTGGCAATGACCGGAACCACTTCGGCCGAAGTGTTCTTTTCCACGTCGGCAATGGCTGCTTCGATGCTTCGAATTTCGTCGTCTGTCAACAGACTGGTCGCTTTTTTCATACCGGTTACCATGATCCTGTTGCCCCCCCGCCGCCGGAAAAGCCGCCTCCGAAGCCCCCGCCGCTACCTCCGTCAGAAGAGGAGTCAGCCGAGAGCAAAATCTGGATAATAAATAAAAGAACCACGCCAAGAATTCCCAGGAGCACCCAGGCCCATCCCTTTCGCCCCGAACGGAACAGGTTGATGATAAGCATCACCATAAAAGCGATACCACCCAGCACCGCGGGAATCACCCACCAGGGCCCTTGGGGTTTGGGCAGGGAGAGCCCACGTGCCATGGCATCCAGTCCACGGACCCCGTCGGCAATTCCTGTTGCGTAATCGCCTCGTTTGAACCCGGGGATAATGAGGTCATTCATGATCTGGCCGGCCTCATAGTTATGTACCCCGCCCCAGTCAGCCCCAAGCTCGATGCGGGCTTTGCGATCCCCTTCGGAGACGAGGAGCAGGATCCCGTAGTTGCGATCCTCCCAGCCGATGCCCCAGTGGTTGAAGAGGGCGGCGGCGTACTCTTCTATGCGCATGGTCACGGCATCCTGGACGGCAAGGGCATGTATGGTGACCACATACAATGGGATGTTTTCTTCGGCAAGGAGAGCCGAAGCGATCTCATCAATTTTGGCCCCTGTCCGGGCATCGATGAGCCCTGCTTCGTCCACGTAAAAATGCTCCGACGGTGGCTTGTCCGGAAACGTTGCAGCCAGGGCACATATGGGCGTCAGCAACAGAATCGCTGCCCATGCAAACCATTTTTTTCTGTTCATCTATGAATTTCCCTTCAAGGTGTTGAGGTTAACACCTGCGACATGACGTTGAATATCAGATATAATCAAAGATAACCATACGATTTTACGCTGATGCCGTATGACGTTACCCCTTCAAAATGAGGCGGGAGTGTGTTTCTACCTGCATCTCTAACAGCTGAAAAGGTGCCGGCAAAAGAACCTGTCCCCTTCTCTTCGGCGTGTAGTAATAAGATACGGCAGGTTTGTCAATTGGTTCCGTTTGTCGGGGCTGAGCCGTGCTGATTCAGGCCTGAGCGGTCTGGTGTTTGACGTGTTCCCTTCCCTTGCGCGATGGCTCTATTCCCTGTATTGAGTTAGGTTCTTGGTATAGAAAATGCAATGAGTCACCTTTTCACTCCCCATATGTTTTTCACTCTGTTTGTAGCCGCTGCTACAGACAAGAATACTCTTCTATACTTAATAGAAGCACCATCATTATCTACAATCCAGGTGGAGTAAGAAAGGGTTGAATCGTGTGTCATGCTAAACAAATTGCAGGTAATGATATCAACAAATTGTCAATAGATTTTAATTTCGAAAACACGTATTCGCCGGAGTTTGAAGCCTTTATCGTCAAGGCGAAAAAAAAGAGAGCCGCCAAGGGAGATGCCCTGTTTCTTCAAGGGGCTGCCGCAGAGGAGCTGTTTTTGATTACCGCCGGGCGTGTCAAGCTGAACAAGGTGTTTGAGAACGGCAATGAATTGACGCTTGAGATGCGGAAGTCAGGGGATTTTGTCGGTGAAAATATTTTTCTCTCAGGGGCCCAGTACCCTGTCTCGGCGTACTGCATGGAAGACACGACCACGTGCGGTTTCAGCAAAACAGAATTTGAACAGCTTATTCTGGAATACCCGAAGATAGGCCTTCAGGTGATCAAAAACATGAGCGAGCGGATTTCATGGCTGACGCGTCGCGTGAGAAGCTTGTCTCTGCCCAATATCGAGGACCGCCTCTTTCATGTGCTCCTGAACATAGCCAAAGAGCACGGGATACAGAGCCCCCAGGGTATTATCATCAAATTTCCGCTGACCCATGAGGAACTGTCCATTTTAACCGGCGCCCACAGGGTGAGCATTACCCGTGCCATGAAGGTTCTCAAACGAACTGGTAAAATCATATCCGAAGATCGAAAACTCATTGTCCCCACCATCAAATAGATGTCGGGTATTCACACATGATCCTTCCATGGATACGTACGGTTTACTCCGTACTGAGGTACCGTTGGGGTCGGAATTACAGCAGGGCGATACCAAGGATGACAAAGGCAATTCACGTTCCCGAGCATATCAAGAAAACCTGGCAGGACATGACCGACCTCATAACCGAAATCACAGGAGCGCCCGTTGCCCTTATCATGCGGTTTTCCGACCCGTGCGTGGATGTGTTTGTGTCAAGCATCGGCACAGGCAACCCCTACTCCCCGGGTGAGACGCTGGAGTTGAACAATTCAGGATTGTATTGTGAGGCGGTCATTAAAACGCGGGAGCCCCTTGTTGTCTGCGATGCCATGAAGGATGAGAGGTGGCTGGCCAACTCCAGGTCCAATCGGGACATGACCTCCTATCTGGGGTATCCTGTCTTGCTTCCCAACGGCGAGGTCTACGGGACCCTGTGCGTTTTGGACAGGGTCAGCAAGGGCTTCCCCGATCCCGTACGGCACCTTCTGCATCATTTTACCAAACAGATGGAATCCCACCTTGCGCTTCTCTGCCTCAACCATGCCATGGTGGAACAAAACAGAAAAATCACGCGGAGTCTTGCCGAGCGACAGGTGCTCCGAGGATTTATCACCATGTGCGCCAACTGCAAGAGCATCAAAGACGCCCGGGGCAACTGGCAGGATATAGAGAGCTTTCACCCGGAGGCCAACTTCAGCCACAGCATCTGCCCTTCATGCCGCCGCGTTTTGTATCCCTATTTAAAGTAATCGACAGGGGGAACCCCCACCCTTTCCCTTTTGGCTTATCCGCTATTCCGGGGTGTAGTTGAAATCCATGATAAAGGAGTGCTCCGAGGATTTGGAGGACGCATAGATGTCGTTGAGGACCTCCCGTGTGGAAAATACATCGGGCTGGGTGGCTTTCAGGGCCGCTCCGATAAAATCAAAGGCCCCTGCCCCGGCCTTGGTCTTTCCGCTGAGGACCGTTTTGACAAGGCCAAAGGGCACGTCCGGGTCATAAAAGTTCACCTGGGTCATGTCCGCGTCCACGGTGCCGAAAAACGGGTCTCCGGAGTAGTGAACCATCTGCTGGGTCTGGATGTAGACAACGTTGTACGACCTCCCTTTGATATCGAAATGCTGGGGTACGGCGCATCGTTTAAAGGCAACGCGACGGAAATAGCCTGATTCAGGGTTCTCGCCCTCAACCTTGAGAGGCATGATTTCCCCTTTGTATTCCAGCTGCGCCTTAAGCACCTGCCCCCCGTCCGTGACCCAGTAGAGTTTCCTGAAATCCAGCATGTTTCTGTTCTCGGGCTCAATGGCCACCAGGTTCACCCTGTCTTCCCGGGACACTAAGGTAACCCGGCTCCCGTTGCCGGTCATGTTTTCGTTATCCGAGGTGTAAAACGCCGTGTCCCCCACCTTGGGGTCCGGGTGGATATAAAATCGCTCACAAACCGGCTCTTTTTTCATGCTCGAGACCACATAGCCCTGCAGGAGCGACATGCAGCCCGTGAGGGGAATCAGAAAGAAAAACGTCAATACAATAAACATGGCGCGTTTCATAAAAACTCCTTCTTAGGGGACAGGTTCATTTTGCACTTTGTAACACAAAGCCAAAAAATCGTGTGAATCGCTTTGACTATCTGTGGATTTTTTTTGCCCGTTTTGAGGTGGAACGCCTTCTAAGGGCCTATGAAAAAAACACTCACCGGAAAAACCGATGCAAAAATGGGCAAAAAGGCGCACCCGGACACAAGGCCTCTTTAAGGCCGACAGGAATCAGGCTTTCAAGCATGGGTTAGGCTCCGACAAGCCGTTTTAAGGAGTACATCCCATCTATCCCTTTGACGCTTCGAGGAATTTTATCCCGTGCGGTTTGGTGCTTATCCTTGAACAAACCGTATGTTCTTTCGACAAAAGCCCTTGAGCCGATAATTCCTGAATCCGTGAAGTATCGCGTTTTAAACCGGAACCGTCTCACCCGGGCAATCTCGAAACCATGGGCTGTCTCCTTGTCAAGGATATGCTTTGCAAGGCTTGCCTTGCCCTGCTTTTCAACGGTACCCACATTGTAGAGAAATTTCCGGTAATCCTTCAAGCGCGCCACCCGGTCAGTCGTTCTGGAATCTTCAAGTCCCAAGTCCAATGAAAGAAAATCATCTTTGTTCCCCGTTTGCAGATGGTAACCTATGGAGCACCAGCGGTAATCCTCGGGACGCTTCACAATTCCAGCCCGCAGAGGGTTCAGGTCGATATACGCGAGACAATGGATCAAGGAATGCCCCTGCTGAACAAGAACGCTTTTAAAGCGTTCGCCCCAGAGAGTCCCTTTGCGATTTTTTCGTTTGTTGTAATAGACGGAAAAACATTGCTTGATATCTTTGACATAGGCAGACAGGCTGCAGAACCTTTCCCGGTAATCGTTAAGCAACCCGTCCGGAAATTCGGCGTCTCTCCCGTAAAGAATTCTGAATCGCCGTTTTACCTCGTCGTCGGAGACCATGGATTCGGGGGTGATCTCCACAAGCAGATGAAAATGATTGCCCATCACAGCAAACCCCAATACATCAACAACATAAATCGAGGAAAGGCGCTGAATGATGCTGACCAGCTTATCTTTATCGACCTGGCCAAAGGGGAGGCCTTCAAGTGCTGTCCGACTGATAATGTGGTACGCGGTCTTTTGTCCTGGATCCGTGACAACCAAACGGGGAATTCGCGGCATAACACCCTCCTTCCTGAAACCCGGAATAGATACGGCGATCGGTTGGTGTGAATCATTTAAAAATAAATCTTTTATAATTCAAGGATGATATCTTCGCAACCACTGTCTCACACATGGCAGAGGAAAGTCCAGCATTAAGAGCCTGTCCCCTGATGTGCGATGAGCTTGAAGTCAAATATAAATGCCAGCATAATGGTGAGGTGATGGCCTGCAGTGAACCTTACAGACAAGAGAGGTGCTCCATGAGGCTTGATTTATCTCGCTCCCTGGCAGGAGGATGGGTGATCGTTCTGTTGGTCGCCTGTATGACTCTGTCGTGTACCAAAACCACCACAACGCCTTTAAACGCGGAACAGGAAACACCAGGAGACGTGATTGTGTTCTACAGCCCCCCGACGGACCGGGAGTACGTGGAGCTGGGGCTTGTAACCACCCAGACAGGGCAGACCATTTTCCATGACCGAAGCGCAGAAGGTATGATTGAAAAACTCAAAGAAGAGGCAGCCAAACTCGGGGCCGATGCCGTGATCGTGCGGTCTGCCAACGAAGGGACCTGGGGACTGAAGGGCGGAGGCACCACCGGCTTTGATCGTGGCAACGCCCAGGCCGTTGCCATCAAGTTCAAGTGAAACATGAAAATCGAATAACCGGTATACCTTGAAATTCTAAAGAAATCACGCCCCCCGCCGGTTGATCCATGGGGCAAGACAAAAAGAACCTGTCCCCAAAAGGAAGCAAACAGAAATAATGAATTACATTCCGCGCAGTTCGAATCTTACGGGCAACGTGACCCAGGTGGGTTGGGTAGATCCGCTGGCGGAAAATCGCCATTTTTTAACTCCTTTTAGGGCGCTGCGATCCAGAACGCCGTGGCCGCTCGATTTCTTCAATTTTACCTCCTCCACGTGGCCGTCACCGGCCACCAGGATATCGAGAAGAACCACACCCTGATATCCCCTGCGGATGGCCGCTTTGGGATAACGGGGCTCCGGCGCGTAGACCGAGGTGGGCTGTGCGTCGGTGAGTGTTCCCCCGACGGCAGGTGCAGAGGCAGGCTCAACGGTTTCTTGGGACTCCTGATCGGTCTCTTTGGCCATGGCGACCGCAACCGGGGCAGACGGCTCGTCTGGTGTGGGCGAGGGCTCCGGATCTTCAGCCGCCACGGGCGGAGCAGGCGTGGGAAGCTCCTCCACGGGCTCAAGAACGGGGACCCTCTTTTTTGCCGCTTTCTTAGGTTTGATGCGCTTTGCCTGTGTTTTCTTTTTTTGAACAGGAGGCTTTTTGGAAGGAACTGGTTTTTTCTTTTTGGGGGGCGTTTTCTGGGGTTTCGGCTTTGCCACCGCTTTGGGCGGGACAGCGGACTGCACCGACGGAACAGTCATGGAAACGGAAATGGTGGTGCCGTGGGTGGGGGCAGACGGAGGAATGACCGATGCCGTGGGCAAGGGCACCAGGAAAAAAAAAGCATGCAGCAAGGCGGCTGCACAGGCGGAAAGCATCAGGCGATTCACGGCTTTGCCACCTCCGCCTGAAGGGCGATGTCACAGATTCCCGCTCCGCGGATGGTGTCCATGACATGGAAAAGATTTTGATACGACAGGTCTTTGTGGCCGCTGAGAATGACCTGCTTTTTTTTCTTCCCCTCAAAGTATCGCTTTACCCTGGCACCGAGGTCCGCCAGGATCACTTCTTCCTTCCCCATGAACACCCGGCCGTCTGCTTCCACTGAGATGATGAGCTCCGTTGTCTCCTCCATGTGCTCGGCCTGGGCGGACTCCGGGAGCTCAAGGCGGATGCCGTTGTGGTAACTCATGGAAAGCATTGCGTAGATAAAAAAAACGAGCAGGAGGAACACCACGTCGATGAGCGGCAACATGTCCGGCTTGTTCTTGATGCTGAAATCTCGTTTGACTTTCATCTGGAAAACCTTTTTCTTAAAAAACACCGCCTGAAAGGGATCCCCCCTTACATGGAGGCGATGGTGCCTTTCCGTATACTACGTAACATGCCCCGGGATTCATCACACAAGGGTATGCTCATACATTGCATGTACCCGGTACCGGGCTATTTAGATGATTTGTTCGCGCATGCTTATCCCCTGCCCCCGGCTGCGAGCTTTCCCTCTTCCGGACGTTGCACATCGTTGTTGCCGTTGGCTCTTTTTTCATAGGTAATCTCAAGGGAGGTGGCATATTTTTCGATGGCAAGGGCCGAAGCTTCGGCACAGGCGTTGAAGTAGTTGCAGGGAAGCAGGGTCAGAATACTGATGGAAAGGCCCGCAGCCGTCGTAATGAGAGCCTGGGCAATCCCCCCTGTCACGGCCTGGGGATCGCCGATACCCTTGGCCCCGAGCATATCGAAAGAATGGATGATGCCCACCACGGTTCCCAGGATCCCCAGCAGGGGAGCCACAGTGATGATGGTTTCCAGCACGCCCATGAAACGCCTCATCTTGCGCAGCTCATCAGATGCCGCGGATTCCATGGCCATGGCCATGGAGTAATCGCGATGCAGGATGCCGTTGATCAGGATACGGATAATGAAGTTGCGGGAGCCCCGTGCAGCCAGGCGGATCTCGTCCCAGAGCCCCTGCTCGGCAAGGTCCAGGACCCGATAGACCAGCTCTCGGTCCTTATCCCGCCTGATGCGGAGCCAGAAGATGGATCGCTCAATGATAAGGGTCAGTGACACAAAAGAACATAAAACCAGCGGAAGCATCAGCAGGCCGCCGCTTTTCAATAAGTGAATCATGTTGCCTGTACCTGTCTCGGAATGAAAACACCAAAGCCTCGCAGAAACAAAATCATTTCAGCAAGGCGCTGTGATAACAAGGGATCAATTGCCATGATCGCTGCGATATATAGCACAGATCATCCGGCAATGCGAGATGATCCCGTCAACAAAAAATCTCCGAATCCAGCCGGATATCATGGGAGGGGGGAGGGACGCCGTTGTCCCTCCCCTGCCCCTGATTCCAACCACAGATCAGGAGATACATGATGCTCCGAGTCAACGGGCGGAGCAACACCCCTTTTCCGGCCCTTTCCTTTGCATTCGGTTCAAAAAGAACCGAACCGCCCTCCGCAAGGAGGATCTCCCGCCCTCTTAGCAGCTGCCCAATCATACAGCCAAAGACGGGAAAAACGGGGGCGGCCTGCCCTGATGCGCCGGGCACGGCCTTCAAGGGGTTTTCAAGGGGGCGACGATGCCCCCCTGATTTTCCGCCGGTGTCACAGGTCCGGCGAAAATTGGTGAGCGGGGAAACCGGTCCCAGCCCGGGTCGTGGGGACAACCCGGATTAGTAGGACCAGGTTACCCCGGCAAAAAATCGGCGGCCCGGGATGGGGTATCCCAGAACATAGGCCGCATCTTCATCAAACAGGTTTTTCACTTCACCGCGGAGGGACAGGCTCCCTAGTTTGTCCGTGGTCAGCACGCGTTTGGTGATGGTGAAATTGGTCACGGTGACCGAAGGAAGCGTCACATCGGATGTTGACCAGTCTGGGTTGTATTTAACCACATCCTGGCTGCTCAGGTATGAGACGCTGAGATCCGAAGAGAACCCATCCAGATCGGTCAGAGCGATGCCTGCTGAAATATCGAGATCCGATGTATACTTGAGGTCTTTGTCGGTCTCTGCATCCTCGTATTTGAAAAGATGTGTCAGCGTGGCGTAGGGCCTGAGTTCCCAGCCCCCGAAGATGTCGGAGAATGTGTAGGAAAATTCGCCTTCAACGCCACTGATGGTTGCTTCATCCAGGTTTTTGTAGGTAGTAAATCCATGCTGCTTGTCAGTCACGATTTTATCATCATATTCGGTGGTAAAAACGGTGAGGCCTGTTTTTAAGCTACCACGGGTAATATCCACTCCCGCTTCATAGGTTCGGCTTTTCTCCGGGTTCAAATCCGGGTTGCCGACATAATGAGTCCCGTAAGACGTAAAATCAGCGGCCAGCTGTTCTGCAGAGGGCATGCGAAAGGCGTCGGCAACGGATGCCCTGAGCTTGACCTGCTTGGAGAGGTTGTAGACAACGCCCAGGCTTGGGTTCAGGTCATCATCGGATTTATCGCTGCCTTGATCTCCGGAAATATCTACGGAGTAGTGATCATACCGAGCCCCACCGATGAGAATTAATTTCTGGTCAAGAAGTTTAACCTTTCCCAGGGCAAATCCGGCTGTGTTGTCAAATGCTGTGTTATTCGGTGCACTGGGCTCGTTGGTCACATCATAATCCACCCAATCCACGCCGGTGGTAAGCCCGAATCGCTGACCATCGTATGAAACTTGGGCCTGAGCGCCCTTGCTGTCTGTTTCATGCACACTGGGAATGCCGTCATCCCACCCCGAGGCATTGCTATCTGAAGGGTCATTCCACGTGTCTTTGTCCGTTCCGCCGAAGTATCGAAGCATCCATGCCAGTGACGATGTGCTGTTTTTCCCGTCATAAGTAACGTCGTAGGAGCTGTTTTCCGAATCTTTTGTGTTGTCCAGGTCGTTGGCGTCGATACTGCCGGGGTTGCCGATGTCGTCGCCATCAAAGAGCGTATACGTCAATCCGATGCGGTGTCCGGGAGAAAACTCATACCCTGTGTTCAGGCTGGCACGAAGGATTCCATCATTACCCGTGTTCAAGTATTCCTTGCCGCTGCCTGTTTCGTAATCGCCTTCTTCGGAATGGGATACAGACGCAGAGAAATCGATTTTGCCAGCGGTTCCCGACACGTCAGTTCCAAATTCGTTGTAGTCATAAGATCCGGTCTTTGCGTAAGCTGAAACGGTGGGCTTCCCGGTCCCTTTTTTGGTAATAACGTTTACAACGCCACCCATGGCCGCCGAACCGTACTGAACGGCTGCAGGCCCCTTGATAATTTCCACTCGTTCAACATTTTTTGTGATCAGTTTGGCTGCGTTGCCGGTCCCTGCACGGCGACCATCAATGAGGATAAGCACATTACCCATCAGGTCGTTTCCATGGGTGTCTGTGCTGAACCCACGGATCTTCACAGTCGTCAGAGCTCCGGGATACTCGCGTATTTGAACGCCGCCCTTTTCCACAAGCAGCTCTCCCAAGTTTCTTGCCGAGGAGTTCTCGATTGTTTCCGAGTCAATCACCGTCACAGCCGCCGCCACTTCCGTAATGCTCTCTTTGGCTCGCGACGCGGTCACCACATATTCATCCAGGGCAGCGTCGGTTGCCCAGGCCGGGGAGCTGGCCGCCACCCAGGCGGCGACAGCACCGATCATCAGACTTTTTCTCATTACTTTTCCTTCCACAAGCATCAGACTTCTTTTGCACCGGAGGCGGCGATCCTCCATGCAGAACGACCACCTGAACCACTGCTGTTTCGAGTTGCGGGGGGCTTCCATTCAAGGGGGCTGGGTATAAGGAGAGAAGAGAGACACCTCGGGCGTTTCGCCCAAACAAAAAAAGCCCCATGAAGCCTACAATAAAAAGGGGGCATGGGGCCGTTTTTCCCATGTCGTCTGATCAGGTCTCCAGTTCCTACCGCGAGAACGAAACCCCTCACCTGATTGTACTTTACAAAAAGCATAAGCAGGTGAATTCACCCTGGCAGGTCTTCTGACTTCCGGATCGTCCGAACCCTCGCGCCTTCCCGCTCAGATCATGAGCAGTGGCGTATATACGAAGTTCGTCCCCGGTTACAGCGGCGGGCCCGTCCCCGATTCTCACGGGGTTCCCTTTTAAGCAGCATCTCTTTTGTTAAAAAAGAAGCGTGCACCAGAGATCAATTTGTATGTTTATCTACACAAGATATTCGACGTGTGTCAAACACTTTCTTATCTTTTTTGTCACCCCCTCTGTGCGTGAACAAGGGGCGCCGTTTTTTCCTTTTGCTCATGCCTGCAGTTAAGAGTGTAACGGTTTTATGTTACAGTAAAAATAAAAATGCATAACAATAAAAAAACAGATCCTGCGGCTTGACTCACCACGTCAATAGAAAGGCCTCACACCGTTTCCGCTTCAAGGACCATGTCCATAGCCTCTTCCAGGTGCCGGACAAAGAGCCGCACAATCTCCGGCATGTACCCGATACCCCGATCAATGAAGGTGGTTTCAATGCCTTCTGTTGCAAAGAGGTTTTTCCAGGAGTCTTCATCGTCGCCAGCCAGGTCTTCCAGGTAATGCACCCCGGCCACCAGCATCAGCGGAACGATCTTCACCCGTGTAAAACCGGCTGCTTTAACCGTACTTACGATATCCTCAGCCTCGGGAAAGCCCTCCACCACCCCAGTAAAGGCACTGGGGCCGTAGGTGCTTTTCAGCATCGCGTCCAGGCCGGGTGATCGGTGCCGTGGCCTATAAACAGGGTGGCTTCGTGTTGGAGGCGGTTTGCGGTTGCATGGTTTCCAGGAAATATCCGGGTTATGCATTGGCTTTGGTCATGCCCCAGGCAAACAACCCGATAAAGCCCAAGAGAAAAATCGCCGCATACCACATCACCCCGGATGAGGAGAGTTTTGTGGTCTCTTCCCTGGTCTCGATTTTTTCCATCTTGTACCCCTGGACCTTTCGGTCGCCGCTGCCGGTTTCTGTCACCTCAAGGGTTTCGGATTCTGACGGAGTTGCGGGATCGGATACCTGAGAGGCTTCGGCTTTTTCAACGGGCGCATTTGTATGGGGCTTTGCGGCCGCCAGGACCTTGTCGTGGACCGCTTTTTGTTTGGCTCGCTGATTTTCAAGGGTCGTTCCCACGGCCTCTTCCATGGCCAGGGTGAATTTTTCCACCATCTCCGGGGAGAGCATGCCGGGCATGGAGATAAGGGTCACCACCATCTGATTCAATAAGGGGTTGTTGCAGGTGTGGTCGCAGCAGGCCACGCCCTTTTCAATGACGCCCACGGCGTACTCTTTGGCCAAATTCTTCGTCACGGATTCGTCCGGGGCCCAGTACCCTTTCCTTACGGACTCAAGCATGCGGGCCGTAAGGGATTGATAGGCCCAGGGGTTGGCTTTGTTGAAAAACGTTTTCATGTCCAGGCCCAGGCTGTCATTCACATAGACGTCGTAGGTCTGCTGCCAGGAGGTCTCTTTGACGGCATGGGGAACCGTTACCTGCCAGCCCCACATGTACTCCACAAAATGGGCCATCTCACGTGCCCCGGCGTAATCCTCTTTTTTCATGGCCGCAATCCACTTGGGATTGATGTAGCGACTCCTGAGCTCCCGGCCGATGGTTTTGTCGATGCCCTCCACGGTGACGGCGTCCGGGCGATCCTGGCGGGTCATCACAACGTCGGGGCGGGTGCCCGTCTCTTTTTCCACGGCAAGGGAGAGGCCACCCAGGTACTGAAAGACATCGTCGTTGTCCATGGTGCCGTACAGGGCAGACGAGCTGCTGTGGACCGTTGTGGAAACGTTTTTAAGGTTCTCTGCCAACAATCCTTGAGCCTCCTCGCCCCAGAGGTCCTGGCCGAAGGCAAACCCCATGCGTCGCTTCCACACATCGGCGATCTCCTGATCGGACTCCCAGAATCCGCTCATGCCAGTCATTTCCGACACACCGTTACCGTAGCTCCCGGGTTTGCCTGTAAAAATGCGGACCCGGGAAAGAGTCTCGGCCCGTTCAGGGGAAATGCCCTGCTCTTCCAGCGCACGTCGGGTCCGTGCGCTATGCTTTGCCAGGAAATTCTCCACATCGTTGGCTGCGATGGCCTGCTGAACGGCCTTGTCCAGAAGCGTCATCTTTTCCGGAAACAGATCCCGGTAGAGCCCTGAAGGGTTGATAAGCACGTCAATGCGCGGTCGCCCCAGCATGGCACCGGGCACCACCCGCGTCCCGGAAACGCGCCCTGAGGAATCCCACACCGGCTCCACACCCATGAGCCACAAAACAGTGCCCTCGTTGATGCCCTCGTTTCGAAGGGTCTCCGTGGCCCAGAGAACCACGGCCACCTTTTCCGGGTACTCCCCTTTTTCACGGAGTTGCCGCTGAAGAATCTCTTCGCCGGCTTTGGCCCCAAGCTTCCAGGCCTCCCTGGTGGGAATCTTGCAGGACGAAATACCGTAGAAATTCTTGCCCGTAGGAACCGACAAAGGGTTTCGAATGGGGTCGTTCCCCTCCCCCGCCGGAACAAACCGGCCGGACAGGGCCCGCACCGTGCGTTCCAGCTCCAGATTACCGGAGTTCCGGATCCCCCGGGCCATGGCCTTGGTATCCAGGCCGGGCCGGAGTTCCGCCGCCAGCGCGGAAAAATCCTCGGCCTCCTGGTCCGACGGCGAGATACCGAAAGTATGGAGCCCGTGGGGCATGAGGGTCTCTTTCAGCTCCAGGATGGCGTGCTCCAGGGTCTCGATCTCCTCCTCGTCGTAGCTGGAAAGGGAGAGCTCCCCGTGGAACCCGGTCTTGACGGAGAGGGCCCTGATCTCCTCTAAAATGGCAGGCACGGTGGCGCTGCCCACGGCCTGCCCTCGGGTGAGCCGGTTGATGAGCTCATACAAGGTGGCGTAATCGCTGTGGAGGCCAGCTTTCTGGAACAGGGGCGTCATGTGATCGATGATTACCCCGCGGCCCCGTCGCTTGGCCTGAATCCCTTCGCCCACGTCATCGACAATGTAGGGATAGACATTGGGAAGGTCCCCCACCATCACCTCCGGGGGGCAGGACGGGGAGAGCCCGGCCTGTTTTCCCGGAAGCCATTCGTAGGTGGCGTGGGTGCCCAGGTGGATCATGGCGTCGGCTTTAAATCCGTTCTGGATCCAGAGGTAGGCAGCAATGTACTGGTGATGGGGCCAGACGCTGGGGTCGTGGTAGAGCTTCATGGGGTCGTCCCCCCAGCCCCTGGAGGGCTCGGGCATCATCACCAGGTTCCCGCTCATCACCACCGGCAGGATGAACTGCCCGTCTTTGACCATGATGGTGGAAGACTCCGGAGGGCCCCATTGCTTGATCACCGCGTCCTGAAAGGCCTTGGGAAGCGTTCGAAACCAGCCCGCGTAGGTGGCCACCGGAATCCGCACCACCTTGCCGGCTGCCAGCAGTTTATCCAGCTCGCCGGGAGCCCAGGAGCCGATGTTACGGCCGGTGCGCAGAATCATCTCCTTGATGGCGGCCTCGGAAAGATCTGCGTCAGCCCCCATCCGGTACCCCTCCTGCCGGAAACGGGCGATGAGGGTTTCGATGGATCGGAAAACGTTCAGATAACTGGCCCCGATGTTCTGTTTCCCCTGGCTGTGGTTGTAGTAGAGAAGGGCCAGCTTTTTTTCAGCGTTGGGCTTTCGCTGCAGGGCGATCCACCGCTTGAGGCGGGGCATGAGCCGATCCATGTTCTCCTCGATGGGCACGGTTGCAAACAGGGGTTTTCCTTTTTTCTGCCCCTGGACTTTCACCTTGCCTTCCAGGGGCGTCGGCTCGATAAGGCCCGAAATCTCGGGGTTTCCCACCGCCCACATCAGATCGGTCACAGGGATTCCCACAGGGTCTTTTCGCCATGCGTTGATTTTTGTGGAGTAGAGGGTGACGGCGTTGATCACGGGCACATCCAGATCCCGCAACCCGTTTTTGGTGGGCTCGGAAAGGGCCGAGTAGAACTTCATGGAAAAGGCAAGGACAAGGTCTCATGTGGTCCTTTTGGTGATTATTCGTCCAGGAGAAACCGGTCAAAGAGAACCTTCTCCCGCCCGAAACAGGGTAACACGTTAAAGCCCTCCTTTTCCAGGCGCTTGATAATGGCTGCTGCCGAGCCGTGGGCTCCCCGCAGGACAGACGGGGTGTAAAAGGTGACCCCGATCCAGGGTGCGCCGGAAACCGGGTGGTACCAGTTGCGGTACGCCTCCCAGAAACCGAAGAGCTCCGGCGCATCGGGGTGGTAGATGCCGCTTTCAATGCGCACCGGCTCACCTGCGCACCCCTCGGGACGATCCAGGGCCACAGCCACGGCACACCGGACCATGGAGGCAACATTGGCCTCGGTGAGCACCGAATACCACCCCCGGATCTTGTCATCAAAGCGGTACCCTTTTTTCTTGAGCCCCTCGGTGTCCCGGGAGCCCCGCAGGGCAAACACACTCTTTTCTGAAAAGTCCACATGGGTGTCCAGGTACGCGGGAAGCTCCCGGTGCATCACATCCACCAGAATCACGTCCGATGAGCGAAGGAAGGTGCGAGCCTTTTCAGAGGCATGGAGTTCGGCGTGGGTGAAGTAACGGGCCTCGATGTCCTCGGTGTCGCTGAGCTCGGAAAGCCCCCGGCTCACCACCCCGGTATCCGACTCGCTGATGACAAGGGAAACAGTGGTGGCGTGGACGGACACGGCAAAAAACAGACAGGCCAGACATGTGGTGACAAATACTCTCAATGACAATGCCTTCTCGTGGATAAATCAGATTTCAAAAAAACATACAAATGCGATGCCTCCGGCGGCCCTGCCGGGGGCCAAACTTTTAAAAAGTTTGACAAACAGGTTTGGGCTTATTCCATGAGAATTTTCGCGAATGCTTCACCCCGAGGAACGAGGGGGGAAGCATTCGTAACCTGGGGTCCAGGGAATTTATTCCCTGGCCGCCGGAGGCATGCTTTTGCAAACCGAACAGCCCCTGTCTACTTTTTGTATTCAATCCCCTTAAGCAGGGCATCCACGGCAAGGCCAAGGGGCTTGGGCAGGTCGGTGTCTCCGGTGAAGCTCTCATCGGAAACCTGTCCCCCTGCGATTTCCGTGGCCATCTGGTTGCACCAGCCTTTGTAGGCGGAAAGATCGGTGACCAGGCCGCGCTCCCAGGCATCGGAGAGGGCCATGGCGGTCTCCAGAAAGGCGGCGTATTTCGGTTCCAGCAGCAGGGTTTCCAGTTTGGCGTAGGCGGGGATGCCCGTACCGCCGGAAGATGTGTTGCAGGGGCAGGAGCTGTCTCCCACAAGATCGGAGACGGTAAGCTGCCGATCCTTGAGACGCCTGAACACGCTGCGATCCGCCGTGAGGCCGTTCTGCTTGAAGATCGCCTCGGTAACGGCTTCATAGACCGCCGTGGCGATGAGCTCGCCCATCTTGGTGTGTCCTCCGGCGTTGTCCACGGCAACGCCCTCCCCTTCGGCGATGAGGATGTTGTCCGTGCCCGTGCCCGTGGCAGGGTTCACCAAAGAGGTGTAGCTGCTCCGCACGTCCAGGTCCTGGAGGGCGGCGGTTTTGCCTTCGGTGGCCGAGATGACGGCGCGGCTCATGGCCCGCTTTGAAAGGTGCATGTTGGGCAGGATGATGATGTTGATGGTGCCGGGCTCGTAATAGCTGCCCATGTCCTTGCCCATGCGCATGGCGTTGGAGCAGACCCCGGCCGTTGCCAGCACCGTGACGCTCATGTCCCGGAAAGAGGCGGTTTTTTTGCTGAAGTTGTCCATGTCGGCACCGGTGAAGAGAAAGCTCGTGGTCTCCCCCTTGATCCCCAGCATGGCAAAAATGTCCTGCTTCATACCCTCAAAGCCCCCTTCGTGGGCCAGGCGCCAGCACTGGGGCGGCATGTAGTTGTTGCCCACGGTGGTGATGTTCTCCCGCCAGCCGTCCAAGGTGGAAAGAATGGTCTTGGGGGATGTGAAGGTCACCTCCAGGCTTCTGGAGGGAAAATCGTAGAGTGTGGCGTGGTTTAAGCTGGCTTTCTTTACGTACGTCAGGTCCAGGGGAACCGGCGTACGATCGATTATCGCATCGGGGTGGATCTGGTTTTTCCGAATGGAAAATTCTGCGGAATAGAGGTTTGACGAAAGCCAGGAGACAAAATAGCCCACATGGGTGGAGGCCCGACAGGTAAGCTCGCAGGGGTAATAGTCGATGCGCTTGTTTTTGACGGCGGGAATCGACCCAAAGGCCGGGTTGGCGTAAAGAAGCTCTGCGGCCTCTTTGTCTCCCCCGCATCCATAGATGACGTCCGGTTTGAAGTCGATCAACTCTTTGTCCGTCATGGAAATCACGGCGCCGTCGCGTTTGATCCCGTGGGGGATGCCCCCGGCCAGCTTGATGAGTTCCTGCTGAAAGGAGTCGGCCCCGGGGGTCATGATGCTGGTGCGGCCCATGAGGCGCATCACCCGTTTGCGTTTGTCAGCCGGAATCGCCGCCACTTTTTTCCGGATATCGGCAAGGACCTGCCGGTTGTCCGTGATGATTTTCTCCGCTCCGGCCTCGCAGCCCATGATGCGTCCCATGAGCCGCATCTGCTGAAAGGCATCGTCCACTGTGGCGGGGTCGAACTGAACCAGGGGCACAGACCCTTCAAGGGCCTCAATCATCTCCTTCTGGATGCCGGAGACAAACACCAGGTCGGGGTTAAGGGAAAGCACCTTGTCCACTGAGGGCCTGAAGAATCCGCCCACCACGGTCTTGGTGTTGGCCTCAGCGGGCCAGGTGTCGTGGAGGGTCACCCCCACCACCCGGTCCCCGGCTCCCATGACAAAAAGGGCCTCGGTGAGGGACGGCACCAGGGACACCACCCGTGTGGGCCGCTGGTCAAAGGTGACGGTACGGCCCGTGGAATCGGTGATGGTGACAGCCCGGGCAACGGGTAGAAAAACAAAGAGAAAAAGAGTAAGGACGGCCGCTGCCATCCCCCGGCGGATCCATGTCATGGTCGGGTTCCTGATTGCGTGGCGTAAACGATAATGACTCCGCTTGTCTCCAGCGGCCCTGCCGGGGCAACACGTTTGGAAAAATTGACAAACAGGCCTTGAATATGGGGGCACTCGATTCGAGAAATATCCGGGTTAGTCCGGTGCAGCCTCGTTTCCATCGGGAACGTACACCATGGAACCGTCTTCCAGACGATAGGCCACGCCCATGCGATGCCCCTCCCCTTCCCCCATGGTTTTGGAGACCTTCAGCGCTTCGATTTTTCGCTTGGATTTGGTAATGATCTCCATCTCCCCGTTTTTGTTTTTTTTGACGATGGTCATCTCGCTCTCTTCGTTGAAGAGGTCGTGGAGGCGATAGGTGGAAAACAGGGTCACGATGAGCCCCACAATAAAGACCAGGCCGATGTCAAACAGGTTGGCCACCCCGTCCATGGGGTCAGAGGCCATGGGCCTCCCCTGATTCCCGCCCCCCACGGCGTAGCGTCGTTTTTTCAGGTACCTCATGCCGCCTCCCCGGCGGGTGCCCCTGTTGTCCCGTTGCCCGATGAGTCTTGCGGGGTTCCGGCCAGGGCTTCGGTGGCCACCTCCATGTTCAGGAGGTCCTCATCGGCCCAGCGGGTCTTGATGACGAGGAACAGATAGGCCAGAAGTCCCACGGCAAGGCCCACCACCGTGGTGGTAAAGGCAATGACCAGCTCCGAAGAGAGCATGGAAAGGTCCCCCTGTCCCAGGGCGGCCAGCCCCGTTCCCATGGGAATCAGTGTGCCGATGAGGCCCAGGCCCGGGCCAACGCGAACCACCAGGCGGTACATGTCAAGAGAGGAAAAGAGCCGGCGCGTGGTGTCCTGAAGGAGTCCCTCCACCTCAAGGGTCGAGGCGCCGCCGTTTTTTTCCAGGAGGCCTTTGAGCCGGGCCACATAACGGCTGACCCGGGGCGTGGTATGCAGGTCATGGTCGGGCCTGAAGAAAACATCCGGGCCGTCGTTTTCCACCGCCATGCGATGCCTTCGTACCCATTCGGAAAAGAGGGCCCCGGCACACACCACGGCCCAGAAGGTGAGAAAGGCCAGAAGGATCAGGACCGGGTAGAGAAGGGATGATGAGACCACATAGATATAACTTTTGATGAGAGCTGCCGTTTGCACGTACGAATCCTTAAAAAAACGTCAATGGGTATGGACAAAACGATCCAGAAAGATGCCGCCCCCAAAGAGGCAACATGCAACAATGGCCGCAGCAATAGATGCCTTTTCCTCGCCGCGGGCCGAATCGGCTGCGCCGGATGCCATGGCAAGCACATCCGGCAACTCGGAGACATGGGGAACCACCAGAATCGTCAGGAGAAACCAGAGCGCCGCAAGGACCATCATCGTTCCCATGACGTGGTGAGGGGTACCGAACCGGGCCCCCAGGCATCGGGTGATCAGAAAACCACCCGATGCAACGAGGACGAAAATCCCCCAGGCCATGGCGGTCATGCCAAAGGCATTCTCCGGGAAAAGCCCGATAACAAAGGCGATGGTCAGCAGAATCACCCCCATGCACACCGGGCACGGCAGGGCAAAGAGCAGCCATCCCCGCACGGGCCCTGATCCCTCGGCAGGTTTTTTCAGCAAGGCGGAGCCCCACACGAGGAGAAGCGAGGCCATGGCCGCGTGAACGGCCATGGCCCACTTCACCAGGTGTTCTACGATAAGGAGCTTGTTTAACAGATTGACTCGGGTAAGGAGCAGGTAACACCCGGCGAACAGGAGGGTATAGGCAAGAGCCGCCACTGCGATGAAGGCAAGGCGGCGGCTCTTTCTTTGCGACCACCCGCAGGCCAGGCCGATGCCGCATTTGGCGGCGTACATTCCCATGGTAAAGACCAATCCGGCAATCAGGCTTTTCCATTCCATGGTACGTGTACTCCTTCCAAATCATACGGCAACGGAGTGGTCTCCGTCGGGTTGCGTAAAGCCGGGATGGAGGGTGCGGGCGTGAAAACAAAAAAATCCCCGCACCTGTAGGTTTAAGGTGCGGGGATCCGTATTTTCCCACAAAAAAAGCGTGACACACAATCTGTGCATGCATCGCGGCATATCTCAGCCTTTACCACGGGCATCGAGACATCTCCATCCAGGCAGGTCTTCTGACTCGCGGATCGTCCCGTCCGGCGCGCCTTCCCGAGTGTTTAACAACACCCAGTGGCATGGTGGCCGAAACAGTCCCCACTTACAGCGGCGGGTCCGTTCCCGAATTTCACGGGATTCCCTATTCTCTTCTCCCCTTGAGCCATGCAAAGGGAAAAGCACCTGAATTTCTCGTTTACTATTCCATAGAAATGTCCTATGTCAAGGATAATTTTCCCTGTGGGGAGAATCCGGCAATCAGGCTCGAACCCTTTGGATTCAAGCATATCCAAAGATATGCGCGGACCCGGTTTCGTGGGAGGTCATGGATAACATCATGAAAAATCGAGCCTTACGCACCCTTTTCCTTCTCGCTTTGGGCGTGGCCTGGTGCGGCCTCTTCGCTGCCCGTGTGCAGGCCAAAAGCGTCACCGACACCACAGGCTGCATCGTTGATCTGCCGGACGCCCCCAAAAGAGTGGTGTCCCTTGCCCCCAGCATCACCGAGATCGTTTTTTCCCTGGGCAAGGGAGATCTCCTTGCCGGGGTTACCCGATACAGCGACTACCCTGCGGCAGCACAGAAACTTCCCCGGGTCGGCAGCTATATCCGACCGGAGCTGGAGACCATTGTCTCCCTGAAGCCCGACCTCTGCCTGGCGGTGAAGGACGGCAACCCGGATAAAGTGATCCAGCGTATCAAGGCCTTCGGCATCCCCGTGTACACGGTCAACCCCGACGGTATCGACACGATTATCCGTTCTATCAATGAGATAGGCAACCTCCTTAATGCAACGAGTGAGGCCAGAACCATCACCGATGCCATGGGCGCCCAGCTGGAAGCCATTGACCGGACCATTGCCGGGGCATCCCATAAACCCCGCCTCTTTTTCCAGATCGGGATCTCCCCCATCGTCTCCGTGGGCAAAAACACCTTTTTAAACGAAATGATCCGCCGAGCAGGTGGAGAGAACGTCGTCACCAGCAAAACGCCCTACCCCCGGTTTTCCAAAGAACAGGTCCTGGCCCTGGCACCGGAGATGATCATCATCACCTCCATGGCGAGAAACGACGACTTCGACACCATGAGACAGGAGTGGGCAAGCTGGCCGTCCCTTCCCGCCGTTCAAACCAACAACATCCATGTCGTGAATTCGGACATCCTGGATCGCCCCACCCCGCGTGTGGTGGAGGGCCTTGCCATGCTGGCGGCCCTGATCCATCCCACCCTTTTTGAGGAGGCGGCCCGGTGAGCGACACATCCAGGGTACGGGGGCGCCTGCTGAAACGAATCCTCCTTATCACCGCCCTGCTCTCCATGGTTCTTGGGGCTGCGGTTCTCCTGGGCCTGGCCACTGGGCCTTCGGGTATCGATCTTACGCCTGTGGCACAGCTCATAACGGGTGATTCCCAGGCAGACAGCCTCCAGATTGCCATCATCGAGCGCATCCGGTTGCCCCGGGTGCTCATGGCCCTGTTTTGCGGGGCAGTGCTCTCCTTAGGGGGGCTGGTTTTCCAGGCCCTTCTGGGAAACCCCCTTGCCGAGCCCTATATCCTTGGCATCTCCGGCGGTGCGGCCACCGGTGCCATCATGGGGATACTTGCCGGATTTGCCCGTGTGCCGGGGGTCAGCCTCACCGCCTTTGCCGGCAGCATGGTCACCCTCTTCCTGGTGCTTGTCCTTTCACGGGGCGAAAGCCGGGTGGGCCGGGACGCCATGCTGTTATCCGGCGTCATGGTCAACGCATTCTGCTCGGCGGTGATTATGTTTCTCATCTCCATTTCCGAAGAGAACAAGCTCCACGACATCATGTTCTGGCTCATGGGGGATCTCTCCTCAGCAGACATGCCCCAGGTGGGCATGGTGGCCCTTCTGGTACTGCCCTGCTTTGTGGTGATCTTTCTTCTCTCCCACAAGATGAACCTCATGCTCATGGGGCGCGAGATGGCAAGGGCCATGGGGGTCTCCATCCGGCGGACCACCCTTATCCTTCTTATCGCCACCTCGTTCATGGTCAGCGCCATGGTCTGCCAGAGCGGCCTCATGGGGTTTGTGGGCCTGGTGGTGCCCCACATCCTCCGGCAGGTGTTTGGTTCGGACCACCGGGTGCTGGTGCCTGCCACCATCGTGGGCGGAGGCGCCTTCATGGTGATCTGCGACCTGCTGGCCCGTTGGATTCCCCGGGAGGGAGAGATTCCCGTGGGGGTGATCACTGCCATGATCGGGGCCCCTTTGTTCATCATGCTTCTTAAAAGGAGGGCCCGATGATGACACGCAACAATGCGGTCACGGCAGCCAGCCTTTCCACCCGTGAACTCTCCACGGGCTACGGCAGCCATGAGGTGCTGACGGACATCACCCTTTCCGTTCCCCGGGGCTCCTTTTTTATCATCGCAGGCCCCAACGGCACGGGCAAAACCACCCTGCTGAAATGCCTGGCCGGGCTTTCCCGCCCTCGAACAGGCGAAGTGTCCCTGGAAAATACCCCCCTGTCCCGGATGACGCGGCGGGAGCTGGCACGGCGCATCGCATTTTTACCTCAATCGGTGGAGAGTGCTTTTTCTTTGACGGTACGGGAGGTGGTGCTCATGGGGCGGGCGCCCCACCTGGGCATGCTGGGCTTTCACAAAGATGAAGACATGGCCCTTGCCGAAGAAGCCATGGCCTTTACCGATGTCCTGCATCTGGCAGACCGTTCGGTGGAGGCGCTGAGCGGTGGGGAAAAACAACGGGTCTTTATCTCCAGGGCTGTGTGCCAGCAGCCCGAGTTCATTCTCCTCGACGAACCCACCTCGGCCCTGGATCTGGCCCATCAGGTGCGTGTCATGGATTTGATGGAGAGGTTGAAGCTGGAGCGGGGAACCGGGGTGGTGATGGTCTCCCACGATTTGAACCTGGCGGCCATGTATGCCGATACCCTCTGCCTGATCCATAAGGGCACCGTGTCGTCCTTTGGGGCGCCGTCCCAGGTCCTGGAAAAAGAACGGCTGGAAGCCGTCTACGGGTGCCGCCTCTTTGTGGAAGAGAGCCCGGCGGCCTCAAGCTTGCGCATCACCCCCGTCCCCGCTCGATTGAGCAAGGGCGTGGCGAGCCATTGAGGGGGCTCACCCCTTGCCGGACGATTCTCCACCAAACTCCGGGTAAAGAAGGTTTCTGCACTCCGGGCAGATCCCATGGGAGAAGTTCGCCTCGGAATGATGTGAGATGTAGGCCTCCAAAGGATGCCAGACGCCCTGTTTGTCGCGGATTTTTTTGCAGGAGCTGCAAATGGGAAGGATCCCCTTGAGGGTCCGGATTTCAGCCAGGGCTTTTTCAAGGTCTGCCATGGCCCTGTCCCGCTCAAGCTCGGCCTTCTTTTTTTCCGTGATGTTGATGACGGTCCAGAGGATAAAAGCTGGCGGCCCTTCGTCGTTTAACAGTGGGGAAATGCGCCCCTGGAACCACTGAAGGTCCGATGGCCCGCCCCCGGGGTTGTCTTTCAACGTGTCGGGCACGAGGCTGTACTCCACCACCTGTATGGTTTCCGTATCAAGGGTGAGATGAATCATGGAAAGGTAGTGTTCGGCCAGTTCCACGGGGAGCACCTCGTGAAGCGTTTTGCCTTTGAGATACGCAGGGTCATCGTAAAGGCTCCGCTCGATGCCCCCGAACACCTCCAGATAACGCCCTTTCCGATCCATGATAAAAACCGGATCCGGAAAATGTGCCACAATGGAAACAAGGTCCTGTTTCCCCCACGTTAAATCCTGCATCCCTCGTAACCTCCCCCCAGTCAGCCGAGACAGCGCGTTAACCCATCGTTCCCATGGTGTGTTTCCCCTATGTCGAGCCTGCCTGAACAACACAAAGAGGTCAACCTGAAACATCTGGCAAGGCGCTCCGGACTTGCCTAAGGAACCATATTGTTATTGCCATTCATGACGAGTTTGTTTAATGTTTGCCCGAACGCGTGCCGTCATCTAATCAATGCCGCACGTCTTCAGGGTATCCTCCCTGAGGGATTGTTTTTGCCAGAGCCTTGGATGCCAAGTCATGTATGTAAACCCAGCCATCTCCGGAGGGATGCATGGAGATAGAACAGAAACGCTACCTGAACAGGACGCGCTTCACCTTTGAAAAGGAACGCCTGACCTACGCCATGGGTCAGGAATCAGGATCTCGGTCTTTCGGGGTGTATTACGCCGACATCCCCATGGAGACGACCATGGTGGAAGCACGAAATCCCTGGTTTCGAAACACAGCGGCCGTGCTCATGATCGTCTGGCTGTGCAGCCTCCTCACATGGTTTGCCATGCCGTCTCAACAGGCGGGCCCAGCCCTCTACCTTCCCCTTGCAGCATCCATCTGCCTGCTCATCTACCGGTTTGCCTTCACCCGGTATACGGTGCTGAAAACCGAATCCGGGGAGATTTACCTGATCAACGACAATCGCTATGACGAAATCTTTGACGAGCTCATGAAGCGACGCAAAAGCCAGCTTCTCTCCTGGTACGGAGAGATCGATTACGCCAACGACCCCGGCGAAGAGATTCGCAAATTCCACTGGCTCAAAGTTCAGGGCGTCATCGGCGATGAAGAGTTCGAATCCATCCGCACCCGCATCGAGGTGTTCCACGGTCCCATGCAGGAGACTGATTTTATGGAGGGGCCGAGTATAAATTAGGAACAACAGGAAAAAAAGGTTATAGAAAAACAAAGCGCCTCCACAGCACATGTGGAGGCGCTTTTTGTTTTCGGCAAATGCATACTTTTTATTTGCCTATGACCTATCGCCTCTTACCTGTTTTTCCCGTTTTGTCATACCTTAAACCTCGACACCATGGACGTCAAAGACTCCGAAAGCCGGGAGAGCTCTTCGGCGCTGGTGCTCACCATGGTGCTGCTGGATGCGATCTCGGCGCTTCCGGCGTTTACGGCGCTGATCTCCCGGGCGATGTTCTCCGAGACCATGGAGGTCTCGGCCACGTTGCCGTTGACCTCTTCGATGCCCTGGGCGGCCTGGGCCACGTTGCCGGAGATCTCCCGGGTGGTAACGGCCTGCTCTTCCACTGACGCGGCGATGGTGGAGACGATGTCGTTAACCTCGACGATGACGTCGGAGATGGAGCGGATCTCCGTTACGGTCTCCCGGGTGGATCCCTGGATGCCCTCCACCTGACGCTTGATCTCCTGGGTGGCCTCGGAGGTCTGGGCGGCAAGGGCTTTGATTTCGTTGGCCACAACAGCAAAGCCTTTGCCCGCTTCACCGGCCCGGGCCGCCTCGATGGTGGCGTTCAGGGCCAGGAGGTTGGTCTGCTCCGAGATGTCGGTGATGGCCTCGGTGACCTTGCTGATCTCATCAGCCGACACGCCCAGGAGGTCCACTTTTTCCGTGGCTGTCTTTGCCTTTGACACGGCGCCCTGGGTAATCCCGCTTGCCTTTTCGGAATTTGAGGCGATCTCCTGGACCGTGACGCTCATCTCCTCGGAGGCGGCGGCCACCATGCCCACGTTGGTGGAGGCCTGCTCGCTGGCTGCGGCCACAGAGGTCATGGTGACGTTCATCTCTTCGGCGGCGGCCGCCACGCTGTCTGAACGGGAGGAGGCTTCGTCGGCACCCTGGGAGAGCTGGGTGGCCACGGCAGAGAGTTCCGTGGAGGCGCTGTTAAGGCCCATGGCATTTTCCGCCACGTCCCGGACAATGGTCTGCAGATTTTCGATAAACACGTTGATCCAGCGGGCGAGCTCCCCGGTTTCATCTTCATTGGTGATGGCAAGTCGCGTGGTCAGGTCCCCTTCCCCTTCGGCGATGTCCTTGAGGCCGTTGATGGCCTGCCGCAGGGAACGGGTAATGGCAACGGCCATCATCAGGGTCACGGGCATGATAATAAGAAGAAAGAACCCGCCTGCGATCCCCGCCACCAGAGTCACGCCCCGGGAGACGTCTCCCGCGATCACTTTCTGGATAACAGCCTTTTCTTCTTCGATGTTGTCGATGTAGACGCCCGACCCGACCCAGTAGGATGTTCCGGGAATCTTCTCGGCGTAGCCGATCTTGGGCTGCACCCCTTTTCCGGGTTTCTGGAAGCTGTAGGAGACGAATCCGCCCCCGGCGCTGGCGGCTTTTTCAAGCTCAATGAGGTAGTAGACGCCGTTGGCGTCCTTGGAATTTTTTCTGTTTTCTCCGGTCAGGGACAGGTTGGCTGCATTGCACACCACTTTAAACCCGTCATAGACAAAAAAATAGCCGGACCGGTCTTCTTCAAACCGAATGGGAACGATGATCTCTCGAACAACGTCCTCCACCGACTCGGATTCCGGCGCTTTTTGAAGGGCATTGCCCAAAGCCAGGGCCATGGCGTGGGTGGCCACCTTGAGCTTTTCCTTCTGCCCCTTCAGCATCACCTCTCCGGCTTCATGGATCCCGGCGTCCCTTGCTATGGAACCGATCTTGAATGATCCGACCAGCATGCCGCTGAAGAGAAGAAAGACCATACCGATGATGATATAGATCCTTGCCTTGATTGAGACCTTCTTGAACATTACAACTCCTTATCATCTTTGATGTGACATCCGTGTCACGGCAGCATGGGATGCTGCCGACCAAATCTGAGGGATCCCCTCAACGGATCCGAGGCGAGACCGCAGTCACTCCCGCACGTGGTGAACATCTCGGTATATTTCTTTTGTATGTTCTTACTTTCCTAAAATTCTCCTCGCTATTTCCCCCCGTTTAGAAGAATCATTTCCCGGAATGGACACCAATACCGGCCCATGCCCAATGGTTTGTGAGACTGTTCTTCTTTCTATTTTGTAAATGATAGTGATTAAAATACGTATCGCCAAAAGGAACTCACAATTTAGTAAAATTTACCAAATTAATTTCCCTCGACACCTATCACGCCTTAAACACAGAACATACAGGCCATGGTTCAACAATGCATGACAGGTTCCCTGAACAGCATCATCCGAACCGTGAGCACACCGTCAGTGGCGAGGCTTTGCCGCGCTGAACCCAAGGTAAAAACAGGTCGACGCCCTTGGGGCATTTCTCTGGCAGTTGCCTCCCGAACCGCAGCTCTCTCAAGGACGATATGAATCCCATTCAGTTTTTCCGGTGCAAATTATCCTAAGGTACGTGTGCCCCTGTGCTTCCAAAGAAGACAGGTAAATTTCAGGGGTGAGTGCGCGTTTATTCCGCCACGTTCCGGAGATGAATAACTGGCGGACACAGGCTCTCCCGCCCCATGACGTCACTGTTTTTGCCCGCAACGGAACAATTTATTTCCTCGATATTTTCTGATAGCAATATTCAATATTCCTATTTGACATATTTAATACGTCTATATATCACTAAACCGAATCCCATGGACCGACCCGTTGCCCGTATACATAAGGGGCTCCAGGGACTTTCGTTCCCCCATACCTCACTGCACTGGAGACAAGATGCGATTTCCATCCGGGTACAACTGACAGAGCAACAAAATCCGCCCGTGCTCGGCGGATTTCCGTTGCCGGTAAGCACGCCCCTCGTGCGTGCGTCAGGTGATACCCGGAAATGTGCCCGCCTTTTTATCCAGACGGCCCATTTCCTCTTCACCTCCCCTGCCTGGTCTTAACGGACCGGGCTCCTGACAATTGTGGACACCATTTCCGTCGACCACGGGAATCTTACATCCCGCCCACCCGAGGTGCATGCATCGGGTGGCGGAGCGAGACGTTGTTTGAAGAGGAGACGACCACACAATGATTGAACCACTGGAAGTAACCGGAACCCCATCGCGAATCCGAGACAAGGCCCTGGCCATGATCCCGGACGGGAACTTGAGCGCCTGCCTCACCTGCGGCACCTGCGCAAGCGGCTGCCCGGCAACAGGACAGATGGGCATGGACCCGCGCAGGTTTTTGCGCATGGCGGTCCTTGGCATGGATGAACAGCTGGATCGCCACCCCTGGGTATGGGTCTGCACCATGTGCAAACGGTGTTACGACGCCTGCCCCATGAGCATCAACATCCCCCAGCTCATCTACGACCTGCGGGCGGAGTGGCCACGGGAGGAACGACCCAAAGGGATCCTCGGCTCCTGCGACCACCACATCAACTCCGAGGGCGGCGCCATGGGCGTCCCCCTGGAGGATTTCAAGTTCACCATCGAGGACCTGGCCGAGGAGTGCCGCGAGCAGCCCGGGTTTGAAGAGCTCCGGGCCGACCTGGACCGGGAGGGCGCCTATTTTGCCCTCAACCAGAACTCCCGGGAGCCCGTCACCGAGCCCGATGAGCTCCTTCCCCTGTGGAAGATCCTCCACACCGTGGGGGCGGACTGGACCTACTACTCCAAAATGTGGGGCGGCGAGAACTACTGCATGTTCCTGGCCGATGACGAATCCTGGGAAAAAATCATCCGCGCACAGGTGGAGCACATCGAAAAGCTCGGCTGCAAGGTGTTCATCAACACCGAGTGCGGCCACTCCTTCTATGCGGTCTGGCAGGGCCTGCGCCGGTTCAACATTCCCCACAACTTTGAGTTCCGAAGCATCATCGAGTACTACGCCAAATGGATCCGCGAAGGAAAACTCCCGGTCAACTCCGACTGGAACACAGGCGGCATCAAATTCACCGTCCAGGACCCCTGCAACGTGGTCCGCAAATCCCTGGGGGACAAACTGGCCGACGACCTGCGCTTTGTGGTGAAAAAAGTGGTGGGCGAGGAGAACTTCATCGACATGGTGCCCAACCGCTCCATGAACTTTTGCTGCGGCGGCGGAGGGGGCTCCCTCCAGGCCGGTTTCACGGACGAGCGCCAGGCGTACGGCAAAGTGAAGTTCGATCAGATCCAGACCACCGGGGCCGACTACGTCATCACCCCCTGCCACAACTGCCACGCCCAGGTGGAGGACATCGGCCACCACTTTGAGGGAACGTACCACACCGTGCACCTCTGGACCCTCATCTGCCTCTCTCTGGGGATCCTGGGAGAAAACGAGCGCCCGCTGCTCGGGCCGGACCTGGCCGACTACGGGCTGTAAGGAGACTGGAAATGACTGCAAAACAAACCATCGGATCGGTACTCATTGCCGGGGGCGGCATCGGCGGCATCCAGGCCGCCCTGGACCTGGCCAACTCGGGGTACAAAGTCTACATGGTGGAAAAGGCACCTTCCATCGGCGGGGTCATGGCCCAGCTGGACAAAACCTTCCCCACCAACGACTGCTCCATGTGCATCATGTCCCCCAAGCTCGTGGAGGTGGGGCGCCACATGAACATCGAGCTCCTCACCCTTGCCGAGATCAAAGGGGTCTCAGGGGAAAAGGGTGATTTTACGGTGGAGGTCTTCCAGAAGGCCCGCTACGTGGACATGGACAAGTGCATCGCCTGCGGCGCCTGCACCGAGAAGTGCCCCAAAAAAGTGGAAGACGTCTACAACCAGGGCCTGGTGAAACGCAAAGCCATCTACGCCCTCTACCCCCAGGCCGTGCCCCTGAAGTACTGCATCGACGCCGACAACTGCATCAAACTCACCAAGGGCAAGTGCGGCATCTGCGAAAAAACCTGCCCTGCCGGGGCCATCAACTATGAGGACACGGACAAGACCCTCTCCCTCAACGTGGGCTCCATCATCCTGGCACCGGGATTCAAGGCCTACGACCCCAGCGGAAAAGCCATCTACAATTACGACAAGAGCCCGGATGTGGTGACCTCCCTGGAATTCGAGCGCCTCCTCTCCGCCTCGGGCCCCAACCAGGGCCACGTGGTGCGCATGAGCGACCACGCCGAGCCCCGGAAGATCGCCTGGCTCCAGTGCATCGGCTCCCGGGACATCAACACCTGCGACAACGGCCACTGCTCCAGCGTCTGCTGCATGTACGCCATCAAGCAGGCCATCATCGCCAAGGAGCACGACCCGAGCCTGGACTGCACCATCTTCTACATGGACATGCGGACCCACGGCAAAGGCTTTGAGAGCTGCTACAACGAGGCGAAAGAGAAGCACGGGATCCGTTTTGTACGATGCCGCGTTCACTCGGTCTTCAGCCAGGTTGGAGACGAGGTGGGCCAGGTCATCGACTACGTGGACGAGGCCACGGGCAAGGTGACCCGGGAAATCTACGACCTGGTGGTCCTCTCCGTGGGGATGGAGATCTCAGACGAGGTGAAAGAGCTCGCCCACACCATGGGCGTGGAGCTCACCCCCGGAGGCTTTTGCAAAACCGACTCCTTCAACCCCGTGGCCACCACCCGGGACGGGGTCTTTGTCTGCGGCGCCCTCCAGGGACCCAAGGACATTCCCCAGTCGGTCATCGAGGCGGGCTCTGCCGCCCTGTCCGCAGGGGCTGCCCTCACCTCGGCCCGGGGCACCCTCACCAAGGCCGTGGCAACTCCTGAAGAGACCGACATCTCGGGCGAGCGCCCGCGGGTCGGAGTCTTTGTCTGCCACTGCGGCATCAACATCGGCAGCGTTGTGGATGTGCCCGCCGTGCGGGATTTTGCCAAAGACCTCCCCTTTGTGGAGTATGTGGGAGACAACCTCTACTCCTGCTCCCAGGACACCCAGGACGCCATGACCAAGGTGATCAAGGAGCAGAAGCTCAACCGCATCGTGGTGGCGGCCTGCTCTCCCAGGACCCACGACCCGCTCTTTCAGGAGACCCTCATCAACGCAGGGCTCAACAAGTACCTCTTTGAGATGGTCAACATCCGGAACCACAACTCCTGGGTCCACAAGGACCACCCGGCCGAAGCCACGGAAAAAGCCATGGAGATGGTGCGCATGGCCGTGGCCAAGGTGGCTCTTTTCACGCCTCTCACCGAAGCCGAACTCTCCATCGACCAGAACGCCCTGGTGGTGGGCGGTGGGCTCTCGGGTATGGCCGCAGCAAGAGCCCTCTCCGGCCAGGGGTACCACGTCTCCATCGTGGAAAAAGAAGATCGTTTAGGCGGCCAGGCCAACAGCCTGTTCACCACCTCCAAGGGCGAGTCCATTCAACAGGGCCTGAAAGCCATGAGCGCCGAGGTGGAAGCCGACCCCAACATCGATCTGTTCCTGGGGGCCGAACTCTCCGAAGTGGAAGGCTTTGTGGGCAACTTCTCATCCACCATTTCCCAAAAGGACAAGAACACACAGGCCGAGCACGGGGTCACCGTCATTGCCACCGGCGCTTCCGAGCACACACCGGACGAGTACCTCTACGGCAAGGATCCGCGTGTCCTGACCGGCCTGGAGCTGGACGAAAAATTCATCGCAAACGATCCCATGCTGGAGAAGGCAAGCTGCGCCGTTTTCATCCAGTGCGTGGGTTCCCGGGAGCCGGGGCGTCCCTACTGCTCCCGCATCTGCTGCACCCACACCATGTCCTCGGCCCTGCACCTCAAAGAGAAGAACCCCGAGATGAAGGTGTTTGTGCTCTACCGGGACATCCGAACCTACGGCGAGCGCGAAGCCCTCTACAAAGAGGCCCGGGAAAAAGGCGTGATCTTTGTCCGCTACAACGTGGATGACAAACCCGTGGTGGATAACAGCGGGGACTGCCTGACGGTCACCGTCACCGACCACGTGCTCAATCGGCCCCTGGCCATCAAGGCAGACCTGCTCACCCTGGCTGCGGCCGTGGTTCCCCACCGGGACGAAAAGTTGGCCCAGTTCTTCAAGGTGCCCATCAACGACGAGGGCTTCTTTGCCGAGGCCCACGTGAAGCTGGCGCCCTCGGACTTTGCTGTGGACGGTGTCTTCCTCTGCGGCCTGGCCCATTATCCCAAGCCGGTGGACGAATCCATCGCCCAGGCCCAGGCCGCCGCCTCCAGCGCCACGCGCCTGCTCTCGGGCAAGACCATCAACACCAGCGGAAACGTGGCCGAGGTCAACCCCTCCCTTTGCAGTGGGTGCGGGGTCTGTGTGGCGGTCTGTCCCTACAACGCCCCGAGCCTCCAGGCATCGGGCCGGGACGAAGGCAAGGCCATCATCAACCCCGTGATCTGCAAAGGGTGCGGCGCCTGTGTCGCCTCCTGCCGCTCCGGCGCCCTGCAACTCAAAGGGTTTGAAGAGGCCCAGCTCATGGCCATGATCGACAACATTTAGGCCCGTAACCATGTAACCACTCAGCTGGCCTCCGGCGGGTCGCTTTTTTGAAAAAAAGCTCCGCAAAAAACTTTCCATAATAGAAAAGTCGAAATTATTTCGGCGAAGCCTGGAAAGACTTGCTCAAGACCTGTTTGTCAAACTTTTCAAAAGCTTGGCCCCCGGCAGGGCCGCCGGAGGCAAGGCGTTTAAGATACAGGAGAACACCAATGAGTTCGTTTGAACCGAAAATTGTCACGTTTCTCTGCAACTGGTGCAGTTACGGCGCCGCCGACCTGGCGGGTGTGAGCCGTTTTCAATATCCCCCCAACATGCGGGTGATCCGCGTGCCCTGCTCGGGCCGCATCTCGCCCAAAATGGTCCTGGCGGCCCTTCGCAAAGGAGCCGACGGGGTGTGGATCTCCGGGTGCCACCCCGGGGACTGCCACTACATCGAAGGAAACTATTATGCCCGGCGCAAGTTCACCCTCCTCAAGGAGATGCTGGAGTTCAACGGCATCGAACCGGGGCGTCTCCACTTCTCGTGGATCTCGTCCGCCGAAGGGGTGAAGTTTGCCGAGGTGGCCAACAAGGTCATTGACGAGGTGAAAGCCCTCGGGCCCGCCACCGTGTTGATCAAAGAGAGCCCCGAGGAGACTGCCGCATGAATGCCATCGTAGAAACAATCCGGACCACGGCAAAGGAGCTCCTCGCCAAAGGAGAGGTGGAAGCGGTCATCGGCTTTAAAAAAGGGAGCCTGCCCCTCTCCACCGAGCCCTTCATGGCCACAACCCCCGACGACGCAGAAAAGCTCACCTGGGACGCCAACTGCCGCCTCAACCTGGCCGCTTATCTCAACAAAGAGATGGGCAAGGTGGCGGTGGTTGCCAAGGGGTGCGATTCCCGGAACATCGTGGGGCACATCGTTGAGAACCGCGTGAAGCGTGAGGATGTGGTGGTCATCGGCGTCCCCTGCACCGGCATGATTGATCCCCAAAAGGCCATGGATGCCGCAGGGGGCGAGATCCTGGCCATGCAGGAAGACGGAGAGGTTCTGGTCCTTACGTCCGCCACGGATGAGAAGCGCATTCCCAGGGCAGAGCTGCTGCGCCAGAACTGCACCCTCTGCGCTCACCCCAACCCGGTGATCTCCGATACCATGGCAGGCGATGCCGTTCCCGAGCCCCAGGGCATCGACCGCTACGCCGATATCCGGGAGATCGAGGCCAAGCCCAGTGCGGAAAAATGGGCTTTTTTCGAGGAGGCCCTCTCCGCGTGCACCCGGTGTTACGCCTGCAAAAACGCGTGCCCCTTGTGTTACTGCCCCACCTGTTTCACGGAAGAATCCCGTCCTCAGTGGGTGGGCAAGGGCACCGACCCTGTGGATGTGCGCACCTACCATATGCTCCGGGCCATCCACTGCGCCGGTCGCTGCACCGACTGCGGGGCCTGCGAATCGGCCTGCCCCATGGGCGTGCCCGTGCGGCTCCTGACGCGCAAGATGGAAAAGGCCGTGGAAGAGAACTGGGGATTTGAAGCGGGCCTCACCATCGAGACCCGCCCGGCACAGGACACCTTCCGCCTCGACGACCCGGAAGCGTTTATTCTGTAACCAGGGCATGCCCAGGTTGCAGCCTGCCTTTTCCGGTTTCCCGGGCAGAGCAGGGTCTGGCGCTATGGCCGGAACCAGGAAACTCACTGACCGATGCGGTTTACTGGAACTCATCGAATCCTGGGTGACAGCACATAAAGGATCATACCGATGACCATATTACGTATCGATAAATCATGTTGGACCGAGGGGCTGGACCGTGCGCGGCAAGCCTACGCCCTTGTGGGACCCGCTCCGGATGGAGAGGTCCCGGGCTTTCGGGAGCTGAAAGAGAGCGAGTACCCCATCATGGACGGCAGTCAGACCCGTCTGTCTCCTAAAGGCGTCGTGTTTCCGCCTTCCCAGGTGATGATGACCTGCTCGTTCAAGGAAGGGGACCCGAAAAAAGATATCTACGAGGCCGTAAAGATTGACACCCGCCCCCGTGCGGTGGTGGGAATCCGCCCCAACGACGCCAAAGCGCTCCAACTTGTCCGCCTTAACTTTGACACCGAGGAGTACAAGGATCCCTATGTGGTGGAAGCCTATGAGGCCTGCACCTGGATCGGCCTGGCCGTGCAGGCGCCGTCTGCCACGGATTTTTCCACAAGCTGCGGCACCGGGCCCTTTGACGAGTCCTGCCTGGACGTGATGCTGGTGGACAATGGTGAGCACTACCTTGCCAGGGTGCTCACGGACAAGGGCGCGGCCTGGGCCGAGGCAGCAGGGTTTGAGACCCCGGCCGAAGAAGGCGCCGATGCCCGCATTGCCGACCTGAAAGCATCGGCGGAGAAAGCCATCTCCTCTTCCATGGCCTGGAACCGCATTTTCAGGTTCTGGACCTCTACGAGGCCGATCACTGGAACAAGACCACCTTTGCCTGCCTCAACTGCGGCACCTGCACCTATGCCTGCCCCACCTGCTGGTGTTTCGACATCCAGGACGAGGTCCACGGGGAGACGGGCTACCGCATCCGAAACTGGGACTCCTGCATGACCTCTCTGTTCACCCGGCACGGCTCCGGCCACAACCCCCGGGAGACCCCCATGCAGCGGACCCGGCAGCGGTTCATGCACAAGTTGAAGTATTTTCCGGACAAATACGGTCAGGGCATCATGTGCGTGGGATGCGGACGGTGCATCGAGCAGTGCCCCGCCGGCATCGACATCCGAGACGTGTGCAACACCATGAACAGCCAGGCATAGGGGGAGCCCATCATGCAGAATCCGTACGTACCCTACCCGGTCCGCATCGACGCCGTCGATACGGCCACCGAAGACAATAGCTTAAAGACCTTTACCTTCAGCTTCCTGAACCCCGGCGATGAGGAAAAATTCGCCTACCAGGCCGGGCAGTTTGCCGAGCTTTCCATCCCCGGCCAGGGGGAGATCCCCATCGGCATTGCCTCTTCCCCTACGGAAAAAGGCTTCGTCATGTTCACCGTGTTCAAGACAGGCAAGGTGACCGCCTGCCTCCACGACATGAAGGAGGGGGACATCATGGGCATCCGAGGGCCCCTGGGCAACTGGTACCCCTGGGAGACCCTCACCGGTAAGAACATTCTCATCGTGGGCGGTGGGTTTGCCTTCACCACTCTGCGTTCTTCCATCAAGATGATGCTGGAACCGGAAAACAGGTCCAAATTCGGAACCATCGACGTGGTCTACGGCGCCCGGACCCCGGGGATGCTTCTCTACAAAGAGGAGCTCATGGCCTGGGAAAAACGGGACGACATCAACATGCACATCACCGTGGACGCCACCGACGACCCGCACTGGGGCTACCACACGGGCTTTGTGCCGGCCCTCACCGAAAAAGTTGCTCCGGCCGCCTCCGAGGACACCTACGCCATCGTCTGCGGGCCGCCTGTGATGATCAAGTTCACCCTGCCGGTCCTTGAAAAACTCGGCTACAGCCACGACCGCATCATCATGAGCCTTGAAAACCGCATGAAATGCGGCATCGGCATGTGCGGCCGCTGCAACATCGGCAAGGAGCTGGTCTGCAAGGACGGTCCGGTCTTCAGCCTTGCAGAGATCAACATGACGCCCGGCGAATTTTAGCCTCATACAATCAAGATGTTATGCGCATCTATTGATGCGCTTGTTTAACCAATGGGGCATCCCCCCCATGGACACAAAGGAGTACACAAACACATGTTTACCGTCACCGAAGCGGCTCAAAACGAGATCGCCCGTTACTTTGAAAACCGAACCCCTGCCCCCATCCGCGTCTTCCTCAACTCCGGCTGCGGCGGTGCCCAACTGGCCATGGCCGTTGATATGCAGAAAGACGGGGACACCCTTTATACCATCGGGGGCATGGAGTATGTCATCGAAACCGATCTCCTCAACCAGGCCCAGCCCCTGGTGGTGGATTTCAAGGATGTCGGCTTCAAGCTCAGCTCGAGCCTGAAACTCTCAAGCGGCTGCTCATCCTGCGGTAGCCACGGTTCCTGCTGTTCCTGATCCACACTGATAACGTGCCGGATGTATTCGCCCAGCGGATGACCGGCACCTGAAAGATTTGTCCTGTCCGACCCGGCGGGCGCATGGCTGAGGGCTTACAGCCTTGCGCCTGCCGGGGACGACATTTTTTCCGGAGGCACCATGATTCGCTGCATCCATCTCACCCATCGCTTTGAAAAACAGCTCAGCGCCATGCGGCGTTCCTCAAAGATGGCGGTTGCCGCAGGTCGCAAGGCAGACACCATCATCCACCGCCTTACCGCCAACGGCCAGGGCCCCCTGCACGAAGCCGGTAAGCTCAGCAACCACGGTGAACGCCGGATCCGCCATGCCGTGAAGTTCGATATCGGCAAGGGCTACCGCATGCTGGGGGTCAAAAAAGACGACGAGCTGTTCCTGCTCTTCATCGGGCCCCACGACAGCTGCGCGGCCTGGATCGAAAACAACAGGGGTGTGGAAAACCCCGGGGACCTGGCGCGCATCAGGACCCTTGCAGTGGACCAGCCCGTCCCCGAACCGGCAGCAGCCTTCGATGGCTCCCGCGAACCCGATTACGACGACCTCCTCCTTGCCCGGGTCACCGAGCAGGACCTCTGTGTTATTTTCAAGGGGTTGAGGGGGCAGAACGGTTGAATGGCGTGAGTAGTGAGTAGTGAGTAGTGAGTAGTGAGTAGTGAGTAGGTTAACGGCGAAAGGGGTGGTGTCAATCGCAAAGGCACGTCGAAACCTCCTGACCCTTGCACCGGTGCGATGGTGCGACGGATGCCGTAATTTTATGTGTGTAGCACTCCGTAAAAAACCCCGCAGCTTTTCCTGAAAAACGTCCTCCCTTTTCCTCGACAGCCCCGACGGCCCATGTTATCACACTATCTTTAACGCCTTGCCCCTTGACGTCAAGGCAACCCATGACTTACAGGAATGTCCCATGCCGTCTCGTTCAGAATCCGCCGTCGGCCTGCTTGTTGCCATGCAGGCTTTTCTTATTTGGGGGCTCTCTCCCCTTTACTGGAACCACCTCTCCCATGTCCCGGCCTTTGAAACCCTGATGCACCGCGTGGTGTGGTCCCTGGCTTTTCTGGTTCCCATCCTTGTCTTCCAGAAGAAAATGGGGCCGTTTTTAAAGGCCCTGACCAGCCTTCGCACCCTGGCCGTCCTCACCGTCACCACCTGCCTGGTGGGGGGGAACTGGTTTCTCTTCATCTGGTCCATCAACCATGGCCACGTGATGCAGACCAGCCTGGGGTACTATATCAACCCCCTGGTCACTGTCTTTTTAGGGATGATTTTTCTAAAGGAACGGCTCACGACCAGGCAGAAAATCGCCGTGGTCCTCGCAGGGGTCGGCGTGGCCTGGCTCACCATCGATTACGGCACCCTGCCCTGGATCTCCCTGGCCCTGCCCTTCAGCTTTGCCTTTTACGGCCTTATCCGCAAAGTAGTGGACGTAGGGCCTCTGGTGGGCCTCACCGTGGAGACCCTGCTCATGGCTGTTCCGGCCTCGCTCTACCTGGGGAACCTGGCCGCAAGCGGAGAAGGCGTCTTTCTCCACACAGGGGCCACCACGGACCTTCTCCTCGTGGGCACGTCCCTGATGACGGCCCTGCCCCTGCTTCTTTTCAACCTGGGCGCCAAGGCCCTGACCCTGTCTACCATCGGGTTTATCCAGTACCTGGCCCCCACCTGCACCTTTCTGCTGGCGGTGTTCTATTTCAAAGAACCCCTGGACCCGTCCCTGGTGCGCACCTTTCTCCTGATCTGGAGCGCCCTGGCCCTGGTGACCTGGGACTCCATTGCGGCCTACCGGCGTCAGGAAAAACCCGCGGAGGCGGCCTGACCCGTCACAGGCGGTTCTTTTGCCGGAAGAGACACAACCAAAAAAGCGGAGACCGGTTGACCGGTGCTCCGCTTTGTTTATGATCCGTGGAAACGCCCCGCCTGCCGGGGCGTTTTTTTTATTAGAACTGGGGCTCCATCACGTCTCCGCTGTAGGCACCGATAAGGATGGTCAGGTCCCCTGAGGTGAAGTGATAATACGGCTCCTTGACGTCCGGGTGCAGGGCCCAGTACAGGTCGCAGGAGGCCCCCTGGAGGTCAAAGCCCGGCGGCAGCTTTTTGGCGGCATCAATGGCGCTGATCATGCGGCTCACATCAATGGGCCGCATGCCGATGGGCAACGGAATCTTGTCGTGCTGAAGCACCCCGCCGTATCGCCAGGTCTCGGCCCAGGGTTCGGGATCGGGAACCACGGGGATGACTTTCATCATCACCTGGACCCAGTCGTAAGGGGGTTGGGAGACATGGCTGTCCTTGGCTGACAAGAGTTGAACGCTTACGCCCGTCTCTCCGAACTGCTCGAAGGTTTTCTTGATATCCTCGTCAAATCGTTTGGCATCCATACACGGCACTCCTTGCTTGTTTTGGATGGAATGTAGGGAGGGCCTTACCGGGTGGCAGATGGGATCGATGGGGACGTCACGGACGGTGGGATCCGGTTTGTGAAAACGGATGAGAGACGCGTTGTGTCTGTCAGGGGCCCTTTTCGGGTGATCTGTGGCAGATCATTTTTTTCCTTAGTGAAGTTTACCATACAGCCCCTGTGTCCACAAGGGATGTCGATACCGGAAAAAGGCCCAACGAAAAAAGCCGAAGCAAATGCTTCGGCTTTTTTCATAGTGGTGGGTCGTACTGGGCTCGAACCAGTGACTCTCTGCTTAAAAGGCAGATACTCTACCGACTGAGTTAACGACCCGCGGATGGTGGGCGAAACAGGGCTCGAACCTGTGACTTCAACCTTGTAAGGGTTGCACTCTTCCAACTGAGTTATTCGCCCGGTCAACCGGGGCGACACCGAAAGGTGCCTTATGTATGGTGGGTCGTACTGGGCTCGAACCAGTGACTCTCTGCTTAAAAGGCAGATACTCTACCAACTGAGTTAACGACCCGGAAGATGGTGGGCGAAACAGGGCTCGAACCTGTGACTTCAACCTTGTAAGGGTTGCACTCTTCCAACTGAGTTATTCGCCCGGACATCCGGAGCGACGCCAAAAGGCGCCATATGTGTTGCCAGCCATGCCGGCTTGTCTTCTGGTGGGTCGTACTGGGCTCGAACCAGTGACTCTCTGCTTAAAAGGCAGATACTCTACCGACTGAGTTAACGACCCATTGGGTGGTGGGCGAAACAGGGCTCGAACCTGTGACTTCAACCTTGTAAGGGTTGCACTCTTCCAACTGAGTTATTCGCCCGAAGAACGAGGAAACTTTTACAGGACCCTCCCATGCATGTCAACACCTGAAAGCCACATTTTTCGATGCTTTCAGCCTCTGGGAACTATGGGACCGGAATATCAATCGATATTGTAGCATTATTTTAAAACCAGTCGAAGATCCAAAATGGACTCCCTTCCCACCCCGTTTGGGGCCGGTTTCAGCCCCCACGGGACCGGCCGGAAGGCACCCGCAGCGTTCCCGGACACGCCACATATCAATTTGCCCGTGCGGCCCCCAGCATGGCCGTGAAGTCCGCCCCGAACCGATAGATGGGCCCCGGGGTGAGACGACGCACCCAGTACAACAGCTTGGTGCGCACACCGGGTACAATAAGGAACCGGCCCTGCTCAATGCCCCGGATCAGCTTGGCCGCGGCCACGTCCACGGGTAGGACACCGGCAAAATCCTTGAGGGCGCGGGTCTCTTTGGGGATGGTGGGCTTTTCCCGCTCCAGCATGGGGGTGTCCACCTCGGAGGGGCAGAACAGGCTGACCTGCACCTCAAAGCGCGCCAGTTCACAGCGCAGCACCTCGGCAAAACCCATGACGGCAAACTTGGAGGTGCTGTACGCTGAATATCCGAACACAGGGATAAAGCCGGCAGAGGACGCAATCAGGACAAGGGCGCCCTTGTTCTTCTTGAGCCAGGGCAGAGTGGCCGCGGCCATGTTGCGACTCCCCGAGACGTTGATGGCCAGCACCTTGTCAAAGGCCTCGGCATCGATGTTTTCGAAATGGTCGGCAATCCCCACCCCCGCGCAATTGATCACCACATCCGGTGCCCCGAAGTCGGCGACGGCCTGAGCGATTTTGCCGTTCACATCCTCCCAGTCGGACACATCCATGGGCAGAGAGAACACCTCTGGCTCATCCGATCTCGCCCTGAAGGCACCGGCCACGGCGGTCAGCGCCTTCTCCCCCCGGGCAAAAAGCGCCACACGGGCCCCGTTGTCAAAAAGCTGCCTTGCTGTCTCCAGCCCAATACCGCTTGAACCGCCCGTCACATAGACGGTGATACCCTTCCAGTCCATGGTCGCCTCCTTTCGTAGTAAGAATGTTGCCGGTGGTTACAAGGTCTCGATCCCTCGCTTTTCAAAACAGGTTTCCCATCGTGCCACTTCCTCCGGTGCCATGAACCCGCCCGGGGCACCGGGCACGCGGCCTCCGAGTTTAACAATTTTTCCGTGCCAGAGCGGATTGTAAGGCAGGAGCTGAACCTCCCGGGCCCCCAGGGAGCTGAGATGGTCGGCCACGGCCGTGATGTTCTCATCGGTTGCCGTGATCCCGGGAACCAGGGGAATCCTGGGGAGAAGCTCCAGCCCCCCTTCCCGGTGAAGTTCCAGGAGGTACTCGAGGTTTGCGAGAATGCGCGCGTTGCCCGCACCGCAATACTGTTTGTGGGCTTCAGGGGAGATGAGCTTGATATCAATGTATACCGTATCGGTGTGGGGGCGGATGTGGGCGTCAAAGGCCGACCGGGAGAAATGGCCGCTGGTCTCAAGGAGGGTGTGAATGCCCCAAGCCTTGAACCGCTGCATGAGCTCGCCACAGTATCGGGGAAACAGGGTCGGCTCGCCCCCGGACAGGGTCACCCCTCCCCCTGAGGCGTCGAAAAAGGGCATGTCTTTTGACACCGCCGACACCACCTCATCCGGTTCCATGGCGCTGCCCACAGGCTCCAGGGCCTTTGACGGGCACACCTCGGTGCATGCCATGCAGAGGGTGCATCGGGAACGGTCCGGCCCCCACCCGGGGTCGAGGGCCCCTTGCCGGCATACCCTCAGGCACTCTCCGCAACCGATGCATTTTTCCGCGTCGAAGGAGAGCTCCGCCCCTGTCTTTTTGCTTTCGGGGTTATGGCACCAGGCACAGTCAAGGGGACACCCTTTGAGAAAAACCACCGTCCTGATACCGGGGCCGTCATCCAGTGACGCGCCCTTGATCTCCAGGACCAGGGGCGCATCGCGTTTGTCAGCCGCTTCTGGGGGATTCATGCGCACCTTCATGTATGGGGTAAATCCATCTGTTTTTACGTCGGATCAGTCCATATGGGCATGAAACACCGTAACCATGTTTACAAAAGCGGTCAATCCTTATCTACGGGCGGACGTGCGTGATAAATTCAACGATGTACTTTCCGGCGGTTCCGGCAAGGACAAGGCAGAGGAGCCACTTGAGCCCGCTTCGGTACGGTACATTTTCTGGCACCGGGCGCCCGTGTAGATACCTGCGATGCCGCCCAGGCCGAAGAGAAGCCCCAGGCCCCAGTCCGGGGCAATATGCATGGAGGGAAAAAAAGGGGCCATGCCCTGATAGAAAAGCACCCCGGTAATGGAGGTCACAAAGGTACCCATGAGGGTCGCTCCGGCGATGGTGTGGACCGGAAGCCTGTAAAACGAAACAAAGAACGGCGCGATGATGGCCCCACCCCCGATGCCGTAAATGCCACCGATGATGCCCACCACAAAACTCATAAAAGAGATGCCGGGCACCGAGAAGCGATGGGTACGCCCCCGAAAGGTATAAGCCATCTCCCGAAGGTTCCAGAAAAGGACCGTGGTCTTAAAATCGCCCCCCTCTTCCGTTTTCGGCTCCTTTCCCCTGGTGTCGAGGAGCTGCCTGACCATGCGAAACCCGATGTACAGAAGGACCATGCCCACAAACATCTTGAAGTGAAGCGGGTCCGGCAGGTAGAGCACCCGGATCATCGCCCCCAGGATCACCCCGGGCATGGTGCCCACCACCACCACCAGGGTCAGGGGCCAGACCATGCGCCCCTCCTTGATGAACCGCCACACCCCCGAAGGGATGGCTACAATGTTGAAGAGCTGATTGGTGGCGCTCACCGAGGGGTGCACATAGCCAAGGACGGACATCTGAAAGGGAAGGAGCAGAAAGGCGCCTGAGAGTCCGGCCATGGAGGTAATGAAAGAGACGCCGAAGGCCACGACGGGGGGGATCCAGGGGGCCACGTGGATACCTGCGGTTTCGAAAAGCATGGTCACCTCCTTTGGGAAGGGGGTTGTCATGAAGCGCGCCCGATGGTTAATTGGCACGGTTTTTATAATTTGCATGTCACTTGTACCATTCGATTTCCAGCCATGTCAACCCGATTTCCTTGGAAAGAAACGGATCTGCCGCTATAATGCCACCCATGAAAACACCGCCGCACGCATCCGCCAACCCATCGACCATCCTCACGCCTTCCGAGGAGGAGCGCACCCTCGACCCTGTTCAGCTGGCCGCCCTGGAGACAGCCTTTCGGGACTGGGTCTCGGCTGCACGGCGCTCCGACGTGCGAAGGTCCCGGCAGAGAATTTTCTGCATCTTCCTGCTCATTCGCTACACCGGTGCCCGTTTAGGGGAAATCCTGGGCATCGCCTCCACCGATCAGATCGATTTTACGGGCCACACCGTGCATATCGGAAGCCGGTCCGCCGGGTACCGGGATGTCCAGATCCCTCCCCACGTGGCCGAGGGAATCCTCGAGGTCCTGCCGCCATCCACCGAAGCCCCTTTTTCCGTGGATCCGGGGCATGTGCGGAGAAAGTTTTATGAACAGGCAGAGTCCTGCGGGCTGGCCAAGGCCATGGGAAGCCCCAACGTCATCCGCCGGTCCCGTGCCCTGGAGCTCCTGCGCAGCAACCTGCCCCTTCCCGTGGTCCAGAAGATGCTCGGCCACAGCACGGCGGGCCTCACCGCCTCCTGGCTCGATTTTTCCGAACAGGACATGCAGCGGGTGGTGGCCCATGTCACCCGACGCGAGAGCAGGATCAAGACAAGCGCAAGGAACAGCTTTGCCGGAAAGGTGGCCCGCATGGTCCCCGGAGAGATCCAGACGGTGGTCACCCTGGACACCCTGGGGGGCTACCCCATCACCGCCATCATCACCAATGAAAGCGCCGGCCGACTGGCCCTGAAGCCCGGGACCCTTCTCACCGCCGAGGTAAAAGCCCCCTGGGTCCTGGTGGCCGCAGGGCCCCACCCTCCCCTGACCAGCTGCGCCAACACCCTTGAAGGAACGGTGCGACGTATTATTAAAGGTGGAAACACCACCGAGGTGATCCTCGGTCTCAAAGACGGCACCGAGGTCTGCGCCCTCATGACCCGCTCCGGGGACGATGACCTAGGGCTTCGGCAGGACGATACGGCCTGGGCCCTCATCGATGCGTTTTCCGTGATTCTCCGTATGGGGGACCTGTAGCGCCAAAAAGGCGCCTTGAGCTGGGGGCAAGGTATGGTATAAGTGGGATCTTGTGAGGATCAAACGGGGACCCGGAGGACGAAAAAACATGAGCCAGACAAACGACAAAGAGATTATTTATGTGGGCGACCCCATGTGCGCCTGGTGTTTCGGATTTGAGCCGGTCCTGGATGCCCTCATGGAGCGCCTCGGGTCTTCGGTGCCCTTCCGGTTTATGATGGGGGGGCTGCGGGTGGAGGATCCCATTGCCATCACCGACGCCATTAAGCCGAAGCTTCTTGAAAACTGGCAAGGGGTGACCCGGGCCACGGGTCAACCCATCAACGGCCACCTGCTGGCAGATGCCCCGGATTTTCTCTACGACTCGGCACCGGCCAGTCAGGCGTTCGTTGCCGTCAGGCGCCTGGACCCTGCCCTGGCCCTGCCTTACTACCGCGCCCTTCATCACGCGTTTTACCTGGAGATGAAAGACATCACGCAGCCGGAGATCCTCTGCGACCTCGCCAAAAGTATCGGCGTGTCCCCGGAGCAGTTTCTGCCCCTTGCGCAGAGCGACTCCGTCCGTGCAGAGGCCTTCGACGATTTTGCCCTGGCCCGGGCCTACAACGCCCTGGCCTTTCCCGCCCTGGTGCTCAGGGAAGGCGAGGCGGCATCGGTGCTCAACCAGGGCTACAAACCGCTCTCCGCCCTCACCGGCATCCTCGATGACTGGGTGGCGGGCACCCTGCCCACCTCGGAGATCACCCCTGCCCTTCTCATCTTCGGCCGCGCATCCTGATGCGGAGGAATCATCGCAACCTATCAATATTCATATCAATGTTTAGAAAAATAACACTTCATATTCATTCCGTCCCGTGACATAATTCAATCATCCGTAAACGGTCGGACACCCCCACGCCTCCACCCCCACACTGCGCTTTTAAACCAAAACCCACCTCTCCACCAGGCCCCCAGACCGAAGACGCCGGGCCAGGCCCGGGCACCAGCCATCATGAAATAACCAAATCATTGGGCCACCCCGCAGGGCTGACACGCCTTCCGGGTGGATCCGGCCTGCCGCGGAACGGATAAAGCGCCTGCTTTCCCCATGGGACAGACGGGGTTGCAGGGATGTGTGACGGGTTGTAAGTCGCTGTTTTTCATTCTTTAAGAACCAGGAGAATTCCATGCTCAAGCCATTTTCAACCAACCACGACATCAAGGGTAAAGCAACGGGTTTTTCCATAACAAACAGCGAAGGCAAGGAACGCAAGTTTGCCCTGACGGACAACACGTTGCCCGAGTCCCGCACAGACAGGCCCCAGTCCTGTTTTGTCCGCGCCCCCTTTTCCCTTTTGTTCAAGGGCGCTGAGTGCACCTGCTCATCCAGGGGAAGGGTGACCATCCGTCCCCCGGCCAAGGAAGACGCCTCCGGGTTTGAGACAACCGAACCCCGGGACGAAAACGGCAATGAGGCCCCGCGCCTTCGCTTCCAGGCGGTGTTCAATTCCAACTCCGGGTTGTGGAGCACCTGATCCGCCCTGGCCCGGATATCTCATGAGAAACCATCCAGACAAAACGTAAATCAACGTTTGCTGTTTGATTTTCTCACCCTTCGGGCAAGCCGGGTCAGAGGGTCATGCTGCGCTGAAACGCTCGGATGATGGCGGAAAAAAGGGCAACACCCGGCCCGAGAAGGGCGTCCGGAAAGTTGTAATCTGCGTTGTGAAGCTGCGGCCCCTCGCCGCAGCCCAGCCCCACCATCACCCCGGGGTACCGGTGGGTGAACCACCCGAAGTCCTCACTCCACCTCATGGGCTCGGAAAGTGTGGTGACGTCCAGGCCCGCATCGGTGGCGGCCTCCATCACCATTTCCGCCATCTCCCGGTCCACGGGTGTTCCCGGAAACTCATTGGTCACCATCACCTCGCATCCCACGCCTGAAAGCCCGCTTTTCTCCTCCAACGCCTCCTTGATACGGGACATACGGTAATGCAGGTATGCGTCCGCCTCCCCTCGCAGGGTGAGCTGCACCCGGGCTTCGCCGGGGCTCACCCCGAAGCCGGGTCCTCCCACCTGAAGATGGGTCACCGTGCTCATGAAAAACGGTCCCCCCTGTTCCCGTGCCAGCAGGCCCTCATCGGCCAGAAGCGACTGCACGATGGGCATGGGGGAGTTCCCGTGCTCCGGCCAGGCCGCATGGCTCGGTGTGCCGGAAAGATGGATATCCATGCCCAGGGAGGCGCAGGCAAACAGCCTGTCCGGCACGCACACCTGCCCCAGGGGCCTGCCGGGCAGGTTGTGAAGGGCGAAGACCCGATCCGGGATGATGCCCTGGAACCGAGGGTCCTTGATGACGGCCTCGGCACCGTCCCCGGTCTCTTCGGCCGGTTGAAAGAGAAGCACCACCCGCCCCCGCTTCGGGGGAGCATTTGAGAGTTCCCGTGCCAGGCCGCAAAGGATGGCCGTGTGCCCGTCGTGGCCGCAGGCATGGGACAACCCCTTATGAACCGATGCATAGGGAAGGCCGGTCATCTCGGTGACGGGCACTCCGTCAAGGTCGGCTCGGAAGAGAAGGGTCTCTCCGGTGGACATCCCGTCGAAAAAAACGGCCACTCCGTGGCCGCCCAGATCCCTCACCATGCCGTGATGGTCGCAGCCACTGAGCCAGTCTGCAACCATCCCTGCTGTCTTCTCCTCTTGCCCGGAGGCTTCGGGTATGCGATGCAGTGCCTGCCGAAGTGCTACCAAGTCTTCATCCATGATCCCCATGTCCCACATCTGACGGGCACCTGTAAGGTGCCCTCGTTGACCTTGGCCCAAGGGAGAACGCCATGCTCCTCCAGGGCTGAACAAACGACCCGCATCACAACGAAAACGAGCCGACGGCGTGCAAACAACTGGACGCCCCTGTGCAGATATGCCATGAACATATACGCAGAGCCACCAGCATTTCAACCACCCATTCGCCCCCTTTCTCCGCTTGTCATCGGTGAACGCGGGCCGACGCATTCCGGAGCCTCCCATGACCATCACCCCCACGGACAAATGGTACATCACCACCCAGACCTTCCCCGAACTCCTGAACCGAAACGTCACCCGCTTCGGGCACCGCATCGCCCAGCGCTGGAAATGCAAAGGATCAGACGAAACCGCCGCCCTCACCTACGGAGAGATGGGCGAAGCCGTCCGGGAGATAAGCTGCGGCCTCATGGCCCTGGGCATTGAAAAAGGCGACCGGGTGGGGATCATGGGTACCACATCGCCCCAATGGACCCAGGCGGACTACGCCATCCTCTGTGCCGGGGGCATCACCACCTGTGTCTACCCCAGCCTCACGGCCAAAGAGCTGGCCTATCTCATCAACGATTCGGGAAGCACGGTGCTGTTTGTGCAGGACGCCTCTCTCCTGGAGACGGTGCGGGCCGCGCGGAGCCGGATGCCGAACCTGTCCCGGGTCATTCTCCTTGAGGGAAACGAGGCGGGGGACGTCGACACCCTCACCCTCGACGAATTGAAGCAACGGGGCCGGACGGCCCACGACGCCACTCCGGAAGCCTGGGAGGCGAGGTGGCAATCCGTGGGCCTTGGGGACCCCATGACCATTGTCTACACCTCGGGAACCACCGGTAACCCTAAGGGCGCCGTGCACACCCACGCTTCCGTCAACGCCGCCTGCAGGCGGGATCTGGCGGCTATCCCCGTCCTCACGGAAAAAGACCTCCTCCTCTCCTTTCTGCCACTGGCCCACACCTACGAACGCGAATGCGGCCACGCCATCGCCATGCACGCGGCCCTGCCCGTGGCTTACTCCAGCCCCAAAACCCTGCTGGCGGACCTGGCTATGTTCCGCCCCACCTTTTTCATGTCTGTGCCGCGGATTTACGAACGCATCTACATGGCCATGAAAGAGAACGCATCGGCCTCTCCCCTGAAGCGCCGCCTCTTCTTTTCTGCCATGGAGACCGGACGGCGCGTGGTGGATGCCCGGGCCGACGAGCGGGGGTTCGTGGACATGTCCGAAGGGACCGATCTCCTCTCCGGGGCCGGGCCCCTGCTCTCCGTAAAATACCGGCTCTTCGACCGGCTGATCTTCGAAAAGGTCCGCAATAGACTGGGCGGACGGTTCCGTTTCGCGTTTTCCGCCGCCGGAAGCCTCTCCGCGGACCTGTGCAAAACCTTCATGGCCATGGGGGTGCGCATCTTCGAGGGATACGGCTCCACCGAAACCTGCAACACGGTCAATCTCAACACTCCGGGGGCCATCCTGCCCGGATCGGTGGGCGCCCCGTGCGCGGGTGTGTCCGGTCGCATTGCAGACGACGGGGAGTGGGAGGTCAAAGGGGAGAATCTCTTTGTGGGGTATTGGAACAACGAAGAAGCCACGCGGGCGGCCTTTACTGAAGACGGGTACTACCGGACCGGGGACATCGTTGAAAAGGTGGCCGGGGACCACATCCGCATCGTGGACCGCAAAAACGGGCTCCTTGTGCTGGACACGGGCAAAAACGTGCCCTCGGCAAAAGTGGAAGGTCTTTTTGCCCTTTCCGCGTATATTGACTCCGTCATGGCCGTCGGCAGCGGGAAAAAATACGTCACCGCCCTTGTGATCCCCGACTTCGACGCCCTTCTATCGGTCCTTACGGCCCGGGATCCCGAAGCAGAGCGGTACGCCCTCTCCCATGCCAACGGCCTCTGCACGGAGGTGATGCGCGAAATGCTCCACCTCCCTGAGGTGAGGGCGCTTATCCAGGCTGAAATCGATACGGCCAACGACCAGCTGGAGCCCCACGAACAGATCAAGGCCTACCATGTCTCCCACCGGCGCCTCACCGAAGAGGCCGGGGAGCTCACCCCCACCTTCAAAGTGAAGCGCAAGGCGGTGATGGCCCGCTACGCCCGTGACATGGAGGCGCTTTACGGCAGGGACCTCACGGCCCGGACATAATAGTGATTCGCTTTGTTGCTGATGTTGACGTACCCGATGTAGTAGAAATCGATGCGCCAGGCATAGCCGGAATTGGCTTCATAGGTGGAGGAGGACCAGTAGCCCGAGGACGCCGTGTCCGGAAAAATCCGGGGGTCCACCGCGGGATCGTAGCTCAGGTAGTTAATGATACTCTGGAGTTCATCGGAACTGGGCAGGCGCCAGTCGTCATACCCGGCCAGGTCGAGTTTTTTGCAGTAGGCCACCGCTTGGGCCCAGGTCAGGGCCTCATTGTCATTGCCTGTCTGGCGTTGCCACATGAGCCCTGTGTCGGTGTCGACGACCACCCCTTTTTTTTCATCCACCTTGAACTCGGCCAAGGCGGGTCCTGTGAGCATCACCACCAGAAGCAGCATGCCTCCCAGGGTCATTCCAAGGGTTCTCAGGTTTTTCCTCGCATCTTTTTTCTCTCCTTTACCTGTCATGGCTCACCTCCATGCAGCTTTCATCCCGGAAAGGGCCTTTCCCCTGCGACCACCGGAAGGAGAAGGCCTCTCCCTGCCATATATTGTCTCAAGCCCCGGGGCCCGTCGGCATGGTCCCCCTTACCCGTGCCGAAGGGCAAGACGCTCCAGCATATAGGTGAATCCCACCCCGAGGTAAAAGAGGGATTCGGCGTCCGCGTTTTCGATGGCGGTGCTGTCGTAATAGACATTCACGGCTGAACCCAGGCCGTCCTGGTCGTTGCAGTAGCAGATCATAAAGGGAACCGTGGGGAAAAAGTGAAGGACCACCGAGATATCCGACTGGAACTGGGGCGGCACCTCTTTGGCGTCGAAGAGATGCACCAGGTCGTCAAACAGGCCGGTGTGTCCGTCCGCCAGGCGCAGAAGGTTCTCCTCACAGCGCCGGTGAAACAGGTTGTACTGCTCACGCCCTCCCGGAATATCCCGATAAGAGACCCACTGCCCTTTGGCCGGAACCCCCTTGCCGTCCAGGATATGATTGAGAAAGGGCACCCCAAGGTAGGGGTTCACGTGCAGGTCGGTGTGAAACCGGCCCTGGTGATCCACCCCCACATCCTTGCCCAGCACCTTGAGGGTCAGCACCTCGCCGGACAGCGTTGCCCCGATGCGCCGGGATGCCTCGTCAAAATCGCAGGTCCCCATTTTTTCCTGGAGGGCGGCAAGGTAGATATCGCCGTTGTCTCCGGTCTCCCCTGCCCCGCCCCTGAACAGGGCCCGTGTGGCCTCATCCGCCCTGGGACAGGCGTCTATGGACTTGGCGCCCGTAAACACAGCTCCGGCAAAGGCCAGGCAGCTCTTTTCGCCGCACTCCCGGCAGTTGGATTTCTCCAGGTGCTTGAATATCTCCATGGCGTTTTTGGGTCGGGACACAGGTATACCTCCGTATTGTTGGGTCTCAGGATGAGGATGAGGACGGTCGCAAAGGGATCCTACCTTCATTCATAGCCCAAAGAGAGCCGGGAACAAACCAAAATATGAACGCAGGCGGCGATTCCTTGAGGGTGATTATCCCTTTTCGCAATGGTTTACGCTCACCACCGGGCAGGAGGCCCGTATGACAACCTGCTCCAGGGTGCCTCCCATGGCCGGGCCCTCTTCCGGGCCTTTGCCGTGGTGCGCCATGACAACAAGGTCTCCGTGGCACCTGCGGGTCAGCTTCAGGATCTCCACGTACGGGGTCCCTTCGCACACCTCCACCTCCAGGTTGGTGAAATCCCCGACGCGGCTTAAAAAACGGGCTTCGACAGCTGCCCGCGCCTCGGCCAGGCGTCTGTCCATGGCAACGGGATCTTCGGGGATCCCCGTGATCTCCAGGGTATGGAGCAGGTGGCAGGTAGGTCTGCATTCCGGGCGATCTTCACGGCAAAGTCAAAGGCGGCATCCGATGCCTGCGACAAGTCGGTGGCAAAGACAATGTGCTTGAAATCCCAGTGCGGAAGAGGACAGAAACGGTTGATGATAAGGACCGGTGCCCTGGCGCTTTTTGCCACCTTCTGCATGGTGTTGCCTAAGGTGTTGCGAAACGCAAGGGACGCACCGGTGCAATCCAGGCGGGTATGGGTCCCCATGACGATGAGGTCGCTCTCCCAGGCCCTGGCCCGGCGCAGGATTTCCGTTGCGGGAATCCCGGGTTTTACTACCACCTCACAATCCATGGACGTATCGGCCAGGTGCTTGTGGGAGGCACGGATTTCACGGGTCAGGAGCGTTTCGTAATCCGCGTCCGGCACCTCCTCGCTTTCGGGGCTGTACGCTTTGACCTGGGCCGTAAAGCCGTGGGAGGGCAAGCCGTAGACGTGAAGGACTTTTAATCCGGAGTGAAATTTTTCGGCCAGGTTGTAGGCAAACCGGGCGGCTTCGTCGCAGATGGGCGACGCGGTGGTGGTGAACAGAATGTTTTTGAACATAAGGAACCTGCCTGTCTGAAGTGTCAGCATCAAACTCGATCGAATGGTTCGACGAAAGAGGTCAGGGGAAACGGGAAGAGAGGGGCAAAGGGAGGTTTGTGCAGGGAGACCGGGTGACATGGGCAAGGGGAACCGACGGGGCCGACCCCTGGGACGAACACGGCACCGGGGTGCGGAAGGGGTGTCCCCCGCAGACCGACACGTCCCATGCTGTCGCCGTGATACGCTTCATGTCCCTGGCTCCTGGTTTTTGGTGCCACGCCATGGCCTCCCCCGGATGCCGAGTTGCAGCCGGGGGAGACGGGTCATAACTAACTACTAACTAAAGCAGTTATTTTTTCAAAGTTCAATCAATTACCGTCCATGGGGTGTTTTTTCCTTATGAAAGAGGCGTTCCCCATGAAAAACCGGCAAATCAAGATATCGCCAGAGAGCTGTTTTTACTCCTCATTGTGCGTCAAGTGATCCGGCACCACCACCATGGGAATGAGCAGGGGTTTCAGGAAAGACCACCGGATCCCGATATGGTAGACCTCCTCCAGGTCCCGGATGGCGTCCCAGCAGTTGTGGCAGGGAGAGATCACCAGCTTGGCCCCGGTCTCAAGAATCTGGTCTCGCTTGACTTTCAGGCCGATGTTCCGCTGTTCCCGGTACCGTCCGATGCCGTTCATGCCCCCTCCCCCGCCGCAGCAGTAGTTGTGTTCGCGGTTGGGGGTCATCTCGCGAAAATCCTCGGCGATCTGGCTCATGATGTACCGGGCGTCGTCGGCCAGGCCTGCATTGCGGATGTAGTTGCAGGAGTCCTGGAAGGTCACGGGCTCCTTGATCCGTTTGGCCGGGTCGATCTTGAGCTTGCCCGTGCGCAGGGCTTCGGCCACCCACTCCACGTAGTGCAGGCTGTCCACCGGGGCTTTGCCCGACTTGATGCCCGCCCAGTAGGGCCCTTCGGTCACCGTGGCCCGGTAGGCGTGGCCGCACTCGGTGACCACCATGCGCTTGGGCTTCAACCGATCGATGGCGGAGTAAACGGACTTCACCTGCATGGTGGAGGCCTCCCAGTCTCCGGCGAACATGGCCAGGCTGGTCTCTTCCCACCCTTCGGAAGGAACGGTCCAGTTTTCCCCGGCCAGGTGAAAGAGCACCGCTGCGTCGGCGAGGTCCTCGGGGTAGTGCTTGGCCTCGCGGGCGTTGACCGTGTAGATGATGTCGGCGTCCTCTTTGTCCACGGGGATTTCAAGGCCCGGCCACTCCTCTTCGGTCTCCTCTTCCATCCACTGGCAGGTGTCCACCCAGTCCTCGGTGGTGATGTCCATCTGGGCGCGATAGACCCGGTGCATGCCCGATCCGATCTTCATCTCCCACGGCACAAAGCCCTGGGAAAAGAGCACCCCGCGCAGGTAGGAGAACATCACCCCCATGTCGATACCCATGGGGCAATACATGGCGCACCGGTTGCAGCAGGTGCACTGGGACCAGGCCACATCCATGCAGTGCATCATAAAAGCGGTGTCCACCTCCCCTTTTCGCCGCACCAGCTCCCCCAGGGTGGACTGGATCTTGTAGGAGGGGACCTGCTTGGGATCCTTGTCATTGGCAATGTAAAGAAAGCAGGAATCGGCGCAGAGCCCGCATCGCATGCAGGAGTTCAGCCAGGTCTTGAGCCGTGATTTCAAGGTGTTTTTCAAAAGGGCCTTCAACGCCGGGACGTCCACGTCGAGGCTCTCCATCTCTTTGTAATATTGGGCGCCACCCTTGTCTCCCAGGAGTTCCTGGAGTTTTGCTTTGGTTCCGATGGGGGTTCGGTTGCACAGTATGCCTTGCTGCTTTGTCATGGTTCCTCACTCACAAAATCGTTGTATCTTAAAAAAGATGGTTACCAGGGAAATCCAGGGGCCTTGAGCCCACCGCGCTTGATGCTGAAATCCATGCCGAGCTGGATGCGCGAGCAGAAAAAAAGCACGATATGGGAGAGCTTGGTAAAGGGCACGGCCACGAGGAAGAGCTCCCCGCTGAGGATGTGTGCCAGGGTCCAGAAGGTGACGTCTCCGATCTGGTGATAGGCCATGAAAGCGGTGGCAAAGGGCGCCACCGACAAAAAGAGCACGCCGATGTCCCGGGGCCTTGTGAGCTGTCGCACCTCGGGGAGCACCATGCGGCGGATGAGAAGCCCTGCGGCCCCTATCAGAACGCCCACGGTGAGGGCATCGGCCACGGCATCGGGCATGGCCGGAATGGAGATGCCCCAGCGGTACTTCAACAGGATCCCGTGGGCCGAGACAAACAGCGGAACGGCTACAGCCCCCACGTGAAAGAGATAAAACAGCAGGGTGTGTACGGGGTTCTGCCGCCAGCAACGGGTCCCGAAGGGCGTCAGCCAGAGCACAATGGAGCGCAGCGCCCCTTTCAGCCCGCTTGCGATGCATGTGTCGTAGGCCACCCGGTCCAGGCGGGCGTCGAGGTTTTTGATATAAAGAGCCACATGGGCAATGCAACCGATGGAAAAAATCCCGAGGGAAAGCCACAACAGTGGCCCGGTGATAAATTGATACATGGTGTTTCCTCTTTGTTCATTCCGGTAAGATACAGGCCCTTGCTGATGCTCCGGTGACGAAGGGTCCGGGCTCGGCAAATCATCCGAGCCCGGGAGGTGTCCATCCCGATCGTTTAAGGAGTTCCCCCGCTGAACGGGGCATGGCAGGCGGTGCAGTCGTCCACCTCCCCTGCCCCCATGGCGTCATGGCAGCCGATGCAGCTGCGGTCGGCTTGCCGGCTGTGCATGGCAGCGTACAGGGAGACGCCGCCGCCCCGGGAAGAGCCCGACGCGTCATGGCATTCGGAGCAGGAGGTTTCCGGTTCCTTGTGGTGACAGGTCTCGCAGGAGATGTCTGCGCCTTCATGGAGGTCGTGGTCAAAGAGCACCTCACCGCCACCGGCGGCAACGCGCGGCATGGAAGAGGTGTCCACAGGGTCGGTGTGGCAGGCTGTGCAGGTTACGGGACCGCCGGGTTCACCGGAATCAAGGGTGGATACATGGCAGCTTACGCACAGATCGTGGGAGGTTTCCCGGGATGACATGGCCGGGCTGTCCGTTGCACCGGGCTCACCGTGGAGCCTGTCGTGGCAGGTGCGGCAGTCAAGGGTGGCCTGCTCGGTGTGGATGCTGTGCAGGGTATCGTCAAAATCGATGGCGTGGGACGAAGAAGGTGATGATGCGGGCTCGCCATTAACGTGGCAGCCGCCGCAGACCTGGGGCCCTGTGGCCCCTGTTGCCGCGGCCGCATCGGCGTGGCACTGGATGCACTGGGCGTGGTAATAGTCCCTGGCCTCCATGCCGGAGAGCCCTTTACGCTGCCTGAACGCCAGGGAAACCCCGCCGTCTGGCCGCGCCTCATGGCACTGAAGGCACGTGTCCTTCTCGGCATCAATCACATGTTTTTCGTGTGGGAAGTGTACCTTGGGGCGCTGAAGTACCCCGTAGGAAGTGATGGTGTCCATGGAGATGACATCTACACCCCGATTCTGTTCGTCGGTGCCCTCGGAATATGCAAGACAGAGGCCGAAAAACAGAAGACCAAGGAGAAATGCCAGGCTTGCCCCGACTCGTTTGCGCATAACTGCTCCTTACCAAACCCTCAAGTTAACAGAAAACAATGGCTATATCCGTACCGGGTCGTCGCGACGCCGGTTTCAATGCCGAGCAATCGTCCCTGAATTTGAAATTCAGAAACAGCTTCTCTTTGTTTCCTGCTGAATGAGGGCCGACACCATTTGGTGCAAAGGTGCAGCCTGTCAGGGCGTGGGAATAACTATCCCCACAACAGACGTTATAGCGCCTGCAATTATGTTACACGTATTACTAGATAAAAAACTCCAAGCCCACTGCGTATGAGCAAAAGCACTTTACCATGTGGCGGTTCATTGTCAAATATTTTTTAACAAAAAACGGAGAGCATGCTCCTGAGCACTGTATTTTTTATCGTTAAAATACAGAGTGTTAAGTTAAGAAATTTTTCCGAATTTCATTTACTATACCATAGCAGTATAGATTGCAATAGTATGTTAAATTCAATTGAATACATTCCTCAGTTAGACTTTTTAAACACCCTTTTCACGCGCCACAGACCTTCCTGAGCAAAAAGCCCGGCAGGCGAAGATCCCGCCTGCCGGGCCCGGGGCAACGAACACCCTGATGCTGTCAAAAAAAGGCCCCCTGAAAAGGGGCTCCCCCGCGGCCTACTCTTCCACGTGGGTCAGGTACTCGGGGACCTCCACCATCTTGATGAGCAGGGGCTTGAGAAACGACCAGCGGATCCCGATCTTGTAGACCTCTTCAAGGTCCCGGATGGCGTCCCAGCAGTTATGGCACGGAGTGATCACCAGTTTGGCCCCGGTGGCCAGGATCTGGTCCCGCTTCACCTTCATGCCGGTATTGCGCTCCTGGCGGTAGCGCCCGATGCCGTTCAGCCCCCCTCCCCCGCCGCAACAGAAGTTGTGCTCGCGGGTGGGCGTCATCTCCCTGAAATCCTCGGCGATCTGCCCCATGATATACCGTGCGGCCTTTGCCAGGCCCGCGTTGCGGATGTAGTTGCAGGAGTCGTGGTAGGTCACGGGCTCTTTGATGCGTTTGGCCGGGTCGATCTTGAGCTTGCCGGTCTGCAGGGCCTCTGCCACCCACTCCACATAATGCAGGGTCTCCACCGGGGGCTTCCCGTCCTTGATCCCCGCCCAGTAAGGCCCTTCGATGACCGTGGCCCGGTAGGCGTGCCCGCACTCGGTGACCACCATGCGCTTGGGCTTGAGGCGATCAATGGCCGAGTAGACGGACTGAACCTGCATTTTTGCCGCTTCCCAGTCCCCTGCGAACATGGCCAGACTGGTCTCCTCCCACCCTTCGGAAGGGACTGTCCAGCTCTCCCCGGCCAGGTGAAACAAGGTGGCGGCGTCGGCAAGGTCTTCTGGATAATGCTTGGGTTCCCGGGCGTTGACCGTGTAGATGATGTCCGTGTTCTCCTGATCCACGGGTATTTTCAGGCCCGGCCACTCCTCCTCGGTCTCTTCCTCCATCCATTCACAGGTATCCACCCAGTCTTCGGTGGTGATGTCCATCTGCGCGCGGTAGACCCGGTGCATGCCCGAACCGATCTTCATCTCCCAGGGCACAAACCCCTGGGAGTAGAGCAAACCGCGCAGGTAGCTGAACATTACCCCCATGTCGATGCCCATGGGGCAGTAGAGGGCGCATCGGTTGCAGCAGGTGCACTGGCCCCAGGCCACATCCATGCAGTGCATCATAAAGTCGGTGTCCACCTCCCCTTTCCGCTGCACCAGCTCGCCCAGGGTGGACCGGATCTTGTAGGACGGAACCTGTTTGGGGTCCTTGTCGTTGGCAAGATAGAAAAAACAGGAGTCGGCACAGAGGCCGCACCCCTGGCAGGTATTGAGCCAGGTTTTCAATCTGGATTTGAGGGTCCGCTTGAGTTCTGCCTTCAGGGCGGGGACATCCACCTCAAGGGACTTCATCTCTTCATAATATCTGGCGCCCCCCTTGTCCTGCATGAACGCCTGGAGTTCGTCTTTGGTATCGATGGGTTTTCTGTTGCAAAATGTTCCTTCCGGCATCATCTTTTCCTTCTTATGATCATGGTCCGTACACATCGTAAGCCCCTTAAGGGACGTTGTTGTCTCCGTTTCTACCAGGGGCTCACACCGGCATGCCCGCGGATTTCATCCCCCCTCGCTTAATGCCGAAATCAATACCCAGCTGAATCCGGGAGCAGAAAAAAAGCACCACATGGGAGAGCTTGGTAAAAGGAACGGCCACCAGCAGCATCTCCCCTGAAAGAATATGGGCCAGGGTCCAGAAGGTGCTGTCCCCTATCTGGTGATAGGCAATGAACCCGGTGACAAAGGGAGCCACGGCGATGACAAGGGTTCCGATCTCCCGACTTGTGGTGAGAACGCGCACTTCAGGCAACGCCAGACGGCGAATCACCATGGCCAGTGCCGCAAGGATCACCCCCACGGTCATCCAGTCCGCCACCACATCGGGCAGGGTCGGCAAGGCAATGCCCCAGCGCAGTTTCAGGATCACCACATGGGCGGAGAGAAACAGGGGCGCGATCACCGCCCCAAGGTGAAAAAGGTAAAAGATAACCGTATAAACAGGCTTGGCCCGCCAGCTTCGTGTGCCGAAGGGAAGCATCCAGAAAACAAGGGAGCGCAGAGCACCACGGATGCCCCAGCCCACGTGTGAGCCATAGGAGACCCGGTCCAGGTCCTGGTCCAGGTTCTTGACGTACAAAACCACATGAACAACGCACCCGACAAAAAAAATGCTGAAGGCGAGCCAGAGAAGGGGCCCGGTAATAAACTGGTACATGATATGTCCTCCAAATTAGGATCCGATAAGAAAACAGGCGCAAAGACGGTTGCCTAGTCAGCTTCGGTGCCGAAGGGAACATGGCACCCGGTACAGTCGTCCACCACGCCGGCACCCATGGTGTCATGGCATCCAATGCAGCTGCGATCAGAGGTCCGGGAGTGCATGGCCGCCTGAAGGGAGACGCTGTCGCCCCCGGGCTCACCGCGCCTGGGATGGCACTCGGCGCAACCGGTGTCGGGCTCCTTGTGATGACAGACCTCGCAGGAGATATCGGCTTCTTCATGGAGGTCGTGGTCGAAGTCGACCTCACCGCCGTGGGCGGCCCCATGGCCCTCCCCTTGGGAGGCGGAAAGGGCATGACACCCCGTGCACTCCAGGGGGGCGTCGGAGGCCGAGTCCAGGTGGCAGGTGACGCACAGGCCGTGGGCCTCATCACTGTCTCCTCCTGACGGCAGGGCATCATGGCAGGCCTTGCAGTCAAGGGCGGCATCATCGGTGTGGCGCATGTGGAGGCGGGCGTCAAAGGTTATGGCGTGTGACATGGGGGAAGAATCGGGGACAGGTTTTACATGGCACCCGCTGCAGACCTGGGGGCCGGTGGCAAGCCCTACTGTTTCACGGTCGGCATGACAACCGATGCACTGGTTGTGGTAGAGGTCCTGAAGCGCCTCTCCGGAGAGTTCATGGCGGTTTTTCATGGAAAAAGAGATCCCATGACCGGCACCGGGGGCCGGGTCATGGCATGCCAGGCAGCCGGCAGACTCGCTTGTGGCCGACACATGGATTCCATGGGGGAATCGAACAGGGGGACGTTGAAGGGTGTCCAACGGGGCAATGGAATCAATGGTAATGAGATCAACGCCTTCTTCCGGCGGCATCCGGTGTTCGGTATACGCCAGCCGCAACCCCACACAGGACAGGATCAAAAGAACAGCCAGGGTTGCCTCGACTCGTTTTCGCATAACGGTTCCTTCTCATGGCTCAGGTTAACAGAAAACAATGGATATATCGGGCCCAGTCATCTCGACTGCGGCATCGGTCCAAACAAACAGATCCCCCGGCAGCGCTGCCGGGAAATGCGTTCTCCTGTGATCCCTGCTGAGAAGGCGAATTCCTCAAAATGTGGATTCCTGCGAGCGTGGGCCCGCAACGTAAAAATCGCCCCGTTATGTGTCTCTCAATGTATTACTCATCAATACTCCATGCTCACTGCGTATGAGCAATGAAACCCTACGCCCCGTGTGTGATCCTTGTCAATTATTTTTTTTAAAAGGGCTAAAGAAGAATGTGCATCATTCCTTATAAACAATATGATTCGAATACATTACAGAGAAAAGAACGTAAACGCATTTTGTATTTCAGCCCGATTTAGAGAAGAAATAAAAAAGACATCATCAATTATACTGATGATATCTTTCAATAGAATTGCGAGTGAGACATAAAGGAACAAATCAACCTTTTGCAGATGACAGCACGAGCCGTGGTTGGAACGCGGAATAAAGGGAAAAGAAGAGAGGGAGAAGGCATGAGGCCACTGCCGGGGCCCCCGTAACCGAACCGGAGGCTGCCCGCGTGCACACAGGTCTGAAGGGCATGAAGGAGGGAATGTGATCAGTAGCGCTTGACACGCCGGATGGATTCACCATGCCAGAGACACCCGCCCAAAGCGCAAAGCCAGGCAGATCTTTCATCTGCCATCTGCCCCTTGGCAGGGGCAAGGGAGACCACCGGGTACTCCCCGAGCTGATCCTCGTTAAAGCTCCCTTTTTTCACAGTGTTTTCCAGGGCTGCAACCATCATGGGGGCGGTGACCACATGGCAGTTGTGAAAGGCATCGGACTTGAGGCGTTGCCGAGCGGTCTCATCGGGCTCGGTGCTTAAAAGCACCTCCACGGACGCGCATCGCCTTCGCATGGCCTCTGCCATGCGCACCTCATCGTCCCAGGAGGAGAGAAGGATCAGCGGAGGCTCTTTTTTGGTCTTGGCGGGACGACCGCTCTGGCTGAACACCTTCTTCACCGCTGTCCAGCGATCATCCAGGCGCATGTCAAGGAGAGTCCGGGTCAGGGCGTCGTGGTCTTTTTCCTGAAGGATTTCAGCATGGATGATGCGGTATCGTTTGGTGCCGCTGTAAAATCCCTTTTCCACCACAACCACCTCGGCACTCCCCTCTTCCCGCTCCAGATACGCCCCCAGAAAAAACATCTCCGCCTCCACATCCACAATCAGCAAACAGAACAAAGGCCCTGGCAGATAAATCGTGGGATCTATCTGCCAGAGCCCCAATACACCGGAACCTTGGAACGATATCTATACCTGACGCCCCGTGATGTCAATCACGGAGGGCTTGTGTGCCAGGCACCTTACCCGAAAAATGAGGACTCCGAAATGGTCATGGCGGCATCCGACCCCTTGAGGATGGCACGCATGCGCCCCTGGGCCACAGGAAGCTCCGTCTGGATGTAGTGGGCGGCCGAGGACAGGATGCCTCCGTAGAAATCCTTGTCTTTCTTTTTGGCCTTTTCAAGGGCCGCCGTTGCGGTGACGGCCCGCCAGAGATGCATCCAGGCAAAGACCACGTCCCCTGTGACGGTCATGAAAGGATGTGCGCTGGCAAAGGCGTTCATCACCTCGGTGCTCATGGCGGTCTTGCCCATGTACATGGCCACCTCGCCGAGTTTGCCCACGGCCTTTTCAAGCTCGTCTGCAAGGGGAGAAAGGGCCTCCACCCCGCGCGCTTCGGCAATGGTCTTCTGCATCTCGCCCATGAGGTCCATGACAGCCTTGCCCTTTTTCATGCCGAGTTTACGGCCCAGAAGGTCCATGGCCTGGATCCCGTTGGTGCCCTCGTAGATCATGGTGATGCGACAGTCCCGGAGCAGCTGGGCCTGGGGGTACTCTTCAATGAACCCGTAGCCCCCGTAGACCTGCATGCCGTGGGAACAGACATCGTAGGAGCGGTCCGTGACGTACCCCTTGCCGATGGGGATGAGCACGTCGATGATTCCCTGGAGGCGCTCCTTCTCTTCCTCGGAATCACTCACTTTTTTCAGGTCCGAGCAGTACCCGATGTAAAAGAGAAGGCTTCGCATGGCCTCCACGTTGGCCTTCATGGTGATGAGCTGGCGACGGATGTCCGGGTGCTGGATAATGGGCACGGCAGGCGGGTTCTTCTCCATCATGGACATGAGGTTGGGCCCCTGGACCCGCTCCTTGGCGTAGGTCAATGCGTTGGCGTACGAAGCCCCGGCCACGCTGAGACCCTGGATGCCCACAAAAAGACGGGCCTCGTTCATCATCTGGAACATGGCGCGCATGCCCTTGTTGGGTTCGCCCAGGAGTTCGCCTACGCAACCGCCCTTCTCTCCCAGGGCAAGGGAGCAGGTGCAGTTGCCGTGGATACCCATTTTGTGCTCGATGCCCGTGCAGACCACGTCGTTGAGTTCCCCCACAGATCCGTCTTCGGTAACCCGGTACTTGGGCACGGTGAACAGGCTGATACCCTTGGTGCCGGCAGGGGCCCCTTCGATGCGGGCCAGGACAGGGTGCACGATGTTTTCGGCCATGTCGTGATCGCCCCCGGAGATAAAAATCTTGTTGCCCTTGATGCTGTAGGTGCCGTCGGCGTTGGGGGTGGCCGTGGTGGTCAGGGCGCCCACGTCGGAACCGGCGCCGGGTTCGGTGAGGAGCATGGTACCGGTCCACTGGCCGGAATACATCTTGCGCAGGTACTTCTCTTTCTGGCTCTGGGTACCGAAGGCCTCCACAAGGTTGGCGGCGCCATGGGTCAGTGCCACGTACATGTACATGGCCATGTTGGCCCCGGAGAGGTACTCCGTGCATGCCATGGAGAGGGCGTGGGGCATGCCCTGGCCGCCCCAGGACGGGTCCTCGCTGGTGGCGATCCACTCCCCGTCCCGATACAGATCCCAGATCCGCTTGAACTCCTCGGGAATCTGCACCTGCCCCTTATCCAGGCTGCAACCGGTCTGGTCCCCGGGGGCGTTGGTGGGAAGCACCTCTTTCAAGGCCAGGTTCCGCGCCTCGGAGATCACCAGGTCGATGGTTTTCTTATTGAACTCTCCGTAGGTTTCATGGTTGCTCAGGTCACTCAGGTTCAGCTGCTCATGAAGAACAAATTCAACGTCACGTCGATCTGCAAGTTGGTGTGCCATCATGCCTCTCCTCTGGTTGGAAACTCGGAATAAACAACATGGTGCAAGTGCTTCGGCCGCTTTACGGGGTTGCCGCGGGATCTCCACAATAACGTTAACGTCAGCTTTAGCTAAGAGACCCTGTCCGTGTCAAGATGATTGTCTCCATATGTAAACTTTGTTACCATTTAAAGAAAAACACTCACCCATCTTCTTTTTTCCCTTCCGGGAGGCCCACTGACATGAAACGGATTGTACTCATCACCGGATGCTCATCCGGCATCGGAGAGGCCCTGGCCCAGAATTTTCTCAAGGCCGGATGGACCGTTTACGCCACTGCCCGCAAACGCGACGCCCTGACGCCCCTTGTCTCCCTCGGGGCACAGCCCGTGGCCCTGGACCTCACAGCCCAGTCATCCGTCAGCCAAGCCGTGGAACATGTCCTGGGCCGGGAAGGCCACATGGACATGCTCATCAACAACGCCGGGTACGGGGCCATGGGTCCGCTTGCCGAGATGCCCGTGGACGAGGTCAGGCGGCAGTTCGAAGCCAATCTCTTCGGCCAGATAGCCCTCATCCAGGCGGTTGTCCCCGCCATGATCCAGCGCGGTGCAGGACACATCATCAATATCGGAAGCGTCTCAGGGATCCTGCCCACTCCGTTCTCCGGTGCCTATGCCGCCAGCAAGGCGGCGTTCCACGCCGCGAGTGACGCCCTGCGCCTGGAGCTCGCGCCCTTTGGCATCAAGGTGGTGATTGTGCAACCCGGGGGCATCGCCTCCCGCTTCTCCGCCAACGCCGAGGCCCAGCTCAAAGAGACCACGAAAAATCTCAACCACTACGCCGCCTCCATGGACGCCATCGTCCGGCGCACCCGCATTTCCCAGGAGAGCGCCATGCCCCTGGACCGATTCGCCGAAAAGCTCACAGCCATCCTCCTTCGGGAGCCCATCCCCCCGGTCATCCGCCTGGGTACCCATAGCACCCTGATGCCCTTCCTCAAGAAATGGGTCCCCACGCAGCGACGCGATGCCATCCTGATGAAGAAGTTCAAGCTGAACTGACGCCAGACACAAGCAGACAAAAGCGCGCCTCCGGCGGCGAGGTGAGCCACCTCGAAAGCAGGTTGCCATTGCGCTTTGCCCTTCGTTCCTCAGGGCAAAGCGCAATGGCATTTGTTGCTGCATGGGTTTTCATGACCTTCACAATTCTTCGGAGGTGCGCAAAGGGCAACCGACCTCATCCCCCTGCGCCGTCCGCTCCGCAGGTCTCGCCCATATGCAAAATCAAGCCGTGGATAGCACACGTCACAGAACCTGGAGGTATCTCACATGGAGGCAGAGCCTCCGAGACGCATGCCCAGGCGGAACCTGTTAATTAAAATTTGTATGTGAAACGTTTTAGAAGGTTACTTCCGGCAAGGCCGCCGGAGGCTTTTTTTCAGGAGGTCATAGAAGGGGGCCCTGGCCTGTGTCTCCTTCCAGGGCACGTGCCCGCACTGCGGCAAGAGAAAAAACTGAAACTCATCAAGGGCCTTTTCAAGGGGGACACGCACCCCGTCGGCCGGATGGGGGTCGTAGTCGCCGTGGATGGCGGTCACCGGGCAGGTCAGGGAAGAGGCCGCGGTCAGCAGGGAACCGTTTCGGCGGCACTGGGCAGCCTCGGGCCACACCGCGTTGAAGATGTCTGCGGAGCAGAAGATGTCCGCCTTATCAGTGTCCATGGGGTCAAAAGCGTCGGCCTTTGAAAAGATCCTGCCGAATCGGCTGAACACATCGTTGCGGACACGCGCAGAGGGATGCTTCAGGTCCGGCAGCAACCCCTTGACCTCGACACGCTCTTCAGGCGTCAGGCGCCCCATGCGCTCGGCATCAATGCCTGCGGCATCGGCTTCGAGAAAAGGGCCGCTTCCCACCAGGATCAGGTGGTTCACAAGCTCCGGGAAGCGAGCGGCCAGGATCACACTCAGCCAGGCACCCCAGGAAAACCCGATGAGGGCCACAGGGCACGTGGCATGCTCCAGAAGCGCCGAGCGAAGCTCTGCCACCTGGCCTTCAAGGCTCAAGGCCGTCTGAAGGGGCTCCAGCACCCCCCATTCGCGTGAGAGCTCCCGGGCCACCGGTGCCATCTCCCCTGCCCCGCCCGGCCCGCCGTGCACAACAGCCACCCCAAAAGGGCGCCTTCCCGTACGTTCGTCACACTTTCACTTGTTCAGACCTTTCCATGGAATTCTCAGACGCAAAACAGCCCGCAACACAGAAGACCCATATCACGGGCTGCCCAAACATGCACCCCCGCCGCCCCTACACCCCAGGGTTAACGCATTTAGATTTTTGCCTCCGGCGGCCCTGCCCCCATACCCTATGCCCCATAACCTATGACCTTATTTCCCTCTATCCTCTTTCCCCTACATCTCCCCCGTCCTCACGATACGCTCCGTGCACCGATCCACCAGGTAGAGAATGGATGAATAGGTGATGCCGCCGTGGAGGGAGAGGCCGATCTCGCAGGTACGGCTGGTGGAAAATCCTTCCCGGCAGCCTGCCACCTTATCCTTCAGGCCGTCCAGGGCCGCTTCGTTCAGCTCAGGGACGTTGAATCCCCGGTCTCCGGCAAAACCGCAGCAGTTGATGTCTTCCGGCACCACCACCCGTGCGGCACAGAGTTCGGCCAGCTCTTTGAGCTTTCCCTCCAGGCCCAGCTTGAGGGTGGTGCAGGTGGCGTGGACGGCGATCTTGTCGTCGCTTTGGTTGAAGATGAGGCGCTTTTTCAGGAACTCCAGGATGAACCCCACGGGCTCATAGAGGGCAAGGGATTCGGAAAGGGTCTCTTTCATGTGGTAAAGGCAGGGGCTGGTGTCTGCAAGGATGGGGTATTCACCGTCCCGGCTCGCCGCCATCAGGGCCTTTTCAAGCTCAGCGGCCTTTTTATCGGCCTGGCGGGTATACCCCTTGCTGGCAAAGGGAAGGCCGCAACAGAGTGTGTTGAGTCCCTCGGGGATGATCACGTCGTAGCCCGCCTTTTCAAGGACGGAGAGGGTCACGTCCCCCAGTGGACGCTTATCTTCCATCTGAAGAGAGGCGCCAAAGCTTCGACTGATGCATGAAGGAAAGTAGACAACCTTCAGGGGATTCGATGATTTTCCTTTGAGCTTTCTCATTTTCTTTGCTGCGTCGGGGAGGGCACGGTTCCACATGGGAAGCGTCTTGAGGGAGAGGCGGCGGGCATGCATGGCCACGGCCTCCATGATGCCGTCCCCGGCAAGCTTATGCACCATGTGCGCCCCTTTGAGCCCTGCCCGCACTGTGCGGGTGGTCCCGTTGTAGTGGTCGGCCAGAAAAGAGGCGGTGTGGTTGCCCATTTTCCCGGTGGCCTCGGCCCGCTGTTTTTTGGTGAAGGTCCCGGTGTTGATCCCCACGGGGCACCGCTGGGCGCACAGGCCATCTGCCGCACAGGTCTCAAGGCCAGGGTACTGATATCCCCTCTTCCACTTCCGGGCACCGGAACTGTTTTCAAGACGCTTTGCCTCCCTCCAGGCGGTGATGCGATGCCTGGGGGTAAAGGTCAGGTTTCTGGAGGGGCAGACTGGCTCGCAAAACCCGCACTCGATGCACTTGTCCACGATCTCATCGGCAGCGGGCATGGGTTTGAGGTGGGTGATATGGGCCTGGGGATCGTCGTTCAGGATCACCCCGGGGTTGAGGATCCCCTCGGGATCGAACAGGGCCTTGATCTCCTTCATGAGGGCGTATGCTTCCCTGCCCCACTCCATCTCCACATACGGCGCCATGTTGCGGCCGGTGCCGTGCTCGGCCTTGAGGGAGCCATCGTAGGTGGTCACCACCATGCCGGCCACCTCGTCCATGAAATCCCGGTAGCGGTTGATTTCTTCCTGTTCTTCAAAGGCTTGGGTAAACACGAAGTGAAGGTTCCCTTCCAGGGCATGGCCGAAGATGATGGCTTCGTCGTAGCGGTATTTTTTAAAGAGGGCCTGAAGTTCCAGGGTGGCAGAGGCCAGGGAGTCCATGGGAAAGGCCACGTCTTCGATGATCACCGTGGTGCCGGTTTCCCGCACCGCCCCCACAGCCGGGAAGAGCCCTTTCCGAATGGCCCAGAGACGCGTGAACTCCTCCGGGTCCGGGGTAAACACCGTGGGAACCACCTGGGTGAGATCGGCCAGGGAGGCCGTGACGGTTTCCACCTGGGCGGCAAGGGCCTCCCGGGTTTCGGCCCGGGTCTCCACCAGCAGGGCGGTGACGCCGTCGGCCAGCCCTTTGATGGCTTCGGGCATGCCCTCCTTGTCCTCCACCGACTTTAAAGCGGCCCGGTCCATGAGCTCCACGGCGGCCACGGGCTGTTTTTTCAAAATCATGGTGGCGTTGCAGGCGGTCTCGATGTCGGGAAACAAAAGAAGGGCCGAGGCTTTGTGGGGATGCTCCACCACGGTGTGTAGGTCACCAGCTCAGAAAACCCCGAGGGTCCCTTCCGACCCCACCAGCAGGTGCTTGATGATGTCAAACGGATCATCAAAGTCCACCAGGGCGTTGAGGCTGTAGCCTGTGGTGTTCTTGATCTTGAACTTCCGGCGGATCCTGTCGGCAAGCTCGGGGTTGGCCTTGACGGCATCACGCAGGTCGCAGATCCCTTTGAGCATGTTCGGGTGCTCGTCTGCAAAGCGACTCCTGCTGGCGTCGTCTTCGGTATCGAGGACCGTGCCGTCGTAAAACACCGCCCGAATATCCGCAATGGTCTTGTAGCTGTTCTCCGAGACCCCGCAGCACATGCCGCTGGCGTTGTTGGCGACGATCCCCCCGATCTGGGCGGTGTCGATGGAGGCCGGGTCCGGGCCGATCTTCCGGCCGAACTGCCCCAGCCTGCTGTTGGCCCAGCTTCCGATGACCCCGGGTTGGAGCCTTATTTTTTCGGCGTTGTTAAAAATCGCGCACCCCTGCCAGGTGTGGCCCAGCCTGACGAGGATGGAATCGGTGACGGCCTGGCCCGAAAGGCTTGTTCCGGCGGCACGGAAGGTCACCGGCAGGTTTCGCGCCCCGGCTTCCCGGAGGAGCCACACCACCTCCCGCTCCTCTTCCACGGTGATCACGATCTTCGGCACCATGCGATAAAAACTGGCGTCCGTGCCGTAGGCCAGGGTAAAGGGGAGCCGTGGTAATTCGCTCCGGCGGGATCACTTGCTTCATGGCGCGTAAAAAGGCTTTATACTCTTTGGTCAGCATGGCGGGTCCTCGCTGATGGGTTGGCAGAGGGTTGATCAAACCACCGAAGCGTTTAGGAAAAAGGCTGAAAAAACATTGGGAAGGAGGAAGGGAAAAACGAAGGGGACGGATGGCATCCGACGAAACAGCCCCGGCTTTTTCTTCATATTATGGAAAAACCGATGTGGGGTGTCAATGGGTATCCCGAATATTGCCCTGTCACGACAGGTAGTTGCGAATCCAGAAGGCGCGATATCGTCGGAGACGAACCGCCGCGATTCCATGCTGCCAATGCCCCTTGAAAGGACGACATTCTCAAATTGTCATCATAAAATGAATATGCTATGGTTTTGTTAATTTTTTGCTGTCATATCGGTTACCCACGCCGTTGATAAACCTTGGACAGCACTGTTATTCCTGATTCTCATCGTCATTTCCAACCATGGATTTTGGATCCCAACACTCAGTCACGACAACCCTTTCAGGGGAGGTTTTGATGAATCGCACTCGCTTTCAGGTCTTTCCCACCTATACCCAGGAATTCCACACCCACCACAGCTACCCCGTCTGCTTTACGAACAACCTGTTTACCGGCACCAATCAGACCATTCGCCGGACCCTGACCAAGATGAACGATGCCCCCCTTCGATGCGCCATTCTCGTGGACTCGGGTGTGGTGGCCCGCGCAATGGAATCTGGTTAAGCAATATGATCCGCCACTTTCAAAAAGAGCATCCCTTCTTTGAACTCTGCCACGCACCCTTTATCATGTGCGGCGGGGAGTCCGTTAAAAACAGCCAGCGCATGGTGGAGGAGACCGCCACCATCGCCCATGCCCACGGCCTGACCCAGGAGAGCCTGGTGTTCGTGGTGGGGGGCGGAGCGTTTCTGGACGCGGCCGGTACGGCCCTGGCCCAATGCCGGGGCGGCATCAAAACCATCAATGTCCCCACCTCCACCCTCTCCCAGTGCGCGGCCGGCATCGGAACCATGCGTTATATGAACACCCGAGGGATCAAGAATTTTTCCGGCATCACCGCCCCTCCCTACGCCGTGTTCATCGATTTTTCCCTGCTCAGAACGCTCCCCTTCGAGCACCACATCAGCGGCATGGCCGAAGCGTTCAAGATGGCCCTGTCCGCCGACACCGAATTTTTCTTATTTCTGGTGAAGAAGGCGCGAAAGCTGCGTCAGAACGATCTGGAGACCGTGGAAAAGGTGGTCCACAAAACCGCCACCCTCCACCTGGACCGGGCCCGTGCATCCAGCGAATCCACCCTCGACGAAGGGTCGAGCCTGGGGTGCCGTGTCGCCCACTGGCTGGAGACCCGCTCCGGGTACAAACTCCCCCACGGGCACGCCCTGTCCGTGGGCATTGCCCTCAACGCAAGCTACGCACGCCACACAGGCTCCCTGTCCGAGGCGGACTTTTCCCGGCTCGTCAACGGACTTGTCACAAGCGGCCTGCCGGTCTGGAACCGGTTTCTTGAGACCCGGTCCGAAAAGGGTTCCCTGGAGGTGACGGCCATGCTCGCCCGCTCCCTTCAGAGTACCTCAGAGCCCCTCATGGTCCCCGACGGCCTCGGTGCGTTGAAAGCCGTCTCTCATCTGGATTTCAAAGCCTTTGAAAAGGGAATCGGCGTGCTTCGGGGGCACTGCCGAAAAGAGTTCTCCGGGGATCGGCGCCTCTTTGTGGTCACCCCCTGGAACAAAACCGTGCAGAGCGACCTGTCGGGCCAGGGCGCACACGCAGACCAATAACCTCGCAGAGACAGGGTTAGTTGCCGCACCCAAAATCAAGGGTCTTCGCCTTGAACGCCGCGGGCAGAAACGCAATGCGACGCGCTGCGTAGTTGAAGGCAACGAGCCCTGTCTCCGCAACAGCAACGGTTTTGCCGCTGCATGTCACATGATAGTGGATCCGAAACCCTGCCTCTCCCACCTCACCAAAGGCGCACCCCACGGTGAGGTTGTCCCCCAGAAAGGCCTCGGCCCTGAAGTTCACCACCAAATCATCCATGACGATGCCGGTCTTGCCGTCGCCCAGGTCCCCTTCGTGGACCCCCATGGACCGAAACAAGGCCACGCGGGCGTCGTGGAGGATCCCCACCATTTCTGAATTTCCCACATGACCGCCGTAGTTCAGGTCTCCCACCCGCACCTGGATATCGCAGGTAAACGGGTACTCTTCTTTCAGCGCAAGCTTGATTCGAGGCATGATTATTTCCTGTGCAAAGTATCTTGGGTCCATGGCCCCGGAGGCCGGAAGGACACGTATTTTTTCTCAGCCCGACCATCGGCCGGATTTCAGTGATAGCTGAAAGCAACCGAAAATGGAACCCGAAACAAGGCAACTCATTCCTTGTTTTCCCGTTGTCAGAAAAGGATTGATCCCGTCATCTTTTGCCTGTTACAACACATACTGTTTTCCAGGCACACCCATGGCATCCCATGGATTTCCAATTTTGCCGACAGGACGACGATGTCCTGCCTCGCGAACAGATGATCCAGGTGAATCAAGCCCCGAGCTGGTTCGAGTCTGGTGCGATGACGGTCAGTCCATCAAGGATGATGCGGCCCCGGGCACCCCGTTTCGAATGAGATCCCGGTTTGTTGCAGGTGGAGAGAGGTTGTATGACCAAGCAGACCAACCCCGTGGCCCGAGGCGATGCTGGCGCATCATTTTTTCAGAACCTCATGCAGAATATCTCGGCACAGATCATCGTGCTCATGGACTCCATCCACAACCCCGTGGTGGGAGTGGACAGCCGCAGCCGCGTGGTGCTGTGCAACCAGACGTTCACCAAGGTGGTGGGACTGTCCCGGGACGAGGTCATCGGAACCCCCATTGCCTCCATCATCCCGGAAACCCGGCTGACCCACATCGTGGCCACCGGCAAGACCGAAGCCGCCAAAAAAATCCGCATCGCCGGAAAGACCTACCTTGCCAACCGCACCCCCATCGTCAACGACGGCAACGTGGTGGGGGCCATGGCCCTTCTTCAGGATATCACGGGCATCGAAGCCCTGGGCAATGAGCTCAGGCACTCCAGCGACACCAACGAAGAGCTCCAGGCCATCATCGAGTCCTCCTTCGACGGGATTTTCGTCACCGACGGCACCGGCACGGTGACCCGGCTCAACCGCGCTTACGAGCGCCTCACCGGTATCAAGCGTTCTGAGATCATGGGCAAATCCATGACAGAGCTCGTCAACAAAGGGTACTACAGCGAGTCTGTCACCTTAAAGGTTCTGAAGAGCAGGCAGCCCGAGTCGGTGTTCCAGGAGGTCAAAAACGGCAAGACCATCATGGTTACCGGCACCCCGGTGCTGGACAAAGAGGGTCAGATCGCGCGGGTGGTGACCAACGTACGGGACGTCACCCAGCTCAACCGCCTCCAGCATGAGCTCTGCTCCATGCAGACCCTGCGTTCCCATTACGAGGTGGAAATCAACAGCCTGCGCCAGGAGAAGGGGGACGGCCAGTACGTGATCCGCTCCAAAAGGCTTCTGGAGATCAAGGCCCTTGCCATGCGCATCGCCCAGGTGGACTCCACTGTGCTCATCCAGGGAGAATCCGGGGTGGGCAAAGAGATGGTGGCCGAGATGGTCCACGAAAACGGCAAGCGCAAGGGAAAGCCCTTTATCAAGATCAACTGCGCCTCCATCCCCGAAGCCCTTTTGGAAGCCGAGCTCTTCGGCTACACCCCCGGCTCCTTTACCGGGGCCTCCAAAAAGGGCAAGGCAGGCCTTTTCGAAGCCGCGGACAACGGCTCCATCTTCATGGACGAGGTGGGGGAGATGTCCCTTCCGCTTCAGAGCAAGCTCCTTCGGGTCATCCAGGAAAAGGAGATCACCCGCATCGGGGACACCCGCCCCATCACCGTCAACGTGCGCATCATCGCCGCCACCAACCGGGACCTGGAAAAGATGGTCCAGGAAAAGACCTTCCGCAAAGACCTCTTCTTCCGGCTCAACGTGGTCCCCATCCACATCCCCCCGTTGCGGGAACGCTCTGAGGCCATTGTGCCCCTGATCCGGCATTTCCTGGCCAAGTACAACAAGCGCTTCGAGTTTGCCAAGCAGATCGACCGGGAAGCCGTGGACATCCTCACGGCCCACCCGTGGCCCGGCAACGTGCGGGAGCTTGAGAATGTCATCGAACGCCTGGTGGTGATCACCCCGGGGGAGCTGATTTGTGCCGCGGACATCCCGGACTCCATCCGAAACCCGGATGGAAACGGAGGGCTCCCCTCGTTGACGGGGAAACCCTTGAAGGAGCTCCTTGAAGAGGTGGAGGCCCGGGCCATTCAGGAGGCCCTCAAAACCCACGGCACCACACGAAAGGCGGCCGAAGCCCTGGGCATCAATCAGTCCACCGTGGTGCGCAAGGCGTCCCGGTACGGCTTGCGCCCCTGACCAGAACTGATGCATGGCTGCATTTTTGCGATGCCCCACAGCATCACCCGATCACCACAGACTGTTTGAAGAAGTATTTTAGCATGTTACCTGATTCTACCCACCAGATTCTCGCCACCGGAGATGCCGCCGTGCATCGCCGGTGTACCGCGTCTTCCCTTCGTCCGCACCTGTTGCCCGTCAAACATCTCTCCTGTGACGTGATGGCCGTAAGCCCCGTAAACATTGGACACCCTGAAGGTCCTCCGGGCAGAGACCGGCCCTTTTTACCACCGGAGTAAGTCATTCCTGCGGCTTGGCATGCTCCTTGCGAAATACCACCTTCGAAAGCCGGTCATGATCGGTCTTCGGCAGGAGGATTCCTCGTCGGGTCACAGTCTGTGTGCATCACATACACAGTCAGGCCGGGCGGATTGCAGGGAACACATTGCTTGCCGTTGCCCGGAGCACTGAACGTCAGATGTTGGAAGGAGAATGAAGCATGAGTAAATACCGCGAGCACGGTGGCAAGCAGTCCGGGATCCCCATGGGACCCCTAACGCTCAGGCTGCCCTTTATTCACTACCGTTTCGAATGGCCGGATTACCTCCAGGGCCTGTTGATGTGCACCGTCTGTCTGGCCATTATCCCCGTCCTCACCGGCAAACTGGGCATGTCCTTTGAGGTGGCCCTGGCCATCGTTATCATGAACGGCACCCTTTACCTTGCCCACGTCACCTTCGGCGACCCGGTGGTGCCTGGCTGGGTCACCCCGGCCATCCCCCTTCTCATCGCCTATGTGGAGACTTACGCCCCCGGGGTTGAGCGCATGCAGTGTCTCATCGCCTTTGAGATGATGTTCGGGATTTTCTGTGTAATCCTGGGGGTCTCGGGGCTGGCCAAGAAATTTGTCTCCATCATCCCCAACGCCATGCAGTCCGGCATCGTGCTGGGGGCGGGCTTTGCCGCCGTCATGATCGTCTTTAAGCCCGGCAACGGTCTGAAAAGCTTCGACAACTTCCCCTGGACCGTGGTCATCTGCGTGGGCCTTGCCTTCTACCTCCTGTTTTCAGAACACTTCAAGAGCCTTCGAACCAAAAACAAGTTCTTCTTCTATCTTGCCAACCTCGGCATGATGCCCACCCTGGCCCTGGCCGTGTTTGTGGGGCCCCTCACCGGTGAGCTCTCCTGGCCCACCTTCACCGGAGAGATCATCACCTCCCCTGATTTTGCGACCCTTTTCAGGGATTTCACCATCCTCGGCAACATCCCCATGCCCTCGGGCCACATGTTTATCTCCAGTATCCCCATGGTGGTCAGCGCCTACCTCGTTATCTTCGGCGACGTGATTCAGAGCCAGGCCCTTCTCGACGACGCCCAGAAGTACCGCCCCGATGAGGACATCGACTACAACCCCAACCGATCCCACATCATCTTCGGCGTACGTAACACCATCATGAGCGTCATCGGCCCGGACATCTCCATGTGCGGGCCCCTGTGGGCGGCCATGCAGGTGGTCCTGTGCGAACGATACAAGCACGGGCCGGAAGCCATGGACTCCATCAGCGGCGGCGCAGCCTCCTTCCGTTTCGGCACCTGGACCGGCTACTTCCTGGCCCCCATTGTCTCGGCTGTGAAGCCCATCCTGGGCATCGGCCTGGCCTCCACCATGCTGATCCAGGGTTATGTAAGTGTCCGCATCGGGGTCCTGAAATCCCGGTCTTACAACGACCTGGGCATTGCAGGGGTCACCGGCGCCATCGTGGCCACCCGCGGGGCTGCATGGGGTCTGGGGGCTGCCATCGTCATGTGCGCCCTCATCTACTTGGGCGGAGACAAGCGCAAGGCCTACATCCAGGAAGAGCCTGTCTTCCCCGGAGATTCCCCTGAAAAAATCAACAAAGAGATCGAAGAGCACGTGGGCAACGTCGCCTAACGCGATGTAAACCGACACGACGCCGCCCCGCCCCTTTGCGGCGGGGCGGCATCACACCCCAGAAGGAGTTCACGCCATGGCATACATTCAAGGCAACCCCGTTGAAGGGCTCAAGCAGACCGTCACACGCCACCTTTTTCTCATGGGCACCGTCACCGTGGTGCTGGCAGGGATGATGCTCGCCTTCTCCGAGGACCCCGTGGCCGAGGCGGGCCCCATTGCCGCCATCACGGTAGTTTGCGCCGCCATCATCGGCTTTGTCTCCTTTCGCTCCAACCCCCTTGCCCTGACCATGCTCTTCAAAAAGGACCGGTTCGGGGAAGCCGTGGCCCGGGAAGAAAAGGTCATCACCCATCTGGAGGCCCTTTCCGACCGCTGTTACGTCTTCAACAACCTCACCCTGGAGCTCTTCCGCATCGACCACCTTGTCATCTCCCCCTGGGGCATCTTTGTCCTTGGCCGCGTCCGCAAAGAGGGCGAGCTCCACGTAAAGGAAAAAATCCTCCACGCAGGCCAGACCTCTCTGGACAGCCTCTGCACCAGCACATGGCGTATCTGCCACCTCCTGAACATCGTCATCCGCAAAGGCTGGAGCCAGGAGATCATGCCCATGCCCGTCATTGTTCCCCATGAAGCTCACCCCAGCCGGACCAAGGCCGTGGACAGCATCATGATGGTGGAGGCAAGCCGTCTGCCCTCTTTCATTGAGTCGGGCCGTAAAGAGACCATCTCCAAGGAGATGGTGGACTCCATTACCGCCTATCTCCTCAAGCGCTACACCGCTTAACCCGGATCTTTCATGAGAAAACAGCCATTTAAAAGAAAAATAATATGATCTCGGATAGATGCAATAAAAATGTCAGCTATTTTGAAAATGTAAATCAGCGTTTGCTGTTTGATTTCCTCACCCTTCGGGCGAGCCGAATGCACCCATCTTCTGCGTTATCAGAGCTTTGAGGTAAAACACTACATCTGCAGCTTTGATGCCTTGAATATGGGTGCACTCGACTCGTGAAATATCCAGGTTAATCACATACAAAAGGGAGTTTTGCCATGAACAGCCTGCACCGCCTGACGCTTTCCCCCACCCGAAAAATCGCCCTTGCCACCCTTACGGCGGCATGGGCCCTGGACCTGGGCTACGGCATCTTCGTGCTCAAGGGCCTCTCCCTCATCAAGATCACCCTGCTGCTCCTCTCCTTCACCCTGGCCCTGTCCGACAAAAAGAGCGGCGCCATCGGGTGCGCCGTGGTCTCCTTTTTGATGGTCCTCTTTTCTGCGGGCACCGCCGCCACCCTGAGCCAGCAACCGCCCTCCTCCCACCTCATGGTCACCCTGGTGTCCCTGGCCCTTTTCCTCATCACCACCCTTGCCATGGGGGTGGCGGCGATAAAGCAGGGAAAACAGGTGATAGGTGATAGGTGATAGGTGATAGGTGATAGGTGATAGGACAAAAAAGAGATCTATCTCGTGACCTGTCAAGACGGTTTCCTCCCCCTGAACTGCAACACACCTTTTTAACAACGTATCGCACCCTCGAACCACAAACACACCACTACCATCCCCCCCAGAACTCCCCATAAAAGATCTAAGCACCGGTGGTCATCATGCTGCGTATCTGCCCAGGACACCGACGGCTTTCGTCTTGGTGCGTGGGACGCACCCTACGTGGTGTCGATCGGTGTTTTTTTTGTTGGTGCCACAGGGTGTTGTAGGGTGCGCCGTGCGCACCGCAGGCGATTCATGCCTCTGAATTAGCCGATTTCATGAGGACATGCCGATTGGCAGGTGGTTAAACCCAAAGCCGGTGGTTTGCGTTAAGTAAATCGGTGCGGGAGCCGCACCCTACGGGCCCCGATGCCCCCCCAATTCTCATCATAAATCCGTGTCTCCACACCCTGTAGGGTGCATTTATGCACCATGTTCGAAATGCCACCAATTATCGATTTTTACATAAATTCAGGGCAATACAGATATTTCCAGTCACTCATAGTTAAAGCCATAACCCTTGATGCGCCAGCGCATCACAATGCATCCATGCATCTCCCGTCCAACCCCTTGTTTGCATGCAATTTCTTACCCCGAACCCACGAAAGCGATGCTGCTGTGCATCTCTCATCCTGGTGGGCTGTCGAAGGGTCGCCCATGGCATGGCCTGCGAAGCACCCTGTGTAATGACTTGTTATTATACACAATCAAAACAAATCAAGTAAATTCAGGTTAAAAAATGACTTCCTGGCATGCTTCTTGGTATATCTATCACCAGTCATTTTGGATGGCCGGCTTTCACCCCATTCAATCTCTTGTTAACGCCCTGATGTCGGGACGTTCCATCCATGAAGTTAGAACAAGGAGTAAGCGATATGAAAACCGCAGCGGAATACGAAGCAAGTTTGAGAGAACTCAATCTGAACGTCTACCAGTTCGGTAAAAAAGTAGAAAATGTCGTGGACGATCCCATCATTCGCCCCTCCATGAACGCCGTGGCCGCCACTTATGACTGTGCCCACAAACCCGAGTACGAAGACCTGATGACGGCCACCAGCCACATCACCGGCAAAAAAATCAACCGTTTCACCCATATCCACCAGAGCACCGAGGACCTTGTTAAAAAAACAAAGATGTGCCGTCTTTTGGGCTCTTTGACCGGATGCTGCTTCCAGCGCTGCGTGGGCATGGACGCCATGAACGCCCTGTCCATGACCACCTTTGATATCGACGCCAAGTACGGCACCGAATACAACAAGCGCTTTCTTGCTTATCTGGAATTTGTCCAGGAGAACGACCTGGTCTGCGACGGCGCCATGACCGACCCCAAGGGTGACCGAGGCCTGCCCCCCCACAAGCAGGCAGACCCCGACATGTTCCTCCACGTGGTGGAAGAGCGGGAAGACGGCATCGTGGTCCGGGGCGCCAAGGCTCACCAGACCGGCGCGGTGAACTCCCATGAGATCATCATCATGCCCACCATCTCCATGCGCGAAGAGGACAAGGACTACGCCATCAGCTTTGCCCTGCCCAGCGACGCAGAAGGGATCACCTACATCATGGGCCGTCAGTCCTGCGACACCCGCAAGCTCGAAGAGGGCAACATCGACCGCGGCAACGTGCTGTTCGGCGGCCATGAGGCCCTGGTGGTCTTTGACGACGTCTTTGTGCCCTGGGATCGTATCTTCATGTACAAGGAGTGGGATTTTGCCGGCCAGCTCGTGGAGCAGTTCGCCTCCTACCACCGCCAGAGCTATGCCTGCAAGGCGGGCGTGGGCGACGTCCTCATCGGAGCCACCCAGACCATCGCCGAGTTTAACGGCGCCCAGAAGGCCTCCCACGTCAAAGACAAAATCATTGAGATGAACCACCTCAACGAAACCCTCTTCTGCGGCTCTGTTGCCTGTGCGGCCGAAGGCCACAAAGAAAAATCCGGCACCTACCTGGTCAACACCCTTCTTGCCAACGTCTGCAAGCAGAACGTCACGCGTTTCCCCTACGAGATCTCCCGGCTCGCCCAGGACATCGCTGGGGGTCTCATGGTGACCCTGCCCTCTGAAGACGATTACCGCTCGCCGGAAGTGGGCAAATGGGTGAAAAAGTACTTCAAGGGCAACGACGAAGTGGACACCGAAGACCGCATGCGCATGCTGCGCCTCATCGAAAACCTCACCCTGGGCACCGCGGCCGTGGGCTACCTCACCGAGTCCATGCACGGCGCCGGCTCTCCCCAGGCCCAGCGCATCATGATCTCCCGCCAGGTGAACCTCAAGCAGAAGCAAAAAGTTGCCAAGCGCCTGTGCGGCATCACAAAGGACGATGAGTAAGTCGGATACGGGGGCCCTGGCAGAAGACCACGGCCCGAGGCGTATCGGCCTGAAGTATTGCGGGGGGTGTGCCCCCCGCTACGACCGGGTCGAGCAGGTCAAGGCCATGGAGCGAGAGCTTCGCGGACTGGTCACCCTGCTCTCCCCGGACGCGGAAGGGCTGGAAGCCATACTCATTGTAGCGGGCTGCCCCACATGCTGTGTGGACGCCTCGGACTTCCGGCCCCTGCCTGTTCTCAGGATCCGGTGCGAGGCCGACGCCCGCCGATTTATCGACGACATACGATCCGAACCGAGCCGTGACCTGGCCGGGAGCACACTCTGAAGTGGTTGGATGAGGAGAGCACATGAACTGGAACGCACATTACGAAAACCGACAGATCACCCTTGAGGAGGCCGCACAGAAAATCGAATCGGGCAACCGGGTGGTGGCAGGCCACGCCTGCGGCTCCCCCGAGCCCATCCTGGATGCCCTGGTGGACCGGGCCGATGAGCTTGAAGACGTGGAGATCGTCCACATGGTCTCCATGGGCAAGAGCGCGTACTGCCTGCCGGAATACGAGAAGAACTTCAGGCACAACTCCATTTTCGCAGGGGGCGGGTCCCGCAAGGCCATTGCCGAAGGCCGGGCCGACTTCACGGCCTGCTACTTCAGCGAAATCCCCCTGTTGTTCCGAAACGGGCACCTGCCCATGGACGTGGCCCTCATCACGGTCTCGGAGCCGGACAAGATGGGCAACATGAGCCTGGGCATCTCCGTGGATTACACCCTGGAGGCAGCCAAGTCCGCGAAAATCGTCATCGCGGAGGTATCTCCCCACATGCCCACCATCGGGGGCAACGCGTACGTCCACGCCTCGGACATCGACTTTTTCGTAAAAAGCGATCGCCAGATGATTGAGCTCCCCCTGCCCCGCATCGGCGAGGTGGAAAAAGCCATCGGCTCCCATGTGGCCAGCCTCATTGAAGACGGCGACTGCCTGCAGCTGGGCATCGGCGCCATTCCCGATGCGGTCCTCACCTTCCTGGACGAAAAGAAAGACTTAAGCGTCCACTCGGAGATGATCTCCGACGGGGTCATGAACCTGGTGGAAAAAGGGGTCATCAACTGCCGCCGCAAGCAGCTCCATCCGGGAAAAATCATCATCACCTTTGCCATGGGCAGCCAGTCCTTCTATCAGTGGCTGGACCACAACTCCATGGTGGAGATGCACCCGGTGGATTACGTCAACGACCCTTTTATCGTTTCCCAGAACGACAACATGGTCTCCATCAACTCCGCCATCGCCGTGGACCTTCTCGGTCAGGTGGCGGCGGACAGCATGGGGGCCCGGCAGTTTTCCGGGCCGGGCGGCCAGGTGGACTTTGTCCGCGGTGCCAAGCGCTCAAAAAACGGCCGAAGCATCATCGCCATGCCTGCCACGGCAAAAAAAGGCACCATGTCACGAATCGTCAGCACCCTGGCTCCGGGCCAGGCCGTCACAACCCCCAGGAACGATGTGGACTACATCGTCACCGAGCACGGCCTCGCCCACCTGACAGGGAAAACCCTGGAACAGAGGGCCAAAGCCCTCATCGACATCTCTGCCCCCGAATTCCGAGACACCCTCTGGTACGAATTCGAGGAGATCTACAGAGACAAATAGGGATTGTTTTCGGCCGGCACCTTTCACCCTTGCGTCCCTCTCCCAGGCCTTCCGGCGGTGCTGTCCCTCCATCAGCGCCGCCGAGATCCATCCGGGCCCTTCCGCACCAACGCCAAGGCCGGAACATCCCGACTCCTTCCCACCAGCCCGTACCGTACGCTCCCACATCAGACGGGGCGGGCCGGATGGGAGGCATCCAAAACCCATCACGTGTTTCATCCCCACACACGACATCCCACTATCAAAGCCCTCATCATACGCGATGGGCACGGCGCCAAGGCCGTCTCCATCCCAACGAATACGGTTATGCCTTTGCCCATCCTACAGGGCTCGGGATAACCGCTCCGGTCGCCATGCGTCACACGTAGGATGGGCAAAGCAAAGCGTGCCCATCTTTGCATCGTTAACCCGCACGCCCCAACCCCATGAAGGAAACCCTCGCCACACCCGATGGGCACGGCGCCGAAGCCGTCTCCACCCCAACGAATACGGTTATGCCTTTGCCCACCCTACAGGACTCGGGCTAACGGCTCCGATCGCCATGCGTCGCACGTAGGATGGGCAAAGCGAAGCGTGCCCATCTTTGCATCGTTAACCCGCACGCCCCTACCCCATGAAGGAAACCCTCGCCATACGCGATGGGCACGGCGCCGAAGCCCCCTCCACCCCAACGAATACGGTTATGCCTTTGCCCATCCTACAGGACTTAGGCTAACGGCTCCGGTCGCCATGCGTCACACGTAGGATGGGCAAAGCGGAGCGTGCCCATCTTTGCATTGTTAACCCGCACGCCTCACTCTTTTCACGATGTGGCAATAAGCTAAACTATTCCCATATTACATTGACACAATACGGGGCGTGTGCCACCCTCGTTAGCGCCAGACCCTACACGCATACGATCCCAACATAATGGGACAAAGGAGCTGGACATGAACCATAAAGAACGTGCACTCACCGCCCTGAACCACGAAGAGCCGGACCGGGTCCCCATAGACCTGGGGGGCCGCAACACCACCTTGATGCTCAGCGGGTATGAGGCGTTTAAAAAAAAGCTCGGAAAAGAAGAGATCCCCACCCAGGTCATGTCCAAGGTGTGGCAGACCGCTTATGTCGATGAGTATTTCCTGCAAAAATTCGGTGCGGATTTCCGCCAGGTACGGCCCCGCAACATCGCAGTGCTGGGCAGCACCAAACCCAGGGAGTTCGCTGAAGACGGCTGTGAGATCTTTACGGATCAGTGGGGCGTAAAGCGAAAAGTGGACGGTGAGTACGCCACCATCTACGAATACAACCTGAACAACCCCACCCTGGATGCCCTGGAAGCCTACCCCTGGCCCGACACCACCAAAGATTTTGATTTCAGTGGGGTCCGGGAAGAGGCCAAAAAGCTCCACGACGAAGGGGAATATGCGGTGGTGGGCTGCATGGCAAGGTTTTGACCAGAGCTGGTACCTGCGTGGCATGCCCGAATTTTTCATGGACATGATGAGCCGCAAGGATTTTGCCCATGCCCTGATGCGCAAGGTCTGTGATGTGAGAAAGGAAAACGCCCGCCTTTTCCTTGAAGAGGCCGGTGAGTTTATCGACGTGTTTCAATGCGCCGACGACCTGGCCATGCAAAACGCCCCCTTCATGTCCCTGCCCATGTACCGTGAGTTCATCAAGCCCTACCAGGCCGAGCTCTTTGGCTACATCAAGGGCATGACCAAGGCCAAGCTCTACTTCCACAGCTGCGGGGCGGTCGCCACCCTTCTGGACGACCTCATTGAGGTGGGGGTAGACATCCTCAACCCTATCCAGGTTTCTGCCACGGGCATGGAGACGGACAACCTTAAAAAACGCTACGGCAAGCAACTCTCCTTCTGGGGCGGTATCGACACCTTTGACGTCCTCCCCAACGGCAGCGTACAGGACGTCCGCAACGAAGTGGCTAAACGCATCGGCGACCTGGCTCCCGGCGGCGGCTACATCCTGGGCTCCGTCCATAACATGCAGTCCGACGTGCCCCCTGAAAACGTTATCGCCATGCTGGAATCTGCCGTTGAGCTGGGTCAGTATCCCATCGCCTCCTGAATCAAAAAAGGCGGAAGAGATGAACCCATCCCTTCCGCCCGAACCCGCCTCGTTCAACCTGTTCCGAAGCAAGACCTTACATCATTGAATTAGTCGCCGCATTTATCAGGCGACTTTGGTGGAGCCTTTTTTATTGGAGGATCTCCAGATTCCCATGGCTTCGGCATCTTTGATCAACGCCTCGCGAAAGTCGGGGTGTGCGATGGAGATAAGGGCTTCGGCACGTTCCCAGGTGCTTTTGCCTTTCATCTGGGCAATGCCGTACTCTGTTACGATCATATGGGTGGCGGTACGGGGAGAGGTAACGATGGCCCCGGGGGTCAGGGTGGGCTTAATGCGGGACACCGGCCCGTTGGGGGTGTTGAAGGTGGAAGTCATGCAGATGAAGCTCTGGCCGTTTTTGGATTTGTAGGCCCCTTCCACAAAGTCGAGCTGGCCGCCGGTGCCGCTGATGTGTTTCGTGCCGACGCTCTCGGAGCAGACCTGGCCGAAGACATCCACCTCAATGCAGGCGTTGATGGAGACAAAGTCGTCGATTTTGGCCACCACCACCGGGCTGTTGGTGTAATCCACGGAGTAGGAGATGACCCCGGGGTTGTCGTCGATGAAATCATAGAGATCCTGGGTCCCCATGGCAAAGGAGAAGACCTGCTTGTACTTGTCGATGTTTTTATACCGACCGGTGATCTTCCCGGCTTTGGTCATCTCCAGATATGCGTCCACGTACATTTCGGTGTGCACGCCCAGGTCCTTGAGGTCGGATTTGGCCACCATGGCCCCCACGGCGTTGGGGATGCCCCCGATGCCAAGCTGGAGGCAGCAGCCGTCGTAGAGCTTTTCGATGATGTAGGAGGCGATCTTCTGTTCTTCAGGGGACGGGTTGGCCGCGGGCAGGGTCGGAAGGGCAGGGTTTGAGCTCTCCACCACATGGGTCACCTGGGAAAGGTGAACACACTCCTGATTGCCGCCGAGGACCCTGGGGCAATTTTCGTTGACCTCCACGAGGACGTAGTCCGCCATCTCAATGGCAGCCATGGTGGCGGGGGCACCGGAACCAAAGCTGAAGTACCCGTGACGGTCCATGGGGCTGGCCGTAAACATACACACCTTGGCGCTGGTGCAGTTGTTACGGACCATAAAGGGCTTTTCATGGAACTTCATGGGCACGTAGGAGAGCAGGCCTTTTTTGTAGTACTTGCGGTCCAGGCCGCCGCAATGCCAGCTGTTCCAGTAAAAATGGTCACCCGTGGGGTCGGCATCGTTCGTATGGTGGGGCATGGCACCGATGTCGCATCGAATGTTGACCCCTGCCAGCTCATCTTTTCGCCTGGCAAGGGCGGCGTCCAGTTCGTTGGGAGCGTTCACCCCGAAGGCATACTCTATCCAGTCTCCGCTGTTTACGACCTTGACGGCCTCATCAGCTGATACCAGTTTCGCTTTATACTCATCCTTCGTAAAATCGATGATCATAAGTACCCCTTATCTTTCGTTATGGAAATTGAATACCAACAACTACTCGACATTTCAGGAGTTATGCCAACCATCGGGGTAATTTATTAACCATCTGAATTAACGAACGCTTTTATTCTAAACGCTATTTCCCTGCGAGACACACGTTCATCGCAATGGCTGGGGTTATTCCGCCACACCCCAGCCGGGGCTTCCTGACAACAGTCTGAATACATGGGCGAATCAAAGGATGGGGTCAAAGGGCGCCAATATGTGTCGAATCGGTAACATCACCATGCCAAAAAGGCCGTGCCACGTCAGGATTTTTCCACGGACACAGCAATGGCCTCGGTATATCGCGCGTGGATGGAGAGGCCCACCTTTAGGGTATCAAAGGTTTCCACCGAGGTATCGACCCGGGTGGTTATGACATTGCCGTCCGGCAACTTCAGGGTCACGCTTCGGTTTTCCCTGTCGATGGCCACGATCTCGGCAGAGACATCCACGGTCTCCACCAGGATCCCTGCAGGCTTTTCCCCTTTGGCCGCCCTGCCGGTAACGCTCCCACTGCGGGTGGCGGGCTTCATCCCGTGGTCCCCCAGGTACAGGGCCACCGATCCGTAATATTCCACCCGGACCCGGTCGCCGATATCTATCTGATCGAAATTCCGTGCGTCCTCACTCACCTCATAGTGCACCACGTCGCCATCCGGTCCGGAAAGCATGAGCACACGATCAGCGTAGTCGATTCCCACGACCTCCGCCGTGATGACCTTTCCGCTGCCCAGCTCAAACCCGGACTCCATTTCGGAAACGGCTGCGTTTTTCCCGTCATCGGCCATAACATAAAGGGGCGCTGAGCAAACCATAAGAGCCCCAAGGGCAACGGCACACAGAAATACTGATACGTTGGTTTTCACGTCATCCTCCTGTTCGTGCGTTATTGTTACGTTAATCATGTTATTGAAAAGCGAACACAGGCAGATTATCACCGCCGTTTACGACAATTCAAGAAGTTCCTGCAATAGGTCAAAAGCGCTTAAAAGCCTGAGGCCCCCACGGGCAGCCGGTTTCCAGCAGGGCACAGGCCCCCAGAAATCAACAGGGTTGAAACACCGCGGCAACCGATACGGCCCTCCCGCGAAAAACACTTACAGAATCAAGCAATTCCGCCGTTTCGGCCCGGGGCTCACGGCCTTTTATTTTCAACCCATTTGTCCCCTGAGAATGCCAATTGTTTAAAAAAACTAAAAAAAGTCTTGACCAATCGAACGTTTTCATAGACTATACGTTTCCAGTGCCTCACCGGAGGCTTTAGTGTTTCGTTATCTTAAGGTAAGATCCATTTCAAGAAGTGGCAGACCCTGAAGTATCGAACAAAAATTAACACATACCAAGTAAGGAAACGTCACGATGGCTAATGGAATCGTAAAATGGTTTAACGAATCTAAAGGTTTTGGTTTTATTGAGCAGGAAAACGGCCCCGATGTATTCGTACATCACTCTGGAATCAACTCCAGCGGCTTCAGAACTCTCAATGAAGGCGACCGTGTTACTTTCGACATCGAGCAGGGCCAGAAAGGTCCCGCTGCTGTCAACGTAACCGTGCAGTAGCTTGATTAAGGCCTGATGGCCTTTTCAGCATATTGAAAGCCCCCTCGCTTTACAGTGGGGGCTACGCTCATTGCCCGAGCCTGCACGCCCAGCCTGCGCAGACACACCGCGAGCCATCCCCCGGCATGACCTCCTTTCGGTACGGTGTTGATTTTGCCACCGCAAACCGGATAAAATAAGCTTTCTTCTCTCCGGATCCATCACATCCGAAACGCGCCTCCATCCGATCCGGAACAGCCCGGTTATCTATCGATCGTCCCCTCTGTCGACCCCATGAGCCCCTGCTTGGCCATGGCGGTAAACCCGTTTGTTTTATGGATGAACCCCCGCAAAGGAGCACCTTTCCATGAACAGATTTTTCACCACGGCGGCAGCGGTCCTCCTGGCCCTGGGACTTGCTGCGGGATGCGGCAAAGAGAGTTCCGACACACCCGAGGACACCAAACCCGTGACCCTTCGCATGGCCACCCAGTACCCTGAAGACCATCCGGCCCACGCGGCTGCCCTGCGTATTGAAGAGGCTGTAGAAAAAGGGACCGAAGGCAGGGTGAACATTACCGTCTTTCCGGACAGCCAGCTGGGTGACCCGGGGCAGGTGTTCAAAGGCGTCCAAAACGGCTCCATCGACGCTGCACATATCTGGATTCCCGCCCAGGACGATCCCAGGCTGGGGACCGGCAACCTGCCCTATATCGCGCGGGGCTACGGGGACCTCAAAAACGTCTTTGCCCAGGACGCCTTTATCCCCACACAGGTCGGGAAACTCCTCGACAAAAAAAACGTCACCCTCTTCGGCTATTACATTGAAGGGTTCATGGGGGCAGGAACAACCGGAGGCAGGACCCGTGCCAGGACACAGACAAGGGGGTTGTTGTCAGTATCTCCGACTCTGCTACGGTCAAAACAGGCATGGAGGCCCTGGGGTTTCGAACCACTGCCCTGCCCTACACGGATGTCCTTGCAGCCCTTAAAGCCGGCGTGGTGGATGGATGGGTCGGCGGCCCTCCCCGCCTCACCTACACGGGATTCCGTGATGCCATCACCACCTACTACCAGCTGAACTCGAACGTTGTGAACTCCCAGTACATCATGAGCACCAAGATCTTCCGTTCCTTCAGCCAGGCAGACAGGAAGGTGGTGGCTGAAGCCTTTGCAGCCGAAAGCCTCAAGAGTTTTGAGATTGCCGAGCAGGAGGAGGTCTCCTACCGAAAAAAAATGACGGAGGCCGGCATCACGGTCAATGAATTTTCAAGGCATGAGCTCCGCGCCATGGCCGACTACGTCCGTGAAAACGTGTGGCCCGGATTTGAAAAAGAATTGTCTCGCAAGTGGATGGAGGAGCTGGCGGCGTCGTATGCTGACAAATAGCAGAGACGGACCAGCGGAGTTGTGCTGTGTACGACGCCGCATTTCATATCAAAATGGTCGGAAATATCGTCTTGACACCAACGCAGCGATCCCCCACAATGAGTCGTTTTAAAAGAAAAACAACCCATGAAATAAAAAGGCACGGGGCCAACGGCCCTGTACCTCGCTTGATTACAGCAACAGGAGTTCCCATGCGCCAACGACTCATGTATGTCATCACCTTCGTTCTTTTGACGGTGATCCCAGCCGGAGGGGCTTTTGCCGAGCCGCCTTCGGTTCCCCTGATGAAACAGACGAGCCTGGGCCTTTACATCACAGCTGCAGACGCCTGGGCCGAATGGCAGAAACACCCCGAAGCCACAAGAATCCTTGATGTCCGTACCCAGGAAGAGTACATGCTCGTCGGCCACCCCCCCATGGCCCGCAACATTCCCGTGATGCTCATGGAACCCATTCGCGAGCGTATCACCATGTCCGCCAACCCCGATTTCGTTGAGCAGGTCAAAAAAGTCTACCCTCCGGAAACACGACTCCTTGTCCTTTGCCGGTCCGGCGGGCGCAGCGCCATGGCCGTCAATATCCTGGCCAAAGAGGGGTATACCCAGGTCTACAACATTGTGGATGGATTTGAAGGAGACACCCTCAAAGAGACGGGCCATGAAGACTACGGCAAACGCACAGTAAACGGTTGGAAAAACGCCGGGGCGGAATGGACCTACGACCTGAACCGGGAGCTGCTCTACCTGCCCTGACGGGCCCACCCGATCCTTTCAAGCCTCCGGCGCCCCTGCCGGAGGCTCCTCACAAATTCTTACTCATCAGCCTGTTTTATCCCCACGGCTTTCACATTCCCATTTTCCGCGACCTTGTCCACCATGGCCTTGACGCTCTGATCCATGGGGCTGCCGTCCGTGTAATCTGCCGGGGCAATAAGGGTGGCGCGCCCGTCGTCCACCAGTCCGGCGGCCCGACTCTTTGCTCCGTTGCTCCCCGGCGCATAGGCCGCGATGGCATTTCCTCCCATGCTTGTCACCACCCGCATGCACGGAATATCCGTCTCCCCGTCTCCGATAAAAATCATGTTGGAAAAGGGAACCACCCGGTCTTCCCGGGGCATGCGCTTGTTGATGAGGGAGTTGTCATAGACATCCAGGCTCCCTTTGTTGATGCGAAAAAGGTATTGCGTCTTGGTGGTGTAATTCACGGCCAGGGCCGGCCAGCTTGCAATGCCGTGGTGGTCGTACATGAACCCCGAGGCAAAGATGGCGTCAAAGCACTCCGCGATCACCGTCCCGCGGATCATCTCCCGCAGCCCGGACGAGACAATGTAGTGGCACACCTTCACCCCCTTCTCCGCCCCGTAAGTGTTGATGCGATCAAACCACCCTTCCACCCCGTCAAACAGCTCGATGCCCGCCCCGAAAGCATGAAAATCTTCCCGCCTTACCGGCACCTCATGCTGCCGGGCTTTTTTGAGCATCAGCCCCATATACGCAAGGATCTGGTCGGCATCCTGCTCCCGGGCATACGCATCCACCTCCGCCCAGAAATCCCGGGACGCCACCTTCAGCCTCGGAATAAAGTCATACTCTTGCATGTTCCCCGGAGACAGGGTTCCGTCAAAATCATACGCAATGGCCATGGGAATCAGATTGGACACAGGCAACCTCCCTGAAGCAAAATCGAAAAGAAAGAAGACGGAAACACAATAAAACAGACAGGGCCGACAGCGCAAGGGGCATGCAGGCTGCGAACCATCGCCACCGGTCGCCGTGCGTCATACGTAGGATGGGCAAAGCGAAGCGTGCCCATCGTTACCCAATCTCCCACGCCATTCATCACCTCAAAGGGCACCTCGCAGCCCGACAAAGCGCCCCGACTTGACTCATCGATAGCAATCGTATCCAGCGACAAGACCAACAAACCCGATGATCGCAAGGCACCGAAACCAAAATAACAATACAAACGTACTATGCAGCACATAAAAGCGCCACCACAGCAGGTCATGTAGATAAAAATTGGGTAATCGGAAACCGGCATCCTTTGACGAAGGGAACAATATCCTTGGAGCGCCGCACTCTGTGCGGCATAACCGTCGGCACAAAAAAGCCGCACAGGAGTGCGGCGCTCCGGTACGGCTCTTTGATTCGTGCTGTTTTCATCGCTATAACATCTTCTATTTATCTATTCTTCTTCATAGTCTCACATAAAGACAGAAAAGTACTGCATAAACACTTATGCGCCAAAATATATCAACTTATCACACACACAAACTCAGCAATTATATTTATTTCATCAAAGTCATTACTATCAATAACAATTTCATCATACCCAAATACTGTTGTTTCTGGCTTAAGAGTTATCTTTGAATGAAACCATGCCCCATCTTCACTTACTATTTTTTCACTGGAGTAACGCTTTACTGTATATTGCCCACCAAGATCTTCATCAAATATATCTTGATGCTGAACCAAAACAATTTTCCCTTGCCTACTTCCCACCGGACCTTTTTTGAATAGACACCATGATTTGTTAGGAATACGTTTGTTCATAGATTCGCCAACAACCTGTAAAACAAAGTAATCTGAATTCGGCTTTATATAATCTGGAAGCAAAACCCAACAATAGTCACGAACGACTTGATTCCCACTAAACAAACCTGCAGCAGCCTTTAAGTCGTAAACAGGTACTGCATTAGTATTCTTAAAAACTTCATTATCTGCTAAAATAGGAAGGTTTAATCCAGGATATAAGTCAATTATGTCCGTCGATTTGAGTTCATCCATGACACATTCATGATGAATAAGATTCTGAAAATAGGTGGACGTCTCTTGATCTGTGCAATAAATATAGCACCCTTTTTGGCCTCGTGTCATTAACGTTCTATAAGTATTCTTTATGATTTCTGAAGCTTGTTTATTCGCAGATTCAGGGTCCTTTTTCTTAAGTTTTTTATAGCCCCTTAGTGAAGCATCTGTTTTAGCACGATATTCTGGCCTTGCAATCACTTCACCATTGCGAACAACTAAATCTGGTCCTATGATCACTCCTATATAATCAAGTTCAAGTCCCTGGCAAGTATGAATACATCCAATTTCGCTAACCGATTCGGGCTTAATAAGCCATAAATTTCCATCCGTAGCCAAGTTCCACTTCATAGCAAAATCATATTCAGGAAATGAAATATCATATTCCTCGACAGAGGATCTTTTTGAAATCCAATTCCAACAATAACCAGCTACAAGTCTTGCTTTATTCGTAAATTTATTCTTCCTAAATATTATATCTCTTAAAACAACCGGCGAGTCTAACACTTCAATTTCATAATTTAATTCAGAAATATTTGTATTTGCTGTCTCTTGTATTTGAAGAGCATTATCTATCCACGCTAAATACCCATCCGATCCATTACACCTGAATTGAGAGCTTAACTTTAAAGAGCGTACACTTGCACCAAGGCGTTGCGCCCAACGTATGATCTCCGCATTACAACCGATATCTTTAAACGTGACCCTTTGATTTTCATCAATAAAAAAAACGCTCACCTTTGCCGCATTGATTATTTCCTTAATTTGATTCTCACCAAGGTTTTGATACATTCCAGATTTAGCATTCAGCCGATGAGCTTCGTCTACAACTAAAACATCCAATTCATTAGTTTGACTTTTTGTATACGAGCCAGAGCCTTTGAACATGTTATCTATGTAATTTTTTTTTAAAGAGCCTTTCAATTTGCTAGAATAAACAGCTCTCGGAGCTGCATTCTTCGTGACGTACTGAACCATCTTCTTTTGATTAGTAAGTTCGACTAGAAGATTAATGGCAACAACAGACTTACCCGTTCCTGGTCCTCCTTCAATTATCAGAACCGATTTTTGTTCACCAGTCGCGTTTTTTGACAACTCCAAAACCGTTTCATATACAATTTTTTGATCGTCAATCATTATAAATTCAGCATTTCCCCTTAGCATAGAGTCAAGTTTTTCAGCTAAATGCTTTGATGGACTAATTTTTCCATTTTCGATACGATACATTATCCTTCCTGCATCGCCGTACTTAACATACCTCTCTATCCAAGATGCGAGCAACTCTGCATCATACTTCAAAAAAACAGGTGCTTTTTTTATATACTCGGCATAGTGTGAATTTTTGATCACATCATAACTGGTGCAATTATGAAGATAAGCACAAGGCCTTAACTTAATATTTTCATCACGAACTGTTTCATTAAAATCATGAAGTAATGCAGCATATGTCCACGCTTGATAAGAGGGATGTTCAACATCTCTAACACCTTTATTCAAAAAGGTCTCAACCACGCCATCCTTGGAGCTTAATAAAGCATTTTCCCACTGCTTCAGCTCTACAATTACAACAGAATCCTTACGATCTTGATCTCTACCCGTTAAAATAAAATCAATTCGCTTCGATGACTGAGGAATTCTATACTCAATTGAAACACCTGCATCATCAGGTATTGAAGACAATGCAAGAACATTATTCATGTAAACCAGCGAATTTTTCCATGATAAAATTTCATTCTTGCTTGTACCGTATCCAAAGTTATTTTTAAATGCAGCTAAAATTTTATCTTCAATACAATTTGATAATACATCGGATATAAAACGTTTCTTTGATGTTGAATAAACGAGCATACAAAATCCTTTTACAATTCATATTCAAGGGTGCCCCCAGCAAGCCTCACTTTTTACTTGAATATTTACGTCCACGAATTCACGTGTCTCTATATAATTGAGACGCCACTTTTGGAAAAAGTTCCAGGCGAAACTCACAACAAGACCAAATCCTTTCAGCCTAAATGAAAATCAGAGATCAGTATATGACATAACAAACCCTATTTCGGGTAGCTACAGAAACATGACAAAAATAGGCAACATCCTGCTTTTTAGATCAATATGTTCCTTGTGCCATGCTTTTTCAAATAAAACAAATTTTTATGTTCTAATTCAGGGCTATCGTTGTTTTATGTGGTAACTTTTTTCCAAAATGGACTAATTTAGGAATCAATTACACACGATTGAATGGCATACCCAGGGTTAAAAGCTGTAATCGACAGAGGTAAAGGTTGCTGAGCATCTGGCGGAGCCTGGCTTTGCATTGAGGGCAAAAATTTCTGTCGAAGCCTGATGCGTAGGGCTTTCTAATCCCAATCCGTAACCAGAGATCACAAACATCGCCATCAGAAAGCTGTTTTCCAGGCTTTTTCATACCAATTTGAAACAATATGGGGATTTTTCAGATAAAAAGCATTGACATCTTGAAAGGATGAATCTATCGTGGGTGGTAATAACTAGTTATTGACGCAATGAAGAGCGACCCGACAGGATGCGCTAACATCCTGCCAGGCCTGACCAAAACAACCTTACTGGGAGGTCGTCATGGCTACACGGTTTTTTACACCACACCCACCCCCTTTTCAAGTCGTATTTTCCTCATCACGCGGTAACCCGCACCTTTTCACACCACATGTGTGTCGCAACAGATGGCCGCTAAAGGCGTGCGATCCTGATTAACGGGAGGGGGAAGCGCCTCTTCGGATCTCTGTACGATCTCTTTCAGGCCCGTCACTATTGGCGTTCCACGGGTCTCCTGCGCCTGTCCTCACCGAAGAGGCACTTTTCGTTCGCACCCTTTGCCCATGGGTACGCATTGATATGTCGTGCCTGGACATCCACTCATTTTCCTCACGCGATGCGTTGATTTCCTCTTTTCAGAAGAAGGAAATGAGCAAGATGCCACGGTTGCGCGCATTCTCGGGGGGAACCCTGGCTCGTCCAAGCCGGGCGTCACAGCATAGAATGGATGGAGAGACGCCCTTCATGAGTCCCCTTATCCGGGTGAATACCAGGCAACGGTTCTGGTGCATAGAATGCACCCTACCCAAACATGCTTAATCACCATACACCAAGAAGGCCTGTCATGACCTCACCCATGTTTTCCGGGAAAGAGATCCCGGAACTTTGCGATGCCATCAAAGATATCCACCGCCTGCTGACATCCGTGGGTGTTTTTTTCAGCGAGCTGGACGATGCCGAAGACCCCGGCGGCAACGGCCTGCAGATCGATTTCAAAAAATGGGGCATCCGAACCATCGCCGAGGATCTTCTGGCGCGCCAATACGAGAAAATCGACCGGATTGTGGCGATTTACCGGGAAGAACAGGGACGGATGAAAGAGAACAAGACAGGTCACAGGTAATATAGGTGATAGGTGATAGGAAAAGCGGGGGGAGGCAACAAACGGGCATCATGCGTGGGGTAACGCGCTCTATTTCGTTGAAAAACATGTGATAATAACGTAATGTCGCGCCCACATGGGTTGCAGGCCCATCGGAGAAAACCGGAGACAACGCTGGTCAGCGACCCTGTTGCCCCCACTCACCCACAAATCATTCACATCGATTTTATCGAAAAAGGAGGTCTTATGACGATGCATGCAGATCGAGTCAACACCATACGGCAAATCGACCCAATGAAACAAAGCGTTCAAAAAAATACTATGGAGTCCCATGGGCACATCAGAGACATCGGCGATCATTCGTGTCATCGCCTCCGAAAAAAACTGGATTGAAGGGGCTGCCCTTCAGCAGCTGAACACCACCGCAACACTTCCCGGCATGAAGATGGCCATTGGCCTGCCGGACCTTCACCCTGGAAAAGGAACCCCTGTGGGGGCGGCCTTTTTCACCCTCACCACCCTCTACCCCTTCCTCATCGGCAACGATATCGGATGCGGCATGGGGCTGTGGCAAACCGACCTGAAGCACACCAAAATCAAACGGGATCGCTGGGTTAAAAAACTAACCGGGCTGGATGCACCGTGGAACGGAGACCCCGCGCCTTTTCTTGATGAAGAGCGCCTGACGCAAGGCGAATGGGACCCGGCCCTGGGCACCATCGGCGGCGGAAACCATTTTGCCGAATTGCAGACCGTCAATACCATTGAAAACGACGCACTTTTCCATAAGGCAGGCTTGTCCAAAGGCGCACTGATGCTGCTGGTTCACAGCGGTTCGCGGGGCCTTGGGGAATCCATTCTGAGGCGCCATGTGGCTGTGTACAGAAACAACGGCCTTGAAGAAGGGTCAGAAGAAGCCGCGGCCTACCTTCGGCAGCACGACCACGCCCTGGCCTGGGCGCGCGTCAATCGAGCCATCATTGCCCATCGGTTCTTATCTGCCCTGGGCACACGGGGAGATCGCATCCTTGATATCTGCCACAACAGCCTCACACCCCAGACCATCCAGGGACAAGCCGGTTGGCTCCACCGCAAAGGCGCAGCCCCGTCCGACCAGGGGCTGGTGGTGATCCCGGGCTCCCGGGGCAGCCTGAGTTACCTTGTGTTCCCCACAGCTCCCAACGAGATGCACGGGTTTTCCCTGGCCCACGGCGCAGGCCGAAAATGGAAACGAAGTGAAAGCAAAGGCCGCCTCCAAAACAGGTACACTCTGGAGGCCCTTACGCAGACCGCCCTGGGAAGCCGGGTGATCTGCAAGAACAGAGCCCTGCTTTACGAAGAAGCACCCCAGGCTTACAAAAACATCGACGTGGTTATACAGGACATGCTGGAGGCGGGCCTCATCACCGTTGTGGCCACCCTGAAGCCCCTCATCACATACAAGACCCGGGAGGTGCAGGCATGAGCACCTGGATACAGATCACCGCAGGCAAAGGCCCGGCAGAGTGCTGCTACGCCGCCCACCATGTAATGAAACGGTTTTCCGGCGATGCCAGGGCGCGCCATATCAAGGTCGTCACCCTGGAAACAATCCCGGGGCCACGGCCCGGCACCCTGAAGTCGGCCCTCCTCTCCCTGGATGGCCCGGACATTGAAGGGTTTGTCGCCTCCTGGGCCGGAACCATTCAATGGATCGGGCAGAGCCCTTTCCGGCCCGGGCACAAGCGGAAAAACTGGTTTGTGGGTATTTATGCTGTCACGCCCCCTGAAGAGACGGATTTCCGGGATAAAGACCTGAGAATCGACACCATGAGGGCTTCGGGTCCCGGTGGGCAACACGTCAACACATCCAACACGGCGATTCGTATCACTCACCTCCCCTCCCGGCTGGTGGCCGTGGCCCAGGAAGAGCGGTCCCAGCACCTCAACAAAAGGCTTGCCCTGGCCCGGCTGAAAGCGCTGCTTCAAGCAAGAAACGACCAGGCAAGCATGGCCGCCCAGCACGCCCAATGGGAAAGCCACACCACCCTTGAGCGGGGTAACCCGGTTCGGGTTTTCCATGGGTCGGGGTTTAAAGAGAAAAGGTAAGTCCAAAACATAAAAAAGCCGCACGGGAGTGCGGCGCTCCATGGTGGAGATGGACCTCGTTCCTTTGAGGGGTTCATCGCTGCACGCGATGGGCACGGCGCCGAGGGTGTCGCCATTCCAATGGAGCGGGCCATCCTACATGTTCTCGGCTTATCGCCATTGGTTGCCATATGTCACCCCGTAGGATGGGCAAAGCGCAGCGTGCCCATCGTTGCGCGGGTTGCCGTACATTGCCAAAGCCATCATGAAATTGGGTTACCCACACAGCATGGATATCTTCGGTGCACTTGATGGGCACGGCGCCAGGTGTGTCGCCACTCCAATGGGACGGGCTTGCCTTTGCCCATCCTACATGCTCTCGGCTTATCGCCGTTGGTCGCCATATGTCACCCCGTAGGATGGGCAAAGCGGAGCGTGCCCATCGTTGCGCGGGTACCGTACATTCCCCCAGCCATCATGAATTTGGGTTCCTTACACAGCATGGATATCTTCGGTGTACGTGATGGGCACGGCGCCAGGTGTGTCGCCACTCCAATGGGGCGGGCTTGCCTTTGCCCACCCTACATGCTCTCGGCTTATCGCCATTGGTCGCCATATGTCACCCCGTAGGATGGGCAAAGCGGAGCGTGCCCATCGTTGCGCGGGTGCCGTACATTCCCCCAGCCATCATGAATTTGAGTTCCCCACACAGCATGGATATCTTCATTACACATGATGGGCACGGCGCCGAGGATGTCGTCACCCCCATGGGGTGGGCTTGCCTTTGCCCATCCTACATGTCCTCGACTTATCGCCATTGGTCACCATGTGTCAGCCCGTAGGATGGGCAAAGCGGAGCGTGCCCATCGTTGCGCGGGTTGCCGTACATTCCCAAAGCCATGATCAAATTGGTGTTAACGTCTCTCTCAACCCAATATATGTGGCCGGTACCAAGGTTTGCATCCTTTCTCCACACCAGCATAAAGGCCGTTAGGCGCCTCATCACACCTCTGTTCAAACTATTGATTTTAAACACAAGACGACATCAGGGACGACATAAAATCATGTCGGTTTACAGTGGGACGACTTTACCCTCTTCTTAAAAACGTGAAATCTGATCCCATAGGTTACCCACGGATGGGGCATGCCTGATACGGGCGAAGGATCGTCGCCCTGACTGAGGGTGTCTCCAAAGGTCATGGAGCCACACAGACAAACCCGACAACTGGAGAGGTACGTTTATGAAGATTCACGGGAAGACAAACTGGATGAAGAGGCTGCTGATGGTGTTGATGGCCCTTACCCTCGTGGCCTGCGGAGACAGCGACAACCCGGTCAGCACGCCAGCGACGTCAAGCACCATCACCGGTGTGGCAGCCAAAGGGGCTGCCATGGCCAATGCAAATGTGATCCTTGTGGACAGCACCGGGAAACGCCTGGCCGCCAAAACCGACGGGAATGGAAAATACAGCATCACCGGCAATGATCTCACCCCGCCTTTTGCCGTGGAGGTAACCGACGGCAATGGAGACACGTTCTATTCGGTCTCCATGGACTTCGGGTGCATCAACATCACACCGTTGACCGGGGCCATCACCTCGGCGCTTCTGGGCGGGGCCGACCCCGCAACCATTATGAACCAGCTGTCAACCGTGACGGCAGCGAAGATCACCAAGGCACAAAATGAACTCAAGGCGGTCATGGCCCCCCTTCTGGAGGCATACGGCGCCAAGGACATGGATCTTATCTGCGGTGAATTCCAAGCCAACAGCCGTGGCATTGACGCTCTTTTGGACGCTGTACGGGTTGAGATCGACGGGGCGTCCGGGACCCTGACCCTGAAGTCCACATCGGACCAGGTGATTGTGGAGGCAACCCTGGACACCAACGGAGCCACGTTGACCACGCCCTTAAACATGAACAACTTGCCTGAGCTGACAGATAAAGTATACGGCTATGATTACCATGTGGTGGACTTCAACACAGCCACCACCGACGAGACCTCGGAGGTCAACTGGGGCTCAGCCCGGTTTATTGCGGACGGATACGTCACCCTCACCATCTCACAGACCAACAACGGAGATGTTGGCAGCACGGTCTATGACTATTCCCTCTCTGACACAGGCATCTTAAAAGTTGATGGTGAAGCCGGTGTAGAGGGGGCTTGTAACACGGACAAGTCCCTCATGGTCCTCAGCGATGTTTCCCCGAATGACGGGGACACGGGCATGGTCTTTTTCATCAAAAAAAGCACGGAAACGCCCGCCATCGACGGAGACTACGCTATGATGTATTTCACGCGCAACAACACCGGGGAATTCGAGACCGACAGCTGGCCCACGGACCTTCATTTTACCTGGGACGCCAACAACAAAGAAGCCGCTTACGACGATGATGGCACCCCAGCCACCCTTGCCTACGGCGCAGACGGGACCCTTTCCGGCCCCAACGGCCTGACCGTCTTTCCGACATGCGAGGGAACCATCCTTGTGGCGCCCCATGCCTCCCCGGACGACCCGGGGGTCACCTTGCTGGTGAAACAACCCACGGAACCCTTTCCGGATTTCACGGACACCAATGTCAACACCATGGCGGATTTCATCACCCCGGGCTTTGTCATCAACACGGGATCCAACAGCTTTACAGGGCACCGCAATATGATGTTGATTGGAAGACAAACCGATACAACCGGGGCACTCACATTAGGAAGCCTCATCAACGGGGCAACAATCCAATGCGAAGACGGGGTCTTTTACAAAATGAGCGGCGCAACGCGCGAAGAAGGGGTTTTCGGGGTATATCCCCACGAAGGAATTTTCCTTTGGGTGGATGAAAAGGAAGGCGATGCCGATCACAACTTCGGTTTTCATATGGGATTCAGGACAAATCCATAGATTTGGGGGCGCAGGAGTTCTCCTCTGAAGAGGCTCCGTAGGCATATACCTTTTCCAGAAGTTCCTTGCGATTCTTGCAATCGAACTTCTGGAAAAGGCGCTGCATGTAGGTTTTCACAGTGGATTCGGCGATGCCCTCAATCTCGGCGGCCTCTTTGTAAGTCTTGCCTGCCACCACATGGGAAAGCACAGCCTTCTCCTTATCGGAGATGCGCTTTAACATTCCTTTGGGCAGGAGATCCGACAGCACAGAGACAGGTTTCTGGTCCGGTTCCGCTCCCGTGGCGATGGACCAGGACCTGGATCTTCAGATGGGAAAAAAGGGCCAGGGTGAGCACCAGCACCACGTTGGCCACCACCATAAGAATAGAGAGATAAGGGCTGAAAAGGGACACGATGAGGCTGCCCAGAAAAATCCCCCCGCACATGGACCCCATCATACAGAACTGTTCGGCCAGAGTCCGCCTTGGGGCAATAACCAGGGCAATGACCAGCAGATCAAAGACCCCGAAGGATGCATAACTTGCGAACATCCCTATCTGAAGCAGGAGAAGGGCGTTGAAGGCCACCATGGAAAACGCCACGATCCCCAGGATCACGGCAAGGTAGATGGCTGCGTCATGGGACTTTTTCAGTATAACAACGGTAAGGGGCAGCATTACCAAGTAGGCCAGGGTATAGAGGTGGCTCGTGTCCCCGGCCTCGGCAAGGGCTGGGGCGAGGTACCCGTGCATGAGTCCTCCGGTGACATAAAAAACGGAGAACAACAGGTACACCGCCAAAAAGGGACGCGCCCACAGGGTTGGAGCCGGGGCCGTGGGCTTAAAACGGACATGTGAAAATGAGATGGTCCCCTGCATCCAGAGCCCGGCGATAAACAGTACCACGCTCATGCCCCCGAGCTTCGCGGGTAAGGCCACCGGAAGCCAGTAGACGGACAAGGGGATCAGGTTGCCTGCGACGCAGGCAAAGGCTGATGCAAACAGGGGTTGCGGGGCGGCCCTCAAGGTGTTCATCACCCCCACCACAAGGGGTGCGGAGACGATGCCCATGGCCATAAACAGAATAGCGGTGTGGGAGGTAACCGCCAGAAGAGAGGCACTGAGCACCCCAAGCAGCAGAAAGGCGTATTGAGACACAGCATTCAAAAGTGAAGAAGAGAGCCGTGAGCAAAGAAAAAGGGCCACTGTGTGAACAGACAGGAAATGGTACACATGCAGAGAATCGGCCCACGATGGCAGCAGCACACCTTCAAGGGGTATGGCATTGAGCCATGTCAGATAGAGGGCAAGCCCGGCCGTTGCCTTTAAAAACCCTTGATGAAACATAACGCCCCCACCGATACCTACCCGTAAAAAAGCACCTGTCCCTCCCCCACTCGGTCCCGAGCCGAGCCGGGGTCCCCGACCATTTGAATGCATCATATAAACTTAATACAAAACAAGCCGGGCCTTCAAGGGCGATTTCTCTAATTTTAAATTACCGGAGATGTCGTAAGGTGGCATAAATGCGAGGTGTTAAAGGCGGGAAAGACCATCAAGATTGCATCTATTTTTATCTCAACAGGAAATTCGTCACGTTCGATGGGCACGGCACAAAAGGTGTCACCACCCGAATGGATGCGACTTTGCCTTTGCCCATCCTACAGGGTCTCGGATTCTCGCCACCGGTCGTCGGGTGGCGACCCGTAGGATGGGCAAAGCGGAGCGTGCCCATCTTCGCTGCGAAGGCCCATGGGCACGGTGCCAAGGGCGTCACCACCCCAATGGATGAGGCTTGCCTTTGCGCCATCAAAGGCTACAAACCGGGTTATCGACGCTGATCGGCACACGTTATACAAAATGAGCTGTTAAAACGGATTACTGCTCAGGTTTCCATCAAGACGGATCAATGGGTTCCATGCATCCGGCCCGCCTCACCGGTTTGATCACCTGGCTGTAATCCGTGATCCACTCTTTCACGGTCAACGGCTCCTGCTCATACAAAAGGGGCTTGGCCGGGCTGGGGACACGGTTCCACGGGGCCTTCTTGTCATCTGGGGTATTGTAGTTGCTGGGTGCAGGGAATTTGAATGTGCACGTCATCCAAGCCCTGTTATTAATCTTGCATCGCTCACATTGAAGACCAGACTTGTCCGGCGTGCTTACTTCCATAAAATACTTATAGTGCTTTCCGGGCTTTATCATCTTTCCGAAGGGACGAATCCCATTGATATGCACACCATGGAGTGAGGTGTAGTGCATCTTAAACCGGGCTGCAAAAACATCCCTCTTTTCGCCGTACTTGGTCGCGTTAAAACAAAAGTCCTCTTTGGTTACTGTCAGGTCAACGCTATCTTTTTTACGGAGGGTCACCCAAGAGCCCATAAGCGCTCCGGCGTGTATCTGCTTGGAGGGTGTTTCAAACCAGGAAATGAGCTCGTTAAAGGAAGCGTTTTTCTTTTCCTTGCCCGTGTAGGCGTTGGTGAACTCAATGTCATTTCGCCGCATGGTTGCCTCGCCTAAATACTTCATATTCCCTATGCTTTGATACGTGGGGCCCTGGATATTATTGAAAGCACTGTCCTGAAAAAGGGTAATGGTTGCGGGGATGGACTTCCAGTCGAAGCCCCTCTTTTCATAGTTTTCCTTGGCTGACTCTGTCACCTTTTCACAGGAAGCAATCACCATGAACTCCACAGACTGATCCCATGTAAAATCACCCAATGTGAGGTTGGTGTCACCCTTTCCATCGTCGCGGAAAAGCATATGCCCGTTCATCCAGTCACTGTCCCCAACTTTGATAAGGATTGTTGCATGGATATCGTCTTCCATCAGTGTGGGATACGCATCCGAAGAAGTAAGAGAGTTGAGGAAATCCTTTTCCAGGAACAGGTCTTCGTCTTTCACAAGGTAATGCCCGTCGCCGTTTGTTTTATACCCGGCATCCCCATACATCTTCTTCTCAAGAACAGAGAGACATGCGGGGTCGATGACATGCGCTCTGTCAGGGTCAACGGTCAAATGGAAGCACCCGTCGTCGCTACTGCCTTTTTCCATCATCGACGTGAAGTCATCATGGCTTTCCGGATAACAGATCACCCGTCTGCTTCTCGGTGCATGGGCAACCATGACCGTCAGATAATACGGAACATTCGCCAGCAATCCCATGGCCTCGTACAGAAACATGGGCATCAGATTCATTGAGAACCCTGCCATGGGCTTGATGCCACGGACGGTCTGGGACGCCAGTTGGTAAAACGGCTCAAACACAAATCCGATGCGGCCTTCAAAGGCTTTCTCCTCATCGGTGATAAGCTCAGCCTTGGTCAGGGGGCGCATGATGGTTTTAAACTTAATGCCTGCTCTGTTCTCATCCCACCTGTGGAGCTGGATGGAGGCTGTGCAGGTTAAGGCATACTCCTTTTTCAGCACCACGATCACCCGCACCTGATCAAAGGGGCTCAGGGCATCAAAATGATATTTCTCATCCATGGGCGATCCGTCGGGCATGTGCAAATTGGTGTAGACACTCCTACGGCGCCGCGTTGCCATGGGTACCCAGTCTTCATCTTTTTTCTGTTCACGTCGCCGGGTGTAGATGTTCATGTATTCATAGATATCCTCACCGTATTCACCGGCACGTGTGGGTGCAAACATCTCAGATAGTCGTTTGACATCCTTTGAATCCATGGTGTGTATCGGAAAATTTTTCTGGAAATCAGACACCACATGGTCCAGCCGGCGCACCCCGTGGGCAATCCGGTAGGATGCGGTTATATAAGGGGTTCCGCCCCTGTAACGCCCCTTAAAAGAGAGGGCCTCCGCCTGCTCATCCGGTGTACCGTCATTCCCGGGAGGGGAGCTGACATGCCCCATGGTGAGCCCCTCACCAAGAAAGAAAAAATCCTTATCAAGAAAGAAATTCCCCCTGTAACTAACGGACAGCACACCTTCTTCGTCCTGCTCAACGCCTTTTGTGTTCACGGCAAGCTGCCAGAACTCGGCCAGGGATGAGCGTTCATGGCGCTCCAGGGGAAAGGACCACCCGTCGTTTAAGATAAAATTGGCGATGTATTCGGCAACCCGGTTCTTTCGAAGTTCATGCTGAACCCGTTCAATGGGGGACTCTTTCGGGTTTTCACCGGTATCCCGCCAGTACTTTTCACAGGCCGACAGCTGTGCCCTGTAGAGGAGATTGAATAACCCGGCAACAGCTTCGGAACGGATACGAAAATTGGTGTCCATCAAATCGATGCTCTCAACGAACTCATCGGCGGATAAATTTGTGGTTGTCACCTTCTCATCAATGATGAGAAGGGTATTTCCGTGGGAGTTCTTGGTAAACGACTGAAGTTCCTTTTCCAGGGTTTTGATCCTTTTCATCAACCCGTCAAACATCCAGTTGTCCACAACGGTAAAGGCGTTGTCGTAAAGTTGAAGCCCTGCCTTGCCCAGTTCCAAGCTCGCCGCAAGGAAAAGGGCAGGGGCTGCTGTCAACGGCACAACGGATGCAACGCCCAAAGCCGCATCAAAAATGGCCAACAGCGACTTCTTCCGGGCCTTATCCATACCCAGCATGTTGGCAACGGTGAGTTTTCTCTGCTTTTCAAGATACTCCATGCCCTCACGGAATCCACCCTGGGACCAGGCCCCCACACCCAAATGGATATCAGACCGCCTGTTGGCCGCTTTCTTGGATTCGTCCCCTGTGTCCTGACCCGCGTATTTTTCTCCGTACCCCAACGTGAGGATGCGATCGGAGAGAGCATTCAGGTGAAGCTTTTCACCGGCGTCTTTGCGGCTGCGGAGTTCCTCAACCATGGCCTGCTTCACCCCGGATGCCCGACTGAACGAAAGCTCCAGGTTATGGGCCGCCGATGCCGTGGAGTCCGTATACCCCTTGACAAACACAACCCGCGACACGTCGTCCCGGTGAGCAAGGAGGTACCCAACCGCCGTGTCCACCGGCCCCTTGTACTGGGCGGTTACCTCAAACAGGTCACTGTCGTAAAACACCTGCTCCATGGACTCTTCCGCAAAAAACGTCTCCCCGCCCTTCTCCTCTTCCTGATCGATGAAAAAGGTCCTGTTGAAATAATCCCGCACTATGTTCTGGTACTGATCCACCGACACCTCAAGGGAGTGGGACGCGGATGAATAATCCTTAAGGCTTCCGATGGCACTGGAGATGCTCGACGCGATCTCAACCGGCTTCATCAGCCGATTGATGGGCGTCAAAATATGCTGACTCGCCTTGGGAAGGTCAAACCGAAAAACCCTCTTGCTTATTTTCGAAGCCACGGTGGCATCAAAATGCTCAATCTCCTGCCCGGTCGTGAGAAACCCCTTCCCCAAATAACTCTTTTTTAGCGCGCTCCGCACGGTATCTACTTTGTGGTCGCCCTTGGCATACGAGAGCACCCTGGTGCCGCACTCCTTGAAGGATTTCATGCTTTCCCAGGTTTTGATGGTGCTGAAGGCGAGATCCATTGAATCAGCGGTTTTAACATCCGCTACTTTCATTCTGTCCTGCAATGCCTTTCCCAAGGCAAACGTCAGACTGGTTCCCGAATCCGCAAAGGCCACCCCATGGATAAGCCCTGCAATCTCTTTTTTACGCTTGAGCATGGCCGCACACCTGTCGAATCCGGCGGGAGGCACCTTTTTACCGCCCTCCTTTTTACCGTCGGCCCCCTCATCAACAGCGTCCCTCACAAGATGCATGTACTGGTCTGGAAACTGCGTGACCAGGGCCTCTTCTGCAGAAACGGGATCGCACAGGATCACGTCCATCTCCGTAAAGTGGCTTCTTATGGGAAAGCGGACGTAATCAATGATGGTGTATCGGCCGGATTCGGCTGTTCCTCGGTGCCAGCGCTTTGACTCTGATTCTGACCGTTTGCCCACCTCTACGTCGATGCGGTACTGCCCTACAGGGAGGGTTTTATCACTGCCGTAGAGAACGTACCCATACAGGCCCTTTGATTTGGTAAATTGAGACACCTGAAACTTGGCAAACGTCCCATCATGATATTTTTTGCCATTGATATAAATCGTTATCCACGATTTTTCATATTTCGCATCCACTAAAAAATACACAGCTCGGGTTTTGGGAATAACGATCCCCTTGATGCCGTGATGATGAATTTTTTTCTTCTGGTACCACTTTCGGTACCCCTCATCCTCATCGTTTCCATCTTGAGGAATGTCCCTTGGTTCACGAAGAAGATCAAAAGGGATCCACTGGGACTCGAAGGACATCGTTTCCAAATCAGGTATCTGGCGAATTGCGTCCCCGATCTGCTTCGCCCAATTGTAATCATTCGTCTCATATGTGTAGGCCGCCGAGGCCTGTGCAATCATCCCGGCGGGGGGCATCACCAGATGATGGGTCTCCACTAAACCAAGCGCCACCCCCCCAAATGTCTTGGTAAACCGGTATTTTTAGGGCCCCGTAGCTATTGGTAGTGCAGGCAACCAGATGCATCTTTTTTGTCGAGGCGTCGATATTCGAATTATAGCTGACATTGCTGTAGACAAAGAAATTCTTCACCGGTTCGAGTTTGGAAATACGATCTATTCCATCGAAATATCCTGTTAACACGAGCTTTTCATCTATAGCGCCGTCGATCCGCTTGTTGGCTATCTGCATAACCGCCTCCATCAAATATTGATGAGTGTTATATTTCCCAGGCTCAATGGGCAGCTTGATAGTAGTAGCCACCGTCCGAAATTCTGTTTTTATCAAAACCATTGTATTTTGGAGTATAGACATGATCAGAATCCTCCGCAAAAATTGGAATATACTGTCCACTTTCGAAGCGTGACATAATCTCACCATTTTGTGTTGAATACACCGTAAAATAATCCAACGCATTCCCCCGAATTATCTTTTGTCCATCTGGAGATATATCAAAACAATATCCTCCATCAGTGACCAACATCCTGTGCTTGGACCAATCGGAATTAAAAATACACACGCCATAAGTTTTGACTAAATTTTCTGAGCCTCGAAGCCCACCATCTTTCAAGGGAATAGACCGTTCATGTCCATCAGCAACAATTTTATTTGTTGGTGGATAGATGAAAAAGTTATTAATACTAAAATAAACGTTATTGGACCAATCATAGAGAGTAATATCTTTTGTCTTTACGTCATATTTATAGAGCTTTGTTAAGCGCTCATTTTTACTTGTCAGCCCACCACCACCAAAAAAAACGATTGTTTTGCAATCATTTTGCCATCCCATATTTCTTGATTGGCCGTGCCGGGTTATCACATCCCGGCTCCCCATCTTCAAATCGTAAACCACCTTATGAAATCCGTTGGCGTCATCATCAAGGGTGAGACAAATATACCGATTATCGGGCGAGCGCCGCGGTGTATCCATGATAATGGCATCGCCCTCCGGTGAAAGCTGCGTATTGGAAAGCACTCGCCTTAAATCTGTCCCGTCAGTTTTCACGCTCCAAACCGAATCACAGTCTCTTATCGTCGGATCCGTGTGAACAAACTGAATCCTCGGGCTATCAAAAATTCCCGGGTCACCGTAGATCTCCTCTTTGATCTCGAATGTCCCGTCGGGCGCTACCTCATATAAGGGCGGTGGTTGGACAGACTCTTTTTTCGCAACGGTTTTGGTGTTGCTCGCCTCTGCCCGCCTTTGGTCGTCCTCGTCCCCTCCGGAAAGCAAAAAGACAAGGCATGCGACAACAAGGGCGACCATCGCGATTTTCTTCAGGACATCCACCTTGCCATTTTCCATGGTTTTCTCCTCTCTCGATCAAGTCGATTCAACGCAGTATAATTATTCAGGCAACATTCAATTTTAAATCAATTAGGTTTTCGTGACGTTCGATGGGCACGGCGCCAAGGGTGTCACCACTCCAATGGGTGCGGCTTGCCTTCGCCGATTCCAGGCGTACTTTGGGAGAGTTATCGCCGCGGGCGTTGGGTGGCGGACCGTAGGATGGGCAAAGCGGAGCGTGCCCATCTTTGTTACGAGGACAGATGGGCACGGCGCAAAAGGTGTCGCCACCCCGATGGATGCGGCTTGGCCTTTGCCCATCCTACAGGGTTTCGGGTTCTCGCCACCGGTCGTCGGCTGGCGGCCCGTAGGATGGGCAAAGCGGAGCGTGCCCATCTTTGTTGCGTCTACAGCCTGGCCCACGGCAACGCGCCAAGGGTGTCGCCACTCCAATGGATTCGGCTTGGCCTTTGCCCATCCTACAGGGTTTCGGCTTATCAACGCGGGCGCTGGGTGGCGGCAAAACGTAATAATGTCTTTTATGGAGACCGCCCATGCAGAGGATATCTTATTGTCGCAAGTAAAGTATGGCCCTGTTTCGCAGCAGTTCATGACGATTTTCAACCGCGAATCATTGCTCAGATAACTACAAGGAAACTTGAATGTCAAGAATTATAGCAGCAAGATATTATGACACAAAAAGGGGTCGGCAATTTAGGCGGTTATACCGACATGTACACACAGACAAAAGAGGAATAGGCTATGAACCAACGGGGCATGACACGTGGCCGAGTACTTCAGGATAGGCGCAATCAAAAAAGCCGCCCCCGACATAATCGGGAGCGGCTGAGAAGCAAAGAATACTGGTTATGGAGGTCGGACGCGTTCTTACTGAGCGATCCGGGTCAACACACCTGCATGACGGGCACCTCATCGGGGATGATCAGGTCGGCATCGGTGTGTGCCACCACGTCGTCTACGGTGAGGCCCGGGGCAACCTCTTTCAGAACCAGCCCCGCGTCGGTGACCTCCATCACTGCCATGTCCGTAACGATAAGGTTTGCCTGGCCCACGGCGGTGAGGGGAAGGGTGCAGCGCTTGAGGATCTTGGACGATCCGTTTTTGTTCACATGGTCTGTGGCGATGATCACGCGGCGGGCACCGGTGCAGAGATCCATGGCGCCCCCCATGCCCGGCACCATCTTGCCGGGGATGATGTAGTTGGCGATGTTGCCCTCCTGGTCCACCTCAAGGGTTCCCAGGACCGTGGCGTCCACGTGGCCGCCGCGGATGATGCCGAAGGAGGTGGCGCTGTCGAAGAAACAGCCGCCCTGCTTGATGGTCACCGGCTTGTTTCCGGCGTTGATCAGATCGGGATCCTCCTGGCCTTGGGGCGGACAGGGGCCCATGCCGATGAAACCGTTTTCGGACTGGAGAAAAATCTCCACATCGGCGGGGACGTGGTCGGCCACCATGGTGGGCATGCCGATGCCCAGGTTCACCACGTCGCCGTCCTTGAACTCCCTTGCGATTCGCTTGACGATCATCTCGCGCTTGCTGATTTTCTCTGCCATGTTGTCTACCCTCCTACCACTGCGTCGACAAAAATACCCGGCAGCATCACGTGATCCGGGTCAATGGCCCCCACGTCCTCCAGGAATTCCGCTTCCACAATCACATAATCACAGGCCATGGCCATGAGCGGGTTGAAGTTCTGGGCCGATTTGCGGAACACAAGGTTGCCCTGCCTGTCAGCCTTAAAAGCCTTGATGAGGGCCACGTCCCCTTTGATGGGCGGCTCCAGGAGAAATTCGCGGCCGTCCACGGTGATCTTTTCTTTGCCCTCTTCCACGTGGGTTCCCACCCCGGTGGGGGTAAGAATTCCGCCGAGCCCCACGCCTGCGGCACGGATCCGCTCGGCCAGGGTGCCCTGGGGAACCAGAACAGCGTCGATTTTCTCCTCGGCCATCAGCTTGCCGAACTCGGGGTTGAGCCCCACATGGGACGCATAAAAACAGGAAGCCATGTCGTTTCGGATCAGCTTCTCGATGGCTGCCCGGGACCCCAGCATCGTTGCAGACCACGGTGAGGTCCGTCACCCCTTTTTCGACGACGGCATCCACCAGCGCTTCGGGGGTGCCCACTGTCATAAACCCGCCGATCATTACGGTCATCCCGCTTTCGATCCGCGCCACAGCGTCCTTCATTGTCGTGATTTTGTTCATCCTGCCAAATCCTTAATAGTCGCGACCGCGTCATGGTATACGCCCCGGAAACCCAGGAACATGCCGGCTGTCACCCTTGGGAGCCTGCCGGGCTTGAGAAGGATGGTTTCGTGATCAGGGCTGCATCAAACGGATTTCGGATCTCCTTGAAAACCGATAGAAGATCCCGGGCAAAACCACCGGGGATACCCCGCACATGGCCTGCCACGATTACCTAACAAGCGTTAGGTAGAGGGATATATAATCTCGCCACAACAATATTGTCAAGAGTCTTAAAATGATAGAGCCATAGCATCACAGAAGAAACAACACGGTAGTTACGAGCTATACTTCGCAAAAGCCCAACCCCGACCTAACCCGTTCAAGACAGGGCCACGCCAGGCCATCATTTTAAACGGTCGTAAAAACTCTGTAATCACAAGCTAAAAACATGCCAAAACAACTATTTTTCGAGCAATAATATATTTCGCAATTCCCTGCTCTTTTTTTCTTGACTTTGTCCGATCCATGAAACTAACCTAACAAACGTTAGGTTTTGTATCGGCAACTCGCCGCCCGTATGATCTGCAACCAGAAGAACAAGGATCGCCGGCCATGAGCACCACGACCATCTCCACACGCAAGACCATCATCTTCCGCGAAGCCGCCCATCTCTTCCGAGAAAAAGGCTACAGCGGCTCCACCCTCCGGGAACTGGCCAAGCGTGCCGGCGTCAAGGGCGGCAGCATCTACCACCACTTCAACTCCAAGCAAGAGATCCTCTTCATGATCATGGAGTACACCATGACCAACCTCATCACCAAGGTCTCCCGGGAGATCGAAGGTGAGGAGAGCCCCCTTGCAAAGCTGCGCAAAGCCATCCGCGTTCACGTGGAATACCACACCGTGGATTCCGACGAGACCTACGTGGCAGACGCCGAACTCCGCAGCCTGGAAGTCCCCAACTACAAAAAAATCGTCAAAATGCGAGACCGCTACGAGCGGCTGTACAAAGATATGCTTCAGGAAGGAATAGATAAGGGGGAGCTGGCCATGGACAACGTCACCATCTCCTCCCGGGCCCTGCTCCAGATGTGTACCGGCATCTCATACTGGTACAACCCGGAAGGCCCCCTCTCCATCAAGGAGATTGCCGACAGCTATGTGGACCTCTTTTTTCACGGGGTCTGCGGCAATGTGGCCAACTGAGCGGCCACCGACACCGGCTCAAACTGTCGTACCCCATATCCTGGGGACCATACCGCAGCTATTCAATAATGTAAGGAGTGTGTTACCATGTCTTTGGAAGTGATCAAGAACGGCAACCCCTTCGGCGCCCACAGGGTGGTGGAACCCAAGGGTGTCCTTCCCCAGCCCGCCCGGAAAATCGACAACAACTTAAACCGCATCTGGGACAACGAACTCCTCATCGACGTCCAGTTCCTCAACATCGACTCTGCCAGCTTTACCCAGATCAAGACCGAGGTGGGGGCCGACGACGACAAAATCAAGGCAAAAATCCTTGAAATCGTGGGCGATCGAGGCAAGATGCACAACCCCGTCACCGGCTCCGGCGGCATGCTCATCGGCACTGTCCAGGCCGTCGGGGAAAAGCTCAAAGAGACCTGCCCCCTTAAAGAAGGAGACCGCATTGTCAGCCTCGTCTCCCTGTCCCTGACGCCCCTTGCCATCGAGGAGATCCTGGAGGTGAAGAAAGAGACCGACCAGGTCAAGGTAAAGGCCAAGGCCGTCCTCTTTGAAAACTCCCTCTACGCCAAGCTACCCGAAGACATGCCCGAGACCCTGGCCCTGGCCGTTCTCGATGTCTGCGGCGCCCCCGCACAGACCGCCCGCCTCGTCAAGCAGGGCGACACCACCGTCATCATCGGTGCCGGCGGAAAATCCGGTATCCTCTGCGCCTGGGAAGCCAAGCGCCGTGCAGGCGTCACCGGCCGCATCATCGGTGTGGAATACTCCGATGCAGGGGTGGCCTCACTGAAAGCCCTGGGCATCTGCGACGACGTCGTCAAACTCGACGCCTCGGACGCCCTCACCTGCTACGACACCATCAGCACCCTCACCGACGGCAAACTGGCCGACGTCATCATCAACTGCGTCAACATAGAAAACACCGAACTGGCCTCCATCATGATGTGCCGGGACAAGGGTGTTGTCTACTTTTTCAGCATGGCCACCTCCTTTACCAAGGCCGCCCTCGGCGCCGAAGGCATCGGCAAAGACGTGGACATGATCATCGGCAACGGCTACACCGCAGGCCACGCTGAGATCGCCTTGAATGTCGTTAGAGAATCAAGCGATATCAGAGAGATGTACGAAAAGCTTTACGTATAAGACAAATTAAAATACGCCAAGGGACCCGCTCTTCCTCCTGCTGCTTCTCCTCCCACTCTCCTTCTCCCTCACGCACTCCCCTCCGGCGTCGGCATAGAATCGTCACTGTCAGCTCAACAGCACACAAGAGGGTTTTCACCGCATGAAAGAGTACAAGCGTCACGACTACAGGGAAATCGAACTTTACAAGGACGTTCCCGAAGAGGATTGGACCAACTGGAAGTGGCAGCTCCGAAACGTTGTCACCGACATCCCCACCCTGAAAAAGATCATGCCCATCGACAAATCCATGGAGCAGGATCTCGAAAAGTGCCTTGAAAAATTCACCATGGCCATCACCCCCTACTATGCCTCCATCATGGAGAAGGACTACCACCGCGGCGTCATCCGCCTTCAGGCCGTCCCCTCCATCAACGAACTCCACGTGGCTCCCGATGACCAGGACGACCCCCTGCACGAAGATGTGGACTCCCCGGTTCCCGGCCTCACACACCGCTACCCCGACCGCGTGCTGCTTCTGGTCACCCACATCTGCTCCATGAACTGCCGCCACTGCACCCGGCGCCGCATGGTGGGCGACCATGACACCCACCTCTCCCGAGCCTCCATCGACAAATGCATCGACTACATCCGCGAGCACAAAGAGGTGCGTGATGTGCTCATCTCCGGCGGGGACCCCTTTACCCTCACGGACGACTCTCTTGAATACGTCCTTAAAAAGGTCCGCGCCATCGACCACGTGGAGATCATCCGCATCGGCTCCCGCACCCCGGTGGTCATGCCCCAGCGCATCACCGACGACCTGTGCAACATGCTGAAAAAGTACCACCCCCTATACGTGAACACCCACTTCAACCACCCGGACGAGATCACCGCAGACTCCAAGGAGGCCTGTGAGCGCCTGGCCAACGCCGGGATCCAGATGGGCAACCAGACCGTGCTCTTAAGGGACGTCAACGACTGCCCCAACATCATGAAAAAACTCATGCACGAGCTGCTTCGCATCCGCGTGAAGCCCTACTACATCTACCAGTGCGACCTCTCCATGGGCATCTCCCACTTCCGCACCTCCATCACCAAGGGCATGGAGATCATCGAAAACCTGCGCGGCCACACATCCGGCATGGCGGTGCCCACCTTTGTGGTGGATGCCCCCGGGGGCGGCGGCAAGATCCCTGTGATGCCCAACTACCTGCTCTCCCAGTCCGACCGGCGCTTTGCCCTGCGGAACTACGAAGGGGTCATCACCACCTACACCCAGCCCGAAGAAGTCTTCTCCAACTGCGGGCGCTGCAACATCTGCAAGGAAAACGAAAAGCAGTACAAACCCCTGGACGGCGTGGCCAAGCTCCTCTCAGGCGAGAAACTCTACCTGGAGCCCGCCAACCTCCAGCGCCGCAAGCGGGATTAACAAGAAAAAAACGCCTCCGGCGACCCTGCCGGGGGCCAACCTTTTAAAAAGGTTGCCAAACAGGATTTTGATTGTTTCAACGATTAACTTCGCGCTTACTCTTGCCCCGAGGAACGAGGGGCAAGAGTAAGCGCAACCTGGGGTCCAGGGGATCATCCCCTGGCCGCCGGAGGCATCGTCCCTTCATGAAAACGTACTGTTTCATCGGAACCGATAAAAACGCCGGAAAGACCACGGCTTTCAACGCCGTGTATGCCGAACGGGTGCGCAGGGGTCAGACCCTGCTCCTCACCTCCATCGGCATCAACGGCGAGACCACCGATGAATTTGACGGGGGGATCAAGCCCGGTATCCGGGTGATGCCCGGTTCTTTTTTCGTGACGGCCGGAGAGCACCTCACCGGCCACACCGGCAAATACGACACCTGGGCCACCTTTGTGCCGCCGCGTTTTGCAAAGCCCCTGGTGCTGGGTCGGTGCACCCTGGCCTTTGACATCCTCCTGGAAGGACCCAACACCGGAACGGAGCTGTCCCTATTAAAAGGTAAACTCGCAGGGCTCATCCCTTCGGAGTCCATCCTCCTTGTGGACGGTTCCATCGACCGGCAGTTCCTGGCGAGCCCCGAGCTCTGCGACGCCTTCTACTTCTCGGTGCTTTTTTCCAAGCGGGAGCCCCAGAGGCGCAAAGCCGAGGCCTTTCTCTCCGCTCTCTCCTTCCAGGGCTGCAGCGGCAACGTGGCCCGGATGATAGACGAGGAAAAAGGAAAATCCACCCGCGCCATTCTTTTTGATGAAGACGGCTCGGTCATTCATCACGGAGAGCTTATGCCCTTTGCGGACAAGGCCCTCCACGACAAACTGGGCAAGCTGGGGGCACGGCCTGCCGTGCTCTACTTAAACGGCGCCCTCACCCTGACCCTGGCCGAGTACCTGGCGCCCCTTAAAGGGCTCACCCTGGTCCTCGACAACATGACCCTCTACCAGAACGTCTCCGCAGGCCCGAGAAAAGCCCTCCTTTTCAAGCCGGAAGTTCGCCTCCTTCACACGGTGAAGGTCAAGCGGATCTTCATCCGGGAAGAGGCCCCCTTTGATCGCAGCCTGCTTCCGGCTGACGCAGAAGTTTACAACCTCTTCAGGGACGGTACCCATGGCATTGGAATTTAGACAGGACCTCATACCCCGCGCTCTTAAAGAGGAGCTGGCCTTCGACGCTTATCTCGCCCTCTTCGATCTGGGCCTGCCCCTGATCCCCGCAACCATCCTGGAGCCCATGGGAAAAGCCGAAGGGGCGGCGCACTTTGAGGCCCTCGGCAGGATCGAGGCAACCTTCTCCCCGGAGACCCTTTCCGAACTCATCAAGATAAGCGCAAGGCTTCCCCGCCTGGAGTCTCTGCTCCCCCACTTTGAGGGGGCGGGCCTCCAGCAGTTCCATCTCTTTGAGTTGAACCGGTTCCTCTCCGTCACGGCAGAGCTCACCGCCCTTGAGCACACTCTGCCCACAGCGTTGGAATCCCACGGGGCCTTGAACGGCATGCGCGAGGTCCTTTTCCGCCATACGGAGCGGGAAGGCGCAGCCCTTTCCGTCAACGAGGCCACAGCACGAATCAGAAAAAAACTGGAAGAGGTTGAAAAAAGCCTGAACAAAGAGATCCTCGCCCATGAACAGGCGGTGGAAAAGGCCATGGGCCTTCGCATGATCTACCCCTTTCCCCGGGAGATGGAAGGGAGCGATCCGCTCCTTGAAAAGGCCCTGAGCTGCTCGCTTCTGCAGGTCACCGAAACCGGGGAGACCCTCCGCCTGGACCACCGCCCCGGGGCCTCCCTCTTGGAAAAAGTCGCGGCCAAAGAGGCCCTCACCGCAGAGCTGGAAGTCTGCACCGAAGGTCTTCTGGCGGAGATCAACGCTGAGATGGTCCCTTTTTTCAACGCGTTTTACACCCTGTACGAAGAACGGAAAAAACGCTGTCTTCTCTACACCCTCGTGTTTGTAAAGCAGCGGGAGGGGCTTGCCTTCCCCAAATTTGTGGACGGGTGCCGATTTCACCTTGAAGAGGGGCGCTCCTTTGCCCTTGCCCTAAAGAAAGGCAGGGGCTGCGTTCCCCTCTCCATCGATCTGGCCCCGGGCTCCAATGTGCTCTACGGAGCCAACATGAGCGGCAAGACCACGGTCCTCAAGACCCTCTACTTCCTGCTCACCGCCATCCGCACGGGCCTTCCGGTACCGGCTGATGCCATCACCCTGCACTACCCGGAGTCGGTGCGGTTGCTCCTCAAATCGTCCGGGGACATGGGCAAAGACCTCTCCTCCTTCGGGGAAGAGCTCCAGTTCTTCGCCCGGGAGCCCGAAGAGGGAGCTTTTATCCTGGCCGATGAGCTTTTTCTCTCCACCGACCCGGTAAACGGTGCGGAGCTCTCCCGCATCTTCATCGACAATTACGGCAAACGTCCCTTGATCTTCTTCTGCACCACCCACTACCCCAGGGTGCTGGAGATGAACACCCCTCGCCTCTTCCGCATGCTCGACGTGGAGTTTGCAGATGAGGCAGGACAAGCCATGGATCTCTCCAACCTGGCATCCCTGATGCCCTACAGGCTGGAGCACATCTCGTCTGAACATGCCGCGTCTGCGGTGCGCGCCAACCGCAAGCCCCTGGAGCTTGCCCTCTGCTTTCCCCTGCCCGAAAGCATCAAGGCGCGCATCAGGGAAACGGTTGAAGGCACGAAATAACCCGAAGCCGGGGATGTCACCTCCGGCGGACCCATGAATCAGGATATGCACTATGGCAACAATTGATTTAAATCACGAGCAGATCGACCGACTGAAGTCCAAGGCAAAAACCATTGCCGATCAGGTCCAATCCATGATCGACCGCTACTCCTCGGTCTCTGTTGAACGTGCCGTGCTGAGGTTGTACGGCGTGGACGGCGTCAACGAAGAGGGCACGCCCCTTCCCAACCGGCTGGTGGAGATCCTCCAGGAAAAGGGCCGCCTTGACGACGGCGTATCCGGTCACTTTGCAGCCGCCGTCCTGGACTCCGGCCGGGATCCGGTCACCACCGCCGAGCTCATCGAACAGGGCCGCATCGACTTCGGGAACCTCACCCGGTTCTCCCAGGACGAGGTGGCCCTTAAAGAGAAGCAGCTTTGCGCCGCCGCCATCAGCCGCCTGGATGCCACCCGCAGGGCCAAGGCCGAAAAGCTGAAGAAATACCCCGAGGGGCCCCAGCCCTGGAAGTACCTTATCGTGGCCACGGGCAACATCTACGAAGACCGCCTCCAGGCCAAGGCCGCTGCGGGCTCCGGCGCCGACATCATCGCGGTGATCCGCTCCACGGCCCAGTCCCTTCTGGACTACGTGCCGTACGGCCCCACCACCGAAGGGTTCGGCGGCACCTTTGCCACCCAGGCCAACTTCAAGATCATGCGCGAAGCCCTGGACGAAGCCTGTGAGGAGAACGACCGCTACATCCGCCTGGTGAACTACGCCTCAGGCCTCTGCATGGCCGAGATCGCAGCCTGCGCGGCCATGGAAGATCTCGACATGCTCTTGAACGACTCCATGTACGGCATCCTCTTCCGGGACATCAACTTAAAGCGTACCTTCATCGACCAGCACTTCTCGCGGCTCATCTGCTCCCGGGCCAAAATCATCATCAACACCGGCGAGGACAACTACCTCACCACCTCCGATGCCGTGGAGAACGCCTACACCGTCACCGCCTCCCAGCTCATCAACGAGGCCATGGGCAAAAATTCTCTGCTCACCGACGACCTCCTGGGTTTGGGACATGCCTTTGAGATCAACCCTTCCATTGAAAACGGCTTTCTCTATGAGCTGGCCCACGCCCAGATCGCGCGGCAGCTCTTCCCCAACGCACCTTTAAAGTACATGCCGCCCACCAAGTACAAGAGCACCGACATCTTCTTCTCCCACTGCATGGACACCATGTTCAACCTGGCCTCGGTCACCACCGGCCAGGGCATCCACCTGGCGGGCATCCTCACCGAGGCCATCCACACACCGCTCCTGCAGGACCGCTACCAGGCCATCGACTCCATCAACTACGTCTTCAACAATGCCCGGGGCCTGGGGGACGAAATCGAGTTCAAAAAGGACGGCATCATCGCCAGGCGGGCCCAGGAGGTCCTCGACCAGGTGGAGCACTTCCTCACCGAGGTGTGCCAGAAGGGCCTTACCGTTGCCATCAACGAAGGCCGGTTTGCCGACATCAAACGTGCCGACGACGGCGGAAAAGGGCTTGAAGGGGTCTTTGCCAAGGGTCCCTCCTACAAGAACCCCATCCTGGAACAGCTTGAGAAAGAAGGAGTCATCAATGAGTAAGGAGATGATCAAGCCCTATGGCGACACACTGAACGACGGCATTGTCCAGCTGGCCTTCACCCTTCCGGACACGAGGCAGAACCGGGCCAAAAAAGCCGCGGAGCTCTACGCCGGAAAACTCGGCCTCACCGATGTCTCCGTCTCCTTTTCCAAGGAGATAGCCGAGGGCTTTACCTATTTCGTGATCTTCGGCAAGGCCCAGCCCGAGCTGGACTTCTCCCAGGTCCACGCCTCCGAGGCCAAGGTGGAGCGCCTGGATTTCTACGAGATCAACAACCTCATCAAGACCAGCCTCAACCGCAAAGTGGCCGTGGTGGGAGCTTCCATCGGCACCGACGCCCACACCGTGGGCATCGACGCCATCATGAACATGAAGGGCTACAACCAGGACTACGGCCTGGAACGTTACCCGGAGATGGACGCCTGCAACTTAGGGGCCCAGGTCCCCTGCGAAGAGCTTCTCAAAAAAGCCGTTGAGATGGATGCCGATGCCATCCTGGTCAGCCAGACCGTCACCCAGAAGGACGCCCACATCCGGAACTTCACCGAGATGATCGAGCTCCTTGAAGCGGAGAACATGCGGGACCGGTTTGTCCTGCTGGCAGGGGGCCCCCGGGTCACCAACGACCTGGCCGTGGAGCTGGGCTACGACGCGGGCTTCGGCCCGGGCACCGTGCCCTCCCACGTGGGATCCTACATCGCCACCCAGCTGGTGAAACGCAAAGGCAGAAGCTAATGCTTCGTGAAAGCAGAAAAAATCAGATGCACGAAACACACCCGGTTCATCCATTGCGATGACGACGTTAATTCAGGAGACGACATGAACACACTGGCAGAATCACTGATTCGAATCAGAATAAGCGCACACGACGCACATTACGCGGGGTCGCTTGTGGACGGAGCGCGCATGCTCAATCTCTTCGGAGATGTGGCAACAGAGCTGCTCATCAAGTACGACGGCGACGAAGGCCTCTTCCGCGCCTACGACAGCGTGGAGTTCCTCGCCCCGGTGCGGGCAGGGGATTACATCGAGGCCAAGGGCCGCATCGTCAAGGTGGGGGGCACCAGCAGACGCATGGAATTCGAAGCGTGGAAGGTCATCGCCCCCACCCCCGAACACGGAGAGACCGCAGCGGAGCTGCTTGCCGAGCCTGTTCTTGTGTGCAGGGCAAGCGGCACCTGTGTCACCCCCAAAGACGCCCAGAGGATTCGCCATGAGTAACACGCCCCTGATCATCTCGGCAGCCATTGTGGGAGCGGAGCTTACCCGGGACACCTACCCCAACCTGCCCCTGACACCCGACGAGATTGCGGAGGCCGCCGAAGAAGCGGTAAACGCCGGTGCCAGCATCATCCACCTCCACGTACGCGATGAAAACGGGCTCCCCACCCAGCGCGTCGACGTGTTTGAGACCGTCACCGAAAAGATCCGCAACCGCTGCGACTGCATCCTGCAGTACTCCACCGGCGGTGCCGTGGGCACCCCCGTTGAGCTGCGCTGCGATCCGGTGTCCTTAAAACCCGACATGGCCACCCTGTCCATGGGCACCATGAACTTCGGCTCCGAGATCTACGAAAACACCGAGGAAACCATCACCACCATTGCCAGGGCCATCACCGACAACGACGTCATGGCCGAGCTGGAGGTGTTTGACTTCGGTCAGCTCGAGACCGTCACGCGCATGGTCAGAAAAGGCCTGGTCCCGGAAAGGCACCACATGGATTTTGTCCTTGGGGTCCCGGGGGGCATGGCAGCCACCATCTCCAACCTCGTGATGCTGGTGAACCGCCTCCAAGAGGGCCAGACCTGGGCCGTTGCGGGCTTAGGACGCGGCCAGCTTCCCATGGCCATGCACAGCATCGCCATGGGCGGCCATGTACGCGTGGGCATCGAGGACAACATCTATTACCGCAAAGGCGAGCTTGCCGTCTCCAACGCCCAGCTCGTGGAGCGCGTGGTGAGAATCGCCCGGGAATACGATCGCCCGGCAGCCACCGTGGACCAGACCCGACAGATCCTCGGGCTGAACGGATAGCAAAAGAACAATGCATCACCCCGCTCTTTGACAAAATACAGGACACAACGCTGCCCAATACATCTGGTCTGATTCTCTGCGCTGAAGCGGCAGCTCCCACGGATGGTCAATCCATTTCAGGCCGAACGTGCCGTGAAATGAAACGATAGCCCCCCCCAACCACCCAAAGGAAAGAGAAGGAGAAGAAGGTAAAAAAATGAAAGACCGCCCCGTCTGACGCAGTCGTTTTGCAAGGGTCTCCCTTGAAACAACAACACCACGAACCTGAACATGAAGTGACAAACACGCCGGACAACGAGGTTCGGCAGAAACAAAAAACTCCAAGCACAGGTAAGGATGAGATTTATGTTTTCCGGTTTGTTGAAATTAAGTCCTGTTTTTGTCATGGCAGGCCTGATGATATCAGGCTTTGACGCATTGCTCGCAGCTCCCCTTGCGACCATTTACGCAGCCATCGTGGCCTTTGTTACAGAAAAGATGAAGTTCCAGAAAATTGTCGACGCCGCCATCGACAACGTCAAAGAGATGCAGCTTGTCTTTTTTATCCTGATGCTCGCCTATGCCATGGCAGAGGCCTTCATGGCAACGGGTGTCGGCGCATCCATCATCACCATTTCCCTCAACCTCGGCCTCACCGCCAAGACCGTTGCCGTCACCGGGCTGGTGGTCACCGCCATCCTCTCCGTGGCCACAGGCACCTCCTGGGGAACCTTTGCCGCGTGCGCGCCGGTGTTCCTCTGGCTCAACCACATCGTGGGAGGCGACATCGTCCTCACCACCGCCGCCATCGCCGGTGGCGCCTGCTTCGGCGATAACATCGGCCTCATCTCGGACACCACAGTGGTGAGCTCCGGTATCCAGAAGGTGGAGGTCATCGACCGAATCCGCCACCAGGGCATCTGGTCCGTGCTCTGCCTCATGGCCACGGCCGTGGTCTTCTATATGGTCAGCGCCATGATGGGCCTGCCCAGTGAGGTGGGCAACGCCACCGAGGCCATCAGCCAGATTCCCGACACGGTCTGGAGCGCCCTGGCCGAGAAGCGAGCCTCTGCCGTGACCCTTCTTGAGCAGGTACAAAACGGTGTGCCCCTTTACATGTGCATCCCCCTTCTTCTCGTCCTGGTGGTGGCCATCATGGGTCTTCCCACCCTGGTCTGTCTGGGCATCGGCCTGATCTCTTCCCTCCTCTTCGGCCTTGTGGCCGGTACCGTGGAGTCCATCCAGAGCTACCTTGACCTCATGTACAGCGGCTTTGAAGGGGCCGGGTCCTGGGTCATCGTCATGATGATGTGGGTGGGTGCCTTCGGCGGCATCATGGGCAAAATGCATGCCTTCGAGCCCGTCTCCAGGCTCATCACCACCCTTGCGGGCAGCGTGCGCCAGCTCCTCTTCTACAACGGTGTCCTCTCCATCCTGGGCAACGCAGCCCTGGCCGACGAAATGGCCCAGATCGTCACCATCGGTCCCATCATCCGAAACCTCACCGACGAAAACGTAGAAGCACCGGAAGAAGAGATGTACAAACTGCGCCTGCGGAACGCCACCTTCGGCGACGCCCTGGGTGTCTTCGGGTCCCAGCTCATTCCCTGGCATGTCTATGTCGGGTTCTACGTGGGCATTGCAACGGCCGTGTACCCCTTGCACACCTTCGTTCCCATGGACATCATCAAGTTCAACTTCATGGCCATGATCGCCGTGGGTTCCATCCTGATCCTGACCCTCACAGGCCTCGACCGGCTGATCCCCCTCTTCGGGCTTCCTTCAGAGCCCGACGTCAGCCTCAAGGACAAAGAGAAGTATGCCGGTAACCTCGCCCCTGAAAAACTGTAGCGAGCCCGGCCCTGCCTTACCGGGAGCCTGAACCCAAAACGCCCCTTCCACGCATGTGGAAGGGGCGTTTTGCCGGGCGGGCCCCCTGGAAAGGGCCCTGGCTACAGATGCATCACCTGTATTCCGTGTATTTTTTCGCCTTCCCCCGAACCATGTCTGCCGGGTATTTGGCCTCGTTGAGTGCCATCTTGCGCTCCACGGCCCCTTCAATGTCGATCTTCAACAGGTCGGCCAGTCGGCAGAGGTAGACCTGGACGTCGGCAATCTCCTGGGCCACCGCCTCTTTTTTGTCGGGTTCCAGGTCAAAGGAGGCCTGCTCGGTCAACCACTGGAAATGCTCGAGGAGCTCTCCGGCCTCCACGTTCAGGGCCATGGCGATGTTTTTGGGGGAATGGAACTGCTCCCAGTCACGCTCTTGGGCAAAGTGTCTGAGCTTTGCCTGTATGGTATCTATATTCAAAACGGAATATCCTCATTATAAAGTTCGTCATTGATGCCAACGCCCTTGGAAATACACCCACCGAAGCCCGGTGGCGAGCCCTTTTTCCGGAACCCTGCATTTTTTGGCCCCATGGTTCCGCAGCCCCCCGGCAGGATGCAGGCGCCTATCCCATGAAATTCGTTATCCATCTCCATCATCCCCTTGGAATCCCTTTTTTGCCTGACAATTTAAATGACAAAAAAACGTGAAAAGCCTTGATTGGCGGGCAAAGCGCTGCTATAAGTCTTTTCACAAATCGCCGAAGTGGTGGAATTGGTAGACGCGCTAGTTTCAGGGACTAGTGAGAGCAATCTCGTGGGAGTTCGAGTCTCCCCTTCGGCACCAGTTAAAAAGCAAAAGCCCTTGCATGATCGTGCAGGGGCTTTTTTGTTTTAAGCGCCCGAAACCCGGGATCAAGCCCCAATAAGAGCCACCCGCAGCCGGAAGTGTCCGCCATTTCACACGTTCCCGGACCGTCCCTTTTCCGGGTGTCAAAAAAATATGTAAAAACCATGAAAAGCCTTGATCCACGGGCAAAGCGCTGCTATAAGTCTTCTCACAAATCGCCGAAGTGGTGGAATTGGTAGACGCGCTAGTTTCAGGGACTAGTGAGAGCAATCTCGTGGGAGTTCGAGTCTCCCCTTCGGCACCAGTTAAAAAGTAAAAGCCCTTGCATGATCATGCAGGGGCTTTTTTGTTTTTGAGCGCCCGAAACGCGGAATCAAGGCTCAAAAAAGGGACACCGCAGACGGAAGTATCCGCCATTGCACATGTTCCCCGAAACACCCCTTTCCCGGGTGTCAGAAAAATACGGAAAACCCATGAAAAGCCTTGATCCACGGGCAAAGCGCTGCTATAAGTCTTCTCACAAATCGCCGAAGTGGTGGAATTGGTAGACGCGCTAGTTTCAGGGACTAGTGAGAGCAATCTCGTGGGAGTTCGAGTCTCCCCTTCGGCACCAGATAAAAAACAAAAGCCCTTGCATTCACCTGCATGGGCTTTTTTTGTTTTACCCCCCTCGCCTCTTTATCTTTATGGTTCTCCGGCTGGCTCAGCCGTGGTAAAGATAACCTGCGTTTCCCGAAAAAGATATCCCCACACATCACAGGAAGGTTTGCATGAACAGATCCCGTTTTTACAGCCTTGCCCTTGTTCTGTTGTTGGGAATCACGCTGCCCCCCGCAACACAGCGCAGCGTTGCCATGGAATCCGACGAACCCAACACAGCCTTTGTGGAACTCGCGGGAAACCGCAACCCAAGCTTTGGCGGAGGCGGCGGCGGACTCTCCCTTTACGGAGATCACACAGCCTTCCTTGCCGGGATCGCAACCTTCGGCTCCTCCTCCTTTGACGACTATTTTGTAGGGTTCACCCTCGGAACTCGCTTTCATCGGCACAACCCCTTTGAGTCTTCCGTCACCCCCTTCATCGGCGTGGGAAGCTTTCTCGGGTTTACCCAGGAAGAAGAGGAAGCCGAAGACGATGAGATCGACAACAACATGGACGGTAACGTGGACGAAGAGGGTGAAACAAAAACGTCCATCTCAGATACCCTGGCCTCCATCTACCCGGAGGTGGGCCTGCACATAAGGATCCCGGGCTCCGGCCTGCTCACCCTCTCGGCGCGATACAACGTCACAAGCAAGGGCAGCGAACTCGACAGCTGGATATATGCCATAGGGTTTACCATTCCCTTCTATTTTTAAGGAGAACCGAAATGCCTCCGCAGCACCTGGAACTGGCCCCGTTCGAGCCGGAAGATTACACCACCCTGGCTTCCTGGATTACCGATGAACGGACACAGGCCGTCTGGTCGGCCAACACCTTCCCCTACCCCCTGACCCGGAATGACTTCGAAGATTTCCTGAGCATCTGCCGCACAGACACCCCCCACCGGGAGTTCATGAAGGCCACAGACCAAGATTCCGGGGACATGGTGGGGGTCTTCAGCCTGAAGCGCATCGACAGCCTGGGCCGCACCGGCCACCTCAGCCTCATCATGGTTTCCCCCCAAAGCCGTGGCCGGGGAACGGGCTCGGCCATGGTCCGGGCAGCCCTGAAGCGGGGGTTTGAAACCAAGGGATTTCGCCGCATGCAGCTCTACGTCTTCAACTTCAACACCGCAGCAAAAACATGCTACGAAGCCTGCGGCATGACCAATGAAGGAACGGGTAAGCTGAAGATGACGTATAAGGGAGAGAATTGGCAGGTGGAGGTGATGGGGATGGAAAAGCAGGAAAAACAGGTGATAGGTGATAGGTGATAGGCCGAGGCCCCACGGGCCATGCCTGTCAAGGGGACATGTCCCCTCCCTCTATCCTGTGTATCTCAAGGGTGTAGTCGCTCACGGGGTGGGCGGAGAGCTCGATGGTGATCAGGGCGTCCAGAGAGAGAACCTCAACGATGCAGGTGTCGTCGTCCCGGGTTGGGGTCAGCCTGGCGGAGGTGCCGGGATCAACGCTCATGTAGAGATCTTCTCCGCGGCCGGTGATGAGATATCTCTCCCCTTCAAAACCCAGGATGCGGTACCGTGTGATGTGCTCCCCTCCGACAATATCACTCACCACAAAAGGTTTTTTTGCCTCTTCCACCCGGACCCAGGTGGTATCCCGGGAGACGCTTTCGTGGGTATGAATCACATGGTTGACGCAGCCCGGGGCAAGCAGAAGGAGCGCTGCCAGGAGCACAGATGCCATCGTCGTTTGTTTCATGGTGAATCCTTTGTGACGTGGAACCACGCTGTCAAGCCGGATAACCATTGTCCCTGGTTATCCGGCTGCGCATTTACGCAAAAGACACTCTCAATCAATCCTCTTTGATGACGATGCGCTCCAGGCCGTGGGCCTCGAACTCGGTGTCGTATTTGGCGCTCATCTCCCCGAGTTTCTCCATGAGGACCTCTGAGCCCATCTCCTTGAGCTTCTCTTCGCCTTCCTCTTCCTCAAAAAGATCACGCATGCCCAGGCGCTGGGAAAGCTGTGCCCAGAACTCGTTTTCCACAAAGTTTTCCATGATGGCCATGTGACGGCTCTCGGCCAGGGAGTCTTCGGTCTCAATGTAATCGTTGTGCTTCTCGCTGAAGGTAAAAAGGGACTCCAGGCCCATCTTCTTGTAATGGGAAAAAATCTTCTTGCGCAGCTCGCGGTAGTCCGCGGTCTCTTCCGAGGGCTCAAGCTCGTGGGAGTGCATCACGTAATCGGCCACCTGGATCATCTCCACCAGCAGGCGGTATTCTTCTTTGGATATGTTCAACAGCATAGGGTGCTCCTGTGTTTTTGTACGATCTATATTAAGGATTATATTCAAACGCTCCGAAACGGGGCGCTAAAATCATATCAAACGTTAACATGAAACCGGGCCCGGCCCAATGACTGGCATTACAACACCAGCCGATACCGTCTCTCAGGCAGGGGCCGCCCCCACTGGACGCCCTCCCACCTCGACTCAAGGACAAAACCGGACGACTCGTAAATACCGCAGGCAGCTTCAAGGCCTTCAAAGGTCTCCACCACCATCTCACGGGCGCCGGTCTCCCTGGCAAACCCCACGGCCCTTGCCATCAGGGTCTTTCCAAGGCCGTGCCCGTGCAGGGACGGGTGAAGGAAAAACCAGCGAAGCGCCACCTCACCGGGCTTTTCTCGGCCCGAACGATCCACGGCAAGGGAGCCCATGACGGTATCACAAAGAGGCATTGGGCAGCCCGGGCTTTCTGTATACTGCATCACCCGGAAAAAAGCGTCCACCCCGGCCTCATACCGATTGAAAAATTCGGAAAGCCCGGTGGCAATCACCCCTTCGAAACGCCGACCAAGCTGCCAGCGTTCACGGTAAAACGACGCTTCAAGGGAGGTAATCCGACCGATGAGGCCCGTGACGTACCCTTCCTCCACGGCCAGACCGCCCATGGTCGAAGGAGATACCGATTCATTTGATGCATGGACCTGCATGGGCCGAGCCTCCTTATTCAGTCAGATTGCAAAAAAAACCAAATCATGCCTCCGACGGCAAGGTGTGCCACCTTGAAAGCAGGTTGCAAATGCGCTTTGATCATCGTTTGGACCGCCAGCCTTTTACATTACCCGCCCGAGACCCCTTGGCCCCTGGAGCGCCGCACTCCTTTGCGGCACGGGTAACGACGGACTAAAAAGCCGCACCGGAGTGCGGCGCTCCGTTTTATTTAGATCGCGGCAGGGCCACCAGAAACAATTTTAACCGGACGACCGGCTCGAAAGCGCCACACCGGACAAAATAAACCCGGCGCTGGCCGGGTGTCAAAACTCAGCCGATGGGTTCCCTTAGAAGGATCATCACCTGCGGCCCGCTGAACAGAGGCGGGATAGTAACGGGCACGCATAGCCCGGGCGATGAGCATGATGGCCCGGTTCCACAGGGCAAACGCGGCCACGGCGGCACAGACACCTAAGTAGAGCAGCACCCCCATGGAGGCCAGGGGCATCAGGGGAGCCAGGGAGAGCCCCCGTTCCCAGAGATATGCGGGAACCAGCATGATCAGCCCCAGGCAAAAGGTGGCCCCGAGAAAGGTCATCATGGAAAGGCCCGGGGGCTTTTGTTTCACCAGCAGAGAATAAAAGGCGAAAATCAGGGCCGCCACCACCATCAGAAGATCTCCGCTGTTGAAACGCAGCTCAAGGAGCACACCCGGTGAACCGCCCGTAAGAAGCAACAGCACTCCGAAAAACGCCATCAGGGTACCCGCCACCTTTGCCCCGTGCATTGCCTCCCCCTGAAACAGCCAGGCCAGGATCACGATAAACAATGGGGAGACCATGGCGATCAGGGACAGGTTCAAGGCGGTTGTGGCGTGCCCGGCCACATAAACAAGGGTGTTGAACAGGGTCACCCCTGAAAAAGCGGTGAGAAAAAGATAGCCTGCGTGTGCCTTTATCCGGGCCCTTTCCCTCACAAGGTGCGGGCAGGGCAAAGGGCAGACGGCACCGCAACGGCGACGACCCAACGCCAGAAAGGCGGGCGCTCAAAGAGAGAAGGCTGTCGTGAAACCCGCGGGCAACAATAAAGTTCCCTGCCCAGAGAGCCGTGGCGCCCAGCACCGGCACATGATCCCAAGCCATCGTGTTTTCCGATCTTCCACACCACGCCCCTTGCCTATATTTAATTGAGACTCCCAGAGGGGCCACCCACCCGCTCCAAGGGAAACCGGAGCTGACGCCTCATTTTCAATAACATTACATCAACAGCTAAAAAGGTAGTGGTTATCCCAATTTCCACGGCAAGGCAAGCCCAGACAGGGACCAGTCCTGTTTTCAACGGGAACACTGCCCGTTACCCTCCCTGCTGTCTAAAACACCTGTTGTTCGGCCCATCAAGACGTGATACTCTGCAAAATGGTCATACGGCCCATTGCCGGTCGTTTTGACCGTTTTTGAACACACTGACACACAAAGGTTTATGAACCATGACCATACTTGACATCGTAACGTACCCGGACAAGAGCCTTGCCCAGCCTTCAGAAAAAATTACCGACATCGACGAGACTTTGAAAACCCTCATCGAAGACATGGCCGATACCATGTTCGAGGCTCCCGGCGCAGGCCTGGCCGCCGTGCAGGTGGGCGTCAGCAAGCAGCTCATCGTCATCAACACCACGGAAGAGGGCCAGGAGAACAGCTACATGGCCCTGATCAACCCCGAAATCGTCGAAGCCGACGGCGAGTTCATCTCCGAGGATGAAGGGTGCCTGTCCGTGCCTGAATTCCGCGCCACGGTCAAACGGTTCAACCGCGTGAAAGTCACGGCCCTGGATGTGGACGGCAACCCCATGGAGCTCAACGAAGAGGGCTTTCCCGCCGTGGTACTTCAGCACGAAATCGACCACCTCAAAGGCGTCCTTTTCATCAACCGCATCAGCGCCCTGAAGCGGGAGATGTACAAACGCAAAGTCAAAAAATGGATGAAAGGCCGCTAAGACATGAGCAAACCCTCCATCATTTTTATGGGGACCCCCGACTTTGCCGTCAACGCCTTGAAGGCCCTCCACGAAAGCGGACTCTTTGAGATTGCCCTGGTGGTGAGCCAGCCCGACCGGCCCAAAGGCCGAGGCCGAAAGCTGGAGCCCACCCCGGTGAAGGCCTATGCCCAGGCCATGGGATACCGGGTGGAACAGCCGGAAACCGTGGAAATTGCGCGAATTCGTCCGGCCTGACCGAAGAGATCGCTCCGGACTTTTTTGTGGTGGTGGCCTTCGGCCAGATTCTCAACCAGCGCCTCCTGGATGTGCCTAAGGTCCATCTGCCCCGTGAATATCCACGGCTCGTTGCTGCCCAGATACCGGGGCTCCGCCCCCATTCAACGGGCCGTCATGAACGGTGATGCCGTCACCGGCGTCACCACCATGGTCATGGACCGCGGCATGGACACCGGCGATATGCTCCTCACCGTGGAGACTCCCATCGGCCCCGAGGACACGGCAGCCACCCTCCACGACCGTCTCTCCGAGCTGGGGGGCGAGCTTATCGTCAAGACCCTCCCCGGCCTTCTGGACGGCAGTGTGGTGCCCGTGCCCCAGGACAACGAGGCTGCCACCCACGCCGCCATGCTCTCCAAAGCCGAAGGGGAGATCGACTGGAACGCACCGGCCCGTATCATCGACTGCCGCCTCCGCGGCATGACACCCTGGCCCGGCGCCTTCACCTTTCTGGATGAAAAGCGGTTGCGCATCCACAAAACCCAGCCCCTGGAGACGACCGCCACCGCCGCCCCCGGCACCGTGGTGACCAGCGGCTCCGAACTGGTGGTGTCCACCGGCGAAGGAGCTCCTGCGCATCGTGGAACTCCAGGGAGCCAACGGCAAGCGCATGCCAGCCGAAGCCTTCCTCCGCGGCAACCCCATTGAACCGGGTGCCCGCATGGGGCTGAAAAGCGCATATCCATATTGCGTCAGTATCGTCGAGCGCCACCCGGATCGAATAGTGGGCGGCGTTTTTGATGGACTGAAAACCAAGGTATGCAACCGTTCCAGCGAACCAGCCCATAGGGTGCACTCGGTGCACCCTGTTCGGGTCACCCCAAAAAAACATATTTTTTCAATCACTTTTAAAAGCAGGACAATCCATGACCCAAGACGCCCGAAGCCTGGCCTTTGAGATACTCACCACCTTTGATAAAAACGCCGACGCCACCTTAGACTCTGTGATGGACCGCATCACCGGCAAGGTCGAGCTGGACCGGCGGGAGATGGGCCTTGCCAACGCCCTTGTTTACGGGGTGCTTCGACACAGGGGGCAGCTGGACTACACCATCGACCACTTTGCGACCAAGGGCATCGCCAGGATCGATAAAAAAATTCTCACCATCCTGCGCATCGCCCTGTTCCAGCTCCGGTTCATGGACAGGATCCCCGAATCCGCAGCCGTGAACACTGCCGTGGAGATGGCCAAGGTCCACGCGTCTGAATCGTCCGGAGGGTTTGTCAACGCCCTGCTGCGCACCTGCCTCAGAAACCCGGAGGAACCGTCCCTGGAGGAACTCGCCCCGGAAAAGAAACTGGCCGTCACCACCTCCATGCCCCAGTGGCTGGTGGAAAAATGGATTGCCCGCATGGGCCTTGAGGAGACCGCAGCCCTGTGCCGGGCTTCCAACGACATCGCCCCCATCACCGTGCGCACCAACACACTGAAAACAACCCGGGAGGAGCTCTCAGAGCGCCTTGCCCCCCAGGTGGAGACCCTTTCCCCCACCCCGGCCTCCCCTTTGGGCCTCTCCTTTACCTCGCCCAAAACACCCATCTTTGAGATGGACGCATTCAAGGAGGGGCTTTTCCAGGTCCAGGACGAAGCCGCACAGCTCATCGCCCTGATGGTGAACCCAAAGCCCGGCTCACGGGTTCTGGATGTCTGCGCGGGAGTGGGCGGTAAATCCGGTCACCTGGCCCAGGTGATGGAAAACCAGGGGGAGCTTGTCTCCATGGATGTGGAGGCCTACAAACTCAAAAGCCTGGCCCGTGAGATGGCACGCCTCGGTATCACCAACATCACCACCCACGCCTGCGACCTCACCCGTGAGAGCCCCGATATCATCGGAGGCGGATTTGACGCCGTCCTCGTGGACGCCCCCTGCTCCGGCCTCGGGGTCATCCGCCGAAACCCGGACACCAAATGGAAATACTTCAAGCGCAACGCCACCCGGCACACAAAAAAACAAAAAGCCATTCTCTCGGCAGCGGCCCGGTGCGTGCGCCCAGGCGGTACCCTGGTTTACGCGGTCTGCTCCATGGAACCCGAAGAAAACGGAGCCGTGGTGGAGGCCTTCCTTGAAAAACACACGGATTTTCGTATGATGAAACCCTTTGACGCCGCCCCCCAAGGGGCCGAGGCCTTCATCACCCCCGAAGGGTATGTGGCCCCCCTGCCCCACAAAAACGGAATGGACGGCTTCTTTGCGGCTCGCATGGTGCGGGAAGAAAAGTAATATTTTAAAAGCAGTATCTTTTTGACGGCACCTCACATGCCGGATACACATCGGGGAATCATCATGTTCAAGGGTCTTCTCAAGTTCTTCTCTCTCTTCATTCTCTTTGTCGCAGCCGCCGGGATCACCTCCTTTGTGACCCTGACCTACATCATCGGAAACGAAAAGAGCGTGGTGGTCCCCGACCTGGTGGGGCGTGACGTCATCTACGTCCTGGAGACCCTGTCCACCATGGAGCTCAACACCAAGGTCAAGGGTTCCGAGTTTTCCCCACGCATCCCCAGGAACCGGGTCATATTCCAGGACCCGGAGCCCGGTACCCGCATCAAACGGGGCCGGGACGTGCGGATCGTCTTCTCCAAGGGCCCGCAACTGGTGGCCATGCCCTCCTTCAAACACCTTGCCCTGGCCGAGGCCAGGATCCAGCTTACGGCAATGGGCCTTGAGTTCGGAGCCACCTCCACCCTCTATCACCCGGAGGTGGAAAAAGGGGCGGTCATCGCCCACGTGCCGGCTCCCGGTGCCCTGGTGACCCGGGGAGACAAGGTGGACCTTTTGCTGAGCAACGGCAAAGAGCCCAAGGCCATGATGATGGCAGACCTCACCGCCAGCCCCCTGGATGTTGCCTTGGAGCGCATCGAGACCATGGACCTCAAAGTGGGCACCATCACCTCCACTCCGTCGGACACCGCCGAACGCAACAGCGTTCTCGACCAATTCCCGAAGCCAGGTTTTAAGGTGACCCGGGGCCAGACCGTGGACATCACCATCAACCGGTCCCCGCGTCCCGATGATGAATCCATCAGAACAGGCGCCACAGGCTCCCGCCTCTTTACCTGGTGCATGGACGAAGGGTTCCTGAAAAAACGGGTCAAGATCCAGCTGGTTGGGGACCGTCACACCGACACCATCCTGGACCGGGAGGCCCTGCCCGGAGAAGAGCTCTGGGTCCTTGTGCCCACCTTCGAACGCGCAACCCTCTTCCTGTATGAAAACGGCCATCTCAAAGAGACACGTTTTTTTGATTAAGGCGATTGATTTTCAAGGCTGTTCGGGATAAAAAAGCAACAATTCTTTATTTTATCAACCCCATGAAATATCAGGATGTTATTCATGTCCATCATTGCACCTTCCATATTGTCGGCAGACTTTTCAAAACTCGGAGACGAAATCAAGGCGGTTGAGGCTGCCGGAGCCGGCTGGATCCACATCGACGTCATGGACGGCCACTTCGTGCCCAACCTCACCTACGGCCCCATTATTGTGGAGGCCTCAAAAAAAGTGACGGACCTCCCCCTGGACGTCCACCTCATGATCGAAAAGCCGGACCTTCTCATCCCTGACTTCGTCAAGGCAGGTGCCGACTGGATCTCCGTCCACGCCGAGGCGTGCACTCACCTGAACCGCTCCATCCAGCTCATCAAGTCCCTGGGTGCCAAAGCAGGGGTGGCATTGAACCCGGCCACGCCCGTAAGCGCCATCGAGTGGGTCTTGGACGAGCTCGATTTTGTCCTGGTCATGAGCGTGAACCCCGGGTTCGGCGGCCAGTCCTTCATCGAGAACAGCCTCGACAAGGTTCGGGAGATCAAAAAAATGATCAAAGACCGGGGCCTGTCCACCCTCATCCAGATCGACGGAGGGGTAAACAAGAAAACTGTCCGTGCCATCGCAGAGGCCGGTGTGGACTCCTTTGTGGCGGGCTCCGCCATCTTCGGCAGCGAAAGCTACGAAGAGACCATCTCCTTTCTCAAAAAAGAGATCGAAGAAGCATCCAACTAAAGGCACCGCCCCGCGGCGGTCTGCCCGAACCACACAACGTGCGGCGGCTTCGGCCGTCGCCATCCAAAAAGGGAGGCCCCTTGTGAAGCCCATGGTCATCGACGTCATCCACGGCCCCAACCTCAACATGCTGGGACGAAGGGAGCCTGAGATCTACGGCACCACCACCCTTGCCGACATCGACCGGGAACTCAACACCCTGGGTGCCTCACTCGGGGCGGACGTGGAGAGCTTTCAGTCCAACGCCGAAGGGGAGATCGTGGACCGCATCCAGGAAGCTTACGGGCGCGTCAGCGGGCTCATCATCAACCCGGCGGCCTACACCCACACCAGCGTGGCCATCCGGGACGCCCTGGCCATGCTCTCCTGCCCCATTGTGGAGATCCATCTCTCCAACATCCACAAGCGGGAACCCTTCCGCCACCACTCCTACGTCTCGGGAGTGGCAGACGGGATCATCGCCGGTTTCGGCGCCAGGGGATACACCATGGCCTTAGAAGCCGTCCTTGACATGATCCGGGACAAGAAGTGACAAGGCATACCTGAATGGAACCCAACCAGACCTTCCTGAACCTGCCCGATGAAAAAAAACGCCGCATCGAAGATGCGGCCGCCGATGAATTTTCCGACAACGGATACCGAAGCGCGAGCATCAACGCCATCGTCTCCAGGGTCGGCATTGCCAAGGGCTCCATCTTCCAATACTTCGGAGACAAAAAAGGACTTTTCCTTTTTATTTTCGGGCAGTCCGTGGAAAAGGTGAAGAGCTACTTAAAGGACGTCCGGGACGCCACCGCCGACGCCCCCTTAAGAATTCGCCTGGAAGAGACCCTAAAGGCCGGGGTCGGGTTCACCCGAAAACACCCGGTGATCTACCGGCTCTATGTGAGAACCCTGGCAGAAAAAGAGATCCCCTTCCGCTCCGAGATCCTCACCTCCATCCGGCGCTACAGCCTGGAGTACCTCCGCTCCCTCCTCGAAACAGCCCGGGACAAAGGCGAACTCCGGGACGGAGTGAACATCGAGGCCGCCTGTTTTATCATGGACGCGGCCATGGACCGATTCCTCCAGGCCCTGACCCTGCCCCACATGGACGGCGGCCTGGGTATCCACGACGCCGATGACACCGAGCTGGAACAGCGGATCCAAACCCTGTGCGCCAGCCTTCTTACCGGGGTGACACCATGAGACCTGTCCTTGTCCTCTCCGCTGTCCATGCAGAGCTCGCCCCCATGCTGACCCGCCTCGACAACCCGGAACCCATGGACATTGCCGGTCGCACCGCCATGGCTGCCACCGTGGGCACAAAAAAGCTCATTGCCCTTGAGGCAGGCCCCGGGGCCGTGAACACCGCCCAGGGCCTCACCGCCGCCATTGAACGCCTCTCTCCCTCCCTTATTGTCCAGGTGGGATGCGCCGGAGGGTTTGCCAGCGCGGGAATCTCAGTGGGGGATGTGGCCGTGGCCACCGAAGAGATCGACGTCCACATGGGCCTGGAACCCAACACCGAGGAAAAAAGCGTGCACATCTCTCCCCTGCCCTTTCCCCTGATGGAGAGAAACGGAAAAGAGTACAGACACCGCTTCCTCCTCGACCGGGACCTCGCCGGGGATGCCATGGCCGCCATACGCACACAGGGAATTTCGGGCTTTCAGCTCCACAAAGGCTCCTTTGTGAGCGCTTCCACCATCACGACCACGGCCTCACGGGCAAAGGGCCTATTTGAGCTCTACTGCCCGGTCATGGAATCCATGGAGGGAGCAGCAGCAGCCCACGTGGCCCTGCACTACGGCATCCCCTTCCTCGAAATCAGGGGGGCCAGCAATCTGGTGGGTCCGCGAAACCGAAACGCCTGGAACCTGCCCCTGGCCTTTGAAAACAGCTGCGCGTGCTTGATGGCGGTGTTGCAGGAAACCATGTAACGACTCAGCTCAAAAACGCCTCCGGCGGGCAGGGGATAAATCCCCTGCACCCCAGGCTCGCAAATGCTCCGTCCCTTCGTTCCTCAGGGACCTCACATTTGCTGACGGGCTGTGCCCGTGGCTGAACAGCTCCCTTTTTTGTAACTATTCAGCTTATGCCTCCGGCGGCCCTGCCGGGGGGTAAACCTTTGCCTGATTTTATAAAGGCGGGTTTAACAAACAGGTTTTAAAAAATCTTTTTGGGTGAGTTTTGCTTTAAAGGCGGATGTGATTTGACCCGAGGAACGAGGGGCAAAACGCATCCGCAACCTGCTTTCAAGGTGGCACACCTTGCCGCCGGAGGCTGTTTTTTCAGCTGATAAGTTACCTTTTTTTTTTAATAATAGAGACCTGTTTGAGGCGATTTTCATAAAGCTGATCACGGAATCACGCCATAGAACACAAACGACATTTAGACCCACAGGCACATGCAATGAATCGAACCCTGGCATACTCCACCTGCCCCAATGACACGTTCATTTTCCATGCCCTTGTCCACGGACTTGTAAAGGCCGGAGACACAACCTTTGAGACGCACCTCCACGATGTGGAGGCATTGAACGGCTTTGCCACAGAGAGAACCTTTGACGTCACCAAGCTCTCCTTTGCGGCATTGGGCCACCTTCGCCACCGCTACGCCCTCCTGCGCAGCGGCGCTGCCCTGGGCAGGGGCTGCGGCCCCCTCATCGTGGCAAGGCCCGGGTTCGATCCCAAGCGCTTAAGGGAAATTCCCATCGCGGTGCCGGGCCTCATGACCACGGCCCACCTCCTGCTGGGCCTCTACCTCGGCCAAACGCCCAACGCCATCCCCATGGTCTTTGACACCATCATGCCCAAGGTGGCCTCAGGAGAGTTCGAAGCGGGCCTTATCATCCACGAAAGCCGCTTTACCTACGCCGACCACGGCCTCACCTGTGTGGACGATTTAGGGTCCTTCTGGGAGCGGGAAACCGATCTCCCCATCCCCCTGGGCGGCATTGCCGCAGCCCGGGACCTCCCCAAAGACGAAATTGCCCGCATCGAAGCCGCCATTTCCCAAAGCGTCACCTACGCCTTTGCCCATCCCGACGCCTCCCGCGACTACATCCGCAGCCACGCCGTGGAGCTCTCCGACGAAGTCACCCAGAACCACATCGACCTCTACGTCAATAATTTCTCCATTGATCTTGGGGGTGAAGGCGTGGCCGCCGTGGAAGCCCTTATGGACCGGGCAGAAAAAAGCGGGCTCATTCCCCGGTCCGGCATGCCCTTGTTCATATAGGGCACGCAACACCCATGGCATCACAGATATCCGCAATTTCGAAATGATTCCGAGGGTTGAAGCGATGACGGTGCGCACGGCGCACCCTACCATACCAAACGTAGGGTGCGGCCCCCGCACCGCCTAACGCAACGAGGACCACCACCGCAGTACAACCCCTTGGCATCACAGATATCCGTAATTTCGCAATGATTCCGAGGGGCGCACCGCCATTCAATCACACCGCAAAGGCACGATGGTGGGGCATGGAATGGGGAAATTCTCTTGAAGGCAGGGTGTCAAATGAAGAGGCAAAGGCAGGAACGACTTTCTTGGGAAGAAGGCCGTATCGGTAGAGCTGCTCAAAATAGAGGGAGAGACCTTTGATCTCCTGAGCCCCCAGGCTCACCACCAGGTGGTTGAAGTAGCGTGTCAGGATCTCCCTGGAAAGACCTGTTTTTGCATGGGTATCCGTTACAATACCATGCAAATCCGAGAGACCGGTTGCACGGGATCGGTGAAACAATTCCACAAGGCGGTCCACCACGGCCGGAGCCATGGCACAAAAATCCTTTCGTATGGCCCACACCGCAAAGACAAAGGGCAGCCCCGTCATCTGTTTCCACTCCATTCCCAGGTCATAGACGTATGGAAACCGCCCGTGCCAGTCGGCAAGAAGGGCTGAATCCCCTATGACCAGCGCTCCTTTCACGCCTTCGGGAAGGTCTGAAGGGTCGTGGACCCTTCCCGGTTCGATGACCGGACAGCCCCCTTTCTTCCGAAGGAGAATGCGCAACAGCTCCACCGAGGTGGCCGACTCCTCGGTCACCATCACACGGTCCCCGTCCAGGGCCTCCATGGGCTTATCCGACACAAACAACACGCTCAGCACCTTGCCGTCACATGCAATGGAAAGATCAGGCAACAAAAGCCACTGGTCTGCGTTGCGCGCATAGGCCACGGAGGAGACCGGGCTCATCACCACCTCCCCGTCCCTGAGCATGGCGTTGAGGGTCGCCGGGGGCTCGGTCACCATGGAGAGCCACGCCGGGCAGTCCCCATGGTCGATGCCATGGTAAACCGGGGATACGTTGATATAGCTGATACGTCCAATGGGAATCTTGCTCATGACGCTGCCTTCTCTGGTTAAAATCTTAAAAAACGGAAACTATTCCGTTGCCTCCGGCGGGTCGCTTTTTGGATAAAGCGCCGCAAAAACGTTCCGGTTGGGCTTCATGGGAGAACCCGCACAGCCACGTCCTCGTCCAAAAACCAGCCGTACGAAAAAGACGGCGGTGTTGATGCCCGGGTCACTTCAAGGCACCGGGCCGAGCAGCCGGGCGCAAGACGCCCGAAGCGCCCCGTTAAGCCCAGGGCTTTGGCCCCGTGCTCTGTTGCCATGCGGAAGATCTCGGCCGGGGCAAGCCCCGGTGCCTCGGCGGCCACGGCACGCATCTCATCCAGGATGGAGAGGCTGTCGCAACTGGCCAGGCTGTCGGTGCCCAGGGCCACGGTAAGCCCGGCCCCAACCATGGCCTCCATATCCGGCGTTCGGCCATGGAGAAGATGATTGCTGCGCACGCAGCAGACAGCCGTGGCACCGGCCTCTGCCAGTTGCCTGAACTGGGGTGCCTTGGTCTGCAGGAGATGAACCACAAGGGTCGATGCATCCACCACTCCCAAATCCAGGAGATAGGAGACCGGGTCGTCTGCGGGCAGAGGCCAGGAAGAGAAATCGATGCCCCGCTCCGTAAGAAAATCGGCCCAGGCCCCCTTTCCGGTGGTGAGGAACTCACGCTCGGCGTCGGACTCGTCCAGATGAATGCTCAACGGACGGCCTGCCCGGGCGGTAAGGGCCTTCATGGCCTGAATGGCTTTCGGTGCCGTGGTGTGGGGGGCATGGGCGGCAAGGCTCGCCCCGGGCGCCCCCTCGCCCCCCGGGGGCATGGCCAGGGGATTTGGGTTGCCCAGATACTCTTGAAACCAGACGCCCTGTGCCCTTCCCTCGTCGAACAGGGGCCTTATGATGCCCAGGGTCGAGATATCGCCAAAAAGGAGAGTTCCTGCCGCCTCAGCATGACAAACTGCCTGTTGCGCCGCCTCCACCAGCTCATTTCTGGGAATACTCTCCCGAACCGCCAGAAGGTCCCTCACCCAGGGGGCAAACCCGGCGTCGCTTTTCACCCGGCCGGAAAGGGCTGACAGCTCCAGGTGGGTATGGGCGTTGACAAAGGCCGGGACAAGGGCGGCGTCGCCGTGCTCTTCAACCTCAATCCCCTTGGGCCCCTTGCCGGTGCCCACGGAGACAATGGTCCCGTCTTCAACCACCAGGTACCCCTGGGGCAGAACGGTGTCGGCGTCCACCACCACCCACGCTGCCCGGTGCACCCGTCTCATGCACACACCGCAAGGTGGTTGTAAAAGCAGTCCCGCTGCACCGGGGTGAACCCGGCGGAGGCCACCACACGGATCAGCTCATCCTTGGGCAGCATGTGATCCACGCCTGCGGCGGAGACAACATTCTCCTCGATCATGGTGGAGCCCATGTCGTTGGCACCGAAAAAGAGCGCCACCTGGGCAATTTTCTCGCCCTGGGTGACCCAGGAGGCCTGGATGTTGTCCACGTTGTCCAGAAAGATCCGGGAGAGGGCCAGAACGCGCAGGTAGGCGTCGGCCGTGGCTTTCTCCACGTCAAGGGCAGTGTTGGACGGCTGAAAGGTCCAGGGGATGAAGGCGGTGAACCCGCCGGTCTCGTCCTGGAGGTCACGAATCCGGGTGAGGTGCTCCACGATCTGGGCCGGAGTCTCCAGGTGGCCGAACATCATGGTGGCCGTGGACCGCATGCCCGCAAGATGGGCCTGCCGCATCACCTCCAGCCAGTTGTCCACCCCGCATTTGTTGGGGGAGACTTTTCGGCGCACTTCGTCCACGAGGATCTCTGCCCCGCCACCGGGGATCGATTTGAGACCTGCGTCCTTGAGGGCCTTGACCGTTTCGGCAATGGAGAGCCCGCTCTGGTCCGCGAGCCATGAGATCTCAGGGGGTGAGAATCCGTGGACATGGATGGGAAAGGTGGTGGTGAGCCAGCTGAGGAGGTCCACGTACCAGTCCAGGGTCAGGGCCGGATTCATACCGCCCTGGAGAAGGATCTGGGTTCCTCCCAGCTCCAGGGTCTCCTCGATCTTCTGCCGAAACGACTCCCGGCTGAGAACGTACCCGCCGTCTTCACCCACTTTGGAATAAAACGCGCAGAACTTGCACTCTGAGGTGCAGACGTTGGTGTAGTTGATGTTCCGGTCCACCACAAAGGTCACGTCAGGATCGGGGTGCTTGGCCAGGCGCACGGCATGGGCCAGGGCCCCGAGTTCCGGCAGGGTTGCGCGATCATAAAGCTCAAGCAGCTCTTCAGGGCTTACCCGGTAACCCGATGATATTTTGCGTGATAGGGCTTCCAAAAGTCGCCTCCCTTAAGAGATATGATTGTAAAAGGAATCCCGTTCCACGGGCTCAAACCCGGCCCCACGGATCATGGCGGACATCTCGGTCCGGGTGAGGCCCTTGGCAGAGGTGGCACCCGCTGTATGGGTAATCCGCTCTTCGATGATGGTGCCGTCCAGATCATCCGCCCCAAAGGAGAGGGCCACCTGGGCCAGCTTCTCACCGATCATCACCCAGTAGGCCTTGATGTGATCGAAGTTGTCGAGCATCAGTCGGGAAACAGCCACGTTCTTCAGGTCATCCACCCCGCCGGTGGGCGGAATGTGGGTGAGCTTGGTGTTCTTGGAATGAAAGGCCAGGGGAATAAACGAGGAGAACCCGCTGGTACGGTCCTGGAGATCCCGAAGGGTCATCAGGTGAGTCACCCGCTCCTCCAGGGTTTCGATGTGGCCGTAAAGCATGGTGGCGTTGGTGGGGATGCCTGCGGCATGCACCGTCTCCATCACTTCGAGCCAGCGGTCCTTGCCAATCTTCTTGGGGAACAGCTCATCGTGGACCCGCTCGCTCATCACCTCTGCGCCGCCGCCGGGCATCATGGCAAGTCCCGCAGCCTTGAGTTCCGCCACGGTTTCAGCGAGGGAGAGGCCGGAAAGACGGGAGAGGTAATCGATCTCCACCGCCGTAAAGGCCTTGATGGTGGCCTCGGGCCGCACCTCGGCCATGGCCTTGAGCAGGCCGGTAAAATAGTCGAAATCCAGGTTTTCGTTAAGGCCGCCCACCATGTGGATCTCCCGTACGGGCTCATCCATGCGCTCCATGAGGCGGTCCTTGACCTCTTCCACGCTCCACGTATAGGCGTTATTGGTCCCTTCGTCCGTGGCAAAGGCGCAGAAGGTGCACCGGTTGGAGCAGACGTTGGTGTAGTTGACGTGCTGGTTGTAGACGTAATAGGCGATGTTGCCGTGGCGCTGCCTGCGCACGTAATCGGCCATGCGCCCCACTGCGGGCAGATCCGGGGACGCATAAAGCGCCATCCCGTCGTCAAAGGACAGCCGCTGCCCTGCCTTTACCTTGTCCCATACGGGAGCCAGTGCTGAATCGATAAAATCCATATTCCCCTCTTCCGCGAGGTTTCAGAAGGGCCGAGGTACCACAAGCCCCTGTTTCGATTTACATCCCTGCATGTGACCACCCGGTCAGTGACCACGTGGTCATATATACAGAGGTTTTCAGCCCATGGCAAGAAAGATGCGTTATAGACACCAGAAACGGCCGCCATGACGCCTTGACCCCGAACCAAAACCGAATTAAAGATGGAACCATTCTATCCGGGCTATGACACGACCAGAGCGTCCGGCGGCAAGGCCCAATTGCCCCCGGCACAGTCCCACAACCAAAGGAGCCACCATGAACTGCACCACCCACCTTGCCATCAACACCGACCTGTGCGGCACGGTCACCGCCCTTGAAGAGGGACGCTGCGTCGTGACCCTCACCACCACCTCAGACATGGCCGCCGACGCACAGCAGCTTGTCCACGGAGGATTTGTCTTCGGCATGGCGGATTACGCGGCCATGTGCGCCGTCAATGATCCGTATGTTGTCCTGGGAGCCGCCGAAACCAGTTTTCTGAAACCTGTCCGGGTCGGGGAGATCCTTACGGCAGAAGCCGTGGTGGAAGAGGTGAAAGGGAAAAAACGTATGGTGCCCGTCACCGTGAGACGGGGCGTGGAGGAGGTCTTTAAAGGGACCTTTACCTGCTTTGTGCTGGAGTCCCATGTGTTGGGGGAGTCCAAAGCGTAACGCAACCATTCAGCTTAAAAAAAGCCTCCGGCGGCCCTGCCGGGGGCCAAACTTTTAAAAAGTTTGACAAACAGGTCTTAAGTCATCATTTCGAGGCCCCGCCGAAGCACGGTCCATTGGAAATGTTTTTGCGGAGCTTTTTTCAAAAAGCGACCCGCCAGCTCAACGATCACAGCATAAACAAACAGCCCCTTTTGTCTTACGGCAAAAGGGGCTGTTTTCGTGTCATTCCAGTCAATTGCTCCGCATTCTTCATGCAGACCATCACCGGATACTGTTATCTTTTTTTCCGCACCACGCGGCGGACCTTGCGCACACGCCGGGTACCGGCAGGTGCCGCCGCCTTTTCCTGAGGTGCTTCCAGCCCCTCTTGTTTGAAGGAACACACGGACCTCGGGCAGGCAAGGCCATCCCCGGTATCGTTTTCCACAAGGAACGGGTTCTTGCAGACGGGGCAGGCAAAAGGATAGGGCCGCTTCCAGGTGACAAAGCCGCAGGACCTGTTGTCGCACCGGTAAAAGGTCTTGCCGTGTTCCGTGGAGCGGGTTTCCAGTTTTCCCACCTTGCAGATGGGGCACACCAGAGAGAGGCTCTCTTCAAAACGGGCGATGGCGGCGGCAATGTCTTCGTCGGTTTCACCGTGGGTCATGTGCTCCACGGTCTTTTTCTCTTCGTCGGCCCCCTCGAGCTCTGCCGCGCCCTTTCGCTGCCGTTCCTCCTCAAGGCGTTTTTTCTCAAGGAGGAGTTCGTTCTTCTGGCGTTCCAGCTCCATCTTCTCACGCTGAATGGCCAGAAACGCTTCCCGCTGAATCTCCTCCTGGGAAGGTTTCGGAACCTCGGGTTCGGGAGCTTTGGGCTCTTCCGCAGGCTCTGCCTCACGGGGAGGCGGATCGTCCGAAGAGACCACAAGGGTTCTTAAAGCCCCCTTGGCTGTCTGGGGGGTCACCTCCTGAACGTTGAGTGCTTTCCCCTTCTCCTCGGTGAGCCGCTTTCGAATGGAGGCGATCCGCTTGAGGAACCGTTCACGCCGGGCTTCGGCTTCGGCAGGATCTTCCCTGTGCGGCGATTCATCGTCGTCATCAGCGCCACGTCCCATAAGCGTCTGGTCCACCTGGTTCAAGGCTTTGTCAAGATCGTTGCGCCCGTCCAGGAGCTCCTGAAGGATCTGCACAAGAAAGGCGGGAAGAACAATTCCGGGCATCTTGGGGTAGGCGGCATCCAGACCGGCCATAAGAAACCGGGCGGCCTCGCCTACCTCCGGAGCCTCTTCGGAACCGGCAAGGAGCCCCTCCTGGCGCAGCAGCTCCACCACCTCCGTGGTCCGGCCTTCGGTGATCAGCCCCAGCTCCACGGCCTCCCCCACCACATCCTGAAGGGAAAACCCGGATCCCTCTTCGGCATGGACCAGTACAAGGACGGCAAAGGCGTCGATGCTGGGCCCGATGCGTTGCCATACAGGGGTGTACCCGTCCACACCGGTCAAGCGTTTCTGGACATGGAATTCAAAGGTATCTTTCAAACCGACATTCATCAATCACACTCACTGCATAAGCTGACGGTATCATGATAGGTGACCGCCTCGGGTTCCCGGGGAAGTCTCCGCCTCACAAGCCGTTCCGGTTCATTCGGTGTCCTGGGAGGCATCATCCGGGGAGACAACGCCGGCCACCACATCCACACAGCGGCCATCCCGGCCGATCATCAACGAGAGGGTAATGCGAGCCTGAAAATCCATCTGATAGGCAATCCGGTCTTCTTCTACTGGTAAAGGCGCCCCTTTTTCTACTTGATCATCCTGAAGCGGACAGCCGTACTTCTCTTCCAGCAGCTTTTCAATGACATCCCAGTCAAGGCTGCCGGTCACAATGTCCATCAAATCCCGCTCGCCCTTTTGAAAGGCGTCGTCGGGAACCAGCTTTTTCTCTTTTTCTTCTTCGGCCATCGTCTTGCCATCCAAATCGGCCTGGTACATCACATTCTCTCCATCATGGGACTGTCGCCGCTTCCCTCATCTCCCGGGCCAGATCCAGAAACGCTTGGGCCCCGGGGGACATCACATCCACGAGGGCAACGGGAGTATCGGTTGCCATTCCTTTCCGAACGGCATCGCAATCGGGCAGTCGACCGACGAATTGCCTGCCGGCGTCATCCGGGACCGGATCTGAAGGCCCCATCGACACGAACCCAAGGCCTTTCAGGTCCGGGTTCAGACACTTTAGTACTTCATCGACACAATCCTGCGCCTCCTTAAGCTGCGAGTTTTGGTCCCAGCCCGGATACAAGGGGACCAGGGCCAGGTCCGAGGCGGCCAGGGCGCTTTTCACATAAAAGCCGTTCCCCGAAGGGGTATCAATGATTACGCGATCATACCCTTCCCCGGGCTTGCGAAGGCTCAAGGCCAGGACCTTCTCTTTTTCCGGATTGAGGGCCAGCCATTTTTCAGCTTCTTTTTCACCGGACAACGCGGGAAGCACGTCCAGATAAGGCGTCCGGCCAGGGACCACAGCCCCCCGCAGCCCCACAATTCCGCTGATCACATCGGCAACGCCCCAGACCGGCATTTGCTCCTCTTCCATCATCATCCGCGACCCCGCACCGGACGAGGTGCAATCCACAAAAAGGGTTCGCATCTCAAGGAGAGCGTAAGAAAACGCCAGGTTAACAGCCAGGGTCGTCTTGCCTGAGGCGCCCAGTGGATTAAGCAGTGCGATGGTGTGATACATGGCACGAGCCTTTGCTTTGGATGCGTGGAAACAAGAAAAACAAATAATTAACAGGAATTACCCACGTAGACATAGCATACCTGACCGGTAAAAGAAACCGGCATCGCCATGACCTCCCCCATGGAGCCGCGTTCCGCCCGCACCGCCCGGCAGGCAAAACAGGGCCCGCGCACCCTCCAGGCTCCCCGGTATTGTGACCCGCGGCCGATTGGGTTATGGTTCGACCAGGGATAGGACATGCCGAACAGGACTCACAGGGAGCAGGAGCAGCGCCAAAGCGCACCACATGACTTCAAACGATTTCAACAACGTCACATTTTCATCGGACGCCATGGACGAGGTCATCGACCACCTCGGCTACTCCAGGCACTCCCGGAACATGGCGTACCTCAAGGTTCTCCTCTCCCACGCAGGCCGGGACAACGGGTACAGCTCCGATCCCGTGGACTCCGACCTTCTTGTCCAGGCCATCTGGCAGACCGACGACCCGGCACAGCTCAAGTCCAGGCGAAAAAACCTCAGCACCATCCGAAATTCCGTCAACCGGGACCTCTCCCGCCTCTTCAAGGATGGAAACAACCCCGAAGGGGTGACCATCTCAGCAGACCACGCCCTTGTGGTATCCCAGGAGGCCAAAGAGGCCCTGTACGCCCCCTTTGCCAACCACTTCACCAACGCCAACAGCCCGGATATCGAAAAGGCGAGCGCACTGCTGGACGCCCTTGCCGAGATGGCTGAAAAAGGCGGCCCCCTCCTGGACGGCACTGAAAACCTCGCGGAAAAATTGAAACGTGCGGTACAGGCCCTTGAAAAGGGCGGCGCCCTGCCCGACTTTGAGGAGGACACCCCGGAGGAGCCCCCGGAAGAGGAACTTGAAGAGGCCGACGAGGAAGACGACGAAGAGATTGAGGTCCTTGAAGAGGAAGATGACGTCGAGGAGATCCTCGATGAGGATATTGAAGAGCTTGACGAAGCCGAAGAAGAAGAGCTCGATATCCTCGATGATGAAGATGAAGTCGAAGAAATCCTCGACGACGAGCTTGAAGAGATCGACGAGACCGAAGAGGAAGAGCTTGATACCCTCGATGGGGAAGATGAGGTCGAAGAACTCCTCGATGAAGATCTCGATGGGGATATTGAAGAGATTGACGAGTCCGACGACGAAGAGATCGATATCCTCGATGATGACGAGGAGTTGGAAGAGATCCCTGAAGGCGAGCTTGAAGAGGTTGCCGATGAGCAGGACGAAGAACTCGACATCCTCGATGATGACGACACCCTGGAGGAGATCCCTGAAGATGAGATCGAAGAGGTCGATGAAGACGACGCCCTGGAGGAGATCTCCGATGACGACATCGAAAAGATCGATGAAGACGACGCTTTAGAAGAGATCTCCGATGATGAGATCGAAGAGGTCGACGAAAACGACGCATTAGAAGAAATCTCCGATGATGAGATCGAAGAGGTCGACGAAGACGACCCCTTGGAGGAGATCTCCGATGATGACATCGAAGAGGTGGATGAAGATGACGCCCTTGAAGAGATCTCCGATGACGAGGTTGAAGAGGTCGATGAGGACGCTCCCCCATGGGCCGCAGACGAAGATCCCGATGCCATGCAGGAACGCGCCGATCGGTTCGACGCCCTGCTCAACGAATCCGAACGGTACTACAACCGCTACATCCACATCCCGTCCGGCCGCTATCCGGCCCTGGATCCGGTGACCGGCCAGGAGGTCCTGGCCGATCTGGAAGAGTTCCTTGCGGGCAAATACCCGGTCACCAATGCCCTCTTTGAGGTGTTTATCGGTCGCACCGGCTACAAGACCACCGCCGAAGAGCGGGGGTTCGGCGCCGTATACGAACCGCGCCTCACCCGTCAGTCCCGCGGCAGGAGAATCAGCCTCTCCACGAGCAAAGGCCTGCGCCTCATCCGCGGGGCCAACTGGTACAAGCCCTCCGGGGCCCGGTCCTCGGTGCACACCAGCGCCCACCACCCCGTGGTCCAGGTGAGCTACGAAGACGCCATGGCCTTTGCGTCCTGGTCCGGCAAACGGCTCCCCACCCTGGCCCAATGGCTGGCCATGGGGGGAAAATCCGACAGCCCCTACCCCTGGGGAGATGCCTGGGCAAGCCACCTCTGCAACACCGAAGAGGTTGGAGCAGGCGGAACCCTTCCCGTGGACACCTTCCCCAAAGGAGCTAGCCCCTTCGGAGTCTACGACCTCATGGGCAACGCCCTGGAGTGGGTCAGCGACCAGATCCCGGAAAAGGGCGGTGAACCCGTCAAAACAGCGGTGGGAGGCAGCTTCCTCTCCGACCGAAGCCTCATCCGCCAACAGCTCCAGAGCTTTGACACCCGGTTTTCATCCAATGTCCTGGGCTTTCGCTGCATCGGCTGGTAGACCTCGACACGGGCCTTCCGGCAGTGATATGGTTGCATGAATGCAGTTGGCAACACCCACGTACAAGATGCGAAGGAGACACCAGTGAACGACATCTATCGGAAACGGCTCGATGCGCTGCAAGAGACATTGAGCCAGAATGGCTTCGACGCCTGCCTGATCATGCAGGAGGAGAATCGGAGATACTTAAGCGGCTTCACCGGAGAGGACAACAGCGTGGACGAGTCCGCCGGTGCCCTTCTCATCGGTCCCAAGGGCATGATCCTGGCCACGGACTCCCGCTTTGAGCTCCATGCCATCCACGAAGCCCCTCTTTTTGACGTCCATGTCTACAAAACCGGCCTGGACAAAGACCTCCCCGAGCTCCTGGACCGCGTGGGCGCCCGCCGCGTCGCCTTTGAAGAGACCCGGGTCTCCGTGGGGCGTTACAACGCCTTTGCAGATGCCCTGAAAAAAAGTGGTTCCTCCGCTGAGCTGGTGGCCCACGAAGACATGACCGCCCCCATGCGCGCCGTCAAGAGCGCCGATGAGATACAGACCATGCGGGAGGCCCTGGCTATCGCGGAAGCCGCCTTTTCTGCGGTGAAGGCAGGCCTGGTTCCGGGCCTCACCGAAAAGGCCATTGCCTGGGAGATGGAAAAAGAGATGAGGAGCCGCGGAGCCGACGGCCTCTCCTTCCCCACCATCGTGGCTTCCGGCCCCAACGCCGCCCTTCCCCATGCCGTGCCCAGCGACCGAAAGGTGGCCCCGGGAGAGCCCCTGCTCATCGACTGGGGATCCCGATACAACGGGTACTGCAGCGACTCCACCCGAACCGTTGTTCTGGGCAGCCCCTGCGATACCTTCAAACGGGTCTTCGACACCCTTTTTGAGGCCCAGGCCCTTGCCATCGACGCCATCTGCGACGGAGCCAGCGGCAAGGCCGTGGATGCCGTGGCCCGTGGATTCATCGAAAAGACCTTCCCCGACGGCTTTGGCCACGGGCTGGGTCACGGGGTGGGACTGGAGATCCATGAAGCCCCCCGCCTGAGCTACCTCAAGGACCACACCCTCAAGGCAGGGATGGTGGTGACGGTGGAGCCAGGCATCTACCTTCCGGACTGGGGCGGCATCCGCCTGGAAAACATGGTCCTTGTCACGGAAAACGGCGCCGAGGTCCTCAACACCCTGGACTATCACGATCACGTGGTGGCCATCTAACCCGGATACCATGTAAAAACACGCACACGCCGGGTCAGGCCTACCCCTGCCCCGGCTCCCCATCACCCATAACCTGACGTTCCTATGGCCCGATTTTCCCATGCCCTCTCTTCTCAACCACCACATCGACCAGTTCATCACCCACCTCCGCGTGGAACGGGGCCTGGCGGACCTGAGCATCGACGCCTATGCATCGGACCTCACCCGGTATGCCGGCTTCATGGAAGACAACGGCATGGCCCATGTCACCGAAGACGACACCTACGCCATCTTAAAGCACATGATCGGCTTGAGGGACGAAGGCCTGGGCTCCCGGTCGCGGGCCCGGCACCTGGTCTCCATCCGCTCCTTTTACCGGTTCCTTGCCGAGGAAAAAGTCCTTGCCAGCGACCCGTCGAGCCTCATTGAGTTTCCCAAAACAGGCCTCAAGCTGCCCGACACCCTCTCCGTGTCCGACGTCAAAAAGCTCCTGGAGGCACCGGATCCCTCGTCGGCCAGGGGCATGCGGGACGCCGCCATGATTGAGCTGCTCTATGCAGCGGGCCTGAGGGTCTCGGAGCTGATCCACCTCAGCCTCAACGACATCAACCTGGAGGCCGGGTTTGTGCGGGTGTTCGGCAAAGGATCCAAAGAGCGCGTTGTGCCCATGGGCCGCTTCGCCGTGGACAAGCTGCGGACCTATCTTACAACGGGTCGCCCCCTGCTGCTGAAGCATGTCACAAGCAGCACCCTGTTCGTGGCCCGGGCAGGCAAGCCCATGACCCGCCAGGGCTTCTGGAAGCTGCTCAACAAGTACACGGCCCTGGCCGGGCTCTCGGGCAAAATCAGCCCCCACACCCTGCGCCACTCCTTTGCCACGCACCTGCTCATGGGCGGGGCCGACCTGCGGGTGGTCCAGGTGATGCTCGGCCACACCGACATCTCCACCACGCAGATTTACACCCATATCACTGGTGACCACCTCCAGGCCATGCACCGAACCTGCCATCCGAGGGGGTAAAAACCTTTACAGACGGAGATGGCCCCTTTATGATGAAACCATGGTTTTGTTGATCAGGGTCAACACCATCGCAGCTGCAACGTCCCTGTCTTGCTCTTCCTGCGATACAATCACCCCAGAGGTGTCCCACATCTGGCCCGACGCAAGCCCCTTGTAACCGGGATGTTTTTTACAAGCACTCCCCCGGCACTTTTTATCAATGGGTCCGGGTGGTTTACCCGAAGCCCCGCACCGGCAATGCTCCGGCGCGGCGGATACGGAGTGAATCCTTCGGCAAGCAATAGATGTGAACGCATGAAAAGCAACAAACGCACCGATTCTCCCGGGGTGATGAAAAGCCTCTTTATGGTTTACCTCATCCTGGGCGGGCATATCCTCCTCATCGTCGCCCTCTGCTTTTTTGTCCTCTTCTTCCGAGGCCTCGTCAATTACCTGCCCTGGATTTTTCTGGGTGGGCTCAGCCTCATCGGCCTGTCCGCTTACCTCATCTACAAGCGCATGAAGACCGAAGGAAAAGCCCTGCGAGAGATTCTCTCCCTGCCCATGCTCCAGGGAAAAACCGTGGAGATCAGTGTCCTCGGCGGCCTGGCATCCGTTCGCGTGGAGGATCCCAACCCCCAGCAGCCCCTGGCCATTGATGCGGGTGCGCCGCCCCGGCCTGCCACCGTCCATGCTTTGCCCCCTTCCAGCCACGTCACCGAGCTCATGGAACTGGCTCACCTGCTGGACAACAACCTCATCACCCTGGATGAGTACAACAAGGCAAAGAAAAAAATCATCAACTAAACGCCCGTCCATGATTCAGACAACAAAAGCCCCGATCCGCACGGCATGCGAATCGGGGCTTTTTTAGTTGGGTGTTACACCTTGTCGGTTTTATATGGCGTATCCGTCGGGGTTCTGCGATTGCCATCGCCAGGCGTCCCGGCACATGGCCTCCACCCCCTTTTCCGCCCGCCAGCCGATCTCATTCCAGGCCTTGTCCGGTGAAGCGTAGCACACGGCGATGTCCCCGGGCCTCCGGGGCGCCACCACGTAGGGAACCGCTCTCCCCGAGGCGGCCTCAAAGGCTGCCACCATGTCCAGAACGCTGTATCCCTGGCCGGTGCCCAGGTTGTAGACATGAAGCCCCGGGGCTTCGTCGGTGGGCTTCAGGGCGCACAGATGGCCCTTGGCCAGATCCACCACGTGGATAAAATCCCTCACTCCGGTGCCGTCATGGGTGGGGTAATCGCTCCCGAAAACGCTCAGGCACTCCAGTTTTCCCACGGCGACCTGGGCAATATAGGGCATGAGGTTGTTGGGGATGCCATTGGGGTCTTCCCCGATGAGCCCGCTCTCATGGGCACCCACGGGGTTGAAATACCGAAGGAGCACCACGCGCCAGGAGCTGTCCGCCACCAAAAGGTCTTCGAGCATCTCTTCGACGATGAGTTTCGACCGGCCATAGGGATTGGTGGCGCTTCGCGGAAAGCTTTCGTCCATGGGGACCGTCTCCGGCTCTCCGTACACCGTGGCCGAAGAAGAAAAAATGATGTTCCTGACATCGGCCCTGTCCATGGCGTGGAGCAGGTTCAGGGTGCCGGAGAGGTTGTTCTGGTAGTAGGCCAGGGGCATCTCCACGGACTCGCCCACGGCCTTGAGCCCGGCAAAGTGGATCACAGCATCAAACCGATGGGAAGAAAACAGCGTATCCAGAACGGCTTCGTCCAGCAGGTCCCCCTCCACGAACTCCAGGGACTTGCCCGTCAAGCTCCGGACCCGGTGCAGGGACTCTTCCGAACTGTTGGACAGGTTGTCCACCACCGTGACCCGGTGGCCGGACTCAAGCAACTCCAAACAGGTGTGGCTGCCGATGTACCCGGCACCGCCTGTGACCAGTACATGCATAATCTATCCTCTCTGCCGTTGCCCCAAAGGCAAGGGCGTATCCGTATGGTTGATAAAGTAGGCTACAGCGCCCTGACAACGGAGGGAGAGCGGCCCTCCACAGGGCAATCTTCCACCACGGCCAGTGGGTTTTCCCTGACCAGCCTCAGGGCGGCCTTCTCACCGATAACCTTGGAGGCCGCCTTCACCCCGTCGCTCATATCCGGAGTCCGGTAATTCTCATCGTGGGCGTCCGAGCCCATGATATCCACCACGCCCTTCTTAAGAAGGTAGCGGGCACACGAAGCGATCTCCCGGCCAAAGGTTCCGGCCACGCTGTCTGCAGTAACCTGCACCAGGGAACCGGTCTCGGCAACCATCTCAAAGAGGCGATTCGGGTCCCTGATGATGCTCGGGTTTCGTTCCGGGTGGGCGATGATGGGATGAAGCCCCCGGTCAAGGTAGGCCCTTAAAATAGGCACCGCCACCCGCGGAAGATGGCTGCTGGGAAACTCCACCAGAAGGTACCGCGACCCGTTGATGGTAAAATCCTCCAGGTTGTCCGGCATGAAACCGGCCACCACCTCGGCCCCGGGTACCAGGGTCACCCCGATGCCCTCCTCCCGGAAGCGACGGTTGAGCTTGTCGATGAGGGGCCGATAGCAAAGGGCATCCAGAAGGTCCACCCCGGCGTGAAAGGTGGCGGCAATACAGGAGGTGCCCCCTTTGTCTGCCTGGGCAGCCATCACCAGGGTTTCGGCCATATCATCGGAGCCGTCGTCCACTCCGGGTAGTATATGGCAATGTATATCCGTCCAACGGGTATGCTGCATTGGGTAATATCCTCGTATCTCAACTGAAATCGCCGGCTGGCGTCAAGGCATGGCTCGGGCTGTCACAATAAATCAACACGAATGCAGGCGTCCCAAGCATCTGCGGTGCGGTCCACATGGCGGGATAGGGTCGTTTTCAAGGGCCGACCGTCGTCACTTCTGTACTAAATCCACCACGATTCAGTGTAACCACAACTTGCGATTACGGCAATACATTTTCTCCGAACAGCCCCGACTTTCGTGGGTTCGAACGACTCCCCCCGGTTCCCGCTCAGCTGTCGCATCGCAATATTTCTCTTTTCATGCCTCATAGTTTCCCTTATAGTCATACGTTGTTCAGGGTAAGGAATTGATGTCATGCCCATCGGACGCGTCCCGACGCAAAACACCGTATCTTTCGGCTCATGACTGAAACATAGTGCTACTCATCTTATCTATATCTTTCGGAGGTTCTTCATGTCTTACGAAACCATTCTTGTGACAGCGGAAAAAAACGTCGCCACCATCACCTTCAACCGCCCCAAGGCCCTGAACGCTTTGAACGACAAACTCCTCACCGAACTCTCCGCCGCCCTTGACGACATCGCCGCCCAGCAGGACATCCATGTGCTCGTGCTCACCGGGGCAGGGAACAAAGCCTTTGTGGCCGGCGCGGACATCACCGAACTCGCCACCCTGGACGCCGCACAGGGCAAAGCCTGCTCTGAAAAAGGCCACAAGGCCATCGGCAAACTCCAGGAGCTGGAAATTCCTGTCATCGCAGCCGTCAACGGGTTTGCCCTGGGCGGAGGCAGTGAAATGGCCCTGGCCTCTGATTTTATTTATGCGTCCGAAGCGGCAAAATTCGGCCTTCCGGAAATCACCCTCGGCCTCATCCCGGGCTACGGCGGCACCCAGAGACTCCCCAGAGCCATCGGCGCCAACCTTGCCAAGGAGATGATCCTCACCGGAAAGATGATCTCTGCAGCAGAGGCCAAAGAGATCGGCATGGTCAACAAGGTCGTGGCCCCCGAGGCCCTCATGGACGAGGTGATGAAGACCGCCGAGGCCATTGCGTCCAAGGGCCGCGTTCCGGTCCGTGCAGCCAAGAAAGCCGTCAACGAGGGGTTGAACGTGGACCTGCCTTCAGGGTGCGCCATTGAAGTGGAGGCCTTTGCTGCCTGCGTTTCCGGCAAAGATGCCAAAGAGGGCACCAGCGCCTTCCTTGAAAAACGCAAGCCTGTGTTCAACGCCTGATCCAAACCGGGCGGCGGGTCCCAGGCCCACACGCCCCTGTCGCGTCCTCGCCCGGCGGCTGTTCTCCGGCTTCCGGGCACCCACGCTCCAGAATCGGCCTGTTTCGCCCGGCAGCCCGCATGCCGCCGCCACCCGCCCTTGCCGTCCCCAGGGAACACCCTTTTCCCCCGTCCTTTAAGAAATACCCTCCATCCCGTTGTATGTGTTCATATTTCGGCCGTCCGATTTTATATTTGAAAAGTTTTTTTAAGTGACATTTGCAGGTGAATCATTTATGACCTGTTAACTGTAACGATATGATTGACACACACGGCCGTGACCCCATGGGACCCCGCCTTCCACACCAGCATCCGTCTGCGTACTTCTTACGGATACCCTGTGTTGTGATCCGGTTTTTTTGACGTCACGGTCACCACCCATACCCACCGTCGGGAGAGGACAGCTCGCATGATTTACGATATTGATTTTGAAACGATGCCGAGGGAAGCCTTGGAAGCGATTCAGCTCAGGCGACTTCAAACCACCCTTGAGAATGTCTACGCAAAGGTTCCCTTTTACCAGAAGCAGTTCAAAGAGGCAGGCATCGTCCCTGCGGACATCCGCTCTCTCAAAGACCTCTCCAAGCTTCCCTTTACCACCAAGCAGGACCTCAGGGACAACTACCCGTACGGGATGTTTGCCGTGCCCATGGAGAGCGTGGTACGCATTCACGCCTCCTCCGGTACCACCGGCGCGCCCACCGTGGTGGGATACACCCGTCGGGACATCGACAACTGGTCCGACCTCATGGCCCGTGCCCTCTGCGCAGGGGGCGCCACCCGAGGCGACATCATCCACAACGCCTACGGCTACGGACTGTTCACAGGCGGCCTGGGGGTCCACTACGGCGCCGAGAAACTCGGGGCATCCGTCATCCCCGTCTCAGGCGGCAACACCAAGCGCCAGATCGTCATCATGAAGGACTTCGGCCCCACCATCCTCACGGCTACGCCCTCCTACACCCTGCACCTGGCCGAAGTGGCCCAGGAGATGGGCTTCTCCTTTGCCGATCTGAACTTCAAGTTCGGCATCTTCGGTGCCGAGCCCTGGAGCGAAAGCATGAGGCGCGAGCTGGAAGAGACCCTGGGCATCGATGCCGTGGACATCTACGGCCTCAGCGAAGTGATGGGACCCGGTGTTGCCATCGAATGCCACGAAGCCAAAAACGGGCTCCACATTTTCGAGGACCACTTCATCCCCGAGATCATCGACCCCGTCACCGAAGAGCCCCTGCCCTACGGTGAGACCGGGGAGCTGGTGTTCACCTCCATCACCAAGGAGGCCTTCCCCATCATCCGTTACAGGACCCGGGACATCACCTCCCTGCACCCCGAGCCCTGCGTCTGCGGCCGAACGCACATCCGCATGAAGCGGGTCAGCGGCCGAACCGACGACATGCTCATCATCCGAGGGGTCAACGTCTTCCCCTCACAGATTGAAAGCGTTCTCATGAAGAGCTCGGATACCACTCCCCACTATCAGCTGGTGGTGGATCGCGAGAACACCCTCGACACCCTCACGGTGAAAGTGGAGGTGAGCGAAACCCTCTTTGCCGATGAGATCAGAATGCTCCAGACCACGGAGAAAAAAATCGCCAAGGATATCAAAGAATACCTCGGCGTGTCTGCCAAAGTGATGCTGGTGGAGCCGAAATCCATTGCCAGAAGTGAAGGAAAAGCGGTAAGAGTTATTGATAACCGGAAGCGATAAACCGATACGGACGGAGATAATCGGAGATCGGCCGACCCGGTATTCGGTTATCCCGGCCACACAGGTTGATCGACATAGCCATCACGTATTTTATTCATTACGATGCTCATGAAAGGAGGCCTTTGATGCGCGTTGAACAGATATCCATTTTCTTAGAGAACACCGGCGGGCGCATTGCCGAAGTGACCACGATTCTTTCTGCCGCCTCTGTGAATATCCGCGCACTCTCCCTGGCGGACACCACAGACTTCGGTGTGCTCAGGCTCATTGTCGACGACAATGAAGCAGCGGAAAAAGCCCTGAAGGAAAGCGGTTTCTCCGTTGGAAAAACCAGCGTGGCAGCCGTGGCTGTCGAAGACAAGCCCGGAGGCCTCAACCGCATCCTGATTCTCCTTGCCGATGCCGACATCAACGTGGAGTACATGTACGCCCTGCAGCAGAGCGGGGACCACGCGGTCATGATCTTCCGTTTCGACAACATCGACGACGCCGTGAAAGTCCTCGAAAAAGAGGGGATCCGCGTCTACAAGGCAAGTGAGGTCGCCTCGCTGTAAGCACGCAGGAGAGACACCCCGCGTTCCATGATTATTAAAAAAAGCGGCTCCCCTTGGGGAGCCGCTTTTTTCATTTGGAGTTACCCGCCCCATGGCTGAATCACATTCCCAACAGCCCTCGGCTGACCTTGAGCGCAAACTGCTCCACGGCCTTCACCTGGAGTGGACCTCTGCCCGCGATTGCAACGGAGACCCGGGGATCCTCAGCCTGCTCCCCCCGCTGTTTTCCCTCAACGATGCCAGGGGCACCCTGGCCCACTGGAACCTCAACCGCCGCGAGATCTCCTTCAGCCGCCATTTTATCCTCCACCATCCGTGGGATGCCGTCCGGGAAGTGCTCCTGCATGAAATGGCCCACCAGGCAGCCCATGAACTCTTCCATGCCAGGGAGGAGCCTCCCCATGGCCCGGGATTCCGCAAGGCCTGCGTGCTCCTCGGAGCCAACCCGAAAGCTTCGGGCACCTACCCCACCCTGCGGGAGCGGCTTGTTGCGGGCCACGCATCCCCGGAAGAGGCCCTTTCGCGACGCATCGAAAAGCTCTTTGCCCTGGCCAAAAGCAGCAACCCCCACGAGTCCGAAGCGGCCCTTGCCAAGGCCCAGGCTCTCATGGAAAAGCACCGCATCGACACCCCGGAGGCTGCCGAGCCCCAGGACGGGTACACCACCCTATTCCTGGGAAGCCCTGCCCTGCGCCACCACCGGGAGTTCTATGCCCTGGCCAACCTCCTTACCGAGCACTACTTTGTCCGCTGTGTCTGGGCCATGGCCTGCGTGGTGGACAAAGGGAAGATGGGCCGGGTATTGGAGGTGAGCGGGGCCCGCTCCCACGTGCTCACGGCGGAGTATGTCTACACCTTTATCCTGGACTTCATCGACCGCAGCTGGACAGAGCTCCAGAAAGAGAGGGGGCAAAAACTCGGGCGGCTACGCAAAAGCGACTATGCGGAAGGGGTTGTGGCGGGATTTTCACAAAAACTGGGGGCCGAGAAGATAAAACGGCCCACCTCTCTCCTCCCCGAGGTGGTCAAAGACCCGGTACTCGACGCTTACATCGAACAGCGCTACCCGAGGCTTGCCACCCGAAGCCGGAGGGTCCGACGGGTTGATACAGAGCTCATCGGACGAGGCAGGGAAGCGGGACGCCGCATGACCATCCGCCCGGGGCTCAACAAAAAAAGGGCACCCAAAGGTGCCCTTCTCACCGACTGATAAGCCGGTGCCGCTGTCTATCCGACGGCGGCACCGCATAAAAGATCAAGCGCGGTCAAACCCTCCCACGAGGTGCAGGTGAAGGTGGAACACCTCCTGGCCGCCGCCCTTCTCCACATTGAAAAATACACGGTATCCGGACTGGGCAGTCCCCTCTTTTTCGGCCAGTCCCCTGGCCACGGTCATCATCCGTCCGATAAGCGCTTCGTCACACGCCTCGATGTCATTAATGCTCCGGATGTGCTTGCGGGGAATAATGAGAAGGTGCACCGGGGCCTTGGGGTTGATGTCCCGGATGGCGATCATGTCCTCGTCTTCGTAGATAAACTCCGAAGGAATCTCTTTGCCGATAATTTTACAGAAAATGCAGTCAGCAGCCACAGCCTCTCCTTTCTCGTTTCCATTAGGATCATGCCAAGATTAAAAAGTACACATGACGAATTTGAGGCAGAGTTTCGTTATGTATCATTATTCGCAAAAAACGGCCCTGCAGCGCCTGAAAGACGCCGCCGCGCCGTTATGACAGGTCAACGTTCGTAAAACATATCCGCCCATGACCCGATGAGGTCATCGGCGGTGAGGGCCTCGTCCAGCTCCCTTAAAAACCGGCTCCTGGGAATCTCTTCGGCACCGAACCGCAGGAGGTGATCTGTGGTCACCTGGCAATCCACGAACCGGAACCCCTCCGCCTGCAGGAACCGCACAAGCCGGACAAAACAGACCTTGGACGCGTCTGATTTGCGGGAGAACATGGACTCCCCGAAAAAACCCCGCCCCAGGGAAACACCGTAGAGCCCGCCCACCAGTTCATCCCCGTCCCAGGCTTCCACGGAATGGGCATAGCCTTCGCGGTGAAGGGCCAGGTAGGCCGCCTGCATCTCGTCAACGATCCAGGTCCCATCCTCATCCCCCCGGGGCACCGACGCACAGTTTGAAATCACCTCGGCAAAGGCACGGTCCATGGTGACCCGGTACCGTCCCCGCTTCAAGGTCTTGCGCAGGGAACGGTTCACCACGAGTTTTTCGGGATAAAGGACCAGCCTGGGGTCGGGAGACCACCAGAGAATGGGTTCACCGGGACAATACCAGGGGAAAATGCCCATGGAATAGGCAAGGATCAGGCGTGGCACCGTCAGGTCACCGTCCAGGGCCAGCAGCCCGTCCTCACGGGAAAACTCAGGGGGTGGAAAGGTCAACTGCTCGGACAATTGGAACAACGGCATGCATCGTCACCTTTACGCGTAGCTGAAGGTGAGCTCATCACGCCGGAACCCGATGGTCACGGTGCCGCCCTTGGACAATTTGCCGAACAGCAGCTCGTCTGCCAACCGATCCTTGATGGTGGTCTGGATCAGGCGGCCCAGGGGCCTTGCCCCGTAATCGGGGTCATACCCCTTGACGGCGAGCCAGTTCCGCGCCTTGGGCGTCAGCTTGAGCTGCACTTTTCGCTCGGCGAGCTGGCCTTTCATCTCGGTCATGAACTTGTCCACGATCATCTCCATCACCCTTTCAGACAAGGGGTTGAATGTGATGATGGCGTCCAGGCGGTTGCGGAATTCAGGGCTGAAGATCCGTTCGATGGCCGAACGTCCCTTTCCCTCAATCTCGCTGTCCGGGCTTCCGAAGCCGATGGTCTTGGTGCTCATCTCCCGGGCCCCTGCGTTGGAGCTCATGAGGATAATCACGTTGCGGAAGTCGGCTTTTTTGCCGTTGTTGTCCGTCAGGGTGCCGTGGTCCATGACCTGAAGCAGGATGTTGATGAGGTCCGGATGGGCCTTTTCGATCTCGTCCATGAGCAGGACACAATGGGGGGTCTTGCGGATGCGCTCCGTAAGGAGCCCGCCCTGCTCAAAGCCCACATACCCCGGAGGGGCCCCGATAAGGCGTGCCACGGCATGTTTTTCCATGTACTCGCTCATGTCGAAGCGCAAAAACTCCACGCCCAGGTTAAGGGCCAGCTGTTTGGCCACTTCGGTTTTCCCGACGCCGGTGGGGCCGGAAAAAAGAAAGGAGCCGATGGGCTTGTCCGGAATGGAGAGCCCGGCGCGGGAGCGCTTGATGGCGGTGATGAGACCGCCCAGGGCTTCATCCTGACCAAAAATGGCGTGCTTCATGCGCTTGTCGAGGGTCTTGAGACGATCCCGATCGGATTTGGAGACGCTGCGCGCCGGAATCTTGGCGATGACGGCCACCACCTTCTCCATGTCGGAAACACGCACCTTGTGGGTGGCGTCCGCCTCGTCGAGGCGCTTGATCACCCCGGCCTCGTCGATGACGTCGATGGCCTTGTCCGGGAGATGGCGGTCGTTGAGCGTCAGCAGATCGGCTGCAGCCTCAATGGCCGCGGGGGTATACTCCACCTGATGGTGGGCCTCAAAGCGGTCCTTGAGTCCGTTTAAGATCTCCACGGTCTCGGCCACGCTGGGTTCGCTGATATCGATTTTTTCGAACCGGCGGGACAGGGCCCGGTCTTTTTCAAAGTTGTTCTTGAACTCTTCATAGGTGGTGGAGCCCATGCAGCGCAGCTCTCCGTTGCCCAGGACCGGCTTGAGCATGTTGGAGGCGTCGATGGACCCGCTGCTGGTGGCCCCGGCCCCCACAACGGTATGGATCTCATCGATATAGAGAATCACATTGGGAATGGCCTTCAGGGCTTCGATGACGCCCTTCATGCGCTTTTCAAAGTCTCCCCGGAACTTGGTGCCGGCAAGGACCGCAGGCAGGTCCAGGGAAAAAATACGCGTATCTTTCAAAGGCTCGGGCACCACACCTGAGGCCACCATCTGGCCGAGGCCTTCGGCAAGGGCGGTCTTTCCAACCCCGGGGTCCCCCACGAAGATGGGGTTGTTTTTCCGCCTGCGCAGCAGGACCTGGATGATGCGCTGCATCTCCTTGGTCCGCCCGATGAGGGGGTCCAGGCGCCCGTCAAGGGCCCGCTCCACAAGATCGACGGTGTAGAGCTTCAGGGGATCAGTCTCTTCCTTGTCGTCACGGGCCTCACCGCCTTCGGAACCGGGCTGTCCGTCTCCGGCCGGTGTCTGCTTCTGCTCCTGTTCATGGGAGATATAGCGAAGCACGGAGAGTCGGGTCACCCCTTCGGTTTCCAGGAAATAGCTGGCATGGGAGTCCCTCTCCTGGAAAATGGAGGCAATGACATCGCCCACCTCCACCTCTTTTTTCTCGGCAGAGCGCACATGGGATACGGCCCGTTGTATCACGCGCTGAAACCCTAAGGTCTGTTGGAGCACATAATCTTCGGAGCCTGCGAGTTTCTCGATCTTCTCCTGAAGGAAGGTGTCCACCTTGCTTTTGAGTTCAATGGTATCGCCGCCACAGCTTTCGATGATATCTATGCCTGTGGGATCATGGAGGATGGCAAACAGCACATGCTCTATGCAGACATATTCATGGCGTCGTTTTTTGGCTTCTCGAACTGCAAAGCCCAAGGTTGCGCTGAGTTCTCTGCTTATCATAGGTCGTTATTCTCCATAACGCTTCGCAAGGGGTAGCCGTTCTCCTCGGCCAGTTCATGGACGGTATCCACCTTGGTTTCAGCTACCTCGTACGTGTAAATACCGCACAATCCCTTGCCCTGGTGATGAACATGAAGCATGATCTCCGTCGCTTGTTCCTGCGATTTACGAAAAACCGTCATCAGGATATCCACCACAAAATCCATGGGAGTATAGTCATCGTTCACAAGGAAGACCCGGTACATGGGAGGCTCATTCAGCCTGGTGTCCCTGTCGACATCCAACTCTTCGTGCAGATCGGGATGATTCTCGGCCATTGGTCACTCATTCCCCCTGAAATCCTATGGTTAAAATTATAACACAGAACAAGGCAAAAAAGCATCGACGATCGCGAGGGCCAGGGGATCGGCTGAAGGGTAAAAATCCCCGCATACCTTTGCCCTTTAAGGGAATCATCGATGCTTCCGTTGAAAAAAATACCGCGAGGATCAGGACCTGCCACAGCATTTTTTGTATTTCTTGCCGCTTCCGCAGGGACACGGATCGTTTCGACCCACCTTGCTGTCCGCGCTGCGCGCGGGCTGCTTTGCAGCGCCGCTGTCTGTGTGGGAGTACGAAAGGTTGGCCTGGGTCCGCTCCGGATTGACCTCTTCCACCTGCTCGGGTTCGGCGATCTGAATCCGGAAAAGGATGGCCACCACCTCCTCCTGAATCCTGTCGATCATGGCCTGGAACATCTCAAAACCCTCTTTCTTGTAGACGATCAGCGGGTTCTGCTGGGCATAGCCCCTGAGGCCGACGCCCTCCTTGAGGTGGTCCATGGAGAGGAGGTGGTCTTTCCAGTGGTTATCCACGGTCTGGAGAATCACGTAACGCTCCAGCTGACGGAACTGATCTGTCCCGATGAGGGCCTCTTTGCCGTTCATGATACCCATGGCATGCGCCAGGACCTCTTCGGCCAGTTTCTCTTTGGTCAGGCCGTTGCCGGAGGCATCCACGGTGAGGGTGGTGTTGAAATGGCTCCCCATGAGCTGGGCAAAGGTCTCCCAGTCCCAGGATGCGGGGAGGGATTTTTCCACGGCGATGGCCGAGGCAATATCCCAGGCGATTCCTTCCACCATGCGCTCCACATCTTCATGGAGATCTCCGCCTCGCAACGCATCGCGTCGCTGACGGTAAATTACCTCGCGCTGTTTGTTCATCACGTCGTCATATTCGAGGATGTGCTTTCGAATATCGAAGTTATGGCCTTCCACTTTTCTCTGGGCGTTTTCAATGGCCCGGGAGATGAGCCGGTGTTCGATGGGCTCTCCGTCTTCGAGGCCGAGGCGCTCCATGATGGTGGTGATACGCTCCCCGCCGAAAATGCGCAGGAGGTCGTCCTCCAGGGAGAGGAAATAGCGGGAGAGACCCGGATCGCCCTGGCGACCGGAACGGCCCCTGAGCTGGTTGTCGATACGTCGACTGTCGTGGCGTTCGGTGCCGAGGATGTAGAGCCCCCCCAGCTCGGTGACGCCCTCGCCGAGGACGATGTCCGTGCCTCGGCCGGCCATGTTGGTGGAGATGGTCACCGCCCCTTTCTGGCCCGCCATGGCAACGATTTCCGCTTCCTTGCCGTGGTGCTTGGCGTTGAGGACCTCGTGCTTGACGCCCTTCTTGCTCAGTTTCTTGCTGAGCTGCTCGGACATGTCGATGGAGATGGTGCCCACAAGAACGGGCTGCCCTTTTCTGTTGACGCTGATGATCTCTTCGATGACCGCATCGAATTTTTCTTTGCGGGTCTTGTAGATCACGTCCGGCATGTCCTTGCGGAGCAGGGGTTTGTTGGTGGGGATCACCAGGCACTCGAGGCTGTAGATCTTCATGAACTCTTCGGCCTCGGTCATGGCCGTACCGGTCATGCCGCAGAGGGTGTCGTACATGCGGAAGTAGTTCTGGAAGGTGATGGACGCCAGGGTCTGGTTCTCGTTTTCGATGCGAACCTTCTCCTTGGCCTCCAGGGCCTGGTGAAGGCCTTCGCTGTAGCGGCGCCCTTCCATGAGACGGCCGGTGAACTCATCGACGATGACCACCTTGCCGTTTTTGACGATATAATCGGTATCGCGCTTAAAGGCCACATGGGCTTTCAGGGCCTGGTTCACGTGGTGAAGGATCTCGATGTTGGAGGGGTCAAAGAGGTTCTCCACATTGAGCTTCTCTTCAGCCTTCTGAACCCCCTCCTCGGTGAGGGTCACGCTGCGGCTCTTCTCGTCCAGGGTGTAATCCACCTCGTTTTTAAACAGGGGCATGATGCTGTCCACCAGCCCGTAAAGCTGGGTGGACTGCTCGGCAGGACCGGAGATGATAAGGGGCGTCCTGGCCTCGTCGATGAGGATACTGTCCACCTCATCCACAATGGCAAAATTAAGATCCCGCTGGACCAGCTGTTCCTTGGTGAACTTCATGTTGTCGCGGAGGTAATCGAAGCCGAATTCGTTGTTTGTGCCGTAGGTGATATCGGCGTTGTACGCGGCCTTTCTCTCGGCATCGTCCAGGCCGTGGACGATCTTGCCCACGGTGAGCCCCATGAAGCTGTAGAGCTGCCCCATCCACTCGGCGTCTCGGCTGGCCAGGTAGTCGTTGACGGTGACCACGTGGACCCCTTTGCCGGTGAGGGCATTGAGATAGGCCGGAAGGGTGGCCACCAGGGTCTTGCCCTCCCCTGTTTTCATCTCGGCGATCATGCCGTTGTGAAGGGCCATGCCACCGATGAGCTGGCAATCGTAGTGCCGCATTTCAAGGACCCTGCATGAGGCTTCCCTGACGGCTGCAAAGGCTTCGGGAAGCAGATCGTCCAGGGACTCTCCGTCGGCATACCGCTGCTTGAAGGCGGGGGTCAACGCCTGGAGTGCTGCATCATCCAGTGCTTTGTATGTGGCCTCGAAGGCGTTGATCTGCTCAACCACCTGGGCAAGGCGCTTGACCACACGGTCATTCTTTGTTCCAAACAGACGGGTCAGTAGTTTTATCAGCATCGGCTGCATTCCTCTCTCAGCGGGAAACCGTTTTCAATTTCACGATCATCAATTGATGGCCTTTCCACACGGACGGTTGCCATGTGTGGGACCGGGGGACGTCATGGGAGGCCCATGACGATGGGGGGACCTTCGGTGGCGGCTCACGTTGATCCTGTCAGCACGAGGGAAGCCCATGGACAGCCGGGATCCGGCATCCGCCACATAGTTGTACAAAACGGGGATAAAATCAAGGGAAAGGCGGTGGGGAACCCGGCAAAAAAAGTGAGCCCGGCGGGGATCTCGGTCAATCGAGGATATATTTCTCGGGATTAACCGGCATGCCGTTGAGATGCACCCTGAGTTAATGCAGGTGGGAGCCGTTATTCGCCCGGTATTTCCCATAAGGGCGATCTTGTCCCCACGCTTTACATGCTCCCCTTTTTTCTTCAAGGTTTTGGAGAGATGTCCGTAGCGCGTCAGCATGCCATGCCCATGGTCCAGGGAGACCATGATGCCCATGGAGCCGCGGGCCCCGGCGTAGGTCACCACCCCGTCGGCAGGCGCATAAATGGGGGTACCCACATGATTGGCGATGTCGTAGCCTTTGTGAAACCTCTTCTTGCCGGAGAAAGGAGAGACCCGAGGCCCGAACCGCGACGAAATCCAGCCCGTGGTGGGGCTGATGGAAGGCGTGGACTCCAGGATGGAGCGCTTTTCATCCAAAATATCGTACAACGAAGTGAAACGCCCCAGTTCCTCTTCGGCGGCCAGGCTCGTCTCCTGGATCTGCTCGGCCATTTCACGGACCAGGGCCTCGCCCTGTTCATGAATAATCAGGTTTGTATCGATGTCCCGGGGTGTTGCACCACCCACACCAAAAAGGCTGTCCCCCTTGGACGGGCTGCCCAGGTTGGCGATAGCGCGGTTTCCTGGAAGGTATGGGCCATGGCGACCCCTGAGCCGATGATCTCCGCAGGCAGAGGGCAGCAGCTGCTCTCTCGGCCTTGGCTGGACTCGCCTTGCGCTCCATGGAGAGGGAAAAGGCGTCGACGGATTTCTGGTGGCGAAAGGAGGCCCACTGGGAATAAAGGACAACGGAGAGCGTTGAGGAGAGTGCCGTAAGAAGGACGAGAAAGACAAGGATACCCCGTCCGGTCAAGGCAAGCTGGCGGAAGGGTTTCTTTCCGGAACCGACTATATAAAAGGTATAGCTGTGTTTCATAGACTCCACGGTGTCAACAGCCAGAAGCGAAACAAAACGCCCTGGAATAAGAATACTCTGGCAGGCCGAAGCCCTTGCGGCAAGATGTGCAGGGAGAGCGCACATCATTGTTATCAGGCTAATTTGCTACCATGGAGAGGTTCGGCTGTCAAGCATGGCGGACGGAAAAGCCGGACCGAGCCCCCCCTTTCCGTCCGCCGGAACGGCTTGTCCGGGCAAATCGTTTACTTCGTATATCATATGTTTTCAGGGACTTTATCCAAAGGCACCCACCGCAGGCTACCGAAGCAAACCGGGCAGCCACATCACAAGGCCCGGCACAAAGGTAATAAGAAACAATACCGCCAGCTGAATGAGGAGAAAAGGCATCACCGCCCGGGACACAAACACCAAGCCCCGGTTTGCAATGGAGCCGGTGATAAAAAGACTCACCCCCATGGGCGGCGTGCAGTATCCGATGGCCAGGTTCACGGTGAGGACCAGACCGAAATGCATCGGGTCCACGCCAAAATGCGGAAGCATGGGAATCAGGACCGGCCCCAGGATCAGGGTGGCAGAGATAATATCCATGAACATCCCGGTCACCAGCAGAAGCAGGTTCATCAGCAGGAGGAACCCCCAGCCCGACGAGACCGTCATCATCACCCCTTCTGTGATGCGCCCCGGGATGTTTTCAAAGGTGAGATAACGCCCGAAGCAGGTGGCTCCTGCCACGATGATCAAGAGGGTTGCCGAGGTCACGGCAGAACTGACGGTGATCTGCTTCAGCTCAGCAAGGTTCATGGACCGGTGAATGAAAAGCTCCACGGAAAATGCGTAGACACAGGCCACCACCGCCGCTTCATTGGCCGTGAAGATCCCGGAAAAGATTCCGCCGAATATGATCACCGGAAGCATAAGGGCCCAGAAGCCCTCCCTGAGCGCGCCCAGCACCTCCCTGGTATGGGGAACGGCACGCCGCTCCACCCGCCCGCCGCGACGGTGCAGGATCCCGGTGTAGAGACAGATCCCCCCCACAATAAGCACCCCGGGGACAAAGCCTGTGAGAAACAAGCCTTCCAGGGAGACATTGCTGATCATGCTGTACAGGATCATCCCGATACTCGGAGGGATAATCACCCCAAGATTGGGAGAGGTGGCCATGAGCCCCACCGTGTAGGACTCATCGTAGCCGTGATCCATGAGGGCCGGAACCATGAAACCACCGATGGCCACCACCGTCGCCACCGTGGAACCCGAGATGGCCCCAAACAAAGCGCAGGCCACCACCCCAGCCATGCCGAGCCCCCCGGGAAGCCAGCCCACCAGCACATCGGCCACCCGGATCAGCTTGGAGACAATGCTTCCGGCCGTCATGATGTTTCCGCAGAGAATAAAAAAAAGGACCACCACCAGGGCAAAGTTGTCCAGGCTTTTAAAGAGGGTCTGCACAAGAAGGAGCACGGGCAGATCTGTGAACAGGAGAAACCCTGCCGCCGCTGTAAAAAAGAGCGAAATTGCCACGGGAATATATGCAGCCATGCACCCCAGGAGAACAGAGAGGATGATCAGTTCGTTACTCCCCATGGTCACCTCCGGTCTCCCCTTTCCGGGGTCCCTTGAAAAGAGCCAGGGCCTGGGCGCAGGCACGAAGCCCCATGAGCCCGCCGGAAAGGGGAAGGATCCCGTAAAGCCAGGCCATGGGGATCTGCATGATAATGGTTTTCTGTCCGGTTCGGGCCTGAAGCCCCACCATCTTGGCACCGTACACAATAAGCACCCCGGCAAACACGAGGACGGCTGCGTATGAAAAGAGCAACAACGGTTTCTTAATCCTGGGAAAAAACTGAACAAGGGCGTCGATGCGTACCATGGCCCCGTTTTTCACGGCCCGGCTGCACCCAACAAAGGTGGTGTAAACGATGACCAGCCTGACCAGCTCTTCGGACCAGGCCAGGGAGTGGTTGAAACCATAGCGCAGGAACACGCTTGCAAAAAGCGCCCAAAGGGCCGCCATAACGGTAAGAAAGAGGGTCCACTCCTCAAAGGAGGTTACCACGCGGTCGATTTTATTCCACAAGGCAGTCATTACATATCCAAGCAAAGGGCTTAAGGGCTAAGGGCTAAGGGCTAAGGGCTAAGGGCTAAGGGCTAAGGGAAAAAACCAAAGCCCTGAGACCGGGGCAAGGGTTAGTTGGTGGTGTAGCCCAGGTGGTTTCGGACTTCGGAGAGGTAATCCTCCGGGCGATAGGTATCCCCGTCGCCCAGGCGGTTGATCTCCTCTTTCCATGCCTGGTGCACGGAATCGCCCTTCTCCTGGAGAAGCGCCATCTCCGCTTCAGGCAGGGTATAAAACGTCACCCCCTTTGCCCTGGCATCGGCAATCTGAGCCTCTTCCTGGCAACCGGCCCCTTCTCTGGATCTCAGCGGCATCCTCGGCGGCAACCACCTCGATAAAGGTGGCGCGAAGGTCCTCGGGCAGGCTCTCCAGCCATGCAGTTTGAACACCCTCCAGAAAACAGCCCCTGGGCGTAGTTGACCTGGGTATAGTGCTTGGCCACCTCGAATTTTTTCGTGATATTGCACACCATGGGGGTATGGTCCAGCCCGGTGATCACCCCCTGCTTGAGGGACACGGGCACATCCGGCCAGGGCATCACCACAGGGTTCAGGCCCCAGGCGTCGTACAGGGATTTGTTCACGCCGGCTTCGGCGATGCGAAACTTCACCTTTCCGGCCTCGGCAAGCTGCGTCACGGGGGTGGTGGTGGCCCAGCCGTAGCTTCCGTAGCCGGTGATGTCCAGTCCCGTGATGCCCTGATGGGCCATGGCACGCATGAAATGATCAAAGAGGGGCCCGCTTTTGATGAACCGGTCCAGCTTGTCAAAGCTGTTCACCAAAAAAGGAAGGTTGACCAGCCCGAACCGCGGCCCTAAGTTTGTGGCGGCCACCGAACTCACGGCCATGCCCTGTATGGCGCCCATCTGAAGCTGCCCCAGGACCTCTACCTCCCCTCCCAGAACCGAAAGGGGCCGGTAGTCGAAGTAGATCTTTCCCCCGGTCCGCTCCCAGCGTCACAATGGCAAACCCGGCAGATACTGCTTCATGAACGGGACGGAGTATTTGGATACAATGCAGCGGTATGTGGCCGTGGACGGGTCGAATCCGGGCTTCCATTGCTCCAGGGGCGAAGCGGCCTTGGTTGCCGCGGCCTTTTCCGGGGCCGCCTTCTTCCCGCCCCCGTTGTCCCCACTGCACCCCACCAGCACAAGCACCCCAAAGAGAGCTGCCATTACCGTCCACCCCAGACCCATTGCCTTCATTCTCTTCCCCACGCTCATTCTCCTTCGCTTTCCTGTATCGTGATTGCGCCCAAACAGGCTCGTGACCGTCGCCCACTTTATGACCGCCGGTCATTCACAGGCACAAAAAAGACAGGCGTTGCCGGCAAAAGGATCAAATCCCTCTGCCCCGCCTGTCTCGTTTTATGGATTGTCGATGTGCAGCACCAGAAGAACTGCATGGCCGGCGCAGATCCTCTTTGTCGATGCTGTTGGAGCCCAACAGGATCTGGATGAGGAACCCTTCAAAAAGGGCGGTAACAATGCCGCCCAGTTTCTTCGACGGGTAAACAGGCGCCCTGCGATGGGGGGCCACGATATCTGCAAACAGATCGCTGGAGAGGCGGTAAAAACTCTTGTTGAGCTCTTTTCTCACCTCTTCGTTGCCCGATGCGTGAATGGTGAACTCAAGAAAAACCCGTGCCCATTTGCCGTCGTCAAGGATCTGTTCAAGAAAATCGATGATGACCCCGATGACATCGTCCATGCTGGACGCCTGGTTCAGGGAATCCACGCGGCGTGACCTGTAGAGCCGGTACTTCTCTTCCATGATACTCAGGAAGAGATCGTCTTTGCTCTTCCAGTACCTGTAAAAGTTCCCCTTGGCATAGCCCGCGTGCTCGGTGATCTCAGAGATGGTGGTCGTGTTGAACCCCTTTTCCCCGAAAAAATGAATCGCCGAGGCCCTGAGCTCGTCATGGGTCTCCATGGATTTTTCCTGCTGTCGTCGCGCCATCTCACCACCTGTCCGTTCTTCTGGAAAACCGGCACACAAAATCGGTTCATTTTCTGACCGCCGGTCACATTTCGCTGATTATGAAAGACAGCTACCTGCCTGTCAACGAAAAAGAGGACAATCCGGCGCATCGCCCTTTGAATCGAGGGCCGCCACGCTACAGAAGCCCGGCCCGTTCATCCAGGCCAGCCATGATGTTCATATTCTGAACGGCCTGCCCGGACGCCCCCTTGAGAAGGTTGTCAATGGCAGACATGACCACCAGGCGACCGCCGCGGGCATCGGATGCAAGGCCGATATCGCAGAAGTTCGTGTGCTGAACATGAAGGATATCGGGCACCCTGCCCTTCTCGCGCAGCCGGACAAAAGGGCTCGCCTCGTAGGTTTCGGCAAGGACCTTTCGGGCATCCTCTTCGGTTTTGCCGTCTTCAAGGGTGCAGTAGATGGTGGACAACATGCCCCGGGTGGCGGGGATCAGGTGCGGGATAAAGGTAATCTCCACCTCGTCCCCGTGTGCTGCGGAAAGCACCTCTTCGATTTCAGGCCTGTGGCGGTGTCCGTCAACCTTGTAAGCTTTGAACGACTCGTTGGCCTCGCAGAAATGGGACCCGAGGGAGAGGCCCCGGCCCGCCCCGCTCACCCCGGACTTGGAATCGGAAATGATCCCTTCGGCCCGGATGATACCGGCTTTCAGCAGCGGCACAAGGGCCAGGAGAATGGTATGATGCTGGGGCTTTGCACCGCGCGCGTCACGGATCTGATCCCGGTAGAGTTCGCACAGGCCGTAGACCGCCTGCTCGGAGAGTTCGGGGGCAGTATGGGGCTGGTACCAGGCTTCGTAATCCGCCACATTGCGGAACCTGAAGTCTGCGGAGAGGTCCACCACGCGAACCCCGCCCTCCAGGAGGCCGGGCACGATGTCCATGGGAATTTTATGGGGAAGCGCGGTAAAGGCGATGTCCACCCGGTCGCAGAAGGTTTCGAGGTCAAACGCTTCACAAACCAGCTCGCACCGCCCGGAAAGGGAGGGGTATACGTCGCTGATGGGACTTCCTTCGTATTGACGTGACGTAATAACGGTGAGTTCCACATCCGGGTGAGCCGAAAGCATACGCACCAGCTCGGCTCCGGTGTATCCCGTGGCCCCGATAATTCCTGCCTTTATCATAAAAATCGCCTCCAAACTGTCGGTAATGGGTATCCCTGTCGTTTTATTTCGTGTTCCTTATACCCCCTGCCCCGCATTTTTTCAACAGACCGTTTGGTCTTGATATGGCTTCTCCTGAAGCCTTGAACACGCCCGGAAAACCCATTTTACATGGATGAATCGCTTGCGGGCATTTCCATCATATCGTGTTGACAATACATCCTTTTACCTATATCATTTGTCACTAAAGCTTGATACTGCACGTGATCTCCGCAAGTCACCGGGTCTTCACCGCACCATGATCCGGTACTCAACAGTATTCCACTTCAGCTCAACTCGTTATATCTCTGACTTACGATGTTTTTCAGCCGGTATTGGTACGGCTTGTCGTTTTCAAGGACCCTAAATTTGGTGGCATCGCAAAAGGTTATTCCCTAACCGAAAGAACGCTACACGACAAGAACCGCCTTTCCGAGATACCGTGGGGTTTGCCACAAAAGGCGCTTTCGGCAATACCTTTTTACGATGACATCATCGTTGCGCATACCAAACATCCCGCGTGTGCCTGATTACCTGATCGACACCGATCGTCGGACATCGGGCCATTCCGGTATCAGGTGCGTATCACCCCAAATCACTTCAATGCATGCCCCGCCCTCAAGGAGGAACCCATGAACCAGGCTTTTACCGACATGATGAAAGGCTTTGACGTATGGAAGAGTTGGGATATGTCAAAGAACATGGAGATGTTCAACACGTCCGATGCCGCACGCATGGGAGTCCGATTCATTGACTTCCAGAAAAGTGCATTCAACACCACCTTCGACACCATGCTGAAGATGCAGGAACAGTCGCAGAAGGTCACCACGGCGTTCATGGCGGGTAACAAGGGAATCCCCGATTCCGGTCGCGCTTTCCTGGATGAGTGGCAGGCCCAGCTCACCAGCAACCAGAACGAGTTCCGAAAGTACGTCACCGATCACTACGATCGGCTCATCGACATGTTGCAGCCCAAAGATGAGAAGTAACGACTTGGAGGCCATGTTTTCAAGCTTTCCAAAGACTCAAAGGCGCTACCGAACCGGCAGCGCCTTTTGTGTTTTCCAACGGTCACCCAATACTTGCGCACAACGACAACCCCACAACCAAAGGATCCTCCCATGAACCCTCTGAACCTGATGCAGCAGATCATCCAGTTCCAGAAAACCCTGACAGACAACAGTTTCCGATCCATGAACCTTCTTATAGAACACGGCGAGCGGCTCCAGTACGCCTGGCTCAACAGCGTCTCCGTACTGCACGGCCCCGCACAGGAGACGGCAGCCCTCTGGCTGGATGCGAGCAAAACCTCCCGGGCCTGTTGGCATTCAGCCGCCAACGCCGTCTTTGCGCCCTTCAGCCCGTGGGAAATCTCCTGAAGCTTTCCTTTGCGTTATCCGCCTGATAAGGCTACACTCTCCATTTTCAGACAAACGACACCACGATTCACGAGGCCACCATGACATGCCGTCCACACGCTAGCGTTCTCATCCTCCTGCTGATCTGCATTTTGTGCCTACCCGCACCGGCCGTTGCGGAACGGGCCGGGCTCACGATCACAGCGGTGGGTGACATCATGCCGTCGAGTTCGTTTCCGGACCCCAAATACCTCTCCACGATCCCCGACGAGGTCTTCGCCACCACCTTTGCCCGGATCCTGGGGGATGCGGATGTCCGCTTCGGAAACCTCGAAGGCACCATGGCCGGGGACGCGCCCTGCCTCAAGGCCTGTAAAAACTCAACCACGTGTTACGCCTTCAACATTCCCTTCGGGTATGCCGACATACTGAAGCGCGGAGGGTTCAACCTGTTCAGCCTTGCCAACAACCACATCAGCGATTTCGGGGAGCCGGGCCGCAGGCGCACGGTTGCGCGGCTCGGGAAAAGCGGGATTGCCTGTGCCGGAACCCTGGAAAAGCCCTGGGACATTCTCTACGCCAACGGACTGTACATCGGCTTTGCAGCCTTTGCCCCCCACAAGGGGGTGGCGGACCTTCTGGACAGAGATGCCGCGGTCAGGCGCGTCCGAACCCTCAGCAGCATCTGTGACATGGTCATTGTCTCCATGCATGGCGGGGCTGAGGGAAAGGGAGCAGAGCATGTGCCCCGTGCGACGGAGACCTACCTCGGGGAAAACCGGGGTGATCTCCATGGATTTGCCCATGACGTCGTGGACGCGGGCGCCGATCTCGTCATCGGCCACGGGCCCCATGTGGTCCGCGGCATGGAGCTCTACAAAGGGCGTCTCATCGCCTACAGTCTCGGAAATTTTTTTACCTGGGCACGCTTTAACCTGGAAGGCCCCAAGGGCCTGGCCCCTGTCCTCAATGTCTCCCTCGCGCCCGATGGCCGGTTTGTGGAAGGACGCATCCGCTCCCTGCGACAGCCTTACAAAAGCCTGCCCGTTACCGACCCATCCCACGGGGCGGCCAAGGAGGCGGCACGCCTCTCCCTGGAAGATTTTCCGGAAAGCCCCCTTCACATCTCGGATCAAGGCGTCTTGTCGGTACGTGACAAGGGCTGAAAAACAAAAAACGGCAGCCCTTACAAACCAGGACTGCCGTCAGTTATCTGTATCATGCCTTCCCCATGCCTTGCGGGCTCGGGGCACGGCCCGCATTAGTGATGGTCGCAGGCATCTCCGTGACCGCCGCACACATCAATGGGCATAAACTCTTTGAGCTCTCCCTTGTCCAGCTTGGCGAGGTTCTCCCGCACCGTCCCCTCCACGGCTTTATAAACAGGTACCGCCTTGTGCTTCAGTTTTCCGAGGGCGCTGCCACCAATGCCCCCCACCACCACCGCATCCACGGAACGCCCGCCCAGGGCCTTCAGGGGCTGGCACTTGCCGTGCTGATGGTCCAGGTCCTGGTTCAGCACCTTTTCACAGGTTTCGGTCTCCGTATCAACAATCACGAAAAAATTTGCTGATCCGAAATGGTTGTATACAGGGCTCTCAAGTTCGTCGAATTTTTCTGTCGGGAACGCGATCTTCATGGGAACAAACTCTCCTTTGACGTCTGTGGTCGGGCTCAAAAACGATGAATGCAACGGCAGGCGTTGCGTCAAAGCGGCGCTGAAGCGTTTGGTGCCTGTGGCGCCCCATCATAAAACAGTCAAAGAAATATAGGGATCGAATCTGCCGTTGTCAACGGGAAGGGAACACAGTGAGAAAGGAGGGACCGGGCTCCCTACGCCGCGGAGAGCAGCGTTAATGCCAGGGAGCCCGAGGGTGAAAAATAGTCTCTTGATCATGTAAGGTCTGACATCGGGAATTATCGATTTCTTGTGAGGTGGGATAGGGTTCCTGGATTCGCCTTGTCAGATGAGGCGTCCGAACCGAAGGTAACACAATCTTTAGCAGATTCATCGGGAATGTGTTAACCGTAAAAACACGGTAAAAATACGGTAATCCATACCGTGTTGATTACATCTGCATCAGATAAACCTTCAAGTTCACCCCACTTTTCTTAAGCCCCAATTTTTCCCGAATACTGTCCCGGTAGGCATCGATGGTCCTGGGGGAGAGGTTGAGCAGGTCGGCGATCTCCTTTGTGGTCTTTCCGCTGCGCACAAGCTGGGCGGTCTGGATTTCGGCCGGGGTCAACCGAAAATAGCCGGCATTGATGTTCCGCGCAAAGGGAGAGAGGATGTCCTCGATGTTCTTCCCCAGCATCTCCACAAGGTTCTCCTGGGCCTTTGTCAGATGGGTCCCTTTGAGCCTTTCGATGTAGGGTAAAATCAAGTCATCCACATTTCTCATCATGTTTTCCTGGATCTCACTCATGTTTTCATCGCTCTTGCTCAACATCTGTTTCAAGGAGATGTTGGCCTCGGACAGCTTTTCACCGGACTCTTTGAGTTCCCTCTCCTTCTCTTTGAGTGCCGCTTCCTTGGCCCTGCGGTCCGTCACCTCGTTTTTCAGCACCCGGTTCACCATCTGGAGTTTTTCGGCCTGGTCCTTCAGGCTTTCATACAGCCGGGTGTTCTCCATGGCCCCGGCCATCTGAGAGGCAAGGGTTTTTAAGACGCGCAGGCGCCGCCCGTCGAAAAGATGGTCCAGGGTCCGGTTTTCAAGGTAGAGGATACCGCATTGCCGGGATTGAACCATGGACGGAATACAGATGGCACTGCCGCACCCAAAGTCATCAAAGTAGGGATCATAGACCACGGGGGTCTCACCGTGGTTGTACTGAATCAGGCTGCCGGTCCGGGCCACGTAATGGATCATCGCCACCGGCAACCGGGTCTCCTCAGAAAGAACGGAAGACCCGCAAAGGGAGACCTCCTCCGCACCAAACCCCTTCCACGCCTCCAGCCGAACCTGGCCGTCATCCGTGCGGCAGACCGCCCCGGCCTCGGCCCCGCCGTACTCAAGGGCTGTGTCGACAAGCTTCCTGACGAGCCGGTCGTAATTTCGTTCCGTGGACAGGGCCTCAAAGGCCCTGGAGAGTCCCTCCAGATCGAGAACCCCCTCACTTGAACAGCACGCCTCGCCGGAATACCCCCTGCGGGGCAACCACCGATTCTTCCCGGCCATGGAGGGGAGGCGCCAGAGCACCTGCTCGTAGTCTGTCTCCAGTTTGCGGGCTTTGGCCTCGGCCCCCCAGAACCGCCAGAGGTTCACCGCATCGGTGAGGCACACCCTTGCCAGGCGCTTCCTCCCCATTTGCAGATAGCAGGCACCGGCCCTCTCCGAGGCATACGCCTCGTGGAACGTGAAGTTGTTTTTCTTGGCCTTTTCAGCGGCCAGTTCAAAATGAAAAACCGCCTTCTGGACATTCTTCCGGGCCAGGAATCGTTCTCCCCGCACCATGTCATGGAGATGAGCGAAGTTACACGGCGCATCCACCGCCGCTTTGCCCAGTTTTTTCTCGATATCCCGGACCAGCTTCATCCATCCGTTCTGCCGGAATGGGAGCCCCCCTCCGCCGTGCCGCGCGCAGATCGCCGCGGCAAAGGCCGAAAAGACCGGAATGGTGTACGTGCTGGTCACCATGTCGATGAGGGCTGCATACCGACGCATGATGGGCCGGGCATCGTGCCAGAAGAGAAAAGCCAGGAGGCCTTTGGTGATATGGTAGTTCAATGCGGCGATATGGTCGTTGGGCATGTCACCCCCGCGGGGGCGCTCATCATCGGTAAAGAAAGGCCCGGAAAATGATACGGGCTGGGCTTTGGCATCCGTGAGATTGGCCACTGTCTGCTGAAGGTTACGGACGGTCCCTGTAAAGGGAAGCCTGAGGCGCTCCATCTCCTCCCCGTAGGTCACCATGTCCCGAGCCAGCTGGTGCAGGTCGTCGGAGCCGAAAAAGCGGGTGTAAAACCATGCGGAGACAGCCCCTCCCGCATACTCTGTGTCCCCTTCGGCCAAAGACTGCTCATAGGCACGCAGGTACACCGGAAACAGGTCCTGAATGGGCTCTTTCCAGTGCTGGACAAGGCAGACCGTCAGGGACAGGGTCTTGCCCCGGACCCCGGACTGCTCCTCTTTTTCCAGGAGCGAAAGGGCGTTGTAGGCATGAGCCGTTCCCTTCTCCACCTTGTTGTCGACCCGAAGGCAGATAAACCCGTAGGCAGCCAGGAGAAACGGTGTGTGTTTGGAGCGGCCGTGCTTCAAGCTGTAGCGCAGGGCCGTGAAGATAATCAGCGGAGACAGCTCGCTTCCGGAGAGATAGGCAGCCATGGTGGCCGAGAAGAAAAGCTCCATGATGGAAAGATGCTCGGCATCCGTCATCACAGGAACCTGTTCGAGTCCCTTTCGCCCCAGTCGCGCCAGGGAACTGCGAATGCGCAGGAGCCCGGCCAGCTGGTGCAGCCGGGAGGCCCTCTCGGGCAGGCGAAAGCCGAACCGGCCCAACGCTTCCCTTGAAAAGGCAATGGCACCCGTCAGGTCGTTGGCGGCAATGGCTCCGCGTATTCGCATGCGCCAGACATTCACGCAGTCCCAGTCGTTTCTCGCCTCTTTCTCCACGGTGGCCACATGGGCCTCCATGACCGCATACTCCCCCAGGGCATACGCGGCTTCGGCAGCGGCCGAGGTCATCTCCAGGCTCAGGGAGTACTCCCGCTCCCACCCGTCTTCCCCCAGGAACCTGAGCCCGCACCGAAAGCACTCCAGGGCCTGGCCGAAAGAGGAGGTCTCCATGGCCTGCTTGCCGGCATCGAGGTTCAACAGGACCAGCTCCTTGCGGTAGCTCTCCCGTATGGGCACCGACCCCGAGGCATTGAACTGGTAGACAATATCGAAAAGGTAGGGACCGGGACGATGCTTGAGCCCCTCATAGATATGCATTCCTGCGCTGAAGTGGGCCAGTTCCCGCTGACCTTGCGTCATGCGCTCATAGGCGGCTTTCTGCACCAGGTCGTGGGCAAAACAGTATCCCTCCCGGGTACGCACCAGGATTTTTTTATCGCAAAGGACCTCAAGGCCTTGCCTGACCTTCTCTTCCGAGCGCTGAACCACCATGGCAAGGAGTTCGGGAACGACCTTGTGCCCCAGCAGGGAGGCCGACTCCACAAGCCGCCTCATCTGCATGTCCAGGCCGTCCACCCTCTCGGATATCCACTGGGCCGCCGAGGTACACATGGGAAGGGCCTCGAGCTTTTGCTGGTTCCAGTGCCAGGTCTCCCCCTCGGGACCGTGGGCCCTGACCAGCTCGCCGCCGGAAAGAATCCGTTCGAGAAAGGCGTTCACATGATAAGGAATGCCGCCGGTCTTGGCATACACCAGCTCGGCCAAAGGGGCGATCCTCTTTCTGTCCTCGCCGAGGCACATGGAAAGAAAGGTCTCCACAGCAAGGCTGTCCAGCCCCTGGATGGGCATCACATCCACGATGCCCTCTTTCTTCATGGTCGAAGCCTGGAAAAACGATTCCACCAGAACGCTTTTGCTCTCACTGGTTCGAAAGGCGGCAAGCAGCCCCACCTTCTCCCCGGAGATACCTGTCAGCAGGTTGAGAAAGAGGCGGGAGTCTTCATCGGCCCACTGGATATCATCGATGAACAGGATAAGGGGGCGTCCCATCTGCCTGAACACCCGGAAAAAGTTGGCCATGGCCATGTGAATGACGTTGGCCTTGGCCGATGATTCCAGGTCCAAGGTGGTGTCACCCTGTTCCGTATCCAAAAGCAGGGAGAAATCGGGCACCATGGACAACAGGACGGCCACCCCGTCCCCCATGAGGCGCTTGATGACCTTTCGCCACTCCCGAAGCTTGGCGTCCGGCTCCCCCAGCAGGGTGCTCACCACCTGCTGCAGTGCACCGACAAAGGCGGCACCGGGCCTCTCCACACTCTGATCAAATTTGCCGGAGGCCACGATCACTTCGGGGTGATGCTGGCGGGCATACCGACAAAGCCACTCGGCCAGGGCTGTTTTACCGCATCCAGCCGCCCCGGAGAGCACCATCACACCGGGCCGTTCAAAGGCAGCGGCACCGGCTTCGGCGATGCCCTTGACCCATTGCGCCAGCTCCCGCTTCTCGTCATCCCTGCCGCAGAGCACACCTAGCCATCCGGCGAGGACCACAGGCTGAGGTAGTCGGCCGACTCACCGGTGCGCATGCCCGCCTCTATGGCCTCGATAAGGGCCTCGGCAGAGGGAACGCGCCCTTCCGGGTTTCGGTTCATCAGGCTCATGATGATTTCATCGAGCCACCGGGGAATCTCAAAGCAGAGCGTGCAGGGTCGCGCGGGTGTCAGGGCCACCCGGGAATGAATCATCCCCCCCACGGTCTCCATGTCAAAGGGGAGGCGACCGGTGAAGGCCTCGTACATCACCACGCCCAGAGAGTAAAGATCGCTGCGGTGATCCGGTTCCCCTTCCCTGGCGACGGTGAGTTCAGGGGCACTGTACGCAAGGGCCGTGAGCAGGTGATCCACCTCCTGGAACTCGTCGTCCCTGATCACCCCGGGCTCGTTGTTAAACCCGCCCAGCTGAACCCGACCCGTATCCTGGTTAACGATGATGTGTGAAGGGCTGATGTGACCGTGAACCACGCCTGCCTGATGGCAGTATGCAAGGGTTCGTGAGAAATCGAGGAACCATGAGATGAGAACCTCACGACCGGGAAGTCCCGTGTCGTAAAGTTTTCTGAGGGGCTCGCCGTCGATATCTTCCAGGATGAGGGTCAGCCCAAGGGACGTCTGCTTCAGTCCAAAGGTCTTGATGATCCCGGGGTGAGACAATTCCCTCAGCATGGCGTATTCATGCTTGACCATCTCCACCTCGGACTCCCCGGGGCGTTCACGCTTCAACACCTTTAAAATGACTTTTCGGCTGTGCGCCGTGCTCCATGCCCTGTAGTACCCGGACACCCGATCCTGAAAAACCAACTCCGGCTGAACAAATTCGTCGATAACAGCCATGCGCCCCCTCCATCTCCGCGGCAGCCTGAGAACCCGCCAACGGACGCGCACCAACCCACCAGTCATCGTCTTCCCCGGCATCGTCTCCACAAGGCATGCCGAGCACCTCCCTGAAAGGCCATCGACACCCCCACCCACGTTCGCAAACGATATCATCGCTGATTGAACGTGTTATCCACCGGTATCATCGTCGGTTCTACCCATCACATCGCCGGAAGTCAATACAGATCACAAGGAACGGCAAGGAGGAAAAAGGGAAGGCAACGGGCTGCAGACCATCGCCATGGCGAAGGGAAAAAGGCCCGGTATCCTGGCGACACCGGGCCTGGAAATAGGATGAGGATCAGCCTGCCACCGTGGGTCGTCCGGCAAAGAGCTGCTCCACGGCCGCTTCATAGGCTGCAAGATCGGTGAGGCGGCGCAAGGGTTTGAAGAGACGATCGCCGTTTTCAAAGGCGTCCTTGAAATAGACCCAGAAGGCTTTCATGACGTTGGTCACATGCCCGGGGCCATCGAGCCGTTCCACCTGGCGGGTGTAGATGGCGTCATGGAATGTCTTGAGCAGCCTCAGTTTCGTCTCGTCATCAAACCGGCCGCCCTTGATCTCAGCCGGGAGAAAGGGGTTGGAGATCACCCAGCGCCCGATCATCCAGTCCGAGATGGTGGGAAATCGCTTTGACAGCGCCGTGAACCGATCAAGGGACCACAGGTCTCCGTTATAGATCACGCGATGCCTGATCTCGGGGAGCACGGACTCGAAGAAATCGAGGTCCGGGTCTCCCTTGTACATCTGCACACCGGTGCGGGGATGGACCGTGAGGTCTTCCAGGGGATACCGGTTGTAAATCTCAATGAGGGTGTGGAACTCGTCCCGGGTGTGACGCCCCAGCCGGGTCTTGACGGAGAGGCGCCCTTTCATGCCGCTCACCAGGCTCTCCAGAAGGGCATCCAGTTCATCGGGAAAACAGAGAATCCCCGAACCCTTTTTCTTTTTGGCCACCATTTTATAGGGGCACCCGAGGTTCAGGTTCACCACGGGATGGCCAAGGTCGTAGAGACGGTTGGCAAGCAGCACGATATCATCGGCCACACTGCCCATTACCTGGGGGATCACGGGCATCTTTGTGTTGAGTTCCGGCAAGACGTCGTTCCACTCCCGGTCCTTGGCGCGCCCTTCGGGAAGCGCAGAGATAAAGGGAGAAACGGCAACGTCGATGCCGGAAAAAATCTCGGCATACACGTCCCGGAAAAGCAGCTCGGTGTAGCCCTGCATGGGGGCCAGCCAAAGTCGATGTGTCATGATCTCACCATAAAAAAAGTGACCGTTGCTGCATGGAGCGCGGTCACGAGATATGTGTTGCCGATGCGGGCCAGGGGCCCGCAGCCGGATATGGAATACATCTGTTTTTTTTGTAACTATTCAGCTCAAACAAGCCGTTCCAGGCTCCGCCGAAATAATGTCCACTTTTTCACATTAGAAACGTTTTTTGCGGAGCTTTTTATCAAAAAAGCGACCCGCCGGAGGCAAGCTGAATAGTTACTGTTTTTTCCTACCTGATATGCACATGCATGGTGGTGGCCGCGGTAAAAATCCCCAACAGGATACTTACTGCGGTCACGCCCCCGCACAGGAGGGCCAGGAACTTGTCTCTCTGGGACTCCCGCTTGCGCTCAAGGTAGCCAAGGGCCCAAGCCAGGCCCGCCCCTGCGATAATGCCGCCGCCGTGGGCCCAGTTGTTGATCCCCGGCACGATAAACCCGAAAAGGGCAAGGCTCACCACCCACCCGCTCACCTGGCGGTAGACGGCGTTGCCGTAGGCCCCTCCCCGGTTCTTGCCAAAGTAAAGAGCCGCCCCCACCAGGGCACAGACAGCCCCTGAAGCCCCGATGGTCAAATCCACTCCGGCCAGATACGACACCAAATAGCTCAGGGTCCCGCCCAGCGTAAAAATGATCACCAGACGATAGGTGCCGAACTCACGCATGACAAAGGGCGCAAGGTTCCGAAAGGCGAGCATGTTGAACACAATGTGCAAAATGCTGCCATGGAGCCAGTTGGCCGCCACAAGGGACCACCAGTACCCAAGTCCGTTGATGGGTGCCACCCCCGAGGCCCCCAGAAACAGCAGGGTTTCATTGGACGGAGAAAAAAAGCTCAAGGGGTTGCCCGTCAAGCCCACGCTCTCCCCCCTCAACACGCTGACCACAAGGGAGGCCACATACATCACGACATTGATCCCGATGATTACCTTAAAAATAAGGTCTGGATCGGACATGCCGCGGACCATGGCGTTGTTCTTGAGCCCCGAACCGGGCTTGCGGATTCCGCAGTAAGGACACGACGGCTCGTCATTGCTGATCAGGCGCCTGCAATTCGGACAAAGCAGGGATGTTCGGGAAGGTTTTCTGGTCATGGGGCCTCATTGGATAAATGGATACGAAAGAGAACACGCCAACCGACGTGGAGGGACGGCTACGGAAGCTCAGGAACACAGCCACGGAAGATTTCCGTGGGCTTGTGCTTGCACGGCACCCATCATAAAAGATCCGCGCCACAGCTTCAATAAAAACCGAAACGAGCCATGGCAAAGGACCGCAGGGACCGGAGACCCGTTATGAACCGGTCAAAAAAAGCCGCCCGGAACACCGGATGCGCATCCGACACGCCTCCAGACGGCTTGAAAACAATTCACTTCCTGAAGGTAAGGACCGGATCCGCGGGCAGGGCCAGCCCGACACTCACTTCAAGGGTCTTGAGGATGGCTGCGGGCACGGGACAGGAGACATGGGGAAGATGTGCCGTACAGAGGGTAATCACCTTGGATTGTCCTTTGGCAAACAACTCGTTCATGACATCCAGGGGCTCGTCCCCCAGAGCCTCGGCCACCTTTTTCAGATTCGGACACCCTGTTTCAAGGGTACAGACCGCCTTGTATTTATCCGTCGGGTCGGCCGTGATCACCGTCTTGAACCCACACACACCTGCAAACACTTCCATTTCCGTCATGAGACACCCTTTCTAACAAGGGGGGACGCCTCGAAAGGCTCCCCAAAAAACATAATACGCCAGACAAAAACAAGCCCATGGCACCCCCATGGCCGCCCCTTACCATAAAGACAGGCGGCCGGAGCCCATATCAAGCGCCAAGAGTATAGGACGATTCACAATCAAACACAAACCAGAAAAAATCGAGCAACCCAACCCCGCACAGCCCCCTTGCTTCCCCCGCTTACACAGGCCCCTCATTGACACGCGGAAGAGCGTTACTGTATAAACGTCCTTTGCCCATGCCACGCCTTACTGGGTTCGATGGTAAAAGCAATCTGTGCCACCGCACATATGGGGCCGGGGTACCCGATGTTATTTAGGTATCCGGCCTCTTTTTTTGGGCCTTTTCGCCCGCAATGTAGATTTGGAGAATGCGAAGGTATGCAACAGAAAGGAAAGAGGGACCAGTTCGGAAGCCGACTGGGATTTATTCTGGCGTCCGCAGGGTCCGCCGTAGGGCTTGGAAACATCTGGCGATTCCCCTATGTCACGGGTGAAAACGGAGGGGCTGCCTTTGTTTTTATCTATCTTCTGATGGTTTTTTCCTTAGGGTTTACCGTCATGCTGGCTGAGTTCACCCTGGGGCGCAACACCCAGCGCAACAACGTGGGCGCCCTCATGCGCCTGGGGGGCAAGGCCTGGTCCATGGTGGGATGGCTGGGCATCATCGCCTCCATCATTATTCTTTCATTTTACGGCGTCATCGGGGCTGGACCATGTGGGACCAGCTTGTGTCGGTGTTCCAGGGACTGCCCACAGGAGCAGATGCAGCGGCCCAGGCAGGCCAGGCCTTTGAAGGGTTCATCACCAACTCACCCTCGGTCATCTTCTACCAGGCCCTGTTCATGGGAGCCACCATCTGGGTGGTCTCCAAAGGGATCGGCCAGGGCATCGAGCGATTCTGCAAGGTCCTCATGCCCGCCCTGTTTCTCATAATCTCATCCTGTCCGTGCGTTCCCTGACCCTGGACGGGGCCATGGCAGGCATTTCCTTTTATCTGAAACCCGATTTTTCCAAGGTAACCGGGGGCATGTGCCTGGCCGCCATGGGGCAGGCCTTCTTCTCCCTGAGCCTCGGCAACGGCGGCATGCTCACCTACGGGAGCTACCTGAAAAAAGAGGAGCCCCTCCCCTCCTCGGCCTTCCAGATCTGTATCCTGGACAGCCTGGTGGCCTTCCTCTCCGGCCTCATCATCTTTCCGGCGGTTTTTGCCTTCGGGTTTGAACCGGCCTCCGGGGCGGGCCTCTCCTTCGTGACCCTGCCCGCGGTCTTTTCCCAGATGTTCGGCGGTGTTTTCTGGGCGGGTCTCTTTTTCCTCCTGCTCGTCATCGCCTCCCTCACCTCGTCGGTGAACATGCTGGAAGTGGTCTGCGCCCATTTTATCGATGAAAAGGGATGGTCCAGAAACAAGGCGCCCTGGGCCATCGGCTTCGGCATTTTCCTGCTGGGCGTGCCGTCGGCCATCTCCCTTGCAGGCGGCCTCAACGTATCAGAGGGTTCCTGGACACCATGGACTTCATCGCCTCCAACCTCATGATGCCCCTGGGCGGGTTGTTCATTGTCCTGTTTACCGGCTGGGTCATTGCGGATATCGCCAAAAACGAGGTCACCAACGGCGGCGACGTCTCCTTTTCCCTCCTGCCCGTATGGCAGGTGGCCTGCAAGGTGGTGGCCCCCCTTGCCGTGGGATACATTTTCTTTCAGGGACTCACCTGGTAACAGCGAACGCCGGATCCCCCGGCCAGGATGCCGGGGGATAAACCGCGCAACGCGCCGGACACTCAACGCGAGGGTATCATGAGCGACTACTCTATTTTCATCGGCCTTCTGGCCCTCTACATCGGCAGCCTCATCGGCATCGGCATTTATTACAACAAGAAACAGAAAACCAGCGTAGACTTTTTTCTGGCGGGCCGGGAGCTTAATGCCCTGTCCATCGGCTTTTCCGCCGCAGCTTCCTGGCTTACGGCAGGGGCCCTTCTGGCCGTTACCGGCTTTTTCATGCTCCTGGGCATGGGGTCTATCTGGGGCTTTGTGGCCCCCAACATCATCGCCCTGGTGGTCATTGCCCTTTTCGTCAAAAAGCTGAAACGCCTTCCGGCCATCACCCAGCCGGAGCTCCTTGAGATGCGATACGGCGACTCCCTCAGGGGGCCGGTGGCCATCATCATCACCATTGTCATGATCCTTTTTGCCGTCTCGGACATCAAAGGATTCTCCATGGTGCTGGAAATTTTCTACGGCTTGGATTCCCTCTACTCCGTGCTTATCGTGGGGGCTGCCGTGGCCCTTTATGTCAACTTAGGGGGCTTTTCCGCGGTGGTTTTCACCGACCGCATCCAGTTCACCCTCCTCTTTCTCTTTGTCATGGCCATGGCCGTCATGACCACGGGAGCCGCCACCGACGCAGACACCACCTTGAGCTTTTCCAAGATGGTAAGCGACGTCCCCGGGACCTGGTACAACCCCTTCTCTGTTGGGCTCCCCATGGTCCTGATCTTTACCCTCTCCATCGTTCCCGGCTGGATCACCGAGCAGGACCCCTGGCAGAAAGTATGGGCTGCAAAGGACGACAAAGCCGCGCAAACCGGGATGATCATCGGGGCCGTGCTGGTGACCCTGGTATTCGGCGGATGCGCCGTCATCGCCATCGCCCTCAACCGCCTCTACCCGGAGATTGCCGCCGCGGGCTTTCCCGCAGGCATGGCCAAGGCAGAGCCCGCCCTTCTCGTCTTCATCACGGAAAGCGGCTTCTCCAAATTCGGCCTGGCCCTCTGCGCCATCGGCCTTGCCACCGCCGCCATGTCCTGTGCCGACACCTTTGCCACCTCCGGCGCCTCGTGCATCTCCCGGGACATCTACCAGCGATACATCAACCCCGATGCGGATGAAAAGAGCATCATGCGCATCAACCGCCTCTCCGTCCTTTTCATCATCGGCGCGGCCACCCTCTGCTCTTACTTCATCCACAACATCATCGAGGCGATTCACATCGCCACGTTTATCGCCAGCGCCTCCTACTTTTTTCCCCTCATGGGCGGCCTCTTCTGGAAACGGGCCACCCGTAAGGGTGCTGTGGCGGGCCTTGTCTGCGGGGCCACAACACAGATCGCCCTTGTGGCCATCGACCTGGTAAAAACCCCGCCCATGGCACCCGGTTACCTGGAGTCCCTCTCCCCGATGCTCTCCGGCCACGGCGTCATCGCCGGGATGCTCATCAGCGGCATCGCCTTTGTGGTTGGCTCGTATACAGACAAGCCCGTGGACCAGAAACGACTCGATCTCTTTTTTACCCCATAAGCTTTAGTATCCATCTGAAAAACAGGGACGCTCTTGCAAAAGAGCGTCCCTTACCGGCCCAATACCAAACCCACATTCCTTCCCCAAAAGATCTTACTCACCCTTTTTGCCTGCTTCGAAAATACCTCTCTTGCCAACACCACGGAACAGAATATCTCTTTTATTCCTGAACCATCTTTCCATGGTTTAGAGGCCACCGTTCGGTGACATGGAGCCCTTTCCATCTCCATTGACAAACCATTTGCATGGGTACATCAATAAAGTTTCCCGATATTTCACGACAATCCATGATCTCGCTGTATTCCATTTCTGCGTGCCTTTCCTTTGCGTAAATCAACCGAACAGAGATGATATCCCCAAACTTACATCGCAATTCCGGAATTGACTGAGCATCTGCCCTGTGGCGTCCCCTCACCCCCGGTTTTTCGCCACCACGCAACGGGCAGCCAACCCCATCGTATCCACCCCAACAAAAAGGAAGGACACCATGACACCACGCAACGTGAAAACCACGTTTCGCTGCATCTGTTTTTCCCTGGGCATCGCCCTGCTCATCGCGGCCTACGCCCACGCATCCGCATCGGCTCCACCCATAACGGCATCACGGGGCACCCTGCCCGATGCCGTGGAGCTTCACTGGCAACCCGTCAGCTGGGCAACGGGGTACCACATCCTTCGCTCCGGCAACTTCAACGGGCCCTATTTTCCCGTGGGATGGGCGGACGACGGAAACGAGACATATCGAGACGAAAAAGCGGAAGGCGGGGTGTACTACTGGTACAAGGTCAAACCCCAATTCGGCATCATTGCCGGAGGGTCCACCCCGAGGGCACAAGGCTGGATCACCCCCAGGGAGCCCGGTGGCATGGTGGATACCACGGAAAGGATTCCGGGGCTTCTCAAGCAGGTCCCCCATTTTCACAACGTCAGGAACCTGGCGAGAAAAAGGGAAAAGTCGCTTCCGGTACCGACGCTGACAGACGGATTCATCCCCTCCAACGAGGAAGAGGACCATTGGGTGGAGGGAATCTGCGCCACAGAACACCGCCGCATCGGCTCACCGGAATCCCGCATCGCCATTGCCACCCTGACCGGGTGGCTGGAAAGAATATGATCGGGCCCCATATGTCTATGATCAGCCCTTTGCCCTGGAGGCCGTGTACACCGCAACGGACTGGGGCCTGGACATCGACAGGGGCGACGGCTTCAAGCCCTTTGACGCCTTTTACGCCGTGAACACGGGCATGACCCTGGACAACCCCAACGGCTCCATGGTCACAGGCCCCATGGTGTGGGCCGGGGACGGCAGCCCCGAGTCCTTTGACAAACTTGGCAATATCCAGGGCAAGGTGGTGGTGGCCGAATGCGAGTTCTCCAACCTGCCCCTGGGGTTCATCGACATGCTCTACAACGGAGGCTACGCCAAATCTGACCCGGAGAACTGGATCAACCTGTTCACCTCCCTTCCCATGACCTTTACCCGCTCCAATTTTCCGGCGGAGTACCTGGACGAGGATCATTACGATGAGGCGGTGTACTGGCAGGCCTTCGACAGGGGCGCTGCCGGGCTGGTCCTCATCATGAAAAACCACCCCGGTGACCTCAATACGCACTGGGGGCCCTACGACGGCCGCATGCGACCCATGCCCTGCATGTGGGTAAGCAGCCACAAGGGAGAGGAGATCAAAGAAATCGCCGAATCCGGCGCCACGGCCAGGGTCCACATTACAGGGGAGGTCAAACCCGGAGAGGGCCACAACATCTACGCGGTGCTCCCGGCCACCGAGCCCGTGGACGGAAAGCTCTCCGATGAGATCATCCTCATCAGCACCCACCACGACTCCTGCTTCAAAGGGGCCACCGAAGACGGCACAGGCGTGGCCATGGTCCTTGCCCAGGCCGCCTACTGGAGCCGGGTGGAAAAGCGGGAGAAAAACATCGTCTTCATCTTCACGGACGGGCACCACTACCGGGGCCTGGGCGCCGAACTCTTTGCCCATGACCACCTGCACGACATCATGGAGCACACCATCATCAACATCAACCTGGAGCACCTTGCGGCAAGCGGGGTAAAGGAAAACAAGGAAGGAAAACTCGTGGTCCAGGACCACGGGGCCCTGACCACCATCTTTATCAATGAAAACCCCACAGCCATTGCGGCCACGGCCCGCATGCTCGAAGCCGCTCAGCCCGACCGCACCGTGGCCATCCACTCCACCCTTTTAGGCAACGTGCCGCCTGGGGAATCCGGTCACTTCCACGTGGTGGCGGGCATCGACTTCATCCACTGGATCGGCTACCCGGTCTACCTCCTCACCTCGGAAGACACCCTGGACAAGGTGGACCAAAGCATCCTCAGCCCCCTGGCCCGAGCTGCCACCGAGCTCACCGCCACCTTTATGATGCTCCCGGACGGGTACTCGGACTACGCTGAGTAATGTAAGGTATGTCGTAACTATTCAGCTTCCAAAAAAACCTCCGGCAACTCTGCCGGAGGTTTTACGTTTATTTCAGATTGCCTCCGGCGGCGAGGTGAGCCACCTCGAAAGCTGATTGCCCTTGCGCTTTGCCCCTCGTTCCTCGGGCCAAAGCGCAAGGGCCTTCTACTCGGGCTTCGCCCGACACAAACGCTAATGGTATGTGCGAGCTGGATCACACGCTTCGACGTAACAGGATACGTTATCGATACTTGCCCATTATGGATTTAATCGCACTGCCTCCGGAGGCTTCTTTTTTCGCACTCCCAGGCTCCGCCTTGCAGGTATGAACCATAGAGGGTGTAGCGACCTCAAACGTGAAGGCCGAGCCCGTACTAGGCTGTCTGCTCGCGATGGTGAAACAGGAATTTTTTCTGGTTTTTGGCACTCGCCCCAGAAGGATATCGGAGCCTAAAAAGCGCGGGCTCTTTGGGAATGGGCTGGGCCACGGCCGCGGCCATGGTCTCCTCGCTGATCTTGCCGTCCTTGACGAATTCCCTGCCGGCCTGCCTGATGGCCTCATGGATGGCGGGCACCTCTTTGGGAAGGAGTTCTTCCATGGCCAGGACATAGGAGTTGGGACGCAGGAGTTCCCCTGCGTACTCGGCCTGGAAGTTCTTGCAGATTCGCTTGACGTGATCCACCAGCCCGTCGAAGTTGTCCATCTCCCAGAACCCGCAGACGCTCATAAGAAAAAGGCTCGGAATGTTTGAAATGCGGGACTTGTGGCGATAATGACCGTCCACCATTTCAAACTCGGGCTCCACCAGGGGAATGATCCGGTCGGTGAAGGTCTTCATCTGGGCTGTCATCCCGTCCACATACAAAGGCGTTGCCAGAATAAGCACGTCCGCTGCCGCCACCTGATCCAGAATGGCCGGCATGTCGTCTTTATGGATGCACTCCCCGGGGGTGCGGACCCAGCAGTTGAAGCATCCGTCGCAATACCTGATCTTCTTGTCCACCACATTGAACCGTTCCACCTCTGCCCCCGCCTCTGGGCTCCCCTTCCAGAAACAGGTTCAACATCAGGTGGGTCATCCCTTTTTTCGTTGTCGGGCTTCCGTTTACAGCCAGAATCTTCATGCTCGCTCTCTCCTTATCAAAGCAATGGGATTGAAAATCCTGTCATCCGCAAACGTCACCAGCAAAGGCACAATCAACGGAAAAGACAGGGTTTATGCCTGTCAGGCTGCCACAAACCCTGCCAAATAGCAAAGAGATGTCCCTTAAAAAACAGCAATACGTAAAGAGCCATTCAGCTCTTTCGCCTGCACACCATGCGGGTTTCAGCCCAGCCCATGCGCGAGTAAAAGCCCAAGGCGTTTCGGTTGGTCTTGTCCGCAAGGAGCTGGAGCCTGGATGCGCCGAGCCCACGGGCCCAGGCTTCCACCCCAGCAAGGAGCATGGCCCCTAGACCATGCCCCCTGTGGACCTCTTCCACCACCAGGTCCTCCACCAGGGCGGAGAGCCCGCCTTCGGCCGTGGAAACCAGGCACTGGGCGCTGCACATGGCCACAACGCGGGCCCCGGCTTCCACGCACAGGATCACCGAGTCGTCCCGGGACAAAAGCATGCGCAGCCCCCGTGCCTGTTTCTCCGGATCAATGGCAAAATCCGCTTCCAGGGCGAACAGCACAGCAAGAAGTGACACCAGCCCCTGGATATCCTCCTGCCCTGCCAGTCGGAGGACGTAGGCGCCATCAGTCATCACCTCAGGCCTCCACGGCCGTCAGGAGATACGCTTCGGCTGCGGTGCCTTCTTCGATGGCGTCGAGGACCGCGTCCACAGCCTCTTCGGAGTCGATGCCCCCGTACCAGTGATTTTCCGGGTACACCACCACCACGGGCCCCCGCTCGCACTGCTTGAGGCACCCGGTGCTGGAGAGCAGGACATCGCTCATGCCCCGATCCAGGATTTCCTCTTCAAAGTACTGGAGAAGAGACACCGACCCTTTTTATGGCAGATCCCCTGGGGTTCCCCGGAGACACGGTAACTTGCGCATACAAAAATATGATGTTTCGGACATTCCATGATCTGCTCCTTTTCTCTTAAAATCGCTTTAGATTCATTCTTCGATGGTGCGCAAGCGCACCCTACAACCTGGCCGATAGCCATTAACCGCACCCCATGCCCATGCCCATGCCGGAGCACATTTCGCCCCGCCGCCTGGCTGGCCTTTTTGCCATGGCGTCCAGGCTTCGGCCCTCGAACACCGCCCCCAGGGCTTCGTCAATGAGCCCTTCGATGACGTGCACATCCACCCCGCTCTCTGCCATGGCTTTGCGGGGCGCGTCCCCAATGCCGCTCACAAGCAGGGTCGAGCAATCGGCCAAGCGCTCTGCAAGCTCCCGCCACCTCTCGGCCCCGGTACCCGCTGCCGGTGTGGGCCGGGTCTCCAGGTGCAAGAATTGGCCCTTTTTCTTGCCGAAAATCTTCAACTCCATGGCCTCGCCAAGGTGCTGGTTCACCAGCAGGCCTTCCATGGAGGCCACGGCCACAAAGGGCCGCTCACTGTGGGTGGTCCGGCAGCTCTCTTGGGGGGACTCCCAGACGGAATCGGGCACTTCGGGCATGAGCTCGCACGCCTTGAGCTTGGCCATGAGGCCGTTGTCCTGGGCATCGCCCAAGCACCCCACGGCATCGGCACGGCACCGGGCACAATGGGTCATCTGCCGGATATACACCCCGGCCTCTTTCCTGACGGCGGTGACTTCAGCCGCCGACGGCTCCGGGATATGGGAAAAGGCAGAGCCCTTGTTTTCATGGAAGGGCAGGCAGTTGAAGATATCCACCCCGAGGCCTGCCACGGTCTTTGCGATCTCCACGATGTGGTGATCGTTGATCCCCGGGATCATGATGGCGTTGACCTTCACCATGACCCCCGCCTGCTTCAGGGCCCTGATGGCGGCAAGCTGGCGCTCCATAAGAAGGGCCGCCCCTGCCTGGGAGCCGATGACCCGCTTGCCGTCCCGAACCCAGGCATACACCTCCGCGCCCACGGCCGGATCCACGGCGTTGACCGTGACGGTCACATGCCCTGTGTCCAGTGCGGCCAGATCATCGATGAAGGGGGCAATGCCCAATCCGTTGGTGGCAAGACAAAGGATCACATCGGGATAGGCCTGCCGGACCAGGCGCAGGGTCTCCATGGTCTGGGACGGGTTGGCAAAGGGGTCCCCGGGCCCGGCGATGCCCACCACCGAGATGTTCTTCTTGGCCTCGAACACATGCTCCAGGTACACCAGGGCCTGATAGGGCGAGAGCACACCGCTGGTAACCCCCGGGCGGCTCTCGTTGACGCAGTCGAATTTCCGGTCACAGAACCGGCACTGGATGTTGCACCGGGGGGCCACGGGCAGATGGACCCGCCCGAAGCGCTTGCGGGCATTGACGTTAAAACAGGGATGGTTGACGCTGTTGATATCCTTATCTGGTTTCATTGGCTCTCTCCTGAAAATAGCTGTAAACATCCCGCCTGGAGCAAGATGATCCGCCGTGGGCACATGTGCGAATGACGAGCCGTTCACACATCTTTGATTGTAACTATTCAGCTTATGTTTGCCTCCGGCGGCCCTGCCGGGGGCCAAACTTTTGCCTGATTTATGAAACGCAGGTTTGACAAACAGGTCTTGACAGCTTTGGCATGAATTCAAGCGATTTTGACTGCTCTAATCCTTTTACCGGAAAGTTTTTTGCGGAGCTTTTTTTCAAAAAAGCGACCCGCCGGAGGCAAGCTGAATAGTTACCCTTTTTTACATGACCAGCTCGAAGCTCTCCTCTGAGGAGTCGCGATCCTTTCGGTCGAGGAGGGCGCTGAGTATCTGCTCCAAAAGCCTCAGGCCGCCCCGGTAGCCCACTGTGGGAAAGTAGGAGTGCCCCACCCTGTCCAGGATGGGAAACCCGTGCCGCACAAAGGGGATGTCCTCGTCCCGTGCGATGTACTTGCCGTAGGTGTTGCCCATCAAAAGGTCCACGGGCTCGTTTTTGATCCACTGGTGCAGTTGGAACATGTCCCCGTGGGATTTGATGTTGACGGGCACGGGGGAGTCCCTGGTGAGTTCGGCGATGGTGGCTTCGAACTCCTTGCCCGGGGTGCCGGTGACGATGTGCACGGGCACCATGTCCAGGGTCACGAGAAACTCGGTGAGGGCGATGAGCTGGTCCGGGTCTCCGAACAGGGCCACCTTTTTCCCGTAGAGGTACTGCTGCATGTCCGTCATGACGTCCACGAGCTGGCCGCGCTCAAAGGTCAGGGAGTCCGGCACGGTCACCCCGGCGAATTTCCGCAGGGTGTCGATGTAACGGTCCGTGGCCACAAGCCCGATGGGCAGGGGCAGCACCCGACACGGCACCTTGAACTTGGTGTCCAGGAACTTGGCGGCAAGGGAGGAGGCAAAGGAGCCAAGGGCCAGGGTCCCCATGCTGTCCCCCGTGGACTTAAGCTCCTCCACGGTGGTGCCCCCTTTGGGGAACATATGGTACCTGCCGGTCTGGGGGCCGTTGAGCACCCCGGAGGTATCGGGAAACAGAACGGTTTTCACCCCCATCTCCTCTGCCAGGCGCTTGACCTCGGCCATGTCCGACGGCTCCACAAAGCCCGGGATGATGTTCATCTGGTTTTTCTGCTCACCGGTCTTTTCGGCAAAACCGCTGACGATGCCCTTGCACATGTTGGAAAAGCCCGTCACATGGGAGCCCACGTAGCTGGGGGTCGGGGCGTAGATCACGTGCTTTCCCTCGGGCACCTTGCCGTCGTCGTAGGCTTTCTTGACGATCTGGGTCAAATCGTCCCCTATGGTTTCCGACAGGCATGTGGTATGAACGGAGATGATGTCAGGCTCGTACACGGTAAAGATATTGTCGATGGCCTGAAGCATGTTGGACTGACCGCCGAACACCGACGATCCTTCGGTAAAGGAGCTGGTGGCCGCCACCACCGGTTCCTTGTAATGCCGGGTCAGGGTGCTTCGATGGTAAGCGCAACACCCCTGGGATCCGTGGCTGTGGGGCATACAGCCATGGATCCCCAGGGACGCGTACATGGCGCCGATGGGCTGACAGGTTTTGGCCGGGTTGATCATCAGGGCCTTTCTGTCCGTAATCTCTGTGGGTGTGTGTCTCAGTAGCATGATGTGTCCTTTTTTGTCTGGTTGATTCCGTCACCGCGCCTCACGCCGCTGCATAGGTCGCCGTCAGCTCCGGCTCTTTCTCCCAGGGCGCCTTCACATACGACCACACCTTGCTGTTGGTCATCCGCGCGATTTCCCGGTAAAAGTTGATGGCTCCCTTGAACCCCGCGTAGGGGCCTCCGTAGTCGTAGGAGTGAAGCTGCTTCATGGGCACCCCGCTCTTCTGGATGATGTACTTCTCCTTGATTCCCGCGCAGAAAACGTCGGGCTTGATGGCCTCGATGAGCTTTTCCGTCTCGTACTGGCTGATGTCGTCGATGACAAAGGTGTTGGGCTTCATGTCCGCGATGAGGCCGTCGTACTCGCGGTAGATCTGGCCCGTGGACGTGAGTTCCTCCTCGGTCTTTCGCAGCCGGTACTTGTCCGGGTCCTGCTCCACGGAGAGTTCTCGATGCTGTCGATGCACGATTTCCAGCCCTTGATGGAGGAGGCGCTGCTTGCCTGGTAGATCATCCCGATCAGCGGCTTCCTGGCGGCCATGGTCTTCATACCGAGCTCGCTGAAGAGTTCCTGGTAGTGGTGGGCCCTGGACCCGCCCACAAAGAGCATGGCCAGTTTGCCTTCGCACAAGGGGCGGTTCGCCTCCATGGCCTCGTTCACAGCGGGCATCTCCCGGGCGATGACCTCTTCCACCCGGGCGGTGAGTGAATCATCTTCAAAGTACTGAGCAATTTTTCTCAACGATTGGGCGGTGGCCCGGGCTCCGATAAAGTTAATCTTGATCCAGGGCATCCCGTACTTCTTCTCCATCATCTCCGCCATGTAGGTAATGGAGCGGTGACACATCACCACGTTCAAGTCGGCTGTGTGGGAGTTGGCAAACTGCTCCATGGTGGAGTTGCCGCTGAAGGTGGAGATAAGGGAGATCCCGCACTCATCCAGGATCCGTTCGATTTCAAAGGCGTCCCCGCCGATGTTGTACTCGCCCAGAAGGTTGATCCTGAACTCCCCGCCCCGGATGGTGTCGTCCAGGCCCACCACATGTTGAAAAATTCCGTTGTTGGCGATGTGGTGACCCGCGGACTGGCTCACCCCCTTGTACCCCTCACAACTGAACCCGAAGATGTTGATGCCCAGGGTCTCCTTCATCTCCCGGCACACCGAATGGATGTCGTCCCCGATGAGCCCCACCGGGCAGGTGGAAAAGACGCTGATGGTCTGGGGATGAAAGATGTCGTACGCCTCCTGGATGGCCTGCTTGAGTTTCTTTTCTCCGCCGAAGACGATGTTTTCGTCCTGCATGTCCGTGGAAAAGCAATAGGGCATGTAGTTCGGGGAGTCATCGGAGGCGGGCCGGGTCTGGTTTCGCCGGGTCAGCCAGGCGTAAAAGCCGCACCCGATGGGGCCGTGGACAATGTTGATCACGTCCCGGGTGGGCCCCAGGATCACCCCTTTGCAGCCTGCGTAGCAGCATCCCCTCTGGGTCAGGATACCGGGCACGGTTCGCACGTTGGCTCCGATCTCGGGAATGTCGGTGCCTGCGCCGCCAGGCTTTACAAGGATCTGCTTGGCCCGTTTCCGGGCGACCTTGGTGGGATACTTGGAGAGAATCTCGGACCTGACCTTGTCAAGGTCCACATCGTGGGTGCTCTCGGTTCGGTTGGTATCTGTGACTGGTGCTTCCATGGTTTTCCTCTCTTGATGTTCGTGTGGGTCTTGCAATCACCCTGTGCCGGTTGCCCGGGTTCACAGCTCGTCGAGCACCGCATCGCCATGCTCTCCCGTGCGGATACGAATGGCGTCTTTGGAGGGCAGGACAAAGATCTTGCCGTCCCCGGACTTTCCCGTCTGGTTCACCCGGATCAGGGTCTGCACGGCCGTCTCCACGAGGTTGTCGGGAAGGGAGATGAGAATCAGGCGCTTAGGGATAAGCCGGTCGGTCTGTCCCAGCCGGGAGACCGCCTCTTCGTAGCCGTGTTCGGCCCCTTCCAAAAGGTCCAGGTCCACAATGCCCTTTCCCCTGCCCAGCACCTCCCGGGCGGTCATGGAGGAGATCCCGGCGTCCGACAGGGCCCGCTTGGTCTGGTTCATCATGTTCATCCTGATGATGGCGATGACCTCCTTCATACCGGCACCTCCTCAAGCTCCCCGTCAGCGTTCTGGCGAATCCCAGAGCTGATGGTGTAGCTCTCCTCTACAGGGGTGATGAAAATCTTCCCGTCCCCGAAGGCACCTTTTTCACCGGAGCGGGCCGCCTTGATGATGGTCTTGACCACGTACTCCCGGTCGGACTCCTTCACCACGGTGAAGAGCAGCTCCTTGATGATTTCGTCGTAGGTCACTTCGCCGATCTTGATGCCCCGCTGCTTGCCGCGGCCCACCACGGAAAACCGGGTGATGGCGGGAAACCCCGCGGCCATGAGGGACTCCAGGACATGGTTGACTCTTTCAGGACGGACGATGGCGCGTATCATGATCATGGTAACGGTCTCCTTTGCGTATTTTTTCTGTCTCTATTCAGTTAATCTGCATTGAAAATACGTTTACCCGCCCAAGCCGTAATCCATCAAAAGGCTTTCGAGCTCTTCAATTTCAATGGGGGTCGGAATCACATGCAGGGTGTTTTCCGAAATCTTCTTGGCCAGGGTACGGTATTCATCGGCCTGGGGATCTTCAGGCTCGTATTCGATGACCGTTTTCTTGTTGATTTCGGCCCGCTGAACCACATTGTCCCTGGGGATAAAGTGGATCATCTGGGTCCCGAGCTTTTTGGCCAGCTCTTCGATCATCTCTTTTTCAAAATCCACGTTTCGCGAGTTGCAGATGAGCCCGCCGAGGCGCACACCACCGGACTCCGCAAACTTGACGATGCCCTTGCAGATGTTGTTGGCCGCGTACATGGCCATCATCTCGCCGGAGACCACGATGTAGACCTCTTGGGCCTTGCCCTCCCGGATGGGCATGGCAAACCCGCCGCACACCACGTCGCCCAGGACGTCGTAAAACACGTAGTCAAGCTCCTTGGAGTCCGAATAGGCCCCCAGCTGCTCCAGCAGGTTGATGGAGGTGATGATGCCCCGGCCCGCGCACCCGACGCCTGGTTCGGGGCCCCCGGATTCGGTGCAGACAGCGTTCCTGAAGCCTTCCTTCAGCACATCGCTCAGTTCCACGTCTTCGCCCTCTTCACGCAGGGTATCCAGCACCGTCTTCTGGGCCAGCCCTCCCAAGAGAAGTCGCGTGGAGTCGGCCTTGGGGTCGCACCCCACCACCATCACCTTTTCACCGCTCTCCGCCAGGCCAGCCACTGTGTTCTGGGTTGTCGTGGATTTTCCGATGCCGCCTTTCCCATAGATCGCAATTTTTCTCATGGTGTGTCTCCTTAAGGTGTTGAGTCGTTGGGTAGATGCCGGGTGCCCGTCCCTTTCGGGGCCTTCAACGGGCAAACCCGGGAAATCAAAATTCGTCGTTCGCAGAGCTTACGTAGCAACAGCCATGCCATGGCGAGTAATCCACAGCATCAAAAACCCTCAACACATTGATAAATCGTTATAAAACGCCATAAATCCCACATCCACCCCACGCGATACCCGAGGAATTTCACCTCCACCTTGCCAACAAAATTGTAATAACAATTCAACGACACAACATTTTTGTAGTAACACTGTTCAATACCCATCCCCCAAGCCAGAACCAGACCCGACACCGCTTCCCCACCCCCCACCTATATCCGGCTGTATCAGTAACGGCTTAGCCTATAGCCCCCCCACCCATAACCCCATTGTTTCAGACATATCGCGATAAAAACGAAGCCCCGCTCAAGATCCTTTTTTCTGCCGTGTCACAGGAGTCCTCCGCTTCGTGACTGTGGAATCGATCCGCGACAGCGTCGCCCCCCAAAAAAGAAACATCGATGTTATTTCTCAACATCAAGTCAACAAAATTGTCATTACGAACACAACGTAGCGTGAACCCACGCGCACACAATCCATCAAGAAAATCCCGCAAAGCCTGACATTACGGCAAATTACCCACGCAACCTCACAAAACAATCTCCGACTGGCACAGTCATTGCGATATTATCGCCATGATATTCGTCAACCCACCCACCAAAGGAGCCACAGCATGACGGAATTGAACATCCTTAAAGAGAGAGAAAAACAGGTCCACAGAAATGACCTCACCACCTTTCAAATGGACTGTGAAACCAAAAGCGCCGCAGGCTCGGTCAGTCAGAGGGCCTGTGTCTTCTGCGGCTCGCGGGTTGTTCTCTACCCGGTGGCCGACGCCCTTCACCTGGTCCACGGTCCCATCGGATGCGCGGCCTACACCTGGGACATCCGCGGTGCCCTCTCCTCGGGGCCCCAGCTCCATCGCCTCAGCTTTTCCACGGATTTGCGGGAGGAGCAGGTGGTCTTCGGGGGTGAGAAAAAACTCCGCCAATGCCTGACGGACCTCATCGATCGCCACGCACCGGCCGCGGCCTTTGTCTACGCCACGTGCATCGTGGGCATCATCGGAGATGACGTGGACGCCGTTTGCAAAGCCGTGACCAAAGAAAAGGGGATCCCCGTGATTCCCGTGCACTCGGAAGGATTCAAGGGAACCAAAAAAGACGGGTACAGGGCGGCCTGCAAGGCCCTTTTCCAACTGGTGGGCACAGGGGACACAAGCGGCATCCCACCGGTGAGCATCAACATTCTGGGGGAATTCAACATCGGCGGGGAAGCGTGGATGATCGAAGAGTACTACCGGAAGATGGGCGTGGAGGTGGTCTCGGTCCTCACCGGGGACAGCCGGGTGGAGAAGATCAAACGGAGCCACGGCGCGACCCTTAATGTGGTGCAGTGCTCCGGGGCCATGCTCCAGCTGGCCGAGATGATGGAAGAGGCTTACGGCATCCCTTACATCCGGGTCTCCTACTTCGGCTTAGAGGACACGGCCCAGGCCCTCTACGACGTGGCCGCCCACTTCAGCGACCACCCGGACGTGATGGAAGCCACCCGGGCCCTGGTAAAAACGGAAATCGAGGCTGTTCACCCGGACCTGTTGGAGTTCAAAAAGGTGCTCCACGGCAAAAAGGCCGCCATCTACGTGGGCGGCGCTTTCAAGGCCTTTTCCCTCATCAAGGCCCTCCGGTACCTGGGCATGACAACGGTCCTGGTCGGGTCCCAGACCGGCAACACCCAGGACTACGACCTGCTCAAAAAAATGTGCGACACCGACACCATCATCGTGGACGACTCCAACCCCCTGGAGCTCTCCACCTACATCACGGAAAAGGAGGCCGACATCTTCATCGGCGGAGTCAAGGAGAGGCCCATCGCCTACAAGATGGGCATCGGGTTCTGCGACCACAACCACGAACGAAAAACGCCCCTGGCGGGATTCAAAGGAATGCACAATTTCGCCAAGGAGGTATACACCACGGTCCGAAGCCCGGTGTGGCAGTTTGCACCGGCACGAAACCGTGTGTATTGAAGGCATTTTTTTAAGACATCCCCCTCCAGCACCGGAGGGACCATTTCCCATTTATCCACCCAAGGAGAGAGACATGGACGTCACCTACAACGACTCGGCCACAACCAACGCCTGCAAACTCTGCACGCCCCTGGGGGCGTCCCTGGTATTCAAAGGAATCCGAGGCTCCGTGCCCCTGATGCACGGGTCCCAGGGATGCGCCACCTATATCCGGAGATACCTCATCAGCCACTTCAGAGAGCCCGTGGACATTGCCTCCTCCAACTTCTCCGAAGACACGGCCATTTTCGGAGGGGGCGACAACCTGAAACAGGCCATCACCAACGTCACCCGACAGTACAAACCGGAGCTGGTGGGCATCTCCACCACCTGCCTGAGCGAGACCATCGGCGATGACGTGGGCATGATCTTAAAGGAGTTCAAGGCTGAGCAGTCCGGCGGTCGCCTGCCGGAAATCGTCCACGTCTCCACCCCGAGCTACCGGGGCACCCATGTGGACGGCTTCCACGACGCCGTGGCCGCCCTGCTCCACGCCCTTGCGGACAGCCTGGGCGGGAACAACGGGTGCATCAACATCCTGCCCGGCATGGTCTCTCCGGCGGACATGCGGCATATCCGGGAAATTTTGGATGACTTCGACACAGGCTGCTTCATGCTCCCGGATTACTCAGAGACCCTGGACGGCGAGCTGTGGGACAGCTATCAGAAAATCCCCACAGGGGGCATCGGCATCGACGAGATCAGGGAGATGGGCGGGGCCCGCGCCACCATCGACTTGAGCCGCGTCTGCAGCGAAAAACGAAGCGGTGCCCAGGTCCTCAAGGCCCGATGCAATATCCCGGTCCATCGCACGGGCCTGCCCCTTGGCATCAAGGCCTGCGATCACTTTTTCGCCACCCTGTCGGCCCTCACGCGTCGTGACGTGCCTGAAAAATACACCCGGCAGAGGGGGCGCCTTCTGGACGCCTTTGTGGACGGCCACAAATACATCTCAGGCAAACGGGCCGTAGTCTACGCAGAAGAGGATCTGGTGGTGGGGCTGGCGGGTTTTCTCTGCGAAATCGGCATCGTCCCCGTGGTCTGCGCCTCAGGGGGCACCAGCGGGCACATGCGAGATATTCTGGAAAAGACCCTGCCGGACAACATGAAAGAAGACGTGACAATCATCGAAGAGGCAGACTTCCAGGACATCGAAGAGGCGGCCCTGAAGGCGTCTCCGGACCTTTTCATCGGCAACAGCAAGGGCTACTCCATCACCCGGAAACTGGGGATTCCCCTGATCCGAGTGGGCTTTCCCATCCACGACCGTTTCGGCGGTCAGCGGACCCTCCACGTCGGCTACCGGGGAACCCAGCGGCTCTACGACAACATCGTCAACGCCGTTCTTGAGGCCAGGCAGACCACCTCGGATGTGGGGTACAGCTACATGTAAGGCTGCAAGAAAGAGCAAGAAAGCAGCCTCCGGCGGCAAGGTGTGCCACCTTGAAAGCAAATTACCGCCGGGCTTTACCCCTCGTTTCTCGGGTCAAATCCCAGCGGTGTTCTGGCGAACTACTGTGTGATTATTTGTTTCCGACAGCCTAACCCGGATATTTCATGAGTCGCGTGCACCCAAAAGCCGCACAGGAGTACGGCGCTCCTCCTGACACATTGGAAAACTCTTCATATACAGATTAAGTGGGATATCAACCATGGACACAAAATATAAGACATCGGGACGCGTCATCCTCTCCGATACCACCTTGCGGGACGGGGAGCAGGCACCGGGCGTGGCGTTCACCAGAAAAGAGAAGATAACCCTTGCTGCGGCCCTTTCGGACGCCGGGGTCGATGAGCTGGAGGTGGGGACCCCGGCCATGGGAGCCGAAGAGAGACACACCATCCGGGAAATGGCGAGATTAAAGCTCAAATCTCCCCTCACCTGCTGGTGCCGGGGAACGGCCGAGGATCTTGAGCTGGCCATGGGCTGCGGAACCCAGGGCGTTCACCTGAGTTTTCCCGTCTCAGACAGGCTCCTTGCGGCAACGGGCAAAGAGTCGGAACAGGTGCTGGAGGCGCTCTGCGCCCTCGTTGCCCGGGCAAAAACAGCCTTTGACACCTGCACCGTGGGCGCCATGGACGCGTCCCGGGCTGAAAAGAAAACCCTCGACGCCTTTGTCCGCTGTGCACGGGAGGCAGGGGTAAGCCGGGTGCGCCTGGCAGACACCGTGGGCATCTTCACGCCCCACGCGGTGAGCCGCCTCGTCACCGACCTCAAGGCCTCGGGCATGCCACTGGAATTCCACGGACACAACGACCTGGGCATGGCAACGGCCAACAGCGTGGCCGCCGCCGAATCCGGTATCGATGCCCTCAGTGTCACCGTGGGCGGCCTGGGCGAACGGGCAGGAAACGCAGCCCTGGAAGAGGTTGCAGCAGCCCTTGCCTGGGGCACCCCCCTGTCCACGGGCATGGACCTGACCGCCCTGCCCCGGCTCTGCGCCCTTGCCGAGCAGATCACCGGCATATCCCCCGCCCCCACCAAACCCATCACCGGGTCTGCGGTCTTCACCCATGAATCGGGCATCCACGCCCACGCCATGCTCAAAGACCCAACAGCCTTCCAGCCCTTTGCCCCAGACGCCGTGGGCCGGGAAGCCCCAACCATCGTGGCGGGCAAGCACTCCGGCACCTCCGCCCTGGCCCATATTCTGGCAACCGAAGGGATTCGCATGAGCCGGGAAACACTCGCCGCGTCCATCCCTGCCATCCGCAGGGAAGCCGAAGTAAAAAAGCGGGGGCTCACCCCACGGGAGGTCACAGCCATCTGCCTTGGATAAGGACAAAATAGGTCAAAAAAAAGGCCTCCGGCGGCGAGGTGTGCCACCTCGAAAGCAATTTGCGATTGCTTCGCTCCCTGGCTCTGCCTTAGCTGCAACGAAACCGCGCAGCCCCGCGCAATAAAAAAGGCTACACAAACAGCCCCTTGCATGGGCATAACACGAAGCCGACGGTGTAGGAGTGTGAGGTAGGGTGGTGCTGCGATGCCCGAAAAATCGTAACGGTCATGATAATCCATGGTCGGGAAACTGTCTCACAGACAAATGGCAAAAGGTGTCGGTTTTCCGGACACATGGTGCGCAAGCACACCCTACAGGACGTCACATAACAAGCGGTTCAAATCATCCTGACAATCTGAGACATATAGGCATGAGTCACTAATAGGCGACCTCTGAGAGTCATAAGACAGGCAGGGTCACACCCGCTGTCACGACCCTCTCATCGGCTGAGTTGGGTGGGATCCGTCCGTCTGCGTACCGGATGAAAAAAACCGGGTTCTTCAAAACCCATAGAGTCATGGTGCTGCTGTAGGTCAGGGCGGCGGCCAGATAGGAGACCTCGTCCTGGTCTGCCGCCTTGAGTTTGTCGTCCATGTCCCAGGCCCTGTTGTACCGTCCGTCCAGACGAAGCCCAAAGGGCATCAGGGCCTTGTGATCAAACAGCAACTCGCCGAAGGCACACTTGAGCGATGCCTCCGCCCGGAACCGGCCGTAGGTGTCTTCCTCGATGTCCGATGCCACCCCGTTGACGTACTCCCCAGCAACGATCACTGAAGGGATAAAGGAGAAGAGCCCTTCGGTTCGTATGTTGATGTAGCCGGCTTCAAAACCTGCGGCAAGGTTCTGCTCGTCAAAGGACTGGATGGTTTCGTGCCGGGCGTTGAAACCACCGTAGATGTACCCCCAGTTGCTTTTGTCTTTGCTGTCCCCCACGCCCGCATTGGGATCCATGCCCGGTGAAAAGTCAGGGGAAACCGCCTGACCGCCGAGGAGGGAAAACCCTGCGATCACCTGAGACACAAGGGCCTCGTTATTCAGGTCCTTGTCTTCAAGGACCGTGCCCTTGAGCTGAAGCTGAACAAAGGACTCTGCTTCGCCCAATTGGTGAGATTGCAAATCGGACCACGGGTAATTCACATCGTAGGAAAGGCCCAGGGTCCAGTCGCTGGAACTTTCATCGGTGGCTATTTTCGGTGAAATCTCAACAAAACGGTCCTTAGGTGAGGCATAAACAAAACCTGATACAGACATCACAAGCAAACAGGCAAGCACATATTTTTTCATCACAGATCAGCTCCTGTCGGTTATCGGGTTGTGCGCGGGCTTGAACATCAGGCCCCTTCAGTTGAAAAGTTGTAGAGTTCATCGCAAAGGGAGGCCAAATCAACAAAGACGCTCCCCTCATCGACAAGGGCTGCAATCAGCTTCTGTACGGCCATGGCGCGGTTCGCCTTCTCTTCATACGTGGCCTTGCTCTCTCGAAAGTACCGATCCATGCCTTTTGCCAGCGCTTCACATTTTCGGTAGAAAATCGCCGATGATTCAAACCCCTTGTTCCAGTACTGCAATCGGGTAACGGAAAAATAGGCGTCGGTGTAAAAATCAGCGGACGTCCTGTCTTTCTTACCCATCTGATTGTCCCTGAGATACCAGAAAAGCCGGACATGGGCCTCATTGTTGGCATTCCATCGGGCGTTGGATGTTGTGGTCGTCCAGTTCACGTCGGCGCCTTGCGCCTGCAGTTCGTCTTTGATCCAGTTTGCTGCGGACACAGGATTCATGGCCCCACGGTGGTCCTTAATGAACTGGATGTAGTGGCGCATGTTCTCCCCCCCTGTGCCGGGGGCATCGCCAAACCCCAGAAAACCACGTGGGTTGGTTGTGGTGAGCTGCCTGAACAGGCCCTCGTCATCCAGGGCTTTCTCGAAGTACTCCCAGTGACTTGCCTCGGACAGTGCTGTACGGACCAGCCAGAAATCCGTGCCGAAGAGTACCCTGCTGCCGAGGACCGGATCGCGAAGGAGCTCTTTGAGGTGACCGATGTAATGCGCCTGGCCGTTTCCCCCTTCCATGGGCTCAGTGTGAAAGGAGATGTCCGCATACACGCCCGTGTTGTCGGGATCGCGCATCAAAGACAAAATCTGGGAGGTCCAGGAGTCGGTTGGAATCTTGGCACCGCAGAGGTTTTCACCGCCGCCGAAGTGACCAAAACAGACCTTGAGCCCCTTATACTTCTTCAGGATAGGCTCCCACAATCGGGGCTCGCTGTTTCCTTGAAACGACTCCTTGGCGTAGAAGCCTCCGGGGGTACAGTGCATAAGGATCGGGATGCCGCGGGGATGACAAAAATCATACACCGCGTGCATCTCAGGAGAATCCACATCATAGCCCAATGATGGGTAGAGCTTAACCCCCACAAACCCTCGGGAGAGCAAAGCCCGCTCCATAATATGCCTATGGCCGTCCCGCAGGGGGTTCACGGCGATAAAGGGAAGGACCCGGCCCGGATACCTCAACACCTGGTCCGAGGTATCCTGTACCTGGCGCTCAAAGAGCTCCACATCGTTGCTCCCTCCGCTGGTGATATCCATCATCAGAGCAACGATGAGGTCGTCTTCGCCTAATTGCTCCATGATGTGGGCCGTCACAGCGGAGATGCCGGGCTTCAGACCGATGAGAACAAAGTCAAGGAGATCCCCGATGGTATTGTGGCGCCCGGCATCATCCCTTGAGAGGGCTTTTTTCAGTTTTTCAACAATGGCCAGGGCCCCTGCCTTGGCGATCTCATCCGCGCCAAGGAACTCAAGGGCCATGCTGTTCCCTGTATCAAGGGCCTTGAGTCGCTCTGCAAGGGCCGCCTTTTTCACGAAGGCATCTACCAGGGATTCCACCTCAGCGTACCCCCCGGCCTTTGCCAGGGCCTCTTCCAGGAGACTGCGCAGGTCGTTTTTGAACACCTCGGGAACATCCACCTCCGTTACCCGCCGCAAAAGGATCTCCAACGTCTCGCTTGAGAAAACCGATGCGAGATTGAAAATGTGGGTGTGTGCATTGATTCTCACGGTGTCTCCTTATCCCGGATATTTCATGAAAAAACAGCCAGCCAAAAGAAAAATATCATTACTTCGGATAGCTGCAATAAAAATGATAGTTATTTTCAAAATGCAAAATGTAAACCGACGTTTGCTGTTTGATTTTCTCACCCTTCGAGCGAGCTGAGTGCACCCATCTTCTGCGTTATCAGAGCTTCGAGGTAAAAAACTACATCTGCAGCTCGACGCCGAACGGCGGACCCGACTCGTGAAATATCCAGGCTATAAAGTTAACTTGTATCCGGCCAGATAGGAAACAACCTGACCTGTTTCGGGAACGGGAAGGATTCCGCATTCCCACGTATAATCATTGTCAAAGGCGCCATGAAGCGCCGAAAGCTCTGCCACCGAATAGGTCCGAAGGTGGGACACCATGCCGTCCCACAGATAGACAAGGGGCACCACCGGGACACAGAGAGTCCAGAACAGTCGGTCCAGGGACACAGGCCTGATCCTCAAGGTGAGGACCAGCACCACCAGGGGGGAAAAAAGCATCCCCGCCAGGGTAGAAAACCGTCGCCGGGTAAACTCGAACAGACAAACAGCCCGCCCCTGGGCCACCGCCTGTTCCAGGATGGTGACGGCGTCCCGAGGGGGAAAGTGATGGAAACAGGTGAAAAGGGTGAGGTCGCCCTTCAGGGACGGCGGAATGCGCAGCGCATCCACGGGGCCTGGATAGGCGATTAACCCCGGAGGAAGGGTGCCTCCCCCTTCCGCACTCGGATATTTATCCGTAAGGATCACGGATCGCCCCTGGAGCTTCTTGTCTGCCATCCAACGTTTCCACGGCCCCGACGATCCCGAGCAGAGGTCGATCACCGGCCCTTGGGGGCGATGCGCCAAAACCCGGTTGAGCATGGGGAGCACCACATCGTAGGTGCCGTCCCAGTCCATTTGGCACTGCAAGAGGTCCGTCAGGTAGTGCCTGAGCCGTCGGGGCAGCCACCGCTGGTCTGAAAATTCAAAAAGATGGCGACGTTTCATCAGGAAAACTCGTATCGGCCGGGGGAGAGAATGTGGTTGGGATCGAACACCCCCTTCAACGCCCTTGCCAGGGAGGCGTTAAGCGGTGACGGTGTCTTATCCCATGCTCTGGATACCCAGCCTGTAGGGCAGATAGCCGTGCTCATAAAGTGAGGCCAGAAGCGCGTCGTAACAGGCCATGGCCTTGTGGTCTTCACCGGCAATATCCCGGTCGTAGACGATGCCCGCCATGACATAGAGGTACCGGGTACTCATGAACCGAAGGGTCACCCCGGCCTCGAAGCCGTGGGCTGTCACCACGTTTTCCACGATATCCAGGCAGAGCCTCACATCCTCGTTGCGAAACGGCACCACCGGAACGCACCAGATGGTGCCGCACCAGTCGGCATCCGGGTCCGGGTCATGCGGCATTGTTTTTTTCCTCCAGTAAAAACGACCTTGAAGCCGGTTTGCATCTCCGGGTTATAAAAGGCATTCAGCTCATTGACCTCGCCGATGAAAAATCATGGTGTAAGGGAAAGCTCACGCATCACCTCCGTCAAGCTGTCTTTTCCGTCCGCTTCGTTAAAGGCCTCGATGCAGCTCTCCGTCCGCTCCCTTCCAGGCGCCTCTGGATCCCGCTTCGGCACGCCCCGGGCAAGGGCGTCCGGCCCCCGGCCTCCTGCCACGGGTAGGTGTCCAAAAAGGAGATCAGGCGCAGGTCGTTGAACAGGGTGCAGCAGCCCCCGAGGACCTGCCGTTGCTTAAGCTGCCGGATGCGGGTGAGGACCTTCGGGAAATCGGCGCTCTTCGGCAGTGAAAACGCCAAGTACCTGAAGTGCTCGGGGAACGGGTCCACATACAGGGTCATCTCGGTGACGATGCCGTAGTTGGACTGGGTAAACAAGCCGCCCATGGACGGCCCCAGCCCGTGCCGATAGAGTTTTCCGGTTCTCACATCCCCAAAACGGGAGTGGCCGCCATGGACCCATGTGCCGTCGGCCAGCATCACCTTAAGGTTGGCGATGTTCTCCCACATGTCGGGCCGGGGACCGGGCACCAGGCCGCGCTCCATGGTCACCCCGGTGATACTGGCATGGGCCGTGTTGCCCGGGCAGTTCAAAAAATGGGCGGCACCGTGGGCCTTGAAAAAATCGTTGAGCCGGGCAAAGGTCACCCCCGGTTCCACGGTAACGGTACCTAACGCTTTATCGTAGTCGGTGATGGCCGTCAGCCTGGAGAGCCTGATGACCGTGCAGTTGTCCGATACTGGAGCCCCCGAGCCGTACCCCCAATTTTTTCCGGTGCTGATCACGCTCACGGGGCAGGCATGCCGATGCGCCACCGCCATGCACTGCTGCAGCTCAGCCACACTGCCCGGGCTGACAACGGCAGCAACCCTGTTGGGCTGGGGAAAGGTGGCCCAGGCCGCGCGTCGGAGCGCTTTTTCCTCGGTCTCCACATGCGCGTCGCCGACAATGGCGCGCCACTCGTCCAGGGCCCGATCCAGGCCGCCTGGGTGACCGGATGCCGTGTGATGTTCCGTAAATCCTCTCAACGCATTGTACCCCTTTGCTGCCTTCGTGCATCGTTGAGCTTATCCTGGGCCGCGGTCCGTTTGGCGGCGGCGTCCTCATGGGCCCTTCGGACCATCTCCTCTGCCTGCTGACGCTTGGCTTCGATATGCTGGTTTTTCTGTTCCCGGGCCCGGGCCACATCACGGGCAGCGGCCCCTTGCGCGTCCGCACGTTTGCGCATGTTCTCCTTCCTGGTCGCTGCAGCCTGCGTTCCCGCGTCTTCAACGGCTTTCTGCGACGAACGGATCTTGTTCTGCTTGTCCTCGTGGGCCGTGGCAATACGTTCTGATGCTTGCTGATCGGCAGCTTTCTTGTCGTCTGCGGCTTTGAGGCGGGCGGCGGCCCTGCCCGCAAGGGCATCCTGGAGTTCAAGGCTTGTGGCCTTGATATTCAGGCTCAGGCCCCACCCCTGGTTGTCGGCTCCCAGGGGCATCACCTCCTCCACAGTGGCGGATTGGCTGTCGCAGCGCTGAAGGACCGTGCCCTCCCCCGCCTTGTTGATAAAATAGACGTCCCCCAGCACATCATCCACGGCCATGCCCTTGTTGATGTACATGGGTTCCACGGCGCAGACCCTTTGCGGGTTGCTGCCGTCCAACCCGGCCTTCATGATCTGCTTAAGCTCTTCATCCATCCAGTAGAGACGTCCCCGCCCATGGTCCAGGGCCACGTAGGTGGGCTTGGGCGACACCTCGGGGGTGATCACCGCCGCCATGTCGTCGTTGCCGGTGGCCTTCATGACCCGATGCCCGTCGGCCCAGTAAAACACATGGGTGCCGTCCTCGCGGGTGATCATGGCCAGCTTCATGTACTTGAGCTCCCCTGAAAACCCATAGATATCCAGGACAGGTCTCATGGCCTGTGAGCCGTTCAGATCGCCCTGCATGATGCAGGAAAAATTGGAAATCCAGAACAGCTTTCCATTTTTTGTATCCAGGGCAAGGGATTGCGGGGTGTTGGCATGGAACACCGCCTGCTTGTCCGTGCCGTCCAGGTTGGCCGACATGATGACGCCCCGGTCCGGTACGGCCCAGTAGAGGCGTTTGGCCCGGCTGTCCGCCACGATGTCGGATACCAGGGTGTTTTCTTCATGGATGGAGGCAGGCGGTGCCTCCGACACGGGTTGCCAGCACCGGACCTCCCGGGACTGGTTGAATCCGAAGGCAAGCACGGGTGCCTGCATCCACTTGGCCTTCCTGTGGGAATCGGCCAGGTCGTCCCGGGCCTTGAGGTGGGCTGCGTCTGTCTCGTTTTTTGCCTTGTCGTGCGCGTCGGCAATTGTTCGGGCTTTATCCTGCGTTGCAAGCAGAACGATTCTCTGGGTCTCTCCCATGGTGCTCATTGTTCGACTCCATCTGCCTGGATCAGTACTTTGAAATTTTATGCCACACTTTTTTTGCCGCTTTTTTCACGGCGTGGGCCACGGCCTCTGCAGCTTTTCTGGCTTCCTCTTGCACTTTTCTGGCGAACTCTGCCACCTCATCCAATATCCTTCTCGCCTCTTCTTCGATCTCGTCTGCGATGCGCTCTGCTTCCTCGGCGATTCGCCTTGCCTCCTCTTCGGCCTCCTGCATCAGTTTCTCTGCTTCCCGGGCTGCCTCCTCGCCAATGTGCGCCACCTCTTCGGCTGCTGCCTGCCCGATATGGGCGATCTCTTTTTCGACGGCCTCAACCTCTTTTGCCACGGCCTCTTCAACCTTTTTCACCTCCTTGGCCGCCTCGTTAAAAACCGCCTCCGCCTCTTTACCGAGTTTTTCCACCTCGGCGGCAGCGGCCTCCGCGATATGGGCCACGGCTTCTTCGCCGGCCTCGGCGATCTTCTTGGCTTCGGCCCCGATTTTTTTGGCCTCTTCTTCGGCTTCGTGGGCAGCGATCTCAGCGGTTTTTTTGGCGTCGTCGATGATTTTTCCTGCTTCCTGGGCAGCGGCTTCCCCGATCTGTTCCACCTCTTTGGCGGCTTCCTTGGCGATTTTTTCTGCCTCTTCCAGGCCCTCTTTCAAAATCGCGCCGAGATCAGCCACCAACGCCTTGAAGATGTGCGCGGCCTCTTTGCCCAGTTGTTTCACAATGGCTTCGGGGAGCTTGGCCATGTCTGTGAAGGAGGCGTCCAGGGTCAGGGTGGGCATGGTCAGGGAAGAGCCTTCGAATTCAAAGGAGCCGTCCACCTTAAGCTCGAACCCTTTGGGATCGACGGAAAGGGCAAGGTCTGTGAGAAACCCGACATCGAGGTGGATCGTGCCCAGGTTCACCCCGAGGACAACCAGGGGGCCGATGTCCGCCTTCAAGGCGAGGTTGAATCCGGCCGATGCGGAAAAGCCCGAGGTGGATTTCAGGGAACATGCCAACTTGAAATCGGCGATGGCGCCGATGGTGTACTCCAACTCGAAGCTCATCCCCTTGTCCGAGATCTCCACGTCGATCTCTTCGCTGTACAGCCCCAGGAGATTGGCCCGGATGCTCGCCGCAAAATACGGTGAGCGTAAGGTATTGAACTGCAAAAAGGGACCGCCCGGAGGAATCAACCGGTAGGTCCGGGTCTCACGGGGCGACCGATCGGTGCTCGGCGGGAACCGGTCCACGGTCTCCCACTGGCCGTTGACGTAGACCTGATTGACCGTAACCCCTTTTCCCCGCCCCGTGATGGAGACCCCCGGCAGGTTGATGGGCGGCATCTCCGCGTCCCCGGAGATCCCCTGGGAGGCCTTGACCATAAGCCCCGCATGGGCGGCAAACCCGTAGATATCGATAAAACCGTTGAATCCGAAGCCCTGGGAGGCCAGGGTCCCGTCCGGCAGATACTGATCGCTTTCGGACCAGTAGATCGTCAGGTCGGACATCTGGATGTCGTTGATAAACGGAGGAAGGCTCACGCTGGTATCCAGGCAGGCGGTGACCAGATCTTCCATGGAGAGTTCGGCGATGTGGCAATACAGAAGGGTCGGGTTGGGCACCTCCCCTTCAAGGTCGAGCACCACGGCGAATTTGTCGTCCCCCACAGGCTCGCCACCGATGTGGAACTGACCTTCGAGCCCCAAGTCAATGCCCGGGGGTTCCCATATGGCCCCAAACTCCACGGCCATGGCGTCCAGCTTGATCCCGGGGAGCCCCATGGGAGCGTCAAGGGATGCCGGAACCGGTGTGCCGTCCGGTCCGGGAAGGCTTGCGGAGACGTCCAGCATGGCCTCGATTTCCGCGTCGGTAATGCCGATGCGACCGATGGCGTAAAGGGTCTCTTTTCCCGATGAAATGGAAAAGGGAATCTGGATATCCCCGGAAACAGAAAACGAAAGCGGGCTGCTGGTAAGCTTAACGGCCGCATCGCCAAAGGCAAGCTTGGAACCCCCATGGCCAGCGATGACAACATCGCCCTGGAGCTTGGCCTCAAGATCCACCGCATCGCGGGTTTCATCGATCTCGCAAGCCAAGAGCAACTTAGGCTCCGGCAGGATGCCCCCCAGGTGTTTCACCCGTGCATCACCGGTGTGCTGGTTGAAATCGATGGTGCAGCCCAGGTTGATCCCTTTCACCAGCGTCATGCCTTTGTTGGTGCCGTTGGCCGGAGCAAGGGCAAAGGTTTTGTTTTTCGGCAGTCCGGGAATGGTGAAATTGTTGAGGGCCAGGCTGGAGACGATGAGGCATCCATGCTCAAAGTCCAGAAAATCGAAGGGTGCCATCAGCTTGCCCACTGTCCCGGGGATGTCGCTAAATCGCCAGGCATCGGGCAGCATGAGCCCGAAGATCACCTCCCAGGACTCGGACACGGTCTGACTGGCTTCCCTGGCCGTGTTGTCGAAGATCTTCCCGACCTGAATAAACCCTTCTCCAAGAGAACAACTGTCCACAACTGCCGTCAGCACCTCTTTGGTGGCGTTGTAAGCAAAGGAAACCGCCTTGAGGGAAAGGTCGATGCCTTCCGGAAGGGTGAGGGAGTCGGGTACGCCCATGGTCGACAGAAAATCATTGATGGAAAGGGGCTTTCCCGTGCCCTGACGCCACTGCCCCTCGATGACATGCTCTGCCTTTCCAAAGGCGTAGCTCAGCTCGAACACGGCATGGGTCACCTCAAGGTCTGCGGAAAAACGCCCGCTGAATCGGCGTTTCCCTGTCTGCGGGTCCACAACAGACGAGCACGCCACCCGGGCATCCAGGTCCAGATTGACGTTGCACAGGGGCACGGAGGCCTTGGTGAGGCACTCTCCGGAAAAATCAAAGGCCTTGCTCTCCGTATGGAAGGTCAGATCCAGGTCCTTTAAGTCCACCTCCGGCACCGAGGCCGGCAGGGTCGGAAGGCCGAATGTGGTGAGGAGACCGTCCACAAACGCACTGAGATTGATTTGGCTCTGCCGGGCCGCGCTGCCGCTGAACACCCACCCCTTGGTGTCGGTATCGTGGGTTGCCTCCAGGTCGAAATCGATGCCCGCCAGGATCAGCTGGCCGTCGAACCAGGCATTGGTTTGATCTTCGTGGTGATCGATGGAAAAGCCGATGCCTGTCAGGGCCACGGGAAAATGGGCATTTACCAGGGGCCAGTCCCCCTTGGCGATGCACTTTACCGCGTAATGGTCAGAGGCCACATCCATGTCCAGGCCGTAGATGTCTATTTCGGGGATCTCGTTGTCGGTGCCGAGAAACAGGTTCGTCAACTCGCCCAGATTGAGAACCGTCCCCCCCTTGAGATATGCCTGGGCCTCCCATGCCGGGTAGTGGGCATGGATACACACCGTTCCCCTTGCTGAGATAAAATCCCCGGACACGGCAACAAAGGGGCTCTTTTCCCCAAAGGGATCTCGAATGGCAAAATCAAACGCCACATTCGCCGCCTGGATCTTCTGCTTTGTCTCCGGCAATGAGAGGACGGTCCAGGGGTTGGTGCTGTTCACCTTGATGGAGATCAACACTATTTTTTTCTGCCGGAGGTCGTAATCAAAGGCAAATTGCGACACCTTGACCACCTCTTCGATGGAAAACCCGTGCTTTGGAAGCAGCCCGGAGAGCCCCGCATGGTTGACCAGCACCTCCAGTTCATCCAGGGCCGCATCGATTCCGTCGTTGATGTCCGCGCTGAACCGAATGGGCGTGTCCACATTGGAGATCTCCACGGAGAGCGGAAGGGTATGCTCGACGCCCCGTGCCTTAAAGGGAATGGTCGTGGTGAGACGGAGAAAAGGCACCGACACCGTGGTGTTGTCAAAGCCGTTTTCATATTGATGGATCCCCACGGCGCACCCCACCGTGCACGACTTGGCGATCAACAGGTCCACAGGTCTTATCTCAGGCCCTTTAAACACCACATCGCTGAGCTTCGCGCCGTTTTTCGCGTAGCCAAGGGTCCCGTCAAGGGCAACGGAGGATTCCCCCAAAAGCTCCGCCAATGACGGCTGGGTGGCCTTCAAGTCCATCAGAGCGTGAAAAGCCATGGCAGGTGCCTCGGGGTTGGTTTGGTCCGAGGCCAGGGTCAGGATGGGTGCAGATGTTTGCTCCAGCGTGATGCGGTCCCCCAACGTCCCTTTCAGATCGGGAATGACCCCGGACAGGGCCACCCCTTGATCTACCTTGGCGGTGAGTGCCACGGAGGCGTTGCCGCTGCTGTCCAGCCCAAAGGTCACCTCCAGGAAGAACGGGTGAAAAGGCGCATCGATTCCTTTGCCCGCAACGGTGATGCCCTTGTCATCTTCCCGGACACTTTCCGTTGAAGAGTCCAGGGTTAGTTTGAGGACGCTCTCTTTGAAATAGGCGGAAGCCAAACGAGAAACCGACTCTGAGTGAAGCAGGCTTGTGTCCAGATTAAATGCGCCCGGTGTGATGCTTTTTCGGACAATGTTTTTCAGGTCTTGGATATCCATCACATACGTTCCCTAATCAGGATATTTCATGTGAAAGCAGTTAGCCAAAACGGCAACCACATAATTTCGTATAGTTACACGAAAACTGTCAGCTATTTTTGCAAATACAAAATGTAAATCAGCGTTTGCTGTTCTAACCCTTCGGGCGAGCCGTGCTAAGGCAAGGTATAACCAATGGTTCCGTACACACCGGTTTCCGCGATCTCTTTGGATGAGGTTGTCCTGTACAGATAAAACCCGTTACTGGTTACACCGTAAAAATTGTTGGCTCCGGCTTTGGCAGGCTTGTCCAACCAGAAAAACGTGCCGCTGTTGTTGTTATGCACTGTAAAATGACTCTTCCAGTGAGCGACGATTGCGCTGATATCGCTATAGGTCAGGGGGTTGGCCAATTCATGGTTGGACAACCAGTAGTCAATCACGATTTTGCTTGGATTAAGCTTTGGACAGCTCAGCCAATTGCTCAGGACGCTGTACCTGGGAAGATGGAAGGTATCGTTGAGCATGCCGACGCTAACGTAAAGATTCTCCGGGTTGACCAGCTGCCTGAAGGCGGGCCTCGAATCACATTCCGCACTGCCGTGGTGGGGTATCTGGAAGAGTTCGAGGTCGGAGATTGTCTTGGATTTTTGAAAGGTCGTACCGAGATAATCCTGTGTGGAAAGGGTTGCGTCCCCGGTAAGCAGAATTTTCCTGGTATCAAACTCAATGAGGGTCACAAGGCTGGCCGAGTTGGTCTTGTCCGCATCACTTTTGGAATACGGAGGCACATTGCCCGCGATCACAGAGACGGCCCATTTTTTCTTCTTTGGGGTGATGCCTGAGATAACCGGATAGCCCGACGTGGTGAGCGCCGTTGTCACAGGGACCGGGGTCGGATGGGACAGGTCCCAGGTTTTGCTCTGTTTGGTTGCCGCGTTGAGGGTCACCTCCACCAACTTGGGGTAACCAAAGCAATACCCATAGATATGGCCGCTGACGCTGTTTTCCTTGTACCTGGCCAGGGGGCTCTGATCGTTGTAGCTCATGCTGAAAACCACCTGGTTGACCGCCAGGAACGTCTTGGATTTGTAGTTGTAGAGCATGTTGACGACCTGATTGTAATGGTCTCGGTCAGGATGCGTCAAAATAAGTGAATGCAGAGGGTTGCCCTTCAGGGCAGCATTCAGCGAGCTATTGGCCTTGTTGAAGGCGTCCACCTCCAGATGGGCGCTGCACCCGCAGTCCACCATGACGACATTGCCGTCCGGGCACTTGATGATGGCGCAATCCCCCTGCCCCATATCCACAAACTTGATTTGAAATTTTTCCATGCCGTGTGTTCCGTATTAACCGTTGATACCAAAGAGCCTCATGGCCCGGATATCCGCAAAAACAGCCGAACAAGTAAAAAATCAATGATCACAGAAAATAGCTATCAAGCCATTTATTCGGATCAAAAAACAACATATCGCCTGTTTTGCTTTCACACTTCGGATGGGTTAAATGAACCCAACCCTGTGTTATCGGAGCCTTGCCCATAGGCAAATCCGGCCCGTGAAATATCCGGGTTCGTCAGGGCCGCAGGTGTTTACTCAAAAAAGACCTGCGCATCCCCCATGGTCACGAGCTGCCCTGCGCTGGTGTGCTCTTCCGTAAGGTTAAAGGCCTCCCGGGGCTCGGCGTGGAGGGCAAGGAGCTTATGGTTTGCCTCCTGGGCATCATTCAAGTTGTCCCCGCCGACAATTTTCATGTAATTGGGCGTCACACTTCCCCCGGACGGCCAGGGCACGTTTTCAGGCAGGGTAATGGTCACCACCAGATTGCCTTCGAAGTTGGCCGGGAGCGTGGATTCGGTGTAGAGAAACTCCATCTCATCGCCGGAGAGCACCTTGGTGGCGTTGATCTGCGGATACGGTCCCGTGGCCCCGCAAGCCAGGTTGACAACCGTCCCCTTGGGCATTTTTGCGCACTTGGCCATTACCGCGTACTTCTCCTCAAACCCATCGAGATTGGCAAACGTGAGCAGGTAGGTCGTCGTCGGGATGGTCTGGGGTTTCTGGATAAACACGTTTCGCCAGGCAATGGCCGGATTGTTTCTGACCCAGTTAACAAACCCGCCGGACGAATGAAAATCGTCGGGAATGGGGTTGGGGTGTTTTTCCGTCACGATCTGGGACACAAGGCAGTAGTGCCAGCCCCGGGGCTGCGGGGGAGCATTCCATAAAAAAGTGTTGTCCCCGAGCACCCGCTCGTTGTGGATCCGTGCTGAAAATTTTGGCTGTGAGCCTCCCGAAGACGGCAGGCTGTTGTAACGCCAGTCCTGGGGACGCAGTAAAATGGAACTCGGCGCATTATAGAGGTAGACCTCCCCTTCGGCCACGTTGGGGGCCTTGTTCGTGCCACGGACGTAGATGTAGTTGTAACTGCCCTGAACGATCTCCCCCCCTCTGTCGCGATCCCAGTCGTTTTGCACAAGGTCCAGGGGCTCGGCCAGGGGTTGTGTGCCCACGGGCACGATATCGGGCGACATGCATAAGCATCGGTCGGAAGATGGGATGAACCCCTGGTCGTCCATGGTATCTCTCATGAATAAATCGTTGTAACCACCCATGTACTTCTCCTTACATCTTGGAATATTGCAACATCACGACAAAAAACGGCTTGTCCTCTTATTTCTCATTTTATCATTGCGCATACCCGTTTATCCCGGATATTTCACGAGTTGAGTTCACCCATATTCAAGGCATCAGAGCTGCAGATGTAGTGGTTTACCTCAAAGCTCTGATAGCGCAGAAGATGGGTTCACCCGGCTCGCCCGAAGGGTGAGAAAATCAAACAGCAAACGTCGATTTACATTTTGCATTTTCAAAGTAGCTGACATTTTTATTGTAGCCATCCAAAATCATAGTATTTTCTTTTTTACCGATTGTTTTCTCATGAAATATCCGGGTTATCTCCGGCGCGGTGTATCCATGATTGATTTCCCCATCCCAATAATGATCGCATGAACGACAAGGCTTCAGACCGCCTATACCCTTGGAAGTATGGTTCGATTTGCTCTGTATTTAAAAGAAGGTAGATTTTTGTTTTCTCACCTTTTCGGACATGATGGTTGCACAATCATCGCAGCAGTGTATTTCGGCCCCACAACAAAGGCATCCTACACGGATTCATTGAAGGAAAGTTTTTCTTACATCGTCAGAAGAATAATTACAAGAAGACAAGCACAAAATATCTAACTTAACAAATCCAACCCAACATTCTTTAGCCTCTCTGCATGGAGGGTTAGGGTCAAATCTTATCTAATCCCAACCCATACGACGCGCTTCAGAGAGAGCCCATCCCTAAGCCAAATAACAAACCACCCTTCTCACCAATCAAACCGACAAAAAAGGTAGTCAAGCTACGTTACGCGTATTCCTTTAAAGCCAGCACCTGTACCTTGGTACATTTTTTTATCCATAAAAATGAAATACAACGGGTATACCTGTGAAAGGCTTATGCCCACGCAGGCTGGACAAGCAAGCAACGCTTCAGCGTATTTATATTTGTGTTATCGGAGGACAATATGGCTCAAGTCGGTATCATCACATCCCTTTCCGGATCTGCTACAGCAAAGACACCCCAGGGAGACACACGTATCCTGGCACCCGGGGACACCCTGCATGAAAATGAGGTCATTGAGACCTCCGAAGGTGCCGTGCTGTCCATTCGCCAGAATGACGGAACCCTTCTGGAGCTTTCTGAAAACTCAACCCTGGTTCTGGATGAGACCGTCACAGAGACCGTTGACCCTCTGGATGCCGTCATCAGCGAAGCCGAGGCCATGCAACAGGCCCTTGAAAGCGGCGACGAGATCGATGACATCGAGCAGGACACCGCCGCGGGTGAAGAGATCCCCGACACCCATGATTTTGAACTGGCATCCCTCGATGGCGACCAGTCCAGCGGAGAAATCGGGAGTTATCTCATCGACTCCGACACCGACACAAACACTGCAGCAACCACCTACGACCCGTTCAATGTCGACGACGAGAACCTGCCTCCCCTCGTTGCCCCGACATTGAGCCTGTCCACCGACATCACAGCCGACGACATCATCAACGCCTCCGAGGCAGCCTCCACCCTGACCATCACAGGCACCGTGGTCGGTAATTTCCCCACCGACGCCACCGTAACCCTCACCGTCAACGGCACCGACTACCAGGGAACGGTCAATGCCGACGGCACCTTTGCCGTGGATGTGGCAGGCTCCGACCTCGTCCAGGACCCGGACCACACCATCGACGCAAAAATCACGGTAACGGATTCAGCGGGGAATACGGCGACTGCGACGGCGAGTGAGGGGTATGAAGTTGATACCGTCGCTGACGCTTCCGAGGTTCGCATCGCAGATTCCGGTAACGACGGTGTGATAAGCTCCACGGATGACCTGGGCCACACCCAGCTGTCCGGTTCCATCGAGGCCGGCGGTCGTATCACCGGGCTCACCATCTCCGACGGCGACACCACCATCACCCTGCACGAGGGCGACTACACCCTTCTGCCCGACGGCACCTGGACCGCCAACGTGGATGTCTCCTCGTTCAACGACGGCACCCTGACCGTGACCCTCGATGCCGAAGACGCAAGCGGCAACACCGCTGAACAAGCCAGAGGCACGATTATTAAAGATACCGTCACCGAGGTTGCCGTTGACACCATTGCCGACACAAGCGACAACACGCCTCAGATCACCGGCACAGGCGAGCCCGGATCCACCATCACCATCATGGACGGCGACACCCAGGTTGGCACCGCCACCGTGGGGTCCGACGGCAAGTGGACCGCGGAGCTCGATACCCTGACCGACGGCTCCCACACCTTGACGGTCACCGCCGAGGACGCCCTGGGCAACACCAACACCACCAGCTCCGGGGCCTTTACCGTCGATACCGTCACCGAAGTGGCCGTTGATACCATTGCCGACACCAGCGACAACACGCCCCAGATCACCGGCACCGGCGAGCCCGATCTCACCATCACCATCATGGACGGCGACACCCAGGTTGGCACCGCCACCGTGGGGTCCGACGGCAAGTGGACCGCAGAGCTGAGCACCCTTACCGATGGCTCCCACGCCCTCACGGTCACCGCCGAGGACGCCCTGGGCAACACCAAGACCACCAGCTCCGGGGCCTTTACCGTCGACACCGTCACCGAGGTGGCCGTCGATACCATTGCCGACACCAACGACAACACGCCCCAGATCACCGGCACCGGCGAGCCCGGTATCCACCATCACCATCATGGACGGCGACACCCAGGTTGGCACCGCCACCGTGGGGTCCGACGGCAAGTGGACCGCAGAGCTGAACACACTCACCGATGGCTCCCACACCCTCTCGGTCACCGCCGAGGACGCCCTGGGCAACACCAAGACCACCAGCTCCGGGGCCTTTACCGTCGACACCGTCACCGAAGTGGCCGTTGATACCATTGCCGACACCAGCGACAACACGCCCCAGATCACCGGCACAGGCGAGCCCGGGGATCACCATCACCATCATGGACGGCGACACCCAGGTTGGCACCGCCACCGTGGGGTCCGACGGCAAGTGGACCGCAGACCTTGATACCTTGACCGACGGCTCCCACACCTTGACGGTCACCGCCGAGGACGCCCTGGGCAACACCAAGACCACCAGCTCTGGGGCCTTTACCGTCGATACCGTCACCGAGGTGGCCATTGATACCATTGCCGACACCAGCGACAACACGCCCCAGGTCACCGGCACCGGCGAGCCCGACGCCACCATCACCATCATGGACGGCGACACCCAGGTCGGCACCGCCACCGTGGGGTCCGACGGCAAGTGGACCGCAGAGCTGAACACACTCACCGATGGCTCCCACACCCTCTCGGTCACCGCCGAGGACGCCCTGGGCAACACCAAGACCACCAGCTCCGGGGCCTTTACCGTCGACACCGCCACCGAAGTGGCCGTTGATACCATTGCCGACACCAGCGACAACACGCCCCAGATCACCGGCACAGGCGAGCCCGGATCCACCATCACCATCATGGACGGCGACACCCAGGTCGGCACCGCCACCGTGGGGTCCGACGGCAAGTGGACCGCAGACCTTGGTACCTTGACCGATGGCTCCCACACCCTGACGATCACCGCCGAGGACGCCCTGGGCAACACCAAGACCACCAGCTCCGGGGCCTTTCCAACCTCCACCACCCAAGCTGGCCGTTGATACCATTGCCGACACCAGCGACAACACGCCCCAGATCACCGGCACAGGCGAGCCCGGATCCACCATCACCATCATGGACGGCGACACCCAGGTCGGCACCGCCACCGTGGGGTCCGACGGCAAGTGGACCGCAGACCTTGGTACCTTGACCGATGGCTCCCACACCCTGACGATCACCGCCGAGGACGCCCTGGGCAACACCAAGACCACCAGCTCCGGGGCCTTTACCGTCGACACCGTCACCGAAGTGGCCGTTGATACCATTACCGACACCAGCGACAACACGCCCCAGGTCACCGGCACAGGCGAGCCCGGCGCCACCATCACCATCATGGACGGCGACACCCAGGTTGGCACCGCCACCGTGGGGTCCGACGGCAAGTGGACCGCAGAGAAGCCGATACCCTCACCGATGGCTCCCACACCCTCACGGTCACCGCCGAGGACGCCCTGGGCAACACCAAGACCACCAGCTCCGACGTCTTTACCGTCGACACCGTCACCGAGGTGGCTGTCGATACCATTGCCGACACCAGCGACAACACGCCCCAGATCACCGGCACCGGCGAGCCCGGATCCACCATCACCATCATGGACGGCGACACCCAGGTTGGCACCGCCACCGTGGGGTCCGACGGCAAGTGGACCGCAGACCTTGATACCCTCACCGACGGCTCCCACACCCTCACGGTCACCGCCGAGGACGCCCTGGGCAACACCAAGACCACCAGCTCCGGGGCCTTTACCGTCGACACCGTCACCGAAGTGGCCGTTGATACCATTGCCGACACCAGCGACAACACGCCCCAGGTCACCGGCACAGGCGAGCCCGGCGCCACCATCACCATCATGGACGGCGACACCCAGGTCGGCACCGCCACCGTGGGGTCCGACGGCAAGTGGACCGCAGAGCTCAATACCCTCACCGACGGCTCCCACACCCTCACGGTCACCGCCGAGGACGCCCTGGGCAACACCAAGACCACCAGCTCCGGTGCTTTTACCGTCGACACGGCCACCGAAGTGGCCGTTGATACCATTGCCGACACCAGCGACAACACGCCCCAGATCACCGGCACCGGAGAGCCCGGCGCCACCATCACCATCATGGACGGCGACACCCAGGTCGGCACCGCCACCGTGGGGTCCGACGGCAAGTGGACCGCAGAGCTGAACACACTCACCGATGGCTCCCACACCCTCTCGGTCACCGCCGAGGACGCCCTGGGCAACACCAAGACCACCAGCTCGGGCCTTTACCGTCGATACCGTCACCGAGGTGGCCATTGATACCATTGCCGACACCAGCGACAACACGCCCCAGGTCACCGGCACAGGCGAGCCCGGCGCCACCATCACCATCATGGACGGCGACACCCAGGTTGGCACCGCCACCGTGGGCTCCGACGGCAAATGGACCGCAGAGCTGAATACCCTCACCGACGGATCCCACACCCTCCGACGGTCACCGCCGAGGACGCCCTGGGCAACACCAAGACCACCAGCTCCGGGGCCTTTACCGTCGACACCGTCACCGAAGTGGCCGTTGATACCATTGCCGACACCAGCGACAACACGCCCCAGGTCACCGGCACAGGCGAGCCCGGCGCCACCATCACCATCATGGACGGCGACACCCAGGTCGGCACCGCCACCGTGGGGTCCGACGGCAAGTGGACCGCAGAGCTCAATACCCTCACCGACGGCTCCCACACCCTCACGGTCACCGCCGAGGACGCCCTGGGCAACACCAAGACCACCAGCTCCGGTGCATTCACCGTCGACACGGCCACCGAAGTGGCCGTTGATACCATTGCCGACACCAGCGACAACACGCCCCAGATCACCGGCACCGGAGAGCCCGGCGCCACCATCACCATCATGGACGGCGACACCCAGGTTGGCACCGCCACCGTGGGGTCCGACGGCAAGTGGACCGCAGACCTTGATACCCTCACCGACGGCTCCCACACCTTGACGGTCACCGCCGAGGACGCCCTGGGCAACACCAAGACCACCAGCTCTGGGGCCTTTACCGTCGATACCGTCACCGAGGTGGCCATTGATACCATTGCCGACACCAGCGACAACACGCCCCAGGTCACCGGCACAGGCGAGCCCGGCGCCACCATCACCATCATGGACGGCGACACCCAGGTTGGCACCGCCACCGTGGGCTCCGACGGCAAATGGACCGCAGAGCTGAATACCCTCACCGACGGCTCCCACACCCTCACGGTCACCGCCGAGGACGCCCTGGGCAATACCAAGACCACCAGCTCCGACGTCTTTACCGTCGACACCGTCACCGAGGTGGCTGTCGATGCAATATCCGACACCAGCGACAACACGCCCCAGGTCACCGGCACCGGCGAGCCCGGATCCACCATCACCATCATGGACGGCGACACCCAGGTTGGCACCGCCACCGTGGGGTCCGACGGCAAGTGGGCCGCAGAGCTGAATACCCTCACCGATGGCTCCCACACCCTGACGGTCACCGCCGAGGACGCCCTGGGCAACACCAAGACCACCAGCTCCGGTGTCTTTACCGTCGACACCGCCACCGAAGTGGCCGTCGATACCATTGCCGACACCAGCGACAACACGCCCCAGATCACCGGCACCGGCGAGCCCGGGTCCACCATCACCATCATGGACGGCGACACCCAGGTTGGCACCGCCACCGTGGGCTCCGACGGCAAGTGGACCGCAGAGCTCAATACCCTCACCGATGGCTCCCACACCCTGACGGTCACCGCCGAGGACGCCCTGGGCAACACCAAGGCCACCAGCTCCGGGGCCTTTACCGTCGACACCGTCACCGAGGTGGCTGTCGATGCAATATCCGACACCAACGACAACACGCCCCAGATCACCGGCACCGGCGAGCCCGGCGCCACCATCACCATCATGGACGGCGACACCCAGGTTGGCACCGCCACCGTGGGGTCCGACGGCAAGTGGGCCACAGAGCTGAATACCCTCACCGATGGCTCCCACACCCTGACGGTCACCGCCGAGGACGCCCTGGGCAACACCAAGGCCACCAGCTCCGGGGCCTTTACCGTCGACACCGTCACCGAGGTGGCTGTCGATGCAATATCCGACACCAACGACAACACGCCCCAGATCACCGGCACAGGCGAGCCCGGCGCCACCATCACCATCATGGACGGCGACACCCAGGTTGGCACCGCCACCGTGGGCTCCGACGGCAAGTGGACCGCGGACCTTGATACCTTGACCGACGGCTCCCACACCTTGACGGTCACCGCCGAGGACGCCCTGGGCAACAACAAAACCACCAGCTCCGGGGCCTTTACCGTCGACACCGTCACCGAGGTGGCTGTCGATGCAATATCCGACACCAACGACAACACGCCCCAGATCACCGGCACAGGCGAGCCCGGCGCCACCATCACCATCATGGACGGCGACACCCAGGTTGGCACCGCCACCGTGGGGCCTGACGGCAAGTGGACCGCAGAGCTGAATACCCTCACCGACGGCTCCCACACCTTGACGGTCACCGCCGAGGACGCCCTGGGCAACACCAAAACCACCAGCTCCGGGGCCTTTACCGTCGACACCGTCACCGAAGTGGCCGTTGATACCATTACCGACACCAGCGACAACACGCCCCAGATCACCGGCACAGGCGAGCCCGGGTCCACCATCACCATCATGGACGGCGACACCCAGGTTGGCACCGCCACCGTGGGCTCCGACGGCAAGTGGACCGCAGACCTTGGTACCTTGACCGATGGCTCCCACACCCTGACGATCACCGCCGAGGACGCCCTGGGCAACACCAAGACCACCAGCTCCGGGGCCTTTACCGTCGACACCGTCACCGAGGTGGCTGTCGATGCAATATCCGACACCAGCGACAACACGCCCCAGGTCACCGGCGAGCCCGGCACCATCACCATCATGGACGGCGACACCCAGGTTGGCACCGCCACCGTGGGCTCCGACGGCAAGTGGACCGCGGAGCTGAATACCCTCACCGACGGCTCCCACACCTTGACGGTCACCGCCGAGGACGCCCTGGGCAACCCAAGGCCACCAGCTCCGGGGCCTTTACCGTCGACACCGTCACCGAGGTGGCTGTCGATGCAATATCCGACACCAACGACAACACGCCCCAGATCACCGGCACCGGCGAGCCCGGCGCCACCATCACCATCATGGACGGCGACACCCAGGTTGGCACCGCCACCGTGGGGTCCGACGGCAAGTGGGCCGCAGAGCTGAATACCCTCACCGATGGCTCCCACACCCTGACGGTCACCGCCGAGGACGCCCTGGGCAACACCAAGACCACCAGCTCCGGTGTCTTTACCGTCGACACCGCCACCGAAGTGGCCGTCGATACCATTGCCGACACCAGCGACAACACGCCCCAGATCACCGGCACCGGCGAGCCCGGTCACCATCACCATCATGGACGGCGACACCCAGGTTGGCACCGCCACCGTGGGCTCCGACGGCAAGTGGACCGCAGAGCTGAATACCCTCACCGATGGCTCCCACACCCTGACGGTCACCGCCGAGGACGCCCTGGGCAACACCAAGGCCACCAGCTCCGGGGCCTTTACCGTCGACACCGTCACCGAGGTGGCTGTCGATGCAATATCCGACACCAACGACAACACGCCCCAGATCACCGGCACAGGCGAGCCCGGCGCCACCATCACCATCATGGACGGCGACACCCAGGTTGGCACCGCCACCGTGGGCTCCGACGGCAAGTGGACCGCGGACCTTGATACCTTGACCGACGGCTCCCACACCTTGACGATCACCGCCGAGGACGCCCTGGGCAACACCAAAACCACCAGCTCCGGGGCCTTTACCGTCGACACCGTCACCGAAGTGGCCGTTGATACCATTACCGACACCAGCGACAACACGCCCCAGATCACCGGCACAGGCGAGCCCGGGTCCACCATCACCATCATGGACGGCGACACCCAGGTTGGCACCGCCACCGTGGGGTCCGACGGCAAGTGGACCGCAGAGCTGAATACCCTCACCGATGGCTCCCACACCTTGACGGTCACCGCCGAGGACGCCCTGGGCAACACCAAGACCACCAGCTCCGACGTCTTTACCATCGACACCGTCACCGAAGTGGCTGTCGATGCAATATCCGACACCAACGACAACACGCCCCAGATCACCGGCACCGGCGAGCCCGGCGCCACCATCACCATCATGGACGGCGACACCCAGGTTGGCACCGCCACCGTGGGCTCCGACGGCAAGTGGACCGCGGACCTTGATACCTTGACCGACGGCTCCCACACCTTGACGGTCACCGCCGAGGACGCCCTGGGCAACACCAAAACCACCAGCTCCGGGGCCTTTACCGTCGACACCGTCACCGAAGTGGCCGTTGATACCATTGCCGACACCAGCGACAACACGCCCCAGGTCACCGGCACAGGCGAGCCCGGATCCACCATCACCATCATGGACGGTGACACCCAGGTCGGCACCGCCACCGTGGGGTCCGACGGCAAGTGGACCGCAGACCTTGAGTACCTGACCGATGGCTCCCACACCCTGACGATCACCGCCGAGGACGCCCTGGGCAACACCAAGACCACCAGCTCCGGGGCCTTTACCGTCGACACCGTCACCGAGGTGGCTGTCGATGCAATATCCGACACCAGCGACAACACGCCCCAGGTCACCGGCACCGGCGAGCCCGGATCCACCATCACCATCATGGACGGCGACACCCAGGTTGGCACCGCCACCGTGGGCTCCGACGGCAAGTGGACCGCAGAGCTGAGCACCCTCACCGATGGCTCCCACACCCTCACGGTCACCGCCGAGGACGCCCTGGGCAACACCAAGACCTCCAGCTCCGGGGCCTTTACCGTCGACGCCGCCACCGAAGTGGCCGTCGATACCATTGCCGACACCAGCGACAACACGCCCCAGATCACCGGCACAGGCGAGCCCGGCGCCACCATCACCATCATGGACGGCGACACCCAGGTTGGCACCGCCACCGTGGGCTCCGACGGCAAGTGGGCCGCGGACCTTGATACCTTGTACCGACGGCTCCCCCACACCCTGACGATCACCGCCGAGGACGCCCTGGGCAACACCAAGACCACCAGCTCCGGGGCCTTTACCGTCGACACCGCCACCGAGGTGGCTGTCGATGCAATATCCGACACCAGCGACAACACGCCCCAGGTCACCGGCACAGGCGAGCCCGGATCCACCATCACCATCATGGACGGCGACACCCAGGTCGGCACCGCCACCGTGGGCTCCGACGGCAAGTGGACCGCAGAGCTGAATACCCTCACCGACGGCTCCCACACCTTGACGGTCAACGCCGAGGACGCCCTGGGCAACACCAAGACCACCAGCTCCGGGGCCTTTACCGTCGACACCGTCACCGAGGTGGCCGTTGATACCATTGCTGACACCAACGACAACACGCCCCAGATCACCGGCACAGGCGAGCCCGGCGCCACCATCACCATCATGGACGGCGACACCCAGGTTGGCACCGCCACCGTGGGCTCCGACGGCAAGTGGACCGCGGACCTTGATACCTTGACCGACGGCTCCCACACCTTGACGGTCACCGCCGAGGACGCCCTGGGCAACACCAAAACCACCAGCTCCGGGGCCTTTACCGTCGACACCGTCACCGAAGTGGCTGTCGATACCATTGCCGACACCAGCGACAACACGCCCCAGATCACCGGCACTGGCGAGCCCGGATCCACCATCACCATCATGGACGGTGACACCCAGGTCGGCACCACCCTGGGGTCCGACGGCAAGTGGACCGAGAATCTCGCGACCTTGACCGATGGCTCCCACACCCTGACGATCACCGCCGAGGACGCCCTGGGCAACGCCAAGACCACCAGCTCCGGCCTCTACCGTCGACACCGTCACCGAGGTGGCTGTCGATGCAATATCCGACACCAGCGACAACACGCCCCAGGTCACCGGCACAGGCGAGCCCGGATCCACCATCACCATCATGGACGGCGACACCCAGGTTGGCACCGCCACCGTGGGCTCCGACGGCAAGGACCGCGGACCTTGATACCTTGGCCGACGGCTCCCACACCCTCACGGTCACCGCCGAGGACGCCCTGGGCAACACCAAGACCACCAGCTCCGGGGCCTTTACCGTCGACACCGTCACCGAGGTGGCCGTTGATACCATTGCTGACACCAGCGACAACACGCCCCAGATCACCGGCACCGGCGAGCCCGGATCCACCATCACCATCATGGACGGCGACACCCAGGTCGGCACCGCCACCGTGGGGTCCGACGGCAAGTGGACCGCAGACCTTGATACCCTCACCGATGGCTCCCACACCCTCACGGTCACCGCCGAGGACGCCCTGGGTAACACCAAGACCACCAGCTCCGGGGCCTTTACCGTCGATACCGTCACCGAGGTGGCCGTCGATACCATTGCTGACACCAGCGACAACACGCCCCAGATCACCGGCACCGGCGAGCCCGGATCCACCATCACCATCATGGACGGCGACACCCAGATCAGCACCGCCACCGTGGGGTCCGACGGCAAATGGACCGCAGAGCTGAGCACCCTCACCGACGGCTCCCACACCCTGACGGTCACCGCCGAGGACGCCCTGGGCAATACCAAGACCACCAGCTCCGACGTCTTTACCATCGACACCGCCACCGAAGTGGCCGTTGATACCATTGCCGACACCAGCGACAACACGCCCCAGGTCACCGGCACAGGCGAGCCCGGCGCCACCATCACCATCATGGACGGCGACACCCAGGTTGGCACCGCCACCGGGGTCTGACGGCAAGTGGACCGCAGAGCTGAGCACCCTCACCGATGGCTCCCACACCCTCACGGTCACCGCCGAGGACGCCCTGGGCAACACCAAGACCACCAGCTCCGGGGCCTTTACCGTCGACACCGTCACCGAGGTGGCCGTTGATACCATTGCTGACACCAGCGACAACACGCCCCAGATCACCGGCACAGGCGAGCCCGGCGCCACCATCACCATCATGGACGGCGACACCCAGGTTGGCACCGCCACCGTGGGGTCCGACGGCAAGTGGACCGCAGACCTTGATACCTTGGCCGACGGCTCCCACACCCTGACGGTCACCGCCGAGGATGCCCTGGGCAACACCAAGACCACCAGCTCCGGGGCCTTTACCGTCGACACCGCCACCGAAGTGGCTGTCGATACCATTGCCGACACCAGCGACAACACGCCCCAGATCACCGGCACCGGCGAGCCCGGCGCCACCATCACCATCATGGACGGCGACACCCAGGTCGGCACCGCCACCGTGGGGTCCGACGGCAAGTGGACCGCAGAGCTGAATACCCTCACCGATGGCTCCCACACCCTCACGATCACCGCCGAGGACGCCCTGGGCAACACCAAGACCACCAGCTCCGGGGCCTTTACCGTCGATACCGTCACCGAAGTGGCTGTCGATACCATTGCCGACACCAGCGACAACACGCCCCAGATCACCGGCACAGGCGAGCCCGGCGCCACCATCACCATCATGGACGGCGACACCCAGGTCGGCACCGCCACCGTGGGGTCCGACGGCAAGTGGACCGCAGAGCTGAATACCCTCACCGATCTCGACACCCTCACGATCACCGCCGAGGACGCCCTGGGCAACACCAAGACCACCAGCTCCGGGGCCTTTACCGTCGATACCGTCACCGAAGTGGCTGTCGATACCATTGCCGACACCAGCGACAACACGCCCCAGATCACCGGCACAGGCGAGCCCGGCGCCACCATCACCATCATGGACGGCGACACCCAGGTTCAGCACCGCCACCGTGGGTTCCGACGGCAAATGGACCGCAGACCTTGATACCCTCACCGACGGCTCCCACACCCTGACGGTCACCGCCGAGGACGCCCTGGGCAACACCAAGACCACCAGCTCCGGGGCCTTTACCGTCGATACCGTCACCGAAGTGGCCGTTGATACCATTGCCGACACCAGCGACAACACGCCCCAGGTCACCGGCACAGGCGAGCCCGGCGCCACCATCACCATCATGGACGGCGACACCCAGGTTGGCACCGCCACCGTGGGCTCCGACGGCAAATGGACCGCGGACCTTGATACCTTGGCCGACGGCTCCCACACCCTCACGGTCACCGCCGAGGACGCCCTGGGCAACACCAAGACCACCAGCTCCGGGGCCTTTACCGTCGATACCGTCACCGAAGTGGCCGTCGATACCATTGCCGACACCAGCGACAACACGCCCCAGATCACCGGCACCGGCGAGACCGGATCCACCATCACCATCATGGACGGCGACACCCAGGTTGGCACCGCCACCGTGGGGTCCGACGGCAAGTGGACCGCAGACCTTGATACCTTGGCCGACGGCTCCCACACCCTGACGATCACCGCCGAGGACGCCCTGGGCAACACCAAGACCACCAGCTCCGGGGCCTTTACCGTCGATACCGTCACCGAAGTGGCCGTTGATACCATTGCCGACACCAGCGACAACACGCCCCAGATCACCGGCACCGGCGAGACCGGATCCACCATCACCATCATGGACGGCGACACCCAGGTTGGCACCGCCACCGTGGGGTCCGACGGCAAGTGGACCGCAGACCTTGATACCTTGGCCGACGGCTCCCACACCCTGACGGTCACCGCCGAGGATGCCCTGGGCAACACCAAGACCACCAGCTCCGGGGCCTTTACCGTCGACACCGCCACCGAAGTGGCTGTCGATACCATTGCCGACACCAGCGACAACACGCCCCAGATCACCGGCACAGGCGAGCCCGGTCACCATCACCATCATGGACGGCGACACCCAGGTTGGCACCGCCACCGTGGGCTCCGACGGCAAGTGGACCGCAGACCTTGGTACCTTGACCGATGGCTCCCACACCCTGACGATCACCGCCGAGGACGCCCTGGGCAACACCAAGACCACCAGCTCCGGGGCCTTTACCGTCGACACCGTCACCGAGGTGGCTGTCGATGCAATATCCGACACCAGCGACAACACGCCCCAGGTCACCGGCACAGGCGAGCCCGGATCCACCATCACCATCATGGACGGCGACACCCAGGTTGGCACCGCCACCGTGGGCTCCGACGGCAAGTGGACCGCGGAGCTGAATACCCTCACCGACGGCTCCCACACCTTGACGGTCACCGCCGAGGACGCCCTGGGCAACACCAAGGCCACCAGCTCCGGGGCCTTTACCGTCGACACCGTCACCGAGGTGGCTGTCGATGCAATATCCGACACCAACGACAACACGCCCCAGATCACCGGCACAGGCGAGCCCGGCGCCACCATCACCATCATGGACGGCGACACCCAGGTTGGCACCGCCACCGTGGGGTCCGACGGCAAGTGGGCCGAACAGCCTGAATACCCTCACCGATGGCTCCCACACCCTGACGGTCACCGCCGAGGACGCCCTGGGCAACACCAAGACCACCAGCTCCGGTGTCTTTACCGTCGACACCGCCACCGAAGTGGCCGTCGATACCATTGCCGACACCAGCGACAACACGCCCCAGATCACCGGCACCGGCGAGCCCGGGTCCACCATCACCATCATGGACGGCGACACCCAGGTTGGCACCGCCACCGTGGGCTCCGACGGCAAGTGGACCGCAGAGCTGAATACCCTCACCGATGGCTCCCACACCCTGACGGTCACCGCCGAGGACGCCCTGGGCAACACCAAGGCCACCAGCTCCGGGGCCTTTACCGTCGACACCGTCACCGAGGTGGCTGTCGATGCAATATCCGACACCAACGACAACACGCCCCAGATCACCGGCACAGGCGAGCCCGGCGCCACCATCACCATCATGGACGGCGACACCCAGGTTGGCACCGCCACCGTGGGCTCCGACGGCAAGTGGACCGCGGACCTTGATACCTTGACCGACGGCTCCCACACCTTGACGATCACCGCCGAGGACGCCCTGGGCAACACCAAAACCACCAGCTCCGGGGCCTTTACCGTCGACACCGTCACCGAGGTGGCTGTCGACACCGTGGCCGATACTAACGACAACACGCCCCAGATCACCGGCACCGGAGAGCCCGGCGCCACGATTACGATCTTCGATGAAAATGGCAATAACGTCGGCACCACAATAGTCAACGATCAGGGATCCTGGAGTGCAGAACTTTCAGGCTCCCTGGCTCACGGTGACCACACACTCACTATCACGGCTGAGGACGCCCACGGCAACACTAACCAAGCCGAATCCAATGAGTTCTCGGTGGACCTTGAAGCATCGGCCACAATCGCTGTCAACCCCATCACCAACGACGATGTCATCAACGCCTTGGAAATGGAAAGCACCATCGAAGTTACCGGCACCGTCGGTGGAGACGCCGCCGAGGACGACGTGGTCACCTTTACCGTTAACGGCAACGACTACCGGGGCACGGTGAACGCCGACGGCACCTTCACCGTAAACGTGGCAGGTACTGACCTGGCCGCGGATACTGAGTTCACCGTAACGGTCACCGGTACCGATGACGCAGGTAATCCCTTTACCGCCTCTACTGAATCCACCCACACCGTGGACATAACGGCAATCGCACCGTCCGTGGAGACAACCGATGTCACAGGCAATGAGGACGCAGAGATTCCTCTGGACATCTCTGCCGCCCTCACCGACACCGACGGCAGCGAGACCTTGTCGGACATCACCATCGGCGGCGTGCCTGAAGGGGCAACTCTCAGCGCAGGCACCAACAACGGCGACGGCACATGGACCCTGACTCAGGACCAGCTTGACGGCCTCACCATCAAGCCGCCGGCCGACAGCGATGTGGATATTGACCTGACGGTTACAGCTACGGCCACGGAAATCGGAGGCGATACAGAAACTGTCACGAAATCTCTCCATGTTACAGTAACGCCTGTTGCGGATGCGCCTGTGATCGATTTTCAGGTAAGCAGCGACAATGTGGTGAGTGACGGACTGGTGGGACATTGGGTCTTTGAAGAGAATGGTGCCCCCGGAGGAACAACCCACGACCTTGTGAATGACCAGGAAGGCACCTTGACCGGTGATGCGCATTCTGCTGGGTCGAACCACAACAACGGTGCCCTGGTCTTGGACGGTGACGGGGATTACGTGGATGTCTCCGGGGATTACACCGAGCCGCTTTCCGGCACCGCGACTCTTTCTGTCTGGGTCAAGCTCCCGGACGGGTATACGGGAGGAGACGGGACCAACACCATTGGGTGGAACTCTCCGAGCATCATCGGCTCCGAGAAACACGGGGGCACAGACGATATCCAATGGGGATGGATCGACGACGACGGGCAGATCAACATGGGGGTTGGGGACAGCACCGGAGCCGGATCCACCACGGCCGTAAACGACGGGCAGTGGCACCATGTGGTCATGACCCGGGATCATGAAACCGGTGAGACCAAGATGTACGTCGACGGTGTTCTTGAGGACACCAGAGTAACAGAACCCGGCATCAGGGATGGCATGGATCTCAGCGGATTCGGTGCGACCTTCGGATCCGACGGCAACCACACGTACCTGGAAGGCCAGCTCGATGACATCCGTGTGTACGACAGGGTATTGACGGATGAGGAGATCTCCCAGATCCACACCTATGAGTCCAATCAATCTCAGTATGACCTGATCGGCATGGAAGGAGACCCGGTTTCCATTACCCTTGGTGCCCAGCCGACAGACACGGACGGATCTGAGTCCATCACCTCCATCGTGCTCTCGGGTATCCCCACAGGTGCGGTTCTCACCGACGGGACCCACACCTTTACCGCCACGGATGCTCTCCACGAAATGGATGTCACCGACTGGGACCTGTCCAACCTGACCATCACCGCCTATGCCAACTCAGGAGGTTTCGGTGAATCCTATACGTTGACCGCAACGGCAACATCCACCGAAGCCGACGGGGGAGCCTCGGCATCAACCTCCTCATCCCTGGAAATTTACGTCATGGACTCTGCACCCGTTGCCGTGGATGACACGGACAGTGTCGGCTTCAGGGGCACAGCCACCGGTAATGTCATCCTGGGTGAAGGGGGCGAGGACATGGGTGCCGACGATGTCGATGCCGATGACGTGACTCTCACGTCCATCACCTACAGAGGGGAGACATATACCTTTGCCGAAGACGGTACCCTGATGCAGGGATCCCACGAGATTCCGGACAACACCATCTCCGGCCGACACGGCGACCTGCAAATCTATCAGGACGGAAGCTACACCTACACGTCCTCAGAGCACTGGCATCCCCACTGGTGGAACCTCGAAGACAGCTTTGACTACACCATCACCGACTCGGACGGAGACAGCTCCACGGCTTCCGTCACCATCCGCCATGATAACCTGTCTACGGTCGCCGACAGCGCCGTTGCCCACGAGGCAGGCCTGCCCGAAGGAACCGAGGCAGCCACTGATTCGGAAACCGTTACCGGCAACCTCTTGGACAACGACATGGGTGTGGACGGCGATGCCTTCATCTCAAGCATCACCAGCGGAGCCCACAGCGACACGGAGGCATCCGGCGGCCAGCTGAGTATTCAGACGGACTACGGCACCATCACGGTATACACCGAATCCGACGGCCTTCACCGAGCAGGGGATTACGAGTACACCCTCGAGCATCCGTCCCAGGGTGACGATGTGGTGGACACCATAAGCTACACGATCTCGGATTCCGACGGAGAACGACTGACCGGATCCCTTACGGTAAACATCCAGGATGACGCCCCGACAGGTGAGACTGTAACGGCAGATATCCATGAGGACGCGGCGGACGTAAAAACCACCAACCTTATTATAGTGCTGGACCGATCCGGCAGCATGGCCTTCGACATGGATGGAAATGAATATGGGGAGGATGACTTTGATCCGAACAACGTCCGAATGGATGTTGCCAAGGAAGCTCTTTCCGCCATGTTCGATTCCTACGACAACCTCGGCAACGTCAACATTCAGTTTGTCCGATTCGAGAACTCTGCCGTGAAATCAGAGTGGTTCATGGACGATAAAAACGGGGCCAACACATATCTGAACAATATCCACGCCTGGGGCGGAACCGACTATGACGGTGCGCTGGACACGGTCAGGGAGGATTTCGATCCTCCTAAGGCAGACAGCACACTGCTTTACTTTATCTCTGACGGAGAACCCAACCAAGGCGATGAGTGCGACCAAACCGAATGGGAGACCTTTCTCAAGGGCGAAGGAAGCAGCATCGACACAGTCTTTGGAATCGGCATCACCGAGTCTTCAGACCTCGAAGAACTGAAACCCATCGCCTGGCCCAACCCTGCAAACTCGAACGACCCCGACCCACACGTTGTTCAGGTCCACAACGCCTTTGACCTGAAGCAGACCCTGCTTGAAACGGTCTCAGAAGGGATCGTCAAGGGCGATGCCACCCTCCTGGCCACCGAAGGAGACGACGGAATCCACCTGGGCGCGGACGGCGGTCACATCCAGTCCATCCTGGTGGACGGTGAGCTCCACACCTACGATCCGAACGGGTCTGCCACGGAAAGCATCTCCACGGCCCGAGGGGGAACCCTCGACATCAACTATGAAACAGGGGAATATTTCTACACCATCAACCCCAAAGACACCATCTCCGGAGAGCAAGAGTCCTTTGTCCTCACAGCCGTTGACGGCGACGGCGACACCACGTCTGTGGACCTCATCATCAATCTGGACTACGTGGCCGCCATTGATGCCAACCACGACACCATCATCACCAACGCGGCCCTGGGGGATGACCTGGCCATCGACTTTTCCGCCCTTCTGGCAAACGACTCCGGGGCAAACAGCATCGATGACGGAAGCATCCATGCCGAAGGCAGTACCCAGCTGACCCAGTCATCCGATCAGGTGACCCTGCACGATCTTTCCGACGGTGATGCCTTCACCTACGACATCTCTTCGGGGGACGTCTCGGACACGGCCAAGGCCGAGGTTGTGGTAGAGGATAGTGCAAATCTTTACGGCACCATCGGCGACGATATCCTTGTGAACACAAGGTCCAATTCCGGTACGTTTTCTATCCAGGCTGATGTCGAAAGGGGCTGGACCGGTGATTCATCAAATCAAATGGGCATCCAGTTTACGAGCAATACGTCCCTGTCCATCCTGGCTGTGACTATCGACCTGCGCGCCGGAGGCGATTTGAATGCGGTGTTTGATCCATCCGACTACTATGATTTCGATAGTTACGGTCCGTTTATTGGAGATGAGACCAGGGGGATCTCCTCCAGCGATGTGAACTTTTCGCTATCCGATGATCACTCAAAAATGACCATCACCTTCGAACCGGGGACCTTTACTTCGCAGGACCAATTCCGGTTTGGTATCGACACAGATTTTCTAAGTAGTAACCAATTTGATAAAGGCAATGCTTTCGGCAAGCAGGATGTCGGCATCACGGTCTCTTTGAGTGACGGCAGCGAGGTGTCCGGTACCTATAACCATCATGGCAAAACGAGCAGCGTCACCCTGGAAGGCACCACCGACAACGCCCCTGTCCATCTCTACGGCAACGAGGGAGATGACGTGCTGATAGGAAACGACGCCGATGAGATCTTCGATGGCGGCCAGGGCCACGATACCATCCACGCTGGCGGAGGGGACGATACCATTGTCTTTGATGCCCAGGACGCCCATGTGGACGGAGGGGAAGGCACCGATACCCTGAGGATCTCCCAGCAGGTCCTGGACTTCAGCGCCCTGGACAAGGGCGCTGTCACCAACATCGAAGCCCTGGATCTTACCTCGGACAGTGCTCAGACCGTCTCCCTGACCTTGGAGGATGTGCTGGACATGACCGGACCTGAGAACGTGCTCCACGTCTCGGGTGGTGACGGCGACCAGGTCACCGTGGACCTCTCCAACTCCGGCGACGGGTGGACCCACGACGGCAACGGGCTCTTCTCCAACTCCGACGGCACCCAGGTTCAGATCGTCTCCGTGGACGATGCGGACAAGCACATCCCCATCTTCACCGACGACGGCACGGCCATCCAATAGAGCCGTACCTGTCCAACGTGTCTCCGGTGGGTCGTTTTTCAAAAGCGGCCCACCGGAGTCAAAACCTCCCGTCGAACGGGAGGCTTGAATGTTAAGCCTGTCTCTGCGCCTAAAGGCCCCATACCCCACTACCGGTTAGGTTTCTTTTTGACCTTGGTCATCGTTTCGACCATCGGCGTATTTTCATCACCATTTAGTCCCCCAATCCCCTGGGCGCTGCATCCGGCGCCAGGCTGCACCCAAAAAGCCGCACAGGAGTGCGCTCCGTTTCAGTTCGTCTCGCTTAGCCCGGATATTTCACGCGCCGAGGGGTGAGAAAATCGATCAGAAAACCGTGAATTACATTTTGTATTTTTAAAGCACCTAACTTTCTATCAATAAGCAATTGTAATAGTTCATCATTGTCACACCCAGCCCGTTTCCTCATGAAAGACCCGGGATAGCGCGATGAATCGTTAATATTTACAAGAAGTTATCTACTCTTATCTGGTAAGACTGTCGAACTTGGGGAGCCCCCCTGCCCCCTCTTGTGACATCATGACCACACATGCTCAACGTGCCTTTCGGTATAACGGATGCCCCGGGCCCCTGAACATTGACCTGCCGCCAGCCCCTATAGTATTGTGGTGCTTTTGAAAACACAAAGCAGCGACAGGATGACGATGAATAAACCAGAGGTTATTAAGAAACGAACGCGCACGGCTCAAAAGAAAAGCAAGGGACAGGTGGAAGCTGAAATAAGCAGTGCGCTGCTCACGTTTGAAAAAGAGCATATGGGACGCGGTCCGGTGGATGTGAGGAGCCATATCATCGAGGACATGGTGCTGATTCGCTTGAAAGGCGTATTAACACCGGCTGAGCGACATCTTGCAACGGATGACGCCGGTACGCAGCTCATCAAGCAGGTCCGGGCAAAACTTCTGGAAAATTCCTGCGACATTCTGGGGGATGTCATCACCGGCATTACCGGCATCAATGTGGTCAGCTTTCATACAGACATCAGCACCAAAGCGGGAGAGCGGATTATTGTCATTACCTTTGAGCAGGATGTGGAAGAAAAGTTTTCTTACAGCTGATGGTGGCAGTATATAAATAAAAAAACTGCGATGACAGGCGCCCACTGACGCAACTCATTCGTACTAAGGGTCCATGGGGCCTCCGGCCATGCAGATAAAATAAGAATGACACCAAAATGAATCTTCCATATGCTCTGGTCAGAAAAATTAAAGGTAGTTTGGTAGACAAAGATACTGTACCTTCTTTAAAGGGGATCGAGCTTCCAACAGGCGTAACAGTGGTCGCTGTTGGCCTTTTTTTATGCGTAAACCAAAGGCTTCTACTTTACCGGAGGGGCTTGCGAAAGCCTCAAATATATTGAATAATTAACAATAAACAAACCCGAGAACGTAGAAGCAGGATAATTTCCCTGCCCCCTTTGGACATAAACCGGTTGGCCCTGATGTACAGGGAAATCCCTTGCGCACCTTGGCCCTTTGAATACATGGCTCCCCAGCCCGGATATTTCACGAGTCGAGTGCGCCCATATTCAAGGCATCAGATCTGCAGATGTCGTTGTTTACCTCAAAGCTCTGATAACGCAGAAGATGGGTGCACTCGGCTTGCCCGAAGGGTGTGAAAATCGGGCAGAAAACCGTGAATTACATTTTGTATTTTACAAATGCTTTAATTTTTCACAGTAACCACCTGCAATAACGCTTTATTGCTTTAGCTCAAATCGTTTTCGCATGAAATATTCGGGATAGACGAAACGGGAAGGTTAACCAATGGCCGATACAATTTTGTGGGGCACCGGCATAGAGGATGTTGCCGAAGGCATCGGCCCCGGTCAATTGCGGGACATGTCCCGTGTCTGCGGGCCGGATGTTGAATCCCCCTTGCACTGGAGCTCGGCATGCCTCGTTTCGGAAGGCCCCGGAAGCAGATGCTGGGTCTCAGGAAAAAACGAAAACCTGCCTGTGTTTGTGACCGGCCCCTGTGCCTCCAGCATGCAGCTCGCCTGGTGTTTCCACAGGAAAAACCTGTTGCCTGAATGGGGATCGGTACTGGCAGCAAGCCAGTGGGCCGGCAAGGGGCAGCTGGGAAGGCAGTGGCATTCACCGACGGGAAATATCTACGGCACAATACGCCTGCCCTCATCGGCCTTGCTGGAGGTGGACTGCCTCCCGCTGCTTGTGGGGTATTCGCTGGTCACAGCCCTTGGAGCCATTGGCGTGACAGTGAAGCTGAAATGGCCCAACGACCTGGTCATGGGCAACAAAAAAGTAGGGGGAATCCTCATCGAAGAAAAGGGGGGCGTGAGGATGGTGGGCGTCGGTATCAACCTCACCTCAAGCCCGCCCGAAGAGAGGCTTCGCAGCGACAACGCCCTTGCCGCTGCGTGCTTGAAGGACGTTGGCCATAAGGGCCTGTCCCCCCTTTCCCTCTGGCGACACCTCGTGACAACGACACGGGATAGTTTACGTACGTTCACTTCATCCGATCTGCCGGAACTTATGGCAAAGATCCAGCCACATCTGGCATTTGCGGGAGACAAGGTGCGGGTTGAAGACTACGCAAACCCGCCTTATGAAGCGAAGATACTCGGTTTATCATCCAACGGCGGCTTGAAGCTGCTTACACGCAGCGGAACAACCGTCGTCCGGTCAGCAAGCATCTACCCTCTTTGTATGTTTGACGCAGAAAAGGAGAATCACGTTGAAAGAAACGACATTTAAGCAGGTTGTCCAAGATTTGAAAGGCATGAAAATATTGGTGGCAAACCGGGGAATCACGGCCAGGCGCATCGCGCGCTCCATACGGGAGCTCGGAGCCATCCCGGTGGTAACGGCTACGGATGTGGATAAGACCGCCCCCTTTACCGCCGGCGCCCAGGAACTCATTTTGTTGGGTGAAAACCCCAGGGCCTACCTCAATATCGACCAGATCATCGCCGAAGCCAAAGCCAGAGACATCACCGCGATTCACCCCGGCTGGGGCTTTGCCTCGGAAGATGACATCTTTCCCAGAAAATGCGCCCAGGCGGGCATCCTGTTTATCGGTCCGGAAACCGATGCCATGCGCCTTCTCGGCAACAAGGTGGCGGTGCGAAAGCTCGCCCGGGAACTGGGAGTTCCCATCGTGCCCGGCTCCGATGGCGCCGTGACCATCGAAGAGGCAAAAACCATTGTTAAAACCATCGGGCTGCCCGTCATGCTCAAGGCAGAAGGCGGCGGCGGGGGCCGGGGGATCTATGAGATCACCCGTGAGGACCAGCTTGACAGCGCCTTCGAAAAGGCCACTGCCCTGGCCCACGCCACCTTTGGAAACCCCCGCCTGTTTGTAGAAAAAATGTTGACCCAAGTGCGCCATATCGAGATCCAGGTGATCGCGGACAAATACGGAAACGTCTTCGCCTTTGACGAGCGGGACTGCACGGTCCAGCGAAATCACCAGAAGCTCATCGAGATCACCCCCTCTCCCTGGGCAGGAATGACCCCTGAGATTCGAAGCCAGCTCAAAGAGTACGCCCGAAAGCTGGTCCGGGAAATCGGCTATCACTCACTGGCAACGGTGGAGTTCCTGCTGGATGCCGACGGCACCCCCCACCTCATCGAGGTCAACACCCGCCTTCAGGTGGAGCACGGGATCACCGAGTGCCGGTACGGGGTCGACCTGGTGGAGGAACAGATCGCCGTGGCCTTCGGGGCCCCCCTGCGCTTAAATGATGAGACGTGCAAACCCAACAATTACGCCATGCAGCTTCGGGTCAACTGTGAGGATCCCCAGGATAACTTTGCGCCCAACGCCGGAAAGATCACCCGGTACATCTCCCCGGGGGGCCCGTCCATCCGCCTGGACTCCTGCATCTCATCCGGCTATGAGTTTCCTTCCCAGTATGACTCTGCGGCGGCACTGCTCATCGCCTACGGCCAGAGCTGGCCCAAGACCCTGGAGGTGATGAACCGCGCCCTCACCGAGTATATTGTGGGCGGCTTGAAAACCACCCTGCCCTTCCACGCCAACATCATCAATCATCCCACGTTCAAGGCCGGAGAGTGTGACACCAAATTTGTACTGAACACACCGGAGCTGCTTCACTACAAAGACAATGAGCAGGAATCTGTCAGGCTGAGCCGACTTGTCTATCTTCTGGCCTTCGGACACAACCCCTTTGTCGAGCTGGGAGACTACAGAGGGCGCGAAGACAAACGCCTTGGTAGCTTCTCGCCGGTGTTGCCGGACGTCAGGCCAGGCAATGCCCCCTCCCCCTATCCGAGGTGTGACCGAAAGGCTCTGCTGGATTACGTCAGGGACACCGATCATGTTCACTTCACGGACACAACGGCCCGGGACATCACCCAGTCCAACAGCGGCAACCGGTTCCGCCTTGCCGAAGACATGATCATGGGCCCCTATCTTGACGAGTGCGGTTTTTTCTCCCTGGAGAACGGAGGCGGCGCCCACTTCCACGTCGCCATGCTGGCCAACATGACCTACCCGTTCAACGAGGCCCGGGAGTGGAACCGCTTTGCGCCCAAGACCCCCAAGCAGATCCTGGTCCGCTCCACCAACCTCCTCGGGTACAAGCCCCAGCCCCCCAAACTCATGCGGCTGACAGGCGAAATGATTTGCGAGGACTTTGATGTGGTCCGCTGCTTTGATTTTCTGAACCATGTTGAAAACATGCGCCCCATTGCCGAGGTGGTCATGAACTCCCCGGGCAACGTCTTCGAGCCCGCCATCTCCCTCTCCTGGGCCAAAGGGTTCGACGTTCCCCACTACATGAACGTCCTTGAAGAGATCATCGCCATGGTCTCCTCCGTCAGCGGCCTGACCAAGGCCCAGGCGGTCAGGAGCTTTATCATCGGCTTAAAGGACATGGCCGGTGTGTGCCCGCCCAGGTTCATGCGGCAACTCGTTACGACCATCAAAGAACGGTACCCCGAGCTGGTGATCCATTACCACAGGCATTGCACCGACGGCCCGTCTACTCGCTGTGGGCGAGGCAGCCCTTGCCGGAGCCCATATCGTCGACACCGGCATCGGCGCCGCAGTGCGGTGGTACGGCCAGGGAGAGGTCTTGTCCACGGCCGCCTACATGGAAGGCGAGCTGGGCCTGAAAACCAATCTAAACAAAGAGATGATCCGTGACACCGGCTTTGTCCTCAAACAGATCATGCCGTATTATGACCGCTACACAGCCCCCTACTTCCAGGGAATCGACCATGACGTCGTCTCCCACGCCATGCCGGGCGGTGCCACCTCCTCCTCCCAGGAAGGGGCCAGACAGCAGGGCTACATCCACCTTCTGCCCTACATGCTCCGTTTCCTTGCAGGAACCCGCAAGATCGTGCGCTACCACGACGTGACGCCGGGGTCCCAGATTACGTGGAACACCTCCTTCCTGGCGGTGACCGCCGCGTTCAAGCGAGGTGGCGAAGCAGAAGTGCGGCATCTCATCGATATCATGGATGCCGTGGCAGGCGTCCCCGAAGAGGAGATCGACGAAGTCTACAAAAAAGAGCGCCTGATGCTCTACAGGGAAAGCAACGATGCCTTCCGCAACCTCCTGTCCGGAGGCTTTGGCCGCCTGCCCCTGGGATTCCCGCCGGACTGGGTGTATGAAAGTGCCTTCGGTGCGGGCTTCAAGGACGCCCTGGAAAAACGCACCGAAGACTCCCCCCTGGCGTCCATTGCGGACATCGATATCGAGGAAGAGACCCGGCAGCTAAAGGCCCACCTGAAGCGAAACCCCTCCAGGGATGAGCTGGTCATGTACCTCAACCACCCCGGAGACGCCCGACAGGGTCGACGCGGTTCCGGCCAACAGTTGAAACCCCACAGGCTGCCCCTAATAATTTGGTTTGAGGGCCTCAAGGTGGGATCAGAGCTGAACTTCAAAGACAGCGACGGCAAACCCCACCAGATGTCCGTCATCGACATCTCCGAGCCCGATGACCAGGGCTTGAGTTTTGTGCGCTACACCCTGGATGCCGAAACCTACAGCTATCCGGTGAAAGTCGGTGAAGCCGTCAACGGTAAGGCAGGCGCCGTGGAGATGGCCGACAAAGCCAACCCGGCCCAGGTCGCCTCCCCCACCAGCGGCGACTTGTGGATCGTCTACGTCCTCCCCGGAGACATCGTCAAAAAAGGGGAAGAGCTTTTCAACATCACCATCATGAAACAGGAAAAGGCGGTTCTCTCCCCCATGGACGGCGTGGTCAAACGAATCGTCAAATACGCCGACTACAAAGAAGACAAAAAAATGGTGCCGGTACGGGAGGGAGAACTCATCGTCGAACTTGGCCCTGTGCAGAGCACCTGCCCCAACTGTTCGGAACCCGTCACCGGAGACGGATTCAACTTCTGTCCTGCATGCGGGCAGAAGTTAAGCTGATCCCCCTGACCCGGATATGTCTAAAATGCAAAATACAATGTAACTGTTTAGCACTTGAAAAGCTGCCTCCGGCGGCAAGGGTGGCGAAGCCACGGTAGCGAAAACACATTGAAAGCAAATTGCGAATGCGCTTTGCCCCCATGTCACGGCGTAGCCGCAGGCGAAGACGGATTGCCTGTCGCGCCGTAGCCCATTGGTGATGGTCGAATGGGGACGCATCGACATGGGCGTAGGCGGATTTCGCGGGTCATAGCGCATCCGCCTTTCAATCAAACGTCGACCTTGGTCATCGTAAGGCCACAGGTCTGTTCACATTCCCCCAAGCACCCTTATCCTCTGGAGCGCTGCACTCCAGTGCGGCTCGGGTAGCGACGGACTAAAAAGCCGTCCCATGGTTTCATGGGGCGGCTTTTGTTATTTTTAGCGGCCTTAATCATCGTTTGGGCCGCAACCTGCAAAGAGCCGATTTGTCGGCATTCGCCGTAAAAATCAACTGATTCCTGAACAGCCAGTGCGTATTTCTTATGAATTGATGAAGTGGAGCGACACCTCCGTCAGCACGGTTAGCTGTCGCGCCACTTTTTATCTGAAAGGCTTTAATATCGGATACAAATTTGATTTCAAGCCCATTGTTATAGCAAAACGCCAGGCCTCACAAATACCTTCTTGCAATTATACGACCCAAAGAGTAAGAATTTAACAGCTTGGCTATAAACGGACAGTCGCCTTTGTGTTCAGCATACAGCTGAATGCCCGAGAAAATGATGTGTGAATTTAAAAGTAACACTATTAATAACAACAAACACCGATGACATCCTGTAAGGATGTCTAAAAATGCCAGAAATATAAGAATATGCGACAAGTCAGTCCCGTATTCCAGCATATGGTGGATTATGGGACAACGTTGTCGGTTTTTACCTTTGAGAAGGTATTATGGGACAGATCGGTTCCCAATAAATGGAATACGGGACATGCTGGTCCCATATTCCCGAGGATCTATGGAATATCGGACAATATTGTCCATATTTACCCCTGAGAGGGTGTTATGGGACAAAAATGTCCACTAATAATTGTTATGTATCTTCATGTAACTCTCAAATTGATTTGAAAGTAGATAACTATGCTCACACCAGAAGAAATTAAAATATATAACGAATCCCTTAAAATTGTAAAAAATTATTCCGACGCAATTTTATTAGGCCCATTAAACCAGCTTGGTGGAATTCTTAGTGAAACAATTGGCTTCTGGAGGCTCAAAAATCAAGTTCGCATAATGCTCAAGACCAAAGAATTGTTAGAGGAAAAAAATATAAAACCCGAACATATTTCTCCGAGTATATTTGTACCACTACTTGAAAATGGTGCAAATACAGATGAAGAAAACCTTGTGAATATGTTTTCTTCATTAATGGCGTGCCACCTTGACCCTGAAGCTCAAAACAAAGTACATCCTTCTTATACAAAAATTCTGAGCGAAATGTCTCTGTTGGATGCTCAAGTCATGATTGAGTATCGAAAAACAGCATCGGCAAAACAGTATCGTGACCTGGGTCTTCGAGGTGCGCCATTAGTTGTGTCTTACGTTGCAAAACTTGTAAATAAATCAGCGGAGCAAATATACCTTTCTTGTCTAAATCTCGAGCGCTTAGGTGTAATAGTTAAGACTGGGTTTCGACCACCAGATGATCATTCTGTACCTAAAATTTTTGAGGAAAGTACAGAGCATCAAGAATTTAGAATAACAGAGTTTGGTATTTCATTTTGTGATGCTTGCCATCACAATAAAGAAGATACGAATGATATTTATTGGAAAAAAATACATAACAAATAAATTCAGGGGACGCAAAAAGCCGCGCCCCTGATTTAAAACGTTAGAGGCACAAATACTATTATGAATTGTCCACACTGTAATAAGCCTGGAGTAAGTGTTTGGTCAAAAGCTATGGCAGGTACATCCCTTGCTGCTAAGTGTAGAATATGCGGTAAACCATCATCTATTAGTGGCGGTATTTTATGGGGAGTCGGTGCATTATCCCACTTCATTTTCATTGGTGCTGCGATAGCATCATTATATTATTGGAATTGGTTGCCGCTCATAGCCGCACTGGTAGTGTACGTTTTGTTTCACATTTTCTTGGTTAAGTTTGCACCACTTAAGGCAATAGAGGATAAACAAACGTCAAAAACTCAAAAATTCTTTTGGTTATCTGTAATTGCTTTAATTTTCGTGATTTTTTTATTGCGTATGACCTGATAACTCAGTCCTCTAACAAGCGCTTCCACGCCGACCGGGCGCAAGCGCCGTTTTTCTTGCTGTTTCGCCTTTTGTCGGTCGCCATATTTCAAACACTTTCGCGCTTCGGCGCCCGTCGGGTGAAGCGCGGCGTTAAATTTTTATCGAGAGAACTATGATTGTTTATCATTACACGTCAGTAGATGGTTTGTTGGGTATTTTAAATTCTCAAAAGCTATGGGCGACTCACTTTGAATATTTAAATGATAGTACTGAATATACATATGCAAAAGACATCATAAGAGAATCCGTTGATCAAATTGATAATGCTCTTGTCCATAGACACAGAGAAATATTTGATATTTGCGTAAGACAAATCTACGATATTTATGATGTCTATACATGCTCATTTTCTAAAAAATCAGATACTCTTAGCCAATGGCGAGGATATTGTCCTTACGAGGGTGGATTTTGTATCGGCTTTGACAGCCAAAGTATAAATACTATTTTTCAAAACTCACTCATGGAATGTGTATATGATTATTCCGAACAGAAAAAAATAGTTGAAAATTTGGCTATTGAATTTTGTTCTAATGTAGAAAAATTAACAACTGGTGTTAAGCTAACATTTCCAGATGAATGGGAATCCATTTTTAAAGTTTTACCAATCAAATCTTATTCCAATGTTCCAACGAAACATCCTTTAGATTTAGAAAAAAATCATATCTTTGTAAGATACGAACTCGCAAAACTATCGGCAAGACTAAAGCATCCAAGTTTTAGTGAAGAATCCGAGATTAGGTATATCAATATTAAAGAGAAAGATGATAACGCAAATGTAAAGATTCGATCTAAAGGTAACTTACTTATTCCATATATCGATTTGTCATTTCCATCGAATTCTATTAAGGAAATACTGATTGGGCCAAGTGTAAACAAAAACTTGAATATAATGCCTTTGAACATATTGAAAAATCATAACAAATATGATTTCAACATTTTAAAATCAACCATACCCTTTAAAAACTGGTAACAATCACAAATTTAACAAATCATTACACCGGATCGGGCTACAGCTGCACTTCGTTGAGCGACTTCGGTTTTCGAACGATTTTTACCTATCCACCGTTGTCGGCCTTCGCCGCCCTCACCGGTGAATTCAATCGTTAAATGACTTAATTTGCATATGAATATAGCCTCAAAAGAAGAAGCTTTAGAGTTTGTAAATCCATATTTCGGTAAACCCGTTAGCCGTGTCTGGCAGGGCTATGGAAGTGCAATCTTCTTAGAAGTTGGGAACCTTACGAATGATAAAGGCGAACTCACTATCATGATCCAGTGGAGTTGGCGAGTAGAAAAAGGTCATGAAATTGCATTTGGTAGTTGGTCCTCAGACTCTGATTTTTCTGAGTACCTTAAGCAGTTAAATGGCCTATCCTAAGATGATTCATTCGAGTCCCGGTTACCAGAAATTGTCGTTGAACTAACCAATGATATATGGGTTTGTTCCTTTTCAACGGTAGAAGGTGATCCAGAATGGGCATTGATGAACCGAAAGCAAACATTAGTGTCTTCAAAAGGTAAGCTTGTATTTGAATAGCGGCATTTAACAATTGCTTTCACGCCGACCGGGTGCAAGTGCGGTTTTTTCAGTCTGCTTCGTCACCCGATTGTTGTCAAATATCAAGCACTTTCGTGCTTCGGCACCCGTCGGGTGAAGCACGCGTTAGCCATTGGATCTCATCATTATGGATTACAAAATTGGTTCCAGAGACTATTTAAAAAGAGCAAAAATATGTATAGATGCAAATAAACTTGAAACTCTATTTTATGCAGCATTCGAACTTCGTTGTGGCGTCGAAGCGAGAATGCAACAATATCTTGAAGTTCAGAAACATATTTCAAAAAAGAAAAAACAAGGTTGGCAAGTTGCCAAACTGGCAAAGAACATTGAGTCCGTTTTTAGCACTGGAGAAAAAGAAGCTATTTTAGATATTTATAACTTTGATAAAAGCGAAATCCTATTACAAACAAAATATACCCCTGTAAAAAAATCTCTTCGAAAAAAAGCCGAAATGCTTGGAAACTATCTACACAATGCAAAAAAATACAATAATCCTACGTCTGAATACTGGATTGAGTTTCGCAAATTATTGAATCAAGCAGTCTCTGAATTAGAATATGCGAACTCCGGTCGTCTTTTAGGCCCTGTATTAATGCATAAAAACAAAAAATATATAGATGTAAAACTGGAAGTTCCAACGCAAAAAGAACAAGATTTTGCTCAGTCAGTTCTACTGAATAACAAAAAAATAATCGCTAACATTCGATACGAATAAGTGGCTAACATGTCATTTCACCGGACGGGCTTACAGCTGCTCTTCGGCGAGCGACTTCGGTTTTCAAACAATTTAACCTATTCACCGGTGTCGGTCTGCGCCGCCCTCGCGGTGAATTCAGCGTTAGGTTTCAATCGGTAATGGAAAAATCAATTAGAAAATATGAAATTGGCAAAGGTTTTAGCCAAGACAATTCGATCTTTCCTTATGGAATTCGATATGTTCCAGATATGGAAAAGCCTATATATTTTTGGAGTGGTTACACTTGGCTTTTGAATGGATGTTATTGTTCCGCCAAAAAGGCATTATTTCCTTCATGGAAAGAGCATTTCGTATTGTCAAAATCCGTATGGTTTATTCCAATAGTTGAAAAAATTGCTTCTGGGCAACACGTTTCTATTGATGAAATCGAGAAAGCTAAAGGCAATAAACTCAAATACTTTGATGAAACATTAAAAACCTAACAAACGCATTGTAAGGGATCGCTGGCGCTCCGCGCCAGTGCCCTCGCTTCGCTCGGCGGCCCCACATGCGTGGCGTTAAATGACCAGGGAATCTAAACATTGCCGTATTACATAGATAAAATAAGCCAGTTTCTTCCTTTAGCCATAGAACAATGCCTTTGGGAAAATGAATGCTTTAGCGTATCGGGGAAAAATTGGTTATTTTCAACCTCATCTTCTTGGCGAGTCAGCTCACAACAAGGTATCGAATTTGGAGCAGAGTCATATCCAAATGGTGCAGAACTTAACTCACTTATAGGATTAAAGATCATTCGCGCAAGAGCCTCTGGTTTTGTAGCTTTAGATATTCAATTGGTTTTAGAAAATGGGAAAGCCATCGAATGTTTCTCGGCAACTCATTTTGAGCCATGGGAATTACGCCTGCCAGATGAAACATTTATAGTTGCTGATGGTAATGATTCATAAATATAGCCATTTAACAAGGCTATTTCAGCCGACGCAAAAAGCCGCGCGGCTGAATAGAAACGTTAGCTTTCATTCTCAATATGGAAACAAATCACATAAAATACAAATACGCATTATCCGAATTTGGTGCTGTACTATGTATTGATTCCATAACTAAAAATGACAGAAAAGATTATTCGTGTATCGGATGTGGAAAACCGCTAATACCTGTTTTGGGTGAAATTAGAAGATGGCATTTTAGACACAAGCACATTCAAGATTGTAATTTTCAATCATATTTACACAGGCTTGCAAAAAAACTCTTCATAGAGCGTTATAATAAATGTCTTTTTAGCAATTTGCCATTTTATATTGAATACGAAGTACCAGTAATCTTCATTATTTAGAACACAAACTTTATGTGAAAAAAGCAAAGAACTAAAAACTTACGATCTTACAAAACAGTTCATTTCAATATTTGAAGAAAAAAAGGATGGCTTCTTAATTCCAGACTTACAGTTACATACAGCAAAAGGTATTAAATTGTATATCGAGATCGCTGTTACACACCAATCTACAACTGAAAAAATAAATTCTGGTGTTAGAATTATTGAATTTTCAATAGAGAATGAGCAGGACTTAGAAATTTTAAATTTGGATCCAATATCGGTGACTCATGACCAAATTAAATTTTATAATTTCAATCCAAGACCCATAAATCAAAACTTAAAAGATAGTTGTCCCTATTATGTTACTTATTTCTCAGTTTTTTCAAATGGAAAATGCATAATTGGAAATGTTCCAATTTTTGAGTTTGAAAATTTAAAAAACAACCCAAGTAATTACATTACTCAAATTCAAAAAGCATCTTCATCTGTTTTTGTAGAAGAAACAGAAAGAGCCTTTTGTAATGGAATCAGAGTAAAAAACTGTTTTCTCTGTCGTTACCATGCAATAAACACAAGCCTTAAAAAAGACAAACAGAAACCAATATTTTGTAAATATTTCAAAACATCAAAAAGTTCAAATTTCGCTGCAAATTGTGAAATATATTTACCTGACAAAAAAGTATTTAAATTCAACCCAAAAAGCTAACAACGGCATAAAGGGCGACGGCAAAAAGCCGCCGCGCCTTATGCCAAGCGTTATGCATGTAAATAAGGACACATGGAACACAAGTTAAGCAGAGATCCGTTATTTATTAGTTGTTTTTGGGGAGGCCTCATTCTTGGAGGCCTTATATCTCTAATCTTAATTCTGAATAACAACCTTAGAGTTTGTTTTGAACTACAATGCTTTAGCACATTCTTGGAGATATTTTCTCTTCCAATCCGTACGGTAGCGGCAGGTATGGCTCTTGCGGCGTTTAGAGCGACTATTTTCAGAAGTAACCAAACTAAATTGCAATTAGAAGAAACTATAAGGCAAAATACATTTAAAAATTTTATAGAGCATAAAAAAGAATTCATGAACGTCTTAGATATGCTTGAGTCTGCACACGCTATTAAAATCGATGATAAAGGATATTTATATAAAAGTGTTTTCCCTGAAAACAATCCTGTTTGTGTTAAGTTCAACTCACAGGAACTTGATTGTGATAGATCTTGGTTAGACTTTAAGTTAGATAAATTTAACATACTAATTGAAACATATAATAAAATCGGTTCCAGAATCTGCTTAGATGACAAATCTCTTACTCCACAGGGAATTGCTCGATGGTTGGGAGATTATATTTTTTTAATACAAATACTTGATATAACGTTCCCAGAAAGCAATGTAGTTTCAAAAAAATACAAAGGCCTATTTTTCGATTCTGACGAATTCAATATGATTCCATCAAATATAAGCAAAAGTTTTTATACAGTATCTGAATACTTTAATCAGCTCTTTGCATTTTCATTACCAAACCGAGATGAAAAAATTAAAATAGCTGGAATAAGAACTTTTGATTCAAGATTTGATGAACAACTCAAAGTTTTTACTACAGATAGCGCATAACAAGGCTATTTCAGCCGACGCAAAAAGCCGCGCAGCTGAATAGCAGCGTTATGTGGTCAAGCCGCTATTTTCTATGGGAAAGACATGTCCAAATTAAATGAAGACGAAATACAATTTGATTCTTGTACGAATGAAAAGGGTTGGTCAAGATGAAAAGCCTCTTTTCGATTTTTGGCCATACTTTGATTCAATTCCAATAGAGGATTTTGATGGTTTTGACTGTGCTGAAGGCTGTGTAAGCTATGTTTGGCGCGACTCGACGAGAGCCTTTGATCATGTACTGATTAATTCCGATGTCAAGAATGTATTTATGGTTCTTGTTTTAGACATCAATCACAAAAAAGTTGTTGGCCATCGTCTCCTAAATTTGAATAAAGAATACGCAATCGGCACATAACAATTGGCTCATGGCCGACCCCAAAAAGCTGGCCACGTCTTTTGTAATTTCAACCGCTGTCCCTATCAGCTTTTTGGGTCGGCATAGCCATGCGTTAGGCAAAAGGGTAACTATGATTCGAAAAGTCTTCCATTTTTTTAAACCTCGTAAAGTTTTCGAAAATGTACTACTTGTTAGAATCAAGTACATCATCAAATTACTCTTTAAATCATACAGCTATGGTGCAATTAAAATCATTGGGACACAATATTCTATTTCGATACTGAAAGTTCCAACTGGAAAGAACCCTATAGTTGTAAAACCGGTACAAGACAAAGATATATTTGCTGAATTCTTGAATACATACGAACTCGAATACTTCTTTGTAAAAGATTCATGTAAAATTTACATTCACTACTCCGTGCGTGAGCGTGGAAACTCAAATTACGTATCAGTTCAAGATTTTGTAGAAATGATAATTGCAAAGCTTTTAACCAAGCAAAGTAGCTATCAAGTTTTTGTAAAAGTATTTGATATTGAAACAGAATCTAAAATAATACAAAAATTGGGCTATGCCTAACAAATGCATGGTAACGGACCGCCCTCCGCTGCGTTCCGGGTTCCCTCGCTGACGCTCGGCGGCCCCACATGCATAGCGTTAGACAACTACCATGAAATCTATGAAAATAATTAAGATTTTTTTACTTATTTTATATTTCTTACTTAGCCAAGTAAGTCATTCTGTGGCCAATGACTTTTGGATTCGATCTGATGCCTATGTTACTGGGGCATATACAGTTGTCGTGGAAATTGAGACGAACATACCTGATTCTTCAATTTTATCAGCAAATATCGGTCTTAAAGGGCTTAACCCTGAAGGAGTTTTTATCGGCACGAACTACTCGGAGGTTCCTGTCGTGAACAGTCAAGCTAAGGTGATTATCGATGGAGCCAACAGGCCATTTCCAAAAGGTTCTAAGCTGCCTACGGGTGATTATGATGTATCAGTAGTCTTCTTTCCATCATTGCCTGAAAATCAGGATATCGCTTGCGAAGCTAAAATTAATGATCCAATAAGAGCATTATCATCTGTTTTTCTTGAAGCATCAGGAAAGAGCTCTGATGATGCAAAAAGAGCAGCTGAAGCTTTAGGGTGGGCCAAAGCAAATTTATATTATGGCTGCCCATGGGAACCTACTTTTTGGCGTAATAAATATGGCGGCTTTGAACAAGCGGATTGCAGTACAAAAAATCCCGAAGTACTTAAAGTATATTATATTAAATCAATTGATATGTCGCTTTTGGTTGATGTCGTAAAAGGAGAGATTTTGGAGTATGGAACTGGCCTACAATGCAAGCCGTAGAGTGAAACGGTTTTTTGTCTAACAATTACTTGCACGCCGACCGGGTGCAAGTGCGGTTTTTCGGTCGTATTCGTCGCCCAGTGGTTGTCAAATATCAAACACTGTCGTGCTTCAGCACCCGTCGGGTGAAGCATGCGTTATGTTTCAAAAGGAGCACACAATGGATCCAATCATAATCAAACTAATAGCAGCTCTTTTTTGGGCAGTGGTCGTTGGCCTTCTTGCCAAACGTAAAAATCTAAACCCTATCGGCTGGGGAATAGCGGGAGCATTATCTTGGCTAATTGCCCTCATTATATTGGCATTTATGCCGTATGTGTGTCCTAAGTGTGGTGGTAAATTATCAAATGCTGACGCTAAATCTGGCTCATGTCCAAGCTGTAACGCTCCTGCCGAAAATGAAGCAGGAGCGCAAAGTTAGGTTGTGAAAAACATAAGAGGAAAAATTTCTTTAGTGGTAAGCATTATAGCCTTTGGTTTCATTTATTTCGGCCTTGATACGACTGCCGACGCAATTGGTGTTCCTACGTATATTGACTTTGATGAAACTATTACAGTCACAAGAGGGTCAGGTCGGTATTCCTAAGTGGAGGACATAGATGGCGAAAGTACAGACGTAGGTATCTATATTACGATCGCAAGCATTATGCTTGCGTGGTGAATTTATCACTGGGTACTGACCGAGAAAGTTAATGGTGAAATATCGAGAGAAAGCCATATAACTTGAATGCATTGGTTGTTAGGAATGATGGAAGTAAGCCATGGTGGTTTCGAGGTTGCTATGCCCCATGTAACGTTTCACGACCCTCGGGTTGACTCCAGCCTCAAGCAGGTGGGTGGCATAACAATGGCGCAATGTATGGATGGATACCCTGCATTTCTTGATGCCCGCTGCATATCGGGCCTTTCGGAAGGCGCCCTGCACGCCTTCGATGGACATGACCTTATCGGTGGTGGGGGCTTCTGTGTTCCCACGTCGCCGAGCAGGGAAAATCAGGGTGGGGTTGCGGTGGTTGCGCCAGTATTGCCTCAGGACACCCAGTGTGTGTTTCGGCAAAGGCACATAACGATCCTTGGCCCCCTTGCCGCGATGGACGTGAAGCATCATTCGGGCGCTGTCGCTATCTGAAACTCGGAGATTGAGGCCTTCGGATAACCTGAGGCCGCATGCATAGACCGTATGATAAAACGCCAGGTTGTGTGGGGTTGTCACATGATTCAATATGCGGAAGACCTCCTCACGGCTGAGGATACACGGCAGGTTTTTTTCCCGCCTGGCCTTCAGGTAAGAAAAGAGATGGAAGTCTTGCTTTAACACATTGGTGAAGAAGAACTTGATTCCGTAATGGGCGATACCCATGGTGGAGGCGGACCACCCGTCAACGTTTCGACGATGAAGAAAGTAGGCTTCAATTTCTTCTTCCGTGATTTTGTCAGGCGTCTTGCCACAATAATCGACAAGCTTGCGAACAGCGCGTGTGTATGCCCTTTGGGTGCTCTTTCCCAAACCTGCCAGTTGCAAAGCGCGCATTGATTTTTCATAATAGTCGTGCATCGTAGTCTCCATTGGTTAGAATTGGTTGAGTTACCGGAAGGCTACGATGTTTTTCTTTCGTTTTAAATATGCTGGTATGCAGGGATATTGATTTTTGATATGCAGGTTGAGGAATGATTTGCCGCGTAGCGGCTTTCTTGAACAAACGATTGAACACCGATCGAGCACAACTCAGTCGGCCGAAGGCTTTCACATTTCAAGCTCAGTCGTGCTACCCGCCCGCTGGGTGAAGCGCGGCGGGCGCTATATAAAATATGATTTTCAAACGACATAAAATAATAAAAAAATTTGGATCGAGTATGAAGAGCCCCTTGAAATTGACCATATGCGATCTTAATTCATCAGTCCTCGATACATTTAGTGCGGAATTTCAGGATATAAATGAAGTTTCAGTTGTTGAGGGGGATATTACCAAGTTCAAGTGCGATGCTCTTATAACTGCTGGAAACAGTTTCGGGGATATGGGTGGTGGAGTCGATAAAGCAATAGATGATAGTTTTAATGGGGAGGCTCAAGAATTAGTCCAGAAAAACATTACAGATACTTTCTTTGGAGAGTTACCCGTTGGAACGGCTCTAACAGTTTATCCAAATAAAAAAAGGCCAGCATTGATATATGCTCCGACAATGCGTATTCCAGGCCATATCCCCAATACTATCAACCCGTACTTGGCATTGCGAGCTGCGTTGATTGTTGCAATACAAAATAATTTTGAACATGTTGTTTGTTCAGCATTTGGTTGTGGTATTGGTGGGGTTTCTCCTGAAGATTCCGCTGAACAAATGAGGACGGCATTTATTATTATAGCATTCAATCAATGGAGAGAAATTGTTCACCCAGCTCAAGCACCATATGCTATGAGGCAATGTTAGCGGCAAGTAGATCTGAGGTTTTGTTATATTGAAAAGTCGATCGCTAAATGAACAGCTCGAGATAGGTAATCTCTCTGAAGTTATCAATATCGACTTCGATACTGAGACGTTGGTGGTTACAATATCAGTTGATAATTATAGGTTCGATATTGCCTTTTATAGCACCCTCGGCTTTAGAGTCCTTGACGAAGGCGATTTATTAGAATTTTGGCCGCATTGTTCCACAACAAATGGATGGCTTTTTGAAATTGAGAGTGGTGGATGGTTCGACCAAGAAAGCCAACGAAAAGGTTTTTTATCAATGGAGAACGTGAAGTGGCGCAAAACTTTTCATTGGAGGTGACGGTACCATCGCTGTTAACGCGCTTTGTTTTGAAAAACCTGACGTGACGGAAAGTATCCGGTAACAAGCACGTGCTCACGACCGGGCGCACGTGCTGCTTTTTCGGCCTTATTCGTTATCTGAAGTATTCCAAATATCAAGATATCGTTCCGTATTCATAGTCCAATATTCGTCATCTTTCCTTACATAAATCGGCGAGATGAGTATGGCACGACACACAAGTGACTCTCAATTCCAGTCGCTTTATATCCTGTCCGCTTTGACGAGCAAATCATTCCAGCCATATTGAGTTCATTTCCTTCAGGAGAAACAGTTTTTTACGTAGGCAAATTACCCCTTCACAAACCCGATAGACCAATCATCCCTTTTTCATCTTCACAGCCAACTCCAGGCGATCACGAAAGCCCGTTTTAGCAAAAATCGAGGTGAGATGGGCCTTTACCGTGCGCACGGTGATGACCATCTTTTCGGCGATCTCCTTGTTGGAGAGGCCTTCGGCTACAAAGCCTGCCACCTCTTCTTCCCGTCTGCTCAAGGGCTCCAGGGTATCGGGCAAGGCCTTTTCGGGCAGTGTCGGTGTAAGGGAGGCGATCATCCGGGTCACGAACTCAGGGGGCATCCAGACTTGGCCTTCCTTGACGGCCGTAATGGCCTGGGCCAGGTTTTCGCGGTGCATGTGGCGGTTTCCGTAGCCGCGGACCCCGCGCCGCAGAAGCCTCATGCCCTGGTCGTACAGGGGCCTTTCGGCAAGGGCAATCATGGGGGGGACAACCGAGTCCAGATTGTCCTCGCCGCAGGATTTCAAGTCGATGAGAAGCAGGCTCACAGAATTCGGTTCCACATCGGACAGCCCCTCAAGGCCGGTCACATGCACGAGATTGTCGTCATCAAGGGGAAGACCGGCAAGGGATTTCACCCACCGGCTATCGCTACTGCACACACAAATCATGAACTACCTCTCCCCCAACGCATTTTCTTTGGCCCTTAAAATCGGTTTCAACAGATAGGCCATCACGGTTTTGCTGCCCGTGATGATGTCCACCTGGGCCGTCATTCCAACTATAATCTCTTTTTTGTTCTCGTCCGTGCCGAGGTAGTTCCGGTCCGTCTCGATGCGGACCAGGTAGTACTCTTCCCTTCGGTCATCGGTGATGGTGTCCGCGCTGATGTGGGTCACCTGGCCGTCAAGGCCGCCGTAAATGGCAAAATCGTAGGCCGTGATCTTTACCACAGCCTTCAGGCCGGGGTAGAGAAAGGCGATGTCCGAGGGCTTGATTTTCGCTTCTACCACCAGGGATTCTTCATCCGGGACGATCTCCAGGATGTCCATGCCCGGCTTCACCACTCCGCCCACGGTGTTGATGAGGATCTGCTTGACCGTGCCGTTCACGGGGGACCGAACGCTTGTGCGCTGAACCCGGTCCTCAATGGCCAGGCGGCTCTGATTGAGGCGTTCGATCTCTGCCATCACCTTGTTGTACTCTTCCTGGGCCTCGCTTCGAAACCGCGCCTCCAGCTCACTGTTCTGCTCTTTGGCCTCCACAATACGGGAGTTGAGGGTTTCGACCTTTTTCCGCGCGCTTTCCAGCTCGTGGTTCCTGTCCAGGGATTTTTGCTTGAGCTGAATGTACTCCAGCTCAGAGACCAGCCCTTTCCTGTACAGAGGACGCGTGAGCTCCATCTCCCGGGCGATCATCTGAGTGCTGCTCTCCAGCATGCGGATGTTCATCTCTGCTTCGGCCAGCTCGATCTCGCGCTGGCGAAGCCGTTCGCGCATCACCTCGATTTCGCTTTGCTTGCGCCGGGTGTTGGTCTCGTAGAGGCGCTTCTCCTTTGCAAGCAGGTCCTTGACCTCCTGGGCTTCGGCCACGCCCTCCTCAAAGGAGAGAATTCCGGCTTCGGCCGCCAGACGGACGGAGCGGGCCGTGAGCTCATTGATGACCGAACTGCTCTCAGCGTAAGAGCTGCCCACGCCCGTGTCGTCGATGGCGATGAGCACCTCCCCTTTGGTCACCTTGTCCCCTTCCCGGACCCTGATCTCCTTGATGATGCCCCCTTCAAGGTTCTGCACCACCTGGATCTGGCGGGAAGGAATCACCTTGCCGATGCCGCGGGTCCGCTCATCCAGGCGCGCAACGCTCATCCACCCGAGAAGGGAAAACACCAGGGCGGCAATGATCCACAAAAAGAAATTTGATTTTTTGGGGTTTCCCGCAAGTACAGCAGCGCTCAAGCTGTTCATGAACTCAATGTCCTGGCTGCTGTATCGCCCGGACCGCCCCGACAGACGGCGCCCCTGGACGCCTTGTTTCCGCACACTCTTTTCGGTTGCCATTTACTGCGCTCCCCCCAGCTTTGCCAGCACCTCGGCCTTGGGGCCATCCATGGCAACGGACCCGTTGTGCATCACGATGATCCGGTCCACCACCTCCAGTATCGAGGGTTTGTGGGTAATGATGACCGTGGTCTTGCCCTGGGTCACCTGCTTTAAGTTGGAAATCACCTGAAGCTCCGTATTGAAATCCATGGCGTTGGTGGGTTCGTCCAGCAGGACCAAAGGGGTGTCGTCGATGAAGCAGCGGGCCAGGGCCACGGACTGGCGCTGCCCTCCCGAGAGGCTGGCGCCCCGCTCTCCCACCTGAAGGTCCATGCCCAGGGGGTGACGGTCCGTAAAGGTGTTCACCCTGCCGATTTCAGCCGCCCTGATGATGGCCCGATCGTCCGCATGGGGAGATTTCAGGGTCATGTTGTCCCGCACCGTACCGGAGAACAGAACCACATCCTGGGGCACGTAGCTGAAATGGTGCCGCAGGTCCACGGGATCGATCTGCCGGACATCCAGGCCATCCACAAAAACCGAGCCCTGATCCTGCTCGTAAAATCCAAGGAGGATCTTGCTGATGGTGGATTTACCCGAACCCACCTGACCGATGATCCCCACCCGCTCGCCAGCCTTGATGCGAAAGTTCACGTCCGACAGGGCATTGATCTGCTCGCCCGGGTAGGCAAAGCTCACGTCCTTGAACTCAATGTCGCCCTTGATATCCTGACGCCGGACAAACTGCTTGGTTGCGGGACGTTCCACCTCCTTGTCCATCAACTCGTTGAGGGATTTGAGCCCGGCGCGCATCTGCTCAAACCCGGAAAGCAGCGCTACCACCTGGGACATGGGGGCAATGGTGCGGGAAGAGAGCATGTTGATGGCAATAAGCCCGCCCATGGAGAGTTCGCCGGCTTTGATGAGGTAGACCCCCACCACGATAATGGCAACGGAGCTGAACTGGGTCAGAAAGGCGGAAAAAAACGGAGATGAAGAAGAAACCGGACATGATCGGGATCGAGGCCTTTTGTCGCAATATCCCCGGTGCTCTCCTCCCAGTGCCACTGCATGGAGCTGCCCGCGTTGAAGGCCTTGATGGTCTCCAGGTTGGCCAGGGCCTCCACCAGGATCCCGTTTTTCCGGGCCGCGGCTTCATGGGTGCTTTCCACGATCCTGTAGATGGGCTTTTTCAAGCAAAGACTCGTCAAAAGGATCAGGACCATGACCGTAAGCGGCACTCGGGCCATCACCGGATGGATCGAGTAGATGACGATCATGAAGAGAACGGCAAAGGGCACCTCGATGAACGCGGTGACCGCGCTGGAAGTAAAAAAGGAGCGGATGCTTTCAAAATCTTTGATGTTGTTGGCAAAGGAGCCCACGGACCGGGGCCTCTCCTTCAGCTTCAGGTTCATGGCCTGTTCAAAAAGAAGGGACGAGAGGATGATGTCGCTCTTCTTGGCCGCTGTTTCAAGGAACGAGGTACGGATACACTTGATGACCAGGTCAAAGAGATAGACAAGACAGATCCCGGACGCCAGGACCCAGAGGGTCTCCACGGCGTTGTGGGGAATGATCCGGTCGTAGACGTTCATGGTGAACAGAGGCCCTGCCACCACAAACAGGTTCACCAGGAGCGTGCCCAAAAGCACCCGCGCATAGATCCCCTTAAAGCGCTTCATGGTCCCGAAAAACCAATGCCCGTCCGAGGGGCGTCTCACCTCTTCATCATCCCCGGAAGCCCCGTCATAGGTGCGCTTCAGAAAAAAAACATAGCCCAGGTACTCCTCGGCCAGACGCTCGATCTCGATCTCCCGGGGGGTGTCGTCCACCTCCGGCACGATGATCTCGGCCATGCCGCTGCCGTGGGAAATCCGCGTCAGCACACACGCCTTGTCATCTTTGAGCATCAGGATCACGGGCAGGACAACGGCCGGGATTTCGGAGAGGGACCGCTTCTGGAGACGAGACTGAAAGCCTGCCTTGGCTGCGGCCCGGGAGACGTTGGACTTGCCCTTGTCCAGACTGAAGAGCCGCTGCTTCTCCACCGTGGGATCAAAGGGCAGCCCCTGAGCCAGGGCTTCTGCCGAGGCGGGTTTGTTGTTTATCTTTGTCAGCACGACCAGGCACTGCATCACCGGGTCTGTGGATATATCGTAACTCATGACGGATTCCCCAACGGTTCGACCTCGGCGATGGCACGGCCCTGGAAGAAACGAATGTTCCTCCTCTCCAGCATCTCCCGTTGGTCCTCTGATTCAATTTTCGATGCCACGAGCCTGATCCCCAGGCTGTCCGCAATGGTGGCAAGGGCATTGAGGGCAACATCCGACACCCCACCCTGCTCCGGATCATCCAGATAATCGGCATCCACTTTCATGTAGTCGGGCTTCAGGTCTTTCAAAAGGGTCAGGGTGGCATCCTGCATCGTGCACTGGTCCAGGCCGAACCCATAGCCCATGCCCCGGAAAAGCCCGGCAAGGTCCATGCAGATCTCCGGAGAGCTCAGAAGGGTCGCCTCCTGAAGCTCGAAGACAACCCGATGCCGCACGGGCCTCTGGGCAGACAGAAACTGCCGGAGCCACAGGAACGACTCCCGGTCCCTGCAGAATTCACGGGTCAGGTTGACGGCGAAAACCCCGTGGCGATCCCGGGCGATCTGCTCTGCCACGGCATCAAGCACAACCCGATCCAGTCGGGCCGCATACCCCAGGGTAATGATCATGGGCATGAACTCCCCTGCCTTGTGGAGCACCCCGTCCCCGTCCATCATGGAGACATACACCTCCCGATGAAGCTCGCCGTCGGCCGACACAACGGCCTGGGAGTCCACAGGAAACCGCCCGCTGTCAAAGGCATCTTCGATCATCCGCTTCCACTCGTATTTCCCCGAGAGGCAGGGAGCGGACCGGCCGCTGTAAGTTTTCACCATCCAGGGGGCCCCGGATTTGGAGACAGAAAGGGCGTAATCGACTTTGGACAGGATGCTGCCCACGCGCTCTTCGGCACCGTAGGCTGCCAGCCCTCCGCTGACGGTCACCTCGCCCTTGAAGGTTGGATGGCCGGAGGTCAGGGCATGGGCCCCTTTGATGATGGCATCAGAGACGGCCAGGGCATCTTCCCGAAGGCACCCTGGAAGGGCCACACCGAACTCCTGGTGGGACAACGGGCGACCCGCGTGCTTCAGGGACCTTTGCGGCACGGACTGATCATCTCCGCAGCCGCTGTCGAGCAACGCACCGGATGCCCACCGGACAGGCCGAGGCGCTCCATGCCGTCGAGGCTGAGGATCATCACCGCCCCCACCGAGCCCCCGGAATCGCTCTCCAGGAAATGCCCCAGCTGCTTTACGAAATAGGAACGGTTGTACACCCCGGTATCGGGGTCCTTGAAATGAAGAGCCTGATAGTCCCGAATGGTTTGGGCTCCGTGAGAAGATGGCCTTCACTTTTTCCACCATGGTGTTCATGGCAAGAACCACCTCTTTGAGTTCCGGGGTACCGGGAAGATTGCTGTTGATGATGAACTCGTGGTTGCTGATGGCCTCGGCCTGACGCCGGATGTCCGTCAGGGATCTCATGAGATACCGCAGGATAACCCAGCAGACGAAAAGGGCTGCGCCGCCCACCAGCACAAAGGTGAGGCAGAGCTGCTTGAAGGTGTCCCAGAGCCGCAGATAGGCGTGCCCCGGATGCCCTTTCACCTTGAGGGTTCCGAAGACGGACCACCCGTTCATGACACGGGCCTCGGCCACCGGCGGGTCCAGGGCCACCATGCGGATAAACAGCTCGGGCACCCCTTCCACGCGCACGGCCTCATGCCGCTCGTAGACCGGCACGCCGTTTGACCGGACGAGCTCGATGCGTTCGTAATACCCCCCGTCAAACATGGCGTTCACAGCCGACTTCGTGAATCCCGCGTCGGAAGGTGCGGAACTCAGGGACAGGGCCAGGACATTGGCGGTGTTTTTCGCGCCGGTATAAAGCTGCATGCCGGTAAAATCACGGGCACGGTCAAAATTGATCTTCATGACAATGCTCAGCATCACCACAAGGACCACGGTTATCAACACCTGTATCTGTTTGAAAAGACTCATGACCTTCCCCTTTCACGGATCTCCGGATCAACGGCTTTCAGCTTCTTCTGGTTTTTCAAGGGTTTCCTGTTTATCCGCTTGCCCAGGCCCTGCTGTTTCTGAAGGTACAGGTCATCGGCTGTAAAACTGTAGACCGGGATCAAATCGGGACGTTCGGTGGCGGGTTCGATGGTGGTCTTGTAGTTGTCCAGAACGAGGGGAACGGCGCCGGGCGCGGCGTCGTTGACGACAGGGCGCGAACCGATGGCCTTGGCGTCCAGTAAAGACCTTCTCCTCGGGCACCCCCACCTGGACCATGGTCAGGTACTTGGCCACCGCGAAATCCTCGCAGTCGCCCCGCCCCTTTCCCAAAAACTCAAGGCGGCTTGCCCAGTAATCGTCACGATTCCACACGGTCCTGTCCGTGGCGTAGGTTACCTGGTTGAAAAACCGGTTGATCTCGGCCACCTTCTGCTCTTCAGTGGCGTTCACCAGGCTTTCCATTAGGGCAAGAAGGCCGTTGAGGCGTTTGGTGGCCTGCTCTCCGTAGGTCTCCCTGTAGCGTGCGGCTGCATTCTCGGGCACATAGAAACGATTGGCCTCCCGTGCAGCCACAAGCTGTGAACACACCAGAAGTATCAAAAAGGCTCGACGCACGAAGCCTCCGGTGGGGAAAGGACTCCCCGCCAATTTACGAACGGACCTTTCGGGTCAGTTTGAACTCGGTCCGTCGATTTTTTCGTTTGCCGTCCCCGGTGGCGTTGTCCGCCACGGGCTCGCTCTCCCCTTTGCCGGACCAGGAGAGGATCTCACGATTCACACCCAGCCCCACAAGGGCATCACACACACTACGGGCCCTTTTCCGGGAGAGTTTGAGGTTGTAAGCCTTGGAGCCATCGGAATCGGTATGCCCGACCACTTCAACGGAAAACCCCTCTGTGGCCTTGAGCTGGTCCGCAACGTAGGTGAGCTGCTTTTCAGCCTCTTTGGTCAGTGAACCTGAGTTGCGCTTGAAGCTGATCCCCTCAAGGGCGATGGTCTGCTCCTTCCGGGAAGTATCGATCTTCAGGTCAAAGGCGTCCGGTGTCCCGGTCACGATGTACGGGGCCACGACGTCTGTCTCCTCGAACCCCACGGTCTGCATGGCGTCCCCGGCGCAGCCCGATGCCGGTGTGCTGCTCTTCGGAACGGAGTTGTCGCACTGATCACAGGGGTCGTCCACGGAGTCCTGGTCCCGGTTGTGCTCCAGGTCGTCATCCCCGGCGCATCCCAGGGATGCCTCCAGGGGAAGCCCCATGGCCTTGCGAAGGCCGGGATCGTATTCCCGGAGCATCAGCCCGGTTGTGCCTGCGATCCTGTAGGTGGCCGTCAGGCAGGAGTACACGGACTCCACCAGGGCGGTTTCCGCCGAGTTGTATTCGTTTTCCATGTTGAGCAGGTCAAGGAGGGTACGGCGGCCTAAGTGGTACTCCTCTTTAAAGGCGGACAGGGTGTCCAGGGAGAGCCGAACATGGTCACCGAGGTATTTTTCCCGCTGCTTTTCAGCCTGAAGGATATTCCAGGCCAGCCTCACCGACTCATTGACGTTTCGCCGTTCCAGGTACGCCCGGTAATTTTCCCCATGAAGGTTCCTGTTGCTCTTCAGGGTTTCCCCTTTTCTTACGCCGCCGTCAAAGAACGTGTAGTTCAGCTTCAGCATGGCCGAGGCCTGGTCTGTGTCCCCTTCGTCTCCACCGGTATCGGAACGACGCTGGGCCTTGAGCTCAAGGTCCAGGGAGGGCCAGTACGCGGCCTTTGCTTTTTCCACGGCCTGCTTTCGAACCTGAATATTGGACTGGGAGACCCACAGGGCCGGATGGTTTTTCAACGCGATATCCACCGTGCCCTCTACGGTCTCGGGAACGAGAAAGGACGGAGCAGGACGCACCATGCGATCAGGGGAGACAAAGCGGCCGAACTGCCTGTGGAACTTGACCACCGCCTGATTCAGGTTCTGCTGCCTGGAGATGTAGTTGCTCTGGGCCAGGGCAAACCGGGCCTCGGAGTTTTTGAGGTCGGAGACCCTGTTGAACCCGGACTCGGCCTTTTCCCTGACCTGGCGAAGAATCTGCTTCTGGGTGGCCACGTTCTTTTTGGCCAGGGCCAGCATCTCTTTGGCCTGGAGCACACCGAGGTAAGCCTCGGCCGTATCCAGATAGACCCGGTTGCTGACATTGAGCACTTCGTAAGCGGCCGAGAGGATCCGGGCGTCGGTCTCCCGCACGGTGGCCCGAGTTCTGCCGCCGTTGAATAAATTCATCCGCGCATAGACCGTTGCCGTTGCTGCCGTCAACTCCTCGCGCTCGTCGTTGGTATCTTCCCCGTCCGTGACTTCCGGACCGGCGGCAAGTTCTGCGCCGATGGTGGGACGATACCCGCTTTTTGCGATGGCTCGCTCAGCAAGAACGCTTTCGTACCTCTGCCTGGCCTCCAGAATTTCCGGATTTGTGTTTGTAACAATTTCGAGCGCCTGACGCAGTGTCATGGCCTCAGAGACAACCCGCTCGCCTTCTGCCAAAGCGACGGTCGTCAACGATAAAACAAAAACAGCCATCGGGATCACCCGACGGAACAACCTGTTGCGCATGCCTGAACATTCTCCCACCACAGTTTAACTTATTGATTTTAAGACCATCGAACTCCGCTCCAAATCATCACGGAGTATCGCTAGTTTTAAAACCAGCGAACACATATTCAATAAAACAGCACCTGTCAATAGACACATTTACAGCAGTTACGTAACCCCTCGAACCTTTCTTTATTTTTCTATAGTATTAGAAATATCCTTTTAACAATTTCACACAAAAGACTCAAGTCAAAGAGTCATCTAAACAGGAACCTCACAACAAAACCACTGCCGCGGCAAACGGCCACATCACATCCAGACGCCGCACCCGCACGCCGCAATCACCTGCCACCCCTCAGCTACGCTGGAAAACAACAGAAAATGCTTATCCGGCAGCCCTCATCCGGCTGCGTCGCGAAGGCGACAAATCATGGATTTTTTGATATGCAGCCTTTAATCGCCTTGCCGTATCCCACGGACCCGCGTGAGGTTTTGACATTCCCCCGGTCGGCATGTAAAGTAGAAAAAAATCGACCGCATCTCCGCAATCCCGCCATCTTTAACAGATGCTTAAAAAAAGCCTCCCCCCAACCACCTGCAAACGAGAAGGTAATGACCCATGTCCATGATCTTCCCAGATACGTTTACGCGTCTTTCCGGCACCAAGGTACCCATTTATGTATCTCCGGACACCCCTCACTGGTTCGTTCCCAACACGGCCGGGGACCGGTTGCTTCAGGCTTTGGGCGAGGCGAAAAGCGCCCCCCGGGACAACAAGACAAAGGGCCCCCTGGAGCAGCTCAGGACAGAACAGTTTTTATCCCTTATGCCCCGAGGCAAGCCCGCCCCCTACTCCGGGCGCGGAGAGATTCTCTCCCTGAATCGCCTGTCCGAATGCTGGATTCACCTGACGGATCACTGCAACCTGTCGTGTCGTCATTGCCTCTTCTCCTGCTCCCCAAAAACAAGGCAAAGCCTCAATTTTGAGGAGATCGAGGCTTTGTACCGGGCAACCGAGCCCTTAGGCACGGAGACCTATTACATCACCGGGGGCGAGCCCCTGCTCCACCCAGATTTTCAACGCATCTGCCGCCTTCTCCTGAGCAAGGAAAACACCCGCCTTGCCATCCTCACCAACGGATTGCTTATTCCGAAGCACCTGGATTTTCTCACCACGCTCCCCACAGACCGACTCCACTTCCAAATCAGCGTGGACGGCCTTGAGGAGAACCACGACGCCATGCGCGGCCAGGGGGTCTTCAACAAATTACTCGCCGTTTTTGACATGCTGTCCCAGGCAGGACTCAACGCCTCCCTTGCCATGGCCGTTCACAAAGGCAACGTCCACCAGATGACCGATATCGTCGCCCTTGCCGGTCGGTTCGGCATTGCCGACGTCCATTACCTCTGGCTCTTTGCCGCCGGAAAGGCGCGAGACACCGCCCATGTCCCCCCGGAACAGCTTTTTTCCCACCTTATGGAGGCTGAAAAAGCCGCCGCATCATTGGGAATCACCATCGACAACCTCAAGAGCATGGAGGCCCGTGTCTTCTCCTCACCGGGCATCCGCCACGACCTGGGTAACGCCGGGTGGGAATCCCTTGCCGTGGGTCCCGACGGGCACATCTACCCCACCCCGGCCCTCATCGGCAACAAACCCGCATGCTGCGGTCACCTCCGGGACGGCATCGAGAAGGTGTGGAGACACAGCAAAGCGCTCAGCGACTTGCGAGGACTATCCGTTGTGAATGACGAAAGCTGCCGCACAAGCCCTTTTCGCTACATCGTGGGGGGCGGCGATATCGACCACAGCTACTATGCAGGCCAACACTACATCGGCCACGACCCCTACATGGCGCTCTACGAAGCCATCGCCGTTCACCTTATTGAAAAGGCGGCGGGTACGGTTGCTGATACCCATGGCGTGCCCGGCATGCGAATCCAGATGGGCGACCGCCTCACCGAATGCAGCCACGCCGAGGGTGATGTGGCCCTCACCCACTCCAACTGTGTGCTCTCCCTTGCCGGTACCCGGGGCACGGTGGGCGCCTTTTATGCCGATGCGGCCGACGCCCCCAACACCGACATCACCAACCCGGTCTGTTACGAAGAGGAGCTGATCCACCACATCCCGGAGTCTGCCAGGGTGCGTTCCTACGGATGCGGAAGCCCGGTACCCGGTGCGCGGACCTTGACCGGGGCTAAGCTTATGAGGACTTCCAGCTCCGGGGCCGGGGTGGAGTGCTTTATCGCCGCCAAGATCACCGGTGCGGCGGGGAGCGTCTACGGTATCGACATGCTCGACGACATGCTCTCGCGGGCCCGTAATGCAACGGACGAAGTGGGAAGGCGGCTGGGTTACCGGAACGTGGAGTTTAAAAAGGGATACCTGGAAAGCATCCCCCTGGACCGTGAGACCGCCGACGTGGTGATCTCAAACTGCGTGGTGAACCTCTCCGAGGACAAGACAAAGACCTTTGCGGAAATTTTCCGCATCCTGAAGCCCGGGGGACGAGCCGTCATCTCCGATGTGACCACCGACGCCCCCTTCCCCGCTTCCATCCAAAACGACCCGACCCTTCGGGGAGAATGCATCGGCGGGGCCATGGTGCAGTCCCGCCTCATGGCCATGCTGGAAGCCACCGGTTTTATCAACATCCGAATCATCAAACGCTTCTTCTATCGCGAGGTCCAGGGGCACACCTTTTATTCCCTCACCTACCAGGCCGTCAAGCCCGATGAGACCCGCACGGCTGTTCTCTATCCCGGCCCCTTTGCAGGGGTCATCACCGATCAGGGTGAAATCATCCCCCGGGGCGGTATTCTGGATGCCCCCTGGCCTTCGGCCACCCACTCCGACCCGTCCGCCTTTGTCCTGGACAACGACGGCAACATCACCAACCAGGACGCGGAAAACAGCTGTGCCTGCTACCAGCCTGTGGAAAAGGAACAGAAGCCAGCCCAGCCCGCCGGTGCCACCATCCTGAGCACAGGAAAAAAAGCGTCGGGCTGCATGCGCTGCGGCAAACCCCTTGCCTATCTCGACATGGAGCAGGAAGAGACCTGCAGCTTCTGCGGAGAGACCGCCATGGCCAACGCCCTCTGCGAAAACGGCCATTTTGTCTGCGACCTCTGCCACAGCGAGGACGCCCTCTCCGTGGTCAAGCACCTCTGCCTGACCACCAGGGAGACCGACATCATCACCCTCTTTGACAGAATCAAAAAACACCCGGCTGTGCCCCTCCACGGACCGGAGCACCACTTTATCGTTCCGGGTGTGATCACCGCAGCGTACCGCAACGCCGGAGGCGCCATCGGAGACGAGGAGATCCTCTCGGCCATCCGACGCGGCGCGGATATCCCCGGCGGCACCTGTGCTTTCTGGGGAGGCTGTGGCGCGGCCCTGGGGACAGGAATCGCCTTCGGCATCATCCTGAAGAGCAACCCGGTGAAAGCCACGGAGCGACAGATCATCCAGAGGGTCACCGGCCGGATCATCACAGCCTTAGGTGAGCTGGAAGCAGCCCGCTGCTGCCGCAGGGAGACCCTCACCGCCTTCAAGATCGCGTCGGGCCTCTCCACGGATCTGCTGCCCATCCCCTTGCAGGCAAACGGCACCACCCACTGTTTCCAGTTCAATATTAATAAGGAGTGCATCAGGTCCGGGTGTCCCTGGTACGTGGCGGGAAAAAGCGATATCAAGGGAGAATGGCTGAAGGTGAAAGGATAAAAAAGGCCGCCCCATGCGACCCTTTGGATTCGCAGGCAAACCTGAAGGAACCAGCATACTTGAAAACCGGATTCGTGCCGATGCTGAGAGCAGCATATCCCAGCGGACTGTGCTAAGCGATATCACCCTCAAACATAGAAATCGCCGGTGGCCGAATTACCCGGAACCCTATCAATCCATCCCTCATGCATATGGCATGAATCAACCGCAAACAAGCTGACACCGTGATGACGGTAAAAACGAAGAGAATCACCGCGTATCGTCTTTTCATGGTTCCCCCAGCCCAATTCCGCGTGAAAACCGAACAGCCGCCAGGTGGCGGCTCATACCTCATTCAACATAGCAAAAAGCAATCATGGGCGTCTACTCAATCTCGCTATCCCGGGTATTTCATGAGAAAACGGGCCGGTTGTAATAGTGGAAAATGTAATTCACGGTTTTCTGCTCGATTTTCTCACCACTCGGGCTACAGGGCCACACGGAGCCGGCACCCCAGGACCCACAAGGTATCCTCATCGCTGGTGAGGGCTGGGTCTTTGATGTATTGAAGAGACGGGGTCACGGCCACCTCCTTTGTCAGCTGATACCGCCAGAACACTTCGGTGGTGTACTGATCATCTGCCCCTTTGAACGACACGTCATTGGGGCGTCCCCAGTTGAACCCGACCCCGATGACACCGCGCATGGGCACCGGCTGACAGCCAATGCCCGCCGACACCGATCGCTCAAGGAGGCTGCCGCTGTGAGTCGCTGTCCCCGGACAAAGGGCAGCCATGTGTCGTCGATCCATCGTTGCCAGGAAAGGTTCAACCCCCAGCCGTCGTCCGTTCCGTTTGCACGTTCGTCAATCTGCCAGAGTGTGATGTGGGTGTTGTCGAAGTAGATCTTATCCTGGCCGGGGGTCCAGCCGATTTCAACCCATCTGAAAAAATCACTGTCGTCGATGACGGACTCAAACCCTTCAAACGGATCCCTTGGGTCGGCGTTGGCATCGGCGATTCCGGCCTGAATATAGAGTGAGCTGCTTACCATGGCACCGGCTGCCGCGCCCAGGGTGGCATCATTGGGCAGATCCATGGAGGCGGACCCCGTTGAAAAAACGAAGTTGGCAAACCCCGTCCACGGACTGGAGAGCAGGTAGACATCGATAAAATCCGTGGTGTCCAGAAACCCTCCCACAAACACGCCCTTGCCCTCGGATACATACTGTTTCCAGTAGAGGTTTGTCAGACGTGCCTTCTGGTTGCTGAACGGAGGTTCGATGATGCCCGCATACCCGCTTTCAAACCCCAGGGCGCTGGGCGGAATGTCCGAGTACTTGTGGCGGTTTTCAATTTTCCAGTTCAAGCTGCCCTTGTTGGGCCCCCCGCGGTTCACCAGGTCCCAGTAGCCATAAAACCGCGCAATGCCGCTGGAGGCGCTATCTTCCCCCGGGCTGTCGCTCACGTGCATGAAAAGGACTGAATAGTCGGCCGCCAGATGCAACCCCATCTGTTCTGCCACGCCATCCCGCCAGTCCCGTACCGGAGAGAACCACGCGATTCGTTCCGGGGCTGGATAATAACGCCCTGCTGCTGGTCCAGAGCAATCTGGTTTTCAACCTCATCAGGAGAAAGCCGCGGCTTGAGTTTGCCCCCGGTTGATGCAACGGAGACCCCAAAGCCCAGGAGAAGTCCCAGAGAAACGATCATCATGACAATGCACGGTTTTGTTTTCATGGCCTCCTCGGCTTCAACCCCGTTTTTTCACGTAAGGAAAGAAAAACAGATAGACACCTGTTGCCCAGACACCGGCCAGGAGAATGGCGGTGGGCAGAAGAACCCACAGCTTGACATGTTCATGGAAAAAGCTGCCGTCATGGATGCTTTCGATGAGGTCGGAACGCCGCACGGCAACGTGCAGGACTTCACCGGTTTTCGTATCAACCTGGATTTCCCAGTGGTTCTTGGCCCGCACCTTCACCAGGCCTTTTCCGGGTCGCACGTCCAGGCGATCGATATCCTCCCAGTTGTGGATCCCCACATCCGGAACGGAGGTGGCGATGGCCAGAATCTCATCAAAACTGAGCATCAACTCATGCCCCACCCCCTTCTGGGTCGCAGGCTGAATCCACTCCAGCTTCTTTTTCATCAGAAGGACAGCGCCGCTGAGGACGACGACAAGGACCGGTAAAGCCGTTGCAATGGCGGCCCATCTGTGTATCTTCCTGTTCATCACCACGGCTCTCATGTTGCCCCCCTTGCAATGGGGAGATGAAAACACCGAAGCGTCCGCATCGCCCCATCACCTGCTGTTCAGCTATTGAGCATGTGCCACCGTCGTTCCCTCGCTTTGCAAAAAATCAGCCCATGCAGCGAGTTCGGTATCGATCTCTTTTTCCAGCATATCCACCACATCGTAGGCAGACTGGGGCGGGCGGCCTTCGCTCTGGAACAACACCCAGTGGACCGTTTGAAGCTTGGACAGCAGCTTGGACGGCTCATTGGCGATCTGGGACAGGTTGGCCCCCATGGGGACCAGCTTTCCGATAAACACCGAGGACTCTTTTGCAATGGCTGAATCCTCTCCGGCGTCCTCGGACAGTTCCATGGCGGAGATAATGGTCTTATTGGTTCTCTCGAAAATGTCCCGGATGCGCCACCACAATTCAAAACGGGCATCCGCATCTTTCTGACTCCACGTCTCGTTAGGGTTCATGCGCAGTTCAAACGCCTGATCCTGGGACTGGCCGTCAACCGTCAACCTGGCGGTGTAGGTGCCGGGCCTGGCTTCCACCACAATCCCTGCAGGCGGCTTGCCCGGTACAGAGACCACATCCGGGTAATTCATGTCCCAGACCATCCGGTTCAGGCCCGTCTCCCGGCTCAGGATGTCTCCCTCGTAGGTTTTGATCAGCTCGCCCTTGCTGTCGAGAATACTCAGGCTGACATCCCGGGCCCCATCTCCGATCAGATAATAAATAATGGCACCACGGGGCCGGGCACCTCCGGCATCAATAAACCTGCGTTTACGTTCTCCGTTGACCACCCCGAGTTCGATAAAGGTGTGCCCCATGCGCCCGTTCTGGACAAAGTAGTTCTTCTGGCCCCCTCCCACGCCTCCACCGTAGAGAGCCCACCAGTTGATGCCCAGGCGCGTATGGGTTCGCGGTTTGAACAGATGAGCCGTCTTGGCCTGGATTTCGTCTGAGGTCTGCCGCAAGGGGCTGATGTCATCCAAAATCCAGAAACTGCGCCCAAAGGTGGCGATGCACAGGTCCTCATCCTTGATTTTGATGTCGTGCACCGGTACCGCCGGCAGGTTGAGGTTCAACCGTTTCCAGGTGACCCCGTCATCCAGGGAGGCAAACACCCCCGTTTCGGTTCCCACGAAGAGCAACCCTTTGCGCACCGTATCTTCCCGGATGGTCCGCGTGATCTCCGTCTGAGGAAAATTCTCACTCAAATTCGTCCATGTCTCTCCGTAATCAGATGTCTTGAAGAGATAGGGCAAAAAGTCATTGGCGGTGCGGTACCGGCTGATGGCCACATACGCCGTCCCCGCGTCATGGGGCGAGGCCTCGATCTCGTAGACATCCGAGTCTTCGGGAAGGCCGGGCGGGGTGACGTTGGTCCATTTCCGGCAATTGTTTCTGGTCACATGGATCAGGCCGTCATCACTGCCCGTCCAGAACACCCCCTTTTTGATCCTGGAGGCGGCCATGCGGTGGATGGTGTTGTAGGCTTCCTGGCCGGACGTCTCCAGGGATGAAGGAGAGCCTCCCGGCTGCTGCTTTTTCGGGTCATCCCGGGTCAACACCGGGCTGACAACCTCCCAGGTCTGTCCCCGGTCTTTGCTGCGGAACACCACCTCGGCGGCGGTGTACAGCACCTTCGGCCTGAAGGGGTCAAAAAGGACAGGGGCATGCCAGTTAAAACGGTACTTTGCCTCGCTTTGCCCTCTTCCGAAGGTGATCACCGGCCAGACATTGACCTGCTCCCACTGCCCCGTCTTCAGGCTGACCCGCTGGATCGGGCATCCACCGGCGGCAAAGGTGCTCTGCGCCAGGTGATAAATGGTATCGGGGTCATTGGGGTCCGGTACCGAAGCACCGGACTCCCCGCTGCCGATGACCGTCACATCAGCTTGCGAAATACCGCCGTAAATGGACGCGGAGGGGACCTTGTATCCGATAAGGTCCTGGCAGTTTCCATACAGGTTATACGGAAATTCATTGTCCACATCGAGGCGATAGACCTGCTGATTGGGCTGGGTATAGGGCCCGGACCAGGTAATTCCGCCGTTTCTCGTCACCATGGCACCGCCGTCGTGGGTAACGATCATGCGATCGGGGTCTTCCGGATCAAAGGCCATGTCGTGGAAATCATCCTTGGTCCCGGAACGCTGGGTCCAGGATTTTCCCCCGTCCAGGGACTGCCACATCTTGTTGGAAAGCACCCACAGCTCGTCCCCGTTGTGGGGGCTGGCGTGGAGGTGCATGTAGTAGAAAGGCCGCTGAATGATGTTGACGTTATCCGAGACAAAGGCCCACGTCTCGCCGCCGTCCTCGGACTGATAGAGCCCCGGCTGCTCCTTGGAGTCCACAAGGGCACTGATGCGCTCGGGGTTTTTCCTGGAGTGGGCAAGGCCGATGCGGCCTAAGTCGTCGGTGGCCATGCCCGGGTTACGGGTGATCTCGGCCCAGGTTTCCCCGCCGTCCGTTGACTTGAAAATGCCGGTATTGGGGCCTCCGGCTTTCAAGCCCCAGGTCCGCCGGAACACCTCAAAGGTTGCGGCATACAAAATATTCGGATCGTGCTCGCACAGCACCAGGTCGATGACGCCGGCCTGTTCATGCTTGAAGAAAACCCGTTCCCAGGATTTACCTCCATCCTTGCTGCGGTACACGCCGCGATGCTGGCTCGGCCCGAAGGGGCTGCCGATGGCGGCCATGTAGACCAGGTCCGGATTGGTTGGGTGCACGCGCACCCGTGAAATGCGTTTTGTCTTGGCCAACCCGATGTGTGCCCAGGTCTTGCCCCCGTCCGTGGACTTGTAGGCCCCGTCACCCCAGGTGGAGCAGTCGCGAAGCTGCGGCTCACCCGTTCCGATGTAGATGATGTCCGGGTTGCTGGGTGCCAGGGCAATGGCCCCCACCGGCCCCACGTTGATCTGGCCGTCGGTAATGGGATACCAATAGGTGCCATTGTCATCGGACATCCACACCCCGCCCGATGAGTGAGCATGATAGAACCGGTTCTTGTCCGTGGGGTGCACGGCCACGCCGCAACCGCGAACGCCCACAAAGGGCCCCACACACCGCCACTCCAACGATCGCATCTCCCGGTCCACTTCCAGGTCGGCCTGTTGTGCGAATTCCCCGGGAGCGACAGGCTCAGGCGCCTCACCGGGCCGCCACTCGGCATGGCCCATACCCGACCAGATCATGACGCATAAAGCTGTTGCAATGGTAACCACGCGCTTTTTCATACCGCACTCCTTCACTTTGAGTTTAGCGGGCACATTCGAAATACCAGAACAATAAACTGTTGTTACAATGAGTTAGCGAGAAAAGTTAAGGCATCACAAAAATACAAGCCACCATTTTGGCGCTATTTTTTCACCCTTCTGACGAACCGAGAGAACCCATCTACTGCATTATCAGAGCTTTTATAAAACAACGCGTTCTGAAAGCTCTGATGCCTTGAACAGAGTCCATGAATATGTGAACGAAAGGGATAAGGTGAAGAGGAGTGACAAGATGCTCTGCTTTTTTGACATCGGCTCCAAACGCGCGCACCAATACGACAAAAATACGAGCAACAAAGATACCACGGGTTATCTATGGCGATTTAATCGCCCGGCACAGCGGATATCAACATCTTGTAAGGTATGATTGTCTTTTGGATTGGACAGGGAAAGGCAAAAAATCATTATACGCTTTAATTTTGGAAGTTTATCAAAGCGAAAATTTTCACACAAGCCATTTTTTGCTCTTCAAAGAAGCGATTTGTAGGGTGCACTCTGTGACCCCAAATCAAAGCCCTGGATGAACCGAACATGCACCCTACGGGCCGACGGACTTTTGGGACAATATCATCAACAACACCCGCAGGCCGGGACCGCCGCAGCGAGTTAGCCGTCAAGGTGGCATACCTTGCCGCTGGAGGCATTGCTTTTTTTAGGCCCTTAGCATACCGAAAAGGCGTGGAAGAAACAGAGTTATGCTTGGAAAAAGGGCCAGGATCACGAGCCCGGCAAGCATGGCCAAAATGAATGGAATCACGGCCTTGAAGGTCTCCTCCACGGGAATCTCAGCCAGGTGGGTGGTCACGTAGAGGTTCACGGCAACCGGGGGCGTGAACTGCCCGATGGCCAGATTAAAGGTCATCATGATACCGAACCAGATGGGGTCCCACCCGAACCGCGCCATGATGGGCAGGAAGATGGGGATAAAGATATAAAATATGGAGATGGCATCGATGAGCATCCCGGCACAGAACAAGATGAGGTTGATAACAAAAAGAACCACATACGGATTGTCGCTGATGGCCAGGAGCGAAGCCGAAATGGCGTCCATGGCCCCCAGGGTGCTTGCCGTCCATGAAAACAATCCGGCAAAAGTGATGATGAGCATCACCACGGCCGAGGCGTTGGAGGCCTCCACCAAAATCTCGTACAGGGCCTTTAAGGTGAGGGTCCTGTAGAGGAAAAAGCCCAGGATCAGACCGTAGAAGACCGCCACCACGGCCGCCTCCGTCGGTGTAAACACCCCGCCGTAGAGCCCGCCCAGGATAATCCCCGGGGCCATGAGCCCCCAGAACGCCTCCCGAAAGGCCTGAAACAGGCCCATGTCCGACTCCATGGCCGTCCTGCTGCCATATCCCCTTTTTTTGGAGATCCACCAGGCGGGCAGGATCAGGCAAAGCCCGGCCAGGGCACCGGGGATGGCGCCGGCGGCAAACAGGGTGGTGATGGAGGTGTTGGTGAGAGCGCCGTAGATGATCAGCGCAATGCTCACGGGCACGATGATGGCGGTGGAGCCTGCCCCGGCGATGAGGGCGGCCACAAAGCCGCGGTCGTACCCGTCCCGGATCATGGCAGGAATCAAAATGGCGCCAATGGCAGCGGCATCGGCCGGACCCGAGCCGGAGATACCGCCGAAGAAGACACACACCAGCACGGCCACAATGGCCAGGCTCCCTTTTTTGCGCCCCACAAGGAGGTTGGCAAAGCGCACCAGCCGCTCTGAAATGCCGCAGCGTTCAAACAAAAACCCTGCAAAGATAAAGAGCGGGATGGCCAGGAGCTGAAACTTGGCGATACCCGAATAGAAGTTGGGCGAGACCACGGCAATGCCCAAGTCTGCCAACCAGATGACGACCACGGAAGAGAGCCCGATGGCAACGGCAATGGGCACGCCGGAAAGGAGCAGCACCATGAAAAGAAAAAACAGCAGCAATCCCATGGTCACACTCCTTTGAGTTTCGCCTTTTCGGCGATGAGCACCTGAACGATACGGACAATAACAAGAGCGGACCCCGCGGGAATGGCCAGGGCATAGATCCACTCCGGAAGCTCCAGGGCCTCGGTGGTGATCTCAAGATCGATAAGATCGTAAATGTGAAACCAACTGAGGCCCGCAAGGGTCGCAAACAGCACGATGGCCAGGACAAGGCCGCCCATGCGGACCAGGGTGGCCGCCCGTGGGGAGAGCTTTTTTTCGTAATACTGGAGGTTCAGGTGATGGCTCTTCTTGAAAGCCGCGCTGGTGCCGAGCATGGTGAGCCAGACCAGGCCGGCCACCTCCAGCTCCTCGGTGAAGGCCAGGGAAAACTCGAAAAAGTAGCGGGTGACGACGTTGGCCAGCCCCAGGACAAACATGGAGCCCAGAAGCAGGGCTCCCAAAACTTCTTCAAAATTGCGCACACAATATTTCAGGGTGTTCAAGGCTTAATTCCCCATGTCCGCTTTGGCCTTCTCCACCAGCTCTTCACCGATGCGGGGGACCCACTTTTTGTACACGGGCTCGGTGAGCACACGAAAGGCCTTCTTCTCTTCGGGGGTGAGCACCGTCACTTCCATGCCGTTTTCCCGCATCAGCTCGTGGGCGGAAAGGTCCGGGGCCACCAGGCCCTTTCTTACGACACCCTTCTGCATGCGACCGGCGTCCACCGCCGCCTGACGGATGATCTCACGGTCTTTTTCCGAGAATTTTTTCCAGGTCTTCTGGTTCACGGTGAACATGAGGGGATCGATGACATACCCCCAAAAAGACACGTGATTATGGAACTGCCAGATCTTCAAAGGAATCTCGATGCCCACGGCGGGGTTCTCCTGAGCGTCCACAACCCCCTGCTGAAAAGCGATCTTGGCCTCGCCCCAGTTCATGTTCACGGGGTTGGCACCCATGGACTTCATGATGTCGATGAAGATGGGGGTACCCACCACACGGACTTTCAAGCCCTTTAAGTCTTCCGGGGTCCGGATGGCCCGCTTGGAGTTGGTGATCTCGCGGTACCCGTTCTCTCCCCAGCCCAGGACCTTAACCCCTTTTTTGGCGATCAGGGCTTCAATGGCTTTTCCCGCCTCCCCTGAGGTCACCTTGTCCAGGGCCTCGTAATCTTCGAAAAAGAAGGGAAGGTTAAACAGGTTCAAAGGCTTCAGGGTAGACGACCAGTTGATGGGGGAGGCAAAGGCAAAATCGGCCACGCCGCGCTTGAGCAGGAGGAACTCGTTGGTCTGCTTGCCCGCCATGAGAGAACCTGCCGTGTAGACCTTGATGTTGACCCGGCCCTCGGTGCGCTCCCGCACCAGATCGGCAAACAGGGTCGCCCCTTCGCCCCAGGGCATCTTGGGTCCCACCACACAGCTTAATTTGTATTCCTTTTTATACCCCGCCTCGGAAAGAGCCGGGAGCATCAAAAGGCACACAACCGCGATCGTCCATTTTTTAAGCGCTGTCATCATCACACGTGTCCTTAACGTATCCGGTTACAAAAAAAGGGGCCCGGCGGCTTTGACGAGCCTGCCCGCCCCATCACATTTTCAAGGATTGCGGTTTCTTTCTTAGCCGGGGCCATTCCGGGCTGTCAAGTCACCAGCAGGCTCTATCCCACCGCCCACAGGCCCTCCCGGCTGTTTCGCCCCGAAGAAGCGTTCCCCTTCAAGGATCCTAAGCCTCCCATACGCCCCTGGTGCAACCCACCCGCCAAACCAAGCCCCACAAGCCTTAAACACTCATGATATCAGCCATATAAAAGCATACCACTCACCAGGATCGCCATGACTGGCGCCCCCTCCCCTCCCACGCCGAAAGGGCAAACCGCCCCTTTCATGGCAGGCCCTCCGCAATCAAAAATATCTAAAAAAAAATGCCGCCCATCTTCATCTTTTAATGAAAACGAGCGGCACTTTTTTATATTTCATTAATTAAGGACCGCAGGCCAAGCACGTCAGACATGGCCAAAACAAGACAGCAACATGATCAGGCCCACATGGAGAAAACGCGCCCCAATCCGGTCACCGATTTACTATCGCCTATAACCTGCTTTACCTATGACCTGCTTTGCACCTGCTTTTTAGTCATTCAACTGAATGTCCTTGCCCTCATGAACCCGCTTCATGTTACGCACTGCGCACATCTTGCCGCACATGGTGCAGCTGTCCTCAAACTCGGGCTTGGAGCTGTTGCGGTAGCTTCTCGCCTTCACGGGGTCCATGGCCAGGGAAAACATCTTTTCCCAGTCCAGGTCGGCGCGGGCCTTGCTCATGGCGTTGTCCCAGTTCCGGGCACCGGGGATCTTCTTGGCGATGTCGGCGGCGTGGGCCGCGATACGCGTGGCGATAACTCCCTCTTTCATGTCCTCCAGGTCGGGGAGGCGCAGGTGCTCGGCCGGGGTGACGTAGCAGAGAAAATCCGCGCCGTTGGCCGCTGCAATGGCCCCGCCGATGGCGCTGGTGATGTGGTCGTAGCCGGGAGCCACATCGGTGACCAGGGGCCCGAGGACGTAAAAGGGCGCGCCGTGGCAGAGGCGTTTTTCCATCATCATGTTGCCGGTGATCTCATCCATGGCCATGTGGCCCGGCCCTTCGATCATCACCTGCACATCCTGCTCCCAGGCGCGCTTGGTGAGCTCACCCAGGGTGATGAGTTCCTCCACCTGGGCCGCGTCCGTGGAGTCGTTGATGCTCCCCGGGCGGCAGCCGTCGCCGAGGCTCAGGGTGAGGTCGTACTTGGTGCAGATCTCCAGGAGCCGGTCGTAGTGCTCGTAAAAGGGGTTTTCGGCGTCATTGAGCATCATCCAGGTGTAGAGAAGGGAACCGCCACGGGAGACAACACCGGTGAGGCGGTCGTTGCGCTTGATCTTCTCGGCGGTGGCCCGGTTGAGCCCGGCGTGGATGGTGGCAAAATCCACCCCGTCCTCGGCGTGGCGCTCAACCACCTTGAAGAACTCGTCCACGGTGATGTCCTTGATGTTCTTGTCGTAGAAACCCACGGCGTCGTACATGGGCACCGTACCGACCATGGCGGGGCATTCGGAGATAACGCGGGTGCGGAACTCACGGGTCTTGCCGAAGCAGCTGAGGTCCATAATGGCCTCGGCCTTCATGGCAACGGCGGCCCGGACCTTGGCCATCTCCACCTCCAGATCGCAGCAGTCCTTGGAGATCCCCAGGTTGACGTTCACCTTGGTGCGGAGTCCTTCCCCCACGCCTTCGGGATCGATGACGGTGTGATTTTTGTTCACCGGAACAGCAATGGTACCCTTGGCCATGCGCTCCATGAGGGTTTCGATGGGCATGTTCTCTTTTTTGGCCACGGTCTCCATGGCGCCGGTAACGATCCCTTTTCGGGCCGCATTCATCTGGGTTGTGTAGCTCATTTTAGTTTCTCTCCATGGCTTTGCGGATGGCTTTGACCCGCTTTGAAATATCTTCGGCTCCGACGATCTCCGTCACCAGAGCAATGGTTTCCGCGCCGTGGGCTTTCACCTCGGCAATGTTGTGTTCCTTGATCCCCCCGATGGCCACAAAGGGGATTTTTTCGTTTTTCACCACATGATCGAGGTAGGTCAGCCCCACGGCGTCGCAGACATCCTTTTTGGTCTGGGTGGTGAAGATGGGGCCGACACCGATGTAATCGGCCCCCGCCGCAACAGCAGCCGCCGCCTGGGCAGGGCTGTGGGTGGAGAGCCCGATAATCATGGATTCCCCCGCAAGCTTTCGCACCACGGGAATGGGCAGGTCGTCCTGTCCCACGTGGAGGCCGTCGGCTTCCACGGCCAGGGCCAGGTCCACATGGTCGTTGACAATAAAGGTGACCCCCGCATCCTGTGTCAGCCTGCGCACCACCTCGCACTGCCGGTATCGCTCCAGCATGGATTTGTCTTTTTCCCGGTACTGGATCAGGGTAATACCGGCGTCGATCATCGCCTTCACCACCGTGATGTTGTCCCGGCCCAGGGAGTGCTCCTCCCCGGTGATGCCGTAAATATCGGCACCTGCAATGGATCTCATGGTTTCTTATTCTCCTGTAAAAAACGCCCCCCGGCGGCCAGGGGATTTTCCTTTAGCCCTTTGCCTTTGGCCTTCAGCCTTTATCCTTCCCACCATTCACCACCCAACCAAATACCAAATCCGCCTGTTTGGCCGCCGCAATGGAGACCACCGCAGACATGGGAGGGGCTGCATCATCCGCTTCAGTGACCCCGTCCCCCACCACATAACAGGTGGGGGTGATCTTCCGGGTCACGATGCGATCGGCATCTCCCCAGCCGCCGATGCCGGAGGCGGCCACGAGAAAGGTCCCGCGTGCCAGGTATCGCTCCACCAGGAGCTGCTTGGCTTCCACCCGGTCAAAGGCCTCCACCACGGCATCGCAGCCGTCAAAAAGCCCCCCGATGTTCTCGCCGGTCACCTGCACGCAGTGGGTTTTAACCTCTACCTCCGGCTCGATGGCGACCAGATTCTCTTTCAGGGCATCCACCTTGCTCTCCCCCACCTGGCGGGCAAAAAAGAACTGCCGGTTGAGGTTAGAGGGCTCCACCCGGTCAAAATCGGCGATGACGAGGTGGCGGAACCCCATGCGCACCAGGTGCATGGCACAATTGGACCCCAGGCCCCCGGCCCCTGCAATACCGATGCAGGCCGAAGAGACACGCTCCATGTGATCTTTCCCCACGCGGCTCACAAGGGCCCCTCCGAGGGTGTCCATCAGTGCATCCTCCAGTCCTGATAGACGGGCTGGTACCCGCGCCCCCTTAAGTTGGCATCCATCTCCACCACGCTCCGTTCGTCATTGATATCGAACTGGCCGGAGCCCTCCTCTTCGGTATGGCTGCCCACGGATGTGCAGGAACCTGCCGACAGGCGGGTAATGCCCAGGGGAAGCACGTTGTCCCGAAACGCAGCGCTCTCCCGGGTGGACAGGGTGATCCCGGCCCGGGGCAAAAAGAGACGGAAGGCGGTCATGGCCTAGACCATACCGGCGTCCAGATGGCTGTTTATAGCACCGGGCGCGGGGGTGCATGCCAGGAAGGAGGGAAAGGCCCCAAAGCCATCTTGGAAGGCTGATCCAGTTGGGCGCGGTGGAGCCCTCTGCGTTTGCCAGTGGTCCAGCACCAAGCCCGCCAAGATTGATCCCACGCATCCTGGCCCGGGCTCCCCGCTCCAGGGCCTCCAGTCGAAACCTGAAATCCCGCTTGGGTCCGGCCGGGTGCAGGGTCTTGTACAGATCTTCGTTGTAGGTCTCCTGATACACGGTGAGGCTGTCGGCCCCGGCATTCACAAACCGGGCATACCCATCCTCGTCCACGGGGTAGATCTCAATCCCCACCGACGTAAAGTATTTGGAGATGATGGCCAGGCTCTCCTCGATGTAGGCGGGGGTCGCCACGTTGGGTGCCTCGCCGGTCAACAGGAGGATATGCTTGAGCCCGGTCTCGGCAATGGCCGCAGCCTCGAACTCCACCTCTTCCAGGCTCAGCTGGCGCCGGTGGATCTTGTTCTTGGCGTTGAACCCGCAGTAAACACACTGGTTGATGCAGTGATTGGAGATATAGATGGGAGTAAACAACAGGATCTGTCGGCCAAAATGGCGCAGGGTCGACTCGTGGGCTTTTTGGGCCATTGCCTCAAGGAAAGGCACTGCCGCCGGAGACAAAAGGGCCATTAAATGATCTACCGAACATTTGTGTGCGTCCAGGGCGGCTTGCACGTCACGCTCCGTGGCTCCGTTGATGCGGGCAAGGGTCTCGTCCGGGTCCAGTGTTTTCCAAACATCGAAAAAACCCATCACGCCCTCCCCTGCCCGAGGAACCCGGTAAGGGGTGAGGAGGCCGATGCCTCTTTGCGTGTCGAACCAAGGCCTGCAAGGTAGGCGGCACGTCCGGCGTCAACGGCCCGGCCAAAGGCACGCCCCATGGACACAGGATCACTGGAAGAGGCAATGGCCGTGTTGACGAACAGCGGCAGCTCCATCTCCATGGCTTCGCACGCCTGGGAAGGCTTTCCGATGCCCATCAATAATGGGAAGGGAGATCTCATCGATAAGAATACGTATCATCTCACGGGTCCGGATCCCCCGGTTGGTGCCGATGGGAGCGCCCAGGGGCATGACCGCGGCGGCCCCTGCATCCACCATGCGCCGGGCATCCATGAGATCCGGGTTCATGTACGGAAAAACATGGAACCCCTCTGCTGCAAGGATCTCCGTGGCCTTTGTGGTTTCCAGGTTGTCCGGGAGAAGGTAGCGCTGGTCGCTGATCACCTCGATCTTGATCCAGTCCCCGCACCCGGCGGCCCGGGCAAGGCGGGCGATGCGCACCGCTTCTTCAGCGTTTCGTGCGCCGGAGGTGTTGGGAAGGAGCACCATGTTCTCGGGAATGTGCTTCATCACATTGTCGGTCTCCGAGGCAAAGTCCACACGGCGCAGGGCCACGGTGATCACCTGGGCGCCGGAAGCCTCGCACACGTCGGGGATCAGGCCGTCGGCCGGGTATTTCCCGGTTCCGATGAAAAGCCGGCTTGAAAACTCTCTTCCCCCAATTTGAAAACAATCGTCCATCAGCACCCCCCTCCCACAAATCGCAGGATCTCAAGTTTATCGGTTTCGCTCAGTGTCACCGCCCCGAACCGGGACCGCTCCACCACCTCACCGTTTCGCTCCACCACGACACTGCCGGGGTGAAGCCCTTTGTGCTCCAGGAACCGCTCCAAGGTCATGTCACCTTGGGACAGGCTCTCTTCGCTGCCGTTAACCATCATAGACACACCTCCTGGAAACCCCGAAAACGCGCATGGACCGTAAACGCAGACAAAAACCGCGCCACAGGCACACCGAACCAGGGCCATAAGCTGGAGGACAGGTATTCTTGTATGAAGGGGAGATACCAAGGAAAGGGTTTCCAAGGCGCAGGACCGATGATTCCGGAGCGGCACCGAGGCCTGTGAGCCTGGGCCAGGTACCGGACCGCGAGCGGCCAAAAAAAAAGGCCGCCCGCAGGCAGCCTGATACGTGAGGTGTCGGGGGGCTTTGAAGCGCCGCGACAAAAATCGTGTATGTGGCTTCCCTACGGCAGTACAAACTGCGTCAGGTTCAAAGGGTTGGAATATCTCCGTCTCAGCCCGGTTAAGGGCACCCCCAGCAAAGTTACAACTGATTGTGAGATTCTTTTAGCATCATCCGCCCCGCCCGCGCAAGGAAAACCGACGAGGCTGTGGACGAAGGGTTCCGCAACGACTCCCGGGAGCACCTGCAGGTCGTCCAGAGCCTGTTTTCACGGCTCAGCACCCACGCAGGCCCATGATTTTTCCGACACCGGCGCCCTTCCCATGGGCGGCTGCCGGGTCGGGCTTTCCGAACCACCCCTGTTTTACCCCATTGACCCGGAGGTACCATTCCAGTATAACTATTGAAGATTCCAAGACTTGGGGCCTCTTACCATGATTTTCCAAAGCACCTTCTCACCCCCTCGAATCCCTGCACCGGAAACCTCCAAATCTCTCGTTTTCAGCGCCTTCTCCGTTCCCTTTTGCGTCCACTTTTCCCCCTGCAGCACCCGTTTTCGGAGAAAAAAAGGTTCCCTCATGAGAATTTAAGATTGACAATCGTATGCTTTTGTATATATTCGGTGCCCTTGATTGCTCCTGACGCCGGCCTTTTGTCTGGTCTAAGCAAACAAACCACCATGAGCAAAATCTGGAAAGGCTCGTTAAACCGGGGTAACGTGTGACTTACACCCACCGGACAGGGAATGATACGTCTTCATTCCCTTTTGGGTTGTCATGTGCTGCCTCGATCGTTTTTTCAAGAAGGATACGTGACAATGAAGACCGACTTGCAGAAAGTTAGAAACATAGGCATCAGCGCCCACATCGACTCCGGGAAGACCACCCTGACCGAGCGCATTCTCTTTTACACCGACAGGATTCATGCCATCCATGACGTAAAGGGCAAAGACGGCGTCGGCGCCACCATGGACTCCATGGAACTCGAAAAGGAGAGGGGCATTACCATTGCCTCGGCTGCCACCTACTGTGAATGGAAGGGCCACGAGGTCAACATCATCGACACCCCCGGCCACGTCGACTTCACCATCGAAGTAGAGCGCTCCCTGCGTGTTCTTGACGGTGCCATCCTGGTTCTCTGCTCTGTGGCCGGTGTCCAGTCACAGTCCATCACCGTTGATGCCCAGATGAAGCGCTACAAGGTTCCCTGTATCGCCTTCGTCAACAAGTGCGACCGAAGCGGCGCCAACCCCTTCCGCGTTATCGAGCAGCTCAACGAAAAGCTCGGTCACAACGCTGTTGCCATGCAGATTCCCATCGGCCTTGAGGACAACCTCCAGGGCGTGGTGGACCTCATCGCCATGAAAGCCTACTACTTCGACGGCGACAACGGTGAAAACATCCGCGTGGAAGAGATCCCCGCTGAGCTCCTCGACGAGGCACAGGCCAAGCGTGAAGAGCTCATCGACCAGGCCTCCCTCTTCTCCGAGGCCCTCACCGACGCCATCCTCGAAGAGGCTGAGATCACCGACGAGATGATCGTTGACGCGGTCCGCATCGGCACCATCGAGCGCCAGATCACCCCCGTTTTCATGGGCTCCGCCTACAAGAACAAAGCGATTCAGCCCCTTCTGGACGCGGTAACCCGTTACCTGCCTACCCCCGACGACATCACCAACGAAGCCCTGGACCTCGACAACGAAGAGGCTCCCGTGGTTCTCGAAGGGGATTCCGAAAAGCCCACCGTGGCCCTGGCCTTCAAACTTGAAGACGGGCAGTACGGGCAGCTGACATACATCCGTGTGTACCAGGGCTCCCTGAAAAAAGGCGACACCGTGAACAACGCCAAGAACGGCCGTAAGATCAAGATCGGTCGTCTTGTGCGCATGCACGCCTCGGACATGGAGGACATCAACGAGATCCCGGCTGGTTACATCGGCGCCCTCTTCGGCGTGGACTGTGCCTCCGGCGACACCTTTGTTGACTCCGCGGTCAACTACTCCATGATGAGTATGTTCGTCCCCGAGCCCGTCATCTCTCTGTCCATCACGCCCAAGGATAACAAAGCTCAGATCAACATGAGCAAGGCCCTCAACCGTTTCACCAAAGAGGACCCCACCTTCCGCTCCTTCATCGATGATGAGACCAACGAGACCATCATCGAGGGCATGGGCGAGCTTCACCTCGAAGTATACGTCGAGCGAATGAAGCGTGAGTACAACGCTGAAGTGGAAACCGGTCAGCCCCGCGTTGCCTACCGTGAGACCATCACGCGCCGCGCCGAGTTCGACTACACCCACAAGAAGCAGACCGGTGGTTCCGGTCAGTTCGGTAAAGTCATGGGTTACATCGAGCCCCTCGAAGACGAGCAGTTCTCCTTCGAGAGCAAGGTTGTGGGCGGTCGTATCCCCACCCAGTTCATCCCCTCTTGTGAGAAGGGCTTCGAAAGCTGCATGGCCAAAGGGCCCAAGCTTGAGTTCCCCGTTACCGGTATTGCCGTTACCCTTGAGGACGGCGGCTTCCACGCGGTGGACTCCTCGGAGATGGCCTTCCAGGCTGCGGCCAAGGGTGCCTTCAAACAGGCCTATGAAAAAGCCAAGCCTGTTATTCAGGAACCCATCATGAAGGTCGAGATCGAAAGCCCCAATGAGTTCCAGGGCCCATGTATGGGCTTGATTAACCAGCGCCGTGGTATTATCCTTGGTTCTCAGGACGAAGGGACCATGAGCCGTATCGAAGCTCAGGTTCCCCTCGCTGAGATGTTCGGTTTCTCAACCGTTCTGCGCTCTTCCACCCAGGGCAAAGCCCAGTACACCATGGAGTTCAGCACGTACAAGACCGTGCCCTCCTCCGTGTCGGAAGAGATCGTAAAGAAAGTGAACGAAGAGAAAGCTGCCAAATAGCCTGATGGAACACATCACCCGGCAGCATATCCGAACATCCGAATTTTTGGTTGGAGGAGACTGCCGGGTTGACACCATGGGGTCATTTTTGAGTTCGAACCTCAGCGACGAGAGAGGATACTATGACAAAAAAAGAATTGATCTTCAGGAACCCCTTCGGTGCACTGGGCATCGATTGCGATGACATGATCAACGGAGGAGAGCTCGGTGCCGTTATGGCTCGTGCCGGTCTCGGCAAGACCTCCCTGGTTGTTCAGATGGCGCTCCACGCCATGGCTTGCGGCAAGAAAGTTCTCCACGTCAGCCTGGAGGAACCCGTCAACAAGGTCAGCGTCTGGTACAACGAAATGTTCGCCAACCTGGCGGATTTGAATCGTGTGGAAGAGCCTCAGTCAGCCTACGACGAGATCCTTCCCAACCGCATGATCCTGACCATGAATGTGGATGGCTTCTCCATGGCCCGCCTGGAAGAACGCATCAACGACCTCGTCGAGCAGGACCTGTTCAACCCCGACATGATGATCATCGACGGGTACCCCTTTGAAGAGAAGGGTCGCGAAGACATGGAAGAGCTCAAGGCCCTTGCCTCACGCATGGGTTACTTTGCCCTCTTCACCGTCAAGACCCACCGCCACGAAGCCCTTGCTGAAAACGGCCTGCCCGTTCAGCTCGGCGGCGTGGACGATATCTTCTCCACCCTGCTCCAGATCGTTCCGGAGAACAACACCATCTACGTCAAAGCTGTCAAAGGCTCCAAGGCAGACAAAGAGTCCGCCGTCCTCGACCCTGAGACCATGATTATCCGCTAAGCCAATCCCCTTTGAGGGGATTGTTCTTGGATTACGGACGCAAAAAAGGCACCCCGAACCGGGGTGCCTTTTTTATTTTGATGCCATCCGAGCCTCTTTCCCGTCGGGGAAACAATTCCTATACCTCCGCTTCCCCCCAGACCACACAGCGATTTCGACCGAGTTCTTTGGCCCTGTATAGCGCTTCGTCAGCCATGTGCACAAGCTCTGCCTCCCGGGCCCCACCGTGGGGAGTCATGGCAGCCACGCCCAGGCTCAGGGTGACGTGGGTTACGAGGTCGGCCCGTTCATTCGTCACAGCCAGCCCCTCAATGCAGCACCGCATGGTCTCGGCCAGGTGCCGTGCCCCATTGAGGTCGGTACTGGGCAGAATCACCACAAACTCCTCTCCCCCGTAACGCGCCACGAGATCTCCGGGTCGGCGGGCACAGGAGACAAGGGCTTCGGCCACCCGGGCCAGGCAATGGTCACCGGCCTGATGGCCGTGTGTGTCGTTGTAGCGTTTGAAATGATCGATGTCGCAGAGGATCAGGGAGAGTTCCGATTGCTCACGGAGATGGCGGTTCCACTCCGTCACAATGCATTCGTCAAAGTGCCCCCGGTTGGCAATGCCGGTGGTGGCATCCATGATGGACGCCCTGCGCAGCTCTTCGTTGACGCGCTTGAGCTCCTGCTCCACACGCACGGTCATGGAGATATTGATGCAGAACCCGTAAAATCCGTTCACGCGTTCCTTGGCATTACGGGTGACCTGACCGTAGCACAAGGCCCAGGTCAGCCCCCCTTCCCGCCTGCGCAGCTGACAGCGAAACCGGTTGAGCTGCTCCCCTTCGTAGAGTTGAAAAAGAAACGACTCGGCCTGGAGCGGATCGGAAAAGAGACAGGAGACATTCTGAAGGCTTTCTGTGAGATGGGTGGGGGATTCATATCCGAGCATCCAGGAGAGTTCGGGATTGACCACGAGAATGCGGCCTTTGATGTCTGCCTGGAAGATACCGATGGGAGAACTGCTGAAGAGGCTCCTGGCCTGGCTTCTGGCCCGGTTGAGTTCATTGACGGCCAGGGTCTGGGCCGTGACGTCCTTGACCATGACGGCCAGGCCGGTTTCACCGGACTCCCGGAGTGCGGGCACCGCATACCAGCGACAGAAACACATATCCCCCTGCCGGGTCACGCAGGCCGTGGACACGTCGGAGACGCATGCGCCCCGGAGACACGCCTTTAAAAAGCCCTTGAGAGTATCCCCCTCCTCCGGAGACGGAACCAGGGAGGTCACCTCACGGCCGATCATCCGAGACGCGTCATAACCGAACAATGCCTCGGCCGAAGCCTCCCACTGAGAAATGGACCCATCGGGTTCCAGCCCGATGCTCGCAACCCCCGCTTTGGCCTGAAGAAGGAGGTGAGCCGGCATGGCACCCTTCCCCTCCCCTCTTCCTGTGGCCCGGTGAAACTCACCTGAGCAGCAACCACCGTCCTTTACAAGCCATTTTTCCAGCACCCTTTCCCTCCAGACCAGGCCCTGCCTGCCGTAGCCCGGGTACACACCCCGAGCCCCGAGCGGTCCCGCCCATAAGGAGTCTGAGAAATAAAACCGGGATTACAAAGCCGGCAGCCGCTCAACGTGTCTGTTTGAACGTTCCCCTGTTCAAAAACCACCCAAACCAAGGAAAGACCTACCACAATAACTGCCCCATGGCAAAGAGAGCATAAATAAAGAGGGCGATGCTCAAGCAAAATGAGCACCGCCCCTGCGGATCCCCCATCCCGGCCACAAAGGCATCCCTGCCCAGCAACACGGTGAATTCATGGGCCTGCCATGCCCCCGCCCCTGTCATGGAGCATGACAAGGGCCTTGCTTACTCGCCCTGTTTTTTCAACCCCCGGGACACGGCATCGGCAATTTTACCGAGGTTTCCAAAGTAATCCTCCGCCAGGGGGTCCAGGGGAACCACCGCCCCGTCAACGGCGGCCGCCACCTTTTCCGCGGTGTGGCGATCAAACTGGGGCTGAACAAAAATCACGCGAACCCCATCTGCCCTTGCCTGTGCAATGTACCGTGAAAGGGCCTTGCCCTTGGGACTCTTCCCTTCAACCTCCACGGCCTTTTGAACCAGCCCGTAGGCATCGGCAAAGTACCCGAAGGCCGGATGAAACACGTAAAGGGTCTCACCTTTAATGGGGGCAAGCGCCCGGGCAATCTGAGCGTCCAGAGCGTCAAGGTCCTGAAGCAGGGCAGCACACCCGGCCTCGTAAACCGATCGGCCGGACGGGTCCAGGGCGATGAGGGCGTCCCGCATGGTCACGGCCTGGATCCGAACCCTGCCCGGGTCCAGCCAGATGTGGGGATCCATGCCTTCGTACTCATCGTGGCGGTCGTGGTGCCCCGATGCCTCGTGGTGCTCATGGTGGTGGTGGTGATCCCCGTCATGGTGATGATGATCACGGGCCATGGCCAGCAGGGGCACCCCTTTTCGGGTATCCACCACCTGAAGGTTTCCGGACATGCTCGTGATCTTGGGCATGAGGTGGGTTTCATAGGGAACCCCCATGCGGAAAAAAAGGTCTGCGCCACCAAGCCCGGCTATCACGGATGGTTTGGGACGATACATGGCAGGGCTCTCCCCGGGGGTAAGCAGCACTTTTACCTCAACCCGATCCCCGCCGATGCGCTCCACAAAGACCTTTTGGGGCGGAATACTGACAAATGCCGTCACCGCCTTTTCGCCTGCAACCGCCCTTAAGGGCAGACTCAAAAACATCACACCAGCAACCCATTTCACCCACGTTTTCATATTCCCTCCTTAAGGTCTGTTTCTTTTACGGCCGCACCACTTGCCACAAGATTGCCTTCAGTGGTCTTTTTCCATCTCCTTGATTTCCCGGCGCCTTTCATCCTCTGCCTTCTGCAACACAGATTCCACCTCCCGGGCCTGCTCAAGGGCATCTCGCTGCGCATCGTACATCCGGGTGTCCTCCTCCTTCTTCCCGTCACCGGAGCAGGCAACAAAAAGGGCCACCACACACGCAGCAGCCATAATCACCACATGCTTCTTCATCATGTTTGACATCCTTTCCAAAGGGTTGGCGGAAATAAGGCAGGCAAGGGCTGTCTCCGAAGCGGGCACAGCCCCTTCAAAACCGGGAACGGCACACCATAACTAGGGTGTGCCATTGCAAAATGATCCGTTCATAGCGAAATGTCAACAGAAAGTCAGGATGAAAAAACAGCGGTGAAAGAACAAAAGCAGAGAGGATGGGAGGGGGAGCCCGCTCCTGGGGCTCCCCCGATTTCAGAGACCTACCGGTGGGAGACTGGGAGTCCTCAGGCCATGGACCCCACGGTATCCAGGACAATCAGCACGGCCTCGGTCTTTGCGAGCACCTCTTCCACGCTGACCCCCGGAGCGGTCTCTTTGAGCAGGAGGCCGCCTTCGACAACCTCCATGACGGCCAGCTCCGTGACGATCAGGTTGGCTTCCTTAACGGCTGTGAGCGGCAGGTTGCACCGCATGAGGATCTTTGACTCTCCTTTTCGGTTGGTGTGATCCGTTGCAATGATCACCTTTTTTGCCCCGGTGCACAGATCCATGGCGCCCCCCATGCCGGGCACCATTTTTCCGGGAATGATGTAGTTGGCGATGTTGCCCTCCTGATCCACCTCAAGGGTCCCCAGGACCGTGGCGTCGATGTGCCCGCCCCGGATGATGCCGAAGGAGGTGGCGCTGTCGAAAAAGCAGCCTCCGGGCAGAATGGTGACGGGCTGGTTCCCGGCGTTGATGAGATCCGGATCCGCCTCCCCTTCCGCCGGTGCCGGGCCGATGCCGATGAACCCGTTTTCGGATTGCAGGAGCACTTCCACACCGTCTGGGATATAGTTGGCCACCAGGGTGGGCATGCCGATGCCGAGGTTCACGATGTCGCCATCCTTGAATTCCCGGGCAATGCGCCGGGCAATGAGTTCCCTTCCTGTCGGTTTATCAGCCATTTTACACCTCCCCTGCCTGTACAACGGCGTCCACAAAAATCCCCGGAAGCATGACATGGTCGGGATCCATGGTCCCGGTGTCCTCGATATGCTCGGCTTCCACAACAACGTACTCGCAGGCCATGGCCATCAGGGGGTTGAAGTTCTGGGCCGACTTGCGGAATATCACGTTGCCGGCCCGGTCCGCCCTGTGGGCCTTGATCAGGGCCACGTCTCCTTTGATGGGGGGCTCCAGAAGATAGGCTCGCCCGTCCACCTCGATTTTCTCCTTTCCGTTCTCAACCTCGGTGCCCACCCCCGTGGGGGTCAGGATGCCGCCGAGGCCCACTCCGGCTGCACGGATTCGCTCAGCCAAGGTTCCCTGGGGCACGAGGACGGCTTCAATGCGGCCTTCGGTCATGGCCTTGCCGAACTCGGGATTGAGCCCCACGTGTGAGGCGTAAAAGGTTTTCACCGACCCCTGGCGCACGAACTTGCCCGCCCCTTTCCCGGGGACGCCGGCGTCATTGCAGACGATGGTCAGGCCGGTCAGGTTTTTGGCCACCACCGCGTCCACGAGCAGCTCAGGGGTGCCGACGGTCATAAACCCGCCGACCATAATTACATCATCGTTTTTTATGCTCCGGACCGCCTGGTCCAGCGTCTTTACCTTGTTCATCGTTATGCCTCCAAAGGCCGTTAGATATGTCCTCAAAGTCTTGAAGCGTAAGCGTTGTTAAAGGAACATCAGCACCACCGAGGTGACAAGACCTCCCCAGAGCAGGGCCACGGTGCAGTAGCCCATGATGTCCCGGATGGTGAGCCCGGCGATCCCCAGGAGGGGCAGGGCCCAGAAAGGCTGAATCATGTTGGTCCAGGCATCACCCCAGGCAATGGCCATGGCCGCTTTCCCCAGGGGAACCCCCAGCTCTTGTGCAGCTGGCATCACAATGGGGCCCTGGACGGCCCACTGACCGCCGCCGGAGGGCACGAAGAAGTTGACGATGCCTGCGGAAAGGTAGGTGAAAAAGGGGAAGGTGGTGACCGTGGAGACCTCCACAAACCACTGGGAGATGGAGGCGGCCAGGCCCGAATGGACCATCATCCCCATGATGCCTGCGTACAGGGGGAACTGCAGCACGATGCCGCCGGTATTCTTGATGGCGTCGTTCATCACGCGAAGATACTTGGCCGGGGTCTTGTGAAGGATAATACCGGCAAAGAGAAAGATGAGGTTCACGCTGTTGAGCCCCAGCTTGCCGCCGGTGGCAAAGTAGTAGATGATGTATCCGAAACCCATGGCGCCCAGGAGCATGGAGATCACCATGGAGTTCTCCAGCCGTTCGGCAGGTGTCATCTCGGACCGGGGCTTCAGGGGCTCCTCTTCGTGCTCATCGGCAAAAAGGGCGGGATCGACCTCCACCACATCCTCGGCCTTGGGCATCATCATTCGGTTGATGATGGGAAGGGAGGCAAGGAGGATCACGCAGATCAGAAGGCTCTGCCAGGAAAAAATCGTCTCGGATACGGGGATCTGCATGCCCCCGGTGATCTGAGCCATGAAGCCCTTGGCATCGGCCACCTTCAGGGGAATGGACCCGGAGAGCCCGGCGTGCCAGACAATGAAACCGGTATAGGCCGAGGCCACGAGAAGGCCGTAATGGACCCCCTTGACCTTTTTGACCATCTCACGGGCCAGGAGTGCGCCCACGATCAAACCAAACCCCCAGTTGACCCAGCAGGCCACCAGGGCCACGAAGGTGGTCACCGTGATGGCCTGGGACGGTGTTTTGGCAACCCCTGCGATGGCCTTTAAAAACGACTCCACCAGCTGAGTCCGTGCCAGGGTGTGGCCGGTGACCAGCACCAGCACCATCTGCATGGCAAAGGCGAGGAGTTTCCAGAACCCCTCCCCCCAGTACTTGACCATGGAGACAGGGGACTGGCCCTGAAAGATCATACCGAAGATAAAAACGAGAAACGTCAGGATGGCGGCAAACAGAAACGCATCCGGCAGCCAGCGACGGACGATTTTGCTGAAAAAGGCAGCGAGACCTCTTATCATGGTGATTCCTCCCTTGTTGTGATGCGGCCCGAAACACCCTTGTGACGGTGCCGCACCCACGGTTAAACCCAACTCTTGTCACAGGGTTAGCACCATGCATGCCAAGCCGTGAACATCAGCCACAACAGCCCTGTTTAATGAAGGATACAGATATAGCCCAGGTATCTGATCAGGAGGATAAATCGAAAAGGTGTGCAAACTTCGGGAGAGGGCTGTGTAAGGTTTACACAGCCCTGTCAAGCAGAGGAGATCGAAAAGAGATGAACCGTCAGTGTTGTGTCAATCCGTACTTATCAATTTTATAAATCAATGCCTTGCGGCTCATCTTCAGCATGTCGGCTGTTTTCACGCGGTTCCAGCCGGTGTCGTCCAGGGCGCGTTGCAGGATGTCCGCCTCCACGGCGTCCATCTTCTCCTTCAGGGAGCTTTCCTGCCCCGGCACCCCGGGCCCTGCCGTGCCGGAGGTTCCGCCCCGGAGCGAGACAGGCAGGTCTTCGGCCATGATCACCCCGCCCTGCCCCATGACCACGGCCCGCTCCACGGCGTTTTCGAGCTCACGCACGTTCCCGGGCCAGGGATAGGCCATGAGCTGGTCCAGGGCTCCGTGGGAGATCTGCTGGACCTGTTTCCCCGTCTCCTTGTTGGACCGTGCAATAAAATGGTCCACAAGAAGGGGGATGTCTTCCCGCCGATCCCGCAGCGGCGGGATATCCAGTAGAACCACGTTGAGGCGGTAGTAGAGATCTTCCCGGAAGCTCCCCTGGCGGATGGCCTCGGCAAGGTCCTTGTTGGAGGCCGCGATCACCCGGACATCTGCATCAAGGGTCCGGGTCCCCCCCACGCGCTGAAAGGTCCGGTCCTGAAGAACACGCAAAAGCTTTGCCTGAAGGTTCGGGCTCATCTCACTGATTTCATCGAGAAAAATAGTCCCGCCCGCCGCCAGTTCAAACTTGCCGGGATGGGGTCCCACCGCCCCTGTGAAGGCGCCCTTTTCATGGCCGAAGAGCTCGCTCTCAAGGAGTCCTTCGGGGATGGCGGCGCAGTTGAGGTTCACCAGGGGGCCCTGGCTCCGACGGCTGTTGTAGTGAATGGCCCGGGCCACCAGCTCCTTGCCCGTACCGCTCTCGCCCTGGATGAGCACCGTGGAGTTGGTGGGGGCCACCCGGCCGATGTTTTTGAAGACCTCCTGCATACCGGTCGATGTGCCGATGATGTTGTTGATGGAGTACCGGGTCCTCACCACCCGCCGCAGGTCTTCCACCTCACGGGTCAGGCTCTGGATCTCCAGGGCGCGCCGGACGTTGAGGATGATCTCCTCATTGTTGAAGGGCTTGGAGATGTAGTTGTACGCCCCCAGCTTCATGGCCTCCACGGCGGTGTCCACCCCGGCAAAGGCCGTGGTCATGATCACCGGCACCTCGGGCCAGGCGTCCCGCATCACCCGAAAGGCCTCCATGCCGTCCATCTCCGGCATGCGGATGTCCATGAGCACAAGGTCCACCGACTCCGCCTCCATGCGCGCCAGGGCATCCTTGCCGTTGACCGCATCCACACAGGCAAATCCCTCCATTTTAAGGACCTCGCACAGGAGAATCCGAACATGGGCCTCATCATCCACCACCAGCACGCGTTTTTTATCCGTTCCCATGGGCCTCCCCTCTGGTCTTCACAGGCAACACCACCGTAAACCGGGTCCCCTTGCCCGGCCGGCTCTCCACCTCCACCACCCCGTGATGGAGGTCCACAATCTTCTGCACGACTGCAAGACCCAGGCCAGTGCCGTTGCTCCGTGTCGTAAAAAAGGGGTCGAACAGCCGCGGGACCTGTGAAGGGTCAATGCCCTTTCCGTTGTCTTCCACCACCACGGCAACGCCCCGGTCAACGACCAAACTCTCCACACGGACATGCCCCCGGGGTCCCACCGCCTGCACCGCGTTGATCAAAATATTGAGAAAGACCTGTTTCATCTGCTCCTGGTCCACCACCACCTGGGGCAGGCCCTCGCCATAAACGGTCTCGACCTGCACATCCTGGCGGCTGGCGTTGAGATTCACCAGAAGCAGGGTATCGGTCAGGATGCCGTTGATGTCCACGGCCAGCTTCAGGGATTCGGACGGTCGGGCATAGTAGAGAAGCTCCCGGACCATCTTGTTGAGGCGATCTACCTCCGCCGTGACAATGCCCGTGTATTTGCGCCTTGGGTCACCGGCCTCCATGCCGGTTTCAATGAGCTGGACAAACCCTTTGATGGAGGTCATGGGGTTGCGGATCTCGTGGGCCACACCGGCAGCAATCTCTCCCAGTGCGGCCAGGCGGTCTGTTCTCTGCATCTGCTCTTCCAGGCGCCGCCTGGACTCCAGCACTTCTGCAAACTCGTTGACCGAAACGGCAACCTCCCCCAGCTCCCCGCCCATGGGTGCGATGCGATGGGTTACATCGGTTTCAATGGCCTTTATGCCCCGCTTGATCTCCCGAATCCTCAGGCCCACGGCATGGGCGATAAACGCCGTACCGGCAAAGGAAAAAATGATACCGGCGGCAATGGCCACATAAAAACGATAGAGCATCTTGCGGATCTGGTCGTTGATGTCGTCCATGAGCTCGTTGGCCCAGATGTAGCCGATGACCTCACCGTCCCTGTTGATGGGGAGCATGCAGTTCATGATCTCACCGCGGACCAGGGCGGCGGTCTGTACCCGTGCCATGCCCGTGGCCATGACAAACCGCCCCTTGTGATCCGCGCTGATGCTCTGCCCCACTTTGTGGCCCAGGGTTTTGCTGGGACCGTAGGTGATGATGGCGTCCAGGTCCCGTGAGTAGTACCCCACCCCCACGCCGGGCTCGGACAGGGCCACCCGATCCGTGATCTCCTTGAGCCGTCGGTTCAGGGCACCGATGCGGGCGGCCCGGGAAACGGTGGTCAGGCCATCGGCCTCAAGGATGGATTCGAAGGATCCGGCCAGACTGGCGTCCAGCATGCGGGTCAGGGCGAAGAGCTTGCGCTGCTTTTCCTGAAGCAGGGAGTGTTCTGCCTCGCGCATCAGGACAAACCCGGTGCCGATGGAAGAAATCGCAATGATAATGGAGACAAAAAGAAAGATGAAAATCCGGATGGGTATACGTCTCATGCAAACACAGCCGTTGGGGTAATGGGGGGTTGCCGTTTGGGACGCTTCAGCCTGGAGCCGCAGTCAAAAACGGCACCTTATTTCTATTAAACCCAAGGGCCCTGTGCTTGTAAACACTTTTCACACCCCCATGACCGATATTTGCCCAATAAATACCAGAAATTGTTTTCTTAAAAAACAACGACTACAAAACTCAACATACAGCCGAACATATGAGCATTGAGCCGACACAGGGAGGCCGTGGCGATATTGACACCCCCCACCAGACCCGGTACGATAGAGAGCTTTACAATCAGGGACCGACCCCATTACCCTGGGCATCCGAAGGGCATGAGGCCCATCTGGTCTGCGGGAATAGTCGCGTCCCCATGAGCCGGTGTGAACCGAAATCGATTCGCCGGTGAACTTTTTTACCAGAGCAACAACCTCGGAGACCCGACCCGTGCAATCAAAAATATTGATTCTTAAGTTCCCCAAGGAGGCCTCCCCAGAGCCGGTGGTCTGCTACCTTGCCAGAGACTATGAACTGACCTTTGCCATCCTGCATGCCAACATCTTCCCCCGTCGGGAAGGGATCATGGTTCTTGAGCTGAAGGGCACCCGGGAAAACTTCAAAAACGGATTGGAATACCTGAAAAGCAAGGGCATCAAGGTGAGCCGCTCGGATCAGGAAGTGACCCGCGACGAGGCACGATGCACCCACTGCGGGGCCTGCACTGCCGTCTGCCCCACCGGGGCACTGGCCATCGAGCGTCCCTCCATGGAGGTGATCTTCGACCTTGAAAAATGCAGCGCTTGTGAACTCTGTGTTCCCACCTGCCCGTCCAACGCCATGAAGGCCAATCCCAAGGACAAGAATTTCTTCTGATGAACAGCCACACCACAGCCGTCGCAGTAAGCGGGGGCATCGACTCCCTGTATGCGGCCTGGCGTCTCAAAAAGGCAGGCCACAAGGTGGTCGGCATCCATTTTATAACCGGCTACGAGCCCGTAAGGTCGGCGCACCAGGCCGTAAGCCCGTCCCCGCAGCTGACCCTTCATTCGGAAAGCTGCCGGGTGGCTATTCCCGCCATGAACCACGTGGCGGAGCAGCTCGACATCCCCATCCACATCATCGACATCAGAGATCGGTTCGAGGCAGAGGTGGTCTCCCATTTTGAAAAGGCGTACCGGGACGGGCTCACCCCCAACCCCTGCCTTCTCTGCAACCCCACGGTCAAATTCGGTTACCTCCTGGACGTGGCCGAATCCTTAGGCGCCCGGGACCTTGCCACTGGCCATTATGTCCGCACCCGCACCGACGAAGATGGCGGCCTTCACCTTTTAAAAGGGGAAGACCCTTTCAAGGACCAGTCCTATTTCCTTGCCATGGTGCCGCCGGAGCGTCTTGCAAAGGCCGTGTTTCCCCTGGGAGGCCTGCGCAAGAAAGAGATCAAGAAAGAGGCCGCTCTGGAAGGGCTTACCTCCTTTGCCAAGGGAGAGAGCCAGGATATCTGCTTTATTCAGGACGGCGATTACAAAGCCTTTCTCCTGTCCCGCCCCGGCTTTGCCATGGAGCCGGGCCCCATCGTCACCCCGGACGGCACCGAGGTCGGGCGACACCTGGGCCTCCACGGGTTTACCGTGGGCCAGCGCCGGGGCATCAACTGCCCGGGTCCTTACCCCTACTACGTCCTGGCCCTGGAGCCCGAGGCAAACCGCCTGGTGGTGGGCAAAAAAGAGGACCTCTTGTCCGAGGCCTGCACGGTGGCCCGAATCAACTGGATCCGCCCACCGGCCAGTGACTCATTTGAGGCCACCTGCAAAATCCGCTACAGCCACAAGGGAAGCCTTTGCCGCATCGAGCTGGACCCGAGCCGTGAGGGAGCCACCGTAATGTTCGACGCCCCGCAGTCCGCGGTGACCCCGGGCCAGGGGATCGTGTTCTACGCAGGGGACGAGGTCCTGGGCGGAGGCTGGATTACCCGTTAAAGATCATGAGTTGAGTACAATGATCAACATGACCTCCGGCGGCTCTGCCGGGGGGCAGCTTTTCTGCGACGTTTTTCCCTTTGCACGCCCGACCAACGGACGATGCAGGGACACGTTGCGCTTTTATACCCAAACACCATCGCCATGTGATCATGGCGACCATCACAGGTCGATATTATGCCACGCTATTTCATCAACACCCTGGGCTGCAAGGTGAACCGGTTTGAATCCGACGCCGTGGGCATGGCCCTTACCTCCCGGGGCTGGCAGGAAACCCAAAAGCCCGCAGACGCCGACGTCTGCATCATCAACACCTGCACCGTCACCGGCAAAGCCTCGGTGGAGTCGCGGAACCACATCCGCCAGACCATTCGGAAAAACCCATCCGCCAAGATGGTTGTCACCGGATGCTACGCCCAGACCGAAGCCGAAGAGATCGAAAAAATCGACGGCGTGGACGCCGTCATCAGCCACACGGAAAAACACAAGCTCCCCGAGCTGATCATCGCTCTCGTTGAAAAAGGAGAGGCCCACTTCTCCGAGGACCGCAACAAGAGCTGCCGGGAGACCGAGTTTAAGGGCATTGACGTAGACGCCCTGGGCACCCGCACCCGCCCCTTGCTGAAGGTCCAGGACGGCTGCAACGCCTTCTGCTCCTACTGCATCGTGCCCCACACCCGGGGCCGCTCCCGCAGCATGCCCATGGCCGAGGCCGTTTCCCGGCTGGCGTCCCTTGGAGCCCGCGGATACCAGGAGGTGGTGCTCACCGGCATCCACATCGGCTGCTACGGCCAGGACCTCACCCCCCCCACCAGCTTTTACGCCCTGCTCAAACGCCTGGAAGAGGAAAAAGCGGTGAAGCGGGTCCGCCTGAGTTCCATGGAGCCCATGGAGATCACCGACGAGGTCATTGACATCATCACCGGGTCCCCCTTCTACTGCGACCATGTCCACATTCCCCTTCAAAGCGGGGACGACACCGTGCTCTCACGCATGAAGCGCCCATACACCACCGAGCGTTTCCGCGAGCTGGTAACCCGGATCCACGCTCTTTCCCCGTCGGCAGCCATCGGCGCGGACGTCATCATCGGCTTTCCCGGTGAGACCGAAGAGCAGTTCGAGAACACCTGCGCATTCTTAGAGTCCCTGCCCCTGGCCTATCTCCATGTCTTTCCCTTCTCCCCACGGGCAAAGACCCCTGCGGCCACCTTTGACGGACGCCTCGACAAAGAAACCATGAAGCACCGCACGGCACGCGTGCGCGCCATCGGCCAGGCCGCAAAAAAACGGTTCATGGAAGCGGCCGTGGGAACCCGCGCCGAGGTCCTTGTGGAACGGGAGCGGGACCATCAGACGGGCCTTCTCAAAGGGGTGACCTCAAACTACATCCCGGTGCAGTTTGAAGGGGACGACAGCCTCATGAACCAGCTGGTGCCGGTGATTCTGAAATCCGTCACCCCCGACGGCCACCTCACGGGGAGACAAGAGGAGAGCTGATGATTCGGCGCGGTCTCTTTTCCATGGCGTGTCTTATCCTGCTCCTGGCCGGAACCTTGGCCCAGGCAGCTCCCCCGGAGCGCATCGTCTTCGGGGGAGACGCCCAGTACCCACCCTACGAGTTCCTGGATCAGGACGGGAACCCCACGGGCTTTACCGTGGAGCTGACCCGGGCTCTTGCCGAGGTCATGGGCATGGAGATCGAGATTCGCCTGGGCCCCTGGGAAGAGATCATGGAGGCCTTTAAAAAAGGAGAGGTGGATGTGATGCAGGGCATCTCCTACTCGGACGAGCGGGCACGCCGGTACCTGCAGCTCCACCACCTACACCCTGATCCACCACTCCATCTTTACCCGGGAAGAGACCCTGGGGGTGGGCAGCCTCTCCCACCTGGCGTATAAGCAGGTCCTTGTTCAGCATGACGGGATCATGCACGAGACCTTAAGGCAGAGCCCCCTGTCCATCACCCCGGTGCCCGTTCCTTACCAGACCGACGCCCTGCGCATGGTGGCGTCCGGCGCCTACGACTACGCCATTGTGGCCAACCTGCCCGGTCTCTATTACATCCGGGAACACAAGCTCTCCAACATCCGCAAGCGTGGAAACCCCGTGGCGGTGCAGCTCTACTGCTACGCCACCTTAAAGGACAACACCGAGCTGATGGCGCAGATCAGCGAGGGCCTTGCCATCCTGAAGAAAACCGGCCGCCTCCGGGAGATCCACAACCGCTGGCTCGGGGTCCTCTCCCCGGGGATCCCCACCCGAAAGCTTATCATCGCAGCCGGTTTGCTCTTCACCTTCATGGCCATGGTGGTCATCGGCAACATCCTGTGGTCCCGGACCCTCAAACGGGAGGTGGCCCTGCGCACCCGGGAGCTGGAGACCCGGCAGAAGCAGCTCCTCCAGGCCGATAAAATGACCTCCCTGGGGTTTCTGGTCTCGGGCATCGCCCACGAGCTCAACAACCCCAACGGCCTGCTCCTGCTCAACATCCCCTTGCTGGTGGCCGCCTTCAAGGAGATGCACCCCGTGCTGGAGCAGCACTACAGGGAACACGGCGATTTCAAGGTGGCGGGCCTTCCCTACTCCCGCATGCGAGACGAGATCCCCCTGATCCTGGACGAGACCAACGACGCCGCCCGCCACATCAAAACCATTGTGGAGGACCTCCGGGATTTCTCCAGGCAGAGCGACGATGAGAAGGAAGAGACCAACCTCAACACCATCGCCGTCAATGCCCTGAGGCTTGTCCGGCCCACCGTGGAGAAGGCCACCCGCCACCTGGGCGTGGAACTCCGTGAAGGCCTTCCCCCCATCCAGGCCAACCCCCAGCGCATTGAACAGGTGGTGATCAACCTGCTGCTCAATGCCTGCCAGGCCCTGGAATCAACGGAATCCGCCATCCTCTTGAAAACAGACAGCGACCCGGCCAAAGGCATCGTCACCCTGTCGGTGACCGATGAAGGCTCGGGCATCGACCCAGAGCATCTGGACCACCTCACCGATCCCTTTTTCACCACCAAGCGGTCGGTGGGCGGCACCGGCCTCGGGCTGTCGGTCTCAGCGGGCATTGTCAGAAACCATGAAGGCAACCTGACCTTCAAATCCCAGCCGGGCCGGGGCACCACCGCCACCCTTGAACTCCCCGCCCTGGACAAGGAGTAACCCATGACCGGTGTGTTGACCCACGATTTCCCCATTCTCCTCATTGATGACGAGCCCTCGTGGCTCCGCAGCTTGGGGCTCCTGCTGGAGCGCGCCGGGTTCACCAACCTGCGCAAGCTCAGTGACGGACGCAAGGTGCGCGACATCCTGGCCGAGGAAGAGATCGGAATCGTGCTCCTGGACCTCATGATGCCCGACATCCCCGGTGAAGAGCTGATCTCCGTCATCCGGGAAGAGTCCCCGGACACGGTGATTGTGGTGGTCAGCGGCATGAACCAGGTCAGCCTTGCCGTGCAGTGCATGAAGATGGGCGCCAACGACTACATCGTCAAAACCGGCGCCGAGGAACGCATCGTGGCCACGGTGAGAAACGCCGTGAACCTCTGGGAGCTGAAACGGGAAAACCGGGCCATCCGCTCCACCATCAGCAAGGCCCCGAGCAACCCCGAGGCCTTCAGCCACATCGCCACGGCCAACCGGTACATGATCTCCATCTTCAGCTACATCGAATCCCTTGCAAGCTCCCGCCAGCCGGTCCTCATCACCGGAGAGAGCGGAACGGGCAAGGAGCTCGTGGCCCGGGCCATCCACCGCGTCTGCAACCCACCCGGCCCCATGGTGGCAGTGAACGTGGCCGGGCTGGACGACACCATTTTTTCCGACACCCTCTTCGGCCATGTGCGGGGCGCCTTCACCGGAGCCGATGCACGGCGTGCAGGCATGGTGGAAAAAGCCTCGGGGGGCACCCTTTTCCTGGATGAAATCGGCGACCTCTCCGCCCCCTCCCAGGTGAAGCTGCTTCGCCTGCTCCAGGACGGATTTTCTCCCCGGTGGGAAGCGACCACTCGGAAAAAATCAACGCCCGGGTGGTCTGCTCCACCCACCAGGACCTCACCATCAAAGGAAAAGAGAGCAAAGAGCGACGCTTCCGCAAGGACCTCTTCTACCGTCTCCAGACACACCACATCCATATGCCCCCCTTAAGGGAGCGGAAAGACGACATTCCCGTCCTTCTGGACACTTTCCTTGCCATGGCCGCCGAAGAGACCGGCAAGAAGGTCCCGGCCTATCCCCCGGAGCTGCCGGTCCTCCTGGCCACCTACCACTTCCCCGGCAACATCCGGGAGTTAAAATCCATGGTCTTTGACGCCGTGGCCCGCCATGGGGGCGGCACCCTCTCCATGGCATCCTTTAAAGAGGCCATGGAAGGACATGCTCCGCACCACCCCGACGCTCAGGCTGTCTCCAGGCAAGCGGACGGCAACCCCTTTTCGGGCCTGGACCCCCTGCCCACCCTGGCCGATGCATCCAGCCTCCTGGTGATGGAGGCCATGGACCGGGCCGAAGGCAACCAGAGCATCGCGGCCCGAATCCTCGGGATTTCTCAACCAGCCTTGAGCAAGCGCATGAAGCAGCTCAGGGAAAAGCAGGATGAGTAAGCAATGGCCCCATCGCCTCCGGGCAGAAAGGGTTTAAGAAGCAAAAAAACAGGAATCGATGCGCGTTGCCTGAAGACCTGCCCTAAAGGGGTATAACCAAAATTATAGCCATAACTTTTGTTATATAAGAAAGTCTTCCCCTGTTTTTTGAGCTTTTCCACAATCTGCCGCCACCATCTATTCCTTTGGTTATAGCCCCTCACGCATATTAGAAGCCCCTCAAAATAAGACATTTTATCCATTCAATCAGTTTGTTACGAAAATTAGTATATCTTGGCACCGACCTTGCTCTTAAAAAAACTGACTCAGCACCGGAGTCACGGTTTATTTGCGTTTTCCGTTTCTCCGGTCATCAGGATGGAATGCTGCCCTTAAAATCAATTCGGATTTCGAAAGCGCTCACTTGTGCACCGTTGTGTCATTGCTTTCCGGGGGTCGCCAGAACTCGTAACGTGTAACAGGCAGGGGGACATATGAAACTTTGGATGAAAATCATGATCGGTCTGGGCTTAGGTATTGTGGCCGGACTTATCTTTCAGGAAAAAGCGGCACTGGTAAAACCCATCGGCACGCTCTTTATCAACGCCATCAAGATGCTTATCATCCCGCTTATCTTCTCGTCCCTTATCGTTGGCATGACCAGCCTCAAGGACAGCAAGCAGCTGGGTCGCATCGGCCTCAAGACCCTGGCCATCTACCTTGTCACCACAGCCTTTGCCGTCTGCATCGGCCTCCTGGTGAGCACCATCCTCCAGCCCGGCGCGGGCATGATGATCGACATGGGACAGGCCGTCTCCGCCAAGCAGGCGCCCCCCTTCATCGATACCCTGGTGTCCATCGTTCCCAAGAACCCCCTGGGCGCTCTCTCCAGCGGCCATGTGCTTCAGGTCATCTGTTTTGCCATCTTCCTGGGCATCGCCATCAACATCACCGGCGAGAAGGCTGAGCCCTTCAAGAAACTCTGCGAATCCGTGGCAGAGATCATGTACACCCTCACCGCCATTGTCATGGAATTCGCCCCCTACGGCGTCTTCGCATTGATGGCCTATGTGGTGGGACAGTACGGCGCATCCACGCTGCTGCCCCTGCTCAAGGTGATCCTGGCAGTCTACATCGGCGCCATTGTCCATGTTATTTTTGTCTACGGTTCCGGCGTCGGCCTTGTTGCACGCCTGAGCCCCGCCAAGTTCTTCAAGGGCATCGTTGACGCCCAGGCCGTGGCCTTTACCACCACGAGCAGCTCCGGCACCCTTCCCGTGACCATCCGCTGCACCCAGGAGAACCTGGGCGTCTCCAAGAGCGTCTCAAGCTTTGTTCTTCCCATGGGCGCCACGGTCAACATGGACGGTACCGCCATCTACCAGGGCGTGGCCGCTCTCTTCGTGGCCCAGGCCAGCGGCATCGACCTGACCATGTCCAACTACATCACCCTGATCCTCGCCTCCACCCTGGCCTCCATCGGAACGGCCGGCGTACCCGGCGCGGGTCTCATCATGCTCTCGGTGACCCTCTCCTCCATCGGCCTGCCCATGGAAGGAATCGCCCTCATCGCGGGTATCGACCGAATCCTCGACATGGCACGTACCAGTGTCAACGTCACCGGCGACGCCATGACCTCCCTGATCGTTGCCAAGAGCGAAGGCGAGTTCGACAAGGAGATCTTCGACGCCACCGAGGCGGTATAGCCTCAACCCAAAAAGGAAAACCCAGGAGCGTCCGGCCCGCGGAGTCCCCATTCCGCGGACCGGGCTTCGAGACCTTGCGGGGTCCCCATCCCGCAACGAATCGAACTATCCCCTCCTGATTTTCATACACATCTCAGAACACTGACACACTTTCTTCTATCCCCATAGAGAAGTGAAAGAGAAAAGGGGCCTTCCCGGGAAACCGGTGGAGGCCCCTTTTCTTTTTTGAACCCTTGCGGCCTTTCTCTATCCCGGACATTTCACGATACCACCTCATTAATAATTAAGGTGCCATTGCTTCGATCCGATGGTTTTCTCGTGAAATAGTCGGGCTAAATGAATGAAAAGAGAGGGGGTAAAAAATAAGGTGGGGAGGTCAAATGGCAGGCGCGGTTGGAAACGGGAGCACCTTACCATTTGACCAAGGAGGTAAACCGACTCAGAGGGCACCCTTGCCGGAGGCAAGGTCTGGTCAAAGAGGGCTTATAGTTTAAGCAAAATAGAGCATTCAAAATGTGAGTCCAGAAGCATTTTCACTGTATCCCCTTTATGAAAATTTCGCCTGGAAACCTTAAATCCGTCCTTTGACACAAAAAGGACATCCTTGGCAAAGGAGTGGTTCACATCACCCATGGTGACAATCCAGGCATCGATGTAATCAATTTTTCCTGTGTACCATCCTCCGCTTACACTTTTCACGTAGGCCATGACGTTCTCACCCTGTGACTTCCGAGCCCAGGCCAGCCCCGGAGAAAAAACCCCGTTCGAATAAAACCCCACAACAAAAAACGCAAGGGCCATGACGTAAGCGACCGATTTCTTCATGATCGTATCCTCTTTTAGAAATCCTTTGCATTGGTGACGACATGGGGGGCTGAGCCCCCATGAAAACCCTGTAACATCAGTCGACAAACCGCCAGTAATAGAGCCCCAGCACTTCTTTTTCGATGGCCATGGACTGCGCGGTTCCGGCCCCGTCATCCTCTCCATAGATAAGGACGTCCGTGGCATTGCCCTTGCGGTTCAGAATCGCAGGGGAGTAATAGATATCATCTTTAAACCGCCTGCCCGAAAGCGTGCCGTCGGCATCGTCCACATCCCCGTCGCCATCGGAATCAAAAAAGGGTTCGTCCGGCTGAGACCCATCGCAGGCATTGAGCGTGTAAAACACGGACCCGCCCCCTGCCGTGCAGGGAGAGAGCTTGGGAACGATGGAGGCCACGATGGCTTTGCCGTCGAGCAACTGGGTCTTGGTCACCACGCGCTCACCGGTCAACGGCAGGTCCAGGAACCATCCCACATGGGTCCCGCCCTCGTAAGCTCCCGCCTTCACCCACTCTTCGGGCACCAGCCAGTCAATGTCGTGGGAGGTTGAGTGGAGCAAGGCAGACGAAGCAGATGATGTCACGGACTGCTTTAATAAGGTGGCGTCTGTAAAATGCGAAAGGGTCCGATCGGCGGCGTAGCTTGTGGGCTGCTGCAATGATCCCAGATATCGGAAATCCGGAGATTCCCACTCATCCGCCCAGTCCCAGATGCCGTAGATGCTTTGAGTGTCCGTATTGGAGGGATCTTCATTGGCAAGGTAACGACCGGTCCCGAAAATGACCATGACCCCTTTGCGGTTTCTGTCACAATGGGACATGACGGCCGGTTTTCCTAAAATGGGCTGTATCTCACCGTCCTTGTTTTTTGCGGTAAACAGGGGGTGACCACCGTAGGCAACATGCCAGGCCACGGCACTTGAGGACGAAAGATCGAACTTCCACAGGTTTCCCAGCATATCCCCTGCATAGACGATATCCACGGTACCGTTAAAATCCGTATCAATGGGCACCGGAGAACTCAGGCCATTGCATTTTTCATCGGCGGGCACAGCGCTGCCCTCGTTGGTGCCAATGGTGGTAAACAGAGAACCGTTCATGTTTAACGCATACAAAACGGCCTTTCCGTTCAGGCTGTCGTATCCGTTGCCGACCAGAATGATGTACTGACCGGTATTGGCCTTGACGATGGCAGGCGCGCTGTAGCTGAATCCCATGTCAGAATCCGTATTGCCATAGGCCGGATACTCCCAGATTGCGGGGATCTGATGTTCTGAAATTTTCGTGGGGTTGGTGATGTCCATGCCATAATACCCCCTGCCCCCTTTGCCCAGCCCACCCACCAGCCAGGTCTTTGCGGATATGCCGTTTTTGATGGTTCGGATTTCAACGGTGTTGTCCACAAAATAGGTGTGGGTGTACTCGGAATCGGCGAGGTAGGCCAGGTTCTCGGTGACAAAGGACGGTATGTAGGCAAAGAGCTCGTTGCCGTCGGCAGAATCAAAGGCGTGGAGCATGCCGTCATTTGCGCCCACGTAGACCACGCCGTTTTCATACGTCGGCGACGAATTGACGATATCACCCAGCACAAGCCCGTCCCGGTCGCGATATGTTCCGCCTTTGGCCTTTTCCCTGCTGGAGTCACCCCGGACAAAATCCAAAATGCCCTGGGAAAGGCACTCCTTCTGGGCATCGGACAGGTTGTCGTACCGAAATGCCGTGCTGCCGCTCTCCCCATTGGTGAGGATGCATCGCGATGAGTCCCACCAGGTCAGGGACTTGGCCGCCATCACCTCCTGGGCGTCCCAGGCCTTGGTGGTGGTCAGCTTCCCGGCTGAATCCGTTCCCAGGTCAAAGGCTTTCAGGTTCCCGGTCCAGTTCGACGAATCAAAATACCCCTGGTACAACTTGGTATCCTGTTTCAGTTCCTGGGAGTTCATGCTCACACCCGCCCCGCTCATGACCTGGTTCTGGATATCACCGATCACACTCACCAGGGCGTTGGCAAGGGCCTCGCTATTCCCGGCTGTCATGAATTTTCCCCGGCCGTTGACCGCTGCATGGAACAAATCATCAATTTTTGTCTTGTCCGATGTGGGGGCGGGCCATGCCAGTTCATCCTTCATACCCGGACAGTTCGTCGGACAGTCGTAAGCGCTTGCTTTCAAGGTCCCCGAAACCCCGAAGGCCACCGTATAGGTCACCATGTGCTGGTGCCGTGCGGTACCCTTAACGGTTGTCGGCACGTTGTCAGCCAGGTCGGTGCGCAGGTCCCTTTCGTAAAAATGCATGGCGATGTCGGCAAGGGTGTTTGACGATTCATCGGCATACGGCACCCCGTCCCAGGTGGACGTATCGGATGTGGAGTTTTTGTCTGCGTTGCCCACAGAATAGTCAAAATCCCCATTGTAGTACCCATCGGTCATCACGATGGTGAATGCTTTCTGGCACGTCCCGCCGACCTCCTCGGTGTCAAAGGGGGACGCCCCGAGCCCTCCTCCCCAGGCCTTGTCGTAACACGCTCTGAACCAGAAGGGCATTTTTCAGCTCGGTCCCTCCTCCGGATTTTATGGCATAAAGCTTTTGCAGCAGGGTATCGGTCAGGTCAGTTCCATCGACATGAATCGATTTTACCCCGGACACCGCCCCGGTGTTGATGGCGTAAAGCCCCACCTTGACCCCGCTGACCTCGCTGATTACTTGGGCTACCGCCGACTTGGCGGCAAGTTCTCGGTTTCGGCTGTACTGATACCAGTTGGCCATGTTCTGAAGGGCAGCCTGGTAATCGGTAACGGCGATGGCCGAAGGCACGGAGTTGAGAAGCGTCAACGAAGCGACCTGATAATAGTTGTCTTCCCCGAAATCCGTCACCTCGTAGTACTTTGCGCTCCCACCACTCAGATTGACGAGATACACCTTGTCACCGGAAGTCTGATAATAGTGGGCATAACTTAAATCCACGTCATCAATCACGGCGAAATTACCGGCAGCATCCATATCACGGGTTCCATCATCAAAGTAGGGATGCTCTCTCGTGCTCTGGGGGTTGGCATTGGTATGCAGAGGCCAGGGCGTGTAGGTCACCTCCGGGTTGTAATAAACCTTGTTGTACCCGGCCCACTGGGTTTTCCAGTACGATTTCGCCTGGGACACGTACTGGGCCCAATTGCTCCCCCAAGAAATCTTGCGATAAAAGACACCCGTCTCGCACATAATATCGAATTTCATGCTCCCCGAGTCGTCAAGGAGAAACATCACCAACGGGGGCGCCGCCGCAACCTGGGTCGTCAACGGGGCATCAGCGATGTCCACGCACACCGTGCTCGTGCCACAGACCCTGTCCGCGCCGGAACAGTCCTGATCGACACCATCCCCGCAGATATCGATGGCATCGGGGTTGACGGATGAATCCGAATCATCGCAATCACCGCGGCGGAACGACCGACACGGCCCCCTCGGGTATGGTGCAGGCAAGATGCGTGTTATCGGCATCACCATACCCGTCACCATCCATGTCGTCATAGTAGAGGACCTTGGCCGAATCCGGGGCGTCCTCGTCCGTGAGGCCGTCACAGTCATTGTCCATGTTGTCGCACTGATTGTCCTCGGCACCCGGGTGAATCGCGGGGTTCGTGTCATCGCAATCACCGGACTGGGTCACCCACCCGCCACCGGATGGGGAAGCTGTGGTAATGTTCGGGTCACCCCATCCGTCTCCGTCACTGTCCCGGTAATGCGTCGGCCCATCCGGTTCAAACTCCAGAACCAGTCGGTACGCACCGATGTTCTTTTTCTTCTTTACCCCGCGAAGCATGGTATAGTACGAACCGGCTGAGCCCAAATACCGCTCAATCCGAAAATTGTCTTTATAGCCATCGTAATTGTCATTCACGATCATCGAATCATTGTTGTTCGTACGATAGAGAAACCCCACGGTCCTAAGGCCCGAATTGGATACAGGGACCACAGAATATATTGTTACCGTCCCGGGGGTATTGACGGAAAACCTGTAGTAATCCCTGTCAAAGACATCAAGCCCCAACCAGTCCTCTCGACGCTCAAGAACCCCATCCCTCACGATACCTGCATCGGTCAACGTGCCCAGATCGTGGGCATGGGCGATGACATCGGCAAAACCCGTTTCAGCGTCCACCGAAGCGCTCCCCCCCATCACACAAAGGAGCAGGCCACCCAAAACAACCGGCAAACACCATCGTTGAGCCATCTTCCTGCAAGCCTTCCAAATATCAGCGAACCCCATGCATCCCCTCCGTCAATTCGTCTTTTTACAATAGCCCGCCGCCATCTCGACCTTACCGGAGGAGAGCACGGAACGTCCGTAAATCACGTATTCCCATTTGAGCGGGGAGGTCATATCCAGGCTGGAGCCAGAAGCCACCCCCATGCGCAAACCGCAGAATTCGGCTTTTCCGTCCGTATAGAATGTGGACACCGCAGCGTTGGTATCCGATCCTGAGGTTTGCCATGCGTCCTGTTCCGGCTTAAAACACGTCTCCTCATTGATTCCGTCGGAGAGCCACGACAACCCGGCCGTGGCCGGATCGACGTCATCTGCATGTTCGAGGGCCAGTGCGGCCTCTTTGATGGCCGACTCCGCCCGGTAAAAATTCCGGGTGTAGCTTTGATCGTTGCCGGAAATCTTGAGCTCGGTCTGGGTTGTTGTCAGCGCATTGACCCCCAACAGAGCAACCAGAAAAAGAACGACCAACGCAATGAGGAGGACCGATCCCTCCTCACCTTCCCCATGGACATACCTGCAACACATCAAATTCTCCCGATTCAAATAAATGGTCCATGTGCTTGATGGCACTATACACACAATGGCTTTTGGAGGGGTCAAATACCCCGGGCTTTTAAAAACCGATAATCGAAGGAGTGGGCCCTGTCCCCCTCTTTCCATGCAACGGTCACCGTGATATCCCGCCTGTCGGGATCGGTTGTCGGCGAAACAACAACCCATTCCACCCCAAACCCATTAACCTTTTCTGAGCCGTCCGCAAGGTCGGCTGAGCCGAAATCAAGGGCCAGAAGCTGTTCGGCACGCTCGGAAGCGACCATGGAGGCCTCGGTGATTTTGTAGGCCGTCCCGTTGCCTTTAATGGCAGTAATCTGCATGGATGCCGCTCCCAGGATACCCACCGCGAGAATAAGCAGTGCGACCACTACTTCGATGAGGGTAAACCCGTCAGCAGCCCATGAGGAGCCATGGGAACTCGCGTTTGTGGGCCGACACGGTATCGTCTCCATCATTGATCGCATCACCTTTCTATTTGTCTTTACATATTCCGGCAATTGAAGACCCCCGTGACCATTTGCCGATAGACCCCGTCAGAAGAGAAATTCAGGGTGTTTTCCGTATGATCGTCCGGAAAAGGAAGGGCAAAGGCGGTGGGTGTCGGGTAGTCAGCCACGGAACTTTCCGTTCTCGCCACGATGGTTACCCTGATGCTTCGAATGTCATTCAGGTGCTTGGCTTCGGGTGCCCAGGTGGTGCTCCCGCTTTTCAGTACATAGATAAACTGAAGGGTTTCAATATCTTCGGCAATGGGTGCCGCCACCCCGGAAACGGTGCGGACAATGCGCTTTACCCCGTCGTCTGCAACGAGATCAAATGCCACGGGGATCAGGTTATCCGTTCCTTCTTCAACATAGGTAAAGGTCAACGCACTCTTGGTCGCCCGAGTAAAACCGGGCTGAAATTCACTGACAATATTACTGCAGTACCCTGCTTTCATCAGCTCCCTGCCCAGGACATAGTGACCGGCTCGCCAATTCTGGCGCATGGCAACAATTTTGTCCTGGGTATTTACCGAGTGCAATTGGCTGATATAAACGGCATAGACCGCCGAGATCACCACAGAGCCGATGGCCAGCGCAATGAGAAGTTCCAGCAACGTAAGCCCGGTGTTCATTGAAAGGGTTGCGGTTGATTGAGGACACTGCCGTTTCTTTCATAATCCCCGCTTCAACTTCATCCCCCCGGCAGCTGCAAGGATCACATTATGGATCTTGACGCCCTCCGTGTTGGTGACGGAGATGATTCCCGAACTGGCAGGAAGCCCTCGGGCGTTAAAACAGGCCTTTTCATCGGGCAATTCCGTCTCCGCGACGGTAATGCCGGACGGCATCTTCCCCTGTTTCACCACGTCCTCCCCCGAGTCGTGAACCAGGTTTCCGTTATCGACAAACACCGTGTACCCACTGTTGCTCCCGGTTGTAAACGCCACGACAACAGATGCATTTTTCGCGATGGCCGTGGAGCGGGCCAGCACCAGCGCCGAGCGAACATCGGCGCTGCCGTTTTTCAACCGGCTGGTTTCAACCCATGCAGCGAACTGCGGTGCAGCCAAAGCAGCAAGAATAGAGACAATCGCCACAGTGACCATCAGCTCTAATAAAGTAAAACCCGTGGTGCCGCCAGTGGCCCTTTCCTCATTCTTAAACAACCCAAACCCATTCATTATAAACGCCTCTCCACCCCGAAAGTATTCCAAGGGCATGCCTTATATTTAATTCGATTATAAAAACAGATATTCACGAGAAACGCACGAAAACTAAGCGTTAAAGAATGTTACTTTGAAGGAAACTTTGTTATTTACCATAACTCAAATCGTCATGAACCCATTCGATAGTTCTAAAACTATTATTATAGTCAAATAATTTGTTTGACAATATTTTTCTTACTTAAAAGAGATTCAGACGGCTTATTTGAGAAGCCAATGATTAAGTAAATGAATCAAGAACCGCATATTTCATGCGTCTTCGCAGTTAGAAAAAAAAGAAGAAAAAGCGGATAGAGACAAGCTCAAGGGTATCGGACAGGCGCACCGGAGCAATGCCTTATTTCTTGCCCGCGTATGGACCATAAAGGAAAGGGACCGGCCAAGGCCGAAGGAACTTCAGGCGTGAAACCACAAAGGTCACGTTTTGGAGAGAAACCAGACAGGCACAGAAAACGCCATAAAAACGGCAGGGCCCCAAGACAATGTCCATGGGGTCAGCCGGATTCACCACGGCCCCGGAGGGCAACGCCTGAGCCTTTGGTGATGGAACATGAAAAACCCGCCTCCCTTGCGGGGACGGGCCACTATATCAGCTCAACCGTCACGCGAAACCCATGGCATGAATCGTTTCGCCATACCTGCCTTCGCCGTCAGGTTTCAAGCTGCCCCTCACATTGCTGTTGGGGGCAAACTTGAACTGAGTTGATTACGGTTGCTTTATATACGCTGAATACGAAAGTTGATACCAAGGTGGGAGGGAAGGCAAATCGTTACACGGCTCTACTTGGAAATGAACCGTACCCTTGAGGTTAACCACTTATTAGCACACTACAAGGAATCCACGGCGTGGAGAAGGGCCGTGTTCTCCTCGGCCGTGCCGATGGTGATGCGCACAAAGGGGGTCAGCCCCTCTTTGTTAAAGAAACGCACCAACACGCCCTGGGCTTTTAGGCCTTCGTAGACGGCTTTGCCGTCGCGGTCCGGGGCCCCTGCAAAGACAAAGTTGGCTTCAGAAGGCAGCACCTTCCACCCCTTGGCGGAGAGGGCCTCGGAGACACGTTCTCGCTCGGCCATGACCGGCTGCGGTGTTCGTCAAACCATTCCCGGTCCGCCATGGCGGCCATGCCCGCTTTCTGGGTCAGGGTGTCCACGGGGTAGGAGTTGAAGGAGTCCTTCACCGCATAAAGGGCCCGGATCAGCTCCTCGCTGCCCATGGCCCAGCCAAGCCTGCTTCCGGCCAGGGAGTAGCTCTTGGAGTAGGTCCGCACCACCAGGAGGTTGGGGAACCGGTCGATGAGGGCAACGGCGCTTTCGCCCCCGAAGTCGATGTAGGCCTCATCCACAACCACCACGCGATCTTCTGGCCAGCGCTCCATAAGGCGCGTCACCTCATCCAGAGAAAGGAGCATTCCTGTGGGGGCATTGGGGTTGGGAAAAATAAGCCCGCACCCCTGCTCAGCCAGAAAACGATCGATGTTGACGAGGTAATCCTCGTCCAGGGACACCTTTTTGTAGTCGATGCCGTAGTAGTCGCAGTACACGGGGTAAAAGCTGTAGGTATGCTCAGGGAAAAGAAGGGGCCCCTTCGACGAATCGAAAAAGGCAAAAAAGACAAAGGAGAGGATCTCATCGGACCCGTTGCCAACCATCACCTGCTCCCGCTTGATACCGTGGGTCTCTGCGATGAGGCGGCACAGGGCGTCTGCATTGGGGTCGGGATATCGACGGAGGCTTCCAGATCGCAGAGGGATCGTAGTGCTCGGCCACACCCGGTGCCGGGGCATAGGGGTTTTCGTTGGTGTTGAGCTTGATGTAACTGCGATCCTGGGGCTGTTCGCCGGGAACATAAGGGGTCAGCTTCGTGAAACGTTCGGAGTACATTCTGGTGGGGCTCCCATCTGTCGTCATGGTCGAAAACCTGCCCCGTCAGCCGTCTGGCCAACGGAGCAGGTGGTGTCTCGTGCGTTTTAGAGCATCCTTTATAGCACCGACCATACGTCCCGGCAAGGCAACCCCACGGGCGCACGGCCAAAAAGCCCCGGCCCGCCCATTGTTCGGGCCCCCGCGCCCCCATAATTGAAAGAGCAAAGTCTTATCGCTTTTGGATCACATAGGCAAAAAGAGTGCCGTCCTTGCGGGCCACGCCTTTAACATAGACACGGTCCCGACGCTTGAAGCGAGAAAGCTTCGCCGTATTCCCCGACGCATCGAGGAGCTTCGTCTTGGTACGGGTGCCGTCATGGAACCAGGAACCGATCACAAAGGTGGACTCACCGATAAGCATCCACGTGCCGTCGGCCGCGACCTCCATCACTTCCGACTTTTTTTCCACCACCCGCTTGTCGTCATAGACCCTGGAGCTGCCCCCCGGATCCATTGAAGCAGGCACCTCAAGAACGAGGGTACGGGAATCCCCAGCCCAGGCAAAGGCGGCCGCACCGGCAGTTGCAAGAACCGCCGCCAGGAGAACAACTCCGATTTGTTTCAGCATCATGATGTCTCCTAAAGAGTTTGTTTCCAGTAAAAATAATCAACCCGATCATCTTTGGCAGCGTCCCAGCTCATGGGCCCCACCTGGATCTTCGTTCCGTTGAATATGGGTTTGGCGATGGGAAGGTTCCCCGGAAGCTCAGTGGACCGAGTCTTCGTGGATCCGCCCCAGGTGGTCACAGCCTTGCCGTCAAAGGCGCTCACCGCGTAAAGGCGCCCGACCCCGCGGGCCCCCGCCCCTGCACACGGATCCGCATCTGAATCGGAGCTGCTTTCCGAGGTAGGTGTATAGGTCGTAAAATACACAACACCTGAATTAACAAGGGCCCTGGAAACCACTTTTTCGTTGGTATTGGGAAGGTTGAAATACCACCCTTTTTTGGTTTTCAAGACATCTGCGTACGAAGCAGACTCATCGGTGACATTGACCAGGTCGCTGTCCGTCAAGTCGCTGTCCCAGAGGGTGTTCCGAACCCCATAGAACCGGTTTGATTCGGAGCCCAGGGGGTTGGCCCGGTTCCCGGTGCCGAAATAGAGAGTCTCCACCCCGGACACCTCCGCCGGTACCGGCGCATAGAAAAGCTTTCCGGAATTACACGAAAACAAGCGGTTCCGATACGCCCAGGTACCGTCCGGGTCCTTGGCCTCCACCACGCGGCTCCCATCCCTTACAGTATCCAGCACATCGTCGGCCACCACGAACACCTGCCCTGCCATGTCCCCGGCGTAGACGCGGGTGGTGATTCCGTCGGCATCGGTATCCACGGTATACAGATCCACGATACTGTGGGTCATCTTGTTGAAATTACCGTGGTTGACCTTAAGCCCGGTAAAGCTTCCGTCCGAGGCTTTCACGGCAAACAGAGCCCGGCCCATTTCCGGAACGGTGCCGACGCCAGAGCTCGCCTCCTGCTTGACCTGATTGTAGCCCCCGGGCATGACAAACACCTTGGCATCGGTGGTGGAGCTCAACTTGATACGGCAGTAGGCCGGCCGTCCCCAGGTCTGTCCCAGGGCTTCGCCCCCTGCCGTTGTCACCTCATATTTCCACTTTGGCTCACTGTACGATGAGATATCCAGGGCGTAATACCTGTACCCGCCCCTGCGTTCCCCCACCAGACGCATTGTGAAAACAGAGTGGTACCGCTCATGAGGCTGCCGTAGGAGACAGAAGGAGACCCGTCCACATAGTAATCGTAATTGTTGTCCGACAGACGATCCAGCCGATCCAGCTGTCCCGGCGGAACAAAGGCCCAGAGTTCTTCCCCGTTGGCGTCGTTGATGGCCCGGAACAACCCGTCGTTGGAGCCAAAATAGATCACCGACGAGCTGGTGGAGTAATGCACCACCACCGGTTCGGAATGAATAATGGAACCGATGGGCCACCCACCAACGCCCTCCTTCACTGCGGTAATGGCATCGGTGGTTACCCCGAGATCCAGTAAATCAGAATTGGAGGCATCAAACCGGTTGACGGTGTTTGTCAGGCTCTTTTCACTGCCCCCCGTATACGTATAAAAATTGCGGGAAGTCTGTTCCTGAACTCCAGCGAGCTGCCTCCTTTCCCCCTTCAACACATCGGCGCCGTCGCTTGTCGCCTGTGTCCAGAGGGACCTGCTGTTCTCTTTCATGGTGCCGTCTGTGTTGACCGCGTTGTTGCCCAGGGCATCCAGAACATCGCCAGACTCGGAGAGGGTGTACTTCTTAAGGTTCCCCTTCCAGTCGCCAGCCTGAACGGGTTTGAAAAAGGCAAGGTAAATGGAGTCGGCTTCTGCCGTCCGGTACTCCCGGTTTACCGGCACCACCGGAGCCACGAAGGTGGAGGACTCTTCGTACTTGGTGCTGATGATCTGCTGAAGCTCTCTTCAAATCCGAAGCCCTGGAGGCCGTATGGAGACTCTACTGCTCAATGGCCGCCCGGTTGAGCAGGTGATCGAGAGGAGAAAAACCCGATGGTGTGGGTGATGACATTCTGCTTGGCAAAAGAGGTTCCCGTCCCCATGGAGCTCACCAGGTCCTCGTTGTAAAGGAACATGGCCACGTCATCCAGGAAATCGGTGGTCCCGTAGTAGGAGTCGTCCGAGGGGTAACGATGGACACTGCCGTCGGCATTGAGATCCCGGTCGTCGTCGTCGTAGTCCCCGATGGTCTTGCCCATATATTTGTTTTTTCCGTAGAGGAGACTGGATTCGTCGCAGGTGGCCTCTCCATCGGTAAAAAGGATCACGTAGTTCTTCTGGCAGGAGTACTCGATGGGGCTGACGTAATTTGACGTCGTGTGGCTGAAATAGCCCGTTTTTCCTGCAAAGTAGAGCCCGGCTTCGGCAAGGGCTTCGGCAAGGGGGGTGCCGCCATTGGCGGTGAGGTCATCGACTTTGGAGGAGATGACCGAATTGTCCGTGCCGCAGGAAGAGATGAGGCGACCTCCGTCGCAGCTGTTCAGCTTCATCAGACCGAAGCGGACCCCGGTGGTCTCGGCGAGAAGCTCCTTGACCACATCCTGAGCAATTTCCAGTCGTGTCCTGTCAGACGCCACGGGCCGCTCCAGAAAATTCCTGTAGTTGCCGATGCGCATCCATGTTTTCCACTGTCGCCGACCCGAGCGCATGGTCACTTCTGCGTACCCGACGCTCAACAGGGTTGCCTCGATGGCGTCGTTACCGATGTCGTCCACATCATTGCTGTACCACTTCCAGCGAGAACCGGACTTGTAATAGACAGCCCTGCTCGGATGCGAACCCGAGTAGGCCGTGCCCGGATCATACGTATCGCTGACGCCGTCGGAGGGGGCACTGCCTTCGACGGTTTCAGACATACTGCCCGAGGTGTCAAAAATGATCAGCACGTTGGGCTCAATGGTCACGGACTGGGTGCCGTAGATGGCGACATCATCGGCCAGGGCGGTCAGGGGGCAGGTGAGAACCAGCCAACACAAGATGAGAGCATGCCTGAATTTCATTGTTTCCTCCGTGGGATCAAATTCCCTGCAAATGTTCCACTTTAACCAGCTCTTCCTGCATATCCACGCCGCACTGAAGAACCACGCCCGTCAGCGACGCCTTGGGATTGGCGGCACTGTAAACCGTGGGATCGATGGCTGTGGCGGTGACAGCATACCGCCGCGTGCGGTACACGCCCTTTTCAGACCCCTTGGGCGCAGGCCCGATATGGGCCACGGAGGGAATGTCGTCGGCAGACGCCGACAACGTGCTTGCCTGCTTGTTGGCCAGCAGCACAATGGCACGCACCTCGATCCAGGCCACGGGGATCCCCGCATCATTTGTCACCGGAGAGGCAAACTCGACCCCGGCATTTCTCGGATCGCGGTCCCTTAAGGGAAGGTGGGTGGAATCCTTCAGGTAAAGCCGGTTCCCGTCCGAGTCCGCCTCGTTGGCATAGATCCGGTCAAATATGGCCACAGCATCGAACAGGCCCGCTTCCGCGTTATAGAAATTGCGTTTGCTCACCCTGTCGTTGCCGGCGATCTTCAACTCTGTGACAGAGCTGTTCATGGCCGATATGCAAACAACGGTCACCAGCACAAGAAGCACCAGAACCACGAGCAGGGCACTGCCCTCCTCTCCCGAGGGGTGTGCGCCCCGTTTTCTGCCCTTCGTCATGCACCCTCCTTTCCGCGCCAGAGGTTTGTGAATGATATGGATGTTCAATGCATTGTCCTCACCACCACCTGGGAGACCCGATGCGTTTTCCCCTCTTCCGTCCAGAGCACCGTGAGGTTCACGGTCTTGCTCATTTTGTCCGAGGCATCGGTAACGACCCAGTTGACGGTATACCCGTCGGCGGTGGCCGTATGCATGTCTTCCGGCGTGTCCGGGTCGTTTGCGGCCAGGTCGCTGTCAACGGTCTCTTCCGTCCACACAGCGCTCATGATCTGCTCCACGCGGTCGCTCGCATAATTGGCGGCTTCCGTCATGGAGCGGGCCTGGGCATTTGCCTTCATGGCATGGACCTGCATCAGGGCAAGTCCCAGAAGCCCCACCAACAGAATAACCGAAGCCACCATCACCTCAATGAGGGTCATGCCCGCCTCGTCCTGTCCAATGGAAGTGCAGCGCACCGGTTTCGTCATTGGTCTATCCCCCGATTTCTGCAGCGCACCGTTCGTCTCAGAAGGCGACGCCGATACCCGTCATTGTATGGCCCCCACGTACTGGTGTAGCCCCTGTACGTTACACTGTTGGAAAAACCCGAGTCTTCGGTCCGGCTGCGCGCCAGAAGCGCCATGCGCACGGCAATGACACGTTCTCGATCCGTTGGGACGGAGACAGTGCTTCCATCGTCAAGCACGTAGTTGAACTCCAGGGCCTCCATGTTTTCCCCCACAACAACCCGGCTCGTTCCGACGACACGCACCAAATCCTGATCGCCGTCTCCGTCTTCGTCGTTCAGGGTGTAGCTGATGGTTTCAAGGGTCATGGGCAGGGCGGCTTCGCCCGCTTCGTCGGTGTCCCCGTCCCCGTCGTCGTCCAGGCCGTTGGCTTCCGCCTCAACCGAGGTGGTGAAGGTCAACGTGGAGGCCGTTGCAGCCGTGATCCCCGCATCGGTCGTTCCCTCGGGGTCGTAGCCCGCCATGCGGATATCAGAGCCCATCATGACCATGGCAGCCCTCAGGTTCTGCTGAATGTCGAGGACCCGTTCCTGGGTCAACCGGGTTTGGACCTGGGTGTTGTAGAAAAAGTACGCCGCTGCAACGATAATCACGGAAATTGCCACAGCCACGAGCAATTCGAGAAGTGTAAAGCCCTTCCGGCAGGTCATCGCGTTCATCCTGTGCATCCTTACATCATTTCAACCCGGCTGTTGCCGGCGCTGTTGAGAACCACGCGCACCGCTTTGCCGTAAACGTTCGTCATTCGGACCTCACCGTTTCGTCCGGTGGTGAGCCCCCGGCTGTCAAAGTGGGTTTTCAGTTTGTCCAGGGTTCCTGTTCCCCCCAAATCAAACCGGGCACTGCCGATGGTGACCTGATTCGAGAGGCTCCCGGAGGCAATAACCTTTTCGCCGGTGTCCTGGTCCCTGTCCCCGTCTTCATCCACAAAGGCGGCGTAAGTCCCGCTGGGCCCCGTGCCCTCGGAAAAGGCGACAACCACATTTCCCCCCACCTTGATGGCCTCCAGCCGAGCCAGCTGAAAGGCCGAGTGGATGCTCCGGACAGATGCGGAGAGTCGCTGGGACGCGGCCCACTGCTTGAGTTCCGGCGCGGCCAGACCTGCAAGGACCGTCATAAGCCCCACGACCACCATCAATTCCAGCAGGGTAAACCCCTTATTATTATCCATATGTGTTTCCTCGGCCGAAACGACCCTGAGATTCCGAATAACCGACGCCCAATAAGATGAAACGTTTCCAAAGTTTACTTATTAGCCGGTCGGCCCAACGGCTTGAAGCAGAGAGGATCATTGAAATTTTTGACTTAATTCACAAACTCACGCGCAAGGCGTGATCACAGTGCCCAGGCTGATTCGTTGCCGGCGACAAAAGCCCTGTAAAGGCTAATCTTACGTTGAGTCACCATTTATAATTCTACATTTCTAAAATTATCACTATCTCGTAATAAGTCGTTTGACAACACTTTTTTTAAGTCGCAGGGAACAAAAAAAGGCCCACGGTAAGGAAAACCTTTCCGAGGGCCTTTTACTTGTCTGTTTTATTGCATAATCTATCAGGGAGATATCACCCAAAACCCCTGAAAAACATTGTCTGAACCCACATCCTGATTCACGGCCGTAAGGAAAAGATAGTCGTTCAGCACAAACGGTTGTTTCGCATTAAGTAAAGGACGTCCGTAATAGTCCAGCACCGGTCCCAGGGTTGCCCCGCGGGTTTTGTAGAGGCACCGTTTCCCTTCCAGGGGGTGATCCGCCAGAAAGTAGAGGGCATCGCCAACGGTTCGCAGGGAACTGGCGAGTCCTGTGACCTCCCCGGGTGCCAGGGACGAAAGAGGGGTTGCCTGAAGGCTCCCGGCCGGGAGCTGCCATATGCCCCGGCTCCCCGATACATCGGCAATCACCCACAGGAGTCCCCCGGTACCGCAGAGTTCGTCGGGGTTGATCAGGCCACGGCCCTTGCTATCTGCGGGAACGGTCACGGTGTTGTCCGAAACGGAGAATCGAATGAGGCGATGCTCGGCCTGCCCTTCAGGGAGGGCGGAAAAATAGATCAGATCCCCGGTGCGATGATAGTGCTCCGGTGCCAGAAGGACGCCTTGGGGGCTTTCCAGGGGATCACCGGCCTCGCTTTGGCCAGCAGCCAGCAGCCAAAGGCGCGAAGGCCCCGAGCCTCCGGCGACCTGGGCGGCAAAAAGCAAAGATCCCTCCACAGGGTACAACGCCTCAGGGTTTTCGACCCCGAGGACCCGAGCCACCTCACCGCTGCTCTCCCGAACCCGCAGGTCGCCGCCAACACGGAAGAAAACCCGGTCTCCCGCTGTGGCAAGGGCAAGACCGACATCGGAGCCTTCCACATACGGCCCCACCACCACGACGTCATCGTTTTCGTCTGTGACGGCCTCGGTGCTGTCCTTGGTTCCGGAGGTTTTCCAGAGTTGCCACTCGTCGCTTTTAACGGCAAGGAAAAAGACCGCATCCGGGCCCGCCGCGAAAAAACGGGGCGAGACAACCGTCTCCCCGTTGCGATCCGTCAACCGCTCGGTGGACTCCAGGGTCCCGCGGGTGACCCACAGGGATCGGCCGTTCTCTTCGTCCCGGGCCGAAAAATAGAGGCGATCGTCATGGACAAACAGCCCTTCAGGGGCGCTGCCCCCGTAGCCGGGAAAAATATCCGCAAGGACCTCCACCCCACCTTCGGCGTTGAAGGTAAAAAGTTCGCGTCCGTACTCTCCGGAGGTGGCCACCATAACGGCCCGTCCCCCCACGCGCACCATCTGGTCCACATCGGGGTCCACATAAGGGTTCAGGTTATCCGTCAGTCGGGTGCCCGCCTCTGTGCCGTCGCTCTGCCAGAGTTCGCTCCCACGGACACCGTCATCAGCCCGAAACCACAGGGTGCCGTCCAGGTTTTTCAACATCTCGGGGTAACTCCCTTTTTCACCGGCACGGATATCCCGGAGCCTGAAGGTGGTGTTAACCTCGCCTTCGCTGAACCAGAGTTCCTTGTCGAACGCACCCTCCTCGGCAGGAAAGATCACCCCGCCACCAAAGGGGACCATGGGGCCGATGCCGCTGCCTGCCTCTCCGGACCGGATATCCCGGACAAGGACGGTTCCCTCTTCGGTGCCGTCGCTCTTCCAGAGTTCAAATCCTTCTCCTTGGGTTTGTGCCTTGAAATAGAGCACGCCGTTTGACCCGGCAAGTTGGGCGGGCTGGCTCCCCAGGGACGGCTCCGTCAAGATGTCCTTCACGCAGACCGTGCCTTCACCGGTGCCGTCACTCCGCCAGAGTTCCCGGCCATGTTCCATGGTGTCAGCGGCGAAGAAGAGGATGTCACCGGCCACGGCAAAACCGCCGGGCGCACCGGAAGCTCCCCCCGGAGCGATCTCTTTGAGCAGGGCGGGCCCGGCGTCTCCGTCCACCACCCACAACTCCGACCCATGCCCGGCCAGGGTGGCTCGAAAATACAGGCAGCTCCCGTACACAACCATTTCCTTGGGGCTCCCGGAGGCGTCTCCGGGGTTGATGTCCAGCAAAACAGCGGTGGTGCCCTCCACCCGCCAGAGTTCTCGCCCGGCATCGGAGGTGAATGCGGAAACATAGAGGCGACCGTTGTACGCCATACCGAACTCGGGGTTCTGCAGCGCCCCCTCCCCTTCGGCCCGAGTCACTTCCTCGGCAGCACTTGCATCATCTCCCTGCCGCCACAGGGTGACCTCTTCTTCCACGGTGCCGTTGGCAGCAAAATAGAGGGCCTCCCCGACGGCCGTAAGGTAAGTGGGGACACGGCCAGGAACCGGCTCGTCATCGTCATCCTCACTGCCGGGGGCGGGCACTTCCGGCCCTGCCAACCGAGGAGCCTGACCGGCCCTCATCACCCACAGCGCCCTGCCGTGTGTGCCGTCATCGGCGGAAAAATAGAGGCACGGGCCACACACCGTGAGTTCCATGGGCAAACTGCCCTTGTCCCCGGCATGGATGTCCGCCACCTGCTCAGCCGGAGCATTGCCCTGTTTACGCCACAGCTCCCGGCCATACGCCGGGGAGTAGGCTGAAAAATAGACGGCACCTTCAAAGGCCGTGAACCCGTCGGGGGAGCTGTGGCGGTCCAGGGCACCGTCAAAGGGAAGCATCCGGGTAGGAAAGGTATGAAACGACCACTCCTTGGAAGCGGCAAGGCTCTCCCCCTCGTCGTTGAGGGCTTCCACCTTCCACGTGTAGGTCGTGTTGTCGGACAGCTGGAGCGGGCGATAGGACTGGGCCGTTGTGGACAGGGTCATCACGGTCTGTTTGATTCCGTCCACCTCCGTAGATACCGTAACCCCCCACCGGGACTCCCCTTTGGTTTTGCTGGGACTCCAGGCAAGGGAAAACTCTTTGTTGAGAAGCGTGGCACCATGGACCGGTGACTCCAGGGACACCTCGTCAGAACTCCTGCCGGGATCCGATGTCCCCGAGGACCCGCCGCTGCTTCCACAGGCAGCCACTGCCAGGGACATCAAAAACAACACTCCGAATCGTAGGATGAAAGCCATGGTTATCTCCGGAAATGGGGAACAGGTAACGGGCCAACTCAGAACAGAGGAACCATACAACAAACACTAAATCTATTACACAAACAATGTTCACAAACAAGACAAAAAGAAACAGTACTCTTCCACAAGGAAAACCCGCACCATTGGCCATTCATAAAGTTCCCCGCCCGTTGGACATGACAAAGAAACGTCAAAACCCACTATCCTGTTGTGTCTTGCCCGTTTTCACAGAGGAAGCGAGTCTTCTTTTTCTACTTTTTTAAAGCAACAAGTGTTGAATTTTTCATCTAAAAATGTATGATATTTAAAAACAACGAGCCCACCGGTACCACAACACCATGACTGCGACCCGTGTTTGTCGGGGCCGAGGAAAAACCATGCAACCTTCACTGTTTTCCCGAGCCCTGCTCTCCTGCGATTCCTGACCACCCCTTTGGAAAGGAGCACGTTGATGTCAACACCCCGTGGAGTCACACCAGACGCCTTCGACAGTCCCGCCGATTCCCTCAGTTGCCTTATTCCCCGCCCCGCCGACACACCGCCGGATCGGTTTCCCTTCTGGAGAGCCGTTGCTTCCAGAGACGGCACCCGACTTGCCATTCCCATGCGCACCGAACCTGAGGAATGCTGCCTCTACACCTTAAGCATCGACAAAACCGAACCCGACATCTCAGAACCCTTTGTCTCCATCACCGACCTGAGGCCCATGAGAAACCGCGACTTTGCCTACCTCTGCCAGGGCGACGAGGGCTGGACCGCCGTTGCCGCTTCAACCCCCTGGCAGCTCACCGCGGAAATCGCCTGGAACCTTTCGGTCACCGACCAGGACACAACGGCCTGTGAAACCCAGGACCAACGGCGCTACACCCCGGTCGTAGACGACACCCCCTGGCCGGAATCCTACGAGAACACCTTTTCCCTCACCCTTGCCGAAACAGGCTCACGGTCCGCCGCCGTGGTGCAGACCGCCCCCATTGCCGAAGGCGACCTGGAAACTTTTCTCTCCGGGTGCTTCACCCTGGCAACGGACCAGGGCGCCTGGGCCGGTCGCTACGTTGGGGCCTTCAACCCGGTCCTCTCTGCAGACGGAGCCCTGAGCGCCGTGGATGTACGCCTCAACCAGTACGACTACACCATCTGCGTCAACGACCAGTGCTGGGGAGAAACCTGGCCTTCGGTCTGGGCCCCGGTGGTCCACCCGGAAGGAACCATGGTGTGGGCACCGGTGAAAAGCCCTGAAGGATGGATCCTGGCCTGTGACGGGGAGCAAGCATGGCCGGAGACCTATTTTCAGTTATGGGAGGTGGCCCTCTCCCCGGCTGGGGACCGCATCGCCGCCGTTATCGCCCCGGACTTCGGCAAATGGGCCGTGGTCCTGGACGGCACCCCTTGGAAAACCAAGGTGGACGGATACCTCTCCAAACCCGTGTTCAGCCCCTGTGGAACCCGCCTGGGATGCTGCGGCCACCACCGCGGCAAAGCAGTCATCCTGGTGGACGACCACCCCATGGGCAATGGGTTCGACACGGCATGGGACCCCATCTTCAGCCACCACGGAAACCATGTGGCCGCCAAGGTCAAACGGGGTGCCTCCAGTTCTCTTAGACGGCATGGAGGTCAAGCGCCCCTACATCTGGATGGCCCCCCCCGCCTTTACCCCGGACAGCAAGCACCTGATGATCTGCGGCATTGAAAAACAAGGCCCTGAGTATCGCTACACACGGGAGTTCATCGTCCTTACATAAAATCGGAGTGATCGCCATGCACTACACCCTCTACGCTTTCATGACCGGCATCGGATTCCAGGCGGCGCTCACGGTCTGCCTTATCGGAACCGCACTGAAGCTCATCCTTTTTTTCAAGCGCGCCGCGCAAAAGGACAGGGCGTTCTTCGCCTTTTACTCATGGAAATACGCCGGGCGTTCCATCCTCTTTCACCTTATCCCCTATGTCAGCCGGACCACCCGCACGCACCCGGTGATGACCGTGGCCACCACCGCCTTTCACATGGCCATCCTCACCCTCCCCTTTTTTTACTCGGCCCACGGGGTGCTCCTGTCGGACAGCAGCTTTTTCCGGCTGCCCCGCTACCCCGAGGCCGTGGCAGACGTGTTGGCCGTCATCGCCCTGTGCGCCCTGCTCTTCTTTCTGGGCCGACGTCTGTTCCTGCATGCGGTGCGTTACATCACCACCCCTGCGGACCACATGCTCCTGGCCTCGCTGATAGCCCTGGTGCTCTCCGGCCTCTGGGCCCGATTTCAATGGCCGGGCTTCCTCTGGGCCTCCCTCATCCACATGACGGCAGGCAACCTCATCATCGCCGCCATCCCCTTCACCCGACTGAGCCACATCTTCTACATGCTCATCACCCGCGGCTACGCCGGATCCGAGTTCGGCGGGGTGCGCATGGCAAAGGACTGGTAACATGACCGAGACGACCCAACGCCTGTTGGCTATCATGGACGACGGCATCGAAGCCGGGCTGGCCCGATTTGATGAAAAGAGGGTCAAAGAGATCATCCGCACCGTCATCCACAAGGAGGCGAGCCCTCGCCTGGACGCCTACCTCTCCACCTGCGTCCACTGCGGGCTCTGCAGCGATAGCTGCCACTACTACCTTTCCCGGGACAAAGACCCGGCCTACTCACCGGCGGGCAAAGTCAAAAAAAGCCTGCTGGCCCTGACCCGAAGCAGGCGCATCACGCCCGAAATCCTGAAAGAAGCGGCCATCGTGGCCTTCACCCACTGCAACCTCTGCCGCAGATGTACCCTCTACTGCCCCTTAGGCGTGGACATCGCCTACCTCATCGCCATGGTCCGTCGCATCTGCTTTCTCTGCGGCGTGGTGCCCCACTACATTCAGGACACGGCCAACAGCCACTCCGCCACCTTCAACCAGATGTGGATCAAAAACGACGAGTGGCTGGACAGCCTTTACTGGCAGGAAGAGGAGGCAAGGGAAGAGTTGCCGGACCTCACCATCCCCGTGGAGCGGGAAGGGGCTGAGATCATGTACTCGGTCATCGGCCCGGAGCCCAAGTTCCGCGCCCAGCTCATCTACCAGGCGGCGGTGATCATGGACAGAGCGGGCATCAGCTGGACCTATCCGGGCACCCGGGGCTGGGACAACAGCGACATGTGCATGTACACAGGGGATTACGAGATGATGGGCAGGCTCAAGAAAGCCCACTTCGACACGGCCATGCGCCTCAAGGTCAACCGCATCGTCATGGGCGAATGCGGCCACGCCTTCCGCAGCGTCTACGACACCGGAAACCGGTACCTCGGCTGGAAAACCCCGCCGGTTCCGGTGGTGCACGCCGTGGAGTTCTACCACGAGATCCTCACCGAAAAACGAATCACCATCAAAAAGAAACTCGACACCCCCGTCACCTTCCACGACCCCTGCAACATCGTGCGGGGCAGAGGGCTCCATGAGCTGGCCCGGGAGGTCACCCGCATGTGCTGCACCACCCTCATCGAGATGGAACCCAACCGGGAGCACAACTTCTGCTGCGGCGCAGGCGGAGGGGTGATCAACTGCGGCCCCAACTTCAAAAACGAACGGGTCCTTGGCAACCGGGCCAAGGCCGAACAACTCATGGAGGCCAAAGCCAAAGGGGCCGACACCGTCATCACCCCCTGCCACAACTGCCACGGAGGCCTGGAGGACATCATCCACCACTTCGGCATCGACATGAAGATCAAGTTCCTCAGCGACATCATCTACGAAACCATGGAGATCTGACGATGACCCGATTTCTCAATCCCTGCCTTCTGGCCCTGGCCCTTGCCCTTGCCCTTACCGGCGCAGCCTTTTCCTCCGTCCTGGAAGAGAGCATGGACGCCCCCCGCACCCGTCCCCTCTCCCGGTTCGATCACGACACCCACAATGAAGCCGCCGACCTGGAAGAATCCTGCGCCCTCTGCCACCACCTCTTTGATGACGAGGGAATGCTCCTCCCGGACGAAAGCTCGGAAGAGACGGCCTGCCGGGAATGCCATGATGACGCGGCCAAAGGCGTCCCCAAAACCGAAGCGGCCTTTCACAACCGGTGCAAGGGCTGCCACCTCTCCGTTAAATCCGGCCCCATCACCTGCGGGCAATGCCATGCAAAAGATCAACCTTGAAAAAGGGGCCTCCGGCGACCCTGCCGGGGGCTAAACTTTTAAAAAGTTTAACAAACAGGTTTTAAAAACAGATTCAGGCCAATCATAATAAAAGGCGCATTCGCAACCTGATTTCGAGGTGTTTTCGCTATCGTGGTTTCACAACCCTTTCCGCCGGAGTTATTCCGGTTAAAGTCAAGCGAATCCCAAAAATTCTTCAGCGTGTTTTTAGAAGAATGAAATGGGCTTCTCCTGCAAAGACGGTTGCCAGATGTTACACATCACGCGAATGCCCCGATAACGCAGGTAGAATGGCTACCTCCATGCATTCGCCTCAGGGTTTCAAGGTGCCCGCACCTTGCCGCCGGAGGCTTGCTTTTGAGCCCGACGTTGACCATCGAATCCATTCCACGTGATGGGCTGTCCCTGCATATACCCCCATGGCCCCTTTCCCCTGCCTGTAGTTTGCGGTTGAACCCTGGGCTGCCCAAAGAGTATAACCATACGGGCGTAGCAAACCATGAGGCCCCCGCATCGCCCTTGCCAATCGCCGTCTTCCCGGGCGCCTCGCCATACCTTGCCGTATAAGGAGCCCTGCATGGAATCACGCGTTCACGAACTCATTGACGCCCTGGATCTCGTCCCTCACCCCGAAGGCGGGTACTACCGGGAGACCTACAAATCGGACCTCTTCTTCGACGCCATGGACGAAGACGCCTCCTTTCCGGGGCGGCGCAGCACAGGGGCCGCCATCTACTTTCTCCTGGAAGGCAGGGACATCTCCCGCATGCACCGCATCAAGGCCGACGAGCTCTGGCACTTCTACGAAGGCACGACCCTCACCGTCCATGTCATCCACCCCGAAGGGACCCTGGAAGACATTCGCTTAGGTGCCGACATCGCCCGGGGCGAAACATTCCAAGCCCTTGTCAAGGCGGGCTGCTGGTTCGGCGCCTCCCTTGAAGGGGAAGGCCACGCCCTGGTGGGCTGCACCACCCACCCCGGTTTCGAGTTCGAGGACTTTGAAATGGCCGAACGAGACGACCTTCTTTCCCAGTGGCCCGAGCACGAGGCGGTGATCCGTAAACTCACGCCATAGCATCCATGATGACCCCTTTTGAAATCCACCTGATTGTCCATGGAGAGATCGGCTGGTTCCTCACGCGCAGGAACAACACGGCAGACCTTCGTCTGGTGCGGGACAGGCGGGCCTCCCTCAAGGACACCCTGGAAGCCCTTGGCCTGCCTCACACCGAGGTGGGCCGCCTTCTCGTAAACGGGATGGAGATGGGGTTCGACCATGTACCGATGCAGGACTGCCGCGTGGACGTTCACCCTGTTGAACCGCCCTTAGACGTCACCCGCCCAACCAAACTGCGGCCCGAGTCCTGGGACAACGTCCGCTTTCTCGTGGACGACAACGTGGGACGGCTCGCAGGGCTCCTGCGTGCCGTGGGTGCGGATGCCCTGCATGTCCGAGGAACAACGGATTTCGACCTTGCCGCCCGCTGCGAGGCCGAACGCCTCATCCTCCTCACCCGGGACCTGGGGCTGCTGAAACGCAAAAACATCCTTTTTGGACGCTTCATCCGGGCAACTGATCCTTACTTGCAGCTCAAGGAAGTTCTCACCGTCTTCGGCCTGACCCCACCCTACGATTTTTTCTCACGCTGCTTTCTCTGCAATTGCCCCCTTAAGCCCGTGGAGAAAGAGATCGTCTCCCACCGTCTCAAGGCGGAAACCCGCAGGTACGTCTCCGCCTTTTCCACCTGTCCCTCCTGCAAACGGCTTTACTGGCACGGCCCCCACGTCCGGCGCATGCTCGGTAAAATGGCCGATGCAGGCATCGATGTCTCCGGGGCAGGCACCGGCCCCGGAAGGTGAACGCCCCGCGAAGGCTGAAGAGAACCATCAGCAAAATTTATCGTTTGAATGCCAAAAATTTCGACACGTTAAAAACCCACCGATATTTCATCGTTCCCAATCCTCTTTTCCCTTGATTTTTCTCCCCACACCCCCTATTTAACCAAGCTCTTTTCCCAAAAATGAACGATCGCCACGGGCATGGTCCTCATTGCGAAGGCCATGCCCGTTTTGTTGTACCCCTGTGGCACTGATGCGCAGAAGCGAAAGAGAGATTGATGGTTGACCTGATCAAACGAAGCACGAGCAGCGTAAAAAACGATTTCACCTCCGGACTCACCGTGGCCCTGGCCCTGGTGCCCGAAGCGGTGGCCTTTTCCTTTGTGGCCGGAGTCGATCCTCTGGTGGGGCTCTATGCCGCCTTTATGGTGGGCCTTGTCACCTCCATTTTCGGCGGTCGGCCGGGCATGATCTCAGGGGCCACCGGCGCCCTGGCCGTGGTCATGGTCTCCCTTGTCCGGGAGGGCAACGCCCTGGGTCTTGCCATGGCACACCCCGTGGCCAACATGGGGCTGAACTACCTCTTTGCCACGGTCATCCTCATGGGCCTGATTCAGGTGGCGGCCGGGACCTTTAAACTGGGAAAATTCATCCGCCTCATTCCCCATCCGGTCATGCTGGGCTTTGTCAACGGCCTGGCCATCGTGATTTTCCTCTCCCAGCTAAACATGTTCAAAACCGTTGACGCAGGTGTCTCCCAGTGGATGCAGGGCCAGGACCTCATCACCATGGTCTCCCTGGTGCTTGCCACCATGGGCATCATGATCCTCCTGCCCAAGCTCACCCGAAAAATCCCGGCGGCCCTCACCGCCATTCTGGTGATCACCGCGGTCACCGTCTTCATGGGCCTTGATGTGCCCACCGTGGGCTCTTTTATCCGCGACGGCGGAGGCGAAGGCCTCAAGGGAGGGCTTCCCGTTTTCCAGGCCCAGCTCTTCACCCTCATCCCCCGGAACATGGAGACCCTTAGGTTTATTCTCCCCTATGCCGTCATCCTGGCAGGTATCGGCCTCATCGAGTCCCTTCTCACCCTCAACCTGCTGGACGAAATCACCGAAAGTCGTGGCAACAGCAACCGCGAATGCGTGGCCCAGGGCGCGGCAAACATCGTCACCGCCCTGTTCGGGGGCATGGGGGGATGCGCCATGATCGGCCAGTCCATCATCAACGTCAATGCAGGCGGCAGGGGGCGCCTCTCCGGCATCACCGCGGCCCTTGCCCTGCTCTGTTTCATCCTCTTCGGGTCGGCCTACATCGAGCAGGTCCCCATTGCGGCCCTTACCGGCATCATGTTCATGGTGGTCATCGGCACCTTTGCCTGGTCAAGCCTTCGCATCATGCACAAAATCCCCAAATCAGATGCCCTGGTGCTCATCTCGGTGTCCGTGCTCACCGTGGTGTTCGACCTGGCCGTGGCCGTCTTTGTGGGCATCATCATGTCCGCCCTGGTATTCTCCTGGGAAAGCGCCTTGAGGATCCGTGCCCGCAAGCGCATTAAAGAAGACGGCACCAAGGTGTATGAAATCTGGGGCCCCCTCTTCTTCGGTTCCACCAAAATGTTTGTCTCCAAGTTTGACGTTAAAAACGACCCCGACCAGGTGGAGATCGATTTCGTCGAATCCCGGGTATCGGATTACTCCGGCATTGAGGCCATCTCCGGCATCGTTGAAAAATACCACAAGGCGGGCAAAGAGGTCCGACTCAAACACCTGAGCACGGACTGCAAAAAGCTCCTCAACAAAGCCGACGACAAATACCGGTCCATTATCCTGGAAAAAATCGACGACCCCAGGTACCACGTGGTGGCCGACCCCAACGCCTTTCACTAATAAAGGACGAGGTGAGCCACCTCGAAAGCATATTGCCATTGCGCTTTGCCCTTCGTTCCTCAGGCCAAAGCGCAATGGCCTTCGGCTCGGGCTACGCCCGACATAAACGCTGATGGTTTGTGCGGACTGACTCACAAGTTTCGAAGTTTCAGGATACGTTGTTGCCGATAGTCCATTATCGATGTAACCGCAATGTCTCCGGCGGCAAGGCGAGGCCAACGCATGTAACAATTCAGTTGCCCCTAACGGGTCGCTGTGCTCACCCAAAAAACGAAGCCTCTTTGTCAAACGTTCCAAAAATTTTGCCCCTGGCAGGGCCACCGGAGGCAAAATCTAAATGCGTTGGCCCTGGCCGGCAAGATGAACCTCCTTGACAGCAGGTTGTGGATTCGTTTGGGCCATCGGCGTATTTGCATCCCCCCGCTCCCCTTTATCTTCTGGAGCGCCGCACGCCTGTGCGGCACAGGTAACGACGGACTAAAAAGCCGCACCGGAGTGCGGCGCTCCGTTTCGGTGGATCTTTCTCGATTTTTTTGAAGCTCGCGGCCCAAGCGATAACCAAAGTCCAAACCCCATTCAAGAGGGGCTATCAAGACCTGTTTATGTTTTTTTAAAAGCTTAGCCTCCGGCAGTGCTGCCGGAGGCATTGGCTGAGTCGTACCCTTTCCCCTGCCTCTCCCATCCCGAAAATGTTCCACCCCGCCTGAATATTTGTAACTTCCCGCCTACCGCGAACGAATTACTCATACAGAGAACATCGTTCTTACAAACAAACATAAAACCATAAGGAACCATCCCCATGCGAACGAACCGATGGTTTGCCGTAGCAGGGGCCCTGATTGTCCTGTGGGCCACGGGCTGCGGCTCCGAAGACGAAATGGAAGGGGTAAACATCCAGAAGAACGAGGCCTCCGGCTTTACCCTCATGGACATTTTCGAAGGCGAAGGCGCCCTTGAAGAGGCATGGGATGCCATCGACGGAGAGATGGTCAACGACCTCTTTGCCGACACGGTCAATGACAACCCCGAGGCCTTCGTCATCTTTGCCTCAGGGGTTGACGACCTCATGACCGTAAACCCCACCCTCATGCCCGACATGTGCGGCAAAGACACCCGGGGCCTCCTGGGCGTCCTCATGGCCCCCTCCCCCGACCACAGGACCGCCCAAGGGCTGGAGACCTTTTATTCGGGAGCGAGGAGACCGCGACGCCGCGCGGGCCTTTTTCCGGTTACCTGGACGATCTTGCCACAGACGTTCCCCTCCGGGATGAAGGGTATACCAACCAGATATTCGCCAGCATCCTGGGCTACTGGCGGGATACCGACACCCCGAAAGAGTTTCTCGACGACCTCCGGGACATGGTAGACACCATCACCGCCCCGGACTTCGACGAGGACTTCCATGATTTTTCGCAGATCATGGGAAAGCTCCTCATCCGGTCCGACTACCCCATGTGGAAGAATGACGACGGCAGCCTCCTCAACAGCCGGGAGATCGACCCCATGGTCCACGAAAACATGGGGATGGGCAATGTCGTAGCCGGGGTCCATGCCCTGTTAAAAGGCCTTGACGAGGTTATGGGTGATGAGCAGGCGCGCCTTTCGATCCATCAAATGATCAACGGGTTGGGGGAGATCTTCGATCCGGGCATCGACACCCCCAGAATGATCCGGGATCTCCTCTGCGGCATGGAGGATCGCCTCACCACAGGGGGTGAGGTGTACGAGGCCGACGCCACGTACCACAGGCATGACGGGGAGATCTACTCCGATGCGGAACTCGGCATTGGCCTGCGGGAGGTGTTTCCCTACCTCATGCAGTATTTCCTGCGGGCCGACAGGGAGATGGGCATGATTTCCGATCTCTTCGGCAACACCCCCTACCCCCTTGGGATCCTCTCCCAAAACCTCCACGCCATGCAGTGGGACATCCCGGGCGCCCGCATTGAGGAATCCCTCTACGACATGCTGCGATACGATCTCTGGGGCAGGGACCGCCTCACCGATCCCGAGGCCTTTCACACCTCGTTCCTTGAAAACCTGATGTTCTTCGCGGCCCTGGGGGCCCACACCGGCTACGACGACGGGGGCAAGACAGGGGAAATAACGGACAGCGGCAACCCCAACTTCGACCACGGTCACGGGAAAGGGTGCGGCACCCTCACCGTCAACGACACCCTCTTTGCCATGACCACCCACAAAACCCTGGGCATGGGCATGTACGACATCGCCCTGCAATCCAAGGATTACAACTACATGTTTCGAGGCCGTGCGCCCTTTTACGCGGACGGCCCGGAGATGGATGACTACCACTTTCGCTACGACCAGAACTACCCCATCGGCCTGATGGTGGCGGGCACCCCGGGGGACATGGGCTCTCCACAAGGGGGCAGACCCAGGCTGGAGGAAGACGGCACCCCGGTACTCAACAGCTATCGCCCCTATGGTGCCACCGGGGTGGAAGACGACAACATCGCCCTCAACACCATGAGCGCGTCGGTTCGCGCGGCATGGCATGCGGAAGGCCCCTACTACTATGCCCCCGAGACCCCGCAAACCGTCACCTTCCACAACCGAACCTGGCAGGTCACCCACACCCCCGGGGGCCTTGTGTATGCCTGGATCCACAAGCCCTCTGCAGACCCGGCCACCTGGGAATACCTCTACCCCGCCCAATTCGAAGGCCAGACCATGGAAGAGCAGGCAAGCCTTGCCGTGCAGTACGGTGTCCCCACCCACGCCCTCTTCACCTCGGACATCGACCTGAAAGACGGAATCGACAACAGCATCTGGACGGGAAGAAAGCTGGAGATCCTGCTGGGCCCCGACCGCAGGGCCACCATAGACTTTGATAAAAACCAAAAATACTTCCGGGACGACATCGTCACCATGATCAACGAGGCCTTTGGCGAAGCTGTCTGCTTTCCCCACGACGAGGGCGACGGGGAATACCTTCATATTGTCAGCGACTGCGGGCCCATCCATATAGAAAACGCAGCTTACAACCCCCTGGGGGCGTTCTTTAAACATGGCGCGGGGCTTTTAGACGATGTCGACGTGGCTGTCGAAGCATTTCGGGTCTCAGGGGACGCCACCGTCTCCATAGCCGTGGACAGCGGCCCGCCCGTGCCCGTTTCCTTTGAAAACCCCTCCCGGACCTGGACCGCCAACATGATCCTGGACCGGCTGCGTGGCCAAGGGCTCACGGTCCGCCCCTTTGGAACCGGCATCGAGATCCTCGGGACCAGCCCTGCCTCCGACGTCGGCCGCATTGACATCACCGATGTGTCGGGACAAGGCGTCATCGATTTTTTCGGGGGCGCCTCATCCACCGTCACCGGCTACCTCCATCGCATGGAGCATTACAAGGACGCGTGGCGTTCCGACTACTACCTGGGAAAACTCGGCGGCACCTACTACACCGTGGGCTACGATGCCTCGGGGAACCTTGCCATGCCCGAGGTGCAATCGGGTGAGGAGGCGGGGTCCCTCATCGTAAACGAGCTCATCGGCGACAACGACCCCGTTCGGGAGTGTGCCAGCCATGAAGAGGCCCTCTTCCGGAACTACCAGTTCTTTTTTGCCGAACGGAAATTCGTGCTGGTCATGCCCATTCACGTCACCGTCCTGGGGTCTGAAGCGGCCTTTATCTTCCAGGTGATGGAGGCCAACGGATACACAGGGTTCATGAACGGCCGCAAATACCTGGGCAACCAGGTGTGGGCCAAAAAACGAGTCCACGGCCCATCCGAGCTGCCCGGGGACTACCGCATGTGCATCCGGGTGATCAGCGAGGGGCTCATCGGGAGCATCGCCGTCACCGAAGAGTCGGTCTACAACGACACCATCGACTGCGGCGTGGCCTTCAACGCCGTCTTTCCCCACAACTCACCGGTTATCTACCGCATGGGATTTCCCCGGGCGCCCCTGATCTGCCACGGCACCGACGCGGAGGGCAACCCGGTCACCGACGCCCTGGTGGGCTCCCGTGAATTCGAGGTGGGCGACGAGATCTGGCAAAACCGCAACGCAGTGCTGGTGATCCTCCAGGCCCTGTGGGGCAGCCTGCATCGCCACACCGAGGTGGGGTACGAATCCACGCGGGGCGGGATGCTCTCCTTCTTCGACATGATGGCCTACCTGCTGAAACCCCTGTTCTACTACCAGAAAGACGCCGGACAGTGGCCGCGTGAATGCTGGAAACCGCGACTGATTGAAGGCCGTGATTTTCTTTATCCCAGTGCGGGCTTTTACGACGATCAGCCCATGGCCACATGGTACGGAAGCGAGGAAGAGCGCGGGTACTACCGCCCGGCAAAGGTTCAAACCCTTATCACCCTGCTCACGGACAGCGACCCTTACGGAGAGATAAACCCGGACAGCACGCCCCTGCGGTGCGACGGGCTCCTTGCCAGGATGACGGAGTACGACCTGGAAAACGGACCTGCCCGCTCTCGCCTCCTCACCGGGCTTTTTGCCTTTCTCCAGCGCCTGGGCGATCCCGCCTTTGACGACGCCTCCTCTCCCGCCTGCGCCGATGAGGCAAACGCCGCCTGCGAGCGATGGGGCCCGAGGCGGGACATCCTGTTCGGCCTGGAGCAGATCGTCAGCGCCGTCCGCATGACCAAGGCACCGGCCACGGCATTAAACGAAACCAAAAACGTCCCCATCGTCTTTCCGCCCTGGCTCTTTGCCCAGGGAGACCTGGACGCCCCGACCCACCTTCGGGAAGAGGACCTTCTCCTGGACTGGGGCATCGACCTCATTGTGGGGGAAGACGAAACAGAGGAAGAGGAGGGCCGGGGCCTGGCCCACTACCCGGACGACAAACTCACCGACGCGGACTGGGATGAGCTTTACGACACTGTCCACCTGCTGGAAGGGATCCTCCACCCCGGCAGCCCCCACAGCATCACCGGCAACCTTCTGGGGCTCCTTGACTCCGTCATGGCAAAACCCACCCCCTTCGACAGCTTCGAACTCGCCGGGACCCTCTACGCCCTGGGGCGCCTGTTTGCGCGCTACGATGCCGAAAGGGGCCAATGGATCCACCAGGGCGACGAAGGATTCGACGATCTCTATAACCTCCTCAAACACAGGCTCCCCGAGATCCACGCCATTTTGGACGACGACACCGGAACAACCTACCACGCCTTTCTGGTGATCCTTGCCGACCTGCTCAAGGAAAAGGGGCTGGTGGAGTGCCTTGTGGACGATGTCACCATCCCCTCGGGCTGGGAACAGATCCTCACCGACCTGTACGCCTTCCTGGGCAAACCCGTCATCACGGAACACACCCCCCTCTGGTCCACCCTGGCCTCCCTTTTAGGCGACCTGGCCCATGCCGTGGACCTGGCCCGGGACGTCACGCTCCTGTGGGATGTCTATGAAAAGTACGACCTTCAGGTAAACGAATAGGAGCACGCTGCCTTCTATGGTTTTGATGAAAAAGCGGCCTCCGGCGGCGAGGTGAGCCACCTCGAAAGCTGATTGCCCTTGCGCTTCGTCCCTCGTTCCTCGGGCCTAAGCGCAAGGGCCTTCTACTCAGGCTTCGCCCGGTAGAAAAGCGGATGGTTTGCGCGGGCTGGTCCACACACCTCGAAGCAGCAGGATACGTTGCCGTAACGTCTTTATTATCTTCTACTTTCAAACAAGCCAAAACCGTTATCAAAACCTGTTTGTCAAACCCAAGGCATCTAAATTGGCAAAAGTTTGGCCCCCGGCACGGCCACCGGAGGCATGCTCTTGTTTTTTAATTCCACCCCACCCTTACAACGACTCTGGAGCAACAATGAAAAAACTGCTTGCATGCATGGGAACGATTCTGTTGATGATCACCTTCAGCCGGTCCGCCTTTGGGAGCAGCTTCGGCACCACGTACGGTTTTTCCCCACGGGGCATGGCCATGGGCAACGCCATGACCGCCCATGTGGACGACTGGTCCGCGGTCTATTACAACATGTCCGGTTTAGGGCGAACCCTCGCCCGCATCGAACGAGCCGCCGAGACCGGTGAAAAAAGCGGCATCAACCAGATCTCGGTGAACTACCTCCACGCGGTGCCCTCCTTTGACCTCGATATCAACCGCTTCGACCCGGACACCGGAAGCCCCCTGCCCACCCACGGTGCCGACGACCTTGACTTCGGGACCTATGTCTTGGGCATGGCCATGGACCTCAACATCATCTATGAAATGCCGGAATGCATCTCGTCGGCCCGCATGGGACTCTCCATGGGCATCAACAATGATCTCACCGTGGTCAAGATCAACGACATCGACCCGCGCACCCACAACTTCATGCGTTACGGACGGGAAGCCCAGCGGGCGTTGATTATGACCGGGGCGGGGTTCGGGTTCATGGAGAGCCTCTTCGCCTGGCCTGGGGCTCAACATCTCCTTCGGCGGTTCCGGCACCATCGACCTGTCCGACCTCCAGATCACCGAGGATGAACAGATCCCCGTGGACAACGCCATCATGGACATCTCCCTGGAGCCCACGGTGGTGGCCGGTTTTTACATCAGCCCCGGAAAAAAATTCGACGCCCTTGAGGGACTGGAGCTTGGTTTTTCTTACAGGCAGAAGTCAAAGCTCGACATCTCCCCGCTGCAGACCGTGGCTGTCCTCGAAACGGGCAATGTCCTCCTCAACCTGAGGCTGGCCCTGCTGGATTACTTCCAACCGGACATCTACACCTTCGGCACCTCCTACGCCTTCTCCGACAGGCTCATGGTCTCCCTTGAGGCGGAGTTCCAGAAGTGGTCCGGGTTCGAAGTCTCTCTCAACCACGAAGAGAACTTCGGGGACGTGCTTCCCGAGCTGGACGACATTGTCGTTCCCAAACTGGGCATCGAATACCGCCTCACCCGGCGGCTGGCGTTTCAAGGGGGCTACTGCTTCGAACCCAGCTTTATCCCGGACGAAGGCCTCACCGACACCATCAACTTTCTCGACAACGACAAACACATCCTCTCCGTGGGAACAAGCTACCGCCTTCCAAGCTTCGGCCGCATGAAACGGGACATCAATTTTTACGCCGCCTACCAGCATCAGATCCTCGACGACCGGGAGGTCACGAAAACCGAGCCCACAGGCGTCAACCCCGACTACACCTTCGGCGGGACGTGCAACACCTTTTATGTGGGCATCACCATCGATATGTAACCGCCGCCATCACGCCGAAGGGGTTTCGACAGCACCGTGTGCAGGGCTGTTCATTCGTGCCATGGAAAGGAAGATCCCCAGGATGCTCAAGGCTGCGAACACCAGAAACGCATCGTGCATGGCAAGCAGGAACGACTCCCGGGTGGCCTGCTCGACGGCTTTATCTCCCAGGTGCCCTGAGACAACCAGGGTGGCAATCGTCATGCTCACGAGCATGCCCAGGGTGCGCATGGTGGAGACCAGGCTCGATGCCAGGCCGTAATGTACGGGCTCCACACTCCCCATGACCGTCAGCATGTTGGGTGTGGAAAACAGGGCAAACCCCACCCCCATGACAGCAAGGACCGTAACGATCCGTCCGAAACCGGTGCCGCCGTCCACGGTGGAGGCAAGGGCCAGGCCCGCCACACAGATGGCCATGCCCGTTGTGGCAAGGGTCGCTGTCTGAACCCGTGTGGCCAGGGCTCCGGCCACCGGCGACAGGGCCGCCTGGAGAAGGGGCTGGCTCACCAGGATCAGCCCTGCGGTGTGCGGAGCCACGCCCTTAACGACCTGAAGGTAGAGGCTGAAGAAAAAGGTAAGCCCAAAAGACGCGGCATAGTTGATGAGGGTCGCCAGGTTGCTGAAGGCAAACACGCGACGGGAGAGCAGCAGGCGGACATCGAGGAGCGGAGTATCCTTTTTGTATTCATAGAAAAAAAACAGGGCCAACCCGGCAATACCCAGGGCTGCCATGGCCTGGAACCGATGACCGGCGGCCTGATTCACCACCCCCACGATCAGCAGGAACAAAGCCCCCATATACAAAAAACTGCCCAGGGTATCGAACCGCGTCCCCGCAGCCTCCGCCCACTCACCCTTGAGCTTGAGGACGGTAAGGAGCCAGGCCGCGCTTCCCGCCCCCGCCCCCGCATAAAAAATCCACCGCCACCCCAGGTGCGTGATGAGAAATCCCCCCACCACCGGCCCTGCCGACACCCCGAGGTAGACACAGCCCACCACCGCACCCATGGCCCTGGCCCTTTTCTCCGGCGGAAACACCGAGGAGAGAATGGCCAGGCTCGTGCCCGTAATCATGGCGGCGCCGCTGCCCTGGATAAAACGAAACAGGATAAACAACGCCACGTCACCTGCCAGGGCCGCCGCCAGGGTAGCAGAGGTAAACAGGAGGATGCCCAAAACAAACACCCGCCTGCGGCCGTAGATGTCCCCCAGGCGCCCGCATGGCAGCAAAAACAGGGAGACAGCCAGGATGAACACCGTCTCCACCAGCCCCAACTGCACACCGCTCGCACCGAATTCCCCACCGAGAACGGGAAGGGCCACCCCCACTGCGGACATCATAAAAGGCGTCAAAAACTGAACCGTACAGACAATGCCCAAGGTGACCCACCCCGAGGCCTGGCCCCGGGCCATCGGCACCGCTGTTGCACTTTTTCTGTTTTGATATGCTGAATCCATTGGCATCGCTCCTTTTTCGATTTTCTCCACAAAAGCCCCCTTTGCCGATCAATTTTTCTGTCGGGGCTTCGACCCGTTGCGAGGCGTAACTCATGGATGCCTCACACCGATTATGTTCCACAGAGCATGCCAACATTCATTCAGCCATGAATTCAAACCATTGGGAAAAATCCTCGGATAGTGTGTCGCATACGACGCCCTTAAGGTGCCTGATATACCACCTTAGACAAAAAAAGCCCTGATACGGCACCTTCGAACCGCAAAGGAAACGGGTGGAAAAGAGCCGTGGGTTCCTTCCAACGAAGCGCGTTGCAACATTGCATTTGAACGAGGAAACGGAATCGTATAAGACATGTATTGCCACAGAAAAAGAAGCAATAAGGGGAGAGACACATGGATTTATATGACATGACCTTTTTTGGGGAGGCCACCAACAGGATCTGCGGAAGCCTCGACATCCACACGGCCCTGGAGCGATGCTTTCACTACCTCAAGGACTACCTGCCCATCAACGGCCTCGCCATGAACACCTACGACCCCGAAAAAAAAGAGGTCCGGAACATTGCCGTTGTCTCCGACCTCGACAATGGTCGAATCCTCTCCTTTGACCCGGTGAAGCTCACCCCCGAGGCCATATCGTTCATCGAAAATTACCCACCGACCCCCGGCCCGGCCCTTATCCTCAACGTGCCCAACCAGCAGGTGGTCGCCAACCTCGTCTGGAAAGCCATGGGCAAGCCGGAGATCTCACTGCTGCTGCTTCACCCCATTGTCGATGAGGTCAGGCTGGGGGTGGTCTTTATCTTTGCAGAAGGGTTTGACCGCTACGAGCCTGAACACTCCCGGCTCCTGACCCTCCTGCACGACCCCTTTGCCATGGCCTTTTCAAACACCCTCAAGCACCGGGAAGTGGTCAGGCTCACGGAAATGCTGGCCGACGACAACCGGTACCTGGCCCGGGAGCTCCACCACCTGGCCGGAGACCAGATCATCGGAAGCCGACACGGCCTCAAAGAGGTCACGGAGATGGTCCGCCAGGTGGCTCCCCTCTCCTCCCAGGTGCTCCTGCTGGGTGAAACCGGGGTGGGAAAAGAGGTTATTGCAAACGCCATTCACCGCGCCTCGCCCCGTGCGAACAAGCCCTTTATCAAGGTCAACTGCGGGGCCATTCCTGACGAACTCATGGACAGCGAGCTCTTCGGCCATGAGCGCGGGGCTTTCACCGGAGCACTCCAGAAAAAAAGGGGACGGTTTGAGCGGGCTGACACGGGAACCATCTTCCTGGATGAAATCGGCGAGCTGCCGCCCCGGGCTCAGGTACGCCTCCTCCGTGTCCTGCAAACCCGCGAGATCGAACGGGTGGGAGGCACGGCACCCATTGCCCTGGACATCCGGATCATCGCAGCCACCAACAGGGATCTGGAAGAGATGGTTGCCCGCGGGGAGTTCCGGCAGGACCTCTGGTTCAGGCTCAATGTCTTTCCCATCCATATCCCAGCCCTGCGCGACAGGCCCGTGGACCTTCCCGAGCTCATGGACTACTTCATCGAGCGGAAGGCAAAGGAGATGAACATCCATCCGGTCCCGGTACCGGCCCCCGGGGCCCTGGCGGACCTGTCCCGCCACGACTGGCCCGGCAACGTCCGGGAACTCGAAAACCTCATCGAACGGGCCCTGATCCTTCATATCACCTCCCCTGCCGGAACCCCGTTGCGGTTTCCCGACCTCGATTCACCGGAGACGACATCTCCTGCAACGCCCCCGCCCCTTCCCGAGGAGGCCACCCTCAACCTCGACGACGCCATCCGCCACCAGATCCGCAGAGCCCTTGAGGCAACCCATGGAAAGGTCAAAGGAGACAACGGTGCCGCAGCCCTTCTTGGGGTCAACCCGAGCACCTTAAGAAACAAAATGAAAAAGCTGGGCATTCCCTTCGGAAAGAGCCTTAAAAAATAGCCTTATAGGGACAGGGTAAAAACAATCATCCGGCGGGTCGCTTTTTTGAAATAAAGCTGCGCAAAAAACGTTCTTAATACCGAAACAGGCAAAATTACTTCGGCGGAGCCTGGAAGGCCTGCTTAAGATTTGTTTGTCTAACTTTTCATAAGTTTGGCCCCAAGCAGGGCCGCAGGAGGCTTTTCACCCCCACAAGCCACGGTGTTTCGTTTATCGCTTCGGGTACCCAACGGGCACGAGATAAAGGGGGCTTGCTTCCTTCGGAAGCTTGAGAATCTCTGCGATGCGGTCGTCATGGAAAGCCCCCACGGGAACGGCCCCCAGTTTAAACGCCGCAGCCTGGAGCAAAAGATTCTGGCAGGCATGCCCGGCCTCCATGTCCACGTAGCGGGTGGCCCTTCCTTTGTATTTAACCGCCACCCGCTCATACACGGCGGCAAACACAAACACGGCCGGGGCATCGCCCACGGCCCCCTGGTTCAGGGCGGCCTTTTGAAGGGCGTGTCGCAGGTCCCCCGGTATCTTCAGGGACAGCTCATGGCGCTGCGGGTTGTACCAATACACCCCTTCGGGCAACACCACAAAGGTCTCCAAAGGATACAACGCGCCTGACGACGGGGCCGTTCGCAGCCCCCGAACCGCATCCGTCACGCCCTGGGCAGCCCAGAGCAGCTGGCCGATCTGAGCCACAGTAAGCGGCTCTTCCGCAAAGTAGCGAACCGAACGACGGGCAGCAAGACTCATGGAAAGGGTGGCCCCTCCCGTGGTGTCCGGTGGGGGAAGCCGAATCACCTCCCCCGCCCCTGCCGCTTGAGCCATCACAACCATGGTCATCCAACCCAGAAGATTCATCTGCGAGCCTCCTTCATGCATGTCTTGGGATATTGTTGTTGATCAGGCCGCGCCGGTGAAGCACAACGCCCTGAAACCAAACGGGGGCCGCGGCCTGTTCGGCCACGCCCCCCTGGTCTTTGTCCTCAAAGAGGATTATCCCTTCATGATGCTTGCCCTAGCCTCAGCGTCTGTGCCTGCCTGACAAACCGGATCCATGAAAATGCATGGGCGATAGAAGCATCAGGAAAAACCGAAGCATCGGGCGGTTCATGCCTTGATGGGAGGGGTCCCCTCTTGGAACTCCTTCAAGATCATTTTCCTGAACTCAGGTGTATCTTTATAGCCGTGGCACTGTGTTCCGTGCTGCACAACGGCTTCGAGCAGCTCTTCCTTTGTGTCCGCCGCAAGGGCGACGGTACACTTTGTGTCGCTCGGATGGTTGCGGCAATCGATGAAATATCGTGACATGGTCCTTATACTCCTGTGCTTTGTGTGACCATGATGCGGGAAACGGTCCAGAATCGGGCCGCCCGCCCTTCCGTACACGAAATGAGAGGCTCAATGAATCGCCTGTGGGTCTTGGCACCGCATGTTGATGCCCCGCATTCCAAGGCACCGATTATACCATATTTCACAGAAAAAGAATCGCTATCAAGAGGCCACCCGTGAGGGGCTCAAAAGGCTTCCGATATTCCGACGTAGAGCCCGTCGGAATAGTCTTCGCCAACCGCATAATCGATGCGAAAGTTCAGCCTGCGCTCTTCGCTCAACAGGTACCGCAGCCCCGTGCCTGCACTGGAATAAAAACTGTCCCGACTCAGGTCCCCCGGGTCAAAAAGCACCGCTTCCCCCACAAATCCCACCACGGCCCACTTGGGTCTGCACTGCCAGCGATACTCCACCTGGGCACTGATCAGGTGCCGTGCGATGTTCTCACCTGCTATATATCCCCGCAGGTCTGCTTTCCGCCCGAGGGTAGACAGATCCGAATAGGGCGTGTCACTCGGCGTGAAGCGCCCGTAAAGGCGCCATGCAATGACATGTCCGGGTCGATATTGATCGTATCCGTTAATAAATCCGTCCAAAACGCCGTAGGATTCGTCACTGCCCAAAATGGTGGGATTGAGCATCAACGTGGCCTCGGCATAAATCCCTTCATAGGGAAAAAAACGATTATCCCGGGTGTCGAAGGAAAGTACCGGCCCCAGGGATACACTGAGATCATCGGTGGCATTGACAGCGTCGAGGTACTGCCTCCCCGCCTCGTTATCCGGAGAATAGCCAATGTCTTTGACCACCCCCCGCATCCCGGCAAAAAAATGCTCTCCAAAACCATACAGAACGTTCAAATGGATCACACGGACGGAGGTGGTAAAATCCGCCCGTTGGGGCAGTTCATCCACATTCAGTTCGCTTTTCACACCGATATCGGCCACGGCGGTCTTGATGCGCCACGCCTCGCTCGGCAACACATTTCCCCCCAAGGCCAGCAAATGGCTCCCCCGATCCGTATAGATACCTGTCAATCCAAGGGAAGACGACTGCACATTCTCATTACCGGGAGCCAAATCAAAGAGTCCCATGAGGGTGGCCCCTCCCCCATTGCCAAAATTGGGGTTGGACACGACCATGGGAGCGGTCACAAATTCAAGATTGTACCTGTCTTCGGGCTCCTCGCCACGTAATTCGCCGGGAGCAATGATGAATGTTGCCAGCACAAGGAACAACCCACGGATAAAGGGAGCATGACGCATGTCAACGTTTTCCTTTGAATATGCCATGTAAAGACAATGAAAACAGAGCACCTGGTCTCCGAGTCTCAAACGGAAATGCATCACAAAAAGAAAATTCAGAACGGTATGATCACGCTGGATACAATACGCAAAAGCAATGCCCACATTTGAGCTGCTTTCCTTGAAAAAACGCTACGTGCTGACTTTATGGGACCTTATGAAATTCAATCCCACATGCCCGATATCGGCCTGAGATGATACTCATCTGCAAGCTGTAATCTGTTTTTTATGTATCACAAATTATGAATGGGCAGCTATCACGATTTTTGTTACACTCCTCCTGATTAAGGTAAGTCTGGCAAAACAAAGGCCACCAGGCACAAACAAATAGAATTAATGAATAATATGAGGCAGAAACAAACGATCTAAAATCATAAAATACATGCTGTTTCCCTGGTAACAAGCAATCTTGCGACAAACACATCTATGCTTTTCGTCGTGCCATACACCTAATCCTTTTTTCACTTGTCACGATACCTTTACCAAAGGAATAATCCCGAATGCCCACCACCTTCAGGACTATTGTGTACAGCGTTTCAATTCTCATATCTTTGACCGGTTTCTGCCTGGCAGAAGTGAAACCCCTGTCTGAGAACCAACTTGATTCATGCATCGCAGCAGAAGGGCTTCGAAATGTTCGGTGTACAGGCACTGAAAGGTCACAAAACCCCTCTGAACTCAAAAGAGAATTCCCCATCGGCAGCACTCCGTCTCACATACATCATGGTACTGTCCGTTCCAGAATCAATCCCCCTGAACCGGTGCCACCGGAGTCAGGTCATATTACCATCTCGCATCACACCTTAGAGCATCCGACACAGGCCCAGATAAATCTACCGAACGAATTTCCCGTCCAGGTAAACCATGAATCGTTTTCTCCTGCGAGACCCCACTATCCCCTTTCTAGCGGGGGAATGTCCGGTGTTTCTGCCGTAGACTAATTCAGTCATTAGCCATCACCCCATTCACCACATCACTATACGTTCAACAAGGTGACAGCATGCCCAAGAAATACTCTCGCCTGCGGCTCATCCTCGGCGACCAGCTTAATCGCAGCCACTCCTGGTACAGGCAAAAAGACGATAACACCTTGTATGTCATTGCAGAGTTGCATCAGGAGGCATCGTATGTATGTCACCATGTCCAGAAGCTGTGCGCGTTTTTTGCTGCAATGGCCAACTTTGCCGAGACGCTCCGCAACGCCGGTCATCAGGTACTGTACTTGACACTGGACGATACAGCGTCCTTTGCAAGCCTGCCGGAACTGCTCAGCCATTTACTCGAAAAACACCAGGCAACACAATTTGAATACCAACTGCCGGATGAGTACCGCCTGCGAGAACAACTCGCTCAGTTTTGTCAATCCGCGGCGATGAAAGCCGTGGGCACCATGGTTTGTGATACCGAGCATTTTTATCTTTCAGACGAGGAGATCCATCGCATATTCAGCCGGGGCAAACGGCATCGTATGGAAGCTTTTTACCGAAAGATGCGGGTACGATTTCACATCCTCATGGATGGAGAGGAGCCGGAAGGGGGCCGCTGGAATTATGATACGCAAAACCGCAACAAATTGAAGGCCGACGACCTGAAACTGGTGCCCGAACCGTTGCTGTTCGCAAACGATGTCCGGGATATCCTGACGCGAATCAAACGGCACGGCATCCAGACCATCGGGAAAGAAGCGCCCCACCTGATCTGGCCGGTCAATGACCAGCAGGCATCAGAATTGCTGAATTATTTTTGTCATAGCGGCCTGGAGCACTTCGGCCGGTTCCAGGATTCAATGACAGGCAAGCTTGGCCCGGCAGACATTAAAAGGCAATTCGGACTGTTTCATTCCAGGTTGTCTTTTGCCTTAAACAGCAAAATGCTCAGCCCGCAGCACGTGGTCAACACGGTCATTGAGCACTACCGCAGCAGAAAGCCCGAAATGGACCTGGCACAGGTGGAAGGATTTGTGAGGCAAATCCTCGGGTGGCGGGAATTCATTCGCGGTATTTACTGGGCCAACATGCCCGAATACGAATCCTGCAACGGCTTAGATGCGACTCGCCCACTGCCTTCCTGGTTCTGGACCGGAGAGACCCGGATGCATTGCCTCCGACAGGCCATCACCCAATCCCTTGACATGGCCTATGCTCACCACATCCAGCGCCTGATGATCACGGGAAATTTCTGCCTTCTCGCAGGCATAGATCCCGACCAGGTCGATGGCTGGTACCTGGGCATCTACATTGATGCCATCCAATGGGTGGAACTGCCCAACACCAGGGGTATGAGCCAATTTGCCGATAACGGCACCGTGGGCTCCAAAGCCTACGCAGCCAGCGGAAACTACGTCAAAAAAATGAGCGACTACTGCAGTGACTGCCACTATCGCGTTGCAGAGACAACGACCCCGAACGCCTGCCCCCTCAATGCCCTGTACTGGGGCTCATACACAAGCAACCAAGTCGTTCCGGTGGTCCAACCCCAGAAATAAAATGGTGTATGCTGTGTGGGGCAAAAAATCCGAAGACCAGCGGCAGGCAATACTCGAACGGGCAGCAGCCTGGCTGGATGGTATTGAGGAGCTTTGACCCCTCTCCGTTACCATGGAGGCAAGCGGCAAAAGATACACACCGGGCGGCCCCCATGCCTTGCTCGACTCCGAAAACGTCTCCCGCCTACTTCACCCCTTCAATAAACTTAGGTACATGTTTGACCTAATTCCAATCCATGTGTTAAATTTCGGATTTCATTCTGACGCCACAAAAACGTGATCCTGTTGGAAGTCAGCCCCTTGATTTTGAGAGAATGACCGGTGCAAAGGAATATGGTTTATGAAAGGCCTGGAACTCAGTGAGGCGTACTACGCTGCATGTGCAAAAGAGATTTTCGAGCAGACATTCAAGTCCCTCATGGACCGTGTTGCCATCGGGCTCGTTGGACCCGGCTCCGAATGCTTTGGATTTGATGATGCATACTCACGTGATCACGACTGGGGCCCTTCCTTTTGCCTGTGGGTTACCCGAGAGGATTACCAGCGCTACGGCAAAGAGCTTCAGGCCTGCTACAATGCCCTGCCCGAAGAATACATGGGATTTGGCCCTCGGGTCGTGAGTCCGGGCGAAGAGGGCCGCGTGGGCGTTATGACCACCAGCAGCTTTTACGCCCGCTACACAGGGTTGGATCACACACCGGCTTCCATGAAGGATTGGCAGATACCTTCAGAAAATTTGGCCCTTTGCACCAACGGCAAAATCTTTTCAGACCCCTTGGGAGAGTTCTCCTCATGGCGAACAGCCCTTCTTGAGTTTTACCCTGAAGACCTCCGGCTTAAAAAAATCGCGGACTGCTGCATGCTCGCAGGGCAGGCAGGTCAATACAACTGGCAACGGGGTATTTTAAGAAACGACCCCTATGTAACACATACCGCCACGGTAAAATTCTGCACAGAGATCATGCACCTGGTTTACCTCCTGAACAAAGCCTATGCGCCCTTTTACAAGTGGCTGTTCAGAGGCGTTGCCCAGTTGCCGATACTTGGGGCAGAACTCTCCCCCCTGATTGCACAGGTCCTCAACGAACAGTCCCAAAATGACGGCTGGAAGAATCAACAGGACACCATGGAGATGATTTGCCGAAAAATCATCGCCGAGCTTCAGGCTCTCGGACTCACCGATGACAACATACCCTTTTTAGCAGATCAGGTCCCATCCATCCTCGGCCGCATCAAAGACCCAGAATTCAAAAACACGTTGTGGGGCGTGAAAAAAAAGGCGTCCGATAAAAAAGAGATCATCAAACAAATTCTGGAAATCGAATGGGAAATGTTTTCCTCCGTCAACGACAAGGCCGCTTCAGACCCACGGAACCAGGGCCAACCCACCTGCCGGGACTTCCCTGACGAATTCAAACTCCACAGGACGGCAAAGTTCCTGGCATGGCCCGAGACCACACTCCTCAGTTACCTGCAGGATCTCAAAGAGGCAAAACAAACCAATCGCAACCTGATGACCTATAAATATGCCAGGATGGACAACCTGATCCCCAGCGAAAACAACAGCCCCTATGTTGATAAAATCACGGAGGTCATGGTTCAGTGGCAAAAAGAGTTCATGGCCAAGTACCCGCGCATCATGGCCGGAGGCCGTGCTTTGACCGGCGGAGAGGCGGGCATCGACTGGGCCTCTTTTGAAAATTACCTGCGTTGCGAGCTGGAGTCCTACTCCGAAAACACACTGAAATCTCTTTTCCTTCACACGGAAACATTGAAAGGCTCAGGCAAAAGCATGTCCGAAGAGATCTATAAAACGTTGATTCAAGAAAAAGGATACAACAGTTTGGAGGAGGCGGAGGGAAAGCTGTCTACGTAGGGATCAGGCCTGCACAGTCGACAAAATTATTTTTTTGCATGTGTTCAGACATTGTTGAACACTCCTATCTTCATTGGACAAGACATCAAACCGCCCGCACACCTGGGAGACTGCCGATTCACTCAACCCAAAGGGTTCTCCGATCGCCTTCAGCGTGGCTCCTGAATATCTCTTCATCAGGTAGATTTTCATTTTACGGGCGAGCTTCACATCCTCAACATGATCATCTACAACACTGGCTATGACCGAAAATGACGGCCTGCTGTTCAACGCACTCAGAGCAGGCAATTCCCGATCGCTGCGTCGTCCTTCGAGGTACTTCTTGCTACATCCCTCGTAGAACTTTATCCGGCCCCAGAATGGTATCCGCCGATGCATTTCCCAAAGGGTTCGGGCAATGAAGCGCGCTCTTCTTTTCAACGAACCTCTCATATTCCCTTCTGGCCTGTGAAACCCGTTTTCCGAAATACCCATGAATGTAATCCGTCTCAAGCCATTCAGGTGACGCCTCTTTGCCGACAAATGCCCTGTAACTCGACCAGGGATAGTCGATCACTGAGTCAACCATGGCCGCCCGGACAGGATTCAAATGAATATATCTCGACAGCTTCAGGGCGTAATCGTCCTTATAAACGAGAAAGGCCTTGTAACGCCCCTGAAACAAGTGCCCGAAACGCTTCCGTTTGATATTGAAATACGTCGTATAAGAGCTGTTCACATGCTTCATGATCTGTGGAAGATTGGCATCGGGCGTCTCAATAAGGAGATGATAATGATTGGTCATGAGGCAATAAGCATGGATGATGGCCCCGTAACGTTCATGGGCCTCGCCGAGATACTCCAGAAATTTCTCCCGATCCCGCTTGCTCTTGTAGATGTTCTTTCGCTCGTTGCCCCGGGAAACGTAATCCGTAAGGGTCGTGCCATGGGCTGCCTTATTTTGAATGTTTCGAAATGGCGAAAGGGGCTGCAGATCGCGTCTATGAGCATAAACAAACTAAATCAAATCATTTTTTATATTTTGTCAAATATGTAGACTTGCCCCCTTATCTCTCCTTTACAAGATATTAAATGTGTGATCCCTATCTCAAGATAGCATTCTGCAAAACCTCTATTCTGATCTTTAAAAAATACCCCCGGGCCACAGCATCCGGGGGCATATTGCACGTTTACATTTGACACACGTGAATTCTATGGGTTTACCGTAACTGAAATGTCATCCCACTCTCTTCCGTCGGATGTGAATGAGTAATTATCGTACTGCTGAAATCTGATTCGAAACTCAGAGGTATAACCAAAACTTGCATCATAGCCGTTTCTGATTCGTTCAATTTCCGCATCAAGATCAACGGCAATGGTTTTCCCTGCGCTTCCCACATCTATATCTACGGCATTTAATATACGATACCATTTGATATTATCCATACTATACATCGCATTCATGTGCCCAGTAAACATTTCTCCCATCAAATGGCTTTCATCCGAAGATTCAGCATGGAAAAAGCTTAGTGTCACATTACTAAGTGAGTTCAGATCGATTGTCAGTACTGCCTCATTAAGATTGTATTGACCATTGGTATTTACGTCCATCCGCAATCGCCCATTCAAAACATCAATTCTTCCTATGGACGTATCAGACGAATAATAATCCCATGAGTCATCAACGCCGGGCAGGCCGCTGGAAAATTCCTGAAAATAGGGTGGGCGAAGCGTATCGCCTTTCATCCGTAAGGTAAGGCTACGTTGTTGGGTAACGTTAATAGAGTCTGAAAATTCAACGATCCCGGTATGGGACTCTCCCGAAGCAAGCCCTGCAGCATCCCAACACGCGTCGACAGTTGTCGTTTCTCCCGGTGCCAGCTCGCCCTGATTTATACTAAATGTCAGCCATTCTTCTGCTGTCGTTACTGTCCAGTCCACACTCACAGTACCGGTATTCGTTAAAACAAAGGCCTGGCATTCTGCCATTGTTGGATGATCAGCCGGGACTAATATTTCTGCCAGTTCTACCGGATTGATTTTCAAGGCAGATTTTACGCCGGTAATCTGAATAGTATCCCACTCCCGACCATCTGAAGGATAAATATAATTATCATATTGTTGAAACTTCAGTTTAATATCCGCTGAATATGCAAAGTCCGGGTCAAAATTTGAACGTATTCCTGAGATCGTTTCATCGAGAGAAATGGTATAATTCTGTCCGCTGCTACTCACATCAAGGCTGGATGAACTTATAATACGGTACCAGGTGTTCCCGTCACTGCTGATGGCAACTCCATCTCCATTAAAATGCCCGGTAAACTGCTCAGGAATTACAGTCACTTCATCACCGTGGTCTGCCTGAAAAAAACTGAGCATTACATCACTTGCACCTTCCAGATCAACTGACAATATTGCTTCATTTAAATTATAGTTACTATTCTGACTGACATCCATTCGCAGCCTTTCACCAACGATCTGAATGCGGCCATACTGGTGAGAAGAATAATACGTCCAACCGGTTTCTGCGTCGGGTAAGTCATCTGAGAAGAAATATTCATAAGGCAGAGTATCTTTCTCTTTATCAACCATTATAGAGATATCGCGTGTTACGGATAGCCCACTTGATGTTTCAAAAAAAGTAATACGTGCACTATAATTACCTGCCTGAAGCGCCTTTGCTGATGACGTCAGACATAGCTGAACATCCTGACTTCCGCCTCCAGTAACCCTCCCTGCATTTACGGATGCCTCGATCCACGGTTCAGAAACCGTGAGTGTCCAGTCAACCGAATTTACAGACTCATTCGAAATTGTGTAAACAGCACATGCAGGAGTAAAAATGCCCCCTTCAATACCGTTGAACTCAAAAGGCTGATCAGGTGAAACATCAAGAGAATAGATTGGTAACACTGTAACAGTCAACGTATCTTCGCCAACACCACCATCATCATCGGAAATCCTCAGAGTAACAACAAAGGTTCCGGGCCTTGTGAAGGTATGCTCTGGTGTCAGTGTACCCGAACTCTGAAACCCGTCGCCGAAATCCCACACGATTGTATGGGTATCGAGACTCCCTTCGTCACTGTACTGTCCGGCAAAGCTGACGGGTGAATACATACTCGTACTGATATGATAGCCTGCGTCAACCAGAGGAGCTGAATTCGTCACGGATACAACTTGGCTGTCACTACCTGACAGCCCGTTATTATCCAGTGCGGTAAGCGTTATCGTATAGTCTCCGTCGTCAGCATATACATGATTAACCGTACCGGTACCCGTAGCGGTAAAGCCATCCCCAAAATCCCATAAAAAGCTATGGGTATCGGCAATGTTCGGGTCATAAAGATAATCCAATTCCACTTCAACCGAAGAGCCTTCAATAATGGTACCATCAGGGTTAACGCGGAGCATCACAATCGGAGGCTGGTTCGACATTGGAAGCACCTGAATATCCTGACCGGCTGTATTGTTTTCATAATTATTGTCAGTTTGCTGAGTTGATATCGTTGCTGCAAAATTATGGACACCGCCTGTTTTAGGAGTGACAATGAACTCTTTTTCACCCGATGATCCTGCCTCAACACTTCCGACATAGCAGGTAAATGTGTTTCCAACCCTCTCACAACCCGGAGATGCGCTAACAACATATACATCCTGAGGCAGGGTGCCGGAAATAACAACTCCGGATGCTTTTTCACTACCGGTATTTCCGTAATAAAGGGTATAGTTCAGCTCTCTACCGGCTTCTATCTGGTACGGAAAATCGCTTTGAGTTAACCCAAGGTCCACTTCGGCATCCCGTGGCGTACCTGTAATTAAAAAGTCCCCCCAGTCGCGGCCGTCATCATAAAAAAACGTGGAGTTATCATACTGCTGAAAACGCAGTTTAAATCCAGAGGTATATTGAAACAAAGGATCATAATTACTCCTGACACGAGCCACTTCAGCATCCAGGTCAACGGTAAACGTATTTCCCCTTGAACCGACATCCAGGTCTTCTGCAGAAACAATCGTATACCAGGTTGCTCCGTCTGAACTGATGGCAACCCCATCACCATTGACTGATCCGGTGAATGTTAAGGGCAACCCATCAGCTTCGTCTCCGTGGTCTGCCTGAAAAAAAGTCAGGAAAACATTTGCGGCACCTTGCAGATCAGCAGTCCAGTCTATTTCATTCAGTGTATAATACGAAAATGGCAAACTCTGATCCATTCTCAGCCACCCGTTGACAACTTGGAACCGGCCATAACTATTACTCGACTGAAGGTTAAATCCATAATCACTATCGGGGTAAGCCCAATCAAAATGGTGCTGATAGATTGTATCGTCGGGAGTGATAATCTCACCCGGTTCATCACTCAGGGTGAGGCCTACACCATAGAAGACCTGATTACTAGTCTGATAGCCATTAAAAATTAGTTCATCATCATATGTATTATTGATCATACCTTCGCTCGCTACGCGCACATTCAAGCCCAGATACCGGTACCCTTGATGAATCAACTCTCTTATATAAGGTGCGAGCTCTACCTGGTGACTTCCAGCCCAATCCAGAACCACAGATGATATTAACACATCTCCTTCGTTTGAATCCGAGAGATCTGCAACCCCGTTTCCTTTATATCCCCAGAATTGAATCTCAGGCCGATTGGAAAGCTTTGTCGCATAAAATTTTAAAAGCGCAGATTCAACTCGGCTTTCAGCTGGAAAAGCTGAAAGGTCAACTTCAATAATCCCTCTACTTTTATATCGCTGGTTCTGATAGTTTACATTTCGCCATATAACACGAATCTGTGACGTTGATATTACAGACTCAAATGTATCATCCCCACCTGAATCGTAGACACTCACATTTCCGACAATTGCAGCTTCATACTCTGTTGCGTTCGTTATTACAACCGACAAGATTAAAAAAAGACAAGTGAATAAAAACAGTTTTTTTTTTCATTTGATCCTCTTTAGCCTTCGTTAAAGTTTTTTTACTTACATTCGACGCAAACGAGTTCATGAACATGTGCCCATGACTTATAAAATATATGCTGGCCCGGAATAATCTGGGGAAGCCCGGTTTCGTTGGATTTGAAAAGAAATCACTGACAAAAGTTGAGCAGGAATTGGTCAAGGTGGACCGGGATATTCTAAAAAAGGCCAAGTGTTTTTTGCAAATCAGTCGTTCTGAAGTGCGCGTTTATAGATCTTGAACGCTAACCATTCAGATCCTCGTTCCCTCAAGAGGTCCAACCGGGGCAAAGCTTTAAAAAAATAGGCAAACAGGTTTTGAAAGCTGCTTCGTATAAGCAAACCCATTAGTTTGACACAATTTTCGATTTAACGAGTAAGCATTCCCTACATAAACCCCAATGTTAAACTCACTTGATTAATCAAACAGTTACTAATAGGGTCATTTTGCACCCGACATTTGATCACCTGTACTAACCGAACATACGGGTCGTTGAAGCATTTACTACGTCGAGTAAACTTCGATCTTATTAGTAAAAAAACGAGAACCGGTAGAAATGACACAACGAACTAAACCACTCGAAAACAAGTGAGACAATCAACGCAACCCGATATAAGCACGTAAAACCCTGTACCTATCTCAATCAAGGGCATGTAACGGCTTCATTGGGTCTAATTACGAAATGCGGATAATTAAAAAGTGAACGCATCAAAGCCAAATCAACACAAAAAAGAGTTAAGTAGATTGGACCGTCGCGATCTAAATAAGGTTGGAATCTAAGACTGGGAAGCGACTGCTCTCAATTCTCAACCAATTGACAAACAGCTAATTATATACAACTTTTGGCCACCCATCATTATTCACGTTTCCCAGAGAGTATTTTTTACAGGAAAGATCACAAAACAACAAGATGAAATTCCAAGCTCTCCCATTAGACACCATGGACCACAACCATCCGCCGAGAACTGAAGGCCCCACCCACCAAACATAACACCATAGCTCAAAAACACTAGGCCAAAGATCATTCCAAAACAACATGCTGCTCAACAAAAACATCCGTCAACAAAAAGGAACTTATTCCACTAAACAACCAGCACAAGTTCAACATAATCCATTCAAAAATAAAAGCAGACTTCCCCTCAGTTTTTCATGCAATCTCATGAACAAAAATATTGGACAAAATGACAGTTGATTGAGGGAAAGAAGGTCTTAAAGAAAGAAACATAGACAGAAGAATTGAATCTCAGATTGACCCACGAAGCCCTTGATAAACAGGCTTCGTGGGGATTTCGGGTCAGGGCTACTGGCTGGCCCAATCAGCAGGATACGTCACAAACATAAACCGGGCCGAGTCAGGGGTGCTGAAGGTGATGGAGGAGTCTTTGGGGATAAAGAGGATATCCCCTTTGCGGGCCGTGACTTTCCGGTCGTCCAGGAGAATCTCCAGGGTACCGTCGATGATGTAGTCCACCTCGTCGTAGCGGAGGGTCCAGTCAAAGGCAGAGCCTTCCTGCATCTCCATGATGCCGAAGCCGAGACGGGGGCTCTCTTCCAGGGTCGCCACGTCGGTGATGAAGACTTTGTCTCCTTTTTTGCCGGTGTCAAAGGGCTCGGGGGTGACCGTTGCGGCTTTAACGCAAAACACCCCGCTCTCTTTGTCGACGATTTTTTCAAACTCGCCGGCCTTGCCTGTGAGCTGCTCGGCGACGATCTTGCGAATCAAGGCTTCGATATTGACTTCTTGTTTATCCATGACACACTCGCTGCAATTCATGCACGCTGGGGCACCGCAAGGTGCCAGGGGCGCGATTTGGTTGTGGGCGCTTGTCCCCGCCATGAGCAACACGCGGTTGTCCCGTAACAGGTCCCGGGCGGCCGGGGTGAGGATGATCTCCTCGTTCAGGTGGAAGACGCCGTCCGTCACGTGGTTCATGACGGTCTCGGCGCCGATCAGTTTCTTCTTCATTTAGTCTCCCTTTCATGACGCCTTGTATGGCGCGAACATGCCGCCCAAGGCACTCATCTCCCAGACACCGCGCTCATCTTCTTGAGCTGCTCCATGATCATGTGGGTCACCGCCTGGACGTCGACGGTATCGCCGGACCGAGCCGGGACGGTGGCCGCATCATCAACGCCGTAAGCCATGCGCCGGATATTAAAAAGGTGTTGCGGGCCGACGTTCTCCGAGGTGGCGCTGCCCCCCACCGTGCCGCACCCCAGGGTGAAGGAGGGAGAGAGGTTGGTGGTGATGCCCACGGCGCCCTGGGTGGTGGGGGTGTTGACCAGGAAGCGGGAGACGGGTTTCTTGAGGGCAAACTCGCGGATCACGGTCTCGTTGTTGGAGTGGATCCCCATGGAGTGCCCCATGCCCCCGTTTTTGAGGAGCTTGTAGCAAAGCTCGCAGGCCTCCTGCCAGTCGTTGACCACGTAGAAACCGAGCAGAGCGGTGAGCTTCTCCTTGGAGAAGGGGAATTTGGGACCCACGCCGGGCTCGTCGCAGAGCAGCATGGTGGTGCCGGCGGGCACGTCAATGCCGGCCACCTTGGCAATGTCCGCTGCGCAGCGGCCCACGATGGCGGGGTTCATGGAGCCGTTGGGGCGTTCCATGACGCGCTTGACCTTGGCCAGCTTCTCCCCTTCCAGGAAGTAGCCGCCCTGGGCGATGACGCTGGCCTTGACCTTGTCTGCGATGCAGGCTTCGGTAACGATGGCCTGCTCGGAGGCGCACACGGTGCCGTTGTCAAAGGTCTTGGAGGCAAAAATCTTCTGGACGGCCACGTCCACGTCGGCGCTGCGCTCGATGAAGGCGGGCACGTTGCCGGAGCCCACGCCCAGGGCGGGGGTGCCGGAGCTGTAAGCCGCCTTGACCATGGCGTTGCCGCCGGTGGCCAGGATCATGTCGGAGATCTTCATCAGCTCGTCGGTGCCCTCCATGGTGGGTACGCTGATGACGCCCACGAGGTCCTCTGGAAGGTCCATGGCCTTGAGAACGCTCCGGATCATGTTCACGGTGGCCGTGATGCACTTCACCGCGCTGGGGTGGGGCGAGAACACGATGCTGTTGGCGCTCTTCAGGGCGATGATGGCCTTATAAAGCGTGGTGCTCGTGGGGTTGGTGGAAGGAATGAGCCCTGCGATGACCCCCATGGGCATGGCGATCTCGACGATTCGCTTTTCGGTGTCCTCATTGACGATCCCGACGGTCTTCATCCCCCTGTAATAGGCGGCCAGCTTTTCGGTGGCGTGGATGTTCTTCAGGGTCTTGTCCCGCCATTTGCCGAAGCCGGTCTCTTCGGCGGCCATCTTGCCAAGTTCTTCGGCCATTTGTGCGCCCACCCCGGCGATGGCGTCCACCAGGGCGTCCACACGCTCCTGGCCAGCCTGTTCAAGGGAGGGCTGCGCTGCCCGCGCCGCTCGAACCAGTGCCCGTGTTTCCTGAATGGAGAGTAAATCCTTGTCTACCATAGTGTGTCTCCCTACCTACGACTCCGATGTCGTTATGTACTGAACAAATGCTTCGAGAAGGTCTTTTTTCCTGGCGTATTTGATTTCGCTCCGTGCCAGGGGAAACCCGGGAATCCCCCGGGCAATCCGCCTCAGTGCGGTGACCTTCTTCTTCTTGAGATCGTCCATGTCCGCGGCAACGGGTTCCCCTGCATCGGTTCTCCCGTCACCTGATTTTAAACTTGGCCCCGGCAAAGGTGCCTGGACGGTGTCACACGCCGCCTCTGCCCTGAGCCCTTCGCCCGGGTTTGCGGCAGGCACGCTTTTGGGCCGTGCCCGCTCCCGGACCAGAACCTCCTCCAACCCGTCTGCGGTACGGGCGATGACGGTCACCGAGTGCACCTCGCCCAGGCGTGCCGCCGCCGTGCTCCCCGCATCCACCGAGGCTTTCACTGCGGCCACGTCCCCTGTCATCAGCACAGAGACGAGGCCACCGCCCACTGCCTGGGAACCCAGGATGGAGACGTCGGCGGTCTTCACCGCCACGTCCCCTGCCTCCACCGCAGGGACAAGCCCCACAGTCTCGATCATGCCCAAGGCCTTACCCTTCATGGCATCCCCCCGTTATCAGTATTTCAAAGGGTTGTCCGCCACGTGCTGAACAGCATCGGCAAAGGCATCGCAAGCCGCTTTGCAGGCGGACTGGCTCCCGGTGAGAAGCGCCCCGCCGAAGTTGGTCTCCGAGGGGGGGCCGTAAAAAACAGCCATCTTCACGTCTGCTGCTTTCAGGGCCGCATCCACCGCGTATACCGCCTCAATGGGAGGAGCGATGAGATAGGCCATGGCCTCCCCTTCCTGAATCCCCCCTTCGGCAGAGAGAAACGAGCCGGTGCGGGAGATGCAGTGGGCGTAGTAGCAGATGGAGTCGTCGTCGTTGCAGCTGTAGAAACAGGCGTCGTTCTCCAGGAAATCCACGGCCGCGTTGAGGCCGCTCTTCACCTCCGCCGGATTCGGCCCGGAGAGAATGGCGATGAACTCACCTGCCAGTTTGGTATTGGCGTTGACAGCCCCGCCGTAAAAACTCTTGGCGTAGGCCACCTTCACGTCGGCCTTCTTGGTGGCCTCGTCAATGGCGGTGTACCCCACGTCGTCGATATCGCAGGTGAGCATCCCCACGCTGCGATGCCCGTCGGGAAGCGAAAGCTCCCGAACCATGTCCCGGTCCACGTTGGGTATCATTTTTATGCTCAGTACCTTGGACTTCAGGGCATCCCCTTTCATATCTCTCCTCCTTGCCGGTCTGTGCCGGTATCATTCATCGGTTGAAGCGACATCTCACCACCATGCGTCATTGCACGGAAACGAATCGGTCGTCGTATAAGCGTCGCAGGAGCTAAATCAGCTCGTCTCACCCTTTGGTTATGCGACATTCTGCAGGGCGTGCTTGCACACCATGTGTTCGGAAACCCAACGCGTTTTGCCATTTTGATGTTCTCTGAGCATCATCCGGAGACATGATCGTTACGACTCTTCGGCGGTGCGCAAGCGCACCCTACCTCACATCACCGGTACCGTCGGCTTCGCGTTGCCCGTCACATAAAAAGACAGGTTGCCTTCATGTCCACTCACGACTGCCGGGTCTCGAACACCAGGGTCTTGATCACCACGGGCACCACCGTTCCACCGGCCATGGAGCGGCCGATGTCGATGTAGTCCCCTTCGCTCACCTCGATCTGGTCCACGCAGATAACCTGAGCCCCGGGGTTCAGGGCCCGAAGACTCTGCCCCAGGACCTTGCCGCTGTCCTGCTCCATCACCACCACCACGGGATGACCGGCCCGGATCAGAGGGGCCAGTCCGGAGAGCAGCCCCCGGGCGAGCACCTGCACCTTTTTATAGGAGAGGTACCCGCCGCCCTGGATCCCGATGGCAAGGGGCTCCAGGTCCATGGCCTCGTAGAGGCTGGAGACGCTGCGGCCCACGGCCTCGGCCATCTCTTCCGGGGTGTCGGAAATGCCCTCCCCAAAGGGAATGACCACGGGAACGTTCTTCATGGGCAGGCGCTCGTCGCTCACCACAATGGTGCTCCCGCTCACATCCACGGTCTGGGCACCGGCGCCGATCACCGTGGCCCGGATGGTCTCTGCCGGACGTATCATCTCCATGCCATTATCCAGGAACACCTGCCGGACCTGGCGCCCCAGCAGGGGCCCGATATCGCCATAGCGGGCAATCTCGTCCAGGGTGTCGCATGGGGCCGTGGTGTAGGCATGATCGGCCACGCCACCTGAGATCATCACGCAATCCACCTCGTAATCGAGGCGCAGGGGCGTGGTCATCATCAGCGCATCCTCCAGGCCGGTGAGGTGGTTTTGCTTCAGGGCATTTCCCACCACCTCGGCCATGCGACGGCAGAGGATCTCAAGAATCGACGGGTCCACACGGTCCCCGGGTGAAAGGGAAAGGCCCAGGTCATCCAGTACGCGGGCCATGGGCTCGCTCACCTGGACCACCCGCCCCTCAACCGGATCCACCCGAAGCAGGCGCCCGCCGACATTGATACAACAGCTGTCGATGGCTTTGCCGCTCCGGTAAATCCCGATGTTGGCCGTGCCGCCGCCGATGTCGATGTTGGCCACGGTGAGAAAATGCCTGCGGGAGTAGTCCGAGGCCCCGGACCCGCGCCCGGCGATCACCGACTCCAGCTTGCCCCCTGCCGTGGCCACCACAAAGTCGCCCGCGTAGCTCGCCATCTCGCCGGAGATTCGGCGGGCGTTCTCTTTTTTGGCGGTCTCGCCGGTGATGATCACCGCCCCGGTGTCGATGTCCGAAGGGGAGATCCCCGCCTTGGTGAACTCCCCGTTGATCAGACGAAACACCGCATCCGTATCCACGAGGTTGTTCCCGGTAATGGGGGTAAAATGGATGCCGCTCCGGTAGACCACCTCCTTGTCCGTGATCTCCATACGCGGAACCAGGGTCCCCGGCGCCGTGTTTTTCACCGTCAGCCGACTCACCACGCACTGGGTGGTGGTGGTGCCGATGTCGATACCCACGCTGGTCACCACCTCGGCGGCGGAGGACTCCGCCGCACCGCTCAGGTGAGCCGCATAAAGGGACGATATGGTTGAACTCTCAGACATGGCCGCTACGCTTTCATGGCCTCGGACAGGGCCACGCCACTGGCCTTGTGGGCGAGCATCTGCTTGACCACGGTGGCCATGTGGGCCCCGGCCTCGGCAGGGGGCGTCCCGCCTTTGTGAATGTTGGAAATGATGGTGCGATCGGCCTCCACGGTTTTCTCGCCAGCCTTGTAGACCATATAGGCGCTCATGGACTCGGCGGTGATCAGCCCGGGACGCTCGCCCACCAGCTCCACCACCACATCACAGCCCAGGAGGGCGCCCACCTCGTCCATGACGCCCACGCGGCCGTACTTCACAAAGAAAGGCGTGCCCACGCTCAGGCCCTCGGCCTTGAGCCCCTGGATCAGGGCGGGGACCGTGTCCCCGATGTTGGCTTCAATGGCCGTGGAGCTCAGGCCGTCCACCACGATGATCTGCACCTGAACGCCCTTTTCGCAGCGCTCGGAAATCATCTTTTTGGCATCTTCGCTGAGCCGCTTGCCCAGCTCCGGCTTCATGAGGTACTCGTCCTTGTCCTTCACCACGGTCTGGACGCCGAACAACCCGTTCTCGGCCAGGCAGGCATCGGAAACATCCAGGAATACGGCGTCCACGGCTGCTGCGTGGTCGGCCTGGAAATGAAGAAACGAATGGGTCTTCTGGCGCGCGCCGCATCGGCCCATGAGGATACGGGCCGGGGTGGTCTTGCGCATGGCCTCAAGGGCCGCCATGTTTTTGGGGCTGTCCACCTTCACCTCGTCCAGCGGAGGCAGGGTCACGAGGTCTCCGGAACAGAGGCCGGAGCCGGTGGAAGCCACCGGCGCAGCCCCCCTGTCGCTTGCCGAAGGGGCGCTTTGAAGCACTCCCTGCTCCACCAGCTTGCCGATGACGCTTTGAATCAGTTCCTGTTCGTTCATTGCTCTGTGGTTCCTTTGCTATTTGTCAAACATTGAGGCGTCGCCGGCAGCCTCGGTGAGGCAGCCGTCTTCCATGATACCCATCTTCTCAAGCCAGGTTTCGAACTCGGGGGCCGGCCTGAGGCCCAGGATCTCCCGGGCGGACGCATCATCGTGGAAACTGGTGTCCTGATAGTTGAGCATGCAGTCGTCGCCGCCCGAAACCCCCATGAAAAAGTTGGACCCGGCCATGGCGCAAAGCATGGTGCCGATCTCCTGATCGTCCTGGTCAGCCTTCATGTGGTTGGTGTAGCAGGGGGCGATGCCCATGGGCAGGCCGTGCATCTTGCCCATGAAAAGGTCCTCCAGGTCTGCCCGGATCACCTCTTTGCCTGTGTAGATGGTCTCCGGGCCAATGAAACCGGACACGTTGTTGAGCATGAAGGGGGCATAGCGCCTCGCCAATCCGTAGGTGCGGGCTTCCAAGGTCATTTCGTCCACGCCGTGGTGGCAGTCCAGGGAGATCTCCGAGCCCTGGCCGGTTTCGAAATACATCACGTTGGGGCCGGTGGAGGTGGCCCGGTGCAAAGCCAGGTCCCGAGCCTCGCCCAGCATGGCGGCGGAGATACCGAAGGCATCGTTGGCGGTCTGGGAGCCTGCGATGCTCTGAAACAGAAGGTCCACGGGCACGCCCTTTTCCATGGCCTGCATCTGGGTGGTGATGTGGGCCAGGACAACACACTGGGTGGGCACCTCGTAGAGATCCCTGAAATCGGTGATGGCCCGCATCACCCGTGAGAACCCTTCCACGTTGTCTTCCACCGGGTTCACCCCGAAGCAGGCGTCCCCGGAACCAAAGGAGAGGCCCTCCTTCAGAGAGGCCAGAATCCCTTCGATGGCATCCGTGGGATGGTTTGGCTGACACCGGAACGACAGGGTCCCGGGCAGGCCGATGGTGGTGTTGCAATGGGCCGACACCTTGATCTTCTTGCTGGCGTACACAAGGTCCATGGTGGACATGAGCTTGGCCGCGGCGGCAATCATCTCGCTGGTGAGGCCCCGGCTGATGTTCAGCAGGTCCCCCTGGCGGCGGCTCTTCAGAATGGTTTCGCGCAACTCGGCCACGGTCCAGTTCTTGATGCTCTCGTAGATGGTGGTGTTCAGGTCGTCGTAGATCACCCGGGTCACCTCGTCATCGTCGTAGGGGATGACCGGGTTCTCATAGATGTCCTTGAGCTGCAGGTTGGCCAGGCAAAGCTTGGCCGCAACGCGCTCCGTGGCGGACTCCGCCGCGATACCGGCCAGGGCGTCGCCGGATTTCTCGTTGTTGGCCTTGGCCAGGACATCGCGGACCGATTGAAAGGCAAATACCTTATCGCCGATCTTGCTTCTCAGATTCACGTGTGTATCTCCTTACTTGATTATGGCAAATGCCTTGATAGCGCCATTATACGGACGCCATCAAAGCACTCGCCCAGTATTTCAAGGCGCCCCCCTGCCGCCGGGAGCGCGCTATTACTCGTCCCCCTGCTCCTGCTCGATCTTCACAGCAGCGGGAACCGAAAGAATGTAGGCCAGGCAGAAGCCTGCAATGCCCCCCGCCAGCTTGCCGCTCATGACGGGCAGGATCATGTTGGGCTGAAAGTTGGCGGTAAAGGCGAGGTGATCACCGAACATAAAGGCCGCGCACACGGAAAAGGCAATGCACAGAACCTTGTCCTTGGCCCGCATGTCGGCGATGAGACGGAACATGGCCAGGATGTTGGCGGCGGCGGCCAGGATGCCTGCGGCGCCTTCGCTCTTCAGCCCGAGCTTTCCGCCCACGGCCTCCATGGGCCCGGCCAGGTAGTGTTTGATAAGGTAAACCATGGGAAAGGCGCCGCAGAGCATGATGCCGATGTACCCGGCGATCTCAAGGGCCCGGAACTGATCGGCTTCGTCGGCGATGATGGGATCAAACCCCCAGCCCCCCAGGACCGTGGAGAAGATGCCGGTGAAGTACTCCACCACAGAAAAGACCAGAACCAGGGTCAGGCCGATGCCCATGGCCCGGCCAAAGACAAGAAACCCCTTGATCATGGCCTTGGGGGCGAGCTTCAGGCCCACGGCAAGGGCCACGCAGAAGATGGTCAGGGGCAGCAGGTTGGCAAAGATGGTTCCGAAACTTAATGAGAGGATATAAGCGGACTCGGCGTTGGCCGAGATCACGCCCCGCACAGCCAGGTCCGTGACCGAGAGGATGGCGCTGCTCACAAAAACCCCCACGGGGATGCTCAGGATCCCGGACATCACCCCCAGGGCCATGTACTTGTGGTCCTTCTTCTCCAGCATGGTCAGCCCCACGGGGATGGAAAAGACGATGGTGGCCCCGGACATGTAGCCCACCACCATGGCCATGATCCAGCTCTCCTTGGTCTGGGCCAGGACCTCGGCCAACTGGTACCCGCCCATGTCCACGGCGATGAAGGTGGTGGCGGCAATGGCCGGGTCCGCTCCGATGGCGGAAAAAAGAGGCCCGAAAACGGTTTTTACAAAAGCAGAGATGTACGGCGTGGCCGCCATGATCCCGGCCACGGGGACAAAGATGGGGCCGATGCTGTTGAGGCCCTCGATGAACTCCCGGCCAAGGCCGCTCTCATCGTCCTTGATGTAGGCAAAGGCGCCTAAAACTGCACACCCCATGATAATGTAAATGATAATCGTACCGATGCTTCCCATAAGGCAATTCTCCTGATCTGTGGTGTCACTTCATCATGACGGTTGGTCAGGGCCGGGGTAAAACGACCGAGGGGGCGGTTCCTGTCCCGCGGTCGGAAAATCTTTGTGCCCCGCTCCCTCCATGCTTTAAGCGGCTCCCCGGTATCGTTCCGGGCCCGGTGCACGCAAAGCCCGGTGCGACAGGCTCCTTTGCCTGTCACGCCGAGCGGAAGGCGCCCCTTCCCTGCACACGATCGCCACCCATGCCTGAGGTCCCCGCAACGCATCCATCCCGTTGCAGGTACACCCCTTCCTCAATCAAAATGCATACCAACCCGAAGAAAATGACTTTTTAAGAAGAATTACGTGGAATTAAACCCAAAGAAGAAACAAAGGTGGGCTATCTGTGTTCTGCCTGTCCGGCAGGAAAAAGGATGTATCCACTTTTCGTGAACGCTTGTGCAGGGGAAAGGGAGAAAGGGAACGGTTCAAGTCATAGGGGGAAAATAAGCCTCTGGCGGCAAAGGGCTACAGCCCCTTGACCCCAGGGTCGGGAATGCTCTTTCGCCTTTCGTTGTGGCGCCGTAGCCCGGTGACGTTGGTTGAGTGGTGACGCACAGACACGGGCATAGGCGAATTCCTCAGGCTCATCACATTCCCTGACGGGCTTCGCCCGTGTGGAATACGGAACCCTTGCCGGGATACTGTTATCTTTCGTTCCCAGGCTCTGCCTGGGAATGTCCCTCGTAGGCTCTGCCTCCACCATCGATACCCCCGGCCTTGTGACGAACGCCACCCACGGAATGATTTTGCATACCGGCAAGGCGGAGCCTTGCTAATCACACTCCCAGGCAGAGCCTGGGAGCGATACGATAAAAATCGGCAGAAACGGAAAGCTGCACTCCGATGCGGCTTTTTAGTCCGCCGCTACCCGAGCCGCACCAGAGTGCGGCGCTCCAGAGAACAAGGGAGCTCCCAGATAGATAAAATGAACCTCTCCTGCAAAGACAGCTGCCCCATGTCACACATCACACGAATGCCTCGAGAACCATGGCATAATGGCGGCCTCCATGCATTCGTCATAGGGTTTCAAGGTGCCCCACCTTCTTTCGTTCCCAGGCTCCGCCTGGGAATGCCCCCGGAGGCTCTGCCTCCACGGTTGATACCGACAGACCCCGTGACGTGTGCCACCCACGGGATGATTTTGCATACCGGCAAGGCGAAGCCTTGCTATTCACACTCCCAGGCAGAGCCTGGGAGCGATACGATAAAAATCGGCCGAAACGGAACGCTGCACTCCGATGCGGCTTTTTAGTCCGCCGCTACCCGAGCCGCACCGGAGTGCGGCGCTCCAGAGGACAAGGTAGGTCCCAGATAGATAAAATGGACCTCTCCTGCAAAGACAGCTGCCCCATGTCACACATCACACGAATGCCCCGAGAACCATGGCATAATTGCAGCCTCCATGCATTCGTCATAGGGTTTCAAGGGGCCCCCACCTTCTTTCGTTCCCAGGCTCCGCCTGGGAATGTCCCTCGTAGGCTCTGCCTCCACGGTTGATACCGACAGACCCCGTGACGTGTGCCACCCACGGGATGATTTTGCATACCGGCAAGGCGAAGCCTTGCTATTCACACTCCCTGGCAGAGCCTGGGAGCGATACGATAAAAATCAACCGAAACGGAATGCTGCACTCCGATGCGGCATTTTAGTCCACCGCTACCCGAACCGCACCGGAGTGCGGCGCTCCAGAGGACAAGGAAGCTCGGAGGGAATATAAACAGGCCGATGGCCTAACGATAATCAAGGTCGACGTTTGTTTGAAAGGCGAATGGCAAAGGGCACTCACAATCTACTTTCAAGGTGGCACACCTTGCCGCCGGAGTTATTGCGGCTACACCGATAATGGACAAGTGGTAACAACGTATCCCGTGACTTCGAAACTTGTAAGTCAGCCCGCAGCGTTTATGTCGGGCTTAGCCCGAGCCGAAGGTCATTGCGCTTTGCCCTGAGGAACGAAGGGCAAAGCGCAATGGCAATATGCTTTCGAGGTGGCTCACCTCGCCGCCGGAGGCTTGCTTTTGCTCCCGACTTTAACCATAGACACCGTTTTACGCGTTCACGCCCCACCCCATGCGGTCCACGCTGTGTTTTTTAAGGAGGGTGTACAGACGGGTGCGGCCGAGGCCGGAGATGGCGCAGGCCTCTTTGATGGACCCACGGGTGGCTTTCATGAGTTTCTGGAGGTATTTTTTTTCTGCCTTGTTGAGGACCGACTCCCGGTAGGCCTTGTAAGTGGACAACGGAAGATCCGAAACGTCCTCGGCGTCCGCAGCAGGCTTTGGCTCCGATGGCAGGTCTACCGGTACGGCAACGGAGACTGACTCTTTTTCCTCACCAGGGTCTCCGAAGGTTTCGGCCACCGACGACCGGGCCATGGTGATGCGGATCTGTTCGGGCAGGTGCTTGGAGAAAAGCTCGGGCTCGTAGTAGGCGTCGCTGATGGAGGACTCAAGGGTGTTCACCAGTTCACGCACGTTGCCCGGCCAGTGGTAGCTGCCAAGGGCGGCAATGAAATCCTGGGAGACCTCCTTGGGCTTGATGCCCAGGGCGCCGTACACTTTGGCGCTGAGCTGCTTCACCAGGCCGGGCAGGTCTTCGAGGCGCTCCCGAAGAGGGGGAAGGGTCAGGGAGACGGCGTTGAGGCGATAGAGCAGGTCTTCCCGAAACAGACCCTGCCTCACCATGTCCGAAAGCTTCCGGTTGGTGGCAGCCACCAGCCTGAAGTCGCTCTCCACCTCCTTTTTGCTCCCCACGGGACGATAGCGCCGCTCCTGGAGCACCCGCAAAAAGGCTTTCTGGAGGTTAAGGTTCATCTCGCCCACCTCATCCAGGAACAGGGTGCCTCCGTTGGCAAGGCCCACCAGCCCTTCGGCGGCCTTGTCCGCCCCTGTAAAAGAGCCCTTCTCATGGCCGAACAGGGCGCTCTCCACCAGGGTTTCGGGCAGGGCCGCGCAATCCACCACCACAAACCGGTGCCGGGAACGTCCGCTGTTGGCGTGGATGGCCCGGGCAAACAGCTCCTTGCCCGTACCGGTTTCCCCGGTGATCAGCACATTAGAGAGGCTCTGTGACGCCTTGGCCACGGTGTCCAGGCACTCCTGAACCTGGTGGCTGTTCCCCACGATCCCCGCCCGCTTGAGGGTCCTGGCGGGCCGGGCCGCGGTGCGGATGTTGTCCCGGTACTGGAGCACCCGGTCCAGGGGCTGGATGATCTTTTTGGGGGACAGGGGCTTCTGGATGTAATCCCAGGCCCCGTTTCGGATGGCCCGCTCCGCACCATCGGAATCGCCCATGCCGGTCATGACGATGATCTCCGGCGGAAAGTCGATCTCCAGAATCTCTTTCATGGCCTCAAGGCCGTTCCCGTCGGGCATGCGCACGTCCAGGAAAACCACGTCAAACCCGCCGGAAAGGGCCAGTCGCAGCCCCTCGGCCAGGGTCTGGGCGTAGGCCGCTTCATGGTCCATATGGTGGACAAGGTCGCACAGCATGGTGCACATCTGCAGGTCATCATCTATGATCAATACATTGGACATCTCTTACTCCTCCGGTATCCGGTTCCCACTTCGCCTCCTGCCCGGAGACCTGATCCATCATGCCACCGGCTCGCGGTGCAGCACCCGGGAGACCAGATCGGCCAGCTGTCGCGCCCCGATGGGCTTTTTCATAAAACATCGTATGCCCGCGGCCCGGGCCTCCTCCTCCAGCCGGGAGGAACTGAATCCCGTGCAGAGCACCACAGGCAACTCGGGCCTCACGGCCATCACCTCCAGGGCAAGATCGAACCCCGTCATCTCGGGCATGGTCTGGTCCGTGATGACCAGGTCAAAGGCGCCGGGGTCCTGCATGAACCGCCTGCGGGCCCGGATGCTGGAGGTCTCTGCAGCCACGTCATATCCCAGGTGGGAGAGGATCTCTGAGCTGAAGCTCACCAGCTCCTCTTCGTCATCCACAAAAAGGATCTTCCCACGGCCCCGGGACATCGTCACGCGGGCCTCCTCTGGCACCGTTTCCCCGGCGTCGGGACAGGCGGGGATCAACACGTGAAAGGCGGCCCCCTCCCCTGGCTCGGAACTCACCGTAACGGCTCCATTGAAGTGCTTGACGATGCCGTGCACCACGGCAAGGCCCATGCCCGTGCCGTCCCCGGTCTGTTTAGTGGTAAAAAACGGGTCGAAAATCCGATCGATCACCTCGGGTTCGATGCCAGGCCCTGTGTCCGCAACAGAGAGCTGCACATGGGGCCCTGGGAGCACCCCGGAGAGGCCCCAGGCCTGGTCCGTGTCCACGTCCACATTGCACAACGAGACGGTGAGGGTCCCGCCCCTCTCATGCATGGCGTAGGATGCGTTGGTGCACAGGTTCATCAGCACCTGATGCACCTGGGTGGCGTTGGCCACCACGGCGTCGTCGGGGCAGTCGATCTTCTCGCAGATACGGATGGTGGACGGAATGGATGCCCTCAGGAACTTCAGGCTCTCCTTGACGATGGGGGACAGGGAGAGCTGGCTCTTCTCCTGCTCGCCGTGACGGCTGAAGGTGAGGATCTGGTCCACGATCTGCTGTAATAATGCTCCTTTGAGGATGTGCTCGATGCGCACGGCCACCCGGTCGTTGCCCTCCACGTCAAACATCTCGATCATCTCGGCGTACCCGATAATCCCCCCTAAGATATTGTTAAAATCATGGGCTATGCCCCCTGCCAGGGTGCCGATGGCCTCCATCTTCTGGGATTGCTGAAGCTTGGTCTCAAGGGTCTTCTGTTCGGTAAGGTCCCGCTCGTTGACCACCACCCCGCTCACGGCCCCCGCCGCATCAAAGCTGGGGTAGAAGGTAAAATCCACAAAACGAAGCCCCCGCTTCGGAAACCCTACCCAGGCCCTGTGCCGGACGTTTTTTCCCAAAAGGCACGCCTCAAGATAGGGTTTTACGTGCTCTGCAAAGAGGGGCTCACCCAGCACCTCTGCCACGGGCCGGTTGATGAGCTCGTAGCGATCCCGACGCGTGGCAAGCAGGTAGGCTTTGTTCACCGCCTGCATGGAAAGAGCCCTGTCCACCAGCCACATGCAGTCGCTGGAGGCGGCCACCATCTGCTCGTATTTCCGCAACTCGTCTTCCGAGTGCTTTCGCCGCGTGATGTCCCGGGCAATGCCCATGGCCCCCATGGGGCTGCCGTCGAAATCCTTCTGGATGGTGATGTTGAGCTCCATATGAATAAGGGAGCCGTCTGCCTTGATCAGCTGGATCTCATGCAGGTTGGTCCTGCCCTCAAAGGCGCCCTGCTTCAGCTGCTCAAAGTCATCCGACCCGTATCCCGAGGCAAGAAGTTCGAAAAAGGGTACGCCCAGGAAGTCGGTCACATGAAAGCCGGTCCATTTCTCAAAGTTCTGGTTCATATAAACCAGGCAACCATCGAGATTGGTTCGAAAAATAATATCCGTTGTTCCCTCCACCAGATTTCGGTAATTGGTCTCGCTCTCCCGGATCCTGCTGTCCCGCAGGGCCACCTGCTCCACCATGGTGTTGAACTCATGGGCAATGACCGAGAGCTCGTTGTTTTTCCTCAATCGCACCCGCCTGGAATAATCCCCTGCAGAGATCCGGTGAAAGGCTTTCTCCATTACACCCAAGGGCCTTAAGATCTGTCGGTTCAGGAGGATCCAGGTGGTGCCAACCACCGCAAAGAGGGCCGAAAACATGATGGCAAGGTCGGAAAAAATCATCTGCTGGGTGAGCCGCCACACATCGCTGTTGGTAAAGGTCATGACCACCCGGCCGATGCCCTTGCCGTTGTAGCTCACTGTGCGATCAAGCTCCCAGCGAATACGCGCCGTGGCCGGGGCGTCTCCCGTGCGGTCTTTGACCACCAGGGTTTTGCCCTGCTCGTCAAAGACCTCCAGGTGGACCAGGCTGCTGTCGTTGGCCAGGATATCGGCAAAGGTCCGGATAAAATCCACGTCGTAGTGCCAGAGGGGCTGTTCCAGGGTCTTCACAGCCCTTTCCATGGTGCTCCCCGCATTTTTCTCCAGCATGCGGGTGTTCCGCACGTAGACCATGTAGCAGTCGATGATGGTCACGATGATGCAGGTGACCCCTAAGACCATGAAAAACGCATAGATAAAATCGGACCGCAGGGAGGTCTGCTTGCCCGACTCGCTGTGAAACGGCCTCATCGCCCCTCCCCGGCCCATTCAGACGGTCTCGTCTTCATGGCCTCGCTCCATAAAAATTTAAAGGCATTGCGATCCCGGGTCTCCAGGATCTGCCAGGGAATCCGCTTCTTCAGCAAGAGCCTCAAGGTGTCCCCGGACGCCGTGTCCGGAAGGGAGGCCACATAGTCTGAAAGCCCTTTGCGGGTCACGGGATAGGTCCCAAGTTCCATGGCAATGGACCGGGTCTGTACCTCATCGGTAAGCAGATAATTGATCCACTCTTCGGCAATGCGGCGCAACAGGGGCTTCTTTTTCAGGGTATGACTGATGAGCATGGCATCGACCCACCAGGGGGTGCCCTCTTCGGGAACCGCAATGCGCCATCCGTCAAAGGCATCGTCCGCCGTCGGGAACATGCACCGCCAGGTGGTGGAAAGGGCCAGCCCCCGATAGTTTTCAGGCTTGTCAAACCCTTGCCAGAACGAAGCGGACTCGGCGGCAAGGTAGTCGATCTTCTCCTCCAGCGGCCTTCCCTTGATGGCGTCAAAGCGGAAAATGTCCGGGCTGCGGTGGCCCAGGGCCAAAGCGGAAATATAGACGTTCAGCTCGTAGTAATCCTTGTGGACCATGAATTTTCTTTTCCAGGCAGGCTCCCAGAACACCCGCCAGCTGGTGGGCTCATTCCGCACCAGGGCCGTGTTGTACGCCAGGGCGTAAGGCCCCTGCACCACGGGCACCGCATACACGTCGCCCCCTTCCATGGCCCAGGGCTGACGGTAGAGTTCCGGGACGAGGTGCGCATAATTAGGGATGTTTTCCAGCCGGATGGGCAGGGTCAGGCCGTTGGTGGTGAGGTTGTAACGAAAATCCTTGGGCAGGTTGTGGGCAGGGGAGATCAGGTCCACCTTGTCGTTTCGCAGGGCATCAAAAAAATCATCGGGGTTGGAGGCATACGTAATGGAAAAGGCAAGATCCACGCCGTAGGTTTTCCGGACATACGTCACAAAGGTGTCCTGAACCGCCTTGGGAGCGTATCCATCCCAGATGAGGAGCCGCAGGGTCATCCGCTCCGGGGAGGCCGCGCCATCCCGACCGGCGAACGCAGCGCCGCAACATATGACCAGGCACAAGACGACTCCCACAGCCGCCACACACCACTTCAGATTCATACCATTCATTCCCCGTTCCCCCGGCGACCTGCACCGATGTGGTCACCTTGATAACACCATAACCCGGGCTTGCCATGGGCTCGTAAATCATCGGCCAGCGACGGGTCTGTTTGCCGCGGCCACACATCCAGCGACACGAACGCCTGGCCTGATCACAGCAAAAAACCTGCCGCCAACCCTTAAAGCCGACACGATTTTCCAAACCGCTTTCATTGCATCGGTTTTTTCACCACACCGGCAAAAAGAATGTTCCCCCTGGACGCACCACTATCCACTATTTGTGAACATTCCGCCAGCCCTGAAGAACATCCGGCCCATTTCTCTTACCCCGACCGGACCTGAAATACCCTCCGCAAATTGAAGCGAAGTAAAAGGAACGAACCCGTCAAACGGGGATCCGGGCAGCCCCCCTACGCCACGAACCCACTGATTTGGTGAGCAATTCGATTTGACATCCAGCCTGCCACATGGGATATGTAGGGTATACGTCAACACGACCCAAAGCTTGCCTGTCCCGCAACACCCAAGTCCAGCGAGTAACACCGATTTTTTTAGAATAGAAGAATGAAGCACCCTGTCCGAGGCCCGGATATGTCACGGGTCGAGTGCACCCATTACCTTCCATTTATTTCGGGGAGACTTACATGCTGAAGAGATCCCTTCGATCATGTGTCGTGGTTATCGCCGTCACCCTCTGGCCCCTTGGCACCATGGCCTTCACCCCCATGTCCGCAGACGCGCTCAAGGCAGCCACCGGCAGGGCCCTCACGCCCTCGGCGGAACACAGCGCAGACACACTCCTGCAAGCCTATTACGACCTCTTCGACACGTGGGACTACAACCTTTCCGCAACCACCTACGAAGAAAATGAGGCCTTTGCCAACGGTGAAGAGACTGGCAAACTCGGCGTCATGGGCTGGGCCTACCGCATGCTCACCCCAGACCCTGCCGGCTCCCCTTCCCTGTTCGACCGCATGGGCACCTTCAATGCATCAGCGGCAGCCCATCGGATCCCCCTTGTGACCATGGACATTCCCCGCCTGGTCATCATCGCACCCAAGACCTCCTATACCGTCATGTTCCGCTCCGATGACGAGAGTGACGACAAGGATTTCCTGACCATCACGCGGGACACCTCCCTCATGGCCCTCCAAACAGGCACCATGGAAGTGGCGGCGCGCTGACAGGTATAGCCGCGAGTATTTTTCCAGCCTCCTCACACTCCAAAGCGGCTGAACCCATCAGGGAACGCCGCGCCATCACGGAAAAACCGCGCCACGGCTTTCTGCCGTCGGCCTTTCGTATCCCCCTCGACCCTTAAACGGCTTCACAGGTCGGTCCGTTCGCCCCTCCCACATTGCCCCTTGAGCCTGCCATATGGGTCCACCCACCTTCTGCGTTATCAGAGCGTTGAGGTAACAACGACATCAACTGCTCCGATGCCCTGAATATGGGTGCACTCGCCCCGTGACATATCCAGGCTAAAACGGAAAGCACAACGTGACACGTTTTGACTTACTCACTTTTTCACCTAAGGGTTTACCATACGTACAAAATTGACTTAATTTTATTGTACGCCCATACAAAAACTTCCCATCCCCCCCCCACCACCCGCACCAACACCTCCGCAGCCAACAAATATATTCTTTATTACTTTCAATGCATTAGGACAAAGACGCACAATTCAGAGCATCGCCAAGAAGGGCCACCCAGACGCCCAACTATCCAGAATAGTGGACAAAATCATCTTTCCACCGTTCTAAAATTATTTTCAGTTTTACTTTCAATAAGTTAAAAGCATTCCATTGACTTTATACCAAAATAAAATTTGACACGAAATATCATGCATGGCATATGAAAAACAAATCATACAAACTCTATCGACGTTCTAATATTAAAACAGAGTTCACCCCATGATGCGACCGACAACAGCCCCGCATCATGCCGTTTTCAAGCATTCCAAACCAATGAGGTGCATGTGACGGCCGCGTTACCAAAACACCCCCACGATGTGAACTTGTTTTCCATTGCCCCACGTTTTCATGTGGGAATGACTTCCCCCGCAATTGATACGCAATGCCGTCGCCAACGCTGGTTTTAAACACTTTCGTGTTTTGACGTTTCATAACAGGTTGTACCCAGGCATACCACACCACAGCCACCGACAAAGCCAAACCCGGAGCAATCCGGCGACGGAAAGCCACGAGTCCGCATTCCTGAAAAGTGCGGATCGTCGGGCCGCCTCTGGCACCATCTATTCACTTATTTATTTTGGAGGTAATTGTAGATGAAGAAATCAGTTCTTTCCCTCATCGTTGGTGCTGCCATCACCATCGCCCCCATGACGGCCTCTGCCCTCTCCCCCATGTCCACCGACAGCCTCAAGGACGCCACCGGTCAAGCGGGTGTAAGCATCGCCCTTGACAACATCGTGCTGTATCAGTCCGTGGGTGCCACCACCTACACCGATACCGACGGCTACTACGACATGGACGCAGCCAGCGGCAAGGGCGGCGTGGCTGAGGGTGCTGCGGCTTCAGTTGTTATCGGTAACAAAGAAAAGGTAACCACCATCTACGCCATTTTGGATGACACCGATCGCGGCGGCAAGCTTGCCAGGTCTTACAGTTCGGCTTCCCTGCTGAACAACGGCGACGCCTTCGGCGCCATCGGCATTGACCAGGGCGACATCCGTCCCCTGAACATTGACGTGGCCTCCCGCACCCAGGCACTCTCCTCCGGCATGATGTTCAACGCCTCCGGCATTGCCGTAGCCGACCAGGATGCTGCTGTGGCCGCATCCACCGCTGACATTGCTGCCGCCGTCCAGGCTGACTTCCTCGCCTCCGGTGCTGGCGACTACGACACCTGGGCCGCTACTGAAGTCTCACCCGGCGTCACCAATTACGATGCCTCCGTCGCAACCTTTGCCGCAGGCGGCGGAAACACCGCAGCCATTGCTTACGCTGGCACCCAGGTCGCCGGTGTTGTCATCGGCCTCCCCACCGTTGAAATCTGCACCACGGCTGATTCCTATGACGTAGGCATCGCAGCCTCCGGCGCTCACAATGACGGCGCTAAGTTCATCCACATCTCCAAGGGCAAGTCCGTTATGGCCATCCTCGGCGGAACCGTTGAGATCGCTGCTCACTAAGGGCCTTACCCGTCTCACGTTTCGCATCGTATGACGCTTGACGCGGGCCCCTTTCACCTGAAAGGGGCTCGTTTTTCACGCCCCAAAGCCAGACAAAGCCAAACCCGGAGCAATCCGGGGACGGAAAGCCAACGAGTCCGCAAGCGGTAAAGCCACCTAAGCAATGCGTGGAGCGGATGGTCGGGTTGCCACAGTGTCTGAGGATATCATGCCCATGACAAAGCCCCTGGTACCAACCGGCACATCCCCGCGCCATTGTTTGCCCGGCATGGCGAAAAGCCTCGCCCGCAAAAGCCATGGCGTCTTCACGTTCCTGGCCGTACTCTTTGCCCTGCCTTGCACCGCCCTGGGGCTGCACCCCCTTTCCAACGACCAGATGAAAAGGGCCACCGCCCAGGCGGGAATCAGCATCGCCATGGATGATGTGGCCATCTACCACCACGTCGACGCTTTCCGTCTCACCGACCCGGACAACCCGTCCGGCACCATGGAATTCCAAAACATCGAATCCCTCACCACCATTGATGTGGGGACCTCGGATGTGAACGGCGACAATACCATGGGCTGCATCACCCTGGACATGTTCACCGTCTCCGACGCAACCAGCCCCATCAACGGGACTCCCCTGATCTACCTGGCGGGAGAAGATATCGATTACCACAAAGACCTCACCGTCGAATCCATCCTTGTCTGCGGCAACGACATCGGCTCGGCATCCGTCGACAACCTCTCCAAAACGTCTTCATCTCACCCTCGGCGCCCACGACGGCCATGGAATACGGGGCCAGCATCACCATGGACCGGTTCTCCTACGGCACCGGGCCAGGCGACGAGCTGGCACTCTCCGGAATCACCCTTGCCGGCTCCTTTACGGACAACCCCACAGACACCCCCAGCGATCCGTCCACCTGGCAGGCAGGCGGCGAATTCGTCCTGGGAAACATCGCCTCAGGCAATCCCATGACCATCGACGTGGCAACGGACACCACCGCCTCCTGGGCCGACGACGCCGACGGAAACCCCATCCCCAACCCGCGCCTGGGAAGCGGGTTCATCGCCATCAACATGCCCATGGAGGGATCGCTGCGCATAGAAAGCATGGCATTCGGTGAAAATGATTTCGGGGCCCTGGCCCTGGATAACATCAAGGCCCACAAACTCTACATCGAAATCCCGGGACGGGGGTTGGGGGTACCGTAGGTCAGGTCATAGGGAATAGGGAATAGGGAATAGGGAATAGGAAGAAATAAAAAAACAGTGGTGAAGGGCAATAACAAACACAGGCTCACGGGATCACCCATGCTGAAACCGACTCTTCACATAGCCTTGGCGGGCGTTTTTCCAGCAGTCAGACGAGCTGCCAGGTGGCGTGCGGCAGCTTTTGTGCTCCTTTGGTTTTTCTGTGCTGCAGCCCCGTCCGCGGCCAAACTGAAACCACTGGCTCCGTCCGAGATGAAAGAGACCACGGCCCAGCAGGGATTCACCCAGTTCGTCATGGACAACAACACCGCGCGGATGTTCCTCGATATCCACATGGAGACCTACACCACGGTCAATGCCTTTTCCGCCGGTTACTATGAAAAAAACGGCGTCACTGCCTGGGACCAGCAATGGTCAGAGGTTTCCATAGGAAACTCCGTAAGCGATGACATGGATATCGACGGCCTCATGTTCATGGCTGATTTCAACGGCACCACCAACGAACTTCAACGCGTGGTTTTAGGAAGCAATCGGCTCCAGGGTGATTTGACAGCCACCTTCAACAGCTACTCCGGGACCTACAACACCGCCCTCACCGGCGGAGACTGGGAGGCTGCCGACCTCACCCGGGCTCCGGTGACCGAGCCCGCCACCCCAGGGGACCCGGTTCCGTCCACCACCTTTGCCTTCAACTCCGACGGATACGCAGACAAAGACATGGGGCTCTTCTTCATCATCAACATGGAAGGCCCCCAGCAGGGCGTCCAGGTGGTGGCCGGGTTCGACGAGCAGTCCCTGACGCCGGGCCAGTGGTGGGACAGACCATAGCAAAAAGGCCCAAGACCAAGGGCGAAAGGCCAAGGGAAAAAAACGCCCGGCGGTCATGCCACCGCTGCCGGGTAACTTAGTTTTAAAAACAACGCGCTCGTTCACAAACAAACAGACCACGCGACCACACACGAGAACACGGGTTTCACCGCATCACACAAAGGAATGGTTTCATGCACGCTGCCCTGGGCATTATCCTCTGCATCTGCTTTTTTGCCGGGTTCCATCCCCAAAAGGACCTCCCGCAGGTGAAGCCAGTTTGCCGTGGGAAACGAGCACCAATTCAGGGTGCGCCAGGAGGTCTCCCCCCTCTCCGAAGACCTTTTCAAAAACATCGTCAAGCAGCAGCACGATTACAGCTGCGGGTCCGCCTCCCTGGGCACCCTCCTCAACCATTGCCTGGGGGAAAACCTCACGGAAACCCAGATTATCAACGGCCTCATGAAATTCGGGGACATCGAGCAGATCAAGCGGCTCAGGGCCTTTTCCCTCTGGGACATGCAGCAGTTCGTCGGGGCACTGGGCTATGAGTCCGGGGGGTTCAACGCCGAACTCGAAGACATCAAGGACGCTGAAAACTGGCCCTGCATTGTCCCCCTGGAGCTCTTCGGCTACCGCCATTTTGTCGTCCTCAAAGGAGTGAACAAGGACCACGTCATCGTGGCAGACCCCTGGCGCGGCAACGGAAGCTACACCATCAGCCAGTTTGAAAAGATGTGGTACAAGAGCATCCTTTTTAAAATTTTCCCGGACAAAGGATGCGTGGTCTCCGGCCTGCGCCTGAAGGATGAAGACATGCGATTCATCGATCAGGACATGCAGCGGAGCCTCATCATTGACAAGGAAACACCCTTTGACCTCCCCAAAGAACTTGAAACGGATTTCTACGTCGGGCCGTCGCAGCGCTACAAGCCGTGACGCCGATTTTCGCTATTGCAGGGCCCGTAACCGAAGGTCCGCCACTGTTGCCCCAGACCAAGGAGATTCTATTGACGAGGCGCCTACACATACTCCCCTTTCTGATTTTCGCGGTTCTCTTCTCTTCCGTTGCCCTGTGCGAGGAGTCGCAGGAGGTGCAGCAACTCAAAGAAAAGCTCCAGCTCCTCGAAGAGAGGCTCTCACAGATGGAAAAAGAAAACGACGTCCGCAAGGAGCTGCAAAGCACGGAAGAAGAAAAAAAAGGATCCACGGAGGACGTCCTCTCCGCCGCTGGCAGGGCCTACACCCTCATGCGGGAGGGAGCCCTGGGCCTGGAGTACAGCTTCCGTTACACCGGTTACACCTACGACGCCATCGTCGAGGCCTCAAAGGTCGAGCACAACGCCATGCACAGCATCACAAACGCCGTCCTCGTGGAGTACCCCCACAAGGACAACATCACCCTGAGCATGAACGTTCCCTTTGTGTACAAAAAAAACAGTTCGAGCGGGTCGGACGCCAAGGACGTCACCGACCTGGGGGATGTCTCCTTCAGCGCCCAGTGGCAACCGGTGAAAGCCGGAGGAGGCACCACCTCCAAGATCCTCAGCGCCTCCCTCATCGTCCCCACGGGCAGGAGCCCCTACAAAATCGACAGCACCACGGAGATCTCCACGGGTTCGGGGGGCTACGCGGTCTCGGCCGGGTTGAGCCTGAGCAAGCCCATCGACCCCCTGGTGGCCTTCGGGAGTATTCTCTACCAACACGGCTTCGACATCACGGGCCTCAACTACAAAACCGGCACCCAGGGCGAGGCCGGGATCTACTTAAGCGAAGTCCAGCCCGGCGACACCTACTCCCTGAGCATGGGCATCGGTTATTCCCTCTCCTACAAGGTCTCCCTGAACTTGAGCTACCAGTACAGCTACTCCATGAAAACACACTACGACTGGGTGGGCATCGACGACACCCGGTCCGAGGCCACCATGTCGTCCACCTTCAGCGTCGGCACCGGATGGAATTTGTCTCCCAGGCGATCGGTCAACGTCAAACTCAATTTCGGCCTGACCAACAACGACCCTGATTTTTCCGTTTTGGTGCGAGTTCCCTTTGAGTTCGAACTTTAGCCCGGATCGTCCCGGGTCGGGTGCGCTTCCACGCAAGGCACCCCCTACAGGCGCGGAGGAATAATGGACGTGTTCCGTCACAGCAAAAAACGCCCCTCACCCAGAACGGACTCCAGGCCGGGCCATACCTGGCGATGCGCCGCATGGATGGCCTGTACCCTGCTGGTTCTCTGGGGCTCCCCTCCCCTGTCCCGCGCCGCGTTCAACGAACAGGTGGCCACCGACGCCCTGGCCCTCTCCCTGGCCAACACCGTCACCGCCGATCCCCCGGGTATCATGTCCATCCACTACAACCCGGCCGGGCTTTCCCTGCTCCCCGAAGGCAAGACCTTCGGCAACAGCCTGGTGCTGGCCCGCATCGAACGTACCGGCCGCTTCAACGCCGACCCCGACTGGCCCGGGGTCATGAGCGGCCAGTGGGGACCGGACCCCGAAAAATGGCCGGACACCTACTCCAAGGAGACGGACCCCAACAGCGACCACGCCGGTCCCGACCCCCTGGACGGCACCGAGGGCACCAACTCCGCCAACCAGATGTACATCCCCTTTGTGGGCCCCGTGGAGGTCCCGGTGATGCCCAGCCCCAACCTCGGCATCGCCTCCCGGAAAAAAAACAGCCCCTTGACCTTCGGCATTGCCAACTACGTCCCCTACGGGGCCGGTTTTGTCCACGGAGACGAAGACGACCCCTACCGGTTCAGCGCCAAGAGTGTCTACACCCAGCACCTGGTCTATGCCGCCCCGGCTGCCTCCCTGAGGCTGTCGGACACCCTGTCCGTAGGGGTCTCCGTGGGGTTTGCCCAGCGGGCCATGGGCGTGGAGGTAGACCTCAGGACCCCCAACGAGCTGGTGGCCATGACCCGCGTCATCGGCGACGCCACCAAGGACCTGGAGATCCCCGTGGTCTCCGAACAGACCCTCCCTCCGCCCTGGCTCGGGGGCGGCCTGGGCCCCTATGAGCACGTCCTGAGCCTCCAGCTCGACGAACTGCGGGACGATTTCGTGCCCTCCTTCAACCTGGGGCTCCTCTGGCGGCCCAAGGATTGGTTCTCCTTCGGCATCTGTTACCAGAGCGAATCCGTGGCCGAGCTCACCGGGGAGTACACATGGACCTACAGCGACCAGTTCCAGCGCCATGTGGAGTGGAACGGCAAAACCGAGATGACCATGCAAAGCGCGGGCATGCTGGACCTTCCTTTCATCCCTGTGGAGACTCAGACGGGCACGGTCACCGCCACCCAAACCCTGCCCATGCGCGTCCAGACCGGTATCATGGTCAAACCCTTCGACCGCCTGAAAATCCTGGCGGATCTCCACTGGGCCAACTGGTCCGTGGTGGAGGCAGCACAATTGTCGACCCTTCACCTAGCGAATCCAGATCTTACGAATCGCCAAGCTCCTGGGTTACGCCCACGGCGACAACGACTACGTGGTGGAACGGGACATGAAGGACACCTGGCACTGGAGCGCTGCCATTGAGTACCAGGCCACGGACAACCTCGCCTTCCGCCTGGGCTACGAACGACGCCCCACCTCCCTGAACCAGGACCAGATGGACGCCCTCTACTTTCTCCCGGACGCCACCCTCTACGGGGCAGGCGTGGGCTTGAAACTCGACAAGGGGATCAAGCTGAACCTCACCCTGGGCCTGCTCCTCTCCGACGAACTCAAGCTGGCCAACAACGAGAGCACCAAGCCTCAACTCAACGGATTTCACCAAAATAGGCAACCACTATGCGGGCCTCCACTATGAGCAGGAGGCTGCCATCTACATGGCCGGGTTCTCCATTGAGATGCCCCTGGAGGTCCAAATGGAACTCCTCCACCACCAGATGGAGACCGTCAAGCACCTGGTTGGAAAACTCAACCCGTTTAAAAAGGACAAAAAGGAGACCCATGAAGAAGTGGAAATACCGTCCCATGAGATGCACTGACAGTCGCCCATGGTTACGGGCCCTTGCGCTGACCCTCATCCTGAGCCTGCCTGGCGCGCACAGTGCCCTGGGTTCGGAGATCCGTTTGAAAGAGACTCCCGTCTCTTTGGGAAAAATCCCGGCCAATGCCAAAATCTTCGGCATCCGGGTCAACCTGCCCGACGCCGATCACCTGGCCTATGCCACCCGGGTGAACGACATCATGGCAGTCTACGTGGACGGTATCAAAGGCCCGGATGCCAAGGCCGTTGCCAAGGGCACCCCCATCTTCAGCCCGTACACAGACCGCGTGGCCTATATCGTCTATGAGGGCGACAAAGCCCGCACCGTGGTGGACGGAGAAAAAGGGCCGGCCTCGACAGATATCAGATCTGAGCTTCTTCAGCCCGGACGGCCTCTCCTGGGCCTGCAGGATCCAGGAGGGAAAAAAGCAGGCCGCCATGGTCAACGGCAACATCGGGGAGCGCTTCGATTTTGTAAGCGGCATGCCCCTGTTCAGCCCCGATTCGCAAAAAACAGCCTTCCTGGCTGCCAACAACAAGGCGTGGTTCGCCGTGGTGGGGGATAAAAAATACGGCCCGTACGAAGGAGTGAGAGACCACCTTCACCCGGACTCACCGGCGTTAGCTTGCGGCCAGGACGAAAGGAAAGTGGACCCTTGTCTGCGACGGCGCCGAGGGCAAGGCCTACGAAAACATCAGCGCCGTCACCTGGAGCCCGAACTCCAGCCACCTGGCGTGTGTGGCCCAGGCAGACAACATGCTCCTCATTGTTGAAGACAAGAAGGAACACGAACCATACCGAACGGTAAGTGCCCCGCTCTTTACCCCCGACTCGGCCCGTCTCGTTTACTCTGCCCAAAAGGGGAAAAAATGGATGGTGATCACCGACGGCAAAAAGGGCCCGAAATTTGACCAGCTCGGCCCCACCATTACCAGCGCTGACTCGGCCAGGCTGGCTTACGTGGGCATTAAAAAGAACAAACCCGTTGTGGTGGTCAACGACAAAAAAGAAAAAAAATACGATTCCGTGGGCATGCCCGTCTTCAGCCCCGACGGCAGGCACCTGGCCTACAGGGCCATGAAGAACAACCGATGGTTCATGGTGCTGGACGGCACCAGGGGCACCCCGTACGACGAGGTGAGCCGACCGACCTTCAGCCCGGACTCCTCATCCGTTGCTTATACGGCCTCCCTGGGCGACCGCAGGGTCATGGTGGTCGACGGCAAAGAGCACCCCTCCTTTGACGACATCGGCCCCCCCTGCTTCAGCCCCGACGGCACCACCCTGGCTTACAAGGCCCTGGTGAACAGTCAATGGGGCATCTGCATCGACGGTACCCTCACGGACAACCGGTACGCGGGCTTTCTCAAATCCGTGCCCATCGTCTTCGGGTCCGACACCCGCCTCCACGGCATCGCCCTGAAAAGGGAACCCGAGGCCGAGTTTTTTCGGCTTGAGGTGGAGATAGAAAGGGCTGAAGGCTAAAGGCTAAAGGCTAAAGGCTAAAGGCTAAAGGCTAAAGGCTGAGGATAGCGGACAAAGCTGAGAACGAAAGGCTAACGTGGATATATGATGGACATTCGGTACACACGAGCACTCTTCACAACCGTCATGCTGCTGCTTGTTCTGCACGCAGCCACGGGACGGTGCGCACCCGTGGGAAACATCGGAGACCCTGCCCTGTGGAACGGCAACATGTTGCCGGAGCCGGGCTCCCGCCTGTTGGCGGTCCATGCAACATCCAGGACAACACCCTCGACGACCAGCAGCGAAGGGTTCGATGGGACGATCCCAGATCGTCCACCGAAGAGGTGAGGCACTATGAGCAGATCCGCTCATCGGAAAGCACCTTCACCTGCATGGGCCTGCGCATCGGTGCGGTGATGTCCGACGCATGGACCCTTTACGCCCTTACCGGTACCTGCGACACCGAGCTCACCTTCCACTACACAGACACCACCATCAACTTCGGTTTTGATACCAGCAGCGATTTCGAGTCGTCGTCGGATCTCTACTTCGGCATCGGCACCACAGTGCTCCTGCACAAGGGGACCTTTCGCGAGGAGGTGCCCTTTACCCTCGGCATGGATATCACCTACCGGAGGTTTGATTTTGAAGACGACAGCTTAAGCGACAACGGTACCTTTTACTCCGCCACCCTGGATGAGATTCAGCTTGCCGTGGTGCTCGCCGCCGAGCTCTGGGGGATTCATCCCTATGCCGGAGCACGGATCTCCAGTATCACGGGCAACGAGCGCTACATCAACAAAACCATCCGGAGCTACTGGTACCCCCACGGGTACATCGACTACGAAGACGACATCACCTGGTCAAAAAACGTGAACTGTGGTTGGCGCCTCGGTGCAGCTTCCCGGGGCAGTCTCCCTGACCGTTGAATCCCGGCTCGGCGACGAGGAGGCCCTTGGGATCTCCGCCGCCGTTGCCTTCTGACCATGGCCGGTCCCATGTGTCATGCAACCCGTCGGCCCCCGGGCCGAGAACCCAGAACCCGCTCCTTCACGGTGGATCGCATCATGAACCTCAAACACTGCACCTTCGCCCTGCTCCTCCTCTGCACCGCCACCACCCAGGCCCTGGCCTCCGCAACCCTGAGCGCCCTGGCCCGATGGCCCTACACCCCGGTGGCCTCCTTTTTAAACCCGTCCCCCAATGCCGTGACCTCGGGGGACCATGGGAACTATGCCCAGCCCCTTGTCGCCTGGTCCGTGGGAGACACCGTCTCCATCCTCCAAAGCGACACCATGGCAACGGTGAGCGCCATGCGCGTGGAGACCAGCACCGTCATCCACGACATCCACTACAATCCCACCCCCGGCGCGGAAACCCTTTACGTGGCAGCAGGCCAAAGCGGCCTGCTCATCTACGACCTGTCGGGGCTCAACGGAACACCCTCCGCCTCAGCGCCGGTCCTCAAGGGCAGCTTGAGCCAGGCCCCGGGAAACCCGGGCTCACGGCTCATTTCAGAGACCCAGACCCAGGCCGTGCCGCAGATCGACGCCAGGGGCCTGGGGTATCATGACGGGTTTATCTTTCTTGCGGACATGAACTTCGGCCTGCGGGTCATCAACGTCACCGACCCGGAAAACCCCGTGGAAGAGCCCCTGACAACCCAGACCGCAGACCGGATCTCCGGGTACAAGCAACCCGACATCAACGGCACCTACAAAACCACCGGCGGCTATACCAACGCCACGGCATGCCGCTTTGACGGAAAGACCTTCGCCCTGGTCCTCGACTACTACCACGGTCTGCGGGTCTTTGACGTCACCGATCCCAAGGTGATAGCCGACCCGGTGTCCAAGGACATGCGAAGCAATCTCCTGTACGGATCCATCGCCCTGGTCACGGGCCTCTTTGCAGCAGAGGCACCGGACGGAAACCTCTATGCCTACGTCACGGCCATGGACGCCTACGCCGAACATTCCGTGGCCTCCAAACTCAAGGTCCTTACTCCCGGCGCCGCCCTGGGAGCCAGCCCCATCGTCAACACCGGGCGAAGCCTCAGCCCGGGGGATGCAACAGGGATCGTGGTGGCAGATGTCACCGGCTTTCTCGCCGACGGAGACAAGGGCCTTCAGGTCATCGACTTCTCGGCCCCTCCGGTGGACGGCGTGGTGCTGGACTACCCCATTATCGGAGCCTACCATACCGACACACGCGGCTCTTACAGCGTGGACCTCATCGGCGACGACGCCTTCATGGCCGCAGCCCAAAACGGCCTGCAGAAGATCGATGTGGCCACCCCTTCCGCCCCGGCCCACATCCAGACCGTCACCTCTCCGGTGAGCGGGGATGCGGTGTGGTACCATGCCGGATATGTCTATCTTCTGGACGGCGACAGCGGCCTCTTCATCTTTAACGCGGCCGAGCCCTCGGCCCCGTCCCTTGAAGGAATGTACGAAAACGAGGGCCCCGCAAACGACGTGGCCGTCACCGGAAACACCGCCTGCATCGCCGACGGCGCCAAGGGGCTCACCCTGGTGGACGTCTCCACCAAATCCGCCCCGGTCCTCTTCTCCACCACAAACACCTCAGGCACCGCCACAGCGGTGGCAACCTTTGTCTCGGCCACCAGAACCTATGCCTGCGTGGCCAACGGCGCCGCACAACCCTATGTGGTTGTCGAGATCACCAACCCGGCATCTCCCGGCACGCCCCGGGCCGCAAACCTCGCTGGCTTTACCCCGGGCACGGCCCGGGATGTGGCCACCATGGGCAACCATGCCTTCTTTGCCGACGAACGGGGGCTAAAAATCGTGGACATCACCAACCCGGGCGCCCCTATGGTCATTGCGGAAAAGGCCACCCCCGGAACGGCTGTGTCCGTTGCGGTCTTTGCCCACGAGGGCCGTACCTATGCCCTCATCGCCGACCAGGGCCGGGGCATTGCCGTGGAAGATGTGACCAACCCCCTTGCCATTCCCGGAACCGTCGCCCTGATCCCGCCACCAGGAACCGGCAGCTACCAACACCTGGCCGTCCAAAACCAGGTGGCCTTTGCCGCCGCAGGGGCGGGAGGCCTCTTCACCTTTGGCCTGAGCGACCCCGAAGCACCCGAGGCCCTTGCCTCCTACACCACCAAAAGCAGTGCCGAACAGGTTTCGGCCTTTGTGAAAGACGGCACCGTCCACGGGGCCCTGGCCGAAAAGTACAATGGGCTGGTGATAACTGCTCTGAGCCAGACCACGCCCCAGGAGCCGGCCCCTCCCATGGAGAGCCCCTCCTCGTCCTCGTCCAGCTGCTTCATCAACAGTGTCGAAGGAGCCGCAGGGTTTTAACATACCTGTTTATTGGATTGGGTTGCGGCCGGGCCGCTCTATATGGATATGATGCGATATCAACGCTGGAGGGGATGTAAGATCAGGGTTAACGCATTTAGATTTTTGCCTCCGGCGGCCCTGCCGGGGGCCAAACCTTTGAAAAGTTTGACAAACAGGTTTTTTTTGAGGATGCCGCCCTACAGAGCATAGCCCCTCTTCTTTTTTAATTACCGGAACGTTTTTGCGGCTTGTCACGGCGTAGCCGAAGGCGCAGACGGAAGCTTTTTTCAAAAAGCGACCCGCCGGAGGCAACTGATTTTTTAAATGCGTTGCCCCAGGGTGGAAGGTAGGGTGCGCTTGCGCACCACAAAAAAGAAGGGGAAGGGGCAGGCACAACGCCCCACGCGGCTCAAAATGGCCTGCGGCGTGTCAGCGCTTGGCACCACCCGCCGATCCGCCATGCCTCGCTGCCTGCACTCAGGAGCACCCCGGCGATGACGGCCGTCACCGGGGCCACCATGACCAGGCCGATGCTGCCGATCAAAATCCGGAAGACCTCGGCGGCCACCAGTTTCATGTTGGCGATGCGGGAAAAACTTGTACCCTGGGAGACAAACACCATGAGCATGGTGAGGTAGCCCCCTGAATAGGCGAGCAGAAGGGTTGTTGCCATGGTGCCGATGACCATGCGGCCCACATTGAACCCGGAGGCGATGAGCTCGCGCACCCCGATATCGGGCCGCTTGGATTTGACCTCCCCCATGGAGACGCTCACGTCCATGGCAATGTCCATGGCCGCGCCCGAGGCCCCCAGCAGCACCGCGGAATAAAAAATATGCTGCATGTTCAGGCCGTAACCGCCCTGGACCAGGAGCAGGGTGGAAAAAGGCGTGGTCATGCCCCCTAAATGAAGACGGGCTCCGAAAAAAAGGGTCAGCCCCAGGGTCACGCCCAGGCCGCAGACAGTGCCCAAAAATGCAGAAATCCCCTGGCGGGTGATGCCGGACACGGTAAAGATGATCACCATGGAAAGAAGCACAAGGACCACAAGGCTCAAGGGGAGAGGCGAGGCACCATCGAGGAGGTTGGGGATGTAAAAACACCACAGCACACCCAGGGCCCCCACAAAGGAAAGCAGGGCCTTCACGCCCACCAGGCGGGAATAGATCACCAGGGCCGCGGCAAAGACACCGAAGAGGGCCAGCTCCCAGTTCTGGCGATACATGTTGATGGCCTTGGCATCGGTGATGGTTCCATCCACCGCCTGCACGGCAAGAAGGATGCGGTCCCCCGGCGCATAGATCTCATCCATGTCCAGTTGCCCGTTGAGGTGATTGATGGCCCTCACCTGCCGACCTTTAAACTCACCGTCCACAATCACCACGGTGGCGGTCTGTATCCCCACAGCCCCGGCTCCTGCCCTGAGAATCTCCCCGTTATCCACAGAAATGACGGTTCCGGCCGTTTCGCAAACAGGTCGCCCTTTCCCCCCATGCAGCCAGTGCTGGCCACCCAGGCACACCGCCGCCAGGATAATCAGGAGAAGAATCCCCTCCAGTGACCTTTTCAATACTCGCATGGGGCCTCCGGGCCGTTGGGGGGCGGGAAAACCCGCCCCCTTTTTAGCATGGATATGCGTTAGTTCTTCCCTGCCACGTTCTCGGTATGGCCGTAGGGAATTTTAGAGTACTTCTCGTTGGGACCGACGGTCTTGCCCAGCAGGGCCTTGGAGGGATCCACATCAAAGGAGGAGAGCTTGACCCCCATGATGTCCGCCATGATGCGGGGCAGATCCGTGTTGTCCCTGAAGCCGTTGAACTGCTCGGCCTGGTAGCCTGTTGCGGACAGGGCGATGACCGACGAGGTGTGGACATAGGAGGTCCAGCTGATGCGGGCACGCTCGGACACCAGGTGTGCCACGGCGATCATGGTGGGGGTGTAGGCATAGCCGTAGGTGGTCTGCTGCTCGGGTTTGAGGGTCTGGTTGCGATCCTCTACGGACATGGCCGCCTCCAGCTGCTTGAGCTCCCGGGGATTGAGGTCGGTGAGGCCAAAGTTCTCAGCCACGTAGGCCAGGTAGGCTTTGCGGCGGCTCTTCACATCTGCATACTCCTTGATCATCCCGGGGTACACATAGGCCAGAACGTCTTCCACAGAGGCTTTCACCTTGAAGAGTTCATCCAGCTTCAGGAAGTAACCCTTGGAATCGAGGCTGATGCCCATGGCCATGCCGCCGGTTTCATGGTCGGCAGCCACAACGATGAGGGTCTCTTCAGGGTGTTTTTTGTAGAACGCGTAGGCTTCGGCCAGGGCGGCGTCCAGGGCCAGGGTATCGTAAATGGTACCGGCGGCGTCGTTGCAGTGGGCAGCGTAGTCGATGCGGCCCCCTTCCACCATCATGAAGAAGGGCTTCTCCTGGGCAGCCAGGAGCTCAATGCCCTTTGCGGTCAGCTCGGAAAGCGCGGGCATGACGTTCTCTTTTTTCGTGGTGAAACGGCGGTCAATCTCCATGCCCAGGGCACTGTATCCCAGGGGAGCCAGGACTTTCTCGCCCTTTTTCGGCTGGTAGGCACGGAAGGCGTCTCGGGCCTTGTCACCCACAAAGGTGGTGTACCCTTTGGCCTTGAACTCGGCTACGAGATCGCGATCGTCCTTACGCTTGGACTTCAGGCCCTCGGTGTTGCCCTTGGCCACGAAGTGACGGAACCCGCCGCCTGCCAGGTAATCGAAACCGGAGTTCAGCTGATCCACGGCAATCTCGTTCTCGTTGCCGCGGCTCATGTTGTGGGCGGAAAACGATGCGGGGGTGGCGTGGGTAATGCGGGTGGTGGTGGCCAGGCCCACGGCATAACCGGCGTCGCGGGCAGCCTCGGCAATGGTCGTGACGTTCCTGCCGTCGGGAAGCTTGGCAACCAGGCCGTTGGTGGTTTTAAAACCCGTGGCAAGGGCGGTGCCCCCTGCGGCGGAGTCGGTCACCAGGGTGTTGTCCGAATGGGTGGTTACCAGAGCCGAGGTATCCAGGCTGTTCATCACCAGCTTGGCTTCGGGGTCTTTGGTTTCCATCTTGTAAAAATACTCGGCGGACTGGCGCTGGACAGGCCCCATGCCGTCTCCAATAAAATAAAACACATACTTGGGAGTCCCTGCTGCAAAAGCTGCAGAAGCCATCAGGATCAGCCCGGCGGACAGCACCATGGTGCGGACCGCTTTTTTACCACGTCGATAGAATGTCATGTATGTCTCCATTATGTAGTGTGTTACGGATTGCAGCCGACAGATGATTGCACCTCACCCGCCGACATCTCCTCTCAACATTGTTTCTCCAGTTCTCATCGTTACCATTGTTCACAACCGATGGTAAAAACGACGGGCCACGGATCCCCGCCCACGGCCCGCCTCAACACATCAGGCGTTCATGACAATGACCTTTGCGATCTCCTTCATGGAACAGCGCTTGTCCATGCTGAGCTTGCGCAGCCTCTTGTAGGCCGTATCCTCGCTGATATCGAAGGTCTTCATCAACAGGCCCTTGGCCCTGTCCACCAGCTTTCGGGCTTCCAGCTGACCACGGGCTTCCTCAACGTCGCCCTCCAGCTCGGCGATCTCGGCAGCCCGGGCCACGGCGATCTCCACCATGGGAAGAAGGGCCTCCTCCTTCACAGGTTTCACCACGTACCCGATGACGCCCGCTTCTTTGGCCAGGTCCACGCTCTCCTTGCCAGTGTTGGCCGTCACCAGGAGGATTCCCCCTGCTGTCTTTTCCGAGCGGATCATACGGGCGGCCTTCAAACCGTCCAGAAGGGGCATGTTGATGTCCATCAACACCAGGTCGGGCCTGTGCTTGTGGCAGACCACCACCGCGTCCAGGCCGTCGGAGGCTTCGGCCACCACATCGTATCCCGCGCCTTCGAGAATCTCCCGGATGCCCTTGCGGATCAAGGGCTCGTCATCGACTACGACAATTCTGTATTTCATGCCTGTTTCAACACCTTGCGTTATGTCATGCACCACGGGCCGTCGGTACTCGCACCGGCTCCGGGTAATCTGTTTTTGTTTTTGGGTTCATGCTCTCACCGTCCGGTCACGAGCGCGTCATCTCAACGGAGGCGTACCGAAGCACCCCGTCGAAGAAATCCAGCACCCCTTCAAGGGCCGATTCCACGCCGGCTACATCCCCCACCAGCACCAGGGAACCGCCGAAGCGATCCAGAAAACCGATCTCCACAGCGGCCGCCTTGGTGGCGATGTCCGCTGCGATGATCACCCCTTCCGGCGGGGTAATGGTGAGGATGCCGATGGCGTCCCCGGCCTCGTCGTCGAGGCCCAGTTTCATGTAGATCCCCTGCTGGGGGCTTGCGATCACATGGGCCAGGGTCACCTGCTTACCCGGCACATACTCCTGGATGACCCGCTGTTTGTGTTCGTTTGCCTCTGTCTTCACATCATCTCCAAAAATGTTGGCCTTACCCCGGATATTTCACGAGTCGAGTGCACCCATATTCAAGGCATCAGAGCTGCAGATGTAGTGGTTTACCTCAAGGCTCTGATAACGCAGAAGATGGGTGCACTCGGCTCGCCCGAAGGGTGAGAAAATCGAGCAGAAAGCCATGAATTCATTTTGTATTTTTGAAATATCTATTTTTTTTACAGTAGCGGCCCCTATGAACACTCCATTACCTCGGTCTGGCCGTTTTCTCATGAAATATCCGGGATAGAATCAATCCAACATGGTACGGCTGATAATTTCGTCCTGCACCTCTTTGCAAAGTTCCACGAAAAAGGCGCTGTACCCTGCAACCCGCACCATGAGGTCACGGTACTCCTCGGGCGACTCCTGGGCCTTTTTCAGGGTGTCGTTATCGATATAATTGAACTGCATCTGCCCGTTGCCGAAAAGAGAGGCCGTGCGGAGCAAGGCGATGAGCCCGGCCTCGCCCTGGGGTGTCTCCAGGGAGCCTTCCATCAGCTTGAAGTTGTGAGCCATCCCCAGGCTCATGGACTCCACGTTGAGTTTTCCCACGGACTTGATGACGGCTGTGGGGCCCTTGGCGTCGGCCCCCTGGGAGGGACTCATGCCGTCTGACAGGGGCGCTGCGGCGGCCCTGCCGTTGGGGGTGGCCCCCACCATCTCACCCAGGGGGGTGTTGAAGGACTGGGACAGGGTGCCGTGGATCATGCGGGCGTAAAGGGTGGTGAATCCGTTGATGGTTTTCTCGGTGTAGTCCACGATGTCCCGGGCGATGAAATCAGCATAGTCGTCGTCGTTGCCGTATTTGGGCGCCGAAAGGCAATCCCGGCGGACCTCTTCATACCCTTCCCAGTTGACGTCCATGGCCGCTTTGAGCTCGGCAAGGGTGACCCTTTTCTCATCAAAAACGAGTTTTTTCACGGCGGCCATGCTGTCCACGTAAGTGCCCAGCCCGGCAAAGATCGTTCCGGGCCCTTCGTAGAGCACTGCCCCCCCTGCGGTCACGTCTTTGCCGCTCTGCATGCACCCGTCCACGAACAGGGACATATAGGGGGTGGGCATCATGTCCCGCACCAGGGTCTGATTGATCACCGTGCCCCTGGCTGTGAGGGCCATGATGTGGTCCAGCTGCTTTTTCACGGCCGCATCAAACTGCTCGAAGGTGGTGAACCGGTCCAGGTCACCGGTATCGAGCCCCTGCCTGTCGGGGCCGTAGGATGCCAGCACACCGCGGTTGAAGACAAACTCAATGGCAATGGGCCACTGGGTAAAGCCCCCGGCCGTCCACTGGTGGATCCGGCCGGATTTCTGGGGTTCAACGCAGCCCATGAGGCTGTAATCCCGGGCGTCCTCAAAATCAAAGCCCTTCCTCAGCATCATCTTGATGTGGGCGTCGTCGAAGTGGCAGGCAGGCATGCCTCCCCCGGCCTTGATCACCTCCACGACCTTTTGAAGGTACGCCTGGGGGGACTGGTTGTGGATGCGGCAGGCCAAAGAGGGCTGATAGACACCCACCCTGGCCACGGCGTCCATCACAAGGTAGGTCAGCTCATTGGTGGCGTCCCCGCCCTCGCGCTTCTGGCCCCCAACGCACAGGTTGATAAAGGGCATGTACCCGGCAAAATAGGTGGCGGTGGCCTCCGGGGTATACCAGATCATCTCGGAGCACTTGATGATAAAGCAGCCCATGAGCTCAAGGGCCAAGGCTTCGTCCAGGGTCCCCGCCTTGATGTCGGCCTCGTAACAGGGATAGACGTACTGATCAAAACGGCCCAGGGAGGTGCTGCACTGGTTCTCTTCCATGAGAAAGAGGGACTGGATGGTCCAGATGGACTGGAGCGCTTCCTGAAAGGTCTCGGGCGGATGGGCCGGAACCCGGGCGTTGACCTCAGCGATCTTTTCGAGTTCTGCCTTGCGTGTTTCATCCTGCTCCCTGCCTGCAAGCTCCCTGGCATGGGCCGAAAGGCGGTCCGCATAGATGAGGATGCCCTCGCAGGTTTCAATGGCCGCCTGATAAAAGGATATTTTGTCCTTGTCTTCGGGGGCGTCGCCGGAGAGCTCTGCCAGATGGGCCTCGGCTTCGGCCTTGATGCCGCCGATCCCTTTGGTAAAGAGAATGATATCGTAGCCGGGGCTGGTGTCTCCGCCGCCGCTTGACATGTGATAGGTCAGATCGCTTACGCAGGACTCGGCACCGAACTCCCACAAGCCCTCTTTGCGAAACCAGTCTTCGCAGGCTTCCTCAAGGGACTTGCCTTCCCAGAAGGGAAAAATCTCTTCCCTCAGAATTTTTTTGTCTTCCTCGCTGATCACATACGGGTCCTGGGGACGGGAACCGATGGTGTCGAGCTCATCACGCACCCACTTCCAGGCGGTATCCGGTGAAAAGGCCCCGGCCCTTGCCCTGCCGCAGGGGTGCCCCACAACCAGTTCGTCGTCCTGAATCAGCATGGGTGCTGTCTCACAGGCCCTTTTGAAGCCCATGGCCCTGCGCAGGTTGTTGGGCAGCTCGGGGTACTCTCCGGCCACGGCCGTATAGGCCTGGGCACGGCCGATGGTCATGCTCGGCTTAACGCTGAGATATGCCTCTTTCAAGCGCACAAGGCGCGCCGGGAGCTGGGCTCTCTTTTGACGGGGGTCTGTTGTGGGGTTCATTATCACGTTCCTCGAAAATGGGGGGTACATACCGTACTGCATGATCCTGATCCGCGATGTGCGAAGAGACGCATATCGCGGATCAGGATCATGGGGGAACCGCAAGGCTCCCCCATGACGGAAACCGGTCCAAGGAAATAAACCGGTCGGCTGCGTTACACGAGCTGTGCCTTGAGGTCGTCGCTGGGTGAGGGAATGACCACATGGCTGTAGACGGGGCCGGACTCGCCCACCCCTTCGATGCCGGCGGCCACAGAAGCCTTCACCGAGCCCACGTCACCGGTCATGGTGACAAAGGACTTGCCTGCAAGGCCTGCGGCAAAACGAATCTCGATGAGATCAACCTGGCCGGACTTGGCTGCGGCATCGGCGGCAAGGATGCAGGAAGCCACGGTGTAGGTCTCGATGACCCCCAGGGCGTTGATGCGGGGCACGATGGTGGCCCCGGAGAGAGCGGGCAGCACCATGTGGTGAACGCTGGGAATCACGAACCAGTCGATGACCAGCTCCCCTCCCATCTCACGACCCACTTCCACGGAGCTCTTGACGGATCCGGTGTCCCCGGCCACCATGATCAGGTACCGTCCGGGACAGGTGGGGCGTGCCATCACCAGGTCAACGGTGGCGGCCTTGCTCATTTCGTCTGCGGTCTGGATCCCCAGGGCGATGCTGTTCATTTCGACAACACCGATTGTTCTGTAATTCATACATTTACCTCATTGATCTTCACGACGCCGAGCGCTCGGGCGTGACGTGTCGTTTTTTTGCTGCGGATATCTATTCTGGTGCGCACAGTGCACCCTACCCTCTGGAAATCCTCACCACACCGCCTTCGACGGAGGTCACCACGCCGTCGATGCTGGCGTGGATACGTGCGCCCAGTGCCCCTTCGGGAATCTCGCCGATGAGGTCGCCCTTGGCAACGCGATCGCCCTCCTTCACCACGCAGGCGGCGGGAGCGCCGATGTGCTGGGCAAGGGGAATGGCCACGCGCTCAGGTACGAAGGTCTCTTCGGGCATGCCGGGGTGGGTATCGTATTTCAGCACGTCCAGGCGCTGCATCAGACGCTTGGTGGGAATGTAGCGCACGTCGCGCAAGGGGTGGTTTTCCGGCTCTTCGCCGGTGCCGTTCCAGCGGATCCCCTCTTTCATGAGCTCCTTGCGAATCATGGCGTTTACCTCACGGGGCGAAAGGCCCATGGGGCACGCGAATTTCTCGCAGGCACCGCATTCGCAGCAGAGAAGGGCTGCCTTGCGGGCCTCGGGATCGGCCACCAGGGCCGACAGGGAGCGCATGAGTTTGTGGGGTGCGATGGCGTGCCCCAGGAGGTGCCGGGGGCAAAGGTCGGTGCAGTGGGTGCACTGGCAGCAGATCGTCCCGGTGATACGCTTGATGGACGCCGGATCCTTGATCTTGCCCTTGACCACGTTGTGCTCGGGATCAAGAACAATAAGACCGCTGGTGGTCTTGGTCACGGGCTGATCGGTATCAGGGAGCACGCGCCCCATCATGGGGCCGCCGTCCACCACGCGGTAATCGGAAATTTTGGAACCGCCCGCAAACGCCAGGAGGTCGGAGACAATGGTGCCCACGGGCACCTTCACCACCATGTCGCGGCCCACCTCACCGGTGACGGTGACGTAGCGCTCGGTAAGGGGAATATCCTTCATGGCGTTGGCGATGTTGTACAGGGACTCGGTGTTGCTCACCACCACGCCCACCTGAAGGGGAATCCCCGCTTCGGGCACGGTGCGGCCAGTAACCTCACGGACCAGGACCTGCTCGTCGCCTGCCGGATAGAAATCCTTCAGCTCAAAGGCTTCCTGCGGGCAAGGTTGGTCAGTGGTGTCTTTGGCCACGGTGTCCTTGATGGTCTGAAGGGCCTTGGCGTGCTTGCCCTTGATGCAGATGACCCCGCGGGAAGCGCCTGTGGCGTCCAGCACTGCGTTCAATCCCTCGATCATGATATCGAGCTCATGCTCCATGATGTAAGGATCGCTCATCAGAAGGGGCTCGCAGGAGGCACCGTTCACAAGGACCGTGTCCACCGTCGCGTTGATCTTCACATGCGTCGGGAACCCAGGCACCCCGGCGCCTACCACGCCGGCGTTTAACCTTCTCTACAATCTGCTCTCTCATATGACATTCCATTTTTGTTAGTAGGCTTTGCGCAGCAACTGCCGGATGTCCCTCAGGGAGGGGCGCCTCGGGTTGGTGGACGTGCAGGCATCCTCCATAGCATGGCGGGCCATGGTCTCAAGGGATGTCTCGAACTCGTTTCGTCGATGTCCAAATCCCGGATGCGGTTGGGGATGCCCATCTGGCTGTTGAGCCAGCGCACCGCCTCAATGAGGCTCTCGTTGCCCTGCTCCACGGTCTCACAAGGGAGTTCGAGCTTCTTTGCGATGGTTCGGTAGCGGTCCCGGACGTCAAAGCTGTTGAAGCGGATGACGTAGGGAAGCAGCACGGCGTTGGCCTTGCCGTGGGGGATGTGGAACAGGCCCCCCAGGGTATGGGCGATGCTGTGGGCCACGCCCAGGCCACTGTTGTTGAAGGCCATGCCTGCCATGCACGAGGCAAGGAGCATGTTCTGGCGTGCTTCCATGTCGTCGCCGTTGCGGTAGCAGCGCAGCAGGTAACGGAACACGTACTTGATGGCGTGCACCGCGTACAGGTCGGTGAAGGCGTTGGCCGGGGTGGAGACAAAGGCCTCCAGGGCGTGGGTCAGAACATCCATGCCCGTGGTGGCCGTCACCGACGGGGGCACAGACCGGGTAAACCGGGCGTCCAGTACGGCCATGTCCGGGACCAGCAGGGGGTCGATCAAAGGGATCTTCATCTGCTGCTCGGTGTCGGTGACCACGGTGACCGCCGTTACCTCGGAGCCGGTGCCGCTGGTGGTGGGAATCACCACAAGCTGGGGCTTGCCCTTGGCCGGGTCCGCCTTGTCGGGGCGAAGTACATAATGGCCTTGGCCGCGTCGATGGAGGAACCACCCCCTAAGGCGATGATCATGTCCGCACCGTCGGCCAGGAGTTTCACAGTGCCCTCACGCACGGTCTCCAGGGAGGGATCGGGCTCCACCTTGTCGTACACGCTGCTGGTGATATTGGCGCGCTCCAGCCCGCTGATGATGCGGTCGGCAAAGCCGATCTTCACCATGAAGGCGTCGGTGACGATAAAGGCATGTTTGCCCTTGAGCTTCTCCAGGGTGTTGATGGCGTTTTCGCCGTAGCAGATCTGGGTGCGTCCGTTAAATTGTGTCAAAGCTGCGTCCTCCGGTTACTGCGATTCCCAGTCGGCGGGATAGGTGACGTACATAAAGCGTGCGGACTCGGGAACGCTGAAGGCGATGGAGGTGTTTTTGGGGATGAAGATGATGTCCCCTTTGTTGCCCACCACCTTGCGGCCGTCGATGACGATCTCCAGGGTGCCGTCAATGATGTAGTCCACCTCGTCGTACTTGAGGGTCCAGTCAAAGGAGGTGGCCTCCATCTCCATGATGCCGCAGCCGAGGCGGGGGCTCTCGTCCAGTGTCACGATGTCGGTGAGAAAGACTTTGTCTCCGGCCTTGCCCGTATCAAAGGGCTCGGGCTTGACGGTTTCGGTCTTCACGCAGAGCACACCGCTTTCTTTGTCCACGACTTTTTGAAAGGCCGGTGCCTTGGCGCCACCCATCTGCTCGGTGACCACTTTTCGGATCAGCTCTTCAAGGACTTTTTCATTGATATCCATGCTCGGACTCCTTTTTCTTCGGTGTGGTGTATAGGATAACTCAGGTCGTGGGTGTCCCGGTGCCTGGTTCGTCGTCCCATCAAAGGCGTGCGCGCCCCTTGTGGAACGAAAAGCCACGAATCGGGACCCTGCGGCCGGCGGCATGGGAAATCCCCACGCCGCCGGTCACGGGCGATTTATGCTTCCTGCTTCTTGGGGAGGATGAGCTCCACCTCAGAGTGGGGACGGGGAATCACGTGAACACTCACGAGCTCGCCCACACGATCGGCGGCGGCTGCACCGGCGTCGGTGGCTGCCTTGACGGCACCTACGTCACCGCGAACCAGGGCAGTGACAAGACCGGAGCCAACCTGCTCACGACCTACCAGCTCTACGTTGGCTGCTTTAACCATGGCGTCCGCTGCTTCGATGGCGCCCACAAGACCTTTGGTTTCTACCATTCCCAATGCTTTCATTGTGCGTATCTCCTTTTTTAAAAAAGTAGGTATCCTGCTTTTAAAAAATGTTGCGTTCTACCTTATTATATAGATCCGCTTGCAACATACCGCCGTTGGCTGAGCGTTGCCTGTGATGCCGTACCGGAAATCAAAAGAGCAGCGACGGTGGTTTCAAGTTGATCACGTGGTACCGCCCGAGGGCTTCAAGCGCGCCCCGAGCGATGGTTACATGGGTTTTCAAAAATCAAACGATTGGCCCGTTACGGGCGCTTCACCAGGGCGTTGACCACCGAGGTGTCGGGGGACGGAATCACCACCGCCTCCACCAGGGCCTTGCCCAGGGACTCCCGCGCCGCGTCCACGGCTTCCCGGACCGACGCCACATCGCCCGTCAGAACAAAGTAGGACTTCCCGTTGATGCCCTGGCCGGTGACGATGCGGGCCAACTCCACGGCAGATCGCTTCACGGCCTCATCGGCTGCGGCGATGCCCGATGAAGCGGTGCGGCATTCCACCACGCCGATGGCACCCTGGCCCTGCACGGCCAGGCCCCTTTTGAGGGCCTGAAGCACCTGGGGCGAAACGCCCCCGATGGTGTAGCTTCCGGCCAGGGAATAGCCAGCGGCTTCGGCGGCCGTCACCGAGGCGGCCACGGCCGCCCGGTCTCCGCCCACATGGATCATGTAGCGGCCGGAACAGATGGTGCCCGCCTTTGAGGAGGGTCACCTCGGCTGCCTTAACCATGATATCGGCAAGGACCGCACCGGCGGCGATGCTTCGGCTCTCTATGATGCCCAGGGAATCCATGGCCCTTACATCCCCTCCTGAACCTCGACCTCGTCGATGATGCCGACGATGGTGGCATCCACGGGCGCATCAGAAATGGAGCCTGCGTTACGGGCGGAGCTGCCGGTGGCCACGAGGACCCGGTCTCCGATGCCCGCGCCGATGAAGTCAACGGCCACCAGGGAGTCAAGCTCTTCGTTGGTGCAGGCGTCCAGGCGCCTGACCACCATGAGTTTCATGCCGCTTAAGCCGTCTTCTTTTCGTGTGGCCCACACATTGCCGATCACTTTTCCAACGATCATCCTGGTCGCCTCGTAAGGGTTGGGTCCGGCCCAGTGGCCATGACCCGTTGGTTGTTATCCCCGGGTAAGGGTGATGCCGAGTTCCTTGGCGCTCTCCACGGCAAGGGGGGTGACCTGGGCGTCTGCGGGAAGCCGAAGCTCCGTTGCACCCCTGCGGCCAGCCTCTGCCACGTCCGATTCGGTCACCAGGGGTTTCCTGATCCGGACGGTGTCGCGTTTCGTCATATCCATGGCGGACAGGCCGAAGGAGGCCAGTGCCGCCTCCTGCCCCTCGAAGAGCCGCATGAGGCCTTCGGGGGCGGTATCGGCGTACCGCTTGTATTCAAACTCCATCACCTCCACCGGGTGACCGGCCAGAAGGGCTGCCAGGACCTTTTCCATCAGGGGTCCATCGGCCTTGCCCGCGGCCATGTCCGCCATGTGGCGAGTGGGAGAAAATAGCACAATGCGCCGCAGGCTCTCTTTAGAGCCCGGGTCTTCATCCGGGTAGAGAAAGGCGTGCCCGTCGCCCAGCCGCTTTTCAGCGGCCTGGCATTTGGGACAGGTCTTCTCACCGATGATGAGTACCCTGGGTGCCTCGTCACCACCGCCGATCTGCTTGAGGACCTCGGCGGCGATGGCTTTTACCAGTGCTTCCACATCCATGGTGTCTCTCCTATTCGCCCTGTGGCACCGAGCTCAGGGCAATGCCCATGGGAGTCACGAGAAAGGGGTTGGCCGGTTTGTACACAGGGATCCCGAGCTCTTTTTCAAACACGGTCTCCATGTCCGTAAGGCAGCAGGTGCCGCCCACAAGGTAAACGGCTTTTATGTTCCGCCCCTCGATGTGCCCTTTCACGATGGTGGCCATCTTCTGGATCACGGGACGGACCGCGGCAAAATTTCCTTGTGCCGCCCGTAGTCCCGTTTGATCTCCTCGGCCTCTTCGAAGCTCACCTTGTAAGCGCCGGAGAGGACCAGGGAGAGATGGGTTCCGCCCGTGGCTTCGTCGGCCACGTAGACCACCTTGCCCTTCTCCAGGATGGAGAGGCCGGTGGTACCGCCGCCGATGTCCACGATGACACCGTCTTCAACCCCCAACACGGCGTTGGCCGCCGTGGGCTCGTCCAGCAGGTTGGTCACTTCCATCCCCGCGCCTTCCACCACATAACCGTGGGTCTTGCAGTCCGACTCGCCGGTCCCGGGAGGCACGGCAATGGCCGCCTTTTCCAGTTCCCGTCCGAGGCGTTCCTCAAGCTGGGCCTTGAGACGCCTGACCACGGTCATGGCGCCCATGTAGTCCACCACCAGGCCGTCTTTGATGACCTGGGCAAACTCCATGGCACAGGCCACGGGCTCCCTCTTGCTGTTCATGACGACCAGCACGATGAAGGCGGTACCCAAGTCCACCCCCACCAGAAGCTCTTCGGTGGGAGAGACCTCCCGTGTGGTGTCGAGGCACGTTTCCAGATCGGCGATGAGCCGATCCACGGATGAAAAGTCCAGCATTACGCCTCCTGGGTGACGCCCACGATACGACCGGTGGCATTCTTGCCCAGGCCGCAGCTGTTGGCTTCGTCAAAGTCGATGTGCATGGCCAGTCGGAAGTCCTTGTTCACCCGCACAATGACATCCTTGAACACCGCAGGGCGGGATCCGTCCATGTGGACGTCCACCTTCTGGTTGTCGGACACGCCGAAACGGGCCGCGTCCGCAGGGGACATGTGGATGTGACGGGCTGCAACGATGACCCCCTCTTCCAACCCGGCAAGGCCGCTGCCGGAGGTGAGGACGACACCCGGGGTACCGGCCACGTCGCCGGACTGGCGAACCGGTGCCTTGACACCCAGGATGCGAGCGTCGGTGAGGGAGAGCTCCACCTGGCTCTTGGGTCGGGCGGGCCCTAAGACTGCCACGTTGTCGATGACGCCGCTGGGACCGATAAGACGGACCCGCTCCTTGCAGAGATACTGACCCGGCTGGGAGAGCTCCTTGACGTGGGTCAGGGAACCGCCGAACAGCTCTTTGATATCTTCTTCACACAGATGGACATGGCGACCGGAGAGCTCCACGGGGATGGCTGCGTCGCAGGACGCCGCCGCCTTTTCCGCCGGGGTCTCTCCCATCTGGTCCATGACCTTCTTGATAATGTCTTCTACGATAGTCTGTTGCATCGGATCTCCTAGGTGTACATGCCGCCCTTGTCTTTGAGCATCATGATGTAAATGGCGCTGCTCATGCGGTTCAGGGCCTGGACCATGTCGGGTGTGCCCAGCTGAAAGGACTCTTTGAGCACGCTGACGGCCGACACCTCCAACTCACGAACCAGGGCTCGCAGGCGGTTGAGCTTCAGAATCATCTCCCCCATGTCGTACGTGGGGAGAAGGTGACCCACCCCGTAGTATTTTTTGGGGTTGTGTGAGTGGGCCCGGAGCTCCCCGTCGGTAAGCCCCAGGATGGGCTTGTCCGGCATGGGGGTATCCAGGACATCGCGGCGCATGATGTCGCGGGTCCACTCAAGGATCTCAGCGAGATCCGCCACCAATGCCTTTTTACCGGCATCGTGGGCTTTGGCCTGCAGCAGGAGAATCTCCCCCTGGCAGGTATCGAGACGGCCCCTGAACACAATGCGCGGATGGTCCTTGGGGACCAGCCGGTTGCCCGTGAGCTGGGTCATGTGCTCGGGCTTTGTGTCGTAGAAGCTGCCGTCAACGGCCGACACGTATGTCGGGCCGGTTTTCCCTTCCGCCTCTGTTTTCTCCGGGGCGGCCTCGGGCTGCGAGGCGCATGACGCTTCTTCCCCCCTGACGACCTTGACCCCCTTCTCACCGAGAAGCTGGGATGCGGAGGGGGTCAGGATCTGACCCTCCTCCAGCTTGAAAGTCTCAGGAACGTCCTTTCTGAAGATCTCCCTCAGATAGGTTTCCGATATGACTTTCATGGCTTATTATCCTTCAATTTTGGGGAGAATCAGCTCCACTTCACCGTGGGGACGGGGAATGACGTGTACGCTGACGAGCTCGCCCACGCGGTCGGCGGCTGCTGCACCGGCATCGGTGGCTGCCTTGACGGCGCCTACGTCACCTCGGACCATCACGGTCACGAGACCGGCACCCACCTGGCTGCGGCCGATGAGGGTAACGTTGGCAGCTTTTACCATGGCATCTGCTGCTTCTACTGCGCCTACGAGACCTCGGGTTTCGATCATTCCAAGTGCATTCTGTGAACTCATGATTCTTTTCTCCTAAAAATAAAGTATCTGTGACTATCTGTCGCCGGGGCCCCGCGTAAAGACCTGAAGGGCCCCGGTGCAACATCGTGTTTGGTTCAGGCCGCCGGCAAAGGCGGCCTTGTCTTGCAATTAAACAGTGCCGCTCATCTTCTTGAGCTGCTCCATGATCATGTTGGTCACGGCCTGCACGTCCACGCTCTCGGTGGAGGCGTTGCAGGTGGTTGCAGCGGCGTCGTCCAGGCCGTAGGCCATGCGACGGATGTTGAAGAGCTGCTGGGGACCGACATTCTCGGAGGTGGCGCTGCCGCCCACGGTCCCGCACCCGAGGGTGAAGGAGGGAGCCATGTTGGTGGAGATGCCCACGGCGCCCTGGGTGGTGGGGGTGTTCACCAGGAAACGGGAGACGGGCTTCTTCAGCGCGAACTCACGGATCACGGTCTCGTTGTTGGAGTGGATGCCCATGGAGTGGCCCAGGCCGCCGTTGTGCAGGAGCTTGTAGCAAAGCTCGCAGGCTTCCTGCCAGTCGTTGACCACGTAGAAACCGAGAAGTGCGGTGAGCTTCTCCTTGGAGAAGGGGAATTTGGGTCCCACGCCGGGCTCGTCGCAGAGCAGCATGGTGGTGCCGGCGGGCACGTCGATGCCGGCCACCTTGGCGATGTCGGCTGCGCAGCGGCCTACGATGGCGGGGTTCATGGAGCCGTTGGGGCGCTCCATGACGCGCTTGACCTTGGCCAGATTCTCCCCTTCCAGGAAATAGCCGCCCTGGGCGATGACGCTGGCTTTTACCTTGTCTGCGATGCAGGCTTCGGTGACGATGGCCTGCTCGGAGGCGCATACGGTGCCGTTGTCAAAGGTCTTGGAGGCAAAGATCTTCTGGACGGCCACGTCCACGTCGGCGCTGCGCTCGATGAAGGCGGGCACGTTGCCGGAACCCACGCCCAGGGCGGGGGTGCCGGAGCTGTAAGCGGCCTTGACCATGGCGTTGCCGCCAGTGGCCAGGATCATGTCGGAGATCTTCATCAGCTCATCGGTGCCCTGGAGGGTGGGAACGCTGATGACGCCCACGAGGTCCTCGGGGAGGTCCATGGCCTTGAGGACGCCGCGGATCATGTTGACGGTGGCCGTGATGCACTTCACCGCGCTGGGGTGAGGAGAGAACACGATGCCGTTGGCGCTCTTAAGGGAGATGATGGCCTTGTAGAGCGTGGTGCTCGTGGGGTTGGTGGAGGGGATGAGGCCCGCGATCACACCCATGGGAGCAGCGATCTCAACGATTTTGTTCTCGGTGTCCTCGTTGATGATCCCCACGGTCTTGACGCCGCGGTAGTAGCTCACCAGCTTTTCAGAGGCGAGGATGTTCTTCTGCTTCTTGTCCTGCCACTTACCGAAGCCGGTCTCTTCGCTGGCCATCTTGCCCAGCTCTTCAGCCATCTCGGCACCCACTTTGGCAATGGCCTCCACAAGGGCGTCCACGCGTTCCTGACCGGCCCGTTCAAGAACGGGCTGCGCAGCGCGTGCCGCACGGACCAGGGCTCGGGTCTCCTGAATTGAGAGCAAATCCTTATCTACCATCTTACGTCCTCTCTTACTTCTCTAATGTCTTCATGTATTGAACAAACGCCTCAAGAAGATCTTTCTTCTTGGCATACTTGATCTCACCCCTCGGGATGGAAAAGGTGGGGATCTGCCGGGCGAGGCGCCGCAGTTTGGTCACTTTCAGTTTTTTCAGGTCTGCCATGTCAACGGTCAGGGCATCCTCGGCTCCGCCCTCATCTGCAGGGCTGGGGCTGTCGGTGAGGTCGGGTGTCGCCGCATCGGGCAGTGCCGCGGGCTCCGGTTCCGGTTCAACCTCGGGTTCAAGGATGATCTCCGGTTCCTCGGCCTCGGGGGTCTTGCGCTCGGGAACGCAGGTGGGCCGCTTGGCCTCTTCAATCAAAATGCCGTCCAGGCCTTCTGCGGTGCGGGCGATCACGGTAATGGAGAGAACCTCCCCAAGACGCGCGGCCGCCGTGCTTCCGGCGTCCACCGACGCCTTGACGGCAGATACGTCACCGGTCATCAGGATGGAGACAAGGCCCCCACCCACGGCCTGGGAACCGAGGATGGAGACATCGGCGGTCTTCACCGCCACGTCACCGGCCTCGATGGCGGGGACAAGACCCACGGTCTCGATGATCCCCAATGCCCTGCCGTTTAGCTTCATGACTCCGTGTGCCTTCATGGCTTACCCCCTCTACTCTACGACGTAGGTGGCGAAAAAGACCTTGGCCTTGTCGGGGGAGCCCCAGACGACCTTGGCGCCGGAGGGGACAAAGAACACATCCCCGGCCTTGGCGGTGAAGGTCCGGTTGTCGATGCTCACGGTGAGGGTCCCTTCGATGACGTAGTCGATCTCTTCGTACCCTTCCATCACCCACTCAAAGCGGGAGGCGTCGATCTCAAGGAACCCGGCACCCATATGGGAGCCGTCGTCACCGCCGACGACCTCACGGAAGCAGGCCTTGGCATCGGGCGTTCCGGTGTCGAGGACTTCCATGGCTACGGACTTGCCGCGGACCAGCTTGACCCCGCCGCCGGTTTCAGCGCAGTAGGGTTCGGAGGCGGCGGTGCCGTCGGTCATGATGCCGTTCAAAAGCCCCTTGTTCATCATGGCTTTCAGGGCTCCGTAGATTGTCTCACAGCTGATCTCGCCCTCTTCTTCCGAGGCGGCGGCGTCACCTGCGGCGGCGCACTCAGGTGCCTGGGCCTTGCACGCGACGCACTCGGCTTCGGTCTTGCCCTCGCACAGCGTCAGCTTGGCGGCTTTTGCGGCGTCTTTTGCCGACGGGGTCAAAATCATCCCCGGTTCGACGCAAAGGGTGGTCTCCCCCTGCTTCACCAGCTTTTCGATATCATCCGCACAAATCAGTTTTTTCATGTGTTTTTCAACCCTTTCATGTATTTGCGCACGTTCCTGTTACCAACCTTGTATAAAATACCCATCCATGGGACCGTTTTTCAGTGTCTCACCACGGTCACCGGAAAATCTGAGTTCTTAATCCACGATTCAATACGGTCCAGATCTGCGTCGGAGAGGCTCGGATCTCCCTGGATGGGATAATCCCAACCCAGCTGCTTGTATTTGTTGACCCCCATCTTGTGGTAGGGGAGCAGGTCAATGCCTTTGAAGTTCTTGTAATCCCGGTACGGCATCAGAAAATCGATGAGGGCACGAATCTCCCCTTCGCTGTCGTTGACGCCCTTAAGGAGCGGCATCCGGATCTGGACGTTGTGCCGGTTGTCCAGCAGGGTTTTCAGGTTGCTTAAAATCATCTCGTTGCGGACCCCGGTCAGTTCATGGTGGCGATCGGAGTCCATGTGCTTCATGTCAAAGAGAAAAAGGTCCGTGAACTCGGCCACCTTCATAAGGGCCTCGGGCTTGGCGTAGCCGCAGGTCTCGATGGCGGTGTTGATGCCCACCTGCTTGCAGACCATCATCAGGTTGGCCGCGGCATCCGGCTGCATCAGGGCCTCGCCTCCCCCTAAGGTCAGGCCGCCTCCGGACATCTCGTAAAAGGAGCGGTCCTCCTCCACGATCTCCAGCAGCTCCGAAATCGTTTTCACATCCCCGACAACGGAGAGAGCGGACTGAAGGCAGGCCTCTTCACACTTGCGGCACCCGATGCACTCGCTGCCCTTGACGAACTCGTGGGCCCCGGTGTCCGGGGAGAGCCTGTGGACACCGGTGGGGCACACCGAGACACATGCCCCGCAGTTGACACACAGGCTCTCCTTAAACAGGACCTGGTGTTTCTTCTTCTGACTTTCGGGATTCGAGCACCACTTGCAGCGCAGGGGACACCCTTTGAAGAACACGATGGTCCTTACGCCGGGCCCGTCATACATGTTGTATTTCTGGATGTTGAATATCAGTGCTTTTCGTTCAATCATGGTTCCGCCTGTGCTGCTCATGGTGCTAAAAATCCCTATGTGTCTGTCAGTCTCGGTGTGATCCCCTTAGATCTCGTGCAACATGGTCCTGCTGATGATCTCGTCCTGAACATCCTTGCAGAGTTCCACGAAGAAGGCGCTGTAGCCAGCCACGCGGACCACGAGGTCGCGGTACTTCTCAGGGGTCTTCTGGGCTTCCAGCAGGGTCTCGTTGTCGAGGTAGTTGAACTGCATCTCCCCGTTGCCCAGCATGCAGGCGGTACGGATCAGGGTGATGACGCCGTTCTCCCCTTCGGGGGTGTCCAGCAGGCCGCTCATCAGCTTGAAGTTGTGCACCATGCCGATGTTCATGCTGTCGTTGGACATCTTGGACACGGACTTGATGATGGCGGTGGGGCCCTTGAAGTCGGCGCCCTGGGTGGGGCTGATGCCGTCTGAAAGGGGCATCCACGCATCACGGCCGTTGGCGGAAGCTCCCAGGAGCTGACCGAAGGGCGTGTTGTTGGAGATGGAGAGGGTCCCGTGGCTCAAGACAGAGTAGAGGGTCTTGTACTTGCGGTGCTCCTGCTCGGTGAAGCTGACGAGGTCGGCGGCGATGAGGTCGGCGTAGTCGTCGTCGTTGCCGAACTTGGGAGCGGCAAGACAATCGGCCTTCACCTGATCGTAGCCCTTGAACTCGGCCTTGAGGGCTTCGTTCATCTGCTCCAGGGTGTACTTCTTGTCGTCAAAGACCAGCTTCTTAATGGCAGCCATGGAGTCGGCGTGGGTGGCCAGGCCGCTCCAGATAACACCGGGGCCGAAGTTGTACATGGCGCCGCCTGCGGAGACGTCCTTGCCGGAATCCATGCAACCCTCGTACATCATGGACATGAGGGGCTTGGGTGCCAGGTCACGGTGGATGCGCTGGGAGATAACGGTGCCCACGCTGGACCACTTGGTGACGTGCTTGATCATCTCTTTGACGGCCGCGTCGAACTTCTCGTAGGTGTCGTACTGGCTCAGGGGGCCGTAGTCGGGGCACACCTGCTTCTCGTACCAGAGGGGCACACCGTGGTTGAGGACCATCTCGATACAGATAGGCCACTGGGTGTAGGCCGTGGAGGTCCACTGGTAGAGACGCCCTGCTTTCTGGGGCTCAACGCAACCCATGAGGCAGTAGTCGCGGGAGTCTTCGATGGAGCATCCCTTGGCCAGCATCATCTTGATGTGGGTGTCGTCGAAGTGGATGGCGGGGAAGCCCATGCCGGAACGGATAACATCCACGATCTTCTTCAGGTACTTGTGGGGGGACCTGTTGTGGACACGGGTGGCCAGGGAGGGCTGGTACACTCGCACGTGACGCACAGCGTCCATGAGCAGGTAGGTGAGGTCGTTGGTGGTCGAGCGCCGCCGGCCACCCGCTACCACACACACGTCGTCGACGAAGGGCTGGTACCCGGCAAAGAACTTGGAGGCGTCTTCGCTGGTGAGCCACATCATCTCGGACATCTTGATGAGCATACAACCGGCCAGGTCAAAGGCTTCGTACTCGGTCATGCGACCGGCGTCGATGTCCGCCTTGAAGAAGGGGTACATGTACTGGTCCACACGGCCGATGGACATACCGGTCTGGTTCTCTTCCACCACCAGGAGGGACTCGATGGTCCAGACCGCCTGGATGGCTTCCCAGAAGGTCTCGGGCTTGTGGGCGGGAACGCGGGCGTTGACCTCGGAGATCTTCAGCAGCTCGGCCTTGCGCTGGGGATTGGTCGCCTTGGCGGCCAGCTCTGCGGCGTAGTCGGAGATGCGCTTGGCGTAGATCATCACGCCTTCGGCGGTGAGGATCAGGGACTTGTAGAAGTAGATCTTGTCAAAGTCTTCGGGGTTCTCGTAGTCCAGCTCGGCCAGCTTCTCCTCGGCATCCTTGACGATGTCGAGCATCCCCTTTTTCATGAGGATCACGTCGTAGCCGGGGTTGGAGTCACCCCCGCCGTTCACGGCGTGGTAGGAGCAGTCGGTGACATAAGACTCACCGGAGATCTCCCACATGCCGGCTTCGCGGTACTGCTGTTCGCAATATTCGTCCACGGACTGGCCTTCCCAAAAGGGGAAGATCTCATCTTTCAGAACCTTTTTGTCCTCTTCGGAAATAAAGAAGGGGTCCTGGGCACGGGTACCAATGGTGTCCAGCTCGTCGCGGACCCAGCGCCAGGCAATGTCGGGAGAGAAGGCACCGCTTCGGGGAGAGCCGCAGGGGGAGCCAACGATGAGTTCGTTGTCCTGGATTACCAGGGGCGCGGTCTCGCAGCAGCGCTTGAAGCTCATGCCGCGGAGGATGGCCTTGGGAAGACCGGGGTTCTCCTTGGCGATCTGGGTCATCACCTTGGCGCGGTGAATGGTAATGGAGGGCACCTGCTTGAGGAAATTCTCCCTCAGCTGTGCGTGACGCTCGGTGGGGCCGTCGGGAATACCGGGGCCGTGGGTTGTAGCGATACCTGCAACGCCAGGGGCTGCCTTGGTGATCTCAGAAGAGATGCCCTCAAACATCTTTTTGAGCGATGCGCGCTCTTGAGGGGTCAGGTTCTTAGTCGCTTCTGCAAGCTTGCTTGAAAATTCATGAAGATCCAAAAGTATTCCTCCCTTATAACTGATCCTCTTCCAATGGTATCTACTTTGCGCCACCGATGGTTCGGATGGCCTCGTCCAGTAGCTTCTGGAAGGTCTGCATATTCACTAAATTGTCCTCTGCCCCATGTGCAACGGTGCCCGGGGAGGGGTTATCGTCGTGTTTGATATCGCTGTCGATCTCTTCCATGCGCCTGACCCCGTAGCCCACCTTGCGGGTGTAGATCAGGTTTAAGGGGGAGACGTTGTCCGAGGTAATGCCGTCCCCTGCCGATCCGCTGCCCAGGGTCATGGAGGGGACCAGGTTCGTGGTGGCCCCCAGGCCGCCGAAGGCAGCCGGTGTATTCACAAGCAGCCGGCCCACGGGTTTTTTCAGGGCAAACTGGCAGATGACATCCTGGTCGTTGGAGTGGATGACGAGGGTGTGGCCGTTGCGCTCGGTCACCAGGAGCTCGATGCACTTTTCACAGGCGTGCATCCAGTCGTCTTCCACGTAGTAGGCCAGCACGGGGCAGAGCATCTCCCTGGCAAAGGGGTCGGTGTCGGAGACGTATTTGCGCTCTGCCATGAGCACGGAAACATCGTCCGGTACCTCAAACCCTGCCCTATGGGCCAGGGTTTTGGCTGAGACCCCGACCATCCCGGGGTTAAGCTTGCCGTCGGGACGGAAAAAGAGAGCGGTAAAGGTCCGGGTCTCCTCTTCGGTCATGAAATAAGCGCCCTTTGCCCGGAGGGCTGCCTTGACGTCCCGGTCAATGCAGCTGTCCACCACAATGGACTGTTCGGCAGACGGCACGATACCGTTGTCAAAGGTCTTGCTGGCGATGATGTCGGCAACGGCCCGGGTGATGTCGGCGGTGCGTTCGATAAACGCAGGCCCGTTGCCGGTACCCCCGTAAATCACCGGTTTCCCGGCCTTGTAGGCTGTCTTGAGCATCCCCGGCACCCCGGTGTTCATGATCAGGGAGGTGCCCTTGTGCCTCATGAGCTCCCGGGTGCCGGAAGCGGTCACCGTGCCCAGGTAGGTCAGGCAGCCTTCGGGCAGCCCCTTGGACTCTGCGGCCTCAATGAGGATGTCCAGCACCTTGCCCATGGTCTTACGCGCCCTGGGATGGGGCGAAAACACAACGGCGTTGCCGGACTTTACGGCAATGAGCGCCGTGTAGATGGTGGTTGAAACCGGGCTGGTCGCAGGACTCAGCGCCACCACGACACCGACGGGAACGCCGATGTCCATCATGCGGTTCTGAGGGTCTTCACCGATGACGCCCACGCAGCGCATGCCCCTCAAATGCTTGCGCGCGTACCCGCATACAAACCGGTTCTTGACGGCTTTGTCCTGCCATGAGCCGTAATCTGTTTCTTCATGGGACAACACGGCAAGCGTTTCAGCGTGCTCCTGGGCGGCGTCCGCCATGCACTCGACGATCTCGTCCAGCTTCTCCTGGGAAAAGGTGGCGAGTTTCTTCTGTGCTTCAAACGCATTCTCTGCAAGAATCCGTGCTTCCTGGATGGAGAGTAAATCATTGTCGATGATCGTCATGCTGTCTCTCCCTCTCCTTTGCTTCATGGTCGTCTTTCGTAAAAGTCCCCTCTGCCGAGCCCGTCAAAATCAGGGCAGCAGCTTGTCGAGGGCGTACTGGCTGGTAATTTTTGTCAGCGCAGGATGGGGCGTGGGGATCACGCAGGAGCTGTGGGGGTCGACGCCCATCTCTTTGACGGCGGACTCGCCTGCCTCAACGGCAGCCTTGACCGCACCCACGTCACCTGAAACCAGAATGGAGATGTAACCCGACGCGGTGTTCTCGTAACCGAGCAGGTCCACATCCGCGGCCTTTACCATGGCATCCGCCGCTTCAAGGGCAAACACGATACCGAAGGTCTCCACCATGCCCAGGGCCTTGGACCGGGGAAGGTCTTCGGCGTCATCGATCTGGGCATCCACATCGTGTACGGAGACAATGTCGCCGACAGCGCTGATGGGACGCGGCATGACGTTGTGCGCGGTAAGGGGTCCGATCTCCTTTGCCGCGGCAGCACCGGCTTCCACCGAGGCCTTGACGGCGGCGACGTCGCCCTTCACAAAAATCGTCACCAGCGTGGAGCCGATGTTCTCGTATGAAATCAATTCAACATTGGCAGCTTTGAGCATCTGGTCGGCGCCGTAGATGGCCGGAACCATGCCCGTGGTTTCGATGAGTCCTAACGCCTCTTCTCCGTAATATCGCATTAAAATCCCTTCCCTGATTTGATCCTTAATTTTGAACGATTCAGCCCTATGCTGGCAGTACCTTAACCCTTCCCCCATAGGGGAAAGTCAATGGTTTTTTAGGCTAAAATGCAAATTGGTCCGGCCAGTTTTCAAACCCAACACCGTCAAGCCCAACACCTTGTTTTCAATGAAGATAATCCGTATAAAATAAAACCCTTTCGAGGGTAAAAACCATCATGTGTGCTTAAAAAGCTGATTTTTCAAATGCAAAAAAGAAACCCTGCTTCATCATAGCCGTTACCCAGGGGGCACCCTGACCCGGGACAGACCCACTGCCCCGGAGGCGGCAACCTCAAACCCGCGTTCAGGGCCCTGTCCGCTTCGTAAAAAAAACGATGCACAGCCGCCTGTCACGCAACAAAAAAAAGGGCCCTGCCCCCATGGTATGGGAACAGGGCCCTTAAGGGCCGGCTGAAAACTCAAGCCTTCTATCGGCGACGCGACGATGGAACCGAGGCCACCGACGCGTCAGAGCGTCATCAATCCTTGATGTAGTGGTTGATGGTCTCCGCCCCTTCCTCGTGGGCACGATAGTAGACGCGCAGCTCGTTGTTGGCGTCCATGTCGTAACGGGTCTCCTCAAGGAGGCCGTTGGCCTCGGCGGTCATGATGGCCGCGATCATGTCGGGCTTATTGAAGGCCTTGAAGTTGCTGTATTCACCCTTGAGAGCGGCCATGACATCGTCGGCACACGCCTCTTCAACCGTGGTGAAAAACTTAAGAATCGCGTAGTTAAGGGGTTTCATCTTATTTATCCTCCTTGCCTTTGAGCAGGTCCAGGGGGTTCAGGGCAATGGTAAAGATACCGGCAACCATAACAACAGCTGCGATCCAGGAGATGGGAGCCATGGCCCAGCCATCGAGACCGAAGATCATGCCGAGGACAACCCAGCAGCAGAAGGGACCCCAGAAGGAGAAGGTGCCGTTACAGGACATTCCGAGGGCGGCACCGCACATGCTGTTGCCTTTGTACCAGAACATGAAGGCGCCGTAAGCAGCAAGACCGGCACAGGCAAACCAGACAATGGATCCATCAGGGTCACGCCGTCACCAGCGCGGCGGTGTTGCCGCCACCGGAAATCATACCGAAAAGGGGAACGAGGATGATGAAGTTGGAGAGGCCGGAGGTGACCTGACGAATGGTGATACCCACTTCGGAATCGATGAGGGCCGTGCCGTAACCACAGACACACCCTTCAAAACCCCAGCCGAAAGCGGCAAGGAAACCGAAGAAGATACCAAGGGCCATGCCTTCGGGGGCGTCGCCACCGAGGGTGGGATAGGCGATCATGACGCTGGCGCCGAAGCAGATGGCAATACCCAGCATCATGCGGGCATTAAGCTCCTGCTTGAACCAGAATCGGGCCAGGATAGCGCCGATGGCGGGGCACAGGGCGCTGATGGGAACCACAATGGAACCGGCTTTCTGAAGACCGATAACATAACAGGTACTTGCAAAGGGACCGCCGATAAGAGCGCCTACCATCATCACCACACCGGGCTTGGTCTTCAGGCAACGGAAAAAGTCGCCGAGTTTGCCCCTGATAATGGCGATCAAAATGGACCAGCAGGCGCTGCAGGAGTCAGTCACTGCCGCGCCAAGGGCACCGAGAAGATAGGTGATGGCAAAAGCGGACAGGCCTGCTGTGTTTGCGCCATACCAATCAATCCAAGGCCCCTTGGACATGCCAAGAGTCATAAAAGCAGTATAAAATCCGTAACATAAGCCGGAGAAGAGAGCAATCAACACGCCCTTTCTCTTAAAATCGGCTGCCATCTTGTTTTTGGCCTCCATCGCGGCCAAATTCTGTGAACCTGATGCTTCAAACATGAATGAACTTTCCTCCCTAAAAACCAAAACTTTTTTGGATAAACCCGGACACGCAAAACATACGTCTGCTGCATGATCAACACGGATTTCAGCTTTTCGAGGACTATAACTGTGCCCCTAAGGGGAATGTCAAAACCTTTTTTACCGAAAAATTGAGCCGTTCCGTGGGGTCCGGGAGAGGCGGGAAATTTCTTCTTCGGGCCACCGCGTATAATAAAGAGAATGTCCATGTCAGAGGTGCCTCAGCACGTCATGTCACCGCATTTTTTTTGTGACGTCTCCCCAAAAATTTGCTCATTGCCTCCCCATGTCGGGGCCTTTGCCCACCAACTCCGGACATCGGCCCATGCAATGCTTCCACCTTTGTTCCCGGCGGCAAGGCGGCATCACCCCACCACAAGCCCGGGTTTCCACAGTCTTTAACCCCGGACACAGGCTTTTTTGGCGAGAAAAAGGGCCCATTCCGGACACACCGGGCATCCCCAAGGGAACATCCACCTTTTTTGCACTAAAAATCGGCAATCAGTTGACTGAAAAGGGATACATGGGTATCATCTTTTCCATCATTTTCTACAAAAAGTGTCCCCCGTCATATGAAGGTTTCCTGTTTTTTGTTGGAGTTCGGAACCTTCAGGACAGCGCCGGTCCGACACAGGCAGCCTGTATCATCGGAAACATGTACAGGATTATAACAGCATGGCATACCTTTAAAAGGAACATCGCCGTTTTTTTTGGGTTGGCTGACATGCTGAACGGGGTATGCAAGGGAGGGATCGGTTTCCGACGGCAGGATACGCCGGTCCGGGTCAGGGCTTATGGGAGAGTTCATTCCCCGAGCCTTCATCAAGCCAGAAGGATGGTTCATGAAGTACAAAGACAGATATTCCATTGGCGAAGTCAGCCAGATCTGCAATGTGTCCAAAAAGGCGCTCAGGCACTATGACAAAATCGGACTTATCAAGTCCGAGCGCTCCTGCAACAACAACTACCGGTATTATTCCAACGAATCCTTACTGGCGGTCCGTTAAGTCAGTCTTCACAGATGGGGTTCAAGCTCGACGAAATGAAAGATTCATCGAGGGCACTGTGGACACCCGCCCCAGCAGATCTACCTCCGGTCGGGACGCCTTCAACGCGAAGATCGAAGAGTTGAAAAAAGCCCAGGAGGAGATCCGGAGGCAGTACGAGTCCGTCAGGGACTGGCATGACCTGATCTTAGAAGCCGAAATGGTCATCGACAACAACATTCAGGAAGTCGCCGTCAAGTATGTGGAGGCCTCGGACTATCTGTTCCATGAGCAGGTCTTCACCAACGACATTGAGGCATCCATCATCAACATCGAGTTCACCAATTACGTGGAGAAGGTGAACAACGAAATCACCGGACCGGTGATGATCAATTTTTCATCGCTTGAGGACAGGGTCAAAAACAGGCATCAACCTGTCCGGATCATGCAGAAAACACTGAAGGAATGCAAAGAACACGAGAAAATGTCCTTCGGCGGGCAGATGATGATCACCTGTTACCACATCGGGTCCCATAAAAACATCAACGAAACCTACGAAAAGATCTGCAAATGGGCCCGAACGCACAATTACGTGCTGGGAAAAAAATCATACGAACGGTACGTCACCGATTACTGGACCACCCGAAAGAGCTCCAAGTTCGTCACGGAAGTCATGATCAACGTATCGCGCAATTAACCGGGAACGCCCAGACCCCTGGGCATTCCCGGATCATTTCAAGATACCTTGCCGCGGCCGCGGCAACGCCTCACGTTTTTAAATCTTAAAGGTTTCCACCACCTGCTTCAGGGCAAGGGACATCTGGGACAGCTCTTCGGCATTGCCGTGGACCCTCCTGCTTCCTTCGGAGATGTCTGCGGCATTGGTGTTCACCTCGGAGATTTCCCGGGTGATCTCGGTGATCACCCCGGAGCTCTGGGCCACCATGCCGTTGACCTCCTGGATCCCCTGGGACGCCTGGGAGATATTCGCCGCGATTTCGCGCGTGGCAACAGACTGCTCTTCCACGGCCGTGGCGATGGTCCCTACGATGTCGTTTACCTCGGATATCACCCGGGTCACCTCTTCGATATCGTCGACACTTTCGCCGGTGATTCCCTGGATCCCGTCCACCTGGGCCTTGATGTCCCGGGTGGCCTCAGCGGTCTGGTTGGCCAGGGCCTTGATCTCCCCTGCCACCACGGCAAATCCTTTGCCCGCTTCCCCTGCCCGGGCCGCCTCAATGGTGGCGTTAAGGGCCAGCAGGTTGGTCTGCTCGGAGATCTCGCTGATGGCTTCGGTGACGCTTCCGATGGCGGCGGCGGCTTCACCCAGGCGAGCCATTTTCGTGGAGGCGCCCCCGGCTTGTCGCACGGCTTTCTCCGATATGTTTCGTGCCGTCTCCGACTGTTTCGCCACTTCGCCGATGGTGGCGGTCATCTCCTCGGCAGCGGTGGCCACCATGTCGCTGTTGGCCGAGGCCTGCTCCATGGAGGCGGCCACTCCGTTGATATTGGAGGTCATCTCTTCGGCGGCACCGGACACGGAAGTGGCGCGCTCGGAGGTGTTGTCTGCACGGGTGGAAAGATCCCCCGCCACATCCAGCAGAGCCCCGGACGCCCCTTCCATGGCGCCTGCCTGGCCGGACAGGTCCCCCACGATGCGCTGGAGTTTTTCAATGAAGCTGTTAAACCAGGTGGAAAGTTCCCCGATTTCGTCCTGGGTGTTGACGGGCAGGCGAAGGGTGAGATCCCCCTCCCCTTCGGCGATATCGCGAAGGCCCTCCACCACGCCGTTGATGGGTTTCACCACCAGGGCAATGGCGATAAACCACACCACGGCCACCAGCAGAAGGAAACCGGCCAGGCCGATGACGATGCTGGTGTTCCGGAGCTTAACCGCCCCTTCCATCACCTTGGCAAGGGGCACGACGATGCCGATGGCCCAGGGTGTATTGGTCTTACCCACGGTAATGGGCGCAAGCACCTGGAAGGTCATCTGGCCGTCTTTGACCGTTTTCCGCTCCACGGCAAAAACCTGCCCCTCTTCCAAGGCGCTCAGCAACGATGCCTGGACCTTTCCCGTCACGAGCTCTCTCAGGTTTTTTCCCACCAACTCATCGGCGGGGTGCGCAACGATATAGCCCCCGCTGGAAACCAGGTAGCCGTATCCCGTGCCGAAGGGTTTCACCTTCTCCATCATCTTTCCGAAAGTGTCCAGAGCGATGTCTGCGGCCACGATGCCTAAAAACCGCCCCTCCACCATGATGGGGGCCACCACCGTGGCCATGAGCACATCCTTGCCGCCCACCGGATAGACGTAAGGCTCGGTGATAACTTCATGTCCCGTCCTCTTGGGATCCTGATACCAGGCCTCGGTATCGAAGTTCACCAGGGGCTCCACCTCGATGGTCCCACTGCCGCGGTTCCAGTAGGGCACGAAGCGGCCCGTTTCGTCATGGCCCGGCACACCGATGAACTCGGCGTCGCGCCCGTCCAGGGCGTTGGGCTCCCAGCAGGTGTCGATGGCTATGAGATCGGGATTCTGGCGCAGCACGTTCTTAAGCATGGCGTTGATCTGACCCCGATCCGGGGCGGTGTCGCCTTTTTTGATGCCTTCAAGGGAGTGGGCCACGGTGCGGACCACGTCCATGGCCCGGTCCAGCTCCGACTTGATCATCCGGCCGTGGTTGGAGGCGATCTCAAGGGTCTTCTCCTCCGCCTCGGCACGGGCCATCTTCGAGGCATTGTAAGTAATGTACGAGATACTCACGGAGTAGGATAACAACACCACCCCACAAATACTAAGCAGCATTTTGCCGCGCAGACCCATTTTTCCAAACATCATCAGTCTCCTTCAAATATACTCAAACCACATTTCTATCACGGATACGTCACGGGAAAGCGAGCCGTTAGTCGCTACAAACGGTTTTTATAGATAGGCCCGTGGATACCGGAGTTATGCCTGACGCGTTTCAAACACCAGGGTCTTGATCACCACGGGCACCACCGTCCCCCCTGCAAGGGGGCGGCCGATGTCGATGTAGTCCCCTTCCGCCACCTCCAGCTGATCCACGCAGATCACACGGGCGGACGGGTTCAGGGCCCGAAGGCTCTGGCCAAGCACCTTGGCGCTGTCCTGCTCCAGCACAACAATAACGGGCAGTCCAGCCCGCACTGTCCGTGCCAGGCCACCCAGGATCCCCTTTGCAAGCAACTGCACCGTCGGGTAATTGAGGTAAGTTTGCCCCCGGATCCCCACGGCGATCTGTTCCGGGGCCTCTTCTTCTTCGTACTGATTTGCGCTTTGGAAGACCGCCTCGGCGATGTCGTCGGCCTGCTCCGGGATCCCTTCGGCAAAAGGGACCGCCACCGGGATGTTCGTCAGCGGCAGCAAGGTGTCGTCTGCCGAAATGGTGCTGCCGCTCACATCCACGGTGCGGGATCCGGCACCAATAACCGTGGCCCGGATTGTCTCGGCAGGCCGGACGAGCTCTACCCCTGCGGCGTCGAATACCCGACGCACCTGCTGCCCCAGCATGGGGCCGATGTCCCCGTAGCGGGCAATCTCGGAGAGGGTGTCGCACGGCGATGAGGTGTAGGCGGAGTCGGCCACGCCCCCTGAGATCATGACGCAATCCACCGTGTAGTCGAGCCGGAGGGGGTCGGTCATGAGAAGGGCTGCCTCCAGCCCCCGGGGCTCGGGGTCCCGGAGGACCGACGCCACCACCTCGGCCATGCGGCGGCAGATGATGTCGATGACCACGGGCTCGGCCGCATCGCCGGGCCTAGCCCTTACCCCCAGGTCCTCCAGAACCCGCTGCATGGGCTCCGCCACATGGAGGATCCGTCCCTCTGCAGCGTCCACCTGCATCAACCGCCCGCCCACATTGATGCAGCAGCTGTCGATGGCTTTTCCGTTTCGGTAGATCCCGATGTTGGCCGTGCCGCCGCCGATGTCAATGTTGGCAACGGTCTTGAAACGGTTTCGGGAGTAATCCGAAAACCGACCTCACCAGGCAATGATCGACTCCAGGTTTCCCCCGGCCGTGGCCACCACAAAGTCTCCGGCATACCCGGCCAGCTCCCCGGAGATCCGGCGAGCGTTCTCCTTTTTGGCGGTCTCTCCGGTGATGATCACCGCGCCGGTGTCAATGGACGAAGGCGACACCCCGGCACGGGTAAACTCACCCTCCACAAGGCGAAACACCTCCTCTGTGTCCACCAGGTTCCCGTGGGTGATGGGGGTAAAATGGATGGCGCTGCGGTAAACCACCTCCTTGTCGGTGATCTCCATGCGCGGCACCAGGGTCCCCGGCGCCGTGTTCTTCACCGTCAGTCGGCTGATGACGCACTGGGTGGTGGTGGTGCCGATGTCGATGCCGACGCTGGTCACCACCTCGGCGGCATCGGACACCTCCGCGCCGCCAAGATGGGCTGCATACAAAGACGCTATTTTGGGGCTGTCGGGCATAAAATGAACGCCTCCCTCCCATGGAATCGGGTTTGTTAAAAAAAGCCTCCGGCGGCCCTGACGGGGGCCAACCGTTTAAAACGTTAGACAAACAGGCCTTATGCAAGGTTTTCCAGGCTTCGCCGAAATCATTTCGACGTTTTCGCACCCACGCTTCGTTTTGATCACCCTTCAGGGCGATCAACCGAAGCGTGGGTGCATGAAGACCGTTTTTTGCGGAGCTTTTTTCCAAAAAAGCAACCCGCCGGAGGCAACGCTCCGGGTCCCACAAAAACACCCGTAACTTAGAGGCCCTTGCCTTTCATGGCTTCGGAAAGGGCCACCCCGCTGGCTTTGTGGGAAAGCATCTGCTTGACCACAGTGGCCATGTGGGCCCCGGCCTCTGCCGGGGGCGTGCCCCCTTTGTGGATATTGGAAACAATGGTGCGGTCGGCTTCCACGGTCTCTTTCCCGGCCTTGTACACCATGTAAGAGCTCATGGACTCGGCGGTGATAAGACCCGGGCGCTCTCCGATGAGCTCCACCACCACATCGCAGCCCAGAAGGGCACCCACGTCGTCCATGACGCCCACCCGTCCGTACTTCACAAAAAAGGGCGTCCCCACGGAGAGCCCCTCGGCTTTCAGGCCCTGGACCATGGCCGGAAGGGTATCGGCAATGTTGGCCTCGATGGCCGTGGAGCTTAAGCCGTCCACCACGATAATCTGCACGTTGCAGCCCTTCTCGCATGTGTCGAGGATGGTCTTTTTCGCCTCCTCGCTGAGCCTCTTGCCCAGCTCCGGTTTCATGAGGAACTCGTCCTTGTCCCTGACCACGGTCTGGACCCCGAAAAGGCGGTTCTCGGCCAGGCAATCCTCTGAAACGTCCATAAACACGGCATCCACGGCAGCGGCGTGATCGGCCTGAAAATGGAGAAGGGAATGGGTCTTCTGGCGCGCGCCGCACCGTCCCATGAGGATACGGGCCGGGGTGGTCTTTCGCATGGCCTCAAGGGCCGCCATGTTGTGGGGATTGTCCACAGTCACCTCGTCCAGGGGAGGCAGGGTCACGGGCGCTTCGGCTCGGGCCGCAGTGGTGTCGGCGGCAGGCCCCTCGGCTGACGCCAGGGCCCCCTCTTCCACCAGCTTTTTGATGATGTCTTCAATCAGTGCTTTCTCGTTCATGGTGCCTGCTCTCCTTATTTATCGAAAATGGACGGGTCACCGGCCGCCTCGGTGAGGCAACCCTCTTCCATGATGCCCCGGCTCTCCAGCCAGGCTTCAAACTCCGGCGCGGGCCTGAGCCCTAAAATCTCCCGGGCGGACGCATCGTCGTGGAAGCTGGTGTCCTGATAGTTGAGCATGCAGTCGTCTCCTCCGGAGACCCCCATGAAAAAGTTGGCCCCGGCCATGGCGCAAAGCATGGTGCCGATCTCCTGATCGTCCTGGTCGGCCTTCATGTGGTTGGTGTAGCAGGGGGCAATGCCCATGGGCAGGCCGTGCATCTTGCCCATGAAAAGATCCTCCAGGTCGGCGCGGATCACCTCTTTGCCCGTGTAGATGGTCTCAGGGCCGATGAAGCCGGAAACGTTGTTGAGCATGAAAGGGGCGTAACGCCTGGCCAATCCGTAAGTACGGGCCTCCAGGGTCATCTCGTCCACGCCGTGGTGGCAGTCCAGGGAGATCTCCGAGCCCTGGCCGGTCTCGAAGTACATGACGTTGGGGCCGGTGGAGGAGCCCCTGTGCAGGGCCAGGTCTCGGGCCTCGTCCAGCATGGAGACGGAGATACCGAAGGCGTCGTTGGCGCTCTGGGACCCAGCGATGCTCTGGAACAAGAGATCCACGGGCACGCCTTTCTCCATGGCCTGCATCTGGGTGGTCACGTGGGCCAGGACAACACACTGGGTGGGCACCTCGTAGAGGTCCCTGAAATCGGTGATGGCGCGCATGACCCGGGAAAAGCCTTCCACGTTGTCTTCCACGGGGTTCACGCCGAAGCAGGCGTCGCCGCATCCGAAGGAGAGGCCCTCCTTCAGGGAGGCGAGGATCCCTTCAATGGCGTCTGTGGGGTGGTTGGGCTGGCAGCGGAACGACAGGGTGCCGGGAAGGCCGATGGTGGTATGGCAGTGGGCGGAGACCTTGATCTTCTTGCTGGCGTAGACAAGGTCCATGGTGGACATGAGCTTGGCCGCGGCGGCGATCATCTCGCTGGTGAGGCCCCGGCTGATGTGGAGCAGATCCCCCTGGCGGCGGGTCTTGAGAATGGTCTCCCGGAGTTCGGCCACGCTCCAGTTCTTGATCTTTTCGTAGATGGTGGTGTTCAGGCCGTCGTAGATGGTCCGGGTCACCTCGTCGTCATCGTAGGGGATCACCGGGTTTTCATAGATGTCTTTAAGCTGCAGGTTGGCCAGGCAGAGCTTGGCGGCCACGCGCTCGGTGGCGGACTCTGCCGATATGCCGGCCAGGGCGTCGCCGGACTTCTCGTTGTTTGCTTTTGCCAGAACATCTCGGACCGATGAGAAGGTAAAGACCTTCTCACCGATCTGGCTTCGTAAATTCACACGCACTCCTCCATTAAGTGACTGATTGGCAGGCCCGTCCCCGTTGACGCGCCCTTCACCGGGTCCCCGAATGCAGGGTCCCTTATGTGATGCCGAAGGCCCGGCCTGTGACAGCGGACCTTCGGGTTGCATCCAACACCCATGGCCCGGGAGGCACCCCGGGCCATGTTTATCTCTTTTTTTCAGCGCGCTTTAGAATGCCTTCAGTGCGCCGTTCTCTTCGAGGAAGCCTGCAACCTTCGCCGTCTTTTCAATGGCGGAGGGTTTGGGTGCCAGGCGCGCGTCCAGATCCGCGCGGGTGGAGACAAACCCGGGGGATTTTTTGTAGAGGACAGGCTGGATCATCCAGTTGCCGGGAAGGGAGTCTCCCATCTGCTCAACGAGCCCCTTCTGGTACCCCATTTTTTCAAGTCGGGTGATCCAGAGGCGGTTCTCAGCGCGGTCCAGCATGGGCAGGTCGTTGGAGCTGTCCCCGCCGATGAGGTAGGGGCGTTCTTTGGTGACATACTTGATGATGTTGGCAACCTTGCCGAAGTACCCGGTGATGGGGTAGACCACCTGGGTGGTGAGCTCGTAGTTGGAAAGCTCGTCACGATCCAGGGCAGCGTATTTCGGGTTGTTCTTCACAAGGAGACGGTCCTTGTAGAGCTTGCCGTCACGCTTGTCCTTCAGAAGCACGTTGACGCCGATGACATGGTCCGGGGCAATGGCCACCCCTTTACCAAACTTGGCTTCAAGAAGCTTGTTGAGGTTGGCGGCCACCATCCAGCGCACGGTCCAGACGTTGGACGCAGAGCAGACGTAAACCTCGTACCCGTTTTTCAGAAGGTTGCCGTAGAGGTCCACCATCTCGGGATAGAAGAAGGGCATGCGGTAGCCGTTGATCTTGGTCTCTTTGAGGTCGGCTGCGCCGGAATCCTGCTTGGCGACGTTGTTGCCGAAGGCCTTTTCACTGTAAGGGAGGATCTGGTCGGGGGTCATGCCGGCCAGGATCTGGACCACCCAGGCGTAGCTGTTGGAATAGGGAGTCTTTTCGCCTTTCTGGTGCTTGGTGGCGGAGAGAAAATCTTCGTAGAACTCGGGAAGGTTTTTCACGGTCTCAAGGGAGACCTTCTTGTTCCCAAGGACAAAGGAGGGGGTGATGTCCCGGGAGATCCCGTCCAAGGTCAGCTGACCGGCCTCCACCATGGCGGCAAAGGTGGCTTCGCCGATGTCCCGGCAGATGGTGGTGTTGTCAAAATCGAAAACAGCTTTTTTTCCCTGGAAGGCCCCTTCGGCGATGAGGGTTTCCAGTTTTGCCTTGACCGCCGGATTCCAGTGACCTTCATCCAGCTTGACCACGGGCTTTGCAGGGGCAGTCTTCACATCGGCCTTGACGCCGCAACCGGTGAGCAGTGATCCGCACACGAACAGTGTCCCCACCATCCATGCCATGTGTTTCTTGAACATCATACGTCGAACTCCTTTACGATTGAATATAACAGCAGGCACGCACCCGTCGAATACGGCCGCATGCACATCAGAATCAGCGTTCGTTTTTTCAAAGAGTCTTGGTATTGCAGTGAACCTGAGCCCCGATACCACTGCGGGCATCGGGGCTCAGGTTAGCGGGGGGAGCGGTATGCGTCCCCCCGTGAGGCGGACCGGTTCAGGGAAGAGACCGGTCCGCACATATCTGGGCCGGGCCTTACATCAGCTGGGCTTTCAAATCGTCGCTGGGTGAAGGAATGACCACGTGGTTGTAGACGGGACCGGAGTCTCCCACGCCTTCCACACCGGCAGCCACAGAGGCCTTCACTGAGCCCACGTCACCGGTCATGGTGACAAAGGACTTGCCGGCAAGGCCTGCAGCAAAGCGAATCTCGATGAGATCCACCTGGCCGGATTTGGCTGCGGCGTCGGCGGCCAGGATACAGGCGGCCACGGTGTAGGTCTCAATGACCCCCAGAGCGTTGATGCGGGGCACGATGGTGGCACCGGACAGGGCGGGAAGCACTGTGGGATGGACGCTGGGGATGACGAACCAGTCGATGACCAGGTCCCCTCCCATCTCACGGCCCGCAGCCACGGAGCTCTTGACGGAGCCGGTGTCCCCGGCCACCATCACCAGGTACCGTCCGGGACAGGTGGGGCGTGCCATCACCAGGTCCACGGTGGCGGCCTTGCTCATTTCGTCTGCGGTCTCAATGCCCAGGGCGATGCTGTTCAGCTCGACAACACCGATTGTTCTGTAGTTCATACATTTACCTCATTGTTCTTCACGACGCCGAGCGCTCGGGCGTGACGTGTCGTTTTTTTGCTGCGGATCTATGGCGGTGCACACGGTGCACCCTACCCTCTGGAAATCCTCACCACACCGCCCTCGACGGAGGTGACCACGCCGTCGATACTGGCGTGGATGCGTGCCCCAAGGGCCCCTTCCGGGATCTCGCCGATGAGGTCGCCTTTGGCAACGCGGTCGCCCTCTTTGACCAGGCACTGCGCCGGGGCGCCGATGTGCTGGGCAAGGGGAATGGCCACGCGCTCAGGCACGAAACGCTCTTCGGGCATGCCGGGGTGGGTGTCGTACTTCAGCACGTCCAGGCGCTGCATCAGCCGCTTGGTGGGCACGTAGCGCACGTCGCGCATGGGGTTGTTCACGGGCTCCTCTCCGGTGGCGGGCCAGCGGATCCCCTCTTTCATCAGCTCTTTTTTGATGAGCATGTTCACCTCCCGGGGGGAGATGCCCATGGGGCAGGCAAACTTCTCGCAGATGCCGCACTCACAGCAGAGGAGCGCTTCCATGCGGGCCTGGGGGTCCTGAACCAGGGCCGACAGGGAGCGCATGAGCTTGTGGGGATGGATGGAGTGGCCCAGAAGGTTTCGGGGGCAGAGCTCGGTGCAGTGGGTACACTGGCAGCAGACTGTCCCGGTGATGCGCTTGATGGCCGCGGGATCCATGACCTTGCCCTTGACCACGTTGTGCTCGGGGTCCAGGACGATGAGGCCGCTGGTCACCTTGGTGACGGGCTGATCCGTGTTGGGCAGAACGCGGCCCATCATGGGCCCGCCGTCCACCACGCGGTAGTCGGAAATTTTGGAACCGCCCGCAAACTCCAGGAGGTCGGAGACGATGGTGCCCACGGGCACCTTCACCACCATGTCCTGCCCCACTTCACCGGTGACGGTGACGTATCGCTCGGTAAGGGGAATATCCTTCATGGCGTTGGCGATGTTGTACAGGGACTCGGTGTTGCTCACCACCACGCCCACCTGAAGGGGAATCCCCGCTTCGGGCACGGTGCGGCCGGTGACCTCACGGACCAGGACCTGTTCGTCGCCTGCCGGATAGAAATCCTTCAGCTCAAAGGCTTCCAGGCGTCCGGTGGTGTCCTTGGCCACAGCGTCCTTGATGGTCTGAAGGGCCTTGGCGTGCTTGCCCTTGATGCAGATGACCCCGCGGGAGGCGCCGTGGCGTCCAGCACCGCGTTCAATCCCTCGATCATGATATCGAGCTCATGCTCCATGATGTAGGGGTCGCTCATCAGAAGGGGCTCGCAGGAGGCGCCGTTCACAAGGACCGTGTCCACCGTCGCGTTGATCTTCACATGCGTCGGGAACCCGGCGCCACCAGCGCCTACCACGCCGGCGTGTTCTTTACCTTCTCTACAATCTGATCTCTCATATGACATTCCATTTTTGTTAGTACGCTTTGCGCAGCAACTGCCGGATGTCCCTCAGGGAGGGGCGCCTCGGGTTGGTGGGCGTGCAGGCATCCTCCATGGCATGGCGGGCCATGGTCTCAAGGGAGGTCTGGAACTCGTTCTCGTCGATGCCCAGGTCCCGGATGCGGTTGGGGATGCCCATCTGACTGTTGAGCCAGCGCACCGCCTCAATGAGGCTCTCGTTGCCCTGCTCCACGGTCTCGCAGGGGAGTTCGAGTTTCTTGGCGATGGTGCGGTAGCGGTCCCGGACGTCAAAGCTGTTGAAGCGGATGACGTATGGAAGCAGCACGGCGTTGGCCTTGCCGTGGGGGATGTGGAACAGTCCCCCTAAGGTATGGGCGATGCTGTGGGCCACGCCCAGGCCGCTGTTGTTAAAGGCCATGCCCGCCATGCACGAGGCCAGGAGCATGTTCTGCCGCGCCTCCATGTCGTCCCCGTTGCGGTAGCAGCGCAGCAGGTAACGGAACACGTACTTGATGGCGTGCACCGCGTACAGATCGGTGAAGGCGTTGGCCGGGGTGGAGACAAAGGCCTCCACGGCGTGGGTGAGCACGTCCATGCCCGTGGTGGCTGTGACCGACGGGGGTACCGACCGGGTGAACCGGGCGTCCAGCACGGCCATGTCCGGGACCAGCAGGGGATCCATGAGGGGAATCTTCATCTGCTGCTCAGTGTCGGTGACCACGGTGACCGCCGTCACCTCGGAGCCGGTGCCGCTGGTGGTGGGAATCACCACCAGCTGGGGCTTGCCCTTGGCCGGATCCGCCTTGTAGGCGAAGTACATGATGGCCTTGGCCGCGTCGATGGAGGAGCCGCCCCCTAAGGCGATGATCATGTCCGCGCCGTCGGCCAGGAGTTTGACCGTGCCCTCACGCACGGTCTCCAGGGAGGGATCGGGCTCCACCTTGTCGTACACGCAGCTGGTGATGTTGGCGCGCTCCAGGCCACTGATGATGCGGTCGGCAAAGCCGATCTTCACCATGAAGGCGTCGGTGACGATAAAGGCGTGCCTGCCCTCAAGTTTCTCAAGGGCGTTGATGGCGTTCTCGCCGTCGCGGTCTCGTTGGGTGCGTCCGTTCATCGATCAAGGCTGCGCCCTCCGGTTACTGAGATTCCCAGTCGGCGGGATAGGTGACGTACATGAAGCGTGCGGACTCGGGAACGCTGAAGGCGATGGAGGTGTTTTTGGGGATGAAGATGATGTCCCCTTTGTTGCCCACTACCTTGCGGCCGTCGATGACGATCTCCAGGGTACCGTCGATGATGTAGTCCACCTCGTCATACTTGAGGGTCCAGTCAAAGGAGGTGGTCTCCATCTCCATGATGCCGCAGCCGAGGCGGGGGCTCTCGTCCAGGGTCACGATGTCGGTGAGAAAGACTTTGTCTCCGGCCTTGCCCGTGTCAAAGGGCTCGGGCTTGACGGTATCGGTCTTCACGCAGAGGACGCCGCTCTTCTCGTCCACGACTTTGGTAAAGGCCGGGGACTTGGCGCCGCCCAGCTGCTCGGAAACCACTTTTCTAATCAGCTCTTCAAGGACTTTTTCATTGATACCCATGTGGAACTCCTTTTCCGGTGCGATGGTTCGGGGTGATGACAACGGCCGGTGACCTTCCATGCGCTCATGGCCAAGGTCACGGGTCATGCCGCCTCCCGCCGCGTCGGTTCATACAAAGCGGACATCCGTCCCACTTCGGTCGGCATGTCGTTTAGATGGCAGTACATGGCGTCTCTCTGCCATCGCGTGACTGGGGAAAGGGATAACCGGCAGGTCCTCCCCTTGCCCGGGCACGCGAGGGCTGCCGGCGGCACCCCGAAAGGGGCCGCCGGCACACATCCCTATGCTTCGCGCTTCTGGGGGAGGATCAGCTCCACCTCAGAGTGGGGACGGGGAATCACGTGAACACTCACGAGCTCGCCCACACGATCAGCAGCTGCGGCACCGGCGTCGGTGGCGGCCTTGACGGCGCCTACGTCCCCGCGGACCATGGCAGTAACAAGGCCGGAGCCTACCTGCTCACGACCCACCAGCTCGACGTTGGCTGCTTTGACCATGGCGTCCGCTGCTTCGATGGCTCCCACAAGACCTTTGGTTTCAACCATTCCAAGTGCTTTCATTATTCTCTCCTCTTATGTATAGATTGGGTTGTCTGCCCGAAGGCGTTTCCGCACCCTGTGCACCCACGTGCCCAAGGTGCCCTGTCTCGGGCATCACGCCCTCAACACCTAAGCGTTGTTCTTGATTGCCTCGACCACCTTGCAGCACACCGCCTTGACCTGGGCATCGTCGGTGATGCCGTACTCTTTTTTGAGCAGGTCGGCGACCATGGCTGCAAGCCGGTCTTCTTCACACGTCTCGGGCCTGGGGCCGTAGACGATGGTGACGCCTTTGTTGCGTAAAACATCTTTGGCGCCGGGAGTCAGGATCATGGAGCCGTCCATGTAGACGGTACCGTCCACGATGATCTCCTCCACACCCTTTTTAGTTTCGCAGAGTCTCTTGCAGTGCATTTCGCTGGTTCTTGTTGCAAGGCCCCCGCAAACGGGCTACGGGCGCCTCACCAACGCATTGACGACCGAGGAGTCGGGCGACGGCATCACCACCGCCTCCACAAGGTCTTTTCCAAGGGTCTCTCTTGCCGCCGCAACCGACTCTTCCACGGAGGCCACATCACCTGTCATCACAAAATACGACTTGCCGTTGATGCCGTTGCCCGTGACGATCCGCGCCAGACAGGCCGTGGACCGCTTGACGGCCTGATCGGCAGCCACCACCCCCGAAGAGGCGGTGCGGCACTCCACCACGCCGATGGCGCCGCAGTGGGTAACGACGGGGCTGTGCTTCAGGGCATCGAGGACCTCCCGGGAGACGCCTCCGATGGTGTAGCTCCCCGCAAGGGAGTAACCGGCTGCTTTGGCTGCTTTCACCGAGGTGTCCACAGCCTGGCGGTCACCGCCCACATGGATCAGGTACCGGCCGGAGCAGATGGTCCCGGCCTTGAGGAGGGTCACCTCGGCGGCCTTGACCATGATGTCGGCAAGGACAGCGCCTGCGGCGATACTCCGGCTTTCTATGAGTCCCAGGGAATCCATGTCCTACAGTCCTTCCTGGACCTCGACCTCATCGATGATCCCGACGATGGTGGCGTCCACAGGTGCGGCGTCGAGGGTGATGGCGGCTCCGCGCCGAGCTGCCCGTGGCCACGAGAACCCTCTCGCCGATGCCCGCACCGATGAAGTCGACGGCCACGAGGGTGTCGAGTTCTTCGTTGGTGCAGGCGTCCAGCCGCCTGACCACCATGAGTTTCATGCCGCTCAGGCCCTCTTCCTTTCTTGTGGCCCACACATTGCCGATCACTTTGCCAATTATCATCCTGGTCGCCTCGTATGCTGATGGAAAGGCCGGGTGGTCATGGCCTCTCCGTTGTTATCCCCGGGAAAGGGTGATGCCGAGTTCTTTGGCGCTCTCCACTGCCAGGGGAGTGACCTGGGCGTCGGCGGGAAGCCTAAGTTCCTTGGCACCCCGCTGCCCTGCCTCGGCCACGTCCGCGTCCGTCACCAGGGGCTTCCTGATCCGGACGGTGTCGCGCTTTGTCACATCCATGGCCACAAGGCCGTATCCGGCAAGGGCCGCTTCCTGGCCCTCGAAGAGCCGCATGAGGCCTTCCGGGGCGGTGTCGGCATGGCGTTTGTATTCAAACTCCACCACCTCCACGGTCTGACCGGCCAGAAGAGCGCGGAAAGCCAGCTCCATGAGCGGTCCTTCGGCCCGTCCTGCGGCCATGTCCGCCATGTGGCGGATGGAGAGGTAGGGCACGATGCGCCTGACGGGCTCGTTGGGCCCGGGGTCCTCATCCGGGTAGAGAAAGGTGTTCCCCTTGCCCAGACGCTTTTCAGCGGCCTGGCATTTGGGGCAGCTTCTGTCCCCGATGATGAGCACCTGGTTTTCGTCTCCCCGCCGATCTGCTTGAGAACTTCGACGGTAATGGCTTTCACCAGTGCTTCAACATCCATGGTCTGTCTCCTGTTCGCCCGTGCTCACGGAGCTCAGGGCAATGCCCATGGGGGTCACGAGAAAGGGGTTGGCCGGTTTGTGTACCGGGATTCCGAGTTCTTTTTCGAACACGGTCTCCATGCCGGTGAGGCAGCAGGTGCCGCCCACAAGGTAGACGGACTTTATGTTCCGCCCCTTGATGTGCCCCTTCACGATGGTGGCCATCTTCTGGATCACGGGACGGACCGCGGCAAAGATCTCCTTGTGCCGTCCGTAGTCCCGTTTGATCTCCTCGGCCTCTTCGAAGCTCACTTTGTAAGCACCGGAGAGGACCAGGGAGAGATGGGTTCCGCCCGTGGCTTCATCGGCTACGTAGACCACCTTGCCCTTCTCCAGGATGGAGAGGCCGGTGGTTCCGCCGCCGATGTCCACGATGACACCGTCTTCGACCCCCAGGACGGCGTTGGCCGCCGTGGGCTCGTCCAGCAGGTTGGTCACTTCCATCCCCGCGCCTTCCACCACATAGCCGTGGGTCTTGCAATCGGACTCACCGGTACCGGGGGGCACGGCAATGGCCGCCCTCTCCAGTTCCCGTCCGAGGCGTTCCTCCAGCTGGGCTTTCAGGCGTTTCACCACCGTCATGGCGCCGATGTAGTCCACCACCAGGCCGTCTTTAATGACCTGGGCAAACTCCATGGCACAGGCCACGGGCTCTTTTTTGCTGTTCATGACGACCAGCACGATGAAGGCGGTACCTAAGTCCACCCCCACCAGGAGCTCTTCGGTGGGAGACACCTCCCGAGTGGTTTTGAGACACGTTTCAAGATCGGCAATGGTCCGATCAACGGATGAAAAGTCCAAGGTTACGCCTCCTGGGTTACGCCCACGATACGGCCGGTGGCATTTTTGCCCAGGCCGCAGCTGTTGGCTTCATCAAAGTCGATGTGCATGGCCAGGCGAAAATCCTTGTTCACCCGAACGATGACATCCTTGAACACGGCCGGACGGCTTCCGTCCATATGGACATCCACCTTCTGGTTGTCGGACACGCCGAAACGGGCCGCGTCCGCAGGGGACATGTGGATATGACGGGCAGCCACGATCACGCCCTCGTCCAACCCGGCAAGGCCGGTGCCGGAGGTGAGGACAATGCCCGGGGTGCCGGCCACGTCGCCGGACTGGCGAACCGGGGCCTTGATCCCGAGGATACGGGCGTCGGTGAGGGAAAGCTCCACCTGGCTCTTGGAGCGGGCGGGTCCCAGGACGGCCACGTTGTCGATGACACCGCTGGGCCCGATGAGACGAACCCGCTCCTTGCAGAGGTACTGTCCCGGCTGTGAAAGCTCCTTGACATGGGTCAGGGATCCGCCGAACAGCTCTTTGACGTCCTCTTCACACAGATGGACATGGCGGCCGGAGAGCTCCACCGGAATGGCGTCCCCGGCTGCGGGGGCCCCCTGGGTACCGGTGCTGCCCACCTGGGCCATGACCTTCTTGATAATATCTTCTACGATTGTCTGTTCCATCTGATCTCCTACGTGTACATGCCGCCTTTGTCTTTGAGCATCATGATGTAAACGGCGCTGCTCATTCGGTTCAGTGCCTGGACCACATCGGGCTTGTCCAGGTGAAAGGTCTCTTTCAGCGCACTGACGGCCGATACTTCCATTTCCCGAATCTGGGCTCGCAGGCGGTTGAGCCTCAGAATCATCTCCCCCATGTCGTATGAAGGGAGCAGGTGCCCTACCCCGAAGTATTTTTTCGGGTTGTGGGAGTGGGCCCGGAGTTCCGCATCGGTCAAGCCGATGATGGGCTTGTCCGGGATGGGGGTGTCCAGGACATCGCGACGCATGATGTCGCGGGTCCACTCGAGGAGCTCTGCGAGATCCTCCACCAATGCCTTTTTCCCGGCATCATGGGCTTTGGCCTGCAGCAGGAGAATCTCCCCCTGGCAGGTGTCGAGGCGGCCCCTGAAGACAATCCGGGGGTGGTCCTTGGGGACCAGCCGGTTGCCCGTGAGCTGGGTCATGTGCTCGGGCTTTGTCTCGAACTGACCGCCGTCCACGGCCGATACGTATCGGGGGCCGGCCGCTTTGGGTTCTTCTCGTTCTCCCCTTCCGCCTCTCTTTGGGGCGGCCCCGGGCTGTGAAGGGCTTGGCTCTTCAGCGCCCCTGACGACCTTGACCCCCTTCTCACCGAGAAGCTGGGATGCGGAGGGGGTCAGGATCTGACCCTCCTCCAGCCTGAAAGTCTCAGGAACGTCCTTTCTGAAGAGATCTCTCAGATAGGATTCCGATATGACTTTCATGGCTTATTATCCTTCGATCTTGGGAAGGATCAGTTCAACCTCGCCGTGGGGACGGGGAATGACGTGTACGCTGATGAGCTCGCCCACGCGGTCGGCGGCTGCGGCACCGGCGTCGGTGGCTGCCTTGACGGCGCCCACGTCACCACGAACCATGACGGTGACGAGACCGGCACCCACCTGGCTGCGGCCGATGAGGGTAACGTTGGCAGCCTTTACCATGGCATCTGCTGCTTCTACTGCGCCTACAAGACCTCGGGTTTCGATCATTCCAAGAGCGTTCTGTGAACTCATGTTGTTTTCTCCTCGTGTTATCATATGAAAATCGTTCGTTTTAAAAACCTGCCACTGAGCAAAGCAATTTGCTTGCCAGCGTCCTTGGGAAACCGGCCGGAAGCGGCAGGTTTCAAAAACCCCGCAAGGGGTGTGTCACGCCGTAATTAAACGGTGCCGCTCATCTTCTTGAGCTGCTCCATGATCATGTTGGTCACCGCCTGCACGTCGATGCTTTCAGCAGGGGCAGAGCAGCTGGTGGTGGCTGCGTCGTCCAGGCCGTAAGCCATGCGACGGATGTTGAAGAGCTGCTGGGGGTCCACGTTCTGCAATTGTGGCGCTGCCGCCCACGGTCCCGCACCCGAGGGTAAGGGAAGGAGCCATGTTGGTGGAGATGCCCACGGCGCCCTGGGTGGTGGGGGTGTTGACCAGGCAACGGGAAACGGGCTTTTTCAGGGCGAACTCACGGATCACGGTCTCGTTGTTGGAGTGGATACCGATGGAGTGACCCATGCCGCCGTTCTGGAGGAGCTTGAAGCAGAGCTCGCAAGCTTCCTGCCAGTCGTTGACCACGTAGAAACCGAGCAGAGCGGTGAGCTTCTCTTTGGAGAAGGGGAATTTGGGTCCCACACCGGGCTCGTCGCAGAGCAGCATGGTGGTGCCTGCGGGGATGTCGATACCTGCAACCTTTGCGATGTCCGCTGCGCAGCGACCTACGATGGCGGGGTTCATGGAACCGTTGGCGCGCTCCATGACGGCCTTGACCTTGACGAGATTCTCCCCTTCCAGGAAGAAACCGCCCTGGGCGATGACGCTGGCCTTGACCTTGTCGGCGATGCAGGCTTCGGTGACGATGGACTGCTCGGAGGCGCACACGGTGCCGTTGTCAAAGGTCTTGGAGGAGAGGATCTTCTGCACGGCCACGTCCACATCGGCGCTGCGCTCGATGAAGGCGGGCACGTTGCCGGAGCCCACGCCCAGGGCAGGGGTACCGGAGCTGTAAGCCGCCTTGACCATGGCGTTGCCGCCGGTGGCCAGGATCATGTCGGTGATCTTCATGAGTTCATCGGTGCCCTGCATGGTGGGAACGCTGATGACGCCCACGAGGTCCTCGGGGAAGTCCATGGCCTTGAGGACGCCGCGGATCATGTTCACGGTGGCCGAGATGCACTTCACCGCGGTGGGGTGAGGGGAAAACACGATGCCGTTCCCGCTCATCAGGGCGATGATGGACTTGTAGAGCGTGGTGCTCGTGGGGTTGGTGGAGGGAATGAGGCCGGCGATGACGCCCATGGGAGCGGCAATCTCGACGATCTTCTTCTCCTTGTCCTCGTTGATGATACCGATGGTTTTGGTGCCTCGGTAGTAGCTGACCAGTTTTTCGGAAGCGAGGATGTTCTTCTGTTTCTTGTCCTGCCACTTGCCGTAGCCGGTCTCTTCGCTGGCCATCTTGGCCAGCTCTTCAGCCATCTCGGAGCCCACCTTGGCAATGGCCTCAATCAGAGCGTCCACACGCTCCTGACCAGCCTGGGGGAGCGTGGGCTGTGCAGCGCGTGCCGCACGGACCAGGGCTCGAGTTTCCTGAATTGAGAGCAAATCCTTATCTACCATCTTCACGTCCTCTCTTACTTCTCTAATGTCTTCATGTATTGCACAAACGCCTCAAGAAGATCTTTCTTCTTGGCATACTTGATCTCCCCCCTCGCAATGGAAAAGGAGGGAAGCTGCCGGGCGAGGCGCCTCAGTTTGGTCACTTTCATTTTTTTCAGGTCCGCCATGTCGAATCCCGGTGCATCGTCCGCATCGGGAGCCGGTGCCGCTTCCTTCGCCTCGGAAGCTTCCCGGACAGGCTCGGCAACCTGGACAGGGCCGTCGCCTGGCTCCGCCCCAGGGCGGGCGGTGGGTTCAGACGGGGCATTGCAGGGGGCCTTGGGCTCGGGAACACACTTGGGGCGTTTTCCCTCTTCGATCAAGATGCCTTCAAGGCCTTCGGCGGTCCGGGCGATGACGGTCACGAGAGCCTCACCCAGGCGGGCAGCCGCCGTGCTGCCGGCGTCGACAAGAATGCCTTGACGGCGAACATCGCCTTTGGTCGGGATGAAGTACGGGCCCCACCCCCACCGCCTGGGAGCCCATGATGGTGACATCGGCGGTCTTCACCGCCACATCACCGGCCTCCACGGCGGGAACGAGTCCCACGGTCTCAATGATTCCTAATGCCTTGCCGTTCATAAGGACCTCCCGTGATTAGTATTTCAGGGGATTGTCGGCCACATGGATCACGGCGTCGGCAAAGGCGTCACAGGCTGCCTTGCAGGCAGACTGGCTCCCGGTGAGCAGGCCCCCGCCGAAGTTGGTCTCTGAAGGGGAGTTGAAACTCCACCATCTCCACGTCGGCTGCCTTCAGGGCCGCATCCAGGGCGTAGATCGCCTCGATGGGAGGGGCGATAAGATACGCCATGGCCTCGCCTTCGGGGATGCCGCCCAGGTCGGACAGAAAAGAGCCGGTGCGGGAAACGCAGTGGGCGTAATAGGGGATGGAGTCGTCATCGTTGGCGCTGTAGAAACAGGCGTCGTTTTCGATGAACTCGATGGCCGCGTTGACACCGCTCTTGACCTCGGCCGGGTTGGGCCCGGAGAGGATACCGATGAATTCACCGGCGAGCTTGGTGCTGGCGTTGTCGGCCCCACCGTAAAAACTCTTGGCGTAAGCCACCTTGACGTCGGCCTTTTTGGTGGCTTCGTCAATGGCGGTGTATCCCACGTCATCGCAGTCGGTGGTGATCATGCCGATGCTTCGGTGCCCCTCGGGGAGCTCCAGGCGCTTGATCATGTCCGAATCCACGTTGGGGATCATCTTGACGCTCAAAACGGTCGTGCGAAGTGCATCACCTTTCATGTGTTCGTGTCTCCTTGGTCTTCCTAAATTTGAAGATCGATGCCGCTTGCTTTCTGCTCGAGCATCTTTTTAACGATATCCGCAATCTGTGCACCGGCCTCAACGGCGGGGGTCCCGCCCTTGTGAATGTTGGAGATAATGGTGCGCTTGGATTCGGAGATCCCTTCGCGGCACTGGTACACCATGTAGGCGCTCATGGACTCACCGGTGGCCAGGCCAGGACGCTCGCCCACGAGGGCGACGGTTACCTGGGGCTGGGTCACTTCAGAGGCGCTGTCCATGGAGGGCACGCGGGCGTATCGGACGAAAAAGGGCGTGCCCGCTTCGATGCCGAGGTTCTTCAGGCCCTGGAGAGCCGCTGCCATGGTGTCCTTGGCGTTGGTCTCAATGGCGGTTGAGCTCAGGCCGTCGATGACCACAAACTGAACCGTGGGGTTCATCTTGCACTCGGCCTTGGCCTTGGCGATGCTCTCGTCATCAAGCTTGCGCCCCAGGTCCGGACGGGTGAGGTACTCGTCTTTGTCGGCACACTGGGTTTTGAGCTCCAGCAGGCCCCAGTCCTTGATGAACTCGGAGCAGACGTTGTTGAAGACCGCATCCTGGGCCACGGCGTGGTCGGCGCGGAAACGCAGGGAACTTCCGGTGAGGTACCGGGCCCCTGTGCGCCAGATCCCGATACGGGCCGGGGTGGTGGCCTTCATCTTGAGGTAGGCCTCGCGGTTGTTGGGCTCGGGAACCAGAAGCTGCTTGCGAAGGTCGACAGCGGCCAGGTCCTCGCCCACTTCGCAGGAGGCTGCGGCACGAGGCTCGTCTGAAGCAGCCGGAGCCGCATCAGCGCTGTCCATGGTGGTCAGCACCTCGGCGATGATATTTTTAAGTGTGTTTTCTGAAATCACGTCGATCCTCCCTGCTATCGAATGAAAAGGGACGCGTCGCCTGCGCGGCGGGTCATTTTACCGTTTTCCATGAGGCCCATCTTCTCGAGCCAGGCTTCGAACTCGGGAACAGGACGCAGGCCCATAATCTCACGCAGGGCGGGGGTCTCGTGGTAGCCGGGGCACTGATACATAAGCATGATATCGTCGCCCTGGGGTACGGAGATGAGGTAGTTCACGCCCGCTGCGCAGAGGAGCATGCCGAGGTTTTCGATGTCGTTCTGGTCGGCCTTCATGTGGTTGGTGTAGCAGGCGTCCACACCCATGGAGATGCCGGAGAGCTTGCCCATGAAGTGGTCTTCAAGGCCTGCACGGGTCACCTGCTTGGCGTCGTAGAGGTACTCGGGACCGATGAACCCGACCACGGTGTTGACCATGAAGGGGTTGTAGTGACGTGCAAAACCGTAGCAACGGGCTTCCATGGTGAGCTGGTCCACGCCGTGGTGGGCGTCGGAGGAGAGCTCGGAGCCCTGTCCGGTTTCAAAGTACATGACGTTGGGACCTACGGAGGTGCCCTCTTTCAGCATCAGGTCGTGGGCTTCGGAAAGAAGCGCGGCGGAGACACCGAAGTCTTCGTTGCCCTTCTGGGAGCCTGCGATGGACTGGAAGATCATGTCGCAGGGGGCGCCTTTACGGATGGCGTCCATCTGGGTGGTGACGTGTGCCAGCACGCAGTTCTGGGTGGGGATCTCATACTCATCCATGATCTCGCGGAACATGGTGAGGATATTCAGACAGGAATCCGTGGTGTCGTTCACCGGGTTCAGGCCGATCACCGCGTCACCGGAACCGTAGGAGAGGCCCTCCAGGGTGGAGATGCGGATTCCGTCGGGATCATCGGTGGTGTGGTTGGGCTGAAGGCGCCAGGCCAGGGTGCCGGGCATACCGATGGTGGTGTTGCACTTGGCGGTGACGGTGATCTTCTTGGCGCCGTATACCAGGTCCATGTTGCTCATGAGCTTGGTGACGGCCGAGATCATCTCAGAGGTCAGGCCGCGGGAGGCACGGAGCAGATCAGCACCGGTGGTCTCGCTTGCAAGGATCCACTCGCGAAGCTCGGCCACGGTCCAGTTTTTCATGGCGCCGTAGATCTTCTCGTTGAGGTCGTCCTGGATGATCCGGGTAACTTCGTCCTCTTCGTAGGGCACCGCGGGATTGTTTCGGATATCTGCCAGGGTGATATTGCTCAGGACCTCTTTGGCGGCGACCATCTCCGTGACGGAAGCAGCGGCAAGGCCGGCAAGGCGGTCACCGGACTTCTCCTCATTGGCCTTGGCCATGACATCATAGAGATCCTTGAACTCATAGACGGCCCCGAAAAGGGTTGTTTTCAATCTCATGTGTACGTCCTTATCTTAAGTAGAGTAAAACGCTGCGTCTTTATTTCCTGCGCACGCCTCAACCAATGACGAGTGCACAGAGTGCGGGATCATGCCTGACGGACATGGAAGTCTCCCATGAGCAGGGTGTTTCGTTGGAGTAAGGAAACAAGGCACACACCTCTTCCGGTAATGCGGCCAAAGTCATCGGGCAAATTGGAGTTTGCAGGCCCCACCCGTTCAAGGTCGGCCTGTTCCCTTACATGACGCAGAAACGGCAAAACACCTGCGCTGCATGGCGCTTCATCAGCCCGGCGCATCTTGCGATGCTGCGGGTCGCCTGCGTGTCGAGTCGCCATTGAGTCGAACGCGTGCGCTCCTTCCGAGCTCGGCGGAGGCGCGGACATGGGTCCGTCCTTCCACCGTGGTGCACTTCTCCCGAACGCCTTTGTAAGGGAATCCGCTTTGGGCGCCCCCGCCTGGGGCAGGGGCGCCATGTCATCATATGTTGCTTCATCGGTCGGCCCCGGCTGTGACAAACCAGGGCCGGCCGATGATGTAAAACCTAGTTCAAATCGTCTTCGGACGGGTCGTAGTCGATGAGGTGGTGCCGACTGTAGACCAGGTAGTAGAGCATGATCAGCAGCACGAAGACGAGGGCTGCGATCATGGTCATCTTGGCGTTGGCCAGGTAGCAGCGCAAAAGCGAGCAGCCCCCCAGGACCGCGTGCTCACGCCGGAGGTGATCCTGCCGCCCGGTGTCCTGTAGGGACGGTAGAGATCGGGTTCCTTGACGCGTAGCACATAATGGGATGCCGTCATCATGATGTAAGAGATGGAGGCACCGAACACCGCCACCACCAGCAGGCTGTCGCCGTCCACCACAAGGGAGAGGGCAAAGCCGATGGACCCGATGACGATGAGCGAGACATACGGGGTCTTGCGCGTCCCGGTGAGGGACAAAAACGTGGGCAGCATGCCCGCACGGCTCATGGCAAAAAACTGCCGGGACGCGCCGTAGATGAGCGAGAAGAAACTGGCCACGAGTCCTGCCAGGCCCACCACGTTGATCATGCGGCTGACAAAGGTCGGCCCGCCGTACGCGTTGGGAGACTGGATGGCCCCGATGAGGGGGTCTGCCGCGTCGCGGATCAGGAAAGCTGAGGAGCCGCCGGGCCCGAAAAAGAGAATCAGGGCGGCAAAGATCAGAAGCGTGGTCATGGAGACGATAATGGCTTTCGGCATATCCTTGGTGGGATCCTCGCACTCTTCAGCTGCCAGGGGCACCCCTTCCACGCCGAGGAAGAACCACATCCCGAAGGGAAGCGCCGCCCACACACCGAGCCAGCCGTTGGGCAGGAAGGTGGTGGCACCTGCCACATCGGCAGCGGGCTTCATGTCAAAGAGGTTGGCCATGTTGAAATGGGGGATCATCGAGACGATGAAGGCCACAAGGGCTACCACGGCGATGACGGTGACCACCATGATCAGGGTCAGGGCCTCGCCCACACCGTAAAGGTGCACACCCACAAAAATGCCGTAAAAAAGGGCCTTGGTCATCCAGGTGCCGCCCAGCAGCATGGAGACACCTCCCTGCATGGCCTCGGGGACCATCCCGAGAAGAGAGCCTCCGGCTCCGAAGAGCGAGCCGCAGTACCCGGCAATGAAACATGCAATGGCCGCAGGTGCGATGGCGTATTCCAGAAGAATGGCCGTGCCTGTGATGTAGCCGCCCAGGGGACCGAAGGCCCGCTTGGCAAACTCAGACCCACCGCCCGCAGAGGGCATGATGGTTGCCAGCTCGGCCTCGGAGAGAACCATGCTGGTGTACATGACCGCCATGAGGACCGTGGCGATGAGAAGACCGCCCCACCCTGCTTTTTCGATACCAAAGTTCCACCCGGCGAAGTCGCCGGAAATTACGTACGCGACGCCCAGAAAGGAGAGAAGGACCCAACCGGCCGCTCCTTTTTTCAATTCCCTCTGCGCGTAATAATCGTCTTGAACTTTTACAGCACTCTTGCCTGACATAACGCCTCCTTGAAAAACAGTATTCTTGAAAAAATCATCTCGTCGACTTCATCAATAAAACCGTCCGCTCTGTCTCGTCTCTTCTATCGCCCTCCTTGTCTCGTTTGACGGGGCGGTTTGCCCGGCATAGGGCCTCACCGCCTCCGGATGATTCCTGTGGGTTGCGTCGCCGTGTTAGTAGCTGAACAACAGTGTCTTGACGATGACGGGGACCACATTGCCCCCGGCAAGCTTGCGACCGATGTCGATGTAGTCTCCGTTTTCCACCTTCACCGTATCGATGCAAATCACTTCCTTGCGGTCCCCCAGCTTAACCTGGAGGGTCTGGCCCAGGGCCTTGGCCAGGTCGTTTTCCACCACCACGGTGAGGGGAGCCTCCTCCTGCAGTACCGCGTCCATGCCTTCCAAGATGCTCTCGGCAAGGCAGTGGATCTCCTGGAACCCGATGTCCCTGGGGCCTTTGAAGGCCAGGGCGGGCATCTGCTTCTCCCCTTCCTGGAGCCTGAACCAGGCCACCTTGTCCCGGATGATCCCGCCCCAGGACTCGAAGGGAAGAGCCTCATCCTCCCGTGAAAGCTTCAGCACCGGAATGTTCTGGATGGGAAGGGTGGAACAGCTCACAGAGATGGTGCTTCCGCTGATATCCGTGGTATGGGAACCGGCCCCCACCACCGTGGCGCCGATGGTCTCGGCCGGGGTGAGCACGGGGATCTTTTTGCCGATGAGAGAGTGTGCGATGGCCTGGCCCAGCAGGAGGCCGATGTCCCCGTATAAAAAGGAGTCGCAGGTGATCTCGTCTTTCAGGCAGTCGGCCACGCCCCCTGAGATGGTCACGTAATCGATGGTGTAGTCCCGGCGCAGGTCCTTGTCCGTGCAGATGAGGGCCAGATCGTCCGTGGGGGGCCGGATGCCCACCACCTCTTCCAGGAGTTCGCTCATGCGGATGACGATCTTGGTGAGAAAGCCACGGTCTACGGGCTGTCCCACGGCAATGGGCACATGGTTGGCCTCGGCAAGTTTTTGCATCTTCTCGGAGATATAGGCGATCTTACCGCCGTCCACCTTGATGAGCCGGCCGCCGATGTCCAGGCAGCTGGTGTCGATAACCTCACCGTTGTCGAAGACGGCGATGTTGGTGGTGCCCCCGCCGATATCGAGGTTGGCCACCACGGCCCCCCGCTTCTTGGACTCACCCGACGCGTTGGCCCCCTTGCCCGCGATGATGCCTTCAAGGGCAGGCCCTGCCGTGGCCACCACAAACTCCCCGGCAAAATGGGAGAGGGCTTTCTGGACCTCGGCGGCGTTCTCTTTACGGGCGGTCTCTCCGGTGATGATGACGGCTCCGGTCTGGACCTGCTCGGGGATGACCCCGGCCTTTTCATACTCGTGCTTGACGATGAGGCGCACCTTCTCCCCATCGATTTCGGTGTTTGACTTCAAGGGGGTAAAGTGGATGTCGCTTCTGTAGACCACCTCTTTGTCGGCAATGGTGATACGGGGGACGGATATCATGGAGGCTGTATTTTCAATGGTAATCCGGCTGAAAACCAGCTGTGTGGTGGAGGTACCGATGTCGATACCGACGCTTAAGATGCTCTCTTTCATGAATAAACTCCGTCCTTTTCTACGATCCTGACCCGTTCCTGCGGTCCTGAAACAAAAAAAGCCTGAAGATCTCCGCACCACATCCGCGGGTTCTTCAGGCTTCATCGCCTTTAAGGCGCCCCCACCCCATTGTGGAGGCTTCAACTTGTATACGTGTCGGGTTGTGCCGATCTTGCCGGCCCCGTTTATGTTCAGCTGGTTTGCGGAATCGAGGGATACTCCGGTCGTTCCTGGCTGGTGGCCTCATCCAGGGGAAAGTCAAAGAGCACCTTGGTTCCCCCCTCACCCGATTCCGTGGTGAGGGTCCCGTGGAGCTTGTCTTTCACAATGCTGTTGACGATCCGTGTCCCAAGGGCCCCTTCCCGGACCTGGCCCAGATCAAAGCCCACCCCGTCATCGGTAATGATGATGTTTCCGTAGGTGGACGCCTTGCAGATCTCCACACAGATAGACCCCTTTTCCCGGCCCTTGAAGGCGTGCTTCAGGCTGTTCTGGATCACCTCGTTGGCCACCAGGGCGATGGAGGTTGCCGTGTCGGAGTTGCACATGAAGGTGTCCCCCTGAATAAGGATCCGCACCTCCTTGCCGCCCACCACCGAGTAGTCCACGATGCTGCTCTTGATGCGCTGGAGCATGGTAAGGAGGTCCACGTCATCCACGCCGTTCTGGGCGAGGATCTCGTGGGTGGCCGCGATGCTCAGCACGCGGCTGATGCTCTCGCTGAAAGCGGTCTTTGCCGAGACGTTGTCCACCCGGCGGGATTGCAGCCGAAGCAAACTTGCGATGGTCTGCAGGTTGTTTTTCACCCGGTGGTGAATCTCCCGGATGGCCACGGATTTAAGGATCAGCTCCTTTTCCTTGGCTTTGGCGTCCGTCTCATCCCTCATCAGCATCACCACACCGGAAACCTTAAAATCCCGGCTCTTCATAACAGCATACTTCAGGTTCAACACCAGGCTGCCAACCTTGACCTCATTGTGGCTCAGCTGCCTTTTTTCAAGGACATCCTGAAAGACCACCTGGTCCAGGGCCATGTTGGAAAAATGGATCCCTTCCAGCTTGTCCAGATACCCCAGCTTCCGATAGATGGTCTCGGCAACGGGGTTGACGTAGGTGGAGATCCCGATTTCGTTGAACATCACGATGCCGTCGCTGTCGTGGTACGGCAGGTTGTGATCCCGGTGACGCGAGGTCATCAGGGCTTCCATGAGCTGCTCGGTGGTGCGGGAGAGGACCGAAATATTGTTCTTGGTCTTCACATGATCGGTGATGTCCTTTTCCGCAATAAGCACCCCGATGACGCGGCCTTCGTCGTTCTTGATGGGTGAGACGTTCTGGCGGACGTTCTTGTTCTCCTGGGTCACGGCCCACATGTCGGAGGTGGGCATCCCCACATCCATGGTCCTTAAGACCGCGGGTTCCTTGCTGCGGTAGGCAAGCTCCCCCACAACCGAGCCCTTGTAGAGGGACTCCTGGCTGTTGGGCTTGGCCTGGGCCACCACCACGGCCTCGTCCGGGTCGCGCGTGATGCAGTCGATAAAGATATCGGCACCCGTGCAGTCGGCGATCATGCCGAGGTTCTCCGCCACGGACTTCAGCTTGGCGATGTCCCTGGCGGTGAGGTCGTTGTGTTTGCGGCAAAGTTCTTCGATCATGTGAATTCCCATCGATTTCCGTCCACCGGTCAACCGTTCAGAACGATGACCTTGGCGATTTCCTTCATGGAACACCGCTTGTCCATGCTCAGCTTACGAATTCGGTTGTAGGCGACATCCTCGCTGATGTTGTATGTCTTCATCAGGATGCCCTTGGCGCGTTCCACCATCTTGCGGCCTTCGAGCTGGCCCTGGGCCTTCTGCATGTCGCTTTCCATCTTGGCGATCTCGGCGCCCTTGGCCACGGCAATTTCCACCATGGGCAGCAGGGACTCTTCTTTCACGGGCTTAACCACATACCCCATGACGCCGACATCCTTGGCCTGCTCCACAAACTCTTTGCCGCTGTAGGCCGTCAACAGGAGAATCCCCCCTGCGGTGCTTTCATCCCGGATCATCCGGGACGCCTTGAGGCCATCCAAAAGCGGCATCTTGATGTCCATCAACACCAGATCCGGTTTGTGCTTGCGGCACATCTCCACGGCATCGAAGCCGTCAGACGCTTCACCCACCACTTCGTAGCCGGCCCCTTCGAGAATTTCCCGAATGTCCATGCGTGTAATGGGCTCGTCATCCGCTATGACAATTCTGTACCCCATGCTTTCTAAACTCCTGCGTGTCTCGTGTGCTGCCTTAAACTCAAAAATAAGGAGAGGTACCCTGGAATCAGGCCAGCAGCTCCTGCAATTTATCAAGGCCGACGTTCGTCTTTGAACTGGACCGGATAATCTCTTTGACCCCGGCGTTTGCCAGGAATCGTTCCGCCCTCTCCACGTTGCACCCCTCGACATCTACCTTGGTCACGATACCGATGACCTTTCGGGTGAAGATGGAAGAAAACTGCGGCGGAAACAGGCTGCTGATCCGCGTGGCGTCCTGCACCATGGCCACCACATCACAATCTGCCGATGAGGTGATCAGGGCGGGATAAAAACGCCTGTTTTCAAGGAACTCCCCGGGGGTGTCAATGAACCGACCGCAGAACTCTACGGCCTGGGTCTTCTTCGATGAAAAGCCTTCGCCGGAGAGCACCTGAATCAAGGTGGTCTTGCCAACCCCGGACTCCCCGATGAGCATCATCTTTTTCTGTTTCGTTTCATCTGCCATGGATCAGGACCTTGTCATTTCAACGGAGGCGTAATGCAGCACCTCGTCAAAGTAATCAAGGACCCCTTTCAGGGCCGACTCCACGCTGGCCACATCCCCCACCAGAACCAGGGATCCGCCGAACCGGTCGAGAAAACCGATCTCAACCCCGGCAGCCTTGGTGGCGATGTCTGCGGCAATGATCACCCCTTCGCTCGGCGTAATGGTCAGGATCCCGATGGCGTCTCCCGCCTCGTCGTCCAGCCCGAGCTTCATGTAAATGCTTTTGTGGGGGCTGGCAATCACATGGGCAAGGGTAACCTGCTTACCCGGCACATATTCTTGAATGACCCGTTGCTTCTGTTCGCTTGCGTCAACTATCACTTCATCCCCCAAAAACAAAAAAAGCCTGTAACGGGAATCTGGAACTTCCAACCCCGATACAAGCATCATCGCTGACATTACACGCCGTTGTGTAACAAAATAAGTTGCTTAGTGCGTACCATAACCACATAAATATTGACAAGCCTTTTTTTCAACACAGACGTCTCGCCTTGATGTCCAACCCTTAAGAAGAATCAAACGCCATAGGCGTACAAGCCTGAATTTACGTACCATTCCCCCGACACGACCATTAACTAACCCGTGACAGGGCCGTATGTATTTCAGCAAAAAAAATCAGCCACACCCCCCATGGGGCAACCCGCGGGCTGCCGAGGCCATCCGATGTGACATCAGGGAGTTAGCCGATAACAAGCATAAGCAATTCACATGCCAACGATTCACTGTATTTTCTTTTCCATCACCCGAGCCAGATATTTTCCCGATAGATACACACCAATCAGCCCCGCACAACAAAAAAAAAGGCCGCGCACGTTTTCGTGCGCGGCCTTTCATGACCTTACAGTGCCGTGTCCGGAATTTGCGAACAGATGTTACGCCATGGTGAGATTCTCACCACGTATTCAGGACACATGCTGTGCTTTAAGCCGGGATCAGGCAGCAGCGCAAACCTCTTCGGAAGCAACGCCGTTTTCCTGCTCCTCTTTCTCCAGGGCCAGGGCCGCGGGAACAGAGAGGAGGTAAGCCAGACCAAAACCGGAAGCCCCACCGAGGAGCTTGCCTGCCATAACGGGAAGAATCAGGTTGGGCTGGAAGTTGGCGGTGAAGGAGAGGTGGTCGCCAAAGGTGAAGGCGGCGCATACGGAGAAGGCCACACAGAGAACCTTGTCCTTGGGACGCATGTCGGCGATGAGGCGGAACATGGCCAGGATGTTGGCGGCGGCGGCGAGGATACCCGCAGCGCCTTCGCTCTCGAGACCCACCATGCGGCCAATCTTGTCCATGGGACCGGCAGCGTACTTCTTGATCAGGTAAACCATGGGGAAGGCACCGCAGAGCATGATACCGATGAAACCGGCAACCTCCAGGGCACGGAAGTTGTCCGCCTCGTCTGCGATGATGGGATCAAAACCCCAGGAACCGAAGACGCTTGCGAAGAAACCGGTGAAGTATTCAACGATGGAGAAGACAAGCACCAGGGTCAGGGCAATGTTCATGCTGCGACCGAAGAAGAGGAAGCCTTTGATCATGGTGTTGGGAACCATTTTCAGACCGACGGCCAGGGTCACACAGAAGATGGTCAGGGGCATGAGGTTCAGGAAGATCATCTTGAACGTCAGGCCCAGTGCGAAGGCAGACTCTGCGTTTACAGAGATCATACCACGAACCATCATATCGGAGATGGAGAGCATGCTGCAGGAGATGAATACGCCGATGGGAATACTCAGGAGACCGGCCATAACACCGAGTGCCATGTATTTGTGGTCTTTTTTATCCAGCATGGTCAGACCCACGGGGATAGAGAAGACGATGGTAGCACCGGACATGTAACCGACAACCATGGCCATGATCCAGCCTTCACGGGAAAGGGCCAGAACATCGGCAAGCTGGTAGCCGCCCATATCAACTGCGATGATGGTGGTTGCCGCAATGGCGGGGTCAGCACCGATGGCACCGAACATGGGACCGCATACGCTTTTTACAAAAGCAGACAGGTAGGGGCTGGCGGCAAGGATACCGGCGGTGGGGATGAAGATGGGACCGATGCTGTGGAGGCCTTCGAGGAACTCCTGACCGAGGGGGCTCTCATCGTCCTTGATGTATGAAAATGCGCCCAGCACAGCGCAGATCATAATAATGTAAATAATAAACTGACCAATATTGCCCATGACAAAACTCCTAAATTCTACAAAAGTCTGTGGTGGATCGCCTGCCTGCACCGCCCAATAGCGTCTGGACGGATATCTAAGGTGCGACCAAAAATTATCCTCTTGTTGTGCAATTACCCGATAATTTTGGCCAAAAAAAAACTTGCAACTGGGTATTCCTCTCCCGGTAGCAAGCTTCATCGACTCTCTTCAGCAGCACGCCATTGTGCCGCCCTACTCCAATTTTTGAGAATCTTTAACACAGATAAACTCACATTGACAAGAGACCTTAGTGAATAATTTTATTTTACAAACAATGTTCATAGTTGGTCCGTTTATTGCTTTAGCCCTTCCCCTATAGGGGAGCCCCTTCACAGCCGGGGATTTCAGAGCTCGTTTCATGAAAAAAACCGCATCTCACCATCCCCTTCCTGCCACTGCCCCCCCTTTTTTCCGACGTGGGGCCCCTGGCCTTCGTCGACTCGAATCGCCACACGCTTTGCAAGGGCACCCGTACCCACGGTCCGAAACCCGAGGACTACTGAATTGAATAATTATTTGCTACGGGACCCTTATGGCTTTTCATCCACACGAGGCTCGCATATGATAGGAGAAAAACTCACCCGAAACCAAGGTTGGCTCACATGACGAATCACCCGGAAAAACGAGACCATGAGCGCTACCAGGCGCGCCAGACCATTTCCTACCGCTTGGCATCAAGTACCGAGTACAAAAAGGGAACAACCCGCAACCTGAGCAAAACCGGTTTTCTCCTTGAATCCGACGAAACCATCCCCGAAGGGGAATACCTTGACCTGGCCATACAGATTGACGACACCCCCGTCCATTTCAAAGGCCGATGCATCCACAGCGTACAGCCAGAGACCGGCCCTGCCCTCTCCGGTATCCTGGTGATGAAGATCAGCACAGCCGGCATGGCCCCCTTTCTCTCTTTCATCGACAGCCTTGAGAAACAGCAGCAAACCAACCGATCCGCCATGGACAACGTTGTCCAGCGCATCGCCTCCGAACACAAAATCATCACCCAATACGTAATGGTCGTCCAGGGCATCCTGGCCGACGCCAAGACGGGGGGCAGCTCCATGGAGCTCGACACCGTCCTTGACCTGATGCAGAAAGAGCTGTCCACCCATTTTTATATTGAGGAAAAACTGCTCTTCAAAACCGGGCTGATCCACCTTCCCGCAAAATTCCACGGCCTCATTGCGGAGTTGACCCATGAGCACTCGGAACTGGAAACGGCCCTGGCCCAGATTATCGAAGCGGTTCAGGGGCTCGATGCCAATGAAGGGATCCTGCCAAAAGGGCTGGACGTACAGATTGAAGACTACCTGACCGCACTAAAACACCATGCCACAAGGGAACTCATGGAGCTTTTTCCCATTCTGGAATCCAATGAAAAAGCCGTACAAAAGCTGACACAGGCCGTGGGTGAGATTGTGAATGGATAGATGGGGCTAAGGGCTAAGGGCTAAGGGCTAAGGGCTAAGGGCTAAGGGCAGGATATGCTGGGGGAGTTGTCCGGACAAGGGAAATCGAGCGCGGACACCCTACGGATGAAAAAAACCGACCATTCGAAACTCTAAGGTTCGAACACGGCGTCGTCCAAGGGGCCGTCCACCTCCAGGTCCCGGAGAAACACGGTCTCCTGGGAGCTGTCTGCGTAAAGCTTGACCACCTTGACGGGGAGCAGAAGCTCCGGATGAACCCACAGCAGGTAGGTGACCTCGCTGCCCTCCACCAAAAGCCGGGGACACAGATGAGACTGCACCGATTCGGGCGCAAGACGCGTCACCGTACCTTCCCGGGCATATCGCCGCACCGAACGGATGAGGGCCCCTATATCGGAGCGGTCCACGGTGTGCCCCTTGGGGTCGGTAATCAATGGGTTGTCCGGTGACAGGGTAAAGACCGGCAGGCGGGTGGCAAAGGGGCGAAGGGACACCTGGTTTTCACGGGGGTTGTAGATCAGGCGGGCGCCCTTGTGGGGATGGATAAAATCCATGCGGATAAAACCCGGCTTTTTGTAGGTGTAGACAATGCGGTTGCGCTTTGTCTCCCCTTCCGAGTCCAGCAGGGTGACATAGTGGTTCAGGGAATTGAAGCGCTCCTGCATCTGGTCAAGGAGAGGATCCTGTCCACCCCACACCGTCCCTGCATGCCCAAAAAAACACACAAACAGCAAGGCCGGCAGTAACAAAAAAAAGGCGGGGTGTTGGCGTTTCACCCTGCTCTCCTTGTGCACCGGGGAGACCCTCACAGAACGACGGCTCCGCCGCCGCGACACTCTTCCTTCCACGTCGCCTCCCCTCTTCCTGTTGCCATGGTTTTTTGCTCCTGGCGGTGTCCCATCGTCGGACACCCGAGCCCGGCACAGTAGCACAGACAGAATCGGGAGAGAAGACGTTACCTCGTTGGGCCCGTTTTTGTCTGCCACTGCCACCGGCATCGCACAGGCTTCCCATGCGGCAAATCAAGTCCGCGCATTGGGCGAATAAAAGCCCTGCCACCCCAGGATCAGAGATAAACAGCCCTGGCGTCACATCCCTTGAAAAAAAGCCCCAGGGCTTGACAAGCCCCGGGGTCCGGGAGCAAGGTGATCTTGTCGCCTCCACCTCTTGCAAGGACGACACCCGATCTGGGGACACCAACGATGACGCAGACCGCCACCGCCGGAGCCGATTGAAAGAGGAAGACTTCCATCAATACGCCGAGGACATATGTCGAAATCAGTTGATTCAAAGCGAAACGTTAAAAAGAAACCCCAAAAAACCCTCAAGGAAAAGAGACAGGCCAAACATGAGAAAAAACTCAAAAAGGCCGCTCACTCAGACATCTAAGAGCCCGGACCGCAAAAAAGCAACAGGTAGACAGCGCGGACGGTTTGCCATCAGGCCATGACCGACGCCGAGCGGGCACCCCGCGGGGCCATGTCTCCGGCTACCAAACACCACGCTTTTTTTAAGGTCCCACCGCCTGACCCGCCCCCTGATGATGGGTGCACACCCCGTAAGGGGCGGGTACCAGAACCCAGGACACAGATACGGATTCCCCCCATGCTTACGTACAGATCCATCTCGGTAACCGACTGGCCCCGTATCCTTGATATTCAACGTGAAAGCTACTCTCAGTCTTTCGTTGAGAGCCTTGAAGCCCTCCAAAGCCGATGGCTCGCCTCCCCGACCACATGCCTTGTGGCCGAAGGCCCGTCGAATATTTTAGGGTACGCATTGGCCCACCCCTGGAAACAGGGTCACGCCCCGGCCCTGGATACGCCCCTTGATGGAGGCCTCAGCCCGGAGCTTCTCTATATCCATGATCTTGCCGTTGCCAAATCCACCAGGGGCTCCGGAGCCGCATCCATTCTGGTTCGCGCCCTTGCCTCCTGTGCTGCCGAGGCAGGCATGACCCGCATGGCCCTCACCTCGGTCCAGGGCAGCGTCCCTTTTTGGGAACACCATGGTTTTGCCCCCACACCCCTTGAAAATTCCCTGGCAGGTTATGGCGCAGATGCCGTTTACATGACCGCCACCATCCCTCGCCACTGACATTCCCGCATTCTGCAAAAAACAGCCACGATTCAGGGTACTTCAGCCTTCTATGGTTAAAGTGGGTGATAAAAGCAGGCCTCCGGTGGCCAGGTGGGTACACCTGGAAACCCTATGGCGAATGCATGGAAGCTCACTTCATGCAACCGTTTGCGGGGCATTCGCGTGGTGTGTGACATGTGGCGACCGTTTTTGCAGGAGAGGCCCATTTCATTCTTCTGGATACACGATGAGGAGCACTTGAAATGCCCTTGACGTTAACCGGAATAACTCCGGTGGTCCTGACGGGGGAAATAAATTTGAGCCCAATATCCCTGCCCCCATCAGCCTGCCCATACAGGCGCTACGGCACCCCATAACAACAAAGGGGGGCCGTAAAGCCCCCCCTTCTTTCGTTCGCTGCGGGATTCGAACCCTATAAAACAGTCAAGGATTTCATGGTGCGGCATTCTTTTCTTCAAGGGAGACAACAACATCGGAATCCCAGGCCAGCCAGTCCCGCCACTTTTCGTCCATCTCCCTGTGCAGGACAAAGTGGTGATCCTTTTTCACCCGTTTTCCCTGTGCCTCCGTTTCGGGAGTGGCAAAGGCGATGCCCCCTGCAATCAAGGTTTCGAAGGATTCTGAGGAGATTTTCATCTTTGTCATGAGGCCGCCCTGAATGCGGATACCGCTGACATTCCAGAACCGTGTATCGGCGCTGACAAGGTCGGCGAACTGTTCGTAAATATTGATGTACACATAGACTTTATCCCTTTTTTCAGACAATTCGGAGCCGGTCACATGCCCCACCTTGACTTGCCTGTAGGTCACCGGGCGATTTTTTTTCAAAGAGCCTAAAGTCTCGCTCTCCAGAACGAGGTTCAACCCGGCAGGCTCATGCATGCGGACCGGAGGCTGTTCATACACCCTGAATTTGCGAGCCGGTTTTCCTCGCCCCGGTTCCATCTTCAGGTAAGCCCCTTTGATGATACTGCCGACGTTGCGGATCCCAGACACGGATATCTCCGGGGTCACTACCCAGATATACGAGCCTTTGCGTAAAAGGGCCGCCGATTTTTTTGTAATGCTGGCAATAGCCACCAATCCCTGCATGTCTTTGGCCAGGAACACATCGGTGACCGTTCCGATGGTGACATTGCGATAGGTGATCTTCGCGCCGGTGTTGACGCCATGGTGCTGAGGCATGTAGAGGGTCACCTCGATGTTATCCGCATGGCGGGCATCGTCAATATCCTCATAGAGCGGAAACGATTGATCGGGAGCCACCGCTTTGCCCCCTGCAGGGGTTTCAAACTCGATCCCCCCTGCAAAAATAGACTTGAAGGTTCCGATCTTCAAATTGATGTTGGGCAAACTGGCCTTCAACTTGATGCCACTGACATCCCAGAAATAGGACGTGGTGGTCACAAGGTGTGAGTATTGCTCGTACACAAGGATCTCCACAAGAATCGTCGCGTCCTCTGAGAGCCATGACTTAAGCACCTCACCCACCTGGATTTTCTTGAAAAGAACCGGGGCCCCCTGGTCATGCATACTGGACGCTTTGGTCTGAAGACGAAACGAGTTCCCCGGCGCGCTTTCCATAAGGGCCGGCGGTTCCTTCTCCACGACAAAAAAGGAGGAAATAGCCGTAGCCTCGCCCGGTAGCACACCAAGGTAGCTGCCGGACACCAGGGTATCGAGGCCCGAGATCTGATTAACGGACACCTCCGGGCGAACCACCCAGAACAAGGTATCCTCAACGATATGCTCCCTGGACGCCTTTTTCATTTCAATGATGGACCTCCTATAACAGGTTCTCGCGAAACGGTCAACCTCTTGACCATACCCACGGGAAGGCCCTTAAAAAGCACCTGGGTCTTCCCCGGGGTGATCCCCACCGCGTCTTCCATGCGCACAACAATCTCGTACCCGGCCTCACGAACACTCTTAAGCACCAGCCACCCTCCGATCATCAACGCGATAATGGGGAGAATCCACACGGGAGAGATGCTTTTCCTGGTCTTCACGACGGCTTTGTTCATGGTGTTCATTCCTTGACTGAAAGATGGCTGTAGAGATAGGCCTGCCCGCCCCTATAAATCAGGATTTTTCGTGACGTTCGTCCCAAAGGAGACGCGCGTCAAAGGTCAGGGCCGCAAGCATGGTAAAGGTCACCACCCCGGCAAAAAACGGGGCTCCGATGGCCGCATGGGTGGAGGAAAACTCTCCGAAATTCACAAGCACCGCCATCAACGCAATGACAAAGATATCGAGCATGGACCAACGCCCGATAAACTCGATAAATCGAAACATCAGGGTTTTTTGACGCCGTTTGCCACGCCACCCCAGCTGCACGGATAACAGCGCCAGGCCCAGGCCGATGATCTTATAGACGGGCACAAGAACCGAAGCGGTAAAGATAACAACGGCAATTCCGTATTCCCCGGAGTGCATAAAATAGATAATCCCGTCCATGATGGTGGAGTATTGAGAGGCCCCGAGAAAATCCACCCGCATGATGGGCAACACATTGGCAGGCACCAGAAAAATCGCGGAAGACGCCACCAGAGCCCAGGTCCTGCTGAGGCTGTCTGGCTTGCGATAATGCAGGTCTGCTCCGCAGCGGGGGCACTCTGGTTCCTCTTCTGTGGCGACATCATCGCCCTTTGTCAATTTCCCGCACTCGTGGCAACACATCAGCCCCGCTTCCATGGCGGTCTGCATCTCGGCGAAAGGCCCGGAAATGCACCCATCGCCTTCCAACCCCAACTGTTCGTCTATCTGAAGCCAGAGACTGGATTTATCCAGGACGGACAATGCACAGAGGTTCATGACAACCATCACCAGAAAGCAGAAAAATCCGATATTAAAGGTGATACTTGCCATGGAGTACACCTTGATAATGGTCACCAGGACCCCGATGAGATACACCTCACCCATCCCCCACTCCTCAAGGGACTGAAAGGTTCTCAGGAGCCATGCCTGAAAACGGGGGAAACGCTTTATCCTGGCCAGAGCGGCAAGCAGGAAAAGCAGGGCCGGGTTTAAGAATGGAAGAAGGATCGCCGTGAGAAATACCATAGAAGCCACGGCAATATACCCCTGCTTGTACATGAAGATGCTGTTGTCCAGGATACTGCCGCTGGCCTCCATTCCCAAGGCATTCAGGGTCATGAGCGGCGTAAAAACTGCAGGGACGTACACGAGAAGGACGATAAACGTAAAGGCAAGCGTGCGGTTGAGCGAGTCCGTCTTGGGGGTATGGATTTTTGAACCGCACCTCGGGCAAAAGGCCGTACTGCCCGGCAGGACATCCTCTGTTTCCAAAAGCAAATCACAGCCATGGCACGAGGTTACGTATGGGGAGTTCATCGGTCACCTTGAATTGAAGGCCCCGTGGACGAGGCACATCTTGGTGCATCGGTACCCACGGATAAAGGAATGCTCTGCGAAAGGGGGAAAGCATGACGTCTTGATGTGGACACACATCGTTTTAATTCTACCAAAGATATAAGCACCTTGTCACGCCCCATGATCACAACAGGAGAATGGACGCCCCCCTTTGGCTAATCGTTTCGCCACCGGACTTGAAACTCGATCTCTTCCTCGGCACCTTCCCGTTCATGTTCCACCGTAAAGGTGGCTCGCACCGGGACGTAAATCCGTTCCCCGGCTATCTGGATCTCAAATTTCTTCCCCGTTTCCAGCGCATCGGCCAGCCGCCTGAGCTTGGCCACGAATTCCGAAGTGCTGTAGGCTTTTTCAATATCGCGTTCTTTCTTCATGGTGCTCCTTCTATCCATGGGTTGTCCCCTGAAGGTGGCGGGCTGGTCCCGGGTAACCCGATCATCTTTTGCCGGGACGTCCCATGCCTGTTAAACATGCTATCCTCTGGTCACGTCCCGGGTCATCCTGCACCCCAAAGCAAACGCTTTTTCACAATCTACGGGAAACACATCCCGCCGCCGACGCATTTTGGCGTCCACATCCACCCTGTCGCACACGACCTTGTCATGGTCTTCAAACTGGAGAGTATCGTAACAATACTGAGCCTCCGAGGCACCGAATATCATGGCAAGGGTCATCTCAGTGGATTCAAGGGCATATCGCAGGCGCATCTCGGTCATCTCCTCTTCCGTGATGTTCATGGTGTAGATGAACCCGGTGGCCATGGTGCGGGAAAAAAGTGTCCGCCAGGGATCCCCATACTCCAGGTAGGGGAACATAAGACGCTCCAGAAAGGACCTCATCTCCCCGGTGACCCGCCCAAAATAGATGGGCGAACCCAGGATCAGGGCATCCACATCCCGGATAGCGTCCAGCACGGGCGCCAGCCCGTCTTTCAACCCACAGGCACCATAGCTTTTGCCATCTTTCTGCTTGCAGGCAAAGCAACTGCGACACCCCTTGTAATCCAGGTCGTAAAGATGAATCAGCTCGGTCTCCGCCCCTTCCGAAGCGGCCCCTTCCAGGGCTTTTTCAAGCAACGTCGCCGTGTTCCATTTCTTCCTCGGACTGCCGTTGACTGCCAGAACCTTCATGGGACCCTCCTTCGAATGGGTATGGCCCGGCATCCGCGACCCGGCTGCCGGGAAAGCCTTCTAAATTTCGCGAGGATTTCTCTTGCGCCTGTGTCTCTGTGGCACCATCAGGTCATGCCCCGGTACATGCCCGGAGCATCGGGCTCCCTTGGATGGAACCCAAAGGAAGCATAAAAAGGCCCCAGCCCCTGTGACGCCATAAGCCCGACAAAGGCACCGGGTGGGGCCTCGGCACCGATGTACCCCATGACCTTTTGCATCAACAACGTTCCCAGGCCTTTGCCCTGAACCGACGGATGGACCATCACATCCTGGACATAAAAATAGAGTCCGCCGTCCCCCACAACACGCCCAAGCCCCACCAGTAAACCGTCGACCTCGGCGACAACGGAAAACAGAGAGCTTGCCAGGGCGCGGCCAATGGCCTCATCATCCGGGATGTTCCAACCCACGGACGCCCTCAACGTCTTATATTCTTCAACCGTAGGAATCCTTTGCTGAAAATGCATTGCACTTAGCCCTTTAAAACCATATGGCTATGATGAGTCATGGAATATGTGTCGCGCCGAAGTGTAATTCGGAGATAATATGAGATAGCATTCCTTACTCCTTTACCACAAATCAAGCCAGACAGGTGACTGAAAAAAATATAAAAGCTCAGCATCTTCTTCCACGTCACCACGGTGAGATAAAATGGTTTCTGATTTTTTCTCATTGAATTCTTATCCCTCACACATCATCACCTCACAACTCGCTGAACATATTTCACAGGACAGTCCCCCCCCGGCAACTGACAGCAAACTCCCCACATCATGAAACGGCCCTTACCCCACAGGAGGTTACGATGCAAAAACACCTTACACCGCATGCCGCATGGGCGGTTCTTTTTCTCTCAGCGATCCTGGTATTGGCAACACGACACATGGCATCCGCCGACTTCGGCCGGAACACCGGTCTGGACTTCATTGTGGCCCCATACCTTATCAAACCCGGCCCCGATACCATGACGATCATGTTCGAAGCGTTTTGCCTCTCGCCGAGCCTCCTTGTTCAGGAGGAGGGAACATCTACCTGGAACCGCGTGGAAACCAGGGTCACACCGGTCCTGCCCACCCTCCATAAAGCACGGCTCACCGGTCTCAAGCCGGACACCACCTATCTCTACCGTGTGGAAACAATCTTTCGCAGAAGCCCGGTATACCGCTTCCATACATGGCCCCGTACCGGAGGAGACACCACCGTCGCTAAACTCGTTGCCATCAGCGACAGCCAAGGGGATCACCCGGAACGCCTTGCCGATATCATCACCAACGGAATTATCGCCGTGGAAGGAAATGGCAGCGCGGACACCTGCGCAGAAACCATCTCCGCCCTTCTCGTAACCGGGGATCTGGTGAAAAACGGCGACAACAAGAGCCAGTGGACCGATGAATTTTTCGCGAACCTCCAGCCCCTTGCCTCCAGGGTCCCCCTGATTCCGGCTCTGGGCAACCATGATATGACGCCCTTCTTCTATGCCTGCTACTTTGACATGCTTCCCAACGGCAGCCTTGAGCACTGCATGAAGCTCTCCCGTTACAACCTGCTGAACACCATGATCCTCACCCTCAACAGCAACGACCTGATCCAGATCGACGCACTACCGGATACAGGGGGACTCCTCCAGCGGGAATGGCTCCTGGACCACCTCTACGACGCCCAGGACGACCCGGCAACGGACTTTGTCCTTACCCAGTTTCACCACCCCTGCAAATCCGAGCTCTGGCCCCCGGGTGAAGCCGAAAGGTCCTGCCGCTTTGTTGCCATGCTCGAACGGTTCACCGAAGAAACCGGCAAACCAAGCTTTCACCTTTTCGGGCACACCCACGCCTACTCACGGGGCCAGAGCCGGGACATGCCCCATGTCTGGCTCAATGTGGCTCCCACGGCAGGTGACATCGACTATTGGGGCGAATACGACATGACCGATTACGATGAGTTCCAAAAATCGGTGGATGAATTCGGCTACTGCCTCATCACACTGCACGCAGGAGAACGCCCCGCCGTGCAGGTGGTGCGCAGATCCGGTGGAAACGGCATCCAGTGGTTTCACTACACCGACGACACCATCAGCGATGCCTTCACGATCCGCTACGATAACCAGCCCCCCGAGATGCCTAGAATCTCAGCAACGGAACATGCGGGCGCCCTTCTCCTCCGAGGGACAGCCTTTAGCGACCCGGATGGGGATTCTCACCTGGAGTCCCATTGGCAGCTCCTTGCAGAATCAGGAGAGAAGCCCATGGACATTTGGGGCAACCGCACCAGGGCGGAAAACATCTGGATGGGAGAAAACATTCAGAAAGATGTGGACATCACAACCCATCGGGTAACAGGCCTCTCACCCGGTACCTACGACGCGCGTGTGCGATACAGAGATGAAGGCCTTGTCTGGTCGCCTTGGTCTGAGACGGTATCCCTCACCCTGCCGGACACAACTCAATAGTAAGGAATATGCCTGCCCGCGTGTCGAATAAACAAAGCCCACCTCGAGATCACGAGGTGGGCCTCATTCTTCACCAAAACGTATGTGAAAGCTCGCTCGCTTCAACTCAGAGGTAAGCTATTTCACCTGGCATCCATATCAATCCTTATGGTCACATGGCTTTTTGAAATCACAGCATCCCAGGTTGCTTGAGCCGCCGATATCTTTGGGCAGTACGTAAAACGTTCTGGTCCAGTGGTCTGCATCAAGTTGTTGAAACCTACCTTCTTCCTGCGGCTCGAAGCGGATTGCCTGCCCAGCGTCAAAACGCTTCAGCGGCACTTCATCCCTCATAACAATAATGCCGCTGACAATGACATGCGGAATCCCCGACGAGGGGAGCGTTCCCGTCTCGTAGGTGGCATTATCGGTGATGGTTTCGGGATTGAACATGGTGATGTCCGCAACCATGCCCTCCTGCATACGGCCCCTAAGTTGCATGGCTTTCAGCCCCATGTCGCCGAGGGGTTTTGCATAATTGTAGCTGGACATGGACACGGCCTGCATCAGGGGAATGTTGTTTTCCCGGGCCATGCGAAAAACCTTGGCAAAGGAACCTGAAAATCGTGGGTGGACATTGGGCAGCTCTTCGTAAGGAGTCTCCCATGTCAGGCCCTCATCGGGAATCATGGGCATGCCGTCGCTGCCGATGGCAACACCCGGCATCTTGATCCAGTCCAGGATGGCTTTTTCGGGCATCTTGAATATCACCACAAGACGGGTAGGCTCTTTCGTCAACATCTCTTCGCGGCTTTCCCGGGTGTAAAACTCACCGGTCGCCACATCCATCAGGGTTTCTTCATATGTGTTGCCGAGCTTTTCAACCCACACCTCCGGTTCAAGGAAGACGGCATTCAAGGCCGTGGAGCCTGCGTGATAAGGATATACCTCACCCCAGACATTGTACCCTTTTTCACGCATACGGAGCATCAGTTCGTGAACCATGGCGTAACCGGGGTTGTTAAAGTGAAAGGCAATGCCCGGTGACCCCAGAGCTGCAGAGTTGGCAAGCATCTCCTGAATGCCGAGCACTTCTTCAACATCATTCCCCGGCGTGAACCTGAAATGCATCCCGATCTGACGCCCATAATAGCCCCCGAGCCGCTGCAACTCAAAGATCTCGCGCGAAGAGACGCCATCCCGCATGTAGCCCACGGTAGAGCCGATACCGATGGCCCCCTGGCGCAGTCCTTCATCGATAATGGCCAGGATTTCGTTTCCCTGTGCCAGGGTGGGGCGTGTTTCTGACCATCCCTGTTTCACGCGGGACGCCATGGCATCGGGTGTGTGGAGGTATTTCCAGTCCTTAAATCCGTCCAGGACCTCTGCGCGCGCAAATTCGTGGGATACCGAAACCCCAAGGTTTAGCGGTGTATTCCCCTCGATTTTAGTGTAAAAATCAGCCACCTGATTACCGGGAGCCCCCACTTCGAGATCCATGATGGTTGTGCGGCCGTCGCGCACCATCAGGCGGTAGGCATAGGGTTCCAAACAGTGCTGGTGGCCATCGATAAACCCGGGAGCGACAACCAACTCTGTGGCATCGATTACCGCCTTTCCCTTGATCTCTTTGGGCGTGATCAATCCGATAACCCCATCTTTGATCCCGACATTACGGATGGCATCGAAGTTGGTTTCCGGGTCCATCACCCGGCCATTGAGGATAACGATATCAAAATCGGTATCGGCCGACATCGGCTTCATTTTGGCTCCTTGTTGGTTAACGCACCCGACCGTCATTCCAACCAGTAGCAAACAGACCATCCGGACAACACGTCTTCTCATGATCATCTCTCCCTGGGAGCTTTGTCATCTTTCACCATAAACGGTGGTCCAAGGCAATTCGACGCCTACAGATTCTACGCAGGACGACGAAACAAGAAATTCGCAAAAGCCTTCCTTTCGCAAACCCCCGAATCTTCAATTAAGCATGGAATTTGACATACGAATTTCAACAACACCATCAAGACATGGTTGTAGTCATATCCGTTACACTGCCCAAATGATTCTGTCAACAACCAGAGATGTGCCTTTGTCTAGCTCCATGTACCCCTGACACGTGTTGTGCCAGGGGATCATACACTCTCAAAAAGGTGCCGCCACCCCATAGATAACTTGCAGGGCAAGGAGTGAGCGCAATATCAGCTTGTCTCTCGTGGCGAGTTCCATAGCCGGAGTTTCCTTTCTGTGCCTGGGAGCCTACTCGATGGTATTCTTGTAGATTTTTCCGTCTTTCATGATCAGGGCGAGGTGCTCTTCAGGCCTTGTCAAAATCCGTATATTTTCCAAAGGATTCCCGTTTATCAGGAGAATATCGGCCAACGCCCCTTCTTCAATAACACCAAGCTTCCCGGGGTAGGGGTTGCGTGGGCCGGACAGCGCAAGCACCTCGGCGTTAACCGATGTGGCCTGCCTTAAAATTTCAGCATTGGAGAACCACTGGGTACGGTTGGTAAACTCCGTGACCTGGAGCTTTTTCAGCTCCATGGAGCCCACCATGTCGGTCCCGAACAGAACCTTGGCCTTGTGTTTTTTGCAGGTCTTCATCAGGTTGTCCAGTCCCTGCTTGGCCTGCTGCTGGCGATCCCTCTGGGCCGGTGTGAAGCTCTCGGGTGCAGGGCTCATAAAGAGTGCTGTCTGTGCGCTGATATAGACCCCTTTCTTGGCTGCCATCTTTACTGTTTTTTCGCTTATCAGGTTGGCGTGTTCCAGGGTCATGGCCCCGGCTTCAATGGCCATCCTGGTTGCGGCATCGGTGTAGGTATGCACGGCAACGTAGGTGTTCCACCGCTCTGCTTCCCCGACTGCCGCCTTGAGCTCTTCAAGGGAGTATTCGGCGATATCGAGGGGATCGTAAAGCCCGGAAACGGCACCGCCGGTAAACACTTTCAGAAAATGGGCCCCTTTTCGAAACTGCACCCGACTGGCAGCCAGAACTTCAGGAACGCCGTCAGCAAAGACGATCAATCCCGCATACTCGAGGTCGGTTACTCCGGGACCACCCATCATTCGGGGCATGGTGGGCGGGGACCTGAAGTCGCCATGGCCGGTGGTCATGCTGAGGGCTGCACCGCCGGAATAGATGCGGGGTCCCGTAAAGTAGCCTTCGTCTACGGCTCGTTTGACACCGAAAACGGTCCCTGCAACATCCCTGATCGTCGTAAACCCCCTCATCAGAGTACTTTCCGCCTCAACAAGGCTGAGGGCTGCCTGATAATCGAGCGGCTTAAACATATGATCCGTCACGCCCATATTCCACTGAAGATGGGTGTGGGCATCGATAAAGCCAGGGGTCAGGGTCCTCCCGTTTCCATCAATCACCTTGGCACCTTCGGGCGCATCGATTTTCTGGCCGATCTTTTTGATGATATTGCCCACCACCAGCACATCTTGGTTAGGAATCAGTTTATCGGTTTTTCCGTCAAACACGTTGACATTTTTAATCAGAACACCAGAGGCGGTTTCCTCGTCATGCGTTTCGGCATTCACCATGCCGGCAAAGCAGAGGAAAAGGGACAGGATCAAGACAGAAACAATCTGTTTTCTCACCGGGGATCTCCTTGTCTTTAGAATGGTTTGAGAAGTATTCGCCTTTTAACGGGAATGGTGACATGGTGTACTTGATTTGTAGGAACAGCGTCAATACCACTTAAGTGGTAGACGCGATGTTTACCCCTCGCTTTTGCACCGAAAAGTTGGTGTTTCATTCAAAAGGTGAATCGATAAATCCCATTTCACAAGCTTTGCTCACGGCACCGATACGGTTTGTCGCATTCAGTTTCTTAAACACATTTCGCAAATGGACTTTTACCGTGGCAACGGAAATTGACAGCTCGTGGGCTATTTCCTTGTTGCTCATCCCTTCTGCCAGATAGGAAAGGAGCTCTGCTTCACGCTGGGTTAAAAGGTCGGAAGAAGGTAGCTTCAGGATGGGACGTTCCGATTTACAGGAAGGTATGTTGGGAGAGGTTGAAACAGCATCCTTGCGGCAAGCAACAAGGACAACGCCGGCAAAGGTGTGATCGGGGTGGTGGGTCACATAACGTTCCAACAGGGGGACCATGGGCTGGCCCATGTCTATAAAGGAACGGATCCACCTGCCGCCCTCAGCCAATTCCATAGCGGTTCGAAGACTCGCCACCGCCAGGGAGTCCTCTTGCCTTGACCGGTGTAAAATTGTTTGAAGAACCAAAACGTTGATACGCACATTGCTGCGATGGATCCTTCGCATCTCTTCGTCCATTTTGGTCAGTCGCTCGCAGGCCTCTTCACGGCTTGTGTCGGTACCTTCGGCCAGCAGGCATTTCACGTGTGTGAGAAGGGGGACATAGAAGAACCACCGAGGCGGGCCGGCGTCGAAGCACGCCTGGTCCCGGAGTTGAAGGGCCTGCCGGATATCACCCCGCCGAAGGCAGAATTCCGTTTCAAAGGAGTGGATCAAGTCCCCTGCCCTCATATGGTCATTTTCACGAAAATATGCCTTTAAGTCGTCCAGGACCTTTTCAGCCTTGGCCTCTTTGCCCTGGGCAAGGTAAATACAAGCAAGGATGCACCCGCCATCGGCAAGATAATTCGGATTTGCCGAATAGGGATTTGGCTGAGCTTTAAGAAGGTAATATTCAGCGGCTTCGAGGTTATTGCGCATATACAACGCCGAGCCATAAAAGTAATACGCATAGACCTTGGTATGGCGAAACGGCCCATCATTCAAGGAACCCAGGCATGCCTGGGCAGCATCTATTACGCCCGCCGGGTTGGCATTCAGGTAATGGACATAGCTTAGGCATATATGCATTCGTGCCCGGATATTCTCTGGTGTAAACGGATGTGACGCGGCCTCTTTGACCACGTTCTCTGCCATGAAACTGTCTCCTGTCATCTGGAACCCGGCAGACAGCCCAAACACAAGAAGGGATCTGACCATATAGGCATCGTCACGAAGATGGACCGACGCACCTTGCCCGCAGGCAACAGCTTTTACGGGATCGCCCTCAAGGACACTTATAAGACCTTGAAGAACAAGCACTTCGCCTTTCAATTCATTGCTTTCGGAATGCGCCGAGACTCGGGAGAAAGCCCTGCAAGCAAATGTTCGGCTTTCTGGGTGCAGGAATAGATGTCGATATTTCGCCCCAGATCGGTTCCCAAAACAGCTCGTGTTGTGAGCAACAAGGGGTCCTTCTCCAAAACGGCAGCGGGAAATGTCATCAGCCAATGGCCAAGCCGCGTAAACTGAGAGGCGTTCATGAGCGTGTGGCGATTTCTCCTCACCACGCCAACCGCAGCGCCATTGTCCCCGGCAGCCACATAGTGCTGGATGGCCTCTTCAAACAAGCCGTTATCGGCAAACCACCCCCCCACGATACGGTGCAATTCAGCAACCTGCTCTGCGGATCTTTTTCTATTCAGCTCCTTTCTCAAAAAATCTTGAAACAGGTGATGATATCGGAACCAATACCCGCGATCATCCAGACCGACAATAAACAGATTCTGTTGGGTAAGCCATCGGATGAACCCTTCTGCCCGGGTGCACGGAGCCGGTTCTTTTTGCTTGTCGTGAAGTGTTTGGCACAAGGGCGCGCAAAACCGGTCTAAAATGGCCGTGCTTAACAGAACCGAGACCATGTCAGGGCTCAACCGAGAAAGAACTTCGGCAAAAAGGTAGTCGGCAATATGAACGGAACTTCCGCTCAGGATCTCGGCCTTTGACTTCAGGTCCTTTTGCCCCTTCAGGTACAGCCCTGTCAGGCGCAACCCGGCAGGCCAGCCTTCTATTTTTTCTTCCAGGATGGCGGCCGTGGCATCATCCACGGAAAGCTGTCCCATCTGTTTTAGAAAAAGACGAACTTCCTGGGGAGAAAGGCGCAATTCATCCCCTCGGATTTCATTCACAAGCCCGCGCGCTCGCATCCCTGCAACGGACAAAGGAGGATCTTTTCGCGAAAGAATCACAAGGTGCAGCGCCTTTGCCGGGAAGTCCATGAGCCCAGCGACCAGGTCGTGGACCCGATGGTCCGTGATGCAATGATAGTCATCCAGCACAAGACAGAAGGGCTCTTTGAGCTTATTCAGGTCATTGAGAAGAGACCGCGTCAGGGTTCCCACGGGCGGAAGGGACTGGGCTTCTAGCAGCGACTCGGTCTGCAGGGCCCCTTGAGGCAAAACAGGTTCAATTGCGGCCAGAACATAGTATAAAAACTGTTGTAAATCGTTGTCTTCGGCTCCAAGGGAGATCCAGCCGCAGGCAGCCCCTCGTACCCTGGCCCACCGACTCGCAAGGGTGCTCTTCCCGTATCCGGCCGGTGCGATGATCAGGGTCAGGGGCCTTCGGGTTCCTTCATCAAGGCGCAGGAGGAGGCGTTGCCTCGGAACAATGTCCCCCGCCACATCGGCTCTCTGGAGTTTGGTATGAAGCAGTGCGTTTTTCATATCTTTCCCAGCGGTTGACAATGCAGATTCAAAGAGTAAAAGGGAGCGTCGTCTTTATGTGGCCGCATCTTACAATTACAGAGAGTTAGCAATAAAAACCCGGCATTAAAAAAGCAAAATGTTACGGCAACATAAACCCCTGACGCGGGCTGCTCTCAGGCCTTCGCCAAGCGCTTTACAGGCCAAACGCGCGAGAGCCTGCCCATTCACTATCCATTACTCACAATTTCCTATTTTCCAACTACCCACCACCAGTCTTTCCTATTATTACTATTTACTCTCCAACCATCCACATCCCAACCCCATTCATTACTTTGCCTTGATCGAAACATCTATTGCAAGCCACATCTGACAGGAGAACAAAAAAAATCACACCATCAGCATTTGGCAAGCAAGAACGTTAACCCTCACAACATCAAAACAAAAAAACCACACTAACTACCTATGATACGTGAATTAAATAGCACCACTGATTATTCATCACTGGAGAGATCCCACCCCATAAAAAAACGTCATCTACCCCAAAAGGGGTAGTCCCAAACACTCAAAAATACCCCTTTTGGGGTATTGACGACCAAACATGAATATCTTACTCAGTACGCCACAAAAAAATCCACTTTCACAAATCAAAAGTACTTCTCAGACACCACAGAACCGACTCAAGGGGACTTTATGCAGGCTTACATAAAAAAAAACGTGGCAAGAAAAAGCAAAACAACATATATCCTTTTAGCATCATGGCTTATTGTTGCTTCGGCAATCTCCGCATCAGCAAAGATCCCCGACGCTATCGTGGATACACCGGAAGAACTGCTCACAGTAGAGCAAAAACCGGAGAGCCAGTCCTCCGAGGCCCTCTCAAAAGAACTCTCAAACCCGAACAACCCGCTGGCAAAGTTAACCCTGGAAAGCATCACGACCTTTTATCAGGGGGATCTTCCCGACAGCGACGATCAGGTGGGCAACCTGACTCTCTTTCAGCCGATTTTTCCCTTTCCGCTGACTGATGACGGTACCACCAACCTGTTTGTCCGACCGGCATTCACGTTCCTGACCGGTCAACCTACGTACGACCAAACCCAAGGCACATTCAACGAAACCACAAGCCTTGGTGACATGGGCTTTGACGTGGCGCTGGGACAGACCTATCCCAGCGGCTGGATCCTCTTAGGCGGCATCCAGGGAACGGTCCCGACGGGAACGAAAAGCGAACTCACCGGTGGTCAGCTTCGGTTGGGCCCGGAACTGGTTGTGGTTTATATCAACACAACAGGGTTTATCGGTGCGTTTCCTGCACACCAGTGGGATGTTACCGGCTGGAGGGATGAGTCCTTTTCAACCTCCACCCTTGAACTGTTTGGCGGGCTGTTTCTGGGCAATGGCTTAAACGTACAGACCAACCCGGTGCTCTCTTACAATTGGGAAGATGAACAATGGACCGTTCCGCTGAATATCACGGTCAAAAAAGTCATAAAAATGGGCAATCTTCCAGTGCAGGTCGGAGCGTCCATCGACTATTTTCTTGAAGCAAACGATAACTTTGGACCGGATTGGGCGTTTAGCCTGAGCTTTACACCCATCGTACCTAATTTTGTTTATTCATGGCTGACAGAGTAACGCAGGAAGCATGAAGAGACGCTGTCATCCCTGGCCACAGTAAAAAACTCGCATGTTCTCTCAAGTGCTTTGAAAACGCGATACACCGCCCATCGTACGAATAATACACACACGGCAATTACCCCCATAAAAGGAAATCATGATGAACATGAACAGCTCCCGGAAACGGCCGCCTCGACACCTCGTGGTGACAGTCCTTTTTTGTTTTGTTTGGCTTTGTTCCAACGCATTCGCAGCAGAGTCGTTGCAAAACCTGTACGACACGCCTGCCCCTCCCCCTCCCGGGGTGACCGTGTATATCGCCAAAGAGGTGGTGACCATGTCTCCCACCGTCAAAAAGGCATCCGCCATCGCTGTTCGAGACGGACGCATTATCGATGTCGGAGACAAAGCAACCTTACTTTCCCGATTCGAACATGCCAAGGGGCTGGTCGTGGACAAGACCTTTGCCGATAAGGTCCTGACCCCAGGCCTTATTGACCCTCACCTGCATTTCTGGCTGTTTGCCCTCGTGAGCAACACGCACTTCATTACCCCGGTGAGCTGGCAGCTCCCTTGGGGAGACGTTGAGGGGGTTGTGGGAGAGGCAGCTTACCTCAATCGTCTGAAAGAGCTTGAGAAAAGCCTCAAAAACCCTGACGAGCCTCTCATTACCTGGGGATACCATGCGGGCTTCCATGGAGAATTAAACAGAAAAAAACTTGATGACATCTCACGCACCCGTCCCATTATTGTCTGGCAACGATCGGTCCATGAATTTTATTTCAACAGCAAGGCTTTGGAGTTCCTGAAAATTAAAGAGTCCGACTGGAAAGGCCAAGGTGAAATGTCGGCCATGGCAAACTGGAAGGAGGGGCACGTCTGGGAAAAGGGCATGTATTTGGTGGTGTCAAAAGTGCTGCCGGTGATCGCATCAGAAGAGAAGTTCAAGACAGGCCTGAAGCGCACACTGGACTATGTGCATGCAGGGGGCGTTACCGCAGCCAGCGACCCGGGAGTTCAATTACCGGAGTCCATGATTATGCAGATGATCAGCACCCTTGAAAACAGCACCATGCCATTTGATTACTACCTAATCCCAGCGGGCAACGCACTTTACGACAAAAACGGAAAGGATGCCGACAAGGCCATCGCGGCAGCACGCAAGCAGGTAAGCAAACTGAGCAGCGAACACGTCAAATGGGTACCTGATCAAATCAAATTATTCACTGACGGCGCAATTTTTTCTCAGCTGATGCAGATGAAAAACGGCTATCTGGATGGGCATAAAGGCGAATGGATCCAGACACCGGAAGATTTTGCCGACAGTGCCTGGGCCTTCTGGAAAGAGGGGTACCAGCTTATTGTGCATCAAAACGGAGACATGGGCATGGAGCTCTGCCTGAACACCCTGGAGGGACTGTTGCACCGAGCCCCTCGATACGACCACCGTTTTCGCATCGACCATTTTGGCTATTCCGAAAAGCCGCAAGTGCTGCGGGCGGCCGAAATGGGCGCTGAGATCAGCTCCAACCCGTTTTATATCCACATGCTGGGAGAGTTGTACAGCAAGGTCGGTGTCGGCCCCGAGCGCTCCGAAGTGATGGTGCGCGGTCGAAGCGTCGTCGATGCAGGGGCTCATCTGTCATTCCATTCTGATTCCCCCATGGCACCGGCCCGCCCCATGCTTCTGGCCTGGGCCGCCGTGAACCGCATCGGTTTGTCCGGCAAAAAAGTCCTTGGGCCCAAAGAAAAGATGACCGTAGAGGAGGCTTTCAGAGCCATAACAATCGAAGCCGCCCACGCTATACGCAAAGAGAATGAAATCGGCAGCATCGATATCGGTAAAAAAGCCAATTTTGCCGTCTTTTTTGAGAACCCACTGAAGTCATCCCCTAAAAAATTGAAGGACCTGGCTATCTGGGGGACTGTTTTTGAAGGAAAGCCCTACCCCGTAAAAAAGATTGCCAAAGGACTGACCTTCACCCCGGGTGTTCAGCAAAGACTTCTGGAACTTGCCGAAACTGACGCCAACCTGTTTCACCACCAGGGGGATGCCTGCGTCATCAACCAGATGTTCCAGGCATTCTTTGCCATGCAGGATAAAAAGTAATCAATCTATTTGCCCTTGTGGCGGGATGTTTTCTGGTATTCCCGCCACACGTGGCAATGTGGAGCCCCCTGCTCTATTGGGCGTGAAGGAAACCGGCCGCAGCGCCTTGTTCGGTTTGCCCCGATATTTCACGAGTCGAGGCCCCCTCTTCAACGCACAAGAGTTTCAGACGTGGCCTGTATATTTCAACACACTGATAACGCGGACGATGTGTGCGACCGTCCCACAACACACCATACCCTTCATACACCAGCGGTTCCCGGTAACCATACCAAGAGCATGACCTGGGTCACAGGGCATCCCTACTCTCCTTGCAAAAACCACACACCACCCCCTACGTTCTTTCTCTCCCTCTGCAAAAACTCTTGAGAGCCTTATAGGATAAAGCAATACAGTACACAAAGAAATACCTATCACCGTATCCAGCCTTCGCTATATTGAGATAAACCCCCGAGTTTTGTTGACAAGGCATTTCAATTTGGTTAGTCATAAACCATTGTTCACAAATTCTACGCATAACCACTAAAGGACTAACCAATGAACAAGATACTTTATATTCTTACAGCTGTACTTTGTTTATACTCTTCACCCTCACTCGCATTCGAAAATAAAAGTTGCGAGACGAAATACCCCATTGTATTTGCCCACGGGTTTGCGGTTCAGGAGGATATGCTGGGGGTACTTGATTATTTCTATGGTGTGGAAGAAGCGGTTCAGGCAAGAGGAGGCAAGACGTTGACCACCAAGGTTAACAGCATGGACAGCGCGGCCAATAAGGCCAGAGAATTCTCGCGTCAAGTACGCGAATATGTGAAGGCCAACAACCTTGAAAAGGTCAATATCATCGGACATTCCCACGGAGGTGTCTACACGCGCTATGCCATCAGCCTGTTGGGGCTTGATGACGTGGTGGCATCGCTCACCACCATCGACTCCCCTCACAGAGGATCGTCTGGGCCGGATATCGTTCTTGAGCTCTGCCGCGCAGCAGACTGGGCCCTGGGATCATCCCCCAAAACAGTCGAACGGATTGTCGGGAAAACCATCACAATGATTTACGGCAGCTTTCTGGGCGACAACAACCACGCGCTACGAACGCCTACAACATGACCACCGATTACATGGTCAACGAGTTCAACCCCAAGGTCCCGGACCATGCGGATGTCTATTACCAAAGCTATGCCGGCGTCATCAAGTACCTCTCCCCTTCGAATGCCTGGGCAACGATTCTGTGGCCTGCCATCGGTCTACGAGAAGGCGCAAATGACGGATGCGTGTCTGTCTGGTCTGCCAAGTGGGGAACATATCGTGGACGGGTCAAGGGAGCATGGTGGTCCAATGGTGCAGATCATATGCGAATCATCGGGCACCCCTTTGGCGTAACCCCCGGTTTTGACGCACCTGCGTTTTATGTAGACATTGCAGAAGACCTCAAAAAACGCGGATTTTAGGCACGATTGAACCCGTAAGATCCACGGGAATGTTTGACACCTCCTTTTTCGATGTCTGGATACACGATGAAAAAAAAGGCCACCGGCATAGTTGTCCTTTTCTTAGTGGGGCTTGCATGGTCTGTGTTAAGCCTGCAGACGAGCTCGCCCCCATCAGCTTTAAACTCAAAAACGGCCATCTCTGACCCTGCGCACGCACGCGGACAGAACGGTGGAAAAGAGGCCTCAAGTTCCCTTTTGCCGTCCATAAGCCGCAAGGCAGAAACAATGGCGGAGGAGCTGGACACAGGCTCGATTTCCCTGAACCTCTTTCGTTTCATGGATAAAGAGTTCAGCGGAAACCCCAAGGACCTTCACGGGTCTTTTGAGCAAATGAAAGAACTCCTGGCATCCTTCATGCCCGAAGAGAAGGCCTCAGAATTCATGGAAGCTTACCGCGCTTATGTGGAATGCGAAATGTCACTGTCGGCGCAAGGCGTTCCGGGCCTCATGTCCGGAGACGTTGACACGGTTGTCGATGCCCTCAGGCAGGTTCAGAATTTCAGGCGTAAACACCTTGGTACAGAGCTTGCCGATACCCTTTTTGCTGCTGAGATAAAGGCACAAGAGTATGCCGTACGACGAGGCGGAATTGTGCATGCCCCGGATTTGTATGGCAGTGAAAAAAAAGCGGCACTGGAGCAGCTCAACCTGAGCATGTGGGACAATGAGGTGTCTCCCGGCGACGCTGACAGGCCAAATTTCGACCTCTATCGCGAGGCGCTCACGATTTATGGAAAAGACCTGTCTGACTTGGATTCCCGGGGTGACAAGGATGCGCTCATCGCGAAAATACGAGCGACATACCTGCCCCAGGATGCTGTCGCGCAGCTGGAAGAACTGGATGGGCAGTTTGAGGAAACCTTGCGGCGGGAAGACGACTATGCGCAAAAAGAAAAACAAATAGTAAGCGACGGGTCCCTGACCGACCAGGAAAAAGAGGAGACCCTTTACCGCCTCCAAAATGACATCTTCGGGCATGAGGCTGACCATTTCAGGGCGCGGCGGCATTTGAGCCGCCTCAACAAGCTTCGGCTTACCCAAAAAAGAGAGAGAGAGAGAGAGGGGGCGCGGCCCAACGACCGGATACCGCTAAAGATGGTGCCTCGTAACCCGAACTTAAGAAACAACCATCTAAAAGAAACATATCATGATTTCAGACACCAATGATAAACATACGCAATCTGAAAAAAGCCGGAATAACCCATTTGTGCGTCATGGTGCAGCATCCACAAGGCGGTTTTTTCAGAACGCACGGACAGTTCCCCTACCCAACGCCACATAGCCCAATGTCATCTGCAGAGGCCTTCGATACTGGGCATCATGCGTTGAATGCCTTACTCCTGATTAGCCTCTCCGAAGAGCCTTTTCCGCGGGCTGGTACCCCGGTACAGTGCCTGGGGACAGTAAAGCAACACACCCACTGCTTTTTGATACATCGAAGGGTCTGGCCCCCTTTTTCTGCTGTTTCCCTACTTTACACAACACTTTGGAGGATATGGTATGAAGAGAGACAGATCATCACCACTGCCTTTTCGGTTTGTTGATTTTTTTCCCCTTCGGCACTGGTACTCCTTACCACAACTACCAGGCCGTTGGTAACCAGGCAGAGTGGATGGCCCGTGTCTCGGGAGACATCCGAGTGAGTGAACTGTCCCTTCCCGGAACCCACGACTCAATGTCAATAAGCCCCGGTGATATATGGCAAAACCAGACCATGACATTGAACCAGCAATTACACTCCGGTATTCGTGTATTTGATATGCGAACTCGCCATATCAACAACACATTCCGAATGCACCACGGAATAATTCCGCAGCCCACCTATTTTGACGATGTACTCAACGATATAGATGCTTTTCTCACAGCGCATCCTACCGAAGCCATACTGTTCCGTTTGCGACCCGAGCATACGGCATCCGGCAACAGTCGAAGTTATACCGAGACCCTGGATGAGTACCTTGCCGATCACGGTTCCCGCCGCTATACCGGCCCTAGCGACAACCCCATGCTGGATGAAATTCGTGGGAAATTCGTTATCCTGCAAGAATTTGTCGGAGACGACTATGGTATTCCGTACGGCAACCTCGATATCCAGGATCGCTACGCCCTGTCTACGAACTGGGACCTTTACGATAAGTGGGAGTCGGTGAAAACCCATATCGACAAAGCGACCAATGGCTGCAGAAACACCATTTACATGAACTACCTGAGTGGTAGCAACGGGGCCTTCCCCTATTTTGTCGCAAGCGGCCACTCAAGCCCGGGGACATCCGCCCCACGCCTGGCGACGGGGTTAACCACCCCGGGCTGGCGACATTCTTATCCTGATTTTCCGCGAACCAACTGCTTTCTCGGGATGTGCACAATTTCGTTTGAAGGTACCAACACCCTGACCGCCGACTACATTGAGCACGGTGGTTTCACGGGCATGATTATGACGGACTTCCCCGGAGAGCGCTTAATCAACAATATCATCAACTTGAACGACCTGTCCGATTATGCGTATACAGAATTTCCCTGGGGGCAAGCCACGGATCAATGTGTCAATCTGTGTGCCGGAGGCACCTGCCTGGTCGAAGGAGATCACTTCTCTGAAGGCGAACCGACACCGAAAAGCGCATTAACCGTTGTCAGTTACAATGTACTGCGCCCTACAGCCGAACGGATTCAACAGCAAATAAACTGGATGAAAGAGACATTTGGGGACCAGGGCCCGGATGTCATCCTCCTGAGTGAAACCGTTCGCGGAAAAAGCTGCGGTGACGGTCGCAACACAGCCCGAGAATACGCCAAGGCGTTTCAGGCCTATTATGTGAACGCCAACGAAGATGGCGCACATGCAGGGTGTCAGACCGGCAATGCCATTGTCTCCCGCTTTCCCATGGGCAATGTGGCGAAAGTTCGCTTTAAGGCGCAACACTCTGACTTTGGGGGCAAAGCGGAAACAGACAGTGGCCGTTCATTTGTCACTGCAGATATCAAGGTAGGGGATGATTTGGTTCATGTCTACTCGACCCATTCCGCCTCCCCCTTTGGCATCGCCGGAGACAAAGCACGCCGTGCTCAACATGCCGAAATGGTCTACCACGCCAAGAGCAAGCCCTTTACTCGGATTCTTGGAGGCGATTTGAATGCCGTTGGTCATATATTCGCCGACCCTTTGGGTCTGCATGACATCTCATTAAATCCCTTTTTTGATGATAACTATACAGATGCGCACGATGATCTGCCGACCCATCGCCGTATCACCTCCGAAGCCGGACTTGTGGAAAACGACTGGACATTATTGCTTGATTTTATTTTCATCAAAGGGGGAAAGGTTCTGAACTCCGACCTATGTGGCCCGGAGTGTCGTGACAGCAGTGTCCTGTCCGACCATGTGCCCATCTGGGCAGACATTGAATTTGAAGAGAGTAACCTGGCATCATTGGGTGGTGGTATCCATATAGCCGATGATTATCGTCTTCCGGTCAAGCATGCTTCTGGCTTTGACTGCATCTGGACGGATGCAGGCTCCGGTGCGGATGACGATGTCTCCATCTGGCGACCCAATACACCGGAAGGATACTACCCATTGGGCGATTACGCTATCGCAAACCACCACCAGAAGGGAAACCCATCGGTGTTGATTGCCAAAGACGATGGTAGTGGGGCACTGGCAAAGCCGCTGTCGTATACACGAGTCTGGACCGACAAAGGGTCCGGCGCAGATGAAGATGTCACTTTCTGGCGTGCTGTGCCCCCGGCCGGTTATCGGGGGTTGGGCCTGGTGGCCACCAATGGGGAATCACCAGGCAGCGACGACATGCGCTGCGTATGGCGCGGATTTTTGACCCAAGGCGGTCATGCCCAGATCTGGAACGACTCTGGTTCCGGTGCAGATGAAGACGTCGCTATTTTCCAGGCTTACGCTTACAGCAGCGAGTATGCCGTTGCGCCGGGAACCTTTCAAGCCACAGGCAGTCATAACCATGCCGGCAACTTCAAAGCCTATCAAACACTAACCCGAGGCAAGATCACATTTTCAGAGGAGACCGAGGTACACTAAGGAGGGATGACACCATCACTCCGACCGGAGGCATGTCAGTTGGCAACCCATGATGAAACGCTGTTTGGATCTTTTGAGACATAACCCGAATATTTCACGAGTCGAGCACACCCATATGCAACACCATAAAGAGCCTGTCCCCTGTTTCTGCTGTCTCTGCGGCGGGTCGACCCCCGCCGCACAAGGCAACTCAAAATGCCTGTCCCCGGATTGCTGCCACACGAGCGGCAGTGTTCACTCACCGCCGCTGGATACGGTTTATCCCATCGTTAAGAAAGGTGGCCTCGTTCCATCAGGGCCTGAGCAGCTGCCCCAACTGTTTTTTTCATTGTTTTTGAGAAAAGAGTACCTCTTTAAAGCATACGCCAGCGCCCAGGTACACAGTTTGTTTGACGGTCTCATTGGGCGGCTACCTTGCCCATTTAAAGGGCAAGGCATTTTACCTCTCTCTATGGGGAATTCCAGTAAAGGCCTCTCCGGAAGTCAGATTTTTATTCCGGCAAAGGTAAGCGTAATGCAGTGAGTCTCCATGAAATAAAACCATACCTTTTGAATATCATTTTTACGGGGTCTTCGGGTAAGTCCTTTTCTTTGACCGTAACTACAAAGCTATTAAAATTGCCATACTTCATTGTTATTTCGGTGTTTTTATCTGTGTTATGATTAACGTTTTCGTCTTCTCCAGATATGTTATCTAGCTCAGGCTTTCCGCCTTCCATAATCATCGCCAAGCTTTCAGGCGTTACAAGGTTATCAATCATAGGATTTATGAAAGCCGCAGCTAATGAGGCACCCAAAGCGCCAAAAGGATTATCACTCATGTCTATTGCCATCATGGCATTAAAGTTAGCCTTTAAACTTTCTTTGAGAGCCGGGAAATCGACATATTCAGACAGCGCATCCGCATCTCGATTTTCTGCGGCCTCTTTCATATTATATACAGCCCAATATGGTGTAAAATAAAAGCAAACACTTAATACGATTACAGTCAGCCAGATCAGTACAGATTTAAATCTCTTATTCATCCTATCCCCTTATTTCTCTGCCGAATACCTGCTTCACCCAACGGGAGTCTTAGTACGACAGTGTTTCATTTTTGACAACCTTCGAGCGACGAAGATGGCCAAAATACATAACGATAGCCCAGTAGAAGACTTGAAATTGCTTAAAAAAGCCGCCACACGGTAAACCATCCCTCTACCTGAACAGCAAAATCAGCATCCCTTCATACCAACACACTCAAACCAAAAGGAAAGCATCGCAGCCTTCCGGTAACTTAACCAAGTAAAAACGAAGGAGACCACGATGCAGGGCTATTATGAAAAATCAATGCGCGCTTTGCAACCGGCAAATGTGGAAAAGATCAGCCAGAAGGCTTATACACGATCTGTCCGCAAGTTTACCGGTTATAACATAAGGAGCCTGTTTCTTACTGCTGTTCCTCCTGTTCCGGCCCCCTTTTTCCCTGCCCACATCTCGAAAAAAAAGGCTCACCTCGTGAGCCCGAGGTGAGCCTTTGTTTGACAGCGCGTACTATCCTTCAATCTGCGAGACAGAAAAATGAAGAACGACAAGTTAATGGATTGCCTTCGCTCCGCATCAGCCACTACCTCAGTTACAGTCAATCCCCCGGTTTGCAAAGGCTGAAGATCGAACACCAAAATATGACATCACATCAAAAACATCTTCCACTGACATCCGTGTGCTTATGAGGCTCTCACTCCTCAACTCTTCGAATGTCTGACAGAACAAAGCTCTTATCAAAAAAAGCTTGCTCAGGACCATACAACCTGAAAAGCACGAAGAAGTCCTCCCCCTTGAGAACAGGCATGCAGTTAATCTTGCCATTGCAGTCGCTGGACCAGTTAAGGATTGTAGAACCATCACTCTCTCTTGTGATCTCCTGCTCGTTGGAAGCAATGCCCACCCTGTCTGACTCTCTGATGTAGCTGCCATCCTTTGTCGCGTAGGTCAACATGGACCAAAAACGTTTTGCAGGCACTTCAGCTGGGATGACGATGGTGTAGTCATTGTCTCCATTCAACTTATTCCCTTGAACGTCCAGGGCACCTTTTATATAAGTTGTTGATTTGCTCTCAGCTAATGAGGCTGGTGGTGCGAAATAAAAAAAGAATGTTGCTCCTCTGGATTGATAATCATTCCAGTTCGGGCTGACATAGGTTGCCATTGTGCTCACCATTTCCACAGGCACTGGAAGTGCCCACCGTGATTGACCCGGCCAAAGCTCAGGCGCAAAATAAACCACATCGTCCATCATTTCTATATGAAGTTGTTTCGCCGCAGCCTCAAGCAGACTTCTTTGTTTCGGAGAAGGCTCGAAGGGCTTTCCCTTCTCTATACCGAGTGATTTCATCATGCCATAGAAAGCTTTTTCGTCTGCCCTGATAACTTCGCTCTGAATCATAGCATTTGCGGCTTCCCAGAAGCGCATATCAAACTTAATCGTAGCATCGTAGACTTTTCCATACAGATCTATGAATGTTGTCTCCGTCGAAGGCGCTTCCAACGGATAGAACTTAAGTTTTCGAACATATTCCTGATGCTTTTGCATGTCAGCCACTGACGTTGTTTTTGTCAGGGAACGAAATGAGATATAGCCTTTATTTGTTTTCTGCTCAACAACGATAAACCCGTCGACTTGCCCTTGATACCCCTCCGGAACAACAAGGTATTTCCCCCCTTTGCCCTGATCTGCGCCATCCGGACCGACATCTACCATCGGTTTATGCCAGGAGTCCAGAAAAGTCCCAAAAAATGAATTTGTCTCCGTGGCGGGTGGTACTTCCAGAACCACTGGGCCGGTCTTGCTCAAATCATGATACGTATGGATATAGGGTGAATTGTTGTTTCCGGTAACCATGCGAGCACGCCAATCCATTGGCTGACTATAGAAATAAATAGTAAGTTCGTCACCACCGTATGTCTGGAATGCTCCTTGCGCCATTTGGTAGTACATAACTTGAGGCATAATCCAGGTTCCTGCCTCAACGGCCCGCCTCTGGTATCGCTGCTCTAAAATCTCGTCATGGGTTATGTTTGTGGTTGAAGGAAGTTCAGGGCCTGAGGCACAGGCAGCCACAGAAACAAAAAAAGATAATACCATTAAGATCCTTGAAAAAGGCATCTTTTTCCCCATGAATTGACTCCTTCTTTTTTTGTACCTGCTGTGTCAGGTCAGTTATCCCGTTTCCCCATTGGCTTTGCGGCTGATCCAAATCCTATCCAGGTCAATTCTGATACGGAAAATGCGGATGCGTCTTCATCGTTGCAATTTATTGTGATCCTGCCACGGGCCCTGCTTACTCGACCAATTCAATATCGTTCAGCTCGAAGCTTCCGTCGAAGAGTTCAGGCTTGGGCCCGTAAAAGCGGCCAAGCAGGAAAAAATGCCGATCAGGGTCGGTGCGAAGCCAATTGCCCTTTTTATCTTTCTCCGGCTTGGGGCCGAAATAAATATCGACAGAGCCATCGGCGTTTTTTTTCACGTCTTTCATTGTGGAATCGATGCTGCTCTTTTCAATGTTGCGCAGGTAAGAAGCCGTCTTCAAATCATATGTCGTGACGGACCAGAAATTTTCTACCGGGACATTGGGCGGCATCACAAGCTTGTAGTTCTTGCTGCCGTCAAGCCATTCGCCATCGGGTGTCTCCGCCAGGTCCAGGTAAAAGGTTGCTGTACCATAGTTTTTGATGCTGGTGATGATCGCGTAATAGAGAGCACCCCGGGCCTGGTAATCATAGTAGGAAGGAAACTCATACCGCCACTCGGTCTCACGGGACCCGGGCTCAGGCACCAGGCTTGACCATTTTTTGCCTTTCCACATCCATGGATTCAAATTCCGGTGATACTGTTCAATCATGTAATCCAGTGCTTCTGGGCCAGCCTTATCGAATATGGCCTGTCGCTTTGGGTCCGGCTTGTATGCCTCGCCCTTTTTGATCCCGAGGTGCAAGATTGTCATCATCATGGTGAGGTCGCGATCCAGAACAACTTCCTCCTGGATCATCTCATGGATGTGCTGATAAATGGTTCCGTCCATCTTGGGCGTCATCTCAAGCATCTTACCGTAGACGTCCACGTACTTTGACTTTATGGGGCTGTCAGCATTTGCTAAAGGATAAATCTTAATCTGCTTCGTGAGTGCCGTTGCCTTTGCCAGGTTGTCCTTGGTGGCGCCCCCAGCCAGAATGGGACGCAGGACCGCAAAGCCGTAAAAAGTCTCCTGCTCGTAAACCATCGCTTTTGGAAGAAGCTTACCGTCATACCCGGGTGGAATCAGCAAATACTTCGCTCCAAGTCCCCGGTCACGCCCTTTGGCACCCACATCCTCAAGGGGGCGCTGCCAGGCATCCATGAGCGTTCCGAAAACGCCCACCCCGTCAGCAGATGCCGGCATTTCAACCACCACAGGGCCATTCTTGAAATTCCAATACATATGGATATAGGGTGTTGTGTTGTTGGGTGTCGCGGTCTGGAACCTCCAGTCCTGAAGCTTTGAGTTATACCCCACATCGTTTGGGCCTACCCCGTTGTCGGCCAATGAGTCCCGGTAAAACTTAAAATTCATCAGCGGCATGGCCCAGACGGCGGCATCAATAGCACGATGGTAGGTCATTCGATCAGCCAGGTTGGCCTTGGATATATCAAACCCCTCCGCCCCTGCTCTGGCGGTAACGGTTACCGCCATCGTCATCAGAAAACCTAAGATCACTAAACTGCTTACGCTCCCTGGGCCTTGTTGTTTCATTTTTGGTTCTCCCTCATTTTGATTTACTTGATGTCGAAATGCTCCCGTAACCGCAACGCATATTGGCCCCCGCCGAGCAGACCAATGAAGCGTACCCCAGGCTTCGTACAGAAACCGTGGTTAACACACTGCAAACCGATGCCATTGAATGTATAGAAGGGCCCATGAAAAACGGATCAAAGAGTAAGGAAGGGAGATCGAAAGGAGACGAAACCAATGTCACGTCAGCAGGCGCGAAACTGCACCAAAAGGGAATTTATTCCATGGGTTGAAAAGCGCCCCAGAAAGGCCTTGGGCTTCCAAAGAGAATACCACACCATCAACAAAACCCAAACATCCCATTGAAAATATAAGCACCTCATATAGCTTGAATTACGATGATTTATCTAAAATAACACCAGCAGCTGGATGGGACGATGGAACCGCTTCGGTGGTTAACCCGTCGATGATGGGGACGCTTCGGGTTTGCCAACCCTACCCATGGCCACGACAGCATCCAGACAGGCGTTTTCGATGGGGCACTCTGGAAAAGAAGATTGCCCTTTGTCACACCTATCCCGTCCCCCCAACAACCCGTTCCATCCATTCGTTATATGCTTAACGGTGCTCCACGGGCACAGCCCGTCAGTACATGTGATGCCCCTGAGAAGCAAAGGGACAAAGCATGTGCGGACCCTACGCCCCAAAATGCCCGGTTTCCAGAAACCTCAACGTCTCGTGAATGGCTGTTTTGTTTTTCATGATAAAGGGATGGGTGGCGGGGATGGCGAGAAAATCGGTCATGCCGGCGACAGGGGCCTTGCTTACAGCCACTTTACCGTCGTCGGGACCGGGAATCAGGGCGGAGAGGATAAAATTGATGGTGCGGGTGCCGGTGAGGACGCCCACGGGGAAGGTCACAGGCCCGAGGGTGGCAGGGAGCTGATGGGGACCGGTGCCGAGCTGGTTTCCTGCGGGGCCGTTGATGAGTGTAAAGAGACGGAGCCGCCCCAGTTTGTCCACCACCTCGCTGCCCTGGTTGGGAGGACTGAGCATGACGGCGCGATATGGCGGGTCGATAAGCTCCTCTTTCACCAGATACCGAAGGACAATCCCGCCCATGGAATGGGTGACAAAGGCGATGGAGCCGCCGTTGGCTTCAGAAAAGACATTCACTATAGGGGCCACGTGGTCCCGGCAGAGGACCTCCACCGGGTAATCGGTGGAGGGGTAGTCGATGTTGAGGGTCGGATAGCCTGCGGCCTGGAGGGCTTTTTCCATCTTTTCCATGGACGAGGCGGACCGCGCCAGGCCATGGAGAAGAACCACGCCGCTGGGGTGAATCGGGGCTGTATCCGCCGGATGAGTAGATGCCGTGCAGAGAATTAAAAGGATACTGAAAAAACAGGCCACGCCATGTTTCATCACTTGACCTCCAAAAGAATGTTCCCGTGTTAACGCAGGCACAACAACGCAGCATAGCGATGCCCCCCTCCCTCGCCCTTCGCCCTTCGCCCTTCGCCTTTCGCCTTTAGCCCTTAGCCTTTAGCCCTTTCCCTTCCACCCTCGAACAGCACCCATCACCGCCTCTTCCACCACACAGGCCCGCTCGGGAAGCAAGGGATCCACCAGCACCCGCACCGTGCTGCCCCTTTTCTTTCCGTGCCAGCTTTCGTCAGCCACCACCACGGTGGAGCCCTTCACCGCCCTGCCCTCTTCTGTGACGCCGGTGAAGGCGACCTGCATTCGGGTTGCGGTAAAGGGCACGCAGTAAGCCGAAGAAAAGGAGTCCACGGTGCCGTTGATCAAAGCGCCCCGACGGTAGAGCCGCCTTTTGGCGGCAGCACCCACCCAGGCATAAACCAGAAAAGGAATGCCCATCATGGCAAAGATGCCACTGATGACGGCAATGGCCCACCCGGGAAAGACCACCGGAGGAAAATCGGGAAGAATGGAATCGCCACCTGAAACGAGGGCTGTCAGGGCCTGGCCGGGTTTGAGGCCGTAGCCTGCCTCAGCCATGGTCTGGACCGTGTCGATGACAGAAGCACCGTTTTCCCTGTAGCTGTAGGTGATACGCACTGGATTGCGGTGCTCGATGGTGATGCGTGTCACCGGCTTGATATCCACCACCGTGGCGGTAACCGGCCTGCCCTTTTCAAGGAGGGAATCAAAGTCCGGCCCCTTACCGTCCATGGAGGTGATGAGCCAGCTGAGCAGGACAAGGGTAAGGACGGGACAAACCGCCAGCATGAGCCCCACCCCAAGGGCGCGGGGTCGGTCCAGTAAAAACCGGATAAACAGACCGGCGGACACATGCCGGGAACTCGAACGGTTCATTACAGGGTCTCCTTTAATAAGAATAAACGCAATGCCCCCCACGCTGAGGATCGCCAATGCTTTAGGGTTATGCCATCATGGCCCATCGAGGCTCCAGGTAACGCTGCATGCCGAAACACACTCGTATCACAGCTAACGAAAAAGACAAAAGGTGTTCTTTGTTCCAGCGCACATGGAACCCATCTCGCGGCCACAAAAAAAACGCACAGGAACATAAGGTGCTCCGGTGCGTTTCTTTGTGGTGTTCTTATATAAGGTCCAGGGCAACGCTTCACCCGAGCTTGCCGCCCGGGAAATCATGTTTCTCCCATGGCCCTGTTACTTGTAAATCTATGCCCTATGACCTGTTTCTTTAGGCCGTATACAGGTTGTTGGACGAAAAGAGGGGGTCGGTGGTGAGGTAGACACCCAGTCGCCTCAGGCCAGCCTCGTCCCCGGGGGTGGGCATATGGGTCATGTGCATCTCACAGCCTTTAAACTCCTTGAGCCCTTCCATGGCCAGCTGCACCGCGTGGTTGCTGGTGGCGCTGATGGCCAGGGTGATGAGGGTCTCCTGGAGGTCCAGGGAGAGGTTCTTTTCTCCCAGCACATCGGTCTTAAGGTTGTTCACCGAGTCCACGGTGGCCTGGGGAAGGAGCTGGATCTTACCGGGAATCTCCGCCAGGTATTTGAGAGCACGCACAATGGCGCTGGCTGCGGCGTGCATGCGGGGAGAGTTGGAGCCGGTGATGATGGTGCCGTCTTTCAGCTTGATGGCGGCACCGCAGTGGAGCCCTTCGTTGCCCAGACGTGGGTCGGACTTGGCTTCTTCTGCGGCTCTTCGTGCAGGACCCACCACGGAGCGATCCTCTTCGGTAAGGTCAAACTCCTTCATCAGGAGTTCGGCGCGCTGAACCGTGTCTTTGTCCACCATGCCCAGGACATACTCACAGCGGTAACGAAGATAGCGCCGGATCAGCTCCTGCTTGGAGGCATCCTTGGCCCCCTCGTCATCAGCGATGGCAAAGCCCACGCGGTTCACGCCCATGTCCGTGGGAGAGAGGTAGCAGGACTCATCGCCGGTGATCTTCTGGAGGATCCTCTTGAGCACGGGAAAAACGTCCACGTCCCGGTTGTAGTTCACCGACTTGGTGTCGTAGGCCTCCAGGTGAAAGGGGTCGATCATGTTGACGTCGGCCAGGTCTGCCGTGGCCGCTTCATAGGCGATGTTAACCGGGTGCTTCAAGGGCAGGTTCCAGACGGGGAAGGTCTCGAACTTGGCGTAACCGGCCTGGATACCGTGCTTATGATCATGGTAAAGCTGGGAAAGGCAGGTGGCCATCTTACCGCTGCCGGGACCGGGTCCGGTGACGATGACCAGGGGCTTTTCGGTCTTTACGTAGTCGTTGACTCCGTAGCCCTCGTCGCTGACGATGGTCTCCACATCTGTGGGGTAGCCCTTGGTGAAGTAGTGGGTGTAGACGTTGATCCCGCGGCGTTCCAGTTTGGTCTTGAAGAGCACGGCGGCAGGCTGATTCTCAAAACGGGTGATGATGACGCCCCGCACTTCGATGCCCCACTCGGAAAGGTCGTCGATGATCTTGAGGATGTCGGTCTCGTAGGTGATCCCGAAGTCGGCGCGGACCTTCTTGCGTTCGATGTCCCCGGCGTAAATGCAGATCAGTACCTCGGCCTGGTCTTTGAGCTTCTGTAGAAGGCGTATCTTGATGTTGGGGTCATAGCCCGGAAGCACGCGGGCGGCATGGTAGTCGAACATCAGCTTGCCGCCGAACTCCAGGTAGAGCTTGTTGTCGAATCGTTCAATACGCTTCCGGATCTCACCGGCCTGCTCCCGCAGGTACTTCTCATTATCAAAAATCTGATTTGCACTCATAATCAAAACCTCAAGGGATCGGTTCTCAAGCCGTGATGAGCACGCAGGAATTCTTTAGACACAGCAAAGCTGTGCCGCAATACCGGCATGTATCATTCAAACGACTCTTTCAGGGGGTTGGCACGATGGTCCCAAAAAACGCAGGACCCCGCCGCAACGGAACACTGCATGATGGCCGCTCCGCCACAAGTCACTGCCTGGACGGTGCGGTCGTCTCATCGACTTTGCAAGACGACATCTAAACTCAGCCCGGAACCGGGTTAAGGGGTGGTGAACGGGTTATCTATTGCCATAACGTTTGGGGATTACCATAGGTGGGAGGCAACTGCAAAGAAGATTCTTTGCCTCCCTCCGAGGAGCGTTCCTGTAAAAATCCTGTAGAAAGCCCAATGACGGGCGGTCCGGGGTTTGAGCCTGCAACGGGGAAAAAATGAAAGAGACACCCGGGGGCCCCCGGGCAGGGAAACACCGGTTCTGTAAAGGGCCGATGACGCCACCCGAAAGGGGGAATCCACAGGCCTTCCCTCCAGGAAAAATGGATACTTCCGGCGCCCATGCCTCCATGACCACGCCATGGTCCACGGGACGCGCCCTATCATTGACCCCATTTCCAAGCTTGTGCTAACGTATAGTCATCTCAACATATTTCACTCAGCACGTCCCGACATCCCAAACCCGTTCAACCCGCAAAGGACACCCCATGAAGACACGCATGACGGATCTCTTCGGATGCAGGTACCCCATTCAGTGCGGCGGTATGCTCTGGATCGCCAAACCCTCCCTGGCCGCGGCCATCAGTAACGCGGGTGCCCTGGGAAACCTCACCTCGGGAAACTACAACAGCTCAGACGACCTGCGGGCCGCCATCGATGACACCCGGCGGCTCACGGACAAGCCCTTCATCGTCAACATCACCACCATGCCCTCCATCCGCCTTCCCGTGGAGCTGCTTCAGGACTTTTTCCGGGTCTGCTGTGAAAAAAGGGTCACGGCCCTGCATCCCGGTGCCCGGCGAACCGTTCGGGCCCGAATTCATCCCCATGGCCAAAGAGGCCGGGGTCAAGGTGCTGCACAAAGTCGGAACCGTCAAACACGCGGTGCACGCCCAGAAGGTGGGCTACGATGCCGTCACCATCGCAGGGTTCGAGGAGGGGGGATTCCCCCACATGGACAATGTCTCCACCCTGGTGCTGGTACCCCGGGTGGTCTCCGAGGTGGACATCCCCGTCCTGGCCGCAGGGGGCATGGCCACTGGCCGGAGCCTGGCAGCAGCCCTTTCGTTAGGTGCCGACGGCATCATGATGGCCACGCGGTTCCTTGCCACCCGGGAGAGCGGGGTCCACGCCAACATCCACAAGGTGCTCATGGAAAAAAAAGAGAACGACACCTCCCTGAACCTCCAGTCCCTCTTAAGCGCCTTCGGCCTTCAGGTCCGGGCCCTGTCCAACACCGTCATGCGCCAGGTGGCGGAGGTGGAGCAAAAAGGCGGGGACCTCACCGACCTTTTGCCCCTCATCTCCGGTGAACGTGCCAAGGCCGTCTGGAAAGAGGGAAACGCAGAAGAAGCCATGCTCACCATCGGTCAGTCCGTGGGGCTCATCGAGGACATCCCCGGTGTTGACGAACTCATCCGACGCATGATCGAAGAGGCCCGGCAGGCCCTTGCTGAAGCCGTGGGTCTCTTGTCCGACCCCGAAGAGACGTTACGCCGGAAAAACTCGGCTTGAGGGGTTCGAGCAGCCCCTTTTGTAAGGGTTCGAACCCTTGATGCCCCCGATGGAAGCAGGCTGAATGGTATCAGAAAATGCACCTGATTTTTGCGGGAACTGCATGAAAAAGTTATATATGACAGCCACAGCACTGGTTCTTTTACTGATGACCTCCTGCAGCGTGGGGTCGGCCATACGCAGTGGGGCTCGAACTGTTTACAAAACCGCCGTGGACGAGCGGAGCATCAAGCACATCCTGAACGACAAAAAGCTCACCGCCCTGCTCATGGAAAAAATCCTGGCCGATGATGTCACTATGGTCCTGGATGTCTCGGCCAAGTGCTACTACGGCTACCCCTTTATCGTGGGGCAGTGTGACACCCTGGGGGAGGCTGAGCGCCTCGTGACCATCGCCCGACAGGTCACGGGCAAGCCCCCGGTGCCCTACATCCTGAAAAAAGGGGACGAGCGATTCTGCGCCATCACCGACGACCTGCGCATCACCACGGAACTCAACGCCAGGCTGGTTGCCGACAGCGCCATCTTCTCCACCAACGTGTATGTCAAATCCGTGCAGTGCCATGCCGTGCTCCTGGGGGTTGTCGGCTCGGACAGGGCCGTGCAGGCCGCCGAGTATCACGCCCGCCACACACCGGGAGTCAAAAAGGTGCGCTCCTTTCTTCTGTCCACGGGAACCGGCAGGTCCTGGGAATCTGTCCTGGACACCATCGCCGAAATGGCCATGAAAGATGATGAGGAATTGATCACCGACGATCAATCCGAGGCACCGGCCCCACAGCCCCCTGGCCAAGCCCCGGTAGAGAAGGCCGCCCCCTTGCCGTGACGTGGCCATACCCATGTCAACCACCCGTTTTCAATGCGGTACACACATCGTTTTTTCATTGAATCGCCCGGCCATATCGCGTATGTTTTTCTTAATCAAACTGAGAAGTTAAAGCAATCCAGCCATTCCATACCGTGACAACAAAGTCGACTCACGGTGTGACCCCGACACAAAAAAGAGCATTCAAACCCACCGCCCGACCCGGCCATTGCCCTGTCCCCTGGCATCCCCCCCTTATTTCTGCGCCTGCCGGGCCGTCGCACCTAAGTATCACTCAGCATGTTTGGCCAATTTACGCATGACAGAAGTCTCTTCACCCCAAAAGAAGGACAGCGTGCCTCCATGAAAAAAACAGCCTTTGTGTTCACCCGTCTCGTCATCGCCTCATCTGTTGCCATTCTGTGCGTCTCCTGCGCCGGGCACCGGTCTCACCCTGACATCCCGTCAGACAAACGGGTCATCGGCGAGGTGGAACCGGTGACCCTTGTCAAGGCGGGTATCACTCTGCCTGCACGTATTGACACGGGGGCAACGAGCTGCTCCCTGGACGCCACGAACATCGAGCGCTTCGAACGCGACGGCAAAAAATGGGTCCGTTTTACCCTCACCGTAGTGAAGTTACGTGCGCACAAGCTGGATAAGTCGTCCCGAACCGTCAAAATCACCAGGCATGGAAAGGAGAGCCAGGAACGGCCCGTGGTCAAAATGAAGGCCTTGCTCGGGGGCGTTGCCCTCTACAAGGAGTTTACCCTTACGGATCGTTCGGAGTTTACCTACCAGGTGCTCATCGGGCGCAATTTTCTGGAGGGTGAGTTCATTGTCGACGTGACCCTCAAAAACGTCACCACCCCCATGGGCGAGGAGTAACTCATGAAACAACGAATCCAGATCATCGCCATCATCGTCGTACTCATTGCCCTTGGGGCAGGGGCCGCCGCATACAAGCACATCAAGCTCGGCTTTCCCTTGTTCCCGGAGCAAAAAGAGACGGTCTGGACCATTGAGGCGACCATCACGTTCACGGCCCTCGGCGGCCCCGCGCAGGTCTCGGTCAACATGCCCAAAACGGATTCGCTCTCCATCACGGGCAGGCAATCCGTGACCAAGGGGTATACATTCGAACGGATGAAAGACCAGGGCGTCTGGACCACCGACAAGGCAGACGGCGATCAGAAAATCTTTTTCCGAACCACGGCATACCGCCATGCAAAGGACGTCAGGCTGAAACCCGGCGCCATGCAAACAACGCCTCCCCTCTCCTTTACGGGCCCTCAACAGGCCGCTGCCACCAACATTGTATCGGAAGCAAAAAAAACAGAGGACCAACCGGTTGATCTTGCCGATACCATCCTCAATGCCCTCAACGACCCCCTGAACGAGGACGCTGCATTGCTCCTCTCCCATGCGGAGGAGCACGGCGGCAAGTACATCCTTGCCAGCGGCCTTATCAACATGGCGGGGGTCAAGGCAAGGAAGGTCAAAGGGCTCAAGCTCTCGGAAGGCAAGAAAAAACAGACCCTCAAAAGTTACATCGAGTTTCTTGACGGCGACAGGTTAAAGCTCATCAACCCGAGAACCGTGGAAGTTGAAGAACGAAACGAATTTCTTCTCTGGAGATACGGCAACGACGCCATCCTCGATATCACCGGTGGCACTGGGGGAAAGATCACCTTTGCCACCCTTGAAAGGACCGTCTCCGCACAAAGGGCCGCCGTCACGCACGGGAAATTCAACAAACACATGCTCATCGATTTTTCCATCTACAGCCTCCCCGTCTCCCAGCAGAACACCTTCAAGCTCCTGCTGCTCATCCCCATCGGTGCGCTCATCGTGGTGATCCTTCGCAACCTCGTGGGAATCCAGACCTCAGGGACCTTCATGCCCATCCTCATCGCCATGGTCTTCCTCGAAGTCAACCTCCTGGCAGGACTGGCTCTGTTTCTGCTCATCGTCGGGGTCGGCCTGTTTCTGCGCTCCTACCTCAGCAGCCTCAACCTCCTGCTCGTGCCCAGGATTTCAGCGGTTCTGGTCTTTGTCATCATCATCTATGTGGCCATCAGTGTCATCAGTATCAAAATGGGATTCGAAGCGGGCCTGAGGGTCACCTTTTTCCCCATGATCATCATCTCATGGACCATCGAACGCATGTCGGTGCTCTGGGAGGAAGAAGGCCCTCGGGATGTCCTGATCCAGGGAGGAGGCAGCCTCTTTTCCGCTTCCCTTATCTTCCTTGCCATGCAGAGTAAACTCATCGGCCACCTGGCCTACTCCTTTCCGGAGCTGCTGCTGGTGGTCCTGGCCGTGATCATCATGATCGGGAGCTATTCAGGGTACCGGCTCACCGAACTGCGCCGGTTCGAACCCCTTGCCGGAGGGAAATGACCATGTTCTTCACCTCTCCTTCAAAGCTGAAAAAGGCGGGCATTGTGGGCATGAATCGCCGCAACGTGGTGATGATCGCCCAGAACAACCCCAGGCGGCTCTACCCCCTCGTGGACGACAAGCTCAGGACCAAAATCATCCTGGAAAAGGCGGGTATCTCAGCACCGAAGCTCCTCGGCGTGATCAAAACCCAGGGTAATGTGGGGGAACTGGAAGATTTTCTGGAAGGGTGCCCGGCCTTTGTGATCAAACCGGCCAGGGGAAGCGGCGGGAAGGGGATCCTCGTCATCAGCGGCCGCCAGGGGCGGGATTTCCTGAAACCCGGCGGCGGTCTTGTTACCCTTACCGAGGTCAAACGTCACGCATCCAACACCTTGAGCGGCCTTTTCAGCCTGGGCGGCAGCAATGATGTGGCCATGATCGAAGAGATGGTGGAGTTCTCCACTGCCTTTGACGGGTTTTCCTACCAGGGAGTTCCCGACATTCGCGTCATTGTGTACAAAGGATACCCTGTGATGGCCATGACCCGTCTCTCCACCGCAGCATCGGACGGCAAGGCCAACCTTCACCAGGGGGCCGTGGGGGTGGGCATCGATATCGGGACAGGCAAGGCCCTGAAAGCGGTTCAATTCGGCCGCCCCCTCACTCACCACCCGGACACGGGCAAAGACCTCTCCACCTTTGTTGTGCCGGACTGGCCCAAATTTGCAGAGCTGGCAGCCCGGTGTTACGACATCACCGACCTGGGGTACCTCGGTGTGGACATTGTACTGGACAGCACCAAAGGCCCCATGATCCTGGAATTGAATGCCAGGCCCGGCCTTGCCATCCAGATTGCCAACGGCACCGGTATCCAGCCCAGGGTCACCTGCATTGACGGTGAACGCCACACCCAACGCACGCCGTCGGAAAGGGCCCTGTTTGCCATGGACACCTTTTCGGCCCATGGCAACGCCCCCCAGCTGCCATCCGAAGCGCAGCTCTGATCCCGCCTCTTTTCCCGAGTCCGGGCACCGGTCCTCGACGCCTCTGTGGAGGACCGGTCTCTTTTTAAAACTTGTAATTAAAATTCACGGCAAAGGCATGGATCTCATTGGTGGCGTAATCACCCCGAAGGGTGCCGCGCAGGGGCTCGCTCTCAAGATCAATATTGGCCGCCCCCGCATCAATGAACTCATAGGCCGCCCCCACGGTCATGTCTGCGTTGATATCATACTGAATCCCGGTACCGATCCGTACCTGGCGATCCAGCGGGGTATCCGGTGTTCGTGTGGTTCTGTCCAGGGGCGAGGTGTCGTAGGCCATGCCAAAGGACCAGAGCCAGGGGTCGTCAAAACGGTACTGGGCACCCAGGGCAAAGTGCCAGGTGTCGTCATAATCATGGTCCTGGGTCAGGCTCGTGGACGTGTTCGAACGAAACGTCAGGGTCTGCTGTCCGAAGGCGCTCCAGTCCTGCCAGCCGACGTTGGCCATAATTGCCCATTGCTCCGAAAGCTCAAACACCCCGCTGGCCATGATCGCCTGGGGAATATTCAACCCCAGATCCACGGTGCTCCCAACGAGCCCCAGGCTTTCCAGCAGCGCCTGCAACCCCGGTCCCACATTGGTCAACGTCGCAGAATCCTTGAACTCCATCTCCACCTCCGAACGGTAGGTCAGCCCAAGGCGGAGCTTATCCATGGGCTCCACGAGAACGCCCAGGTTGAAGCCAAATTCGGTGTCGTCTTCCTCAATACTCAGCTGGCCATCCGCTCCGGGCTCTAGATTGGCCAGGGCCACCTTCTGGTCCAGCTCTCCGTAGACCAGGCTGATGCCGAACCCCACGGACAGCATATCATTGACCCGGTAAGAGACCCCGGGGTTGACCGCATAGGTGATGAGTTCAGCCTCCTGGATAAAGTAACGCCCGGCCCAGTTGGCACCGTAATCCAGCCCCAGGCCGAAGTAGGACCCGGTGGAAATGCCCAGGCTGACATCGTCGTTGAGCTTGTGCACGTAATTAAAACCAAAAATCGGAACAAACTCCCCGGCATCGCCGCCGTCCCCCCCGCCCTTGCTCGACTCATACGAAGAAAACTTGGCTTTGACCTCCAGTCCCACCAGGGCGAGCATGAGCTGGGACCGATCGAGGCGGGACATGCCGGCCGGGTTAAAACTTGCCGTGGAGGCATCATTTGCCAGGGCCGCGCGACCGGCCTGGGCCGTGCCCATATCCGGTGTCCCGGCCTCATAAAGCCAGACCCCCCCGCCAAAGGCCGCCTGTGCCGAAAGAAACAACAACCCAATACCCACCCATAGCCATCCCATAATTTTCATAGCGTCACCTCTGAGGAAATGATGGATTCAAATAAACAATCTCGCGTATTGGCCGAGGAGCAGAGCATCCCATGATCAGCCCCTTAGGCACACTGAGCAATCGGTATTGCCATGCAATCGGACACGGTCCGCCTGAACCGGCGCCCGCACAATAAAGTGGGGAGCCAAACGCTTTGTTGATGATTTATCGGGAATACATTCGTGCTGATCGCAGGGATACGATCCAGCCATGGAAATGGCTACAGAAAGAGGTATCGGACAATGGAATGGACAGAACCAGAAAGACGTTGCCGGTCATCCCCCCAAATGGAGAGGGAGTCCATGGCGGCTTGATGGAAACCTACCCGCGGGTGTGGCAGCATTCCACACGACATCCCGCAGGTAAAAAAAGGGGTAAAACAAACCAACACGGCCTTCACTAATACTCTGTAAATATACGCAATACATCGCCATTATTCAAGCGATAAAACCTATTCACAGGAAACCGGCCGCCGGAATCGCCATCCGATGTGCGGTCTCCGACCACACGGCCGACCACGCACCTGAGAAGTAATGATCCCCGGCATCAGGGACCTCAACGGCGGTCAGCCTTTCCGAACACCCGTCGAGGGTTTCCCTGTGGGGATACCAGTTGTCCCGAGCCGGGAAAAAAATGGTCACATCAGCTTCCCGGCATTCCAGCTCTGGCATGGCATCGACCCCGGGGATAAAAAGCTCACGGAGGAAACTGCCCATGGGAAAAGAGCCGTTGCCCCCGTTTAAGACATGCTCCAAGTTGTGTGCATGCCAATACTTAGGGTCCAGCCAGGCAGTGTCGGCTAGGATGCGTTTGAAATGGGCAGGATCGGCGGCAAGACGGGAGGTTACGAAGACAAACTCCCCGATGGTCCCGGTCTCGTACATGTAAAACAGGGACCTGCGGGAATTGAGCACCGGAGCCGTAAAGAAAAATTCTTTCACCGAGAGGCCGGCAGCCGAGGCCTTGAGCCATGCGGCACAGGCGCCGGAGTGCCCCATGGCGGTGAGGGGCAGCCCGGAAAGATCAAAACGGTCCAGGAGGCGCTTCAAATCCTCCCCTGCCGTTTCAACGGAAAGATACCCCGTGGACCCGCCATGGCCTCGCGGGTTGTAGAAAAGCACATGCCAACCCGCTGACGCAAAGGTCTCCACGGGCATGGCATACATGCGGCAATCGCCCCCCATGCAGGGCCAGAGCACAACACATCCTTTGGGCTGCGGCGTGCTGCAGGGGCTCCATGCGGCCTCTATGGTCACGCCGCCGGGCATGGGATGGTGGGTCCAGGTCATGTTCATGTCAATACGTGAAGAGCATCAGAAAAAAGAAGGCGTTCAGCCATAGCGTCTGTCATCATTATAATGCAGACGCCCCACGGGTCGATTTACGGCCGATTCGGTAACGGCTTGACGACTCTCTGGTTATGCGCCGACAAGCAGCCCGCCAACCCCCATGGCGTACACATCCTCGGGCGTGACGTCCATGCCGGCCAAAAGCCGCGGCAGCACCAGATCAAATGCTGTCTTTTCCGAGGCCAGCGCCCCTGCGGGGACTCCCACCACGGCGGTATCCCCCAGGCTCCCAAGGAGCGTCATGGCCCCAGGGAGAACGGGAGACCGTGAAGAGGTGACGGTGACGCCCGCCTTTTCCAGGCCACGCTGGGTGACATCGTCAGGGTCCACGGAAAGTCCGCCCGTGGTGATGATGAGTTTGATCCCCTCCCCTGCCATACGGGTCACCTCGGCGGCGAGCCGGGCAGGCTCATCGGGCACAAAGGCAGACGCGGCAACACCGGCCCCGTAGGTTCCGAGGATGGACTCCACGTAGGGAAGGAACCCGTCCTTTATGCGGCCTTCGTAGACCTCGGTGCCTGTGACAATGACCCCTGCCTCACGGATGATGTAGGGAGCCACATGAAATAGCGGCGTATGGGCAAGGGCCATGCACCGGGCAAACTCGGGCCGAGACAGAAACAGGGGAACGGCCCGGGTCCCGGCAAGGAGCTGTCCCCCGGAAACAGGCGTGCATGAAGGGAGGGTGGACAGAATCACGTTGGCCATGGAGTTGAGCCTGTTGACCCGCTGGGTATCGACATAGAACAGGCCGTCATGCGCCGCACGGAACTCCACTTTTCCCTCTTTGGGCGGCCCGGCAACCACCGCCCCCTCCCCGCCCAGGGTATCGCCGAAGGCAATGGCCACATCGTCTTCGTGGACAAGGCTCTCCCGATGATTCTGCTCTTCGAGGTAGACCCTGTTTTTTCCCATGCGCTTCAGGACCTCCACGTCGGCATCGGTGATGCGCTGTCCCTTGACGATGGCCGGCCCTTTTTGCTTACGCGGTACGATGAGGGTCATGTCGTGGAGGGCGTGGCCGCCCACGGCCTCTTCCAGGGCAGTGGAGGTCAGGGTCACCTCATCTTCGGTGCTGCGGACATAAAGGGTCGCTTCCCCGGAACAGGCCGGACAGATCTCGGCCCGGTCAACAGAGCGGAACCCCTCGCCGCAAAGGGAGCAGCGGTGGATATGGCTCACGTGCTTTTTCTTGCCGCCCAGAAACGAGGGGTCCAGGGAAACAGGCTCACAGGTAAACAGGGAGATGCCCCCTTCCCTGATCTCATTCATCAACGCAGGGGTGTCCTGCTCTCTTTTGGGCACCAGCTTGAGCAGCCAGGCCTTAAACTGGGGCCACTGATCCAGGATATCGTAATCGGGGGCCACCCGCACACCCTTGCCGGTATGCTTGTCGTAAAGCGAAAGGGCGAAACGCCCGGTGGGGACAATCTTGAGCCATCCGTTGCCGATGGTGCAGGGGGTGAGGAGCTGAACCGCGTCCGGAATACAGGCCCGGGTCTCGCTCACCGCATCGTAGAGCCCGCCGTCCGGCAGGCGGGACAAAGCCAGCTCCACCATAAAGCCGCCGGCCACCATCCCCGGGGCCACATGACCGTGAAATGCCTTCACCTCATCCACATACCCGTCAAACGAATACCCACGAATTGTCATAAAAAACCTCTCATCAGAACAGGAATTAGAATCATCCACAGAGTCACCAAGGTAGGCCAGAGACATAAAAAAGCATCTTTTGTATACTACCTACCTCGTACAGACTCAAGGCCAGATTTTTTCCTACACAGCCTCCACCCTGCAAGGCACGTAGCGGTGCAGGGGTGTTGCGGCAAAGGAATCCCTGTGGGTATTCTTGGTGAGGCGGTTGACATTCACACCAAAGGCCTCTCCGTTGTGCACAAGGCCGAACCCATGGGGAATGGCCACCTGGCCTTCGCGCATGTGGTCGGTGATCTCCAGTTCAATCACCTCGGAGGCCGCCTCGGTGGTGATCGTCACCATCTGGCCGTCCGTCAGGTTGAACCGCTCAGCATCCGCCGGATGCATGGCCAGCGTGCAGGGGCGCCTTCCCTCGTTCCAGGCGGGATCGCGCATGAGGGTGTTGCTGTTGTTTGAGGTGTGCCGCCCGGCCATGAGCACAAGGGGGGCCTCCTTCGTTCTTTCAAGGGCTGCGGCCTCGGCCTCGGGGGTGACGGTCTTCACCCACGAATCCATTTCCGGGACATGGAGATGCATCTTCCCGTCAGGGTGCCGGATCTCGGCCAGATTCCCGTCCAGATCCATCTTGCCCACCCACAGGCCGCCGGGGTGATCGACAATGGCCTGGAACACCGCCTCACTCTGGGCAATCTGCGGGGTCAGAAGGGCCACCGGGGCCAAGGCGCGATACCGCACCATGCCTGCAAGGGCCTTTGCGAAATTGACAGGGTTCAAGGCGGTCTGCCAGGCTTTGGGCAGGCCAAACCCGGCCCGGGCCGCGTTCTTCCGGTTGGTCTTGGGCATGGCCAGGGTGATCCCCCAGAGGGCCGCCAGGTTGGCTGAACCCAGCTCTTTCCCTAAGGTTTTGGCCAGCACAAAGGGGAGCACCTTCATGGCTTTATTGTTTTTGGAAGCAAAACTGAACAGAGCCGCGGCAAAGGTTTTCCGGTCTTTTTTGGCCGCCTTGTACACATAGGCAGGGATCTCGGGAATGTACCCGGCAGCCTCGGCGATGCCGGTGTAGATCTCCCCAACCTCCTTGGGGTCCCCCTTGGCCGTCACCACGGGGGGACGCATCTGAAAATAGACTTCCGGATAGTTCCAGGGAAAAAAGGTGCCATCGTAGGACTCGTAACCGCTCTTGGCCGGAAGCACGTAATGGGCCAGCTCGGCCGTCTCCGTCATGGCAAGCTCCGAGACCACCAGCAGGTCGAGCTTTTTGAAAGCCTCTTCGTAGGCCGTGGTGTCCGCATAGCTCCTCAGGGGGTTGGACCCGGAACAGAGCACCGCCCGGAGTCGCTCGGGATGATCCGAAAGGATCTCCTCGGGCATGACGTTGGGAGGGTAGGCCCCATTCAAAGCGGGGAACCCGGTCTCCACGGTGCGCCAGTTCTTTTCGTCCCGCTCGTCGGTGTGGCTGCCCAAAGGCACGATGGTACCCGGAATGACGTTGCCGCCTGCCACCCCGCATCGGCCGCACACAGCCGCCAGGAGCATGTAAAGGTAGCTGGTGAGGGTGCTGTGGCGGTTCATGTAAACCCCCAGGTCAAAGTGCATGCACCACTTCAGGGTCGCCAGTTTTTCGCACAGGGCAAGGACATCATCATAGGAGACCTCGCACACGGCAAGGGCCCCGTTGATATCGAATCCGCGGAACCAGGGCTCGATGTCGGCAAAACCTGTGCAATACGCATCAAGGTAATCGCGTTTTTCCCATCCCTTCTCCAGAATGATGGCTATCATGGCCCTGGCCAGCAGGGCATCGGTGCCGGGCCGCACCGGGATATGCAGGTTGGCAACCCGGGCTGTCTCGGATTTCCGGGGATCGATAATGGCCAAAAACTTGTCCGGGTTCTTTGAAAACTCCTTCAGCACCAGAGGAGCCCTGGGCATCTGGTGACTCTCCATGCCGTTCCAGCCGATGCCCAGGATCATCTCTGCATGATGCTCATCGGGAATAGCAAAACGGTTCTGGCGCCCCATCATGCGACCGCAGGCCCAAAAATATCCGGTGAGCTCCTGGCCCAGGGCGTTGTAGGAAAACTTGGAACCCACAGCCTTCATGAGGGTCATGCCGAAGGCCGCCTCAAAATGGCAGCCCTGCCCCCCTCCCCCCATGTACGCGTAAGACTTTGGCCCATGCTCGTCCACGATCCCCCGGAGCCTGGAGCCGATCTCGGAAAACGCCTGCTCCCAGGAGATCTCCTGAAACCCGTTTTCTGTGCGCTTCAGGGGCTGGGTCAACCGCCCCTCGTGGTTCTGGTGAAAGGCCACGTTGGCACCCTTCCGGCACATGTACCCCCGGCTCCTCACGTTCTCCTTGTCGGCACGGACCTTCACAATGCGATGCCCCTCGGTCTGCACCTCAAGCCCGCAGTTCTGCGCACACAACACACACCCCGTCTTCTTCCACTCGCCCATCTCTCTCTCCTTAGCCCTTAGCCCTTAGCCCTTAGCCCTTAGCCCTTAGCCTATTTTATTACACATGCGTAATACACAATCAAAAAAAAGAGCATCCGACAAGTAAAAACAGCGTCCAGACACCTCACCGGCATCGGTTTATGAGCAAAGCACGTGCATTGGAAGCAAACCCAAGCCCTCTCCAACCGCAGGGAATCATAGAACCTTGAGCAAAAAAACGGACCGAAGCACCATGTTAAGAAAAATCCACATACACACAGAAGGGAATCAGGCTTTTGAATATATGCGCGGAAGGAATCCGTGATGTTTCCTGTCCATGGCGTTCCGGTCCCTTGCCAGACCGGGCTTCGGTCTTAAGGAACCAAAAAGATGCGGAAAGAGGTGTCCGGCCCCTTTCCGCATCTTCGTAGAAGCCCTTTCATGCCCGCCGAGGCGGACACAACAGTCTAGACAAGTTCAAACACACCGGCAGCGCCCATGCCGCCTCCGATGCACATGGAGACAATGCCGCGCTTGGCCCCCACCCGCTTCATGTTGGCCAGCAGGGTGGCGGTGAGCTTGGCGCCGGTGCAGCCCAGGGGGTGGCCCAGGGCAATGGCGCCGCCGTTGAGGTTGATCTTGGATTCGTCGAGGCCCAGCTCCTTGATGCAGTGAAGGGACTGGGTGGCAAAGGCCTCGTTGAGCTCAATGACGTCGATGTCGTCCAGGGTGAAGCCGGTCTGCTCCAGAACCTTGGGAATGGCGTACTTGGGGCCGACCCCCATCTCATCGGACTTGCACCCGGCAACGGCGTAGCCCACGAGCCTGGCCAGGGGTTTCAAGCCGAACTTTTCGCAGGCCTCCTTGCTGGCAAGGAGGGTGGCGGCAGCGCCGTCCGTGGTCTGGGAAGAGTTGGCCGCCGTGGCCACCCCACCGGCCTTGAAGGGGCTGTTCAAACGGGCGATGCCCTCTACAGTGGTACCGGCACGGACACCATCGTCTTTGTCCACGATGAACTCTTTCTTCTCATAGGTCCCGTTTTCGCCAAGCACAAAGTTGTAGGCCGGGGTGGGGACGATCTCAGTGAACCACCCTTCCTCCTGGGCCTTGGCAGCCTTGGATACAGACCGTACGGCAAACTCGTCACACTCCTGTCGGGTGATGCCGTAACGATCGGCCACGTTCTCGGCCGTCACGCCCATGGAGATGTACATCTCGGGATTGGTGGCGGCAAACTCGGCGTGGGGGCGCGGTTTGTTGCCCCCCATGGGAACGTAGGTCATGGACTCGATACCGGCCCCCAGGGTCACCTCGGACCACCCGGCGGCGATGCGTAAATGGGCCAGGGCGATGGCCTCGATGCCCGAGGAACAGAACCGGTTGACGGTGGCCCCGGAGACCGACTCGGGGAATCCGGCCATCTGGTTGGCCACGCGGCCGATGTTGAGCCCCTGCTCCGCTTCGGGAAAGGCGCACCCGCACATGACGTCGTCGATCTCCTTGGGGTCGACGCCGGCCCTCTCCACACAGGCCTTCATGATAAAGGAGAGGAGGTCTTCGGGACGGGTCTCCTTGAACTGCCCTCTCTTGTTTTTGCATCCGGGGGTTCGTACGGATTCAACGATATAAACTTCGCGCATATGTCACTCCTTACCTGGTGTCGTTTTTTTTCATCTACTTGGTCGCTTCACGCAGGCTGCGCTTAAAGCGCACGCCAAGGGTCCCCTTAGTTGCGCAGGGGAGCGCCTTTCTTGAGCATGTGCTCGATACGGGCGATGGTTTTTTCTTCCTGGGCAAAGTCGATAAAGGCTTCCCGCTCCAGCTTGTACATGACGTCTTCGTCGATGGCCGTGCCCTCCTTGACGGAGCCGCCGGAGATGACCGTTGCGATGCGGGTGGCGATGAGAGCGTCGTGCTCGCTCAGGAAACCGCCCTTCAGCATGTTGTAGATCTGGGCGTGGATCATGCCGGTACCGGCCTCACCCATAACGGGAACGGGCTTCTTCACGGGCGGTGCGTACCCGGCATCCACCATGGCCAGGACCTCTTTTTTGGCCTCGCCGATGAGCAGGTCGCGGTTCATGACGATGCGGTCTGCCCAGGGATGCATGTGGCCGAGGCTGAAGGACTGTTTGGCGCTCATGGAGTACTTGGCCATGCCGATGGCCATGAAGACCGGCACGAAAAGTTTGGAGAGATCCGTGTCTTTCTGAACGGGATCGGGCAGGGCAAAAACAAACTTCTTCCAGAGGTTGGTGCAACCGCCGCCTGCGGGCAGGAGCCCCACGCCCATCTCCACGAGGCCCATCATGAGGTCTGCGGCACCCACGATCTTGTCGGCCGCGCCGATGCACACCTCGCAGCCACCGCCCAGAGTCATGCCGTAGGGAGCCGCCACCACCGGAACGTTGGCATACCGGATCTCCTTGATGCCGTTCTGGGCCAGGGTGAGAAACTCGTCCATTTCCGCGAATTTCTTGCCTTTGCAAAGCCCCAGGACGTAGTCGAGGTCGGCACCGGCGGAAAAAGCCCCGGGCATGCCGCCGGCCTGGTTGCCGATGACGATGCCTGCCGCGTTCTCCTGGGCAAACTCCTTGATTTCACCCATGAACTCGATGATCTCACGGTTCAGGGCGTTCATCTTGGTGGTGAACTCCACACAGAAGACGTCGTCGCCGATGTCCACCAGGGAGACGGACGGGCAGCTCTTGACCACCTTGCCGTCGGCCTTGCAGGTGGCAAGGGAAAGGGCCGTTTCGCTGAGCTTCACGGGCTGGTAGCTCTCGGTGGCAAAGTCGTAGAAATACTGGCGCCCGTTTTCCACCTTGTAGAAGGAGTCGTTGCCTGCGGCCAGCATGGCCTTGACCTTCTCAGGAACGGGCAGGCCGTCTTTTTCCATACGGGCAACGGACTCTTTGACACCCACCAGGTCCCAGGTCTCAAAGGGGCCGGTTTCAACGGCGTAGCCCCACTTCATGGCGTTGTCGATCTCCACCACGGAGGCGGCAATCTCCGGGATCCGGTTGGCGGCGTAGATGAGGCCGTTGGCCGAGCAGTCCCAGGCAAACTTAGCGCCCTTGTCGTCGCCGTAAACAACGGCTTTGATCTTTTCAGCAGGGGTGGACGCTGCCTTGGCCGCGGTGAGGCAGGGAAAGTCAGCCTTGACGAATTCTACGTACTCGCAGGTGGCCGGATCGAGCATCAGCTTGACCTTTTTGCCGTCGGCGTTCTTCTCTTTCTTGAAGAAGCCGCCCCTGGTCTTGTTCCCCAGCCAGCCCTTCTCCACCATGGTGGTGACGAACTCGGGGAGCACGTGGGTCTGACGCTCTTCGTCGTCGGGGCAGAGGTCATAGGAGTTTTCCATGACATGGGCCATGGTATCCAGGCCCACCAGGTCGGCGGTGCCGAAGATGGCGCTGGAGGGCCGGCCCATGGCCGGACCGAACAGGGCGTCCACCTCGGCCAGCGTCAACCCCTGCTTCACCACCTCCTGCATGATCTTGCCCATGCCCTGGATGCCGATGCGGTTGCCGATGAAGTTGGGGGTGTCCTTGGCCCAGACAATGCCTTTGCCAAGGTTGATCTCACCGAAACGCTCCATAAAGCGGAGCACCTCGGGGGCGGTCTCTTCCCCGGGGATCAGCTCCAGAAGATGCATCCAGCGAACGGGGTTGGAACCGGTGCCGAGAAAGTCGGTCTTGAACTCGGGGCTCAGGCCCTGGCTGATCGCCTTGAGGGATGCCCGAGGTGTTGGAGCTCACGATGCAGGAGGGCTTTCGGATGCCCTCGATGCGCTTGAAAAGCTCCTGCTTGATCTTCAGGTTCTCCACGACCACTTCACAAATCCAGTCGCAATCAGCCAGTTTGTCGAAGTCGTCGGTGAGGTTACCGATCTCGATGAGCCCTGCGTCTTTCTTGTTGTAGAAAAGCGGGGGCTGAGCCGCCAGGGCACCGTCCATGCCCGCCTTGACAATGCGGTTACGGGCTGCGGGATCGTTTTTCTCTTCATCCGAAAGGTCAAAGGGAACGATGTCCAGGAGCAGGACCTTCACCCCGGCACCGGCGAGGAGTGCGGCAATTCCGCCGCCCATGATACCAGAACCGATAACCGCAGCTTTACTGATCTTTCTAACCATAAATCCCTCCTACGTGTATATTTTGTTGACAATCATGATAGGCGAGTAAAAACAGTTCACACGGTTTTTGGATCCTACGGAGGGAGAGAAGGGGCTGGGAAATGGAAAGCGACGAATGGTCGTATACTCTGACAGCCGACTGTATATTATGACAAACGATGTTTATCATGCAGCCACAATGAATTTACATTCACCGTTATTCATTTGGAAAAACAAACCAACTTCGGCGCATTGTCATAGAGAAGGAAAGAAACAGATCCATTGCGCGGCACCTCTTTAAAGCAGTGCCGAATCAGGAGAGGCCCCTGCTACATCTGCTTGAATAAGTGGGAATAGCTGCGACTGACGGTGAGGATTTCTGAAGAGCCCTTCAGCTTGACGGCAAGGCGGCCGGTGAGGGAGTGACTGATCTTGTCGATGCACCCGGCATTGATGATGGTGCCGCGATGAATGCGCCAGAAGGTCTCGGGATCCAGCTCCTCGCTCAACTCCTTGATGGGCTTTTTGATAAGGGACTCCCCTTCGGCGGTGAGCACGGAGGTGTATTTGGCGCTGGACTTGAAGTAGATCACGTCATTGACATAAATCAGGCGGATGCTGTCCCGATGCTGGGCCTTGATCCACTTCAGGCAGGGTGCGGGGGCCGACCGGCCCACGGCCCGGATCACCTCTTCGATGGCCGCCGTGAGTTCGGCAGGGGGCGGCGTCTTGGCCACCCGTTTTTTCAGGCGGGTGACGGTTTTTTCCAGGCGGGCATTGGTGACGGGCTTTAGAAGGTAATCCATGGCCCCGCTTTCAAAGGCATCCACCGCATACTGATTAAAGGCCGTGATGAACACCACCCGGGTGGAGCCACCGCACCGCGCCGCCACCTCCATGCCGGTGAGGCCGGGCATCTTGATGTCGAGAAAGGCAATATCCGGGGCGTGGGCTTCGATGAGCGCAAGGGCGTCCCGGCCGTTTCCGGCCCTGCCGCAGATCTTCAGCTCCGGCCAGATCCGGGAAAGCATGGACTCCAGATAGATGACGAGCTGCTCCTCGTCGTCTGCGATGATGGCTTTAACCTGTCCCATGGGGCACCTCAATGGTGGCCAGAAATCCGTTGGGCCTGTTCCCCCAGGCGAAGGCTGGCCTTGCCGTCGTAGAGGGTGTCGAGCCGTTCCTTGATATTGGTAAGACCCACTCCCCAGTGGCTGCCTTCGTGGAACCCCAGGCCGGAATCGGCCACGTCGATGCGCAGGGCCCCCGGGCGATGCGAGGCGGTGACACGGATATCCCCCCCTTCGATGCGTGGCTCCAGACCGTGCCGGACGGCGTTTTCCACCAGGGGCTGAATCAGCATGGGGGGAAAGGGGATGCACCTCAGGGAATCGGGGACGTCAATCTCGTAGGAGAGCCGTTCCCCCATCCTGATCTTGAAGATGTCCAGATACGCCCGGATCATCTCCATCTCCTGGCCGATGGTGGCCATCTCCTCCCGGCTCGTGCACAGGGAGATGCGCAGGTAGGCAATGAGATCGCTGATCATCACCTTGCCACGGTCCACATCGGTGTCCAGAAGGCTCAATATATTGGAGAGGGTGTTGAAGAGAAAGTGGGGTTCGATCTGAGCCTGGAGCATGCGCAGGTTGGTCTCCACCACCTTTTTCTCGATGGTGAGGCGCTTGATCTTCTCCCGCTGGATCCGCTCCCCCGCCTGCCTGATCTTTTCCTGGGAGTTGAGGATAAACCGGAACAGGGAGCCGCCCATGACGGTTAAGATCACCACCTGGACGATGAGTTCGCTCCTCTCCGGGAGGTAGAAAAACAGATCCTTTCCCGAAAAAAACGCCCCCAGGATGATGCCGGTGCAGGCACCGGCCGCCATGGCAAGGGCAGCCCCAGTCATCTGAGCCAGGGGGCCCTTCCACCGGAGGCACACCAGGGCGGTGAAGGTAAAGGCGAAGGCACAGGTCCCCACGCACTGCCCGATGATGAAATTGGTGGCAAAGCCCTCCCCAAACCCCATCATGGTGCTGAGCATCACGATGACGGTCACCGTGAGCACAGCCGACACATACTTACGCGCTATGAGCCTTGCGTGGTCACGCAACACAAACGCCTTTCCGGGTTCAACCTCACGCATCTCGCACCTTGATGTCGGGCCCGGGAAAAAACGGTCGGTCAGGCAATGGGCGGCCAGCCCCTGTGAAGGCCATGGCGCCATGCCAAAGGCAGGTGACAGCGACCCGTTGCCCGGCATGGCGAGGGCTTCGAAGCCCTCGCCTTGAGTCAATCTTGTCTATTCCCATCCGTGTGGCAGAGGGCAGCGGAAAAAATCACGGCGCCTGCAAGGGGTGCCCATGTTTTCCCCGCCGTCCCCAGGAATCAGTTCTTGCCGTCCATCATGGACTGAACGAATTCAAGGGTGCCGCGCACTTCCGGCTTGGTGAAGATGTCGAAACCGGCTCGCCAGGGCTCGCTGGCCAGGCGGCTGCGGATGCTGTCGGCGGTGTCCTGACGCATCATCTTCTTCATGACCAGGAAGGGCCGGTTGGGGGTGTCGATCCAGGAGGTGACGATCTGCTTGGCGCGTTCCACCAGCTGATCCTCTTCCACGATCTCGTCCACCATGCCGATCTCAAGGGCCTTCTCCACGCCCACCATCTCACCGAAGAACATGACGTTGCGGTAGGTGCGGTCGTCGTTGAGACCAAAGCGGACCACGTGGTACTGGGCAATGGACAGGGGCAGGCCGATCTTGATCTCGCTCATGCCCATGCGAATCTTGGGATGGTTCTTGACCAGGCGGTAGTCGGCGGCAAAGGACCAGATGAGGCCGGCGGCGGCGCAGTGGCCGTTGATGGCGGAGACCACGGGCTTTTCGCAGGTGAAGAAATTGGTGAGAAGCTCCTCCTCCTCCTCGAACCAGGCCACGGCCTCTTCGTGGGACTGAAACCCGATGAAATCGGGGAGGTGGAACCCGCTGGAGAAAAAGCGGCCATCCCCGGTCAGGACAATGCCCTTCAAGGCGTCATCTTCGTTGACCTTTTTGACGATGGCATCCATCTGGCGCAGGGTGTCAAGGGTAATGGAGTTGGTGGCACCATGGGACAGGGTGATAATGACAATTCCGTCTTCGACTCTTTCCTTAATCATAATTCCCTCCGAAACGACCAATGGTCACAAAATACACAAAAATACCTACATAAACACACAGAACTTTGTTCACCTGCCGCCTGTCGTTTTTTTACAGGCGGCAAAAAATGGATATACCCGACTTGCCCTGAAAAGTCCATCCCGCATTTCGGAAAGCGCTGGCTGTGAGACGGACGTCTCAGGGATTCCGGAGAGAGCCCGCATGGGCCATTTTCATGTAACGCTGCCTCTGATACATCGCTTTTCGTCTGACCTGGTCCACAAACATGGATCGGCGTTCCCTGCCGGGTTCCTCCACCACCATCCGCTCAATTTCCATGGAGAGGCTGTGCAACTCCCCGAGCACCGAAGGGTCTGTGGTGGGAAGCTCTCGCATGAGTCGCTCCATGCGGGTGGCGGCCCGCCCCAACTCAGTGATATAGCCCTCAACGTTTTCGTTTCTAAAGGGGTTTTTAGGGTTCATGCATCCTCTGCAGCAACCTGGTATTTGTCTGGAAGCGTGACGGTAAAGGTGCTGCCCACTCCCGGCCGGCTCGTCACCTCCACGGCCCCGGCAAGTCCGTCCACCAGCTGGCGGACAATGGAAAGCCCGAGCCCCGTCCCTACGATAAACCGCCTTTTATCATCTTTGATGCGGTAAAACTTGTCAAAAATCTTTTCCAGGTGCTTTTCTTCGATGCCGAAGCCGTCGTCGGTGACGGCCACGCAAAGCCCGCCTCCCTCCGGCACGGACACGGACACCGTCACATGGCCCCCGCTGCCCGTGTACTTGATGGCGTTGGTGATAAGGTTGCCGTAGATACTCTCAAGGGCCGTGGGGTCAGCGAAAAGCACGGGCAACTCTTCTTCGGGGAGGGCAAGGGTCAGGGAAACCCCCTGCGCCTGGGCACGGGCCCTTAAAAAGTCCACCATGGAGGTGAGAAGACCCGCGGGTTCCACCTCACGGGGGTGGGTAAACTCGGCCCCTCCTTCGATGCGCTGAAGGTCCAGGAGATCGCCGATGAGGGAGATCAACGCCCCTGCCTTGTCCCGGGCCCTGCGCACCATGCCCCGGTTCTCCTCCCCCAGGGCCGCCCCAGCCTCCTCGTCCACCATACTGAGCTGCTCACAGATGGCCGTCAGGGGAGAGCGCAGTTCATGGGAGACCTTGGAGACAAACTCGGACTTCATCTGGTCAAAGGTCTTGAGATCGGTGATGTCTGTGAGGGTCACCACGGCCCCCAGGCACTCCCCCTCGGCCGAGAGCACATGCTGGCCCCGGGCAAGGAAAAAACCTTTGTCCGCCACCTGGAGCTCGCACGAGGGAATCTTGCCGTCGGTCATGAACACCCCGGTGGAGATGCTGTTGATCCAGAGGCAGAACTCGGCCTCCTCGATATAGCGTGAGATGTGATCCGGGGACCTCAAGGGCGCCCCCCCGGCAAAGAGGCGCTGGAACACCGAATTCATCAGCACCACCATGCCGAAGGCATTGGTCACCACCACCCCGTTGGGCAGAGATTCCAGAATCGCCGCCACCCGGCTCTGCTCCGTCCCCAGGTCCGCCAGGGTGCGTTCCCGCTCCCGTTTGAGTTCTTCGGCCCGCCGCACCACCCGGATATGGGCCAGGGCACGACCGGCCACCAGGCGCAGCTGCTCGGGCTCGAAGGGCTTGGCGATAAAGTCGTAGGCCCCGCTCTTCATGGCCATGATGGCAGACTCCACCGTGGCAAACCCGGTCATGATGATCACCAGGCAGGCCGGAGCCGTCTCCCGGATCACGGCCAGCACCTCCATGCCGTCCATGCCCGGCATCTTCAGATCCAGGAAGACCACCCTGGGGGCCTCCGCGCCCAGGATCTCAAGGCCATTACCACCGTCCGCCGCCGTGTACACCTCGCACCCCACCTTGGCAAGCGAACGCCGACACCCTTCCCGGATGTCCTCCTCATCATCGATGATCAAGACCTTGACGGCATCTTCATCCATGGTCTTCATGGCTCCCCTTGTGGCGGGCTGCAGGGAATCTCCACATGGAAGGTTGCCCCGTTGCCTTCGTTGTTGGACGCGGTAATGCTTCCCCCATGGCTCTCAACAATCCCGTATGCCAGGCTCAACCCCAGGCCCGTGCCCTCACCGGCCGCCTTGGTGGTGAAAAAAGGCTCAAAAATCCGTTCGAGAAGCTCCCCGGGAATGCCGGAACCCGTGTCGGACACCTCGGCGAACACGCGGCCGTTTTCGGCCACGCCGCTTTTCACCGTGAGGGTGCCTTCGTTGTCCATGGCATCGGCGGCATTCAAGATGATGTTCATGAACAGGTGATTCATCTGCTGGCCGTCGGCCAGCACCTGGGGAAGGGAGGGGTCCAGCTCCGAAACGATCTCGATGTTCTGGAAGATGGTCTGGCTCTCCAGGAGGTAGAGGGTCCGCCTGATGGCCCGGTTGATGTCCAGGGGGGCCATCTCCCGCCGGGTCTGCCGGGCAAATTCGAGGAGTTCCCGCACGGTGTCCCGACACCGGCCTGCGTCGCGCAGGATCCGGTTCACATCCTGCCGGGCTTCCTCGGGAAGGTCGTACTCCTCCAGGAGAAGCCGGGCAAAGAGCAGGATGCCCCCCAAGGGGTTGTTGATCTGGTGGGCCACCCCTGCGGCAAGCTTCCCCAGGGAGGCCATCTTTTCGGCCTGGAGGAGCTGGAGCTGGGTCCCTTTCAGCTCGGCCTCCATGCGCAGAACCTCGCGCATGTCCCGGAAAAACCCGATGGTGGCCACCTCCCTGCCCTCTTCGTAGACAATGGCCGCATCAAGGTTGATGGGCACACGCGCCCCGTCCTTGTTCATTCCGTCCACCGGAAGGGCCTTGACCATGCCCGGCCCGCCGTATTCCGTGCCGCGCATCTTCTTCATGATCTCCTCGGCCACACCCGGTGGGTAGACCTTGCGGATGTTCATGCCGTCCAGGGCTTCGGAAACGGGAAACCCGCAGATGTCCGAGGCCGCATCGTTGAAGATCACGATGTGCCCCTGCATGTCGGCGGCGATGACCCCGTCCACGGCGCTGTTGATGAGGTTCTTCAAAAACGCGTTGGAACGCATGAGGTCCTCTTCCATCTCCTCAAAGGAAGAGACATCGTAGTCCAGCAGCACCACATAGGCCACCTCATCCCCGCTGTAGAGGGGGTAGGCATAGTGGCAGGCCTCATGGACCGCCTTGCCGTCCACCGCATCCACCTTCCGAACCGCGCGCATGCCCGTGCGGAAGACCTCCACGGCAAGGCAGGGACTGCAGGGCAGGTCCCGCCGGTAGAGAAGCTCATGGCGGCCGGCGCTCATGCCGTCCGGCGGAGGCCCGGCCTGAAGTTGGTGGCGATCACCCGAAGATCCTGCGAAACCAGCATGAGGTTTCGCTTCTTCTCCTCAATGGCCCGTATGGTTCCATCTCGTTTGTCCGGATACACAGTGAGTCGGCTCCATCAAAAAAAAGGCCGCGTACAACGGTCTTCCTATTGCATCGCGGCCTTATCATTTATTCCGGTGGTTGTCTGGACACTCACATCATGCACACACCCGCTACTCGACGACAGGCCTGGGAAGCACACCGGCGCGTTCGGCAATCTCCGGCACCCTGTGTTCCCACTCGATGGCCATGAGGTGCACGCCATCCACGCCCTTCATCTCCTTGAACTCCTCGATCTGCTCGCAGGCAATCTTGATGCCCTCTTCGGCCACCTTGCCCTTGCCCGCACCCTGGAGCCGCTTGATGAGCTCGTCGGGAACTTCGATGCCAGGCACCTTGTTCTTCATGTATTTGGCCATACCCACGCTCTTCATGGGGGTAATACCGGCCAGGATGTGTACCTTTTCGGTGAGGCCCATGTCCACGGCCTGCTTCACCCACTCCCGCATCTTGTCCATGTTGTAGACACACTGGGTCTGGACAAAGTCGACCCCGGCCTCCACCTTCTTGGCCAGGCGGTGGACCCGCCACTCAAAGGGGTCGGCAAAGGGGTTGGCCGCGGCGCCGATGAACATCTTCGGGGGCACGTCGATCTCCTCGCCGGAGAGGAAGGTGCCTTCATCGCGCATGGTCTTCACCGTGTTGATGAGCTGAATGGAATCGATATCAAAGACCCCCTTGGCGTTGGGGTGGTCCCCGAACATCTGGTGGTCGCCGGTGAGGCAGAGCATGTTGCGGATTCCCATGGCCGACGCCCCTAAGACATCGGCCTGGATGGCCAGGCGGTTACGGTCGCGGCAGACCATCTGGTAGTTGGGTTCCAGACCCATCTCGTTGACCAGCAGCGCGGCGGCCCAGCTGGACATACGGACCATGGCGGTCTGGTTATCGGTGATGTTCACAGAATCCACATGGCCGACCAGGTGCTGGGCTTTCTCCTTGACATGCTCGACATTGGAACCGCGTGGGGGACCCAGCTCGCCGGTGAATGCAAAGTGTCCTGCTGCGAGAATTTTTTCAAGATTGCTTCCTGATTTCATATCGGCACATTCCTTCGCTGTGTGTTACGTTTCCATGGCCTCGCACAAGAATAGATCAAGCCATATCGACGTGTCTGTTAACCCGCGTGTTTCTGCTCTTTCTCAAAATCTGGAAAGACGCCCTGCTCGCGACAGATGGTGCGGGCAAAGGCGAGCATTTCCGGGATGTCGATGCCGAAGGGACAGTAGCAGCGCGTGCAGAGCACACACCGTTCCCACACCACATCGCGGATATCCTGCAGGGTAGCCCGGTCCACCATCCCCTTTTTCTTGTACAGCACCCCGATGGAGTTGATGAACTTGTAGGAGGGCATGTAGGTGGGATCCTTGTCCCTGGCGTTGAAGAGAAAGCAGCTCTCGGCGCAGAGGGTGCAATGGGCACAAGCGGCCAGGGAAAGCTTCATCTTCGCCTTTCTGCTGTCGAGCCGTTTCTTGATCAGGTCGGTATCGACCCCGGCTGTGTTTTTTTTGAACATGTCGACTCTCCGTATGGAAGGGAGCCCTGTGGGGGCTACCAGTTTCTGTTGCCGCTGCCCAGTGCCCACTCACTCCTGACGGTGAAGCGCACCGCAAAGAAGTAGACCATGTGGACAAATTTCGTAAAGGGCGCCAGGATCAGCATGGCCTCACCGGCCAGGATATGCAAAACGATCATCAGCTTGTAATCGAGTACCTGGTGGTAGGCGAGAAACCCCGTAATGAAGGGCGCCGTGGCCAGAAGCAGCATCAGGTAATCGTACCCGCTGGTGATGATCCGCACCCGGGGCAAAAAGAGCCTGCGGTAGAGAAAAAAGGCGCCGCAGAGCAGGAAGACCACAGTGAGAATATCCGATGTTCGCTCGCTGAGGGAGAACAGGGAGAACCCGATGGCCCGCTCGATGAGGATGTTGTGCCCCAGAAGGGTCAGCGGCACAGCCACAAGACAGAAGTGAAACACCGTGGTGACGATGATCATTCCCGGGCTCGTCTTAAAAATGGAGAGCTTCAGGGCATGGAAAAATCCCCCTGCCCCGGCAGGCGGCACCTCGGCCGCCAGGCCGGCCGGACGCTTCAGCTTCGGATCCTCGACCGAGCGGGAGAGGGAGAGAAACCGAACCACCTGCCAGATGATGCCAGCGAAGAAGATCGCAATGGAAATCCAGACCATCGGACCCCTTATAAAATCATACATGAGAGCCCCACTTTCCTTTTCAATGGGTTGACGTCTGCGTGAAAAGGGACGCCCTTTTCACCGGTGCCCGGAGCCGATGACACGCATCGGGTAAAGGCCCCGTGCAACAAGGCATCACTTGTAATAGCGTTTCTCGTACTTGGGCTGGACCACGGTGCGCTGCATCTGGTTCTGCCACTGCATCACCTGCTGGAGCTTCAGGATATCGTCCAGACGGTCCTGGGCCTTGAGCCGCTCATAGATGTCCAGCCATGCACAGGGAATCTCCTGGCTCACCTCGCACATGCCGTTGTTGGTGCCCCCGCAGGGCCCGTTGAACAGCCCCTTGGCGCATCGGGTCACCGGGCAGATACCACCGGTGTAGGCCAGCACGCACTCACCGCAGGCCCGGCACTTCTCTTCGTACATGCCCAGGCTCCGGTCCACCCCGATGAACATGGTGTTGACCGCCGGGAACACCGGCTTGTCCGGGTAGCGCTCGGCCATGAGCTGCACCCCGGCCCCGCAGGCCATGGAGAGTATGCAGTCGTAGCCGTCGGCAATGTCGTCGAGTTCCTGCATCAGATCCATGTTGCACTGACGTTCCACCGTGTAGTTGCCTAACTGTTTGGAGGTGCCGCTCCCCTTGAGCGTCAGCTCAAGCTCGGCATTAAGTTCGTAAACTTCCCGCTGCCCTCCGGCCAGACACACCGATACGCAACCGCCGCACCCCACGGTCAACACCTTGCCGTACGGGGATATGGCATCTGCGATCTCTTCCAACGGTTTTCTCTTGGCTTTAACCACGGTTCCCTCCCAATTATAAGTTGTCTCAACCCCACCTTGGGATGGGGCTGTCATCTGGCGTGATCCACATACCGACGAAAGAGCCTTCCCGTCGGCATCGTCCGTTATTCAAGCCCTTTTGGCCTCACATGGCACTCGCCGCACATGACCGGCCCGGCTTTTTCCGCCTCATGGCAGGAGATGCACTGGTTGTGATAGGCGTCCATGGGCCCTGTTTTCGCATCGTCGTTGTGGCAGGCGATGCAAGAGACAGCGCTGAGTTCTTCCCGGTTGATGCTGTCGAGTTCCATGGTCTCGTCGGGCTCCGTCTCCATGAGCAGGTCCTCGTCGAGGACATTCTCCCCGTCCTGATAATCGTGATGGCAGGAGAGGCAGTCATCGGCCACATCGAAATGCATCTCATGGGGAAAGGAGACCGCGGGCCTCTGCTTGGTTGCCGCCTCCTGGGCCCCGGCAGACGACGCCACGGTAAACAGGGCCAGCACGGCGAGAATAAAAAGCGACGGTACGCAAGATCGTGTTCTCATTTTATCCATGGGATTGTCACACTCCTCGCAGGTATGGATGATCATAATGATGATGGGAGGAAGCACCCCTTCCAGCCATCACAACCAGGTGTCGTCAAAGGGAAAAACATAGAGAGAGAAAATGCACGGATCGTGTCCTGAATCGCAACGAGCGACGCCGGGCCCGCCATTCGCGTACACCGTTCAGCCTCAAGCACACCTATCAGACACGTGATACTTTCAATACGCAAATTGACTTCTGATGTCAAGTAACTATAAAACTCAACTTTTGATTTCTTCGTAGCCAATTCGGAAATGCCCTCAAAACAAGAAAGAATTTCATATTCATAACATAAACACCACGTAAGGAACACTTGAACCAATAGCTAAACATTTGTCTTCACGGTCCCTTTGCACGCCTCCCGTTCCAGGCGTGGCCCCGGGCCGCCGACCCCGCGCAACAACGGGCAACCCCCTTAAGGCCCGGTGCGAAACGCCGCCCATTATAGACGTCTCCAAAAATTTTACAATCGGACAATTCGCATCCCCTTTGCTCAACACACCGAGCAAAGGGTCACTCTTCCCCCTCCATCCTGTCGCTTTCAAAGCATATATCGACCAAGCTGTTACACAGGGGAAATCCCCCCACGCGATGAAACGCCGTGTGATCTATATCACTCGAAATTCACACAACATTCACGTCACACGGACGACTTTCCGGGAAACCATTTTTCATATTGACATCACTTGATTCCGCTTCCTATAATTTCTAAGTTTGCAGGCGGGGAAACCGCAAGATTGCAACGGGAAGTCCCCCTCGGTACAGAGTGAAAACCGATGGTTATCCGACACACGTCGTCGTCTTCCCCACGGCCTGCACCATGCGTCCCGGGACGTCCCCGGCGACTTGTTTTCATGCAACCGTAAAAAATCGTACCCCGGTCAGGTCACCGGCGTGCCCCGAGATTCGAGACCGCCACACCTTGCGCAACCGGAGTTCAGGCGACCTGATCGAATGATTTTTTACGAAGCCGTCATGTCCGGCACAGAAAAAGGAGAGACCCGTGAACACCGCAACGGCAGGCACCTTGCCTCCTGCCCCTCAAAACAAGCCATGGGTTTGGTGTTGTCTCCCTCCTTTTCCGCGCCCCAACATCCAGACCCAAACTCAAGGAACCTTAAACATTATGAAAAAGAGCGCCCTTCTTGTTGCCTTTGCCCTGCTTGCCCTTACGACGGCATGCCAGACCATGTCCACCCAGCGGGTCGAGACCGACAGCGTCACGGATGTGGGGGACAAATGGAACGACACAGATTCCCGACTTGTTGCCGATGAGATGATCGACGATGTACTCTCCCGGCCCTGGATCAACAAGTTCTACAAAGAGAACAGCGGCGAGAACCCGGTGGTCATCATCGGTTCGGTTAAAAACAAAAGCCACGAACACATCAACGTCAAGACCTTTGTCCGCAACCTGGAGCGGGCCCTGCTCAACTCCGGTCAGGTGGAGTTCGTCGCGAGCCGCGGCGAGCGCGATGAAATTCGCGACGAGCGCCTGGACCAGGCCTCCCATGCCTCGGAAGAAACCGCCAAGTCTGCCGGTCAGGAGATCGGGGCGGATTTCATGCTCAAGGGGGAGCTCAACAGCATCGTCAACAAGGACGGGGGAAAATCAGTTCGTTTCTACCAGGTGGACATGACCCTTATCGACCTGGAGAAGAACAAAAAAGTATGGATCGGGGAAAAGCAGATCAAAAAAGTGATCAAGCAGAGCCGTTTCAAGTTCTGATCTGCCTGCTGCTCCGACATTCCATTGACGACACGCCGCCCGACCCTCCAGTGGAGATCGGGCGGCACTTCGCCTGGTCGGTCTACGGCCGTACCGGCTGCCCGTTCAGACGCTCCGTGTAATGCTCTCATGAGGAAGGTGTGACCCCCATGAAACGATTTGTTCTCCTTGTGGCCCTGCTCATCGCCACAACCGGCTGTGCCCCGAAATTCGACTACGCCAACCTTGACAGCCTTCTCAAGGCAGGTGACTGCGTCGCCTCCAAAGAGATGATCAAAACCAGGCAATCCGACTACGGCAGCCACGCTCAGCTGCTCTATCACCTCGACTGCGCCATGATCTACTATGAGTGCGGCGACCTGAAAAATGCCGCCGCTGAGTTCAGTGAGGCCGATGAGATGGCCCAGGCCCTCTGGACCAAAAGCCTCAGCGCAGGGGCCGCCTCCTACCTGGTCAACGACCTGGTCATCGACTACCCCGGCGAAGATTTTGAGCGAGCCCTCATCAACCTGATGGCCGCCTTCACCTACATCCGGGACGGCAACTACGAAAGCGCCCTTGTGGAGTGCCGAAAACTCAACACCCTTTTGACGGAGTACAACGACCAGTACGAAAAGAAAAACGTCTACAAGGAGGACGCCCTGGGCCGCTACATCAGCGGTATCCTGAGCGAGATGGACGGCGAATACAGTGAAGCCTACATCTACTACTACGAGGCCCTCAGGGCCTACAAAGACTACAACACAGCCTACGGCACCCCCACCCCGCCCTCCCTGTACGCAGACCTGCTTCGCGTGGCGGTTCCCGCAGACCGGCTCAGTGAGGCCAAAAAGCTGACAAAGGGCTTCACCGGCACCACCCCCTCCTACCGGACTGCACGGAAAAAGGGGCGTGTCATCTATGTCCAACTCAACGGAAAGGCCCCGAAGAAGGTGGAGGACAAGATCACCCACATGGCTCCCACGGGCCCCATCTCCATTGCCTTTCCCCGGTATGTCACCTTTCCCAAGGGCTGCACGGACAGCAGCCTGACCCTGAAGGACGACAAGGGCAACACCCTGACATCACCGGCCACCGTGGCTGAAGACATCACCGCCATCGCCGTCAAGAACCTGGACGACAGAAAGACCCGTATCTGGACCAAAACCATTGCCCGCGCCGTGGCCAAACAGGTGGCCGTCCATGCCGCGGCCAAAGAGATCGAAAAAGAGCAGGGCGAGTTTGCCGGTATGCTGGCCCAGCTCGCCGGCCAGGTGGCTGCCAGCGCAACGGAAAAGGCCGACACCCGCTCCTGGCGCACGCTGCCCGGTCAGATCTTCCTGACCAGCCGGTTTGTGGAGCCCGGCGAATACAAGGCCTTTGCCGGCAACTGCTCCGTGGTCGACACCTACCTTGAGACCATCAACGTCAAGGCAGGAGAAACCGTTTTTGTTTTCAACCATACCATGCACTAACCGGCGCTCCGCCCGGGCCCCTGACGCGGGGGCTCCGGGGGAGCCATGATGCCGCTGACCATGCCCGGAGATTTCACGAGCCGAAAGCGCTGAATTACATGGTGCATTATGAACATATTTAAATGCGTCTCACTAACCAGCTGCAATGACATCTTACTTATTTTGGCCTGGTCGTTTTCTCATGAAATATCCGGGCAAGGGAGATACATGACCCCATGAAACAACTGATACCCCTGATACTCGCCGCCTCTCTGGCCCTTTCCGGTTGCGTGGCCTCCTCGCCCACCAAGGCCCGCAGCGGCAGCAGCACCGACGCCCAACGCGAACGGGCCCGGCAAGCCTTCGACGAACTCAACGGGTAAGGAGTTGTCCCCCGGCCCAGACCGCAACGTCCGCACCGCCCCTGCGCCGAGCCCGACAAAACCGGTGGAGACCACCCCGCCACCGCTCATGCGCCCCAGGTCTCCGAGGCCACCCACCTCATGGCCACAGGCTACGGCCAGTCCCGACCCGAATCCGTAAGGCGGGCCAAGGCAGAACTCTCCAACATCTTTGAATCCCGCATTGAAAGCGACATCTCCTCTGTGACCCGGTCTGTCACCGACTCCGGCACGGGGGACACCCTGTACAAAAACGTACAGTCCAAAATCCGTGTGGCTTCGTCGGTTGAGCTGGAAGGTGTGGAGGTAGGCCCCGTCACCAAAGAGGGACGGGAATATGTGGCCGTGGCGGGCCTGGACAGAGCCCGTGCCGCAGAAAAATGGCAGCGGGACATCAACCGGCTCAACGCCCGCATCACCGTGGAAGAAAAAGCCGCAGCAGCAAGCCCCGGAAAGTTGATGCAGCTGAAACACCTCAACGAGGCCATGGACCTGTTCATCCAGCGGGAAGCCCTGGTCAGCCGCCTCCGGGTCATCAACCGGCCGGCACACGGGGCCGGGCACAAAGAGTTTGAAGCCCTTGTCTCCCGACTCCAGGAGGTCAAAACAGACTTCCGGATCAACCTGGAGGTCAATGCCCCCAGCGGTCAGGACCTCACCTCCAAACTGGCCAGGAAGCTCACCGAGGCCGGGTACCTGGTATCAGCCAACGGGCGCAGCGGGGATGTCACCCTGCGCATCGCCCTGTCCCTGTCCCGGGTGGAGCTTAACAACCCCAACTTCAAATTCATGCGGGCGACGGCGGATGTGGCCATCATTTCAGTCCGTGACGGGCACCATGGTGGGAAACTTCAACGAAAACAAGCGTGAAGGCCACCTCACCTATCAGGAGGCCGGCGTCAAGGCTACCCGCAGCCTCGCCGGGGCCCTGTCAAAGAAAATCGTCGCCTATTTTAACTGACCCTCGAAAGGAGAACCCCATGACAGACGGCACCATGCGCCCCATGGATATCGACGACACCCCGATTTACGGTCCCAAGGGCCTGCTGGTCTGCGGCCTTGATACCAAAGCGGCTGACGCCCTTGTGGCCCTTGTACGCACCCTTGGGTGGAGCGATGTCCCCGTTTCCTTTGCAGGACGAAAGGACCTGAAGACGTCTGTTGGATCCCTTTTTGAAGACCACCCGAACAATCGGGAAGACCTGGGCGGAGTGGCCGTGATCATGGCCGGCATCACAGGCAACCAGCTTCAGCAGCTGATGAAAAGCTGGCGGGAACATGCATTTCCGCGACCCCTGTGGGCCACCCTCACAGAGACCAGCGAAACCTGGCCTTTGGGCACCCTGCTCAAGCATCTTGCCGAAGAGCAGCGGGAGATGGCCGAAGCGGCCCGCCGCGGCTGATCCCCAGGGACATTAGGACAAAAAAACCGCTTCGATATCATCGAAGCGGTTTTTTTATGCGTTCATGTGCAGGGATCGTCACCCATGGGTGCCGCAGATGCCCGTGCGGGTCACCGGTTGCACCTTCAGGTCAAAGGCGACCCGATCCACGGAGGCGGTGAACAGATTGGATCCGTAGCAGTCAAACCGCTTATCCGGGCGCATGCCCACCTTGGTGAGTACGGCCACCGAGGCCTTGTTCTCCGGCATGGCCGCCCCGAAGATCCGGGGCAGCTGCAACCCCTGAAAGCCGTAGGTCACAACCCGCATTGCCGCCTCAAAGGCAAGCCCTCGCCCCTGGGCCGACTGGACCAGGCCGTAGCGCAGGTCGATGAAGGGGGTCTCCGTCACATGCTCGAGGCCGCAGTATCCCACGGGCCCCTCCCCGTCCCTCTCCTCCAGCACAAAGGTCCCGAAACCGTGCTGGTCCCAGTGCTCGAGCCGCCGGTCCACATGGAGATGAACCTGTTCCATGGGACAGGGGTAATCCACGGGAAGCCAGCGTGTCAGCTCCCCATCGCTCAAAAAACGCCGCATAAACCGCCGGTCCCGCTCCTCCATGGGGCGAAAGAGCAACCGGGAACTGATCAGATCCATACCCACCTTCGAGTCAAAGGTTCCGGGGACCCAAGGCCGACAACACGGCCCCGGGCCCCTCGGCTCGTCCGGGCTTCAGCAGAACATCCGCTCAAAGCCCCGTCTTTTCGTAAACACGGCCATGCCCCGGTGGAAAAGCTCGGGACTGAGCCGTTTCATCCACCACATGACCTTTCCGTCCCACTGGGGGATAACATAAAGCCTTTTTCTCCGCACGGCCTTTTCGATATCCCGGGCCACATCCTCTGCGGTATAGCGGGTCTTGGCAAAAAAGCCCTCGGCCACCTTGCGCTGCTGGTCGTCCGTGGAGTGAAACCTCTCCATGAGATTCGTCTTGAAGAAGGTGGGAGCGGCCACGGTCACCCCGATGCCCTTGGACGCAAGCTCCGAATAGAGGGTCTCGGACAGGGAAATCACACCGGCCTTGGTGACGTTGTAACTGCTCATTTCGGGAAAGGAGACAATACCGGCGCTGGAGGCAACATTGACGATGTGCCCGCTTCCCTGGGCCTCCATGAGGGGAGTAAAACGACGGCATCCCCGAATCACCGCCTTCAGGTTCACATCCATGATCCACTCCCACCGGTCTTCGGGGATGGCATCCAGGGTCCCGGCGGCTCCCACACCGGCATTGTTGACGAGGACATCCAGGCCGCCCCAGCACTCCTCAACCGTTTGAGCCAGCTCTTTGAATGCCCCTTCCACGGTGACATCGCACTGCCGGGTCAGTGCTTCGCCGCCCCTTTCGTCAATCAGTCGCCCCGTCTCCTCCAGGGTTCGCGGATCCATATCCGCGATGCAGACCCGCCATCCTTTTCGCGCATAGACAAGGGCCAGCGCCCTTCCCAGCCCGGAGCCTCCTCCGGTGATCACGATTCGCTTCTTCTGAGACATCTCCGCTCCTTTACCGTGCGATTTATATTGAGAATAACCCATTAAAAACCAGAGAGAAATACTTCATCACAAAACGATCACTACCCGGACAAACCACACCGGTCCAGCCATCCATAGGCTAAAGGCTAAAGGCTAAAGGCTAAAGGCTAAAGGAATCATACACCATGCGCCTGAAGAATCAAGGCATTCGTCACGACGCGTCGCGACAGGGGAGAAAAAGGGAAAAGGTGGTGCCGGAATCCGGCGAAGAGGTAAAACTGACGGTACCCCCGAGGTATCGCTCGGCAAAGAGTTTCATGGAGTAGGTCCCCACCCCGCGGCCGCGGCCCTTGGTGGAAAAGGAGCGCTGAAAAATACCGAGCTGCACCTCACGGGGAATATAGCCGGGGTTGGACACGGAAAAATGAACGGCGTCGCCCCATGGGGAGCAGCCGGCATCCACCCGTCCCCCTTCGGGGGTCGCTTCCAGGGCGTTCTTGAACATGTTGATGAGGATGCGCCGCAGAAGGACCGGGTCGGTCTCAACCACGGCATCCCGTGCCTGGGGAGAGAGAACCAGGCTGCGGGAGTGGGTGGACTTGTTGCGGGTGTAGAGGCCCAGGCACTGCCTGAGGGTCTCCAGGGCGGAGACTGGCATGAGCTGGGGCTGAAGCTCTCCGGCTTCGGCCTCCAGGAGTTTTTTGTGGGAACGGATCTCATCCAGGAGCCACTGGGAGGCGTAAAACACCGTCTCCATCTCCTCGGTCTCCCCTCCGGGGCCGGAGTTCTCCATGAGCAACTCCGCCGTGCCGGAGATGGCCGCCGCCGTGTTGGAGATATCATGGAAAAAGGTGCGTTCCAGGCTTTTCCTCCGGTTCTCGTCGGAGATGTCCACGGCAGAAAAAACGGTAAACAGCTCCCCGTCCCGCCAGATGGGTGAGGTCCGGACCCGCAGCTCCAGCACCTCGCCCCCCTGGGCCGTGATGACGCACTCCATCACCGACGGCTGTTCGTTCTGGGACGCCAGGATCGACTTGACGGCACCGCAGACACTGCAAAACTCGGTGGTGCCGCAGCCAGCGCCCGAAGAGAGGGCGTTGACGCAGCCCAGGGCCTCCCCGGGCCGCTTTCCGTACACCTGTTCCGGCTCCGTAAGCCCCACGACCTCGACAAACCGTTGGTTGGCACAGACGATCTGCCGGCAGCGGTTGAGAACCAGAAACACCACGGGAAGGGCTTCGGACAATTCACGCATCTCAAAACTGGTGAAAAGCTCGCTCTGGGACCTGATCTCCAAAGGCCCCAGCCTCTCTGCAGAAGCAAATTGCGTCACCGCCTCATTCACCGGTCGCCCCTCCATTCTCGTGGTTAAGGAAAGCCATGCCACCGGGACCCGGGGAAAAGCGCCTCACCCCGGGCCCCAGGGCACACCCTACTTATGTTGCCCGGCCGAACACCACCTTGAAGACATCCCGGTAAGCCTTGGCAAAGTGAAAGGTCATGCCCGAGCAGATGTAATCGGGCAGCTCGTCCACGTCCCGCCGGTTGTCGTCGGGCAGGACCAGCTCCCGGATCCCGATACGACGCGCGGCAATGACCTTTTCACGGATGCCCCCCACGGGAAGGACTTTTCCCGTAAGGGTGATCTCCCCTGTCATGGCCAGGGGGCGGTCGATCTTGCGTCCCGTGGCAAGGGAGATCAGTGCGGTGGTCATGGTGACACCGGCGCTGGGGCCGTCCTTGGGCGTGGCCCCTTCCGGCACATGGAGGTGCACAAAGGCCGTATCAAAATAGGCCTTGTCCACACCAAAGTTCTCAATGTGGGAGGAGACAAAGCTGTAGGCGAGTTCCGCCGACTCCCTCATGACATCACCAAGCTGTCCGGTCTGTTTGAACCCCTTGGCGAGATCGTGGATCTTGGTCGTTGCCGCCGACGGCGGCCCCTCCATGGTACTCCGGCGAGGCCCATCCCGACGATACACCCAGTCCGGCTGGACTTTCTTTCCTGAAAATGGGGGGCCCCAGATACTCGGGGATGTCCTTGACCCCCACGGATATCGGCTTGTCCCCGTTTGACAGGAATCCCACAACTGCCTTGCGGACAATACGGTTCATCTGCTTTTCCAGGTTCCTGACCCCTGCCTCCCGGGCGTATCCGTCGGCAATGTTTCGAATGGCCGCATCGGTGATTTTCAGCTGTTTTTTGGGAATCCCGCTTCGCTCCATGAGGCGCGGCCAGAGGTGCTTGCGGGCGATCTCCACCTTTTCGGCGGTGATGTAGCCCGAGAGCCTTGTCATGTCCATGCGGTCCAAAAGGGGCTGGGGAATGGTGTCCAGTTGGTTGGCCGTGCAGATGAACAGCACCTTGGACAGATCCAGCCTCAGATCGAAGTAGTGGTCGAGGAACTCGCTGTTCTGTTCCGGGTCCAGGGCCTCCAGAAGGGCCGAGGCCGGGTCCCCCTGGTAAGAGGCGCCCACCTTGTCGATCTCATCGAGCATGATCACCGGGTTGGAGACACCGGTCTCCTTGAGCGCATGCACGAATTTGCCCGGCAGGGCGCCGATGTAGGTCCGCCGGTGGCCCTTGATCTCGGCCTCGTCGCGCATGCCACCGACGCTGAAGCGGTAAAATTTCCGTCCCAGGGCCTCTGCAATGGACTTACCGATGGAGGTCTTGCCCACCCCCGGGGGACCCACCAGAAGCATAATGGAGCCCGAAACCTGTTTTTTGTAGACGCCCACGGCCAGAAACTCGATGATGCGATCCTTGACATCGCCGAGACCGGAGTGATCGCGGTCGAGGATTTTCCGTGCGGCCTTGATGTCCAGCTTGTCTTCGGAAGAGACCCCCCAGGGCACGGAGGTGATCCAGTCAAGGTAGTTGCGGCATACCGCATACTCCGGCGACCCTTTTTCAAGGACCTGCATCTTGTCGATTTCGCTCTCCACCCGCTCCAGCACGTGCTCCGGCGGGTCCAGCTTTTCCAGGCGCTCCCGGAACTGGTCGATGTCAGCCGTGCGATCGTCCTTGGCGATGCCCAGCTCCTCCTGAATCACCTTCAGCTGCTCCCGCAGGAAAAATTTGCGCTGATTCTCGTTGAGGCTCTTGTTCACCTCCTGGCTGATCTCACTCTGGAGCTTTAACGCCTCATGCTCTTTTTTCAAAAGGACCAGCACCTTTTTCATGCGGTCCATCAGGGACGTGGTCTCCAGGATATCCTGGATCTCCTTTCCCGGCGCCGTGGTGATGGACGCCCCGAAATCGGCCAGGGAGGGCCGCGTTGGGGCTGGAGCCGGATGGTGAAGACTTGACCTCCTCCCCGTACAGGGGGTTCAGGGGGATGATCTCCCGGATGCCCTTGATCACCGCAACCGAGTAGGCCCTGAGTTTTTCCGTGTCCCCCTTGATCTCCACGGGGTACGTGACCCGGACATGGAACGGGGCCTCTTTGGATAAGAAGTCTTCAATGGCAAATCGCCGGACGCCCTGGGCCACCACCTGGAGCTTTTCTCCGTCGGCCATGACGTTGTGAATCTGCGCCACGCACCCCATGCGGAAAAAACTGTCGGGGCCCAAGACCTCTCCGGCATCGGGCCTTACCAGGACAAGCCCCACCAGCCCGTTGCTGTCGTTGATGGCTTTTTCAATGGTGGGCTGCCACTTTTCCTGATTGATGATAAGGGGCTGGGCCTGAAACGGCAGGAAGGGCCGTCCAGTCACCGGCAGGACCACCAGGTTGTCGGGCATGATCTGGTGAGGAATGGCAAGGCTGGAGGTCTGGTCATCCTCGTTTTCGGATACGACTTCAGGAGTAATAGGCTCATCGTTTTCCATGGTCAGGCTCCTTTCACGAATAAGCATCGGTTGTCTGCGTAAGGAAATGATGCAACGATTCAGCGGGACCGTAAAATGGATTGACGGGAGTGGGCTTTGCTGAGATTTGCCATACCAAGTCTTATGGATCCCGTTTTTCTAATAAAAAAGTAGGCACTCTTGATTTCAACCAGATCGCTGCGTCTGCACAACCCTTTTGCATCTGTAAACTCGCAATGCGGGCATTTGAACTGCAAATAGACCCGGAACCCCTTCTGAAAAACGCCCTGCCTGTTTTTTCCGGGCTTCTCCGGCTGCCACAAAAAAACCCCGCCGCTTTAAAAAAAGCGACGGGGTTTTCAGTAAACGAAATATCTCTGCGAATGCTTTATAGAATGGAGTCCACAAAGCTCGCCACACGGGAGTGGGTCATGCAGGCCCCGAAAAACTCATCGGGAGGCGCCTCGGTGACAAACTGTCCTTTTTCCATGAAGATCACACGATCGGCGATCTCACGGGCAAAGCCCATCTGGTGGGTAACGATGATCATGGTCATGCCTTCATCGGCCAGACCCTTGATGGTGTTGAACACCTCCCCCACAAGCTCGGGGTCCAGGGCGCTGGTGGGTTCGTCAAAGAGCATGATCTTGGGCTTCATGGCCAGGGCGCGGGCAATGGCCACTCGCTGCTTCTGCCCCCCGGAGAGGGTCGCCCGGGTAGACCCCGGACTTCTCGGACAGGCCCACCTTCTCCAGCATGTCCTCGGCCAGGATGTGCGCCTCTTCACGGCTCTTGCCCTGGACCGTTACGGGCCCTTCCATGATGTTTTCAAGGACGGTCATGTGGGGAAACAGATGAAAATGCTGAAACACCATGCCGATCTCGGCCCTTAAGGCACAGATGTTCTTCTGGGTGTCCAGGACCCGCTTGCCCTTCTTCTCCACGTAGCCCACAGAGCGGCCCTCAAAGACAATATCCCCGTCGTCGATCTCTTCCAGAATATTCACCGACCGAAGCAGGGTGGACTTACCGGATCCCGACGGCCCGATGATCACCACCTTCTCCCCGGGCATGACGGACAGGTCCACGGCGTCCACGGCCGTTGTCTTTCCAAATCGCTTGGTGATCTTCGACAGGCTGATGATGGGCGCATCCGCCGGGGTCGGGTTTGATTGGTTATCTGTTTTCATAAGCTCCGACTCGTTTTTCAATTTTCTCGAAGGTCACCGTGAACACGGTGGTAAAAAGCAGGTAGATCATCGCCGCAATAATCAGCACGTTCACGTTGAAATAGGTATTGAACATCTGGTTTGCAGAGCGCATCAGCTCCACCATGGCGATGGTGGAGACCAGGGCGGTGTCCTTGATCAGGGCGATGAATTCGTTGCCCACAGGGGGCATGAGGCGCTTGTAGGTCTGGGGAACGATGACCCGCCGCATGGCCTGGGTATAGGTCATGCCGATGGCCTTGGCCGCCTCCATCTGGCCGCCGTCGATGCTTTCGATGCCCGCGCGGATAATCTCGGCCAGGTAGGCCGAGTAGTTGACCCCCAGGCCGATGATGGCCGAGGTGGTCGGGGAGAGCGTTATCCCCAGGGACGGCAGCCCGTAGTAGATGAAAAAGAGCTGGAGGAGAAGCGGTGTTCCCCGGAAAAACCAGATGATAAACCAGCAGACCCACCGAATGGGCGGCACGCCGCTGATGCGTCCCAGGGCGATGAGAAGCCCTCCCAAAGGCGAAATAACCATGGTGATGAGCACAAGGAACAGGGTGATGCCCGCCCCCTGGATCAGGGACGGCAGAAACATCCTCATGTCGTCGATGAAAAGAACCCACTTGGGCTTTTTGGCCTTGGCAAGGGAGGCCAGCATGTTGGTGGCTTCCACGTGATCAGGGAATAGGGCCAGCACCTCCTTGCAGGATGCCTCCGCATCATCCGCCATGCCGAGGGCATGGTAGAGTTGAGCCTTCTGGATGCGGCTCTTGACAAAATCCCCGGCGTTGTCGGGGCCCTCCGGGGCCGGGATCCGATCCAGCACCTCCAGGGCAGTCTGGTAGTCACCGGAGGCAATGAGGTTGCTTGCCTCCCTGAACACCTTGTCCGGGTTGATGTCGCCTGCGGCAAGGGCCGCAGTCGGCAGGGCCAGCAGAACCAGCCATATGAAAAGCAGAAAGCCTCTGCGTATCGTGGGTTTCATGGATATGTCTCGCCTTCGTTGGACGGCTGTAACGTGGAAAAACGGCATCAATCTACACAGAGCCCCCATGGTGGTGCCGTTCCCACCAAACAGGAGAGGACGGCATCGCCGCCCTCTCCCCGGGATCTGACTATGGTCGGGTATCCACTACCACTTGGTGGGGTCGGTGATGTCCTCGCCAAACCATTTTTCGGAAATCTTGGCCATGGTGCCGTCAGCGACCATTTCGTCGAGGGTTTTCTGGACAGCAGCGCGAAGGGCATTGTCCTCTTTACGGAAGGCTACGCCAAAGGGCTCTTTGCTGATAAAACCGGGAAGAGTCTTGAAGGAACCCACCTGCTTGGCGATGGCGTCGCGGCCGGTGACGTTGTCGATGACAACGGCGTCAAGACGACCGGCTTTGAGGTCCAGCAGGGCCTTGGGGTTGTCTTCGTACTCGTTGATGGCCTTGGGGGCGTTGGGAAGCTTCTTGGCTGCGGTAACCGCAGGGGAGCCTTCCTGGCAGCCGACGACCATGCCGCCGAGGTCTTTGTAATCGGTAAAGCGTTTTTCAGTGAAACGAACCACCACAACCTGGCCGTCGAGGATGTAAGGCTTGGTGAAGTTGACCCGGGCGACACGCTCCTTGGTGATGGTCATGCCGTTCCAGATGCAGTCGAACTTGCCTGCATACAGGGAGTTGATCACACCTTTCCATGCTGTGGGCTGCAGAGCCAGCTCGATGCCGAGACGCTTGCAGACCTCGTTGGCGGCGTCGATGTCAAACCCGACAATGGTGCCGTCGGCAATTTTGTATCCCATGGGAGGGAACGAGTCATCCAGGCCGAGCACAAGCTTGCCTTCTTTCTTGACACGATCCAGGGACCCGTCTCCTGCAAAGGCCATGGTCGACATGGCAAACAGACAAATCAGGAAAACAACCGCTCTCTTCATAACATTCTCCTTAAGGTGTAGTGGTTTAATCTGAAACGTATGGGAAATATACGATCAGGCCTTATTTTGCAAGGTATTTTCGTTTTCGGGCCTTCTCGAATCCCTTAATTTTCAAAACAAAAAAGTCATTTTACACCCTGTATTCAGATGCGTTGAAAGCCTTAAAAGAACAAAAAAGGGAGGCGTTTTCACGCCCCCCTTGCCTACCATTTCACCGGACGCCCACTGCGCCCCGCCAAAGGCGCGCAGCCAGCCAACCGCCTCCGCAGACATGGCACCGTACACAACAGACCGGTTTCACGCCCCATCCGCACAGACAGGCCCCCTGAGGTGCATCCGTTAACGTTCAGAATCCGTTTTCTTGGCCATCTCTTCGTCTCTCAGGTCCTTGCGCAGGATTTTTCCCACCGTGGACTTGGGCAGGTCCGATCGGAAGGCAACGGCCACGGGCCACTTGTACTTGGCAAGCTTGCCCGCGCAGTAGTCGATGAGTTCCTTTTCCGTTGCGGTCTCCCCCTCCTTAAGGACAACAAAGGCCTTGGCAGCCTCCCCCCGATGGGCATGGGGAATGCCGATGGTGCACGCTTCCTGAACCTTGGGGTTCTCGTAGAGCACCTCGTCGATGTCCCTGGGGTAGACATTGTAGCCCCCGGAGATGATCATGTCCTTTTTGCGGTCCACAATGTAGAAATAGCCGTCTTCGTCCATCCTGGCGATATCTCCGGTGTGGAGCCAGCCGTCACACAGGGTCTCGGCGGTGGCATCCGGACGGTTCAGGTAGCCCTTCATCACCTGGGGACCACGGACAACGAGCTCTCCGATCTCTCCCTGGGGCACCTCGGTCACCCCGTCGGCAATATCCACGATACGGGCTTCGGTGTTGCTGATGGGCACCCCGATGCTGCCCACTTTCCGGGGACCTCCGTGGAAGGGGTTGACGTGGGTCACCGGCGAGGATTCGGTCATGCCGAAGCCTTCGGCGATCACCGAGCCGGACCGCTTCTCAAACTCGCGGATCACCTCTACGGGCAGGGGCGCGCTGCCGGAAAAACAGCCTTTAAGGCAGGAGAGATCGGTCTTCTCAATGGCGGGGTCATGGACCATGCTGATGTACATGGTGGGCACCAGGGGCGCAAAGGTGGGGCGATACTTCTGAATCGCCTCCAAAAGCTGGGGGCCCTGGGGCTTGGGCACCAGAACAATGCTCCATCCCATGGAGACCGGCAGGTTCATGGCCGTGGTGAGGCCGAAGATATGGAAAAACGGAAGGGCCCCCACAAAGCTCTCTTCCCCCTCTTTCAGCCCCGGGAACCATGCCGTGGCCTGCTGGGCCTGACAGCTCAGGTTCCGGTGGGTAAGCATCACCCCTTTGGAGACACCAGTGGTCCCCCCGGTGTACTGGTACATGGCCACATCGTCCCAGTCCAGTTCCGCGCGAAAATCTGACGGTGCGTGGGAGGCGACCATCTCCTTCCATTTGTAGAGATCAGGTGCCGGGGCAACGGAAGCGGCCATTTTTTTGCGCTTGCCCACCAGGGGAAAAAGCAGGTTTTTCGGGAAGGGGAGGTAATCGCCGATGGAGGTGTAAATGATTTTTTTGATGCCTGTCTTGCTTCGCAGGGCCACCATGCGGTCCGCGAGCAGATCCAGGGTGATGAGCAGCACGGCACCGGAATCGTTAAACTGATGGCTCAGCTCCCGATCGGTATACAGGGGGTTGTTCATGACGGCCACGGCCCCCATGCGCATGATGGCGTAATAGGCCACCACGCAGGGAATCATGTTGGGCAGGAGGATGGCAACGCTGTCCCCTTTCTTGACCCCCATGGCCTGAAAGCAGGCCACCATGGAGCGCACCATGCGGTCCAGCTCCCGGTACGAGACCTTGTACCCCTGAAAGTTCAATGCGGTGTTTTCAGGGAATCACTGGACCGAACGGTCCAGGAAGTCCGAAATAAAAAGCTTTTCAAAATCAAGAAACTCCGGAACCCCTGCTTCGTAGCTGCTCAGCCACGGCTTGCTCTGGTAAGTCACTTTATCGGTCACGCGTCTGTCCTCCATCTGATTTTCATACTGGCGTTGAAACTCATTTCTCAGAGTGTATGAATTAAGGGAGTGACGATGCGCTGTCAACAGGATTCGAACCTGGCGGTTCACATTATCAAGTTATTTTTATTAAACATCTTTTACGCGCATTAACACCCGATTAAACAAGGCATTTTCTTCGTCGCGGCCATGGGTTCGCCCCTCGGCAAAGATCAATTTCCCCCGGCTGATGGTGCCTGGCCCATAACCTCCTGGCGAAGGTCTTTTCGCAGGATTTTCCCCACCGTGGACCTGGGGAGTTCGTCACGAAATTCCACGGCCACGGGCCACTTGTACTTGGCCAGCTTGCCGCTGCAAAAATCGATCAGCTCCTTTTCGGTGGCAGTCTCCCCCTCTTTGAGCACCACAAAGGCCTTCACGGCCTCTCCCCGGTGGGCGTGGGGAACCCCGATGGAGCAGGCGTCCTGAACCTTGGGGTGTTCGTAGAGTACCTCGTCGATATCCCGGGGGTAGACATTGTAGCCGCCGGAGATGATCATGTCTTTCTTGCGGTCCACGATGGAGAAGTAGCCGTCCTCGTCCATCCTGGCGATGTCGCCTGTGTGGAGCCAGTCCCCTGCCAGCGCCTCGGCGGTGGCCTCAGAGTTGTTCAGATACCCTTTCATCACCTGGGGCCCCCGGATGACAAGTTCTCCAACCTGCCCCACCGGTACGTCGGTAACTCCGTCGGCAAGGTCCACGATACGGGCGTCGGTGTTGCTGATGGGAATCCCGATGCTGCCGGCTTTCCGGGGTCCGCCGTCAAAGGGATTGATATGGGTCACCGGGCTGGACTCGGTCATGCCGAAGCCTTCGGCGATGACAGCCCCTGAGCGCATCTCAAACTCACGGATCACCTCCACGGGAAGGGGGGCACTGCCGGAGAAAAGGCCCTTGATGCAGGAAAGATCGGTCTTCTCAATGGCCGGATCATGCATCATGCTGATGTACATGGTGGGAACCAGAGGGGAAAAGGTGGGACGAAACCTTCGAATGGCTTCGAGGAGCTGGGCTCCCTGGGGCTTGGGAACCAGAACAATACCCGCTCCCATGGCCACGGGAAAGTTCAGGGAGGTGGTCAACCCGAAGATATGGAACAGGGGAAGCCCGCCGATAAAGACCTCTTCCCCGTGGGTCAGCCCGCGAAACCATGAGGTGAGCTGCTGTACCTGATAACTCAGGTTCCGGTGGGTCAGCATGACTCCTTTGGAAACACCGGTGGTGCCTCCGGTGTACTGGTACATGGCCACGTCGTCCAGATGGAGTTCTTCACGGAAATCAGACGGTGCATGGGTGGCCAGCACCTCTTTCCACCGGTACACATCCGGGGCCGGGGCAACGGAGGCAGCCATCTTCTTTCGCTTGCCCACCAGGGGAAAGAGAATATTTTTGGGAAACGGCAGGTAGTCGCCAATGGAGGTGTAGAGGATCTTTTTGATGCCGGTGTGCTCCCGCAGGGAGACCATGCGGTCGACCAGCAGGTCCAGGGTGATGAGGAGCACGGCCCCGGAATCGTTGAACTGATGGGTCAGCTCCCGATCCGTGTACAACGGGTTGTTCATGACGGCCACGGCCCCCAGGCGCATGATGGCATAATAGGCCACCACACAGGGGATCACGTTGGGCAGAAGAATCGCCACGCTGTCCCCTTTTTTAACCCCCATGCCCCGGAGGCAGGCCACCATGGACCGCACCATGGTGTCGAGTTCACGGTACGAGACCTTGAATCCCTGGAAGATCAACGCGGTGTTGTCCGGAAACCTTCGCACCGAGCGTTCCAGAAAGTCAGCAATAAAGATATCTTCAAAATCAATGAATTCGGGAACGCCTGTCTCGTAGCTGCTCAACCACGGTTTGCCCTGGTAAGTCACCTTGCTGGTCACGCCCTGTCCTCCACTCTTCTCACTTGGGGTTAAAATCATCATCGCAAGGCGTATGAATTAAGGGAGTGGCGAAGCGCTGTCAACAGGATTCGATCTGTGGATTCACATTATCAAGTTATTTTTATTAAACATTTTTCACGACCCCTAACGCCCCATGAAACCTGATGGATCCCTTTCAGGATCACCGGCGTTACCAGCGAGAAAAATGGATCAAGCTCCCTTTGCCTCAGCACTTTTGGCCACCTCTTCCTCCCGGAGATCCTTCCTCAGAATCTTGCCCACCGTGGACTTGGGAAGAGAGTCCCGGAACTCCACGGACACCGGCCATTTGTACTTGGCCAGCTTGTCGCTGCAAAATTCGATCATCTCCTGCTCGGTGGCGGTCTCCCCTGCCTTGAGCACCACAAAGGCTTTCACGGCCTCCCCCCGATGATTGTGGGGAATCCCGATGGAACAGGCTTCCTGCACCTTGGGATGTTCGTAGAGGACCTCGTCGATGTCCCTGGGGTAGACGTTGTAGCCGCCGGAGAGGATCATGTCTTTTTTTCGGTCCACAATAAAAAAATACCCTTCCTCGTCCATGCGGGCGATGTCGCCGGTGTGCAGCCAGCCGTCGGTGAGGGACTCGGCCGTGGCGTCGGGGCGGTTGTGGTAGCCCTTCATCACCTGGGGCCCCCGCACGAACAGCTCACCAATCTCGCCAACGGGCATGTCGGTCTCTCCATCGGCAAGGTCCACCACCCGGGCTTCGGTGTCCGGTGCCGGAATGCCGACACTGCCCACCTTCCGTTTGCCGCCGCTGAAGGGGTTCATGTGGGTCACCGGGCTGGACTCGGTCATGCCGAAGCCCTCCACGATCACCGAACCGGAACGCCTTTCGAACTCCTTGGTCACTTCCAAAGGAAGGGGCGCGCTGCCGGAAAAACAGCCTTTGATGGAACTTAAATCGGTGCGGTCGATGGCCGGATCGTTCAGCATGCCGATGTACATGGTGGGCACCAGGGGCGCATAGGTGGGCCTGAATTTACGAATGGTCTCCAGGAGCTGCGGCCCCTGGGGCTTGGGCACCATCACCATCTCCCACCCCATGGAGACAGGGTAGTTCATGGCGCAGGTAAGCCCGAAAATATGAAACCACGGCAGGGCGGCGATGCAGCACTCCCCTCCCCTTTCAAACTCGGAGAACCAGACGCTGGCCTGCTGGATCTGAAACGAGAGGTTCCGGTGGGTAAGCATGACCCCCTTGGCCGCACCGGTGGTCCCCCCGGTGTACTGAAACATGGCCACATCGTCCAGGTCCAACGTCTCGCGAAATTCCGTGGGGGCGTTGGCCGCCACCATCTCTTTCCACTTTATCACGTCCGGGGCAGGTGCCACGTCCGCAGCCAGTTTTTTGCGTTTTCCCACCAGGGGAAAAAGAAGGTTCTTGGGAAAGGGAAGGTAATCGCCTATGGAGGTGTAGACGATCTCCTTGATGGAGGTCTTGCTTCGCAAGGCCGTCATGCGGTCGGCCAGAAGGTCCAGGGTGAAGAGGACCCGCGCCCCGGAATCGTTGAACTGGTGCAGCAGCTCCCGGTCGGTGTACAGGGGGTTGTTCATCACACAGATGGCCCCCACGCGCATGATGGCGTAGTAGGCAACAAGACAGGGAAGAACGTTGGGAAGCAGAATCGCCACGCGATCACCCTTCTCAACGCCTATGGACTTCAACCACGCGGCCACGGATTTGACCATCCGATCCGTCTCCCGGTAGGAGAGCCTGAATCCTTGGAAATTGAGGGCCGGATTGTCCGGGAACTCCCTTACGGAGCGTTCCAGAAAATCGGTAAGGAAGATCTCTTCGTAGCTCACCTGAGAGGGAACACCCTCCCCGTAACTGCTGAGCCACGGTTTATCCTGATAGGTGGTCTCGGTCATGGGTCCTCCATGGAAAGTGGGTTGAGCAGGTCAAAACGCGGTTTATAGAAGCAAACTTATGTTAGCCTCTCACGGTAACATTATCAACCCAATTCCTCAATTGTCTTCCATTTATAAGCCCTGTGTCCTCAACGTAAAACAGCTGCACCACCCCAAAACAACGAGGAAAAATGCAGCTGTTTCATACGGATCGACAGGAGTCAAGTTCACGTCCCCATACCGGAGCATGAAAGGGTCAGCAATGCAAAAACCACCGTGCCGCCAATGACGTGGCCACCTTATCTGTTTTTTCCGCCACGAACATTCGCATGCTCATGCCGCAACGGATGCGTATCATAAATAATTCGCAGCGACTCAAATCGTCCATCGCCCCGGGATATGCCAAATACATCCACACACTCGAACTCAACCACGCGTCCGCCCTGCAGCGTCCACCTGTAATGAAAATGCAGGGCCACGGAGTCATCTGGTTCCGCACGGTCGAACACATGCAAAAGTGTGGTCTCCGACTGACGGGTGTCAGCAAATAACTCCCTGTAAAAATCAGCAGCAGGGACCTTTCCGTACAGGGGAGAATGGACCATGGCATTTTCTGTAAACAGGGCCAGGACTTTATCTAAATTGCCCTCGTTAAGTGCTTCAAGATAGGCTTCACACATCTCTTTCATCGTCAACGTCCTTCTAATACTATTGCACATCCCCGGCAACATCAGACCATGGACTTCAGGATTTTATTGGATTCCTCAAGGCCCGCCTCGCAACTGGGACCTAAAAAGGACCGGATCTCCGCCATATAGTCCAGCTCCCCGTCGGCTCCCACCATACACCACTGCGGTCTTTTTCAGCAGGCACCCCGAAGGCCTACAGCCAGTATCTCGCCCACGTAAGGATTGTCTCCCACCATGGCCGCATACAGGTCCGGGTCCTGGGCAAAAAGACGCCCGATGAGGTCGTTTTTCAGCTTGAAGATGGGCGTGGCATAGGCCTGGGCGTCATCCGGGGTGACCCCCAGCTTTTGAAGGGTCCGTCCCATGGCAATGGTCACCACGTGGGTCAGCCCCTGGGCCAGGGCCATGGCCCGGTCATGGTCTTCGGCGGCCATGCGCGACACCTGGGCCCCGCCCGCTGAAAACTCACGTTCAAGAAACGTTAGCCACCGCTCCCCTCGCCCCGGGGTGAGGATGATATTCTGGCCGACGACCCCGTCTGTATGGGGCCCGAACATGGGGTGGGTCCCCACCACCTCGCAGGAGGTGGCCGAAAGCATGGCACCGGTGATCTCTTCTTTGAGGGAGCAGATGTCAAAGAGGCCCTGCTCCCTGGACATGCGTGGTCCCAGCGATTCGGCCACGGCAGGGGCCACGTCCATGGGCGTGGCGATCATGATGAGATCACATCGCCTCGTCAGCTCTTCGGCCGTGGTGGTCGTGTCCACATCGGCCAGGAGCACCCGGTGACCCCGCCTCACAAACCAGGCGTCAAAGAGCCGTCCCATCCCCCCCTTGCCGCCGACAATCCCAAGGGTTACCTGTTCCATAACACCGCCCTCTGCCTTAAGAAATGATCCACCAGAACCAGGGCCACCATGGCTTCGCACACCACGTTCACCCGGGGAACGGCTGCCACATCGTGGCGACCGCGTGTGCGGATGGTGGTTGCCTCCCCACGGGTGTTGATGGTCTCCTGCTCCCGCGTAATGGACGGGATGGGCTTCACCGCCACGCGCATCACCAAAGGCGCCCCGCTGGAGATCCCTGCAAGAACGCCCCCGGCGTGATTGGAGGCAAACCCGTCCGGGGTGATGGGATCGTTGTTTTCAGAGCCCGTAAGCCTGGCCGCGTCAAAGCCGTCTCCGATCTCCACCCCCTTGACGGCGCCGATGCCCATGAGGGCCCCGGCCAGGGCTGCATCGAGCTTTTCAAACACGGGCTCCCCTAAACCTGCCGGAACCCCGTCGGCGATGATCTCCACCACCCCTCCCAGGGAATCGCCCTTCCGCCTCACCTCGTCCACCCGGGCGTCCATGGCCTCGGCAGCCTCGGCATCGGGACAGAGGTAAGGGTTTTCCGCCATGGTCCCGTAATCGCGTTTCAAGGCCCGCACCCCGCCCAGTTCAATGGTGGCGGCACGTACGGAGATCCCTGCGGCGGCCAGGATCTCACCTGCCAGGGCAGCTGCTGCAACCCGGCCCACGGTCTCCCGGGCCGAGGCCCGTCCACCGCCCCGGTAATCCCGGATTCCGTATTTGGCGTCGTAGGTGATGTCCCCGTGGCCGGGTCGGTAGAGATCCATGATGTCGGCGTAGGAACTTGACCGTGCATCCTTGTTGGCCACCATGATGGAGACCGGGGTGCCCGTGGTCTTGCCTTCGAAGACACCGGAAAGGATCCTCGCCCTGTCCGGCTCCTTTCGGGAGGTGCTGGTCTTGGCCCCTCCGGGCTTTCGCCGATCGAGCCACGCCTGGACATGCTCCTCGGTAAAGGGAATGCCTGCCGGGGCGCCGTCGATGACCACGCCCACGGCCTCTCCATGGGATTCTCCCCATGTGGTTATGCGAAACAAACCGCCAAGGGTGTTGCCTGCCATATATCTCTCTCCCTGGTATGCGAATGGATTCCCACCCGCGTCGGGCATCGCCCGGGTCAAAAATCAAAGTAGCTATTCAAATCAAAAAAGCATCCGGCGGCCCTGCCGGGGGCCAAACTTTTAAAAAGTTTGATAAACAGGTCTCAAGTGATAATTCATAGGCTCCGCCGAAACAATTCCGACATTTTCTTAGAAACGTTTTTTGCGGAGCTTTTTTTCGAAAAAGCGACCCGCCGGAGGCAACTGAACAGTTACAAATCAAAATAGATACTAACGGCTTTCGAGGTGGCACACCTCGCCGCCGGATGCTTGCCTTACGCGTCTTTCACCTGCCGCAGGATCTCTTCGGCCACCTCGTCCGGGGACATGCCGTCGGTGTCGATGACGATGTGGGCGGCCTCCCGGTACAGGGGTTCCCGCTCGGCAAGGACCGAGGCGATCTCATCGGCCACCTGCCCTCCGGTCAGGGAGGGCCGCTGCGAGGCCGTGGCCTCATCGGCGGTGATACGCCGGGCCAGGGTGCGGACCCGGGCCTTGAGCCAGATCACCACACCGGACTCACGCATGAGGCGCCGATTTTCAGGGCTTAAAACAATCCCGCCCCCGGTGGCCACCACTGCCTTTTCCCCATCGGCCACCTGCCTTAGGGCAAACCGTTCCAGCTTTCGAAAGCCCTCCCAGCCGTCCCGTTTTACAATCTCATCCACGCTGGCCCCGGCATAGCCGACGATAAACCCGTCGGTATCCACGACATGCCGGTGCATGCGCTCGGCCAGAATCCTGCCCACGGTGGTCTTTCCCGTGCAGCGATACCCTGTCAGGTAGATGTTGTTTCCCATGGCGTATTGCCTCGCTGTCTCTTGGCACCAATGTTTACTGCAAGGTCTCAAACACATCCCAATAGGTGGGGAAGGACTTCTTGACGCAACCGGGATCCAGGATACGAACCCCCGGGGTGGTGAGGCCCGCCACGGAAAAACTCATGGCCATGCGGTGGTCATCGTAGGTCTCCACGTCGGAGCCTGCCAGGGTGCCTCCGGTGATCTCCAGGCTGCTCTCCTTTGCCACGGCGTCGATGCCCATTTTTCGGAGTTCGGTGGCCACGCAGCCCAAACGGTCGCACTCTTTCTCGCGCAGGTGGGCCACGTTCTCGATGACCGTGGTGCCTTTGGCGTGGGCCGCCACCACGGCCAGGGTGGGCACCACATCGGGCATCAGGGCCATGTCCACGGTGACGGCGGAAAGTTCGCCTCCGGTGACCGTGGTGCCGTCCTCCTCGTGTGTGACGGTGCAGCCCATCTTCTCCAGGACGTCCACAAGGGCCACGTCCCCCTGGCGGGATTTTTTGGTGACGTTCATCACCTTGACGCTCTTGCCGGTCACGGCCGCAGCCGCCCAGAAGTAACTGGCGTTGGAGCCGTCGGGCTCGCAGTGGTAGGCTCCGGGACGGTAGCTCTGGTTGGGCGCCACTTTAAACACCTTGAAGTCGTCGTGGGTCACCTCAACGCCGAAGCGGCCCATGATGTCCAGGGTGATCTCCACGTAGGGCCTGGAGACCAGCTCACCTGCCACCATCACCTCGATCCCCTTCGGGGCATAGGGCCCGGCCAGGAGCAGGGAGGAGAGGAACTGGCTGCTGATGCGGCAGTCCAGGGTCACCTTGCCGCCCTCAAAATGCCCCCCCGTTACTTTTACGGGCGGGCAATCGGTGGGGTTCACGCACTGGGCCGGGACCCCGGCCTGGCGCATGGCCACCAAGAGGTCCTCAATGGGCCGCTCTCCCATGCGCTTGGTGCCGGTGAGCACCGTCTCCCCCTCACCCAGGGCGGCGATGCCCGTAAGCAGCCGCATGGACGTTCCGGAGTTGGCCAGGTAGATTGGCTCGGTACAGGCTTGCAGCCTGCCGCCGGTGCCGGTGACCACCATGGCCTCCCCGTCGTCTTCAATCACCGCGCCGAAGGCCCTTAAAGCGTCACGGGTCAACAGGGTGTCCTCGCTTCGCAAAAGGCCTGTAATCCGGCTCTTTCCGTCTGCCAGGGCCGCTGCAATGAGCAGCCGGTGGGAGTAACTCTTGGACCCCGGAAGGGTCACCTCAACCTTATCTCTGCCCATGCCGGGCGTAATCTCTCTCATGGTCTGCCTCATCTGCAATCTGAGAAAATCGATTATAAAAATGCCTCCGGCGGCCAGGGGATAATCCCCTGGACCCCAGGTTCGCGAATGCTCCAACCCTTAGGCCTCGGGTTGTCACATTCGCTGACGGGCTGCGCTGATATTTTTTACAACATCCCTCAGAAAATCCGAAGGGCGCTCATGCCACGGCGTTGCCATTCACTACTCACTACTCACTACTCACTATTCAATGCCTCCAGCACAGTACGCCGCATCAGCTCCACCGGGGCCGTTTGGCCTGTCCAGAGCTCACACTGGGCAACGGCCTGGAAGACAAACATGGCCGTGCCGTCCACCGTGGGGCACCTTTTGGCCCGGGCCGCAGCCAGAAGGGCTGTCTCCAGAGGGTTGTACACGATGTCCATGACCAGGGTCCGGGAGGTCAGGCCCTCCACGGATACGGGCATCGCCTCGGTGCGGGGCACCATGCCCACGGAGGTGGCGTTGATCAAAATATCCACCCCGGCCAGGTCCAGGTGGTCAAGGGCGGTAAACCCGGCGCCAAGGTCCCGGGCCAGGGCCTGCCCCTTCTCTTCACCGCGGTTGGCGATCACAAGGGAGCCGCCCCTCTGCACGATGCCGTACCCCACGGCACGGGCAGCGCCTCCGGCGCCGATGAGGGCCACCTTTTTCCCGGCGATGGAACCCCTGGTCTCCAGGGCCCGCATGGCCCCTTCCGCGTCCGTGTTGAACCCCACAAGCCTGCCGTCGCGATTAACGATGGTATTCACCGCCCCGATCTTTCGAGCGGTGTCGTCCACCTCGTCCAGATGGGCCATCACCTCGGTCTTGTGGGGAATGGTGACGCTTGCCCCGCCCATGTTCAGGTGGCGCATGGCTAAAGCCGCCCCTTTGGCCTCATCCAGGCCAAAGGCAAGGTAGACGGCGTTTACCCCCAGGGCGTCAAAGGCGGCGTTGTGCATGGCCGGACCCAGGCTGTGGGTTACGGGATTCCCAAACACCCCGAAGAGCTGCGTTTTTGCATCGATTCCCATGGCATCACACCTCCAGGGAGCTTTCATCGGCGCTGCGGTACCCGCCGTGGGCCCCTTTGGCGTAGGAGCCAAGGACCTTGAGATAAAGGCAAAGCCCCTTCATGGTGGCCAGCACCCGCTTCACCCGGGCGTCGTCTTTGTGGCCTTCGATGTCCATGATAAAAAAGTAGCTCCAGTTTTCCCGCTTGGTGGGCCGGGACTCCAGCTTCACCATGTTGAGCCCGGCGTCGGCCACCGGCTCCAGGGTGGTAAACAGGGCGCCTGGGATATGGGAGGTCACGAACATCACCGAGGTCTTGTCGTCCCCTGTGGGGCCCTGCTCTTCTTTGCCCAGGACGAGGAACCGGGTTTCGTTCCTGGAAGAGTCCTCGATCTTGGACTCCACCACCCGCAGGCCGTAGACCTGGGCCGCCTTGGAGCTGGCGATGGCCGCGGATTTGGGGTTGGCCGCCGCCTTCAAAGCGGCCTGGGCCGTGCTGCTGCACTCCTCCAGCACCACGTCGGGCAGGTTCCGCTGGAGCCAGCTCCGACACTGGGCAAAGGGCTGGGGATGGGAATAGACCACCTCCACCTCGTCGAGGTTCCCCCAAAGGGAGAGAAGGTCGTGGCTGATGGTCTGATAATACTCCGCCGTGATGGTGACCTCCGACTCAAAAAGCAGGTCCTGGGTATGGGTCACCGCCCCTTCAATGGAGTTTTCAACGGGCACCACCCCGTACTGGCAGCCTCCGCGCTCCACTTCCGCGAAGATTTCAGCGATGTTGCGGTAGGGGGCAAAGCGCCCCGAATGGCGAAAGTGGTTGAGGGCCGCCAGGTGGCTGTGGGTGGCCTCCGGCCCCAGGTACGCGATGGTCAGGGGTTTCTGGAGCTCCCTGGACGCCGCCATGATGACGCTGAAAATGTATTGAAGCACGGTGTCGTCCACCGGCCCCTCGTTGAGGCGGCAGATGCGGTCCATGATCAGGGATTCCCGGGACCGGTCCAGAACCTTGCTGTCGTAGCGGCGCTTCAGCTCCCCCACGGCCGCGCTCACGCCCAGCCGCTGGTTGATGAGGGCCACGATCTGGGTGTCGATGCCGTCGATTTTCTCCCGCAGACCGGCCAGCTCTTTTTCAAAGGAGTCCCCATCGGGGTGAGGCTTTTCCATGGTGGTTACTTCTCCGTAATGGTTTCGTCGACCTTGTGACCGAAATGGCGACCGCCCTCTTCATGGTAGGCCAACACGCGATCCCCCGGTGCAAGGGACACCACGGATACGGGCTCACCCTCGGGGGAGGTCAGGCGAATGGTCTCGGCGTTCTGGACGATGGTGGCAACACCCTTGTCCCCGATACGCGCCTTGATAAGGAGCATGGGGCGTTTCTCGATTTTCAGTCGTCCCACCACGGCGCTTGAAACGGAGCCGTCGTGGTTGACGATCTCCACCTCATCACCGGCCTCCAGCTCGCTCAGGTACCGGGTGCGCCCGCCGGGGACACGGGTGTAGGCATGCACTGCACCGGCGTTAACCCTGAAGGGCCTCGGCGCCACATAGGGGTTGGAGACGGTCTCGGCATGGACCAGAAACAGGGCGCTGCTTGAATTGCCCACCAGCATGCCCTGGCCTTTCTCCATGTTCAGGCAGGTGTCCACACAGACGCGATCGCCCATGCCAATGTTCTTCACGTCGATGACCTCGGCCTCCACCAGGGAGAGGCTCCCGGTCTCGCCCTTGAGAAGCTCCAGGGTCTTTTTCAGCTCCATGGGATCCCGGGTGTCGAGCATCACCTGCTTCACCCCTTTTTCCAGGATGCCGAAGGCCAGCTGGGCCTCGTCAAAGGAGTGTACCAGGGCCGCCACGTCCGCGCCCTTGGCGATGAGGTTCTCCAGGGGGATGATGGTCCAGTCCGTGCATTCCAGGATCACCAGCTTCTGGGCGGCAAGGCGACAGATAGCCTCCTCGTCGTCACCGCTGGTGATGGTGAAGATCTCCACGTCCTTGCCCGGGACCATATCACCGTCGTCACAGATGGTGACGACACGGCCCAGCTCCTTGACCTTTTCCGAGCATCCGTCGGGGACCATGATTCCGTCAGCACCTGACTCCAGGGCCGTGAGCACCAGTTCTTTGTCCCAGGGGTCTGCTTTTACCCATATTTTTCTCATCATCAAACCGTCCTTCATGTTTAAATGCATACATTCCGTTTCAGGAAGATATAAAATATCAATACCCTTGCAGGATAGCCCTGCGAATTAGGCGTTGGCAGCGGGTCATCCCTAAGCCGGCGCCCTTAAGCCATGGACTCCAGGTGATCCAGTGCCTCATCCACGGAGAGGTCCTGATGGATGATCATGTGCATGGCCTTGACGAGGTTTTCCGGGTCGCGATGCTGGAACACGTTGCGGCCGATGGAGATACCGGCACCGCCCGCGTCGATGGATCCCTTGACCATCTCCAGGATCTCCCGGTCGGAATCCATGGTTTCGCCCCCGGCGATGACCACGGGCACGTTGCACCCCTCGGTGACCTCATGGAAACTCTCCGGGCTTCCCGTGTAGTTTACCTTGACGATGTCCGCCCCCAGCTCACCGCCCACCCGGGCCGCATGCTTGACGAAATTCACATCGTAGCTGTTGGTGATCTTTTCGCCGCGGGCGTAGCACATGGCCAGGAGGGGCAATCCCCAGGTGCGGCAATCCGCGCTGACCCGGCCGAAGTCGTGGAGCATCTCCTTTTCGTCGGCGTCCCCCAGGTTCAGGTGAAGAGAGACGGCGTCGGCCCCGAGCTTGATGGCTTCTTCAACACTGCAGACCAGGGTTTTTGCGTTGGGAAAGGGGGAAAGGCAGGTGGAAGCGGAGAGGTGGATGATCAGGCCGATGTCGGGGCCGGTACCCCGGAGCCCTTCGGCCACAAGGCCCTTGTGCTCCACAATGGCGTTGGCGCCTCCGTTGGCGACCTTCTGAATGGTGGATTTCATGTCGATGACCCCTTTGATGGGGCCCACGGTGGTCCCATGATCCATGGGGACGATGATGGTGCGGCCGGTGGTTCTGTTGAAAATCCGTTCAAAACGAATCATCTTGCCGATGCTGCTCATGGTGTTCTCCTTCAGCGAATGGCCCCTCTCACAAGAGGCGCCCGAGGGTTTGAAGCATAAAAAAAGGCCGTGAAAGGTATCTTCCACGGCCTGGGTGCTTCTTTTTTGCTGATCTGGAGTGCCGTGGGACCTTGTGTTGGTCTACCCACGGCTGTTTTACGCTTACAAGTGTGTGTGGTTCAGCGCATGCCTGGGTACACCGATGTGATACCAGTAATAAAAATAATAAAATGCGCTGAAAAATCGAATCATTTTTTTTCTCTTTGCCGATTATCTGTACGTTTCACATGCGAAAGGCGCGTGTCGCCTTCCGTCACTTTTAGCGATAAAACTTCGTGAAGAATTAATCTATGGAAATGAGGTTGTCAAGATGTTATTTACCGAAAGATACCGGCCGGGGGTGCTTCCCGGCCCCGGCGAACAGTTACTACAGACAGTAACAATGCGCATATCCGGCCGCTGACCCCTGCGGATCGCGCCCACCATTTTCCCGAGAAAAAAGGAACACAACGAGCCCATGAGACGCTTTTTCATCAACAAAGAGGACATCACGGACACCCACGGCACCATCACAGGAGACGAAGCGCGTCACATGACGCGGGTACTCCGGCTGAAGCCCGGGAACACCGTCATCCTCCTTGACGGCCAGGGTGGAGAGTACGATGCCGTCATCGACGAAATCCGGGAACAAAGCGTCTCCGTCACCCTCTCCGCCTCCCGGCAGGAGACCCCCTCCTCAATGCCGTCCATCACCCTCTGCCAGGCCTTTTTAAAAGAGAAAAAGATGGACGACCTGGTGCGCCACCTGACCGAACTGGGCATGGCGGCCTTTCAGGCCTTCTTTTCCAGCCGCGTGGTGGCCCGTCCCAAAGGGGACAAACTGGAAAAACGCGAAGCCCGATGGGAAAAGATCGCCGGAGAAGCCGTCAAGCAGTGCGGACGCACCACGGCCCCTGCCATCTGCGGCACCACTGAGCTGAAAACCCTGCTTGAAGGGCTGCCCTCCGGCCCCCACACCCTGAAGCTCTTCTTCTGGGAAGAGGCCCAGGTCTCCTTTAAAGAGTTGGGCGCCATGAACACGACCGGCATCACCGACATCACCCTGATCATCGGCCCCGAGGAGGGTTGCCAGCGGAAGAGGCCGAGCTGGCCAGGGAAGCGGGGTGCCTCGTTGCCGATTGGCACGCGCATCCTCCGGGCGGAGGCGCCCGTTGGCTGCCCTCTCCATCGTCCAATACCTGTTCGGGGATATGTAATGTAGCCCGGGCATTTCATGGGAAACGCCAGACCGAATCAATAAGGGGACACCCATCCTCACCGTTATCAGATCCTTCGACTCGTGAAATGCCCGGGTTAAGGGCGCCCCTTCACAAACCGCCCTTGACAAGTGACCAATCACCCCTATCTTTAACTGAAGTTCATGTCCTGCGGAACATTGCCGTCCCGGGACTCATCAATTCTTTTGCCGACGAGCCCCTTATCCAGGGGTCATCAAGGGTTGGATACCTATGGATGCCCCGGACCCCGCCGTCACCCGGTCTGGTTGTTCCCGGGCCATCGCAAGTCTTCCAAAAAGGAGACCCCATGGAAAAAGTAGAAAACGGATTGTTCGTTCAGGTCGCATATAAAGGAACCCTTGCCGACGGCGAAGTCTTTGACAGCAGTGAAGGACGCGATCCCCTTGAAGTACAGATGGGAACCGGCCAGTTGATCCCCGGGTTTGAAGCGGCCCTGATGGACCTTTCGGTGGGTGACAAAAAAACCTTCACCTTAGGGCCTGAAGATGCATACGGCGAACGTTCCGATGATCACACCATGGACTTTCCCGCTTCCGACGTTCCCCCGGAAATGAACCCCCAGGTGGGCCAGGCCATTGCCCTGTCCACCCCCCAGGGCCAGCAGGTACCGGCGGTCATTACCCACGTGGACGACGAAAAGGTCAGCGTGGACCTGAACCACCCCCTGGCCGGCAAGACCCTCACCTTTGAGATCGAAGTGGTGGGTATCTCCAAAGAGGCCACCCAGCAGCCCGCGGGAGGATGTTCCCCCAGCGATTGCAGCGGGTGCGGAGGCGGTTGTCACTGATCCGAACCGGGCCCTTTCTCCTTTAGGGCCCGTCCGTATAGCAAGCCGATGCCCCGGGGCCACTGGCCGCGGGGCTTTTTTATTTTATTCTCCCTTTACTCCCTTCCGCGTCAAGGCCAATCGTTGACGCCTCCCTCCAGAAAGAGTACTATCCTTTCAACATTCCTACGCATTGAGCCGTCGGCGACCACCCCGGAGCCCCTCCCCTGCCGGCAGATTCCCCAAGGTCGATCGCCCTTCCAACGACACAGGACTCACTCACACAGAGGTGTGCCATGCTCGCCAACAGATGAAACTCTATTTTCTCCTGGCCATTGTCAGCTCCATCGCCATCGCATTGGTCGGCTTCGTGTACACAAAAAAAGACCTTCCCCCCTACCCCGGCACCGTCAAATCCATGTACGGCCAGACCCTTTCAAGCAAAAACGCCATTATGGCGGGCCAGCAGGTATGGCAACGGTTCGGCCTCATGGACCTGGGCCACATCACCTAACCGTTCTGCCGGGGGCCCGGACTTCACAGCCCAGGCCCTGCACAACATGGGCGTCACCATGCGGGAAGTGATGGCCCTTCAGCGTTTTCGCACCAGCTATGACAGGCTCCTGACAGAAGAAAAAGGGGCGGTGGACGCGGTAGTTATCAACCAGATCAAAACCAATCGCTACGACAAAGAGAGCGACACCCTGACCCTGACCTCCCTTCAGGTGGCAGCCCTGTTCAAAAACCGCGACTTTTATCACAGGCTCTTCACCGAAGGGGACGAAAACGGCCCCATCAACCCCGGCACCATCACCGACCCGACCCAGCTCCGGGATCTGGCCGACTTCTTCTTCTGGACAGCCTGGTGCGCCGGGACCATACGCCCGGGAGACACCCACACCTACACCAACAACTGGCCCCACGACCCCAGCGTGGGCAACATGGTCTCGGGCAAATCCCTGGTCTGGTCGGCCATCTCCCTGGTGGCCTTCGGGCTCTGCCTGGGGGGCATGGGTGCCCTCTGCCCCACAAATACGGGTTCAACAAAGGCGCCCAGGGCTATAAGCCGGAGCCTGCCATGGCCCTGGCCGGTGCCCCCATCTCGGCCAGCCAGAAAAAGGCCGCCAAGTTCTTCCTGGTGGTGGCAGCCCTCTTCTTTGTGCAGGTCAACGTCGGGGGGCTCATGGCCCACTACACGGTGAGCCCGGACTCCTTTTACGGCCTCAAGGCCATCGCCGCCTTTATCCCCTACAACTGGGTCAAATCCTGGCACCTGCAGCTGGCGATCTTCTGGATTGCCGTCTCATGGATCGGCATGACCCTGTTCGTGGCTCCCATGGTGGGCAACCGGGAGCCCAAAGGGCAAGGCTTCCTCGTGGATTTTCTCTTTATTGCGGTTCTCATAGTTGCCGTTGGCAGCCTCACAGGGGAAGTCCTGGGCATCAAGGGAATGCTTGCAGACTACTGGTTCTGGCTGGGACACCAGGGGTGGGAATACCTGGAGCTGGGACGACTCTGGCAGATCCTTCTCTTCATCGGCCTCATCCTCTGGCTCTTTCTGGTGGTCAGGGCCCTGAAGGATCACTTCAAGGCAGGACAGGACAAGTGGGGGCTTCCCAATTTCCTGGCTTACTCCGGGGTGGCCGTGGTGGGATTTTTCAGTTTCGGACTCACCTACGACCCCCAGACCCACATCACCATCGCCGACTTCTGGCGCTGGTGGGTGGTCCACACCTGGGTGGAGGGAGCCTTTGAGTTCTTCGCGGCTGCGGCCGTGGCCTTTGTCATGGTCAACCTCGGGCTGGTGCGCCTGGAGGCCGGTCTCCGGGCCGTCTACTTCACCGTGGGCCTCGCCCTTTTTGCGGGCATCATCGGGGTGGGGCACCACTACTACTGGTTCGGTGAGCCCTCCCTCTGGCTCGCCCTGGGGTCCACCATCTCCGCCCTGGAGCCGGTGCCCATCCTCCTTCTCCTCTCCGAGGTGTGGCACGGCCAGAGCGCCCTGGTCAAGGGGGGCAGCGACTTCCCTTACAAATACCCCCTGATGTTCCTCATGGCCGCCATCTGCTGGGAGTTTGTGGGGGCCGGTGTCATGGGCCTCTCCATCACCACCCCGGTGGTCAACTACTACGAACACGCCACCTACCTCACCGTCAACCACGGCCACACCGCCCTGTTCGGGACCTACGGAATCCTGGGTATCGGCCTCGCCCTGTTTTCCATGCGCGGGCTGGTGGAAGACAAGGGATGGAGCCCCACCCTGCTCAAGCTCAGCTTCTGGAGCATCAACATCGGGCTCTTTGTCATGTTCACCGCCACCCTCCTGCCCACGGGGATCCTCCAGGTGCTGGACAACATCAACCACGGGTTCTGGCACGCCCGTTCCAACGCCTTCTGGTCCAGGGACATCATCCAGCTCCTCGGCAACACCCGCATGGTGCCCGATGTCATGATCATCATCGGGTCCGGGGCCTTTCTCCTGTTTATGCTCAAAGCCATGGGGAATCTGAAAAAGGTAACCATCGGCTCAGGCGAGCCCTTTGCGTAAGTATGCCTTCTATGGTTAAAGTGCATGGAAAAACCTGCCTCCGGCGGCGAGGTGAGCCACCTCGAAAGCTTATTGCCATTGCGCTTTGCCCTTCGTTCCTCAGGGCAAAGCGCAATGGCCTTCGGCTCGGGCTGCGCCCGACATGAACGCTGATGGTTTATGCGGACTGGATCGCAAGCTTCGACGTTACAGGATACGTTGTCACCACTTGCCCTGTGTTGATTTAACCGCACGGCCTCCGGCGGCGAGGTATGCCATCTCGAAAGCTGGTTGCCATTGAGCTTCGCCCTTCGTTCCTCAGGGCAAATCGCAATGGCATTCGAATGAAGTTTGTTGAGGTAAAACGTGGCAGGCACGGTGCATGAAAGCCGAAACAAACATACCCAGACAATTCAATTGCCTGGGTATGGGGCTTGCTTCGATCAGGCCCGGTGATTCAGGTCGGCACCAATCAAAAAAACTGTTTATCAAACGTTTGGCCTCCGGCAGGGCCGCCGGAGGCTTTTTTTTTATGATTTCTGCGTGGCAGCGCCCGACTCAAATGCCGCCTGCTTCACGGCTTCGGCAACGCGCTTGCCCACGCGCCGGTCCAGGGCATCGGGGATCACATACTCGGCGGTGAGTTCGTCGTCACCGATGATGCCTGCGATGGCATAAGCGGTGGCAAGGGTCATGGCGCTGTTGATCTCCCGGGCCCGGGCGTCCAGGGCGCCGCGGAAGATGCCGGGAAAGGCCAGGACGTTGTTTACCTGGTTGGGAAAATCGGAACGGCCGGAGCCCACCACAGCGGCCCCTGCGGCCCGGGCGTCGTCGGGCATGATCTCCGGGGTGGGGTTGGCCATGGCAAAGACCACGGCGCCTTCGTTCATGGAGGAGACCATCTCCTTGCTCACCACGTTGCCTGCAGAGACGCCGATGAACACATCGGCGCCTGCCATGGCGTCGGCCAGGTTACCCGTGCATTTCTCTTTGTTGGTCAGGCACGCCAGGGCTTCCAGGTGGGGCGGGTTGTCCCCGCACTGTCGGCAGAGGATCCCGCTCTTGTCGCAGGCCAGGATGTCTGTGACGCCCAGTTCCAGGAGAAGCTTGATGATGGCTCCCCCGGCTGCACCGGCCCCGTTGACCACCACGCGCACCTCGGAAAGGTTTTTCTTCACCACTTTCAAGGCGTTGATGAGGGCGGCGGCCACCACAATGGCCGTGCCGTGCTGGTCGTCATGGAAAACCGGAATCTCCAGTTCGGCTTTGAGCCGCTCTTCGATCTCCATACAGCGGGGTGCGGAGATGTCCTCCAGGTTGATGCCGCCGAAGGTGGGGGCGATCATCTTTACGGACTGGACGATCTCTTCCACGTCGGTGCTGGCTAAACAAATGGGAAAGGCATCCACATCGGCGAACTCCTTGAAGAGAATGGCCTTGCCCTCCATCACAGGCATGGCCGCCTCGGGACCGATGTCCCCCAGGCCGAGGACGGCGGTGCCGTCGGTGACCACAGCCACGAGGTTCCCCTTGGCCGTGTATCGGTACACCTCGTCTTTGGTCCCGCTGATCTCCCGGCATGGCTGGGCCACCCCGGGGGTGTACGCCAGGCTCAAGTCATCCCGATTCTCGACGGCCACCTTGGAGACCACCTCGATTTTACCCACACTCTTCTCGTGAAGCGCTAAGCTCGCCGCGTTGTAATCCATGTTCAGTTTCCTTCCCCTCCGGTCGGTTCCGCTCCGAAGTGCTCATCATGGGACCGGAGTCATTGCGATCATTGATAGAACAAACTGTCCGAATCCTTGGATTCGGGTCTCTCTTTACCTCAAGGTGGCGTGCCATGTCCCGCCCTTATTTGATCCTGCCCGGGGTGTTTCCATGGGCCCACAGGCCATCCATGAAAGAGACCTGTGAGATCACAGCGTTTTTTTGTCATTCCCCGGCACAATCCGCCGCCATAAAAAAAACGTGTACCGATTCAGCTTGCCTCCGGCGACAAGGTGGGGGCACCTTGAAACCCTGTGGCGAATGCCTGGAGACTGCCATTATGCAATCGTTTTCGGGGCATTCGCGTGATGTGTGACATAAGGCAACCGCTTTTGCCGGAGAGGCCCGTTTCATTCGTCTGGAAACACGATTCAAGGCACGTTGAACTCGCTTGACTTTAAGGGAAATACCCCCAACGACAAAACACCCCCCGGCATCATTGCCGAAGGGTGTTTTGATCGGGGGGATAGCCCGGGAGGTTACCTTACATAATCATCTTCAGCAGGGCGGTTGCCAGGATCAGCATAAAGGCCCCGCCGATTCGTGAGGAAATCTGAGCAAAGGGCATAAGGTCCATGCGCTTGGAGGCGGAGAGAACCGCCACGTCGCCGGTGCCGCCCATGTTGGCCATGCAGAGCCCGCCGGTGATGGCGGCTTCGATGGGGTAGAACCCAAAGAGACGGCCCACAAAGCCGGAACCGATGATGGAGCCCACCACGGTGACGGCCACCAGGACCACATACTGGATGGAGAAGGCGTCGATGACCTGGTTCAGGTTGGTGTAGGCCACACCGATGCCCACGAGAAGGGCCGGGGTCATGCTGACCATGACGAAGCGGAACCACTGGAAGGCCCCCAGCTCGTATTTACGGGGAAGGATCCCCAGGGCCTTGACCACGGCCACGCTGATGATCATCAGGGCATAGGAGTGCAGGGGAATAAAGCTGCCGAGGAGTTTGCCGAAGACGAAGAAGGTGGTGGCCATGAGCAGGCCGATGCCCATGAGTTGATAATCGATGGAGGTCTCTTCCTCGGTCTCCTCGGCCACGGCGTCCTGATTTTTCATGAGGGTGCCGTTGCCCGTGAGGGAGGGAGAAGATTTGCCGATCCTGTCCAGGATACCTGCGGCCACGATGGCAAAGGCGTTGCCCAGGGCCAGGGCGGGCACCATGCGGGACATCATGGCCGCAGGGTCGAGGTTCAGGGTGCTGCCGAAGATCTGGGACAGGGGAACCGCCCCTGCGCCCATGCCGCCGCCCATGATGGGAATGGCGATGTAGAGAATGGCCTCTTTAAACCCGTAGCCCATGAGCATACCCACGGTCCCGGTCATGAGAATGGAGACGAGCACGCCCCCAAGGATCACCGGCAGGTACCTCACGGAGGCGCGGATCAGGAGCTTGCGGTCCATGCCCAGGATACTGCCCGTGATAAGGGCCGCGATGTAGAAGCTCAGAAAGCTCTCGCTCTTCATGAAGCTGGTCATGATCTTCACCGAGGGCTGGGGAAGAACCCCATAGGTGACCAGGGCGGCAGAGCCGAAGATAATCAGGATGGGCCCGCCCCCCAAGTAATCCTTGATGCCGGGGGTGCGGTCACCGATTTCATTGAAAATGGCGCCCAGGGCCATCATCAGGGGCAAAGCCCCCACCATGCCCTTGGGAAGAACCTGGAGATAGGTGGTGAGAAACACCACGCCGGTTAACACGAGAAAAAACGGAAGGGGAATCCCCATGATCTTGTAGTCGCGAAGGCCCTGTGCGGGCATGACGGCGGTCGTTGCTGTGGACATCTTCATCTCTCCTAAAATAAAACGTTATTTCCTGATGGCTGCACCGGATTCATAAGCCGCCTGCTTGACGGCATCGGCCACCTGCCTGCCCACGCGCCGATCCAGGGCATCGGGGATCACATACTCGGCGGTGAGTTCATCGTCTGTGATGATCCCGGCGATGGCGTAGGCCGCGGCCAGGGCCATGGAGGGGTTGATCTCCCCCGCGCGGGCATCCAGGGCGCCCCGGAAAATCCCGGGAAAGGCCAGGACGTTGTTCACCTGGTTGGGAAAGTCGGATCGCCCGGAGCCCACCACGGCGGCTCCTGCGGCCCGGGCGTCATCGGGCATGATCTCCGGGGTGGGGTTGGCCATGGCAAACACCACGGCCCCTTCGTTCATGGCGGCCACCATCTCCTTACTCACCACGTTCCCGGCAGAGACCCCGATGAAGACGTCGGAGCCCACCATGGCATCGGCAAGGTCCCCTGTGCGTTTGTCCCGGTTGGTCCTGCGGGCCAGGGCCTCAAGGTGGGGCGGGTTCTGGGGGTCCCCTTCCCAAAGCAGGCCGCTTTTGTCGCAGGCAAGAATGTCGCTGACGCCCAGGTCCAGGAGCATCTTGATGATGGCGCCCCCGGCGGCTCCGGCGCCGTTAACCACCACCCGAACGTCGGAGATCTCTTTGCCCACCACCTTCAACGCGTTGATCAGGGCCGCGGCCACCACAATGGCCGTGCCGTGCTGGTCGTCATGGAAAACCGGAATATCCAGCTCCGCCTTGAGCCGCTCTTCGATCTCCACGCAGCGGGGTGCAGAGATGTCCTCCAGGTTGATCCCCCCAAAGGTGGGAGCGATCATCTTGACCGACTGAACGATCTCATCCACATCGCAGGTAGCAAGACAGATGGGGAAGGCGTCCACATCGGCAAATTCTTTAAATAAAATGGCCTTGCCCTCCATCACGGGCATGGCCGCTTCGGGCCCGATGTCCCCCAGGCCCAGGACTGCGGTTCCATCGGTGACCACGGCCACAAGGTTTCCCTTGGCCGTGTACCGGTACACCTCGTCCCGCTCATCGCTGATCTCCCGGCACGGCTGGGCCACCCCCGGGGTGTACGCAAGGCTCAGGTCATCCCGGGTCCCGATGGCGACCTTGGAGACCACTTCGATTTTGCCCACGCTTTTGGCGTGAAGCGCTAAACTCTCAGCATTGTAATCCATCCTGTATCCTTCCCCTTCGGTTCATCCTGCACCGTCATGGTGCGAATGGTTCGTGTGATCGGATGTATTGCAGCCCCCGTACCAAAAAGTATATTTTTTCATATCCCCCGCCGTTCCAAGATGTTGCACACAAAAAACGCAAAAACCCCGCTTTCTCCAAAGCGGGGTTTTTTCTTGCCGGACAGGAATTTTTCCCGGGGGACAGGAAGCTCGTCCCCCACATCCCTTCACGTCACCGGTTGTTCGTTTCCTCCGGGCTCAAGACCTTTCGAATGGTCCTGGCGAGCTCTGCCCGGTTAAAGGGTTTCTTCATAAAGGCACGGATGCCGTGCTCTTCAAGGTCTCCTGCCGGGGGGCTCCCGGTGCCGTCCTGATAGCCGCTGTACAAAATGATGGGCATCTCAGGGCACAGGGCCCTGATCTCGCGGGCCAGCTCCATGCCGTTAAGGTAGGGCATCATGTGATCGGTCATCACCAGATCAAACCCGCGGGGGTCCGTGCGGACCGCTTTTAAGGCGGCCAGGCTCTCGGTATGGGCCACCACCTCGTATCCCATGCGGCACAGCATCTTCTCGGTGCCGTAAATCATCTGCTCGTCGTCATCCACCAGGAGGACCCGCTCCTTGCCCTTTGGAATCGGCGGTGCCTCCCCCCCGTCCCTGGCGGGCTCTGCGGCGTGGGCACAGGGCAGGTACACGGTAAAAATGGTCCCCCGCCCCGGGTGGCTGGCCACGGTAATGGCACCCCGGTGACGCTTGACGATGCCGTGGGACATGGAGAGCCCGAGACCCGTGCCTCCCTGCTCTTTCTTTGTGCTGAAAAAGGGATCGAAAATCCGCTCCATGTCTTCGGGGGGAATCCCCTTTCCGTTGTCCCGAACCCTGAGGCGTGAGTAGCGCCCCGGACTCAAGTCCGGGTGGACCAGGGTCGCGTTTTTGTCCAGGTCCACGGCGTCCAGGGTGATCTCGATGATCCCCTTCTGGTTTTCCACGGCATGGGCGGCATTGGTGCACAGGTTCATGATCACCTGATGGATCTGGGTGGGGTCGGCAAGCACAAGGCCGGACTCGGCCTGAAGGTCCAGGCGAACGTCGATGGTGGCCGGGATGGAACTCTTCAAAAGCTGGCGGCACTCCGTCAGAAGCCTCGCCATCTGCACCGGCTGTTTCTCCTGCTGTTTGTCCCGGCTGAAGGCAAGGATCTGACGAACAAGGCCCTTGCCGCGCCGGGCGGCCTTGAGTACATGGGTCAGGTCTTCATGGGCTGGTTCCCCTTCCGCCACCTCCTCCAGAGCCAGTTCCGTGCAGGTGGTGATCCCGCCCAGGATGTTATTGAAATCATGGGCAATGCCCCCGGCAAAGGTGCCGATGGCCTCCATCTTGTGGGACTGACGGAGCTGCGCCTCCAGTTTCTTCTCCCGGGCCTCGGCCCGTTTGCGCCGCGCAATGATCCGCATCAGCACCACAATGGTAACGGACTGGTAGGCAAGAAAGCCAAGGGTGGCCCAGATGATGTATTTGTACTGATAGTAGACCGTCACCGGCTCGTTTCGGATCACGCTTCCCCTGGGAAGCCGGTTGTGGGCAATGGAGAAGTGCCGAAGGATCCGGTAATCGAAGATGGGCTCAATGGCGCTGTGGCGAAGGACGGGAATCTCACCGGGGGCTTCCCCGTTCAGTATACGCAGGGCAATGCGCGCGGCCTCTTCGGCCTGCCTTTGGCCGCTGAGCATCAGGCCACCCAGCACCCCGCTGCCCAGGGTATACTCCCAGGGGGAGTAGACAGGGCACCCGGAGTGGGTAAAAACCAAGGACGTGCTCTCCTGCACGGTGAGCCTTACCCCGTCGGGGGTCAGGTAATAGGAGAGGTAAAGGATCAGGGTCTTGTCGGGAAGAGAGGAAAGGGAGGCCTTCAGGTCATCAATGGATTTCATGGACAGGTCCAGGAAGGTCACGCGCTCTTCATAGGCCGGTATGAGTTCGAGGAGCCGCTGCCGGTTGATGCGGCTGGAGGTGGAGGCCCCGCTCACATAGGCGACGTAACGCGCCTCCGGATGCATGGCAAGGGCCAGGTTCAGGGTGCCCGCCAGGTCGTAATCTTCGGCAACGCCGGTGTACCCCGCATGGCCGGCGATCATCGCCTTATCAAACCCGTTGATACCGCAGAACACCACAGGGGTCCCGGGAAACAGTTCATTGCGGTGGAGCAGGAGGAAGTTGAGGGCGTTGTTGTCGGCGGCCACGATCACATCAAAGCGCACCGCCCCGTACTTCAAGCGATACACCTCTTTCAAGGTGCCGAAGATCTCCTCCGGGCGATACCGTTTGGTGTCCATGTACTCAAAACTGACCCGAAGGGAACTCCCCCGGGTGTCGAACACCGACCGAAGCCCCTCGGTGACTGAGTCCGCCCACACATACCCGGGATGGTATGAGTTCAGGACCAGTACCTGACGAACAGGAACCGCCTTTGCAGGCTCCGCAGCCTGTGCCTGCCCACCCGAAAGAAGCAAACACACGACCATCACCAAGATAAAATTCAGACGCCCCATTCGATCACCGAAGGGTTTGCATGTAATAAAAAGAGTGAAGACAGCACCCGTCATCCCTTTTCGATCCCTTTTCCCGCCTCATCCAGAAGCCTTCGGACAACCCGCGCCAGCTCTTTTTTGACAATGGGCTTGATCATAAAGGCCTTAACGCCCATCTCCTCCAGGGCCTCCTCGCTCAGCCTGGTGCTGTACCCGGTGCAGAGAATAACCGGTAGGCCCGGCCGGATACGGAGCAGCTCCTCGGCCAGGAGCTCCCCTGTCATGCCCGGCATGGTCATGTCCGTCATCACCAGGTCAAAGTGCTCCGGCCCCGACCGAAACAACTCCAGGGCCTCGACGCTGTCCGTCCTGATCACCGCTGTGTACCCCAGGCGCCCCAGGATCTTGCCGATCATCCTGGCGATGGGCGGCTCGTCGTCAACCACCAGGATCCGCTCGCCACCCGTGGGCAGGATGCCGTCATCCGAGGGTGGCTCAGGCTCCTCGCGATCCGCCTCGGTAACGGGCAGGTAAACGGTAAACACGGCACCGCGCGGGATGTTGTCCTCCACCTTGATCTCTCCCCCCCACTTTTTGACAATGCCGTGGACCATGGCAAGGCCCATGCCCGTGCCTTCCCCGGGGCCCTTGGTGGTAAAAAAAGGCTCGAAAATGGAGGATTTCACCTCAGCGGGGATGCCGCACCCTGTGTCGGCGACCCTCAAGGTCAGGTAGTTCCCCGGAAGGAGCGAAACCGGAACCGGCGTCCCCCCATACCCCAGGGCCGTGTCAAAGAGCTTTACATCCAGGACCCCGCCGTCCCCCTCCATGGCGCTGGCCGCGTTGGTGCACAGGTTCATGAGAATCTGGTGCACCTGGGTCTCATTGCCGAGGATCCTGGATTCGCTTTCAATATCCCGGGTAATCTCCACCGTGCTCGGGATGGAGGAGCGGATGAGTTTAAGGGCCTCTTCCACAACGGGTTTCACCCGAATGGCCACGGTGGCTTCGTCGCCCTGGCGAGCAAAGGTGAGGATCTGTCGAACCAGCGTCACGGCCCGGGTCCCGGCCAGGTAAATCTCCTGCAGGTGGCCTTCCAGCCGCGTGTCCGGCGTCACATCATCCAGGGCAAGCTCGGCATAGCCCAGGACCGAGGAGAGAATATTATTGAAATCATGGGCAATCCCCCCTGCGAGTCCTCCGATGGCTTCCATCTTGTGGGTCTGGCGAAGCTCCTCCTCCATCTTTTTAATCTGCGTGATATCCACCCCGTGATGGAACCGCACCTGCCGTCCGTCCACCCACTGGATGCTCCGCTCGTAGTTGATATAAAAGGCAGGGCCTGGTTGGGCTCTCCCGCCCGGCGCCCGGACGGTGTCCGGAATCCCTCCCCGGGGGGAGCTCCCCGGAGGCCCTTCCCTCTCGCGACCGGCCATAAAGAGGGCATGGTACTCCTGCCCGGTGAGCCCCTCTCCGAAGCTTTCAATCATGGCCTTGTTCATAAACAAAATCTTGAAGGTCTTCGTATCCGATACACAGATGATGGCGTCCACGCTGTCCAAAACGGTCTTCAAGGTCTTGAGGGACCGCCTCTGGGCCTCCTCCGCCTTGACGGACTCGGTGATGTCGGGTGCCGTCTGCCCACCACGCGGACCACCTACCCCGTCGAAAACCAGACGCTCCCGTGGTTCGAATCCACTTCTTCTCCCCTTTGTGGGTGGTGATCTCACCATAATGGGACGGCCCAGCTCGACACACTGGGAAAACGCCTTGGCCACAGCCTCCCCGTCGTCTTTGCAGTAACAGGACATGGACGCCGTAAAATGATCCAGTGTCGGGTCCACCTCCAACCCGTGAATTTCATAAAGCTGGTTGGTCCAGAGAAACAGCTCATCGTCCACGTGGAACTCCCAGCCCCCGATGTTGCTCAATCTCTGGGTTTCGTCCAGAAGGGCCCGGTTCCGCGCCAGCTGATGTTCCACCGCCTTGCGCCGCTCCATGTCGTGATACAGACGCTGTCGCATCTGGTTCAACGCCGATACCAGTTCGTCGATCTCGTCCGGGCATTCGGGGTCGGCCTTCCTGTTGGGCAGCTCCAGGCGCGTGCCCAGCTCCCGGGGCCGTATGGACGTGGCGTACCCTGCAATGGCCGTTATGTGACGCGTCACCAGGCGGTGAAGGACCGCAAGGATCGCCATGGAGACCAGCAGCGTTTTCAGGGCCTGGGTCACCAGGACCACAAAAAGGCGCTCATACAGTCGGCGATGGACCCCCTCTAAGGAGGCATAGACGTCCAGCACACCGATGTGCCGCTCCCGGCTCCCGTGGGAAAAGAACATATCAAAACCCCTGCGAACCCACTGCTCGCCCTCCTTCAACCGACCCGCTGTAAAGAGCACCTCCCCGTTCTCGCGAATCTCCAGGTAGATGAGGTCCCGCATGGTGAGCATGTCATTGAGATGGGTGGTGATCTGAAGGTCATCGAGCTGCCACAGGCTCCCCGACAGACTCTCCAGGTGCCCTTCCCTGACCTGCGTGAACTGGTCGTCCACGGCGCTCAGGTCTTTTCTGTACTCCAGGAACAGGTTGAAGCTGGTCCCGATAAAGGTAATGAGAAAGCTGAAGACAAGGATATAAAACAGCTGCTTTGCAGCCAGGGAACCTTTAAGGCGACGCGAGATGGTCTTGATGCGGTGAAAGGGCATACACACCTCTGTTGGGAGTCAGGATCCCTCGGCATGTGGAGAAACATCCCGGCCACGGGATGCGCGATCCCCCAAACATAAGGGGGGATAAACGGGGGTACGGACCGCCGAAGAGACAGACACGGTCAACGGGCGGGGTGCGGAAAAACAAGCAACAGGAAAAGACAGGGCAGAGAAAAGCACATGGTGCGGAAAAAACGGCAGGCTACCCATAGCATGCCGACATCCGCACCATCTGCCATCACGTCAGAGGTGTATCGATAAAACGGATGCCCGCCTTCGGCCGCAGGTTACGGCCCAACGGGCGTCCGTATGGGCAGGAGTCAGACAACCCCCTGGTCTATCATGGCATCCACCACCTTGATAAAACCGGCGATGTTGGCCCCGGCCACATAGTTGCCGGGCATGCCGTACTGTTCGGCCGCATTCAGGCAGGTGGCATGGATGTTCCGCATGATGTCCTTGAGGCGCCGGTCCACCTCCTCCCGGCTCCAGGAGAGACGCATGCTGTTCTGGCTCATCTCAAGGCCTGAGGTGGCCACCCCGCCTGCGTTGGCCGCCTTGGCAGGGCCAAAGAGGATGTTGTTGTCTTTGAAATAGTGGACCGCCTCCAGGGTGCAGGGCATGTTGGCCACCTCCACCACGGCGCGGCAACCGTTCTTCACAAGGATTTCGGCGTCCGAGCGGTCCAGCTCGTTTTCAAGGGCCGTGGGCATGGCCACATGGCAGGGGACCTCCCAGGGGCGCCTGTTCGGGACCCACTCGCAGCCGAACCTGTCGGCGTAATCCTTGGCGGGCCGCCTATAAACGGTCCAGAGATCGGCCATGTAGGCGAGTTTTTCGCCCTTGATCCCCTCGGGGTCATGGACGTAGCCGTCCTCGTCAGCAATGGTCACCACCTTGCCGCCCAACTCATTGACCTTCTCGATGACATAGGTCCCGACGTTGCCGTATCCTGAGATGGCAACGGTCTTGCCCTCCATGGTCTCGTTTGTGAGCTTGAGCATCTCTTCGAGAAAATAGACGGCGCCGTACCCCGTGGCCTCGGGCCGGACCAGGCTGCCGCCCCAGTTGAGGGCTTTGCCGGTGAGCACCCCGGTAAATTCATTGGTCAGCTTCTTGTACATCCCGAACAGGTAGCCGATCTCCCGGGCGCCCACCCCGACATCCCCTGCAGGCACGTCGGTGTTGGGGCCGATGTGGCGAAAAAGCTCGGCCATGAAGCTCTGGCAGAACCGCATCACCTCGTTGTCCGATTTGCCCTTGGGGTCAAAGTCGGACCCGGCCTTGCCGCCGCCCATGGGCAGGGTGGTCAGGGCATTTTTAAACACCTGCTCAAAGGCCAGGAACTTCAGTATCCCGAGGTTCACCGACGGGTGAAACCGGCACCCGCCCTTGTACGGCCCGATGGCGCTGTTCATCTGAACCCGAAAGGCACGGTTGACCTGCACCTGCCCGTCGTCATCCACCCAGGGCACACGGAACATGATGACCCGTTCGGGCTCCACGATCCGCTCCAGGACATTGTGCCTGCGGTATTCGGGATTCTGCTCCAGGACGGGGGCCACCGACTCCACCACCTCGGTGACGGCCTGGTGGAACTCGGGTTCGTGGGGATCTCTGCTCTTTACGACCTCTAAAATGTCTGGCATATCGCATCTTCCTGTTTGATGAATAAACGAACGCATCAAAACAATGCGTCAGAATTTCGTATTGCGTATTTTTCCAATACAAAAATCCCGATCTTAGAAATGGCGTATGCCAAACAGCGCAAAGGGGTCAAGGAAAAAGGTCGCTGATCATGGCAGGTTGCCGCAACCACGGGGAATACGTGGAAATCTAAAACCGTGCCAAACCAAATGGGAGCCTGTCGGCCACTCTTTCCTTGTTTTTCGTAACGTTCAGCCCTTTTATTTCACGGCCAGTCTTTTCTTGTCCGCATAGTACTTCATAAACTGAGCCCGCTCGTTGATGGTTGCCGCCTCCTGGGAGAGCCGCCCCCTGAAGTCGGCAATGGTCTGGATCCCCTTGCTGCCCATCCACGTCTCCAGCTCCTCGATCATCACCCCCAGGTGCTTGACCCCGTTCTTGTAAAGGGTCGAGACCACCTGCACCACGTCCGCACCTGCCAGGATCTGCTTGACCACCCCTGCGCCGTCATGGACGCCGGTGGAGGCCACAAGGGCGCAGTCCACCTTCTCGGCCATGATGGCGACCCAGCGAAGGGACAGGGCCATCTCCGCAGGCGTGCTGAAAAGGTACGAGGGCACCACCTCGATTTTCTTGATATCCACATCGGGGCTGAAGAACCGGTTGAAAAGCACAAGCCCGTGAATTCCCGTCCGGGAAAGTTTCTGGATCATGGGGCCAAGGTCGGTGAAGTAGTGAGAGATCTTCAGCACCACAGGGATGGAGAGGACCCCAAGAATCTTTTCGAGAACCTTGGAGAGAGCTCTTCCTTCTCCTTATACGCCCCTGGTTGAACTGGGTCGGGAAGATGTCCAGCTCCAGGGCGTCGGCCCCTGCCCTTTCAAGCTCCCGGGCAAAGGCGATCCACTCCAGGGAATCGGATAACAGTTGATGCTGGCGATAACGGGTATATCCACCGAAGCCTTGGACTCACGTATCAGGGTGGTGTACCGGTTGAGGTTGTCTTCCCGGACCTTGTACCCGTAGAATTCAATGGGATTTTTCCTTCCATCGTAGTCAAAATACTGAACCGAGGCGTCCGCGGCCTTGGTGTCCCGGATCACCTTGTCGCTTTCAAGGTTGATCTCCTCCTGGAAAAGGGATTTCAACACAACGGCCCCTGCCCCGTTTTCCGCAAGGCGCCTGACCCCTTCCACCGTGCCGGACAATCCGGAGCTTCCCACGACAATAGGGTTCTTGATCGACATTCCCAGGTACGAGGTGGACGTATCCATGCGTCATCTCCTTAGATTTGGTGGTGATCGGACAGGAGCCGTCCCGTCCCGAAGGCCATGGGCCTCGCCCGGGAAGGGCGGCACATGTATTGGAATAAGCACCGCAATGAGGCGTCGGTGATGGAGCATGATGCCCCGGTGGATATGGGGGCGTGCCCTGCCGGGGACAAACGCAGGCGTGATATGGAGAGAAACGAACAGAGGGCACGCGATGTCGGGGGGAGGGCAGCGTAAAGGCGCAACCGTAACCCCTTGGTTGAACAGACTTACATCTTACCCGATGCCAATTGGAGAATCAAGTTGCGGTGCCCGGCCCGACACTGGAAGCTTAAGCCCATCCGTTGACAGAAGCTGGTGGCCTTGATACGAATACACCCATCGCAAACAACAACATTGTTACAAATGCAAAACAATACACCAAGGTCATTGTAACCCATCATCGGCCCCGCCAACCCAAAAGAGGACACCCCCATGAAAGCATGCCGACCCGTCTATTGGATGTTGCCGCTCCTGATACTCGCCGCCGCCACCTGGACCCATGCAAAACCTCTGCGGGAAAAGCCCGCCCTGGTGCTCCAGATCACCATCCATGATATGCGCGGCGATTTTCCCATGCGATACAAAGACCGCCTGGGCAAGGGGGGCCTGCGCTACCTGATGCAGCAGGGGACCCATTACACAAACGCCGGCTTTCCCCATGGCGGAACCGAGCCCACCGTGGGCCATGCAGCTCTGTTCACCGGCACCTCCCCTTCCCGCAACGGCATTGTGGCCGGAAGCTGGTTCGACCGGGCCAAAGACCGCGTCATCACCAGTTGCGAGGATGACCGCTACCCCCTTATCGGAAAAACACCGGTAGAAGGAGAAGGCCGGGCTCCCTCGCAGATGCTCGCGGCCACCATCGGTGATGAGCTGACAATAGCCACAAACGGGGGAGCCAGGGTGTTCAGCGTCTCCCTCAAGGATCAGGGCGCCATCCTCCAGGGAGGCCACACCGGCAAGGCGTTCTGGTACTCCACAACAGACGGTTCCTTTATAAGCAGCAGCTACTATTTCACCCAGTACCCCGACTGGGTTGCGCAATGGAACGCGGAAAAACATGCCGACGCTTACAGAAACAGGTCGTGGCAACTTCTTTACGCCCCATCCACCTACCTCTTCGGCACGGATGACAGGCGCCCCTTTGAGGTGGACATGTTCGGCCTGGGCACGACCTTTCCACACCCCCTCAACGCAGAGACCTCGCATTTCTACGCCAGCCTTGCCGCCACACCCTTCGGGGACGAGCTCACGGCGGACTTTGCCAAAACCCTGATCAGGGAAGAAAAACTGGGGCAAGGGCCCCGCACCGACTTTCTGGCCGTGGGCTTCTCGGCCACCGGTTCCATCGGACGCCTCTTCGGAGCCTCAAGCCTTGAGGCGGAAGACACCATCCTACGGGTCGACAAGCTGTTGGCCGACCTGTTCCGATACGTGGACAAGGAGATCGGCCTGGACCGGACACTTGTTGTTCTCTCATCCAACCAAGGCATGTGCGAGACACCCCAGCACCTGGCAAGCCTCGGCTTTGACGTGGGGTGCCTGCCCTCCGGTCCCATAATCCGGGAGGCCCTGGCAAAGGCCCTGAACAAGCGGTTGGGTGTCCCCGAATCAGTCGTCCGGCTCTACGACCACCCGTACGTCTATCTCGACGAAGAAGAAATCGCAAAAACCGGAGTCAGCCTTGCCCTGGTGGAGACAACAGCCGCCGAAGAAATTATGAGCATCCCGGGCATTGCCGGAGCCCTGACCCGCACGGACCTTCTCAAAGGGACCGTGGCCCCCACCCCCACCAACATGGCGATCCTCGACAGTTTCCATGCCGGTCGCTCCGGCAACATCCACGTCATCGCTGCGCCATCCACTTACGTTACCGGCAAAACGCCCTCCGCCTTGCCCCAGGGCGACGACACCTATGTTCCCCTCTTTTTCGCAGGCTGGGGCATCCCCGCCCAACGCATCACGCGACCCGTCACCCCTTACGATATCGCCCCAACCCTTGCAAGCGTCCTTGAAATCAAGGCACCCTCGGGCGCTGTGGGGATTCCCCTGGAAGAGGTGCTGAAGGAGGATACCCCTGCTGAAAACTGGATCACGGCAAGCCGCACCGCACTGCCATGAGATAAGGGCGAATGTGTTGACAACCTCGCCTGACCACCCTATACAAACTGCATCACACGATGCGGCTTTCCACAAGCCGTACACGCAGGGGTGGCTTAAGGCCTGAGATCATACCCGTTGAACCTGATCCGGATCATGCCGGCGAAGGGAATTGCGAAGCGCATCGATCTTTCTTTTTGGGGGGCAGTCGCCCCCCTCTCAAGCCCTCCTCAGCCGTTTTTCAACCAATGCATAAGGATTTAGGATTGTGAACGACCTTGCCCTAAAAGCAGCTGAGAACCTATCAAAAATCAGGGAATCCAACCCGCTTGTCCACAACATCACCAACTACGTGGTGATGAACTACACGGCCAACGCCCTCCTCTCCCTGGGGGCCTCACCGGTGATGGCCCACGCAGAAAACGAGGTGGAGGAGATGGCCTCCTTTGCCGGTGCCCTGGTCCTCAACATCGGCACCTTGAGTGACCCGTGGATCCGGGCGATGATCTCGGCAGGAGCCAAGGCCCGATCCCTGGGCACCCCGGTGATTTTAGATCCCGTGGGCTCCGGGGCCACCGCCTTGAGGACCCGCACCGCCACCCGCCTCATCCGGGAAGCGGGGGTCTCCATCATCCGGGGCAACGCCTCGGAGATCCTCTCCCTGCAGCAGGCAGGCTCCGGCACCCGCGGCGTGGATGCCGTGGACACCGTTGAAGAGGCCGCTGCCATGGCCTCGGCCCTGGCAACGGAGCTGAGCGCCACCATCGCCATCACCGGCCCGGAGGACATCGTCACCGACGGCGCACGCACGGCAAAGATCCGGGGCGGCCACCCCCTCATGGCACGGGTCACGGGAACGGGCTGCACGGCTACGGCCATTACCGGTGCCTTTGCGGCCGTGGACCTCGACCCCTTTACCGCGGCCTGCTCTGCCCTGGCCTTCTTCGGAATGGCCGGGCAAAAAGCGGCCGAAAAGGCCTCGGCACCGGGAAGCTTTATGATCGCCCTTCTGGACGCCCTCTACACCCTCACCCCCGAGGAGCTGCACACCGGATGCGCCATGGATGTCATTGGCTCTGGCCCAAAGGAACAGCGCCCATGAACCGCCTTTCAACCGTGGACTACGCCCTGTACCTGGTGACGGACCAAAAGCTCTCCAGAGGACGCAGCACCCTGGAGATCGTCCGTGGGGCTGTCTCCGGGGGCGTCACCTGCGTCCAGCTACGGGAAAAAGAAGCATCCACACGCACCTTCATTGAGGAGGCCCGCGCCATCAAGGCATGGCTGGATGATAAAGGGGTCCCCCTGATCATCAACGACAGGGTGGATGTGGCCCTGGCCGTGGGCGCCTCCGGGGTCCACCTGGGGCAGAGCGACATGCACATCCGCGATGCCAGAAGCCTTCTGCCCCCGGAAGCCCTCATCGGGATCTCTGCCGAATCCCTGGAAGATGCCCTGGCCGCAGAGCGCGAGGGAGCGGACTACATTGGCGTCAGCCCTGTGTTTGCAACCCCCACCAAAACCGACACCGCCCCGCCCCTGGGCCTTGACGGGGTGAGGCAAATCCGCGCGGCAGTGGATATTCCCATTGTCGGCATCGGGGGCATCGGCCTTGCCAACGCAGCCAAGGTGATGGCGGCAGGGGCCGACGGCATCGCCGTGGTCTCGGCCATCGTGGCCGCAGACGATCCGCAAAAGGCCGCAAGGGGTCTTAAAAAAAAGATTGGATAAAACGAGGCGAGCGGGCGTACGGCTGGACTGAGGGTAAAACGGGCTTCAGCGCCCTGCTCGGGTAGCCATTGGGGAATAATGGTTACGATTCAGTTTATGCCTCCGGCGGCCCTGCCGGGGGCTAAACTTTTGCCTGATCTTACAACGACGGGTTTAACAAACAGGGCTTCACAGTTCTTCGAAAATGACGTTTGAGCCTTGATTATCGTTTGGCCGCGACCTTCAAAAAAAACGGGAAAATAGACCGAAACGGAGCACCGCACACAGGTGCGGCTTTTTAATCCGTCGTTACCCGTGCCGCACAGGAGTGCGGCGCTCCATAAGGACAAAGGTGTTTGGGACGTGATGCAAATAGACCGATGGCCCAAACGATGATCATGTTTGAAGGGCAACTGCGATTTTCTCTGAGGAACGAAGGGTAAGCGCATTGGCTACCGGCTTTCGAGGTGGCACACTTCGCCGCCGGAGACTCTTTTTATGATGCCTTACTCTATGATGTGATACCTGGCCCGTGCATCTGATTTGGGCATGCCGTTAAAATGCCACCACTCAAAGGAGAGGGGCAAAAATCCGGCACCCGTCATGACATCGGCCAGGAGCTTTCGGTTGTCGCGCTGTCTTGAGGAAAGCTTTTTGCCCAGTTTTTTCATGGCAAACATGGCGCAGAGTTCAAGCCTGCTCTTGCGAAACGGGGTAAAGCCCATGTCCAGCTCCTTGCCCCGGCCGTTAACGATGGTGATGTCCACGGCAATGCCGTAGTTGTGCATGGACCCTCGGGCGGGGTTTGCCACGAATTTTTCAAACCGGGTCCCCTTCATTTTATCGTACATCCTCTTTGAAACGCTCCGTGGGCGCGCCGCATCCAGGATAAGGAGAGAGTACTCCGAATGCCTTCTCTTCAGCCCGTCCTGGGCTTTGGCGAGCTTGGCGGCAACCTCTTTTTGCAGGTAGGCCGTCTTAAGGCCGGAGTAAAAGTCTTCCCGGAAATAGTTTTTGCGGGGATCCGAGTTCACCAGGTCCACCTGAATGGTCTCATCCATTTGATGCACGTCCACAAGACCGGCTTGGATAAAGATCTCCTCGACCCCGTTTGCGTGGGCCCCGCCCGCGGCCCACAGCATCACCATGCTCAACAGCACATATTTTTTCAAAACGGTCATCCGGCCTCCTTACCACGGGCAGAACGGATCACGCGCAGCCCCATGAGCCCAAGGGCCAGCCCCCAAACCGACATCCAAAAATCGGCCTCCACGGTCCATCGCCAGTCTCCGCGGTCCTTGTGAAACGTATAGGAGGTTTCAACCGTTTTCCCCCGGGTATACCCCGTGTAATCCAGATACGAATCCACATCGATAAAGCACAGCTGGCCGGTCTCGGTGGTCCCCCACACGGTATACGACTGCCGAGAGGGGGACGCCATGGTGGAAAACCGGGTCCCCCCGCTTCCCCCGGGCCTTCCCGGTTCATACAGCGACATGGTCAAGGTGATGGTTACCGGCCCTTGGCCCCTGCAGCGGCCTTTGTCGTAGCAGGCATACACAACAAGAAAAAAAAGGGGGATCAAAACCACCCCCACATACCCCAGGATAAACACACGCTGACTCTGCCACACCGATGCCGATCGCTTCCCGGCCCCCATGTCCATCATTTCCTCTACCACCTGATCCCTCTCCCCCATGACCTTTTGTTCCCCATCACCTGTTTTCCCTGACTCCCCTATGACCTGTTTTTCCTATTTCCCCTATCACCTGTTTTCCCTGTTCCCCCTGCCTTATCAACCTTCTTCCTCACCCCCACCCCCAGCTTCTTCATCCGGCTCCTCAAGGTGGACGGGTGCATCCCCAAAAGCTCGGCTGCGCCCCCCGGTCCTTCCACCTTGCACCCGGAAAGGGACAGGGCCTCGCGGATATGGTTTCTCACGGCCTCATCCATGGACGGGAACCCTTCCACGATGCTGTCCGGCAAACGGGGCTCGGACGAGGAAGCCCTGGGCTCCCAAAGAAGGTTGTCAAAGGAGAGATGGCGGCCCCTGCCGACGATGAGGGCCCGTTCGATGACGTTCTGGAGTTCCCGGATGTTGCCGGGCCAGTCGTAGGCGGTGAGCTGGCGTAGCGCCGATTCGGTGAGCCCGGGCGCTGGTTCCATGTTCAGCTCCCGGGACTTGCGGGCAACAAAGCAGGTGGCCAGCTCAGGAATATCCTGTTTCCTGGCCCTCAGTGGCGGCACCCGGATGGGAAAGACGTTGAGGCGGAACCAAAGATCCTCACGGAACCTTTTCTCTTTGACCATGGCAAACAGGTCCCTGTTGGTGGCCACCACCACGCGCACATCCACGGAGACGGGCCAGCTGCCCCCCACCCGGTTGAACTCCAGGGTCTGGAGTACCCTTAGGAGCTTGACCTGGGCGGCAGGGGGAAGCTCCCCGATCTCATCTAAAAAAATGGTGCCGCCGTCGGCCTGCTCGAAGTAGCCCCGCTTCAGGCGGGTGGCTCCGGTAAAGGCCCCTTTTTCGTGACCGAAGAGTTCGCTGTCCAGAAGGCCTTCGGCAATGGCCCCGCAGTTCACCCGGATCATGGGGCCCCTGCTGCGCCCGGAGGCCCGATGGATGGCGTTGGCCACCACCTCTTTGCCGGTGCCGGTCTCTCCCAGGATCAGCACCGGGCTGTCCAGGGCCGCCACCTGATTCACCATGGCCGAAACCTCCCGGAGCCCGGAGTCCACCCCGATCACCTCGCTGTCCCGGTTATGCCCCAGACGATGCTCCAGCTGTTTTTTCTCCGATGAGAGGCGCTCGTTCTCGCACACCAGGTCCCTGTGGTGCAACAGGTTCAGCACCGCACCGATAAGGGGCCGCCGGATAAGCTTCATCAGGGCGACGTCCCTTGGACCGTAGGCATGGTCACCGCCCACCACCATGCCGAACCCACCCACCAGGGGCGGCACGATATCAAACCCCATGGTCACCACGGAAAAGTCGTTCTTCCGTGAATAGAGGGGTTTTTCCACATGGCTTAAAAAATGGGCATGGATGCTCTTGAGCATGGGGCTGTCCGCACTCTCCAAAATCCGAACCACCCCGTGGGCCTGGTCCCTGATCTCCTTGAAGTGCTCCCAGGAGAGCTGGATGTGCTCGTCGATGAGCCTGCCGCGCTTCACCGTGGCTTCGGCGAGGTACCGCATGGTCTGGGCCGAGGTGTCCAGCACAAAAACGTGGACCAGGTCCAGAGGCAGGAACTCTTTGAGTAAAAGAAGGGTTTCATGGAGCGACTTGTCGATCTCAAGGCTGCTGTAGAGGCACTGGGTGATGTCCCGTACCAGCCTGCTCTCGTCCTGTGTCATGGGCTCTCCCGCGAAATACAGTGGATAGTCTAAATACCACCGAAAAGAACTACTACATATCGCGGATATTCACCAGAAACAATCGCAAGGTGGGCGAAAGGCAGGGAAAACGCGCAACCATTCAGTTGCCTCTGGCGGATCGCTTTTTTAAAAAAAAGCTCCGCAAAAAACGACACATGGGGGCGAACTTTCGACGGAACTTGGAAATAATGATTTGTGACCTGGTTGTCTCATTTTTTAAGAATTTTGCCATAGGGCGATAAGGAGGGCCTCGCGGAGGTGGCATGCAAGTTGCTGATCACAATAGCACCATCTTCTTGCTACGTTGACCATAAAAGGCTGTTTTTTATGAGCTGAAAGGATGATCATGGCGAACAAATTCGTGAGTATGCGCAACCTCAAATTCACCCTCCACGAAGTCGTGGGCACCGACGCCCCAGCCACGGGGACCCCAGCAAACGGTCACACCCGAAAATCCATGGACATGGTTCTGGATGCGGCCTTTGACTTCGCAAAAAAGGCTCTGCACCCCATCTTCGAGGAGATGGACAGGAACCCGCCGGAGCTTGTGGACGGCACCGTGGCCGTGCACCGGGATGTCCGCGCCATATTGGAGACCCTTGGAAAAGACGGCTGGATTGCGGCGACCTTTCCCCAGGAGTGGGGTGGGGAGGACATGCCAGCAAGCCTCTTGCACGCCGTGTACTTTATCTTTGCGTCGGCCAACTACTCGGCATCCGTCTATTCCGGGCTCACCATGGGGGCTGCCAACCTCATCCTCACCTTTGGTTCGGATGAACTGCGCAACCAGTTTCTTCCCCCCATGCTGGAGGGAAAGTGGCAGGGCACCATGGCCCTCACCGAGCCTGAAGCCGGTTCTTCCCTGGGGGACCTCACCACCTGCGCCACTCCCATGTCCGACGGCACCTACCGCATCAAGGGGGAGAAAATCTTTATCTCCGCAGGGGACCACGACGCCGTGGACAACGTGGTGCACCTCATGCTGGCCCGCATGGACGGGGCTCCGGCAGGGGTCAAAGGGATCTCCCTGTTTGCCGTGCCCAAGTTGAGACAAAGCAGGGACGGGGAACTCATATCCAACGACGTCACCGTCACCCAGGTTTTCCACAAAATGGGGTACCGGGGAGCTCCCATCACCGCCCTTGCCTTGGGCGACCGGGACGACTGCACGGGCTACCTGGTGGGCGAGCCCAACCGGGGCCTCTCCTATATGTTCCAGATGATGAACGGCGCTCGCCTGGAGGTGGGCATGGGAGCCACAGCCATTGCCACGGCAGCCTACCACGCAGCCCTGAACTACGCCAAAAGTCGAAAACAAGGCCGCCGAATCACCGACGGCCCCGGTGAGGCGCCGGTCCCCATCATCGAACACCAGGATGTCAAGCGCATGCTCCTGTTCCAGCGGGCCATCTCCGAAGGGGCTCTCTGCCTCATCCTGCAATGCAGCAGATACGAGGAACGCATGCACACCGGGCCTGAAGAAGAGAAGGCAGACCACAAGCTGCTTTTGGAGCTGCTCACCCCGGTGGCCAAGACCTTCCCCTCTGAGCTGGGGATCCACTCAACCAGCGCCAGCATCCAGTGCTTCGGAGGGTACGGGTACTGTGAAGACTTTCCCGTGGAGCAGCACTTTCGAGACATGCGCATCCACGCCATCCACGAGGGCACCACCGGCATCCAGGGCATGGACCTTTTGGGCAGGAAGGTGATGATGAAAAACGGAAAAGCCCTTCAACTGCTGGATCGGGAGATGGAGGCCACCATGGAACAGGCCAAGGCCTGCCCGGAGCTCCTCGACCATGTTCAGGCCCTTTCCGAGGCCAAAAAGACCCTGGCCACCACCACCATGGGGCTGGGCGGCGTGGCCATGGAAAAGGGGCCCGAGGCCTTCCTTGCCAACGCCACCGTCTACCTCGAACTCTTCGGGTACGTCGCCGTGGCCTGGCAGTGGCTGGCCCAGATGACCGTGGCTTCCCAAAAACTCTCTGAGCAGAAAATCCGCACGTCGGACCGCCTCTTTTACCAGGGCAAACTGGCGGTGGGCCGCTACTACTTCACCCACGAACTGCCGAAAACAGGGCCGCTCTCCGTTACCCTCACCCGGCCCCCCGTCTCCCTCGAAACAGAGACGGCCTGCTTTACAGACTGATAAAGGGTCCCCACCCCGTATCGCAACAATCGAAGGAGAACCACATGGAACCGTTTGTTTATCAAAAAGAAGGAAAAATCGGCCGCCTGACCTTCAACCGGCCTGAAAAATACAACGCCTTTGACTTAGAGACAGTGGAGGCCTTTGAGGCCTTCCTGGCCGAGCGACGTCACGACGAGGAGACCACGGTCCTTGTTCTGGACGGAGGCGAATCCAAGGGCTTTTGCGCGGGCCTGGACACCGAGGCCTATGCCCCGGAGATCTTCAAGATGACCCCGGTGAAGGCCTACGACGCCCAGGCCCGCATGAGCCGTTTGTTCCTTGCCATGCGCCGCATTCCCCAGCCCGTTATCGCCTGCGTCCACGGAGCGGCCGCTGGCATCGGGTTTTCCCTGGCCATGGCCTCGGACATCCGAATCCTTGCGGAAAACGCACGGTTTTCCGCAGCCTACATCAACATCGGCCTGGGCGGGGCAGACATGGCCTCCAGCTACTTTTTACCCCGGCTCATCGGATCGGGAAGGGCCTACGAATACCTTTTGACCGGAAACTGGATGGACGCCCCCACCGCCCTCTCCCTGGGATTTGCCTCCCGTGTGGTCCCCAAAGGGGAGATGATCGACACCGCCATGGAGCTGGCCGTTGCCATGACCGAAAAAAACCCCATGGGGGTCCGCATGACCAAGGAGGCCATCAACGCCAACCTCGACTGCGCCGGGCTGGAAGCCGCCCTGCAGATGGAGGACAGGAACCAGATGATGATCGCTTACACCTACAGGATGAAATAAAAACAGGTGGTAACCATTCAGCTTGCCTCCGGCGGGTCGCTTTTTTGAAAAAAAGCTCCGCAAAAAACGAAGAGAGTGAGCAGAAAAATTAGAACAATCAAAATAGCTGGAATTCATGCCAAAGCTTTCAAGACCTGTTTGTCAAACTTTTCAAAAGTTTGCCCCCCGGCAGGGCCACCGGAGGCATAAGCTGATTGCGGCACCCCGTCAAAAAAAAGCGGACGCAACCATACGCCTCACATGCCTTATTAATAAGGGGACTCAAAACGATGCAACCCTTTGACACGTCCAGCGGCGGGTAAATCATCGGCCCCACATGGCCCACGGCCCATGCGGGTTCCGCTTGCTCTCCTGCGCCGGAGAGTCGGCCGTGGTCGCAGTCGCCCAGATACCGGATGCCATGTGCGGGCACGGCAAACTGATTACAAGCGGTCTCCTTGTAGCCGTACTGGACGAATTGATGAACCGGACGGCCCGGGTGTATCTCGGGCCGGGCTTTACCATGAGCAACATGCGCGTTGTCTTTCCCTCTCCCCTCTTCAACACAGGCCCTCTCAAAGGCAAAGGCTGTGTGACCGATTTCGGGAAGCAGGGTGAGGCAGCCGTGGAAGGGATCGTCTTCGACCACGGACACGGTATCGCCGCCAGGGCAACCTCCCGGTGGGTAAGGCCATGATCGAAAAGGCGTTTTAAGGGCAATGGCCCTTTGCGTCGCTTCATCCCACCAAAAAAGGCGGCACGGCCAGTTTTCGCTCAAGCTTTCATGCACCTCATCGAAGACGGATTCTCTTGTCACTTGTCACGAGTCCGTTTGTCTCCGGCAGGGCCGCCGGAGGCAAACTCTCGTTGAAAATCCCTTGCCGACGGCTACATTGTCGCCATGGCAAAATCGGACTGCACCTCCCCCAGGATCACGTGGCGCTTAAACACCTGCCTCATCTTGTTGGCGTCCATGAACTGATACGCCACGGGCTGTTCCCCGTCGATCTCCACGGTGACGTTGGGCTCGCTGCTGCACATGCCCAGGCAGCCTGCGGCCATCACGCGGATGTCGCTTCGATCGCACGCGTCCATCTCTTCCATCAGGGCATCCATGACGGCCCGGGCACCGGAAGCGATGCCGCAGGTCCCCATGTGCACCGTCACAAGCACCCTGGCCTTTCCTTCACGGAGTGAAATATCCTTGGATACTTTTTCTTTGAGTGCTTTGAGATCTGCAACAGAGAGCTTTGCCATATCAACGTCTCCTTCCCAATAGGATAATCGTAGGTAATGTAGGTCATAGGGTTCAGGTCATAGATCATTGGGGCCAGGGAACCATGCGTCCTGGCCATGGCCCGTCATCTATCATCTGCCCGTTCAGTTCTGAGGGTTTCAAGTTCCTCTTCGATACCGGCTTTCAAGTGCCTGAGCACGGCGGGTTCATTTAAGGGGATCCCTTCCAGCTCCTGCCGAATGGTTCGCGTGTCAAACAGAAATTCGCGTCCATTGTACAGGTGGCGATAGAGAAAATCCACCTCCGGGTACCCGGCCATGAGAACTTCCATGGTCATGGCCATATCCCCCAGGGGGGCCCGGTCGATATGATCATACACAAAGGAGCAGAAAACGCGGGAGCCTTTTCCCTCCTCGGAGGCAAAGGAAAAACGCCCGTCACACCGTTCAGCCGCGGCCTGGAGCAGGGAGAGCCCCATGCCCACGCGCCGGGTGGTGCGGGAGGTAAAAAAGGGATCCGCCACCTTTGCCTGCTGCTCGGGCGAAAGACCCTTGCCGTTGTCCGACATGGTGATGGACAGCCAGTTGTTTTCAACATCCTCGTCCACCACAAGGGTCATCAGGTTGCCCCCTGCGGCGATGCCGTTTTCCACCACGTCCAGGATGTGCAGGGAGATCTCTCTCACGCAGACCTCCACGATGACGCCACACATTGCTGCCCTTCAAAGCCTTGCACGGCCCGTCCGGCCTCCCCGCGAAGGGCCATGGAGAGCTCAGCAAAGGCCGGTGCTTCCACGTCCAACAAGGTGATCCAGCGCCCCACATCCTCGGGGTAGTGGGCATCTGAGGCCGTCACCACAGGAAACCCGGCGGCCTGGGCAAGGTCAAAGCCCCCGTGAATGCCGGGCAGGGTCACCTCCACGGCGTCCGGGGCAAAATCGGGGGGCATAAAACCGAGCTGGGAAATCACTGAAAAACTGGGCCGATCGATGTGGGCACAGATCACCAGCCCGCCTGATCTTCGCACCGCTTCCGCCACCTCGCTTAGCCCCTGGTCCAGGGCGCCCATGAGCAAATCGGTGCACTCCTCGATAAACCGGCCCTCGGCATCGGCTTCGATCTGGTACCCGAACACCTCCGGGGTGTTGGTCCCCGACAGGTGGGCATCCAGGTACCCCTGAAACCCGCGGGCCTCTTCAAGGCCTTCAAACAAAGCCACCACATGGACCTCTTCGGCCGTGCAGATCTCGCATCCGGGAAGCACGCAGAGTTTTTTTCCCCGGGCAGCCTCCATCACGGCGGCGCAATTGCCCGTGCTGTTGTGATCGCAGATGGCGATGAGGTCGAGCCCTGCCTGAAGGGCCCTGTCCACCACCCGCTTGGGATCCATGGAGAGATCGCCACAGGGCGACAGGCAGGTGTGAATATGCAGGTCGGCGGTTACGCGCCTCATGGGCAGCCGAGCCCTTCGCTGTAAAGTTGTCCGGCAAGCTCGTAGGCATTGCCCTTCCAGGTGAGAAGCGGGATGCCTTCGGCTTCGGCCTTGGCACAGGTCTCTTTGTCGGGGGCATTTCCCGAGGCGATGACCACCGCCGCGAACTCACGGAGAACGGCCACGGCCACAATGTTCTGGTGCCCCTGCACGGTGATCCAGACCGAGGCCTGGCCTGCGTGGGCGATCACTTCACTTAACAGGTCGCCGCAATATCCGAACCGAACCTCCCGGTCCAATCCTTTTTCTCCGGCCACAACTTCCAGGCCGTATCGTTCAACCAAGTCCCTGACACGCATGCCCGCACTCCTTGCTGTTGATAAATGTCATCACCTGCTCGCCTGTCATGCCCCTGGCCCGAAGCAGCAGGCAGGCATCCACGGGCACTTCACCACGCACCACGTCCTCTGCAAAGGTGCGGCAGTCCGGGGCACCGCAGGCAGCGCAGTCCCGGCCGTTGATCAGCTGGATCAACCCGTCGATCTTTCGCATCTCCTCAATGGTAAAGGGGGTGCCGGTGAACCCGTCCCCTTCGCTCCCCTTCTGCTCCGAACGCTTGGAAAAAAACCACTCTTTTTCGTAGAGCCTGTTGATGCGATCCCGGTTGAGGCGCTTGCCCGTACCCAGAAGGTTAATCATCCGGAGGCTGGCGCTCTTGGCCAGGTATTTATCGATGGCTGTCAGGGCACCGCCGATGCACCCTTCGGTGCAGGCGCGAAGCTCAATGTACTCCGTGTCGCGAAACAGGCCCATCTCAATTTTCTCAAGCATGCTCACGGTCTCTTCCAGCCCGGAGACAGACAGGGATTTTTCGATATCCGAGGCCACGGTCTCCCCCCCGCTCATGCCCCAGAGAAGGCCGTCGCCGGAGGTGCACTGCTCGAATTCGTAACTGGCAAAGGCCATGGGGATGGCCTCGATGTTTCGCACATGTTCCACCTCTTTTGCCAGTCGGGAATAGATATCACAGATACCCATAGCGTATGGGCCGTCATTGGTAAAGCTCTGATCCGGCAGCGCGGGGTCGTCCCCCTTTTTCGTGGGGCAGGGGTTGATGTAGACCATGTTGATGAACCCCTCGTTGACCCCGTAGTGCTTACTCAGGATGCGGGTCACCTTTTTGGCCATGATGGCCACGGGGCGCTTGATGGGATGGATGTGGGGGATCAGGCTCGGAAAGCGGGCGTGGATCAGGCGCAACACCACGGGGCAGACAGGCGAAATCAGGGGCCAGGGAGCCTCTCCGGTGCGCCGGTTCTGACGGACAAACTCTTCAGTGGCAAACTGGAACATCTCGAAAAAGTAGGACATGTCCACGGTGTGGTGAAACCCGAGGCGCTTGAGGCCCTTTAAGATATCTTTGGGGAGGACGCCGGGAAACTGGGCGTAGAGGATGGGTGTCACAAGGGCCACGGAGATGTGGCTCTTTTTCAGTTTCGTCAGCTCGGTGGTGGCAGCACGGACGGCGCCCATGGGGCAGATCCTCAGGCAGTTGCCGCAGCCGATGCACGCCTCCTGCTTGTGCACGACCTTGCCGTTCCGGACGCGCAGGGCCTTGGTGGGGCACCCCCTGACGCACCGCGTGCACCCGTCGCACAACGTCGCATCAAAGCTGACGTAGCAACCCGCGGCCCCGGCATGTTCGGTGCTCATGGTTCTCCTCCGCCGACGGTGAACCGCATGGTCACGGCCGTTCCCCGGCCCGGCACGGAGTCCACCACAATGTCGTCGGAGTTTCGCTTCATGTTGGGCAACCCCATGCCGGCGCCAAATCCCATTTCGCGAAAGGCGTCGCTGGCCGTGGAGTATCCCTCCTGCATGGCCAGCTCGGTATTTTCAATCCCCGGCCCCGAGTCTTCCACATCCAGCCGAATCTCCTGGGGCGAAATCACCACCTTCAGCACCCCGTCTCCCCCGTGCATCACCAGGTTCATCTCCGCCTCATACCCGCAGATGGAGACCCGCCTGACCAGCTCCGGGCGGAAATTCAGAGACTTCAACGTGTTCTTCACATGGATGGACGCTTCACCGGCGTGGTTGAAATCCCCGTAGCGCACCGCATAGGTCCGTCTGAGTCGATTCATAGTTGCATAACTCCAAAAAAGCCTTCATCTATGACACACCCTCGAAAACACATGCGGGGACGGCCCATCCCGCCTTTCCCAGGCAGGCCCGGCCCCAATTGCAAACACTGTAGCCCGAATAGTTCATGAGAAAACGGCCACATCAAGACAATACGAGATCATTACAAGCTGTTACCCGAAAAAAATCAGGTTTCTGTAATATCCGGCGTAGATCTATCGCTCCCCGTTGTGTCCCGCCATGCCGCTTGAGTAGAGCCTGCCGCAGGCCACAAACATGGAAAGCCGGGTAATCATCAAGGGAATCTCCTCTTTTTGCGCCAGGGCCACCACGTCTCCTGCGGGCTGCTTGCCACGAACGAACACGAGGCCCCCCACGCCGGACACGGCGGCTGTGCGCACGGCCTGCTTCGTGGGCAGGCCCGTCAGCACAACGCCCCCGTCCGCAAAATAGGCCAGGATGTCGCTCATGAGGTCGCTGCCCCGGCAAATCTCAAACTCCCTGTCCAGATGCTGCTCGCCCGAAAGCAGTGTCGCATCCAGCACATCGACGATATCGGCAAGTTTCATGGTTCGACCCCGGTTGATCTGTCGTGGGAGACACCCCGATAAACCGGGATGCCCATGTTAAACGCCGTTTCACCTTGAAACAGCAGTCAAGTTCAGGCCGGCAGAGGGAAGACAGGAGGCCCCCCGGCATCTCAATCGGATCATTCACTAACAGAACAAAAAAGAAGGACGGTCAGACGCAACAGGTCCGGAGGAATGACCTTTCATCCTATATTTCATTGACCTACCACTGTCAATGGAAAGTAATTCCCCGGAAGGTATTCAATTTCTAATGCCAATTCCAATTTTCCCTTGCATTCTCCTCGACAAGCAATTATTCATCTTTAATGATACATAATAAATGACATTGAACGCCCTGAACGGCGTTCATACCGTAAACCACAGTCATCATATGACAACCTTACTAAATCACACGTAATCGAAGAGCACGGTTCTTCGGCTTGGAGACTTGCCCATGGCTATGGATCACCATCCCGAGCATCCGGATATCACCGCTGAGATGTGGACCCGCATCGACACCATCCTTGATGAGAACAGCCCCGTTCCCGGTTCGCTTATCACCGTCCTGCGCCTCTGCCAGGATACCGTAGGCTACCTTCCACCCATCCTTCTTGATTACATTGCCCAGGGCCTGGGCCTGGCATCGAGCCAGGTTTTCGGTGTGGCCACGTTTTACTCTCTTTTCTCCCTGAAACCCAAAGGGCGAAATATCATTAAAGCCTGCACCGGCACAGCATGTTATGTCAAAGGCATCAAGGAGGTCATGAACCATATCGGCAACAAATACGGCGTTTCCGAAGGCGAAACCATGGAGGACCGCCGTTTCACCCTGGAGGGTGTCCGCTGCCTGGGTGCCTGCGGCCTGGCCCCTGTCATGATCGTCAATGAGGACATCCACGGCAACGTTGACCCCAAAGATGTCACGGGAATCTTGGAGGAATACAAGTAACCGTATCGCGTCGAACGGCCTGACCGGGCAGCCCCTGCCGACGACAGGCCAAAGAACCCAAACTGCATGACGCCCCTGTCATCCATACCGTGAAGGCAAACGTCCACAAGGGCCCCAGGGCCTTCACAAGCGATTCCAACCCAGGAGAAAGAGATGAGTAAAACAAGAATGCAGCTGATGCTGTGCGGCGGCACGGGATGCCACGCCACCGGCAGCAAGCCTTTCCAGGAAGCGCTCAACGCCGAGCTGATCAACCGCGGGCTCGCAGACGAAATAAAAGTGGTGGAGACCGGCTGCAACGGCTTCTGCGCCGTGGGCCCCGTGATGCTGGTTCAACCCGAAGGAATTTTCTACCAGAAACTGTCCGTGGACGACGTCCCCGAGCTGGTGGAGGAGCACTTCCTCAAAGGCCGCCCCGTCCCCCGTCTCTTCTTCAAAGAGCACATGAGCAAGGAGAAGATCCCCCATATCGACGACATCCCCTTCTTCTCCAACCAGGTCTACCGGGCCATGAAAAACAAAGGGGCCATCGACCCGGAGGTCATCGACGAATACATCGCACGGGAGGGCTACTTCGGTTCGGCCAAGGCCCTGAACGAAATGAAACCCGAGGAGATCATCGAAGAGATGCTCACCTCAGGCCTCAGGGGCCGCGGAGGCGCCGGTTTCCCCACGGGCCTCAAGTGGAAATTCGCCAACTCCAGCATCGGGGATGAAAAATACGTCCTCTGCAACGCCGACGAAGGAGACCCGGGCGCCTTCATGGACCGAAGCATCCTGGAATCCGACCCCCACGTGGTCCTGGAAGGAATGACCATCGCGGCCAAGGCCATCGGCGCCAGCAAGGGTTACATCTACTGCCGCACCGAGTACCAGCTGGCCATCCACCGCCTGGAGATCGCCATTGCCCAGGCCAAGGAGTACGGCCTGCTGGGAGACGATATCCTGGGATCGGGATTCAACTTCGACATCGAAATTTACCAGGGTGCAGGCGCCTTTGTCTGCGGCGAGGAGACCGCCCTGATGCGCTCCATCGAGGGCAAGCGCGGCATGCCCCGCCCCCGTCCCCCCTTCCCCGCACAGAAAGGCCTCTGGGACAAGCCCACCATCTTGAACAACGTGGAGACCTTCGCCAACGTGCCCCAGATCATCATGAAAGGGGGCGAATGGTACGCCTCGGTGGGCACAGAAAAAAGCAAGGGAACCAAGGTCTTTGCCCTCTCCGGCGATGTCAACAACATCGGCCTCGTGGAAGTACCCATGGGCCTTCCCATCCGCACCCTGGTCTACGACATCGGCGGCGGCATCCCCAACAAGCGCAAATTCAAGGCGGTCCAGCTGGGCGGCCCCTCCGGCGGCTGCGTTCCGGAGCAGCATCTGGACACCCCCATCGACTATGAAGAGATCGCCAAGGTGGGAGCCATCATGGGCTCGGGCGGCGCCATCGTCATGGACGACCGCACCTGCATGGTGGACATGGCCCGCTTCTTCATGGATTTCATCCAGGAGGAGTCCTGCGGCAAATGCACCCCGTGCCGGGAGGGCACCCGCAGGATCCTTGAGATACTGGAAAAAATCTGCGAAGGTAAGGGGGAGGAGAGCGACCTCAAAGCCCTGGAAGAACTCAGCGAAGTGGCCAGCAACTCTGCCCTCTGCGGTCTCGGCCAGACCGCCGCCAACCCCGTGCTCTCCACCATGCGTTTCTTCATGGACGAGTACAAGGCCCACATCTTCGAAAAGCGCTGCCCGGCAAAAACCTGCCAGGCTCTCCTCAAGTTCACCGTGGACCCCGACAAATGCAAGAAATGCGGTCTCTGTTACAAGGCCTGCCCGGCAGATGCCATTGCCTGGCAGAAAAAAGAGGTGGCCGTCATCGACACGGACAAATGCGTGCAGTGCATGAGCTGCTACGACAAATGCCCCTTTGACGCCATCGACTAATGCATAACAGAAGGTGAGATTTTGGAGATGGAACACAAAGAGAAGAGAGTCGTCATCGACGAGACCCCCCTTCCCTTTACCGAGGGAGAGACCATCCTTGACGTTGCCCGACGCAACCACATTGATATCCCCACCCTCTGCCACCTCAAGGGGAGCACACCCACCGGGGCCTGCCGCATCTGCATGGTGGAGGTCAAAGGCGCCCGCACCCTCCTGACCGCCTGCACCGTTCCGGTGGAAGACGGCATGACGGTGCGCACCGAGACCCCCGAGATCATCCGCTCAAGGCGCATGACCATTGAGCTGATGCTCTCCTCGGGCCGCCACGACGACTGCCTGGTATGCCCCTCATCCGGCGCCTGCCGCCTCCAGGAGCTCGCCTTCCGTTACAAGGTCAAGGGGACCGCCTTTAAAGACACCGGGGTCACCTACCCCATGGAAGCGGTGAACCCCTTTATCCTGAGGGATTTTTCCAAGTGCATCCTCTGCGGACGCTGCGTTCAGGCCTGCAACGAGGTCCAGGTGAACGAAGCCATCGACTTTGGCTACCGGGGCGCCCGCACCAAGATCATCACCAAAGGCGACCTGCCCCTGAAGGATTCGGACTGCGTCTTCTGCGGGGAGTGCGTCCAGGCCTGCCCGGTGGCGGCCCTGGTGCCCAGGGACGCCCGCATGGTGCCGCGCCTCTCAGAGACCGATGCCGTCCGGACCACCTGCTCCTACTGCGGGGTGGGCTGCCAGGTGAACCTCCACGTCAAAAACAACCGGGTCTGGCACGTCACCGGCTGCGAAGACGCCGCCCCCAACTTCGGGAGCCTCTGCGTCAAGGGGCGGTACGGGTTTGACTTCATCGCCTCGGATCGTCGCCTCACCACCCCCCTCATCAAAGAGGACGGGGCGTTCCGGGAGGCCTCCTGGGACGAGGCTTTGGACCTTACGGCCAGGCGCCTCAAAGAGATCGCCGGTGCCCACGCCGATGCCGTGGGGATCCTCACATCCGCCCGCATCACCAATGAAGAGAACTACGTGGCCCAGAAGTTCACCCGCACGGTGCTGAAAACGAACAACATCGATCACTGCGCACGGTTATGACACAGCTCCACGGTGGCCGGTCTGGCCGCCTCCTTAGGCAGCGGTGCCATGACAAACCCCATCTCGGATATCGAGAAGGCCGATGTGATCCTCGTGACGGGTTCCAACACCACGGAGACCCACCCCGTCATCGCGGCGGCCGTGAAACGGGCCGCCAAATTCGGCGGGAAAAAGCTCATTGTGGCAGACCCCCGCGAGATCACCCTGAAACAACACGCCAACCTCTCCATGGCCCCCAGGCCCGGCGGTGATATTGCCTGGATCAACGGCATGATCCACGTGATCCTTGAGGAAGGACTTCAGGACAAGCGATACATCCTGGAGCGCACCGAGGGCTTTGACGCCATGGCCAAATCCGTGGCTCCTTTCACCCCGGACTACGTGGAAACCATCACCGGCATCCCCAAAGAGACCCTGGTTGCCGCGGCGCGTCTCTACGCCGGGGCGGAAAAGGGCTCCATCCTCTATTGCATGGGCATCACCCAGCACGTCAACGGCACCGATGCCGTAAAAGCCCTGGCCAACCTGGCCATGCTCTGCGGCAACGTGGGCATTGAAGGCGGCGGGGTCAACCCGCTGCGCGGCCAGAACAACGTGCAGGGCGCCTGCGACATGGGGGGCCTGCCCGACGTCTACCCCGGCTACAGAAAAGTCCATGAAGAGGCCCACGCCCAGACCATGGAGAAAGCCTGGGGCGTCACCGGCCTCTCCCGCACCCCCGGCCTCACCGCCACGGAGATGGTGGACGCGGCCATCAAGGGCGACCTCAAAGCCCTGTACGTCATCGGCGAAAACCCCCTGGTCTCCGAAGCCGACCTCACCCACACGGAAAAAGGATTCGGCAACCTGGAGTTCCTCGTGGTCCAGGACATCTTCATGTCCGAAACCGCCCGGGCCGCCGACGTGGTCCTTCCGGCCCTGTGCTTTGCCGAAAAAGAGGGGACCTTCACCAACACGGAACGCCGCGTGCAGCGGGTGCACAAAGCCGTAGACGGCCCCCAGGGGGTCTCCACGGACTGGCAGATTATCTGCGACATCGCCCGCCGCATGGGAGAGGAGATGGGATTTGGGTCCGCCGAAGCTATTTTCAACGAGCTGGCAACCGTAACCCCGACCTTCTCCGGCCTCTCCTACCCCCGCATTGAAAAGGAGGGCATCCCCTGGCCCTGTCCCACGGCAGACCACCCGGGTACGCCCCGGCTCCACGTCGGGACCTTTGCCAAGGGCAAAGGCACCTTCCACCCCATCGCGTGGACACCGCCTGCCGAGGTCACGGACGAGGAGTATCCCCTGGCCCTGACCACCGGCCGGGTCCTTTACCACTACCACACCGGCACCATGACCCGAAAATCCAAGGGACTCAACGAACGCTCACCGGAGTGCTTCGTGGAAATGGAGGGCACCGACGCCAAGGCCCTCGGCCTTGCCGACGGCACCATGGCCACCATCACCTCCCGGCGGGGAGAGATCACCGCCAAGGTCAAGGTCAGCCGCCGCATGGGCAAAGGGACGGTCTTTATCCCCTTCCACTTTGCCGAGGCTGCCGCCAACCGCCTGACCAACGCCAAGCTGGACCCGGTTTCCAAAATCCCGGAGTTCAAGGTGTGCGCGGTGCGCATCGCCCCGGCTCCAGGAGGCCTGGGAGAAACCTGAGACCTTGCAGGCGACAGGTAGAAAAAACCGAAGCCCCATGCCCCTCAACCCATGACCTTCAGAAACCGACCTCCTGCGCCTTGCCGCAGGAGGCGGTTTCATGTAGGCTGTGGGTCTTCAACACAGAATATAGAAGCGATCTGGTGCTCACAGGTGGCCGCTGTTCGGCCCCAAAACCCCGGTTCAGGAATTCAACAGATGATTCCGTGCCCGGGGCTGCGTGCCCCTTGTGGAAGCCCATCGCACCAAACGACAGACCGGGGCGTCACCCCTTGCGGATGACGCCCATTTGTTTATATGCCCATTTGTTATCTGAATGTTTCCGCCGGTCCGAGACCTTCCGGCACGGAGTGATGTATGGCCAAGTTAACCATCAACGGCGTCCACGTAGAAGCCGATGAGTCCAAGACCCTGCTCGATGTAATCCGAGAGCACCGCATTGCCGATATCCCAACCCTTTGCCATGTGGAGAAGACCTCCCCCTTCGGGGCCTGCTCCCTCTGCGTGGCCGAAGTGGAAGGCGCCCCCGCCCTTCGACGCACCTGCGCCACCACCGTTGCCGACGGCATGGTGGTACGCACCGAGACCGATGCGGTCAAACGATCCCGGAAGACCAACCTGGAGCTCCTCCTCGGTCGCCACACGGCCGACTGCTACGCCCCCTGCCGCCTGGCCTGCCCGGCCAACGTGGACATCCAGGGCTATGTGGCCCTTGCCAAGCGGGGCCTCTACAAAGAGGCGGTCAAGCTCATGAAGGAGACCAACCCCCTGCCCATCGTCTGCGGCAGGGTGTGCGCCAAGCCCTGCGAAAACGCCTGTCGCCGGAACCTCATGGACGAGCCCGTGGACATCAAAAACATCAAACGGTTTGTGGCCGACCGCGAGCTGGCCTTGGGCGATATCTACGTCCCCGAGCCGGGCAAGGCCACGGGCCGCTCCGTGGCCATCATCGGCACCGGCCCTGCCGGGCTCTCCGCTGCCTACTTCCTGCGCCTTGCCGGGCACCGGGTGGTCATGTTCGAAGCCATGCCCGAACCCGGCGGCATGATGCGCTACGGCATCCCCGAGTACCGCCTCCCCAAAAAGGACCTTCGTGCCGAAATCGACGCCATTTTCGCCATGGGTGTGGAGGTGCGCTACAACGTGGCCCTGGGCCGCGATTTTACCCTTGCTGAGCTGCGGGAAGATTTCGACGCCGTCTTCATCGGGCATGGCGCCCAGGTGGGCTCGTCCATGGGCACCACCGGCGGCGACCTTTCCGGGGTCATGCAGGGCGTGGACTTTCTCCGGGAGGTCAACCTGGGCACGGCCAAAAAGCTCAGCGGAAGCGTCTTTGTGGTGGGCGGCGGCAACACCGCCATCGACGCGGCCAGGACCGCCCTGCGCTACGGCGCGGACAAGGTAACCATCATCTACCGCCGCACTGAAAAAGAGATGCCCGCAGCCATCGAGGAGATCGAGGACGCCAAGGAAGAAAAAATCGAAATCCGCATCCTCACCAACCCCGTGGCCTACAAAGGGGAAGACGGACGCCTTAACGGGGTCACCTTCGTGAAGATGGAACTCGGTGAACCCGACGCCAGCGGCAGACGACGCCCCGTTGTCATGGAAGACAGCGAGTACACCGAACACGCCGACCATGTCATCGAAGCCATCGGCCAGAAGGTGGTCACGGACTTCCTTGGCGGCATCGGCCTTACCCGGTGGAATTCCATCGACGCGGACGGCGCCCTCTTCTCCACCAACATGGAAGGGGTCTACGCCGGGGGCGATGCCGTCACCGGACCCAGCGTCATCATCGAGGCGGTGGCCCACGGCCGCAAAGCCGCCTTTGCCATGGACCGCCTCCTCTCAGGACGCGCAGCCAAGGCCGAAGACCGCCTGGGCTTTCACGTAAAAAAGGAAGATTTCGGCGCCCTTTCCGCCGACGACCTCAAGGGAAAACCCCTCCTTCCCCGCCGCCACATCGAAAAAGCCGACCCCGAGACCCGGGCGGAGAGCTTCACCGAGGTGGAGCTGGGATTCACCGAAGAGAACCTCCTGGCCGAAACCGGTCGCTGCCTCGAATGCGGCTGCCAGGATGTATCAGGGTGCGACCTGAGGCGCTACGCCACGGACATGGAAGCCGACAAGACCCGCTTCATGCCCAAGGAGCCCCTAAAAGAAACGTTTTCCGCCCACAAATCCCCCCACGGCATTGAAGAGGTCAACCCCTTCATCATCCGGGACTTCAACAAATGCATTCTCTGCGGTTCCTGTGTCCAGGCCTGCAACGACGTCCAGGTCAACGAAGCCATCGACCTGGGCTTCAGGGGCATTGGGGCCAAAATCGTGGCGGGCATCGACCAGCCCCTGAAGGACTCGTCCTGCGTCTTCTGCGGGTCATGCGTCCAGGCCTGCCCCGTGGGCGCCTTAACCGAGAAGAATGTGGTCTACAGAGGAAAGCCCTGGGACGAAACAAAAACGCGATCAACCTGCGGTTACTGCGGGGTGGGATGCCAGATCGACATCCACGCCAAAGCAGGTAAGGTCACCCGCATAACCGGCGTCGAAGAGAGCGCGCCCAACTTTGGGAGCCTCTGCGTCAAGGGACGCTACGGCTTTGACTTCATCGGCTCGGATGAACGCCTCACCACGCCCCTCATCAAAGAAAACGGAACATTCCGGGAAGCCACCTGGACCGAGGCCCTGGATCTCACGGCCAGGCGCCTCAAAGAGATCTCCGAGGCCCACGGCGATGCCGCAGGGGTCCTCACCTCGGCCCGCGTCACCAACGAAGAGAACTACGTGGCCCAAAAATTTGCCCGCACCGTATTGAAAACAAACAACTTAGATCACTGCGCGCGGTTATGACATTCCTCTACGGTGGCCGGTCTGGCCGCCGCATTCGGAAGCGGTGCCATGACAAACCCCATCTCGGATATCGAGAAGGCGGATGTCATCCTTGTTGCGGGCTCCAACACCACGGAGACTCACCCCGTCATCGCTGCGGCCGTAAAACGCGCGGTGAAATTCGGGGGAACCAAGCTCATTGTGGCAGATCCCAGGAGAATCGAGCTTAAAAAACACGCCCACCTCTCCCTGGCCCCTGCCCCGGGCAGTGACCTGGCCTGGATCAACGGCATGATCCGCGTGATCCTTGAAGAGGGGCTCGAAGATGCAGCTTACATCGAAAAGCGCACCGAAGGCATCGACGCCTTACGGGAGGCCGTGGCCCCCTATACCCCGGAACACGTCGAAGAATTCACCGGGATCCCCGCAGAGCAGCTTGTCCAGGCGGCCCTGGTCTACGCAGGTATGAAAAAGGGGAGCATCCTCTACTGCATGGGCATCACCCAGCACACCACGGGCACGGACAACGTAAAGGCCCTGGCCAACCTGGCCATGGTCTGCGGCAACGTCGGCATCGAAGGCGGCGGGGTTAACCCCCTGCGCGGACAGAACAACGTCCAGGGCGCCTGCGACATGGGAGGCCTGCCCGACGTCTACCCCGGCTACCGAAAGGTCCACGACGAAGCCCACGCCCTTGCCATGGAAAAAGCCTGGGGCGTCACCGGCCTCTCCCGCACGCCGGGCCTCACCGCAACAGAGATGGTGGACGCGGCCATCAAAGGGAGTTTAAAGGCCCTTTACGTGATTGGCGAAAACCCCCTTGTGTCTGAAGCGGATCTGAACCATGCGGAAAAAGCATTCCACAATCTTGATTTCCTCGTGGTCCAGGATATCTTTATGACCGAGACCGCCCAGGCGGCTGATGTGGTGCTCCCAGCCCTCTGCTTTGCGGAAAAAGACGGCACCTTCACCAACACCGAAAGGCGCGTGCAGCGCGTGCGCAAAGCCGTGGACGGCCCCGAGGGCGTGCCCTCGGATTGGGAGATCACCTGCGAGATCGCCCGGCGCATGGGGACCAACATGAGCTACCCATCGGCCGAAGCTATCTTTGATGAGATCGCCTCGGTCACCCCCGCCTTTGCCGGACTGAACTACGGACGCCTCGACGGCGAGGGTATCCCCTGGCCCTGCCCCACGGCAGACCACCCCGGCACCCCGCGCCTCCACGTGGAGCGCTTTGCAAGGGGCAAAGGCATCTTCTTTCCCGTGACCTTTACCCCGGCAGCAGAGACCCCGGATGCCGACTACCCCCTGGTCCTCACCACCGGACGGGTGCTCTACCACTACCACACCGGCACCATGACCCGAAAATCGGGAGGCCTCAACCAGCAGGTAAGTGAGTGCTTTGTGGAGATGAGCCGGGAAGACGCACTGGACAAATGCCGTGATGCGCAGATGGAAGGCTTCGACGGCTTTGACGCGGAGATCAAAGCCCGGGTGAACCTCTCCGACCGCATGGAAAAAGGGACGGTCTTTCTGCCCTTCCACTTTGCCGAAGCAGCCGCCAACCGGCTCACCAACGCCGCCCTGGACCCGGATTCCGACAGTATCCCGGAGTTCAAGGTCTGTGCTCTTGCGGATTCGTGGTGAAGGTCAACGAAAGCTGGCCTCCGGCTGCACTGCCGGGGGCCAAACTTTTCCCGATTTAGTGAGTTGAATTTGACATACAGGTCGTTAAGAAACGGCTTGCCGATGACCACAACACCAAAAAGCCCCGGCAGCTTTCCTGCCGGGGCTTTTTGGTGTTCCGTGACGCGCCGTGTTCAAGCAGCTCAGGTATCGGGGACGCAATGACATACGGCCATTTCAGGCCAATCTGAGATCTCGGTGCCAGGGCCGCCTACCACTCACGCTGATCGTCCGCTTCGATGAGGCAATGGGGAAGCAGTTTTTTTAATTTGCCCAGCTCCTCTTCGTTAAAGCAGTTGCGCCTCACATTGAGGTATTTCAAATTTTTCATTTCGCCGTAGTAATCCCAGACCCGCGAAACCGTCGCCATATATGAGAGATTCCAGGTTTGGCAATCGGCAAATCGTCTCCCAGAGGTCACACAGCTGGTTATCGGACAATTCCAGGTGCCTGAGCTGCGGCAGCCCTTCAAAGGGAATATCGCTGAGATCGTTCTCCCGCATGTCGTTTGAAAAAAAAGTCAGCGACTGGAGATTAGGATACCGATCCAGTCTGGACAATTCATCGGCGATATCTTCGATGAACATATCCCCATAGTGGATACAGCAGACATTTTCCGGCGCTTCCTCCAGGTTCTCCAAAACATGGTACATGCCTGGATTGGGGACCGAACAGAGAATGGATTCCCACACGTTTCGGGGGTTACCGGCAAAGACCGTTCTCCCCTCCCGGGTAACCCCACCGATGGTCTCTGCCAACTCCTGACAGTAGTGAAGCTTAAACGCTGAAACTGTGCTTCGGATTCAAACGCAAGCTCAATGGGGGAATACTTTGACGATGCCCATCTCAGCATCTTCCAAGACCCGCCTTGCCTTATCCACTGCATCAGTCTTCTTTGATAGTGATCTCAGGGTGTCCATCGATATAATCCATCATGGACCCCGCCGCCAACAGGATGGTTTCCGGCCGCATGGCAGCCACCGGATGGGGGCATCGACGTTCATTGCCCTGAGGATGTCTTTGACCTATTTTACGACCGTACAATGCAAGCAGTTTAGCTAGAATTCTCAGCATGTGAAACACCCTTATATTCGATTCATGATCAGCATGGCGGCGTTGTCGCAAGTGCCGGTTAACAGACAAGGTCATACCAGAAATGACCGACTTAAGATAATTCAAATAAGGGCGCCTTACTCAGCACGCCCAAGCGAATGCCTTAGTTAAGGATCGGTTACGACACCCGTCGTGCATCCTCCTCACAGCCGGTAATAGACTTTTCCATGCTTACTTTGTGATTTGAAGGCAATTTGAGTGACCACAAAAAATCCCCCCGCCCCCACAAAAGACATCCCTGGAAGTACACTATCCCCTCATGACACCACCAAAGCATAAAGAGTGATTGCTTCACATGCCACTGGGTGTCCCGGTGGTATGCGCCAAACGAAAAAAACTGCCCACCGGCCCCTCCCCTTTGCCTCCATGCATATTCCCCCTTGCATTTTCCTTTGCCATATGTAAAAAAATCTTTGTTTAAATTGCTGCACAGCAACCGTCACCCGGCCTTTTCGGGCGTGAAGATTCCTTCCGGTGGCACGTTCAATACCGGATTTTTTAAACCCCGCGCACCGACCATCCTTTCAACCTGAGCCGGCTGACAAATCGGGCACGCATCAGGTGGCCGGATCCAAACCCACCACGCCCGTGTATTAAAAAGCGCCTTATATTAAAAAGCTATTGTTCAAGGAGGAATCCATGATCAGGGTTGACGATGTCACCAAAGACTACGGCGCATTCCGCGCGGTGGACGGCATCAGCCTGGAGATTCGTAAAGGGGAAATCTTAGGACTTCTGGGCCCCAACGGCGCCGGCAAGACCACCACCCTTAAAATGCTCACCGGCTACTTCCGCCCCACCAGCGGAGAGATCTACTACAACGATACGCCCGTATCCAACCAGCCCCTGGAGCTCAAAAAACGTATCGGCTACCTGCCGGAGTCGGCTCCCCTCTACCCCAACATGCTGGTGTATGACTTCCTTTGCTACACGGCGGACGTCCGGGGCATCCCCAAGGCAAACCGCCTTGCCCGCATCAAGGAGATGTCTGCCCTGTGCAGCCTCACGGACATCATGGACAAACCCATCGGCGCCCTTTCCAAGGGCCTCAAGCAACGGGTGGGACTGGCCTATGCCATGATCAGCGACCGGAACACCCTTGATGGGATGATGATCTCTGGGCTGGATCCCAACCAGATCGTGGAGATCCGAAAAATTATCCGGGACATCGGGGAGACCCGCACCATTATTTTCTCCACCCATATCCTGAGCGAAGCCGAGGCCACCTGCGACCGCATCGCCATTGTCCACAAAGGGAAAATCGTGGCCGACGGCACCACCGATGAGATTCGCACCGGCGGCAACGGCAGCGGCCCCTGCCTGAAGATGGACGTAAAAGGGGCACCGGCCGACGAGGCCAAGGCCCTGTTCCAGGGCATCGGCAGCGTGGCAACGGTGGAGGCAGCCCAGAGCAAGGAGAACCGCTGCGAGCTTGCCGTTACCTTCAAAAAGGGCCAGGACGGCCGGGAAGCCGTGTACAACGCCGTCAAGGGGACCGACGGGCGTCGATCAGCCGCCCGGCGATGGAAGCCAACACCCTTGAATCCATCTTCCGAACCCTGACGAAGGAGAACTAAAAGCCCATGCAGACCCTTCACATCATGAAAAAAGAGCTGAAAGACTTCTTCACCTCGCCCATCGCCTACATCGTCATCGCCATCTTTCTTTTAGTGTACGGTCTGTCCCTCACTTTTTTGAAACGGCCAGGCAAGCCTGCGGGACTTTTTTGCGCTCTTGCCCCTGATCTTCTCCTTTGTGATCCCGGCGGTGACCATGCGCCTTTTTGCCGAAGAGCTGGCCATGGGCTCCTTTGAGGTGGTCATGACCCTGCCGGTCACCCCCCGGGACATTGTGGTGGGAAAATTCCTCTCGGCCCTGGTCTTTGTCTGCGCCATGCTCACCCCCACCTTTGCCTATGCTGTCACCGTGGCCCTCTTCGGCGACCTGGACTGGGGGCCGGTCATCGGCGGGTACGCAGGGGCCATCCTCCTGGGCGGGGCCTTTGCCGCCATCGGGCTTTTTGCCTCCTCCCTGACCCGCAACCAGATCATCGCCTTTATCCTGGGGACCCTCATCTGCTTTGCCCTCACCCTGGTGGACAAGCTCCTGGTCTTTTTTCCCACGGCTATCCTGGGCTTTTTCAGCCAGATCGGAGCCGACTACCACTTCCGGAACATCGCCCGAGGCGTGGTGGACTCCAGGGACCTCCTCTACTTCGGCGGCGTGATTTTTCTCTTCCTTTACGGGGCCTCCATCTCAGTGACGGATAAAAACTAAACAAGCCCTCTCGGCGGCCAGGGAATGCTCCGGGGTTCTGCTCCTGCCATCTTTCACATTCGCTGACGGGCCTCGCCCGTGATGTTTACACATATGACCAAAACTTCATCGAATTAGCCTGGGCATAAATAAAAACCTGTTTATCAAACTTTTCAAAAGTTTGGCCCCCGGCAGGGCCGCCGGAGGCATAACCATAGATAAGGCAACCATGAAAAAAGAAAAATATCTCAAAGGACTGATCTACATAGTGGTGGTGGTGCTTTTGAATGTGGCGGGTGCCACCCTTTTCTTTCGGGCGGACCTCACAAAAAACAAGGTCTACTCCCTTTCCGACGCCAGCATCGAGGCGGTGAAGAACCTTTCGGAGCCGCTGACCATCAACGTCTTCTTCTCCGAGGACCTTCCGGCCCCCCACAACACCACCGAAAAGTACCTCGCCGACCTGCTGGAGGAATATGCCTTAAACGCCAACCGTTACTTCAACTTTCGATTCTATTCCATCGGCGGGGACATGGAGACCAACCCCACGAGCAAGCGCAACGCGGAACTGGCGGGCAGCTATGGCATCCGGCCGGTGAGCATCCAAATCGTGGAAAGCGATGAGGTAAAGGTCAAGACCGCGTACATGGGGCTTGTGGTGATCCACGGGGACCTCATCGAGCGTATTCCGGCCATCACCTCCACCGAAGGGCTGGAGTACAAGCTCACCATGTCCATGATGAAGCTGGGCAACAAGATCAGCACCCTTCTTTCCCTTGACGGAAATTGAGCCTGCACCTTCACCTCTCCCGCTCCATGGCGGAAGGGCTCCTCCATGGCTCTGCACCTCCATGACCTGCCGGGTCGCGTGGAGGCAGCCGTCACCAAAATCAGCCGACGCAGCTACGACCGCCTCACCTTCAACCGCTTTGATCCGCAAACCACCAAAGAAAAGCAGACCCTGGCCGAGCGCTACGGGGTGCTCCAGCTTGGGTGGCCGGATCTCTCAGGCGGCAAGATCAAGGCGGGCTCCGGCATCATCGGCATGGTCATGCGATACGGAGACAAATCCGTCACCATCCCCATCCTTGAGGTGAACCGCATTCCCCTTTTCGGCACCCAGTACAAGCTCATGACCGATCAGGAGATGGAAGAGGCCGTGGGCGGGGCCGTGGAGTCCCTCATCGACATCAACGAAAAGGTGGGCTATCTCACAAGCAACGGCACGGCGCCGCGCTTCGATCGCAACCCCGCCAACCCCATGGCCCCCGGCACGAGCGCCCTGAACAACTTCAGCGCCACCCTCTCCCGCAATTACGCGGTGTCCGATGTGGACCTCAAGGCAAACGGTATCCCCGAGGACATCAACAGCCTCATTATCGCCGGGGCCAAGGAGACCTTCACGGACTACGACCTCTTCCGCATTGATCAGGCCCTCATGGCGGGGAAAAACGTGGCCGTGTTCGTGGACGCCTTCAAAGAGATGCAGAATCCCAACCCCCAGATGGCCTTCATGCAACCCTCCACCTACACCCCGGTTCGCACGGGCCTCGACAAGCTCCTGGCCCACTACGGGGTTCGCGTTCAAAGCGCCTACATCATGGACGAGAACTGCTACAAGCAAAACCTGCCCAGGCGCATGGGGGGCGGTCAGCAGAACGTTTACTTTGCCCCCATCATCGAAAACGACACCATCAACCACGACGTTCCCTTCATGAACAACATCAAGGGGCTCGTCACCTTAAAGGCCGCACCGGTCATCGTGGACGAGAAGACCGTTTCAGAGCAGAACCTGTCGGCCGCCACCCTCTTTTCCACCTCCGAACGTTCCTGGCTCAAGGAGAGGAACATCTCCCTGAACCCCATGTTCCTCAAACCGCCCACAGACGCGGGCTCCTTTGCCAGCCGTCCCGTGGCCGCCATGGTGGAGGGCTCCTTTACCAGCTACTTCAAGGGAAAGCCCATCCCGGAAAAACCGAGCCCCGCCCCCCCCGAGGGAGAAGAGACCAAACAACCTGAAAACAAGGCAGCTGCCATCTCCCAGACAGGCGCCGTGGTCGAGCACGGCAAACCGGCCCGCCTCATCGTGGTGGGCTCCCTGGACATGCTCACCAACAGCCTCTTTGATGAGCAGGGAGAAAGCGCCAACGCCACCTTTGTCATGAACCTCATGGACGGGCTCAACGGCCGCGAGGGCATCGCCGTCATGCGAAGCAAAAAGCAGCGATTCAACCCCATCGACAAGGTGCCGGACAGCGTCAAGACGCCAGTGAAGGCCTTCAACATCGTGGGCCTGCCCCTGCTCGTCGCCCTCTTCGGCATGGCGGTTTACGCCAAACGCCAGTCCCGACGAAAAACCATCCGGGCCATGTTTCAATAACACTACCACCACAGGAGGACACCTGACGTGAAAAAAGAAACCATCATTCTCCTTGCCCTCATCGTGGCCCTGAGCGCCTACCTCTTCCTTCGGGACACCGACGGCACCAGCTATGAGCTGCCGGTTCTCGACACCGTGTCCGCAGGGGATGTGGACCGCATGGAGATTAAGACACAAGCAGAGACCCTGCTCTTTGAAAAAGAGGGAGATGAGTGGACCGTTGATTTAGAGGGGTTTCCCGCCAAACAGGAGCAGGTCACAAAACTTGTGGAGACCGCAGGGGATATGACGCTGACAGCCATGGTCTCCGAGGCCGAAAGCTACAACCGCTACGACCTTGACCCGAAGACCGCAAAAAACGTCCGCCTCTACAAAGGCGAAACCGTGCTGCGGGACGTCACCGTGGGCAAGGCCGCCCCCTCCATGGGCCACACCTTTGTGACCATTGAAGGCGACAAAAAAGTCTACCACGCCAAGGGGAACTTCGCCTCCCAGTTCACAACGGATTCGAACCGGTTCATCGACAAGACCGTCTTTAACCTCATCGCCTCCGAGGTGAACGCCCTTGCCGTCACCATGGGAGAGACCGACCTTGCCCTCACCAGGGCCACGGAGCCGGGCGAGGAAGGCGCGGCCCCCAAAACCATCTGGAAAGACCAAAACGGCAACACCCTGTCAGCCGAAAAAGTGGATAAACTCATCGCCTCCCTGTGCCGCCTTTCATGCGACACCTGGCTGATGGAAGAGAAAAAAGATGAGACCCCTGCCCTTTCCGTTGTCCTGACAACGGACCGCCCCTACACCCTTGAGCTCTTCGGAGACGCCCCCATGCACGGCACCGCCACCGACAAGCGGCTCGGGTTTACCCTCACCCAGGCAAAAGGGACTGACATCCTGGGCGCGGTGCAGGCCCTTGAAGAGACACCCCAGGCCGAGCTGAGCCAGGCCGATAAGTAACCAATGAATGGGCAGGCCGCATTCCGGTCTGAAAAGCCATTGAACAGTTGCCCTTGATTTCCTACCGAAACCGTGATGTTATCGTCACATATCAATGGCGATTAAAAACAAACGGGTGCATGAGGTTCATCACCCCATGTACCCGTTCTTTTTTCGTAACTATTCAGCTCAAAAAAAACAGCCTCCGGCGGCAAGGTGTGCCACCTTGAAAGCAGGTTGCGGGTATGGCTAGTCTCCGCCCCTCGTTCCTCGGGTCAAATCACATCCGCCTTTAAAGTAAACGTTCACTCAAAAAGATGTTTTTAAACCTGTTTGCTTAACTTTTTAGAAGTTTAGCCCCCGGCAGGGCCGCCGGAGGCATAAGCTGAGTAGTTACCTTTTTTCCAACCGCACACACACGAGAGAGGCCCCACATGAGAGCACTCCTGTCCATGCCGCGACGTCTCGCCCTTGTACTGGCGATCCTTATTTTCACCCCCGTCCTTGCCGCAGCAAACGAAGAGCAGCCCATGATGAAAATGCCCGTGGACGGTGCCTGCGAAGAGCCTTATATCCTCTTTGAAGGGGTCTGCGCCATCCCGGCTTTCATGCAGGGCCAGCCCGCCACCATCATGGAGCAGATCAAGGCCTTTAAACTGGCCCATGCCAATGAACCCGCAGAGCCCGAACCGGAGGCGGCCACCGAGTCTGTCAATGAAGACCCCTTGTGCGCCAGGTACAGAAAAATGATCGAAGAGCACTCGAAATCCAAGGTCGCGACATACAACCCCGAAACTGCCGAAATGGAAAAGGCCATGAGCCAGGCCGAAGGGACGTCCATTGAAGAGGCCAGGGAGTACCTGATCAACTTTTGCCAGGAGTGATGGAAAGACGGGTCAGGACGTTGGCATAGGGGGCTCGGAGACCTTACAGGCATTCTGCGTACGAGAGATGAGCCCCCATATCGTCCGGGTTTTCAGGAATGGCCCGCGTTCCGTTCCAACGCCTCGCATATGATATCCAGAACGTGTGCTGCCGCATCGGGCCGTGCAATCTGTGCTGCTTTTTCCTTCATCTCACCTATTTTGTCAGGACGATCCATAAGCCGCTTGATTTTATGTTCCAAGGACGTCGCATCCAGCGCTTTGAGTGCTGCGCCGTGCTCAAGAAGGTAATCGGCATTTCGCTCTTCCTGGCCTGGAATCGGAGAGATGATGATCATGGGAAGCCCCATGGCCAGGCATTCGGCACTGGTCAAGCCTCCGGGTTTGGTCACGGCAATATCGCTCACGGCCATCACCCGCTCTATGGTGTTGGTAAATCCCATGGGGATCAGTCGTCCCCCATGGGATTCAGATAGCCGGGTAAGGGAGAGGAAAAGGTCTTCATTTTTACCTGCAAGGGCGATGACCTGGCACATGGGGTCCGTCTCTAGCATGCGCTCGGTCAAGGTGAGCATATCCCCCAATCCCTCACCACCGGACATCATAAGAACGGTTGGTTTGTCAAGGTCCACACCCAGCTCAGCCGCCCAGGCCTCTGTGTCATGGGCCATGATAAACGACGGGACGATGGGAATACCCGTCATGTATATGTTCGACGGCTGAATACCAAACGCCTCAAGTTTCCACGACGCTTCCTCACAGGCCACGAAATAGCCGTCCATTCGGTTCTGGAACCAAAGCCCGTGAACATCGAAATCCGTCACTTGAATCCAGCACGGAACCTTCATCCGGCCTTTTCTGATTTTTCGTGAAATCAGTCCGGCGGGAAGAAAATGGGTACAGAGGATCCCGTCGGGATTGATCCGCTCGATTTCATCCATCAATGCCCGGGCACTGAGCCGCTCCAAGGCAAGCCGTACATTTTTCATCTTTGAGTCGTCATTTTCGGCCCGATCGCTTTTGGAAAACATGTATCCCCACAGGGAGGGATGGCGTTCGATGATTTTTAAATAGCTCTCCTTGTACGCTTTCCTGAACGCTCCCGACACATACTCCATGGCATCCAGATGCACGACCTCCAACTCCGGGCAATGGAGCAAAGCGGTCTTACGAATCGCTTCAGCCGCACGAACATGGCCAGACCCGATGGAAACACTTATCACCAACAGTTTTCTTTTTTTACCCATGATTGTTTTAATACCTTCCCTTAGAAAATATGCCTTTCCGTCCAATCCAGAATACGACCGAATAGTTCGTCTCGATTCACCTCATTGAAGTTTTCATGGTAATTTGCCTCGTATGTGGTGACGTCGGCAAGTCCTGGCGGAACATCGGCCATGGCCTGTTGACTCACCGCCGGATCCGCCAGCCTGTCGTCTCCGGCAATCACGCAAAAAATGGGCACCCTCTCCCAGGTTTTCATGTGGGCCACCACCCACTGCTGGGTCTTCTCTGACTCCACGCCCAGGCTGGCTGAGACCTTTGTGCTCCTTAAGCCACGTTTCTCGTCGTCAACATGGCGCTTTGTGATCTTTTCATCGTGGGTCAGGTGATGCGTCAATGCAGGGGGGGTAACCGAAAATGTGGGATGCACCCAGGCAACCAGCCTGGAGGCATGGTACAGCACCTTCGGCACGGCCACCTTGTTCTTCAACCACGGTGACGAGAGGATATATCCTTTGATGTCCGCTTCTTTCCCCAGAGTCAGCCCGTAATAGAGTGCGATAAGGGCCCCGTTTGAATGGGAGAGGACAAACACAGGAATACCGGGATGGCGCTCTTTCACCCAACCGATGTAACCATGGATATCCCGCGCATAGGTATCGTATGAATCAATATGAAAAAAGTTTCTGCCCCCGGGATTGTGCTTCGGGTAGGTTCCGTGAAACCTCAGATCCGGGGCGTAGGTGGCAATCCCTTTCGTTTTGAAGTACTCAGCCGGCGTTACCCAGTCTCCACCGTGTGCCATGCCGCCGTGGATCCCGATAAAAATCGCCGTCACCTCTGAGCCGGGAAGCCATGCACGAGAGAGCAACGTTGTCACCTCATCTGCCTGAAAAAGCTCGCACGTTGTTTCGCCGTAATTCACTGTGTCTCCTGATAGTGGTTGGCCTTTGAAAAAAACCGGCAGGTTGGCATCCGATCCTCATAAAGAGGAGGTATTCCCTTTGCACACCGGCGTCAAGGCCTTACTTAGAGCGGGTATTTGATAAGAATAATGATAAATGGCTTTCGCATTTCCAAAGTAACCGATCATTATCTCATGAAATGTCTGCACAAAACGCACCACACCGTGAATACCTTACGTTACCACCGCTGGGCAATCATATATACGAACTTACTGCCTTGACAAATTGCTTGCGCTGTAACTATAAAGTCCAATCAAGACAGCAATACTGAGTAATTCGAAACATCAAGCCATTACAACAAACACGAAGAGACTGACACACAGGTATTTGCCACACAAAACGTGCAAACACCAAGCAATCCCCCCTCTCTGCCCCCCAACCGAGTAAAAATTGACAAAGGCACTGCTTTTGTATCGTGGGCCAAAATCTTGGCCGTGTATGCCCCCCCCTTAATCCCCCCCCAACACGTCTTTGCATCAACATGCAATACCGACTTTTCCGTCAAGCTGAAGAGACAGGCTTTATTGATTGTGCCATGGCCTCAGCAGCATACCCCGGGTGTTTTCGCCCGTAAACCTTAGAAATACCAGAATCAAGGACAGGTCTGACACCATCAACCAAAGGAGAGTAAGTGTATGCGTCACGTAATTGCCGTATTTTTTGTGTGTTTGTTTATGGCTCAAAGCGCCTTTTCCATGGGTTCGCTCACCACGTGGCAGGACCGGTACGCCCAAAAAAACGCCGCGACATTAGAGGACGGGCTCTGCGGCTGGAACGTGCTATCCGAAGATTACCGGCAACCCCATGTGCTGGACGGACTCTCCCTTGAATGGGACTATTTCAGCATCCACGATAAAGACGGGAAATTTACCGGTGTCGTGGCCTATCTTGTGGCTGACCCGGAAGGCCACCTGGGCGACCCGGACTATGTCTTTGAGCCCAACCTCATGCCTTCAGGGGCAAACATGGCGTGCTTCGGCAAAGTGGGAAAAACCGGTGCCCGGTATGCCGACTATGTCAATTTCGGACTCGATTTCGAAGCGGGCACCTCGGAGCGATCATTTTTCGCGGAAAAGCCTGGGGAAGAGATATTCGGGAAGATGGTGCCCATGCGAAAGGGAGACGGCAAACCGGACAGGTTGATTCTTTCGGGCAAAACCGAGCACTTTGAGTGGGAACTTGAAGTCAGCCAGATTTGGGCCGGGGAAAAGGCGCCGGAGGGATTCTCCTACCCCGATTACCATGCACTCAAGGACAGGACCTGGGAAGTTGGGAATGACCTCCACCTAAAGCTTGAGCGAACGGAGCACTGGACCGTCAACATGAACTGGCCATCCACCAAAGTCGACGGCTGGATCACGGACCTGACAACCGGCGAGCGCATGCAGATAGACGGACACGGCTACCGGGAAAACTCATTTGGCAGGTGGGCCTTTGCCCTGGGTGGCTGGGACTTCTTTTTCATGTCCGACCTGAAAAACAAGGTCCAGTTCGGCTTCCAGACCTATCACCATGGCACCGAGGACCTCGATTACCTGGATGTGGACTTTCTGGATAACGGAACGCCTAAAAGCGTTAGGTTCCGGGCAGACCGCGGGGAGCTGGGCTGGCACCACGCATCCTGGACCTGGAGTCCTGAGGTGTTTCAATGCAGGCCCCTTGCATCCCTCCACGATTATCGGGATCAATGTAGCAGGCACCACGGTGGACTATGTGGACATTGGAGACAATTTTGCGAGCCTTCTCTCCAACGTCACCTGGGTAACAGGTGCCTACCAGATAACCACCATGTTCCCCATGTTTTCAGGGGCCGTCACCCGCACGGGGACAGGAGACGTCGTCGCCGAATTTTTCGGCCGGGGAGGCGGTGAATTTTCCCTGCTGAAAAGCCCGGTAGAAAAGAGTGATTCCTGGTGCAACCGGTGCATGAACACCTATAACCGGGACATCGGATACAAATAAAGGATATTTTGAGATAACGGGCAAGCCGGCATGGGCATCTGAAGCCGGCTTGCCTCAATCATCCCCACAAGACCTATAGTGCAACCCTGGTTGCTGTGCTCTCCTGCCAGGGAGAAGCCCAAAGCCAGCCCACGACCTGAAGGAGAAAGGTGGCATCTACCCCGCCACCATCAGCCCGAGGCCGGAAAAAACGGACAGGATCACAAATACAGGGATGACCATGGGAAGCGGTGAGTTCGTGCCCTTGCTGTTTTCCAGCAACATAAAAAGCAAAAGCCCGCTGAGGCAGACAAGGAGCCCGGCAACGGGAGGAGAACAGAACATCAAAACCACCCCCAAACCAAGCCCATACACGATGGCACATATCCCCATGAGAACCCCGACACCTGCCAGGAGAAGATCGGACCTGCTTGACACAACAATGTAAAACGCACCGCAAAAAACGTAGATTGCTGACACCCCATAGGCACTCACCAAGAAAAACGAGGATACAGGGTTGGCCCCTGCAAAAAGCGTAACCCCGTCCAGCGGGTTCTCACCCCTTACCCACAGGGCCGTCCCCACTCCCAGCCCCACGGCACACACATACTCAAGAAGATTCTTCAGCATGGCCCTTTTGATACCTGTAATTTGGCAGCACCCCCGCTCTTCTAACTGGTCACCTCTGTCTTCAGAAAAATATATGCCCACGTCAAGCAATAGCTTGTCGCAGAAACCACAGCCACAGATTCCCGGCAGGCTGTGCCTGATTTCAGAGCCACGGCCTGCAGGACAAAGGCCCCCAACACGACAAAGAGAAGCCTCTTGCACCATGACGGGAACCAGTAGCCGACCCATCTGGCCAGGCACATGCCGTAAAGATAAAAGAGGACCCACGATAAACCAACGTGAATACCAAACAGAAGCAGTCCATAACCGACATGGTCATACGCCGTCATTGCCATCCCCTCGGTCTCCCATGGGTTGAAAAAAGTAACACCATCACCTCGCCTCCAGCCACGCGACCTGCTCAAGCAAAAAATTGAGTTTGCCCGTTGAGATGATTTCCGCTGGGCGTAGCACGCTCCCTGTGCGATAGGGAAAAAAACGCTGCGGGCTGTTTTTCTTCAGGTGCCGGGAGGAGGATGGCTGCCATGCCCATAGAGCCAACCCTTCCAGACGGAAGCAACTCCTCCCCCGGCCCTCGCCACATGAACGCTAACCCGGATATTTCATGAGAAAACGCCCAAAGCGAAGAAACAGACTATCATTATGGGAGGTTATCGCGAAAAACTGAGGCATCTCAAAACCGCAAAAAGCGCCCATTCAACTTCCCGCTCACTTTCTCACCCTTCGGGCGAGTCGAGTGCACCCATCTTCTGCTTTATCAGAGCCTTGAGATAAACAACTACATCTGCAACTCTGATGCTTTGAATATGGGTACACTCGACTCGTGAAATATCCGGGCTAAAACACGAAAGAAGTACGTCATGACCAAACGAGTATCCGCGCTGCTGGCCGCCATCCTGCTGGCCATTTTTGTTATCGGGGGCAATCACCCATGCGCCGCCGCAGAGATGCGCCCCATCGTCATCCAGGGCGCCATGGATGTTGAAACGCAGTTTATGATCGAGAAACTCACCGATGTTGAGGAGATCACCATCGGCGGATGGCGGTTTTTCAAGGGAGCCCTCGAAGGCCGCCCCGTGGTCGTTGCCAAGACCGAGGTCGGCATGACCAACGCCGCGGCATCCACCGTGCTCGCCATTGAGCGATTCAACCCGTCTGCCATCATCAACCAGGGCACCTCCGGCGGCCACGCCCCTGAGCTGCACCGCCACGACATTGTCTTAGGAAAAACAGCCGTGAACTTCGGAAACTTCAGAACGGAACACGGGGACGCCGGAAAGGGTGTGAAGCCCGAAAAATGGCTCCCCATGACCCTCACCGTCAATGTGAAGGGAGAAGCAAAAGAGTTCACCGGTTTTAAGGGGGATGCCCACCTGTTGGAGGTCGCCGAAAAAACCTCTGCAGCCTACAAACACGGCAAGGTCGTCACAGGCGTTATCGGCTCCGCCGACCAGTGGAACCGCGAGCTCGACCGCATCGCCTGGATCCATGCCACCTACAAGACCTCCGCGGAAGAGATGGAAACCGCTTCCGCAGCCCAGGTCGCCGAAGCCTACGGCATCCCCTTCCTGGGCATCCGAATCCTCTCCAACTCCGAACTCCACGACGAAGGGTTCGATCCCAAGGCAGGCATCTACTGCCAGGAATTTGTGCTGGATGTTGTGAGACGCCTCAACCAGTAAAGTACAATGCCCCGGCTGCCAGGCGGGGCATCATAAGCATGATGTTTCCAAAGCACTTCAGCCTGCACTATTCTTATGAGACGTCAATTACCCTGACACAGAAATGTAAATGTCACTTTTTTCACAAGGCAAAAAGCATTCCAAAACAAAAGCACTCCATAATTACTTACTCAATTGGGAGAGATTTACCCTCGTATATTGTATCATCAAGTATTATTGTAGGATTATCCATAAACGTTAGCTTCTTGAATGATGTGCCATCTAATTTTGTATCTTTCAAAATTATCTTCCGTATAATTACGGAATTTGAGAAATCTGCTTCTGTCAAATCACAATGACCTAAATTCAATCCACTCAAATTGGAATTAGAAAAATTAGCACCTTTTAAATAAGCACTCTGTGCATCAAGAAGTTCAATATTCGAATTTGAAAAATCAGCGTTTTCCAAGTCAGCATCAAGCATAGAAACTCCGTACATATTACAATTACTGAAATTTATATCTTTTGCTTTCGCATCCAAAAAATCAGGATCGCTGAAAAGCCTCCCCTTAAATTTTGAGCCTGAAAAATTTGTTCGGATAAGAGTTGAATCACTAAAAGATGAACTCTCGACTATAGAACCCTGGACAATTGAATCCGTTAAATCTGATCCGATAAAATTGGTGTCGTTGATTACAATATTCAGAATTTTACTGTTCATGATTTTACAATCCTGAACTTCCGATTTAATAAAAACACCATCGTCAATCATTATTCCGATTAAATTCGATCTACCCAGTGTGGTTTTTTCAAATTGAATTTTATTGAATATTGATTCATGAAGATCAGCGTGCTTCATCTTACAATCCTCAAAAAAAACGGTACTAAATCGAGATTTTATAATCTTAACCTCGCTCATTTGACAGGCATTAAAAAAAGTATGGTCCAATGTCGCGCCGGAAAGGTCCGCTTTCTCCAAATTGCATTTTTTAAAAACAGTTTTCGTTAAATTTGAACCTTTAAGATTAGCTCCTGTCAAGATTGCTTCTTTTATTATCATTCCTCTTAAATCTGAATAAGAAAGATCAACCTCTTCACCTTTATAGGTCTCATTGAATTTTTTCTCACTTACCCTTAATATTTTTAAAGCATCGTTATCCATATTCTCTCCTCGGGTGCACGAAACGGTCAAAAAAAGCATTAAAACTATAAGAATTAGTTCTTTTTTAATATCCACAGACATCGTTATCCTTCCTTTTCTCAAAATCAGGAATGATCCTAAATTCCAATAGCATGCCCCTAAAATCATCTTTTATATACTCCTGATATTGCGGATTATAGGTTTTCTCAAACTTTTCTGCCAACCATTCTTTCGATGCTTCAAAAGCATTATTTGTTTTTATTTTTGCATATTCTTTGACATCTTCAAATCTCTGTTTCCCAATATTGATCTCACGATCCCAAAAATCTAACTCATTGAATGAATATCTTACAAATGCAAAATCGCTTTCATGTGTTGCAGCATTTTTCAATTTTCTAAAACATTTCTTTCCAATTTCCTGAACAACCCTTTTTTCATAAATATTATCAAAAACACTTTCCTGAACGAATTTAAAAAACTTATTTGAATATTCTTTTGAAACAAGTTGAACCGCACTATCACCGGGCAAAACACCTGTTTTGAAGGTAATATACTTTACCCTTGATGGAAATTCCATATATCCATAATAAGTAAAGGGTTCTGTACTAATAATCTGAATGGGTTTTTCTGTCTCATCCCAATCACTAAATTCTTCATAGCTATTGATATCTTCCAGTTTCATATCATCGATAAATATCTTCTGTTCCTCACACATCACTGCTTTTCTGGGTTTGTTTTTTTTATCATCAGTCACAACAGATTGGATTTTCAGTTTTCCAGTATCATCAAAAATTAGTAGGTTTCCACCAGGCCTATGTCTCTTGGCAGGTTTTCTGACCATATCACCTGCTTGCATATGACAATGAGGACACTCATTTGAGTTTATTGCTTCTTTTTTAGAATCATCTTGCCCAGAATAAAGCTGCTTTGTGTGTAACTCTTTTAGAGAAAAATCCCGTTCACAGTAGAACCCTGTGTTGTACTTATTTTCCTTAAAGCAAGCACAAATCATGGGGGCACCCGGTAGGTATTTAGGAAACGGACCACCGCTGGAGGTCACCATAGCAATATGTTCCGGTTCGATAAACTCTGTTCTGATCCTTTCTCCTGCAGCAAGTACAGTTGCATGGTCCTTTTTCTTTTCACCAACTTTCATCACTAAATTTCTGTGACTATGCCCTCCTACAGCGATATGAAGCTTGCCATTTTCAACATCTTTTATCACTTCATCTCGACGGTAATCGAACGTTCCGTAGCACAGTTCAGGTTCTTTCCACGAATAATCATTATTGATCTCTCCTACCGTCACATTGTCTTTAGGACATATTACTGTAGCATGAGTAAATAACATCCTTACCGCTGCAGGACGATTAATCCATGATTTGTAAATAGTAAAATTCTTAACAAGAAAGGGCATTTTCTTTTTTCTATAAGGGTCTGTCAGTTCAACTTCATTTCCATCTTCATCCTCGACTTTTACCGTTATGACATTACCCTGTTTGTCTTTATATTGTAGGGGCTTTTCATACTCATTTTTTTCTCGAAACAAATTGGCTGCGTGATGAAGTGAGCCTGGATGCCTTAAAGGGACTTTTTTACCGACCAAATTTTTAGTCACATCGTCAATACCCCCAATACGTGAAATATTTGCTCCCTCCCCCCAGTCAACCATAAACATGCTTTGATCTCCGTAGTCGATTACATAGTCTGGGAATGGGTTAATAAAGAACGTATACCACTCAACACATTTTGATGATGTTTTACTATTAAATACAAATTCTTTATTGTCATTATATCCTTTCCCGAAGCAAAGGGCATTTTCATATCGGGTTAGGTTCATATCATACACCCCATTCCAAGTAAGACCGAAAACCGGCCATGGAGCCATCGCATGCTTCACGTAGTCATGGTTACCCAACATTGTAAATATCGGTTTTCCATGTTTGGTATAAAGTTCAACAAGAAGCTTGTAAAAAAGAAACCAATTCCGATCTTCCAAATGATTCTCGTTATCTAAGGAAAACCATTCAGCCTTCAGTTCTTCCCAAACTTTAGATGGTGTTTTATCCTTATCTGAGAAAGTTTGATCTGTGTGGATGCCCTTATTAAAATCAATCAAGTCGCCTGTTACGACTAAGGCATCAGCCTTGCTTAGTAGCTTGCCACTGATACTCGTAAACGACTGGTTAAAATTCGCCACAAGATTTTTTATTGGCTGATAAAGTTCATCATTTTCCACAACCCGCTTATCATCTTTAATTCTAACCTGGCAGTTCTCTTTGACCTCAATAACACTTGCGACAGACTTGCTATAGAGTTCCATTCGAGTATCGAGATGAATATCGGTAATGTGGCCTATAGAAAGTCGATTTTTCTTTGAAATATATACTGGGTGATATAGCTTAACTAGTACATCCTGTGCTTCCGCCACATCACCTCCAAATTCTGAAAGTCTGGTTTTAACTTCTTTTTTTTCTTTTTTAAGAAGGTCTTTATACCATCCAGTTTCAATTTCCATCAAACTGGGTTTACCCTTAGACTTTTCATAAAGTTCTTTTTCGAGCCAAATGAAATTCAAAAGTTTTCCGGTGTTCCCCACCGTGCAGCAACCCGGTTCATACTTTAGATTAACTGCTATTTTATAAAGATACATATACCCTTCCTTTTTGTACATTTCCAGGACCCAGGGGAAGGCATTCATGTGCGCTAATTGAATTTGAAAGTTATCACTTTCAATATTTTCTACATTAATTCGATTATCAGCATTAAAATATGCTTCGGATATTCGTATTAAACTGGTACTGTTCTTTGAATCTTGCAGACTCAAAAAATATTTTTTGTATAGATCGAGCATTTTATACCTCGACCTATCTCCAATAGTTGAATTTTGCTTCTTATCCCCATGAAGCATTCCCCATTCCACATATCGAAGATGAAATGCTACTTCAGCCAAACATAAACCATTATTTTTACATGCTACGACCATCTCAACCCATGCATTATCTCCTTCAATCTTAACTAAGGAAGGACACCCCAAGGACGGATATAATATTTTTGCATCACAGGGCTCATGAGAAACTATATACTTCTGATTATTTTTAATATTTACATTTTTTTCTATAGCCATTCCTTAGTCCCCCTACAACATGTGACCTATTATTCTTTTTCTTTCAAATCCATGTTGGGATTTTTTACAAACAGCTTCACGGTTTCCTTTTCTGAAAGGTGAACTATCTGCCCTATAGACTGAGTCACCAAAACACCTTTTTCGCCGTCAATCTCCACATCAAGCTCAAGTCCTTCCATGGGTTCCCCAAAGGGGTCGAGAAAACGCATTTCCACCTTCCCCTGTTCCGGTATCACCGGTGTCTCATCCATAATCTCCTGCACAAGGGGAGCCTGCATCAACGGGGCAGGAGGGGTGTTTTTGTTGTTGTGAATCATGGTGTCAAAGGCTCGTGCCACACCGTTTCCTTCCACCTGGACATCGAATGAAGAGCTGGTGAACTCCGCCTGCTTCTGGATGGTGCCGGATGCCGTTCCTTTCTTGTCTCCAGCCTCGTCGCCGATGCTTTTTTTGAAATTTGACTTGGCGTGCCCCAGAGGATTACCATCGGCTTTGACCGTTTGAGCACCGCCGTCAAGATCAGACGACATGGCTGTGTTTGCGTATGGAATGGGCACCACCACCGGACCGATCTGTGTGCGGCATATGTCCGGCGAAGCAACCGATGTGCCGCCGCTGCCCTTATGAACCACCGTTCGACCATTTGCACCTACCGTAACGCCCATCGTCAATCCCCCATGTTGAATGTCATGAAAAGAGCCCCCCTCTCACCGGAGTCCGATGAAGAGAGAACCAGACACCGGCAATCGGTGTTGCCAAACCCGCCCCGGGCCATGGTGCGAGAAGCAAGACACATGGAAACCAGGGCTGAAGCGGCCCCTGTGTCTCCGATATTCCGAGCGGGGCAGAGGATCTCTTTCTCCCCGTCCATCCGGCTGAAAACCCGCGCATGCATCATGGACATCTCATCGAAACGGTAAGGTTCTCCGTTCAGATCGGTCATGATCGCCCTGACATCCACGGGCCCGTCATCATCCTGCGGCAACAGAGTGAAAACGGTATCGGACAGCCCGGAACCAGCGTGTCTCCCTTCAAGGCAATGGTCTGACTCAAACCCGACGCCCACACCCTCTAAAATCCCCTGGATCGCCGCCTGTCGCTTCTCGGCCCGGGTAAGCCCTTCCAAAAGTACGACCGCTGAGGCCTCTCCAGGGATCAATCCATCCGAATTGATCTCGGTTTTCAGCCGCTTCATCCGGTTCAACCGGGACAGGTTGGCAAAACCAAGAAGAGAATCTGCTCCGGCCACAAGGGCCTGTTCACACTGGCCAGCCTCAATTGTTTCTGCTGCACGTTCCAACGCCATCAGGCCCGCGGCGTTGCCAGTGGAGGTATAACCTCTTCCCACACGTGAAAGCGTTCCTTGTTTCTCGCGAAAAAATCGTCCATGGTCTCGTCGGGGAACAGATCCCTCTCTTTTCCGGGAAGAGCGAGGAACAAAGGAACGGCATCTGATTCGCAAAGCCCGGCGTTATCCGCGATATCTTCCAAGGCATCACCCAGCAGCCTGCAAATTCGGTCTTCGGTCTCGTCCACATCCCCATCAAAGACCGGGTGACCCGTCACCAGTCCGTCTTCCCAGTCGTCATAGCCTCCGGGTGACTCAGCATAAAAATTCTGCAGTTTTACAGGGCGTTTCAGGCCCGCACGGATAGACGAGCAGGCGGTCTTCACGTCATGGCCCACCGAGGTGACCATGCCAAGACCCGTAATGGCTATGGAATTGGAGCTGTTATCCGTCATGGCTGACTGTCACTTGTTTCAAATGCTGTCAGGCTGATCCCGGTCTGGAAAAACAGATCTCCATACAATGGAAAACCTGTTTGCGTCCGGCTCGATCAAAAGGGTATCGAGCCGCACATCGGGTTTGTATGTCTGATCACGGAGGATAAATGCCGATGTGAGATTGATACCCGGAAGGTTAAACTGAATTTTTTCGTTATCCGGGTGAAGATTAATAAGGGTCACGGTCTCATCCCCGGCAATCCACTCTTCAAGTGCGAGATCGGAAGAGCCTGTGTTGTAAAACCCGGGGTCAAAATCCTCAGGCAAAAGGGGCATGCGCCGCCGTTCCCACTCCTCGTCATAGGTTCCGCACCGGGATCCCCTGGGCTCCCAGTGGGGTGACACAAACCCGTATCCTGCAGGGGACGGTTTGTCTTTCCATGCCTGTATCGAACGATTCGCCCACTCAAGGTTCGGCAACGGATGACCGTCCAATGTTTTTTTTGTCCTTGCCATTCGAAACCCCGTGCCAACGGGATTTTCCAGGCAATGCCCCTGCTTTTTTGTCTTCTTGTGCGACGTGTCGGCACCACCGAAGGCTCTCTCATAGACAAGGGGCATTTTAAGGAAAGGCAAAGGGGAGGTTTTGGTGACGACTCCCAGCCGATAACGCCAGGCACGATCTCCGTACACGCGCACACGCTTTTGATGCGGTCCAACCATCAAAGCGGTATCGAGCTTGCGGACCGCTTTTTTCCCGGGTGCATAGGCATGCCCGTTCAGCACAATATCCGTGCCTTTTTTTTCCGGGACAAGATCTGAGGCGTACCGAAGGCTGCTGAGCCCCGGCTTTCCGTAATACTCATCGGCATAGCACAAGGGAAGCTGGTCGGGAGCATCCTGCACAAAGCCCTGTTCGTCATACAGAAAAGTCCCCTTGATGATGGCAACCGCCTGGCGGGTTCCGTGCTGATCACGAAGGACAAAGGTTTCTGCAGCATAGGGCGTTTTGTTGTGTAAGAGATGCATGGAAAAACAAGCCTTTTATGGTCAACGTCAGGTCTCAAAACGGAGTGTTCAACATTGCCTCCGGCGGCCCTGCCGGGGGCCAAGCTTTTGAAAAGCTTGACAAACAGGTTTTAAAATTTCCCAACACCTTTGGAAACAGTCCGGTTTAAGCAAAATAGTCAACGAGTTACGATAACGAATCTAGCCCTTGAAGGCTTGTCGCATCGCTCGTACAAACCACCAGCATATGTTTCGGTCGAAGCCCGAGCCGAAAGGCCGTTGCAATGTGGCCCGATGAACGAGGCACACATTGCAACGGCAGTCAGCTTTCGAGGTGTTTTCGATAGTGTGGCTTCGCCACCCTCGCCGCCGGAGGCAGGCTTTTCCTTGCACTTTAACCATAGAAGGCAAGCTGAATCGATACTCCTGAACCTTTAATTCAACTCAACACTGCCACCTTTGATCTTATTGGTACCCGAGGCCCTGGAAACAATCTCCCTGCCGCGAATCACAATGCGGCCCTCTTTTTTAATGGAAATGCTGCCCTCTCCGCATCTCAGCACCATCTCCTTGTCGGCTTCGACCACCGTACGCCCATTGCAGGAGGGATCTTCCATGGAGGAGGGCCGGCTATCCGCCTTCCCATCCAGGCAGACAAGGGTTTCCAAGACGTTTTCAAGGACGCCGACCACGATGGGCTTGTCTGCCCTGCCACCGTCAAACACCAGAAGCACTTCTCGCCCCACGAAGGAGTCCGACAAAAGCTCCAAGCGACTGATCCCTGAAAGCAACCTCGCCGGATACGGCCCCTCCCCGTCATAGGTTACAAGAATCTCACCCGGGTTTTTCGAGGATTCAATCCGCCCCGTCCTGGGATGGAGCAGAGCAAGGGTCCCCTCGTCGGCTATGTTCTTGTTCTGCCCGGATGGCTTAGTCATGACGGCCCTCTTTATTGCGCATGGCATGGTTCCATGATGTTTCCCCCGACATACCATTCACCCGCTTCAAACCTGTCGGTGGCTGCCTGGCTCCACGCTTTGTATTTATCCAGTGCATTCAACTGGGCTTCGACAGGCATGCGGAGATCAAAGGAAAAGTCCACCGCGTAACGAATGGCGAGCTCTTCATAGGCTGCCTCGCGAACCCTTGCAGGAACCGACTCAGAGCCAAGGTTTTCGATCAGGCATTCAGGGGAGAACAGCCTGCCGTTTCGATACCGTCTGGACGAATCAAACCGCTCCCCGTGTTCCTGCACCCAGGAATTCCACTCTGCGGCCTGCCTGGACAGCCTCGTCACTGTCTCACCCGGCTCTTTACCGGGAGGCCAGAGCGCCTCCCCCCGTGCAAGCTTCTCTTTTTCGGCGTCAAACAAAAGATCTTCATCAACGGCCTCCGGGATAAAGACCGTTTCGTACAACGGGGCCCCTGTCACCAGATAAAGGGAAAGAGATGCCGCCTCGGCGTGGTCCTCATGGTCAAGCGCCCGGACCATAAATGGAATCGCTGTGACATCACCCAACAGGCCCATGGCAAAAAGAACATCGTTATCAACCGGCATTGTCTTCAGCAGATCTAGGGCCTGCTTGTCTCCGCAAAGCCCACAGCACATGGGCACTCCTAGCAGCATCGATTCATCAACCGCCTGCCCGGAACGGGCTCGGATAAGGGACACAGGGAATCGGTATACCCCTTCCCCACCCTTTCCAAAGCAGTCCGCGTTCAAAAGATGCCGTGGGGGTTTAAGGGGCACAAACTCCCTGAAAATGGTTGCCTTGGTTTCCTCGTCAAGGCTTTCGCTGCCCAGCAATCCCCAAAGTTCGCCAGCCCACCCCTGGCACCTGCGATAACCCGCAAGGCGCGATGCCACCCGTGCTTGGGAAGCGTTAACGGGACTACTTTTCAACAGCAGCTTGAGACAATCCTCTTCGTCGCTTTTTCCAAGATCAACGCACAAAGCGTCGGAAATGGCTTGAAGACGGGCTGTGTCCGATTCATCCACATCGTCGACCAGTTCACAGACATCTCCGTGAAGACCATGACGCACCAAAACCCTTGAAGCAGCGTAACATTCCCCTGCATCGCCTTGCCGGGCCTTCTCACGACATAATGCCAGGGCGCTCTCCCCTCCGATAACCAAAGCATCCAGATGCGCCTCCAAGCGCCGCTCAAACGCAACAACGCGTCTCCAGGCCCCCCACTGGCGAGACACAAGGCGATGCCACTGCTCATAGAGCATGGACGACTCCTCGAGATGCTCCGTATAAAAGCTAAGGTTTAAATCCGTTGTCATGCCTTAATTCCCGGTGATGTTCTGGCCTTTGGTCACCAGTTTCCCACTTGCATTGATCTTGATATCCCCGCCGCTGATCAATACGGTGCCGTCTTTTTTCATGGTGATACTCGAACTTCCACAGACAAAGGTAATCTGGTCTTCCGTGGTCAACACGGTTTTTTTTCCCACCATCACGGAGAGATCCGCGCCGACACTCACACCGGTTTTGTCCCCCACATCAAGGGTCAATTTCTGTCCGATGGTTTCCGTCATATTCTTCCCGATGTCCGTAACGCCGTTGCTCCCGATGCTCAGGGTCCTGTCTGCTCCAATGTTAACCGTTTCGTTTTCTCCCACGCTTTCCTGGCTGTTTTTCCCGACGGATACGGTTTTGTTCTCCACCGTGCTCTCATCCAGGTTCTTGCCCACGGATACCGCCATATTCTCCCCCACGGATTCCGTGTGGCTCTTGGCAACGCTGATGTCCTTGTTGTTGCCGATGGATTCCTGCTGGTCGTTGCCCACGGTTTTGCGGCGGTCGTTGTCCACGGCAAGGGTCTCATCGTGGCCGATGTGCTGGCCTTTGTCGTTTTTGATCTCGATGTTCCAGTCTTTTTCGCCGTGGATGTAGATCTCTTCCTCGCCCTTTAAGTCCTCGAACCGCAGCTCGTTGAACCCATCGCCGTTGGGGGTGGAGCGGGTCTTGATGGTGCTTTTGGTCTTCTCGGCAGGGAGGGGATACGGGGGCATGTTGGCCCCGTTGTAAACGGCACCGGTGACGATGGGGCGGTCCGGGTCGCCGTCGATGAAGCTGACGATGACCTCCTGGCCGATGCGGGGGATGAACACCGCACCCCAGCCCGGGCCGCTCAGGGACTGGGCCACGCGCATCCAGCAGCTGCTCCGGGCGTCCCGGTTGCCCAGGCGATCCCAGTGGTACTGCACCTTGATGCGGCCGTAGGAGTCGGTGTAGATTTCCTTACCTTCGGGGCCGGTGACCACGGCGGTCTGGACCCCACTCACCGTGGGCTTGGTGATGGGGGCCGGTCGAAATGGGATCTCGGAGGGGATGCAGGAAAAGGTATTGGCGTAGGTGTTGCCCTTGCCGTTGGGGGCCAGCTCCTGAAGGGACTGGGGCTGGGTGCCGCGATGGGTGATGCGGGTGAGAAGGTATTCCCGGTTGCTCTCATCGTAGGGGTAATGGGCCAGGGTAAAAAGATGGCCCACGGCAAAACCTCTGCAAAGGCTCTTGCCCGTGTATTCGTTTTTGTTCAGCCGCGCCCTTTCAAGGCCCACGGCGGCCAGACGGGTCCCTGTGGCTTCGTCGGTAAGAAGGCCGGGGTAATCGTAGAGTTCCAGATTTTCATAGCTCTCTGCCGGTTTCTCCGCAGACGGCCTGTAAGAGGGGGTCTTAAACGCATAATCCTTAAGCACGTGTTTTCCCGAGACCACGTTTTCGGCCACAAGAAACTCGTTGACGTACTCCATCTGGTCCACCAGCTGTCCCGGCGGGGTAAAGAGCACTTCAGCCTTTCCGGTGATGGGCTTGTGGCACGCCGGGGTGTCCCCGAACACCAGCACATGGTCGGCCTCGGTAAATTCGTAGTAAAAGAAAATCCCCTCCTCGGCCAGGAGCCTTGCCACAAAATCCCAGTTGGTCTCCCGGTACTGGACACAGTACTCTCTGGGAGAATAGGTGCGGTGGGTCCTGAACTCAAAGGTGTTGGCCTGCATGCCGCCTGTCTGAAGCACCTCGGCGACAATTTCAGGCACGGTTTTTTCCTGAAAAATCCGAACATCCGAGATAAGGGTCTGCTCCCAGGCCCGGGGAACAAGGGTCACACCGTAGAGGTAGAAGCGCCCCCTTTTCTCCAGCTCTTCAAAACGGCTGACCACCCCGTGAACATACCGCTCCTGCTTTCGACCGATGAGGGTAACAAGCCCCTCCTGCCCCGTAAAATCAGAGCTCAGCCGACGTTTTTCCGAGACCACCGTGGCCTGCACCGAGAAATGATCGGAAACGGCCTCAGCCGCAGAGAGTGTGTATACGTCCAGCTTCGTCCCGTTCAGTGTGCAGTCGAACTGCCGCATGGTTTCGAATATCTCTACCGGTGAGATCATCGTTTTCCTCCCGTGCATGGTAAATGCCTCCGGCGGCCCTGCCGGGGGCCAAACTTTTGAAAAGTTAGACAAACAAGTCTTGAGCAACATTCACGAAAATCTTCGCGGAAGCTCTTCCCCTGAGGAACGAAGGGGGAGGGCTTTCGCAACCTGGGGTCCAGGGGATTTATTCCCTGGCCGCCGGAGGCACGCTTTTTGAGCCCACTTTAACCATAGAAGGCACGCTTTTTAACCGACATTGAAGGCGCCCTCTGCATCAGTCTCCAGGGTCATTTCAGAGGGCAGTTCGCCTTCGCTCATGCGCTCCAGGAGTTCCCGGGAAATCAGGGGCAGCACCGTGCCGTTCATGATGTGGTCGATATTGCGGGCACCGGTCTCCACCTCCACGCACCGGGCCGCGACCTGGTCGATGACAGATGGCGCCACGGTCAGGGCGATGTCGTGGGTCTCCCTCAGGCGGTCCGCGACCTTGTTGAGCTTGATGCTCACCACCTCCTGCATCACATCCGCGGGCAGGGGCAAGAACGGGACGATGCTCATGCGGGCCAGAAGGGCCGGTTTGAAATGCTGGCTCAGGGTCGGCCGAATGGCGGCAATCAGCTCCTCGGTTTCAGGAAGATCCCCGGACTCTGCGGCGCCGGAGATGAGTTCCGAAGCCAGGTTGCTTGTCAGGAAAATCACGGTGTTGCTGAAGTTGATGAGGCGACCCTCGCCGTCGGAGAGAGCCCCTTTGTCAAAGACCTGGTAGAAGAGGTTCATCACCTCGTCATTGGCTTTTTCCGCTTCGTCTAAAAGCACCACGGAATAGGGTCTCTGGCGGACAGCTTCGGTGAGAATTCCCCCCTCTCCGTAGCCCACGTAACCCGGAGGCGAGCCGATGAGACGGCTCACCGTGTGTTTTTCCTGGAACTCGCTCATGTTGACGGAGATGGTGGAGCGCTCGCCCCCAAACAGCAGGTCGGCCACGGCCAGGCCCGTCTCGGTTTTGCCCACGCCGCTGGGCCCGGTGAGGAGAAACACGCCCAGGGGCTGCTCCGGGTCTCCCAGACCGGCCTTGGAGGCCTTGATTACCCGGGAGATGGCCTTGATGGCCTCATCCTGGCCCTTGATGCGGGCCTTTAAATCCTCTTCCATGTGGATGATGGTCCTGGCCTCGTCGTGCATCACCTTGCCTGCGGGGATACCGGTCCAGTCCGAGACGACCTCGGAGACGATGCCGGGGTCCACCTCGGTGCGCACCAGGGGATCGGTGCCCTGGATGGCGGCAAGCTCCGATGCCTTCGTGTCCAGGAGAGCCTGCAGCTCCGCAACGGACAGGGCGACCTCGGGCTCATCGCCTGCGGTTTCTCCCTGGGCTGGGTCGACGGGTAAAGGCGAGGCGTCCATGGCGGCATCGGTCTGGTCTGTGCCAGTCCCTTCCGGCTCAGCCCCTTCTGTCTCAAGCTCTTCCGTTTCGAGTACCGGTGTTCCCTGAGCCACTTGCGCATCCGGGGCCGTTACTCTCTTCCAGTACTGCGTCCTCAGGTCGATGAGTTCTGCGGCCAGGGCCTGCTCCATGGCCCAGCGGGCCGTCACCTCGGTGAGCCGGGTCTCAAGGGCTTCGATCTCTACCTCCACGGCCGCAAGCCGTTCGGTATCCGGGTCAGACCCGTAGACTCCGTCCCGACCCAGGGCCTCTTTTTCGCGCTGCGCGGCCTGGAGCGTTCGTTCGATATCCTCCACGGCCCCCGGCTTTGCCGTGAGCAGTACCTTGACCCGGGCTGCGCTTGTGTCGAGGAGATCAATGGCCTTATCCGGAAGATAGCGCCCTGAAATGTACCGGGCGGAAAGCTCGGCCGCGGCCTTGACCGCATCGTCCCGGATCACCACCCCGTGGCTCTTTTCATAGTTGGCCTTGAGCCCCCTTAAGATCAGGGTGGCGGTCTCCTCCGACGGCTCGTCCAGGTACACCAGCTGGAACCGCCGGGCCAGGGCCGCGTCTTTTTCAAAGTATTTCTTGTACTCGGACCAGGTGGTGGCGGCCACGGTCCGCAGCTCCCCCCTTGCCAGTGCAGGTTTCAGCAGGTTGGCGGCATCGCTTCCCCCGGCGGAGCCCCCGGCCCCGATCATGGTGTGGGCCTCATCGATGAAGAGGATGATGGGGGTTTCAGAAGCCTTGACCTCCTCGATCACCTGCTTGAGGCGGTTTTCAAACTCCCCTTTGACACCGGCCCCGGCCTGGAGGAGCCCCATGTCCAGCCCCATGAGGGTGACGTTTTTCAGAAAATCAGGCACATCCCCTTCCACGATGCGCAGGGCCAGCCCTTCGACAATGGCGGTCTTACCCACACCGGCCTCCCCCACCACGATGGGGTTGTTTTTCCGCCTTCGGGCAAAGATGTCCACCACCTGTCGAATCTCCACATCGCTGTCAAGACCGCGATCGACTTTCCGGCCGGGCCTCGCGGAAGTCTCCAGACTCTGCCAGAGCACCGCCCTTGGGGGTGTCAACGGCATCGGAAGGCGTGCCTTTCCCAGCCTCTACCGAGCCTTTGGTTAATGAGGCAAACTCCTTGGCAAGCTCTTCACGGTTGATCCCGAGGAGCAGATCCCCGATCTCCACGGTGGAAAACTGCGTGGGCCGATTTAAAAAGGCGAGCAGGAGCACCCCTGAGCGAATCCGGGGCTCGCCCATCTCCACCGAACCGATGAGCTGGGCCTCCTGGAACCAGTCCATCAACCGGGGAGAAAACACCGGCTTGGCTCCGTTTCCCGTGGAAAATTCCTCCAAGGTTTGGTCCAAATTCCTTCGCAATTCCTCTACCCCTACCCCGCTTTGCGTCAGAATCCGGGAAATATCGGACAAAGGCTCGTCCAGGAGCTGCCACAAAAGGTGCTCCACCGTCACCTCGTAATGGGTTCGGGACACACACACGCCCGCAGCAGCCTCAAGGGCCTTCCTGCAGCATGGGTTCAGCCGGTTCAGCAAGGACTTCATGTCAACGGTGATCATTATCTATTCCCATGGTTGCCATTGAATCGTTACGGGTAAAACCGGGTGACAAGCTCCCCGGCACTCTCCCCTGAAAACAGCCAGGTATCCAGGCCCAGGCTGGCCCACCGCGTATGCCCGGGGCGGGTGGTCTCTTTTTTCGCGTCGTCTTTCATCACCACATCCAGGACAAAGGTCACCGGGGAGGAGAGGTAAAACCGGGTGAGGTCCACCACCAACCGGTAGCCGTCCGTTCCAGGGAGAAACCCTCGGTATGCCTCTTCCGACAGAGGCCCGATACGAATGAGGATGGCGCCCGTGCCGTCGTCAAACTCCGTTCCCAGGTAGCTCGTCTCCCCCAGGACATTGCCGGAAAGCCCCAGTACACATTGCTGGTCCGCACCGATGGGCACCTTCTGTTTCAGGGCCTGGACCACCTTCACCGGAAGCCCGCCCAGGGCATCGGTGAGGAGGGTCTTCAATCCCGAAGCCGACCTGTTCTTCTGGGAAAGGAGCCCGCTGTAGCGCACCAGGCCCCAGGGTGTATCCAACCCGGCCCTCAGGGCTTTGCGGCCCAGACCGGAGAGACTGAAAAAGCGGTCTGCGTAGGGGACATCGTCCTCTTCCATCACCTTCATCATGGCCTGGGACCTGGCCCACCCGTCGTAGAGCAGCTCGTAGAGGCGCTGGTTGATGATGTCCAGAAAATCCCGCGCAGCATCGTGGTCCCACTCCCGTCCCTCAAGGAGGTCTTCGGTGTAAAAAACCGGCAGGGGCGATCCGGTGCCGTAAAGCCCTAAAATATTGGCCGTCAGGAGCCACTGACCTGCGGAGGTCTCTTCGTCGCCCTCATCCCCGGCCCGGCAAAAGAAAGGGAGAGGCTGGGCCTGACCCGAAAGACATCCACGGGTCTTGACCCGTTGATGCGGTCGCCCCCCTCTTCGGCGGTGAGGTTTTTTAAGTGTCGCACGGCCTGGAAAAACGAGAACGAACGCCCCCGGGAGAGGAGCGCCGCCCTTATCCCAGGGCCTCCTCCCCCATTCGTTCCTGCCATGTAAAGACCTCCCCGGTCCCGACTTCGGTGACCACGAGCTGTGTGAATGTATTCAAGGCCGCAGAGAGCCCCAGAAACCGGTCCAGGACCGTAGAAAACAGGTACAGGTCCCCCATGCCGGCAAAATGATCCCTTCGCATGGCAACCCGAAACACGACCCCGCTGACCATCACCCCCCGAAACAGGCGACGGGTGTTCTCGGTCTCCAGCCCCACGATGCCCTCGATGCGTTTTTCGCTTGCCGCAAACACCCGCCTTCCGCCGTGGCCGTCCAGCAAAAACAGGCCCAGCATGGCTTTGAAGTTCTCAGGGCGGCTCAGGCAGAACTGGTTAAGGTTCATCATGGAGATAAGCGGCCATAGAGCGTTGGTCCCCAGGGGAGGCAACACCGCCGAGGTGGGCTTTCGAAGGTTGCGAAACGCAACCCCTTCGGGCGACCTGGTGGTTGCCACACTGATGTCCCCTGCCAGGAGTTGCTCCGGGAGAAAACCGTTGGTGCAGAGCACGTCAAAGGAGAGGGACTTGAACTCCGGCATCTCCCTGCCCCCGGGGGTGGCGATGGAGATGCTCACGTCCATGGCCTGCCTCACCGGAGAGGTGGTGAGAATTTCGCTGTAGACCACGTCCGTCTCGTCGATGGCCAGGCTGTGAAAGGGCTTCATGGGACGCACCTCGCCACTGCCCGCCATGTACGCGGACACCCCCACAAGGGAGTACACCTGATAGTGGGAAAGATCCGGGGCTGTTGGCCTTACGCGGTATTCGTTTTTTTCAGCCCTTAGCAGCACCGGATCTGCATCGTGGGAGAACACATTGACCGCCGGGGCCACCGAGAGCATAAACCGGGAGGCGTCCACCCGCAGGGGAACCTCCGGTGCCGCTTCCAGCTCGAACCAGATATCCACCTCTCCGTCGTCCTTGGGCGCCCTCCAATCCGAGAGCCCCGTCAACTCAACAAAAAGAAATTTTTCAGGAAGCACAAAGAACTCTTGAAGAAGGCGGTACCCGTCAAAGGAGGTGGACGGCCAGGGAATCAGGGACTCCTCCTCGGAAAAACCCCTTGGCCTCAGGCTCTCGGGCCCAAGGACAACACCATCAGGCAGGGAGCCGTCACCCACCACCACCCGACGCAAACCGGTGAGCAGCAGGCAGTAAAGGTCCGATGCCTCGGCGTACCCTCCGCCGATATAGAACCGCAGGCTGTCGGCTTTCCAGTCATCGCGCCCCGTGGCGGAAAGGGTCACCCGGATACCTGCCGTGCCGTCCGCCGTCTCCTCATACCCCGCCCGAACCACGCTCACCGGAGGCAACACCACATCGGTGCAGGTACGAAAACGGCAGGCGGTGCCGTCCACGGCCACGGAGTCCACTTCCGCACCGGAGGGAACCGAGGCGACCGCATCCGTCCCTTCCCCGGGTGAAAAGACCATCATGGTGGTGGCCGGAATGGGTCGAAGGTAATGGGGCCATACCTGACGGATGACATTGTGGATAATCTCCGGGAACTCATCGTCGATCTTCTGCCGAATGGACCCGGTGAGAAAGGCGACCCCCTCCAGGAGGCGATCCACATCCGGGTCTGCCGACGGCTCGCCCAGCATGGGGGCAATGGCCGGGTTTTCCCGGGCAAAGGCCGTCCCGATCTCCTTCAGGTGACTCAGCTCATTTTGAAAATAGTAATTAAACAAAAAAATTCCTCATCTCATGAAAATAACCTAAGGCACATCCTCACCATTCACGTGTCTCAATATCCCTTGAATACGCTTTTCACCGATGCCGCCATAATACCCAGCGAAGAAAGACAAAACGGCTTATACGCGGCATGTTACCTGTCTCCCCGTCTGCCCCGGTTTTCAAATGTACCCGGAAAGGCAGGTCGTCAAACGTTCACTCATTGCGTAAACCATCTATCAACGTAAGCAAGTGATGGTTCACCCTTGATTTCCTCCCCTGTTTCAGGGTAATTACTCTTGGTGGAGAGCCTGCCACCGACATCGGCGGCAGGCTCGGTTCAGTCTGTCCCCGGGACTGTGTTCGCCGCTTCGTTCGGATGCGCCGCCTGGAGCCGGGTGATTGCGGTCACCCCGCCCCTTGGCGCACCCGCGGCGTCGACAGGCCCGGGAGGCAGACCTCACGTCCGAACGGTCATCTTTCCGTAGGTATCCACCGAACTTTCCAGGATAATATCCTGATCCCCTTCTCCCATATTCAACCGAGCGTCGATCCGAAAAAAAAGGCGCAGTGTCCGGTCATCCTGGAACACAAAATTGACGTCCACCTGGGAAAGCCGTGGTTCATAGGTTTCGATGGTTCGTGAGATGGTCTTTTCCATGTCCTGGACGGAGTCGGGATAGGTGACCTTCAAATCCGACAGGTCGGGCAAACCGAACTGGCCGTCCATGAGCGTCGTGCCAACCCTTGAGTTAAGCAAAAGCTGGAGATGCTTCACCACGGATTTTACCCGTGTTCCGACATGGTCCCTCGCACGCTCTCCGGGAGCGTCCTGCCATTGCCGAAGGCGTTCAAGAAGTCTCAAATCACTCACATCGCCCCCTCACGTTAGACCGGAATCTTCCATGAATCTTCGGACTCGATCCCATCCACTTCCCAGGTCCACTTGATCTTGGAGTAGGTGAACTTGAGTTCTTCCATGTGACGGAAGGGCTCGTTCTCCGCAAGGAAGGCCATGGGCATGTAGGGCTTCATCTCTACGATGATGGCGTCTTCCAGAACGATGGAGAAGTAATGCTCCTCGGCCCCGGTGGGATCGATGCGAAACTTCTTGAGGACAACGTTGGACAACTGCTCTCCGGTGCAAAGGGCCTGATACAGCTTGGGAGAGGACTTGTCGATCTCCTTGACCACGGTCAGGGGACCATGGATACGTTTGCCGCTCGGGAGCCCGGACTGGGGATCCCTTGGGATATGCACTTTGTGATCAAAGGCATAGACCAGCATCGTGTTCTCGCGACCTTCCATATCGCAAGAGCCGTCAATCTTCCCTTGCGTATTTCCGGTCACTTCCATGTGCGATGTCATTGGCATAAGCATTTCCTCCGTTGTTTAAGGATTATTCTTTGTCCAGTTTGCCAACCAGGGACAAAGTAAATGATGCGCCCATGTACTTGAAATGCGGGCACACCTTCAAACCGACCTTGTACCATCCGGGCTCACCCGGAACGTCATCGACGGTGATCTCGGCCTTGCGTAAGGGGCGCCTGCTTCGAACGCCGGGAAGGGGATTGTCCATGTCCACCACGTACTGCCGGATCCAGTCGTTGAGTTCACGCTGCAGATCCACGCGCTCCTTCCAGACCCCGATGTTCTCCCGCTGGATCACCTTCAGGTAATGGGCCAGGCGGTTGATCACCAGCATGTAGGGCAGTTGGGTCCCCAGGCGGAAATTGGTCTCGGAGGCTTTGCCTTCGGCGGTGTTGGGAAACTTCTTGGCCTTCTGGATGGAGTTGGCGGAGAAAAACGCGGCGTTGTCGCTGCCTTTTCTCATGGAGAGGCCAATAAAGCCCTCTTCGGCCAGCTCGAACTCCCGTCGCTCCGAGAGCAGTACTTCGGTGGGAATTTTGTTCTGAATGGCCCCCATGTCCTCGAAATAGTGAAGGGGAAGGTCTTCCACGGCGCCGCCCCCTTTGGGGCCGATGATGTTGGTGCACCAGCGGTATCGGGCAAAGCTTTCGGAAAACTTGGTGGCAAAGGCAAAGGCGACGTTCCCCCAGAGATAACTCTCGTTATCCAGGGAGACATCCTCTTCGTAATCAAAAGATTTCACCGGCTCGGTATCCTTGCCATAGGGAAGCCTCAAAAGGAACCGGGGCATCACCAGTCCGATGTAACGGGCGTCCTCGGACTCCCTCAGGGACTTCCACCGCGCGTACTGGGGGCCTTCGAACAGGGAGCGGAGGTCCTTGATCTGGGAGAGTCCTGCAAAGGAATCCAAACCGAACATGGACGGCGCCACAGCCCCGATAAAGGGAGCATGGGCCATGGCGGCCACGCTGCCAAGGTAGCCCAGCAGCTTGATGTCCTGGGCCGAGGACCCGAACTCGTAGTTGCCGATCATGGTGGCGTAAGGCTCGCCACCGAACTGCCCGTACTCCTCGGTATAGACCCTTTTGTACAGCCCGGACTTGATCACCTCCGGGGAGTCCTCGAAGTCGTCGAGGAGCTCTTCTTTGGTCACGTTGAGGATCTCAAGTTTGTTGTTCTCCCGGAAGTCCGTCCGGTCCACGAGGAACTTCAGGGACCGCCAGAGGGACTCCACCTTCTGGAACGCCTCGTGATGAATGATCTCATCGAGTTGGAGGCTGATCTGGCGGTCCAGCTCCGCGATCATGTCGTCCACCACCGATTTGGTCACCTTCTCGATGCCTGCGTCGGGGGAGGCAATTTTCGCGATAAGCGCATGGAGCCCCTGCATGGTCAGGGCGTAGGCATCGTCCTCGGGCTTGATATGGGTGGACTCGATGATATCGTCCAGAAGGGACGCTCCCTCCAGGGTGGCCTCCGCCTCAGGGGTTTCTACAGATTCCCGTACCTCACTCATGATGATCCTCCTTTAAACATGCGTGCAAAACTTACTCTTCATTGAGTCCGAGTTCTTTCAGGAGCTTCTCGCGCTGGGTCTCATCGCTGATGAGTTCCTGGATGGTGTTGCGAAACTCCGGAATGTTGCTCAAGGGCCCTTTAAGGGCCTGGAGCGCTTCCCGCAGCTTCATGAGTTTCTGAAGCTCCGGCACCTTCTCGGCCACGGCTTCCGGGCCGAAGTCCTTCATGTTCTTAAAATCGAGGCTGACGCTCATCTCCGCGTCCGGGTCCTCTGAGAGCTTGTTGGGAACGCTCAGATCCACCGACACGTTCTGGGCACCCAGCACCTCGTTGAAATTATCCTTGTCGATGGCGATGGAATCCCGGTCTTCGATGCGTTTTTCCCGGCCCGATTCGGAAAAATGCCCCAGCACCAGCTGCTTCATGGGCAGCTCCACCGCTTCTTCTGCGTCGCCCACCGAGGTTTTGTACACGATGTTCACGCGCTCTTTGGGTGCAACGGATGCGTCTTTTGCCATGTCCTACCCCCATTTCCTGTTTAATTAAGGTATTGTTTTGAAGTTATTTTCGCTTGCTCTGCAGGTTCATCGCGTCCACCGTGCTGATCTCCGCGATCATGGACAGGATCTCAGCGGCCCGCGCCGCGTGTTCTTTTCCGGGAAGTTTTTTCATGACGGTGTAGATCACCTTCAGCCCGGCCAGGGCGTGTAACGGGTCCCACTGAATGAGCCCGGAGCCCGTGATGTCCGCACAGGCCCGCTCCAAAAGCAGCCGCGCGACTGCCCATCTTTTCCTGGCGGTGCTCTGCCAGAAGGCGAATCAGTCCCAGGCGAAACGCCAGGGCGTCCCTGCCCGAACCACACGACCGAAGATGCCTGTCCAGCCCCTCCACAGCCTCCTGGAGCTTGCCCTCCTCCCTCGCCAGGACCCGGGCGCGCTGAATCTCATCCGCCACTGTATCCCCGCCGTCGGCGCCCCCTTTCCGGCTTTCATCGTCGGCCTCATGCTGCCCGTCCAGAAAGCCCTGGAGCCCGGCCATCCAGGCCAGGGCCTCGTCCGAGGCAAAGGGCGTGCCGTCGGAAAACCGGAGCCCCTCAATTCCGTCCAGGCGCCGAAGCAGCAGCAGGGTCTCGCGACACACCATGTCGTGGGCCCGCTCATACCGCTTTCCAAGGTGCGACAGGGCGTCGGCGGAAAAGTAGTTCAACGTCAGCAAAAAGGTGTGCTGGGGGTTGTAAAGCTGGCTCTCCGACCTGGAAACCAGCTCCTCCCACGCCTCCTCATCCTTGAGCTTTTCCAGGTGCTCCGTCACCTGGCGCTTGGGGGGCGGAATCCTCGTAACGCCCCCGTCGGCAGGGGGCAGATCCTTGATGGGCTCCCAGAGGGCAAACCGCAACCAACGATAGGACTGCGGGTTCTGCATCTCCCCTTCACGAACCATTTTGGAGGCCTGCTTGACGGTCTTGAACAGGGGGGCCATGCTCCGCAGGAGGTTTCCCGCGTCCAGGGTCACCTCTTCGGTGGTAAGTGACGATTCAACCACGGGTTTGGTTGCTTCGGGAGGCGCCGCCTCGGTCTCTGCGGGGACTTCCTGGGCCGGAGCCACACGCTCCACGGTTGCCGCCAGGGGACCGAAGGTCAGGTCAAAGTCCGTGTGGTCGTCCAAAAAGCCATCGATCCTGTTCAGGTTCCCCCGGACCCGGCCCACGGCTTCAGCGTCCGCAGTCCCCTTCATGGGACCGGCAAGGGCCTCGTCGGTCTTTTCCATCCACCATTGAACAGCCGAAAGCCTGCCGCCCATGCGCCGTATCGGTGGATACATGGACTCCCAGAAGGTCTCCAAAAAGTCCGCGTACACCCCTGTTGCGACCCCAAGGCCCGGCCACCCCTCAAGGTGGACAAGGGCCGCGCACAGATAACTTGCCACCAGAAGATCCTTGGAGTCCTCGGCAAGGATCCCGGTGGCCAGCTTTGACACGGTCTCCCAGGAGAAGCTGTCCCGGGAGGTGGGAGAGCTGAGCTTGTCGATCTCTTCCTGAAGCGCTTCGAACCTTTCCTCATACCGAACGTCTTCACCGGCGGGAGCGGCCTCGCTGATGGGCTCTTTGCCGAGCAGGGCAATCTCTTCCATCACGACGGCTCCTTAGAAGAACCCCACAGGGTATGAAAATCTTCCAGCATCAGGGGGCGCTTCAGGCACATCAGGTAACGATCCGCCTCCGTTCCCCCGATAAAGACCATGGCCGGCTCCAGGGGCGAGCGTTTTTTCAGCAACCGAAGCAGTTTAGCGGCAGGTACCAGGGCCTCTTTCATCTCACAAACATCCAGGGGCACGAGAAAATGGTCCTTTCGCGCCAGCCCCTCGATGTTGTTCATCTTGTCCATAAATCCCGACGTTCTCTGATGTCCCTCATGCAATATCGGCGTATCCTTTTCCGTTTCCCGCTTTCGGTGAAGCTTGTCCCAACGCGGCTCGGGGCAACCCGACCGCCGCCACCTCTTGCGCCTCCAGCTTGTTGATTGTTGTGGACTGTCGGTCTCCAGGGCCTCCAGGCTTCCACGTTCCCGAGGAGGATAGGGGTAAAAGGTCCCAATGGCGGTTCCTCTCGGCCACGGCCCCGGCCCCCACAATCATCAGAGGATAGCGCCGCCCGTGGTTGTCCCGGCTCTCTTTGATCATGCCGCAGACAAGCTCTCCATTGGGGCCCAGGGCCCAGAACCGCCATGCCACGGCAAGGCCCGGGGCGACCTTGGGGGCCACCCCCTCGTAGCCCGTCTCCATCCATCCGGAGAACCCTTTGAGCAGGGGCGTCGCCTTGCCCAGGCACAGGTAGTCGCCGGCGCTGGGATGTTTGCCGGCGAGATACCAGCTCCATTTCTGTCTCCAGATCAGTCCAACCACGCGACAATCACCTCCGGGGGCTTTCCCGCCACATTGTTCATCATCCGGAGGATGGCTTGGTTTACTTGGGACTCGACCCGGATATAGCGGACGCCTTTTCGTTTCAGGGATGCGCGCTCTTCGGGAAAATCCCGGATTCGAAACTCGTGGCGACCGTTGGAAAAATCCTTGATGAACTTTGCAAAGGCCCAGCCGCCGGTGTATTTTTTCTCAAGGACCAGATCGCCGACCCCGATGGTGAGGGTCACGGCCCCGCCCTCTTTGGGCGACCAGTTGAACACCTCCTGGGCCCTGTAATTCCGGTTGGTCAGCACCTGGGTCTTGTCCACGCTCTCCAGTTCCAGGGTGGTGATGTGGGGCTGGATGGTGGCCTCGGGGTTGATGTCCGTGGGAAGCCCTTCGATGGTGACTTTGAAAACGGCCTTCTCGGACTTCACCGAGTAGCTGCCGCGGGTCACATAGGTAAACAGGGAGTCGGTAAAGGGTATGCTCCGCCCCGCAACCTCTTTGGCGTAGTACCCTTTTTTGCTCTTTTTCCCGATGAACGGCTTGGCGGGCCCTGCGACAAAGCGCTTGACGGCCCCGCCTTTTCCGAAAAGCAATCCGCTGATGCTCTTCTTGTTGTAGACCCCCTGGATCTCCGAGAGCACCGTCTCATCCCACACGTCCTGAAGGTATCGGCCGGCGGTATTGCAGGTGTCGGCCCAGAGGTAATCGAAGGGCCCGCGAAGAAGGGTACGGAACAGGGCCCGGGGTGTTCGGTGGGTCTCCATGACAATTTTCAGGGACTCTTCTCCATGGATGGCCGTGCGCACGGCCGAGCCACCGGAGACCGGGTCTTCGGTAAAGGCGGTACCTGCCAGGGCAAAGGCACCGGCCGGGGACAGGGCTGCCGTGGACATGCCGGAGAGCCCCTCGGCATAGCGATTGAAAGCGTCGGCCCCGGCGGCTATGGCCTCGGGTACCTGGTCCTCCTTGCCCACCGGACCGGCGACCTTCTTGATCCGGTAAAGGAACCTCGCCCCCTTGCCGGGGACCCTCACATTGGGCGCCCCCTTTTTTTTCTGGGTGGACAAAAGAGCATGCTGCCGAATGGCCTCGAACTCAAAGATCGGCTCCATCCACAAGGGGGACTCCTCAACCTCGGACTGAAAAAAGGAAAGCTCCAGGGCCATCTCGCTTAACAGCGAAAAGTACGGGTTGTCCTGGGTGCCCATCCTCACCAGGGTGGAGATGCTCTCCTCCTTTCCCTGTCACGGTCTCCTGCCCCTTGGGAAAATAGGTGGCAAAACGGTGCCACGCCTGGGCATAGGCCTCGTGATACCACGCCAGGAAGGTCGATTTTTTCTGGGCGATCTCCAGGGGACTCTCCAGGGCCAGCTCCAACTCCGTGATCATCCCGAACACCTGCTCCCGCCCCTTGAGGGTAAAGGCAGGCCCCACAAAGGGCTCATCGGAAAGGCGATGGCTTCCCTCCCAGAACTCGGCCAGGGTCAGGGAAGGAATCCCCCCCAAACCGTTGCACCAGGTCACGACCCACGACAGGGAGAGGTCCTCGTTTTTCATGCCGTAGGAGAGCCAGGAAGCCAGCATGGCCTTTTCCCCGGCCAGCATTTTCGGACTTGCCCAGGTGAGGTAGTCCAGATATTGGGCCGACACCGCCTCCAGGACAGACGGGTTGTCCCAGCGCCCCTCGGGAATCAGAAGGCTCCTGAAATCAGGCTGGGGCAAAGCATTCAACGATTCCGGGGCCGCCCCCCGGCTCCTTGCGGCAATGAGGTTGATGCGGCGGATATAATGGGGAAACACGCCTGCCAGCTCTTCCTCGGAGGTGTCCAAGGAGAAATTCACCACGGCATCGCCCATCTTGGTGTCGTAAAACGCCAGGAAAACCCCCTGGAACCGATCGCAGAACCGAGCCTTGAGGTCCCGCTCCAGGGCGGTGCAATGATCCAGCCCGAAATCGGGGAGCAGACGGCTCTCGTTTTTCTCTTCCACGCTGCGAATAAGCAGCCGGAGCCGCTCCAGGGTGTCGACATCCTCAGCCAGCTCACCCCGCAGAGAGGGCACCATGGCGTACTCTCGCTGCACCTCTCTGACCATGGAAAGGTTCAGGGAGAACGAGTAACTCAAAAGCACGCCCAAGGTCAGGCTGGCCAGTGCCAGACAGGAGAAGGCCATGACCTTGAGGCGCCTTTTGCCTTCAAGGAGGCGCCGTGTGGGTACATGGATGTTCCGATCCGTCGGAAGGATTTTGGAGAAGAGGTCGTGGAGGAAATAGCTGGTGTCCGTTGCATCCTGTTCCCCGTCGGAAGCCCTCCCCTCAAGCATGCGAGCCGCCTCGGGGAACTTGGAAAAAGGACGGCCGGACTGCCGGGCGCTGGAGAAAAAGAGCCCCCGCAAAAACGGAGCTTCCTGATAGACGTTGCCACTGAAGGCGGCGTCCGCAAAGGTCTTGAGTCGGCTTTCGATGCCCTGGAACTCCTCAGGAAAAAAAAGGACCCGGGCCTGGGCACTCTCCGTCCCGAGCGAACGTGCCACCTGCAGACGGTAGTTTCGAAGTTTTTTCGTCACCTGGGCAAAGGACGAAGAGAGATAAAACGCCGCATCGCACTGCATGTCGCCGTTGATGGACCCGAAAACCTGCTCGTACACGGCGTCGGGAAGCTGCTCGCAAAACTCCGTCATGCCCTGGATCAGATCGCACTTGGTCACCAGCAGATAGATGGGGAACCGCGCCCCGATCATCTTCATCAGCTCATTGATGCGATCCCGGATCTTGCGCCCTTCCTCTTCGATTTCATCCCGTGTTCCCGTCAACAGTGTTTTGGCCGAGACCGTAACCACAAGCCCGTTCAGGGGCTCTTTCTTCCGATACCTGGCCAGCTGCTTGAGAAAAGAGTGCCACTCCCGCTTGTCCTGGGACTCGTCCTGATGGGTGGCGTAGCGCCCCGCCGTATCCAGAACGATGGCCTCGTTGAAAAACCACCATTCGCAGTTGCGCGTCCCGGAAACCCCGGAAACGCGGGGAGGCTGCGCAAGGTTGGTCACAAGGCCAGAGTTTTCGATGGCCGTGGACTTGCCCGTGCCCGACTCCCCCATGACCATGTACCAGGGCAGGACATACAAGGGATCCCCCTTCACACGGAGGTGGGATTTCTTGAGTTCGGCAACGGACATCTTCCACTGCTTGCGCTGCTCGCTTGCGATGGCCTTGTCTTCGGCGGATGCGCCCTTGGCCACCAGCCCGTTGACGAATTTACGCTCCCGGTAACGGCTCCAGAGAAACCGCATCAGAAAAAAAAGCAGGAGCAGTCCCAGGGCCCCCGCAGACACAGCCGCCCCCGCCCATACGGAATACCCAAGCAATATGGCCACCACGGGTGGCACCAGGATAAGTGTCATCAACAGGCAGAGAATCAGAACCGCTTTCAGAAATGTTCGCATTTATCGCACCAGTCCTGTCAGAACTTCGCTGTTTAAAATAAACCCATAGACCACGAACAATATGCCGCACAGCACCGCAGGGGACAGCACAAGCAGAAAGCTCAGCATCGACGAACCGCTTTTGACCCGGGGCTCCATCCCCACGGGCATATCCCCCTTGTACGGTGCCGGAAACCATTTTTCCCGACCGTCGGAGGTCAACCGCTCGTCATCGTTCACCAGCCGCCTGCAAAGCCCTGCCTTCAGGTCCTCCAGGGTCTGCTCGTCCTCTTCCATGCCGTATCGTCCGCGAAACCCCGCCATGAGGCAGAGATAGAACACCTCAAACACCTCCCGCCGGGAAGGGTCCGTCTCCTTGAGCCGGGTAAAGAACTCGGCACCGCCCTGGGCGGTTTTAAAATGAATCCGCTGCAGGGACTCCTTCTGCCACTGGACCTTCCCGCTCCAGCCCGACTGCATGACACGGTCATCCACCCAACAGAACACGGCGAACCGGGCCCCCTCAAAATCCTCTTCGGAAAATTCGCTGCGTGCCGGATGGCGCCCACATGCATCCACATGCACCATGATGGATGCGCGAAGCTCTTCGTAGGGCGTCTGTATGCTGTCGCTCCCGGCCTTGGGGGCAGGGCATAGGCCACACAGGCCATCAACGGGATAAAACAGTCGCTCAAATGCATGCTATTTCCTCCTGACAATCATGATCTCCACCTTCATATCCGAAGCAAGCCCTTCCCAGTAAAGGGAGATGTGCTTTTCACGTTCCACGCGATGCCAGCGATCGTCCTGGCTGTCGATGCGAAAGTAGGACGAATTGCCGCGCCGCGGGAGTTCCTGTGGGGGAGACGCGAGATGCTCCAGGCCGATGCCCGGCAAAGACCGCTCCACAAACGCAGGCACCGAGGCCTTGGACCCCAGCTTGACCCCGATCTTGACCGCTTCGAGGATATGGTCCTGCTCCTCGGGCCCCGTCACCACGAGGTAGTACTGGCTGTTGGCCTCCAGATGGGGAGGCAGCAGCACGGCATTGAGGTAAGGGTCTTCCCGCTGGAACTCGATAATGTACTCGGGACCGGAGGTGATCTCATCCAGCAGGGCGGAAAGGATCATCCCGGCCTGGGAGTAGCAGTGCCACAGGTTGTCGTGGTCGTAAGCCGGAAGCCCCGCCCCCCCCTCTTCACTCTGGCCCAGGACATTGATGCGCTCAGAAAAAGAGGAGAGCTCTCCGATGGCCTGTCTCAGCACCACGTACAGGTCCCACGGGTGGGCTTCTTTGTGTTCGATGAGGTGTGCAATTTTGGGGATATAGCGATTGAGGGTTCTCAGGGCCAGGAGGAACACCATGTCCCGGGAGCCGAACTCCGCGTTGTGGACGCCCCGTTTTTTCTTGTAGCTCTCCAGCTCGTGCCCTTTGTAAGACAGCTGGTCGTAGACATCCTGGACCAGGCCCCAGAGCACCCTGGACCCGCTCAAGGCGTAAACAGGGGGAATAAATCGGGTGGACAGCACGATGTCGTCGCCGTTTCTCTCCAGCATGGCGATGGGAATCAACTCGTAGCCCCCCAGCTGGTCCAGCTCGGAGTGGAAAAAAACCTTGAGCAGCAGGGTCAGGGTTTTCAGCTGGGCAGGCGGGCCGTCCTGGTGCAGGTCCCTCACATTTTCGGGCTCCTCGCGGGCCAGGTAGCGGGTGGTGACCTCAGCGGGAAGCACGCCGGGCCCCAGGGTGGTGACGTTGCCCTGGTACCGGTTCATCTTGCGAACGCCCACATACACCGTCAGGGGCTTGCCGCCGTCCACCCAGGACTCCTGGAACCGCCTCGGCTCCATGAGGGCGTTTTCCCCGATGACGGCGTAGGTGCCATCCCGGAACCAGAATGCTCCGGCGTCGATATGGATGGACGAGCCGGACACGGCGGAACTTCGGATGGAGACATTCCCCACCCCTGTGAGATGGGGTTGGATGTGCCGATTGTAGGGCGTCAACGCGGATTCGTGATAGCTGTGGTTCAATTGCAGGTGCTGCGGCTGGAGAAAAAGCCCCTGGTGCCAGAAAAGTGGTTTTTCCATGCCTATTCTTCCTCTGCCTCTGCGCCGACGTCGACAATCTGATCGGGGCCCAGCACGAAATCCGCCTGCAACTTCCCTGGAACCAGTTTCTTGTTAAAGCTGAGCGCACTCTCTCGCTCAATAAACACGGGGATCTCAAGCAACCGAACCATGCGCTCCTGGGTCAACATGCCGTATCCCGCCACAATCCCCAGGTATCGCGTTCCTTCCGCGCGCTCCATCCGATGGGTCACGTCACTCCCCGGGTAGATATAGATACTCTTTACGGAGGTCACGCTCTCGTCGTACACCTTGCACTCCAACAACTTGGCGAGCCCGTCTTCATCCTGGCAGAGCTGGTTGAAGGAGTTGGGGTCGTTGAGCTGGTAGAGGACAACGTACAGGGTGTAGGCTTTCCCATGCCGTTGGTTGAGCTGGTTGTCTGCTTCGAAGTGAAGGACGATACCTTCTTGTTCAAGTTTCCACTCCGGTGGTGATACGGGAGAAAATCCGCACCCGCATACGGACCAGGCCAAAAGGGACAGCACGACAAAAAAAGTCTTTTTCACTTCCTAACTCCTTAACCAGATAGGGTTCACACATCAAAAAAAGGCAGGGATATCCCAGGGTATCGCAACTCGGCCTGTCGCGGTTCATCGCAGGCTCGTCTCTCGTGTGGCGAGGCTGCCGGGGACACCACGGAGGCAAGGCCCGGGAACCGGTCGGGTCGGCCGAAACAATCGATTGTCTGTTTATCTTTTCAGGCCAGGCCCCTTAATAAAGACCGGGGTAATTCGCTGCGTGGCCTTGAAATGCATGACTGGAGGGTACGAATGGTCATGGGTCATCCGGAGGCACCATGGCTCCCCGTCGAAGCCCATCACCGTGGGCTCCGCTTGTCAGCCGGAAGTGCATCACCGGAAGTGTGAAGGAAGAAAGCGGCATCAAAGGCATCAGTCAGCTCAAGGGCAATGGGGAGGCGTCCTCGGTGCTCCCTTTGCCGGACCGCACAAAACAAGCGCCAGGCTTTTGAGATCTTACGAACGGTGCCGACCGCCGCCTCTTTGGTGATGGCGACACTCATCTGTCGCCAATAGTGGGTGCTTCTGCCCCATCATGTCGGTGCATGTCTATTTCAATACATGCCCAGCCGTTACTTCAGTTATATTTTTAAGTAAAAACTGTTTTAATTTTACTATATTTTAAAATCATATCGCACAGAGATTAACTCTTCATCGTGTGTGAATAATTTTCATATGACACTTTACATCATTATTCAACAAATAATTACTCTCAAAGTAGAATAAAATAAAACCCAATCATACATCACGTCGTTCACAGCCTCAAAACCAGACACATCAATCTTCGATATTACAGGGTATTACATACAAACGCAGTCAATCACAGGAGGATCGCAAACGCCCACGCGCCCGTCAAACAGCAGCCACATGGAAAGTATTTGGGATATTGCCACTGCAACTCGACCCATAGATAAAAAACACTCAAAACGCAGGACACATCGCCTTTATTAATGGCTCATGCGAAAAAACTCTAGAACATAGATCGTAGCGATCGAAAGCAGTTCGATAATATCAAATCCATATCGCCATAAACGAAAACAGGCCATGATCTCACCAGATCATGGCCTGTTCGTAAAACACCTGTTGTTTCGTATCCAAAAACCTTATGAAGGCGACCGTCAGCTCGCCACGATCTTCAGGAAGGCCGACAGACTATCCGCCTCAAGCCTTCCCGCTTTCCACTCTTCAAGGGCCAGGGCAAGCTGATCCGGGCACGAGGTGGCCTTTTTCCCGCAGGTAATCCCCTTCAGACGGGCAATCACCTCATCCACGGACATGCCTTCCACAAGGCGCCCGATCCCCAGGAGATTTCCAGGACACCCTCCGGTAAACACGAGATTTTCAATGGCGTTGTTCTTGATATCAAAATCTATTTTTTTGGCGCAGACGCCCGAGGGCACGTACGTGTACATGATACATCCATCTCCGAATTTTTTTTCCAGAACGCAGATCAAGCCCATGGGGTTCGGCGTTCCTTATAAAGACACAAACAATAAAAAACGAAAATGACCATACACCGCTCCGCGTCCCATGAAAAGCCCGTTACGCACGGGCAGGCGTTTTTTTGCATCACAGCACACGTCACCGACGCAGCCTCCGTCAGTCCAGAGCGTGGTATCGGTCTGCCCAGGGAAAAGCCCGCTCAAGCTGCCCGGCCAGCCTGAACAAGGTCACCTCATCGCACATCCGCCCGGTAAAGAGCATGCCCAGGGGCAGCCCTCCCTCGGTCCAATGCAGGGGAACGGAAACGCTGGGAAGGCCGGAGATATTTCCAAGAACCGTAAAAGCCATACGACTCAACGTGGGTCCGGCAAAGTGCTTCACAAGCCCCAGCTTCATGAGCAGGCGCCCCGTTTTGACGGGACTGCCCATTTTCAACAGAAGGTCCTCAAATTTTGTGGGCGGCAGCACCCCGAGGGGATCGGGAGGGCCGATGAGGGTGGGAGTGAGAAACAGGTCGTGCCGTGTGAGGAACCGCCCCATGGCAAGTTGCACCTCGTGCCACCCTTTTTTTGCCATCACCAGATCGCAGGCGGAAAAAGACCGGCCGATCATGGCCATGTTGAGGGTGGAAGACTCCAGGGCAGCAACAGCCTTTTTTCCGTACTCTTTTCCGGTAAAGGCCACCTCCGCTGCCACGTGTGCACAGACCACCATAAAAAAGTCACGCCACAACGCGTCGGTGTTGATGGGGGGATCGGCCTCTTCCACCCGGTGGCCGAGGCCTTCCAGATGCTTGACGGTGGCTTCCAGACCCCGCAGCGCCTCCGGGTGCAGGGTGGCGTCGGTCAGGGGGCGGCTGGAAAAGGCAATGTTCAGCGGCCCCGGATCGACCTGGCAGGCGTCAAGGTAGGTTCCATGCCCACGGGCAACCCGGTAGGGGGCTCCCACCTCCGGTCCGGCCGTGGCATCAAGCATGGCAGCACTGTCCCGAACGCTCCGGGTGATGACATGCCCTGCCACGGCACCGTCCCAGGCCTCGCCCGATTCCGGCCCCAGGGGATTCAGACCCCGGGAGGGCTTCAGGCCAAAGACACCGCAACAAGCCGAGGGAAACCGGATGGACCCCCCGCCGTCGTTGGCCGACGCCATGGGCACAATCCCTGCGGCCACCGCAGCCGCCGACCCGCCGGACGACCCCCCGGTACTGATGCCCCGTTTCCATGGATTGTGGGCAGGCCCCGAAGACTTGGGCTCCGTGGTAATGGTGAGGCCGAACTCCGGGGTGTTGGTCTTTCCGAAGGGCACCACCCCGGCGGCCATGAACCGATTGACCAGCTCACTGTTCTCCCCGGGGACGGCACGGATTCCCCGGCTTCCCTTGCACAGGGGCTCTCCTTCATAATTGTCCATGAGATCCTTGAAAAGAAAAGGCACGCCCGTAAAGGGGCCGTCGGGCAGGGTCCCCGCTGCCTGGGCCCTGGCCCGCTCACAAAAGGTGTGAACGATGGCGTTCAGCTCCGGGTTTATCCGCTCCGCCCTTGAAATGGCACTTTCCAGAAGTTCGCGTGGGTGGACGTCACCTTTCCGTACAAGCTCCGCAAGGCCCAGGCCATCGTATCGGGTGTATTCGTTCAACATGGGGCAACTCCAGTCTCGGGGTTATGATGGTCTTGCGCCCGAACCAACAGGAAAAAACGGTTCTGCTGTCGGAAATCGGACCGTGGTGGCCGAATTGTAAGTCAAGCCATCGAATAAACTTGATTTACTACATAAACTATGATCTTATCAAGTAATACTCGTCCATAGGATGGGTACCGGCCACATTCAGGTCGATACATCAGCGTTCCTCCGAGCCTCGGCAACATGCTGATTGTATGAACCAAACAGATCACCATCAGACATACCCCAACCGCATCCCCGTTTTTTCACCCGGGGACAAAACAGATGAGACCCCCCCATGACATCACGACTCAATCTACCCGGACTCGCATGCTTCCTCCTGGCGGCTTTGGTGTTATTGCCCTCCCCGTCCATGGCATCGGACGAGGCCGCCATGAAAATGCCGGTGGAAGGCACCTGTGACGCCGCCTATGTTCTCCTTGAAGGTGTGTGCGTCTCCCAAAGCGCCCTGCAGACCGACCCCGTCACCCTGCTGGAAAAAATCAACGCTTTTAAGAAAAACGCCGACGACCCTAACGCCTCAGTACCGATTTCGGCCACAACCGACGACAACCCCACATGCGCGCGGTACAAAAAAATGATCGATGATTACCTGAAACAGGGCGTCATGACCTACAACCCGGAGACGGGAAAGATGGAAAGCATGAGGGGAGAGGCCGCAGAAGAGGCCATACGCGAGGCCCGAGAGTATGTAGACACCTTCTGCAATGATTGACGATGATGAGGTGCAAAAAATGATTCCAGTCCTTACAACCCCTGGTCAACCATCGGAGGCAGCCATGTTTGAAAACCGCAGCGGCGACACACCGATTTTTTCATGTTACCGATCAGGCGCCATTGTGCTGTTGCAACTGAAGAACGACCTGGTGAACACCATCAGCGAGATTGACATCAAAGAGCTGATGTTCGACTACTTCAAACGCTTTACATCCGACGCGTCGGTCAAAGTGATTATCCTCATGGGTGCCAAGGGGAAAAAAGGAAGAGACGAATACATTGATTTCTACCGGAAGGTGGCCTGCGGCAGCATGAGTTACGACAAGCTGGAGCGCCTCTACTGCGCCCTGAATCAATTTATCCTCAAGCTTGCCACCGTCAACAAATACGTCATCCACGCCGATCGCGGCCAGATCGACACCATCTTTCTCAGCATGGCCCTGGCATGCGACTACCGCATCCTCGCCACGGGAAGCGTCTACCAGAACCCCTACCACAACATCGGACTGGTCCCCAAAGGGGGCCTCGCCTATTTCCTCCCCCGCATGATCGGCTCCGCCGCAGCCTCAAAGTTTCTCTTGAGAAAAGACGACATCACCGCCAAGGAGGCCCTGGGCATCAAAATCGTGGATCGCATTGTTCCCCCCGATCGCCTGGAACAGGAAACGGTGAACATGGCACGATCCATTGCCGAGGTCCCGGCCGAAACTCTCTTTGGTGTGAAAAAGCTCCTGAACCTCTCCCAGGAAGACCTGCACAGGGTCCTTGAGGTGGAGAGCATCGAGCTGCGCCGCATTGTCCGCTCCGACGCCTTCAAGCAAGAACTTTCCGGGGCGTTGGACCGGTTTGGGTTGAGATATTGAAGGGGCTGAGGGCTAAGGGCTAAGGGCTAAGGGCTAAGGGCTAAGGGCTAAGGGCTAAGGGCTAAGGGAGCATACCCTTACAGGCACGATATGCACAGTGTTTTCAGGACTCGAACGAAAAAATACCGCCGGGCTTTAACCATAAGGGTTAAGGCCCGGCGGTAACCAACATTCGAGGTCTTTTCCATAGCGTCACGTTGCTCCCAGCTGGCCGCCAGAGGCATGCTTTGGACGGCTCCCCCTTATGTCTTCGTCACCGTGGGAAAAAGATCCGGGTCGGTGTGAGGGATGAACTTGGCCCCGCTGAAACGAATCATGAAATCCTGGTCGACGTTGAGTTCCACGTAGGTGATCCGGTCCCTTATGGCATCGGCCTCGTCCATGTAGCGATCCCCGTAGAGCATCAGGGTCGCCCCCTCCAGGGAGCTGTTCCCGATCTTTTCATACCGGTTACGGTCAAGGTCCGGGATCATGCCGATGGAGATGGCGGATTCGGGATCGATGTAGGCCCCGAAGGTCCCGGCCACATGGATTTTTTCCAGATCTCCGAACCCCACCCCCACCTTCATGACAATGGTCTCCAGGATGGTGTACATGGCCGCCTTGGAGCGGATCAGGCTGTCCAGGCTGGCCTGGGAAACGGTAATGGCGCTACCGGTTCCCGACATATCCTCCGCCACAACAATGAGGGCGGGCAGGCCGTGTTCCATGGTGTACCGATCCTTGCAGGCGGACTCCACGAGCTTTCCCTTGGCATCGATCATGCCCGTTAAAAAAAGGACGGCCGCCAGATCGATAAACCCCGACCCGCACACCCCCAACGGCGGCAGGTCGCCGATGGTGCCCACGGTAAAATCGTCGCCCTTCCTGCGCACCCGATCGATGACCCCGTCCCCGGCGGTCATGCCCATGGAAGAGACCCCCCCCTCAAGGGCAGGACCGGCAGCCCCGGCACACCCCACCAGCCAGTCCCAGTTGCCCAGAACCACTTCGGCGTTGGTCCCCACATCCACAAGGAGCGAGGTCTCCTTTTGCCGGTGAATACCGGAAAAAAGGATCCCGGAGATCAAATCGCCCCCAAAATAGCTGCCGATGTTGGGGAAGAAAAAGACGCGCCCCTCCGGGTTGGTATGCTTCAGGAACAGAGACGCCCTGTGGGTCCCCGGGGTGTTGGTCACCGGAATGTAGGGTTCGCGGATGATATGCTCTGCAGGGAGCCCCATAAACAGATGAGTCATGGCGGTATTCCCCGAAACCGCCACGATGTAAACCTCCTGCACCGAGACCCCGGCCTGGAGACAGAGGGTCTCCAAACCGTCGTCCACGCCTCTGCATACCAGGGTTTTCAACTCTTCGGCCCCTTCGTCCGTGGCCGCATGGTGAATCCGGGTCAGGATATCGCTGCCCAGGCTGACCTGGGGATTGTCCATCACCGTCTCGGAAAGCGTTTCCCGGCTCTCCAGATCCACAAGGCGCATGACGATGCGGGTGGTTCCCAGGTCCACGGCCACACCCAGGGCCCGGGTCTCTCCCCGGGGGCTCAGACGTCCAGGCAACCAGAAGTCGCCCGCCCCCCTGAAACAGAACGCACCTCGCGGAAAAGTCCCATTTCCTCAACAGGCGACTCACCCGTTGAAAAAGAGAAAAGTCCACCGCCGGGCGATTGCCCGTGACGGAGAGCGCCCGAAGCAACCGGTCCATATCCGCGCTGTTATCTGAAAGGGAAGGCATGGAAAGTCGAACCGGCCTCACCCACCCCAACCCATGGTCGTGTCGTGTCATCTGGTCAACCCCGGTTAAATGGTTTTCGTCCCCATGGGACGTCTCTCATCGGTGTGGTGAATCAACGTCGTCATAAAGCAAAAAGACTTATCCCGACGCCCAAAAGGAGGCGTTTCCGGCCTCCCGGCACAGGAGGAGATCCGCCCCCAGCAAAGGCGCCGGATCGTGGAAGCACACCGCCCCTTCTGCTCCCATGGTGGCCCAGCGCAGGGCCTTACGGGAAAGCCCGTCCGAAAAAGTCATCAGTGAAAAATGGAGATGGCAGGCTATACGAAGATGCCGCCGTAAAGGATCTGCCAGCGAGGCGAGGGGCTCTCCCCGCCCAAGCATATCGCCCCGGGCCAGGCCCTTTCTCGGGGTCACATGGGCATAAGCGGTAAAAAAAGGGCCTTTGGGCCCCTCGTGGCGTACAAAAAGGGAGGTCCCGATAAAATCGTCGTCGGAGACCTCCCAGACTTCTCCGTCAAAGGCTGCCGGGACACAAGCCCCCGGGCCCAGGGTCCGGGGCTCTCCGCCTTCGGAATAGTAACGGCACAAATCCACCCCTTCATGGGGAAAGGGCCGCGCTTTACCGCTGCCCCACCAGCTCTTCCGTGTCCCGAAGAGCATCGCCTCATGGGCGGCAAACCGAACCTGCCCCAGGCCGTTGGCTCCGGCAAGGCCCTTGAGGTAACGGCACGGGGGCATGCACGCAACCTGCTCAGGAAGCATGCGTAAAGACGATGCGATGGGCCATGAGATTGATGTCCGCAAGGACCCCTTTGACCTCCTTGACCTCACCCAGGAGGCCGCGGAGCACGTACACCCCGTTGTCGGCCGGCGTGATGGCGGCCACGTTCTCCATGACCAGCTCTTCCTGATCACCGTGCTTCAGGTACACATTGGATTCGCACATGGTATTGCTCCTTTCAGGTATGTTCAATGGGCAGGGCCGAAAAGACGGGCTGAAACGCAAGGAAGGCCGTTTTTTAAAGCCTCCGGGATTTACCGCGCAACGCTCCCCGACCCTCCGTAACGATCCAGCTCCCAGATGATGCACTGGGTCCGGAACTTGCAATAAAGCTTCGGGTCCGCACAGGTAGCACACTCATCGCAAAGATAGCGACCGTACTTGCTGCAGTAATAGCGCCCTTCCCGCTCAGGGTGGCGGGCACACCGTCTCTCGTCGTGATCCGCGGTTGCACTCATGACGTCACTCTACCCCAAGGACTGTGTGATTTCAAGAAAATGAGCCCGAAATCCCAAGTTGTCGATGCCCCCGTCCACACCGGACGATAGCATCGAACCGGAATGAACTCATCAATATAGTTTTACCTTTCAAGGAATAATCATTCAAAAAATATTTGACTTCCTCATGTTATTACATTACTGTTTGTAGCAAAGAACATGATTCACAATCTTCCAATGCATCTCACCTCGAACACCTCCTGAGCAGAGTTTGACGCACCTCTTCTTCAAACGGCCGCTCGACGCCCCGGGTAATGCAACACACCCACACCATACCAACGCACACGGCCCATGACCCAGGTGGTTCTTTCGCCTGATTTCAGGAATACCAACCCACGCTGGCCGCCCATCCAAGGAGGCATTCATGGATGAATGGACCTACGACCCGGAAAAGGCACGGCAATTCGCCGTTGAGGTGATGGAACGCTCCAACCAGAATATTTTTGCCTGCTATCAGTGCCGACGCTGCGCATCCGGGTGCACTGTGGGTGAAGAGATCGGCTTCACCCCGGACCGACTTATCCGCATGGTGATCACGGGCAACCGCAAAGCCGCCCTTGAAAATGCCCTGGTCTGGCAATGCGCTGCTACACCTGCGGCACCCGCTGCCCCAACGACATCCAGGGTGGGCGGGTCACCGAAACCCTCAAGAAAATGAGCCGCGAAGACAACCTGGTCCCCATGAGCCCCACCATCGCCTACTTCCACGACTCCTTCGTCACCGGATGCACACGGTGGGGACGGGTCAATGAAGTCCAGTTCATGGGATCCTACGAAATGAAACACATGGCCAAGAACCTCGTCAGCTTCAAGTTCGGTGCCGTGTGGAAAGAGATTCGCCAGCAGACCCTCCTCATGGGTGCCATGCTGAAGCAGCGCCGTCTCCACCTCAAGCTCCAGACGGCAAAAGGCCGCAACGAAGTCCGTTCCTTTTATAAACAAGCCATGGAAAAGAAAAAAAAGAGCAGAAGCACCCCGCAGCCCCGGTAATGGCAGAAGCCATTTCGGGCGGCCCGGGATACCCACCCGGCACGGATATCCAACAACCTTCAACCGGAGGACCCCATGGAGCTGGCTTACTACCCCGGATGTTCCCTGCACCAGTCGTCGCAGTTCTACGACCACCAGACGCGCCTTGTCTTCTCCACCCTGGGCATCGAACTCACCGAGATCTCCGACTGGAGCTGCTGCGGGGCAACCTCCGCAGGCAAGTTCGATGATTTCCTCGCCGTGGCCCTTCCCGCCCGAAACCTGGGCATTGCCGAAGCCTCGGGCTTCGACGAGATGGTGGTCCCCTGTTCAGGCTGTTACTCCAGCCTGCTCATGAGCCAGGTCCGGTTAAAGGAGAACCCCGCCCTGCTCTCGGAGATCAACCGGGAGCTCACCAGCAAGGTAGACGGCTCCCTCAAGCTGCTCACCATTCTGGATGTCCTGCTCAAGGCCACGGCAAAGCCCGGGGTCAAAGAACAGGTGGTCCACCCCTTAAACGGCATCAAGGCGGCCTGCTACTACGGCTGCATGACACGTTTTGCCTACGACGTGCCCGTCTCCGATGATGTGGAGAATCCCAGGGGGATGGAAACCCTGGTGGAATTCTTCGGCGGGGAGACCATGGACTGGAGCTACAAAACCGCCTGCTGCGGGGCGTCCGCCGCCATCAACGACCCGGACACGGCCATGACCCTCATGGCAAAGATCATGCGGGACGCCCTGGCCCGCAAGGCCAACTGCATCGTCACCACCTGCCCCATGTGCCAGCTCAACCTGGACGCCTACCAAGAGCGATTCTGCAATGCCCACGGCATCTACGAAAGGCTGCCCGTCTACTTCATCACCGAACTCGCCGGGCTGGCACTGGGGCTCCCCATGGACTCCCTCAACATGAAACAGCACTTCATCGACGTCACCGGCCTGATCAAGGAAACCGGCATCCTGAAAGAGACCCGAACGGCCTGACACCTCAACATCCGAAGCAGGACATGCCTTCTACGCGGCTCCGGAACACGACCACTCGAAGGACTTCGACAACAACACCTTCAGACTTCGCACGGACCCGGCACCTGACCTCACACACACCGGGTTCCCCATGACAGGGAGGCATCCATGACGAACACAAGCGGCTCCGTACTGGTGGTGGGCGGGGGCATCGGCGGCATGCAGGCGGCCCTTGACCTGGCCGACAGCGGTTTCAAGGTCCACATGATCCAGCGGGAATCCTCCATCGGCGGCACCATGGTCATGCTGGACAAAACCTTCCCCACCGGGGACTGCTCCATGTGCATGATCTCCCCCAAAATGGTGGAGGTGGGCCGTCATCCCAACATCGAGATCCACCCCCTATCCGAGGTGGCGAGGATCGACGGCACCCCTGGAGACTTCACCGCCGTCATTCACCAGAAGGCCCTGTACGTCGACCCCGACAAGTGCACGGGGTGCGGAAGCTGTGAAGAGAAATGCCCCAAAAAGGTCCCATCGGAATTCGAGCAGAACCTGGCCCCCCGCAAGGCCATCCATGCCCTCTTCTCCCAAGCCGTTCCCTCCACCCGGGTCATTGACGCCTCCCAGTGCATCTACCTCACCAAGGGCAAATGCCGGGCCTGTGAAAAAGTCTGCACGGCCGGGGCCATCCGCTTTGACGACACGGACAAGGAGTTCACCCTGAGAGCAGGGGCCGTGATCCTTTCCCCGGGCTTGGACCGCCACGACCCCACCATCCATCAGGAGCTGGGCTACGGCAGGTGGCCCAATGTGGTCACCTCCCTGCAGTTCGAACGCATTCTCTCGGCTTCCGGACCTTTCCAGGGCCACATCACCCGGCCCGCCGACGGCACCCACCCGAAAAAAATCGCCTGGCTCCACTGCGTGGGCTCCCGGGATCCCCATAACTAGTTCCGTCTGTCTGCTGCATGTACACCACCAAGCAGGCGGTCATCGCCAAGGAGCACGACAGCGCGGTGGAGCCAACCATCTTCTACATGGACATGCGGGCCCACGGCAAAGACTTCGACCGCTACATCGAACGAGCCAAAACCGACTACGGGGTGCGCTACATCCGGGCCATGATCTCCGACGTGCGGGAAACGGCCGAAGACGGCAACCTCACCCTGCGCTACGAGCGCCCGGACGGCTCCCTGGTCTCCGAGTCCTTCGACATGGTGGTCCTCTCCGTGGGCCTTCAGCCCAGAAAAGATGCCGCGGACTTTGCCGAAACCTTTGGCATTGACACCGACGCCCACCTGTTCCCCAAAACCGGGCCCTTTTCTCCCGTGGCCTCCTCACGGCCCGGGGTGTACGTCACCGGCTGCTATCAAGGCCCCAAGGACATCCCGGAAACCGTGGCTCAGGGCAGCGCCGTGGCAGGGGCAACCATGGCCCTTCTCAGCGAGGCCAGGGGCACGGAGATCACCACGCGCACCCTCCCCCCGGAAACCGTAACCGCAGAGGACGAGCCCCGCGCCGGTGTCTTTGTCTGCCACTGCGGGGTCAACATCGCCCAGACCGTGGACGTCAAATCCGTGGCCGAGATCGCCTCGGGCATTGAAGGCGTTGTCCACGCCGAGGACCTGGTCTACGCCTGCGCCCAGGACAGCCAGGAGATCATCCGGCAACGCATCACCGACAAAGGCCTCAACCGTGTTGTGGTGGCCTCCTGCACCCCCCGCACCCACGAGCCCCTCTTCCGGGAGACCATCCGGGCCGCAGGGCTCAACCCCTACCTCTTTGAACTGGCCGACATCCGGGAGCAGTGTTCCTGGTGCCACATGGGGCAAGGGGAAGAGGCCACCCAAAAAGCCAAAGAGCTCGTCTCCATGAGCATTGAAAAGGCCTTGCGCCTCATGCCCGTGGCCACGGCCACCGTGCCGGTCACCCCCCGGGCCCTTATAGTGGGCGGCGGCATCGCAGGGCTCACCTGCGCCCTCTCCCTTGCCGATCAGGGGTACGGGGTGGACCTGGTGGAAAAAGAGACCCAGCCCGGCGGGCTCCTGGCCGGGGTCTCCACAAGCTGGGACGGAGGCGATGTGGCCCAGTGCCTCAGGCAAAGCCTGGAGCGCGTGGCAACCCATGAGCGGATTACCGTTCACGCCGCAGCCGAAGTGGAGACCAGCGAAGGCTACGTGGGCAACTTCACCACCACCCTCACCGACGGGGCCACCGTAGAGCACGGCGCCGTGATCATGGCCACCGGCGGCACCTGGCACGAGCCCACCTCCTTTCTCTACGGAGAAGACCGCCGGGTCATGATCCTGCGGGACCTTGAGGCCTCCCTTGAGCAGGCCCCGCCAAAGGACCGGGAGCACGTTCTGTTTATCCAGTGCGCAGAGTCCCGGTGCGAGCCCCGCAACTACTGTTCCCGCATCTGCTGCCAGGAGTCCGTCAAACACGCCGTGGCCATCAAAAAAGCCAACCCCAAGGCCAACGTCACCATCCTCTACCGCGAAATGCGCACCTACGGCATGCGGGAGATGCTCTACGCCGAGGCCAGGGACTTAGGGGTCCTTTTCGTGCGCTACAGCCTGGACAACATGCCGGAACTCACCCCGTCAACCGACGGCATCGAGGTCCGCCTCAACGACGAGATGGCCGGGTTCCCCATCCGCTTCGTGGTTCAGCGCCTTGTGCTGGCTGCAGGGCTGAACCCTCACCCCGCCACCGGGGAGATGGCCGAAAGGTACAAACTCACCACCAACAGCGACGGCTTTCTCCTGGAAGCCCACGTCAAACTCAGGCCCGTGGACTTTCCCAGCGAAGGCTACTACGTGGCAGGCCTGGCCCACGCCCCGAAAAACATCGATGAAACCATCAGCCAGGCCCTCTCCGCCGCAGGCCGGGCAGGGGTGCTCCTTTCCAAAAAAGAGCTGGCCGTCTCCGGGGCCGTGGCCAAGCACAACCGGGACCTCTGCATGAGCTGCCTGGCGTGCGTCCGCAACTGCCCCTATGGCGCCCCCTTCATCGACACCGACGGCAAGGTGAGCCACAACGAGGTCAAGTGCGTGGGCTGCGGCATCTGCGCCGGGGTCTGCCCGGCCAAGGCTTTCCAGGTCAACAGCTTTAAAGACGATCAGATCGCGGCCATGATCGAGGCGGCGGCGCCGGGGAAAGTGGCCAATGGCGAGCAGTAATAAGTAGCAACCCGTTTCCAATGGATATTCAAACACATGGAGGCCCCATGGCAGATTCGGTAACAAACATGGAGACCGAAGCGCACGGCACGGCACCGGCATGGCAGCCCAAGATCCTTGCCTTTGCCTGTCACTACTGTGCCTTTGCAGCGGCCGACCTGGCCGGAGTAATGCGTCTCTCCTACCCCACCAACGTCAAAACCATCCGGCTTCCCTGCACGGGCAAGCTGGACCACGGCTACGTTCTCCAGGCCTTTGAACGGGGGTTTGACGGCATCTTCGTGGCGGGTTGACTCCAGGGCCAATGCCATTTCCTGGAAGGAAATACAAACGCTGCCAAACGCGTCACCCGTCTCAAGGGTCTCATCGCCCAGGTGGGCCTGGAGCCGGAGCGCCTGGAAATGTTCAACCTCTCTGCTGCCATGGGACCGAGGTGGGCGGAGATCTGCCGTGAATTTACGGAAACCGTGCGAGAACTCGGGCCGTCGCCCTTCGGAGAACCCCATCAAGGAGACAAGCGATGATCGTCGGACAGCAGAAACCGTTGGAAGAGATCTGGGAGATGGTCAAGGACCAGAAACGCCTGCTCGTGCTGGGCTGCAACACCTGTGTGGCGGTCTGCCATGAGGGGGGAAGCAAAGAGGCCGGGATCATCGCCTCCCTGCTCCGCATGAAGGCAACCAAGGAAGGCGTCACCATGGAGATCACCGAAGGGGGCGTGGAACGGCAGTGTGAAGAGGAGTTTTTCGCCCCCATGCTGGGAGCCATTGCCGACACCGATGCCGTGCTCTCCACGGCCTGCGGCATCGGCGTGCAGTTCATCGCCGCCTTCTGGAAAGACAAGCCGGTCTTTCCGGCCCTGAACACCACCTTTTTAGGAGGGGTGGAGACCGAAGGGATCTTTTCCGAGCGCTGCCAGGCCTGCGGAAGCTGCGTGCTCGGGCGCACCGGCGGCATCTGCCCCATCTCAAGGTGCGCCAAGCGGGTCTTGAACGGCCCCTGCGGCGGATCGGTGGACGGACGCTGCGAGATCAACAAGGACACCCCGTGCGCCTGGCAGCTCATCGTGGACCGCCTCAGGGAGCTGAACCAGATGGATCGCTACGAAGAGCTCTCCCCCATCCAGGACTGGTCCACAGACCGGGCCGGCGGTCCGAGAACCCTGGAACAGGAGGACCTGAAAAAATGAGACCCAAACGAACCCCGCGCACCGCAAGCCGCCTGGAACACGTCCTGGCCCAGGGTCATCTGGCCGTCACCTCCGAGTGCGGTCCCCCCAGGGGCACAGACGGCGCCGTACTGGAGACCAAGGGAGCCATGCTCAAAGGTTACGTCGACGTGGTGAACGTCACGGACAATCAGACCTCCATGACCCGGCTCTGCAGCCTGGCCGCCTCCATCCGGCTGAAGCAGGCTGGGCTGGAGCCTGTTCTCCAGATGGTCACCCGGGACAAAAACCGCATCGCCCTGCAAAGCGATATCCTGGGGGCCGCCTCCTTTGACATCAACAACATCCTCTGCCTCACCGGCGACCACCAGAGCTTCGGGGACTGCAAGACCGGTCAGAACGTTCACGACCTGGACTCCATGCAGCTCCTCCAGGTGGTCCGGCAGATGCGTGACGACGGCACCTTCATCGGTGGCGATGCCATCAGCCGTCCGCCGGAGATGTTCATCGGAGCGGCAGCCAACCCCTTTGCCGACCCCTTTGAGATCCGCGTCCCCCGTCTGGCCAAGAAAATCGCCGCAGGGGCCGAGTTCATCCAGACCCAGTGCATCTATAACGTCGATAAATTCGAAGCGTGGATGCAAGGAGTTCGGGACCGGGGCCTCCATGAGCAGACCTACATCCTTGCAGGGGTCACCCCCTTTAAAACCGCGGGCATGGCCAAGTACATGCGCAGCCGCGTCCCAGGCATCGACGTCCCCGAAGAGCTGGTCAAACGCATGAGCGACACCCCCAAAGAGAAACAGGCCGACGAAGGCATCGCCATCTGCCTGGAAACAATTGAGCGCCTCAAGGAGGTAGAGGGGGTCTGTGGCTTCCACGTCATGGCCATCGAATGGGAAGAGAAGGTTCCCGAAATTGTTAAACGGGCAGGACTCTATCCCAGGCCGGAGCTGGAGGAGCCCGCACCGATGCCCGCATCGGCGGCCGCCCCCTGACCCGATTATATGGATTGAACATTCAAGAAATTAAGCCAGCTCTGTGGTACCATAACAGAAGCCCCAAACCACCTGCAGACGTCAAGACCGAACAACCCCGGAGCATGACCGCAAGGGCCTGCCCTTGCCCCCCATACCCCACATCCTGGCCGGGCGGGAAACCGCCCGGAAAGGCGCGACCGGCCCCGGTGGGATACCACGGATACCGGACCGCACCTGAGCCATCAACCCATGCCGATCAAGGAGGTTGCCATGACTGAAAAGAAGCGTGTTCTTGTGGTGGATGACGAACCCGATATGACCCTCGTCATCAAAAAAAGGCTCGAAAGAGAAGGGTTCCTCACCGAGGTGGCCTACAACGGCAGCGAGGCCATCGCCAAGGTGGAGGCCAACCCACCGGATGCCATTGTCCTTGACGTCATGATGCCGGAGATGGATGGCTACGCAGTCTGCGACCAGTTGAAAAACGACGAAAAGTACGAGGGCATTCCCATCCTCATGCTCACCGCCGTGGCCGACCACGTGGGATCCACCCGCTATTCCCATTACGACGGGCGGGCCATGGAGGCCGATGACTACATTCCCAAGGGCCCCGATTCCACCGAAGAGATCGTTGCAGGCGTCAAGCGGCTGCTGATGTAATCCATCGCCACAAAAACGGATTCCCCGGGCAAGCCGACATCGTGTTAACGGCGTTGCCCGGGGTATCTCCGCTGGGGAAGCACAAAATGCACCCCCTTTGGGTGTCATGCATGCCATCAGGACACTGCCATGGAGATCAGAACATTCGAACCCAAGGAGAGATGCGGTCTTGTGGTGGTCATCACCGGCTACGGCAAAGGCAAGACCACCAGTGCCATGGGCATGGCCCTGCGGGCCACAGGCCACGGCATGAAGACCTGCATCATCCAATTCATGAAGGGGGATCTCTACTCTGGAGAGTGGGACGGGGTCAAAAAACTCGGCGGCCTGGTGGAGCTTACCGCCACCGGCAAAGGCTTCTGCGGCATCGAAGGCAACCCCTACTCCCACGCCGAACACCGGAAAAACGCCCAGGATGCCGTGGCCCTGGCCCACGACAAAATAGCCTCGGGCCTCTTTGACCTCCTTATCCTCGATGAAATCAACAACGCCCTTCACCTCAACCTCGTGGACCTTGATCAGGTCCATGCCCTCCTGGACAAACGCCCTGCCCCCCTCCACCTGGTCCTCACCGGCAGGGACGCCCACCCCGAAATCATCGACAGAGCCGACACCGCAAGCGAAGTCCGCGAAATCAAACACGCCTACAGAAAAGGCATCGAGCCCCAGCCGGGGGTTGATTTCTAAAGCCTCTGGCCTTGCGTACCGTTTTTCGGTGCGGGAGCCGCACCCTACGCTTCGCAACCCAGGCGGGACCGGGGGGTCCGTGGGGACAGGGAATCGTTTTCTTGTCGTACCAACAAAAAGCCGATACCTCGTAGGGTGCGCCATGCGCACCGTCAATTACCGAAGAAAGCGAATGAGTTACGGCGCTTTGAAATGACATTGGCTATAGACCAAAGCCGATGGTCTCGCGTTACGTTTGCGGTGCGGGGGCCGCACCCTACGCTTCGCAACCCAGGCGGGACCGGGGGTTCCGTGGTCCCAGGAAATCGTTTTCTTGTCGTACCAACAAAAAGCCGATACCTCGTTGGGTGCGCCGTGCGCACCGCCAATTACCAAAGAAAGTGGACGAGTTACGGCGTCTTGAAATGGTGTTGGCTGTGGCCAAAGCCGATGGCCTCGCGTTACGGTTGCGGTGCGGGGCGACCTGAAACGTTCGCAACCCAGGCGGAATCGGGGATTCCGTGGAGACAGGGAATCGTTTTCTTGTCGTGGCGGCAAAAAGCCGATACCTCGTTGGGTGCGCCGTGCGCACCGCCAATTACCGCAGAAAACGAATAAGTTACGGCGTCGTAGAATGGCGTTGGCTGTCACCAGAGCCGATGGCCTCGCGTTACGTTTGCGGTGCGGGGGCCGCACCCTACGCTTCGCAGCCCAAGCGGGACCGGGAGTTCCGTGGGGACAGGGAATCGTTTTCGCCATGGCGGCAAAAGGCCGCTGTCCCGTAGGGTGCGCCGCGCGCACCGTCAATTACCGAAGAAAACGGATGGGTTACAGCGCCTTAAAATGGCGTTGGCTGTGGCCAAAGCCGATGGTCTCGCGTTAAGTTTTCGGTGCGGGGGCCGCACCCTACGCTTCGCAACTCAGGCGGGATCGGGGGGGCCGTGTGGACAGGGAATCGTTTTCGCCATGGAGGCAAAAAGCCGGTGTCCCGTAGGGTGCGCCGTGCGCACCGCCAATTACCGAATAAAGCGGATGAGTTACGGCGTCTTAAGATGGCTTTGGCGTGGTGATAGCGGTGGCATCGCGTTACGTTTGCGGTGCGGGGGCCGCACCCTACGCTTCGCAGACACGGGGGGGGGGGGTTGGGATTCATACGATGGAGGAAAAGGCACAAACTCACCAACCCCGCGACGAATTTTCACCCCCGGAGGGTAAAAAAGCAGGCCAAAGGCTTTCGGGTTTTCCCATCAGTTTTGGCCTGCTTTTTTATGAAAATGCTTAATCGGGGATGAGGTCGTAGTAGTAGCGCATCACGTCGGTACGGGTGACAATACCGATCATCCTGCCGTCTTCCACCACCGGCACCCGGCCGATGTCGTGTTTGATCATAAGCCGTGCCGCTTCCAGAGGACTCTTTTCGGCTTCGATCTCTACCACGGAAGGGCTCATATAGGCTTTGACCGGGGATTTGAGTTGCTTTTCCTTGCGGATCTTTTTGAAGTCGCGCCGGGAGATCACCCCGCCAGGGACCTCTCCCCTGCCGTTGTCGGTGACCGGCACCCCGGTGCAGCCGCGTTCCCGAAGGAGCTCGCCCAGGGTTTCCATGGGGGTGGTGGCCTCCACGGAGACCACGGGAAAGCTCATGATATCCCCAAGCTGCACCGAAGCCACCTGGTCGTTCTCCACGAGGTTGCAGAGCATGGTAAAAACGGCATCGGGGTTGTGGAAATCGGATTTGAACTGGGCGGCCCCTGCCCCGGGATGGCCGCCGCCCCCCAGGGTACGCATGAGTTTTCCCATGTCCAGGTTCTCGGCCGTGCTGCGACCGATGATCATGCACTTGCTGCCCTCCCCGTCGTAGAAGACGCCGAAGGCCGCGTCGCTGTTTTCCAGGTCCAGGAACATGTTCACCACCACGGAGAGGTTGGCCACATGGCCCTCGATGGGCACTGCCGCAAAGGAGAGGGTGTACCCGTTGACCTTGCGCCTCTCCGGGTTCTTCATCATCTCAAAGAGCACGGACTTCTGTTTTTCACCGTACACCTGCTTAAGAAAACCGCTTAAAACGGAGAGATCGGCCTTTCGATCCAGGAGCCAGGCAACAGCCCGGGCGTCTTCGGGGGTGGTGGAAGGATAGGTGAGGCTTCCGGTGTCCTCATAAATGCCGATGAGAAACAGGGTCGCCAAAATGGGGGTGAGGACCATGCGTCGGGCTTCCAGTTCGAGGATCAGGTGGGTGACGGCGGAGCCGTATCCCTCGTTTCGAACCATGTCGGCCTTGATGTCGCCGCCGTGGTGATGGTCCCAGATATGAATGGTGAGATCGTCCCGCTCCTGCAGAGGGGCAAACCCGTCCAGGCGCTTCCAGCTGTTGGTGTCCACCACAATAAGCTGGGTCACCTCATCCAGGTTGATCTCCCGTGGGTGGAGGATCTCGAACAGATCCTTGTGAATGGCCATGAAGGCCCGAACATTGGCGTTGACGCTTTTGGGAAGAACCGGAACCGCATCCGGGTAAATCATGGTGGCGGCAATAAGGGAGGCCAACCCGTCAAAGTCGGTCCCCTTGTGGGTCGTCACGATCTGCATGGTATCTCCTGTGCCACAACTCTCCAGTCTTTAGAGGTCGGATTGAATGGTTTCCTTTAAGTTTCGTCCATATCGTACCGACAGCAGAGCCCTTTATGAATCACCCTCAAGGCCTTGCCGAGCATCCGGCCTCCCCCATGGATCCATGAAAGTTATACCCACTGTATCAAGCATATTGTAAAAAGGATCACGGATTTTTCAACCCCTGCCCCAACATTTCCTCCACAAAAAAGGAAAGCCCGCAGAAACAGCTCCTCCATAAGGATCATGGATTCCGCCCGGCCCGGCACCCGCCCTCATCCCACTGCGTAAATACGCAACCCACTTTTCATGAGGTATCCTATCCCGCAGAGCAATCTCGGTTTAAAGAGGCATTTGACCCTTGAAACAGCAGGGAGTCTCGAATCACAGCCCGGTCATTGAGGTTTTCCGCAACACCATAGGCCACGCCCCTTGCGCCCTCCACCCCCACCACCCCGAAAAGCCGCTATTTGGTAATAATAATGGTGTTCATGCTGATGGGTTCATGGTACATAACACACATCGTGTCAACCCGAAGGGAACGACGCGATTGATATTTCAAGGCTGAAATCACGGATCGGGCTTCTGATTTACGCAATCACAAACCCATATCTTGCCGAAAGGCACGGAACGAGACGTTCCCGACAGCCCATTTTCTTACGGTGACCGACCCTTCGGGCGGCCACACCAACATCACAGAGTCAGGTTGTACACATGAGCAAGATCATCATCACGGTAATCGGAAAAGACCGGCCCGGCATCGTCTCATCGGTGGCCCGGGTTCTTCTGCAGCTGGACTGCAACATAGAAAATGTCAGCCAGACCATCCTTCAGTCCGAATTTGCGGGTCTTTACATTGTCTCCATGCCGACGGGTACCGATCTGGAAGCCGTCACCGAGGCATTCAACGGCGCCTTTCAGGAAGATGGCCTCCAGGTCCACATCAGCCCTCTGGACGTTAACGCACCCCAGGTCGAGTGTGAAGGCGAGCACTTCATCATCACCACCATCGGCCCGGACAGCAAGGGGCTGGTGTACGACATCTCCAATGTCATCGCCGAAGCGGGTGTCAACATCATCAACCTGACGGCCGTGTTTGAAGGCGGGGACAACCCGGAGCGAAACATCATGGTCTACGAGATCCTGGTCCCGGACACCGTGGACCGACACATTCTCTCCGCCACCCTCAAGGAGAAGGCCGCCAGCCTCAACCTGGCCCTCACCTTCCAGCACAAGAACATCTTCGACACGGTGAACCGCATTTGAGTGTGAACCACCGCCGTCTTTTTACAATGAAGCAAAAAAACATGTCAGGAACAGACCATGCTTAGCGATAACGAACTGATATCCACCGTGGAGATGCTCAAATACGAGCACCTCGACGTCCGTACCGTGACCCTCGGGATCAACCTCTTTGACTGCGCCAGCCACGATCTGGAGACCTTCAAGTCCAACCTGCGCAAAAAAATCACCCGCCTTGCCGGCCCCCTTGTGGCCACCTGCAACGCCATCGGAGACAAATACGGCATCGAGGTGGTGAACAAACGTATCTCCATCAGCCCCATCGCCGTTGTGGCCGCCCCCTTCAACGCCGACCAGATGGTTGAGATCGCCAAGACCTTGAACGACATTGCCGTGGAAGTGGGCGTGGACTTCATCGGCGGCTTTTCCGCCCTGGTGGAAAAAGGCATGGCCAACGGGGACCGGGCCCTCATCGAAGCCATCCCCGAGGCCCTCACCCAGACCGAGCGCATCTGTGCCTCGGTGAACGTGGGCTCCACCCGGGCAGGCATCAACATGGACGCCGTGCTCCTCATGGCCCAGGCCATCAAGCGCGGGGCCGCCCTCACCGCCGACAAAGACGGCCTTGCCGTGGCCAAACTCTGCGTCTTCTGCAACATCCCCCAGGACGTTCCCTTCATGGCCGGGGCCTACCTCGGCACCGGCGAAGCCGACGCCGTCATCAACGTGGGGGTCAGCGGCCCCGGCGTGGTGAAGCGTGCCATCGACCGCGCCGTGGAAGCCAAGCCCAACCTGGGCTTGGGCGACATCGCCGAAATCATCAAGCGCACGGCCTGCAAGGTCACCCGGGTGGGCGAGCTCATCGGCCGCGAAGTGGCCCAGACCCTCGACATCCCCTTTGGCGTGGTGGACCTCTCCCTGGCCCCCACCCCCACCGTGGGCGACAGCGTGGGCGAAATCTTCCAGAGCCTGGGCCTCATCAGCATCGGCGCACCGGGCAGCACCGCAGCCCTTGCCATGCTCAACGACGCCGTGAAAAAAGGCGGCGCCTTTGCAAGCTCCCACGTGGGCGGCCTCTCCGGCGCCTTTATCCCTGTGAGCGAGGACCTGAACATTGAAGAAGCCTCCGAAGGGCTGCAACATCGAAAGCGAAGCCATGACCTGTGTCTGCTCCGTGGGCCTGGACATGGTGGCCATCCCCGGTGCCACCTCCGAGGAGACCATTGCAGGGATCATCGCCGACGAGATGGCCATCGGCATGATCAACAACAAGACCACCGCCTGCCGCCTCATCCCCGTGCCCGGCAAAGTGGCCGGAGAGAGCGCCCACTACGGGGGCCTCCTGGGCCACGCCACCATCATCGACGTGAAAAACTGCCAGGGCCGCAACGACTTTGTTCTCCACGGGGGTCGCATTCCGGCGCCCATCCACAGCCTGAAAAACTAAGGGATGGTATAGAAATTTGGCCTCCGGCGGCCCTGCCGGAGGCCAACGTTTAATCCGTCTTCGCCTGCAAAGACGGTTGCCCCATGTCATACATCACGCGAATGCCCGAGAACGATGGCATAATGGATGCCTCCATGCATTCGCCATAGGGTTTCCAGGTGCCCCCACCTGGCCGCCGGAGGCTGCTTTTTCGTCAATCGGTGCGCACGGCGCACCCTACCATTCCCCCGCAGCAACCCTGGCTACTGATCCGTAGAGTGCGCCCCCTGCACCGCCTTCGCCGCGCAAATCCCCGGCACCCTCTCCCCCAAATAAAAAACGGGCACCCCGAAGGGTGCCCGTTTGTGTGTTTCACAGTCGTTCGAGTGGTTCTATGCCGTATAATTGGCCCACTTCGTATCGATCATGCCCTGCATCTCTTCGATCACCGCATCGGAGAGGGAGCTGAAGCGACGCTGGGTCTGGAAGTACTCGGTGACGGGGGTGCGCTCTTTGCCCACGCGCTTGGCAGACTCACCGGTAAGGGAGAACTCGCCCTTGACGATCTCGTAGAGGTCGAACAGGCCGGTGGTGACCCCCAGCTTGCCGATCTTCACGGTATTGCGGGTGGGAAAGCCCCAGCCCGAGGGGCATGGGGTGTGGACGTGGATGTAGCGCGTCCCGCCCTTCATGGAGGCGGCCTTCTTCACCTTGTCGTAGAGATCAAGGGGGTAGGCGGCCGAAGCCGTGGCCACGTAATCGATCCCATGGGCGGCGATGATGCTCGGCACGTCTTTTTTGTGCTGGAGCTTGCCCTTGATGGGGGTGGTGGTGGTCATGACGCCCTTGGGGGTGGTGCCGGAACGCTGCACACCGGTGTTCATGTAGGCTTCGTTGTCGTAGCAGATGTAGATGATGTCCTCACCGCGCTCGCAGGCGCCGGAGAGGGCCTGGATGCCGATGTCCCCGGTGCCGCCGTCGCCGGCAAAGGCCACGACATTCAAGTGATCCCGCCCGGTGGCGCGCAGGGCTGCCCGCACGCCGGTGGCGGCCGCGGCCGTGGAGGCAAAGGTGACGTTCACGCAAGGAAGCTTGGTGGAGGCCACGGGGTAGAGCCCCTGGAGAACAGTCAGACAGCTGGGGGGAACGGCCAACACCGTATCCTTGCCCAGGGCTTTCAGGGCGGTGCGGTACACGATGCCCAGACCGCAGCCGGAGCAGGCGCGGTTGCCCGGATTCATGATCTCTTCATCCGTCAGGCTCAAAATCGTTGTTTTTTTCTCGTTATCCATGGCAGCCACCCTCTACAGCTTCAGGCCGATCCACCGGGGTTCATCCCCGACGGCGGCTTCTTTGTTGATGGATTCGGTCAGGGCGTCGTACAGGTGCTGGGTCTTGATCTCCCGGCCCCCAAGGCCCACGATGTAGTTGTGCACGAACGGCCGGGTCTCGGCGCTGTAGAGCGCGGACTTGACGTCTGCATAGAGAGCGCCCTGGTTGCCGTAGGAGAGAGCCTTTTCAAGCACGATGACGCCCTTGAACGCGGAAAGGGCTTCGCGCACGGCGGCGTCGGGGAAGGGCCGGTAGACCTTCAGGCCCATGACACCCACCTTGATTCCCTCCTCCCGCATGGCATCCACCACGTCGCGGAGCTGGTAGGAGAGAGATCCCATGCAGAAAGTCACGTAGTCGGCATCCTCACAGCGGTAGGGCTCCAGGAAGGGCTCGCCGCCACGGCCGAAGATCTCGCCGAACTCGCCGTCGATCTTTTCGATCTCGGAAAGGGCCGCGCGCAGGTCCGTGTGCAGGGTCTTGCGGATCTCCATGTAACCGGGGGCCGTGTTGCCGTGGAGGTCGGGCCGCACGTCCGGCAGGGTCACGGTGTTGAAGTTCCGGGGCTTTTCCGGGTTCAGGAAATGGGTGGGCTCAAAGCCGGGCAGAAAGGCGTCCACCTTCTCCTGCTCGGGCACGTCAAAGGGCATGTAGGTGTGGGACAGAAGGTAGCCGTCGTAGCACACCATAACGGGGATGCTCACGGTTTCGGCCAGCTTAAAGGCCTTGAGCACCGTGTCGTGGATCTGCTGGTGGTCGGCGCAGTACAGCTGGATCCAGCCCAGGTCACGCTGGCTCACCGTGTCTTGGTGGTCGTTCCAAACGGTCCAGGGCGCGCCCACGCCGCGGTTGGCCACACACATGACGATGGGAAGACGGGCCCCTGCCGCCCAGTGGAGCTGCTCGTTCATGTAGAGCAGGCCGTTGGCGCTGGTGGCGGTAAAGGAGCGGGCCCCTGCGGTGGAGGAGGCGATGCACACGGCCATGGCGCTGTGCTCGCTCTCCACGGGGATGTATTCGGCAGGGAGGTCACCGGACTCGACGAACTCGGACAATTTTTCCGTCAGAGGGGTCTGCGGCGTGATGGGGTAGGCGGCGATTACCTGGGTCCTCGCCAGTTTGACCCCAGTTGCGGCAGCCACGTTGCCTGATTCAATCACATGCATGGTCTATTTCTCCTCCTTGGTAAAGCTCGCCTCGGGCACCATGGAGATGGCCCCGGCGGGACACTCCTCGGCGCAGATGCCGCACCCCTTGCAGTAGGTATAATCAATGGTGGGCGGAATGGTCTTGGTGACCACCGCGTCGGGGCAGTAGAGCCAGCAGTTGAAACACGACGGCTTCCCGGTTTTGGCGGGAATACACTTCTCCGTATCGATGACGGGACGAACCACCCGCCAGGATCCGGTGTTGCCCCCGTCCCCGGGGCCCGGTTCACTGACAGAGATCATGTTGCAGAATGCGTCTTTGGACATCAGGCACCTCCGATGACTGTGCGATCATAAGTAAGGGCGGCCGCCCGGGCGTTCTCCTCGGGCTTCATGACGGAAAACTCGTTGAGGATGGCTTCCCTCAAAAGGTCACGGCTCACCAGACCGGTGGCCTTGGCAAAGGCACCGATGATCCCGGTGTTGACGATGCCGGGGGCCAGGCCGGCCTCCAGGGCATGGGACGTCACATCGGAGATGGAGAGTTTGTGGGCGCCGAAGTCGTAGGTGTCTATGGCTTTCGGGGTGTTGAGGATAATCTGCCCCCCGTCCTTCAGGCCATGGGTGACGTCCACTTCCTCAAGGAGGGTGTGGTCTAGAACCACAACCATATCCGGGGTTTCAATGGGAGAGAGATCGTAGATTTTCTCCCGGGAGATCTTCAGGGACGTGAAAACGGGGGCTCCCCTGCGCTCCGTTCCGAAGGTGGGGGCCATAACCACACCTTTGTAGCCTGCCTTGAACACGGCGTTGGCCACAACCTTGGCGGCTGTGATGGCACCCTGACCTCCCCGGCCGTGCCAACGGATTTCAATGATGTCCTGTCTCATGTTTCACCACTTTCAGCACGTGATGTGCCTTGATCATGCCTGGCACCTGCCCGATAGCGCCCGGGAAGGTGCAGAATATCCAAAGATATCCGACCCGGAATCATTCCGGGCCAGGGGGATACGATACCACCTGCGCCGTCCTTCCGTCTACCCTCGGAAAAGCGTGCTGAATCAGGAAGCTGCCGTATCCTTTCACATTGCTTGGGCTGCCTTTCACTTGACGTTAACGTCAAGATCAATCAAGAAGCAATATCGCAAACCAAATTCCCTTGTCAAGCCCCTTTGCGCAAGTTGGTCCGTCCCAGGCCGAAAACTTTGTTAATATGCGTTTTTCAAGGACATTGGCCACATTCTTCTTGATTTACCCCTCGGATACCGCTATCTAAATTTTAAAACCTGTGCGCACTTGCCGCTCAAGGCGTCACCATGCCGAGACCGATTCGACACCCAGCCGTTTGGTCCTCTACCCCGGCCCATGGCCAGAGCCTGTCCGTTCTGCGCATCCGAAAACATATTGAGGCACCCGGCAAAGACATTGCGTGACGAGCCGTCCCTGAAAATCATCAATTTTCAAGGACATGATTCAAAATCCGATACGGCTTACCTGTCACTGCAACCCTTGCCCTGCCCCCGACACACGGTTCACTCTGCATGGCGTTTCGCCATACTGATATATCAACCTTCAATGGCCGCGCATGTCACAGCCATTGCCATGACTTTTTTGAGGTCTTCCATGGATATCACCATCAACAAAATCGACACGCCCAAGGCACACCCCGATGAATCCAACCTGGGATTCGGGACCATCTTCACCGACCACATGTTCTGCATGGACTACACCGAAGGCATCGGATGGCACGACGCCCGCATCGTGCCCTACGGTCCCTTTGAGGTGAGCCCCGCCACCATGGTCCTCCACTACGGCCAGACCATCTTCGAAGGCCTGAAGGTCTACAAGAAGGAAGACGGCTCCGCCCAGCTCTTCCGTCCCCGCGACAACTTCGAGCGCCTCAACCGTTCCGCCCACGCCCTCTGCATCCCCGAGATCAACGTGGACGACTGCCTGGAGGCCCTCCAGGCCCTCCTCAGCATGGAAAAGGGCTGGATCCCTTCTGCTCCCGGCACCTCGCTGTATGTCCGTCCCTTCATCATCGCCATGGACCCCTACATCGGCCTGAAGTCCTCCCCCACCCACCGGTTCATGATCATCCTCTCCCCGGTGGGCGCGTACTACCCCGAAGGGTTCAATCCGGTGAAGATCTGGGTCTCTCCGGAACACGTCCGTGCCGTCCGCGGCGGCCTCGGCGCTGCCAAAACCGCCGCCAACTACGCAGCCAGCCTCTACGCCACCGAGATCGCCCAGGCCGAAGGCTACACCCAGGTGCTCTGGCTTGACGGCGTGGAGCGCAAATACGTCGAAGAGGTGGGCTCCATGAACATCTTCTTTGTCATCGACGACGAGATCGTCACCCCCGAGCTCAACGGTAGCATCCTGGCAGGCATTACCCGGGACTCCGTGCTCAAGCTGGCCCGCCACCAGGGCAAAAAAGTCGCGGAAAAACGCATCTCCATTGACGAGGTGTTCAAGGCCCACGAAGAAGGCCGCCTCCAGGAGGTCTTCGGCTCCGGCACCGCAGCGGTCATCTCCCCGGTCAACAAGATCAAATACGGCGACCGCGAGATCACCGTGGGCGACGGCGGCGCAGGCCCCATCTCCTCCGGCATCTTCAACGACCTCATGGACATCCAGTTCGGTCGTTCCGAAGATCCCCTGAACTGGATCGTTCCCGTGGCCTAAGTCCCTCGCACGGCTGAGGCAGACGCCACCCATACGACATAAAAAAGGCGGTATCCGATGATTCGGATACCGCCTTTTTTTTGGTAACGATTCACTTGCCTCCGGCGGGTCGCTTTTTGAAAAAAACTCCGCAAAAACGTTCCGGTCATCAAGGCGCTTAGCGTCAGTCCTGAGGTGTGAGGCAGTCTGCATAAACCCTCAACGTTCATGTCGGGCGAAGCCCGAGTCGTAGGCCTTAGCGCTTTGCCCTGAGGAACGAAGGGCAAAGCGCTAAGGCAATCAGCTTTCGAGGTGGCTCACCTCGCCGCCGGAGGCTGCTTTTACGAACAGTTCCACCAGGGTGCTGCTCCGGACATCCACGAGGCCCTTGTCCGTAAGCTTCAGGGCCGGGCTCACCGGCAGGGTAAGGGTGGCAAAGGACATCAGCGGGTTGGGATGGACAAAGCCGAGCTCTTCCATGGCCTGCTGGATCCGGGCGACCCGGTCGGCAATCTCGGGCATGGGGTCTTCGGAGAGGAGGCCTGCCACGGGAAGGGCCAGGGAGGCCACCACCTCCCCTTTTCGGACCACGCAGATCCCGCCCTGGTTGGGCGCGGACTCCATCTCATGTCCGAGGCCCGGTCCCCGGCCACCAGCAGGTTGTGGCTGTCGTGGGCATAGGAGGTGGCCACGGCGCCCCCTTGAAAGATGCACCCGGTCATGATCCCCTTGCCTGCCCCGGCCTTTCCGGTGTGGCGCTCGATGACAAGGGCCAGGTTGCAGGGCGCCTCCTCCCAGCACCCCCTGCCCTCTTCCACAGGTAGCGTGAGTCGCCCTTCACGGGTGTAGGTGGTGAGATTGTTCTTCTCCATGGTGCGGCAGCAGACTTTTGAAGCACCCTGTGGGGCCGCCAGCTCAAACAGGGTGTCCGGGAGTTCCTCGGGCAGGCGGATGCTTTGGTAGAAATCCTCGGGAAAGGTTTCGCCACAGCCAGCCTCTGCCGTTTGGCACCAGGACACGGGGACTCCGCCTTTAAAGACCTCCTCCACGGTAAAATCTGCTGACCGGTCGGCCAGGAGCACGGCATCGGCGACCTTGCCCGGTGCAATGGCCCCCCTGTCCCGAAATCCCATGCGGCGGGCCGGGGACCAGGTGGCGGCGATGACAGCCTTCTCTAAGGGCATGCCCGCCTCAAGGGCCTTTCTCACCACATGGTCGAGGTGCCCCTTTTCCGCCAGGACGTTGGGGGGCACATCATCGGTGACAAAACAGAAGAGACCGTCGGTATCGTGGGCCAGGAGGCAGTCGACAATCTCCGGGGTCACGGCTTTTTCCTGGATCTCCACAAACATGCCGTTTGCCAGGCGCTGTTCCAGGCCCTCGGGGTCCTGAAGGCAGTGATCCGAGTCCACGCCCATGTAGAGCACCTTGGCAAGGTCCAGGCCCTTGTAGGAGGGGCAGTGCCCCTCCACGGCGGCAAAGGGCTGCTCCCTTCGCATGTAGTCGATGAACTCTGCGGCACGGGACGGGCCCATGGCGATGAGCTCCGGGCAGTTCATCACCTCCCCGAGGCAGATGACCTTCGGTTCGTCCCGAAAAAGCCGGTCCAGCTCCTCCAGGCCCACCACGCCCCCGGAGGTCTCCAGATCAGATGAGGTGGCGGGCACGGAACTGGGGACCCCGTAGTAGACATCCGCCGCCGCCCCCTTGGAAACCCGGATCATCTCCTGGATGCCCCGAATCCCGAAAACGTTGGCGATCTCATGGGGCTCGGAGACCACGGTGGTCACCCCCCGCTCCGCAACGGCCCGGGCAAAGGGCACCGGGGTGCACAGGGTGCTTTCGATGTGCAGGTGGATGTCGATGAGCCCCGGAATCAGAGGTTTTCCTCCACAGTCCCGGGTCTCTTCAGGCTCAAAGCCCATGCCCTCCATCTTGCCGACATACAAAAAGCGCCCCCGGTGAATCACCACGTCGCAGCGGTCCCACCGCTTGAGAAAAACGTTGAACACCAGGGCATCTTTTAACAGGGCATCCACAACCATGGTGTCCGCCTCCTTTTTTTTATCATTTTGCAACGATTCAACCCCACATGCCTCCGGCGGCCCTGCCGGGGTCCAACCTTTTGAAAAATTGGACAAACAGGTCTTAAGCCATCATTTCAAGGCTCCGCAGGAGGCGCGCTGAATGGTTACATCATTTTCATATCAGTGAGTTGCGATGATCCTGAAATAGTAGATCATGAGAAGGGCGATGGCGTAAACCGACCAGTGGGCATCCCGCACCGATCCGGTGACGAGCTTTAAAAAGGCAAACACCACCAGGGCCGCTGCGATGCCGTTGCCCGCGTTAAAGGAGAAGATGGTCACCGTCACGCAGACAAAGGCGGGGATGTATTCCGTCATGTCGCTGTAGTCGATTTTTCGCATGGAGCCCAGCATGGAGATACCGATGTACATCAGCACCGGAGAGGTGGCGCAGGACGGAATCATCAGGGCAATGGGCGAGAAAAAGAGTGTCAGCAGAAAAAAGAAGGAGGCGGTCACGGTGGTCAGGCCGGTTCGGCCCCCTGCCTCCACCCCGGCGGAGGACTCCAGATAGGTGGTGAGCACCGGGCAGGAAAAAAAGGACCCGAAGGCGGTGGCGCCGGAGTCCACATAAAAACATTTGTCGATGCCCGGCATATCACCCTTCTCATCCAGGTACCCGGCCTGTGCCCCCACGGCAAGGAGAGTCCCAAGGGTGGAGAAGAAATCGGGAATGAAGAACGCCAGGAGATAGGGAAGATATTTCGGGCTCAGGGCCCCTGTGATGTCGAGGTTGAACATCATGGAATCGATGCCCGACGGCATGGACACCAGACTCCCAGGAAGCCTGGTCACCCCGAAGGGGATGCCCGCCAGCGTGGTGAGGAGCACGGCAAAGATGATGCCTCCCTTGACCTTGCGGGCGGTAAAGAAAAGCACCAGGAAAAACCCGAGGATGGAGAGAAGGGCCTTGGCCGAAGTGAGGTCCCCGAAGACCAGGACGTTCTTGCCCGGATTGGCCACGATGATCCCCGCGTGCTTGAACCCCAAAAGAGCGATGAACAGGCCGATCCCTGCGCCCACGGCCACCTTCACACTCGGAGGAATCACCGTCACGATAAACTCCCGGACCCCGAACACCGATACCAGGATAAAGATCACCCCGCTGATAAAGACGATGCCCGATGCGATGCTCAAAGGGACACCCCCTTTGAGCAGGGTAAAGGAAAAAATGGCCACGCTGCCAAGCCCCGGCCCCAGCATAAAAGGCCGGTTCGTGTAGAGTCCCATGACAAGGGACGCCAGCACCGTCATCACCACGGTGACCGTAAAGGCCGCCCCCTTGGGCACCCCGCCCGAGCTGAGCATACCGGGCACCACCGCGATGATGTACGCCATGGTTGCAAAGGTGGTAAACCCTGCGATGAGTTCTGTTTTCAGATCAGTCCCGAAGTCGGAACACTTAAAAAAGGTGCTGAGCCGCCCTTGGCCTATACCCTGTCCATCCATCCTCACTGTCCCCTTTTCAAACAAAAAATCCTGTCACGTAAAACAAATGAAAAAACGGCCCCTTTGCGCCGAATCCCTCTCGGCAGGGCCGCTCTGGATACACCTCAATATGGTTTTTCAAAAAAACAAGCCTCCGGCGGCCCTGCCGGGGGCCAAACTTTTAAAAAGTTTGATAAACAGGTCAGGCTTCGCCAAAACAATTCCAACATTTTCGCACCCGTGCTTCGTTTTGATCGCCCTTCGGGGCGATCAAAACGAAGCACGGGTGCATTAGAAACGTTTTTTGCGGAGCTTTTTTTCAAAAAAGCGACCCGCCGGAGGCAACTGAACAGTTACGAAATATCTAAATATTTCCAAGTAACCAGACGTAATAATAACTTATTAATTTAGCCCAATCGTTTTCTCATGAAATATCCGGGTTAAGCGTACTGCAACTTGACGGATACCTATCCCAAAGTCCGGACCGACGCCCGCTCTGCCAGGGTGCTGCGGATCATCACCTTGTGGCAGGTGGAGGTCACCTCCCCTGCGGCCACGTTGAGCAGGAGCTCGGCCGCGCTCTTTCCGGCATCGGCCATGTGCAGGTCCACGGTGGTCAGGGCCGGGTAGAGAAAAGGCGAGAAGGTGACGTTGTTGCGCCCGATGACGGAGATATCCTCGGGGATGCGGAGCCCGGCCTCCTGAACGGCGGCATAGGCTCCCATGGCCATCTGGTCCGACATGCAGCAGATGGCCGTGGGCGTCGGCCCGGTGGCCAGTCGCTCTTTTATCGCCAGGTAGGCGGATTCGGCCTGGTAGTCCCCGTAGCAGATATTCTCCCCGCGCACCGCGATGTCCGCCTCGCGGCAGCACGCGTTGTAGGCATCGATCACTCCCAGGGCGTTGACGTCGTTCTCGCGGCCCAGGAGCAGAACGATCTCCCGGTGCCCCTGATCGATCAGGAAAGAAGCCCCAGAGGCTTTGTCCAGGTCCTGGAGGATCACCTGATGAACGGGCAGGTCCAGCTCCGGGATGTTGATGGTCACAAAGGGCTTGCCGCTGTTTTGGAGGGTGGCGATGTTGCGGTGCACCTGCTCGGTGGAGCAAAAGCCCGTGCTGAAGAGAAAATACCCGTCGCATCCCGCGCTGTTTTGAAGCTGGTCTTTCACGATCTCCTCGGAGGAGGCTCCGTTAACGGGCAAAAAGAGCATGCTGTATCCCCTTTCCGAGAGGACCTGTTGAATGCCCGCCAGGATGGCGTTGGTAAACTCATTGACGAACAGGGGAAGCGAAGTGGGAATAATCACACCGGTGATCTTGGATTCGTGTCGCCCCAGGCTGCTGGCAAAGATGTTTTTGCGGTAATTGAGCTCGTCCACCACCTTGTCGATACGCTCCTTGGTGGAGGCACTGACCCGCGTCGTCTCTTTGTTGTTCAGGTAAAGGGAGACCGAGGCAATGGACACCCCGACCCGTTTGGCGATCTCTTTGATGGTTGCTGCCATGGTGATTCCCCCGATAGGTTAAACGTTCAACCTCACCTACTATGAAGCTTCCGTGCCTGTCAATATCTTCCTGGGAGACAGATCACCGGGGCCGTGACGGCCACTGTTCAAGATGGGGGGGAGGACCCGGGAAAAAACCGGGCTGTGACGGCAGCACGGAGGCGATTAGCGTTCCGGTCAGCGCCGTTTGGGATAAAGGAAGGCAAAGGGGGGGGGAAGGTGACAATCAGGCCAGGTGAGCTGCCAGGCGTCTTCCCAGGCCAAGGAGGGTGAGCGTCGGAGGAAGTCCCCAGGCCTCCGGCACCACAGAGCAGTCGCAGACGTAGAGGTGTTTTCAGGTCGGAGTCCACCATGTGGTTGATCTTGACGGTCCCTCCGGGATGGGCGGCCACCTTCCAGCCCGTATAGACACCCTTGGCTCCGGCCTGCCTCAAAATGGCCTTTGCCCGGGACACTCCCGTCTTCATCTTCAGGTGGTCCCCGGGGCCTATGCTCTTCCGAATGCCCCCTTTCCAGGTAAGCCGCCCCCCGAGCTCATCTTTGATCTTGATCATCACCATGAGGGTATCGGGCCGGGAGAGCATACGGTGAAATTTCAATTTCGGCGCGATCTGGGCGGCAAAAACCGGGGTCGGAAAGTGAAGGTCCACCATAAGATACCCCTCATCTTCCATATGGACACCCGCGGTCATCTGGGTCTCGCCCTTGCTGCCCAGGCCGCCCACAGAGCCGAACACCATCACCAGGGGATCAAAGAAAAAATCGTACCCTGCGCTGTAGAGCCCGCTGTGCCGAAGGATATGCGCCGATCCGATGCCCCCTGCGGAAAGGACCACCTTGTCGGCGTAAGCCGAATGGGTTTGAAAGCCTTTTTTGTATATCACCCCGATGGCGGTGTCCCCTTCAAAGATAACCTTCTCCACCTTGGCCCCGTTGACCAGGGTCGCCCCTTGTTCAACGGCTTCATCCACGTAATCGCGGGCAGTCCACTTGGCCCCGTAGGGGCAGCCGTAGGTACATTTCAGGCAGTCGGGCCGACAGGCGTCCTGGTCGATAAGCTTATTGAATTTGTTCCACTCATAGCCCAGGTTACGGGCGCTCTCCATCAGCCTCAGGGAACCGGGACCCATGAGTTCGTCTTTCAGGGGGGCGATGGGGAGTTCCCGCTTCAGCGCGTCCACCTCCCCTCGGATATCAATTCCATAGGACTCAAGCATCTCAAAGGGCGGGTCAAAGGCGGTGGCGCAGTAAAACATGGAACTTCCGCCGGTACATATGCCCCGGACCATACCAAGGAGGGCCTTGTTGCTGAACAGGATATTTCTGCCTGGAATACCCGCATTTTTCACCAGTTGAGAGAAGGTCCCCTTGACGGGTTTGTAATCACCCCATTCCAGGATCAGCACATCCTTCCCCTGTGCCGTCAGCTCCCTGGCGACGGTGGCTCCACCCGGGCCGGTTCCCACGACAATCACATCGGCCTGTGTCTTCATGGTTTCCATAACGCCTCCCTGTTAAAATTGTCGACAATCCACAACCGTCATTGATACATAGAGACAAGACACCTGTCAACACTCATCAACACTGTTTATCTTACAGCCTTTCAAGGGCTTACAGAGCCTTCAACAACTATCAGCCCACCCTCCAAAAACAACGCCGCCGCCCACCCTTTCGACCAGCCAAGGATACGCGGCGTGTTCTCATCATCTCAACCGTGACGCCGATGACGCCCCGAAGGATGCCAGGGCGTAAGCCTTTTCCGACGCCACATAGGCTTCCATGGCCTGGACGCCCCTCTCCACATCACGCGCTTCGAGGCTCTCCACAATGGTTTTGAAATAGGACAGCTTCGCAAGGTATCGTTTACGGTCCACCACCAGGGAGAGGTATTGCAACCGCTGGGCGTTGGGCATCAACCCCTGGAGGATCCTTGCAAGAACCGGGTTTTCCACGGTCTCCAGACCGACGGCGGCAAAACTGAAAATCGCATCATAGACGCCGCCGGCATCCCCCTTTTCAGCCGCGGCCGCCATCTGTTCGTAGGCGTGGACCAACTGCATGCGGTGAGACTCACCGCACCGTCCGATTCAGCGGCGCACCACCAGGCCGTAGAGGACCTGGAGGACATCGGCGTGCCCTTCGATCACCGCCTCGGTCACCCGGCTCACCCGCGCCCCGCACCGGGGCACGATCTCCACCAGCCCCCTTACGAATCGCCTCCCGGATGGGGGAACGACTCACCCCCAATTCACCGGCGATGGCCTGTTCACGGACCCACTCCCCAGGCGCCAGCTCCAGGCGCACGATCTTCTCCGTAAGGTAAGTGGCGATGCGATCGGACAAATTTTCAGGTTTCCCGGCTTCCATGGCCCTCCACTGGAATGGTTGACGTGGTGTGGTGCAAAAGATCGTGCCGGCACATTGGGCCTTACAGGCGACCTTCCCTCTTGAGCTCTTCATACCAGAGGGGATGATGTTCCCGAACCGCGTCTGCGCTCATCAAGCCGTCCCTGAAAATCGCCCGCAGCCCGTGCCGGTTCATGGGAATCAGGGATAGATATGAACGGGCAGCAACAGGGAGATAAAAACAAAGGAGACGGCATGGACAAACCGGGCCTGTTCCTGAAATGCCTGGGAAAAGAGATCCCGGAACATCAGAACCATCCCGCTTCCGGTGATGGCCGCAACCGCAAGGATCATGAGCCAGGCAAACCCCTTCTGGCCTGTGTTGAACTTGCCGAACCGACCATGTTCCAGGCGCACATAGGTCGTCCACAGCTCCTTCAGCCCCCGGAAGAGCGCACGGGGGCCCCAGCTCTGCTCCGGCCAGATCTTCCATCTTCGCACGGAAGCCAGCATGGTGAGGCAGAAAGGCAGGGCCGTCATGACAAAGAAGAGCGCGGTAACCCGGTGAAGGATCCTGGCCACCTGCAGGCCTCCGGCCAGACGATCCGCAGGGGTTTCCCCAAGGGCGGGCCCTCCTGCCCCGGCAAAGCTGATGGCATCGTGGGGTGCGGAAAACATCGACGCCAGGAAGCTGAAGTTCGTTGAAAAGACGGGGAGCCCCGTGATGAAAAACAGCACCATAAAATGGATGATGTGTTTGTGAAACCACCGCTGCATGCCACTAAACGCCGTAATATACGTCTCGGTATTACTCTCCATGCTCCTCCTCCCGTACCTTCTTTTTCCGTGCGCTGAGCCAGTGCAGGGAGTGAAGGGCCGCACCGGCACCGATACCGGCCAGCCCCATGGTCCCCAGGGTCTTGCTGCCCTGCCTGGCCTGCATGGTTCGCTTCACGGGGTTCTCCGGCAACAGGTACGCCTCGGCCAGGGCCTTCGGCGCCAGGGTCAGCCAGCCGATGCGCCCCACGGTGGCGTTGACCGCCTCCTTGCCGTAGAGCATGTACTCCCCGCCCAGCCTCTCGGCATAGCGGGCCAGGCGCTTTTCCCCTTCGGCGATCACTTCCGCTTCCGACCCGGAGACAAGGGCCCCGGCCGGACAGGCGGAGACACAAACCTGCTGCCTGCCGGATTCCACTCGGTCGTAGCATCCGATGCACTTTTTTGCCGTGTTGGAGACGGGATCGTAGCGGGGCACATCATAGGGGCAGACATCGATGCAGGTCCGGCAGCCGATGCAGGCGGAGGCGTTGATCACAATCTGGCCACCCGGACGACGCTCAATGGCCCCGGAGGGGCAATTGGCAAGACAGGGGGCATGCTCGCAATGACGACAATGATGAAAGGCCACCACCACCCGGGCCTTGGGATACGCCCCCACCTCCCGCCGGACCGGTGTGAAGTAAAAGGTCTCGGGAAGCAGGGCGTTTGAGGAGCGTTCGATGTGGATGCCCTCATCCCGGGCCATGCGCATGCGGTTTTCTGCCGAGCAGGCACTCATGCAGGCAAAGCAATTCAGGCAGCTAAGGGTGTCGTACAACATCAGGTGACGCATCAGGAAGCCCTCCGTAATTTAAGGATCACATCCTGGGGAAGATGTCCGGCAACCCCCGGAGAAAACTGAAGCCGTCCGAAATGATTGATATTCAGACCGTCATGGCGAGCAAACCGAAGTTTTTCAGGTGTCTGCATGCACCCCCTGCCGAAGCCGTGGTAGTAGAAGAGCACATCGGGATGAACCGTACGGCTCAGGGAGACCACGGCCCGCTGACGCTCTTCGGGGTAGTCCTCCAGCCACACCTCCACGGTGTCCCCTTCGGACACGCCCAGGTTCCGGGCCCGGGCTACGTTGATGAAGACATTTGCATAGCCCATGTCGTCATGGAGGGGAACCAGCACCGGGTTGTTGCGGGTCTGTCCACCGCAGAACGACCCCAGGGGAGAAAAGCCCGAGGCCGGAATGAACTCGTCGGTTCCCAGGGCCTTTTTCTTCCCGTACCAGCGGCAGGTCAGGTGAGGAAACAACGGGGAAGCGTGATCTCTTGCCCCATAGTCCGGATGCTCCGTGGCCAGGCGGTGATGAATACCAGCCAGCCAGAAGCTGTAGACCTCGTGTTTTCCCGTGGGGCTCTTGGGGGCATGGTCCGCCATGGTGCGGGACCCGCCCCAGCTCCCCTTTTCCAGGAGGGCCTCCACGGAGTCTGGCAGGGTCGCGGCCTCGTCCGGGGTAAGCCCTGAGATGCCCTTGAACTGACTGCGCCACAGGGGCATGAGCCCCTCTTTCTCCAGGTGGAGAAAATAAGCATCGTACTCTTCAGGCTCCAGCACCCGTTTGGCGAGCTGGCAGAGGATCCGATACCCATCCCGGCTTCCCAGCACCGGGTCCACCGCCTTTCGATTCACCCCGATGACCGGGATCAGGGATTTGTAACCGGTATAGAGGGGCTGGTCCTGCTCCAGAAAGGTGCAGCCCGGCAAGATCACGTCGGCAAACATGACGCTGTCCTGCCAGAACGGGGAGACCGCCACGATGGTCTCCACCTCCTTCATCATCTTCACCACATCCGCACCGCCGGCCGTGCCTCCCACCAGGTCCTGGCCCCAGAAAAAAAGAAGCTCCGGGACCATGGGTTTCTTCTCAAGGAAGGCTTTGACCACGGTGGAGCGGCCCTCCACAGGGCTTGCCGCCCAGCGCCCCGGGTCATGGGCGTTGTGCCAGGCAAGGATGCTCGTGCCGCCGGGCTCCGGCGGGTCCACCGGAAGTCCTCCGAGTCCGGCGTTGCGATTCCTCTGGATTCCCCCCTCCTGCCCATAGAGCCCGAGCAGCAGGTTGAGCATCTGGATGGCCACCTGGGCCCTGAAATCCGTGCTGTGCCGGGTGAAGCGATACCCGATCTCCACAAAGGCCTTTGGAGCCGCGTCGTGGAGCCTGTCCGCCACAGACTCCATGGTTTCTGGGGAGATCCCGCATACGGCGGCCATCTCCTCGGGACTGTTTGCCAGGGCACTCTCCTGAAGAAGCGCCAACGCTGGCCGAACGGTTTTCCCCTCCCAGGCATAGGTCCCCCCATAAGCCGGAACGCGGGCTTCCCGGGCAGGCCTCACCCTGTTCTCCGCCGTATCGAACACCAGGTAATCCCCCGGGGAATCGCCTTCGCCTTCAAAAAGAGGAAGCAGGGTTTCCGGGTCAATGAGGGCATCTGCGTTGGTTTTGCTTAGAAACCCCGCATCCACATACCCTTTTTTAAAGACAAAATGGATCACCCCGAGCAAAAACGAATAGTCGGTCCCCGGCCGGATGGGAAGCCACTCGGCCGTCGCCTGGGCCATCTCATTGGGATGCCGGGGATCCACAACGGTCAGGGGCAGCCCGTGCCTCAACCCGTCCCCGAACTGAGCGCCCCACCCGTGGGCGATGATGGCACCCCCTAAGTTCTTGCCGATGACCAGGCCGTAGTCTGCGTGTTCAAAATCGCTGGAGTGGGAACCCGGCCCCCCGAAATTCAAAATGGCCCTGGAGCTGCTGGACACCACGCTGAAGCAGGTGTCCCCGTACCCCACGATATTGGGGCTCCCGAACACGTTAAAAAAGAGCTCATCGTATTTCGCCGCCGAAGTAAAGCGGGAGAAAAGAACCGCCCTGTCCGCTTTTCCAGCGTCTCTCAGAGCCTTCATTTTCCCGGCCACCAGGTCCAGGGCTTCGTCCCAGCTCGCTTTCCTGAATTCGCCCTTGCCTCGCTCTCCGGTTCGGATCAGGGGGGTCTTGATGCGATCCTCGCTGTACAGGGCGCTCACCGCAGCCCGCGCACGCCCGCAAGTCCCCCAATTTTCATGGACCCTGCTCGCCTCCAGGCGAACCACCTTGCCCTCTTTGACCCAGGCGGTTGCCGGGCAGTGCTGAGCGCACATCTGACAGAGCACCGGAACGCCCTTTTCCCGTGCGTATTCGGAATCCGGCACATGCAGTGGCGTGGCCGCCGCCTCCTGCCCTGCCGCCAGTAAAGCCCCGGTGGCCCCCAGGGCCGAAGAGACCTTAAAAAAATCCCTTCTGGACAGCTTCGTTCGTTTATCCATGTGTCTTGGTATCCTCAATAAATGAAGTGCTGAAGCGACATACACAAAGCAACACAAACCCCAAGGAACGGCTCGCCGCCCTCTGTAATCGAAGGCCACCCACATTGACTTGTTCGTTTCCTAACGAGGGATACAGCTGGAAAGAGGCCTCCCGGGTTACACATCGCAAAAAATCGCGAGAAGCAATAGACAGATATTTTTTACTGAGAAAAGCAGAATATGAAGTTTATTTTTTATCTACTCAGGGGCAAAAAAGCAACACCCTTCTTCCGGTGCCATTGAAGCGCCGTCCTCTTTACGAGAGTGGCAAGGGAACAGGTAGAAAGAAGAAATAACAAGAAAGGATGGTCGTGGAGGGAATGAATGCACTCGGCCCGCCGGTGAGCGGGTAGCAAAAAAAAACGCCCCGTCGTCCTTTGGCCCCCTTAACGGATTCAACAGGGAGCCAAAGCATGGCGGGGCGCTGAAACAAAGGCCCTTTTCGCCGAAACAGCAGAAAAGGGCCAATGACTGTTACTTGTCGCTGTTCCCGTCCCAGATCCCCGGTTCCAGCTGGTCACGAAGCTCGGGGTACTCGTTGGCATCAAAGGTAGGCAGCTTGCCATTTTTGAGCTGCTTGTTGTAATCCCTGGCCAGCTTCACCACCACGCCGGAGAGAAGCACAATGGCCACCAGGTTGGTCAGGGCCATGAACCCCATGGAGAGGTCTGCCATGGACCAGACGATGGGCAGCTCGGCCACGGCGCCGAACATCACCATGCCCAGGACGAGAAACCGGAACACCGTCAGGCCGCCGGGGTGATTTCGCTCAAGGAAGATGAGGTTGGTCTCTGCATAGGAGTAGTTGGCGATGACCGAGGTAAAGGCAAAGAAAAAGATCGCCACGGCCACAAAAGCGTTGCCCCAGTCCCCAACACCGGAGGAGAGGGCTTTCTGGGTCAGTTCGATGCCGCTCATGCCGGAGTTGCTCTCCAGGGCACCGGAGACGAGAATCACGGCGGCCGTTGCGGTACAGATCACCAGGGTGTCGGCAAACACGCCCAGCATCTGGACATACCCCTGGGAGGCGGGGTGGGGAGGATAAGGCGTGGCCGAAGCAGCAGCGTTAGGAGCGGAACCCAGGCCCGCTTCGTTGGAAAACAGGCCGCGCTTGATGCCGTTCATCATGGCCTGGGCCACGGTGTACCCCAGGGCACCGGAGACCGCCTTGTCCCATCCAAAGGCACTGTTGATAATCAGAGAGATCACATCCGGAAGCTTTTCAATCTGGGAGCCCACCACAAACAGGGCGAGGATCAAATAGGCAAGGGCCATGAAGGGCACGATGAGTTCGGCCACCCGTGCGATGGTGCGAAGACCGCCGAAGATGACGATGCCGGAGAGGACCACGAGGATTCCCCCCATGACCGCAGGGGACACCCCAAAAGCCACATCCATGGCCTGGGCAATGGAGTTGGCCTGCACCGCGTTGAACACCAGGCCGAAGGAGATGATGAGAAAAATGGAGAAGAGCACACCCATCCAGCGCATGCCCAGGCCTTTTTCCATATAGTAGGCGGGGCCGCCTCGGTAGTTACCGGCGTCGTCTCGGGTCTTGTAAAGCTGAGCCAGGGTGCTCTCGGCAAAGGCGCTGGACATGCCCACCAGGGCCACCAGCCACATCCAGAAGATGGCACCGGGCCCCCCAAGGGTAAGGGCCACGGCCACGCCGGCAAGGTTACCGGTGCCGACACGGGCGGCCAGGCTTGTACACAGGGCCTGAAAGGATGAAATCCCGGCGCTGTCCGCCTGACGGCTCTTTTTCAGCACGGAGAACATGTGCCCGAAGTGGCGAAACTGGATGAATCCCAGGCGAAGGGTGAAGTAAATCCCCACGCCGATCAGAAGATAAATGAGGACAGAGCCCCAGATCAAGCCGTTCAGGTTGTTGATGATAGTGTTTAACACGCGTTGCTCCTTGTGAGTTTAACAGGGACCGGCTTCCCGTCGATGGCATGGACAAACAAAAAAACGCACGAGCCCGGGCATTGGCGTCCAAGCCGCCCCGTTCGTGCGTGTATGTGTGTGGGTAATGCCGTTCCCGCTCATTCATACGTTCATATTTCGGCCCGGAATATAGTACGATTCACCCTAAATTGCAATCACGTAAAAACGATGGAAATCCCTCGCCAAATCAAGCCTTAGCCAAGGTTCCTTCCTTGCTGAACAGACCGGTACCTGGCCCTGCCCCGATGGCTTAACAACAGGCAACCTTACGCTTATTCTCGGTTTCACCCCCACGGACACCCGAAGCAGAACCTCCATGCAACGCCCCGCCTTGCCCTTGGCATGGCCGCCTCCCAGGCACGCTCACGGCCTATTTTACTGACACATGCAAAAAAGCCATACCCTCTATTAGAAAAATGGAATATAATAAAAGTTTTCGCACTAAAACTCGACATAGACAAAGAGGAACACCGATGCTGGACATGTGGAACGAATCATTACCGTATATCATTCGAATCCTGACGGCCGCCGCCCTGGGGGGGCTGCTCGGACTGGAACGAGACATCCACGGTCGGGAGGCGGGCCTTCGGACCCACCTGCTGGTCTGCGCCGGGTCTGCGGTGTTCATGACGCTCTCCACGGCGGTTTCCACCTTCGGTGTGCTGAAACCCGAGGCCTTTCAGGGGGTCACGGATCCCGGGCGCATCGCCGCACAAATTGTCACGGGTATCGGCTTCCTGGGAGCCGGGGCCATCATCAAAGACGGCCTCTCCGTCCGGGGGCTCACCACAGCGGCCTGCCTCTGGATCACCTGCGCCATCGGCATGGCCGCAGGGGCCGGGCTGTATATCCTCTCCGTGGCCACCACCATCATCGCCCTCTTCTCCCTGTCGGTGCTCAACTACGTGGAGCAGTTCTATAAAAAGGATGTCTACCGCAACCTGACCCTCTCCCTGCCCGAAGGGGAAAAGCCGGAGAGGGCCGTCGAGGTGATGAAGAAAAACGGGCTCCGAATCATCTCCACGGAACTTCTGAAAGACTACGACACGGGCGTCACCCGCCTCACCCTGGGGCTCCAGCTCTCATCCCGGGGGAACGTGGACAAGCGCTCCTACGATATCATCGACGCCCTGGAGGAGAGCCCCATCATGCTCAACTCCATCAAGTGGTACAAAATTTAACACACCATAGACCAAGCGAGGTGACCATGGCCCCAGACGACCTGTTCGCCGCCCCAACCCTTGCCGATGTGCTACGGGAAATGGACATTGAATTTCTCGTTGCAGGGGAATACGGCATCACCGTGGACGACGCCGCAAATTTCATCGGCAACGACCACTTCCTCTTTCTGGATGTGCGAACCCGGGAGGAGAAAGACCACCTGACCTTCTCCTTTGCCCGGCACATCCCCTTGCATGAGCTTCCCGACCGTGTGGACGAACTCCCCCGGGACAAGTTCATCATCACCTTCTGCGTCTCCGGGTTTCGGGCCGCCATGGCCTACGCCTTCCTCCGCACCCAGGACTTCGACGAGATCAAGGCCCTCAAAGGACGCCTGGACGAGCTGGCCGGAGCCATGACCCCAGGCCGGTTCTACCGCCTGGGGCCATGATGCCAGCTGTGCTCGGGACCTACTCCCCTGAGAATCGCCTTGTCTCTTTCCGTGGGCTCGATCTCTTTATAGAGGTAAAGAACATTTCCGATGGGGTCGGCCACGGAAAACCCGCGGTCGCCCCAGGGGTGGTCTTCCAGGGGGCTCAGGACGGCAAGGCCCTCCCCTGTCAATCGCGCATGCTCGGCGTCCACATCCTCCACCATGAAATTCAGGACCACCCCGGCTCCGCCAAAGACAGGCCTGTCGCCCCGGGGCTCCATAAACTGAACTGTGGGGCCATCCGATCCAAAGCGAAGGCTCAGATACCAGCCGCAATCAAAGGCGATGGAAGCGGCAAAGTGTTTTCGATAAAACGCGCGGCATGCGTCAACATCCGGCGTGCAGAAACAGGTGGATAACGCCTGTGGATTCATCTTGTCTCCTTAAAAACTGTATAGATAGTCCATGCGCCAAGGTGATACGTCACCACCACGGCAAAGGAACCGATTGCACAGAAAAAACCGGTCAGGCCACAGCCCGGCCACATCCAAAACCGGCAGCCAGCACACCGGCATTGCCCAGGATCAACGCGGAAAAAACGAGCAGGCCGGGTCCAAACCCGCCATGGTCCGAAGCCGTGCCCAGCAGCATCGGCCCCGTAAAAAACCCCGTCCCCCAGGCCAGGTAAAATGCACCGGAGACGGTGCCCCTGCGGGAGATCGGAACCGACTCACTCAAAGCGGCCATGGCCGATACGCAGAAAACACCCAACCCGAACCCGGCCATGGCAAGAGAGCCTAAAAGGGCCGGGCCGCTGGCCCAGACGGCAAGGGGCAGGCAACTCCCCGCCAGGATAAGCCCCAGGATCATGGTCGCCACGCGTCCGGCTTTGTCGGACAAGGCGCCGCCCATAAGCTGGGCCAGCCCCACGGCAACATAAAACAGGACGAAAAAAAGCGACACAGCATTCTCCCCACCCCCACGGCCCGCCACAAGGGACATGGGAATCACGGTGAGAAACACGCCATAACCGCATCCGTAGAGAACAACGCCGGAGAAAACAGCCCGCGTCTCCCGGGTGGCCACAAGGGCCCACGCCGATGTCAGGTGCCAGCCCCCGCTTCGGGGACTCCCGGTCCCTTCGTTTTTCCCCACGCCCAAAAGCACCACGATCCCACCCGAAAAACCGGTTGCCGCAAGCAACCAAAAGGCGCCGGTGCCCCCCCAGCTGTCACACAAAAGAAGGCCCAGGAGCCCTCCTGCGGTCAGCCCCAGGTGCATGGATGCGTTGTACAGGCCCAGGATCTTCCCCCGGCCTTCGGTCCAATCCATGGAGAGCAGCGCCGGGGCCAGGGCCCAGACAGGCACCTCCCCCACCCCCTGGAGAAACCGTCCCAGATAAAGAATACTCGGGGTTTCGGCCAGACCATAGGCCAGGGCCGCAAAACCGCAGACCGCGTACCCGGCCACCAGAAACCATGTGCAGCCATAGCGGTCGGCAAGGGTCCCCATGGGGACCTGAAGCAACACAAAGGGAAGGGCAAAACACGAGGCAAGGCACCCCACGTCGGAATACGATCCGGACAGGGCAGCCGATTCGGGCGGAAGACGATGAAACGGTGAGACCGACGCCCACCATCAGAAAAAACACAGAGACATTCAACGAAACAGCCGATTGAAATCGAGCCATACCATCCTCCTTATCCGCTGACATATCAGCAGAAAGTCCACACTCAGAGCGGACGGATGGCCGGGGGCCCGGATTTCACGCACGGCCCCCGTTCTCTTAATCACACCCGGATACCGGGCAAATCAGGAGCCATCGCCACTCACTCTACAGAGAACGCCAAAAAATTCAGGCTGTCTGCGGAGGAGGCGGAGAGAGAAATCGTATGGTATGTGTATTCATGTGTCTCCTACCCCGGATATTTCATGAGAAAACAGCCACCCAAAAGGAAAGCAATATGATTTCGGACGGCTACAGTAAAAATATCAGCTATTTTGAAAATGCAAAATGTAAATCAACGTTTGCTGTTTGATTTTCTCATCCTTCGGGCGAGCCGAGTGCACCCATCTATACCGTTATTCCGACTTTATAAAACCACGACTTCTGCAGGCTTCTGATGCCTTGAATATGGGTGCACTCGACTCGTGAAATATCCGGGCTACACTGGTAACGGTTTTACAGGGTATTCTTCTTGATTTTGAAACGCGTGTCAATACCGCGTGCAGGCAAGATATGGGCAAGACCACCTACAAACCCGGGGATCAGTAGTCATACCACCCCTTGCCGGCCTTGCGCCCCACGCGCCCGGCGTCGAGATGTTCGCGGAAAATCCCGGGGGTCTTGAACCGGTCGCCGTAGGTATCGGTGAGAATGGTATGGACCTTGTCGAGAAGATCCAGGCTGATGTTGTCGCTCAGGCGAAAGGGACCCACGGGGTGACCGAGGCCGAGACGGCATGCGGTGTCGATGTCCTCTTTGGTGGCGACCCCCTCGTCCAGGAGCCTGTAGGCCTCGTTCATCAGCGCCAGGAGGATGCGGTTCACCACAAACCCCTCCACATTTTTCACCTTCACCGGCTCCTTGCCGATGGCCCGGCAGAATCCCATGGCAAACTCTGCGGTTGCCGTGGAGGTGACAAGCCCGGGGATCACTTCCACCAGCTTCATCACCGAGGCCGGAGAAAAGAAGTGGAGCCCCACGAACCGATCGGGGCGGGCCGCGGCGGCCAGTTTCGTAATGGAGATTGATGAGGTGTTGGAGGCAAAGACGCACTCGGGCTTGCACAAAACGTCCAGCTCTTCAAAGAGGGCCCGCTTGGTTTCAGGCACTTCCAGAATCGCCTCGATCACAAGGTCCACCTCGTCGAACCCGTCATACATGTCCGTTGCTTCGATGCGGGCAAGGGTATTCTCTTTTTCCGTCCCATCCAGCCTGCCCTTGTCCACCGCACGTGACAGGATCTTGCCTGCAACCGCCTTGCCCCTGTCCGCCAGGTCCTGGCTCACCTCTTTTAAAATGACATCCATGCCGCTTTGCGCGCAACACAGGGCAATCTCAGCCCCCATCATCCCCGCTCCCACAATCCCGACTCGCGTCACCTTGCTCATGGTCTCTATCCTTTCGGAAATCCGGTCTGTTCACAAAAAAACCAACCTTCTGGCCAAAGCTAAACTTCACGTTAACGTAAGCCGACAAACCCGATCGCGTCAAGACATATTGTACTCTTTTCAAAACATCGTTATCAGGCAAGGCGCGGTCGGCCCCCCACCTTTCCATGCCGGGCGCAACAGGGTATCCATGTTCCTTCGCCCATCCCCCCGGAACAGCACCGTATTTTTTCATCACGACGCCCCTTGACCCCACGCGCGAAGTGTCGTAAACCCTCGTCATGAACGCCCGCACGGGGGACGGCATTGTCATGTCCCCCTTGGCGCCGGACCGCCAGTGACCGTGCGGCCGGTATTAATGCTGACTTGCCGTCCGGGTATTGCCCATGCAACCCACCCTCGGTCTCAAGCTCATCCTCACCCCCGGCATCATCGCAGCCGTTACTTACGCGGGAAAACGCTGGGGTGCCCTGGTTGCCGGATGGCTCTCCGCCTTCCCGGTGATCTCCGGCCCCATCCTGCTCTTTCTTGCCCTGGAGCACGGCCCGGCCTTTGCCGGAAACGCAGCCACCGGAACCCTGTCCGGGGTCCTGGCCTTTGTCGCCTTTTACCTGGCCTACGCCTGGAGCGCCACGCGGTTCAACTGGCCGATTGCCCTGGTCCTGGCCCTTCTGACCTACACCCTGTCGGCCCTTCTCCTGCTGGCCTGGTTCCCTCCCCTTGGCATCGGCCTTCCCCTTATTCTGGCCGTGCTGTGGTTCTCCCCGAGGCTGTTTCCGGCCACATCCCCCGGAGCACCAACCTCGGTCTCCCACCCCCATGAGCTTGCCTACAGGATGATCGCCGCCGTGCTCCTGGTGCTGGCCGTCACCTGGGCCTCAGCCACCATCGGCCCCCGGGCAAGCGGCATTGCCGCCACCTTTCCGGTGATGGGCTCCATCCTGGCCGTCTTCTCCCACCGGAAGCAGGGCACGGGGTACGTGGTAAAACTCCTTCGGGGCATGGTCTTCGGTCTCTACTCCTTTGCCGCCTTCTGCATGGCCCTGAACCGAACGCTCACGGCCCTTCCCATGGCTGAGGCCTTTCTCCTCTCCCTGGCCATGGCCGTGCTCGCCCAGGCCATCGCCTGGCGCCTGCTGAAGCCATGAAAAACGGCCCCCGGCGGCAAGCTAAAAAGCCCGTCATATCCCGAATACCTCGTTAAAATCGAAACCTTGGGCGACCCGAACACGGTGCACAGGGTGCACCCTACCGCGCTATCGGCCCTTGGAACGGTGTCATCAAGAACACCCTGATGACCGAAACGATGACCAAGGCCCCCCATTCCCCATTCCCCATTCCCCATTCCCTATTCCCTATTCCCTATCCCCCATCCCCTATCCCCTATCCCCTATCCCCTATTCCCTATTCCCTATTCCCTATTCCCTATTCCCTATTCCCTATCCCCTATTCCCTATTCCCTATTCACTATTCACTATTTCCTATTCACTATTTCCTGTTTTTCCTGCTTTCCCTGCCCTTACCCCGCCTCCCTCAACGTCATGTTCTTTTCCACCCTCACCACCCGGTTGGTGGCGTCCAGGCAGACCCAGTCCCCGGTGCGGATCACGGCCATGGGGTCGATGTCCAGGCGATCCATCATGGGGATGTTGTTCATGACGGCGCTGATGGCGACAACGGGCTCCGCCTCCCGTACGATCATGCCCAGGGGCCCTGTTTTGAACAGGCAGGCGTAAAACCCGATGAGGGCTCCTGTGGTGGAGCCCCGCCCCGATGGAAACACAAGGATCTTGCCGGAAATGTTGGCTCCGGCCTGGTCGTGCAGGTCGTTGAGCCTGCCGGTGGTAAGGTCGAAGTCCCCCAGAAAGGAGAAGGGCATGCTCAGGACCAGTGCCTCCCCTTCCACGCATCCCTCTTTGATGGTGTGGCCTTTGATGTTCATCGTTCCTCCCATGTTCCGGTAAGGGCCGCATCGATACATTGACCGGTGCTGCCGTAGTACGTATCCATCACCTTTCCCCCGGCCACCTCGCCGGCCCCCCCGCGAAGCAGGTAATGGGCACAACGGGCTGAGTTGGTCGCCACGCGGGATACAGGCTCCTTCATGTGGGCAAAGGGAAACACAGCGATGCACGAATCAGTGATGACGAGGCCTCCGGCCTTTTCGATGGTGTCCACATACCCCATGCGGCGGCACAGCTCCAGCACCCCCTCGTTGGTGGCCAGGACCAGCCGCACCCCGTCGGACACCCGTTTCCCGTCCAGTCGCATGGCGATATCCCTGATTTCGCGCATGGTCAGATGGGGACACCCCAGGGCCACCACCTCCACATCCGAGGCTGTGTAATGACAGAGCTGGGCCGCCGCATCTTTCAGCTCAAAGGGCGAAAGGCTCAACGTCATATCGGGCTTGCGGTTGCCCAGGGTCGCCTCAAGGCTCGGGGCCTCCGGCGTGATCCCGGTCAAATGACAGAGGCTCACCGCCCCGGAGACAGGCATGGGAGAAAGCAGGTATTTCAGTTTTTCAAAGGGAACGGTGGGCGGCAGCCCGTCCACCACCACATTCCGTGTTTCGGCCAGTGCGCCGACGTGATAGCCGATGGCGCCCGCTCGGCTTCCGAGAGCTTTGCCGTATCCACTTTCTGGAACTTCACCACCACCTCGGCATAGCGCTCGTCCTTTCGTATGCGCCCGAACTCGGGGGTTCGGCCGGTGATGGCCGAACAGGTCATGGCAATGCCTGAATCCCGGTTTCCCCGGGCCCCGAACAGGGAGTTGTTGATGATGATGCCGGAAGACCCCGCCCAGGAAAAAACGTTGTCCTTTTTCAGCATGTTCCCCATGAGGTAGGGGGCGCAGCTCAAGGTCATAAAGCATCCCAGCCCCTTATAAAGTTCCACGGCCTTTGCCGTGTCCTGGATCACCGGGCCCGCCGAGTCTTCCCGAAGCCCGAGCTCCGTCACCCATCGGGCGGCAAGGGGAGACAGGGAGTGAATGGTGGACAGGGTGGGCACAACATCCACCCCTTCCATGAGCTCCTGAAGCATGTGCACGGGATCCGGCAGAATATGGGCGCTGTCCACCCGAACCAGCCGCTGGGCGTCAAAGGCCTCCCCGTATTCAACCAGAAACGCCAGGGCCTTCTGGACTCCGGGGCCGAACTCGCCCCCCAGCATCTTTCTCTCTTCTTCCGTTAAAAGCATAAAAACCTCGAATTCAGGTATCACAGAACGTTTCAGGTGTGTGCCCGTGCGGGTTGGAGCGCTTCAGCCCCGCATCGCACAGGCACGCGGTCCGCCAGAGACCGGTCATGCGGCCCTCGGAGGGATACAGAGAAGCTTCTTTTCAGGTGCCACGTCCCGGATATCCAGGCCCAGGCCCTCCACCAGGCTGTCCACGGTCACATCCATTCCGTTGCTGAAAAAATGGGGGTAATGCTTTTTCACGGAATCGAGAAGATCGTACACGGGGAGGTCGGGAAAGCTGCCGTAATAATGGATGTACTCCATGTGCTTCTCTCCCGAGAGGGTGTAGGCCGGGTAGGTCGTGTCATGGATGCCGTCGAACTCCGGGATGTAGTACCCGGATTTTTCGCACAGCCCCAGATCAAAGGACGGAGTGGCCTTGACCCATTTGCCTCCCAGAAAGATCTCGGCAAACCCGTGAAAGGCAAACACATCGGTCTGGAGCAGCTCGGTGATTTTCGCGGGGGTCTGGTGGTTGATGAGGTCGGCAAACCCCATGCGGGCGGGAATCCCCACGGACCTGGCCGCAGCGCACAGGACCAGTCCCTTGGACACGCAGTACCCGCTCGCTTTTTTCAGGATATTGCTGGCCTTCATGTACAGGGGATTGATCTCGTAGCCGAACAGGTCGTACTTGATATCGTCCCGGACAGCGTAAAACAGACGAATCGCCTTCTCTTGGTCGGTATAGGCTCCCCGGCACGCTTCCCGAGCGTAGTCCGCAATCTCAACGCAGTCAGAGTCAATGAAAAAGGTGGGCTTCAGGTACAGTGAAAACTCTTCGGGTTCTGTCATGGTATCGGTCTCCTGTGATTTGAATGAAGGCTGCGCAGTCTCCCGGGCTGTCCGATCCGGGAGCTGCAGGGAGTCAGAGCGGGTGCGCTACAGCAACATCGCGATTCACCGGGCAAAGGGGCCCTGGGGCAGAGGCCGGGCGGGACCCTGCCGTCAATCCATCTTCATGTACGTGCCGATCATGCCTGAAATCCCCTTGGCAAGGGGACGGAGCTGGGACACATCCACCTTGTCCAGGGTGTCGTCGGAGGTAAGAAGGTAATAGGGCTGGCCGATCCAGTGAATGAAGTCGACCCCCGTATACATATGGTAATGCCCGGCCTCACCCGGGGGCACGGGTCCCAGGAGGGTGGAGGGAATCAGCAGGGTCCGCTCCGGCTCGGTGCGCTTCATCATCCGCGATGCCGTGGCAATGGCTTCGTAGTTTTCGTTGACAAAGACGATGGAGAGCCTGCTGCTGCGGTTGCGGAACACCCCGTTGCCCTGCCCGTCGTCCACGTAGTTCCGGGCCGCCAGGTGCTCCAGGTTGATGTCCAGAACGGCGTTTTTCAACAGGTCCTCCGCGTGGGTATGGGCAAAGGTTCGGGACCCCTTGCCCCCGTAGAAATGCCCCGTGGTGGTGATAAAGAGCAGGGTCTTTTCACGCTGGTCCGGGGGAACCTGGGCCCAGGTCTCTGCCATGGCAAGGACCATGCCCACGCCGGTGCCGTCCTCGGTGGCCCCTTTGAAGGCCGAGTCGTGGTGGGTGCTGATGATGATGGTCTCCTCGGATTGCCCCGGCAGGATCCCGTAGATATTGCGGCCGTGGCCCGGCTCCAGGGTTCCGGTGATGGTCAGGGTGGCGTCGCCCCCGGCCTGGGCAAGGGCCTTGATGCGGTCGTTCTTGTAATGGGAGACATACATGCAGGGCATGGCCTTCATCTTGCCCGCATAGGGGCCCCAGTGGGTGTTGATGTCAAAGGGATGGTCCTTGAGCACCAGCACGAGGCCTGCGGCCCCCCGGTCGCTGGCGAGCCAGTAGACCGAGTTGGGATTGTTCTCCTCTGTATACTCCGCCGGAAAGTTGCTTCGCACAAAGGTCAGGTCCTGGGTGGTCAGCAGGTTGAAAGACCCGGTGGGATCCGAGGTGTAATACCCGTCGTCATAGAGCATCTGGATGAGCCCCACGGGAAAGGAGGGGAAGGGGCACTGGGCCACAATGATCTTGCCCTGGATGTTGCCCAGCTTGTCGAACTCTTCCCGGGTGCCCTCACCGGCCCAGACCATGGAGCCCGTCACGGCCCCACCGTTGGGTTTCTCCCCGTAGACCATGCCCGTGTTCACCGTATAGAAGGCGGGAAACTCCGTCATCACACCGTCCTCTTCCACCTGGAGATTCCAGGACTCGGCCTTGTAGACATCGCACTCAACCTCTTCGACACCCACATTTGCCACCCCCAGAATCGCCGACATTTCGCCGATGATGTACTCTTCGGCGATCCGGGCCTCCGGGGAACCGATCCTGCGATGCTCGGTGGCACACACCTGTTCGACATAGGAGAAAATTTCGTCTCCGGAAGGAAGATAAGCGTCGGTGTCGATGGGCTCGGGCAGGGTCTCTTCCACTTCGGAGGCCGCTTTCTTGATACGCATGAAGTGAGGGATATCCATGATCACCCGGGTGAGCAGCTCCACGGTGGTCTCCTCGCCGCTGGGCATGAAGAGGGCAGCCCACCCGTTGGCGGGCTCACTGGCCGGGCTGTGGAAGATGTAGCGCCAGGCGATGATTTTGTACCAGTAGTACTTCCCCACGTCGGCCTTTGTGTCGTCAAAGGTCGCCTCTTTCAATACAGGGCTGATGGGGTAATAAGGCCCTGCCACGTTACGGGCCCTGAACACGCTGTACCCGGTGGCGCGGGCAACGGGGTCCCACTGAATCCGTACCCTGTTTTCAAAGCGCCCGGAGCTGGCCACCACATTGGCGGGCGAGGCCACTTTGCTCAGGGACTCCAGGCATTCCTGAACAACCTCGGTTCCGGCATCGTCGGCGAAAACCGGCGATACAAAGAAAACAAACAGGGCCAGCGCAAGATGCCACAGGACATTCTTCTTCATGCATTCCTCCTTGAAATTCACAGTATAGTAGGTTGATATTCCTTAAAAAAATGATCCAAACAAAGAGACTGGGGACGTTGCCACCGAGCACATCCGCCCCGGATGTTCTGCTCAAGCTGTATCAAGGGATAGAAAAACATCGGTTCGGCGCATGCTGCCCCGGGCGATACGCATGAGTGGTTTCGCATTCCGAACACTGCTTGGATTACTGCACAGAGTATGCCACCTGTCGCACGCGACAACTCAACCGCGGCAAGTAAGGAGAAAAGGAAAACATTGTTCGTACTCAAACAAAAAAAAGGGCGGGGAATATTTCCCCACCCTTTCTCTACGAGCCGTCAATTATTCGATTTTTCTTATTGCTTAAATTGCAAAGAGGAGACATTCCGTAAATTGGGGAATTATTCCTCATCCACGGGAGCTATCTTGAATTTCTTAATCTTGGACGCCAGGGTTTTCCGATCGATCTTAAGGACCTGGGCCACCCGGCTCCGGTTCCACTGGTACCGGTTCAGGTGACTCTGAATGATCTCTTTTTCAAACCGCTCCACCTGGGAAGCCAGGGTACAGGAATCACCACCCGATACGGTATCGACCCTGGCCCTTCCGGGGGCGATGGATGTCTCTCCTCCGGGCATACCCGTAAAGTCGACCTTGTTAAGGGCAAGAAATCGGTTGAGGACATTCTGAAGTTCCCGCACGTTGCCCGGCCAGGTATAGGCCATGAACGACCGCCTGACCTTGGAGGAAATCCGGGGCAGGGGCTTGTCCGTCCCCGCCTTCATGAAAAAATGGTCGATGAGAAGGGGGATATCCTCGGCCCGGTGACGCAACGGAGGCAGGCGGATGGGAATGACATGGATGCGAAAAAAGAAATCTTCCCGCATTTTCCGGGTGCGAACCAGCTCTGTAAGGTCCCGGTTGGTGGCGGCCACAATGGAAAAGGAGGCGTGCTTTACCCGGTTGCTCCCGATGGGCGTGTAGCCGCCCCCTTCAAGGGCCCTCAACAGCTTGACCTGCATGTTGAGGCCGATCTCACCCACCTCGTCGAGGAAAAGAGTCCCGCCGTCGGCCAGGTCCAGGAACCCCGCCTTGTCGCATATGGCCCCGGTAAAGGCCCCCTTCTTGTACCCGAAAAACTCGCTTTCGATGATGCTCTCCGGTATGGCTCCGCAGTTCACCGGTACAAAGGGTTTGTCGGCCCTGGGGCTCATGTCGTGGATCGCCCGGGCCGCAAGCTCCTTTCCCGTGCCCGACTCCCCTGAAATCACCACGTTGGCAGGGGACGACGCCGCCTGGATGATCAACTCGTAGACCCGCTGCATGGCCTCGCTCTTACCGATAATGTTGCCGAACCGCTCGCTCTTCTGGATGGACCGCTTCAGGTAGATGTTTTCCACGCTCAGCTGCTGTTCCCTCTCCTTCAGGGCGACCTCGGCCTGCTTTCGCTGGGTGACGTCCCGGGCGACACATTGAAGGAGAATCACCTTTCCCCCCTCGGAGATGGGGTTGCAGGAGACCTCCACGTAAAAGTCGGGCCGGTCCTTGGCCCGGAACCGGAAGTCGTAGGTGGTGGTGCTGGGGTTCCCCGAAAAGGCCTGCTCCAGAAGCACGATGGCTGTATCGAGCTCCTGGGAATTGTCCAGATATCGGGAAATATGGGTATGGGTCATCTCCTCCGGCGAATACCCGCTGAATTCCGAGACCACCGGGCTGATATAGTCGATCCGCAAATCCGGCGTCAGGCCGAAGACCACGTCCTTGATCTCCTCGGTGAGCATGCGGTATTTGATCTCGCTGCGCCGCAAGGCCTCCTCGGCCTGTTTCCTCTCCGTAATGTCCCTGGAGGCCCCGGTAATTCCCACAGGGTGGCCGTACTCCGTCAGGATCAGCTTGGTGATGGTTTCGATCCACCGGCTGGTGCCGTCCTTGTGCCAGCATATCGTAGTGGGCACGTGGGCGTTGTACTCGCCCAGAAGTCCGTCCTTGAGCATCTGCTTTGCCCGGAGATAGGATTCTTCGGAGAAAAACTCCTGGAGCTTCAACAGCTTGAATTCCTCCTGGGTGTACCCCGTGACCCGCTTCACCGAAGGGCTCACATAGGTCACGGCAAGATCGAGGTCGGTGATAAAGACGACATCCGTGGAGTTCTCCGCGATCAATCGGAAAATTTCGTCCATGTTTCGTGCCGGAGGGGTGGCGGGCGCCTCGGTCATGCAGCCCTTGATGGCCACAAGGCTCCTGCCCGTGCCGGGAATCATGGAGACATTGACGGTGCGCTCACGAATCGCACCCTTGCTGTCGATGAGGCGGCACGGGTAGGCCTCCGGCACACCGCCCTGCTGCTCACGACGCATCCTGTGATACCGTTTCAGGGTTTCCATGTCCTCCCGGTGAATGAACTGCGAAAGCCCCCCCGCTCCGGCCGCCTCGGCTTCGCTGTACCCGGAGGCCTCCTCGAAAATCCGGTTGACCCTGAGGATCCGCATCTCTTCGTCCAGAACCACCACGGCCTCGCCCTGCTTCTCGAACTGTGTCTCAAGGGACTCGGTGCGCTGCCTCAAGGCCACCCCCATGTTGTTCTGGCGGGTCATGTCAAAGGCGGTGCACGTCACCGCCCTCACCTCGCCGTCCCCCCCGCAGATGGGCGATGATGAGACATCCGCCCAGAACACATCACCACCCTTGCAGATGAACCGGCGGGTCATCCGAAGGGAGGCCAGCTCGCCGCGAACCAGTGACATAAAGTTCCTCGCCACCTCCTCATAGTCATCCGGTGCGATGATGTCCCGGATGGAAAGGTTCCTGAGTTCGTCGTCAGCGTAGCCTGAGACTTTTTTCAACGACTCGTTGTATTCGAGAAAGGCCCCGTCACAGGAGAGGATTCCAATGATGATCGGGGTGACGTTGAAAACGGACTTGAATAGTGAGTACTCCTTCATGGCTCCCTTTCGCACATGGTGTTCAAAGTGATACGACTGCACTTCCGGAGTTCGCGCATCGGCCCCGACGAAAAATGATCATGATATGGATACGACGGCTCATTCAAGCCTGGTGACTCATGGAAAAAATGCTGCGTGTGCTGGTATGACGTGTCTTCGATGATATGCCGGGCTACCTGGCGAAGGGCCCTGGCCCGCTTTTTTGTACGACTGTACTATTTTTTACATCTATCTCACTGAAGGGGGGAACGGGGTCCCCTCAAAGGGGCCTCAAAAAAACACTGTTTTTCCTACTATACACCGGCAAATTTACTTTCTGCAAGAAGATTGACACAATTCCTCACACGGAAACACCACAAGGCATAAACAGAGCTGACTTTACGCACGACCCTGCGTTTAATAAACCGCCATGTAGACGTCATCAACAATACTACTTTTTCGATTTCCCTCTTCAGCCGGCCTCATGGTGAAGGGCCATGCCCCTGCCCGGATATTTCATGAAAAAACAAACAGCCAAAATGAAAGCCACATGATTTCAAAACGCTATAGCGAAAATGTCAGCTATTTTGAAAATGCAAATCAGGGTGTGTTGTTTGATTTTCTCACCCTTCGGGGGAGCCGGGCTACCCGGCCCGTCGCCGTCCCCACACAGCCTGCAGGGGATCTGCCTCCCGCTTTTGCGGGAAATAGGGATCCGACACCGGCCTTGGCCAGCCCCGGCGGCTTTCCGTGTGGTACTCGGTAAACGCCTCTGCGGCACGAAAATATTCAAGGACAAGCCCCATACGCTCAAAGGGATGAATCTCGGGCCAGGGCTGGGTGGCCTTGGGAGGAAACCAGCGATCGGAAAAGGTCAGGGCAAAAAGCCCGCCGGGCCGGAGCACCCGGGCAACCTCTTTGAAAAGAGCCACGGGATGGATGGCATACTCCACGGAAGCAGTGCACACCACGGCATCAAAGGAGGCGTCGTCATAGGGAAGCACGGGACGGGCGTTGAGGTCATGGACGGTACGAACCCCCAGTATGGCATTGCGGTCGAGCTCCTCGCCGTTCATCCCCAGCCCCGTGACCCGACAGGACCCTAAAGCGTCCGGCAAATGGGAGTCCCAGGATGCCATGAGGTCCAGAACGTCCGAGCCGTCGGTGAGCAGGCAGCCGTAAAGGGCCCGCACCTGCCCCTCGGCCTCGGCGTCCAGATGCTGCACAAGGCGGGGCGAGGCATAAAATACGGCATCATCCGGCCCTTCCGGCCGTTGCAGCGGGGTTCCGTCCACGCAAAGGTCGGGAGCTTGAAACAGCGCCTGCATACCGGGTCCGTCACCTGTGACGGATTCTGCTATCTCACGGCAACGCCCGGCCATGGACCGGTTCGACTCCTCGACGCAGTGAAGGCGAATGCCCAGGTCCAGGGGAAGCCCTGCCAGGGGGTGGTTCAGATCCAGGGTCACCCGCGTTTCGGTGACCTCCAGCACCTGCATGGGGCGTATGTCCTGGGGAAAAACGCCCAGGGCCCCGGACGCCACACCCCGGGGCAGGAAAAATCCCGGAACAATCCCGAAGGGGAGCCCCTGAGGAGGAGGCGAGACCTGACGGCGTGGGATGGTCCTCACCAGCTCCCCTGATCTCAACGGAAGCAACTCACCGGGTTCAAAGGCATGGCGAAGGGTCTCTCCCACCTGCCAGCCCTTCATGCCACGGCGCAGAGCCGCCGGGATGATGTCCCGCCACACGTTCACCGCCGGAATAAACAGGCGCTCCGTGTGACAGGCGTCGTCGCTGACCCACTTCAGGATGACCTCCACATCCGCATCCCCTTCAAGGATTGGCTCGCCCATACCATGCCTCCCAAACAAGGAAAAGTTCAGTAAACCTTGAAATAATTATTCCAAGGCGCTATAGCCACCATGGATTCCAGTATATAGCCAATCGCCGGGAGAAGACACCCGGAACATAGCGATACCATAATAAATAAGGATCATCCCACGTGCCTCGCAGCACCTCAGGTGAAACCGGCGGGGCCACCCAATGCATGTCAGGAGGAACCATGAAGGAACTGTTCGACACCATTCGCCTTGGCAACCTTGAACTGAAAAACCGATGCATCCGCGCCGCCACCTGGGAGGGCATCGCCGACGAGAGCGGTCATATCAACGACAAGGTCATGGACCTCTACAGGGATCTCGCCAAAGGTGGGGCGTCAGCCATCATCACCGGCTACGCCTTTGTACTGAAAGACGAGCAGCCCAACCCCAAGATGTTCGGCGCTTACGACGACACCTTCGTGGACACGTACAAGCCCCTCACCGACATGGTGCACGACAACGGCAGCAAGATCTTCCTCCAGCTTGTCTACGGCGGCTCTTTCACCTGGTTCGACACGGAAAACAGGGAGATCTGGGGACCATCCGCCGTGACCAATAAAATCTCCGGGGTCACCCCCAAGGAGATGACGCCCCTGGACATCCAGACCCTCATCGAAGCCTTCGGCGACGCGGCCAGGCGAGCTGACGGCGTGGAGATCCACGCCGGCCACGGCTACCTCCTCAACCAGTTCCTCTCCCCCTTCTTCAACCGGCGGGAAGATGTCTTCGGCGGAAGCAGCGAAAAAAGAGCCCGGGTCATCTTTGATGTCTTCGAGAACATCCGCAAGAAAACCGCCCCGGATTTCCCCGTGCTCATCAAACTCAACTGCTCGGATTTCATGGGCACCAAAGGGTTCACCTTTGAAGAGTGCCTGGCCCTGTGCAAAAAGCTGGACGCCATGGGCATCGACGGCATCGAGATCAGCGGCGGCCCCGTGTTCCGTGCCCCAAAAACAGAAAAAGAGACCACCTATGAGGTGACTCTTTCCGCAAACGATTCCTATTTCAGCGACTACGCCCGGGTCATTGCCGAGGCCGTGGACACCCCGGTGATCCTCGTGGGCGGCAACCGCTCCACGGCCACCATGGAACAGCTCCTGGCCGACACCGACATCGCCGCCTTCTCCTTCTCACGGCCCCTACTCTGCGAGCCCGACCTCATCAACAAATGGCAGGCCGACAAAACCGTCAAACCCCGCTGCACCTCCTGCGGCCAGTGCTCCGCCCTCGGCGCGCGGATTTCCTGCATCCAGAACCGGGAAAAGACGAGCCGTAGCGTTGAAAACAGCCTCCGGCGGCGAGGTGAGCCACCTCGAAAGCTTATTGCCATTGCGCTTTGCCCTTCGTTCCTCAGGGCAAAGCGCAATGGCCTTCGGCTCGGGCTGCGCCCGACATAAGCGCTAATGGATTGTGCGGGCTGGCTCACAAGCTTCGACGTCACAGGATACGTTGTCGCTACTTGCCCATTACCGATTTAACCGCACTGCCTTCTATGGTTAAAGTGCTTGGAAAAGCCTACCTCCGGCGGCCAGGGGATTTTTGGCCTAAGTGGCTTCCATGAGATGGCCCGTCAAGTGCTTTGAAATATGTTTGTCAAACTTTTCAAAAGTTTGGCCCCCGGCAGGGCCGCCGGAGGCGTCTTTAACCTGGCTGACCCGGAGCCATGGCCAGGCTCCGTGTGGCCACCTGCTGCCGGACGCCCTGGTCATGGAAAATGCCCAGAAACGCGGTGCCATTCTTCCTGGCCTCTTCCATGAGGTCACAGACGGTGCGTGTGTTGGCCGGATCCAGGGAGGCGGTGGGCTCGTCCAGGAGCATCACCGGGTAGGGCACGGCAAACCCGCGGGCGATGTTGATGCGCTGCTGCTCGCCCCCGGAAAAGGTGGTGGGGGACAGGTCCCAGAGCCGCTCCGGGATCCTAAGCCGTTCCAGCAGGGTCCGGGCCCTCTGCCCGGCAAGATCTGACGGCATGCCCCGTCCCAGCATGGGCTCCATCACCACGTCCAGGGCCGAGACCCTGGGAATCACCCGGAGAAACTGGCTCACATACCCGATGGTGGTGTTGCGCACCGCCACGACCTCCATGGGGGTAAGCCCCCCCATCTCCACGACCCGCCCCTGATGACGAACCCACACCCGTCCGGTCTCCATGCGGTAATTACCGTAGACCAGCTTCAACAAGGTGCTCTTGCCCGCCCCGGACGGTCCCTCAAGGACCACGGCTTCCCCGGGTGCAAGGGAAAGACTCACCTCATCGAGGACCGGGATCGTCACGTTCCCCTGGGTGTGCAGGCAAAAGGTCTTCCTGATTTTCTCTATATTGACAACCCATTCCATAGATAAACTCCCTGTAATGTTTCCAAAGCGTGTGCCTGCAGGGTACAACCCGGCAAGGTGTACCCCCTTCAAAGCATTTTGCAAATGCGCTTTGCCCCTTGTCCCCTGGAGTGCGGCGCTCCATTTCGGCCGTTTTTTCAACCGTTTTACCCATAGAAGCCACCGAGGGTATGCGGTAGGGTGCGCTTGCGCACCGCCGAAAAATGGTAGAGGTCTTAAGAGCAACTCAATGGGCCAAAACCGAAGAGACCAGCAGCTGGGTGTAGGGATGCTGGGGGTCGTCCAGAATCTGGTCCGTGAGCCCCTCCTCGACCACGCGCCCGGCCCGCATCACCAGGAGGCGATGGGCCAGGAGCCTGGCCACGGCCAGGTCGTGGGTCACGATGACCATGGAGAGCGAGAGCTGGGTCACGAGGTGCCGCATGATGTCCAGGACCCTGGCCTGCACCGAGACGTCCAGGCCGCTTGTGGGCTCGTCCATGAAGATGAGGCGCGGGTTGGTGATGAGGTTCCGTGCGATCTGGAGGCGCTGCTGCATGCCCCCGGAAAAGTGGGCGGGGATATCGTCCACGCGGTCCGCCCCGATCTCCACCCGCTCCAGCCACGCCATGGCCTTGCGGCGGATCCCGCCGTAGTGGCGCTCTCCGTTGGCCATGAGACGCTCGCCGATGTTGCCCCCGGCGCTGACGTGCATGCGCAGGCCGTCCCGCGGGTTCTGGTGCACGATGCCCATCTCCGTGCGAATCACCCGGCGCACCAGCTGCTCCGGGGAGCGGTTCATGTCCACCGCCCCGCAGGCGGCCTGGTAGACCACGGTGCCGGAGGTGGCCCGAAGCTGCCCGGACAGGCACCCCAAAAGGGTCGACTTGCCGGAGCCCGACTCCCCAACGATGCCCAGCACCTCCCCGGGGTGCATGGTAAAGCCGACGCCCTCGCACCCCAGCTGCGGCCCGTAGGTCTTGCACAGGTTCGTGACGGTGAGCAGTGCCTCATCGCCCATCTTGCCCCCCTTCCCTGCGTTGCCGGCAGTAATCGGTATCCGAGCAGACATGCATGGTCCCTCCCTTGTCGTCGGTGATGATCTCATCCAGGTAGCTTTCCGTTGCCCCGCACAGGGCGCAGCTCATCTCCCAGGACTCCACCTCAAAGGGATAGTCCTCAAAATCCAGGCTCCGAACCTCGGTGTACGGTGGCACGGCGTAGATCCGCTTCTCCCGCCCGGCCCCGAAGAGCTGAAGGGCGGGCATGCGGTCCATCTTGGGGTTGTCGAACTTGGGGATGGGGGACGGGCTCATGACGTACCGGCCCGCCACCTGCACGGGGTAGTCAAAGCCGGTCATGATGCGGTCGTGTTTGGCGATGTCCTCGTAGAGCTTCACCTGCATGGCGCCGTACTCCATGAGGGCGTGCATCTTTTCGGTTTCGGTGCGGCTCGGCTCGATGAAGACCAGGGGCTCGGGCAGGGGCACCTGGTAGACCATGACCTGGCCTTCGGCAAGGGGCGTCTCCGGGATGCGGTGGCGCGTCTGGATCACCGTGGCCTCGTCCGTCCGGGTGGTGGTATCCACCCCCGCAGTCTTGGAAAAAAAGGAGCGGATACTTACCGCGTTGGTGGTGTCGTCTGCCCCCTGGTCGATGACCTTCAGGGTGTCGTCCGGGCCGATGATGGAGGCGGTGATCTGGATGCCGCCGGTGCCCCACCCGTAAGGCAGGGGGATCTCCCGGCTCCCGAAGGGCACCTGAAAGCCCGGGATGGCCACCGCTTTCAGGAGGCTCCTGCGGATCATCCGCTTGGTCTGCTCATCCAGAAACGCAAAATTGTAGCCCTCCAGGGGGCCGTTTTGGTCCGTCTCCGGTGCCGTGGTCTCAGTTGGGGATTGCATCGTGGATTCTGTGTCCTTCTCTGTGGTCTTTCCGGAGGTCTCGCAAGAGCACCAGCTCGGATTGAAAATCGACGTAATGGGGCAGTTTGAGGTGCTGCACAAACCCCGAAGCTTCCAGGCTGTCGCAGTGGCCGAGGACAAATTCCTCATCCTGGGCGGGGTATGCCACCGTCTCCCCCAGCTCCCGGCTGCAGAGGGTCCTGTCCACAATGGCCATGGCCATGGCTTTGCGCTCGGACCTTCCGAAGGTCAGGCCGTAGCCCTGGGTGAGGGCCGGGGCCTCCCCTTTCGTTGAGGGTCCGGGTGGGGTGATCATCACGCACTCGGTGACGGTGATCTCCCCTATCACCACGGGAAACCCCAGCTCTTCGGGCACCATCTCCAGGGCCACCTCCCCCATGCGGATCTCCCCTGCAAAGGGGTGGTCCGAGGAGCCGAAGCCCCTCTGGGCTGAGTAGGCCATGGAGAGCAGAAAGCCTTCGTCTCCCCTACTCAGAGCCTGGAGCCGCACGGGCCGCTCCGCAGGAAACGCCAGGGGCTGGCGGGTCATGTCCCCGGGCTCTTCGTCTCCGTCCTCGTCACCGGCCATGAGCCCTTCGGCGGCCAGAAGGTCTGCCACCCGGGGGCAGGAAACGTCTTCCACGGCAGGCTCCGGGGGCGCCTGGGCCACCCGGAGGGTCTTGGCTCCCTGGCGGGGCCGCTCCAGGGAAAAATCCAGCAACCGGTGGGTGTAATCGTAGGTGGGCCCCAGCATCTGGCCCCCGGGCAGGTCCTTAAAGGTGGCCGAGATCCGCCGCCGCATATGCATGGCCGAGGTGTCCAGGGGCTGGGTAAAGCCGATGCGCGGCAAGGTGGTCCGATACGCCCTCAACAGAAACACGGCCTCGGCCAGGTCCCCTTGCGCCTGTTTTACAGCAATGGCTGCCAGGCGCCTGTCGCAGAGCGAGCCTTCGTTCATCACCCGGTCCACGGCAAGGCCCATCTGCTCTTCGATCTGCTCGACGGTCAACTCCGGTACCGACACATCGCCCCTGCGCTCCTCGGCCAACAGGGCGTGGGCTTGTTCGATGGCCTTCTCCCCTCCTTTTACCGCTACATACATGGCGTCTCTTCCCAGTCTGTTGTCCGCGGCATGGCCGCGATACGGTTGTTGCAGGCAAAAAGGATATCCACCCCAATGGGAAACAGGGCCCGGGCGTTTTTCCGACTGCTCCAGAAATGATCGGGCAGTCCCCCGGCATCCAGATCGCAGGACCCGTCGATGCCCGGCCCCATAAGCCGTTTGCCCGGGCGCGCTTCCAGGTGCTCCACCTGGAGGATCAGGGTGGTGGACTGATGGGGGCTCCCCTCGCTGCCCAAACAGAAGCTCTCCAGCCGAGGCATGGACTCCGGCCGGGTGACAAGGGCAAAGTCGGCCTCGGAGACCGAGGTGCCCATGGGAGACCCGCAGTGAAAGGTCACCCACTGAAGGGCCGACGCCCCCCTGGGAAGATCCGTCCACAACGAGGTTTCAAAATCCAGCAGGGTCAGGGCCAGGGCCGTGGTGGCCTCGTCCAGCCCCTCCACGGGGACCCACTCGTCCAGCTCGATGATGCGGCCCGGATGGGCCATGGCATCCAAAACCTGCCGGAAGACCTTCTGGGTACCGAGGGCCGGGTTGGCGAACCCTTCGGCGATCTCGTTTAAATTCATGGCTGTCTGCATCTATTCTCCCCTTACCATGGTGAAAAAATCGACACGGGTGGCATCCGTCTTTTCCGACGCGCGCCGCCTCTCCTCTGCCAGCTCACCGGCCAGGGGCTCCACCACCCTGGCCATCACCTCGCTATGGGCCCTGCTGTCCTGCAGCAAGGCGTCGAAAACCGCAGCGAGCTCCGCGTGACGCACCCGGGTGCCCCTGACGTAGGCACACCCGCTGAAGCCGGTCTCGGTCTGCACCGCGCACCGGGTGACAGGCACCTCCCCGAAGTTGAAGGGACGCCCCTGCCCCCCGGTGCGGGCCCGCACCATCACCATGGCCGTCTCCGGGGGACGCAGGAAGGTGTATGCCGGTTTGCCCGGCACCTCCTGCCAGGCCGCCTCCAGGGACGCCAGGGGAGCCCGGGCAAGGATCCCCATCCACTGCTGCCGCTCTTGTTGTTCCTGTGTGTTCTGCATCATCAGATAAATCTGCTCCTCAGCTTGCCGCAGGCATAATCCAGAAGGCTGACGCTGACGATGACCATGATCATCATGGTGGCCACCTCCCGGTACTCAAACCCGTTGATCTTGTCGAACATAAGAAACCCGATGCCCCCGGCCCCGCAAAAGCCCAGGATGGTGGCGCTGCGCACGTTGGACTCGAACCGCAGGAGGCTGTAGCTCACCACCAGGGGCATCACCTGGGGCAGCACGGAAAAGGAGATCACCTGCAGGTTCCCCGCCCCGCTGGCCACCAGGGCCTCCATCTGGCCGGGGTCGATGGCCTCGATGGCCTCGCTCACCACCTTGCCCAGGATGCCGAAGGTGTGGCAGAACCCAGGGCAAAGGGCCCCAGACCGATGACCGCCACAAAAATCAGGGCCATGACAAACTCGTTAAAGCCCCGGCAGAAGTCCAGGAAGCGCCGCACACCGACGTGGCAGAGCCAGCGAAGGGCCCGGTGCCGCCGCCCCTCCCCCTGGACCAGCAGGGCCAGGGTGTTTTCGGCGGCGCACATGGCCGCCGGAATGGCCAGCACCACGGCAAAGAGGGTTCCCCACACGGCCATGGCGATGGTCTCCACCAGTCCGTGGCCGTACTCCGAAAGGGCCGAAGGCGAGGTCTCCGGCGGAAAAAAGCCCCCCTTCTTGTCCCGGAGGATCTGGCGGTATTCCCGCTCCACAAAGGCCTCGCGCTCGGCTTCGGGTTTCCTGGACAGGAGCTCGTCGGCCAGGGCCTCGGTCTCCTTGTGCATGGCCATGCCCAGGGGCATCTCCTTTCCTGCGCGGGCCAGCCGTTTTTTCAGCTCCTCTCCGGCCTCTTCCATGGCAACGATCTTCAAAAGGTTCTCCGCCTGGATCCTGGCGTCCTTTCGGTCGAACTCGGTGAGCTCGCGGCCGAAGAGATAGGTGGCGGCATTCTCACGTTTCTCGATAAAAGCCATGGGGTCGATGCCCACGAACCAGTGAGCCATAGACACGCCGCCCACCAGCCACAAGGGCGAAAAGCCCCCGGGTCACTGTCTGAAAAGGCGTCTTGACCGGCTTCAGGCTCAGTCGTGTGATGACCTGGGTCTGGTTCATTTGGCCGCCATCTTCTTTTTGAGGTATTTCAGGTACCGGATGGTGTCGTAGGTGCTGTCGTCGGCAAACCCGTACCCCCCGTTCTGGAGGTGGGCCATGCCCTCTTTGTCCCCATTGAAGGAGAGAAGGGCCCCGGCAAAGGCGGCTTTCAGGCTTTCAGGCAGGTCTTTGCGGGCGGCCATGGGGGCCCCGGGGATCAGCTCCGAGGTCCAGAGGACCCGAAAGTCATCCAGGGTGGCCTGGCCCTTCTGGATCATCCGGTCCAGGTCGATGTTGTTGGTGGCGGCCACCTCCACGGTTCCGTTTTTCACCGAGAGGATGGAAGCCCCGTGGGACCCGGAGAACTTCACCTGGCGAAAGTAGGCTTCGGGCTTCACCTTCAGGTCCCGGGCAAAGAGGATGTTGGGCACCAGGTAGCCGGAGGTGGAGTTGGGATCGGTAAAGGCAAACACCTTTCCCTTGATCTGGGAAAGGGTCTTGATGGGCGAGTCCTTGCGGGTGATGATCACCCCGTAGTACCCGGGTTCCCCCGCTTTGTTCAGCTCCAGGGCAATGGCCTGGGCGTCGGCCTTCTTGGCGGCCTCCACGTAACTCTTGGGACCGAAGTAGGCAAAATCGAGGTGCTTGTGAGCCATGGCCGTGATCACGCCGGAGTAATCACTGGCGCTGATGATCTCCACCTCCACGCCCAGGCTCTTCTTCACGTGGTCGGCCAGGGGCTGAAACCGCGACTCCACGGCCGAGCCCCCTTCCGTGGGGATAAAACCGATACGGATCTTTTGGGGCCACTGAGCCTGGGAAGCCGACGCCGTCCCCGAAAGGATCAGACCGATACACATCACACACACCGCGGTCAATCGTCTTGCGTTGTCAAACATGGGATCTCCTTTGTGCTGTTCGTTATGTTACGGATAAATCGTATCGATGCCATTGGCAGCCGGAGGCTGCCTTTTTCAATTCAGGCGCAGGCCGCCAGGGTGGGGTCATCGGAGCGCGGGCCGTAGACGTCCCGAATGATCGCGTCGGTGAGGGCCTCCGGCGGGCCGTCAAAGACCATGCCCCCTGCTAAGATGCCGATGATGCGTTTGGCGTAGCGCCTGGCAAAGTCGATGTGATGAAGATTCACCACCACGGGGATGCCCTGCTCCTCATGGATTCGCCGAAGCAGCCCCATGATGACCTCCGAGCTTTTGGGGTCGAGGCTGGCGATGGGTTCGTCGGCAAGGAAGAGGGCCGGGTTCTGGGCCAGGGTCCGGGCGATGGCCACCCGTTGCTGCTGGCCGCCGGAGAGGGAATCGGCGCGCTGGTAGGCCAGGTTCCCGATGCCCACCTGGTTGAGGAGGCTGAAGGCCAGCTCCTGCTCCGCCTCGGAGAAGAGCCTCAGCAGTGATCCCGTGTGGGAGAGCAGCGTGGTGCAGAACCGGAGCCGCCCCACCAACACGTTTTCCAGGACCGTGAGCCGCCGGACCAGGTTGAACTGCTGAAAGATCATGCCCACCTGCTGGCGGACCCGGCGAAGCTTACGCCCGGTGGCCCGGGTGATCTCCTCCCCGTTCAGGAACATGTCGCCGCTGGAGGGGTTCACCAGGCGGTTGAGGCACCTCAGAAGGGTTGACTTTCCCGCCCCGGAGGAGCCGATGATGACGATAAAATCATCCTTTCGCACGGCAAGGGAGATCCCCCGAATCGCTTCGGTGCCGTTGGGGTACACCTTGCCCAGGTTCCGGGTCTCCAGCACGGTGTCGGCCAGGGTTGGATCAAGCGGCCGGATGGTGTCGCTCATGGCGCGGCCCTCCTTTGGCGGTTTCCGTGACGCAGGCAGGGGTTCCCTGCCCCTCCCCCGATCCGGGGGCGGCGTAGTGCACCATGCGGCCTCCCACCCAGCTCTGGATAATCCGCGCCCAGGGTTCGCTGCGGTCCACCACCAACAAGTCTGCCTTTTCCCCGGGGGCCAGGGTCCCCAGTCCTTTACGGATAAAACGCCCCGGCCCGGAGGTCACAAGGGAGAGGGCGTAATCCGGGGAGGTGTCCAGGGTCTTTGAAGGGTGCCTGGAGCATGCACTCGGGGTAGTAGTCACTGAGCAGGCCGTGGCAAAGCCCTCGCGAGACGGTCTCCGCCGCCTTGAGGTGTCCGCCGGAAGAGCGCCCCCTCACCAGGTTGGGCGCACCCATGAACACCCGCATGCCCTCTTTCACGGCCCGTTTTGCCGCATCCACGGAAAGGGGAAACTCACTGGCCGTTGCGCCCAGGGCCTTGACCAGGCCGACCTTCTCGGGGGTGTCGTCGTCGTGGCTCAAAAAGGGAAGCCCTTCGGCCGAAACCCGCCGGGCAAAGGAGGAGAGGGCATTCCACCCGGCCTCCCGGCACGCTGTTTTGCGATGGGCCATGCCCACGATCTCCTCATAGGCATCCCCACCGGCTCCGGCGTAGTAATCCACAAAGGCGCCCAGGGTGGTGAACTGTCCCTGGCCCGGGGTGTGGTCCATGACCGAGACCATGTCGATGAGGCCCTCGTCCAGAAGCCGGGTAAGGACCTTGCATCCCTCTTCGGCCCCCACCTCGTACCTGGCATGGACCAGGTGACGGACCATGGCCCCGGAGGAGCGGTCAAAGGCTTTGACCATGCGAATGATGCGCTCCACCTCCCCCGGGGACCTTAAGCCCAGCTCGTTGTCTGCAAAGCTGAGGGCATGGCAGTAGGTGGTGATACCGCAGGAGGCGATGCGCCGGTCCAGGTTGCGAAGAGCAAACTCAAAATCAAAATAGACCCCGGGGCGCATCTCGATGCTCTGCTCCAGGGCGTCGGAGTGGAGGTCCACCAGGCCCGGCATGATCAGCCGTCCCCCGGCGTCCAGGGTCACGGTTCCCCGGGGAGGCTGATCCCCTTCGGTCACCTCGAGCACCCCCTTTTCGCTGAAAAGAACCGACCCACGCTCCAGCAGGCGCTCTCCGTCAAACACCGCACCACCGGTGAGGCATATCGTGCTGTCCATAATCTGCTCCTGTTGTGATCTCCGTTTCCGGCAGGATGGCGGAAGAGGTCAGCGCCCCGCCGCATCCGGCCGTTCGTCTTCAACTGTCATAAGGAAAATAGAGGGGAAATGTTGGGAAATGACCGCGAAACGGTTAGCACTGTGTTAAACGCAATATCGCCGTGGGTGATATATAAGGAGAGGATCGGAAAAAAGGCTATGCCCTTACCTGGTGATGGCAGCCGGGCACAAAGTGCGTGAGGAGATCGATGAAGTGTGAGACCGAGGCCTCAAGGGAGTCGTTGTTCCGAGGGGTCTGGGTTAAATGTCGAGAAGCGGGGCAAGGGTGTCCGAGTGGCTGAGCCTGGCTTCAATCTGGGCTTCGGTTTCCCGGTTTCTGCGCAGGAGCCTTTTTTTGAGGATCTCGCGTTCCGCCTCGATATGGATCACCACCATCTCGGGATAGCGCCGGGCAGCCTCGCCAAGGTAACCCCGGGAGCCATTAACCACCACGCTCACGCCCCGGTCAAGCCAGCCGTCGATTTCGGCGCCGATGCCGTAGCCGTTGCCGTGGCTCTCCCAGGACAGGGCAAACAGCCCGAGCTCCCGCCTCTGGCAGAACTCTTCACGGGACAGGGCCACATGGTTCTCGCCCCCCGCATCCGCAGGGCGGGTAATGTATCGGTGGGCAAACAGCACCGGTGCCGAGCCGTTGAGCTCAGAGCGTGCCTCGGTGCACAGGGTATCTTTTCCGGCGCCCGACGCGCCGGTGACGTAAAAAAGTGTTCCGTTTTCCATGGGAAGGTATCCTCTGTTCGGGGTCAAGGCCCGAATGAACGGACCGGGATCTGCATGGATCAGCATGGGCTCCCATGGTGAGGTTTATATTACAATCGGGTGATAAAATCATGTTGCAATGGGCTCATTCGTTTCAATCGTCCTTCAACGGATGTATAATTCGGCACGACCTGCCCGGACGGGCCATGTCAGCCATCACTGTTCAGCCCGCCTTCGGCCTGGCAGAAAACCCAACACACCAAATGGAAAAAAGAGACCATGACGCATATCATCAAGGCCACCCTCCTCTTCGACGGCAAGGGAGGCACCGCCACCGACCGATACATCACCATTGAAAACGACCGCATCGCAAGCATCTCTGAAACCGCAACCCGCTGGGACTCGGAAGGGATCGTGACCCCCGCCTTCATAGATCCCCACTCCCACATCGGCATGGAACGCGAAGGGGAGCCCTCACGGGAGGGGGAGGCCAACGACGAAATCGCCCAGATCCTGCCCCTGGTGGACCCGGTGGACAGCCTCTACTTCGACGACCGCGCTTTCTCCGATGCCGTGGACTTCGGGGTCCTGTACAGCTGCGTGGTGCCGGGAAGCGGCAACCTCATCGGCGGCAAGGCCAGGGTGATCCGAAACTTTGCCCGGTACCGGGACGAAGCCGTGATCAAAGACTACGGCTACAAGATGGCCCTGGGCTACAACCCCCGCTCCACCACGGACTGGAAAGGGGATCGCCCCACCACCCGCATGGGGATCTACGCCATGCTCGAAAAGCGCTTTGACGAGGTGCTCCTTAAAAAGGAGAAGGCCGCCCTTGCAAAGGAGAAAAAACTCAACGAACTCTCGGACAAGCAGGCCAAGGGCGAGATCAACGAAACCGACCACGCCTTTGAGGCCGATGTCATCGAACGCGAATACCTCCTCTCCTTCGATCCCGAAGACAGCGCCCTGCTGGAGCTTCTCAGCGGCGAAAAAATCGCAAAAGTCCACGTGCACAAGGAAGACGACATTCTCTATCTCATCAAGCTCGTGGAAAAGTGCCCCCCGGTCTCTCCGTCACCTGCGATCACGCCTGCGATGTCTTCCACACCGAGATCTTCAACAAGCTCGCCGAACGGGAGATCCCCGTGGTTTACGGCCCCATCGGCTCCGTGGGCTACAAGGTGGAGCTCAAACACGCCGTTTACAAAAACACGGCCAAGCTCATGGCCTCTGAGGCCTTTTACACCCTCATGAGCGACCACCCCGTGACCCTTTCAGCCTCCCTCCGGGACGGGCTGAAGTTCTTCCTGATGCACGGCATGGACGAAGCCGAGGCCATCAGCCTGATCACCGGCAAAAGCGCCGCCGTCCTGGGCATCGACGACCAGCTCGGCACCATCGAAGAGGGAAAGCTCGCCAGCCTCCTGGTCTGGGAAAAGCCCCCCTTCCATTTAGGAGCGGTTCCTTCCGAAGTGTTTGCGGAAGGGAAGAAAATCAGATAGAAAGCCCCGCCCCTTTGCCCCGGGCTGCCCATTACAGGCGCAGTCCGGGGCCCACTCCCTGCCGCGAAACACCCCGCCCACACCAGTCTATCAGCAATACCCGACACGCCATCCAGCCAGCCCGTTAGACATCAGGACATGGGCCGTACGAGGCGCCGCCGCGCCGGAAAAACCCGTCAAAATACCCCATGACACAAACTAATTTCCAGATAATCCCCAAACCATGGCAAACCCGGAACCATCAATAATAAATTGAAATAAAAATCGATTTAAAAGATGATCATTGTCTTTTTTTAGAAACATACGGAAAAAATCATAACAACTCAAAATATCTTTTAATCACACCTCCGCCACAAGCGATTGCTCTTGAAAAAACCGTTGAAGCAATTTGACACAGGCTTTCGCCGCCTCTATGGTAGGCATCGTTTTGAACACAACCGAGGGTGAACCACATGACAAAAATTGAAGTGAGGGACCTGGTCAAGATTTTCGGTCCCTCCCCGCGACGGGCATTGTCCATGCTCCGGGACGGGTCTGACAAAGAAGAGATATTGGAAAAAACAGGCCACGGTGTCGGCGTGGGCGGGGTAACCTTCGACGTCAAGGCCGGAGAGATCATCGTTATCATGGGTCTTTCAGGGAGCGGAAAGTCCACCCTGGTGCGCTGCCTGAACCGGCTCATCGAGCCCACGGCGGGATCCATCCTCGTGGACGGGGTCGATATCGCCAAGGTAAGCCATGGGGAACTCCTGGATATCCGGCAGAAAAAATTTGGCATGGTCTTCCAGAATTTTGCCCTGTTTCCCCACCGCACCGTGGCGGAAAACGCCGCCTTCGGGCTTGAAATCCAGGGCGTGGAGCGGGAGGCCAGACTGGAGAAGGCCCACGAAGTCCTGGGCCAGGTGGGCCTGTCCGGCTGGGAGCAGAGCTACCCGGATCAGCTCTCCGGCGGCATGCAGCAGCGGGTGGGCCTTGCCCGCGCCCTGGCCGTAGACCCGGATATCCTGCTCATGGACGAAGCCTTCAGCGCCCTGGACCCCCTCATCCGAAGGGACATGCAGGACGAACTCCTGGACCTTCAGGACCGGCTCCAGAAGACCATCGTCTTCATCAGCCACGATCTGGACGAAGCCTTGAAAATCGGCGATCGCATCGTGCTGATGAAAGACGGCAAGGTGGTTCAGGTGGGCACACCGGACGAAATCCTCATGGAACCGGCCACCCGCTACGTGGAAAAATTCGTGGAAGACGTGGACATCTCCAAGGTCCTCACGGCCGAATCCGTGATGAAGCGCCCCTTTGCCGTGGGCCATGTGCGCAACGACGGGCCCAGAGCCGCCCTTCGCAAGATGAAAAACGAGGGAATCTCCAGCCTCTTCGTCACCAAGCGGGACCACTCCCTTCTGGGAATCATCTCGGCGGCCGACGCCAAAGAAGCCGCAGAGCGAGGCGACGACAACCTGGAGACCATTTTGCAGCGGGACGTCACCACCGTCCCCCCGGAGACCCCGGCCTCCGAGCTGTTCGAGATCCTCAAGGATCTCCCCTACCCCCTGGCCGTGGTCACGGAGACCCGGAAACTGGCGGGCGTCATTGTCCGCGGGACCCTGCTGGCCGCCCTGGCCGAAGGAGGACGAAGTGCTTGACCTGGACATCCCGAGGCTCCCCATCGGAAAGGCCATCGAAGCTGTCATCGATTTTCTCGTGGCCCATTGTTCCGGTGCCACCAATGTCTTCTCGGACATCATGGAGGCGTTCATCGACTTCATGGTGGACGGCATGCTCTTTTTGCCCCCCTGGCTCTTTATCCTGGGAATCGGGGCCCTGGCCTTTGCCATCACACGCAAGGCATCGGTGTCGGCCCTGGCCATCCTGGGGCTGTTCCTCATCGTGAACATGGGCCTGTGGAAGGCCACGGTAAGCACCCTGGCCCTGGTGCTCATAGCCACCCTGGTCTCCATCCTCATCGCCATCCCCACGGGGATCCTGGCGGCCTTGAATAGAACCGCCTATCGCATGGTCATGCCCGTTCTGGACTTTATGCAGACCATGCCGGCCTTCGTCTACCTGATCCCGGCCATCCCCTTTTTCGGGCTGGGCAAGGTGTCGGCCATCTTCTCCACCGTGATCTTCTCGGTGCCACCGGCCATCCGCCTCACCTGCCTCGGGATCCGCCAGGTTCCGGCAGAGCTCATCGAAGCGGCGGACGCATTTGGCTCCTCACCGCGCCAGAAGCTCTTCAAGATCCAGCTTCCACTGGCCACCCCCACCATCATGGCCGGGGTGAACCAGACGGTGATGCTGGCCCTCTCCATGGTGGTGGTGGCCGCCATGATCGGCGCCAAGGGCTTGGGGGGCGAGGTATGGAAAGCCATCCAGCGGCTCCAGCCCGGCAAGGGCTTTGAAGCCGGAATCGGAATTGTCATCGTTGCCATGCTCCTGGACCGCATACTTCAGCAGCTGGGAGCCAAGAATGGAAAACCTGAAGGAGGAAATGCATGATTCGCCGTATCGCGTCCCTTTGTCTCGCCCTGGCTGTTGCCGCTCTCATCGCAACCCCGGCCGCGGCCAAGGAAAAAATCAAAATCGTTTACGTGGAGTGGGCCTGTGCCACAGCCAGCTCCAACGTCATGAAAGCCGTCATCGAAGAAAACCTGGGCTACGACGTGGAGCTTACCCCGGTCTCGGCCCCGGCCATGTACGCAGCCCTGGCCTCAGGCGACCAGGACGCCCTGACCACCTCGTGGCTCCCCGTAACCCACGGTGACATGGTCAAACGCTATCAAGGGAAAATCGAAGACCTCGGCCCCAACTTCCACGGAGCCCGGATCGGCCTCATTGTCCCCACCTACGTGACCATCGACACGGTTGCCGAGCTCAACGCCAACGCCAAGGCCTTTGACGGTGAGATCATCGGCATCGACCCCGGTGCCGGGGTGATGCTCAAGACCGAAGAGGCCATGGACCACTACGGCCTGGACAAGATCGAGCTGGTCTCCTCCAGCGGCGCGGGCATGACCGCCACCCTGGCCAACCGCTACCGCCAGAAAAAATGGATCGCCGTCACCGGCTGGGTGCCCCACTGGAAGTTCGCCAAGTTCGACCTGAAGTTCCTTGAGGACCCGGACAAGGTGTACGGCGAGGCCGAGACCATCAACACCTTTGCCCGCAAGGGGCTCAAGGCGGACCACCCCAAGGTCTACCACGTGCTGGATACCTTCTCCTGGACCGCCGCCGAGATCGGTGAGGTGATGGCCATGAACACCGTGGACGGCTCCGACGTGTATGAAAATGCCAAAAAATGGGTCGCCGCCCACCCGGATCGTGTCAAGAGCTGGTTGCCGTAACAGATCCAGGAAAAGCCAGCCTCCGGCGGCAAGGTGGGGGCACCTTGAAACCCTATGGCGAATGCATGAAGGGCATCATCATGCCATCACTTCCAAGGCATTCGCGTGAAGGGTGATCGTTGACAACCCGTCTCGAAAAGAGACCTGTTTGATTCTTCAATAAACAGACAGATCGGAGCAGGAACGTTTTTGCGGAGTTTTTTTCAAAAGCGACCTGCCGGAGGCAAGCTGAACAGCTACAATAAAGTGCAAAAGCCCGCTCAAGGTTCCAAAGAACCATGGACGGGCTTTTGATTTTTGCCTGACACCATCTTCCCTGTTCAGTTGGGCACTTATGCCTGACCCGAGCCCTTCCCCAAAGCCGCTTTCCCAAGCATGGATGCCGCGATAATCACCCCCATCCCCAGAAGCACCTGCCCCGACACCCTCTGCCCGTGGATAAGCGCCACCAGAAGCACAGCCAGGGGCGGTGTAAGGTAGCTTAGAAACCCAATAACCGAAAGATTCCCCGTTGCCACTGCCCGGTTCCACAGGAAAAAGGAGAGCCCTAAAGGCACAAGGCCCACGTAAACCGCCGAAACAAGGGCCCGGCCCCCTGGTGCCGGATGGGGACCGGTAATGAGATAAAAAGCCGCGGAGATCACGGCGGCGTACACCGTAAAAGCGGTCATGGGACTGCGACAAGTGTTCAGCCTAGGCAGGGCCACGGAAAAACTGCTCCAGATCAACCCGCAGAGCAGTGCCAGGAGGTAGCCTTTCATGTAGGCGGCATCAAAGGAGAGATCCGCGTTGGAAGCGATCACAAGACCAGCACCCACCATGCCCATGAGCGCCGTTGCGACAATGCTCCCTTTGAGCTTTTTAAAGGCCAGCACCGAGGAGAAGACCACGATCCAGAAGGACCATGTGGTGGCCAGGATGGCGGCCTCGGCCAGCGGGGCGTTGTCCATGGCCATGTAGTAGACCCAGTGGTAGCCGAAGATCCCGGCAACACCCCAAAGGCTGGCGGCAAGCCCCGGAAGGTAAAGCCTCACAGAACGGGTCGTCACCACATCCTGAACATAGAGATAGAGAGCCGCCGACGTAAAGCTGTAGAACAGAAGAGACTCGGTGGAGAGGCCGTCAAGGCCCGCCCCCACGGCAGCCGGGAGACTCGCCCAGCATAAAATCGCCCCAAGGGCGTACAGATAAGGAACCACAACCACACTCCCGGACGCGGCGTGCGCGCCTTTAAAAAGGTTTTCTATTATCCGGCTCGGGCCGGGTGCCATCCATGGGAGACGAGGGTAGCCCAACGGGATGCGGCTATCTTGAACAAAATTGACATGGGATAAGGGGGGGGGGAGGCTAAGGGCGAAAGGCTAAAGGCAAAGGGCTAAAGGCGAAGGGAGGGGGATGGGGGAATCAGGATGAGCGCTGGTAGGCGCCGGGGGGAAGGCCGTAGCGGGACCGGAAGGCACGGGTGAGGTGGCTTTGATCGGAAAAACCGGAGGCCAGGGCGCTGTCTGCGATGGACTCTCCCCGTTCCAGCATGCGGCGGGCGTTTTCCAGGCGAAGCTGGGTCAGGTAGGCATGGGGCGCTGTGTAGTTCCCAGGGTTTTCCGGAAAAGGCGGATCAGGTGGTAGGGGGTGCATCCGGCAAGCCCGGCAAGGGTCTCCAAGGTCAGGGGCGTATCGAGATTCTCCCGGAGGCACTCCAGGACCCGGTCGATACGGACATCTCGTGCCTCCGGTGCCTTCGGCAAAGTCCCCAGTCGGCCGTGACGCCTGAAGAGGTCGCCGAAGACCCGGGTCACCCGGGTGGAGAGCTCTAAATCGGGCGCATCGCCGAGCATCAGCTCATGGAGCCGGGCCAGCTCTGTCCAGAGGGACCTGTCGGTTATGGGCCCGCCAGTGAGGCCAAGCCCCTCGGCACCGGAGAGGCCGAACTGTTCGCCCATGGCCTGGAACACCCCGGCCTCCACGTAAAAGCTGCGCAGGTGCCGGGCCGTCTCCGAGCAGGGACGGTTGCCATGGACCGCCCCGGGCTCGATGACGCTTATGCTGCCCGGTGCCAGGATGTCCGTGGAGCCACCAAGGCTGTAGTGCTCCCCCCCGGCCGTGTTCAGCCACACCACATACCGGTCGTGGATATGGGGCCGGAACTCGAAGGGATCGGTGCAGGAGAGCACCTTGACGCCCGGGATGCGTTCCGGTCTGTAGACCATGGCCATGGCAAGGGGCTCCTTTGCAAGGCAGGGGTTGGGTCAGAGACGAGGCATCAGGCGTGGCTGTTGGCGGTGAGTTCCTTGGCCCACTTGCCTTTGTCGGACTCAACAGGGGTAAAGCCCCTCAGCCGCGAGATGAGGCCATCGGGTTTTTCATCCATGAGGACGATGTTGCTGTAGTCGGCTTCGATGAACGACTGGTCGGCCATGTGGTTGAAAAAGGCCATGAGCTTGTCGTAGTAGGCGTCCACATTGAGAAAGCCGCAGGGCTTTTTGTGGATGCCCAGCTGGGACCAGGTGATGATCTCAAAGATCTCCTCCATGGTGCCGAACCCGCCGGGAAGCGCGATGAACCCGTCGGAGAGATCGGCCATGAGGCCCTTGCGCTCATGCATGGTGTCCACCACACGCAGGTCATCCAGGTCGGTGAGGGCCACTTCCATGTCCACCAGGTGACGGGTAATGACCCCGGTGACCTTGCCGCCGTTCTCTTTGACGGTCTTGGCAAGGGTCCCCATCATGCCCAGGCTGCCGCCTCCGTACACCAGGCGGATGTCGTTGGCAGCCATGGTTTTTCCAAGCTCCCGCGCCCCTTCCAGGTAGGCGGGGTTGGACCCGGGGCTTGCCCCGCAGAACACACAGATATTTTTCATTTTTTCTTCCTTGTATTTCTTTTTTTTGTAACGCTTCAACTCAAAAAAGCCTCCGGTGGCCCTGCCGGGGCCAAACTTTTACCAAATTAGATGCTTTGGGTTTGCCAAACAGGTCTTGACAGCTCCGGCATGAATTCCAGCGATTTTGACTGTTCTAATCTTTCTACCGGAACGTTTTTTGCGGAGCTTTTTTTCAAAAAAGCGACCCGCCGGAGGCAAAGATGAGCTGAATCGTTATTTTTTTTTAACACGCCCGGGTCCATCATGCCACGTTCAGAACCGTCGCCCCCATGCACCAGCGGTTCCGGCCCTTCTCCTTGGCCCGGTACAGGCCATCATCAGCAGCCTCGAAAAGGTCCCGCTCGGATCCCATTCTCGTGGGAGCCACGTGGCCACGCCGATGCTTGTGGTGACATACCCTGCGACAGAGGAGCGCTTGTGGGGAATGGCAAGGTCGGACACGGCCCCGAGAAGTCGTTCGGCCACATGAACAGCCCCTTCTGCCTCGGTTTCGGGCAGAAGCACGGCGAACTCTTCGCCGCCCACCCGCGCCACCTTGTCCGTGTGCCTCCTGGCCGCATCGGAGATGGCCAGGGCCACTTTTTTCAGGCAGTCGTCCCCCTGGGCATGCCCGCAGGTGTCGTTGTAGGCTTTAAAAAAATCGATATCCAGCATCACCAGGGAAAGGGGCGCCTGGGTCCTGATCCCCCGGATCCACTCCCGTTCGAAGATGACCTCAAACTCCCGTTTGTTAATAAGCCCGGTGAGGCCGTCCGTGGTGGAGAGCAGGCGAAGCTGCTCGTTGGTCTCTTCAAGCTGCTGTTGCAACTCTTCAAGCTCCACCAGCTTTCGGTCGAGCTCCCGGGTCTTTTTGCTCAGGGCATCCTTGTGGCGGAACAATTCGATGAAGACCCCCACCTTGCTCTTGAAGACCCGCTCGTCCAGGGGCTTGAACAGATAGTCCACCGCCCCGCTCTCGTACCCTTTGAACACCTGGGCATCCGCCCGAAACGCCGCCGTGATGAAGATGATGGGGATGTGCTTTGTCTTTTTGTTTCCGCGCATCAGCTCCGCCACTTCATAGCCGTCCATGCCGGGCATCTGGACGTCGAGGAGAACCAGGGCGAAATCGTGGTCCAGGGTGAGCCCCAGGGCCTCCATGCCGGAGGTGGCCCGGACGAGTTCGATATCCGGCTCATCCAGAAGGCTTTCCAGGGTCAGGAGGTTCTCCGGACGATCATCAACGATCAGTATCTTGGCAATTCCCATGACAAACCTTTGTGGTATTGATGGAACATAAACAATCAACAGCCCGTTTCAGAAAGCCCCCGCACACCACGACGGGGGCTTCATCTTTCTGTCAGGCCAGTGTTTTCAAAAAAGGGCCGATGCGTTCCAGAGGAAGCACATGGTCCGGGGTCACCGCCTTGATGGCGGCCCTGGGCATGGCATCTGCCGCGGCGGTCTCCGGATCCTGCACCACCACCAGGCCGCCCAGTGCCTTGACTCTCGCAACACCGGCCGCACCGTCTGAGTTGGCGCCGGTGAGGATCACCCCCACCAGCCCTTTACAGAACACCTCGGCGGCCGTCTCAAACAGCACGTCCACCGACGGCCGCGAGAAGTTTACCCGCTCCTCGGTGGACAGGGCAATGGTCCTGTCCGCCTCCACCATAAGGTGGTAGTTGGGAGGCGCCACATAGACGGTCCCCGGCTTCAGGGGCTCTTTGTCTTCGGCCTCCTTGGCGTGCAGCGCACACCGGATATCCAGATGCTTCGGCAGGTAGCTCTCTGTGTTCGGGCTAAGATGCTGAACCACAAGCACCGGCACCCCGAATGATTCGTCCAAAACCGGAAGGATCGCCTCCAGAGCGGCGAGGCCTCCGGCTGAAACGCCGATGACAACAGCTTCAAATGACTTCATGCGTTTCATCCTTTGCCATGGCCTGCCTGCCGGGTTCTCACAGGGCGGACGGGCCACGCTTTTTTCGGTATATCTTTTCTCGCTCGGACACGACCTCGAATCGGTCGGCCACGTTTGAAAACCGGATACTCTCCTTGGATCCAAGGCAGAGAAACCCGCCGGGACACAGGCTGTCGTAAAAAAGGTTCAACACCCGGTTCTGCAACTCCCGGTTAAAATAGATAAGAACGTTCCTGCAAAAGATCAGGTTCATCTCCCCGAACACCCCGTCGGTGACCAGGTTGTGGGAGGAGAAGAGCACATGCTCTTTAAGGGACCGTTTCATGATCACGTTATCATAATCGGCGGTGTAGTAATCTGAAAAAGAGCGGTCCCCGCCAGCCTTCTGGTAGTTGGCCGTGTACTCACGTACCAGGTCCATGGGGTAGATCCCCTCCTTGGCCTTTTGAAGGATCAGCTCGTTGAAATCCGTGGCGTACACCTGCACGCGGTCGCCCATGCCCTCCTCTTCCAAAAGGATGCACATGGAGTAGACCTCCTGGCCCGCCGAACACCCGGCATGCCACACCTTGGCAAAGGGGTAGGTGCGAAGATGTGGAAAGACCACCTCCCTCACCCGCTTGTAGAACCACGGGTCCCTGAACATCTCCGTGACGTTGATGGAAAGGTCCAGGAGCAGAGTGTTAAAAAAGCCTTCGTCATGGATGGCCCGGTGCTGCATGTCCGAGAACGTGTCCAGGCCTTCCAGGGACCGTCGGTGCTCCAGGCGACGCTTGGTATGGGTAAAGGCGTAGCTTCGGAAATCGTAGCCGTATTTCCGGTAGATGGCCTCAAGGAGCATCTGGATCTCAAGGCGTTCGTTTTCGATGCGTTCGGATTCATTCATATCAGTACAACCAGACCCTCAGCATGGATAGAAGTTTTTCCGCGTTCACGGGTTTGGCCAGGTAGTCGCTGGCACCGGCCTCTATGCACTTGCTCCTGTCCCCCTTCATGGCCTTGGCTGTCAGGGCGATGATGGGCAGCCTGGAGAAGGCCTTTTTCTTGCGGATCTCCGTCATGGCTTCGTAGCCGTCCATTACCGGCATCATGATGTCCATGAGGACCGCGTCCACCTTCTCCATGGCCTTGAGCTTGTCCAGGCATTCGATGCCGTTCCTGGCGATGACCACCTCCATGTTGCGTTCCTCCAACACACTGGAAAGCGCAAAAACGTTGCGCATGTCGTCGTCCACCAGCAGGATGGTCTTGCCGCTCAGCACCGCCTCCTTGTCGTGGACCATCTTGAGCATGTTGCGTTTCTCCTCCGGCAGGTTGGCTTCCACGCGATGGAGAAACAGGGCGGACTCGTCCAGGAGCCGCTCCGGGGATTTCACCCCCTTGACGATGATGCTCTCGGCGTAGCGGTTGAGTTCTTTTTCCTCATCCCGGGTCAGGTCCCGTCCCGTGTAGATGATGATGGGAACCCGGGTGGAGGTGGGGCTCAGGCGGATCTTCTCCAGCAGTTCAAAGCCCGTCATGTCCTCCAGGCCGAGGTCCAGGACCATGCAGTCGTAGCCCCCTTTGTCCAGCTCCGCCAGGGCTTCCCTGCCGGAACTGACGGCGGTGGTCTCCACGTCTCCGGTGCCGATGAGGGTCTCGATGCTCTCCCGGTGGATCTTGTCGTCTTCCACCAGAAGAAGCCGGCTCACGGGCTTGGAGGCGATGTCCTCCAGCTTGCTTAAAGCGTCTTCCACCTTCTCCATACTCACCGGCTTGGTGAGGTAGCCCACCGCCCCCATGCGCATGGCATCCAGGCAGCTGTCGTTAGCAGACATGAAATGCACAGGAATGTGCCGGAGTTCGGAGTTGCCCTTGAGGCGTTCCATGACGGTCCAGCCGTCGATGCCCGGCAGGCCGATGTCCAGGATGATGGCGCTGGGCTTGTAGTAATCGGCAAAATGGAGCCCGGTCTCCCCGTCTTCTGCCACCACGCACTTGAACCCCCGCTCCCGGGCAAAATCCCGCATGATCCTGGCGGAGTTGAGATCATCCTCGATGATGAGCAGGCTCTTTGCCTCCGGGGTCAGGGTTTTGCGGTCGTCCTCCACGTAATCGCTCTCACAAGGGGGAGAGGCAGGGGCTGCCAGGGGGCAGTCCGGGACGCTGCAGTCGACAGACGGAGGAATCGGCGCTGGTGAAGAGACCGGCGCGCTCTCCTGCCGTGCGGGTGCGGGCTCCGGCACCGGAGACGGCTCGGCCGCTGCGGACGGTGTCGTGCCCTGGTACGCCTCGGGGAGAAGCACGGTAAAGGTGCTGCCCTTGCCCTCTTCGCTGTCCAGCAAAATCGTGCCGCCCAGCAGCTTGGCCAGCTCCCGGGAGATGGACAGGCCCAGGCCGGTGCCGCCGTACTTGCGGCTCGTGCTGCCGTCTGCCTGCTGGAAAGCCTGGAAAATGGCCACCTGTTTCTCCTTGGCGATACCGATGCCGTCATCTGTAACAGCAAAGGCGAGAACACCTTCGGGCTCCATCTCCGCCCTGGCGAGGAGGTCGGGGCCGGGGCGGGACACGGTGAGGGCCACCGAACCCCGATCGGTGAACTTGAAGGCATTGGTCAAAAGGTTCCGCAGGATCTGCTGGAGCCTCTGGGAGTCTGTGCGGACCATCTCCGGCACACCCGGGGCAACGCTTAAGCCCAGGGCAATCTGTTTGTCTTCGGCCACATCCTTGAACAGCCGCCGGATATCGCCCATGAGCCCGTCCATGGTCACGTCCTCGATGACCAGCTCCACCTTGCCCGCTTCGATCTTGGAGAGGTCCAGGATCTCGTTGATAAGGGCCAGAAGGTCGGCGCCGGAAGCGTGGACAGCCTTGGCGGACTCCACCTGGCGCTCCGAGAGGTTGCCGTCCTTGTTCTTGGAGAGCATCTGGGAGAGGATCAGGATACTGTTCAGGGGTGTCCTCAACTCATGGGACATGTTGGCCAGAAACTCGGACTTGTACTTGCTGGCGATCTCAAGGTCCCGGGCCTTCTGCTTGACCACCTCCTGGGCGGCCTCCAGGTCGGTGTTCTTGCATGAGATGGCCTCTTTCTGTTCCTCCAGGGCCCGGGTCCGTTCCTCCAGCTCCTCGTTGGTGACCCGCAGCTCTTCCTGCTGGGCCTGGAGTTCGGACTCGGACTCCTTCAGGGCCTTGGTCTGCTCTTCCAGCTCCTCGTTGGTGACCCGCAGCTCCTCCTGCTGGGCCTGGAGTTCGGACTCGGATTCCTTCAGTGCCTTGGCCTGCTCCTCCAGCTCTTCGTTGGACACCCGCAGGGCCTCCTGCTGCTCCTGGGCCTTTTCCAGGAGATCGTGGATTGTCTGGCGGGACTTGGCGGCGTTGAACAAGATGGCCGCGTTTTCCATGTTCTGCTCGATGAAACGGCGCTGCATATCGGTGAAACGGCTCACCGAGCCCAAAAGCAGCACGCCCACCACCGCGCCTTCAAAGGAGACGGGTGCCGCGATAAAGTTGGACGGGATGGTCTCCCCCGCCCCGAAGTTCACGGCAGGTGCGCCGCTCTGCATGTCGCTGAACACCAGGATCTCGTTTTCCATGGCGGCCTGACCCACCATGCCTTCCCCAAGGGCGAATCGGTTGAAGTTGCCGCTGCGGTCGGTAAAAGCATAACTCGCCTTGAGTTCCAGGCCCTTGTCGGTCATGAGGTACAGGGCTCCGAGCTGGGCATCCATGTGCCGGGCCATGAAGGAGGTAAAGCGACGTGCCAGCTGGCCGCTGTCGTGTTCACCGCGCAACTTGTCGTCCAGCCCCTCTTTTCCGGATTTGAGCCAGTCCAGGTTCTGGAGTTTCCGCGCCATGTTGTTCAGCGCCCTTGCCAGGGCCCCCAGCTCATCCCTCTGGTTGAGCTTGAGGGAGGCATTGAGCTCCCCGTTGGCAATGGCCTCGGCAAACCGGATGTCCGCAATGAGGGGCCGGGTGATGGCGCGGGAAAAAAACAACGCGCCGATACCGATGCAGGCAAGGAGGAGCCCGGCCACCAGCCCGATCATCCGATAGATGCCCCTCACCGGTGCGGTGACCTCGTGCCTGTCGATCTTGGAGATGAGGTACCAGTCAAGGCCGGGGATCTCCAGCCGATGGTAGGCAACCAGAACGGCCTGCCCGATGCTGTCCATGTAGGTGGCGTGGCCACCTTCTATTCCCCCCCGGACTGCGTCATTCCAATACTCTGGCGGATTCTTGAGGGTCGACCCCACCACGAACTTCCCGCTGCCGATGGTCTTCACATTGCTCCGCAGCTCGAAACGATCCGTTTTTGCGTTGATCCCGAGAAGATAAGACTCTCCGGTGCTGCCCATCCCCTGGCGGGCGTCCACAATGTGTGTCACCTGCTCCGGTGAAAACTGGAAAATCAAGACCCCTTTGACGGTGTCGCTGTCGTATCGGATGGGGTGCCCCATGAACAGGGACTGAAGCCCCCCGCTGGGTCCGAAGGCAGCAAAATCGGACACAGCCGTTTTGCCGGTGGCCGCCACTTCCCGCCATACCGAGGCCAGGCCGGTCTCCTTGTAGGCACCGTGGCGCAGATTGGTGCCGAGGTCGTCTTCGCCTGCAACGGAAAAGAGGACATCCCCCTCGTCGGCATCCACCACAAAGATATCGTGGTACCCGTAGTTGCGGGCATAGACATCCATCATCTTGCTGTAGGGCTCCACCTGACGCCAGTAATCGGCGGACCGGCTGTCCAGCCCCACGGCCGCGCCTTTGCGGGACAGGGCCCTTTGGGACTTGAGAACCGCCAGCAGCTCGCGGGTCCGCTTGGACTCGGCCATGAACGCGATCCCGGCATGACGATCCGCGAAATACTCCTCGATCTGCCCTTTTCGGATCACCTGCACCGTGCTGAGCTGATCGAAGGACTTGTCCAGCAGAGAATCCGTGGACAACCGGGCCCCGAAATAGCCGATGACGACCAGGGGAACGGCACCGAAGATGATAAAGAGCAGGATAAGCTTGAACCGGATCCGCATATCTGAAAAACGAAACATGTGTACTCCAAAAACCAAATAACAGGCGCCCACAGCCCCCACGTAAAACACTCACACCAGCACACGCCCGGAACCCCACAGGCCCCGTGCCGATACGCACATCACCCCATCTTGAGAAAGCCGCGACGACGCAGGCAGAAAAATACGCGTCGACCCGGCCCGTTTCCTCACTTGGGTTTACAGGTCTTGACATGAAAAAGTCAACCGCTGATACCGGGAGATGCCTTATATTGTCAAGTCCGTAAAACTCCCCGGGGGCATCCCCCACAACCGGTAACGCAAAAAAGCCTATTCTGTCACGGATTCGGGAGAGAATAGGTACCGAGTTCTCGCCTCGGCCTGAACTCGATCACCCCCACCTCACGGGCCTCCGCAATGCCGGTTACGGCGCTTTGACGGCACAGCTCCATGGTCTTCATGGCATCCGGGCCGGAGAGTTCCTTGGAAAGGGTGCAGTGGGGAAGCCATCGTCCGGGAATATACCGCTGGAATGGAGGGTGGGCGCAGGCATCCAGAAGGCTGTATAGCCGTTGCTGCAGGTCAAGAAGAGGCCGGTTCGGGACCGGAGAAAGGATTACGGTGTGCTGCTCCCCGGGAATCAGGGAGATGGCGGGAAATGTGATGGGAAATCGGAAACACTCCTTGGAAAACGCCTTGACCAGGCTTAGAATCATCGTCTCATCAATGGAGGAAAGAACCGCCAGGCTCAGGTGGGGCCGCCCTCCGATCTGCTGGAGAACGGACGGCACACCGGATGCGGCGAGGACATCCCACGTTCGCCGGATGGTAGCCTCAAAGTCCGGATCAAAGTAAAGTTCGATGGAGTACCCCATGCTGACCTCCCAGAAAAAGCGATGTAACGATTCAGTTGCCTCAACTGATTTAAACGGTTGGGCAACAGAAGGCAAACAGGGATTAAAAAAGACGGAATCCGGCGGTGATCATGAACCGGTGAAGGACAGGATCATCCCGGGCAAAATCTTTGACCAGATTGTACTCCACGCCCACGTACCCCACCTCGTCCAGGTTGAAGCGCAGCCCGGCCGCTCCTGTAGCTCCCGCGCCGAACTCGGAGAGCCCCGGCTCCGGGTTGAGGTCGCCGATGATGCCCCCACCCTCCAGAAAGGGCTTCGGGAGCCAGACTTTTTTCGGGTTAAACTCCACGCCGGCACCGGCCGTAAGGGAGGTCACCGGATCGCTCACCTCGGCCCGGCCCAGGCCGTAAAGTCGAAGCTTGGCACCCAGGAGCGAATAAAACTGATGCCGATAGGAGAGGTCCAGGCCGAAGGTCCCTGCCCCTGCCTTCCCCGGAGCCGAGGTGCCGCCCGTCACGCTGGTGCCGAGCTGCAGGGCGTGGGTCCGCATCCAGGAGTCCAGGGCGTTGGGGCTGTCCCAAACCAGACCGAAGCCGCCGAAGGACTGCCCGGCGGCGGCCAGCACGCGTTTGACAAAGGTGGTGCACTGCAAACCAAACAGGTTGTAGTTGGGTTTGGACCGGCAGGTTTTCCGCGCTTCCTTCATGGCCGCTGCAAACTGGGCGGCGGTGAGAACAAAGCGCTGGGAGGCTGTGGGTGTGTGGCGCGTATCCGGGTGATGCACGCACCCTTTGACATCTTTGGTGATGTTGGAGCCGTCGTAGCCCCACTGGGGCCAGAACCCGTAGGTCCAGGAGGTCCCCTTGTCGTCCTCCAGCTTCACCCAGGAGTGCCCCACCTTGTGGGTTAACGGAAGCAGGAGGAAGGTCCCCTCTTTGTCTGCGTACACGGTAATGGAAAACTTACCCGTGGCCGGATGTTTGACAGGGTCCGGCTTTGCGCAGTCCTTAGAACAGTCCTTGGGACTGAGCCGGGCCACCACCGAAGCGGTGCCCCGCTGCTGAACCACATGGGTCAGTTCATGGGCCATCACCTGACGCCCCGCAGACGAGTCCGACGGCGGCAACCCCTTGCCCAGCACGATATGGTTCCCCAGGGCAAAGGCCCGGGCATGAAGGGACGCGGCCAGCTCGGCGGCCTCATCCCCCTTGTGGACCCGGACGCCGGAAAAATCCCGTCCGAAGCGTGGTTCCATATAGCCCCGGGTCCCGGTGTCCAGGGGTGCCCCGGAGGACCTCAGCCCCAACGGCCCTGTAAAACAGGCATCCCTCGGCCCGGCAAGGGCCGTTTCAACAGCTCCCGGTGACGGCATGGCCGTCACCTGCCGGGCCACCCGATGGGCCTCTTCCTCGGCCCTCTCCCCACCCGCGCCGCCGACGGTCACCGAGGGCAAAGGGGAAGGGCCCCGTGGGCCGGATGCCGAGTGTTCGCCTCCGCGCGCCATCCATTGTTGCATCCCGTGGTTCCCCACGGCCCGCTGCGGCCCTTCCTCAGGGCAGATATTCCTCCCCGGGCCGGGGGCACACTGCCGCCGGCATGGGTCGCCACCGCCTCCTTGACCTCTTTGGCCTGACGTAAAAAAGTACGCATGAACGTTCTCCTATATCCAACAGAAACCGCGCAGACATTGAAGGATCATCACGCCTTCCACAGACGACATAACGGAGGCTATATGACGCAGAACCTACCCCTTGAATACACGGTTACGGGCAATACGAAGGCACCTGGCTGGGAAACAACCCCTCCCCCGCGTTGCATTCCCAGAAGATATGCCCCTCGTCGTCCATGGAGGGAACGAACAGAAGCTCTCCCTCTTCCATGTCCACGGTGAGGGTCATGTTGGACGCGTCCACCGACAGATGGCTCCCATCCGGCAACGAATCCAGCACCCCGATGTCCTCCAGGGTGGGGATCTCTTCCGTCGTCTTGTAATAGGCTGCCATGGCTTCGCGCACCGGCCGGGTCTCGTGCATCACCGCGGTGGTATGGGCCTTGACCTTGTAGGTGGAAAACTGCGGGACGCTCACGGCAATAGTCGCGAACACAATATAAATCAGGATAATCAGGCCGGTCCCGGCCCCAAGGCGGCCGGCGTAGGGCAGGAAGGCGGCAAATACATAGGCGAGCCCATGGCGTGGTGGATCTTTGGCTTCGGGGGCCACCACCCGGGCCACACGCTTGGAGACCCAGGGATAGCCGGAGATGAGCTCATGAAGAGACATCCAGAAGCCCGACGTCTGCCGACTCTGACGCAGGTAAGCCTTGAGGTCCATGTCTTTCCATCGCTCAGCCCCCGCGGCCAGAGCGGCCAGGGCCCGTCCCGCCCCTTCCGGCGTCTTGCAGCAGGCCAGGCCGTGACGGTCGCATGTGGTCTCCCGCGCCCGGGAATAGGCCGCCCCCAGGAGGGGAAGCCAGAGAACCGGCCAGCGAAGCATGGTCCCGGTGAGGTGTTTCATCCTGATGTGCCCGAGTTCATGGCCGATGTAAAATTTCACCCCGTCGTCATGGGCTGCCATGGCATCCACCACATCGGAAAAAAGCACCACGAAATGGGTGCCAAGAAACCGGGTGGCAAAGGCATTGAAACCGCCGTCACCGTTTAAAATGTAGGCTTTCGGAGCCTCCTGGAATTTCAGAAGGTTGCTGCAGTAGACAAACTGGGCATAAAGGTCGGGGAACTGCTCCTGGGACAGCTCGATGCCGTTGCCCTTGATATGGGCGATGAGGGCGGATTGGGCAAAAAGATAAAACACAAACCCCACAAGCAACACGACCAGCGCGACCCCGACAGTACCAAGGATCAAAAGACCCCACACCGTAATCCCCAGGACAAGGGTAAGTGTTCCCAGAACGCGCTCGCGCGGACAGACTAGTTCTTCCATACCATCTCCTTTGCTCAGCGGTAACAAGATACAGACTCAAATGACGACACGAATTCAGCAGGTGAGAGCGGGTCGATCCTCCGGGCTATGGCTACTTGATGAGTTTGTCGACACCGATCTCCGTCAACATGTCCCGCCGGAAAAAGTTACAGCCAGGGGAAACGCGATAATGATACCGAGCTTGGACGCCCAGTTCCTGTCCAGGGGCCAGAGCAGCTGCTTGTGGTACGCCTCGATTTTGTCCCTGTCCTCCTCCTGACGAATCACAGACCAGAGCGCCATGACCTTTTTCTGCCTGGCGATGATGGTAAAAAGCATGGGTGAAAGAAACAGGAGCGGCACAAGCCATTGGATCATCTTCTGGCCCATGTCCGAGGCTCCGGTTGCACTCTGGGAAGCCTTGGAGACAATGGGGATGACAAGGGCGGGGGACAGAGCCCAGTAGATCATGTTCAACGCCTGGTTCCAGCGTTCCAGGCCGAACTCACGGATGGATGAGTAAGGATCGAGCCTTAGAACGATCCCATGTTGCCGGGCAAATGACATGCTGTCGAACCAGACAAACAAGGCAAGATGGGCCCAGATATGAAACAGAGACGCCACCCCCACGACAATGATGATGTATTGCTGGGTATAGGCCAGGCACACAAAGATCAGGTTGCTCCACTTGCCCGGGTTCTTTTCGCCCGGATGGCGCCTGAACAACCACGCCTCCGTCCAGGAGGCATCCTCAACCCGGTGTGTCACCTCCGGCAAGGGAATTGTCCCGTCTGATACCTCGTGCCAGCCTTGTGGCTCGGCCAGGAAGCGGCCACCTGTAGACTTGCCGCTGCCCTCTTCCCCCTTCAACAGGTACACATGGTCGGGCGGGTCAAGATAGAGCCCCACCAGGTCTGCCGTGTCCAGGGCCATGATGACCACGGCCAGCAGGGAGGAGAGAATAAGGATATATTTCCGGTAGCGATCGATATGGCTTACAAAGGCGTCCCTGCACGCGGGCACCCCGCCGTCGCCGCTGTTCACGACACACCCGTTGGCAAACAGGTCTTTCCATGACGCGATGAACTGGTCCCAGGTCGACCGGTACAGGTACACGACAGGAAGCCAGAACAGGGGGAAGAGAAACCAGTTGGGCTTTTGAAGGTAGCCCTTGAAAATATCCCCCGTGGCCAGGCCGAACAAAACGGAAAGCGGAAGCAGGGTCAGCGAGTACCCCATCAGCGCAAGGAGCAGGACACGGGTTCTGCTTTCAGCAAACCTGCCGATCATGGGGCGCCGCACTCTTTGAAAAAAACCGGTTCCATCGTACGCTCCTTGGAAGGGCGAATGCAGATACCCTGTTCGCATCCTCAAAACAATGTTCAACAAAACGTCGCTATACTACCCATTTCGTCCCGGCAACGCAAGGGTCATTTTACTACCAGTCGATACCGTTTGGCCCACGATCCGCCGGAGACAATTTTGAGCTGAAGAGGATGCATAAGAATAAGTAACGATTGATGTCGCCCCTGGCAGGCCGTTCCCGCTTGTTCCTACATCTTCATCAATCTGTCCAGCGTTTTTATCACATCGTCCCGGTTCTTTTTACTCTTCATCCACGCGGGGAGATTCGTGATGATGGCGTATTTTCCGGCATGATCTCCCCGTTCCCTCAGGGAAGAAGAGATATACTCTCTGAGATACGTCAGATGCGCCGTATTGTATGCCCATATCTCATTGCCCCTGACGTCATCAACATACCAGAGCCGCTCCCCGTTGTAGGGATCAAGGGGTCTGCCGCTGAAAAAATCAATGGACCACGAGATGTCCACAACATTGACGGCACCACACTCCGGGCAGGGAGCCTCAACGGTGTTGAAAGGCCTTTGCGGGGTCGATTCACAATTCACCCGTGCGTTCACCCACTTGTGACCGCACGCGCTGCAGGGACGACGGCCGAAGCCTTTGACGGGCCCCGACCAGGAGAAATGCTCACACGTCCTGGTGTACGAACACCGGGTGCAGACCACCCGCGTGCCTGTGGGGCACCAGGGGAGCAGATACTCGGATTTGCCCCTGGAGATGGCGTGCCCGTCGCATTCCGGGCACCGGATGTCGATATCCTGTTGAAGAAAGTAGTAAGCGGTGTACCAGGGCTCCGTGAACTGTTTCGAATTCCGGGGAGAGGACATAACCAAAACGCCTTTGAGGTTTCCATACGTAATAAAGGAAGATCAACCCTTCCAGACAAGGGCATGATTGAATCGCCTTTTTTACTCAATCCAAAAAGCTTAAGCAATAAAAAACAGCGTTCAAAATCCAACCGCATTGAACGCCCCACCGGGATCCGAGGTTAGTTTTTCAGCAACCAGCCATTATTGACGGCGGTTTCCAGATTCTGGAGAAACCAGGCGTAGATATCCGGTTCTACGTCTTTTATGAAGGCATGGGCTTCCATAACCTGGCTTTTTGTGATCCCGTGGTCCTTCCATGCCTGTCCATGGCTTGCCAGGTTATGCAGAAAAGGGAGCAACCGGTCCACCACCTTCAACAAGGCGGCTTCCCTGGAGTTCCCGAGTTCCTGCTCGTCCCACAGCTCGGCAAGATCGTTGATGGTGTTTCCGCCATGGGCCGCAAGCCTTGCCACGCATTTCCTCTCCAGGTCCGGCGCTGCATTTCGCGCGCTGTCGTAGAGAAAGGTATCCCCGGGGTCAATCTCCCCCAGGTCATGGACGAGGGCAAGCTTGATGAGTTTTTCCATGGAGACGTCTCGCTTCAGATGATTGGCCATCAGCCAGCAGGCCATGGCCAGGTGCCAGGAGTGCTCCGCAGAATTTTCAAGGCGCTTGCCGCCGGCAATGTAGGTTCTCCGGTTTACGAGCTTCAGGGCATCGAGTTCCAGCAAAAAATCGGTCAGTGCGTCCATAACTGTCTTTGGTCTCCCCCAATTGGTGTGACGGCAGCTTCCGCAGCAATCGCCTGTGTGTAGAATTTCGTGTCCACGGCCATCTTCGGGAACGAAGGGGGCAGCGCAGATGCCGGGATTTCAAGAAACCCGTGTTTTTCGTAAAACCGATGGGCTGCCTTAAATGCCGACGTGGTCCCAAGGTAGATACCGTCGATTCCCGTTGAGGCCCCCCATGCCAGAAGGGTTGTGAGCAGGCGTTCCGCCACCCCGTGCGTCGCCCCCCGGAAGGCTTTCTTTACGAACATTTTTCGCAAGGCCGCTTTCCCGCCGCCGATATCCAGCAGCGACACGGTGCCCACAACCTCTTCTTCGCTTACGGCCACCCAGAAGTTGCCGTTTCCTTGTTGATAAAAGGACGGGATCTCCAGCAGATCGGGTTGATGGTAAGGGGTAGATCGACTGCAAATTCCTCTGCGTCGATGGAACAGGATGATCTCCACTATCGTCGCGGAAATATATCTCTGAATAGGGCACGATTTCTGTCATGAATGTTTCCGCCTGGTTTCTGATTTTTCCATTTCAGCACCCTCCCCCACCGTGCACGGGCGGGCAAACCGGTCAGGGCCGGGGGCAAACCCGGGTAACAAGCCTTTCAAGGGCTGGCCTGTCTCCTCCCATGAGAACGGGGATCATTGGTTTCAGGGTCTCTTCGTCAAGGTCCCACCACGCCAGCCGGAGCAGAAGGTCCACGACCTCCTTGTCAAACCGCATGGAAATGTGCCGGGCCGGGACGCCACCCACCACCTCATAGGGTTCCACATCCTTGGTGACCACGGCCCGTGCTGCGATCCTTGCGCCGTCTCCTATGGAGACCCCCGCCATGATAACGGAACCGTTGCCGATCCACACATCGTTTCCTACCACGATATCGCCTTTGTTGTTCCACGAGTCATTGACGGCAACATCTTGTTCCCACATATCCCGAAATATGGCAAAGGGATAATTTACAAAGCTCTCGTTTTTGTGGTTGCCCCCATTGAGGAGGAAAGTAGCACCGGAAGCAAGGGAGCAGTACTTTCCGATGACCAGCTTATCGTTGTTGACGGGGTAATGATACAGCACGTTGGCGGTTTCGAACTGCAGGGGGTCCACCATATTGTAATCGCCGACGATGATGGATGGGTTCTTGATGGTGTTTTTTAATAAACAGGTGTGGGTGTCGTTGGGCATGGGAAATATAACGCTGCGATCCATGATTCTCCTTCGCGTGCTTTGAAAATACTCAGGCTCCGGGCCATACGCCAATGAAGGCCCCCGGCCTTTCAAAGCCAGGAGTACCACCAAAAAGAGCAAAAATCCACAGGCCCCTGCCAGGATATTTCCATGCCGTTTTCGCTGAATACGCCCCTGATTAAGCGTAAGATTACCGGACCTCCCGCCCTCCGGAAGAGACTTTCATTCTCTGCTGTTCCTCCCTGTAAAATGAGACAATCCGGTCGATCATCCCAAACTGCCGGGAGAGAAGGTCTTCGGTGATGGTCCGGATGCCCCACTTCTTGAAATCGATCTGCAGGCCGTTGCCGCCGGGGTCTTCTGCCCCGTCCAGCTCAGAATAAAACCCGCCCACGGAGACCAGCAGGCGGTGGACATCCTTGATGGCGTCGCAAAGCTCGGATACGTCGGAACCGGAAAACATTCCGGGGATGGGTTGGATCTCGGGCAAGGTCATGGCGACCCTCCTTTTTTGTTAGTGCGGTGTGACGGAAGCGGCATACAACAACGGCTGAAGGCGCTCATCCCGCAGGAGCAAACGCACCACCGCCGTGCCGTTTTTCTGCTAAATGCCCGGGCAACGCGCATCCTTTCGCCGTCTTTACGGATCCGTGGCCATGGGGACACCCGTGGCGCAGCGCCCACGATCCATCGCCCAAGAAATCACATAAGCAAATCCGGCGATTTTTTCTGTGCGTGTGACACGGCTCAAGGGAAATGAGACAGCCCCGGGCATATCGGTGAGAGGCAAACGCACCTTCGGTGAGATCAGGAGAGGAAAAACCCTGACGACAGGGCTTTGAGACATGGCACCGAATTCCGAAGATGCGTCTTCCCGCCTGTTAGTCAGGCACAGGCGCACCCACGGGCCACAAAACGCGGCAACACGGTGTGTTGAAAGGGGTTAACGTGGAATGGGGTAAGTAAAATACGACTTGAAATGGATTGGGGGGTGGTGTAAAAAACCGCTTAGCCATGACGACCTCCTTTTAAGGTTGTTCTGGTTAGGCCTGGCAGGATGTTGCACCATCCTGTCGGGTCGCTCCTCACACATACAATAACTAGTTATTACCGCTCACCATAAGTTCCTCTTTTGGGAATGTCAACATTTTTTCATCACAAAATGCAGGATGTTGCATCCCGCCACACCGGTTAAGGCCACGGCACCTTTCCCCAGAAAAAATCGTCTGTTTTCATGGCCTGAACGGGCCTGCGAGGGTTGCTCCGGATAGTTCACGCATCCAGAGCACCCATATTCAAGACATATGCACTGAAAATACGGCAACCGGCATGTAGCCTTGCCAGCGCTTTAGCCTTCATGATCAAAATCGTCAGGGTACTCCCCCTTTTTGAATGCGTCATACCAGATCTGCCTCGTCTCCGGTGTGGACAAAGCCAGCTCTTCCAGCACCTGCACCGTAAAATCCACGGCGCCCAGCCCGCTTGCGGTAATCACCTGCCTGTCCCTGACGGCAAGAGCATCCACATAAAGCTTCGGATCGGTGTGGCCGGAGGCCATTTTTTCCAGATAGACGGGCGAGTTGCTGGTATGCTGCCTGCCCTTAAGGATTCCGGCCCGGGCCAGGACCGTGGTGGCCGCGCAGATGGCGGCAATGGGAGTACCGGACGATTCCAGGCTTTTGAGGAAAGGCTCCAGCTCATCCCTTGGGTACCCCTTTTCCCACAGGTAGCCCCCGGGCAGGATAAACAGGGAGATATCCCCCGGCTCAACCCGGGAGAGGGACATATCCGGGATCACGCGCAACCCTCCCATGGAAACGACAATGTCTTCTGTAAAACCCACGCTTACCACCTCGGCCTTGCCCAACCGCCGAACTTCGGCAAGGACGTTGCCCAGCTCCCAATCCGCATACCCGTCAAACACAAGCACATACACGCGTTTCATGCACACAAGTCCTTTCTTCTTATGCCATCCCGGCCGGTGGCCAGCCTGACAGATGGAAAAATAACGCCACCTTCGGGTGGCAACATCAATGCTCCTGGTCCAAGCCTGCCGATGGATGCCACCTTCCAGGCCAGAGGGGTTGCGTTTTTCAAAGCGATCAGTCACCCCTCACCAACTGCAGCTCTGATGTCTTGCAGTGTATCGCCCCCGGCTACACCTTTGACATTTCGTTCACGGTAAACAGCGCAACCGCATCTTCCGTTGCCTTCAGATACTCGGCAAGATGGGCGCTGTTCATATGCACCTGCCATAATTCACGGCTTTCCCATCGTTCGTAGAACAGGAAAACCGCCGGATTTTCGTTGTCCTGGTGGAGATCATACTGCAGACAGCCCTCCTCCTTCCGGGTCGGAACAAGAAGCTTTAGCAGCTCCCCCTTGACCAGGCCGATTTGTTCACTTTTTGCCTCGATTCTGGCGACAATGATCAGTTCTTGTGACATGTCAAGCCTCCTTGGGAATAATGCCGGGGCATGCTTTAAAGAAGGACTCGCCCCCAAAAGCAATGGATAAACAGCTGAGCGTACTCTGCCCGTAGACCATCCCCACTAAAGATACGTTTTAAGAACAACGGCATCGGCACCGTCGGATCGCATATGGTACTGCATGGCGGTGGGTACAAAGCCCAACCTGACCAAAAGGCACAGCATGGCCGCGTTGTCCGCGAACACCAGGGCGCGAACATCCTTAAAGCCGAGAAAGATCGCAACCTCCACGGCGTGCTTCACCAAGAGCCGCCCGAGCCCCTCTCCTTTTCGATGCGGTAGCACCCCGACACCATAAATTTCAAACCCATCCAGCGGATTCACCTTAACGACCAACACGCCCAGGATCTCGCCCAGATCGTCCAATGCGCAGAAATATCGCCCCCCATGCTCTTTGTGGTGTTGAAGCCATGACTCAACGACGTCCGGCTCAAACGGGAGCAGGGTCGGGGATAAATAAGTCAGGTTTTCCGGGGCATTCCAAATCTCAAGGAACACCGGCAGCAACTTGCTTTTTTCTTCGGGACGCTCCTGGGGGACAAATTCCTTGATGGTTACAGGCGACATATGATGATCCTCTTGATAACGATAATGCCAATTGGACGAAAGCACAGAAACAAAGTCCTGACGGGACTATTAATTATCTATGTCCATATAAAAATTGTTATGTAACTTTATTACCGGACCACCTGATTCGCAGCATTGTTACTCTAATATAAATGCACCCTCGTATCGGTTCATCTTTAATTTACTTCAACAAAACTACACCCACCTTCAAATAGTGATTACTCTCGATATCGCGATTCTAAAAAATCCAAGTTCGCTACAAAACCCCAAAACAAAAAAGAGCTTTATCTTAGCAGAACACCACCTAAACATTCATTTTTTACTTGCACTCAACATTTCTCACAGGTATACATCTTCGTTATCTTAGCCTGTTAGAGCACATTCCATTACAGACCACTGTCAAATCACATTGATATTTATCTCATACAGGAGAATGTAATGAAGACCAGATTTATAGTATTGACGCTATCAGCCCTATTACTATTCAGTTGCAAAATATCAGGAAAAGTTTCACATAACAACGAGCCCCTCAAGGGTGTTAAGATTATATTATCTGATGGATTATCGCGCAAGACGATTACCAACATGGACGGGAATTATTCTTTTGAATTCAAAAAAGAGGACGCCACAGGTCAACATTTCACAATAACGCCTGAATTGGATGGATATATTTTCACTCCAGAGAAAAAACAAGTAAAGTTCACAACAGAACAAGAGATAAGCAATATTAACTTTTCAGCAAAAATTGATATTCGACCTGCGCTTATTGATCTATACAACAGCACAGATGGTGATTCATGGAGCAATAACGCGGGATGGAAAGAGCCTCCTCTCGAATCAGACGGTTTCTCAAAACGTGGATCTGAGGAAAACTGGTATGGAATAGAGTTTGATACAACCTCAAGTTCTCCCCTTATTGGAATAGACCTTTCCAACAACGGACTAACAGGAAGCATACCTCAAACAATTTCAACTTTTTCCGAATTGGTATCCATTAATTTAAGCCAAAACAACTTATTGGGAGCCATTCCGGATTCCATCGGATCTATCACACGTCTTGAATCCATTGATTTAAGTTACAACCGACTCAGAGGAACAATACCTTCAACCATTGTAAATCTAAAAAAACTCTCCAGCATTAACCTAAGCCACAACCATCTTTGTTCAGACAATGCTAACACTATAGCATTTCTCGACTCAATCAATCCGGATTGGGGACATGCACAAATCGACACGCCCTGCCACCCCATCAGAGATGCATTGATAGATATTTACGATGCAACCAATCGCTGAATCGACAACAACGGTGGGTGGGGAACCGATGACGATCTTTACAATTGGTACGGCGTCCAATACGACATGTATACGTCGACCTTTTCCCTCAACTTGCAGAATAACAACCTCCAAGGCATGCTCCCGGCCTCCCTCAGCCAGCTCAGCAACCTCACGTCCCTTAACCTATCATGGAACCAGCTGACGGGAACTCTGCCTGAAAATATCGGCAACATGAGCCAGTTGAGAGACCTCCACCTTGGAGGAAACCAACTATCCGGACCCATCCCCCAAAGCATCGGAGAGCTCACTGACCTTTACTCTCTCCAGCTTGACAGCAATGAGCTTAAAGGCATTATCCCTTCAAGTATCACAAAACTTAAAAACCTTTCACACCTCATGCTTATGCTCAACCACCTCTGCACCACAGATGAGGAGACGATATCCTTTTTGGATGGCATAAATCCAAGCTGGCGACAAGGCCAGATGGATACCCCCTGCCTGCCCATTCGTGATATTCTCGCGGAACTCTATCAAACCACCAATGGCCCGCAATGGACAAACAACGACGGCTGGGGCACCGATGACGATCTTCGTAATTGGTACGGCGTCCAATACGACATGCATACATCAACCTTTTCACTCAACTTGCAGAATAACAACCTCCAAGGCATGCTCCCGGCCTCCCTAAGCCAGCTCAGCAACCTCACGTCCCTTGACCTCTCATGGAACCAGCTGACGGGAACTCTGCCTGAAAATATCGGCAACATGAGCCAGTTGAGAGACCTCCACCTTGGAGGAAACCAACTATCCGGACCCATCCCCCAAAGCATCGGAGAGCTCACTGACCTTTACTCTCTCCAGCTTGACAGCAATGAGCTTAAAGGCATTATCCCTTCAAGTATCACAAAACTTAAAAACCTTTCACACCTCATGCTTATGCTCAACCACCTCTGCACCACAGATGAGGAGACGATATCCTTTTTGGATGGCATAAATCCAAGCTGGCGACAAGGCCAGATGGATACCCCCTGCCTGCCCATTCGTGATATTCTCACGGAACTCTATCAAACCACCAATGGCCCGCAATGGACAAACAACGACGGCTGGGGCACCGATGACGATCTTCGTAATTGGTACGGCGTCCAATACGACATGCATACATCAACCTTTTCCCTCAACTTGCAGAATAACAACCTCCAAGGCATGCTCCCGGCCTCCCTCAGCCAGCTCAGCAACCTCACGTCCCTTAACCTATCATGGAACCAGCTGACGGGAACTCTGCCTGAAAATATCGGCAACATGAGCCAGTTGAGAGACCTCCACCTTGGCGGAAACCAACTATCCGGACCCATCCCCCAAAGCATCGGAGAGCTCACTGACCTTTACTCTCTCCAGCTTGACAGCAATGAGCTTAAAGGCATTATCCCTTCAAGTATCACAAAACTTAAAAACCTTTCACACCTCATGCTTATGCTCAACCACCTCTGCACCACAGATGAGGGGACGATATCCTTTTTGGATGGCATAAATCCAAGCTGGCGACAAGGCCAGATGGATACCCCCTGCCTGCCCATTCGTGATATTCTCACGGAACTCTATCAAACCACCAATGGCGCGCAATGGACAAACAACGACGGCTGGGGCACCGATGACGATCTTCGTAATTGGTACGGCGTCCAATACGACATGCATACATCAACCTTTTCCCTCAACTTGCAGAATAACAACCTCCAAGGCATGCTCCCGGCCTCCCTCAGCCAACTCAGCAACCTCACGTCCCTTGACCTCTCATGGAACCAGCTGACGGGAACTCTGCCTGAAAATATCGGCAACATGAGCCAGTTGAGAGACCTCCTCCTTGGCGGAAACCAACTATCCGGACCCATCCCCCAAAGCATCAGGAGAGCTCACTTACTCTCTCCAGTTAGACAGCAATGAGCTTAAAGGCATTATCCCTTCAAGTATCACAAAACTTAAAAACCTTTCACACCTCATGCTTATGCTCAACCACCTCTGCACCACAGATGAGGAGACGATATCCTTTTTGGATGGCATAAATCCAAGCTGGCGACAAGGCCAGATGGATACCCCCTGCCTGCCCATTCGTGATATTCTCACGGAACTCTATCAAACCACCAATGGCCCGCAATGGACAAACAACGACGGCTGGGGCACCGATGACGATCTTCGTAATTGGTACGGCGTCCAATACGACATGCATACATCAACCTTTTCCCTCAACTTGCAGAATAACAACCTCCAAGGCATGCTCCCGGCCTCCCTCAGCCAACTCAGCAACCTCACGTCCCTTAACCTATCATGGAACCAGCTGACGGGAACTCTGCCTGAAAATGGCAACATGAGCCAGTTGAGACCTCCACCTTGGCGGAAACCAACTATCCGGACCCATCCCCCAAAGCATCGGAGAGCTCACTGACCTTTACTCTCTCCAGCTTGACAGCAATGAGCTTAAAGGCATTATCCCTTCAAGTATCACAAAACTTAAAAACCTTTCACACCTCATGCTTATGCTCAACCACCTCTGCACCACAGATGAGGAGACGATATCCTTTTTGGATGGCATAAATCCAAGCTGGCGACAAGGCCAGATGGATACCCCCTGCCTGCCCATTCGTGATATTCTCACGGAACTCTATCAAACCACCAATGGCGCGCAATGGACAAACAACGACGGCTGGGGCACCGATGACGATCTTCGTAATTGGTACGGCGTCCAATACGACATGCATACATCAACCTTTTCCCTCAACTTGCAGAATAACAACCTCCAAGGCATGCTCCCGGCCTCCCTCAGCCAACTCAGCAACCTCACGTCCCTTGACCTCTCATGGAACCAGCTGACGGGAACTCTGCCTGAAAATATCGGCAACATGAGCCAGTTGAGAGACCTCCTCCTTGGCGGAAACCAACTATCCGGACCCATCCCCCAAAGCATCGGAGAGCTCACTGACCTTTACTCTCTCCAGTTAGACAGCAATGAGCTTAAAGGCATTATCCCTTCAAGTATCACAAAACTTAAAAACCTTTCACACCTCATGCTTATGCTCAACCACCTCTGCACCACAGATGAGGAGACGATATCCTTTTTGGATGGCATAAATCCAAGCTGGCGACAAGGCCAGATAGATACTTCCCAGAACATGCCATTCGTGATATTCTCACGGAACTCTATCAAACCACCAATGGCCCGCAATGGACAAACAACGACGGCTGGGGCACCGATGACGATCTTCGTAATTGGTACGGCGTCCAATACGACATGCATACATCAACCTTTTCCCTCAACTTGCAGAATAACAACCTCCAAGGCATGCTCCCGGCCTCCCTCAGCCAACTCAGCAACCTCACGTCCCTTGACCTCTCATGGAACCAGCTGACGGGAACTCTGCCTGAAAATATCGGCAACATGAGCCAGTTGAGAGACCTCCTCCTTGGCGGAAACCAACTATCCGGACCCATCCCCCAAAGCATCGGAGAGCTCACGGACCTTTACTCTCTCCAGTTAGACAGCAATGAGCTTAAAGGCATTATCCCTTCAAGTATCACAAAACTTAAAAACCTTTCACACCTCATGCTTATGTTCAACCACCTCTGCACCACAGATGAGGAGACGATATCCTTTTTGGATGGCATAAATCCAAGCTGGCGACAAGGCCAGGTAGATACTCCTTGCGAGGAATAGCGTCCTTAAAGCCATTAGGTTGCAAGCAAAGGCATGTCCTGCAACCTAATGGCCACCATTATTAAAACTCAAAACAGATATTTGAATTTCAGGGCCTGGCTCATATATGAAATCAATGGCCAGGGCCGTTTTATGTGTAAAACGCTCAGCCCTTGATCTGCAACCAGGCGTCCGACACGACCATGCTGAAAACACACGTCATCACACCCGGCCTTATGTATGGGCCTGATATCCAAAAGGACTAATAAGGAGGGACAGGCTCTTTTTGCCCATCATAAAGATCCTGCCCTCTGCCTTTCTACCTGATTAACGCCTGATTTTTATTTTTGGGCGGGCTCCTACTCTTCCCGTTCCACGAGGCCCAGCTGGTTAACACCCCATATGTGCATCATTTCAAGGATCGGGAACACACTTTTACCCAGTTCAGTCAGAGTGTATTCCACACGGGGCGGGACTTCCGGATGAACGGTTCGTATTATCAAGCCGTCCCGTTCCAATTCTTTCAGCTGCTGAGTCAGCATCTTCTGGCTAACCCCAGGAACAACTCGTTCCAATTCCTTGTAGCGCTTGTCCGCATCATGAAGGTGCCACAACATAAGGCATTTCCATTTGCCGCTGAGCACCTCCATCGTGACTTCAACCGGGCAACGATATTCCCGGCCGTTCCATTTAATCATTTCAGAGCCTCAAAAAAAATGTGCCTGTTATCCGCCCATCTGACGGCAATTCGCACCGTTTGGTTCGTGTCGAACTGAAAAGTGCCTTCTTGCGCACTCACTCCAATCGCCTTATTTTACATATTGTTACAGAGAACACCACCAAACACAAACCATTATATGCAGGAGTACAACAATGACATACCCAAGAACTTTTTCACATATAGGACTATCCGTGACAAACCTGGAACAGGCTGTAGATTTCTACACAAACGTCCTTGGATGGTATGTGATCATGCCCCCCACAGAAATCAAGGCTGATGATTCTGCCATAGGCGTGATGTGTAACGATGTCTTTGGCGAAGGCTGGGGCAGTTTTCGCATTGCGCACCTTGCCACAGGTGACAAGATCGGCGTCGAGATTTTCGAATTTCGAAACTCTGAGCAGCGGGAAAACAACTTTGAATATTGGAAAACGGGCGTCTTCCACTTTTGTGTACAAGACCCGGACGTGGAGGGGTTGGCCGCCAAAATCGTAGAAAATGGCGGAAAGCAGCGAATGCCCGTGCGCGAATACTACCCGGGCGACAAACCCTACCGCATGGTGTACTGCGAAGACCCCTTCGGCAATCTCATCGAAATCTATTCCCACAGCTACGAACTGACCTACTCCGCTGGCGCATATCAGGAATAGCTCGCACAATGTCCGCACTTCCGTGCGGGCATTGTTTTATATACGCCTGATACCATGTCATAATCTATCCAGTATTCACGATAATCAAAGTGACATTAGGGACACCCTACTTTTTGCTATCCGGTATAACGGACCCGCCAAAGCCCCAAACGGCGCATTAACCTACCAACCGAACCAGAGAGACAAGAATAAAAGTTCGATTTTTAGGAATCGAACAGCGAAAAAATCAATTATATATCAACATAAAACCAACGCATTATCACTGTGACTTTCAAGGATAGCCTCTATCGGTAAGCCTTCGGAACCTCCCTTCCTCCTTCCGCCCTCCCATGGCATCAATTTTGCTATTTTTCAGCACAAAAAAACGTCACCACCACAAAGACAACACCTTTTTGATATGAATCCGCTCCGGCACCGGTTCACCGCGCACAGGGAGACACGAATGCACCGTTTCACATGCATCACCATCATCTTTACGCCTCTGATTTTATGTTGTTTAGCACTCTCGCCACCCCCTACAACATCAGAAACACGCCCAAAAGTCCTTCTCCTTCACAGCTACCACACCTCCAACCCGTGGGACATGTCTGTAGAGCAAGGCGTCCTGGACGCCCTGGCGGATGAGTACTATATCCCGGACGAAAACCTCGCCTTTGAGTCCTTCTACATGGACACCAAGCGGCGTACTTCCCGTGAGTGGAAAGAGGATGCAGGTAAAATGGCCCGTGAAGCCATCGGTCGCCTTCGACCGGCAGTGGTCATCGCCCTGGACGACAACTGCCAGGAATACGTTGTCCGGCGGATGAACACGTCAGGTTGTGCGTTTGTTTTTGCAGGGGTCAACCGGGACCCGGAGGAATACGGAATCATCACCAACCGGGAGAACCCGGGGGGCAACATCACAGGGGCCCTGGAAAGGGAACGGTTCCCTGAAAGCCTGGCCTTTATGAGACGCATCGTTCCAGGCATCAAACGCCTTGCCATTATCTCCGATGCATCCCCCACAGGGGCCCCTGTGGTTCAACGCATCAAAGCCCTGGCCCCGACCCATGGGGTGACGGTTGTCGATTCCCTGGAGACCGACGACTTCACCGCCTGGAAAGACTTTGTCACCAAAATCCAACCCCGGGCCGATGCCTTGGCTGTCGTCGTCTATCACACCGTAAAGGATGACAACGGCACCCATGTGCCTGCTGAAAAGGTCCTGGCCTGGACAACCTCCCACAGTAAGCTTCCCGACATGGGATTCTGGCCCTGGGCCGTCTCCCAGGGCCTCCTCTGCTCAGATGCCATCTCCGGCTATGACCAGGGGTACTATGTGGGTACCATCACCTCGTATATCCTTGGCGGTCAGTCCCCCGGGGACTTTCCCGTATCCGCCCCCCGAACCGGCCAACCTTGCATCAACCAGGCACGCGCCGACGAACTCGGCCTTGCGATTCCTGCCCACCTGACCAAAACAGCCAAGCTGTTTCCCACCATGACGACTCGATCCCCTCTCTCATCCCCGCCGGACTGATACGCCATTGGCCCCATGCCACGCTTAAAGAAACTGTTCACGGCTTATTCACATGCTGCCATCAAAAAGGAAATGCCCCCATGATCATTTCATGCACTCACTGCGGCAAGACGTACAGCATAAAAGCACAAACACTGCACTCCGACCGCTCCAAAGCCAAATGCCTGGCCTGTGGCAACTGGTTCGTCATCACCAAACAAAAGGAGCCGGTCGCCACCGCAACATCACCCCTCACGCGTGAAGAAAATCAAAAGCTGTCAGGGGACCTGTCTCCCGGCACCGAGCCAGAGACGCCGTCTTTCGACACCGAGCCGCCAGCGCCCATGCAGGGCCGGATTTCTCAGGCCAGCCCTGATGACAACCCGCCCCGAAAAGGCATTGGGCTCACAGGTAAATTTATTCTGTTCTCCATTCTTCCCTTTCTGCTCGTCTGCGCAGGCAGTCTCTGGTACTTCACACAGCTGGTCATGCCGCGCATGGACACCCAGGTCACCGAAACCATGTCCGATGCGATATGGAACATCGAACAAAGGCACCTCCGGGAGCAGAGCCGTTCCAACGCACGACAGGTCCGCCAATATCTCTTCAGGCACCCGGACCTTATCAACCGCAACTTTAACCGGGACATCTACTTTAAAAAAATCGCCATCAAAAAAATCGGGACCTCCGGCTACACCTTTCTCTACGAACGGCCACGGCCCGGCGGGATCTGGCGCAGCTGGGCCCACATCGACCCGAACATCGTAGGAAAAGACCTGTCTAAACTGAAAACAGACCAGCCTGATTTCAACGCCTTCTGGAACATCCTCACAGCAGTCGAGACGAAACCCTCCGCAGAAGGATTCTACCTGTGGCAGGACAAAGGGCAGACCAGCAGATGGTACCTAATCGTCACCAAAGTTCGCGGAACCCCTTATGTGACGGGAACTGCGTTCAAGGCCGAAGAGATAGAAGAAAACGTCAGCCTGCTCCGAAAGCAGGCCCGGCAGATCACCACCGAAGCCCTGCAGGGAACCCTTCTGGCCATGGGACTCGGGGCCCTTTTGGCTGCATCTATCTTCATCTTATACGGCCGCCGCACCACACGACGGATCATACACCTTTCCGAGGTGGCCGATCGTATCAGCCTGGGGGATCTGACAATTCCTGTCCATGTGGACTCTCGCGATGAGATCGGGGAATTGGCCGAAGCCATCAGCCGCATGCGGGACAGTATCAGTGTGGCCATTAAGCGGCTGAGGAGTAAAAACAACCGGTAGCAGCCCCTCATAACGCTCATGAACCCAGCCGGTGGGCCTTGCCCGCCGGTTTTCCGGAGACTCAATGATGAGAATAAAAAGTCTGTTTTATGCTCTGGTTGCCGCACTGTGTCTTACTGCCTGGGCAACTGCTTCTACCCATTCGAAGCGAGTGCTGATCCTCCAGAGTTATCATGCGGAATACCCCTGGGTAAGGGACGTAAGTCAAGGGATACAGGAAGCCTTGGAAGAAGAGCGTTTCATACAAGGGCACAACATGGATCTGGCCTTCTCTAGGAGTCCGCCACCCAACGCCATCCAGAAGGAATGACTGGAAGCAACAACAAAGCCAGAAGGCCATGGACCTCATCAACAGGCTGGAACCGGATGTTATCATTGCAAGCGACGACAATGCCCTTCGCTACGTGGTCACTCAACTCACAGACACCCATTGGCCCATCGTGTTTACAGGGATCAACGCCGACCCGACAGAGTATGAATGCATCGACAGCCTTATGGCTCCTGGGCACAACGTCACAGGCTGCATGGAACGGGAACGCTTCAAGGGCTCCATGCGCCTTCTGAAACGCGTCCTCCCCGACGCATCGCGTATTGCTGTCATCAGCGACAACGGCCCCACCTCGCGCCCTATCCTGGAACGCATCACAGCGCAGGCCAACGAGGCCCATGTCACCATTGCAGGTATCAAGGCGGCAACAACTTTTCATGAATGGCAACACTTTGTTCGGGACATGCAGAAAAAGGCTAATGCGCTGGTTGTGCTCACCTACCATGTGGTGAAAGACGAAAAAGGAAATGAAATCGCCCCGGAACAGGTTTTGCGATGGACATTGGAAAACAACCGCCTGCCTGAAGTGGGATTCTGGAAATGGGCCGTAGAGGACGGCCTGTTGCTCTCCGAGGCAATCTCCGGGTTTCAGCAGGGCTACCACGCAGGCACACTGGCCGCATATATATTAGAGGGCCAGCCGCCAAGTGACTTCGCCGTCACCACGCCTCGCCGGGGTGAACGATGCATCAACCTGGGACGGGCCAAGTCACTTGGCCTGACCATCCCCGAGGACCTGCAGACATTCACAACCCTCTTCACCGCCCAGCGGGTTCTGCAATAAGGGAGTAAGCAATAAGAGGGGCAGGCTCTTTTGAAAATCAAGATCACCACCGTTCATGGCACACCGCATCATTCCATGTTCCCAGGTTCTGTCACGTCACCGACTTACCACCGAACGTCAACATCATGCCTGTACTCCGCATTGAACTCCCCCTCTACCCCGAAAGGGGGAGATAAACACACCCTCCTCCCCTTTTTGGGAGATTTACCCATCATCTAACGTTGCCGAATTTTGATAAAACGAATGCTGCCAACGTCCAATACGTTATCGACATGTCCTCGGCAGGCAACTAACACGCCCCAAGAAATTGTCTCGACCATCCCAACGATCCTTTTATTCCAGGCAAGAAACCATGAATCTCAACGGTATCGCTACACGTCCGTTCACCATACCCTAAAATCCATTGCCTCCGTGCAAAGAACAAATCGAAAACAAAATTCGTTTTTCGACCATAATCCCCTTCTAAGGAAAAATCATTAATTTCGAAAGATTACCGCACAACATACCCCAAAATAGGTAGAAAAAAAGTCATAAAAATCTCTCTTTCGGGGGATTTACGCATCAAATTCATTGGCTTAAAAGAGAGCCATAAGCACCACATCGCCCTCCTGAAATTTTATTGCGTCAGCATTTAGCGAAAAAGACATAAGCGGTTCAATACAGCCAAGTAGATAAAGGGCACCTGAAAACAAAATCAAACGGTTTAGAACTCAGATCTTAAAAAAAGAGAACACACCTTAATTCATTATTCGACGATTTCTACAGGCCCCATTCGCTTTAAGGGTCAGGTCCATCAATCCCGATGCCTGATCCGGGGCGATAATTCATCAACACCATAACGTGAAAGGAGTCAAAAGTCATGAAACGTAACCTGGTTATCTTGAGCAACAAGCATTCCGCCCTCCGAGACGCCCTTGAAAAAAACAACAGCGTCTCTGAAGAATTCGTCAAAACGGAAAGCCCCCGGACGTCTCAGGTCGACGGCCACAACCTTTTGTTCGTCGATACCGAATCTTTCGGTGAAGCCGAAGCCATTCGGGATGAGCGCGTAGCCACCGCTCTGAAAAGAGGCATTCCCATCATCATCGAAAGCCCTACGGTCAAACTTCTTACTGAGCTGAGCGGCTGTGGTTCAGACAAGGTCGAGGCAGCACTTATTGTCCAGGGAAGAGGCCAGTTCTACTATTCCATGTCTTACATGGATATAGGCACAACAAGAGAGGACTGCTATTTTGCTGATTCCGAAATTCCCAAAGGACAATACGGAGACGAAGAGTCTGTAGTTCAAGCAATCTCTCGGCCTGAGTCACCCTACGTAACAACCGACGCTGTTGATATTGAGGAAAGAGTCCTTTGCGCTCTCAAAAACATTCAGACCGTAGAGAAAAAACTCGAGGTGTTACAAGACTCACCCTTCCAAAAAAGCGAAATTCCCAATAATCGTAAGTGGTCTCATCACCGGGATATGGAGTGGCAGAGTTGGGTCTTCGCAGACCCTTCAGGTGAAACAGATAAAACGAAATAGACCCAGAAACGACTTCTACTCTAACTCCAACCTGCTTGCTGCCAATAGCCCAGCGAAGGTAAAGGTTCTCAATGCCATGGTGGGTGGTACTGGCTTCGAAGCCGTGGTCCACGGCGAACAAATGATTCGAAACGATCATAAGCACAGAGGCTGGGCTCAGGGGTTGACAGGCATTGAGTTCAAACCAGATAGCGATGCGTTCGGAAAAATCCAAGACTACGTTCCCATCAACCAGGCCAACTCTACATCAATTTCTGCCGGGTATAAATGGGATATTGGCTTTACCGGAGGGGGCGGCCCCGAAGGGCCTGAGGGAAGCCTCAGCTTCTCCTACGGCCAAGATTCAGGACACACCAAACAATCAATGGATTACAGAACGTTAACCGAGTCAGTTGAAGACAACGGCATGGTTTTCTATCACAATGTGAACATTGTGGGAGGCGACACCGAAATTGATGCGATGAAGCTGTTCTATGAAAATGGGAGTAACGAATTTACAAAATTTTTCTATTTCCATTTCCCGTCCGGGCAACGGGTTCGCGGTTGGCCCACGCTTTCCACGGAACTTCTGAAACCTGATTCTGAATGCGTCTGGTTCGCCAACCCCGACGAATCACGAGCGGGAACGATGTTGATGAGAGGCGTACATGGCGTAGCCTACATGTTCCAAACGCAACCCAAGCACAAACCGATTCGAAGGCTGTCGTCTTTACTATGAAGACCGCATGACTGTCAATTTTCAATCTGTCAACTACAATGATCCAGAAGACTAAGTATTAAACCCGTTAGCACACCAAAGCAGAAAGTGGATAAACAGGTATTTTTTGTTTATTCATTTTACTAAAAGATTGTTCCGCACCCGGCATCTGGCCCTTCACATTTAACAAAATATCCATTTTTGTTTAAATAATTGCCATGTCGGGTGCACTTCGTTTGCATTAGCAAGTGAGATACAGAAGCCACCTGTGAAGACGAGCCTTAGGGGACTGTGGGAAACCATTATTCTACCAGAAAAAAGGCACAAGAGCTTTGAATGTAGACTATTTTAACGTATTACAGGAGAAACTGATAAGATTTCAAGCATTCTTTTCGAAGGAGTTACCCAATCCAAACCACTAACGCATTTAGCACACCAAAAACCTCAAGAGCCGAACCGCTTTACGCAAATGACGATGATCAGTATGACATACACGAACAGCAACAAGGGCTATAAGCTATCAGGCATGGCCGTATCTCCCTCGGCGTTGGTACCGCACACCACAGTGCTCACAAAACTTGATTGAAAAAAAGACTCTTATAAGAAAAGACACGTCATCGGTAAATTGTGAATGCTTCGCGCTTTAATGCTTTTCAGAAGTCGATTCATACATACGCCGCCTTTTGCGGTGATGAATTCGAATTTAACAGCATCTCGCCCGAAATCCGAGGAAGGATTAGCCTGCGCCTTTTGAAAACCAGCTCCCGGATTTCATCAACATGTCCGTCGTCAAATTTTTTTTGCTTCTGTGGGGGTGATTCCTGTGTGGGCCCATCGACTTATCAGCCCAAGCCTCAATGACGCCAACAAAGCCTGATTCTTTTGAAGCGAAAGGAAACCAATAATGAAAACGCCCGTATTAAAAGCTCTTATGACTCTTACAGCTTGCGTTCTGGTATCCACAGGGTGCCAGTCGTCAATCAGCGACAGTTCGTTATCGAGAATTGGTGACAACCAGGTTGCCTTTGGCAGTGGAGACAATACCAAAAACAGCAGCATTGCCCAAAACGGAGGAACCGCCAACAACCACAGCAATATCATAACGAACCACTATACGATCAATAACCCAACGGCGAATATCATCGAGGAGAACAATAGCCCAAAGATTGACAGAAGCAACTGTACGTTCCCGGTATTGGGGACCCTGTCTGTCATGGTAAAGCCAACAGATAAAAGTGGAAATTACTGGGATGAACCCAACAGAGTCACCGATGAAGCCGGCGCGCCTGATATCGGCTATTTGATCACGTTTTCCGACAACACCCAAATTGCTTACCCCCCAAAGAATAAATCAGGGGACCATGGATGGGGTAACATCCGTGACATGGAAAGCAGAAACATGTTCAACTATACGTTCAAAGATGTCTTGATCAAATCTGCAAACTTTAAAGTGGATATTTTTGATATCGATCAAGATCGAGCCACTCTCATCGCCTCGGGGGAAGGAAAAATCAATGTCCAGCGTGACTTTGATTTAGCCAGCGTAGAAGTTATCGTACCGGTAAATAAGGACGTCAGGCGTTAAAGGGCTGTCTCTTTTAGGTTCACAACACGCAAGTTCGCTGTTCCTCTTCCATTACGATATATGTGGCGATACATGATTTTTCAGGGGGATATCAGGAGAAGTATTGCACTGGTCATCACGATGAGCCTGTCTCTCTTTCTATTTGATCTTCCGGGACACTTCTGGAAAAACGAATTTATACAAATTATGGGATTCATTTGGCCACCCGTCATTGTGTTGTCGTGAGTGACGCAACAACCGGCCAGCCCCCAGGAGGAAAACCGGCTGCCGCCTTTTAACTCTCAAGCCCCTTTGATCAACACCAGACAATCAGGGGATCCTGAGGTTTTTAATTCCGCTCTCTTCGAACTCACGTGAGTACTTCTCGGCGCATTGATTGATTGCGGTAAATCGGTCGATGGAATCCATTTTTTCTGCCTCTTCCTTACCAACCTCTTCTAAAAAATCACGTTTACCGAGTTCTTGGCACAATGATTCCCAAAAGCACTCATCATCGTACTCATCTATGTAGTGATGAACATCCTCGTCCATTTCAAACCGGTTTGTGGGGAAAAACCCTTCAAGCTGTTTATTATATTCAATCAGACTTTCATATTTAAAATCTTTGGCAAAGGAATATACTTTTTGAACAAGCTCCTCGTATTTTTCTGTACCTGCGTCCTTCTCAATTTTTCGAGCGTTCATTACCCAATTGGCAATATATACAAGATCAAGAAGAAGCTGCCTGAACTCTTTTTTCTTTGGTAAAAATTCATTTTCACGTCGTGAACTCCTGAATTTATTATAATGGCAGGAACCGGATTTCGACTTGAGCTCACACTCGCACAAATTTCTCAAGATTGTAAAGACTCTTCAAAAAGAAAAAAACAACCCCAGTCCATCATTGAAGAAGGGCTGGGGCGTTTTACGTGTAAAGCGGACAGCTTCTATACAGAGGGGGTTATATCCCAGACATCCTGCTCTTTTTTGGAGTCCAGGGTGATGTGCCAGATCCTATTTTTGGTAAAATCGATGCGGTCCAGGTCCACTTTTCGAACCCGCCGGTTGTGTTGCGTATGGAAATACAACTTGTGCTCACTCTGGTCCCAGGCCGTGGTCCAGAGGGTTGAACTCCTCATCCCTTTCAGGTCAACCGTTTCCTCATTGGAGCCTTCCCCTGATCCCAGGGGCAGGTTAAAGTTATCGAGAATCCGAAACACTTCGTAGACGGTTTCACTGGAATGCTTTGTAGGGCGTGCAGTCTGGGTCCAGGCAACGGCCCGGACAAAGCGGGAGGGCGGCGTAAAATCACCGGGCAGCCCGATCATACCACTTGCTCCGCCTGTGGGATTCACCTCAACACCTTCAAGCTCTTTGCCCGAGGCCTCCTCTGAAGTGAGCTTTACATAGTTCCTGAGGTTGGTCATGTGCCAGTCATAGGAAGGCGAGTTGGTAATCACTCCCAGAGGGTTGTCGAAAAAACGAATTTTCCCTTTCAGGCACTCGATAACCACGGACTTGCCCGAGGGTTCGGTGACGATCCAATGGGCGTCCACAGGTATTTCCAGGGCCTCTTCCACTACGGCCACAAGGCGCACCCCTTCCATCCCTTTTTTGACCTCGTCCACGGTGGCGTATTGCGTAAGGATATAGGCGACCACATCCACTGCGGTGATTGTATCCTTTGCATTGACGGGGTCGTAAGCCATGTACTCGGCAGTACCGGGGTGGTAGAACAACCCTGCCGTGAGCCCCTTTTCATTCATGCCGTCTGAGAGCGTATCCTTTTTGAGCATATCCAGGGCAACAACCCCGTACACCGATTCCCAGGCCTTGCCGTTGTTACCATCCGGAGTCAGTCCCCTGAATGCATACCCGCGGGGTACAATGGCCACCCTTGAGTTCAAATCAAAGGCACCCCATTCCATGGAACGACCATAGACGCACGATCCGTCTTCCGCCATCAATCTCACCCCGGTGCACGCCTCCGCAGAGGCAAAGCAAAACAAGAACAGCAGCAGGATACCTGTCAACCAACCCGTCAACTTACGTCCGAACATGAATCGATCTCCCGTATTATGGATTTTTATTATCGCCGGTACGGTCACCGGCACACGTGACTGCACACACCTGTTTCACGACCGACACCCACCAAAACCAATGCAATGAAACGCCTTTGCGTCGCCCATGCCATGGATATCCTCCACGGCTTTCCATGCGTTGATCGTGCAGCAGGTAATGGCAGCCAGCATAGACCGCATTGAACTGCCATGATAATTCCCCGAATGGAGTATTTTGCGAAACGCCCTGCCTTCATTTCTGGGAAAAACATTTTCTGGTCATATGAACGAGGAAAACCGCAAGGGACACTGATAAATCGAAGCCCTTCAGGTTACGATAAGCAGGCTCAACGTCCGCTCTCTTCTCAGCGTATCGATGCGGCTGTTAGCCCCTGTTTTTTTTTAATATATATCTTTCAGATGTATCTTGGCGCTACATTCAGAGACATACAGCGTCTCAGCGGTCTTTGTCATCGGCCAGTTGCGAAACAGTTTCTGTTTCGCGTGGCATAAGCAGGTTGACAGGGGGGGAGAACTCTAAAAGTTTTGACTTTATGCTAGCTATTTTTTCTTCCTTGCGAAAAGCAAGCATTTCACAAGGAATCAGGCTTGTAAATAAAAAAGAAAAAACGGGACAGGCTCTTCATATCCTGAGTGTAATACTCAAAAAAGAGCCTATGTCAGCTTTTTATCTAAAATCAAATTTTGCCGGTGAGGTGAAAGTCCGATGTGACTATTTATTTTGGGAATCCTTAATGGACTGGACCAGGGCCTTAATATGGGCGTTATAACCCTTTATCCTTAAAATCGAAGCGTCGGTCAGGGGAGAAGACGTCGTTTGAGCAACGGCCTGGATGGCTTTCAGGTAACTGGGCAGGATTTCGGACATGATCTTGTGCCCTTTTGGCGTCAGACTGACCATGGCAGAGCGTCGATCGTTGGGGTCGGTTTTTCGATGAACAAGGCCGTCCCGTTCCAACACATCAAGGTTGTGGGAAGAAGACGCCCGGGTCATCTCGGCCACGATTGCAAGGTCAGCGGGCCTCATGATTCCTTCCGGGTGAAGATAAAGCCCCCTGAGCATATCAAAACGCCCCTTGGGTTGGCCGCTGATGGTTTCCGTCAGCAGCTTCAGCATCTCATGAAGTTTCTCCACTTCCAAAAACCAATTCATGGTCGTTTCAAAAAGGGAGTCATCAATGTCTTGCTGTTCACGCACATAAGAAAGTTGTGCTTGGAGCATCTCTTTTTTTATCATGTTGCCGTCCGCCTTTTACAGTTTTTTGGAGCTTCGCCTTGAAGCGCCTATATGTAAAAATCTTAACGGGCGGTGTCAACGAAAGATATCCCGGCCTCCCTGCCGGTCCGTACAGCGATTCAGGTTACGGAGGTTATGACGGCATATGCGTCAAGGCAAGCTGACCTGCATGATCGCGATAAATCCTGTGCAGTTCGGTTGAGGCCTTCATAGACGCACCATCCATGACTCCGTCGCGATTGTGTGCGCCTTTGTCATAAGCCAATCCGTGGGCCAGGGACCTTGAAAGGCACTCCGCAGCCAACGCCGCCATGTAAGCATGGTTTGCCCGGACGGAGCACATCCCACGGCTGGCAGGCCCTGCCCATGCCAACATGAGTTGAGCATGTCGCCGGGCGATGCCAAGTTTTTCCATGGATTCATGGGGCAATGGCGTAGCAAGGGCCAGCCTGATCTGCTCAAAGCAACAGGACGCGTGCAGCTGAAACCGCCGCCTGGGGGACGAGGGGTAAAAAAGGGCAATGAGAAGACCGGAAACCAAGGTACCTCCAACCATACACCAGGCATAACTTGTGACCACTGCGAATGAAGCCATGGTCGCTGCATAACTGTAGGCACAACTGTTCATCAGCACCCCCACCAGCATCCCCAAACCCCGAACGCGTGGATTTGGAGCGTGCATGAACCACCCCCAGAACGTAAAAATCGATGCAATCACGAGAAAGAAAAACTCGGTACTGTGGATGACCTGAAGAACAAAAAAAAGAAGCAATGCGCTTAAAACCATTGCAGCGAATTGGATGACAATAACAAAGGGCAGAGTCAGAGCCGGCCCTGCTGTACAGAAAATAATCTGAAGCGTGGCAAGAAGGGGGATGGCCGACCCTCCGGGCCAGCCTGTAAACCGCCACAAAACCATACCAAGGGTTGTTGCTCCTCCTGCAAGGAGTGCTTTCAATGCACTGTGAAAGGGGCCGCCGTAAGGATCCTCCCGCATGGGGTGATAAGCCTTCTCAATGCAGTCGGCTGTGGTGTCCTCAGCAAGGAAACAGAGCCTGGTTTCATATTCAAGGCGGTCCATGCACTCATGGGCCAATGAAATGAGTTCACACCAGGGCCCCTGGAAGGATTTAGATGGAACAGGCCCGGAATCGTTGTCGTCATGACGCTGGCATGATGCGTCACCACAACAGGAAAGTTCCGCTCGAAGGGTACGCAACCTGTTTGCAAGAGTGCGAAGGTAGCATGCCGAAAGGCTTCGGGACGTCACGTCAAAGGAGGCTGAGGGAGGCTCGGTGCAAATCAGGGTGAGATGAGCGGCCAGGTCGTCCAAAATGGCAAGAACGCGTTCATGACTCAGACGTTTTCGACGGAATGCATTTGTGTCACGGCAGGCATGACGCAGCTCATCCCGCAACAGGGCAACGCCACCGCAAAGCTCTCCCGGTTGAAGCAAAGGCGAAACACTACCCTGGGCAACCTGTTCGGCCCGTTGACCGGACAGCGCGGAGAGCTTTTCTATGAGACGACCGAGGTTGGTCCGATAGTCTTCACCGGCATATCTCGGAAGAACCACCTGGTGGGAGAGAGCTGCGGCCACAAGGCCTATGGCCACACCGCAGACACGGTCCACGGCCAGATAAAACGCAAGGATCGGTGCGTTGACACGGGTGAGGGTTACCAACCCGGCGGCCACAACGGCCCATCGCCAAAACTGAGGGTGCCGTGTTTCGAGCATGGCGTAGGTCCCCAACATGGCCAGAGAGCCGCAGGCCAGAGCGTACAGCAGGCCAGTAAAGCCAACGAGAAGAAGCCCTGCAAGTGTTCCCGCGATATTTCCTGCGAGGCGCTTAAAAAGTTTGTCTGAGACGGCACCATAATTCATCCCCTCAACCACAAGAATTGTTGTGGGAGCCCAATAGGGGTTTTCCAGTCCGAGCCACAGCGAGGCATACAGAGCCCCCGCCACAGCAAGCCCCGTACGGAACGCATACCCCGCCTGCCTTATCTGCATGTTGCTCTCCTTGCCCTGTATCAGGATCCGGTGCTGATGGCCACGGATGCCGTGGTACCGGGAATAACCCTCAAGCCCTTGATTGTTGATAAAAAAGTTATCTCCACGGGTACCCTCTGGGCCAGGCGAACCCAGTCAAATACAGCAGGAAGGCTGGGAACGAGTCCTGCTGAGGCAGAAAACTCACTTGGTGAGATGGCACAGCCAATGCTCTTGACCTGGCCCTTTAACGGGGTATCGGGCATGGTCATAAGAGACACCGTGGCAGGACTCCCCATACGGATGGATTCCAGCTGGGTTTCTTTAAATGCTGCCATCACATGGATACTCTGGTCATCCACAACCGCCATCACAGGCTGACCTGTCACCGCGTAGTCCCCGGGGTTGATCCTTACGTTGACAACATGCCCGTTCACCGGAGAGCGTACTTCTGTATAGGAGAGGTCTAATTCAGCCCTCTCAAGGCGAAGGCGGGCGCTTTCGATGAGCACGTTGTCCTCCCCTGTGGCCCCAAGCCGCATTTTTGCTTCCTTCAGTGCGGCCCGTGAGGCTTCAAGTGCAGAGGCCGATTCGTCAAAGGCCATCACCGCATCATCCAGGGTCTTCTGACTGATGCTGTTATGCTTCAAGAGAAACGCGTACCGCTCCTTGTTTCGTTTGGTATTAACGTATGTTGCCTCAGCCGATTTAACTCGGGCCGTGGCAATGTCCACTGTGGCCCTCAGGGTTGCCACCTCCTGACGTGCCTTCCGAAGGGCGGACGCAGCACTGTCCCGGGCCAGGATATATGGCCTTGCGTCAATTCGAAAAAGGACGTCTCCTTTGCGGACCTCTGCGTTGTCGGTAACCTTTACGTCAGAAATCTTGCCGTTGACCTGGGGCGCCAGGGCTACGATATCTGCTTCCACAAGACCATGGCGGGTCCATGGTCGAAGCTCATATCTGCGGTACGCCGTCAGCATAAGAAGCCCTGAGATAAGAACCAGTCCACCGGTTGCGAGCAGCCGATGAAGGCTGTTTTTTTGTAACTTCATGCACTCTCTCCTTACGGTGTTGTGGTGATAAGGGTCAACAAAGCGCTGTACCCTGCTGCCAGGGCCGTTACCACAAGCATCGGATGCCAGAACCGCTGCATCAGGTTGCATGCCTCTAAGACACGGCGTGTTACCATCGCCCCGGCAAGACCACCGGTGACAATGGGAAGCAGCGGAGGAAAGTAAAGGCCGCAAAAGGGGATCTCCATGAATGAAACGGGCATGGTTTAAACTCCACATATGGGTTCAGGTGCCTTGCAAGGCACTGGGTTTTCATTGTAGCACCACGAAAAAGGGGCATAACCTGCCCCGGCAGTTCAAAGCAGGAAGGGCATTGACAATGCCCTTCCTGCTTGAGCTGAAGATTTACCCTCCAAAAGGGTGTTCGGGCCTTTCGAAGTCAATGGGCGGCACCTAAATGACGGTTGCAGCCAAAGAGTTGCGCTCTTGTTTTGAACCACCTGTAATCGATCTGTGTTGAGCTCTTCATCCAGGCCCTTCACCAACCAATCCCGAAAACATAATGCATGATAAATGGCCATTAGATAAGTGCTCAAGCATTGCCTTCAGGGTCGCTTAAACATCACGGAGACCCTAATTAGACGACTGATAGTTAGATGTCAAATTATTTTTCAAAACATATTCCAAGCCTGGGAAAAGCAGCAGGTCCACTTGAGAACGCTGCGAACAACACAGAACGTGTCAAGGGATTACAAGACCGGATAGGACGGATGTTGAGGAATCGTTTGTTCGTCGGGGGATTTGGTCAGGGGTCGGGGCACAGGCTTTTTATGATTGCTGTCATTTCGTGTGTCCTTAACTGTTGCCCCATCAATGAAAGGAACACCAAAACGCCTGCAAAACACTCCAAAGGGTTCTGTTTCTTCCACCACACGCATACCATCAACAATACAACGCAAGAAAAACGATAGATCCATACGTGGACAGCGCTTCCATGAGCATGAAGGAGTGAACCTCCCAGACAATCGGTGCTAAAGAAACACAGGGAAATATACACCCGAGTTACCTTGTGTTGCTGTGCCCTTTTTCACCCAAGGTGTATAACACGCCCATGTCGAGCCAGATCCCTTTGTCTGTAGCCAGTTCGTCCGTTTCAGCCATGTGCTCTTTTTTAAATTGTAAAAAATCTTTTTCGGAAAGTTGACTTACCAACCAGCGAAAGCCCCCGTTCCATATGATGTACCACCAATCCGAGGCATCTCTTAAATAATACCCACACTCTTTCTGCTCGCAGTGTATATTTTGCAATCCTGAGAACTTAAAAAGAGTGGTGCATTGCTTTTTAGTTGAAACGCCTTTCCAGGCCATGCTTGATACTTCAATACCGTACTTTGCAAGACGATTGAGAAACACATTTACAAGAGGCGTAAAGGCATTATCCGAAAATGTTGTTATAAGCACCGCACCTCCGGGTTTAACTTTACTGGCTATATGGATCAGCTGTTTTGCCATATCCTCAACAAAAAAAATACTGAAAGAACTCACCGCAACATCGAAATGATTATCCTTGTAATCAATCGCCTGCATATCCATTTCAACAAATGTAACATTCGGTATCCCCAGTTTATTTTTGTTTTCCATGGCCTGTGCGAGCATACCTTCTGAAAAATCTATGCCCGTCACATGTCCATCCGGCAAATCCTTGGCAAGGGCAAACGCCACATACCCAGTGCCCGTGGCCACATCAATGACATGCTCATCTCCCCTCATATTCAATAAAGAGGAGACTTCATCAGGGGCCTCAGAAAAAAACCGCATTGCCGAATGCCCATACCCAGCAGAAATAGCATTAAACGTGTTCTTGTAAGCCTCTTTCAATCCGGGGTTCTCCATCATGAGATCTCCTCGTATCATTAAGGCACAACGTAACCTTAAGGACACAACAGCAGGTTATATTATCGAATATATGCTTATCTTTCAGAGAGAGTCCACGGTTTAGTAAAGTAGGTTTCACGAACGTCAAGAGCCTTTGATTTAGCCCAGTTTTCCAACCCCATCCTGTTTATCAGGCACAAATTAAAGACCTTCATATTGTGCGGCAACTCAGCAGCCCTGTCAGCATAAGGGTGCAAATTGTCGCACGGAAATTCGTCACAATCTCCACAAAAATCAACTTCCCTGGTTTTAGAACATTCATATGCGGCACAGCGATGCGAATCGCCGAAGAGATGCTTTTGCAATGGTATCTTGCCATCGTGATGTCGACATCCTTTGCACAGCATGATCTCAACAGGCACATTGTATTCTTCGGACATTTTTTCTACAGCGGCTCTTACCTCCTTGTTTTCACGGGCTAAATAGAAATGACAATTAAAGCAATCGAGACCACAGGGCGCAGTCATCTGAAAATAGTCCATAAGTGATCCTCCTCATCGGCTTTGGATTCATTTTGGCAGGAAAGATTATAATCCAGCCGGTAAAAATAAAGCATCCCCCATTTGGGGGATATGGATAAGATTTATGAGATGAAAAGAGCCTCTCCAGCCCGGCCCTTTTCGACACAACCAGGCGAAAGGCGGGCTGATCATCTGAGTGAGCACACACACCTTTTCATGGTGGAGAGATGGACAGTGTGATAGATAGGGGAACTCTTATTGTGATCTACCGCAAGCGCATCGCTTGATATTATAGGTTATATAAACGATACAGCCTGAAAGGAGAGTTTTTTTGAAAGCAGGTAATAAATTCGTTTTTTGTATGATCGTAGCTTTCACCGTAGGTTGCACGAGCCTTCCCAGGAAAAGCCCTTCGAACTGGATTGGTTATACCGAACGCGGCAAAGCCTCTTTTTACGCCATGAAGTACCAATTCAGAAAAACAGCAAGTGGTGAAAGGTTCAATCAGTTATCCAAGACAGCCGCCCATAAAAGGCTTCCATTCGGATCAAAGGTCAAAGTAACAAATGTAAAAAACGGCAAAAGCGTTATCGTCAAAATCAATGACAGAGGGCCCTTTGTTAAAGGGCGCATCATTGACTTGTCCCGTTCTGCATTCAGCAATATCGGCAACACCGCTTCGGGTGTGATCAACGTCAGGATCGAAGTGATCGAATAGCCCATGCCCCCCTACCCGACCATCCGGCGATTCGTCGATTGGTGTCCACTGGGAACTGTCTTTCTATGTGAACTCCTCAAAATCATCTTGGAGCACACAAAAAAGCATTCCCTCAGACACAACTTGGATCTGCCATAAAAACCGACTATTTCAACAAGGCTAACCGCATACGTTCAGGCACTCCTTTGCAGCCCACCACCTTGAAAACAGCGTGATTATCCGTGTTGTTCAGGAGCTCATGGGTCACAGCGACGTCAAAACCACGAAAATGCCCCCCATGTCATGGACAAGGGGGGGCGCAGCACTGCTTCTCCGGTGGGTATTGTGGTGGGATAAAAGGGGAAAGGAAAGGCGGACATACGCATCGTTTTTCACCGAAAAATCGATGGCGCACACGGCTTCCGAAGTGTGCTGTAAACGATGGATTTCCCACCCTCGTGTCCGGAACGAAACCGGTTCGGTTGGAGGAAGAAAACGCTGGGGTTGGCCCTGAGGAGCGCGGGCCAAGCCCCAACGGTAACCTGATTTCAAGGTAGAGCACCTTGCCGACGGAGGCATCGCTTTTATTCTTTTTCTCGTTTGCAGACTGAGCTTGGAAACGAAAGGTATCCTGATATCAGATAGTGCCCTCTCCCCTGCCCGCCGAAGGCTTTCTTTTTGCTCCACGTTGGCCGTCGAAGGCGCTTCTTGTTGGCTTTATTTACCTAATCCCGCTCCACAGCCGTCATGTCCACGGTTTTCGGGTAGGTTTCATTGCCGAGGGGTTCCAGGGCGTCCAGATCCACGGGGGTGGATTCGGGGGTAAGCCAGGAGCCCTTCTTTTTCAGGATATCCACGGCTTTGTTCCAGGGATAGGTAACAACCAGGGTATCACCTGCGCCGTTGACGGAAAGGCTTGAAGGGTAACGGGTCAGCACCTTGCCCCCGAGCCATACCTGGCTCCCCAGGGGCATGGTTTCAAAGGCGGAGAGGATGTACTTGCCGTCGGTGATGTCGGCCATGTCCGTACCGAGACCGGCCACGGAAGCGATGACCATGTAGCAGGTGTTGCCCACCATGCAGGCGTCGGCGATGCCGTAGAGCTGGAGGGGATCCAGGATGTCTCCCACGGTGCTGCTGAGGTTGCCGGCCACCCAGGTGATAAAATCGTCGTAGATAAAGTCCACTGTGCTGTGGATAAAGGGATCGGGGTCACCGGCCAGAATCTTGCCAACGTTGAGCACGGAGCAGACACCGCCCAGGTTGGTTGTCCCGGGAAGATAGACCCCGGAGGAGGTGATGTAAACCACGCTGAAATCCTCTGCAAAGAGGACCTTGACCTTGCCGTGGTAAGAGAAATCTTCATCTTCGTCTCCGGCGATGGGCGGCAGGGGAACGAGGCCTTCGTCGGTTGCCTCAAAGGGATAGATCTTGTCGGACACCCCGATGAGCAGCCTGCCGTTTGAAGAGACGCCGAAGCCGTAGTTGTAATCCCAGTGGTCTGCGTTCATGGTCAGGTCTTGGCCGAGAAATGCGCCGTCAAACCCCAGGGCCCGGATGCGGACATCCTGGATCTCGTCCCCTTTGACCATGGCATAGAGTTCGTCTCTCACGGGGTTTACCGCCAGTTTCAAGCCGATGCGGTAATAGTCGGCCCAAAACCGCTTCAGGGAAAAGCTTGCCAGACGGGACAGAGATGCTGCGTCGTAGATTTCCACCTCACAGCTGGTGAAGGCAGAGTTGCGCGTGCCCACCAGAAGCTTGGCGCCGTCGCCGGAAAGGACCATGTCCCAGATGTGACGCACCTGAAGGGTGTGTGTCTCAATGGCCAGCTCCGTTGCGGTTGGAGAGAGAGAGAGAAAAAAAAGTTGGCCGAACGTTGTCGGGGTCGTTGGTGTTGAGAAGAAGGGTCTTGCCCTGGGTGCCCCCAAGGTTGGTGATAACGGCAGTGTCTTCGCGGCATCCTGCAAGGACCGCTGCGGCGAAAAGCATAAAGGCCATGAACCATGCATGTTTTTTCATCATACCTCCCTGATATGGATAAACAGTCTGTCCGTGGCCACCGATGCAAGGGTGGCATCTTCGATACCCAAGCCGGATATGTCATCAATGGTGAGAAAATCGCCCAAAAAACAGTACATTCCATGTTGCCTTTTTGGCATGCCTGTTTTTTTCTGCGTAACCAGATGTAATACCGTCTTATGGACTGATCGTTTTCTCACGGAATATCCGGGCCAAAGGATCCGGCACCTGCCGTGCGGTGAATCCCGGCGACGTCGTTAGCGTGTTGCCATTGACCGGCCGGTTTTCCGCCCCGGACGGCGTTCCTGCCGGAGCCAAACATCGATACATTTGATTAACGATGTTTACCACAAAACTGACCCGTGGGTCAAAATCATTTTAGTCTAACCCAACTGGTAAACCACTTGATTTTTTATGTATTCACACAACATCCTACCTATCAGAGAAAAGCCTTACTTGAAAAACAAGCCGGACAAACGTGATGAAAACAGCTTCTGGAGACCGGCGAACCGACCAAAGACCCGGGCCAGAAACTGGCGGTAACCGATCAACGGATCTACCTGTCACTTTTTGTGTTTCAAAGGGGGATTGATAAAACGACTCAAAAGGATAAAAGGTGGGGTAAGGGGTTGGAAACGACGTCGCCCATGGAAGGTGCATGGGCGTCGTCGGAAACAAAGAGAGTATAAAGAACCTGTCCCCTGTTTCCATTTTAGTCTTCGAGATGATCACGAAGAAACTTATCAATTTGCCTTTTTGACCGCTCAGTACTCTTGTAAGAGTATTTTTGGGCCAATTCCAAAACATCGGGATCGTATTCAGAGATCATTCTGTTAACCTGAGCTTTCGATTTGTTACGAAACACACCCTTTACCGTTTTATGAATACTTCTGCTCATATAGTACCGGTTTCCATTTATTGATTATTATGTGTTATTGGCACAGAACGCCAAGCTAACCGGCATTTATCGTGGCGCGAGGCGACACGATAAATATCCGAGTTCAGGGCCATGTTAAGCATTGTTGTTATGAACTTGCTTGGCAGGATTCCCTACCACAGTAACATCTGACGGAATACTTTTGGTAACAACGGCCCCCGAGCCAATTACGCATCGTTTGCCAATTGTAACTCCTGGCAATATTACGGCGTTACCTCCAATCCAGCAGTCATCACCAATTGTTACTGATTTTGCAGATTCTAATCCTTCACGTCGCCTAATAGCATCAACAGGATGGGTTGCTGTATAAACTTGCACATTTGGACCAAATAGAACATTTGATCCTATCTCAATTGGCATTACATCCAGTAAAACACAATTAAAATTGAAAAAGACTTTGCTACCAGAATAAATATTGTACCCGTAGTCACAATAAAATGGAGGCTCAATAATTATGTCTGTCGCTGAGTTTGGGTAAAAGCGTGTTCAATTACTTCTTCGATATGTAGAATCATTTCCATATTCAGTGTAGTTGAGCCTGTGAATCAATTCACGAGCTTTCTTTCGCTCATCTAAAAGAATAGTATCAGAAGCATCATATAATTCCCCCTTCAACATTTTATCTTTTTCACTTTTCATCGCTGATACCTAATATTTTGAACTTAACACATGGCCATGCCGACCCAAAAATATGATAGGAACGACCAGCTGATAAAGCAGCGACCAGCTTTGGCATAGCTCCTAAAGTAATTGTTATATTTAGTAATTTCAACACATGTGGAGTATTCTTTTGTGATTTGAGTCACCTGTGAAACTAAGTGTAAAGCGGCCAAACTCTTTTTGAGATTCTACATCTTCTGTAATTTCTATTCGCCGGGCATGAAAAATTGACATAAGCTCTTCAACATCACGAGAACCGTGAAACCGAAATGATCGAGTGTCTGAGCCATCAGAGATGGCTAAAGTAACATCAATTACACCATCTCGAATTGGATTTTTGATCAAAATTTCAGTCGTCTTCCAATATTCATTAAAGATAATATTCATATGATTTTGGAAACATAACGCTTAAATAAACGGCGTCACGAAGCTGTGTAGCGAGAAACGAGGGGAGCAGCTTTGTGACGTCCGAGTTTATTTTATTGTTCTGCGCTCCTAATTTTTATTATGAAACGCTTCTAAATCGTGCCAAAATTTATCAAGGCCTTTTCTATATTCAAGAGCGATATGAAATCTTTTGCCTTGCCAGTTTTTTGACCGAAAAAATTCCATTGTTTTGTCAAAATCCTGTTTTGCCCATTCATCTGTGTGGTGAATATATGGAGTATCAGTTACCCAAAACCGAAGATCCGTTGAAGTTATCCTTAATAAAATTGATACAATTTCACTGTATTTAGTCCACAAACCTCTATAAAGACGGCATATATTCCCCCTGGAATATTCTTTTTTTTCTTTTGCCAAGTCAGTAAGTGTGTCAATGTGAACAATCTCTATAAACACATGGGTATAAGAAGAAATTAGGTCGTTTGAGCCTTCAAACATACTTCTTATTTTTTGAAGTCGACGATAATAAGGCGGATGAAAATCAGACCTTAATTTTCCGATGAATTGTCTTGCCGACTTCCATGTGCCGTCTGTTTCTTCAGTTTGTTCTATAAATTTTTCAAGATCTTGTTCTACGTCGAGAGTAAGATCAACCATTTTTTCATAAAGATCCCAGCTCTTTTTAAAGCGTTCCAAAATGATGCTATTTTTTGTTGATATAGCTTCTTTAATAACATCTAACTCATGCTTACCTTTGATGCCTGTGAATTTACTGAGGTTATCTATCCCCCATTTAAGGAGCAACTCATACATAGAATGTTTCCTTATATGGTACGCAGAACGCCGCGCTTCACCCGACGGGTGCGGCAGAGCGAAAAAGTTTGAAATACGCCGCACGTCAAAATGCTACACCGCTTGAAAAGTAGCACTTGCGCCCGGTCGGTGTGGAAGCTTTTGTTCGGTGCTACTTTCGAGCACCGGTACTATAAAGATGGTCTATACAATAGACTGTATCTTTGATTCTTTTTTTATCACAGTCCTTCCAAATACATATGTTATCTGAAGTGCCCCCACGAGACTTAAGAAGAAGCCCTTTTCTCTTCTCTTCAGTAACTTCAGACTGCCAGTTATCAATGCGCTCGATATGAAATGATGATCGAACCGTATATTTATCCCATTCATCTATTGCCCAAAGTTGATTGCAAACTTTGCATTCGTAGAGCCGCATCAAATTTGCGGTATCAAGCTCTTTTAATCCGTTTAGAAAACCTTCTGGGGCTTCACTTAGATAAAATGCTTTTGGTATGTGCTTACATTTACAGTTCATATAGGCACCGAACGCCAAAATCACGGGCCGGGCGCTGAAGCACGAAAGCGGCCAGTGAACGAAAATGGTTGAAAAAAGATACCGCTCAAAAAGCGGCGTCGTAAGCCCGGTCCAGTGTATTTGTTTGTTGGGTCATTCTTCTGGTGGCTCAAATTCCTCTTCAACAAACAAACCAGTTTTTGGATCTCTTCCAAATGCCACCGGAGGCGAAAACTCTAAAAACGGAATAATGCCAGGGTCATAATTACATACAGTATTAACGTCATAAATTGCCCAGTTTCCTGCAACATCAGCGTATTCCTGTGTTTCATCTCCCGACATGAATGTCCAACCACTATCAGGATATTCTTTATCTGGATCGGGAACTTCCCGATACATATAACCGACTTTTTCCCATCAACGAGTGCTCTATCAGAAGCGATCCGAGCACCGTCACCTTGCTATATCTTTTATTTGATCTGCACTAAGTTTATAATTTTTCATTTTATGGTAAACCCAACGCGTAAATAACCGGCGGCACGAAGTTGCGGAGCGAGGAACGAGCGGAGCAGCTTTGTGACGTCCGAGTTTATTTTATTGTTGGGCACAAAGTTAATCTGATCCTGTCCACGTTGGAAGTTCACTTCCTAATTTCTTTGAGAGTTGCACATTGAAATCATCACGTTGGTTTATTTTTGCACGGACGAAATTAACCGCCTCAACAGGAGTAAATATTTTAACCAAGTCTCTGAGTTTATGACGATTGCCTATAATACCACCTGGTTGTTTTTTAGACCCTCCATCTCCAGTGATAAGGACCGCTGCATATTTTGCAGCTTCACAAACAATCTTAACATCGTTTCGTTGATTGTCGTCTCGTGCACCATTGGGAAATATCGCTGATTCTACCTGTAAATAGATAGAATTAGAAGACTTTAGAGGAGATGTTGTTGTGTAAATTTGGTGGTTCGTTTTTCGAATTCTTGGAATGTAGTTACCAGCTATGGCCTCACTACGAGCTGTTCCAGATATATTGATTATGATAACTCCGTCATCGAACCACTTTTCGAGCTGATTTACATAAGGAAGTTTCTGCTTTGCATTAATCAAATTTGTATCGATGTGTAAGACAGGAATTTTAAGCAGTCTTGGGTTCATTTGCATATTCATGGCTGCCCTGTTCCTAAAGGTCTGTGATAGTACAACCATCAGCCTTACCATCGATTATTTGCTTACCAAAATTTATAGAGAGTGTAAATTTATCTGTGTATCTGGCTGTGGTATTAACCTCCTGAAAGGAGAATGTCACCATGGCCAAAAAGCAGAGTCGTATAGATGCACTTTTAGATGAGTTGCTCAAAGATGAAGACCCTAAAGAACTATTTAATAAAGATGGACTTCTTGAGGATTTAACCAAACGCCTTGTGGAACGCGCCTTGGAAGGCGAGCTGACCGATCATCTCGGCTACCAGAAGAATGAACGCCAAAAGAGTCGCTCGACAAACGTCCGTAATGGCAATACAAAAAAGACAATTGTAACGAATCGAGGTTCACTTGATATTGAGGTTCCCAGGGATCGAGATGGTGATTTCGAACCTCAGTTAGTCAGAAAGCGCCAAAAAAGGCTTCCAGGGTTTGATGACAAGGTCATTGCACTATATGCTCGCGGAATGACAGTGAGAGAGATCCAGGGCCATCTCAAAGATCTCTATAGTGTTGAAGTATCCCCGACACTGATCAGCAATGTGACCGACAGCGTCATAGATGATGTTCGCCAGTGGCAGTCTTTTTGGTCAGCTTGGATGCAGTTACTACCCATCGTTTACCTGGATGCAATATATCTAAAGATTCGTAAAGGCAGCCATGTTGAAAATCGAGCTGTTTATCTGGCATTGGGTGTAAACCTTGAAGGTAACAAAGAGCTTCTTGGCCTCTGGATTGGAGAGGCTGAGGGTGCAAAATTTTGGCTTGGCATCCTCACTGAGCTTCAAAGCCGAGGGGTAAAAGATATTTTGGTCGCTTGTGTTGACGGCTTAAAGGGCTTTCCTGAAGCCATTGGGAACGTCTTTCCTCAGACGGAAGTCCAGCTCTGTATCGTTCATATGGTGCGTAATTCTTTGAGATACGTTGGTTGGAAAGAGCGAAAGAACGTCGTAAAGAGTTTAAAGGAAATCTACACTGCACCCACAGAAGACGCTGGTTTGAGAGCTTTGGATCAATTTGAGCAAGAGTGGGGAGAAAGGTTCCCAATTATCGGCCAAATATGGCGTTCTAAATGGGAAAATATAGCGCCGTTCTTCCGTTACCCAGAACCGATACGTAAAGTCATTTATACGACAAATGCTATCGAATCTTTGAACGCATCATTGAAGAAAATTACAAAGAAACGGGCAGTTTTTCCAACAGAGGATTCAGTGCGAAAGGTTCTGTATCTGGCGATATTAAAGGCTTCTGAGAAGTGGTCGCGCCCCATCAGGGACTGGGCTGCTGCTCTCAACTATTTTTCGATTGTATTTGAGGGGAGAGTCCCTCTTTGATTTAAACGCCAGATACACAGTTTATTTGACAGTCTCAATTTATACAGTGGGATACCGCTTCTTCTTCAGTTTTGTATGCATTACCTGCACTGAATTTTTTTTCCGCAACACTGTCGTCTTTATGTTTCGAAATACAGAGGTGTATAGCCCACTCACTTGAAGTTGTTAACTGCATAGGAGTTGGGTGAATAAGGTATCCCTTATATGATATTACTTCCATTCCGTTCTCCTTGTCATAAGAATGCCCAACGCCGCAAATCACCGGCGGCAAAAGTTGCAGAGCGAAGCGGAGCGGCTTTTGCCGTCCGAGTGCATTTGCATTGTTATGAATAAGCCCGCTTATAAGAACAGACAAATTCTTCAAATATTGAATAAGGAAAATCACCCTCTCTATGTTCTTTGAAACTCTTTTCTGTCATTAAATCACGTATTTTTTCCATTTGTCTTAGGACACAAATACAGAACAATTTTAATTTAACCTCAAAACGGAGAGTTTCTAGCTTAGGTTTGGATACACTGTTAATCTGTGTACATTCCGTGGTTGTAAAGTTTACCTTATGTTGCTGCTCTGGATTACGCTTAATTGACCATAAATACTCACCGGGCTCGTCATGCCACTTAAACTCTGTTTCTGTAGCCCCCTCCAACATTGAAGTAAGCGCATTTAGAAGAACCTCAATAGGGTTTTCAAATATGTGTGTTGGCCCCATATAATAAATCGCACCATCGACATAGATATGGCAAACACTCCATCCATGGTTTTCAAGAAAGTAAAAAAAAATCTATGTCATCTGGGTACTTCATTCTCTATCTCTTTTTCATAACGCCACGCATGTGGGGCCGCCGAGCGGAGCGAGGGTACCTGGAGCGCAGCGGAAGGCGGTCCGACACAATGCGTTTGTTGTGTGATTATTTTGTTTTAGAAATACCTATTGAATTCGATCGTTTGCCAGTACTTTATTAGTGAGTTTCAATAGTTCCTCTTGGTTGCTCGAAAGAATATCTATCCATAATTTCTTTGATGCAGTATTGGGTTCATTCTCAAAATTCTTTACATCAATGTACCACTGTTTGGATAGCATGATCGGTGTAAAGAACCAGCCTGCATATGTTTTGACTTTATATGGTAAAGGGCCATATGATACCGAATCTTTGGTTTTTGTACTTACTATTTCAAACTTATAAATATGGTTTTCTTCGAGTGTCGTAACGTACCCAAAAAAGGTCATGTAGGCCAAAGCCTCATTAAAAAAACCTGATTGATGAGTATAATTGGAATCTGAGTAATTTGAAATTATTAAATCCGAGAACTTATCTGAATTATTGAATTGTTTGAATATTCCAGATTCTTGAATCGGTAGACGGAATAATTGATTGTATCTATCTGTGTCTCCGTCACTTGTAGAATCGATCTTAATTGTTAAACGACTTAGATTTGATAGTAATTGTTCACTCTCCTGATCAGTCACATGAGGTGAGTATTTTGTATAAGCACAGCTACAACATTGCAAAATTAGGATTAGGGCTACAATTTTCTTTCCCACATTTATCATACCAGAGCCCTTAAAAGGGATTCACAATCAGCTATGACACACAACGTAAAGCTAACGGGCCGGGCGGCGAAAGGCGGCACAGACCAGAAAGCGAAAGTGTTTGAAAAATAGAACCGCTTGGGACTGGACAGCTGTAGCCCGGTCCTAGTTAAGCGCCATGTTATGTGCCGCTAAAAACCATGAAACTATCGTTTTTACAATAAAAAACGATGGCCTCATTTATTTGCTCAATCGATGCTTTTGGATTTTGAAATAATACATTGTCAATTACATCTTGTATTAATTCATCACGATATAATAACCACCAGCCTTTATTTACGACTTTTTGAGGAAAAACTTCTTTGTAGTTCTCTTCTTCGATTATTTGAGGATAATCTCCGATAAAAATCAAATCGTCAACTTTTGGGTGTTCTTCATTTTTATTTTCCCAATAAACACAATAACTATCACTTGAATATCGATCCTTCGGCTTTCTATAGATCTCATATTCAATAATATCGCTTAACTTAATAAATGAATTCAATTCCATAGTATTTATTCCAAGCACATAACGCTTAAATAACCGGCGGCTCGAAGCTGCGGAGCGAGGAACGAGCGGAGCAGCTTTGTGCCGTCCGAGTTAATTTTTTTGTTATGTTTTAATATGATAGTAAGGATTAAATATTTTTTCTGATTTCACATTTTGTTCCGTTGGAATTTTAGATTTGGACTTGAGTTCAACATAAGCTTGCTGGGAAAGTGTGAAACTTACAAGCATCAAGGCCAATAAAAGGAAAACTAATCCAGTTCTGATGCAAAGGTATGCTACTTCATTTCGAACTTGTTTAACTAAATTAATATTTTCTTGGCCAACCAACGCTCGAACAGTTGCTAACTTTTTGTCTTGAGTTTTGCTCCTAACACAGTGTTCCATATCCATATTTGGGCATCAACTTAAATGAACCTAAAGAAATAATACCTCCACAAAGCATATAAATTGAAGAAAAGCTGAGAAATATAAGAATAATTGGTTTTAAAAAGTGAACAGGTAACAACTTTGCTATTGTTGTTGCAGAGACTCCTAAAACTGTTAAACATAAGCTTAGGCCAAGTGTAAATTTCTTGCCCCAATTCCTTGAGCTCTGGGGCTGCTCCGGCTAATCTATTGGCAATTATTGAATAATCAATGTCAAAATAATGCGAATGTTTATCTATTGAAGCACAATCAGCTTTAGGTACAATTTTTTGTTCAAATTTCCATATAATAAAAAAAGGAAATAGGAATTCTTTGATAGAATTTAAACATTTATTTAGCATGTCAAGCAAATCCATCGGATAATAATTTAGCTAAATCTTTTTCTATTGGTCGTTCATGGCTTGATAGCCAACCCCATTCACCTGTTGGGTTAATTTCGATGAAATAATAAGCATTTTCACATTTAATCAAATCGATTGCGCCATAGACCAACTTTAATTCTTTAAGTAACAAGATACATTTATTCTGAATATCCAAAGGCAAATCTATATCAATATATTCTAACTCTTCTTTTTTTAGTAGGCGCCAATCATCTGAAATGCCTTTTCCATTTGATAGAATTTGAACGGAATAAAGAGTATTGCCTATGACTGTAACTCGTATATCAATTTTCGGTTGTAAATAGCTTTGAGAAGTTAGTGGAGCATAGTAAACATTTTGGTCCGTCAAGCCAGATGGATCTATGTGGGATGTGTATGCAAATAGACAATCATTATTCTCTCGTAGAAGTAGAGTGTCTAATGATTTAACAATAATTTTCTTGTCGACTATTTTTAATTTTTGAAAGTCGTTACCGATATGGGTATTTGGAGTTAGAAAACCAATTCGAGAGGCAACCATTAATTGATATGGTTTTGATTCCGCAGAATAAGTACTTGCAGGCCAGTTTACCCAAAATGATTCATCAAAAACCATTAAGCCACGAAAAATGCACTCCACTGAGACCTTGATAATTGTTTTTCAGCTAAAGTACTTTATTAGGTGTATTTCGCAAGAATACTGGTAATCTATACCAAATAGATGTGATTTCTTTGATTTGTATTTCGGTACCTAATCCGCTAATACAAAGCTCTTTTGAAATAGGATCAATATTAATTCTATAGTCAGTTACGTTTTCTTTGTTTAGCCTGAAATAATTAACACCATCTTCTTCAAGTTGCCTAATAACTAAATCTACTGAAAAATCATATATGCTCGTAAGAATTAAACAAAATTTATTCATGATCCTTTTTGATCCTCACCGGTCTCGACATCGCATTTCTTAGTTGCTTGAACACCGAACTCAGAATCATGTCCAATTAAGACTTCATTGTCTCTCATCCAGATACCTCTTTTATGATTGAATTTGCTTCTTTTCGGCATTTCAGGTGTAGAAGTATAGGGTTTTCTTTTTGCAACATCAATTAATACATGACTTGACATGAGATTCTCCTTTTTTAAACATAACGCTACGCTCAGGGGCGTCAAAAAGTGGAGCGAGGAACGAGCGCAGCTTTTTGGCGTCCCTTGAAGCGTGTAGTTAGGTTATTTAGTTGATACGATTTAATGTCTTTTCTGGCCCCGTGAGCATTGTCACAAAGCTGTTATCGAAAACAAATTTGGGATGTTTTGAAACAATTGTCATTCCCCCAAAAAGTTGAATGCCCCATACTGATACTTCATCCCCTTTTTCACTCATTTTTCCTTTATAACGAACAGTATTGCCGCCTAAAGCATTGTTGATATAAAGACTCGAATTTAAAGAGAAAAGATACGAAACATAATCTATGCCAGATTTTGTGGGTGTGAAAACTTTAATAGACGTTTTTTGTGATAGGTACTTCCCCCAGTGATACCAAATTAATCCTCGGCCAACATAACTTATAAAATCATAAAGTATTTGTGTATCAAATAGTATTGCTTGTCTATTTTGATCGTTAGGATTTGGTGTTGGAATGCATATATTATGGTGTGAAGAAGCTATTTGTCTATGAAGTTTTTTATTATTCATTAGCCGCTTTGGTACATTTTCATTTAATTCTTTTAAAGCGTTATAGTGAGTAGCACCAAAAGGCAAAACGGTTGACAGATATTGTTCTAACTTTGATTTATTATTATTGCACTCCTTACAAGCAGGTACTTTTGGTAAATTATGACGATCAGGTAAATTAAAAAATTCACGGGGAAAAATATGATCTGCTGTTGAAGATTCTCTCTCTCGGCAATAAACACATTTTTTACCTTTATATTTCTTACTATGTCCCAAAACTTACAATCCTTTAAGAGACCTAACGTTGAGTTGTGGGGCCGCCGAGCGGAGCGAGGGCACTGGCGCGGAGCGCCAGCGGTCCCATACCAACGACTTGTTATAACCTTGCTATGTAATTGATGTGAAAGAAAAAACGATTTGACAGTCTGTTGCTTTTATTGCTTCGTTGACAATTTTAGGCAGATTCCAAATCTCAGTGTCATTTTCCGAAAAAATTGAAACAAAGACGTCATAAGCATCCGCTTTGATGTTGTATTCATCTATGAATTTTTTGATATCTTTTAATATATTTTGATTCTCTAAATCAATAAGACCCGTAATTTTCTTTGTTTTAAAATGTTCTCCAAATCTTACAGAAGGAATTTGAATTTTCAAATTTTTAGCCTGGTCATCAGACAGGCCCGTAAACCTAAAAATTACGTTTGCCTGAAAATCATAGTTGCGTTCTGGCATTGAACTAAATCACTTCAAATATGGGTTATAACGCTCCGCTTCACCGGGCGCAAAATGCGGAGCGAGGAACGAGAGCAGTGCTTGGCGGTCCGTGTACAAGTAATTGTTATTCCTTATTTTTCATTTATTTCTACCCATTTGCCGTTAATCAGTTTTTCAAAACGTCCCCATTGGGGATCACCGATTAAACGACCTACAACCCGAACTGATTCAATCCAGTCCTGCTGGCAATGCTCAAGTGGATCAGGAATTGTTTTCCATTCATCTTGATCAATGCCATAATCCTCTTTACACGACTCAAAGGCTATCTCTAAATTTTCAAACCAGTAATCACCTAAAGATGGGCCATCTTCAATGATGTCGTATTCAAACAAGTAAACTCCATCCTCACAGTCATGGATCATTAACCGTTTTATATTTGAACTATTGATTTTTGTTTTTGTAATATATCTCACTTGATTTGAGGGATAACGCTTGAGCTTAGGGGCCGCCGAGCGGAGCGAGGGAACTGGGGCGCAGCCCCAAGCGGTCCCTTAAAGCGACTTGTTAGACATAATATTTAACTATCTTAATTAAAATAACTTTCCACGAAGAAAATCCTTATAGCGCTGTGCTCGTTTTAAAACGTCATCGTAGGTCCATATATCTAAATTTGAGCCTTGATTAGTCAACAATCTAATTCGTTCTACATCGTCCTGAAAGTGCTGTTGCCTTCCAGCAACTAAAATCATTTTAGGTCTATAGACAGAAGTTTTTAATTTTAACCTTTCCTCAATATATCTTCGATTACTTGAATCATCAAACCACTCTCTGTAGTATTGAAGCTGTCCAATAGCTTCTTGAATTATTTGAGAAAAATAAACACGATTTGTTTTTCGTGTTATTGGTTTTAGGGATGGGCGTTTTAATTCAACCAAAGCACTCGAGCCCCCATCAATTTTTTCAAGGAAAAAATCAGGTATTAATTTACTTCCGTCTTCTTTATAAAGTATTGGATGAGGGTGTAATTCTCCAAAATCAATTCCAGAAATTATATGAGGGTGTTTTTCAAAAAAAAGTTGCAAATCTTGTTCTTTTGCACTTGTAGAATTAATTAAATCTTCAAGCTCTTCCAAAATTTGATCAGAATAACCGCACACTGTTTCGACAGGTTGAACATTTGAGCCTCGAAATACAAAAGGACCATACTCGGAAAAAGCATCATCAATACGTCCAATAGCTGTTGAACCAAAAGGACGAATACGAATTTTACCCGTACCATCTAATACAAGAAGCAATTGTTGTTGATCAAATGAAGGGTCTATAGCTGGAATTTTTCCTAATGCATTTTCAAGTGAACGTAGGTAGGTTTCACCACCTGTTGACAAAAAACCATCTCGTAGAAAACGCCTATCACCGAAAAGCGTTTTGATAAGATCAGATGGAACTATTCCTGAACGACCACCTTGAAGGGCGCCAATAATAAGATCAATTTCAGTTAATTTACCGTTGCTTTCAACTATTTTACCTCTTTTATTGAAACGACCATACTCGACAAATTTATCTGCAAAAAAATTCCAAAAAGTACTTTCATAGTCGTATATATGCAAATTTTCGGGTTCTTGTTCTTTAAAATTTGGTAAATTTGAAAGCGTAACATCGCACCGTTCAAATAAATCAATTATTGCTGGTGATCTAGCTATAAGACTCGAAAAAATATCCATATCTGTTTTTAAAAATACTGAATTACCTAATAAGTCCCCTGTCCTTCCAGCTCGTATTATTGCTGAAGCAGCTCTTTCACCAATGGCAACCTTTTTACCAAAAAAATAACGACAAGAATCTTCAAGTATCTTTTGCTCTTCGCTTGGTGAGTGCTTTTTATATATAGGCATAGATATTGTTCTCACTTGTCTAACGCCACACTTCACCCGACGGGCGCAGGGGCGAGAAAGTGTTTGAAAGATGCCGACCGCCGTTAAGTGATACCGCTTGAAAACCGCACTTGCGCCCGGTCGGCGTGCAAGTGTTTGTTAGCTGCTTGTAATACCGATTACCATTAATTCAAGAGCATATTCATAGACGCGTTCTGATAAATCTGTGCTTGACCCAAGTAATTTCATTACCTCATTCCTATGCTTTGTGTAATTTGGATTGTAATAATCATTGAAACTTCCCATCCCCCCATAAACAGATCTAATCGAAGATGATAGATCGCTTAATTCCTTTTGAGTGAATTTAGAGTTTGATAATGATTTTGCATTTTCAAGTTGTCGTTCAAAATGATCAATCCAAGGACAGTCCTCGTCTAAACGTAAATGAATACACAAATGTTCGAGCGATTGTATTAGTTTATCGAGCTGATTTTTTCGAATAGATAACTGAATTTTCATAGTCCTCGATCATGTTGAATAGCAGCTAACAATTATTAATGGACATTTTTGTCCCATAACACCTTCTCAGAGGGAAACATGGACATTATTGTCCGATATTCTATGAACTTCCGGGTATATAGGACCACCATGTCCCGTATTCCATTTATTGGGAACCGATATGTCCCATAATACCTTCTCAAAGGGATAAAGCGACAGCGCTGTCTCATAATCCACCATATGCCGGAATACGGGACTGATTTGTCGCATATTCTTATATTTCTTGCATTTTCAGACATCCTTGCATAATGTCTTGACGTTTGTTGTCATTAACATTGTTGACCTTAAACTCACACATCTTTCTCTCGGATATTCAGTTGTATGATCACCCCAAAGGCAACTGTCCGTTTATAGCCAAGCTGTTAAATTCTTACTCTTTGAATTGAACAATTGCAAGGAGGTATTTGTGAGCCCTGCGCCCCAGACAAGGCTGCTTGACAAAGTGCGTGACAAAATTCGCCTCAAGCACTACTCCATTCGGACAGAAGAGGCTTATACAAGCTGGATAAAGCGTTACATTCTCTTTCACGGCAAGAGGCACCCAAAGGACATGGGAAAGAAAGAGATTGAGGCCTACCTGACCCATCTCGCAACAAGACGGAACGTTGCTGCCTCGACGCAGAACCAGGCATTCAGCGCCCTGCTTTTTCTTTACAATGAGGTGCTTAAAATTGAAATTGAAGGCGAGATCAAAGCCTTTCGGGCCAAAAAGCCGATGCGCCTGCCTACCGTGCTGACGGTGGATGAAACCCAAAGGGTACTTGCCGGGATGTCCGGCCAATACCTGATCATGGGGCAGCTACTGTACGGGGGCGGATTAAGGGCCATTGAATGCCTGAGACTGAGGGTAAAGGATGTTGATTTCGGGCTTAACCAGATTGTCGTTCGCGATGGCAAAGGGCAGAAAGACCGCATCACCATTTTTCCGGATGTTGCAAAGGAAAGGCTCAGAGAACATCTGGATCAGAGAAAAGCGCTTCATGAATCAGACCTGGCTGATGATGTGGGCAGTGTCTATCTGCCCAACGCCCTGGCCGTGAAGTATAAAAACGCGGACAAAGAGTGGGGCTGGCAATACGTTTTCCCTTCGTCGGGTCTATCTGTCGATCCGCGGTCAGGGATCAGGCGCCGCCATCACCTCCATGAAAAGACGTTGAATCGGGCCATCTATAAGGCGCGAAAACTGGCCGGGATAATCAAACCGGTGACCTGCCACACCTTCCGTCACTCCTTTGCAACGCATCTCCTTGAGGCAGGCTACGACATCCGAACCATTCAGGACCTTCTGGGCCACAAGGACGTCAGCACCACCATGATCTACACCCACGTTCTCAACAAAGGAGGGCTGGCCGTTCAGAGCCCGTTGGACATCCATCATCAGCGCAAGGTCCATTGAGCCTTTTCGGGCAGTTGCTTCCCTTGAGCCATTCATCAACTCATGGAAATAAAAACATGCTTCCGGCGGGTCGCTTAACAAAAACTCCGCGGTAAAACTTGTAAAGAGCCTGCCCCCTGTTTAGTTTTGATGCTTTTCCTGTTTTACTATAGCGAGTCCAAGGGAAGCGTTAAAAACTATTTAAACGGCAGGTTAGCTTTTTTGTTTTTTATTGTGCCCTTTTCCTTTAGCCTTGTTTTTACCTTTCTTTTGTCCCTTGCTTGTTCCCCTACCCTGTCCGTCAGCTAACGAAAACGATCCTCTCTTGAGTGCATGAAAATCAGCTGAACCCGGCTTGATCCCGAGTTCTTTGGCTATAGCTCCCCATCCTTTATTCTTATTGCTCCTGTATATCTCTACTACACTCTCTGGTTCAGTGTTTGTCATCTTGCCGAGTTGAAGGCACATAAACACGTCAGCGGGAAACTCTACAGTTCTGATTATTGTCTGGACTTCAGGATAAGGGACACTGAACTGGGCACTCAACCTGGCGCTGAAATTATCTATGTCGGCTTTGGCCTGAATATTTAGGTTAGAAAGAAAATTGTCTAAATCTGCATACGCATTACTAACCGAAAACATAATAATGAACGTCATGGTCAAATTGATAAACGCTTTTTTCATAATTTTATTTCTTTCCTATATCCGATATTTTAAGCTCATCATTCGACTTAAATATATTGATTGGGCTAAAAATTAATAACATGCCTATCGACAGTAGCGCCTGCCACGCAAAAATAAAGACAAAATCATCCGATATTCATTACAATTCTTGAATCTTAAAACACAACACATGTGGTTTTCACCATCAACATCGCGCTTCAATAAACTTCGCACCACATAACAGTGCCATCCCAAACGAGCTCGGAAGATAAAATTCAGCTATTCGCAAAATTTTACTAATATTCATATCTTTTAACCCTCATGAATGCAAGCGTGTTATAACGTTACCCAAACCTAACATTTCATGGATAAACAACCATCCCAAATGCGATGACAAACTGAACCAAGGTTAAAAACCTGTTTACCAAACTTTCTTGTGGCGTCGTAGTGTAGCCCTTGAGCGACAATGCATCAAAAGGCTGGTCCTCGGCAGGGCCGCCAGAGGCAACAGCCCGCTGCCTGGTTGCTGTTTTGGGATCATTTTTTGTCAACAGATCTGAACACGGAGGAAGCCGTCAACGATGTGATGGGCCTGAGGGGTTAGGAATCGGAAGTGACATCGCCCATGGAAGGTGCATGGGCGACGCCGTAACAGAAAGGAAAGGGTGAAGGGAGGATGCCTATCGGCGTCCCTTGGGCTTGCCGGGTTTTCCTCCCCTGGACGGGCGGGAGCCGGGCTTAGGGTTTCCGTTGCCCCGGGGGCTGTTTGCCTTGCCGGAGCCGGTGCGGGTTTTCGTTTTGGTGGCGGCTTTTTTGCCGGAGCCACTGGATTTTGCCTTGCGGGATCGGGACTCCTGCTTTGCGGTTTTGCGCTTCTCCACCGATTTCTCACTTTCGAACTCTACCTTTTTCTTGCCGCCGCCGGTGCTGCCCGGGCGGTAGAGCACAAAATCCGGCACCTCGTGGCCCTGGGTGTAGCCGTCCACATGGGCCACGGGAAGCTTGCGCTTGAGAAAGGCTTCGATGGCCTCAAGGAAGGGCACCTCCTCGGCACCCACAAGGGAGATGGCCAGACCCTTTTCTCCGGCCCGGCCCGTACGGCCGATGCGGTGGACGTAATCTTCGGGAATCTTGGGCATGTCGTAGTTGACCACACAGGGTAAGCCGCTGATATCCAGGCCCCTGGCAGCCACATCCGTTGCCGTGAGGACCTGGATGCCCCCCTCTTTGAACTCCTGGAGGGTTCGGTTCCTGACGGACTGGCTCATGTTGCCGTGAAGGGCGGCCGACGGGATCCCCCGCTCCATGAGCTGAAGCTTGTTGGCCCCGTGCTTGGTGCGGCAAAAGGCCAAGACCCGGGACCAGCGGCCCTTGGTGATCAGATGGACAAGAAGCGCCCGTTTGTTGGACTTGTCCACGGTGTGAACCCGCTGGTCCACGGCGTCTGCTGCCGCTTTTTCAGGGGAGACCTCGATCTGGGCGGGGTTCGTGAGCATCCGGGAGGCAAGGTCTCGAATCTCCGGGGTATAGGTGGCGGAAAAGAGCATGGTGCGGCGCTCTTCGGGCAGCAGCTCCAGGATCTGGGAGATCTCCTGGCTGAAGCCCAGGTCCAGCATGCGGTCCGCTTCGTCAAAGACGAGGAACTCGATGTCCATGAGCTTTACGTGCCGCTGGATGGCAAGGTCCAGCAAACGCCCGGGCGTGGCCACCAGAATGTCCACCCCGCGCTTGAGGCGGGTGATCTGAGGATGAATACCCACCCCGCCGTACACCACGGTGCATCGCAGGGAGACACGCCGGGCATAGCCTTTGATGCACTCCCCCACCTGAAGGGCCAACTCCCGCGTGGGGGCCAGGACCAGGGCGCGGGGATGCCTGCCGTAGCCCTTTTTCTGACCCAGAATTTCTACCAGGGGCAGTGCAAAGGCGTCGGTCTTGCCCGTGCCGGTCTGGGCCCGGGCAAGGATATCCTGCCCTTCGAGGATCACGGGCACAGCCCTCTCCTGAATGGGGGTGGGCTGGGCATAGCCCTTGTCGCTTATGGCTTTCAGCAGTTCGGCACGAAGGCCAAGTCGATCAAATGACATCTCGTTCAATCCTCATTTCACTGTAACTGTTTCTTCAAATACTCCGGCCTGTTTCTATCACGGAAGGCACCCTTGCAGATAGGCTTTTATCTCAGCCGCGTCTTCCATGGCAAGACACTCGGCCAGGGCCTTTTCCGCGTCCGTGGCGCGGACGGATCGGATGAACCGCTTGGCTTCGGGAATGGCCGAGGGCACCATGCTGATCTGGCGCGCCCCCATGCCCACAAAAAGAAAAATACTCTCCTTGACGGCCGCGGCCTCCCCGCAGATGCACAGGGGTTTCCCTAAATGGTTGCACACCTTGACGATATGGTCCACGGTGGCCACCACCGACGGATGCAGGGCGTTGAAGTGAACGGCCACCTTCTTGTTGTTCCGGTCCACGGCCAGAAGGTATTGCATCAGGTCGTTGGTGCCTACATTCACGTAGTCCACGTACTTCAACAGCCGGTCCAGAATGGGCACGGCAGCCGGGACCTCCACCATGATGCCCAGCTTGATCTCCCGGTCATAGGCGATGCCCGCCCGGTCCAGGTTCTCCTTCTCCTCGGCCACCAGGGTTGCCACCCGCCGGATCTCCTCCACGCTGGTGATCATGGGAAAAAGAATCCGGGTGTTGCCGAAGACCGAGGCCCTGAGAATGGAGCGGATCTGCACCCGGAACACATCCTCCAGGTCCAGGCTCAGACGGATGGAGCGCCAGCCCAGGAAGGGGTTGTCCTCCTTGGGGTAGTCCAGGTAGGAGAGAAACTTGTCCCCGCCCACGTCAAAGGTGCGGATGGTCACCGAGCGCCCCTGGGACTTTTCGATGACCCGCCGGTACAGGGCCACCTGCTCCTCTTCAGAAGGAAAGGAGGTGCGCAGCAGAAAAGGAAACTCCGTGCGATAGAGCCCGATGAGGTCTGCCCCGTACTGCCTGGCCAGCATCATGTCCGAGAGCAGGCCGATGTTGGCCCCGAGGCCCACGGTGACGCCGTCCACGGTCTGGGCCGGGAGTTCCCGAAGGCCTTCGAGTTTTTTGCGGGCCTTGAGCCCCTCTTCCCGGCGCCGGGCGTACTCGTCCCGGATCTCCTGGGAGGGGTTTGCATACACAATCCCGGAGACCCCGTCAACAATGAGGTAATCCCCGTCCCGCACATGGTCCAGAATCCCCTCCACCCCGATGACGATGGGAATCTCCAGGGACCGCGCAATGATCACCGTGTGGGAGGTGCGCCCCCCCTTGGCCAGGACAATGCCCTTCAGGTGCGGCTGGCGAATGGCCAGAAGGTCCACGGGCGAGATGTCCGAGGCCACGATGATGGTGTCCCTGGCAAAGGCCTGGCCCGCGTCCCCGCCCATGCCCACAAGGTTTGCCAGGACCCGACGCCCGATATCCAGGACATCGGCTGCCCGCTCGCTTAGATACGGGTCCTCCATGGACTTGAACATCTTCACGTAAGCCGTGATCACCTTTTTCAAGGCGTATTCCGCGCTGACCTTCTCCTCGATCTTGGCGATGATCTTCTTTTTCAAGGAAGGGTCCGTCAGGAACATAAGGTGGGCGTCGATGATGGCCCTGTCCTGCTCGGAGAGCCTACGGGCACTTCTCGCCACCTCACGGATCTGGACTTCGGACGCCTCAAAGGCCTGGTCCAGGCGCAGGACCTCGGCCGACGTGTTCCGCACCTTCATGCGATGGACCTGATTAAAATCCATGGTTTCAAAGGTAAAGTGGGCATGGCCCGCGGCCACGCGATCGGACACCGGCTCTCCCCGAAGGTGGGAAAAGGAGTCCTCATCTTGGGGTTCGCCCTCCTCACCCGGCTCCAGGGAGCCGTCGGCCTCTCCCCTCTTCCGCTCTTCCCATAAGATGGTGTAGGCCACGGTGGCCGCCAGCTGCCCCGCGATCTTCTGGAACACCGGGATGTCGTCCGGCCGGATCCCCTCCTCGGCCAGGGTCTGCAGCACAAGGGCCCCCAGGACCTTGCGGTGGTAGATCAGGGGCACGCCCAGATAGGTCTTGTATTTTTCTTCGCCGCTGCCCTCGTAATACTTGAAGCGGGGGTGGGCCGAAGGATTCACGATGAACACCGGTGCCATGGTCTCGATGACCATACCGGTGAGGCCTTCGTCCACATCCATCTCGATGGTCCCCACGGACTCGCGGGTCAGGCCCACCGTGGCCTTCAGGTGCAGGCTGTTGCCGTATGGGTTGTAAGCGTACACCGAACAGACCTCCGTGGCGAATCGCCCGGCGATCATCCCCACGATGCGGTCCAGGGACTGCTCGGGGTTTTCGGAGTCGCTCATGGTCTCAAGGATCTCTTCCAGAATGTCTCGTTTGTCGTTGCGCATAAAATCCCTTTGTACCAAAACGCACAATCTGTCCGGGCAACACCGCGCTCCCATCTGCGGGCGGAGCAGCCCGGATATGTCATGATAAACCCATCAGGCCAACGCTGCAGAGGGGTATGACCGTGGGGTAATGCAAACCAATTCAACCGGCTTAAACAGGCAAAAGGCAGTTCACGGTTTTTCGCTGGGTTTTCTCATCCGCCGGGCAAGCCGGGGCAGCTGTGCAAAGAAAAGAAACACCACATTACCACTGCCGCCCGTCCGCCACAAGGGCACCCAGCCTGGTTAATCAGGAATATTGGGAAGGGTCGTGATCTCGCCCTTGTAGTTTCGCAGGGTGTATTCTTTGTCGTTTTTCTCCACGTAACTGTAGTAAGGCATCAGCATGATCTTCCCGATGCTGGTGGCCACCACGTACATGGGCTGGGCCAGCCCGCTGGTGTGTCCCCCAATAGATCGCGGTCAGGGTCGAGTTTCTCCACCGGTGTACGGAAATGATCGATGCCCGGGGCAGGCTCGCAATAGAAGAGGTAGTAGGGACGAATCCGAATGGACAGGAGTTTCTGGTGAAGTGCCTTGAACGTCTCTGTATCGTCGTTGATCCCTTTGAGCAGCACCGCCTGGTTGCCCACCTGGACGCCGCAGGAGAGCAGATCATACACCGCACGTGCCGTCTGCTCCGTGATCTCCCCGGGGTGGTTGCACTGGGTGTTGATCCAGATGGGCACCCGGTGGTACCCGGAGAGCACCTCTTTTAAGCCCGGCGTAATGCGGTGCGGAAGCACAATGGGGGTGCGGGTGCCGAAGCGAATCATCTCCACATGGGGAATCTCCCGCAGCTTTTCCACAAGCCAGGCGAGCTTGTCATCGGAGAGCACAAAGGGATCGCCCCCCGTCACCAGAACATCCCGGATCTCCCCATGATCCCTGATCCACTGCACCCCCTCCTCAATGTCAAAACGAAACCGAACCTCGCGCACCACCACCAGCTCCTTGCGAAAACAGTGTCGGCAATACATCGCGCACATATCGGTCACCAGAAAGGCGATACGGTCATGGTATTGTCGGGCGATGCAGTCGGGGCGGGTTTCGCTGGTTAGCCGGTTCTCTTTCCATGCCAGGTAATTTTCCACCCCGTAGCGGTTCTCCTTTTCCAGCACGGACGGAATGATCTGGCGACGAATGGGGCACCCGGGGTCCTCCGGGTCCATGAGAGAGGCAAAATAGGGGGTGGTACCCCACCGGACATTCTCTTTTTCAGCCTCTTCTATTCCTTTTTTCTCCCCGGGAGACACCGTGACATACGCCTGGAGCTTTTCCAGTGTGTTGACACTCTCCTCAAGCTGGGTCACCCACGCTTCCTTCTGATATCCCATGTCACCTCCCTTCCCTGCGGTGAAGAGCAAGTAAAACAAGGTTCAATATCATTGATTATACATGAAACCCGATGCAAAGCCATGAGGCTCTCGCGATAAAAGCGTCCTGCCGTAAGGAAAGGGTAACAGTACCTCAAACCATGGCCCGGCGCACTGTTCAGAAATGGTGGGCCCGGGCATCGCGCAGCCTTTGCCATATCGGATAATCATCGAATACCATTGAACAATCCCTGCCACCATAGTATACATAAACATCATGCACGGGGCTCACCGGCAGCCCCTTTCGCCCGTAAGCGAACCGTTTCCCGGGGCCACCGACCTCTCCTCTTCCTGCCATAAGACCTCCCCCTTGCCCCCTGCGAAACAACGCGTCCCGGCATTTTTGCCTTTCGGCTCATCACGCCTTTTCCCTCCGAACCCTTGTTTTAAGGAACTCGCCATGAGCGCCCGAACCGACGTCCTTGAGTTAAAAAACCGAATGTCCCAGTCTATCCTGGGGCAGGAGACCATCGTGGAGCGCCTTCTCCTGGGGCTCCTTGCAAACGGCAACCTCCTTGTGGAAGGATTGCCCGGCCTTGCCAAAACCCGAGCCGTCAAGGCCCTGGCCACCAACCTGGACGCCGGGATGAACCGCATCCAGTTCGTGCCGGACCTGCTTCCCTCGGACGTCACGGGAACCGAGGTCTACCACACGGTCCAGGGCCAGGGAGAGTTTCAGTTTCAGGCTGGCCCCATCTTCAACAACATCATCCTGGCCGATGAGATCAACCGGGCCCCGGCCAAGGTCCAGGCCGCCCTTCTGGAAGCCATGGAAGAACGCCAGGTCACGGTGGCCGGTACCACCCACGAACTGCCGGAGCTCTTCATGGTCATGGCCACCCAGAACCCCATCGAGCAGGAAGGCACCTACCCCCTGCCCGAGGCCCAGATGGACCGGTTCCTCATGCATGTCTCCATCACGTACCCGGATGAAGCAACGGAGATGGACATCGTGCGGCTGGTGAGGCGCGAAGCAGGCGCCACCAACGGCAACAGCGCCCCGGCGGAGCCCATCCCCCAGCAGGTGATCTTCGACGCCCGCAAAGAGATCGACGCCGTCCACACGGCCGAGGCCGTGGAGACCTACATCGTGGACCTTATCTCCGCCACCCGGAACCCGGAGCGATACGACGGTGACCTGGAAAAATGGATCCAGGTGGGGGCCAGCCCCCGGGGCTCCATCGGCCTGGACAAATGCTCCCGCGCCCACGCCTGGCTCGCAGGCAACGACCACGTCACCCCCGAGGACGTCCGCGCCGTGCTCCACGACGTCCTTCGCCATCGCATCATGCTGAGCTATGAAGCCAACGCGGACGGAATCACCGCCGATGAGGTACTTTCCGAGCTGGCAAAAACCGTGGCCGTGGCGTGAAAAGGAAGCCCACCATGAACCGACCCGATACACACCCCGGCGTCTACGCACGCCTGAGCGACCTGATCCGCCTGAAGCACAAGGCCCAGGGGTTCAGCTTTCTGCCCAGGCAACCGGTGCACAGCCTGCTCACGGGCAGGCACGCCTCACGCCTGCGGGGACGGGGCCTGGATTTCGAGGAGATCCGGGGCTACCTGCCGGGGGATGACATCCGCAGCATTGACTGGAAGGTGACCGCCCGCACCCGGAAACCCCACACCCGGGTCTACTCCGAAGAACGGGAACGCCCGGTGCTGCTGGTGGTGGACCAGCGATTGAGCATGTTCTTCGGCACCCGTGTCAACATGAAATCGGTCACCGCCGCCGAAACTGCGGCCCTTGCAGCCTGGCGGGTCATCAGCTCCGGGGACCGGGTGGGCGCGGTGATCTTCAACGACGAGGAGATCCGGCACATCCGCCCCCATCGAAGCGCCAGGACCGTCATGGAGATTCTCAACCGCATCATCGAATTCAACCACGCCCTGACGGTGGACAGCCGCATCACCCCGAGCCCCGGTGCCCTGGACCGAGCCCTGGAAAAAACAGCCCACCTGGCCCGCACCGACACCCTCATCTGCATCATCAGCGATTTTTCTGGGATCACAGAGGACACCTGCCGACACATCAAGCTCATGGGCCGCCACAACGACATCATCCTCGGCATGATCCACGACCCCACGGCAACGGATGCGGTGAATGCCGGGACCATCGTCATCAGCGACGGCATGCGCCAGGCGTCCCTGGACAGCAGTGACGAGGCCAAGCGCAACCTCGTGCGGGAGGTGTTCAATGAACGGCTCCACCTCCTCACCGAAGAGTTGACCCGATACGGGGTCCCGGTGCTGCCCATCCACACGGCAACAGGGGCGGCCGAGCAGATCCGCGATTCCCTGGGAGCCCGATGAGCCCAACCCGAACAGGGTGAGGAAAACCAGATGACAGACCCCACAAGCCTGGACAACCTCCACGATATCATCCCCTTTTCGCCCCAACCCCTCTGGCCACCGGCCCCGGGGTGGTACGTCATTGCCTGGATCCTTGCGGCGGCCACTGCCTGGCTCCTGATCACGTCAGCCCTCAGGTGGAAACGCAACAGGTACCGGCGGGAGGCCCTGGCCGAGCTGGCCCTGATAAATCGAGGCAGCCCCCCCACAAGGGACGAACTTGCCCCCTTACCGGCCCTGGTTAAACGCACCGCCCTTGCCGCCTACGGCAGACAAACCGTGGCCGCCCTCACCGGCGAACCATGGCTGGCGTTTCTCGACACAAGCCTCTCCACCACGGCCTTTACCCAAGGGACAGGGCGCCTTCTCATCCGCATCCCATACCAGCCAAAGGCCCCCCTTGACCCGGCCGAGGCAAAGAACCTGATTCACCTGGTCGAAACCTGGATAAAAAAACATGAAACGTAACGGTTCAGATCTTAAGAAGCTGCCTTCTATGGTTAAAGGGACCGACAAAAAGCGTGCCTCCGGCGGCGAGGTGAGCCACCTCGAAAGCTTATTGCCCTTGCGCTTTGTCCCTCGTTCCTCGGGCCAAAGCGCAAGGGCCTTCGGCTCGGGCTTCGCCCGACATAAATGCTGATGGTTTATACAGGATAGCTCTCAAGCTTCGACGTCACAGGATACATTGTCGTTACTTGCTCATTGTTAATTTAACCGCACTGCCTCCGGCGGCCATGGAATGATCCCCTGGCCCCTAGGTTGCGGATGCTTTCCCCTCATTTCTCGGAGGAATGCATCCACGAAGATGTCCATAAACCCATCTCAGATCTGTTTATTGTATTAAGCATTCAAACGTTTGGCCCCCGGCAGGGCCGCCGGAGGCATAAACTGTGTGCTTGCGATCATGTAAAGGACAGCCCCATGCTCCAGTTCCACACCCCCATCCTCTTTGCCCTGCTGCCCCTGCCCCTTCTGCTGAAACGCTTTCTGCCGGCATACAGCCAGCGGGAGCAGGGCATCAGGATTCCGTTTTTTGATGAGCTCGTTAAGAAAACCGGGCTCACGGCCTCGTCCGGGGCCGTGGTCCACGGGATGCCCCTCATCCACACCATCCTGGTCTTTGGTGCGTGGATCCTTTTGGTCACGGCCCTGGCTCGGCCACAGTGGGTGGAGGAGGCCGTCACCAAAACCGTTCCCTCCAGGGACCTGCTCCTTGCCGTGGACCTTTCCGGCTCCATGGAGACCACGGATTTCAAAAACAGGGAGGGCAAGGTGGTGGACCGGCTGACCGCCGTCAAGGAGGTGCTCCACGAGTTCCTCGAAGAGCGCGAAGGGGATCGGGTGGGGCTTATCTTTTTTGGGTCCGCAGCCTTTATCCAGGCCCCCTTCACCGAAGACCTGGAGACCTGCCGGATTCTCCTGGACGAAGCCCAGGTCCGCATGGCCGGACCCCAGACCATGCTGGGGGACGCCATCGGCCTTGCCATCACCCAGTTTGAGCGCAGCGACATGAAAGAGAGGGTGCTCATCATCCTCACCGACGGCAACGATACGGGCAGCCTGGTGCCCCCGGACAAAGCCGCGGACATCGCCAAGGACAACGGGGTGACCATCCACACCGTGGCCGTGGGCGACCCACGGGCGGCCGGTGAGGAGAAATTAGACGAAGCCACCTTAAAGGCCGTGGCAGCCACCACCGGGGGCGCGTTTTTCCATGCCGACGACCGCGACGGGCTCTCGGACGTCTACAAACGCCTGGATGAGATGAGCACCCGGGACCTGGAGACCATCAGCCACCGCCCCAGGACCGACCTCTTTCACTGGCCCCTGGGCGTGCTGCTGGTGGTGAGTTTCCTCTACCACGGCATGTCAGCCTTTTTCTCCAGAACGGCCAGAGCCACGCGCCATTCCCGGGAATCAAAGACGGAGGCGGCACACACATGACGCAGATCATCCACAACCTCCATTTTCTCAGGCCCCTGTGGCTCCTCGCCCTTGTCCCGGCCCTTTGCCTTGCCATCCTGATCCTCAGGCGGCACCACGGCAAAACTCCTTACGAAGGCGTCATCGCACCGCACCTCCTTGCCCATCTCCTGACCGGGCAGGACAAAGCCAACCGACTGCGCCCAGCCGGGCTCCTCATCCTCTTCTGGTGCCTTGCCGTCACCGCCCTGGCCGGGCCCTCCTGGAAAAAAGCACCCTCCCCCTTTACCGAGGACACCTCGGCCCTGGTCATCGCTGTGAAGGTCACGCCTTCCATGACCGCCGAAGACATCCGGCCCTCGCGCCTTACCCGGGCATCCCACAAAATAAGGGACCTTCTGGCCTTAAGGCCGGGCGCACGCACGGCCCTGGTGGCCTATGCCGGAAGCGCCCACCTGGTCATGCCCCTGACCCGAGACGCCACCATCATCACCACCTTTGCAGGGGAGCTCTCCCCGGAGATCATGCCCGAAGAGGGAGACCAGGCAGCCGCAGCCCTGGCCCTTGCTGCAGAACAACTGGAAAAGAACAACCAGCCCGGCTCCATCCTCCTCATGGCCGACAGCGTGGACCCAGGCCAGCTCAAGGCCCTTGAAGCCCATGCCGCCGAACACCGGTTCCCGGTGCATATCCTTGCCGTTGCCGCAGACAAAGGGGTCCCGGTTCCCCCGGACAGCCCCCCTGCCCCGCCCCTGGACCCAAAGAGGATGAAACAGGCCGCAGATGCCGTGGACGCGACCCTTACCATCATCAGCCCGGACGACCGGGACATCAAGGCACTGAACCGCCGCATCGAAAGCACTCCCGTGGACGCGGGGCCCCCGGAGGAAGGCGAGCACTGGCAGGACAGCGGCTACGCCCTGGTGCCCCTTTTAACCCTGCTCAGCCTCATGTGGTTCAGGCCGGGATGGCGCGTGAGGTGGCGATAAACGGAAAACCCCAAGGAACCCATGTCATGACACCAGGAAAGAAAGCCGCAATCGCCGTTTCCGCCGTCACCGTCATCCTCGCCATAATGGCCCTGCGCGAGACCGGTGGCTCCCTGGTCGGGCTCTTTCTCACCCCGGACCAGCAGGGCCGCCTGCTCATGTCCCGGGGAGACTACGCCACAGCCGCCGAACGGTTCTTTGATCCCATGGGCCGAGGCCAAGCATACTACCGCAACGGCCAGTTCAAGGAGGCCGCCGCCGCCTTCGGCCAGGTTCCTTCGGAAGAGGGCCTCTTCAATCGGGGAAACGCCCTTCTGATGGCCGGAAAATACGACGCGGCCATTGCAAGTTACGATGGTGCCCTCCTGGCCCGAACAGGCTGGAAAGAGGCTGAAGAGAATAAAACCCTTGCCATCGCCCGACGGGACAACATGGCGCCCCCCGAAGGAGACCAGGGAGGCATCGGCGGGGACCAGCTTGGGGCGGACGAGATCGTGTTCAGCGACCGTGTGGAAAAATCCGGCGGAGGCCGGGAAGAGACAGTGGAAGGCAGCGCCCAAATGTCGGACAAAGAGCTGAGGGCCATGTGGCTGAGGCGGGTTCAGACGCGGCCCGCTGACTTTTTGCGAGCCAAGTTTTCCTATCAGAACAGCGTACAAAAACCATAACCAAGGGATAATCCCCAGATTCGCAAATGCTCCATACCTTCGCTTGTCGCGCCGTAGGGTGCGCTTGCGCACCGCCGAGAAATCGCAGCGATCACAAACCCCATGCGGGACCGTCTTCACGCAGCATCGATATGGCAAAAGGCGTTGGTTTTTCGAACACATGGTGCGCAAGCACACCCTACAGGATGTCACCGGACAAGCTGTTAAAATAAAGCAGGGCAGCCCAGCGCAACACTCTGTGTTTTGCCCGAACATTATGGGCTAAACCGGTGCCCCCCTCAAAAAGACAGGGAAAAAAACATCCCATGCAAACACACCCCGCAACCACGTTCCCAAGGATCTCACTGTTACGGCATTGTCGTTTCCTTTTCCTGCTTCTCGCAGGCATCGTTCTTCTGTCATCCCCGGCAGGCGCCCAGGGCCCTTCGGAAAAAATCCGAGTCTCCCTTGCCCCGGAGGGCACGGTCAAGGTTGGCCAGAGGGTGACCCTCTCCATCGAACTCATGACCACAGCCCGGTTTTCCGGGTCCCCCGGGTTTGACATACCCGACATCCCCGGGGTTATCGCGCTGAAGCTTAACACCTTCGGCATCAACAGCACGGAAACCGCTGACGGCGTCACCTACAGTGTCCAGGGCCATGAGTTCGCCCTGTTTGCCCAGCGGCCGGGCAAACGGGTCATTGAACCCTTTGAAGTGCGCTTTTATCCCACCGGTCCCGGGGCAGCCCCGCCCCGGGAGGTCACGCTGAAGACCGAGCCCCTCACCCTGGATGCCGTTATGCCCCCGGGGGCCGAAGATCTTTCCGCACTCATCTGCACGGAAGCTGAGCAGCCGAAGCGTGGGACCCGCCCCCGGAAGAGGCCCGGGTGGGGGATGCCTTTACCCGCCGCATCACCATGCGGGCCGATGACGTTCCGGGCATGGCCTTCCCGCCCCTTGAGGTTCCCGACATCCGCTCCGTGGGAATCTACCCCAAAGAACCCCTGGTCAACGACAAGACAGACCGTGGCGACTTCACCGGAGAGCGAACCGAGACCATTACCTATGTGTGTGAAGCCAAGGGAACCGTCACCTTCCCGGAGGTAACGGTCCACTGGTGGGACCTCAAGAACGACAGCCTCCAGGTGAAAACCCTTCCGGCCGTGACCCTCAAGGTGAAGGCCAATCCCAGCCTCCTGACGGGAACCGATGCCCCCCTGCCCCTCTCTTCCTGGAACCGGGCCGTGCCGTGGCTCCTTTTTTCTGGCATCGTCCTCGCGCTGTGCGTGGTGGCGGCGGTAAAATACCGGGCCACATTGGGCGAACGTTTCATTGCATGGCGACAGGCCGAAAAATGCGCGGAGAAGACCTGCTTCAAGGCAATCAAAACAGCCTGCAGGGCCAAGGATCCTGCAGCCGCTTACGGAGCCCTGCTCGCGTGGATAGATGCCCTCCCCAACACCCCCGGCTCCCTTACCCCGGCCCTCATCAGCGACATCACCCAAAACCCACCCCTTGCCGAACAGGCAAACCGCCTGCAACGGCAATTGTTCCAATCCCCCGGCAGCCAGGGAACGCCCTGGGATGCCCCCGCCTTTTTCAAGGCCCTTAGCACATCCCGTCGCCGCCTTCTCAAAAAGGAAAAAACAAAAGCCTCTAAAAACGGGTTACCCGGGCTGAACCCGTCCTGACCGAGGCGCAACCGGTTTCCCCACCCATGCCTGCCCGCCGGGCCATCCACTATTCATCTTGATTTTATGGAAAAACATTGTAGTATTCCAGAAGCTAAGTTCTGCCGAAGCCACAGGCTTCATTCATCACCCCCTGCTGCCTCCAGAGTCCCGCGCAGAAATCGTGTTCCTGATCCTCCCGGCCCCTACGTAGAGCAAAAATACCCATATCGACACCGACACCGGAACCGCCATGGACGAGGCCCACACCGTATTTACCCGACTGCGACGCTCCATTTCCCATCCCCCCGTGCGCCCGGGAACCGAGCACAAAAGGGGCTGGGCAGGCTATGAAAACCTGGTGCTGCATATCCACCCCAAACGGGTCCCCTTAGCGGCCCTGCGTTTTACCCTCACCTGGGGGTTGGGGGGCATGTGTGCGGTGCTCTTTTCCCTTCTGGCCGCAAGCGGGATGCTGCTCCTCTTTGTCTACGAACCCTTTCCCGATAAAGCCTACCAGTCTATCCTGACCCTGCAAAACGAGATTCCCTTCGGGCAGCTGGTCCGGAACATCCACTACGTCAGCGCCAATCTCCTTATATTCGCCGCTTTCCTGCACATGCTGCGGGTCTTTTATACCGGGGCCTTTCACACGGTGCGCCAGTTCAACTGGGTCATCGGTGTGTGCCTCTTTACCGGGATCCTTCTCTCCAACTTCACCGGGTACCTCCTGCCCTGGGACCAGTTGTCCTACTGGGCCGTCACCATCTCCACGGGCATGACCGAGTACATCCCCCTTGCCGGAGGCTGGATCCGGGCCACTCTCCAGGGAAGTGAGGGCACCGGCTCCCACACCCTCATGATCTTTTTTACCCTCCACACCACGGTCCTGCCCGGGAGCATGATCATCCTCATGGCCTGGCACTTCTGGCGCATCCGAAAGGCCGGAGGCGTGGTGCTCCCGCCCGATCCCTCCGACGATCAGCGCCCGACCATGGTGGATACCCTGCCGAACCTCGCGGTAAGGGAAGGGGTGGTGGCCCTGGTTCTCGTGGCCGTTGTCATGGCAATCTCGGTGGCGTACAACGCCCCGCTGGGGGAAATGGCCAACCCCGGGCTCAGCCCCAACCCGGCCAAAGCCCCCTGGTATTTCATGGGGTTCCAGGAGCTGCTCCTGCATCTCCACCCCACCTTTGCGGTATGCATCATCCCCGCGGCCCTGTTGCTCCTCTGCCTGGGCCTGCCCTATCGCAGATACGACACGCCCTCGGGGGGCGTCTGGTTTTTCTCTTCCCAGGGAAAAAAAACGGGAATCACCGCCGCCCTCACCGCAGGGGTCGTGGTGCCTGCCACCGTGATGCTGAGCGAATACGCCCCCGGCCTTTCCGAATGGTTTCCAGACCTGCCCCCCGTGGTCACCGAGGGCATCCTGCCCACGGCATCAGCCTGCGTTGCCCTGGCCGTGTTCACCCGGATCATCAAACGGCGCTTCGCCACCACGAACAACGAAACAACCCTGGCCCTTTTTACCCTGGCTGTTGTCTCATTTGCCCTTCTCACCCTCACCGGTGTCTGGTTCAGGGGAGAAGGCATGGGGCTTGTCCAGCCCTTTGCTCACTGACCATCGGAGAAAAACAGATTCCATGACCACGCAGACCACCCACACCGAAGGCCAGCAGCCCACACCGCCCCGGCGGAGTTTCCTCAAAACCGTCTGGGCTTTTCTCGGGCTCATGGCCGCCGGCGAATTTCTCTGGATTGCCTCCGGGTTTCTCAGGCCCGGCAAAAAAACCTCACAGGCCGCCCCGTCGGACATGCTCATTGTGGCCGGAAAGCTGGAGGATTTTCCCATGGGATCGGTCACCGCCTTTGTGCGTGGCCGGTTCTACCTCTCCCGACTGGAAGACGGCGGCGTCCTTGCCATCTCCCGCAAGTGCACCCACCTGGGCTGCACCGTGCCCTGGGACGATGACGAGAAAAAATTCATCTGTCCCTGCCATGCCTCGGCCTTTGACAGGAAAGGAAGCGTCATCAGCCCACCGGCGCCGCGGCCTCTGGATATTTACCCCGTGACCATCGAAAACGGCGTGATCACCGTGGACACAAGCAGGACCATCCGCCGCAACGTTCTGGACCCTTCGCAAATCGCCTATGCCTGAGCAGAAACCACCGGACAAGGCCATGCCCTCTGACCTCACCCAAAATCGACCTGAGCACCGACGCTGGATCCAGGCAGGTGTCATCGCTACCTTGGTCATTGTCCTGGCCATTCCGCTCTATGTCCTGAAGGCAGATTACCTGCGCCGAACCCGTCCGGCACCGGCCCCCGCCGCCCCTACCTTTGTGGGCAGGCAAGCCTGCATCGGCTGCCACAAGCCCGAGTACGACAAGTGGCGCAACTCCCACCACGACCTGGCCATGGACACAGCCACCGAGGCCACGGTTCTCGGGGACTTCAATGACGCCGTGTTCACCCAAAACGGAATCACCACCCGGTTTTACAAGGACAACGGCGCCTTTTACGTCAACACCCTGGGGCCGGATGGACAAAACGACGATTTTCAAATCACCCACACCTTTGGTGTCTTTCCCCTCCAGCAGTACCTGGTGCCCTTTCCCGGGGGCCGGTACCAGTGCCTCACCATCGCCTGGGACGTGGAGAAAAAAAAGTGGTACGCCCTTCCCAACCACACGGACGACCCCGACGACTGGCTCCACTGGACCAACGCGGCCCAGAACTGGAACGGCATGTGCGCGGAGTGCCACTCCACCCATCTCCGCAAGGGCTATGACCACCGCACCGACACCTTCAACACCACCTGGACCGAGATCGATGTGAGCTGCGAGGCGTGCCACGGGCCGGGCTCCGCCCATGTGGCCTGGGCTGAAAAGCCCGACATGGGCCGGGAAAAAACGGAAAACTACCATTTACTGGTGGACACCCGGGACATCACCCCCGAGGCCCAACTCGCCATCTGTGCCCGCTGCCACTCACGGCGTGCCTCCTTTGCGGATTTTGACCACCGGGACGACGACATCATGGACTGCGTCATCCCCTCCCTTCTCAACGAAGGGCTCTACCACCCCGACGGGCAGATTTTAGATGAAGTCTATGTCTACGGATCCTTTACCCAAAGCAAGATGTACCAGAGGGAGGTCATGTGTAGCGACTGCCACGACGTCCACAGCCTGGACCGAAAGCTCGATGGCAACGATTTGTGCCTCCAGTGCCACCGAAAGGATATCTACGACACGGCCGACCACCACTTCCACAAAGCCGTGGACAAGGGAAAGCCCAGCAAAGGTGATGACTGCATCAGCTGTCACATGCCCGAAAGCCCGTACATGGGCATCGACATGCGAGCCGACCACAGCATCCGGATCCCCAGGCCCGACCTGAGCCTTGCCCTTCAGACCCCCAACGCCTGCAACGCCGCAGGCTGCCACGGAGACAAAACAGTTCAGTGGTCCGCCAACTGGACCCAGACATGGTACGGATTAAGGAAACGGGCCCATTACGGCACCACCTTTGCCGAGGCACGGAAAGGCAACCCAAAGGCAAAAAAAGAGCTGATCCGGCTCTCTCAGGATCAACTAAGGCCGCCGGTGGTAAGGGCCACAGCCCTCTCCCTGCTGCAACGCTACATGGATGATGAGGTCATGGGCGTGCTGGAGGAGTCCCTGTCGGACAGCGAAGCCCTGATCCGCCACACCGGCATCGCGACTTTGAACCTCACCGGGCATGAAAAAACCACCCGGCTCATCACCCCGCTGCTTTACGACCCGGTAAAAGCCGTACGCATCCAGGCGGCTCTGTGCCTGGCCCCTGTCCACAGGGAGCAGCTCAACACCAACCAGAAAATCGTCTTCAACACCGCCATCGACGAATACCGCGAAGCCATGGAATATGCGTCTGATTTCGCATCAGGCCGTTTCAACCTGGCCATCATGCACGATGCCCTGGGCGACACGGACCAGGCCATCGCCCAGTACCGTGAAGCCATCCGCATCGACGGCCAGTTCTTCCCGGCCAAAAACAACCTGGCCATGCTCTACAACCGCATAGGCAACAACCAGGGGGCCGTTGCGCTCTTCCGGGACATCCTGAAAACCCACCCAGAGCGCTACCACATGGCATACTCCCTGGGGCTTTTGCTGGCCGAAGAGAAGCAATACGCCGAAGCCGCAACCTGGCTCCGCCAGGCGGCAGAGGGGCTGCCGGAGCGATCCCGCGTCCATTACAACCTGGGGCTGCTCCTCCAGCACCTGGGGGAAAACGCGGAAGCCGAAGCCTCCCTGCTCCGGGCCCTCGCCCTGGAACCGGACCATGCCGATTACCTCCTGGCCCTTGCAGACCACCTGATCAAAAACCAGCGGTACGATGACGCCACCCTTGTGGCCCGGGCCATGATCCAAAAGCATCCGTCCAACCGAACCGGATACGACCTCCTCAATTACCTCCGGCATGTGTCTGCCGAGCCTTCCTCCCCCGGGGCAGCGGAATAAGGCATCAGCCCCTGCGGAAGCAAAAAAAACAGTTCATCGCCATATGTTGGTTTACCGTTGATAAACCAAATAAAAAAAGATATTATTTTAAAAACTTACCTCACCCCTTCTTCTCAAGAGCAATCCCCAGCAACAACCAAATCGTCTTTTTGCCGATGATGACCCTTTCGTGGAAAATCGTCGAGTCGACCCCTAACCAAGGAGCAGATTATGAAAACTGGCAAATTGATGGTCGCGGTCATCGCCGCATCCGTTGCGATGGTCCTCGCTGTGAGCCCTGCCTCGGCCGCTAAAAAGCCGAACATCCTCGTCATCATGGCCGACGATGTGGGCGTCCACAATGTCAGCGCATACAGCAAGGGCCTTGTGGGCTTTATGACCCCCAACCTCGACCGCCTGGCCAACGAAGGCATGATGTTCACCGACTACTATGCAGAGCAGAGCTGCACCGCCGGACGCTCCGCCTTTATTACAGGCCAGAGCCCGGTTCGCACGGGGCTCAGCAAGGTGGGCCTTCCCGGTGCAGACCTGGGAATCCAGCCCGAAGACCCCACCCTGGCAGAGCTTCTGAAGCCCCACGGCTACATGACCGGCCAGTTCGGTAAAAACCATCTGGGCGACAAGGACGAGTTCCTGCCCACGGCCCACGGCTTCGACGAGTTCTTCGGCAACCTCTACCACCTCAACGCTGAAGAGGAGCCTGAGCACGAGGACTACCCGAAGAACCCCGATTTCCGTAAAAAGTTCGGCCCAAGGGGCGTCATCAAATCCACGGCCGACGGAAAGATCGAGGACACAGGCCCCCTCACCCGCAAACGCATGGAAACCGTGGACGAAGAATTCTTAGCCTCCACCAAGGACTTCATCGAGCGGGCCAAAAAAGCAGACAAGCCCTTCTTTGCCTGGTTCAACCCCAGCCGCATGCACTTTTACACCCACCTGAAAAAAGAGAGCCAGGGCGTCACGGGCCTGGGCGTTTACGCCGACGGCATGGTGGAACACGACAAGATGGTGGGCGACCTTCTGGATTTCCTCAAGGCCCAGGGCCTGGAGGAGAACACCATCGTGGTCTACACCACGGACAATGGCCCCCATTACAACGAGTGGCCGGACGGCGGCATCTCCCCCTTCCGCGGCGAGAAAAACACCAACTGGGAAGGCGGATACCGGGTTCCGGCCATGGTACGCTGGCCCGGCAAGGTTCCCCCCGGCACCGTCTCCAACGAGATCATGTCCATGCTGGACTGGGTCCCCACCCTCATGGCAGCCGTGGGTGACGAGAAGGTCTCGGAAAAACTCCTCAAAGGCCACAAAGCCGCCGGTAAAAAGTTCAAGGTTCACTTAGACGGCTTCAACTTCCTGCCCCACATCACCGGCAAGGAGAAAGAAGGCCCCCGAAAGAGCTTCTTCTACTTTAACGACGACGCCCAGCTTGTGGGCCTGCGCTATGACCAGTGGAAGATCGTCTTTGCCGAGCAGCGGGCGAAAAAGATCGACGTGTGGCAAGAGCCCTTTGTCTGGCTTCGCGCTCCCAAGATATTCAACCTCAGAAGCGACCCTTACGAGCGTGCCGACACCGACTCCAACAACTACGGCCGCTGGTACATGAGGAGCGCGATCTCTTCTCCTCACCCCGGCCCAGCATGTGGTGGGCAAGTTCATCGCGACCCTGAAGGACTACCCGCCGCGCCAGAAGCCCGCCAAATTCAATGTGGACTCCGTAATGGAGACTCTCTATAAAGGCGGCTCCCACTAAGGGCTGAACTGGCTACCCAACGACAAAAGCCCCTGTCGCAAGCGACAGGGGCTTTTTTTATGTAGCGCCGGGTAAACGGCTTGACTCACACGGGTTTTTTGAGCAGCAGAAGCTCCTGGACCTCCGTCAGGACAATGGGCCGGGCGTCAAGGTCCACATCGGGCTGTTCCGCCATCTGTTTTGCCAGCTTCGGGTCAAAGGCCATGTCGAAATACCCGAAAGCCCACCCATAAAATTCCTCTGGGCTCTCGAAAACCCACCGGCTTTTAAATGTCTCACTGCGGCGTACCACCCAGTCACTGTCATCGATGGCCCGGCGCACCGCCGCCTTTTCCCGGTCTTCGTTGTGGAGCAGTGCAAACACCTGCCCCATGCCTTCATCATTTAAGGGTTCCAGTACCAGCAGGCTCCCACGGTCTCGGAGCACCCGCCACGCCTCCGCAAGGGCCTTACCGCAATCCCGATGGTGATGAAGTGACAGGCTGAAGAGGATGATGTCAAAGGAGGCGTCGGCAAATGCCAAGGCCTCGCCGGACCCGACGGCAACCTCCGCTCCCGGGACCGTCCCCTTTGCCTTCGCCGCCCTCTTCTCATCCGGGTCAATGGCTGTAAGGGAAGAGGTCTCCCTTGCCAGCCATTCGGTCAACCGGCCGTCCCCGCACCCGATTTCCAGAATGTCCCGATGCGCCAGGTCAACAAAGGCCTTGATCTGATCGCGTGTTTTTTCCTCGCTGTTCTGCTCCATGGCCTTCCCGGCTCCTCTGCCCAGGATATGCGCCGATAAGATCACCGCTTTTAATCCTGCCGTTTCTCATGAGATATCCGGGCTACGCCGACAGACGGACCACGGCCTGGTTGAGGCTGTCCAGGACCTCTTTGGCGCTGTCCATGACCTTGCGGCTGTTCTCCAGGTTGCCCCGGGTCTGGGTGGCGGCCTCTTCAATGCGCCCCAGGATGGTTTCACTGGCCTGGTTGCTCTCTGCGGCCTTGGCGGTGATATCGCCCATACCGTCGTTCATCTCCCCTACGTTGACATCAATCTCACGGGTGGAGGCTGACTGCTCTTCGATGGCTGCGGCCACGCCGTTGACGATGGTGCTGATGTTTCCAATCACCTCGGAGATGGCCGTGATTTGCTTTGTGGAGTCGGCAGTGGCGTCCTGAATCCCTTTGACCTGGCCGCGAATGCCGCTGGTGGCCTCGGCGGTCTGATGGGCAAGGGCCTTGATTTCGTTGGCAACAACAGCAAACCCCTTGCCCGCCTCACCGGCACGGGCCGCCTCAATGGTGGCGTTAAGGGCCAAGAGATTTGTCTGCTCGGAGATTTCGGTGATTACCTCGGTGATCTTGCCGATCTCCCGGGCCGCTTCGTCCAGGCGCTTGATCTCCCGGGAGGCCTCTTCGGAGCGGTGGACGCCCTGGGTGGAGATCTCCATGGCCCGGGCAGACTGACCAGCGATCTCCGTTACGGCACGTGCCATCTCTTCCATGGAGGCCGAGGTGAGCTCCATGTTGTGGGAAGCCTGCTCCACAGCCGCTGAAATGGCAGCGGTGTTCTCGCGCATGGACGAGGCGTCCGACGTTACCCCGCCGATCTGGGTGGCTGTCTCTTCCGAGGCCCCCACCATCTCTTCGGAGATATCCCGAAGCCCCTCGGAGGTACCGGTAAGCTCCGACGCTTTTTCCCTCAGTTCGTTGATCAGCATGGTGATGTCGGCGGCCCGCTCATCAAGCAATACAGAGTTTTCAATGTTCAGGCGGTACGAGGCGTTGGTCTTCTTGCCCACCCCCATCATCCCCAGGATATAGGTCAGAAACACGACACCGATGGCCCACTCACCGTTGAAGGCGGTCCACACGATAACGGGCACCAGCAGGCAGGCCACGTAAGCCACCAGAAGCCTCAGCGCCGGTGCCAGGGAGATAACACACCCCCCCACCAGGCCGCAGGTCATCACCATGGCATAGGTACTGTAGGCTGAGGTGGTCCCGTACAAATGAATGACCAGCATGCACACGGCCCCCCACACAAGGCCGGACACGAGGGTCGACACCAGAAAGAAACGATTCCAGAACAGAGGATTTTCGTTGTAGGAGGTTGCCGCCTTTCGGGCCGCCGCCAGTCTCAGCAGACTCAAAGCGACGATGACAGTGCCGAACATAACGGTGATAAGCGTATGTTCCCTGACCATGGGCGTCACGGCCAGGAGTATGCAGAACACCACGAAAAAAGCCACCACCGAAGGGCCGGAAAATGCGTAGAGATCCTGATACTTCTTCGCATTGACCTGTTCCTTGCGTTCCCGATCCATCTCTTCCACAGACATACATCCCCTCCCTTTTACTGACTTATCTGCACGGCAGCCACCAAAGCCCACCGTATTTACTTACCTTCAAGGGGAACCCGATCAAAACACTCAAGACCCCCGTCAAAAGCCATTATCACCATTTGTGATATATCTGCTATTCATACTCTTAGAGGGAATAGTTAAACCGTTTTTCAGCAAATATCAACATGCCTCTTTTCAAAAGAGAAGCAATCCCGGGTCCAAATACGCGGATTCAATTAGTTTGTATGCATACAATATTTTTTCATGACCTCACACGGCTTCCCAACTCTATATAAATCGAAGTAACACCCATCATATTTACCATCACGCCGCAATATATTACTTCGTACATCAACCATATTGACAAAGGTAACCATCTTCCGATAGCCTTTTGCCTGGGAAGCGGCGTGATTGCCCCATGCCCCGGGTGCAGCGCCCCACCCGGAAAGGCGGCCTCCCGATATTTCATAAAAAACGGCCAGACCAAAGCACGAAGATTGTTATTGCAGCTCTGATGCCTTGAATGATTTGGGTGCAACCCGTGAAATATCCGGGCTAACAGCCCACGACAACCCCTGACATGCAAGGAGACCCCATGCCGGATTCCGTGTACAGAAAGCTCCAGGAACACTTGAACCAACTTCCCATGGGATTTCCCCCCACGGAAAGTGGTGTGGATATCGCCCTGTTAAAAAAGATGTACGAACCCGAAGAGGCCGAGCTGACACTGAGCCTCACCCCGGCCCCCCAACGGGCGGATCAGGTGGCCGAAAAAAACGGCACCGACCCCGAGGCCTGCAAGGCAAAACTGGACCGCATGGGAAAAAGGGGCCTTCTTATCACCACCACCGTCAACGGTGAACGCCACTACGTGCTGGCTCCGTACATCGTGGGCACCTACGAGTACCAGATCAACCGGCTGGACAGGGAGTACACCGACCTGCACAACCAGTACATGATGGAGGCCATGGGCCTGGAGGTCTTTGGCGGCAAGACCTCCCTCTTCCGCATCGTCCCCGTGGAAAAAAGCGTGGAATCCGTTCAGGAGATCCTCCCCCACGACGTGGTAAAGACGAAAATCATGGAGGCGGACCGCATCGCCCTCACCGACTGCCTCTGCCGCCTGAAATCCAAAGCCGAGGGCCGTGGCTGCGACCACCCCGTCCGCACCTGCCTCTCCCTGAACCGATGCGCGGATTTTTTCATCGAAAACGACCTCCGGGCAGAAGAGATCAGCAAAGAAGAGGCCCTGGCCATCATGGACATGGCCGATCGCGAGGGCCTGGTCACCCAGACCCAGAACTCGGCAGGGGACCTGGACTACATCTGCAACTGCTGCAAGTGCAGTTGCGGCATCATGGCCACCGTGGTGCACCTTGGGCTCCACAACCAGCTCACCAAGGCCTCCTACATCAACACCCCGGACACCGAGGCCTGCACCGGCTGCGGCACCTGCCTGGACCGCTGCATGTTCAAGGCCATCCGCATCATCGACGGCAAGGCCTCCATCCACCCCAACAAGTGCATGGGCTGCGGCCTCTGCACCACCACCTGCCCCGAAGGCGCCGCAAAACTTACCAAACGGACCCCGGAGCAGATGCCCGATGTCCCGGAAAGCGTCCAGGCCATGTACGACCGCATCCAGGCTGAAAAAGGCCGCCCCGAGGCCTTCCACTCCTTTACGGAGATCCAGGATAAAGGCGGGGTGTTCTGATCGAATCTCTCACCCTTGGGACGAGCCGAGTGCACCCATCTTCTGCGTTATCAGAGCCTTTATAAAACCACGACTCCTTCAGCTCTGATGCTTTGAATAGTAGGTGCACTCGGCTCGTGAATTCCGGGCCAAGGCACGCATCATTCCCCTTCTATTTCAGAGCCGTTTATCGATACAGCCCCCCTTTTCGTCCCCCCCCATGCATTCCGCGCCAGCGACAGACCACCACAACACACGAGACAAACCGCAAAGAAACAGCCACTTAGCCCCAACCAGACACGACAACGGAAAAATATCTCGCCCATTTAGTTGACACCATCAACCTAAGGGCTTATAGTTGATCATAACAACGAAATAGCCCACGTAGTGGTGGGCTGGTATTTTAAAAGCATGTAAAATCATGACTCCGAGTCCGCCGCAGGCGACCGGCGCCCCAAATCAGGGCAAAAAATTTTATTCTATTAGTTGACAACATCAATCAAAAGGATGGATTTACCATGAACTCCCTGTCTAAGACCCTTGGGTACTTCGCGTTCATCACCGCCGAACTGACGGTCCTGTTCCTTGGCATCAGTACCATCGTGGCCCTGGTCCTCATGTACATACCCCATGAAAAGCTCCGGTCCTGGCTCTCCCGACGGGGCGTGGTGGGCAATGTCATCGCAGCCATGGTGGGCTCCCTCACCCCGTTTTGCGCCTGCTCCACCATTCCCATGACCCTGGGCATGCTCAACGCGGGGGCGCCCTTCGGGCCGGTGATGTCCTTTGTCATCGCCTCGCCCCTGCTCAACCCCATTATCCTGGCCATGGTGGCGGCCATGATGGGTCTTAAGGCCAGCATCATCTACTTTACCGTCACCTTTGCCGCATCCGTGGTGTTCGGGGTGATCCTGGAGAAAACCGGCGGAGCCGCCCACGTCCGGCACGTTCGCCTGAAAAACGGCATGGCCTCCGGCGGCCAGCAGGTGCCCGCCACCTTTGGGGGCAAACTGAAGGCGTCGTTTCTTTCGGCATGGTCCGATTTCCGCGGAGTGCTGGTCTACCTCCTCGTGGGGGTGGGCATCGGGGCCGCCATTTACGGCTACCTGCCCCAGGAGTTCGTGGCCCGGCTGGCAGGACCTGAGAACCCCTTTGCCATTCCCGTGGCCGCGGTCATCGGCATCCCGCTGTACATCCGTGCAGAGACCGCCATTCCCATCGGCCTTGCCCTCTCCCAGAAGGGCATGAGCATGGGGGCCGTCATCGCCCTGATCATCGGCGGAGCCGGCATGGCCATACCGGAGATGAGCATGCTGGCAAGCATCTTCCGCAAGCGGCTGGTGGCCTCCGTGGTGGCGGTCATCTTTGCCACGGCGGTCATCGGCGGGTACGTGTTCAACCTGATGCCCGCTTAACCCTTATCGTTCAGCAAGAAAACGCACCAAAAACGTTTCAACACAAAAGGAGACACCCCATGAGCAACGAGAAAAAAAACGGATTGTTCGGAAAACTCTTTGGCAAAAACAAATCCGAGAGCTGCTGCACCATGGAACTCGAAGAGATCTCGGAAACCGAGTCTTCCCAGTCAAAGGAGACGCCGGAAACCCGGCCTGAGACCAAAGAGAAGAAAAACTCCTGCTGCGGATGCTGCTGAGCCATCCCGTGCAGATCAATCACATGAACCCCGAACGCTCCCGGCGATGTCGCCGGGAGCCAACCCTCTGACATCCATTTGTCGTGGATGGAATCAGGACCCTGAGCATGAATCAATTAGACCACACCCTCAAAGCCATGGACCTTCATTTTTTTGCAACCGAAAAGCACGGCATCTCCCTTGCGGCAGCAGCCGACTGCCTTGCCGACAAAGAGCAGTGCGTCTTTCTCGACGTCCGTACCGACGAGGAGACACCCTACGCCCGATTCGGGGACGCAATCCACATCCCTTTAGAACAGCTGCCCGACCGCCTGGACGACGTGCCGCGGGACAAAGCCGTTGTGGTCTTCTGCACCTCGGTGGTGCGAGCCAGCATGGCCGCGTTTTACCTGAAGGCCGAAGGCTTTGCTTCTGCCCGGACCCTGCTGGCAAACTCCGAAGAGATGATGAAACTGTTTTCTCCGGCTGAAATCCATCGGCGAAAAGACGCCACCCCATCAAACCGTTCATTCTGAACCATACAATTGAGGCAAACTATGGAAAACATACGAAACTATTTTAGGGAAATGGATTACGAAGCCTTTGGCACCGGAGGGTTTGCCACCAGCCCGGCCGCCCTGCCCGGCCTTATCAAAAACAGGGCCTTTCTGATGGACCTGCGCACCCACGAAGAGGTTGAAGGGTTCTCCCTTCCCATGGCAGTCCACATCCCCCTGAACGAATTGCCGGACCGCCTTGACGAGATCCCCGATGACGTACCGGTGATCCTTTTTGCCGACGGCCCCTGGCGCCCCAGCGTGGCCATGGCCTACCTCATCGCCAGGGGATTTGACCAGGTCTCCATCATCCCCCAGGGGCTGCCCGAAATGGCCAAACTGCTGAAACCCGGCCCCCTGCATGCCGCAGGCATACGCGGATCACTGGAGGCCACGCCCGGGTGCGGGTGCCGCACATGCTGCTGATGACCGTTGCCGCCCTGGCCTTTGCACTGAGCTTTTTCTTTGCCCTGGGCGGGGTGGGCAGTGCCGTGGCCCTGGTCCCGGCCCTCATGGCCGTGGGCGTCCCCCCGGTAACGGCCAGGCCCGTGGCGCTCCTCGTCAACGTGGCGAGCCTGGGCGGGGCCACGGTCCACAACCTTCGAAGCGGACAGCTCAAACCCGGCCCCTGGTGGCCCCTCATTGCCTGCTCCCTTCCGGCAGCACCTTTAGGGGCCTGGGTCTCCACACTGATCCCCCAGGCCATCCTCCAGGGAGCCTTCGCCTGTTTCATGATCTTGTCCGGGCTGGTCATTGTCCGCCCGACCCGGGAATCCACAAAACAGGCGGCGGACACATGCCCCCCGGCGGGAAGCGCCTTGCTGGGATCGGTATCGGGGCTCATCTCGGGGATGCTGGGCGTCGGAGGCGGCGGGGTCATCGTACCCGCCCTCCACGGCATGGGGTTTCGGGCCCAGCAGATCGCCATGGTGACGGCCCTTTCCGTCCCCTTCTCATCGTTGACAGGATTTATGGCCTACACGGCCATGGGCTCCCTCTCCCTTGAGACATGCGCTGTGGCATCCGTCGCCGCCCTGGGCGGGGGACTCCTCGGGACCCGGGCCATGCACCGCATCGATCAGAAACGAATCCGCATGGTCCTGGCCCTCTCCCTGATGGTCTCAGGCCTGCGAATACTCTGGAAACTTGCGGGATAACACCCGCAATCACTACCCGGTTTCAAGAACCGGACCTATAGCGGACCGGAACCACCGGTCATTCATCGAATCAGAAAGGAGTAACAAACAAATGACATGCTTCAACCAGGTAAAACGTACGATTCTCTCAGCCGCCGCAATACTCCTCGGAGCCGCCATCTTTTCCACCCAGGCGTCAGCCCATGTGCTTGACTTTATGCACGGGCAAAAGGCCGTGCCTGGAAGCGAACTCTACGCGTTAGGGGAAACAGCCATGGCCCATACGGATGGAAACGTATCCTATTTTACCAACGGCAAGGGACGCGTTCTCAAAGTCCACGCCACAAAGGGTGCAAACGACACCCTTCGCGTCACCGTACAGCGCGTTTATATTCCCAGGAACTATATAGCGGAGACCCACAGCGAAACCGCCAGGGCAGAAAAGCTCTACGATCGATTGAGCCGGGTGGCCCGCAGCAGCCAGGGAAAATACGCCCTTTTGACGGATAAAGACGGCATGGCCGCATATCAATACGGCAAAGCCGTTGCTGAGAAGCTGGACTCTGAAAAATAACGTCCCCTTTCTTCTTCGTAAGGCGCGTCAGACCCGGTGAGCAGCGTTGCCTCACTGGACGCTACCACCGAAACAAAAAAGGCACCGACCCAAACCGGCCGGTGCCTTTCCTGTATTATCACGTCTTCATTATTTTCTGGGGCCAGGGCGTCAGCCCCCAAGCCCCGGACTCTCTTCCGGCCCACCCTTACTTGTTGGCGGCACCGAGAAAGCTGCCCAGGGCGGTGAGGATGATCTCCCGCATGGGCGCATCGATCTTCGCAACGATCTCCTCCATACGGGCATGGGCGTTGCGGTTGATCTCCTCCAGGGCGTCCCGGCCTTTGGCCGTGGGCTGAACACAGCAGACCCGCCCGTCCGTCTCGCTGCGGCGCCTTTCGGCAAGCCCCTTCTTCTCCAGCCTGTCCACCACCCGGGTGGCGCCACTCTTGGTAAACCCCAGCTTCCGGGCGATGCCCTGCATGGAGCAGTCGCACTCCAGGGAGATCTCCTTGAGCGCCCGGATGTCCGCATAGGACATGCCGTGGCAACAGCTGTTGTCTTGGACGTGGATGCCGAAGCGCCACACAATGTCATCAATATACCGCACAAACTGTTCTGTGTTTTCCGCCATAATCGTACCCCTTATTTAATTGACCTTATCAACCAATAAGGCATCTGCCCTTCACTGTCAACATACGCAGGGAAAAAACACGGGCGCTGCATGGGGCGCAGACCGAGCAGTTACGCTGTCATCTCCCCTTTCAGGCTGGCCTGCATGAGCTCGCGAATCACCTGTGTATCCGAACGGGTACTGAAAAGAAAAAACATTTTGGCAAGGGCCGCCTCCGGGGTCATATCAAACCCGCTGATGACACCGGCCTCCAGAAGGGCCGAGCCCGTGGCGTAGGTTCCCATCATCACCCGCCCTTTCAGGCACTGGGTGCAGTTAACGATCACCACGCCCCGGTCCGTGGCCTCTTTCAGCACGGCCATGAGTTCGGGGTCGTTATCCGGGGCGTTACCCACCCCGTAGGTCTCCAGAACCAGACCCTTGATGGGCGGAGCCAGAAGGTTTTTCACCACCGCCGCAGAAATCCCGGGAAAGAGGCGCAAGACCGCCACCGGGGAGCTGTAAAGCCGCTGGACCCGCAGGGAGCCCTGCCCCTCGGGCTTTGGCAGCAGCAGGTCCCTGTTGATCTCGATGTCGATGCCCGTGGTGCCCAGAGGGGGAAAGTTGGGGGAATCAAAGGCGTCGAAGCCCCCTGCGTTCCACTTGGTGGTGCGGTTGCCGCGAAACAGGCGGTTGTCGAAAAAAAGGCACACCTCGTGAATGTCCTCCCGGGCCGCCAGCAGCATGGCCGTGATGAGGTTCTCCCGGGAGTCGTTCCGCACCTCGCACAAGGGGATCTGGCCGCCGGTTAAAATCACCGGCTTTTGCAGCCCCTCCAGCATAAAGGGAAGGGCCGAGGCCGTGTAGGCCATGGTATCGGTGCCGTGGATCACCAGGAACCCGTCGTAGTCGTCGTGGTGGGCCGCGATGTCCTCTGCAATGTCAAACCAGGCCGAAGGGCTCATGCTCGACGAATCCAGGGGCGGATCGTACTCATGGATGTGGTACTCCGGCATGGACGGGCTCTTCAGCACGGCCATCTTCGCCATCTGCTCCTTGAGATACCCAGGAGAGGGCTCGTCAGCCCCTGTCACCCCACTTTCATCCCAATGGTTGGCCAGTATGGCAATGTAAATTCTCTTTTTCATGTGGTCCTAATCTATGGTCAACGTACGGGAAAGAAAAATCGCCTTCTTCGGATCAAATCACATCCGCCATTCAAACAAACGTCAGCCTTGATCAGCGTTTGGCCATCGGCATCCGTACATCTCCTCCCCCCGAAGCACCTTGTCCCCTGGAGCGCCGCACTCCTGTGCAGCACGGGCAACGACGGACTAAAGTGCCGCACCGGAGTGCGGCGCTCCGTTTCCGTTGATCTGTCTCGTTTTTTGGAAGGTCGCAGCCCAGACATCATTTAAGGCAAACGACAAAGCCCTGTTTGTTATAAGGTCAGGCAGAACCCAATCAGTCTGTCTCGCCCATCCGGTTGCTGTAGGCACGTGCCAGGCCCCCTTCGGCGGTTTCACGGTAGGGGCTGGGCAGGTCCTGGCCGGTTTCCCGCATGACGCGCACCACCTCGTCAAAGGAGATGAGGTGGGAACCATCGGAAAACAAGGCATAATCGGCGCAATTCATGGCCCGTGTGGCGGCAAAGGCGTTGCGCTCGATGCAGGGGATCTGCACAAGACCTGCCACGGGGTCGCAGGTGAGGCCCAGATGGTGTTCAAGGCCCATCTCGGCGGCGTATTCCACCTGGCGCACGGTGCCCCCCAGGATCTGGGCGGCGGCCCCTGCGGCCATGGCGCAGGCGGTGCCCACCTCTCCCTGGCAGCCCACTTCGGCACCGGAGATGGAGGCGTTGTATTTGATGAGGTTCCCGATGAGACCGGCCGTGGCCAGGGCCCTCAAAAAGATAATTTCGTCGGCCTCCACCACCTCCATGAGGTAACGGATCACCGCGGGAAGGACCCCGCAGGCCCCGCAGGTGGGGGCGGTGACAATGGTCCCCCCTGCGGCGTTCTCTTCGGAGACGGCCAGTGCGTAGGCGCTGATCTTGCCGGTGCGGCGGAAGTGGTCCCCGCTCATGACGGCTTTCTGATGCAGGGTCCAGGCCTTGCGGGTGAGCCCCAGCACCCCGGGAAGAATACCTTCGGTGGCAAGACCGCGATCCAGGGCGGCCAGCATGTGGTGGAGCTTATCCCGCAGAAACTCCCATATATCGGCGCCTTCGCACGCCTCCACATACTGCCAGAAGGGAATCCCCTCTTCCCGACAGTGGGTCAGGATATCCTCCATGGTAGTGAGGTCATAGGTATGGGAGCTGGCAGGCGGCATGCCGGTTTCGCTGATGGCGCCCCCGCCGGTGCTGTAGACAAGCCATTCGCCCAGGCTGGTCCCATCTGCGTCCAGGGCCTCAAAAAGCATGCCGTTGGGGTGTCCGGGAAGGAGCTCTTCCGGGCGCCAGGCGATCTCCACCGCCTTGGGGGCCAGCCCCTCCGCCACGGCCACATCGGTGAGGTGCCCCTTGCCCGTGGCGGCCAGGCTGGCAAACAGGGTCACCCGGAACGAGGCGGCCTCCGGGTGCTTCCCGCCAAAGATTTCCGCAGCCCGCTTGGGGCCCATGGTATGGCTGCTCGAGGGTCCGACCCCCGTCCTGTAGAGTTCCCGAAGTGATTCCATGGCCTGCCTCCTTTCCTTACATCCCGCAATTCGTGCACATACGCACCGTCAAACAAACAATGCCGTCGGGTAACCCTCGACGGCATTGAGTATCTTACACTGCGGATCGATCTCCGGACAAGGCCGGGATCGCCTGGTGCACTTTTTTTTCCAAAGGAGGCCCGGCCGGGCCTCCTTTATATAAGGATCTGCATGACGCTATTTCAGGTTGCGAAGGGCGATGCCGATGCAAAAACAGGCACCTCCCCAGGTAACGCCCAGCCCGAAGACCATCATCAGTACGGCAGATGTTTCCATATCGCTACTCCTTTCGACCCAGCAGGTCGCATTTGCTCAAAACAATGGCCAGAACGGGAAGACATGCCACAACGGCCCAGCCATAGATACCAAGGGCGCTGGCGGTGTACCCTTCATAGGGGGTGGTAATGTCCCCTGCGCATTTCATGACCATCATGTAGGCAACCACAAAGGTGGTGAAAAACTTGAGGCAAAAAGTCCACCACTGCCCCACGAGGAAGTCCGAGGTGCGGTTCATGGATGGACTCAAGGTTGAAGAACCAGGAGAGAAGTACAACCTCCACCAGACCACCGAGGAGAACGGCGTAGGTGTTGATAAAGTGGTCCACGATGTCGAGCGCGCCGGTACCGACCGCGGCCCCGGTGGTGTAGATGACGCTCACAGCAAACCCGATGCCGCAGAACAGGGTGGTGGCTGCCTTGCGGCTGATCTTGAAGCCCTCCAGGATCCCTGCGATGCACGCCTCGCAGATGGAGATCATGGAGCTGACCCCGGCAAAAAGCAGGGAGAGGAAGAAAAGCACCCCGATGAAACTGGCCCCGGGCATGAAGTTGATGGCCTGGGGAATGGTGACAAAGGCCAGGCCCACACCGGAGGAGACCACCTCTTTGATGGGAACCCCTTTTTGTGCCGCCATGTAGCCCAGCACGGAGAAGATCATGACCCCGGCGAGCATTGAGAAACCGCAGTTGATGAAGGCGGTCATAAAGGCGTTGTTGTTGATGTCCGAATCACCGGACAGGTAACTGGAGTAGGTGATCATGATCCCGAAGCCGATACTCAGGGAGAAGAAGACCTGACCAAAAGCAGCCGCCCACACCTTGATGTCGCCGAGGGCGGAAAAGTCCGGCTTGAAGAGCCAGTTCAGGCCGTCCACCGCACCGGGCATGGTCACCGCGCGGGCCATGATGAGGATAACCATGACAAACAGGGCGGGCATGAAAAACTTGTTGGCCGCCTCAATGCCCTTTTTAACACCGCAAATGAGCACGCCCCAGCATGTGAGCCACACCGCGGCCAGAGGGGCCAGGATGTGCCACTGGATGCCGCCCATGGAAAAGGGGCCGTCCGAAAGATGGAGGTACTCCTTGAAGAAGAAGCCGCTGGTGTCTTCACCCCAGCCGAGGTTGAAAGAGAAGGTAAAGTAAGAGAAAGACCAGGCAATGATCACCACGTAGTAGCTTGCAATGACAAAACAGACGAGAAGCTGCCACCAGCCCAGCCATCCCCACTTCTTGTTAAGAGAACGGAAGGTCACCGGGGTGGCCCCGGCGTGTCTCTGCCCCACCCCGAATTCGAGGATCAGAAGGGGAATACCGGCGGTGAAAACCGCAACAAAGTAAGGGATCAGAAAGGCTCCGCCCCCGTTTTCATACACCATGTAGGGAAATCGCCAGATGTTCCCCATGCCGATGGCGGACCCAACCGCCGCCAGGATAAACCCCAAACGGGTTCCCCATTGATCTCGCTGTTTCATGCAACCTCTTTTCCGTCGTGGATATCGATTGTGTATCGTCAAACAAAAAGCCCGCCCTGTCGAATCCACGGCACATCTTTCAGATCCAGACTTTCAATATCCCCCGCCTCAAATTTTAAAAGTTTAAAAAAGGGGATCCAGAAATTTGACGATATACCTAATTCACCGGGGTATGTCAATCATCAAGGAAAAGCCAAAACCGTTGTTACCTCTGTCAACCCCGTGACTGTCAACCCAATCGGCAAAAATGGTTTACCGAGTACCTTGACTGTCCCTTAGGATGCTGATAAGGTGTCTTTTTTCTAAAATTCGGTCAATCAATTGAAATATATAGATGTTATCGAGGTGAACGACAGTGAACAGGATTATTTCCACCCAACCGCGCGTCTCAGCGCTCCTTCCCTTGGGTCTCTTCCTTGCCATTTTTGTGGGGAGCGGGCTCTATTTTCAAAGCGTGGGCACCAGCTTCGCGTTCTACCAGGTGGCAGCTCCGGTGGCAGCCCTGCCCGCCATTATCCTGTCGGTTCTCCTGTCCAGGCAGGGCCTCACAGACACTGTGGAGCGCTTTCTCAAAGGCGCCGGACACAGCAACATCATGGCCATGTGCATGATCTACCTCCTTGCCGGTGGCTTCAGCGCCGTGGCCAAAGCCACCGGCGGCGTGGACGCGGTTGTGGCTGTGGCTATCTCCATCATCCCGGCCTCCTTTCTCCTGCCCGGTCTCTTTGTGGTGGGCGCCCTGATCTCCACGGCCATGGGAACCTCCATGGGCACCATCGCGGCCCTGGCCCCCATTGCCTTAGGCGTGGCCGGTGAAGCGGGCCTCTCCATCGCCCTCACCGCAGGTGCCGTCACCGGCGGCGCCATGTTCGGGGACAACCTCTCCATCATCTCCGACACCACCATCGCGGCCACCCGGACCCAGGGGTGTGAGATGAAGGACAAATTCCGAGTCAACGTGGCTGTTGCCGTTCCTGCGGCGATCATCACCATTGTCCTGCTCCTCTTCCAGGCCAAAGGCACCACCGTGGCCGAGGCCAAGGACGCATCCTTTCTCCTGGCCCTGCCCTACGCAGCCATCCTGGTGATGGCCGTTTCCGGCATCAACGTCTTTGCCGTGCTCTTCTCCGGCATCATCCTGGCGGGCCTTGCCGGGTTCATGACCACCCCGGACTTCACCCTCCTCACCTTTGCCAAGGAGATCTACAACGGGTTCACGGGCATGCAGGAGATCTTCATCCTCTCCATCTTCATCGGGGGCTTAGGGGAGCTCATGAAGAACAGGCAGCCTTCTGGCCCACTGGGACAGTTGTTGGTTTCCAACGCCATCCGCCACGTGGCCTCGAGCAAAGGCGGCACCGCCATCGCCGAGATGGGCATCGGGATCCTCGTCTTTCTCACCAACCTCTGCACGGCCAACAACACCGTGGCCATCCTCGTCACCGGCAGCGTAGCCAAAAACATCGCCGAAGCCAACGGCGTGGAGCCCAAGCGGGCCGCAGGCACCCTGGACATCTTCGCCTGCATCTGCCAGGGCCTGATCCCCTGGGGAGCCCAGATCCTCCTGGCCGCCTCCATCTTCAAGATTTCGCCCCTTGCCGTGGTGGGCAACGTCCACTACTGCATGGTGCTCTTCGGCTGCACCATGGTGGCCCTTTTCATCCCCGGCAAAAAAGCGAACGTCCCCGCAGGCGCATAAGCAAAAGCACAAACGGATTTAAAATAGAAAACCCCCGGCAGAGTGTTCTGCCGGGGGTTTTTTGTTTGGATAATCTGCGTTTCGGGGCGCACGGCGTACCCCACGGAACACCGAGCGGCATCGCGGGCTGTAGGGTGCGGCTCCCGCACCGGATGGCGCTTCAAGGGGCATTAAATTGGCGACGCAAAAAACAAAGGGCGCCATAACTTCGATCGGTGTCTATGGATGGGGCGTTTGCGGTGCGCACGGCGCACCCTACGGGACACCGAGCGGCATCGCGGGCTGTAGGGTGCGGCTCCCGCACCGGGTGGCGTTTCGAGGGGCAACAAATCGGTCACGCAAAAAACAAAGGGCGCCATGACTTCGGTCGGTTTCTGGGGATGGGGCGTTTGCGGTGCGCACGGCGCACCCTACGGAACACCGAGCGGCATCGCGGGCTGTAGGGTGCGGCTCCCGCACCGGGTGGCGTTTCGAGGGGCAGTAAATCGGTGACGCCAAAAACAAAGGGCGCCATGACTTCGGTCGGTTTATAGGGATGGGGCGTTTGCGGTGCGCACAGCGCACCCTACGGGACACCGTGCGATTTCGGGGGCATGGGCATTCCCTACGTCCTATGCCCTATGACCTATGACCTATGCCCTATTTTCCCTATCCCCTCAATAAATCGCCTTGGTGGATTCAGCGTCAAAAATGTGCAACTGATTGAGGTTGGCCTCCACGCGCACGGCGTCTCCGGGGCTGACGACCCTGCGGCCGTCGCATTTGGCAAGGACCCTGGCGCCGCCCAGGTCCACGTGGACGTGGGTTTCGTTGCCCAGGGGCTCCACCACATCCACCACGCCGGGGAGTTTCCAGTCATCCGGGAAACGGCCCTCACCGCTTTCAAGGGTCAGGTCTTCGGCGCGGATACCCACCACAACCTCCTGGCCGGGGGCGATCTCTGCGCCTTCTTTTTCCGGAATGGGAAGGCTCACCTCACCTTCAAATACAAGGGAGAGGCCCCCTGCCACGCCTTTGACCACTGCGGGGACCAGGTTCATGGGAGGGCTGCCGATAAAGCCGGCCACAAAGGTGTTAACGGGATGTTCAAAGAGCTCCAGGGGCTTGCCCTGCTGCACGATATGCCCGTCTTTCATCACCACGATGCGGTCCCCCAGGGTCATGGCTTCCACCTGATCGTGGGTGACGTAGATGATGGTGGCATCCACACGGCGATGGAGTTTCTTCATCTCGATGCGCATCTGGGTCCTGAGCTTGGCGTCGAGGTTGGAGAGGGGTTCGTCAAAGAGAAAAATATCGGGCCTGCGGACGATGGCCCGGCCCATGGCCACGCGCTGGCGCTGGCCGCCGGAGAGTTGGGAGGGCTTGCGGTAGAGAAACTCTTCCAGCCCCAGGATGGCCGCTGCCTCTTCCACGCGACGCTTGATCTCCTCCTTGGGCCTTTTTTTGATTTTCAGGCCAAAGGACATGTTGTCAAAAACGTTCATGTGGGGGTAGAGGGCGTAATTCTGGAACACCATGGCCACACCGCGATCCTTGGGGGCCAGGTCGTTGATCACCTTGTCCCCGATGGACATGGTCCCGTCCGAAATCTCTTCGAGGCCGGCGATCATCCGCAGGGTGGTGGACTTGCCGCAGCCGGAAGGGCCCACAAACACCACAAACTCCTTGTCCTCGATATCGAGATTGATGCCGTGCACCACCTCGGTCCTGCCATATCTCTTCACCACATCTTTAATCTGAAGACGAGCCATATCCTGTCCTGTCCTGAAAGTACCCCGTACGGGTCGGAGCTTCTTGTCATCGGCCACCGGCACGGGCCCGCTTGCGCCGGCCGCCATGCCATGGAAAAAAGATCCCGCATCTCTCCAAGGGGTCTTAGCAGGAATGGCGCAACCGAAACAATAAAAAAATCACGTTCCCCCGGGCCACCCGCACCCCGAGCCCCCCGGAGAGAAGGCAACTGTGCACACGAAATTTTTACCGTCCGAAAACAAGGGAGCGGATTTTAAAATCAATCCCCGCCGCCCCACCCGGTCCCATGCGACTACAGGGCCCTTCCGGGGCTGATTATGCCTTGACGCTCCCCCAAAATCGCCATACCCTGTCTGCGGCATAACCAGTAGCGGTTACAATCAATCAGGCGTTATTTCAGAACGACCCACGATGAGGAGGAGAAGAGATGGTTCTTCGAAAATGGTTAGCAACACTTACTGCGGCACTGATCCTTGCCCCCGCAGCAGCCATGGCCAAACCCGTCACCATTGAATGGTGGCATGCCATGAGATCTGCTCGCGGCGAAGTGGCCAACGAAATCATCAAGCGATTCAATGAGTCCCAGGACCAGTACCGTGTCGTGGGCACCTTCAAAGGAAACTACGACGAGACCCTCAACGCAGGGATCGCCGCCTTCAGGGCAAAAAAACAGCCCCACATCATGCAGGTATTCGAGGTGGGCACCCAGACCATGATGCTCTCCGGCGTGGTCTACCCCGTATTCCAGCTCATGAAGGACACAGGAAACGACATCGACTGGTCACGGTACCTCCAGCCCATCCTCTCCTACTACATGAACGCCGACGGCGAACTGGTTTCCATGCCCTTCAACTCGTCCACGCCCGTCATGTACTACAACAAAGAGCTCTTCAAAAAAGCGGGCATCGACACCGTCCCCGTCACCTGGGACGACATGGGCGTGGCCACGGGCAAACTCCGTGCCGCAGGTGTCGACGCCGGTATGGTCACCGCCTGGCAGTCCTGGGTCCAGGTGGAGAACTACAGCGCCATCCACAACATCCCCTTTGCCACCAAGGCCAACGGCTACGAAGGCCTTGACGTGGAACTCACCATCAACAACCCCCAGATGGTCAAGCACGTCACCCGCCTCCGGGACTGGGCCAAGGACGGCCGATTCGTCTACTCCGGCCAGAAATACCAGGGCCCCAAGGCTGAGTTCCTCGCCCAGAAAGCCGGGATCTACATGGACTCCATCAGCGGCATCGCCAAGCTGAAGAAAGCGGCCCAGTTTGACTGGGGCGTGGCTCCCCTTCCCGTGGAAGCGGACATGAAAGAGCCCCAGAACAGCATCATCGGCGGGGCCTCCCTCTGGGTGCTCAGGGGCCACACCAAGGAAGAATACAAGGCCACGGCCGCCTTCCTGAAGTTCATCTCCACCAACGAGATCCAGGAGTACTGGCACAAGCAGACCGGCTACTTCCCCGCCACCATTGACGCCTACGAAAGCCTCAAGGCCAAGGGCTACTACAAGGCCGACCCCAAACAGGAAGTGGGCATCAAGCAGCTCAAGCGACGGGACCCCACCAAGATCTCACGGGGCCTGCGCCTCGGCAGCTTCACCCAGATCCGCAACATCATCAACGAAGAGCTGGAACTGGTGTGGAACGGCAACAAGACCCCCCAGGAGGCCCTGGACGCGGCGGTCAAGCGTGCCAACATCAAGCTGAAATCCTTTGCCAAAACCTACAAGAGACGGTCCTAACCGTATCTAAAGGTTTAACAGACACCGCCCCGGACCCGGCCCCTGCGGCCGGGCCCGGGGCTTTCGTGCGTTGACGTATTACCCCAAAAGCCACAGGCCCCATGCAAAAACGATCGGTTTTCAACTCAAGGTACCTGCCCTACGTGCTGATCCTTCCACAGGTTCTGGTCACGTTGACTTTTTTTTACTGGCCCGCCGCCCAGGGACTGGTGCAATCCTTTCTCCTGAGCGACCCCTTCGGGATGTCCAACACCTTCGTGTGGTTTGAGAACTTTACGGCGATCTTCACCGATCCCCTCTACCTCAAGTCCATCGGCATCACCATTGTCTTCAGCCTCACCACCGCCTTTGTCTCCATCTCCCTGGGGATGATCATCGCCACCCTGGCCAACCGGGCCACGCGGTGCAAGGCCCTGATCCGGACCATGCTCATCTGGCCCTACGCCGTGGCCCCAGCCATCTCCGGTGTCCTCTGGCTTTTTCTTTTGCACCCCTCCTTCGGGGTGGTGGCCCTGGCCCTGAAAAAGTGGTTCGGCTTCAACTGGAACCCGGTGCTCAACGGCAACGACGCCCTGGCCATGGTCATCATCGCCAGTGCCTGGAAAGAGATCAGCTACAACTTCGTCTTCTTCATGGCCGGACTCCAGGCCATTCCCCATTCGCTCATCGAAGCGGCTTCCATGGACGGCGCCTCCCCTTTCCGACGGTTTTTCGCCATCACCCTGCCGCTGTTGTCCCCCACCCTCTTTTTCCTGACCGTCATGAACATCATCTACGCCTTCTTCGAGACCTTCGGGGTCATCCATGCGGTCACCCAGGGGGGCCCGGGCGGGGCCACCAACACCCTGGTCTACAAGGTGTACCAGGACGGATTTGTGGGACTGGACATGGGCTCGTCCGCCGCCCAGTCCGTGATCCTGATGATCCTCATCGTCGGAGTCACCGTGTTCCAGTTCAAATTCATCGAAAAAAGAGTCCAATACGCGGGGTAATAAAGGCACATCATGGTTGAAAAAACACCCATACTCGATTTTCTGACCTACGTTTTTCTGATCCTGGGCATCGTCATCGTCGGCTTTCCCATCCTCTACGCAGGCATTGCCGCGTCCCTGCCCCTGGAAAAGGTCTCCATGGTCCCCATGCCCCTGGTTCCCGGGGATCAGTTTTTCGTCAACATGAAGCTGGCCTGGACCCGCGGGGATCTCTCCACCCAGCTCTTCAACTCCCTGATCATGGCCTCGGGCATCACCCTCGGCAAGATCTCCGTCTCCATGCTGGGGGCGTTTTCCATCGTCTACTTCGACTACAAGCTGCGCACCGTGGCCTTTGTCACGGTCTTCTGCACCCTGATGCTGCCGGTGGAGGTGCGCATCCTGCCCACTTACGAGATGGCCGCCAACCTCTTCGGCCCCCTGCAGCCCCTCTGGGACATGCTGCACCTCAACAGCGTGGTGAGCTGGTTTGCCGGGCACGATGTGGAGGTCTCCCTCAACTGGAGCCTTCTGGACAGCCACACGGGCCTGATCCTGCCCCTGGTGGCCTCGGCCACCTGCACCTTCCTCTTCCGCCAGTTCTTCCTCACCGTGCCGGAAGAGCTCTGCGAAGCGGCCAAAATGGACGGGGCCTCCCCCATGACCTTCTTCTGGAAGGTGCTGCTGCCCCTGTCCAAAACCAACATCGCCGCCCTGGTGGTCATCGAGTTTGTCTACGGCTGGAACCAGTACCTCTGGCCCCTGCTCATCACCACCAACCCCAAGATGCAGACAGCGGTCATCGGCCTGCAGAACCTCATCCCCCTGGCCGACGACCTCCCCGAGTGGAACATCGCCCTGGCAGGGGCCCTCATCGTCATGCTGCCGCCCATCGTGGTGGTCCTGGCCATGCAGAAGTGGTTCGTCAAAGGCCTGGTGGACTCGGAAAAATAGCCCCGACCTTATCCGTTACAAACACCCAGGGCGCGGCACACCGTACGGTATGCCGCGCCCTGCCTCTTTTTTCTCACACAGCATAAAGGCGACCCCACATGATCACCCTTCCCTTTCACACCAACCGCTACTTCATTTTACGCCACGGCCACAGCACGGCCAACGACAAGGGCCTCATTGTGAGCAGCCCGGAAAACGGCATCGGCAACTGGGGCCTTTCGGAGACCGGCAAGGAGGAGGTGACCCGCTCCGTGACCCGCGCGCAAGACGAAGGGTTCTTCAATCGCCTCATCAAACCCGTGGTGGTCTGCTCTCCCTTTCTGCGAACCATGGAGACCGCCGACATCGCAGCCAAGATCCTCAAGGCGGAACGGTTCTCCGACGCCAACCTGCGGGAGCGCTTTTTCGGGGAGTTTGATTTAAAGGAGAGCGGCCTCTACGAAAAGGGGTGGGCCTTTGACGAGTCAAACCCGGATCACACCGAGTTCGGCGTGGAGAGCGTCAGCTCCGTTGCCGCCCGCATGGCGGAGGTGGTGAAACGCACGGGTCGCCGCTACAACGAAAAGGACATCATCCTGGTCACCCACGGGGATCCGGGCCAGATCCTTCAGTGTGTGTTCGACGGCATCGACCCGGCAAAACACCGCAGCCTCTCCCCCCTGGAGACGGCCGAAATCCGACCGGTCCCCAGCAGGTAAGGCACACCGCGCACGGTGCCGGGGCCCATCAGGCTCCGGCGGCTGCGGGGTCTTTCAGGTAGATGGTGTAGGTGTAGGGAGTCTTGGCGGGATACGCCTGGGAAAAAACCGGTGTGAAGGTGTCGGGAATCTCGGGCATGAAAATGTCCCCGGCGGGTGTGGCGTGAATATGGGAGATATGCAGGGTGTCTGCCAGGGGAAGGGTCTCCCGGAAGATTTCGCCACCCCCGGCCACCATGAGCCGCCGCCCCCCTGCGCAGCCCGCCTCAATGGCCTCCTCAAGGGAGGTGCAGACCAGGCACCCTGGGGCTTTGTAGGAGGCATTACGGGTCAGGACAATGATCTTTCTGCCCGGAAGGGGACGCCCGATGGTCTCCCAGGTTTTTCTGCCCATGAGCACGCTGTGGTGGTAACTCACCGCCTTAAACAGGGAGAGTTCCCCTTCGATATTCCAGGGAATATCGGCACCATTGCCGATGATCCCGTTGTCCGCCACCGCAACGACAATAGATATTTTCATGCTTACCATCCCTTCATCACCCGGATAAAGCCCACCGGCACCCTTTACGGGCCCGGGAACATCCCGTGCCGTGTGCCGTGTCTCCCCTATACCACCCGGGCCGGGCCGTGTCGAGGAGGCTGGTCCGGGCCACGGGCTACTTGATGATCTGGATCCCCATGGTGTGCATCCGGGCCATGCGACGCTGGCCCTTGTTCCCCCGCGTCACGGACAGCACACGGTTCACCAGCTCCAGCAATTCCCGGCAAAGGGGCCGAAACGAGTGGATGGAGCAGGTCGACGGATCCAGCAGGGTGCCGTAGCGATGCAGCAGGGTGATGCCTTTCACCCCTTCGGTGAGCTCGTCGATGGACTCCACCACCTCTTCGGCGACATCCTGGAAAAGGTCGATGTCCACCACATCATAGAGGATCGAAACAAGCTGCTCCCTGAGCTGCTCGAAGTCGCGGCGCTTTCCTGCGGCCAGCTCCAATGTTCGGTAATATCGTGTCTTCACATGTCTTCCGACGCTATCGGCTAAAATATCCATACGGCCTCCCGTCCGGGGCGAGGTTGTCTGTGATGCATTGGCCGTTTGCACGGCTCGCGGCATCCGTACCGGCATGAACGTCAGCGATGAGTGGGTTACACGAATGGGAGTGGGAAAACAGATACGTTTCAACAAATAATGGTCGCGAAAATATTCAGCGATTGCTCTTCAGGGGCTTGGAAACGCACAAGGCTTTCCATCCCCTCGCTGTCGCGGGCCAAACCGACATATATCGAACGTTGAATGCAAGTGCATGGTGATGGGGGTACATCCGGCGGTCTATACGTACAGTATACGTCGGAAGCGGAGCGTTAAGCAAGGCCGCAAAAAAATCTGCGGACTAACCCGGATATTTCACGAGTCGAGTGCACCCATATTCAAGGCATCAGAGCTGCAGATGAAGTTGTTTACCTCAAAGCTCTGATAACGCAGAAGATGGGTGCACTCGGCTCGCCCGAAGGGTGAGAAAATCAAACAGCAAACGTCGATTTCCATTTTCAAAACAGCCAGCGCCCTTGTTATAGCCACCCGAAATAATGGTGTTTTTCCTTTGACCGGTTGTTTTCTCATGAAATATCCGGGCTAAAGCTGGCCCTCTCCCCGGCCGAGATGATAACAAAGGGAGCCGAACCGACAACCGCAAGCCGTGGGATAAAAAAGATGACAAGCGACCAGAACGAAGCCGCAGAAAGCCCCAAACCCAAAAAGAGCAAAAGAAAGATAATCCTGCCCATTGCCGCCGTGCTGCTCCTTGCGGGCCTCGCCGCAGGGGGCTGGTTTGGGTACAACGCCTTTTTCAAATCCGGGTACCCCCGTCAAACCCTGGAGTACGTGGATCTGGACGACAGTGTCCTGAAGTTCTCCTGGGCACGGCTCCCCGATGTCTATCACCGCATGGTCGACGCCAACGCGGAGATGGCTCTCATGAAAAACGAAATCAAACGGATCAGGCGGGTGGGCAAGGCCTATCCCAGGCAGGAAAAAATCGTGGCATCGGAGATCAAACGGTGGGAGCGGAACGTGCAAAAACTCTCAGGGCAACTCCGCAGGTTCCAGGGCCAGGTGGAAGCGTTGTACGTGACATTCCGGGTCAACCCGGAAAAGGGGCAGGCCGCCATACGGGAAAAGGGTCCGGCCCTTGCCTCAGCCATGCTGGAGGCCGTCAACGGTGTCCGAAGCCAGACCGCTGCCCTTGAAGCGGCCCAGGTGGCCCCCACGGGGATCAAAGGGGTCATCGAACAGATCAAAAAGCAACTCAATAGCGTTCCTCAGGGTTCCCCCTTCTCCCCGGGCTCTTTTCTTCCTGTGTGGAAAAAAGGAAAAGGAGAGGCCTTGGCCAGATCGTCCACGGATCGCCTTGCCATCTCGGTAAACTCCGAACTGAAATGAAGCACCTTCTTGAATTGCTCATCAAAGGCTTTCCGCTGCTTGACGTAACTGTCGATGGTCTGAGACAGGTGAAGATCAAAAAAATCCCCCATCATGTTGTCACCGTACCGAAGCATCAGGTGAAGCAGGTGAACGGGGAGAAAAAACTTTTTGTTCTTTGCCTCCTCCACAAGGATCTGGGTGAGGATATAGGCCGTCACGTCATCCCCTGAACCGGCCTCCACTACCTTCACATCTTTTCCGCTCCGGATGATCTCGGCAAGCTGCTCCAGGGTGATGTACGAGCTCTCGGATGTGTTGTAGAGGCGCCTGTTGCTGTACTTTTTCACCACCACGGTCTCTTCAGCCATTGTCTCTCCCGCTTGGGTTGTCGGTCGATGGGTTGAAAGGCCCCGGATCGGCGACCCTTTTTTGGTACTATATGCCAGCCCACCGGGGAATGCAATTGACATCGGCGGCCTGTTTCCTTTATTGATAAAAGAGTGTTTTAATAAAATTACTTTGTTTGGTTTAAACAATTTTGTTTTTACCTATCGCAAATTCCTTTATAGTGAAACACAAACGCCCCTTCCCGTCCACTTGAAGCGGCCCGGCACCTAACCCGGATATGTCATGAGAAAACGGCTATACTGAAGCAATAACATGTTCTTGCAGGCGGTTAGCGCAAGAGATTTGACATCTCAAAGACACAAAATGCAATTCACGGTTTTCTGCACGATTTTCTCACCCTTCGGGCGAGCCGAGTGCACCCATCTCCTGCGTTATCAGGGCTTTCATAAAACCACGACGCCTGCTGAATATGGGTGAACTCGACTCGTGAAATATCCGGGCTAAAAGCCCTTTGCCCCGCAGGCGGTACCCTCCCGAGCAACAGACACCATGTCGGGTACCGCGAAACACAGCAGGTCAGGAACCGGATGACGACACAAAGACGACGCAGCCTTCCTCGCGAAAACAATACCATGTCAGCACACTTGGACCCCGGAACAGGAGAAACCCGACCATGGCGAAATCTATCCTGAAACAGCTCAAAGAGCATGAACGTGAAGTCCGAAGACAATTGATTATCAACGCAGCCAAAACCCTCTTCAGCCAGAATTCATTCCACGAAATCGGCATGAGGGATATCGCCAACGAGGCGGGCATCTCCGTTGCGTCGCTTTATCAATACTTTCCAAGCCAGGACGACCTGTTCGTAGAGATCCTCACCAACGACATCAACAAGATCAAATCGCGCCTCTGGGAAAGCCGTCGCGAACTGGACGATATCGCCATCGACATCGTCAATTTCCTTGTGGACAACGAAGATATCTTCCAGATGATGAGCCATTTCATGATCAAGGGCGAGAAAAACCCGGAGACCCTTCGCAAGTTCAACGTCATTCAGGTCCTGTTTCTGGACATGCTGGACAGGGCCCTTGCCAAAGCAGGGGAAGCCCATCCGGTCAGCTACTATTCCCATGCCTTTTTTGCCTCCCTTTTCGGCAACGTCATCACCTTCCGAAACTATCCGTCAAGCGACGCCTCCTCCCACAGGGAAAGCCTCTATCACGTGGCAAGGATTACAGCCAAAGCCTTCCACGACACCCTGGTCACAGAGGAAAAAGCCATAACCTTCTGAGGACGCGTATAAATGCAATGATCGCACATCAAACCTCTTTTATTAGAGTAAACATTGTTATATAATCGATTTTCTTCAGCGCCGACGTACCAACCTTACCGGACAAGGAGAAAATCCGTGACCATACGCCTGACCCTGCTCACAGCTGCCGCCATCTGTCTCCAAGCCGCCACCGCTTTCGGGCTCTGGGACTATGAGCCGCCCGCCGTCTCCACGCCACCCCTTATGGGTTGCTGGTCCGATGATACCGTCTCCTATGCCGTGGGGTTCGACGGCGCTGCCTTCCGCCATTCAGGGGGCTCCTGGTCGGACATCTCCGACGACACCCTCTCCGGTGCCGTGCTCTTTGCCGTCCACGCCACCCCATGGGGAACCGTGTATGCCTCAGGCTACCGCCTCGGCTCCCCGCTGTTCGACTCCAACAACGACGGAACCATCAACGCCATCGACACCCAGAGCAAATACGGCGTTATCTTTCGCTACACCGGATCGACCTGGGAGGAGCTCAACTCGCAGTACGGACCGGAGTCCCCCTATTTTGCCTCCTCCTTTACAGGCCTGTGGGTTGACGAAAACGGCGTGGTCTATCTGTCCGGGGGCAAACAGCGCTCGGCAACCGACACAACACCAGCAGGGGTCCTCCTCTCCTTTGACGGCGCCTCATTCAGCCCCCTGGTCGGGGCATCTCAAGAGCTTCCCAACATGTACGCCATCAACGGATTCGGTTCCAACGCCTATATTTCCAGCGCCGGAGGCCTTGTCCTTGAACTGAACACCGGCACAAACGCACTCACCCCCTTAAACAGCGGCGGGCTGAGCCTCGACTTCCGAGGGGTCTGGCAAACAGCGGACAAGACCCTTTATGCCGTGGCCGAAGCCACCTACGGGTACATCCTCCGATACCACGCCACCAAGGGATGGCAGCAAATGGCCATCGACAAAGAGGATCGCCCGCCCCTGTTGTGCATTAGCGAGGGCAACGGGCTCCTCGTGGCTGCCGGGAGCTACGGCAAGGCGTATTATCTGGACACCGACAACGACGTATGGAAGGAGATGCTCACAGGCACACAGAACGACATCAACTGCCTCAGCGCAGCAGAGGACGGCCTCCTGGCTGCCACCAACACGCCCTCCGGCTCCACCACCACCCCAACGGGCGCCCTGTACCGCATGACGGAAGCAGAGCCGAACACCGCTTACATCCTGGCGGATCAACCCACAGGCATCGGTGTCAAAGTGGGCGGCACCTACACCTATGAGGTCATCCTCTACGACTTTGCCCTGGGGGACATCTGGAAGCGGGAGTGGCATTTCAACACCGGCATACATGACCCCGTGCCCTCTTACGGGGTTCTCTACTCTTCCACCCCGTCAGGGGCCACCACCGCCCTCTACATTACCGGCGAGGGGGGAGAGGAAAGCAACCGGGAGCTGCGCATTCATCCCTGCACCGGATGCACGCCCCACATGGTGGTCTCAGGAGATGTCATCCACCTGACCGTCAACTCCGGGGTCACCACCCAGAACCAGATCAAAGAGATCCTTGAACAGAGCCACGCGGTCTCTGAGGTATACCCCCGACACGGCACCAGCCCCTGGGAGGTCTCATCCAAGGACTACGACAGCGTCCAGCTTACGGGAGGACGAGATAACGAGGACCTCTTCATCAACGAAGAGACCAAAGGCGATGACTACTACCTTGCCGTCCACCGGTTCAAGGGATTGGGAGAGTGGCACCCGGAGCTCACCGTGTATCGGGAAAACATCGCCTACATTGACGGCATGATCAAGCTATGGGGGCACAGGACCCAGGAACCGGGACCCACCGTCACGATCCAAGACACCGGGGAAACACCGGCGTCGGAGTCTGCAACGGGGGTGCTGGGCGGCCTTATCAATATCACCGCGCCCCCCGGCGTAAAGGGAAACATCGAGGTGAAACTTGCAAACCCCGCACCCTCAGATGAGGTGACCTCCACCTTCTCTTCCGTGTACAACACCCTTACTGTCCACATCCGTAACGGTACCACCACCATCCAGGCCATCATCGACCACCTGAACACCCTGGACGACACCATTGCGTCGGCGTCCTTTAAATCGGACAACGGCAACATTTCCGACAGCAACAGCCCCTGGCTTGACGAATACGAAACAAGCGTCACCCTGGCAGGGGGGACCAACCACGCAGAGGGCGAGTACGACGAGGCAAGCAACACGGTCACCCTCACCATTGACAGCGGCATCACCACCACCACGGACATGGCCATCGCCCTTTCCGAGGTATGCAGGGACCCCGAAGACAAAGAGACCCGAATCTTTGAAAAAGTAAACGATCTGGTTGCCTACAAAATCTGGGACACTGACGAACGAACCAACACAGTGACCCTTACCGGCATCTCCACGGAACCCGCCAGCACCACCGTCCGGGTCTTTTCCCCGGAGGACCTTGATTTCAAGCATACCCCCGTGAGCGCCAACCTCTCGGCAACGGTCACCTTTACAGACAATTCCAACCCGGACCTGGGCATCAACGCACTGGCAATGGGATATCTTCCGTCCCCTGGAGGAAGGCTACGAAACCAAGGCCAGCGTCACCAGCGAAACTGGTACCGCCGAAGCGTCTGTATCCGATCTCGGAGAGTACGACATCGGTATGCGAGTCACCCTAAAAGACGGGTCAACCCTTTCCAAAGTCGAGGAGGAAGCCTTAAAAATAAACGGAAAACACGCCGGTGACTCCAGTCTGGGCGGCGCCAACGGCTGTTTCATCGGATCGTTACCCCGTTATTGACACAACGATTTATCACACCGACACAAAAAAAGCCCCCCTTACGGAGTCGCTCCGAAGGGGGGCTTTTCATGAAGTGAAAAGTGGGTTTATGCCCTACTGACGAACAAGGCGGCGGTTGGGAAACGCCGTGGGTGAACTGCTCCGGCACGGGTTGATGTCCAGGCCGCCCCGTCGGGTAAACCGCCCCACCACCGTAAGGGCCGTGGGGGCCAGGCGAGCCATGATGTCCGTGTAGAGGGTCTCCACACAGTTCTCGTGGTAGCCCGTGTGGGTCCGAAACGAAACAAGGTAGGCAAAAAGCGCGGTCTCGTCGATCCTTTTCCCGGAGTAGGTGATTTCCACCGTGGCCCAGTCGGGCTGGCCGGTCACCGGGCAGTTGGTGCGCAGGATATGGGAACACAGGGTCTCGTCCGTGACGTCGCCGTCCCCGTGGGCCAGAAGGGAGGCGTCCACCTCGTAGACATACGAATCGGCTTCATGGTGATCGATGCACCGCCCACCTGCGCGTTGCGTCCCCAGGGCCTCGGTGTCGTCGCACCCAAACAGGGAGACCGTCACCTCCCCTTCCGCCACCCTGGAAAGATCGCCCGCCATGGCCGTCCTCACCGCCTCAGGGCTCTCAAACCGGCTCATGTTAAAGGAGTTCAGATAGAGTTTCAGGGACTTGGACTCCACAATGCACCGACTGATGGCCGGAACCCTGATCTCCGCCACCGCAGAGACGGGTTTGCCCTTACCGTCCAGCCAGGAGCACCACGGCCGTCCAGATGTCTTCGCCACAAAAGGGAAGCGCCTTTCCGTCCAACCCCAAAGCCCCCCGGCCCAGGGCCCGCTCCACCGGAAACAGCTGGGACGGGTCGTAGGTAAAGGTGTATCCGATTTTCTTCCCCAAGGGGTTTTCCGTTCTCATACAAACTCCCATCATGGATAAATAAAGCCTCCGGCGGCCCTGCCGGGGACGGATAAAGCATTCGCAAACAAGTCTGACGATGTTGGTTCACTCGACCGTCACCGTATGGCCCTTCATCGAGATTTCTTTTTCAATCACGAAGAACATAAAGACGGTTGAATAGACGTCATTGGCAGCCACGGGCGCAGCCCGTCAGCGAATGTGTAAGGGTGAGGAACGATCCCTGGAGCATTCGCGAACCTGGGGTGCAGGGGCTCAGCCCCTGCCCTCCGGAGGCATCGTTTCCAGCTATGCCAGGTATGTCGTCGGATCGAGGCCTTCGTCAAAGCGCAGGGCGTATTTGCGCTCGTCGCAGGCGCCGCAGGTGCCGCAATGGGCGGTACCGCCTTTGTAGCAGGTCCAGGTGGCGGCAAAGTCCACGCCCAGGGTGCGGCCCAGATCGCCGATCTCCCGCTTGTCCAGCTGGGAAAAGGGGAAGGCGATGGTCACCTGGCCGTCGGTACCGAGGTGGATGGCCTTGCCCAGGGCCTCGTTGAACTCGGGGCGACAGTCCGGGTAGATGAAGTGATCCCCTGCGTGGGAGGCCAGGACCACCTGGCGCGCGCCCACGGATTCGGCGTAGCCCGCGGCGATGGAGAGCATGATGCCGTTTCTGAACGGGACCACGGTGCTCTTCATGTTCTCGGAGTCGTAGGCGCCGTCGGGCACCTCCTCCCCGGATTGAGGAACTGGAAGGCTTCAAAAAGCTCGTTGATGAAGGGGAGCGGCACCAGGGTGTGGGTCACCCCCAGATGATCGCACATGGCCTTGGCCATGGGAAGCTCGCTGGCGTTGTGCTTGGAGCCGTAGTCAAAGCTGATGGCAACGCATCGCTGGCCTTTGGACAGGCAATGGGCAAGAAGGACGGCGGAGTCCATGCCGCCGGAGAGGACCACAACGGTTTCATACATGGGTCAGATTCCTTTTTTGGTATCAAAGGCGAGGATGTGAAGGCGGTTTGCCATGCGATAGCCCATCTTGACGCAGTGGTCCCAGACCAGGGGCATGGTCGCGATCTGCTCGTCCCGGGTCATGCCCAGGGGCATGAGCCACACACGGTCTTTTTCCAGGGCGTGGTCCGCCACAAAGGCGTCAATGAGGCCAAGGGTCTCTTGGCTGGCCACGAACTTGAGATGCCGCGCCCGGGCAACGCTTGTCCGGTCCACGTGCCAGGAGCCATCCAGGTACTTGGGCGAGAGGATCACCTCCCCCCTGATGTCTTCGGGCACAGGCACCTTGCCCGAGGTCTCGTACTGCACGGCAAGGCCCAGGTCAGACAACACCCGGTCCAGCTCCCAGAGGCCTGTCTCCCACTGACGCAGGGGCTCACCCCCTGTGATGACCACAAAGTCAAGCCCATTCTCCTTGGCAGCCGCCGCAAGGTCCGCGACCGACATCTCGGTGCCCTCGTCCCAGGCCCCTTTGGTGTCGCACCAGGGACACAAGGGCGGAACACAGCCTGCCAGGCGGATGAAAAAAGCGGGTCGCCCGGTGTGGGGCCCCTCTCCCTGGAGGGAGGCAAACATTTCATGGAGTCTCAGCATGGGCATCGCCTTACGCCGTCACCGTGGCCCAGGAGTCCGGGGTCTCGTAGAGCCGCACCTCTTTCAAGGTGAGCCCGTGGAATTCCGGCGCCTCGGACAGGGTCTTGAAGATATGGAGCACCATGTTCTCGGCCGTCACCGGCAGGTTCTCGTACTCGGGAAGCTCATTCAGGTTGGCGTGGTCGTACCGGTCCACGATGCGCTCCTTCACCAGGCCCTTGAGCTCGGTGAAGTTCAGGATCATCCCCGACGCATCCAGGGGACCGGCCACCGTCACCCTGAGGGTGTAGGTGTGTCCGTGAAAGGCCGCGCACTTGCCGTAAAGGGCCTTGTTCTCTTCTTCGGAAAAATCGTGACGGCAGAGCCTGTGGGCTGCGTCAAATCGGAACTCTTTGGTAATGGAAAGCATGGGCCACCTTGGTCACCGCCACACGTGCAGGAAGAAGCCCGGCAAACCATCCTGAGATTGGATCAAGAAAGGATTACGCGAAGGGGCCACAACCGGCTGCGCGGTCAGTGAGGGAGAATTTATTGTGCGGGATGCCTCTCGTCCGCATGGGCTTTTTTCTTGTAAAAAAAGCCCCATCCATAAAAACCGCCATGGCCAACACCACGGCAGATCAATTCTTTATTATACAACAACGCGCCTTTGTATCACAGGCCGGGCCAATTGAAAACGGGAAAAAGCACGCCCCCGGCGGCGAGGTGAACCACCTCGAAAGCTGATGTTTTCTGCGAGCTGCTTTATTAGCCCGGCAACTGACGGCCAGGCTATGGCGAGTGAGTTTTCCCCTTCGCGCCTCAGAAAAATCACATTCGCCTTCAGTCGTGTCCGGTTAGCTTTTTGCATTAAATTAATCGTAACTATTCAGCCCATCATCGTCTTCTTGAAGGCAGCTTGTCATGTCTTACGTTCCGGGAACCGTGGACCGTAGGGTGTGCTTGCGCACCATTTGTCTGAAAGACCGTCACCCATCGTCATATCCAAGCAATACGCGGTCCCTGTCACCTCGGCTTCGGTGGGCGATACTGTGCTTCGATGGTGCGCAAGCTCACCCTACCTTTCAACTCGGGTCTTCATCATAGAAAAGGATGACACGACTGATTCGCCTTTGATTTTGATCGGCCTGAATCTGTTTTTTCTATGCCCTCGTCCCTGTTTTTATGGTCCGCCTCACCAGGTCCAGGGCCTTAAACGCAAACACCCGCTTGTTCATGTGGCGGTCTTTAAAGGGAGAGACAAACCGGTGCGTCTCGGTGCCCGTTTCCGTGGCAACGCCGATCCAGACGGTGCCCACGGGCTTTTCGTCGGTGCCGCCGGAGGGACCTGCAATGCCGCTGGTGGCAACGCCGATATCGGCGCCGGAGACGCGCCGCACCCCTTCGGCCATCTCGGCCACGGTCTCGGCGCTCACCGCCCCGCAGGTTTCAAGGGTATGCCCCGAAACGCCCAGCACCTTCTCCTTGGCGCTGTTGGCATAGGTGACGGCCGAAAGGAAGAACCAGTCCGAGCTTCCCGGAACATCGGTAAGGAGGTTTCCGATGAGGCCGCCGGTGCAGCTCTCGGCCACCCCAAGGGTTTTCCCGGCCCCTTTCAGAGAGGCGGCCACGGACTCGGGCATGGAGAGCCCGGCCTCCGAGACCACATACCCATCCAGGCGCTTCAAGGCTTCTGCCGAAGCCGCCTCCTGGCGCTGAGCCAATCCGGCATCTGCCCCTGCAAACGCCCAGATCTTCACTTCGATGACGGGAAAGGAGGCCCGATAGCCCACATGAACCCCTGGGAACCCGGCCTCGATGCCGGAGATCCGCTCCCCCACCACGGACTCGGGAAGCCCGAAGGTGGTGATGGCGGTCTTGACCAGACGGCTCCCCTTGGGCTGCATCCCGGAGATGGCGGGCGTCACCGACTCGGTCATCAAAAATCGCATCTCTCTGGGCACCCCGGGCAGAAACCAGAACCGGGTGCCGGAGAGCTCCAGGGAAAAGGCCGGGGCCGTGCCCACGGGGTTGGGAATGCAGGCAGCTCCCCTGGGAAGGCGGGCCTGCTTGAGATTCGATGCGGGCACCGGCGCCTTGCGGCCTTCAAAGTAGGCGGCAACGGAGGCAGAGGCCACAGGGTCCTCCACCAGGGGAACCCCGGCGGATTCGGCAGCGGCCCGGGTGGTGAGATCGTCTTCCGTGGGCCCTAGGCCACCGGTCACCACTGCCACATCGCACCGCCCCGCCACCCGGGAAAAGACCTCTTTCAGGGCGGACAGGTTGTCCCCCACGGAAAGGTGCCGCACCACCTCCACGCCCAGCTCGCACAGCTGCTCCGAAATCCAGGCGGCGTGGCTGTCCACCACCTCCCCTTTGAGAATCTCCTCACCGGTCGTGATCACCATCGCTCTCATTCGTGTCGTCTCCTTTCACCGGTGGCACGGGCCGCCCTTTTAGATGGGGGAGACCCGGCACCTGCCCGCAGGCATCTTATTCGTGCAAAATCACAACGCCACTGCCCTTTGGCGTGGGCGCTCCGGTTACTTTATGCCAACCGTGGCGTGGACGCAAACCCCAATAACGGCCCTGAGTTCCCCCACCGGGCATAAGGGACCGTATCCTCCGATTTCGGTTGGTCATCCCCCCGTTTTATGGTAAATTGCCCCTCGTTGGTTGATTCCGGCGTGCATATTTTACCGAACGTTCAATATTTTAGGATTGGGCACCGGTGGCACCCGGCGGACCCCGACTGCTTTACCGGGTCGGCCCAACCCCCCGTTGGGCCGACCCGGTAGAGCGCACAAAACGCGCCACAGGTTGACCATCCGCTGGTCGCATCCCCTCGCGAGGACTTTGCCATTTGAATGTGGAAAACCGCCTGCATGACGGTGTTCCCATTTGACGCAAGCCCCCCTGGCTTTCGAACACAACGGAGATCTTTAGCCGGTGACGCCAATAATAATCAGGCTGTCATTCAACGGAAACAAACGCTTGCAAGGGTTCCAAAAGGTGGACTCCGTGTCCGTATTTTCGCACTATCCTTTGCCTTTTTAGCGAGTTACCGGAAGCTCACTGGAAAATTGTTGCTTGTTTCGACCACATGAAGTATGAGACTATTTTCCCCTGAGGCGTTGTCAAAACGCCCCGAACACTCGTGTTAAGGTTCCGTTTTTAATTTGCAAAATACGATTGATACGGCACGTCGTGCCTTTACATGTATAGTGTTGCGTTACCAGTAATCAAGGAAATAGGCGTATGGCAAAGAGTCTTTACATCAGCACAACCAACGCCAGGAGCGGAAAATCAACCATCGTTCTTGGTATCATGCAGCTTCTCTTGAGGGACCTGCACAACGTTGGCTTTTTCAGGCCCATCATCAACCCCGTGGACGGCGAGCGCGACTACGACACCGATCTGGTCCTCTCCCACTTCTACCTCGGCATGAGGTACGAAGACACCTACGCGATGACCCTGGACGAAGCCAAAAAACTCGTCAATGCCGGCAAACAGAACCAGATGATCGAGATCATTCTCAACAAGTACAAGCAGCTTGAAGAGAAGTATGATTTCGTTCTCTGCGAGGGCATCGATTTCGTGGTGGGCAACGAAGCCTTCACCTTCGACATCAACGCCGTGGTTGCCGCCAACATGGGCTGTCCCGCCCTGGTTGTCACCAACGGGCACAGCGCCACCATCGATGAAATCGTGAGCCTGAACCACCTGGCCATGGAAGATCTCGAGGACAAGGGAGTTGATATCCTCGGCATCATGGTCAACCGTGCAGATGCCTCACAGACCGAGACCATCCTTGAGACCCTCCAGAAGGACATCAAGGTGGACAACTGCTCCTTCCACGTCATCCCGGAAGACAGCAACCTCATGAAGCCCACGGTGGCGGATCTGCAGAAATGGCTGGGCGCCGATGTCATCTACGGCAAGAAGGCCATGGACAAGATGATTGACGGTTACGTCATCGCTGCCATCAGATCAACAACTTCCTCAACTACATCAAGGAAGACAGCCTCGTGGTCACCGCAGGGGACCGGACGGACATCATCCTGAGCGCCATGGCGTCCCGTCTCTCCAATGCCTACCCCAACATCTCCGGCATCCTCCTCACCGGCGGCATCGCCCCGTCCGAGAGCATCCAGAGACTGGTGGAAGGCTGGGAAGGGATCCCCGTTCCGATCCTTCTCGTCAAGGACCCCACGTACCCCACCATGCGGAACCTGAACCACGTGCACGCGCGGCTCGAGTCCAGCAACCCCAAAAAGATCGCGTCCGCCCTGGGCCTCTTCGAAGCCCACGTGGACACCCAGGAGATGCGCAGGAAACTCATCGAGCGCAAATCCGTCAACGTCACCCCCCAGATGTTCGAGTACAACCTCATCCAGAAGGCCAAGAAGAACAAGCAGCACATCGTCCTGCCCGAAGGCACCGGCGAGCGTATCCTGAACGCCTGCGACATCCCCGCGCCGCGCCGATGCCGCGAAGGGCTACCCTCCTGGAGAGTCCGAAAACCCAGCCAACATTCAGCTGCTCCTCCACCCTCCGGCCCCACCATTGTGGAGCCCACCAAGAGCCCGCTCTACGAAGAGTACGTCAACGATTTTTATGAGATGCGCAAGAACAAGAAGGGCATGAACCAGGATGTTGCCCGCGACCTCATGAGCGACGTTACCTACTTTGCCACCATGATGGTGCACAAGGGCCACGCCGACGGCATGGTCTCCGGTTCCGTGAACACCACGGCCCACACCATCAAGCCCGCGTTCCAGATCATCAAGACCAAGCCCGACGCCTCCATCGTCTCGTCCATCTTCCTGATGTGCCTGAAGGATCGCGTCCTGGCCTTTGGTGACTGCGCGGTCAACCCCACTCCCAATGCAGAACAGCTCGCTGAAATCGCCATCGGATCCGCCCAGACCGCCGAAATCTTCGGCGTCGACCCCAGGGTGGCCATGCTCTCCTACTCAACCGGGTCTTCCGGCAAAGGTGCCGAAGTGGAGAAGGTGATTGAAGCGACCAGCATCGCGAAGGAGCGCTGCCCCGATCTGCTTCTCGAAGGTCCCATTCAGTACGATGCCGCCATCGATCCGTCTGTGGCGCGAACCAAACTGCCCGACAGCAAAGTCGCCGGTCAGGCTACGGTCTTCATCTTCCCTGATCTCAACACCGGGAACAACACCTATAAAGCGGTACAACGCTCCTCCGACCAGGTGGTTGCCATCGGCCCCGTACTCCAGGGTCTTAACAAACCGGTCAACGACCTGTCCCGAGGCTGCACCGTACCCGACATCGTCAATACCGTGGCCATCACCGCCGTTCAGGCGCAGGCGGCCAAAGGTCTGGTTCAGGCGACCAGCGCCGCCGCACCATCCACGGGCAGGCGGCCCATAACACGCAGCGCCCTTCTCCCGCACGGTCCGCAGTTCGAGGAACATCCCCCAGGGTGCCATTCACCCGGGCGTTCCATTCAACGATTTTTCTGTTACAAGGTAAAATTCTATCATGAAAGTATTGGTTATTAACGCTGGCAGCTCATCCCTCAAATACCAGCTCCTCGACATGGAAAATGAAGCCGTTATGGCCAACGGCATTGTAGAACGTATCGGCGAAACCGTGGGCAAGCTTACCCACAAGGCCTTCCCCGACACCGACAACGAGAAAAAAGTGGTCAAGGAAGAAGAGATCAAGGACCACAAGATCGGCATGCACATGGTGCTGGACCTCATCACCGGCTCCGAAGCCGGCGTGATCTCCGACCCCAAAGAGATCGACGCCATCGGCCACCGCGTGGTCCAGGGCGGCGAGTCCTTCACCAGCGCCTGCGTGGTTGACGGCCCCGTCAAGGTTGCCATTGCGGACAACAACCCCCTGGCACCCCTGCACAACCCCGCCAACCTCATGGGCATCGAAGTGGCCGAAGAGCTCTTCCCCGGCACCCCCAACGTGGCGGTATTCGACACCGAATTCCACTCCTCCATGCCCAAGGAAGCCTTCCTCTACGCCCTGCCCTACGACTACTACAAAGAGCTGCGCATCCGTCGTTACGGTTTCCACGGCACCTCCCACAAGTACGTTTCCCGTAAAGTGGCCGAGTGCATGGGCAAAAAGGCCGAGGACATCAACGTCATCACCGTGCACCTGGGCAACGGCTGCTCCATGGCCGCTGTGGAAAAGGGCAAGTGCCAGGACACCTCCATGGGCATGACCCCCCTTGCAGGCGTCATGATGGGCACCCGAAGCGGTGACATCGACCCCGCCATCGTGGCTTACATCGCCGAGAACAAAGGCATGAGCGCTTCCGAGGTAGACTCCCTGCTCAACAAGCAGAGCGGCCTGAAAGGCGTATGCGGCCTCAACGACATGCGTGACATCCACTCTGCCGTTGAAAATGGCGACGAGATGGCCAAGCTGGCCCTCGACATGTTCGCCTACCGCGTCAAAAAATACATCGGTGCCTACACCGCCGTTCTCGGCAACATCGATGCCATCGTCTTCACCGCCGGTATCGGCGAGAACGACGACATCACCCGCGCCCTCATCTGCGAGAACCTCTCCGGCCTGGGCATCGACATGGACTTCGACAAAAACAACGGTCGCAAGGGCGAGCCCACCGCGGTTCACACCGACGCCTCCAAAGTTCAGGTCTGGGTCATCCCCACCAACGAAGAGCTCCAGATCGCCCAGGAAGCCGTGGAACTGCTCAAGTAAGTTCCCGCCTCCCCGTCACATGACGACGGCATGATCAAAAGAAAAGGCTCGAAAGGACCCCTTGTCCCTTCGGGCCTTTTTTTATGCCCTGCCCGTTCCGCCGGAAGGAGCACTACAGGGTTGACGCAAAAAAGACGTTGGCATACATACAGATCACTTTGTACAATAAAAGACGCCGTGCCACAGGGGAGAGTTCCCCTGTGGCGTATCGCAAAACCAAACGCCAGGGTCGTCCACCGACGAACGCAGACACACCGATGGGAGGAAACACGTTGAAAGAGCTCTATGTGGTCCTGTTTGAAGGAAAAGTCAGGGAGCGTGAGAGCAAACGGGAGGTCAAAAGCAGGCTCATGGACTGTTTCAACATGGGCCAGGCAGCCATAGACCGCCTCTTCTCCGGACAGCGCGTCATCGTCTTTCGGAGCGAGGACCGAGCCAAGACCGACGACTTTGCCAAGCGCTTTGCAGAGACAGGCGCCCTCTGCCGCATTGAGGTGGATTTCCGGGAAGAGGCGGAAAAAGAGTCCCCCGTCGAAAGCCCCCAGCGCCCCGAAGAGGAGCACCGGGCCCAGGACGTTCACTGGGAGGACGATGGGGCCACCTCATCCCTGGGCGCCTCCCCCCTGCTGCCCCTGTGGCAAAGCTTTGCAGGCCCCCGCGGGGAGTGGTACGCGGAACGATTCAAGCTCTTCTCCAGGTCAGGACGCACGGCCTTTGCCCCTTCCTGGAACTGGGGCGCCTTTCTCTTCGGTATCGTCTGGCTCATCTACCGCAAAATGTACGGCCTGGCCATTCTCTTTTTCGGTATCTCCGCCGCCGGTATCGTCATTCCCGGGGGCAGCCTGGCTGTCTCCTTCTTTTTCGGGGCCTTTGCCAACTTTCTCTACTTTCTCCATGTCAAAAAAAAGGTCGACGCCATCATCTCCGCCAGCGACCAGGTCGACCCCAACCAGGCCATGGAGGCCGCCGGGGGAGTCAACCCCATCTCCAAGGTCCTGGCCATCTTCCTCATCATGATGGGTGTCATGGCCTTTATAGGAACCTATCTCTTTGACCTGAGCGAACTCGCCCCCCATATCCAATAAGGGATCCGGTGCCCGCTTGCGGGTACCGGGCCATCCGGCCGCCCCTTGACCACCTGAAACGAGGAGCGGCCGGTCGACACTTCTTCCTTGACAGGAAAAATGAAAATCCCCTAGTCTGATATCAGCGCCATACGGTCCCCTTGCGACCCCATTGCACACCTCCCCGCCTCCCCCGGAAGAATACGCGGCATCCGCCCAGGACGAACCTCTTCCTGACCTTCAGGTCTCCCCACATTCAATGATACCGCTTCCAGGTCCTTCCCCAACAAGACCCGATGCGCATTGGCACCCCCGCCCAGGGTGGCTCAGGCCCTCTGTTTTTATCATCCATTTCCCAGGAGGTAAGCATGGCAGCTCAATACGTGGCAGACAGACGGGACATCGATTTTGTGTTGTTTGACCAGCTTGACGCAGAGTCGCTGACGGAACACCCGATATACGCCGATTTCAACCGGAAGACCTTTGAGATGGTGATCAACGAGGCACGGAAATTCGCCCTCAAGGAGCTGCTCCCCACCTACGGCCTGGGGGATCGCCAGGGTGTGCAATTCGACCGGGGCACGGTGACGCCGCCGAGATATCCGCCGGCGCCCCCTCGAGCTGCCGGAGGGGAGTGGCTGGCCCTGTCCGAGGAACCCGAGGTGGCCAGGGGCTCCCCTTTCTCATCAGCAACGCCGCCGGGGAGTACCTCATCGGCACCAACTTTGCCTTCTCCAGCTACGCCATGCTGGGCCACGGCGCGGGCAAAATGATCGAGCGATACGGCACCGAGCACCAGAAAGACCTCTTCATGAAAAAGCTTTACTCCGGGGAGTGGACGGGCACCATGCTCCTCACCGAACCGGACGCGGGCTCCGATGTGGGGGCCCTCACCACCTCGGCCACCCCCAACGACGACGGCACCTGGTCCCTTTACGGCACCAAGGCGTTCATCACCTCGGGTGACCACGACCTCACCGACAACATCATCCACCCGGTGTTGGCCCGCATCGAAGGGGCCCCTGCCGGCACCAAGGGCATCTCCATCTTCCTGGTCCCCAAGATCTGGGTCAACGAAGACGGCTCTTTGGGTGAACCCAACGACATCGTCTGCACGGGCATCGAAGAGAAGATGGGGCTCCACGGCAGCGCCACCTGCAGCATGTCCCTGGGCAGCAAGGGCACCTGCCGCGGCCTGCTCCTGGGGGAGGCCAACAAAGGGATGCGCATCATGTTCACCATGATGAATGAAGCCAGGCTCGGCGTGGGAATCCAGGCATTCTCCCATGCCTCGGCCGCCTACCTCCTGGCCCTGGAATACGCCCGCACCCGCAAGCAGGGCCGCGCCGTGGAAGAGGCCCTGGACCCCACGGCCCCGTCCGTGCCCATCATCGACCACCCGGATGTCCGGCGCATGCTCATGGAGATGAAATGCTGCGTGGACGGCATGCGGAGTTTTGCCTACTACATCGCCCTGCTCATGGATCACCACCGCATGGGCGCCTCCCCGGATGACCAGGAGATGGCCGATGACCTTGTGGGGCTTCTCACCCCCGTGCTCAAGGCCTACAACGGCATCAAGGGCTACGATGTGTGCACCAAGGCCATCCAGGTGTACGGCGGGGCCGGTTACCTCCGGGACTACACCGTGGAGCAGATCTCCCGGGATTGCAAAATCGCCTCCATCTACGAAGGCACCGACGGAATCCAGGCCATGGACCTGCTGGCGCGGAAACTCGGCATGAAAAAAGGGCAGGTTTTCATGGAGCTGTTGGCCCGCATGAACCGAACCGTCGAAGAGGCAGCCGGACTTGACGCCACCCGGCCCCTCACCGAGGCGGCCTCCAAACTCGTCAGCCGACTGGGTGATTGCGCCATGGCCATGGGAAAGAGCCTCCTTGAAGGCAACCTCCGAACAGCCTTTGCTCACTCCGTGCCCTTCCTTGAAATCATGGGCGATGCGGTCATGGCCTGGATGCTCCTCTGGCGCGCCACAGCGGCTGCCAGAGCCCTTGAGGCCGGGGCCAGAAAAAAGGATATCCCCTTTTACAACGGCCAGATCAAGGGGGCTGAGTTCTTTTTCAGCAACCTCCTGCCCGTGACCATGGGCAAGATGGAGGCTCTCACCGCCCTGGGGGATGCTGCCGTAACCATGGAAGATAAAGGCTTCGGAGGGTAAGAAGCAGGGGAAACCTGCCGACTCTTTTCCATGGCGCCTGTGCTCAATTCCTGTGACAGGCCGGAGCAATGTCTGCTATGGTTCAATCACTACCCAAAAATAAGGAAAATGCCTATAATCAATGTCGTGAGACGTGCTTCAGGCCAGGCTTTCAGCCGGAAGGGACCCGATGAAAATTAACAGAATCAGTGCACCTCAAGAGCGCCTATTACTATTCATCATCGCTGCGGGAACTTTTCTTATTTCCGGCCGATTCGACCTGTTTGAGCGTATTGTGGACATCACAAACGCCTATGAGGCCTTTGAACTCGATGAACTCATCATGGTATGCATCGTGCTGGTGTTCTGCCAGGCCATCCTCCTGCACCGAAGGTGGTTCAGCCTGAAACAGGCCAAAAAGAGCCTTGAAAGCCGGAATATGGAACTCCGATGGGGCCGGCTTCAAGGGCATGTCCATCTGCGCCTCCTGCAAGAAGATACGGGACGACCAGGGCTACTGGCACCAGGTGGAAGCCTACCTCAGCGCCCACTCCGAAGCGCGCTTCAGCCACGGCATCTGCCCGGCCTGCATGGACACGCTCTGCAGGACCATGGACGAAGAGACCGTCCTCCCTCCCGGCTCCAAACCGCCCCCCACAGATCAACCCTCTACCTCTGCCAAGGATTGACTTAGGTACCACTTTCGATTATGTAGCTTTTTTATAGCAATCAAGCCGCCCGTCGGGCGGCTTGCCACGTTTTACAGCAGGTAGATACCATTATGAGTGTTGCATTACAGGACGAGGAGCCCGGCGTCTCCCCGGTAGAAAAATCCGCGTTGGTCCAGGGCCTCCTGGCCATCTGGCCCATCTGCGTCGGGTACATCCCCCTGGGCCTGGCCATGGGGGTCCTGGGAGAAAAGGCGGGGCTCACCCCCGTTCAGGTCTGTTTCATGTCCCTCTGCGTCTTTGCAGGCAGCGGACAGTTCATCGCGGTCTCCATGATCACGGCAGGGGCCTCCATCCCCGCCATCGTCCTGACCACCTTTATCGTCAACCTGCGGCACCTTCTCATGAGCTCCTCCCTTGCCGTGCACTACCGGGGAGCCTGTCGCAAGAAGATCACCATGCTCAGCTACGGCATCGTGGACGAAACCTTTGCCGTCAACTTAAACCAGTTGAAAAATGGCCCCTGGGAGATCGACAAGGCCATCGTTGCCAGTTATGCAGCCTTCTTCTCCTGGGTAGCGAGCACCACCGTGGGATGTTTCTTCGGGCGCTTCATCCCGGAAAACGCCTTCGGCCTCAACTACGCCCTGACGGCCATGTTCATTACCCTGCTCATCTACCAGCTCAACGGCCCCATCTTCACCCTCACCGCCGTGATCTCAGGGGTCGTTGCCGTGGGGCTCTCCCTGGTCATGCCGGGCAACGCCTACATCATCATCGCCACCCTTTTCGCCGCCACCGCCGGCGTGCTCATCAAAAAACGGAGGCCCGCCCGTGGAAACCACTAGCTTTATCCTTCTTATCCTCGGCATGGGCCTTGTCTCCTTCATCCCCCGGTGGGTGCCCCTTTTCTTCCTCTCCAAGCGGCAGCTGCCGCCCCTGCTCATTGAGTGGCTGGAGTTGATCCCCGTTTCCATCTTAAGCGCCCTGCTGGTCCCGGCCCTGGTGACCCAGGGAACCCCCAGGGTCTTTGCGCCCTTCTCCATTGAGATGGCCGTGGCCGTGCCCACCTTCATCTTTGCCTGGTACACAAAATCCTTAGGGGGGACCCTGGTGGTGGGGATGCTGCTTTACTGGGGCGCGGGACTGATTATGTAAGGGTGCAGGAGAGGCACTGCCGCACCAGGTTCTCGCTGCTCATGTGATTGCAGGAGATATACCCCACAAGCCCCTTTTTGCCGAACAGGGTCCGCGTGATCTCTGTGGGGGTGCGCCCTTCACCGTGCAGCCCCTTCACCTTGTCTATGAGCTCCAGGTAGTATGCCAGCTTCATTTCCAGCATCCGGTGCCCATCCTCCACAACCCCTTTGTGGGCGCAGAAGAGGGTCTTTACATCGTACTCAAGGACGGTTTTCAGGCTTTCGAGATGCCCGGAGAGATCTTCATCTGCCCTGAACATCCTGACCTTGGGCGCAAGAAAGAGATCCCCTGTAAAAAGCCACTTTCTCTCCGGCTCCCAGAAACAGACATGGTCCGGGGAGTGCCCCGGGGTATGAATGGGCACAAGGGTGTGGCCGCCATCGGTTGCTACGGCCTTGGCCAGGGGCTCCGGCGATACCCTGGGAATGCTTCCCCAGAAAACCTTCTGATACATCCGAATGGAAAACCCCTCCCGCAACAAATCAGAGCCTGGGTGCGCATTCAGCAGTTAGCCGGTCATCTGTGAAAGAAAGGCCGCGTTGCCGCTGTGGTCTTCGTGGTGATGGGTAAGAAGGATTTGACGGACCGGCCTATCCTGGAAAAACCGGGCCACGGATTTCCGATCGTTGGGCGGCCCCGTATCGATCACCGTCTCGCCCAGGCAGAACATATGAACCGTTGAGTTGTCTGCCAGGTTGTATTTGCCGACCTTTACGCCGGTCACGGAGTCATGGGTAAACGTGCGGATAACACTCATAGGTCACCTCATCTCTGCTGCATGGACGGTTCGAAGACATCGCTGGCATTGGGAGACGCCTGCTCCATCAGGTGCTGCTTGCTGCCTGCAACCAACCTGAACAAAAGGACAGAGGGCACCATGACGGCATGGATGTACACAAGAGACAGGGCCAGCCGCATGGGCCCGGGCTCACGGTCCTGCCTCACACGATGGGGAGTAAAGGCCATCTCCAGGCAACCGGACGGGCAGGCTGACGCGCAGTGACCGCACCCCAGACACCTGTCCGGATCGACCCGAACACCGCTGACCGACACCTCCAGAGCTCCCACAGGGCAGGCCGACGAGCAGGAGGCGCACCCCGTGCAGGCAGCCGAGTCACAGACAGGAAGGTACGGACCGGAATGATAAATGGGCACCCCGTACTCATACCGCATCTTCATGGCAATGCAGCAGCAGGTGCAGCACATGCAGATATTGTTCTGATACGGCTGAATGCAGGACTCCAAGGAGAGGACCAGCCCCTTGTCATAGGCGTTTCGTAGAATCGCAAGGGCATCGGCCCTGGAAAGGCTCTTGCCGCCTTTCATCTCTTTTCGCAGAGAGGCCGTGTGGTTGATGCGCAGGCAGGTATAAAGCGGAGCATCGCAGCTCTTCTCCTCTGCCACCGCTCGGCAGGGGCAGGGGTCCACGTACAGGTCGGTGGCCGTTTCGATGACGGCTTCCATCTCTCCTAAGGGAAAGACCAGGGAATTGGTGTGAAGGTAACGGTAGTAAAGATGAAGCCCTTTTTTGACAAACCGGCCCACCACGGGAAGCTGCGCCAGGGTCCCGGTGAAGTGGTAGAACCGGATGGCATCCATGGTACCGGGCAGGTACCGTTTCAGAAAGTTGGTTCGAACCTTGCCGGTGTTGTCCACAACGTCCAATGCTTCGGATGTGTGGAGTCGTCTGGTTGATCCCATCCCATGCCCTCCCAAACATGAATAGTTCATGAATAAGCGCGATACAGACAAACATACCGCCTTGCAACAACGTGTTTCGACCAGGGTCATCACCAACGGCCGTGCATCGGCTGTCGCTGTCAATACCCTGACCCCCAACATATCCGGACAGGAAACGTGAAAGCGTCCCTCCCATCCTTTCAATTTGTTTTGTTACAAACCAAACAACCCCGCCGAGCCCACGGATCAGCTCCGTTTCAGGTTGCCCTCGATCTTGTCCATGAGAAGAAAGAGGATGTCTCTCTCCTCACGGCTCATGTCCTGAAAGAGCCTCTCCTTGAGCCCGCTGGAGATCCGAGCCATGCTCTCCATATGCTTTTCCGCCTGCAACGTCAGGGACACTCGCACCTTGCGCCCGTCGGAGGGGTCCGGTCCTTTTTGAACATACCCTTTGGTTTCAAGCTGATGGATGATGGTGGAGACCGTTGATTTGTCCTTGTAGGACTGTGCGGCAATATCCTTGACGGATACCGGCCCCTTGGTGTGGACGATATAAAGAATATCGCCGAAGGATGGTGGCAGGTCCTTTACCCCGGCCTTTTCCATCTCCTCTTCCAGGAATGAAAAGGCGAGCTTACGGATGACGCTGAGCTTGTAGACAAAATGTGAATCTGATGTTTTCATAAATCGTTTTGTACCAAACCAAAAGAAAGGCCGTCAACGGAAAATTCACAAGTTTCCGGTTGCCCCCTGAGCCCCAGGATTGAAAGCGGCGCCACACGTGGTCGAATCACCACATATCGTGCACCCTCTTTTCCGCACGCGCAATACATCATGATTCAGATATGTTGCATTCAGGATTTTTTCCCCACAGCCCAGAGGGCCACCGACCATGGGGCGATCTGTTCACATGACCTGCCCCTGTCCCGGGTACGCCAACGCGGCCCGGGCCCCCGCCACATGGCACACCTGGGGTCGCCCCCCACCTGTGGAATACTATTTGCTATGCTTATCAAACAGTGTTTATGATATGTTACACGGTTTCAACACCGACGCGCCCCATATCCTGCATGGTGCCGTCCTACCCCATACGGGAAACCGCGGCCAGCTCTTCGCCTCCCTTTACACTGCCTTTTTTCGGCAACACAACGCCCCCAGGCCGCACCCGTCGTCCCGTGACGGTGCCCGACACGACCCGACCATGTGTTCTCGCTCTTTTCAACCCCACGGTAAGGATTCCACCATGATCACATCCGTTGATGTCAGCAAGAATGACCTGATGAAGGAGTTGGGAAAGATGAACCGGTTTATCAAGATCCTCAGCCGGTGCAAAAAAGCCTTTATCCATGAGAAAAACGAACAAAGCCTGTTAAATGAAATCTGCCGGATCATCGTGGAGGTGGGCAGCTTTCCCTTCGTATGGATCGGTTTTGCCGAATCCGGCGGAAAAAAACCGATCCTGCCCGTGGCCACCTGCGGTTACGAAGAGGGATTCCTCCGGTCCATTGCCCCCTCCTGGGCCGAGGGCATCGACAACCCGCCCCCCATGGGAACGGCCATCCGCACCGGCAACGTCTGTACCATCCCGGATATCCGGGCCACGGACACGGCCCACTCCTGGCAATACGAGGCGATCTTAAGGGGCTTCGGGTCTGTGGTGGCCTTTCCCCTGATCTCCGACGGCAACACCCTGGGGGCCATCTCCATCTATGCCGGAGACGCCCACGCCTTTGACCCGGAAAAAGTCGACCTGTTGCGGGAGCTGGCCAACGACATCACCTGCGGGGTCCTCAACCTCCGATCCCGGGCAGAAGGCAGCCACATCAAAGAGATGCTCAAAGAGACCGAAGCCAAGTACAGCGGGGTCCTCGAAAACACGGGCACCGGCACCATCCTCATTGAAACCGACAGCATGATCTCCTTTGCCAACGCCACCTTTGAGACCTACAGCGGCTATACCGCAGAAGAGCTCATCGACCGGATGAAATGGTCGGACGTGATCCACGCCGACGACCGGGCCAGGCTCTCCCGTTACCATGTCTGGCGGCGCAGCGAACCGGGGCGGGCCCCGGATGTCTACGAATGCAAGATGATCACCAAGGACCGCACCGTCAAAAACATGCTGATGAAGGTGGGCATGATCAAGGGCACCCAGATCAGCATCGCCTCCTTCATGGACATCACCCACGCCAAGCTCGCCGAGGATCGCCTGAAACAACGGGAATCCCAGCTCCGGGCCATCATCGAAAACTTCGACGGCATGATCTACATCCGGGACAGCGACCACCGCATCGAGTTCATGAACACCCCCCTCATTGAATTCCTGGGCGAAAAAGCCCGCGGAAAGCAGTGCCACAAGGTCATTTACGGCCTGGACACCCCATGCCCCTGGTGTGACAGCCGCGCCCTGCTCAAGGGAGAATCCGTCAAGAAAGTGCTGAAGTGCCCGAAAAACGATCGCTGGTACGACTCGGTCATCTCCCCCATCCACGGCTCCGACGGATCGGTCTCCCGCATCCAGGCCATCATCCGGGATGTCACCGAACAAAAAATCGCGGAAGAGGCCCTTTTGGAAAGAGAAAAAGGCCTCAGGCAGGAGAACATCCGCCTGAAGTCCACCATGAAGGACCGCTACAAATTCGGAGAGATCGTGGGCAAGAGCCAGGCCATGCAGAGTGTCTACGAACTCATCCTGAAATCCGCGACCAGCGACGACCATATCATTATCTACGGAGAGTCCGGCACGGGCAAAGAGCTCGTGGCAAAGGCCATCCATGACGCCAGCGACAGATCCGACAAGCATTTTGTGCCCGTCAACTGCGGAGCCATCAACGAAAACATCATCGAAAGCGAGTTCTTCGGCCACAAAAAAGGGGCCTTCACCGGCGCGGACCGAGACCACGAAGGCTTTCTGGACGAGGCCGAAGCCCTACCTCTTCTGGACGATGTCGGAGAGATCGGGCTGAACATGCAGGTGAAGCTCCTGCGGGCAATCGACGGGGGCGGGTTCACCCCGGTGGGAAGCAACACCCTTAAGAAACCCAACATCCGCATCGTCTCCGCCACCAACCGGAACCTGTTGGAGGAGGTGAAGAAAAACAGGATGCGGGAGGACTTTTTCTACAGGATCCACGTGATCCCCATCCACCTCAAGCCCTTAAGGGAGCGCAAAGAGGACCTTCCCCTGCTCATCGAGCACTTCCTCAAGCGCTTCTGTCCCACCAGCAAGGTCCCCCCGGTCACGGGAAAATTCCTGGAGGCCATCACCCACTACGACTGGCCCGGCAACGTCCGGGAACTCCAGAACGCCCTGCGCCGTTTCATCTCCCTGAAAGAGCTCAACTTCAGCAGCGGCATCACCCCGGCCGGGTCCCCTGGCCAGGCTGGTCCCCCCGACGACTTCACAGACCTGAAAACCGTCATGGATGCCTTTGAAAAGCAGGTACTCACCCAGGTTCTCCAACAATGCCACTGGCACCGCGAACGTGCCGCCGCAAAGCTCAAACCACGGCAGTTCCTAAACACTAAAAAATACGGCCTGATGATCTGAGTTCCCCCCTTCGGGGCTGCCGCCCTCGCCGCGGCAGCCCCTTCCCCCTCCCGGCAATACCCCGGACACCTCCCACCCCATAATGCCCGAAGACCCGCCAGCCCCCAAGCGCCCTCTGTGTCAAGGCATTGATTCCAAACAACACACCTGCCCCGTGGCATATACTCCCCGAAGCACCCTGGACAGTTTTCGCCCCATATCACCCACAAGACCCTGTTATAACTATCCATTAACACAAAAATCAAATCATTGGCACGGCTCCTGCTCTTTCTCAGTGGGCAACGGTCCTTGCGATCCCCCGCCCAGGAGGGCCGCACCCGAGACAACATCCAACCCCAACCAGGAGCGGCATATGTCTGATTTTGTACAAACACTGGAGATCAAGAGAGAAGACATCTACAGGGATGCCCCCATCGCCGGATTCGGCCAGCGAAAGGCCGAGTTCAAGGGTACGGGCAAAAAAATCGACAACCGGTTCAAGCATCACCGGGACGTCGTGATCGTGGAGGCATGCCGGACTCCCTACGGGGTCATCGGCGGCCAGCTGAAACAGTACGATGCCCCGGAACTCGGCGCCATGGCCATCAAAGAGGTGCTGAGGCGCATGGAGGGCAAGGTGGCCCCCGAAGAGATCGACTACGTCATCATGGGCCAGGTGGTCCCGGCGGGCTGCGGCCAGGTCCCCGGGCGCCAGGCCACCATCCTGGCCGGACTCCCGGAGTCCGTCCCCTCCATCACCGTCAACAAGGTCTGCTCCTCGGGCATCAAGACCATTGACCTGGCCGCTCAGATGATCCAGCTGGGCCGGGCCGACATCTGCATCGCCGGGGGCCAGGAGAGCATGAGCAACTGCCCCTATGCCCTGCCCAACATGCGGTTCGGCCAGCGCATGGGCCTGCCCAGCGGCGAAACCCGGGACCTCATGGTCTACGACGGCCTGTGGGACGCCTTTTACAACCGCCACATGGCCATCCACGGGTCGGAAACCACCGACGAATTCGGGTTCTCCCGGGAAGAGAACGACGAGTGGGCCCTTCACTCCCAGACGGCGGCGGTGGCTGCCATGGCAGCCGGAAAGCTCGACGACGAGATCTTTCCCGTGGCCTACCGAAACGGCAAAAAACCCGATGTAATGACACAAGACGAAGGCCCGCGTCCCACCACCACCCTGGAAGGCCTGGCCAAAGCGGCCCGGTTCTTTCGGCCACACAAGCACGGTCACCGGCAAACCGGGGAGCGTCACCGCGGGCAACGCCCCGGGGGTCAACGACGGGGGGGACGTCTGCCTGCTCATGAGCCGGGAAAAGGCCGACGAGCTGGGCCTCAAGCCCCTCTTCTCCATTGTGGACTACGCCGAGGTCTCCCAGCCCACCAAAGACATCGCAACAGTCCCGGGGCTTTCCATCAAAAAGGTCCTGGACCAGAACAACCTCACCTGCGACGACGTGGACCTCATTGAGATCAACGAAGCCTTTGCCGCCGTGGCCCTGGTGAGTGCCCGCTCCATTCTGGGCCTCTCTAAGGAGAAGATGCTGGAGAAGGTCAACGTCAACGGCAGCGCCATCGCTTACGGCCACCCCATTGGTGCCACCGGGGCCCGCATTGTCATGACCCTGGCCTACGAGCTGAGGCGAAGGGGCGGCGGCATCGGCGTTTGCGGCATCTGCTCCGGCCACGCCCAGGGCGATGCCATGCTGATCCGCGTGGAGCCCTGACACCTGTTCACATCCAACCAAACGGAGGTTTTACCCATGGAAATCAAAAAAATCATGGTCATCGGCGCTGGCCAGATGGGTGGCGGCATTGCCCAGGTCGCCGCGCAATCGGGCTTTGACACCGTGCAGTACGACATCAACATGGAGCTGGTGGACAAAGGCATGGCGGTCATGGACAAGAACCTGTCCCGCAGCGTGGCCAAAGGCAAACTAACCGAAGAGGAGAAACAGGCCGTGCTGGGGCGCGTCACCTGCTCCACCAGCCTTGAGGATGCCGCGGACTGCGACCTTGTCATCGAAGCCATCGTGGAGAACCTGGAGATCAAGGCAAAGGTGTTCGAAGAACTCGATGCCACGGCCCCGTCCCACGCCATCCTGGCCACCAACACCTCCTCCCTTCCCATCACCCGCATCGCCGCCTGCACAAACCGGCCGGAAAAGGTCATCGGCATGCACTTCATGAACCCGGTACCCGTCATGAAACTCGTGGAGATCATCCGGGGCGTCGCCACCACCGACGAGGTGTGCCGCACCATCATCGAAACCTCCGAAAAGATGGGCAAGGTGGCTGTGGAATGCAAGGACGTGCCCGGTTTTGTCTCCAATCGGGTGTTGCAGGTGATGATCAACGAGGCCCTCTGGGAACTCTACGAGGGCGTTGCAACGGCCGAGGGCATCGACAACATCATGAAGCTGGGCATGAACCACCCCATGGGCCCCCTGGCCCTGGCCGACCTCATCGGCCTGGACACCATCCAGGCCATCCTGGGCGTGCTCCAGGATGGCTACGGGGACCCGAAATACCGCCCCTCCCCCCTGCTGACCCAGTACGTCAACGCGGGCTGGCTCGGCAGAAAAACCGGCAAGGGCATCTACGACTACGCGGACTGACCCGTCACCTTCAGCAAAAAGGAGTCACCATGGGATTTCTACTCAGCAAAGAGCAGCAGATGATCCAGCAGATGGCCAGGGAGTTCGCCCGGAAGGAGCTGGCGGAAAAAGCCGCCGAGCGGGACAAAACCCATGAATACCCCGCAGACAGCCTGAAGAAAATGGGGGAGCTGGGACTGTTGGGCATGCTTGTTTCCGAAACATACGGCGGGGAAGACATGGGCACCGTGGCCTACTCCCTGGCCTTAAGCGAGATTGCCTACGCCTGCGCCTCCACGGCCGTGATCATGTCCGTGCACAACTCCATCTGCTGCGGGAGCATCGAGCGGTTCGGCTCCGAAGAGCAGAAAGAGACCTTCCTCCGGCCCATGGCACAAGGTGAATTCATCGGGGCCTTTGCCCTCACCGAACCGGAAGCGGGCTCCGACCCCCAGTCCATGAGCTGCACCGCACAAAAAAAGGGGGATGAGTACATCATCAACGGCACCAAGCGATTTATCACAAGCGGCAAAAACGGCGGGGTCACCATCCTTCTTGCCCGCACCGCCCCCACGGGCAGCAAGGGGATCTCCGCCTTTCTCATCACCCCGGACCTGCCCGGCTTTGAGGTGGGGCGGGTGGAAGACAAGATGGGCCAGTGCGCCTCGGACACCGTGGACTTAAACTTCACGGACTGTCGCGTGCCCACATCGAGGCTGCTGGGCAAGGAAGGAGAAGGGTTCCTCGTAGCCATGTCCGGCCTGGACGCCGGGCGCATCGGCATCGCCTCCCTGGCCCTGGGCATCGGCACGGCGGCCCTGGACGAGGCAAAAAAATACGCAAAGAAACGGGAGCAGTTCGGAAAACCCATCTCCGAATTCCAGGGGCTCCGGTGGATGCTTGCCGACATGGCCATGGACGTGGAGGCGGCCAGGCTCCTGGTCTTGAACGCCGCCGCCACCAAGGAACAGGGCGAGCCCTGCACGGCCCAGGCTTCCATGGCCAAATGCTACGCCTCGGAGATGGCCCAGCGCGTCACCGGCCAGGGCATCCAGATCCACGGCGGCTACGGCTACACCAAGGAGTACCCGGTGGAGCGCTTCTATCGGGATGCGCGCATTACCACCATCTACGAGGGCACCAACCAGGTGCAGCGCATCGTCATCGCCGATGCCCTGATGAAGGACAAAAAGAAAAAACGGACGAGCAAAACAGCGGCGTAAGACCCCAAAGGGGCGATCCCGCATGCTGCGGGACGCCCGTGCCATCACCCCGTTCATCGCAAGGAGAGTACGATGGGAAAACCACAACACATCGGTTTGACCGAGGCCGTCGGCCTGATCCATGACGGCGACATGCTGACCTTCAGCGGGTTCACCATCTGGCGTCGCCCCATGGCGGCCATCTACGAGCTCATCCGCCAGAAAAAACGGGACCTGCACCTGGTGGAAGTCAACGGCGGCACCCACAGCGACCTGCTCATCGGCGCCGGGTGTGTCAAGATCTGGGAATCCTGCTGGATCGGCCATGAACTCTACGGCAAGATCGGAGCCAACCTTGCCCGAAAGGCCGAAGCAGGGGAAGTGGTCATCGAAGACTACTCCCACGTCCAGATCCTGGCCCGCATGACCGCAGGCTCCATGGGCCTGCCCTACCTCCCCACCTACGCAAGCCTGGGCACCGACATGCTCAACCCCGCCTACGACCACCTGGGGCAATTGGGACTCCGGGACGGCACCCACGAAAAAATTCCCAAGCTCAAAGCAGCAATCGTGGACGACCCCTTCTACGACAGCCAGCTTCTCCATGTGCCGGCCTGCAACCCGGACTGGTGCATCGCCCACGTGCAGATGGTGGGGGACGAAGGAACCGTCCGCATCGACGGGCAGACTTACTCCGACGCCGAAGCCATCAAGGCCTCGGACAAGGTCATCGTCATCGCCGAGCAGGTGGTCACCGAAGAGTTTATCCGAAGGGACCCCACCCGTAACCTCGTGCCCGGCCACCAGGTCCACTACATCGTGGAACTCCCCTGGGCGGGGCACCCCACGGGATGCTACGGCCAGTACGAGACCGACGGCGAGTTCATCCGCGATTTTTTCAACGCCACCCGCACCCAGGAAGGCCTCGACACCTGGGTGGAGGAGTGGGTCACGGGGGTCGACGACTTTGACGGGTACCTTGAAAAAATCGGTGTCCGGCGGCTGAAAACACTGAAGGCCAACCCGGCCTTCGGCTACTCCACCCGGGTCAAAAGGGGGGCGCGATCATGACAGCACCCAACTACGTCAAAAACGGCGAATTCAAACCCATGGACCTCCTTGCCGTGGCAGCGGCCCGGGAGGTCAAAGACGGCGACATCGTTTTTGCAGGGACCGGTTTGCCCATGCTGGCCATCATGCTGGCCCAGCACAACGCCTCCCCCAACGCGGTGTGCATCTATGAGGCAGGCAGCGTGGACGGCCGCCCCATCTCCCTGCCCACCTCGGTGGGGGACGCCCGGTGCAGCTATCAGGCCTCCATTGCCTCGGGCCTCACCGACGTCTTCAACCAGCTCCAGCGCGGGGTGGTGGACCTTGCCTTCCTGGGCGGTGCCGAGGTGGACCGCTACGGCAACGTCAACACCACGGGCATGGGCGTCTACGGCATGGTCCCGGAAAAACGGCTCACGGGCAGCGGCGGGAACTCGGACATCAACGGCCTGGCCCGCAAAACGGTCTTTATCATGCCCCAGGAGAAACGAAGGTTCAAAGAGCGCATCGACTACATCACCTCACCGGGGTGGCGCATCCCCAAGTGGCCCTCCGGGGAGCTGGTCCCCAAAAAAGAGGTGTACAACCGGGCCTTTCGCGGAGGGCCGTCGGCGGTGATCTCCAACATGGGGGTCTTCCGGTTCGATGAAAACGGCGAGATCTACCTGGACACCTACCATCCCGGCACCACCCCCGAAGAGGTGAAGGCCCACTGCAGCCTGGACCTGAACATCTCACGGGTGAGTGGCGAAACCGAGCTGCCCACCTACGAGGAGCTGGAGCTGCTCTACAACGTCATCGACCCGGAAGGGATCTTTCTTCAGTAGCCGGGACCGGTGCACAAGCCACGCAAAAACGACAGCATGCCGCAGCGATGGCCTCCCTTTGAAGGGCCGAATCGCTGCGGCATGCTTTTCTTTACCACCCGACCGCCCGAATCCGTTGGGGGCCGCTCAATCAAACAAGCGCCCCGAACAAAAAACACCATTCAAGCCTTGCAGCAACTCTCGGAAACGGCTACATTTTTCATCAACAATACGTAAACAGATTATCTCGGATTTCGCCCTCAAAGTCATCTTCCGCCCTGCCTGTCCGCCTCTTCCCTCGCATACCCCCACACAAATCAGCAGACCGCGATTCCCCGGCCACGATTGCTTTCGGTGGCTCCCTTTGCGTCCCTTGAATCACTTGTGAAACCGGGCACCGGCACCCTGCCTGAGCATGCCCCATGGCCTGCCGAGGCGCTTGCCCTGCCCCACACTTTCCCGGGCCCCTTGCCCGGATCACCACCATTTTTCAAGGAGAACACCATGCCGTCAAAAAAAACCACCCTGCTTGAGACCTCCGTGGAGGTTACCAGCCAGAATGACAACTGGACCCTCTTTGAGGTCACCGTCACCAACACCCTCCCCACCCCCCTGGACGCCGAGGACTGCATCTTGGACGTGGTGGCAGACGCTGCCGTCATCGGAGATTTCAAGTCGGCCTGGGTGGAGCTGGACATGGAGGCCCACGCCGCCACAGCCGGGACCACCCTTACCATCACTCTGGAGGCGGAAGAAGATCCTGTTTTCATCGATCCGGGCGCCTCCTTTGTCATCGGCTTCGACTTCAACCACGGAGACCTAACCGAAGAGGACATCACCTGCACGGCAACAGTGGACGAAGGAGCTGGCGAGAACCCCGGCCTGGACACCCCCTCCACCCGGGGAGCCCTTTTTGTGGGGGCCGACGGACGCCTCAAGGGCGAGGACGGAGAAGACATCCTCCTTCTGGGCATGAGCTCCCACGGCTACACCTGGTACGGCGAGTTTCTCAACCCCCACAGCATGGAGCAGATCCCATCGGTGTTCAGCGGCAACCTCGTGCGCGTTGCCATGTACACAGCCACGGAGGACGATATGGGGTATCTCGACTTTGCCGATACGGGCCAGGCGAGCCTGCGGGAGGAGGTCAAAACCCGGGTGCAGGAGGCCATCGACGCGGACCTGTACGTCATCATCGACTGGCACCTGCTCTATGACTTCACCTACGGGGCCCAGCCCTTTCCGTCACGGGACTTCTCCGGCACCGTGGAGATGGGGCCGGATGAGTGGAAAGGCCATGCCATCGACTTCTTCGAAGAGATGGCCCGGGCCTTTGGGGACAGCCCCAACGTGATCTTCGAGATCTTCAACGAACCGAACTACTCCACACCGGACAACTCGCCGGGCACCCCCCTGTACGCCTGGGAGGACATGAAAGGGACCGCAGAGGAGATCATCGACGCCATACGGGAGACGGGGGCGCAGAACGTCATCCTCGTGGGCACGCCGGAATGGTGCCAGCGCCTGGATCAGGTCATCGAAAGCCCCATCGAGGACCGGGAGAATATCATGTACAACCTCCACTTCTACGCCAAAGAGCACCTCCCCGAGCCCGGCCAGCACGTCTTCAACATGTTTCAGGCGGCCATGGACGAGGAACTCCCCATCTTTGTCTCGGAATTCGGCACCACCATGGCCGACGGCGGACAGGGGGTGGGCCCAACCGAAACAGAAAGCTGGCTCACCGCGTTGAACGACCACAGCGTAAGCTACGCAAACTGGAGCCTCAGCAACAAAGACGAGGACTCGGCCGCCCTGACCACATCGGCGGAACCGGACACCTGGGGAGCGGGCGACCTCTCCCCCTCCGGAGGAACCATCGCCGAACTCTACGCGGCCAGGCCGTCGGGAGGCGTGATAAAGCGGGCTGTTTAGCCAAACACAGCCCCTACGGGCAGGGGCTGTCACCAGATTGTGAAGCGGAAGGAGAACCGCCAGGAGAGAGGAAGGGGCGGTGGCCACAGGGCAGAATCAGTCGACGAGCCGGGGTCACCGCCTCTTTTGCGGCCCATGGAGAGGCCGTGCTTTTTGAGCTTCTCGCACCACGCTGAGACATTAATGCCGGTAGTCCCACCTCCCGGGTGGTCCGGTGCATGGAGACCGCCTGCCTGAGAAGCTCTTTTTCAAAGGCGTCCATCTTTCCCTTGAGGTCTTTCTGTGGCTCGTCGTACCCAACCGTCCTCCCTCGCGGGAGACAGGGGGAGGCCTCGGGCAAGTCGACCTCCCCAAGCACCACGATCTGGCGGGCAATGTTCTTGAGCTCCCGCACATTGCCGGGAAAGGGGTAGTCGTACAACTGGTCGAGGAGACTCTGGGAGGGGTAACGGCACAGCCGGTATTGGCAGTTGTACCGCTCGATATAATGGTCCAGGAGCCCTGCGATGTCTTCGGGACGTTGCCGCAGGGACGGGATGGTGAGGGAAAATCCGTTGAGTCGGTAGTAGAGGTCCTCGCGAAAGAGTCCCTGCGTCACCAGATCTTTAAGGTCACAGTTGGTGGCGGCCACCACCGTGCAGTCCACCTTCTGCACCCGGGTGCTGCCCAGGCGCGTCACCTCAAAGTCGTCTAAGTACTTGAGGAGCTTGGCCTGGAGGGCCAGGGGCAGGGTCCCGATCTCGTCAAGGAACAGGGTCCCGCCGTGGGCAGCCTCAAACAAGCCCTCTTTACCCTGGGCCCTGGCGCTGGTAAAGGCGCCCCCGTCGTACCCGAAGAGCTCGGACTCCAACAGGTTTTCGGGTACGGCCGCGCAGTTCAGCTGCACAAAGGGGTGCTCCCTGCGCCTGCTCTTTTCATGGATCAACCGGGCAAGGAGCCCTTTGCCGGTCCCCGACTCCCCCAGGACCAAAAGACGTGAGACCCCGGCATCGGCCAGCTTAAAGCTCCGCTTCAACAAACGTCGGTACAACGGGCTTTTGGCCACCACCTCGTACCTGCCGAGGGAGACCACCCCGGGATCCTCAAAGGACTCGCCGAACCCTGACCGGATCCGGCTCACCTCGGAAAGGGCCGCCTCATCGCTTAAGTGGGATATCTCCTTCTCCTTGACAACGATGCGGACGATCTCACCACGCTCGTTGACATAAGGGGTTCCGGTGTTGATGGTACGCACTCCCGTTCGAAGGGATGCCGCCTGGGTCACCCCCTGGCACCGACTGCGGAAGATGTCATGGGCCACGGAGCGATCGTAGAGGCCATTCTGGATCAGCTCAATATAACACCGGCCGATGAGAGAATCCGCCCGGATACCCCCGAGCTCCTCGGCTTTTTTGTTCACGGCGATCACACGGCCAAAGGCATCCCAGATCCAGATTCCGTCCGAAGACGAATGCAATATGTCCTCCATCCTCACCATCCCTGCATAAAACGAGGCAGGACTCCCCCAAATCCGGCCCATCAAACGAAAAAAATCACAAAAACCCGTTTCAAGACGAGGGCAATATATCTACTTCCGTCCACAGAGTCAATCGCCCTTTCCCCACACGGGAACGCCCAGAATAAAAAGACTAACACATTGATTACATGATACATACTCTCAATACACCACTTTTCCCAACCCACACCGCCACCCCCTGTCAATTCTTGACAAAAATTATCAAGAATTACTCACATTGACTGTGTGCCCCCATGATCACAGCAAGCCCCTGCCCATCCCCTTGAAAAAAGCAGGGCATTCCGCCCAGCCCAATCAGGGCACAACAGCCCCATGGCCTGTTGCGTAAAGGGGCCTGTTACATACAGGAACGTCCTCAACATCTTGATGGTTGGAAGGCGATTCTTCGGTTCGGAAAGGGACTGGGGAGGCAGGAGCAGCTTTGAGGTGGCCCCCCGCAGAGGAAACAGCGCGGGGGACCAGTGAATCGAAAGGGTTAACCCGAATATGTCACGGGGCGAGTACCCAGAGTCACGTCAGTGTTTTGACGTAATCGTTTTCCCGTGAAATACCTGAATTAAAAGATCAACTCATACCCGAGCTTGTAGGTGCGGCCCAGGTCGTAGTATTCGTAGTGCTTTGACTTGTCGGGGGTGTTGTCCCCCCAGGTCACCACGGTGTCGTCGAACATGTTGTCCACCCCAAAGGTAAGGTACCCCTTCCAGCATGCCAGCTTTCCGGCAAAATGGACCGGGTTGTAGCTGGGCAGGTTCCTCTCCCGCTCCCGCAAGATATCCACGGCAAGGTTGAGGACCAGCGGTTCGGTGACATAGGACACCCCCACCGAAGTCTGGAACTCAGGGGCGGCCTGGTACTCTTCCCCGTCGGTGTCTTCGGCCGTGGTATCGGCCAGGTAGCCGGCCACATCCAGGGAGACGGCGTCCAGGAACGAGGCCTGGTTCACAAAGGGGTAAAAGGAGGTCTCCCACTCCACCCCCGTGGACTCGTAGTCGCCCGCGTTGAACTTTGTGGTCTCCCCGCCCACGGTTTGGGTCTCGATTTTGTCCTCGAAGGTCATGTAAAAACCCGCCAGGCGGACCCTCATGTAGTCGTTGTCGTACTTGATCCCGCCCTCGTAGGTCCAGCCGCTCTCGGGGTCGAGATCCGGGTTACCCGTGAGGGCATCGCCCTTGTAGTACAGGTCGTTGAAGGTAGGTGCCTTGAATGCCTTTCCGGCGTTGGCAAAAAGGTTCAGGCCGGAGGAGACCCGGTAGGTGACCCCTGCCGAAGGCAGGAAGATGTCGTAGTCCTTGTTGTCACCGTTTCCATCGTAGATCAGCTGCTCACGGAACCCCAACACCACGGTGAGGGAATCGGCAAAGGTCTTTTTCGTCTGAACAAAGGCTGAAATATCATCCCGGTGGTGCCTGCCGTATTTTTCGCTGTAGTCGGCACCCCGGTAGACGTAGTCTCCTCCGGCGGTCAGCTCCACCCCGGCCAGGGTGGTCCGATAATCCCCCTGCACCCCGTAGTTGTAGTTCTTGTTGCACTCATCAGTAAAGCTGCTGCCTTTCACCTCCTCCCGGTCCAGCTGGTCCAGGTAGCCGAAGGCCTTGAGCCTGACGTGCTCTTTTTCAAATCGGATGTCGGCAAAATGCTTGGCGTGCTCCTGCTCCGTTTCCTTATCCACACCGCCTGCATTTTTGTTTTTTGTGTACCCGGTGGTGCTGAGGCTTCCCAGGTAGTCGACGTAGAGGCCGTCTGCCAGGGTGGCGTTGAGGTTGAGGCCGCCGCTGTCCACAGCATCCCGTGAGTAATAGTAGTTTTTGGAAGGAGAATCGGGGTAAGTGGTCTGGGAAATCTTGTCCACCGCGTCCAGGTGAGCGTAAGAGACCCCGACGTTTACCCGGGGGCTGCTGAGCTCTGCGCTTGCCGTGCGATGCCCGTGGGAGCCTGCCTCCACGGACACGGATGCCCGGGTGGCCTTGGCGTTCTTCTTGGTGATGATGTTGACCACGCTGGCAAGGGCGTCGGCCCCGTACAAGGTGGAAGCCGCCCCTTTCATCACCTCCACCCGCTCGATCTGCTCCAGGGGGATCATGTCCAGGTCGTACCCCTGGCCGGCGGCACCCTGGACAGGGCAGCCGTTGACCAGGATCAGGGTGCCCTTGGAAATCCCCCGGGCCGTGATCTCACTGTTCATGCCGCCGAAAGAGACCCCCTGGGGCCCGTAGGACTTGTAGGAGAAGCCCCCTTTTCGCCTCAAGGCCTGGGCCAAGTGTACTGGCCCCTGTCTCCATGAGCTCTTCCGATGAGTACATGGTGACAAACCGGGAGCTCTCTTTTTCCCCGGTGGGAAAACGTTCTGCCGTGACCACGACTTCCCCCAAGGGGTCTGCGTCCTTTGCTGCTGAGGGCGCAACCCCCGCAGAGCATAAAAAAATGGCCGCCACACCCGAACAAGCCAGGTGTTTCACATGACGTTTCAGCATACCTCGTTCCTCACATTCTTTGATGATTAAATCAGCAGGCATGGAGAAAAGAGGCGTGCGTTTCCATCCGGTCCCCATGCATGCCCGGGAAAAGGGCGGCTCGCCCCATTCCCCAAACACCCGCAGCCAGAAAAGCCCGGCCACGGAAAAGCCACATACTGTGCGGGTCTTTTTCTCCCCGGCGCCGCCTGCGCCGGGGAACAAAAAAACCCACACAGATCAAAGCCTGTGTGGGATACCGTTTTCATTCCACAATGCACGTTTCCACCCTTATCCACGAGTGAAAAATCTACCCAGCTATTCAGGTAAGTCTTCTGACTTCCGGATCGATCTACTGGCCGCGCCTTCCCGTTGAGATCCAACAGTGGCGTTGATGCGGCGTTCGTCCCCGGTTACAGCGGCGGGCCCGTTCCTGATTTGCACAGGATTCCTTGTTATGCAGGCCACTGATCGGCCGGCACCTGAATATTATGTCCGAAATGGCCAGGGCCATTTCTACCGGATGAAGAGGTCTACCCTTACCGTCAGCAAGATGTCAACGCATTCGTGCCGTGCCAAGGAAAACAGGCCATGGCAGCCCCGTGATAAAAAGCCTCCCCCACGGCCTGCAACCGGCAATAGCCCAATTAGCGCTCTCGAACCTCCCGACAGGTAAAAAAAACGAGCAGAAACCCGTGGATTACATGTTGCACCTTCGGAGCAACCCCGTTTCCAAGCAACCACCTGCAATAACGTTACATTACCGCAATCGGATCATTTTATTATGAAATATCCGGGGCAAGATCTCCCCCTCCTGCGGAGCCACGGTGAATCCCTCCGAGGCCCGAGAAAACCCGCCAGCGCCTATCCCCCCGAAGAAACCGGAAATACACGCAACACCATCGCTTTTACCAATGTTACCTTTCAAGGAGTAGGAATATTGTCCGGATCAAATCCTCACTTTTTTACTTTTTTCTGTTTGACTGTCACCACAAGTTGGGCTATTAGCTCTCGTGATTTTTATAAGATATTTCATAAAACATCATAACCCCTACGAAAGGACACAACACCCCCTGGCCGGGAATCTGGAAAAAAGATCGACGCACAGACAGGCAACCGCCTGCCTGCCATATTCCCACACGCCTCCCCATTGACTCTTCACGACTCATCAACCAACCCTGGGAATCAAAAACCACCTCACCGCACCCCCTGAAGGGTTCCGCGCCTTTTCTTCGGATACGTGTGTCCCGGTTTTTCAACCCGTTGACAGCTTTTCAATAAAATACGTTGGACACCTTCCTGTCTTAAGCCATGGCATCGGCACGCTTTTCGACAGCCCCTCGATCTGCGGACTTGTGCACGAAGTGTGGAGCCACACGTTTTTTTTGATCTTCGAAGCACCTCTTGATTAGGAGAATACCCCCATGAACACCTTGAAAACCATGACTCTTCAATCCAAGCTCATCCTGGGATTTACCACGGTACTGGGCCTGCTGGCCGCCACCACTCTGCTGGGAATCGTCACATTGAACAATGCATCCAACGGTTTTACGGAGTACCGGGAAATGGCCCGCAACGCCAACCTTTCCGGCCAGATTCAGGCCAATATGCTCATGACGCGGATGAACGTCAAAGAGTTCCTTATCTCTGGGAACGAGACCAACCGGGAAGAGTTCCTGGGGTACTATGAAAAGATGGATGATTTGCTGAAACGGGCAACCGAGAACATCAACCACCCTGACCGTGCCGCAAGAATCCGGGAAATCGACGCTTCCGTTAGCCGCTACAACGAAGCTTTCACCAAGGTGGTGAACCTCCAAAAGCAAGAAGAACAAATCATCGGAGACGTCCTGAACCCCAGGGGCAAGGCCATGGAAACCCTGCTCGCAGAGCTCCTGGAGTCGGCCAACCGGGAACGCGACACCGAAGTGACCTATGGGGCAGGGGTTGCCATGGAACACATGCTCATCGGCAGGGTTCACAGGACCGCCTTTTTCGTCAGCAATGCCCGCTCCGATGCCGACCGGGTGGCCTCCGAATTCGATTTGATGCAAGAGGCCCTGGACCACCTTGCAAAGACAGAGGCCCACGCCACGGCTCTTTCCAACATCCAAAAAGAGAAAGATCTTTACCTGCAAGGTTTTGCCCAGGCCCTTTCCCTTCGAAACACCCGCAACCAGGTCATTGAGGGCACCCTGGACCGTATCGGCCCCGAAGTGGCAAACCTTATCGATGAAATCAAGCTCGACATCAAGGGGGTCCAGGATCAGATCGGCCCCCGCCTGAAGGTATCCAACCACCGGGGGATCGTCCTGATCATCGTCATGAGCGCAGGGGCCCTGCTCATAGGCGTTCTCGTTGTCATCGGCCTGACCCGCAGCGTCTTGAGGCAGCTGGGCTGCGACCCCGCAGAGATTGCGGAGGTGGCCCGCAACATTGCCGGAGGCAACTTCCTCATCACCTTCACCTACGACAAGAACAACGAGCTCCACGGCGTTTACAAAGACATGGAAACCATGGCCATCAAACTCCGGGAAACCTTCTCCAATATCCGGTCCGGGGTACACACCCTCACCTCCGCCACCGAAGAACTCGGCACCGTGTCGACCCAGATGGTATCCGGCTCGGCCGAGACCTCCGGCAAATCCAACGCCGTAGCCGCAGCAGCAGAGAAAATGAGTGCCAACATGAACTCGGTGTCCGCTGCAACAGAGCAGTCCGCCACAAACATCAACATGGTGGCCGCCGCCCTGGAAGAAATGACCACCACCATCAATGAAATCGGCAGCAACACGGCCACGGCCCGAGGAATCAACGACGACGCGGTTGTCCTCTCCCGCAGGGCTTCCACCAAGGTCGATGCCCTGGGACAATCGGCCCATGAAATCGGCCAGGTCACCGAAGCCATCAAGGAGATCTCCGAGCAGACCAACCTCCTGGCATTAAACGCAACCATCGAGGCCGCACGGGCCGGTGAAGCGGGCAAAGGCTTTGCCGTGGTGGCAGGAGAGATCAAGGAGCTGGCGGTACAGACCTCCGAGGCAACCCACAAGATCAAGACCCGCATCGACGGAATCCAGGGCGCAACCAGTGACGCCATCGTAGAGATCCAGGGCATCTCCGATGTCATCACCAAGTTGAATGAACTGGTTACCACCATTGCCTCGGCCATTGAGGAGCAGTCGGTCACAAGCAAGGAGATCGCCGATAACATTGCCCAGGCATCCAAAGGAAACCAGGACATCACAGAGAGCATCGCCCATAGCGCTGTTGTGGCAGGCGACATCACCCATGACATCAACCAGGTCGACCACGCCGCAGGTGTGATGTCAACCAACAGCACCCAGATCGGCGACAACGTTGAAAAACTGAAAAACCTGTCCGATCAGCTCAAGCAGATGGTGGACGTGGTCAAATTCTGATAGCGCCAAAAAAAACGAAACGGGAAGACAAGGCCATACCCCCTCCCCGTTTCGTCAACCCCTATCCCTCAAGAACAACATCCCGAAAAAGAATAGACACTTCCGCCAGAAACACGGTACAAAAGGAAAAGTTGCCGGGCCTGCCGTGTTTGCTTGCACGACACACGCACGACGGACCCGCCGTCACCCCCTCAAACATGCCCATGTGACAAGCCCCCTACCCGCCTGCCAAAATCGACGGGATCGGCTCCACAGCCGCCATACATGACGCAACACCTGAAGGACCAAGGAGGATTATGAAAACCCACTGGCTGCTTTTCCTGATTCTGTGCCTTGCCTTTCCGGCCCTTGCCACGGAAACCATCACCGACAAAAGCGAGGCTGAGCCCCCTGCAGCGCCCCCCCCTGCCCATGAGACAAAGCCCATCAAGGAGACCTTCGGGGCCCCCACGGCAAAGCCTTTCAAGATCATTGGCGAGACCGTCGAACCCGGCACCATGAAAACCCTGAAATGGTTCTCTGTCCAGGCGCCGGGCGGGGTGACGGTGGGGACCCCGGTCATCGTCATCAACGGAGCGGAACCGGGCCCTGTCCTGACACTGACCGCCGCCATCCACGGAGACGAGCTCAACGGCATCGAAATGATCCGCCAGGTGGTGCACAACATCGACCCCAAAAAGCTTAACGGGGTGGTGGTGGGAATGCCCATCGTCAACCTCGAAGGATTCTGGAGGCGGGATCGCTACATCGGCGACCGAAGGGACCTCAACCGCTATTTTCCCGGGAACCCCGAGGGCTCCTACCCCAGCCGGGTTGCCCACGCTCTGTTCACGGACATCATCGACAAATGCGACATGCTCATCGACATCCACACCGGCTCGTTTTTCCGGGAAAACCTGCCCCAGCTCCGCGCGGACTTTGCCATGGACGAAGTGGCCGATCTCACCAAACACTTCGGCGACCTGACAGCCCTACAGAGCATCGCCCCGGAAGGCAGCCTGAGAGGGGCAGCCACCGCCTCGGGCATCCCCGCGGTGGTCATGGAGATCGGCGGCCCCTTGAGCCTGGAGCCCGACAAGGTGGCCACCGGCGTCAAGAGCATCCGAACCTTCCTGAAAAACGTGGGCATGGTGGACAAATTCAAATTCCTTCCCTCCCCACAGCCTGTTTTTTACGGCAGCGAATGGGTACGAGCCGAAGCCGGAGGGATCCTCATGAACAAAGTCAAGCTCGGGGCATCCGTCAAAAAAGGGGACCTCTTGGCCGAAATCATCGACCCGGTCACCAACGTGGTACACCAGACCCTCTCCCCTCTCAACGGCACCATCCTGGGGCGTGCCCAGAACCAGTTCGTCAGCCCGGGCTTTGCCCTCTTCCGGGTGGGTATCCGTCACACCCCCGAAGAACTTAAAGAGCAAAGCCGGGCTGAGTCGGCCGATACAATGGAATAAAATTTGGACAGCAATCGTCACTACTCAGCTTACCATTGCCTCCGGAGACCCATCCGGGGGCAACGTTCGTTCTCACCCGTTTTTTTGGGGCTGACCGGTACAAAATGTAAAACCCTTCACACCCGGTTCACCTCCCCCCCATGACATACCAAAAGAAAGAGACGTGCCCGTAGCCGGACGTGTCGCCTCATTGCCTTCACAGATAAGTATCGATCCGCTGATGACTTTATCCAGACAAGGAGCCTTGACCATGTCCATACTTTCAAAAACAGTTTCCACAACAAAGAAACAATGATATCACAGCGAATCTACATTCAAACCTATCCACCGGAGAACCCATGAAAATTGACGCCCACTACTACGGTATCCTGGCCTTCTGCAGGGCCTGCGGCTTCACCAAAGAGGCCGCGGGAACCATCGCCTACGCTTCCCAGTACGTCGACGATGCCAAGATCAACCACATGGTCCTGGCCAAGAAGCCGACGGATGTGGAGCCGGAGACCATCGACGGAAAACCGGCCTTTTTCAACATGGCCACCTGCCACTCTTACGCCCGGCTTGCCACCTACAACTACGATTCCATGACGGGCAACACCTGCGCCTTTCACTTTGTGCCGGGATGCGATGGGAAAAGCTTTACCCGTAAGCTGAGGTGCAAGGAAAACTCCCCCATCATCAGGCCCATCCTGGAAAAAGCCAAAGAAGAAAACGACCTTGTAAAGTTGGGCATGGTCCTTCACGCTTATGCCGACACCTTCTCTCATCAGGGGTTCTCCGGACTCCTGAGCAAGGTCAACAGCATCGAAAACCTCTCGGCCACCACCAAAATGCCCCTTGTGCTCAGGCACGTCTTTAAAAATCTGCTAGCGCAGCTCCAGAAGACAAAAATGGGGGACACCTTTCGCACCCCTCCACGCCATGGCCCGGCCTACGGCCACGGCAGGGCCTTGAGCTGCCCTGACGAGCCCCACCTCACCTGGACCTACCACTACCGACTACAGCGTACTCTTTCTCCCAGTTCAAACAATCCAAAGCGATCAACCCCGACCGCTTCGAAAGGGCCTTCACGAAGATCCACGGGCACCTTACGGACTACCTTGAAAAGCACCCCGAATACAAAGACCCCGGGGTCGGCCTCACGGACCTCACACCCCTGTTCGACACCCTCCTTGGCGTGCACACCGACAAAAAACGGATCAAAAACTGGCAGAAGACCATGGTCCGGCTCAACCTTCTGGACGCATCGGACCCCATGCTCAGCTACGACCGGTTCCACTGGCTCAAGGCGTCCTTTTCCAATTTCTCGGTAAAAGCCTACGACAAACGGAAGGTGGAAGGTGCCATTCCCGCCCCCGATTTTGCCGAGGGCAACTGGTACCGTTTTTATAAAGCGGTGCACTGGTACAAGGACCATTTTTTCAGGCTTGCGGAAAAAGAAGGGGTGACCATCCCCAGATAAAAAGGGCCCTCCGAAAAACAAAGGTTTGGGTTGCAGAAACCGGTACATGGTGCTATGGTCGCCACCGTTTTTGCCCGGTGGGGTGCATCCGGCAGGGGCCTTTCCCCTTTTCTCATGCATTCTTTTTACCGGGCACGGGCGGTTTGCCCTACGGCAGGCCATCACCACGTGACCATGCACACTCTGCACGACAGAGCAACAGATCACTTCACAGGAACAGGAAATGAACGATTCGGAAGGCGGCAGTCAGCCCGCTCCTGAAAAGACATCACCACGACTCCGACCGCTCTGCGACCCCTCCCCAAAGGCACGCCCCGTCACGCCCTTCGCGTAACATCCGGGTGGTCCTTTCCCTAAGGTGACGCGCGCGGCGCGGAACCCATCAGGGAGGTCCACCATGAAAAACCCGCTCCTCGTCCCTGAGCCATCAACCTCGAATCCGACAACCGTGAGGCCCTGGGCCTCTTTCTGGAGAGCGGACACCCGCGCGTCATCGCCGACTTTCTCTCCGCCCTCACCCCCGCAGAAGCCTGGCAGGTCCTTTGTGCGGGAGAGCTGTCCCTTGCCGCCGAGATCTTCTCGGAAATGGACGACTGGTTTCAGGCGGACGTTGCCGAAACCCTGAGCCGCCACGAGCTGGCCTGCCTGGTAACCGAAATGTCTCCTGACGACCGGGTGGACCTTCTCAGCCGCATTCCCGAAAACAGACGACTCCGAATCCTCTCCGCCCTGGCGGTTGCCGAGCGGGAAGACATCCGAAAGCTCTCCTCCTACCACGAAGGCAGCGCAGGCTCGGCCATGACCTCGGACTACGCCACCCTCTCCCCGGACCTGACGGCAGCCGACGCCATCGACAAACTCCGAAGGGAAGCCCCGGACAAGGAGACCATCTACTATGCCTATGTGGTGGATGAAGAGCGCAGGCTCATCGGATTTGCCTCGCTGAAGGACCTGATCCTGGCCCCGGCCCATGAGCAAGTGAAGGAGATCATGAACGAAGGGGTGATCTCGGTGCGGGCCACGGACGACCAGGAGTTTGCCGCGCGCCAGATCCAGAAGTACGGGCTCATCGCCCTGCCGGTGATCAACGGCGGCGACGCCCTGGTGGGCATCATCACCCACGACGACGCCATCGACATCATCACCCAGGAACACACCGAAGACCTGGAAAAGTTCATGGCCATCCAGGGGAGCCACGACGCGGCCTCCTACCTGCGCACCCCTGCCCTTACCCATTTCAGGAACCGCGTCCTCTGGGTGGTGGGCCTGGCCGCAGCGGGCCTGGTCTCAGGAGGAATCCTCCATCACTTCGAGGCCACCTTGAGCCACCTCATGATCCTGGCCCTCTATATGCCCATGCTGGCCGACACCGGCGGCAACACGGGCAGCCAGTCCGCCACCGTGGTGATTCGGGCCCTGGCGTTGGGAGAAATTTCGGCAAAAGACATCCTCAAGGTCCTGGGCAAGGAGTTCAAAATCGCCCTGATGCTGGCGGCCGCCCTGGCCGGTGTGGCCTGGATCAAGATCCAGCTCCTCTCCGGCGGCAGCCCCATCCCCGGAGGCTTTACCCTGCCCCAGGTAGGGGGCGCCATTGTCCTGGCCCTCTCCGTTCAGGTGCTCACTTCCACCCTGGTGGGCGCCCTCCTGCCCATGGGCGCAGCCGGGCTAAAGCTGGACCCGGCCGTTGTGGCCAGCCCGGCGTTGACCACAGTGGTGGATATCACCGGGCTCTTTATCTATTTCACCTGTGCGCGGGTGCTTTTGGGGGTATAAGGCTGGCGAGAGGGAAAACAGGACATAGGAAAAGCTGGTGATGGGAAAAACAGGTCATGGGTTATAAAAAACGCACAGTAACTATTCAGCTCAAAAAAACAGCCTCCGGCGGCAAGGTGTGCCACCTTGAAGCACATAGACGGCGTCGTCCTTGTTCCTCGGGTCAAATCACATCCGCCTTTAAAGTAAAAATTCACGCAAAAAGATTTTTTAAAACCTGTTTGTTAAACTTTTTAAAAGTTTAGCCCCCGGCAGGGCCGCCGGAGGCATGGGCTGAATAGTTACAACGCACATTCCCTATTTCCTATGGCCGATTCCCTTTTTTTCCTGTCACCTGGCTTGCCTTGCCCATTGCGGCGCTTCATGGTACGCTCCGCATCCTTGAAAAATGGCGCATCATCCCGGGATGATCGGCGGCGTGCCTGCCCTTTGCCCCGGCTTTCTGATACACTGAACCACGGACCCTTTCCATGATCCACTTAACCAACATCACCCGGCAGCACGGCAACCAGATCCTCTTTGACAAGGCGAGCCTCCAGATCCTCTCCGGCTCCCGTACGGGCCTGGTGGGCCCCAACGGGGCAGGCAAATCCACCATTTTCCGCCTGATCACAGGGGAAGAGGAGCCTGACGGAGGCGAGATCTCCATCGGGAAAAAGACCACCATCGGCTATTTTTCCCAGACCACTGGCGAGATGGCAGGCCGCACGGCGTTGGAAGAGGTTCTTGCTGCAGCCGGGAACATCGGCGAGCTGGCCGCGTCCATCAGCGAGATGGAAGAGGCCATGGCCGTTCCCATGGGCGACGACGAGATGGCCGCCCTCCTGGAGCGCTACGGCAATGCCGTGGAAGAGTTCGAAAACCGTGGGGGCTACGACCTGGAGCCCCGGGCTCGGGCCATCCTCACGGGCCTCGGCATCGGTCCTGCGGACCATGACCGGAGCGTCGAGGCCTTCAGCGGCGGATGGAAGATGCGCATCGCCCTGGCAGGGATCCTTCTCATCAACCCGGACGTGCTGCTGCTGGACGAGCCCACCAACCACCTGGACGTGGAGTCCATTGTCTGGCTGGAAAACTGGCTGGTCACTGAGTTCAAGGGTGCCCTGCTCATGACCTGTCACGACCAGGAGTTCATGAACCGCGTGGTAAGCCGCACCGTGGAGGTGGCCAATCGCACCCTCACCACCTACGGGGGCAACTACGACTTCTACTTAAAGGAGCGGGAGATCAGGCGCGAGCAGCTCATGGCAAGCTACCGACGCCAGCAGGAGATGCTGGCCAAGGAAGAGGAGTTCATCGCCCGGTTTGCCGCCCGCGTCTCCCACGCCGCCCAGGTGCAGTCCCGTATCAAGAAGCTGGAAAAAATCGAGCGCATCGAGCTGCCCCCGGAGCAGCGCACCATGACCTTCGAGTTTGCCGAGCCCCCGCGCTCCGGCGACGACGTGGTGGCCATCGACAACCTGGCCAAGTCCTGGCCCAAGGAGGACGGCTCCGAACAGTCGGTTTTCGGCGGGGTCTCGGGCATGGTGCGCAGGGGGGACAAGATTGCCGTGGTGGGTGTCAACGGCGCCGGAAAATCCACCTTTTTAAAGGTCATGGCAGGCCAGACCGAGGCATCAAAAGGCAACCTCACCATCGGTGCCAACGTGCACACCGGCTACTTCAGCCAGCACGCCATGGACATCCTCGACCCGCAGAAGAGCGTCTTCGACACCGTGCAGGATGCCCTGCCCACCGCAGGCATCGGGGTGATCCGCAACCTCTGCGCCGCCTTTCTCTTCTCCGGGGACGACGTGCACAAACGCATCGACATGCTCTCCGGCGGTGAAAAGAGCCGGGTGGTCCTGGCCACCCTGCTGGCACGCCCGTTGAACCTGCTGATCCTGGACGAACCCACCAACCACCTGGATATCCAGTCCCGGGAAATCCTGCTGGAAGCACTCAAAACGTTTACGGGCACCGTGGTCCTCGTGAGCCACGACCGCCACTTCCTGCGTGCCCTGGTCAGCCGGGTCTTTGCCATCGACCACGGGGAGATGATCCCCTACGAAGGCGACTACGACTATCTTGGTGAATTCAGACAGGTAGGAAAAAAAATGCCTCCGGCGGGCAGGATTCTCACCCTGCGCCCCCAGGTTTGCGAATGCTCCCGACCTTCGTTCCTCAGGTCGATCACATTCGCTGACGGGCTACGCCCGAGTAAAATAATGGTAGAGTGCGCTTGCGCACCATGATGGAACCCCCAATTTCGTTGGTTTTGCGGCCAAATGGTGCGCAAGCGCACCCTACGGGCCCAAGGTTGTTCCACCTTAATTCTGTTAAAACCGAAGGTGCTTGAAATCCGCTTGACTTTGCCCGGAATAAATAGCGCATAAGACGACTTAACAATTCGAAAGCCTTTGCGCTTTAGTAGGTGGCTCACCTCGCCGCCGGAGTTTTTTTTAAGGGCTCCCCGGTCTATCTCTCCCGACACCCGCAATCCATACAGAGGTAATAACAATGGCCAAAGTAAGCTGGAAACCCGGCACCATGATCTACCCCCTTCCCGCCGTCATGGTCAGCTGCGGCGAGACCGAAGCAGAGTACAACATCATCACCGTCGCCTGGACCGGGACCATCTGCTCGGACCCGCCCATGTGCTACATCTCCGTCCGGCCCAACCGCCACTCCTACGAGATCCTGAAGCGCACCGGCGAGTACGTCATCAACCTCACCACCGAAGAGCTGGCCAAGGCCACGGACTGGTGCGGGGTCCGTTCCGGCAAGAAATTTAACAAGTTCGAAGCAATGCACCTCACCCCCGGCAAAGCCGAAAAGGTGAATGCCCCCATCATCAGCGAGGCGCCCTTGCACATCGAGTGCCGTGTCAAGGAGATCGTGCCCCTGGGCACCCACGATATGTTCGTCAGCGAAGTGGTCAACGTCATGGCCGACACCCGCTACCTGGACGAAGAGACCGGGGCCTTTCACCTGGACTGGGCCAAGCCCATCTGCTACGCCCACGGCCAGTACAGGGGCCTGGGAAAAAAGCTGGGGAAATTCGGATTTTCCGTGGAGAAAAAGAAGAAAAAGATGGGGTCGCCCCTGCAAGGGGCGAAAAAAAGGGGGAAGGCGAAAGGGCTAAGGGCTAAGGGCTAAGGGCTAAGGGCTAAGGGCTAAGGGCTAAGGGCTAAGGGCTAAGGGCTAAGGGCTAAGGGCTAAGGGCTACAGGCTAAGGGAAAAATAGCCATGGAGGCTTTGTGACGCAAGGAAGAAAGGGTGCTTAATCCGGTAAATGTCACCTCGTAAAATTCAGCCCAATATAGCACAGACCGCAGGGATGACGTTGACTGGTCGTGTTGTGACGTTTGTAGGGTGTGCTCGCGCACCATTTGCTCGGAAAACCAACGTCTTTTGCCTTGCCTATACTGCGTGAAAAGCCAACCCTCACATGGATTTTCATGACCGTTACGATGTCTCTGCGGTGCGCAAGCGCACCCTGCCTCACATTGCCGGCACCGTCGGCACGCGTTAAAGCGAAAGGCCGCCGTGTGTCCCACCAGGGACACACGGCGGCCTTTTTGTTTTCAGGTTATCAGGCGCTTGCCCGCCGGGCGCCCTCGGCTTTCCTCGGGTACTTCAGGTAGGGGATGATCTGGCGGTTCTTGTTGCCGCCGGTACCGTCGTAGGTCACGCAGACCACGGGCACGCCGGTGACCGCTTCGATGGTCTCGGTCATGGACTCGGTGACCAGGGAGGCACAGCAGAAGGCCGGGCTGGTCTGGACAAAGAGGCCCACGTCCGGGTAGTGCTTCTTGATGTAGTGGACTTTGAGGATGTTGTCCATGGACTCTCCGGTGTTCTCCATGGAGAGGTTGTACCGGGCCAGAATCTTCTCCGGGTCGTCGGTGTAGGTGTGGTGCACGTCCGGCAGCACCCGCTCAAAGTACCTCAAATATCGGCGCTCCAGGGTGTTCATGGCCGCCAGAAGGGGCTTGTAGGAAATAAGGCTCATGTATTTGCCTTCGGCAAACCACTTCCTGAAATACTTTTCCGCGATCATCTTGGCGTACTCGTTGTACGGGGTGGTGATGGCCTCGCCGCCGTGGTCTTCGATGACCCGGATCAGGTCCTGGTTCATCACCTTGTTGTCCCGCACGTAAAGGTCCCCGAAGATGGCCACCTTGATGCGCTCTTCCTTTCGGGTCTCGATGCCTTCGAAAAGCTCGGTCACCTGGATGACGGCGCTCTCCTTGGTGCGGTATCCGGCCATGGCGTCGCAGAGGATCTCCATGGACCGCTCGGCCACCTTGTCCGTGGCGCCAGGAACCGCCTCGTAGGGCCGGACCCTGCAGATCATCTTCCGCAAAAGCCCCCCGAATAGATAGGCAAAATAGGTATTTACCCCCGCACGGATGGAGATGTCGATGAAGGAGAGCTCTCCCACAAACACGCCGGCCTCTTCCATCCCCCCTCCATGGGCCTTGAGGTGGCTCTTGATAAAATGGGGGTAGAGCTTGATGTTACAGGCCAGCTCCGAATGGGACATCCAGAGCACGGTGTCGGCCGGGTTGAGCCGGTTCTGCTCCATGCACTCGATGAACCCCTGGGCGATGGCGTTCACCGGGATGCACTGGCCCGTGTTGAACTTCAGGCTCTGCTGGATGGTGGCCGGGGTCTCCTCGATGAGGTAGGTGGTGTACCCTTCCCGCCTTAAGTTCTCGGCCAGGAGGCGGCAGGTGATGGCGTCCCAGTTGGGGATCACCACGTTCTTGTTTCGCATCTCCTTGGTCAGGTCCGGGTTCACCACGGAGTAATCTCCGGAGCCGTCCCTGTGGGCCTGAGTGTAGTGGTTCTTAAAGGAGCGGATGGCCGCTTCGATGCGGGTTTCATACCCCACGCTGGAGTCGTGCTCGTCCAGCTCCAGGATCAGGTACGGCTTGTTGTTGGCCTCCATCACCTTTTTAAAGGCATCGATGATAAAGGAGTCCGGGGCGCACTTGAAGGAGGTGACGAACACCGGGTAGATACCGGGGATCCCTGCGGCGGTCTCCGCGGCCTCCAGGATCTTGGCCGCGTAGTTCCAGTGCAGTTCGTCAAGCATGGGGCAACTTTGACCGGGTCTCAGTCCTGGTAAAAGGATTTCACGCCCCGCTCGGCAAAGATATCGGGGATTCGGTTGTTGGCCTGGCGGGACAGCACCGTGTAGGGCCGACCGAGGAGCACCACCGAGAGGTTCTCCCGGGGTTCAAACTCTTTTTCGTAGAGCCCTTTCAGGTTTTTCCTGGCCTCTTTCATGAACTCGGTGGCCTTGTTGTACGCGGTGGATACCTCAAAAAAACTCACGGGCTGTTTTGTCACCTGCTTGAGCATCCGGTAGAGCCGGTACCGGGTATGGAACCCCGAATAGAGGTACTTCAACGTGGGGGTCAGCAGCTGGGCTTTGCCCCCCAGGGCCGAGGCCGAAAGCACGGCCGGAGAGAACTGGGTGTAGTAGCAGTACTGGCGCCGTCCGCCCTTTTCCGGGTTCTTGTTCTCGATGTAGTAGGGCAGGAAAATAAAATCCGCCTTGTCCACCAGGTGGGACACATGGCCGTGCAGGGCCGTCATGGGCGCACAGAATTCGGCGCCGGTGAGGTTTTTCCCCTCCTTGACCGCCGCCTTGAACCCTTCGCTGGTCACCGTGCGGATGGAGAGCAGGGAGAAGAACCGCTTCCAGAAAGGCAGGTCTTCGCGCAGGTGAAGGGCTGCCGGGATGCCCACGACTTCGGCGTGGCGATACGAGGTGGGCGGCTCAACCCGAAGGAGCTTTTTGCGGGCCTTGAGCAGGTCAAACCCTGCTTTGTTGCTGCTCACAAAGGAGGTGGACTCGTAATCGCGGCCGCAGAGGAATCCGTAGGCCACCTTCTCCCCGGCCACATCGGCCACGGTGATCTTGCACTTGTTGTTGCAGAGGGAGCACACCTCGGAGGTGACGGCAATATGCTCTTTGTGGAGCCCCGTGCCCCGGAAGGTGGTGGCAGGCGCCCCTTCGTCCAGAAGAGTCAGGGCCGTGCCCAGGGCCCCGGTAAGATGACAGAACTTGGACACCAGAATCTCCTTGTTCAGGCGCTGCTCAAAGGCCGCCACCAGGGCTTTGTTCTTGGCCGTGGCCCCCTGGAAAAAAATCACCTCGCCGATGCGCCCCTCTTCCGCCACCTTGATGAGGTAGTTCTCCCTGACCGAATGCAGGGCCGAGGCCAGCACCTCGTCCACGGAAAACCCGCAGGCCAGGTAGTGGTTGATGTCCCGCTCCATGAAAACCGTACAGCGATCGCTGCTCATGGGGGCGCGAACCCCCAGGGTCCGGCGGGAGTAGGACCGCACATCGCACCCCAGTTTCAGGGCCTGCTCCTCGATGAAGCTGCCGGTACCTGCCGCGCAGACGTTGTTCATCACCGAGGAGGTGACCATCCCGTTTTTCAGGGTGGTGAACTTGGCGTCCTGGCCCCCGATCTCGATGATGGTGTCCACCTCGGGGTTGAGTTCGCAGGCAGCCCGGGCATGGGCGGTGATCTCGTCTAAGGCCAGGTCCGCTCCCACGATGCGCCCGATAAACTTGCGGCCCGAACCCGTGGTGCCCGCCCCTTTCCAGTCAAAGGCGACCCCGAGCTTTTTCTCAACCTCTTCCACCGCCTCAAAGATGCCTGACACCGCATCCACAGGGCGGCCTGAGGTGCGGGTGTAAAACCCGGCCACCACCTGTTTTGCCTCGTCCACCACCACCGCCTTGGTGCTGGTGGAGCCGATGTCGATGCCCAGGAACGCGGGCAGGGTTTTCTCCGTCGGCGTCTCGTAGACATCCACCTCCACAAAGCTCTTGAGGCCGTCATGCTCAAAGGGCAGATCGTAGCTTGAAACGCTTGAAAAGTTGGGATAATCCGACATGTGCAGTTCCAGGGGCGGGTAGTGATACTCCTTCACAAAGGACTCCTGCTGCTGCACGCCCCCGGGGATGGCAATGGGCTCGGCGTCGCAGGCAATGGCCCCACCGGCCAGAAACTCCAGGGCAGCACCCACGGCGCCATAGTAAAGGGCCATTTCGTCGGTAACAAAGGGCACCCCGGCAATGGACTCCAGATGACCGGTCACCGCGCGATTCAGGGCCACGCCCCCCACAAAAAGCACGGGGTCTTTTTGCTCCCGTGAGGCAAACACGGTATCGGCGATATTTTTGGCCAGGCCATGGCAGAGGCCGTCACAAATCTCGGCAAGGGAGTACCCCTCCTGCTGGGCATGGATAAGGTCGGTCTTGGCAAAAACGGCACACCGGGAGGCGATCTCGGGAAACTCTCCGTTGCTCTCTTCGGCGATGCGGGAGAGCTCTTCAATACCGGAAAGATTGAGGCGTCCTGCCTGTTGGTCCAGAAAACTCCCCGTACCCGCGGCACAGGACGTATTGCCACGGGTGTCCACGTAATTGCCCTTGTCGTCAAAACGGATCAGGGCAAACTGCTCGCCCCCCACGGACAGCACGTTTCGTGCTTCGGGATGAAGCTGCTTTGCAGCATGGATCAGGCTGATACGCCCGTCAAACCGTCGATTGGCCTTAATCAGGGATGGGGTGGTATCTGTGGCTGCCACCGCGCCAATGCGGCTTTCTGAAAAGGCCTGCAGAAGGGTCTCCACTGCCGATGTCATCTCACCTTTGTGCTGCAGGCTGACTTTTTTCACAATCTGCCTGTCGGGAGTCATCTCAACGGCGGTGGCCGATACGGATCCGATATCCAATCCAAGAATGTTCAGTGTCATATGTGTGGTCCCCAGCATGAATGGTTCGTTCTGTTCCAACGGGAAAGGGAACGTTAAAACCGGATATGTCTCAGCAACCTTCATTGGAGTAACGTCATACGACGTCAGATTGATCGCTTTCTGGCGAAATATCCGGATTCAGGGCTCGACCACCCCTTTGTTAAGGAAGGATTCTCTTCTCCTGCCGCTTCAGGTATCGCAAGGAGACAGCAAAACGGACAGAGGAAAACCCTGCATGGAGATAAAGGAGGGGGTGCTTGTGTGTTCGAGTGTGAGCCCTGGAGTCTCTGAAATCATCTGTTGCCGACGCCGCCGGTGGTGTGACGGCCGCAACAAAGGGGCGAGCGCGTAAAAAATAGGATCATGGGCCGTACAGATGGTTGCCGCTTAGAATACGTATTCTACACTCCGACACGTACCTGCACAAGCTCTTATCACTCCCCATGGCCCAATCAGAACCCGCCCGCAGGAGCCACCCTCAGAGACAACATTTCAATTTTACTGGAAATCCCAGCCGGTGCAATCGCCCAACAGAAAAAAACCGAATCCCTGCCTTTGGAGGTATGTTTCCAGGCAGGGATACGTAAAATCATCGGACAGCCCCATGAAGGTGCCGCCCCATCACCAACGAACAATGGCTTGACGAACCGCACCGAAAGGTTGATTTATGGAGAAATTGCCAGTAATATAGAGATATTCGTTTATCAACTCATCATCATCCATTCTGAAATGCCTTCATATCCGTTGCCCGAAGAAACAGAGTAAACATCGCCCTTTTCACCCACGGCAACCCCACGTCCTCTTTTCATGATGCGTTGGTAATCAATGTTCCTTTGCCCTTTGCTCTCCGGTCAGTTTCCCTTTTCGGCAAGGCCCCGTTACGCACATAAACACGATGCATTCCAACACCGTTGAAAGACCGCCTATGTCTACCTGGCCTCCAGGTTTTCCGGCTTTTCCCAGGGGTAACGCCCCCCTTGTGTAAAGCAAAGGGCGGAGCTATAGTCATTGATCATGCCTGCGCACAGACGCAGTCATCCTTGTACAGCGCCCCAGACATTCACCCATCAGCCCATACGCCACGGACATAAAATGCGATGCCCGGACCGGGACCCAACATCAACGAACAATGCCTTGACGTCACCAGCGACCTGAACGTCCTTTCCGACGTGCGCCGCTTTCTGAGAGACGTCTTCGCCGGCATCGCCGACGACCCCGTCAACCGCATGGAGCTGGCTGCCAACGAGGTGGCGGCCAACATCATCCGGCATGCCTACAAGGGAGCCCCCGGCCACACCATCGTCATCCGGGCACAGGTGGGTCCGGACCGCATCTGTGTCAGCTTCTTTGATCACGGTGCCCCCTTTGACCCGGAACAGGTCCCGGCCCCCCTCTTCGACGGCTCCCAGGAAGGAGGATTCGGGCTCTTCATCGTCTCCGAGGTAGTGGATGAGTTTCGATATCTCCCAAGCGCTGAGGGAAATCGCACAACCCTCTGCATCTTTCTGCCATGACCCGTCGCCCAAAGACCCTTGTCCTGTGTCTCCTGATGTTTCTCTGCGCCCCGGAATGCCCGGGGGCCGACACCAACCGCCCACTTTCGGACGAGGAGATCCTTGAGGCGATCGACATGCCGGACGGAACTTTTCTGGGTCATGCCTCCGAGGCCCAGGCCCGGAAGCTGGCCACCCTTTTGTGCAACCACCACAACAGCGCCATGGAGCACCTGGCAACCCTGGAAGACGCCGCAAAACAGAAGGAGGTCAAGCGCCTCATCCGGGAAAACCTCATGGTTGCCCAGCGGATCCTCGGGCACATCGAGAAAACGGCCAAGCACCAGGGCACCGGAGAATTGACCCTTTTTTACGACACCGGCGCCGACAGCTTTGCCGAAAACAGCCTCCAGCACAGGCGCCTGATACGGTTTCTGGACTACCTGGCCCGGGAGAGCAAAGGCCGCTCCATTCTTTTCATCAGCATCGGCAGGGCCTCGACGCCGGGGGAAGCGAAGGAGAACCTGGCCCTCTCCGCCAGGCGTGCCCACTTTCCCAAACGCTTTATCGACCACTACCTTGTAAACACCCCCCACGGGTTTTACGAAATATACGGCACGGGGGAGGCCAACAGCCCGGAAACCGGGAGCCCGGCCATCCACAGGCGCCACCAGCACACCCGCCTCATCGCCTTTTATGCAAAACCGTCCCCCCGGGAGCCTGCGGTGTCCGCCCCCCCACTGTCCCAGGCATCCCAGAACGCCCCGGACACCGCCGTACGTGCCGACACCGCAGAGCTCGCCCCCACGGAATCTGGCACCGGCACTCTCCTCGGCATGGAGTTCGCCTGGATCCCCCCGGGCACCTTCATCATGGGCAGCCCCACTGATGAACCGGGACGGGACCCTGACGAAACACAGAACCAGGTGACCCTGACCCGGGGCTTCTACATGCAGACCACAGAGGTGACCCAGGGCCAGTGGGATGCCCTCATGGAACACAACCCCTCCTACTACAAGGAGTGCGGGGCCAACTGCCCGGTGAACCGCGTCTGCTGGACAGACGTCATGGAGTTTATCCGGCGGCTCAACGCCATGGAGGAGGCGGAAGGATTTTACCGGCTCCCCACGGAGGCGGAGTGGGAATACGCATGCCGGGCGGGAAGCCCGGAGGCCTTTGCCAACGGCCCTCTGCTGGAGCTTGCCTGCGCCTACGACACCAACATGGACCACATGGGCTGGCACATCGGCAACTCCGGAACCCGTCTCCACATGGTGGGCCTGAAGGCAAAGAACAGCTGGGGCCTCTACGACATGCACGGCAACATCTGGGAGTGGTGCATGGACTGGGAAGGTCCCTACGGCGACCAGCCCCGCATCGACCCACAGGGACCGTCCATGGGAGACCGTAAGGTCATCCGGGGAGGGAGCTGGAGCAGCGACGACCGGGACTGCCGCTCCGCCAACCGCCTCTTCGTCACCGAGTGCAACCGCAACGCCGGTATCGGTTTCCGGCTGGTGATGGATAAACAAGAGGAATGATTCAGTTGCCTCCCGCGGGTCGCTTTTTTGGAAAAAAGCTCCGCACGTTTGCCCCCCCGGCAGGGCCGACGGAGGCAATGTTGAACTGAATAGTTACAAACAAGAATCATCTTTCACACAACAAAGAAGGGCCCCATGAAGATCCATTCCGAACCCATCAACGACGTCGTTGTGGTGGACATCCTGGCCGACTCCCTGGACGCCGGGAACACCCGTGAATTCAGGGAAGCCATCACCCCCCTGATCACCCCGGGTTCCACCCTTGTCCTCAACCTCGAGACCGTCCGGTTCCTGGACAGCTCCGGGTGCGGGTCCATCCTCTCCTGCCTGCGCCAGCTCAACGCCAATGACGGGGACCTCAAGGTGTGCGGCCTCCAGAAACAGGTACGCGCCGTCTTCGAGCTGGTGCGTATCCACCGGATCATCGACATCTTTGAGAACCGCGACGAAGCCATCAGACAGGCGTAAACCCATGCTCACCTCCCCGGACAGCGACGGCCGTCGGCGAACCGAACTCATCGAGGAACTCTACGGCCTTTACGGCAAAGGGACCCTTCGCATGCGCCTGCGCTTTGCCAGGAAGAAATACGCCTGGGTGACCGTCACCGGTGGGGCCAGGGCCATCAAGCGCGGCTTCGATATCCTGGCCGCCCTTTCCGCCCTCATCCTGCTTTCCCCCCTTTTCCTTGCAGTGACCGTGGCCATCCGGCTCACGGATAACGGGCCGGTGCTCTACTGGCAGAAACGGGTGGGCAAATGGGGGCGGGAGTTCCCCTTCCCCAAGTTTCGATCCATGGTGGTGGACGCAGAGACCGCCAAGGATGCGATTCTGGACCAAAGCGATCACGAGGAGAGCATCACCTTCAAAATGAAAAAAGACCCCAGAGTCACCGGCATCGGCAGGATCATCCGAAAGTTCAGCATTGATGAGCTTCCCCAGCTCTGGTGCGTCCTCAAAGGAGAGATGTCCCTTGTGGGGCCCAGGCCGCCGTTGCCCCGGGAGGTCGCCCTCTACACCCTGGCCGACAGGCGTCGCCTGGACGTCACCCCGGGCCTCACCAGCATCTGGGCAGTGAGTGGTCGTGGAGACATCCCCTTCCACCGCCAGGTGGAACTGGACCTCCAGTACATTGAAAGCCGCAGCATCGCAACCGACCTGAAGATCCTGCTCAAAACCATCCCCGCGGTCCTCTTCGGGCGGGGGGCGTACTGAGATGAAGGCCATTGTCATCGCCACGCGCGGGGTAGACCATGCCCCTGTGCTCTCGGAGCGATTCGGCGCGGCCATGCTTCCCCTTCTCGACCGGCCCTTCCTCCAGCACGGGGTGGAATCCCTGGTGCGATGGGGTGCCACGGAAATCGAGTTTGTCCTGAGCCACCGCCCTGAAAAGGTGGAGGCATTTTTCGGCACCGGGGAGCGTTGGGGGTGCCGGTTCCGATACCATCTCGTGCGGGATCCGGAGCACCCGTACCGCCCCTTGGTGGACGCCCTGGCATCAGCCCGGAAAGCCCCCCTCATCCTGGCCTGCGGCGAGGTTCTTCCGCTGGTGGAGACGCTGCCCGAAGCCGAAGACGCCCCCCTGGTCCTCATCCACGGAGAGGGGCCCAACATGCAGTGGTCCGGCTGGGCTGTGTTCCCAAGCGGCTTCGGTATAGACATGGAGGTCCCCACCGATGCCGCCGCCCTCGAAGCGGCCCTGCTCAATGCAGGGGCCAGGGAAGAGTCCCTTGCCTCCGTGCTGACGATCCGGGACCCGGCCACGCTCCTTGGGGCCACCCAAACCCTTCTGGACAAAGGCGTGCCCTACCTCATGCACGACGCCCGGGAGGTGGAGGACAGTGTCTGGCTCTCCCGGGATGTGGGAATCCACCCCACGGCCCGCATTACCCCGCCGGTCTATCTGGACGAGGGATGTCGCATCGGCAGGCTGGCAGTGATCGGTCCCTACGCGGTCCTGGCCAAAGGGTGCGTGGTGGACGAAAAAACGCGCATCCAAGATTCCGTGGTCCTGCCCATGAGCTACATCGGCAAGGAGCTCTCACTGGAAGACTCCGTGGTGGACAAGAACTGCCTGGTCAACACCTCCATCGGATCGGAACTCACCGTCACCGATGCCTTTATCATCGGTAACCTGGCCGAAAACGAACTCCGGCACCGCCTCGCCAGGATGGGATCTCGGCTGGCGGGCCTCCTGCTGCTGGTGCTCTTCGCGCCCCTGCTCCTCATCACACTGATGATCCTTACCCTGTCCAGGAAAGGTCCCTGCCGACCGCACCGGGACGTGGTGAGCCTCCCCGCACTGGCCGACGAAACCCACTGGCACACCTTTGCCTTTGCCACCTGCGAGGCCCAGGGACCGGACCCCGCCACCTGGGAGGCCCGGTGGTGGCACTTCTTCCTTGTCTTTCTCCCCGGCCTCATCCACGTGGCCGGAGGCCGCATGCGCCTGGTGGGCATAGGCCCACGAAGCACCGACGCCATCCGGTCCCTGCCCGAAGACTGGCGCCAGATCACCCTCACGGGCAAAGGGGGCCTCGTCACCGAGGCCATGCTCCACTTCGGGCCTTATCCCGATGAAGACGAACTCTACGCCGCCGAAACGGTCTACACCGTCTCCTCAGGCCTTTTCTACGACGCAAAACTCCTGCTCAAATACGCAGGCCAGCTCCTGGGCGTCATCCCACGCCCCGGCTCTTCCTGACCCTGCACATCTCCCCATTCCCCTTCACCTCTCCCGATTCTCTATCCCCCTGTTCCCCCATCGCCTGTTTTTCCTATTTCCCGTTTTTCCTATCACCTGCCGTCCCTGTTACCTGCTTTCCCCATTACCTATTACCTGATTTTCCTTCTTTACCTAAGGCCCATGGATAAAACCGTCCTCTTTCCCCTCATCGTCAGCGCCATTCTCCTTGCTTCCCGCTCGCCCCGGGAGGTCTTCATCCTCTCGTTCCTGCCGGCCCTCACCTTCTTCCCCGCCTATTTTAACGTCAAGGTGGTCAGCGGGGTGCCCGAGCTTTACTTCTGGTCCGCAGCCCTGGTACCCATCCTGGCGGCCTGGGCCATGAAGGGATTCGACGGGTACGATTATCACTGGATGGACCTGTTTATCTTTGCCTACGTTTTTGCCATCTTCTTTGCCCAGTGGAGCAACAGCACCTACAAGATCTCCCAGAAAATTCTCTTCAACAACGTCATGGGGATCTGTGTCCCTTATATGCTGGTACGGAGCTTCTCCGTGGACCGAAAAGCCCTTGTCTCCCTGATCCGGGCCATGACCGTGGTGGGGGCTGTGGTGGCCTTTTTGAACGCCATCGAATTCCGCATGTTCGTCAACCATTTCGACGAACATTTACGGCGCCTCTGGCCCACCTACGTGGTCTGGGACACCGGTATGGTCATGAGCCGATGGGGCTTCAAACGGGCCCTGGGGCCCTTTTCCCACCCCATTGTGGCCGGCTATGTGTTCGCCCTCATCGCCCCCTTGGCCATCTGGTGCTACAACCAGGGCCACTACCCCACCCGCCGCAAGGGCCAGATCATCAGTGAGCTGTCGATACGCTTGGCATCTTCGTCTCCATCTCCCGGGCCCCCATCATCGGATTTCTCCTGGGCCTTGCCGTCATCTACTACGGCTGGAACAAAAACCGCGCCGCCATCCTCACGGTGGTCTCCATCGTCGGGGCGATCCTTTTGATGGTCATCGTGCCGAAGTTCATCGACTACATCGCCGTCACCCGAGCCACGGCCACCACCGAGGCACAAAGGAACGTGGCCTACCGAAAGGAGATGTGGCAGGCCTACAGCGAGGTGGTCATGGAGCGCCCCTACGCCGGTTGGGGACGCTTCTCCGTGCCGTCGGTGAAGGGGATGAAATCCATCGACGCCGAATACCTGGGCGTGGCCCTGGCCTCAGGGGTCATCGCCCTCTTCTTCTACCTCGTCTTTCTCTTCGGTATGCTGATCCGCATGATCCTCTACGCCCAGAAAACAGCCTGGGACGACCCCTGGGGGCGCCTGGGCTGGTGCCTCATCGCGGGCTGGGTCTGCGCCATCTTCTCCCAGGCCACCGTCTATTCCGGAGCCCAGAGCGTCCAGTACCTCTACATGCTGGCCGGCATCGGCCAGATCCTGATCCTCACCCGGCCCCGGGAAACAGCATCGGAAGCCGAAGAGCCGGTGCCAGCCCGCTTCGGTTTTGCCCGCATCATCTGACTCAAGGGCCCCGCCGTCCATCGAACCTGTCCCGAAAGGTCCCCCTATGCCCCAGGCTCCTCGCCGCCCTTCCGCAAACCGCGCTCTCCTGGCCGCAGCAATGCTCCTTGTCTCGATCTGCGCCTGCGGCCCCAAGCCGTTGGAAATCCCCGACGACACCCCCTTTTCCCGCAGCAGCTTCCGCACAGAGATCCCCTTTGCCGACCCCGAGGTGATCCGGCTCCACGAGGCCAACCTCACCCATGAGTACATCATCGGCTCCGGGGACCTGCTCACCGTGGACGTCTGGAACCGCCCCAAGCTCTCCGGGGAACACGTGGTGGGGCCCTACGGCAACATCACCCTGCCCATGCTGGGGGAGTTCAAGATCGGAGGCATGAACCGAAAAAAAGCCTCCACCATCATCACGGATCTCTACCGGGAGTTCTACGAAGAGCCCATCGCCACGGTAAAGATCATCAAGTACATGAACAACCGGGTCTATGTTCTCGGAAGGGTTGCAAATCCGGGGGTCATTCATTTCAGCGGTCAGGCAACCCTCCTGGAAGCCCTGGCCATGGCAGGGGGCCTTCCCACCCGGGATAAAACCATCTTTCTTTCAAAATGCTACATTGTCCGCGGCAAAAACCAGATCATCTGGATCGACCTGTTGAAGCTCCTGCAGCGGGCCAACCTCAAGCTCAACATCAGCCTGGCCAACAACGACATCATCTATATTCCGGAGTCCATGGACGCCGCGGTCTTTGTCATGGGGGAAGTAGAGAACCCCGGTTCCTACCAGATCCAGACCACAGGCCTCTCCATACTGGATGCCATCAACCTGGCGGGCGGCCCCACCGAGGATGGCCAGACCGACGAAATCCGTCTCATCCGGGAGATGGAAGGGCAGGAGGGAGTCAAAACCATCGACATGGACATGATGCTGGCCACGGGCAACCTGAGCGACAACTTCCTGCTCCTGGACAACGACATCATCTATATCCCGAGAAAAGGAATAGCCACTTTCAACTATTATCTGCGCCAGATCGACCCGTTCCTGCGCACCTTCATCAGCGGTACCATCATCCACGACACCTTGACAGACTGACCCCACGTCCCATGCCCCACGACACCCATCGAGACCGCCCCTGCCATGGAAACACCGGAAAACAAATCTGTCCCGGCCTTTCCCGCCAAGCCCATCGATCCGGTTGGGAGCCTCCTCAACCACCTGCCCATGGTGTGCCTTATCGCCCTGAGCATCCTGGCCCTGGGCGTTCCGGCGGTCTGGCTCAAGGTCAAGCCCGTTTATTACAGCGAGGCGGTCCTGAAAATCGAACCGGTGATCCCCAAGATCCTCTACGGCAAGGAAGAGGCCTCCATCACCCCTTATTACGACGACTATGTGCGGACCCAGATCAACATCGTCAAAAGCTACGCCGTCCTCTCCATGGCCATCGAAGAGGTGGAAGAGACGGGCACAAACTGGAAATTCCCGGATGAAACCATGCAGCAGGCCGTGGACCGCCTTGCCATGCGCCTGGCCATCAAGCAGCTCCGGGACACACAGCTTTTCTCCCTGTCCATGTTCAGCCGGAGGGGACGTGGGCTTGCCGAAATCCTCAACGCCGTCTCAGCGGCCTACATCGAACACACCCGGCTGGAACGGTTCAACAAGGACGGCTCCAGGCTGGGGTTCCTCAAAGGACGGCGCGAAGAGCAGGAGAAGGTCCTGGCTGAAAAATACGCTGTACTGGAGAGCATCTCGGCCAAGTATGCCGTGGGGATCACCGATGAGAAGAACATCTACGTCTACCTCCAGGCCGTGGTGGACCTTACCCAGCAGCTGGTAAAGGCCAAGACGCGGCGCATCGAGACCCAGACCCGGCTTAGGGAGCTGGGGAATCAGATGGTCAAGCTCCAACAGCTGGACATCTCGGCAGATGTGGACGACGGTAAAGGACTGGGCCACCGAAACCATCCAGCTCTGCAAAAGCTCAGGACATGCGCCTGACCCTGTCCGGGGTCAACGAGAACCACCCGGACAGAAAGAGATAGAAGAAAACCTCACCCGACTCTATGAGGTCCAGGAGAACCTCCTCAGACGGGCGGGAGGTCAGGAGGCCGTCCGGGGCAAGCTCCTCTCCGACCAGCGAAAAAAAATCCTGGAAGAGGAGATGCTCTTTGCCTCGGCCCTGAGCGCTGAACAGCGGCTCATCGAGGAACTCACCGCCGCCGAGCACAAGGCCACGGACGTCAACACCCAGATGATGAAAGCGTCCACCCTCAGGCGGGAAATCGACCGTCTTCAGGACGCCCTGCTCCGCATCGAGGAGCGCATCGACCAGATCGAAGTGGAGTCCCGCTCACCGGGCCGGGCCAGCATCCTTACCCGGGCCAAATCCCCGGAAAAGCCCGATACGGGCAAACGGGTCAAGATGGCCGTGGTGGTGGTCCTTCTCAGCTTTTTTGCCGGCATCGGCTATGCCGTGACCAAAGACAAAATTGACCCGAACCTTCGAAGCATCCAGGACATCCAGCGGGTTTTGGGGTTTCCCCCCACCGGTCACATCATGGACGCCGCCCAGGACCAGGGAGCGGCAGAGGATCGCCACAGAATGTGCCTGGACACGCCATTTTCACGAATTTCCGAACAGTTCAAGGAGATCGCCTTCTCCATCGCCAAGGAGAACACCGAGCATAAATCCCGGGTCTACAACGGCCTCTCCCTCAACGGCAAACAGGGGGTCTCCACCTTTCTCCTCAACACACTCACCGCCCTGCCCGGCATGGCCAAGAACAAGATCTTCGTGGACCTCAACGTCTGGAGCCCCGTGAGTCGGGACCTCTTTTCCGAAGACACCCTGGGGCTGTGGGACGTTCTGGAGGGCCGCTGCGATCTGCAGGACGCCATCATCACCGACAGCGATTTTCCCTTCCACATCCTCCCCTTCGGCAGCTGGCCGGGCACAGACAAAAGCATCTTCCAGGAGATCGGCATGGCTCCCATGATCGAGAGCCTTCGGTGCGATTACGATTACATCCTTCTGGACTCCTCCCCATTGTGGCTCTCCACGGACGCCCGGTTCCTCACCCACATCTCGGATGTCACCATCCTGGTGGTGGAGTCCGGCTCCGTGGTGGAAAAAGAGCTCGCACGGGCCGTTCATACCCTCGACCGCCTGGAGGTCAAGGCCATCTCCGTGGTCCTGAACCGTGTCAGTTTCCAACGGGGCCGGTACTACCGGGAGGCCATGGACAACTACTACCGCCAGGTAAAAACCTCGTTTCAGGGGACGGGATAACGTGAAGACCCTCATCGAAAGAATCCGCCTTCGTTTTTTCATCCCAAGCGGCTTTCCCTACGCCCGATACCTCAAAGAGAAGGGGACGCTGAGGCGCCAGGGATCAGGCTGTTTCATCGCCAAAAACGCAGGGCTGCCGGACGGCTACCTCACCGCCATCGGCGACAACGTCTGGATCACCGACGGCTGCCAGCTCCTCTGCCATGACGCCTCGGTGATCATGCTCAACGCCCGGGACGCCTCCCACCTGGACCGTGTGGCCCCCATCACCATCGGGGACCACGTGTTTCTCGGCAACCGCACCACCGTGCTTCCCGGCATCACCGTGGGCAGCGACGTCATTGTCGGGGCGGGCTCCGTTATCACCCGGGACATCCCCGACGGGGAGGTCTGGGCGGGGAACCCTGCCCGCCGCATCTGCACCACGCAAGACTATCGGGACCGGATCCACGCGGCCACCGAGTCCCTGCCCTGGTCTTCCCTCCTTGCCGGAGAAGGCCCCCACATCTATGACCCGCACCGTGAAGCCGCACTCCGCAAAGCCCGCGTGGCCCATTTCTTCACCGATGACGAGGCGCACCAATGACCCATTCCTCGCAGCCAGGCCAGGACGTGCCCCAGGCCCCAGCCCAGCTCCGCATCGCCGTGGTCAGCCCCGGAGACCCCCGGGATCGACGCACCTGGTCCGGCTCCACCTACTTCATCGTCAAGGCCCTGGAGCCCCTTGCTCATTCCCTGACCTGGCTCGGCCCCCTGGCCGTGCCCCATCAGCGCCTCAAAAAACGGCTGGCCACCATCCGCCGCCACGTCACCGGCCTCCGCACTTACCCGGAGCGCACCGTCAAGGCGTCCCAATACTTCGGCAGGCGCATCGACCGGCGCCTGGACCGGGAAGAGTTCGACCTGCTCCTGGCCCCTGCGGCCAGCGTGGAAGCGGCCCACATTGAAAGCGACATTCCTCTGGTCTACATCTCCGATGCCACCTTTGCCCTCATGCAGGAGGTCTACCCCATTTTTTCGTCCATGGGGAAAGCCGCGGTCACGGAACACCGGTTTGAACAGGCTGTCATCGACCGGGCCGACCTGCTGGTCTATCCGTCCCACTGGGCCGCACGGTCGGCCATGCACTCCTACGCCGCGGACCCGGACAAGGTGCGGGTCATCCCCTTCGGCGCCAACCTGGACACCTCGCCCGTAAGGGAAGCCTGCCTCGGCAGGCACATCAAAGACCGCCTGGAGCTTCTCTTTCTGGCCAAGGAGTGGGAACGAAAAGGAGGGGAGATCGCCTTTCATACCCTGCTGGACCTCCTCGAACACGGCGTGGACGCCCGGCTCACGGTCTGCGGCACCGTGCCCCCGGCCCCCTTCCGCCACGAACGCATGACCGTGATCCCGTACCTCAACAAAAACATCCCGGAGCAAAGGGCCCGCTTCGAGGAGGTGCTGAGCCGTTCCCACCTCTTGCTTTTGCCCACCCCCCCGGGCCGAATGGTGTGGTCTTCTGCGAGGCCGCCGCCTACGGATTGCCCGTCTATGCCACGGATGTCGGGGGCGTGGGCACCATCGTGGAAAACGGGGTCAACGGGCACCTCCTGCCCCCGGCGGCCGGCGGGGCCGATTTTTCCCGCCTGATCCGGGAGACGGCCCTGGACCCTTCCACCTACATGCGCCTGAACACAGAAAGCAGGCGGCGCTATGAAGAACGCCTCAACTGGGAGGTCTGGGGACACACCATGGCAACAGAAATCTCAAGGATCCTACCCAAGCCATGAACGACAAAGAAAACATCGCCAGGACCGTCTCCCGGAACTCGTTGTTCACCATCATCTACAACGTCTGGTACCTGGGGAGCCGCCTTGTCCTGACACCGCTTATTCTCTCCTACATCACCATTGAGGAGTACGGGCTCTGGGCCTACTGCTTTGTGGTGCTCTCCTACCTGGCCTTAACCGCCTTCGGCTTCAACAACACCTACATCCGGTATGCCGCCGATTATCGGTCCCGGGGGGAAGACCACAAGGTCAACCAGCTCCTCTCCACGGGCATCGTCTCCATGCTGGGGGTGGGGCTCCTCCTGTTTCTCCTCTTTCTGCCCGGGCTGCCCTTCCTCATCCCAGTCCTCGGCATTAACCCGGAGCTCAGCCGCACGGCCCACCGGCTCTTTGTGGGAACCGCCGCCATCTTCGTCCTCAACTTCAGCCTGGCCGGGTACCAGTGCGTGCTGGAGGGCGAACAGAGGATTGCCCTGGTCCGGAAAATCCACCTGGTCGCCTCAGTGGTGGAGCTCATTCTCCTGCTCCTCTTTTTCCGCCTGGGCATGGGGGTCTTTTCCCTGCTCTGGGCCTATGGTATCCGCTTCGGGCTCATCATCCTTTCCACCATTTTCTTCGCCCACCGGGTGTTTCCTTTTCTCTCTGTGCGATTTCGGCACCTCCGCCTCGAAGCCCTCAAGGCCTTCGGCAATTTCGGCGGCAAGATGAGCCTTTGTAACTCTTTCCCCCTTCTCATCAATTCGGTGGACCGCATCTTTATCACGCGGATGCTCCACCTGGGCCCTGCGGGCCTCTACGAGATCGGGCGAAAGCTTCCCAACATCGGCATGATGCTCCCGTCGGCCGTGGCCGGGACCCTCATGCCCGCGGCCTCCCATCTGGAGGGGAGCGGGCTCCACAGAAAGCTCCGGGGCATGTACCTGCGGGCCACCCGTTACATCATGCTGCTTTCGGCCCTGCCCTACGCCTTTCTCATCTTTTTCGCCCCCCAGATCATCGAGGTGTGGGTGGGACCGGGGTATGACGACCCGGCGCGGGTGATGCAGATCCTGGCCCTGGGGACCCTCATCAACCTCTTCACCGGCTCCGGCACCGCCTGCGTCCGGGGCATGGGGCTCCCCGGCTACGAGATCCGGTACATGGCCATCTCCGCCACCATGCTCCTTGCCCTCACCCCGGTGTTCATCCACCTGGCGGGCCTGGAAGGCGCGGCCTGGTCCTACACCCTGGCCCAGGCCACAGGCTCCATCTACTTTTTGTTCGTGGCCAACCGGTTGTTTGAAATCCCCTGGAAAACCTTCATCGGCCAGACCGTGCCCCCGGTGCTGGTCATCTTTGCAGCGGGACTGCCCGGCCTGCTTCTCTGCCAAAATATCTGGGCTTCCGGGGCCTTCTCCCGGTGGTCCGGCCTATTTTTCCTGGCCCTCTTCGGCTGTGTCCACCTGCTCCTGGCCGTGCTGTTGCTGCTTCTGACGCGCCACCGCCTGTTGACCCCGGAAGAAAAAGCCAAGCTGGCTGACATCACGCCCCCGAAACCCATGATCCCGTTGTGGAGCCGACTATGGAGTCCCCCATAAAGCAACATCTCAGAAACATCTCCCTGGGTGTGCTCAGCCGACTCATCCGCTTCGTGTCTCCGGCAAGCCTCGCCCTGCCCCGCCACCTCTACACGGCCCGGTTCATGGCTCGTCTTCCCGGCACCGACCCCTCCACTCAATGCGACGGGCCCGTCCGCGTCATCGGTACCGGACGTATCGCCCTGGGCAAAGGGTGCCGCATCGGCAGGGAGTGCGAGTTCACCACCGAAGAGACAGGAAAAATCATCCTGGAAGACAACGTCCGCATCAACCGGGGTACCACCCTCGCCAGCTATGCCCAGGTCCGCATCGGCACCTTTACCATCATCGGCGAGTTTACGTCCATCCGCGATGCCAACCACGGCACGGAGATGGGCACCCCCATGCGCCTGCAACCCCACACCGCAACGCCCATCACCATCGGCAGGGACGTCTGGATCGGCCGAGGGTGCTGCATCCTGCCCGGAGTCACCATCGGCGACGGCGCCATCATCGGCGCCAACAGCGTGGTCACCAAAGATATCCCCCCTCACACCCTGGCAGCCGGGGCTCCGGCCACCGTGCTCCGGGAAAGGCAAAAAGGGTCCCCATGAAAGACAAAATCGCATACTTGGCCCCGGAAATTCCTGCCCTGTCGGCCACCTTTGTTACCGGAGAACTTCTGGAGATGGAGACCCAGGGGTTTTCCGTGTTGCCCATCTCGGTGCACCGCCCCACGTCCCCGGCCACCGGCCGTGAGGCGGAACGACTGGGCCGCGTCACCTGCTACCTTTACGATCAATCAGGGTTTTCCCTCTTCTGGTCCCACCTCAAGCGGGTGGCAACCCGACCCGTGAGGTACGCCAAATCCATCAACATCCTGGTACGGGACCTGGTGCGGGTGGGGCCCTTCTCACGCACCGCGGCCGGGCTCTGTTACCGCTGGGCAAGGGCCTCTCACCTGGCCGACATCCTCGATGCCAACCGATGTGAGCACCTGCACACCCACTTTGCCCACATCCCCACGGACCTGGCCATGTACGCTTCGATCATGGGCGGGGTCCCCTTCAGCTTCACGGCCCACGCCAACGACCTTTTTGAACGGGCCTGGCTGCTGAAGGAAAAGGTCAGTCGGGCCGCCTTTGCCGCCACCATCTCCGAGTTCAACCTGCGCTACCTCATCTCTCGAGGAGCACCGGAAGAGGCCATCCACGTCATGCGCTGCGGGGTGGATCCCTCTCTCTTTGAGGCCAGGCCCCCCAAGGAACTGGCCACGCCGCCCCTTTTGGGCAGCATCGGCCGTATGGTGGAAAAAAAAGGGTTCCACCAGCTCATCAAGGCCTGCGCCATCCTCAAGCGGCAGGGCATCGCCTTTCACCTGGAGATGGCAGGCCACGGCCCCATGAAGGAAGCTCTCCAGCAACGGGTGCTGGACCTGGGCCTTTCCGCAGAGGTCACCTTCAAGGGGGCACTGCCCCATACAGAGGTGCCGGGCTGGCTGACCGGCCTCGACGCCTTTGTGCTCCCCTGCAGGCGGGACGATCAGGGAGACATGGACGGCATCCCCGTGGTGCTCATGGAGGCCATGGCCTCCGGGGTCCCGGTGGTCTCCACGGCCATCTCAGGAATCCCGGAACTCATCGACGACGGCACCACAGGCCTTCTCTGCGAACCGGACAACGAGGACGACCTGGCTGAATCCCTCAAGCTCCTGCTGGCCCACCCCGATCTGCGGAAGAGCCTTGCCGAAAACGGCCGGGGCAAGGTGGAGGCGGAGTTCCACCAGGGCGCAAACACGGCGGCCCTGGCACGTCTGATCCGGCGGGCCTCGTTCCCACGGCCCTTTCCACCCCGCCAAAAAAGGCCCATCGGCAACCCGCCCCGCTACATCGTGGTCTCACCGGTGCGCGACGAAGAAGCGTACCTTCCGGCCACCATCGCCAGCGTCGCGTCCCAGACCATTCCCCCAACAGAATACATCCTGGTGGACGACGGCTCCACGGACAGCACAGCCGATATCATCCGGGAAGCGGCCAAAACCCACCCCTTTATCCGGTACGTCAGGCGATCCAACCGCGGGGAGAGAAAAGTGGGTGCCGGGGTCGTGGAGGCCTTCTACGACGGGTATGCGGCCATCGCCGCCACCTCCTACGACTTCATCTGCAAGATGGACGGGGACCTAACCGTCGGCCGCACTTATTTTGAGACCCTGTTCAGCCGTTTCCGCCAGGATCCCTACCTGGGGGCTGCCAGCGGAAAGCTGTTCCTTGATCTGGGGGACGGCCGGATGGTGGAAGAGCGCATCACCGACGAAAGCGTCCTGGGCGGGGTCCTGTGCCTCAGCCGCAGCTGCTTCGAGGCCATCGGAGGGTTTACCCGCCAGGTGATGTGGGACGGCATCACCTTCCACCGGTGCCGCATGGAGGGCTACCGCACCCGCAGCTTCAACACCCCGATTCTGAGGATCACCGACCACCGGATCATGGGATCGTCCCACAAGAGCATCTACCACGGCCGCCTGCGCTGGGGCTGGGGCCAGTACTTCATGGGCACCCACCCCCTCTACATCCTCGTTGCCGGGCTGTACCGTGTCATCGAACGCCCCTTTGTCATCGGCGGGCTTCTCATCATCGCCGGGTACCTCCAGGGCTGGGTCACACGGACCCGTCAGTACAACCACCCCGGCTTCAAGGCCTCCTTAAGGGCCTGGCAGCTGGAGCGCCTCAAGCTGGGCAGGCGCCTGGAGGTGCTGCCGGAGCCCAGCGGCCTCATACCGACGGACCCCGTGGGCCAGCAGGAGACCGCCGATGCGAACCATCCCTCCTGAAGCGGACAGGCAGCCCTCCGGGACGGCCCCACCCGCCGAGCGTGAGCTCATCTTCCGGCTCATCCTGCCGTTGAGGCTCTTCGGCGAGGTCTTTTTCCTGGGGATTCTCATGGGACGCGAGCCGGTCCCCGGGGCGTCTCCCGAGCAGGGCCGGCTCAGGGGGAACCTCACAGCCGCCGCCATCCTGATCCTGCTGTTGTGTGTGGTTCTTTCGGGAAGCTTTTTTCTGCTCTATCTCATCAAGACCCTGCTGGGGCTCGACCTCTTTACCGACGCCCACCTCCTGGAGTGACCCATGGCACAAAAAACAGATCTGTCCATCATCATCGTCTCCTTCAACACCCGTGAGCTGACCCGGAAGTGCCTGGCCTGCGTGCGGGACCACGGCGGAGAGGTCAGGCGCGAAGTCATCGTGGTGGACAACGCCTCCACCGATGGATCCCCGGAGATGATCGAGGCCGAATTCCCGGAGGTCACCCTCATCCGGCTGCCCGTCAACGTGGGCTTTGCAGGGGGCAACAACCCGGGCATGAAAAGGGCCTCGGGACGCTACATCCTGCTGCTCAACTCCGATGCCTTCATCGAAGACGGCGTCCTTGAAAAAACCATGGCCTACATGGACGCCAACCCCCGCACCGGAATCCTGGGATGCCGCCTCACCAACCCGGACGGCACCCTGCAGCCCTCGGCCCGGAGCCTGCCGGGCCCCATCAACAACTCTTCTAGATTTCCAGGGCTTGCCGCTACGCCTCCCGCATCCCGCATTTTCGGCAAGGTGGACTACACCTGGTGGGACCACAGCACCCCCCGCAAAGTGGGCTGGGTGGTGGGGGCCTTCTTCCTTATCCGCAGGCGAACCATGGAGACCATCGGCTTTCTGGACGACGGCTACTTTCTCTACTTTGAGGAGATCGACTACTGCCTGGCCGCCCAGAGGGCCTACTGGGACGTCGTCTTCTACCCCCACGCCTCGGTGGTCCACATCGGGGGACAGAGCACCCTCAAGACCCCCGGGCGCATCTCCACCCACGGGCGCCAGAGCCTTGCCATCCGCATCGCCAGCGAGTGCAGGTATTACCAGAAATGCTACGGCCGGACGCGTCTTTTGGCCGCCATGGCCGTGGAATACCTCTGGAACGGACTGATCCGCCTGAAACACACCCTTTCTCCCACACGGGAGTCGCCGCAGAAAAAAGCCGATGCAGCGGCCATCATGGAGCTGATCCTCAATCACCTGAGAACCTCATCCAAACCGTAAACAAACATCCGGGTTCCCTGAGCGTTACCCGACCCAACCCATAAACACACGTTTTTAAGGATACCATCATGAACCATACGACACGTTACGCCATCCTGGGCCTGCTCCTGCTGGCCCTGCCCACCCCAAGCCCGGCCAAGGAGTCACCCATCCAGTCCTTTGCCCTGCCTTGTGGATTGCGGGCCCCGTCATGCGGGCGGCCTCTGATGAGTCATCCGCCCTCTTCCAGAGCGATGTCCTGCCCTCCATGAACTCATGGATCAACACCAACCTGGGAGAAAACGTCTCCATCAACGACACCACGAGCATCGCTCTGGACCCATCCAAGCTCAAGCTCTGCACCGAATCCGAAGCCCGTGTCTACTTTGTGGGGGAAGGGGCGGGGTACAAAAACACCCTGGGCTTCAATACCCAGGGGAGCGGCATCAGCTCCGGGGACCCTCAGCTCATCTTCCCCGACGCCACCAGCCGCGTCTCCTCCTACGACCCGGGCCCGGGAAATTCCCAATCACGGAGCCGCTGGTACCCCCTGTACCCCGGGGACTTCGTGGACATCGGAACCCTTGAGGCCGACACCCAGCTTGATTTCTTCCTCATCGCCAACGGCGCCAGGGGCGGCACCATGACCTACTCCACGGATATCTCCACCAACCCCGACGGCATCGACCACGTGGTGGCCTACGCCATGCCCTCCAGCCCATACCTCCTCGTGGGATTTGAAGACCTTTACGGCGGCGGGGACCGGGACTTCAACGACCTCCTTTTTGCCGTGGACATCGGAGCGGCCAACGTGGCGGCCCTGGCCTCCGTTCCAGAGCCCGCCACACTCCTGACCCTGGCCTCATTCCTGATCATTGCCTTCACCGTCCACCGGAAAAAGCAGGCCGCCTGACCACAACCCGATGCACGCCGTCAGCATGGCCTCTTGCGAGACCAGGGACGGCGGGCGCCCATCAACCTTTTGCCTGTTGCGTAAAGCCTTTCACACGGAGGCGTCATGAAAAAAAGAAACACAGTGATCTCTGTCGTTGGTGTCCTTGTCCTTCTGATCATCCTGGTGGGCCTCGGCAGCGCTGTCTGGCGCAGCCACGCGCAAGAGAAGCGGGCCATGGAGACCCTGAAACGGGCCGAAGCCCTCCTCACCGAAGAGAAGCCCCTGGAGGCACTGGCCCTTCTGCGGCGCGTCCTGCCCCAGGATTCCGACAGCCTGCAGGAACACAAGGCCACCCTGGAAATCAGGGCCCACCTCGATATGCGCAACGTCCCGAGACTCCTGCATCTCTACGACCGACACCCCCACCTCTTCCTGCCCCATGAGGAGGCGGCCCTGTTTGTCTGCCGGGCCTTACTCCAGACAGGCAACAAAGAGCCCTACAATGCCCTGCGCCAGAGCTGGAAAGGCCGGGAAACCAATGCCGGGGCCTGGCTTGCCCTGGACGTGGACGCCCTTCTGGTGGAAGGCAAGCGGGACGCCGCCCTTGCCCTGCTGAACGAGGAACGCGCCGATGTGGACACCGAGACAGTCCGGCTGATTCGCCTGGCCCTTCTCAGCGCCCCGGACCATTTGGAAGAGGCCTGGGGCTACCTGGAAGAGGCCTCCCTGCTGGCGCCTTACAACAGCGACATCCGCCTCTTCCGCGCCCAGATTCTGGAGCAGCTCGGAAAACCGGCCGAAGCGCGGGTGGAATATGTGGCGGCCCACCTCGCCGAACCGGACAACCCACGGGTCAGGGACCAGCTGGCCGAATTCTACCGACGCCAGGGCAACCCGAACCTGGCCCTGGCCACCTGGGAAGGGGGCCTGACCCCGACGGCTCCGGGGTATCTCTGGCTCAAGGCCATGTTCTGGAGTCGCATGGCCACCCCCCTGGACCGGGACTGGACCCAGGCCACCTACCCGGAGGAGCGTCTTACCCCCCTTCTGGTCTGGTTCGGCAACCTGCCTGCCACAAGCCTGTGGAGCAACGATACCTTTTTCCAGATCCCCGATCGCAACCTCTTCCTCTCCACCCGCCAGGAACTCTTCTGGATGCGGGTGGTGGACCACCTTGCCCGTGACCAGGAGAACCAGGCCCTGCTCCTGCTGGAACGAAACCCCTTTAAAACCCGCTCCTGGAACCCGGAAATAGAAGAAGCCCTGGTGGCGGCCCTGCGATTTCGGAAATGGGGTACCTTCCCCAGGGAGCCCATGGGATCGCTGTCCGCCGACAGCTCCCACCCCCTGTTCCGTCAACTGGGCACCGACACTGCCGAGCCCTCTCCGGAGCTGGCCGCCCTCATCAAAAGTCCGGAGGCATTCTCCGCCATCTTCCTTGCCGGTGGCTGGCTGGAGGCGGCCCTTCTCCTTCACCGCATGCCTGAGATTCCCGAAGATTTTCCGGGCTGGGTCGCCTACGGCCTGACCCAGGCCATCCGTTACAACAGAAGCACCGAAGAGGCCTTGGCCTTTGCCGCCAGGCAGCCCCAGAGCCCGGCCCTCACCGTGCTGACCGGAGAGCTGCTCTTGTCCGAAAACCAAATCGACGACGCCATGACACGCCTGGCCGAATTGGCAAAAAGCCCTTCGGATGCAGGATTCCGTGCGGCCTGGCTCAAAACCATGGTCCACCTGGACAGGGGAGAGATTGAGGCGGCCGAGCAGACCCTCTCCGACCAGCCGGGCCTGGCCGATAGCCTTACCGGCCAGGAACTCCTGGCACGCATCGCCATTGCCAAAGACGACCCTGAACAAGCCACACGCATCTACACCGAGGTGATGACAGAATCAGCCGAGGCCAAGGTGTGGCTGGCCAGGCAGGCCTTTGCAGAGAAACGCTGGGATGAGGCGCGCCGCCTCACCACCGAGCTCAACGCCCTGTTCCCCGACAGCCTGCAGTTCCGGGCCAACCTCGCCGCCATTGCGGAGGCCGAAGGAAAAAGCAACGAGGTAGCGCCATGAATCGACGTCGCAGCCGTCCTGTCATTCCCACGCTCCTGGCCCTCTGTTTTGTCCTGATCTGGCTTCAGGACACAGGATGGGCCCAGTCCCTCTCCGACACCCTGCCCGTGCTTGCTGCCCTGCCCCTGTTTTACTGGCTGGGCAGGCCCTGGAAGCTTTCCGAGGAGCCGTCGCCTCCGTCGAGTCCCTTTCTTCTTGTGGGCATTGCCCTCTTTGCCCTTGGGCTCATCACCGGTGTGGCCCTGTTTCCCGCCCTGGGCTGGACAGCCTTTCTCTGGAGCTGGCTCTCTCCCCGCCTTGACCCGGCAGCCCGGCGCAGGGTGATGAAACTCATGCCCCTTCCCGTCATGGCCTTTCCCTGGCTCCTGCTGGACGGACGCCCCGTGGGGTGGTGGTTCCGCCTGAGCGGCGCCGAAGCCACCGAGGGGGTCTTCACCCTCCTGCAGCTGGATGTCCTCCGCCAGGGAACCAGGCTCCTCGTGGAAAACCTTCCCGTGGACGTGGCCCCGGCCTGCTCCGGCCTCAACACCCTCCAGGCCATGCTCATTGCAGGCATTGCCCTGGCATACCTGGAGCTGGGCGCAACCCGTCTCTACTGGATCTCCCTCCCCCTGCTCGTGGTGGCGGCCTGGGCAGCCAACACCCTGCGCATCATCGCCATCACCGGAACAGCCCTGGCCTTCGACCCGGAAACCGCCATGGGCGTCTTCCATACCCTGGGCGGGTGGCTGGTCATCGTGATTATGTTCCTGCTCTGCTTTGGAACGTTTCGATTCCTAGCGACCCATGCGCCCCTGCCTGCCGGGGAAGGCGCCCCATGAACCAGGCCCCCGACGCATCCGATGCCGCCAAGGACAAAGGGCTCTGGGCCCTCCTTGTTCGCCTCCGGCTCGCCGAGGCAGCGGTCTTTGCCTACTGCCTGTGGCACGCCCGGGACCTGCTTGCCGCCTGGCAGCGAAGCCCCCATGACCGCCTGGGCTGGCTGGCCCTGTTTATCTGGATCCTCCCCATCCTCTTCCGAGGCCGCCACCTGGAACAGGGCCGACTGCTGGGCCAGCCCCACCTCCTTGCCATGGGTCTTTTCCTCTCCTTCATCGGGGAACTCGGTTCCCTGAACCTTCTCAACCACCTGGGACTGGCCTCAGCCCTTGCAGGACTGGCCGGCCTCACCCCCCGGCAGCTCCCCTGGCTCCTCACCGCCATCAGCTGGATGCCCCTTCTGGGATGGGTGGGCAGCCATCTGTTTCCTTTCATGATCCTGCCCATGCGACTGGCCCTTGCAACGGCAGGCACCGGTTTCTTTTTCCTTTCATCGGCCCCCCCATCGGAGACTGCGTCGTGTCCAACCTGACCCGTATCCTCCTTCTCCTGAGCGTTGTCATCGCCCTGCTCTTTGGCCTGGCATCGGCTAAGCACGCCCACCGGAAACAGCCCTCCCGCCTGGACCATCTGCCCATCAACGGATCCGGATACGCAGGAAAGGACATACCCCTTACCCAGACAGAGCAGTCGGTCTTCGGCAACGCCCATGTGGTCAAGCGTCTTTATCACTTCGGTAGATTCCCCTTTGTGCTCATGGCCATCGACGGCTCCAGGTACCGTCACGCGGTCCACGACCCCACCTACTGTTTCCGGGGCATGGGCTGGGAGGTGGCGCACCGCAGCCCCATCCCCATGGAAGGGGGGGAATCATGCCTGCTCACCCTTGCAAGGGACGGAAAAAAACGACGGGTCCTTTACTGGTTCACCAACGGGGCCACACGCCACAGCTCCGTGGTCCGGTACTGGTTCCAGACAACCCTGAGACGGCTTACCTTCGGCCTTTCCGGGCCGGAGCCCCTCTTTGTCGTCATTCAGCCCGCAGGGGATTCAGCACCCCCGTGGCACCGGGTCATCCATCATTTCGGGCCGGTCCATGATCTCTGATAAACGAGTCACCACATCCACCGACATGGCAATAAGCCCAATGCGCATCGTAAAATTCAGCGAATGGCAGATTCTCAGCAAAATCATGGCCATCTCCATCATCAGCGTCGCCCTGCTGATCCTGGTCATCCTGGGGTATTTCATGCCCCTTGCGGAAAGGAAAATGCTCGCTGAAAAAAAAGAGGGGCTCAAAAACGTCGTGGATACCACCTTCGGCATGTTCCAGGAGTACGCCGACCTCATCAGAGACGGAAAAATCAGCAAAGCGGAGGCAAAAAAGCAGTTCGCCCGCCGCCTCAGGCCCCTGCGATTCAGTGAAAACAGTTATTTCTGGATCAATGACGTGGACTCCACCATGGTCATGCACCCCATCATGCCGGAGCTTGAGGGAAAAAACCTCAACGACCGGAAAGATTCCAAGGGCAACCTCCTCTTTCAGGACTTCCTTAAGGTCAGCAAAGCACACGGTGCCGGATACGTGGACTACATGTGGGCCAAGGCAGGAAAAGAAAAACCGGTTCCCAAGCTCTCCTATGTCCGGCTCTACGAACCCTGGGGCTGGATCCTCGGCAGCGGCATCTACATCGATGACGTCTACGAAGACATCAACCAGCTGCGCCTCTTCCTGCTGACCAGTGTCGCCCTGTTCGCCACGCTCACCATCACCCTTGCCGTTTTCATCGGAACCGGTATCACCCGGCCCTTAAAAAAAGTCATCTCAGGGCTTCAGGACATTGCCGGAGGCAAGGGGCGGGCCGGTCTCACCAAGCGCATCGCCATCACCTCCATCGATGAAATCGGCCTGCTCTCCACAGAGTTCAACAGCCTCATGGACGCCATCAACAGCCTGGCGGTCTTTAAAAACGTCATTGAAGAAGACGACTCCCTGGAGGAGGTTTACCAGAGGCTCGGCGATCTTTTCACGCAGACCATCGGCATCCCCCGATGCTTTATCTTCCAGGTCGTCAGCTCAAAGAGCAAGCTGGAGCTGACCTACCCCGGCCCCTTTGATCAGGAAGAGATGGTGTGCAGCCAGCTGATCCTAGATGACAATGCTCTCTGCAAGGCAAAGCGCACCGGCCACCTGATCACCTCCTCCCACTTTCCCGCCGTATGCAGGCAATTCACCTGCCAGAGGAGCACCACTACTGCATTCCCATTGTGGTGGGCGGCGCCACCGTTGCCGTGGTGCAGTTTCTCTTCCCGAAACCTGCCGGCCGTGAGGAGAGCAAAGAGAGGGAGACAAAGCTCTTCAAGGCAGAACAGTACATCAACGAATCCCTCGCGGTCATCGAAACCAAACGGCTGATGAATTCCCTTCAGGATGCGGCCCTCATCGACCCCCTCACCGGGCTTTACAACAGGCGCTACCTTCAGGAATACACGGAGAAAATCGTGGCGGGCGTCCTGAGGCGGGGAAAAAACATCGGGCTGATCATGTGCGATCTCGATTACTTCAAGCAGGTCAACGATACCTACGGCCATCATGCAGGGGACCTCGTCCTGCAGGAGACCGCCAAGACCATTGCTCAAAGTGTCCGGGACTCGGATATCGTCATCCGTTTTGGCGGCGAGGAGTTCCTGGTGGTCCTCCTCGACATCAACGACGGCGAGAGCATCGACATCGCGGAAAAAATCCGGTTGAAGGTCCAGCAGGTCAAGTTCAGGCTCCCGGATGGTGTCATTCAAAAAACCATCAGCCTCGGCGCAAGCGAATTTCCCAAGGACACGGACACGCTGTGGAGCTGCATCAAATACGCAGATGTGGCGCTCTACCGGGCCAAGGAAGAGGGTCGCAACCGGTGTATCCGGTTTCTCACGGAGATGTGGACGGAAGATCAGATCTGACGGCAGACCCATCAACCGCGAGATGAGAAGGATGTGCCCCATGAAATTCACCCAAAAAATCATGCACATGACGCGCAGGTTGAGGCTTCTGGCCGATAAGGGATATTACCCGGCCTACCTGAGGCACCAGGGGGTGCGCATCGGCAAAGACGCCGTGATCCTCTACCCGTCCTACATCGACGGCCGCATGCCCTACCTTGTGGAGATCGGGGACAACGTGGTTATCAGCCTGAACGTCACCATTCTCACCCACGACGCCACCAGTGCCTGGGCCGGAGACCTCATCAAGGTGGGACGGGTCGTCATAAAAGACCATTGCTTCATCGGAGCCGGAAGCACCATCCTCTGCAACACCACCATCGGACCCAACGCCATCGTGGGGGCAGGCTCCGTGGTGAGCCGGGACATCCCGCCGGACACGGTCTACGCAGGCAGCCCGGCCCGGTTTGTCTGCACCATGGAGGAGTTCACCCGCAAGAGCCGAGAGGCCGCAACGCACCGCCCCCTTATGGAGGGACGCCATTTTCAGCACCCGTATATCCCTCAACAGCAGAGGGACGCCCTGAAACAAAGCCTGGACGACGGGTTCGGGTATTTCTGTGCGAGGTTGCCGGATAAAAAAGAGGCTAAGGGCTAAGGAAGGGAATAGGGAATAGGGAATAGGGAATAGGGAATAGGGAATAGGGAATAGGGAATAGGGAATAGGGAAAATAGCGGGATAGCCGGAGCTGTCAAGGGAAACCACACCAACCCGACACAGGCGGAATATCATGTTTGAGAACATCCGGGCGGACCTTGCCGCCCACAAGGGAGACTGGGGATCCCAGGGATTCTGGGCCATGGTCATCTACCGATTCGGGAGGTGGCGATACACCATCGGAAACCGCTGGCTGAGGATGCCCTTCTCCCTGCTCTACAAAATCGCCTTCAAGGCTGTTCAGGTGGTGGCGGGCATTGAGCTGCCCTGTGAGGTCAACGTAGGAAAAGGGTTCCGCATCGACCATTTCGGCGGGGTGGTGGTCAGCGGGTTCGCCTCCTTCGGAGACCATTGCGTCATCCGCAACGGGGTGACCGTGGGACTGCAACGCACCGACGAGCCCGCAGCCCCGGCCATCGGAAACCATGTGGACATCGGTGCCGGAGCCAAGATTCTTGGCCCCATCACCATCGGCGATCATGTGGAGATCGGAGCCAATGCCGTGGTCATCCGAGATGTTCCCTCCCACGCCATCGCCGTGGGAATCCCCGCCCGCGTCATCAAAAAAGGAGGCACCACATGACCCGTCCCCTCCCCAGCATCGGCGTGGTGATTATCGGCATCAACGTCTCCCGGTATATCGACGGATGCATCCGCTCGGTGCTCTCCTGCGACTATCCCGCAGAAAAACTTGAGATCATCTATGTGGACGGCGGCTCCGACGACGGGAGCCCGGAACTGGCCGAAACCTTTGAAACCGTCAAGGTGATTCGCCTGGACCACCCCCACCCCACACCGGGTCGCGGGCGAAACGCGGGGTGGCGGGCGTCGTCTGCGCCCCTTATTCAGTTCATGGACGCGGACACCACCCTGGAGCCGGGCTGGTTTAGGGCGGCCCTGCCGCACCTGAAGGACCGGACCCCTTGTGTCTGCGGTTTCAGGCGGGAACGCCACCCGAAACGCAACAGGTACCACCTCCTCACCGAAATGGAGTGGGGCTACGAAGAGGGGCCCTGCCGCTACTTCGGCGGTGAGGTACTCCTCTACCGATATGCCCTGGAGGAGACCGGCGGGTTTGATGACGAGCTCGTGGCCGGAGAGGACCCCGAGCTGAGTCGCCGAATTCGCAAAACAGGCTGGGAAATCCTGCGGCTTGCGGCCCCCATGAGTACCCCATGGATCAACATAAACACCTTCGGCCAATACCTCTAGGTGAGCCTATCGAAGCGGCCACGCTTACGCCGAGATCGGCTGAGTTTTGCTTCCAGCTCCGACCCCCTCTGGCTGCGGGAACTCCTTCGGATCTCGGTTCGGGGAGGTCTTCCCCCGGCGCTCATCGCAGCAGGCCTCCTTACCGGGTATCCCCTCATGGGCCTTGCCGCGGCCCTGCTCATTGCCGCCAAGCCCTTCTACACGCTGGGCCGCATTGCCCGCAGGTTCCGCTGTTCCATGCCCCAGGCCCTTATCTATGCCGGCCATTCTGCCTTTGTGGTCTTCCCCCAGTTTGCCGGGGTCATCCGCTACCTTGCGGGCCGCCTCCTGGGCCGCCCCCTGCACAACACCCTCGGCTGACCCCCACTCACCACTCACCACTCACCACTCACTATTAACTATAAACTATTCACTATTCACTGTTCACCACTCACCAGCCAAAGGTCACCATGCAACCCACCGACACCGTCCTGATTTTAGGAATCCCCCTGGACAACCTCACCATGGAGGAGACTGTCGACCGTATCCATGACATGGTTGCCGCCTACCGCAGCGACGGGAAACCCAGACTTGTCGCCACGGTCAACGTCGACTTCCTCGTCAACACCCTCAGCTGGTTTTCCAGCGCCCCCCGACACCCCGAGCTCCTGGGCATCCTCCAGAACGCCGACCTCGTCACCGCCGACGGCATGCCCCTGGTCTGGGCCAGCCGCCTTTTGGGCAACCCGCTGAAGGAGAGGGTCACCGGAGCCGACCTCGTCCCCAAACTCGCCCTTGCCGCTCCCGGCAAAAAGCTCTCCCTCTATTTTCTGGGAGGACGGGGCGACGTGGCCAATAAGGCCGCCGAATGCCTGAAAAAGAAAAACCCCGGCATGCTCATCGCCGGGGTGGATTCCCCCTTTGTCCACATTGAAGGGGAGAAACTGGCCGAGGCCGATGAAGACGACACCGAGGTTATCGAGCGCATCAATGAAGCCGAACCGGACATTTTGCTGGTGGCCTTCGGAAACCCCAAGCAGGAGGCATGGTTCCACCGCAATCGCCATCGCCTCAAGGCGGCCGTCACCATCGGCATCGGCGGCACCTTCGAGTTCATCACCGGCAGCGTCTCCCGTGCCCCGATATGGATGCAGAACGCCGGGCTTGAATGGGTGTACCGCCTCATCCAGGACCCCACGCGCCTCTGGAAACGCTACATCGTCGGGCTGGTGAAGTTCTCCGTCATGGTGCTGCCCATCATCGTGCATGATCGGTGGAAAAGGCTCCGGTTTGGCACCCCGAAAAACGACACGCCCGAGCCCCTCGCGCCCCAGGAGGATATCCCCCTTAAAAATGAACTCAACGTGGTCCCCCTGCCAAACGAACTCGATGCATCGGTGGTGGCCGAGCTGAAGCAGCAACAGGAGGAGTGGCTGGCCCACGGCAACGGGCTGGTCCTTGATTTCCGCAATGTCCGGTTCATCGACTCATCGGGCTTGGGGTTTCTTCTGGGCCTTTGGAAAAAAGGCTCTGCCCGGTACGCGGGATTTCACATGGCCGGGGTGCAGCCCCAGGTGATGAAAACCCTCAAGCTCAATCGGGTGGCGTCCCTGCTCTCCGACCACATGGTGGAAGATCTTAAGGAGATCGAAAACTCCCAGCAGGCTCCGGTGCTGCACCGCCCGTTTTACCATACCCTGACATCCTCGGAAAAAAGCCGTGAACTCCAGCTCTACGGAGCCCTTGACGCAGCTCAGATGCAGGAATTCGATACCCAAAGGCTCCTCAAAGCCGTCGCCTCCCGACACCTCATCCTGGATCTGACCCACCTCAACTTTGTGGACAGCACCGGCCTGATCCTTCTGCTCAAAGTTAAAAAAACCGTTGCGTCATCCGGCCACACCTGTCTTACTTGTGGTGTCAATACACATGTTGCCCAAATGCTCCGTGTCACGAGACTGGACCATTTTTTCCCTTCTCTGCAGGACATCCGAAAGGCAAGGGCCGCCCTGGATAAAACCATCCTCTCCTGAAACCGTGCCCCGGGCCCTGCACCCCGGTCCCCAGCCCGAAAACACAGTGCCCCCCACAGGCAACAGCCCAGTCTGTTTCGCCTTAACCACGCATGCAAGGAGGTGCCATGTCCATCATCACAATATCCAGGTCATTCTGCAGCAAAGGAAGCGTTGTTGCGGAAAAGATCGCCACTGCCATGGGGTATGACTGCATCTCGCGGGAGATCCTCCTGGAGGCATCCGAACAGTTCAATGTCCCGGAAATCAAGCTGGCCAGGGCAATCCACGACGGGCCTTCCGTATACGATCGGTTCTCCCACGGCAAGGAGTGCTACATTGCGTTTATCAGGGCGGCCCTTCTCAACCGCCTTAAAAAAGGAAACGTCGTCTACCACGGATTGGCCGGACATTTTTTTGTTCAGGACATTCCCCACGTCCTGAAGATACGGCTCCTTTCGGACATGCAGACACGCATCGCCGACGAGATGGCCCGGGAACAGGTCACCGAAGAGATCGCCCGGAAACGGATCGCAAAGGATGACAAAGAGCGCTGCAACTGGAGCCATCACCTCTACAAAATCGACACCCGGGACCCCGAACTCTACGACTTGAGCATCAACCTCCGGCACGTCTCCGTGGAGGATTGCATCACCATCATCCGCAACACCGCTGACCTGGCCTACTTCCGTGAATCCGGCGAAACAAAAAGCAGATTGGAAAACCTGGCCCTGGCCGCTACGGTCCGGGCTTCCCTTGTGAATCGCTATTACAACGCCGAGGTGACCACCCGAGAAGGAAGCGTGGTTATCAAACTGCCCGATCCGGTGACCAAGGTCGACAAGACAAAGGAAGAGATCAGATCCCTTCTGACGGAGATCAAAGGCATCAAGGACATCTACATGGACATCAAGTCCAGCTCCATGCCGCGGACGGCCATGCACAAATAAGCACGGCAAAACCTCCGGGCCCGGGTATTTCATGCAAAAGGGAGCACCCGACTCGTGAAATATCCTGGCGGGGATACCCGCTGTTTGCAGGGCGCTGAAAAAAAGCGAAAATTTTCCATTGAAATTACCGTGTTCCGCGCCTATGATGCGCCCCTTGATAGACAAGCAAACTCATTTCTGACCCTTGGAGACGCACAATGCCCATTGTTACCCTGTCCAGTACATCCCAAATAAAACGCAAACTTATCGCGGAACGCATTGCCGAAAGGCTCGGCCACACCTGCATGTCCAGGGAGGTAATCCTCGAGGCATCCGAACAGTACAATGTTCCGGAAATCAAGCTCGCCAAGGCCATCCACGACAGCCCCACCATCTTTGAGCGACTGTCCAACGGCAAGGAACGGTACATCGCCTTTTTCCGGACGGCCCTTTTGAATAACCTGAAACAAGGCTCCATTGTCTACCACGGCATTGTGGGGCATTTTTTCGTCCAGAGGGTTCCCCATGTCCTGAAGGTGAAAATCATCGACAGCATGGAAAACAGAATCAAAGAGGAGATGGAGCGGGAAGACGTGCCTGAAAACGTGGCGAGAAAACGTGTTCTCCAGGAAGACAAGGAGCGCTACAACTGGTGCTCATCCCTGTACAAGATGGATACCCGGGACCCGGAGCTCTACAACATGGTCATCAACTTAGAGCGCATCTCTGTGGATGACTGCGTGGACATCATCTGCCACACCCTTGAAAAAGAGTCCTTCAAAGATACCGAAGAAGCGGAAAAACAGCTGAGCGACATGGCCCTGACGGCCACGGTCAAGGCAGCCATCGTCCAGAAATACAGCGAAGCCAAAGTGGCATCCCACAACGGCAACGTGGTCATCACCATGGACCCGCCCGTGGCACAGATCCCCAAAAAGAAACGGGACATCCGCGCCCTGACCTGCGGCATCGAAGGGATCAAACACCTGGAGCTGGACCTCAAGGCCAAGACGATTCCGCGGACGCCGATGCATAAGTAACAGGTAAATAGGTCATAGGAAAACAGGTCACAGGCCTATGCCCCATAACCTATGACCTTTTTTCCTGCTTTTTAAGCACCATCGCCGTCCGGGCGGGCAAATAGGTATAAATCAGGTGCCCGCCCTTGGCGTCGGGGAACGAAAAGAAACGCTGCTCCTCTTCGATGCGGCCCTGGCCGCCGAAACGACGGGCGTCGCTGTTCAGGTGCATGTTGTAATCACCGGGGCTCACGGGCACGGGATGGTCCACCCAGGACTCGGTGGGATGAAAGTTGAAGATATAGACCATGGCTCCCCTTTCAAAGGCGAGCCATTTTTTTATGCGCGAAATCCCCAGGAGCCGGATGGGGGCCTCGCCAAAAAGACCGCCATCTTGAATAAGGGCCGTCATGGCCCGGTCAAAGCTTGCCAGAAATGGGTATTTCAGGTCCGGGTTGTCCACCAGGCTCCACTGCCGCCTGGCATAATGACCGGACCAGTCATTGCCGTGGCGGGGAAAATCGATCCACTCCGGGTGGCCGAACTCATTGCCCATAAAGTTAAGATACCCGCCGCTGGCCGTTGCAAAGGTGATGAGGCGGATCATCTTGTGGAGGGCCATGGCCCGCTCGATGAGCGGATCGGTGTCGTCTTTTCCCATGTGATCGTACATGGCGGCCCCGGCCATGCGAATGGTTCGGTCCCACCAGGGCCTGGTGGGATTCGGCATAGCTCATGGCAGAGGCCCTGTGGCGCCCGTTGGTCAACTCGTACCAGATCGTGTCGAGGTTCCAGGACTCATCGGTACATTTCTACCAGCTTGGTCCAGAGATCGGGGAGTCCCATGGCAAACCGATAGTCAAACCCGGTTCCCCCGAGCTCCCGGGGAAGGGCCAGGCCCGGCATGCCGCTCACATCTTCGGCAATGGAAAGGGCCGAGGGACGGATCTCGTGGATCAACCGGTTGGCAAGGGAAAGATAGACCAGCGCCTCCTCGTCCACCTCGTCCCCGTAGTAGTCGTCATACGACGTAAAGCACCGGCTCATGCCCCGGTGGTGGTAAAGCATGCTGGTGACACCGTCAAACCGGAACCCGTCCAGGCGATACGTCTCCAGCCAGTACCGGCAATTGGAAAGCAGAAACCGGACCACTCCCTCTTTCCCATAATCAAAACAGCGTGAATCCCACCCCTCGTGGTGCCCCCTGCTGCCGTCGTGAAAGTAGAGGTGAGAGGTGCCGTCCTGGCGGCTCAAGCCCTCCACCTCGTTGCCCGCCGAGTGGGAGTGAACCAGATCGATGATCACCCGGATCCCCATGCCGTGGGCGGTGTCCACAAGGCGCATAAAGGCCTCGGGGGTTCCGAACCGGGACGAGACGGCAAAGTAACTGGTCACGTGGTACCCATAGGACCCGTAATAAGGATGCTCCAGAATCCCCATCAGCTGAATCGTGTTGTATCCCGCCTTTTTGATGCGAGGCAGCACATGATCCGTGAAATGGTCGAACCCGGCCACGTCGCCCTTCTCCCCGGCCATGCCCACATGGGCTTCGTACACCAGGGGGGGGACGCCCTCTTCGATCATGGGCCGGTTCCGCCACACATAGGGCTCCGGGCGCCATGCCTGGGCGTTGAAAAGAAGGGTCTCGGGATCCTGAACCACCCGATGGGCATGGGACGGGATGCGGTCTCCTGCGCCCCCTTCCCAGTGGATACGAAATCGGAACAGGGTGCCGTGGGGCATCTCCTCTTCGGGAAGAGTGATTTCCCAGATATCCGACCCGTATCGGCGCGTAAGGGCATACTCGGGCCTCTCCTGCCACTGGGAAAAGGTCCCCACAAGATACACGGCCGTGGCATTTGGCGCCCACTCCCCGATACGCCAGGAGCCCCCTTCGTACCTCGGGCCATAGACAAGGTGGGTATCGGCAGCATCCCTCAGGCTCCCGTGCCGGGACAGAAGCTTTTGGGCAAGGCTCACCTTCTCCAGGCGTCTCACCAGTACCGATCCGTAGGGTTTCAGCCAGGGATCCAGGCTGATGAGGGTCGCGGCCAGTTCTCCGGCATGGTCCAGGCCCGTACAGCTGTACCCGTTTCCCGTTTCGCTACACAATAAAGGGCCGTTCAAGCATCGTCTCATAAAGGTCAATGTACCTGTTCGCCGTTACGGTGTGATTGAAGGTCCTGCGACTCTCATCCATGATGCGGACAATCTGGGACCGTTTGAAGGCCTCGGGTTTCCGCCAGAAGGCCATGGCCTCATCAACGGCCCAGCGCAGGCCGCAAGAGTCGTAGGAGTTAAACAGAAACCCGTTGCCCGTTCCCTCCTCGGCATTGAGATGGGTGACGGTGTCGTGGATTCCGCCGGTGTCGCAGGCCACGGGCAGGGTGCCGTACAGGGGACCGATCATCTGGGGCAGGCCGCACGGCTCGAACCTTGACGGCATGAAGAGAAAGTCCGACGCCGCATAGGCCAGCCGGGAAAGGGTCTCCTCAAAAGGAGCCAGAGCCACCCTGGACTGCAGGTTAAATGTCCGGATGATCCTCTCAAAATGGGGTTTAAAGGCCCCGTCGGCCACCATCACCACCTGCATGCCGTCATGCCAGTAGTGGGACAGGGTCTCGTAGAGGATCTCCGCAAGGAGACCGCACCCCTTCTGCAAAGGATCCAGCCGGGACGGCCAGAAAAAGAGGGGCGCCCTGTGATCCGGCGTGAGGCCCAGTTTCTCCTGGAGATGGATCTTGTTGGAGCGCTTGCCCGCCTTATGGCTTTCCGCGGTATAATTCCTGAAAATGGCCGTGTCGGTCTCCGGGTCGCAGGTGTCGTCCGGGGCGTTCAGGATCCCGGCGGCACATCCCGCGTGCCACTTGTTGGCCAGCTCCTGCCGAAGCTGGCTTGTGACCATGTCGTGTCCGCCATGGACAATCTCACGGAAAAAGGTGGGGCTCACCGTGTTGACATAATGGGATGCAAACACCCCGCTCACCAGGTAATCCACGGGGATGGTGTCCCGGGATGCCTCGTAGTTCCCGGGGGGCCGGGTAAAATACAGGTGCTGCCAGAAATCCGCCGTGTCGATGCCCCGGTCTTCGATGGTTGCCATCACCGTCTCCCTGCTGTGGACATTGTGCAGGGTAAACAGGCAGGGAATCCCCACCCGCCTTGCCATGGCGGGAATCAGTCCGGTCATCCAGTCGTTGCAATGGATAAGGTCCGGTTTCACCCTCGGGATCACGTTGTTGATCACCTCACGCTGAAAGGCCAGAGAGATCTTCACGTCTTCCCCGTTGTACCCCGAATAGATCTGATCGAGGTAGAAAAAAGCCCTGTCTTCGGCCAGATGGATCCGATCGCTGGTGATGGAGTTCCGGATCCGATCCACCTCCTCGTCAAAATCGTTTCGCAACTGATCCCTGAAAATCGCCCGGTAGTTGGGAGTTACCCATGCGCACATCTCCCCCCTGTTCGTAAAGCGCCCGAATAAGGGAAGACGAGACATCCGCCAGCCCCCCGGCCTTGGCGTGCATTTTGTCCGCCCCCTCCCCCATGCCTGCGGGAAGGTATGTAATCTCTGGCGTAACAATAAGCACCCGGGGCGTTTTATTCCGAGATGTGGGCATGTTGGTTTTCTCCGGCGGCGGCGAAGGAAGCCACCTGGGCAATGGGTTTGGAATCACGTTTTGGAAACCGCCCTGCCGATAGTGGCGATGCGCAGGGGCAGCATTCAAGCAAAGGTTGGTCAAACCATATCCTCCTGGGCAACGGGGCCGAAAACCTCCGGTGAGGTCCCGGCCCCCTGATAATAAAGGTGTCAATCGCTGCTGAGCAGAGTCTTGACCCGGAGCCACTCACTGACGCTCCAGGCCTGGGCGTCGCAGCCACGAGGGACGTGGGGCGCGTTGCCATCCATGATCTCCGGAAGATGGCCGTAGCACCCGGTCAGGACCTGATGCAGTGGTTCATGAAGCAGGGAGAGGGCTGTTTTTCGCCCCCCATCCCCAAAGGCGCAAAACCAGGCCTCGCAAAAGAGGGGGTACAGCCACCCCCATGCGGTGCCGTTGTGGTACGCGGGTTTCCGCTCCCGCTCTTCATCCCCCTGGTACACTCCCTGGTAGGGGCGATGGGGATCGTTGAGGGGCAAGCCTTCCCAGGTAAGGGGCAGGGGATAAGCCACATGCCGGTCCGCAAGGCTTCGCATCGCTCCCGGTACCACCAGCTCCCTGCAGGCCTCCACCACCTTTCGGGCCCGGACCGGGTCCTCCACCACCCCCAGGGTAACGGCCAAAAGCTGGTTTGGACGCAGGTGGTCGTCAGCCGCAGCCTGCACCGCAGGCACGGGCGTTTCCGCATGCAGGCAATCGCTGAGCGCCCCTGTGGCGGCGCATGTAAACAGATCCAGGACCGACGTCTGAACATTTCGCGCCAGGGCCAGCCAGGCTGCTCCTCCCTCCCTGTCCATCCGTCCCAGCCCCACGAGGGTCCGGTACCAGAGGGCCTGAATTTCAATGCAGTACCCGGACCGGGGCGTGCACGCAGGATGGTCGGTGTCCATCCAGGTAAAATGGGCGGGACTGAAGACCAGGCCGGACAAGGGATCCGTGACAATGCCGTTGGGGGTACCATCTGAATAGTGCCGGGCAATGGAGAGCAGGATCTCCCGCAAGGAGCGCCCCCCCATGTCCAGCTCAAAAAAACTCTCGTCTCCGACGGCCTCGGCCGCTTCAAAGGCCGCCACGGCAAACCACAGGGGCGCGTCGGTGGTATCCCGATTGCCCGTGTTCCTCCCCAGGATCATGTTGGGCAGGGTCCCCTTCTCCTCGAACTGCCCGAACTGGGTCAACACGGCCGTAGCGTCTTCGTGATGCCCCGCCGCCAGCAGTCCCCGCACGCAGATGAGGGAATCACGCCCCCAGTCCAGGAACCAGGGGAACCCGGCAATCACCGATTTGTGCCCTTCCCGGTGCACCAGGTATGCGGAAAGGGAACGTTCCATCAACGCATCGGGGGTAAGCTCAAGCTCGCCGTCATCCATCACAGGCCCCGCCCGTGAATAGAGTGTCGAAGCGGCCTCCCCCACAGCCCTCGGCACCACCTGACCGTCCACCACCGTGCCGTCTCCCTGGCAGAGCATGGTCTCCATGTACCCGGGACTGAAAAGGTCGGTGGTGGCCCTGAGAGCCGCTCCTGCTCCAGGGGCAGAGGCACCATGTAGTCCCATATGGGCAATGCGTGATAGCTCCCGTCACTCAAGGTCAGGGCAAACCGGTGCCCCCCTGCCAGGTCAAAGAAAAATCCTCTTTTTTCCGAAACGATCCTGCTCGGCCACTGGGTTTCCGGGCCGGTGTACGCCTTGGTGGTGTGATGAAAGCTGCGGTCCTCGATATCATGTCTCAGAATCAGGCCCACGGGTTCATCGGGCTCAAGCATCCGGGCAAAGGGAGCCGCTGTCCGGCGAAAGCAGAGGCGGGTCCGGTTCTCCCCTTCCACACCTTCGATGCGCATCTCAACCTGAACCAGCTTGCCGTTGCCCACCGGTACCAGGTAGGTCCAGAGCCCCACCATGCCCTTGCCCGTCCTGAACCTCTCCAGGTACTCCAGGGCCAGGGGAAAGGAGAAGCCGCCGTAGGTCACCCAGGCCCGACACCGCGTCCAGACCACCCGCCGGTCTTCGGGGCACGCCGGATTGAGGTTTGCCGCCAGCAGCGCATCGTACTTGCTTGTCAGGCGTTCCCTCTCAACGGGTACGCGAACCAGCGCCCCTCTGCCGTTGGAGCCGATGACGATGGAGGGAAAAGGACGGTCCCCACGGGCAAACTGGAGAGGAAGGTGCTTGGGCTCCCGGGCGGTGAGGTAACGGATGCCGCCGTTTCCGTTGTGTATCCCGTCGGGGGCGTAAAGGGTCAGGCAAAGCTGTCCGTGCTCAGTTTCCCCCCTGTCCCGCCTCGGCATGAAAAGGGCGGTCACCTCCCCGGAGGGAAGGCGGATCCCCGTCTCCGCACCGCAGGTCTCTGTCCCCACCTCCCGCACCACCCGGAACGGATGGGCACAACACACCATCAGAAAATGATCGGGGGGCACCATCACCTCCCGGTGCCGGTCCATGGGCCAGCGCCACACCACGGTCCGCGTCTCCATGGAAAAGGGGTTTTCACGCCTCAGGTACCCTTCTGGGTCCCGGGTAAAGTGCCCCACAGCGTCATCAATGGAAAAATCCGAACAGTCCGTGAGGCCATGGTAAAAGGTGTGAACCTTCAGGCAGGCCGCCGCAAGAATCTTTCGGTGCAGGTGCTCAGGCCACACCGAGGGAGCCCGGCCATGGGTGGCCACGGCCTCCACGTCCCCTGCGTCCGGTGTCAGGCAGAGCACCGCCCCAGGAGCCAGGTCCAGGGCAACCCCTCCGGCCCGCGCGGTGACAACCGCCCTCTTCCCGGTGAGCAGGTCCCAGAACGGCCCCCGCGACAACGTATCGGCCACCCAGGACGCCTTGGCCGGTGCCCTGCAGTCGGTGTTGGCCACCACCCAGAGGCTTTTGCCCGTTGCGTCATGGTCTCGACGCACCACCACGGCTTCCTCGGATGCGGAGTCCAGCACCGAAAGTTCCGTGCCTTCGTGGTAACAGGGATGGTGCTTCAGAATCGTTGCGAGACGCGCCAGGTGGTCCACCAGGTTCTCCCGGCTCCCCCAGTTGAGCCCCGAGGACCCGTGCACGTCGATCTTCTCCGTGGCCAGCCACTCCACCCCGTTGGCAAACCCGAAGCTGCCGTTGCAGGAGAGAAGAGCGCACAGGGCGGTCCTGTGGCGGGCGTAGCACGAGGAGACTGCGGCCAGGCGATTGTTGTCATGGGTCTCGGCAAAATTGACCAGGAGGCCGTCCTCCCGAGAGATCCCGGCAAGTTCCCGGAGGTAATTTTCAACGGCCCTTTTGTCTTCGTTCTGGAAGAGTTCGGAGTAGCCCCAGTCAAACCCGCAACGCCCAAGGATCTCCCGGGTGGCGTCGATGCCCCCGCCCAGACCCTCCAGCAGGAAAATGGTATGGGGATAGGCTGCCCTCACCGTGCGTACCACCTGGATCCAGATCCGCGGGGGGATCATGTACCCGGCATCGCACCGGAACCCGTCCACGCCCCGGTGGCACCAGGTGAGAAAGGCCTCGGTGAGGTGGTCGGCCACCCCGGGGCTGGAGTGATCCAGTTCCGTAAGGTCCGCCCAGATCACCCCCCAGGCACCCGGGGAGACGATCTCGCCGTCGGCCCTGCGGAGCAGCCACTCCGGATGTGCTTCGTGGACCCAGGCAGCCCAGCCCGTATGGTTGGCAGCCAGGTCAAGGATCACCTTTGCGCCCCGTTCGTGGATGGCGTCCGTCAGGTCCGTGAACTGCTCCACAGGGGTCCTTTTGCGATCGAATTCAGCCAGAGAGGGCTCCACACCTGTAAAACTCAGGGCGGCGTACGGGCTGCCGAAACGCCCCATCTTTCCGAAGGTGGTGGGCAAAGGGTTCACCGGCAGGAGCTGGATCACGTTGCAGCCAAGCCTGCCGATGATAAAATCGAGGTGACGCGCAAAAGACCGGAAGGTCCCGGACGGAGGGATCACGGTGTGGCCTTCCCTCTCCAAACGGGCTGTGGCCTCGGCACAGGGCTCCGATGCCTCTTGCTCAAGAAGCATGGAGGGGCCGAACTGCCGTAAAAACGCGTTATATATAATGGCGGAGCAGCATGTGGCGGCGGGCTTGGCATGAATCTTCACGTTGCTGCCCTCCACCCAGAGGATCCCCCCCGGCTGCTTCACGCAGCAGGTTGCCTCAAAGTACCCGGCTTCGGTCACCGGCAGGGTGAGGACAAAGCGGCCCTTGCCCGCTGGAAGCATGGGAATGTCCCGCCAGGCGTTTTCCGGGTACGCGGGGCAGGCTTCCTCCACCTCCGGTGCGGTGAACCCCAGGTTTGTGCGCACCACCCCCTCCCCGCCTTCCCCCTCGCCCAGGCAGAGATCAAAGACAAGGATCTCTCCTTCGTAGCGTACCAGGGAACTGCCGGGTGTCGGTGTCTGGGTCAGCGGACCGACCGATTTCCTTGTACCGGATGGATTCATAACAGCCTCGGATGCGGAGCGTTTGGTCGCGGGATCGACAGGTTGAAGGTGAACGGGGTGACGGCTCGGCCCGTTGGGCGAGTCCACAAAAAAACGGGCAATAACGCGGGACACATCAGGTTACTGGGCAGGGCTCACCCCCCAGATGTCCCGGGCGTACTCCAGGATGGTGCGATCGCTTGAAAAGGTTCCGGTGTGGGCGATATTCTTCACCACAAGCCCGGCCCACTTTCGCGTATCGAGAAAGCAGCGGTCCACCTCCTGCTGGATTAACAGGTAAGACGAGAGATCGGCCAGGTGATAATACATGTCCCGACCGTAGAGCAGGTGCTCAAAAATCCAGGTGAACAAGCCGGGATCCTTGGGGCAGAAAAGGTTCCCGGTGAAGGCGTCGAGGATCCGCTTGACGGCCGGATCGTTTTCGTAGATGTCCCAGGGATTGTATTCCCTGCCCTCGCGCAGAGCACGGATCCCGGCCACATCATGGCCGAAAATGAAGATGTTGTCCCGGCCCACCTCGTTCATGATCTCGATGTTGGCCCCGTCACAGGTGCCCACGGTAAGCGCCCCGTTCATGGCAAACTTCATGTTCCCCGTTCCCGATGCCTCGGTGCCTGCCGTGGAGATCTGCTCGCTCAGATCAGCTCCGGGGATAATCGTTTCCGCCACGCTCACCCGGTAATCAGGCACAAAGGCCACCCGTAAAAACCTGCGGGCCTTGGGGTGGGCATTCACCACCGAAGCGATGCTGTTGATCAGCTTGATAATCTGCTTGGCCACCTGGTACCCCGGGGCCGCCTTTCCCGCGAACACAAAGGTGCGGGGCACCTCGGGGCATTTATCGTCCTCGGTGATCATCAGGTACTGGTGCACAATGTGAAGGGCCTTCAAAAGCTGCCGCTTGTACTCATGGATCCGCTTGGCATGGACATCGAACAGCGAATCCGGGTCCACCCTTATGGTGGTGTCGCTCCAGATAAGGGCGGCCAGCTTCTCTTTGTTCGCCCGCTTCACCTGCATGAGCCTATCCAGGAACCCGGCATCCTCGGCCCAGGTTTCAAGGGCCTGAAGCTTATGCAGGTCGCGGATCCACCCGTCGCCGATGGTCTCGGTGATCAGGGAGGCAAGGCCGGGGTTGGCCTTGAGCAGCCAGCGCCTCGGGGTCACCCCGTTGGTTTTGTTGTTGAATTTTTCCGGCCAGAGCCTGTAAAAATCCGGCAGCAGGTGGTTCTTGAGCAGTTCGGTGTGCAGGGCGGCCACCCCGTTCACCGAGTGGCTCCCCACCATGGCAAGGTGGGACATGCGCACCTGCTTCTCCTCCCCCTCTTCGATAAGGGAGACGTTCCGCACCAGGTTCTCGTCCCCGGGCCACCTCAGGGTGATCTCTTCCAGGAAACGCCGGTTGATTTCGTAAATGACCTGGAGATGGCGGGGCACCACGAACTCCATGAGGCTCACCGGCCACTTTTCCAGGGCCTCGGGCAGCAGGGTGTGGTTGGTATAGCCGAAGGTCCGCTCCGTAATGGACCAGGCCCGCTCCCAGGGCAGCGCCTTTTCGTCCACGAGGAACCGCATGAACTCGGCAATGGCCAGGGCCGGATGGGTATCGTTGAGCTGGATGGCAACCTTTTCCGGGAACAAATCAAGGTTATCGTAGTTGCGCAGAAACGTCTGGGAGATGTCGCGGATCGAACAGGCCACGAAGAAATACTCCTGCACCAGGCGCAGGAGCCGTCCTGCGTGGAAATAATCCGAGGGATAGAGCACCTTGGAGATGTTCTCCGAGGAGATCTTGTTCTTCACCGCTTCGTGGTAATCCCCGTCGTTGAAGATCTCCACGTCGAACTCCTCCGACGACTTGGCGGAAAAAAGACGCAGGATGTTCACCGTATCCCCGCCGTATCCCACGATGGGCATGTCAAAGGGTACCCCCACCACCATCTCCCAGTCCCGCCACATGGGGTTGTAGTCCCCCTTTTTATCGCGGGTGTGGTCGATGCGTCCGAAAAACGGCACCAGGCACGCCTCTTCCGGCCGCGAAATCTGCCAGGGGTTGCCCCGTTTCAACCAGTTGTCCGACGCCTCCCGCTGGTACCCGTTGCAGAACTGCTGCCTGAAATGACCGAACTCGTAGTTGATCCCGTATCCGTAGCCGGGAATGCCCAGGGTGGCCATGGAATCGAGGAAACAGGCAGCCAGTCGCCCCAGCCCCCCGTTGCCCAGGGCTGCGTCCGTGGTGCACTCCTGAACCTCATCCAAATCCACTCCCATCTCTTCCAGGGCCGATTTGAAGGTATCGTAGAGCTTCAGGTTGCAGAGGTTGTTGCCCAGGGCCCGGCCCATGAGAAACTCCATGGAAAGATAGTAGACCCGCTTGACCCGCCCCTGGCTGTAACGTTTTTCTGTTTCAAAAAGCCGCTCGAACAGCCGATCCCGCACCGACAGGGAGACCGCCCAGTACAGGTCCCGAACGGAGGCTTTTTTCCAATCCCGGCCCAGGGTGTACCTCAGGTGATGGATCACCGACGCCTGAAGCGCTTCCTGGGTGTTCATGAGACGCATGCCATCAAAAAGTTTCATCGTGTCTGTCCATGGGGTACGGTCAGGGGAGCGCACCCCTGCCATAGGTAATATGGGTTAACGTCCTGATTCCTTCGGCACAAACCCCGTGCCGAAGCGACTCATTGCAAGCCGGACGAAAACATGCGGGTTCCGTGGTATCGCATCGCCCGGCAGGGTATGCAGGAATAAAAGCGTAACTGGACCATAATAAGACGAACGGATTTTCGGGGAAAAACGACCGCAGCAAAAGGTGGCTGCCTGGGTATGTCACATCATCTGGATTGGCTTTCCGGGCATGGTTCATGCCGGTCCGACGTGGTCGCCCTGTCGATGAAGGGCAAGGGATCCGAGCTGCCGTGGAAAGCCCTGTACGGGTGGATTGCGCCGTTGCGCTGGAAGTCGGTTCTACAAGTTGTCAGATTATCTCAAAATTTCCCTTTTATTTCAACACAAGGCTTTCCCTCTTCGAGAAAATTGTTTCTGTACACAGAAACAATTCTTGACACCCCTTCCCCTGCCGTGTATAACAGCCGCAACGATGCTTAAAAAACGCATTGAAAAAGAAAGCCTCCCGAAGGGCTGGCTTTTTTAAGTTAAAAAACACCCCTTTATTTGTAGAACTGTCAGCATGGCAACATATAACGGAACCCTCACTCTTGCAGCACCCTTTTTCTGGTGGTGGCGCACCCGCCTCAACGGTATGCCCACGCACCCCTTGCCTTGCTGAACACCGACTTTCATTAGAATCCGACAGGGACCGTGAGCACACCTCACGGTCCTTTTTTATTTTAAGGGCCGAACGCAACGACGTTACCGGCCCTTTTTTTATATCCAGACCCGGGGGCCGCACGTCTCTCATCGATCATTTGCAAGCAAACACCTGCTTAAGGAAAACACCATGTTTCTCACAGAATTCCCTTCACGCGACGCCTTCACCGCCTTGGCCGAGCAAGCCGATGTCATCCCCCTGTGCCGGGAAATCCTGGCCGATCAGGAGACGCCGGTCTCCCTTCTCACGCGGTTCTATACCCCGGACACCCCCCTTTTCCTCCTGGAGAGCGTGGAGGGCGGAGAGCGCTGGGGTCGGTTCAGCTTCCTGGGGGTGTCGGCGCGCATGGAGGTGCGGGTCTTTCTCGAGCATGTGGAGACGACAACCGGAGAGACCGTGGCCAGGGTCGCCCACCACGGCAAGCCCCTTGAGATTCTTCGGGACCTCATGACGGGCTGCAAAGCCGCGGAGCTCCCGGAGCTGCCCCGATTTCAGGGCGGGCTCACCGGGTTCATGACCTACGAGATGGTCTCGTTCTTTGAAAACATCCCCCACGACCACCCGGAGGAGAAGCCCCTGGCCCACTTCATCCTGGCCGACGAGATGATTCTTTTCGACAACATCCGCAACACCATGGTGGCCATGGTGCTCTGTTTCAAAGAGGACTTCCCGGACGCTGTGGCCCTCTACAAAGATGGAGAAAAGCGCCTGGACGCCCTCATGGACAAGGTGGAGCACGGCAACGGCAAGGCCCCGGGTAAAAAACCCGACGTGCCCCTTTCCCCCGCACCGGTCATCTCCCACGAGGCGTATCGGGCCAGGGTGGCCAAAGCCCGGGAAGCGATCTTCGACGGCGAGATCATCCAGGCCGTCATCTCCCAGCCCTTTACCTGCCAGGCGCCCCCCTGCCCCGTGGAACTCTACCGGGCTCAGCGCTACATCAACCCCTCGCCCTACCTCTACTTCATGAACCTGGGCGACACCTGCCTGGTGGGCTCCTCCCCGGAGGTGATGGTGCGCCTGGAGCGGGGCACGGCAACGGTCCGCCCCATTGCCGGTACCCGGCCCCGGGGCGCCACCCAGCAGGAAGACCGACGGCTTGCCGACGACCTCTTAAAGGACGAAAAAGAGCGGGCCGAACACCTCATGCTGGTGGACCTGGGCCGCAACGACCTGGGTCGGGTGGCCACCACCGGCACCGTACAGGTCACGGACCTCATGGTGGTGGAGCGCTACTCCCACGTCATGCACCTGGTCTCCAACATCTCCTGCGACCTCAAGCCGGGCTTGGACGCCTTTGACCTGGTGGAGGCCACCTTCCCGGCGGGGACCCTTTCGGGTGCTCCCAAGGTGCGAGCCATGGAGATCATCGCCGAACTGGAAGAATCCCCAAGGGGCCCCTACGGCGGTGCCGTGGGCTACGTCTCCTTCAGCGGCAACATGGACCTGGCCATCACTATCCGTACCGCCGTCATCGAAGGGGAGACCCTCACCGTCCGCGCCGGGGCCGGTATCGTGGCCGACTCCGACCCGGAGACCGAACGGCAGGAGACCGTCAACAAAGCCATGGCCATCGAAGTGGCCACCCGAAGCTAACGCTTCACCCATGGGCACCAAACGCCCGTAACGTTTTTTTAAAGCACAGGTGACACACCATGATTCTGATGATCGATAATTTTGATTCGTTTACCTACAACCTCGTCCAGTACCTGGAAATGGGGGGTGCCGAGGTGACGGTGTACCGCAACAACGCCGTCACCCTGGAGGAGATCAACGCCCTCTCCCCTTCCGGTATCGTCATCTCCCCGGGACCGGGAAGGCCCGCGTCCGCCGGGGTCTCCATGGACGCCATTCGGGCCTTTTCCGGCCAGGTGCCCATCCTGGGGGTCTGCCTCGGCCACCAGAGCATCGCCGAGGCCTTCGGTGGCACCGTCATCCGCGCCAAGGCAGTGATGCACGGCAAGGTCTCGGAGGTGGAAACCGACGGCGAGGGCGTCTTTGCCGGTATCGCCTCCCCCATGAAGGCCATGCGCTACCACTCCCTGGCCGTGGAAGAGTCGAGCCTGCCGGGCGAGCTTGTGGTCACGGCCAGGACCGCCGACGGCGAGATCATGGGGCTAAGGCACCGGTCCCACCCCACCGAAGGGATCCAGTTCCACCCGGAATCCATCATGACCACCACGGGCAAGCGGCTGATCCGTAATTTTATCAGGCGCGCCAGCTGATATCCCCCCACCGTCCATGGCGCATGATTTGAAGCGGTTGACATAAAAATACCAATAAAATTTCACGGGCGCGGCCCACAGGAAATGAGACAACTCATAAGGGGAAAAAATGTTCAGCGACATCCTGAAAAAAATCGTGGCAGGGGAAAACCTTTACGAAAGCACCATGGCCGACGCCATGGAAGAGATCCTTGCAGGCCGGGCCACCGACGCCCAGATCGGCGCCCTCATGGCCGGGCTCGCCGCCAAGGGAGAGACCTTTGAAGAGCTGGCCGGGGCCGCCCGGGCCATGCGCAAAAACGCCACGCGCATCCATGCGGGCGGCGCCTGCTTCGATACCTGCGGCACCGGCGGGGACGGCCTCTCCACCTTTAATATCTCCACCATCACCGCCTTTGTGGTGGCAGCAGGCGGCGTCACCGTGGCCAAGCACGGAAACCGAAGCGTCTCCAGCACCTGCGGCAGCGCCGATGTGCTGGAAGCCCTGGACGTTGACTTAAGCGTCTCCCCGGACGTGGTGGAAGAAGCCATCGCCGAGGTGGGCATCGGCTTTCTCTTTGCCCCCACCTTCCACGGGGCCATGCGCCACGCAGCCGCAGCCCGCAAAGAGACGGGCCTTCGAAGCATCTTCAACATGGTGGGCCCCTTGACCAACCCGGCAGGGGCCTCCCGCCAGCTCCTGGGGGTCTACGCCCCCCACCTCACCGAGATGTTCGCCGAAGCCCTGCGCCTTCTGGGTACCCGCAGAGCCATGGTGGTCCACGGCCACGACGGCCTGGACGAAATCAGCGTCTGCGCCCCCACCCGGGTCACCGAGCTCAACAACGAACTCATCCGCACCACGGACATCGACCCCACGGACTACTTCGGGGAACTGGCCCCCCCGGACGCCCTCAAAGGCGGCACCCCGGAAGAGAACGCCCGCATCGCCCGGGACATACTTTCCGGCGACGAACGGGGCCACAGGCGCAACGTGGTCCTCATCAACGCCGGAGCCGCCCTCATGGCAGCCGACAAAGCCGACACCCTGAGGGACGGCATCTTCCTCGCCGAAGAGGCCATCGACTCCGGCAACGCCATGGCCAAGCTGGAAGGGCTGGCACGCTATACCACCGAAAACGCATAAGCACGCAAAAAGCCTCCGGCAGCAAGGTGTACCACCTTGAAAGCAGGATGCGGATGCTCTTTGCCCCTCGTTCCTCGGGTCAAATCACATCCGCCTTTAAACCGACATTGATTCACCAAGAGCATTTAAGACCTATTTGTTAAACTTTTTTAAAAGCTTAGCCCCCGACAGGGCCGCCGGAGGCAAAGAGGGTTAAAAAACATGAGCGGATTTTTAGAGACCATCGTCACCCATGTGAAGGGCGTGGTGGCGCAGAGCAAAACCAGGGTTTCCATGGCGGACATGCGGCGTGCCGCTGAAGCGCCCCGGGTGGTGAGGCCCTTTCGAAGGGCACTGGAGGAAAAAACCGTGGCGGTCATTGCCGAGGTCAAACGGGCCTCTCCCTCCAAGGGAGACATCGACCTCGATCTGGACGCGGCCCAGACGGCCCGGCGGTATGAGCAGGGAGGGGCCGCTGCCCTGAGCGTGCTCACCGAAGAGACATTTTTCAAAGGAAGCCTGGGTGACCTCAGGGCGGCCCGGCAGGCCGTTGCTCTTCCGGTGTTGCGCAAGGAGTTCATTGTGGACCCGTACCAGCTTTACGAAACCGCGGCAGCAGGGGCCGACGCCGTGCTCCTCATCGCCCGGATTCTTTCCCCCTCGCAGCTGGGGGACTTCATGGCCCTGGCCTCGGAGCTTCGCCTGGAAGCCCTGGTGGAGGTCTTTGACGAGGCCGACATCGAGAAAGTGGCCCCCTTTGCCCCGCCCCTGGTGGGCATCAACAACCGCAACCTGAAGAGCTTTGAGACGGACACCACCCGGGCCGGGCGACTGAGCGGCCACCTGCCTTCGGGCACCACGGTGGTGGCGGCCTCGGGCATCAAAGAGACCGAGGACATCCGGCGCCATCTGAAGACCGGGATCTCCTCCTTTCTGGTGGGGGAAAGCCTGGTAAGGGCCGAGGACTCCGTCGGGTTGCTCCGGTTGTGGTGTGACGTGAAGGATGAAGGGTGAAAGATCGACAGGAACGGAACGTCGCACTCCGATGCGGTTTTTCAGTTCGTCGTTACACGTGCCGCACAGGAGTGCGGCGCTCCAGGGGCCAAAGGCCTGTTTGTCATTTTTTCTTTAAACGTGGCCGTCGAAGGCAATTTTGAACTGAATAGTTACAATGGAAAACACCATGCACACCCCTCGCATTAAAATCTGTGGATTGACATCCCCTTCGGAGGCGGCCTTTTGCGCAGAAGCCGGAGCCCATGCCGTGGGCCTGGTCTTTTTTCCCAAGAGCCCGCGCAACGTGAGCCCGTTGCAGGCTCGTGAGATCACCCGGGAGTTGCCGCCTGAGGTGGCTTCGGTGGGGGTTTTTGTGAACGCGTCCTTTGAGACCGTCATGGCCGTTTCGGAAACGGCCGGGCTTTCCGCGGTGCAGCTCCACGGCAACGAGCCGCCGGAGCTGGCCGAAGCCCTCCATGGCCAGGGGCTTACCGTGCTCAAGGCCTTTTACGTCACCGCCACGCCGCTCATGGAACGCGCTTCGGCGTACCCGTCGGCCACGGCCCTGGTGGAGTGGGGCAAGGGAGTCCTGCCCGGGGGAAACGCCCTGGCCTGGGGGGACGAGACCCCGCCCCTTCCCCGGTGCAGCCCCCTGGTCATTGCCGGGGGCCTGGGCCCTGACAGCGTGGCCGATATCATCCGGCGTTTCCGGCCCGACGGGGTGGATGTGAGCTCCGGCGTGGAGACGGAACCCGGAAAAAAATCCTTTGATAAAATACAAAAATTCATACGGATCGTGGGCCAATGCCAGGTTCCCGGTCCCATAAAGGAGCCTTTTAGACATGACGAACCAAAATCCCCCCAATAACCTGGGCCATTTCGGCCCCTTCGGCGGCATGTACGCCGGTGAGACCCTCATGAGCGCCCTTTTGGAGCTGCGGGAGGGTTACGAAAAGATCAAAACCGACGCAGCCTTCCAAAAGGAGCTGGACAGCCTCCTTGCCACCTACGTGGGCCGCCCCACGCCCCTCTTTTTTGCACGGCGCCTCACCGAGCACGCGGGCGGCGCCCGCATCTATTTAAAACGGGAAGACCTGGCCCACACCGGCGCCCACAAGATCAACAACACCGTGGGCCAGGCCCTTCTGGCCAAGTGGATGGGCAAAAAACGGCTCATCGCCGAAACCGGCGCAGGCCAGCACGGCGTGGCCACGGCCACCACCGCGGCCCTTTTCGGCATGGACTGCACGGTCTTCATGGGGGAAGAGGACATCCGTCGCCAGGCCCCAAACGTCCGCCGCATGGAGCTGCTGGGGGCCGAGGTGGTCTCGGTTTCTTCGGGGTCGGGGACCCTGAAAGACGCCATGAACGAGGCCATGCGCCACTGGTCCTCCACCGTGGAAGACACCTTTTACGTCATCGGCTCCGTGGCCGGGCCCCACCCCTACCCCAGCATGGTCCGGGACTTCCAGCGGATCATCGGCCTGGAGACCAAAAGCCAGATCCGGGAAGTCGAAGGCCGGCTGCCCGACCTCATCGTGGCCTGCATCGGGGGAGGCTCCAACGCCATGGGCATCTTTCACCCCTTTGTGGACGACCCCGAGGTGGCCCTCCTCGGCGTGGAAGCCGCAGGGGAAGGCATCGACACCGACAAACACGCGGCCACCCTGAGCAAGGGCACCGTAGGCGTCCTCCACGGCTCCAAAAGCTACGTGCTCCAGGACGACGACGGACAGGTCCTGGAAGCCCACTCCGTCTCCGCCGGGCTGGACTACCCCGGGGTGGGCCCGGAGCACGCCCTGTTCAAGGAGACCGGGCGGGTCACCTACGACTCGGCTACGGACGAAGAGGCGATACACGCCTTTAAAACCATGTGCAAACTGGAAGGGATCATCCCGGCCCTGGAGAGCTCCCATGCCCTGGCCATGGGCATCCGAAAAGCAGGGGAGATGGGCAAGGACAAGGTGATTGTCATCAACCTTTCCGGCAGGGGGGATAAAGACATGGCCAGCGTGGCCGACTACGATGCAAAACGGGAGGGGATGTAATGAAGCGGATTGACGATCGATTCGAACAACTGAAAGAAAAGGGCGAAAAGGCCCTGGTGGGATTTGTCACGGCCTGCGACCCGGACTACGACACCTCCCTGGCCCTCATCAAAGAGATGTGCGATGCAGGCCTCGATGTCCTGGAGCTGGGGATCCCCTTTTCCGATCCCACGGCCGACGGCCCGGTGATCCAGCGCTCTTCGGAGCGGGCCCTTCAAAACGGGGCAACGGTTAGGCGCATCCTGGAATTGGTGGAGGCCATCCGGGACTTTACGGATATCCCCGTGATCCTCTTCTCCTACACCAACCCCCTTCTGGCCTTCGGCTACGAAGCCTTTGCCCGAAGCGCGGCCAAGGCCGGTGCCGACGGGGTCCTTGTGGTGGACATGCCCCCCGAAGAGTCCGATGAGCTGAACCGCGCCCTGGAAGCAGAGTCCATGAGCCTTATTCGCCTCATGGCCCCCACCACGGACGGCCAGCGCGCCCCCATGGTGGCAGGCGCTGCCTCGGGCTTTCTCTACCTCATCTCCATGGTGGGAGTCACCGGCAGCGGCGGCCTCGACGCCAACGCCGTGGAAGCCCTCTACACCAGGGTAAAGGCCCTGAGCCCCGTGCCCGTGTGCGTGGGCTTCGGCATCTCCACACCTGACGACGTGGGCGCCATCGCCCGCTTTGCCGACGGCGTGGTCATCGGCAGCGCCTTTGAGCGCCTCATCGAAACCAACCTGGACAACCCGAAACTCCCCACCCTCATCGGCGACCAGACCCGAGCCTACAAAGCCCGGACCAGATAAAACCAACAAGCAGCCTCCGGCGGGCAGGGGATAAATCCCCTGCACCCCAGGTTCGCAAATGCTCCGTCCCTTCGTTCCTCAGGGACGGAGCATTTGCTGACGGGCTTCGCCCGTGTTGAATACGGAAGGTATCGAACAATAAACCGTATCAGGGAATCTCTCGTTCCCAGGCTCTGCCTGGGAATGAGACACGGAGGCTCTGCCTCCACGATTGAGATCGTTTCACCCAATGATTTTTATCCACGATGCCGCTTTGCTTCACACCGGCAGGTCGGAACCCGGAAACAAAAAAAAGAAAACCATATTGCCATTGCACGTCGTCCCTCAGAAAAAAGTGCAATGAGATTTACACGGACTTGTGCCGCCTCATGGTGCTCTCCCGACACCTGTTGTTCCCTATTCACTACTAACCATTCACTATTTACCCACCAACGCCTTCCCCCCATACACCCTCACCCCTTCCCCCGGCTCTTTGATCACCGAATGAATCGTTTCGGCAACGGTATCGGCATGGACGGGACGGTAGGCGGCGGGAAGCAGAAACGAAACCGGGGAGAGTAACCGCGCGGCCAGGGATTCCCCGAACCGGGTCTCCCCGCGATCCCCCATAAGAAGGGAGGGGCGCAGGATATGGCAGGCGGCATACCCGAGGGCCGTCACCCGCTTTTCCATCTCCCCTTTGGTGCGAAGATAGTGGGAAGAGGCTGTGGCAGAGGCCCCCACGCTGGAGATCACCACCAGGGTCCGGGCGCCGCACCGGAGGCCATAGGCAGCGGCAGCTTCGGTGTAGAGGCAGTCCACCTCAAAGAGCCGCTCTTTGCTCCCCGCCTTTTTCAAGGTGGTCCCCAGGGCGCAGACCATGACGTCCACCCGGCAGGACGGGGCCAGGGAATCCAGGGCGTTAAAATCCGCCACAAGGGAGGTCACCTTGTCATGGGACTCAAGCTCGGAAACGGCCCGCCGCCCCAGAAGCACGATCTTTTCAATCCCGGAGTCGCCAACGGCCCGCTTAAAAAACGCACCGCCCACAAGGCCCGTGGCCCCAGCCATCATCACCTGCATACGCCCTCCTTGTTCGTTTTGGTTAAGGGACAACACAACGCCCAAAAAAGCCTCCGGCGGCCCTGCCGGGGGCCAAACGTTTAAAAAGTTTGACAAACAGGTTTTACGTACATTGTTTCAGGCTACGCTTCCAGGAAAGCCTTGAGCTCGTCTACGCCCTTACGGGTCACAAGACGGGCGGAGCGCTCCATCTTTCGCGCGTTCTCCGTATAGTACTCAAGGGCTTTGAGGGTCCATGCGATCACCTCGTCGTCGGTGAGGCCCTCGGCAATGACATCGCCGATACGGGGACGCCCACCGGCGTTGCCGCCGAAGACCAGGGTCCATCCGGATTTCTTCCCGAAAATACCCACATCCCGGAGGTATCCTTCACTGCAGTTGAAGGCACAACCGGAGACCCCGACCTTTACCTTGCCTGGAAATACCCGGTCTGCCAAGGCCTTACCCAGTTTTTCCGAAAGTCCCAGGGAGTCCTGACAGGCGTATTTGCAGCTTCGCCGCCCCGGGCAGGACTGAAGGGTATGGGGGCCGGTCTTCACACCCACGGGCTTGGGCATGGCTCCCCCGAGTTCCGCCAAAAGGGCCGGGGCCTCCTCTTTTTCAACGCCGTAGAGTTTCAGCCTCTGGGCAGCCGTGATCTTGATGGTTTCCACATTGTATTTTTTCGCCACAGCTGCGATCTCTTCCAGTCGATCCGGGGTGGTCATCCCCAGGGGAGACCCCGGGACGACAACGCCTATTTTTGAATCACTCATGCTCTTCACTGGTCCTGATTTTTATGTTGGATGGATGTCACGCCGCCGGAAAGCCCAAAGGCCCGGCAGCACCTGAATCACGGGTTTTACTACGTCCCGTGCACCGTGTATACATCTAAAATTGTTATCATAACGTTCACCCAAACTTTCGGGCCCCACATTCTACCCCCGGTAAGGCGCCCCCCGAAAGCAATCCACAGAAAAAAAGCTCACTCATTCCTCAATTTTCAATCATCCTCAATTCAAGTTCTTTCCTGGAAAACCGATATGAACCGTGGGGCATCACACAGCGCCCACGTGCTGTTCGTTTTGTCACGATTCAGCTCAAAAACAGCCCCTATGATCAAATATATAAAAAGCCGCCTCTGACGGAGGCAGCTCTGATAGTGACCGTCTTTTAAGGCTTGCCACCATGCAGCCGAAGGCCAGGGCGGATGCGCCGGTTCACCCGGGAGCACGCCGCGGAGACTTTGTTTGTTTTATTTATCTGAATATTTCACCATGCGGTCCTCACTCCGGGTCATCTGCCTGGGACTCTTTTTTTGCCTGGCCGCCCTGACCACGGCTTACGGGGGCACGCCCACCCTTCTCTTTCGTCACATCGATGAAACCGACGGCCTCCCGGACAATACCGTCTTCCAGATCATGCAGGACCATAATGGTGCCATGTGGTTCGGCACCCGCAACGGGGTGGCCCGGTACGACGGCGTTACCATGGGGGTCTTCCAAAACGACCTGGACAACCCGAAGAGCCTCTCCCACAACGATGCCGGCGGCGTTATCGAAGACCGGGAGGGCGCTGTCTGGGTTCGCACATGGGGGGGCGGGCTCAACCGCATCGACCCGGATACGGGTGAGGCAGTGGTGTTCCGACACGATCCGTCCAATCCCCGGAGCCTCAGTGAAGACCGGATCCAGATCCACTACGAAGACTCCCACGGGGCGATCTGGGCCGGCAGCTTCAGCTCCGGCCTCAACCGTTTCGACAAAGAGACCGCCGACTTTACCCGGTTTACAGCCGACAACGGGCCTGGTGCCATCAGCCACAACCGCATCTGGTCCATTGCCGAATCCCGGGACCGCACCCTCTGGGTCGGCACCGAGAGGGGCTTGAACCGCTTCAACCGGGCCGATGAAACCTTCACCGCCTTTCGGCACGATCCCCAGGTCCCCGCCTCCCTTCCCCACGATCAAATCCGCACCCTCTACCCGGCCGGGGGATCCGCCCTTTGGGTCGGCACCGCCCAAGGATTTCGCCTCTTTGACCCGGACCAGGGTCGTTGCGTGCCCTTTCCCGGCATGGACGGGCTTCCGCCGGAGGCTGACGGCACCATCAACACCCTCTACGACGACGGCCGCACCCTGTGGGTAGGTACCCAAAATCACGGTCTCCTCATCCTGGACCTTGAGACTGGCCGATCCACCCTGCACCAGAACGTGCCGTACCTTGACGGCTCCCTCTCCCACAATGACATCCGGTGGATCCTTGAGGACCGTTCCGGCGTCATCTGGATCGGAACCCGCGGAGGCGGGGTCAACACACTGAGCAAAACCCTGTATCGGATGCAGCTCTTCCTGCCCGGGTACTCCGGGAACGACATCCCCAACTCCGTCCATGCCGTGGCCACCGACAGCGACGGAACCCTCTGGACGGGGAGCTGGTACACCGGCCTCAAAAAGTCATCCCCGGGACAAAACCGATACGAGGCGACAGAAAACGGCCCCCCTCCCCTGGGCCCGGGTAGCCTGGACATCAACGCCCTCTCCCCGGCACCGGACGGCTCCCTCTGGATCGGCACCTGGGGCGCCGGCCTCCTCCTCAGAGACCGCCTTACCGGGGCGTACATCCCCTGGGGCGACAAGCCTCCGGCACAGGACACCCGGATCATCACTGCCCTGAGTACAAAAACCTCCGGTGTCGTCTGGGCAGGAACCCGCAACCGCGGTCTGTTCCGCCATGACCTGAAAACCGGTGACGTCAAGCGGTTCGGCAAAGGGCCCGCCTCTCAGCAAGGCCTCAGCAGCAACACCGTCCACGCCCTTGTGGAAGCCAGTGGAAACACCTTGTGGGTGGGCACCGATATGGGGCTGAACCGCATCGACCAGGACGGAAAGCGGGTCACCCAGTTTCACCACCGCAAAGGGGCGGCAGAGAGCCTGTCCAACAACATCGTCACCTGCCTTGCCACAACCCCCAACGGAGCGATCTGGGTCGGAACCTACAAGGGGCTTAACCGCCTCAACCCCGAGACCGAAACCGTCCGGTCCTACTTCAAGGAGGACGGCCTCTCCGGGGACATCATAAAAAGCATCCTCTTCGACGGCAGAAGGCGCCTTTGGGTGGCCACGGAAAGGGGCCTCTCCGCCCTGGACATCAAAACCGGGGCCATCTCCCGCTTTCCCATGCCCCTGCGGTTCGTGCAGGGAGCGGCCCACCGCTCCCCGGACGGCAACCTGATCTTCGGAGGGGAAAACGGCTGCCTTCTCTTTGCGCCGGGCGAAATCCCCATGAGCCACCCCACGGGCTCCATTCACCTGACCGGGCTTGTGCTCAACGGCACCCCGGTCCATCCGGGGAGCCCCGAAGGCAACCGCATCAACCTGGGGGCTTCCCTGGACAAAACCCAGGGCATCACCCTGACGCACCAGGAAAACAACCTCACCCTCTCCTTTGCCCTCCACGACTTCAACAGCCCCTCGGAGAACCGTTACAAGTACAAGCTCACAGGATACGACGCCTCCTGGGTGGAGGCAGGCAACACCCCCACGGCACGATACTCCCACCTGCCCCCCGGCACCTACCAATTTCAGGTCATGGCCTCGGGGAGCCACGGCACCTGGAACCGTGACCATGGGGGCCTGGAGATACGGATTACCCCACCGTTCTGGCAGCAGGCCTCCTTTCGCGCGGCAATCTGCCTGGCCCTGGCCGGTTTCATCGGCCTGCGGATCACCACCGCCCGAAAGCGCACCCGGAAGCTGACGCAGCTCGTGGCCCAAAGGACGGAAGAACTTGAGGCCCAGGCCCGTCGGTTGGAACAACTCTCCCTCACCGACCCCCTTACGGAGTTGCCGAACCGAAGGGGCGTTGAAAAACGAAAACGGGAACTCCACTCCCGGGCCAGACGTTACCAAAGCCCCTATGCCCTGGTCCTGGCCGACCTGGATCACTTCAAGGGGATCAACGACACCTGCGGCCACGACTGCGGAGATTATATCCTTCAGCGAGTCAGCAGGCTCCTGGAGTCCAACCTCAGGGCCCACGACATCCTGGGTCGCTGGACCGGTCAGCAGTTCATCCTCCTGCTCCCGGACACCACCGGAGAAGACGCAGAGACCATGGCGGAACGCCTCCGCAACCGCATCGCCTCCTCCCTGTTCGACTGGAAGGGCACCTACCTCACCGTCACCCTGACCTTGGGGGTCACGGACTGCACTGCCTCGGAGACCTTTGAACACAATGTCAGCAGGGCCGACGCGGCCCTCTGCAAAGGCAAACACATGGGACGAAACCGGGTGGTCTTTGCAAAGTCGGGATAAACACGAGGCCATCGACCTCCCAGGACGACGGGTTGCTCCATGCCCGTCGGTCCCAAAAAATCAACCGGGCATGGATGCACCACACAATTCCATGCTACTATGAACAAGTTCACTGACGGAGCCCTTCCGTGCAAGGGCCCCAACACCGCACACCAAACCTGATCCGTCCACCGCACCTCTTTTATCCAGGCTCCCTGCACCCTTTCGCCCCCCCCCCTTTGGTTCGATGCACCCGGCCATGCGCCATGCGTCACTGCGTTCCCAAAAAAAGATTCATGACATATCCGGACTAACGCCATTCGGCGGAGGTAGCCATGAACACTCAGAAACACGCCATGATCGCCAAACTGATGTCAGACCTCAGCATGTCCAGAAGGCGTTTCCTCAAGGCATCTGCTGCCGGAGGCACCCTGCTGGCAACCGGCATGGGGCTGAAACCGGAACTCACGGCCCTTGCGGAGGCCCAGGACACGCCCCCGGAAGAGAAAGGCACCTGGCATGCCGGTACCTGCCAGGGATGCACCTCCTGGTGCTCCAAGCAGGTCTATGTCGTGGGCGACCGTGCGGTAAAGGTCAGGGGGAACCCCCACTCCAAGGTCTGCATGGGGGCCAGCTGTGTCCGGGCCCACATGGCCCTTCAGCAGGTCTATGACCCGGATCGCATCAAAACCCCCATGAAGCGCACCAACCCCAAAAAGGGGCGCCACGAAGACCCCGGCTTTGTCCCCATAACCTGGGACGAGGCCCTTGACACCCTGGCCGACAAGATCATGGAACTTCGCGATGCCGGTGAAACCCACAAATACATGCTCATGCGCGGCCGCTACACCTACATGCGGGATATCCTCTACGACCGCATGACCAAAATCATCGGCTCACCCAACAACATTTCCCACAGCGCCATCTGCGCAGAGGCGGAAAAATTCGGGTCTTACTACACGGAAGGATACTGGAGCTACCGGCAGTACGATGTCACAAAAGCCCGGTATGTCCTCATCTGGGGGGCCGACCCCCTGGCCGCCAACCGCCAGGTGCCCTTTTACACCAGCGTGTGGGGGGATGTGGTGGACCGGGCCCGGGTGGCGGTGGTGGAACCCCGGCTTTCGGCAACGGCGGGCAAGGCCGATGAATGGCTGCCCATCGTGCCGGGGCAGGACAGCGCCCTGGCCCTGGCCATCGCCCACGTCATCCTCGCCCGCGGGCTCTGGTCCAGGGAATTTGTGGGGGACTTCAAGGATGGCACCAACCGGTTCGTTCCGAGGCAGACCGTGGATGATTCGACCTTTGACGAAAAATTCACCCACGGGGTGGTCGCCTGGTGGAACCTTGAGGTCAAAGACCGGACCCCGGCGTGGGCGGCCGAAAAAACCGGCCTGCCCGAGGCGCAGATCCTCCGGGTGGCGGAAGATTTCGGCAAGGCAGCCCCCAGGGCCATCTCCTGGGTGGGGGGCGGGCCATCGATGCAGGTCCGGGGCGGATATGGCAGCATGGCCTGCCACGCCTTGAACGGCCTGGTGGGGGCCTGCGACAACGAGGGGGGCACCCTGGTCAGCAACAAGGAGTACACCAAAAAGTTCCCCAAGCCCGACGCCTTCATGGACGAGATCGCCAAGAAAGGGAACACACATGGATCAACGGGGCCGCTTGACGTTTCCCGCCCTGAAATCGGGCAAACCCGGCTCGGCCGTCCTCACCAACAACGCGGCGGACGGGATCCTCAACGAGGACCCCTATGAGATCAAGGTCGCCGTGGGCTACATGAACAACTTCACCTTCTCCTGCACCCAGCCCGACCGCTGGGAACGGGCCGTTGCCAAGATTCCCTTCGTGGCCCACCTCACCACCCACGCCTCGGAATTCTCCTGGTTTTCAGACATCCTCCTGCCCAACACCCATCACCTCTTTGAAAAATACGGGTACGTGAAATCCATCGCCAACGGCTACCGGCATGTCACCCTGATGCAGCCGGTGATCAAGCGCATCGGAGACTACAAAACCGATGAAACCGAGGTGCCCTGGCTGCTGGCGGAAAAGCTCTCCCAACGGGGATTCGACAACCTCTTGCGTCACTACAAAGAGTACCGGGACCCGGAAACCGGCAAAGAGCCGACCACCGCCGACGAGTTTTCCCTCTTCGCCCTGAAGTACGCCACCCAGTCCCTGTGGGACCCGGCCCAATACAAGGGGGGAGACAAATTCAACGGCTGGGAGGACTTTCTCAAAACCGGGGTCTGGAATTCCGATCCCTACCCCTACCGCAAGCGCTGGGGGAAAATGAAAACCGCCACGGGAAAATTCGAGTTTTACAGCGTCACCCTGAAAACCGCCCTTGAAAAGCACGCCAAAAACCACAAAACCACCGTCGATGAGGTCCTGACGGCCTGTAACTACGAAGCGCAAGGGGAGCACGCCTTTATCCCCCACCACGAAGACCCCTTCACCATCGGCGATGCCGCCACCTACCCCTTTGTGTTCGTGGATCACAAATCGCGGCTAAACCGGGAGGGGCGTTCGGCCAATTGCACCTGGTATTACGATTTCAAGGACCTGGACCCCGGTGATGAGCCCTGGCAGGACGTGGCCAAGATCAACCCCGCCGATGGAAAAAAAATCGGGGTGGAGTCCGGAGACAAGATTCGCATCACCTCCCCCACCGGCACCATCGAGTGCACGGCAAAGCTGTGGGAGGGGATCCGGCCGGGCACCGTCGCCAAATGCTTCGGACAGGGCCACTGGGCCTACGGCCGGGTGGCCACACGAGTGTTCGGGAAAACCCCCAGGGGCGGCAACAACAACGACCTGATCCCGGCCGAATACGACCGGTTGAGCGGCAGCACGGTCCGGCATGCCGGCACCCGCGTGAAAATCGAACGCATAGAGGAGGGATAACGCCATGCCACAATACGCCATGGTCATCGACCTTCAACGATGTGTGGGGTGTGGAGGCTGCAGCGTCGCCTGCCGAAACGAAAACAACGTACCGGACGGGATCTACTGGTCCAACAAAATCACCGAAACCGTCGGCACCTTTCCCGATGTCAGGTTCCATTACCTCCCCACCCTGTGCAACCACTGCGAAAACGCCCCGTGCGTCCGGGGTTGCCCCACCGGGGCCATGCACAAGCTTCCCAACGGCATCACCATGCACGACCCGGACAAATGCATCGGCTGCAAGTACTGTGAGTTCAACTGCCCCTACGGCGTCATCTATTTCAACTGGCGCAGCCCTCACCCCTCCTGGCGTCATACCGAACCGCTCATCGAAGGCGGCACCTTCTCCCCGTCGGAAGTAACGCAAAAAGCAGGGGGCAAGGCCATCCCCTATTACAACCCGGATCGGGAAGAGACCCAGCCCGGGATCCGTCCCAAAGGGGTGGTGGAGAAGTGCACCTTCTGTGATCACCGCGTGCAAAAAAAACTCCTGCCATACTGCGTGGAGGCCTGCCCGGCCGATGCACGGATCTTCGGAGACATCAGCGACCCCAAAAGCAAGGTCAGCAAGCTGTTGGGAAAATTCAAGCCCTTCAGGCTGAAAGAGCACCTGGGAACAAACCCGCGGGTCTTTTACATCCGGGGGTACGACCCGGCCCACTACGAGGCCTCCAAGGGGGGGTACAAATGAACGGGAAAAAAACAACCTACACAATCTGGCTGGGTGGGCTCGGAGCCTGTATCCTGGCGGGCCTGTACACCACGATAACCCTCTTTCGGGAGGGGCACTGGCTTTTTGCCGCCAACGATGTCGTCATCTGGACCCTTCCCCTGGGCATGTACATCTTCCTGGCCCTCAGCAGCTCTGGCCTCGCCATGCTCTCCGCGTTGCCGACCCTGTTCGGTATGGAGCGCCTGGCCCCGAGTTCAAAACGACTGGTGTTTCTCGCCCTGGCCACCCTCTGCGGGGCCTTTGTTGCCATCGCCCTGGAAATCGGGAATATCTGGAGCATGATCTACTTCATCATCTCCCCCAACCTGGCCTCCCCCATCTGGTGGATGGGCGCCCTTTATACCGCCGAGCTCCTGTTTCTCGCCGTGAAGCTCGGATGCCTTTATGCCGGGGACAGACAAAGCGCTCTGAGCAAAACCGCAGGCTCCCTCTCCTTTCTCTGTGCCATGGCGGCCCCCATGGTCCTGGGAGCCGTCTTCGGGACCACCGAGTCACGGGCGGTCTACTTCGGGCCCATGCACTCCATCTTCTACCTGGTCATGGCCCTTTTCAGCGGCACCGCCCTGTTTCTCCTCCACACCATGATATGCCACAGGCTGAAAACCGGCCGGTTCTCCCCATATCGCCCCGCTGTGGACGAGGTGTTTTACCGCCTGTTCGCCTGGTCGGCAGGGGCCGCCATTGTCATCACCGGGATAAAATCAGCCGTCGCCGCGTCAACCGTGATCCCGGAGTTCATGGCGCATCGCACCCTCAACACCCCCTTCGGGAGCCTGTTCGGGTTTCCCCTGGAGGCCATCATCGGCCTGGTTGTCCCCTTTGCCCTGATCATGAGCCCTGCTGTCCGCAAAACCGCCACCGGCACCCTAACGGCGGCCCTGATCGCCTGGGCCGGGTCCCTGGTCATCCACATGAAGATCCTCATCAACGGCCAGCGATTCCCCGTCGGCCCCAAGGCAGAGCAGTTCCCGGAGATTGTCACCTACGCCCCAAGCCCCTGGGAATGGCTGGTGGCCCTGTTTGCCATCTCGGTGATGCTGCTTCTCTACACCCTGGGTGAGCGGTATCTCAACCTGGGCACCGATGGCGCGGCCACCCGTTGAAAAAAGCATACCTCCGGCAGCGAGGTGAGCCACCTCGAAAGCTGCTGGTGGTGTGTACGAGTGATACGACAAGCCTTGAGGGGTCAGGATTCGTTATCGTAACTCGTGAATTATCAGCTTTAACCGGACTGCCTCCATGCATTCGCCATACGGAGTTACCATGAACACAGACGACATCATCCGTTTTGAATCGGTACGCCAAGAAGTCTACAGGGGCCTCTCGGCCTGCTTTTGCCTGCCGGGCCCCCCGCTTGTCCACATACCGGAGACCCTGGTCCGCCTGTTGGCGGCCCAGGAATCTGAAGCCGTGGCCCCCATGGCCCGCATGGCATCCGCCATGGAATCGCTCACGGATTTTTCCGGGCTCCGAATCGAGTTCACCCGACTCTTTGTCGGTCCGTACGGCCGCCTGGCCCCTCCCTGCGGATCCGGCTACATGGACGAAACCGGCACAATGATGAGCGATTCCGCCATGGATGCCGAGGCCAGGTACCGCAAGGCGGGCCTTGTGGTGGCCGACACCTTCAAAGAGGCCCCGGATCACATCGTGGCCGAACTGGACTACCTCAGCTTTCTTGTCGGCAGGGAGATCGATGCCCTGGCCCCGGACACCGAGGAGGTGCCCCAGGCACATCTCCATGAACAGAAAGAGTTCCTCGAACGTCACCTCGCCCGCTGGGTCCCCCCCTTTGCGGAAAACATCATGCGCCATGCAACGTCCCCGTTTTATCAGGACCTTGCAACGGCCACCCGCCTTGTCATCCGGGAAAGCTTGGACTACCTCAGCATCCCGGGCCTCTCGGAGCATGGTGCCCCCCTCCCCGATAGTCCACCGCACTAACATCTCATTGTTATTGGCTGGCCGGTCTCCCAAGAAATATCCGGGCTGGTCAAAGGGCCTCTATTTTCCTTGCCCCGGGCTTTGCCTTCTATGTATATACTCATGGTAAGCATATCATCAGCCCCGGAACCTGGGTCTTTCATCCCTTTTTCGTCATGATGCATCCGAAACACCGTCGAGGAGAGGCCCCGCTGACCGAGGCATGTCGGCCGGTGATCATCCGCGCCGTCACTCACCTGTTTTGGACAGGGACCCTGCCAAGGGCCCTGAAAACAAGCCATGCGCGCTCTCTTATCTCGATCAACCGTTGCCCTCCTGCTCCTTCTTCTCTTTGCTGCCTGCGATGAAACAGACACCAGCCAGCCCCTCACCATCAGCGGCCACATCACCACGGACAAGGCCGTGGCCCAAAGCGGTGGAGAGATGTATGCCTCGGTCCTGAAGGGCAGCGGCCAGGAGATGATGTCCCGGGACCTGTCGGACTCTTTTGAGGCCATGACCTGCACAGCCCCGGACGGCAGCTTTACCCTGGACCTCTCCGACACCGGGCTGGCCCCCGGGGACACGGTGACCCTCATCGGCTTTCTCGACCGAAACGGGCATGGGGGGATTCCCACCCCGGACGAGGGCGACGCCATGGGGTTCTTCATGGAAGAAGGGAGCTTCACGCCGAGCTACACCCTGAAGCCAGGGGTCAACAGCGGGGCCGACATCCGCATCAGCCGACAGGTCTATGACTTCCACAAGGAGATCTCAGGAACCATCACCGGAGGCTACACCGGGCTGGTCCACCTGCTTGCCTATGCAGGGGACACCAGGAGCCTCGATCTCTCTACCCTTGATGTGGACAGCATCATCGGGTACGCAAGCGTTGAAAAACGTGAACATTCCCTGGACTACCGGATGACGATCCTCCCCTACGGCCATGACCTGCCCATTGCCGATGTGACGATCATGGCCATCTTCGATGCCAACAATAACGAAAAACTTGATCCCGGCGAGGCCGTGGCCTTCCATTCCCAGCACCCCAAGGGCCTGCCCACCTTAGTGACCCTGACCGAAGGGACTCAGGGCGACATCAACCTGGATGCAGACCACGCCATGGTCCTGCCGGTCCCGGCGGGCGAAACCATCACCCTGTCGGGTCGGGTGGAACCCCCTGTCGGCTACGGCGGAGACAGCGCCCCCCTCTTTGTCCTGGTGGCGGAGACAGACGCCCCCAACCTTCTCCTCACCCACCCTCTGTCCGTCACCCGGGCCTTTTACCGACTGGATCCCGGGACCGTGGATTTCAACCTGGACGTGAGCCCAACAGGCCTTGCCCCCGGAGACACCGTCATGGTCCTGGCCCTGTGGGACCAAAATTTCAAAGAGGCCCCGGACACACCCACCTACACCTGCTTTCCCGATGCCAACGCCGGGGATCTTCTGGGCTACTACCAGGACAAAGCCACCTTCACCGTGGCCCACACACTCCATAAAGGAGAGAACACCTTTGTCCCCGAGGCCGGGGGAAACCCCGCCCTGAGGTTTGACGTCAACCGACGGGTGGTTAACCACAGCGCATCCCTGGCGTTCAAGATTCAAAACGGAGGCGGGGTCACCGTCAACACGGGAGACGCCCTCCTTGTCATCGCCATCCAGAAAGAAGGCCTGACCATTTCCCGCGCCTTTAATCAACCGACCGGATCGCAACGTCGCCATTGACCGTGATGGCCGCCACGGGAGATGCCGAGCACACCTACGCCGTCCCGGTCATGGGGGCGTTGCTTGACGAGATCATCAAAACGCCCTTTGGCGTAGAGGAGGTGTATGTCATAGCCGTCCTGGACGCCAACCAAAACGGAAAGCCTGATACCGGTGAATCCCTGGCATACTACCCGACGATGCTCTCTTTACCGGCCACCACCGATATCAGAGACGGCATCAACACCCTGGATAAACCCGTGACATTTTCCATGTTCACCCTTTAACCAAGCCTGCAAGAAAAACTCCCGGGATTGGAAGGTGTGACAAACCGCAAAGGAAGACAAAACCTGTTTGTCATACTTTTTTAAAAGGTTGGCCGCCGAGGTTATTCCAGTTAAAGTCACGCGCATCCCAAAAGTTCTTCATCGTGTTTTAGAAGAATGAAATGGGCCTCTCCTGCAAAGACGGTTGCCAGATATCACACATCAAGCGAATGCCCCGATAACGAAGGCAGAATGGCTGCCTCCATGCATTCGCATCAGGGTTTCAAGGTGCCCCCACCTTGCCGCCGGAGGCAAAAAATAAATGCGTTTGCCTTGGCATCAGCCCCGGGCTCCCTTTCCATTTAAGACCACATGGGGTAAAACGTGGGCAGGCCGCTGGCAGCGGGCCTTACATTACACAACATCCCATGGGACCCACTGGCAATGCATCACAATCACGAACTGGAACTGGCCTTTGACTTTGTCCAAGGCACCCAGCGCAATCTTTTCCTCACCGGCAAAGCAGGCACCGGCAAAACAACCTTTCTCCACCGGGTAAAGGATGCAATCCCCAAGCGCATGGTGGTGGTGGCTCCCACCGGGGTGGCGGCCATCAACGCAGGCGGCACCACCATCCACTCCTTTTTCCAGATGCCCTTCGGGCCCCTGCCCCCGGACACCACCATCCAGAACCGCCGGTTCAGCAAGAAGAAGATCCACATCATCCAGTCCCTGGACCTTCTGGTCATCGATGAGATCAGCATGGTGCGCGCCGACCTTCTGGACGGCATCGACCAGGTGCTGAGGCGCTACCGGGACCGCACAAAGCCCTTCGGCGGGGTGCAGCTCCTCATGATCGGGGACCTCCACCAGCTGGCCCCCATCATCAAGCCCGACGACTGGGAGCTTCTCTCCCCGTACTACGAAACAGGCTATTTTTTCAGCAGCCGGGCCTTTCAGGAGGCCTCGGTCCTGGGCCTGGAGCTGACCCACGTCTACCGGCAGAGCAACGCGGCTTTTATCAAGATCTTGAACGAGATCCGGGAAAACCGCCTGTCCGAGGACTCCCAGGCCAAGCTCAACACCCGGTACAAGCCCTCGTCCCTGCCGGGCAGCAAGGAGGGGTACATCACCCTCACCACCCACAACGCCAGCGCCGACCGCATCAACGATGACAAACTCGTCGCCATGGACGCCCCCACCGTTGCCTTTGACGCCGAGGTGAGCGGCACCTTCCCGGAATACGCCTACCCCGCCGATGAGCTCCTGCAGCTCAAGGAAGGGGCCCAGGTGATGTTCGTGAAAAACGACAGTTCAACAAAAAAGGCCTATTACAACGGCAAGATCGGTACCGTCACCGAGATCGACGAGGAGGAGATCCAGGTGCAGTGTGAGGGGGAACCTTCCCCCATCACGGTGAACCGGGAGACCTGGGAAAACATCACCTACACCCTCAACGAGGAAACCAAGGAGATCGACGAAGAGGTGGTGGGACGTTTCTCCCAGTACCCCCTGCGCCTGGCCTGGGCCATCACCATCCACAAGAGCCAGGGACTCACCTTTGACAAGGCCGTCATCGACGCCGGGGCCTCCTTTGCCCACGGCCAGACCTACGTGGCCTTAAGCCGGTGCAAGACCCTGGAGGGAATTGTCCTGAGCAGCAAGATATCCCCGTCGGGCATTATCTGCGATGCGTCGGTGAACCGATTTACCCGGGATATTGAAGAGCACCCGCCCACAAAACAGGACCTGTCCGAGGCCCGGCGCACCTGCCAGTTCGCCCTTTTGGACGAGCTCTTCGGCTACCAGGCCCTTCAAGAAAAAATCAGCCACTGCCACACCACCCTCCACCACCACAGAAAAGCGGTCCAGGGCTCCCTCCTCGATATCCTCACCGAGATCCTCTCCACCACCCTGCCCGAGTTCATCCGCATCGCAGGGGCCTTTTCCAGGCAGGTGGCCTCCTTGATGGAAGACGATCTGGACCTGGAGGAGAACGAGGTAATCCAGGACCGTATCCGAAAGGGCTGCGCCTACTTCTCCGAACAGACCCGCCACGCCGTTGCCGAGCGCCTTGACGAAGCCAGCTTCGACACCGACAACCAGTCCGTAAAAACCCTCATCGGCGAGTCCCTGGTGGCTGTAAGGGAAGAACTTATTGTCAAGGAGATCTGTCTGAAAGGCTGCAGGGAGGGATTCCGGGTGGAGACCTACCTCTCCGTAAGGACCCGGGCCTTCTTCAAGAAGCAAAGCATCACCGCCCGGGCCAAGGCCAAGGTCAAAAGCCTCTCCAGCGAGCACCCCCGGCTCCTGAACCAGCTCCGGGAATGGCGAAAAGAGCGGGCCAGACAAGACGATATCAACCCGTCCCGCGTGGCCACCTTAAACTCCCTGGTCACCATCTCCACCGAGCACCCGGACACCCTCACCAAACTGCGCACCATCCAGGGCATGGGCGCCAAGCGGGTGAAAACCTACGGGGCCGAGATCATCGAGATCGTCCGAGCCTATACGGGTAACGGAGAAAAAAAAGCAAGGGCGGGGGTCCAGCAGAGCCTGGACCTGGGGTAAGGCCAATTCAAAAAGCGTGCCTCCGGCGGCGAGGTGAGCCACCTCGAAAGCATATTGCCCTTGCGCTTTGCCCGACATGAGCGTTGATGGTTTCTGCGGGCAGGCTTACAAGCTTCGACGTCACAGGATACGCTGTCGCTGCTTGTCCATTGTCGATTTAACTGCACGGCCTCAAACGGCCAGTCGGGGGCAGTCATTATGCAATCGCTCTCAGGGCATTCGCGTGATGTGTGACATGTGGCATCTCGTAGGGTGTGCTTGCGCACCGTTTGTTCGGGAACCCAACATCTTTTGAGATGTATATGCTTCGTGAAGGTGACCCGTATATGAGGTTTCATGACCGTTATGATTTTTCGATGGTGCGCAAGCGCACCCTACCTCACATCCTACGCCCTGGGCGACGCGTCACACCCAACATAAAGAGGCGCTTACCCCGCCTCTTTTCATGTGGCATAAGCTGATTAGCGGCCAATCGTATCTTATTTCGTGGCCGAGCCCTTGGACGCCGGAGACCTCCGGATAACAACTTATTTTCTTGCAACCACGGTAACGACCCCGCCCTCTTCGGTGACATCCACCGAACCAAAGCCCGCCCCTTCAAGCTGTGCTTTCACCCATGCCCCCGACAGGCGAAGTTTCTCGTAGCAACTTGCCTTCAGGGTCCAGCCCCCCTGCCCGTTGGTGTGGACAAGGTCGTGCACGGTTACCGTCTCGGGCCCGTACTCCAGAAAACAGGTCAAAATGGTATCCTCGTCACTTTTCACCGGGATAAAACGGTTCACCCCGGTCAGCTCGCCGGAGAGGTCCCGAAAGGTCAGGATCAGGGTCCCGGCATCATCCAGGGCCGCCGCCACCTTCCCGAAGAGGTCCGTCACCGCCTCTTTGGAAGGCAGATGGAGCACGGTGTCCGTCATGCACACCACCAGCTCCACGTTCTCCCCCACATGATCGTCAAAGCATGTGAGGTCCCCTTCCACCGTCTTGACGGGCAATGCCCCGGCATGGTCTTCAAGCTCCCGTAAAAGGGGGCCGCTCAAGTCAATGGCCGTCACCTTGAATCCCAGCCGGGCCAGGGGAATGGCCTGAAACCCGCACCCCGCCCCCAGGTCCAGGGCAACACCCGACCGCACGGGGCATATGCCGCGGGTATTGAAAAAATCCGTGTTTCGCTTCACCCCTGAGTCAAAGCCTCCGAACATCCACGAATAGACACCTGCCAGCACCCCGTCGTAATGATCTTTCACCGTCGCCATAGCGTTCTCCCAAAAGCAATAAGGTCCAGGGATCCGGCCACATCCCACCCAAACCCGGATATTTCATGAGAAAACGACCACGCCAAACATTCCTGAAATATCCGGGACAAGGCCCCTTGAGCCATTTCCCCACGGACACACCTTCCACTGGTTAACCAGTGGACCTATTGAAAACATTCATTTCTTTCTTTATTTACTGAAAAAGCTTGAATTGGTGCATGAATATCTATATTTAAAGGTTTTTATTAATTCAGCATATTTTTCAGGAACCAGGCGTATGAAGATTCAATGCCCGGGCTGCAACAAAGCATACCGGATAAATGACGACATCGTATACAAGGTACACAACAAAACCGCCAAATGCACCCAGTGCGGGCAGGTGATCCCCATCGCGGACTTCCTTCTGGAAAAAGAGGCCCTGGCCCCCTTTGCATGCGGAGAGGAGCTCAAGCTTGAGGTGGTGGCCAACCTCAAAAAACTGTACCCCATGCCACACATCCTCTTGAAGGCGCGCAAACTCCTTGCCGGCAACGGAAACTTCGACGAACTCGGGAGCCTCCTCAACACCGACCCCGCCCTGGCCAGCCGGGTCCTCAAGGTGGCCAATTCCGCCTACTACGGCATGAGCGGCAACGTCTCTTCCCTGCACATGGCGGCAACCCTCCTGGGCAGCGGCACCCTCATGCAGATCCTCCTCATGGTGGGCAACGCCAAGGCCCTTGGACGGTCCCTTGACGGGTACGGGTTGGGGTCGGGACAACTGTGGCGCCACTCCCTTGCCGTGGCCGTCTGCTCCGGGCTCATCGAAAAAAAACAGCCCGGCAGCGACGAAGAAGAGGCCTTCTTTGCAGGGCTCATGCACGATTCCGGCAAAATCATCCTCGATTCGTATGTGTTGGAGAGAAAAGACCTCTTCACCCGCTATGCCTCCCTGACCCGCGAGCCCCTTTCTGCCGTTGAGCAAAAAATCCTCGGGTTCACCCATGGGGAGATCGGCTACGAGCTGTGCCGCAAATGGAACCTGCCCGACCACATGGCCACGGCCATCCGGGACCACCATCTTCCGGGGGATTCCGAAAACAACCGGCTCGCCCACGTGATCCATCTGGCCAACCGCATGGCCGACCGGGCCCTGGGCACAGCCACCAAAACACCGACACTGCCCAAGGCGTCCCTCTCCATTTTGAACATCACCGAAACCGAGGTGGAAGCCATCATCACCGAGGCCCTGACGACGGTGGAGACCATGGAAGAGGACACCTATTGACAAGCATCACAGCCTGTCCACATCGAAATCGATGCCGAATTTGCTGACACTGGGTTGCTGGATGGTCTTCACGGAGTCGTCGATGGCGTGAAACTGGCGGTGCAGCTCATCCCCGATCTCATACACGCTCACTCGCTTGCTGTTGTCGGTGTCGGGCTCTGCCTCAAAGGCCCGGTTCAGAAGATGCACCAGCAGGCCGCTTCCTCTGTAGTTGTCCACGGACTGCTGGGCGGCCTGGGTGGAGGAGAACATGGTGACCCCCGCCTTGTGGGTAAACGAGGAGATCCTCGCATCATAAAAGCCCGTCATGATGTCGTTTAAGGCCCCGGAGTGGCAGGTGTCGAACACCACGAGCTGCTTCTGGGCCGGAATCTCTTCCAGGGCTGAGATCAGAGTGGATGACGGGAGCCAGCTTCCAGGGTCAAATCCCCCGTTTTCACCTGCGTAGGTGTGTGTGATGATATAAAACTCATCGGCGACCTCTCCGTGGGAGGCCACGAACAGCAAAAACACATCCTCGGGCTCGGCTGCGGCTTTAACCGTCTCCAGGGCATGAAGGATCTTCACCCGGGTGGCGTCCCCGTTGAAAAGCCCCATCACCTCAATGCCCCCGTAGACACGAGAAAGATGCTCTTCCACGAGCCCTTTCACCTCCTCGGCGTCGTTCACCGCGTTGGCAAGGTTCAGGGCCTTGTTGCGATACGTATCGATCCCCACCACCAGGGCGTAGACCTTCGGCTTTTTGGGCGAAGCCGTGGAGCGGGCAACCTTTTCCGTCATCACCCCCTGCACCGTATTTTTCCCATTGAAGGCCACCGCCCGGATGGAGTTCTCCCCTGCCGTGGCTTTGACGGAGAGGGTGCCGGTCACTTCGGCGCCCGCCCGAGAAGAGACATGCGCCCCTGCCCTTCGTGGGGACTGCCCGGCCACTCGTTTCAACCCCCGGAGGCGCCGGGGCACCTCGTTGGTTGCAAACACCGGGGCCAGGGCATCTTTCCGAAGGCCTTGCCCCGGGTCTCCGTGGCTTTCCACATGGAACAGCTTGCCGTTGATGTAAAACCGTATCGCCCCGATACCGCCCCCCGTATCCTTCACCGTATAGCGCACAGCCAGGGTTCCGGGGGTGGTTTCTTCAACGGCCAGCCGGGTAATCTCGGGCGGGGGGCAGTGGATGACCTCATGGATCCGCACCGGAGCCAGGTCGGCCATGGCCTCGAGCCGCTGCAACCGGCCCCGCACGATGTCCGGGCGGTAAAACAGATCGTACACCTGATTCAGCCCGAGCCAGCGAACTCCACCGCTCCCCTTCTCTCCGTTGACGTGGAGCCACACCTTGGGAAGCAGAGCATAGGAACCGGCAAAATACCCATCGTCCGCGATGACCAGGTAACGTCCGGCCTCGTCCACCACAAAGGTGAAGAGGGGATGCACGGTTGTAAGCCCTGAAGGATTGCGTTCCCCCGCCGAAGGAATGTTCCACAGAAGAATCTCCCCGGATAGGTCGGAGGTCACCAGGGTGGAGCCTGAAATGGAGACGGAACGCACCGTGGAGGTGTGCCCCACAAATTCATCCCCTCTCCTCCCTCAAAATCATAGGCCACCAGTTTACCCGAGCGGTTGCCGCTGACGATGAGATCTTCGGTGAGCCCGAACGCGTGGGGCACCCAGCCGTCTTCCGGTGGAATGTCCACGTACAGCACGGTCCGGCCGGACGCCTTGTCGTTGAGCCGGTAGATGAGGTCCGGGTTAAAGCTGTTGGTGGGGCCCAGTTCCAGGCGATAGCGATCGTTGGTGACGCTGACCCGGGGAAAGTCCGATGGGTTCACCCGACCCGTAAGCTTAAGGGTGTTCAAGTCCAGGGCGTTTTCCAAATCCAGGCAGTTTTCGTCAAATCCGTCACCGGAAAAGCCCCCGTCGTATTTGCAGCAACGGGTTCCCCAGGCCAGGTAATTGCCGTTGAAGGAGACGCTGCGTTTGGGCGCGATGGGAATGTCGGAGCCCACCATTGAAAGCCCTTTGGTTCCGGGCATTGTAAAAGCCCATCGATGGAATACCCCGTCGTCGTGGCCGATGCCTGTAAGGGTTCCGGAGTCGATGAAGGCCATGGGCCACAGGGGCTGCGTCCTGTGGAGATCCAAGGCGGCCACGCGCCGGTACGAATCGGTTTCGTACACCTCGGCACACATCTCATCGTCCCAGCTCTCCACAGCCAGAAATCGCCCGTCCGGGGAATAACAGAGCTGCGCGATGTTCACGGTTCGGGTGCGGATCACCTGTTTAAAGACCAGCATCTCATCGGCGGGACGGCGGGGATCCAGGCTGAAAATCCAGACCACGTTGTTTGCCCGGCTGGACACAGCCAGCTCCCGGTTATTGGGGTTACAGGCGATGTCGCACATTTCAAAGGAATACCTGAAATCGGTGCCGTAAATATCTGAATCGCCCCCTGTCACCGACACCTCATGGCTCTCCAGAGTGCCCCCGGCCTTGCCCTTGAGAGTATCAGGATCACTGACATGGATAGACTCATCCAGGCTCACATCAAAGACCACATACCGGCCCCCCAGTTTGAGGAGCTTCAGCTCCACAACAACCCGTCCCTCTGTTGGGATGGTCCGCACCGGAGTGCGTGACCCCATGTCCCAGAGAGTGATCCGCCCTTTCCGGGCCGTGGCAAGGTAGGCATTGTCGGGGCTGATGTCCATGGCCCCCACACGAGCGCCCACAGGGACCTCCGCCTGCAATGCACCGGATCCGAAGTCGTAGAAAAGCAAGTTTTTGTCCACCCCCGCCACGAGCAAAGACTCATCGCGGCAGACCGCCATGCTGTCGCACGTTCCGGAGTCATCGGTGATATTCCAAAGAAACTTTCGCCTCTCCCGGCCGGTGGCCGAGTCAAAGACCCGTATGGTCTTGTCCCCGGAACAGGTGATGATCTCCTTTCCGGAAGACGTCACGAGCAATTCGTCCACCACCCCGGAAAGAACACCCCGATCAACCTTGAGGTGAAACCGAGGTTCTCCCGGAACCCGGTGAGAGGAAAAGGGTTTTCTGATATTACTCTCATAATCGACGGCAGGGTTTTTGGCGGGATAACGCGCTGAAACACATCCAGAGACAACAACGGCAGCGGTAAGCAGTACAATAAAACGTCTTATGTTCATCACTTCATCTTCCCCATCATCATGCATGCCCCCGGCACCACACCAGCCCGGTATCTGCGGGCGTATAAGCAGCATAGAGCGCGACAAAAGGGGCTCAAACCATCCGGATAATAAGGCCAAAGGAAAACCGTACACCAACAGAGGCGGCGATGGCAACTCGCTCCGGAAAGGGAAAGGCATACCAGGCTATCAACAACTCTTCAATGACATTCAAACATATGCCACCAAGCCCTTGAACGCCCTCTTACCGGCCAAGGGCCGGATGTACCGCACGTTTTGTGCATGACATCCGGCCCATGCAGGTGTATATCTGATTCGATTATTCGAGAAAGAAGAAAACAGAGCCCATGCCCTGCCCGTAAACCCAACCCTGGGATGAAAAAAGCCCCCTGGATCGCCCACAGGAAGAGACATGAACATTACCTGCGCCCATTGCTCAAAAGCCTACCGGATCAGTGACGATCTTGTTTACCAGATCTGCCGCATTCAATTGATGTGCACCGCCTGCGGAAACGCCATCGCCATTGAACCCCAGGTCCTCTCCGAAGAAACCCTTCAGGCCCACCCGTCAGGGGAGGCGCTTCGGCAGGAGGTGGTGGGCAATCTCAAAAAACTCTACCCCATGCCCCACATCCTTCTCAAAGCGCGTACGCTGCTTTCCGGGCAGAAAAACTTCAAGGAGCTCGAACACCTGCTCGGCACGGATCCCGCCCTGGCCGGGCGTGTTTTGAAAATCGCCAACTCGGCCTACTACGGCATGAGCGGCAAGGTCTCTTCCATCCAGATGGCGGCCACCGTGCTGGGAACCGACACCCTGCTCCAGATCATCACCCTGGTGGAAGATTCAGAACGCCGGCACCCTTGAAGGGTACGGCCTGGACTCGGGTGAACTCTGGAAGCACTCCCTTGCCGTGGCCATCTGCGCACGACTCATCGAAGAGACCCTCCAGGCCAAAAACGGTGACGACGCCTTTCTGGCCGGATTGATGCACGACGCGGGAAAAATCATTCTGGATACCTATATACAGGACAGGCAACAGTTGTTCAGCAGATACACTCTCCTCACCCGTGCATCCATAACCGCCACGGAAGAAAAAATCCTGGAATTTACCCATGCCGACATCGGGGGAGAGCTCTGCAGGAGATGGAATCTCCCGGAAACCATGGCCACAGCCATCCAATACCATCACACCCCGGCAGACTCCGGGGGCAATCGCCTGGCCTACGTCCTCAGCCTCGCAGACCACATGGCAAAGAGCCTTTCAACAGCATCCGACGAACCGCCCGACCACGTAAAAGAGACCCTTGCTTACCTGCCCATCCCGGAGATCGCCTTAAAGGACCTGTCCCGCAAAGCACAGGACGCCCTGGAGAGCCTGGAAGAAGATACGTATTAAGGGTAAGGCGACAGGTAAAACAGGAGACGAAGCAAAGGAGAATCTTAAACACCGGTACAAAACGGGAATTTCAGCACAAAAAGGGAGAAAAAAAGAAAACGTTCAGTGAACGTCTGGGGAAGGAATGGAGAGAAGAAGAAAAATGGCGTCCCCAAGGGGATTTGAACCCCTGTCGCCGGCGTGAAAGGCCGGTGTCCTGGACCAGGCTAGACGATGGGGACGCAATATTTTTCTTCCTTCAAGGTTGTGGCGGGAGTGACGAGACTCGAACTCGCGGCCTCCAGCGTGACAGGCTGGCGTTCTAACCAAACTGAACTACACCCCCGTAACCTTGAAAGGGGTTGTCGGGTGGTGCCCAGGGGCGGAATCGAACCACCGACACGGGGATTTTCAGTCCCCTGCTCTACCGACTGAGCTACCTGGGCGCACCAAACGAGAACAGGTTCTAAAGAAATCCGTCGGACGTGTCAACCAAAAATTGCATGATGCGCAAAAAAGGGTCTTGCTGCTCCGGGCTCCTGACCGCCCGGTGTCTGCATCATTTTGTGCTGGGCAGGTCGAGGTTGTCGTAAGTAAGCTTTGAGGGATTGTTCGTGATGCCTTTTTGAAACGGATACTTGGACAAGGAGTCCCGAAACGCCGCCACCACACCGCCGCTTGGGGCAATGAGCCACATGTTGTCCGCCATCCATCGAATATACATGCCGGCCTCCTTGGGGGCGGTTTCATAGGGATCGGCCTTCAGGTTCACAATCTCCGGCAGTGCCGACGTTCTCCGCCACGCGCTGAACTGATTACCCGTCTCCAGGGAAAAGTTCAGCTTCCAGTCCCGCCAGCGGACAGCATTGAGTTCCCCCGAGGAGGAGAAATACAAAAACGATTCCCGGGGCGGCTTCTCGGCTTCCCCTGATAAGTAGGGAAGGAAATTGTACCCGTCCGGATGAATCTTCCACTTTTTCCCGTTGGCCTTGTGGCCTTTTTTCAGCTTGGCGACAATGTCCGGCTCTCCGGCGGCGGCCAGCAGGGTGGGCATCCAGTCCTCATGGGACATGAGGGCGTTGATCTTTGCCCCCGGCTTGATAACGCCGGGCCAGCGGCACACAATGGGAGCACGGAAGCCCCCCTCGTTTGTGGTGCCCTTCTCCCCGTTAAACGGATTGGTGGCTCCATCAGGCCAGGCCACCTTCTGGGCTCCGTTGTCCGTGGAGTAGATAGCGATGGTGTTGTCCGCTATGCCGAGTTCATCAATCTTGTCGAGCAAGGTGCCGATGTGGGTGTCGTGCTCGGTCATGCCGTCGGCAAAGACACCAACCCCGGTGATGCCCCTGTATTTTTCCTGGAGGCGGGTCCACACGTGCATCCTCGTGGCGTTATGCCACACGAAAAAGGGTTTTCCCGCCTTGTGGGAGCGCTCGATAAAATCGAGGGACCCGGCGAGAAGCTCTTCATCCACGGTTTCCATGCGCTTTCGCGTCAACGGCCCCGTATCTTCGATCTTGCCGTCGGCCGAGGACTTGATCACCCCCCGCGGCCCGAATTTCTCGTGAAACTCCTTCTCCTTGGGATAATAGTAGGTTTCCGGCTCCTCTTCGGCGTTCAGGTGATACAGGTTGCCGAAAAATTCATCAAACCCGTGATTGGTGGGAAGATGGACGTCCTGATCCCCCAGGTGATTCTTACCGAACTGGCCCGTTGCATACCCCTTTTCCTTTAACAGGTCGGCAATGGTCGGGGCCCAGTCGGGAATGCCATGGGTTGAGCCGGGCAGGCCAATGGAGAGAAGGCCGGTTCGAAAAGGGCTCTGCCCGAGAATGAACGCCGCCCTGCCCGCGGTACAGGATTGTTGGGCATAGTAATCCGTAAACAGGGCCCCTTCACTGGCGATGCGGTCGATGTTGGGTGTACGGTACCCCATGATCCCATGGCTGTAAGCGCTGATGTTGGTCTGCCCCACATCGTCCCCCCAGATCACAAGGATATTGGGCGGTTTTGTTTCAGCAAGCCCATGCCCGCCGAAGCCCAGAACCAGCATCATAAGAAAAGCCAGGTGCCTAATGTTCATGGGCGGCCTCCATCGCGTCGAGTTTTTGCAGCATCATCACCCCAGCGGCCGCAAAGAGCAATTCAAGGACCATGTAGAGAAAAAGGAGCCAGTGGGGCATACCGTCTACGATCAGGCTCAGGGCCCTGCCCAGGGCCAGTCCGGCCATGAACACCACCAGGGTGTAAAGGGCGGGACGGGTAAGGGCTTTGTTGCGAGCCCCCATGACCCAGAACACGACAAACCCGAAGTAAAGACACATAACAGCACGGAATATGTGCGTCAGGTTGACGCTTTCAACCGGTATGTCGAACAGAAACCTCAAACTGGCCGAAGGGGCAACCCCGTAAGTCAAGGCGATGGGGGTCAGGCCTGCTGCGGCCACGAGCAAAAAAATCTGAGCCATATTCATGTCCCGTTCTCCTTCTGCTATTAAAAAATATGGAAAGAGCCTGAAAGATATGGATACCCCGCCATTTGGCACCATGTGGTTACAGGGCTTTGTTGCACGTATGCCGGCGTGCTTGGTCTGAAAGGCTCTGCAAAGTAGAAGACACAGGCCCGGCGGATCTGACGGAAAATCTTGATCCTTACATCGCGGCCTGAAAAGGGGTGTGGTTCCGGTGCGGAAAAAACGGACCGAAGAAAACGCGGAAAAGCGGCACCGATAAACCGGTACCGATCTTTTACATCATCATGATATCAACCAATTGTTTTGTCAAGAAAATCAACCCAAAGCCCATCACGAAGGCCAGAGATAAACCCGTCATTCCGTCAGCCCCTCACTGGATGACATCACTGGCAGCCCCCCCCTTTCCGTTCGCTTATTGACAACAGCGCCTCGGCCTGTTGTATCATAACCTGCAACACGCGCTTCAAGCGCAGCTCCGCACAAGCACCATGATCTCTCCTTGCAACCCACGCCATGGAGGACACCCATGCCCCATCTCACTCGTCTTATCATGATTTTTTTATTCTCGGCCCTGCTCTGCGGATGTACAGGCAAACCGGAACCCCAGGAGCCATCCCATAACGAGGCACAGGAGACCGGAGTGACGGCCCCCGACCAGGCACCCGGTCATGTCTTTGAGGTGAAGGGGCTGGTGGTTTACAAGGAGATCGAAGGCGGTTTTTTCGCCATAGAAGGGGACGACGGCAAGACATACGATCCCGTCAACCTGCCCGAGGTCTTTCGGAAAGACGGGCTCAGGGTCAGGCTGACGGCGCGAAAAAAAGAAGACATGGCCGGTATTCACATGCACGGAACGATCATTGAAATCGTCGACATAAGCAAAGCACCGGAGTAGCGGATAAACGGGTGAGGCGCCTTTGGCTCAGGGCCTCCCCCGCCCATGGATCAAAACCGGACTGCCGACACCTTACCTTCAAGGTGATCCGCAAGGCCTTTCAAGGCATCGACATTGCCTCCCACCAGGGTGCTGGAGTTCAGCATCTCCCTTGCCGCCTGGTCCACCTCGCTGATGTCATGGGCGATTTCCCCGGACACCGCAGCACTCTGGGAGATACTCTCCTTGATCTCCTCGGTCCCCATGGAGGCCTGGGAAATGTTGTCGGCAATCTCTTTGCTTGTGACGGACTGCTCTTCAATGGCCGAAGCAATGGTTGTCACCAGTTCATTGAGTCGGTCAATGATATCGGAAATCCCCTGAATTTCGTGAATGGCATCGGCGGTGGCGCCTTGGATGCCATCAACCTGGCCTTTGATTTCCAGGGTCGCACTGGAGGTTTCCACGGCCAGGCTTTTGATCTCTCCGGCAACCACGGCGAACCCTTTTCCCGCCTCACCGGCCCTCGCCGCTTCGATGGTGGCGTTTAGCGCCAGGAGGTTTGTCTGCTGGGAAATTTCGTTGATGGTTTCCGTCACCTTGCTGATTTCGTTTGCAGACTTGCCCAGGGTATCGATCTTTTCTGAGGCCTGTTTGGAAAGAACCACCGCCTCGTCGTTGATGTTCCTTGCCGTTGAGGTGTTCAAGGCGATTTCATTAATTGTGGAGGTCATCTCCTCAAGGGCCGCTGCCACCATGTTGATGTTGGAGGCCGCCTGCTCCGTTGCCGCGGAAACAGATGTCATGTTCACGTTCATCTCTTCTGCGGCGGCTGCCACCGTATTGGACCGATCCGAGGTCTGGGCGGAGCCGGAGACCATCTGCCCCGAGATATCGGTCAACTCCGAGGCAGATGCGGTGAGGGTATGAACCCCGGAGTTGATATCGGTGAACAACTCCCGCAGACTGGCTGCCATGGTTTCCATGTCCTTGTACACCCCTTGGATTTCGTCCTTCCCATTCCGGTCAAATGCCACCGACAAATCCCCATTGGCAATGCTGTGGGCCACCTCGGCGATCTGGGCAGGGTCGCAGCCCAGCTGGGACAGAACGCTTCGGGTCAGAAATATCACCACAGAAATCCCGGCCAGCAACGCCGCAAGACTCAGCACCGCAATAAATGTCTGGCCTCTGCGGTTGGATGCCTGAAGCCTGGGACCGATCTCGTCCTGAACACCTTTGATGTCCAGCTTGATCTCCTCAATGGTGGATGCCACGGCAGGACCGATTCGACCCAGCACCCCTGTAGCAACGGCATCTCTTTTCTCCTGTATGGCCTGAGCCCTGGCGTGGCCTTCCATATAGAGCCCAAGGTTTTCCCGGATGGAGGCCACCGCTGTTTTTTGAGCGCTGTCCGAGGTGGAGCGGTCCAGGGCATCCAGGTCATCCTGCATGGATACAAACTCCGCGGCCACCTGCCGGGCATCGTCGTCAGAATGGGTGGTGAAAAAGCGCCCTTCGTAAACCCGGGCAGCCAGCATGTGCTTCATGGCGTTTCCGGCATGGTAGACGGCACTCGCGGCGTTGTTTCCTTCCGCGGCATCCATGGCCTCGGCAAGGAGCGCCTCCACCTTGGGGCCATAGACGTTCAAAGACTCCTTCTCCAGACGGTTAAACGCTTCGGTGAGCGACACAACCTCGCCGAATGCCTGGTGGTATCGTTCCACGTCTTTTTTTATCTGGGCAATTTTGGCGGCGCGCTCGGGATGTTCGATATCCTTTCCCGCTTTTTCAAGAAAGGCATACATTTTGGTGTAGTACGCCTGAAACTCTTCCCGATCGGATTCGCTTCCGCTGATAAGGTACTCTTTGACGCTCATCCGGGTCATCAGCATATTGGCCTGAACACGCCCGGACAGGTTTGTATCGCGAGCCATGTCGCGATAGCTGGCAAACCCCTGGGAAGAGGTTCTCAGTTTTGAGATCCCCAAAAGGGACGTAAATGCCAGCAGGGTTAAAATGGTCGCAAATCCAAGGGTGAGTTTGGTTCGTAGTGTCATTTTCTTTACCATAGCCATCGTATCAACATATCCTTCGCAACATATTTATCAGCAACCCTGCTTTTGCATGAAAACCCAAAGGGGGCTTTCCGGTACACGGGTCACTGCGTTCAGCGTATATATTCTGTTCATCCACATGAAATCAGGGCCGGCCACTTGCCATGCCCGTATCAACAGGAGCCGATCCTTCGCCCGACAATCCTTTCGTCAAACGCCATGCATAAAAAATTCCCAAAGCCATTGTGAAATTCGGTAAACAATTAAGTGTCGAACGGGATAAAAGTCACCTTCACTCAATTCCCCGTCCCCCCAATGATCAACATCGCGACGGATCAGGAAGGCGTCCCTCCCTCGGGCGATTGGAAGCCCGTATCCCCGCCGCATTGACGATGGTTCTGCTTTTTACAACATTCATGCCAACCCGTGAAAACCCATGGCTGGTGCCCAGGCAAAAGCACCCACAGCCAACCTCAATACAATTGAAAAAACGAAAAATTGTTTCTCAAAATCAAAATTAAGCAATGCTGCCCGGGCAATGGGATGCCGCCTGCCACCTGTCTCACACCACCCCGTACAGCCAGATCTGTATCACGTTTCAAGGGACAGGCCCTTTGCGGCTCAGGAGAGCGAACCCCACACTGTCCAACCTGCAAACGAGGAATCATTTCACAAAAGAAGAGGCGCACAGAAAACCGAAAAATATAGAAGAGAAAAAGAGCCGTGAACAGGAACACCTGCGCAGGAAGTCCGCAGGTCACCGGCACCATGGGAGTCAACGCTGCCATTCAGGTACCATCCGGAAAATGGGTTTTGATTTCCAACGCGATATGGTAGCCTGTATCTGTTTAATTACAGGTCGTTGGCATGTCATTGCACAATAAAAACGAAGCCCATGGCACACTCACCGGAACCGCCCTTTGAGCCATCCCCACAACCCGCCCATGACACCCCCGCTTCGTTAAGCGCAGAACTCCCTGCGCATGCCGAAACACCCTCCAAAAAAGCGCAAAACAGCCATAACCATGGGGCTCCATCTGAGCGTCCCCATGGGTCAGTCCCCAGTGTCTGAAATGAATCATCAACCGTAACGCATCCACTCAATCGGGAGAAAGGCCATGAACAGATTCTTGATCGTGACGATTATCCTCCTTGTGTCATGCTTATCCGCCAGCATGGTTTCTGCCGGGTCCAAGGGCAAAAAGATCATCCACGATGCGGAGTACGCCATTTTGGAAGCCCAAAACGGCAAGCAGTGGGCTGAAGACGACAAGGCCATTGATAAAAAACTCGCGGATCTCCGTAAAAAAAGCGGGGGCAAGCCTCCCAATTTCATTTACATCCTGCTTGATGATGTCGGATTCGGGGAAATCGGCATGGATGAGCTGAGTGTCATTCGCGGTTACAAGACACCCCATATGTCAAAGCTGGCAAAGGAAGGGATGAGCCTCCAGAGAATGTACACGGAACCGTCCTGTACGCCGACTCGCGTGGCCATGATGACCGGTCGCTACCCTTCACGGACAGGAACCACCGAGGCCAAGGCCACCCTTGCAGGGGACGGGTTGAACGCCGAAGAGATCACCATTGCCGAAATCCTTAAAGACGCGGGGTATTTTACCTCCCATGTGGGCAAATGGCACCTGGGTGACATTGAGCAGGCGTACGCCAGCAACCAGGGCTTCATGCACGCGGAATTCCCCATCCATCAGCAAGGACAGCTGGCCATTATGGGGCGGGACATGGAGACGGCCGACATTATCCGCGGTGTGGACCCAAGTCGGCAAAAGCAGACCTTTACCCTGGACAAGCTGTTTGTCCCGAATCCCGCGCACATGGTGACAGGGGTGGAACTGCGCGACGGAAAGCTCTACGAAGTGGATTTGAAAGCCGGTGAGGAGTGGACCCAGAAAAAATACCGCGAAATGAACGAGCGGTACCAAAAACACGCATTGTCTCAACTGCGCACCCTTGCCGGGCAGAAGAAACCTTTCTTCCTCAATTACTGGCCGCTCTTCCCCCTCTCCTTTGTTCAGGAATTCAGGAGTGAGTACAACACCCTCAACGGCGGGACCATGGCGGACATCCTTGTGGAGGTGGATGAATGGATTGGCGATATCATCCAGGAAGTGGACACCCTGGGCATTGCAGAAAACACCGTCATCATCGTCATGGGTGACAACGGTCCCTTCCTCCAATATGAAGGGCCAACCGGCCAGAGCGACCGCATCTATCGCGGCGGCAAAACCGACCACCTGGAAGGAGGCGTACGCGTCAATGCCTGGGTCAAGTGGAAAGGTGTGATCGAAGCCGGAAGCTTTGCCGAGGACATCTTCCACGTCAGCGACCTGTTCACAACCCTTGCCCGCCTGGGCAATGCCATGGACGGGATTCCGAGGGACAGGATCATCGACGGGGTGGACCAGAGCGGGATCCTGCTTTTGGGAGAAGGCCACGGGCGCCGGGACTATGTCCACATCTATGAGGGCCCTACACTGAAATCCATTGTCAAAAACAAATACAAGATGCACCTCCCCGCCCCGGGTGATAACCCCATTGCCGCTCCCATCTTCGACCTTTACCGGGATCCCCGGGAAAAACGACCCATCGACGCCATCAAATACGGCCCATGGGCAGGGGGACAGTTCGCCGGCATGGTCAAACGCCATATGGCGTTCAAAATGAAGTACCCGGACAGGCCGCCTGTTTATGACATTCCGTACAAGGGAATTGAAAACCTCAGACCTGAAACCAAACAATTACTCGAAGTCTTCATGCTCGGGCTGCCCAAGAAAAAATAGCCTCCCATGTTTAGTTACCCTGCCACGGACACGCCGTTTTTCTGTGGCAGGATTCGGGCAGGGGACTGCGCAAAAAAACAAAACACAAAAAAAAACGCCCCCGGCAACCCTGCCGGGGGCGTTTTTTTTTGAAAGAATGAACAGCCAGGCGTTAAACAGTCGAAGCCATTGGCTCGTCGACTGTTTTTAACTCAACGGGAAGGCTTCCCCTTTTTCCGCACCAACGCCAGCACGTCGGGAGCCATCAACAAACCTGCCCCCACCGTGTAGGCCAGCAAATCCATCACATCGAATGTCGATCCGATGACAACCCGGGCCACCCTGTTCTCCTGAAGCCCGAGAATGCCAACCAGATCAAAGTACTGACCCATCTCCACGGCCCAGGCAAAAATCAGTACCCCTGTCACCAGTTTTGCCTTGTCACACACCAGAAAAGACCGGAAAAAAAGATAGAGAAGAACCACGACCAGGGCATCCCCCACAAAGGGCCGGATAAACGCATCCCGGACAAACAGAGCAATCACCAATTCCACCAGAAACATACCGGCAAAAAGAGATCCATAGCGCCAATCAATTTTCAAAGTCATATCCATCTGCATAGCGGAGCTATCCACCCCTATCCTCGCTGCAAGTTCAACCCACGGTCACCAAACTCAAAGGCCTTACGATAAACCAAAAACAGTAAAATATCAAAAACGAAAGGTTCCCCCATTGGCCTCCACCCCTTGTAACATGTAGACAAACGGTGAAGATCCGCAGTGAGCGTAATAGAAATATATGGATGAAGGATATACAGGAGGGCGTAAACGCAGCGATACGGATCTATCTGGGGCATGCGGGCAAGGGACGGGTTAAAGGAACGTGAGCCGAAGGAGAATAAAACGCAGGTCGAGCCGAGCGTGAGAACGAGCACCGTCCCTTGCCATACAAAGGCAAGCAAAACACACATCGTAAAGCCTGCTGGATGTGCGAAGCAGTAAATCGATAAGCAGACTATCTCACACTTCTTTTTTGATGTCCAGACGATTCAATCGCAGACCTGGCATTTTTATTTACACTGGCAATAGAAAGAGTATTTAAAAACTTTTTTTAGCCTTAAAAACAGAGACATAAAAGACAACATTTCTTTTCGTGCCTCTCAAAACACAAACAAGCAATGTTATAAAAACTCCGCACACCCCTGGCGCCACAACCAACCGCTCCCGGGAGTTGCTGTTTCCTCATCACAATGCCATGCCAGCTTCCCCTGCCCCGGTGCACCCCCATGGCCGCAACGGGCGGTCTGTCACCCGGTACCCAAAAGAATGACCGGGACGGTCGGGCCAACCACCCCCACCTTAACAAAAACCAAACAATTAACCACCGGATTTATCAGATAAAAACTATTGACATGGCGAATCGATGAAATTATGGTGGGGTGTAATAACTAGTTATTAGATGCATGAAGTCGACCCGACAGGATGTCGGCAAACACCCTGTCAGGCCTAACCAGTACAACCTTTACCGGAGGTCGTCATGGCTAAACGATTTTTTACCCCACACCCACATCCATTTCAAGTCGATTTATCCTCCACCCGTGGAACCCCGCACCCTCTCAACCTGCTTTACTGTCGTTACAAATGGCCAGAAAACACCGGCGTTTCAGAATAACGGGCGGCACGGCGCCCCAACGGGATACCCATTCACATTCTCCGAAAGCCCACGCACGGGCTACTCTTCTGCTGTCTCTCGACATGGCCTCACCCAAGGGGCGTTTTTCTCGTTTCCCGCATGAGAACGGGGCTGAGTATTTTTTCTAACGGTAGTCATGTTTCTTAGCAAAATTTAGATTTCTTTCAGCAACCACCCAGCTCGCCCTAAGGCAAAAAAAGAGCAAAAAAGCGGCGCATTGCATGTTGCATGGCTGAACCCTCTAAATTTTCCTGAATACCCAGATGCAGCGCCCTGGCCTGATTGTTTTCCCATGCATATCCAGGCCAGACAACATGACACCCTCGGCATCAGCACGACCATCGGCAAAAGTGCATTGCCGCCCCCCCCGTTTCAATGCCAACAGGCAACACACCCGTGGTGCGCACTTTTTTTGGAGCGTTCCGGCGGCTCGGTTCCGCAGGAAAAGCCCGTCTATCACGGGCTGCCATGCGCCGACCCCCATCGGGAGCCCGCTCTCAACGAATACGCACGTTTCCCCGGTGAGAGCCCCGTGCGCAGCCGCACAGCCCATTACGCACAATGCATCAAACAAGGAGCTCCCATGCCCTCATTCACAACCCAGACTTCAACTGTCATGTTCTCACGATCCGAAATCTCAGAACTCTGCGACGCCATCAAGGACATCCATCGCACCCTCCACGCCGTGGGCAGACTGTATTCGGAACTATGCGGCACAGAGGCCCCCGGCGGCAACGGCCTCCAGATAGACTTTAAAAAATGGGGGATTCGCACGATCACCGAAGATCTCCTCAGCCGCCAGTACGATTCCATTGATCGCATGGTTGAAATCTACAGGGAGGAGCAGGAAAAAATGAAGAACACCCGCTGACAGCGTCAGCACAAGCTTCCCAAAAAAGGCACCAATTCAGCCCATGCCTCCGGCGGACCTGCCGGGGGCATGGGTTTTGGTCAGACCTTGACCACAGAAGGCTGTTTTTTTTGGCTTTGATCCAATCGCTTTCCCATGAAATATCCGGGCTAAATAAAACCGCACCCGAAGATGAATGATCCGGCCCTGCAACCCCACGGGCCTTGCCCAAAACGCCATGCTCACCCTACCAAGTGCGAACCATACATTGAACCCAAACCTTTTTACGCCATGTGTTCCCTGTGCAATCATAAAAAAGCTTCGAACTAAATACATATATCGAACACCCGTCAACCAGAAAAATACCCAAAATCATTCCACTTTTTCGACATACACACCCACAGAATGAAATTTATCCTATTGTGTTCAATGGATTTTATATGGTATGAAGGGCTTCCATGATCCATTGAGTTGTAAATAAATTTCGGAAACCATTCCCTCAAAAGAGACGTCGCATAGGCGAATCAGCACGATTTGTTTTACGCCGCAGGAACCAGATGATTGAATACAGAAATGTAAGAAAAGTATACGGAAACGGCCAGGATGCCGTCCCGGCCGTTCGAGACATCAGTCTGCAGATCAAACCGGGAGAAGTCGTTGTCTTTCTTGGCCCCTCCGGGTGTGGCAAGACCACCCTGCTTCGCATGACCAACAAGCTGGAAGAGATCTCCGGCGGGGACATCCTGGTGGACGGCCGCAGCATCCGCGAACTCAACCCCGTTCAGCTCAGGCGCAGCATGGGCTACGTGATCCAGCAGATCGGCCTGTTCCCCAACAAGACCATCTATGAAAACATCGCCATGATCCCCCGGGTTCTCAAGTGGGACAAGGCGAAAATCGACGACCGGGTGGCCCACCTTTTAAAAATAGTCAAGCTCGACCCGGAGACCTACAGCGACAGATACCCCGCCGAACTCTCCGGCGGTCAGCAGCAGCGCGTGGGCGTGGCCCGCGCCCTGGCCGCAGACCCGGACATCCTCTTGATGGACGAACCCTTCGGGGCCATCGACCCCATCAACCGCGATCAGATCCAGGACGAATTCATGCGGCTCCAGGCCCGCCTGAAAAAGACCATCGTCTTTGTCTCCCACGACATCCACGAAGCCATCAAAATGGCAGACCGCATCGCCATCTTCCGGGCCGGCCAGCTGGTACAGTTCGACACCCCGGAGATGATCCTCACCCAGCCTCGGAACAAATTCGTCTCGGATTTTGTGGGGGCGGACCGCGCCCTGAAGGTCCTGGGGCTGATCCGCGCCCGGGAAGCCATGAACTCCTCGCCGAAAAACGTCATCCCGGCAGAGATGAAGAGCCCGGAAGCCCTGGACCGCCTCATGGAGAAAAACCGGAAGGTGGGAATCGTGGTGGAAAACGGCAAGCCCGTGGGCTACGTGACGCCCAAGCTCCTGAAGTTCGAAACCGGACCGGTGACCGACGCAGCCGAACCTTTCCAGATCTTTGTAGAAGACGACGAGCCCCTTCGGGAAGTCCTCTCCTCCATGCTCATGGACACCATGGACTTTTACTGCGTGGTGGACGACAACGGCCACTTCAAAGGGACCATCACCTACCAGAACATCCAGGACAAGATCATGGAATTCTATGAAGACGACAGCAACAAGTAGGGGGCTTTTGTGAGCATCATAGACTTTATCCAACAAAACCTGGACCAGACCCTGACCCTGGGGCTGGAGCACCTCTACCTGGTGTTCCTCTCCCTGTGCATCGCCATGGTCACCGGCATCCCCACGGGCATCGCCATCACCAAAAACGATGCCCTGGCCAAAAAAGTGATCGACGTGGCCAACATCCTGATGACCGTGCCCTCCATCGCCCTGTTCGGCATCATGCTGCCCATCCTCGCCCCATACGGCCTGGGCCTCGGCAAGGTCCCTGCGGTGGTGGCCCTGGTCCTCTACAGCGAACTGCCCATCATCCGGAACACGTACACGGCCATCAAAAACGTGGATTCAAGCCTTGTGGACGCCGGAAAAGGCATGGGCCTGACCCGGTGGCAGCTCCTCAAAGAGGTGGAGATCCCCCTGGCTGTCCCCGTGATCCTGGCCGGCCTGCGCACCGCCGCCGTCATGAACATCGGCATCGCCGCCATCGCCGCCTACATCGGGGCCGGAGGCCTGGGGGTCTTTATCCAGCAGGGCATCTCCCGGTCCTATGAAGAGATGATCATCACAGGAGCCCTGGGCGTCTCCATCCTTGCCATCCTGGTGGATTCCGGCATGGCCCTCATCGAACGCCGGCTTACATCCAAGGGCCTTAAAATCGAGGCATAAGAAGTCATGACTTTGGCAACAAAACTCTATCGTTTCACACTTTTCGGCATCCTCTTTTTCTGCGGGGTCAAGGCCCAGCAGATCGGGCTCATGGAGTACCTCTCCGACCCCTTTGAAATGGAATATGTCATGGAGCTGGTTCGCCAGCACCTGGTGCTTGTGGGCAGCAGCATGCTCATGGCCACCATCATCGGGCTGGGCGCAGGCATCCTGCTCACGCGGGACCGCATGAAAAAGCACACCCCCGCGGTGATGTACGTCCTGAGCCTGGGGCAGACCATTCCGTCCCTGGCCGTCATCGCCATCTCCCTGAGCTTTCTCGGCATCGGCACCAAGCCGGCGATTTTCGCCCTCACCATCTACTCCATCCTGCCCATTGCCAGGAACACCCTGGCCCAGGATGGGGCCGTGCCCTCGGGCATCACCGACGCGGCCCGGGGCATCGGGCTCACCCCCTTCCAGATTCTTATGCAGGTGGAACTCCCCAACGCTGCCACGGTGATCCTCACGGGCTTTCGAATCGCCCTGGTCATCAACGTGGGAAGCGCCCCCCTGGGCTTTCTGGTGGGAGCGGGGGGCCTGGGAGACCTTATCTTCACCGGCATCGACATGATGATGCCCGTCAAACTTTTGGCCGGAGCCATCCCAACCACCCTGCTGGCCCTTGTGGGCGATTACGCCTGCGAGATGCTGGGACTCCTGGTGGTCCCCAAGGGGCTCAGGCTTCAAAACAGTTAAACACCCAACACAGGAGACACCCATGCAGACAGCCAAACGCGCATTTTTAAGGCTTGCCCTTGCCGCCTGCCTCGCCCTGGCCTTCACCACCCAGGCCATGGCCGCAAAGGAGATCGTCCTCGGCGGAAAAAACTACACCGAGCAGTACCTGCTCACAGAGCTTGCCAAGCAGATCCTTGAGAGCAAAGGATTCCAGGTCACCGTCAAAAACGGGGTGGGCTCCTCCATTGCCCGCCAGTCCCTGGAAAACGGCCTCACCGATCTCTACTTCGAGTACACGGGCACCGCCTACACCGTCTACCACAAGGGCACCGACCCCGAGGTGATCAACAACTCCCAGAAGTCCTATGACTACTGCAAGACAAAGGACGCGGAGAAAGGGTTGATCTGGCTTAAGAAAACGTCCTTCAACAACACCTACACCCTCATGATGCGGGCCGACGAGGCTGAAGCGGCCAACATCAAGACCATCTCCGACTTAGGGGCCCGCTACAAAAAAGATTCCAAAGCCTACACCCTGGCCGTGGGCACCGAGTTCTGGGAGCGCCCGGACGGCATCAAAAAAATGATGAAGGTCTACGGATTCAGGATCTCCGGCTCCCGAATCAAGAAAATGGACGTGGGCATCACCTACCTGGCCCTTAAAAACAAGCAGGTGGACGTGGCCATGGGTTACTCCACGGACGGCCGCATCGCCGCCTTCAACCTCGTCAACCTGGACGACGACATGCACTTCTTCCCCGTCTACAACCCGGCCCCGGTGGTTCGCAAGGACGTACTCGCCAAGTACCCCGAAATCGAAACCCTCCTGGCCCCCCTGACGGATAAACTCACCGCCGACCAGATGCAGACCCTGAACGCGAAAGTCGACGTGGATCACCAGAGCGTCACCGAAACCGCCTCAGCCTGGCTCAAAGCCAACAACCTGTTGTAGGCAAAAAGGCTTCGGCCTTCAGACCTGTTAAACGCAAAAAAGCCCGGTGCGGCATAACGCCACCGGGCTTTTTTTGAATCTTTAACGTACCGGACTGAGGTTTGTGATTTGTAATATAACGTCTTTAGCGAATATTCCCAATCCTGTCCCACCGAACGTTCCGTTTGCGGCCGACGGACCAGTATACCCCGACAACCTTGCCGCGAAGAGCTTCTAGTGAAAGCACCCCCCAAAACCGGCTGTCATGGCTATTGTCCCGATTGTCACCCATAACAAAGCAGGATCCTTCTGGGACACGCATGGGACCAAAGTTATCCCTTAAAGTCACCTCACGACTAAACATGCGGCTGTCAATATGAATCGCGTAGGCCTCCCAAACCTCCTGCCCGTTCAAAAACAATTTTTTATTCCTGATCTCAACCTCGTCGCCACCCATGGAAACGATTCGTTCTAGGAAATTTTTCTTGGGATTCTCGGGATATTCACACACAATCACATCCCCCCTTTCCGGCTCAGAAAACCTGTAGGCCATCTGATTCACCAAAATATGATCCCCCGGCAAAAGAGTCGGCACCATCGACGCGGAAGGGATGGTGTACGCCTTGACAGCATACGTTCTGATTGGGAGGGCAAGTATCAGACTCGACACGAGAGTCATTACCTGCAGCGCAACCACCTTTTTGTAGGATGTGCCCAGAATCCTTTTCAGGGCCCATAAACCGGCGCACCAACTCAGGATAGGCATCAGCACTTCCACGGCCACCTGATTAAGCTCAAATCGTTGCAGCCCGTATAGAAGAGCCTGGCAACCCAATCCGATAAGCAGCGCGACAACAGAAGCGACAAGGCCTCTTTTAATCGTCAAGTCCTTTATCTTGAGGAGCCTCCCAAAGCCCACCATAAAAAGAACCGAAAAAACAAAGGAAACCATCAAGAATCCAACGGTTATAAAAAAGATCTCCATATCGTCGCAACACCTTTCAATACCTACCCTTTATTCAAGGGGCTCAGGCCCCTCTATTTTTTCCGATTGTCCCTTACCTCAAAGGACTTCTTCTTGTCCCGCCTCAGGTCAAAAAGCCCGATGGCCTCCATCAGGTCACTCAACCGTGCGCCATGACCAGTACCTGGGTCAAAGGAGGCATGGTTGCTGATATGGGAACCGACCTTGGAAAGGTTTGCCCACCCGTCACCGTTTTCCGAGCCGGAAATGGCATCACGGAGCAGGTTCATCAGCTTGGCATCTCCCCGCAGCTCTTTGGCATCGACCCGGGTTGTTTTCACCGCCACCTCATCATCCACATAGAGAAAGGTGGAACACGCATTGATAAACACGGGTGGTGTTTTCCGCTCCCCGAACCCGATCACCGATTTTCCTTCGGAGATGATCCGCGTGGCAAGGGGCGTAAAGTCGCAATCAGAGGTCACAATGCAGAAGGTGTCCACCTGCTTGGTGTAGAGAATGTCCATGGCATCGATGGCAATGGCGATATCCGTGGCATTTTTTCCCTTGGTGAGGTCGTACTGCTGGAAAGGCTGGATGGTGCTGGACGCGCTTTACCACTGGCAGCCCGTGGTCCAATTGCCGTAGGCCCGCCGGATGTTCACCTTCCCATGCCGCGCAAGTTCCGAAAAAATCTTCTGGATGGACTTGGCCGGTGAATTGTCCGCGTCAATGAGCAGGGCAATGTTCTTGGTATCTGTCACAATGGGCCTCCAATGAGTGGGTTCACAAATCTGCTCAACACCGAAGATCGCCTTATGGATCAGACATCGCCACCTTCGGCATAATAATAACCGAAGGCAGTCTACCACAACAAAGGGGGTGGCGGTGCGTAAAACATCGGAGGACAAGACAGCAAACCCTTCCACAAGTAAAACCCAGAGCATTTACATATATCTTTTACTCATATAAAAAGATATTGATAAACAGAAGAAGCCACAACGCAATACATACAGCCCCCCACCACACCAAAGCAAGGAGACCCATGATGTCGAAAAACTCATTTATCCCCGGGTTTGACTTCCGGTTGGCCACCCTTGGATTTCTTGTGGCCCTGTTCAGCGCGGGGATCGGCATCGGTGGAGGGACGCTTCTGGTCTCCATACTGACGTCATTTTTCGGGTTTGACTTCAAAAAGGCGGCGGGCATCTCCCTGGCGACCATCATCCCCATCAGCTTTGTTGGGGCCGTAAACCACCTGATCCTGCTTCCCGGGCCACCCGCCCTTCGGCTTTACCTTCTCTTTATCCCGGCATGCGTCTGTGGAACGGTGCTGGGTGGACGCATGGTGCAAAAGCATCACACGGGGTGGCTGAAACTTGCCTTTGCCCTCTTCCTGCTCGTGGTCAGCCTGCGGATGCTGAAGATCTGCGATTTTCCCTTCCTGGTCTACACCGGCCTGCATGCCCTTTTGCTGTCACACGAATCCCTTCTCGTCATCCCCGTGGGGATCCTCATCGGCATGATCGCAGTACTGTTGGGGATCGGATGCGGCTTGCTCATTGTGCCCTTTTTCGTGATCGTATTACAGCTCGACATGCACCAGGCCATCCCCCTCTCGTTAACCACCATGTTTTTTCTCTCTACGTCTGCCACCCTCATCCACAACAAACTGAACCTCTACGACAAATCCCCTTTAAAAAGCCTGATGGTTCCGGCCCTGGCCGGTGCGGTGGCAGGTGCCATCATCTCAAGCCACCTGCCGGCGTTTATCCTCAAACAGCTCTTCGGAGTGTTTCTCCTTCTCATCTCCTGCAACTTTATCCTTCAGGAACTGAAAAGCTACTTGCAACGGAGCCGGCCCATCAAAACCGAATGACCATCCGAAGCCAGAAAGACAGTTTTAAGTGGCAAGGCGAGAAGCGTGCCCCATCTTTTTTCACACGAGATGGGTAAGCCTGTAAGTGAACTGCGACACCACCCACCAGCAAGAAAAGGCCGCACAGGAGTGCGGCGCTCCTCATTGGAAAAGCGACTGTGCCTGCCGTCAGCCTTACAGCAACGTTTCATCCCGCAGCCGCTTGACCACCTCCATGGTCGAAAAGGTGCGGTCCATGGTGTAGAGATGGATGCCCGGCACACCGGCTTTAAGGAGGCCCCGGCACTGGTCGGTGGCAAAGTCGATGCCCATGGCAAGGACGGCCTCTTTGTCGTCGGGGTCCACGCTTGTGAGGCGGGCTTCGAGATCGGGGGTGATGGTGGTACCACAGACCTTGGCGAGGATTCGGGCCATCTTGACGCTGTAGACGGGCATGATCCCGGGGATAATGGGAACGTTGATTCCTGCGGTGCGGCACCGCTCCACGTAATGGAGAAAAAAAGAGTTCTCGTAAAAGTTCTGTGCCACCACGTACTCGGCGCCGTTGTCCACCTTGGCCTTGAGATGTTCGATGTCCTTTTCAAGGCTTTCGGCCTCCTGGTGGCCTTCGGGGTACCCGGCGCAGCCCAGGGTAAAGTCGTAGCGCTTTTTGATAAAGGCGATGAGGTCCGAGGCATAAGGAAAACTGTCCGGATGCGGGGTAAACCCCTCCTGTTGGGGCTTGTCGCCCCGGATAACAAAGATGGTTTCGATGCCCATATCCCGGTAGCGATCCAGCACCTCGGTAATCTCCGACGGTGCCATGCCGTACCCGGCGAGGTAGGCCACGGTGGGGATGGATTTGTCCAGCATGGTTCGGACGGTCTGGTACGATCCGTCCCGGTTGGAGCCGCCCGCTCCGAAGGTAACGGACATGTAATCAGGGGCCATGGAGAAGAGATCGTCCACCACGGCGCCGAAGCCTTCTTCGGCTTTTTCGGTTCGGGGCGGAAAGAACTCCATGGACAGGACGGGGGACTGGGTGTCGTAGAGGTGGGTGACGCGCATGGGATAGGCTCCTGGTGCAGGTGGATAATGGAAAAGGACGGCGGCCTTGCCGGAGAATCACCCCTTTGAAACGTTGGACAAACAAGAAAAGGTGCCCGCCGGTCTGCTGTCGGGAAATGTCTTTTTCTGTGATACGAAATTTACTGACGATCTTCAAGGAAGAATAAGAAAAGGTGTCTCGTGGAAGGTGATGGGAATGGGCTTGCAGGTGATGTGGTAATACGTGAGGGAAAGTGGAATCACGTCGGTCGGCCCGGGAAAGCCGCACCGAAGTGCGGCGCTCCATATTTGGCTGCCATGGGCCAAAGACGCTGACGGCCAATGTGCCCGGCCCTTGGGACCCGGCACATTGGCAAAATCGGGTATCAGACGGAAAACTGTGCTGCGGTGTCCCTGAGCTGGGCGGCCATGGTGTTCAGGCCGTCGGCGCTTTGTCGGATCCGATCGCTGCCGTGGGACATCTCCCCGGCCTCGGTGTTGACCGCAGCGATATCCCGGGCGATCTCTTCGGCCACGGCCGAGCTTCGGCTGACGTTCTGCTGCTTTCCCGGATGCCTTCATTGGTCTGATGGACATTGGCGGCGATTTCAGCGGTGGAGGCAGACTGCTGCTCCACGGCGGCGGCGATGGTGGCGACGATCTCGTTCACCCCGTCGATGACCGAGGAGATCTCCTCAATCTCGGTGCTGGAGGCGGAGGCCGTGCCCTGCATCTCTTCGATGCGGGAGCGGATGTCCAGGGTGGCTTCGGCGGTCTGGTGGGCCAGGGCTTTGATTTCGCTTGCCACCACGGCAAACCCTTTGCCCGCTTCACCGGCACGGGCCGCCTCGATGGTGGCGTTGAGGGCCAACAGGTTGGTCTGCTCGGAGATGTCGGTGATGGTCTCGGTCACCTTTCCGATGGCCTCTGCCGCACTCCCCAGCTCCACCATGCGGGTGGCTGCGCGCCTTGATTTCTCAACGGCTTCGCCGGAGATGCCGCGGGCTGACTCCGTGTGATCCGCGATCTCACGGATGGTGGAGGTCATCTCCTCGGTGGCACTGCCCACCTGGTTCGCGTTGGTGGCGGCCTGCTCCATGGCCGCAGCCACGGAGACCATGTTTGCGCTCATCGTCTGGGCCGAGGCGGCTACGGTATTGGATGTTTCAAAGGTTTGCCCCGCCCCTGCGGACATCTGCTCGGAAACATCTGAGAGTTCCGTGGAAGAGGCAAGAAGGGTATCGGTGCTCTGCTTCATCTCCGTGATCATGGCGGAAAAGGCCCCGACCATGGCGTTGAGAACGCCCCCCAGGCGGGAGATCTCATCGCCCCCTTCTGCACGAAAGACCACGGCCAGGTTGCCGGTGGCCAGGATGTTCACCTTCTTTGCCATCTCCTTCAACGGGCTGGCGATGTTGTTGACCACAAACAGGCTGAAGGCCATGGTCAGGAGAAAAAAGGTCGCGGCAATGGCCACCAGGGAGATGACGGCTTTTTGAATGACAGTGCGGCTGAGCATGTCGGAAAACTTGGTCTCATAGGCCTCGATGTTGTCCAGATAGACCCCGGTACCGATCCAGTAGTCCGTGCCTGCAATCATCTCGGAGTATCCCAGCTTGAGGGTATCCCCTTCCCCGGGCTTGTTCCACATGAACTCCACAAACCCGCCGCCCCGCCTGGCGTTGTTGTAGAGCTCGCCCACGGAACGCACACCGTTTTTGTCCACCAGGTGTCCCAGGTCCTTGCCTTCGAGCTGATGCTTGATGGGGTGCACGGCATTGCGGGTTCCCTTGTAGATAAAGTAGTACCCGGACTTGTCCTCTTCAAAGCGTACGGGATAGATCATCCGACGCATGGCATCGACTTTCTCCTCTTCGCCCTCAATGCCTTCAAGGGCCCTGGAGAGGGCCACAGACACGCTGTGCACCGAAGCCTTGAGCTTATCCTGCTGGGCCTTGTACAGAACCTCTTTGGCTCCTTCAATACCCACATCCCGGGTGACGCCGATATAGTGGACTGCGGTTGCAGACAACGAGAGAAAAGAGACAGATACCATGATGAGAACAATAATCATCTGGGTCTTGATCTTGAAACATCGAAGCATGAATGGGGGGTCCTTCCGCTGATTGACGTACCAGAACGCGCACGTTATGGAAGAGCCCGACAGCCCCACACCGACGCGAACACATGGATACAACGTCACATTTGAGTCAAATGATTCACAGCATACCGGACCTGACTGTCTGACGGCATGCTCTCCTTGCCAAGCCTGATTGTTGAAAAATGAACGATCCTTATCTCATGAACCACTCAATTTTTCAACGTTTTGATCCCATGGTTTCTCAGGTGGAAACCGCGCGTGGCAACCCGGCAGGATGTGTGCCCCTTGGCGTTACACTGTCCAGGGGCGCGGGCCTGGCGATAAAATATCCCTGGGCGTGGGTGCATCCTGCCCGAGTCACGGCGTCAAGCTGTGCAGGCTCTTCAATGCCCTCGGCCACCACCGAGACCCCCAGCTTCTGGGAAATGGAAGCAATGGCCGAGATAATGGACAGCCCGTCCTGGTCAATACGAGAGATAAAGGATCGATCGATCTTCAGGGTGTCGATTTGGTAGCGGTGCAGGTAGGCAAGGGACGAATAGCCCGTTCCGAAGTCATCGATGGCGATGCGGACACCTGCCTCCCGGAGCCGGTTGAGGTTGGCCTCGGCCATGGGGCGGCTTTCCATGAAGTCGGTTTCCGTAATTTCCACCACAAGATGTGAGGGCGACACCCCGTAACGGGCAAACACCCCCGTAATAAACGGGCAGAGTTCCGGGTCGCCGAGCTGGCTTGCCGTCAGGTTGATGTTGAGGATGCGCTCAGGGAACTCCCGGTTCCAGGCGGAAAGGGTCCGGGCCGCGGCCTCCACCCCCCAGCACCTCAGGGCGGTGGAGAGACCGGTCTCTTCCAGCACGGAAAGAAACGCTCCTGGAGCCAGCACCCCTTTTGTGGGATGGTTCCAGCGGATCAGGGCCTCAAAACGATCCGTGGGGCCCTGCGGCAGGGTCAGGATGGGCTGAAAGTAGAACTCGAACTCATCCCGATCAAAGGCATCCCTTAACTCCTGCTCCATCTCCAGGCGATGCACCGCCTTTTCATGAAGGCTGCTGTCAAAAAAGGTAAAGCGCCCACGGCCCGAGCCCTTGGCTTCATACATGGCAAGGTCGGCATTCCGGATCACCGTGTCCGGATCCGTGTACCCGGAGAGATCGAACACCACGCCGATGCTCGCACCGATATGGAGCACCTGGCCGTCGATCTCAAAGGGTGAGGCTGCCGCATCCAGAAGGCGACGGGCAATGCCCTCCACCTCGGAGGCGTCCCGGGTCTCCCGAAGCAGCACGGCAAACTCGTCACCGCCGATGCGCGCCACGGTATCCCTGTCCCGCAGGCACTGGGTGAAGCGCCGTGAGACAACCTGAAGCAGGGCGTCCCCCACGGGGTGGCCCAGGGAGTCGTTCACCGACTTGAACCGATCCAGGTCCAGGAGCATCACGGAGCAACTCTCCCCATCACCATGGGGAGTCAGGAGCTCTTTGAGGCCTTCCACAAAGGCGAGCCGGTTGTCGATGCCTGTGAGGGCATCGTGGTAGGCCTGGTGGGTCAACCGCTTTTCCGCAAGCTTGCGGTCGGTAATATCCTCATAGATCAGAAAAATCCCCCCGGACTGGTTCTCCACATCCACCCGGCAGCCTACGATGGAGACGGAAAGGGGTGTGCCGTCCACCCGCATCCTTACCCCCTCGCCGCTGAACCGGCCCCGGGTCGTGATGGTTTCCAGAAGCGTTTGGTAGGCTTCGGCTTCCGTCACCGGCACCGTGTTCATGGGCTCAACCTGCCCTTCAAGGTCGTGGGCTCCGTACCCGAAGAGGTCGCAGAAGGCCTGATTGGCCCGGACAATGCCATGGTTCTCATCCAGCAAAAGAATGCCCTGGGGGGAATGGTCGAACAGGCCGGTTAAAAAACGCCCGTGGCGAAGGGAGTTTGCCCGGCTGCTTTCAAGACTCGCGGCCAGGGCATCGCGGCCCCTTTTCACCTCCACCTGGGTGCGCACCCTGGACTGAACGATCAACGGGGTCACCGGCTTGTGCAGGTAATCGGCGCAGCCAAGGCGAAACCCTTTGGTCTCATCCGAAGGATCGCTGCAGGCCGTCACCATGATAACGGGAATGTGGCGGGTCGCCTCATCGGCCTTGAGCCGCAAGAGCACTTCGTAGCCGTCCATGCCGGGCATCATCACATCCAGGAGGATCAGGTCGGGCCCATGCCCTGCGCGGGCAATGCCGAGCCCCTCTTCCCCGGAGGTGGCCGCCTGGAGGGTGTACTCCTCCATGAGAATCGTCCCGAGGACGTCGATGTTGGACGGAATGTCGTCGATGATAAGAAGGGTCGGTTTCTCCATGTCACTCTCCTGTGGAGGCCTCGGAACACGTGGCGGGCCCTGCAGCGACCATCTGGGTCAGCAGGCCCCGGGCATCTTTGAAGTTGTATTTTCGAAGGCAGGCCACCAGCTGTTCCGCCTGGGGCCGGAACCCTGCATGGCTTAAGGGCTCCAAAAGAGCCTCGGCCTTGACCCGGGCCATGATATTGCGGGTGGCAATGAGCGCTTCAAGCTCCCGGAGGCCCTCTCCAAAGGGGCTGCCTGACGAAGGAGCGCTTTCCGATTTGACGCCCGCAGGGACAAGACGTTCCGCTTCCTGCTCCAGAGCGGCGATGCACCTGTCCAGGGAGTCCACGTCAGACAGGGCCACACCGGGCTGCCCTTCTTTGACGGCGGCTTCCATGGCAGAGGCCGCTTCGGCCAGTTCATGGCAATACAGGTTGGCGGCAGCGCCTTTGAGGGCATGGAGCCGTGACCGGGCCTCTTCCCAAGAGCCTGCGGCCAAGGCTTCAGCAATGGAGGCAGGGGTCTCCTTAAAGGCTTCCACAAATCCAGTGACCAGCTCCCCCGCGCGGCTCCGGTCTCCCCTGAGGGCCGTCACCAGGCCTTCAATGTCAGGGACACCGGCGGCAGCCGGTGCCTGGGAGGTATCCGTGGGCAACTGTCCGTCCAGAACCCGGAGCAGCTCTCCGGGAGTCACGGGCTTGGTGAGAAATCCCGAGGCACCGGAGGCCATGGCCGCCCTTCGGGTGTCGGGGTCCGCGTCTGCGGTGAGCATCACCACGGGAAGGTCTTCGAGGCCCTCTGAAGTACGGATGGCCTCGGTGAGCTCGCACCCGTCCATGCCGGGCATCTGCATGTCCGCCAACACCAGGTCAAAGGGGACGCGCCCCAGAAGGTCCAGGGCCTTATGGCCGTCGGCGGCGCATTGCACCTTGAAATGTGCCGCGCCCAGGATCTCTTCTGCCACGTTTCGGTTAAAGGGGTTGTCCTCCACCACCAGCACGCGATGACCGTGTGAGCTCCCTCCAGAGATATCGGAAGGAACCGCCGGTGCAGGAGCTGGGACCAGAGACGACACAATGGCATTGTACAGGGCCGACTGCTTCACCGGTTTTGCCACGTGCCCGGCAATGTCCAGCCCCCGGTGCCAGGACACGTCCCGGTTGTTCAGGGGAGACAACAGGACCACCTCCGGGCGATGCCCCTCGTCCATGGCCTGCAAGTGGCTGATGAGCCGTTCCCCCTGGCCGGGAGGCAGGGTCACGTCCGCGAGAAGCAACCCATAGGCTCCTCGGGCCTGGGTGAGGAACGCCACGGCCTCGGGGACGGACCCTGCCAAATCGTAGGGAAATTCAAAGTCATCCAGATACCCGGAAAGGACACGCCGCGCGGAGTCGTTGTCCTCCAGCAGAAGACACCGGGGCTTGGTTCCGGCCCCGTAGAGAAAGCCCTCGGAGGTTTCGTACGGAGCCTTAAGGGGACAGGTTAAGGTAAATTCACTGCCGCGGCCCTGGGTGGACGCAACCGTGAGCGCCCCATCCATCAACGCCGAGAGTTTTCGGCAGATGGCAAGGCCCAGGCCCGTGCCGCCGTGGTGGCGGGTGGTGGAGCCGTCGGCCTGGGTAAAGGCGTCAAAGAGGGTGGGAAGCACCTCATCAGGGATGCCCTCCCCGGTATCGCGCACCCCAAGGGAGAGGGTTCCGGTTTCCAGGGTCTCCCGCTGAAACCTTGCGGTGACCACAACCTCCCCGGCCTCGGTGAACCGGATAGCGTTTGCCGTCAGGTTGGTGATAATCTGGCCCAGGCGCACGGGGTCCCCCACCAGGGTCTGGGGCACGGTGGCGTCGATGTCGCAGACCAGCTCCAAAGATTTCTCCTGGGCCTGCTGGCTCAAGGTGTCCGTCACCCCTTCCATGAGATCTCGAAGGCGGAAAGGAACAGCTTCCAGTTCCAGCTTACCGGCATCCATCTTGGAATAATCGAGGATCTCGTTGACCATGGTCAAAAGCGTCCTGGAGGCCGAAGCGATAATCCGGAGGTTTTCCTTCGCCCTCGGGGAGTCGGGTTGCGTCAGGAGCACGTCCGCCATGCCCATGATGGCGTTAATGGGCGTACGGATCTCGTGGCTTATGTTGGCCAGAAACGCCCCCTTGGCCTGTCCCGAGGCCTCGGCGGCCAGGCGGGCCTGGTTAAGTTCTTCGGTGCGCTTTTCCACCCGGCGCTCCAGCTCGGCCTCCCTCACCTCGATGATCCGCACCATCCAGTTCAGGTCCCGCATGAGGGCCACGATCTCGTTTTCGTCTTCAGCCTCCGGGGGAAGCCGGAAGCCCGTGTAATCCCCCGTTTTCACCCGCTGGCAGAACCGGCTGATACGCGTCACCTGGCGCTTGACCAGCCAATGGAACCCCGGGAGCCAGGGTGCCACAAGGGGCAGGCCAAAGGCGGTAAGCAAGCCCACTGTAAGGGCGTGCTGAAAGGCGGGCAGAACGTGGATGCTGCTGGTCCGGGCCGCCAGCCACACCGCCGCCAGGGGCAGGGTGGCGTACACATAAAGAATAAACTTGTATTTCAGTGCCAGTTTCATGACCACACTCTATACGTTTGGCCCCCGGCAGGGCTGCCGGAGGTATTTTGAGCTGAATCGTTGCAACAGGTTCAAAAAAAGCGATTGAATGCCGTTTTAAAGGCGGATGTGATTTGACCCGGGGAACGAGGGGCAAAACGCATCCGCTACCTGCTTTCAAGATGGCACACCTTGCCGCCGGAGGCTTTTTTGGCGCTGACTCGTTTCTCCAAGCCTTTGGCTGTTACGCCAGCCTGAACCGGCCCACCACATCCGTCAGTTCCTGGGAAAGGGCTGTCAGGGTCCCTGCGCTGCGGTTCACCAGGCTGCTGCTGCCCGATATCTCCCCGGAGGTTCGGCTCGACTCGGCGATGTCCCGCGAGATGCCCGCAAAGGTGGCGGATGCCCCGGCAATGTTCCGGTCGATCTCCGAAATCCCGGCAGAAACCGACCCCACATGGGCCACAATGGCATCGGTGAGCACCCGCTGCTCTTCCAGGCTCCCTGCGGTGGCCCGAACGATACCGTCCACCCGGTCCAGGCCGTCGGCAAGGCCATCCACCGTTGCCAGGACCTCTGCCGCCGATCGGCCCACGGCCTCTGTTTTCTGTTGAATCAGCTCGGAAGCCTTGGAAACCTGGGCGGCGAGCTCCTTGACCTCGGAGGCCACCACGGCAAACCCTGCCCCGGCGCTTCCGGCCCGGGCCGCTTCAATGGTGGCGTTCAAGGCCAGGAGGTTGGTCTGGGAGGCGATGTCGTGGATGCCCTCGGCAATGCCCCCGATTTCGCCTGTGGCGGCATCAAAGGCGCGGAAGGCTGAACGGGCTTCGCCCAGGGCCGATACCGTGTCCTCGGTGATGCCCCGGGCGTTTTCCGCACGGGAGGCCAAGGCCTTGATGGACTCCTTTACCCCGGTGGAAGCGCCGGAAATCTCCCCGGCACCCACGGCGGACTCACCGATGGCATTGCCGATGGCGGCCATGGTGCGCTCCAGGCTCTCCGAGGCCGACGCCGTGGCCGCCACCTTGTCGCTGACGGCTGCCGAGTGGGAAGCCATGTCTTCGGAGGTGGCGGCAAGCTCCCCGGACGAGGCGACCAGGGCCTCGGAGGCCTCGGCACACTTCTCAATGAGGCCGTTTAAATGCTCGGCCATGCCGTTCTGGGCCCGGACCAGGTCGCCTATCTCATCGCGCCTGCGTGTCTCCATGCGACCGGCAAGGTCCCCGGAGGCGATCCTGGCGGAAAAATCGCAAAGGTCCTTCAGGGCGCCGGAGAGACGGCGTGAATAGAAAAAGGTTGCAAAGCAACCCAGGACCAGCACTGCGACGCCCACGCCCACGGAGGTGATCTCAATCTGGCGGAGAACGGCTTTCACCTGCCGGGTCTCTTCAAACAGGGCCCAAAAGAACCTGCCACGGCTTGGACCGAAGCCCACGGGCACCGCACGAAGGATCCCGGAAGTCCCGCCCAGAAGGACGTTTCTGTCGGCATGGGAAATGGAGCCACCCAAAACGCCTTCGGGCAGGGTTGAAAACCCCTTGGCATCCGAGGAAGCGCGAAGGCGATACGTTCCGCCCAGGTCTTCATAGAGGGCACAGCGTCCTGGTCCGCCCCGGAGAAGGGCGGTCACAAAGGCATCGTCCAGGCTTCGCCTGACCACCATGGTCCCGAGAAAACTTGCCTTGTTGTAGACTGGGCTTAAAAAGACCATCTCCGGGACCCCGCCCCTCACCCCCATACCGCCAGCAACAGTGCCTTTGGCCATCTTCTGCGCCGGGGCCTTCAAGCCTTCGGCCTCCCCCACCACGCAGCTACCTTTCCGGTCAAACACCGTCACCCCGTCGTAGGAGAGCACCCGCTTCATGAAGCCGACCCTGGTTTTGAGATTGTCGTATTTTTTCGTGAACCTGGCCGCCTTCATCAGACGGACAATCTCGCGGTCCCCAGCCATGCGGCCAAGGTCTGCCTCCATGGAGGTGTAGATCGCCGACACCTTCCCCTCCATGGCCGACACCCTTGCGGTGAGCTCTTTTTCCTGGGCATTCATCAGAATGCGCCCGGAGTTGATGTGAATGGGAATGATGATGGATGCCACAGCCAGAATCAGGATGGCGCTGAAAAAAAGGCTGAGCTTGCTTCCGATGTTCATGATCATACTCTCTTTCAAAACACATGGCCCTTTGCCCCACGGCACAAGGCCTGAAATGGTAACGACTCAGCTCAAAGCTGCCTCCGGCGGCCCTGCCGGGGCTAAACGTTTAAAACGTTTAACAAACAGGTCATAAAAAAAGGTACATGAATGCCGCTTTACATGCAGATGTGATTTGACCCGAGGAACGAGGGGCAAATGACATCTGCTATCTGCTTTCAAGGTGGCACACCTTGCCGCCGGAGGCTGTTTTTTGAGGCTGAATAGTTACGACGGGTTTAACAAACAGGGGTTAAAACCCGGCCTTGAGCCAGTCCATGGCAAAGCCCTTTTCCATGAGCTGCCTGCCGTGGGCACCCGTGGCAAAGGCCAGGAAACGGGTCGTTGCATCCGACGCATTTTTTCGGCTGACCAGGCTGCGCCGAGCAAGGAAGGGGTACTGACCGTTCTTCTCGGACGCCCGACACGGGGCCACACCGTCCACGGCCAGGTGCTTTGAGTTGGCGTCAAAGAACATCCTCGGCACCATGGCGACGGCCATCTCGTTGGCCGCAATCTCATCGAGCTGGTTGTCCGTCACCTCCACGTACATCACCGACTCTTCCAGGCGCGCCGTGTTTTTTGTGATGCCGCTTTCCGCAAGGGCCTTGTCCAGCAGGGTGTCGTAACTTGCCCCGCACCGCTGCTTATACAAAAGGATCTCCATGTCCTTGCCGCCCACCTCTTTCCAGTTGGTGATGTTCCCGGCAAAGATGTCAAGGACCTGTCGGTTTGTCAGGGTATCCACAGGGTTTGCCTTGCTCACGGCCACGGCATAGGCCATGGGATCAAGGGGGGTCTCCACCAGGCCTGCGGCTTTCTCCTCGTCGGTGAGGGGTCTTAAAAGCGTTCCGATGTCGGCGGCGCCCGAGCGAACGGCGGCTACCCCCGCCTCCAGCCCGGCACAGTCCTCGTTCATGGAAAATGCAAAAGGCGTCTCGCTGCGAAAGGGATTGGGAAGCCCTTCCTGGGTCTCATGGGTGACAACCACGCTGTTGAAAATACACCGCCCGGTCACTGCCACGGTGAGATCCTGTCCGGGCCCGGCAAACAGGTTGCCCGGAACCAACACCGATGCCGCGCAAAGGGCTCCTGCCCCAGCTGCCGTTCGTTTCAAAAAATCGCGCCGTGAACATGTTGCCCCACATGTGCATGATTTTGTCATGATACCTCTCCCTTCCACATTTTCTTTGCTGTATAAATTTTTCTTGGCTCGCCAAACAAATCTGCCTGGCCGAGATAAATATGGAAGGTAAAATTCTTTGTCAATACCAAAATTAGGCAACAACCCATCAACCGGGAATCACCAACACATCATCCGCCAACGGATCCATCAAAATAACAAGGCCATAGACATTCAGTTGCGGATGGTGGGGCTACTCTGTTTTTCCACCCCGCCCCGAGGCGTTGCGGGCCTTTCCCCGCCACAACCGACGTGGCGGAGGCCTGGTTATCCCGTTGCCCCAAGGGGTTCAGGCGCCTTGACAAATGGGGTTCGACCGACTAATACCGTATTTTTTAGGAAAGACAAAATTTATTTATACCAACAAAAAAAACAGAAGGATGTTCAGCCCAATGATATCCCACGACACCCTCATGAGAAACCTCCCCGGCATGGTCTACCGGAGGATCAACGACGGCTACTGGAGCATCGACTATGTCAGCGAAGGGGCCCGCAAACTCTTTGGGGAGACCCCCTACCGAATGATCCTGACCCGGCGGGCCAAGCTGGCCAACCTGGTCCATGAGGCATGTGTCGACGAGGTTATCCGGGCATCGGAGCAGGCCATGCATAGGCACAAACCCTACCAGCTCATTTACCGCGTCAATTCGCTGACAGAACGGGACAAGTGGGTCTGGGACCGAGGGGAAGGCATCTACGATGACAAGGGGGTCCTCATCGCAGCCGAAGGGTTCATCACCGATTTTACAGAACACAAGGAGATGGAAGAGGAGCTGCGAAGATTCGCTGAACTGCCAGGTGGCACTCAAGACGGCTTCCATGCCATGACCGGCGCATCCCCTGCCATGCAGGAGCTCTACACCATGATCGAAAAAGCAGCCGAAACCACGGCCCCGGTCATCGTCAACGGAGAGTCCGGCACCGGCAAAGAGCTGGTCTCCCGCACCATCCATGACATCGGCCCCAGAAAGGAAAAAAACTTTGTGCCGGTCAACTGCGGCGCCATTCCGGAAAACCTTATGGAGTCCGAGTTCTTCGGCCACTGCAAGGGGGCTTTTTCCGGGGCCCACTCCGACCGGGAAGGCCTCCTGGACAAGGCCGACGGCGGCACCCTCTTTCTGGATGAAATCGGTGAGATCGGGCTTTCCATGCAGACCAAACTCCTTCGGGCCATCGAGGGCGGCGGATACACCCCGGTGGGGGGGCGGCAGGTGAAGGTCCCAGATATCCGCATCGTCTCTGCCACGAACCGGGATCTTTCCGAACTGGTGCGCCGAGGAACAATGCGGGAGGATTTCTTCTACAGGATCCATGTGGTCCCCATCAAGGTGCCGCCTGCGGCAGGCCGATGTCCCCTGGTGGACCGCTTCATCAAGGCCTGGCCCGGGGAGACAAAGCCCGGGCCGTCTGAAATGTCCGCCATCATGGCCTACGACTGGCCGGGAAACATCCGGGAGCTGGATAACGTCCTCAGGCGCTATGCCACCCTGGGACGCCTGGACCTGCCCACCGCCTGCCGGGCCCCGGCAAGCTGTCCGGGCCTGGAGAGGGGTCCCCTCAAAACCCGCCTTGCCGCCCTGGAAAAGCAGATGATCGAAAGGGCGTTAAAGGAGAACAACCACAACCGCACCCGCGCCGCTGCCGAGCTGGCCATCGACCGGCGCTCCCTCTACACCAAGATCAAGGCGTACAACATCTCCCCCGGAGAGTAACGGGAAGAAATCCCCCAAACCGGGGGTTTTCTTCCCGCCCCCGTCAAGGAGCCCGCCTTCCAAGGCTTTCTGCTGCGGTGGCGTGCAAAGTCGGGAAGATGGCTTCCCATTGGCAAAAAATCAGGCAAGCCTAAAAATTTACAGTTAATGAAAATAATTTACAGACCTTATGGCATTTGCACTCAGGTTGGCCCGCAATATGCTCTATCTCCCGGTACGCAATTGAACCCCATGGGCCTTTGCCAGCGCCACGAGCCGTCCCATAGATCAAGGCCGGCGCATGCAACGCCCTGCAACCGAAGGAGAGCACCATGTCCGAACCAACCGAAATGCGGAACCTCATCATGATCGGAGACAAGCTGGCCCACACCGCAAGGGCCCTGGGAGTCCTGCCCCGGGCCATGGTCACCAGCCAGATCCCCCTCATCGAAGACTTTTTCCCCGGCATCGACCACCTGGAGTGCACCCGCTGCATCATGACCACCAAGCGGCGCATCCTTCACACAGCCGCCAAGCGGGGCGGAATACAAAAAATCCTTTTGGAAAAGGACACCGCCGCCAGCGACTACTGGTGCGGGCTCAACCCCTCAGAGATGGAAAACGAGCTCACCTCCGACGGCTACGAGGTATCGGTGGTCGACTTTTCACAAGGAATTCACCACGGCATCCGCGACACAGGCAAGGTCCTTGGCCGGGACAAGCTGGCGGAGCGCTTGATCAGGCACTATGACGCCCAGCTTGAGGAGGTCACAGCACTCCTGCCTTTGGGGGACAAAAAACGCGTTGCCGCCTTCGTGGGCTTCATGCACCCCATGACCCATGAGAACTTCCTGATCCCACAGGCGTGCGACAGCTTTCTCAATCAAAAGGTCATGGAACCCCTGGGGCTAAAGAACGCCCTGGAGGACCTGGGCCCCCTGGATGAGCTCTCCCCGGCTGAGATGATGCAACGGCTCACCCAAACCGCACCGGAGGTCATCGTGATCACCGGAAACGCCCAGGCAGGGCTCATGGCCATCCGGGACGCGGCAGATGCCGACCCCGCCTTCCGGGAGGTCCCCGCCGTAAAAAACCATGCCGTCCATGCCCTGCCCGCCTGTAGCGGCGGGGAACCTGCGGACTACCCGCAGATCCTCGGCGCATGGGCCCACGCCCTTGGCCACAAAGAGCGTGGAACGATTTGACCCGCAGCGACGGGACACAAAGCAATACCAGGAGATGAACGTGAAAAAGCAGATTTTTAAACTACCCATGATGGTGTGCATGGCCCTCATGGCCACCCAGGCCCTGGCCGAAGAGCCGAACATCCCGGCAAAACCCCAGGATCCCCCGGCTGTTGCCACACGCATGGACAGCATGGTGGTCACCGCCACGCGCACGAAAACCAGCGCCTTTGACGTGCCCGCCTCGGCCTCTGTGGTGGACGCGGACACCATTGAGCAGGACCGGCCCGACAACCTGGCCGACATCCTGGAGAGCATTCCCGGCGTGGACATCTCAGGAGATGCAGCCCACGCCCAGCAACCGGCCTTGAGGGGCCTGCCCGAAAGCCAGACCATCATCAAGGTGGACGGGGCCCGTGAAAACTACGTGCAAAAAGCAGGGGACGCCCAGTCCACCATCCTGGTGGACCCGGATCTTTTAAAAGAGGTGGAGGTGGTCCGAGGACCGGCATCGGTGATGCATGGAGCCGGAGGCATCGGCGGGGTGATCTCTCTTACCACCAAGGATGCCGCCGATCTCTTGAAGCCCGGCCGGAACGTGGGGGCCATGGTCAAGGGCGGTGTCAGCACCGCCGGAGACGAAACCCATGGAACCGCCGCGGCCTACGGGCGGTACGGAAACCTCGACATCCTGGCCACCGACGCCTTACCGGCGATGTGGAAACCAGCACCGAAGAAGAGGGCAAGGAGACCGTCAAACGGGACGGCAAAATCAAAAACGCCATGGTCAAGGCCACCTACACGCCCACAGATGCCCACACCTTCTCCCTCAACGCCACCCGCTTTGATCAGGACATCACCTATAAAAAGGACGATTCCCGTTACCAGGCAGAGCAGGACAAGCTGATCGGCACCTGGCGCCTGACACCGGACAGCCCCCTGGTGGACGCTAAGATCACCGCCCTCTGGTCCAAGCGCGACGAAACCGTGGAGAACAACATCACGGACAAGCTGGAGTTCACCTCCATGGGCATCGATGCCCAGAACATCATGGCATTCAACACCGGAAGCCGCGTCTCCCATCGGCTAGTCTTCGGAGCGGACGCCTACCGGGACGAATACACGCCCAAGGCGGGTGATCCCGCCATAGCCTACACCAACCCTCCGGGTCACGGGGAAGACGCCGGGGCCTTCATCCAGGACGAAATCGCCGTGCCCGGCGGGTTCACCCTGATCCCGGCCCTTCGCTACACCTGGTACTCCCGTACCGGAGAAAACTCCGAATCCCCAGACGGTACCGAAGACCGTGTCTCCCCCAAAATGACCGTGGACTGGAAACCCGTGCCCTGGGCCGGGTTCCACACCACCTACGCCGAGTCCTTCCGGGCCCCGCTGGTGAGCGAAATGTTCACGGAACTCGATAGCCCCCACCCCTTCAACCCCATGATCCGCGTCAAGGTCCTGGCCAACCCGGACCTGAAGCCGGAACAGGCAGACACCTGGGAATGGGGCGCGCGTTTTGCCTTTGATGGACTCCTCGCCGATGACGACGCCCTGCGCATCAAGGGGATCTACTTCCAGGAAAAAATCGAAGATCTCATCGACGCCAAAACCCTCCAGATGCCTGCACCTCCGGACTTCGAATTCGTCTCCACCATGGTAAACGTGGAATCCGTCAAGCGGGAAGGCTACGAGCTGGAATTTGCCTACAAGATAAAGAACCTGTCCCTTCTTCTGGGGCACTCAAAAATCAAAGGCCGGGACGAAAAAACCAAAGAAAACGCCGGAGAAACACCCGCCACCACCCTGGTGCGGGCCGACTACCTTTTCAAGGCCCTGAACCTCAAACTGGGCTGGCGCGCCCGCTTTGTGGAGAGCTTTGAAAACGGCGACGACGAATACGAGTCCTACGAGGTCCACAGCCTCTCCTCCACCTTCAGGCCCACGTGGTTCCAAAACCGGGACCTGGCCCTCTACCTCAACGTGGACAACCTCTTTGACGAGTCCTACGACGCCTACCACTTCAAAAACAGCGGCCCAGGCGGCGCACGGAGCATCAAGGCAGGGATGAGCATGATGTTTTAAAAGGAAAAAGCAGCCCCCGGCGGCCCTTCCGGGGGCTAAACGATTAAAAAGTATAGCAAACAGGCTTCAACAGTTCTTCTTGAGTGAAGTTTGAAAAGACGAAATAAATCGACTGAAACGGAGCGCCGCACTCCGGTGAGGCTTTTTAGTCCGTCGTTACCCGTGCCGCACCGGAGTGCGGCGCTCCAGGCGACAAGGGTATTCGGAGGGTGATGCAGATAGCCCGATAACCCAAAAGATGATCAAGGCTGACGTTTGTTTGAACGGCGGATGTGGTTTGACCCGAGGAATCCGCCTACGCCCATATCTGTGCGTCACCATTCGACAACGGCAATGGGCTACGGCGCGACAAGCGAAGGCAAATGCGAAAAAGCATTCCCGAACCTGGGGTCCAGGGGATTTGTTCCCTGGCAACCGGAGGCAGTCCGGTTAAAGCTGATAGTCAACGGGTTACGTGAATGAGTCCCGGTCTTTCAAGGCTTGTGGGACAGCTCGTACAAACCACCAGCTTATGTATCGGGCGAAGCCCGAGCCGAAGGCGTTTGCGCATTTTCCTGAGGAACGAAGGGAAATGCGTAAACGCAATAAGCTTTCGAGGTGGCTCACCTCGCCGCCGGAGGCCTGCTTTTTCCACTCACGTTAACCATAGAAGGCACGCTTTTACCACACAATCCTTCCGGTAAGCCGGAAGCCAGACAAGGTATGTTCATCATGACGTTTCGTATTCCCCGGATTGTGCTCGTTCTTTTTGTGCTGACCGTCTCCACGGCCCGTGCGGAGAGCCCGGGCACCGTCTTTTCCCACGCCTTAAGTTCCGGGGGGGCACCAAAGTACAAGGCGGGGTTTACCCATTTTGATTACGTGAACCCCGACGCCCCCAAAGGCGGAACCCTGCGGGATTATGCCATCGGAAGCTTCAACAGCTTCAATCCTTTTATCCTTAAAGGGGAGTGCGCTGCGGGGGTTGACCTGGTCTACGACAGCCTCATGATAGAGTCCGAAGACGAGGACGGGGTGTACTACGGGCTGCTGGCAGAGGGCGTGGAGATGCCGGAAGACCGTTCCTGGATCACTTTCCATCTGAGAAAAGAGGCCCGATTCCATGACGGCACCCCGGTGACGGCAGACGATGTGGTCTTCTCGTACAACGCCCTGATCAACAACTTCGGCAACACCCTGAAAAAGTACTACGAAGAGATCAAAGGGGTGGAGGCCCTTGACCCATACAGGGTGAAGTTCACAGTCAAAGACAGGGCGAGCCGGGAACTTCCCGCCATCCTGGCCCAGATCGCCGTCTTGCCGGAGCATGCCTGGCACGGCCGTGATTTTTCCGCCACCACCCTGGACCTCCCCTTGGGAAGCGGGCCTTACCGCATCGCGTCTTTCAGGCAGGGACGAAGCATCACCTACGAACGCGTCAAAGACTACTGGGCCCGGGACCTTCCCGTGTGTCGCGGCATATATAACGTTGATACCATCACCGTCGATTACTTTCGAGACGGCACCGTGGCCATGGAAGCCTTTCGGGCCGGGCTCTACGACTACCGTTTGGAAACCTCGGCCAAGACCTGGGCCACCATGTACAAGGGACCGGCCTTTGACCGGGGCGAGATCAAGCGTGTCATCCTTCCCCACCGGCTTCCCCAGGGCATGGAAGGCCTCGTGTTCAACACCCGCAGGCCGGTGTTCAAAAATCCACGGGTCCGCTACGCCCTCCTCCTCGCCTTTGATTACGATTGGGCGAAAAAGCGGCTCTACTATGGTGAGCCCCAGCGTTTTACCAGCTACTTCTTTAATTCAGATTTTGCCGCCCCTCCCCTTCCGGGCCCTGAGGAGAGAGCGCTTCTGGCCCCGTTCAGAGACGAGTTGCCCGAAGAGATCTTCACCGCCCCCTACCGCATCCCGGAATCCAACGGATCCGGGCACATCCGGGAGCGCCTCATCCGGGCAGCCCGGATCCTCAAGGAAGAGGGCTGGCAGGTAAAAGACAACAGGCTCGTCTACGTCAAGGAGAAGGGCCCCGTAAAGAAGGGAAGCCCCTTTCGATTCCAGTTCCTCTCGGATTCGACGGCCACGGACCGACTCCTGCTGCCGTTTCAAAGGAACCTGGCTCGCCTGGGCATCGAGATGGTCATTCACCGCAGCGACATCTCCCAGTACATCCTGCGCATGCGAAGCTACGATTACGACATGATCAACGCAGGCTTCGGCTGCATGCCGACCCCGGGGGTTGAGATGAAACTGTACTGGCACTCGGAGAATGCCGACCGAAAAGGGGCCAGGAACCTTGCCGGGGTCAAGAGCCGGGCCGTGGATTTCCTGGTGGAAAAAATCCTCTCCGCACCGGACCGCACCTCGCTCGTTTTCGCCATGCACGCTCTGGACCGGGTGCTGCTCCGGGGCACCTACATAATCCCCTTCGGGGCCATAAGCCACTATCGGCTGGCCTACAGGAACCAATTCGACATGCCCCATGTAATCACCGGCAAGAAACCCCAGGCCGTCACCTGGTGGGTACGACCGAACAATGGCGCCACCCCGGCAAGCCCGAAGGAGAAGTGATGGGCAGCTATATTCTCAAACGAATTTTCTACATGATCCCCACGCTGCTGGGGATCCTCACCGTTAACTTTTTTGTGATCCAGTTGGCACCGGGAGGGCCGGTGGAGCAGGTGATCTCCAAGATGCAGGGAGACCGCCGGTCCGTGGTGGAACGCATCTCCGGCCAGGAGGGCGACCTTGTCAGCACACCGGACACCTCCCTTGACCGGGTCAACCGATACAAAGGGGCCCAAGGCATCTCCCCTGAAATGATCCGGGAGATCGAAAAGCAGTTCGGATTCGACAAACCCATCCATGAACGCTACCTGGACATGCTGAAACGCTACCTCTGCTTTGACTTTGGGGATAGCTTTTTCAGGGACCGCAAGGTGGTGGACATCATCCTTGAAAAAATGCCCGTCTCCATCTCCCTGGGGCTCTGGAGCACCCTGTTGATCTACGGGATCTCCATTCCTTTAGGCATCCGTAAGGCCGTCCACCACGGCAGCCGGTTCGACGTCTGGTCCAGCACCGTGGTGATCCTGATGAACTCCATCCCGGTGTTTCTCTTTGCCGTCCTTCTCATCACCGTATTTGCCGGGGGCAGCTATCTCCAGTGGTTTCCCATGCGCGGACTGGTCTCCCCCGGTTTTGAGGCCCTCTCCTTCTGGGGAAAGATCATCGACTACCTCCACCACCTCTGCCTGCCCATCCTGGCCATGAGCATCGGGGGCATCGCAGGCCTCGCCCTTCTCACCAAAAACTCCTTTTTAGAGGAGATCAACAAGCTCTACGTGGTGACGGCCCGGGCCAAGGGGGTGACGGAAAAAAGGATCCTGTTGGGCCATGTGTTCCGTAACGCCATGATCATCGTTATCTCGGGCCTTCCGGCCACCTTTGTAAGCATCTTTTTCACCGGGTCCATGATGATCGAGGTGATCTTCTCCTTAGACGGCATGGGGCTCTTAGGGTTTGAGTCCACCATGCAGCGGGACTACCCGGTGATGTTCGCCAACCTCTACATCGGCCTTCTCATGGGCCTGGCCCTGAAGATCATCAGCGACATCACCTATGTGTGGGTGGACCCGCGCATCTCCTTTGACGAAAGCGAGGCATGACCATGGCATGGATCAACCTGTCCCCCATCGGCAAGCGGCGCGTGCGGGCCTTTCGGTCCAACCGCCGGGCCTTTTACTCCCTTGTGCTCTTTTCCGTGCTCTTTGCCCTGAGCCTTGTGGCTGAAATCATTGCCAACGACGCGCCCCTTCTGGTGCGATTCCAGAAGCACTGGTACCTGCCCGTGGTTCAGGACATTCCGGAGACGGCCTTCGGGGGCGTGTTTGAAACCACGGCGGATTTCACGGATCCCCAGGTGCAGGCCCTCATCAACGACAACGGCTGGATGCTCTGGCCCCCCATCCGCCTCCATTACAACACGGTGAATTTTGCCCGCCCCGTCTTCCCGGCCCCGCCCAACGGCCAAAACCTGCTGGGCACCGACGACCACGGCCGGGACATCTTTGTGCGGCTGCTTTACGGATTTCGCACCTCGGTGACCTTCGGGCTGCTCCTCACCCTCTTCAGCTCGGCCATCGGCATCTCCGTGGGGGCTGTCCAGGGCTACTTCGGGGGAAAAATCGACATGCTGGGACAAAGGCTCATGGAGATCTGGTCGGGGGTGCCCCTGCTCTATATCCTCATCATCATCTCCAGCTTCATCGAGCCGGGATTCTGGATCATCCTGGGCATCATGCTCCTCTTCAGCTGGATGGGCCTGGTGGATGTGGTCCGGGCTGAGTTCCTCCGCTGCAGGAACTTGGAGTACGTAAGGGCCGCACGGGCCCTGGGCATCGGGGACCGCAAGATCATGTGGAGGCACGTCCTGCCCAACTCCCTCATCTCGGTATTCAGCTTTCTGCCCTTTATCCTGAGCGGCTCCATCACCACCCTCACCTCCCTGGACTTCCTGGGCTTTGGCCTGCCCCCGGGCTCCCCGGCCCTGGGTGAGCTTCTGGCCCAGGGCAAGGCCAATCAGCACGCACCATGGATCGGCCTCTCCGCCTTTGTGGTCCTGGCCCTCATGCTGAGCCTGCTCGTGTTTATCGGGGAGGGCGTGCGCGACGCCTTTGACCCAAGACACCAGGTTCGGGGGTGAGCAGCAGGAAAAGCGTGCCTCCTGCGGCCAGGGGATTTTTAGCCTAAGTGGCTTCGCCACCCCTGGACCCCAGGTTCGGGAATGCTCTTTCGCCTTCGTTCCTCAGGCTCATCACATTCCCTGACGGGCTTCGCCCGTGAGTATGCCGACGGCAGTGGTCATCCTTGCTTTGTCAGGATGTCTTTCGTTCCCAGGCTCCGCCTGGGAATGATACACGGAGGCTCTGCCTCCACGTTTGAAATCGCTTCGTGCTGCAGATGTTATCCATATATATGCTTCTGCCTAACCCCTTCAAGGCGGAGCCTGAGCCGAAGCGTAATGGCTATCAGCTTTCGAGGCAGGGCCAACGCATTTGAAAATTCAGTTGCCTCCGGCGGGTCGCTTTTTGAAAAAAGCTCCACAAAAACGTTCCGGTAATCAAGATGCTTATCTCCAGCCCCGCAGGGGCCGAAGATAAGCGCCTTGATAAATTAAAAAATAAGAGGGGCTATACCCTGCAGGGGCGTACCCTCAAAAAATAAAGTCTGTTTATCAAACGTTTCAAACGTTTGGCCCCCGGCAGGGCCGCCGGAGGCAAATAAAATTCAGGAGAGATCATTGACCCTATCCCCAGTGTTAAACGTTGAAGACCTGCATATATCCTTTTCTGAAAACGGCATGGAAAAAGAGGTGGTCAAAGGAATCTCCTTTGCCGTCAACCGGGGGGAAATCGTTGCCATCGTGGGCGAGAGCGGGGCGGGTAAATCCGTGGCAGCCCAATCGGCCTTGCGGCTGCTGCCTGAATCCGGGACCCGCATTCGGGGCGAGATAACCCTTGAAGACCAACATATCCTGGAGCTATCCGATAAGGAGATGCGAAGGGTGCGGGGCAAAAGTGCCGGGATGATTTTTCAGGAGCCCATGACCGCCTTGAACCCTCTACACACCGTTGAAAAACAGATCATCGAAGGGATCCTGTGCCACACGCGGATTGAACGAAAGGAGGCCAGACAGCAAGCCCTGGGGCTGCTCCATGCCGTGGGCATCGATCAAGCCGAAGAGCGCCTCGGCCATCACCCCCACCAGCTGTCGGGGGGGCAGAGGCAGCGTGTCATGATCGCCATGGCCATTGCCTCGAATCCGGGCCTTCTCATCGCCGACGAGCCCACCACGGCCCTGGACGTCACGGTACAGGCCAGGGTGCTGGCCCTGTTGTCCAGGCTCAAGGAAACACGCAACATGGGCATCCTGCTCATCACCCACGACCTTGGGGTGGTCCGGCACGTGGCCGACCGGGTCTGCGTAATGCGAGACGGCGAATTCGTCGAGACGGGAACCCCCGACGAGCTCTTCAAAGCGCCCCGACATCCCTACACCCGCCAGCTTGTGACGGCCCATGCGACGCCATCAGAGCCCCGCAACATGGAGTATGTGAACCCGAAGCCACGACATCAAGGTTCATTTCCATAATAAAGGGGACAGGTTCTTTTTCCAGAAACGACGTGTCACCCGCGCCGTGGACGGGGTCTCCCTCGACATAAAGGCCGGAGAGAGCCTGGGCATCGTGGGGGAAAGTGGCTCCGGCAAATCCACACTGGCCTTGGCCCTGTTGCGCCTGATTCGGTGCCGGGGGCGTATCGAGTTTCTGGGGTCCCGTCTGGATACCCTACCCCATGCCGACCTCAACCGCGTCAGGCAAAAGATCCAAGTCGTGTTCCAAGACCCCTTTGCCAGCCTCTCCCCCCGCATGAGCGTCCGGGAGATCGTTGCCGAGGGCCTCAGCCACCACGACCCCAAAAATCGTGACACCCACCCACGGATTATTAAAGAGGCCATCTCCGAGGTGGGACTGTCCCCATCTATTCTGGACCGCTATCCCCACGAATTTTCAGGCGGCGAAAGGCAACGCATCGCCATCGCCAGGGCCCTGGTCCTGAACCCGGAGCTCATCATCCTGGACGAACCCACCTCGGCCCTTGACAGGTCCATCCAATTTCAGGTCACCACCCTTTTGAAGACTCTCCAGAAAACCCGAAACATCGCCTACCTCTTCATCTCCCACGACCTGCGTATCATCCGCGCCCTTTGCGACCGGGTGTTGGTTATGAAGCAGGGCCGCGTGGTGGAGGCCGGGAACACCCGGGAGATTTTTGAGACCCCGACACAGCCCTACACCCGGGAGCTCCTGGCAGCAGCGTTGTAAGGGGACAGGTTCATATTCGATTTTTTCGAAAGCTATCCGTTGCAACGGTATGCAGATCAAAAGAAAGCACAGGCAAAAGTCAGAAAAACGCCTCACCATCTCAACGCTCAGCCAGCCGTTTCAATGAGTACATTCCCTTGATACCTCTGACTCGTTTTGGAATCTTCTCCCGCGTTGTATGAAACCGCTCTTTAAAAATTTCATGACACGCTTGAACAAAGGCCCGGGAACCGATGACTCCAGAATCGGTAAAGTAACGGGTCCTGTACCGAAAATGTTTCACCACGTTTACTTCAAATCCTTTGGCGACTTCGGCATCCAAAATGACCTTCGATATCTTTGCGGCTCCGCTCTTCTCAATGGCACCCACATGGTAGAGGTATTCCCGGTATACCCGAATCTGGCTGGTCCCATCGGCTGTCGGTTCGTCCGGCATTCCAAAATCCGACGAAAGAAACCCGTCTGTGTTTCCCGTCTGGATGTGGTAACCAATGGAGCACCATCGGTAATCTTCCGGGCGCGACACAATGCCTGCACGAACTGCGTTGAGATCGATATATGCAAGGCAATGGACCAGGGTATCTCCCTGTTGGACCAGTACGCTTTTGAACCGCTCACCCCAGAGGGTTCCCCGACGTTTTTTCCGCTTATTGTAAAAGCAGGAAAAGCTCTGCTTGATATCTTTGACATAGGCTGAAAGGTTGCAGAAGCGTTCTCTGTACTCATCCAGACACCCCTCGGGAAACGCTGTGCCCTCTCTGTAGAGAAGCTGGTAGCGCCTCCGGACCTCTTCATCGGAGACCATGGCGCCGGGAAGCACCTCCACAAGCAAGTGAAAGTGATTTCCCATGACGGCATAGCCAAAAACCTCCACACAATAGATACTGGAAAGCCTTTTGATAATCCGCACCAGTTCGTCTTTCTCAACATCACCGAACGGAAGCCCGTCCAGTGCGGTTCGGCTGATCACATGGTATGCGGCTTTCTGACCGGGGTCGGTCACAACCATACGGGGAACACGTGGCATGGCAACCTCCTCACAGGGCTATTGCGGTGTCACATTGAAAGTTGAACTGCACAAAAAATTTCCATATGAATCAAGCAAGATAGGTTCGAGCCAATCATGCCACGATTGCATTGGTCGAGTCCAGCATAAAGAACCTGTCCCCAGATGGATAGCTTGCCATTTTTGTGTTGCTGGGGTACATCTCAAGGCATGGAAAAACCGTTTCACATCCGCGACCTTCTGGACACCCTGCACTTCCTTTCTGTAGACGAAGAGAGAGCCGAAATCTCGGGCCACGCCGAAGTGGACGAATCAAACCGACGCCTGGTCGAAAGCCAGGCCTGTGACGACGACCGGGCCCGCCTGGCACGCTGGCTCTCTGCACGCAGAGAAGCCGCAAAGGAAACAAAGCGTCCCGGTGATCTCTTTGTCACGGCCTCCGCCCTTCTCTCGGCTGGCCTGGTCGGTATCGGGGCGATCACAGGCTACGGCGGGGTGTTTTCATTTCTTGCCTACTCAGGTGCAGCCCCGGTCAACGTGCTGGTCTTCTTTGTATTGTTCATCCTCATCCAGGCCCTCCTCGCCGCCGGAAGTGCCCTGCCCCTGCTCATGAAGATCAAGGCCCCCGAAAGCCTCAGCCCCTTTGGCGTCATGACAAGCCACCTCTTCTCCCGGGCCATGGAAAAGGCAATGAAGCGACTCCCCGCAGAGCGACGAACAGAAACCCAGGGGCTGTGGAGGCGACTGCAGGCAGACTCCCGGGCCTTCGGGCGCACTCTCTTCTACCTGATATTCTCCCGGGTCCAGCTCTTTGCCCTGGCCTTTGCCGTCGGGGCTCTCACCGCCTTTGTCACACGCATCCTCTTTTTTGATACAGCCTTCGGATGGCAAACCACCCTAGGCGAAGGTGCAGCCCCCCAGGTGGTCCATGGCCTGGCCCAATGGGTTGCCCTGCCCTGGTCCTGGTGCTTTCCCGACGGTGTGGGCGTCCCGACCCTCGATGCCGTGGCCGGAAGCCGCGTTCTTTTAAAGGAAGGCATCAAAAATCTCTCCGGAGCCCACCTCACCTCCTGGTGGCCCTTCCTCGCCATGGGCCTTGTGATGTATGGACTCCTGCCCCGCCTCTGCCTTCTCCTCGTCTCCCAAAGGGGCCTTAAGCGGGCGGCGAACCGGGAACTTCTGGCCGCACCCCAAGTCCGGGTCCTGCTGGAGGCCCTGTGCGCCCCCTCTCTGACCACCAAAGTGACCGAATCCCATCGGGCCGAAGAGGCCGAAGCCGAACTGACACGGCGCAAAACAGCGACGCCCTCCGACACCACCCAAGCGCCCGCCCCCGAGGCTCCAGGCCCCGGGGTTCTTGTACCCGAAGAGCTGGAAGGCATGATCCCGGACCTCGAACATCACCTGTCCGGCCTTTTGGCCTCCCCTGAGATCATCCCCGTCTCCATGGAAGAACCCGCCCGGTTGCCGGACCACCACGGTCGCCTCTACCTGATCCAAGAAGCGTGGCAGGCACCCATCCGGGAGACCCTGGACTGGGTTGAAGAGCTTTCCCGATCGTGCACCGCCCCCCTGACGATCCTTCTCATCGGTGAGGTGGCCGAACAAGCCCTGGCACCGCCTGAAGAGAGCCATGTGCATATCTGGCGCAAGGTGATTGCAGCCCTTGCCCTGCCGGGCTTGAGGGTGGAGGTAATCGAGCCCGGGTCAAAGGGCAATGGACCGGAACCCACGGCATAACCACCACGGCCAAAAGGCAATACGCTGCCCTGGTTTGATAAAGCCATCGGCCCCATGATATAAGGCAACCATGACCAACACGACCATCCCAGAATTTGCCATCCTCGGCCATCCCAACGAAGGGAAATCGACCCTGGTCTCCACCCTCACCGAGGACGACACCGTCCGGGTAAGCCCCTTCCCCGGCGAAACCACGTCCAGCCGCACCTACACAGTGACCCTGAACGAAAAGCCCCTCATTCGCTTTGTGGACACCCCGGGCTTTCAGGCACCGAAAAAGACCCTGGCCTGGTTCCGTGCCTATACAGGGAAACCGGAGCGTATCCTTGAGGCCTTCCTTGCCGAACACCAACGCGATAAAACCTTTGCCGACGAATGCGAGCTCCTGGCCCCCGTGGCGAAGGATGGGATCGTGCGTGGCGGACGGCTCCCGGCCCGTGCGCCAGAATGACCTGGCGGAAATGGGAGTCCTTCGCCTCACGGGCCTGCCCGCATGGCGGTGATCGACTGCAAAGGGGGCAAACGAAAAACACCTGGCTGCCTGGCGGCAACCCGGCGAAAACCTTCAACGCCGTCCGGGTGTTGAACGCCCACACCGCAGCCGTCAAAGACCGGCTGAGACTGCTGGCGGCCCTCATGACCGTGGACCAGAATCAAGTCGCCCTTACCCATGTGGTGACGGCCCTGAACGAAGAGTGGGGCCACCGGCTCAGGCGAAGCGTCGATGCCATGGCCGAACTGTTCCGGTTTGCCCTCACCCACACGGTGTCTGCCTCCCTTGGCCAGAAGGAATCAAAGGAGGATGCCGAACACAAACTGGCGCTCCGCTTCCAGGAAGACCTCCGGAAAAAAGAGGCCCGGACCCGGGAACAGATCCGCCGCACCTTCCGCCACAGTCTCTTTGATGTGACCATGCCCGAAGGGTCCGTCCTTCGCCAGGACCTCTTTGACAAACGCACCTTCAAACTCCTGGGCCTCACCCGCACACAGCTGGCCACGGCCGCAGCCACCTGCGGAGGGGCGGCAGGAGCCGTCATCGATCTGGCCGCCGCAGGCCACAGCCTCGGTCTCTTTACGGTCCTGGGCTCCGTTGGCGGCGCAGCCTCCGCTTTTCTGGGCGAAAGGCGCATGGCACGGGCCAAGGTCTCCGGCATTCCACTGGGCGGCCAGGAGCTCACCCTGGGGCCCTGCCGGAACCTCCAGATGCCTTTTGTCCTGCTGGACCGGATCCTCCTCTACTTCACCCTCATCACCTCCCGGGCCCACGGGAAACGGGATGAGGCGGCCCTGGCCGTGGAAGAGGCAGCCCTTGCAGACGGCGGCGCCTCCCGCCATCTCTCCGCATCCGACAAAAAAGCCTTCCAGGCCCTCTTCACCGCCGCGGGCAAAAAGGACGCCCCGGGCATTGAGGCCGCCCTTGCGAAAATTCGGGAAATCCTGTTTGCACGCATCAATGGGTGATCGACAGCAACCATCCGATACGTCGTTGCCTTCTATGATTAAAGTCGGGAGCAAAAGCAAGCCTCCGGCGGCGAGGGTGGCAAAGCCACAATAGCGAAAACACCTCGAAAGATGATTGCCATTGCGCTTTGCCCTTCGTTCCTCAGGGCAAAGCGCAATGGCCTTCGGATCGGGCTACGCCCGACATAAACGCTAATGATTTGTGCGGTCTGGCTCACAAGCTTCGAAGTCACAGGGTACGTTGTCGCTATTTGCCCATTGCCGATTTAACCGCACTGCCTCCGGCGGCCCTGCCGGGGGCCAAACGTTTGACAAACAGGTTTTGTTTTTTGAGAATACGCCCCCACAAGGCATAGCCCCCTCTTCTTCATTTTTATTTACCGGAACGTTTTTGCGGCTTGTCACGGCGTAGCCGAAGGCGAAGACGGAAGCTTTTTTCAAAAAGCGACCCGCCGGAGGCCACTGAATGTTTAAATGCGTTGACCCTGTATCGATCACGTCGCCCCATTGCCTACCCGGCCCCGGGCTGATAAAGTAAGCCATTGATCCATCGCTTTTTCATCCGGTTTCACATTCCCCACCCCAAGGTTGCCATGAAACGATTTGCCATCACACTCTCCGCCCTTCTGCTGCTCCTCATGACCGCCACCCTTTGCGCGGCTGAAGACAAGGCGTGGTACATGGTCGATGAAATCCGCCTCAACGCCATCCGTGTGGAGGTGGGGGGCTGGACCATCGATCCCCCCGACCCGGAGGTTATCAACAAGCGCCTGGAAACCCTTCAGACCCTGATGGACAACGCCTCCTCCTGTGTGGAGACAACGGAAAAAGAGCTCTCCCAGGTGGAAAAAAAGACGGCAGTGCTGGGGGACCCCGACGCCTCCGATGACTCGGAGCTGGCCAGGCGACGAAGCACCCTTGAGACCGACCGCAAGAACCTGGAGCAGCGGCTGGCCATCTGCAGGCTCCTCAACCTAAGCGCCCGGGAATTGCAGAAGCAGATCATCACCTGGCGCCAGAAAAATTTCACCAGCGCCCTGCTGGACAGGCAACAGCCCGTCTGGAAGTCCATCGTGGCCCTGCCCGCCCTCATTGCCTCCCCCCGGACGCTCTACGAGTTCAGGGCCACCGCCCACCCCGACACCAACCTCATGCTGCTGGCCGGTTTCTTCCCCCTGCTCCTGCTGCTCCCCCTGATCCTCACCCTGGACCGCCGGATCAAGAGCTGGTCCGCAGAAGACCCGGAGCTGAAACGCCATAAGGCAGCCCTTATGTTCACCCGGCGGCTGCCCGCCATTGCCCTGCTCACCTCCACGGCCTCAGGGTTTTACGCCGGAGGCATCATCACCCTGGCAGCCCCGGTGGGTGCCCTGGCCATCGCCCTGGCCGTCAGCCCTCTTGTGGAGCGGTACTTCAGCAAAGAGACCCTGGGCGTCCCCGCCTCGTTTTCCCTGCGGGTCTTCATCACCCTGGTCCTGCTCATCGAAGCCATCGTCATTGCAGACATCGAAAGCCGCGTTCCCGGCCCCCTGGCCGCTGTGGTCCGAAGCGTCCTCATGCTCCTGCTCCTGGGTGCTTCGGTCCGGGTCCTCTGGGCCCTCTCCCGCCACCCCCGTCTCTCCCTGCTCAGGAGCATCCGCATCCCCCTCACCTTCTGCCTCGCCTTCGGGCCCGTGGCAGACTGGCTGGGGTACCGCCACCTGGCAACCTTTGCCACCGTGGGGGTCCTGGGCACCCTCACCGGCGGGCTGGTGGCCTGGGCCATTGTCCTGGGGATCCACAAGGTCCAGGACATCCTCACGGAGATCCCCGCCAAGCCCGGGGCCCTTAAGATGCGCCACACCCTGGGATACGGGCCGGAAGAACAGGTGAAGGGGCTCTTGCTCGTCACCCGCAGCCTCACCATCGTGGTCATCCTGGCCTTCGGCCTGCTTGTCCTGAAAATCTGGGGCCAGACCGCCATCCAGGCCACCACCCTGGGGACCTTCTTCCTTGAAGGGTTCCGCGTGGGCAACATCGTCATCGTTCCGGTGAGGATCATCATGGCCGTGTTCCTCTTCTTCCTGATCCTCAACATCTCCCGGTGGCTCAAGCACCAGATGGGGGAAAAGTGGCTCACCCATACCAACTTCGACAAGGGCGAAAAACAGTCCATCGTCACCCTCACCGGATACGTGCTCACCGGCTTTGCCCTCTTCTACTCCCTGTCCATCGCCGGGCTGGAGTTCAAAAACCTGGCCATCATCGCAGGGGCCCTCTCCGTGGGTATCGGCTTCGGCCTTCAGAACATCGTCAACAACTTCGTCTCCGGCCTCATCCTCCTTTTTGAACGCCCCGTCCGCCCCGGGGACTGGGTGGTGGTGGGGGAGACCGAAGGGTATGTCAAGCGGGTCAGCATCCGGTTCACCCACATCCAGACCTTTGACCGGGCCGACGTGCTGGTGCCCAACTCAGACCTCATCGCCAACCAGGTGACCAACTGGATGCTGGGGGACCCCTTCGGCCGTGTCATGGTCCAGGTTGGCGTGGCCTACGGCACCGACACCCGAAAAGTCCACGACCTCATGATGCAGATCGCCGAGGAGCACCCCATGGTCCTCACCAACGGCCGCCTGGTGCCCAAGCCCAGGGTGCTGTTCAAGGGCTTCGGCGACAGCTCCCTGGACTTTGAGCTGCGCTGCCATATACGGGACATCGACTACCGCATGACCGTTCGAAGCGAACTGCTCTTTGCCATTGACGACGCCTTTCGAAAAGAACACATCGAGATCCCCTTTCCCCAGCGGGTGCTCCACCAGGCCACAGAGCCCCGGGATGAGGAAAAAGACGAGGCCAAGGCAGAAGGCGCCGCCCCTTCCCCTGAAGAGTCCCATTGACCCCAGGATCGCCCCTTTGGAAAACCCCTTGATATGCATTGAAAATTTGTAACCCGTCCGTCCCCTGTGGTAGAATAGGAAAATCACACGCCCCCGTGTGACGTGATCTGCCCCCCGCAACACGCAGCCAGATCACCCGTTCACCCCGTTTCTTTCGCCTATGGTCTGATACACCGCCTCCCCCGAGGCACCGGGCCGTGTCCGGCCCTGCATATCGCCACAATCCAGGCCCCCGGCACGTTTCCCAAGGCACCCTATGTTCAAAGACCTGAAAGAAACTACGCAGCATCGCTTAGGCATCGGCTTCGGCACCATCCTGATCCTGATGATCAGCCTGGGCTCCGTTGCCCTGCACCAGATGGGGCAGCTCTCCGACCTCACCCGGAAGATGTACCGCCACCCCTTTCAGGTCAGCAACACGGTCCAACGGGTGGACTCCAACATTATAAGGCTTCACAACGCCATGAAGGACGTGGCCCTCTCCCGCATTCCCCAGGAACTCCAGATAGCCGTCCTCACCATGCAGGCCCTGGAAGAAGAGATCGAAAGGGACTTTAAGGCCATCAAGCGCCTCTACCTCGGGGAACACGCCATGGTGGACCACGCCCTGGCCCTTTACAAGGAGTGGCTGCCCATCCGCGACGAGATCATCATGCTTGTCAAGGACGGCGAGCCCTGGCGGGCGGCAGAAATCGCCAAGGGCCGGGGTGCCGCCCACATGGAACTCATTACCCAGAGCATGGCCCTGCTCAACGAATCCACCCAGTACGAAGCACAGATCTTCTTCAACCACACCCGAAAGGTAAGGCGCCAGGCCTTTATCCTCATGTACTGGGCCCTGGGCCTGGCCTTCACCGCCGGCCTCTACTTCACCTGGCTGGTGACCCGTTCCGTGGCCTCACCGGTCCAGGAGATCGTGGAGGTCTCCGACGCCATCGCCAAAGGGGACCTCCACCGCCAGATCACCTACCACTCCGAAGACGAGGTGGGCCAGATGGCCGCAAGCCTGCGGCACATGCTCTCCGGGGTCATCGGCGAGGGCCAGTCCATCAAACGGGGCATCCCCATCGTCCTGTGGACCGCGGACACGGAGCTGAAGATGACCTACATCAACCGGGCGGCCGCCACCCTGGCCGAAGAGCTCACCGAGGTGGAAGCCGAAGGTCTCGTGGGGGATTACCGGGTGGACGAAGTGATGAAGGATGAAGACGGCCTCTGCGGGATCATGGCCAGGAAAAGCCTGCTCTACGGCATGCAAAACGACATGGAGCTCTACTTCCGATGCGCAGACGACGTGCGCTGCCTGCGATGCGTCACCTCCCAGCTCAAGGACCTCACGGGCCAGGTGGTGGGGGTCATGGGGGTGGGCATCGACATCACCCAGCGCATCAAGGCTGAAGAACGCCTCATGGAGAGCGAGGCGCGCCTCGAAGAGGCCCAGCGCATCGCCCACCTCGGCCACTGGGAGGTCAATCTGGAGACCGGCCTGGCCACCTGGTCCCAGGAGTTCTATCGGATCTTCGGCCTGGAACCCGCAGGCGAGCCCATCAGCCGGGAGGGCCTTAAAAAAATCGTCTCCCCCGAGCACTTCGAAATCATCGACCGGATCCTGGGCGCCATTCTCAATGAAGGGCGCACGGTCTTTGAAGAACGCATCACCCTCCCCGACGGCACGGCCCGGTGGGTGGTGGGCAAGGGACTGCTCGCACGCAGTGAAGAGGGAACGCCCCTTTCCGCCTTCGGCACCGTCCAGGACGTCACCGAACAGAAACTTGCCGAAGAGTCCCGGCGGACCCTTGAAGGCGAGCTGCGCCAGTCCCAGAAGCTCCAGGCCATCGGCACCCTGGCAGGGGGCATCGCCCACGACTTCAACAACATCCTGGCAGCCATCCTGGGGTTCTCCGAACTCCTCGAAGACGAGGTCAGGAAAGGGAGCCTCGAACACCAGTACGTGGAAGAGATCCTCAAGGCGGCCAGGCGGGCCCGGGACCTGGTCAAACAGATCCTCAACTTCAGCCGACAGGCGGACCAGACCCTGACCCCGGTGTTCCTGCGGCCCGTCATCGGCGATGCGGTGAAACTGCTCCGGGCCACCATCCCCAGCACCATCACCATCGACATCTCCCTGGGCGAGGAGCCCGAAAAACCGGTGATGGCCGACCCCACCCAGATCCACCAGATGGTGATGAACCTAGGCGCCAACGCGGCCCACGCCATGAAGCACCAGGGGCGGCGCATTGCCATCGCCCTCACCCAGGAGCCCCTCTCCGCAGAGGTCATGGGCCGCCACCCGGACCTGAAGCCTGGGGAATACCAATGCTTCACCATTGACGACCAGGGCTGTGGCCTGGCCCCTGAAACCCGGCAACGCATCTTCGACCCCTTCTTCACCACCAAAGAACCCGGGGAAGGCACCGGCATGGGGCTCTCCGTGGTCCACGGCATCGTCAAGGCCCTTAAAGGGACCATCGAAGTGGAGAGCGTGGTGGGCCAGGGTACCCGCTTTGCCATCTACCTGCCCACGGTGGACGCAGATCCCCCGGACGCCGACGCCCCGGACGAGGCCGCCCTGCCCACGGGGGGAGAGCACATCCTCCTGGTGGATGACGAAGAGGCCATCCTCTCCGCCACGGTCTCGTCCCTGAAGAGCCTGGGCTACCGCGTCACAAAAAGCCAGGCAGGAGATGAGGCCCTGGGCCTCTTCCAGAACGCCCCGGACGATTACCACCTGGTCATCACCGACATGAACATGCCCAACTTAAACGGCGCTCAGCTCTCCGAAAAGCTTCTGGCCATCCGACCGGACATCCCCATCATCCTTTTAACGGGCTACAGCGACCAGATCGACGAACCCCTGGCCAAAAAAATAGGAATTCGCAGCTACCTCCTGAAACCCCTGGCCCGAAATCAGCTGGCCCATGCGGTTCGGGACGCCATGGGCCACGGCGAGCACACGGAGGCGTAACCTCGGAAGTCCCAGAAAACAAAGTCCCTTAAGCCCCGGTTGCGGCATGGGCCGCCCGCCCCCACGTCACCTCGGCCCAAAAATGTTCACTTTAGAATCCCACCCCCCCAAAAAACCCCTCAAAAATCTTCGCACCTGAACTTTTTATGTTCGATAGTGAAAATTTTACTTGCTTTTTGCGGCATGCATAGCCTATTGATTAAGTGCGTTGACGACGTTGTTCGAAACTGAACATGCATCAGCACCGTGCAACGACTGAAACCCACCGCAGAAACAGGTTCCGAACACGGGCCACCGCTCTGGAACGGAACCGTCAAACCAAACAAACCGCTTCAGGAGGGCAACATGATCAAGATAGGCATCAACGGATTCGGACGTATCGGCCGACTGGTCTTCAGGGCAGCAGTAAACCGCAACGACATGGAAGTCGTTGCCATCAACGACCTGATCGATGTGGACTACATCGCCTACATGCTCAAATACGACTCTACCCACGGCCGCTTCGACGGCACCGTTGAGGTTGCAGACGGCAACCTGGTGGTCAACGGCAACACCATCCGGGTCACCTCGGAGCGCAACCCCGCCGACCTTGCCTGGTCCGACGTGGGCGCCGACTACGTGGTAGAGGCCACCGGCCTGTTCCTCACCGAAGAGAAAGCCTCCGCCCACTTAAAGGCAGGAGCAAAGAAAGTGGTTCTCTCCGCCCCCTCCAAGGACGCCACCCCCATGTTCGTCATGGGCGTCAACCACACCGATTACGCGGGCCAGACCATCGTCTCCAACGCCTCCTGCACCACCAACTGCCTGGCCCCCATGGCCCACGTCGTTCACAAGGCATTCGGCATCAAGGAAGGCCTCATGACCACGGTCCACGCCACCACCGCCACCCAGATGACCGTGGACGGCCCCTCCCGCAAAGACTGGCGCGGCGGCCGCGGCGCTGGCCAGAACATCATCCCCAGCTCCACCGGCGCAGCCAAGGCCGTTGGCAAGGTCATCCCCGACCTGAACGGAAAGCTTACCGGCATGTCCTTCCGCGTCCCCACCCCGGACGTCTCCGTTGTGGACCTCACCTGCAGCCTGGAAAAGCCCGCCACCTACGATGAGATCAAAAAAGCCCTCAAAGAGGCCGCCGAAGGCGAACTCAAGGGCATCCTCGGTTACACCGAAGACGCCGTGGTCTCCACCGACTTCGTGGGCGAGTCCTGCACCTCCGTCTTCGACGCCGAAGCCGGCATCGCCTTGAGCGACACCTTCGTCAAGCTCATCGCCTGGTACGACAACGAATGGGGCTACTCCTGCAAGGTCCTGGACCTGCTCAAGCACATCGCTGAGTAGGGACTGGTTTCCGGCCATTATCCGACGCGCCGCAGCCTGGCCCATGGGCTGAGGCGCCCCTTCGGATACATCGGCCGGCCCCATGCGCCGCGGGCTGCCGGGGCCCTTTCCGACCAAAACAAACAACCCATGGAAAGGCCCCGAAAGCCCGAAGGCGCCACATATTTGCCCCCTGTGTCGCCACCATGCCGCGGAGGCAACGAACACAACCGTGACGATGGATGAGGAACCGACGATGAACAAGCTTTTTATTGAAGAGATCGACTGCAAGGGAAAAACGGTGATCGTACGGGTGGACTTCAACGTGCCCGTCAAAGGCGGCGCCGTTGAAAACGACAAGAGGCTTCGGGCAGCCCTGCCCACCATCACCCGCCTTGCGGACAGCGGCGCCAAAGTGGTTCTCATGAGCCACCTGGGTCGCCCCAAGGGCCAGAGAGTGGAAGCCATGAGCCTTGCCCCGGTAGCAAAACGGCTCTCCGAACTCCTTGAAAAGCCCGTGGCCTTTGCCGAAGAGTGCATCGGCCCCAAAGCCCGGGAGGCGGTAAACGCCCTTGCGGACGGCGACGTACTTCTCCTTGAAAACCTGCGATTCCACAAGGCCGAGACCGACAACGACGACGCCTTTGCAGCCGAACTGGCCAAACTGGCCGATCTCTACGTCAACGACGCCTTCGGCACCGCCCACCGCGCCCACGCCTCCACCGAGGGCATCACCCGGCACATGGACACCTGCGCCTGCGGCTACCTTATTAAAAAGGAGCTCGATTTCCTGGGCAGCGCCCTGGCAGAGCCCAAGCGCCCCTTCACCGCCATCATCGGCGGGGCCAAAATCTCCGGAAAAATCGATGTCATCAAGGCCCTGCTCCCCAAGGTGGACACCCTGATCATCGGCGGCGGCATGGCCTGCACCTTCCTCAAGGCCATGGGCCGCGAGATCGGCAACTCCCTGTGCGAAGAGGAAAAACTCCCCCTGGCCAAAGAGCTCCTGGAGCTGGGCAAGGGAAAGATCCTCCTCCCCTCCGACTACCTCGTCACCGATCGCCTGGATTTTGATAACCGGACCATCGGCTCCGCTGACTTTGTGGCGGAAGACGCCATCGCAGCAGGTCAGATGGCCGTGGACATCGGCCCCACATCCGTGGCTGCCTTTGCAGAGGCCATCGCAGCATCCAAGACCGTGGTCTGGAACGGCCCCATGGGGGTCTTTGAAATCGAGGCATCGGCCAAGGGCACCTTTGCCGTGGCAGAGGCCCTGGTCACGGCCACGGCAAACGGCGGCACCACCATCGTGGGCGGCGGGGACTCCGCAGCCGCCATCGAAAAGGCAGGCCTGGCCGACAAGGTCTCCCACGTCTCCACCGGGGGCGGCGCCTCCCTGGAGTTTTTGGAAGGCAAGAAACTGCCCGGGGTGGAAGCCCTGGGAACACCGACACGCTGAAAAAAAAGCACGGCACAGACACATAATCACTGCGTTTCACCCTGTCAGATGGCTTGAAAAAGGATGAAACACAAAATCCGTTATCCGCGGGCCAAGCCCCGTGAACGTTCATGCAACGCACCCTCGCCGTCTTCCCACGGTGAAAACCCGCGTGCAGCCATACGCCTGAGAAAACCGAAGGGACAGGCGAGGGTTCGGAGCATGGACACACCAGGAGTATGTCATGAAACGTGAACAAATGATTCGGCAACTGGAAGACCCCTCACGGGTCTGGGACGTTATCATCATCGGCGGGGGAGCCACGGGCTTAGGTTCCGGCGTGGACGCAGCCTCCCGAGGCTACAGCACCCTGGTGCTGGAGCAGGGCGACTTTGCGGAAGCCACCTCCAGCCGCAGCACCAAGCTGGTCCACGGCGGGGTGCGCTACCTGCAGCAGGGCAACATCGCCCTGGTCATGGATGCCCTGAAAGAGCGCGGCATCATGCTGAAAAACGCCCCCCACCTTGTTTACAACCAGGCCTTTATCGGCGCCCATGCACCGGGTGGTGGAGCGCCCCTTCTACGGCATCGGCCTGAAACTCTACGACATGCTCGCCGGCAAGCTGGGCTTCGGTCCCTCCAAGCTCCTCTCCAGGGAAGAGACCCTCACACGCATCCCCACCCTCAAGACCGACGGCCTCAAAGGGGGCGTGGTTTACCACGACGGCCAGTTCGACGACGCGCGCCTTGCCATCACCCTGGCCCGCACCATGGAGAGCCTCGGTCAGTTCCCCATCAACCACATGGAAGTCACCGGGCTGCTGAAGAAGAAAGGCGGCGTGGTGGAAGGGGTCACCGCCCGTGACCGCCTCACCGGCACCGAGTACACCCTGAAGGCCAAGTCCGTGGTCAACGCAGCCGGCATCTTCGTGGACAACATCCGCGCCATGGACAACGAGAACACCAAAAAACTCATCGCCCCCAGCCAGGGCGTGCACCTGATCCTCGACAAGTCCTTTGCCCCCGGGGACACCGCCGTCATGGTCCCCCACACCGACGACGGGCGCGTCATCTTCATGGTACCCTGGCACGACCACGTTATCGTGGGCACCACCGACACCCCCATCAAGGACCCGGTCATGGAGCCTGTCCCCCTGGACGAGGAGATCGATTTCCTCCTCAGCCATGCCGGCCGCTACCTCTCCAGGGTTCCCTCCAAAGGGGATGTCCTGAGCGTCTTCACCGGTATCCGCCCCCTCATCTCCGGGGACGACTCCGACGGCAAGACCTCTTCCCTCTCCCGGGACCACCACCTCACCATCTCCCCCAACGGCCTGGTCACCATCGCCGGGGGCAAATGGACCACCTACCGCAAGATGGGCGAAGACACCATCGACCGCGCCGCCCAGATCGGCGGCCTGCCCCACCGCGACTCCCAGACCCGGGACCTGAAACTCCACGGCTGGTGCGTGAACGCCGACCTCAGCGATCCTTTCCACGTCTACGGCAGCTACGAAGGTGAGGTCAAAGAGCTGGCCCAGGAGAACCCCGAGCTGGCCGAGCCCCTGCACCCCGCCCTGCCCTACACCGGCCTGGAAGTGGTCTGGGCCGTTCGCAACGAGTGGGCCTGCAACGTGGCCGACGTGCTGTCACGCCGTACCCGCTCCCTGCTGCTCAACGCTGCAGCCAGCGTCTCCGCCGCCCCCAGGGTAGCCGCCATCATGGCAAAAGAGCTGGGCAAAGATCAGGCGTGGATCGACGAGCAGGTGGAAGCCTACGGGAAACTGGCAGAAAACTACATGCCCAGATAAGGGGCCCAGAGGCAGGCCGACGCGACTTTCCGGCCTGCCTGACCATCCCGTAACACTGCCCTTGGACGCCCGTAACACAAACCGGGTAACCAAGACACAATATGAACACAGCCTCCCTGAAATGGCCGTCCCCGCCCGCCGCAGGTTTCCATGACCCCTGAAAGGCGGGGCCGGCCATCTCATCAACCGGGAGAGACCCTTTGCAAGCTCAAGGAGAGAACATGCGCAGGACCAAGATTGTCTGCACCATCGGCCCCACCAGCGAGTCCCCGGACGTGCTTCGTAACCTCATTGAAAGCGGCATGAACGTGGCGCGGCTCAACTTCTCCCACGGGAGCCACGACGAGCACATCAAAAAGATCCGTACCATCCGCGAGCTGTCCCGGGAGATGGGCAAACCCGTGGCCATCCTCCAGGACCTCTGCGGCCCCAAGATGCGCACCGGTAAAATCGAGGAGCCCGGCATCGAGCTGGTCCCCGGTGCCGAGCTGATCCTCACCTCAGAGGAGATCATGGGAGGCGGCAACCGCGTCTCGGTCTCCTACAAGGACCTGCCCGAAGAGGTAAAGGCCGACGACGTGATCCTCCTGGCCGACGGCCTCATGGAGCTCACCGTCAAAGAAGTCAAGGGACAGGACATTGTCTGCACCGTGGTCATCGGAGGCCTTCTCACCTCCAACAAGGGCATCAACCTGCCCACCAGCGTCCTGAAAATTCCGGCCCTCACCGAAAAGGACAAAGAGGACCTGGCCTTCGGCCTTGAAAACGACGTCGATTTTGTGGCCCTCTCCTTTGTAAAGACCGTGGACGACATCAACGAGATCAAAGAGCTCATCGCAGCAGCGGGCAAAGCCACCCCGGTCATCGCCAAGATCGAAAAACACGAAGCCATCGCCAACATCGACGAGATCATGAAGGCCACCGGCGGCATCATGGTGGCCAGGGGCGACCTGGGCGTGGAGATTCCCTTGGAGGATGTCCCGGGCGTTCAGAAGATGCTCGTGGAAAAATCCGTGGCAGCGGGCAAGCCCGTCATCATCGCCACCCAGATGCTCCGCTCCATGGTGGACTCCCCACGCCCCACCCGCGCCGAAGCCACCGACGTGGCCAACGCTGTTCTGGACGGGGCCGACGCCGTCATGCTCTCGGAAGAGACCGCCAACGGCAACTTCCCGGTGGAGACCGTCCGCTACATGAGCCGCATCGCCGCCAAGGCCGAAGAGACCTACCCCCACAAGCAGTTCATGAAGAGCGTCTGCAAAGAGCGCGTCTCCGATTCGGTCTCCTACGCAGCCTGCGTCCTGGCCGAAAAACTCAGCACCAGGGCCATTGTGGCCCCCACCACCTCCGGGTTCACCGCCCGTCAGATCTCCCGGTTCCGCCCGGACTCCCCCATCATCGCCCTCTCCCCGGACGAGGCCGCCATGCGAAGGCTCTGCCTCTCGGGCCGAGCCACCCCAGCCTGGTGGACAGCGCCGAGGGCATGGACGAGATGATCGAGCAGGGAGCCAGCGAAGCCTTAGAGACCGGCCTCGTGGACAAGGGCGACACCATCGTCATCACCGCCGGATACCCCACCTGGGTCCCCGGCACCACCAACATGGTGAAGGTAAAGGTGGCGTAAACCGCTTTTCGCGGTATCGTCTATCGTAATGGAAACATCTGGTGGTGGGAGCCGGGGGTGCCTGCTCATGGGCTCCCCGGCATCTCCCGTCGCCGCTTAATATAAGATAAAGAAGGTATGACATGACTCAGATCACCAACGTGGTTGCACGCGAAATCCTGGATTCACGAGGAAACCCCACCGTTGAGGTGGACATCACCCTTCACTGCGGCGCCACCGGCCGCGCTGCCGTTCCTTCCGGTGCCTCCACCGGTACCCGCGAAGCTCTGGAGCTCCGGGACAAGGACCCCAAGCGCTACCTCGGCAAAGGCGTTCTCACCGCCGTTGAAAACGTCAACGCCATCATCGCCCCGGCCGTCATCGGCCTGGACGCGTCAGACCAGGTGGCCCTGGACGAGGCCCTCATCGAGCTGGACGGCACGGAAAACAAATCCAAGCTGGGTGCCAACGCCCTGCTCGGCGTCTCCATGGCCGCGGCCCGCGCAGCAGCCGATGCCTACAGCCTTCCCCTCTACCGCTACCTGGGCGGCATGGCGGCCTGTGAGCTGCCCCTGCCCATGATGAATATCGTCAACGGCGGCTCCCACGCCACCAACAGCCTGGACATCCAGGAGTTCATGATCATCCCTGCAGGCGCGGGTACCGCAGCCGAAGCGATCCGCATGGGCGCCGAGGTGTTCCACCACCTCAAGTCCCTGCTCAAGGAGAAGGGGCTCACCACGGGTGTGGGCGACGAAGGGGGTTTTGCCCCCAACCTGGGCTCCAACGAAGAGGCCCTGGCCCTGATCATCGCTGCCGTTGAGTCTGCCGGATATGTCCCCGGCAAGGACGTGGTCCTGGCCCTGGACGCCGCAGCCAGTGAATTCTACAAAGACGGAAAATACGTACTGGAGGCCGAAGGCAAGGCCCTCACCTCCGAGGAGATGGTTGCCTACTACGAACGCCTCGTGGCCACCTACCCCATCGTCTCCATCGAAGACGGCCTGGCCGAAGGAGACTGGGACGGTTGGGCTCTCATGACCCAGCGCATGGGCGAGAAGATCCAGATCGTGGGCGACGACCTGTTCGTCACCAACCCCGCCATCCTCGCCAAGGGCATCGAGCTTGGGGTTGCCAACTCCATCCTCATCAAGCTCAACCAGATCGGCACGGTCACCGAAACCCTGCGCGCCATTGAAATGGCCCGTGCGGCCGGGTACTCCACGGTCATCTCCCACCGTTCCGGTGAGACCTCGGACACCTTTATCTCCGATCTTGCCGTGGGCATCTCCGGGGGCCAGATCAAGACCGGCTCTCTCTCCAGGAGCGACCGCGTGGCCAAGTACAACCAGCTCATGCGCATCGCCGAAGAGCTGGGCGCTGCCGCCCGTCTTTCCCGACCGGCCTTCGTCAAGTAACCGACAGTAACGGGACGTGGATAACAACAGGAGCATCCCGTTGCGGCCGTTGCATGCCGTCCCACCGGAACAGCAAGCCCCGGTGGGACAGCATCTTCCCGGACGACTGCACGGCGCACCTTATTGTTCACGCCCCGAGAGCAGCCTCCTGCGGCAGGGGCGGCGCTCCACGGCTCACCCAGCAGGTTCTCCTCACCACCTGCAGGGTTCCGTGGCCGCCCCTTGCCGGGCCGCTGCCACCCTTTTTTCGGGATGCAGGCCCCCTGTACAGGGGTAGCTGCCCCATGCCCGAGACGGCCGGAAAATGCCTGGCGCAAGGCGTTTTCCGGGCGCTCAACGGCCATTTTCAGGGGAAAGGCACACATCGGTGCGGATGTGTCCGGCCCCCACCAAGGAGCGTGCAGCCGAGCTGCAACACCCGTCCGCCAGCTGCACGCCCGCCCTTTTCCACGTTCGCTGAAAGCGGATCGGTTCCCTGCCGGGCCCCTTTTGGCAGCGTCCCCTTCTCCCCCGAACACCCTGCCTCACCCCTGTTTCCCCCTTTCTGTTCGCGATTTTAAATTTTTCGTTCAAATGTTCACTATCGAACATCAAACCGAACGAAAATTTTCACAATGAAAATGTTCCTCCCCTGAGACCGAACCTGAACACGGGTTACCCTCTTGTCATCCGTTTTTCTCAATAAATGCCAAAGACAAACCCTTTTTTACGCCGCGCCAAATCCCGCCTCAAAATCGCCCATTGCATACCAGTTCCCTTATAAGTCACCAAACATCAACGATAAAATTTTCACATTCGAATATTTTTAACTTGATTTATTTCGGTTTCGAATATACATCAAACAAACAGTGTTTCTCGCGCAACGCTACGTTTGACGGGAAACCGATATGCCCGGCAATGGAGGCGGGCGAAATTCTTGACGTTCTTAAAGAGATGATTTGGAGGAAAGAGTATGTCTAGTTTTCTGGGAGAGCTGATTGGAACATTGATCTTGACCCTGTTCGGATGCGGCGTTGTTGGAGGCGTTGTACTGAACAAATCCAAAGCTCAGGACTCCGGGTGGATCGTAATCACCCTTGGGTGGGGTTTTGCCGTAGCCTTCGCCGTTTACCTCGTGGGGAAATACTCCGGTGCCCATGTTAACCCGGCCGTTACCATCGGCCTTGCCACCATCGGCCTCTTCCCCTGGGCTGATGTTCCCATGTACATCGCCGGCCAGATGATCGGGGCCTTCATCGGCGCTACCCTGGTCTACCTGCACTACTACCCCCACTGGGCTGAAACCGAAGACAAAGACGCCAAACTGGGTGTTTTCGCCACCGGTCCCGCCATCAGCAACCCCATGGCCAACCTCTTCAGCGAGATCCTCGGCACCGCCATCCTCGTCTTCGGCCTGCTGGGCATCGGCGCCAACAAATTCTCCGAAGGCCTGAATCCCCTCATCGTCGGCTTCTTCATTGCCGCCATCGGCCTCTCCTTCGGTGGTACCACAGGTTACGCCATCAACCCCGCCAGGGACCTGGGTCCCCGCCTTACCCACTTCTTCATGCCCATCGCAGGCAAGCGTGACTCCGACTGGGGCTACGCCTGGATCCCCGTTGTCGGGCCCATCATCGGCGGCGTTGCCGGTGCCCTGCTTTACAAGGCCATCGTCATGTAGGAAGATCAGGAGGCCGATTCCGGCCCCTGCTGCACACCGAACAAAAGAGCAAATGAACACAGCGGACGGTTCCTCCGTCTAACCGAAACCACCCTGCGGCTGTCCGGTCCGCAGGGGGTTCCTCGGGGGCCCTCCGCGCACAACCCATACTGAGGAGTCAATCATGGAAAAAAAATACATCATCTCCATCGACCAGGGAACCACAAGCTCACGTGCCATCCTCTTCGACAAAGCAGGCGAAATCCAGCTGGTAACCCAGAAAGAGTTCACCCAGATCTTCCCCCAGCCCGGCTGGGTAGAGCATGACGCCCTGGAGATCTGGTCTTCCGTCCAGTCTGTCCTGGCCGAACTCCTTGCCAACAAAGACGTCTCCGGCGACGACATCGCAGCCATCGGTATCACCAACCAGCGTGAAACCACCGTGGTATGGGACAAAAACACCGGCAACCCCATCTACAACGCCATCGTCTGGCAGTCCCGTCAGACCGCAGGCATCTGCGATGAGCTCAAGGCCAAAGGCCTGAACGACACCGTTCGCGACAAGACCGGCCTGCTCATCGACGCCTACTTCTCCGGTACCAAGGTCAAGTGGATCCTGGACAACGTGGAAGGCGCCCGCGCCAAAGCCGAAAAAGGGGACCTCCTCTTCGGTACCATCGACACCTGGATCACCTGGAAGCTCACCGGCGGCAAGGCCCACGTCACCGATTACTCCAACGCTTCCCGTACCTTGATGTACAACATCTACGACCTTGCCTGGGACGAAGAGCTCCTGGAAGCCCTCACCGTTCCCGCGTCCATGCTCCCCGAGGTTCGCCCCTCTTCCGACGTTTACGGCACCACCGCCCCCAACGCCTTCTTTGGCTACGAAATTCCCATCGCCGGTATCGCAGGCGACCAGCAGGCAGCCCTCTTCGGCCAGGCCTGCTACGAAGAAGGGATGGCCAAGAACACTTACGGCACCGGCTGCTTCATGCTGATGAACACCGGCGAAAAAGCGGTTAAATCCGAAAACGGCCTGCTCACCACCATCGCCTGGGGTGTAAATGGCAAGGTAGAGTACGCCCTTGAAGGCAGCGTCTTTGTTGCCGGTTCCGCCATCCAGTGGCTCCGTGACGGCCTGCGCATGTTCGCCGACGCCAAGGACAGCCAGGCGTACGCCGACCGTGTGAAATCCACCGACGGTGTTTACGTGGTCCCCGCCTTCGTTGGCCTGGGCACCCCCTACTGGGACAGCGACGTTCGCGGCTGCGTCTTCGGCCTCACTCGCGGCACCTCCAAAGAGCACTTTGTTCGTGCCACCCTGGAGTCCCTGGCTTACCAGACCAAAGACGTCCTCTCCGCCATGGAAGCCGACTCCGGCATCTCCATCAAGACCCTCCGTGTGGACGGCGGCGCAACGGGCAACGACTTCCTCCTCCAGTTCCAGAGCGACATCCTGGGTGCCGATGTAGAGCGTCCCGTCATCGTGGAAACCACCGCCCTCGGCGCCGCCTACCTGGCCGGCCTCGCCGTCGGTTTCTGGAAGAACCGCGCTGAGATCGCTTCCCAGTGGAACAAGGACAAAACCTTTGAAGTTGCCATGGACGACGACACCCGCGACAGCCTCTACGCAGGCTGGCAGAAAGCCGTCAAAGCCTCCATGGCGTTCAAGTAACAAACGCCTTGCCTATCCCTGGTTGTCGCCCCGGAAAGACTGCTTGACATGGCCGGTCGATCCGGGGCGTCAACCACCGGGACCGCTGAATCCGTGGCGCCCGTGCAACGCACCTTCCCCTCTTACCCGGTGCAGTGCATTTATAGCAGCCCCCTGCCCCTTGCAAACATCGCGGCGCAGGCATCGCCGGGCGCCACACCTGCCAGACCCGAACCACCCCTGAAAGGAGTGTCATGAGAACCCCCTTAATTGCCGGCAACTGGAAAATGAACAAAACCCTGGACGAGGCCATGGCCTTTGCCCGTTACCTGGGGGAAAACCCTGTAAGAGAAGGGGTCGACACCCTGCTTTGCGCCCCTGCCCCCCTGCTTTACCCCCTGGCCGACGCCCTTACCGGAACCGGCGTTGCCGTCGGCGCCCAGAACATGCATTACGAAGCCCAAGGGGCCTTCACCGGTGAAATCTCCGCGGCCATGATCAACGACACAGGCGCGTCCTACGTCATCCTCGGCCACTCCGAGCGTCGCCAGCTTTTCGCAGAGACCGACGCCTCGGTCAACAAAAAGACCAACTGCGCCCTCAAGGCCGGAATCACCCCCATCCTCTGCTGCGGCGAAAGCCTGGAAGAACGCGAAGAAGGCCGCACCGCAGACGTCATCAAGGCCCAGGTCGTCAACGGCCTTTTAGGTATTGCCGAGGCCGACGTCACCGGCGTGGTCATCGCCTACGAACCCATCTGGGCCATCGGCACCGGCAAAACCGCCAGCAGCGCCGACGCCAATGAGGTCTGCGCGGCCATCCGAGGCATCATCGCCGACCTGTACAGCCAGGAGGCGGCCGACGCACTGCGCATTCTCTACGGAGGCAGCGTCAACGCCGATACCATCGAAGGGCTCATGGCCGAAACCGACATCGACGGTGCCCTGGTGGGCGGCGCCAGCCTCGACCCGGCAAGCTTTCACCGTCTGACCACTTTCTGAGCAGGAGCAGTACCCATGAACACACCGGTGACACTTGTCATTCTGGACGGCTGGGGAGAGGGGAAACCCTGCCGCTACAACGCCGTCCAGCATGCGGACACCCCCAACATGGATCGCTTCATGGCCGAAGCCGCCCACACCACCCTTGCCGCCAGCGGCGAGGACGTGGGGCTGCCTCCCGGCCAGATGGGCAACTCCGAGGTGGGGCACCTCAACATCGGCTGCGGCCGTGTGGTCCGCCAGTCCCTCTCGCGCATCACCCACGCCATCGAGGACGGCTCTTTCTTTGAAAATCCGACCCTGCTTGAAGCCGTAAACCGCGCCAAGGAGCCGGGCAAGGCCCTGCACCTCATGGGTCTCCTCTCCGATGGCGGCGTCCACAGCCACATGGCCCACCTCAAGGGCCTTTTGGATATGGCCGCCCGTAATAAGGTGGAGCAGGTCTTTGTCCACGCCATCCTGGACGGACGGGACACCCCACCCCAGAGCGCCCTCTCCTTCATCGAAGAGCTGGAGCACACGTTCCACACCATGCGCGTGGGCACCCTGGCCTCCCTGAGCGGCCGCTACTACGCCATGGACCGTGACAACCGCTGGGAGAGAACCCGATACGCCTACGACACCCTCACCGGTAACGAACCGGCCCGGGCCGCAACTGCCGCCCATGCCGTGGAAGCGTCCTACGCCAAGGGCGACACCGATGAGTTCTTCGAACCCCTGCTCCTTGAAGGGACCGAAGGGGCCATCCGCGACGGCGACGCCGTGATCTTCTTCAACTTCCGCCCGGACCGGGCGCGCCAGATCACCCGCGCCTTTGTGGATGATGAGTTTGAAGGGTTCCAGCGGGAAAAACGGGACGTCCACTTTGTCTGCATGACCGAATACGATGCCGACATCAAGGGCACCTCCGTTGCCTTCGGGCCCGTCACCCCCAAGCGCCCCCTGGGCACTGTGGTGGCCGAGGCCGGACGCACCCAGCTGCGCATCGCCGAGACCGAAAAGTACGCCCACGTCACCTTCTTCTTCAACGGCGGCGTGGAGGCCGAATCCCCGGGCGAGACCAGGCTCCTGATCCCCTCCCCCAAGGTGGCCACCTACGACCTGAAACCGGAGATGTCCGCCGTTGAGCTCACAGACACCTTTGTGGAGCGCTTCACAGCCACCCCGGACGACCTGACCGTGCTCAACTTCGCCAACGCGGACATGGTGGGCCACACAGGCGACATGAAGGCGGCTGTCAAGGCCCTTGAAACCGTGGACGACTGCCTGGGCCGGGTGGTTTCCGCCGCCACGGAAAACGGCGGAGCGGTTCTCATCACCGCCGACCACGGCAACGCGGAGATCATGGTGGACCCCATCACAGGGAACCCCATGACCGCCCACACCACCAACCCGGTGCCCCTGATCCTCCTGGGCGCCGACACCCCCTCTTTGCGGGACGGAGGTCGCCTCTGCGACATCGCCCCCACCATCCTGTCTCTCCTGGGGATACCCCAACCCGAGGAGATGACCGGTCAAAGCCTGTTGGCTTGATCCTGAGCCGGGGCGGACCCCAACGCCCCGGCACCCTCCCCGCACATTACCTACCACAAGAACACACCCTTTTTATTTTTTACTTAATTCCTACTACATCAACCCTGCACAATACATAGAAATACACAACAGCATAACAGCACACACCCCCTTGACAGACCCCTGACAAGTCCAATTGATGGATGATTTCATTGATTTTTAATTCAATATTGGGTAGTATTAAACACACACTAACATTAGCACAGACACAGCAAGTAAATTTAGCTTATCCAAACATAAGCTACACCATATAATTTTTCTAAATATGAGGTATCTGTTTTTTAGTACACGGTAATACGACGATGCCTTCGGGCCCTGCCGGACCCTTCGGCAACCTGAAATGGGAAAGGGAAAGACGTATGCGTAACACAAAGAAACACGGGTTCACCATCCTGGCCATGATGCTCCTGCTGGCCGCACACCCCGGCCGGGCAGAGGCCGGGAAGATCGAAACATGGGCCAAAGCGCTTCAACCCTCGGCGCTGTCACGACAGGCCCAACAAGACGAGCTCACCTGGTTCGCCCGGACGGCCGCCCCATACAAGGGCATGGAGATCAGGGCCTGCGCCGAAGGGATCCCCACCCACAAGTGGGAGGCGGCGGTGCTGGCCAAGGCCTTCACCGAAATCACCGGCATCAAGGTCCGGGTGGACATCATGCGGGGAAGGTGAGGTGGACGGCAGCGGCCGATGGAGACCGACAGAAGAGCAGTCCAACATCTTCGACCGCAACAATCGGCCACTGCGACAGTGCCCTGGACTTCAAAGCTTTTGTAGGGGAAGGGCCGTCGACTACAACCAGCCTGGGAAGCTGATGACTTCCTCAACCTGGAGTTCGGCCAGGACTACGAGGGCCATCAGCTCCAGCTCCCGGATCAGCAGTTCGCCAACCTCTACTGGTTCCGCTACGACTGGTTTACCAACCCGCAATTCAAAAAAGAGTTCAAGGCGCGCTACGGCTACGAGCTCGGGGTGCCCATCAACTGGCAGGCCTACGAAGACATCGCCGAATTTTTCACCGGCAAGACCATCGACGGCAAAAAAGTGTACGGCCACATGGACTACGGGAAAAAATCCCCGGGCCTGGGATGGCGCTTCACCGACGCCTGGCTCTCCATGGCAGGGGCTGGCGACAAGGGCCTGCCCAACGGGCTTCCCGTGGACGAATGGGGCATCCGGGTGGAAAACAAGATCCCCGTGGGGGCCACCGTGGCCCGGGGCGGTGCCACCAACGGCCCGGCCGCGGTCTACGCCATGGAAAAATACATCCACTGGATGAAGGCCTACGCCCCCCCGTACGGGGAGTACATGGACTTTTTCGTGGCGGGCATTGTTCCCTCCAAGGGCCGCATCGCCCAGAGCATCTTCCAGTACACCACCTGGCTGTCGGAAGACGCCTACACCAACCCGGAGAGCCGGGTAACGGACAGCAAGGGCAACCCCCTGTGGCGCGTGGCCCCCTCCCCCCACGGCAAGTACTGGGAAGAGGGCATGAAAGTGGGCTATCAGGACACCGGCAGCTGGACCATCCTCAAACACTCGGTCACGGGCAAGCACCGGAAGGCGGCCTGGCTCTGGGCCCAGTTCTGCGTCTCCAAATCGGTGTGCATGAAAAAGTTCCTTGAAAACAAAACCCCCATCCGTAAAAGCACCATCTTCTCGCCCAAGCTGGACCGTTACGAAGGAAAATTCGGCGGCCTCATCACCTTTTACCGCTCCCCGGTGGAGAACCGGTGGACGGACACCGGCCCCAACGTCCCCCACTACCCCTCCCTTTCAGCCCAGTGGGCCAAAAACGTGGGCATGGCCGTGGCCGGAGAGATCACCGCCCAGCAGGCCATGGACAACATCGCCCACGCCATGGAGGACCTCATGGCAGCCATGGAGCTTCCCCGGTACTCGCCGAAGCTCAACCCCAAAAAATCCCGCGACTACTGGCTGAACCAGCCCGGAGCCCCCAAGGCGCCCGTGCCGGATGAAAAGGGAAAAACCATGCCCTACGACAAACTCATCGAGACCTGGAAACACAGGGGATAAGGAGGCAGCCATGAAAATGATCTACAAACTGGGCGGAGGGTTCGGCATTGTCATCTTCCTGCTCTTAGGTGTCATCGGTATCTACCAGTACTGCGTCCGCTCCACGGTGAAAAGCGTGGGAAACCTCATGGCGGTGGAGCTGAAAATTGCTGAAAACGCGGCCGACGTCAAATCCCTGCTCATCGAAAGCCGGGAACTCCAGAGCCGCTTCCTCGCCAGCCGGGACGAAGCTGCCCTGGCAACCCTGAAGGAGGGCATCGCACGGCTCCAGGACGAAGCCGACGCCATCAACACCCTGGCCAGACAGGCAGGCTACCTGAAGAGCGCTGAAAAATCCGACCGGGTCAAGGACCTGGCCGAACACTACCTGGCCTCTTTTCTGGAACTTGCCTCGGCCTGGGAGCGCAAAGGGGCCGATGCCCACTCGGGCCTCCAGGGGGAACTCAACAAGGCGGGTGCCATCCTGGAAGAGAAGATGAAGGGCCACCAGGTGGAGACCCTCTACCTCGCCTTTCTGCGGCTCTGGATCTGCGAGCGGGAGTTCAAGCAGACCACCTTTGCCGACGCCAGGGAGAACCTCGTCAACAGCATCGATGCCTATGAAGCGGCCCTGAACCGCTCCACCTGCAGCGCCGAAAGCAAGGCCTACCAGGCCAAGCAGCTGACCCTTTACAAAGGGGCCCTGGAGCAGCTGGACGACGACGAGTACTTCTACGAGATCATGGTCACCACCCGGGAGAACATCGAAGCCTCCTTAAACGATGTCTACGTGCCCATGGCCGGAAAACTCCTCCTGGCCATCCGCACCCATGAGAAGAGTTACCTCCTCTACGGAGAAGAAAAGGATGCCGAGGCCACCCGCACGGCCGTTACCACCCTCTCGGACCAGCTCAAGGGGGCCGGTATCACCCAGACCCACGTCACCGAGGCCACCGAGCAGCTGGATGCCTACGCCAATGCCTTTGCAGAAGTCCTTGGCGAGGAGAGGATCATCGAAGAGGCCGAGGCCACCATGGGCGCTTCGGCCCGGGAGATCGGCGAAGCCGTGGAGGGCATCTACCGGGAGGCCATGGACATCGCGGGCTCGCGCTCCCGAACCCTTGGCGACTCCGCAGAGACCCTGTCGCGCATCGCCATGGTTGTTGGAGCCATAGCTGTCCTCATCGGCATGGTCCTGGCCTTTTTCATCACCCGCTCCATCACCGTCCCCTTAAAGCAGGTCATCACCATGGTGGCGGACATCGCCCAGGGCGACGGGGACCTCACCGGTCGCCTCTCCTACGGGGCACGGGACGAAATCGGAGAGCTGGCCACCCTCTTCAACTCTTTCCTCGAAAAGCTCCAGGGCATGATCCGCGATATTGCCGGGGGCTCCGGCACCATCGGCTCGGCTTCCAAGGAGCTGCTCTCCATCTCCGGGGAGATGACCAAGGGAGCGGACGGCATGTCCCATCAGCTCCACTCCGTGGCCACGGCCGCCTCGGACATGAGCGGAAACATCGAGAGCATGGCAGAGGCCCTCAACGACGCCTCGTCCACGGCCCACCTCGTGGCCTCGGCCACCGAGGAGATGACCGCCTCCATCGCCGAGATCGCCGGAAAAACAGAAACCGCCCGCTCCATCTCAGAGACCGCCGTCAGCGAGACCCACCGGGCCAAGGAGCTCATGGAGACCCTGGGCAGAGCCGCCAAGGAGATCGGCGAGGTCTCCCAGACCATCGACGACATCTCCGGCCAGACCAACCTGCTGGCCTTAAACGCCACCATCGAGGCGGCCCGGGCCGGAGAAGCGGGTAAAGGCTTTGCCGTGGTGGCAAACGAGATCAAAACCCTGGCCCACGAAGCCGGGGCAGCCACCACCCGCATCAACGAACAGATCGTGGGCATCCAGAATGCCGCCAAAAACACCACCGCCGGCATGAACGCCACGGCCCAGACGATCCATGAAATCGACCAGATCATCCAGACCATCGGCACCACCATCGAAGAGCAGTCTGTGACGACCCGGGAGATCTCCGGCAACCTGGCCCAGTCCTCCCAGGCCATCGCCCTGGTCAACGACCAGGCCCGAGACGGCGCGCGCTTTGCCGACCAGATCGCCCGGGAGATCACCGAGGTCAGCCACACCGCCGCCACCCTCGTCTCCAGCAGCGACATGGTCAACACCCATGCCGAAGACGTCACCGGCCTGTCCGGCGGCTTGCAGGAGCAGGTGGGAAAATTCAGGATCTGATACAACACACCACATAAAAACAATAAAAAAAGCCCCCGGCAACGTTGCCGGGGGCGAATCCTTAATGTATGTGGGGGAGGGGATATGCAAGGCAGGGTGCGCTTGCGCACCACCAAAGGGTCACGACACCCATAAAAAGCCATGCACAGGCTCCCCTTGCGAAACACAGAATCGGCAAAAGGGTTGATTTTACCAACCCATTGGTGCTCAAGCGCACCCTACCGAAGCCTACATATCAAGCTGTAAAACCAACCGGTTTCCTGATAAACGGAAAGGGCCTCTCCTGCAACACCGGCTGTCCCATATCACACCCCACGCGAATGCCCCGATAACACAGGCAGAATGGCGGTCTTCATGCATTCGCCACAAGGTTTCCAGGTGCCCCCACCTGGCCGCCGGAGGCGCTTTTCTTACCCGATGGCACACGCCACGGCTTTGGCCGCATGGATGGCCGCGGTGTCGTAGAGGGGCACCTGGGTATCTGACGGCCCCACCAGCAGGCCGATCTACCATAGCCCCAGATCACGGCTTCGGCCCCTTTTGCCTTGAGTTTCTCAATGATCTCCACAAAGCGTTCCCTGGAGGAGGGGTTGATCTCGCCGCGGCAGAGTTCCAGTTCGTAGATCACGTTGTGGACATCACCACGGCCCCGGTCATCCGGGTGCGTCCGCCCTCAAGGCCAACCTCTGGTTGAGCCTTTCTGTGTAAAAATCTTCTTCCATGGTAAAGCGCGTCCCCAAAAGCCCCACCCTGGAGATCCCGTCGGCGGCCAGGGCCTCGGCCGTGGCATCGGCGATGTGAAGAAGGGGAATGGCGATGCGCGCCTGGACCTCTTCGGCCACCTTGTGCATGGTGTTGGTGCAGATCATGAGAAAGTCCGCGCCCGCCGCCTCCACCGAGGTTGCGGCCCGGCCGAAGAAGTCCGGCAGCGTACGCGGCTGCTCCGGCATCCTGAAGGGCCTCCACCTCTTCAAAATCCACGCTGTACAGGCTGATCTTGGCCGAGTGAAGGCCGCCGGGCTAGCCGACCCCTTCATTGATGGCTTTGTAGTAACCGGCGGTGGATTCCCAGCTCATTTTGCGCCGACGATCGGAATCGTTTTCGTGAGTTCTCTTCCTTTCACTTGCCTCCGGCGGCCCTGCCGGGGCGTGGGACCTTATTATTCCCTTTAGTCGACGATGACCTCGCAATCTCCGCCCGCATTCTTCCTGACGGCACCCACAAAGCCGTACACGACAAAACAGAGGGACACCCCTTGCTGAATCGCGAGGATGGGCTTGCCCTGAAGCAGCATCAGGGTGCCCATGCTTGCGTTCATCAGCATGAAAAAAAGCCACCCCACGTGCCTCTCCTTTGCCAGAAGGTAGCTCCCCAGCAGGAACCCCACCATCACCCCCATCTCCAGCACCTGGGAAAGCGAGGTGACGCCGTGGTAATCGTACAGGCTGAACCCCACGCCAAGGATCATGAACCCGTAGGTGCTGACCGTGGCCACCCCGTCAAGGGTCCCGTGGCTCTCTCCGCTGCCCTGATACACACGAAGCAGGCCCAGCACCATGGCAGGGACGCCTCCGGCCTCTATGGATGCGGCAATCCAGTTGTGCTTAAGGATCAAAATCGTCACCCAGGCAGGAACCCCGAGAATGTAGATGGCCCAGCCCCACAGTTTCAGCTGGCGAGCCCCACGTTCGCCAGCCCCTTCGGCAAATGAAAACAGCATTTTATTGACGAGGTAAAACGAGCCTCCCCACAGCTGGAGCAGCATGTCCATGGTTCATTGGTCCCTTCTAAAAATTCAGGCTGTCAGAGTATCAGGGGAAGTGGCGGGAGGTGTTGCGGCACGGCCTGCCTGACACGTTTTCTTTTCCTCTTTTCGGTTGAGCAACAGGAGGTTCCCCAAAAGGATCAGGGCCACACCGCTGAAGGCATACCCGCTCCACCGGTACCCTTCCCAGATGGTGGAGATCACCAGGGCCACCACCGGAAAGACCAGGGTGGCATAAGCCGCCCGATCCGCCCCGATGCGGCCGATGAGGGAGAGATAGCAACCAAAGGCCACGATGGACCCGAAGACCGCCAGGTAGACCAGGGAGCCCACATAGGCAGTGCTCACCTCAAAGGCAAAGGAGCGCCCAAGAAGCGCGGACAGCCCCAGCATAAGCAGGGCTCCGTAGAGCATGCCGAAGGCATTGGTCTGCACCACGGGGAGCCCTGCTTTCTGGTTGCGTGCGGACAGGATGTTGCCGATGGAGGCAAGATAAGTAGCTGCAAAGCAGAGCATGAGCCCCTTGGCCCCGCTGTCCCCGAAGTGAAACGAGGTGAGCTCGGGCCGGAACACCAGGCCGATGCCCACAAGGCCCAACGCGCCCCCCGCCACCACCCTGGCGTCCACGGGGCTCTTGAGAAACAAGGCCCCGTTCACCACGTTCATCACCATCACCGTGGAAAATCTCGCCGCTTCCAGAAGCACATTGCGATGTGAGACTACAGGTAAACAACCATAAGTCAAGGCAAAGAGGAAAACACCCTGGGCGGCCATGGCCAGGTGCTCTTTCCTTGTAAATCGCATGGGCAAACGCCGCAGGGCGCACCACAGGAGAAGAAGCACCGCTGCCAGGGAAAACCGATAGGTCACCGACACCATGGGGTCGATGCGCCCCAGCTGAAAGGTAATGGCCAGCCAGGTGGAGCCCCAGATCAGAATCGTCATCACATAAAACATTACATTTCGCATAGCATCCATCACATTGTTGGTCGTAAAAATCGAAAAAAAAGGCCTCCGGCGGCCCTGCCGGGGGCTAAACTTTTAAAAAGTTTAACAAACAGGTTTTAAAAAACCGATATAACTTCGAGGTTATAAAGCAGCTAACATAAACCATCAGCGTTTATGTCGGGCGCAGCCCGAGCCGAAGGCCATTGCGCTTTGCCCTGAGGAACGAAGGGCAAAGCGCAATGGCTATAAGCTTTCGAGGTGGCTCACCTCGCCGCCGGAGGCACGCTTTTTGAGTCCATTACACCAGCGCATGGGCAGCGTCCCCAACGGCCTTGAGGGCCCAGCGGGTCTCCGGTGTAAAGGCGGCGGCGTTGAGGCGCAGGTAGTGCTGGTAGGTGTCGCCGAGGGAAAAAAGGGCGCCCGGGGCCACGGTGATGCCCAGGGGCTCCACTGCGGCATAGAGTTTCAGGGAGTCCACGGCCTGGGGCATCTCCACCCAGAGGGTAAACCCGCCCCAGGGCCGGGTGACCCGGGTGCCTTTGGGGAAGGTCTCCCCCACCATCTCGCCCATGGCGGCCACCCGCTGGGCACAGGTACGCCTGAGGCCCCGCAGGTGGTGTTCGTAGCCCCCGTTGGCCAGAAACTCTGCCACGGCCAGCTGGGGGGGCAGGGCCGTGGCCAGGGAGGATACCATCTTCAGGCGCTGCATGCGCTCCTGGAACCTGCCTGAAACCATCCACCCCACCCGGTAACCCGGGGCCAGGGTCTTGGAAAAAGAGGAGCAGAGGATCACCATACCGCTCTTATCGTAGGCCTTGCACACCCCGGGGCGACGGCCCTCAAAGGCGATGTCGCCATTGATATCATCTTCCACCAGGGGCACCTGATACCGTGCCAGAAGAGCCACCAGGGCTTTTTTCTTCTCCTCGGAGAGGGAGACCCCTAAGGGGTTGTTGAAGTTGGTCACCTGAAGGCAGGCGCTCACCCGGTTTCGGGAGAGGGCGCGCTCCAGGGCGTCCAGATGAATCCCGTCCACGGGGGATGAGGGAATTTCAAGGACCTTGAGACCCAGCTCCCGGAAGAGCTGCAGAAAGTTGAAATAGACCGGGGCACCTGTGACCACGGTGTCCCCGGGCCGACAGAGGACCTTCATGGCCAGGGAGACCCCTTCCGAGGCCCCGGAGGTGATGAGGATCTCGTCCGGAGACAGGGTCACCCCGGCCTTGAGCATATGCCGGGCGATCTGGTGCCTCAGCTTTGGAAGGCCGCTGCCCATGGCGTAGTCGGTGCCGTGGCCCTTGGTGCGCCGCACCTCGGCCGCCATGATCCGTCCCAGTTTTTCAGACGGAAGAATGGCAGGGTCGGGAATGGCCGCCCCGAACTGCACCCTCCTCGGGTCGTTGACATCCCGCATGATGCGGGAGACCATCTCTCCGGCCTCCACGGCCGCGGCATTGAGGATGGGACGCCGCACATCCGGCTCCCGGGGAATCTCGGGAAGCCGTGCGCACACGTAGTAACCGGACTGGGGGCGTGCTTCGATGACCCGCCGGTCCTCCAGCAGGCCGTAGGCGGTCTTCACGGTGTTGATGCTCACCTTCAGCCGCTGGCTCATGGCCCGGATGGAGGGCACCTTCTCACCGGGCAGGAACGTGCCCTCCCTCACCATGAGGGCCAGGCGCCCGGCCACCTCCTCGTAGAGGGGCTGCTCCCCCTTTTTCTCTGCAACGTTCGCTTTCATGACGATACCCTACCCCACTTATCCTGAAGGCCTAAAGATACAGTTGGTTTCATTTTCAATGGGCACAGTTTTTCATATCATTCATTCAAAGGACACAGATAAATGCACTCCCCGTCTTGACCGTCGACCCGTTCTGATCCATCGTAGGCAGGGGATCGCTAAGACCTCCGGCCCTCGCGTGTGGCGCAGTAGTCCTGAATGGTGACACGCAGCCACGGGTGCAGGCGGATCTCATCCGCTGGCGAAGGCTTGTTTGAACTGAACAGTGACCAAAAGGAAAAAACATGAAAGAGCACCTTTCCAACACGGCTTTCAGGCTCATGACGGTGGCCTTCCGGGTCAAGGACCTGTTCAGCAGGCGCACGGATATCCTGGCGGAATTCGAGATCATGGAAGGGATGCATGTGGTGGATTACGGGTGCGGTCCGGGCTCTTACCTCAAGGCCGCCTCCCGGCGGGTGGGGAGAACAGGGCTGGTGACGGCCGTGGACCTCCACCCCCTGGCCATCCAGTCTGTCAACGAGAGGGCGTTTCGCATGGGGCTCACCAACGTCATGGGGCTGCTCACCCGGGGGTATGCGACACCCCTGGACGACGACAGCGTCCACATCGTGTATGCCATGGACATGTTCCACATGGTCAAGGACCCCACGGCCATGCTCTCGGACATCCGGCGCATTCTGGTGCCGGAAGGGGTCCTCTACATCGACAGCGGCCACCAGCCCAAAGAGACTGCACGGCAAAAAATCCTCGACTCAGGTCACTTTGCCATCCAGCGATCCACGGACCGTTATTTTCAATGCCGCCCCGAGCCCTGATCTGCACCATGTAACCGTTGTCTCCGGCGGCCCTGCCGGGGGGGGGGGGGCTAAACGTTTAAAAAGTTAAACAAACAGGTTTTAACCAAAAGTCACACAGGGAGTTGTACCATGTCAGACGTCTTGATCACCCGCCTCGACCACGAAGGAGAGGCCGCCGATTTTCTCGCCCTTTTCACAGAATACACCCGCAGCCTGGGAACAGCCGGGACCCCGAGCGATGTCCCGATCCCCGCAAACCTTGTGGAGGCGATCCAAAAACGAAACGACGTGGTGGTCTTCCTCGCCTATGAAGAGAAGCAGCCCGCGGGTTTTGCCGTCACCGTGGAAGGATTTTCCACCTTTCGTGCCATGCCTTCGCTCAACATCCACGATCTGGGGGTAAGCAGCCGATTCCGCGGCCATGGGGTGGGCAAGACCCTGTTAAACGCCGTCCGCGACGAAGCCGAAAAGAGAGGGTGCTGCAAGCTCACCCTGGAGGTGTACGAAAACAACACCAGGGCCTTTTCCCTTTACCAATCCATGGGGTTTTCCACCCTGTCGGGCAACGACGACACCGAGCAGACCCTGTTTATGGCGAGCCCCCTCTAAGGAGAAAGGTCAGGGGCACATGGACCCGTTTGCCCCAGGAGGTGGCCGAGTGGTCGTGGCCTTTCCAGACACGGTTCATGCAGCTTTCCCCTTCCCGGTACCCTTTTCGGGCCAGGATGTCCCGGACGCGGCTGTGGTAGGGGATGTACTTGGCGTCCAGGGCTTCGGTGCTGATATCAAAGTAAAACCGGTGAGACGCGGGGTCGGGCAGGGTATCTGCCATGTAGGGAAGGGTGGAGCCCTCGTAAAGGGGCCAGTGGGAAGAGAGGCAGCCGGCCCCGCAAAACAGGTCCGGGTGCTCGCACACCGCGTACAGTGAGATGATGCCCCCTAAGCTGGAGCCCATGGCAAACCGCGCTTCGGGGCGGGTGATAAGGGGATAGGCCGACTCCATGTGGGGAATCAGCTCTTCGGTAAGAAATCTCAGGTAACGATCCGAGGTGGGGCATTTGCCCCGCCGCCGGATGGACGCTTTCTCCTTTTCGGATACATACCGTTCCACGGGCTTTTTGGGAACGTACTCCCGCCAGCGATCCGGTGTGTTCCAGATGTTGGCCAGGATCACCGGGGGAATCACCCCGTCCTCAATGAGCCCCCTTGCCGTATCGCAGAGCCCCCAGCCCATGAGGTTGCTTGCGGGCAGGCAGTTGTACTGCCCGTCCTGCAGGTAGATCACGGGGTACCGGGCCCCTCCCCCCTTGTCATAGCCCGGCGGCAGCCACACGTCCACATGGCGCGGCGCCACAAACCGGGAGTCGAACGTGTCGATTCGCTCCAGCATCCTTCCTCCTGCTCACACCTCAACCCATGGGTCGGCACCTCCAAAAAAACGGTGCCTTATCCGGTTACATGATAAAATCTCAGGAATAGATGGAGGTAGCAAAGAAGGAAGGACAATTCAAGGCAATCCGTGATAATACATTCAATTTCCAGCAAAATTTGCAGCGAGCAAGGAAATTGTCAACCACCGGTAGGAAGTGGCCCCAAAGACGGACACCCCGGGGCTTTGCCGCAAAACAAAAGCGCCGCACTGGCGTGCGGCGCTCCACAAAAAACAGCCATGATGGCCCGCGTTGCTTATCTCACCACAAGGTTGTTCTCCACGCGCTTGACGCCCACGAGGCGGTCGGCCAGGCGAACGGCTTCATCGCGCATGGCTGCGCTCTTCAGCACGCCAGTGAGGGTCACCACCCCGTTGTTGACGTCCACATCGATGTGCAGGGCATCCACGTCCGGTGAGGCGATGAGTTCCGACTTCACCTTGATGCCCACCACCTTGTCGTCCAGGGCCTGCCCGATGCTGGTGGGGCCCACCTGCAGGAGGTTGTTGACGTCCTTGACCCCTGAGACCTTGCGGACCACGGCCTCCACATTGCGCGCCACCCCTTCGTTGTCCACGATGCCGGTGAGGGTCACCACCCCTTCGATGGTGTCCACGTCCACGGAGAAGGTGGGCACCTCCCGGCATTCGGCAAGGGCGGTCTTGACCCGGGCAGTGAGGGTGGCGTCGTCCACCTGGTTGCCGAAGGTACGTTTATCCGAAGCGCTTTTGTAGACGCCTGTGGCGCCGGTTCCCACCACAATCGGGGCGCACCCCGCACACAAGAGAAAAAGAAATACCGCAATCCATCGCATCGGCATACAGCCAAACCCTCCAAAACAAGACACTGCCCGCCGACGGAAGGTCCGGAGCGGACCGACCCACAAGCGTATCGACAGGCGATTCAAACATTCCATCCATACCATGGTGCCTGGATCGTCCCCTGTGACGGAGATCACGTCTGTGGGAACAACCCCCATGTCAGCCCGACGATAGCCCACTTTTCAAAAAGCGGCAAGGTCAAGGCTACTCATCCCCGAAGGCCCGGTTGTGCTGCTCCATCACCCGGATAAAGGTGGTGCGTTTGGAGAGTTCCTTGAGCTTGGCCGCGCCCACGTAAGTGCAGGTGGATCGAAGGCCCCCCAAAATGTCCAGAAGGGTGTCTTCCACCGCCCCCCGGTACGGGACCGTCACGGATTTGCCCTCGGAGGCGCGGTAGTCGGCCACCCCGCCGCTGTGCTTTTCCATGGCGTCCCGGGAGCTCATGCCGTAGAAGGTCACCACCTTTTCTCCGTTCTCCTCGAGGATCTCCCCGCCGGATTCGTCGTGGCCCGCCAGCATCCCCCCCAGCATGGTAAAATCGGTGCCCGCGCCAAAGGCCTTGGCAATATCCCCGGCGCAGGTGCACCCGCCGTCGGCAACAATGAGCCCCTTGAGGCCGTGGGCGGCGTCCGCGCACTCGATGATGGCCGAAAGCTGGGGATACCCCACCCCGGTTTTCACCCGGGTGGTGCAGACCGACCCCTCTTCCCACGCTGACCACGTCGGCCCCGGAGAGGATCAGCTCTTCCACCATCTCCCCTGTCACCACGTTGCCCGCCACGATCACCTTGTCCGGAAAAAGGTCCCGCACTCTGCGAACCACGTCCACGAAGTTTTCCGTGTACCCGTTGGCCACGTCGATGCAGATGAATTTAAGAAGCGGCAGCACATGAACGATCTGTTTCAAACGCTCCAGATCCGCATCCATGGTCCCGGTGCTCACCATGATGTGGTCGAAGATGGAATCATCCTGGCGCGCCAGAAAGTTTTTGAGGTCCTCCGGCGAGTAATACTTGTGAAGGGCTGTCATGGCCCCGTGCTTTGCCAGGGCCTCGGCCATGGCCAGGGTGCCCACCGTGTCCATGTTGGCGGCGATGATGGGCACACCGGACCAGGTGGTCTGGCTGTGCCGGAACAGGTAGGTGCGGTTCATCTCCACCTGGGACCTGCTCTTCAGGGTGGAGCGTTTCGGACGGATCAGCACATCCTTGAACCCGAGTTTCACTTCGTTGTCGATTCGCATGGCACACCTCATCCTTCCGTGTATGGGTTGGGCGATATTGCAAGAGGCCACACGCAGCACGGGCTGGTGCAGCAACGACAAAACCATCTGAAACAACAGCCTGAATCAGTCTATCCAAAAACAGGGAGTCTGCCAACAGGATGCGCCGGGCAAGGCAATGAAAGGCAAATCGGGGCCGTGGGAGGTATGATACGAAAAAACGTTCCGGGAAGGTCACCGGAAGAGGTCCAGCATGTTGTCATGCTGAATCACCTCTCCCGGTTGAAGGCGGGTCTCAATGGTTCTCAGAGGTGGAGGCAACCTGCTTTAAAAGGGCGTCGGGAATGTCCCAGCCTTCGGGGTTGTCCTGCACCTTCCAGCGCCTGTGGAACCACCACCACTGGTTGGGGGCTTCCCGAATCCACCCTTCGGCGATGCGGTTCAGGCGCTCGGTGTTGTGGCGGATATTCTCATCCATATCCTCATAGGGCGTCTCAAGATGGAAGGCCGGGGAAACCTTGACATGGTGGTGACCGTCTTTGGCTTTCCGGCTGATAACCCCCGGGATGATGGTGGCGCCGGTCTCAAAGGCAAACCGTGCAGGAGCAGGGGTCGTTGCCGCAAGCTCTCCGAAAAAATCGCACACGATGGACCGGTGCTTGGCAAGATGCTGGTCGATGACCAGGGTGACGATCTTGTTTTCCGCCAGCAGCTCCTTGATGTAATTCTTGGTCCCCTTGCGGTTGATGATGATAACACCGGTGTTCTTGCGAACACTTGATATGAACTGCTCTGCGGCCTTGCTCATCTCTTTGACCACCACGGCGATGGGAGCCCCCCGCATGGCCATGGAGCATCCCCCCAAGTCCACGTTATCCAGGTGCGTGGCCACCAGGATCACCCCTTTGCCGCGGGCAAGGGCGGCGTCCATGTGCTCCCAGCCGTCGATCTGGACCAGTTTTTTGTTCTCCTCAAGGCTCATATGGGGAATGCGGAGTATCTCTACGATGTACATGGCAAAGTTGGCAAACAGCTCCCGGATGGCCTTTCGCTGCTCGTCTCTGGTGAGTTCCCTGCCCATGGCTCGATTGATGTTGTGCAGGGCCTCTTTTCGTCGAATCGGGATAAGATAGTACCAGATCCATCCAAGGCATCGGCCAAAGGCCATGGCCACGGGCAAGGGCAGGCGTGAGATAAATCGACTGAATACATTCAACATGTGGTGTGCCTTCTTCACTATAAATAATAGACTATCGTATGTGCTGCGTGTCCCCTGCGGGCACGGCCCGCAAGGGCAAAAAAAATGTGCCCCGAGCATCAGGGCACATTCCGTGCGAAAATGCGGTATTAAAAAAACTGAGGACTTATGGGATGATCCCGTCATGTGCTATTTATTCTTGGCATGGCCCAGAGCATCACGCCAGTTCTTCAAGGATCATGCGCATGTGCTCTTTTTCGGCTGCGGCCACCGAGTAAAAAATCTCGGCGCCCTCCCCTTCCATGGTGTCGGCCAGGTTGCGGTACATCTCATAGGCAGCCACCTCCACCTCCAGGGCCACCTCAAAGAGGGCCCGCCATCCCAGGGTGCCGTCCTTCATGCGCTCAAAGAGCTGGCTCAGGTTCTCCCCGCCTTCCACAACGGAACCGGGCAGGGTGTTCACCAGGGTCACACAGTCCGGGGCATGGGGGTCCAGGCGCTTCAAGTAGGCGTGGATGAGGTTGATGTGGGAAATCTCCACGGCGGCAAGTTTCCTCACCACCCCCACGGGCCCTTTGCCTTCCATGAGCTTTTCCAGGCGCTGATAAAACCGCCAGGCGCCTTTTTCCAGGTCCATGGCCGCCATGAGCATCCGCGGGAGGTCTTCGTGCTGACGGATCACCCGGATCTTGGGCAGGCCGTAGGCCAGGCGCCCCAGGTAGGCATCCAGGCCCCCGGCGAGGTTGAAAACCTCACCCTCCGGCGCAACGTTCGTCTCGTAGATCAGCGCCACGGCAAGGGATTTGGCCCCGCGCTCACAGACAAAGACTGTGGTGCGCTTCGGATCCAGCTCCCCTGCCCGTTTGTTGATGGCAAGGGCCGGGATACTCACGGATCCGGGTATGTGTTCCTGCTCAAAATCCTCCTCGCGACGCACGTCCACGAGGGTTACCTCCCCTTCCGGGTGCCGGTCCAGAAAGGCGTCCAGCTCCTCTGGCCATAACTGCTTCATCGTCTTTTCCTCGGTATGCAGATCGCCTCACCTGAAAACTGAGGCATAAAAAAACAATAGATTTACATCGTATCACTTGTTTTTTCAATGCACCCGCCAAAAAAACAATATTTCCTCATGTGCACCCTGCTCACAGACAAACCGGATGCGGCCCCGGAAGGACTTGCCGAGGGGTCGCTTTTTGCTCAGATAAACTGGGTCATGAGCTGGGTGATCACCTCGTCCACGTTGTCGGGGGTGATGGCGTACTGCCTGCAGGTGGCCTCCACCTGTTTCATATGGGCCGAGCCCTTCATGCCCCCGATGCCGTGGAACAGGCCAAGGCGCCGCCCCACCTGATAGTGCATCTTCTCCACGGGATCCATGGCAAGAAACGCGCGGATCTTATCGCACATCGCCTCCCTGTCAACAGGAAAGCTCCCCTCCACGTCCTGAAAGAGGTTCAGGATGTGGTCGCTTGTGAGGGTGCTGGTGATCTCCCCCAGGGACTCCAGAAAAAGAAGGATCTCTTCAGCGGCCTCCACATCGGTGATCTTCTCGAACCGTCCTTCCTTCCAGTCGGTATAGAGCTCGGTATGCCCGGGGATGGCAAGGGTGCGGAGCCGGAGTCGGGGTTGATCTGGGTCAGGGCGTCGGCGGTCTCCAGGGCGTGATCGCGGGACAGCTCCTTTCCCCCCAGGCCGGGCATCACGTACTCGGAGAGTTCCATGCCCGCCTTCTTCACCTTCAGGCCGCCCTGGATATGCATGGCCTTGGTGGAACCCTTTTTCACCCGTTTGAGTACAGCGTCGGAGCCGGATTCCATGCCGATGTGAATCCGGTTCAACCCGGCTTCGGCCATTCGGGCCAGGTGCTCATCGCTGATCCGGGCCACGGTGTGGGACCTGGCATAGGAGGTGATTCGATAGTCCCAGGGAAAGACAGAACGCATGTACTCCAGGACGCGGATCAGGTCCTCGGGCTTCACGATAAGGCTGTTGGCGTCCTGGAGGAACACCGAGGTCATCCGTCCCCGGGCCCAGTTGGCCGCCGCCTGGAAGGCATGGATCTCTCCACTCCTGACCGTGGCCTGAACCGCCTCAAGGTCGGTGCGGGTTACCCGGCCGTTATTTCTGATCACCCCATGGAGGGGGATCGCATACCGGGCCACCGCGTCGATGTCCCGCATCACGTCCTCCACAGGCCTCAGGGAAAAGGTCTCCCCCTTGTAGACCGGGCAGAAGGTGCATCGGTTCCACGGGCAGTTACGCGACACGCGAATCAACAGGCTCGCCGCTTCGCTGGGAGGCCGGATGGGCCCCTGCTCAAATCCTTCATACTCACGGACTGTCTTCATGGTATCCTCGCTTTTCAATCCATCCCGGAAATTTCATGAGAAAACGGCGTCACCAGAACATCTACTCGATTTTCTCAGCTTTACGGGCGAGCCGAATGCACCATCTGCAGTTCTGATGCCTTGAATATGGGTGCACTCGACGTGTGAAATGGTTGCCAGAGTCGTTGTCAATATCTCAAAAGTAGACATCCCTGGCGGGAATGCAATGCGCAGGGCCTATAATTTACAACGATACCTCCAAAATATGAGCCGGCTTCCCATTCCGTACAAGGCTCGTTTTGACAAACACCCGGGCCTGACATATGATCGCCCTGGTAGGTCATTGCCTTGGGAATACCGGCAATGCCATGGTTTGAATCAAACAATCGGGTACCCATGACGGAAACACACGCTAACCTTCGCAGGTTAAAGCTCATCTGGCCCCTTCTCCTTCTGGTCTTCATCCTTGTGGTGGGTACCGGCGGGACGGCAATTCATCTCTCCCGGTTTTATCGCACCCCGCAAGGTGACCCGGCCACAACGCTCATCTACACCATCAATCGCGGTCAGAGTTTCAACACCACCGCCCGCCAGCTGGTGGAAGCCGGACTCTGCTCTTCCGAGACAAAACTGCGGTTCATGGCCACCGTCTACGGCCTCGACAAGAAAATCAAGGCCGGAGAATACCGCCTGTCCGGTGCCATGACACCCGAGGAGATCCTCACCGTTCTCACCCGCGGAAAGGTCCACCTGCGCAAGCTCACCATCCCGGAAGGTTACACAGTCAAGCAGATTGCCGATGTGGTGGAACAAAGCGGCCTTGGCGAGGCGGCCCTGATCATGGACCTCTGCTTTTCCGAGCCCTTTACCCGTCGCATGGAGCTGCCCGAAGAAGCCCCGTCCCTTGAAGGCTACCTCTTCCCGGAAACCTATCTTTTTGAGAAGGGCACCTCCGAAGAGGCCATTCTCGCAGCCATGGTCGGACGCTTCAAGGCGGTCTTCACCGAAGAGCTGCAGCAGGAGGGCAAGGCCCTCGGGCTTTCCCCCAATCAGGTGGTAACCCTGGCCTCCATCATCGAAAAAGAGACCGGCGCCCCATCGGAGCGCCCCATCATCTCATCGGTCTTCCACAACCGGCTCAAAAAACGGATGCGCCTGGAGACCGATCCCACGGTCATCTACGGCATCAAAGACTTTAACGGCAACATCACCCGAAAAGACCTCCGGCGCAGGACCCCGTACAACACCTACGTCATCAAGGTGAGCGCTCTGACCGATCGCCAGCCCGGGCCTTGCAGCCCTTACGGCAGCCGTCCGGCCCGAGGACACCGGGTACCTCTACTTTGTCTCCAAAAAAGACGGGTCCCATCACTTTTCCCGAACCTTCAAGGAGCACTCCCGAGCTGTACGCAAGTACCAGCTAAACAGATAGTGACACACCCCAGGACACGCACATGGCACAGATTTCCGATATGACACTGGACGAACAGGTGGGCCAGCGGCTCATCGTGGGCTTTGACGGCACCGACCTCACCGATGACCTGAAGTACCTCATCGACACCCTCAAGGTGGGAGGTGTGATCCTCTTTTCCCCCAACATCGACTCCCCGGCCCAGGTGGCCAACCTGTGCCATGCCATGCAGGCGTACGCGGCCCACTGCGGCCTGCCGCCCCTGTTCATCTCCGTGGATCAGGAAGGGGGCCAGGTGGCCCGCATGAAAGAGCCCCTCACCCTCTTCCCCGAAGGCGCCCCGGCCCTGGGCACCCCTGAGGCGGCCCGGCACTTCGGGCGCACCACGGGAAAAGAACTCTTTGAGGTGGGCTACAACATGGACATGGCCCCGGTGCTGGACGTCCAGCCCGAGGGGTTTTCCGGCATCATGGCAAAAAGGGTGTTCCCGGGTTCGCCACAGGAAGTCGGCGCCCTGGGGGTTGAGGTCATGGAGGCCCTGGAGACCGAAGGGGTCCTGGCCGTGGTCAAGCACTTCCCGGGCATCGGCCGCACCACCCTGGACTCCCACCTCACCCTGCCCCTGCTGGACACGCCCCTTGAGGAGTTGTCCAGAACCGATCTGGTACCCTTTGAGATTGCCTTTGCAGCCGGGGCCTCGGCCGTGATGCTCTCCCACATCAAGTACACGGACATCGACGACCAGTGGCCCGCCAGCCTCTCCCCCGAAGTAGTCAAAGGGGTCTTGCGGGGCCGCATGGGCTTCAACGGCGTCACCATGACCGACGACCTCGACATGAAGGCCGTCACCTGCGACATGGAGACCGCCGCCCGGCAGATCTTCACCGCAGACGTGGACATCGCCCTGATCTGCCATCGAAGCGACCGTTACGAAACCCTTGCCAACACCCTGAAAACCATGGGAGCACGCTTTCCCGGCGCCCACGCCCTGGCCGTGGGACGCATCCTGGCCTTAAAAGAGATCATGACCCGAAAGGCCCCCACCTGATGGCAGGCCTGGCCTATCGCCTGACCCGGGGGTACCTGACCTGGATCTCTCCGGCCACTCCCCGGGCCGTGAGGCTGAGAAACGCCCTGTGCTTTCTGCTCCTCATCGCCTGGGCCCCCTTCGGCATTGCCGTTCTCTTTCTCTTTGACGCGCCCGGCTCCGAATCAGACCCCATCGCCTGGATCATGGCAGGGTTTGTCTGGCTCTACCCCCTGCTTTTCCTCATCTCCCTGCCCCTCACCTGGCTGGCCCTGCGCGCCAGAAACATCCCCCGGGCCGCCAAACGCGCCACCCTCCCCCTGTGGTACGCCAAGGCCATGGTCATGACCGGCGTGGGGTTTTACCTGGCCTTGAACAAATAGCGCCATCCAGCGCATCTTGCCCTCAAGAGGCCTCCGGCGGCCTTGCCGGGGGCCAAACTTTTAAAACGTTTGGCAAACAGTTCTTAAGCAAGCCTTTCCAGGCTCCGCCGAAATAGTTTCCACTTTTTCACATTAGAAACGTTTTTTGAGGAGCTTTTTTTCAAAAAAGCGACCCGCCGGAGGCATGTTTTTGCTTTGATGTTTCCTTGCCCCCTCACCCGAACGTGGATAAGACAGACGAAGGCCCCAAATCACCTCACGGAAAATTTTTTCCCAGCAGCATGGACTCCATCTTGAATTTCCACCAGCGGTTCGCTCCCCAGTCTCCGTACTGCGCGTCCAGAAACGGGGGAATATCCGTCACACCGTGGACGGCTTTCATGTACCCCCTCACCACGGAATCCACCGGGATCTCGCCATAAAAGCCCAGAAGGGTCATAAGATGAATCCGGGCGTACTCCCCGAATCCTTTGAGCTTAGAGATCTGTTCCCCGGCTTCGCCTGAGCTCTACCCCTACAAAAGGGTTTCGAGCCCTGGGTTTGCCACAAAACAGTGGGCCAATGCCTTGAGATAGGCACTCCGGTAGCCCACGGGAGCAAGGGTTTTAAGCTCCTCGGCGCTGAAGCGGTTCACCTCGGCAGGGGCGGGAAAGGGGCACCTGCCTGATGGGGCGGGCTCGGTAAAGGCCGTGCTGCACAGGGCCTCGGCCATCTTTCGGGTCAGGGCCCAGGAGCAGTTGGTTGTCAAAAGGGTTTTGGCGGCGTTTTCCCAGACCGTGGGAGCCGTGAGCAGCCGCCCGGCGCCCTGGGCCACCAGGGTTGCGTGGGCCTCCGAGGTCTTATGGGCCAGGCGTTTGATGGTGGCGGTCTCCCTGTCCAGGGCCAGCATGGTGGTCAGTGCCGTTTTTAAAGCGGCCCTCTCTTCCTCGGTCAGGGGGCTGTCCCCGGTCACCTCAACGGCAAGGGTGTCACCGGCCTGGGAGACCAGCAAGTCCACGGGCCGGACCCCGGTGTGGAGCACATACCGGAGGTATCCCTGAGAATTCCCTTTTCCTCAGCTTAAAGGGACGAAGCTGGCGCCAGCCGTGGGTGAGGCAGAGGGTTTCAAGGGAATAGTCGTCGGGGCAGGTCAGGGAAAGGGTCGTTGTTGTCATGGGACTCCGGGCAATGGGTTAAGGGGCAGGGCCCCGGTTACGTGAAAGGCGGCTGCATCAAAGCAGACAATGCCCCCCGGGGCAAGCCCCTGAAATGCATTGCCCCTGTTCCGCCGATTGATTTGCCCGGTAAACTGTGCTGTATATAGAAACGGAAAGGGAACATCGAAAAAGAAGGCCGCACTGAAGTCGCCCAAGCTGGTCACAAAACGCCAACCGGGCCACCGTGAAGACTGCCGGAGCCCTCGTCAAAGGGGATTTTCATTATGGGTCAGAAACATTCTCTTCACACCTTTGTCCACCGTACCCTGATTATCCGCCTTGTGGCCTTGGGGATCGGGCTCTCCCTGGTCATGGGCGCCGGGGTCCTTCTCATGGAGCGCGACCGGGTCAGCCGTGAAGCCATTGCCGTGGCCGTGGATCGCCTTGCCCTGTTCTCCGGACGCAACGAAGCCCTCCTGGCCGATCCGGACCAGCTGGATGCCGACGCTCTGCACCAGGCCGTCCTCGACTTCAGCGCCACCCGCACCCCCATCCAGTCCGGGGCCTTTGCCTTCATCGGCATTTACGACCTGAAAGGCGCCAAGGTTATCGATTTCTACAATGAAACCCACGACCACTTAAGCGCCGTCAAAGAAGCCCAGCAAGCCTCCCCCCTGTTGATACCCGACAGGGGCGCCCCCCGTTACGAGATTGTCCGCATTGCCGGTCGCCCCTATCTCAAAAGCGCCCTTCCCCTGTCCAACAGCAGCGGCCAGAACGTGGGAATCATCAACGGATTTTTCGCCTTCTCCCCGGAGACCATCAAGGCCTTCCGCATGCGCGGGCTCAGGGCCATGATCGGGGCCATGATCATTGTCCTTATTACCACGGCCGTGATCTACCCGGTGGTCTTGAAGCTTACGAAGCGCATCACCCGGTTTTCCGTCCGCCTCCTGGAGGCCAACCTGGACACCCTGGAGACCCTGGGCAGCGCCATTGCCCAGCGGGACAGCGACACCAACGCCCACAACTACCGGGTCACCATCTACGCAGCCCGCCTGGGCGAGGAGCTGAACCTTCCCGCCCAGACCATGCGCACCCTCATCAAGGGGGCCTTTCTCCATGATGTGGGCAAAATCGGTGTTCCCGATGAGGTACTTCTCAAGCCCGGTCGCCTGGACGACGATGAATATGAGATCATGAAGACACACGTGGACCATGGATGCGACATCATTGAGCGGTCCACATGGCTCAACGACGCGTTGGAGGTGATCCGGTCCCACCACGAAAAGATGACGGGCAAGGGCTACCCCATGGGCCTTGAAGGAGACGGGATCCCCATCACGGCACGGGTATTTGCCATTGCCGACGTGTTCGACGCCCTCACCTCCAGGCGCCCCTACAAAACGGCCTGGTCCTTTGACGAGGCCATGGAGATCCTGGAGGAGGGTCGGGGCACCCACTTTGACCCGCAGCTTCTGGACACCTTCGGCCGCATCGCAAAGCCCCTTTACGATCAATACGGGGGCAAGGAGAAAATCTTTCGAGAGGAGCTCGACGAGATCCTCAAAACCTATTTTCATGAAGGCATGGACAGCCTGGACTACTGACACACACTGGAGACTCACATGAATTGCCCGAAGTGCACCACCACGGAACTGAAACAGACCGGCTACAACTCACCCTACTTCTGCAAGGCCTGCGGCGGCATGTGGCTTCTGCCGGGGAGCCGTGCCGAAGTGGCCGACATGACCGTCACAGAGGCAGACGGGGAATCGGCCCCGGAGGGACAGGACAGCAAGACCGGCCTGTGCCCCTCCGGCCACGGCATCATGATCCGGGCCAAAATCGAACTCGACGAGCCCTTTTTCCTGGAAAAATGCACGGCCTGCGGCGGGATCTGGTTTGACAAGGGAGAGTGGCAGCGTATCGCCGAGACCAACCTGGCCGACAACTTAAGCGTTCTCTGGTCCTCGTCCTGGCAGCGGAAACAGAGCCGGGAGAAAAACCGGGAGAGCTTCCTTGCCATGAACCAGAACCTTTTGGGAGAGTCCGTCTTTGACGCCATCATGGAGCTGGCAGAGCGCCTGAAAGATCACCCCGACCAGGACCGCGCCCTGGCCCTGCTCCGGCAGGAACTCACCCACCCGTAAAACACGGTGCGGGGTGCCGCCACAGGGCCGTTCAGTGTCCTGCGGTTCCCCGCCCCAGCCCGGCTATTTCACGGAAAGCGTTAGGCCTCCCCACAGCAATCGACTGTAATAATGATCTATTGATTCGGCTTGGCCGTTTTTTCATGAAATATCCGGGGCAGGGTATCCTGGATCACGATCTCCACCGCATCCACCGGGCACACCGTGTAACAGTCTCCGCAGACATCGCATCGCGATGGATCGATGACGCACCTGTCCTCCTCCCGGCCAATGGCCGTAAAAGAGCACCTCTCCAGGCAGGCTCCGCACCCCATGCACGCATCGGTGATGCGCATGCCCTGGAACGGCACCTGTTGCCCCCCGAAACAGAACCGGGTCCGCTCCAGCTTGTGGGGACGGTTCTCCTTCTCGAAATCAAAATCAAACACCTCCCCCCAGGCCCGGTGCAGGCAAAACGTCGTCATGGCCGGGTACTTCTCGATGTCCTTGACACCCAGCATGAACATCTCATTCTCCTGAGCCTTTGCCTTGAGGGCCTCCAGGGGGATCTCCCTGACCTCTCCGGTGGCCCTGATGGTGTACCCGGGCTCAAAGGAAGGCATGCCCTCATCGTCATGGGCAATGGTGGTGGTGGGGTACATGCCGCAGATGGACACCAGGCCGGTCTCGTTCAGTTGCTTATAAAACGCCTTGGTGACCATGGTCCTGAAGTAGAGTCCCTCGTCATCAAAGGCAAACAAATGGGCAATCCGGGTCTGGGGAACGCCCTTGTCCACTGTGGCAAACACAAGGCTGCCGATGGCATCGAATTTTTCATACACGTCTGCACGTTTCATCTTCTTACATCCTTTCAGATAAGGGTAACTATTCGGTTCAAAAAAAGCCTCCGGCGGCCAGGTGGGGGCACCTGGAAACCCTGTGGCGAATGCATGAAGGCAGGCATCATGCAATCGTTTTCGGGGCATTCGCGTGGCGTGTGACCTGTGGCAAGCATTTTTGCAGGAGAGGCCCATGTCATTCTTTCCAAAAAACCCGATGAAGGACATATGGGATCCCCCTGGCTTTAACGAGAATGACACCGCCCCAAAAGGCCCACAGCCCGTAGGGTGCACGGAGTGCACCATAGGAATCGGCGCTTTAAAGCGTCACGACCAACGCAACGAAAGCACCTACAAAAAAGCGCCCAAGGCCAGAAACATCAAAAAACTGATCACACCGCCGGTCAGGGCAAAGGGCATCTGGACCCTGACGTGATCCATGCCGTCCACCCCCGCCACCTTGGCCGCCAGGATGGTGGTGTCTGAGATGGGGGAGCAGTGATCGCCGAAAACAGCCCCGGAACCGCAGGCCCCTAAAACCAGGGGGACACTGACGTCCATGGCAGCGGCCAGGGGGATGGAAATGGGAACGAGGATGGAGAGGGTCCCGCCGCCGGTTCCGCTCATAAAGGAAATCAGGGCCCCACCCACAAACACCATGGCCGGTACAAGGGCCGCAGGGACATGGTGGCCGAACCCGGCGAGGTAGGCTCCCGTCCCCAGCTGGTTCAGCAGGTCGCTCAAGGCAAAGGAGAGGGTGAGGACCAGGGCGATCTCAAGGTAGGAGGCCATGCCCTGGACGCACCAGGCAATATAGCCCTGGGTGTCCACCACGCCCCGAACCTTGTAAAAAACGCCGGTCACAACCAGGGTCAACAGAATACCCGTAAAGATGGAAGCGGAGCCGTCTCCGGTGAGGACCATGAGCCCAAAGACCCCAACGATAAAAAGGCCCAAGGGGAGCAGCATGTTCACGGCCCCTGACTCTGGAACACCCTGGATCACTTCAGACCGATCCCCGGCATCCGTGTCCCGGCCTTTCCTCCCTGCCGGAGCCACTTTTTTCCTGCCGATAATCGCGCCCCCTGCAATGGCAATGGAGACCATGGAATAGACCTGAAAGGGTATGGCCTGGAGCACCAGGCGAAACGGGTCCCCGCTGATCACCCCAGACGAGACCTGGGTCCCGATCAAGGCGGCAAGAAAGGCCCCTGCCGCCGTGGCCGGAGACAAAAACGCAACGGATGCGGAGGTGGAATCGATGAGGTAGGAGAGCTTTTCCCGGTTTCCGTGGTGGGCGTCAAACAAGGGCCCCATGGCCACCCCACGGACCACAATGGAGACGGTGGTGTCCACAAAGAGCACCAGGCCCAAAAGATAGGCGAGGACCTCCGCCCCCAGAGCGCTCTTGACGGCCCTTTTTTTCAAGGTCAACAGCCGCACAAAGCCCTTCACCCCTCCTGAGTGCTCAATGACGTGGACCAGGGAGCCTGTCATCAGCACAAAGAGAATGGCCTTTGCAGACCAGCTGCTTTCAAACACAGCCGCGATGCCGTTGATCCCGGCAAAAAGGGTGCCCTGGGCGACATCCAGGAGAAGCCCCCCGGCAAACACCCCGGCAAAAAGGGCCAGGATGATGTTGCGCGAATAAAAGGTCAGAAGCAGGGTGAGGGTCACCGGTGCCAACGAGACAATGCCAGGGTTCATGGGTGTCACCTTCGTGGGTTGCCGTGGCCTTGGCCTGGAGCAACGCCGATAAAGTTTGATATCAAACTATTTAATTAAAAAAAACGCCCGCAGCCCGCTGCGGGAGCCCTCACTCGACTTTCAGGGAAAATTCCCGTGAATCCGTTCCAGAAGCTGCACCGCCTGCTCTTTTTCACCTTGGGAAAAGCCCTTGAAGGTGGTGGCAAGAAGCTTGGCCGAGACATACTCGAAATCGGGCTTGAGTTCCTCTCCCTCGCGGGTGAGGCCAATGAGCGTGACCCGGCTGTCGGCAAGGTCCTTGCGCTTCTCCACATATCCGAGCTTGATGAGCTTATTGATCAGGGCCGTGATGGTCGACTTGTCCCGGCCGATCCTTTCGGCCAGCTCTTTCATGGACAGCGGAGAGCTCTGGAACAGGTTGACAAGGATATCCCCGTGGGACGGGGCAAGCCCCTCGATGCCCAGCTCTTTCAGCTTCGTCAGGATGAATGCGTTGGACTTCTCCCTGGTTTTTGCAATCAGGGCGATGATGTGGTCTGTTTTCACTGTCAGCTCCTTGGCGTCACGTTCATTGGCGGGCAATATAGTTTGATATCAAACCTACGTCAAGCCCTTTTCTCTCCCTTGCATTTGTGTTGGCATCCTCCCGGGGCTCAGTCCTTTGTTTTATAGGGACCGCGCTCTGAAGGAAACGATATGCCGAGCTTAACCATCCGACTCCGCAGGGTGCTCGGGTTCATGCCCAAAACCTCGGCGGCCCCGCCGTCTCCGGCAATTCTGCCGCGGGTCTTTTCAAGGACAAGGCGGATATGGGCCGTGACCGCCGCATCCATGGAGAGCCCCCTGGGCTCCGATTGGACCGAACCGAAAGAGGCCGGTTCGTCCGGACCCGGAGCCAGCACCGGGAATCGCAGGGGACCTCCCTGGGAGAGAATCAGGGCCCGCTCCACCAGGTTCTGCAGCTCGCGCACATTACCGGGCCAATCATAGGCCATGAGGGCATCCAGTTCCCCTTTGGCCATGGCAGAGGACGTACCGAGGTTCATCTCCCGGACCTTGGCGCGGATAAAGTGATCAAGGAGCAGGGGAATATCTTCCTTGCGCTCACGCAGCGGGGGAATCCGGACAGGAAAAATGTTGAGTCGGTACCAGAGGTCCTGGCGAAACCTGCCGTCGGCAACCATCTGGGGCAGGTTGCGATGGGTGGCGGCGATGATCCGTACATCGGCCCGAAGGGTCTCCCCTCCCCCCACCCGTTCAAACTCCCCGCTCTGGATCACCCGAAGGAGTTTCACCTGCACAGCGGGGGGCAGCTCCCCGATCTCATCCAGAAACAGGGTGCCGCCGTTTGCCCGCTCAAACCGCCCGGGTTTCATCTCGATGGCGCCGGTAAAGGCCCCTTTCTCATGCCCAAAAAGCTCCGAGTCCACCAGGGAGTCCGGAATGGCACCGCAGTTGAGGCGAATCAGGGGGGCTCCCGAACGGCTGGAGAGCTTGTGCACCTCCCCGGCCACCACCTCCTTGCCCGTTCCCGTCTCTCCCAGAAGCAGCACCGGCGTGTCTGTGGGGGCAACCTGGGAGACCAGGGAACGCACCTCCCGAAGGCCGGTATCTCCCCCCACCATCACCCCGTCCATCCGGCTCTCCTGCTGGAGAGCCTTGTGGTCCTGCACCAGGTCCATGTACCGCAAGGCGTTTGACAACGCGATGGCAAAGGGCTCCTTCACTTCGGTGACGATGGCCCCGTGGCCGGTGTGATAGCAGTCCAACCCCTCCACGGCAAAGGTGAGGTTGCCGATGAGGGTCTGCCCCACGGTGAGCCCGCAGGTCATGGAGGAGAAGCTGCCGCCGTTTTTTTCCAGAAGGAACCCGGGGATCACTGTCCTGACCAGGCTGTAGATCTCACGGTTGATGGGGTGGGTGTGGTCCCTGATCCAGGGGGTGGTGGCCGACCGGGATTCCCGCTGCCAGTGGGTGATGCTCTCCCAGGCGGTATCGGAAATGGGAAAGGACTCGTTCACCAGGTGCCCGCCGCCGTCGTAGGCCAGTGCGATGAGACGGGCGCGTTTCCGCTCGGTCTCGTAGCGGGTGATGATAACCCCGTCCAGGGGGAGTTCATCCTTGAGGTACTGATACACATCAAACAGGGCCTTGTCGATATCCAGGCTGCCGCAGATGCAGCGCACAACTTCTCGAAATCGTTCCTCTCTCATCAATGCGATATATCCTTTTTAAAACGAAATATCGCATCAAATGACATGACATTTCATTTTCACAAAACCAGGCCATCCCCAACATGCCGAAGTTACCGCACTTCTCCTTCCGGCACGAATATTGATATCCCTTTCGGCCAATGTTTGCAATCCAAATACCCGAAAAGGAGAATAGCCATGAGTTGGAAACAAACCTACGCAGAGCGCCTCACCACACCGGAAGCCATTGCCGCCTCCCTGCCCGAAAACGCCACGGTCTTTGCTTCCCCGGCGGCCAGTTTCCCCCTGGAGCTGATCAACGCCATCACCGCATCACCCGACATCGGCACCCTGAACATGTACTCCGCCCTCATCATGACCCTTCCGGATTTTCTCTCGCCGGAGCAGCAGAAGAAGGTCAACTACTTCAGCTGTTTCATGGGGCCCATCGAACGCATGCTCCTTGCCCAGGGCGATTGCGTCTCTCCCATCAGCATCCACTTCAGCCGCATGTACGAGCTGAGCCTGCAGGGGGGCTTTGATGCCTCCATCCTGGAGGTCTCTCCTCCCGATGAAAACGGCTACATGAGCCTGGGACCTAGCGGCACCCTGGTGGGCCACGCAGCCCTTACCGCCTCGAAAAAGATCTACTGCCAGGTCAACGACCAGACCCCTTACGTGTTTGGTGACAAGGCCCATGTCCACGTGTCCGAGGTTACGGCCCTGTGCGAAGTGAGCCGCCCCTGCGACGAGCTCCCCGCCACCTCCCCCGATGCCATTGAAGAGACCATCGCGGATCTCATCACCGAACGGATCCCGGACGGGGCCACCCTCCAGCTCGGCATCGGCAAACTCGCCGACGCCATCGGAGACCGCCTGTCGGAAAAAAAAGACCTGGGCATCCACACCGAGCTGCTCACCCCCTCCATGGTAAGGCTCCACGAGATGGGCGTCATCACCGGTGCGAAAAAGGAACTCCACACGGGAAAGATCATCTCCGCCTTCGGCATGGGCGCCGCCAAGGATTACGCCTTCATGCACCGAAACCCCTGCTTTGAGCAGTACCCGGCCTCTTACGTCAACGATCCCAACATCATCGGAGCCCACAGCAACTTCGTCTCCATCAACAACGCCCTGGCCGTGGACCTCACCGGACAAGTCTCCAGCGAGTCCATCGGGTTCGCCCAGCACAGCGCCACGGGTGGCCAGCTCGACTTTGTCCGCGGTGCCCGCCTCTCCAAAGGCGGCCAGAGCTTCATCGCCCTGAAGTCCACCTCCGGCTCCGGAAAGAAGCGTTTTTCCCGCATCCAGATGAGCTTTGCACCGGGCACCGCCGTCACCACCCCCCGAAGCGATGTCCAGTGCATCGTCACGGAGCACGGCATCGCCGAACTGGCCCACAAGAGTATCCCGCAACGAGTTGCCGCCCTCATCGCCATCGCCCACCCCGACTTCCGCGAGGCCCTCGCCCGAAGCGCGGTCAAGGCAGGCCTGATCTCGGCCAGCGCCCTGAAGGACGCTGAGCTCGCGGCGTAACGCAAAAAGCCTCCGGCAGGTCGTTCTTTCAGAAAAACCGCCGCAAAAAACGCTCCGGAACCTATTGGAACGCTTGAACCCCGGCAGGGCCACCGGAGGCAAACGCAACCTGAGTCGTTACCGTATTTTTTTAGTGAGTCAACATCAGGAGAGAGTGATGAAACGACGTTTGTATGCCGCCCTTGCCATGCTGGCGGTCTGTGTCCGGGCCTCGGTGGCCCCGGCGAGCCTCATCGAAAACAACACCGACTTAAGTGCCGAGTGGACCCGCATGCCGGCCCGTGTGGCCGCCACCGACTCCGTGGACACGGCCCTCTACAACCCGGCCGGTGCCGTCCGCCTCGGTGAGGGAACTTATATCTGGGTATCCAACCAGATCATGCCCAAATCCTTCACCCACAGCAAAGGGGGCGTGGACCATGAGACAACCACCACCACATGGGCTGTCCCGGGCCTGTTCGTCATGAAGAACGGAAAACGGTGGAGCCTGTTTTCCGGAGCCACGGTCATCGGCGGCGGTGGCACCCTCAACTATGATAACGGAATCATTCTGGACAAGGCTTCGGGCTTGACCGCCACGCAACTTGCCGGGCTCGTGGCCACAAGGGGAAAAGCCCCCGGCCCCATCTTCCCGGAAGAGGTCACTTCGGCCTGGCTGGGGGGATACGTGGGCGGGGCCTTTGCGGCCAATACCAAGCTCTCTCTTTCCCTGGTGGGACGGGTTGTCAGCGGCAGCAGGGAGTATGAGATCGACGGGGGGAACATGCTGGACTACGATACCTCGGGCACCGGGTTTGCCCCCATCGTCGGTTTGGACTCCCCCGGCCCGTCCTGGAACATCGGGTTCCGTCATGAATTCAGAACAAAAGTAAAGTGGGATGTGGACACCATGAAAGGTTCCCTTGCCCCGGCGTTTGCCAGGCAACTCGGCAGCGAGGGGGACACATACCGAAAGGATTTTCCGGCCATGACGGCCCTCGGGGTGGCCTGGAAGGCATCTGAGGCCCTCACACTGGCAAGCGATTTCAACTACATCTGGCACGAGGAGGTGAACTGGGAGGGTGATGAGGATGATCTCGACAACACCTTCGAGGCGTCCCTTGCCGCCGAATACGCCCTCAGCGACACCTTCAAAATCAGTTGTGGCTACAGCTTTGCCGAGTCCGGCATCGGCAAGGAGGACTACTCCCCCACCCTTTCAAAAAACACCTTCCACGGCATATCGGCAGGATTCATGGCGGCGCCCTCGCCGGGGCTCAGGTTCAACGTCGGGGTCACGAAATTCTTCTACATGGATGAAACCGACAGCCACGACGTCACCTATGAAAAGGATCTCTGGATTATCGGTACCGGGGTGCAATACACGTTCAAATAACCCCTGAAAATCATCCAGCACTCACATCAATCATAGACAGAGCAAAGCGTTTTGGCCAGCTCCCGGATCCGTGCCCTTGCCCTGGGAGGTTCCAATACCTCCACAAGGGGACCGAACCCCAGGATCAAGCTGTACACCCACTCGTCTTCCGGGAAAGGGAAAAAACCCATGGTGGAGCCGTCCGGCATGGGGTGAAGATGTTCAGAACTGGCGTAATCGGTGATGCGCCCCCTGGCCGACGGGGCGAAGCGAAGAACAAAAAGGGTCCGGGGCCGTGTGTCGACCTCGGGCTGCCCCTTCTCCCTGTAAGGTGGGTGGATATCCGGTGAAAAAACAGTCTCCAACTGTTCCGCACATACCATGCGGGTCAGTTTGAAGATCCGGAGGGCCTTTCGAAGGCGGCAGAACCCGTAGAGATACCAGGCAGCCCCCTTGATGATAACGGACAGGGGCTCAATCTCCCGCTCGGTGATTTCGCCTGTTGCAGAAGCGTAACGCACCTGAAGCACCCGCCTTGCTTCCACGGCTTTGTGGACCGTCCTGAAAAGTTCGCGGGTCCCCTCATCGATGCCCCAGGGTGTGACATCCATGATCAGGGTCTCGTGGGCAAACCGGGCCCCGGCTCCGGAGGCAAGACTCAAAAGCTTCTCTTTTGTCCCCCGGAACCCCGAATCCCCGAACAGCTCGTGAAGCCGCCCCACCAGGGATGTGATGGTTTTCAGCTCATCCGGGGCAAAAAACTGCCGGTCCACGGTGTACCCATCCATGATGCGGTAGCCCCCCGCCTTCCCACGGTCCGCATAGATGGGCACCCCGGCCCGCCCCAGCGAATCCATGTCCCGCTGAATGGTCCGCAAAGACACCTCAAAATGATCCGCCAACTCACGGGCCGTGGCTTTTTTCCGATTGATCAGGTAAAGGGTGATGGAAAGGAGCCGATCTGTCTTCATCCAGCTGAACGTCCTCCTGATCGTGGTCTTCGCGGTTTCGTCAAACCAACGAATGACGGTGGGAAACTGACGCTGAAGTGTTTCTTACTTCCACCGACTCAAGGTCGGTAACGTCGTCTTCATAAGAGTCCTTGCCTCCTCCTCGGGCATGCCCGAGGCCACCATATGGGGAACACAGGCCTCAACCATCTCCTCCATGGTGACATCCTGGACGAACGCACCTTTCTGGTAGCAGTAGGTGCAGTACTCACCGGTAAGCGAACCGTCGATTTCGGTTCCCATGAGGTCTTTTTCCGATACGGGCATGCCGCAGCTCTGGCAAAAAGTAGGTGCTGTCATTCTTCCATCCTCCAAATCAATTGATGTGACTACCATGTATGATGAAACATCTTTTCATCGCCTGGATGGAGTATACGGCAGGTATTATGACACCATTGTGTCGTAATTCAATGGGCCTCAAAAAAAACGTTGAAGCCCTGCCCGTCCGAGTCAGCATATCGGGCCTGCAACAACATGGCGACAACGTCGGAAACCCATTCGGCTTGTTTTTTGACCAATAAAAAAACCTCCGAAGCCCAAGGCCCCGGAGGTTTTTTCATGCCTGCCGAATTGAATCGACTTAGCCGAGAACCTTGATCAGCTCCACGGTGAAGCACAGGGTGGCGTTGGGACCGATGGCGTCCCCTGCGCCCTGGGCGCCGTAGCCGATGGAGGCGGGGATCACCAGCTCGTACTTGGCCCCTTCCTTCATGAGCTGAAGGGCTTCGGCCGACCCGATCATCCTGTTCACGGGGAAGGTGGCGGGCTGCTCACGCTTGTAAGAGCTGTCGAAGATGGAACCGTCAAGGAGACGGCCTTCGTAATGAACCGTGACCTGGTCCTTGGCACTGGGGGTCTTGCCGGTGCCCTCTTCCACCACGGTGTACTGAAGACCGGAGTCGGTGACCACCACGCCCTCTTTCTTGGCGTTTTCGCCGAGGAAGGCCCGGCCCTCGGCGCGGTTCTTCTCGCCGACTTCGTCCTTGGCCTTCTGCATCTCTTCCTGCATGTGCTGCTGGAAGGCCATCATCACCTGCTGCATCTCACCTGCGGGCATGGTGGGCTGCTCGCCTTTCATGGCTGCTCTGAAGGAATCGCAGAAAATATCCGCGTCGATGTCGAAGCCCTTGCGCCGGAAGTCACCGCCGATGCTCTGGGCAAGGATATAGCTCACTTTCTTGAAATCTACGACCATGGGTCTACCACCTTCTGTCTTGTCTTTGGGTTGAGGCCGATTTCTCCGGCCGACATATCGGACCACACACAGCCGCATCCAAAGAAAAGCCCCCGTCACCCTCGTGAAAGGCCACCCGTCCAGGGAAAACACGCTGCATGTCGACGACATAAAAAAAGGGCTGGGATCGAACTCGTCAATCCCAGCCGTGCCGGACAATATCACAGATTTTTTCTTATTGCACGTTGCCCGGAAGAACTCCGGCGACCACGGCCCGAAATGCTAAAATCCCAGGTCCGCGTTGATAAGGATCACCTTCACCCGGCCCTTGGGAAAGGACTTTTCGGTGATGGTCCAGGTGTTGCAGATACGTGCCGGGCTCTTGCAGTCCTGGCACACGCCGGTTTTGGCGCAGGGGGTTTTCATGTCCAGGCGCATGGCGTTCACCGGGGCCGCGTAGTTTTTGACGCGGTCCATGGCGGATTCAAGGTCGGGAACGATCTTGTTGCGCCCCACAAGGATCACCACCTCCCTGGGCCCGAAGGTAAGGGCTGCGATGCGGTTGCCGACCATGTCCAGGTTCACGAGGTAGCCGTCTTCGGCCACGGCGTTGGTGCCCGTCACATATATATCGGAGAGAAGGGACTGCCTGCGGCGCTCCCCCACCTCCTCCGGTGTAAAGCCTTTCTTGTCGTAGGTGTCGAGGACATCCAGGTCGTCCCGGTTTTTCAGCATCTCATACACCCCGGTGGACACGTGGGTGAGGGAACCGCCCCAGGAGATGCTCTTGGCGTCGGACTTGGCCAGGATCTCTTCTTCCACGATGGTTTTGGCGTCTTCAGGTGCATCGGCGATAAAGACCGTGAAGTTGTTGGCCTCCAGGCGCTCCTTCACGGATTCCAGGCGCAGTCGCCAGTAGGCGTCGATGGGATCTTTCATTTGGGTGTCTCCTTTGCTGTTGTCGGTATCTCGGCGGGTCGTTGCCCGGGGATATCCCATTAGCTATCAGGGAGAAGCGCCCCCTGCAAGAAGAAGACGCTTCCTCGGCCCTTAAGATGTGCTTTGTTTATCGATCATTGATTGTCTCAGAGACCATTTTTACCACAACCTAAAAAGTGCTTGACCTCGTTTCGAGCCGTTGGGTAAGTATAGTTTCTTATGCTTTCGCCGCGGTTCACGGCTGTTTTGAGGGCCCCGGAGCATATCCGTAAGTAATGGCAGTACCCTGGGAGCGGCGGTGGCCGGCACCCGCAGAAGGTGAGGAGTGTGTTATGTGCAAGGACATCAGGTTTCATTCGTTGGAGGTGGCGGTATGACCCGTGAAGCAAGCCGCCCGTTACGCATCTGTATGATCAGTTACCGCAGCAATCCCCATTGCGGCGGCCAGGGTGTCTATGTGAGGAACCTCGCACGGGCCCTCACCGAACTGGGTCACCACGTGGAGGTGGTGGCCGGGCCCCCGGATCCCCTCCTGGATTCCAAGGCCAAGCTCACCATGCTGGACTGCCTGGACCTGTACAACGCGGAAAACCCCTTTCGCACCCCTACTGTGGGAGAGCTAAAAAACCCAATTAACCTCATGGAATGGTTGAGCATCTCCACCATGGGGTACCCGGAGCCCGAAACCTTCGGGTACAGGGCGTACAACCACCTGAAGCACAGGGTCCACGAATTCGACATCATCCACGACAACCAGAGCCTCTCCTACGGCATCCTGGCCCTGAGCCGCCTGGTTCCCACCGTGGCCACCATCCACCACCCCATCACCCGGGACCGCCAGATCGCGGTACGCAGTGTACGAAGTTTCTGGAAAAAAGTGAAACACCTGAGGTGGTACTCCTTCATCGGCATGCAGAAACGGGTGGTCAGGCGCCTTCCCAAGTTCATCACCGTCTGGAGTTTCGACGACATCCACGCCGAGTTCGACGTCCCGGCAGAGCGCTTCCACGTGGTGCCCAACGGCATCAACACCGAACTCTTCTACCCGCTGCCCCACATCCAGCGCGAACCCAACCGGCTCATCGTCACCAACAGCGCGGACCAGCCCTTAAAGGGCCTCTACTACCTCCTTCAGGCCGTGCACACCATCAGCAAGCACCGGGACATCAGGCTCACCGTCATCGGCACCCCCAAGGAGGGAGGCGGCATTGAAAAGCTGGTGAAAAAGCTGGACATGGGCCACCTCATCGACTTCACGGGCCGGGTCTCAAACGAAGAGTTCCGGGAGCATTACGCCAAGGCGTCCATCGCCGTAGTCCCTTCCGTGTACGAAGGCTTCGGCCTGCCCGTGGGCGAGGCCATGGCCAGCGGGATCCCGGTGATCAGCACCACCGGCGGTGCCCTGCCCGAGGTGGCAGGGGACGCGGCCATGCTGGTGCCGCCTGAAAACCCCGAGGCCCTTGCAGAGGCCATCTGCCATCTGCTGGACAACCCCGACAAGGCAAAGGAGCTGGGCGAAGCAGGTTACAAGCGCGTTCAGGAACAGTTTACATGGAAAAACGCCGCCGAGCAGACCGTGGCAGCGTACAGGGAGGCCATCCGTGATCACCGTAAAATTTAACATACTGGACGTCAAACCCGGCTACCGAATCCTGGACATCGGCTGCGGCCCGGGCCGCCACATCAGCGCCGCCTACGAATACGAGAAGGTCACCGCCATCGGCGCCGACCTCTCCCACGAAGACCTGCAGCAGGGCGTCAAGCGGCTTCAGTTCCACGACCACCTGGGCGCTCACAAAGGGGGCTCCTGGGCCTTTACCATGGCCGACATCACCAACCTGCCCTTTGCCGACGACAGCTTCGACATCGTCCTCTGCTCGGAGGTGATGGAGCACATCCCCAATGACGACGCCGCGGCCAAAGAGATCTTAAGGGTACTGAAACCCGGCCACAACCTGGTGGTGACCGTCCCCCGCTTCTGGCCCGAAAAGATCTGCTGGCTCCTCTCCGATGAATACTTCAATGCCAACATGGGCCATGTGCGCATCTACAAGAAAAAGCCCCTGGTGAGCCTCATCGAAAAACAGGGGGCCTCCTACTGGAACGCCCACCACGCCCACAGCATCCACGCCCCCTACTGGTGGTTGAAATGCCTCGTGGGCCCCACCCGTACCGACCACTGGGCCGTGAACCTGTACAAACGGTTCCTGGAGTGGGACATCCTCTCCCAGCCCAAGATCACAAAATTCATGGACAGGCTCCTCAACCCGGTCATGGGCAAGAGCCTGGTGCTCTACTTTACCAAGGACAAATAACGGCGCCACCGGACAATCAACACAATGCGCGATTCCGTAATCACGCCCTTTTTTTGTAACCACTCAGCTTTACCTCCGGCGGGTCGCCGGAGGCTTTTTTGAGCTTTTACCCCAGCTCCAGGGAGGTCAGGCCGTAGATGCCTGAAAGGGGCAGCGAGGGAGGGTCGCCGGAGTACATGCGCACGGTTTTTTTGACGGGTTCCATGCCAAAGGATTCGGCCAGCTCCATGGCGTTGGGGTTGGCGTCGGGGATATCCATGTAGACCGGGCCTTCGCCGCCGTAGGCTTTCAGGGCGATGTAGAGTCTGTGGGCATGGGAGGGGTTCAGGGCAAACAGGGGCCCGATGCGGAAGCCGTCCCAGGCCTGGCGCAGCACGCCGTATCCGGCAAGGTGGCCGTCCTGGAGGATCCCTAAAGCAATAACGCCGGGGCGCGTGATCCAGGAAGCGAGGAAGGCCTCCCGGCTGGAGAAGAAAAAGGTGGTGTCAAAGGCCACGACCCGGTCAAAGGGGATATCGGTGAGGGGAAGCAGGTAAGGATCGGCCTGGAGCACGCCCCCTGCGCCCCCGCGATAGCGGATCACGTGGTGGGCGGTTTGAAAGCCCATCTTCTGATATTTGGCTTCGCAGGAAGCGGCGGTGTTGAGCCCCACGGTGCAGCCCTCCAGGGAGTCCATTCCCTGGCGCCACACCACGCGCCCCACGCCCATGCCCCGGCAGTCCGGCCTCACAAGGTAAAAGCCAAGGAACCCGAGACGGGCCGCGTACCGAACAGATGAGAGAAGCGCCACGGGCTCGCCGTCCACCTCGGCGATCCAGAAGCCTTCGGGGTCGCAGGCGTAAAAACAGGCCCCGTCGTGAATTCCGGGGTTCCACCCTTCCTGGCCCGCCCATGCAATGGCAATGGCCAAATCTTCCTGATCCATCCGGCGTATGGTCGCCTGTTCCTGACTCATCATGCTCCCTCCGATCTCATCGACAGACCCGATGCCCTGGGTCTGCTCCATGCACGAAGCGACGTGAAACCAGCCACGCTTCCATTGCCTTTCAGTCTATCCCATTTCCCCTCACATGATCAATCGCATTATACACAACACTGGCACAGCGGGACTCCCGGAGGAACTCCAGTGAGCCGATAAAAATCAGGGTGTATCCGAGGAGTTCGGTGCCCTCCTCCACCGCGGTTTTCACCACCGGCATGTACCCGTCACCCATGATGCCCCGCCAGAGCACCTGGCGTCCGAAGAGCCGGGAGAAGACAAACACGGTAACAAACCCGCCCACCATGAGCCCGAAGCTGGGCTTGCCCACAAACCCATGGAGGGAGTCCAGGAGCGCTTCCCGGTCTCGATACACGGAAACAGCTGTGAGCAGCGCGGTAAGGCACACAAGGACCTGCCAGCCGCCGTCAAAGAGATACCGGTCCAGGCAGAAATCAAACTCGCGTATCCCGGCCATGGCGGCCGCCCCCACCAGCATGGTGGCCACCGGGTTCGGCGAAGGATCCCGGTGGCCTGCGGTCCAGGCACACACCATGGTAAAAAAAAGGGCCGCCACCTGCAGGGCCTCCAGCAGCGAGTCCTCTCCGAAGAGATAGGCGGAAGGCGTGTTCAGGGCTTCCCAGGTGATGCACAGGGCCATGGCCCCGGCAAGGAACGCGTAAAAAAAATAGCGGGCAAAGGTGCCGCTCAACGAAGTCAACGAACAAGGGGATTCCATACTCTGACGCTCACGATTCATAGGTACAACGATTCGACTCGCTTTGGGCGGGTCGCGTTTTTCAATAACTCCATGGAAATCAGGACGCGAAAAGCAGGGAGGAGCCCAACCGCGCTCCTCCCTGCACGCCAAGGAGACTTACTTTCCGAAAGGGTGTTCAGGCCTTTCGAAACCGGATGACGGAGCCGTAAAGGCCCCGTCGTATCGTTACGATGCCCCTAAAGGGGCCTTGCCACGGCACAGGCCGTGTCGGTTCGGTGGTTCTTTCCCGACCCCGGCAGAGAGGTATCCATCCCCGTTCATACCGGAGCTGTTTTCCCTGCCGCCCGGCCAAACGCCGCAGGGGACTTCCGTGGCGTAATCCAACACGGCCAGGGCATCCATGTAGGCATAGAGGGCCTGATAGTAATTGGAATCGGCTGATGTAAGGTAGGTCCGGGCGTCGATGACGTCGGTGGAGGTGGCCACCTGCTGGTCGTACTGCACCCGGGTAATCCGCCAGTTCTTCCGGGCCTGGGCCCGGGACTTCTCGGCGGTGGTGATGTTCTTCAGGGCCACGGTCCGATCCAGAAGCGCGTTTTGCACATCCTGTTTCACCGCGGCCTCGGCATCTGCCAGAGAGGCCTGCACAGACCGCCTGCGCTGGGCCTGCTCTGCTGCGTTGGCACCGGTCTTGCCCCAGTTCCAGAGGGTCCATGATGCCTGCAGGGTGATGCTGGCCGAGTCCGAATGGGTAAAGGCGTTGTCATCGGGAATGGGGCCGTCCCCGGCCTTTGCGTAGCGCCCCACCAGGTCGACCCTGGGGTAATAGGCACTCTTGGCCGCCGTCTCCCCCAATGTTGCCTCCCGGATCCCCAGGCGCAGAAGGGCCACCAGCGGTCGCCGCGTCACGGCCAGGGCTTCGAGTTCCTCGCTGCTCTGGGCCCAGATGGGGGGCGCATGCCTGTCGGCAATGGCAAGGGGCTCAAAGGGGTCGCGATGCAACAACCGATTAACCGAAATACGGGCTTTGTCCGTCTCCGACTCGGCCAGGTTGCGGTTCTGAACCGCCTCTGCAAGGGCCACCTCCGCTTTCAAGAGATCGTTCAGGGGGATCAAACCCTGCTCCGTGGTCCCCCACAGCCACGCGCATGGGGGTGGGAGTCGCCTCGTCCTCGGCCACGGTCTGGAGCCGCTTGGCAAGGAGTAGGCGATGACAGGCCTGCCGCACGCTGAGGGCCAGTTGCTGGAGGGTCTCCCGGCGGTTCAGCTCTTCGGTGTCCACCCCGAGCCGGGCCAGGTCATGGGCCGTCTTCAGGGCGTAGCCCGAAAACAGGGGCTGCACGAGCTGTACATCCCAACCGGCCTCCTCCTTGTAGCCTGCGGGAAAGGTTCCCCACGCGCTCTTCTGGATCGGTTCCCGGTTATGGTTTGTCCAGTAGTACCCGGCCGACAGGGTGGGCAGCCGATCGGCCCGGGCGCTGGTGAGGGCCTCCCTGGAGGCCGCCACCTCGGCGTCGGCACCGGTCACAGCCGGGTTGCTTCGCAGGGCTTCGGCCACGGCCTCCTCGATGCTCATCTGTTCCGCGGCTCCGGCAGGCCCGGCCGCGCACAGCGCGACACAGGCCGCTCCTAAAAAGAATCCCACAATCCGTTTTGCCATCATGCTGCCACCTCCCCTGCGGTCCTGTCCGTCCGGATCCTGAAAAAAAGTGTGTAGAGCACCGGAATCACCACCAGGGTAAGCACCGTTGCAAAGGCCAGCCCCACCATGATGGTCACCGCCATGGAGACGAACATCACGTCGAAAATCAGGGGGATCATCCCGAATATCGTGGTTACGGAAGCCATCATCACCGGCCGCATGCGGTTCAGGGACGCCTCTTTCACGGCTGCCAGGGGGTCTTTTCCGCCCTTGATGTCTTCATCGATGAGGTCGATGAGCACCACGGCGTTTTTGATCATCATGCCGATGAGGCTGTACGCCCCCAGCATGGCCAGGAACCCGAAGGGCTGGCCGAAAATCAGCAGCCCCGCTGACATGCCCACCAGGGCAAGGGGCAGGATCGTGATGATCATCAGCGGCTGGCGGACCCCGTTGAAAAGCCACACCAGGATCATCACCATGGCCACGAGGCTCACCGGCAGAAAGGCACTGACCCCTTCGTTGCTGTCCTTGGAGAGCTCGTACTCCCCTTCCCACTCCAGGGTGTACCCGGCAGGCAGGGGGATGGCCTCCACCCGGGGCCGGATCTGCTGAAGCAGGGTATCGGAGGTCATGGTTCCCGCGGGATCGCACTGGGCGCGGATCACGCGGCGGCGGTTGTACCTGCGGATCACGGGATCTTCCCAGAAAAAGTCGCTGCCTTCGGTGACCTGGGCCACGGGGACCCCGGCGTCAGAGACACCCCACACCGGCAGGGCCGCAAGGTCGGTCTGGTCCGGTGAGGAGTAGACCACCTTCACCGGGATGAGTTCGTCATGCTCCCGGTAGCTGGTCACGGTCACCCCGTCGGTGCCCCCCAGGAGATCCCGGGCCAGATCCGTTCGCTCCACTCCGGCACGGCGCCCCTTGTTCTGGACATACAGGGCCTCCCAGACCAGGGAGCGTTCCCGCCAGTCGTCCGTGATGTTGATGGCATTGGGGGTGTCGGCCATCACCTCCCGGGCCTGCTCGGCCAGGGAACGCAGCACCGCGGGGTCGGGGCCGGTGAATCGTGCCTCCACCCGGTAGTCGGCCTTGGGCCCGCTGATGTACTTGGTGATGTGAGGCTCACCCTCGGGAAGATACTCGGCAAACCACCGGGCCAGCTCCTCCATCATCCCGCTGATCTCCCGGTAATCCTCCACGTTGATGATCAGCTGGCCGTAGTTGGCCATCTTGGGCTCGGGGTTGACGGCGTTCATGAACCGGGGGGGCCCCTGGCCCACGCAGGTGGCCACGCCCGTGACGCCCTCCATCTCCATGGCAAAGGCTTCGGCGAGTTTCAGGTCCTCGGAGACCATGTCGATGCGGGAGCCTTCCGGGCGTCGGTAGTCCACCACGAACTGGGCGGTGTCGGCATCGGCGAAGAAACGCTTCTCCACGATCCCCATACCGGCCCCGGCCAGGACCAGCAACCCGACCATCAGCCCCAGAGTCAACAGGCGATGGCGAAGGGCCGTGTCCAGCAATCGCTTGTAGATACGGTATGTGGGCCCGCTGTGAAGATCCTCACTGCCCTTGCCTTCGGGAACGGTGAGAAACCGGTAGCAGAACACCGGGGTCTGGGACATGGCCAGGAACCAGCTGAACATCAGGGCAATGGCCACCACCTGAAAGAGGCTGGCACAGAACTCCCCGGTGTTGGTGGGGGCCATGTAAATGGGAAAAAAGGCCAGGCAGGCGATGATGGTGGCCCCTAAAAGGGGCACGGCGCTCTGGCGGGTGGGCTCGGCAATGGCGCTGTGTCGCGTCATCCCCTTTTGCAGGTTCACCAGCCCGGCGTCGGCCACCACGATGGCGTTGTCCACGATCATCCCCATCACAAGGATAAGGGCGGCCAGGGAGATCTTCTGCAGGTCGATGCCCCAGACCAGCATCACAATAAAGGTCCCCATGATGGACAGAACCAGGTTGGCGGCAATGATAAGCCCGCTGCGCAGCCCCATGGTCACGAGAAGCACCCCGATGACAATGGCCACGGACTCGGCCAGGTTAAGCATGAACCCCTTGATCTTGTCCTTGACGAAGTCGGACTGGTAGTAGACCTTGTGGAGCTCAATGCCCACGGGAAGGCCCGCCATGAGCTCCGTCAGGCGCGCGTTCACCGCCTCCCCCATGGTGACCACGTTGGCACCGTCTGCCGCTGACGCGGCAATGCCGATGGCCGGGTTGCCGTTAAACCGCATCAGGGGCTCGGCAGGGTCCAGATACTCGCGGGTGATGGTGGCCAGGTCCTTCAAGAGCACCTGCTCCTCGCCCTGCCCCTGGATCACCAGCTCCCCGATCTCATCCACCGACCCAAAGGCCCCGGATGGCTGGATACGCACCCGGAGGCTTCCCACGTCCATGGCCCCGGCCGGGGCCATGGTGTTCTGGGCCTGGAGCATGGACGCAATGCGGGACGGAGGGATACCCAGGGAGGCGCACTTGGCCCGGGAGACATCCACGGTTACCACCTCGGGCTGGATGCCGTAAAAGGTGATCCGCTCCACATCGGGCACCAGCATAAGCTCGCGGCGGATGTAATCGGCGTACTCTTTAAGCTCAGCCAGGGAGTACCCGTCGGCAGACAAGGCCATAAACAGCCCGTACACATCCCCGTAGTCGTCCATCACCTCCGAGGGCAGGGCGCCCTCGGGGAGCTGGCCCTGGACGGCCGTCACCTTGCGCCTCAACATGTCCCAGAGCTGCTGGAGGTCGTCGGAGCGGACCCACTCATTTAAATCCACGTAGACCAGGGAGAGCCCGGCACGGGATTCCGAGCGCACCTTGTCCACCTCGTCGGCGCCCTGCACCGCCTCCTCGATAAGCCGAGTCACCTGCTGCTCCACCTCATGGGGAGAGGCCCCGGGATACACGGTCATCACCATGGCCGTTTTCACCGTGAAGACCGGATCTTCCAGCTTGCCCAGGCGAAAATAGCCCCAGATGCCCCCCAGGAGCAGGAGCACCATGGCAAACATCACGGTGGTTTGATTACGTAACGAAAAATCGGGCAACGTCATCCCTTCTTTCCTTTTTTTAGATCAAAACGTGCCTCCGGCGGTCTGCCGGGAGCCAAACGTTTGAAAAGTTCGACCAATCAGGTTGATGCACCACAAACCGTCTTCGTGCCTCAGGGGAGAATCCGGCGTTGACGGCAGAGGGCTTGTCTCTACATTTCACCGCCCACGTTGGTGGGGCTCACCTCGGGCAGGACCTTCACCTTGCGCCCGTCGGAAAGGCCCCGCACACCGGCGGCGATCACCTGCATCCCCTCTTCCAGGGGGCCGTCGATACGCAGGCCTTTGCGGTCCGCGCCCAGGAGTTCCACCGACACCTGACGTGCCGCCATCTCCTTTTCGTCCACCACCCAGACAAAGCTGCCTTCCTCCACGGTGTTCACCACCGCGGTCTCCGGAACGGCAAACCCTGCCTCCACATCCCTTGCGGTGAGGGTCACCTCCGAGGCCATGCCCGGACGGATGCGGTGCCCCGCATTCTCATTGAGGGTCAGGTAAAGGGGATAAGAACGGTTGGAGGGGTTGGGGTTCTTGGAGAGCTCCTTGACCGTTGCGGCCAGGGTCTCACCGGGCAGGGCGTCAAACCGGCAGGCGATGCCGCCGATGCGCTTGACGATGGGGAGCATCCCTTCGGGGATGGCCACCTCCACCTCCATGTGATCCAGGTCCACAAGGGAGATAACGGGCTGGCCCTGGGCCACGGTCTCGTGGTTTTCGATAAATTTTTCATGCACATACCCGTCAAAGGGGGCGATGAGCACTGTATCGGCCAGGCTGTTCTTTGCCTCTTCCAGATTTTTTTCCGCGGCATCCACACTGGCCCCTGCCACCTCATAGGTGGCGGTGATGCTGTCGAAAGTGGCCTGGGCCGCGGCGCTCTCCGCGCGCAGGGTCTTGTAGCGCCGGTACTGGAGCTCCGCCTCTTTCAACTGGGCCCTGGACACGGTCAGGCTGGCGGTGAGGGTGGCCACCTTGACCTCGAAGTCCCGCGGATCGATGCGGGCGATAACCTCTCCTTTCCGCACTTTTTCTCCCCTGTCCACGGCCAGGGTCACCACAGGACCGCCCACCCGAAAGGAGAGATCCACGTCCCTCAGGGAGCGGACGGTACCGGGAAAGCGCCACGCGGCGTTCTCGCCGGGCCGACACAACGTCACCGCCTTCACGGGACGGATTGTCTTGTTCTCCTGCACCTTGTTGGCCTCGCTCTCCGAGCATCCGGCCGAGGCCAGGGCCAACATCATCCCTGCCACAAGGGCCGCCGCTCCCCGTATGTTTATCTGTCCTGTTCGTTTCATCATTCCATCGTTCCTGTGTTTAATTGTGAAGGGGCGAGAGTCCCCTAACCCGGATATTTCACAATAACCGACCGCCATAGCATTGCGGCCACCTTGATCCGATCGGTTTCCCATAAAATCTCCGCGTTAGCCCTTTGCCTTCCAAAACGAGACATGCACATGGCCCAAATCCTCCAGGGCCCAGACCAGATCCCGCTGGGCCGCTACACCCTCGGGATCCCGGACCTGAGACCATTCGATGGCCACGGCCCAGTCGTTTTCAATGCGCTCGTTGCGGTAAAGCCTGCAGGCACGTCCGGCCACATGGCAAAATCGTGTAAACAGGGCAGACACCTTGTGATCGCTGCCCAAGTCCGTCAACCTCACCGTGATCTCTTCCCTGCAATTCATAGTCTGCTCCATTTACCGGGCGAGCGAGTCGGCTCGCCGTTGATCATCCGTATGCGTAGGCATGATGTATCCGGGAAAACACCTTGCCCGCCCTTTGGGCCGACCGCCCTGAAGATGGGGGGGGATCATTGCGACCGGCGGCCTGGAACAGGTGTCGATGTTTTCCCGGACTCCCTGGCGGGAACCACCCGAAGGTGACAGGGGGCTGTTACCAAGCCATCCCCCTCCGCCGGGATTCACTTCTTTAGCTTGCCAAAAGCATGCCATATTTTTTACTCATGTATATTCAGGACATTACACACAAGCAAAATCAAAAATGTCATATACAACATTTTCATATGTTGCATACGGCACCCTCTTTCGGTACATATCGTATATGACACTTTTACTGCCGCACCTTCCCATTGCGGCGGACCTTATGGGTGAATCCCGCCTTTTCCATTGGAGTAACGCCATGCCCAGAACCGACGACATCAGCTTTTTCCACCAGGGCACCCTGGCCATCTGCGGAAGCATCGACATTGGCGAAGCCCTGCAGGAATGCCTGGTCTTTCTGCAACGCTACATGCCGGCCGAAAACATCACCATGGACTATCTGGACACATCCATCCCGGGCATCTGCACCGTGGCCCAGGCGGGCTTTCCCCTTATGGCACCGGGAACCATTGTGGAGATCTCCGACCGTGAGGTGGCCTTCATCGAATCCCAGTGGAGCCAGACCACCTTGAGCAACCGCCCGGAAGACAACCCCGTGGCCCAGCGGGTGGCGGCCCACGTGGGCATCGACTCCGTCTTCTCTTCAGCCGTCCTTCACCTCATGACCAAAAACCAGCGACTGGGGGTGGTGGCGGTGAGCGCCTTGAAGGAGGGGCAGTTCACCGAAGAACACGCCCGGCTCCTCTCCCTGCTCCACGACCCCTTTGCCGTGGCCATGAGCAACGCCCTGCGCTACCAGGAGGTGCTTCGACTTCAGGAGATGCTCAAGGACGACAACCGTTTTCTGACAAACGAACTCCACCGCATGAGCGGGGACACCATCATCGGGGAACATTTCGGGCTGAGGGAGGTAATGGAAAAGGTGCGGCAGGTGGCGCCCCTGGACAGCCAGGTGCTTCTTCTGGGGGAAACCGGGGTGGGAAAGGAGGTCATCGCCAACGCGATTCATTACAACTCATCGCGGTCAAAGGGCCCTTTCATCAAGGTCAACTGCGGGGCCATTCCCGAGAGCCTTCTGGACAGCGAACTCTTCGGCCATGAAAAGGGGGCCTTCACCGGCGCCCTCTCCCGGAAACGGGGACGGTTCGAGCGGGCCCACGGGGGGACCCTGTTCTTAGATGAGATCGGGGAGTTGCCCCAGGCAGCCCAGGTGAGGCTGCTGCGAGTGCTTCAGACCAAGGAGTTTGAACGGGTGGGGGGCACGGAGCCCATCAAGGCGGATGTACGGATCATCGCCGCCACCCACCGGAGGCTGGAGAGCATGGTCAAGGAGAACACCTTTCGGAAAGACCTCTGGTTCCGGCTCAACGTCTTTCCCCTGACCATCCCCCCCTTAAGGGAGAGAAAGGCCGACATTCCGGCCCTGGTAAACCATTTCATCGAAAAAAAGAGCCACGAGATGAAGCTGCCCTACCGCCCGGTGCCGGCCGCCTTGAGCGTCGGAGGGCCACCACTGGCCCGGCAATGTCCGGGAGCTGGAGAACATCGTGGAACGGGAGATCATCCGCAACTACTCCGGGGACCGCGACACCCCGTTGCTCTTTGCCGAGGTGGCGGCGCCCCAAGGACTTGTCCGCGAACCGGCAGCCCTCCCGGCCGAGGAAGGGCCCACCAACCTGGATGCGGTGATCAGCCGGCACCTGAGCCACATGATGACCCGAACCGGGGGAAAAATCCAAGGGGAAGACGGGGCGGCCGCCCTGTTGGGCATCCACCCCAGCACCCTGCGCCACCGACTGAGAAAACTGGGGATCCCCTTCGGGCGCGGGGCGTTCTGACAGAATTCTTACGCTTCGGCCTGCATGAGGGCCAGGGTGGTGTCCAGCATGCGGTTGGCGTAGCCCCACTCGTTGTCGAACCAGGCCAGGACACTCACGGTGTGGCCGGAGACACGGGTCTGGGTGCCGTCCACCACGGAGGAGCGGGGGTCGTGGTTGTAGTCGCAGGAGACCAGGGGCACCTCGGTGTAGCCCAGGATGCCGTTCATCCCGTTATGGGCCGCTTTGTACAGGGCCTCGTTTACGGCTTTGGCATCGGTCTTCTCCCGCACCTGGGCGGTGAGCTGCATGGCCGAGACGTTGAGGGTCGGCACCCTCAGGGCCAAGGCTTCAAAGCGCCCCTCAAGGTGAGGGAGGATGCGATCCAGCCCCTTGGCAAGCCCCGTGTTCACGGGGATGATGGAGTGGCTGGAGCTCCGGGTCTTGCGGAGGTCCTGGTCATGGTAGGCATCGATGACCGGCTGATCGTTCATCATGGAGTGAACCGTGGTGATGACCCCGCTTTCAATGCCGAAGGACTCGTCCAGGGTCTTGATCACCGGCACAATGCAGTTGGTGGTGCATGAGGCGTTGGAGATAACGGTGTGCTCTTTTTTCAGGGTGTCGTGGTTGGTGCCGTACACAATGGTGGCGTCCACGTCCGGTTCGGCCGGACAGGAGTAGACCACCTTTTTCGCACCGGCCTCGATGTGCTTCTCGGCCATGGCGCGCCGGGTAAAACACCCGGTGCACTCCAACACCACGTCCACATCCAGCCGGTCCCAGGCCAGGCGTGAGAGCTCTTTCTGGTAGGTGACGGCAATGGGGTCCCCGTTGACCACCAGGGTGTGCCCCTCGCAGGAGACCTCCCCGTCAAACCGCCCGTGGGTGGAATCGTACTTCGTCAGGTGGGCGATGGACTCGATATCGGAAAGCTCGTTGATCCCCACGATCACCAGGTCGTCCCGGTGACCCGACTCGTAAAGGGCCCGCAAAATACATCGCCCGATACGACCATATCCGTTGATTGCAACTCTGTATGTCATGAAAACCAATCCATAAAAACCTGCCTGCGCCCGGCGCCTTTTCGAAAGCCCCCTTCCGGGCGTCCTGCGCAAACCGTTTTTTTCTTCCGTCACCCCTGATGCCGGCTGTTGTGATGCGTTCGTTACGAAGCGCCTCCCCTTGAATAAAAACACTGGGGAAAACGCCTTGACAGTTCCGGGTCCGGCCCCGACGGTCGTGTCACCTCCGGGCCGGAAAGGGCTGTACTATACCAAAGTCCCGACCTCAAGTGTAGGGATATATCCCGGGCAGGCGCGCCCGCAAGGCGTCACCCCTCCATGGCGGCGGAGATCACGGCCATAAGATCGGCATGGGTATAGGGCTTGACGATGGCCGCGCAGAATCCGTGGGCCATGTAATCGGCCATCACCGGATCGTTGGAGTAGCCGCTGGAGACCACCACCCGGGCATCGGGGTCCCGTTGCAGGATGATGCCCGCAGCTTCCAGCCCGCCCATGGCACCGGCCACGGTGAGGTCCGTGATCACCACGTCCACAGGTTCCGGCCCGCCATGGCGTTCCCTGTAAACGGCCACCGCCTCTTCACCGCTTGCGGTGAGCAGCACCTCATAGCCCATGGAGACCAGAAGGCCCTCCACCACCTCCCTGACCATCTCTTCATCATCCATCACCAGGATCCGGCCCCGCCCCATGGCCTGGGGCCGGGGTTGCGCCTCAAGGGGCTCAGAAAGAGCCTCCTCCGATGCGGGCAGGTAGAGGGTAAAACAAGTTCCCCGGCCGGGGGTGGACGCCACCTCGATGTGCCCGTCGTGCTTGGACACGATGGAATGGGTGGTGGCAAGGCCGAGGCCGCTTCCGGTTTTCTTGGTGGTGAAAAAAGGATCGAAGACCCGATCCCTGATCTCCTCCGGGATGCCGGGCCCCTCGTCGCAAAAGGTGAGTTTCACATACCGGTCGCCCTTGAGGGGAAGGAGCCCCACCTTCTCCACCTTGATGGAGTGGTTCTCCGCGGCGATGGTTATGACCCCGCCCCGGGGCATGGCCTGCACCGCGTTGAGGATCAGGTTCTGGGCCACCTGGCTGATCTGGCCCGCATCGATCTCCGCAGGCCAGAGGTCGTCGGCAAAACGGGTTTCGCAGCGCACCCGGCTGCCCCGAAGCACAAACCCGGCGGACTCCCGAACCACATCCACCACCGAAGCCACACGGATGACGGGCGCCCCGCCCTTGGAGAAGGTCAAGAGCTGCTGGGTGAGGTCCTTGGCCCGGTCGCAGGCCTTGAGCACATCCGTCAGGAGCCGATGGGTCTCGGAGGCCTCCTGGCAACGGGTCCGCGCAAGGCTCACCCCACCCAGAACCGCCGTAAGGATATTGTTGAAGTCGTGGGCGATGCCCCCGGCAAGCACCCCCACAGACTCAAGCTTTCTGACCTTGAGGAGTTCATCTTCCATGCGGTTTTCGTCGGTGACGTCCCGGAACACCAGGACCACCCCCACAATGGTGCTGGTGCGATCCATGATGGGCGCCCCGCTGTCTGCGATGCTGCGCTCGGTGCCGTCTTTTGCGATGAGGGCCGTATGATTTGCCAGGGTGATGATGTTGCCCGTGGCCAGGACCTTATCCACAGGGTTTTCGCACGGCTTGCGGGTTTTCTCGTTGATGATGCGGAACACCTCGGCCATGGGGCGCCCGACGGCCTCGTTCTGGGTCCAGCCTGTGAGCTTTTCAGCCACCTTGTTCATCAGGACCACATGCCCGGAGACGTCGCTGGTGATCACCCCGTCTCCGATGCTCCGAAGGGTCACGGCCAGGCGCTCTTTTTCCTCGGAGAGCTTCTCCTCGGCCTCTTTCCTGGCGCTGATATCCCGGCCCACGGAGACCACACAGGCCTGGTCCGTAAGGCGGGCCACCTTCAGGGAGACCTCCACCCAGAAATCCGTTCCGTCCTTTCGTCGGCTCTGCCACTGGACCACCCGGGGGTCTCCCTGGGCCACCTGCCGAAACAGGGCCATGGCCTTGTCCCCGGTGGAGTCCCCTTCCCCGGAGAGAAGGGTCTCAAAGCCCACCCAGGTCTGATTAGCACCCATACCCCAGCATGGCAAGTCCGGGCTTGTTGATGTCCACCACGGCACCGGTTTCGGCGTCATGGAGGATAATGGCGTCGTTGGGGGTATTGAAAATCTCCCGATAGCGCCGCTCACTTTCCCGAAAGGCCCGCTCCGCCTGGAGCCTTTCGTCGATCTGGCGACTCAGGATATCGTTGGCCTTGGAGAGCTCCTCCGTACGTCGGGCCACCTTCCGTTTCAACGCCCAGCTCCACAGCAGAAACAAAAGGGCCACAGCCACCAGGGGGCCCACCACCATGGACATATGGACCAGAAGTTCCTTGCCGTTAAACTCCCTGGGCCGGTAAGCGCCGAACCACTTGGCATGAATCTCGTCGTACTGCCCCGAGGCCTTGATGGCGCTGAGCCCCTCGTTGAGCAGAGAGAGCAGTCGCTGGTCCCCTTTTCTCACGGCAAAGCAGAAGGCGCGCTGTAAAATGGGAGGGCCCACGGGCCGGATGGCCTCCAGGCCTTCGTCCTTGATGATCATGAGCCCCTGGAGCCGGGAGACAAGGGCCGCATCCCCCTCCCCTGCCGCCAGGGCCTTGAGCACCTCGTGCATATTCTCCCGCACCACGATCTCCACGGGTTCGCCCCTCTGAAGCAGATAATCGTGCCCGATGTCTTCTTTCTGAACGATGACCCGCCTGTGCCGGGTATCGTCAAGATCCCGGATGGGACTGCCCTCGGGGGCAAACACGGCGTAGGACGCCACGTTATGGGGCGAACTGAAGGCAAAATGCCTCAATCGTTCCGGGGACCTGAACATGCCCATGAGCACATCCACCTCCCCGGCCTGAAGGGCACTGCGGGCCTCATGCCAGGGCATGAGCCTCAGGCTGGTGAGAATCCCCATTTCCCGGGCCACGGCCCGGGTGATATCCACATCAAAGCCGGTGGGGGTACCCTGCTCGTCAAGGTACTCATACGGAGGGTAGCTGTTGTCTCCCGAAGATCAGGTAGTCTGCCTCGCACTACGACAACAACAATCCAGCTCCGCACACCATACCGACAACCAGCCGCACCACACAGACCCGGAAGTTAAAACCCAGCACCGCACCCCCCTGTTTCGTATGTCACCATGCAGGCATGGTCGTCACGTCACCGACACACAGAGCACCCAAGGCCCCGGCCGCTCAACCCGGAACAGCCTCCGAACGGCCAGGCACAAGCCGAGACAGCCGGAGGAACAAATCGCATGTTTACGCTTTGAATTACTGATCGCACGATTGAAGGAAAAACTGAAGGATTTAAAACAGAAAAATCTTCGGAAGGGGGTGTCGAAGCGCCCTATGCAAAGGGTTTTTCAGGCACATCCCCCGCAGAGCCAGCAGCAGGAGAGTCAAGGTGATTTCGGCTTCGGCAGCAGACAGGGTCCTCCCCCCAGGGAAAGGGAACGGCAAAAAGCACCCCGACGAGGCAGAGGGCGAGCACAGGGGGCCGGACCCAAAGCCCCGTGGAGGGAATCCTCAAACAGAGCGGCCCCCAGGGGAAGCACCACAAGTGAGCACCCGTATGCAAGACGCCCCAGCAGGCTCTGGAGGGAAAAATAGGTGCTTCGCTCATGGCGTCCAAGCAAGGGGGCAAGCTCGGCATTCACCAGGGGCGTAGACACCGCGCGGGAAGCGGTTCGGCCCACCAGCATCAGGGCCACCAGCGGATGCACCACAAGGGCCATGGCCCCGATGAGCACCACCTGGAGCAGGGCACAGGCAAGCAAGGTCCGCCGCACCACACACCGATGATGAATCCGCCCGGCAAAGCGCGTCATAAAGGCCCCCAGGCCCATGGTCAGGGCCAGGTGCATACCGGAAAGGGGCGGTACCAGGGACGGCCCCACCCCGGACCACGCCAGGGCCTGCTTCAGGTAGGGTTGGTAAAACTCATAGGGAATATGGAGAAGCACGGTCATGGCAAGGGCGTAGAGGGTAAAAAAGCGAAGGCGGGGCCCCCGGGCTTTCCTCAGGACATGGCGAAGCTGGGGACCGAAGGGCGCCGCCACCTTCCCTTTGGCCCCTTCGGGTTCCGTCATGGTCATCACGATCCCCAGCGAGATCATTGCCGTGGCACACGACAGCCCGTACACCCACCTCAGGTGACCGGCGGCGGCCAGCCCGCCCAGGAGTGCCGCCCCGCCACCGGCCAGGAGGCTGTATTTAAGGGCCCGCCCCTCCAGGGAAGCGTACTCGGCCTCTCGGCCCAAGTCCTTGAGACTCTCGTAGTGAAGGGCCGTGTCCGTTCCCGAAGCCGACGCAAACCCTGCGGCCAGAAAAAGCTGGGCCGCGGCAAACTGCCAAAAGGTGTGGCCGGTCAAAAAAAGAAGGTAGGCCAGGCCCAGGCAGCCGGAGGAACACATCAGGGTTCGCCTTCGCCCGAAGCGATCGGCGAGATATCCCGAAGGGACTTCGGCCGCGGCAACGGCTACATAATAGACAGCTTCCAGGTGCAGGGCCTCGGACAGGCTGAGCACCGAAGAGAAATAGAGAAAAAAGACCGGCCCCCAGAAGTAGCCATCCCTGAAAAAAAGATACCAGGGATATCGCGCAATGTTTGCCGTCAATGCCTCGCTTCGCTCTGTCATAGCCGTCTCACAGATATTTCGATATTTCTGCCAGCTCCGCCTTGATGTCACCGGCTGAGCGTTCTTTCAACGCGTGATCGTCCAGGCAGTGGTCGATATGATCGCGCACCAGGGCCTGCTTGGCGTTGCCCACGGCCCTGTAAACCGCCTGGAGCTGCCTGGCCACCTCCACACAGGGCGCCTCGCCCTCAATCATGGCCACCACCTTGGCCAGGTGCCCCCCGGCCCGTCTCAGCCGCTTGGCGATTTCATCATGATTTTTATGACGTGATGCGTCAGCCATTTGGCCCTCCTGTCATGGTGTCCATGGTTCATAACCTATCCCCGGGGTGGGGATACATATACAACTACTTATTTTTCATATTCATTGCAAGAAACAAAATACAGAGCATTAGCGCGCGTTACCTGTAAAGCAACAGAAAAACCCACGTTCACGGGAAAAGCCTTTCGTTCTTTTGGCCAAAAAGGGTACAATACCAACACGTAAGGCCAAGCCGTAACAACCGACGCCATAACGCCAACCCGGACAAAACATCCCCTTAAGACCTGAGTCCCTGACGGCACTCCGGGATCAAGCCATACCTCGACCGCTTCGCTTCAGCCCTGCAAAAAAACTTATGTACGCTTTCAGGAGCACCTTCTCCCCTCGCCCTTTTTGTTCCCACCCCTGCTCTTCCTGCTCCTTGCCTGAAACAAACACGCCCGCCCACAGGAGGCTTTCATGAACCCACGTTTTGTTTCAATCCTTGCGGCCCTTGTCTTCCTGGCCCTGGCAGGTTGCAGCTCCAGCTCCGATTCGTCGGACGCCAATTTCGGGGACCTCACCGTCCAGCTCACCGATGCCCCCTCCCCGGACTACAAAGCCGTCTACATCAGCGTCAATCAGGTGGAGGTCAACCGATCCGCCACCGATGAAAACGGGTGGCAGGTGGTGGACATCGTCAATGAAACCATCAACCTTCTGGATTATACGGGGGGGCTCTTGAAGTCCCTGGGCACACGGGAGATGCCTGCCGGAGTGTACAATCAGGTGCGCCTGGTCCTGGCCAGCGCCCCGGATGAGCAGACGAACATCCTTGGATCGCTCCACCCCTTTGCACACTACGTGGTGGAGCTCGACGACTCCATTCACCAGCTCACCGTCCCCAGTGAGGACAGCAGCGGTGTCACGCGGACCAAACAATTCATCATCGACACAAACGCCAACGTCGAGCTGATCCTGGACTTTGAGACCATCGAGATGATAGATCCGTGGTACAGGGGGCGACACCGGGCAATGGTTCTTGAAATCGATCCTTGAGGTGCTGGATACCCGGGAGATTGCACTCATATCCGGCTCCGTCACCGACAGCCCCACCCCGGGCACGGCCCCGCACAGTCCGCTTTGGTGCAGACCTACGACGGCTTTGCCACCGACCCCAAAAACAGAGTCATCACCATTGGCTCCACCCTCACCGATGCGGCGGGCTCCTATACCCTCAGGGTCCCGGAGAGCACGTACAACCTCGTTGCCTACAATGACAACGAATTCAGCCCATTGTGTCGCCGCATCACCGCCCTTACGGGCACCCCCCTCACCGAGGATTTTGCATTGACCGGGACCAACCCCGCAGGCACGTTAACCGTCAGAATCACGGGATTTAACGTCGGGAATGAAGAGTCTATCACGGTGAGCGTACGCAGGGACGCCCCCTGTGGAACCGGCTTGCCCAATTTCATCGAACTGCTGTCCGAATCCTACTCTGCCGATGGTGACTACAACATCACCCTACCCCCAAACAACTACACGGTGGTGGCCTTCGGCGACCCCATCTCCTCGACCATAAGCAATACCTGGGAGATCACATCGGGGGGCACCAGAATTTTCGTAATAAACCTGTAGCCCCCGAATTGTCAGACATTCAGCTCCCGCTCCAGCTCGTCCAGAAATGACTCCATAACGCCATGGCGACGCTCCGCTTCCCTTCGGGCCGCGCCGGTATGCAGTGTATCTTTGAGGGTCAGGAGCTTGGCGTAAAAATGGTCCACGGCATAGGCCCGATCGTCCAGCTCCCGGTGCCTGCCAAAGGGGTCCTCCGGATGAAACATGGCCGAGTCCATGGCCCCGCCCGTTAAAAAGCAGCGGGCTATGCCCAGGGCCCCAATGGCATCCAGGCGGTCAGCGTCCTGGACCACCCGGGCCTCCAGGGTCTCCGGTGGCTTTCCCAGGCTGAAGCTGTGGGCGTGGATGGCGTGATGCACGGCGGCAAGCGTGTCCCCGGAAACCCCGACCCCCTTTAAAAACCGCACCGCCTCATCCGCCGCCAGACGGGACGCAAAAGCCCTCTCCGGCGAATTCTTGGGCACGCTCACACAATCATGGAGCCACGCCGCAGGCACAACCACGCCAAGATCCGCCCCCTCCGCTTCCCCGATGCGCCGAGCCATGGACACCACCCGCTTCACATGGCCCAGGTCGTGGGCCCCGTCCTGAACAGCCCGCCCTTTAAGAAACGCTTCACACGCTTTTTCCATAATCTTCTCCTTAAAAATGTCCCACACGTGCACAGGTTCAAACACATGCGTATGAGAGCACACCCTTATGTGAGTGTGACGCGTTACCAACGATGTAGGGAATATGCGGTAGGGTACGCTTGCGCACCGCCGATAAATCGTAACGGCCATGCCCCCATATCCGGCTGACCTTCACACAGCATCAAAATATCAGAAGGCGTCGGTTTTTCGAACACTTGGTGCGCAAGCACATCCTACAGGTGATCGCATACCAGGCTGTTAAAGTCACGCGAACCTCCCCCCTTCATCGGGTTCCAGATACCCCCACCTTGCCGCCGAAGACTGCTTTGTTTTTTTATGGCGCCCAACAAAAAACCCGCGACTCGGCATGAGTCGCGGGTTTGTTTTTTCATCTGACGTCAGGGTGTTCCTGACTTAGCCGAGGTACTCGAACAGGGAGCTCAGGGCCTCGTCCAGGTGTTCCGGCTTGGAGCCGCCGGCCTGGGCCATGTCGGGACGGCCGCCACCGCCGCCGCCAACGATGGCTGCGGCTTTCTTGACGATGTCACCGGCTTTGTAGGTTTTGGTGAGGTCTTTGGTCACCAGGGCAAGCAGGAGGGCTTTCCCGCCGGACTCGGTACCGAGGAGCACAACGCCGGAGCCGATCTTGTCGCGGAAGCGGTCTGCCAGCTCGCGGAGCTGGGCCGGGTTTTCCACGGAGACTTTCTTGGCCACGGCGCGGACTCCGTTCACCTCTTTGATGTCGTCATCGAGGCTTTCGGCGGCTTTGCCTGCCATCTGCATCTTGAGCTGCTTGAGCTCTTTTTCAAGGGCCTTGTTGTCGGCCAGGATCTTTTCCAGACGCTCGGAGAGGTTCTCCGGGCCCGCTCCTCGACCATGGCTGATGCTCGGCAAGGGTGTGGAGGCTCTTCTGGGTGCTTTCGATGGCCGAAGCACCGGTGAGGGCCTCGATACGCCGCACGCCCGAAGCGATGCCGGAGTCCGAAAGAATACGGAAGGCGCCGATGTCACCGGAGGCTGCCGTATGGGTGCCCCCGCAGAACTCTTTGGAGAAATCCCCCATGGAGACCACGCGGACCCGGTCCCCGTACTTTTCGTCGAACAGGGCGGTGGCGCCGGTCTTCATGGCCTCTTCAGCGTCCATCTCCTCGACGCCCACGGGCACGTTCATGCGGATGCAGTCGTTGACGCGGGCTTCGATAGCATCCAGGGTGGCGCGGTCCACCGGGGCAAAGTGGGTAAAGTCAAACCGGAGGCGATCCGGGCCCACCAGGGAGCCTGCCTGCTTGACGTGCTCGCCGAGCACCGAACGAAGGGCGGCATGGAGGATGTGGGTGGCGCTATGGTTCAGGGCGGTGGCGGCGCGTTTATCGCAATCCACGGCCAGAGTCGCCATGAGGCCTGCCTTCACCGCTCCGCTCTCCACGCGGCACTTGTGGATAAAAAGGCCTGTGGGATCCTTGATGGTATCCAGGACGGTCAGCTGAAAGCCTTCCCCTGAAAGGGTCCCGCAGTCGCCCATCTGGCCCCCGGACTCCCCGTAGAACGGCGTGGCTTCCACCACAACCTCCACGTCGGTGCCCGCAGCCGGAGCTTCCACCTCCTCACCGTCCACGGCCACCACCAGGATCTTGGACTCTCCGGTAAGGCCTGCGTACCCGGTGAACTCGGTTTTCACACCCGCTGCAGAGAGCTTGCGGAAGGCTTCCCCGCTCCGGGTAAAGGCAACGCTGCTGCGGGATTTTTCCCGCTGGGCTTCCATGGCCTTGTCAAACCCTTCCAGATCCAGGGTGATGGTGTCGTCGGTGATGACATCGCGGATGATGTCCACGGGAAAACCGTAGGTATCGTAGAGCTTGAAGATCACATCCCCGGAGAGGACTTTCGCCTCGGACGCCTTCACGTCCTCCAGGGCCTCTTCCAGAAGCCTCAGGCCGTTGTCGAGGGTCACGGAGAAGCTCTCTTCCTCGTTTTTGATCACGCTGGTGATAAAGGCTTCGCTCTCCTTGAGTTCGGGATAGGCGTCGGCCATCATCTCCATGACCACGCGGCTGGTGGTGTGGAGGAAGGGCTCGGTGAGCCCGATAAAACGACCGTACCGAATGGCGCGGCGCATGATGCGGCGCAGCACGTAGCCCCGGCCTTCGTTTGCGGGCATCACCCCGTCGCTGATGAGGAAGGTGGCGGCGCGGCTGTGGTCGGAGATGACCTTCATGGCGATGGCGGTGTCATTGCAGTCCGTCATCTTCTTGCCGGAGAGCTCTTCCACCTTGCCGATGATGGGGGTAAAGAGGTCGGTGTCGTAGTTGGTATCCGCGTTCTGCATGATGCTGGTGATGCGCTCAAGGCCCATGCCGGTGTCGATGCAGGGGTTGGGAAGGGGGGTAAGGGTCCCCTCTTCGTCCCGCTCGTACTGCATGAACACGAGGTTCCAGATCTCCAGGTAGCGGTCGCAGTCGCAGCCCACGGCGCAGTTGGGGTTGTCGCAGCCGAAGCGCTCCCCACGGTCGATGTGGATCTCGGTGCAGGGGCCGCAGGGGCCGGTGTCGCCCATGGCCCAGAAGTTATCGGCTTCGCCCAGGCGGACGATGCGGTCTTCGGGCACGCCGATCTTCTTGTTCCAGATTTCAAAGGCTTCGTCGTCATCCAGGTAAATGGAGACCCAAAGCTTGTCCACGGGAAGCTTGTACCCGTTGGTGAGAAGGTCCCAGGCAAAGGTGATGGCCTGCTCCTTGAAATAGTCGCCGAAGGAGAAGTTGCCGAGCATCTCGAAAAAGGTGTGGTGGCGAGCCGTGTACCCGACGTTTTCCAGGTCGTTGTGCTTGCCCCCGGCGCGAACGCACTTCTGGCTCGTCACGGCCGTTGTGTAGTCCCTCTTCTCTTCGCCGATGAAGGTACGCTTGAACTGCACCATGCCCGCGTTGGTAAAAAGGAGAGTGGGGTCATCCGACGGCACAAGAGACGAGCTCCTGACGTTCCGGTGGTTGTGCTTCTTAAAGTAGTCGATAAAGAGTTTTCGCGCTTCGCTGCCTTTCATCACCTTGCTCCATGGCAGGGCCCTTGGCCCCGGGTTGGACCGTTACGGTCCCTTGTGGTAAATGGTCAAAATCGACGTTCTCGAAAAAAGGGTTCCCTGGGATCGACCCGCCTGGGAGGGTCGCCGGGCTTTTTCGAGGCCACCAAAAATAATATACACAAATAAACAGCAAAAGGGCCTGCGCCTGATCAGGCGCAGCGCCCTTTTTTCAGTTTATCAAATGATTCCTTGCAGAACCACCCTATTATGCGTCCGCCGCCTCGTCCGCGGGGGCTTCGGCAATGCCCAGGGCTTCTTTGACCTTGCCCAGAACTTCGTCGTACAGCTCGGTGTTTTCGGCAAAGAACTTCTTGGCGTTTTCACGGCCCTGGCCCACGCGCTCTCCGTTGTAGGAGTACCACGCGCCGCTCTTCTCCACGATACCGGCTTCCACACCGATGTCGATGAGCTCTCCGGTCTTGGAGATGCCTTCGCCGTACATGAGGTCGAACTCCGCCTCTTTGAAGGGAGGCGCCATCTTGTTCTTCACCACCTTCACGCGGGTACGGTTACCCATGACCTCGGTGCCGTCCTTGATGGCGGACGAACGACGGATCTCCATGCGCACGGAGGAGTAGAACTTCAGGGCGTTGCCACCGGTGGTGGTTTCGGGGTTGCCGAAGACCACGCCGATCTTCATACGGATCTGGTTGATGAAGATCACGGTGGTGTTGGTGCGGCCGATGGTGGCGGTGAGCTTGCGAAGGGCCTGGCTCATGAGGCGGGCCTGGAGGCCCATGTGGGCGTCGCCCATCTCCCCTTCGATCTCGGCGCGGGGCACCAGGGCCGCCACGGAGTCCACCACGAGCACATCAACAGCGCCGCTTCGGACCAGCATGTCGGCGATCTCCAGGGCCTGCTCACCGGTGTCGGGCTGGGACACGAGCAGGTCGTCGCAGTTGACCCCCAGCTTCTGGGCGTACACAACATCCAGGGCGTGCTCGGCATCGATGAAAGCTGCAATGCCCCCGCGTTTCTGGGACTCAGCTACAATATGAAGGGTCAGGGTGGTTTTCCCGGATGATTCGGGGCCGTAGATCTCAATGACGCGACCCTTGGGCACACCACCTACTCCCAGGGCCTTGTCCAGGGCGATGGAACCGGTGGGAATAACGGGCACTGACGCCACTTCCCGGTTCCCAAGCTTCATGATGGCCCCTTTACCGAACTGGCGTTCAATCTGACCCATGGCCGTTTCAACGGCCTTATCCCTGTCAAAGGACGTGCCCATGCGCTCCTCCTTGGTCCTCTTTTCGGTCCGCTGCAGACAACCGAAAGTCTAAGGTATAATATCTATCTTGATTTACTGATTTTTTTACATAATTGAGACGAAAAGACATTTTTCGAATTTCTATCGATATATCACTCTTTGATCCATTATGCGAGCCCTGAAATAAACCGCCACCCCCTCCCGATTCCAGGGCTCCGCCCCCCGGCCCTGAGATTTGGTATTGATAAATCAGAACCCTTACTATAAACTTACGAAATCAATACCTTTTACACCCAAAATCTAACCCAGGGCATTGCCATGCCATCCATGCCCGCTGACCTCATCACACCCTGCCTGTTCACCACAAATAAAACCAAGGAGACCCTCCAAAATGAACACAAAAATCGCAGCCTATGCCGTGGCTATTTTTGTTTCAACCGCACTTCTGGGGTGCCAGCCCGGCAGCCAGGGAAGCAAAACCTACAAACCCGGTCAGGCCCAGCAGGCCATGTCCGTTTATTATGGCACAGTCCTCAATGTGGCCGATGTGCAGATCCAGCATGAAGAAAGCGGCGCAGGAGCCGTGGGAGGTGCCGTGGTAGGCGGGATTGTGGGCTCCACCATCGGCGGAGGCAGCGGCAGCACCCTGGCCACCACCGCCGGAGCCCTGGGCGGAGCTGCTGCGGGAAGCGCAGCCGAGCGCTCACGGGCCATGCGCCCCGGGGTTGAGATCGAGCTGGAACTCGACGACGGACGCATCATGGTGGTTGTCCAGGAGAAAGACGACGAATACGTCGTGGGGGACAGGGTCCGCCTCATCGAAAGCGGGGACGGCACGATGCGCGTCCGACAGTAACGTCAACGGCAAGCCTTGGATACCGCCAGAAACATAAAGGGCCCTGCAGCATAAACTGCAGGGCCCTTTTGCGCTCTCAAACAAAAACAGGAAGGGACACCGCCTCCGTCAAAAAACACTGGGCACCCAGCCAAAAAGTCCCGAAACAGCCCCCACATAACGAGCAACAACCACACTGTGCGCAGGTACATTGAAAACAAGGCCGAGAATCCCGGAAAAATAAAGATGCATCACAACGCCTTCAGGCGCATACCGGATGCCTTGCCTCCAGAATCGAAACGGCACCACAACACCGGCAAAAACAAGCCCCCAGAACAGCGCCGTTTCACAAACCGACACCACAGGAACAGCCATCAACACCCGGGTCATATCCACCATGCCCTGAATATCAAAAAACAGATATATCGCGCCGTACATACACTGGGACATGACATACGCCAGGAGCCCCACCTCAACAGCGTAAGATATAGTGGTACGTACAAGGCCCGCAGCACTTAACAGCAGCACCCCCACCACACCTGCGGAAGCCACCACAGCGCCCCAGAACACCACCCAGCCGGTGAGTTCTGCCCATGTCACCGACGCAAAGACCGAAGCCTTACCGAAAATAAAGGTTCCAACACCAACGCCTCCCATGGAGACAACGTACAGCGTCGGGGCCATAACCAAGATCAAGGCGTTCAAAGGGTTCAGAACATAGCCTTTTGAGTCCTCGGAGCCCGCATAATACGCGAAATTCACCCACACGCTGCATGCCAGGGGCCTGAAGAACCCTGCATAGAGAACCCCGGCAATCAGAAGCCACAGAACAGCCGCCCTTCCCCCTGAAGCGCTACCCCTCAGCACCTCGTCGCCCAGGCTCATAATGTCCGGGTGCTTGAGCACATAATAGGCGGCACCAAGGGAGACCGCACCCGAGGCCCCAAAAAGGCAGCGTCCCACCAGACTCTTCCCTGCCCCAAACATGGCCTCGGCCCTATCCAGGCGAGCCTCGCCGAACCGCGCAGCAAACCCCGCAATAAAGATTCCATACATAAACACACGCGGGCCCCTGACCGAATAGTGAAAAAGGCTCAGCAGATAACCACTGGCGGCATACGCCACGCCCCCCACCAGAAAAAGCGACAGAAACGCAAGGCCCGGCGGCACGGGTCCATGGCCGCTCCTAGTTGAAACGTCACCACCATCCCCCGCCATGCCCCTTTCCTCACATCGAGACGCGCCCCCCAGACCAGTACCGAGCAGCACCATGGTCTTGTAGATGATGCCCATGACGACATCTATTGCCGACCAAAAAGGCACACAGGAAAGGTGCCCATGTCGTATCTTCCTCAGCGTATCCACCGTGTATCCCCTCATCCAAAAAATAACCGACGGTTCTTGCTCACCACAACGGCGATAATCAGTTGTTACGGAACATCCGGGCTTAACGCCTTTGCAAGTTGTTGACGAATGCCCTTCAACACCCGGATGACGAGGACCATGGGGCACTCGGCTCGCCCAAAGGGGGAGAAAATCGAGCAGGAAACCGTGAATTACATTTTACACCTTTGAAATGTCTAATTTTTCGCCACAACAACGAATTGGAATAACTCTCTATTATTACAGATGGTCCGTTTTCTCATGAAATACCCGGGCTAAATTTCAATGGGACTATTCCGCAGTTCTGTGCTTAATTGAGACGGTCCCTCTCAACCAGCAGCGTTAGCTAAAAATAAACCATGCTGCTATGTGATTTGGTAACAAGAAGGGTCCATCATTTTTGGTAATAACGAGCCTTACAGAGGAGTAATCATGGATTTTACTGCCGCAGCCTCAACGCATACCAAATTCAACTGGAGGGTCCGTTCCCTGGCTTCCGATTTCATACTCGAGGATACCTGGGAGTTCCCATATGAATTCAGCGCAAAGGACGGGGTCGACTTACATTTGTTCCAGAAATCCGCCATTGAGCCCATGATGAAGGACATTTACGATGTCTCCATAGCGGGAATGCTCTTCAGGGTACGAAAGGTTTTAGGCGCGTTATTTCGTATCGATAACAACTTGAACAATCACCCCATTCCGGGCTGCAGAGAAAAGAGCCTTCGGGATCGTTTGCAGGATGGGGACCTTGAAAAAAACACTCCGCAGCGCGCGATGGACATCTCAACGCGCGACTATATGGACTTCAGGCCAGTGTATACCTTCGAGGACGAAACGCTCCATGAGCTCTCCAATTCCACCGAGCATGCGTTGATGCACTATGCATGGTCTCCCTCGGGAGACGGAAAGTGGAAGGTCCGCCTTGCGGTCTACATCAAGTACAGGAGCAGTTTCAGCGCGCTTTACATGAGATGTATCCGACCATTCCGCCACTACGTGGTCTACCCCCATATTTTCAGGAAGTGCATGGCCCACTGGGAAGCACGATCCGATGAAGGAGTCGCGTCTTGATGACCAGAAGGGTTAAAGCTTCGTTTTGCCCATCCTGATTGCATAAAACGTTGTCAGGTCGCGATGAATATGGGGAAAGGGGTAACGACAAGATCGTTGCTTACCCCGCCCTAAAAGGTTTGCGAATCCGCCGCCCCGCATACGGCTTTCCGATGCCGAAAAAGACATAACCCACCTTGCTCTACCAGCCCCCTTCCATATCAACGACACCTCAGATAAGCCATTACCGGCCATGGCCTATGGAGGCGACCCTCAACACCACATGCCAATGCAAACCTTCACCGAACCAGAACCTTTTCCGTTTGACATCCATAAACCCCTCATGTAATGACAATTCAATAAATCCAGAATAATTGTTGGCAAAGGATATGATGCCGATTGCCCTTTTTATGTGCAGTTCATGATCAGCCGGTGGGGTATCGCCTCTTCGACAGTGTATTCTGGCAGACATACAGGGGCCCAAGCAGAAAAGAACACATTCCCTGGGAATGCCGTGATGAAGTAACCCGAACACCATGGGCAACGCGCTGGTGACTCACCAGGCAGCCGGAGGGTTTCATTTGGTTTCTTCGATATATGCTTCGGCCCTGACTTCAGGTACTGAATAAAATCAGTATAACAAGGAATCCTGTGAAAATCAGGAACGGGCCCGCCGCTGTAACCGGGGACGAACACTGCACACAGCCACTGCCACACTGTGACGGGAAGGCGCAGCCAGTAGGATGATCCGGGAGTCAGAAGACTTACCTGAATGGAGATGTGTTATCACTTTATGGCACCAAAGTGATGACGTTGTTGTGGTATGAAAAACGGTAACCCACACAGGAAAGATCCTGTGTGGGTTTTTTATTGCCTGAGCACATACCGGAGGTATCGGCACCCGCCAGGCAATAAAGCACGTCACACGATGTTTTGATATCACTCCTTTGCCGCCATTCAGACACCATGCGGGCTACGTTTTTAAACAAACCGTGTGTAAAGGGTGTGCTGTATGGACTCCGAATTAAGGCATCAACGTTCCGACGACATCGTTTCAGATCATATGGACCTTGAACTGAGGCGGCCCGAAAACGGTGAGAAGGGATGGACCAAAGAGATCCCCCTAAGGCCCGGGCTCTCCTTGATTCTTACCAAGGCAACGTATGCCGAAGGCGTGACCTCCCATTTCGAAATGGAGCGGTCCCCACTGCTCTTTTGCTTTGTACTCTCAGGAAGCGGCCGGTCCATAGTCAACCTGGGGAAACCCAAGCCGACAATCATCCAGGCAGAGACAGGCACATGCACCGTATCCTGCTTTCCAAATTCACAAGGGTACAGCCAATTTCCCCCTGAAAAACCCGTTCACATGCTCCACATCCAGGTCGACCCGGTCGTGTTGGGCATGTTCTCCCGGGGGGATATGGAGCAAGCCCCCGCCGATCTCCGGGCTGTTATGGAGGGGTGCCCCAAGACCCACTACCACTATGCGGGCTCCATGCCCCCTGCCATGCAAACCGCCCTTCACCAGCTTCTCAATTGCCCGTATCAGGGCCTGATCAAACGAGTCTTCCTCGAAAGCAAGGCCCTTGAGTTGATATCGCTTCAACTTGAACAGGCTGCCATTGCCAGACACAGCATAAAAAAAACCGCTCCGCTTCGCCCTTCCGATATAGACCGTGTCCATGAGGCCATGGGCATTATCGTCGAGAATATGCAGACCCCGCCATCACTGCTGGAACTTGCCAGTCGAGTCGGGCTGAATGATTTCAAGCTCAAGAACGGGTTCAGGCAGGTCTGTGGGCAAACGGCCTTCGGCTATTTACATGAGCATCGGATGGAGAGAGCCCGCCAGCTTCTGGAAGAGGGCAACATGAATATCAAGGAGATATCGTATCAGGTTGGCTATATGGACGCGGGGCGATTCTCCGATGCCTTTAAAACCAAATTCGGCATCAGGCCGAGTATTTACCGAAGCAACACGTGCTTCAGCGCCATGCCTTAAGCCCCCTCTTTTCCCGGAAGCCTGAGCCCCCTTTGCTTTGGGCCGACGCACGGTTGACGCAAAAGTCAGGCAACAGCACACCGAGGAAGACTGCCTCCTTTAAAGCCGATTCCGTCCAAAAATCCATCCAGGTCATGCAAGAATCCGTTTCGGTCATACCACCCCCATTTCACCCCATGAACAGCGGCGCTATATTGCGGCAATACCATTACATGATGGCTTTATTTTTATCGTTTTTCACCCTTCAAAGGAGCCGGGTGCCCACCCTGATGATCCGTCATCAGCGCCTTGTGGCAATGAGGCTGCAAGGGCAACTCAGATGCGCTGAACTGCGGTTTGCCCCTTAAGTTCAGGCCCATCACTCGTAACAGATTCAGCTTTAAGGAACAGGTCATGAATAGAAACAGAGATCGATTTCCAAAGGGTTTTATGGCGTCGCTGCTCGTTGTACTGGTGGCTCTATCCCCATTATCAGCGTCTTTGGCGATGGCACAGGAGCAGAAAGCAGAACCGTCATCTTTTCGGCTTGAGCCCGTAACGGTTACGGCCCAAAAAGTGGAAGAGCATGTTCAGGATGTCCCCATGAGTCTGTCCGTCTTCACCGGCACCGACATCGAAGATTCCGGCAGCAAGGACATGAGTGATCTTGTTCGCTATGTCCCCAACCTGTTCATGAACGAATCCTCGGCGGAGAATCTATTGGTTTTAAGGGGTGTCTCCTCCTTTACAACCTCCATTTACTCTCCCACCGGGTTTTATGTGGACGGGGTCAATTTCCCGCTGCACTACATGTACAACACCGAACTGCTCGACCTTGAAAGGGCTGAGGTTTTGCGGGGCCCCCAAGGGACCCTGTACGGTCGGAACAGTGAATCCGGCGTCATCAACCTTGTGACCAGGCAGCCGGACAATGAGTTCAAGGGAAAGCTTTTTACCGAATACAGCAGCTACGACTCCTGGCGGGCCGGGATGAATGCAAGTGGCCCTATTATCGAAAACACCCTCTATCTGGGCGTTGCGGCTCAAGCAAGTATCTCCGACGGCTTCATCACAAACACATGCAACGGCGATGATAAAAGCGCTGAAAAAGACCAGAAGAACGGCCGCGCCACCCTGAGGTGGACCCCCACGGACCAGTGGGACCTGTCCTTCACAGCCGATTTCATGGACACCGATGACCAGCAGAATTCCTACAGGTACCGCACAGGACCGTATGCAACGGATTATAACACCATCAGCCACAACGACGCCGATGAGTACTCCCGCCAGGAAGGCAACGGCCAGACACTGAACATGAAGTATTCCGGCGAGTCCTTCAACATGACGTCCGTCACCGGGTTACGGACCTATTCCCACAGCTACAGCACCGATATGGACTGCACCAATGACCTGGGCCCCCTCAACTGGGGGGCTTCGCCCAACAAATACAGCATCGACCATATGAGCCAGGAGGTCAGGCTGTTCTCCCCGGACAACCAAGGGCCCTTTCAATGGCTCGCGGGTATATACGGGTTCAAGGAGGAAACCGAAGTAACAAGCGAGAGAAAAGCCTGGGCCATGAAGGCCGACACCGATATCGACATCGACGGGTATGCAGGATTCGGACAGTGCACGGTCACGGTGTTGGATAAAATGCACCTGACGGCAGGCCTGAGGTTTGACCATCAGCAACTGCACGGAACCATGACGGGCAAAGGCGGGGCCGGGGTCATCGATCAGGACAAGAAGCTGGATTACAATGAGTGGCTCCCGAAGTTCTCCATTGCCTATGATCTTACCGGCAATGTCATGGCGTATACCACGGCGTCCAAAGGGTACATGGTCGGCGGGTACAACTATGGTTACATGCCCAGCGATAAAGAGGCGTTCTATTATGATCCCGAATACACCTGGAACTACGAGGCAGGTATCAAAACATCGTGGCTGAATGAGAGGCTCATTGCCAACCTGGCGGCCTTTTACATCGATATCGACGACAAACAGGTGGTGGAGTGGTCCTTTGCCGCAGGCACGTCCATAAACAACGCTGCAAAGGCCCATTGCATGGGCGTGGAACTGGAAATTCAGGCCCGCCCCCTTCCCGGCCTGGACCTGTTCTCCGGCTTTGGGTACGTCAAATCAGAGTTCGACGACTGGAAGGCCCTGCAACAGGACGGCTCTTTTTATGATTTTGATGGAAACAGCCTCCCCAATGTCCCGCAGTACACCTACAACCTGGGCGCATCCTATTTCCTTGAAAATGGATTGTTCACAAGGGCGGAACTCCTCGGCACAGGTGAGTTTTACGGAGACCCCAAAAACAACACCAAACAGGAAGCATACGAGATCGTAAACCTTCGCTTTGGGTACGAAGCCGAGAGCTGGAAGGTGGAAGTCTGGAGCAAAAACCTGCTGGATGAAGAATACGTCACGGCTCTGTTCGACAACAGCGCCATGGGCCTTGGCGAGCTGGTCCAGGATGGCGACCCCAGAACAATCGGCATTACGACCACTTATTACTTTTAAACACCGACGTCTCTGGGCGCAAAAAGTAAGTTACCGTTTTCAACGCGATATTGTTGCCCTACGGACAAGCCGGGTGCCCCTCTTTTCCACCTACCGGAGCACCCGGCCCTCACAATCCCCAGGCCAGGCAAAGGCCTCACATTTAGGCTTTCTACGTAACGATAGAGACTTACATAAGGAGCGGCATCATGCCCTATTCCCCGAAAACAGACGCAGATTTTAGCACGCTGTATGAAATAATGACGGGCCCGGTTCAATCAAAGCTTCTGTTCGTCGGCATGGAGCTGAAGGTGTTTAATCAGCTGAAGGAACCCAGATCATCCCGTGAGGTGGCTGAGGCCCTGGGAACCCACCTCGAAAATACCAGGCTCTTTTTAAATGGCCTCACAGCCATGGGCTTGGTGACAAAAAGCAACCATCTATACCAGAACACGCCTTTTACACAAACCTCCCTTGTGGAAGGGAGCCCGACATGCTTCAGCGACATGCTCAGGCAAATAGCGTCCATGCGGGAACGTGCCATTGCCGACCTCTCAGCGCTGGTCAAAAAAGGTCCTCCCCTGCCCTCAAAAGAGACAGACATGGGAGATGAAGAGGTCTGGGCCCGGTATGCCGTGTCAATGGCCAACTACCAGAGAGCCGGGGCAGCCCAACAGGCCGTTGAGATTGTCTCGGCCATTCCGGAATTTTCCTCGTTTAAAACCATGCTGGATTTGGGGGGAGGCCCCGGGATCATAGGGATAGCCCTTGTCAAAGCACATCCCACCATGAACGGGGTCATCTTTGATCAACCGGCCGTTGCCCGTATTGCTGAGCAGTTCATCAAAGAGCATCACATTGAAAATCGCATCACGACCATGGGGGGTGATTACAACGAGGACCCCATTGGCGGAAAATACGACCTGATATGGGCAAGCACAACGCTCAACTTTGCCAAACCGAACATTGACAGCCTCATACAAAAAATATATGAATCCCTAAATCCAGGAGGTTACTTTGTCAGCATCGCCGATGGACTGACCTGTGAACGCACACAGCCCGGACACTATGTGCTGGACCAGCTTCCCTCAGCGCTCATGGGCCATGATTTCGGCATGAACCAGGGCGTTATCGCAGGCGCCATGGTCCGTACCGGCTTTCAAACAGTCCGCAGCCAGACCATCCAAACCCCCATGATGCCCATGGAATTGGACATAGCCAGAAAGGCCTTATACCCATCATGAAGCACCCAACGATCCAGTTTAAAATGACTCTTTTGTTTGTCATGTATATGCTGCAGAACATCTATACCGGCTTAACCTGGGTTCTGCTGCCAATTCTCATGCGGAAGCAGGGGTTCGGTCTCAGTGAAATCGGTTTTTCTGTTTTGGTATACAGCCCCTGGGCCTTAAAATTTCTCTACGCATCACAGGTTGACCGCTGGCACTTTCCCTGGCTGGGGCGCCGTAAAAGCTGGTTTGCCCCTTTCATGATCCTGACCTGCCTTGCATTGCCCGTTCTGTCGTTTCTGGATCCCCAAACCCAGCTTGACAAAGTACTCATGGTGGTGTTTTTCCTCAACCTGTGCACATCCACCGCAGACATTGCCGTCGATGGATACGCCACGGATATCTTACAGCCCCATGAAATGCCCATGGGCAACACCATACAGATGTCTGGCTATTGGACCGGGATGCTCATCGGATCAAGCTTTTTCATAAGGCTGTATGAATCGTCGGGCTGGAGTCATACCTTCATGGCGCTCACCGGCCTCTACTGCCTGTTGACCGTGCCTGTTTTACTGCATGGCGAGATCAAGCCCCTCACCTCGGCAGAAACAGACCAACGTGCCGAGGACAACCGTCCAAGTGCCCTGGCATTTGTCAGGACCGGATCATTCCTGTATGTCGTGATGTTCCTGATAATCAGCTCACTGATCATGCGGGCGGGAAGCCAGCTCCGGTTCCCCATGCTGGTGGACAAGGGATTCAACACAGATGATATCGGCAAGCTCATGATGTACTTCGGCACTCCCATGTCCATTCTCGGGTCTGTTATCGGAGGGGCCTGTATCAAGCGGATGGGCGAAGGAAAGGTGTTTGTTGCGGGATGCCTCATGTCGGCTGTCGTGGGTTTGTGGTCCGTAGGGTTGCTCAAACTTCAACACCCATCCATCCATGAGGCATCCGTGATGTTTGCCGTTGAGTACCTGATGATGGGCATGATGATGGTCCTGGCTTACAACCTGATCATGAAAGTCAGCGCTGGCCCCCAGTCCGCCACAAACTTCGCCGTGCTATGCGCGTCCAATCATATCATTTCGTTTATCGTGATGTCCGTCATGGGCGTATTGTGCGACCAGACCGGATACATCATCCTCTTCTCCGCACTGACGGCCACGGCCCTTTTGCTCATCATTCCCGGTCGAGGGTTGATTCTCAACCGAATCCTTTCACCACCCGATGAATCCTTACACGAAAAACCCATGAAGATGGCTGGGTAAGGATTCAGGAAAAGGACAAAAAGCAATGCCTCCGGCGGCAAGGTGAGCCACCTTGAAAGCTGGTTGCCCCTGCGCTTTACCCCTCGTCCCCCGGGTTAAAGCGCAGCGGCATTCGTTGCACATTTATTTTGCCCCTGAAAGCAAAGCGCATAACCAGTCGAGAGATTAACCGGTTGACTCCATTTTGTAAGCCGTCATTCCGTAACAGGCGGGTAAGGCATTGTTTCCAGAGCATTCTGTGCCCTTTCCATGGCCGCTTCATGGCGTGCCGGTATCCCCTGATTCCACGCATTCAACCTGGCCCCGCCTTTCAGGCTGGAGTATGAGCTCGCGCCCCCCTGTACCGTGGAACTTCCCACGTTCCTGGCAGAATCAACGGTAACAATAACCGTACCCGACGTAGAATCCGTGAACCCAGATTTTATTTGTTCTTTGTCCCAGGTTACGACTCCGGCACCAACACCACGGGCACCTTTTAGAATACTTTTGCCTATATTCAGGGCAGCACTGCCCAGCCCCTTTGTCACCTCGACACCTCCGGAAGCAATGTCAGCCCCCGCATGAATGCTATCTTTTCCCAGCCTGAAAATGCCACCGGATAAACGGCCAACAACCCCAAGCAGAATTTTATCCATTTGCACTTTGGGAGCATTGAGGGGGCCCGTAATCTTGATGGTATTATACTTCACATTTCTGTCGGTCAGTATCGAGGAGTTAAGGTGCAGCGACTCTGTGTTAACCGCAAGCCCGATGTCGGCATCAAGGCCGGTGGCTCCTATAGCCTTCCGTGTTGCCGATGGAACCATGGCACCCAATGTGTCCAGCTTGAAACCTGTCACCCGAACCTGGGCGTTTATCAGGGGGAAACCGACCCCGACATGGCCAATTGACCCTAAAAGGCCCAGGTATGCCGTTGGATGATCTTCAGGCTGGCTAAGCGCAAATGATCCCGAGACAGAGGCCGGTGGGCTCTCTTCCCTGGTGTCAAACAAGCGCAGCCCACTGATGTTGAGTTCAATGTCTTTTATCGGTAAAGCGATGCCTTTTTTGGGCAGGGAATCATTCTGATACGTCAGAGCCCCGTCTTCCAGCCGGACTTTTTTAAACATGATAACCGGCCGTTTGGTTTCGGTGGAGGGCTCGCTGGGCGCCACTTCCGTAACCTGTTCATCTGCTTTGCCCCTCCGCCCCTTCAACATGCCGATCAATCGTTTGAGTATGCCGGGTTCCTCTTTTGGCGGCTCAACGATGTCCGGTTCTTCCACCGGCCCGCCAAAGATCTGCCCCAGGCGCTGCCAATTGGATGCGCCGTCTTCCTGGACAATCAGGGATAACGAAGGCCCCTTTACCCGGACACTCTCAATCACCATTTCCGGTGCCCCAAAATCCAGCCCGTCACTGTGAATCTCCAACCTGTCCAGGCCGGCAAACGGCTCCATATCAAAGCCGGGTGGTTGGTCCACCCTGAGCCCACTCAAGGCAAACATGATCTTGCCGCAAAGGATATCCCCCTGCATCACATCACGGAGCTGCAGGTCATCCACAGCCAGATCAAGTTGCAACTCAGAAGACCATTGCTGCTTCGAAAGGCCATCGATAAGTGAAATGCGGATGCTTTCAAAACGTATGGAATCTATGCCAATAGAGGGAATGGACACCCCACTCCCATCAGGGTCCACAGGGGGTTCGGTATCAGGTTCTGCATCTGCTTTGCCTGGCTTCACGATATTCTGAACACTCACGTTTCCCTCGTCATCACGTATGACGACGATGGACAGGTCTTTCAGCACGAGCTCTTCTGCAGTAAGAGAGCCAACAAGCAGCGAGATCAGCTTGACGTCCAGCACCAACGTCTCAAGATGCAGAAGCGGTGTTGATCCGAACTGTTGTTGCGAATTGATGGTAAGTCCCTTGACTTCCACTCGCCCCTCTGCCAACTCAACATCGATGGCATCAAGGGATCCGCCACCTGCCAGGTAGGTATTCAGGAGTTTATGGATCTGGGTGTGCGCAATTGAATTGATGTTCATGTTCAGGATGCTCAACGCAATGATCACAACCAGCGTTAAGCCTGTCAACGCGACCCACCACCACTTAAATCGGTAATTTTTTTTGTTGTGTGCGCTCATCACAGGCAGTCCCATAGGGTCGGCATAGACAACACCTGTCGTCATCCGACCATTCCCGACGTATTGAAGTTTGATTAGCTGAAGGCTGGTTATTTTCTGGCAGCAGTAGAACAAATCACGCAAACCCCAGGCTCTGTCTCAGAACACACTGGATTCGTGCAGGGGCGAAGCGACGTGCAGGTGACCCGATGTTCTCCGTTCATTTCATGAACGCAAGCCACACGGGTTCGGTTGATATGAGCTTATGCCCATTTTTCCTATTATAGCGCCACGACATGGCTTTTGCCATTGGAAAACAAGCCGTTAAAACAGATCCCGCGACGGCAAATGCCCCTGCGGAGATTAAGCATAGTTCTATTGGGAAAGACGCCAGAAAGGCTCTGTAAAGAAAGAAGGACGCTGTCAGATCTGTGGTGCAGAGCATGACAAAATCTGATCAGGAAGACGTGGAATCTATTCTCCCCTAACCCGGATATTTCACAAGTCGAGTGCACCCATATTCAAGGCATCAGAGCTGCAGATGTCGTTGTTTATCTCAAAGCTCTAATAACGCAGAAGATGGGTGCACTTGGCTCGCCCGAAGGGTGAGAAAATCAAACAGCAAACGTCGATTTACATTTTGACTGATTGTTTTCTCATGAAATATCCGGGCTAACCACCCCGGGACCACATGATCCCGGGGCGGGTTGGAGGGGGGGGGCGTAAAGAGGGCTTCCGGCTGGAGCCCTCAACTAGAAATGATGCACGTAACGCACATTGTATCGGTTGCCTTCCGTTCGGTTTTCAGCGCCCGATTCAAAGTAAACGTTGACGAGAAGGTTATCATCCTTGCCCAGATGGAGCACACCGCCAGGACCGATGGCAAAGACTTTCTCGGCAGTGCCGTCGATACGTTTGCCATCATATTCTGTATCTTGATACTGGTTGAGATAATACCCGTTCAGCCCGAGCCGGAGCCGACCGGGAATCACCTCATAGGCCGTTGTAAAGTTCGCATGGAAGGCATCCCCGGCCCGGGTCTCCGTCACACCAACCAATCCATCGTTGGGGTCATCATTTTTAAAGTTATAAAGATAGTGAAGCCGAGCTGAAACGGTGAGCTTTGGCGTCAGAAAGGCGGTAAATGCCCAATAGGGGTTGAATGTATAGGTGTTGGAGCCTGGGTTCAGTTCCTTGTCAGAATCATATTTTCCCGTGGGAAAGGTAACCTGAAGCTCAATCCGATGCATGAATTTCGGCCCATTGGCCCCCATGATGGGATCCCACTGAATAAACGGCCCCACAAGAACATCTCCGAGCCCGGTGCCATTGTCTTCAGGAAAGGGCGCATCCATGGCGTAAGACATATCCAGCCCAACCACCGGGATCATCACATTCACACCCCATTTGCCCCCCAGGAAAACAGGCTGATCCGACTGATAAATAAACTGAGACATGGATATCCAGATATCAAGATTCTCATCGGCACCGTCCGGCAATGCCGCATCCCCCTGGGCATTTTTCAGTGAATCAGACTCGTAGTATTGCACATACTGAGAGTAATAAAACCCCGGCCCCGATGGCGGCCCCCCGTCCAGAAAGCTTGTGAATCCCAAGTTCACACTTGGCATATCATACGCCATCGCCCCACCAACAGTAGCGAGCATCCCCACAACCATCCCCACGAACCCTACCAACAATTTACCTCTCACAACCCCTCCTCAATCCCAAAATATGAGTCACATAGACCACGGAGCGCCAACCGCCCTCAAAAACACGTCCGAGCAAAAGATACCAGCCATTTGTTTCTATACACAGAAACAAAGAGCCCATTTTGTAGCAAGACTTTCGCATAATCGCAAGCTCGATTTTTCATTCCACGAACAAAGATCGGGCGAGCCCACGTAGCGGACTATAGTTTTGAAACAACTTGAGTAAAAAGAGTGGAATTCTCTAATGGCGGGTGGACGGGACCAGGGAAAGCACGTCCCAAACCGGATATTTTATGCAAGGGCAAGGCATCAGATGAGCACGCTCCGCTTTGCCGATCATACGCGTATAGGGCTATGACAGGTTGTGGAGGGGGGCCGGTGCGGGTGGCGGGTTATTTCTATGGATTTTGAAATGAATAACCATGGAATATAACGACAAAAAAACTATTGACACACCGAGAGGATGAATTTATGGTTGATCGTAATAACTAGTTATTATCATTGAAAGGCGACCCGACAGGATGCGGACACATCCTGCCAGGCCTGACCAAAACAACCTAACACGGAGGTCGTTATGGCTAAGCGGTTTTTTACACCAGCCCCCGATCCATTTCAAGTCGTATTTTCCTTCATGCGCGGCATCCCGCGCCACGTTTACCACCATCATTGCCGATTCAAATGGCCTATGAACACGTGCGTTTCTGACTGACGGCGGGGAAAACGCCCCTTCGGAACTCTGCGCGTCTTCGAGCTGCACTGGCAATGAAGGAGTTCTGCCTCTTTTCCTCCTCATCTCACCGAAGGTGCGTTTTCCCTTTCCCGATGCCTGAAGGGCTCTTTTGCCTTTTGGGGCAGCCTTGTCCCTTTTCCCGATTTTTTTGGGGGAAGGAATCATCAGGGTACAGGGGCAAGGCCAGAGGGGGTAGGTCATAGCAAGACCCTGCGTTCCATACGCTACGGTTCCGGTGTATCGGTGCATTTGGCTTTTCAGGTACAGCCATAAGTGCCGATGACTTCGGGCAAATGCTATGGCCTATTCCCGACTTCTTGAATGCCCCCCCTGTTTTTCTTTGCCCTTCTTTCCCTATCACCTAATTCATTGGGAGTTCACCATGACCACGTCACCGGGAATGTTCGAAGGCTCCGAAATTTCGGAGCTGTGCGACTCCATCAAAGACATCCACCGTCTGTTGAAATCTGTGGGGGCTTTTCACGCGGAACTGGATGAGGCAGAAGCGCCAGGAGGAAACGGCCTTCAGATCGACTTCAAAAAATGGGGAATCCGAACCATCACCGAAGACCTCCTGGCCCGGCAGTATGCCAAGATTGATCGGATGGCGGCAATTTATAAGGAGGAGCAGGATAAAATGCGGGGAAGGTGATGGCGCTTTTGGCATTGGATTGGCACACTTTGATTTGCCCGGCCTACCCTCCTCCACGGTGGATTATTCCATGCAAATCAAACGCAAAAAGGGCACCCCAATTGAGGTGCCCTTTTTTTAGCCGACCTTTAACTTATGACGTTTCTAAACAGGCAGCCACCGCTTTGGTCAAGGCCTAGGATGGTTGGCGGTATAAAAGTTCGGGGCTCAACACCCCTCACCTCCTATGCCCAACGGGCTGCAGAAAAGCTGCGCAAGAATGGGCTTCGGGCAAGCGTGATGGATGTCTATGCGATGAGCAACAGATTCCAGAAGGCTGATTTTTATTACAACAAGACCTCCTTTAGGTTTCCGGTGCCAACTTCCGACAGCCCGGAAATTATCAAGGGGGCCCTTGCGTCCTTTACCGAAATTTACCGGGAAGACCTACCTTTCAAAAAGCTGGGAATCCATATGCGGGAGCTGGCCCAGGAAAAACCAGAACAACAACTCCTCTTTGATAAAGTAGACCGGGGCCAGTCTTCGGCCCTGATGAAAGCAATGGATGCGGTAAATGCCAACATGGGATGCCGTACCGTGAGTTATGCATTATCCGGACTCTCCACTGACCTTTCAGATCCCAAAGCATGGCGCTCTCAATTCAACCACAAGTCCCCTTCCTATACCACTCGATGGTATCAACTTCTTCGAGTGACCAGACCCTTCCATCTGGCCCGGTTTACATTTTCAATGTTTGCATGCCGGGTCTTTTTTTATCCTTCCTTGCAATTATGTCTATCAAGGAGTAAGAATTTAATTCTGTGATGATAAATAGCTGATATATCGTTGACTATCCAGTCAATAGAAATTGCCGATTTTGAGATCATGGATTTCGATTAGGACATTGTTCTCTTCTGTACACAGAACAGCATGACAGGATGTCCGAAAAATCATGAATTATACGGATTATCAGACATTTTTGTCGGATAATCCTTGAATTAAGTGTAATATCCGACAGTTTTGACCATATTTGTCCTTGAGAGGGGATTATCGGACAAAAATGTCGGATAATAATTGTTGGGCAACTTAGGAGTCTTCTTTAATTGGAGCAATATTATGATTCCAATATATGAACAAGGTTTGGGTAACGGTATAGGACATGGTTTAGACTCTTTTTTAAATCGTTTTGATACGATTTGCTCTGAACATAAAAAAGAAGGAAGGGCTAAAGCATTTGCTTTCATTTTTTATGATTTTACGGATGAGGCAATTCGCCATATTCTTCAAAATCAGGGTGTGTTTGCAAAGCTTGATCGGTTATCTGGCAACGAACTGAGCGTATTCTACCTTCACACAGATACAGGCACACGCCACGCTATAGATACATTCAATATTAATTTTCTTGCCGCTTTAGGTGTAGAAGACCGAGCTTCACTTCCTTGCGTGGTGTTTTTTCGTTATGATAATGATCTAATCAGTGATGTCGAAATAGCTCAACTGGAGAGCGCAGATCTCATACACGGATTCAAAGAACTTTATGAAGCGATATCGTCCTACATCCAAAGAAAGCCAAAGCCGTCAATACAATCAAAGGCTATCGTGTGGCTTAAGAACGGTACAAAATTTATAGGTATTGAGACATTCAGAGCTGGATTAATAAAAGGTTTAGAATTTTTGTTTTAATTATATGAGTACGCCCAACTACTCGCTGCAGGGGACGCCAAAAAGCTGCGCTCGTTCCTCGCTTCACTTTTTGACGCCCCTGAGCGTAGCATTTATACGGTGGGCGTAGTAAGTCTGATTTCGACCCAAAGCGGACATTTGTTAATCTTAATGTCACGAAGAAAGCACTATAGGTAGGTTAAAATCGAATCGAAGTTTGAGCACCGCACACTCATAGAGCCGCCAAAATGTCTAATAACAAATACTTACCCTATACACTTGATGAAATGCTGGCTGTGATTAGCCTTCTCAAAGACTCCTCCCTTGCAGATATGTCAGACACCAAAGTTAGAACGCACCTCACAAACATGATGAACGGGAGCCTGTTGAATACATGGAAATTGAATGCGCATAGCTTTCGTATTCGAGAAGCCCTCGAAGGCCACCTTGAAACGAATCTTTCTGGTCTCGTAGCGAAGAAGCCACCACACGACCGGTATGGTCGATGCAACACCAAAGAAAACTCGGCTTATTACGCAGCGCTGGATATCGAAACAGCGCTTCTGGAAAGTAATGCAGAGGAAGGAAAAGTTTATCAGGTACTGGAGTTGTCACCCAAAAAAGACATTCAACTCGATACCGTGATTGTCGGCTGGCTGGACTACTACCGAAGGCACAACTCAGCGCCGCCACTGCTAACAGCTCTGCACGACAACCAGGCTAAGGCAGCGAGGGAACTAATAGAGAAAACAGCACCTGAAGATGCTACCAAACAAATTGTGTTTGATGCTTTTATTGCCGACCAGTTTCGAAAGATTGTTTTAAATAATGGAGAATATCGCGCAACTGCGTTGTACAGCTCTCTTATGCTGGAAAGTGACAGATTTGAGCAAATTCTCTATCCCAGCGTGGCAAATTTCGGCGGCTGGAACGTTGCAATTCGTCCCAACCTCGTAACCGAGTGTTTGGAAATATCTTCTGTGCAGTTGATCCAAGTTGATAAAGACCTCGGGTACGGGATGTATGATTGCACAGTCGTTGGACGCGGTGATCTATCTGGAAGCAAAATCACTTGGACTTGCGGCGACGATTACGTTTCGAAAGGTGGAGAATCTCCCTTCTTCCGAGACACAATGCGAAACCCATTCAGCAAACTCTCCTATGAACGGCGGGTAGAAAAAGCGCTTGGTTCGCTTCCTAATGGTGCGGGAAAAAAACACTTTCTTTATGTACTGGATGTCCATGTGTCAGATTATGATGGACCTATCACAACGGATGAATATGTATTCAATGAGTTTGATGACCAGTCATTGTCCGCGCTTCACGATCTGCTTGAAGTTTGCGACCTAGATGTTCGTAAAGGGATCGGTAAAAACGCAAAATACCTTTTGGCGACAGATCGTTCTCTCAAACTTGACCATGTAGAACGTCATTTACAAGACAGATTTAGTGAAGATCTAGCCGGAACACCAAGATCTGTTTTATGCAGTTACCAAACTCAATATAAAGACTGGGGAAGCCGATATCGGGCGACAGAAAATAGCTTGAACATAACTGTGCAGTCAATCAATGAAATATTAAAACTTTGCCATGTGTAATCCCGAAATATTTGACCCGGTTTTCATGCATTTATTGCTATGTTCCATATGTCCGCTTCTGGCCGAATTTTGACACCGCGAAGATGTTACAGGTAACGTATAACAAGTTGCTGCACTCGGAAAAATTACTCGCTGCGCCCCTAATTTTCCGGTGAGTAAGGCGTTATGTGTATAGAAAGTGAGATAGTTAATATGAATAAAATCTATAAGTTTTTACTTGATGTCCTAAATTCATGGCTCACTGTTGTTTTAGTCATTGGTTTTTGTTGCGTTAGTTTTTACCTTGGACAACAGAAAACTGATATGAACCTATTTGCAGCATCCGGTGCTGTGATGACCGTCTTTGGCTTGTTTTCTACAATTCGTTTCACTACTATTGAAAAATTCTTGAACCAAGAAAACATTATTGCCAATAGTACTGGCCTTACTGGTGGTCCTTTATCTCCAGAAGAAGCTGAAAAAATACGAAAACAACATCAAGAGAGAGCAAGAGTTCGTTTAGAAAAAGAACTACGAAGTGAAATCAAAGGAATAACACTTACAATTGTTGGCACAGTCATTTGGGCTTATGGCTCATATGTCCCTGTATTTTAGTACAAACAATGAAGAGCACATAATTGTGGAAAGGGGTCAGACCTACACATTTGACAAACAGACATAACCTATAGCATTTGTGTCTAAATTTATAAGCATACAATATTTCAAAACCGTTAAGAGATAGGACTGATGGCATTGTGTCCTGAAGCGTGATGCACTGCTCTTCGGATCCACCAATTCCGCATTCCGGCAGAAGTCTAAATTTACGAAAGAGTTAAAAAAGGTTGTGTCATATGTGTACGTCTGCCCCCAAGACCCCAGGTTAGATTTTGATGAGCATAAACTACTTAACAATCTCTAACTACCTAATTTAAATTACACCACAGAGAGTTATTCAATGAAAAATACAGTATTTTCAATTTTCACAATGCTACTATGTTGTCTTTTCCTTTTTGCGTGTAGTGAAGACCACAAAAGCTTTGAAGACATTCAGAGTGAAAACAACCAAAAAACAAACGACTTTAAAGAATGGTGGCATGAAAGTTTAAAAAGTGCACCGACGCACTATGGATATGAATTTTTGAACAATTTCTCTCAAAATGAAATAGAAATAATATATGCTTTTTATAGTAGAGAGGTTATGAATTCAGCTTCGTATAGTCCTAAAAGATTTAATTCTCTTGGAAAAGAGTTAGCTGAAAGATTTGGCGTTAATTATAAGATATTTGAAAATGCTGATTCTTTTATGGCACTGAAGTATATACCTTACCTATCCAAAATTACTAAAGATTTTTTCAAGCTAAATATGAGCACCATAATCCCGGACTATTACAGCCCCATTCAAACGACAGCTTTCGTTGGAGACTATACATTTTGCTGTACACTTAGCTTAAATATTTGTCGAAATAGTGATGACTTAGAACGTCAAATCTATGAACATATCGACTATTTAAAAAGATCTCTCCCTTCAAAAATCAAAGGCTTTAAAATTTTTGATATTAGATATAATTGCAAAAATACAGGCACTACTGGATCATTTGATATTGGTTACATATGGAGAAGGGAAGGAAATTTGTTAATGAGGAAAAAAAGCTCAAGTGGCACGTATGGTGGGTACAGAACACCTAAAGAAAATAAATATTGGCATGAGCCATCATGGAATAATCATCAAATTCTTTATAATGATCCAGCCTTAATTTCAAAAATATTCGAAAAAATCAATTCTGAGAATTCCATTTCACAATGATTTTCGGATGAAGGGGTCAAACCTACACATTTGATATTTTTGATATCTTGAAATGATGACTGATGACTCTTGGAACTATATCTAATACCAGTCGAGATAAATGGAGTGGAGATAGGGAGGCCTTGACATCGATAAAAGTTTAAAATTGGTTCTATACAGTTACGTTATATCCTGACCACACACATGACACTCACCCCAAACCCACTACCTGCTTCAGAAACGTCAGACGCATGGGAAGGCGATGGAACTTCCGGCACCAGATGGGCACGCTCCGCTTTGCCCATCCTACATGTATCTGGCGGTTGTAGGTTGCTGAAGGTATTGATTGATGCGTCGAAGGGTTAGGGACTGAAAGAGCCCTCACCACCCTTACCTTAAAACAAACCGTTACAGGTTTTGAAACGTCAGGCCCATGGGAAGGTGGTGGAACTTCCGACACCAGATGGGCACGCTCCGTTTTGCCCATCCTACATGTATCTGGCGGCTGTAGGTTGCTGAAGGTATTGATCGAGGCATCGAAGGGTTAGGGGCTGAAAGAGCCCTCACCACCCTCACCTTAAAACAAACCGTTACAGGTTTTGAAACGTCAGACGCATGGGAAGGTGATGGAGCTTCCGGCACCAGATGGGCACGCTCCGCTTTGCCCTTCCTACTTGTATCTGGCGGCTGTAGGTTGCTGAAGGTATTGATCGATGCATCGAAGTGTTAGGGGCTGAAAGAGCCCTCACCTCAAAACAACCCGTTACAGGTTTTGAAACGTCAGACGTATGGGAAGGTGATGGCACTTCCGGCACCCGATGGGCACGCTCCGCTTTGCCCATCCTACACGTATCCAAGATTGATTATTTCATGACCACCAAACGCAAAAAGGGCACCCAAATTTGGGTGCCCTTTTTTAAATCTGTTTTCAATCTGTATCCCGAGGGACAAAGATCTAAAAACATTATATATGTGGCGGAAGCACATGGGAATCGAACCCACCCGGGACGGTGTTAACGCCCCACACCGGATTTGAAGTCCGGGAGCATCACCAGAACGCTGCGTGCTTCCATGCGTTTCAGTGTGTGTTTTCGTGCGAGACCTTACCCGCAATATGGTGACGTTGTCAACGTTTTTCAAGGGCCCCGCCGGGCTTTTTTCCCGTTGAAACGCGGCCGCCCATCGGGTAATGTCGAGGGATATTGTTAAGGGAGCTGAAGGGCCCTGCCCGACAGGATGCTTCTTAAACCATCGAAACAGCCCGCCTTACCCGAGCAGTTCAAAAGCCCGACGACGTTGTACCTCGCCGCCCCAGGCTCTTTTTTCTGTGACACAAACCATCCACATGGGAGCATGACATCCATGATCAATACAGACAGACTGACCCAACGATTCATCCGCTTTGCCGAAACCGACAGCCCCTCACGCAACGAAAAGGCCATGGCCGACATGCTGGCAGAGGAGCTCAAGGCCCTGGGTGCCGAAGTCTCCTTTGACGACGCCCACACAACATGCGGAAGCCAGACCGGCAACATTTTTGCCCGTTTTTCCGGCACAGCGGACGTGGATCCCATGCTGCTGAGCGGCCACATGGACACCGTGGTCCCCGGTGAAGGCATCAAGGTGGTCCTTGAAGACGGTGTGTTCCGAAGCGCAGGTGAAACCGTGCTGGGCGGAGACGACAAAAGCGCCCTGGCCATCATCCTGGAGGTGATGGAGACCCTCATCGAAAAAGACCTGCCCCGCCCCCCCGTTGAAATTGTCTTTACGGTCTGCGAAGAGATCGGCCTTCTGGGGGCCAAGCATTTCGACACCAAGGCGTTAAAATCAAAAATGGGCTACATCCTGGATTCCAAGGACACCGAGGCTGTGGTGACCAACGCCCCCTTTGCCGTGCATTATACCGTTACAGTCCACGGATTGTCTGCCCACGCCGGCATGGAGCCAGAAAAAGGGGTCAGCGCCATTGCCGTGGCATCGGACGCCATCACCCGCATCACCTGCGGCCGAATTGATTCAGAAACCACCTGCAACATCGGAAAAATCGAAGGGGGCTCTGCCACCAACATCGTGCCTGACTGTGTGGAGATCACCGGTGAAGCCCGAAGCCACAGCAAAGAAAAGCTCGATGCCATCGTGGAGAGCATCCACACCGCCTTCCGTGAGGCCGTGGTCCGTGCAGGGGGAGGCGATGACGAGACCCTGCCCAGCTTTGACATCGATGTAAACGAAGACTTCCCCGGCACCAGCGTTCCCCACGACCACGCCGTGGTCGCCCTGGCCCAGAAAGCAGGCAAGGCCCTGGGACGCACCATTGTCACCCAGCGCGTGGGTGGCGGCTCTGATGCCAATATCTTCTTCGGTAAGGGCATCACCGCAGGGGTTCTGGGCACGGGCATGACCGACGTCCACACCGTCAACGAGTCCATTACCCTGGCAGACATGACCGCATGTGCCGAGCTTCTCTGCACCATTCTCGGCAACCACGCCAAGCAGGGAGCCTGATCATGCACCTTCACATGGACTGTTTTTCCGGCCTCAGCGGAGACATGGCCCTGGGCGCCCTCATGGACCTGGGGGTGCCGGTGGACTGGCTCAAGGAGCAGCTCACACCGCTCCTTGAGGACCGGTTCGATATCACCTGCGAGAAGGTTCTCAAACGGGGGATCCATGCTGTAAACGTGACGGTGCACGATCACAGCCACAGCCACCACCACGGAGACCATCACCACCATCACGCCCTGGATTACCGAAAAATCCGGACTCTCATCCAGGGTTCTCCTTTAAAGGATGCGGTAAAAGAGCGCGCCCTTTGCGTGTTCCACCGCATTGCCGTGGCCGAAGCCAAAATCCACGGCTGCGACATCGACACCGTGCACTTCCACGAAGTGGGGGGCATCGATGCCGTGGCAGACATTGTTGGCGTGATCCTGGCCCTGGATTACCTGGGCGTCACATCCGTCAGCTGCTCTCCCCTGCCCCTGGGAAGCGGCACGGTGACCTGCGCCCACGGAGAGCTTCCCGTGCCCGCCCCGGCAACCCTGGAGATCCTCAAAGGAATCCCAGTCTACGGAAACGACGCCGGATGTGAGGTCCTCACCCCCACGGGCGCGGCCCTGGCCGCCGAGCTGACCGACCACTTTGGCCCCATGCCCGAGCGGGTGATGGCCGCCGTGGGCTACGGAGCGGGAAAACGCGAGACCAAGGGCCTCCCCAACCTTGTGCGCATGGTACTGTGCGAGACGTCCGAATCGGCCGAAACCGTGGTGGAGCTCTCCTGCAACATCGACGACATGAGCCCGGAGATCCTCGGCCATGCCATGGAGACCCTGCTACATGCCGGAGCACTGGATGTCTGGTTCACCCCCATCCAGATGAAAAAAAACCGGCCCGCCAGCCAGCTTTCCTGCCTCTGCCGGGAAGAGGACCGAAAACACCTCACGGAAAAGATCCTTTCCGAGACTACCACCATCGGGGTCCGCTGGCAGCGCCTCAGCCGCACCACCCTGACCCGAAAGGCCATCACCCTGGCCTGCCCCTCCGGGGAGGTGGCCGCCAAAGAGGTGACGCTCCCGGGTGGTTCACGCCGGATCACACCGGAATACGAGGCCTGCAAAGCCCTGGCCGATCAAAAGGGTTGCTCCCTGGCTGAGATCTACACCGAAGCCTTGGGTGCAGCCCAGGCCCTGCTGAACTAAACGATGCCTCCGGCGGCCCTGCCGGGGGCCAGGCTTTAGATACGTTAGACAAACAGGTTATACAAACACCACAAAAGGACTGACATGATGCGGCTCTCTGACAAGCACATTCTCTTACTTGCCACGGGCTTCGGCTCCGGCAAGGCCCCCTTCTCCCCCGGAACCTTCGGCAGCGCCGCCGCCCTGCCCTTCTGCGTCCTGATCTGGCTCTCCGGCCTTGCCTTTGGTACGCCCTTTTCGTTTCTCCTCGTCACGGCCCTGGTGATCTTCTCTGTGGTGGTGGCCGAAGAGGCCGTGAAACTCCTGGGGGAAAAAGACCCCTCCTGCGTGGTCATCGACGAGTTTGCAGGCATGTTCGTCACCTTTGCAGGGGTTGCCCTTACCTGGAAAGTGGCCCTGGCCGGGTTCCTTCTTTTCCGCTTCTTCGACATCCTCAAGCCGGTTCCGGTGCGCACCCTGGAAAAACTCCTGCCCGGCGGCGCAGGGGTGGTCATGGACGATGTGGCCGCTGGCGTCATGGCAGGCCTTGTTCTTCAGATCGGAATCAGGGTGTTGGGATAAAAAACAGTAACTATTCAGCTTAGGCCTCCGGCGGCCCTGCCGGAGGCTAAACTTTTTAGAGGATGTCCCATAGGGCCAAATCCTCTGAAGAGAAATTACATATTTTCAAAATCCGGATCGTTGTCTTTTTTGCAGGATTCCCTGAGCCGATTGATCTCCTCAGCCTTTGCCTCCAACATATGAATATACGGGTCGTCAACCGTAATGTCGGGAACTGTCAACGCTGACGCAGAATATTTCCCCACAAACCCGGACAGCCTGTAACGGCTTATTTGCTCCAACTTTTTTATGGTAGAGAGTAAGCCGCGCCCTTCACAATGGAAGTGACCTGCCATACAGGTGCACTTGGGCACAACTTTATAGGTACCGATCGACTTATCAGATAGCAGTAGAAGTGTGGAGGTGCCTAAATCACCGACAACCTGTGACCCTGGGCCATACGAACAGCACACAATGGCACGAATATCTGTTTGAAATGGATTAGAGACTTTCCACTTAACAGGGCTGTACGAGTTTAAAACCAAAACCACCGGCCTGGAGTTTTTTTTATGGACAGGTTTACAGAAAGATCTTTACTTGAGCTTTCATAGAGCCCTGCAAAATGGAGTTCGTACTCTTCTGAGATACTCTCTTCCAAGCGTTCCTTGATCTCTTTGTAGGATAGCCTTTGAACGTTTTCGAAAAACCCGACTGAAAACTCCGTTGTATGCCAATTATTGACGTATTCGACCTCTACGAGATGTTTTCCCGGCTCAAAATTAAGCAGGCATTCCTTTTTTGAGCCACCAGTGTATACGACAGCCCCATCAATGATAAGACGCGTCTTTGACCAACCCTGATTCACAGCAATTCGTTTAGTCTCTTTTTCCGAAACATAAATATACCCCACCCAGTACGCCCCGAAATTTTCCGAGCTGATGCCATGAAAATCATCATAAATGTAGTTAATACTGATATCTTCAACAGCCTCCTGGGCAATGCAATGCCCCGGGTTGTTCGTGTCTATGTAAAATGCGGAAAAGCCTTTCTCAGGAACAACACCCGCAGGGTTTAATTTTCGCCCCCATGTAGAATTGGCTTTGGGGTAATCCCTGGCTGATTTAATATCCTCTTCACACGAGGTCCTTCTTCGTGACTTGATGATATCTTTTTTATAAACCTCATCCGCTTTCCCACAGTCAAGTCGATAGCCAACACCAAAAGGATTTGTCTTGTAGTCGCACAACGAAAGATATTTGCCGTTATCTTGACGCATAAAAAAATCCAACGATGAAAGATCTGCCGGGTACTCACCGTGTGATTGATAATAATAATCAACGGCATGAAGCACCTGCCGTGAAAGCCGTCCGCGATTCTTCTTTCTGTTCGCCTCAGGAGTAAAGTCTTGTGTATACTCCGCCATACGTTGTGCTTTTTCATTAATGGCTGCCGTGGCTACCTGTGTATTAAGATATTCTGACTCAATGCGCTTAAACGTACCTATCGCACTTTCAATATCTCCGTTATCCCACTCGATAATAGCCTGATTCAAAAGGGTCCGGGCCTCTTTCTCTGAGTTCCCGCATCCACATAGGCACAAGGCAGCTACCAATACGACTGACATTTTTTTCCACATAGCATGTCTCTTTCAGTTATTGATTCATAAGCACCCACCACCACGATCGACACAAAACAAAGGGCATTTCATAGTCACAGAGAACTATTCAATCATCAAATTCAGAATTTAACGTTCACCACGCACACTGTCAAGCACTTCACTATAAGTACTTATAGTGCCTTCTTTTCAATATCTCACCCAAATCACGTCAAATATTTCCGGTATCCGATGCATAGTCTCTTCGTCGTTTTTTTCCTTCGCCTTTTGCCAGTTCTTATCTTCCCCTGCAAGGAATCCTTAATTTGGCATTTCGGGGTGAAAACCATTCTGATATGATGAAAAAATAATTCGAACGCCATGCGCCGATGACGACGCAGCTGTAAACATATAAATCGGTGGAAACCCTTGATTTCCCCGCAAAGGACTGACCATGAAATCACAACTCGACGCCACGGATCGTACCCTGATCAAACAGCTAAGCCTCGATGGCCGCATGCCGGTGAACAAGCTTGTGGAGCACTTGGGCGTCACCCCACCCACCCTCTACTCGAGGATGAAGCGTATGCTCAGCTCCGGGGTTCTCAAGATCGCCGGGCTCATCGATATTTTTAAAACCGAAGACCTCATCATGGCCATTGTGGCGTTCAAGATCGTCGACGGCACCAAACTTGAAGAGAGGCTGGAGCAGATCTCAAAACTCAAACAGGTCCACTCGGCCATGGTGGTCACGGGACGCTTCGATATCTTCATCGAGGTGGTGGTCCCGGAAATGCCCGCCCTTTATGAGTTCATGACCAAGGACCTTCCCGCCTTAGGGGACATCGAGTCCTGCGAATCCTTTGTGGTGATGAAGGCCAAGAACAAATGGGTCCTTCCCAAAAGCACCAATGACTGGTTTGACCAAGTGTGAATCCTTCGGACCAACACGACGGGAGCAAGGCGGATCGTTTGACACGATCCGCCTTTTTTTGTGCCTCAAATCCCTTCCGGTGCCCGGAGCCCAGGGCCCTGCCCCCCATCCCCTGAATGATTCACCCTGCGGGCGTCCTCATTTTTCCGTTGACAGACAAGGCCCTTCAGCGCAATATTAACTACTATGGTAGTTAATAATATTATCCCACAAATCACAGCCCTGGGATTTTCCGAATACGAAGCCAAGGCCTACGTGCACCTTCTGGCGGTGCAACCGGCCTCTGCGTATGAACTCTCCCAGGCATCAGGCATTCCGTCATCCAAGATCTATGAGATCCTGGGGCGCCTTGTGGAAAAACGCGTTGTCTTTGTGGAAGGCGAAGGACGCAAAAAAAAGTACGTGGGCACACCGCCCGAGGAGTTCGTGGAGAGCAGGCGCCGCTTTTTCCACCGAACCTTCGACACCCTTGAAGAGGGCCTAAAGCAGCTCTCGGTCAAGGCCGACGACGTCTCCTTCATCTGGAACATCACTGAGTACGACGTGCTCATCGACAAGGCCGAGCGGATGATCGAAGGCGCCAAAGAGAGTCTGCTACTCTCCACCTGGCCCGACGAAGCGGCCACTCTGGAGCCAGCTCTGTCCCAGGCCGAAGCCCGGGGTGTCCGCATTGCCACCGTCCACTTCGGAGAGATTAAAACAGCGGCGGGCCGCATCTTCGAGCACCCCATCGAAGACACCCTCTTCGAAGAGAAAGGGGGGCGGGGTTTTGTGCTGGTGACAGACGCCACGGCGGCCATCGTGGCCACCATCACCAATACCAACCGCGTGGAGGGGGCATGGAGCCTCAACCAGGGATTCATCACCCTGGCCGAGGACTACATCAAACACGACATCTACATCATGAAGATCGTCCGCCGCTTCGACGGCCTTCTCCATGACACCTTCGGAGACCGCTATCACCACCTGCGGGATATATTCAACGACACCGATCTGGCGTAACACGTTTCAAAAAAACCCCCAACGGGAAACCAAGGAGACTTCCATGCAGATATACATCGACAGCAACTGGGTTGGAAAAGAGGACGCAAAAATCTCGGTCTTTGACCATGGGCTTCTTTACGGAGACGGGGTTTTCGAAGGCATTCGCATTTACAACGGAACCATTTTCCGATTGAAGGAGCACGTGCGCAGACTCTACGACAGCGCACGGGCCATCCTGCTCACCATCCCCATGAGCGAAGAAGAGATGGCGGAGCTGCTGCGCGAAGCCGTGGCCAAAAATGAAAAAACCGACGGGTACATCCGCCTGGTGATTACCCGGGGGGTGGGCGACCTCGGCATCAACCCTGCCACCTGCCCTGAGGCGTCCGTCATTGTCATCGTGGACGACATCATCCTCTACCCTGAAGAGCATTACACCAGGGGAATCAAGGTAATCACCGCCTCCACCCGCCGAAACAGCCCGGACGCCGTGGACCCGAGGATCAAATCCCTCAACTACCTCAACAACATCATGGCCAAGCTAGAGGCCCAGCAGGCCGGGTGCCTGGAAGCGATCCTCCTCAACCGCGAGGGCAAGGTGGCCGAATGCACCGGAGACAACATCTTCTACATCCGGGACGGGGTTCTCCTGACCCCTGCGTCCGATCAGGGAGCCCTCAAGGGCATCACCCGGGACGCCGTCATTGAGGCAGCCAAAGGCATCGGCATGGAGACACGGGCAACCCCGTCCACCCTGTACGATCTCTACACCGCCGATGAGTGCTTCCTTACGGGAACCGCCGCCGAGATGATCCCCGTCACCACCATCGACGGCCGGACCATCGGAACCGGCACCCCCGGCCCCGACACGGCCAGGGTTCGGGAAGCCTTCCAGGCTCTGATCCGAAACGAGTGCTGACCGTACTCGACCCGAGACCTGTCCAGGCGCCCCCGGACAGATCTCGGTCGCTTGCTTTATGCGTCGCTCCGGCATGTCTGCCCTGCCGGAGCGATCCTCCCTCCTCCGACACATGTTCAGGCATAACCGCCAGCCCCTCTTCAGCCCATACAGAAGGCTGGTTGCCCGTATCCAGACCATGACACATAAACCACCAGGAATAACGGTTTGTTGCGCCTACCCCATCGTGGCCCCATAAACTATCAGAGCCCAAAGGCCATGGTATAACCGCGCTTCCCACTGTCCGCTCCACTACCCATCAAATCATGTAACTCATTACACACTTTTCTTCCGTCCCCCGTTAACCTTTCCTGATCATAGGCATTTATCATCCATCTTCCGTGGCATATATTTTGCTATATTACCCCACAAATGAGTCAACCAACAGGCCTTCCATACATAACAAGGAAGGCCTTGCTCATTTACTACCCACTGACTGAAACGGAACACTGACAAACACTAAAAACCATTCACCGGCAAGGGGGCTTGACTGCCCTTGCCCATGGACACACGAAGGGACCAGACCCAATGAGCAGACCGATCCGGATTTTATGCTTCCTCTTTTCCATGCTGCTGACCTGCGGCTCCGCCATGGCGACACCTTACACCTTTGAAATGGGTGACGCCTCATCCATCGATGTCTCCAAAACCACCCAGGGACTGACCATGTGGGCCGAAATCTACCAGTCGGTTTCATCCCAGGCTTTTTTACTGGACCCGGGAGAATCCTTCAGCTTCAAGTTTGCACACATGGGAACACACGAGAGCTGGATCAATGAGGATGACCTCAAGGCCATGGAGGTCACGGCGTACATGGATTTTGACCTCCCGGACATCACCCAGGATATATCCGGAGAATCCACCGGATTTTCGGGAAAATTCGAGTTTAAGCAAGGCTGGCAGGTCATCTGGGATGACCCTGTGTATGTGGACTTTGGAAACGGAGGGCGATTCGCCATCGAACTGAGCGACGCCACATTCTCAAGCTCCATGTGGACAGGCCCCCACGGCCCCTGCTGGAGCGAAGGCGATGCCGACATCTTTGCCACGGTCACCCTGGAGACGGCCCCTTCACCGACAACGGCCCCGGTTCCCGAACCGGCCACGGCTGTTCTCCTCGGCCTCGGAGTGGGCCTCCTGGGTATATCCCGGCTTAAAAGAAAAAAAGCATCCGGGAACTGATCCTTTTTAAGGGTGCAGCAACTCCGTAATAAAAAAGCCTCCGGCAACACTGCCGGAGGCTTTTTGTTTGTGGGGCTTCGAAACCACGCCTACCCCGAGCCTGCTCCTCCCGGGCGATTCAGCACCAGCTGCAGGTTCGCCAGGGACCGCTCGGCAAACTGGGCTTCACAGCAGGCAAGGTAGAAGAGCCACTTCCGCTTGAACACCTCGTCGAACCCCAGAGCGGCAAGCTTGTCTGCGTTGGCAAGGAAACGCTCCCGCCAGGCCTTGAGGGTCCGGGCATAATGTGGGCCGATGTTCTCAAGGTGCTCCACGATGAGCCGTGACGATCGGGTCATGGCCCGGGAGAGCACGGAAAGGGACGGCAAGTGACCTCCGGGGAAGACATGGCGCTGGATCCAGTCCTCGTGGGTCCGATACGCATCGTAGCGCTGGTCCGGCACGGTGATCACCTGGAGCACCACGAGGCCCTCCGGTGTCAACAGCCTGTCGCACTGCCGGAAAAAAGTCCCCAAGAACCTGTGGCCGACGGCCTCCAGCATCTCGATGGAGACGACCCTGTCAAACGCCCCGGACATCTTCCTGTAGTCCTTGATGAGCAGGGTGATGCGATCCTCCAACCCCTCCTCCCTGACCTTCTGAAGGGCAAAGGCGTGCTGAGCTTCGGACAGGGTTATCCCTGTGACCCGGCACCCGGTGCGTTTCACCGCCTCCACCGCAAAGGAACCCCACCCGAACCCAATCTCCAGCACATGATGGTCCGGTGAAATCCGCGCCTTGTCGATCAGATGGTGCAGCTTGCTCCTCTGAGCTGCTTCAAGGGTCTCGCCCGGCTCGTTGTGGAGCGCCGCCGAATAGGTCATGGTCTCGTCTAAAAACAGGGCAAAAAAATCGTTGCTCAGGTCGTAATGCTTTCGGATATTCCTTTGACTGCCCGTCAGGGTATTGTGGCGGGCCCGGTCCAGCAAACGCCCCATGCCATGGGCCAGCCAGGCCAGGGGCAGCTGGGAATCCGTCGCCGTGTCCATGTTGCGGATAAGGATTCGAATCAAGTCTGCCGGGTTATCACTCGTCCACATCCCCTCCATGAAACTCTCCCCGAAACCGATGTCGCTGCCCAGGACCACGCGCGGATAAAACCTGGGATCTGCAATGCTCAGGTTGGCCTGAAGAGATGAGGATGTATCACCATACACCCTTTGAATGCCACCCGACGGACCCTTCATGGCACCCGGAAAACGAACCGTAACGCACCCGTTTCCGATACGTCGGAGCAGCCCCAGCACCTGTTTTTCACAGAGCCGTTCCAGAATCGTCCCCCCCCTGTGCCGAATGGTCATGGAACTTTTGGGGACAGGGCGATCAAAAACAGGCAACTTCTTACCGGCAAAGAGGCGCAGGGCTTCCCTCAAGATGCGCGGGACGGTTTTCCACGGCATCACGGGACGTGAGATCAGGGTCCGCAACTGATTTTTCTGCGTCAGGGGGATGCTCTCTCCCTTGAGGGAGGCGGACAGGACCTTATCCCCGTCACGCATCAGGAGAATCTTGATGGACAGCTTTCCATCGGGTGACGAGATGTAAAACCGGTAGGTTCCCTCCATGTTATTAAATGGAGAGACATGAAAAGCCTTGGGGGCCGTGTATTCCACAGGAAAGCCCGATGCGGGGCCGGCGGACACCTCCTCGTCTTTGGTCAACAGGTACAAATGCCTGTCCCCGAAGGTGTTGTTGACTTCGGCCACGATACACACCGGTCGGCGGTCTTCGGCGAGGCAATAATAAAAACTCACGGGGTTGAACACACGATTGAAGTAACTTGGTGAGGTGATGAGCATGACCTGCCGAACCGTGTCATGGCAGCCTCTCTCCTTAAGATAGCGGTACAGCTTCTCCTTGATACTCCCGGAGCCGCTATCCAGGTACCTGTCATCGTAAAGGGATACCGGGCGACGTCGGTTGTACCCGAAAAAAGGCAAACGCCGGTCTAAGGACTCCAACTCATCAAGATCAAAACAGTACAGATACACCGGATACCGGAATCGATGCGCCACCGGTTTCAGGCGAGCATGCTCGACAACTCCTTTGATGATGCATGAATTCACAGTATTCCCCCCAATTCCGAGGCCACGTCCACGGCTGACCGGACAGCGTCCTCGTGAAAACCGTATCCGAAGTAGCTTCCGCAGAAATAGGTATCCCGCTTCCCGTTCAACGCCTTGAGCCCCTCCTGGGTGGCAACAGACTCAAAGGTAAACAACGGATGATCGTAGAGCAGCTCCCTGTGAACGGATGAAATCGGAATCTCCTTTGCAGGGTTCAGGGTGACGCACCAGGTCTCGTGTGTCTTCAAGTGCTGCAATCGGTTCATGAAATATGTGACTGTAATGGGCTCTCCATGCCCGGAGCCCGCCTCACGGATATAGTTCCAGGAAGCCCGGGCCCTGGCCCGCGACGGGAGCAGGGAAGCATCGGTATGGAGAATCACCCGGTTGGAGGCATAACGCCAGGGTGAAAGCAGCCGGGTCTCCTCCTCGGAAGGATCCTCCAGCATCCTGAAGGCTTCATCCGCATGGGCAGCCACCACCACCCGGTCAAAGGTCTCCGGGTGCGCCCCTTCCGCCGTGACCATCACTCCTGATTCCGTCCGCCGAATGCCCGTGACGGGCGTCCCCTCCACCACCCTTCCTGTAAATCCGTTCAAAAAGGCCTTCACATAGCTGTGGCTGCCCCCGGACACCACCGACCACTGAGGGTGCTCGGTCAAGGTCAACAACCCGTGGTTCTCATAAAACCGTGCAAAGGTCTCCATGGGGAACTCGGCCATCTGAGCATCCGGTGCCGACCAGATCGCAGCTGCCATGGGCAGAACAAAACGATCGACAACCTCACGGCTGACCCCTTCCCCCGTCAGGTACTCCCCGAGGGTAACACCAGCAAGCCGCCCATCTGCCAAATCCTTTCGTATGGCCTGCATCAGAGCACGCACGCCCCATAAAAATCGCCAAAACGACGGCCTCAACACATTTTCCCGCTGGGCAAACAGTGTGTTGAGGCTGGTGGAGGCATACTCCAGACCGGTGCGCCGACAGGTATAGCTGAAGGACATATCCGTCTCTACAAGGGGCACCTTGAGACGGGAAAGAAGCTTCGTGAAAAGAGGATACGTCCTGTTGTTCATCACGATAAAGCCCGTGTCGACAGGCGTTCCGGCGTCGGGTCCCCGGTCGATCACCACCGTATGGGTGTGACCGCCGATATACCCGTTCCTTTCATAAAGGGTTACCTTGTGGTGGTCTTGCAACAGGCAGGCCGCTGTGATCCCGGACACACCGGCACCTATGACGGCAATGTTGAGCGGAGGATTCATGGGCGGGTCCTTTCTCGAAGGCGAAGGAAAAGTTGAATAATTCTAAATCACTGACATCAAAAATGCAACATCTGGAAAAGCAAAAGCCCACCCCAACACCTTGCCCCTGCCAAACCGAGATGCCTTTGAAGTTACGTCAAAGATTTACTTTTCTAGTTTTACTGTATATAGCCATATACAGAGGCGCTTTAGGGGTCGCTGGCCACCGGATAGAGGTTTACCGGTGATGCCGCGCACCCCGGCAGAAGGAAAGCTCGCCCTCACTATCAGGGAATAAAACCAAACCAAATGAAAAAAAACCGATGCCGCAGGGGCCACGTGAGCCACCTGCGACGGCAGGGCTGCGCATGCAGGCTCAGGGGCTATCACAATGCCCATGAGCTATGTGTTATGGGAAAGAACAAGTGTGCCGGGCAAATGCTATTTTCATCTCGCCACATCGACATAACGATCCATGGCAAGAGACACAAACACTTGTCACGATACAACTCAGTGTTTTCCACCCACTGCCCTGACCGCCGAACATCATCATCGCCCAAGGTAACAGAAAGCTCCTCATCCAACGCTTCACACCTAAGCCAATTACGATTTTTCGAAGGATTCCTTCGAGATAGGAACAAAACTTTTTTTTTAATTAATCCCAGCGTGGTGAACACGTACGGACCTGAAAACTCTACCGAAGCATGGAGCAGTGTAAGCTTCCCCTCCCAACGTCACCACATGTGCGGCGTAAAGAGACAGATGGAATCGCGACAACGGCAATACAAGGCATTGCATTACCGGCTGACCTGTTTACGGGGTGTTTTACAATCCGAATTCAATCCGAAACCCATGCGTGCACCGCGTTGGGGTCTATCCATGACAAAGGAGAACGTACCATGACCGCATCGCAAGCAGTATTGACCCTCAACTTGCCGTCACGCAACGTCAACAAAAAATCAACGACACAGTTAAAAGGAAAGGAGGTAAGCAAAAAACACCTGATCAACGCTCTCAATCACATCAACTTCAAGGAAGAGAGCGTTACCCTTGTGTTTACAGAGCCATACAATGATACATCATTCCGCATCGAAGCATACCCCATGCCCGTGTTGAGCGATTACCCGACCTTCAAGCCCCTGCAACCCCTTCCCCAAGGGGTTTTCCCGGAGCACCTTACCGGCCTTATCATCCCCGATGGAAACGGCGAAATTCACGCGATTCCCCTTCTGCGAGCTGCAAGCTCAACAGGGCTGAGCATCGTCTTGCCCAAAACAGGCCAACGGGTACAGGGTTCATTCAGGGACATCCGGGTTCATTTCCTGCAAAGGGGAATCAAATTCAAAGGGAGCCTGACGTCCCTTGAGCCCGATGCCATCGAAATCACACTCTCTCCCTTGAGTGCCCACTATCTCAGTGGGATCACCCCCGAAGAGACCCTGAACCTCACGTTTTGCAAAAAAAAGATCCCCCTTTTTCAAACCGAAGCAAAATTTCTCAGAATGGAATACCATGGAGAGAGCGTCATTATAAACTTAAAGCCAGCAAAATCGATACCTGATCCCCACACTGGTCAATGTTTTGGAAAAAAGTCATTTGAAATGATTCCTGCTCCTGACTTTGTGTTCTCTCACCCCTTGACAGAAACCGTGTGTACAGCTGTTATTGATTCGCTTTCGGCAGTAGATATGCACCTTACACTCCACCAAGAAACCCCTCCTCTTATCCCTGGAATGTTACTGGAGGATGCTGCAATTACACTTGGCGACCTCTATAGATTACCATTAACGGCTCAAGTAACAAAATGCTGCACTCAAAAGTACAAAACTAAAAAAGAAGAAAAATGTCACATCTCATTTCTGGAGATGTCACCTGAAAACCATAGAAAACTCCAGACCATGGTCCACAAAGCAGAAAACAGAGACATTCGAATATGTTATCCGTTAGAAGAAGATGATTTATGGCGTTTTTTTTTTGAAACAGGCTTTATTTACAAAAATAAATACAGACTATTTCTTGAAAACAAGAAAAATATAAAGAAAACCTATGAAACAATCTACTCGACACCATCAAATGTTACTTGTCATGTTGCGTATCAAGAAAATGGAAGAACAATGGGACATATTTCAATGCTCAGATATTCAGAAGGAGCTTGGCTTGTTCATCACCACGCAGCTTTAAAAGGTGCATCTATAAGAGTTGGACTTGGTGTTCTTAACCAAATTGGAAACTACATTATTGCATCGCAATATATCCAACCTGACTGCTTTAAATATCTAATATGCTATTTTAGGCCGGAGAATCATTTTCCTAACTTTTTTTTCGATGGCTTTAGAAAGAAAAAAAACGACCCTAAAATCTGTTCCTCGGACTTATTTGCATATGTCTATTTTAAAAGCGAGAGTAATGATGATACAAAATTCCCAGACGAATGGAAACTAAATGAAGCGACCGAAAAAGACCTGACTGAACTGGAGGCATACTACAATAAGACATCTAAAGGTATGTTAATTGAAGCTTTAGATCTTTTTCAAAGGCAAGCCCCTTTTGAAGCTCTAAGAGAGCGATACAACCATGCAGGGTTAAACAGGAACCGGCAAATATGGGCCATTCGTCACAAAAACGTAACCGCAGCCATACTCATAGTAAACACGTCCGATATCGCTCTTAACATGTCGGAACTTACCAACTGCATAAAGGTCTGCATTGTCAGGCCAGACATACTCGACAAACACACACTCACTAACGCACTAAATATACTCATAAAGAACTACAAGACACACCGAACACCTGTGCTTATTCACCCGTTAGACTGGGTCGATCGGACTGGATTCAACTATCAAAAACGATACCATTTCTGGGTACTAAACAATCGTTTTTTTGATGATTTCATGCAACACGTCGCCGACACAGCACCTTTATCCCATAGGTCACGCTAAATACTAAGTCCAAGATCAACATGCTTTCCATTTGAGGCATCGAAAGCACTTAAAGAGTAACATAATCAAGCAATTTAAAGAATTCCAATCAAACTCATTGCAGTACGAGTTCACTGATAATATCGTAGTTTCCGCTTTGGCTAAGTAGCCCGCATGAAGCTTCAATGTCTACAGAATTAAATAGGACAAGGAACAAATGATGTACTCAAAATACCAATCAGAAATTGTTCAAATCCAATCAACAGCTCTTGAAATCCCCTTAAAAACAACAGTTCGCCACGCCAGTGCATCGCGAAAAAACGGCGAAAGCATATGGGTGCAAGCTCGCAGAAGAGAACTCACAGGGTACGGCGAAGGTTGTCCCCGCTCTTACGTTGCGGGAGACGATCTGGAAACGAGCCTGGCATGGGTCACCCAGAAATTCGCAGACGATGCTCTCTCTATTCGCAACATTGAAGATATCACCCGGTGGGTAGATAATAACAACGCGCTTATTGATACCTACCCATCGGCCTGGTGCGCTGTGGAAACCGCACTCCTCGACCTTTTTGCACAGGAACGTTCCCAGTCGGTGGAGAAACTCTTAAGCCTTGCCGAACCCGAACTGTCCACCCGGTACTCTGCTGTACTTGGCAACGAAAAACCCTGGAAATTTAAAGGACAGATCGATCTCTACCTCACCAAGGGAATGACGGACTTCAAGGTAAAGCTCTGCGGAGAGATGGAAAAGGACCAAGAAAAACTGACTATTTTAGAGACACTGGCAAAGGAACACCAGGCCGAGGGAATCAGGATACGACTGGACGCAAACAACCTTTGGGAGGAGGACCTGGCCGGAGCCGTCTCCTACATCAACCAACTCAAGGGCGATTTTTTCGCCGTTGAAGAACCTTTAAAGGCGAAAATGCCAAAGATGCTAAGCCAGTTTTCTGTAGAGACGGGACTCCCTGTCATCTTGGATGAAAGCCTCTGCACCATAGGAGAATTAGAAAGCTATCGCGACCTTCCCGGACAATTTATCGCCAACATCAAAATATCGCGTGTAGGCGGGTTGCTAAGGACCAAAGCACTCATGGACACCCTGCACTCCATGGGGTGGAAAATCATTATCGGGTGCCATGTCGGAGAAACATCCATACTCACCCGATGCGGACTGATTGCGGCATCCATGGCCGGAAAATCCCTCATTGCCCACGAGGGGGGCTTCGGAGACTACCTGATGGACCGTGAGCCTGCTTTCCCCACCCTGACTTTCAGCAGGAAGGGCACCCTCAACCTGCGCCGGCCCTACTTCCTGAAAACGGCCCGGGGCTTGGAATGCGTCCCACCGGATACATGGAGCAAGGGCCTGGGCGTCAAAGGAAGAATGCCTAAACAGATAAATGACGGGTCCCCCCGCATCGCAACCCTAACAATGCCCGACGGGTACCCTATTCACTACCGAATCTGGGGAGAAGACAAGGGGAAAGACGTCGTTCTTATCCTCCACGGAGGGATGAGTCACTCGGGCTGGCAGGCTCCTTTGGCCGAGGCGTTACGAAATCGCCGCGACAACATCACGATCATGGCTGCCGACCGGGAAGTTGCAGCGATTGAAACCGTGGTGACTCGGAACCATCCACCACGTCATTGACGATGTGGTTCGGCACGTGACCTTCCTTCAGAAGCACTTTGACCGCGTACACCTTGCTGGGTGGTGCCAGGGTGCACAATACGCAACCATCGCCGCCGCAAAGCTTACAAAAAAAACGGACAGCCTGATTCTTATGACACCGGGATTCTTCTGGAACGAGCGGTTCCGTTCGGTGATTACCATTTCTGAAAATGTGATGATGGACATGATTTTTTAAAATTTAACCTCAGCACCAAATCGGATGGTTCCGTAGCTTTCCCATCCCTATGGAGCCTGCGGACTTCACCATGAATGAGTCGTGGCTTGATTATATTGAGGGCGACACACTCAAAACGACAAAAATCACACTTAAATCAGCCAACATTATGGATGAAATTCAAAACCTTGCAATTTCAGCAATTCAAGAAAACACATGCCCAACCATTGCCATACTCGCAAATCATGATCGAATTGTAGACAACAAGAAAATCGTTTCTGTCATAGGTAACCAGTTTGATACCAACACAAGCAACACACTCAAATTCATCGATACGGCTCATGCATTGCAATTTGAAAAGCCACAACAGGTAGCTCAATTTATCGATGAATTTCTAAACAAAATTTAGCCATAGAGAACCAACACCACCCACCTCCTGCAAAGGCGTTGTAATGCCTTTGCAGGAGAATAAAAAACAATTCATCTAATCTCTTGCATTGACTATTTCCACCACTGGTATACCCAATCCTCGGACATTATCAGTTTAATACCTGGGGAATTAATGTTTATCGGCATTGTTCATCAGAAGCCTCTCAAGCAAGAAATACTTGACGAGATGACGAAAGGCTCATAAATATAAAATTTACTGACCTGTAACAGAAGATAATATTAAGTTTCATACCACTTTTAATTCTTGAGTAATACCGATACAACATCAAATCTGGAACACACATCAACAGAGTCACAAAAAACGACAATGTTCTACTTCACTCAAGAATGTTTTTTTTATATGCGTATGGTAAGATAATAATTTCGAAGTTGATTTTCACGATATCTTCCACGACTATTTTTTTGAAACCAATGAACGGTCACGATAAGCCATGCTTGAAAAGCAAAAAAATAAAACGTACCAATTAACAGAGTCCATTTGCCCACACACCGGGCTGACAACATATACCTGCCCTGAATGGACCGACCTTATTTTCGGAGAAAGTTATTTATTTTCTTTAAAAATCATTGGGGATTGTATTTTATTCGTCAAAATAAACGGCTTTTCGACCCTCGACGTCGTTGCAGAATCGACGGACTTTACCAAAAGTATTATCCACGCTTATTTGCCCAAAGAAAAAGAGCTATTTTATATTGGTGACTTTACAGGCGTCACCGGAGTGACAAAAGAGGCCAGAAAATATTATATCAATTATTTAAACAACCTCAGACAACTCAAAACCTTTGTACTATGCTCTCCATCCCCCATAATGATGCTTGCAGCCAACCTTACGCGGCAGTTTAGAATCATCAAATTCGGCCTTACTGTTGAAAAAAACTATTCCGCTGCCGTAAAGCAAGCAGCATGGAGAGCACAAGCTTTTCATGGCACGGCAAATGTTAAAAAAAATACTATCGAAGATATTCGTTTAACTGAAAACCAAGAAAAAAAGCCTTATGGCCGGAAGATAAATCGCATAATTCAATCCACTTTCCCATTCTTTCAAAAAGCAAAAGAAGAATTTATTCCACTCAAACGCTTTACCCGAAAGACTTGGCAAGCCTCATTTCCAGAATACTCTGTTCAATACGAACTGATTAACGACAACATAATTCACAAAATTTCCAAAGGATATCTCAGCGCTGAATATGTGTTGCCTGTATACGAGCTGCAAGAAAAAATATTCAAAAGCTGCGGGCTCTCTGGGCACCCATATTACCTTGTAAATGACATCAAAGAACTCAAGGGGTCATCCCTGAAGGCAAGGAAAAAACACTCTCGCTTGTTTGCCGAGTGGATTGAGAAATACCCAGAGATATGTCAAGTGATTGTTTATGGTGCAAACCGGCTTTTGCGGGCAGGATTAAGTGTCGCAGTTTACAACAGTCCATTTTCGTTTGTGTTTGCCGATAGCTTCAATGAGGCAATGGAAACAATCCAGCAACATAAAGAAAATAAATCTTTCGCAACATCCGGTCTTTTTACGAAAAAAGTGGGCCGAAAAAACGCGGTTAAACACTATGCCGATGAGCTCAACGGTTTTTTAGGCAACATCAACTGGGAAGTCGAAGGCGGTAAAGAATTAACTGAGCCCAAGGACGATGAGCACCCTTTTAAAACGGTCTATGATGCCATCGCTTTAATCAAGTCGGACATTGATGAACTGTTCCGAGATCGGACCATGGCCCAGGTGGCACTGAGGGAGAGTGAAGAGATCGCGCGGGCCCTGCTCAACGCCACCAGCGACCTGGCCTTGCTTATCCAGTCCGACGGCACCATCATCTCCGTCAACAAGGCTTTTTCCGCATTTATGAAACAAAATCAAATCACGCTGAAAGGGGCCCGAATCGCTGACTTTTTCCCAGAAGCCATGGTTGACACAACCACCACCCATCTCAAAGGGGTACTCATGACAGGGGAACCGGCTCTTTTCGAGAGCCAGTTAAACGGGCTTTACTACCAGAACACCATCTACCCTGTGTTCAACTCCGAAAAAAAAGTGGATCGCCTGGCGCTCTATTCCAGGGACATTACCGGTTTAAAGTTGGCCCACGAGCAGATTCATTTGCTGACGCAAGAGCTCATCAAAGCCCAGGAAAACGAACGACGGCGCATCGCGCGGGACCTCCACGACAATGTAGCCCAAGACCTGGCGTCCCTTATCATCCGAAGCGACACCCTCTTTGAAAATCACAAGGACATCCCCTGGGATGTGAGAAAACGCAATAAAAAGTTCTCTGAAATCCTGAAGAATACCATTGCTTCCATACGGGACCTTGTCTATGACCTGCGGCCACCTGGCCTGACGGACATCGGCCTTGTGAAAACCATCGACCAGTACTGCGTCGAATTCAGCGGTAAAACGGGTATTGCGGTGGACCTCTACACCGCAGGCCTTGAGAGAATCAAGCTTGATACCGACACCAAGATCAACCTGTTCCGAATCATCCAGGAGGCCTTGAACAATGCCTCCAAACATGCAGAGGCCAGCATTATCAAGGTCCGTCTGCTCTGTTCCCACCCGGACATCATCCTCCGCATCGAAGACAACGGTCAGGGCTTTGACCCCGAGGTAAGGATGGTGTCTGCCCTGAAAGAAAAACGAATGGGCCTTAAAAGCATGGAGGAGCGGGTCAACCTCCTCAGCGGGACCCTGACCCTCCACTCCCGTGAGGGGTCGGGCACAAGAATCCTGGTAAAATGCCCGGCAGGTCTCACCATTGAAGAGGATGAGGACCTATTCGAAGAAAGCCCCAGGGAGCTCTCCCGATAAAAAAAAGCGGGAACGACCTTTGTGAAAAGCTCGTTCCCGTCTCTTGAAATTCGCGGGTGGATGCCCTCTTTCCGGGCAAGACCGGCCTTATGGCCCGACACTGCAGAGTTCACCGTTGCATCAGGCCGTTTTTTTTTGCCGATCTCACAGCCTCCGGGCAAAACCGTCCCGGTAGATTTCGTGCTTAAGACTCGTCGGAGGGGGTCTCCTTGGGTGGTGCCGGCATGGGGTTACGACCAAAGCCAGCTCCCATGCCACCTCTGCATCGCCCTCCTCCGCCGCCACCACGACCGCCTAAGCCGCGACCACCCCGGCCACCGCCTCGGCCACCCTGCTGAATTCCCTGATTGCTCCGTGCGCACGGGCCGGTTCCCCAGCCGGTTTGCGGTCCTTGTCCATTGGGTCCTGTTCCATCACCTCGAGGCATGGCGTCCTCCTTTACATTGATGTTGTCCTTTTCCGCGTCCATCCCTTCTCCGTCGCCTCCTTCCGCAACCCGGCATCCGAAAATGATCGGGTACTGTTCCGGTGTCAAGGCGCACTGCGAGAAGAGCATCCGCATCGCCTGCGAGAAAATCGTGGGTCACAATCCCCCCTGCCTCCAGCATCATCCGGATCGGCCGGGAAACAGCCCCGCAGATCAGCTCCGAGACCCCCGCCGTTACCAGCCAGTGGATCTTTCCCGCTGGATCCTCAGGGACCCTCTCCATGGTCCGGCGTACCACATGGTTCCCCTCCAGCTCAACGAGGAGCAGGGTGGTTCCCACATCAAACACCGGTGCTATCCGATTCTGCCATACGCAGAGAGCGATTATCATCGCAGACCTCCTTTCTTACCCGGAGAAAAATGCATAAACGATGCCAAAAGGTTTTCCCGTTCTCAATACATCGATATCATGCATCATAGTTTCAAAACCATCTTCACACAGGCCTGCGGCAACTGTCGCAACCTTGCATCACCCCCTGTTGCAACCGTCGCAAAGGTGCAACAGGCCATACAGGATAGGGCAAACCATGCCGTTCGCCCGTACCGAATGGTTGCCCTTTTTCCTTGTGACCACCGGCCCCATTTTTCTATGTCCGGTGTCCTGTTTTCCCATACCTTGCCAGTTTGCGGATGAGGGTGCTCCGATGAATGCCCAAGATCTTGGCGGCCGCCGTGCGATTCCCGTCGGTACGGGACAGAGCATCACGAATCATGCGAATCTCCGCAGCATCCCGGCCTGACACCAACCCTTCCTGTTTTTTCCCCGCCTTCTCAGGAGTCTCCATGGCGGCCTTCCGGCAATATTTCATTGGTGCACAGCCCGCGGCCCGCTCGATGCGGTTTTCAAGCTCCCGAACGTTTCCCGGCCAGTCGTGGGCCAGGAGCCGTTCCATGGCCACCGGGTGGATCCGCATCTCTTCGTGCCCGGCAAGTCGCCCGAACCGTCGGGCAAACCGGTCTGCCAGATCGGGGATATCCTCTTTGCGTTCGCGCAGAGGGGGCAGGTGAAATTGGATCCGAATGACATCCAGCCGCCACAACAGATCCTCTCGAAACAGCCCCCGTTGAACCAGGGATGACAGGTCCTGATGCGTCGCGGCAAGAAACCGCGCATCGGTGCTGTCGGTCCGCCCCGTCCCCAGGGGCTCGTAGGTTCGCTCCTGCAACAGCCGCAGCAGCCTCACCTGAAAGGCCGATGAGATGTCTCCGATCTCATCCAGAAAAAGGGTTCCTCCCCCGGCCTGGGCAATGCGGCCTTGCCGCTTGCGATCCGCACCGGTGAAAGCCCCCTTTTCATGCCCGAAAAGCTCGTTTTCAATGAGGGTATCGGGGAACGCCGCACAGTTCAGGGCAACAAAGGGCGCTGAAGCCCTGGGACCCGCCCCGTGAATGGCTCGGGCCAGCACCTCTTTGCCGGTACCGGACTCCCCGGTGATAAGAACCGTACTCCTGCTGGCCGCCACCTTGGGCAGTATGGCGAAAATCTGCTGCATCTTCGGGCTGCGGCTTGTGAGATCCCCGAATCGCCGCATGGCCTCCCGGATCCGATCCGTTCCCACGGACTCCCGAAGGTCCCGAAAGGTCTCGGCAGCCCCCAGGACCTTGCCATCGGCGTCTCTCAAAATGGCCGTGGAGAGTCGCACCGGAACCCGCTCCCCATCGGCATCCACAAACCAGGCCGGGATATCCAGAAGCGATTTGCCCTTTTCCATGGTCTGTCTCAACGGACAGGCCGACTGACAGAGGCTTGCACGCAACACCTCGCAACAGGGCCGCCCCAGCGCCTCCTCACGATCCACACCGGTAATGGCTTCGGCTGCGCGGTTGAAGCTGGTAATTCGCCAGGCTTCGTCCACGGTGAACACGCCGTCGGAAATACTCTCCAAAATGGCAGAGGTCATGGGATCTGTGGGGTGTGATGAATTCATGGTAACCTTATAAGGATAAAAAACAGTCCTTGGAAACTGAAACGTCGGCGCCGTGGGTAAAGGTCAGAGGCCGTGTGCCTCCGCTCCCGGCAGCAATTATGAGCATATACTCAAAATATACCCGCAATGCTCCCTTTGCAAGGGCATATGGTATGGAAAAGCCACCCTAATCCAGATACTTCATGGAAAAACGGTCAACCCAACTCACTAAGGAGATGTTGCTGTGAGTTATCTTTGGAAAAATGCCGGGCGCGATTCATTCCCGGGAATCTTCTCCGTTGCCCGCCCCTTGGGCTGCCTTGGGGTCCAGGGCCTTTGCAATGGCGCCCCCCAAGGTTTTGAGCGCCAGGAGTGCATCGGACAGATCCACGTCCTCCTGATGGGTCTGGGGCACAGCGCTTCCCACCTGGAGTGGCGGTGACTCGGGCTGAAGAGAGGGGTTCTCCAAAAAGGCCAGGCGACCCTGACTGCTTCCCACAACAATATCCATATCGGTGTCACCGTCCAAATCCAGGGCGGCAGGCATGGTGGCAATCCCCACGGACAACGCCGCAAAAGGACACCGGGATGGCTCCCTGAGCACAAAGGTCAGGGGACCGCCAGATGCCGTGGTATTTTCAATCCACCGGAGCCCCCCGCGGATCTCGCCGGACACCACGTCCAGATCGCCATCACCATCCACATCCAGAACAGCTGGACTGGAGTTGTCCCCCACATCAATGCCGAAGAAGGGATTCAGCCGTCCCATCATCTCTGCATAGACGGGCACCCCTTCCTCAACAAGCAGGTTCCGACAATAGCGAAACGTGCCGGACCGATCACCGAAGATCAGGTCCGCATCGCCGTCTCCGTCGAAATCACCGAAGGCTGGTGTGCCCTGCCATTCGGACGAAATGCCCGCAAAGGGGTTTTCTTCCTCGGGCACCATCTGGAAGTCGGGAGCCACAGGGCTCCCCTGATTTTTCAGGAAGACCATTCTGTTCAGGTAGACCGATGACACGCGGGTGTCCATGGGACGAAAATCAAACCAGACGGCATCGGTATCTCCGTCATTGTCGATATCGGCAAGGGCCACACAAGGGGTATCGCTTTCATAGGACATGGTGACGGCATCCAAAGGATTCGCGGAAACGCCTGAGGCTCCTCCCCCCATAGCGGCGCAGGCCAGGGCCGTCACCCGCTTTCCATACGCCCCCACATACAGCTCGGCCCACCCGTCTCCATTCAGGTCGGCGGCCGTTGGTGACAGGTTGCGCCCCAGATTACGGCTGCAGGAAGGGATAACCGTGTCGCTGAACCGGTCCCAGGAGATGGATGAAGCATCCGGCACCTCGCTTCCCGCAGCATTGGGCGCGCCAGCGCAAAACACAAAGAGGCAGGCCACCATCACCCATGATCTAGTCCAACACCCCATAGCCCGGGGTGTACTGGACCCCACGGGCACCCGACGACAACACTGCGAACTCATACGCATCCCCACGAAAAAAGAGACCACCGAAGGGAAACGGGCCCAAGCCCTCACCGGCCACGCCCCCCGTCCGTATAGACGAGAGCCATAAAAAAAGCCCATCCCATGGGATGAGCCGAAATTACCCGGGGGGCAACCCGGCTGTCTTGACCCACCAAGACCCGTGGCTTTCCGTCCCCGCCTCACGACGGGTTTGGCTTGTTTCCCTTTCCTGCACACAAACTGCCGTGGCCCGACGTACAAGCATCGGATTTAACGTGCATCACCCGGCAGTTACAACATATACCGCCCCCCGTGGATTCATCCTTAACACACCCCCGAGGAACGGACAATTTCTATTTCTACCACTCTATCCACTGCATGGCACGTCCGACAATGGCTGTCATTGACGGCAGATAGCCCAAACGGCCACAGGGCAGCAACTCACTTCGTGTTCCACACCGAGGCCAGGACCTCCCGAACAGCATGAAAATCCGTCCAGGGATGGAACGGAAGGCAATGGGCCTCCATGTGCTCGGCCAGCTGCCGTCGGGCAAAGACCCGATCAGCCGTTTTGGCCATGTTGTAATCGGTAATGCCGTCGCCGATGGCCACGGACTCATCAAAGGTATAGGCAGCCATGACATCGGCCTTGGCCAGAAGCTCTGTCTCGCCGGGGAAATCGCTGACAACCTTTAAAAATGACCCGTTGACCTCAAGGTCCGGGGCATAGACAGCCGCGACCTTGTGGGCCAGGTCCCCAAGTTTTCGAAGCACCAGCCCCTTGAGCCCGCCGGAGATAACCACAAAGGGCACCTCCCGCTCGGCAAGCCAGTCGATAAGCTCCTCCAGCCCGGGCCTCATGGGAACCGTCTCGCAATGATCCAGCATGGCCGGGTACTGCGAAGAGGGAATGGTCTCCAGGATCCTGGTGAGTCCCTCCCGAAGGGTGATGCTCCCGTCCATAACCCCGGGAAGCCATGTTTTCACCGCCTCGGGTGCAAAGGTTTTGCATACGCTCACAAACCCGTCTTGCTCGGTGATGGTGCCGTCAAAATCGCAAAAAACAATACGCTGTGCCAAAAACTGCCTCCCTGAAAATCTCTTTTTCGCCATAACACCAAATCGACGAACCCAATACTTCGCCCTTTAGCCCTTCACCTTTTGCCCTTTAGCCTTTTAACCCTTAGCCTTTAGCCATTTGGCCTTATTTTTCACCCTCTCGCCTCCCCACCCTCTTCTTCCCGGGTCAGGGCGGAAAGGATCAGGCCCGCAAAGGAACCGGTTTTGGACTCAAAGAGCCACCCCATGTGGGAACCGCATCCCCGGCAACCTGCAAGTCGCCACCGATACCCCGCAAACCAGGAGAATTCAGCGGACGAATCCGAGGAGAAGCTGCAACCCGGAGCCGAAGAAAAGCATCCGATCTCGTAATAGAGCCCATGGGGATTGGCAAAGCCGTGGGTATGGGATCCTCCCACCTCCATGCGATCGTTATCCCTCGTAATGGGAAACCCGCAGGAGGCGCAGACAATGACCACCCCGCCACCGGAGTGGCCCACCGCTTCGGTGGCGAGCCCCTTCTTGCGCGCGGGCTCCCAGGCCTTTCCGGTACGCCCTCCCTTTTTCCTCGGGCAATCCCTGGTTTCCATGGGAATAAAGCAACCTGTGCCCGCAGGGCAGGACAACGCCCGGGGAAACTCCCCGGCATGTGCAGGCGGATGTGTAGGCATCATGGCCATCGGCTCCTCATCGTTGGAGATACATGGGTTAACGGTCTACTTTACTCCGGACCGTTGCTGCTTAAAAGTCAAAAAGCGAGGTGTCCGCAAGATGGGAAGGGACCACGTGCCCCATCCCGTGAAAAATTTTCTCCACACGGCCGGGATGCTGTTTCCGCCACCCGGCAAGGATCTCTTTGATCTCGCGCCTTTTTTCGTTTTCACCTGCCCCGCACAGGTCCTTTGTCGCTGTTTCATACCCGGCAAGGCGCTGGTACCGGACGATATCCGCCTCAGCCACAAAGGCCATGGGCCGAATCACGGTCAAATCCCCTTTGCGTGTGACCAGCTTCGGAGGCATGCCCTTCATCATCCCCCCATAAAAAAGGTTGAGCAAAAGGGTCTCCACCATGTCGTCCATGTGATGGCCCAGAGCAAGGTGGGAAAATCCGTTGGATGCCGCGTGGGCATAAAGGGCCCCCCTCCTGAGCCGGGCGCAGAGGGCACACATTTTTTTGCCGTCCGGGCATTTCTCCTGAAGGGTCTTCCATATATTCTGGCGAATCACCTCAAAGGGAAGGTCCACCCCAGCCATGTGCCGGTGCAGAAACGATTCATCAAAGCCCGGGAACCCGTGATCAAGGAAGACCACGGCCATCTCAAAATGCTCTTTACACTGCCGTCGGTAAGAGACCATGAGATCCACCAAGGCCAGGGAATCCTTCCCGCCGGAGAGGCAGAGCATGACGCGGTCCCCTTCCCCCACCATGTGATATTCACGAACGGCCCTGGCCACCCGCCAGGCAAGGTGGCGCCGGAGTTTATCCCGCTGCTTTGGTTTCCTGTCCTCACCCATGAACCGCCGACATCTCCTTTACCGACCGAAGGGCCTCATCCACGGCAACGGGTTCCCGCTGGTGGTTGGCAGCCATAAGCCGCTCACCGTCGCGAAACAGCACCACCCCTTCCAGGTATCCCACCTTGCCCCAGGTTTCATGGGCCAGCTGCAGGGCATACTCTTTAACGGCGAACAGATTCCAGTCATGGGTCACGGCCACGGTCAGGCCCGGATCCCCTTCAGCAAGGCGCGCGTCCGCAAAGGAAAGCATGACGGAGGCGGCATGGTCTGCCGGCTCCATCACCTCAGTGGGAAACGCCCCGTCCATCCAGCGCCGGATAAACCCGGTGAGGTCGTATTCCAGAATCAGGCCCACGGTGCGCTCGAAATCCTTTACATAAAATGGAGAGAGGGCCTCTTCGAGGGTATTGAGGTTATCCGCCGTGCAGCCGCTTCCCCGTTGCAGGAGGTAGGCGGTTTCAATGCACCGGCCTATGTAACTGGAGCACGGGGTGACGGGCATCTCTGCCCCGAGGCCTTGCCCAAAGGCCAGGGATGCCTGTTTGCCCTCGTCCGTCAGCCCCATAAAAGGCTCCAACCTGGGGTCGTCGCTGTAATGGCGTGCCGAATGCCGCATCAACACCACCTGGTTTGTCACCCCTTCATCCCGGAGGCGGCGCACCACCTCAACCGTCGCCCGGCCAAGCTCCTCATTACCCATATTCACTCCCATACACATTGAAACACCATGATTGTCAACCGCCCTCCACCCATGGCAACCCCTTCCCGGGATGCCCCGGGACAAATCCTTTTCCGCCGAGCATATGAATTTTAGAGCAGGAAATCAATTGCCAAGGGGCGCCTTGTCCCCGGAAGGCTTTCGGTAAAAAGCTGTTCCCCCGCATGATTTTCATATTGCATACCAAAAGCCTTGATGGGGGACAAACCCCTTGACAGGCAACCCTCAAACGATATAACCACACGTGGGTATGGGAAATCGTGACAGTTGCATCCCCGGAAGGGAACCGCATCGTGCATGACAGAAACCATCGTCACACGTGGGTCTCCCGGTATCGGGACTTGAAGTCGAGAAGATCTTTTACACTCAATGCTTGACAAGGATAACATATCCGTATATCTAAAAAAACTTTGTGTAAGAACATCCGTCACGGAGGCACAAAATCCTTCTTTCAAGGGGCGACGGCATACATGATGTCGTAGCCCATCCGCGTTGCAACACACCATGCTGTTGCAATCGTGGAATTAAGGGAGGCCGAGCCGTGGATGTCCGAAACAGCCACACAGACCAAGGATATCGTCAGCTGAGCTATGAATTGTATCGACGCCATTGAAGGAACGGCCAAAAAGGTGATCTCCGATTTTTATGCCATGCATGAATCCGGAGAGATGGATGACACCGAGTTTGCACGGAGTACACGGGTTCTCATCGACGGAACCGGCGAGTTCGTGGTGGACAACTGTGAAATCACGCCCAATCCCGAGTTGCTGAAGACCGTTTTGTTCGAATACGCGCGGGATCTTTGGAAACGTTCCCTCAAAGCCAAGGAAGAGGACAGGTGCGCCTCCTCCGTGGACCAGGGATACGACGATTATTATTTTGACTATATTTTCAGACACGGCACCTACCCCGATTAGGGGACGCCGGGTCTAAAACTCACCATATGTATTATCAATGCCCGCAAGTGGGGCATTCAAAGCAGCAAAAATTTCAGGAGTATGTTGGTATGACACTTACAAAAAACGACATTGTGATGCGCGTAAGCGAGATGGGATTTTCAAAGCAGCGTTCCGTAGATATCATTGAGAGACTGCTGGCCATCATGAAAGACACCCTGGCCGTAGGCGAGGATGTCCTCATCTCCCGTTTCGGCAAGTTCTGCATCAAAACCAAGGGTGAGCGAAAGGGCCGCAACCCCGCCACCGGAGCCGAAATGATCTTACGGGATCGCAAGGTAGTGACCTTCAAGTGTTCCGGTAAACTCCGCGACAAAATCAACGGTGACGACTAACCTCAACCGCTGATCCCCAGATGCAAAAAAGGCGACCCTGAAAAGGGTCGCCTTTTTTAGTTTGCGCTGATTTTATAAAGACGGGTTTAATAAAAAAGCCGTGGTCGCACGTGGATTTCAATAGGTCTCGCCAGCGTACCGCCGGAGGCTCCCTTCGGGGCTGAGTAGATACGAGCGGTTCAGCTCTTTTCTCCGGCACGCCGCCTTGCAAACTGCATGGTATGGAGCCTGGCATACTCCCCGTCCCTTGCAAGCAACTCGTCGTGCTTGCCCTCTTCCACAATCTCCCCTTTGGAAACCACCACAATGCGGTCGGCGTGCTGGATGGTGGAGAGCCGGTGGGCAATAACAAAGGTGGTTCGTCCCTTCATAAGGTTCTCAAGGGCATCCTGCACCACCTTCTCTGCTTCTGTATCCAGGGCACTGGTGGCCTCGTCCAGCAGCAGGATGGGGGCATCCTTGAGCAGGGCCCGCGCAATGCAGAGGCGCTGTTTCTCTCCTCCGGAGAGACGGCTCCCAAGCTCACCGATGCGGGTATCAAAACCGTCGGGCAGGCTCATGATGAACCGATAGGCATAGGCCGCCTTGGATGCCGCCACGATGTCCTCCCAGGTGGCATCGCTGTTGCCGTAGGCGATGTTGTCCCGGATGGACTCGTTAAAGAGAATGGCGTCCTGGGTCACCATGGCGATGCGGCTGCGCAGAGAAGCCAGGGTCACGTTGCGGATATCGACGTCGTCAATGGCGATACGCCCTGACGTCACGTCGTAGAAGCGCGGAATAAGATTGATAAAGGTGGATTTCCCGCCCCCGCTCATCCCCACCAGGGCAATGACCTCTCCAGGGTCGGCGCTGAGGTTGATGCCCTTAAGCACCGGGTCTTCCCCATAGGAAAAGGTAACATCCTCAAAAGCCACCCGGTGGGAACTCGGTGAAAGCTCCACAGCCCCCGGACGATCCGTGATCTCCGGCTCCATCTCGATGATCTCAAACACCCTGTCCAGGGCGGCCAGCCCCTCCTGAACGGTGTTGTTGAGCTTGCTCAGTTTTTTCAAGGGTTCATAAAGCAGCATGACAGCCGTCAAAAAGGAGAGAAAGGTCCCGGTGGTGGAGGTGCCTTTAATCACACCGTGGCCGCCGTACCAGACCACCGCCGCGATCCCCAGACCACCGCAGACATCCGTCACGGGCGAGGAGAGGGCCTTGGCCTTCACCTTTTTCATCTCAAAACGGAACAAGTCCCAGGATTTTTTGTAAAATCGCTGCTTCTCGTACTCTTCCCGTCCGAAGGCCTTGATGATCTTGGCCCCGGCAAAGGTCTCGTGGAGAAAGGTGTTGAGTTCCCCCACCGACTGCTGGGTGCCGGTGCTCACCTTGCGGACCCGCCTGCCCAGCTTCACGATGGGATAAAAAGCCACCGGCACAACCACCAGGGCCACCAGGGCCAGTTTCCAGTCCCGGTAGATGATCACCCCGGTAAGGCCGATGATGGTAAACACATGCTCAATGGCGGCGGTCACCGAGGTGGAGACCATGGCCTGGATAAGGGTGACGTCGTTGGTGATGCGGCTCATGAGGACCCCGGTCCGCTCCTTCTGGAAAAAGGAGAGGGACAGGTCCTGGATGGTGCCGTAGAGTTCGTTCCGCAGGGTGGTGATGATGGTCTGCCCCACGTTGTTCATGAAGTACTCTTTGGCAAGGACATCCCGGCGCACCATCCAGGTAATACGAAGGTCACCACCTTGAGCATCACACCATTCTGGGCGATAAAGATATCATCCAGGATATTCTTGATCAGAAAGGCCAGGGCCGCGGTGGAGCCCGAGATCAAGGCCATGCAAACCATGGAGATCCCCAGCTTTGCCCAGCTGTTGCGGATAAGCCTCAGAATTTTGCGATGCCGTTCACCGGCGGTCAATTCCTGAAATAGTTTCATAGTGATAATGTATCTTACCTTAGGCCCGCCCCTTTCGGGCGAGCAGCACACCGCACGTCAACGAAACGGCATGGATGAATCAACAGAGAGGCTCACCCCGCCGGGAGTCACGGGGTGATCAATGACAGGGCTGCTTGGATGAGAAAAACCTTGGCGGTGCCTTACTTCCCACCGAGGACGGGACAGGACGACGGAGAGCCGTCCACCACCACAATGGTCATGTTGTTCTTATCGGCATAGGTCACCATGGCGTCGCGGTCGAATACCACGGCATGGCCCGCTTCCAGCACCAGCCCGGTAACCCCGGCCTCTTTCATGGTCTGAAGGGTATTCAGGCCCACGGCCGGTACGTCGAACCGCATGTCCTGGGTGGGCTTGCTCACCTTGACCAGAACCGCGTCGCCGGTTCCCAGGCTACCCCCCCGGCGAATGGTGGCGTCGGTGCCGTCGATGGCCTCCACGGCCAGCACCGAGCCGCCGCCCATGACGATGCACTGCCCCACATCGAGGCGGCCGATCTCCTTGGCGATATGCCAGCCCGTGCACATGTCCTTGGCCTGGGCATCGGTGGGGCGTTTCCGGGTCCAGAGTCCGGCGTCGGCCAGGATCTCCGGCACCAGAAAGGTGGACGAACGCACGGCCAGCCCCTCTTTTTCCAAGAGCCGGGCAAAGGCGCTCAGCAGGGTGTCATCGTTGGTATGGCGCATACGGGCGAGGAAGGCCAGGGCCTTGGTGTCCGGTCGGATATCCCGAAAGACGTTGGTCTTGGTGACGCCGCCCACAAGGACCACTTCCTCCACCCCATGGGCCCTGAAAAAGCGGATCAATTTTTTTACCTGACCGATGTGGATCCACTCGGTCTCCTCGCAGAGCCCTTCCACGTCGGCCAGTGCTTCGTTTTTAATCGCTGCGGCGTAAACCCGGTAGCCCTTCTCTTTTGCTGCGCGCGAAAACAGCAGGGGGAACTGGCCGTTGCCCGCAATGATCCCCACCTTCATGGCGTGATTCCTTTCCGGTGCCCGGTCAGCCGTGCCGGTGCCGTGTCTGCCGGGTGTCATCGTTAGCGGGTGATCCCTCGGCTGGAGTTCTGAATAAAATCGACGAAAGCCACGACCTCGGGAATCTGGTTCACCTCGGCCCGGACCCGCTCGATGCCCTCGTTAAGGGTCAGCCCGATGCGGAACAGGAGACGGTAGGTACGCTTCAGTTCGGTGATGGTGGCCTCGGAAAAGTCGCTTCGGCGCATGCCCACCTTGTTGAGCCCGTGGAGGGTGGCGCGGTCCCCGGCGGAAATCACATACGGGGGGATGTCTTTCACCACCACGGACTTGCCGCCGATATAAGCGTAATCCCCCACGCGGACAAACTGGTGGATGGCGGTGAACCCGCCGATGTTGGAAAAGTCCCCGAGCTCGCAGTGGCCTGCCAGGGTGGAGTTGTTGGCAAGGATCACCCGGCGCCCGGTCTTGCAGTCATGGGCCACGTGGCAATAGGCCATGAGAAAGTTCTCGGCCCCCACCTCGGTGATGCCGCCGCCCACGCCGGTGCCTCGGTTGATGGTAACAAATTCGCGGATCACGGTGCCCCGCCCTACCTTGAGGTGGGTGACCTCGCCTTTAAACTTCAGGTCCTGGGGAGCCGCTCCCACGGAGGCGTATTGGAAAATCCGGCAGTCCGGGCCAATGCTGGTGTGCTCGTCGATGACCACATGGGAGGCGATCTCGGTTCCGGCTCCAATGGAGGTGTTGCCCCTGACGATGGTGTAGGGACCGATGACGACATCGTCGTCAATCTCTGCCGTTGGGTCAATGATGGCTGTCGGGTGTATGTTTGTCATGGCACGTCCTTAATATATTGTGCACACCAAATCGGTGCAAATGCTCTCACAGTTCGTTTGATCGGTTCTAATATCACGGTACAAGGCACCGAAGGTCCCCACCAGTGTATACCTTACGCGGGAACCTCGCAACGGGAAGCAGCGAAGCCCCCCGTTTCCCTGGGCCTTTACTCGCCGGATTCAAGGCGGGAGACCCGCTTTTCGAGGCGGGAAACCGTGCGCTTGAGCTCGGGCAGTTTGGGCATGAGGCTGATGAGCCTCAACCACAGCTTGTGGGGCATGGCCGGTGTTCCGGAGACCACTTCGCCCTCGCCCAGGGACTTGACCACCCCGGCGTCGGGACCGACGATGGTGTTGTCGCCGATATGAATATGGCCGGAGATCCCCGCCTTGCCAGCCAGGATCACATGGTTGCCCACCGTGGTGCTGCCGGCAATGCCCACCTGGGCCACCAGGAGGGTGTCTTCCCCCACCTCCACATTGTGGGCCACATGGACCAGGTTATCGGTTTTTACCCCGCGCTTGATCCAGGTCCGCCCGGAGGTAGCCCGGTCAATGGCGTTCAGGGCCCCGATCTCCACGTCGTCGTCGATCTGGACAATGCCGGTGTGGGGAATTTTCCGGTAGCTTGTCCCTTCCGGGGCAAACCCGTACCCGTCGCTGCCGATGACGCTTCCGGAGTGAACCGTGATCCGATCCCCCAGAATGCAGTCGTGGCCGATGGTGACGTTTGATTTCAGGGTGACGCCGTCGCCGAGGCGGGCCCCCTCTTCCACGACCACCCCGGGAAAAATGCGGCACCCCGCACCCAGGGTGACGTTGTCGCAGATCACCGCGCCGGGACCGATCTCAACGGGTCCACCGAAGGTGACCTGCTCACCGATAAACGCCCGGGGGCTCACCTTGTGGGTTACGTCCCCTTTGGGAGAGAAAAACTCCATGACCTTAATGAAGGCCACCCGGGGGTTGTCCACCACAATGAGTGCCTTGTCGCTGTCGTCCCGGGCTTCGGGCACGAGCACCGTGCCGGCACCGGTCTCCGAGAGCCGTTTCAGGTAGCTTGCATCCCCTGCAAAGACAACCTGGTCTTCTTTTGCGTCTTCAAAAGGCGCCGGAGCCGTGACAACCCGGGAGCCGTCACCAATGATGGTTCCTCCCAGCATGTCGGCGATTTCTTGAACGGTCCGCTTCATCTTACCTCTTTTCGTATGCCTTATCGTACAGGCCGATGAGCCTGCTTGTCATGTCCATGGATTCGGGGGCGTAGAGCACCTCTTTTTTTTCAACAATCAGCAGGTAGCCCCCTTTGCGACCGAGCCGGTCGATGATCCCGGCCAGGTCCGATCCGGAACTCCGCCGCCTGCGGTTCGATATCTTCAAAAAGGCGGCTGTACTTCCTGTCCGCCGCCTTGAACTCGCCTAAAAGCGTCTCCAGCTCCTTGCGCTTTTCGCCCACCTCGCGGGTGGTGGCGGAAAGCTCAAGGTTCTCCAGTTCACCCTGCAGAACCCCGATGCGTTTTTTCAGGCGCCCGAGTTCCGCCGTGCGTTCTGCCTGTTTGGTTCGAAGGGCTTCGGCAGCCTCACGCCCTGCTTTGGACTCCTTGAGCACGCGCTGGAAATCCACCACGCCGATTTTTGCCACGTCCGCGGCCTGAACGTTTCCCCCCAGAAGAGCAAGGAAAGCCAATGCCATCAGGCATCTGGTCATGCATCGCATAATAACCCCCGTTTGATTCCGCAGTATGCTTTGGATCTAGAACGCCGTGCCCATGGTGAACTCCCAGCGTCCCGATCCTTCGTCGGGCTCGGGATCCACGATGTAGCCCCTTTCGAAGCGAATGGGACCGATGGGCGAGTACCAGCGAAAGCCAAAGCCGTAGGTGTGACGAAGGTCCGAGAGATCGATGTTTCCGTTCTCCTCGTACACGTTACCCGCATCGGTGAAGATCAGGGCCACCAGACCGTCCACCCCGAACAGGGGGGCGATAAGTTCGGCGTTGAACTGAACGTACTTTTCACCGCCGATGGTCTTGCCTTCATCGTCCTCCAGGTGCACATCCTCAAAGTCGAAGCCGCGCAGGGAGTTGATGCCCCCTAAGTAAAACTTCTTGTAGTCAGGAAGAAACCCGCCGCTGTTTTCATGGACAAGGCCCCCTTCACCATGGAGCATGCCGATGAGCTTCCAGGCAACGGGAAAGAACCAGCTGGACTCGGCCGTGTACTTGGAGTAGCTGATGTCGCCCCCCAACGGCCCACCGGTGTGCTCCACCCTGAGGGTGTGGTTGAAGCCCCGGGTGGTCTGGGCATTGTACCGTCGGTCCCTGGAATGAGGGTCGGACAGAGGCTGAAGGCGGCACTGCTGAGGGTGTTCTCACCCTCCATCTCCTTGATCTGATCCGACGCTGTGGCGTCGATGTCGTCGATGGTGTTTTTCTCAAAGGTGTAGGAGACAAAGGCGCGGGTGTAGTCGTAGACAGGATAACCCAGGGTCAGCCCGCCACCGACACTCTCTTTGTCGTAGGAGGTGTACTCGTCGTCCCACTTTTTCAATTCATACTTGGAGTAGAGGGGAATGTCAAAAAGCCAGGGTTCCACAAAGCTCAAGGTAAACTTGTTGCCGGTTCCGCCGAACTGGGCCTTCAGGTCCAGGGACTGGTCCCTGCCGAAGAGGTTTCGCTTGGAGATGGAGGTGGTCCCGAAGAGCTTGTCCTCGCTGCTGTAGCCCATGCCAAAGGTAAAGGTCCCGGTGGGTTTTTCCTTGACGTCGATGGAAAGGTTGACCTTGTCCGGGTCTGTGGTGTCCAGGGTATTGACCTTGACGTCGCCGAAGTACTGAGGACGATGAAGCCGCGGCCAGTTCTCCTTGAGCCTTGCCCCCCGGTAGAGTTCCTGCTCGTAGACCTTAAGCTGGCGGCGGATCACCTTGTCCCGGGTCACGGTGTTGCCGGTGATGATGATCTTGTCGAAGTAGACCAGGCTCCCTTTGGTGACCCGGTAGGTCACATCCGCCACCTTCTCTTTGCGGTTGCGCCGGATGTCGGGGACCACCGAGGCCCGGGCGTATCCCTCGTCGCTGTAGGTATCGGTAAGGGCCACCACGTCGTTCTGGACCTTCTCGCGGTTGAGGAACTCATCCTGCTCCACGGTCAGCCTCTCGAAAAGCGCCTCCTTGGTGTCCAGGATATCGCCTGAAACGTCCACCTTGCCCAGGGAGTACCGGATGCCCTCTTCGATCTTGATGGTGACAAAGATCCACTTGCCCTTGTACTCCACCACGGGGTCTGCGATGCGGCAGTCGATGAAACCATTCTTCTGGTATTCGGCGTTGATCACCGCCATATCGACGTTCAGGTCCGCCATCTCCAGGGTGCCTGAGGAGGTCAGCCAGGAGAAGAACCCCTTCTTTTTGGTTTTGATCATCTTTCGGATCTTTTTGTCCGAGAAAAAGTCGTTGCCCTCCACGGAGACCTTTTTGATCCAGATCTTCTCCCCTTCTTCCAGGGTGAATTCAAGATCCGCCTGGTTGTTCTCCACGTCGATGAGCCGGTAGCTCACCTTGGTCTTATAATAATGTTTTTCGTTGTAGAGGCTCTCGATCTGCTTGATGGAGGTGTTCAAGGCGCCGGTGTTGAAGATGGCCCCCTTGGAGAGGGTGATGTTCTCCTTGATCTTCTCGTCGTCGAACACATGGTTTCCGGTCACCAGGACGTTTCTGATGGTGGGTTTCTCCTTCACGCGGAAGACCACTGTGGCCGTGGCGTCGTCATGGTGCTCGGCCACCACCTTGATGTCCTCGAAATACCCCATGCGGTAGATGGCTTTCATGTCCCGGGTGAGGGCGTCCTTTTTCAGGCGATCCCCGGCCTTGACACGGACCACGCGAAGCACCGCGTCGGACTCGATGCGGCGGTTCCCCTCCACCTTGACATCGGCCACGGTCTCAAAGCTGAAGATACGGGAACCGATCTTTACGGCCAGGTCCCCCACCGTGGAGATGAGGGTTTCCACGCCCATGCCCTCGCTGGAAAGGGGTGTGGTGGTTGCGCGCCGTACGTCAAACAGCTTGGCATCCAGCTTGAAGGTATCCCCTGTCTGGGTCATGGTTCCCCAGACCACATGGTCGACATTCTCGGATGTTGCCAGGGTCGAAAGGCGAGCGGTGTTTACGGCCCCGTCTTCTCCCACGGCCCCCAGCAGGGGCCCGGCGTCCACCATCTCGCCTCCGTCCCGCTTGAGCTGGCCGGAAAGGGTTGCAGGGATCTGATCGGAAAGGTACGAAAGATCTGTATCAGAAACCACGCGAAACGGAAGAACGGCGATTCGTTTCGCCGCCTCTTCAGCCCGAACGGGATCGGCTCCGGCCATCACCACGATCATGATCATCAGAGAAAAGAAAAGTGATCTGGTCAGTCGAGTCATCATGCTGTTTTCCTTGTAATCAATTCCGTTCAACGAGTTGCCCCCCTTCCAGGGTTACCTGGCGGTCCATGTAGCCGGCCAACTCCATGTTGTGGGTCACCACCACAACGGTCATGCCGGTTTCACGGTTCAAATCGTCGAGCAACTCATGGATCTGGCTGCTGTTCTTACCGTCCAGGTTACCGGTCGGCTCGTCAGCCAGAAGAATCGCGGGCCGTCCCACCACCGCTCGTGCAATGGCCACGCGTTGTTGTTCCCCTCCGGACAATTCCCCCGCCCGATGGTGAAGCCGCTTGGAAAGCCCCACCCGGTCGAGGATCGCTTCGGCGTCCTTAACGGGTGCTTCTCCCTTTTCCCCTCTGATCAGCCGGGGCAACATCACATTTTCCAATGCTGTAAACTCCGGCAACAAATGATGAAACTGGAACACAAAGCCGATGGTTCTGTTGCGAAAATCCGCAAGGTGCTTGTCGTCCGCCGCAAACACATCAACCCCGTCACAGACAAGCCGCCCGGCGTCGGGCCGGTCCAGGGCCCCTACGATATGCAGCAGTGTCGATTTTCCGATGCCGGACGCTCCGGTGACGGCAATGCGCTCGCCGCCCACCATGGAAAAATCCACGTCCCTGAGCACGTCCAGGGACACGCCTCCGGCACTGTAGGACTTGGAAATGCCTTCCAGGGTCAGGCTGGCGCCTCTCTTGGAATCATCCATAACGTATCGCCTCCACCGTGTTCTGCCTGGAAGCCTGCCAGGCAGGGTACAGGGTGGCCAGAAAACAGATGCAAAAGGCCGAAGCGGAGATGGCCAGAACATCCATGGCCTCCAGCCGCACCGGCAGGGTTGAAAAGATGTAGACCTTGGGCAGGTCGATGAACTTGAAATGCTTCAGGACAAAGCAGAGCGCCACCCCCAGGGCCACCCCGATGGAGGTGCCCACCATGCCGATGAGGGTCCCCTGGTAGACAAATATCCGCATGATGCTGCCGTCCGTGGCGCCCATGGCCTTTAAGATGGCAATATCCCGCGTCTTCTCCATCACCATCATAATGAGGCTGCTGGCAATGTTGAAGGCAGCCACAAGAACGATAAGAATCAGGATCACGAACATGGCCGCCTTTTCAAGCTTGAGTGCTGAAAAAAGGCTGGCGTTCATCTGCATCCAGTCCCGGGCCCAGTACACGGGCCCCAGCTGCCCGAGGACCCCTTCGCGAACCTCATGGGCCTCATAGGGAGCATCGATCCAGACATCTATGCCCGTCACCTTGTCCCCCAGGCGAAAAACGGACTTGGCGTCCTCAATGTGAATGTAGGCAAAGGCGCTGTCGTATTCGTACATGCCGGAATCAAAAAGACCGGCCACCCGGAACCGCCGCATGGAGGGCACGTGCCCCATGGGGGAAATCATCCCCTTGGGAGAGATCAGGTAGATCATGTCCCCTTCCCCCACGCCGAGATTCAGGGCCAACTCTTTGCCCCAGCACCACCCCCGTGGGCGCTCCCCTGGAGGGGGCTTTGCGGGCGAGCTTTTCTTCAAGGAGTTCCGGGTCAAACCCTTCGACCTGGGTCACACCGGCATCAGGGTCCACCCCGCGGACCACGGCACCGGACACGCCGTAACCGGAACGCAGCATCACCTGGCCGTAGACAAAGGGGGCGGCCACCGTCACCCCGTCCACCCCCTGGATCACATCCTGAAGGTTTGCCGGGTCGGCAATGCCGCCGCCACGTTTCATCACGGTAATATGGGACTGGAATCCCAGGATACGGGCCTTGAAATCCTTCTCCGCCCCGGTCATCACGGCAATCACCACCACGAGGGCCATCACCCCCACGGCAACACCGGCGACCGACAGCAAAGAAATCAGGGAAATAAAGGCTTGCCTGCGCTTGGCCTTCAGATAGCGCAAGGCAATGAGGAGTTCATACGATATGGAAAGGGGCGATCCGATTCGGCTCATTCAACCATCGTTTTACAGGAGGTATTAAAAAAACCGTCGGCAGGGCTCTGCCCCGCCGACGGCGTCTTATCATGACTTTTCGATCCGCTTCATCAAGGGGAACAGAATCACCTCACGAATGGACGGGGAGTCGGTCAGCAGCATGGCAAGCCGGTCGATGCCGATGCCCTCGCCGGCCGTGGGAGGCATCCCGTACTCCAGGGCTTCGATGTAGTCGCTGTCCATGTTGTGGGCTTCTTCATTGCCCGCTTCCTTGTCCGCCACCTGCTGGAGAAAACGGTCGCGCTGGTCTTCCGGGTCGTTAAGCTCGGAAAAGCCGTTGGCGATCTCACGGCCCGCGATGAACAGCTCAAAACGGTCGGTGAGTTCCGGGTGGACGTCGCTGCGCCGTGACAGGGGCGACACCTCCACGGGGTAGCCGGTGATGAAGGTGGGCTGGATCAGGTTGGGTTCCACCAGCTCATCGAAGAGCTTGGTGATCACCTTGCCCATGCGATCCGCCTTGGTGATGTGAATGCCCTTGGACTCGGCAAAGGCCAGAAGGCCCTGGTGATCGTCCAGGATCTCTTTGTCCACCCCGCCGATCTCCACCAGGGAGTCCAGTAGGGGAATGCGTCGCCACGCCTTGCTGAAATCGATGGTGTTGCCCTGGTACTCGATGACCGGCGACCCGGTGGTCTTTTCGGTCACATAGGCAAACATCTCCTCGGTGAGGTCCATGAGGTCTTCGTAGTTGGCGTAGGCCTGGTAGAACTCAATCATTGTAAACTCAGGGTTGTGCCGGGTGGACACCCCTTCGTTCCGGAAGTTGCGGTTGATTTCGAACACACGCTCGAACCCGCCCACAACCAGTCGCTTCAGGTAAAGCTCAGGGGCGATGCGAAGGTAAAGGTCCATGTCCAGGGCGCGGTGATGGGTCACAAAGGGAGTGGCCTCCGCACCGCCGGCAATGGGCTGCATCATGGGGGTCTCCACCTCGAGGTAGTCCCGTTCGAGGAGGAACTCGCGCACAGCCTGGACCATGCGGCTTCGCCTGCGGAAGATCTCCTTGACGTCCTGGTTCATGATCAGGTCGACATAACGCTGGCGGTAACGTTTCTCCGGGTCTTTGAGACCGTGGAATTTTTCAGGCAGGGGGCGCACGGACTTGCACACAAGGGAGAGGCAGGTGGGCTGAAGGGTCCACTCACCGGTGCGGGTCTTGAAAAGGGTGCCGGTCAGACCGAGGAAGTCACCGATATCCATCTTTTTAAAGAGGTCGTAGGCCTCGTCCCCCACCTTGTCTTTGGCCACAAAGGCCTGCATCAGGCCGCTGCGGTCACGGAACCGGACAAAGGAGGATTTGCCCATGCGGTTGATGGCCATGATGCGGCCAGCCACGGTAAAGACAGCTCCCTCTTCGCCGGTATTCTCCGGCTCGGCTTCGATGAAGGCCTTGATATCGGCCACAGTATGGGTTACCCGCAGGTCATTGGGGTAAAGGTTGATGCCCCGCCCTTTCAGCTCTTCATTCTTCGCTCGTCTCTGCTCAACGACGTCCTGTGCGCTTTCTTTGCTCATTCTTTTGCTGCTCACTTTATTGATGGCCCCGTAAAAAAACAGCCCTGCCCCGGCACATCCGATGCCGGGGTTGCCCCTACCATAGCAGGATAGGGAGAACCATTCGCAGCATATTTTTTTACGGTCGCATCATCATTAGATTATGTTCAGAAGCCGAGGCTTCGGATATTTCCTGGTTCGAAACCGCTTTGGTCCCCAGGTGCCCCCGGCCGCACGGGCCGCACCTCCGCCCTCGAATCAGACGGTTTTCAAGACAGCTTTGCCCGGATTCGACCAAAGGTCCCTAACCTAACCAATTTCATTTGCCGCTGTCAACAGCGGTCCCGAAGTTCCCGGGGCGATGGGGTTCCGGAGTCACAGGGAAGCGAAAGCAGAAACTCCGCCCCCTCCCCGGGGCAGCTCACAACACGAATCCCGCCGCCGCTCTCTTCCAGGAGCCTGTGAACAATGGAAAGCCCCAGGCCCGTGCCCTCTTTTTTGGTGGTAAAAAAGGGGTCAAAAATGTGCTTTACGATATCCGGGTCGATGCCCACCCCATCATCTTTAACGGAGAGCGCCACTGCATCCCGGCTCTTCCTGTAGCCGGAAACAATGACAGTCCCGCCGCCTGAGACGGCCTCGGCAGCGTTGATAAGCAGGTTGAGCATCACCTGGCGCAGGTGCCCCAGATCCATGCGGACCGTCAGGCCCTCCACCACCAGAACCTCCACACCCACATGATGCCCGTACCGTACGTCCTGCTCCAGCAGGGCCACGGTCTCCTCCACCACTGACGCCACCAGGATGGGCGCCGGACTACCGGAGCCGGGCCGTGCAAAGAGAAGAAACTCCGTCACCAACCCCGAAAGCCGGGCGGTTTCGCGCACGGCAATCCCCATGAGTTTTTCATGGTGGGGCTCCCATCCTTTCTCCCCTTTGAGCATCTGGATGGAGCCGGAAAGGGAGGCCAGGGGATTTTTGATCTCATGGGCCAGGCCGGCAGCCATTTCCCCGATGATGGCCATCTTCTCCACCCGCTTGACCTGCTCTTCCATCACCGCCAGATCCGCCCGGGCCCGGGTCTCCTGTTCGGCGATGTATCCGCTCACCAGACAGGTAACGAGGCAGGCGAGAAACAGCACCGAGGTCCGATAAAAGACGACCTGTCCGGTAAAATCCTGTGCAAAGGGAGAGGACTCAAAGCCCGGGGGCGCCAACATGCCGTAGTGCTGAAAATTCACCAACACCCCAAAGGCAATGCAGGAGACGGCTGCGGTAAAGTACCCGCCCATCCGTCCCAGGATGATGGTGCCGCAGATAATGACAATGGGATAGAGAAAGAGAAAGGGGCTGTAGAGAAGCCCTGTGAGGTAGGCTATGGCGGAGACGACGAGAACGTCTCCGAAGATCTGGATCCCGCCGAAGGCCTCTTCATGCCGGAACCATCGGAAGGTCGCCAGATAGAGAAGGTTCACAAGAAACACGAACCCCGCCACCACATACAGAGAGGTGAGGGGCTCGACAAAAAACGAAAGGCGCTCGCCTGCCCGATAGACAAGGATGGCGCCAAGGGTCAGCATGGCAAACAGAGCCCGCCCGAGCATCAGCCACCGGAGTTTCCGCACAAACTCCGTATCTCCTGCACGCGCACCCTGTCCCCGGCGATCCGGTGGAGTTCCCACGGCGCCCGCGGCCATCAGCCCACAACGCTGGCCATTTTGAAGATGGGAAGGTACATGGCCACGACCAGCCCCCCGATCACTACTCCCAAAAAGACCAGCATAAAGGGCTCAATGAGAGAAGTCAGGTTCTCCACGGCCTGGTCCACTTCGTCGTCGTAGAAATCCGCGATCTTCTCCAGCATGGTGTCCAGGGCCCCGGTGGACTCTCCCACGGCGATCATGGAGCAGACCATGGAGGGAAAGATGCCGCTTTCGATAAGAGGATCGGCCATGGTGCGCCCTTCGGAGATCCCGGCACGCACCTCGTAGATGGACTCTTCGATGACCACGTTGCCCGAGGTCTTGGCCACAATATCCAAAGCGTCCAGAATGGCCACGCCTGAGTTGAGCATGGTTCCCATGGTGCGGGTGAACTTGGAGACAGCCACCTTTCGGATCAGGATCCCGAACACGGGAATTTTCAGAAAGGTCCGGTCAAGAATCTTTCGTCCTTTGACCGTCTTGCCAAACTGCTTGTAGGCGATGACCGCAAGCACGATACTAACCAAAATATACAGAATTTTCCCACGGACAAACTCGCTCATGTTGATGACCACCTGGGTGGGCAGGGGCAGCGCCGCGCCAAAATCTGAAAACATCGTCGTAAAAGAGGGAATGACAAACACCAGAATCACAGCCACCACCAAAACGGCGATGACCATGGTGACAATGGGATACGTCATGGCGCCCTTCACCTGGCGCTTGAGCTTCATCATTTTTTCCATGTAGTTGGACAGACGGCGCAAAATGATGTCGAGGATACCCCCGGCCTCTCCGGCAGCCACCATGTTCACGAACAGGTCGTCGAAGAGCTTCGGATGCTTCTTCAGGGCCGCGGCAAAGGTCTGGCCGCCCTCCACATCCCCCTTGATCTCCTTGATCACCTTTTTAAAGGTGGGATTCTCCTGTTGATTCAGCAAAATTTCGAGGCACTGGATAATGGGAAGCCCTGCGTCGATCATGGTGGAAAACTGCCGTGCAAAAACAATGATATCGTTTTCCTTCACCACGGGCTGCAGGAAGGTGACGTTCTCCAGGATATCTTTGGGTTTCTGCTTGACCTTACCCGGCACAATGCGCATGCGCGTGAGGTTCGCTCGGACCGCATCTTCACTGCGGGCTTCCATTTCCCCTTTACGGGTTTCGTTTTTTCTGTTCTTCCCTTCCCAGAGATAAACAGGCATCGTCAACCTCCTACAAAAACTGGAGAGCGGGTTGGCATCAACATGCCCTGAACGGGCATGGGCGTGGCATCGAAGCGACCTTGCGGTTGGTTGGATGGGCCAGGGAACACGGCAGGGCCGCCTGCCATGAACCCATCATTCCTGAGACAGAAATTCAGGAAACGAAAACGCGGTTATGATTTCATTAAATGTTTTTCCCCATTTTATCAATCAATTTTTGGTTTGTCGCCGCTTTACAAGGGCTTGTAAAACATTCCCCGAGCCTGGATTTCCTGCTGGATCCGCCCTGTGCGCATCAGTATTTCCAATGCCTCATCCACCTGTTCCAGTAAAACGCCAAGGCTCTCGGCCAGGTCCTCTGCCGTGCAGGGGCGCCTTTGCACCATCCCCAGAATCCGTGACGCCACATCCGCGTCGCTGTCTCCGCCCGTTGAACGGGGGGTGTACGCTCCGATAACCTCTCCGGATCCCAGGGCCTCGGTAATGATTTTCAGCCGCTCCGGGTCCGCCGGTTTCACCCAGGACTCGGTACCGGGACGATCCAGGGTGTTCACCTGAACACGGTCCGGGCCGATACGTTTCACCACCTCGGCAAGCCGCGCCACCTCAGCATCATCGTCGTTAACGCCGGGCACGATGAAAACCTCGATCCACAACTCACCTGAAAATTCCTGCCGGAACGCGATAAGCCCCTCGGCCATGGCTTTGGGGTCCAGGGAAGGATGGGGCCGGTTCAGGGCATGAAACACCTTTTGGTTCGATGCCTCAAAGGAGGCGACGACCAGATCCGTTCGGGCGGCGTCGCGTCTCACATCCTCCCGGTCAAAAAGAGTGCCGTTGGTGAGCAGCACCACACGGACACCGGGGCAGCGGGATTTGATATGGTCTGCAATCTCCCCCAGGTCTTCGTGGAGGGTCGGCTCCCCTGCCCCGGAAAACGTCACGGCGTCCGGGGGCTCATGGGTGGCGAGATACCGGTCCAGTTCCGCCATCACGGCTTCTTTCGGCACCAGGGCGGAGCGCTTGACCGTAAGCCTTGTGGTGGCCCCGCTTTCACAATATACACAATCCAAAGAGCAGGTCTTTGACGGCACCAGGTCCACACCCAGGGAAAGACCCAGACGGCGGGAGGGCACAGGCCCGAAAAGATAGACATACGGTTCTTCTGTCATGGAACGTCCTCACTTGCTGAAAAATATGAAAAGGCCACCGACGCCCGGCACCGGCCTTGACCTGACGGAGGCACTTGGTTATATCATGCTCATGCGCGTCGCGACCCGCGAAGCTAAACAAATTTCTCGCGCGATTTCAAGGCCGCCGGTCACGTAACCGGACGCGCCCTCGCAGCGTGACCCTTGTTCAAGGCTGTTGCATTCTCGCACACCCGGGAGCAAGACGCAAAAACGACGACCAGAACAGGAGCCGACTGCCGCCCGGCAGCCAGCCCAGGCCGTGAACACCTTCCGCAACCCGCATGCCGGGAACCCCGGTTCCACTCTTCCCGGCCACCACAGACGTTTAAAAGGGGAGCCCGTGCACGAAACCAACCCAGCCAGCCAGGACGGCCTGACCGTCATCACCACCCACATCAACGCTGATTTTGACGGCATCTCCTCGGTCCTTGCCGCCCATAAACTCTACCCCGACTCCGTGGTGGTCCTGCCCAACGCCGGAGAGAAAAAAAACCTGAAAAATTTTTTCATCAGCTCCCTGCTCTATCTCTTCAACATGAAACGGAGCACCGACATTGCCGGCAAGCGGGTCAGCCGGGTGGTCCTCGTGGACACCCGGGACCTTTCCCGTTTAGGGGAGGTGGCCGCCATCATCAACGAGCAGGCTCCGGAGATCCACATTTACGATCACCACCCCGACCTGCCCGACGCCCTGTCCGGAGCCCTTGAGGTCATCCGCCCCACCGGCGCCACCGCCACCATCCTCACCGGACTCATCCGGGAACGCGGCATCGAGCTCTCCAAAGAAGAGGCCACCATCATCTGCCTGGGGATCTACGAGGACACCGGATCCTTCACCTACGCGTCCACCACCCCGGAAGACTTTGAGGCCGCGGCATGGCTCGTCTCCCTGGGCGCCAACCTGGACATCGTCTCCAGCCTCATCGCAAAGGAGCTGGACCCGGCCCAGGTGGCCCTCATCAACGAGATGCTGAACCGGTCCGAGCGACGGATGATCAACGGGGTGGAGGTCACCCTGGTCACCCTGGCCCTGGAAGAGTACATCCCGGACCTGGCGACACTTGTGCAGAAAATGATGCGCATGGAGAGCCTGGGGGTCCTTTTCGTCCTGGCCGGCATGGGCAACCGTATCCACGTGGTGGCCCGAAGCTGCCTGCCCGAGGTGGATTGCGGGGCCATCTTATCCGATCTCGGTGGGGGCGGCCACCCCTTTGCCGCCTCGGCCTCCATCCGCAACATGCCCCTGGCCCAGGTGGAGGAGAGGCTCGGCGCCCTGCTCGCCGCCCGGGTCAAACCCATCCGGACGGCCCGTCACCTCATGAGCGCCCCGGCCATCACCACCGCACCGCTCCTGCCCCTGTCCGAGGCGTCGCGGCTCCTGACCCGTTACAGCATCAACGCCCTGGTGGTCACCACCTTCGACGACGAGAGCGAGCAGCTCCTGGGCTATATCACACGCCAGGTCATTGAGCGGGCCCTCTCCCACAACCTGGGAGCCTGCCCCGTGCAGGACTTTATGTTCTCCTCCGTGGCCACGGCCAGCCCGGACACCGACTTCAACACCCTGGTGGACCGCATCATCGGCGACAAGCAGCGGCTCCTGCCCATTATGGAAAACGACCGCGTGGCAGGGGTGGTGACCCGCACGGACCTGCTCAACCTGTTGGTCTACAGCAAGGAGCACGCCCGCCCCGAAGGCAGCGAAGTCAGCGCCCCGCCCCACTACCCGAAACAGAAACCCGTGGTCTCCCTCATGCGGGAACGCCTCACCGGAGAGATCCTCGACCTCCTCAAACAGATCGGACGCGTAGCCCACGACATGGGCTACGGGGTCTTTGTGGTGGGCGGATTTGTGCGGGACCTGCTCCTGCGACGGCAAAACGACGACATCGACATCGTCATCGAAGGGGACGGCATCACCTTTGCCAAGGCCTTTGCCGAGATGATGGGGGCCCGCATCAACACCTACACCAAATTCGGCACCTCGGTGATCATCTTCCCCGACGGCTTCAAGGTGGATGTGGCCACGGCCCGCATGGAGTACTACCCCTCCCCGGCCGCCCTGCCCGAGGTGGAAACCAGCTCCATCAAGCTTGACCTGTACCGCAGGGATTTTACCATCAACACCCTGGCCATCCGCCTGGATCCCGACGGGTTCGGCACCCTCACCGACTTTTTCAACGGCCAGCGGGACATCAAGGAAAAACGCATCCGAATCCTGCACAACCTGAGCTTTGTGGAGGACCCAACCCGGGTGTTCCGGGCCATCAAGTTCGAGCAGCGTTTCGGGTTCACCATCGGCAAGGTCACCCGGGAGATGATCAAGAACGCCATCCACCTGGACGTGTTCCGGGAGCTGGGGGGCCTTCGGGTTTTCAACGAGTTCCGGCAGATCCTGGAAGAGGAGAACCCCATCCCGTCCATCCTGCGGATTTTCGACCTGGGCCTCATGGAGATCATCCACCCGGGCATCACCCGGCACAACGAGCTCATCGACCAGCTGGACGAAGCCAAAAAAGTCCTGGCCTGGCATGACCTCATGTACACGGACGAACCCATCGAACGCTGGATCATCTACTTTTTGACCCTGCTGGCCCCGTGCGACAGGGAGGTTTCCGAGGTGGTGGCAAGGCGCCTCATGCTGCCCCCGAAGTACCGAAAAATCCTCACCGAGGAGCGATTCCACGCCAGGGGAGCTTACATCTGGCTCACCCACGGCCTGCCCGCCGCCAACAGCGACCTGCATCGGCAGCTCTCCCCCTTGAGGACCGAACTGCTCCTGTACGTCATGGCCATCTCAAAGGACGAGGCCATCAAAAAAGCCATCTCCCATTACATGAGCCAGCTCCGCCACATCACCCTGTCCATCAGGGGCCGTGACCTCAAGACCCTGGGCCTCAAACCCGGCCCCCGCTACGGTGAGATCCTGGCAGACACCCTGGCCGCCAAACTCGACGGCCAGCTCAAGGACAGAGACGACGAGCTGGCCTTTGCCGCCGGCTACCTAAAGGGGTGACCCGCCCAAGACAAACCGATTGACGTTTGATCTTTCCCCTTTTTTCCGGCATAGAAGGGGGGCACCCGGTGGGCCAGCCCCGCCTTGAGGATTAAAAAAGAGACACCGTGTGACCCCGCCAAGGGGCCGCCTTATTGACTGCATAGATACCCGGTGTTCCGCACCCCTTGCGGAACGCCACCCTAAGGATGAACGCGATGAAAGAGACCGTACTGACAGGGATACAAACCTCCGGCACCCCCCACCTCGGCAACTACGTCGGGGCCGTCCGGCCCGCCATCGAAGCGAGCCGCAGAACCGATGTCCGCTCCTTCTATTTTCTGGCGGACTACCACTCCATCATCAGCTCCCACGACCCGGAAAGACTCAGGCAGTCCAGCATGGAAGTGGCGGCCACATGGCTTGCCACAGGCCTGGACACCGACAACGCCGTGTTTTACCGCCAGTCGGACATCCCCGAGATCCCGGAACTCACCTGGGTCCTCACCTGCATGACGGCCAAGGGTCTTATGAACCGCGCTCACTCCTACAAGGCAAAGGTCCAGGCCAACGAAGAGAACCGCACCGGTGACCCGGACAAAGGGATCACCATGGGGCTCTACAGCTACCCCATCCTCATGGCCGCAGACATTCTCATGTTCAAGGCCCACAAAATTCCCGTGGGAAAAGACCAGATCCAGCACATTGAGATGGCACGGGACATCGCCGCCCGCTTCAACCACCACTACGGCGAACACTTTGTGCTCCCTGAAGCCATGATCGACGACTCCGTGGCCGTCCTTTCCGGCCTCGACGGCCGCAAGATGAGCAAGAGCTACAACAACACCATTCCCCTTTTTCTCCCCGAGAAAAAGCTGCGCAAGCACATCATGAAGATCAAGACCAACTCCCTGGAGCCCGGTGAGCCCAAGTCCACCGAAGGGTGCACCCTCTTTGAGATCTTCCGGGCCTTTGCCTCCGCAGACGAGGTTGCCGATGTGAAAAAACGCTATGAAGCCGGTATTGCCGGCGTACTAGTTCCTCTTCGAGTACTTAAACGAAACCCTCTCCCCCTTCCGGGACACCTACGACCGGCTCATCGCCAACCCCGGAGACATTGAGGCCGAACTCATCAAGGGCAGGGACAAGGCACGTGAGTACAGCGTCCCCTTCCTCAAGGAAATCCGGGAAGCCGTGGGGTTCACCCCCCTGGGATAACCCCGCACACGGAAACAGGAACGCCATGAACCGACTCTTCGGTACCCGCTACGCCGTCAAGCTCGATGTCTTTGAGGGCCCCATGGACCTTCTGGTCCACCTGGTCATCAAAAACGACATGGATATCCTCGATATCCCCATCGCCATCATCACAGAGCAGTACATGGCCTATCTGGAAATGCTGAAGAGCCTGGACATCGAATTTGCCGGTGATTTTCTCCTCATGGCGTCCACCCTCACCCACATCAAGTCGCGCATGCTCCTCCCCCCGACAGGGGGCGAGGAGGATGAAGACCCCCGTATGGAGATCGCTCGGCCCCTGCTGGAATACCTGCGCATGAAACTGGCTTCCGACGCCGGGACCGGAGATGCTCGGCACCGCCCCCGGGTTTTGCTCGCCAGGGGCAGCGGGAGCCCGCGCCGGACCCCCCTGCAGGGGAAGACCGGCTCGTGGAAGCCGACCTCATGGACCTGGTCAACGCCTACAAAGAACTCATGGCAGGACGCTACCGGGATCATGCCGTGGACTTCTCCACGGAAAAGCTCAGCGTCCGCCAGCGAATCGAAGAGGTGGCAGCAAAGCTGGCACAGAAAGGATCCGTCCTGTTCACCGACCTGTTCCATCCCAAAGAGTCCAAGGCCGAGTTGGTGGTCACCTTCCTGGCCATTCTGGAGATGGCCAAACAGGGCCGCCTGCGGATCATGCAACACGTCCAGAGCGGTATCATCCGCGTTTTTGCCCCCATGCCGGAACCTCCGGCCCATGAGGAGACAGCCCTCCATGCCCCAGCCAACCCTTAAACAGATCGTCGAGGGCCTCCTCTTCTCCGCCCCCCACCCCCTGTCCATGGACAAGCTCCGTCGCCTGGTCCCGGAAACGGAAAAAGAGAGGGTGCCGGAAACGGTCCGTGAGCTTGTGGCCGAATACACCGCCCGGGACGGCGGCGTCCACCTTGTCCGGGTGGCCGGAGGCTATCAGTTCCGCACAGCGGCTCGCCGGGCTGGACCGCCCGGACCGACCAGGCCCCGTCCCTGAAGCTCTCCAAGGCCGCCCTGGAGACCCTGGCCGTCATCGCCTATCGCCAGCCGGTGATCCGAAGCGAGGTGGAGTACCTGAGGGGAGTGGACTCCGGCGGAATTATCCGAAGCCTCCTGGACATGCGACTGATCCGGGTGGCCGGGCGCAAAGAGATCCCCGGGCGTCCGCTGATCTATGCCACCACACGCCACTTCCTGGAGCTCTTCGGCCTCAACAGCGTGGACGACCTGCCCTCTCCGGAAGAGCTCGGTGCCCTGGACACCCCTTCTGCCGATGTACCGGACCCCGCGCCCTGAACACGGCCCGCCCCTTGACAGCCCTTTTATTCCAAAGGCTGACATTCATTTTTGTTCATCGGCATGGGCACAACTTTCCCCCTGAAGTGTCCTTTTAAAGTTTTCATTGACAGAACTTCCCCCGGCAACATAATCTTTTAGTCCCGTCAGACGTCCATTTACCGGGATTGCTTCCGCTCAAGAGGCCTCAGGGTCGAGCCAAAAGCGCCCCATGGGGGTCGTGCCCCGGGCCACGACGCGGAGCATACCATACACAGGAAAAAGACATCAGGGACTTAAACGTGGCACAGACTCTCTTGATATTCGGGTAAAAAACATATGAGACTATCCAGCAAAAGCAGATATGCCGTCAGAGTACTTCTTGAACTCGCGCGCCATAAAGAGGGCGATCCCATTCAGGTGGGCGTCATTTCAAGGCTTCAGGACATCCCCGTTAAATTCCTGGAGCAGATCATTCGCGACCTTAAAAAAGACGGGTACATCACCAGCTTTCGAGGGCCCAAGGGCGGATACAAGCTCATGGCAGACCCCGAGGCCATCACCTTCGGTGAAATCGTCCGAAAATTCGAAGGCGAGAGCGATCTCGTGGAGTGTGTCGCAGACCCCGAAGGGTGCAAACTCTCCGACGAATGCAGGGTGCGCACCGTCTGGGCCGATGCAACGCGCAACCTGTACGAATCCCTGGACAGTATCACCATCGCGAGCCTTCTGGAAACGTCCGGCGGCAACCTCAACGATGCCTGTGATGCCTCCCACTTCAAGCGTGAAGAGTTTTATTGATCACGCCGTCGTCCGTTTCACGACACACGCAGGCCGTGTCAGGCCTCGAATAAGACTGAAAAACCCGGCTTTCGCCGGGTTTTTTTGTCTCGATCCGTTGCGTCAATTCAGCTCAAAGGAAGGCGGCATTCAGCCCGCCATCAAAACGAATAGCCTTTGTTATCGGGGTCAAAATCATAGCTGCTCAACCCCACGTTGAGCTGCAGGTCCCTGTAGTGGTACACCTCATAGGGTGTTGTTCCAGTCATAATTCTCAATCTTCACGAGAAGCTCAGAATCCGCGTCATAATAGCTGACGGAACGACGACAATAGTAATCAGGAATCGTCAGGGCCTGTCCTTCCCTGATATCCTGCGGCGTATCCACGCCCTTGTTCACCGAAAGAATCACGAACATGTCCTGATCGTATCGGGCCGCGACATCCCAGAGGGTCTCCCCTTTTTTCACCGTGTGGACAGCCCCTTTCACCTCTTCCGGGAAAAACGCCTCCACGACCACCACCTCACGGCCGTCCAGGCTCTGACGGCCCCGGTCCATCACACGGACTTCATTGCGGCTCAAGCCTTTCTCCAGGTCGCGGAGAACGACTTCTGTGGTAAAGACGATGCCTGCATGGAATATCGGGTGATGCTGCCCCTCCATGGCCATCTTGCCCGTGGGATCCACGTTCACCGTAACCAGCCCCAAAAAACCGCCCTTATGGGCCTTTAGACGGTCTTCGTTTTCCCCTTTGACGTACAGGGCCTCCTGCCCCTTGTTGACCTTTCCGATCCATTGCATATACACCCGACCCGGCTGGGCGTATTTAAAGAGGATCTCCTCTTCCGGGCCAAGGCTGCCTTCGAACTGCTCCCGCTTCACAAGGACCGCCGTGTAATCGGAAAGAGAGCGACTCGTCTCAAGGGATCGCTTCACCCGGGCCAGAGGGTCGGCCACCATGACCTCCGCACACACCCTGCTGCCGAAAAAGAAAAAAGCCGCAACGAAAACGACCGCCCCACCCCAGCCTGCAACGCTCCTTCTGCTTCTCTTCATCCCCTTCTCCCTTTGGTTGCCCGTAACATCATGGTGATTTTAGGCGGCCTGACGGACACCCTGCGTCATGTTTACATTACGTAACATTATTCACCAACAGAGTACAAGGAGCCAAAAGCAAAAGAAAAAAAGGCTATTAAAGCGGAATCCGCCCAAGCGGTCACACCGAGTCCAGATGTTCCTTCACCAGGGTATTCACTTCCGAGGCGTGTAAAACAGGGCTTAATGCCATCTCGGGGTACAGCTCATGGGCCCGGTTGCCAGACTGGCGGCCCAAAATGGCTGAGATGGCGGTGGTGAGCACCGGACTGTGCCGACCGGTGGCAAGACAGACGGGACAGTCGATTTGCCCGTAATCGAAAGGGTAAGGGGGGTGGAGACCGCGGGCCTTGAATCCAGAAGCACTCTGCCTACCCCCGATGAAAGGGCTTTGCGGGCACCGTCCGGAAGCAGGTGAAAGCCATCCGTACCCGTGAGGCTGTTGAAAAACTCCCGGGCGGCACCCTCGTCATCTCCACGGTCGTGGAGCTCCGTAATACGACCGATCAGGGCCCTGCCGTCGTGTTGAAGGGGGTGCCCCGTCTCGTCGAGGACATGGTTACACATGGGCTCGAAGAGCACCAGGCTCTTGACGGCCCCGGGGAACATAACCGCATAGCACAGGGCCACGGCCCCTCCGTAGGAATGGCCCACCAGGTGACAGGGACCACGGGCCTGCAAATGGCCGTACACAAGCCCATGGACCCTTTCGGCCTCGGCCTCCATGGAGTGAGGTGTTCCTCCGGGTCGGGAAAGGCGCCTCACCATAACCCGTCAGGTCGACGGCAACGGGACGATGGGTCGGCGTAAGCTCGTCAAAGAGTACGCCACTGGCGCCGGGTGTTCATGGGAGCCGTGGGAAGTAGACCACCGTCTGTTCCGGCGGCGTCGTGGGGAACAACGTGCAGCATCCGGCCTCCCAGGTTGTAAGAAAAGGGTAACTGTTCAGTTGCCTCCGGCGACCAGGTGGGGACACCTGGAAGCCCTGTGGCGAATGCATGAAGGCAGCCGCGAGTTGCACTCGCGCCTCCCCTAATTCGGTAGATTTCGCGTGGGGTATGACATGTGGCAACCGTTTTTGAGAGGCCCATGTCACTCTTCCGGCACAGGGGAGTGGGCCCCGTTTTGGATTTCCTTTACTTACGGAATAACTCCGGCGGATCGGTTTGTCACTCACCCGTGTGCTACATGATCTTTTCATCCGCGGCAAAGGCTTCTTCGGCGTCGGTTTCACAGTCCCGGGTCTGCCCTTCCTTGCGTGCGGCGGCCTGCTCGTCGTACCACTCCCCGGCGATAATCAGGGACATCACCTCGTTGGTCCCCGTCCAGATGGAGGCGAGCCGCAGGTCCCGGACAATTTTTTCCACCGGATAGATGGTGGTGTACCCGATGCCCCCCATCACCTGCATGGACTTTTCCGCCACGGTCTGGCAGGCCTCGGTGACAAATTTTTTGGACTCGGAGACCAGGCGACGGATGCGGGCCGGTTCCACGGCTTCGTCCACGGCGCGGCAGGTGGTGTAGATCATGCTTCGGCTGGCATCCAGGAGCATGGCGGCCTCGGCCACCTGAAAGCTCACCCCCTGATAGCGGTTGATGGTCTTTCCGAAGGCCCGTCGTTTGGTGGTGTACGCCGTGGCCACTTCCAGGGCGGGACGTGCGGCACCGATGGTCATGGCGGCCGTACCGAGCCGCTCAGGAATCATCATGGTGTTGAACACGGCAAAGGCACCGTTGAGGCGTCCCACGATGTTCTCCTTGGGGACCTTGACCCGGTCGAAGACAATGCGGACCCCCGGCACCCCATGAGCCCGTAAAGATACTCCACCTTCACACCGGGTCCGCGATCCACGATAAAGCAGGTGAGGGCCTTATGGGGCTCGGCCCCTTCATCGGTGCGGGCGTACACAAGAAAATAGTCCGCCCCTTCACCGCCTACGATGAACCGCTTCTGGCCGCTTAAAAGAAAATGGTCGCCCTTGTCCTCGGCCGTGGTGTTGGTGCCGAAAAAATCGGAACCGCCCCGGGGCTCGGTGAGACACTCGGCCGCAGCAGCCCCTCCCCCTTTAAGAAGGGGTTTCACGTATTTTTCCTTCTGGGCGTCGGTGCCGTGGAGGATGATGGCATCGCACACCAGCTCCGCCCCCACGCCGAAGGTGCAGGCCATGATGTAGCCCAGTACCCCCACCTCCTCCATGACCATGGCTGTGGTCACCCAGTCCAGGCCCCGCCCTCCCCAGGCCTCTGGGTAGCGGCATCCCATGAGATTGCGCCGCCCCGCCTCCTCAAGAAACTCTTTGGGAAACTGCACCTTGTCGTTGTCCATGTCGATGAGCAGCTGCCTGGGCACCGCCTTGACAAACTCCCGCACCTCGTCCCTTAACGCAAGGGCTTCCGGGCTCAACAGGTAATCGAACATTGCCCCTCCCTTTGGATTGATTTCATCGTCACCAACCAACCTGAACAGCTATGGACGCAAGGCCTCCGGCGGCCCTGCCGGGGGCAAACATATATAAGGCTTTAAAATGGTCTCGTCATCGCTTCAGCTCCTGCAGGCGAAGCTCCAGGGCCTCTTTCATGGCCCGTATATCCTTTTCCATGAGGTCCAGCTCCCGTTTGCGCTCCCTGACCTCCTCGATCTTTCTCTCCGCATAGGCAAGGCTCATTTCGATCTGCCACTCATTCCAACTCCCGTGCTGGCAAGGCCGATGCATGAGCGATCTCTTCCAGGGAACACCCAAACCGTTTTCCCCTCAGAATAAGCTTCAGGCGGGCCCTGTCCTTGCTCGTGTAGACCCTTGGTCTCCCGGGGGTTCGAGCCGGGGGTATTAGCCCCTTTTCTTTTGAGTACTGAATGGTTGAAGCACTGAGTTCCAGACTTGATGCCAGTCCTCCTTATATGGTATATTGCTGGCCTTCCGAACGGCTACTCTCAAACCTTTCTTCTCTTAAAGTTAACTTTAAGTTAGCGGTACACACCATCCCTTGTCAAGCCCTGTTTACCATGGTAAACATCGACCCATACCCTGTATCAAGTACCTATGGCTCGAAAGGCCTTACCCATCGTGCTTTGACAGACTCTCTTCCCCCACAGGTTTCACATTTTTGTAAGAGTGTGCCATAATGCCGCCCATCAAACCATCAGAAGCCCTTAAGCGCTTCCGATTCAACCCGCAGGGCTGCCTGCGCAACAGGAGATTTTCATGAGCATCAACCGATTTATGGACGAAGTCATTTCACGGGGAGCGGAAGCGGTTTTGCCCCACAACCTGGAGGAGGAATGGCTTGAACGCCTGTTTATCGCGGCAAAAACTTTTTCTTGCCATGGCGGTTCTGAGCTAGGACTCCGACGAAGAGCCCTTCGGAGACGAGAACTCCATGATGCTCCTCTCCGCCGTCACCGAGTTGACCCAGGCCCAGAAAGATTATACGCCCGACGAGGAAGATGACCAGGTGGACGAAGGCCTCTTTTTCGAGAACCTCTCCTGCTACTCCCTGTCCATCCTTTTTGAGGCCATCCGCCAGCAGAGCGAATTCACCTTCGACCTGCCGGACACGGAGACCATCTTCGACAGGGACCGCCTCTATGCCATCGAACAGGAGACACCCGTTATCACCGAAATCCTCAACGAGCTGGTTCTGGGTGTGAAGCCCGACGAGGCCTCAGACGAGGACGCGCAACCCGAATAGTTTACCGACCCGCAACACAAAAAGGGGACCAGGCACATGTGGCCTGCTCCCCTTTTTTTTGTGTCGCGTGTCTGTGCGGAATCTTCCCCGGATCAGCTGCGTCCGCGGCGCCCCATGGCCTGGCACTCCGCCAGGTAGTTCTGGACGCGGATAAAGGGTGCGTAACGTGCGTCCTCCTCCTTGATATGCGCGGGAAGCCACGAGATCACATAGGCCAGCGCGTCCTCGGACACCTTTGCGGGATCTTCGGAAAAGAGGCGACGGAACCCCATGATCTTTTTGATGAACCGCTTGTGCTCACGCTTGTGCTGGTTCAATTCGGGGTATTGTTTTCCCACCAGAATACGCTCCTCTTCGTTCGTCGAAGTGCATCCTGGGACTCATGATATCGGCAAGGGCTTCGCCGATATTCTCAAAATCCTCTTCTTTTTTCCGTTTCACAGCGGTGAGCTCCTGGAGCTTCATCGCTATTTCCATAAGGCGCTGATTGCGCTCGTCGATCAATGGAGTTCTGACCCGCAGGAATCATCCAAGCCAGTCCTTCCATAGGGTACCTGTCTCCTTTGCACCGATCGGTTTGTCTGTGATATGGGGATCGGACGCTCTGCCCGCAGCGTCTCCGCCGGGTCAGGTGCGGTATCATTCGTGAGTATATAAGACGATCTGGTTACTGTTTTGGATATATAGCATCGAAATTGCGAGGGGGACAACCCATTTTCACAACCCCGTTTCGAAGGTGAGCCCGGTAGGCGTCGCCTCCCCTTGCAACCACCTCTTCCAGAAGCGAAATCTGCGCTGAAATCTGATCGGTATAGACATTACGGTCCATCCGCAAGCCCTCAAAGTCGCGTCCCGAAAATGATCCAGCACGCCCTTGCCGTCCCCGTCCACCATCTCCCTTAGGGCCTTCCGGCAAAATGCCGGCGTGTTCATCACAAGATCCCGTTCACCGAAAAAGGCCTCTTTATCCGCCTCGCGAAGCTCCTGGGCCAAAAGCAGAATCTTCTCCGCATACCGGCAATCGGCCATTTGCCCGCCCAGGTCAGCCGCCTTCAGCAGCTCCCCCATGTACCGGCACTCTTCGGTGTCGAACCGGATGGAGCGCATGTCCGCCTCAAGCTCGGTGCATGCAAGAAGAGACCGTGCAAAGCCACAGGAGGCCCGGTCCCATCCATGGGCGACGAGATACGCCCCGAGCATCTCCATACCGCGCGGTACATGCCTTTTGGTGAGTTCCGCCCCCGTGGTTTCGGGGTCATCCACGCCCCGGATCAGCCCCGCGTCGTGGAAAAGGGCCGCCACCAGGCAGAGAAGCCCCTCTTCGGCGGTGATCCGGTGGCCGTCGAGCACCGCACCGTGAAGAAGGCGAGCCATGGCAAGCGTCACGGTGACCACGTGGGTCAGGTTGTGAATGGCTTCTCGGAGGGGCAAATATCCCGGCCACTCTCCCCGATAAAGACGCTCCACATCGTCCCAGGACTCATCCAGAAAAGCCTCGTTGCCTCCGGGCCACATCAGCCGAAACAGATCTCTCACCTCGTTGCGCGCTGCCCCATGGGATTCCATGGTGACCAGATCCACTGTCATGGTGTGTGCCTCCCCTTACCCGGCTGGATGCCCTCCACTTTTTCAAGGAGGCGCCCGGCATTTTCTACACCCTCTCCGGCCTTGGCATGCTCCGGATTCAAGATAAGGCTCTTTCGCCACTCGGCAATGGCGCCGGTAAGATTTTCCTGAAGAAACAGACGAACCCCCTTTCGATAATGGCTCTCCGCTCTGGCTTTCAGCGTCCGGTTCAGTTGCGCCGCCAGCGCCTCTTTCCCGGGGAAACCGGAATCCACGCCCTCCAGCACATCCCGGCACGTCACAAAGGGGATCTGTTCCAGACAGCCTGTGCCTCGCGAAGGCGCTGGGTATTTGTGCGAACCTTCTCCATCACGCTGCCGTGCCTGGATGGCAAGGATCTCCTTGATTTGTGGTTTTTCGTTCTGAAGGCATCCACCCGGCCATGGCCAGCGCCTCCCCGCAGGCCCCGCCGGAACAACGCTTCAGCCAGGTTATGGGCTGCGGTGTTTTTTAAATATAGGGCTCCCTCATCCCCGGCTAATAGCCAGGCATCCTCCGGAAACGGCCAGGCAAACCCCAGGCCTCGTTCCTGTAATCCCTGCGCGCCTTTGCAATGGAACGGCCGTAGCTGAACTGGGCGGCCACCAGGGAGGCCTCCACTTCGGGCAACCGAAGCAACTCTCCAGCGGCCAGGTCATCGCCGTAAAGGGCCGCCACCAGGGGAGCAAGCCGGACGTTCTTATACACCCGAAGGGCCATGTCCGTTGCGGATTCCCCCTTCCTCACGGTGCAGGGAACCACCAGGTGTCGGGACAGGGTCCCGCGAAGGCGCTCCTTGGACCCTCCATGGCCCGGGTCCATGCGCAACACCATGAGGAGGTGCCGGATCCCCTCGTCCGTATCGCCCCGGGTCAGGGCCGTGTCCGCAGCCGCGAGCTCTCCCTGGATGTGCTCACGGCGAAGCGCGTGAAGGGAAGCGAGCTTCTCACGGGACACTGCCGCCGACGCCTCCCAATACCGAATGGCCCCCACGATATCCCCCCGGGCCTCCAGGGCCAGGGCACGCTCCTGCAAGGCATCGGGAAAGGGCACCTCGGAACGGGGGACCATGGGAATCCCGCAGCCCCCCAGAATCATCAGGCAGGCCGCCACCCAGAAAATACGACACGACCTCACCATGCCAACCTCGCCTCCCTGAAGGTGTCCAGATAACGGTCCAGGGGCTCTTCAGCCCCGCGTCCCCCCACATCCATACGCACGATGCTCAGGTTGTCGCAGAAAAAAGGATTTCCTCCGTCTCCCAGGACAAAGATCCCTTTGGTCCCCAAAGAGACCATCACCGAGGCCAACACGCTGTTGCCGGTGCCGTCCGGATACGCGGCAAACCGCACGGGTTGCCCCGTATGACTCTCCAGGCGTTCATGGGACGTGGTGATGGATTTCTTGACACGGCGTGTGTAACCCACCAGGCTCTCCTTGGGCGCAGGGGACGAGAGCCCCCTGGCCTCAGCAGGAAGCAGGGCGGGCTCAAGTCCGCCTTGCGCAAGTTGCGCCACTTCCTCCCACGTCAGCTGCCCGGGCGCCCCCACCTCGGACGGGTCCAAAAACAGAAGCCCGGTAAGTTTTATATGGCCGACCTTTGCCAGGAAGTCCCTGAACCCCTCGGCATCGCGAACCTCAAAGGCAAGGAGCACAGCGCCCTTGGAAACCGACCGCTCCATGCGGATAAATCCTAAAAAGGCCTCGGGCGTCAACAGGGCAGACCCCATGGTCTTCAACTGGAGCAGGTCGCCCTGCAGATGTTTCCCCACGGATTCAGATGTGCTCTCCATCAATCCACCGATAAGTCAAAACCGGCACGGCCTGGTAGCCGTCCGATCGGATTCCCAGATCATAAGCAGGGGTTGTGGGAACAAGCAAAGGGGTGTTGGCAGGCGTCAGCCCGGGCGGGTTCAGGGCTTTGACGGCCGGAAGGCCCGCGTCCCCCCCGCCGAAATCAGCAGCTACTTTTTCAAGGTTCTCTCCGGGGCCGGGTTGCACCACCACATATTCCCCGGCATCGTGGTGCCAGGGACGCGCCGTGCAGGCACTCCCCAAAAAGAAAAGTGCCAGCAGCACACCCCACAGCCGTCGTTCGGATTTAATTTCCATAATCGCGTATTCCTGTCACCCGGTACACCTCCACCAGCCCGGAGCGCCCCTTGACCTTCTGGGGCACCAGGGACTCCACCTCCAGCATGTCCCTGTGCCTCTCCATGACGCTGCTTCCCACAACGATCTCACCGCCCTCGGCCAGGGCGTTGATGTATGCGGCAACATTGACCGTGTCCCCGATGACCGTGTACTCCATCTTGGCCTGGGAGCCGATGCTGCCCGCCACAACCACTCCGCTCTTGATGCTGATCCCCACGCGGGAGAGAAGAGGGTTCCGGCCAGACTCGCCGGCCTGGCGAAACGCCTGCTGCATCTCCACGGCAGCCCGGACACACCGTTCCCATGGTCTCCGGATCTCGAATCGAGAAATCCTCAACACGGCCAGCACCGCGTCGCCGATAAATTTGTCCACATACCCCCCATGCTTGAGGATAATGGAGGTGGCGATCTCAAAGTAGCTGTTCGTATCTTCTTCCACCAGCACCTCCGGGGCCCGGGTTTCGCGAATACACTCCACGTCGGGCAGACACGGCGGTGATCCTCAACCCCTCGAGCCAGCTGTTCCTGGTCTGCATGATCAGCTCCAACACGTCGGCCCCCACGTACTTGCCGAAGGACTCCCGCATCATGGTCTGCTTGAAAAGCTCCTTGCCCATGCGGTTGAAGGCCGTGGCCAGACGGCCGAGTTCATCGTTGCTGACGGCGTCCTGACCTATGGCCTGGAACCTCCTTGGCAAACTCCTGGGTGGCCGTCACAAGGCCGGAGATGGGCTTGGAAAAGCGGCGGCCAAAGAGCACCGCCACCACCAGGCCGATAAGGCAGATGATCATGGTGCTGATGACAAGAAAGGCCCGCTCGTCCAGGAAAAGCTGGTCGATGAAATCAATGGAGAGCCCCACGTGCACCTCGCCGAGTCGCTTCTCCTTGAACACGATGGGAGCACTCATGTTCAAAACCTGCCCCGCACCTTCGGCGCTGACGGTGAAGAGGTCGACCTCGCCCCGGGAGCCCACCGGTCCGGTGGGCGGGTAGCGCACCATGGTGTTACCGATGCGGGACGAATCGGTATGGGCCTTGATCACCTCGTTGTTGTCCACGATGAGGGCGTACAGATGGCCGTCCACCCCTTCGGCGTTCTGGATCAGGGCGTTGAGGGAAAGGATGTTGTCTTCAAGGAGGGGGATCTTGGCGTTGCTGGCAAAGTAACCGAGGCTCACCATGCCCAGCTTCACCGCGTGATTGTAGAGTTTTTCCTTCTGGCGCTCCAGGATCACGTAGCTTAAAAGCCCCACGGTCAGGAGCATCACCACGGTCATGGTCACCGAGAGCTGGAGCCAGATGGGATCCTGCGGGGGGGCCGGGAATATCTCCCGGTGAGGGAATCGCCGATGCCACGGATCAGCTTGCGAGTATTGTCTTTTTTTAACAGGGAGGTGACATGGATACGGTAGTGCTCGTTGACTGCCGTGACGATCTCCTCCTCCGTGGCGTAGGAGAGCTCCACGATGACCTTTCCCAGGGGAACGGCCACCCCTTGCTGAAACAGCCGGTCTCTCTGCACGTCCAGGGCAGTCTCCAGCTCGGCGGGCGTGATCACGTCACGGGTGGTCAACACCTCCCCCATGATCATGTCGTCGCGATTGCGCCGGGAAAACAAACGGCGAAATAAGCCCTGCTGATGAGCCGGAGGGTCTTCAACATAAGGATGGGCTCCGTCGTCCATACATGAATGTGGGAATAACACAAAACGGCGTGCGGGCTCATGAGGCCGTCACCGGGAAATAAACCAAATAGTAATACGATACATCTTAAGGGTGCAAGGACTAAGGCCCCGGGATCATGCGGTCCCGCACGTCTCCCGGGCTTCCAGCATGGCCAGCAGGCGTCCGTGGATTCCCTCAAAGCCGCCATTGGACATCACCATGAGGAGGTCTCCTTTCCGGGCGTTGGCCCGGCAAAAATCAACGATGGCCCCAGCGTCAGGAAAACAGTGTGCCTCCTTACCCGAGGCCGAAAGGGCACTCACCAGGGCATCGGAGGAGAATCGCTCCCCTTCGGGGACCTTCTCCGGGTTGGGCGGGGTGCGCACGCACACAAGGTCCGCCGAGTCAAAGGCCGTGGCATAGGCATCCTGGAACACATTGCGCATGCTGGAGTTGGTGCGGGGCTCGAAGATGGCCACAAGCCGCCGGTCCGGGTAAAAAGAGCGCACCGCCCCAAGGGTGCTGGCAACGGCCGTGGGGTGATGGGCAAAATCGTCCATGACCAGAATGCCGTCCTCTTCTCCACGGATCTCCTGACGCCGCCTGACCCCTTTGAACGTGGCAAGGGCGTCTGCCACCTCGCGCCGATCCAGGCCCAGGCGATGACAGGCCGCGATGACGGCCACGGCGTTTCACGTTGTGGCCCCCGGGCATGGGCAGGGTATACTCCCCGTATAGCTCCCCTTGGTAAAAAACGCGGAAGCAGGTGGCCGGTGCCGTGGCTGTCAAGACTTCGGAACGCCAGAGGGGGTCTCCGTTGAGTCCGTAGGTAAACACCTCGCAAGGAGCGTCGGCCGTCACCTCGGTCACGTGTGTGCCGGGTCCGGCCACCACAGCAGCCCCGGGACGGTGACGGCCCATGAATTTTCGAAAAGACCCCATGACATCGGCAAGGTCGTCATAGATATCGGCGTGATCAAACTCCACGCTGGTGAGGATCGTCACCTCGGGGTCGTAGTGCAGAAACTTGGTTGCCATTAAAACGCGTGTTTTGTACCTTTGTCCCCTTCCACTACCAGAAACTCGCCCTTGCCCACCTTGCAGTTGCGGGAAAAATTCTGCAGCACCCCCCCGATCATAAAACTGGGATCCTTGCCCGCATGCTCCAGCACCCAGGCCATCATGGACGATGTGGTGGTCTTTCCGTGGGTTCCTGCCACCACCACCGTGCGCTTTCCACGGCCAAAGAAACCTGCCACGGCCTCGGGAAACGAGCAGTAAGGAAGGCCCCGCTCACCTAAGGCCAATGCCTCCGGGTTGTCCTTGCGGATGGCATTGCCCACCACCACCAAATCGGCATCCCCTAAGTGCTCGGCCTTGAACCCCTCCAGCAGGGTAATCCCGTTGTCGGCGAGCAGATCGCTCATGGGCGGGTAGATCCCGTTATCAGAACCGGTCACCTTAAGGCCCATCTCTTTAAGCATCAGGGCCAGGGCCCCCATGCCCGTGCCGCACACGGCAATGAGATGCACGCGCTTCACCCCTTCGGGGATTGTGTTCAACGAGGATTTCAGGTGATGTGGGGGTGTCTTCTGCATCATATCTCCAGGTTATCGAATGCTTGTTTTTTTGTTTCGTACCTAATTCAGATCTTAAAAGCAGGTTGCGGATGTGATGTAACCGGAGGAACGAGGGGATACTACGGCACCGGCCTTACTATTTTTCCTGAGGTACGAAGGAAAAATCGCAAGGGCAATACGCTTTCGAGGTGGCACACCTCGCCGCCGGAGGCATGCTTCAGGCTCTTTCCCTGCCTATCCGGCCAGTTCGCCCAGCACCTTGGTGGCGGCGGCGATGGTGGCGTCGATGTCCTCGTCGGTATGGGCAGCCGAGACAAAGGCGGCTTCGAACTGGGAGGGCGCAAGGTAGATGCCCTCTTCGAGCATGCGGTTGTAGTAGGCGCTGAAGAGATCGAGGTTGGAGGTCTTGGCATCCTCGAAGTTGGCAACGGGTCCGGCGGTGAAGTAGAGGCCGAACATGGAGCCCGCGGTGTCGGCGGTGCAGGGGACGCCTGCTTTGGCGGCGGCACCTTTCAGGCCGTCCACCAGGCGGGTGGTTTTTGCGGAGAGGGCCTCGTAGAAACCGGGCTCCCGGATGGCTTTCAGGGTCTCGATGCCAGCGGCCATGGCCAGGGGGTTGCCGGAGAGGGTCCCTGCCTGGTAGACGGGACCGCTGGGGGCGATGTGGGCCATGATGTCGGCCCGGCCGCCGTAGGCGCCAACGGGGAGACCCCCGCCGATGATCTTGCCCATGGTGGTCAAATCCGGGGTGATGCCGTAGAGGGACTGGGCGCCGCCCAGGGCCACGCGGAAGCCTGTCATGACCTCGTCCACGATGAGCAGGGCTCCGTGCTTTTCGGTCTCTTCCCTTAAGACCTTGAGGAAATCGTTCTGGGGCTTGATAAAGCCCATGTTGCCCGCGATGGGCTCCACGATGATACAGGCCACCTGATCCCCCATGGAGGTCATGACCTCACGCACCTTGTCGATGTCGTTATAAGGAATGGAGAGGGTGTGCTTGATGGTGTCTTCGGGCACACCGGGGCTGCCCGCGATGTTGTAGGTGGCCACGCCGGAACCGGCTGCCACGAGAAAGGAGTCGGCGTGGCCGGCAGCAGCTGATCAACGACTACCACGTCCCGGCCTGTGAAGCCACGGGCAAGGCGGATGGCGCTCATGGTGGCCTCGGTGCCGGAGTTCACCATGCGCACCACGTCCACGGAAGCCACGGTGTCGATGACCAGCTCGGCCAGTTCGATCTCCATCTCGGTGGGAGCGCCGAAGCTGGTTCCTTTTTCAATGGCGTCTCGCAAGACCGCATTCACCCGCTCCGGGGCGTGCCCCAGGATCATGGGGCCCCAGGAGCCTACGTAGTCCAGATATCCGTTGCCGTCGGCATCATACACCCGGGCGCCCTTTGCGCGTTGAATAAAAAGGGGGTCCCGTCCAACGGACTTGCAGGCCCTTACCGGGCTGTTCACACCACCGGGGATCACGACCTGTGCCCGGTCAAAAAGCGCTTTTGATGTTGTATCCATACGCGTTCAAAGCTCCTTGTGTTATGATGCGATGGCAAAAATCAGTGCCCTGACTTTTTTAGGGCCATCATGGAAACCAAAATACGGGGTCGGAGCCGCAGGCAAAAGGGAGCCCGGCTCGTCCTTAGAAACAGACTCTCTTGACTTACCATCAACGGCTTAAAATGCAACAGCCATTTTCAATTCGTGGTGGGAGCGGCAGGGACACATCGGAAACGTGACATCATGAGCCAGATCAAAGCAGCCAAGGCCTTCGCAAAAATGCTCTCCTACACCCTGGGGGTGAACCCGTATGAGTTCGGGCTTGTCCCCGATGAAGAGGGATACGTCAAAATCAAGGAACTCCTCAAGGCCGTCACCGAAGAAGAGGGGTGGCGACACATCCGGGAGGGCCACATCAAAGAGGTGTGCCTCACCGTCTCTCCCTGCCCTGTGGAGGTAATGGAGAAGAAAATCCGCGCCGCAGACCGGAGCCGCCTGGAACTACCCCGCTACGAAGCCGAAATCCCCGGCGAACTCTACGCCGTCATCCGCCGCAGGGCCTGGCCCAGGGTCCACGCACGGGGCATCGCTCCCACGGACGATTCCCTCATCCGCCTTACAACAGACAAGGCCTTTGCCAGACGCCTCGGAAAACGCATCGATCCCGACCCGGTCATTCTCACCGTCCATGTGCCCATGGCCGAAGACGACGGCATTGTCTTTCAAAAGGCCGCCGACCACCTCTACCTGGCCCACGAACTCCCGGCCAAAGCCCTCTCCGGCCCGGGCCTTCCCAAAGCCGACGAACCCAAGAAACAAACCGCCAAAAAGAAACCCAAGCCCCAGGTGCAGCCCGCCCCGGGCAGCATCTTTCCCGACCCCGACGACCTGCCGGCCACTCCCCACAAACAAAAGAACGGCAAAAAAGACAAAGAGAGCTGGAAAGAGAATAAAAAGCGATTTAGACGGGAGAAGGGCCGGTTCGACAATAGGTGATCGTGTGCCCTATGATCAACGTGGCTGGAAAAACAGGCCTTCTTATGGTCAAAAGCGCCGGAAAAAGCATGCCTCCGGCGGCCAGGGGATGACCCCCTGGACCCCAGGTTGCGGATGTCCTCGCCCTTCGTTCCTCAGGGCGAGGACATCCGCGAAGGCTTTGAGAAAATTGGGCAAAACCTGTTTGTCAAACCCGGTTTTATAAATCAGGCTAAAAGTTTGGCCCCCGGCAGGGCCGCCGGAGGCAGATTTTCCTATCCCGTAAACATGTTGACCCCATGACAGCAAATGAATACGCCTTGCCGTTCACCACGGGCGAAGCCCGTCAGCGAATGCGATGGACCTGGGGAACAAAGGTCGGTAGCATTCGCGCCCCTGGGGTGCAGGGGATGTATCCCCTGCCCGCCGGAGACACGTCCCATTAAGGTGTGTTTTCTGCCTGGAAGGCTTTGAGCATCTTGCCGGTGGAGGCAAAGGGGGTGGAGCGTTCAAAGCGTTCCAGCTTGAGGGCCCCGGCCTCACAGGCAAAGGTGCAGACGCCGCAGCCGATGCACGCCGTGGGATCGGCCACGGCTTTTCCGGCCTCCTCGTCCAGGGAGAGGGCCCCGAAAAAGCAGCGATCCAGGCACTGGCCGCACATGACGCAATCGTCGTTTGCCTTGGGCACAAAATTGGAGGGGGAGATGGACTCGGGGTTGTCCCAGCGGGTCCGCCCCCGCACCTGGGAGCAGCAGCACTCGCAGCAAAGGCAGATGGTGGAGCTCTCTTTTTCCACGTTCTCGGTGTTGGGTACCAGTCCCAGGCGAATCATCTCGTCCATGTAAGAGAGGACCTGCTTCCGGGTCACGCGCTTTCCAAGGCCGATGCTCTCGAAGTGAAGGGCCGTAAAACCGATCATGATGCAGCTGCCGATGGGGAACTTGTCCCGGCACTCCCGGTCTCCGGCCTTTTCCGCCCGGGTCCGGCAGGGACAGGGCACCATGACGAAATCCTCGGTGGACAGGCTCTCAACAAAGCTGTGGGCCTCCTCCGAGGTCATGACCTTTTCCCCGCACCGGATGGCCTCTTCCACGGGGATGGTCCTGAACACGGGGCTTCCCGCTTCGCTGGTTTCGTAGTAGCGACCGTAGCCCTTGTCGATGAAAAAATCGCGATAGAGGGTGATGGACTTGAGGTCGTCTTCCCTTAAGTCGCTGTAAAAATGGTGGAGGTTCAAGAGAACGGGAATGGGAGGGAGGCAAAACATGGTCCCCATGCCCACCAGGGCGTTTTTGTGATGGGCCGATTCGATGCGGCGCCCCACCTCATCCACGGAAAGACCGGAGGCTTCGGCCACCTGCTCAAAGGTAACAAAGGCGGGAAGCACATCCAGATGCCGGACCACCTCCGCCTCTTCCGGGGTGTACACAAGCTTGAGGTATTCAATAAACGAAGGGGTGAACTCGCCCTCGACCCGGGGAACCCTCATGGGATTCCGATTCATCCTCTCTGCGATGATGATGTATGCATCCTTGCCCATGGAACCGCCTCCTTGTAGGTTTATCTGGAATGCACCGGCCCTTGCCTTCAGGGTGTCCCGGCACGACGCCACCAACGGTCCCACATCATACATGAAAAATCAATACTACACATGTAAAACAGTCAACACAAATTCGCGACATGTGCTATAACGAGCCTGCCTGCCCAGCAACCATCACAAGACTGGAATCTGCCATGAAACGTCACACCCCATTCATCGTCCTGCTCCTTCTTTTTCTCACCGGCTGCGCCAACGGGCTCTTCTACCACCCGGACAACCGGCTCTACCAGACACCGGACCGCCCTTACGAAGAGGTCACCTTTGAAAGCCTCGACGGCACCCGCCTCACGGGCTGGTTCATCGCCTCGTCCCAGGCAGATCCTTTCGGAACGGTCATCCACTTCCACGGCAACGCGGCCAATATCTCCAACCATTACGGCTTTGTCGAGTGGCTCCCTGAAGCGGGGTTCAACCTCTTCCTTTTTGATTACAGGGGGTATGGGGATTCTGAGGGAAAACCCGGCAGGCGGGGTGTATTCGAGGACTCTGTGGCGGCTCTTAAGTACGCGGCCTCCCGCCCGGATGTAGACCCGTCCCGCCTCATCGCTTTTGGCCAGAGCCTGGGTGGCGCTAATGCCGTGGCTGCGGCGGCAGCAACACCGGACGTGCCCCTGAAGGGGGTGGTGGTGGACAGTGCGTTTTTTTCCTACCGGTCCATCGCGCGAGATAAAATCGGGCTCATTCCTGTTCTGAAGTGGCTCAAGTGGCCCCTCTCTTTTGTCATGGCCACCAACGGCCACAGCCCCGGGCCGGTCATTGAACGCCTATCCCCCACCCCGGTACTCATCATTCACGGTACCAAGGACCGCGTGATCCCCTACGACCACGGGCGTCGCCTTTACGACGCCGCCGCCTCCCCCAAGACCATGTGGACCGTCAAAGTCCACACAGATGCCCTCATGACATGGCGAGACATCTACAGGGAAAAGCTCGCCGCAACACTGCGAAATCTCGCAGAAGGAAAGCCAGCCCTTGAATAAATCTTTTTTTTTACATATATTGTCGTCGTAGCTTTACTCCCCCCTTGCCGCAAAGCGCGGTAAACGTATTTTACTTGCGGCACGTTCACCTACCATTTCATTTCAGGAGAGAACCATGAAAAAGTGTATTATCACGTTGGGTATTCTGTTTATGTTGGTCGGTACCACTTACGGCAAAACGGTATCTGAAGATTGTGGATGTGGTTTGGGAAGGGTAGCAATAGGAGAAAAAGAGGGACTGGGTTGGAACCTCCTGGGCACCTTCCTCAACAGCCTCTGCGGCAACCAGACCTTCGGCATGTCATCCGGCACCCTGGAGTGCGGTGAGCCCACAAAATTCGCCATCGACCAGCGCATCAACACCTTTGTTGCGGGCAACATGGACAGCCTTGCCATGGACATCGCATCAGGCGGGGGCGAGTCCCTTAGCGCCCTGGCCGAAATCGCCCAGGTAGACCCCGCCCTCAGGGAGCCCCTGGCCACTGAGCTCCAGGCCCGCTTTGACACCATCTACCCCGACGCCGACGTCAGCTACGTCCAGGTGGCAGACGCCCTTCGAGAAGTATTTGCAAGCATCTAAGCCATGGCCCCAAGGCCTCGGCACCAAGTAAAACCGGCATCCCGCGGCACATGCCCGCGGGGTGCCCGCACACAGCCCGACGCCCTTTCAGCCCCTCGCCGTATCCAGGGCCTGTCGCACCTGGTCCGCAAGCTCGCCCATACTCACCGGCTTTTTCACGATACCAAGCACCCCCAGCCCCTTGGAGGCCCGCTCCTGGGCTGCGTCCTTAAGCCCGGTGCAGAGAAGCACCGGCATGAGGCATCCCATCTCGCGCACCCGGGCCACAAGTTGAAGGCCCGTCATCTGGGGCATGGTCATATCCGTCAGCATGAGCTGCACCGAATCCGGATCGGCGGCAATAAGATCAAGGGCCTCCAGGCCGCTTGACGCCACCGAGACCCGATAACCCAGCCTCTCAAGCATCATCCGCTCCACCATGCACACCTCTTCCTCATCGTCTACAACCAGGATGTGTTCATGGCCCTCGGGGGCGGGGGAAACATCCGAGACGTCCTCTTCAACGCAGGCCGACTCATGTAGGGGAAGGTGGGACTCAGGGCGCCCCCTAGCCAACCCCGAGGGTGCTCTCTACGTCAATCTCCCCCCCGTGGTTCTCCACAATGCCGTGCACGACAGCCAGGCCGAGCCCTGTGCCCTTCTCTTTGGGCTTGGTTGTAAAATAGGGGTCAAAGATACAGTCCAGAACGGCTGGTTCGATGCCCCCCCCGGTGTCGCGAACGGTGAGGGAAACACCGGAAGCCCCGGGCCTGCCCCCCGGAGCCAGGGTCACCCAGATACAGCCGCCCCTTCCCTCCATGGCATGGTAGGCATTGGTCACGAGATTCATCACCACCTGATGGATCTGGGTGGCGTCTCCCATCACGGGGAGAATCTCTCCGGTGACATGCACCCGCAGGTCGATGGTTGCCGGCAGGCTGGCACGCACCAGCTCCATGACCTCGGTGAGGACCTCTGGAATCATGACGGGCTCAAAGACCTGATCTCCCTTGCGACTGAAGGCAAGGATCTGGTTCACCAATTTTTTGGCTCGCAACGAGCTTGCATGGATCTTGTTCAGGTATCGACCGTGGGGGCTCGACGCGGAGATCTCCTCCTGCATCATCTGCACATACCCCATGATGGGGAAAAGAATATTGTTGAAGTCATGGGCGATACCGCCTGCCAGGGTGCCGATGGCCTCCATCTTCTGGGAGCGGATCAGGCTGATCTCCATGGCTTTTTTCTCTTTTTCGCTCTCAAGGCGCTCCATCTCGTTGGCGATGCCCTTGGCCAGGATGGCCACCACCTCCTGGGTCCGCTTGGGAATGGAAAAGCGGGTCCTCGACATGGCGCACATCACCCCGATGATCTTTCCGTTGTGATTTCGCAACGGTGCAAGCCCAGAAAACTTTGCCCAGCTCAGCTGGCGAAGCATGGAGTTAGCGGGGAACCGATCCCGGACCCCTTCGGGGTAGATGCAGACCCCCTCGTTCATGGACTCAAAGCAGGGGGTCCCCATGAGCTGATAGGTCATGGAATCCTTCATGTACCCGTCCTTCACCATGGCCAGGGTCTGGACCATGTTGTCCTCGCGGATCTCACCGATAATGGCAGTGTCGCACCCCAAAAAGGCGCAGAGCTGACGAACAGCGCCATCGAAGAAGTCCTGTTCCACGCGCCCTGCAAGGGTCTCCACCAGGGCCTTCATGGCGGTATCCTCCTGCTTTGCATCGGTGATGTCCGAGGCCATGCCCGCGATCTTGGAGTCCCTGTCACCGGCCTCTTCGATGCTGAAGCCCCTGAAGCGGAGCCACCGCAGCCGCCCCTTGACATCCCGCATGCGGAATTCAATGGACTCCATCCCCTCCTGGCCGGATTGCAGGCGAACCAGGTAGGCAAAAAAGGACTCCCTGTCCTCCTCATGGATGGCCTCCCGGATCAGGGTGGGGTTGCGGCGGACCTTTGACGGGGACAGCCCCAGAATATGCTCCACAGCTGGACTGATCTCCTGGATCTCCCGCGTGGCCATGGATCCCACGCAGAACACCTCCTCCATGTGTCGGGTCAACCGACGGAACCTCAGCTCGCTTTTGGCCACCTGCTCATCGGCACGCCGCCGGTGAAAGGCAATGACGGCCAACACGCAGGCGAGAAAGGAAAACACGCCGATGCCACCCAGGGCAACACGGGTGTAGAGCCCATAGGAGCTGTCCCACGGCTCGACATTGCGATAGCGGTCCACGCCGTTGGGAATCAGGGAAAGAGACATGCCCCTGGCCTCCATGGCCTCCGGGTCCACCACAAAACGATGGGGGCTCTCAGCCTCCACGGGAATCTCAAAGGCCGGCGTGCCGGACAGGATCTCAAGGGCCATCTCCGCGGCCCGTTCCCCCTGGTCAAAGTGGCTGATGAGCTTGCCGCCGATCACCCCTTGCCCCATGCCGTGATACCAGAGGTGATACAGGGGAGACGCAAGGTTCTCCGTGACCAGAGACAGGGCATGGTCGAAATCGATGCGGCGCCCGGTGCGGTCCACAAAGGCGGACAGCAGCAGCACCGCGTCCCTGTTGTCAAAGGTCTTCAGCACCTCTGCCAACTCTTCAAAGCTCAGGTTTTCAAGGGAAAGCATGGAGAACTGGACGGACTTGAACTCCCGGGCGGCGGCATGGAAGTGATCCAGCACGCCTTTGACACTTACGGTGTTGTCCGCGATGGCCACGATACGCCGGACATCCGGCTGTAACCGGGCCATAAGGGAGAGGGTCTCGGAGAGGGCAACCGACTCCACCACACCGGTCACCAGCGGATTTTCGTTCTGTTCGAGGGCAAGCCGCCGGTTGTTCACCCCGAAAAAGACCATGGGAATGTTCTGGAACAGGTCGTTCTGATGATCCAGAACGTAATGAAGGGCGTTGTCGTCCCCCACCAGAATGAGATCGTAGGCCGGGAGACGCGACAGTTTGAAGGTGAGAAGGTCATGGAAATGGGCTTTGATTTCCGGGGGGGCGAACCGCTTTGTGTCGATGCACTCGATATCAAAATGGATGGATCGGGAAGAGAAGACAGAGCGGATCCCCTCCACCTGTCTGAAAAAGGTGGGATAACTGGGATGGTAGAGAAAAAGCTGCCGAGGAACAACACACTCCCGGCACCGCGCACCGTATCGGCGGCACAGACAGTTGACACCTGACTGCCCCCCCACAGACACACGGCCGCAACGGCCAGCACCATCGCATTGAGCCCCCGCAACAAACAGCAACACCCTCTCCAGGGCCCTGGATATGTCCTCACGCTACTCCCCCCAGCCAGCGGTCATTTTCCGGTTTGTCGCTCCCCGGCCTCAACCGGGGCACCGCCGTTCACATCAAAACGCCTTTCCATGATATCGTCCCGCCACTGCGGTTTCTTTATTTTTTCATGGCAACAGGGACCGCCGCCGTCCGGACCGACACCCTTAAGGTGCCGCCCGGAACGGCGCGCAACCTTACCTGCGCTTCTTTTTTCTCTTTCGGCTTTTTTCGAAAGCTTCGTTCTCTGCGATGAGCTCCTCTGCCGACAGCTCATTGGAAAAATGCAGGGTCCGGGCGTAGTCGGTTTTTCCCACGTGGAGCACCTCGACCTCTTTACCGATGAATTCCTGGATCTCTTCCAGGCGTTCCTTCTCCTCCTTGCTGCAAAAGGAGAGGGCCACGCCCTTATTCACACCACGACCGGTCCGGCCCACCCGGTGGACGTAATTCTCAGCCACCTCTGGCAGGTCGTAGTTGATCACGGCGGTGACGTCCGGAATATCGATACCGCGCGCGCTCACATCCGTGGCAATGAGCATCCGGCACGCCCCGTCCTTGAACGCCTTCATGGCCTCAAGGCGCTGCGCCTGCTCTTTTTCCCCGTGGATGGAGACGGCGTCAATGCCCACGCGCCCCATGGCCTTTGCCACGCGCTCGGCCCGCACCCGGGTGCGCACGAACACCACCAGCTTGCTCTCGGGGTTGTCCCGCACATAGCGTTCCAGAAAAAAGCGCTTGTCGTCCATCTCCACAAACATCACCGCATGGGAGACGTTTTTGGAGACCGGGTCCTCGGGGGAGAGCTGAATGCGGATGGCCGAGCTCTTTACCTGGGAAAAGGCAAGTTTCTTGATTTTTTCATTGATGGTGGCCGAAAAAAACAGGGTCTGGTGCTTTCGGGTGATCTTCTTTTTCACGAAACGGATGTCGTCGATGAACCCAAGGTCCAGCATCCGGTCCGCCTCGTCCAGCACCAGGGTGTCGATACGGTTCAGCCGGATATAGCCCTGGCTGATGAGGTCAAACATGCGGCCCGGGGTGGCCACCAGCACGTCGATGCCGTCCTGGAGTTTCTTGATCTGGGCATCCTGCTCCACCCCGCCGTACAGGGCAAAGGTCTTGACCTTGGTGTGGCGGGAGAGGCTGTCGAACACCTCGCCGATCTGAGCGGCCAGTTCCCGCGTGGGCACCATGACGATACAGCGGATACCGTATGAGCGCTTGCTGCTCTTGCCCCGCTGGATCCTGTCGATGAGGGGAATGGCAAAGGCCGCCGTCTTACCCGTGCCTGTCTGGGCGATGGCCAGGACGTCCTCTCCCTTCTGAATGGAGGGGATCGCCTTGAACTGGATGTCCGTGGGCCGCTTAAAGCCGAGCTGGGCCAGGTTCTTCTTGATATCGTCGGATATATAGTATTGATCGAATTTCATTCGTTTCCCTTCGGGTCATGGTGCCTGCGGGGTACACGGTTCCCACAGCCACGGAATTCTCGGCTCGTCAGAGGGTTTGCCACAGGTACGCTACCTGTGGATATACCGGCCCGTCAATGCGGCGGTTTTTGCCCGCCCAGCCATGGGCTGGCGTATGTTACCGAGGCCCCGGCCCATGTTCTGTTTTGCCGTTTCGGTTCATCCACTTACATGCGAATCGTAAAAATAGCAACACCCGATCATGCGGTTCCGGGGGGCAGTTCACTGCCAGGGAATACCATTTATCTTTCTTGATAGCGACTAGTATTCGTGGTACGGATTACCGGGACAGTCTGAAATCAGGTTTCGAGGTGCCTTGCTCCTTTTCAGGCAAAGGGAGAAACCGCGTCCCCGGCCCCTGTAACAACCACACGCAATCAATGGAAAGAGAACACGCAGATGAAAAAAGTCGGAATCATTCGTTGCCAGCAGACAGAGGACATGTGCCCCGGCACCACGGATTTCAAGGCCGCCACCCAGGGAACGCTGGCCTTCGAGGAGACGGGCCCCGTCGACATTGTCGGGTTTGTCAGTTGCGGAGGCTGCCCCGGCAAGCGGGCCATCTCCCGGGCCAAGATCATGGTGGATCGAGGCGCCGAGGCCATTGTCTTTACCTCCTGCATCTCCAAGGGGAACCCCATCGGCTACCCCTGCCCCCACTACGCAAACATGAGGGACGCCATCATCAAAAAGATCGGACCGGACGTCCAGATCATCGAATACACGCATTAACCCGTTTTTCAGCAACCCAAGCAATTCGAGACACCGGGCCAGAACCACGAGGCCACGTATCCCTTCCTCCCGAAACGTGTCCCTCGCGAGACAAAAAACCCCGGGCAGTTTGCCTGCCCGGGGCTTTTTTTATCTCAACAGGGCAGCAGCCCCCTGATCGGCTCACCCAAAGGGAGAGACAATCGTGCATTCCATGTTCCACTTTTCAGCCATTTGACTTTGCCACCATGGACGAACAGCCACCTTCACACAGGCGTGCCCATAGTCTAAAATACAAACCCTTTACACCCGAAATCGCCCCACCAGATCGGACACCTCGGTGGCCAGGCCCGACAGGGCCTCGGCGCTATCGCTCACCCGGGTGCTGCTGGCCGAGGTTTCACCGGAGATCCGGTTGATCTGGGAAATCTCGTCGGCAATGCTGTTGGAGACCAGGGAACTCTGGGCCACGTTTTCGTTGACCTCCTGAATGCCCGTGGAGGCCTGGGCCACGTTCCCGGCGATCTCCTGGGTGGTGACGGCCTGCTCTTTCACCGCTTCGGCGATGGTGGTGACAATGCCGTTGACCTTGTCGATGACCTGGGTGATCTGACCGATCTCCCCGGCGGTCTCGGCCGTGGAGTTCTGGATCCCTTCGATATGGCTGCGGATCTCCTGGGTAGCCCCGGCTGTCTGACCGGCCAGGTCCTGCAATTCGTCGGCTACCACGGCAACCCGCAGCCGGATCTCCGGCCCGGGCCGCTTCGATGGTGGCATTGAGGGACAGAAGATTGATCTTCTCGGAGATCTCGGTATCGACCTCGGAAACATGGCGGATTTCTGGGTCCAGACCCAGGGTGTTCATTTTGGCGGCTGCGCTCCCTGCCTGATTCACAGCTTCCCGGGTAATGGTGTGGGAGGTGTCGGAGTGCTCGGAGATCTCCGAGATGGTCACCGTCATCTCCTCGGCCGCGGAAGCCACCATACTCATGTTGGCGGAGGCCTGTTCGGTGGCGGCAGCAATGGACTGCATGGTGGCGCTCATCTCCTCGGAGGAGGCCGACGCCGTGCCGGACTTTGAAGAGACCTCGTCGGCCCCTTCGCTCATCACATGGGAGATCTGGGCAAGTTCGGTGGACGACCCGTTGAGTTTTTCGGCGCTTTCGGACACCAGCCGGATGATCTCCTGCACCTTGTTGATAAAGGTGTTGAACCAGTGGGAAAGCTCGGCCAGTTCGTCCTTCCCCTTGACGTTGAGGCGCACCGTCAGGTCTCCCTCGCCGTCGGCAATATCCTTCATTCCCGCTGCAATATCGTTAATGGGCCGCGTGATGGAGCGGGCGATCAAAAAGCCCACACAGACGATGGCGGCAACCCCGAGCAGCACCACAACCCCGATGAGGGTCTTGAGCTGGCGAACGGCGGCAAAGGCCTCATGTCCGTCAATCTTGGAGATCATGATCCAGTCCAGGCCGTCGATACCCAGCTTTCCGTAGGAGACCAGTTGCTGCTCCCCCTTGTAGGTGTAAGTCCCTGCCCCGCTCTCCTGGGCAGAGGCGTCGTCCAGGCAGGCGAAAAAGGCCTGCTCACCGGCTTTGCCTGTCCGGGTGTCTGTTCGGAACACCGCCCCCTCCCCTGTGCGGGCCACAAGAAAGGATTCCCCGGTCTCTCCCATGCCCTCACGCCTCATGGCGATGCTGTTGAGCTGGCCGTTATCGAGCTTCAGGGCAACAAGCCCCGTGACCCGTGTCTCCTGGGTCATGTTATCCACAACGGAAATGGGGGCCAGGATAAAGGCAATGGACTGATTGTCCGCAGGGGCATACGGCATAAAGTCCGTGGTGGCCAGCCCTTTGAGCCCCAGGGCAAAGGCCCGCCCGAGATGGGTTTCGGCCAGGGGGCCCTCCAGCACGGACTTGCCGAGATCCGGGGCCTTCCGGGCCGAGTAGACAATGCGCCCGTTGGCCTGGATCAGCAGCAGGTCGTTGTACCCGTACTCCTGGACGGCAAGCTTCATGGACTCCCCGTATCGGGTGTCGTAGAAGTCGTAGCCATCCATGTTGACGTTGCCTTCTTCGTCAAACAGCATGGGAAAACGGTTCAGGGCCTCGGACAGGGCGTAGTTCTTGGACAAAACAGAGATGTCTCCCAGGCATCCGGCATAATACTCCCGGACCTGGGCTTTTTTAATCTCCTGGACAATTTTCAATTTTTCAAAGGATTGCTCTGAGAGGGATTCACTCGACTTCAAAACGGAAACGGAACCGATGACGGCCAGGGGCACAATACCGACCAACAAAAATGTAATCAGTATTTTGGTCCCAATCTTCAGTCTGTCCAAAATCATCCTGCATGTCCTTTCTCTGCATGGGCTCCGGCCCGGCGCTTGCCCGGACCAGACCGTTGAAATACCAGTCAAACACACCGACAAAACCCATTGAAACCCGGTCAAAAAACAGCCATGCAAAGAAACGCCATGGAAAACCGTTTACGGCGCCATGCCATCCCACGACAGGTGTCCACTCTGCTTTTGCATCAGCCCGAACTTTATTAACAATACTGACTGCGACCTTTTTGATTCCGACACACACCATCCATGGGTTCATTGCCCTTGATGATACCCCATAAGCTCCGTATGTCAATGTTTTCAGAGGACACAAAGCAAAAAACGCAAAGACAAAATTAAGGAAAGAATATCGGACAGGAGATATACCTAGCCCTGAGGTGAAAAACCGGATAGGGATGCGGGCGCCTGAAAGGAAAAAACCGGTGCCTCCGGCGGCAAGGTGAGCGGCGCCTTTTAAAAAGCGCACCGCCGGAGGCATGACCGATGTGGCTGCAGGGACTTGTTGCCTGGATGAGGCATCCGGATCAGAGGCGGTCCATGACGGCCTGGGTAAAATCCGTGGTGCCGTGGGAGCCCCCCAGGTCGCGGGTGGTGCGGTCCCCTTCCTCGATGACGGCGGTGACGGCCCGTCGAATGGCCTCGGCCTTCTCCTGCATGCCCAGGTACTCCAGCATCTGAATGAGCGGGTCGCGCCAGGAGGTGGGGTTGGCCAGATTCTTGCCCGCAATATCCGGGGCACTGCCGTGGACGGCTTCGAACAGGGCCGCGTTGTCACCGATGTTGGCCCCGGGGGCCATGCCCAGCCCGCCGACGAGGCCGGCGCACAGGTCGGAGATGATGTCGCCGAACAGGTTGGTGGTGACAATGACGTCAAACTCCTCCGGGTTCATGACCAGCTTCATGCAGGTGGCATCCACGATCATCTCGGCGGTCTCGATGTCGGGGTACCCGGCACTGATCTCCCGTGCCACATCCAGGAACAGCCCGGAGGTAGACTTCAGGATGTTGGCCTTGTGGACGATGGTGACTTTTTTCCGCTTCTCTTTCCGAGCCAGCTCATAGGCAAAACGAACGATGCGCTCGGCCCCCTCACGGGTCACCAGGCTCATGGCCTCTGCCGTGCACCCGTCTTCCGACACGGTCTGGCCCAGCCCCGAATACATGCCCTGGGTGTTCTCACGCACGGTGATGATATCGATGTTCTCGTAGCGGGCCTGGGTGCCTTTAAAGGAGATCACCGGGCGCAGGTTGGCGTAGAGGTTAAACTGCTTGCGCAGGGTGACGTTGATGGAGGTGAACCCCTTGCCGATGGGCGTGGTCAGGGGCCCTTTGAGGGTCACCCCGTTCTTTTCAATGAGGTCCAGGGTGCGCTGGGGCAGGAGCTCGCCGTGCTTTTCCAGGGCTGCAAGGCCCGCGTCAGCAAACTCATACTCAAAATCGCATCCGGCTTTGTCCAGAATCTGTAGTGCCGAATCAATAATATGAAGTTAGACCCGTCTCCGGGGATCACGGTGGCTGCCGTTGTGCATCGAATATTCCTTTCTTGGTGCCGCCCCTTCAGGGCGGCCTATGGGCAATGACGGATTTGAAACCGGGGGATAACGCCAGATAACCAGGTTACTTTCATCGGGCGGGACCTTTTGTACAGGAGATCTCCTCCGATCTCAAGCTCTTGCCGCAGAAAACACGGCTCGCACCCGAAACAGGGCGTCATCCCCCCACAGATCCCATGCCCCATCATACACCCCCCGCAGACGTTTTCAACCAATGACGGTTTTCATCATTTTTTCAATGGGTTTCAAAACACACACCACCCTGACCACCCCTTTTTCATTCCACCCTTGTCGAATGAAGAATCTTATGGTAATCCTCTTTCGATACCACAAACATTTTCCCACATACGGGCAACGCCTTGAAAACACGATAATATTGTCGCATAACGTCGGTTAAGGCAGCACCACGGGAGACCTGGGTTGGTCTTGTTCGGCGAGCACAATTCAAACGTCGTTTCTAACAAAAACTACGGTTCATAACCAAAAACATATACCCACTAAAACAGAAGAGACACTGCATGACACCTAACGGCACACTCTCAGGACATACGGGCGCAGGCTTTGCGTCCCTGCCCCGAACTCCGGGACAGATTTTCTACAGGATCCCCTACCTCTTTCTCCAGAAGGCCAAAGACCGCGTTCAGGAGGCCTGGGAATCTGTGGCACCGGTCATCGACACCTTGAAAAAAGAGTCGCGGGACCACGCCATCAAAGGCGAAGAGGTGGCCTCCTTTACCTGTGAAGACGGCTCCCGCGTGGAGATCAGCACCACCGTCTCCGACCTCTGGATCAAGGCCGAAGCCTCGGACCCGGTTCCCTCTTCTCCCTTCCAGAAAATCGACGAGCTCATCAAGGGGCTGAAAAAACCCGCGTACAAATACATCTGCGACAAGGGCCGCGCCCTGGCTTTCCCCCTGGTCTCGGGCAACTGGACCGACACCGTCAAAGGCTTCATCGGCCTTGACGCCGGTTCCATCTCCATCAACATCGCCTTTGTGGATGAAGCGGGCGTCGTCTTTGAGACCGACTACACCCTCACCGAAGGGGACGTCATCAACAACATCAAAAAAGCGTTCTCCCGCCTGTCGGCTAAGCTCCCGGCCAACATCGACATCCTGGGCTCCGGGGTCACCGGCAGCGGCCACGAGATCTCCTCGGCCCTTCTGGGGGCCGACGTCTACGAGACCGAGCTGGACGCCCACGCCGAAGCCACCCTCCATCTTCTCCCCGACACCCAGGTCATCTTCGATATCGGCGGCCAGGACTCCAAGGTGATGTACATAGAAGACGGCGAGCTTGATGAAGCGGGCATGAACAAAAAATGCGGCGCAGGCACCGGCTCCTTCCTCGACGCCCAGGCCGACCGGCTGGGCATTCCCATTGAAAAATTCGGAGAGACGGGCCTCAAGGCCAAAAAGCCCTACAGCTTCTCCAGCATGTGCACGGTCTTCGTGGGCCGCGACCTCATCGCCGAGCAGGCCAAGGGCAACACCAAGGAGAACATCATCGCAGGGCTGCACCGCTCCCTGGCCATGAACTTCTACGCCACCCTCGGCATCAACAAAAAGCACCTCAAGACCCCCATTGCTTTCCAGGGAGGCGTGGCCTCCAACATCGGGGTGAAAAAATCCCTGGAGGACCTCCTCAGCGAAGCCCGTGGCGAAAAGGTCGAACTCTACGTCCCCATGCACCACAAGGTGATGGGTGCCATCGGCATGGCCCTGTTTGCCCGGGACGAAGTGGAAGACAGGGGCTCTTTCCGAGGCATTGAGACCATCCAGGGGATCACCTCGGAGTTCACCGAATGCACCCGTGCCCAGGAGCTGGGCTGCAACAACCATGTTAGGACCTGGTTCACCTGTCCAGGGGCGGGGGAGATGACTTAACCCTCTACGCCTGCGACGCCTACGCAGCCACTCCCATGGCCTCCTCGGCCGAAAGGTCGGCCCAGTGAAAAAGATAGGATGGTTCTGCACCTACACCCCCCTGGAGATTCTCCACGCGGCAGGGGCCCTTCCCGTGGGCATCAAATCTGATTCCGGGGCCGAGCATGAAGACGTGGTCCTGGGGGACTCCATCTGTTCCTACGTCCGCTCTTCCATGGGAGGCGCCCTCACCGGGGCCTACGACGCCCTTTCCGGCGTGGTCATCGCCCACTCCTGCGAGTGCATGCGGCGCCTGGCCGACGGCTGGCTCTATCGCCAGGACGAGATCAAGCCCGCCATGCTCCACCTCCTGGATGTGCCCAAGGTGGTCACCAATGCCAGCGTTTCCTTTTTTGCAGGGGGCCTGCGGCGCATGAAAGAGGATGTGGAGGCCCACGCCGGCCCCATCACCGACGAGGCCCTGCGGGCCTCCATGGCCCTCTTCAACAAAACGCGGGCCCTGTTCCGCGAGGTGGACGCCTTGAGAAAAGAGGAGGCCACAGCCGTCACCGGACGCGAAGTGGAGGCCCTCATCACCGACTCCTGGGACATGCCCAGGGAGGAGCTCAACAGCCGCCTTGAAGCCTTCATCTCCGAGAAAAAAGGCCAGACCGGAGACAAGGACGCCCCGCGCATCATGGTCATCGGCGGCCCGGGCAACGGCTCCCTTATTAAAACCATCGAGGCCACCGGCGGCGTCTCCGTGGTGGAGCACATGTGCACCGGCCTCAGGGCCTTTACCGGCGAGGCGGCCCCGTCGGACGACCCGTACAAAGAGCTGGCCAGCCTCTACCTTTCCGGTACGCCCTGCCCCCGCATGCTCGGGGACAAGTCTCGGGAGGCCATCGAGGAGATCCAGCGCCTCATCACCGAATACCGGGTGGACGGGGTCCTCTACTACTCCATGAAATTCTGCGCCAACATGCAGATGCAGTGGGCCCTTTTGAAAAACGACATCCCCGTGGACGTGCCCATGAAGGTCCTCGAAGGCGACATCAGCTCCGAGATCAACGAACGTGAGGTGCAGTCATTTATCAAGAGACTCAAAAAAAGACGAAAGAGAAACCGATGAACCGAGCCAGAAGGGGATGAATACAAGAAGAGAACACGGAGCAGCGAAAAGCCCAGGTACAAAACCTGCTCCGCGTCAACGGCCTGGAGGGAATCGAGCCCGGGGATGCCGTTAAAATGGCCTTTCCCAAGGCCTTTGACACCCTCTCCCCCTCGGCAAAGCGGGGGTACCTCAACACCGAGCAGTTTTTCAACGCCTACAACCTCAACACCAACGGGGAGTTTGCCTACCACAACGTGGCCTGGCGAAGCCTCTTTGTGCCCACGGAGATCATGTACGCCATGGGCCTGCTCCCCTTTACCACGGAGATGGTGGCCTCCCAGCTCGCCATGACCGGGGCAGCCCGGGAGCGCATGGAGGCCAGGAGGCACGAACTTTCAGGGGACCTGTGCTCCTTCATGAAAACCGTGGCAGGGGGCGTCATCGAAGACATCTTCCCCACCCCGGATGTGCTCATCACCTCCACCCACCTGTGCGACCCCTCGGCCAAGTACGCCGAACTGGCCGCCCACAAATACAAGCGCCCGGAGTTTATCCTGGACATTCCCTACGGCCTCTACGACCTGGCCGCAAGCACGGATGAAAAGGACATCAAACGGGTGGAAGAGGGCGTGGACTACGTCTACGAGCAGCTTCTGGAGATGGTGGCCTTCGTCACCGAGCACACGGGCCTCACCCTGGAAGACGAAGCCCTGCGCCAGGTCATCCGGTGGACCAACGAAGCCCGCACCTGGCTCAACGAAGGCAACGACGTGGTGCTCCAGCAGCGCACAGCGGCCAAGAAAGGGGTGCGGGAGCTGGACTACGCGGCCAACCTCATGCAGACCTGGGGCACAGAACGCATCGTGGACGTCTACAAGTCCCGCTGCAAGGAGTACAAGGGGAGCACGGCACCGGCAGACGACGACAGCCGTCCCCGCATCGCCTGGTTCCACCTGCGTCCCTACTTCAAGACGCCTCTCATGACCTACCTGGACGAGCGCATCGACATCTCCGCCTCCCAGGTCAACTACGCCTTCTGGGAGCCCCTGGACCCGGCGGACCCCATCCGGTCCATTGCACGGCGCACGGTACTGCACCCGGCCTTTTCCTCGGTGACGGCCCGAACGGGCATCGCCATCGACGAGATCCCCGAGGACACCGAAGGTATCATCGCCTACTACCCGAAGTCGTGCCGGCACTTCCACGGTGGCTCCATCATGGAAAACGAGATGTTCAAAAAAGCGGGCATCCCCATCCTCACCATCGACGGAGACTGCATCGACGACCGCGGGGAAGATTTTCCCATCGTCAAGACCCGCGTGGACCGCTTCCTGAAATCCATCAAGAAGCACCCGCGCAGCAAACGATAGCACGGTTCAAAAACGGCCTCCGGCGCCCCTGCCGGAGGCCAGCATTTCGAGTTTTCGCCGAGGTTATTCCAGTTAAACTCAAGTGACTCCCAAAGCCCCTTCATCGTGTTTCCAGTAAAATGAAATAGGCCTCTGCCGCAAAAACGGTTGCATAATGACGACCTCCATGCATTCGCCATAGGTTTCAAGGTGCCCCCACCTTGCCGCCGGGGACCTGCTTTTTTCACCCACGGTCACCATAGAAGGCGCTTTTGGCCTTTTCCCCTGTATCCTGCATCCCTTCCCTTGCTTGACATTTACGGGATCGGTCTCATCTTGTGGTGAAACCGCACGACTGCGGGTTACTTTCACGGATTCATATGGAGACTGTCCCCATGGTGTTACGTCTTTTTCTTTTGTTTACCCTGGTCCCCGTCATCGAGCTGTGGCTCCTCATTAAGATCGGCTCGTTCATGGGGGCTTTTGCCGCCCTTGCCCTGGTCATCGGCACCGGCATTGCCGGGGCATCTCTTGCCAAGATCCAGGGGCTCCAGACCGTCATCAAGATCCGGGAGTGCATGGACCAGGGGATCATGCCCACGGAAGAGCTCATTGACGCCCTGATGATCCTCATCGCTGGGATCGTCCTGGTCACTCCGGGCCTTCTCACCGACGTCGCCGGGATTCTCCTTCTGATCCCCGCCTCCAGGGCCCGTATCAAGGCCTGGGCCAGGGACGCCTTTAACCGCCGCATCGAAAGCGGAAACATCCGCATCCACCGCAACTTCTGACCCGCCGATGCCCACGCGGGCTCCCCCTGTGCCGGGGGGCCCGCCAGCCACGGGAGTTCAGCCATGAACCGAGCCTTAAGCACCCTGGGCCTTTTTCTGGGAACCCTCCTGTTTGCCGCCGGATGCCTGGGCACCGGCCGCGCCGCCATGGAACCGCCCCGATACACCATCATTGCCCCGGACGGCACCCGAATCAGCCAGGACGCCCTTCTCTCCGAAGCCGCCCGGGCCGATGTGGTGCTGGTGGGGGAGACCCACGACAACCCCTCGGCCCATCACCTGGAATATGCCCTTTTCAAAGGACTCCTTGAAAAACGGACCGCCATGGGGACAACGCCCGGGGCCATCCTGTCCTTTGAGATGCTGGCCCGGGACCTCCAGGGCGTCACCGACGAGTACCTCTCGGGACTCATCACCGAGATGCACTTCATGGCCGCCTCCCGCCCCTGGGGCAATTACACCCGCGCTTACCGCCAAACCCTCAATCTGGCCAAAGAGAAGGGGGCTCCTGTCATTGCAGCCAACGCCCCGAGGCGCTACGTAAACCTGGTGGCCCGCAAGGGCAGAGAGGCCCTTGAGCAACTCAGCCCCGAGGCCAAAACCTGGATCGCCCCCCTGCCCTACGAGGGGGCATCTCCGGCCTACCGCGCCAAGCTGGCGGCCCTTGAGCGACAGATCCTCCACGCCTCCCAAAACGACAATCCCCACGGCACCAAGACCCCGGGATCACCCCCGTCCACCATTAACACCGACGCCCAGGCCCTCTGGGACGCCACCATGGCCTGGTCCATTGCCGAGGCCAGAAATCAACACCCCGGCGCCCTTGTCATGCACATCTCCGGTATCTTCCACTGCGAAGGCGGCCTGGGCATCCCCGAGCACCTTGCCCTTTACGACCCTTCAGCATCCATGCTCATCATCACCATCAGGCCCCCGGGCTATGAGGCGGCTCTCCCCGACGCCCCACCCGACCGCGCCATTCCCGAATACCTTGTCCTCACAGAATAGAAAAAGCCCGCCTTCCGAACGCCTTTCGGACAGCGGGCTTTTTTTCATTTGCCTCCTCCCCTCAACGGGAAGCAGGGCGATCTATTTTCCCTTGCCCTCCCGGCCGTCAAGGTACTCCCTGGACCACGCGTTGAGGTCCTTTAAGATGGGGCTGAGCCTGCGGCCGATCTCGGTGAGGGAGTACTCCACCACGGGCGGAACCTCCGGGTATATTTTCCTGCTGACGAGCCCGTTTTTTTCCAGGGCCCTCAGCTGCTGGGTCAGCATCTTCTGGGTTGCAGACGGCATGATCTTCCTGAGCTCTCCAAATCGTTTGGTCCCTTCGGTTGCAAGGGTCCAGACAATCAGCGGGACCCACTTTCCCGAGAGGAGCTCAAAGGCCACCTCCACCTCATTGACATAGGAACTGCAACTCACTTTATGGGTCCTGTCTTCCGGCATGATACGCCTCCCGCCTTCCGTTTCTTCGATGTGATCCATCGTACCACATTTTCTTGTCATCATAATCATTGCCCAATGGGGCGGCAATGGCCCCTACTGCAAAGCCATCTGCCGTGCGCAGCATCCCGTGCCATAACACGAAATTGAACCAAACCGAAAGATAGTTCCCTTTTGGGAACCACATCTGCCCAAAAGCATACTGAAACACGAAAAAGTGCCTACTTTACAGGAAATCCTTAAAAAGGTTTAGTGCCTCTCGTCGGGCAAAAGAGTGCCCGTCAAGTAACCAGAGACACCCTTTCAATTAAGGAAAAAATCATGACCACTTTTATTGTCCCCAAAGATATCTTCCACGGCCTGGGTTCCCTTGAAAACCTGAAAAACGTCGAAGGCACCAAAGCCGTCATCGTCATCGGAGCGTTTGTCCAGAAAAACGGCGTCCTTGCCAAACGCAACTTTCTCACGGAAGCCGGCATTACCTCTGCCGTGTTTTCCGGTGTTGAAGCCGACCCCTCCATTGCAACCGTCCTGAAGGGCGCAGCCTTCTTCACCGAGGAGCAGCCCGACATCATTGTGGGCCTGGGCGGGTGCTCCGCCATTGATGCGGCCAAGGCCATGTGGAGTCTGTGAACCCGGACTCCAAACTGGAAGAGCTGGCGGCACCCTTCGGTGTCAAAAAAATGCGCAACAAGGCGACATTCGTCGCCATTCCCTCCACAAGCGGCACGGGCACCGAAATCACCGGCCTTTCCGTGATCACAGACACCGAGAAAGGGGTGAAGTACCCCCTCGTGTCCCACGAGCTGACCCCGGATGTGGCCATCATCGATGGTGAACTCTGCGCCAGCATGCCCAAGACCGTCACCGCAAACACCGGTCTCGATGCCCTGAGCCACGGTGTGGAAGCCTACGTTTCCAACATTGCGGACCGTTACAACGACGCCCTGGCAAAGGGGTCCATCGACCTGGTGTTCAAAAACCTTCCCAAGGCCGTGGCAGAGCCCGGAGACCTGGAGACCCGCCAGGCCATGCACGACGCCTCCTGCATGGCAGGAATGGCCTTTACCAACGTATGGCTGGGCATTGTCCACGCCATGTCCCACCAGGTGGGCGGCACCTTCGGCGTCGCCCACGGCTGCGGCAATGCGATTCTTATGCCCAACGTCATCCGCTTCAACGCCAAGGTCACCGAAAAGTACGGGGACCTGGCAGCCCTGTTCGGAAAAACCACGGCCGAGGAGTTCGCCCAGGAGGTCGCCGGTTTGACCGCATCCGTCGGCGTGGCCGGTTCCTTTAAGGCGTGCGGCATCGATGAGGCGGAGTGGAACGCGAAGCTTGATGCCATGACCGAACATGCCCTCAAGGATCCCTGCACCCTCTTCAACCCGAGAAAGCCCACCTTCGACGAGATCAAGGCCATCTACCAGGCTTGTTACGACGGAACGGCCATCGATTTCTAACCGGGACTGAAGCAGCTTCTGCCAGCATGCACGAAAAGGGGAGGGCTCCAGAGCCCTTCCCTTTTTTATCTTGATTCGTAACTGTTCAGCTTATGCCTCCGGCGGCCCTGCCGGGGGCTAAACGTTTAAAAAGTTGAACAAACAGGCTTTAAAAAATCTTTTTGAGTGAATTTTTACTTTAAAAGCGGATGTGATGTGACCCGAGGAACGGGGGGCAAAACACATCCGCAACCTGCTTTCAAGGTGGCACACCTTGCCGCCGGAGGCTGTTTTTTTTGAGCTGAAGAGTTACCTTGATTCATCCCCAAGGCTGTGGGTGCGATACATCTGGAGTGCATTGAACACCCGAAACAAACCTCACGTGAGAGCCCACCGATAAAGGCAGGCAGGAATAGGCATGATATTTCCTGTAATCTCTATTCCCATGGCCCATTTGTTCCATTATACTGCATCCCCTTAAATGGAAGACTCAGGGCTTACCCCGATGAAACGATACACACAGCCAATGGCAAGGTGAACGCCAACGTCAGGGTTGATTCGCCCGGCATCGTTTTGTTGGGCATGGTTTTCATCCAGGCCCTTATGCATAAAACCAACACAACATGATAAGAACCCATGAATAAAATTCTTTACAAAGAGCAGCTCTCGGAGACCGTTTTCCTGATGCGGGTTGAAGCACCGCTCATCGCTCAGGAGCACAAGGCCGGTCAGTTTATCATTCTTCAGATCGACCATGATTTCGGGGAACGGATTCCCCTCACCATTGCAGGCACGGATACCCGGGAAGGCTCCATCACCCTCATCTTCCAGGCCGTGGGGGAAACGACCTCGCGCATGGCCCGAATGAAAGCAGGCGATGACATTTCCGATCTCGTAGGCCCCCTGGGCACCCCGACCCGCATTGAACACTTCGGCAGGGTCGTCTGTGTGGGTGGCGGTATCGGCATTGCCCCCCTCTACCCCATCGCCCTGGCCCTGAAACAGGCGGGAAACCATGTCACCGTCATTCTGGGTGCACGGGACAAGGACCTGCTCATCCTGGAAGAGCCCATGCGTGAGCTTGCAGACGAGGTGATTGTCTGCACCGACGATGGGTCTGCCGGGCGCAAGGCATGGGTCACGGAACCCCTCAAAGAGCTCTGCGAGCAAACGGAAAAACCCGACTTCACCATCGCCATAGGGCCGCCCATGATGATGAAGTCCTGCTGCGCCGTCACAAAGCCCTTCAACATCCGAACGGACGTCTCCCTCAATGCCATCATGATAGACGGCACCGGAATGTGCGGGGGATGCCGTGTCACGGTGGGCGGTGAGACCAAATTCGTGTGCGTGGACGGTCCGGAATTCAACGGTCACCTCGTGGACTTCGACAACCTCACCTCACGACTCGGAACATACAAAACCCAAGAGCACACATGCCGTATCGGCCGCACGGTCGGCCATCAGGATTAAGCCCATGACATATATTTCCCCCGAAACATTGCAGGAACAGGCCCTGGAAGCCCTCAAGGCACTGCCCGAAAACCTCACCCGAAAATCACGGCTGACCCTTCCCATGCAGGAGATGCCGTCCCAGGCTCCATCCGTCCGCCGCCGTAACATGGGCGAGGTGGCGCTGGGGTACACGCCCGAGCAGGCCAAAATCGAAGCAGAACGCTGCCTCCAGTGCAAAAACGCCCCGTGCATTCAAGGGTGCCCGGTACACATCAACATCCCCGGTTTCATCAAGTGCATTGCCGACGGGGATTACCAGGGCGCCGTTGCCACCATCAAAGAGAGCAGCCTCCTGCCCGCGGTCTGCGGTCGGGTCTGCCCCCAGGAGACCCAGTGCCAGGCCCCCTGCACCGTGGGCAAGGCCATGAAATCCACGGACAAAGCCGTCAACATCGGCCGCCTCGAACGCTTTGTGGCCGACTGGGAGCGCCAGAACAACCTCATCGAAACGCCCCCTGTCAAGCCTTCCACCGGGAAAAAAGTCGGCATCATCGGCACCGGCCCTGCCGGTCTCACCGTTGCTGCAGACGTTCGCCGCCAGGGGCATGATGTGGTCCTCTTCGAGGCGTTCCACAAACCCGGGGGAGTGATGCTTTACGGCATTCCGGAATTTCGGCTTCCCAAGGAGATCGTGCAAAAAGAGATCGAGACCCTTCTCGAGATGGGGTGCACCCTTGAAACCAACTTTGTCATCGGTCGCACCCGCAAGCTCACCGACCTCCTTGAAAAAGACGGTTTCGATGCCCTCTTCATCGGCACGGGCGCAGGCCTGCCCCGTTTCATGAACATTTCAGGAGAAAACCTCGTCGGGGTCTACTCCGCCAACGAGTACCTCACACGCACCAACCTCATGAAGGCCTACGACCGGCAGCGTGCGTCCACGCCCATTTTTGAGTCCCGCAAAGTCGCCGTACTCGGTGGTGGCAACGTCGCCATGGATGCAGCCCGTACCGCACTGCGCCTGGGAGCCGAAGAGGTTCACCTCATTTACCGCCGCACGGCAGCAGAGATGCCAGCACGTTCGGAGGAGGTCCTCCATGCAGAGGAGGAAGGGGTCACCTTCCACTATCTCCAGAACGCCTCCCGCATCCTGCCCGACGACAACGGATGGGTCAGGGGCCTCGAGTGCCAGCGCTATGAACTGGGTGAAGCCGATGCATCAGGCCGCAGAAGCCCTGTGGTCATCCAAGGCAGCGAATTCACCATGGACATCGACACGGTCATCATCGCTGTGGGCAATGCGTCCAACCCCCTGATCCGCCAGACCACACCGGGCCTTGCCACCGATAAAAAGGGTCAGATCCTCGTTGATGACCAGGGCAAAACCTCCATCGACCGGGTTTTTGCAGGCGGAGATATTGTTCTGGGTGCCGCCACCGTCATCCTCGCCATGGGTGAGGGCAGACAGGCCGCCGCGGGGATCAATGAGATGCTCTCCACCGAGGCATAACGCGGATATTTCACGGGTTGAGTGTGTTCATCGACAAGGAGCCAAAACAACCACCAGGCGTTGAGTTTGCCGGTTGGCCCCTTCAAGGTTATATTTTTGGTATAAATGACATAAATTCGCCTTGACATTTATTGCAGTGGGTATACCTTTGGCTAACGCCCGGATGATACCCAACAACCATCAACCCGGTTGAAACGGCTGCAAAACGGCCATCCGGGCTCGATGCATTCGCCCTTCCGCAGCACGCTGCGGAGTTTGACTCCGGGAGACCCCGCAGGGCCCCCCTTGAGAGCTTGCCGCCTTTTTCGGCGCCACAACATGTGGAGATCCATCCGTTGACAACCCCGATTATTCAATCATTGCTGGACACCGACCTGTACAAACTCACCATGATGCAGGGCGTTCTTCATCAGTTTCCCTGGGCGGAGGTGGAGTATGAGTTCCGCTGCCGCAACCTGGGCATCGACTTTGCCCCCGTCATCGACGGAATAGACCGAGAACTGGACCACCTTTGCTGTCTGCGATTTGAAAAGGACGAGCTGGACTTCCTCCAGAGCCTGCGCTTTATCAAGCGTGATTTCATCGAGTTTCTGCGCCTGTTCCAGCTCAACCGCGAATTCATCACATCGGAAATGGAAGGGGATGATTATGTGCTGAGGATCAAGGGCCCCTGGCTCCACACCATCTTATACGAGGTGCCGGTCCTTGCCATCATCAACGAGCTCTACTTCCGCCACAACCACCCCGACGCCGACCTCTCCGAGGGGCTCTCCAGACTGGAAGAAAAGATCGACCTCGTCCAGTCGGAAAACAGCAAGGGCCTGCCCCTGAAGTTCTCCGACTTCGGCACGCGCCGCCGCTACTCCCGGGACTGGCATGAAACCATCATCAAGACCCTCAAAGACGCCCTCCCGGACAACTTCATGGGCACCAGCAACGTCTATTTCGCCTGGAAGTATGACCTCACCCCCGTGGGCACCATGGCCCACGAGTGGCTCATGGCCTGCCAGGCTCTGGGGCCCCGGCTTGTGGACAGCCAGAAATTTGCCCTGGAGCACTGGGCCCAGGAGTATCGCGGAGACCTGGGCATCGCCCTCTCCGACGTGGCCGGGTTCAAGGCCTTTCTCAAAGATTTTGACATGTACTTTGCCAAGCTCTTCGACGGGTGCCGCCACGACAGCGGGGACCCCATCGCCTGGGGCGAAGACCTCATCACCCACTACAAGGGCCTGCGCATCGACGCGTCCTCCAAGGTGGGGGTCTTCAGCGACGGCCTCACCTTTCCCCGGGCCATCCAGATCGCCCGCCACTTCAAGGATCGCCTCATCACCTACTTCGGCATCGGCACCAACCTCACCAACGACGTGGTGGGAGAACCCCTTCAAATCGTCATCAAGATGACCCGATGCCAGGACACCCCCGTTGCCAAGCTCTCCGACTCTCCGGGCAAACAGATGTGCGACGACAAGGGCTACCTGGCCTACATGAAGCGGGTGTTCGGCAAGAGTTGACACAAGCCGCGGTGGGCCCTTTTAAAAAAAACGGCATGAGGAGAAGAGACATGAAACGTATCCTGTTGATCATCGATCCCCAGAACTCGTTTTGCGACCCCACCGGGGAGCTGTTCGTGGAAGGTGCGAGCCGGGACATGGAGCGCCTTACCGATTTTATCGAAATGAACGGCGACGCCTTCTCCCGCGTGGTGGTCACCCTGGATTCCCACAACCGCATGCACATTGCCCACCCTGCATGGTGGCAGGACCGCTCCGGCAACCCGCCGACCCCCTTCACCGTCATCACCGCCGACGCGGTGAAAAACGGTGACTGGAAGGCGGCACACGATGAAGATCAGGCGTGGAGCCAGACCTACATGGAGGCCTGCGACACCCATGTGATCTGGCCTCCCCACTGCCTGTTGGGAACCTGGGGCCATGGGGTGTACCACCCACTGGACACCATCTTGAGCAGATGGGCCAACCGACACACCGACCTGGTGATGCTCCCCAAGGGCGCCTCACGATACACGGAGCACTTCTCCATCTTCCGGCCCAAGGTCGAGCGGGAAGGCGACCCTGCATCCGTGTTCCACCGGTCGCTTTTGGACGACCTCTCCGGGTTTGATGAAATCTATGTGGCAGGGGAAGCCTCTTCCCACTGCGTGGCCGACAGCGTCCGGGACCTGGTCTCCGCCCGGCCCGACCTTGCGCCCAGAGTGGTTCTTCTCACCGACGCCATGAGCCCGGTTGCTGGCTTTGAACACCTGAGCGACACTTTTTTCACCGATATGGCTGCGGCCGGGGTTCGTACCGCCGCCACCAGCGAGGATATTGATTAAACGCATGAACCATAAGGACGATATCATCAGGCTGGGCATCGATGTCCACGGGGTGGCCGACACCTTCCCCGATTTTTTCTCCAGGCTGAGCCGGGAGCTGGTGGCCCACGGGCATGAAGTCCATATCATCACGGGAACCGAGCACACCCGGTCCCTGGAGCACTACCTGAAGGATCAGCTGGGGCTCGCCTGGACCCACCTCTTTTCCGTGACCACCCACCACAAGCAGGGGGGCACTGAGGTGACCTACATCGACGGCAACCCCTACATGGACAACCGCATCTGGAACCGGTCCAAGGCCGAATACTGCCGACGAAACGGAATCCAGCTGCACATCGACGATTCCGACGTCTACGGCAAATACTTCACCACCCCCTTTGCCCGCATGGTGGACAGCCTCTCCCACGAAGAGGACCTTGTCCCCCTTCCCGAAGGGGGCGAGTGGCACGCCACCAAAGCTGGCAGTGAGCCGAGTGTCTACAGCGCCAAGACCACCTGCCCCCTGCCCACGGTCTCCGTGGAGATGGTCATTGCCGCCTTTGCCGACGGAGAGATCCAGGTCCTCCTGCCCCCCAAACCCGGGCGCCCTGACCTCCGGGCCCTTCCCTTTCTCCCCTTTACCCCGTCGGAAGGCGGGGATTTGGAGGTGTGCGCCACGCGCATCCTCTCCACCATGACCGGCCTGACCCAAACATGGATGGAACAGCTCAAGACCTACGACGAATCCCGTCACCTGGTCACCAGCTATTTTGCCCTGGTGCCGGAAAAAGCCGTGGCCTCCCGACACGGCGACTGGTTTCCCCTGGGAGAGGTCATCGCCCAAAGCGCGCCGCACCTGTCCCCGTTTCACCGGCAGGTCCTCTCCGATTTTCACGAGCGTCTCAAGGGCAAGATCTCTTACACTCCCATCGCCTTTGCCCTTCTGGACGAACGGTTCACCTGGACTGAGCTGCGGTGCATCTACGAAGCGATTCTGGAAAAACCCATTGACCCGGCCAACTTCCGGAAGATGATCCGCACCCACTACACCATCCGGAGCCTCAAGGAGAAAAAGGTCAAGGCCACGGCCGGAAGACCCCCGGAACTCCTCACCTACGGGGGCACCCGGGACGTTTACTGACCCTTGTGAGCGCACAAGCGCCACCCGCCTTACGCCCGGCAGCCATCCCCATGGCCTGCCGGGCGCCCTGCCTGTTCCACTCACAACCCTGCCCCCCCAGGCATCCTTCACCTCGCCCAGCAGCCCTGTGCCCACACCAAAGCCAAAACACGAAAACCAGATGCAGGGGTATGACCTGATTGTACCTGATGGGTTCGTTATTGTTTAAAATGGAAAATACAGAAGGGGATCGCCGCTAAGGGCAAGGGAGGATGACCCAATCGGCCAACAGGCAATGGTGGGACGAGGGCAGAGACGCAGACCATGGGCCCGGTGCCGCCCCGAACTCGTAAAGGTCGGAGAGTCAGCACACAACGCCATGACATGTTTATCTATATAAAGTAAGACACAAGAAACAAATTTGATCAAAAAATTTCTTAGCCAAAAGTTTATTAGCATTCCCACGGGACCCACACAAGGATTGGAGATCCCATGGGATGCGACGTTTTTCATGCCTTCAACTGACCAGAATATTAATTCACTGTCTCATATTCGTAGCTGGCCTTGATTTTTTTCAGGTTTCGAAAATACTCTTTCGATCCCATCCGGAGCTTATCACTGCTCCTGGCCCTGTACTCAGTATTGGCCTTGATGAAGCATTTCTTGCATGCCGCACGGAGTCCGTCTTTCCCACCTTTCTGCCGATAATACTCTGTAATCGGCTTCTCCTCACCACACTTTGAACACAATTTTGTTGTCACCATTTCCAACCTCTTTCCTTCTACTTTCATTCAAACAACCCTAACCAAAAACGAGATATTACTAAAACACGTCATGGCTGTACAGACTTTTTTAACTTCCGGTAAAAAAAATCGACGTAAAAATGGTCAGTATAAAGAAACACTTCAAAGAGACGAGATAGCATTCCCCCTTTCGTCAACCGTATAACTACCCAACAAAAGCAGCCACAACCCCCTGTCCTTCAAGGCTTTCCATTGTCCTGTCCCATTGCGATCCACCAGTGAACACTTGGAGCATGTCACCCTGTTCAGGTAACAAAAAACCCCTCCACATTTCCGTGGAGAGGGTCCGTTGCATCCCGAGTGAGAGATTTAATTTTATGAAATATTTTCTATAAGAAAGAGCGGAGAAGTAATAATTCTCCGCTCCATATATCGCTGTCCGGGGTCTCCAGAACCATGGGGATCTCCTCGAACCGGTGGTCGTTCATGATGTAGCGAAACACCTCAAGGCCCAGCATCCCCTTGCCCAGGGACGCATGGCGATCCACCCTCTTGCCAAGCTCGGGCTTGGAGTCGTTCAGGTGCATGCCCATGAGATGCGAAAAGCCCACAACCTCCTCAAAAAGGGCAAAGGTCTCGTCACACGCCTCGGCTGTTCGGAGGTCGTACCCGGAAGTGAAGGCGTGGCAAGTGTCCAGACACACGCCCACGCGGGTTTTATCCTCCACCTTGTCGATGATGTCCCGCAGGTGCTCAAAGCGATACCCCAGGTTGGTGCCCTGGCCTGCCGTGTTCTCAATGACCGCGCACACCCCGGGCACCTCTTTGTGGGCCAGGTTGATGGATTCTGCAATGCGCGTAAGGCAGTCCGCCTCGTCCATCTTCTTCAGATGGCTGCCAGGATGAAAATTGAGGCGGTCCAGGCCCAGCTGATGGACCCGGGCCATCTCATCCACAAAGGCGTCCCGGGACTTGGCCAGGGCCTCGGCCTCGGGGTGCCCCAGGTTGATGAGGTAGCTGTCATGGGGCAGGATATGCTCCGGCAGGTACCCGTTGGCCTCGCAATTGGCCTTGAAGGCGGCAATGCTCTTCTCCGTAAGGGGCTTGGCCTTCCACTGCCGCTGGTTCTTGGTAAAAACGGCAAAGGCCGTGGCCCCGATGGCCGCCGCATTCAACGGGGCGTTCTCCACGCCCCCCGCCGCACTCACATGGGCTCCGATTCGTTTCATAGTATCTGCCTTTTATATGGTCTAACCTTGAAAACAGGTTCTCGCTGTGTTTTCCCCTCATTCTTCGTAGGAAACACAGCGGCGTTCAGTCATAGGGTAACCAGAGTTACCTTTCGAATAAAAATATCCGGGCTAAGCAAGCCCCTTCCATCGTTTTTCCAAAAAAATAAAATAAGCCTCTCCTGCAAAAACGGCTGCCACATGTCCCCCCCCATGCGAATGCCCCGATAACGCGGGCAGAATGGCTACCACCATGCATTCGCCATAGGGTTTCCAGGTGCCCCCACCTGGCCGCCGGAGGCTTGCTTTTGCTCTCGATCTTAACCTATGGAAGGCCCGGCTTTTTTTCCAAGCTGCCCGCACCCCGCCACAAGATCACGGCCTTTTGAGGCGCGGATGCGCACGTAGGCGCCTTCGTGCACGAGAAGGTCACGGAAGCGTTCCACGGCCTCCTGGCAGGTGGAGGAAGGGGCTCCGGGGCCTGCGTTGAACCCGATGAGGTTGTAGCGCACGGCAAGGGGGGCAAGGAGCACTTACCCCGGGCCTTGGCGTCCTCTTCGCTGTCGTTGACCCCTTCGATGACGATATACTCGGCAAAAAGCGCCCCTTTTCGGGCAAAGGGATACCTGGCAAGGGTCTCCACCAGGGTTTTTAAAGGGGTTTTCCGGTTCACGGGCATGAGGCGGGAGCGAATCTCGTCGGTTGCCCCGTTGACGGACACGGCCAGGTTCACCGATGAAACAGGTGAGCCTGCCAGTTTTTGGATGCCTTCGGCGCTGCCCACGGTGGAGACGGTGATGCGTTTTAAGGGGATATCAAAGCCCCGCTGATCGCTCATGACGCCGATGGCTTCGGCCACGGCATCCAGATTGTCCAGGGGCTCTCCCATGCCCATGAAGACGATATTTTGAATGGAGTAGGAGAGCACATGGCGGGCAACATAGAGCTGGTCCAGAATCTCCGTGGGCGTCAGGTCCCGCACGAACCCCATCTTGGCCGTGGTGCAGAAAAGACAGCCCCGCTTGCACCCCACCTGGGACGAGACGCACAGGGTGTAATGGTTCAGCATGGGGAGCACCACGGACTCCACCTCGTGGCCGTCGTGGAGACGGATGGTGAACTTCACCACGCCGTCGGCCTCTTTAACGGTCACCAGTTCAGGGGCGGGGAAGGCCAGGGCCCCATGCACGGCCTCTGTTAGGCCTTCCCGCCGGGGGAGACGCGTCAGGGCCGAGGTGTCCACGGCACCCGACCGGACGGCCATGGTGTAAAGTTCGGCCGAGGCGTACCGGTCCAGCCCCAGGCGCTCAACCATGGCGTGACGAAAGGCGTCATAGGTCAACGAAAAAGGGTTCACCGGGCCCAGGCCCTTGAAGGCGTGAGGTTCCATCATAATCCTTCCAAACCCTCCCCCCGTTTTACCAGGGCCTTCAAATCGTCCACGGCGTGTTCCAGGTGCCCGCAAATGTTGGCCAGGCGCTCCACAAAGGGATCGGCCTCGCCCAGTGCCTGAACCGACTCCGACAGGGAGCCGTGGAACAGGGCCTTTCTCTCCTCCACCCGTTTTAAAAGGGCCTTTCGCACGGCATGGCGCTGACGCTCGCCTTCGATGAGCTCGCCAAGCCGCTGGATAGAAAACTCCACCAGGGCATCCCGTGGAGCGCCGAACCGGCGTGAGGCCATCTCCAGGGCATCCAGGGTCCTGCGGCTAATCACAAAGGTTTTCTGTACCCGGGGCACCTCTTTCATGGCGTCGGCGGACAAGCTGTCGGCAATGGCGTTCAGGGCCTCTGCGTCTTCCACAAGGTGATCGAAGAGGGATTTCTGTTTGATGCCGAAGTGTTCCGCCACCACGGCCATGGACTCGATGGCCCGTGACGAGATGCGGAAGGTGGCCCGCACGGACTGTTTGCCCATGAGGTCCCGCAGGGATGCCCCGCCGGGATGTGCCATCCTGTTCAATGGATCGTTCTTTTTATTCATATGACCTCCTCTTCTTTCTATACCAAAGATCACGGCATTCGTCATTCTCATTACCTTTAATCTAATTACGTTTTTGGTAATGACAAAAAAATATCATATTCTTTTGTTGACACGAATCAGATCATGACTATTTTTGTTTCAAACGAAAGAAACACCAAGCAACAAAAAAGCATGACACGTACAACACACAACAATGGAGGACACATCATGGAACTTGTCAGATTCAACCCCTTTGCCACCGCACCTTCCGTCAACAGCCGCCTCAACCGTATGTTCGACGATTTTTTCAACGACTCCGGGCGCCTTCTCTCCAACACGGCCAAAAACTGGAGCCCCGAGGTGGACATCTTTGAAAAGGACGGAACCGTGGTCATCAAGGCCGACCTTCCGGGCATCGAGAAAAAGGACATCACCATCAACGTGGAAGACGGCGTCCTGACCCTGAAAGGTGAGCGCAAGACCGAAGAGGAAAGCGACGACAAAACCGTCTACCGCCGGGAACGATTCTACGGAAGCTTTGAGCGCGCGTTCCGCCTCTCCCCCAAAACCGACCCGGAGACCATTGAGGCAGAATTTAAAAACGGGGTGCTGCACATCACCATCCCCAAGGCGGTTCAGCCCGCCGGAAAACAGATCTCCATCCAGTAAACCAGGGGCTGCGGCCCACAGGTTCCTCCTCCCCGGCGAGTGCCCGAAAGGGCACTCGCCCTTTCGACGGAACCGGAGCCGTCCCACAGGTAAAAAAATCACACGGCGCCATCCCCCACAATCCGGCGCCTCACAACACGTTCCATCGCAGAACGCAGAAAACCGGGCCTCCCACAGGGAGCACCCGGTTTTTGTTTAAAAAGCCTGCCTCCGGCGGCCAGGGGATAAATCCCCTGGACCCCAGGCTCGCAAATGATCCGGGGCTTCGCCCCTTCACATTTGCTGACGGGCTTCGCCCGTGAATAACAGCTTTTGTGCCACTTCGTCGGATAACCCGAATGCATAGACAGGCATTGTCACAAAGCTTCGACCCACTCACTATTCACCACTCACTACTCACTACTCACTATCTCTTACCCAATCACCTCAAACCCCTCAAACTCCCCCCCAAAGGACGAGGTGGTCACCTTCACCCCATCGACTTTTGCCATGGGTGGCCCGATGCGACACCAGCCCATGAAAGTATCCACTGCGGCGGCTTCGCCTTCGGCCAGTGCCATCACCGTACCATCGGAAACATTTCGGACCCAGCCGGTAACGCCCAGGCGCCTGGCCTCGGCCACGGCGTGGTAACGAAAGGCCACGCCCTGAACCACACCGCTTATTTTCAATGTCACGCGTTTCATTCGTACCATGGGGGCTCCATAGAAACAGGGGAAGGGGTTAATAAAGGCTAAAGGCTAAAGGCTAAAGGCTAAAGGCTAAAGGAACATAGCCTTGGACCTGGGTCTGTCAATACGCAAGGATGGCTGCGGTCATGCGGATGGCCGAGATCAGGGTATCCTCGCCGTCGGTGACACGCACGTCCCAGACGTGGTTGCGGCGCCCCAGGTGAAAGGGCCTGCAGGTGCCGTACACCCAGCCATCTTTGGCGCTGCGGATATGGCTGGCGCTGATTTCGGTGCCCACCACCCCGTGGGTGTTTAAATCGACACACAGGGCAGAGGCAATACTGGCAAGGGATTCGCCCAGCACGCAGGTGGCGCCCCCGTGGAGGAGCCCGGCGGGCTGACGTGTCCGATCATCCACGGGCATGCGGCCCTTGAGCCAGTCATCGCCCATGGCCACCAGCTCAATTCCAAGGTGGCGGAGCATGGCCACCTCCACAACGGGTTTTACCTCCTCAAGAGTCACTGCCTGATGCCAGATATGCATGGTCTCCCCCGATTTCAAATGGTAAGTGCGGCCCAAATCCTCCTTGACACCCGCCTTGCGATTGGTAATAAAGGTCTGTTGCGGTTTTCCATCATGAATCGGTTTTCCTTTTTTTTCAACTATTAATGATGGATCCTCCCCGTATCCTGCAGGCCGGTTTCCGCTCTATTTATTTCGTTTTCCGGAAATCCGGTGCACCAAGGACATCACGAGACCATGAGTCAGAACATATGAGTCAGGACACGATTTACTCCAAAAAGCTGCCCTCCGTGCCACCCTTCGAGTTCAACGAAAACGTGGCCGGGGTCTTCAACGACATGATCCACCGCTCGGTGCCCCTCTACCGGGAGACGGTGAAACGACAGGCCCAGCTCGCCGCCCGGTTTTATAAGGAGAACACGTCGATCATCGACCTGGGTTGCTCAAACGGCAACTTCGGCATGCGCCTGCTCCACGAAATGGGCAAGCGCCCCCTGCGCATGGTGGCCGTGGATAACTCCGCCCCCATGCTGGAAATCTATCAGGAGCGCCTGGACAACCATCCGGCTGGGGACCAGATCGAGCTCATCCGGGCCAACATCCAGGATCTGGATCTGGAGGCCGCTTCGGTGGTGGTGCTGAATCTCACCCTGCAGTTCCTCCCCGTTGCCGAGCGGGATGCCCTCATCGCACGGATCTACGACGCCCTGACCCCCGGCGGGATTCTGCTCATCACCGAAAAGGTGATCCATGAAGAGCAGGTGCTCACGGACCTGCAACAGGAGTTCTACTACCGGTTCAAAGGGGAGAACGGCTACTCCAACCTGGAGATCAGCCAGAAGCGGGATGCCCTGGAGAATGTCCTGATCCCCGAAACCGTGGAGACCCATACGGCGCGGTTCAACGCCGCCGGTTTCACCAAGGTGGACATCTGGCAGAAGTGGTTTCACTTCACCAGTTTTATCTGCATGAAAGACGAGAAAGAGACGTAAAGATGGACGCGTTGCTGCACGACCTGACACGACTGGGCCTGGAGCCGGCCCGGGAGGGCCTTTCCGCCCTCATCGAAGAGAAAATGGCCCTGGTGGGCCGAGACTTCGGCAATGAAAAGAAATTCCGCGCCATTGTGGAGGCCCTGCCCGACATGTTCGGAGAAGGCATCGACATCACGGGCAGGCGGGTCAGCGTGATCCCCAGGGACGACCACGCCCCGGAGGAGATGGACGCCCTGCTTACCGGACTCCAGGACTTAAGGCCCTGGCGCAAGGGCCCCTACGGCCTCTTCGGCATCGACATCGACACCGAATGGAACTCAGACGTCAAATGGGACCGGCTGGCGGATCACATCGCCCCCCTTGAAGGGCGGCGCGTGCTGGACATCGGAGCCAGCTCCGGGTACTACATGTTCCGCATGGCCGCAGGCCAGCCCGAGATGGTCCTGGGCATCGACCCCCAGATCCTCTTCTACTTCCAGTACCTGGCCCTCCAGAAATACCTCCAGATCCCGGACCTCTATTTCATCCCCGCAAAGATGGAAGAGCTGCCCCCCATGGGCCGTTACTTCGACACCATCTTCTGCATGGGGGTCATCTACCACCGCAAGTCTCCGGTGGATACCCTGCGGGAGATCCGCAGCTGTCTGCGCCCCGGAGGCGAGCTGGTCATGGAGACCCTGATCATCGAGGGCGACTCCGAGACCGCCCTCTTCCCCGAGGATCGCTACGCAAAGATGCGCAACGTCTTTTTCATCCCCACGGTCCCGTGTCTGGCCAACTGGCTGAAGCGTGCCGGGTTCACCAACATCCGCTGCGTTAACGTCTCCCCCACCACCCTTGCCGAGCAGCGCAAGACCGACTGGGTAACCACCGAATCGCTGGAAATGTTCCTCGATCCCGAGGACCCCACCAAAACCGTGGAAGGCTACCCCGCGCCCATCCGGGCCGTGGTCCTTGCCGACGCCGAATAAAGGAGCCCCATGTCCACAGCAGAAAAACGGGACGAAACCCTTCAAACCATGAGCGAAAACCTGGCGGCCTTTGCCGTGGACCGGGAGGACCTCAAGCAGCTCCTGGCCACCCTGCCCGAAGACGACACCATCAAGAAGGTAACCGTGGAGTATGAACTGCAGCTCCTGAAAATCATCAGCGCGGGGTGGGCCGTCAGCGTCTACATGGACGGCAAAAAAGAGAAGGATGCCCTGGCCGAACGGTTCTGGCTCATTATCCGCGAGTTCTCCAAGACCCTCAGCGAGACCCTGCACCTCACCACCGGAGCGGACGTGGACTACTTCGACACCCTGAAGCAACGGTTCGACACCTACCTGGCCGCCATCAAAAAAGCAGGCAAAGGAGAGCCCACCCAGGCCGTAGGCCCCGAGTTCGCCAGCCTCTGCGACTGCCCGGACAATCCCTTTGTCACCTTGAACGGAGCCCGCATCTTCCACCTCACCGTCACCGCGGTGCAGGAGTACGTGGCCACCGTGACCATTGTCCCCGAGTCGTCCTGATCCCCTCAACCTTTGGCCTTTAACCTTTAGCCCTTAGCCTTTGGCCCTTTAACCCTGTTTACCCTTGACCTTTAGCCTTCGGCCCCAAACTATAGAGGTATTATGTACGCCCGCGACCACGACCACCTCCTCGACCTGATGCGCGAACACCCGGACGCCACCCCTTCCACCTTCCTGGCGGACAGCTCTTACGCATCCTGGCTATACGACCACAGCGATCTCCGACGCTTGAAATCCGCCATGCAGGGGGACCCGGATCCCGAAGCCATGGACCGCTGGGACCTCTCCCCCGGTCTCTGGCGGGAACAGGTGGCCATGGCCCTGCTGGCCCTGACCCGCAAACCCTGACCCAACCACGGCGAACACATGACCCTTTTTGCCTTCGACGAGCCAGTCAGGCAGCGACACGCTTTTTTTACAGAGACGAAAGAGAGACATAATGTCGGCAGTCAGCCAAAAAATAGGTGCCTACTTCGTGGCCATGGCAGCCATGATGTGGGGATTTGACGCGGTGGTACTCACACCCCGCATGTACAACCTGGACGTGGCTTACGTGGTCTTTATGCTCCACGCCCTTCCCTTTGCCGTGATGCAGCCCATCCTCTTCCGGGAGTATGCCTGGCTGCGCAAAATGCGCCCCAGCGACCTGACCTTTCTCTTTCTTGTCTCCCTCTTCGGCGGTGCCATCGGGACCCTGGCCATTGTCAAGGCCCTGTTCCTGGTGGAGTTCAAGCACCTCACCGTGGTGGCCCTGCTCCAAAAACTCCAACCGATCTTTGCCATTCTCCTGGCCCGACTCGTGCTGAAGGAACGCTTCAGCAGGCACTTTCTTCTCTGGAGCGTCGTGGCCATCATCGGCGGCTACTTTCTCACCTTTGAGTTCCACGTTCCCAGCCTGGCCCACAACGGCAAGATGCTTCCCGCATCCCTGTTTGCGCTTTTGGCAGCCTTCTCCTTCGGCAGCGCCACGGTCTTCGGCAAGCGGATCTTAGGACTCCTTCCGTTTCAGACCGCCCTGTTTTTCCGCTACGGCCTGACCACCCTCATCATGCTGGTGATGGTCCTGTCAACGGGGGCCCTGTCCCAGCTTGCCGTCACCACCCAGACCAACTGGATCTTCTTCTGCATCATCGGCCTGACCACGGGAAGTGGGGCCATTTTGCTCTACTACTACGGCCTGCGGCACATCACCGCCGGAGTGGCCACCATCTGCGAGCTGCTCTTTCCCATCTCCAGCATCCTTTTCGACTACGTCTTCAACGGCAACGTCCTCTCCCCCGTCCAGTGGGTGAGCGCCTCGGCCATGCTCTTTGCCATCTACCGCATCGGCACAGCGCCCCCGGTCAAGGCATCACACACCGCGTCGACCTGATCCCGCGACACACGCCCGGACCACCTCTTTTTCCCGCATCAGATGATGATGACAGGCGCGGCAATAACACGCCGCGACCTGTTCCCGTTGGACGACGCCGTCGCCCGCTGCCAAGCCCCTTCCCATTCCCGCCCCACGGCCCCGACCGGCACGCCCCTGCCTTCGATGGTCAAAGTCAGCTCAAAAAGCGTATCTCCGACGCTCAGCGGCCATGTTGACGAAGTCATCGCGCCCCCGCGATTTCATTTAAACTGAATATCACGCTAAAACCACAACACAACTTACTAGCTTTCCTTACACCCGCACAAAAATCCACCGCCCGTTTCAATTTCATATTCAGCAATCCACATGCCTCGCCGATATACACCCCAATGTCTTGAAGCGCCCTGTGCCCTTGCGTTAAAAACACGTTTAAATAAGAGGATTATCGGTTGACAGACCTGTTGTTTTTTCCAAAAAAAACGTGCCGTAGCCCAATGCAAGCTTCGACATAAACTAGGACAACCCGCAAGAAAGTGCTTCGGCATATCATGTAAAGGAGAAAGGCATTCATGCTGAAAAACATCAAGCTTGGCCCCAAACTCGTTTCCGTCTTCCTGTTGGTGGGCGTCATCCCCCTTCTGCTTGTGACGTTCCTGCTTGCAGATAGAGCTGATACCGCCCTCTCCCGCCAGGCCTTTGATCAGCTCACCAGCCTGCGGTCCGTGAAAAAAAAGCAGGTGGAGGCCTACTGGACGGAAAAGCAGAATCACATGCAAACCCTCCTGGAGGTGGTGGATGCCAATTACCAGGCAGCCTTTGACAAGCTCGACAGCATCCAGGAGTTAAAGCGCTCCTGGGTCGAATCGTTTTTCAATGGCGTCCGCCAGGACATCACCGTCTTGTCCGGCGGCAGTGACGTGAATCGGGCCCTTTTCGGCTTTTTATCCTATGGCCTCAACCAGGGTGTGGAGGCAGACGGATCCTTTCCCGTGGAGACGCCTGCCTACCAGGCCATCCGAAACCGCGTATCCGGTCCCCTCACCGAGTTTGCACGTACGAGAGGGTACAGTGACCTCCTTCTCATGGACGCCCGAAGCGGCCACGTCGTGTTCTCCGTGGCAATGGAGCCGGATCTCGGCACCAACCTCCTCACGGGCCCCCATCGGGATCAGGGACTCTCGGAGCTTTTTCGCCGGGTCGTTGCAAGCGGAAAAACCGCGGTCAGCGACTTCTCCCCGTACGCCCCCAGCGGTGGGGCCCAGGCCGCCTTCATCGGTGCTCCGATCCACAACGCAGACGGTGACATAGCTGGGGTGGTGGCCCTTCAGATTCCCCACGACCAGATCAACGCCATCGTGCAGAAAAAAAGCGGAATGGGAAGCTCCGGTGAGACCTACCTCGTGGGTCGCAGCGGTGGCCAGACAGCTTTTCGCAGCGACATGCTCACCATGGGGGACGGTGCGTATGTAATCGGTGCCCCCATCGACACACCGTACATCCACATGGTGATGGAAGGAGAAAGCGAGCGCGGCGTCTACACCGACTCCAGGGGGAAGCTGGTCATGGTAGCAGCCGACCCTTTGCGCATCCCCGGCCTCTCATGGGGGTGCGTCACCAAGGTCGATCTGGAGGAGGCCATCACTCCGGGAGACACCGAGGGCCAGGGTGACTTTTACGCCCGATTCACACGGGAATACGGTTACTACGACCTCTTTCTCATCCACCCCGAAGGCAGCATCTTCTACTCCGTCACCCATGAAGCCGACTTCGGCACCAACATCCTCACCGGCCCCTATGCGAACAGCGGCCTGGGCCGCCTGACCCGAAAGGCCATGGACACCAACCGGTTCGCCATGGAGGATTTTTATCCCTATGCCCCCAGCAACGGGGAACCCGCCGCCTTCATCGCCCAGTCCGTGGTGCACGGGGGAAACGTGGAGCTGGTGGTGGCCCTTCAGCTCTCCATTCACCGCATCAACACGATCATGCAGCAAAGAGAAGGCCTGGGCCAAAGCGGAGAGACCTACCTGGTGGGCTCTGACCGCCTGATGCGGTCCGACTCCCGGCTGGCGCCGGAGACCCACTCGGTGAAGGCCTCCTTTGCCGACCCGGCCAGCGGCAGCGTCAACACCGAAGCCGTAAACCAAGCGCTTTCCGGCAACTCGGACACCCACATCATCCACGACTACAACGGAAACCCTGTGCTCTCGGCCTGGGCCCCGGTCTCCCTGGGGGACATCACCTGGGCCATCATCGCCGAGGTGGATGAATCCGAGGCTCTGGCCGCGGTTTCCACCATGAAGCGCCTCGCCCTTCTCATGGCTGCGGTGGCAACCGGCCTGGTCATCCTGGCCGGAACCCTCTTGGCCCGTTCCATTGCAAAACCCGTTGCAGGGGCGGCCACCTATGCCGAAACCCTGTCCAAGGGCGACTTCAGCACCACCCTCGACATTCACAGAAACGACGAGGTGGGCCAGCTTATCCGGGGGCTGACATCGGTACGGCCATTCTTCGCACCATGGTGGGCCGGGTGATCAATGGGGTGGGTGTCCTTGAGAGCACGGCCACGGACCTTGCGGGGATCTCCGATGCAACCACCCGGGACGCAGCCGACACCAACGACCGCTCCTCCACAGTTGCCGGAGCAGCCGAAGAGCTCAGCACCGGGCTCTCCGGCGTGGCCGCCGCCATGGAGCAGTCCACCACCAACATCGGATCGGTTGCCACGGCCACGGAGCAGCTCAACAGCACCATCACCGAAGTGGCCCGCCGGTCGGAAGAGGCCCGATCCACCTCGGACAGCGCCGTGGAAAAGGCCAGGACCTCCTCAGCGCGCATCGGAGACCTGGCCAATGCCGCAGACAACATCGGTCAGGTCACCGACGTCATCGCCGAGATCTCCCAGCAGATCAACCTGCTGGCCCTCAACGCCACCATCGAGGCAGCCCGGGCCGGAGAGTCGGGCAAAGGCTTTGCCGTGGTGGCCAATGAGATCAAGGACCTCGCCGCCCAGACCGCGGATGCCACCCAGCAGATCAAGGAACGCATCGACGAAGTTCAGGACTCCTCGGCCTCCACCATTCAGGAGATGGAAGGGGTGACCCGGGTCATTGAGACCATCCACGACACCGTGGGCTCCATTGCCACGGCCATCGAAGAGCAGTCCATCGCCACCGGGGAGATCGCCGAAAACATCAGTCAGGCATCCCAGGGGATCGACGAGGTCAACGAAGGGATTGCAGGCTCCTCCCTTGCCGCCGGGGAGATCACCAGGGACATTGCAGGGGTCCACGCAGCCGCCGGAAGCATCGACGCGGCCAGCCGAAGGACGCGGGAACGTGTCTCCGAGCTGGAATCCCTCACCGCCGAGTTGACCCAGATGAGCCAGGCGTTTAAAATCAACTAATCGCCATAAAACAACACGTCAGTTGCCTCCGGCGGCGAGGGTGGTGAAACCACTATAGCGAAAACACCTCGAAAGCATATAGCCCTTGCGCTTTGTCCCTCGTTCCTCGGGCCAAAGCGCAAGGGCCTTCGGCTCGGGCTTCGCCCTACACAAACGCCGATGGTTTACGCGTGTTGGTTCACAAGCTTCGAGGTAACAGGTACGTTGCTGCTACTTGTCCATTGTAGATCTACCCGCACGGCCTCCGGCGGGTCGCTTTTTGAAAAAAGCTCCGCAAAAACGTTCCGGAAACCAAAGCGTCTATCTTCAGTCGCGGCAAGACTGGAGATAAACGTATAGCGGTGGCCGCCCCGTTGCCTCCGACCCTGCCCCGTGGTATGACACAGACACCACCATCCACCCATGCCCAAAGGGGAATAAACATGCCCTGTGACCCGCTCAAAGACGCCGTCTTCCAGGCCATCGATGCTCAACAAGAGACCCTCATCGCCCTGGGGGAAACCCTTTATGCCCAGCCGGAACTGGGATACCGGGAGCATGTTGCCACCCGGGAGGTGGCAGGCCTTTTTAAACGCCACGGCTTTGAGGTGGAAGAGAACATTGCCGTCACCGGCATGCTGGCCAAACCGAAAGCCTCCCGGCCCGGTCCGGTGGTCTCGGTCCTCGGCGAGCTTGATGCCATTGTCTGTGCCGAGCATCCCCATGCCGACCCGGTTACCGGGGCTGTCCACGCCTGCGGGCACCACATTCAGGTGGCCATCATGGCCGGCGTGGCCCTGGGCCTCAAGGCCGCCGGGGCCTTTGACCTCTTGGACGGATCCGTCAACTTCATGGCCGTTCCCGCCGAAGAGTTCGTGGAGATGGCCTTTCGTGCCCGCCTGAAACAGGAAGGGAAAATAACCTGGTACGGAGGCAAGCAGGAGCTGATCCACAAGGGCTATTTTGACACCACGGACATCGCCATGATGACCCACGCCCTGGACCTGGGCCCCGGTCCCTCCGCCGTCATCGGGGCCACGGGCAACGGGTTCATCGGCAAAGAGATCCGTTTATGGTAGGGTGTCCACGCGGGTGCGGCTCCCCACGATGGAGTCAACGCCCTCAACGCTGCCATGCTGGCCATGATGAACATCCACGCCCAGCGGGAAACCTTCCGGGACGAAGACCACATTCGCGTGCACCCCATCCTCACCAAGGGAGGAGATGCGGTCAATGTCGTTCCGGCGGACGTGTGCATGGAAAGCTTTGTCAGGGGCCGCACCATTCCCGGCATGCAGGATGCTTCCCGAAAAGTGGACCGCGCCATCCAGGCCGGGGCCATGGCCGTGGGCGCCGCCTCCACCATCCACAGCATGCCCGGCTACCTGCCCCTCCTCACCGTGCCCGGGCTGGACGCCCTGTTCAAGGAAAACGCCCTGCCCTTCTGCGGTTCCCGCATCATCGACGGGGCGGAATTTGCAGGTTCTTTTGACATGGGGGACCTTCAACCTATTGCCTGCACCCGTTCACCGGCGGGGTCTCCGGCAACATCCACACCCGGGAATTCCAGGTCACGGACATGGCCTCGGCTGTCCTCTTTCCGGCCAAGGCCCTTGCAGGAACCCTCATCGACCTGCTCCGGGACGGCGCAAAAAAGGGAAAAGCCATCATCGACGGCTTTTCCCCGAGACTCACCAAAACCCAATACCTCAACTACCTGAACACAACCCTTGAAACACGCCGAATGAACGGGCCCGCAGACAAAGAAAAGTAACTATTCATGGGATCTCAATACTTGAATCGCAAGCCTGTTCCCACCCCCCAGTCATAGGGCTTGTCGCCCCCGACCCCCACAAGGCCATCCAGGTACAGGGCAATCCTTTCATTGATGTGCTTGCCGAGCTGCAATTCCGCATTTGCCGGGATGGCTTCATCATTTTCCCAGTCCACGGGAACCTTGGCATCCAGCTTGATCCATACCTGTTTGGGCAATGGCCTCAACACGATCACGCGGAAGGCCGTGGTGTTCACGTCTTCCCCACTGTAGCTGAGATAGTGCTGGACCAGTGGAATCAACATGGTGCCGCTCTGGAAGCCCAAAGCGATGCCGGCAAAGGGACCGATCTGATCGGCCCCTGTGCCGATGCCTTTGTCCAGATCTCCCAGATCAACGATCCAGTCAAAGCCAAAGGCGATGCGATACTTCAAATCCCCCCAGATCCCTTCCGACGGAAAAAAGATCCCCTTCACCAGGGCGGACTCGAAATCCTTTTCGCTGCTCCCGGTCACGTTGGTCTCCCAGTAGTGGAGTTCGTACTTGATCTTCACCTTCTCGTGGGCCATGAACGCGCCGTCAATGGAGAAATCATTCACGTGACCGCTGTCCAGGTCCAAGTACTGCCACCTCAGATCGGTGTTCTTGACCTTTGCAAGGGGGTTACTGGCGTTTTCCCGTTTCGCCTGCTCGGCAACCGCAACCAAGGCACTCGACAAAAGCAGCGCACACACAGAGAAAGAGGCCACAAGGCATCGAACCATGCGTCTTTTCATGGGTATTCTCCCAGTCAACCGGATGTAATGGCGACATTGACCAACGCCACGCAGATGCCGCTCTGTTGTGGACCAGGGCGTTCAACGCCCCCAGCCCGGTGCCCCTTCCCATGTGCGGCAAACGGTATGCCGAACACCGGAAGGGGCGATGCAAAGGGCGATTACAGGCCGCCTTCACCCTGGTTTCCCCGCGCCTCAATTCAGGCAAGGTCAAAGCGATCCAAGTTCATGACCTTGTCCCATGCAGCCACAAAGTCGTTCAGGAACCTCTCCTGGGAATCCCCGCACCCATACACCTCGGAGATGGCCCGAAGCTGGGAGTTGGACCCGAAGACGAGATCAACCCGGGTGCCCGTCCATTTCCGCTCTCCGGTTTCCCGGTCCACGCCGTCGAACACATCGGCGTCGTCGGAGGTGGGCTTCCACTCGGTGCCCATGTCCAGCAGGTTCACAAAGAAATCGTTGGTGAGGGCCCCAGGCCGATGGGTAAAGACGCCGTGGGAGGATTGACCGGTGTTGGCCCCCAGAACCCTGAGACCGCCCACGAGCACCGTCATCTCCGGTGCGGTGAGGGTAAGCAGTTGGGCCCGGTCCACCAGCAGCTCTTCGGCCCGCACGGAAAATTTACCTTTAAGGTAGTTGCGGAACCCGTCGGCAACCGGCTCCAGCACCGAAAACGATGCCACGTCGGTCTGCTCCGGGGAAGCGTCCGTGCGTCCGGGAGAAAAGGGAACGACAATCTCATAGCCGGTTTTCCTGACTGCCTGCTCGATACCGGCGCAGCCCCCCAGCACGATCACATCGGCAAGAGACACCTTTTTACCGCCGGACTGGATAAACACCTGCCGGACCTCCTCCAGGGTGTCCAGCACCCCCTTCAGCGCAATGGGCTCATTGACCGCCCAGTCCTTCTGGGGCGCAAGGCAAATCCGAGCACCGTTGGCCCCGCCGCGCTTGTCCGAGCCCCGGAACGTGGACGCAGAGGCCCAGGCCGTTGTCACAAGCTGGGAAATCGACAAACCCGAGGCCAGGATCTTGCCCTTGAGGGCCTCGATATCCCGGTCGTCGATGAGTTCATGGTCCGCCGGAGGCACCGGGTCCTGCCAGATAAGGGCTTCTTCCGGGACCTCAGGACCCAGATAGCGGGAGCGGGGCCCCATGTCCCGGTGGGTCAGCTTGAACCAGGCCCTGGCAAAGGCGTCGGCAAAGGCCTCCGGGTCTTTGTGGAACCGCCGGGCAATGGGCTCGTAGATGGGGTCCATGCGAAGGGAAAGGTCGGCGGTTGTCATGATGGTCGTCACCTGCTTTGACGCATCATGGGCTGACGGGGCCAGGTCCTTTTCATCGGGGTTGACCGGTACCCACTGCCAGGCACCGGCAGGACTTTTGACCAGGTTCCAGTCATAGCCGAAGAGCATGTCGAAATAGCCCATGTCCCACTGGGTGGGTTTCGGGGTCCACGCCCCTTCGATGCCGCTGCTGATGGTGTCGTCCCCGTGCCCGCTCTTGAACCCGCTCTTCCAGCCGAGCCCCTGTTCTTGAATACCCGCGCCTTCGGGTTCCGGCCCCACATGGGTGGGGCTGCCCGCGCCGTGGCACTTGCCGAAGGTGTGGCCGCCCGCCACCAGGGCCACGGTCTCTTCATCGTTCATGGCCATGCGCGCAAAGGTCTCGCGCACATCGTGGCCGGAAGCCACGGCATTGGGCTCGCCGTTGGGCCCTTCGGGGTTGACGTAGATCAGGCCCATCTGCACAGCGGCAAGGGGGTTTTCCAGATTCCGCTCACCGCTGTAGCGGGTATCGCCGAGCCACTCGGTCTCGGTGCCCCAGTAAATATCTTCTTCCGGTTCCCACACATCCTCGCGCCCGCCGCCAAACCCAAAGGTCTTAAACCCCATGGACTCTAAGGCGCAGTTGCCTGCCAGAATCATGAGGTCCGCCCAGGAGAGCTTCCTGCCGTACTTCTGCTTGACGGGCCAGAGCAGACGACGAGCCTTGTCCAGGTTCACGTTGTCCGGCCAGCTGTTGATGGGTGCCAGGCGCTGGTTTCCGGTACCTGCCCCGCCGCGGCCGTCTCCGGTGCGGTAGGTCCCTGCGCTGTGCCAGGCCATGCGGATAAAAAGACCGCCGTAATGGCCGTAATCCGCAGGCCACCACCCCTTGGAGTCGGTCATCAACGCGTAGAGGTCTTGTTTCACTGCCGCAAGGTCCAGTGCCTTGAACTCTTCGGCGTAGTTAAACGCCTCGCCCATGGGATTGACCAGATGAGAATTCTGATGAAGCATCTTCAGATTCAGCTGATTCGGCCACCAATCCTTGTTGGATGTTCCTCTGCCCGCAGCCGGGCTGCCGGTTTTGCCCGTCACCGGGCACTTGCTGGCGTCGCTCATGATCCGTCTCCTTTAAGGCTGTTGGTTGGACACGCATGGTTATTGATCCATGATTTGTGCATCATCATCCGTCGAAAGAAGCAAAAAAAGCGGTGGAAGGTCCCAGCAGAGAAGCCTGGGTTTATGTAGCGCGAATCCCATATGGGCAGAGCAGAGGATTAAATGGACGGGAGGCCTTGCCTCCCTGAGAGGAGCTTTAGAAACGGGAAACGTTTTTTGTATGAAACCGGTAAGAACCCGGGTGGTCGGGGTCGGTCACAGGGCGTCCCCGGACACGGCATGGCGGTGAAGAAAAGCAGGCGGCCCCGGAGCCTCCGACCGGGTGGCATATGCCCTGTTACCGGACGGAAGCCGTGCAGCACTGAAGGCATAGTATCACATTGATATAGTGGGTTAAAACAGTTTAGCCCACAAAAACGCCCAAAGCACATTCGCTGACCTCACAAAAAACACGTGCCCCTCGGAACACCGAACGGCACGTGTTGGTCAGTTTTCAGAACCCATGGGGGATTTGCTGCCGGTTATTTGGCTTTTACCCGCTCCTTCTTGGGATCGTAAACGGGGAAGGCCACCACCGTACCGGTGCAGGCCCCCTTGTCTCCAACGATCTCCACCCTGGTGCCCACGGCCGAACATTCGGGTTTCAGGCAGCAGAAGGCCAGGGATTTGTTCAGGTTCACGGAGTAAGCCGGCTTGCCGTTGACGCTTCCCGCCTCCTGGCCGTCCACCAGCAACGTTTCGCCGCCTTCAAGGGCTTCATCGATATCCGCTTCAATGCCGCACAGAAGGAAGCGCTCTTTTCCCTTGGCTGCCAGCACGGCCTCTTTGCCGCGGTAGTCGGCCTCTTTTTCAGGATGGATCACCCAGCCCAGCCCCACTTCCCATGGGGTCTTCTCCATGAGGTCAAACCTTCGCCAGACAAGGCCCGCTTCGATGCGGAGGGTAAAAATACTGGAGAGGGAGCAGGGAATGATCCCCAGGTCCTGTCCCTTTTCGTAGAGGTTGTCCCAGATGGTGCAGATGGTGTCGGGGCGGGCAAAAATCTCATACCCGCGCTCGCCGGAGAAGCCCGTGCGGGAGATGACGCAGGGGCAGCCGAAGAGCTCGGTCTCCTGATGGTTGAAGTATTTCAGGGCGGGAAGGTCCATGGGGGTGTATTCGTTGAGAAACTCATGGGCCATGGGGCCCTGGACCGAAACCAGGTGAACGGCATCATCCACATCTACCTCGGCGTCCAAGCCCTCACAGGAGGCCTCCACCATCTTGCGGGCGCACCCGTCACCGTGCCAGACCAGATACTCATCGTTGCCCATGTTAAAGGCGATGCCGTCGTCACAAATGGTCCCGTCATCCCGGAGGAAGGGGCCGTATTTGGAGGTGCCGGGCTTCAGCCTGGTCATGTCGTGGGTCATGGCATGGTTCAGTGCTTTGGCGGCGTCTTTTCCCCTGACGTAAAACTTAAGGAACGCGGTCAGATCGTACATGCCCGCCTTGGTGCGCACCGCGTTGTGCTCATCTTGGGGATCGGTGCTGTAGGACATGGGAACGGCCATGCGGATATATTCCTGGAGGCTGCCTCCCAGGTCGATATGGCGGCAGGTCAGTGCGGAAGTTCTCATGATTTTGGTCATCTTTTACTCCTTGTCTGATGGTGCGCGTTACAGGCGTCACACCGGGGTGACGCCGGTCGTTCCTTTGATTGGTAAGGTGCGGCACAACGGGCAGATGCCGGGATGCCGCAATGCCGGGTGAATCCCCGGCGGCCAGGGGAGCTCGCCGGGGATTCGTGTTCATCGGCTGCCGCTAAAGGATAGTCGGGGAAGGCTGCCGTCTGTGGTGCCCCGGGACGCCGGCCGCTTGCTGTGATGCCGGAGCCATACGGAACGTGGATTGAACGTAGGTGGCACCCCCATGGTGCCGAGTACACCGGAGATGGTCCGCGGGCAAAGAAAAGCCGCCACGCCTTAGTCGATAATGGCAGCAGCCCGTGGTCCCGGTGCGTGATACCTCAAGGTAATATGCACGGGACGTGCCACGGACCTTACCCATCATATCTCGTCAAAATATCAACCCCTTACAACACCAGCCCCAACCAAGATCAAAACCACCGATGCATTTGTGCAAGTCTTGGCCCTCACCGCCTGCGTGTGCTGTGGGCACCAGACAGCCGAAACCCCCTTCAATTTGGCAGGTTGGACCTCACATCAACACAACCGACCAGGCTCAGGGAACAAAAGACAGCATGCAAAAACGCATCGGCCTTCCATAAAAGAGCCAAACGCCCTTTGAGCCAAGGGTGTTGACGATGCAAAAACCCATCGCCCCTGCAAGCCGACTGTGCCCGTCCCCCCCTTTCCTTTACCGACCAACCCAAAAAGCCTTCGCCGTCACGGGCTGCGTTCTTTATGCAGCACCTGTGCGGGCGAAGGCTTTGTATACACTTTTCTGGCTCGACGATTCGGATCAGGCCTTGATCTTACCCGAGCGGGTGCCTTTGAGATAGTTCATGCAGAAGGTGTCGTTGCCCCTGAGCATCTCGCAGGTGGCCAGCACCGCCATGAGCTCGGTATCCAAGGGGTCCATGATGGCCGAGTCAAACCCGCGGGCCATCATCATGGCCAGAAAGTTCCGGTTGACCATGCGGCGCTGGGGCAGGCCGAAGGAGATGTTGGAGAGGCCCCCTGTGGTGTGGACCCCCTCAAGGTCGGTCATGATGGTCGCCACGGCGTCCAAGGCCATGATGCCGTTGTTCACATCGACGCTCATGGGCTGAATCAGGGGATCGATAAAGATATCGTCCCTTGCCATGCCGATGGCCTCCAGCTCGGACACGAGGGTTGTGGCCCGATCCACAATGTCGGCTACGGTGCGGGGCATGCCCGAGTCATCCATGCACAAAGCGATGATGCTGCACTCCTTGCCTCTAAGAAACGAGATCATGGGGTCGAACCGGTCCTTCTCCAGGCTGATGGAGTTGATCATGGGCTTTTTCTCGGCCAGGCCGTAGGCCATCTCCAAAACCGCGGGGTCTGGGCTGTCCAGACACAGGGGAAGAGAGGTGGCCTGCTGCACCACGTCCATGAGCCAGCGCATGTCCTCCTCTTCATGGCCGATGCGGGCCCCGGCGTTGACATCGATGCAGGTAGCCCCACAGGCCTCCTGCTGCCTCACGTCCTCTATGATGTAATCGACGTCCCGGTCGACAACGGCGGCCTTTACGTTTTTCAGGGTGGTGTTGATTCTCTCTCCGATGACGGTAAACATGTGAGGGCCTCCTGGTGGTATGCCTTATCAAGGGTGGATGGATTTATTGAGTGAAAAACAGCCTCCGGCTGGGTCTCTTTTTGAAAAAAACGCCGTAAAAACGTTCCGGTTGCAAGGCATGTTCACGGGCAGAGCCCCGGAGCATGAGCATGCCCGGGGCCCGGGGAATCACCCGGCGGCCATGACGGATTTGGCCAGCTTTGTGGCGGAACCTGCATCCGGGGCGTACCCGTCGGCGCCGATTTCATCGGCAAACTCCTGGTTTACCGGGGCACCACCCACCAGGATCTTGACCTTATCCCGGAAGCCGGACTCTTCGAAGGTCTGGACGGTTTGGCGCATCATGGGCATGGTGGTGGTCAGCAAAGCGGAGAGGGCCACGATGTCTGCGTTGTGTTCCTTGGCAGCTTCGACAAAGGATTCCGGGGCCACATCCACACCCATTTCAATAATATTGAACCCGGCGCTTTCCAGCATCATGTGCACCAGGTTTTTGCCGATATCGTGGAGGTCTCCCTTGACCGTGCCCAGGACAATGGTCCCGGCGGCCGTAGTGTCCTCCTCGGAGAGCAGGGGCTTCAGGATCTCCACCGCGCAACCCATGGCCTGTGCGCTCATGATCACTTCGGGGATGAACATCTCCCCGGTCTCCATCTTGCCCCCGATCACATCCATGCCGGCGATGAGCCCCTTGTTGAGAACCTCGTGCGCCGGCATCCCGCCATCAAGCATCTCTTTGACCAGGGCCACGAGTTTGTCCCCGTCCCCTGAGAGCATCATGTCCAGAACCGGTGTGTAATCAGTCATTGCGTACTCCTTCTCAGTGGTTGTGGTATGCCGCCTCCCGGCAGGGGCGAAAGGGCTCCACGGAGCCCTTCCGCTCGCTCCATGGGACCATGGGTTGATTCGGTGGTGCCGGGCACCTGCCGAATCATGCGTTGTCGGTTTCAAGCGCCTTGGCGTCCTTAAGAGCCGGAAGTTCGTTCTGGATCAGGTCTTTCACCAGGGCCACGATGCTCAGGACCATGATCATGAAGTAAGGCACGGAGCCCACGATAGTAGCGGTCTGCAGCCCCTTGAGGCCCCCGGAGTAGTTGAAGACCACGGTGTAGCAGGCCCAGGATCACCCCGAAGGTGACGGTGAGCCAGTACCCGGCCTTGGGATCTTCCACGCCCTCTATGCTGCTGGTGGCAAAACGCGCGGCAACGTAGGTGGCTGAATCGCAGGAGGTGATGAGAAAGGAAAAAATCAGGATCAGGGAGACGCCGGTCATGACGTGAAAAAGCGGCAGGTGTCTCAGGGTCTCGAAAAGGGCCATGGCCAGGTCCTGGTTGATCACCTCGCTGACGTTGATGTCCTGAACAAATTGCAGGTGCAGGGTGGTGCCCCCGAGGGCGGCGGAAAAGATAAAGGAGAACAGCGGGGGCAGGATGACCACGCCCAGGATAAACTCCTTGATGGTGCGGCCGCGGGAGATCCGGGCGATGAAGGCCCCCACAAAGGGCGCCCAGGCGATCCAGAAGGCCCAGAAGAAAACGGTCCAGCCGCGGGTCCAGCCGTCGTTTCCGAAAAGGGTGGTGGCAAAGGAGAGCTTGGGCAGGTCGGTCATGTAATCGGAAAAGCCCATCCACAGGGTTTTAAAAATGTAGGCGGTGGGGCCGAAGACCACAAAAAAGGCGATGAGGACAAACATCAACACCACGTTGAGGTTGGACAGGTGCTTGATGCCCTTGGAGACCCCGGTGATGGCCGAGACCACGAAGGCAAGTGTCACCAGAAGAATAAGAACGGTGGTGGTGTTGGTTCCGCCGGGAATGCCGGTGAGGGAGCTGATGCCGCTGGCCATCTGCATGCCCCCCATGCCAAGGCCGGTGACCACCCCGAAGATGGTGGCCCAGGCGGCAAAGGCATCCACCACGCGCCCTGCCATGCCGTTGGCGTGCTTTTCACCGATCAGAGGAATCAGGGACCGGGAGATCATGGCGCCATGGCCCCTTCGGTACTGAAAGTAGGCAATGGCAAGGGCCACGATGGCGTAGATGGCCCAGGCGTGGATCCCCAGCGAAGAAAGCAGCAGCATCGAAGGCCGAGGCGGGCTGCGGGAAGGCGTTGGCGCTCTGGCCAGTGGGGGGTGCCGCCATGTGGACCAGGGGCTCGGAGACGGACCAGAAGATCAGACCGATGCCCATGCCTGCGGAAAAGAGCATGGAGAACCAGCTGAAGGTGGAGAACTCCGGCTTTTCATCGTCCCGGCCCAGCCGGACCTTGCCGAAAGGAGAAAAGGCGATGGCAATGCAGAAGAGGAGGATACCGGTGACACCGAGCAGGTAGGTGGATTGAAACGCTTTGAAGACGAAGCCGACGGCGGTGTTGCTCACCGTGGCCAGGGCCTGGGGCCAGAAGGCCCCGAGCACCACAAAGGGCACGGTCAGGGCGATGATGATATAGAAAATTGCCGGATCGAGCTCTTTTCCGAAGTACCGTCTCAAAAATCCATCGTTTGGGTGGGGACCTACTTGATTCATGGTATCTCCTCATTGTGTGGTTGATGACACCGGATCTTTGTGCCTGGAAAAGAGACCGGCATGGAGGCAGAGCCCCTCGTGTACGACGGCCCCGGCCATGCCTGATCGGGCAGGGTTTCTTTTCAAAGGACAAAGGTCCGTATGGATCTGGGACATCTTTGGCCCTATTTCATGAATCTTCCGTAACGCCGGTGCTTGCCTTGTTCACAGCACAAGCCAGCACCGGTTCGAAAGTTGTTAAGTTATGCGGCAAACTCTCCTTTGTGTATGTACTGTCTCAGGTCATTTTCAATGGTCGGGTCGATGTCGGGCTTGACGTAGGCTTCGAGCCGTTTCTGGACCTGGTTGGAGGCATTTTCAAAAAAGGCGTCCCTGTCTCCGGCAGCCCACTTTTCATAGGAGGTGCGAACGGCGACATCCGGGATATAAAATTCGGTGCGGCAGCGTTTGGCCGTCATAGGATCCATGATGTAGGTGCCGCCGGAGCCGATGCGGTGGATGGCGTCCAGGGCAAGGGCTTCATCGCTCAGGTCCAGGGGCGCCATGGCCCGTTTGAGCATCCCGCCGATCTCTTCGTCCATGATAAATTTCTCGTAACTCAAGGCCGTGTAGGCGTTTAAAATACCGCAGGCCTGGTGCATGTAATGGACCCCGGAGAGCAGCCCGGCCATGATGGTCATGGCAGACTCAATCCCCGCCTGGGTGTCCGGGAAATGGGCATCGCTGAGGCCGCCCCCGTACCGGCAGGGCAACCCGTAGTAGGCGGCCATCTGGGTGGCGATGCCCAGGAGTTTCAAGAGCTCGGGGCTGCCGATGCTGGCGCTGCAGAACCTGAGGTCTGCGGCGCAGGAGGTCCCGCCGCAGACGCACGGGGTCCCCGGCCTCACCAGCTGCGCCAGGACAATGCCCGCAAGACTCTCGGCCATCTCCATCACCGCGGTCCCTGCAAGGGTGATGGGCCCGCTGACCCCTGCCATGACCATGCTGGAAATAAGCAGGGCCTGCCCTCCCCGGGCATAGGTGATCAGGCCGTCGGCTGCGTCAGGATCGTAGGTCAGGGGCGAGGTGGGGTTCACCGAGATAATGGTAAAAGGGGCTTCACTTGCCGCTTCCCGGCTTCCCCACACAATGGCTCCCATGTCCATGGCGATGAGGGCGTTGGCCTTGCAGCAGGGGTTGCCGGTCATGGGCATGTCCGTCAGGGTAAAGGCGGCGGCGAGCTGCTCGGCAGAGGCTGTTTCCGGGGGAAGGTCCTTGGCAGGGACAATGGAACTGGCCGTCATGTCCAGAAAAGGCGAGGTTTGAACCAGCTTGGTGAGATCTGTGGAATCCTTCCAGGTGGCGTTGCGACGGGTGCCGGAGGCATCCATGATAAAGGGAGCGCCCCAGCCCGGACTGAGAACGAAATGGTCGCCGCCGATGCGAACGGACTTCTCCGGGTTCCTGGCCCGGATGGTAAACTCCGACGGAGCAGTCTCCAGGGCTTTCATGACCTGGGCCTCCGTAAAGAACACCTTGCTTCCCTCCACCAGAAAACCATGGGCCGTAAAGATCTCGAGGGCCTCCTCGGAGTTGAAGACGATGCCGGTGCGTCCCAGCACGTCCAAGGTGGCGTGGTGAAGGCGCTCGATTTCCTGATCGGTAAGGGACTGAAGTCTGTTCTGCATGGCTGAGTACACTCCTTTGCATGGTGCCACACACCGTGGCTGTTACTGATCCGGACATTGGGATGTCGTTGTGAAAGAGCAACTTGTATGCCATCAGGGGGACTTCGACGAGGAATGGAGCTATATCAAGGGCGTTGGAAGCCGTTCTCACGGGGGGCCGCGGGCAAAGCGATGCGAAAACCCATCGTCTTTTCCCGCAGAGGTTGAAAAAACAAGTGGTTATGCAAGGCGGCATTGGCGATGGGTTTTTGCATCGGCACCGAACATGTGAAAAAACACCGTTTTGCAGAATTTTCGCGGTTTCGAAAATGTAAAAATGCATCGAAAGAAAGGCAGCCCCTCTAAAAAAACGCCCGGCCGTGGAGGCAACTCTCCACAGGTCCGCCGGAAGGAGGTCATGAGTGACCACTGTTTGTTTATGGGACCCTGGTTATTGACTTTGGGGGCTCCGGCACGCTATGTATTTGGCATCACAGTCAGGATTTCAGCTTATGGTTTGCTTTATTTTCTTCTCTATTACTCGTTTATAGGCATCGAATCCTGATGGGGAGGGCATTGGTGATGGGAAGCATTTTAAATTCCGCACCCCACGGGATCTGGGTGTGGGATGGGTTTGGCCGGGTGATCGCCGTGAACAAGACGGCGGAGAAATACGGCAGGGTTGACGAGAAGTCTCTCATTGGAAAGTGTTATCTGGAGCTGATTCGGGACGGGCTTTACGACCGATCCGTGGCCCATGACATTTTTCGGACAAAAACCCGTGCGTCTGTCAATTCACGCTCCATGCGCACCGGGCTCCTGACGCGCAACACCGGCATTCCGCACGTGGATGAGCGGGGTGAAGTCTATCGCATTGTGGTTACGGAGACACCTGTCAACGGAGCCGGTGAGGTTCGGCCCCTGTCGGACTCCGAAGCCATTGACGCGCTGTTGAACGAATCCTTTCACGACCCCACCATGGTTCGGGTGGGAAGCTGCGAGGTCGTGGCCCGAAGTGAGGCCTACCGCAACACCCTGAAAAAGAGTTTCAACCTCGCAGACAAAGGGGTATCCCGGATCCTGATCCTCGGGGAATCGGGTTCAGGTAAGGGGCTCCTGGCACGCGTTATCCATGAGAGAAGCGCACGAAAATCACACCCCTTTGTCCAGATCAACTGCGCTGCTGTTCCGGAAAACCTCCTTGAAGCCGAACTCTTCGGGTACGAAGGCGGTGCCTTCACCGGAGCCAGGGCCCAGGGCAAGGCAGGCCTTCTGGAGAAGGCCAACGGCGGTACCATTTTCCTTGATGAAATCGGAGAGATGCCCCTGTCGCTCCAGGCAAAGCTGCTGAAGTACTTAGACGACTTCCAGGTGATGCGCCTGGGCGGGACCCAGGAGACCAAAGTGGACTGCACCCTGATCGCGGCCACCAACTGCGACCTGGCCACCCATGTGAAGAAGGGACGGTTCCGTGAAGACCTTTATTACCGAATCAACGCCTTCAGCGTCCCCATCCCGCCCCTGCGGGAACGCCCGGAAGACATTCCCGTCCTCTTCGAGCATTACCTTGCGGCCTACAATGAGCGGTACGGCTCCAAATGCAAGCTCTCCCCCCTGCTGGTGGAGAGCCTCCGGAGCTACCCCTTCCCCGGCAATGTCCGGGAACTGAAAAACATCGTCAAACGGGTGGTCGTGCTTGGGGAAACCGAGGCCCTGGATGGGCAGGTGGCCGCCTTTATCAGGCAACGGCCCTCTTCCGACACCTCACAGCCCCTGAAAGCCCAGGTCGAGGCCTTTGAACGTGAGCTTTTAAAAAAAGCCATGGTCCTTCACCCCACAACCCGGGCCCTGGCCCAGCACCTGGGCATCGACCAGTCCAGCGTGGTGAGAAAACTCAAGAAGCACGGGCTCAATGCCGGGCGCCAGGGGTAGCTGCACGGTGAGCCGCCCTGAAATCTGGCCTCAGCGAAGCTGGCTGTCCTTGCTGCCCCGCCGGTTGATGGCTGAGGCACGTGTCTGGCGTTGCTCTTCCTCCTGCTGGCACGCAACGCACAGGGTAACGCCGGGTATGGCCTTGCGCCGGGCTTCCGGGATCTCCTCCTCGCACAACGCACAATGGGTGAGACCGGGGCCCGTGGGCATCATCTCGCGGACCCGCTTTACCTCATCGCCGATACTGGCATCGATCTGATCGTTTACGGCCCCGTCACGGGCCCATCCTACAGCCATCCTCCCTCCTTGCATCACACCATGGTTTCCAGGCCTTTTCCTTAAGCAATATCCCCAACAAAAACAAGCCTTGGGCCAATAAAAAACCCCGAACCGTTAAGGGCCTCGGGGTTTTTCGTTGCCACGCTCCGGTTGCCTTCGGCAAGCCGGGGCTTACTTCATGGCGGCGTTGATCTCTGCTTCGAGGGTCTCGCTGGTGGGGATCAGGGAGACGTGCTTGATCTCGCCGTTCACCAGCATGGCCGGTGCGTTGGCAAGGCCCACCCGGTTCATGAAGGCGACGTTTTCGGGTACATGATGGAGCGTTCCACCACCTTGACCTTGTCGCCGAAGGGAGCGGCAGCGTCGTTGGCGGAGGCGGGGACCATCCCTCGCAGGCCGCGCAGGTCTTGGAGTCAATGGTGACCACTTCGATGAGGACGTGGTCGAGGCTGGCGTAGTCCGGCAGCTCGATCTCCGGAAGCTCGTCTTTTTTCACATAGGCCTCAAGGGCCTTGCGGGTGGCCTCCTTATTATGGACGGCCATGCCGATCCCCACGATGTTTTCCGGGGGAACGTTGAAGGGCACGTCGCAGCCGGGGGCCAGGATGAAGTCCTTGGTGCCCAGGGCGTCCATGAGCTCGATGGCGGCCTTCTGGTTGTCCTGCTGGGTGCCGAAGAGCATGGTGATGGTGAGCTGAAGGTTGCCGGAGATGAGGATGCCGTGCTCGTCGGTGACCTTCTTGGCTTCCAGGATGTCCACGTTTTCATCGATGGCGATGGCATCGGGCCGGGTCTCGCACATGGCGGAGATGCTCTTTGTGGCGTCGCCGCACACAAAAAAGGTGGAGGGCACGCCCTGGGTCCTGAGCTTGTTGTAAAAGGCCGTATAGGGCTCGGTCAGGAACTGCTTGAAAGAGACCGGAGAGATCTGGGAAACCAGGGGATCCACGGCACCGATCACATCGCATCCTGCTTCAATCAGGAACCCGGCATACTCGCTGACCACCTCTTCGCAGTAGTTGATGAGCTCTTTGACCTTGTCGGCGTCGCCGTACATGTCCATGAAGATGTTGGTACCGCGCAAATGGGACGCCAGGGTCAGGGGGCCGCACACCAGGCCGTAGAGGGCAATATCGGGACGGGCTTCCTTGAGACGTCGGGTGGCCTCCATGATGATGGGAATGCGGCCGTCCTCTTTGGTCAGGCGCTTGGTGGGAATGGTAAAATCGTTGGCAAGGGGGTGGCTGCACACCGTGGGCGGGGTGTTGGGGTACCACTTCAGGTCGCATCCGAGGATCTCGGCCTCCACCTGCAGGTCGAACATCACGGGCAGTCCGTCCGGCGCATACTGCGCCACCGCTTCCAGCAGGCACTCGACGAGCTTGTCTGCGTCCTTGAAAATTTCATCTGCGGCATAGCCTTTGAGGTTCGCGATCTGGGCACCGGTGTAGGGGACCCAGGGGGTGCGGGGGACATCGTTGTGGTTAAGGGCGTTCAGAATCAAGGACTTGCCGTCCATGGGGTACCTCCGATCAAAAAAAACATGTATGTACGGGCCAGAAACAAAATCCGGCGATGTTGCTTAAAAATACAGGGAGCCTGCCGCATCCACGCCTGTCCCAAAGGGATGGGGAAAAAGCGTGGATACAACAGGAAAAACGTCACTGTTCAGCTTATGCCTCCGGCGGGTCGCTTTTTTGAAAAAAAGCTCCGCAAAAAACTTTCCTGATACAAAATCAGGCAAAACTATTTCGGCAGGTCCGCCGGAGGCGTTTTGGCGCTGAACAGTTCCATGCGCCATTGCCTTGGAGCATTCGGATTAGTGAAGAACCAGCTGTCGGGCGACTTTTCCGGCGTCTCCGGCATCGGCGGCAAAGGCGTCCGCCCCGATGCTTTCGGCGTACTCCTGGCTCAAGGGGGCGCCCCCCACGAGGATTTTCACGGAGTCACGGATACCGGCCTCTTTAACCGCTTCGATGGTTTCTTCCACGTTGCACATAGTGGTGGTCAAAAGGGTGGAAAGGCCAATGATGTCTGCGTTGTGCTCTTTGGCCGCCTCCACGAAGGCCTCCTTGGTGATATCCACGCCCAGGTCCACCACATTGAAGCCCGCGCCTTCCAGCATGATGCACACCAGGTTTTTCCCGATGTCATGCAGGTCCCCGTGCACCGATCCGATGACAATGGTGCCGATTTTTGTGTCGGCCTCACCGGTGAGATGGGGCTTCAGGACCTCCACGCCGGTTTTCATGGCCTGGGCGGACATGAGCATCTCCGGCACAAAAGTCTCCCCGGCGGAAAAGCGCTCACCGACTTCATCCATGGCCTTGATGAGTCCCTCCTGGAGGATGGTGTTTGCGTTGGTCCCTGCCTCGAGTTCTCCGTTGACTTCGCTGACGACTTTGCCGGCATCAAGGCCGATGACGGCCTGGAATATATCTTGGATAGCCATTTTTTTATTCGTACTCCTTGCAAAAAAAAGACAAAAAACACCGGGGCGTGTGGTTGGATGGCCCCGGTGCGTGGTGCTTGCTTATTCGCTGTGGGAGGGGGCCAGCGCGCCGCCTCTTCCTCTGCTCGTTGTTGAATCAGGTCTTTGACCAGGGTGACGATGCCCAGGATCATGACGATGAAAAAGGGCACGGACCCCAGGATGGTGGCTGTCTGGAGGCCCTTGAGGCCGCCGGAGTAGTTGAACACCACGGTCAGGAGCCCCAGGATAAGCCCGAAGGTGATGGTCAGGCGGTTGTTTGCCTTGGGATCGGAGACGTCAACGCCGCTGGTGACGAATCGGGCGGCCACGTAGGTGGCCGAGTTGCACGAGGTGATGAGGAAGAAGAAAATCAACACCAGGGAGAGCCCTGTCATGAAATGAAAGCAAGGCAGGTGCTTCAGGGTCACGAACAGCGCCATGGCAAGGTCCTTGTTGATGGGATCACTGACGTTGAGGTGCCTGACAAACTCCAGGTGCATGGTGGTCCCGCCCAGGGCCGCCGAGAAGATAAAGGAGAAAACAGGCGGCAGGATAATCACCCCGAGGATAAACTCCTTGATGGTTCGCCCCTTGGAAATACGGGCGATGAAGGCACCCACAAAGGGGGCCCAGGCAATCCAGAAGGCCCAGAAAAAGACGGTCCAGTTACGGGTCCAGGTGTCGTTGTCGAACAAGGTGGTGGCAAAAGAGAGCTTGGGAAGATCAAGCATGTAGTCGGAAAAGCCCATCCACAGGGTTTTGAAGATGTAACCGGTGGGTCCGAACACAGCAAAGAAGAACATCAAAACGATCATGAACACGACACAGAGGTTGGCCACGAACTTGATCCCCTTTGCCACGCCTGTCACCGCTGTGGCGATATAGGCAAAGGTCACCACCAGAATCAGGGCCGTGGTCAGGTTGGGCCCTCCGGGAATGCCGAACAGGCTGCTGATGCCGCTGGCCATCTGCATGCCGCCCATGCCCAGGCCCGTAACCACACCAAAAATGGTGGCCCAGGACGCGAAGGTATCCACGAGGCGGCCCACCAGGCCGTTGGCGTGCTTCCTGCCGATGAGGGGAATCAGGCAGCTGGAGAACAGGGCGCCCTCCCCTTTTCTGAACTGAAAATAGGCCAGGGTCAGGGCCACGACGGCGTAGACCGCCCATGCGTGGAAGCCCCAGTGAAAAAAGTAAAGCTCAAGGCCCAGGCGGGCCGCTTCAAAGGTGTTGGCCTCACCCGTGGGGGGAGCGGCCATGTGCACCAGGGGCTCGGCAACGGACCAGAAGATCAGGCCAATGCCCATGCCGGCGGAAAAGAGCATGGAAAACCAGCTGAAGGTTGAAAACTCCGGTTTTTCGTCGTCCTTGCCGAGGCGCACCTTGCCATAGGGAGAAAAGGCAAGGGCCAGGCAGAAGACAAGAATCCCTGTGACTCCCAGGAGGTAGGTGGACTGAAAGACCTTAAACACATAGCCCACGGCGGTTCCGCAGACCTTGCTCAGAAGGTCCGGCCAGCCGGCGCCTAAAACAACAAAGGGCACGGTGAGGGTAATAATAAAATAAAAAATGGTGATGTCTAACTCGGCACCGAAGTACCGCTTCAGCACGCTTTGGTTTTCCTTACATCCGTCCTGTAACATACAATGTCCTGTCATAGTGGTTGGAATGCGCGGCCGCCTCTCGCTCCATACAAGAGGTGCGGCCGCAGTATGATTGGATGACCCGTAGCCCGGATATGTCATGTGCCGCCTGATTCCACGGTCACTGGCATCAATTCATCGGCGTTGCGTTTTCCCATGGGATATCCGGGTGAGCCCTCGTCTTTCACGGGTCGAGCCACCCTTATGTCTCATGAAATACCCGGGTCAGGCTGCGGTGGTGGCTGAACCGCGCCGTGTTTCGATATAGGCCTTCAGATCCTTTTCAATGGCAGGGTCCATGTCCGGCCTGGTGTAGGCGGCCAGGCGCTCCTGAACGTGCTTCGCGGCGGTATCGAGCATCTGAGGGCTGCCCTCCTGCACCCATTTGGTGTGGTTGTTGCGATAGGCCAGGGTGGGAAGGAAAAATTCCGTGCGGCAGCGCATGGCTGTCATGGGCTCCATCAGGAAGCTGCCGCCGGCCCCTATGCGGGTAATGGCATCCAGGTTCAAGGTCTCATCGGTGAATTCCACGGGTTCAAGGGCCCTTCGAACCATTCCGGCCAGCTCTTCGTCCATGACGAATTTCTCCAGGCTCATGGCGGTGTAAGCCCCCAGGATGCCGCAGGCCTGGTGCATGTAGTGGGTCCCGGCAGCAAGGCTCAGGGCGGTGGCGGGGAAGCCAGAGATCGCCGCCTGCATGTCTGAGCAGTGGGCATCGGTGAGCCCGCCGCCGTAACGACAGGGAAGGCCGTAGTAACGGGCCATCTGGTTGGAAATGTTCATCAGCTTCAGGAGCTCGGGGCTGCCGATGGTGGCGGCGCAGAGACGAAGATCGGCCCCGCAGGAGGTGCCCCCGCAAACACAAGGGGTACCGGGGCGCACAAGCTGGGCAAGGACGATGCCTGCAAGGCTTTCGGCCATCTCAATCACGGCGGTTCCGGCCAGGGTGATGGGGCCGCTGAGGCCCGCCATCACCATGCTGGAGATGAGAAGGGCCTGGCCGCCGCGGGCAAGCTCGATGACGCTGCCGGCTGCCTCGGGGCCATAGATAAGGGGAGATGTGGGGTTGATGGAGGTAATGGACACCGGGCTTTTGATGACCTCCTCGCGGCTTCCCCACACAATGGACGCCATCTCCAGAAGCTCCACGGAGTTCTGCCGACCGGAGGGGTTGCCGGTGAGGGGCTTGTCCGAATAGATGAAGGTGGAGGCCAAAAGTTCGGCCGATGCGGATTTGGGATCAAGATCCGGAGGGGCCACCATGCCGCTGGCGGTCATGTCGATATACTGCGATCCCTGCACCAGCTTGAGGAGGTTCTCCACATCGCCCATGGTGGCCGAACGCCGGGTGCCGTCGGCATCCATCACAAAAGGAGCCCCCCAGCCGGGACTCAGGGCAAAGTGATCCCCACCGATGCGAACGGATTTTTCAGGGTCCCTTGCGCGGATGATGAACTCCGACGGAGTGGTCTCCAGGGCTTTTTTCACCTGCTCTTCCCGGAAGAAGACCTTGTTCCCCTCCACCTTGAAGTCGTTTGCCTTGAAGATCTCGAGGGCCTCGTCGTCTTCAAAGATGACCCCTGTGGATCCCAGCACCTCCATGCAGGCGGCGTGAAGTTTCTCTTTTCCGGCGTTATCCAGTGTTTGGAACCTGTTCAGCATGTCACCACACTCCTTGTATCTATTCTGTCGACCTTGCGGTTGATTGAAATCAGAAGAATAATTTATCGAAAACCGGATAACAGCAAGACACATGCCAAATTGAAATAAAAAAATTTGATAATGATAATCAGCGGGTTTGGCGGCGGGCTATGTTACGGCAGAAGGAGCGTTGATGCAAACATGCATTTTATTTCAGGCAACAGGCCGGATTCTTGGCATTTTATCTGCTTTGATGTGCCAATGCATTTTTGCATAATCTCTCAACAGGGCGTGTTTCAAAGGGTTTTTCCAAGGAAGGGAGGCGTGCCAATGCAGTTTTGCATTAAATGTGCCCCATCAGAGACCGCGCCCACGGCCTGCTGGCCCAATCAAAGCCCCCTGCCTGATACCTCGAAAGCGGATCCTCCCCCTCAGAAATAAGGACCATCATCGATGATTTCGTATCCATGCATAGCCCGGATATTTCACGAGTCGAGTGCACCCATATTCAAGGCATCAGAGCTGCAGAAGTCGTGGTTTTATAAAAGCTCTGATAACGCAGAAGATGGGTGCACTCGGCCCGCCCGAAGGGTGAGTATATCCTCTACTTTGAAAGGCTCTGACCCAAACGGATACGGTCCCACCGCACCCATAGTCCACACATCAACGATACAATAAAAAACCCCGCTGCATGTAAATGCAGCGGGGTTTTTGCTGGTGCCGAGTCTTTTGCATATGAATGGGCTAAACCGAAAGCCCGCCGCAGAACCGGCAGTATCAGCGTACCCTTTCATTCACTCTAAAAAGACATTTCGTATTGACTATTTCAATTGCTCATATTAACGTCCTTGGAGCCAAAAATAAATTTCGACACCCCAAACAAATCATCCCCCCCGCCACAGTGACACTGCGTAAATGCTGGGGAGTTGCCCCACACCAGGCCTTTTCCATGGGAAGGGGAGGTGGGAATACCGTTTCCTCTGTTGCATCACCACATGCCGGCCCAGCCATACCGAAAAAAGGAATTCAGACACATGCGCACCACCATTCTCCCAGCAACTGCTCTCTGTTGCCTTTTGATTTTCGGCAACGCCTTCGCCCACGACAACAACACACCCGAACCCCGGGCATTGAAAGAAGTGGTGATCACCGCCCAGAAACAAAGTGAAGATCCCCAGGCGATCCCCATCAGCCTCACCCTTCTTGATGCCACTGACGTGGAGGACCGGGAAATAGGCGTCCTCCGGGACGTCAGCAATTACACCCCGTCTCTCATGATGTTTGACCTGGGCTTCTCCACCACCTCCCCCCCTTCCATCCGGGGCCTTTTTGCCGACGCCATTACCCTGGAGAGCACCATGGGTGTCTACGTGGACGGCGTCCCCATGACCATGGGCATCGGCATCAACGACCCGATCCTGGACATTGAGCGCATCGAAGTCCTCAAAGGCCCCCAGGGGACACTCTACGGCAAGAACACCGAGGCCGGCGTTCTCAACATCATCACAACGGAACTGGACAACGAACCCACTCGGAAGCTGAGCGTGCGGGCCGGCAGCGACAACCTGCGCGAGGCCTCTGCGTCCATCGGGGGGCCCCTCATTCAAGACAAGCTATTCCTGGGCGTCTCACTGCGCCACTATGAAAAAGACGGGTATGTTAAAAACGTTCTCACAGGGGATGAGGTGGATGACCGGGAACACAACTATGGAAAGGTAAACCTGCGTCTTGCCCCCACCGACACCCTGGACATCACCCTGATCAAGAGCATCGTGAGCTTCGACGATGGCGCAGGAAGCCTGGGGAACACGTTCCAGCCGGACCGGGAGGTATCATCCGACCTGGAGGGAGAGAACACCTCCAGCAACGACCTCACCAGCCTGAAGGTCCATGGGGACCTCACCCCGGACGTGGCCATCGATTCGGTGACCACCCATCGAAGGTTTCACGGCGAACAGGTCCAGGACAACGACTTCACCTCCAACCCCATGCTGGAGCGCCACCTTTTTCTGGACAACGTCTACACAAAAAGCTCCCAGGAGCTTCGTCTCAGCGGCACCTCAGGTGCCCTCAGCTGGCTCATGGGGCTGTATGGAGACATCTTTAAAAACGACATCGATGAACGGTGGACGGGCACCATGCCCATGACCGTTCTCCAGACCATTGACGGGGACTCCCTCGGCATCTTCGGCCACATCAACTACGGGCTCACGCCCCGCCTCAACATCATCGCAGGCCTCCGCTACGACGATGAAAAAAAGGAACTCGACGACAAGACCAAAGGCCTGACCGAGAAGAACACCTATGACGAAGTCTCCCCCAAAGTGGCTGTCAACTACCATATCACGCCGGACATTATGGGATATGTCACCATCGCAAAGGGTTACCGCTCCGGCGGATTCAACCCATACGCCGTTGCCGGCTACCCCACAACCTATGACGAAGAGACCCTCTACTCCTACGACATCGGGTTCAAATCCCGGCTCCTCCAAAAGCGGCTGACCCTTAACGCCAACCTCTACTACATGGATATATCGGATATGCAGGTCACGGCCCACATCTCCAAATCGAGCCCGACCCATACCTACACATCCAACGCGGCTGAAGCCACCTCCCAGGGCGCAGAGATCGAATTCACGGCACTTCTGGGAACAAGCTTCACCCTCTTTGGCGGCCTCGGGCTCAATGAAACCACCTTTGACTCCTTTGAAGACGCCCTGGGCAACTACAGCGGCAACGAAAACCGGTTCGCCCCCAGATACAGCTTCAATTGCGGCCTGGCCTACCGCGACGCCCGGGGCCTCTTTGCCCAGGTTGATGCCACCGGCTACGGCGACATGTATCTGGACAAAACCAACACCACAAAGCGGGATGCCTATGAACTGGTCAACGTCAAGTTGGGTTACGAAGCCCAGTCCTTCGATGTCTATCTCTACGGCCGCAATGTGTTTGACACCACATACGACACCTTAGGCTTTGCAGGGATCTACAACATCTACTCTCCCCCGGCCGAGTGGGGGGCCCGTGTAACCGTCCGATTTTAGCCCACGCCGGATTGAACATAAAAAACGACACCAGTTTCAGCGCCCGTTGCCTCCGGTAATGCTACCGGAGGCCAAGCTGTTGAAACATTCTGGCACACTCAATAGATTCGATAATCGGGGCCACAAGCGCAGACAACAAGCCAGCCGCAGCTACCTCGCGCGAAAGTAGTAGAATACGTCGTGCACACCGAATTCCCGCCAATCCCACCACACATTTCTTTACCTGCCTGCGAACAAAATACAGATTTCCTCCACAGGCAAAAAACGACCCATTCCTATTCAGATCTCAGATGACCTCATCAGGCTGAATGATGAAATAAAAAACCCCGTTGCCTTTGGAGGCAGCGGGGTTTTTGCTGGTACAAGATCTGTTACGATATACAATAAAAATGGATCAGCCCGATAGATACGAAGAGTGCAAGGTCTGGCCAACCACCTTTTTTCTTTTAACCTTTAGTAGAAGCCAAGACGTTTTTATTTATCAATGAAACGGCTTCATTTACCTTATCGATATCAACGGTGACGTTTTCGATAACACTGCGTTTAAAGGACAATCCCCACAAGGTGTCGCCACCGTTCTGGACATTCAGCGCCATCTCTTGCTTCAGCATATATATTGCGGTCAATACCCCGGCAATAACCAATGAGGCAATGGCCGCGGCCGCCCCAGCTTCCACAGATAAAGACACCCCACCAAACAAAACGGCAATGATAGCAAAGAACAATGCCTTAGGTTTTTGAAAGCCACCAATAACTCCGGTCATAGCAACCAATGGAATGTTGATGGTTTGCCTTCCAAAAAAGCTGGATTGAGTGACTTCAACCCTTTCGTCATTGCATTTAATTTCAGTTGTAGGGTCTATCTTCATCAAAGACAGCAAGAAGGCGACAAGACCTCCCTGCCGACCGATAACATGCAGACAGTCTTCACCGTTTTTAGCCTCTTTGTTCAGATGAAATTTCTTCAACACCAGTGCGGCCATCTTTTCCTCCTTTTAAAACAACTCATATCATCCACAACAGTAGCAACACAGGGCGCGGAACCGATTGCGTTCCGTGAGAATTCACATTCCTCACCCTGTCAAACCATACTCAACAGCGCACCATATACATAATTTTAGCTTTTCATCAACAAGAATTAAGCAAAAAAACAATCTCCACAACACTACTTATCGGGGCTCTTGCATTCTCATGAAATCTTTACTTATTTGATAGGCACCTTGCTCAAATCAAACGCCGAAATTACAATCAACGACATCTTTCCTTGATCTTGGTCAGCCCCCCAGCTTATCGCACATCTGGAGAAGGTCCTTATCATGCGGTTTCCTGGATTATTCCATTGGAATTCCGGCTTTCATCGATTGTCCAGTCTACACCAAAGGCATTTCAGGGCGTACCTTGGCAGCAAGTACTGAACGTCCACACCAGTAAGTCCAAACGAAGATAACACACTCTTACGGCAACGCTAAAGCCTCAACGGGATCCACATCCGCCGCACCCATTAGAGGCCAAGAAACAAAACGCCATCCATAAAGTCATGAAGTCCATTAAGAAACTGAGCAGCTTACGCAACATCTACTCTACTTGCCCAGCGGTCGCGAGGCTCACTTCAAACGCAAAAAGGTTCCCTGCCACAACGACAAGAAACCTTTTTTAAGACACTGAAACCGTACATTCAATTATGATACCCTGATCAAAAATCGAACTCGTACAGCCTTGCGACTGAGGGGTTTCAAGTTTCTAAGAGAGCACTATTAAATAGCGCACTTACGCCAAACTATAACGAAAAAAGCCTGCTAATCTCCACCCAAATGATATTTCAGTGGGCACTGAATTTACTTTTTTGGGGAGAGAACATGCCACTTCATCGATTACCAGGGAAGCAAAACAGGTTTAGGGTTCCAGGCATTACCGTCACCGAGTTGCCCATGGGTGTTCAACCCCCACGCATGGAGTGTTCCATCGGATTTAATAGCCACGGTATGATTAGGTCCGGCTGATACAGAAGACCAGTTGTTGTCGTCTTCAATTTGAGTTGGCATTCTCAAGATTTTAATAATATCATCTTGAATATAATGGCCCCAGAAGTAAAGCCCACCATTATCACTGATAGCTACATATTGGTCATCGCTTGATGAGATAGTAGCCCAGTTACTATGGATACCTACAGCGTGGGGGGTATCCCCACCAGCTCCGCCAGAAGAGAGCATATAAGACCGTCCACATTCATAAATTCTGCCATTGCTTTTAAGCGCAATAGTTGAATTAGGGCTGGCAGAAACAGCGACCCAGTCATAATCGTCGCCTACTTGCATGGGTTCAGTTCGGTCAGCTAATGTTCCATCGCCAAGTTGTCCACATTGATTGTTGCCCCATGTATAAAGAGAGCCATCAGTTTTAATGGCCACAGTGTGGTCGTCACCAGCAGAAACTGAAGCCCAGTCATTATCGTTTCCTATTTGAACGAATTTATACTTATCTACAGTTGTCCCATCTCCGAGTTGACCATACGAATTATATCCCCACGAATGGAGCGTTCCGTCCGTTTTAATCGCTACTGTATGGTTCTTTCGACAAGAGACAGAGGCCCAGTTATTATCCTCTCCTATCGGAAATGGACAGGTTGACATTGCCAGTAAACTATCACCTATCAGATAGTTTATAGCTCCCCATCCATATAGGGTTCCATCGGATTTAATAGCTATAGTTTTATATTGCCCACAAGACACAGCAACCCAATCGTTTTCACAGCCAATACGAGTGGGAACTTGCTTGTCTAAACCCAATCCGCTACCAACTCCTGAGCCCCAAGCATAAAGGGAGCCATCCGTCTTAATTGCAGCTGTGTGAGTTTCACCTGCAGCAGCAACAGCCCAATCGCTTTTTGTTCCTATTTGGACAGGCTTAGGCTTTTTAAGCGTAATTTTATCATAGAGCCATATATTTGGTTTTCTTTTTCTTCCCCAAGAGCAAAGCGTACCATCCTCTTTTAACGCGACCGTTTGGTTGGAACCGGCTGCGACTGCTGTCCAATGATTATCCTTGCCAACCCTTACAGGAAGTTTTTGCGCTGAATATGTTCCATTACCATGTTCGCCGTGTTCATTATCTCCCCACGCATAGAGTGTCCCATCTTTTTTCATTGCCATCGTATGGGACCATCCTGCAGAGACTGAGGCCCAGTCCTTATCATTTCCAAGGGGTGATGGGTTTTCCAACACCCTATCCTCGGGGTCACCAAATTGTCTACCCCAAGAAAAAAGTGACCCGTTCTTTTTTATTGCCACCGTGTGGATACTGCCCGTAGATATGAAATACCAATCTTTTTCGCTGCCAATTTGAACTGGCGTAAGTCTGTCTTCAAGGTCTCCTGTCCCGAGTTGACCTGTCCAATTTCTTCCCCACGCATAAAGAGCACCGTTTGTTTTGATAGCGATTGTATATTCATCGCCAGCTGAGACAATGGCCCAATCATTGTCGCTGCCAATTTGCATAGGATTTGTTTTATCATCTGTTGATCCGTCGCCCAACTGTCCATAATAATTCCACCCCCAGGCATATAGTGTACCATCGGTTTTGATCCCCATAGTATGGGATCTTCCAGCTGATACTGAAGCCCAGTTGCAATCATTTCCAATTTGAATAGGAGTGTGTTTATCTATTGTTGTTCCATCACCAATTTGCCCAGAGGAATTAAATCCCCAAGCCCATAAGGTTCCATCATTTTTGATTGCTACCATATGATGGCCTCCGGCTGATACAGAAAACCAATCACTATCCATGCTGGTTTTTATAGGAGTGTCTTGTGGAATTGTTGTATCGTCTCCTAATTGTCCAAAGTAATTGTTTCCCCATGTATAAAGCGTTCCATCGCTTTTTATAGCTGTGGCACAATTATCTCCTACAGAAAGAATCGATTGTTCACTGCTAACAGCATTCTCATGATTTATCGTATCTCCACCGTCACTTTCACATCCGGCAAATACTACCATTAAAAGAATCAAGATCTTTTTCATCATGTCCCCCATGAGTTGATTTCGACTATTTTTCATCTTTCCAGATAGATAAACATTGTAACTATATCAAAACATCAGTATCACACAAGAAGTAACAAGTGCAAAGAAACTTCTGTACTCACGGCCATTATAGTGACCCTGCACCCCACTTCATTTCTGCAAAAAAATGCTCCAAACCTATCAAAGGTGAGGTGTGGAGGAATGAAATTCTTAAGAGGTGGCGGGGCGTTGGGGGTGTGGTGGAAGGAGAGAGTCAGGCGGCTGGATCAGCCGTCGATTTGTGTTTTAGCCCAGGATGGAGTCGATGTCAGATTTTACAACGGCCACGATGATGGCCTTGGCAGCCAGCGTGCCGGCCGCTGAAGACTCGCCGGCCCCATAGATCTTCCTCTCGGCCACCCGGGCCCAGGCCGAGGTGTTCCGACGGTACATCGTGGGCATCGCCCGGCAGCACTTCGACATCGAGCTGTCCGGCAACCCCATCATACTCAACACGGAAAAAGGCCCGGCGGAGCTGCACTTCCTCTCCAACAAAGCCAAATCCGTCCAGAGCCATACGGGCAACGTGTACATTGACGAGTTCTTCTGGATCCAGAAGTTCAACGAGCTCTACAAAGTGGCCTCGGGCATGGCCTCCCAGAAGCGATGGAGAAAAACCGTCTTCTCCACCCCGTCCGCCGTCACCCATGAGGCTTACGACCTCTGGACCGGGTACCGCTCCAACAAACGGTTCAAGAAAAAGCGGGTGGAGTTCCCCGGCTTCAAGGAGATGCAGTCCGGCATCCTCTGTCCGGACAACGCCTGGCGCAAGCTCATCACCCTGAACGATGCCGAGGCAGGGGGCTGCGATCTGTTCGACCGCAAAGACCTGGAGCTGGAGTACTTCCCCTCAGAGTTGGCGGAGACCTCTTCGGGGTCCGGCATCGACGACACCTTCGGGGTGTTCCGCTTTGCCGACCTGGAGGCGTGCCCCACCGATATCTCCCAATGGAAAGACCTTGACCCGACCGCCCTTAGCCCCTTCGGCAACTGCCCGGTCTGGGGCGGCTACGATCCCTCGCGCCATCGGGACGATGCCAGCTTTGTCATCGTGGCCCCGCCCTTGAAACCCGGCGGCACGTTCCGGGTGATCAAGCGGTTCAAGTAGGTCAACAAGATCCTTACCAGGCCTGTAAGTGGCAACATCAAATGGGCCGACATTGAGCGCTTCTTAAGGAGCTGGGGGCAAAGGTTAGCGAGCGCGAAGGCTCCCGCATCGGTGTGGTGCTTTTCGGAGAGATCCAGGTATTTCACAGACCGCACCCATCGCCGAACACAAACAAAGGTGCGGTTGCTTCTATTCGAAAATGGCTTGAACGTAACGGGATAAAACCATGAAGAACGTGATGACCATAAACGGCTATAACGCCGTGATTAAATATGACCCAGAGATCGATAGCTTCTGTGGGGAGTTTGTCGGCCTTAACGGTGGTTCCGATTTTTACGGAGCCACTACAAATGAGCTTCGCAAAGAAGGGGAAATTTCCCTTAGGGCTTTCCTTGAGATGTGTGAAGAGGAGGGGATCAACCCACGCAAGGAGTATTTCTGGAAAGTTCAACCTGAGGGCCCCACCTGAATTACATGCCGAAATCGCAACCAGAGCGGCGGCTGAAGGCCTAAGCCTGAACCAGTATTTGACAAATCTGCTCAGAGACCGGATGTAACGCCTTAGAACGTGGTGAAACGTCTGATTGCCATGAGGAAATGCGTATGAAAGATTTTAACCCGACCCACCCCGGCGAAATCCTTCTCGAAGAATTCTTAAACCCATTGGGGATAAGCCAAAGATGCCTGGCAAAGGACTTGGGCGTTCCGGCCATGCTCGTGAACAAAATCGTCCATGGAAAAAAGGGCCTCAGCGCCGACACCGCCCTGCGCCTGTCCCGGTACTTTTGTACGTCCGTAAAATTCTGGATAAACACCCAATCCCATTATGATGTTGAGATGGCAAAAATCACCCTGGGCGACACGCTGACCGAGGTAAAAATTTACGCTGAAATACCATAAAAAAGTCCCCGCTCGATAGAGCGGGGACAGAAAAGAACCATAGTCATCCATCTGAATAGAAGAAATGGCTATGAATTATTCAGGGCTGGCAAATCTGGCAAGCCCTGTAGCCCGCTGAAACAGCTTCTTCCCTTGTTTCAAAAACAACCGTACAGTTTTTACACTTGTAATATCGGCAAGAGGACTGAGGGAACACATGGGACCTCTTGTTTCCGTGGTAGGGCCCCAAAGAAGCAGCCGAAAGACCGATTGTCAAAAGCATCAGGGACCCAACCAGAAAAAGTAGCCAACTCTTTTTCTTCAAAGCCGCAAATGCACCTTTCATATGACCACCAGCCTAACTTTTTATCCAACCCATCATCACCATGCCAATAACTGCCATTTCGCTAACTTTTTGGTTAGCATACATTTTCTCATTTTCGACAGGATCAGGATTCTTTTCTGTTGCCTTATCCATAAATACGACCAACTCTTTTGCGTAAGGCTTCATGTCATCCATAGATCGAATTTGATTCTGAATCGCCGGAATGAAGGCCTCTTTGCTCCATAAAGCCGCGAACATACCGCCTGCCGTGGCTAATTTATTGGCATAATCAGCATCTTGCCAGCCAAGCGCACCTCCAGAATTCAAGTTACCACCGGTGTACCATTCTTTTTGGGGTGCTGGGTTTGTTGCTGTCGTATTCGTGGACGTATTCGTGGACGTGGACGTGGGCGTATTATCCGTAGCAGCAATCAAAACAATTAACGCCACAGCACATGTTAAAAAAACCTTCGGTTTCTTGTCGAATTGCTCACTCTTCCAAAGTCCATAGAGCCCCACTGGAAAAAAAACAATCAAAAACAAAATCACTTTTCCCTTCTGCTCATACCATGGGAGCCCACCCCACTGGGGCACAGACGCATTAGCCTGATCATCATTTTTTTTTCCAAATTCATCCATGTCTTCTCCTTCATACCAAGTTCAATCAAAACAACAAAGCCGGGCCGCACTCACAGCCCGGCCCCATCAAACTCATTACATAAAAATTTTTTGATTTATAAAGGCATTGACCTTCGTAACATCCACACCTTTTGTAAATTGGAGTTCGCAAATACCAAACCCTGAACCGCAGATCTTCAATTCGGCATCCAAATCTAAGGTTCCCGAGTTCTCCAGAGAAAAGGCGGAAATAGACTTCCAGGGAATCGAGGAAACGCAGACTTTCTTCCCGCGTAGTCCCTGAGGGTCAACAACGATCAACCTTAAATCAGTAAAAATAAGTGCGTCTCTGATTCCTTTGAACTCCATCTGGACTGTCTCGTTCTCCATAAGGAAGTTATCATACTTGCTTTTTGACGTTCCAATTTCGACGGGGTTACCGATAAACTTTTTTTCAATAAAAGCACTTGGACCTTTAATCAAAACTTCACTCCTTAGATATAAACTCCCAAAACAAAATCACCGGACCACTCACGCAGCCCGGCAACACATCCACTAGCTATTTATAACGCTCCTTTCTCGTGAACATTGTTCCCTTTCGGGGTAAAAAAAATGCACCTCCGCCTTAGAGCGATTGTGCATGGGAATCACACGGCCGTTTTTTTCAGGCTTTGACGGCTTGTCTTTGGTCTCCGCCCTCCGCTTAGCCGTTTCCAGCTCGCGGTTTCGTTCTCTAAGGTAACCGATCTCGTCACGCAAGGCGCTGAGTTCAGCCGTGTTCACCTCCAGCATCACCTTGTAATGCTGAAGAAGCTCTTTCAGTGCTTCAACTTCCATCTTCTTACCAACCTTCACTTCTTTGGTGGGTACATCTTTTGTCAGGTTGGTGTCGCTGTTTTTTTTGGGGTTGCCTGAGGCTTTTTCGGCCAGCAGCTTACGTCCCAGGACGAGGAACTCATCGTATTGGTAACCGCATGCCTTGGCTATTGCCGTTTGAGCTTTAAAACCGGCGGTCTTCTTGCCATTAATAATTTCACTTAAGAAGCCTCCTGAAATATTTGCCTTATCGGCCAACGCGGTTCGTTGACGATTCCACTTTTCAGCAGCTTCCCACTTAAGTGCTGCCAAAAAATGAGTGTACTCGTCTCCAGCCAAAGAAGCCCTCCTTAGATCAAAAATAAAAATATGTTCGCAATGAGCTAAGAAAAAAGCAACATCTTTAAGTTAGACTATTGCGAATAATGCTCGACATAAATATTCGCCAAAGCCTAAGTCATGAGATATAAAACGTGGAACGCAAATAAAGATAGCCAGAAAGGCGAATTTAAGTACAGGCTTTATGAGCGAAATATTCGCTAAAAAAAGCGGCCATCATGGAAAAAAGCCAAAGAATTGGCTAATGCCACCAGCATCAACCCTATTGTTTGGATTGAAGGGACACCCGAAGAGATCCAGGTAGCCGTAAATAAAGCAGCGACTCAACCTGACTCACTGTCTTGATGTTGCTTGATGGATTTTTTCAGGAAATAGATCACCTGCCGGGAAAGGATGCGCTCCTGCTCTTCAGCGATCTTCGTGAGCTGCTCCTTGAGATCCCGGGTACACCGGATGTGAATGTGTGTGGTCTTTTCCATCTTATCCATGGATCTCCCTTAACAAGGAACACGCAACGGCGCAATGCAATATACTGGAATCAAAAAAAAAAAAAAAAAAAAAAAAAAAAACGTGGGCCACACGGAACACAAACACAACACCCTGTAACACACGGGGTTTCCCACGGGCCACCACAGGGGCCGATCCGCCCCTCACTGGCAGGTCCCGCGCCACGCTTTAATAGCGGTATCAACGTAATCCAGGGGGAAAGAACCCTCTACATAAAAAAAGGAGCAGGAATCATGGAAAACGAATCAGGAGATGTAATGAAATAACAGGCGATGGCGCTACTCGAAAGTCATAGCACCACAATTCCCAAGCGCATCGTTCCTCTTTCAGCGGTGGCCCTCACATGTGGGATCACCATGTGGAAGGACCGCTTTTGCTTTGTTGTCAGGGCCTGGGGCAAGGATCTCACCAGCTGGCTGATTGAGTATGATTTCATCTCTAACTGGGTCGAGCTGGAGGAGCTTATTTTCAATACCCGGTACCCAATCCAGAATGCATACCCTGAAACGATGGGCATCTTTCGAGCAACCTTTGACCTGGGCTGTATGTGTGGTGACGACGAGGACGGCCAAGCACGCATCGATACGGCATACGAATGGCTGAGGGAAAAGGGGCAGGGTGTGGTGTTCGGCGTCAAGGGCTCATCCAGGTCCCAGTTCCAAAAAACACAGGTCAAAGTGGTTGAGGCTCTTCACAGGAACGGCGCATTCAGACCTCAGGAAATCCGCACCGTGGACATGGACCAGCTCAAGGACCTTTTTCACTACCGCCTCACCCGCAAGGATAGCGACTTTCAAAGGCTCTACCTGAACGCAGATACCGAACCGGCATATGCCAGGATGCTCCTGGCCGAAGAAAAACGCAGAGACCCCGACTCCAAAAAGATCCGATGGCCCCTCATCAAAGGTGAAAACTCTTACTTCCGGGATTGCGAAATGTTTGCGGCAGCCTGTGCAGACTCTTCGTGGGTGCCCAACCTCCGTTCTCTTGCAAAGCTGGAAGAACAGGGCACCACGAAAGACAATGAGTTGGGCCCTGACGAAAGCCAGCGCCCTCAGGCCGATTTGAGTCAAGCCCAGAAGATAAAGTTGCTGGAGCTGGCTTGTTCATTACCTGTGCCCCTCAACGGCGACGGCTGGAAAGTCTATTACAATGAGATGGTCGAGCTGGTAACCGGCGCGAGCATCCAGCCCAATGATACGAGATTACCTCGGCTTGAAAAGATACCACTGAGCGACACCTCGTTGTCCCAGGTCATGGAAATGAAAGAACGTGAACGGTCTCTCATGACATCACTTGGCCCGCTACCTCAGGCCTGATCTGATTTCTCACGACTCCAAGCCATTCGGTCGGCTCCCCCTGAAGTTACCAACTCTTAATAGAAGAGGGAGAAGGCCAACGCGAAAGATAAGAAGTCGAAACGCCCCTTTCCCGGGGAGTCTGCACGGGACTGGCCGCCCGGCACTGATGAGACAGGCTGAACAAATGAGCTGATGGATGGCTGCTGTGTGAGACTCCGGCCACAACATCCAACGACAAAAAGACAGACAAAAAGGGCGTTTCCCGTCACGGGTGAATTGCGCCCAAAATCAGGAGAGCCATGAAGCGTGAAAAATCGGGTCTTACGGCCTCGGAAAAACGGAAAACATCGGCAACCCTACTCGGTAAGCCCCACCCCATCTTTAAGAAAAACGACCCTGTACGATACCACCCTGTCATCGGCGGCCCCGATGATGGCAAGACCTACACCATCCGGGGATCGGATGCCTGCCCAGCAATCGACATGTGGCGTGGCTGATAGGAAAGGTTGGGTACGTGCAAGTGAAGGCCTTAAGCCTTGTGGAGAAAGGAAAGCTGAAAAGATGAACATCACCTGCATCGCAAACCAAAAAGGAAGCGTGGGCAAAGCCACCACCGCCATCAACCTGGCCGCCGGGCTCGCACTGGCGAAAAACGGGTTCTCCTTGTGGACCTGGCCCTCCAGGCGAACCTCACCAGCGCCGCCGGAGTGTTTGCTTCGGGCTGTGCCTACACAACAAGCCATGTGCTCCACCAGGAGGCGGGGATCCCCGTGGCGGTGGTGAAGGATGTCCTGGGCCTCACCGCGGGATCTGCTCCCGGCGGACGAGACGTTGAAGCGTGCCGAAGATCTGTTGATCCCGGAGCTGTTCTCCGAGTCCCGGCTGGCCAAGGCCCTCCAGGGGCTGAACTATGACCACGTGCTCCTGGACTGCTCTCCTTCCCTGGGCCTTCTCACCATCAATGCCCTAGTGGCGGCGACCCATGTGTTGATCCCCTGCGACTACGGAAGCTTTTCCATCGGCGGAATCGCCTACATCCATAACAAGATCGTCGAAATCGGCCTTACAGGAAAGACGGTGCGCCTGTTTGTAACCATGTACCGTAGCACCACCACCCGCACCAATGAATGGGCAGAAGGTGAATTGTCCCAATACCGGGAGATCATGCTCCGGACAAAGATCCGTAAGACGGAGCCCCTGCTTAAAATCGTCAAGGCTGGCGGGAATCGACCCCAGCGCCTTAACATGCCATTGTATACTTAATATCAAAACCATATATGACCATTGGCCTTTCATCTGTATCATGCTGCAGAAATCATCTTCCCCAAATATGAAGAAGCGCTCCACCTTACATTATTGCCTTTATCTTATTCATTCAGAAACCCTGCAGATCCCAAAACTAAACTTTTGACATTTTTTATTAAACGCAACGGCATCTGCCACTTTTTTCAAAGCACACTTTTCATTGAGCCTAATCGCTTGTAAATTTTTAAACAAAATGATAATCACAACAGGTTTTCTAAATTGCTACGATTAACCTAATTATACGATTAACCTAATTAATGGAAAAACGTAATATTCAACATGAGTATATCCCAGATAAACAACAAATTTTTTGTAATACTCAGAAAATACTTTGAGCTTCGTGCAAAATGGAATATTCGCAAAAGGCCTGAACTTTGGGGGATGCTATCCGAATATCTGAATAACACAAAATCTACAGGTTGCAGTTATAGTGACTACTGGGAACTATATAAATATACCCGGAAAATAAAGCCGAATGAAGTTCTTGAATGCGGCACCGGGGTTTCAACCATTGTTATTGCGGCAGCATTGAAAAAAAATAGATTGGAGGGCTTCGGGGGTAGAATTACTTCAATGGAAGAAATAGATGAATATTATCAACTTTCATTAAAGCTACTACCCCAATCGATCAATCCCTTTGTTGAAATCATCTGCAGCCCTCGTCAAGAATTTGCTTATTCCATATATAGAGGTATGGGTTATAGAGATTTACCCAATAGAGATTACGATTTTATCTTTATTGACGGCCCAAATTATGCTTCTCCCAAAGATGGAATGCTCACATTTGATTTTGACTTTATAAATGTCGTGTTGACGTCTAATCGTCCAGTTTATGGATTTATCGATAAGCGAGTTAGCACTTGTTACGTACTACAAAAAATACTTGGATGTAAAAAAGTCAAGTATAATGCGATCAAACATATTGGCTACATAGGGCCTTGTACTAAAAACGATTTAAAACAAATCGATCTTGAAACTCCGTCCCTTTCATTCGCTAAAAGTTTCAAACTATTTGGCAACTCAGAATTAAAATTAACCCTTTAAAACACACCCCTATAAAAACTTTTTTTTTTTTGGGGGGGGGGGATACGTCTAAGACACAAAGCATAAAAATCAATTTTAGTGTGCATTTTATATTACATCTCAACATAGATTGAAATAACAGGCACAAATCATCACGGCTGAAGAACCACGGGCCAAGGAATTGAGTCGGCAACTGCGATTAAAGTTTCCGGTAGATCCCTAAGCTGTGATCTGTAGATTTTCCATTCTTTTCTTTTATCTACGTCGATCGGATAATCAAGTATCATTATATAGTCGCATTCGCTTAACTTTGCGTCCCGCTGCGGCCTAACCACATTATCCAACCAGAGGGACAGATCCGTTTCCCAATCATTACCTTTCCATCTCGAATTTGGTAGAGGATCTTTATCCGTCCAGGCAGAATCAGGAGTAATTCTTATCTCCGAGATGCTATGTGCTTCATTAGAAACTGTATCAAAAAAAAACTGACCACGGTAATCTGACTTAACAACCCATTTGTGATATTCTAAGACAGCAACCTCATTGTTGCTGATTTCAGGTGGAGACTGCAATGATTATGTTTTAGGATTATAAAGCCACCGTTCTTCCAAAGAATGTGTTTCGTTAGACCACATTAGATTTTGACGTGGGATAGAGTCTCTTTCCACAAGGTATTCGCCGGTCTCTGGATGTGCATTATAAAGAGATGCAATTAGTAAAAAATCCCCCCCATTTATATCTGTTTATAGGCCTGGATTCAGCACCTCCCGACTTAGAAGTGATGGCTGCTGAACTGTTTGTTGTTGAGCCATAGGCTGCTCCAGGCCCAGGAGAATTTGTCGCAAAAGTGTTTAATGCATGAGAATGTTCCTTAATTATCAGACAATTGTTTTGTACTAACATTATCCCCTGTTATGCCATCCCCTCTATTTGTTCGGGATCAAGCGTCAGGATCAATCTCAGCCCCGTGGTCCCAATACTTAGGAAAAAGGCCTCGGTCATCGGGCAGACTAAAATGCAATTCGTCAACTCCCCCATACATGGTTCCAATTTTGGTAAAAAGATCCGGGTAATCTAACCGCAAGATGCTCGACCCATCCCGTTCAAGCATACGCCGCCGGATTATGTCAGCATCCGTGGGAACATAGGACAAGTTGATGTCATCACCCGGCTCGTAAAATGAAACTCTCTTCCCTTTGATGCTCACATCACCCGAAATCGACACATTCCCATGCTCATCCTTCCTTACCATCTCCGGATAAGCCTTCAACTCATCCGCCACATGCGCCCTCGTCGCCAACACAACCGCCGGAGCCACCTTCAGCTACACTGCAGCAGTGTCCGTCACCTCCAGGATCATCTTCACGTAGAGATCCTTGGAAGCACCCTGGGTAATCTTGGGCTTGTAGGTATGGGGATACTTACCGATGGCGATGAGGTTACCATCGGGATCTAAGATACCCACCTCCCGGGTGTCGAAGTCCCCCACACCCGATGGGTTTAACGCCTCCACCACCAGCCAGTTCGTTGGGTTCATGCACAGAAATATGGTTGATGCTGCCGCGCCACGCTTCGTTGATGAGGGTCGTTCGCTGCAGCATGGCCGCCAGATCCAGGCCCGAATAGGATCCGTTGCCGTCTCCCACGACCAGAGTTGAAAACGAGACCGACTTGCCCAGGACCGGGGAGTTGGTGAACATCGCCTTGCCGGTGTTGGTTAAGGTTGTGAAATAGGATTCTGCCATTGGTGTTTCCTTTTTAGGGATAGATGCAGGTGGTTTCGATCATCTGGGTTCCCAGGCCAAAGTATACCGGCCTGGACTTTTCAAGGTTTTCGGGTTGCCAGGGGAAGACGGAGACGGTTTCGTCGTATTGTCCGGCCATGGCCATGTGGATTGTGCCCTGCCCTGTCAGGTATTTGATCACGGCATAAAGCTTGGAGCGGACGTTCTTGTAGGCTTCGATGAGCTGATCTGCCCAGGCGTAGGCCTGATTAGTGACGCCCTGCTCGGTGACTTCCACGCGTACCCGAAAGTGGTAGGGCTGGCCGTCGTAGGTCCACCACTCTTCCACGGTACCGCCGCCGAGTACGTCGGCAATGGCGCCCTCGATGGCGGACGGGGTTCCTTTTTGTCGGTGACGGGCCACGGAGTTCCGGACAAGGGCCCTCTTCTTTTCAAGGGTCAGGCTGTCGTCCCAGAAGTCCACCTTGAACTGCCATGCCAGGTGGGTGAGGAGGGGCTCCTCTATCTCGTCTCGCCGGCTGTACATATATAAGGAGTCGATGGCCCGGTTGATCTGTTTCAGGTCGCCATCGATAGCGCGGGCGGCTGCCCGGATGCTTTCGTCTCAGGAGATAGACGCGGGGAGGATGTCTGAAAAGGAGATGTCGGGCAAGGCCTTACTCATCTTCCCCCCCCGCATAGTTCAGGGTTTGGGTGCCTGCCTGGGCCACCTAGGTGGTAGCCAGCTTTTGAAAAGAGGGAGACCGCAGCACCACGCGTTTTGCGCCGGCACTCTTTAAACGGAAAACCAGTTCGTCGGGGTTGATGTCACGGCCCAGCTTTTCGCACTGCCAGGCTGTATAGTCGGCAATGGCCTTGCTCACCTCTGGAGACATCCGACATACGGAGGCTTTTTTGCGGAATGGGAAGAGGCCAAGCCTGCTACATCCAAAAGCAAGAGCAAAGGCAACACAAGGACCCGGCGGAAGGCTCTCTGTCTCCCCGGGAACAGCCGAGCCACAAAAGACCCGAAGCTTGCAAGGAAGCTTCTCATGGAACAGAAATGCAAGGATTCCCTAATGGAAGTTGCCTGGGGCAACTACAAAGACGAACTCCTTGGTTACATCAAGGCGACCCGGGCCGATGGGACGTTCAAGCTCTATCAACAGGCCCTGAACAAGGCCAGCGAATGTTGGGGGTACTGTCATGATTGAGATCAACGGGCGCCATATCGACCGGCTTACCAGCAGCCTTCTTCAGGACGGACTGTCCTCGGCCTACGTGGCCAAGGTATATCGGCATGTCAAGGCGGCCTTAAAAAAAGCCACGGAATGGGGCTACGCCAAGCCATTGATCTTTCCAAAAGCACCGGCGGTACCCAGAACGGTACGCTACATCCCAACCCCCCGGCTCACAGAGATCATGGGGAAGATCGAAGACCCTGAATTTTACGATTTCTGCACCCTCACGGCCTACCTGGGGCTGCGCTCCGGTGAGGCGCTCCGGCTTACGCTCCAGGACATCGACAACCCCAAGTGCTTCCTGCGGATCTCAGCCAAACAATAATGCTCAAGAGTCCCGGGGTTCCAATCACAGCATGCCGTATAGGTCGGAGCGCTGCATCACCCGGATAGAAAAAGCCCCCGTGCGCAAAACCCTCTGGAGATGGACGACCGTCACGTATATCGGGCAGATGTTCAAACGAGCCGCACGGGCCGCCGAATACGAAAAGTACCACTTCCATGACCTCCGCCAGTGTCATGGCCATGCAGGGCGAACCCCTCAAGGCCATCCAGGAGCTGATGCGGCACAAGTCCATCACCTCCACCATGGTTTATCCCCATCCTTCCCCGCAGCACCTGGTCGAAGCGTCGGAAAGGTTCACATTGGGGCCAATCCAGCCACCCAAAAGCCCCGACGACAAATAGCCTACTTCACTTTGAAATATTTAAAAATATTGATGACAATTTTTTACCATGTAGCATATTATAAAATAATTTTTTAACGTATTTTTATACGTTCAGCGCAAAACATTGAAGTACTTCACAAACAACTAAATACTACAAAATCTTAGCCGCACATTTCCCGTCAGTTCCCAGCCCCCCGAAACTATACGGGAACTGTACGGGAATAGCGTAATGACAAGCATTTTGGGACCTATTCCAAAACATTTGACAAAAAAAAAGGGCCTCTCGATTCAATCGAGAGGCCCTTTATAATCCTCTGAAATTCAATAATTTTTATGGTACCCGGAACGAGAATCGAACTCGTACAGCCTTGCGGCCGAGGGATTTTAAGTCTCTAAGAGAGCACTATAAAATAGGACACTTACGCCGAACTGTAACGAAACTGTAACGGAAAACAGCCAATTCATGCATGTAAAGAAGGCACACTATTGATTAGTAATGAGCCTTCTTTTTGGAAATACAAGCAGGGTTGGGGTATCGAGTTGCCGATGCATCTGCCTAACGCTGAATGGATAATATTATCCTTTCACAAATCAAGCCATACATTATCAAACCCTTAAATCATACGAACCTTTTATTCTTCGCTACAAGAATATATCGCCCCGTCTTTTCCCCTTGGAGAATTTCGAAATCATTATTTTTCAAGATCTCTATGCATTCATCGATCGTTGATTCTCCTCTTCGCTCTTTCCCACAGTCAAAGGTAACATATTCCGCAATTTTGAGAGCGTTAGCAGCACCTTCTAAAACTTCAGGTTCAGCACCCTCAGCATCACACTTGATTAACTTAATTTTATTGATTCCTTTTTGCTGTATCAACCAGTCAAGTGTAACGGCTTCTTTGGTAATGGATACAGCACCTCCTAATGGCTGAATCAATGAACTATCGGCGGTGTCAATTTCGGAGAAAAATTCAATTTGCTCATTTTTATTCCATATCGCGTAGTTGTTCGTATCAATATTTTTTTGAGCAGCATTAGCTGTTAATGTTTTGAAGACATTATCATCTGCTTCAACTGAATAAACCGTTGCTCCAAGTTTACTGCAAAACATTGAGAACTCACCAATATTGGCGCCAATATCAACTACAACATCAGACTCAGAGATGCTGTAATAGTCTCCATAGCCATATGTTTTTGATAGCTTATTGACCCTTGCGCTAACACCGTTTTTATAAATGTACCACCTGTCTGGAGACACAATAAATAAATCCTCACCCATCACACTTAAGCGATAAGTCCCATTAGCACGACACAATTTCATGCGATCGGTATAATGATTACCGCTGAGAATATTACTTAAATTGTGCTCAGCGACCCGAAATCGAGCTCGCCAATATGCCGGTACTGAATCAATGACATTTTTAGGAATTATTTTGAAGCGTAACATCGTTAGTCTTTAACCTGTCCTTTCTGGCTGCGAACAGTACTGCAGCATATCATGCTATAACGGCCTTATACTTGAAACAATGAGCTTTCCGTCATGTTTATAGGGCATCTGGCTTCATCCGAATCGATTATCCTCGGAAAGCGAGGTCTGGGACAAAAAGGCAAGGAGTTCGCTACTCAAAAACCGCTACATCTCTTAAGCCATTTCGACCGATTTTCGTTTACAGGCTTCGTCCTTAACCTTTGTAGAGGGATCGGCCTCCATTACAAGAATGACGGAGAACCAAACAATTTGTATATCTAAACAGAACAGCCTCGTTTATATGCCATATAATTATTAGGTAACACAACCCTTCCATAGAAAAATTGAAGTTACCCCAACATGAATCCCCATATAATACACTTGTTAGAAGTGTCACATCTATACCCATTTAGATTTATAGAAAAGCTCTATTATAGTTCACTATGATTTCGATTACCTGCGAAGCAATGCAAACTCTGCAATTCGAGAAAATCGACGAAGACCCAGTAACAACGGGCTCCCATCCCCCTGTTGCACCCACCCCCTTAGTTGCAAAAAAACGCTCCAAGCCTATCGAAGGTGAGGTGTGGAGGAGTGAAATTTTTCCCGGGTCTGGGATTTTTCACGGATAGCGGGGCTTTGGGTGGTTTCCCGTCGGTGCTAAAAAAACGGCACAGGGATTTTGCCTGTGCCGTGGGCTGAGAAGCCCGTTGTTATTGGAGGATCACGGATTCGAGGTGTGGTGGAAGGAGTGGTACCGGCGGCTGGATCGGCCGGAGCCAGTTGCATTTGCCTGGATGGAGTCGATGTCGGATTTTGCAACGGCCACGGCGGTGGCCTTGGCTGCCACTGTGCCGGCTGCAGAAGACTGGCCCACCCCGGGGTGGGTATGGCTGGCCAGAGCGGACAGGGCATCCTTGATTGCGCCCAGGGCGCTGGTTAGGGTGGGCAGAAGGGAGACGCCACCCGGGGCCCCGATGGTGATGGCCGGGGCGGCCAGGGTCACGGCGGCGGCGTTGATGGCCTTGGGGCCGGTGACGGTTTCGGTGGAGGATCCGCCCACGGTCTCGGCATGGTTGCCGGAGACGGTGACCGTCTTTTCTCCGGACGACTCGGAGCGGGTCCCGCTTGCGGTATCGTCCACGGTCTGGGCCTGGAGCTTTCGCAGGGCCGTGGCCACCTCCTCGATGTTCCGGGCGGCGTCCAGGATGTCCTGGTCTGTTGTCCGCTCCCAGTTGCCTGCGGCATCGTGGAGCTGGTGAACACCCGGGCGCTGTTGCCAGAGTCCGGAGCCATCCGGCACCCCTGGCATGGAGAGCCCCATGGGGTAGACGTGCTGGATCACCGGGTGATCGGGGCGGCCCTCCACCCACCGCACGGTGACGATGGTTCCGGGCCGGGGCCAAAGAAAAAGCCCGGCATCGGGCCCTGCTGCCGGTACGGGCAGGGGCACGGCTTCGAACCGGGGGAAATCCGGGGCGGGCTCGCCCTCGGGGGTCAGGATCTCGATGTCCGCCGCCCAGTAGGGCCGGAACCGGTCACAGGTTGCACCGGCCACGGGCGGGTCGGAGATCTTCACCACCCGGGCGTACCGGTCCAGGTGATAGCCTCCGGAGAGCTCCGGGAACATCCGGAGCACTATGCGTCTAATCGCTTCGCGCATGTCACCACCATAAAGTGTTCTTTGAGTTGCAGGCTTGTGATGTACTGCCCGTTCATCTGCACACCGGGCCGCAGCCCGGGAATAGCTTGCAGGGTCTTGGTGCCGTCCAGCTGCACGTCCTGGAAGAAGGTCTCCGGCACGGTGAAGGGCTTACCCGCCCACCGGCTGTCCTCCCAGGCCCCCACGAAGACCTGGCCATCGCCCTGCTGCTGCCAGATGTAATTGGGGATGGAAAACACGGCACCCATGGAATCCAGGCCGTGGATGCCGTTGGCGATGGTCTGGAAAGCCGGGCATGGGGTGTCCGCATAGGACGCCTCCGGAACCACGAAGGAGAGCCCGGTTTTCCGGGTGTAGACGCCCAGCACGTCCCGCAAGGAGGCGTTCCGGATCGACACGGGCAAGGAGCCCCACAGCACCGCCGAAAGCTCGCGGCAAAAAAGGCGCTGCTGCCTGGCGTCCACCGTGTGGCTTCGAACCACAAACCCGGTGAAAAACGCCACCGGATCCTTCCGGGCATCGCCCATGGCCATCTCCACAATACCTGAAAGGGGCTTATCGCCATTACGGCGCAGTCGGCCCGGCGTGGAGATATCCAGGCTCACGTGCTCCCGGACCAGGGGCACCGGTTGCCCGGCCACCATCACTATCTTTTCCAGCTTCACGTCAAGGCCTCCGCGTTTTCCAGAACATCATCAAAAGAATCCGCCCCGCGCCCGTTCCGCCACGATGCCTGAAGCTTCACCGGCTGGCGCACCTCCACCCGTTCCGGGTTGCTCTTGCACTCCCGAAGGGTAAAGGAGACCTTCCAATTGCAAGCTCCCTGCCTCCTCCCAGTTCACATGCTCGGAACTGCACTGGGCGCATCGCCACCATCGGCCGTGGGGTGCGTGATGGTCCAGATCTTCCGGTCTCCTTCGTTGAGGTCTCGGCGGTCTGGATCAGGCCCCCCAGGTCCGTTGCCATAGTGAAAGGGATCTGAAGGGACACCCGAAGGATCTTGGGCTTGGTCCCCTTCTCCACGGCATCGGTCCCCGATGTCTCCCCGGCCATATCCTCCGTCCGGAACTCCAGGTTGCCTTTCACCACCAGGTTCTTGCCTGGGACCTTAAAATCATCCAGTTGCATCATGGGGCTGTGTACCTCGTGGGTTTGGGGGGCTGTTCGGGCCATGGGACGTCCCCTTCAGGCCAGGGCCAGCCGGGCTGGTCGGGAAGATCGCACAGGGCATCGGCCCATGCGTGCCAGGCGGCGCGTTGGGTTTTGTAGTGGGCCTGGGCGTTGGGGTTGTCTTCGGAGGAATCGATCCAGCGGGTGAGCTGTTCGATGGCGGGACTGTATGAGGCTAAAAGCTTTCCGTCCCGTTCCTGGCGCTTGGCAGTGGATAGCATCAATACATCCACAATCCATACAGACCCATCGTGAGTCCGATGATAGGATGACGACGGTTCGGTTGTGAGACACCCTGCAGGCACATCAACAGCCAAATCCGTGATGATATGTTTTGCTCCGTCTTGGGTCCAGTAAGTGGTATCACGTTTGTCTATGACCACCTCCCATTCCCGAAACCACCCTTCATCGGTCAAGGCGGCGCGGACTGCGTAACCAGAATGGATATTTTGGGGCCTGGGGATAGCTGTTTCACATCGCCCGATGGGGTTACAGTGGCTATCAGGTTTTTCAACAGATGGTAAGGCTTCTCTGCTTCGCTCATCCCATGGATATATCAATGTTCATTTCCATAGTTCCCGTGTAGCAGTACGAGCATAGCCATGTTTGTGCGGCCGGGTTCTTCGGTGCTTCTCGTGGTTGATGTATTAACTCCGGAGGAGTTATCCGTAGGGCCATAACAGGCGCCACCACCGGGGCTACTTTTGCTATAGGTATTGAATTTATGATTGTGAGCCTTGACTTATTGGTCTCAATTGCTTCCACTTTTGCCCCAGATCAACACCACGCCCGTGATCCCAACCACGCACAAACTCCCCCCGGAGATCTGGCAACAAGCTCCGCCCATTCCCCCCCACCCCATGCCGTCCTGCAAGCAGTGCGTTAAGTACTGCGGAGGCCTCCGGGCACTCCCCCCCATTCGCCTCCAACCACCCAGTTGGCGGCACCTCACAATCAAAGAAATCGATTTTCCCGATCCCCTGATTAAAAAGGGTCTTCACTTTATCTTCTGTGCATGCCCCCGTTTGCTCCGCAGTCACCCCGTGGGGGTTGGCCTTATTGCCAGCATGCTGCGCAAAGGCATCCCGAATGCCTCCATGCGCCCCCCGCATCCCCATCATGCTCCTCAGCTTCCTCGCTGGCGATCACGTGGTGTAATCAAACTGCCAGTGCTTCCGCCTACACACTCACCCCCGTCAGCGCCTGGGCATCCTGGAACCGCATCATCACGTTCCGGGTGATGTTGTTCCCTGTGGTATTCGTGCCCAGGTTCGTTTTCCTCTTGGGCGTCTCCGGCGTGGTGGTCACCGTGATCACATTGCCTGTCACCGCCTCCACGGTTCCGATCCAGTTAAAGGACATACCGCCGACATCGGAGCCCAGGATCAGAACAAGAACACCCACCCGCTCCGGGTTCACGTAGCCCTTGTGGGCATCATCGATGGTGTGGAGGATGATGTGGGCCGGGTCCGGCATTTGCTGGTTGCGGTCCACGGGTTGGGATGGGTCCAGGCCGGGGACCAGGGCAAGCACCATGCGATCGATGACGAGGGGGTTCTCCTCGCCCCGTAGCTGGTTGATGCGGGTCTGGCCCAGGGCGGTGATTGCACTGCTCATGGTTCCTCCAATATGGCTGTTTCGGTCAGGTGATCATTGGAAAATTCCACCACCTGGATCTCCATGGGAATGGTGGTGATGATCTTCCATTCGTAGCGGCGGCAGGTCCGCCCGTAGTGTTGAATCAATTCGGACAAAAGGCTTTCATTTTGGGCCAGCTGGTTGTCGGATAGGCGGATGGCCACCACGTCCCAATCGCGGCCCGGCATGCGTTCTTCCAGCTCCACGTAGCCCACGCCCAGGCGCTCGAAAATCTGTTTGAAGCCCTCCACGCTTCCGGCGTCCCGGGCGTTGGCGTAGGCGTGACGGACTCGCAGGCGGAAGAGGTTCAGGGGCTCGCCCTTGAACCGGGTGATGTCGCGTTGCCAGGCGATGAGCTCCAGCACGGCTTCCCGGCAGGTCATGGGGTCCAGTTGCTTCAGGGGCCAGAGGGCCCATTCGCCCAGGCGGGTGAACCAGCGGTGGGCGGCGGCTGCCAGCTTGGCCACCTGGCCCTTGTTCATCCAGACGGGCAGATCAAAGGCGGGTAGTTCCGTCATCAGGCCACCTCCGTGTTGACGGTGAGGAAGGAGAGCGTGGGGATCTCCATGGCGCTCACGATGTCCCCCAGGCTGAAGGAAACGGACTTTAAGTCCGGAAGCTGCTGGTGGAGCTCATAGGCCAGTGTGGAAAAGGAGAACCTTGAAAAGGGCATGGTCCGGGTAATTTTCGAAAAATCCTGGTTCTCGCGAAAGGCGAATCGCACCCGGTCCGACACGGCCTGATTCAGGGCGGCGATTCTCTCTCCGGAGAGAACCCCGTCGTGGTACACGGTCACCACCAATTCCCCGGGTTTCTCCGGCATGGGGAAGCACAGCATATCGTCCCCATGGCCGTGGTGGCCCTGGTCCCGGATGTAGGTGTTGATGCCGTCTACAAAGGACTGGGACGGCTTGACCCGGAGTCGATCATCACGAAGGCGTTGGCGTCTTCGGCCTCGGGGCGTCGTGTTCGAACCAGACGAAGTCGGGCTGGATACCTGCAAACAGGGAGATATCCGCCCGGTACGCGGCGTCGTGGTGATACTGGCCCACGGCGGAGAACTGGTTGCGGCATCGCAGCCGGAGGGAGTCGTCGGACTCCGCATCCGCCCCGGCGATGGTGATCCACTCCGCCTCGTTGGTGACGGCGGCAATTCCGGACACTGGCTCCGGCAGCACGGTGATCTGGCCCGAGGTTGTGGGCCGTGCCGGGGATCTCCGCCTCCACCGGCACCTGGGCGGAGATCACGCCGTCCGGGATGATCACCTCCTGGGTGGTGCGCACCCGGTAGATCTTCGTGTTGATGGGCAGCGTGGCAACCAGGATCCCGGCCTCCACCGTTACCTCCCCTTCGGCGGCCTCCCGGGTAAACACGAGAACCCCCCGGGTGGTCGCGGCTTTTTTCCTCTCTAAGTCCACGGCCCAGGCCAGCAGCTCCAGCCAGGCCCCGGTGGCGTCCTTCAGGAAGAAGTTGGGAAGCACCTGGGTTGCCAGGAGCTGCACCAGCCACATGGCCGGTTTGGTGGCGATGGCCGTGATCAGCCGCCAGAAGGGGGCCCACTCCGAGTCGTTGGCGATGCCCACCTCCTCCTCGGCGTTGATGGCCCGCCACTCGGTTTCCATGGCATCCTGGGAGACGGGGATCCCCGCGTCCACCAGCATCTGCTCGTATACGTCCGTCATCACACCTCCAGCGAAAAGCCGATGGGGCCAAAGTCCATGGTCTCGGCCCTCAGATAGAATTCCCCGGGTTTCACCTCGTCGATGGCGGCGGAGCCCGGCACGATGCGCACATCGTTATCCACGGCCAGGGTGATCATCATCTTGGTGCGGTCCACCAGCCCCCGGTTCCGGTTGCCCACCAGGGGCGGTAAAAAGCCCTCCTCCCGGATCATATGAACCAGGTCCTGGGCGATGACGTCCCGATCCGTGATGGTGTCGCATGTCGTCCAGGACCAGGTCGTCGTCTTCAATCAACAGGTCAAGATACATTGCCATTTACGATGCCATCACCAGCTGGCTGGTGACCTCCTGTGCGTTGATGGGCCGGGATGTAACGATCTTCCCCACATGCACGGTTTGAGAAGAGCTTGTGCTGGTGTTGGAGACAGCCGTGGCTATGGATTGAGACACGCCCCCCGCAGGCACCGCCGCCTGCCTGGGCGCCTCCAGGGAAGGCGACGTCTTCGGCGCCTCGGCCACGGGATCGTCCCCCACCCCGGGTATCCAGGAGAATTTTCCCTTCACCCAGCTCCAGGCGTCCCCCAGCTTGGCAAAGCCCCCCATCACCCAATCGATGCCCCCCATGATGGCCTTGCCCCAGGAGGAGTCCATGAAGGCGGCCTTCAGGTCGTCCCAGTAGTAAATGGCGGCGGCAATGGCCCCGGTGAGAAGCACCACGCCTCCGGCAATGAGCAGCACCGGGTTGGCCCACATGGCTGTGTTCATGAGCCACATGGCGATCTGCCCGGCGATCATCACGCCCCGAAACACGGCCATGATGCCCGACACCGCACTCACCGCCACGCCCCAGCCCATGGTGGCCATACTGGCCACGCCACCTGCCATGGCAAAGGCAGCCAACCCGGCGGTGAGGCCCGCCACCCCGATCACCGCGTATCCGATGTATTTGGTCAGGGTGGGATTGGCCGCAACCGGCATGGTCCCCGCCCCTTCGGCCATGGTCTCCACCACAGGGATTAGTGTGGGCAAAAGCGCCTGCCCCAGGCCGATGCGCAGGGCCTTGGTCCCCTGGTTCAACCGTTGAAAGGGGTCCACCATGGCATCGGCCATGGTCATGGCTTTTTCCATGCCCTTCACCTTGCCCAGGGCGTTCATGTCGCCTTCCAGCTTGCCCACCTTGGGCAACAGCAAATCGATCATGGCCACGGCTTCGTCGGAGCCGAAGGCCTCTTTCAGTGCGTCGGACTCGGCCACGTCCAGAGTGCTCCCGAACTTGCCCCGGATCTTCTGCAGGATGTCCACCATCCCCAGCATGCGCCCGTTGGCGTCGGTAAAGGAGAGCCCCAGCTTCTCCTGGGCCCCGCCGATCCCGCCAAGGAAGGCTTTGTACTTGGTCCCGGCCTCGGAGCCGGACATGGTGGCCTGGAGCGATCCCAGCACCGCCATCTGCTCGGCCTGGTCGATGCCCGCCGAAGTGGCCTTGGCCCCCAGGGCGGAAAAAGATGCGGCCATCTCGGAGCCGGTGGTCTTGAACATCTGCACCGCCGTGGCCGTCTGCCCGGTGAGCTGTTCCACCCAGTCCGCCTTGCCCATGGCGTTGGCGGAGTCGGCGAAGATCCCGTACATGGTGCCCATGTAATCGGTGATGGTTGCGGCGTCGGATTTCGTCCCCTTGGCAAGGATGTTGGAAGCGTTGGTGAAGGAGGAAAGCTCCTCTCCGGAGAGCCCGGCAATGGCCGACTGGATGTCGTAGGACGACGACACAAAGTCCTTGGCCGATTCCCCATACTTCACGGAAAAAGCGATGGCCTTGTCCGCCAGCATGTCCAGGGAGTTCTGGGCAACGTCCAGGCTTCGCACCTCGCCGATGGCCATGTTGAACTCCTGGGCCGGGGCGGTCAGGGCCGACACCGCGTAACCGGCGGCAGCCACCCCGGCAGCCCCGCCCGCCACCTTGCTGAAGGTGTCCGTCACGCCTTCCAGGGAGTTTTTGATTTTCCCCGCCGGGCCGGTCACCTTGTCCATCAGGTCGATGGTGAACATCAGTTTTTGAAGCTGGTTTGCCATGCATCACCTTCCGTTGAACGCCATGGCCACGCCTGCGGCAGTGGCCATGCGCTGTTTTTCCCAATAGTCCTTTTCCAGGAAGAGCGCTTCCCCCATGGCCCTGGGCGTCACCTCACGCCCCGGGAACCACTTGTGGGAGAAGGCCGTCATCTGGGATAGAGCGGAGTTCTCTATCCCGGCGGCAATCCGTTCTACTCCCCCACCGCCACCTCGATGGCGGGCACCACCTTGTTGATCAGATGGGTGCCGATGGCCATCACGTGGGTGGGGTTCTCCAGGAAGGGCTTCAGGGCCTCTTTGCTCTCCGGGGCCACACAGCGCACCAGGAAGTTATGGGTGGGCTGAACCTTGTCGGTGGGCTGCATCTCGTTGATCAGGCGCTCATGGTGGGCGGGGGTAACGTCGAAATCAATGGCGGTGCCGTCGATGGTCAGGGTGATTTTTGTGCTCATGGGTCTTTCTCCTTATTTTTTGATGAGCTGTTCGAACATGGAAAAGCGTTCGTCCAGGCGTTTGTCGAATCGGGTTTCAAAGTCTGAGAAGCGCGCGCTGAAGTCCGCAAACGTGTGAATCTCAGCCTTGGGAATATGCCGGGCTATCTTCAGCTCCAGCTGAGACATCTTAAGCTGAGTTTTAAAAATCTCTTCTTTGGCCTCCAAGGTCTGGGTGTAGCTAAAAACGCACCAGCACACGATGAGGGGCCAGACGTAGCGTGCACCCAGGTCGACCAGGTCACGAAAAGACAGAGGTTCATTTGTCGGGTGTGTCACAGCTCTTTCCCCTCAAAGTGGCTTGTGGTTATTTAGCCAGGGCCTTTTCAGCCTCGGGCAGGTCTCGGGTGGTCAATTCCTCGGCCACGAAGGCCACCAGCTCATCATCCACCGTGTTGGTGGTCCGTTTAGCCAGCTTCTTCAGCCCCAGGATCACCAGGCGGGTGAGGATCTTTTCACTGGCAACGGCCAGGGCCATGCGGCCAAGGATGTGGGAAGCGGAACTTGCAATGGCTGTCAAAAACATGGGCGTCTCCTTTTTTAGGTGGTGGCCATGCGGATCCCCGTGGCGATCTGGTCGTCGCTGTAGGGCATCTGGCCGTTTTCGTGTTTGATGATCACCGGAATGAGCCGGGGCAGAACCTCAGTCACCACCAGGGGCTCGTCCGGATCCACACCCAGCACCTGGGCCACATGGTCCACGTAGGCGGCGGTGTCGTTCTCCTTGGGAGGCGCCCACCGGGTGATGATGCCCCGCACGGTCTTGATGCCGTGGCGGCGCTGGTAGTTGGTCAACACCCTTGCCATGGCCCGGATGCCGTACTCCGGGGTTTTGAACAGGCAGAAGGCGGGGTCCGGCTGCACCTTGGCCAGGCCGTCCCAGTTGTCGCCGTGGCGGATGTTGCCGGGGTTGTTGTTGCGAATGCCTCGTGTTGCTTCCATCACATGGTCTCCAGTTCTTCCTGACAGTCCCGACACAGGGTGCAGCCGGGCATGGCCTTCCTGCGCCCTTCGGGGATCGGTTCTTCGCAGTGCGCGCAGATCGCAAGGCCCGGCCCCGTGGGAAGGGCGGCCCGGGCGCTGGCCACGGCGGCGTTGCGCTCGCGGGCTTCAAGGATCTGTGCGCGGTCCAATATGTCCATCAGTCGGTGAGCCCTTCCACCCTGGCCGGATCGAGGTAGGGTATCCGGCTTCACAAAGTTGGGGCTTGTCACCTCAAAGCCGGTTGGCATTCTTGTCGCTGGTGGGGTCGTAGTCCATGATGTCCTTGAGGTTCAGAAGGCACCCGAAGGCCTCCACGTTCTCCTCCTCCTTGGTCCCCTTGGCGTAGAACTGAAGGTCCACGGGCTCGATGCCCTGCCAGGAGCCCTTGGCCGCCGCCTCTTCCGCCAGGATGGCCATGGCCATCAGGCGGGCGTCCAGCTCGATGTCTCCCGGAGGCGCTGCCGCCCGCCCCGGGCACCCACACCGTTGGGCACGCCCCCGTCCTGAACGGACTTCCGCCCGTCTTCAATGGAGAGGGAGGCCTTCTCCGCCCGCAGGCGAAAATCCCCCAGGCTAAATGAAAAGCTGCTGTTGCTGATTCGCTTCATGGGTCACTCCTATGCGTTGGTGCTGAGATCCAGCATCAGGTTCACGGTGATGTCTTTGGGGCAGTTGTAGGGCCGCGCCTTCATGTAGATGCGCACGGAGTCCTTATCCACCCACTGGATGGTGATGGCGTCCCGGGCCGGGGGATGGATCTCCCCGGGGAAGATCTCCTTGCCGATGCGCGACCCGATGGACATTTTTCTCAGGGGCCGCATGAAATAGCTGGCGTTCTGGGCGATGGACTCCGGCGTGGAGTTCAGGCGGCGGTCGCCGATGCGCGCCACGGTCAGGGGATACACCTGGCGCATGGCCTTCTGAATGACGCGTAGGTTCTCCACCACCTGGAAGTCGCCCCCGGGCACGTCCAGCATGTTGCAGTCGCCCCAGTACACCCCGGGGTAATCCGGGTACCACTGGGGGACAGAGAACCGGTTCGCGTCCAGGGCCTTCAGGTGAGCCATGGAGAGCATCACCCCGTCCTTGTCCGTGGGCCTCTCGCCGAAGGTGCCGATGAGGGGACCGGTGGCCACCCGCATGGGCGTGTCCGCCACCGTGACAGCCCGGTTGCAAAGGCGCCCGGCCAAGGTGCCCTGGTCCGGTCCCCACAGGGCAGGCACCACGCACACCTGGTCGGCGGCCACGCCGTCGGTGATGGGCTTGATGGCCGCGATGTAATCGGCCCAGGCCTCTTCCACTCCGCAGCCCCGTACGCTGGCCATGAAGAAAACGGGCCGCATGTAGGTGGCCAGGATCGACTTGGCCTTGGTGAACATGGCCTCGATGTCGGTCTTTTGGGTCACGGGGTCGGTGATGACGATGGCCTCGCAGCTCGTCACCTCCATGGCGTAGTCCACGGCATCGGCCCAGGACCCGTCGGCGGCGATGGGCAGCACGCTGGCCCCCCAATTCTGCCCGGCGTTGACCATGGCGGCCTCCACCTGGGTCTTGAGGTTGGAGGCATCCGCCCCCAGGGCTTCGTCCAGGTCCGTGGCGTTGCTCACGGAAAGCACCTTGCCCTGGTTGACGGTGCCCTCCCCGATAAACAGGAAGTGACGCTCGATCTCGGGCAGGGGTCCCTGCATGAGGTTGAGCCGGTTAATCTGAATCGTTCCAAGTGACATTTTTTTTCCTAAGCTCCTTCGCTCTATGCGCGTCGCACGCGTTTCAAGGCGTCTTCGGTCATTTGGGTGAGAAAGGCGTCGGCATCTTCCGGGGTGGCCCCCAGGATGGGCCGGGGTGCGGGTTTGGTGTCCCAGCTCTGCTTGCCTTTGCGGGTTTTGTAGCGCATCAGGCGAAGGATCAGCCCGGCCTGGCCCAGGGTCATGTTGTCCATGATCCACTTGGCAGGCACCCGCTTGAGAACCGCCCCGCCCTTCCCCCGCTTCCTGGCCACCCGGCGGCGGAACCCTTCCCGGTTCAGGGCCCTTGCCTGGGCCGCGGTGGCGGGCTTTTTGTAGTCGGGCACGCCGTGGACCCTTGCCATCTTCCTGGGCGTCCAGGACTCGGCCACGCCCCGGTGATGCCGGTCCGCCACCTTGGCCTGGCCCACGTTCTTCCAGCCCACGGTGGCCTTGCTCTTGCTCACCACCTTGGTCTGCATGCCCTTAGCCATCTTGCGCATCATCTTGCGCTTGGTCCGGCCATCGGCCCGGGGTGCCATCCTTTCTCCGGACACGGTCTTCTGGCCCCGCACGTTGTCCCGGGTCTTCTTCCGGGTCTGCCTGCCGATATCGGCCAGGAGCCTGCGGGACTGCGCCGTGCTCATGGAGAGCACGTCCAACTGATCCAGAAGCCGCAGGGTTTTCCGTTGGTCTTGCTTGACTGCCAGGTTCATCAAACCGCCTCCAGCCCGGCCAGATTCTCGGCCACGTTCACCCCGGCATCTCCCACCCGCCACTGCTCGCCTTCAAAGGCAAGGGGCCCTTCCGGGTCGGGAACGATGACCAGGGGCTCGTCAAACTCCACGCCGATCTCCACGTCCACGGTCTGCTCGTCGGAGAGGGACACATCCACGTCCGGGTCGGCCAGGTCGAGTTCAAAGCGCTCAACGTCGTATTTGGCCAGCCAAAGCACGATGCAGGAAAGAAGCAACTCGGCAACGGAGCCCGGGCACCTCTCGATGGAGATCACCGCGTCGTACCGGAACCGGCCCACCTCCAGGCCGTGGCCCAGGTCCTTGCCGATGAGGGAAAGTTTCCCCTGGTCGGCAAAGGCTTCCATCTGGTCCCGGGTGATGCCGGGAAGGGTCAACAGGTGGGCAGCAAGGCCGGATAACTTCTTCATCCTTAGAGGGCCTCCACATGGATGGTCATGGTGCCCTGCATATCTGCCAGGGCAGAAAGGGCTTCCCGGAACCACCGGTCCGCGGTCTCCGGCGCTTCCTTGGCGTCGGACTGGGCGTCGTTCTTCCGCAGCATGGTGGCGTAGTCCGAAAGCAGAAGCCCCTTGGCGTGGCAGCACACGGCCCGGACGTACTGCAAAACAAGGGGATGAAGGTCCCCCAGCATCTCGCCGTCGTCCACGGGCACCTCGGACAGGCTCGTCCTGCCCGCCTCGGCATGTCGCGCCCGGAACCCGGCCAGCTCCTTGTTGGCCCAGAGCATGCCCAGCCTCATCCGATCGGCCAGCAAGGCTTCCCGGTACTCACCCGGCAAGCGGTAGGCCTCCTGGAACTCGGCCAGGTCGATGTCCGGCCAGAACGCGTTGTTCTGGACCATCGTCCCCTTGGGCAATTCGTCTGCAAACCCGGTAAAACTCATGGTGTCTCCTTGGTTGAAAATGGACCGGCCCCCGCCTGGGTCCGAAGCGTTTCACATAACGTGGACGCACGGCCCGGCGGGATCGGCCGGTGGTGTGGGAGCTTTATTCGGTGCCTTCGGCTTCCGCCCCGGAGGCCTCAGCCGGTTCGGCGGGCTTCTCCTCGGCGGGCTTGGCGCTCTCCAGCTTCTTCCGTGCTTTGCCCAGCACGGTTTTCACTGAAGCGCCATACTCCGTGGCACGTTCAAAATGGGTTACGGCTTCGGCCCAGGACTCCAGGTCCATGGCCACCAGGCCCTTGAGCTTGAACATCTTGGCGCTCACCTCGTCGGGGATGTCCCAGTCTTCGGCCAGCTCGCACACCTGGCCGAAGTAGGGCTCCACCGACCGCCCGGCCTCGTGCTCGCCGTCGGCCCAGGCCAGGATGGTGTCGCAGAGGAAGGTGGGCAGGTCCCGGCGGAACCGCTCGGGCATGGGCACGCCGTGCTCGATGCAGTAGAGGGCCAGGGCCATGCCTGCGTGGATGTCGGCGATGTCAAAGAGCCACACCAGGATCTGCCCAAGCAGGGGGTGGTCGGAGCCGGACGCCTTCAAGGTCTCCACCACGGGCATGTACTTGGGCACCAGGTGCTGGGCCTTCTCCGTCTCTTTCTGCTTCTTGCTGCGGATCAGCTTGAGCTTGGCCAGGTCGTCCTCCAGCTCCTTTTCAAAGCCGGTCAACGTCTGCTGCCTGGCGATGGGCGAGGTGGGCATGGTTCCCAGAACAGCGAAGGACTCCCCTTCCCCGTAGCCGGGATCTTCTTTTTTCTTTTCCTGAAATCGTTTCATCAACGACATGGGTTTTCTCCTTCAATGAAGTGGGGGCCAGGGCCAGGAGGAAAGCCCCGGCCCCCGGTCATACCCGGGACACGCCCGGCGTGTTATGCCCAGGTGGTCCCGTCGGGCTGAAGGAGCTTCACCTTGTCGAACTCCACGGCCACGAACTTCTCCGGGGTCTCCACCACGTAGCCCTCGTTCCGGCTGTTGAAATCTTCCACGCGGTCCTTCTCGGGCTTGTCCTTGATGTGGCGCCTCCAGGAGCCGGACTGCACATAGATGGAGAGGTTGTCATGGCTGGTGATCACAATGCCCCTGCCGGGGAAGTTGCTGGGGGTCTCCCAGGGCAGCCCGCCGAAGGTGGCCAGGGCCGCAGGGGTGAGGGTCTTTTCGGAAGGGGTCTGACCCATGGCGATGGCAAGGGCCGCCTTTTCTTTGCCCACCAGCTCCGACCCGATAAGGGCCACCAGGCCCTGGCGGAGATACGGGGGGATCCCCTCCACCAGCTCCAGCACGGCGTGGTCCAGGTTGATGAAGTCGCCATCGGGGCCGATGCGGATTTCATTCTGCGCCTTCTCTCCGGTGGTGAGGATGTTGGCGCTCATCTTCTCCCGCATGTACTGGAGCCACCCCTTGTTCACGTCTTCCATCATGGGGTTGGCGTCCAGGTCGGTGTCCGGGGCCGCGCTGGTGCCGTGCCAGCCGATGATCTCCCGGTCCGTGGCCATGCGCTGCTGCACGTAGCGCTGGTAGCGCTCGGGAAGGTCCTGGAACTTGGCCCAGGAGTCCATGGTGGCGTAGCGGATGTAGGTGTCCGTGTTGGTCTGGTAGAGCCGGTAACCGGACGCGCTCAGGCTCAGAAGGTCTTTGGGCTTGCGCTCGTTACCGTCCACGCTGGTGTCGGTGCGACCGGAAGCCGGACCGGCAGCGCCGCCCAGGATGTTCTGGCCTTCCAGGTCGTCAACAGTAATGACGTTGATGTTGGGCAGGAAGGTGGACTGCTCCACGATCTTGTCCTGAAGCTTCTGCTCCAGGGTGGGTTCCACGGTGAAGGTCTCATGGACGTTTTCAACGCCGTAGGTCTTCGCCAGCCGGGCTTCCATCTGGTGGAATGCGAGGCGAGATGTTTTGTTCATGGTCGGTGCTCCTTAATACGTATGAAGTGAAGGGAAGACGATCTCAGGCCATCACAGAAGCTCGTCGTGCTCCCCTGAAGGGTTGGGGTTCTCCCGGAACTGTGTGCCGGGCACGCGCTGTTCCATGCGCTCGGTCATGGTGTTGAAGGCCTTCACCATGGTATCCATGCTCGCCTTCAGCTCGGTGTACTGGGCCTCGCCTGCGGGTGCCGGGCTCTCCTCTTTTTCCCCGCCTTCGCCGCCCTCGCCTTTTCCGCCATCTGCCGGGGGCGTCTTGAATGTCTCCATAAAGGTCTGCATGTGGCCGGCAAGGCCTTCCACGGCCTGCTGGGTTGCCTCAAGGGTGTCCTTGACGGCTTCGAATTGCTCTTTGTTCATGGGGTCGTCTCCCGTCTCTTCGTCGTGGTTTTCGTCTGTAAAAAAGTGGGCAAGCTTTCTGAAAAAGGTGGTCATGAAGCGGTCCTCATCGCCCATGAACTCTTTGCTCAAATCCGGCACCTCCTCCCCGGCGTACCGGGCGGTGAACTCCCGGCCCTTCATCTTGTTAAACCGCATCTCATCGGTACCCAGGGACGCGGGGGAATCGGTCATGGCCAGGCCCGTCAGGTAGGTTTTGCCCGTGGCCGCAAAGTCCTCAGTCACCTCAATGGAAAAGTGGAGGTACTCCTCCCACACCTGGTTCATCTGAAGCAGGGAGCGGTTCGGGGAGATCTTGGCGTAAAGCTTCAGCACGCCGTCCACCTCTTCGGTCTTCAGCTCTCGCACCGATCCGTAGGAACCGCCGCGCATGTGGTCGATCCAGATCTTGGCGGTGTAGGTGGCGGGGCTGTAGGTCTCGGCCATGTCGATAAACCACTGGGGCTGAAGCACCCGACCGTCCACGGTGGGGCCGGAGGTGGCGACACATTTCCAATCAGTCACAAGGGAGGAAGGCATGTTTTTTCCTTGGTTGCAGGGGCGGTTCTCATGGGTTTCAAGTCATCAACACCCCCAACATAGGTGGCGGGAAAAGGACTGTACACGAAACCAATTCCGATTTTGGCGTTATCGGAATGGAAGTAAATCGGGCTTTGGGTTCGGGCTGGTATGCTCACGGCATGAGCCTTTACACACAGGAAATAAAAGACGCGGCCAAGCGCCTCTACCTTCGCCACCACACCCCCAAGGAGATCGCCGCCATCGTCAACGTGCCCCTGCGCACGGTGTACGACTGGCGCACCAAGGGGCAGTGGGACGACCTCCTCTCCACCGAAAGCGTAGAGGAGGCCATGGGCAGGCGCCTGGCCCTCCTCTCCGAGCGGGACGAAAAAACCAAGCTGGAACTCACCGAAATGAACAGCCTGGTGGAAAGCCTGGTGAAGCTTCGGCACAGCCGCATGCTCATGGAAGGAAAGGGACACCCCGGGGAAGGGTCGGAAGGGAATAAAAGAAAGGGCGCCTCCGGAGGGAAGCGCAAGCGGGGCAAAAAGAAAAACGACGTCACGGGCATCAAGGAAGACGACTTCAAAGTCAAGATGCACAAGCACTACTTCAGGTATCAGATGGAGCTTCGGGAAGCCCGGCACCACCGGTTCCGCATGCTCTTAAAGTCCCGGCAGATCGGGGCCACCTGGTACTTCGCCCAGGAGGCCTTTGAAGACGCCGTGCTCACGGGCCGGAACCAGATCTTCCTGTCGGCCACCCGGGCCCAGGCCGAGGTGTTCCGGCGGTACATCGTGGGCATCGCCCGCCAGCACTTCGACATCGACCTGTCCGGCAACCCCATTATCCTCAACACGGAAAAAGGCCCGGCGGAGCTGCACTTCCTCTCCAACAACTCCAAGTCCGCCCAGAGCCATACCGGCAACGTGTACATTGACGAGTTCTTCTGGATCCAGAAGTTCAACGAGCTCTACAAGGTGGCCTCGGGCATGGCCTCCCAGAAGCGATGGAGAAAAACCGTCTTCTCCACCCCGTCCGCCGTCACCCATGAGGCCTACGACCTCTGGACCGGGGACCGGTACAACAAGCGCTTCAAGAGAAAGCGGGTGGAGTTCCCCGGCTTCAAGGAGATGCAGTCCGGCATCCTCTGCCCGGACAACGCCTGGCGCAAGATCATCACCCTGGACGATGCCGAGGCAGGGGGCTGCGACCTGTTCGACCGCAAAGACCTGGAGCTGGAGTACTCCCCCTCAGAGTTCGCCAACCTCTTCGGGTGCCAGTTCATGGACGACACCTTCGGGGTGTTCCGCTTTGCCGACCTGGAGGCGTGCCCCACCGATATCTCCCAATGGAAAGACCTTGATCCCACCGCCCTCGCCCCTTCGGCAACTGCCCGGTCTGGGGCGGCTACGATCCCTCGCGCCACCGGGACGATGCCAGCTTTGTCATCGTGGCCCCGCCCTTGAAACCCGGCGGCACATTCCGTGTGATCAAGCGGTTCAAGTGGGTCAACAAGTCGTTCACCTGGCAGGCCGCCGAGATCAAGAAGCTCTGCGCCATGTACAATTTTACCTATATGGGCATCGATGTCACCGGCCCGGGCATGGGCGTGTTCGACACGGTGAAGACCTTCTACCCCCAGGCCACGCCCATCCACTACTCCGTGGGCAGCAAGACCCGCATGGTCCTGAAGGCCCAGGAGATCATCACCTCAAACCGTCTTGAATGGGACGCCCAGGAGACCACCATCGCCCACGCCTTCCTCACCATCCGGCAGACGTACACCCCCAACGGCCAGGTGACCTACTCGGCCAACCGAACGGACACCACCGGCCATGCCGACGTGGCCTGGTCCATCATGCACGCCCTGATCAACGAACCCATCAGCCACGACCAGGCGCAAGGCGCTTGCGTGGAAGTTTTATAATCCGGAGGCAACACCCATGGGAAAAAAAAGAAAACAGAGAAAGGACCACATGACCGACCAGGGCGGCACCGCCGAGGCCTTCAACTTCGGAGAACCCACCCCCATCCTGGCAAGCCAGCTCCAAGATTACGTGGGCGTCTGGCTCCTGGACAACGGCAGCTACTACAGCCCGCCCGTGTCCCTGGCAGGCCTGGCCCGGCTTCGCGGGGCCAACGCCTACCACGGCCCCCTGCTGGAGTTCAAAACCAACATGATCATGCGGGCCTTCAAGGGATCGGCCGCGGTGCCCATGCTGCAGATGCTCCCCTTTGTCACGGACTACGTCACCTTTTTGAACGCCTACTTCCAGAAGGTCACCAACTGGATGGGAGAGGTCATCGCCCTGGTGCACCTACCCGCCATCAACATGCGCAGGATGAAGGAACCAGGCCAGTACTGCATGCTCAACGTGGACGGCAGCCGCACGGACTTCCAGCCCGGGGAGGTGATCCACGTGAAGAACTACGACGTGGCCCAGACCATCTACGGCCTGCCCTCCTACCTGGGGGCCATCCAGTCCATGTTGCTAAACGAAGACGCCACCCTGTTCCGGCGGCGCTACTATCTCAACGGGGCCCACGCCGGGTACATCTTCTATTCATCCGCCGCCACCCTGGGGGACAAGGAGCAGAACGCCATCCGGGACGCCGTGAAGTCCACCAAGAAGCTGGGCAACTTCCGCAACCTCTACCTCCACGTACCCAACGGCAGGGAAAAGGATTTTCAGATCATCCCCGTGGGCGATTTTTCGACTAAGGACGACCTGGAAAAGATCAAAAACATCTCCCGGGACGACATCATCGCCGCCCACCGCATCCCCCCTGCCCTGGCCAGCATCGTCCCGGCGGAAGCCCGGGGCGGATTCGGAGACATCGCCAAGGCCGATATCGTCTATGAAAAAAACGAGATCGTCCCCATCCGCAACATCATCCTCCAAATCAACGACCATTTGACCGGCACCAAGCGGATAGCCTTTGACGAACCTGAATATGCACCATAAATTAAGGCTGAAAGGAATTAAGCCATGCGAATCAAGTGCAATCGATGCGGCCAGGCCGCCACCATTCAGTCCAGCACCCAGATCTCCGACGAGTTCAAGCAGCTCTACTGCTCCTGCACCAACACCCTGTGCGGCCATACCTTCGTCATGGACCTGGCGTTTTCACACACCCTGTCGCCCAGTGCGGTGGATATCCCACCGGAGGCGCTGGAAAAGATCCGTAAAGGGGCGTCGAGGTGTGAGCAGAGGGAGATGTTTCAGGTGTTGGAGGCGGGGTGATGGGGATTGAAAATGGTGTGGAGATGGAGGGGGCTGTACCAGGTGTCAAGGGGAGGTCCCTTTTCCATTCGATTTTTTATCGTCAGTGCCAATAATCGTTTTAGGAAAAAGATTTTTCATAACAGCCATAAATGCGGCCAATACGTTTACGGTAACCCCAGTTATGAATGAAATAAGAACCTTATTATCCAAAGCTGGATAAAACTTCATGCTATCATTGCCAATGAATCTCATATTATGAAAAACAACTATACAAATCACAATTGTTAGTACAACAAAGCTACCTACTGCAAACATAAATGATTTACCAGCATATTCGTTTCTTAACTCTATATGCTGTTTTAATTTATCAATTTCTAACTTATCAAGTTGATTTCGATAGTGTAGTTCTGAAGCTTTAAGCTGGCTTAAGGGGCTTTCTGTATCAAATTTTTCTGGATTTTCATAAGCCGCTAATTCATCTAAGTATGCTGAAATACCTTGTGAATCTTCTTCAACTTCAATTGCTTTGATTTTGTCTAAGTCAATAGTATCGCCCATGGCATAAAACAATCCAATATATCAGCTATTTAATCTTGCCTCAAAATACTCTTTAATTATTTCATTTGGGATTTCTACATAATCTTCACCTCGGAATTTCTTTACAACTTTATCCCAGGGTGAATCAGGCAGATGCGTTATTTCAGACAACTGTATTCCAGACAGATGTCCATAAACTTCCCATATCTTTTCCATTAAACTCTTGGGATATTGGTCATTTATAAGAGGCTCTTGTAATTCACCATCGACAAGAGTGCTAGCAAGTCGATTTATTCTTAAATTTTTAAAATGCTTAAACTCATGATAAATAGATGGTAATACTGGTCCAAATTTCCATGCCTGAAATTTTTCTTTAACCAAAGGTTTTTCAGCCAAAGCTAACGACCACCCATGTCCAAAATAAATTAATTTTTGGAGTTTTAGTGGTGTTATCGTAGCATGCGTACATTCTGGCAATATCTAAAACTATTAAATTTACAGGCTTAAGCTATACTGTAGAATATACCTCCTTACTACGGTGTATATCTGACAATACAGAACTTGCAATTTCATCCATAATAAAATTTATACTCGAAAAGTAATATTTAAAAATCACAAAGTAATTTTGTGATTTGTCTTTAATGAATCATAGAATACAAAACTGAAAAAAACAATTAACAGATCATAAATCATATTTCAATGAATAAGTACATTTCCCATGCAGTGCATTATATGTCAATAATTCAACTCGAAAAACAACAAACCTTTGACATATAGGAAAATTTTACTCAACACACCAACCTAAAATTTCAACAACGTATAACTCTATTCGCTGTGCGGCCCCCACGACGAATAGGCACAGAAGAACAAAAAGAAGTGACAAAAAAGATCTGTTTGTCGGATGTGTAGGCCTGACATCGTGCTCCGCATTTGGAAACATGTCTTTGTGAAAAGAGCTGTTCCATATGCCAAGACGAACCCCTTCACACTGGACTAAGCCAATCATTCTATAGCATTAAGTAAAGCCTTAACCAATTGTTCACCAGTTGTGGCTGCATCGATCATACAAATGTCCATTTTCATTAACCTGGAGGCGAGTTGTTCATCTATTTCTATACGATCCAAAAAAAACATACGAGAGTTACTATTAAGTATCTTTTTTTTCTGCTTTGTAACCCAACTCAACTTATCTGTTGTAAAGAGCGTAGTATTTGACAAATAAATTCTTGAAAAGACAGAGGGCAAAAATTCTTTTTTGTCAAAAGAGACAAATGGGTCTCCAATAGAAAGCTTTTTGACCGTCTTTTCACCATAGTTCATCAAATCCTTGCGGACAATCTCATAAATATTTGTGGGTAAAAAAACAGTAGTATCCACTCCTTTCTCAGAACATTCTTGGGCTATTTTCTTCTCGAATGCACTGCCACCCAATAAAATACTCAGACTGTGAGATTGACATATCTTTATTATTTCCTGAATTTTATTTATCTCATATTCACTTGGTTTTGTGCTGCATACAACGGTGATATCAAACTTGAAACGTTTAGTATCTACTCCATAAGAATAAAGGGTCTTTTCCGTCAACATTTTAAGCTTTTGTGGGTATTCATATGATGAAAACTCGACACTATTTATACCAAACTCAGTTAACAGGTTTAGATCCAAAACATTAGTTTTCTTTATATTCTTTGAACTTTTTGGCTCGAAAACAAGAATATGAGCCGGAGAATCATGCAAATATTTCTTAATTAGTGACTTTACGTTCTCCCATTTTAACCCACCATGCCCACAACCAAGTGCAGGAAGGGTAACGACTTTTCCAGGTTGATCTTTTAAATATGATGCAAGCCAAACAAGGCCATCTTCAACATATTTGTATTCAGAAGGATTTCTCCAATTGTCTTTAGTCGGATAGTTTATAATCGTAACCCCTTTTGAAAAGAGATCTCCCTCATGCCAAACATCTGGAATCCCGGGTTTAATTTTACCAGCCTTACATTTTTTAACATAATCCTTGAACATATCAGGGTATTTTCTCTTAAATGCCAATGCAACACCAGCACCCATAACGCCGACACAATTAACCGTGTTGACCCTAATATCTGCATCGTAATCGAAAAAGTCACCTGATATAAATTCAACCATTGTCATTACCTAAATTTTCTATTACTTTTGTTCTAAGCTCATTTATAGCAGGCCTATAAATATCCGCCCAAACACTCTGAATCGATTGCATATCTGAAACACCAAGTGCTATGAGCATATTCAGTGTATCTATATTATCTACTATATCAAATAACTGTTTCTTATCTCTATCTTTTGCAACAATATCGCCCACAAGGTCATGATACGCAACAAGCTTTATGATTCTTTCAATATCATACAAATCCAATCCACCAATTTCATGAGTCAAGATTCGCTCCAACAGTGGCAAAGCTCTTTTTGGATGGTTACTATCAACTTTCTGGCGCCCATCTTTTTTTGGACTTTTTAACTTGCCTATGTCATGGAAATAAGCTGCTATTTTAACGATTTTTTTGTTATGCGAATCTAATTGCTCATATTCAGATATTGAAACAAGTATTCGAACGACAGAGCGCGTGTGACTACCTACATTTTCAGGATGTACATCATTATCAGTTTCCAAACAATCTATTTCTGCCAGCTCATCGATACAACCAAAATTGGCATCTATAGACTGAAGCGCAATTTGAAGATTTTGATATTCAGGAGTGCAACCCGATCTTTTATCAGCGATATTATCAATTGTTCTTTTTACAGCTAAACTTAAGTCAATTGGACCAGCGACAATAGATGCTCCTTTATCACGTTTAAAATCTGTAAAATAATGATAATCATCAAATTTCACAGGTGGCGGTGTAACTCCTTTATTGGCAAACTCGCGCAATACACATGATCTTACTGAACCATTCCAAACATCTATATGGCTGATATCAGACAGACTGACACTTTGAGGAATTAATAGCTCAGCCATCTTTCTATGGCGTTGGTCATCATCTGTATACCCCCATGAGTTAGATTCTATGGTATTCCAATCAATTAGTGTATCTAACATACAGGCACAATCATGCTTGTAAAAATTTGGGGGATCCTCGGTATTCGCAGAAGCATCTGAAAAAAAACCTGTCCTTCTTTCAAGTATATCTAAAGAAACCGCAAAATAAATTAGCAGACATTGATCAATGTTTTTTTTGTTAATAATGGACAATTGCATTGGAGTGCGCCTTGCAAAATAAAAAGGGACAAAATCATGAACACACTTACCGCCTGATCCGGGAACAATCATTTCACTCCGTCTTCTTTGTATCCCATTTTCTGCAACATCAGTATGGTTTATCCCCCTATTTTTTTTTTCATTTGTACATAAAAGGCCACTCTCAAGAATAGACGACAGGTTATCTAACACAGTAAAATGATAGGCATATTTTCCTCTTAAACTTTTCGGAATACTCATTATATCACCTCTTTGTTATAAACAAAAATATCCAACCATGACAGTAGACACAATCACACTCTGAATTCAAAGAAGCATACACCTATACTCAACAATTTAGCAACAGTATTAATTTCAAAAAAGGCTCGACTATTGCCGAGCCCTAACTTTATTATATCTATTTTTCAGCATATTAACATCGGATAAACAGAGGTTTCATCACAGGCCAAAACAGTCGGCCTCATTTTTTTCGTGTTGTCACCGCAGACTATTTTGCGATCACACTTGAAGTATCGATCACTTCAATCTTTCTTTTAAAAATATCAGAGTGTTCAAAATACAAATTTGCTGCAATGTAAGAAAGGCCAAAAATAAGAATTATCCACAGCCACCATTTAGAATACTTTGAAACCTGCCTTTCAAGATAAATACGATTCTCAACAATAACCGGATCAATGCATTCATCAATTTCTGAAGCCATTAATACTTTTTGATAGTTCAATTTTAATATTTTTTTGATAGTATTTGCAGCGTTCTCAAATTGATGTAATATTTCAATCTTCATCATTGCACGCCAAACAAGAGACACAATGCAAAGTATTACTACAATCCCTAAATAAATATCTGAGAACACACTTTTAGACCCGGTATCTTTTAAGCCATTAACAACAACAACTGTCAGTATAAATGTTATGAAAATAAAAACACTACTTTTAAACGAACTGAGAAGTTCATCGGCCATAGCATAAGTCTTGGAAGATGATTCGATAACAAACTCTCCAATCTTATTTTTCACATCTAAATAACTTTTAACATTATCCTTCAGATATATTTGATAGTTTGACTTGACAGCTTCCCAAACTTCTTTATCAAATTTTATTTTACCTTCTGAGTCAAGATGAATAGAAAGCACATTTCTAACCAATCCAATTTTATCAGAACTATTACCCCCCTCATAAGCCCATGCGTATATTTTATATAATAATTTATAGTTATGGTCTTCAATATTGGAAGCGGGAACATAGAGAAATCGATTTATACCCCGAAATTTTATAGTTCAGCAATAAGTATCATTAAAAGAGGATGAATTGGAAATAAAAATCAAAGAGAGTACAGATGAAATATTTTTAAAGATGGTATTTAAATCCGTATTCTCAGATTCTTTCAACAAATAAAAATCATTTGGCAAGAGTTTGAGTGTAAAATTTGAAGTTGTTGCATTATCAAACAGTAAAGAAAAAATATTACCTCGGTTGTAGACAGCATTGTTTGCGACAATTGGGTCACATGATGTATTTGCCTCAACAAAACGAATCGTACTGCTTCCAAAACCATCAAATTTTGAAAACACTTCAAATTTAAGCTCATCGGAAAAGATATTAGAAACATTGTTTATTGTATTAATTAGAGACTATACTATCTTTTAAGTACTTTGGAGAGAAAAATCAACAAAGTATATGGAAACACATTTGTTGCTAACATTTTTGTTAATTTTAAGTTCAATCTCATAATCTGAATCTTCGGAAAAATCATCTATATGAGACTTAATTTTTTCATAGCTCAAAATTGTGCAATCAGAAACTTTCTCATGAGTACCCTCTATTTCAAGAAACATTTACATTTTTAAAAGGCTGTTTATCAGGCAGAGTTTTTAACTCGTCAAAAAATTTCGGAACAAAATCTAAAACAGGAATCGTAGGTTTTATGACAAGCCTTGAAGAGTCAAAAGTTTCTTCAATTGTAGCAGCATCAAATGTTTTGTTGTATTTTAAGTATTCTATCAACATAAAATTAAGTTCTCTTTTTAGCCTTGAACATAGCGTACCCATCCGGCGAGTCTACAACAACTAATTTTTTTCCATCCCTTGCTATTTCAGACCAAACTTTATCTTCCAAATTTTCAATACCATCATCAATGGAGATAGTTATTTCTCGACTAAGCTTAAATTTGACTCCTCGGAAACTATGATGGGACTAAGTTAAAAGAGGAATCAAATTTTTTTTTCTCTGGTAACTGACGAAGCTTATCAAGATCTTTTTGTAATTTTTCTTTTAACGCAGATTCTGGTTCCGTCATTCCTAAAAGTATTTGTTATAAAATCATCGAACCTCATTACCCCCTGTTGCTTAAATGCAGAAATTGTCGCATTTCGGAGTATTGTATAGTCTGCTGGAGAATCTTTCCTAATTCTATTAAGATATTTTATCACCTCTTTTGAAGCAGTTTTTGTATTCAAAGAGTCGCTCTTTTTTTCTTTTAAATCCAAAAAACCTTTCCACCAATAGACTGATAGTATATTGTTCTATCATAAATATAGACATCCAGATCCATTCCAAAGGTAGTCTTGCAAGCTTTTTGTATATTTTCTTTGAAATTGCCAGTCCTATTTTTCTCTTGAAATATTTTGCTTTCGTCCAAGAAAGCTGATGCTCTGTCTTCACACCCTAGGATCTGAAATATCAGTTCCTTTATCTCTGAATAAAAACTGAAGGAAACTTCCTTTTTTTACATGCCCGTCACCTGATGACGATAAGTGGCAGAGACGATTGTTGTGGATTATAAATTTCTTCCTCTAACAACTTCTGAGCTAAACATTTTGAGGCTTTCTCACGGACAAATCCTGTTGTCATTAATTGAAATTAATGCTTGATCAACTTTTGATTGTTTTTCTCGTGTAAATTCATAGCTCGCTTTTGTTTATCGCCGCTAATCTTTTTAAGCAAATCTGACGGAATTGATTTTCTAAATCATTTTTTATCATCTGTTATATTTTTGTCTTCTAAGATGACCTTATCAACATCTATTTGATAAAGGACACTACTTATTATTCGGCCTGATTCCACCTCGTCCAATTGTTTTACGGCTTCCATTTATGGTTCCTTTTTAGCTATTTCGAATTAAGGAAAAAGCTTAATAGAATAAATAATCATCAATATTTGTCCCGAACAAAAACACGCAAAAGAATCTATTCATTTTTATTTATCAACATCAAACCCTACTTCAATTTATATATTATATTGTCATAATTCTGGACTCTTACGATCATTTCATCAGATTTTATGGTTAATACTTAAGCATAAACTCAACAATCCATCAACAGTATTTAAGTCAAACAAAAAAAGCCCCGACCTTCGCCGGGGCTTTTCATTTGGTTTCTTTGTATTTTTTTTCTTCGGGCAGATTTTTGAGAATAGTTGGTCGGTAGTCCCAGCAATTTTTCTGGTAACCTTTTGGCCTGCCATGAATCTCATATAATGTATTGTTTCAAGGGGTTGAAAAAAATCAATTTTGCTTGTTGGTGCAGTTGACAATGGCCTGGGTACTCACGTCTTAGGGTGCTGAGCCCTTTCCGTTTGCCGCCCTCTTCCAGGCCTCGGTCGAAAAAGAACATGTGGACGTTGGCTTCGTAGATTTGGCGAGCGCGTGTCTGGCTCACGTTGAAAAGCCGACCGGCTTCCGCAAAGCTTTTGCCTCAGAGCACGGCGCGGGTGAGTTTGATGTTTCGGGTTTTCTGTTCTGGTTGGCCTATGGGGTCCTCCGTGGTTGTTTGGGTTCAGCCGTGCATGGCCGTGGGGGTGTTTGTGCCGATGGTTTTCACCATGCCCTGGATGAGGCCGCCCACGGCGGTGGGGCCGGAGATGGCCTTGACCTCGTCGCATTTGCGGTGGGCTTTGTAGGCGGCGGCCATGTTGCGGAGGAACCAGCTTCGGTCGCTGTCCGGGGTGGCGCAGATGGACTTCCAGCCGAGCTGGGAGACGACCCGGTTTGTGACGGGGTCCTCGAAGACTGGGCAGGCGTAGACGCCGTGGCGGCGGATGGCATCCCACACGAGGAGGGCCTGGACCGATGCCTTGTCGTCGGCGCTGCCCTCGATGGCCTCCACGAAGTCGGCGATGGTGGGCATGGTGGTGTACTTGCGGGTCCGCACGATCTGGAGGGCGGCGGCTTCGATCTGGGCCATGGTGTAGTTGCCCAGGGCCTTGAGCATGAACTCAAGAAAATGGGGCTCAAGCTGGACGCCGTAGTTCTGGCCGATGCCGATCATGGTTGTGGCAAAGTGTTTCCTCTCCGACGGGTTCAGCATGGCACCCCCAGGAACTCGGCAGCAACGCGGGTGTTGTGGGCCAGAAGCTCAGATCCCTGGAGCCTGCCGGTTGGGCGCATGGATTGCTTGGGCGGAGGGCATGGGTGTACTTCGTCTTCCCAGCGCTGCCCGTTGATCCAGGTGACGGCATCGGGCGGGAACTCGCCGTATGTGTCCCGGAGCCGGATGATGTCGGCGATGATCTGATCCGGGTTGTTGCGTTTGTGGCGCATGGCTTTCCACCAGGCATCGAAGGCTTTTCGCTTGTTGCCCTTCCTGCCCCTGCGGGCCGGGTACTCTGCCCAGAACGTTTCGAACGCGGGGTGGTAAGCTTTTGTGGGACGACCTGAAAACTCGGGCTTGGGTTTGGCTTGCTGGCTTGGCTCCTCTCCCGCGCCTCCGGCAGGAGGCAAAGGTTTTTGTTTTGTGTTTGGAATGTGAAGGGAAGGGAAAGGAAAGGGGCCGGGGACTGGCTGGCCTTCGCTGGCGACCGGCTGGCGATTCGCCGGGGCCTCGCCGGAAAGCCGCTCGGGCTGGCTCAGGGCATCGTACTCTTCCCGGGAGATGGCCTTCACGCCCTGGGCTTTCAATTCGTCGTACTTGGCTCGGTTGACCTGGGCGAGCCTGGAAAAGCGGGATGCGTCTGCCCTGTCTTTCACCTTGTGGGCCCAGGGCTGATGGCGCCGGTCTGAATGATGGCGTCATCCCCTTCCGGATCTTTGGTGAGCCAGTGGGTTTCCACCAGGGCATCCACCAACACCTTGGGGTCTTCCATCCAGTTGCAGGCATCGGCAATGTCTTCCTGGTCCCATCCCTCCAGGTAGCCGGAGGGGCGATCCACCCCCGCGGCGATCGCACCCGCCAGGTCTATGGTACACCTCGGCCCCGACGCCCGAGGCAGAGAACGTTTTCTTTTCTGTGATTACTAAAGGCAATGGACAATCGAATATATTGATCCCGTCTTATCACTCCGCTCAGCGTTCCAGCTTTCCGTTCAGACTCTACCCACGTTCCCCTGCTTCGATCATGGCAAGATCTTGCCGCATCTCTTGAAGCAGCATCCCGGCCTCCTCTTCGATGAGTTCACCCCAGACCTTTGGCCCGGCGATCTGGGTCCAGCCGCCGCAAGGTGTGATCCTGACATCCTTCATCACCTCACTTGCCAGGGGTCGGCAGCAATTTTGTGGCCCCAGGCCTCAATCCGTTCTACCTGATCTATGTGTTTGCCGAGCTTCATGGCCCGGGACCGGCGACTACACATAACGCCCCTCCGTTTCAAAACAGTATTGATGTGTCACTTCATCGTAAGCTTCAATGAAGGCTGCCGCCTGCTGGGCAACGATTGCATTGCCGTAACCGCCCATCGCGCCGATTATGGCGGACTCCCCATGAGCCAGCGGGAATGCTCGGGTCTAACTTCGCCAGCACATTCCATCCCTGCAGAAAAGCCAATCAACATCTCGCCAGAAGCCGTTAGTCGGGCCGGGCCCGTAAACTCTGCGGTGGCATATAGATGATCGGTTGACTGTTTCCCGGCACTGCCCCGACTGCCTGCCGCAATTGATCGCGGCCACGTCGCCAACGCCGCGATGTCCTGCAAATTCTGCTGCCGCCCTTGCGCTTTTCGTTTCATAACCAGCATCGGGTCCTTGTATCTCCCCTTGACATTCATTGTGTTTGGCCTGGGCCAAGAACTCAGGAGAACAGCATCCTCCAAATTCTTTGGACCGCCCGATTCGGTAAGCCTTGCTTTCTGAGCCCCACAATTCATTGTCGGTCTCGGCCATGTCGATAATGTGACTTGTTGTGTCAATGAACTGTGGCTGTTCATCCCCGGCGTTATTGTTCCGCCCCTTTCGCCGTCGCTCGCTGCGGGCCTCCGCCACCCAGTAAAGTCTTTCGCTTTGCATCGGCGCACCGACACCACATGCCGCAAAAGAGACACGCCCGACGGCGTAGTGCTCAACTTCCAATGATGCTTGTACAATGTCGCCCCAAGCTTCTCCGTTTTTTCCTGCAACCTGCTCGCCAAAGACAATTGAAGGGCGGCACTCTTTGATGAGCCTGTGAAACTCGGGCCACAGATGCCTACCGTCCGCATACCAGTCGTGTCCGCAATCTGTGCAGCGGAATACCCCTGTTCGATAAGCATGCGGTAGAGAGTTCCAGCTACCGCACTTCGGGCAGCTCTTTTTTTTGCCTGCGGTGCTAAATGGGGGGCATGGGCAGGATCCGGTCCAAACCGGGCGATCATCTGGCCATCCTGCTTGCCTGAGGGCGTAGCACCAAACGCCGATACCAGCGAAGAAGTGGCATTGGGCATATCCGCGAAGGTCATCTGGGTTAACATCTTCGATACTCCTCTCATCTACATCCCCGCCTGCAATGAGGCCCCGGGATATAAGTTCCCGCAGCCATGCCGCCGCCTTGGGGTCAACTTCATTGTAGTAAGCCGTCATGTCATTGCCTTTGGTATATGGGTGCCGATGGGTGTGGCTCTGGCCCCAACAACATCAGGCCCCATATTCATTTCATTGTCTGTTGATGGTTATGCGTAAATAACGTCGAACTTGGCCTGCTCGGTTTTGATGGCCAGATAAAAGGAGCCGAACGCCTGGAGGGCTTCCCAGGTTTCTTTCTCGCAATCGGCCAGCTCGCCTTTGTCCAGGCGATCATCGTTGCTCAGGCCCTCGGCCAGGGCCTTGATGGCCTCGGCGGATTCTTTGGCCATGGTGGCGCAGTACTGCACCCAACTCAGGGCGTTCATTTCAACCCCGGGTTCGGGGATGGGCAGGCTGATGCGACCAAACCGGCGGTTCATCTCGTCCAGGCTGGTGAGGTTTCCGGTTTCATCCAGAAGCACCATCCAGTCCAGCACCCCAAGCTTGTTGGTCCTGCGGCCAACGGACCGGGGATCCACATCTGCGTACAGAGTCTGGGGCCTGACGCCCAGGCGATCGGCCAAAGTCTTGACACCATGGGCTTTCACATCACGCTGAATGCCCCCTAAAAGTTCAACGAATTCACTTTTGTACATGAGTCGCTCCGCTAATTTCCGGTTATCTATTCGATTTGAAAGTGAAATACTGTTGTTACAGCAAGCCGCCACTCAACTTTTTTTGCTTGCGTCACTCAACATTTATGGCAATATGGAACCACTCAACATTTGGGTGGCCAAATTTCCGAGGGTTTCTTGCCAAGGGTTTCAATAATCAAGCCCCTGACGGGTGAACTTGGATGCGAGCCAGACATGACATGGCTCACCATTGAGCGCGTAACCATCGCTTTTCTTGCAAGATCCACAGGGCGAACTCCCTTCGCCTTGAGGGCCTTTTTGATTTCATCTTTGGTCATGGCCTCCTCCTATGTTGATCTATCATCATTGAGTGAGCTAAACGTCTGATGGATCAGAACTGAGTGTCAACAGTCACGTTACATTTTCCAACGCTACAGATCCTCAAAAATATGATAACCTAAATCAGCTGGAATTGCAGCAGATTTCGCCAGAGCAATAGGCGTTGCCCCAGCAACATTTCACACTTACATTAAGGGCAGATCTCCATCTGTTGAGACCCTAACGGGAATGCGGGATACATTCTCAATAAATATAAACTGGCTGCTAACGGGTAAGGGGGAAGTGTTTGGCGAAGGGGACAGAACTCCTGAAAATACTCAAGAAAGCCTGTCAATGGATCTTGAGGTCTTGCACCGCATCATAAAATGGGTTAAAGAAGCGAAAAACGAAGGTAAAGAGCTGGTCCAGAAAAAAAAGCCCGGTTTATTGCCTGCCTATGAATACTTCACCTCGCCTGAGGACGGAAAAAGTGTTGATGATAAGGGGATGAATCAACTTTTTAGGCTGGTTGTATAATTGCTATATAAGGGTTTTTTTATGTCAAATGAGCTACTTTTATCTTTCCGGGATTATGTAAATCACGTTATTTTAACCACAGGAGTAACAACATTTCTTTCCACTTTAATACTATTCATGCTTAGGTCATGGATAACAAGAGCTCAAAAACTAGATGGGATTGTGGTATGATGAAAGACTTGAAAACCACAAAGAAGCTTTAAAACGTGAATCTAAAAAAAGTATTGAAAGTTTAAAGCATGAGTTTGAATTAACAGTTGAACAATACAAGTCTGAACTTGCTTCTTTAGAGCACATAAAAAACACCAAATACAACAGAGTTGATGCAGATCGATCCGAAGCAATTAAGCAGATCAATAAAAATCTTTTTATCGTTGAAAAAAGTGCCATGGAAATGAGTAAGGAACTTCAGGATGCCCATTTTCTTCTTACTCATAGCCCACTCCCACCAGACTCAATCATGGAAGATATTGATTCCAAAATTAGCAATTTTAAATCATCTACGGAAAGGGCAATGGACAATTTGTCACTAAATTCAATATATTTAGACAAAGAAACATCAGCTAAAATTTTTCAAATTTTAAATATATTAATTAGTGAGACAAAATCGTTTATGGATCCTGTCATTGATGCTATTGCTACAGACTATGATTATACCCTTCTCTCAAACATCAAGGATGATTACCAAAAACTTTTTGATCAGGTTTATGCAACGCCAAAAAAAGAGCTTATGTATAAATTAAGCCGATTACTAAACATGGAGTTTGCATTAGATCTTGACCAAAAGGCCACGAGCGATAAATAGACATCTCTTTTTAAATATATAGAGACGCGAAGCCATTGAAGCCCGGCTGCATGCCCTCGTAAACGAAGCCCCCCACCAGACAAAAGCCACCTGCAAACCTGCTCGACCCGTCACCCCACAGAAGACATACAGCAAGGCCACCATGGCCGCCCTGATCCTGGGCGGGGCCATGCTCGGCGCCCTGGCCATGGGGATCTTTCGGGGTCATTCCGTGCCCCGGACGGCCGTGCCCGAGGCGGTGGCCGTGGCGGGTGATTCCGGTGAGGCTTCCGGGATAGACACCTTCCTCTTGTACGTGGGGGTGGGCCGCCTGCGGAAATAAGACAGATCATAAAAAAACCACCCCGGATGCCGGGGTGTTTTTTTTTGTGTTGTTCCTGTCGGTATATTCGGCTACCTTGAAAATCTCTCACCCCGATAAACATCGGCCCATATCCGGTCCTTCCGGCATGGGCCTTTTGTATTGGCCCCGGAAGGCGTTATTCGAAGCTTTAAGGGGAGAGATCATGACCCACACCATTTGCCACACCCAGGCCGCGGTTCGCGGCCCCAAATCCACACTGCCCCTGGAGGAGATCCAGCGCCTCCTGGACGAAGGCCACAAGCAGACAGACGTGGCCCAACTCTTCGGTACCAGCCAGCCCACCATCAGCCGCCTTTGCCGAAACACCCACTCGGCAGCGGCCAGGAAAAAACCCAAGGACGGCCCCATCTGCACCTGCTGCGGCCAGCACACCGTGGCCAAGGGAAACCGGTTTCTCTGTTCCTGGTGCTTCACCCACGCGGACACTGCCGGACCTGCGTTTTCCGAACACGCCCTGGCCGTCTGAACCGGGGACACCCCTTCAGATGGTCTATGGATAGATCCCCTCAATACAATGGAGTTGGTTTCATGGAGTTGACACACAGTGACATGGAGGCGATGGCGGCGGCCATCGCGGGAAAAGTGGCGGACACCCTGCGGGCGGAGCAGACCGTTCAACGGTGGCTCACCCTGGAGGAAGCGGCGGGGTATGCCAAGGCGTCCAAGAACACCCTGCGCGGCTGGATCAATGCCGGGTACATCTACGGGTTCAAGCGGACGGGAAAGCTGATCGTGGACCGGGAGTCCATCGACGCCTGGTACGCATCTGAAACAATTCAATTTTAACGCGAATAGCATCCACGGATTCAGATTGACATGGCAGTAAAGCTCTCTTACGGTGTCACCATGCCCAGGCTCTGGAGACACACCGAACACGATACCTACTACGCACTCTGGCAGGAGAACGGCAAACAGCGCCGCAAGGCCCTGTGCGTGCCGGGGTCCAAGCGCGCCACCAAAGACCCGAAGCTGGCCCGGAAGCTCTTCACCCAGTTCACCCGCCAGCTCATGACCGGGCAGGTGGCCGCCATGAAGACCGGCATGGCCAAAAGCTTCGGGGATTTTAAAAAGGAGTTTCTGGACTATGTGGAGACAAACCGGTCGGAGGGGACCTTCCTTGCGTACAAGCAGGGACTGAACAAGGCCTCCTCCTGCTGGGGGGATACCACGGATGTGAACCAGATCAACACCCGCCACCTGGACAAGCTGGGCAGCGACATGATCCGGGCGGGCCTGGCCCCGGCCACGGTGAACAAACACTACCGCCACGTGAAGGCCGCCCTGAAAAAAGCCCGGCAGTGGGAATACATCGACCACCCCATTGTTTTCCCCAAGCCCGTGAAAGAGCCCAAGAGCATCCGCTACATTCCCAAGGAGCACATGGCCCGGATCATGGCCCACATCGAGGAGCCGGAGTTCTACGACTTCTGCACCCTCTCCTGCTACCTGGGCCTCAGAAACGGCGAGGCCCTGCGCCTGACCCTGGCCGACGTGGACAACCCGCCCGACTACCTGCGCATCGTGCCCCTGCAGAAAAACCGGAAAGAGTCCCGGGTGCCCATCAACGCCACGGCCCGGGAAACCCTCTCCCGATGCATGGCCCGGGCCAGGGAGAAGAAGCGTCAAAAGATCTTCTGCTGGACGTCCCGCACCCACACCGGGCACAAGTTCAAACGGGCCGTGCGGGCCGCCGGGTTCGAGAACTACCGCTTCCACGACCTCCGCCACACCTTCGCCTCCTACCTGGCCATGGGCGGCGCCAACCTCCAGGCCATCCAGGAGCTCATGCGCCACGAGTCCATGGCCTCCACCCTCATCTATTCCAAGCTCTCCCCGGATCACCTCAAGGCCGCCTCAGAACAATTTTGCCTTACCTTAGGCCCCATGCCCCTCCCCACCTGCACAGATGAATAAGAAAAGATTTTGCCCCAGGGGCGCACATGCTCCGGGGCATCGCCCCTTCCCATGTGGTGACGGACTGCGCCCGTGCGTGACTTTTTTTGTGAGGTGCCACGGGGTGGCCATGGCAAAGGGGAAGCATTGGTTCAATGAGAGGGGGTTCGGCGGGGCGTATTCATTTTTCAACTGTAATGAAACTGTAATGAAAAACGGCCGATTTTGGCCCATTTTGTTACAGTATGAACGCAAAAAAGTTTCTTACCCATTGGCAAGAAACTTTTTACAAGATACCGAAATCGCATATGAATTTTTATGGTACCCGGAACGAGAATCGAACTCGTACAGCCTTGCGGCCGAGGGATTTTAAGTCCCTTGCGTCTACCAGTTCCGCCATCCGGGCAGAGCATAAAAATGGCCCTGTTCGACGTGTGTCGAAAGGACTGTATCTCTTTACTCGATTTTTTTTTGAATGGCAACCGACAATTTGGGGCTGAAGGATTTTAAGCTCCTTCGTAGCCTGAAAGGGGAAAGAAGCGCCCCGGCCCCCTGATGGCAAGGGGATGGGGCCACGCGGCTTATTTTACGGTGCGCCTTGCAACCCGGATTTATTTCTGCTACAACCCCCGAAATGAAAGAAAATCAACATATTGATACACAACGACTTGTCCTTGCATCCCAGTCTCCCCGACGGAAAGATCTCCTTGAAGAAGCCGGAGTCCTTATAGATATCCTCCCCAGCTGTGCCGATGAAGTCCTTCCGGAAGGGGTGGCGCCTTCGGGCTGCGCCATGGCCCTGGCCCGGCTCAAGGCGCGGGACGTCGCCGAAACCCACCCCGAACGATGGGTCCTGGGGGCCGATACCATCGTGGTGGTGGATGACACGATTCTCGGCAAGCCTGACTCAGCAGACGACGCGCGACGCATGCTGTCCCTTTTGTCCGGCCGCAACCATCAGGTGTGCACCGGGTTCTGCCTGATCAACAAGGCCCTTGAACGGGAAATCTGTGACGTTGTGGTCACCGACGTCACCTTCAAAGCGCTGTCCGAAGCTGAGATAAGCTGGTATATTGGCACGGATGAGCCCTTTGACAAGGCCGGTGCCTATGGAATCCAGGGCAAAGGGGCCTTCCTGGTAAGAGGGATCAAGGGCTCATACACCAACGTGGTGGGACTGCCCGTCTGCGAAGTGGTGGAACATTTAAAGGACATCGATCTGGTGGAGTTCAGATAGCACGAGATGAAAGATCGCATTGAACGTATTGAAAAGCAGATAAGAGAAGCCGCCGAAAAGGCCGGACGCAACCCCGACGAGATCCGACTCGTTGCCGTCAGCAAAATCAAACCCGCGGACATGGTCAGAGAAGCCAGGGACGCCGGTCAGACAATCTTCGGCGAGAACTACATCCAGGAAGCCGTAGCCAAAATCGAGGAGGTCGGAGACGACAGCATCGAATGGCACTTCATCGGCCACCTCCAGAGCAAAAAGTCGAAGTACGCGGCCGGGGTATTTACCCTGATCCACTCGGTGGACAGCCTGAAGCTGGCCAAAGAGATCAACAAACAGGCGGCCAAAAAAGAAGTGGTTCAGCCCATCCTGATCCAGGTCAACACCAGCGGCGAAGAGAGCAAGTCCGGCACCACGGCCGAGGAGGTCATTGAGCTGGTGCGAGACGTGGCAACCCTGGAACACGTTGCCGTCAAGGGCCTCATGACCATGCCCGCCTTTTTTGATGACCCTGAAGGGGCCCGGCCCTATTTCCGGCAGCTGAGGCTCATCAGGGACCGTATTGAGGCCCTGGGCATTCCCGGCGTGGAGATGAAGGAACTCTCCATGGGCATGAGCGGAGACTTTGAGGTAGCCATCGAAGAGGGCGCCACCCTGGTGCGTGTGGGCACGGCCATCTTCGGCGCACGGGACTATTCTGCAAAGTAAGGGCATGCCGCCTCCGGTGGCCCCCGCCGGAGGCCAAACTTTTCAAAAGTTAGACAAGCAGGTTTCAAGGGCTATTTCGGTTTTTTCCAAAAGAGTTGGTTTTCCGGTGGCCTTGTTTTGGTCCTCCGCCCCGTTGGAGCTGAGGACCAAAAGGGAATGTAACCGAAAAATTTTTTGCGGCGCGCTACGCCGCAGGCTTTTGCACAGACGGGACCTTATATTTAAAAAAGCGCCCGCAGGAGGCACTGAGCGACCATGAAAATTTTGATGCACACATGCTGCGGCCCCTGCGCCATCTACCCGACACGGGTGCTTCGCGAAGCTGGCCACACCTTGATGGGCTTTTTTTACCGCCACAACATCCACCCCTTCACCGAGTGCATGAAGCGTGAAGAGGCCATGCAGCAGTTTGCCGAATCCTGTGATTTAAGGATGATCTACCAGGAGGGATACGAGCTGGAGGCCTTTCTCCGGGGCGCCGCCTTCCGGGAACAGGACCGCTGCCGGGTCTGCTATCACGACCGGCTCCGGGCCACGGCCCTTCTTGCCAAACGCGGTAAATTCGAAGCCTTCACCTCCACCCTTCTCTACAGCCGTCACCAGAACCACGAACTCATCCGAAGCATCGGCGAGTCACTGGGCAGGCAGGTGGGCGTAAAATTCTACTATGAAGATTTTCGCCCGGGCTGGAAGGAGGGCATCGATACCTCCAAAGAGATGGGCCTGTACCGGCAGCAGTATTGCGGATGTATTTACAGCGAAAAGGATCGGTACGCGAAAGAGATCAAAAAGGTAAAACAGGTGATAGGTGATAGGTGATAGGTGATAGGTGATAGGGCCCTGCCCCTTTGCGCCCCGCGATACAATAAAAAAGGGCGACCCCACGGTCGCCCTTTACTGTTTCAGTATCCTTCCCTACCTAATTACCTATCCCCTTTTTTTTCCGAGTAACCGCCACCCCTCTTACACACCTTCCTCACCTGCAACAGGTCACAATACCCCTGAAAAATCTTTGCGATACCGTCTTGCTTCAGGCTGGTCATGCCGTCACGGACGGCCTGGTCCCGCAGCTCCTCCATGCGGGCGCTGGTCTGGATCAGCTTGCGCATCTCATCGGTGCCTTCCAGAAGTTCATGGATACCCATACGGCCCCGGTAGCCCGTGTTGCTGCACTTGTCACAGCCTTTGGGGCGATGCAGCATCAGGTCATCCGTAGGGAATTCTTGAAACTCATCGAACTCCTCCTGGCTGCCAAACTCCCTCACCAGTTCATCGTACTCGTCACGGCTGGGGTGGTACTCCTCTTTGCAATCCTTGCACAGGGTCCGCACCAGGCGCTGGGCCAGAATGCAGAGGATGGCGTCGGCAAAGTTGAATGGATCCATGCCCATGTCGAGGAGACGGGTGATACTTTCGGGCGCGCTGTTGGTGTGAAGGGTGGAGAAAACGAGGTGACCTGTGAGGGAGGCCTCGATGCCGATATGGGTGGTCTCACGGTCACGCATCTCCCCCACCATGATGACGTCGGGGTCGGCCCGGAGAAAGGCCCGCATGGCCGCAGCAAAGTCGAAACCGATCTTCTGCTGCACCTGGACCTGCCTGAGGCCCTTCTGAGTGATCTCCACCGGGTCCTCGGCCGTCCAGATCTTGCGTTCCTCGTCGTTGATCTTGGCCAGGGCGGAGTGGAGGGTGGTGGTCTTGCCGGAGCCCGTGGGGCCGCAGACAAAGATGATCCCGTAAGGCTTGTTGATCATCTCCACGAATTTATCGAAGTTCCGGTCGGAAAAGCGCATGTCCTCCAAGGGAATGGGCTCTCCGGCCGCCAGGATCCTCAGCACCACATCTTCCATGCCGCCCTGGGTGGGCACGGTGGCCACACGAAGCTCCACGTCAAGGCCGCCGTAACGCTTGAACTTGATCTTGCCGTCCTGGGGCTTGCGGCGCTCGGCAATGTCCAGGTCACACATGATCTTGAGGCGCGAGACAATGGCATTCCGGTACTGGTAGGGAATGGTCTGGTAGACCGCGCAGGCACCGTCGGTACGAAAGCGAACCTTGGTGTTCTCCTTGCCCGGATAGGGCTCGATATGGATATCCGAAACCCCTCGGTTGTAAGCATCGATAATGATCTTGTTCACCAGCTGGACCACCACGCTGCTCTCTTCGCTCAGGCTGCTTTCGGCCTCTTCGATCTCATCTTCTTCATCGGCCAGCTGAGAAATGATGTCGTCAATGGAGGATTGCTGCTTTTCGTCCTGGGTAAACAGGGTGATGTAGTCAAGGATATCCTCCCGAAAGGAGATAAAGGGTTCCAGCTCCCTTCCAGGGAAAAGCACGCGAATCTGCCCCATCTTCTGGGCATCGTGGGGGTCGTCCACGATGATAACCACCTTATCCCCCTCGGACCTCAGGGGCACCCAGTGGTTGTTGCGCATAAAGGGTACCTTCAGGTCCTCTAAAAGCTCTCCGGGGATGGGCATGCTGCTGTTGTACTCCACAAAGGGGGCCTTGTAGTAGCGGCTCAGGGCCTCGCCCACGTCACCTTTGGGAATGTTAAACCGGGAGAGGAGCACCTTCTCCACCGTCTCGCCGGTCTCCCTGGCCATCCGTTCGGCCTGGGACAGCTCCTTCTGGGTCATGATGTGATTTTCCAGGAGGTAGTCGAACTTGCTTTTCTTGTTTCGCGCCGCACGCTTCTGGTTGTACAAGGCGATCCCGATGATCTTGGCGATCTCCTGGAGGTTCTCTTCGTCCTGTGCGGTAAAGACATCCCCCTGCTTGCGGTTCATGAGCTGAACAGCGCCGAGGAGGTAAGTTTTGTAGAGGATGGGAACCACCAGCATCTGCCGGGTCACAAAGCCTGTCCTGCGGTCCCAGCTGGAGTCAAAGGTAATGCTCGGGTCGATGGCGGCCAGCTCCTGATTGTCGTGGACATCCTTGATGTTCAGGAGGCTTTTTTTAAGGACACTGTAGCCGGCGATGCTGGAGGTGGTGATGGACAGGCGGATCTCGTCGATCTCCGTGCCGGTCTTAAACCGGGAAACGATCTCCCGTTTGACCCCGTCCACGTAGTAGATGGTGATGCGTTCGGCTTCAAAGAGGGACTTTATCTCATCTTTGAGATGAATGATGATGTCGTCCAGGTTCACCGCAGCGTAAATTTTGTTGCAGATGTCCTGAAGACGGGTACGGTAGGTCACTTCCTGCTGAAGGTTTTCGACTTCGCTCACCCCGTTGGTCGCTCCGCTCACAGCCCACTCCTTTGCTAATCACCGCATGGGCGACCCTGTAAGGGCCCTCGCAACGGAAAAGGGGACGGCACTTGGGGGGGGGGTCGCCATCGACATGAAAATCTATAATTTAGTGGATGAAGGTTCGTACCGCTTCTTTATGGGGATCGATCCGGTATCTTAGGTGTCCCTGATCCCGGGTGCAGGGTATCGGCGGGATGGTATCGCCCTCATGTCACATGTTTTTTCCTTGTGACGCCGGTACGAACAACTTGTTTAAGGTTAATGCAAACCTCGGAAGATATAAACCTTTTTTATTTTTCGTGCATCCTTACCCTTCACAGGGCCGGGTCAGGAATCTTCGTCTGTATTTCCCTTGAGCTTCTGGATGCCGCCGCCCATAAGAAGGATACTGATGAGATAAAAACAGAATTTCATTAGCAGGACCGTCCCGCCGGATAGCTCCCGGATTTCCTGAATTTGTCGCGCTTTGGACGGAATGGTAAAAAACATGGCCAGCCCCATCAGCAGCAGCATGGCACCCCAAACTTTTTTCATCGCCTCTCCCCCTTATCGTCTCCACTCAGATACCCGCCGGACGGCCCTTTCCGGCCCTACACCGGACGCATTGGCAAAGGCCCCTGTCACGCAGCCCCCGCAATCTCTTGCCGCACCAGCTTACACAGCGCCGCCGAGTTCTTCAAGCTCCGCGTTGAACGAGGCCTCCAAACGGTCCAGCTCATCGGACAGGGTCTCAAGCACCTCAAACCCCTCGTCGATGACGGCATTGTGATGGTGCAACTCCTTGGACAAAGAGGTAATCAGGGCCGAATCCCCGCCCTGGGTGGCTTCAAGCAGAGCCTCATTGATCCGGTCGATCTCTTTTTCACTGGTATCGATGGCCTCCTCGGCAGCAGTCATCTTCTTTCGCAGGGGGGCCGTCTCTTTGTTTCGCCGTGAGATAATGGCGGAACGCAACTTGCGGCTCTCTTTTTTTCCCACGGATTTCTTAGGGGCCGGCGCCTCCGCCTCATCCATGGCAAGGGTTTCCGATACGGCGCCTTCGGGCTCATCGCCCCACCCCACTTTGTTGAGGAACTCGGCGTAGGTACCGTCAAACACCTCCACCCCGCCGTTGCGGAACACCACCAGACGGGTGGCCACCGCGTGGAGAAACATCTCGTTATGGGTGACCATCACCACCGTGCCGTCAAAGTTGTCCACGGCGGCCATGAGGGAATCGCAGGACTCCATGTCCAGGTGGTTGGTGGGTTCATCCAGAAACAGAAGGTTCAAAGGCGTCACCAGCAGTTTGCCGCACGTCGCCCGAGTCTTTCTTCTCCCCACCGGAGAGCACCGAGCACTTTTTCAGTGCCTTGTCCCCTTCAAACATCATGGCCCCGCAGATGTTTCTCGCCTGTTGGCGTTCCACATCGGGGTGGGCGTAGAGGATCTCTTCTTCCACGGTGCGCATGGGGTTGATGCTGCTGACGTTGGTCTGCTCGTAAAACCCGGGGGCTGCCGAGGGGTGATGGGTGATGGTACCGGTCTTGGGCGCCAGCTCCCCTGCCAGGAGCTTCAACAGAGTGGTCTTGCCCCGCCCGTTCTGGCCCACCACGCAGATGCGATCCCTTGCCCCCAGGGTGAGGGAAAAGTCGCGGATCAGCTCCGGCCCACCATCGTACCCGAAGGAGAGGTTCTCGGCCGTGTAGAGCTGCTTGCCCTTGATGGGGCAGCTTCGGAAACTGAATCCCAGTGTATCCAGGGAAGCCAGCTTGTCTTTTTTCTCCATTTTGTTCAGGGTCTTCACGCGGGACTGCACCATGTTGGCAAGGCGCGCCTTGGCCCGGAATCTGGAGATGAAAAGCTCCATCTCTTTTCGCTTTTTCTCGTCGTTGAGACGGGTCTTCTCGTAGATCTCCTCTTCCTGGGCGATCTGGGTATAGCAGGCCTCGGTGTTGCCCGTGACCTTGCGAGCGCGGCCCCTGTGGATCCCCACGGTATGGCTCACCACACGGTCCATGAATCCCCGGTCGTGGGTGATGAGCAGCAGCTCACGGGGCCAGGCCTTCAGAAAGCCCTCAATCCAGCGGATGGAGGTGATGTCCAGGTAGTTGGTGGGTTCGTCCAGAAGCAGCAGGTCCGGATCTGAGACCAGTACTCGTGCCAGGTTCAGGCGCACCTGGAATCCTCCGGAAAAAGATCCGGGATGTTTTCCCATGGCTTCCTGGGAGAACCCCAAGCCAGCCAGGATCTTCTCCACCTTCCAGAGCTGATCCGCCTCATGCTCGGGCAACCCGAGGGCGGCTTCCGCAAGGACCGTCTCTTCGGTAAAGCGGATATGCTGCGTTACGTAACCGAGACGATAGTTTTTCGGAATGGTCACCTGGCCCGAATCGGGCTCTTCCTCCCCGGTAATCAGTCGAAAAAGGGTGGTTTTTCCATGGCCGTTACGGCCCACCAGCCCCACACGTTCCCGTGTGTTGATCTTGAAGCTGACGTCATCAAAGAGTTGCTGCCCACCATAACTTTTGGTGATATTTTCAAGGTCACCATGGGTCTCCCAGAATTACCTTGGTCCGGTTGATTCCAACGCTTCCGCAGAAAATATGCGGGTTATATCGGAGGGCTGTCCCCTTGTCAACGCCGGGGCAGGTTCCCGGAGTTCCGTGAAACGTCCCGGTCACGCAAAAAAGCCCCCGGTTCCCCTGTGTTAAGGCTTGGGGTAACGGGGGCTCTCATGGACACCGGCCTGTGGCGGCGATCCGTCAGGAGGCCTTTACCGCTCTTTTTTTCATGGGACTCATCAGGGCGGTCCCCGTGATCACCACGGTGCCATCCTGATTGGTGCAGACCGTCTCAAGGATCACGCGATTCTTTTCGGCCATCACCTCCACCACCTCGGCCCGCGCCGTGATGGTATCGCCGATATACACCGGCGCCGTAAACTTGAGTTCCTGGCTCAGATAGACGGCCCCCGGCCCCGGCAGGTGCGTTCCCAGCACATTGGAGATAAGGCCGGCCGACAGCATGCCGTGGGCGATGCGCCGCTTGAAAAACGTCCCGCTGGCATAATGCTCGTTCACGTGGGCCGGGTTAAAATCCCCCGTCACCCCGGCAAAGGTGTAGACATCCGATTCAGAGATGGTCTTGGCCACCTCGGCGTGATCTCCCACGGCTATGTCATCGATGCTTTTCCCGTTCATGCCCTCTCCTTGTTCGCCTTACCGGTTCACCGCAGGCAAGGCTCTCCACAAGAGAGCAGCCTTGCCGGGGCTCTTCTGGCCCTGACGTGTCAAGTTGCAGACGTCCAGGCCGACAGGCCTCGTCCGGTTTCCCGATCGGCCAGCCACTGGATAATCTCCGGCGCAAACTCCTTCTGGGACCTGGAGCTCACGTAGATGCCGATGTGCCCGGTGTCGATGCAGAGATCCCGGGCATCCCGGCTTCCCACGGCACTGATCAACCGGTTGCAGGCCTCCGGTGGCACGAGGTGGTCCTTCTTTCCGTAGATGTTGAGAAGGGGCATGGTGATGTTTCTTAAATCCACGGTCTTGCCCCCCAGGACCATCTTGTTCTGGATCAGCAGGTTTTTCTGATAGCAGTCCGTGATAAACTGGCGGAAGGTGGCCCCGGGGACATCAGGGCTGTCGAAAATCCATTTTTCCATCCGCACAAAGTTCTCGACAAAATCCCTGTCCCCCATGTTCCTGGCAAAGTTGTTGTACTTATCCAGCATGAGACGGGCCGGGTTCAGCAGGAGAAACCCCAGGTTCATGACATCGGCCGGCATGTTCCCCCAGGCGCCGATGAGCTTGTCCACGTCCAATTCCCTCATCCAGCTGTGGAGAAACCCGGCATCGGTGTCGAAATTTGTGGGGGTAACGGTGGTGATGAGGCTGTTGACTTTTTCAGGGTGAAGCGCCGCATACATGGTGCTGAAGGTCCCCCCCATGCAGATCCCCATCAGGTTCAGGGTGGAGAGTTCCTCCCTTTCCAGCACCACGTCAACGATCTTGTCCATGTACCCGTTCACATGATCGTCGATGGTGAGGTGCTGGTCCTTGCGGGTGGGGTATCCCCAGTCCACCATGTACACGTCCAGGCCGCTCTCAAGGAAAATCTCCAGCACACTGCGTCCCGGCTGAAGATCCAGCATGGTCTCCCGGTTGATCAAGGCATACACCACCAGCAGGGGCCGCTGAAAAGCCTTCCGCTTGGTCTGTGCACGGTAGTGCTTCAGCTTCACGCGGTCGATCTCGAACACCACCTCAAAGGGCGTATCGGCAATGGTCGTGTCGAGCTCCGACTCAAAGACCTCCATCCCCCGGCGTGCTCTGTCCAGGCTGTCGGTACCGTACGCCATCAACGAGGTGAACGCATCCACCACAGGGTTTGCCATACCTTCCATGGAAGCGCCCTCCTATGGGGTTTTCCCGGCCGGTTTCGCCGTTGGTTTTGTCGGTTTTGAGGCCTTGTCCGGACTTTTCGCCGTCACAGGTGCAGACTGTTTCCCGGCGGGGGTCGCAGTGCGGGGCGTCTCGCTGGGCTTGGCCTGGGCCGACGGCGCCTTGGCTGTCTTTGCAGCCTCTTTTGGCTTCACAGCCGCTTTCGGTGCAGGCTTGGCTGCCTTGGGGGCGGCCTTGGGCTTTGCTGCTTTTTTTGGGGCGGGTTGCTGGGCTTGCGCAGCCTGAGTCAGTGCCTCCACAGAATTCTCAAGGGATGAAAGCGTCTTTTTGATGCTGTAAAGGTCCCTGTAAAGGTCGTCCAGGTCGTTTTCCGACGGGACGCCCATCAGTTTTAAAAAATCGCTGATGAAATTCTGACGAGCCATGTTGAACTCTCCCATGGCCGAAACCAGGCGTTTCAGGAGCCCCAGGTACTCCTCGGAACCGTACAGAGTGAAGTAGCCCTGCTCCAGCTCCTTGAGCCATGTTTCGTACACGGATTCAGGGGTCAGGGTGCGACGCTGCTCGTCGGTGAGCCCCTCAATGGTGACCTGCACCATGCGCATGGACTGCTCCAGGGGTGAGAACATGAGGAACATGTACTCGCCCAGGGTCAACAGGAACTGGTTTCCCTTCTCCACCACTTCAACAACCTTCTCCTGGTAATTTCGCGAAAGCCCCAGGGGAGGAATGGAGATGAACCGGTTCATCTCACCGGACATCATCTTGAACATCTCTTTAAAGGTGCCTTTTCCGCTGAACATATCCGGAACGCCCATGCCGAAGGCCTGCTGCCCCCATCCCATGGAGGGGCTGAAGCCATCGCCCATGGAGACAAAATTCTCCCAGCCACTCTTGGCCATTTTCTCAAACTGTTTGAAGCCCTCTTCCCTTACCTTTTCAAACTGACCGGCAAAGGTCTCCGGCGTACACGACTCCTGAAACTGTTTCCATGCGTCCATGGCTGGTTCCCAGGGCTCCCAGGGGTTGTACTCACCGGATCCCGTACCGCCTGCGCCAGACTCCTGGCCGGGCCAGGTAAAGCCCGCCATGCCCTCCCAAAATCGCGTTGAATTCCTGACCACCGCATCCATAAACTGAGAGGGATCCATTCCTTTTGAATCTTTACGGGTCATGTCCTTTTCCTTCTTTCATTATGCAATCAGGTTAACGTGCTGAGACCAAAGCAAAGGAAACAGCCCAGCCGAACAGAAAGGCTCGGGCTTTCCTGTGTTCATCGTTGGGCGTGGCAATGACGGATTGTGTGGCTGAAAATCGTAAAACGCCTGCCGGTGAAGGCCAGGAGGTTGCCGGGGTCAAGAATGGGAAAAGAAGGAAGGCGAGCAACTATGGGTTCGAATCGGCGAAGCATCCCCGGGAACCTGTGCACCGTTTATACCACTAAAAGCAGGAGCCCTGTCCATAAGGCCCACATCTCAATTTTTCGTGGAGATCTCCCAGGCAAACGAAATCACGGGACAATCCCCCGAAAATAGCGGGATAATCCTCCGGGAAATCATCACAGCCCGCTACCGGTCGCTGCGAAGGCCCTTGTCCGACGCAGGGTGACAGGTGCGAAGCGTCTCTTCAAGAAAGTGAAGCTCTTCAGACGTAAACACTTGTTTGGTTCGACAATATTCTGACTGGCGGGTGGCCCCGGGGCGGGGAGAGGGATCGGCGGCGAGTTTTTCGACCTGCTTCAAGGCATCGTCAATCACCTTGATCAACGCTTGCTGCCGTCTCTCGTCGAGGGGATTGGAAGCATGGACGGTGTAGGCTTTACGGCCCCCTGACAAGCGGGCCGAACTCTCCCCGTCGTTTTCGGGGCATGGCGGATCCAATTCGTTGATGAGACGCTGGCACGTGTCCATCAACGTATGAAACCGACGGGAGAGAAGGGTTGTATCATCCATGTCGTGCGGCTTGTCCATCAGTCCCTGGCCTTGGTTATGGGGTCAACCGGCTGTTGGTATGGAACGGAAAAACTGACAACTGCAATTCTAATGAAACCGGGTACAGGCGAAGAGGCGTTTGATTTTATATCGTATTATTTGACCCGTAATCGTTGACCGACATAGATACGGGTTTTGTCTTTCAGGCCGTTCATGTGGATCAGTTCTCGCTCGGAGATGTGATATCTCTTGCTGATCCTGTATAACGTCTCGCCTTTTTTTACGACGTGATAAGAAGAACGCGATGAAACCACGGGCCTGACGGGCAAGGCCCTTTTTTCTACTTTTACTACGTTATCTTTCGTTTTGACGGGATTGTCAACACTTTTTTCATGGCGTTCCAAACGCTTAGCAACCCCCACCACAAGGGATTGGAGTCCGTGCATCTGCTGCTTCAGGGTAGCGATCTCCCCCGGGTCACCCTGCCCCCCTTCAGCCAGGAGGCTTTCAAGCTTGAGAAGCCGGGCATCCAGCTCCCTGACCTGTGCAGCCAGCGCCTCCGAGGCGCCACCCGCCGCCACGGGGCCTGCCCCCTCCCCGCCTCCGCGGGATACCAGAAAAATCGAGCCCATAAGACAAAAAAGGCCGACACATACCAGGCCCACTGTTTTCAACGAAATAGACTTAACCATCACTTCCCCGATCGATCTGAACATTCTTCGCCCTTCAACAAGCATCAATCCATTGCCGCACATCATCATTATTTTGGGCACCATGCCTCTTTGGGCTGGTATTTTGGCAAGGCCCCCGGTTATGATAAATATGTAGCACAGCACCGGCTTCAAACCCAATTGAAAAGGGAACACGGAGCCGAACCGCCGGCCCGGATAGAAACGCCCTTAATTATTTCGGCCTCTCCGGGCCCCGGGTAACAAGACATGAAAAATCAGACAACCCATCAGGAGTAACGGCTTCACCATGAGCAAGCATACTTACCGTTTTGTTGAAGAATATACTGGAATTGCAATGTATGGATGGGATCTCGAAGGAGATCTCGACACCCTTAAATACTACCTTCAGAAGTTTTCCGACGACTCCTTCCTTGATCTGATCATGAAAAAGCTGGACCAGGAAGACCGCGACGCCATCTACAGCCTCCTGACGTCCCTTCTGAAAAAACATCTCACTGAACCGGAGTACCATCGCCACTTCCTCAAAGACGGCACCCATTGACACCGGTCGGCCGCCACCGACAAGCCCATCAATCACACTGTGGAGGTACCCCTTCCGGCCGGGAGATAATCCCGATCCGACGGGGATTCCACGGGGTTGACAGGCGGTTTTCCCCAACACCCTGAAAAAACCGACGGGAGAAAGACAATGCACCCTGCCCCCACCCCATCAACGGGCACCTACACACCGGGTCTCGACCCGGATACCGATGCATGGTTCACCACCTTTGTTCTTGAAAATCACCTGGACTACTTTGCCTATCCCGGAGAGGTCGCCACCCCGGAGCAGGTGAAGTTCATGGTGTTCCTCGATGAAAAGGAACGTTACTTTCCCTGTTCGGAGGCCACGTTCCGGGAGGTGATGAGCCGCGATCCTTCTCCCTACCTCCAGCAACGATATCTCACCGCCTTGAACCACATCCTCGACCTCATCGATGCCACCATCGAGGACCCCAAGGAGAGGGCCTACCTGACGACCCTCATCAAAACCAAATACGCCCACGAGACCCGTGATGAAATCATGATCCCCTCCCGGGTAGAAAAACGGCTCCTGCGCATCTTTCTCAACCGCACCCACATTGCCGATCCGTTTCAGGAAACCAAGATCAAGCGCAACGAAACAGCCGCAACATTCCTGGCTTCGCCCCTCTTCCGGGAGGCGTTCCAGCACATCGGGGATGCGGACATGACCCCGGCCCGGGCCATGACCCAGGTGCGCACCCGGCTGGACCACATGGCCGTCAGGCGATTTTTGAGCCTGCTCACCGCCCCTGAAATCTGGACGGGCAACCAGCCCTGCCCGGACACCGAAGAGGCCATTCAGGCCCTGTTCCAAAAGCCTGTTTCGGGCAATGCAGCCGACACGTTCTTCGACTTTCTCGGCATCCCCGCTTCCGGGGAACGCCACCAGGGCACCGAGCGGCGAACCCTTTTGTGGCTTGCCGACGAATCCGGCGAGGTCATGGTGGACCTGGCCCTGATCCGCTACCTGGTCAACCTGGGCCACAAGGTGGCCGTTGCTTTCAAGGCAGGCCCCCTCTTTTCCAAGGCCGAAATCCTGGGTACACAGGAAGACCCCACCCTCATGGAGGCCCTGGACGGCTCGTTTTTCATCCGCAGCGACTCCCTGACCAAAAACCAGCTCGTGGATATTCTGCGCCAGGAAAGCGACCTGCTGGTCCTCTCGGACGGGACCCACGAAAAACTCAACCTGCTTCTCACCTCCACCACCTTTGCCCGGCTGTTCAAAGAGGTGGACTGCATCGTGGCCCGCGGGCCGGAACAGAAAAACCGCCTCTTCGATACCCCCTTCCATTTCACCCAGGATGTCTTCAGCATCTGTGCCGACACCCGGGGGGTGACCATCGACTTCAACCCCAAGTCCCCCCAGGCCATCAAATTTTCCCACAAGGACCTGGAACGCAAAGCTCAGACCATCATCAGCGACATGAAAGCAGCCAAGAAGAAGGGCATGGCGGTCTCCTTCTACAGCGGCATCATCGGATCCATCCCGGGGAAAATCGATGTGGCCAAAAAAATCATGACCGTCTTTATCGCCCACCTTGAAGAGCAGTTCTCCCAGACCCACATCATCAACCCGTCCCTCTACTATGAACCGGGAATGGACGCAGACGACCTGATGTTCATGTGGGAAATCGTGCAGCGGAGCGGGTGCATCGACATCTGGCGTTTCCAGACCTACCAGGACATCGTCACCGCCTTCCAGCTCATGGGCCAGAAGGTCCCCCCCGAGTGGGTGGGCAAGGACGCCACCTACAGCACGGGGTGCACCAAGGAGATGAAAATCGCCATGGAGGTCCAGCAGGTGCACCCGGAGATGCAGATCATCGGCCCGGCCACGGAGAAATTCATGCGGCGCCGGGACTACGGCATCGGAAAGATGTACGACCAGCGCCTGGGACACGTGTCCCACGAATAAGGCGCCCCCAAATAAAAAACGGCGCGTTCGATGGACTCGAACGCGCCGTTGCATGTCTGTGTCACTCTCCCCGACGTTGGGGGCCCTACTCCTTCCAGAGTTCCACGTCAATCAGGCCAAGCCGGGCGGCATACCGCACCAGCTCCATGGTGGAATGGATGCCCAGCTTCTTCATGATGTTGGCCCGGTGATTCTCCACGGTCTTGGGGCTGATGCACAGCTTGTCGGCGATCTCCTTGGGGGTGGACCCTTCGGCCAGAAGGCGCATCACCTCCTGCTCCCGGGGTGTGAGGGAACCGTAATCCGCATCGGTGATCTTGGCGTCCTTCACCGGAAACTTCATGAGCTTCTCCATCACCTGGTGGGATACGGAGCTGTCCAGAAAATATTCGCCCTTCAGCACGGACTCAATGCCCTGAATCAACCGATCCGAAGCCGAATCTTTAGCCACGTACCCCGTGGCTCCGGCCTGAAAGGCCTCGGCAATGTAATCGATTTTGGAGTGCATGCTCACGATCATGATCTTGGTCTCCGGCAGGTAGGAGCGCATCTCCGTCGCCACCTGAACCCCGTTGATGTCCGGCAGCGATATATCCACCACCGACAGGTCCGGCTTGAGCTGGCGGGCCATCTTCAGGCCCTGTCGACCATTTCCGGCCTCTCCCACCACTTTAAAACGCTTGTCCCGTTCCACAATGGTCTTCAGCCCCTCCCTGAACAACGGATGGTCATCAATTATCAAAATATGTTTTGTCTGACTCACGGACGCATCTCCTCTGACTGTTCGGACATGTTGGCCCTTGCAAGATGGGGAAGTCGGTGGGGTCTTCCGTCAATTCGCATATTGCGAACGTTTGATCTTCTGAAAAAAACTTGTTTAGTAATAAAAAAGAGGGGGGCAACTGTCAATAGAATAAATCGGGAGTCGGAGCCCTGCATTGTGATACCAGGCACCGCAGGGCAACCCATGCGCCTTTGTGGTCGGAATTAATTGACCGTATGGGATCTGACGGAAAACCCCATTTCGCTCTCAAAGAGCCCCACCATCATGTCGAAGGTGGTCTCATCCAGAACCGAGGGCGGCCACCCGCGGCCCTCCATCGCCTTGTTGACGATGGCCACGGTAAAGCTCCCGCCGTCCCGGATCACCTGGAACACATCCTTGACCATCCGATGAATCTCATCCGGAGAGTGCCCTTTTTCAGCAAGGTGCCACAAAAGAGAGGTACACAGACGGGCCCCGTCCTTGGCTTGCCCCCCCTTTCCCACAGGAATCTGCCCCATACCCGCTCCTTTCATACCGGTTGCGAAAACGCGGACAACCCGCCCCGCTTCGCCGGTATCCGAACGTATCGTCCGTGATTGACCTGAGTCCTTCGGTGCCACAGGCGTCAAAGCACAACAGCACCATTCCGTATCGGCGAAATAACAAAACCGCCTCCACGATAAAAAGGTACCAATGCGACAACAATTTCCATTTTCCCGAAGTACCGTGATGTCAAAAGAAAATTTTGAGGTGATCGGCGTCGTGCAGCAAGAGGTTGGGGCACGGCCCCGGAGAAGGGATCAATGGGCGAAATTCGCAGCAGAGATTGACGTTCACGATCATACGATTGAATGATGACGTTTATCCATGAGACAACCCCATCAATTCAATGGGGCCTTCTCCCGAAACTGCTGGTAATATCCCGCTTTACATTATAATCTAAAGGATATATATCTGGGGTCCATAAGACACAGGTGAATTGAAGATTGTTCTCCCCAATTCAACAGACGAACCAGAAACGCCCGGTTCTCCCGCTATTCGCAACAACACTCCTCCGGCGTCAACGGTATAAGCAACATCAATCGATTCATCCCGATTTACAATCGATTCATCGTCCGCCCGGGCTTTTCCCGGCCTGTGGTGGGGCGACGGTACACACCGACATGGAGGTACACATGAGTGAATTCCTGAAAACCGTAAGAAACACACAGGGACGTTATCCCGGTAAGCGCGGCGGGAACTATACCGCCGGAAGCGGATACTATAACCAGGACCGCCGGGGCAACGAAAGACGCGGACAATCCCCACGGGGACGAGACCAGGACAACCGGGGATACAATCGTCAGGACGACCTCCTGACCCCCATACGCCAGCTCCTTGAGCAGGTCACGGAAAACCAGAGGATCCAGGAAGGATTTCTCGAGCGACAGACCATCGCATCCGAAGAGGTCGCCGCAGCATTCATCGACATCGTCAAAATCCTGGAACGACTCACCGAAGGGGCCCCCATGCCGGCCCCCCAGGAGACGGCGGCCCCGGCAGCACCGGTAAGCCTGACCCAGCTCACCGACGACCAGCTGCTCTCCCCTGCCGACGAACGCAGAGAAGCCATCAAGATCATGAAGAAGCTGAGGAAAAAAGGGGCAACCTACAAGGAGATCGCCCACTTCCTCAACGAAAAGGAGATCCCCACCTTCTCAAACAAGGGTCACTGGCACGCCCAGACCATTCACAGGCTCTGCAACCAGTAGGGCCTGGAAACAGGAAACCATCCAACCCCAGGGAGACGGCCGCCCCGGCCAATGCCCTGAGGTTGCGGTTTCCCCACCCCGGATATCGGTCTGGTTGGGCCTCTGTTTCATCGGCAACCTCACCCCGGGCACCGCGCCCGGGGTTCTTACCCTCCAGCCTGAAGAACGCCCCTTAGGATTCGCACCCCATTCCCGTCACAAGCGATGCTGCCACCTGGGCCAGTTGCCGGTAGCGCAGCCTGTCTTCGCAGGTCACGGATTGAATCACCAGCCCGTCGAGCACGGCCACCAGAAGCCGGGCCAGACCGTCGGGAAAGGGGCGACCGCCCGCCATGCGCAGATACCCGTCTTCCACAAGCTGAAACCACTGCATGTACGTGGATTCCAGGCGTTCCCTTAAAGCGGGGTTACCGGACAGGGATTCGTTTATAAGGTAGAGGTGCAGCCGGCTTCGGGTCTTGGAGCCCAAAAGCCCTTCAAACAGAATCCCCAGGACGTCTTCCCACACGGGATGCTCGTCCCCGGTCTCCATCATGGCAAACACCTTTTCCGTGATCTGGGCCATGTGGATGCCCGCGATATCAAAAACAAGATCGTTTTTCGTGGGGTAATAATAATAGAGGGTGCCCTTGCTGATGCCGGCTCTGCGCGCAACCTCAGACAAGGTGGTCTTATCCACGGATTTTTCACTGAAGCACTGCTGTGCCGACGCGATGATCCGATCTTTGCTGTCGCCTTCCTTCAGGCCCTGTTTCACATTCACCTGCCACCGAAATACCCTGCACCCCGAATGGAAGACACGGAAAACCTTGTAGGAATTACAGGCTGTTGATATAAGATTTCAATTTGTCCAGTTCCATGGTGTTTTCACACATAAAGCGAACGGCAAATCCATTGTTTCCTTTTCTTACAACATCACCGGAGAGCTTGACAAGGTCCACACCGGAATAGTCGGAAAAGAGCATCTGGACCCTCTCGCCCGTGGCCGGCCCGTTATCCGATTCGATAAAGACCCCGCCCACGCTGATATCCCGGATGGGATCTGAATAGACCCCTTCGGAGAGGGCATAATCCACATCGGTAAAAAAACAAAGTTTACGGTCATAGGCCCGTTTGGCAACCCTGCCGTCTCTGTCTTGTGTTGTCATCGGAACACCCCGCTTTGTCTTGGTAAACGGTTATGATGCGATGCCCCGCAAGGAGAATCGCTGCGCCCCGTACCCTGAGGCACCGGAGCGATGACGTCAGGTGCCGTTGACGACCGCATCAACAGTCAGGCGAATCGCCGGGAAACGCCATGGGCCGATCTGCGCGACATCGCCGCGGTGTCGCAAGGCGTCCGTTGCCAAACCGGCCCGATGGCACCTTATGCATAAAAGTATATAGAATTCAAATTGTTGTGTCCACTCTCAATTCAGAGAATCAGACGCCGGCCTCATCCTCAGCCTTAAGTTCCTCAAGGGCTTCCCAGCGGCTGTACAGGGACTCTACCTCTTTCTGGGCCTCGCCCAGGGCCCCGCAGGCTTCCTGCAGTGCCGCCGGATCCGAGGCAATGGCAGGATCGTTCACCCGGGCTTCGAGATCCGCGGCCAAAGCCTCGGCCTCACCGATCTTCTCCTCGATCTGCTCCAGCTCATACTTGTGCTTGTAGGTGAACTTTTTCTTTGCCTTGGGCTCCTGCCGCACCTTTTTCTCCGGTGCCGCCTTTTTCTGCACCGGCTTCGGACGGTTTTCCCGCCCCCATTGCTCCACCCCGCTGCAGGCAAAAGCGCCCCCCTTGTCCAGAAATCCCAGCATGGACGATGTGACGGTCTCCATGAGGTACCGATCGTGGGAGGCAAGAACCACGGCCCCCTGGAATTCACGGAGGCTCTCCTCCAGCATCTCAAGGGACGGGATATCCAGATCGTTGGTGGGTTCGTCCAGAAGCAGGACGTCGGCGGGCTGGCGCATGAGGCGCGCCAGAAGCACCCGGGCCTTCTCTCCGCCGGAGAGACGCCCCAGGGGCAGATCAAGCTGGTCGGGGGTGAAGAGGAATTTCTTGGCCCAGGTCACCACATGCAGGGGGCGGCCCCGGTAGATCACCGAGTCGCTGTCCGGGGAGAGCGCCTTTCTCAGGGGCATCTCAAGGTCCAGGGAGTCCCGTTCCTGCTCAAAATGGACGATGCGGAGTCCCTCGGCCTCGCGCACAAGCCCCTTGTCCGGGGCCTCCTTACCGCAAAGCTGACGCATGAGGGTCGACTTGCCCGTGCCGTTGTTCCCCACCAGCCCCAGGCAGGTGCCGGGGGAGAGCACAAAGGAGAGCTCCTCAAAAAGGGTCCGGTCTTCAAGGTGCCTTGCCAGGCCCTTGGCCACCACCAGCTGCCGGGTCTTGCGCTGGGTGGAGGTAAAATCCAGGTCCATCTCCCGGTTGCTGCGGTTTCGGGTCCTGACGTCGGCCAGCTCCTCCTCCATGCGCTTTGCATTGTCGATGCGGAACTGGGCCTTGGTGGTTCGCGCTTTGGGGCTTCGGGCAAGCCACTCCTTCTCCCTGCGCATCACCGATGCCAGGGCGCTCTCCTGCTTTGCCTGGCTGGACAGCAACTCGTCCCGGCGACGCAGAAACTCCTTGTAGTTGCCCTCAATCTTTAAGTACCCACCGGGGTACTGCTCACCGAGTTCCACAGTGATTCCCGTGACATTGGAGAGAAGGGCCCGGTCGTGGGTGATCATCACGTAGGCAAAATCGGCGCGCTTCAAAAGCGCCTCAAGCCAGAGAATACCGGAGAGATCCAGGTGGTTGGTGGGTTCATCCAAAAAAAGGAGATCCGGCATCTTGATCAGGGCCAGCACCACGGCAAGACGTTTTTTCCATCCCCCCGACAGGGTCTCCACCGGTGCGGACAGGTCCGGAAACTCCACCTGCCCGATGAGGTGCCAGGCTTTGCCGTAGGCCTCCGTATCCTCGGCGCAAAAGGCGTCCAGGGTCTCGTCGATGAGGGCCGAAACGGTTTTCCCCTCCTCAAAGTGGCTCTCCTGGGGAAGGTAAACCGCCCGGAAGCCCTTTTTGATGGAGACCTCTCCGGCATCCGGGGATATCACCTCGGCAAACACCTTGAGCAGGGTTGATTTTCCGGCGCCGTTGACGCCGATGAGGCCGATGCGGTCGCCCTCGTGGATATTCATGGATATGTCGGAAAAAAGGGTCCGGGCCCCGTAGGATTTGCCCAGCCCCCTGTATTGTGCGATGAGGGACATATGTCTTTTGCGTCTCTCTTTGTCCTTCGGCCTCCCCGGCACCTGAGATAAACCACCGATACGTGGGAAGCCCTAAAAAAAAGAAATCCCGTCTCCCCATGCAGTTCCCCAGTGGTAAACCACTGCCGCATGAAGGAAGACAGGCCGGTCCGTGTCCAGATGCCTGAAAAATGCCTTTTGTTTTTCTTAAAAGAGTACTACTGTTTTTGCTTTCACCATTTGGTTTTGTCGCTTCCATAGGGGGGACGCGGTGTCGATACGCATCCCACAGCCTGCCACGAGCCCTCTGACTTTACGGGCACTTGGTTCGGCCCCGCCCCCCACGGCGACATCAGCGGGGACCCGACAGCAGAAGGCAGACCGGAATGGACAAGAGTAGCAGATATATCGACATGTGCAAAGGGGCCAGAGAGATTCAGGAAACCTGGCAACACAAAACCGGGGACATCTTTGCCACCGAGGAAGGAGAGGTGCTTTTCTGGGTGCCGGGAAAGTACGGCGCCCCTGAGATCAAGAACGGCTTCGGCGTCACGCGAACCGATAAAGTCGTCACCCTTGCCCGCTACACCTGGCTGCCCCGATACAGCCAGCTCATTGAGATTGCCCAGGAGGGCTCCGCAAGCAGCTTCCGGGACGTCACCTTCCACTTCTACACCTGGCTGGACACCCCTTATGGCCCTGAGGCCGCACAACAGCCCAAAGAACTCTTTGCAACCAACGAGCAGGTATGGCTTGCCTATATAATGGAGAAACGCCACCAGAAGGTGTGGGAAGAGGCGGGATGGGTGGAAGCGGGCCTAAGGGCTAAGGGCTAAGGGCTAAGGGCTAAGGGCTAAGGGCTAAGGGCTAAGGGCTAAGGGCTAAGGGCTAAGGGAAAAAACAGGAAAGAAGGTCCTTTGTCAAGGAGATACGTGAGCCCCGGTTCATCTGCCCTCTGCCAGGCAGAGCGTGTTTCACGCCCGATCAATCGGCAACCGCCATGCCGATTTACCCGGGGAACAAAAGGTAAATCGACATGGCCTCTTCGTTTCCGCAAGGTAATAGACAGCCCGTTTATCAGGCCACGTCACGGGGGGCCAGGGTCACGGCGTCGGCGGGGCAGTCCTCCACACAGAGGCCGCAGCCCAGGCAGGCGGAGAGGTCTCCCATCTCAGGATAGCCGTTGGGGTCCTTGCCCTGGGGCGCCCCTAAGGCAAGGCAGCCCGTGGGACAGGCATCCAGACAGATCACGCAGGCCATGCAGCGCTTCCGGTCAAAGACAGGGGCGAGCCACTCGCTTTTTTTGATGCGAAGGGCCGGTATCCCGAAGGGATCGGCCACGGCTCCGGCCGGGCAGACCCGTCCGCAGCTGCCGCAGTCAATGCAGAGATCCGCCTTGATCTCGTGCGTCTCTTTCTTTTCTCCGGTAATGGCACCGGTGGGGCAGATTCGGCTGCAGGAGCCGCACCCCGTACAGTTGTCGGTAATGGTATACGCCATCTCTTCTCCCCCTTACATCGCCGCTTCGAGTTCCCGGATGGTTTCATCCAGGGGTTTTCCGGTTTCGGGGTCCCATCCGAACTGTGTCCAGTAGTCCCGCATCATCTCCTCAATGGCCACGGTGCGTCCCTTGTTGGCCCCTTGCGACTGCACCGGTCGCCCCAGGGCCCGGTCCGAAATCTTGAAACTCTTCGGTTCGATGCCGTGGCGCACATTAAAGGCCTGGCGCAGGGTCTGCACGTTGGCCCCCACCTCCATGTACTCGTTGGGGGTCAGGGTCCAGCCCGTGGCCGCGTTGAGCCAGTCGAACAGCCGCACGCGGCGGGCCCCAAGAAAGGTGCCGAACAGGCAGGCCCCGGAGCCGTTGACCACGTTCATGAACCGGCTGTTGGCCGCCCCGATAACGGCCTTCTCCTCATCGGCTTTGTACTTGCTTCCCTTCATGTACAGAGGGGTGACCTTGGGCAGACCGTCCACCACCTGCCAGAGCTTGAACATCTCATAGTAGAGCCCCGATCCCACGGTGTGCTTGCCCGGCGAAGGCTCCACGCTGTAGTGCAGGGCAAAACCGGGGTCGTTCCGGGAGTCGTGCATGGCCGGTTCCTGCCCCCCTGCGTGGACGGCAAAGGCCTCGGAACCCTTGCCGATGCGGTGGGCCGCCTGTTTGACCCCGTCGGCCAGGATGTGGCCGATGCCTTCACGGGCCACCATTTTTTCGATGAGGGTCACGATGGTCTCGCTGTCCCCCCAGCTGAGGGCCAGGCCACCGGTGTCTTTTTTGGTGAAGACCCCTTCCTCATAACACTCAATGGCAAAGGCCACGGCGTGCCCCGCGCTGATGGAGTCCATGCCCGCACGGTTCAACAGCTCGTTGAGGTAAAAGATGGAGTCCATGTCCTTGTTGAGGAGCAGCCCCCCCAACGAGAGCACGGTCTCGTACTCCGGCTTGTGGGTCTCTTTGTACTTGCCGTCGGTGCTGCAGATGCCTCCGCATCCCAGGGGACAGGAGTAGCAGTGATACTTTACCTGTTCGCACTTGGTAAAGGCTGACGGGCTGGAGCTGCGGCTCTTGAACATACCCCAGTCCTTACTCGACCCCTTCCAGTTCTTGATGGGGGAATCCCCCATCTCCACGGACATCTGGTTCATGGCCACGGTGCCCCATTTCTTGAGCATGATCTTGTACAGGATCCCGTCCTGGGCCATGACGCTGGGAAGCCACCGCATAAGGGCCCCGGTCCCCGCCATCATGGGGGCGGACATAAAAGGAGGCTGAAACTGAACCCACTTGTTGCAGATGGCGCTTAAACGCTTCATCTCCTTGCGGTTGTGGGGGACGATGCGTTTGCTCCCGGCCAGCACTAGGGCCTTGAGGCGCTTGGCACCCATCACCGCCCCCAGGCCCGAGCGAGCCGCCATGCGCCCGTAATCCGTTGCCACCCCGGAGATCAGGGAGACGCTCTCCCCTGCCGGGCCGATGCAGGCCACACCGATCCTGCGACCCTTTCTCCCCTGCCGGAAATGGGTCTCCGTCTCCACGGTGTCCTTGCCCCACACCTCGGAGGCGTCACGCAGCTCGGCCCCGTGATCGTCGATGTAGAGGTAAACCGGGGTCTCGCTGATGCCGCGCACAAAAATCCCGTCGTAGCCGCAGCGCTTGATGGCAGGGGAAAAGGTGCCGCCGCAGTTGGCGTCCCCCCAGGCCCCGGTGAGGGGCGATTTGCCCACCAGGGTCCAGCGGCCGGTAAACAGGCTCCCCGTGCCGGTGAGGAGCCCGGAGACAAAGCCGATCATGTTGTCCGGTCCCAGGGGATCGGCCCCTGCCGGAATGTGCTTATAAAGCATGTAGGCTCCCAGGCCCATGCCCGAGAGGTACTGCCGGTAAACCCGGTCCGGGATCTCTTCTTCCCGGACGCTTCTCTCCCCAAGATCCACGATGAGGACCTTGCCCATGTATCCGTTACCCATAATGTCTCCCTAAAAAGGCTACGAAAAACAGCCTCCGGCGGCCCTGCCGGGGGCCAAACTTTTGAAAAGTTTGACAAACAGGTCTTAAACCATCATTTCGAGGCTCCGCAAAAACAGTTCAGACACGTTCTCATCAGGAACATTTTTTGCGGAGCTTTTTTTCAAAAAGCGACCCGCCGGAGGCAAGCTTTTCCATGCACGTTAAGCATAGATGGCATTTTTCCGACAGGAATCTGCCCTAAGCCGTCTTCACACGGCTCAGGTCCAGGGGGTCTCCTGCCCAGGACGCCTCCATCACCATGAGGGCGTCGTCGTAGTCCACCTCCTCTGGGTTGTAAAAGATGGAGCCGTCCCCCAGGGCTGTCCGGGCGATGGCGGGCAGGTGCTCCCGAGTCACCGCCGGGTTGCCGTTCTGGTCCGTCACCTCTTTAAAAAAGCGGCTGTGGCGACCGTCGGTTGCCTCGTACAGGGCCTGATTAAACTCACGGATGCACGCCACGGTCTTTTCCGCCCGCTTGTCAGGGGCGGTGGCCGCGTAAACAGCCTCCCCTGCGATGGGGTAGAGGAGCTCTCCCGTCCACCGGCCGTTTTTGTGCATGTTGTACTCCAGGCCGTAGGGAAGCAGGATGGACATGCAGGTCCCGTGGGCCACATGGCAGACGCCCCCCACGGAGTGGCCCAGGGTATGCACCATGCCCACCATGGAGTTGGAAAAAGCGATACCGGCCAGGTTGGCAGCCGTGGCAAGGGCCAGGCGTCCTTCCTGATCCTCGGGCCGCTTTACCACGTCCATGAGGTTCCTGGAGATCAGGGAGATGGCTTCCACGGCAAAGGCATCGCTGATGGGATTCTTGGACAGGCAGGTATAGGCCTCCACGGCATGGGTCATGGCGTCCATGGCCGTTGCCGCCGTCAGGTGAGGCGGCAGGGTCAGGGTCATGCGAGGGTCCAGGACCGCGATATCCGGCAAGAGAAAATGAGAGGAAAACAAAAGCTTCCGGTTCACCGACGGATCGTTGATTACCGCCACCAGGGTCACCTCGGAGCCTGTCCCTGCGGTGGTGGGTACGGCCACCAGGGGCTTCAGGGGACGCTTAAGTACCCCGGCCCCGGAAAAATCGAGGAGGCTCTCCGCCTCTTCGGAGACCACGATGTTAACCCCCTTGGCCGTGTCCATCACCGACCCCCCGCCCACGGCGATAAGGGCGTCGCACCCGGCTTCACGGTACACTGAGGCGATGCGGTGCACGGTGCCCACATCGGAGTCCACGGGGACATCGTCCTCCACGGCAACGGCGGGCATGCCCGAGGCCAGGGCCTCTTCCACGATGGAGACAAGGCCTGCGGCCGCAACGCCCTTATCCGTGACGATCATGGGCTTTGAAGCCCCCAGGCCCTCAAGCAGGGCAGGGATGCGCTCCAGCGCCTCATGGCCTGCCACGGTCTTTACGCCGCAAAAAAACTCATAATATCCTGGGTTGTACATTAGGACACCTCCTGTGTGGCTCGGATGGGCTGGTTGTTCGGGTCGGGACGGGTCCCGTCCCAGGCGGAAAGGAGAAGACTCTCCACCTCCTGGCGCTGCCACCCCTCGGCCATGGCCGCGGCCTGCTCGCACAGCCCCTGCAGGGTCTCCTTCTCCAGGCCTGCTTCGGCAAGGCTCCGCGGAAGCCGGGCTTCGGAAAAGATCCAGAGGCGGTTGATGGTCTCCCGCACCATGGCAAGGGCGGCCTCGGCCCTCTGGTTCACGGGTGTGGCGCACAGCAGGTCCAGATCCGCCAGGGCGGAGAGCAGGCCGGAAAGATCCTGCCCCCTTACCCGGCTAATGTACTCCAGAACCGTGGGCAGCAATACGGCGGCAAGCACCTCACGGGAGGTCCCGGCCGCAGGGGAGAGCACGTCCGCCAATACAAAGGTCAGGCTTTTCCGTGCTTCGGGAAGCAACCCGCCGGAAACCGCCATGGCCGTCACAAAGGCCACCTCCTCCTCACGGGGCCCACCGGTGCCGAACAAACGTGAAAGGCGTCCCCGGGGCGCTTCCGCACGGGTCAGAAGAGGCATCAGCCCTGCCACCACCTGCCGGGCAGTAAGGCGTGCATAGGGCAAGGCCAGGGGATTCGCCTCCACCGGTTCATAGAGGCAAAGGGCCGCGGCCAGGGCACCCAGGCCTGCCTCGACCAGTCCGGCCCCGGCCTGTCCTTGAAGCATCCGCGGGTCCACGGCGATGAGATTGGGGCACAAAGACGTTCCCCGGATCACCTGATTCCCCAGGGCAGCTTCCGGAGCAGCTTCCCGGCCCGTCAACTCCAGGGTGGGAACCCAGGCAAAGGGAGCCGTCGCCGAAGCCGTCCCCCCACCTGCCAGGAGCTCTCTCAGGGCCTCGGGCCCTCCCTGGGCAGCCACGGCAAGGCACTTGCCCACATCCGTCACCGCGCCGCCCCCCACGGCAATGACGGCATCAAAGCCTCCTTCGTTGTAATGTCCCCAGACCTCGCGGACGGTCTCAAGGGTGGGCATATCCTCCACGGCATACACCCCGTAGGTAAGCCCTGACCCTTTGAACGCAGATTCCAGGGGCTTGAGCCCGCCTTTGCTGTCCAAGGCCTCGGCACACACCACCATGGGGTGGTATACAGAACCCGCCCAGGTCAAAGGGCAGGTGTTCCAGGGCCCGTGATCCGGCCCCGATCTTCGACGGAAATATAAAATCCCTCACACCCGTATCCATAACGTGCCTTCCTCCCTCCAGGTTTATAACCCGGTCACGGTTCTCAGGTAGACCTTGCTCCGCCCCAGAAGATGTCGGGACCAGGGCCAGGCGGGGTAGCGCTTGACGGCCAGTTTTGCGATAAACTTCGGCAGCAGGTAGACCTGAACGATATCCAGGACCCTGACCACGGCGCAGGCCTCGGGCACGCCGCCGTCCACGTAAAGCCGCGCCCTGGCATTGGCCGTGGGGGTGCTCTCCTGAAACGAAAAGATCATGAAAAAGGCCTGCATGTGCTTGATGGTCATGTCCAGATCAATGGACTCGCCCTTGCCCTGCCCGAGGTAACGCACCTTACCCCCTGCCTCCTTGCGCACCACCATGCGGGGGCCGTCGGGCAACACCCCCAGGGAGAACGTCAGCCCGTCCGGCAGCGACTCGAACTCCCGTTTCACGTCCTCATCCACCTTGGAGGCCGCCACGATGGCTCGGCCTACGAACCAGAGCATCAGCGTGATATAGAGTCTCTGAAACACCCTGCGCCCCGCCCTAACCTCTCTGAATTGTCCCATACCTACTCCTTGAATTCTGTGGTCTGCCTGAACCGGCTTACACCCTGACGAACTTACCGAGCCGAGAACAATGTTCGCTTTTTAGCTAAAAAAATTTACTCTCCGGCCCTCTCCACACCTCTCGGCCAGCTGGCCGACTCCATGAACATATAGCAAAGCAACGAGTACTGTCAAGGAAGCCCGGTATGCCCCAAAAACAAAAAAGCCGACCATCCGCCCTTATTCGGGCGGCATGGCCGGCTTTGCTTCATACAAAAAGCACGTGGTGAATCACCTGCCGAGGCCAGGGCCTCGGCATAACTCTCCACCTGAGACGGGACATCAGATGGATTCCAGGGACGCCCCTTCGCGCATGATGAGGAGAGCCAGCTTGTGCATGTACTCGCGACGCTCGGACTCGTTTCGGCCCGGATAGTTGCGAAAGGTCATGACAATGCCTGCAAGGGAGGCGAAGAAGGCCTGGCTGTGGAAGCGCAGGGGGGTCTCGCCGTCGGACTTTTTGACCACCTCGTCGAACATCTTGGTGAAGTAGAGGAGTACCGCGTTGAACTTCTTCAGGGCGCGGGGGTTTTCCTCTCCGCGCATGAGGAAATGGCACATCATCTGAAAGGTCGCTTCGTTGTCGATCATGTAATCCACAACGGCCACGGCAAGGGATTCAATGGTTCCGCCTGCCTTGAGACGGGTCTCCAGGAGCTGCTCGATCTTGTTGATGTCCCGGATCAGGGCCTCCACAAACAGGTCGTCGCGGCTGGGGAAATAGCGGTAAATGGATGCCGCGGAAACACCGGCTTCGCTGGCAATGTCCCTCATGCCGATCTCGTGGAAATTCTTGGTTTCGAACAGCTTCATGGCGGCTGAAATGATCAGCCCCTTTCGCACTTCTCGTTCGTTCTCTCTGAGACGCATGAACGTGGACTTGTCTGTCATTTTATATACCCTCCAAACTTCTCGGTACCGCCCGCTGGGCCGGGTACTCGTATTTTTTTAAGCAATGGCATGCCGCATCAGAAACATCGTTTTACTTCACAGGATATGACCGCCTTCCCGGAGGGGCCGTTTTCACCGATGTGCATCCCAAAGGTGGCGCAACCTTTGAGACTCCTTGAGGTAACTTGATCTGGACGACACAAAACAAAATTTACTTTAACAAATTTCGATATATACTACTGTTCATTTGGCATTGCAACACCTTCTCCCTTTTTTTATACGATCGGTATACTTCCTGGAGTAAAGGGAAGAACCGCCTTTTTCCATCCCGCTGTTTTTCAGGTGTGTTTTCATCATGTTGCCACATCAAGACCGGCTCATCACGGAAGAGGAGAAAAACCCGACAAACGGATTTTCCCTTAAGGGGAAGGGTCGGTGCCTGGCAAAAACAGCACTGTGCAGGCCTTTCGCACCGCCAGCAAGGGACTCACAACACAATGCCCGCACATGGACCGCTGGCATCAGCCACAAGCCGCCAGGATGGCACAGCTACTTGTAAAGGAAACACCAACGGTCATGAAAAGTGTATCAGATCACGGGCCCGCCATCAAACATTCAACCGGAAACCCGTTCATCGAGATACACTTATCACACACAAAACATCGTTCAATACCAAAAATAAAAAAAAGGAAACTATTCAACTGAAAAAGCCTCCGGCGGCCCTGCCCCGCGCTTCAGGGCACGGGGTAGGCAACGTCGGCCATGAACCGGTTGATAACCTCCCGCAAGGCGTTGATGGAGATGGGCTTGGAGATGTAATCGTTCATGCCCGCCTCAAGGCACCTGTCGCTGTCCTCTTTCATGGCGTGGGCTGTCATGGCCACCACAGGTACCCGAGGGTTGCTGACCCCGGTTGCCGGATCCCGGATCAGGCGTGTGGCGGCAAGGCCGTCCATTTCAGGCATCTGCACGTCCATGAGCACCAGCTCGTAGCTTTTAACCTTCAGCAGTTCCACGGCATCGGCCCCGTTTTCAGCCACATCGGCTTTGAGCCCGAGCTTGGAGAGAAACTTCTGGGCCACGAGGCGGTTGGTGGGGTTGTCCTCCACCACGAGAATGGGGTTGTCCGGGGCCTGGCCGTCCTCTGCATCTGCGGCCCCTTCGCCCCCAGGGCCCTGCCCGGCTTTTCCCGGGGATGCCGACTCCATGGCCACGGCAAGGCCGTCCAAGAGCCCCTTGACCTTCACCGGCTTGGCCACCATGGCGTGATAACCGTCGCCATCGGTCCCGTCGGTCTCCGGCGCCTTGCCCCTCTGGGTCAGAAGCAGCAGGGGAATGGCGTCTCCGCAACGTTCTTTCACCCGGCGGGCCAATTCCCCGGGCTTCATGATGGAGAGCTCGCAATCGATAATGACCAGGCTCACCGCCCGCACAGCACCGCCTGCCCGTAAAATTTCCAGGGCATGGTAGCCGTTGAGGGCCTCTTCACACCGAAGTTCCGCCGACTCCAGCAGGTTGCGAACCGACTTGCGGGTGGGGAGGCTCTCGGCCACCACAAGGTACTTCCCCTGCCGGACCCTCTCGGGCACGGCATGGGGCCGGGCTCCTGCCTGGCCACGGGAAAACACGGCGGTGAACCAGAAAAGGGCGCCCCCGCCTTCGCGCCTTCTGGCGCCGATCTCTCCGCCCATCATCTCCACGATCTGCTTGCAGATGGAGAGCCCGAGCCCCGTGCCCCCGTACTTGCGGGTGACGGAGACATCCTGCTGGGCAAAGGGAGTAAACAGCTCTTCCACCTCCTCTTCGCAGATCCCGATGCCGGTATCCGACACCTCGAATTTCAGCACCACTTGGTCCGCGCCTAAGCTCACCGGTGAAATGGAAAGCCCCACCTCCCCTTTCCCCGTAAACTTCACGGCATTGTCCATGAGGTTGGTCAGGACCTGCTTCAGACGAACCGGGTCACCGGCCAAAAGCGAGGGAACCTCCTCGCCCACAGACCCGTGGAGCGCCACATGCTTTTTGGCGGCCCGCACGGTGATGAGGTCCATCACGTCCTCCACCGCGCTTCGCAGGTCAAAGGAGATCTTCTCCAGGTCGAGCTTGCCCGCCTCCACCTTGGAGTAATCCAGAATGGCATTGATGATGGTGACAAGGGAGGTGGCGCTGCTGCGGATGATGTTGACGTACTCCAGCTGCTCGGCCCCGAGGCGGGTTCCCAGAAGCAGCTCGGTCATGCCCACCACCCCGTTCATGGGAGTGCGGATCTCATGGCTCATGTTGGCAAGGAAGGCGCTCTTGGCCCGGTTGGCCGACTCAGCCCGTTCGGCAAAGAACTTCAGCCGCTCCACGGCCTGGCGCAGTTCCAGGGTACGTTCCCGGACCTTTTCGTCCACCTCTTCGCACAGGGCCCGGTTTTCGCTGTCGAGAAAGCCCATGCAGAGGGCCTCTTCCATCCAGATCCCCAGGGACTCGGAGGCGTCGTCTCCCGAGCACGCCACCGAACGGACAAAGGGGCCCTTCGGGGCACTGCCGCCGGGGTCGTCCAGAAGGTAAAACAGGTGCACTGCGGCATGGGAGGGCACGTTTCGAAGGCATGCAGCCACCTCCTCGCTCCCCGGGGCCCCCTGCCGGGCCACCATGGCCACAAGGTTTCCGCAGGTGGAGGATGCCGCTTCGGCCTCTTTGGGCGTGGTGCACCGATACAAGGTTGTGATCCGGTCTTCGAGCCCGCGGCCCCTCAGGGCATTTGTCACAAACGCCTCGGCCTCGGCATCAAGGTCGTAGAGCAGCAGGCTGCCCCTGCCCTCAACCGGAATCAGGGATGTGGATGGATCATTGGATTCACAGGCGCCGGATGACATGGAGGTGCTTCCCATAGAACCGCCTTTTGAAATTTGTTTCATGTGCCGCCGAATTTAACCCGCATATCAGGGCCGCGGCCACAGTAAGAACCAATCGGTTTATGAATGGATTGTCGATTCATAACAGGTGCCGGACACACGTGTCAACAAGCCGAAATAACACAACTCAAGAGGCCCGGATGCCCTATGCGGCAGAAGGTCTCTGACTGAGAAACACCCCGGCAATCACCATGGCGCCTGCGCCGAACTGAATCGGCTTGAACACCTCGCCGAGCATCAGCCACCCGAAAAAAAGGGTCAGCACCGGGATCAGGTTGATGAACGCCGTGGCCTGACCCGCAGGCATCCGGCCCATGGCAAAGCTGAAGCAGAAGTAGGCCCCGAAGGTCACGAACACCCCGAGGTAGACGATGGTCCATACCGCCTCCATGGGAATGAAATCGGGGATGGGCACCTTGAGACCCCAGATGAGCAGGGCAAAAAAGAGGGCCCCCACAACGGACTGGACAAAGGTGAGGAACAGCGCGGTGTAACGGCAGGAGAGCCGCTTGAGAATCAAGGTATACCCGGTGGCCGTTACCATGGCCGGAGCAAAAGTTACGGGCGGGATTGGGCGCAGATTCCGTGGCCTCTCCGGTGAAGGTCAGCAGGCAAACCCCTGACAGGGCGACCACAAAGCCCGACGCGGTCCGCCACGTCATGGTTTCGTTGAAGATCATCCACGCCCCCACGGCCACCATCACCGGGAGCAGGGCCGTGACCATCCCCGCCTGGGAGGCGGAGGTGAGCATCAGGGCCTTGGCTTCAAAGACAAAGTAAAGGCAAGGCTCGAAAAGCCCCAGGGCCAGAAGGTACACCCAATCCCCTTTCCGATAGTCGGCGCGCCGGATCTGTCGAAAAAACAGCAGGGCACAGCAGGTGGCAACCGCCATGCGACCGAAAATAACCAGATAGGGGTCGCAACTCCTGAACGCAATCTTCAAGGCCACAAACGACCCGGCCCAGAGCACGATGGCCCCGAGAAGCGTTGCCACGGCAAGCCCTCTTTCACCCTTCATAACCGTTCACCTTTCACCCCCATTGCAAGTCATCCCGGGGATGCGGGATATCCATCACGTCAATCTCTGCGGGGAGGGCCGGGCAGTCCGTCTATCCACGGCATCGTCTCCCTGGGGCACCCCGTGCTGCATCGGGTGCGCATGGAGCTTTATCATCTTTTTATACAATTTGGAAACCACAAGGGATCCGCCCCCGCCTGCGCCACCGGTTTTCACGTGCCCGCCCCCCCTGATAATGGTATAGTAGACCCAACGATAAAGGCCTGAACTCGGCTTCCTTCCACGGGGCTCCCGCCCCTCACGGCAGCCGGTGCGGCCTTTGTGCGGACCCCGGGCCATGCATGGGGCCAGTTTTTTTTAATAAGGTGCGCTTTTTTGCCGCCACCCGAGGAGTTATTGTTATGCCGTGGGACCAACCGTCCAATACAGCGCCCCTTCCCATCAAATCCTGGTGCACCGACCTTGAAGAGGGCGCCCTGATCCAGGCGAGAAACCTGCAACGCCACCCCGCCCTGGTGGGACATATCGCCCTCATGCCCGACTGCCACCAGGGCTACGGCATGCCCATTGGCGGTGTTGTGGCGGCTGAAAATGCCATCATCCCCAACGCCGTGGGGGTGGACATCGGCTGCGGCATGGTGGCCATGCAAACGGACCTGGCCTGGGATACCCTCTCCCGAAACGAACTTCGCCAGCTCCTCACCCGGGTCAAGGAGAGGGTCCCCTTGGGGTTCTCCCGCCACAAAAAAGAACAGCCCTGGGAAGGTTTTGCGCGGCATCGTCCCCGGTTCATCAAGGACGGAGCCTGGAAAACCGCCCGGGAGAGCCTGGGTACCCTGGGGGGAGGCAACCACTTTATTGAGGTCCAGAAAGGGGACGACGGCAGCCTCTGGCTCATGGTTCACACGGGCTCCCGCAACCTGGGAAAAACCATTGCAGACCACCATCACAGGCGTGCCCTTGCCTGGTGCAGGGAAAGCGGCATCCTCCTTCCCGACGACGACCTGGCCTTTTTTCCCACGGAGACCCCGGAGGGCCTTGCGTATATCGAAGACATGGGCCTGGCCCTGGCCTATGCCATGGAGAACCGGAAACGCATCATGACGGCCCTGGCCCACGCCCTGGAGACCCAGTTCCCCTTCAGCGAAAAACGGCTGGTGAACATCCACCACAACTACGCCTCCCCGGAAACCCACCAGGGCAAAAAGGTGTGGGTCCACCGAAAAGGCGCCACCTCCGCGGGCAAAGGGGAAGCAGGCATCATCCCCGGGTCCATGGGCACCGCTTCGTACATCGTGGAAGGCCTCGGCAACCCGGCAAGCTTCCGCTCCTGCTCCCATGGCGCCGGACGGGTCATGGGCCGCAACCAGGCGTCCCGCATCCTCGATGCCGAACGCTGCAATGCCGCCATGGGGGACGTGGTATTCGACCGCTGGCACACCATCCGCCGCGGCAAGCTCAAAGGGCGCCCCGACCTCGGGGAAGCGCCCCAGGCCTACAAGGCCATCGACTCTGTCATGGCCGCCCAGGCAGACCTGACACGTCCTGTGGTCCGTCTCTTTCCCCTGGGCGTCGTCAAGGGATAGAACCCAACTCACCGCCTCCAGCCCTGTCGCCGGTGACACCCCGGCAACCGCCACCTGAAACGACCCAGCGCACACAAACCCGCGGTTGGTTTTTTCACGCAGACGCGTTGCAGCCCCTTCCGGTTTAAAAGGCCCTCAACCTCCACCGGGTTCCCGCCGATAAAAAATATCGGCGCTCGGGGTTGACAAACGGTATACGCCCTTTTAATTTGCGCCTTTCCAGACAGATACACCAGAATCAGGCATACACACCGACCGGAGCGACGGCGCACCGGCCGGATTAACATCACCCGCAAACAGGCACGGTCCCCTTTGCTTATCGGTACTTATCCAAAGGGCACCCGGGACAGCGATCATGGAAAAAAAACGAGAAACCCCCTTTTCCGCAGGCGACCACAACAGGGCCCCCTGGGCCGGATTAACGTTTCTGGTGGCACTTGCAGCCCTTTTTGTCGTCTTTTATCCCGAGCACATGGAGCCGAAAACGCCCCCTGTCCAGCCCCTGCCCCGGATCACGCCCCCGGTGGCACACACGGCCCCGGCCCTGCCCGATTTCGGTGCCATCCCTGTTGTGGTTGAAAAGAAAGAGGCCTTCTTCTCCTACATGCGGCCCATCGTCATTGCGGAGAACAACGCCATCCTCACCCTGCGCCGCCAGCTCATCCTTCTCCACGAAGCTGAGGTCCTGGGGCCCGAGGAGAGCACCTGGCTCAGCGAGCTGGCCACCCTCTACAGGCTCTCTCCCTTTTCGGCCCAAACCCCCGAGGACCGGGAGTCCCTGCTGACCCGCGTGGACATCATCCCCCTCTCCCTGGCCCTGGCCCAGGCCGCCAACGAGTCTGCCTGGGGCACCTCCCGCTTTGCCCGTGAAGGCAACAACCTCTTCGGCCAGTGGGTCTTCGGCAAAGGCAAAGGCATGGTCCCCAAAAACCGGACCGAGGGCGCCAGCCACGAGGTGGCCCGATTCGATACCGTGGCCGAGTCCGTGCGAAGCTACCTCCACAACCTCAACACCCTCTGGGCCTACAAACCCTTACGTGATATCCGCAGGGAGCAAAGGTCCATGGGGGTGGAACCGGACGGAGAGTCCCTTGCGGCGGGCCTTGTACGCTATTCCAGCCGGGGTGAGGCGTACATCCGGGAGATACAGCAACTTATACGCACAAACAACTCTCTCTTGAGCAAAAGGTAGACACACGAAGAAGATTTACCGTTGAAACCTTTGTTCAACCTCCAGACATTTCATTTCATTCATCAATCACGCGACACAGGCCACTTTTGCGTCAAAATGTTTATTTCAGTTATTGTGGCAAACTGTGTTTTATACTATGAGATAAATCAACCACCCAGATCAGGAGCATGATCATGAAGTTCCATACCCCATCTGTCATGGCAAAGGGGTTTCGCTGCGCCAGCATGAACTGCGGAATCAAGGAAGAGGGAAAGGACCTCTCCCTGTTTCTTTCCGACGTCACCGCCAACGCCGCAGGCGTCTTTACCCGCAACCTCTTTCCCGGGGCCCCCGTTGTGCTGGGCCGTGAGATCATCCGCAACGGAAAGCTCCGTGCCGTGGTGGTCAACAGCAGGGTCAGCAATGTCGGCACCGGCGAGGAAGGCATCGAAAACGCCCGCCGCATGGCCCGTGCCACAGCACACGCCTTTGATATCCCCGAGCAGGAAGTGATCATGAGCTCCACCGGCGTCATCGGGCGCCAGCTCCCCATCGAAAAAATCGAAGCAGGCCTCACCAAAATCGGAGAGGGCCTGACCACCGACCCCCTGGTGGGGGCCGAAGGGATCATGACCACGGATACCTATGCCAAGGCCATCTCCCTTGAGGTGGAGGGCGCCACCCTCACCATCATCGCCAAGGGTTCCGGCATGATCGAGCCCAACATGGCCACCATGCTGGTGTACATTCTCACCGATGCGGAGATCCCGGTCCCTGCCCTGGACCGCATGCTCCGCGAGGCCGTCAAAGACTCCTTCAACATGCTCTCGGTGGACTCGGACACCAGCACCTCGGACACCTGCCTGGCCCTGGCCAACGGACTGGCCGGGCCCGTGGACCACATCCTGTTTGCAGAGGCCCTGAAGGCCGCCTGCGTCGAAATGACCAAACTCCTGGCCCGGGACGGCGAAGGGGCCACCAAGCTCCTCACCGCAACCGTCACCGGGGCCGTCAACGATACCGAAGCCCGGTTCATTGCCAAAGCCCTGATCAACTCCCCCCTGATCAAAACCATGGCCTACGGCGCCGACCCCAACATCGGCCGTATCCTCATGGCTGTGGGCAAGTGCACCCACTGCACGGTTGCACCGGAAAAGCTCTCCATCACCATCAACGGCACCCTGGTCTACGCGGACCAGGCCCGCGTGGACTTCGACGAAGCCAAGGTCCGCAGCCTTCTTTCGGGCGAGCATGTCGCCATCGTTGTCTCCCTTTCCACGGGAGATGCCTCGGCCACCGCCTACGGCTGCGACCTCACCGAAAAGTATATTGAAGAGAATGCAGCCTACTATTCATCATGACAAGGGGAGACGTGAAGCGATGCATGAAATCAGAGTGGATCTCGAGAAAAACCGGCTCTATTTCACCCTGGGACGGATCAATCAGGCGGATGAACTTGCCGAGATTGTCCACAAAATGCAACGGGCGGTACACCAATTGTCCCGGGGATTTACCTGCATCACAGACCTTCGGCACTACATGCTGGCAGACGGTCTCTCCGAGAACTTCATGCGCCACTGCCAGGAGGCCCTCTGGGACTCGGCCATCGGCCGGGTGGTTCGCGTCAAGGCCGCGGAGCGGACAACGCCCCACTTCCCCCATGAGCACCAGAGCCTGGTCTGGCCCGCTTACAGTGTGACCTCGGCCCTGAGCCTGGAAGAGGCCGAGACCATGCTGGACCACTCCGTCTGATTTTTTCCAAAAGCACGTCGCCCTGCCTCCGGCAGGGCCCCCGTCACACCCCGGCAGGCTCCGTTAGGCCTGCCGGGACCGCCCCCTCCTTTTTGCCCCCCTTTCCCTTCCTGTTCCATCCTGTCATTGTGCTGATGCCTGTGATAAGGTAGCTCTCTTTTTCGCCTTGATTAATAAGGCACGGCACCACAACACACGCGACCCAAGCCAAGGGCTTCGGTCTGAGAACAAGACGAAGGATGGACCCCATGAACACACCCCACCGTTTTTTACCCGCCACCCGCAAGGAGATGGACGACCTGGGCTGGGAGCGCCCCGATGTCATCCTGGTGACCGGAGACAGCTACGTCGATGCACCGGCCATCGGTGCGGCCGTGGTGGGCAGGGTCCTGGAACGGGCCGGGTTCAAGGTGGCCATCATTGCCCAGCCGGACATCCAGAGTGACCGGGACATCACCCGCCTGGGAGAACCGGCCCTCTTCTGGGTGTGCCACCAAACATGGCCTGGACTCCATGGTGGCCAACTACACGGCCTCGGGCAAAAAGCGCAAGCGCTGCGACTACACCCCGGGGGGTGATAACACCCGCAGGCCCGACCGTGCCGTCATCGCCTACACCAACCTCATCCGCCGCCATCACAAGGGGAGCCCGGTTCCCATTGTCTTAGGGGGCATTGAAGCAAGCCTTCGCAGGGTCCCCCACTACGACGCCTGGCAGAACCGCATCCGCGGCTCCATCCTCTTTGATTCCAAGGCAGACTACCTGCTCTACGGCATAGCGGCGTGGTGAAAGCTGCCAAGGCCCTGGCCTCCGGGGACTCCCCCCATGACATTGCCGGCCTCTGCCGAAAATCCGACGCCCCTGTGCCCGGTTACCTGGAGCTGCCCCCTCTTGAAGAGGTCAAAAAGGACAAAGAGGCCTTTTCCCGAATGTTCACGGCCTTCAAGGCCAACGCCGATGCCATCACGGCCCGGGGCCTCATCCAGAAACACGACACCCGCTACCTGGTACAGAACCCGCCCCAGCCGCCCCTTTCCGAAGGGGAACTGGACGACGTCAACGAGCTTCCCTTCACCCGGGAACTCCACCCCCTGTGCAGCAGCATGGGCGAGGTACGGGCCATGGAGACCATCCGGTTTTCCATCGCCACCCACAGGGGCTGCTACGGGGATTGTAACTTCTGCGCCATTGCCCTTCACCAGGGCCGCACGGTCTCCAGCCGAAGCGAGGACTCCATCCTGAGGGAAACCAAAACCCTCACCACCCTGCCCGGCTTCAAGGGGTATATCCTCGATGCAGGGGGCCCCACGGGCAACATGTACGGGTTTGAATGCGAGAAAAAGCTGAAAAAAGGAGCGTGCAGCGACCGGCGGTGCCTCTACCCGTCCGTCTGTCCCGCCCTGAAACCGGATCACTCCCGGCTCATCTCCCTGCTTAAGAAGATGCAACGGGTGCCCGGCATCAAAAAAGTCTTCTCCGCCTCGGGGATCCGGCCGGACCTGGTTCTGGCCGACAAGAAAAAGGGGGACCTCTACCTCAAAGAGGTGGTGGCCCACCACACCTCGGGCCAGCTGAAGATCGCACCGGAGCACACCAGCGACAAGGTCCTCTCCCTCATGGGCAAGCCCCAGACCGAGCTGATCCGGTTCCGGAACCGATTCCTGGAACTCACCGAACAGGCGGGCATGCCCCAGTTTCTCACCTACTACTTCATGGCGGCCCACCCGGGCTGCGGCCAGAAAGAGATGGAGGAGCTGGCCCGGTTCTGCCGCACCGAGCTGCACACACGGCCCGAACAGGCACAGATCTTCACCCCCACCCCGTCCACCCTCTCCACCCTCATGTACGTGACGGAAAAGGATCCTGAGACCGGAAAACCTGTTTTTGTGGAAAAGCAAAAGGAAGCCAAGGAGCGCCAGAAAGCCGCTCTCAAAGGCACAGGACAGGGACACGGACGGGACAAAGGCAGAAAACCGTCAGGGGACAGAAAAAAACACGCCCCGGGCCCCGGACGAAAGCCCGGCAGGCACAAGGGCGCGCCACGTAAAAAAAGTCGTTAATACGAAACGATTCGACTCAAACAAGCCTCCGGCGACCTTGCCGGAGGCTTTCTTTTTGGACCGGTGTTGGCCATAGAAGGCCAGCTTCAGGATGTGACCCGGTCCAGGACTTCGGCCAGCTCTTTCAGGGTAAAGGGCTTGAGCAGGATCTCGGCCCCCTCCACATGACCCAGGGAACTCCGTGTCGTGGACTCGGGCCGCCCGGAGGTCACCACCAGGGGCATCTCCGGGGCATGGCTCCGCACGGAGCGCACCATGTCCACACCGCCCACGCCTGCCGTGAACAGATCCATTACCACAGCCTCGTATTTCTCAGGAGCCCCTGCAAACACCTCCAGGGCCTTCTGCCCGTCTGTAAAGGCTTCCACCTCATAGCCCAGCCTGCCCAGCACCTCCCGGGCCAGGTCAATGAGAATCTCCTCCTCATCCAGCAACAGCACCGTGCCCTTGGCCTCATCCGTGGCCCGAGCCCCTTTCGCTCCGTCGGCCCCGAGGGGTGTGATGGGAAGGTAGACATGGAAGGTGGCCCCTTTTCCCCGCTCGCTCTCCAGGCTCACGGCACCGCCGTGATTCAGGACAATCCCGTGCACCACGGCCAGTCCCATGCCCGTTCCCTTGCCCACCTCCTTGGTGGTGTAGTAGGGCTCGAAAATCCGCGAGGCGATCTCCGGGTCCACCCCGTGGCCCGTATCCGAAACACTTAAGCGCACATAGGGCCCTTCCGGCAGGTGCAGGGCCAGCGAGAGGCTCTCCTCCACCGTCACCTCCTCGGCGTGGACCCAGATGGTGCCTCCCCCTTCGCCGATGGCGTGAAAGGCGTTGGTGGCAAGGTTAATGATGATCTGATGGATCTGCACGGCGTCGGCCACCACCCGCAGCTTGCCCTCCCCTGCCGTAAACCGGACGTCGATGGTGGAGGGCAGGGAAGCGCTGAGAAAGCCCACCGTCTCCTTAAGGTGCTCCCGAAGGTAGCAGGGCTCCCGTTTCTGTTTGTTCCTCCGGCTGAAGGCAAGGATCTGGGCCACTAGGTCCCGGGCCCTCTGGCCCGCCTTCTCGATCTGCATGATCTTTTCCCGGGCCTTGACGTTCTCTTCGGAGATGTACATGAGGGCCAGGCGTGTGTAGCCCATCACCGCCATGAGGATGCTGTTGAAATCGTGGGCGATGCCCCCTGCCAGCACCCCGATGGACTCCATCTTCTGGGCCTGCCGCAGCTTGCGCTGAAGGGCTTCGCGCTCCCGCTCCAGGTGACGGCGCTCCGTGATGTCCCGGGAGACCAGCAGGATCTCCCGCGCCTTGCCCTCCCCGTCCCGGAGAAAACGGGCCGACAGCTCGCTCCACACCGGGGAGCCGTCCTTTCTGGTGAGCTCGGTTTCAAAAATAAAGGCATTGCGGGAATGGCCGCCCCGCACAGAAATGGCATGGCTCAGGACCGAGCGAATCTCCCGCTCCGACTCGTCGGAGAGCACCACATCCACCCCCTGCCCGATGAGCTCTTCCCCTTCATACCCCAGGTGCTTGACCACCGAAGGGCTCAGGTAGGTAAACTCCAGGGGATCGATGCTCAGGATGCCAATGGTCTCCATGACGTTGTCCGCCAGGAGCCGGGAGCGTTTCTCGCTCTGCTCCGCCTCCTCCTGGGTCCGTTTTCTCTCGGCGGCCTCCTCCACCAGGGCCCCGGTATGCCGGGAAAGCTCCTCCTGGAGGCGGCTCAGGTTCTGGTAGACCGTGGAGTTGTACAGGGCGATGGAGACAAACTCCTTGATGCGGCTGACAAAACGCTCCTCCCCGAGGGTCAGGCCCAGCCGCGCCGATTTCTGGGGAAAAAGAACGAGCCCCAGAAGTTCTCCGTACCTGGAGAGGGAGACGATGTACCCGCACCCGCACTGGTAGGAAAGGCCAGGTTGCCGGCGGCCTGGGCTTCCGGCGCGCCGCTCCACCTCCCGCCGGTCCAGCGGGACCTGAAGCAGCGAAAGCCAGCGATGGGTGGCCTCGGACAGCTCCAGGGCCCTGCCCGTGTCCTCCTCCAGGAACCCCTCCCCTTTCCGCGTAAAAAAGACCATGCCCCGGATGCGCAGGGTCTCCCCCACGGTCCGGCGGAACTCGTTGATCATCTCGTCGGTGCGACGTAACAGAAGGATGTTCTCGGAGAAATGGGACTCCACCTTTTTCAGGTCAAACCGTGACCCCTGGATCCCGTCGAGATACGGCAACATCACCAGCAGGGCCCGGTAGTTGAGATAAAACCAGCAGAGGAGAAAGAAAAAAAGGCTCAAGGGATCGATGGAAGAGAAGTAGGGGTGGATCAGGTAAAGCAGGCCCAGGTTCGGGGCCAGGAGCACCACCGCAGCCACGCCGCCTGCCAGCAGAAACCGGACCACGGCGCAAAGATTCGGCAGACGATCCCGAAACACGGCGCAGGCAAGGGTCGCCATGGGGAAAAAGAGCAAGTTCCCGGGGGCGTAAAGCGAAAACCCGGACAAGGGGACCAGGTTCAGGACAAAAAGCACCACCGCGCACACCACGGAGCCCACGGCAAGCCGGAGATTCCGTCGCTCCTCCACGGAGTACACCCACCCCATGCGGCCGCTGCTGAGCCGGATCAGGTACCCGGCGGTCAAGCCGCACACCAGCAGGTGAAGGCAAAAAAGCGGTCCGGTATCCGCCACCACCCCCCAGGGATACCGATGCACCCCCTGGACATACCAGGGGGTCAGGCTCGCCCCCGACACCACCAGGGTCAGCGTCAGGCCGATGCGCTCCATCCTCTCGTTCCTGAGGTCCAACCAATTGTAGATAAAATAGAGATGGGCCAGGGAGACCCAGGCCAGGAGCAGATAGTGCAACCGCTCCGCCACCACGGACAAAGTCACCGATACCAAGGGCTGGACAATAAAAAACAGGGCATCCAGGGACCAGAGCAGACAGATAAAGGGAAAAAACGGGTTTTCCACCCGGAACCGTCCCTTGAACCTGGAGGCAACCGCCAGGAAAAGGCCGCAAAACACCGTCAAGACTGCCGGTACATAAAATATCAATTGCGCATCTCTCATCATCGTCCTGTCTGTTGCAATGCCGACTCCGGCACCGTCCCTGCCTGAAAATACTCAGACGACTCCCTGTCCGTGGGCGCCCGCCCTGCTGCCTGCTGGCCGACGCGGACCGCGTGGATGGCCTCTGCCAGCTCCTTCATGGGCACCGGCTTGAACAGCACCGCCGACACCCCCATCTCCTCGTGGCGCCTGCCCACCAGCTCGTTGCTGAACCCGGTGCAGAGAATCACCGGCACACCGGCATTGAGGGCCCGCACGCTTTCGGCCAGCTTCAGCCCGGAAATCCGGGGCATGGTCATGTCCGTTACCACCACGTCGAATCCCATGGGATCCTCGGTAAAACGGTCCAGGGCCTCCACCGGGTCCTCCAGGGCCACCACGTCAAAGCCCATGCGGACCAGGGCTTCATCGGCCAGGGCCACCAGCATGGACTCGTCGTCCACAAACAGCACCCGCCCCCTGCACACATCCCCCGGGTCCCCGCTGAGGAGGGCCACGTCGGTTCCCCCTTCGGCCCTGGGAAGGTAGACATCCACCGTGGTTCCGCGCCCTTTGCCGGAGTCCACCACCACGGCCCCGTTGTGGCTCAGGATGATGCCCTGGACGACAGCCAGCCCCATGCCCGTGCCCTTGTCCGGCTCCTTGGTGGTGAAATAGGGTTCGAAAATCCGGGCCCGCACTTCGTCATCCATGCCGCCCCCGGGGTCCGAGACACGCAGAAGCACGAAGGCGCCGGGTTCCAACCCGTAACGCCGCGCCTCCCCCGCATCCAGGGAGGTCTGGCTCACCGACACGCGGATCGCCCCGGCCGCCTCTTCCATGGCATGGGAGGCGTTGGTAAACAGGTTGACCACGATCTGGTGGATCTGTACGGGGTCGGCCACTACCATCATGGACGTGTCCGGGAAATCGGCTTCGATGGAGACCCCTTCAGGAACCACGGGCCGCATGAGGGAAAGGGACTCCCGGGTGATCTCCACCAGGTCCACGGCCTTGCGGGCCTGTTCGTCCTGACGGCTGAAGGCCAGGATCTGGGAGACCAGCTCCTTGGCCCGGACCCCCGCTGTTTCGATCTGTGCCACCACCTCCGGGGCCTTTCCGTCTGCTTCCCCAAGGTACATGCCCCCAAGCTGGGCGTACCCCAAGATGGCCATGAGGATGTTGTTGAAGTCGTGGGCAATGCCCCCGGCCAGCACCCCGATGGACTCCATCTTCTGGGCCTGCCGGAGCTTCTGGCTCAGCTCCTCTTTCTCCATCTCCGCCACCCGGCGTTCCGAGATGTCCCGGGCCAGGCCCACCACCTCCATGCGCCCGTTTCCGGCGGCGATGAAGTGGCCGGACACCTCCAGCCAGGCAAGCTCCCCGTCCTTTCGACGGTGCTCCAGCTCCACCAGAAAAGCCGCCCCCTCCTCCGGGGGAGGAAGCACCCGGGCCAGCTCCCGGCCGGAACTTTTGGTCAGAAAATCCCTGAAACGCGCCCCCACGATCTCTTTGGGGGTATACCCGCTGATTTTAAGGCAGGAGGGGCTGGCGTACTGAATGGTTTCCCGCTCCACCTCCACCACCACCAGGGTGTCGAGAATATTGTCGGACAAGAGCCTGTAGTGCTTCTCGCTTCGGCGGAGGCTCTCCTCGGCTCTACGGCGCTCAAGGATCTCCCGGGACAGCTCCCGGCGCCTGAGCTCCAGCTGGTCCTTCACCGAGGTGACGGCCTGGTATACCCGGGAGTTGTACAGGGCAATGGAGAGGTACCGGCTCACCTTCTCCAGGAACTCGATCTCCACCGGGGTCACGGGCACGCCCCCCTGCTTGTCGGAAAACACCACCAGCCCGATGAGCTGATCGTACTGGACCAGGGGCACCGTGCACATCCCGTTGCAGGCCTGGAACAACGCCTCCACATCGGCGCGCACCCCTTCGTCGGACATAAGGATCTCGTTGTTCAGGAAGTAGTGGTCGATGAGGCAGTCCTCGGCCACAAGAAAGGCCGTGGTGGCCTCATCCAGAAAGATCTCCTCCCCGTCCATGTCCATGAGCCGCCCCGGATCTTCCACGGGGGCAAAGAAAAAACGGATGGACCGGAACCGAAGGGTGGACCGCACCAGCTCCCCGAACTCATCCACCAGGCTCCGGGTATCACGCAGTATCAGGAGGTCACGGGCAAATTTACTCTCCACGGTCTTCAGGTGATGCCTGTAGCGATTGAACCGCCGACTCACCTTGGGGTGCAGCCTTGTAACCGCCAGATGGTTGGCCGCATACCAGCCGAGCAACAGTGGGGCCAGGGGAACCATTTCACCGCCGTACAGCAACGGTTTGATCAACGAAAAAATGAATAGGTTGGGAAGGAGAAACACCAGAGCATAGGCCATCCTGTACAAAAGGAACCGGGCCACGCTGAAGATATCCTGGATGCGATGGCGAAGCACCCCGTATGCCATCACCCCCATGGGCACGAACATGAAATTGGAGGCGGGGTACGTGGGGCTGCCGGTAAAGGAGAAGGCGGTCACCAGGATCAGGCTCGGTCCCCCCACAAGGGCGGCGAACAGGTAGTGCTGCTTTCGGCGCGTATCAAGATCCTGCCGTCCCTTCATCACCGACACGATGCAAAAGAGGGTGTACCCGAAGGAGATCACGCCATAGGCCACATATACAGGGAACAGGGGGCCGGCCTTGCCGATGACGCCCCAGGGGTGGGTATGAAGCCCGGAAAGAAACCACGGCCCGAGGCAGGCTCCGGCCATGAGAAGGCTGAGCGCACACACCCCGTACTCCAGCCGGGGTTTGCGCACCTTGAGAATGCGATGGAAAAAAAGGACCCCCACATAGGGCATGAGGGCATAGGCCATGAGGACACACCTCTCCATAAAGAGCAGCATCCCGGAGTCCGAAACAACGTGCTGGAGGAGATATTGAATCGGCCTTACAGACGCCAGCAGAAACAAGATGGTAAAAAGAACCGTCTCCTTCTTTAACCGGCTCCTGAACAGTGAAAACAAAGAGAGACACACCCCAAAATAGACAGACAACAGGGGCGGTATCAGCCTCACATCAAACTGATCCATCTGCATCCCTCCTTCTGCGGCATGACCGACGCGGACCTGACCGTCGGTGCCCCTTCCACCATGTAATCACTCGTTTGACTCGTTCCTGGCGTTCATATATACTACCTTCATCGGCAAAACCGACGACCGATTTAATATTTAAAGAACAAAAAGCCCCCGGCAGGCGTCTTTTCGCCCGCCGACGGCTGTTTCACGATGATTTGAGATAATACACTTTCGAGTGGCTATCAACCATTCTTACGCTTTCAACTCAGAGGTTCCCGGGCGGATACCCCTGCAGTTTACCGTTGATGGAAATTGGAAACATTCCCCTCTCCTGATCCGAAGACTGTACCCCGACCCCGCCACGGCCCTGGCCGATCCGGACATTATGGACACAATCAACGCCATCTTCAGCAGACATCCGGCCCTCCTGAGCCTCTTTGTCATCACCCCCGACGAAACCGTGGACCACTCCCGGTCCAACGGCACGAATCAGGCACCGTCCTGCCCCCTGCCCCGCCTCAACAAATTGTACCATGAGGCTGTGCGGCTTCTCCCCGAAGGCCATGAAGTGCACCTTTCCCTGGGGGACACAGGCCTGACCCTGCGACAGCTGCCCCTCTCCTGGGTTCTGGCCGTACACCACCAGCCCGACTGCGGAACAGCCCCCATCGACGCCCTTGAAGAGGCAACCCGCAGCCTGCCCAAGAGCCCCGAGGCGCTCCAGGAAGAGACACTGTCCATCATCACCCCCGAAGCCCTTATCGCAGGCCCCATGAGCCCCTGGCTCCTCCCCCTGATGAAGCTCCTGGAGCGGGTGACCGGTGCTCCGCCCCAGGCCCCCTTCCACGAGGCCCTCAACTCATGGATCGACCGGGAGGACCCGGACCTTAAGGGGTTGCCCCGCTTTGCAGCCATCCTGGCCAAGGCCATCACCGATCCGGGCCAGCGGCGGGTTTTTGCCGAAAATGCTAAAGAGATCTTCACTTCCGGCGAAAAACCGGCTAAAGGAAACCGGACACCATGACCACCATACTGGACTTTATCAAAATCGCCCGCATACAGGGTGTGGACTCCTATTGCCTGGTCTCCGCCAACGGTCGCCGCATGGCGGGCAACACCGCCCATAGCGACGCCTTCTGTCAGGAGCTGGCCCGGTTTGCCGAGGAGAGTGCGCGGGCTACCGAGAACACGGCCTTTGCCCCTCCGGCAAGCGTCTCCATCCGAGGGCCGGAGACCTCGCTTATTATCATTCCCGTGGGCGGATACGCCCTGGGCATCACCACCGCGGCAAAGACCCCGGAGGGCCCCCTCATCGACGATGTCATGGCCTTTCTCCGGCGCATCCGTCACCAACATACCGTCAGCCAGAAGAGTTAGTCTTGCCATGCCCCGATTGATCCTGCCGCTTATCGCCGTGTTCCTGCTGGTCACCCCCTGCTTCGCCGCCGAGCTGCCCGATGTCAGCTCCCGGGTCCTGCCCGACCTCACCGAAGCCCTGGCGCGATACCGGGACCTGAGCCGCGCCCTTGACGAGACACGCCGGACCCGGCTCCAGGAGATTGAGCGCGCCTATTACCTGAAGCTCAACAGCCTCAGGCTGGAGAGCCCGGAGCCCCCCAAACCCAGGGGCATGTTCGAGACCACCGAAGAATATAAGGAGCGCCTGGCCAGCTACCGCAAGGAGCTCGACAGGGTACGCACCGCCAACCATGACACCCTGGCCGACATAGAAAAGCGGGGCGTCCTGCGCATCCAGGTGGCCGAGGTGGAGGTCGACTGGCTCGAATCCCAGCTCATTCGCCTGGCCCCCCTGGCCGAAACCATCGACCTGCTTCAGGAGAAAGGGTGCATTGTCTCCCGGGACTCCGCCACCATCACGGTGCAGCGCCCCGACGCCGACACCTTCCGCTTTCCCGTCACCATCAATCACAACGAAACCCTCTACCGGGATACCTGGACGTACCCGGACCGTGACCGCGCCGAAACCATCTGGCGCCTCCGCCACGATCTCAAGGTGTTTCCCTACTACACCCCCGTTCCCGCAGAAAACGACGGCATTGAGCTGAACCTCACCGCCTTTATCGTCACCGGACCGGACAACGCCCCCCTGATGCGCTTTCCCGTGGGCACCTCAGAACCCTTTGACGAGGTGAGGCGCCTTGCCCGCATCCGATCGGACGAGCTCCCTGCTGCCCGGGTGCTCCTGGCTCTGAGCAACGCGGTGGAAGGCCCCCTGCCCGGCATGCGGTTTGTCTTTATCTCCCCGCGCTCCTTTACCATGGGCAGCCCCAAGGACACCCCGGGCCGCCTCCCGGACGAACGACTCCACAAGGTCCGGCTCACCCGCCCCTTTTACATGCAGACCACCGAGGTCACCCAGGCCCAGTGGGAGACCGTGATGGGCGAGAATCCCTCCGCCTTTCCCTACTGCGGCGGGGACTGCCCGGTGGAAAACATCTACTGGCAGGATGTCCAGCGCTTTATTACCCGGCTCAACGCCCGGTACAAAGGCAAGGGCCGCTTCCGCCTTCCCACGGAAGCCGAATGGGAGTACACCGCCCGCACCGGCTCCTCAGACCCCTGGGACCAGCCGGGCGGTGACGCAGGGGCCTACGCCTGGTTTCGCTCCAACTCAGGGGACGCCCCTCACAAGGTGGCCACCAGGCGATCCAACCTGTGGAACATCTACGACATGAACGGCAACGTCTCGGAGTGGTGCAGCGACTGGTACGGCCCCTACCCCGAGCTTCCCATGGCCCGCAACCCCAAGGGCCCCGTGCGGGGTGACTTCCGCGTCAGCCGGGGCGGCAGCTGGTTCCACGGCATCGACAGCATCCGGGGCGCTCACAGAAACAGCGACAACGCAGGGGACAAAAGCGGGTACATCGGTTTCCGCCTGGTTCTGGAGATCCCCACCGAGGCCCTGAACCACACCCCGTGATCATCCCCCGATCGCCCCGGGAAACCGGCCTGAAAATCGGGAATCTCCCCTATAGACATCCCGACCACCCCAGACATACAATCCATCCATGCACTGAGTTTTTCCCGTGTCTTCAGATGAACAAGACGGATCTCCCGCGCCACAGGCGCACCTAGGGCCTTTCAGGCCCTTTTGGCGCGGGATCACCCTTTGACGTTTTCGGAGGCCCCATGATCAGCAAAGCAGCCATCGCCTCATTCAAGCTCCCGCCCCACACCATCCGATCCTGCCGGGATCTTTATGAAGAACTCTCCCGGCACCCCAAACGCTACCAGTCCCTCAAGGAGACCCTCGCCCACTTTGAGTCCGATCCCCAGGCCCTCAACAAGCTCTGGTGGGTCCTGAACTACCATTCGGAAAACTTCGACAAAACCCGCAAGCTCCGGGCCTGGGTGGAGGCCCGCCTGGAAGAGCTGGCCGCCGACCGAAAGCGCAGTCATCCCCTCCAGGCCTGAGGCTTCGGCCCCACGGCCCGACGGAGCCCCGAGGCACCACCCGTCAAACGGAATATCCCCTTTCCCCGCACTTTTTGCTTCCTTTTCCCTTCGGCAACGACTACCTTAATAAAACAATGATCACCCGAACGGTGGCGAAACGGACGTCACCGTTCGGCAACCGCCCCCGCCCCCTGCGGTGTCGGCTGGCTGCCCTTCCCTTTCCAGTGAGACACGTTGCCCATGGTACGAGACTACTCCACAGTGCTTCAAGAGATGATCGTGACCCCGGAAGTGGCCTTAGAAGAGCTCGAACCCGGGATGAGTATCTTTATCGGCACCGGTGCGGCCGAACCCCGCACCATGGTCCGGGCCCTCCTGGCCTCTGCCGCGCCCAACATCCAGGATCTGGAGCTGATCCAGATCATCAGCTTCGGCGATGCCGTCAACTCCAAGAATTTTTCGGCCGACCGCTTTCGCCTGAAGACCTTCTTCTCCGGATGGGTGGCCGACGACGCCATCTCCAAGGGCCATGTGGACTACATCCCCAGCCGCTATTCTGAGATCCCCAACCTTTTTGCCTCGGACCACATCGACGTCCACGTGGCCATGATCCAGGTCTCCCCGCCCAACGACTCGGGCTATTGCAGCCTGGGCACCGCCGTGGACGTGGCCCGGCAGGCCATCGACAAGGCCACCGTGGTCATCGGCGAGATCAATGAAAACGTCCCCCGCACCTTCGGGGACACCTTTGTGCCCATCTCGGATTTCGACTGCTTTGTCCTTTCCGACGACCCGCCCTTCACCTTTGACCGCTGGCCCGTGGACAAGGTCTTTGACGTGGTGGCCCAGAAGGTGGCCTCGGTCATCGAGGACGGCAGCTGCATCTCCTACTCCATCGGCCCCCTCTTCGAGGCCCTTCCCCGCCACCTGCGGGGCAAAAAGAACCTGGGTATCCACAGCCCCTTTGTCACCGACGCCCTCATGGACCTCATCAACAGCGGGGCCGTGACCAACCGGAACAAAAAAATCTACCAGGGGAAATCCCTGACCTCCTACGCCCTGGGGTCCAAAGAACTTTTAAAGTGGCTCGACGGCAACCCCATGGTGGAGTTCCAGGCCATCAACCGGGTCTTCAGCCCCATGCAGATCGGTAAGAACCCTTCGGTGGTCACCATCGTCCACGCCCGGAAGGTGGACTTAAAAGGCCGCTTTGCCCTGCACACCGGCAAAGGCAACGTGGCCACCGGGCCTTCGGAGGTCATCGACTTTTTCAACGGCGCCGAAATCTCCCGGGGCGGGTGCACCATCTTCGCCCTGTCCAGCAGAAACCTGGAAAGCAAGCCCAACGTCATCTGCAGCGTGGACAACTACCCCAACCAGTTCTCCCTCCATGAATCCGTGGACCTGGTCATCACCGAATACGGGGTGGCCAGCCTCAAAGGGCGCACCGTGCGGGAACGGGCCCAGGCCCTCATCGAAATCGCCCACCCCGACGACCGCGCCGCCCTGGTGGCCGCCGCCCGGGACAGCCACATCCTCTACCCGGACCAGATCTTCCTGGAAGATTCCGCCCACTCCTACCCTTCGGAGATCCACCGCACCCGGACCTTCAAGGGAGGAAAGGTGATCCACTTCCGTCCCATCCGCCCCTCCGACGAAGAGGGCATGAGAAAGCTCTTCTACCGATTCTCGGACACCGCCGTCTACTACCGTTACTTCACCCCGGTGACGGCCATGCCCCATGCCAGGATGCAGGAGTACGTCAACATCGACTACACCGACACCATGGCCATCGTGGGCGTTACGGGCCGGGCCGACAAGGAGCGCCTGGTGGCCGAAGGCCGGTTCGTCAAGGGAAGAAAGGAGGGGTACGCCGAGGTTGCCTTTGTTGTGGACGAAGCCTTCCAGAACATGGGCATTGCCACCGGCATGCTGGACATGCTCACGGACATCGCAAAAAAAAGGGGACTTAAAGGCTTTACCGCCGATGTCCTCAGCTCCAACCGCCAGATGCTCGCCGTCTTCAAAAAGCTCGGGGAGAGCTGCAAGGTGACCATGAGCGACGGAGTGTATGAAATTGCCGTGACGTTTTGAATTTACGAGGGTAATGCCCGTCATGCCCGACCCAGCTCCGCGCTGCCGGGCAGGCGGCGCCCCACAGTATGTTCCCTGTCCGTTCCGGCGTCGCCCGCCGTGACGCTCCGTTGACAAGCCGTTCATAAACAGCCCTGCCTCAGCCGCCCATCCCTTTGATCTTGCAATGTTCCTGATAACCCCATAAAGTGACAAACCATGTGTCGCAGCACCGGGAACACGCCCACGTGATAACGCCCGGCAGCACCTGCCCATCTGCCCGGTCTGTGCCACCACGCCGATTTTATCTGTCACACACGTTTGTGTCGGCCTCCGTAACTCACACACTTGCACTGCATGCGCCCGGTGCACCCCATGCCCATCATTCCGGCGCGCATGTTTAACGTCTGCTATTTCGGTGTCCCATGTATTTCCTGCTCTTAGCCATCCTCGCGATCTGCGTGTTTACACGGCTCAATAACGTCAACAAGCAGCTCTCCAGGCGTATCGATGCCCTTGAGACAGCCCTGAAGGACTTGTCTGCCGCAGAAGCGGCCCATGAAGAAAGGGCGCCCCGGGCGACCGCAGCCCCTCAGACGCCATCCCATGACGAGATTCTGGATGAGATGCTCCTCGACCTTCCACCGGAGCCCCAAAGGGCGCCATCGGAAAAGAAACCGGCCCGCCCGCGCTTTCAAAAAGGCCGCATCCTGCTTGCGCCGCCAGCCCTCTTCATCAGGGAGCCCCAGGCAACACCTGCCGCACCCAAACCCGCCCCTGCCCCCAGCCCCACCCTGCGCAGCACCTGGGCCGCCCAATGGCAGCGGTTCAAGGAAAACGTGGACTGGGAACTCTTTGCAGGCGCCCGGCTCTTTGCCTGGCTCGGGGGGCTGGCCCTCTTCATTGCCGCCGGGTTCTTCGTCAAGTACTCCATCGACAACAACCTCATCCCGGCCCAGCTTCGCCTGGCCATCGGCGCGGCCACGGGCACGGCCCTGCTTATCGCCTCGGGACGGGTCAAAAGCCTGCGGTTTGATATCCTCAGGCAAACCCTGGCGTCAGGGGGCATCGGGGTTCTGTACAGCGTTGTCTTTGCAGCCACCCTCTACTATCACTACATCCCCAATCCCATGGGCTTCGGGATCCTCTCCCTTATCTCGGCAGCGGCCTTTGCCCTCTCCGCTTTTTACCGGCGCATCTCCATCGCCATTCTGGGAGCCGTGGGCGCCTATGTCACCCCCCTGCTCCTGGGCAGCGGCCAGGGGAGCCTCATCCTGCTCTTTGCCTACCTGGCCGTGGTGGGCGTGGGACTTCAGAGGGTCTCGGCGTTCCTTGCCGCGCCCTCCCTTCTCTTTGTGGCCGCAACAGGTACCCTCATCACCGCAGGATGTGCCACCTTCGCCACCCTTGGCTCAGGCCCTGCCTTTCCCATGGCCGTGATGTGGGGCGCCATTCCTGGGCTGTTCGCCTTCTTTCTCGCACCAAAACAGCTCAACCCCGAAACAGACCAGTCCGTCAGGTGGGCGGGGTTCCTCTCCTTTTTGCCGCCCATTGCCGTGGCCCTGCTCCTCACCTTTGCCAAACCGGGCTGGGAGCCCCTTTTTATCCTCACCGCCACCTCGGCTGCCGCCCTGGCCCTTGGACTTTTCAACAACGCATGGCACCACCGGGTTGTCCCCTGCATTGCCATTACCTTTCTTCCGGTGCTGGCCTGGGTCGCCATGCGGTTTGGTGCCGAGACCGCTTCGACAGGCACCCTTCTCCTGCTTGTCTACGGCGTGACCGGAGGCCTGGGCCCCGTGGCCCTTATCCAACGCAACGGCCACTCCGACATGATCCTCCGCTGGCTCAAGCTCTTTCCCGCGGCTGTTGTGGCGGCAACCGTCCTGGCCCTTGCGGGAACGCCCTTTGCAGGACCCCTCTTCTGGCCCGTGCTGCTGATCCTCCAGATCGCGGGTATTGCCATAAGCCTTTTTGTCGGCGCCTTTCTCCAGGTGCTGCTCCTTCTGGGACTTTTTGTCGGAGGCGGTCTCTACTGGCTCTTTGCCGTGCCCACCTCCTTCATCGGCTTCGGGTTCTTCGCCTTTGCCCTCATGGCGGGCGCACTCCTCATGGCCGCCATGATCCTTTTGATCAGGTCCATGCCCGCCCTTTTGGCCCGGCTGGACCTTCCCCCTGCCAAAGGCTTTGCCACCCCCTTTTTCAAACTGGAGGAGTGGCTCACCGCAGCACCGTCCGTGGGGCTCTTTCTCCTCATGGGGGCCGCCTTTGCCGTGCGCCATCCCCACTACCCCCACGCAGGCATGGTGACCCTTACGGCCTTTCTGGGGCTCTGCCTGTTCATGTGCAGACGGACGGGCTTTCAGCCCACCGGGGCCATTGCCCTTGTGGCCACGGCCGCGGCCCAGTCGGCCTGGGTCTTCAGCCAGTGGGGCGCCCCCCTTCTCTTTTCCGCCGTTACCTGGTCCTCGGCGCTCTTTGTTGCCGCCCTGGCCCTTCCTTTTCTCCTGTTCTCTCAGCAGAAGAAATGGCCCGTGGTCTGGCACGCCGCCGCCCTCTTTGAGCTGGCCCAAATGCTCTTTGCCCTGTATGCCGCAAAGATCCTCTGGCCCGGAGACCTCTCGGGCTGGCTGCCCCTGGTCCCTGCCCTTCTTAAAATTGGGCCTGTCACCATCCTGTTAAAACGGCTGGAGGCAAGCCCCCACCGCAACGGCATTCTCGCGTTTCACGGCGGGGTCCTTCTCTTTTACATCTCCGCCCTGCCCGTGCTCCTGCTTCCCCACGGATGGCTCGGGGTGGCTCTGGTCTTTGAGTCCGCCCTTTTGCTCTGGCTAAACAGGCGCATCGAACACCCGGGCCTCAGATGGGTCTCCCTGGGCCTGGCCCCGTCCGGGCTCCTGGTCCTCTACACCGCCCTGCCTCGGATGAGCGCAGAGGGTGTCCTGCCCTTGCTCAACCCGGCCTTTTTCTCCGTGGCAGCCTGCACCGCGGCCCTGGGAGCCGCCGTCAAACTCAGCCCCTGGCCCGGGCGCAAGCTGGGCCGCATGGACCTGCCCAACGTCTTTCTCTGGATAAGCCTTGTCACGGGATTCTATCTGGCCAACCTGGCCGTGGCCGACCTCTTCTCCGGGTCCGGCTCCTCCCACAGCCTCATCCCCGACGACTCCTATGCCCACTGGGCAGCCTGCGCCCTGGCCTGGGCCGGGTTCGGCGCCGCCACCTGGCGCGTGCCGCGGCTTCACATCGCCATGCGCCTTGCAGGACTCCTGCTCTTTGTCTCCGGCAGCACCGGCCTTGTCCTGTTGCCCATTTTCATGCCCAAGGCCATCGCCACCATGGGCCCCTGGGCCAACCCGGCCATCTTTGCGTGCCTGGCCCTTGTTGCCATGGCCTGGTTTACCTTTAAAAAGGAGTCTCCGGACGCCTTCAACGGCTATTCCCGCAACCTGCTCCTGGCCGTGCTGCTCGTGGCAGGGTTTGCCCTGCCCGCCCTGGCCTTAAGCACCGGTCTGGCCACGGGACGGCCCTTCACCCTCTTTTTCAGCCAGACACCCTACCGAGCCGTGGCCTCGGCCGCCCTGTGGATCCTCTACGGCACGGCCATGCTCCACTGGCCCAAGGCCCTGGATCGCCCCTTTCGCCTTGCCGGTCTCGTCCTGGCCATCATTGGCCTGGCCAAGGCCCTTCTCTTTCCCCTGCGGTTCAGCGAGGCCTTCGGTCTCATGACGCCACTGGCCAACACCCCCACCCTCCTTTACATCGGAGCCCTGGGCCTGTTGACCTTTCTCACCATAAAGCCCCGCCCCACCCCCTGGCCCCTTCCCAAGCCTGAGCCAAGTGCATTCTGGGGTGTGGCCCTTGCCGTCACGGCCTTTGCCATCCTCAACATCGAGATCGCAAGCGTGTTCGGAGGACCGGACGAACCCTTCAGCTTCCTCACCAATGGAAGCCTTCCCAAACAACTGGCCTACAGCATCGGATGGATGCTCTTTGCCATTGGCCTTCTGGCCGTGGGCGTCAGAACCAGGAACAACCAGACCCGATGGGCCGCCATCGCCCTTCTGGGCGTCACGTCCCTCAAAATATTCACCCGGGACCTCTGGTCCCTCGGCCACCTCTACCGCGTGGGCTCCTTTGCAGGCCTGGCCGTGGTCATGATCCTCGTCTCCGTCATCTACCAGAAGTTCCTGGCCGGTGAGGACAAAGGGGATGGATAAATAAGGAAAAAAAGCCTCCGGCGGCAAGGTGTGCCACCTTGAAAGCAGGTAGCGGATGCGTTTTGCCCCTCGTTCCTCGGGGCAAATCACACCCGCCTTAAAACGACATTCATTCAAACGATTTTTTATAATCTGTTTGTTAAACTTTTTTAAAAGCTTAGCCCCCGGCAGGGCCGCCGGAGGCATAAACTAAATAGATTTTTCTCGTTCTCAGGAGTTGATATGAAACCGATTCATGCCCTTATCCTCTGCGTTGCCCTTCTTGGGGCGCCCCTGTCCCTCCATGCTGCCGACACATGGGAGAACCGGGCGTCGGTCCTTGTGCCCGAGCCGGGTATTGCCGAAGCGGTCCTGCCGCCGGAGTTGATGGAAAAAACCGGCCCCAACGCCGTGGACCTTGCCCTGGAAGGCCCGGACGGCAACCGCCGCGCCTTTGAGTTGTACTGGCGGGAGCCGGACACCACGAATCGGTACGACTTAAGGGCCTACAGCAAAAAATTCAACGACAGGGGGGAGTTTATCTGGCGGTGCAACGCCCCGGACCATGAGGTGAGCGCCCTTCATGTGACGTTGGACAATCCGAGGATAATGGGCAAGGTGGAGGTCAGGGCACGGGTTAACGACATCTGGATCGTCCTTGCCAAAGACGCAGCCCTTGTAAGGTCCGGCAGGCAGACCCGGAGCGAGATCCCCATCAAGCCCGACACGTACCAGGAGTTCGGCCTGATCTTCAAAGGCTTTGACCGTGACTTTGAACAAAAAGTGATCTCTGTGGAACGCGTCACAGCCCTTTCCGTCACCGAAGGCACGGACTACGCAAAACAGAACGTCACACCGAAATTCCAGGTGTCCGAGTCCGGCGACATCACCGAGCTTCGTGCCCTGTTGCCCGGCTCCGGCCTTTATATCGACACCCTGCGCCTCACCACCGAAACCCAGTTTCTGGGCGACTGGCTGGTCGGCAGGGAAGAGATCCGCAACGGTCAGCGCACCTTCGTGCCCATGGCTGAAGGCTCGGTAAGGCACGTCTCCGACAAGATCCATGAGCTCACCCTGCCCATCAGAGACAGGTGGAAAGGCAAGTCCCTGGTCATCAAACTGGATCCCAAGGGCCGCTACCTGGGCAGCCCCTCCGCCCTCTCCGTGGAACTTTTTCTCCCCCGACTCGTCTTTTCTGCAGACAAAATGGGTTCCTACACCGCCCTTTCCGGCACCGGCTCCGAAGCCCAGATCCTCACCAGCCTCGGGTACAGGAACCGGGCACCCTATCAGGTCGTCTCCTTTTCAGAGGCCAAAGCAAACCCGGATCTCACGAAACAGGCCCTCACCGACACTTACAAACTCAAAGGTGGCCCCTTTACCAACGAGGGTTTTACCTGGGCTGCCTCCGTTGCCGTAAGTGCCCCCGGCTACTACCGGCTCCCCTTTCCCATGGAAGCAAGCCTTTCCCCCAACCGTGCAGGAATCCGCCTGGCAAAAGGTGAGACCCAGGTGCCCTTTTTCATGGACCGCACTGAAAACGTGCCGACCCCCCTGCCCCTTGCCCCGGACTATGACAAAGCCCAGAACAGAACCACCTGGGACCTCACCCTGCCCCAGCCTTCCCCCTGGTGGGTGGCCCTCAACCTGTCGGCCGAGGGCATCTTCAGGCGCACCGTGACCATCCAGCTTCCCAAACCCGGACAGGTGGGCTGGGAAACATGGAAGACCGTCACCTGGAGAAACACCCTCGACAGCGAGACCACCCTCAGGATCCCCCTGGCCCGCCTCCCCGAAGGCCAGAACAAGATCCGCATCCTCATGGATCACAACGACAACGAGCCCCTGGTCATCACAACAGCCGAGGCTGTCTATACCGCGCCATCCATCTGCTTTCTTGCCTATGAGCCCGGCCCCCTTACCCTCCACGGCGGGCACCCGACCCTCCCCGCCCCGGACTACGACCTCTCCCTGGTCCGCACAAAGCTCATGGAAACCCTGCCCACCCAGGTTATGGCCCAGCCCGTGGCCCCCAAGACAACAACCTGGTCCGGCAACTGGATCAAACACTTCCAGGCCAACGGCTGGGGCCTCTACGCCGCCCTGGGACTCGTGGCCCTGGTGCTCCTCGGTATCATCGCAAAGATCCTTCCGGCAGCTGAGGCAGGGAAGGAAGCCGAATAATAAAAGCCTCCGGCGGCCAAGGGCTGAGCCCTTGGATCCCAGGTTCGCACATGCTCCGGGGCTTCGCCCCTTCGCTTTTACTGACGGGCTGCGCCCGTGATATAGATCGGGGGTAAGAGGCAACAAAACGTATCAGGCTATCTTTCGTTCCCAGGCTCTGCCTGGGAACGATTCACGGCGCTCTACCGCCATACGGCACAACGGGCGGAGCATCTCACCCCTCAGACGCTCGAAAGCCATGATCACCCCGAACTCTGCCCCCCCGCCCTTTCATCCTCTCCTGCTCTTCTTTGTAAATGGCCGCCATGCGGTCGATCTTGGCATACTGCCGGGCCAGCAGATCTTCAGTAATGGTCCGAATCCCCCACCGCTTGAAATCCAGTTGCAGGCCGTTCCCGCAAGGGTCTTCGGCCCCTTCCAGCTCCGCAATAAAGTCACCCACAGATTGCAGCAACCGATGTATATCCTTGATGGAATCACACAACTCTGAAATCTCCGACCCGGAAAACATGCCGGGGGAGTGGCTGTTTGATGAGGTCATGGTGGAAACCTTTTTTAGTCAGTAGTGATTGGGGAGTGGTGAATAGAATGTGAAGCAACCGTTTCATCCATCGACAAATAACAACAAGCCACCGGCCCTGAAGAGAAATAGTGAAAGAAGTCACCCCGATGGTACTCAGCGCTCCAATACCCCTCAGCCCGTAGGGTGCACTCCGTGCACCAGAAGAACCCACAAATGTCGATCCTTCAAAATCACGCCATGCAGCACGAAGCCTCCGTGTCACCTATAAGCTGATCAATCCCTATTCACGGATCCTGATTGCCCGCATAGATATCTTCATAAGATTTTATGGAAAAAAATCGCCCTGCCCGAAAACAAAAGGCCCTGCTCAGACATCAGGAAAAGGAAAACGCACCTTCGGCAAAACGCAAGAGGAAACCAGACGCAGCACCGCTATTACCCATTCTGTTTGAACGCACGCAGAAATCCGAAGGGGCGTTTTCCCGCCCGTCAGTCGGAACTTCCTGTGTTCATGGGCCATTTAAAACGGCTATACCGCCGGTTGAGGGAGCGCAAGATTGCGCGTGGTGAGGAAAATACGACTTGAAAAGGGGGTGAGTGTGGTGTAAAAAACCGTGTAGCCATGACGACCTCCGATGAAGGTTGTTTTTGGTCAGGCCTGGCAGGATGGTAGGACATCCTGTCGGGTCGCTTCATGAATTCCATGATTTCCGTAATAACTAGTTATTATGTCCAACCCTAATTCCATCCTTTTCATGTGTCAACACTTTTTTCACTGACAAATCCCACAGTTATTCATTTCGAAATAAGCAGAAGTATCGTTCATACGCCCTTATGATAATGGCCACAATTGCATGAACTCTTCGCTCTCCCATCTCGGCCACAACACGACAAAACATTCCATTCATTTCATGAAAATTATCCAAAGTTCTTTCTCAAGGAATGACAAGTTTTTTAAATTGAAAAATCAAGATGCCAGGGGTATGACGTAAAAACGTTTGCCTGGAATGCCGGTGCCAGAATCACAGGGGCCAGCCCCGTGGACAGGAACAGTTCGCGCGCCCTCGATACACTAGATTGTGCGCGAAGACTTCTGTAACTATAGAATTGTAGTGCTTTGGCACATTCAAAACAAGTTCTGGAACAGCAGACGAATGGGCACCATTAAACTAATTTTTTCTGCAATATCAGGCACTTAAAGCGTTAAATCGGCTTACTTTAAATAACCGGGCCAAGATTGGACTACAATGCAAACTATTTGCAATGGTTCACAACATAGGGAATTCGGCTCGCTATGCTTGGTGTAGAGCGTGATGGGTCTGGTCGAAAAGCTCCAGACAGTCACATCGATAACAACAAAAGGGAATATAGCCTGAAAAACCAGGTTCTATATAGATCAGATATGGTGAAAGTTGTGGCATTTGCCTGAAGGATTTCTTTAAAATCAGCCGAAGAGGCATTTATGGAAATGGTGTTATTTTAGAGACTTCTTAGGATTCCAAAAATCGAAATATCCATAATAGAGCTTTTTCAAGCCTAATATCAAAAAGCTCATCGTAATAATTGATTTTCGTTTTAGCGTTCACAGTAAAGGAGTAATTAATGAGTGATTTTGATGTACAAGAAGAACAAAAAACCATGTCAATATTTTCAGCATTAGGAATATATACAGCACTATTAATAGTTACATTTTCCAACTTAGATTCTTCATTCTTCTTATTGCTTTATTTGGCCTCTGGTTTTGTTATGAATCGAATTGTTTTACGAAGGCTTATTGATTGGCATCCCGTCTACAACACATTAGAAAATGTATCTCGAGGAAAGCTGAGCATGTTTCTATTCTGGCCACTTTCCTATATTGTACTTTTTGCCAGAATTGCTATAGTTAAAATCCTGTAGTTCCAAGAAGGGAGAGTCCTCCAAACGGGACAAACATATACCGGACGAGTCATTTTGCGCCTCAATGAGGTGCTCATAAAACTCGTGGTAAGGGTAAAACTCCAAGCCTCAGGATACGACAGCTCGCCTTGCAATAAAGGACAAGCCGAATTTCGCTGCCTTGACAGCAGGGCTCCCTGTCGTTTGAGGTAGCTGCGAGTAAGCCCCAAAAAGGAGATTTTTCCCACCTTAACTTTTCCGTTTCGTGGTCAGGATGAAGGGGCAAGTCAAGCCTACACCTTTGACATTTTTGATTCTGAAACAGATTTGATCTGATAAAATACAGCTCCTGCGGCAACAGCTGCATGAAAACCATACTGAAGTTTTCTTTAATTGAATCGGTTTTCCAGATGGGATAGACCGATGTAAAGGGGTCCGGGCTCGAAAAAGTGACCCAATCAATATTTCACTAAGTACAGACGGTCAGTGGGAAAAAATGCGAAGTATAAAAAACTTATTTGTTATCTTTATTTGTTCAGCTTTGTCTGCTTGTGCTACATCTCAAAACATTAAGTGGGATCATACAGATAATTCATACAAAGACATAGAGAACAATGCCTCTTTCCGGGCTCCAGAAGGTTACAAACTTTACACCCCCTACAATGCACCAGGTGGTTTAAAAGATTTGGCCCAAGCACAGAGTGAAGACCACGCAATAGTCCTTTACAATAAAAATACCAGAATCAGTATTATTGCTGAGATAAACATACAAAAAGATGTATCCTACAGCAATCAACTCACTTCTTTTATTGACAATTATGACCAGCATCAAAACCCGACCAAAGTCTTTAATGAATTTTATTGGGAGCATGAACAAAAGGATTGGATTACTACTGTTAGCATAACACCTATACAAGTTGAACCATTCAACTTAATTGCAGGTATCATCCAAGCCATGTCGTTTGAGTCATTTTTTAGTTTAGGATATGCGTCTTTTATTGATCACAACAAAAACGACAAATACATATCTTATGTTTTGATTTTATCACCACTTACATGCTATGAGACAGCTTTGAAAGATCTAAATTATTTCCTATCCAGCATAACTCTCAGATCAAACCAGTAAATACGACAGAAACAAACGAAGCCTCTGAACCTATACATCTGATATTTTGATTCTTTTAGTAGCTCTTTATGTCCACGGAATATGCCAATAAGTCGAATGATTCAGCTCTCAGAAACACCAAAAAGCAGGTTTTGGTACAGCAGGCGTCTATACACCATAGAACCGGTCTTCGGTAACATCAGGAGCCCCCTCAAATTGAATCGATTTACCCAGATTTAGGAGAGGTCAGGTTGATACGCAGTGGATGCTCTTTGCAATTGCCGACAAAATAGGAAGCTTGAGGCACTATGCCTGATGAGTCTGATCGAAAAGCTCGCGGCTGTCGTATCGATGACCAAAATGTGGCGTGAATATTTTCGTTGACTGAATTGTGATGAATGCGAAAAAACTTTCTTTGAAATAAGCTTGGAAAGATATTCTGAAAAAAGAATTAATCTCCAAGGCTCGTTAGGCCACAAGATGGATATAAACAAAGCACTTGATAACTTTAGAAATGCCATTGATTCGATATGGGACAATCTAAGGGTCGCCAATATATCACCTGGAGATGATGAATGGGATGATATTACAGAAACTCTATTTGCCAATTTGGTTTGCATCCCACTCGATAAAGACTTTGGTCGGTATGCCTTTTACAACGAGGAGACCAAAAGTAAGATCATTTTGGTAATTCCTCATGATGTAAAAGTTCTTATTGGTACAGACGATAAGTCAGATAATGGATTATCAAACATGATAGTATGGAAAACAGATAAGTTTAATGATGATAATGAGTTTGTCTTCCGGGAATTTACAAACCCAAGTGAGCCATATTCGAAAACCAGTTTATCATTTGTCACTGGTCAATGCCTTAAAACAGGATTAATAATTTCCGCCCCTTATAGAGACGTATCTTTCAAAATTACAGAGACCTAACAAACGCATAGTAAGGGACCGCTGGCGCTCCGCGCCAGTGCCCTCGATTTGTTCAGCGGCAACACATGCGCTGCGTTCAGGCACATACAATGAATTCAATTCGAAAAAACATTAAAGAAATTCTTGATTTGATTTCTTCAAAAGAAGAACAGATTAAATATGAAAAAGAGGTACCTATTGCAAATGTACCTGCCGAATTGATTTGCACGTGGTTTGATGACCTTTATCATCCACAGTCAAAGTTACATCAAGAGGCTTTTTCAGATGATGAACAACAGATTTTAGATTCTTTCAACACTTTTTATGAATCTCGTATTGATGAACTCCCCGAAACACTGCCTGAAATGCATATAAATCTTCAGTGGGAAGAAATCATTGAAGAAGCCCAGCGTGTTCTAAGAAGCATAACATGGTGATACAGAAACGTTTTCTCGCCAACCGGGTTCAAGCAGAAAAGGGGCGAACCTACATATTTGACATTCTTGCCATCCGATCAGCGTTTTCTGCTGAGAAAATTGATACCAATCCTAATTGTGTTTGTGAGGCGGGCATTGAACCGCCTCTACACAAACCATGCATCAGCATTGCAAGCTTATAAAACACATAAATTCAGAACTTTACACCCCCACCAAGACAAGATTATATTCTGAAATAGCAGACGTATGTCACCATGGAAACGGTCTTGGGCAACACCGACGGCACTCTCAGCCTGATCTACGAGGGTTCAATCAACCAAAACCACGCCCAGGTGTACGTCAAGCATCAGACACCAGCTGAACCGGACGATGATTTTCATGTTACGAAGTGCCTGTAGTGGTCCGGATGGTTGCAACCCTAAGCCACCGACTACAGTCGGTGGGGTATCCACAAAGGCATAAAATGCATTTTTTTATTATTATAAACGTGTTTTTTATAATTATACTCACAATTATAGTAAATAAAAATATTACTACAGGATTTGATGAAAAGATTCTTGCATGGTTTGATTCTATAGAGAGTTTGACTCTAAACTTGTTTTTTATTCTTATTACTTGGCTTGGATCACTTTGGATTTTGTTGCCCACATTGGCTGGCATAACAATAGGGTTGATATTTTATGGTTATCGCATGGCTTCCATTGTGTTCAATATAGGCTTTATAGGCGCAGTATCCACGACTTATATCATGAAGTCCCTCATAGAGCGGCCAAGGCCTGAACTATTTGAAAACATGACGACTATGCCTTATGATTCTTCATATCCAAGTGCGCATACGACACAGGCTTTTGCCTTTGCATTGATGTTGTCACTATTAGTTTACTCACTGGACACCTCTTTTAAAACGTCTTTCGCATCACTGTTTTTAAGCTTTGCTGTCATGGTTGGGATCTCCAGGATGTATCTTCAAGTTCATTTCCCCAGTGATGTGATAGCAGGCGTATTGGTAGCATCAATATGGACTGGCATCGTTATATATCTCATAAACTTGGGGGTTCTCAGATGAAAAATAAGCTGTTAGGCACAGGTGAGGAGGGATATAATCCTCTTCGTAAGTTCAAGGTGATTATGCAAGGTTTGCGTTATTCTGCATCTGATTTTTCTGTTTTGCACAAGTTTATGATTTCGGTTGTCATTTTAATACCTGTTGTGATTTACAATGGTGCCTTAGATGCGTCTATTATTGTATTGGCTACGGTATTTATGTTGAGTGCAGAGATGTTCAATACCAGCATAGAAGCCATTTGTGATTTCATCCATCCCGAGTATCATGACAAAATCGGGATCATCAAAGATATCGCAGCAGCAGCTACAGGCTTGGCTATTTTTGCCTGGCTACTTGTATTGATTGTTGAAATTGTTGAGGTTGTTGGGCATATGTAGGATCTTCTGAAACATTCAGCGATTACCTCGGGGTGTCTCACGGATCGTTTCCAAACGGAACTCCGTCCATGAAGCGGTCCTACACCTCCCATGGCCTCTGCTGACTCCTGCTCCAACACTTGCTGTGTTGCCACATCCTGCGCTGCCATCTGACCGCAAAGTCGAACAGGCCTTCCCGAACTCTTTTGAGTGCCCCTTGTGGGGTATAAGAACGCGATCTTTCTTTCCACAACCGCAGCATTTACCATATCTATTCGAATCCTGGACTTCATCATGTTGTGCTGACTCATCCAGAGACTTGCTCTTGTGAGCTGGTGACTCAGAACGCCCTGCTTCCCACCCTTCGGGCCCGAATCAATACGCCCCCCCCCCTTGCTCCTGTCGGTTTATCTGTTCGTCGGCTCGTAAATTTGCCATGGAGTGACCACTCCCTCCGGTCATTCTCGCTGATGCTCGTGATTCTGCTCTGCTCCATCTCCTCCAGACGGAACCACAGGACGCCTCCCTTGCCTTAGACTAGTGCTTATGCTAAACCGTTGTTTGATCAGAATGATTCACTCACAGAGGACTTCTCGGTTAAGCTTCCGGGTCACCGCATAAAATTGCCCCCATGCCGGGCGTACACAAGTCATTGCACCGGACGGGAACAGCTGGACGTTTTCAAGAGCTTCCGGCTCTCAAATAGGTTAACTTATTCACCGTTGTCGGTCCTCGTCGCACACCCGGTGAATTCCAGTATTATCAGCTAACCATCATGAACATGCCGAACTTCAAAAAGGTTATTTACAGCATTGCCCAAGCGCAGGGCATGACAGTTGGCACATTCCATGAGGCCAGCATCACTCCCAACTTCCACGCGTGTCAACTAAGTCATCCACATGGCCTCACACTATTTGTGTTGTGCTCAATCAATGATGACTGGGCATTTGCTAAGACGTTCCACCCCATGACATGGGGGCTCGAATTCACTGATCATTCTGGCCTGGCAAGCAGTCTCCGTGAAAGCTATGGTATCGAGGTATTGGTAAAAAAGGAACTTGATGGTCCGTTCTCAAGCAGGCCATATCTGCATGACTACGATATCAAACACTGGAAGCCGAAAACCCTGGGTGAGGGATTATTCAATTGGTGGGATTAAAGGAAAAGGGGGTCGCGTTGGAAGCAGTTGGTTTTTGTAGCCATACCGGGTGAGTTGCTGTATTTGAAATATGCTTACTCACTCTTTGTATTATGTTTTTTATAGCAATAATTTTTTTCACTGAAAGCCATTTGATGAATTGAAAACTTATTGTTATGAAGTACTGTATCTCAACAGGCATATCCGAATTCAGCATTCCCCTATTGCCCTTACCGAAACACTTTTTTTAAAAAAGCCCCTTGCACATGGACCAGGCTACGTTTCGTAGTTTTGAGGTTTATCGTTATTCGCACCTACACCTAATACGAGGGCAAACCGTGACATTTCAAGCACTTGCCATCGAGCAACTATGTACGCTTAAAGAATTAATATCGAGACTGCTAAGATTAGGCCTACAATGACTATACGTAAAGCAACCCCAGATGATTCGAATGAGTTAACCGACATTTCATTTATGTCAAAAAAACACTGGAATTACCCTGACCATTATTTTGATATATGGAACGCAGAGCTAACGATTACACCTGAGTACGTACAAAAAAATCATGTCTTCGTTATTGAAGACTCTGGTATCAGGGGATTCTATTCTGTTATCAAGCTTCAGACTGAAATCACTCTTTCAGAGTTCACCATGCGACCTGGAACATGGCTGGATCATGTTTTTATTAGACCTGAATACATTGGCATGGGCTACGGAAGGTCACTGATGGGTCATCTTGCAGGACAGTCCCAGACACAAAAGTGGGCACAAATTCAAATTCTTGCAGATCCCAATTCAAGAAATTTCTATAAAAAAATGGGCGCTTCTTACATCAAAGAAGTCCCCTCAAATATTGAAAGCAGGACCGTTTCGTATTTCATTTGGAACCAACCGATTTCATTACCCTGAAGCCCACAGGCAATGAAAAGAGCCCTTAACAGATACTGGTACCAAACCATTCTGCTGGCAGGTTAACCACTCGATTATATATAAGGTTTCTTGAACAAAAGGCGACATATGGTACAAATAATTTCAGGGCTATTTATTGTATGCTTTGGCCTTCTTGGCTTTTCCGTAGAAATTGAAAATTTCCTGATAACCGGTTTTTTAGACCCATTTGGGGTCGCATTCTCATTTGTTATCCTGATGACAGGATCCTGCCTGGTTTATTTCAAATATTCCACACGAAAAAAGACAAATAACGTACTAAATGAGGCCCTTTCAATGTACCGCCACAATATCGAAATAAACACGATGGTTATTAGCAATAAAGTTGGGCTCAGCGAAATAGATGTCAGGAGAATCATTAAAAAAGCACAAGAGGACGGATTATTCCCTAAGTATGCTGATATGGCGTAGTTGTTATGATAATACTGCTTAATTATGGGCGCCCATACATTATAAAAGAAAAAAGTACCCAACTGGCGTTTTTTCATTGCACATGGAACAAATGCAATCGAATCCGATTAGGGGCTGTCTATCGTACTCATTCTCCCTGGGTTATGCACGGCATTTGCCATGAGCCATGTGGTTAACACCACTTTCTATAAATTGAGCAGACCCGACCTACCTCATGCTGACCCATTTTGTCGTCCTTAACAGTGTATAATAGGACTACGCCTCCCTCGCTTGCGTCTCTGTAGCCTACCAGTCAACGTGAAAAGTGGTCGCTTTGCTGTTCGGCGGGGGTATTGACCATTACCGCTTTGATGTATGTATATCTCGACCAAAATGGAATACTCTACAAGGGTAGATACATCCCCTGCCTCTCAAGTATTTCCACAGAAGACCAAATCAAAAATATGACGACAAAATATTTGCGCGCAAAGGAGCACTTGTATCAAGCGCAACAACTATGCTAGTATGCAATTTAAACAGCAATAGCTAAGATCATTAAATCAAACGTGAATGACAATTTTGATCTTTTGCTCAAAACTCATAAATAGTTCTTAGAGATACAAATCAGTTGGCACCGCGCACTATACGTCCAAAAAAGATTCAGTGATTTTTCTCAAGGTTCATACCTGAAAAGGAGAGCAATTTTTGAATCAGACCAGAAACGCTTTCGACCCAGTAATTGGTTCCAAGTCTCAAAATGGACCTAACGGATATAAACTTTATAAAATATCCGGAATAGGAATCGCTATCTGTCTCGGGTCTCCCATTGCCGGGGGCTTTTTAATGTCACAAAACTACAAAAAATTAGGGAAAAGATCCGAAGCTCGGAAAGCGCTGCTCTATATAACAATAGCGTGGGTTCTATTTCCAATAGCCGCGGCTCTCATTACCGAGGAATTGAACATTTCAGCGTCTTCCATATTAGTACCGTTGGCGATAGGTACATTTCTATACGCAAAACAAAACCAGCTTGAAGATATAGAAGCGCACGCCATGCGTGGCGGTAAGTTTGCATCAAACTGGAAAGCCCTGGGAATATCTCTCTTGTTCTCGACAGCCATCCTCACGGTTGTACTGTCGGCCATTATTTCGCTAAAGCAGGTTGGTAGCGCATATTTCATGTAAGGATTCAATAAAGTGCCCTTAGTAAAAATCAGCATCCTAAAGGGGAGATCTGATTCTGAAAAAAAATATTGCTGAATACCATTCACTCATCTTTGGTTGAAGCATTCAAAATTCCGGATCAAGACAGAGTACAAAGAATTATCGAGTATGATACCGGTTCTTTTTGAAATTCCAAGTGACAGAACAAATAAATTCACAATTATCGAAATTACAATTCTACCCGGCAGGTCGGCTGCTGCGATGAAATCATTATACAGGCTAATATTCAGTGGGTTAAAGGATCTCGGTTATCAAGACAATGATGCCGTCGTTGTCCTTTATGAACCTGAACTGGGTAATTGGGGCGTCCGTGGTGGTGTTCCTGCAAGTGAAATTGATTTGGGGTTTGATCTAAACGTGTGAGAGATCACGCGATAACTGGAAGAGAGTCGCATAGCAGCATCTTTCTTACAATGTCAAAAGCCAAGGAGCGGCGCCTTCGCCCCTCCGGCATGTGGCCCCACAACACGATCGAGAATACAACGGTTTATGTAATATCACAGGGTATTGCAACGCCATACGGTGCGCACGGCGCACCCTACCATCAAAAACCCGAGTTCACCCATTTCTCGAATTATCATAGATTTAAGACATGCAAAATTTTCTTTTAGGACTATCCTTCATCATCCTCGGGACAATTTACTATTTCGATGAGTGGGATTACAAATATGGGTTTATGGTCCCAAAAGAAACTGGCTATTGTCTCATTATGCTGGGGTCCTTCATTCTAATTTTTGCCTTCATTTATGGATGCATCAAAGAATACAACTCGGAAAAAGTTGCAACATACAGGAATGGCGTGTGTGTGAGGGTTGCTTGGATGTATTTCCCTAAGGCCAAGTCACCTTAAAAAAATGCCCGACCTGCGGTGGTGCCATCTTGGATTTGGCATATTTCGTAAGAAACCGTCCGGATCAATGCCATGAGATCAGACAAAAAATTCTCTCCTGGCCAGATGAATAATCTTTGAACATCCCAATCCATTCGGTCCCGACATCGCTCCATGCATTCAAGACTGCCCTTCCAGGATTCCTGATAGTTGGAGTGATGTTAGGATTAGATAATATCTCTGGAGTACCCACATAATCCACACAGGACACCACAAAACATGATGAATAAACTTATTCTCACTCTGATCTTTGTCTTGAACGTTCACACCGTTTTTGCTGAACCGGACCTTGAGACGTTCCTGTTACTCAACATGCCCTCCAGCGATATCGTCCAAGCAGATGCCAGGAAAATGGATCCAAGGGTTCAGATATACGCAAAAAGCCAGGTATCTGAAGATGTGGTGGTCGTACTGTATGCGGCAACCCAGACCGGCCCGCATCCTGAAGACAAGGGCCATACCGTCTACCTGTCCACCGTAAACGTCTGCAACGACCTGCGTTCTGTCTTCCATGGACATCACCGATCGTCTCTGACATCGTATACCGAATATCCCGGCCACTTTTCCGAGATGGACGGCGTCATGGAACCATTTGAGATACCGGCTGGGGATCCATGTCAACCTGTGGTCTGTGCTGGCAGGGTCCGGACACCTCAGCTCATCCTCAGACCTGTTTGTGTCGATTCTGCCGGACTTCTCCTTTCAGCCCGTTCTGTCATTGCCTGGCTCAAGTTCCTTCTCCAAGGAGGGATTTAAACTCTTTTCATCAGGCATAACGTATCTGTTTTATGGAGACATCGACGCAGACAGCGGTAATGAAATCCTTGCCTTGGACACACAGTATCGTTCAGAGGTATCCTATGAGGCGTATATCACGTTGAATCCCACCATGCGGGTGTTTAAATTCAATGGTCAGGGATATGTCCCTACCGGATCCATAAACATCTTCGAAGAAACGAAAATCGACGTGAAGCCATTTCACTTTTCGAAGAAAATCATGTACTCCAACGTGCCTGCGGCTCTGAACTCTTTGTTTGACTGCCAAGGCAGCTAAGGTAAAGAGCGTATAGAGCCAGTCCCCATACGGTTTTATTGCACGAGATGCTGTGGTAAAGAGGTGGAGCAACGGGCTGGCACATGGCCCGGAAAGGATCAGCCACCACCCATGAAACTGTCACAGCGGATGCTCAAGGCTGGATGGAACATCGTCCCTGGACGGGATGGTACCTACACGGTGCATGCATCACATGCCAGGCAATGCACCTTTTCATCGGCAACGGGCCACTGGTCCGTCCCCCTGGAGCGCATAGAAAAGGCCCTGGCAGCAGACCTTGCAAACATGGCCTCCCATGCCCACTCCCCCATGGTCACCGCTTCCAGGCTCACGGCCCTCGACCATTCCAGGCGATCATCTCAACCCCTTCGATACCTATGCGACCAGGGCCTTGTGAAGGGCCGCACGGTATTGCACCTGGGAACCGGTCGGGAATGCATGGCCCGCAAGGACCTGCTGGCTGCAGGAGCCCGTGACGTGGCGGACTATGATCCCAACTTTTACCCGAACAGGGACGTTCTGAAACGGACGTACGATGTCATCATCGCCAGTTATGTTCTCAATGTCCTGCCCCCTGAAGACCGCGCCGAAGCCTACCGATGCATCGAGGGGTGCCTTCACACCGTCGGAACCGCGTACCTCACGGTCCAGGGAGTGTGGCCAGTGGAGCACAAATACAAGATCATCGGCAGGCACGAAGATGGTTACCTCATCCAAACCGGGTACAACACCACCTTTCGGAAAGGGTATGCCCCGGCCATGTTTGTTGATGAACTGCGCAGAACCCTTGGAGGCACCCCCAAGGTCCTCAGGATGTTTTACAGCAACACCCTTGCTTCCTGGACAAAGGATGACCGCTAAAAGGATACCAGGTCCTGATGCACTTGGTTTGCCTGACCCGCTTGCCTACGGCCACGAATACTCACTTGCAATTATAGAGATCAAAAGGTAAGGATTTATCCAGGCTATCCAATGGCGTCCATGTAGCCTGCAGGCCCGCCAACCCTTTGACGTGATGCGTTCAGGGACATTGTCATCAGGATCAACGTGCATAAAAAGCAGAAAGACAAGCCTCACTATGTTTGGTAGCAAAGATAACACCCAGGACATTACCGCTGAGATCATTGAAAAAGTGAGACAAACAGATCAGCAGCAGAAACTGGAAAATGAGCGAAAAGAGTCCATCGACAGTGTCATTGATGTGTTGGAAGACATGGTTGACATGCCAAGGGATCAAATCGAAAGCCTGGCTCGTGAGGTAGCCGAAAAGCATGAAAACGGCCCGGAGACCCATCCAGACAGCATCGACAGCGGCACCAATTGGTATGATCATAACTGGAAAGTGGTTCTGCTTTTGATTTTTTTCTTTCCACTTGGGCTCTATGGGCTGTGGAAAAGCCCTCACTTCAAAAAGCCGACAAAAATTATTATTTTCATCACGTACTTCATTGGTCTTGTGGGCTCCTTGTTGAGTAACCCCACCTGAGAAAATCAAGACCTATTCTTATTTTTTTCCAAATCTGGCCAACGGAAAACCCCAGAGGGTCCACCTACCTGCCGGTCACCGGAACGGGCTTATCCCTTGGCCAGAGCCATGTTTCACACCCCTTCCCTGCCCGCCATTTCTTGAGACCTCCTGCCTGCATTTCTAACCAGGCGTCTGCCTTGTTATTTTTATCATTGTTTTTTACTCTTGATTGTGCTCAATTGTCGCGCTGGAATTGACTATTGGTGATTATTTGCGTCGCTGTGAAGGCTGACGCCAACAACATATCAACACAAGGACACCATGAATTTTAAGATAAAAACACACCACTATATCCTGGCGGCATTGATTATATGCGGAACCCTGTTCCTTTTGGGCGTTTTTCCCGAGGAGGCCATGGCAAGGGCCGGAGGTGGCGGCGGATTCGGTGGGTTCAGCAGCTCCAGGGGCGGTGGTGGAGGAAGATTTAGCATCTGGGGCATTCTTTTGGCGCCATTTTTCATGATGTACTCCGGCATCACGACCACCATGCTCGTCAAGAAAAACAAGCAATGCAAGGGCCTCATCGAGCAGCTCGCCGCCCATGATGCCTCCTGGGACATGTCCAACATCAAATCACGGGTGGAGGTTGCCTTTTTCAAGGTTCAACAAGCGTGGATGGAGCGCGATCAGGAGGTAGCCCGGGACTACATCAGCGAACGGCTCTACCTGAAGCACAAAACACAGACCGACATGATGATTTCCCAGAACAGGCAGAACATCCTCGAAGGGATCAACCTTGAAGAGGCCAAAATCGTCGAAGTTGCAGACTACAAAGACGATTCACGGGACAGGTTCTGGGCCCATATCAAGGGCCGCATGGTCGACTACACCATCGACACCACCAGCGGGGAGCTGATTTCGGGCAAAAAAGATACGCCCGAAGGGTTTGTCGAGTTGTGGAAATTCATCAGGGGCCCCGAAGGCTGGGTGCTGGATGAGATCGACCAGACGGTCACCATGTCCGACATGAAAGGGTTTCATTCCTTCAGCGAAGAACTGAAATAACATACTTGGGTAGTCCCCTCAGCCCATAGCCCACTTAAAGCAGGGCTGTTTTTGCAGCAAAGCACCTTAAGCACGACCACTGAAAGACGATTTAGAGCATAAAAGGATACCGCATGTTAAGCAGTGATATATATGACACCCTCACACTTCCAGAGGACGCCAAGAGCTACATTGACGGCCTGGATGACTATGATGACCCCTACTTCATCTGTATCAAGGTAAACAAAGACGAAAAACAGGCGACAGGCCTCTTAAAGGAAGCCCTCAACAGCAAAAAAGAGGCGTTTTACAGTGTCGCCGCCTTTGCCATCGGTGATGGGTTGTTCCTCCTGTCCATCGACGCTGAAAAAGAGGACATTTCAGGCTTTGCAAACGGAATGAAAATCACATGTACCGACCATGGGCTCGTTGCCCACATCTCCGTGTTTCGCCATAACTGCCTTGGAGAAGCCATGGAAACATTCAAATGGTGCACTCAATTGCTGGAAGAGGTGATGAAAGGCTCCCCGGATGCGTCCGCAATTGGGGTGAATGACTTTACGGACAGAGGCAACTGGCCGGGTATCGCTGCATACCAGGGCCAACAGGCCTGATAACAGCCCATAGAAGATGCCCCGTGGGCCCTCAAGCCCGGTGGGCCTGGACACCATATACACCCAGGCCTGCCGGTAATTGGAAGTCCACCACACTTAACAGTGATATAAACCTCAAATATCATGTTCTTCAAAGCATGAGAAATCTCTGCAGCCAACCGTCAATACACCGTAAATTTGACGATTTCTTCCAAATATAAAGAACCCACAAAGCCGCAGTAAAATTTTAACGGCGCCCCTGTTAACCTCGGCTCACATCGCCCCATGCAGTGTCAGAAAAAGGGTTGACGGCTTTTCATATATACTTTATTTTTAGATACATATTTGCAGATTTCCCGTTTTCACATTCTTCCACCATTCCTTTCGCGAGATACATCCAACCATCCTCCCGGCCCTACCCTACATGGGAACCTCTGCAGTGTAAGACCAAACCCAAAAGCCTCCTTTCAATTCACTACCATAAAAACAACGCAATCAAAGGCGACTTCCTTCGTTCAACCGCGGTCAGGAATGATGGACGAATGGACTGTCGCTGCCGAGCCTCAACAACATCAAACGGCGATTGCAGTCCCCCCCCGAATGGCAATGCACCAAACGCCATTTATGATCATGAGCGCACCATTTTCAGGAAACAGGCCTACTTTTCCAGGCAATAATGTACCGGAAAGATGTTTCCAAAGTGATAGCAAAGTCTCCCACGAATTCTGACACATGCAACATCCCTGACCCTTACGACTTTATACGGGACGTAAACTCTTACAATTACATCATCAAGGAGTTTGCTTATGTACTGCCAAGATAAAAGGCCATTCCAGCTACTGATTATTTGCTTCTTTGCACTTCTGGTTTTTCCATATTTCACCCATGCAGAACAAAAGCAGCCCAATATTCTGATCATTTTAACGGATGACATGGGCTGGGCTGATATAGGCTCCTTTGGAAGTGAGATTCAAACCCCCAATATCGATAAACTGGCCATGGGAGGGGTACGTTTTACCAATTTTTATACAAACCCAATGTGCACCCCGACCCGGGCTACCTTGATGACCGGTGTGGACCACCACGTCGCAGGCGCGGGGACAATGAACCTTTTTACAGCCCCAAACCAGGTGGGAAGACGCGGCTATGAGGGATGGTTGAGGGAAGAGTACAAGACGCTGGGAGACGTGATGCGGCAAGCAGGATATGCCACTTACGTAACCGGTAAATGGGACCTGGGCAGATTCCCTGAGCTCATACCCAGAGCGCGCGGGTTTGATAGGGACTTCGTCATGCTTGACAGCCATGGCAGCCATTACGACATGACAAACCTCTATACCGACAACCCCAAGTTAATGTTCACGGAAGACGGCAAGTACCTGAAAAAGCTTCCCCGCGGTTATTATTCCAGCAAGACCTATACAGATAAAATGATCTCCTTTATTGAGGATGGCCGCAAAACAGGAAAGCCGTTCTTTGCCTATCTGGCGTATCAAGCCCCCCATGACCCTCATCACGTCGACGAGCCATGGCGAAGTATGTATCAGGAAGTCTACGACAAGGGCTGGACACACTTTCACAGAGAGCGCTTTAAAGCCCAGCACGAATTGGGGTTGCTGCCAGAGGGAGTGGAGTTGGCGGAACGCTATTGGTTCCTGCCGGATTCAGAAGTCCTGGCACCCATAACAAAAGCCATGCTTGGAAGGCATATGGAGCTGTACGCCGGCATGATGACCAATGTGGATCATCACATCGGCCGAGTCATTCAATACCTGAAAGACATCGGAGAGTATGAGAACACAGTGGTCATTTTTTTCGGAGACAACGGCCCCGAAGGCAACAATACCTTTGAAGCTATCACCGCACCTGGCCTCAGTAACAATATTTTCAGGGCACGAAACTGGTCCCAGGAGCACCACATCAACGTGCTGGGCACGCCTCGGTCCTACCCGGAATACGGTCCCGGATGGGCCCAAATTTCGACAACGCCCTTCTATGGACATAAGTCCTTTCCCTCTGAAGGAGGGATTCGAAATGCCCTCATTGTAAAAATGCCCGACAGCAAGCATGAAGCAGGCAGCATCCGCAATGACTTCATGCACGTCAGCGATATCATGCTGACACTGACAGAGCTGACCGGCCAGGTTTACCCCAACGGAGATACATCCGGGCGGAGCTGGCTCGGTATGCTCAAAGATCCCGCGAAAACAGTCAGGGGCCCCGATGACTGGGTTGGCTGGGAGATCATGGGTGCCATGGGGCTTCGAAAGGGAAATTGGAAGATTCTCAATAACTGGCGGCCATACGGCACAAGGGAATGGCAGTTGTTCGACCTCAGCTCCGATTGGGCAGAGCGCCATGACCTTGCAAAGGATAAGCCGAACGTGCTGAAGGAGCTGGTAGCCCTATATGAAAACGAGTATATGCCTAAAAACAATATTATCTTGCCCAATAGAGCCTTGTCAGAAAGCCTCTGGTGGAACAAACCCCTGAGGTTTCCCATGTACGACGAGTACCCCCCGGGATTGTATCGAAAACAATACATACCGCCAACGGATATGCTTGCTGACCCCAAGGATTAGACTCAAGGACGGTGACTATGAACGTACACAAAAAAACAAGAGTTTCCCACTTGGTCGTTACATGCGTACTGCTGACAGTCCTTTTGGCTTTTTCCGTGACCGCCGCTGCGGTCTCGCTGCCGCCACGGTTTTACCATAAGACGTTAATCGGTACGAATTTCACGCCGATCCTGGGTCTTAATGTGGATGGCAATGTCAATCCCCTGGATCCCAGCTATACGATTAACGCAGATGCCAATATCGATGCAAACATTGTGTTTGCCGGATATGCACGAAATTTTGCCCTGTTTGGCCGTTCTGCCCAATTTGCCTACCTTCAACCCATGGGAGACATTTCCCTCAGGAGTACATACGGCTCCGCAAATCAGGTTGATTCTTCGGCCAACGGATTTGGAGATCCGTTTTTTGAATTCAACATAAACCTCATCGGGCCTGGCCCGCAACGAAACCTACCTGATGCACTCAGGTACAACCCCGGGTTTTCGGTTGATTTCCTGGCAGATTTAAGCGTTCCACTGGGAGAATACAACAAGGGGGAAGCCATCAACATGGGGATGAATCGTTTTTGGGGGCGTATCGGCCTGCCGATGATTTACCAGATAGGTGATGTCTGGGGGCCTGGCCATCGAACGTCCCTTGAAATAATTCCCGCCGTTATCCTGTATGGCGATAACGACGATTACGGCCCCACCGGAAACCTGACCCAGAGCACGGACCCGGGTTTCAGCATAGCCGCCCACTTAACACACGACCTGAGTGACAACCTCTGGGCGTCTCTTGATTACACGTATTTACAGCTGGGTGACTCGGAAGTAGGCCCCATCGAGACAGATGGAGAGAATTTTTCAAGTGTCGGTGCAACCATTGGAACGCAGCTCACCCGGAATCTGGTTCTGGATTTGGGTTATCAAACCACCATCAACGACTCTGATCCAGGGGATATTCGAATGAGTACATTTAGTTTCTCACTTACCTTTTTCTGGGCACCACTTCTCGACGGCCTGCACCGCATAGGGTCTGACATGGAATAGATCAGAACGTGCCGGCAAGGTTTTCACTCAATCGCTATAACCTTTAAGCATGGAAAGGCTTTCCCTATTTAGGAGATAAATAATGAATGACCATTTGAAAACGCAGCCACTGACGACAATTTCCACAATGGACCGTATAAATGCATCAGCCCTCATGATGGTAACCCCGGAATCTTCACACCTCAGGCGCCTGAGAGCCACATCTGGTTATCAACCGTCCAAACCGACGTTTCCGACCCTATACCCACTTCCGCTGAAATCCGTCAAATTAAACGGAACCACCGTACGTTACGCCCACTCACCGGCTGAAGGGAAGCCGACCCTCGTGCTTCTCTGCCCCCTTCCCCAAAGCATACAGGCCTACGCTCCCATATGGGAAGGGCTTGCCGAGCACACAAACCTCTTCGCTTACGACCTCCCTGGGTTCGGGCATAGTGAAGGGGGCACAGAGTACATGAACTTCAAAGCTCAAGGGGAATTTCTGGGTGCCTTTTTAGAACACTTCGAGATTGAGGGTGCCCACCTTTTGGGCCCGGATATCGGCATGCCGACCATCCTCTACCATGTGGGGGCAGGCAATGGAAACACAGCTAAGGTAAAAAGCATTCTGGTGGGAGACGGCCCGGCAATCGAGCCGTCGTCTAATGGAAGCATCATCGACAAAATGGTGTACTCTGCGTTTTGGCGCCGTATCATGACCATTGCCGGTGGCGGTGCCCTGGTTGAGGCAGGCAACCGGGTCGGGTACGTAAATTACGTACCGAATACAGAAGAAATCTCCGATTATAAAAACGCCTACGCAAAACGGATGGACATCATCTTGAAGTGGTTCGAAGGGTACCCCCAAAGCTTGGCACAAGTGGACCCTCTCCTTGAAGGCATTCAGGTTCCCACCCTGATTTTCTGGGGAGAAAACGATGAACTGCTCAAACTCGACAATGGAGAACGCCTCCACAAAAGACTTCCAAACAGCACGCTTCATGTATTCAGCAACTGCGGCCATTTTTCGTATCAGGATGCTCACGAGGAGTTTCAAAAAATGGTCCTTAGCTGGATCAAAGAGCACCCCTGATCCATCAGGGATGGTGTGTCGGTATCGTGCGCTGAGTTCATAAAATATATTCGCCTCATTATGGCTGATATTCACTCGCAAGTGGCCACCCCCGAGGAGGTAACATGAAATATCCGGCAGCAATCACCTGGCTTGTCGTACTTCTCTTTGGTGTGACACCTTCGGTTTTTATCGGGTGTCAATCAGACAGCGAGCCCCAAACCCGATTCAGTAGTGTTGACAAGTACAGCCAGGCCATTGGTGAAAAAATCCCTGAAAAAGAGATTGTCCTGATGATTGATCATGCCCGCCTTGCAGAAGAACAAGGGGTTGACATGCCTGCGTCCCAGGTCACCATCTACAATGACCCAAAGGTAAATACCCCCTTACTCAAACACTCCCCCCTTATCGGGTTGGACCTTCCATTTCGCATTCTTGTATACAGCGACGAGATGCAGGGACAGACAGCAAACGTTCTTTATGCTTCCGCTGATTTTTTAAGGAAAAGACACGGGCTGGATGCCTCGGTGAGTTTGGATGAGTATACACAAGCGTTCACAACTCCTTTGAAAAAGCTGCCGCCGGACGTTGTCTCCATGGTTAACGGAAAGGGTGTTACCCTTGAATACGGGATCAATTATCTATCCTCCCCGTTTCTTCTCGAAGAGACCATTGAACGGCTGAAAAACAGTATCATGGCCGAAGGGGACACCCTGTGGTTTTCCACGATCAATTATGATGAAGACGCAAAAAGCATCGGTGACGAGCTACCCAAAATGAAGCTCCTCCTTTTCGGCGGTCCCGCTGCGGGTGGTGCGGCAATGGCGAAGTTTCCAAAGCTGGGGCTTGATGCTTTTTGCCAGAAAATTCTTGTGTATGAAACGGAAAAAGACGGAGTCAAGGTGGCGTACAACGACATTGTCCTTTTGGCGGAGTTACATTACGGTAAAAGTATCAAACCCCATCACGTTATAAATAAAAGGCTTTCAACAACATTTAAACAGGCCCTTGAGTTGGCTGATAAGTAACAGAGTATCAGACACGACCATTTCCCAGAGGCGTCCAACCCTCTGGTGCCGCGTGGATGGGCAGCCTTTGGGAAACATCTCGTCTGCCCACCCACTCAAAGTCCCCCTATCACAAACCCCTTCCGCACCCCGCACCGGCCATACCTGCCAGCTATCCCCAAAAATCGTGGGATTTTCCTGTGGACATAACCCCATAGACCGTTTTACCGTCATGTACGCACCGCCTTTGGGTAACAAAAATAGCCCATCGTCCCAGGCGGATATCAAGCACAGTGACGCCTCAACGGGAGGGGTACAAGTGAACGATCTCAGTTGGAAAACATACTGCCACAAGACAAACGACATACCTCCCAGGCCAACGCTTGTAAAAGCGCTGTCTTTTTTTGACCATGAGCCCTTCCATGGCGCAGAAAAAATCGCTGTGGACCTTGGGTGTGGTGCCGGGGGTGATTGCCTGAGCCTTCTGACTGCGGGATGGTCCGTCTTTGCAGTCGACAAGGAACCGGAAGCCATACGCGCGGTTGAGGAAAAAGCCGCTCCCCATGCGAACCACCTGAAAACCCGCGTGTCGCTGTTTGAGGAAATTCAGTCTTTGCCAACCGCTTTGCTGGTAAACGCCAGCTTATCCCTCCCATTTTGCAGACCGGAGGCATTCCATACCCTCTGGAAGATTGTTGCCAGTTCCATCCAGCCTGGTGGTCGGTTTGCCGGGACACTTTTCGGTGACCGCGATGAATGGTCGGCCAATAAAGCCATGACCTTCCTGAGCGTGGATCAGGTCTACGGCATGTTTTACGGCTTTGAGATGGAACACTTCCATGAACGGGATGAAATGGGGCCCACAGCCACGGCAGGCGATAAGCACTGGCATTCCTATTCTGTTGTCGCAAAGAAAATACACCCCACACAAAAATAACTTAAATCAAATTGCCATTATGGCAATTTACCGATCTATACATCTGAAAGTATGTGTACCCCGCCTCTGCACTCGCGAAAAAGCAATCACAGATACACACCTCATTTTTTTATTTACTTTTCTTTTAAAAAGTATAAATATCTCAAAAAGTGATTCATCATACACATAGAAATGACCACCCAGCGAACGTCTCAATTCAACCCCATGGGCATAGCCCCAACACTGTTCACAGCTAAGCGCTTCAGCATTATCCAGCAAGCATTCAGAAAACCATTTCAATGTTATGGAGGTAACCGCAGTGGATGTATCGTGGAAAGTAGCAATTAAAGTCTGGTTCAGCTTCCTTTGGAGAACCATTGCCTTCTCTGTTCTCATCGGAATCATAGTAGGCATTTTCTTCGCCCTCATTGATGTCGGTGGAGCCATCATGTTACACGAACGTTCCATTACGGCAAAATTTCGCCCATTTATCATTTGGGCCTCCATGATTCCTGTTCAAATTATAGCGATAAAGGGAGCCCTGAAGGCAGAGTACAGCGACTTCCACATCAGCCTCGTAGATATCAAACAGGGTTTTTCAAAAAAAGTACTCATTAAAAGCCCATCCTGATTCCATCGTAGACATCGGGCACAGCGCATTGGCTTCAGCAGCCTGCCGTGCCCGATTCCGAAAACAACCGCGATGCGTCCAGCACACCCACCCATTGCCCTTCCGAAAACCAGTCGCCCCATCCCCTTCCGGACGACCTTGTCCCACACCTACCAGCCAGTCACAATTTTTAGAAACAAATTGACTAAATATATTGGGCTATAGTAGTACCCTTCGATTCTGGGTTGACATTGTGTTGTTCCTTATTGCATCGAATCCGAGGGGATCATATGAGATTTTGTTTTACCAAAAAGTGCGCCATTTCTGTATTTTCCTGTTTTTTCATTTGTATCCTGATGACATCCTGTGCATCCAAGCTGAAAGTGCCGCGCCTGAAGCCTGCAGAGATAAACCTTTCATCGTACAAGAATGTCACGGTCTTTCCCTTTAAGGGGACCCATGGCCGCGAAATCAGCGACACCCTGACGCAACAGCTCTTCGAGAGCGACCGGTTCCATGTTCTGGACCGGACGAACCTGAACCGCATCTTAAAAGAGCAAAACCTCTCCATGTCCGATATTGCCAACCCAAACAACTCCGTCAGGTTAGGTAAAGTCATGGGCAGCAGTGCGTTGATCTTCGGGCAGGTGTACAAACGGAAATACACCCAGAAACGAAGCTCTTCCAAGGCAACCTGCCGTGAGGACGGGAAAAAATATTCATGCCGCCGCTACAAGGTAAAGGGCAACTGGCATCTCAAGGTGGGCTTTAAAATGGTGGACACCTCCACCGGTGAGATCATCGCAACCAAAGTAATTGACGAGACCAAGTCCAAATCCAAGTCGCGACGGGAAGAAAGGCCAGAGGTCACCTGGGACAAAGAGAAGGTGTTCACCTCTTTGCAGGATAAATTGATCGGCAAGTTCATGAGAATGATCGCGCCTTACACCGTTTACAACAGCGTGAAACTCTATGACGACGATGACCTCCCCTGGCTTGAGACCGGCATTAAATTCGCCAAAACAGGGGACTGGGCAACGGCCATCGAGATGTTTGAAACCGCGGTTGCCGAAGCCGAGAGAAACCCCGACATCGATGAAAAACTTCGAGCACGGGCCCATTATGACCTGGGCGTGGCCTACGGCTACAGCGGCCACTACACCAAAGCCCTGGAACAGCTGAAGCGCGCCTGCACCCTCAGCCCCGACGATGTATTTTTCAAGGAGCTCGAAAAAATCAAACAGTTCAGGCTGGACGACAGGCTGCTGAAAGAACAGGGCGTCACATCGTCGCGCCGTTGCAACACGGCGCATCTCACCATTGTGACCATGGCGTCCTGATACGCTGCTGACTGGTATTCTGGGCTTCCGGGTCAGCAAGGGCGCTTGCACCCTGCCTCGGAAGCCCACCACCCATTTCGGAGATCATCATGTCCATGAAAAAACTGATCCCTGTTGTCCTTCTCATCCTTGCGGCAGGCTGCAGCGCAAGGCAGCCCGCCTGGGTGACAAACAGCACACACCCCGGATACGCACCGGACCAATTCCTTGTGGGGGTGGGCCTCTCCTCCCGATCGCGGGACCCGCAGGCAGATGTGCAGAAAGCCGATGCCAACGCACGCCTGGAGGTGGCCAAGCAGCTGAGGGTCAATATCCAGAGCAGCCTCAGCTCACGTAAAAAGCAGAAAACCAGAGCGTCTTTGCCCCAGACCTACACCTCGGAGACAGCCATCGACTCAACGGAAAACGTCGACATCCTGCTCCAGGGAATCTCCATCGCCGATCGCTATTACAGCAAAAAGGACCAGCTCCATTACGCCATTGCCGTGCTGAACAAACCGGAAACTGCCCACCGGCTGGCATCGGAGATGACTCGTCACAGCGCCCGTGTTTTTGAATTATCCCGCCAATGCAAAGAGCTGTTGGAAAAAGGGAACACCATCGGCGCCCTGCACAAGGGAATCAAAGCCCTGGACCATTACCGCAGGTACATGGACAACAGGCAGATGATCGCCGTTCTGGACCCCATGGCACCGGCGGGCAAGAAGACGCCTCCCCGCGACCCGTACGATGAGGTGGCAAAGATCAAAGGCAGCCTGAGCCTCATGGGCCTGGGCGGAGACATGCAAACCGCCAAAAAGGGCAGCGGCCTTGCCCAGCCATTGCGCGTTAAGGCCATGGTCCATGGCACCACGCCCCTGGCCAACCTGCCGGTAAAGGCTACCTTTTCACCGGGATCCACGAGTAAAGCCCAGGCCGTTGTCACAGGCCCGGGCGGCAAGGCTGCCGTCCGAATCCTGGAGGTGACCGCCACCCAAACGCCCCTCAACCCGGTTGAGGTAACCGTGGACTGGAACCGCATCATCAAAGACGCGTTGGGTGAAAAGCCCGGCCCCTCGTGGGAGGGGGTTTTGTCCGGGCCTTCGGTACGGTTTACCTATGCGTTGAGAACGCCCGAAACATCCTGTGTGCAGCTCAAGATCCACACCCGTCAGAACGACGCCGGTGTCGATGCAACCTCCATACTCTCTCCGGTGAGTGCCGACCTTTTCAGGAAAAAGGGGTTTCAGGTGCAAAGCCGTGGGCACCATAGTGACAGGCCCACAAACGGTTCAGGGTCCAAGGCAACGATCCTCGTCGTTGAAAAAGTCGACGTGCAGTATTCCGGCAGGCGCGGCCGAGGCGTTGTCTACCGCGCACGCATGTCGGTGACCGCCTACGACACGGCCAGCCGCAGCATCATCGCTTCCGCCCACGGGACGGCCCTTGGCGGCGCGAGCAGCAGAAAGGCTGCCGCCGAAAGGGCCATCAAGGACGTGGCAAACGATCTGCTCCCTAAGCTTGCTGCCCGCATGGCCGAGGGTCTGTAGCGAGTGGAATAACAAAAATCAAAAGCAATGCCTCCGGCGGCGAGGTGAGCCACCTCGAAAGCAGGTTGCGAATGCGCTTTCCCCTTCGTTCCTCAGGGAAAATCACATTCGCTATTGATTCAGATTAAGCCGAATCTGTTTTTAAAACCTGTTTATTAAACTTTTTAAAAGTTTAGCTCCCGGCAGGGCCGCCGGAGGCATCTTTAACCTGGCTGCCTCCGGCGACGAGGTAAGCCACCTAAAAAGCGGGTTGCCGCTGCACTTTTCAGCACCGCGCATATTCAGGAGTACCCATGAATAACGAGAATCAATGGGAGGCCATTGCCCTCCGCTACCCGGAAGGGCAGAAAGTCCGAGGCCGCGTCACCCAACTGCAGCCCTACGGATGCCTTGTGGAATTAGAAGACGGTGTGAAAGGATTGCTCCACGCCACGGACCTGCACTGGACCGACAAGACCCTCCGCCCAGCCGACATGCTCAGCCAGGGGGACCTTGTGGACGTGATGGTCCTGCGCGTTAACACAGAGAGCGGCGCCATCGCCCTCGGTCTCAAACAATGCGGGGAGAACCCGTGGGAGGACCTTGCCGCACGCTGCCCGGAAGGAAGCCGTGTCCGTGGTCGCGTCACCCGAATCGTGGACTACGGATGTTTTGTTGAAATCGAAGACCGCTTCGAGGGCATTGTCTATGTCTCCGAGATGGACTGGACCAACACGAACATTCACCCCAGCAACGTCGTTCAGGTGGGTGACACCATCGAGGTCATGGTTCTGGACGTCAACGCGCATAAGGGTTCCATCTCTTTGAGCCTTAAGCAGTGCCACCCCAACCCCTGGGAACAGTTTGCCGAGACCCATAAGAAAGGCGACAGGGTCCGGGGCACCCTCTCATCGGTGAGCAACATCGGCCTTTTTGTGACCTTGGAAGGAGGGGTTACCGGCCTGACATTCTACTCAGACAGCCCGTACGAAAATGGTGAAGAAGCCATCTCCCACCTCACCGAAGGGGATGATATCGATGCCGTTGTGCTGAGCATTGATGCCGAGCGGGAACGCATCTGCCTGGGGATCTCTCTGCCGTGCAAGGATGATAACAGCTAATACCGTCTTGCGCTCCGGGAGAGCGGCATGCGCCCTTTTGAGAACTCGCGGTGCTCCATCCGCCCTCTCCCTTAGCGTTTTTTGTTTTAAGACAATTCCCTTCTCAGGGGCGAACGCATTTAGAATTTGGCCTCCGGCGGCCCTGCCGGGGGCCAAACGTTTGAAGAAGTTTGACAAACAGGTTTTATTTTTTAAAGATTCGTCCCTGCAGGGCATAGCCCATCTTCTTTTTCTATTTATTACCGGAAAGGTTTTGCGGAGCTTTTATCAAAAAACGACCCGCCGGAGGCAACTGGATTTTTAAATGCGTTGGCCCTGAAATCCCCTTTGCCTCACCTTGTTGCCTGTGGTACCCATCGAATACGTCATTTTACGATGCCCAGCGCTGAGCCCCCGGCCTGTTTCGTGCATCTTCGAAAAAACGCATACCATGGGAAATCCAACGCATATGATGATCAGCCAGGAAGCCATCAGAAAAAAATTCGGCGACGACTACACCGCAGACGAGCGTACCTTCATCATGGGAATCGATGAACGCTTCACATCACACTTTGCGAAGCGGTTCTCCGGCCGCCGTGTCTTAGAGACATGCAGCGGTGCAGGGTTCACGACCATCTCCCTTGCCAGGACAGCGGCCCGGGTGACAACCGTTGAAATCCATGGGCCCACCCGGGAAAAAGCCATCCAAAACGTCCATCGGGCCGGGCTTTCGGAGCGGGTGTCCTTTGTATCCGGGGACATCATGAACCCTGAGACCTTAGAGAACCTTCCCATGATCGACGCGGTGTTCATGGACCCGGACTGGGCTGTCACCGGTCCCGAGCATGTGTATCGGTTTTTAGACTCCAATACACAGCCGCCTGCGGACGTTCTTCTGGATAAGATGCTGTCCATCACCCAAAACGTGGCCATGGTGCTGCCGCCCTTTATCGACACGCGGGAGTTCGAGGGCCTTCCTCCCCATGAGCGTGAACGCCTCTTCCTAAGGGACAGCCATGAGCTTTTCTGCCTCTACTTCGGCGACCTGGCACAAACCATCGGCACCACCGACTTTCGGGTAAAAGAGATCTCGGCGTTGCCGTGAGAAGGGATCAGTCGCCAATGGGAATATTGCGAATCACGGCTGCCGCCTGCTTCCTGCTCGGCATCTTGCTGGCCGCCTGGCTCGGGGAAGTGTCGGTGACCATAGCAGCCGTCTATCTTGGCGGAAGTATCGCGGCCTTCCTGGCCTATGCACTGGACAAATCCGCTGCCAAGGAAAGCAGGTGGCGAACCCGGGAGAGAACGCTTCACCTGCTTGCCCTTGCCGGTGGCTGGCCCGGAGCCATCATCGCCCAGGAATCGCTTCGCCACAAAATCAGGAAAAAATCGTTCCGCGCCCTTTTTTGGGCAACCGTCACCCTGAACGGCTGCGGCCTGTTTTTATACCTCAGGCCGGACACCGTTCAACGGGCGATGCTGAGCTTTGAAAGGTACCTGACACGTTAGACCGGTTCGCCCGAAGGGTGAAAAACGCGATAAGAAAACGGTGAAATACATTTTGCATTTTTAAAATATCGTAACTATTCAGTTGCCTCCGGCGGGTCGCTTTTTGAAAAAAGCTCCGCAAAAACGTTCCGGTTGCCTCGCCTTCAGCCGTCCAGCCCCGTTGGGGCCGGACGGCTGAAAGCGAGGCATATCCGTTATGCTTAGAAGAGTCGGCTTGTGGATAACTTTAAGGTCGTCCCAAGTCCCTCGTAAGACCTGTTTGTCAAACTTTTTAAAAGTTTGGCCCCCGGCAGGGCCGCCGGAGGCGATTTTGAACTAAATAGTTACACCGCCCGAACAACAACCTGTAATAACAGTTTATTTATCCAGCATGGCCGTTTCCTCATGAAATATCCGGGTTAGCAGCACACACAATCCCTCCCTATTGAGATACGGCCCTGTTACCCGGCGTTGAAACGCACCGACACAAAGGAAAACAGCAACATACCAAACGCGGTACCAAAGAGGTACGGCTCCGCTCAACCGCCCGAATCGTTGCCCGAATTTTCAACCCACGCTCATAATCCTACTGAATATTTTTTCAGAATTATAAAACATCCAAATCTTTTCACACGAGCCATCAAAATGTTTGACTGGCGAAATAGATCCCTATACGGTCAACTTTACTCTCGCGAAATACCCGGCCCAACCTGAAGGGCCCTGGATTTGGAACAGCCTGCCTTATCCACTCTCATTATTACGAATATTTATCGCCGATTTATCGCAATCAATATCGCGCTTCATTTACCAGTCGCCTGTGATCCGGCCTGTGGCCTGATCCGCCGATCTTTTTATCGTTTCCCGGATATATCCCTGAGAGGAGTACTCCTTTTTCAGGGTTCACTCAAAGCCCTCGTTTATCAACAGTCGAGGGGCTCACCCACAACTGAAGCAAAGGAGAATGTCATGACAAAACGATTGGGCATGGTTACCGCGGTCATCATCACGTATGTCCTTTCCGCTGTGGCTGTCCAGGCGGGAGACGGATTTGACGTATCCCTTCTCCGATCCACCCCCCAGGAGATCGTCCTGGAGTTCACCCTGGGGGATTACACCCTCAACTCCGTAGATAAAAACGGCACCATCTACACCGAGATCCTCTTTCCGGGCAAGGTCACGACCAAGAAAAAGGGGTATGCGGAGTTGCCTTTTATCCACGCATCCGTGGCCCTTCCGGCAAGCGGGGATCTGCGCATCTCCGTAGAACCAGGGAACGTCACGGAGATCCCCCTTGCCTACCCCATGCTCCCCTCCCGCGGGGTGATCTACCGTAACCAGAACCCTGCCGACATCCCGTACGAAACCGCGCTGTCGGCACGCACGGGCCGCTGGTACCCGGACAAGGTTGCCACGGCCTCCGAGCCCTACATCCTTCGAGATGTCCGGGGGACGGACATCCACGTCTATCCCTTCAGGGCCCATGGAACAAAAAACATCCTGAAAGTTTACCACTCGGTGATTGTCACCCTCTCCACGGGAAGCGGTGAAGGTGCCAACGCGTTGACCGCACCGGTGCGCTCTGTGGCACCGGAGATGGAGGCCATCTATCGCGACATGTTCATCAACTATGCCCCGACCGCCCGGTCCATCGGAGAGGCAGGCGAACTCCTCGTGATCCACACGGCACGCGATGCATCCGTCATCCTCCCATACGTCACATGGAAACGGCAAAAAGGAACCACCGTCCACACCCTGGAGGTGGCCACGGGCACCTCTGTCAAAAACAGCATTTCCCAATTCTACGCATCCCACCCGTCCTTGCTCTACGTGCAGCTGGTGGGGGATTGGGCAGACATCAAATCCGAGCTGGGGACCTCGGCCAACGCCCCCACAGACCCCATGCTGGGCTGCGTGGCCGGCAGCGACTATTACCCGGACCTGATCATCGGTCGATTTTCCGCCAACAATACCTCCCAAGTCACGGTACAGATAAACAAAGCCGTTGATTACGAGAAGACGCCCCAACTCTCCGCAAACTGGTATACAACGGCCCTGGGCATCGGTTCCGGTGAGGGGAGCGGCAGCGGTGACGACGGCGAAGCCGACTACGAGCACGTGGACGTCATCAAGGATTACAAGCTGCTGCCCACCACCTACACCACCGTAAACGAGGTGTACCGAGAGTGGTTCTGCCTCCTCTGTCAGCGGGTATGTCAACGGCGGTCTCTCCCTCATCAACTACACCGGCCATGGTTCCCATACATCGTGGGGCACCTCTGGCTTCAACAACGACGATATCAATGCCCTGACAAACGGCTCCCAGCTCCCCATCATCATCTCCGTGGCCTGCGTCAACGGGGAATTCCATAACGGTGGCCAATGTTTTGCCGAAACATGGCTGAGAAAAAGCGGAGGCGGGGCGGTTGCCACGGTGATGGCCACCATCAACCAGCCCTGGACGCCCCCCATGCGCGGTCAGGACTACATGAACGACCTGCTGGTAGGCGGCTACGACTACACCACCAACCCGGGAAGCGGCACCTCCACCACCGAGGGTCGTTCCACCTTCGGGTCCCTTGTGTTCAACGGTCTCATCCTCATGTACGCCGAGTCCTCTACCTCTTCGGATCTGGATACCCTGAAAACCTGGACCATCTTCGGCGACTCCTCCCTCCAGGTACGCACGGCATCCCCCCAGCCCTTAACACTCTCCGCCACAGAAGCCCAGGGAAACACCCCCTTTGACTGCGTGGTTACCTCAGGCGGCAGCCCTGTCCAAGGGGCCACGGTCTCCCTATACCAGGGAGGCACCTCTGCCAAAGCCGTGACTGACGCCAACGGCGCGGTCTCCATTGCCCACACCATCACCGCCGGGGAGTACACCCTGACGGTCACCGGGCAAAACCTGGAGACCAAGTTCTACACCCGTAACATGGGAGGCTCGGCCAACCAGCCCCCTGATGCCTCGTTCTCCACGGCTGTCAGCAACCTGACCGCCACCTTCACCGACACCAGCCAGGACAGCGACGGAACCATCGCATCCCGCCAGTGGGACTTCGGCGACGGAACCTCCTCCACCGCCACCAACCCGGCCCACACCTACGCAGCAGCGGGGTCCTACATCGTCACCCTCACCGTCACCGACGACGACGGCGCCACGGACCAGGCCACTGCATCGGTAACGGTCACGAATCCCGACACCGTTCCCGTTCTCCAAAACGGCGTTGCCGTCACCAATCTTTCGGCAGCCCAGGGCGACTGGCTCTACTACAAAATCGTGGTACCGGCCGGCGTGTCGAGCCTGGTCATGGAGATCAGCGGTGGCAGCGGAGACGGCGACCTCTACACCCGCTTCGGGGAAAAACCGGACACCTATACCTACGACTGCCGCCCCTACCTCTGGGGCAACAACGAAACCTGCACCGTCAGCACCCCGGCGGCAGGCACCTACTACATGGGGATTCGCGGATACAACGCTTTTTCAGGCATGAGCCTGACCGCTTCGTTTAATTAACCTTTACGTTTTGTAGAGAATTTCTTAAGTAAAGAGTCGATATGGCCCCCGGCAGACTTGCCGGGGGCCAGTACATCTGGGCATACAAAGTTACCCCCTCCATGATCACAAAAAGCTAACCCGGAAATACGCTACGCGAGGAACCTGAATGAAAAAACGCTCCGTCACCCTCCCTGTTCTTGCCGCAGCCATGCTTTTTTTCACAGCCTGCGCTTCACACCAACCCGCAGCGTTGCAGCCCGCCTCCCCCTTCAACGGCGACATCGTGGATTTAACTCAGCCCCTGACGCCGGACATTCCCATCTGGCCGGGTGACCCTGCCTTTGAGATTGCGCCATGGGCCACTTATGTAAAAGATCAGTACTTTATCAATCGTATTGCCATAGGAGAGCACAGCGGCACGCACTGGGGCACCCCGAACACCTTTATCAAGGGCGCACGAAGCGCAGAAATGTTTGAAGCCCGGGAGCTGGTGGTACCCGCTGTTGTCATCGATATCCGGGAAATTGCCGAACAAGATGCGGATCATCGCTTTTCCATCGACGAACTGAAGGCCTGGGAGAAAGCACAAGGCCAACACGTACCGCCTGGAAGCCTGGTGATCCTCTTCACCGGATGGCAGGACAAATGGAACGCCCCTGAGGCCTTCCTCGGAACAGACAAGGAAAAGACCCTGCACTGGCCCGGCTTCGGCGCCGACACCGCCGAATTCCTCGTCAACGAACGCGGAGTGGTGGGGCTTGGGACGGACACCCACGGTGCAGACCCCGGCAACGACACGGAGTTTGGCGCCAGCTTTGCCATGTACGACGCCGACGGCATGATCCTGGAATGCCTCACCGGCCTGCACCGCCTGCCTCCCCTCGGCACCGTGCTGGTGATCGGCGGCTGGCCCGTCAAGGGCGGCTCCGGCAGCCCGGCAAGGGTCTTGGCCTTTGTGCCCTCCCCTAAGGATTCCGTGGCCTTTAGGAGTCAGCATGACGTGTACCGTTGAAAATCTCTGCATCGTCACGGATGCCGGCTCGTTTCATGCAAAAAAATGGACGCCACAAAACCCATCGTCATCCGTCCCCATGGTGCTGCTCCATGACTCCCTGGGATGCGTGGACCTGTGGCGCCATTTTCCCCCTACACTTGCCGAGCGTTTATCTCTGTGTGTCATCGCCTACGACCGATTGGGTTTCGGTCGATCCACTCCGCGAAATGAGCTGCCCTCCATCCATTTCATCGAAGAGGAAGCCACCGATTACTTTCCGTGGGTTAAAAAGCACCTCAACTTAGAAGACTATATCCTTTTCGGCCACAGCGTGGGAGGCGCCATGGCCGTCAACATTGCTGCTCGGGACAAGGGATGTGTGGCGGTAATAACCGAAGCATCACAAGCCTTTGTGGAGGATCGAACGGTGGCAGGCATTAAAGCGGCACAGAAAGCGTTCCAAGAGCCGGGCCAGATGGACCGCCTGAAAAAATGGCACGGAACCAAAAGGGAGTGGGTGTTCAGGGCCTGGACCGACATCTGGCTCTCCAGTGCGTTTTCCGGCTGGAGCCTGGACGCCTGCATGGGCGAGGTGAGATGCCCTGTCCTTGCGATCCACGGCGACAGCGACGAATACGGCTCCACCGCGTTTCCTGAATTCATCGCACACAAGGCAGGAGGCATTTCAGAAATGGCCATCCTGAGCAACTGCGGACACATCCCCCACAAGGAAAAGCCGGAAGATGTCGTCAACACAGTAGAATTGTTTTTAAACAAGAATGCAGTAACCTGATCCCCTGATCACCCCGAGCCCCCCTGCGCAAGGCATTTTCTCTCCTTCTGTCCACACCTTTCCATTGCACTGAAAGAGCAATCTGATATAAGCCAATTCAGGTATTCGCTGAGGGATACTACATACCTTATTTCAGGAATTTTCCAGCGGTCGGTTCTTCGGCAAGGCCTGGAAGCCATGGAGCAGCAATGAAATCATTCAGCATCGTTCCCATCATCATGGGTATCTTTTTAGTGATCGGGTGCCTGGGCCTCAGAGAGTCACACCAAAACTACCAGAACTACCGGTCCGTGGAAGCGTTCAAAGCCAGGGCGATCTCCACAAGGGCCGAAATCATGAGCCACATCACCAACAGCTCCAGAGAAGAAGGGGTATACGGTTTAGAGCGTGCGCGGGCAAGGCACCTGACGGCAAGCTCATCCACACCGAAACCGTACGGCTGCCCACCAGGCCCCCGGGAGAAACCGGAGAACTCATTGAGATCCTCTATGATCCCCAGCACCCCGATGAACCACGCCTCCCCCCCGTCGGCATTCCCTTGAAAAAAACCCTGATCCCGGGGGCCGTCGGTGCCGGCTTTATCGGTATGGTCTTTCTCTACGCCATGGCCGCCCTCATGAAGGCAGCACGCACCGCACGACATGCCACGTCCAAATACCAAGGCCAATCCGCCCGGGCACTCAACACCTCGTCCTCCAGAGACAGACTCGTCGCAAAGTACCAGAAAAGCCACGGGCGATTCAGTAAATCGTAACGGCAAACCAAGCCACTCGAGCAAAATCAAATTGCGGTTAAAACCTGTTTATGAACCTTTTCAAAAAGTTCAGGTAACTATTCAGCTTATGCCTCCGGCGGCCCTGCCGGGGGCTAAACTTTTAAAAAGTTTAACAAACAGGTCATAAAAAAAAGTTACATGAATGCCGTTTTAAATGCAGATGTGATTTGACCCGAGGAACGAGGGGCAAATTACATCTGCTATCTGCTTTCAAGGTGGCACACCTTGCCGCCGGAGGCTGTTTTTGGAGCTGAATAGTTACAAGTTCAGAAAGGAACGATCCCTGCCACAAGGGCCATCACCACCATGAGGGGTGCCGGAACCTTTCCGGTGGCAAGAATAACCACGGTGGCGGCGGTCATGGCCAGGTTGGCAAATCCCACGCCGTTGGCCTGTATCAGGATAATCGCCGCAGCCGTGATCATGCCACCTGCCACGGCGTTGACTCCATGAAGGGAGATCTTGATGGCTTTCACCTCTTTGATGCGCTCCCACACGGGACAGATAAAATAGATAAGCAGAAGGCCCGGCAGGAAGATCCCGATGCCACCGGCAAGGGCTCCCATGACTTGTTGAAGGGTGGAGCCGTGGCGTGAAGCCATGCCGCCCGCATAGGCTGCAAAGCTGAACATGGGGCCGGGCAAGCCCTGCACCAGCCCGTAGCCGGTGAGAAACTCCCCGTTGGTCATGTACCGGTTCACCTCCACCAGTTCGCTGTGCATAACCGGCACAACGACCTGCCCCCCTCCGAACACCAGGTACCCGTACCGGTAAAAACTCTCGAACAGTTTGAAAAACCGTATGTCCGTTGCAAGGGAAAGCACGAGGGAACCGGCCGTGCAGAGAAGGAACAGGGCCAGGTAGCCCCAGGGCGGATTGATGCGGGGTTTGTTCCAGATCGCCTTTTCCCGGGAGGCAAGGATACTTGCCGCTCCCCCCGCCACGAGAACCAGGGGAAAGAGCCAGGGGGTCCTGACAAGGTATGTACTTACCGTGCCGAAAACCATCAAAAGGCATGTCAGCTTGTCGGTAACAACTTTTTTGCCGATGCGCCAGGCCGCCAGAAGAATGAACCCCACGGCCATGGGACCGATGAACCGCAGGATCTCCGGGGACACATGGGCCGTCGCCAAAAGGGCATAGAGAAACGACAGGGCCGTCATGATCAGCAGCACAGGCGCGGCCCAGACCAGCATGGTGAGAAAGGCAAGCAAGGGGCCGCCTTCTTATTACCCACGGCCACGATGATTGATATTGTGGGCCCCGGAAGAATGCTGCAAAGCGCCAGCAATTCGACCAGCTCCTCTTCCGTCACGTGGTTGCGCCTGGCCACCAGCTGGTCCAGAAACACACCCATGTGGGCTTCGGGGCCGCCGTAGGCTCCCAGGGAACAGACGAGGACGTCCTTGAGAAAGGAGGCCCTGGGCGAGATTGCCGTTTCAACGGTTGCGTCGTCAGTCATTTGCTCTTTCCTTTCTGTGAACCGTTGCCAAGCCAAACCACGGTTAAAGATTTATTCCCCATGACGGCCCGGCCCTTGTCAAACACCCCAATACCCCCTACACTTCACATCAACGTCACTACAACCAAGAAAAGGACACCCCATGCGTACTCGAAAAGCCCTGGCTGTGGCAGTTTTGCTCCTGCTCTCCGTCAGTCCTGCCCTGGCCTTGAACAAAACCCGTGTCATCTATGGTCCCCCTTCCGGGAAACAAGAAACAGCCATCCAACAAGAGGTAAAGGCATCCGGTGCGGTAGAGGATGTGGCGTCATTCATCAACGACCAGTTCAGCCTCAATGTGCCCCTCAGCCTTGTCTTCGGCAGGGAGGACGGGCCGTTGTATGACCCGCAAACCCAGGAAATCGTCGTTCCCTATGCCTTCCTTCAAGAGGTGAAAGAACGGTTTATCGACGCAGGGTATCCTGAAACCGGTGTAAGCGTAAGCGAGGCAACGATTGATGTGCTTATGCACACACTGTTTCATGAACTTGCCCACGCCCTGATATTTACCTGTGAGCTGCCGGTGGTCGGCAAAGAAGAGGACGCCGCAGACGGCCTGGCAAGCGTGTTGCTCATCGAGTTTTACGAGCATGGTGCGGAGATGGCCCTCAGCGCCGCCGACCTGTTTGACCTTGAAAGTGAAGAGATCGAAACCTTTGCCGACGAAGATTTCCAAGACGATCACAGCCTGGATATCCAGCGGTTCTACACCACGCTCTGCCATGTCTACGGAAGCGATCCCGAAACCTACGCCGACCTGAAAACCGACGCAGGCTTTTCCGAAGACCGGGCCCAAGGGTGTATCGAAGAGTATGAGCGCCTGGCAAAAAGCTGGTTTGCCCTGCTGGAGCCCCATCGCAAGCAAGGCGCTAAATCCCGGTGATTCGCAGTATCACCGGGTTCACACGGCATTCGCAATGACATGCCGCCCTTCCCCAGCCGTGTCGTCCCTACCTGTTGTCCTGATGATTCAAAAACTCATCGAATTCAATGCTGTAGATGTAGAGCAGCACCATGGCCAGCCCGAAGATAATGGGGCCGTACAGAAGACCGATGAGGCCGAAGTAGTTGATGCCGCCCAGGATGGCAAAAAAGATCAGGAGGGTGCTCATGTCGGCTGAGCCCTGCATGAACAGGGGGCGCACGATGTTATCGATCATGCCCACCACCACCACGGACCAGACCGTCATGAAGACGGCGTATCCCCAGTGCCCGGAGATCAGCAGAAAGATGGCCGCGGGGATCCAGATCAGGGCGGTACCCACCAGGGGAACCAGGGACGCAAAGGCCATGGCAATACCCCAGAACAGGGCCGGGAGCCCGGTAATCCAGAAGGCGATGCCACCGGCCAGCCCCTGGGCAAGAGCCGTCACAAAGGTCCCCAGAAGGGCGGATTTGGAGACGGTCTTGATTTTGTCGATGATACGGGATTCCTGGCTGGAGCTTAAGGGGATGAGATGAAGAAGGCTGTCGAAGATCACCTCTTCGTCCCGAACAAAAAAGAAAAAGGCAAAGAGCATCAAAAAAAACTTGCCCACAAAGGAGGTCAGGCCTCCGGCCAGGTTGCCCCCCTGATTCAACAGGGCCTTGCCGATGGTGCGGGTGACATTGAGGATGGCCTCGTCAAAGCGGAGGGCCTGCAAATTAAAATCCGGGAAAAACCGTTCAATGTCCGGGAGCACGCCCTTGCCCCATTCAGCAAACCGCATCACCAGGGGATGGTTTGACAAGGCCTGGTACTTGCCGGTTTCCACCCAGGTGTAGATGGCGTCAAAGGAGTCGATGCCCTGCTGGATAATGGCCAGGAGCATAAAGAGCACCGGCAGGACCACCACCAGGGTCAGCAAAAGGCACGAAAGCGCCGCCGCTGTGTTCTTGCGGCCCTTGAGCCACCCCTCCAGCTTTTTGTTTACCGGTGTAAAGAGCACGGCCAGGATCATGGCCAGGATGATGGTGTGCAGGTAAGGCCTGATGATGTTGTAGCACCCCACGAGCACGACGATGATCAGGACAAACAGAAAATAGTGGGCATTCATGAACGCCCGGCCCGCTTCGGAGGCAGGTTCCGATGTTTTTTTCACCTCGGGGGCTGCGGCCTGGGGGCTCTTTTTTTTCTGTTCTTTACCGGTGGATTTCGCCTTTGCGGCTTTTCGCTTTTTTGCCATAGGGGGACCCTTATCTGTGGTTTTGCCTGCTGGATAGTTTTTCTGGAAGGGTTCGGGGACATTGGCCCGTGCCGCAGATCCTATTTCGGCAACACACGGCCTTTGACACGTTATACATGGCCCCCGGCCATTAGAGAACCCCTAAATTGATCATCGGCGACAGGGCACCGATGGTTCCCACGGCTGCCAACCGTTTCAAGCAAGGGCTAAGGCGCGATAAGTAAGATTCATCATCCTACCTTCAAGTGCGGCGCTCCAAAAACGACCCCATGCCTGTGCGGCATCCGCATGGCAAAGCGGATGTTGGCGGGCCATGCCTTCGGCATAGAAGAATCAATGCAGGAAGCGCCTTGATTGCCGGAACGTTTTTGCGGAGCTTTTTCAAAAAGCGACCCGCCGGAGGCAACTGAGCTTGTTTGCATGGCCCTTACCGGTCCCTTCGTTGACAGCGCCTCAGTGCTAAAAACACCGTCCCAGGCACTTTGCCTTTTTACCCATTTCAACGACGTTGCGACGCATCCTTATGAAGACAGATCTTGAGCTACTTGCACCCGGCGGGGATATCGACGCCATCAAAGCCGCCATTGCCGCCGGTGCGGACGCGGTGTACTGCGGGCTGAACAAATTCAACGCCCGGGACCGGGCCACCAACCTCTCCGCCGAGGACCTGCCCGGCATCGTCAGCCTTGCCCACAAGCACGGTTGCAGCGTGTTTGTGACCCTTAACATCATCGTCGTCGAAAGCGAGATCCCGGCCCTTATCCGCCTTTTAAACACCCTCGTCAACACCCGCATCGATGCGGTCATTGTCCAGGATTTCGGCCTGTTCTATCTTTTGAACAAACACTTCCCGAGCCTGGTCATCCATGCCTCCACCCAGCTCACCACCCACAACGAGGGGCAGGTCCGATTTCTCAGCGCCCTCAACGCCACCCGGGTCAACCTCTGCCGGGAGCTGAACCTGGAAGAGATCAGGGCCCTCACCGACGCCAGCCGCAAGCAGGGCATGGACACCGAGGTCTTTGTCCACGGTTCCTACTGTGTTTCTTTTTCCGGGCTCTGTTACTTAAGCTCGGTGCTCGGAGGCAAATCGGGAAACAGGGGCCGGTGCAGCCAGCCCTGCAGGGACCGGTTTGAAACCACCCCCGCAGGCAGGGAGTACCCCCTGAACCTCAAGGACAACTCGGCCTACGGCAACCTGAAAGAGCTTGCCGAGGCAGGGGTGTACTCCCTGAAGATCGAGGGGCGCATCAAAAAATTCGACTACGTCCACACCGTGGTCTCCTGCTGGAGAAACCAGATTCAAAGCCTCAGCGAACAAGACCGCCTGCTCACCGACACCGGTGACCTTGCCAAGGTCTTCAACCGCGACTTTTCCAACGGATTCCTGGTCGGAGAGATCACCTCGGACATGTTCATCGACAACCCCAGGGACCACTCCATCCGGCAGGTGTCCAAAGAAAACCCCGCCTGCCCCCAGGGCACCAGGGAACGCTTTTACGAGGACAAGGCCGCCCTGTCCGCCAGGGCCCGCCTCGCCGTGGGCCAGCTCCGCATCGAAAAGACGGCCCTCACATTTCGCATCCATGGAGAGCCGGGTGCGCCCCTGGGTGTGTCGGTCTCCAGCCCTGAGGCCTCCTTTTCCGTGGCGTCTGACTCTCCCCTTGCCCCCAGGCGGGACACAAGCGCCCCCGGGGGCCTCAGCCGTGCCGTACTCCTTGAAAAATTCAAGCGTTTCGACAATTCAGAATACCGCGTCGATGCCGTGGACACTGAAAACCTGGCCCCCGGGCTCTACCTCCCCTTTAAGGAGCTCACCGCCCTGATCCGGCGCGTTGCCTTTCTCTTGAACGGCTCCCGGGAACCCGTGGCCCCGGTGGCGGTCCCCTCCCCGGGAAAACCAAAGCCTGTGGATACCCCGCCCGTCCTCTCCGTGGTGATCTCCTCACCCGGGGATATTCCCCTTTGCGAGGCCACCCCTGCCAAGATTTTTTTCCAGCTACCCGAGGCCCTTGAAAACCGGAAAGACGAATTTATCGCGCTGTTCAACCAATTCCCGGAGCTCACCCCCTGGTTCCCGCCCGTGCTCATCGGAGAGGACTACACCGCGGCCCGGGCGATTCTGGAAACCGTCAAGCCGGCCCGCATCGTAACGGACAACTCAGGCATCGCCTTTGACGCCTTCAGGCAAGGCATTGCCTGGATGGCGGGGAGCTGTTTCAACCTCGTCAACTCCTTCGGCCTGCGCTGCCTCAAGGAGCAGTTCGGCTGCTCCGGTGCCATTGTGTCCCGGGAGATCAAAAAAGAGCAGCTCAAACGCCTTGTGCCACCGGAAGGCATGGAGCTGTGCATGGGCATCTACCACCCCGTCACCCTGATGACCAGCCGCCAGTGCCTGCACCAGGGAGTCATCGGGTGCTCCAGAAAGCGATTCGACAAAACGTGCCTTGAAGGGTGCGACAAATCGTCATCCATCACGCACGCAAACGGGGCTACCCTTCACATTCACAAGTCCGGGGGCAACCACCACCGCCTCTACCATGAGACCCATTGCCTCAACACCGAGGTGGTCGCGGACCTGCCCCACACCTTTTCCCGTTTTTTCATCGACCTGCGGGACATCGCCACCCACACAAAAACCGACACGGACAAGGCCGGGCTCATCGCCCTGTTCCATGACCTCCTCACGGGGGTTCCCGGAGCCGAAGCCGCGCTTCACCGAACAATCCGCCACACCACCAACATCCAGTACGTCAGGAACGAACCCTTTTCCCCAACGCCCCCAAAAACGAAAAAACCGGCCCCTGCAAGGGACCGGTTACGTCATCCCACGGGGCCGTGATCACCCCGCAAGGCTCATGGCCACGTCTGCACGGGGCACCAACTCCCTTCTCCAGATATTCATCTTTTCCGCCTCCCGCATGAGGCCCTCCCGGAAATCGGGGTGGGCGATGCCGATGAGGGCTTCGGCCCGCTGCCAGGTGCTTTTTCCCTTGAGGCTGGCCACGCCGTACTCGGTCACCACGTACTGCACGGCAGACCGGGGAAGGGTGACAATGGTGCCGTGATCCACAAAGGGCCGGATCCTTGAGGTGACGGAGCCGTCCCTGTCGGTCTTGGTGGATGCCTGGCAGATAAAGGCCTTCCCGCCCTTGGAATGGTAGCTTCCGTAGGCAAAATCAAACTGCCCACCGGTTCCGGAGATCTGCCTGAACCCCGATGATTCGGAGCAGACCTGGCCGTAAAGGTCCACCTCCACGGCGTTGTTGATGGAGACGGCGCGTGGGTTTGCCGCGATGCGGTGAAGGTCATTGACGTATCCCACGGGATAGCTGGCGCATGCCGGATTCCGATGGATAAATTTGTAGAGTTTTTCACTGCCCAGGGCAAAGGTGTAGACCATCTTCCCAGGGTTGTCGGCCTTCTCCATGTTGGAGATCCTGCCTGCCCGGTACATGTCCACATAGGCGTCCACCAGCATCTCCGTGTGAACCCCGAGATTCTTGATGTCCGAATCGGCGATCATCTTGCCGATGACATTGGGAAGGCTCCCGATGCCGAGCTGCAGGCAGGAACCGTCTTCAATCTGTTCCACCACATGCCGGGCGATGGCCCGGTCCACATCGGATATGGGGGTGCGGGGCAGGGAGACCAGCTCCGTGTTGGTCCCCTGGACCACATAGTCCACCTCGGAGATATGCACGGCCTCGCCATACCCGCCGTAGCAAACCGGCATGTTGTCATTCACCTCAACGATCACCGTCTTTGCCTTGCGGAGCTGGCTGTACTGACAGGAGTTGGCGATGCCGAAGTTGAAAAACCCGGAATCGTCCATGGGCGCCACCTGAACCATGAACACATCGGTGGTCAGGTCCCCGTCATCGTAGATCTGGTTGCCCTCGTGGTAGAGAACCGGGATGTAGCTGCAGCCGCCCCTGTCGTGGAGATACCGCTCACCACCGCTGAAATGAAAGCTGTTGTAGTTGAAGCTTCTGCCCGAAGGATCGGCCAGGGCCACCTTGGGAATCCCCGGGTACCCCACCCCGCGCACCTTCACCGCCTCAAGCTCCCCGGCGCGATGGGCAAGGGCCTCATCCAGGTCCACGGGGCTGCAGAGAAAATTGCCGTAATCCACCCAGTCACCGGACTTGACCAGTTTTACCGCTGTGGCCGCATCCACGCATTTTCGCCCGTACTCGCTTCTGTACATGCCCACCTCCCGGTTCCGTTAAAGGTTATCTTTCCGGCATGTTACTTGAGCAAAGGACGTGCCACAGGCATCATTACAAGATCTAACCAACTGGTTTTACCTGCTTTCACCACAAAACAGACAAGACATGGGCGGGCAAGGAAATGCGACAGGCATGTCGCATAGCAGAGCCATAAAACGCCAGGCAGCTCTACATCAGGGGCTTTTCAACCATGCGACACCAACGCCGCACTTTGCGACACATCATTCGCATGACCGGAGTCTGTGCAGTGCCATTTTCCGCTCAAGGGTCCGTCGGTTAATGCCCAGGCGGTGGGCGGTCTTGCCCCGGTGCCACTTCATCTCCTCCAGGGTTTTGAGGATGTGCGCCCTCTCGGTTTCGGCCAGCAGGGACTTCAGGTCCCTTCCGTGATCGGACACGCTGCGGTACCTTTTGTCCACCGAGGGCATGGCCCCATCTGCTGAAAAGATCTCCGTGAAGTCCAGTTTTTTCAGGGTCACATAGCGATGCAGCACATTTTGCAGCTCCCGGACGTTCCCCGGCCATCGATACCTCTGAAACGCATCCAGAATCGCCGGGGTAATGGGGGGGACCTCCGTTGCACCGGGGTACTGTTTCAAAAAATGATCCATGAGAAGGGGAATGTCCGATGGCCGCTTTCGAAGCGGGGGAAGGTGGATGGGAATGATATGGATGCGGTAAAAAAAGTCCTCCCGCATGAGGCCTTTGGTGATGAGGTTGGTCAGGTCCCTGTTGGTTGCGGCGATGATCCTCAGGTTCGGCTTTCGAACTGTCTTTCCCCCTAGGGCGGTGTACCCGTTGCCCTCAATGGCCCGCAACAGCTTGGCCTGCATCCCCAGGGCGATCTCCCCGAGCTCATCGAGAAACAGGGTTCCGCCGTCGGCCAGGTCCAAAAACCCTTTTTTATCCTGAACCGCCCCGGTGAAGGCCCCTTTTTTGTACCCGAAAAACTCGCTTTCCATGAGAGATTCGGGGATGGCTCCGCAGTTGACGGGAATAAAGCCATGGTCCATGCGATCGCTCAACCGGTGGATTTCCCGCGAGACCAGCTCCTTGCCCGTCCCCGACTCTCCGTAGATAATGATGTTGGCATTGGAGGCGGCGGCGTTCAGTATCACCTCGTAGACCGCCTGCATTTCCGGGCTCTTCCCGATGAGATCCCCGAAGCGGGCGCGTGCGGTCATGGTGGATTTCAGGCGCCTGTTCTCTTTGCGCAGGCTGTCGGCACTGTCACGCAGGCGCTTCTCCTTGAGTTTCCGATCGGTGATATCCGTAAGCAGGGTCTGCTGTTTCCGCACGCTGCCGTCCATGGCACAAATGGGGGTGGAGACCGCCGCATACCACCGGTGGTCACGGGGGTTTAAAAACTCGGATCGCACGGTTTCCCCCTTGAAAACATCTGCCGCTCCACACCACGGGCAAGGCGTTGTCCGGTCATAAATGGCGGAATAGCAGGGGTCCCCCACGGCCTCCCGGCCAACCTGTGCCCTAAGGTGGCCATTCATAAATTCAAGGGTGTAATCCCTGTAAGAGGTGTAGAGATGACCCGGAAAGTTCTCAACGATACCCCGCAACTCATCTTCCCTGAGTTTCAGCTTTTTTTCCGCCTCTTTTCGAGAGGTCACATTCACCAGGGTGGCCACGCTGGTTGAGCCCTGGACCATGTTCAGCTTGATCAGAATATCATAGACATCCCCGTCCCGGTCCATCAGGCGACACTCATACTCCTCCGGGGCCCATGAAGGGTCCTGACGCCGCCTGTGGTGGAAGTGCGTCATCCGCTCCAGGTCCTCTGGCACCACAAACCGCGTCCATTTCATTTTGCCTTCAAGCTCCGCCCGTGAATACCCCACAAGCTCTTCGAGCTTCTCATTCATCATGGAGATCGTCAGGTCCTCTTCGAGAATAACCGAAGGGGCGGTGGATTTTTCAAAAACCCGGCGAAACAACTGAGCCCGGCTGTTGGAAGTCTCTTCTCCGACAAGGCTCTCACCCGCTGGTTTGTCCCTGTTCCCACACACCTTGAGTTCTGTCATCGTCCGCCCCCTGCCATGGTAAATGAACCCTGCCTGCCCCGCCGATCCCGCTGATATGACACGGGACCAAAAATACTCGTGTGGTATCTATCCAGGGGTTTGCAGGACGTCTCCGCCCGTTTGCGTTACACAAACAGTGGTTGCCAAAAAACAAAACGATCCATTGCTAAACATGGTTATTTTGTGCCCGAGCCATTGCCTTCTTGCAAGTATAAACTGGTTTCAGGACCACACGTTTGGTTGCGAGGAATGGCTTTAGCATGTATATATCTCGCAGCGGCTTAAGATAACGTATCATCACGTAAAAGCCTCAACCAACGCCGCTGCCTCCGCCAACCGGAACAAACCGCAGCCCCAAAACTCCGCAGGTTCGGCTCCCGCTCCGCAGACAGCACGTTCACATGCATGCACCGGAATCTGCCCGCAAAAGAGGGTGGCAATGGGGAACTCACAGCGACAGACAAAACGAAAGGTTGTTGCCTACGGTATCGGGATGGTTGCCGTTCTGATGCTTCTGGTCGCGGTGGCCGGTCGCTTCTGGCTCACCTCGGACCACGGCCGCCATTTTCTTCAGGATCGCATCAACAGGGCCATTCCCGGGAGCCTCCACTGGGACGACCTGAGCCTTTCACTGTTCGCAGGACGCATGGAGGTTACCAATCTTCGGCTCCACGACCCGGAGTCTGCCCCCCTTGTCTCTCTGGACCGGCTTGTTGTGAACCTTGCATGGGCTCCCCTTTTGGGCAACACCCTTGCCCTTGAAAACGTCATCTTAGAATCGCCCAAGGTCCTGCTGGCCACGGATGCATCCGGCACATTCAATATCCTCACAGCCTTTCCTGCCCGGGAGCCCGCCCCCCCGACACAAGACAACGACTCGGGGGAATTCCCCTTCAACATCAGAATCGACGCCCTATCCCTCACAGACGGCTTTTTCCAATACGAACACCGAAATGCCCCTGAGCCCCAGGGACGGATTGTCGCAGGCACCGTCGGCCTCTCGCTGGAGGATGCAGACCTCCGGGAAAAAACCATTCGGGCCTCCCTTCGCCTCGGGGGCGGGGAAATCAACATGGCGGGCATCACAACAGGGGTCGATGCCTTGCGGATCGACGGCCATCTCAACGGCGACCGCCTGAAGTCCCTCGCCCTGGCCCTGGAATCTGACCTTGTGGCCCTGGAGGCCAAGGGCCAGGCCGAAGACCTTTTCGAGCGCCCCCTCTTTGATATCGACCTCACGGCCACCACTGCCCTCACCACCGTAAAAGAGACCTTTCATCTCCCTGCCACCCTCTCGGGCCCGGTCACCCTCAACCTGACGGCCCGCGGAACCACCGACAACCCCAGCGCGCACCTGACCCTCTCCTATTCCGGGGGCGAGATCGCGGGTATCCAGGTGGACCGGGCCGGCCTGGCCTGTACCCTTGAAGAGAAACAGCTGGCCCTCAAAAAGCTCAATATCGATGCCCCCCTGGGCCAGGTCAAGGGTACCGGGAGCCTCGACCTCCGGGAAGCCTTCGCCCGGGGGTTCACCGCCCAGCAAAGAAACCTCGACGCCATGGCCTGGCACCTGGAACTGAGCCAGACCGGCACCGCCCTTGAGGCGTTTTCCCGCAACGTCCCGGGGCTGGCCGGTGCGCTGCGGTCGGATCTTACCATCGATGGTACCGGGGCCTCACCTTCTGTCATGTCCGCGGAGGCTCAACTGGACGCCTCAATCCAAACGCTTACCCTGGTCCAGCTCCCCGACCCCGTGGACCTCGACCTGAAAACCCGTCTCACCCTGGACAACAACCGCCTGGCCCTTCGCAACCTGAGCATCAAAGCCGGAGAGGCCTCCGTTAACGGGACCGGAAGTTTTGACCTTGCGTCCTCAAACATTGAAACCGAACTCTCCCTTGCCATCCCAAATCTTGCCGACCTTCGCCTGGCCCCTGAAGCTGCCGGACTTACCGGCCGACTGACCCTGGACGTCGGGATAACCGGAACCACTGCCCACCCGGTGGCCGAGGCCAGCCTTCAGGGAGACGCATTAGAGCTCGGGGGTCATGCCCTCGGCACCCTTCGCATGGCAGCCGGCCTGGACCGATCCGGTCAGCTCACCATCCACGAGCTGACCCTTGAGGAAGAAGACTCCCGGCTCCGCGCCCAGGGTTCCATCCATCTCCTGAAAAGCAGGTTGGAACCCGGCTCACCGGCCCAGCTCTCCCCCACCCTCCCCGTGGACCTTGACCTGGCCTTTGAACACATCGACACCGAGGCCTTCCTGGCAAGCGCCGGTGTCTCGGGCATTCTGGACGGGACCCTCTCCTGTAAGGGTCCCCTCAGGTCTCCCTCGGCCCGCCTTGCCCTGTCAGGCCGCTCTCTGGCCGTTACGGACTATCGAATCGGAGACCTCGAAGTCCTTGCCCTACTCAAGGACGGCATGCTCTCCATGGACACAGCCCGGTTGACAAATGGCCAATCCCAACTGGAACTCTCGGGAACGGCACGCCTCCTCGAACCTGAAACCGGGGCCGTGATGGCCCACCCCGCCTTTGATGTCACCCTCAAGGCCGAAGCCTTCAACTTAAACGATGTCACCCCCCGGATGTCGGGACAGGTCTCCATCGACGCACGCCTCTCCGGCAACACGGCTGCCCCCCGGGGCAGCCTCTTTCTTGGGGCGGAAAAACTCAACCTTGGCGTTCAGACACTCCACGAGGTCACCCTGGCCTCCCGCATGGAAGACAACCGGGTGACCATTGAGGAACTCACCGTGGTCCTGACCCCGGGAGAGGAGCTGAGAGCAGACGGCTGGTTTTCCCCTGTCGAAAAGACCTACGCCCTGCAGCTCAAGGCCCGGGACCTGGACATTGAGGAGATCGAATTCATCGGTGAAAAAAACGCGGCCAAAGGCCAGCTCAGCCTGGACATCACCGGGGAGGGGAGCCTGGACAATCCCCGGCTCAAAGGAAACATGGTCGTCACCGACCTGTTCCTGAACAACGAGCCCTTTGACGACGGCAGCCTCGAATTGACCCTCAGGGATCAGGAACTCCGGGTCCGGGGAGACCTCGTGGCGGAGCTGTCCGGCAGTTACAATCTCGTCACCCACCTCTTCTCCGCCAGCGCGCGCCTGGAGCAAACCCGGCTGGAGCCCTTTTTCAAAATGGCGGGCCGCAGGACCCTTACAGGGACCGTCACCGGCCTCATCGAAGCCCGGGGAGACGCCACCTCACCCAAGACCCTCACCGCCGATGCAACCGTGACAGAGCTCACCGCCTCCCACGACGGAACGGCCCTCATCACCAAAGGGGCCTGCAACGCCTCCTTTGACAACGGCACCCTGCGGGTGGAGGCCCTGAACCTCTCCCTCTTCGACCAGGGACACCTTGACATCAACGGCACGGGGTCACCGGACGGCACCCTGGATTTTTCCCTGGACGGTGCCGTTCCCATGGAGGTGCTCCACCTCTTCACCGAAAGCCTCGGGGACATCACCGGAGACATCACCCTTTCTGCCCGCCTCACCGGCACACCCAAGGAGCCGGACTTTAACGGGGACCTCGTCCTTAAGGAGATCGGCTTCACCGTGCCGGTCCTGGGCCAGAAACTCCAGAACCTCAACGGTCGCATGGCGATCACGCCCAAAGCCCTCACCGTTAAGACCATCACCGGCAATCTCGACAAGGGGCAGTTTGACTTTTCCGGCACCCTGGGGCTGGACCATGTGACCCCAAAGGCCATCAAGGCAAGGCTCAGGGCACAGGCCCTTCCCCTGACTCTGCCGGGCACCATGGAGCTTTGGGTCAACGGCGACCTGACCTATGAAGGCACACCGGAGCACGCCCTCATCTCAGGGGGATTATCCTGGTGGAGGGGCGCTACTTCAAAAACGTCCGGCTGGGGCTCATCGACAACCTGGGCCAGCGACGCCGGGAGCAGTCCCCTGTCACCCGAAGGCGCGACACCCCTATTCTGAACAACACGGAGCTCAACATTTCCATCCGACACCGCTCCCCCTTTGTGGTGGACAACAACATTGCGCTGATGGACCTGAAGCCCACCCTCACCGTCTCCGGCCCGTTGAGCCGGGTCCTTGTCAATGGACGGGCCGAGGTGGAATCCGGCACCATCTCCTACCTGGGCAAAGAGTTTGAAATCAAAAAAGGGGTGGTGGACTTTATCAACCCCTACAAAGTCGAGGCGACCATTGACGTGGACAGCGAGATCGTCATCAGGCAATGGACCATCACCCTGAAGGTTTCGGGGGTGGAGGACAACCTCAAATTCGAGATGAGTTCGGTGCCCGAGGAGAGCGACTCGGACATCCTCTCCCTCATCGTCTTCAACAAAACGCACAACGAAATGGTCAGCGGAGAGGGCGGATCCAGCCAGTCCACCAAGCAGATCCTTGCCGACATGGTGACCCGCACCCTTGAAGGGAGCCTCAAGGAGGCCACGGGCCTGGACACCATAGAAATGACCTACACGGAACGCACGGACCAGGATGATGCCGACGATGTCAACATCACCGTGGGCAAAGAGCTCTCCAAACGCATGACCCTCAAATACGGGGTGGGAACCAAAAACGGGGTCACGGTCCAGAGCGCCATCACCGAGTACAAGTTCTACGAAAGCCTCCTGATGAACGCCTTCCGGGACACGGACGGGGACTTCGGCGGCGAGCTGGTCTTCCGGCTGGAGATGAGGTGACCATGATCGCATCACCGCCCACATGCGCCCGACGAAACGGCCCCCGTGCTGCCCGGCACTGGATGTGCCTTGCCCTTGTGCTCTCAGCCGTCCTGATGCCTAGGCCCACCGTGGCCGAGCCCAGCGCCCCCGTCATCTCGGAGATCAACGTGGAGATCGTGGGGACCGTCACAAAACCCGCGCACCTTGCCGCCTTTGCCCGCCGGATCATCCTCCTGGAAGAGGGAGAGCCTTTTTCCGCCGAAGCCCTTGAGAAAAGCCTGGAGCTGCTCAAGAGCACCCGTCTGTTCCAGGCCATCGACGTGCCCGACCCGTCCGAGGGTGAAGGGGAGATGGCCCTGACGTTCCGACTGACCCCGTTCCGGAGGATCAAGGATATCCACATCAACGGGGCGTTTCCCCTCCTGGAAAAGGAGGTGCTCAATGCCATGACCATCTATACCGGTGACGCCTTTGTTTCCGAAAAGCTTCAAAAACAGGAAGCACTCATCAAAAAAACGTTCAAAGACGAAGGGTACCCGGACGCCACGATCCGGGTCACGTCGGAGGAGGACCCGAAAGACGGCCATTTCGAGGTGACCGTTTCCATCCACAAGGGGGACTTCGACCGAATCCACCGCGTGGAGCTCATCGGAAACAACGGTTTTTCCGACGCACGGCTCAAGCTGAGACTCGACACCTGGAAGGTCTCCCTCTTCGCCGGAGAGATCCCCCGGTTCATCCAGAAAAAACTCGATGAAGATGTGGACAACCTCCGAAAATTCTACCGCGCCAAGGGGTATGGAGACGTGGAGATCACCCCGGAGGTGGAGCACCTCGCCGATCCCCACGATATGGTCATCCGGTTCAGGATAGACGAAGGGAAAAAATACGTGGCCCTCTTTGAAGGGAACACCGAGTTCTGGGGACTGACCCTGAAAAAGGAGCTGGCCTACCTGACAGAGGGAAACCGAAGCGAACTGGGCCTGAAAAAGAGCCTCAGAAACATCCGGACACGCTATCACAAAGCCGGTTACCTGGATGTGCAGGTGAGCATGGAGGAGTCCGACGTCACCGTCGAGGGTATCAGGGAGCGAGAGCTGCTCTTTTCCATTGACGAGGGACCCCGTTACATCGTCCAGGCCTTGGACATCCAGGGCAACACCGTCTTCGACCGGAAGCGCATCGAAAAGCAGATGCTCACCCGCCTGCCCGGCACCTTCAGCGCCGGAGAGTTCGTCCCCGATGTCCTGGACGAGGATATCAGCGCCATCCAGTCCCTCTACCTGACCAAGGGCTATCTGGAGACCACCGTGGACCATAAGGTGACCTTCATAGAGGACCCCGAAGCCCACCGAAAACTCGCCGATATCTCCCTTTCCATTCAAGAGGGCATACAGACCCGGGTGACATCCGTTGCCTTCAACGGCCTGCAGGCCCTCACACCCGATGAGGCGCTGGACGCCATTGCCCTGAAGGAGGGAGAGCCCTTTCGGGAATACATGATCGAAAGCGATGAAAACACCCTCTCCGGGGCCATCTCTGAAAAGGGCTACCCCCATATCACCGTCACGGGGCAGGCCCGGGTCGAGACCGATGACGAGGGGGCGGGCCGGGCCGAGATGGCCTACGACATCACCGAAGGGCCCAACGTAACAACCGGCGAGGTCTTCTACACAGGCAACTTCCGCACCCGCGAGCGCATCCTCAGGCGGGAGGTCGAGCTCACCCCGGGGGAACCCTTCTCCCTGACCCAGGCCCTGGAGACCCAGCGCAACATCCGGAACATCGCCGCCCTTTCCGCAGCGCACTTCCGGACCATCGGGCTTAAAGAAGAGGAACCCGAGGTGAATCTGTTGGTGGAGGTGGAAGAGAGAAAGCCCTACTACTATGAGCTCGGCCTCGGATACGACACCCGGCGGGAAAAGTATGCCCACACCCGCCTTGGGGACCGCAACCTCTTCGGCCAGAACAAAGACGGCTGGATCGCAGCCGAGATCAGCGACATCGGATACCGCACCGAGCTGGGCATCACCGAGCCCCGCTTTCTGGGCACCCGGATCAACGCCACCTTCAGCATGTTCGGAGAGAAACTCGAAGAGTTCAACCAGGATTTCGGCACACGCACCTACGGTTCCTCCCTGACCTTCAACCGACGGTTCCTCGAAAATTTCAACGCCTCCCTCAACAACCGCTACGAATACAGGGAGCAGTACAGGCTGAACGACACGCCCATTCCCCCGGGGGATGAAGAGCAGTACGAGCAGCGAAACATTGTGGTGGTCACCCCGTCCCTCACCTACAACTCCACCGACTCCTTTGTGCGCCCCCGAAAAGGCATGATCGCCTTCGGGGCCCTGGACATCTCCGCAGGCGTCGGAAATTCACTGGATGACTTTTTCAAATACCGCTACGAGCTGCGGTTCTATAAAACCCCCGTCAACCGCCTCACCTTTGCCCTGAGGGGCAGGATCCACCACATCGATCCATACGGAAGCAACAACAACATCCCCGAAGACCAGCTCCTCTTCCTGGGTGGAACCACCGACATCCGGGGCTACAGCGAGAACAAGTTCCTTATCAACGACAGCGGCGAAGCCGTGGGCGGGCGCACCACCCTGCTGGGAAGCGTGGAGGCCCGCATCGACCTGGGCTTGAATGTGGAACTCACCACGTTTTTCGATACAGCAAGCCTCCGCAATGCCTCCCAGCCCGATCTCTCCGAGTCCTTTCGTTCCAGTGCCGGAGCAGGCCTGCGCTATATCACCCCCATCGGCCCCGTGGGATTTCTCTACGGCTGGAAGCTGGACAAACAGCCCGGAGAAAGCTCCGGTAATTTTCATTTTTCCATCGGATACACCTTCTGAATCCCCCACATAAAACAAGCAGCAGCCCCTGATCCGTTTATCTCTCGAATCGGGTGGACACGCCCCTGGTTAATTTTTCCTCCTCACCAAAAGTCATTTTTTTTGCGTTGTTACCTACAAAAACCTTGCGTCCAATTCAAACATCGTTTAAAACCCTTTTTTATCGATGTTTCAAACAGCGTTTAAAATATTTGTTTCCCACACAACGGACCCCTTAAATGGATACCAAAACCAAAATACTCGATGCCGCCGAACGGCTCATCGTCGAACTGGGCGCAGACAAGGCGTCCATGCGAAAAATCACAGAGGAGGCCGGAGTCAACGTGGCGGCCATCAACTACCACTTCGGCTCCAAGGACAACCTCATCTCAGCCATTGTCACCCGGTTTCTCACCCCCCTTGAAGAGGAGCAGACCCAGCGCCTGGAGGTGGTGATGGACCGTGCAGGAGACAAGGCCCCGGTTTTGGAGGACCTGCTGCGAAGCCAGCTGGCGCCCCTTCATGAGTTCACCGTCACCCACCCGGACTGGATGAACGTTTTCCACCAGTTTGCCGCGGCCTACGAAAACGAGGATTTCTTCAAACAGAACCTGAAAAACATCCTGGAGAAAAAACTCATCTACCTGGTCGACTGCATGGCAAAGGCCCTGCCCCAGATCCCGAGGATGACCCTGCTGCGCCGCATTGCCTTCTTCCGGATCGGCCTTCAATTTACGGAGGGGGAGTGCATCATGGAGGAATCCATTGCCATCCTGGGTATCGACCGGGATCCCGATGCCATGCTGGAAGAGTTGATTCACTACATCTCAGCGGGCCTCCGGCAAATGCCTGCATATCCGCCCTACAGCCGGGCCTGAAAGTCACTTCCACTGGCAGGAAATCAGGTGGTGTTGCGTTTATATCTAAATACCGGTTCAGAAGAATAAGAAAACGGGCCCTTCACCTTACGGTGGGCCCAAATGAAGACAACCCGACCTTTCGGGGTCCAAACCGCAATCTCCGACGGGACGGCCGCGCGTTAACTGCGCAACTCCTTAGGCCACCGCTTTTACCGACCATTTTTTTCGAGTAGCGAGGTACATCAATGAAAGCTATGAAATGGATAACCGTCATCACCCTGCTTGCCCTGCCGGTCCTCTCGTACGCCGAAGGGCCTCGTCAGCTCCGGTGCTCGGCGCGACCAGCCAGATTCACCAGAAGACCATCGCCAAAACCCTGGATGTGGTGGGAACCCTCCAGTTCGACCGCGTCTCCGCCCTCTCTCCCGAGGTGAGCGGCCAGGTGGAGGCCGTTCTGGTCAAAGAGGGTGACCAGGTCACCAAGGGAGCGCCCCTCTTCCGCCTGAACCTCGATTTTGTGAACAACGAGATCGGCACGGTCAGGAAAAAAATCGCCCAGGTGGAAATCCGGCTGGCCCAGGCCAAAAAGGACCTGACCCGCTACGAGACCCTCTTCAAGCAGCAGGCGGCCAGTGAGCAGGAGTATGACAACATGCGCCTCTCCATGGAGGACCTTGCCATGCAGAAGGCCACCCTCCAGGAAAACCTGGCCCTGGCCCTCCTGAAAAAGGAGAAGAGCGTCATCCGTGCCCCCTTTGCCGGCGTGGTGCTGGAGAAAAACGCCGATGAGGGCAACTGGGTGGTGCCGGGGAACCCCGTGTGCCTCTTGGGCTCCATGGACGACCTCTACGTGAAGGTGCCCATGCCCGAAGACCTCCTGGTCTTTGCCAGGACCGGCGAGGAGCTGGACGTCTCCATCACCGCCCTGGGCCTCACCACCCGCGGCAGGATCACCGGGTACATCCCCGTGGCGGACACGGCCACCAAGAACATCTTCGTCAAGGGCGATGCTTCCCAGGCCTACGTGCCCGAACATGAGCGCCACCGTGGCCATGCCCGCCAGTGACAAGCAGGAGATGACCCTGGTCCCCAGGGATGCCCTGGTCACCTTCAACGGCCAGACCCTGGTCTACACCATCAATGAAGGGGCGGCAGCGCCCCTGCCGGTAACGGTCCTTGCCTACGTGGAGGGCGCAGCCGGCATCGCCGAAGGGCCCGTGGCCCCCGGCATGGACGTGATCATCGACGGCAACGACCGGCTCCAGCCCGGCCAGCCCGTGACGGTCATTGAAGCAAGGAAGTAAACCGGATCTGAAGCACAGCCGTGCCCCACTCCCCCCGCAAGGTGCCCGTCGCCTTGTGGTCGCACGAGAGATGCCGAGGGCGTCGGGCCTTTTCTGACATGATGAAACCAGGGATACCAAGCCACCCATGGATTTGATTAAATTTTCCATCCAACGACCCGTCACCGCTGCGGTGATGGTGATCATGATCGTCCTGTTCGGAATGATCGGGCTCTCCAAGCTCCCCGTGCAGCTTGCCCCCGACACCGAGCTGCCGGAAATCGAGGTGATGACCTCCTGGCCGGGTGCCAGCCCCAGCGAGCAGGTGATCGAAGAAGCAGGAAGACAACCTCAAGAGCCTCCAGAACCTCCAGAAGATGGAGAGCTCCAGCTACAACGACTACGCCACCATCACACTCACCTTTGACCTGGAGACCGACGTGGACACGGCCCTGCTCCGGGTCTCCAACAAGCTCAACGAGGTGTCGGACTACCCGGACAACGTCTACGAGCCGGTGATCTCCAGCTCCGGGGGTTCCGCCAACCCCATCATCTGGATGCAGATGCGCGCCCTTGAAGGAAGCAACACCGACATCCGCACCCAGCGCACCTTCTTCGACAACGAGGTCAAGCAGTACATCGAGCGTGTCGACGGCGTGGCCTCTCTCTTGGTCTTCGGAGGCACCAAGGACCAGCTTGAGATCGTTCTGGATCCTGAGAAAATGGCCCGGCGGGGCATCACCATCAACCAGGTGATCGCCCGGGTTACGGCCGCCAACAACGACATCTCCGCAGGGGTGCTGGGCATTGACCGGCGAAACTACCGCATCCGCACCACGGCCAAGTTCCAGAAGGTCACCGACCCTCTGGACGTGGTGATCATGGATGACGGCATCACCCGCATCCTCCTTCGGGACATCGCCACCAGCCGCATCGGCTACGAACCCCAGTTTGTCTCGGTCATGGAAAACGGCGCCGAAGGCATCGTCATCGGGGTGAAAAAGCAGAAAGGGGGCAACGTCCTGGAGATCGTGAACCGGGTCCACGCCGAAGTGGACCGCCTCAACGATGGCATTCTGGCCAAAAGGGGCCTGTACATCAACTGGTCCTACGACGAGGCGCCCTACATCATGCGGGCCATCTCCATCATGAAAAAGAACGTGCTCATCGGGGCGGCCCTGGCCATCCTGGTTCTGGTGACCTTCCTGCGCAGCGCACGGTCCACGGGCACCATCGGCCTGGCCATTCCCATTTCGGCCATCGGCACCTTCACCTCCCTGTGGCTCATGGGCCGCAACCTCAACGTGGTGAGCCTTGCGGGCATCTCCTTTGCCGTGGGCATGCTGGTGGACAACTCCATCGTGGTGCTGGAAAACATCGACCGGCACCTGAAACTCGGCAAAAAGACCTTTGACGCGGTCTACGAAGGGGCCACCGAGGTGTACGGTGCGGTCATCGCCTCCACCCTGACCACGGTGGCGGTCTTTCTCCCCGTTATCTTCATGAAACAGGAGGCAGGACAGCTCTTCCGGGACATCGCCATCGCCATCACCACGGCCATCCTCCTGAGCCTGTTTGTCTCCATCACGGTGATCCCCTCCTTCATGCACCTGATCTACAGGAAAAAGGGACCGGCCCAGAAAGAGGGGGGCGCTTTGGGCAAGGCCGGAGACCTTTTTATCTCCAGCATCATGGGCGTGGCCAACGCCTGCCTGAAAAACACGGTCACCCGGGTGGCCTGCGTGGTGTCCTTCACCGCCTTTTCCCTGCTCATCGCCTGGGCCCTCATGCCCAAGGCCGAGTACCTGCCCCAGGGCAACCAGAACTTCATCATGAGCATCCTGGTGCCGCCCCCCGGGTACTCCGCCGAAAAACGGCACGAGGTGGGCGAGTACATTTTTGAGAAGACAGACACCTACCGAAAAGACACGGGCGAGGGCCTGCCCAAGATCAAAAACGTCTTTTACGTCTCTGCGGACATGATCAGCATGTTCGGGGTGGTCTGCACGGACGAGGACGAGACCCGGGCCGGTGAGCTGATTCCCTCCCTGACCCAGATCATCTACTCCATGCCCGGCATGTTCGGCATCAGCCTCCAGCCCGGTATCTTCGAAACCGGCCTGGGCAAAGGGCGCACCATCGACCTGAACATCTCCGGCGAAGAGATGGGCTCCATCGTACAGGCAGGCTTCACCCTCATGGGTGCCGTGGGCCAGGCCGTGCCCAACTCCCAGATCCGGCCGGTGCCCTCCCTTGAAATTGCCTACCCGGAAGGGCGCATCATCCCGGACAAGCAGAAAATGGCGGCCAGCGGCCTCACCGAGCAAGAGCTGGGGATCTACGTGGATGTGCTCATGGACGGCCGGAAGGTGGCAGACTACAGCCCCGACGGCAAGGACCGCATCGACCTGGTGGTTCGCAGCGAGGAGGCGGACTTCAAGACCCCCGAGGCCATCCTGGAAGCCCCCATGGTCAACAACCACGGGAAACTGGTGCGCGTTGGCGACGTGGCCTCCCTCTCCTACGAGCACGGCATGACCCAGATCGACCGCCTGGAAAAACGGCGCAACATCCGCCTGGAGATCACGCCCCCCATTGACGTGCCCCTTCAGGAAGCCATGGAAACCATCCGCGCCAAGGTGGACGGCCTCATGGAAGCCGGTCAGCTCTCCGGGGTGAATGTAAAGCTGGGCGGCAACGCCGACAAACTCATGGAGACCTTCCATGCCCTGAAGTGGAACCTGGCCCTGGCCATCCTCATCACCTATCTGTTGATGGCCGCCCTCTTCGAGAACTTTCTCTACCCCTTCATCATCCTCTTCTCCGTACCCCTGGCAGCCGCCGGCGGGTTCATCGGACTGAGGCTGGTGGACCTTCTCGTGGCCAGACAGCCGTTGGACGTTCTCACCATGCTGGGATTCATCATCCTCGTGGGCACGGTGGTCAACAACGCCATCCTCATCGTGCACCAGTCCCTGAACAACGTGCGACTGGAGAACATGTTGGGGATGGACGCCATCAAGGACGCCATCCGAACCCGTATCCGGCCCATCTTCATGAGTGTCTGCACCAGTATCTCCGGCTTTCTGCCCCTGGTGCTGGCCACGGACTCCGGGTCCGAGCTCTACAGGGGGATCGGCAGCGTGCTGCTGGGTGGCATGGCATTGTCCACCCTCTTCACCCTCTTTGTGATCCCCGCGCTCCTCTCCTTCTTCATCGGCTTTGAAGAAAAAGGCCGGCAGGCCTCGTCGCCAAACGAGCCCCTGGAGCGCTACTCAGCCTAACACACACCATGGGGGCCGGAACGTCCGGCCCCCATGTCGAGCAGTGAGGTATACGACATCATGAAACGACTTCTCGTTCTGGCAGCCCTTTGCCTGGTTGCCACCCCCTTACACGCCCTGACCCTGTCCGAGCTGCAGCAGGAGGCCCTGGCCGAACGCCACGCAGTCAAGGCCAGTGAGGCCACAGCCGCCATCGCCGAAAAAAAGGTCCAGGAGGCCAGGAGCCCCTTTCTCCCCAGCGTGGACGTGGGCTACGAAGCCAACCGCTACAACCACGACACCATCACCGAAATCCGGGAAAAAAATGACGGGTTCACCGGCAGCATTGCCTTAAACGTCTTTGCCGGATTCAAGGACGCATACTCCCTGAAAGCCGCACGATTTGGTGCCGAAGCCGGGCAACTCGACCTGGCCTCCACGCGCCAGGACGTCAGCCAGAACGTGGCCCTGGCTTTTCTGGGGGTCTACCGCAGCAGACAGAACCTCACCGTGGCCCAGGACTCGGTGCGCCTCTACAAAGACCGCTACCGTGAGATGGAGCTCAAATACAACGTGGGGGTTCTTAAAAAGCGGGACCTGCTCACCGTCAAGGTGGAGCTGGACAACGCGGTGCAGACCGAGCGCCGCACCCTGGCCAACATCACCGCCTCCCTCAACACCCTGGCCCTTGCCGTGCTGCCCCACAAGCTGAAGCGGACGCCCTGGACTTTTCCGTGTTCACGGAACTCCCCATGGTCATGGACGCGGCCGAAGGCAAGTCCGTCCTTCTGGCCGAAAACAGCCGGATCCTCTCCCTCAAGGAGACCCTCTCCGGTGCGGGAATGGAGAGGAAGGCTGCCCGGGCCGCCTACATGCCGCGCCTGGACCTGTCGGCCACCTACACAAGCCGGTACCTGGACGACTACAGCTTCGGCTCCTCCGAGGTCAACGGCGACGATGTCCGCCTCACCGCCTCGGTGACCATGAACCTGTTTGACGGCCTCAAAAAAGAGTCGACCTTAAGCCAGGCTTCCCTCAACGAAGCCGCCCTTCGCCATCAGCTCCGGGAGCTTGAAAACAGCCTCTCCACGGACTTCGACAACGCCGTTCTCGACCGAGACGTGGCCATCGACAACCTGGCCGTGGCCCGCTCAGGCCTTGCCGAGGCCGAGGAAAACCTCCGGGTCACGGACCTGGCCTTCGAGCAGGGGGTCGCCACCTCCACCGAGGTACTGGACGCCATCTTCAGCCTCTCCCGCGCCCGGTTCAACAACATCTCGGCCCTTACCGACGTGTTTGCCACACACTATACCCTGCTGAGACTGACGGAAGGGTTTGAGACAGGTAAATCAGGAAATAGGTCATAGGTAATCAGGTAATAGGGCAAGATGGCAGGGAACAGGCCTCTCCTGCCGCCTTCGTGTTTCAAGCGCAGCGACACCCTGCGCCGGTTGGATCGCACGCGCGACTGCGATCCGGCCGGTGTGCGGGGGAAAAACAGGTGATAGGTGATAGGTGATAGGTGATAGGTGATAGGTGATAGGTGATAGGTGATAGGTGATAGGTGATAGGTGATAGGTGATAGGTGATAGGTGATAGGTGATAGGAAGGATAGAAACAACTCACTCACCGAAGTCAATCATTAAAAAGAAGGAAAACGGCTTATTGGCGGTGCGCACGGCGCACCCTACGAGGTATCGGCCTTTTGCCTCCATGACATAAAAACGATACCCGCCCCCCCCCCAACCATGCCCGACCCGCGAAGCGTAGGGTGCGGCCCCCGCACCGTTTTCGCCACGGACCACCGCAATGCCCATCAAACAAAAAAAGCCATCCCCACAGAAGCGTCACGCCCCATGACCGATGGCCTTTCCCTATTTCCTATTTCCTATTCCCTATTCCCTGTTTTTCCCGCTCTCCACCTCGACTCCCCCAATTCAAATACTGACGAAGCATCTGAATGGCACCGTCCAGGCAAAACCCCAAAACGCCGATGGCAAGGACCGTGGCCATGAGCAGGTCGTACTCCATGGTGTCCCTGGCGTCGTTGATGATGTAGCCGAGGCCGCTTGAGACCCCCAAAAATTCAGCGGGAACAAGAACGATCCAGGCCACGCCCAGGGCCAGGCGGAGGCTGGTGAGGATGTAGGGAACCGAGGCGGGGATAATGATGCGGGTGAGGAGCTGACGATCTGTTGCCCCCTGGTTTCTGGCCATCATGATCCAGCCGGGGTTGACCCGCACCACGCCCAGGGAGGTGTTGAGAATAATGGGCCACACCGTGGCCATGGTGATGATAAAACAGATGGCTGTCTCAAAGCTGGAGAAGATGAGAAGAGCGATGGGCATCCAGGAGAGGGGGCTGACCATGCGGAGGAACTGCATGGGCGGGTAGGTGAGGACCCTGACGGTGCGGTAGAACCCCAGGAGCAGGCCCACGGGAAACCCCACCACAAAGGCGATGAGAATCCCCAGGCAGACCCGGGAGAGGCTTGCCCCGGCAGAGGCCCAGAAATGTGCGCTGCCCACCAGGCGCACCAGCCCCTTCAAGGTGGGGCCGGGCAGAAAGCCCTGGAACTGGGCCAGGTCCGTGCGGCTGAAGAGAAGGGTCCCTCCTGCCGCCCAGAGGGCGATGAAAAAAAGGAACCCGGCAAGCCCCATGAAGAGGCCGCTGTTCATCATTTTTTCCGCATAGGGTTGCCTTGCGTATACTGACTGCTTTTTCAAATATCTCTCAATCACATTCATAGGGTTTGGGTTCTCGGCAACGCAAGGTGGGCCAAAGGGCCAATGCTGGCGGCAGGAAACGTTAGTGGCCCTGACGCGGGTTGATCCGGTTACACGGAGATGATCTCCTCCCGGTGGAAGGGATCGTCCAGGCGGCCGTACGAAAATTTTCCCGGCCCGCCCACGGCTTCGATGGCCCGGGTGACATAACGGTCGTCCACAAGCTCGGCCGCAGCCACTTCAGGATCCAGGGAGCGGAGGAAAGCGGCGTCCCCCTCCACAACGGTTCGCCCCAGCTCGCCCACAAGCAGCCGGGTGGCCGACGGATAGGGCCAGGGCTGGAAGCCGATGCGCTCCAGCTGCCACTCGGGATGATGGATGGCACCGGTGCCTCCCATCTCGCCGTAAACCGCGGGATCGTACCCGGTAAACGCCCTTAGCAAAATTTCTTCGTCCACGGGGAGGTAGTTCCCTCCCTGGCGGCTCAGGATACGGGCGGCATCCCTGCGGTTCTCCGTGATCCAGAGCTGAGCACGGACAATGGCGTTCATCACCTTCTGGGAAAACACCGGCTGCCGGGCCACCAGCCCTTCGTTCATCACCACCACACAGCAGGGATGGTTCTTCCAGATATCCCCGGTAAACCGCATGATACGGGCCCCGGTCTTCACCTCGCTGATGGCGTTGATGGGGTCGGCCACAATATAGCCGTCAATTTTCCGTCCGGCAAGGGCAGCGGGCATCTCCGGAGGAGAGAGCACAAAAAGGTTCACCTCGTCCGGGGCAAGGGGAGCGGTCTGCCGCTGGATCACCGGCTTGAGCCCGAATTTCCTCAAGCCCATCTGGAGGATCACGTTGTGGGTGGAATACCAGTAGGGCACGGCAATCTGGTGGCCGCCCAGATCGGCAAACGATTGAATATCCGAATCCCCGCGCACGGTAATGGCGCTGCCGTTGGTGTGGTTCCAGGCCAGGACCTTCACCGGCACCCGGTGCTTAAACCGCATCCACACCGGCATGGGAAGCAGCATGTGGGTCAGGTTGAACTTGCCGGAAAGAAAAGATTCCATGAGGGTGGACCAGCTTCGCACCCGCACCGGTTTTTTAAGGCGCAGCCCCTCTTCCTGAAAATACCCCAGGGCATGGGCGATGAGAAGCGGTGCCGAGTCGGTGATGGGCAGGTAGCCCACCCGAAGCTCGGGTTCGCCTGCGGCCCGGGCCAGGGCAGGCATCCCGGCCACGCCCAAGGCGCTGCCTGCGGCGGCCAGCCCGGCCTGTTTCATAAACTCCCTGCGGGTCACGATACGGCTCACAGGCCCTCCTCCTGAAATCGGTCCATAATGGCGCCCTTCATGTCCCGAAGGACCGGATCGGAAGGGTCCCGGGGGTACGCCCTGTCCAAAGCATACTCCTCCATGATGTGACCGGGCTCGCCGCCCAGAAGCACCACGCGGCTTCCCAAGGCCAGGGCCTCGTCCAGGTCGTGGGTCACGAACACCACGGTGATGTCGGTTTCCAGGCGGATGCGCACCATCTCTTCATGGAGCCGGGATCGGGTAAAGGTATCCAGGGCCCCGAAGGGCTCGTCCATCAACAAAAGATCAGGGTGGCCCATGAGGGCCCGCGCCAGGCAGACACGCTGCTGCATGCCCAGGGAGAGTTCTCCGGGAAGATAGCTCTCGTGGCCTGCCATGTGCACCCTCTCCAGCCAGCGCCTGGCCCTTGAAAGGAGATGATCGGTCTCCCCCCTGAGCTTGCACCCGAAGGCCACGTTCTCCAGCACGGTGAGCCAGGGAAGAAGCATGGGCTGCTGGGTCAGGAGAATGCGCGAGGGATCGGGATGCTCCACCGCAGCGCCGTCCACGGTCACCTCCCCGGACGTGGGGGGCACCATGCCGGCCACGATGTTGAGCAGGGTGGATTTGCCGCACCCCGACCTGCCGAGGACCACCACGAAGTCCCCTTCGGAGACCGAGAGGCGCACCCCACCCAGGGCCGCCTTGCGCTTGCGCCCGGAGAGCTTGAATACTTTTGAGATGTCGCTGAGTCGAATCTTTTCGGTCATCTTGCCTGCCTGGTTCCGCCGTTGCCGCAAAGGGCCGATGCCCTTTTCCGGAATGAGATCCCCCTACACTGTGTTTTTCGGTTGTTCCCCCCAAAGAGTTAAAGAGAAAAACAAATGACAATCGGCGTTTTCCGGGCATACCTCTTATATTATGTCTATTTCGGCACTCAGAATTTCCACAGCTCGCGTTTCCAGGATGCCGAGTGCCGCTGTCATTCATGACACCGTTCCCCCGGTTGTCACGCTGGTTGTCGCACCCGTTGTCACCCCTTGTATTATCTGCGAAATACGATACAATATCGGCTTATTAACCCCTGAACGAGGTGCCCCATGCCCTTTCCTCAGTACGATGCCGTTCATGTTATCTCCGACATCCATTTGGGGGGCTCCCCCGGCTTCCAGATCTTCAACCAGCAAAAAGCCCTGGCCTGGCTCATCAAACACCTGGCCGCCGAGCCCGACAACCGAAAAACAGCCCTTGTCCTCAATGGCGACATCGTGGATTTTCTCGCCGAACCCGCACCGCCCAATGAAAAAGCTTGTTATTTCCGCCCCAACCATGCAGCAAAAGACCTCACCCGCATCATGAACGACCCCGAATTTACGGAGGTCTTCCAGGCCCTTTCCACCTACACCCGGTCTGAAAACCGCACTCTGGTCATCGTCCTGGGCAACCACGACGTGGAACTGGCCCTTCCTGACGTCAGGGCCCTTCTGGCCGAAAGACTCTGCGGAGGATCCGACGCGGCACGGGGCCGCCTCATCTTTGCCATGGACGGCACCGGCTTTGCCTGCCGGGTGGGGGAGAAAAACGTGCTGTGCATCCACGGCAACGAAACCGATGCCTGGAACCCCGTGGACTACAGGGCCCTGAACCGCATCCGGGCCGAGAAAAAACGCCGTACCCCCCTGCCCCCGTGGACGCCCAACGCTGGCACCAAGATGGTCATCGACGTCATGAACGGGCTCAAGAAAAAATACCGGTGGGTCGACCTGCTCAAGCCCGAGACCGAGACCATCCCCGCCCTGCTCATGGCCATGGACGACCATGCCGTCACCTGGTCGCGGCTCAAGAGCCTCTTTGGTGTCGCCGCGGACTTCATGCGAGACAAACACCGGGACCCGGACAGCTTCCTGGGGCTCCAGGGGGAACTCCCCGGCCAGGAGGCGTCCGAGGACACCGCCTTCCAGCGGGTCATGGCCTCCAGCTACCCGAGCCTGGTCAATACCCCGGCCACCGGCACAACGGACATGGACAGCCTCCTCCACGAGATGGACGCCCACCTGGCAAGGGGCACCTCTCCGGCCTCACTGGCCTCGTCCCCGGAGCAGGCCGACTTCTTAGGTGCCTGGGGCGCGGTGTGGGACAAGATACGGGGCCGCTCCCCGGAGGAGAACATGCGCGAAGCCCTCCAGGGCTGGCTCAAGGACGACCCCACCTTCAACCCCAAAACCGAAGACGACACCTGCCGGAGTGTCCGGGAGCTTGTGGGCCCGGAGGTGGATGTGGTGGTGGCCGGCCACACCCACCTGCACAAAGCCATCAACTCGGGCACAGGCCCCGCTTACTTTAACTCCGGCTCCTGGATCCGACTCATGCAGCTCACCCCGGACCTGTTGGAAAAAGAGCCCTTTAAAAAGGTGTGGGCCATCCTTGAAAAGGGCGACATGAAGAGCCTGGACAATGCCACGGTCAACGGCAGGCCCCTCATCCGTCACGTCCGCTCCGTGGTCTCCATTGAAAAAGAGGACGGCGGAGAGGTCTCAGGAGCCCTTGCCACCGTGGAAGGGACAGACGGCGCCTACAGCCTCTGCCCGGTGCCCGACGGGCGACTTGCCTGCTGACCGCCGGAATGTTTTTTTACCCGGCTTTTTTCCTAACGATACCCATGGATCTCACACAGGAGCCCCCATGCCACACATTCGATCCGTGAAACTGGAGTTGTTGCGCCATGGCCCGCCCCACAACCAGCTTATCTCCCCGTTGACGCGCTACATGGGCCTCAGCGGTCGCCACGAGCCCGTCACCGTCACCCTGCCCTACGAGCAGCAGGATGTGCTCACCCTGCTCAGGGCCCTGCGTTACGGGGAAAAGGACACCCCCACACGAAGGGCGCAAATCCGGGAGATCTCGACGGCCATGGGGCAGATCATGGAAAAGGTCCCCGGCCTCATCGCCGACCTCTCCCTGGAGGGAGACGAAACATTCGTTCAGCTGCGCCTTGTCTTCTCCGCATCGGAGCTGGCCCTGCTCCCCTTTGAGATGGCCGACGCAGCCCGCGGCTTTCCCGGTGAAGGCTCGCCCCTGGCCCTTCAGCAGGAGGTGCCGGTGGTGATGACCCGGGAGATCCGGGGAGCCGACGGACGGGTCCAGCCCTGGGACACAACGCCCCGAATCCTCTTTGCCGCCGCAGCCCCCCCGGGGGTGGGAACCATCCCCTTCAAGGCTCACCTCCTCGCCCTTCGGGAGGCTGTGGGGCCCTGGCTTCCAAGGGCCTCGGCCCACGAATCGCCCACGGAACGCCTCTCCCCCTTTCTCACTATCCTGCCGTCAGCCACCCTGGCCCAAATCCAGGAAGCCTGCGCCGAAGGCTCTTACACCCATGTGCACATCCTCGCCCACGGGGTGCCGCACCCGGACGCGTCGGAAGTCCGATACGGGCTGGCCCTGTGCGACGATACCAACCCCACGTCCATGGACGTGGTGGATGGAAAGAGACTCTCCGCGGCCCTGCGGGTCAAGGCCCGGGGCGAGGGCTTTTCCTCCCCCCTGGTGGTCACCGTCGCCAGCTGCGACAGCGGCCAGCAGGGCTCGGTGGTACTCCCCGGTTCCAGCCTGGTCCACGCCGTGCACAACGCAGGGGTGCCCCTGGTCATCGGCTCCCAATACCCCTTGACCAAGACCGGCTCCGTCACCATGGTCCGGACCCTCTACGGGGGCCTCCTCTGGGGAAAAGACCCCCGCGCCTGCCTTTACGAGCTGCGCCAGCAGCTCCGGCGGCAGGACCGTACCACCCATGACTGGGGCAGCCTCATCGCCTACGCGTCTCTGCCCGACGACATGGAATCCCAGCTTGGGGAGTTCAGGACCATCCAGGCCCACAGGGCCCTCACCGCGTCCATGAACCGCGCCCACAACCTCACCGAGCGGGGGATCAAAGGCGTTGACGGTGACTTCACCGAGGTCATCGACGACATCCGCCACGCCATCTCGGTGATGCCCGACTGCGATCCAAAACCCGACGCGCCTTTCCTCGCTGTCCAGGAGAACCGCATCGCCAAGCTCTGCATCCTTGGGTCAGCGGAAAAGCGTCAGGCCCAGGCCCTTTACCTTCAGCACAACGAAAACAAGTCCCCCGAGGCCCCTCGTCTCTCCGACGACGCCCTCCTGAGCCTGGAACGGGCCCTTGCCTTTTACCGACGCGCAGCAGCCATCAACGCCCACGCCCACTGGCCCGGCACTCAGGTACTGAGCCTCTCCATGTTCCTTAAATATTACAAGACAAAGAAAATGGAGCTGGAGATTCCCTTGTGGGCCTTTCTGGACGCCTCGGCCCGCTTTGACCTTCACCACCCCGATTCATCCCAGAGGCTCTGGGCCTGCGCCAACCTGGCCGAGCTCCACTTTCTGGCCCTGGTGGCAGGACCGGTTCGACCCGGGGACCCGAGGCCGTCCCCCGAGCACTTCATCGCCCGGCTTCTGGAAGAGGCCCCCACCAATGCGGTCCAGGTCATCGCCCTGCGCTGGCAGCTGCATCGCTACACCCACATCCTGCGCTTCGACGACACCTCGGCCAGCCATGCCGAACGGCTCACCAATATGCTCACGGGCCTTGCGGAGGAGAACACCACGTGCGAACCGATCAGCCAAGCAGGACAGCCCGCAAAATCGCGTTGAACATCGTGAGCCTGGGCGCCACACCGGACGCTGCCGACGCCCTGCCGGCGGGCATGGCCGATGCCACGGCCCGCCTCCTCGTGGCCTCCGGGGCCGCAGGCCCGGCCCTGGTCCGGTGGTCCCGCTCCTGGCAAATGGTCAGCCTCTGTCACCTGTTTGACCCGCTCATGCCCGGGGAATTCGAAGGGATCGGGCGCCGAAAAGTGTTCTGCGAGGAGCAGGTGCGGGACGCCGTCGAAAATAGATGCACCCAGGTCCTCGTCCTCGGGGCGGGGTACGACACCCTGGCGTGGCGCCTGGCCCACGAGTTCCCCGGCGTCCGTTTTTTCGAGATCGACCATCCGGCCACATCCCGCCTCAAGCGAAAAGGCATCGCGGCCATGGGAAGGCCGGGCAACCTGCACCTCATGGCAGAGGACCTGGCCCACACCCCGCTGGCCGAGGCCATGGAGGCCGATCCGTTGTGGGCCTCAAACGCCCAGACAGTGATCCTGGCCGAGGGCCTGCTCATGTACCTGCCCGAAAAGGCGGTAAAGGCCCTGTTTTCACAATGCAATGACATCACGGGCCCCGGAAGCCGCATGGTCTTTACCTACATCGGCACCGGTGCAGGGGGCAGGCCGGATGTGGGGTGGCTCTCCGGGCTCCTGCTCTGGACCATGGCCCTGGCCGGAGAACCCTGGCTCTGGAGCCTCCGCCCCGAACAGATCGGCGCCTTTCTGGCCGACACGGGCTGGGAAGCGTCACCGTGCGCCCCGGAATCACCTTCAGGCCACGGGGTGGAGTTTTACGCGGTGGCAGACAAACAGAAGATAAAACAAGAAAGGTCACCATTCAGCACCCGTTTGCCTCCGGCGGCAAGGTGAGCCACCTTGAAAGCAGATAGCAGATGTGTTTTGCCCCTCGTTCCTCGGGTCAAATCACATCCGCCTTTAAAGTAAAAATTCACTCAAAGAACCGAAGGTTTGAAGCATGAGCGTCCGGATGACCAGGATCCCCCTGGCCGCCGGCACAACCGACATCACACCAGATACGGAGATCGCCATGATGAAGCCCCAGGAATCGTTTCTCGCAAAATTTTTCAAAATGGAATCCGCTGGCGGCATTGTCCTGATGCTGGCCGCCACCCTGGCGGTGGTGCTGGCCAACACCCCGTTGCGGACGTATTACGCCCTTTTCATCGACACCCCGGTGGAGATCCGGGTGGGGGCCATCCACATTGCCAAGCCCCTTTTGCTGTGGATCAACGACGGGCTCATGGCGATCTTCTTTTTCCTTGTGGGCCTGGAGTTGAAGCGGGAGCTTCTGGAAGGCGAGCTGGCGGACAAGCGCAATATCATCCTGCCCGGGGTGGGAGCCATCGGCGGCATGGCCGTCCCCGCGCTGATCTACGTCTATTTCAACATAAACGATTCCGCGGCCATGAAAGGGTGGGCCATTCCGGCGGCCACGGACATCGCCTTTGCCCTGGGGGTGCTCTCCCTTTTGGGATCGCGTGTTCCCATCAGCATCAAGGTGTTTTTAACCTCCCTGGCCATTTTCGACGACATCGGGGCCATCGTCATCATCGCCGTCTTCTATACGGAAAACATCTCACCGGTGGCCCTTGCTGTGGTGGGATTCTGCATCCCGGTCCTGGCCCTTCTCAACTGGAGGCATGTTGAGGCCAAGAGCCTCTATATCGCGGTGGGGGTCGTCATGTGGGTGGCCATGCTGAAATCAGGGGTGCACGCCACCCTGGCGGGGGTCTTGCTGGCCATGTTCATTCCCATGACGTCCAAAGAAGAACCCGGGACCTCGCCCCTCAAGAGCCTGGAACACGATCTGCATGCAGTGGTAGCCTTTGTGGTGTTGCCGGTCTTTGCCTTTGCCAACGCCGGGCTCAACCTGGCGGGCATGGGCATGGAGCAGATCTTTCATCCCGTCCCCCTGGGCATCGCCCTGGGGCTCTTCGTCGGAAAGCAGGTGGGGATCTTCAGCTGCTGCTGGGCCGCCGTGGCCCTGAAGCTCACGGACCTGCCCAAAGGGGTGTCCTGGGGGGCCCTCTACGGAGCCGCGGCCCTCTGCGGTGTGGGCTTTACCATGAGCCTGTTCATCGGCTCCCTGGCCTTTGAACAGACCTCCGTCAACCTTCTGTTCGACGAACGGTTAGGCATCATCCTGGGCTCCCTGGCCTCAGGTGCCGTGGGCTACCTGGTCCTCAAAGTGACCCTGCCTGCAAGCATCACCGAAGACGCGCCCGAACCGGCCTGACCTTCCGCCTGTCATGGGCCGCACCAACCCCGCAACGTCACCAGGCCGTTTGCCCAGAAACGCAAAAACTCCGAGCCCTCGTTACTCGGGCTCGGAGCTTTTTTGCAATAAGTGACCTGCCCGAGTCAACTGAACTGTTCTCAGGCCGCCTCAACAAACTTCAGGCATTCGCCCTGAGTCCCCCATTGCGACGGGTTCGGCGATCTGGTATCATCTTAAAAAATCACGTATTTTCTTACAGCTCCGGGCCAGAGAGCAGCGCCGCTTCTTACGACCCCGCCCTGACAGCGGCCATTGACCGATGTTCCATCCCTTCCTCCGGCCCCACCGCACCCCCGCTGGTTCGCGTGTCAGCACCTCCGATCCTCACCCCGTCCCACCCAAAAAGGAGAACACCATGGATTCAAGCACGTACAAAATCATCGAAGTTGTCGGCTTGTCGGAAAAATCCTGGGAAGATGCGGCCAAAGTCGCCATTCAGACCGTGGACAAGACCCTGCGGGATATCCGCGTGGCCGAGGTCGTGAACATGGACATGCGACTCGAAGACAACCGCATTGTCGCGTACCGCACCCGACTGAAGGTGTCGTTCAAGTTCGACCAGTAGAGCGTGACACCATCCCTTCACACAGAGCCGGGGAGCCAGCGACTCAGGGCTGTGCAGCCCGCTCCCCGGCCCCGTCGCCAAGGGTCGACGCCATGCGCCTCAGGAAGAGGGAGTTGAGCACCACGGTAATGGATGAGAACCACATGGCGATGCAGGCCATCTCCGGCTTCAGGGTCAGGTTGAAGGGGACATAGAGAATGCCTGCGGCAACGGGAATCATGAGCACGTTGTAGAAAAACGCCCAGAAAAAGTTCTGCTTGATGGTGGCAAGGGTCTTTCGCCCCAGGCGAATGGCCCCTTCAACGTCCAGCAGGCTGTTGTTGACCAGAATGACGTCCCCGGTCTCCCTGGCGATATCGGTGCCCGAGCCTATCGCCAGGCCGATATCGGCCTGGGCCAGGGCCGGTGCATCGTTGATGCCGTCCCCTGCCATGCCCACCTTGAAGCCCTTTTCCTGCCACTTTTTCACGATCCGGCTTTTTTCTTCAGGAAGCACCTCGGCCTCCACCTCAACAATCCCCACCTGATCGGCCACGCTGCGGGCCGCGCGCTCATTGTCCCCGGAAATCATGGCGGTCTTCACGCCCAGGGCCCGAAGCCGCTTTATGGCCTCGGCAGAGTCGTCCTTCACCTGATCGGCAAGGGCGATGACCCCCATGACCTCGGTGCCATGCCAGACATAAACCGTGGTCTCCCCGGCGTCGGAAAGCTTTCGCCCCAACGCTTCGGCCTCGGGGTTTCCTTTGAGGTCCGCGTCCACAAACAGGGCCCTGCCCACACCGGCGGGCTTGCCGTCCAGCTCGGCTGAGAGCCCTTTGCCGCTGACTTCCGTGGCCTGGTCGGTCTTGCGGAGTTCCAGCCCCTCGGCCTTGGCCCGCGCAACGATGGCACGGGCCAGGGGATGAGACGAGTTGGCCTCCACGCTGGCAGCCACGGTCAAAAGCGCTTCTTCGGAAACGTCCCCCACAGGGTGGACCCCGGAGACCTCGGGCATGCCCCGGGTGATGGTGCCGGTCTTGTCAAAAAGGATCACGTCGAGCTTGGAGATGGACTCCAGAACCGAGGCCCGTTTAAAGAGGATCCCCCGGCTCAGCCCCACCCCGCTGCCCACCATGATGGCTGTGGGCGTTGCCAGACCCAGGGCGCAGGGGCAGGCCACCACCAGCACCGCGATCATAAGCTGAAAGGAGAAGAGAAAACGCGTGGTCCCCGGGGGAAGGGCCGTGTCCACCAGCCCGTACCAGACGGTAAAGGTCACCACGGCGGCCATCACCACCATGGGAACAAAGTAGTTGGAGACCGTGTCGGCCAGGCGCTGGATGGGGGCCTTGTCGGCCTGGGCGTCTTCCACCATCCTGACAATCCTGGAGAGCATGGTGGCGCTGCCCACATGCTCCGCCCGAAAGGTCATGACACCGGTAAGATTGATGGTGGCACCGGTCACCTTCTCGCCCCTGCCCTTTTCCGCGGGGATGGGTTCACCGGTGATCATGGACTCGTCGATGCTCGTCTGGCCCTCGATGATCTCACCGTCCACGGGGATCACCTCCCCCGGGAGCACGCGGATGATGTCTCCCACCTTGACCATGGCGGCGCTCACCGTCTTCTCTGTCTCCCCTTCCACAACCCGCGCTTTGTCCGCCTGAAGGGAGGCGAGTTTTTCCAGGGCCTGGCCTGTTTTTCCCTTGGCCCGGGCTTCGATGGTTTTCCCGATGAGGATAAAGGTGATGATCATGGCGGCGCTGTCAAAAAAGGTGTGGGCGGCCGGATCCAGGAAAAAGAGGGAAAACACGCTGTAAAAGTAGGCGGCGGAGATCCCCAGAGTGACCAGGACATCCATGTTGGTGGACCGGTTTTTCAGGGAATGCCACGCCCCTTCAAAGAAGGTGCGCCCCGACACAAAAAAGACCAGGGTGGCCAGGGCGAACATCACGTAGTTGGTGGTTACGTGGCCGAAGGGCATGGTGTACATCAACACCACCAGGGGCACAGTCAGGGAAAGGGCAAAGAAAAAACGGAACCTCTCTTTGGCCGCCAGGGGAGAGGCCTCGGCCTCAACGGATTCGGGGATTCCCCGGTACCCTGCGGCCTCGACGACCCCGAGCACGCCCTCTTCATCGATCTGCGTTTTATCAAAGGTCACGAACCCCTTTTCCATGGAAAAGTTCACCGAAACCCCGGTGACCCCCGGGGCCTTCTTCAGTGCCTTTTCAACGGCTGCCGCACAGTTGGCACACGACATCCCCTCAATCCTGAAGGTGGTCTCCCCTGTAGGCGTGTCATCGTGAACACGGGCCTCAAACCCGGCTGAAGCCACCTTCTCCTGAATTGCCTCAGGGGTTACCGCGGCCTCATGCTCCACGGCCAGGCGCTCCACGGCAAAATTCACCGACGCCCGATGCACCCCGGGGTATCCGACAAAGGCCTTCTCCAGCCCTGCTGCGCAGTTGGCGCAGCTCATCCCCGTCACATCGAAATGCGTGGTGATCACCTGGGGCACGTCTGCCATAAGGGAGAGCCCCCCTCCCGGCCCAGGGACCGAAAGGTCCGGCTCCGGGGCGACAAGGCTGAAGCCCTTGCCCGTGATGACGCGCTGGAGCCCTTCAAGGTCGGCCCGGGTGTCGTCAAAGGTTACCGTGGCCGAGGCCCCCTCAAGGGAAACATCGGCACGCTCAACACCCTCTGTCTCTTCTAAGGCCTCGGTGACCGCTGCCACACACCTGTGACAGGACATGCCGTAGACAGGTATTTTCTCAACACAGACCATGGAATCCTCCGTTCATTTCTTGGAATACCGGTAGACCGTATCAATCAACTCGTTGATCTTCTCCTGGCCCTCGCCCTTTAAAATAGCCTCTTTCACGCAGCTCTCCACGTGGCGTTTCATGACGATACGAGCCACCATGTTCAGGGCTTTTTCAGCGGCAGTGACCTGGTTGATGATGTCGATACAATACTTCTCACCCTCCACCATCCTGGCGATGCCGCGCACCTGCCCTTCGACTTTTTTCAGCCGGAGCAGGGCGTCTTTTTTCACCTCTTCGTTGATCATCGATGCCTCCTCATGTGTTATGTACCCTACCCCCGTAGGGTATGAATCAGGCAAACCGATGTCAATGCATTTTTTAGGCATGCCGTACTTTTTATGCACCAACAACACCGCGTATCGACGCCACATCTTGCCGACCAACCAAACGGCGTAAACGCTGTGCCACCCTGACCCGAATACGCCATCAGGGATGACAGGGCCGACAATGCATAAAGAAAAGGGTGGTGTAACTATTCAGCCCACAAACAGCCTTCTATGGTTAAAGTGCATGGAAAAACCTGCCTCCGGCGGCGAGGTGAGCCACCTCGAAAACTTATTGCCATTGCGCTTTGCCCTTCGTTCCTCAGGGCAAAGCGCAATGGCCTTCGGCTCGGGCTGCGCCCGACATGAACGCTGATGGTTTATGCGGACTGGATCGCAAGCTTCGACGTTACAGGATACGTTGTCACCACTTGCCCTGTGTTGATTTAACCGCACGGCCTCCGGCTGCAAGGTGGGGGCACCTTGAAACCCTGAGGCGAATGCATGGAGGCCGTCATTCTACCTGCGTTATCGGGGCATTCGCGTGATGTGTGACATCTGGTAACCGTCTTTGCAGGAGAGGCCCATTTCATTCTTCTAAAAACACAATGAAGAACTTTTGGGATTCGTTTGACTTTAACCGGAATAACTCCGGCGGCCAAAGGTTTAACAAACAGGTTTTACGAATGACGAGGCCTGCTGCCGATAGTTTTTTGGAGTTTTTTTCAAAAAGCGACCCGCCGGAGGCATGCTTTTCCTGCCAGCTTAACCATACAAGGCAACTGAATCGTTACAACGTGGTCAGGTTCAAAACCGTCACGATCCGGGTGCCGCGGCACCTTGGCGCTTCATCCCCCTTTTCTTCATCTCGCGCTGGTCCCGGCGCATCACGTCGTAGATTTCCCTGGGGGTGGTGTGATTCGCCTTTGCCACCTCAAGGAGACTCTGCTTTCCGTCGGCCGCCGTCATCCCGCTATCCGTAAGATTCCGGACGCTGATCATCGGGTCCAGCCCCATTCTCCGGGGAGAGCACCTCAACGGACGACAGCTCGGCATGGCCGTAAGGAGGCGTGCCGTATTTTTGTTCGCCGCGATCCTTCAGGGTGTCGCTCAGCTCCAGGGTCAGGGTAAAGGGAGGGAGCATCAGGATCGTCCCCACCACCACGGCAAGGGTAATGCCAAGGGCCCCGGCGCACTCTCCGGACATTGGCCGTCTTGCCCTCCTGGCTTTTTTGCGGACATAGGCAAGGACAAGGGCCCAGTTCAGCACCACGTGCAGACAGGCCGCAGCCAAAAACAAGATGCCGCTGTTGATATGGACGTTGTCCCAGTCCGCCTTGGCAAGCCCCCAGTAATGCCAGTCCGCCCAGAACGCCACCCGGCCGTGGGGCATGACATACAGTACAATGGACGACACCGTCAGCACGACAAAGGGACACAGGGGTCAACGAGAAGTAATTCTTTAAGGATATCTTCCGTACAGACGGCTCCATGGGCAGCCGGGTGATGTCATGTTCATGTTACCGCACCAACGTGAGAATCACCCTGCAGGCAGGGCTTCACCAGATTGTTCTGATGAATGTAACTATTCAGCTCAAAGTTGCCTCCGGCGGCCCTGCCGGGGGCCAAACTTTTAAAAAGTTTGACAAACAGGTCTTAAGTAAGCCTTCCAGGCTACGCCGAAACAATTTCGACATTTTCGCACCCGCGCTAGAAAAGTTTTTTGCGGAGCTTTTTTTTAAAAAAGCGACCCGCCGGAGGCATAGCTGAATAGTTACTGATGAATCGTTTTCTCATGAAATATCCGAACCAGAAGCACCGTTCCTCTTCGGGGCAGCAAAATCCACCACAAACCGGTAGTCCTTTCCGCAGCGGACCAGAATCTCCTTCTGCCCCTTTTTCAAAAAACGCATCTCAAGCTCCATGCGGCCGTGGCCATCATGATGAAAAAGGTCTTCGTACAACGTTTCAATGGTCTTGAGTATCTGGCTGTGCCCTTCAGGTATCATCCGTCCATTCCTTGCGATTCAGTGCGTTGGTTCATCCGGGGCAAAGTGGAGAAAGCGCCCCGCTGTGTGCCTTGTTTTTCTCCCCGACATCTCGAATAACTTCATTACCCATGCTAAGTATGAAGTGTCAAGTATTTTTTGCCTAACCAAAACAATATCAAGCATCCAAAACCGATTTTTTCCAGCCCCAAAATAAAGGAACAATATATTGACACACGACCACTTTTTGTCTGACACCACCATCCGGAGTGCATATTACTAGTTTATAAACACCAACAAAAAATGATACACAACAACCACGTCAGAGTTCTCCATCCTCCCCCCACTTCAGGCCCTGACGGATGCGCCCCGTTACAGAGCCGGCAATGAAAAGGCGTTCCACCGTTCAAAACCATGGTTCTATCCGGATTACGGAAGAAAGGAGACACCATGCACCTCCCGGACATCACCGCCCCATTTCGCCCCATCCATCACATTGTCGCCGCCGGGTACGGCCACCGAATCCTCCTGGGAGCCTTGGAGATCGGTCTCTTTGACCAACTCGCCAAAGGCCCCGCCACCGTCGAAGAGCTCACCATGGCCCTGGACGCGGGCCCCGTCCAGACCAAGGCCCTGCTGGAGACCCTTGTGGCCCTGGCACTCGTGGAAACCGACGGGAAGAGCTACCAGAACACCCCCTCGGCTCAGCAGTACCTTGTCCGGGCATCGGACGCCTGCCAGGCCCCCTTTATCACAATGCTTACCGGACTCTACGAGACCGCCCTGGCCGACATCCCGGCCCGCATGAAAACCTCGGAAGCGGAACAAAAAAAGACGGAAAGCATATGGGCAAAGCCCGAGGCCCTGGAGGGCATGGGGCGAGCCTCCCTGAGGGGCCCCGTCCAAAAAGCCCTTGCCTTCATCCGTGACCTGCCCGGCTTCGACGGGTTCTCCACCCTGTGCGATGTGGGAGGAAACCACGGCTTTTACAGCATGGCCCTTTTGGACGCCAACCCCGGATTGACAGCCATGGTCTGCGACCTTCCCCATGTCACGGGACCGGCCGCCGAGATTCATAAAAAGTACGGCTACAGCGAGCGCATAACGGTGCAGGACCTGAACCTGAACACCGACGCCCCGGAAGGGACCTACGACATCGTCTTTGCGTCCCACATCCTCTACGCCTGGAGCGGGCGGCTCATTGAGGTGATCAGGCGCCTGGCCCAGCCCCTGAAGCCGGGTGGATGGCTTGTCCTTAACCACATGGCCCCCACCGAGGGCAGACCAAACCTCATCAACGCCCTGATGAACTTCCACGCAAGCCTGTCCGGGTATCCCGCCCACGTCCTTGATTCCGACGAACTGGAATCCGCCATCGGGGAATGCGGTCTCACCGCGCCCCGAACATCCCTGGACCATGACACATGGGCTCTGCTTTTTGCCGTGCAAAAGCCTTCCGGATAGAAACATCGGCCAGAAAACAGAGACTAAAATATCCGGGTCAGGAGGCCCCGGCAGGAGACTGCCGGATGGCCCCCGATGGGGGTATTCCCGTGTGGCACAGGCCACATTTTGCCTGTCAATTCCTGAGCCCATCGTGTACGTTCAAAGGAACACGCCGGACTCCCCCTTTGCACTGTTCACCGCCCCCATTATCCTGTGCTGCTTCAGCTCCGAACAGGCGGAGTTCTCACCCACCTACATTGAGGACCCTGGACATGATCAACCGAAATCATCGAAGTCTGCGGGCCTGGGCTCTTTGTCTTCTTCTGCTGCTCGGTTTCGGCGGGTGCGCCACCCGCTCCGCGCCCCCGGCGCCCCATGATGTTGTGGCCTTCCTGCCCCCCGAGGACAACACGATTCTCAGCCGGTACGCACCGGCCTTTGTCGTCGAAGAACCCGAACAGTTTTACAACCTCGTGGGCACTCCCACGGCCGGGCTCGGAGGCGACGGCACGGAAGAGATCCGGGTGGACCCCTGCTCGAGTCGCTGCACTGAAACCCGACGGTTCGACACAGGCAACGGGAGCTGGACAAACCTTGTCTACCGCGTCCACTTTCAGGAGGTTCCCGGCGGGCTCCGGCCCTATTACCTGGGAAAGGGAAAAAACGTCGGTCTCCTTGTGGTGGTGACCCTCAACCGGGAGATGAAGCCCGTTCTCTACACCACGGTGCACACCTGCGGCTGCTACCTGGCCTTCGTGCCCACCAACCTTTTGCCGCAGAGCGCGCACCCCGCAGGCTGGCCCCAGGGCCGCCAGACGGTTCACTCCGAAAACCTCCCCGCCCTCATCCGTCTGGGAGAAAACCCGGAATCAAAGCGCCTCATGGTTCTCCTCCGGGACGGCACCCACCGGGTGAAAGACCTGTGGCTGGAGCCCGAACATGCCCTGATACATTACCGGCGCATCAAAACCGAAACAGCCCCGCTCTCCTCCCTGGAGGCCCTGCCCCTGCCCACGGGGGGAACCACCTCGCTGTACGAATCCACAGGTTCCCGCTCTGGCTATGTCAAGGGAAGCCAAAAACCCAGGGAGCGGCTGCTGATGAGCTGGTGGGCCTTTGACTGGCGGGTGGGCGAAGACAAAAAACTGGGGGAATCCAAAACCGACGGCACCCTTTTTTACACCAGCCTCAAGCCCTGGGCACGGGACCGGTCGGACATGCGGGATTTCCCAACGTTCCTTACGTACTGGGGCTGGCGTCTGTAAGGGCAATGCATAGAATAAAGACACATGACGGGATCATCCCATCAGTCCTCAGCAGGATTTTTTGATCGTTGCTTCGATACATAACGAATTTGAGGCGGCGTATCGTTATGTCTTATTACTTTAGGGCATAGCCCTAAACCAAAACGCCCGGCCCATTTTCTCCCCCGCATCCCCAGGGCTAACACATTTGGATTTTGCCTCCGGCGGCCCTGTCCGGGGCCAAACTTTTAAAAAGTTTGATAAACAGGTTTTGTTTTTTGAGGATGCGTCTCTACACGGTATAACCCCTCTTCTTTTTTTATTACCGGAACGTTTTTGCGGAGCTTTTTTCAAAAAGCGACCCGCCGGAGGCAACTGAGTTTTTAAATGCGTTGACCCTGCCCGCATCCCACTTTGCTGTTGACATGATTCGGCTTTATTCATAGTAAACGGTGATACGTTTACTGACTGGAGTTCTCCTCAACCGCACACCCCGGTCCCAAAACTCCTGAACCCCAGAAACTGCCGCGACAGAGAGCTTTGGCTTTTGCGTCGGCCCACAACCCGTTTGGCCCCTTTCTCCACCCCTGTCCGCCATGGGACAGATGCTGAATCAGGAGCCGTTTACGTTTTTCGGCTCCCGGAGTAAGGCATGAACTATCGCATCACCGGTTCCTGGGCTATCCCGACCCTCCCCCTTCTTCTCTTTGCCCTTCTTATGGGCACAAGCCACTACGTGGTCAAACGCGAACGGCAGCACCTCCGGGATGTGCAGTACCGCAAGGTCTACGAGCACGCCGGTGCAATCCGCACCCGGATGGAGGTGGAGCTCAGCACCACCCTGAATCTCTGCCTCGGGCTGGCGGCGGTCATCCACTCCCAGCCCGATTCCCCGGACCGCGCCTTTGAAAATGTGGCCAGACACATCATGTCCGGGGCACCCCACATCCGAAGCATCACCCTTGCCAAAGACAATGTCATCACCCACATCTTCCCTGCCGGAGGAAATGAAAAGGCTTTGGGCCTCCATTACGCAGACCATCCCGACCAGTGGGCCACGGTGGAGCGGGCCATGCTCTACCGTCAGCCACTTATGGCTGGTCCCATGCTCCTGGTTCAGGGGGGCAGGGCCTTTGTCTGCCGTATCCCCATCTATCCCCGGGACAACATCTACTGGGGCGTGGCCAGCGTGGCCATTGATGAAAAGTCCCTCTACCGCCTCAGCGGCCTTCTGGAACCGAATCCCACGGTGCAATTCGCACTCAAGGGAAAAGACGGCCTCGGCATGTCCGGCGATGTGTTCTACGGAGAGCCTCAACTCTTCGAAGATCCACATGCAGCGGTGCTCCCCGTCAAGCTCCCTGCCGGCACATGGCTCCTTGCCGCCGTCCCCGCCACCGGGTGGGTGGAAAGCACCTCCGTACTGTCCGTGATCCGCTGGTCGGGCCTGCTGCTCTCCCTTATCATCTCCGGTCTTGTCCACGCCCTGCTGCGCTCTTACCGGCGCATTCATCTCATTGCCCTTGAGGACCCCCTCACCGGCCTTTCCAACCGTCGCCTGCTGGAGGAACACCTCTCCCAACTCATCCTTCTCTCCCGCCGAAAGAATAAAGGATTTTCCCTCCTGTATGTGGACCTGGACCGCTTCAAACCCATCAACGACCGGTTCGGGCACGAGGCCGGCGACGCTGTTTTGACCACCCTGGCCCGCCGCCTCAAGACCAACCTCCGTCAGTCGGATATCATCGCACGGGTCGGCGGTGATGAGTTCATCCTCCTTTTCCACGACATGGTCACCAGGCACGACGCCGACGCCATGGCATCCAAGGTGGCACGTATCATCCAGGCCCCGGTGGCCCTCTCCTGCGGCAGGGAAATCTCCGTGGGCGCCAGCATCGGTGTCAGCCTCTACCCGGACGACGGCACCTCCGGCGAGGCCCTCATCAGCCATGCCGACCTGGCCATGTACTCCCAAAAGAACCAGTAGCCCCTGCCCCGACCGCCCAAAAGTGGTCGCCCATGCCCTCCACGAACACAAAAATACCATTGACAGGAACACGTCACTCCGCTAACTATTGACATGTCAACATTTGACATATCAATGATTTATAATCACCCCACAGGAGCGGTCATGAAACACCCCGACTCACGAAAAACATCCTTCGGTTACCGTTTTGCCATGATCCAACGGCTCCATGCCGCCCTGTCCCGTGACGGAATGGCCGCCCTGGGTATCACCACAGCCCAGTTCCCCTTTCTGGCAGAGTTGTTCCACCAGCAGCGCCCCGTCACACAGAATGAACTCTCCATAGCACTCTGCATTGATCCGGCGGCTACGGCCCGGGCCCTGGACCAGCTTGGAAAAAAAGGGCTCGTCACCCGGGAGGTCAACCCCGAAAACCGCCGCCAGAAACTTGTGGCCATCACCCCCCTGGCCCGTGAAATGGAGCAGGATTTCTACAAGGTGCTGGGCAACGCCTCCAACACCCTGGTGTCAGGCCTCTCCGAGCCGGAAAAACAAGCGGCCCTCACGCTGTTAGACCGCATCATGACGGAATCGCCGCACGGTACGGAACAGGCGACAACCAGAGCACATCGGGGCATCCCCCCCGCAAAACCAGATAAACGACGCATCCATCGATGCTGAAAGGAATAGAACAGCGCATCATGCAGACACACCCCCCTGAACAAACCATCTCACCTGCCGTCACCATCTTCGTGGTGTCGGTGATCCAATTCCTGACCCCGTTCATGATGTCCGCCGTGGGCGTGGCCCTGCCCGCCATCGGACACGAGTTCTCCGCCGGTGCCGTACAGCTCGGCCTGGTGGAGATGGTGTACATCCTGGCCGTGTCCCTGATCATGCTCCCTGCAGGGCGCATGGGCGATATCCACGGACGAAAAAAAATCTTTGTCTCCGGGTCGGTGATCTTCACCGTGGCCACCCTCTTTCTGGCCATGGCCCCCACCATCGGGGCCTTCATCCTCTGCCGATTTCTCCAGGGTGCAGGCGCCTCCATGGTCACGGCCACCAGCGTGGCCATTCTCTCTTCGGTGATCCCCCCTTCCAAAAGGGGAAAAGCCATGGGGATCGTTGTGGCGGCAGTCTACCTGGGTCTCTCCGCAGGTCCCACCCTGGCTGGGTTCATGGTCACCCACATGGGATGGCGATGGATCTTTTTCACCGCCCTGCCCCTGGAGCTGGCCTCTTTGGCCCTGACCCTCACCCGCCTTAAGGGGGAATGGAAAGGGGCAGAGGGCATGCCCTTTGACTGGACGGGCAGCCTCCTATACATGGGGTCGCTCTTTGCCATGATCTTTGGAGCCACCCACCTCAAAGACGGGTCGCTTCACGCAGGCCTTCTTATCCTGGGCCTTGGGGGCATGGCCGGTTTCCTCGCCTGGGAGGCCAAAAGCGACTCCCCCATCCTCAACGTCCGGCTCCTCATGGAAAACCGGGTCTTTGCCATGAGCAACATCGCCACCTTGATCAACTACGCGGCCTCCTTCGGGGTGACCTTCTTTTTCAGCCTCTACCTCCAGCAGGTCAAGGGGCTCTCCCCCCAGAGTGCGGGGCTTATCCTCGTCACCCAACCCATCCTCCAGGCCATCTTATCCCCGGTTTCCGGCAGGCTGGCCGATACCCTGCCGCCCGCCCGCATCGCCACCCTGGGCATGGGACTCTGCACTGCGGCCCTGGCCCTGTGCGCCACCATCCGCATGGAGACCTCCATCCACGCACTTTTGGGCATCCTCGTACTTTTAGGCATCGGCTTTGCCCTCTTCTCTTCGCCCAACATGACCACGGTCATGGGCAGCGTTGCCCCCAAAGACTACGGCATCGCCTCCAGCCTCATCGCCACCATGCGAACCGTGGGGATGCTCACCGCCATGACGGTCATCACCTTCATCCTCACCCTCTTCATGGGCGATGCCCCGGTGACCCGTCAAACCGCAGGCGCCTTTGTGGAGGCCATGGGCACCGGCTTTCTCATCTTCACTGTCCTGAGCGTCATCGGCATCTTCTGCTCCATGGGACGCATGGAAAAAAAAACCGACGAGGCCCTGCTTGAGCCACGGCATTAGGATACACTGGCCTTCTGTGGGCTGCGGTGGCCCGGACGGGTGAAAGTCGACCCGTCTTGAGCCTCCGCCTTCCACCCGATGGATATTTTGTGGTATTCTCAATACATCCACCCACCCCAAGCGGACAGAGGACCCATGGCCCACACCCCATTGCCTGCGGCCGGAGGGCGGAGGCTCCGCCGCCTGCAGGTGGTCTTCATCGGCCTCCTTTGCCTTTCGGCCTGCCGGACTGAATCCCCCCTTCCCCTGACACAGGAAGAGCAGGACTGGCTTGCGACCAATGGGAAGCACCTTGTGGTCCTCCTGCAGGAGGATCGCCCCCCCTTCACCTTCCGCGACGAAAGCGGAGCCTATGACGGCCTGTTTGTGGACTACCTCCGTGAAATAGAAAAAAACCTGGGCCTGCAGCTGCCCATTCGTCCCTTTGCCCGGTGGGGCGATCTTCTGGCCCATGCCGAGCAGAACCGCCACGTAATCATCCTGGCTGCCAGCCGGTCCAGGGAAGGGCCGGAAAACCTTTTCGTCACCGCCCCGATAGTCAAAGTGCCCTACGCCATCATCACCCGTAAAACCAGCCACGCAACGGGCATTCTGGAGTTTGCAGGAAAAACCCTCTGCGCGGTGGCCCACGACACGGTCCACACCACCCTGGCACGCCACTACCCCCACATCGCCATCACTGGAGTAAAAAGCAGCATTCAAGGTCTCCACGCGGTCTCGTCCGGGACCTGTGATGCCATGATCGCCAACAGCATGGAGGCCTCTTACCTCATTGAGGCCTTAGGGCTCACCAACGTGCACATTGCCGGCAGGACCCGCTTTCTCAACCGCGTGGCCCTGGCAACCTCCCCAGATACCCCGGAGCTCTTCGACATCATAGAAAAAACCGTGGACAACATCCCGCCGAACCGCCGCAGGGACATTTATCGCCGATGGATCAGCCCGGGGGACAGGTGGGTGCCAGACAGCCTGGTCATCAGCCTCGAAGTCATGGCGGGCATTGTGCTCTCCATTATCTTCCTGCTATGGGCCTGGACCACGAGCCTGAGGAAACAGGTGGGCCGGCAAACCAAAAAACTCCGGGACAGCAGGGAGAACCTGCGCATCACCCTGGACTCCATCGGAGACGGGGTCATGGTCACCGACACCGAGGGCACCGTCACCCGCCTCAACCCTGCTGCCGAAATCCTCACCGGCTGGTCCCTGGCCGATGCCTGCGGCAAGCCCATGGCCGAAATTTTCCGGCTCAGGGATACCCACACGGCCCGCCCCCTGCCCCCTCCGGATCTCAGCGTCCCCGCGGCCCGGCAGCCAACGGACACCACCACCGAAGCCGTCCTGGTATCCCGCAGCGGCGCCCCCTTCAGAATCTCCTGCAACATGGCCCCCACCCGCGACGAAGAGGGGCTTATCACCGGCGCCGTTTTTGTTTTCAAAGACATCACGGACAAAACAAAGGCCGAAGAGGAGGCCCTGCGGATGAAGAAGCTCGAATCCCTGGGAATCCTTGCCGGCGGCATCGCCCATGACTTCAACAACCTGCTCACCGGGCTCTACGGCAACGTCTCCATGGCAAAACTGGCCCTGCCCACAGATCATGAAGCCCTGACGTACCTCTCCTCTGCCGAGGAGTCCATGGAAGCGGCCGTGGCCCTTACCGGCCAGTTTCTCACCTTTGCCAAAAACGAAGCCCCGGTGAAAAAAATCATTCACGTGGGGAAAACCCTCAGCGACGCCGCCACCTTTGCCACCCACGGGCTCAACACCCGGCTGGAGACCGCCATCGACGACGATCTGTGGCCCGTGGCTGCGGACAAGGGCCAGCTCAGCCAGATCATCGGTAACCTCATCATCAACGCCCATCAGGCCATGGCCACCGGAGGGATCGTCACCTTGACGGCAAAAAACGTCCGGGCAACAGGCGGCCGAATCGTCCGCATTACGGTGAGGGACACCGGTACCGGTATCGACCCGGAGCACCTGGACAAAATCTTCGACCCCTACTTTACCACCAAAACCACGGGCAGCGGCCTGGGCCTGGCCACCACACATGCCATCGTCACCAAGCACGGCGGCACCATCTCCGTGGATACCGAACAGGGCAAGGGCACCGTCTTCACCGTGGACCTTCCCGCAGCCGACATCCGCCCTGCCGAGGCCCCCGATAAACAGCCGGAGCCCCTGGGCGACACCAGCGCCGAGGGGGCCCGCGTCCTTATTCTGGATGACCAGGCAGTGATCCGAAAAATCATTGAGACCATCCTGGGCAAGATGGGCATCGTCCCCACCTTCACCGTGGAAGGCTCGGAGACGGTCCGCGCATACCGAAGCCAGTTCGAAGAAGGAACGCCCTTTGATGCGGTAATCCTGGACCTGACCATCCCCGGGGGCATGGGGGGCCGGGAGGCATCGGAGCAGATCCTGGCCATGGACCCCGAGGCAAAAATCATCATCTCCAGCGGCTACGCCAGCGATCCCATCATGTCCCGCTACGAAGAGTTCGGCATCAAAGCCATTGCCGTGAAGCCCTACCGGTTTTCCGACTTTCGGAACATCCTCCTGGGCGTGCTGAAACCCGACGCCTGATATTTCCCCCATGGGGCATTGACATCTGTTTCGCCCCGCACAATACTTCACCCTGAAAAAAAAGTTATCGACCACCCGATCCATGCCGGGCGGTCTCTCATGTGCAAAAGGATATAAGGATACCCATCATGAAGGTCACCCTCACCGCCCTTGTGGAGAACACCCTGGGCGACAATCCGAACCTGGAAGCCGAACACGGCCTCTCCTTTCACATCAAGGCCGGAGACACCACGTTTCTCTTTGATACCGGGGCAACGGGCCTCTTCCTCAAAAATGCGGAACGCCTTGGCATCCAAACCGATGCCGTGGACTCTGTCTTCATCAGCCATGGCCACTACGACCACTCCGGCGGGTACAAGGCCTTTGTGGAACAAGCTGCCGGGAAAAAGACGAATCTTTTTGTGAGGCCCGGTTTTTTCGACAGGAAATACGGATTTAGGGAGACGGGAGAGGCCTTTCTCGGCAACGCGTTTTCGAAGGAGGAGCTTGAGCAGGCAAACGTTGCCGTAAACGAATTGGAAGGGGGCACAAAGGAAGTTTTCCCGGGGGTATTCTCGGTGACAGGCTTTGAAAGGACCAGCCCCTTTGAGAAGATCAATCAGCGATTTGTGGTGGAAAGAGATGACGGCCGCGTGGTGGACGACTTTTCCGAGGAGCAGACCCTTGTGCTGAAAACCTGCCGCGGCCTGGTGGTGGTCCTGGGCTGCTCCCACCCCGGGGTGGTGAACATCCTGGAAAAGGTCAAAAAAGAGTTTGGGGAACCCATCCATGCGGTCATCGGCGGCACCCATCTGGTGGAGGCCGCCCCTTCCCGCATCGAAAAAACCACCGACTACTTCATAAAAGAAGCCATCCCCCACATCATGATCTGCCACTGCAGCGGCGGGCCCGACCACCTTAAAGGGCTCATCTCCCGGCTGGGAGACACGTATCGTTCGGTCCACACGGGGACGGTGATCTCCTTTGAATAGACCGGCATAGTTACCATACCGGAATGCGGCATTCCAAACGACGTTCGTTTATGGAGCGCCGCACTCCGTGCGGCTTTTCAAAAATTAGGGCAAGCCCATCCACGGCCACTCATGGGAAGAAGCCACAAGCCCTGCATGTACAGGGTTGTTGGCGATGTATTGAAGGGCCGCTTCATAGTGGTGTTCATTTCGAATCAACCGATCCCAAAAGCCGCGTTGCCAAATGTTCTCGGGCAGTGGCTCCCCATGTACTTCCCTGATCTTCTTTGAGGTAAAGACCTTCCAGCTTCAAATCACCCCACCCAGGGGCCAGCCCTCATATTGCCGGATAACAAGGTGAACATGGTTGGGCATCACCACCCATGCGATGAGTTCATAACGCGTTTGATGAAAATACCGAAACGAGTCGGCAACAACTGTCGCGCATTCCGGATGGTTCAGAAGACACGACCCATACCCTGTATCGAGCCACTCATTGATGCGCCGGCGCAATCTACGGCTCTTTTGGCCCTCAGGTGATGCCGCAACGTCTCTTTCCATCTTCTTCAACACATCAAGGGGAAGGCTGTCGGCAAGACGAAAAGTTATGGCCTGCAAAGCGCCCGGTGCATCGCAATGGGGAAGGTACCCCCGGGAATACCACCCAAGGTGCGTCATGCTTCCTCCTGTGCCAGGATGATCATGTTGACCGCCCGATCTGAAAGTATGGTTCGGGATGCCATTGGCCTGCGAATGCCGCACAGGAGTGCGGCGCTCCAATGGTGTCGGATCTGTTATGGAGCGCCCCACTCCATGCGGCTTTTTCGGGCAACGGGGTGAACCGTCTTGTTGTGAAGTGACCCTATTGACTGCCTGGTTCAAAGGCATGGCCCGAGATGCCGTTGTCTTGCCAATGCCGCACAGGAGTGCGACGCTCCAATGGCGTCGGATCGGTTGTGGAGCGCCCCACTCCATGCGGCTTTTTCGGGCAACAGGATGAACTGTCTTGTTGTTATGAAATCCTATTGACTGTCTGGTCCGAAGGCATGGCCCGGGATGCCGTTGTCTTGCCAATGCCGCACAGGAGTGCGGTGCTCCAATGGAATCGGCTCGGTTGAGGCTTTCTTTGCCACCTCAAATCACCCCGACGCTCTCTTTTTTGACCCAACCGATCTTACCCTGGGCAAAGGCGATGCGGACCCAGCCGCTGCGCTCCTGCTCCACGGTGACCCGGCTGCCTGCGTGGAGGACAAAAAGCTCGGTGGCGGTATCCGAAAGGCCTGAACGCACGGAGACGGCCTGGGGTAGCACCACGCCCCTTTGAATGCGCGCGTCGGAAACGGTGTCCCAGAGGGCCGTGGAGGCCAGAAGAAGAAACAGGGCGCCGCTTACGGCAGCTGCGGTTTTAAGGGGTGTCTTGCGCAAAAGGATCGCCAAAGCCCAAAGGCCCCAGAAGAGCACTCCCAAGCCCACGGCAAGCTGCTGGAGGGTTTTCAGGGAGAGCCCCTGCTTCCAAAAGAAAAGAACGGACACCACCGGGTTTTGTGTCTCCTCCTGGCGGTCTTTCACCTGGGAGAGGGCCTGGTTCCGGTTGAAGGTCAGGTCCGGGTCCCCGGGCATGAGGCGATGGGCCCTGTCGTACCAGAGAACGGCGCGACCCAGGTCCCCTTTCTGCATGTAGGTATTGCCCAGGTTGTAGGCGAGTTTACCGTTTACAATGCCCTGGCGGGAGATGGAGAGAAAGCTCTCCAGGGCGTCGTCGTAGCAGCCCTTTTCGTAGTGGGCGATGCCGTCGTAAAAGGCCTTGGAGAATTCGCTGCCAAAGGCCACGGCGGGGATCAACAAAATCAGGATACACAACAGACGCTTCATGCCTTCACCTCCTTCAAGAGCTGCGCCAGGGCCCGGACTTTTTCCTTGCGGCCCCCCTCTCCTTCGGCGGCGCCGCCGTACCGGGCGGCTTCCACGGCCTCCAGAATAGCCACGCTCGATTCAGCGGCCTCAGGCTTCCCACCGGCCCGGGACACGATCTGCCGGATATCATTCCCGGTCAACCCTTCCACGGGGCGTCCTGCAAGGGCTCCCATGACGGCCACCAGGGCGGCGTGAAGGACGCCGTAAAACTGATCGGTGTCACCCACAGATTTTTCCGCTTCTTTCAGCTTACCCGAAGCCTTGCGCCCCAGGGCCTGGCCCACGCTGAGGCCGCGGGCAAAGCGCTTGAGCCCCGCCACAAGAATCAAAAACACCCCAAAGGGCCCTGCCAGCAAGGCCAAAAGGGTAGTCACATCCATGGGCGCCCTGTGAACAACGGCGTCCGGGTCCACATTTAAGGGAAGGATGTCTCGGCCTTTGAGGCGGACATCCTTTTTTTCCGGTGTCAAAGAAGGAGCATCCCCGGCCCCTGCCTGAAACACCTCCACGGCCTCGGCGGCGGTGTTTTCTGTTACGGTAAAGGTAAGTGGCCCGGATTGCCCCGTGCGATAGGTTTCAGCTTTGGGGTCAAACCACACCAAGGAAACGGACGGGATGGTCACGTTTCCTGGTTTGAGGGGCACGATGGCTGTTTTAAAGGTCTTTTTCCCCTGCCACCCGGAGGGTCCCATGGCGATCTCCTCCACGGGGGTGTCCCCGTACTGCTTCATGCCCTCGGGCAGAAAGACAAGGGGGGAAGCGGCATCGCGGATATTGCCCGTGCCCTGGATCGTCAGGGTCAGGGTCAGGGGGTCTCCGGCCTTAACCTCCTCGTTTTCAAGGGCAGCTGTGAGGGAAAAATGTCCCACAAGCCCTGAAAAAGGGGTTTTCCCAGAGTACGGCGGCAGGGGCCGAACGGTAAGGGCAACGGCTTCAGTGGTGAGAAGCTTCTGCTCCATGACGTTGCGGGTGGAGAAAAAATCATCGAAAAGAGGATCCCGGGACCTGCGGGAGCGCCCCGTGACCACGGAGACAGACAAACTTGCCGGCTGGATCTCAAAAGCACCTGCTTTCTGAGGGGTGAGCAGCTCGGTGACTTCGTGGATGGCATAGCGCCTGCCGTTGATCACCTGTTCAAAGGCCCGGCCTTCCCCCATCTCGTCCGAGGAGAAACCGTTAAAATCGGGTTTTCCCAGGCGCGCGTTCTGAAAGGCGGCCGCGGTTTGAAACCTGAACGTCCACACCACCTGCTCCCCCACGTAAGGCGAGGTGTTGGAGACCTCGGCCGTCACCGACCAGGGCTGATCCGAGGTTGACGCGGCGCTGCGCTCGTCCACCTGCACCACAATGGGCCGGGTCTCGGCCTGCACGCCCTTTCCACGGACGGGAATGGCCGGAATGGTGAGCTGACCGGTTCGCAAGGGGATGAGCAGAAAGAGGCTCTCCACCTCCCGGGTGGTGGTTCCGTTGATCATCTGAACCCGGGAGCTGGTACCCCTGGGCGACACGCGAAAATCGGCCAGCTCGGGCATCGCCACCCGGGCGTCGTCAAAATCGGCGATGACGCGCAGGGTCAGGGACTCTCCCAGCCGCAACCGGTTGGTATCCACCACGGCCCGGGCCCCCTGGGCCTGGACACCGGAGGCCGAAGACCCCAAGAGCAGTATCGTTATCAAAAAAAGAAACAAGCGTTTCATCTACCAGTCCTTTTCCACACGTCGTTTTTCGGCGCGCCGCATCATGACGCCGCCGGGTTTGTCCTTCAATCGGTTGAGGGCCGAGGCGGCCTGCTGCATCTCCTCATCCCCGGGTTCGCCCTGGCTGCCCATCGCCTGATTCTCCTCCGCGCCGGGGGCTTCATCTCCGGGCTGGCCGCCTGCGGGATTGGCATCGGCAGGATCGGGGGAAGAGGCCTGTTGCTGTTGACCAGCCTTCTCGTCCCCGGATTTTTCCGGGTCAGGGGATGGCTGCTGATTCTGCCCCCCCTGGGCCCCCTGTTGCCCTTGATCTTTCTGGCTCTGGTCTTTCTGCCCCTGGCCCTGCTGGCCGGAATTCTGGGAGTCTTGTGACTCTTGCTCTCCGTCCTTTTGGGGCTGGTTGTCGCCTTTCCCCTGCTGGTTTTTGGGCTGCTGTTTCATCTCTTCCAGCCGTTTTCGCGCAAAGTCCAGGTTTTCGGCGGTCCGTTTGTCCTCCGGGGCCTCTTTAAGGAGGTTCTCCCAGGTCTCGATGGCCTCCTTGACCTCGCCTTTTTTGAACCGGCTGTTGCCCAGGTTGTAGAGCGCCTTGTTTTTAAGGGAGGGGTCTTCGGAACGGGCGGCCCGCTCAAAGCTGTTGGCAGCTTCGTCGAATTTTTCCAGGCGATAATAGGCGGTGCCGATATTGAAATCAATGGCCGGGTTGTCCGGGTCGTTGAGCTGCCCGTCGATGAAGTGGGTCAGGGCCCCCTCGTAGTCCCCGGTGTCAAAGGCCGCCACCCCCTTTTCCAGAGGGGAGGCCAGATCCAGGGCGCTGGCGTATCGGGGCAGAAACAGGCACAGGGCCACCAGGGCAACGGTGCCGTTTTTCCTGGCGTCTCCAAGGCCGAGGTAGACAAGCAGGAAGGCAACAGCCGCTGCCAGAAACCACTGGTATCTGTTCTCCCACACCTTCTTGCGGGAGCTCTCCAGGGACCGGGCCTCCATGGTCTTGCGGATGCCCTGGGTGTAGATGACGTCTAAGTCCATGTCCCCTGCCACGGACCGCACAAAGCTGCCCCCGGTGATGGCGGCCATGCGCTTGAGGGTGGCGGCGTCGAGCTTGGAGAGCAGGATGCTGCCGTCCCGGTTTTTCTTGAACCCGCCGCCTGCATCGGGCACCGGCACCCCTTCCCTGCTGCCCACACCGATGGTAAAGACCTTGATCCCGAGCTCCGCCGCCTTTTTTGCCACCTCTTCGGGGTTGCCGTCGGTGCTCTCTCCATCGGTGATGAGGATCACCGCCTTGTCCGTGGCGTCTTCTGCCTTGAAAGCCTCCATGGAGACGGCAAGGGCCCCTGCGAGGTCAGTGCCGCCCACGGGCAGGTATGAAGGGGTCAGGGCGTCCAGAAACATATTAAAGGAGCTGTAGTCCAAAGTGAGGGGACACTGCAGAAAGGCTTCTCCTGCAAAGGCCACCAGCCCGACGCGGTCCCCTTCCAGCATCGCCGGAGGCGGTCGTTCCCGCTTGGCCCGCTCCAGACGAGACGGCTTCACGTCTTCGGCCAGCATGCTCTTGGAGCAGTCCAGGGCCACCACGATGTCCACGCCTTTTCGCTCCACCTCCTGCCAGACATACCCGTAGCGCGGCCCGGCCAGGGCGAGGATGAGGCTTAAGGTCGTCAGGACCATGAGGGTCGCCTTGACCCGCCGGCGACCCGTTGTGCGCTCCGGAAGCACCGAGGCCCGGCTTTTTTCCGAGGCAAAGGAGATCGCCTGCGCCGCATGCCGCCCCAGGCGAAGAGCGCGGCCACGGCAGGTACGAGCCAGATCAGGTAAAGCATGTGTGAGTCTGCAAAGGTCATGGTACCCTCAAAAATCGTGTGTTACCCAGGATGACGGAGGCCAGGAGAAGCGCCACGGCCAGGAGAAGGGGAATGCGGTAGTACTCGCGATCTTCAGTTCCAGGAGGTCGCCCTCGCTCCCGCTCTTTTCCATGCGGTCGATGATGGCCCAGATCTGTGCATGCCTTCGGCGTCCTCGGCCCGGAAGTAGAGACCGCCGGTCTTGGCCGCGATCCCTTTCAAGGTCTCCTCGTCCATGGAGACCTCCTGATAGACATAGCGCTTACCGAACAGGGGATGGTTCACAAGGAAGGGCACCTTGCCCTTGGTGCCCACGCCGATGGTGTAGACCTTGACGCCCCGTTTGGCGGCCAGCTCGGCAGAGAGCATGGGGGTGAGTTTGTTCCCTGCGGTGTCTATTCCATCGTGAGGGCACGATGACGTTGGAGGTGCTCTCGATGTCTTCCAGACGCTTCAGGGAAATGCCCAGGGCATCGCCGATGGCCGTCTGCTCCCCTGCCGCGCCGATCTCCACCTCTTTAAGGATTGACGAGATGGTGTTGTAATCCCGAGTCAGGGGTATCTGGGTGATCCCTTCAGTGCCGGAACAGACCAGCCCGATGCAATCCCCCGTTCCCAGCCGCCACGAACCGGTCCACCACCTCTTTGACGGCGTCCAGGCGATTGACGGTCTTGTCCTCACGGGTAAAGTCCAGGGCGGCCATGCTGCCCGAGGTGTCCAGGGCAATAACGATGTTGACCCCGGCGGTCTTTACCATGCTGTGCTCAACACCCAAGCGCGGCCGAGCAAGGGCAACGATCATCAAAAAAAGGGCCACAAAGGCACACAAAGGCACCAACTTCGCGCCGGACACGGCCCAGGACCGCTCCACCAGAGAAAAGGAAACGGTGGTGGACACCCTCAAGGCCGGTGCCTTGCGCCGCCGACCCGCCCACCAGAGGACCGGAAAGGCCCCCATCAAAAGAAACGCCCACGGCGTTGCAAACTCAAACATGTTATGCCTCCGGCAGGTCGCGTGAAAGCGCCCCGCAAAAACGTTTCAGGTGGAGGACCCACTCAGTCGTTATCTGGTGCATCCTCGTCCGGATCCCGGGCCGTGTCCGTGACAAACCGCCGGATGGCGGAAAAATCCCCGGCCATGATCCCGGCGTCGGGCGCGATTCCGGCAAACTTCACGGGCTCGGCGTGGGCAAACAGACCGGAGACCGTTTTTTTCTGGTCAGGAGTAACCGGCAGGCCGGACAAGGCCGGAAGCAGCTCTTCTGCGGTCATCTCCGGGGCATCCAGGCCAAAGCGCCCCTTGAGGTAGTGCTTTGCTGTTTCGGAAAGCTCAAAGTAAAAGGCCTTGCCGTCCTGTGTCATAAGGGGCTCGATGCGATCCAGGGCCATGAGGGCCAGGGCGTCCGGCGGCTGGTAGATCTCCGGGACCTTTTTCGGGCCCTGCTTGCGCCGGAACCAGAGCCAGAGCCCTGTAAGCACCAGGACCACGACCCCAAGGGCAAGCCCGCCATAGAACATGGCCTTCTTCACCCCCGAGGAGAGCCCGGTGAATCGAGGCGGGGCGATGTCGTGGATATCGGTCATGGGGGCCTTATCCGGGGCCTGGGGAGCAATGGCGGGGGAGTCAGGCGCAAGAGGTGCGATGGGCTGGGATGCCTCATCGGCGTGCAGGCAGGTCACGGCCAGGCCAAACACCAGAAACAGAGCCAGAAGAATCTTTTGAATCGGGGATGTCATCAGCGCCTCCTCCCTTCCCGCCAGGTGAAGTACCGGGTAAGGGCGTCCGTGGTGGAGGCCTCGGTGGAGAGCTCGATGACGTCCAACCCGGCGCGCTTCATCTCATCCATGATCTCTGCCTTTTCGGACAGCTTGACCTGGCGTACCTTTTCCCGGCACCGGCGGTTGGACACGTCGAGGACCACGGTGCGGCCGGTTTCAAAATCCCGGGTGGTGAGGAGCCCGCCGGAGGGAAGCAGAAAATCCCCGGGGTCGGAAAGGAGAATGGAGATGAGCTCATGTTTTCTTCCCACCAGCCGCAGGGTGCGGGTGCAGGGGTCGGAGAGGAAATCGGAGATCACGAAGCTTACCGTGCGCTTGCGGCAGACCCTCGCCAGAAAGGCCACGGCCTCTTCGATGTCGGTGCCCCGGGATGATGGGGTAAAGGTAAAAATCTCCCGGATAACTCGCCAGATATGGGCGGAGCCGTTCTTGGGGGGGATGTACTGCTCCACCCGGTCGGTCGCGGATCACCACTTTGTCCCCGTTTTTGATGGCGTTGAAGGCGATGACCGAGGCCACCTCCGCTGCCTTGTCCACCTTTAAGTTCTCCCCGGTTCCGAAAAACCCGGAGCGGCTCATGTCGATGAGGAGCATCACCACCATTTCGCGTTCTTCGCGAAACTGCTTGATAAAGGGGCGGCCCATGCGGGCGGAGACCTTCCAGTCGATGCTGCGGATCTCATCTCCGGGGGTGTACTCCCGCACCTCTTCGAACTCCATGCCCGCGCCTTTGAAGACAGATCGGTAGTGCCCCGCCATCATGGTATCGGCCATGCGGCGGCTTCGGATATGGATCCGCTTGATTTTTTTCAGCACCTCGGCAGGCAGCATATCAGGGCACCTCCACCCTCTCGAAGAGCCGCTCGATGATGGTGTCTGTGGTGATGTCCTCTGCTTCCGCCTCGTAGGAGGCGATGATACGGTGGCGCAGGACGTCCGGCGCGATCTGTTTGACGTCCTGGGGGGTCACGTAGGTGCGGCCCTGGAGAAAGGCCCAGGCACGTGCCGCAAGACTCAGGAAAATGGTGGCCCGGGGGGAGGCGCCGAACCGGATCCATGCGGCCAGGTCGTCGTCCACCTCGGCAGGCTCGCGGGTAGCGCAGACTAAATCCACGATGTAGTCCCGGAGCTTTTCGTCCATGTAGATTTCGTGGATCAGGTCGAAGATGGCCGAAAGGTCTGAGGGGGAGAGGACCGCACGAATCGCTTCCGGGACCTCGAACCCCACCCGGCGCATGATCTCTTTCTCTTCGGACTTGCTGGGGTACTCCACGAGGAGCTTGAACATGAAGCGATCCACCTGGGCTTCGGGAAGGGGGTAGGTTCCCTCCTGCTCGATGGGGTTCTGGGTGGCCAAGACGAGAAATGGGTCGGGAAGGGGGAAGGTCTGGTCTCCGATGGTCACCTGGCGTTCCTGCATGGCCTCCAGAAGCGCGGACTGCACCTTGGACGGGGCCCGGTTGATCTCATCGGCAAGGATAATATTGCGAAACAAGGGCCCTTTGCGCGTGACGAAATCCGATGACTGGGGGCGGTAGATCTCGGTTCCCACAAGGTCTGCCGGCAACAGGTCCGGAGTGAACTGAATGCGCTTGAATTCAGCGTCCACGGCGTCGGCAACGGCCTTCACCGCGCTGGTCTTGGCAAGGCCCGGCACCCCTTCGATGAGAATATGCCCACGGGTGAAAAGTCCCATGAGCAGCCCGTCTACCAGTTTCGTCTGTCCCACAAGCACCTTGCCGATCTCCTGGCGAACGGCGTTGATACGGCCATGGGCCTCTTCCACTTTTGCTTTGAGTTCTTCCATATGTAGTTTCTCCGGTCAGCTCAGACATGAGGTTCAACCCGAACACGTTTGGGGCTCAACACAATCACGCGACAGTCATCGTTTTTTCCAGGTCCGCTGCTCCATTTCAGGATAACAGAGTAAACAAGCTCCGACGACGAGGGTGGCAAAGCCACGGTAGCGGCATGTTTCTCGAAAGCAGGTTGCAGTTTCCCTGTTACGGGATTCAAGAGGATCGTCCATACAACACCCTGCGATCGTTTCCTTTACCAAAGCACGCAGGACGTCAAAATACAGTCCCATTGCTTCAAAGAATGGCAGCAAATATATAATCATTTTGGGGTCAGGTTTCAAGGGGAACAAAACCGGTACAGACCCCTGCCGAAACACTTTCCATAAGGTTCACACAAAAAAAACCGCATATCTCCCAAAGGGAAACATGCGGTCACTTTACACCCCGCCACAACAGCAGAACAAATGACTTCTTTGTAATGTTACGCCGACGGAAACACATCTGTTTCCGGTCCCTGTTCAGGGAACGAGGCAGCAAGCATGCCCGTGCCTTGTGGCCTGGGGCAGTTTACTCCTCTTCCGCACCAAACCCGTGAACCATGATGTAATCCTGATCCACCATGGAGGCATGGCAGTCGATGCATCCCTGGGGGCGCCCGAATTTTTCCGCTTTTCCCTCGGGGCTGTACTTTACCCAGAACCAGTCGCCGGCCTCGGGATTATAGCCTTTGACTTTGTACATGATCGTGACGGCTTTTAAATCCTTTCCCATCTCATCACCGTAATTCTCTTTGACAATAAGGGTGCCGTACCGCACGGGGGGCTTTTTGGAATCAAGGCCCAGCTTGTTCACAAACACCTTGTGGAAGGGTCCATGGGGCGCGCCCCCGGCTTGGAGCCCGACGTGATCTCCCCAGAATCCCCAGGAATCATAGGCGGACACCTCGGTGATGTATCGCCACAGTTTATCCGGATCGGGCTCCGGTTTCATGGCGTTGACCACCCCCACACCGATAATCATCCACACGACCACAGCGGCAAGCATCCATCGTTTCTTCATGGCGGCTCTCCCTCTTCTGGTTTGGTATCCCTGTTGTTGGTGTATACGTTGCGTGAAGCCCCGTGTTTGAAGCACTCCGGGGCGCTGTTGCCATGATGGGCAAAACAAAGGCGATGCCACAGGCTCAGAGTCTTTTCAGGATCGGTGGAAGAAAGGAACGCGACAGATATAACCCATTGAGGATTCATAACATTCAACCATCACACTATACATCATTAGTCTCCCTTCATCCCCTGCACAATTTTATTTTCTTTAGGAGTCAGGCAAATGTTCTTAAAAAACGTCGAGTATGGTTTCGATGCCAATTGAGGAAAACGAAAGGATGGATTGGAAAACAAAAAGGGTCAGGCAAAAAATTGACAAAAAACAAATCCGTTCTTCGGACAAATATGCAGACGGCTCTCCACTCAGCCGACAACGCTTATGGAAGTAATTCTCGTTATAAAAGAAACTAAATTTTCATATGCCATCAGGCAAACAACCGTCCCGGTAAAAATACGTGTAGCGTCCCCTCAAGATCCGCCTTTCCGTTTACTGCTCTTTATCAAGAAGACAAAACCACGCGGCCACCGGATGCTCTTGATCTCCCGATCCTTTCTGCACGCGCACGTCACCTTGCCAACACACCCAGCGTGAGTCCGCCATAAGCCAAACCCTTCAGACACGGCTCAAACGCTTCAGTGTAAACAGCCCCTCGAACCCTGATATTTCACGGGGAACCCTTTTTCGCTTAGCCGGAACAGACGATTTGAAATGATGAATCATCCCTTCAACAAAACTCTGGGAGCCGATGACACCGGAATCCGTAAAAAACCTTGCACGATATTCCAAGCACTTTGCCTTACCTATTCGAAAACCGCTCTTAATTTCCTTTTCAAGGATACTGCTTTCAATTTTTGCGGCTCCCACTTTGTCAATGGCACTGGCATGGTAGACATATTCACGGTACCTGATGAGTCGCTCGTCCGAAGAAAACGTTCCGAATTCCAAAAGGCCAAAATCATCGCACAGAAACGTGTCCCGGTTCCCGGTCTGCGCATGGTACCCCAGCGAGCACCAGCGATAATCCTCCGGGCGATTGACGATCCCCGCCCTGACAGGATTTAGGTCTATGTACGCCAGGCAGTTGAGCATCGCGCCACCGTCTTCGACAATGACGCTTTTAAATCGATCCCCCCACAGCGTCCCTTTCCGGTCCCTTCTCTTGTTATAAAACCTCGAAAACGTCTGTTTTACCTCTTTGACATATTCTGAAAGGTTGCACCATTTCGACTTTAACCGTGCCATCTCCGACTCTGGAAACACGCGTTTGGAGCCATACCGCAAAACATATCGCCGCCTTATTTCAGCATCGGTTGCGGCGAGATCAGGATGCACGACAACGAGGATATGAAAATGATTCCCCATGATGCAATACCCCTGAACATCGACAAAATAGACGGTACTGAGCCATTTGATGAGCCGTACCAACTCATCTTTGTCCCGAGGGTCAAAGGGAAGCCCGTCCAGGGCGGTTCGAGAAATAATGTGATAGGCACAGGCCCGATCCGGCACAAGCATTCGAAGGCTGCGAGGCATACATAACCTCCTTATCGAATCATATGGCATCGAAATGACGGGATGCTGGTTCTGAGTTGAAAAGAATGATGGCAAGAGACAAAAAATATCGTGCAATTTTCAACACATAATCATGTGACATGATACAAGGAATTTTGTCAAGTTGATTTGCCTGACCCTTTTTTGTTTTATAAGCGGTTGGGTAATGAGCCCAAGCCTGAACCCCTACCGGTGATGAAGAACGATCAATTTTTCCTGGGTCATCTCACGCATGGTATAGCCGATGCCCCCGACACCCAGGCCGCTCTCACGCCTGCCGCCAAAGGGCATCCAGTCTACCCTGAAGGCGGTATGGTCGTTGATCATGACGGCCGATGCGTCAAGGTGACGGGCAACGTGCATGGCGGTATCGATATTCTGGGTAAACACCGAGGCCTGGAAAGCCATCTTGACGCTGTTGGCGCGTCGCACCGCTTCGTTTACGTCCTTACAGGGGTAGACACAGATCACCGGCCCGAAAATCTCTTCCGTGGAAACCCGGGCCGCTTCGGGGGGGGCCATAACAATCGTCGGGGCGTAGGCGGATTCGGCCACCTTGACGCCGCCACACAGCACCTGGCCTCCGTCCTTGACCGCATCCTTCACCCACTCATCTACCCGGTCCGCTTCCCCGGAATGAATCAAAGGCCCCACATCGGTGGTGCTGTCGGTGGGATCCCCCACAATCAGTGTCGATGCGGCCTGGGCCATCTTGGCTGCGAGCTCCCCTGCAATGCCCTTCATGGCAAAGACCCGTTGAACCGACACACACACCTGGCCGGCATGATAGAATCCACCTTTCATAAGGGGAGGCACCAGAAGGTCCAGGTCAACCCCTTCTCCCACAACCACGGGAGCCGCGCCCCCATGCTCAAGGCCGCACCGGGTCCCCGGCGCCAATTTGCTTCGCAGCCCCCACCCCACCGTTGCCGAGCCGATGAAACTGAAATAATCAACGCGGGAATCCGTCACCAGCGCTTCTGCCTCTGAACGGCCGAGGAGCGCCACCTGGCACCAGGCTTCGGGAAGCCCGTTCCTGTGCAGGCACTCCACCAGCGCCAGGCATGACAAAGGCGTCCGCGTGGCCGGCTTGACAATGACCGGACATCCCGTGGCCACCGCTGGCATCACCTGGTGAACAATCAGGTTCAAAGGATGATTGAACGCGCTCACCGCCACCACCACGCCGATGGGTTCTCGGATCGTCACGGCAAGACGTCCGGTGGAGGCAGGAGTCAGCCCCATGGGCACCTCCCGACCGGACATGCGGCCCATCTCCTCTGCGGCCAGCTCAATGCCGCCGATGGCACGGGTCACCTCCACCCTGGCGTCCATGAGGGGCTTTCCCCCTTCCCGCGCAAGAGGGGGCACCTCATGCCGCGCCTTCACATCAGCCGCGGTTTTCAACAGGATCTCCCGACGCTCCCACACGGGAAGCCACGCCTTGCAACTCCGAAGAACCCCCGTGGCCTTGTGCAGCAACTCTTCCACATGGGCTATACCGCCCATATGCAACGTTTCCAGAACCTTCCCATCCCATGGGGACCGCACCTCCACCTTCATATCGTCCTCCTCATAAAATTCTGTTTATTGTTCAATGAGTCCGACGCATAAAGCGACGCAAAAGGCTGCCCGCCGTCACCAATCACAACAGGCACACCCGGGCGGCCAGCTCATCAATCAAGACCCGCTGGTTTTCCGAATAATCCACCGGCACCTCAATAAGGTGAACCCCTCCCCGCTCAAAGCAGTCCTCCATCAGCGGCAACAACGCGTCAGCTTTCGCCACCCGGTGCCCGCCTGCGCCGTATGCCTTTCCATAAAGCACAAAATCAGGGTTCCCGTATTCCAGGCCCCAATCCGCATACCCGACCATGGACTGCTTCCAGCGAATCATTCCATAGGCGTCGTCCCTCAACACCAGAACAACCAGGTTGAGGCCCAACCGAACGGCCGTTTCCATCTCCTGGGAGTTCATCATGAATCCTCCGTCCCCACAGACGGCCATGACCCGTCGGCCAGGGTTGAGCATGGCCGCCACCATGGCCGAGGGCAAGCCAGCCCCCATGGTGGCCAGGGCGTTGTCCAGCAAGATGGTGTTGTCCATGTTGGTCCTGTAATTTCGGGCAAACCAGATTTTGAAGATACCGTTGTCCAGGGCGACGATGCCGTCCGGCGGCAACACCTTGCGAACATCCGCCACCACCCTCTGGGGCAACAAAGGAAACCTGGGAGAGTCGGCGTCCATCCCCATATGCCCGAGCACCTCCTTGCGGATCTTCATAAAGTAGGAAAAGTCGTGGTGGTCACTCTTGGCAAGCCTCTCCGTAAGTCGCGTGAAGCTGTTGCCGATATCCCCCACCACATCGTGCTGCGGAAAATAGACGGTGTCCACCTCCGCCGGGCTGTAGTTGACATGAATCACCGTCTTGCCCCCGGGCACCATGAAGAAAGGCGGTTTTTCCACCACATCATGACCTGCGTTGATCACGAGATCCGCCCGGTCGATGGCACAATGCAGGTAATCGTTATCCGACAGTGCCGCGGTGCCGATATACAACGGATGGGCCCCGCCAATGACGCCTTTGCCCATCTGGGTGTTGAAAAAGGGGATCCCGGTCTTCTCCACGAACGCCTTCAACGGCTCGATCACCTGCTTTCGGTTGGTCCCGGCCCCGATAAGCAGAAGCGGCGAGACAGCCGCCTCAATCATCTCAGCCGCTTTTTCAATGGAGGTACGAGACGCACAACTAAGACAGGGTGCCCTTCGCGGAATCAGGTGCCAGCCCTCCACCATCTCGCCTGCAATGTCCTCGGGCAGTTCCAGATGCACCGGCCCGGGCCGTTCCTCCTCGGCAAGGCGGAAGCATTCACGGACAAGGGCAGGGACCGTATTCCCATGGACAATCTGACGGGTGAACTTCGTCAGGGGGCGCATCATGCTCACCACATCCACGATCTGAAACCGCCCCTGCTTGCTCCGGGTAATGGGCTTCTGCCCGGTGATCATCACCATGGGCATGGCACCAAGCCGGGCATAGGCCGCACCGGTCACGAGATTTGCCGCTCCTGGGCCAAGGGTGGCCAGACACACCCCGGCACGACCGGTGAGCCGTCCATACGTCGCAGCCATAAAGGCAGCGGCCTGCTCATGCCGGGTCAAGACCAGCTGGATGGTGGACGTGCGAAGGGCCTCCAGAAAATCGAGGTTCTCCTCACCCGGCACGCCGAACACATGCCGAACGCCCTCTCCTTCGAGGGCTTTCACCAAAAGCTCAGAGGTTTTCAAGGGAATGCCGGAAAGGGACATGAGGCTTCTCCCGAAAAGGTTTGGCTTCCGGCACCGCGACACCGCCGCAAGCAAAGAGAAATTCCACAAACAAAACATTGATCAGGCTGCCAGAAAAACAGTTCGTCCTTCAGCTTGCATGAGGATTAAAGACCTTGTGACGCGATGCAGCCCGTTCCTGCCTTCTGTGGTTCAAGTGAATGGAAAAGCCTGCCTTCGGCGGGCCTGCCGAGGAAAGGCGTTAGGTGCGTTCTTATGGGCTGGTTGTATAGTAAGGAAGGGAAGACTCGGTTTTCGCAGGTGTCGGCGCAAAAAGAGATGGAAGGACAACAATTTATTATGACACCAAATTATCACAGTTACCCTGCCGGGACAAGCAATGCCCCGGCAGGGCAACCTTAGATAGGGTGACCCATGGGGAAATGGCAGGGCAGGAACGGCTTAGCGCGACATGCCGTCCCAGCTACGGGTAAATTCAATGAAGGCGGTGATGAGCGAGCTCATGAACTTGTTTTTGTGCCAGATGGTATAAAAGGACCGCGTAAACGAATACCCTTCCACGGGGAGCCTGAACAAAAGGCCGTATTTCAGCTCTTTTTGCACACTGTACCGGGAAAGGCACGAAACCGTGTCCCTGTTGGACAGAATCGATTTTACCGCACCGGTATGGTCCAACTCCATATAGACGTTCAGCGCTTTGGACAGATCCCCCAAATGGCCCATGAAGGTCTCTCGGGTACCGGACCCCTTTTCACGGAGCACCCAGCGCCTTCCGAGAAGCTCCTCCATGCGGTAGGGCTCCTCCCGCACCAGGGACGCATCCCCGGTGACAATGTAGAGCTCATCCTTGCCGAGGACCTCGTGCTGGATATCCAGGCCGTCGTACTCCCCTTCGATGAACCCCATGTCCACACGGCCGCTTTCAATAAGAGAGGCCACCTCATGGGTGTTGCCCGTCTCCATCTTAAAGCTCACCCCGTCGTGGGTCTGCATGAAGCTGTAGAAGATCTTCGGAATAATATAGTTTGCGATGGACGAACTCACCCCCACACGGATCTCTCCATGAAGGTGCTCATCCCTGAAGATGGACTCCGCCTCCTTCAGGCCAAGCACAAGGTGCTCCACCCGCCCGAGGAAAAGCCGCCCGTTTTCATTCAACACGATCTTTTTGTTGATCCGATCGAAAAGCCTCGTCTCCAGAATCTCTTCCAGGGACTTGATGGCCATGGATACGGCCGACTGAGTCAGCCCCACCTCTTTGCCCACTTCCCCGATGTGCGGCCTCTTTGCCAGAGCCAGGAACAACTCCAGCTGCCGTAATGTCATGCGCATCTGCATGGTAACATCATCTCCTTGATATAGAACCGAAACGTGCCGGTATGTCTGCTTTTCCCCCGGCATTGAACGCTTTTCCGCGAAACAACACCTTGAATTTTAAACCAATCACCCACAAAAATCAAATATTTTTATGAGCTTTTTAAATACAATGAATTTGACTTATCACAGCCCTATTCATAAAACAAGCTCATCTCCTTCACGGAGTGGAGCAACAAAAAAAGCAGTCTGTATCTCCACGGCACCGGGCGGCGCGACACGTGCACGTCCTCACCGCCCGGTGCCCGATACATCCTGAAAAAAACTCCACCCCCCCGGGACAGAAACGCATGGCCGGATACGTTGGGTTAAAAGCCATGCAAAACACCCTGACTCACGTTCGTCTCCCACACGTTGAATAACGCCGGATCCTTGCCCATGCAAGGCACAGGAGAGGTGTTTCTTCACGCCACCGACGAACTGACACAACGTATCGCACACGATTTCGGCCCGTTAAACGGACCACTCAAAGCAGGACACAAGGAGCGGTAACCGATGTTTTTTCCAGCAGAAAGTCGTAAAGATGCCATGAACGGCCTCCTTTTCGTCACCCTTTTCGCCACAACAGCTATCTACTGTTCTGAATTTCCGCCCATCAAAAGAATGGGGGTCAGCCCCCTGATCATCGGGATCATGCTCGGCATGATTTACGGCAACACCCTGCGCATGGCACTGCCCGCCAGGTGGGTGCCCGGCATCGTGTTTGCCACCCGTACCCTGCTGAAGCTCGGTGTCATCCTCTACGGATTCCGTATCACCTTCCAGGATATCGCAGCCGTCGGAACCGCCGGGTTTGCCGTAAGCGTCACCATGGCCACATCGACCTTTCTTATGGGAAGCTTTCTCGGCATCAAGTTCTTCAAGCTGGATTATGAAACGGCCATGCTCACCTCCATCGGCAGCTCCATCTGCGGTGCGGCGGCCGTCCTTGCCACAGAGCCTGTGCTGAAGTCCGATGCCCATAAAAGCGCCATGGCCGTCTCAACGGTTGTCCTCTTCGGGACCCTGACCATGTTTCTCTACCCGGCCCTCTACAAAGCCGGCTTCTTCGACATCAGCGAAAAGCTCTTCGGGATCTATATTGGAGGCACCATCCATGAGGTAGCCCACGCCGTGGCCGCAGGAAACGCCATCTCCCCGGAGGCCGCATCCTCTGCCATCATCGTGAAAATGCTCCGTGTGATGCTCATCGCCCCCTTTCTCATCGGGATCAGCATCTGGCTGGGGCGCCGTAAAGGGGCCGAGGAAGGTAAGCGCGGCAAAATCACCATTCCCTGGTTTGCCGTCCTCTTCATTGTCGTGGCCGGTATCAACTCCATGAATGTGATCCCCACTCCCGTGGTGGCCTTCTGGAACAAACTGGACCTCTTCATCCTCACCATGGCCATGTGCGCCCTGGGTATCGAAACCAACTTCAGCCGCATCAGGGGCGTCGGCATGAAGCCTGTATGGCTGGCCCTGATCCTCTTCGGGTGGCTGACCATCGGGGGCTTCGGTGTCACCCGACTGATGTCCGCACTCTTTGCCTGATCAGCACCAGAAAATCATGCAACGGGCCGTCGTCCTTAATACAGGAAGGCGGCCCGTTGTGGTTTCGGCCCCTGCAACCGGAACGCCCGGGTGGACAAATCAATCATATTGATAAACTTCTTAAATACGTTGAATTTGACCTGATTTAAAATATCTTATACTTATGCATCAAGATGTTGTGCGGTTCCTGATGAAGTTGTTCGTCCCTTCTTCATCACTTCCAAAGCCGGACTCCATCTACGAAATACCTCGAGCCCCCATCCGCGTTGGGGGTTCGAAGGGGAACAAACAAAGGTTGATGGTCCCAAAAAGGCTATACCTCCCTGAAAATCATCAACCGGTTAAAAAAAGGCCCGGATCCAACTTCCCAAACTTCCCAACTTCCTCCTTACGGGCCTTTCCTCCCCCTCTTTTTTCAGGGTTATTTTCATCCACACAAGTCCCTTACTTTGTCCTTTTTAATCCCGACCAGCCGGAGCGGACTTCTCCCATGAAGACAGCCCTGGACGCTAAGGCTTAAAAAAACGTGTGGATGAAAATGCCCACCCTTTCAAAGGCATTACCCGTAAAGTAACTTCGAAGTGTAATACACCCGTTCTCCCGTTGTCAAATGTTCCCCGGCGAAAGCGCGTCGCCCCCGCCTCCCCTGCGACCACGCACCGAATTCATTCCAGACACCATGCAGGCATAAATCATCAGAAAAAGCCAACACCAGGTGCATCTCCTGAATTTTCCCGGCACAGCAAAGGGTGAAAGCTCCGATAATTGGCTGAATACCTTTCACACGTGTATTCCAAGAGCGGATAATCACCACCCGAATATGTCGGTATGCCACCTCTCCCTGCCTGTGACCTGATGAAGCGTTTTTTTGCCTGACCCTTTTTTAAACGTTAAACGTAATTTTGCCTGACCCATGTTTTTCTGCATCATAAAAAAAGAGCCGCACCAGCATAGATATGCGGCGCGGCTCTTCTCCCACGTTGTACCCATTGGAATTCAGACAATCAGGGCCTGGATCCTCTGCATGTAATCGTTCAGGTTGGCGGCGTACTCGGGAGAGCCTTCCACGGTGACGAGCTGTCGCCCCAGGGCTTCCACAAACTCCACATCCCCCATAAGCACCGGCAGGGCACCCTGGATCCCGTTAAAGCAGATATGGACAAAGGGGCGCCTGCGTGTGTAGAGCCCTCGACCGGCCTTGGTCTTGCCCGCCTTGACCCGGACATAGGCGGCAATCTCTTCGCCGTCCACGGACATCTGGTAAATGCGATCGGGCTGCTTTCCTGTCCACCGGCTCATCTCCGGGTCCCCGCCCTTGTTGTACTGGCTCAGGGCGGTGGTGATCATGTAGAGGATCATCTTCACCTTCAGCCGCTGCTTTGCCTCCTGCTTTGGCCGGGCATCGGGCATGAGGATCTTCATGGCCAGGAGCAGCGAGACCATTTTCCCAATGAGAATGGGATGCCGCCAGCCCCGGATTCCCGGAACCACTGGTTTTCCGGCCATGAAGGCGTTGAAGCTCTCCGGGCTCTTGAAGCGAAAGAAGACATCCGCATCCCCCTCCATGGCCCCGTCCACGGAAAGCGCCCCGTCCTCAAACACCACGTCGGTGCCCCAGGGCCCCCCGTCACCGGCCACGGAAAAACGCACCCGTGCCGATATGCCCTCAAAACGCCTGTTCATCTTCGGGTCATCGGCCACCACCACCTTCATCACGGGAAACAGGGCCTTCAGCAGAATACGCGTCGCAAGATGCGTTCGGTTTTCGGTCATGTCACACCTCATCTTCCCAGTCTTCGTCCTCTTCAAAATCCCGGCCCATGACCTCCCGCACCTTTTCGATGATGCCGTTGGTGTCGAGCTTGTAATGGGCGTAAAGATCTTCGGGATATCCCACCAGAGAAAAGGCGTCGGGCAGCCCCACCTTTTCAAAGGCGCACCCCTTGCCGCTTTCCGCGATCACATCGGCCACGGCGCTGCCCAGCCCTCCGTGGACCGTGTGCTCTTCAAAGGTGATGATGCGCCGGGTCTCCTGAACAGCCCGCAACACCGCCTCTTCGTCCAGGGGCTTGATGGTGTGAAGGTTCAGCACCCGAACGCTCAACCCGTCCTCCTCCTTCAGGGCTTTGGCCGCTTCCGCAGCCTGGAGCACCGTCACTCCGCAGCAGATAAGGGTGATGTCGGTCCCCTCGCTTACCGTAACAGCCCTGCCGATCTGAAACCCGTAATCTTCGCTGTGATACCAGGTGGGCTCAAAGCCCCTGCCAACACGGATATGCCCGTCGTAGCTCCAGACACAGGCACGAACCGCGTTGGCGGTTTCAATGCCGTCTGCCGGAATGATCACCGTCATGTTGGGAAAGGAGCGCATGATGGCCACATCCTCCTGGGCGTTGTGGGTGCTGCCCGCCGTTCCGAAGGAGATACCGCCGTGGGTGGCGATGATCTTGCAATTCAGGTTCTGGTAGCAGATATCGGTGCGCACCTGCTCGCAGGCCCGCATGGAGGCAAAGGCCGCCATGGTTGAGACAAAGGGCGTCAGGCCGGAAAGGGCCATACCCGCGGCCACGCCAAAGAGGTTCTGCTCGGCAATGCCCACGTTAAAAAAACGATCCGGGAATTTCTCTCCAAAGAGACCTATTTTCGTGGATTTGGCCAGGTCTGCAGTAAGACCCACCACATCATCCCGCTCCTCACCGATCTCACACAGCACATGGCCGTACACCTCCGCCTGGGTCATGGAGTTGGCGTCATAAACGGTCCAGGTGGTTCCGGTCACTTCACTCATGATCTCCTCCTTAAGCCTTGCCGTACAGACGGTCCACAGATGCCCGGGCCTTATCGGCCAGGGTGGAATCGATGCTGCCGTAGTGCCACTTGACGTTGCCCTCCATGTAATCGACCCCCCGCCCCTTTTTGGTATGGGCCATGATCACGCACGGCCCCTTGTCACCGGAAAGAGAGGTGTCGATGGCTCCCGCAAGATCCGCAAAATCATGCCCGTCAACCTCCAGCACATGGAACCCGAAGGCCCGCCACTTGTCGCTGAAGGGCTCAAGGGCCATCACCTCTTCGGTGGCCCCGTCGATCATGTACCCGTTGCGGTCCACGATGGTCACCAGGTTGGTCAGCCCGAAATGGGACGCGGACATGGCCGCCTCCCACACCGCCCCCTCGTTGCACTCCCCGTCCCCTAAAATGCAATACGTTTTCCACGCCTTGTTCTGGGCCCGCGCCCCCAGGGCCAACCCCACGGCCATGGAAAACCCGTGCCCCAACGAACCGGTGGAGGCATCCACACCGGTCACTTTGGAGGCGTCAAGGTGCATGCCAAAGGGCGACCCGAACTGATTGAAGGTCTTCAGCGCGTCAAAATCAAAATAACCGCGGCGCGCCAGCACCGGAGCAAAGCCCACCCCCCCATGCCCCTTGCTCACCACCACCCAATACCAATGCCATCTCTGCGGCTGCCGGACTGGAGATCTAGGTACTTGAAGTAAAGGAGCACCAGGATATCCAGCATGCTGAGCCCCCCGCCGATGTGGGCCCCACCCGCCCACACCGTCACGTTGATGATGTCGTGCCTGAGCTGCCAGGCCTGCTCTTCCAGCTCCCTGATCTCCGCATCGGTCAATGCCATGGTCCATCTCCTTTATTTTCAGAAAAAAAGTACACAACGAAGAGGCCTCCGGCGGCCCTGCCGGGGGCCAAACTTTTGAAAAGTTTGACAAACAGGTCTTGACGGCTTTGGCATGAATTTCAGTAATTTTGACTGTTCTAATCTTTCTGCACACTCTCTTCGTATTCTGCCCCCCAGGGGCAGAATACGAAGAGAGTGTGCAACCTGAACGTTTTTTGCGGAGCTTTTTTTTAAAAAAGCGACCCGCCGGAGGCAAGCTGAATGCTTACAAAAACTTTAACAAACAGGCTAATAAAACAAATTCGCGTCAATCAAGCTCAAGGGCGAATGTCATTTTTCCCGCACCCCTTCTGTAAATAGCCCGCCATCACGAGGCCAGCCGCCCTTTTTCCGCAGCATCTTTGATTACCTGAAAGGCTTCGTCGCAGATGGCAAGGGTCCGGGCCACCACTTCATCGTCGTGGGCCGTGGAGATAAACCAGTTGTGGTGGGAGGCAAAGAAAGCGCCCCGTTTTGTGCATTCCGCGCACCAGGCCTGGTGGAGCATCCCGCTGGGGTCATCGGTCAGGCGAACATTGGGCATGGAGGGCTCGCCGGTCACCTTGAGGTGAAAGCCGTAACGAGCGGCCATGGACTCCATCTTGCCGAAAAGATCAGCCCCTTGCCTGAGCATCCAGGCAGGGGCATCTAACCGCTTGAGCTCCTCCAGACAGGCCAGGGCCGCAGCCATGGGCACGGCCTGGTACCAGTAGCTGCCGGTGTAGAACACCTTGGCCGCTTCGTTCTTCATGGCTTCCGTGCCCATGAGGGCGGATATGGGGTACCCGTTGGCCAGGGCCTTGCAGTAGCAGACCAGGTCCGGGGTGAACCCGTAGTGCACGTGGGAGCCCTTCATGTTGAGGCGAAAGCCGTGGCGGATATCGTCCACGATCAGCACAATGCCCTCTTTTCGGCAGATGGCCTCAATCTTCTGCCAGTATCCGGGATCCGGGAGGACGTTGTCGTAAAAGGTGGGAACATGGTAGGGGGTGGCGATGAAACCCGCCACATTGCCGGGGTGTTCGGCGATCACCTTCTCAAAGGCCGCGGTATCGTTCCAGGGGATGCGCAGGGTGTGGGCGTGGTCCTCTTCGAGAATGCCGTGGTGCCCCAGGGCCTGCATCCAGGGGGCCACCCCGTGGTACCCGCCCTTGATGGCCACGATCTTTTTCCGACCCGTGGCGCTTCGGGCCACCATGGCGGCGTAGTTGGTGACGTCCCCGCCGTTTTTGGCAAAAAAGGCCCAGTCCATGGCATCCACCGTGTCCACAAGGGCTTCGGCCAGCTCCACCATCTTGGGAGATGCACACATGGTGAGATCCGCCTCGTCGGCCTGGCGTCGGGCTGCCCCGTCCACCACCGGATTTCGGTACCCCAGAATCATGGGGCCGTACCCGCACATGTAATCGATGAATTCATTGCCATCCACGTCCCAGAAGCAAGCACCTTCGGCCCTGGCCGCATAGATGGGATAGGCCGAGGGCGGGATGTTCACGGCAGGGCTCATGTGGCCGGGCACGCCGCAGGGAATGACGTTTACGGCCCGCTCAAAAAGGGCCTGGGACTGCTTGTAGCTGTAAGTATCCATGGCCTCCTCACACGTTTTGGTTGGGTTACCCAAGGTAATGGGGGATACGGTCCATCAGGAGGTTGGTCGCCTCGATCATGGGAATGCTGCCCTTCATGGAGACATCGCCCTTGGCCAAAGCGGCAAAAGCGTCGCATTTGCCGTTCATCAGGTCGCATGCAACGCCCATGTCCCGGAAACTCATGATGGCCATGGGGTTTTCCGGACGGGGGGCTCCCACGGCATAGCTGCCCTTCTCTTTTACGATGGAGACCGACGGGCCGTCGGGCAGCACGCGGATGGCCAGGGTTCCGTCGGGCATGGATGCGGCATTGAGGGACCCCATGGGATCCGAGGTGGCAAGCTCGCGCACGGCATAGGCGGCAACCCCCAAATTAAGGCGGGTGTTGACCTCTTGATAGGCGGCATCGGCAAGGAGGGTGTCGTCGGGTTTAAGGAAGTATTCGAGACGGTCGGTAAGCTGGGGAAACTCCTTGGTCAGAAACGAGAGATGGGTGAATCCCTTGAGTGGAATGGGCGAGCCTTTGCCGTCCATCATGCGGTTGAGGTGACCTGCCGAAAGAAAAAAAAGACGAACATCCGGCGATGGGTGCGCCCCTTCCCCTGCCCTGCATCTGCCGTTGTGAAACTCAAGGAAAAGGGTGGGCCCCCGGAACACCGAGAACTGAAGGGTAACCTCCCACCCCTTGATCAACTCGGCCGATGTGCCGTCGCACGCCACAAGGGTCTCCAGGTTGCGCAGGACCGCATAGAGATTAAGATTGGCTTTCACGCGCTGGTACTCCATGGACATCCCCTCCTTTCCGCTCTTTTTATGAAAGCGATTGAAAAAGGCTACGGGACCCGGGAACACGACCTCGCACTTCTCACCATGGTCTCGGCACGGCGGTTTTCATTGAGACGGCCGCCTTTACCTGGAAACCGGGCCATGCTATTGTAGGTTGAGTGAGTGATCACTCACTTATGGATCATTGAATAAATATCGTATGTTGTCAATACCCATTCACTAAAATTGAGACCTCACGAACCACAGGCCCCGGGGGCACACCGACCGCCCCAGGCGTCAGGAGCGCGCAACCATGACCCACGCCTTTCCGGCATCCGACATCATTGAACAGCTCAAGGCCACCCACGCCAAACCGGCCTTTGAAAAAATTCCCATTGAAAAGCGAGAACGCATCTTAAAGGCGGCCGCCAAAGAGTTCGCCGGGCAGGGGTTTGCCTCGGCTAACATCAACGTCATCGCAAAAAAAGCTGATATCAGCATCGGCTCCATGTACAACTACTTTGAGTCCAAAGAGGCCCTTTTTCTCACCATCAACGACCTGAGCTACCACCTCATCGATGCCATCCTGGCCGCAACAGACTTAGAGGAGGGAACGCTCTTCGACAAGTTCGAACGGCTGCTCCGGTCGGTGCAGGTGTATGCCCGCCTCTACCCGGAGTTCAATCAGATCTACCAGGAGCTCACCTCCGAAGGGCTCTCCCACCTCTCCCGCCAGCTCTCCGGCAAGCTGGAGACGGTGACGGCCCGGTATTACCGCGGGCTCCTGCGGGATGCCCGGGACAAGGGGGACATCGCCGCGGATATCGACGAGTTCACCGCGGCCTTCTGCATGGACAACCTCCTGGTGATGCTCCAGTACGCCTACTCGTCTAACTACCACTCCCAGCGCATGAAAATTTTTGCAGGCGAGGACGCCCTTGATAACGATGAAAAAATGATCCAAGGTATCATGACGTTTATCCGCAGAGCCCTGACCAACCCGGAGACATAGATGCACGCACCGAACACCGACCACACCCTCCGCCTCAACCGCGCCCTGGACCACATTGACGCCCACTTAAGCCAAAGCCTCACCCTGGACGATGTGGCAGCCGTTGCCTGCTACTCCCCCTACCACTTCCACCGCATCTTCAAGGCCACTGTGGGGGAGACCCTCAACAGGTACATCCAGCGCCTTCGGGTGGAGAAGGCAGCCGCCATGCTCCTCTTGTCGGCAGAGACAATCACCGAGATTGCCCTTGCATGCGGGTTCTCAAGCTCAGCCACCTTTGCAAGGACCTTCCGGGACTTTTACGGAATGAACGCCGGGGAGTGGAGAAAATCAGGGAATCTTCGAAACAGCAAGAAATGCAAAACAGACCACAAGATCAGGAAAGCCGCCGTTGTCAAAGCAGTTTATGATGCCTCAACCCTACACCAATGGAGGCTTTACATGGACGACACACTGAACACGACGATACGAATCGAACCGCTTGAAGAGATGGAGGTGGCCTACGTTCGGCACATCGGGCCTTACCAGGGCAACGGTGAGCTGTTCGACAGACTCTTCAACCGGCTCTTTACCTGGGCCGGCCCGAGGCAGCTCCTGAACTTTCCCGAGACCCTGACCTTGAGCGTCTACCACGACAACGAGCCCCTCACCGAAGACGACAAGCTCCGCTTAAGCGTCTGCATCACCGTCCCCGAAGGCACCCCTGCCGAAGGCGACATCGGTCGCATGACCCTGGCTGGCGGCACCTACGCCGTGGCCCGGTTCAACCTCTTCCCCTCGGAGTACGCCGCAGCCTGGGACGCGGTCATGGCCGACTGGCTCCCCCAGTCCGGATACCGCTCCGACGACCGCCCCTGCCTTGAGCTCTACCGAACCGCCCCGGGCGAACACCCCGACGGCCGCCACACCGTAGACATCTGCGTTCCGGTCAAGCCGGCATGAGACAATAATAGGTCAATAGGGGTCAGGCAAAAAACGAGACGATGGGAAAACCCACCGGCTCGTTTTTTTCATAGGGTATCAAGGGGCACTGCTGACCAGAGCCAGGCCCGAACTTTGGCCTGACCCTTTTCACTTTTCAGCCTTTAGCCTTTCAGCCCTTCGCCTTTCGCCTCTATTTAGGTAGAGGTCAGGCAAAAAAAGAGCCGGAGGGAAAACCCACCGGCTCGTTTTTATTCATATGGTATCAAGGGTCACTGCTCAGCCCCAGACCCGAACTTTGGCCTGACCCTTTTCACTTTTCAGCCTTTGGCCTTTTGGCCCTTCGCCTTTCTATTTTACCACTTAAGACCTGTGACGAAAATCCACCCGATGGCCGCAGGGGCCACCACGCAGCAGATCACGCGCCAGGCAGGATAGATGGCCAGAGGCTTTCCATCGGGACCGGAGAGTTCCTCTTTGGCCATGGCGTGGAGTCCCCATCCGGCGAGAAGGGCAAAGCCCATGCCGCCCAGGGGCATGATCATGTTGGAGGCCATGAAATCCATGGCGTCGAGAAAGGATTTTCCGGCGATATTGAGGCCGCCCCCCAGACTGATGGCCGAAGGGATCCCCAGACAGAACGTAAGACAGGTTACGGTGAGGGTCGCCTTGCTGCGGCTCCATTTGCGATCGTCCACAAAGTAAGCGCAGATCACTTCAAGCTGGCTCATGGACGACGTCAACGAGGCAATGACCAGGAGAAAAAAGAAGAGCACGGCAAAAAGGGCGCCTCCGGGCATCTTGCTGAACACCGCGGGCAGGGTCACAAAGGTGAGGCCGGGGCCGGAGCCGGGCTCAAGGCCGAAGGCAAAGACCGCCGGAAAAATCACGAGGCCGGCAATAAGCGCCACAAAGCTGTCCAGAAAGCAGATCTGAAACGCCGGACTGACGATGGGCTCGGATTTCTTCAGGTAGGACCCGTAGGTCAGCATCACCCCGATACCGATGGAAAGAGAGAAAAAGGCCTGGCCCAGGGCGGCGAGGATCATGGCCCCGTTCACCTTGGAAAAATCGGGCTTCAGGTAAAACGCCAGTCCTTCGGCAGCTCCGGGAAGGGTTACGGACCGCACGGCCAAAACGATGAGGAGCAGGAAAAGCACGGGCATAAAGACGGTGCAGAACTTTTCGATGCCGTTGCCGATGCCCCGCGCCACCACCCCGAAGGTTCCCAGCATAAAAAGGGCCTGATAGAAAATGACCATCTTCGGGTCTTTTACAAAGTTACCGAACACCGCCCCGGCCGACGGCACGTCCGTGCCCAGGGCCCCCATGAGGGCATCCACGGTGTATTTGATGGTCCACCCACCCACCACACCGTAAAAGCTCAGGATAACGATGGCGGCAAAGATCCCCATGCCGCCCAGGGGGGTGAAGAACTTTCCAGCCACCCGCCGAAGGGACCCCACCGGGTCGCCCTGGCCTCTCCGGCCCACGACAAATTCGGCGAGCATCACCGGCATGCCGATGCAAAACACCAGCAGCAGGTAGATGAGCACAAAGGCTGCGCCGCCGTTTTCACCGGCCACAAAGGGAAATCGCCAAATGTTGCCAAGCCCCACCGCCGATCCGGCAGATGCAAGGATAAAGCCGATACGGCTTCCGAACTGATCTCTGTTTTCTACCTCTGACACGAATGACTCCCGGCCTTATTCAACCGTGATTAAATAAGGACATGCTTGATCCTGGGCCCGCTGCGTAACGGGCTGTTTATGTTAAAGCCTTAAAGAAACCGAAACCCACTGCCTGCGCATGGTTCACCGCACGCACCATGTGCCTATGCGGTCTTCGGCCCTTGCAAGGCCCTTATTCGCTTGAGATGTGAATGCATGAACGACGTGATACAACTCTGAAGAGAAGAACAGCGCGAGAAAACACACAAAGGGGATGCATCGCAAAACGAACACACTCAACCAAACCCGTGACATCTCTACGTGAACGCAACCGGGTTGGTCAAGAATAAAATGGCGCACCGGGCGATCCGCTGATTTGTTAAAACAAAGCGCCCGGAGCTATGGATATATCAAGAACCACCCCTTATTTGTGCTTGGTATTGGACGGCAGGCGGGCCCGGGAATAGGCATCATCGTTCACCCCCAGGGTGCTCCCCTCCATAAACCGGTGGTAACCGATGGCACCGATCATGGCTGCATTGTCCCCGCAGTACTTAAGCTCCGGGGTATGAAACGAAAGGCCCCTGCGGGACGCCGCCTTTGCCACCATGGCCCGCACGCGGGAGTTGGCCGCCACCCCGCCCACCACGGCCACATGTCGGCATCCCTTGACCTTGGCGGCGTACATCAGCTTGTGACAGAGCACCTCGGCCACCGACTCCTGAAAACCGGCCGCAATGTTGCGGAGGCGCTCCTCGTCGGGCTCTGGGAACTCTTTGAGATGACGGCCCACGGCGCTCTTGAGGCCGCTGAAGCTGAAATCAAAGGCCTTCTTGTCCAGGTAGGGCCGGGGAAAGGAGATGGCTTTGGGGTCCCCTTTTCCTGCCAGGCCGTCGATGACCACCCCACCGGGGTAGCCGAGGCCCAGCATCTTGCTCACCTTGTCGTAGGCCTCGCCCACGGCGTCGTCCCGGGTCTGCCCCATGAGCTCGTACTCGGTGGGCCCGGTGACGTAGTAAAGGCTCGTATGCCCGCCGGACACCAGCAGGGCCACATAGGGAAAGGAAGGCGGGTTGTCCCCCAGGAAAATTGAGGACATGTGCCCCTCCAGGTGATTCACCCCCACACACGGGATTCCCAGGCCCCAGGCAAAGGCCTTGGCATAGGAAAATCCCACCAGGAGCGCTCCCACCAGGCCGGGCCCCTGGGTTACGGCCACCGCATCCAGCTCGGAACGGTCTATTCCTGCCGTCTCAATGGCCTCCCGCACCACGGGCACAATGGCCTCCACATGCTTTCGTGAAGCCAGCTCCGGCACCACGCCTCCGTAGACATGGTGCACAGCCACCTGGGAAGCCACCACAGATGAAAGGACGCGGGTCCCGTCTTCCACCACGGCAGCGGCGGTTTCATCACAGGACGACTCGATGGCAAGTATCTTCATGGGTCACTACACTCCTCATTTCCAAAAACAAAAGGCCATTTTCATGGGTCAAACCCGGTGAAAATGGCCGCATCATCATGTTGTATTCACACACTCCGGAAGCTCGCTGCGCGGCTTATCACAGAGTTGGACGTCGGGCCTACACCCACTCCACCCGGGGGGCACCCTCTTCACGCGTGTCGATCTCACCGATGATCCAGGCTCTCTCTTCCATGGCCTCCAGCATATCCAGCAGCGCCTGAGCATACTCTTCGGGAACCACAACGGCAAGTCCGATGCCGTTGTTAAAGGTTCGCATCATCTCGCCATCGGCCACGTTACCCGCCTCCTTGAGCCAGGTAAAGACCGGCGGCACCTCCCAGCTGTTGCGCTTCAGCACGGCCTTGCACGCATGGGGAATGACGCGGATGATATTTTCGTCCAGCCCGCCGCCGGTGATGTGGGCAAACCCGTCCACCTTGATGCTCTTAAGCATCCCCTGCATGAGATCGGAGTAAATCCGTGTGGGGGTGAGCAGCTCTTCGCCCAGGGTCTTGCCGAATTCGGGCACGTGACTCTCAACGGTGAGCTTCATCTTCTCGAAGCAGATCTTGCGCACAAGGGAAAACCCGTTGCTGTGCAGGCCCGTGGAGGCGATACCGATGATCTTGTGCCCCACATGGATTTCGGAGCCGTCCACAATCTTGTGGTCGTCCACGGCCCCCACGGCAAAACCGGCAAGGTCGTATTCCCCGACGCCATACATGCCGGGCATCTCTGCGGTCTCACCGCCGATGAGGGCGCAGCGCGCCTGGCGACAGCCCTCGGCAACCCCTTCGATGATTGCCTTGGCAATGTCCGTATCCAGGTTTCCCATGGAGATATAATCCAGGAAAAACAAGGGCTCAGCCCCTTGCACCGCGATATCGTTGACGCACATGCCCACCAGGTCGATCCCCACCGTGTCGTGCTTGCCCATCTGAAACGCAATGTTAAGCTTTGTCCCGACGCCGTCGGTGGAGCTCACCAGCACGGGCTTTTCCATGCTGGACAAATTGGGCGAAAAAAGCCCGCCGAACCCGCCGATGCTACCCATCACACCGGGCCGGTTGGTCTGTTTGGCGATCTTCTTGATGGAGTCCACAAGGGCATTGGCCTTTTGGACATCAACCCCCGCATCTGCATATGTTAACGACTCACTCATGGTATGAGGACACCTCCGGAAAATTGATCACCCGCGAACCGCTGATTTAAGACGGCCGGATCAAGGCCCAAACCATCGTGTTCCCCGCGCCCCCCGCGCATCACGATCCCTTGTAAAATCCGTACTCGCGGCTGTCATTGTAAAATCACATACCTAAACAGATTCCTTCAAAAAGTCAAACCAAAAGGGTGCCCGCAGCGCCGGTTTTCCCGGCCGGAACGTTTCGTGGAACGCCTGATTTTTCAACACAGCCTCAAAGGACACGACCATACAACATCCTGTGGTTCCACCCGATTTATCCATAATATATTGTTAACCCCTTGGCGTTCACCCCCTTGTCATTGGGCCAGTCGCACCGCCCCCAGATTTTTTTTTGACATCAAGGGCCGTTGTATTGTACGTTTGCCTGTTAGTGACTGCCATCGAACGCGCCAAGAGAAAAGAGCGTTGTAATATCAAAATGTTACAGCACACTTCCCTGGGCCTGTATCTCAGACTATCACGTTTTGCCGCTGCCTCAAAGGAGCTCCCGCTTATGAAAACGATCAAAATCGGTATCCTTGGACTTGGAACCGTGGGAACGGGTGTGGCCCGCATGCTTGAAAAGGAGAAAGATCTCATCTCCTCCAAGCTGGACGCCGAACTCGTCATTGCCAGAATTGCCGACCTCGACATCGACACCGATCGAGGCCTTACCATATCCCGCGACCGCCTCACCACCGATGCCTTTGCCGTTATCGATGATCCCGAGATCGACATCATCGTGGAACTCATCGGCGGAGAGACCTTTGCCAAGGAGTGCTTCGAACGGGCCATCGCCAAAGGTAAACACATCGTCACCGCCAACAAGGCCCTCATCGCCGCCCACGGAAACGACCTCTTCCGCCGGGCCGCGGAGCAGGGCGTGGACATCGCCTTCGAAGCGAGCGTGGCAGGCTGCATCCCCATCATTAAAACCATGCGGGAAACCCTGGCCGGCAACACCATTCACAGCCTGGCCGGCATCATGAACGGCACCTGCAACTACATCCTGACCAAGATCACCTGCGAGGGAAGCAGCTTTGAAGATGCCCTGGCCCAGGCCCAGGAGAGCGGCTTTGCAGAGGCCGACCCCACCCTGGACATCGAAGGGTACGACACAGCCCACAAGCTGGCCATCCTGAACTCCCTGGCCTACGGCATGAAGGTTAACTTAGACGACATCTATGTGGAGGGCATCACCCGGGTCACCCCGGAAGACATCCGGTTCGCCGATGAGTTCGGCTACCGCATCAAGCTGCTGGCCATCGGCAAACGCACCAACGGTGCCGTGGAAGCCCGTGTCCACCCCACCATGATCCCCAAGGACAACCTCTTTTCCAGTGTCAACCACGCTGTCAACGCCGTCAATGTCTGCGGGAGCGCCACCGGGGACATGTTCCTCGTGGGCCAGGGCGCGGGCATGCTGCCCACGGCCAGCGCCGTGGTAAGCGACCTGGTGGACATCGCCCGAAACCTCATCACCGGGGCCGGCCAGCGGGTTCCCTACCTGGCTTTTACCAGCGAGCGCATGAACGACCTGCCCATCCTCCCCATGGATGAGGTAACCTGCCGTTACTACGTCCGGTTCAAGGCCATGGACAAGCCCGGGGTCCTATCCCGCATCTCCGGTATCCTGGGGGAATACAACATCAGCATCCGCTCCGTGCACCAGAAAGAAGGTGGCCAGGGCGACGGCTCCGTCCCCCTGGTCATGCTCACCAGCGTGGCACGGGAAAAAGACATGAGGCAGGCCCTGGCCGACATCGAGTCCCTGGACATCATCCAGGGCAAGGCCGCCCTGATCCGCATCGAAGAGTAAGGTATCCGGGCCCGTCCGTAAAAGATATGGGCGGGCCCGTCCCTTTATCATAACCCCGCCTCATGGGCGTACCCACAAATAAACGGAAACCGCACACCATGATGAACATCATCTGCTCCGACCTGGAAGGGGTCTTCATCCCTGAAATCTGGATCAACGTGGCTGAAAAAACCGGCATCGAAGAGTTGAAACTCACCACCCGGGACATCCCCGACTACAACGTGCTGATGAAAAAACGCCTGGGGATTCTGGACGCCCACGGTTTGAAGCTTGCCGACATCACCGAGGTCATCGACACCATGGACCCCATGGAAGGCGCCGCCGACTTCGTGGCCTGGATGCGTGAAAATGCCCAGCTCATTATCCTCTCCGACACCTTCGAGCAGTTTGCAGGCCCCTTCATGCGCAAGCTGGGCATGCCCACCCTCTTCTGCCACCAGCTGAAAATCGATACGGACGGGCGGGTCACGGACTACTGCCTTCGTCAGCAGGATCAGAAGAAAAAGGCGGTCATGGCCCTTAAAGGGCTCAACTACCATGTCACGGCCTTCGGGGACTCCTACAACGACGTCTCCATGCTCAAGGAAGCCGACCAGGGTTTTCTCTTCAGGCCGCCTGCCAACGTCATCGAAGAGTTCCCCCAGTTCCCGGTGACCACCAGCTACGACGAACTCAAGCCCCTGGTGGCCGCCTCCCTTGAAACAGGGGCCGCACGCTGATCATGTTTGCCGTCGAAGAAAAAAAGGGGGATCTCTTCTTCCGCATCTTCGTGCAGCCGAAGTCCTCGAAAAACATGATCTCCGGCATCCACGGAGACGCCTTGAAGGTGAAGATCACGGCTCCTCCCGTGGACGGTGCGGCCAACGCCATGTGCATCAAGTACTTCGCCAAATTCCTAGGGGTCTCCAAATCATCCCTGGAAATCGTCTCCGGACAGACAGGACGGAACAAACGGGTCCGCGTGGAGCTTGGGGCGTCCCCCGGCGATGAAGAAAAGCGGCGGAATATCGTGAAATTACTCACATCGTATGCTTAACGGCGATTTTTTTACGATCCCTTCCTTGACAAGGATCCAAGGCCCATGTATATTCCCTCACATTGTTGCGGGGTGGAGCAGTCTGGTAGCTCGTCGGGCTCATAACCCGAAGGTCAGTGGTTCAAATCCGCTCCCCGCTACCACCGCTTTCAAAAAGCCTTGAAGGATATTCCTTCAAGGCTTTTTTTGTTTGGTCCGCATTTTCCTTCGACGCCTCCTTCTCTCCTATCCAGGAGGACAAAGGGGATGCCATCCCACCCTGTTTCTGATATGAACCACACAGACATGCATAACGCTGTCCCATGACGCCAAGAAACAGGAGCCGTTGTACCGCCCATGCACCACCAGCCCCCGGAAACCATTCTAAAAAACGTCTTTGGTTATGAAGCCTTCAGGGGCAACCAGAAAGCGATCATCGATAACCTCCTTTCCGGCGGCGACGCCCTGGTGCTCATGCCCACGGGCGGGGGAAAGTCCCTCTGCTATCAGATCCCGGGCATCCTGCGGCCCGGCACCGCTGTGGTGGTCTCCCCTCTTATCGCCCTCATGCAGGACCAGGTGGAGGCCCTGCGCCAGAACGGGGTCAGGGCGGGCTACCTCAACTCCTCCCTGTCCCAGGCCGAGGCCCTGCAGGTGGAACGGGCCATGGCCCAAGGGGAGATGGACCTGGTCTATGTGGCGCCGGAGCGGCTCATGACGCCCCGGTTCCAGGAGCTCCTCACCCGGACGCCCCTGGCCCTCTTTGCCATCGACGAAGCCCACTGCGTCTCCCAATGGGGGCACGACTTCCGCCCCGAGTACATGCAGCTCGCCATCCTTGCAGAACGATTTCCCCAGGTCCCCCGCATTGCCCTCACCGCCACGGCCGACCCCATCGTGCGGGAGGAGATGGCCGAACGCCTCCACCTCACACAGGCCGAACGCTTTGTCTCCAGCTTTGACCGCCCCAACATCCGCTACCGCATCGTGGTGAAGAACACCCCCAAAAAGCAGCTCCTGGACTTCCTGGAGCAGGAACACAACGAAGACTCGGGCATCGTCTACTGCCTGAGCCGTAAAAAGGTGGAGTCCACCGCAGCCTGGCTCTCGGACAAAGGATTCACCGCCCTGCCCTACCACGCCGGACTCCCCCAGCAGACCCGGGCCGAGAACCAGCGACGGTTCATCACCGAGGAACAGGTGATCATCGTGGCCACCATCGCCTTTGGCATGGGCATCGACAAGCCGGACGTCCGCTTTGTGGCCCATCTGGATCTCCCCAAAAACCTGGAGAGCTACTATCAGGAGACCGGCCGGGCCGGACGCGACGGCCTGCCCGCCGACGCCTGGATGGCCTACAGCCTGGGGGACGCCGTCTTCCTGCGCCAGATGCTGGATTCATCCGAAGGAAACGAGCAGTTCAAGCGGATCCAGCACCAGAAACTCAACGCCATGCTGGGATTCTGCGAGATCACCGGGTGCAGGCGCCAGGCCCTCCTCGCCTACTTCGGCGAAACCCTGGAGAGCCCCTGCGGCAATTGCGACACCTGTCTCTCACCGGTGGACACCTGGGAAGGCACCACCGAAGCCCAGAAAGCCCTCTCCTGCATCTATCGCACCGGACAGCGCTACGGCGCCGGGCACCTCATCGACGTGCTCCTGGGCAAAGGCACCGACAAGGTAGAACTCTGCGGCCACGACTGCGTCTCCACCTTCGGCATCGGCAAAGAGCTCTCCGACGCGGAGTGGCGCTCCGTCTACCGGCAACTGGTGGCCGGGGGCCTCATCAGCGTCAACGCCCAGACCGGAGGGTTCCGGCTCAACGAAAAGTCCATGCCTGTTTTAAAAGGCCAGCAACAGGTGAGCTTCAGAAAAGATCCCACCCCCACGCGCAGGGGCAAACAGGCCGGACGACGCTCCAACGCCTCCCGCCTCATGGAAGAGGTCTGCGTGGCCCTCGGCGCCCGGGCCCTCTGGGACAAACTCAAAGCCTACCGCAAAGAGACCGCCGCCGAAGCCGAGATCCCTCCCTACCTCGTCTTCAACGACGCCACCCTGGCCGACCTCATCGACAAAATGCCCACCGACGACCTGGAACTTCTTGCCGTTTCCGGCATCGGCCAGCAAAAACTCTCCTCCTACGGCGACGAGATCCTGGCGATTATCGACGAGCACCTCAAAGATTTCATTTAGATAAGAACACATAGAGAAGCACAAAAAAGCATACCGATACAGGAAAATTCGGCAGGTGGAATCACCCGCTAAGACGCCAGCACTTAGGTCGTTATGCACAAAAAAAGCCGCACAGCAGTGCGGCGCTCCAGGCTTCCGATTCCCCTTTGTGGGTAGCCTCCTTTAAGGACTCTTCTCAATGGGGAATGTTACCGGGTGGCATGGCATCCGTCAGACTGAAGTAGACCAATTGCCACTGGCCTGAGGCAACGTCATGACGAATGAGATACACGCCCCCGTCGTCACCCCGGCATTTGAAATAACGATGGTCCGGGGCCAGCCATTGGTCCAGAACCTCCTCCACGCGGATGAGGTTCTCGCCGATGGAGATCGCCCGGGGCGTCTCCTCTCCCCGGTACCCCGCATAACAGCTGACATGGATTTTCATGGGGCTCTCCGCTATGTTGATACTGAATCAACGCTACCGAACGTTTGCGAAATTTCATGGGCTTGTTTTGATAACCGGTTTGTAACTATACAGCTTATGTAGGTATGACGCATTGCCAACGGTGTAGTGGATGTGAGGTAGGGTGCGCTTGCGCACCGCCGAAGATTCGTGACGGTCATAAAAAACCATATACGGGTAATCTTCAGGTATTATAAACATGCCAAAAAATGTTGGTTTCTATACCAAATGGTGCGCAAGCACACCCTACAGGGTGTCGCATAACCAACGATTCAACCCATTCCGGCAGTCCGAGACAGATTGATATGAATAACCTGTGGCAACACCATCTTACTGACTTAATCCCATCGTTTTCTCATGAACATGCTCCCGCCGGGCCATCCAATTTAAGAAGTCGATAAAAAAGGGATCATCATTCAGATGTAACATCTTAAACTTAAGGTCTAATTACCGCCAGAACGTCTGCCTGTACAGAAAAATTTACTGTCGAAAGCTCCCCCTCACCCTCTCATCATTGCCCACCACACCGGCAAGGCAGAGCCTTGCATACCCCACCCCCGGACAGAGCCCGGACTCGAGACTCGAAAATCTCGATCCGACCAAGCCCAACCGCCTCTTCATCGGTCCCAGGCTCCGCCTGGGAATGCACCTCAAGAGGCTCTGCCTCCATGGTCCATACCGCACCAGCCACGAATTCCTTCCCATCCTTCCCTTCCCAAAACAAAACGAGCCCTGAGCGATCCGTCAGGATCACTCAGGGCTCGTTCATACCCAAACGTTTTTGATCAAACTTTTTTCAAAAAGTTTGGCCCCCGGCAGGGCCGCCGGAGGCTTCTTCGTTTACCCACCAAAGGCGCATTATACCCGTTCCAGGTTCTGCTCGATGACCTCCAGGTGGTTGTAGTCCACGCCTTCGATCTGGACGCGTTTGCCGCTTTTGCGCACGGCCACTCGGTGTTCGAAGAGGCCCAGGGACTCGGTGTCGTTGATGCCGGTAAAGTAGACGCACTGGATGCCCATGGCGCGGGCCACCTTGAGCTGGGCGTCCAGAAAATCCGACCGGTTGCAGACGCCCAGGGGGTTGTCTGCGATGAGGAAGGCCGGGAGGCGATCCTCTTTGCGGTTGCGGCGTTTCTGGCGCATGGAGGTGAGCAGGGCGTAAAGGAGCACGGCCGTGGTGAGGGCCTCGCCGCCGGAGCCCAGGTCCTTGCCTACCTGCTCGTAGCGCCTGCCCGTGTCGTCACACTTAAGGAGCCGCACGGCAAACTCGCTCTTTCCGGTGGCGGCCTGGAGAAGGCGATACATGAGCTCTGCCCCCAGCATGTTGCCGGTACGGGCGTTGACCTCGGGCATGCGGTTGGCCTCGATGAGCTCGTGGAGCCAGTTGTCGATGGACTCCCGGAAGGCCTCTTCGTGGCGGGCAAAATCAAGCCGCCTGCTGCAGCGCAAGATCGCTTTTCCGCCATAGATAAAGACATCGTCGGGCATGGTGATGCGGGTGGCGGTGAGGAGCTTCTGGTGGCACTCCTTGACGTGCTGGAGCATCATGCCGATGAGGCTGCCCACGAATTTTTCCGACCGGGCCAGGTCGCTCTCGATGTTTTCGGCCAGGTCCTTGCAGGTGGCCACCATGGCAGCGCTCTGGGCTCCCAGGGTTTCGGCGTCGTGGCGGCGCAGCTCGTCCACCACCGCTGGCAGGGCCTCTTTGAGCTTCTCATCGGAGAGACTCACCTGAAGGCGGTCAAAGGCCGCGGACATCACCCGGTGCTGGCGAACGCTTTCGGCCACGGAGTCGGCTTCCAGGCGGATCACCTCCTCCACCTCTTTGAGGAAGACCTCGGCGGCCACCACGGGGTTGGTGCACTCCACAAGCTCGGGCCACTCGCGCCTGGGCGACTCTTCGTCCCAGACCGGGGTGTAATCCTTGATGCGGGCGGTGCCCAAGTCCAGGGAGGTGCTCCAGGTCTTGACCATGTCGGCCTTGCTCTTGAGCTTGGTCTGCCTGGTCTCCAAGTCCATGAGCTCTTCGCGCAGGCGGGCCCCTTCCAGGGAGCACCCCTCCATGGCCTCGTCGAGAGCGGCGGTTTCCAGGGTATCGGCGGACACATCCGGAAGCACGCCCCTTCCCTTCCAGCGCCCCAGTTCCAGATCAAGGCGCTGTTTCTCGCGGACGATGCCCTCCTGCTTGCCCACAAAGGCCCCTTTCTGCTCCAGGGTCTCTTCCAGCATGGCGGCCAGGGCCTCCATCCGTTCAGCACGTTCGGCGTCGGTGTGGGAAGCCCACGTCTCCACCAAGGCCTCGTCCAGATCGTACTCGCGGCGGGAGCGCTCCAGCTCCGCCACCTCTTTCTGGCGCTTGGCCTTGAGTTCGGTGAGCTCGGCCGCCAGGGACTCAATGCCCAGCTCGCCTGCCACCCGGCGCTCCCGCTCCAGGGCCTCGGCATACAGGGAGGCCAGGGCGGAAAGGTCCATCTCCCGGGCTTCCTGTTTTTGGTCCTCATCCAGCGTGGCGTCCCCCTGGGGCACGAGCTCGGCCTTTTCATCCAGCCGCTTGACCGACGCCTCATTGCGGGCAAGGAGCTCCACAAGGCGCTGCTGATCTTGACGCCATCCCTGCCGGACCTGGCGAACTGTCTTGCGCCCTTCAAAGGAGGAGAGGTTCCGGTTCTCGTCATTGAGGCTCTGCTTCCAGGCCTCCAGCTCCCCGTACTGAGTCTGCCAGGCGGTAATCTGCTGCATGCGGCGGGTAAGTTCGCCTTCTTTTTCCGTGATGCCCTTGGCTTCACCTTTGAGGCGGTTCTCTTCGGAGAGAAGCACCCTCTGGGCCTCTTCCGCCCTGGCGATCTCGGCCTGGATCTCTTCCACCCGATGCCCGGCTTCGGTGAGCTGGCCTTCCAGGGCCTGGATCCCGGACTCGTCGGGATACTGCTCCAGATAGGCCGTCAGAAGCCTTGCGGCATGCTCCATCTCCGCCAGCAGGGCCTGCTCAGAAACCAGGGTTTCCACCAGGGCGGCACGCCTGGCCTTCAGCTCGGTGATACGGGTTTCAATGAAGGAGGGACTGTAGACCGAGGCGTCGGCCGGGGCCAGTACGTGGCCCTGGCAGTCGGCCACCTCCTCAAGGGCAGACGGCACGGAGATCACCACCGGACGCGTCAGCCAGTCCGGGGTGGACAGGGCTTTCACCTTTTCCAGTACCTTGTCGTTTTTGGCCATGATGCCGGTAAAGCGCCCCGGGTCTTTTTCAAGGAACCGGGCCACCACCTGGGGGTCGCCGTACTCTGCGGCAAGGTAGTCGGGAAACGCCTTGACGTCGGCAGGGGAGACGCCCTCTTCCTGAAGCCATGCCAGCAGGCGACGGGTGTCCGCGTCCACGGCCAGGGTCTCGGTGGTGGAGAGGCGCTCGATGTCGTCATCCAGGGTAAAGCGGCGATGGTTCTGCTCGGCCACGGCGTTTCGCTTGCGCTGGAGCATCTCGGCAACCCGGGAGGCCAGGTCCGACCGATGGGGGGACAAGTCGCTGCACCCGGCCACAGCAGCCAGGTGACGGTTGGTCTGGAGGGACTCGCGGGCAGCTTTTTCCTTGTCCAGGGCCTCGGCCGCCTGCTTAGCGGCGGACTCGGCCTCCACCTGTTCCCGCTGGCTCCTCTTCCAAAGCTGCTTGGACTCTTCCATCTCCAGGTAGAGGTCCTCCAGGGATGCAATAATCTCTTCCCGGCGCGAGGCATGCTGGCCCTGCTCAGTTTTCAAGTTTTCCAGGGCCTCTTCCGGAGACTGATCCTGCGCCAGGGCCAATGCGGTTCGGGAGGTTTCAGCGGCATCGATGAGGGTGGTGCAGCGGGTGATGGTGTGCCTTGCCTTCTCCACGTCCGAGGCAAGGGCTTCGGCCTCGGCTTCAATGGTTCGACGCCTGGACCCGGCGGCCTGCTGCTCCTCCTTCAGGCGGTGGCGTTCCTTTGCGGCCTCGTCCCGTTCCGAGGCAAGGCGGTGATGATACTGGGAGGACCGGACGGAGATCTGCTCGCGCACGGGCGCCAGGGCGTCGTCTTTGTCGGAAAGGGCCTTTTCCCGGTCGTCGATCTGGGCGGAGAGGCGCCGGATTTTTGCGGCCAGGCCCGCCCCGCGCAGGGAGGCCTGCTCCCTGCGGCCGGAGGCATAGGCCTCTGTGGCCGCGTCCACCTGCTCTTTGAGGCGCTTCTCTTCCCGGGCATATTTTACCGACTCCAGGTAAAAGGCGTTGGCCCGGGTACGGTTCAGCTGCAAGGTCACGGCGTCATGGGACTCGGCAGCCTCATGGATCTTGGCCGCCACCTCTTTTCCCCTGGCAGCCGCAGCCGCCTTTGCCGTAGACAGGAGACGGCGGGCCTCGCCCAGGCGCAGGCGAAAGGCGTCGGTGTCGTCACCGGCGCTGCGCCACTTGCCGCTGACCGCCTCGAACTCGGAGAGTTTCTCCCGAAGCCCCCAGGCCGCCTTGAGCCGGGCCTTCTTCTCGGGGCGATGGCGCATCTTCTCCATGGACTGCAGGGTGGTCTCCCGGAGCTTTGCCGCCACGTCCAGGTCCGTAACGCACCCCAGAAAAAAGCCCATGAACTCCTCTTCGTTGCGGAACTTGAAGGCATCCTTGATGCCCCCTTCGGACCGGGCAAAGTCCACCTGGCGGTTCACCAGCCAGGGGTCGAGGTCGAGTTTTTCCAGGTGCTCTTCCCAGTCCCGCTGGGAGGTGGTGGAGGTGACCCTGGGGGTGATGTACTCCCGGGCGGCGGTAAAGGGCTTCTCCTCGGCGGAGAGGCCCGGCCAGGCAGAGCGAAGTTCGTCGAACAGGGACTCTTCCGAGGATGTAAAATAGATGCGGTCGATCTTGCCCGCCGCCCCTTTGTGGCGGTAGATGAGCTGCCCCACCAGAAGGTGCTCTTCGGGCTCGGCCTCAAAGAGGGTGGGCTCCGCCGTGACGGTGAGGTTGATGAGCACCACGGCCGGGCGCCCGGGGATCAGGTACTGATCCAGGCTCTTGTCCCCGCCGGACTGAAGGTGCTGGACAAACCGGCGCTGTTCCGGGCAGAAGGCGCTGAGTAAAAACGAAAGCAGCGTGGTCTTGCAGGAGCCGTTCTGGGCAAAGAGCACACCGTGGTCGGCACGTTCCCCCTCACGGCAGATGGGAAAATAGCCGTTCTGGACGATGTTCTCCCCGGCCGCCACGTCACTGATAAAAAATCTGCTGAGTCGATACATCCTAGTGCGCCTCCTCTTCTGCCTGGACCTCGGCCTGCTCCTCGGCCATCATCTGATGATCCTCCACCACGTCTCGGAAGGCATGGAACGCATAGACCGTGGCATTCTTCAGGGCCGCCTGATACGACGGCGTGGGCCGGAACTCCAATTCTCCGGGACGGTCCTCAAAGGCCAGGAGGTAGCCGGTCTCCACCATGTGTTCAAAGACCCGCTGGATGAGCTCCACCCAGCTGTGGCCGCCGCCTGCGCGCTTGCTGTCGGGGTTCTCCTCGGGAAGCTCCCGGAACCTCTTGGCCGCGGTCCGCACCTCGGGGTGGACCAGGTCGTCGTCCTCTTCCATCTGGGCTTCGGCCTCTGCAAAGCGCCGGAGCACCTCCACAACGTCTTCCACCATGGCAATGCCCAGGTCCTCCACGGGCGCGTCCAGATCCGCCTCAGACGGGAAAAACGCCGTGGCAACGGCGCAGTGCACCATGAGCAGCTCGGCTGCCTTCAGCTCGTTACGGGCCAGGATCTTGCCGTACTCGGTGAGGTTTGCCGCAAAAAAGCTTCCGGCATGCAAAGCGGAAACACGGAGAGCAAGGGCCTCTACGTCCAGCACCTGAAGCTCCAGGCCGGCGAGGCCGTCATGAACCATCACCTGGAACTGGCCGTCCGCCTGGTATCGCTGGACCAGCTCTTTGGCCTCATCCTGATGGCGTCCCACCAGCTGCTTACGCCCGTTGCTGTGGGCCAGGCTGAGATAAATCAACCGATTGACCTGATAGATATCGTTTGTTTCCAATTATATTTCGCCTCCGGCGGCAAGGGGATGATCCCCTTGACCCCATATGGCATCCGGCTCGCTGGCGCTCACCGGATGCGAAAAGGATGATATGGTCAAAGTAGGTTCAAAAAGCATGCCTCCGGCGGCAAGGTGTGCCACCTCGAAAGACGGTTTTTCTAAATCACTTTCCCCTCGTTCCTCGGGAAAAAACACATTCGTCTTTGATTTAAATTGACTTGAATCAACGTTTTAAAACCTGTTCGTTAAACTGTAGCTATTCAGTTGCCTCCGGCGGGTCGCCGAAAGCTTGCGGCCGATCCACGACGTTCGTAAGACCTGTTTGCCAAACTTTTTAAAAGTATGGCCTCCGGGGGCATTTTTATAACAGGCGCAGCCCGTCAGCAAATGTGAGGAACCCGAGGAACGAGGGTTCAGAGCATTTGCGTCTCTGGCCCGTTATCCTGTTTTCCGAAGAATGACATGGGCCTCTCCAGCATAAACGGTTGCCCCATGTCACACATCACGCGAATGCCCCGATAACGATTGTATGCTGGCGGCCTCCACGCATTCGCCATAAGGTTTCCAGGTGCCCCCACCTGGCCGCCAGAAGACTCTGAACGTCGACCCCGCCCTCGGCAAGGGGCACCAGGCCACCAGTTGTGGCCTCGGTAAAGGCGCCCGTCCGGGAGTCGGGCGGAGAAGCGGCTTTCGGTGTCTGCCAGGCGAACCTGAACGCGGTTCTTTTCGGCGGTGCGGGGGTCCACGAAGCACTGGAAAACAGTCATGGCGGCGGCAACGGCCATGGGGGTGCCATGGTCGCAGGAGCGGTCCATGAGGTCGGAGAGGGCCAGGAAGCCCTCTTTATGGACGGCGTTGCGCATAAAGGCACCGGCCGAGGCCATGAGCTTCTCGGTGAGTTTGACGGTAGGTCTCCAGATCCTCTCCGTCGATTTCGCAGACGGCCCGCTGTTTTTCCTGGGGGCCGCTCATGCGTTCGAGGAACCGGTCCATGGCGTCCATGAGGGTTGCCGGGTCAAACAGGGAGGGCCGGGTGGGCGGGTCAAAGCGGGCGATAAATTCCATGCCCACCTCCGCGGCTTTGTGCTCCTCCAGCCTGGCCACCCGCTTGAGCACCTCATCCGGTGAGGGCAGGATACCGTAAGAGTTACGCCGGAACAGCTTGTGGCTGTGTTTGTGGTAATCGTCAGGCAGGCGCTGGAGTTCGCCCACCAGGTCCATCTGGCGGGAATTCAGGTGCCTGAGCTGGCCTGCCAGCTGGTGCAGTTTCTCTTCAAGGTCCGCATCGGAGGTGTCCTGTAGGTAGGCCATGACCAGGGTCTGGAGACGGCTGCTCTCCTCCTGGATCTGAAGGGCCTGACCCGTGCCTTCATCGGCCAGGGCGTTGATCTTTGCAAACTCCACGGCGTGGATGTTCCGGGCGATGGCCCGGCGCACGTTCCTTATATCTCCGGCCTTTCGGAAGCACTGCTTCTGGTTCTGGTCCGCCACCAGAATGGCGTCGTCTACGTTGCCGCGTTCGATGAAGAGCTTGATTCGAAGGTTGCCGATGGCTGTTCCGTCCAGGGCGCTGGTTTCATGCAGGCCGAAGTACGCGGCATAGCCTTCGTCGGTGAGGGCGAAGAGAGATGTTGAAGTATCCATAGCCGGTGTACACGAGCCATCTGATCAGCCAGAATTTCCGGGTATCGAAGCGGCCCTCCTGGCCGTCGTAGTAAGGGTATTCAAAGGGGAGGTAGCGCCGCTCCCGGTTGGAGAGGTGGTCAAAGACGCGGCTGATCACCTCGTGAGCTGAGTGGTGTCGGTGATCTGGACCCTTGCGGCCTGGGCCTGCACCCGAGCCGTCGCCGGATCCGGCAACGCCTCAGTTACTGGAGGCCCCCACCTGGTATTCGGTCACCTCGGAGATGGTGTCTCAAATGGCAAAGGCCGGCCAGCGGAGATCCAGCACCTCGCCACCTTCCCCGGCCTCGCCGAACCGGAACCGCCGGGCCTCCAGCTCATAAATGGGCCGCATGACAAGGCCCGAATGGACCACCCGGGTGACGTCCGATTCGCGGGTTCGAACCGTCCTGGACTCCCCTTCGCCCTCAAGGCGATTTTCCTCTGTTGTCAACGTATCCAACGTGCACCCCTGTATCTATCTGATCCGGTCTCCACGCACTCGACGTTGACCCGGCACCATACAAAATTCATGCTGCGGTCAAGCCCGCGCCAAAAACAAAAAGCCCCTTGATGGGGCCTTTTTTAGGTATCACATTTTTTTGTCAGTGACACCCTGAAATCGAAGGGCGCCAAGGCACAAAAACACCCTCGGACCCATTGAGCCCGGGGGCGTTTTTATCATTGCCGAGGCCGAGGCCCCGCTCATCCTTGAGCCGACCCCCTGATGAGATCTATGCTGCCGTCTGAAAACAACGCCAGGGGCATGGGTGAACCGCCCTTTCCGATCTCAACCCACCCTCCGGTATTGTCACCCCGCATTGACAGAAAGAGATTAAACAGAGTCAACCATCTCTCCGCGCACCCATAACATTTCGGGTACCTACTCGTTCAACCTGAAACTATGGAAAAAACCACAGAAGGCAGCAGCGAATTGAGTCTACACAAGGGATCTGCTCGAAAATGAGACAGGAGGGAAGAAGGAAATCCAAAGACTGGAACGGTAACATTCCGGTTCCTCGGCCTGCAGGCCCCAAGGGGCCTGCCACCGATCCGGCGCTGCCTTCCCGATGGTTCAGAGGGCAGGGCGACCGGGAATCTTGCTATACGTTGAAGCGAAAGTGCAGAACTTCTCCGTCCTGCACCTCATACTCTTTGCCTTCCACGCGGAGCTTGCCCTTCTCTTTGAGGGCAGCCTCGCTCTTGTATTCGAAGAGCTCTTCGCAGTGGTAGACCTCCGCACGGATGAACCCGCGCTCAAAATCGGAGTGGATCACGCCTGCGGCCTGGGGAGCTTTGGCCCCTTTGGGGAAGGTCCAGGCTCGGACCTCTTTTTCACCGGCCGTGAAGTAGGTCTGGAGGCCCAGCATGCTGTAGCCTTCGCGGATGAGACGATGGAGCCCGGACTCTTCCAGCCCTGCGTCCTCCAGGAAGGCCTTTTTCTCCTCTTCGTCATCCATTTCGGAGATTTCCGATTCGAACTTGCCGCAGATCACCACCACGCCGGAGCCGTCTTTCTCGGCAAACTCACGGACGCTGGCCACGTAATCGTTCTCGCTGCCGAGATCGTCTTCCCCCACGTTGCAGCAGTAGAGCTGCTTTTTCTGGGTAATGAGGTGCAGGTCGGAGATGAGCTCAATTTCACGGTCATCCAGCTCCAGGCTTCGAGCGGGCTGCCCCTCTTCCAGGGCCGCCTCCAGCTTTTTCAGGACGGGCTCCAGGGCCTTGGCCCTGCCGGAGACCTTCTTGTCCTGGGACTTGAGGAGCTTGGGAAGACCGGTCAGGCGCTTCTGGACCGTCTCGAGGTCGGCAAAGGCCAGCTCGATGCTGATGGTCTCGATATCGCTCACCGGGTTGACCTTGCCATCCACATGGACCACGTCGTCGTCATCAAAGCAGCGCACCACATGGATAATGGCACCCACCTGACGGATGTGACCGAGGAACTGGTTGCCGAGCCCCTCCCCCTTGGACGCCCCGCGAACGAGGCCTGCAATGTCCACGAACTCCACCACCGCGGGGATCACCTTCTGGGGAGGGATCAGCTCCGTGATACGGTTCATGCGCTCATCGGGCACAGCCACCACGCCCACGTTGGGCTCGATGGTGCAAAAAGGGTAGTTGGCCGCCTCGGCAGGAGCAGAGGTCAGGGCCGAAAAGAGGGTGGATTTACCGACGTTGGGCAGGCCAACAATACCGCAGTTCAATTGCATGGGTCACAAAACTCCTTCAAAAAATAAAAAAGAGAACACCCGACCATCCGGGCCTTCTCATCGGTTCAATGGTGGTTACCGCCTCTATGCACCGACACTCAACGTTCCGGGTCCCCGGCACATTGAAACGCCCCTGCGCAGGCAATGAGGTCTTCTGGGGCCGACACCCCATGGGCGCATCCCAAAAACCGGGCCGCAGCCTTCCAGGCCACATCAGGGGTCATCCCGGCTTCACGCATGTCTTTCAGGGCGTAAGCCCCCCGGGATTTCGACAGCTTCTCGCCGTCCTCCCCGGGAATCAACCGATGATGCAAAAAGGCGCAACGCTTGAAATGGGACGCATCAAACAGGTCCGCCAGGTAGAGCTGCGCGGCCGTTGACGGCAGGAGGTCTTCGCCCCGGACGATAAAATTGATCTGGCCGGCCTCGTCTTCCAAGAGACTGGCAAACTGATACGCGGGCTGATCGTCCTTTCGCCAGAGCAGAAAATCCCCGAAGGTTCTGGACAGGTCCAGGCTGTGGCCGTTCACGCTGACCATGGCGCCTTCATCCACCTGCACCCGCATGGCGGTCTTCTGGGGCACCAGCGCAAGTCCGCAGTGACGACATGTCCCGGGGTAGAGACCGTCGGGAGAGGCCTTTTTAATGGTGCTCCGGGAGCATTCACAGGCAAAGAGCTTTTCGGTGGCCTTCTGCAATCGGTCCAGCTCGCCCCGATAAAAAGCACGTCTTTTCTGGAGAGAAAATGAGCTGTGAAACGCATCCGGTCCAAAGGGCCCGCTGTCCCAGTCCAGCCCCAACCACTCCAAAGAGGTGAAAATATCTTCCAGCACCTCGTCACGGAACCGAATCCCGTCCATGTCATCAATGCGCAGGTGAAGGGTGCCGCCCTCAGCCAACAGGCCAGGGTCGAGAAAATTCACCGCATTGCCCAGATGCAAGTAACCACTGGGAGTCGGCGCTATGCGCGACACCGGCTTTTCAGGTATCTCCATCCTGTCCAAAGGCGTTGTTTCCATGGGGCAAAAAAGGGTTCTCCCTCTGTTGGACCTGTTAAAAAGCGCATCGATTCAAAACGAACCTACATATCACTGTTTTTATTCCATGTCCAATATCGGATGGGTCAGATACCGGCAGAGTGCACGTCAGCAACATAAATAGCTGCGGCATTGTTGCCCCGTATAACGATTTGCCCTTCGCCCTTAGCCTTTCGCCTTTAGCCGCCTTTCGCCCCACCAAACGCAAAAAGGCCCGGAAGAGAACTCTTCCGGGCCTTTGTATTTTTTTATTGGTAGCGGGAAGCGGATTTGAACCACTGACCTTCGGGTTATGAGCCCGACGAGCTACCAGACTGCTCCATCCCGCAACAATGAGACGCACACTACTCCCCGCGCCGGGGGATGTCAAGGGATAAAAGCAAAAAAGATGCCACATGCCATTTCCCATGACGCAAAATGCAAAAAAGGCCCGAAAGAGAACTCTTTCGGGCCTTTGTATTTTTTAGTGGTAGCGGGAAGCGGATTTGAACCACTGACCTTCGGGTTATGAGCCCGACGAGCTACCAGACTGCTCCATCCCGCAACAACGAGACGCACACTACACCCCAGCCCGGGTGATGTCAAGGCACAAAAGCAAAAAAGATGCCACCCTTGTTACCATTACCTATGGACGGTCCTCCTTATGCTGCTCCCACCCCAGGATCCCCCCTTCGATATTGTAGACCCCGGTAAACCCCTTGGCCGCCAGAAACCGCGAGGCCAGCCTGCTCCGGTTGCCGCACCGGCAATACACAAGCAGGGCGGTGCCCTTGTTCAGCTCTCCGGCCCGCTTCCTGACCTGAAACAGCGGAATATGGATGGAACCCTCAAGATGCCCTCCGTCGTATTCCGCCTTCTGCCGCACATCCAGAAGGGTCCACCCGTCACTGTCTGCCATGATCTTCCTGGCCTGTTCCGGGCCAATGGAGGTCACCGGAAGAAAAAAACGAAACCACGTCATTCAAGAGCTCCTTTCATTCACTCGCCAATACTGGTATGCCTGTCGAAAAGAAATGCAACGGTTCAGTTGCCTCCGGCGGGTCGCTTTTTTGAACAAAAGCTCCGCAAATGAATGTTCCGAGGACACCGTACCATACGGACACAGCAGGCCATACAAGCCCGTTCATCCAAAATGCTCCACGTCTGTGTGCCCGCATGTTTATCATGATCATCACAGGATCCACACAGCCCAATGAATCATCTCAACCAATGGTTTGACGACTACACCGCATCCTTCCTCACCGGCTCCGAGGAAAACGACCAAAACATCAACCTCAAACGGTACCACACCCAGAGGGTCCGTGCCGAGAGCCGCTTCCTGGCAGACGCCCTGGACCTCAACGAGCGACAAACAGCCCTTGCCGACCTGGCCGCCCTTCTCCATGATATCGGCCGTTTTGAACAGTTCAGGCGTTTTCGCACCTTTGTAGACGACCGCTCCACCGACCATGCCCGACTCGGCCGTGACATATTGGAGGAACAGGAGTGCCTCGCACGGATGGCCCCTTCCGACGCCGACCTCATCAAACGGGTCGTCCTCTATCACAACCGGGCCTTTCTGCCGGAGGATGAATCTGAGGAGTGCCTGTTTCACACCCGCCTCCTGCGGGACGCCGACAAGCTTGATATCTGGTTTGTGGTCACCTCGTATTACAAGGAGATGAAGCTCAAACGAAACACCACCCTTGAACTCGGACTGCCCGATACCCCCGGCATCTCTGACGAGGTCCATAAAAGCCTTATAAACCGAACCGTGGTGCTTAAAGAGCACCTGCAGAACTTAAATGACTTCAAGCTCCTTCAGGTAGGCTGGGTCTTTGACCTCAATTTTGTCCCTTCCATCCGTCGCCTGGAGAAAAAGGGCTATTTGCAGATGATCAAAGAGAACCTGCCGAAAGACCCGAGAATCGATGAAATCTACGACAACATAGCCCGATACATGGGGGAGAAGGGGGCTTAAGGGCTAAGGGCTAAGGGCTAAGGGCTAAGGGCTAAGGGCTAAGGGCTAAGGGCTAAGGGCTAAGGGCTGGGGCTGGGCTAGGGCTCGGCTCAGGCTACAGGCTAGGGCTAAGGGCTAAGGGCTAAGGGCTAAGTAGCCGATTTTCGCAGTATGTCAAGATGAAACGCCGTATACCAAGGACAATTTTACCCACAACGCCACGTGAGGCGACACCCTGCTACCGTTGCTCAACCCCTTTCCAGAAAGGCCTGCGTATCCACGCAATCGACCCCGATGTTTGCAATATCAACCATATTGGCCGTGGCAATCTCGGGCGTACGCGCAGAGGCGGCGTCGGTGACCAGGGTCACGTCGTAGCCCAAAGCCACGGCATCGAAAATGGTGGCCCTGACGCAGTTGGGGTATTGGGTGCCGCACACCACCAGCCTGGTGACAGCGAGCCGCCGGAGCATCAGGTCCAATTCGGTCTGCATGAACCCGCTGTACCGTTTTTTCACCAGCAGATACTCCCCGGCAACGGGCTCCAGCCCCGCCACAATGTCGCAGCCCCGGGTCCCGGGCACCACGAACCCACCCGCCTCTTCAAAGGCCGTCCTGCGGTTGGCCTCCACATCGCTCCCGTCTGCACGGTACTCCCGCACCACATGGAACACAGGCGCCCCTTCACGCCTGAAACGCTCCAGGACCTTGGCGATATTGGGCACCGTCTCCAAAGCCCCTTCCACGCACACCGGCGCGCCGACAAGTACAAAGTCATTCTGCATATCGATGATCAGCAGGGCGGTTTCCTTCAACATAAAAGCTCCTTTGCTTTGTCGCTTTTCAAGCCGCTCACCGGCGGGTACCAGACAAACCAGCAGACATCAAACGCTAACAAAAACAGGAACAATCCACAACATCCCGGCGCCATCGGCACACAGGGACCGAAACGATACAGCGCCCAACCTGATTCTCGCAACGCCAACGAATCATATAAAAAAACGGACCGCCCTCTCTCGAAAGCGGTCCGCCTTTTACGTGTTCATCGACTCAAGCCGGTATCAGTCCTTCATCGTGTACTGATCCTTCATGGCGTACACCTGCTCGGTCCAGATCTTGTTGAACCGCTCAGGATTGGCCGCAGGGCTCTTGACCATCTTCAGGCAGTACTCTTTCTGGGCGTCACTGTTGCTGGGCTTGCCGTGGAGGGTGACTGCGTACTTGGCAAAATCCCGGATCATGAAGTCGAAGATCTCTTCAATAAGGTCGTCTTCCACATCAAAGAGGGGCTTGGCTTCAAGGATCAGCTGACCGTAGGCAACCAGGGTGAAGATATCCCCAACGGAGAGGAGGTAGTCGATGTCCCGGGCCTGATTCTTGTCCGGAGTCGCCTTCATGAGGAACTCCTTGAAGGTCGCCGAAATGTTGTCCTTGAAGACATTGACATTGGGAAGATCGCGCTCGTAGGCGATGGCGTAGTCGTGGAACTGCACCTTGCCGAGACCCTTGGTGGGGCCCTGATCGAAGAGGAAGTCGTCGTTGGCCGCGTCGGTCCGCATGGGCACCTCGGGGAACTCCCCGGGGTTGAAGAAGAAGTTCTGCATGAACTTAACGATGAGAGCCATGTTCACGTGAACCGTGCCTTCCAGCTTGGGCAGCATGCGGATCTCATGAGCGGCGACCTCGAAGAAGGGCTCTTTTTCGAAGCCCTTGGCGGCGATGACATCCCAGAGGAGGTTTATCACCTCTTCGCCCTGACAGGTGACCTTCATCTTCACCATGGGGTTGTAGAGGAGGTAGCGGCGATCGGTCTCAGAGGCACAGCGCATGTAATCCCGGGCACGCTCGGAGAAGAGCTTCATGGCCACGAGGCGGGCGTAGGCGTCGGTGAAGAGGCGCTTGACGTGGGGGAAGTCCGTGACGTACTTGCCGTAGACATAGCGGTTGGCCGCGTGGTCGATGGCCTCGTAAAAGGCGTGGGTGCACATGCCGATAGAGCCCCAGCCCAGGTTGAACTTGCAGATGTTGATGGTGTTGAGCATGTTGTCCCAGGCTTTATCACCCTTCTCCAGGATGTCCCCTTCGGTGATGGGGTAATCGTGGAGGGCATACTCAGACACGTAGTTCTGCTCATTGACCGTGTTCCGCAGCTGATCATTCTTGTGCTTGGAATCCACACCAAACCAGACGTACTCGCCGGTGTCACTCATCTTGGCAAAGGTGGAAACGATGGAGGCCTCGTTGCCGTTACCGATGTAGTACTTGTCCCCGTTGGCCTTGTACGTTCCGTCCCCGTTGGGAGCGAGCATCATGTCCGAAGAGTAGATATCCGCACCGTGCTCACGCTCGGACAGACCGAAGGCAAACACCCCGCCTTCCTCAAGAAGCTTGGCGGTTTTGTGCTTCATTTCTTCGTTGGAACCGAGGAAGATGGGCCCCAGGCCGAGCATGCTCACCTGGAAGGTGTACCAGTACGTAATGCCGTAAAACGCAGAAATTTCGGCAAACTCAGCGTTTCGAAAGGTATCCCAGCGGGAGTCGTCCGCACCGTATCCCGTGGGGGTCATGAGGGTGGCCAGAACCTTTTCCTGCTTCATGAACTCGACAAACTCGTAGTTCCAGGCCTTGTCATGCCAGTCTTTCTTCAAGGACTTCAAGCCCTTGTTTTCGAGAAACTCGATGGTCTTGGCCATCATGTTCCGGGTTTTTTCGTCCGCGTATTTCCGATCGAATTTCTGGGGATTCAGAAGTAACATTGTCTCTCCTCCTTACATCACAGACCCACGCCTGCAACAACACCATGTTATGGGATCGCCCGACGGCTATCGGACGACCCCTTTGTCTTCCATAATTTCTGAACCATAGAATCATATCTCTATAATTAATCCTGCGCTATAAAACAATGTCAAGCTCCGATAACTTTATACACATACAAGTATTGCATTAGCCATAAACAACAATAATGGACCCATCAATCAGTTCCTACGGATTGTTTTGACCCTTCATCATCCTGTGCTATAGTCCCCAAAACCGGGACACATGTTTTCCATACCGTCACAATCCATGGGGCACCTTCACACCTGGGACCAGAAGGCGCCTTGCAACGACAGACCACCCTGCAGCGCCCAGAGAAACCATCACGGCAGGGAACCTCAGCACCTGACCCAGGGCGGAGCCTTTCATGAATGATGCCACCCAAACCGGAATGAAACTGCCCCAACTCGCCAAACAGAGCGGACTCAGCATATCCACCCTCTACGAATACCTAAGAAACGGAATCCTTCACCCCCCGGAACGCAAAGGGCCCACCAAGGCCATCTTCAATGAAAGCCACCTTGCGCGCCTCAAGACCATCCGGAGCCTGCGAGAAAAGGAAAAGCTCTCTCTTGCCGACATCAAGGAGAGGCTCCGCAGCGAAGGCGACAACACCGAAGATGACGGGGCCAGCATCCGAAACCAGATCATCGACACCGCCCTTGTCCTTTTCTCCCGGAAGCACTACGACAAGACCAAAATAAGCGACATCACCGATGCCCTTCACATGGGCAACGGCACATTTTACCGCTACTTCACCTCCAAAGAGGAGCTCTTCCTCCACTGCCTGGAGCGCCTCCCCAAGATTATGGTCTCACGGGAGACCTGGAACGACGTCAAACGGGAAACAGACTACATCACTCGGCTCAGAAAACGCGGAAACGCCATGCTGGGATCCTTTCACAGCTACATCGGCATGCTCAACCACACCAAGTTGGTCCTGGGCGGAGAAGACGCCCACCTCGCGGAAAAAGCATCGGAGTGCCTGAAGTCTCTGGCCACCCCCCTGCGCAAGGATCTGGACCAGGCCATCGCCAAGGGCCAGGTGCGCCCCCTGGACACCGACCTCACCGCCTACCTCTTATTAGGAATCAACGAAATTTTCGGACACCGGCTCCTCATGGATGACAACTACACCATCGAAGAGGGCTTTGACTTCATCGAAGAGTTTCTCCGACACGCCCTGGCCTCGTCATCTCCCCCCACCCGGAAAACGTTCATCCTCACCCTCCGCACAGGCGAGACCATCACCATCTGCCCCGTCTCCTTCAACGGAACCCCCCGGTTCGTGGGATCCGTGGGCGCAGGAAATCTGGAAGTGGCCTTCGACACCCTCTCCGCCATCACCTTCACCCACGACCAGAAGAACACCACCGCCCATATCCTCACCGACACAGGAAAAACAGGGGACCTCCTTGTCGACCCCGGCCATGAGCTCTCCGGAGCCACCGACCTGGGGGATTACACGGTCAGAGCGAAAGACATCCTTCGCATGGACAGAGAGAACAACCACGATCAAACAGGAAAATAACTATTCAACGTCGGTGAAATGAAAAAAGGGACACAAGTGCCCCTTATGTGGAGGAGACGCGTGACCGACGGCGTTGGGGATGTGAGGTAGGGTGCGCTTGCGCGCGCAGTAAGATAGTAATGGACATAAAATCCAGTCCCGTCAGCCTCACACAGCACAGAAAGGCAAAAGGCGTTGGCCTTCGGAACGTATGGTGCGCAAGCGCACCCTACAGGCAGGCGGTCACAAGCGGGGGTCGGGAGTGAGTGGTCAGGCAAAATACAACCGGATGAAGTACCCGTATGGATTGGACCAAGCCATAGATGAGCTGGATTGCCAGAATAACCAAAGTTAGAAAACATCGGTAACCACGAGGCAGAGTTACAAGGTACAAGGATGCTGCCTGAAGGCTTGCTGCGCAAAGCCGCGCCAACTCATACAACCAAAGGCCAAAGCAATCGCCCCGGTGAAGATTGGATAAATCGAAAACTCGATCAACCGGGGGCGGGTTCCGGGCTGCGCCCGGTGCCGCCTGAAGGCTTGCGGGGCAAGCCTTGCATGGCTTCGCCATGCCCAAAAAGCAAAAAAGCGATTGACCCGAAGAATTAAGGACAGTGTGGGCACGGCTAACCGGAGGAGGGTTGCCCCCTCGGGGCTGCCAGAAAACCTAAGAGCAGAAATACTCGGTAACCTGAGGGCGGGTTCCAGGCTGCGCCTGGTGCCGCCTGGCGTCTTGCTGCGCAAGCCGCGCCGGACTTCGTCCGGCCCAAAAAGCAGAAAGCAATCGCCCCAGTGAAGATTGGAAAAATCGAAAACTCGATCAACCGGGTGTGGGTTGGCCATCTTGATAGTTTGACTCTCTGCAACATATTAGAGTTGGATAATTCGATAACCTAAGGGCGGGTTCCGGGCTGCGCCCGGTGCCGCCTGAAGGCTTGCAGAGCAAGCCTTGCATGGCTTCGCCATGCCCAAAAAGCAAAAAAGCGATTGACCCGGGGGGGGCAATCGCTTTTTTGCTTTTTGGAGGCGGCTTCCAGATTCGAACTGGAGAATAACGGCTTTGCAGGCCGTCGCCTTACCACTTGGCCAAGCCGCCGAAATCGGTGGAGCGGGAAACGAGATTTGAACTCGCGACGTCAACCTTGGCAAGGTTGCACTCTACCACTGAGTTATTCCCGCTCAATGCCCGAAGGCGAGGATGTATTTAACCGGACAGAGGGGCGATGTCAACAGATAAAATACACCCCGTGACGCGTCACGGCCACACCGAAAAGAACGTACGTTCAAATGAGCAACGAGCACGATGTGTTGCCCGTTTGACAGCCACATTGGGGTATTTTTAAAAAAAGAGCGCTCTGCCCACCAAGCCTATGTCAGACCCCTTGCCCGGCCTTCAATCGATCGGCAATTTCACGGCCCAGTGCTTCGGCCGATTCAAAAGAAAGGGGCTGGGCTTCAAACTGCTTGATCCCCACGGAGTCCACCGTGGCCTCGGGCCCGTAGATCATGTTGATCCCGGACTTTTTGCACTCATCACCGAACCCACAGCGCACACAGGGCACGTTGCCCGTAATCTTCACAGCTCCCACGCACTCTATGCCCTCCTCCTGCATATAATTGGTCACGGCCTGGATCCCCATATCGCACACAGGGGGCGCACCCGGTGCATCATGGGGCACCGCAGAGGTCATCACCACGGCCCCGAGCTTGCCTGCCATCAGGCCCTTCCGGTGTCGGAGGGGGTACAGGCGCTCAATAAAAGCCTTGGTCCGCGAATCCAGCGTGCTGTACGGGGTAAACCCTGCAATGACGATGGCGTCGCACTCCCGGGCCTTTTGGGCCAGAGGCACCCCGTCATCCTTAACCACGCAGACATTGGTCTTCACACACCCCAGACACGCTCGACAGGGCTCAACAGTATACTCCGAAAGCTTTATAAACTCCGTATCAAGACCGGTGGCTGCCAGCAAAGCCTGGACAGCACGATCGGTGTTGCTGTTTTTGATGGGAGAACCGGAAACACCAAGCACTTTCATGAAAAACCTCCTTGGTTGGGATGACATGCGCCACATGAGAAAAGAAGAAAACGTTCCCATAATGGTTACACGTCATCATATCCCATTGTAAAGAGATATCATCCACACGCCTGTGGCTGCTCGATTTCACTGCAAGCCCAAAACAGAGCAAATGACAACGATATGTCTATAAGGATGGTTGCCCCTTTGGGACTGGTGGGGTACCGGACTTGCCCAAGGCAAACAACAACAGTAGAAATAGTAAGAAAAAACTGGATAGAGAACTAGCGGTAATACGGAGGTGGGTTACACCCCGGGACTAAAGAAACCCAAGAACAGAAACCCTTGGTAACCTCGAGATAGATTGTCGGGTTGAGTTGGCAGCCAGGAGGCATGCCGAACTCGTCCACGCGATGCATTGGCCCATGGAAAATGGATAAATCGGAGGCGGGCTGCACACTCGTGGCTGCCGAAAAACCAAGAACAAAAAAACGGCAACCTGAAAGCGGGTTCCGGGCTGCGCTATGCCCAAAAAGCAAAAAGCAAAAAGCGATGATCCAGTGGAATTAGAATAGTGTGGCGAGGCCACCGGAGGCGGGTCGCCCCTCCGGGGCTGCCGCCTGAACCAATGACCATAGCTTGGCATTGCCCAATACTTTAGAACGGGAGGATTCTATGACCTGGAGGCGGGTTCCGGGCTGCGCCATGCCCAAAAAGCAAAAAAGCGGTTGCACCAAAGAATCGAGGATAGTGCGGGGTCGGCCAACCGGAGGCGGGTTGCCCCTCCGGGGCTGCCGCCTGGCGTCTTGCTGCACAGACCGCGCCGGACTTCGTCCGGCCCCCGAAGGCAAGTCTCCCCAAAGAATCAGAGGGTGCATTCGGCCAACTGGGGGCGGGTTCCGGGCTGCGCCCGGGGCCGCCTGAAGGCTTGCAGAGCAAGCCTTGCATGGCTTCGCCATGCCCAAAAAGCAAAAAAGCGATTGACCCGGGGGGTCAATCGCTGTTTTTGCTTTTTGGAGGCGGCTTCCGGATTCGAACCGGAGAATAACGGCTTTGCAGGCCGTCGCCTTACCACTTGGCCAAGCCGCCGAAATTGTGGAGCGGGAAACGAGATTTGAACTCGCGACGTCAACCTTGGCAAGGTTGCACTCTACCACTGAGTTATTCCCGCTCAGTGCCCGAAGACCTGTGTGTTTTAACCGTTGAGCCGCTTGGTGTCAACGAAAAACTTTACATGGTGAGAAGTTTTCTAAAGCGGAAAAAATAGTCAGCGCCGGACCAGATGGTCAGGATGAGCGCGCACCAGAGAAAAACCATTCCGATGCCGTGAAAATTGATTCCAAAATAGCTGAAATGAATCAGGAGCGGGATGATGGCGGCGATCTGAAAGCCTGTTTTGTACTTGCCCAGCTTGGAGGCGGATACATCCTCGCCCCCTTCGGCAATAATGCTTCGAAGCCCCGTAATGGCCAGCTCACGGCCGATGATGACGCACACAACCCACCCGGGGATCCACCCCACTGAACTCATCATGATCAGGGAGCACCCCACAAGAAGCTTGTCGGCCAAAGGATCCATCACCTTGCCGAAGGTGGACTCCAGGCCCCACTTGCGTGCAAGGAATCCATCCAGATAATCGGTGATGGACGCGGCGGAAAAGATCAGAGCTGCCAGAATCGTTGCGATTCGGCTTCCAGAAAACAACAGAAGGATGACGATCAACGGCACGGAAGCCATCCGGAGAAGTGTCAGGTTGTTGGGGTGCTTGATTGTGTTTATCATAAAAATACTGCCCGAATCCCAATCTGACAGGTCGCCTGATCAGCGATCACCTGTCGGTTCATTCATCCTGCGGTCTGCAGACTGCAGCCCCGCTTCTCTCATCACTATGGGCCGATGCACCGGAGCTCATAAACCCCGGCCATCGGCACTGCTACATACATCAATTCCCGTGTACCCGCTTCCAGTCCGCCATGAACATCTCGATCCCCCTGTCCGTCATGGGATGGGAGGCCAGCTTGGCAAGGACTGCGTGGGGGATGGTGGCGATATGAGCCCCCACCAGGGCCGCATCCAGTACATGCATGGGGTTGCGGATGCTGGCCACGATAATCTCGACAGGAAATTCATAATTGACAAAAATTTGCCCGATCTGCTCCACCAGGGGCATGCCCTCCTGGGCCAGGTCATCGAGGCGCCCCACAAAGGGACTGACGTAATTGGCCCCGGCCTTGGCAGCCATGAGCGCCTGAAGGGGAGAAAAAACAAGGGTGACGTTGGTATGGATCCCCTCCGCCGACAAGATGCGAACGGCCTTCAAACCGTCCACGGTCATGGGAATCTTCACCACGATGTTGTCGGCAATCACCGCAAGGCTCCGGGCTTCCTGAACCATGCCGTCGGTGTCGAGGCTGATCACTTCAGCGCTCACCGGGCCTGCCACGATGGAGGTAATGTCCTTGAGAAGAGCCACGGGCTCTCCACCTTCGCGGGCCATGAGAGACGGGTTCGTGGTCACCCCGTCTGCCATACCCATACTGACTGCATCTCGAATCTCGTCCACATTCGCCGTATCGATGAAGAACTTCATGCTGCCTCCTTTCGAATCCCAATGGGACGTCAGAAATGGAACATCAGCTGTGCTTTTTCAGATAAGCGTCTCGGCACGTCGTCGAACAGAAATTGAAGGTTTCCCCGTTCACTCTCCCGGGCACCCCTTCGCGCAAAGGAAAATAGACCCCGCACTCCGGATCCTGGACCATCACGTCGTCGGCATGCCCCTGCCGCCCTCCGCTCTGGCCGCCTCCTGCCCCCATGTCGTTCAGCATCTTGTTTTTCAGATGCCGGTAACCGAAATAGATAATGGCCAGGATAATCAGAACCTTTAACACGGTCTACTCCTTTGTGTATGGAACCACCTCCTGGGATGCGTCGTCGATCTCAGAGAGGAGTGTTTTCATTTTTTTGTTTGTATCCGGGTGAATAATCTCAGAATCTATATCACAAAGGGGAGTAAGGACAAAAGCCCTTTTATCCATGCGAGGATGGGGGATGGTGAGCTCATCATCGCTGTAGACAAGGTCGTCGTACAACAGGATATCGATGTCCATGGGCCTCGGTCCGAACCGGATCCCCGATGCATCACGCCCCAGATCAGCCTCCACCGCCTTGAGCTGCGCAAGGAGGTCCCGCGGGGAAAGCGAGGTCTCAACGCGGGCGGCTCCGTTTAAAAACCACGCCTGGTCCGTGTAGTCCACCGGGGAGGTCTTGTAAAGCGGAGAGACCGCCACAAGGCGGGCGATACCCCTGGACTCGATTTCATGAAGCGCCCTGTCAAAATTGGCTTTGCGGTCGCCCATATTGGACCCGAGGCAAAGAAACACGTCGTGCATCATCACGCCATATCCTGGTTGGAGTTACCAAACGGCAACGCCGCCTTTGCAGAAACGCAAAGGCGGCACAGCCTGATTCAAACGGCCAGAGACCGGTGCTTAGCTTGTGGGGGAAAGCGCCCTTCTCAGGTCCACCTTGACACGCTTGGACGGATCACTGACGTAACCGCCCTCGGCCGTGGCCCTCACCTCAAGGAGGTAGCGCGTACCCGGCGAGACATCCAGGCGAAAACGCCTGTCAGCCGGACCTGCGTCCCCGATTTTTTCAAACCGCACAGGGCAGCCCTCGCACACCTCCTCCCCTTCGTCCAGGGTGGAGAGATAGATGCGATAGCCTGTCACCAGACGCCGTTCAGCCTTGGGCGGATCCGCCCAGGTCACAATAATCGCCTCGCCCTGGACATGGGCTGCCACACCCGCAGGCGGTGTCAACCCGTCAAACCGGGGAGGCACCGGAGGCGCCTTGCGGCCGCAGGCCGCACATACCAGAAGCAACGCACACAGCAGACACAGCCTGCGCACCCATCCACCTGTCCACCTGTTTCCTCCCCGCATCATGGCTATGAAATCCTTCCGCCCAGATCGGCAATGGCCTGATCCATGGCTTTGCGCACGCGTGACGGCGCGGTGCCGCCGAAGGAGGTGCGTCTCTCCACCATGGCATCGGTGGTGAGAAAGTCAAAGATATCCGGCTCGATGAGCTCGGAAAAGCCCTTCATCTCGTCGGCAGACAGATCGCCCAGTTCAACGCCCTTGTCCAGGGCAAAGGCCACGGCCTTACCGGCCACGCTGTGGGCCTCCCGGAAGGGCATGCCCTTGGTGGCAAGGTAGTCGGCCAGGTCGGTGGCGTTCAGGAAACCCGTTTCCGTGGAAAGACGGGTCACATCCGCCATCACCTTGATGTTGGGCAGCATGCGGACGTAGATGTCGATGACCGCCTTGAGGGTGTCCACACCGTCGAAGAGGGGGGGCTTGTCTTCCTGCAGGTCCCTGTTGTAGGCCATGGGAAGCCCCTTCACCTGGGTGATGATGGCCATGAGGCTGCCGATGACCCGCCCGGCCTTGCCGCGCACCAGCTCGGGAATATCCGGGTTCTTCTTCTGGGGCATGATGCTGCTGCCCGTGGTGAAGGCATCGGAGATCTCGATGAAGTGATACTCGGAAGCGGACCAGAGGATCAGCTCTTCGGAGAACCTTGAAAAGTGCACCATGGCAATGGAGGCCGCCGAGAGGAACTCCATGATGAAGTCGCGGTCGGCAACGGTGTCCATGCTGTTGGCAGAGACCTTGGGAAAATCGAGGAGCTCGGCCACGTAATGGCGATCAATGGGATAGGTGGTCCCTGCAAGGGCCGCCGCCCCAAGGGGCATCACGTTGATACGGGTCAGGGCGTCTTCGAAGCGCTCCTGGTCCCGGGTGAACATCTCATAGTAGGCCATCATGTGATGGGAAAACAGCACGGGTTGGGCGCGCTGGAGATGGGTGTACCCCGGCATCACCACACCGAACTGCTTCTCCGCCAGCGCCACGATGACACCCCGAAGGGTCTTGAGGCCGTCGATAACCACCCGGGTCTCATCCCGGAGATAGAGCCGGGTATCCAGAGCCACCTGGTCGTTGCGGCTTCTGCCGGTGTGGAGCTTTCGGGCCACGTCCCCGATCTTTTCGGTGAGGGCGGACTCGATGTGCATGTGGATATCTTCCAAGGCGTCGTCGTAGACAAAGCTGCCGTTTTCGATATCCGCCTTCACCTCGAGGAGCCCCTTTTCCATGAGCTCTGCCTCGTCTTCCTCGATGATGCCCTGCTTGGCCATCATCTTGGCGTGGGCGATGCTGCCTTGAATATCATGGGCGTAGAGGCGCTTGTCCACGAGGATGGAGGAGGTAAAGGCCTCCACCGCCTTGTCGGTTCCCATGGAGAAACGGCCTGCCCAGAGTTCGCTGGTCGGGTACTACTCTTCCTCCCAGCTTTCTGCCCGCCATTTTCTGGATACGCAGCCTCAGGGCGTTCAATCGAATGAACCCTTCGGCGTCCTTCTGGGTGTAGACCTCATCCCCTTCGAAGGTGGCGAAGGCCTCGCTGTACAGGGTGTCGTCGGACTTGCGGCCCAGCACGTAGGTGTTGCCCTTGTAGAGCTTCAGTCGAACCACGCCGTTGACGAACTCCTGGCTCTGGTCGATGGTGTTCTGGAGCATGCGCATCTCAGGGGAGAACCAGAAGCCGTTGTAAATCAGCTCGGAGTATTTGGGAATCAGGGAGTCCCGCAGGTGGGCCACCTCACGGTCCAGGGTGATGGACTCCATGGTCAGATGAGCGTGGCGCAGGATGGTTCCGCCCGGGGTTTCGTACACACCGCGGGACTTCATGCCCACGAAACGGTTCTCCACCAGGTCGATGCGGCCGATGCCGTGGCGGCCACCCAGGGTGTTGAGCTCCTTGAAGAGCACCGCAGGACTCATCTCCACGCCGTTGATGGCAACGGGGTTGCCCTTGCGGAAGGTGATTTCGATCTCTTCCGGGGTGTCCGGGGCGTCCTCGGGGCGCACGCTCATGGTGTACATCTCGTCGGTGGCAGAGGCCCAGGGATCTTCCAGGATGCCGCCTTCGTAGCTGATGTGCAGCATGTTGCGGTCTGTCTATCGCAGCTTGGGGGTCTGGGGTACTTCGATGCCGTGCTTTTTGGCAAACTCCATGAGCACGGTGCGGGAGTTCAGGTCCCAGTCGCGCCAGGGCGCAACGATCTTGATGCCGGGATCGATGGCAAGGTAACTCAGCTCAAAGCGCACCTGATCGTTGCCCTTGCCGGTGGCACCGTGGCTGACAGCGTCGGCGCCTTCCATGCGGGCGATCTCCATCTGACGCTTGGCGATAAGGGGCCGCGCAATGGAGGTGCCCAGGAGGTACTGGCCTTCGTAAATGGCGTTGGCGCGGAAGGCGGGGAAAATGTAATCACGGACGAACTCTTCACGAAGGTCGTCGATGTAGGCCTTCACCGCACCGGTTTTCAGAGCTTTTTGATCGAGACCGTCCAGCTCCTCTTCCTGGCCGAGGTCGGCCGTCATGGTCACCACTGGCGATGCGACGTTCTTCGGCGTCGCCACTTGAGAATAACAGATGTATCGAGTCCGCCGGAGTAGGCAAGGACCACTTTTTTGATATCAGACACAATAACCCCCTGGGCATTTTTTGGCTTCGCAAGACATCAGCACACCGCACTGCAGAACACTTAAGCGGTGACTGGATTCACCGCCTCACCTGAGGCTCAGGAACGAAGGCGGAATTTCATGATCTTTTGCTCTTACGAACGCATCTTAAATTTTTATCAGAGTGAACAACAAACGCCCTTGATACAGAAAACGATACCAGGGCATTCAATATGGATGGTACATCAAGGCAAGACCCCAGAGGGCCATTACGTCAACGTCAACCTCGGCAGTGACAGCTCGTTCCCTGCCATCCCCCACGCTCCTTATTAACACCACGTTATAAAAGGACGCAACAGACAAATAGTGAGGATGGTGAAGCCAGCAGAAACAAACAGTAGCTGGGCCGTGGCGTCGCTCCCTTACACTTGGTCACAAGTGGAACCCAAACAGCCCCAAATACCGTCTCTGGAACACTACGTTCCAGCAGCAGGCGTGGCCCTGCGGGTGAGGCGTGCATAATTTGGCACTGTATACACGCCTGCTTAATGCCCACGGGCGACACGAGGATGAAAGATTAGCGAGCCTCCCTGTCCGCCGGAGGCGCGCTTTTTCTCCTTACAACGTCTGGTTGATCAACATATCAAGGATGGCTTTATGCATGTGGAGCTTGTTCTCCGCCTCGTCCCAGATGATGGACTGGGGGCCTTCCATGACAGACTCGGAGACCTCTTCCCCGCGGTGGGCGGGAAGGCAGTGCATGAAGGAGGCATCAGGCTTGGCAAGGGCCATGAGGGCGTCATCCACGATGTACCCTTCAAAGGATTTCTCACGGGCCTTCTGCTCGGCTTCCTGGCCCATGCTGGCCCAGACGTCGGTGTAGACAATGTCCGCTGCAGCCACCGCCTCTTTGGGATCGCGTACCACCGTGATTTTCGCACCACGGGCCAGGGCTTCCTTAAGGATACCCGCATCCGGGTCAAAGCCTTCGGGGCAGGCAAGGGAGAGCTCAAACCCGAGGGTGGAGGCCGCCCACATCCAGGAGTGGGCCACGTTGTTGCCGTCTCCCACCCAGGCCACCTTGGCATCGTAGCTGCCCTTGGCCTCGATGACGGTCATGAGGTCCGAAAGGATCTGGCAGGGGTGGTACATATCGGTCAGGGCGTTGACCACGGGCACGTCTGAGTAGCTGGCGTACTCTTCCACCAGGTCCTGGGAGAAGGTACGGATCACCAGACAATCGATATAGCGGGCCAGAACGCGGGCCGTGTCCTTGACGGGCTCGCTGCGCCCAATCTGGGTGTCGTTCTCATTCATGAAGATGGACACACCCCCAAGCTGGATGGTGGCTGTCTCAAAGGAGATTCGGGTTCGGGTGGAGGGCTTGTTGAACAGGAGCCCCACGCTTTTCCCTTCCAGAGGGCGATCCGTGATCCCCTCTTTTTTTCTCTTCTTCAGCTCCAGCGCGCGGGCGAACAGAGCGTCAAATTCGTCTTTGGTCAGGTCCTTGAGTGTCAGCAGGTCTTTTTTCATCGTTCTCTCCTTGATCGGTTCCTTTGACGCACAAAAAAAATAATGGCTGTTCAGCTTGGCCTCCGGCGGCAAGGTGTGCCACCTTGAAAGCTTATTGCCGCTGCGCTTTCCCCCTCGCTTGTCGCGCCGTAGCCCATTGACGCTGATCGAATGGGAACTCACTGACATGGGCGTAGGCGAGTACCTCGGGTGAGTGGGGCCTTCACGTATGACGTGTACGTTTTTTTAACTGAGGCCCAAAACCAATCGAAATACAGACAAATTCGATTGATTAAACACCCACCCCTTTAAAACCTGTTTATCAAACTTTTTAAAAGTTTGGCCCCCGGCAGGGCCGCCGGAGGCCTTTTCCAGGCTACAGAAGCTGAACAGTATCAAACAATCAGGCGGCGCCCATGTCGTTAAAAATCTCGTCCAGTACGCCCATGAGGGCATCGATCTCAGGCCGCGTGATGATCAGGGGCGGCACAAAGCGCAGGGTCTTGCCCTGCACCGCGTTGATCACCTGACCTTTTGCAAGGGCCTTTTCAACCACAGCAGCACCGTCGCCATCGATCTCCATGCCGAGGAGCAGGCCCTGGCCACGCACATCCTTGACCAGGGCGTGCTTTGCCTTGAGGGTTTCGAGGCAGGTCTTGAAGTAAGCGCCGGTGTCGGCGGCTTTGTCCACAACCTTCTCCTCGTCAAAGGCCCGTACCACGGCAAGGGCTGCCGCAGTCACCAGGGGGGTCCCGCCAAAGGTGGACCCGTGGGCGCCTTTGGAAAACGAGGCCATCACCTTGTCGGTGGCCAGCATGGCGCCGATGGGAAGGCCGTTACCCAGGGCCTTGGCCAGGGTCATGATGTCCGGCGTGACGGAGGTATGCTGGTGAGCAAAGAGTTTGCCCGTTCGGCCCATGCCCGTCTGGATCTCGTCAAAGATCAGCAGGGCGCCGCTGCGATCGCACAGGTCCCGCACCGCTTCGAGATAGCCGTCGTCGGGTACGCACACACCGCCCTCTCCCTGGATGGGCTCCACCAGAACGGCGCAGACGGTCTCGTCCATGACCTCTTCAAGGGCCTTGACGTTGTTGTACTCCACGTACTCAAAACCGGGCAGGAGCGGGGTAAACCCCTCCTTGACCTTGTCCTGCCCCGTGGCGGACAGGGTGGCCATGGTGCGGCCGTGAAAGGACCGGGCCATGGTAATGATGCGATGCCGTGATTCGCCCTTGTCATGAAAATATTTCCGCGCCAGCTTGATGGCCGCCTCGTTGGCTTCGGCGCCGCTGTTGCACAGGAAGAGCCGGTCGGCAAAACACCGTCCGGTCAACCATTCAGCCAGCTCCACCATGGGCCGCGTATAAAAGAGGTTGGAAACATGACACAGGGTCGATGCCTGCTCTGAAAGGGCTGCGGCCACTTTGGGGTGGGCGTGTCCCAGGTTGCAGACAGCGATGCCGGAAAGAAAATCCGTGTAGGTTTTTCCCGCATCGTCAATGAGTGTGGTCCCTTCGCCTTTGACGAAAACCACGGGGCAGCGGGCATACGTCTGCGCCACCACCTCTGCTTCACGAGCTATCCATTCATTCATAGTACCACTTCCGTCCCGATCCCTTGATCGGTAAAGAGTTCAAGAATCAGCGAATGTCTTCGCTTCCCGTTGATGATATGTGTTTTTTCAACGCCTTGTTTCAAGGCGGCCAGGGCGTATTCAATTTTGGGGATCATGCCGCCGGTGACGGTGCCTTCCTGGATCAGACCGGGCACGCTGTCCGCCTCGATGGTGGAGACCAGATTCTTCTCCTTGTCGAGGACCCCGTCCACATCCGTGAGAAGAAGCAGGCGGGTTGCCTTGAGGGCCGCCGCCACCTCCGAAGCCACCAGGTCGGCGTTGATGTTGTACGTTTCACCGGTTTCCCCGACACCCACCGGCGCGATGACCGGGATAAAGCCCTGGGCGGTGAGAGTGTCGATGATCTCAGGGTTGACGCGAGTCACCTTCCCCACATGCCCGGCGTCGATGATTTCGGGGGGCTTGCCCTCCTCCTCACTGACGATCTTCAGCTTTTCTGCCTCGATGAGACCACCGTCCTTGCCGCTGAGCCCCACGGCCCGACCGCCTTCCCGGTTCACCTGGGCCACAATGGACTTGTTTACCTTGCCGCCAAGGACCATCTCCACCACGTCCATGGTTTCGTCATCGGTCATGCGCATGCCCCGGACAAAGGTGGAGTCGATGCCCATCTTGTCCAGCACCAGATTGATCTGGGGGCCGCCGCCGTGGACTACCACCGGGTTCAACCCGATGTACTTCATCAGGGTGATGTCCCGGGCAAAGTCTTCCTTGAGCTGCTCATCCACCATGGCATGGCCGCCGTATTTCACCACAATGGTCTTGCCGGCAAACATCCGTATGTAGGGCAGAGATTCAATAAGAATATCTGCGACACTCTTCTCCATCATCGTCTTCATCTCCACAATTAGGCTAAAACCACAAAAAAATGCCTTCGGGGCCAAAGGCTTGGCCGAAGCATAATGGCACAATCAAACTCTGTCGGCCGATTCACCCCTGACGCGTATCCACGTGTCGGCAAATGGTGCCCCCGCAAGCATACGGGACATGTATCGTTTATTTTTGGCTGAGCCCCAATTCACTTCCTGGGATGGGCCTTGTCATAGGCTTGCGTCAACCGCTCAATGGACACATGGGTGTATTTCTGCGTGGTGGACAGGCTCACGTGGCCCAACATCTCCTGAACACCCCGCAAATCCGCCCCCCCGTCGAGCATGTGGGTGGCAAAGGAGTGCCGCAAGGCATGGGGAGAGACCGGCACGGTGAGCCCGCTCTCTTTGGCTGTCTTCTCCAGGGTCCGGGCCACGGATCGCGTGGAAAGTCGCCCAAGGTTCTTATTCAAAAACAACGGTCCCTTATCGGCAGGAACCTTTTTTTCCTCTTCAAGGGTCCCCCGATAAAACCGGATGGCACGCAGCGCACGCTCCCCCACAGGGACAACGCGCTCCTTGTTGCCTTTGCCGAGCACGCGAACACTGTGTGCGCAAAAATCGATATGGGGACAGTCAAGACCCGAAAGTTCGGAGACGCGTAGCCCGCTTGAATACAGCAACTCAAACATGGCAATGTTTCGCCTGGCAAGAAGGGTGCCGTCATCCATGGCATCGAGCAGCCGAAACATGTCGTCCACCGTCAGATAAACGGGAAGGGTCTTGTCCAGCTTCGGGGATCGGATGGTGTCCAGAGGACTCGTCTCCACCACCCCCCTCTTTTTCAAAAATTTGTACAGGGACCGAAGAGAAGAAAGTCGCCGCGCCACGGAGCGTTTTGAAAGCCCCTCTTTATGCAGCCTGTTAAGGTACCCCCTTATACAGATGACGTCAACAGCATCCGGGCTCAGGCGGGCATTTCTCTGCGTAGAATCGTCCGTGCAGCCGGAAAACTCCGCATAAAACCCGTAAAACCCCTTGAGGTCGGTACGGTAGGCCCGCACGGTATGGTCCGAGTACCCTTTCTGGGCCGAAAGGTACTCCAGAAAATCGAGGATATGCTGATGAAATGTTTTATCCAATGTGGCCTGAAAAGGATCCTGGTTCGTCATGGCGATAACTGAGGGGCTAAGGGCTAAGGGCTAAGGGCTAAGGGCTAAGGGCTAAGGGCTAAGGGCTAAGGGCTAAGGGCTAAGGGCTAAGGGCTAAGGGCTAAGGGGCGTTTAGCCCAACAACGTCGGGGGATCAACCTAAAACCAAAATAAATTACTGCTTTTTAAAGGAGATACAATAGATATTTTTGAGTTTACACGCCCGTAGGGTGCGGCTCCCGCACCGACAAGCGCACCGCAAGCCCCATGCCGACCCCAAAAAGATCGGTTACGTTCCTTGCCTTTATCGCATACAGATCGAAATAAACACATCGATATTCAACAGTCATTGTCAAAAGGCGTGTACCGATTCTCCTATTACCGGCTTTTCCTATGGCCTATCGCCTATCCCCTGCTTTCAACACCGCCATCACCTGCTGAAGATCCTGCCAGGCCTGCCGCTTGCGCTCTGGGTGGCGAAGCAGAAAGGTCGGATGAAAGGTCGGCATCAATCGAATGCCTTTGTAATTCTGAAACTGCCCCCTGATCTCGGCAACCCCGGAAGTAATGCCGAGCAGGGCCTGGGTAGCCACAGCCCCAAGGGCGCAAATCACGTCGGGCCTGATCACCGCGATCTGCCGTTCCAGAAACGAAAGGCAGAAACTCGCGTCAGGGCGCCCTTGCCCCGGTGCAGGGCAGCATTTGAGCAGGTTGGAGAGGTAGACGTCTTCCCGGCGCAGCCCCATGGCCTTGATCATGTTGTTGATCAGCTCTCCGGAAGCGCCAAGAAAAGGGGTGCCTTCACGGTCCTCTTCGGCAAGGGGCATATCGCCGATGAACATCAATCTGGCCTGCGGGTTGCCCGCACCGAAAACAATATTCGTCCGCCCACGGAACAGACCGCATCGGGTGCACTCGCCCATGTCCCGCCGGATGGTTCCCAGAGTATCCACCACGGGCTCGGCAACAGCCCGGCGTACCGCAAAGCCAGAGCCTTTCGGTGAAACCGGATCCGTCCCGTTGGAAGACGCCCCCCCCGCCCGGGAGACGCCGGGAACAGGCTGCGGGGCTGCAGGCGAGGATTCTCTCCGCTGTTGCACCACCTGCGCCCGGTTGACAGAAGCCTGACCGCGCCCCGGAGAGACCGGAGCCCCAACCCGCTTGACAGGTCCTGCTGCAGGACGCCCCATGGCCCGAAGCAGCTTGGACGCATCCTCGGTGCACTCCACCCCCTTGAGCCCCAGACTCTTCAGATAAAGAAGGGTGGCTTTGATCTCCTCCAGGGGAGCTCTGTGTTGATGTGTCCGGGGATTGTTTTCCATCATGGCGTCTATCTATCCTGAATCTTCACTGTGTTGTGTTTCGTACTACCTAAAGTCTAAAGGCGCTCTTTCAGAAGCCCCGACACCCTGTTGAGGAGTTCATGGGCCACCACATCTTTGCCCATGGACTCAAAGGGCTCTTTCCGACCGTCGGGATGAAAAAAGGTAACGATATTCGTGTCGGTCCCAAAACCGGAAGCAGGGTCTCCCACCAGATTGCCCACAATCATGTCAAGATTCTTGGCTTCTATCTTTTTTCGGGCATTTTCAGCCAAAGACTGTGTCTCGGCGGCAAACCCCACAAGCACCTGACGGGTCTTTCGCTTTCCGAGCTCTTTTAAGATGTCGATGTTCTTGTCGAGCTCCAGAGTCATGTCGTCGCTTTTTTTCTTGATCTTGTGCTCGGCCCGTGTGCGGGGTCTGTAGTCCGCCACAGCCGCCACCTTAATCACAGCATCGACCTCGTCAAGGCGGGAAAAAATGGTTTCGGCCATCTCGCCCACGGAAGTCACCGAGAGCCGATCCACGCCAAGGGGCGAGGCAAGGCTCACAGGCCCTGAGACAAGGGTCACCTCTGCACCGCGGTACTCCGCCGCCCGTGCGATCTCATAGCCCATCTTCCCGGACGACCGGTTGGAGATATAACGGACCGGGTCAATGGCCTCCCGGGTGGGCCCGGCCGAGACCAGAATCTTCTTGCCGACCAAATCCTTGGGGTGCAACGCGGCCTTCACACGGTCCACAATGGTGGGGGGCTCGGCAAGGCGCCCGGGACCTGTGGTGCCACAGGCCATCTCGCCCACCCCGGGCTCCACAAGGATATACCCGTCCCCTTCCAGGATATCGATATTCCTTTGAACGGCCCGGTTTTCGTACATGTGGGAATTCATGGCCGGGCAGATCAATTTGGGCGCTGTCACGGCAAGCATGGTCGTGGTCACGGCGTCATCAGCGATACCATGAGCCAGCTTCCCGATAACATCGGCCGTTGCAGGGGCCACCACCACCACATCGGCCCTCTCGGCAAGCTCGATATGACCGATGGAGGCACCTTTCCCCTCATCAAACAGATTCGACAAAACCGGATGACCAGAAATCGCCGCAAAAGTCGTCTCCCCCACAAACTCTTTGGCTCCCCGAGTCATAGTGACCCAGACATCGGCCCCCTCTTTTTGAAGCAGCCGCACCACCTCCACAGCCTTGTAAGCAGCAATCCCCGCCGTCACACAGACCAAAACGTTCTTATTTTCAAGCACAGCCATGACTTATCTCCTCCCTCTCCGCGCAGCGTTGTATGGCTCTCTTACAGATTTACAATGGACACCACTGTATATGGATAAGGCGAATACCACAACCCGGTTGTATCACGAAGCAGGGCTCAGAGAACCCGAAAAAGTAGCCTCGCACGAAATCAAAATAACGTTCTTACAGATTCCCACGACGTAAACCGCCACTGACACCAAAATATGAGTCTAGGGGGGGCTGCCCCCACAAACATTGCCGTTTCAGCGACACACGAAAAAGACATAGAGACTATTGATTCACACCGTCCCTGATACGCCGACATCAATCGTAACGAAAAATCATCCACGACGCAAACAGCGCCGGAAACGTCCGCCCCAACGGACTCCCACCCCACCCGAAAAACGCCAGGAGAGACAGGCCATGAACAATCAAGGAATACAGTCCCGAGCGCCATCCAACAATTAAATTGACCCGATAAACCGCTCAGCACCTGAAAACACAGATCCCCACAGTCGCCCAAGAGCACAAACCACTCACCGCACCCCACCACCCCGCCAACCGACACATGTATATCAAGGAGTATCTATTAAGGGTTGACAATCCGATCATCTATGGATTACGTTCAATTATACTACTCAATAAAGGGTCAATCATGAGCAACCTACTTTCCGGCATCATCGGATCCAAAACACGCATCAAACTCCTTGTCCGGCTCTTTTTCAACCCGGACACCCACTCATACCTGCGTGAACTGGCATCCGAATTCGGCTTATCAACCAACGCCGTCCGAGAAGAGCTCAACCAGCTCAGCCAAGCCGACCTGCTCACATCATCCAAAAACGGCCGACAGATCCACTACGCAGCCAACCGCAACCACCCCCTCTTCCCCGAACTCCGCTCCATGGTCCGAAAAGCCATCGGCGTCGATCAGATCATCGACAGCGTTGTCACCCGTTTGGGCGACCTCGAAGCCGCGTATCTCATCGACGACTATGCGGAAGGAAAGGACACGGGGATTATTGACCTGGTGCTGGTTGGCGACATCGACCCGTATCATTTGAATGATTTGAGCAGGAAAACAGAGCGATATATCAACCGGAAACTCAGGTCGCTGGTGCTGAGCCGGGAAGAGTTCGAGGACTTTCACGAGAACCTTGAAAAAAGACCCATGGTGTTGGTGTGGGAATCGGCACCCCAAATTAACTTGAAAAACCACGATATCTGAAAATCATCCCCGGCAATCGCCCGACCAGAATTCCGAGATATGATTCAGCCTCTGCTCAACCAAGGGAGATAGCAAATAAAACATGGGTTGCCGATAACCATAAGTGACGAGTAAATTGTATACAAAATTCAAACTTGGTGTAACCGAGAGGGCGGAGCTGTGTAACCAGAATGCCCCCCTCTAACGACAACTTCTTCACCAAAAGCCACATACTCATGAAAAAAGCTCTTATTACCGGTATCACCGGGCAGGATGGTGCCTATTTGGCTGAACTGTTGCTCGAAAAGGGATATGAAGTCCATGGCCTCAAAAGGCGTAGTTCCCTCTTCAATACAGACAGGATAGATCACCTATACCAGGACCCACATACTGAAAATAGACGATTCATCCTCCATTACGGGGACCTCACGGATTCCACCAACCTCATACGTATCATCCAGCAGGTTCAGCCTGATGAAATATACAACCTCGCTGCCCAGAGCCATGTGGCCGTCTCCTTTGATTCTCCAGAGTATACGGCCGATGCCGATGCGTTAGGCACCCTGCGTATCTTAGAAGGCATACGACTCCTCGGGCTCGAGAACAAAACCCGATTCTACCAAGCCTCTACATCGGAGCTCTTCGGTAAAGTCCAGGAAACCCCCCAAACCGAAAAAACACCATTTTATCCCCGCAGTCCATATGGCGTTGCCAAACTTTATGCATATTGGATTACAGTAAACTATCGTGAGGCTTATGGGATCTATGCATGCAACGGCATTCTTTTTAACCATGAATCCCCTCTACGCGGTGAAACATTCGTTACACGAAAAATAACTCGCGCACTCTCGCGCATCAAGTTAGGACTTCAGGACTGCCTTTACCTCGGCAACATGGATGCCAAACGTGATTGGGGCCATGCCAGTGACTATGTAAAAATGCAGTGGCTTATGCTCCAACAGGAAAAACCCGAAGATTATGTTATTGCAACGGGTGAGCAACACTCCGTGAGAGAGTTTGTCGAAATTGCAGCTCAAACCCTTAACATGAAAATATCCTGGCAAGGCTCCGGCATCGCCGAAAAGGGGGTTAACAGTGAATCGGGCGATACAATCATCGCAATCGACCCCCACTATTTCAGACCTACGGAGGTGGACTCCCTCCTTGGCGATCCATCCAAGGCAAAAGCACAACTTGGCTGGACCCCGGAAATAAAGTTCAAGGAACTCGTTTCTGAAATGGTAGACCGAGATTACGAAGAGGCAAAAAAGGATCTTCTGTGCAGAAATAACGGTTTTGAGATAGCGAGCAGACATGAATAAAAACGCACGCATTTATGTTGCAGGGCATCGCGGTCTCGTTGGGTCTGCTATTGCACGCAAACTAAAAACAGAAGGATACAGCCATCTTATCACGCGCACCCACGCAGAGCTCGATCTCACGAATCAGAAAGCCGTCGAGCAATTCTTTAATAATGAAAAACCGGAGTATGTTTTTTTAGCAGCAGCCAAGGTTGGTGGTATCATGGCCAATCAGACCTATCCCGCAGAATTCATCCATCAGAACCTGATGATCCAAACCAACGTCATCCACTCCAGCTATGTGCACGGCGTTAAGAAACTCCTGTTCCTCGGCTCTTCTTGTATCTATCCGAAAATGGCATCGCAGCCCATCAAAGAAGAGTACCTGATGACAGGCCCTTTAGAACCCACAAATTCAGCCTACGCCGTGGCTAAAATCGCAGGTATTGAGATGTGCTGGGCCTATAACAAACAATACGGCACCCGTTATATCCCTATCATGCCGACAAATCTTTACGGGCCCAATGACAATTTTGACCTGGAAACATCCCATGTGTTGCCCGCGTTAATCAGAAAATTCCATGAAGCAAAAGAAACAAAAGCAAAGTCAGTGACAATCTGGGGAACAGGAACGCCCAAGCGTGAATTTTTATATGTGGATGACATGGCAGACGCTTGCATTCACCTGCTCACCAGCACCATGAATACGAATACAGAAATATTGTTCAACATTGGTACCGGGACAGACATAAGCATCGGAGAGCTGGCTCAAATTGTCGGGAGTATTGTGGGTTATAGCGGCACCATCGTCTATGATCACTCCAAACCCGACGGCACCCCGCTAAAACGCCTTGATGTGAGCAAAACAGAAAAGATCGGGTGGAAACCCAAGACACCACTCGCAGAGGGCATCAGACGGACTTACACATGGTTCAAAACCAACCGCCACCCATGGGAACCACAGGATAAGCAGTCATGACTCAGTTTGAACTGATCATTGAACCCGACAAATCGATAAAGAATTTCTGGCGAGAACTTTGGCAATACCGGGACCTCTTCTATTTTCTCGCATGGAGGGACGTGCTGGTCCGTTACAAACAGACAGTTATCGGTGTTGCCTGGAGTGTTTTACGTCCACTTCTGACAATGGTCGTCTTTACCATAATATTCGGTAAAATTGCAAAGCTCCCGTCTGGTGACATCCCCTATCCAATACTGGTCTTTTCAGCCATGCTTCCATGGCAATTTTTCAGCAACACCTTTTCCGAGGCCAGCAACTCGCTTATAGCAAACACGCAGCTGATATCGAAAGTCTACTTTCCTAGAATCATCATCCCCACAACAGCAATGGTTGTCAGTCTGATCGATTTTGCGATCTCCTTCATCATTTTATTGGCTCTCATGCTCTGGTATGGACTCATTCCGGATATTAAATTATGCCTATTACCGTTACTAATGCTCATGGCCATATTAACCTCATTAGGCGCAGGGTATATCATGTCTGCCCTGAATGTAAAATATCGTGACTTTAGGCATATCGTTCCCTACATTGTTCAGTTTGGGCTCTATATATCACCTGTGGGATTCAGCAGCGGCATAGTCCCAGAAAAATGGCGACTCCTCTATTCAGTTAATCCGATGGTAGGCGTCATCGATGGATTCAGATGGATTCTACTCGGTAACGATACGACCATTTATTGGCCGGGGTTTACTATTTCAATTGCGCTTTCGATACTCATCTTTTTTACCGGGGGGAAATATTTCAACATAACTGAACGCAGTTTTGCGGATATTATTTAGATCACTATGAGCAATATAATCACAGTCAATAACCTGGGGAAAAAATATACGCTCGGCCATCATAAACAGAGAGAGTATCAAACGTTACGAGACTCTCTTTCGCATGGTGTAAGAAGATTTTACCAGCGGATGCGCAATCCGTTATCGCAACACGCGAACGCAACAACGCAAAATGAATTCTGGGCATTGCAAGGCATTAATTTCGAAATGAAGCAGGGAGATCGGCTCGGTATCATTGGACGAAATGGTGCCGGAAAATCGACACTGCTCAAAATCCTGAGCAGAATCACACATCCGACTACTGGCAAAATTCATATCAAAGGGAGGGTTGCAAGCCTTCTTGAAGTCGGTACCGGCTTCCACCCTGAGCTCACCGGACGAGAAAATATTTTTCTAAACGGCGCAATCCTCGGAATGACTAAAAATGATATCAAAAAGCGTTTTGATGAAATTGTTGCCTTTGCAGAAATTGAAAAATTTCTTGATACCCCGGTTAAACGATATTCCAGTGGAATGTATGTACGACTCGCATTTGCCGTTGCAGCCCACCTGGAACCTGAGATTTTGATTGTTGATGAAGTCTTAGCTGTTGGCGACATCCAATTTCAAGAAAAATGTATCGGTAAAATGAAAGAAACGACAGCCGCTGATAGGACCGTCATATTTGTCAGTCATAATCTCGGAGCAATAGAATCTCTCTGTTCTAGGGTTTGTGTCCTCGATGGTGGGACATCTCTTTATGACGGCGACGTTGATGCCGGCATTCAGACTTATACTTCCGCACTGATGGAGCAGCACGCCAGTTGGTCATTTGAAAACCGTAAAGACCGACAGGGATCTGGAGTCCTTCGAATACTCTCTTTCCAAATTCTGGATCATTCTGGAACCCCTGTAGATATTGCTATGACAGGAAAGGATTATACGTTTCGATTTAAATATGCTTCATCCATTTCGTATGTCCGTGATCTGGACTTCAGTTTTACCATTAGAGATATGAAAAATATAAACCTGTTCAGAAACAACACGAGGGAACGGGGACTATTTATACCGGAGGCATTGCCCCCCACAGGTTTTATAGACTGCAAGATATCCCGTCTGCCACTTACAGCTGGGCGATATGGCTTCGGCTTTAGGCTTCTGGTGAACGGTCTGGAATCAGATTATATAACGGGGCCTTTTGCGGCATATTTCGATGTTGTAGGAGGAGATTATTATGGGACTGGCCAAATTCCAGGACACACCCCTCTTGTTATTGATCATGATTGGGAGTTAGCATCGGAGTTGTAAAGGCAAAAGATCCCTGCCTATAACATTCAAAATTCATGAGGCAGCCATGAAAAAGTCTCAGAGCGCCAAACATATATCGAATATTTTCGAAATAAATCAACCACATAAAGCCATTCCTCAAAAATTGATTCGATATATCAAGTCTTTACCGGTAGGGGGACGAGAATCCAACATTTTAAGGAATTTGTTTTATCATCTCCCCATAACAATTCAAAATATAATCCTCGGATATTTAAGGATCATAAATCGGGGCCCAAAAGTTCCTGCCCTCGTGTCCGAAAAGGGTCCTTGGACACAAACTTTATTTCCACTGACTTCGACATGGGAAGAATTGGTCCCCCTCCCACAACCCCCACCATCGCCAAGGACCTACCCGTATCATTTTCTTCAATAAACGCACAACGATGCTCCTTGCAGCATTTCTGGTGTTGGACGAACCTTTTATGGGAAAGCTGTCCTTCGGTGGGAGACGCTGCCAGTCTTCGCCTTGAAACAGATTTGTCTTATCCGCAATATGACAAAATGCTGTTTTGCCTCTCTATGATACCTGAAACTTCTATCCGGTTTGAGTTTGAAGTTGACGGGAAAATTTATAAACATGACGAGGTGTTCTGGGGAACAGGGTCACGATTGGAAATTTGCATTCCAGCCCCAAAAGGTCACATTTGTGCGATATATATGATTATCAGTACGAAATATGAATTTGAACAAATGCTGTCGTTGAGTTGGTTCGGATTGCAGAATAGTTCTTTAGTTAAACAGTTGCAAACATCCATACAAAAATACGATTCGAGCTGGACAGGCTTAATAAAATCCCTCGATAACTGGGAAGATATTCATTTTCAAGTAGGCTTATTATTTAACGAAACTGATTTAGAAAAATTAAGAGAAAAACGCCTATATCCAGGGTGGAGTGATCATTATCGATATTTGGAAGAAAAGGCAACGATATATATGAACCGCCACCCCGAAGCGGACCTGACTGCATTTTTACCCACAGACGATCGGCGCTATATTCGGGAAAGCGAAAATGACAGGACCCCCTATCATTTTGAAGCACTTGTCCTAGGATTTGTTGGAATAATCAACGATGACAAGCAGATGATGCAACATGCACTTAGATATTTAATGAGCATGCTTCATACCGAAAATTGGGTTCAATCTGCAGAACAGAAACTTACAGGATCAACATGGAGCACTCGCTGCTTCATGGAAGAGATGACCACGACCAGCGTCGTCCTTTTGGCCGACTGGTACGCATTTGCTCTTACAGACAGGGCCAAGGATCTCGTCCGACAATGTATATGGGACAAAGGGCTCGCCATAATTGATAGGGATATGATGAAACACGATTATATGCACCGAATCAATCAGGGAGCATGGTTTTGCCGAGCTGGAATTCTGGGTGGATTGTACCTTGAGAACGCATGGCCTCACATGGGAAGATATGTGAATGCTAAATTTGGTACCATGAACAAGATCCTTAAACGTTATATTATGCGTGATGGAGGCGTGGATGAGGGAATCGGTTATTTTTGTATGACCGCTCAAGCCGTGCTCCCGGCCCTGGTCGCTTATGCCAGGAGCAGAGGGAAAAGCACTCACAGAGTAGTAAACCGATACTTTAAAAAAGCAGACAATTACCTTTCGACACTATCCAGTTTCGAACCGGGAAAAGGTTCGGTTGACGGAGACTGCAGAACTGAAAATTTCTGTGGCGATATCGTTCCCGTACTGGCTGGCTTGTTCCCCGGGTCTATTTGTAACGACATCCTGCATCAATGCATCCAAAACAGAAGCATTTACAATGTTACAGGTAGTCTCATAAACAGCGGCGGCCTCATTGGGTTCGTGTACGGACCAGACAAGATAAAGGTTTCCAAGCCGATCGTTTCGACATTCAACATCATGCCAAAGAGTGGGTTTGCCGTCAGCGCCAGGAAATCTGGAACACATTCTCTCCGGATTCTATTTTCAGGTTCGAAACCAAACCCAAGCAGCCACGCCCATTATGATAAAGGAGCGTTCACAGTCGAAGCCGATGGAACAGACGTTTTCGTAGACAGAGGTATGCTGCAATATGACGACCCCAGAGCATTGCTGGCAAAATGCTCCAGAATGCATAATGTTATTACGCCATATCTTCCAAATGGTAGTTATCCGGATCAAAATCTACCCGAAAAAAGGGTCTGCCCCAAAGGCTCTGGAAACGAACAGCAAGTTGAGCTAACTCTCGACCTCGCAGAGGTCTGGAAAGAATACATGAGTTCATACCAAAGGCATATCATATCGGACTCCGTAGAAAAAATCATTATTACCGATCATGGCACACTCAAAAAAAGGGGGCGTGTCGCATTTCATCTTCATTCAGGAGTAAAATTCGACCTGAATGCCTATAAAGCCGTTGGAACTGTAAACAGCATGACGTTCGAGGTAACAGCAAAGTGGGCTGATGAGATTTTGCACTTTGAGGATTCATTGAGTTTCGACGGCAGAGCCCTCCATCACTTGGTTTTCCACAGTAAGGAATTGGAAACGTTTTCACTCGAAACAACAATTTCCGTAAAGAGAGACTCTCAACCAACCATCCAGATGATTTGAAGTCATGATTCTCACCCTTACCACTGTCAATATTGTCCCTTCGAGGAAAGAAAATATTTTTTCTTACATACGAACAACCAGTAAAAATATCGTAGTATTACGTCGCCAATCAGAAGCCTTTATTGGTGCCGCCTCAAGTATGGCAAGAGTTTCGACCGATGCGGATAATGGCAGAAAGCGTTACTTTCTCACAAAAATATAATTTCAGTTGCGTTACGATGTTAAGGACTTAGCCATGTGCGGTATAATCGGAGCATTGTCGTATCCTCCCGTCGGAGGCCAGTCACTGGAAACAGCACTGGACAGCCTTCATCACCGGGGGCCCGATGACCGTGGGATATACAGTGATGAACAGATTCAACTAGGACACGTCCGTCTGTCCATAATTGACCTGAGCAGCAAAGGGCATCAACCGATGCCTTCCCACTGCGGCAGGTACTGGATCTCATGCAATGGAGAAATATATAATTTCATTGAACTGAAACGGGAACTGGTTCAGTTGGGCTGCGTCTTTAAAAGCCAAAGTGACACCGAAGTCCTCCTGGAAGCCTATGCCCAGTGGGGAAGCTCCTGCCTCAATAAATTGGTAGGGATGTTTTCTTTCGCTATCTGGGATAAAAATAAAAAAGAACTGTTTCTGGCCCGTGACCGGACCGGTGAGAAACCACTTTATTACTGGTCAGACAACAAACAGTTCGTTTTTTCGTCCGAATTAAAATCACTGCTCCATCTGCTCCCATCTACGCCCCGTATTTCCCCTGCGGCTATGGACGCGTATCTCCACAACCAATATGTCCCCGAACCTGAAACTGCCTTAGAAGGAATACATAAACTGCCCGCCGCCCATTTTCTCGTGATTCGATGTGATCAATGGGCCATCAAACCAGAGCGATATTGGTGCCTTACTGACGCCAGGCCAGTATATGGAAACCCTGCGCAGCTGGTTCGCCAGCAGCTTGAACGTTCCATGGAGCTGACCTTACGTTCAGACGTACCCGTGGGGGTTGCGCTTAGTGGCGGTATCGATTCCGGAATTATTGCGACCCTTGCGGCCTCGATGAGCAACGCCCCCCTGAGCGCTTTCAGTGTTGGGTATCCGGGCAGGCCGCCCTACGATGAGAGGAGCGACGCAGCCAAACTGGCAATAGAAAACGGGATTCCTTTCTTTGATATAGAACTTAAGACGAGTCATTTTGTAGATCGTTTCCCTGAACTGGTAACGATTATGGATGATCCAATCGGAGATATTGCTGCCTATGGCCACTATGCAGTCATGGAACTTGCTTCGGACCACGGAATCAAAGTGATGTTGTCCGGTATTGGAGGAGATGAGCTTTTCTGGGGCTATGAATGGATGATAAGGGCAGCGGATATGACGAGAAAAAAAATGCCCGCCGCAGAGTATGATTCACAATTTTTAAAAGCAATTTCCCCGATACTTGAACGCATTGCCTTTACCCGTTTTTATCGGCGGTTAAATTATTCTCAAACAGCTCCGAAACCATTTCGGGACCTCGTTTCCAAGGGAAAAAGGCTGGCCGAAATTGCGGTTCACAGGCCGGATCAATTGGTCCTGAGCAACCTCGTTCCGGATTTTCAGCATGCCATAGGGGCGCTTGCCAATTTCTATACCCCTGATTTTGCGAGACAGATCCCCCATCGAAATCCTTTCCGCCAGTTTTCAGATAAGTTGAAGGGGTTAAAAGAACCACACGAAATCAATATGGCGGTATGCAAGGCGCTATTTGAAACATGGCTCGTTTCAAACTGTCTTTCCCTGGGGGACAGAGTCAGCATGGACTCTTCGGTGGAAGCGCGTTGCCCGTTTCTCAATCATCGCTTGATTGAGACGGTGATCGGCATCATGAACACACACGAAGAGGTCGAATACCGGCATAAAGCTCTCTTAAAAACCGCTGTAAAAGATATTCTTCCGACCGAGGTGCTTCACAGACCGAAACAGGGATTTCAACCACCTGTTAATGAATGGATGACACAAATTGTAAAAACTTATTATGATTATGTAAAAAGCGGTTACCTTATCTCCAACCATGTAACGTCTACATGTACACTGGATAGACTTCTCAAGAGAGCCGACACATTCGGACCCGATTTGTTTCTTTTATATAAAATAACTGTTTTGGAACTGTGGTATGCCAGTGTCGTCCAAAACAAAACGTTCTGAGATTTTAAAGTAGGAACCACACTTGTTTGATAACATAATATCGGTAAATTTATCATTCTCGGGAAATAACGTATCGGCTTACCGAACTTGGAATAAAGCATTTTTTTTCCGAGAACGATCCGGATATCAAAAAAGCGAGTGCAGCTGTGAAATTCAGCATCGTAACACCCTCATACAACAGTCAGAAATATATCGGTGAAACCATAGAAAGTGTCATCAGCCAGAAAGGTGACTTCGAGATAGAGTATATTGTGGTTGATGCTTGTTCAACGGACCGCACCCCAGATATTGTAAAAGCATACCAGCATTCACTTTTGACGTGTGACAGGCCTATTTTTTGCCGACAAGTGACTATCAAATTCTTATCTGGGAAAGATTCGGGCATGTATGAAGCCATCAATAAAGGCTTCGCTAAGGCAACAGGCGATATTTATGCATGGATTAATTCAGACGATGTTTATCGGAACGGGGCTTTTGATACAGTCTCCAAAACCTTTTCAAAATTTTCTCAAATTCGCTGGCTCAAGGGCATAACCTCTTATTTAGATGAAGCGTCCACTTTATATGCATCCGGCAAGTGCAATCTTTATAGCCGCCAACTAATTTCTAAAGGACTGTATGGGCCCGTTCTTCATTTCATCCAACAAGACAGTGTGTTCTGGTTGTCGAATCTCTGGCATGAATCCGGAGGAGTAGATGAAAGCCTTTCCCTTGCAGGTGACTATTTCTTATGGATTGAATTTTCCAAGCTCACGCACCTTTACTCATTAAACGCACACATCAGCTGTTTTAGAAAGGTTGCTGGTCAGAAGAGTGAAAACATCCAGGCGTATTTTAATGAGATAAGTGAACAAGGATATCCGAGCCTCGAAGAAGACCGCCTCCTTCGCTCCTATTTCAAACACCGAAAACGACTCCCCTCTTTTCTACACCCTTTGGCTTGCAAACTGTTCCAGTTTAATCGTAATTATCGCGTGGTTATGATGGGCCGTCACAATACGCTAACACTTGTCAAAGGTCCCCACCACACCCTGAGAAACGCCTTATGAAATGCCCGATATGCAAATCCTCACATTCTGTCCCATCCTTTAATTTATGGGACGATCGATACGGTTATCCCGGCAAATTCAAACTAAGGCGCTGCCGCATTTGCGGACACGCTTTCCTAGAAAACTCCTTCTCCCCGGATCAACTGGCACGCCTGTACACCGACTATTATCCCCGATCGGCGTTAGACGCCGATGAGTATTGCCCCCATATTGAGAAAAAAAAGAGGGATTGCTGGCTCAACGGTGAGTATGCTTCGGCCTTTCGCTGGGTTCCCAAGGATGTTCGCATTCTCGACATCGGGTGTGGTTTTGGAGAATCCCTGGGGTATCACGCCTCAAGGGGATGTGGTGTATACGGGGTTGAGGCTGATGAAAACATTCGCCGCGTGGCAGAGAAACAAGGTTTCCGGGTTCATGTCGGTGTGTTTGACCCGACCATTTATGAGCCTAACTTTTTCGACTATATCACCATGGATCAGGTGATGGAGCATATGACGGATCCCATCGAGACGTTGAGGAGGGCCGCGAGGATATTGAAACCCAAGGGGCAAATCATTATCACCGTTCCAAACAGTCAGGGTTGGGGAGCGAGAATCTTCTCACAGCGATGGATCAACTGGCATACACCTTACCATCAGCAATTCTTTTCCAAAGAATCCATGGGGATGACCGCACTCAAGGCGGGCCTTGAAATTCTGAAGGTGAAATCAATAACAAATTCCCATTGGCTGAGCTTTCAATGGCATCATCTTTTATTTTATCCGAAATACACTGTTGCCTCCGCTTTCTGGTCTCCGAACTGCGGTCCCATCCCAAAGAAAAGATATTGGCGTGCCCTTCTCGCTCTCACCCACATAACGAAAATTAACCATATGATAACTCGCCTTTTCGATGCCTTTGGTTATGGCGACAACCATTTGTTTATTTTGGAGAAACCTTAAATAATGGTTTATATAATCCTTCCGGTTCACAATCGCAGGAAGATCACCATGGGATTTGTAGAATCTTTGCTTGACCAAAGCTGTAATGATTTTCACTTAATATTGGTGGATGATGGCTCCACCGATGGCACGAAAGAAATGGTTAGCGAACGAATCAAAAAGTTGACTGTAATCACCGGATCTGGAAGTTGGTGGTGGGCCGGATGCCTGCAAAAGGGGTTTGAATGGCTTAAAAAAAAGAATATCCCAGGGGATGACACCGTCCTGATCATCAATGACGATGTCCACATTGAACCGGACTTTCTTGAAAAGGGAATATCCCTTCTGCACGGCAATGAACGAAGCATCCTTTTAGCACAATCCCAATCAACCCCCGGAGCCCCCTCCTTTGAAACCGGTATCCATGTGAACACCAAAAAATTCACCTTTGATATCGCTTCCGCACCGGAAAAAATAAACTGCCTGTCTACCAGGGGGCTTTCCTGCGGTGGAAGGGTTAAGAGAAGTAGAAATCTCACCCGATCATTCTCCCCCATTATTGGTCGGATTATGAATTCACCATGAGGGCACATAGAAAAGGATACGCCCTCATCACATCCCCCTCGGTATCTTTGGTCCCCATGCTCCACGACACCGGGCGACAGGGCCTTGATTATTCAGGCAACTATGCTTGTTTCTTGAGATCAGTATTTTCGATAAAGACGATAATGCATCCTCTATATACAGCATCGTTTGTCCTGCTGACCTCTCCATTGAAATGGCTTCCTCTAAATTTGATGAGGGTTGCCTGCAAAACGGTTTTAATCAATTTGAGATATCCTGTTACCAAATTGAGGGCGATGTTATTATCCATGCGGATAAAAAAAATTTCAAAAAAAGCATCTTGCGGCTACCGGGTCATTATCGGAGCCAACACAACGCGGTATCCCGGTTGGATCGCAACGGATTATCCGGAGTTGGATATCACTAATCCAAAACAAATCAACAACTATTTTCCAAAGGATTCTGTGGAGGTTTTTCTGGCTGAGCATGTGTTCGAACATTTAAACATAAAACAGTTGACGATGGCATTAAATAACTGCAAGGCCCACTTGTCAAAAGGTGGGCACATAAGGATTGCGGTTCCTGACGGGTTTCACCCTGACGAAGAGTATATAAACCAGGTCAGGCCAGGCGGATGGGGAGTAGGATCATCCGATCACAAAGCACTTTACAATTATAAAACCTTGACGGGGATCCTCGAAAAGGTTGGTTTTCAGGTGCAGCTTCTTGAATGGTTTGATGAGAAAGCCAAATTTCATTTTGTTGATTGGAAGCGTGAATCCGGTTTTGTAAAAAGATCCTCCAGGTATGACGAAAGAAATCGGAACAGGACTCTTGCGTATACCTCCCTTATAGTTGATGCAGTCAAACCTTGAACGCCAGAGTGAATTGTTGCGGTGTGCCATGGCGGCAGCCTACCGTCATTGGGGGACACCTTTCTCAAAGTAATGAGGATATTAACCGATCATGAAAGCAGCACCGGTTGCCCTGTTTACATACAACAGGCCTGAACACACGCGCCGAACGGTGGAGGCACTTCGCAATAACGAACTGGCCGGGGCCACACCCCTGATTATTTTTTCCGATGGGCCCAGGGATCATTCCATGGACAAAAGTGTCCAGGAGGTACGGAATTATATTTCAACCGTTGACGGCTTTGAAAGTATTGTCATTCACCATAGGGAAAAAAACATGGGGTTGGCCTCTTCGATCATCCAGGGAGTCACCGAAGTCGCAAGAGAATCCGGCCGGGTGATCGTTCTGGAAGACGACCTTGTGACCGCGCCTTCGTTTCTTTCATATATGAATGAAGCCCTCTCTTTTTACCGTGACACCCCGGAAGTATTTTCGGTTTCCGGGTACAATCTGCCCCCACAGACCATGAAAATAGCTGCCGATTATCCATATGACGTCTACTTCAACCCCCGTGCGCATTCATGGGGCTGGGGAACCTGGGCCGACAGATGGGCAAAAGCGGACTGGCAGGTGAATGATTTCAAAACCTTTATTGCGGACAGGGAACAGATTAAGCAATTTCACTCAGGGGGGGAGGATTTGACCCATATGTTGCAACTGCAGATGGAAGGGCGCATTGATTCATGGGCCATCCGGTGGTGCTACACCCATTTTCGGGAACATGCCTTCTGTGTTTATCCCACCCGTTCCCTGGTGGAGAATATCGGTTTCGACGGAAGCGGCGTTCACTGCGGGGCCTCCGGCAATGACAAATACTATGCACCACTGCCTGAGGGGAAACAAAGCTTCAATTTTTCAAAGGTAATTCAAACAAATGAAACACTGATGAATGATTTTCGCGCGGCTTATCGGCCCGCCCGGGGGCCCGGAAACCATCCGTATGCTGGACGAAACGATTTAACGGTATTTTTAAAAGATTAAGTGGATGATATTGATGATGTCACACACAGGCCATCAGATACAGACGACACTTTAGACGAAATAAAGGGATGCACGGAATGAAAGCCGTCATACTTGCAGGTGGTTACGGTACCAGGCTAAGCGAAGAGACAGAAGTCAAACCCAAACCCATGGTGAAAATCGGCGGACGGCCGATTCTCTGGCACATCATGAAAATCTACTCGGCCCACGGGATCAATGATTTTATCATTTGCTTAGGATACAAGGGATATGTCATCAAGGAATATTTTGCCAATTATTTTCTCCACATGTCCGATGTCACATTCAACATGGCGAACAACGAAATGGAAGTCATACAGAAAAACGTAGAGCCATGGCGTGTGACCCTTGTGGATACCGGAAATGGAACCATGACCGGGGGCCGCCTGAAAAGGGTGGCCAAATACCTTGGAGACGAAACATTCTGTCTAACATACGGGGACGGGGTGGGTAACATCGACATCACGGAGACCCTCGCATTTCACCGGAACCATGGGCGTAAGGCCACCATGACCGCTGTCATGCCCCCTGCCCGGTTCGGTGCATTGGAAGTTGCCGGAAACCGGATCACCAATTTTTCAGAAAAGCCCCAAAGCAGTGAATCCCGGATTAACGGTGGCTTCTTCATTTTGGAGCCCGCGGTGATTGATTACATTCAGGGAGACAGTACATCATGGGAAAAAGAGCCGCTGGAGCAACTAGCCCGGGCCGGACAACTGGAAGCCTATTTCCATAACGATTTCTGGCAGCCCATGGATACCCTGCGGGATAAAAAGAGACTGATGGATCTCTGGGATGCCGGCAACGCGCCCTGGAAGGTGTGGTGATACCTATGCTCCAAGAAACATTCTGGCAGGGAAAAAGAGTGTTGATCACGGGCCACACCGGCTTCAAGGGGTCCTGGCTATGTATCTGGCTGCATACTCTGGGTGCCAGGGTTACGGGGTATGCACTGGCTCCCCCCAGCCAGCCCAACCTCTTCGAAAGCTGCGGTATTCACCGTCTGGTTGAGTCTGTCACGGCGGATGTTCGTGATCTGCACCGGCTGTCAGATGTCGTGGCACAGACAAGGCCGGAAATCATCATTCACATGGCCGCGCAATCCCTGGTAAGAGAGTCTTATGACGCTCCCGTCGAAACCTATGATACCAATGTGATGGGCACGGTTAACCTGCTCGAAGCCGTCAGAAAAACCCCAGGTGTAAAAGCGGTCATCAATGTCACCTCCGATAAGTGCTATGAAAACATAGAAACGCTTAAAGGCTATCATGAAAATAAGACACTCGGGGGGCATGACCCCTACTCCAACAGCAAGGCCTGTTCCGAACTGGTGACAAGAGCATTTCGATCCTCCTTTTTTCATCCCGACCGATACAATACCCACGGAGTGGCTCTGGCAACCGCAAGAGCAGGCAATGTAATCGGCGGTGGAGATTGGGCGACAGACCGTCTCGTTCCCGACTGCATAAGGGCCATGTTAAAAAAAGAGACCATTTTATTGCGATTCCCCCAGGCGGTCCGCCCGTGGCAACATGTGCTGGAACCCCTGAGGGGTTATCTGATGCTGGCAGAAAAACTTTACCTGTCGGGTCCACAATTTTCAGGGGCCTGGAACTTCGGCCCTGCAGAGGAGGACACAAGAACGGTCTTAAGTGTGGTAAAAAAACTTTGCATAACCTGGGGGGCTCCCGAGGGATATGCCCTGATGGATGGCAACCATCCCCATGAGGCCGGCCTTCTGAAACTGGATTGTTCAAAAGCCAGAGAACGGTTGGGATTCAATCCGTACTGGCATATTGATATCGCCCTTGAAAAGGTTGTCGCATGGGCAAAGGCCCGCGAACGGGGCGAGGACATGCTGGCCTTCAGCCAAAGACAGATAGCACAATATCAGGAAGAGGGACACTAAGGTCATGAGTGAGGAGCATGTGTTGCGCCAGGGAGCCCTGGATGCGGTTAGCGAATATTTTCGAAGGGTTCTTGACACGAAAAGGGAATTTACGCCGGGAGACCGAATCCCCTACGGCGGAAGAGTTTTCGATGAAGAGGAGATCCGGTCTCTCACCGAATCCTGTCTCGATTTCTGGCTCACCTCCGGCCGTTTCGTAAAACGGTTCGAAAAGGAATTTACTGAATTTATCGGTGTGCGGCATTGTGCGCTGGTAAATTCGGGGTCATCAGCCAACCTCTTGGCCTTCATGGCCCTGACCTCACCGACCCTGGGTAAAAAGTGTATTCGCCCGGGGGATGAAGTGATCACCCTGGCTGCTGGATTTCCCACCACGGTTTCCCCGATACTGCAGTTCGGGGCTGTTCCTGTCTTTGTGGACATCGAATTGCCCCAGTACAATATTGATTGCGCTCTGCTGGGAGGGGCGCTGTCGGAAAAAACAAAAGCCGTTATGATTGCTCATACCCTGGGGAACCCCTTCGATGCAGAACGTGTCAGACAATTCTGTGAGAAAAACGAACTTTGGCTGATTGAGGACAATTGCGATGCGCTGGGTTCAAAGATTCTATCCGAAGGCGCCTGGAGATACACGGGAACATTCGGCCATCTCGCGACGTCGAGTTTCTATCCCCCCCATCATATGACCATGGGCGAAGGAGGAGCAGTTTATACCAATGATACAAAACTGTTCAAACTGATAAAGTCGTTCCGGGACTGGGGCCGGGATTGCTGGTGCGACTCAGGCCAGGACAATACATGCAAACATCGGTTCGACCGACAGTTCGGCCTGCTGCCCAGGGGATATGATCATAAATATGTCTATTCCCACTTCGGTTACAACCTCAAGGTTACGGAAATGCAAGCTGCTATCGGTTGCGCGCAGTTGAAAAAGCTTCCTGGATTTATCAGGGCCAGAAAAAAGAATTGGGACAAACTGTTCAATGGCCTGGATAAACAGAAAAAATTCTTCCATCTACCGGAAAAAGCACCAAATACTGATCCAAGCTGGTTCGGATTTCTCCTGACAATACGTGAGGAGGCGCCCTTTAACAGAGATGCCATTGTCCAGCACCTGGAAGAGTGCGGCGTTCAGACTCGAATGCTGTTTGCGGGGAACCTGCTCCGTCATCCCTGCTTCGATGAATTGCGCAGCAAAAGAGAAGGGTTCAGGGTTTCCGGCACCTTACACAATTCTGATCTGATTACGGAGCGGACATTCTGGGTCGGAGTTTATCCTGGCCTGGATGATACGCAGATCGAATTCATGATAAACTGTGTGGACGATTTTTGCGGACGGTACTGATTTGAACGATTTCACCGCTGAAAGCAGGTGCAAAAAAAAGGCGTTTGTGACCGGGGGAACCGGTTTTGTCGGTTCCCACCTCGCAAAAGGACTTCTTTCCAGAGGATGGGAAGTGCATCTCCTGATCAGGGAAACGTCCTTGCTTCCGGAATCCATCAAGCTGGAGGAAAATGTATCCACCCATCTTTATGACGGAACCACAGATTGCCTTATCCGAATCCTGGGTATAGTAAAACCCCATGTGGTTTTCCACCTTGCCGCCTGCTCCATTGCAATACACACACCCGATGATATCATTCCCTTGATACATTCAAACATTTTGCTGGGTACCCAGTTAATCGAAGCAATGGTTAAAAACCGAGTGTATTGCCTGGTTAACACCGGAACCTACTGGCAGCATTATGGCAACGAGGAGTATAATCCCGTCTGCCTTTATGCGGCAACAAAACAGGCCTTTGAAATGATCGTCCGGCATGCCGTGGAAACATCTTACCTCAAGGCTGTTACCCTTGTACTGTACGACACCTATGGCCCCGGAGATACAAGAGGAAAGCTCTTTGACCAGCTTTCCGTCGCATCCAAGGAGCAAAAGCCCCTGCCTTTGTCTCCGGGAGGGCAGAAGATTGATTTTGTTTTTGTCGGGGATTGCGTCGAGGCCTATGTCATCGCATCAGAACAGTTGATGCACCGCCGCTTTCCCTGCAATGAGCGTTATCGGATTTCATCAGGCAGGGCGCTGACACTTAAAGAAGCCGTATCCGTTTATGAATCGATTTCCAGAACAAAAATTCCGGTAATATGGGGCGGAAGACCGTATCGAGCGAGGGAGATCATGCACCCTTGGGATGGCGGAACACCTCTCCCCGGATGGCACCCGAAAGTATCGCTGGAAGATGGACTACGAATTATGCTGCACGAAAAAACTTCACGTGGGAATTCGATTTGATATGAGACATAGACTCACAATTATTGGTGGCTTAATGCCCGGCCCCACCGGTGTAGGCAGAGTCATGACACAACTTGCCTCGGAAATTAGTCAAAAAAACAAGACCGGAGGACATTCGGCAAGACTGCTTTATCGTGGACAGGGCAGGCCCGTCAGAAAATTGTTTTCACAAAAACAGCTTGTGCTTGCCCTGAAGACGATCATAACAGCTTTCTGGAGCGAAGCACGGTTCCGAACCGTCACGGCAAAACTACCCATGAAGGATACGTCTTTACTTATTCACCCGCAGACGCTGGGATATGAATGGTCCATCGAGTTTATCAAAAATTCTAAAAAGCCCGTGTGGTTGTACCTGATGGATTCATCTTTTTTTTGTGTCCGTTCCTATAACTACATGGCCCATATGGAGAGCGCCTGCACAAAGTGTATCGGAGGTGATCTCACCCATGCCCTGAATAATCGCTGCTCAACAGATTTCGGGAGCACAGAGGGGGCGATGGAATTTATCAGCTCTCTCAAAGAGCTTAGCACAAGGGTAAAAGTTCGATTTATTGCTCAAAACAAGCAACAGGCAGAGCTTGCAAAAAAACATTTCGGTGAAAAAGCCACAGTTAAAATCGGTGGCATCTGGGCCGCGGACTGGTGTCTCGAAGAGGCCCCCGCCCCAGCGGCAACGCCCCACAAATACCACATCGTTTTTCACGCCCCACCTCTTGATGCAAAGGGGTTTTCCTGGGCGTTGGAATTGGCTGAGGTTTTGACGGAAAGACGTTTTCTTTTTCCTTTTGAAAAACCGGAATGGGTCACCAACGCTCTCCCCAATTGCACTTTCAAAGACTTTCGCTGGGAATCCGGATTACGGGAAGCCGTCACCGGTTGTCCCCTTGTGCTGGTTCCCTCTCTTTGGTCTGCCCCCATAGAGGGGGCGCTGATCAAATCCATCCGCCTGGCGCAAAAAACGGCTGTTATAAGAAACGAAACAGCGTATTCCACAGAAATTCCAGAAGATGTCCTGCTTCAATTAACCTTCGATGTGAAGCGTGCCGCAGAGGAAATTGAAGTGTATTTTGCCAACCGCCAAAAAGCATCTCCCCAAGCAGGTAAAAATTTTTACGACGACTTCATGCAATCCAACACCCGCCTGTTGGAACGGCTGCTACGATTAACGTTTGATTAACCCATTGCAAGATTGGGAATCTCGTAAGCGTTCACGGCCAACCAAACAGCCGTGAAAGGAACGTATCCATCTTTAATACTTATCGAAACAACACCATTTTCAGAACAATTTCAAAATAGACATGCAACCACTAGTGTATAACCTGTCTTTATGAAAACGATACCTAAGCCATCATGAGACACCCGCAAACCATGACCCATAAACCATTTTTTTCAATCATCACAGCTTCGTACAACGCCGACAGGACAATTGATAAAACGATCCGTTCAATCAAAAAGCAGACCTTCAAAAACTATGAACACATTGTCGTCGACGGAGGTTCCAAGGATCAAACGCTATCCATCCTCACCCATCACTCGGGGTCATACCCATTGCGTTATGTATCGGAAGATGACCATGGAGTTGCCGATGCAATGAACAAGGGGGTTCACATCTCCACGGGGGAGTATATTGTCTTTATCCACGCAGATGACGAACTCGCCGATGCCAATACCCTTCAAGGCGTTTTTAACGACATGACCCGCGAAACCAGCAAAGTCTATGCTTACGCCATCAATTTCGTTTCAAGGAACGGGAGCCATATTGCCCGCCCCATACGCATTCCCTTCTGGTATAAACTTCGCAACACGATCCCCCATCAGGGGGCCTTCGTACACCGAAGATATCTTCTGGAAATACGGAACCTTTGATACCTCATTTTCAATTTCCATGGACTATAAACTGTTCTACGCCGTATTACTGGCCAAAGAGCCCGTCGTCTACAGCAATACCATCGTTTCGAATATGGGGTCACAAGGCATCAGCTCGGACCGTAACCAGTGCCACGAACGCCTCAAACAGGATTTCAGAATCCAAAAGACGCCGGAAATATTCACTGTTGAAGAAAGCAGTTAATTTTCCATACCCATTATTGCTAAAAACCAAATCGTACCGCGCATTAAACAATCAGGAAACCAGGCAGGAAAAGAGTGAACATTATCTCGCCAATGGCAGATGGAAACGGGGCATACATTCTCCATAAACACATTGAACGCCACCTTCCCAGATACAAGGTCAAGGGGTATTCTCCATATTTGACCCTTTTTCCTTTTTTACTGAAAACGATTCACATACCTCAAAAAACAAACCTCATTCACACAACACCTGACTATGCTCCCTTTTTCGTGTCCAAAGACAAGCCCCTTGTCATCACATTTCACGGGTACTCCCTGGACAGTGCCACCGCGCACTACAACTCCGTATTGCAAAACGTACACTACTCTACCACGCTCAAGTTGTTCACACATCTTGCGATAAAACAGGCCCGGACCATTACGGCAGTAAGCAAGCACACGGCCTCACTTATCCTAAAAAACCACAAGCTTTCCAAGCCTGTTCATGTCATTTACAACGGCATTGATGAGACAACATTCAGGCCCATTTCAAAAAATAACACAACAAATAAAATAAATATCCTTTTCTCCGGCAACCTCAAACGCCAAAAAGGGGCCCACTGGCTGCCTGAAATACGGAACAAATGCACCGGAAACCTGGCCTTCCATGCAACGTCCGGCCTGATGGATATCCCAAGGAACCTCGAAGGCATCACCTCCGTTGGCAGATTCAGGCACGACGATATGCCACACCTGTACAACGTCATGGATATCCTTTTGATGCCGACGGTACGCGAGGGCTTTGGCTTAGCAGTCGCAGAAGCCATGGCGTGCGGACTTCCCGTTGTTGCGACCAACTGCTCGGCACTTCCTGAGCTGGTCGATCACGGGAAAGGCGGTTTCCTGTGCACCCCGGGGGACACGGATGATTTTGCGGAAAAGCTCGGCATTCTGGCAGATTCGCCACAATTAAGGAAAGAAATGGGAGAGTACAATCGCAGCAAAATTGAATCACATTTTACACTCCGCCGCATGCTGACTGGGTATCGAGATCTTTTTGAAAGCATCCTGTAGGTAACCGTAAGGCCTCACGGCAGACGGATTGGAAAGTCTGACCGGGACAGTCCCCCATGCGGGTTCACCAAGCCCGGGCCTTCACACCGCTTTGTCGGTATACATTCCGCACATCCATCGCCCAAGGCCCACTGAATCAGATCCGGCTTTCACAGGATATGATAAAATCGGCAATTCGCCGGGACGTGCCGTGGACCGGCCCCATGGAACGTGGTTCGGATTTTTTTCCACATTTTTTATTCAACTGATCTTGAATCCGCTGGATGTCATACTTGGCCAAGAACGCATTCTTTCCAAGGCCATCGTCACGCTCGGTGGATGACCGGAGAATGATGCAGGGAATATTGAAATAGGAGCACTCCTCCTGTATGCTTCCGCCATCTGTCATGACGCAATCCGCGTTGACCATCAATTCAATAAATTTATCATAAGGTTGCAAAGGCAAGCACGTGATATTCTCATGATTCGATATCGCCTCCAGCATGCCATACTTCTTCAATTGAATGACGGTGGGATCATGAAGCACAAAAATAAGAGGCCCCTTGTCGGCAGCTGCCAGAACGGCTTGATATAAAGCCTTCAAGCGTCGCTGATGGTAGATATTCTCTGCACGATGTATGGTAACAAGAGTGTATCTATTTTGCAGCTTCGATACCGGTTGAGGGGCTCTCGATACCTGCCTCAGCATCTCCAGTGCAGCATCTTTTCCTGTATTCCCTGCGATCAAGACAGACTTCGAGCGGTACCCCAGATCACATAAATTCCCATATGCTTTGGCAGAGGGTGCGATCAGGTAATCCGACAATTTCATGGACAGAAGGCGAATCATCTCCTCGGGAAACGGGTTGAGCCAATCATAGCTCCGGAGGCCGGACTCAATATGGACGACCTTGAGGCCACAGCGTTTCGCGCACAAAATGGATAAAAGAGTGGTCAGGGTATCGCCGTGAACGACACAGACGCCCCCCTTGCCGTTGAAGAGGTGATTGAACAGTCTCCCGGGTTGGCAGACCAGTTTCAGGGTGTCCTTTGCAAACCAAGCCATTGCATCCCGAACCCTGTCGATATTCTCTGACCTTGAATTCATGACCGCGTCGGGCTGTCGCAAATGGAACAGAGCCATCAAGTCGGCCGTTGTCTTGGAATGCTGCCCTGAATCTATCAAGCGGTATGCCATGCTTTTTTGACTGACCGCCCTGATAACCGGTGCCACCTTGATAAATTGCGCCTTCGTTCCTATGAAAAAATGTATCATCGCATATGACCACGCTCGAGGGATAAGGTTCCGGATGTCATCAACGACAAGAATCAGCACATCAGATCGCGTCATCTGTAAATAAAACAAGCCACGAGACTCAAAGAATTACTGAATTAGAATTTATCGCCGCTCGTTGTGTCGGGCCGATCATATCGCAACTGACAGATCTGCTCAGAAATGATGCCCATCATAAAAATGATGACCCCCGACATAAAAAAAACAGCACTCATATTTGTAAACCGCCCATGGGTCATGTAGGTATATGCATAATTGAAACACCCAAGAAGAAACATCACAGCACTCACGGGTAAAAAGACACGAAGGGGAGAGTAGAGCGTACACACCTTAATGATAATCATCAAAAACCGCGTTCCGTCTTTTACCAGGTGAATCCCGCTTTTTCCGCCAACGCGTGCCTTCGCTTTTATCGGAACATACGTGACACTGTAACCGCTCCGAAGAACAGCCAATGTAAGCGTGGTCGGATAGGAATACGTATTGGGGAAAAGGGGCAAGTGCTCAAGGGCCACGCCACGGCGGACCGCCCTGAAGCCGGATGTCAAATCCTGAACCTTGAACTTTGCGACATAAGATGCAAGGGCGTTGTAAATCATATTTCCAACGGCCCTTTGAGGCGTGGCCTGCCCAAGGAAGGAACGCGAACCGACAGCCATGTCATAGTGATCCATGAGGGCCACAAGGGATCTTAAGTCCCCAGGATCATGCTGTCCATCGGCATCCATCGTAACAAAGATATCCCCTGAGGCCTGACGCATTCCTGACTTTACCGCAGCCCCGTTCCCCATATTGTAGGGATGACGAACCAACGTCACGCCGAATGGCTGGCAGATGTCTTCAGTCGCGTCGTTGGACCCATCATTGACAACAACAATCTCATAATCGGGATAGTTCGAAGTCAGCTCCGACAACAACCCAGGCAGAGACTCCTCCTCGTTAAAAACCGGCAAAATGACGCTGACGCGTCCCATACAGAACTCCTTTTCATCGTTCCCCCATGAGAAGCCAGGTCCACACATGGTTCCAATTGGGAAAAATGCAGTCACGTGCAACAAGTGGCTCATGGGTTTGCCGATGCCTGGACCGGACCCAAAAACTCAAAGTAGATCCTTCCTTTCAAAGCATTTGGTAGAAATCACGAGCAACGTTAGTGCATACACGATTCCATATGTCCAAGACACCAAAACAGCCTTTGGATCTATATCCAACATGTGAACATACTGATAAGAAAAATCGAGATTTTTAAAATTCGGTATCAACGAATAGACAACACGCTGCAATACGGAGCTATCTGCGACGTGATAGATGTGTTTAATCTGATAAGAAACGCTCCCGATAACATAGAAAAACAGTGTAAACATACCGCTCACAAGAGGTGAACTCACAACGGAGAACAACACAGCGCAACTCAGAATCATGATGATTTTGAGAAGAATAGAACCAAAAACCACAAGGGATCCAGGGGACACATCGATGTTTTTATAAAATAAAAAAAATACGATACATACAAACATTATTGTTTCGACAAGCAAAAGAGCAAAAAAAAGTCCGGTGAATTTTCCCACAATAAACTCGGATCGTCTCACCGGCTTCGAGAGAATATTAAAAACGGTCTTCTGTTCAATCTCGCGATAGACAAGTGTTATACCGACAAAAATGGAGATGAGAACACCGGTGATCTCCATTGCAAAAAAGGAGAAATCCATTATAAAAACCCGTGTTTCTCCGATTGAAAGACGCCCCAACAGACTGGAAAAAAGCATCACAAACAGTGAAAAAAAGAAAAAGACATAATACACTTTATCCCTAATCACTTCCTTATAGGTATTCTTTCCAACGCACAGTACATGATGGATATTCATATGTTCGGCCCTTTGGTTGCCCTTCTATCAATCCACTCTTCCAACGGAGGGATAACCCGTTCAATATTCGTTAGTGTCCCTCCTGATTGAATGACGGACGTGACCCTGAGATGTAACTCTTTTTTTGTATGGACGACCTCACGGTGTTCAGCGGTATCATCGGCATGGTGAGTCAAAGAATAATCAATGCACCAGCTTGATTTTCCAAGGATGTCGTTCATCTGTATCTTGTTGACCAAACGTCCGCCGTCAAGCAAATAAACCGTATCACAGAGTTTTTCCACATCGTCTAAAATGTGTGATGAAAAAACGATGGTCTTTCCGTTCCGCTTGAGCCCCTCAATAAGCGATCTGATCTCTTTCCTGCCCACAGGATCCAGCCCCGACATGGGTTCATCAAGAATAATGAGCAGCGGATCATTCACAAGGGCCTGGGCGAATCCGAAGCGCTGAAGCATTCCCTTGGAAAAAGTGTTGAGCCGTTGGGCATGAACATCCTTGGGCAACCCGACTTGGATCAAAGCATGTTCGAGCTCTGAAGGGGATACGTTTACCCCATCAAACAGGGCAACATAGAAGGACAATGCTTCAATCGCTGTCAAATATTTATAAAAATAAGGATTTTCCGGCAAAAAGCCGAGACGCTGCCTCGGGTTGTCCCCCATCTTTTCGCCAAATGAGACACGGCCTTTGTCCGGAAAAGCCAAGCCCGTTAAAATCTTAAAAAGGGAGGTCTTCCCGGCACCGTTGTGGCCGATGATCCCCGCAACCGTCCCTTCGCCGAGTTCCAATGTCACACCGGATAAAATCGTTTTTCTCTTTGACCAAAAATGCCCCTTGAAGGTTTTCGTTACGTCCTTCAACGACACAAGGGTGGGGGACGCCTCATCCATTCTATCACTTTCTTTTTTCGTCATATGCATCTGCATACTCAAAATAGCCCCATTGCCTCAAGCAGTGTCGATTCGTTTTTGTTAAACATCAACCTCAAAAGATACTGGCTTGTTTCTTTCTCCACTTGCCCCTTGAGGGCACGTTTTTTTTTCCTTAAAAGAGAAAGAATATAGGGATCATCATACACCTTCAAAAAGCGTTCGACAGCTTCCAGACCGGCATGGGTGTCACCACCTTTTGCATACAGCGTTGCCGCAAGACGAGGGAAATAAGCGGGTGCTGCCTCAAAGGTTGAAGCTTCTTCAATAAAACGACCTGCACGAGAAGAATCGTTTGACCAAAAATAGGCATTGATCCCCAGATAAAAGGGAATATACCAGTACCGCTCGCTTCTCTTGGAGACATGAACCCGTCCCATTTCAAGAATACGATTCGAATAGTCGACATCACCCGTCAGGCGCGGCACAAGGGCCCCTGTAAATTCATATACGCCCCCGAATGCCGGTGACAAGCGTGTGATGCTATCAATATAGGTTTTAAGAAAATGCGCATCAGTACCGGTCTTTGATTCGGTCCCCAGCCGGAAGACTAAATCCAACCACAAGCAGTCCGCCGCAAGGCTCTCATGGCCTAACGAGAGTATTGATAAATATGGAGGAGAAATATCTATCAAGCGGTAGTTGTCATCGTGATCCGGACTATTGCCGTCATGCATCCAAAAAAAATCCAATGCAACAATCATGCTGAGGCACACAACGACCACCAGAAAAAATTTAGCGCGATTCATTGCAGTCTCTCAGTACTATTTTATCAATAAAACCCCAATTACACCAAAAGACAGGCTGAATTCAATCAGCCTGTCTTTTGGTGTTTTCACTATCATGCTGGTGGTTTCAAAGATATCCACCTACCTAAGACAGCCATGGCAGCAGCCTTTTCCTGGCAGGTGAACAGCCAAAACCAACAAAAAATGATTTACTGACTGCTTAAAACGTATCCTTTGCAGACGTTTTGGAGACACTGCTGGTGTTGGATACTGACCAAACATTATCTCCACTTCCGCTGCCGTCAAGATTGCCCGTTGCTGTGGCTGTAAATGCAATTGCGGTAGCAGCAGTGGTTTGATAGGTAAAGTAGACGTTTGAATCTTTAGGCGCAAAGCCGATTGCAGCATATCCAGCTGCCGTGGGACTCCAAGTTCGCTTGGCGCCACTCGCTGTACCTGCCGGATTTGCTGCCAGCGTAACATACCCATCATACTCGGCAAAATAAGCTTCTTGAGCAACAGCAATGGCAGCCAGGTTCACCTTGGCCTCGGACTCCTTGGACTTGAGCTGGTAGTTGCGGAAATTGGGAATGGCCACCGCGGCCAGAATCCCGATGATTGCCACGACAATCATCAATTCGATGAGGGTAAAGCCTTTGTTGTTCTTCATCATGAGTCATTCCTCCTGGTTTTTTGGGTAAATTGCACCTAAGACAAGGCACGCTTCTCATTCGTTCAACATGAGGGGTTTGGATAAACCGCCATCGTCAACAGCCAATGCCACAGTTCATTCGGAGAACCCCATGGCATCACGTGAAAGATGACTGTGCACAATTCATTCCATACCACTACATATATTTTATAATAAACATATATTACACGGGATATCAGCAGAGATCTTACTTATTACGCCTCTCCTCGCTATCGCCACGACCCATATAGGGCACCAACCTGACAAAAAACGTCACATCACAAAATATTGAGCTTGTCGCACAAATTTTATTGAACGACCGAAACGACACCCCCAGAAGCTCAGCCGCCTTGCTTTTGTTGCCTTTGGTGAATTCCAGGGCTTTTTCCATGTACGCTTTTTCGATGGATTCGAGAATCTCGGGAAGATCCACACCGGTGGCCACGTCGTCGAGGTCGAAGCGGCGCCTGGGGACGCCTTCAATCCAGCGCCTTCGCTTGGAAGACATGGAGAGGCTCTCGGGGAGGATGATGTTGGTGGCCGAAAGGGCGACGCTGCGCTCAATGAGATTCTCAAGTTCTCTTACGTTACCCGGAAAATCGTAATTTTTCAACAAATCAATGGCATAGGATGAAATCTTGGTAATATCTTTGCCCATTTCCCGTGCGTACTTTTCGAGGAAAAACTGGGCCAGGGGCTTGAGGTCGGCCTTGCGCTCGCGCAGGGAGGGGACGCGGATTTCAATGACGTTGAGGCGATAGAAAAGGTCCTTTCGGAACCGCTGCTCCATCACCTCCTCTTCGAGGTTTTTATTGGTGGCGCAGATGATACGGGTGTCCACACCTACCTCGCGGGTCCCGCCCACAGGTTTAATCTTGCGTTCCTGAACCACCCGGAGGAGCTTAACCTGAAGGGGCATGGAGAGCTCTCCGATCTCGTCCAGAAAGACTGTTCCGCCCTCGGCCTCTTCAAAGAGACCTTTCTTGTCGTGGGTGGCACCGGTAAAGGAGCCCTTGAGGTGACCGAAGAGTTCGCTCTCCATGAGGGTCTCAGGGATCCCGCCGCAGTTTACCGCCACAAAGGGATGTGCCGCACGGTCGCTCAGGGTGTGGATGGACCGGGCGATGAGCTCTTTGCCTGTGCCGCTTTCGCCGGTAATAAGGACATTGGTCCGTGTGCCAGCCACCTGCTCCACCAGGGTGTAGATGCGCCGCATGGGACCGCTGCTGCCGATCATGGTACCGAAATGAAGGACCTCCTGGGTCTCTTCGGAAAGCTTTTCTTTTTCAGCGGCGATGCTCTGGAGCTCCAGGGCGCGCTTGAGGGTGTCTTTCAACTCTTCGTTGTCAAAGGGCTTGGGGACATAGTCGTAGGCGCCCTCGTTCATGGCCTCCACCGCGGTCTCGGTGGTGGCAAAGGCAGAGATCATGACCACGGCGGTTTCCTGCTTGACCTCCTTGGCGGCCCTCAAGACATCAAGGCCGGTCAGGTCTCCGAGGCGGATATCCGTGAGCACCAGGTCAAAGGTTGTCTTCCTGATTCGTTTCACCGCGTCTTTACCGCAATCCGAAAGGGTCACCCCGTACCCTTCCCTGGTCAGCATCAGTTCGAGGAACTCACGCATTCCGAGGTCATCATCCACAACAAGAATTTGGGGTTTTTTAGACATGTATCGATTCCGTCACGTTTCAATCTAAGTCACCCGGCCTGGTCAGCTCGGGAACATTTCATTTTATAGATCGGTCATGCTGTGTTGCAGCACGTGTGTCAAGGAAGGGCTATCATGCGTGTGTACAGGCAGGATGGGTTGGCAGTGACATTTTTTGTCACCCCATGACATAATTCGGCAGGCTATTTGGGCACACGCACCTGAGGGGCGGCTTGTCCCATGAGATGAAAGCCGCCCCGTTACCAGCCGGAGTGTGTTTTTTATTTCGTTTGCTGTGAAGCACTTACCAGATCAGATTGCGTCCGCATCTTGCAATCCACAAGGGTCCGTACGGCCCGTCCCTTCATGGTCCACCCCTCAAAAGGCGTGTTTGCACTCTTGGTTTGCAATTGGGATGCCACAACGGTCCATTCGGTTTGATCATCGATGAAGGCAAGGTCGGCCGGGTGGCCCGCCACCAGAGAATTATCAAGCCCCAGGATCTCTGCAGGTCGTTTGGACATGCGGACAACCATCTCCTCAAGGGTCAAGACGCCGTCCCTGACGAGCTGCAAACTCAGGGGTAAGGAGGTCTCCAGGCCGATGATGCCGTTCATGGCCCGGTTGAACTCCAGGTCCTTCTCCAGAATGGAATGGGGAGCGTGGTCTGTGGCAATGACATCCAGGGTGCCGTCGGCAAGGGCTTCGCGGACAGCCTGGCGATCCTCTTCCGTTCGCAAAGGAGGGTTCATCTTGGCGTTGGTGTTGTACCCCTTCACCGCCTCGTCCGTCAGGGTGAAATAATGGGGAGCGGTTTCAGCCGTTACGGACACCCCGCGTTTTTTGGCATCCCGGATGGCCTCAATGGACTCATGGGTGCTCACATGGGCCACGTGGAGCCGGGCACCGGTGAGTTCTGCCAGGCCGATATCCCGGATGACCATCATGGACTCCGAGATGTTGGGTATCCCGGCAAGACCCATGCGGGTGGCGGTGAGACCTTCGTTCATGCAGCCGCCCGCCACAAGGGAGAGTTCTTCGCAGTGTGAGACCACCAGCATATCAAACCCCTTGGCATACTCCATGGCCCGGCGCATGATCTGGCCGTCCTCCACGGGGCGGCCGTCGTCGCTCACGGCAACGGCCCCGGCGTTTTTCAGCTCGCCGAACTCACACAAAGAGCCCCCGGAAAGCCCGGAGGTGATGGCCGCCACAGGATATACCTTGGCGTAGCCAGCTTCCTTGGCCTGCTTCACGATAAAGGAGGTGATCTCCGGCGTGTCGTTCACCGGCTTGGTGTTGGGCATGGCGCACACTGCGGTAAACCCGCCTGCAGCAGCGGCCCTGGCACCTGTTTCAATGGTCTCTTTGTACTCTTCCCCGGGTTCCCTCAGGTGAACGTGCACGTCGATGAGCCCCGGTACCACCAAGAGCCCCTGGGCGTCGATCACCTCGGCGCCTTCGGGGATCTCTTTTTCACCCCGGGCAACCAGCGCTTCAATGCATCCGTCCTTGATCCAGACATCGTAATCACCCACCGCGTTGCCGGGATCCACCACCCTGCCGTTTTTAATCACTGTCTGCATCACGACCTCCTGCCAGAAGATAAAAAAGTGCCATACGCGCTGCCACACCGTTGGAGACCTGATCCAGGATCACGGACCACGGCCCGTCGGCGATTTCACTGGTAAGCTCCACCCCGCGGTTCATGGGTCCGGGATACCGTCCACGATAGCCCCTTCGTTGGCCCGCATGAGCCGCTCTGTCGGGTCAGCCCGTAATTTTTGGAGTACTCCCTCACCGATGAGAACAGAAAGTTTTCCTGTCGCTCTTTTTGGATCCGGAGCATCATCACCACGTCAGCCCCTTCCACGGCTTCGTCCACGGATGTGGCCACCTCACAGCCCAGCTCTGCCACCCCGTAGGGAAGCATGGTAAACGGCCCTGCCACCACCACCGAGGCACCCATCTTGGTGAGCCCGTTGATGTTAGAGCGGGCCACCCGGCTGTGGGCGATGTCGCCGATAATGGCCACCCGTTTCCCGGCAATGGAGCCGAGCTTCTCACGGATGGTGAGCATGTCCAGAAGGGCCTGGGTGGGATGGGCGTGCATGCCGTCTCCCCCGTTGATCACCGAAGCATTGACGCGCTGTGCCATCATGTGGGGGGCTCCGGCCGATGAGTGGCGCATCACAATGATATCCGGATTCATCGCCTCAAGGGTGAGGGCCGTGTCAGCCAGGGTTTCCCCCTTGACAAGGCTGCTTGAACTGGCCGCCATGGAGATACTGTCGGCGCTCATGCGCTTGGCGGCAATGTCAAAGGAGGTCTTGGTGCGTGTGCTGGGCTCGTGGAAAAAAAGAATGATGGTCTTCCCGCGCAGGGTGGGGACCTTTTTCACAGGGCGCCGGGAAACCTCCCGCATCCTCTCCGCCGTATCAAGGATCAACCCGATCTCCTCGGCTGAAAGGGACTCAATATCCAGAATATCCTTGTTCTTTAGTTTCATGGCACCTCAGATCTGGAATTTTTATGTAGTGTGACCTTTAAAACAAGCCCCCGGCGGCCCTGCCGGGGGCCAAACTTTTGATCCGCCTTCGCCCAGGGGCTTCGGCGCGACAAGAAAGTTGGATAAACAAATTTTTACAATGGATTTCGTTTCATCTCAATCAAAGGAGAATGTGCTTTTATGTGAAAGCAGACGCCTTTATAACAGACAAGCCGGACAGAGATCGACAACCTCTCACCTAAATATCCTATAACCTATGCCCTATGACCTCACTTACCTGAGTATATCCCCCATCCGGCCCCATCGTACCGAATGATCCCGTCCGTTCCAGGAGAAGTAGATCATAAAGGCTTTGCCCTTGACGGCCTTTAAGGGAACAAATCCCCAAAACCGGCTGTCATGGCTGTTGTCCCGGTTGTCCCCCATGACAAACAGAGAATCCTTGGGAACCGTGACGGGCCCGAAGTTATCCCGCGTGGTGAGCTGGCCGGGAAGCACCCGGCGGTCGGTATGGATGGTATAGTCCCTCTCCACCCGCTTTCCGTTGACGTAGAGCTTCTTGGCCCGCATCTCCACCTCATCCCCTTCGACGCCCACAACCCGCTTGATAAAGTCCTTCTTAGGGTCTTCAGGATAGATAAACACCACGATGTCGTCGCGTTTCGGGTCCTTGACGGGGATAATGGTATTCTGGATAAAGGGAAGCTTCACCCCGTAGATAAACTTATTCACCAGAATATGGTCGCCGATCTGAAGGGTGTTGAGCATGGAGCCCGAGGGGATCTTGAACGCCTGGACCACGAAGGTTCGAATGAAAAGGGCCAGGATAAGGGCAATGACAATTGCCTCGATATTTTCGCGAAGGGGGCCTTTGGCCGGAGAGGATTCAGCAGGGGGATTCTTTTTCGATGCCAATGTGGATTCGCCTTTTGATTTCAGCCCTGCAGAGCCTGGCTGCCCCTTGGACGCACCTCAAACCCATGGAGTGAGCGCATGTCATGGCAGCCGGAATGACCGGCACAGGCCGTTTCATCGTAAAATACAGTAAACGTCGGAATAGAGACTGATGACCACGAGTCGTGAGTCCATGCGGATACATTGAAAGGCTCATTGCCGGAACAGCCGTGGCTTAAAGACACACCACGCCGCCAGCCGGACGCCTGTCGCGTTGACGGGCCATCCGTAACGATGCCGTCGCATTGCCCGTGATCATATACCGGTCCCCGGGCATCGGCAATATAAAAATGGGCTATGTCGCCCGGCCTGAACAGGGCAACAAGCCTTCACAAAACGCCGGGCACAAACCATGTTCTTGAACGCCGGGAGCTCCCCGACAGGGTCGCCGGAGGCATTTTAAGCGAACTAGTTGCAAACGCCCTTACTCGACAGGCAGAAGCTCCTGGGGCACCCCAAGGAGAAACTCCCCGCGCTGGATCCACCCTTTCAGGGTCTCGGCCACGGCACGGGCCTTGACCATGCTGGAGAGGGGCACCGTGGAGATCGTCTCGCCATTGACGGTAATGCTGCCGCTCTTGAGTTCCTTGTAGCTCACCTGCCCCAGGCTGCGGGACACCCCGTTGGGATAATCATCGCTGTAATCCACCACCTGGGTAAAGATCTCTTCGTCCCGGACGGCGGTGTACCTTGCCATCTCCTCGTTGAGGATGGGAATGGGAATTCCCAGCCCCACGGACAGCGAACAGCCGTACCCCCTCATGCTCACCCCGCGGAGCCATTCCGGGGACATCTTCTTTAGGTCCCCCATGGCCCAGATGGTCCCGGCGGGCGAAAGGGGCACATCGTTCTCGCCCCTGGGGTTGCCCGGCCTGTGCTGGGTCCCCGGACCGGCCACGTAGCCCTGGGCCCCACCCAGAAAAATCCGGGTGCCGAAGCCGATGGTCTTGTACAGGGGGTCGTTCAACAGGGGAGAAAGTTCACCGGCAGAACAATAGTTGGCGTTGCCCATCTTGGGCTTCAGGGTCCCCATGTAGGTGTAGATGGTCTTGTCCGAAGGGTTCACCGCGCAGTTGTAGTTCTGGTAGGCGTTTCTCGGATTGCAGAGCACGGCGGACGGAAGCTCGTCAAGGGTCATCTCCTTTTCGACGTGGAGATTGGGGTAGCAGGCGGTGCCGTAGCTGTCGGCGCGGATGTAAACCGTTTTTCCGGCCACCAGATCTTCGATGACATGGCCGCCGCCGTATCGGAACTCACCGGGGTAGACCTTGTTCAGGGGGTCGTCGTCACACACAGCCGTGGCACCCAGGTAGCAGTCCACCGCCGCCACCCCGGAATAGGCCGGAACGTTGTTGAACCAGGTGGAGGTGGTGCGCACGGACGGCGTGGACTGGCCGATGTTCAGGAAGGCCCCGGACGAGCACATGGGGGCAAAGGTCCCGGTGGTGACCACATCCACCTGTCGGGCAGCCTCCTCAGGGCCTTTTTCGTCCACAATGCCAATCATCTCTTCAGCCGTGACAACCACAACGTCACCGCTCTTGATCCTGGCATTAATCTCTTCGTAAGTTTTTTCTACCTTGAATGTTTTGCCCACCTGATTTCAGCTCCAAAAATTGAATTGGTTGTGTGATCTGCAGAGGGGCACGCCCGGCGACCCGAGCCACCGCACCCGCCCCACGGCTTTATCACCCGCTCACCCCGGCGCTTCCGAGCTCCCGCTTCACCCGGTCAAGCTTTGAGGTGATGTTGTTTTTGATCCAGTGGCCGTCCAGCCATTCGATGGGATTGACAAACACATGACCCACAATCATCCCGAAGTGGAGATGGTCGCCACCCACAAGACCCGTGACGCCCGTTCGCCCCACCACATCGCCTTTTTTCAGCACGTCGCCCTCTTTCACCCGCACCGAACTCATGTGGGAGTAGCTGGAGAGAAGACCGAAGCCGTGGTCGATAATAACGGTTCGCCCGTAAATCCCCACCTCCTGGACAAAGACCACCTTGCCCGCGTTGGCCGCAGGGATCTTGGCGTGCTTGATGGAGGCAAAATCCATCCCGAGGTGGTACTTCTGATCCACCCGCTGACCTTTGTAATAGTAGCTTCGATGATCGGCAAAGGTGGCCGGGGTGGCGGAACCCGGCAGCTGCTTGAAGGTGCCCTTCCACCGCATCTTGGCCTCGGTCTTGGTTCCGTTGGACAAGATCGTGCGGTTGTTGTCCGCCCGCATCTTGCTGTTGATCACCAGGTACTTTTCGAGGTTGTTGGACGGCTTTGCCCCAAATTGCTCCACGCTCATGGCTGGAATCTTGGCGTTGAGGAACCCGTCGCCGATGTTGATGCGGTCGCTTTTGAACTGCTTACCGATAATGTAGTGGTAAAAGCCGGCCTTGGTGCGGTTCCCGGCCTCATCCTCGGCCTCCACCAGGATTTCGGTCCCCTTCTTCTGGAGGTGGGTCAGGGCAAAAAACGCCACATAGACGTTGTCATGGCCTTCAAAATAACCGGCATACCCGGGGAAAAAGTTATCGCCGACCCTTACCCCGCTTTCTGCAACTTTCTCAGAAACCCGATAGGCCACCACGCCGGTACCGCCCTGGGCCACGTTATGGCTTCGCGTCAGGATATCCACCACCGGGGGCTGGGTATCGATGGTGATCTCTTTTTCAATGTAGGTCGTGTTCCCTTTGAGCAGGTTGCGAAGGGAGTGGTCGGTGGCACGGATGCGCAACAGCGCCTTGCCGTCGGTGAGCCCAAGTTTACCGGGGTCTGCGTCCACGTCGATGGTATCGGAAAAGGTGCTCCCCTTTCCGGGGAACCCGTCACTCGGCCAGGTCTTGCTGTAAATCACCTTATCCACGCCGCCGCGGGACAGGGCGACCCACACCTCCCGCAGACCGCTTGTTTCATCGTTCACGGTTCCGGTCAACCGAGCCTGGCTCCCCAAGGTCTCAAAGGAGAGATCCAGCCCCACCTCAGGGGGGGTTCCTTCCAGTCGGCTGAACCCGAACCAACCGGCCACAATAAGCATTACCAGAAAAAGCAGGACCACCAGCCGCCCTTTTTTGCTTTCTTTTTTTTGTCTCAAACTACATCTCCAGACACCCGCACCAAAAATAGAAATTGAGGGGCAATGATAGAAAACCTGAACTGAAAAACCGCCCAGGATGCATTCACACAAGGCCACGGCACCTGCACCGGGTCCCATGGAAAAGCGCCCGATACCCTTGGCAATCATGGGCACTTTGGCATATCAACACTATCAGATACCAGCAAAGCCCATGGTTATCAAGGGCTCTTTTGGCGGCTTGACTTTTGATGGGTTTCCGGGATACATCCCTTAGATCGTTCGGGTGCAGCAAATTCCGTACCTAAACAAAAAATTCATTTAAGAAACGTCACGCCCGAAGCGTCTCGCAAATTCGGGTGTTATCTGGTACAGGTAATCGGCAACATCTTGACATGCGATCAGGCGCCTTGCGACGTATTCGAGGCGGCCACACCCCAACCCCGAGACTTTTTTAAGGAGTTTTGTATGCCAGACCCCATCCGTTCGTTACGCACCGGACCCGATGCTCCCCCTTTCCTGATTGCCGGCCCCTGCGTCATCGAAAACCGGGACATCTGCATGCGCATCGCCGACTTCCTCAGGCGACTGACCGTTAAAGAAGGGGTCCCCTTCATTTTTAAAGCGTCCTACGACAAAGCCAACCGCACCAGCATTGAGTCGTTCCGAGGCCCCGGCCCCCAGGAAGGGCTGCGCATTCTGGAAGAGATAAAGCGCGAATTCGACATCCCCGTCATTTCAGATATCCACGCCCCGATGCAGGCGGCCGAAGCTGCCGAGGTTCTGGACATCATCCAGATCCCGGCCCTGCTCTGCAGGCAAACCGATCTCATCGTGGCGGCCGCGGAGACCGGCAAGCCGGTCAACATCAAAAAAGGCCAGTTCCTCGCCCCCTGGGACATGGGCAACATCGTCGACAAAGCCCGTTCTGCCGGCAACGACCGCATCTTTCTCACCGAGCGGGGCACCGCCTTTGGTTACAACAACCTTGTGGTGGACATGCGAAGCCTGGGAATCATGAAAGAGACCGGATGCCCCGTCATCTTCGACGCCACCCACTCGGTGCAGCTCCCAGGAGGCCAGGGCAGCAAATCAGGCGGTGACCGTAGACAGGCCCCGCCCCTTGCCCAGGCAGCCATTGCAGCAGGGGCCGACGGCCTCTTCATGGAGACCCACTTCGATCCGGACAACGCCCTGTGCGACGGCCCCAACTCCGTCAACTTCGAGATGATGGAGACCCTACTCCCCCGCATCGTGGCCATCAAGTCCATTATAAATGACGGAGGCAAGGCATGACCCCCATAGAGAAACTCGCTTCCGTCGACCTGCTCATCATGGACGTGGACGGGGTCCTCACCCAGGGCGAAGTCACCTACTGCGACGACGGCAGCCAGATCAAACACTTCAACGTCAAAGACGGTCTTGGCCTGAGGCTCCTTATGGATGCAGGCATCCAAACCGCCATTGTTACCGGCCGATCCGCAGGGGCCCTCCAGGCCCGCGTGGACAACCTGGGCATCCCCCTTCTCTTTGACGGGGTCTCAGACAAGACAAAAGCCCTTGATGAGGTGGTGGCACGCTCGGGGATTCCTGCCGATCGCATGGCCTTCATCGGCGATGATCTCCCGGACCTGCCCATCATGAAACGGGTCGGGGTTTCCATTGCCGTGGCCGATGCCGTGGCCGAAGTCAGAGAGCGCGCCCACCTGACCACCACCCATGCCGGGGGCAGAGGTGCGGTCCGGGAAACCTGTGAAGCGATCCTTAAAGCCAAAGGGCTTTGGGATAAAGCCATCGAAAGATACCTTGCATGAAGGGCAAAAGCGCCATATCCACCCGAAAGGTGGTCCGAAGGGTGCTCATCGCCATCATGGCCGCCACCGCCCTGTCCACCGGGGTCATCCTGGCCACCCACAGAGGCAGCCAGACGCCTGCCACAGAGCCCCGGGAGGAGAGCAAAGCGACCCTCACCCTGGACAAAATGCGCCACACCTCGTCCCGCCAGGGCGTGGATGAGTGGAGCGTCGAGGCGGAAACGGTCAACCTGTACAACACGGAAAACCGCGCTGTGTTCCTGATGCTCACCGCCCGGTACTTTGAAAAAACCGGGGCGGTCACCACCCTGACCGCCGACAAGGGAGTCCTTGACACCCAGACACGGAATATGGAGGTGTCCGGCAATGTGGTGGTCAAACGGAGAGGAATCACCATCACCAGTGACGCCCTCACCTACACCAAGGAGTCCCAGGTCATCATCTCCACAACCCCGGTGGTCATCACCGACGCCATCTCCCGGCTCACCGGAGATGCCATGTTCCTCGACCTTGCCGGGGGACGGATGACCCTGGACGGAAACGTCAACGGCACGCTCCGAGAAGCAAGTAAAGGAAAATACGATGAAACACGTCCCCAGTAAATATCTCTGGTGCCTCCTCCTGGCCCTTGTGCTGCTGCCTGTGGCCGGGGTTGCCCAGGAAGGCGAAGTCGGCATCAGCGCCGATCACCTCACCTCGGACAGCCAGGGCCGCTACGCCCTTTTCTCCGGCAACGTTCGCATCACCCGGGACGGCGCCGTACTCAAGGCCGACTCGGTCCAGCTTCACTACGAAGACGGCAAACAAAAGGGAGACACCACCAAGGGCCTCTCCCTCATTGAGGCTGAGGGCAACGTCACCATGGATTTTGAAGAGAAACACGCCACCGCCGACAAAGCCATGTACGACCTGCGCAAGGAGGAGGTGACCCTCACCGGAGGCCCGCCCCGCGTGGTAAGCGGCAAAAGCACACTGACAGGCAAAACCATTGTCATCAACCGCCTTACAGGCGCCATCAAGGTGGACAGCGGAAACAGCACCCGGGTAAAGGTCCGGCTCGTGCCCGGGGAAAAGGGGTTCTCCTTTACCCCGGACAAAAAGGATAAATAGAGCCTCAAGCCTTGGGAATAGCTGCTTCCGGTAACCTCTGACAACATGCCAAGTGCTTTTTCAAAGCCCCTGTGGTATGGTAAGGGACGTCCCGGACAAGTTGAACCGGCTACCGGTATAAGGGCCGCCCTTGAGATCGGCGACAGATGCATTATATTTTTAAGGTACGGGCCCGGTAAGTGAAGACGCATTACGAAGAGGGAAGATCGGGATTTTATGACTGAGCTTGTGATGAACAGCCTGATAAAAACGTACGGAGGGAGAGCCGTTGTGGACGGTGTCTCCATCCGCGTGGAGAGCAACCACGTCACCGGCCTCCTCGGCCCCAACGGCGCAGGGAAAACCACCACGTTTTACATGGCTGCAGGTATTGTACGTCCCGACTCAGGCTCCGTCTTCATCGACAGCCAGGAGATCACCAACTACCCCGTGTACAAGCGGGCCAGGTGCGGGATCGGCTACCTCCCCCAGGAATCGTCCATCTTCAAGTCCCTGTCGGTCAGGGACAACGTCATGGCGATCCTGGAGCTTCTGGGCATCTCCAAACAGGAACAGGAAGAGCGCCTGGAGACCCTCCTGGGGGAACTGCGCATCAGTCACCTTGCCGACCGCAAAGCAGCCGTCCTCTCCGGTGGAGAACGCAGGCGCCTTGAAATCACCCGGGTCCTGGCCATCAAACCGGACTTTATCCTTCTGGATGAGCCCTTTGCAGGGGTCGACCCCATTGCGGTCATCGACATCCAGAACATCATCGCCATGCTCAAGGAGCGCGGCATCGGGATCCTGATCTCCGACCACAACGTCCGGGAGACTTTGGGAGTCTGCGATAACGCCTACATCATGAGTGTCGGCAAGGTCATCGAATCCGGCTCCCCCGAGGAGATTGCATCAAGCGATATCGCCCGCCGTATTTATCTGGGCGAAGGCTTTACCCTATAGAAAACCGCAGGCCCTCAGACCGTTCAAGGGCCCGCGTTCCCAATTTCGATGGATCGAACCGTCCCGACAGACGGCTTCAGTCGGCGTATCAATGGCGATGCGACCGGCAACCCAAACTTGTGTGAACCGTAATGGAAACCGTGAAGTTGTAGTTATGGCAATGGAACTCAGGCAACAGCTGCGCCTCTCCCAACAACTGGTGATGACCCCCCAGCTTCAGCAGGCCATCAAGCTCCTGCAACTCTCCCGTCTCGAGCTGGTCGACGCCATCTCCCAGGAGCTGGAAGAAAACCCGGCCCTCGAAGAGATTCAGGAGACGGCACAACGGGAAGCGGGAACCCACGAGGACGAGAAGCCGGCACCGGAAGAGAACGCAACGTCCGAAGTGAAAATCGACGAGAAGATCGGAAGCGACATCGACTGGGACAACTACCTGGGAGAGTACAACTCCACAGGCAAGGCCCAGTACGAATCCGAGCAGAAGGAGGCGCCCAAATACGAGGCCTTCGTATCCCAGAAGAAATCCCTGGATGACCACCTTCTCTGGCAGCTCCTGATGACCTGCCCGGACTCCGACACCGAGGAGATCGGCTGCCTCATCATCGGCAACCTGAGCAGCGACGGCTATCTCACCGCCTCCGTCGAAGAGATCGCGGAGGAGTGCGGCCACTCGGTGGAACTCGTGGAGGATGTCCTTGAAGACTCCAGACCTTCGATCCTCCGGGCATCTGTGCCCGGAACTTAGGGGAGTGCCTCCTGATCCAGGCCCGCCATTTCGGCGTGGAGACCCGGATCATGAAAGAGGTCGTCACCAACCACATCAAGGAGCTGGAGGACCCGAAGACTACAAGGCCATGAGCAAGGCGCTGGTGCAGGACTTGCCCAGCATCATCTCCACGGTGAACATCATCAAGGAGTTCGAGTCCAAGCCGGGCCGCCCCTTCAGCACCGAAGAACCCCACTACATCACTCCGGACATCTACGTCTACAAGGAGGAGGGGGAGTTCATCATCGCCTTGAACGACGACGGCATGCCGAGGCTCCGCGTCAACCCCTATTACCGCCAGGCGCTCTCCAAGGGCCAGGACATCCCCAGCGACACCCGGGACTACCTCCAGGACAAAATGCGCTCTGCGGCCTGGCTCATCAAGAGCATCCACCAGCGCCAGAAAACCATCTACAGCGTCATGGAGAGCATCTTAAAATTCCAGGCTGAGTTCTTTGAAAAAGGGATCTCTCACTTAAAGCCCATGGTGCTGCGGGACGTGGCACAGGACATCGGCATGCACGAGTCCACCATCAGCCGGGTCACCACCAACAAGTACGCCTATACCCCCCAGGGTATCTTCGAGCTGAAATACTTTTTCAACAGCTCCATCAACCGCGTCCACGGAGCCGCCATCGCGTCGGCCAGTGTCCAGGACAAGATCAAACAGATCATTGACGGAGAGGACACCAAAAAACCCTACAGCGACGAGAAAATCGCTCAAATCTTGAAAAAGGAGGCCAATGTAGACATCGCTAGACGAACGGTAGCCAAATACCGTGAGGCAATGAAAATATTGCCGTCAAGCAAACGAAAACAATTTTAGGAGGTCATTTATGCAAGTATCTGTAACATTCAAGAACATTGACCCTTCCGACGCACTCAAGGCGTACGCCACCAAAAAGCTGGAACGTATCGACAAACTGCTTGATGCCCCTTCCGAAGCCAACGTCGTTTTTTCCGTTGAAAAGATACGGCATATTACCGAAATAAACGTCACAAGCGGCCGCACCACGGTCCACGCCACGGAAACAAGCGAGCGCATGTATGCAGCCATCGACCTTGCCGTGGATAAAATCAAGCAGCAACTCTCCAAAAACAAGAAAAAGATACAGGCCCGCAAAAGCGGCAACCCCGGGATCCGTCCCACCCTGGCCGAAGAGATAAACGAGGCCCCTGTTGACGTGGATGAGTTTGATGACTTTTCCGATTTCGATATGGATGAGGACCGCCGGCTGGCCTGACCCGCCGTCTGTCCGCAACGTCACGAGGATGAACTCGTAAAATATAGCCCCGCCTGAAAACGCCCCGCACCTCCGTTTCAAGGGGGTGCGGGGCCCTTGAGGAGCAGCCGAAAATGCGTTTCGATTTCGCCGGGTTGATCACACACGGGTTCATCTTGCAACAGGGCGACTCGCCCGTATACACGACAGCCTCCGGGGGCCACCGTCCAATGAAATCCATTTGACAACCCCGGTGATGTCAGCTACAAAACACTCCGTTTAAAAGGTGCCTGCCCGGTGCAGGCGCCTTTTTTCATGGGCAAAAACCGATGCTCGGACGACGAGACGCGACCCGCGCATCAGGTCTTGAAAGATGGGCCATCCACTGATATGAAAGTAGAGGTCCCAAACCTGTCGGCAACCGCCCCACGCACGATCCTGCAAAGGACGGCCTGACACACGGCCTGGCAGACACACCGCCGGACAGGCCAACAGAGACTCTCTGGGTGAATCATTATGAAAATCCTTGATGTACTGCAGCTGGAAACGATCATCCCCGAACTCACGTCACGGGACAAAAAAGGAATCCTGGAAGAACTCGCGGCCCCCATTGCGGACCTCACTGGCCTCCACCACCCGGACCTGGTAAGGGTTCTCCTTGAACGGGAGCAACTCGGAAGCACCGGCATCGGAGACGGCATCGGCATTCCCCACGGAAAGATCGCCGGCCTGGACCGCATGGTGGTGGGATTCGGCATGAGCCGCCAGGGTGTGGACTTCGACTCCCTGGACGGGCGACCGGCCCATATCTTTTTTGTCCTCGTCACTCCCGAGCAGTCCACCGGTCAACATTTAAAGCTCCTGGCCAGGCTCTCCAAAATGCTCAAGAGCGATCTCTTTCGCAAAAAACTGATGACCGCCACATCACGGGACGAGATCCACGCCATTATCCGAAACGAGGACAACGAAAACGGATGACGGCCCGGGCTTTTCCCGGGCACCATCGGATGTCAGCCCTTGAGAGGCAAACTCCTTGACGATTTCAACGAACACCAGCACCCCGAACCGGTCCGTTCCCTAAAGGACACGCAACCTTCACGCGGCCTTGCCGGCGACGGCTCCGGGCAGCAAAGGGAGTTCTCCCCATGAACATCTTCAACATTTTCATCATCACAGGACAGGCAGGATCCGGTAAAAGCACGGCCCTGGCCGCGTTTGAGGATGCCGGATACTATTGCGTGGACAACCTCCCCGTCACCCTCCTGCCCAAGTTCATGGAAATCCCCATTGCCAAGGAGACCCACTACAGAGGCATTGCCTTTGGCATGGACCTTCGTGAGCGCACCTTTCTCAAGTCATACCGCGGCGTCTTCGATGAGCTGAAGCAGGCAGGCCACAACCTGAAGGTCATCTTCCTGGAGGCCGACGTGGCTACCCTGACACGGCGCTTCTCCCAGACGCGCCGCACCCACCCACTGGCCGTGGGGGACAAAGGGGTGATGGATGCCATCACCCAGGAACGGGAAGAGCTCACAAGCCTGCGCAACGAAGACGCCACCCGGATCATCAACACCTCCAGCCTGACGGTCCACGAGTTGAAAAAGGTTATTTCGGAGCTGGCCGCAGACTCCCACCACAAAACCCCGCTGAAGATCTCCGTGGTCTCCTTCGGGTTCAAGTACGGTGTCCCCCAGGATGCCGACCTCATGGTGGATGTGCGGTTCCTCGAAAACCCCTACTTCGTCCCGGAGCTCAAGCCCCACAGCGGCCTCTCCCCGGATGTGCGGGACTTTGTCCTCAACGGTGAGGGAACCCGGACCTTCCTGCTCAAATACACCGATCTTCTGGACTTTCTCATCCCCATGTACCAAAAGGAAGGGAAACACTACCTCACCCTGGGCGTGGGATGCACCGGGGGTCGGCACCGTAGCGTGGCCGTGTCCTCGGAAATCCACAACCACTTGAAGCGTCGTTATTCCGATATCCGCCTCCTGCACCGGGACATTGGCCGGGAGGAATAAACGCCGGCAGGTGTGTGCCCTGCCGCCAAAAAATGATACACTCGTTAGCGTTACAGACCGAACACGCCTCGCACCGAAGCCCATGCTGCGGCACCACACCGCGGGGGCATGCTCCATGCCGCCCGGACCGTGGCGAGGCCACCATACAAGATGCCCCACATGAGGTTTATATATGATTGGCATACTGGTCGTCACCCACGGCAATCTCGGTGAAATTCTCATCGAAACCGCCGAATTCATACAAAAAGAACCCCTTGAGCAGGTCAAACCCGTCTCCATCAACATCACCAAGAGTGTCGATGACCTGCACAACAAGGTGGCCAAGGCCATCAAGGAGGTCAACTCCGGAGACGGGGTTCTCATCCTCACCGATATGTTCGGCGGTACCCCCTCCAACCTCTCCCTCTCCTTTCTGGAGGAGGACCAGGTGGAGGTGATCTCCGGGGCGGCCGCCCGGTATTGATCTCTGCGGTGGGCCGCCAGAAAAAAGGAGCCCTCACCTCCACGGCCAAGCTCCTGGAAAACACGGGCAAACGCAGCATCTCCCTTGCCAGCAGCATCTTAAACGGCGCCAAGCGCTGATGCATTCCCTTTGACAGGGTAATAAACGATCGCCATCGGGGCGACCGAGATATAAGCAACCGGGGGCCGGGTCATCACAAAGATTCCGGCCCCTTACAACGTTTAAAGACCCGCCCGAACATTGCCTTTGGATGGGCTGCACCCGTTGCAGCCCCGGACATCGGACGCCTCTTTGCAAACGTCACCAACCATTTATCACCATCACATCTCCAACTGGTGCTGACACCCAACGTTGGACGGAGGAAGACCCATGAGCATCAAAATCGGTATCAACGGATTCGGACGTATCGGTCGTATGGTTTTCAGAGCAGCCCTCAACAACCCCGCAATCGACGTGGTTGCCATCAACGACCTCACCGACATCAAAACCATCGCCCACCTTCTGGCCTACGACTCCGTGCACGGGCGCTTTGACGGCGAGGTAAAAGCTGCGGACAACGGCATTGTCGTCAACGGCAAAACCATCCGCGTCACCGCCGAAAAAGACCCCGCCAACCTGCCCTGGAAAGAACTTGATGTGGCCATCGCCATGGAGTGCACCGGCATCTTCCGCGACCGCGAAGGCGCCTCCAAGCACCTTGCAGCCGGCGCCAAAAAAGTGATCATCTCCGCCCCGGCCAGCGACCCCGACGCCACCATCGTCATGGGCGTCAACGATGCCACCTACGATGCGGCCGCCCACCACATCGTCTCCAACGCCTCCTGCACCACCAACTGCCTGGCCCCCGTGGCCAAGGTGCTCCACGAGACCTTCGGCATCAAAGAGGGCCTCATGACCACCATCCACGCCTACACCGGTGACCAGCGCATCCTGGACGCCCCCCACAAGGACCTGAGGCGCGCCCGTGCCGCCGGTTGCTCCATGGTTCCCACCACCACCGGCGCTGCCAAGGCCGTGGCCCTGGTCCTGCCCGAGCTCAAAGGCAAGCTCAACGGCATGTCCATCCGCGTCCCCACCCCTAACGTCTCCCTGGTGGACCTGGTGGTCAACCTTGAAAAGCCCGCCACCAAAGAAGAGGTCAACGCAGCCCTTCAGAAAGCGGCTGACGGCGAGCTCAAAGGGGTCCTCGATTACTGCGATGCTCCCCTGGTCTCCATCGACTTCAACGGCTGCCCCGCCTCCTCCAGCGTGGATGCCCCCTCCACCGACGTCATCGACGGCATGGTGAAGGTCCTCTCCTGGTACGACAACGAGGCCGGCTACTCTCACCGCATGGTGGACCTGGCAGCCATGATCGCATCCAAACTGTAATCTTCTGCCTCGGACCGGCCTGTTTTCCGGGCCGGTCCCCCACATAAGGAGCCCCTATGGCAACCCGTACCCCTCTCATCGCCGGCAACTGGAAGCTTCACAAGGATTGCGCCGAATCCGTTACCTTTGCAACCGAGCTCAAAGACGCCCTGGGCGCCGACATCGACGTGGACGTGATGGTGGCCCCCACCTTCACCGCCCTCTACCCTGTTTGCCAGGCCCTTGGGAAAAGCCCCATCGCCGTGGCCGCCCAGGACATGTTCTGGGAAACCACAGGCGCCTGGACCGGAGAGATCTCCGCCGAGATGATCCGCTCCTGTGGCTGCACCCACGTCATCATCGGCCACTCCGAGCGCCGTCAGTTCTTCGGCGAGACCGACGAGACCGTCAATAACAAGCTCAAAGCCGCCCTCAAGGCTGGTCTGGTCCCCGTGGTCTGCATCGGCGAAACCGATGAGGAGCGCAAGCAGGGAAAAACCTTTGAGGTCCTTGACACCCCAGGGGTCATGGATTTAAGGGATTGTCCGCCGAGGAGCTGGCCCCTGTTGTCCTCGCCTACGAGCCCGTCTGGGCCATCGGCACCGGCAACACGGCAACCCCTGATATGGTTCAGGAAGTCCACGCCTTCCTGAGGAAAAGCGTTGCCGACAGCATCCAGAAAGAGCTTGCCAATGCCATGAGAATCCTATATGGTGGCAGCGTCAAATCGGGCAACATTGCTGAACTAATGGCCCTTGAAGATGTGGATGGTGCCCTCGTTGGAGGTGCCAGCCTTGACACCGAATCCTTCAGCGGGATTGTTCGATACAAACGATGATAAACGGATGGCTACACAATGCTTTTTGTTAAAATAGTTCATATTCTGGTCTGCGTCGGCCTGATTCTCATTGTCCTTCTCCAGACCGGAAAAGGCGCCGACATGGGCGCATCTTTCGGTGGTGGAAGCAGCCAGACTCTGTTTGGCCCTTCCGGCGGCGCCACGTTCCTGAGCAAGGCCACAACGGCCATCGCGATCATCTTCATGATCACCTCGCTCTTCCTGGCGTACGACTCAGGCACGAAAAAGACCGGCTCGGTGATCACCGCACCTCCGGCTGCCGAGCAGAGCGCGCCCGCAGCACCTGCGGATACAAAAAGCGAATAGTCGCACGATTTGCCGAAGTGGTGGAATTGGTAGACGCGCACGGTTGAGGGCCGTGTGGGGCAACCCGTGGGAGTTCAAGTCTCCCCTTGAATCACAGCACAAAAACCCCGTCTTGTGAACACAAGGCGGGGTTTTTTGTTGCCCAAAACAGATCCAGCTTTTCAGAAGGGGTAGAAAAGCACGCAGAAAGCCCGTAAATGCCCCTTTGCGTCCGTGCAATCCTTTGTTTATTCCAAGACACCAACCCCAATGAAGCACCATTACTTTGACCCCACCGCGCCCCCTTGGAAACTCCCCATCAAAATCCCGGGACCACCCCAGGGGAACATCACCTTGAAAACACACCCCAAACCACCCTCCTTCCCCACCCACGGTTTCCGACCCTCAAAAAAAGCCAAGAGCCCCGCAAAAAGGGCTTGATCAACCCGAAAACCGATGTTATAACGCTCTCACATTTTGCCGAAGTGGTGGAATTGGTAGACGCGCACGGTTGAGGGCCGTGGACAGAATTCGCTGTCTCCAAGTCTCCCCTTCGGCACCATTTGACTTCAACCCCCTTGCTGGAAACGGCAAGGGGGTTTTTGCGTTTCGCACCATGGAAAACAGCCCCCCCAAATAAGGACAACCAAGCCGTGTTTTTTAAAAGAAGTGAGTCCCTGCCCCTTCCGGCTCACCTTTTTATCATCCCGATGACGCGCTCGCGCACCCGCGTTCCCCGTTCAACCTCTGCCCAATAAAGCAAAGAACCCGCCGTACGGACTTATGAGCCCTGTCGGCACCTTAGCATGACCCGCTTTAAAAAAACGCCTTACCCCGTTGAAAAAGACTTGATCAACCCGAAAGCCGGTGTTATAACGCTCTCACATTTTGCCGAAGTGGTGGAATTGGTAGACGCGCACGGTTGAGGGCCGTGTGGGGCAACCCGTGGGAGTTCAAGTCTCCCCTTCGGCACCATTTAAAAGCAAGAGCCGTCGGATTTATTTCCGGCGGCTTTTTTGTTTTGGTTCAAAAGTCTCGCCACACGAACAGACCCCATCCTCCCCTTCCATAGAGCACAGGATACGGTTTTAAGAAACCATCATACTCCCGCTCCCCTATGATTGTTGGTCCATCTGGACATGGCGTGAATAGCACTCAAAAGCGCGAGCTATGGATGATAAACGGCGTGGGACACGAGGTAGGGTGCGCTTGCGCACCGCCGACGCATCTTAACGGCCAATCTCGGTCTTATCAAAGCCTTTGCCATAAATCGGCCATTCCCATTATCCACATCATCTGAAGATGTTACCCCTCCCCTCAAAAAAAGAGCGCCGAAACCCGGGAAAAAGGCTTGATCACCCCGAAAGGCGGTGCTATAACGCTCTCACATTTTGCCGAAGTGGTGGAATTGGTAGACGCGCACGGTTGAGGGCCGTGTGGGGCAACCCGTGGGAGTTCAAGTCTCCCCTTCGGCACCATTTAAAAGCAAGAGCCGTCGGATTCATATCCGGCGGCTTTTTTGTTTTGTTCAAACCCTATGGCTGTGGTAACAAATCATCCGAGACCCATAACCTTCAACCGGGGCACGTTTTGATTTGCCCCTGTGCGTGATTGCCATGACCACACCCCCTCGAATCAACTGCAGGGCCTGTATCCACTTCTTTATCACCTGGGACAACCGCCACCCCTACGGATGCCGTAAAATGGGCTTTAAAGGCCCTATGCTCCCGTCTGTCACCGTGCGGAAGAGCTGGGGTGGCGTCTTCCACTTCCAGGCCAAGGCCTCCAATAAACAAAAATCCTCCAAGACCGACATCATTGCCTGATCGCGCCATCGTTCAATGATGCCTTGACAGCATTCCGCGCCATACCTTAAAGTTAACTTTAACTACCACACCAACAAACGACCCGTTATCAAAGGAATGCTCCCCATGTTCACGATCCAGGTGGTGGACGGCTTCATTGAGACCCTTTATCTTGCCGTGTACGAAGAAAAGGTCCTGCTCATCGACTCCGGCTGCCGAAGCGACGTACCCCGCATCGAACAGGTCATGAAACGTCGCCTGTACTACCTATGAGCTAACTAACTTCTGCCGTGGCCTCCCACACCCACCCCGACCACGCAGGGGCGCACACACCCTCCGCAGCCGCCACAGCGTTCCTGTTGCCGCCCCCGAAGAGATCAACCGCTGGTATGCGGGATTTTCCGGGGCTCTCCAGCACACAAATTATCTTCCTGGGTGACGCCTGTGGGCACGGGCCATGAAATATCCCTTTGAGTGGATCTGGTACAAAAAACGCCTCACCTTCGATCACCCCCTCAAAGACGGGGACCGCCTCCCCGGCTTTGAAGACTGGCAGGTCATCGCCACCCCGGGCCACACCGCCCACGACGTGGTACTCTACCACCCCCACAGCAAAACCCTCTACGCCGCCGACGTTATCCTGAAAGTGGGCAACAGCTTTCGCCCTCCCTTCCCCGTCTCCATGAGACCCGAAATGCACCAGAGTATTGAAAAACTCCGGGACCTGGAGGTGGTAATCAACCTCTTGCATGGCCTCGTACTGCGGCCACCGAAACCGACGATTTTTCGACAATTCTCGATATCATGCAAAAAGAGATCGACAAAGGCGTGCCCCCGGGCCTCAAACGCCTAAAAGCTCGCTTCTCCCTAAGTGATGAAACAGTACAACAAAAAAAAGGAATAACCGTGCCTCCGGCGGCAAGGTGAGCCACCTTGAAAGCGGAATGCCGCAGCGCTTTCCCCCTCGTTCCTCGGGTTAAAGCACTGCGGCATTCTTGGTTAACGTGTACACGTCTTGTCCAGAGCCACGCTCAGAATTATCGGTGTGGAAAACCAAGCAATGGGTGGCGAACGGCACAGGCTCTGGTGGTATCGGACATGGAGGCAGAGCCTCCGAGAAAGCGTTCCCAGGCGGAGCCTGGGAACGAAAGGCCCCTGATACGGTCTCGATATCCAGAATGGGCAAAGCCGTCAGGGAATGTGAGGAGCCTGAAGAATTTGCCTGCGCCCGTATCTATGTGTCCCCATTTAACCAACGGCATCGGACTACGCCACGACACGCTATGGCGATAGTACATTCCCGAACCTGGAGGCATCTTTTGGGGTTACAGACAAAAAAGGCCGAACACCCATACGGGCATTCGGCCTTTTTGTTGTTTAGCTTTTAAAAAGAAAAAATTATCAGAGGGTCAGGGAACTCTCCTCGCCGAACAGCAGGTCGCAGAGGAGGCGAACCCCGAAGCCTGTGCCGCCGGGGCGGACGTAGGGGGAGTCCTTCTGGGTAAAGGCGGGCCCGGCGATGTCGATGTGGGCCCAGCGGGTCTTGCCAACGAACTCCGAAAGGAAGAGAGCCGCGGTGGAGGACCCGCCCCAGCGATGGCCTGCAATGTTGGCGATATCGGCCACATCGCTCTTAAGATGGGCTTTGTAATCCTCGGGCATGGGAAGGGGCCAGCAACGCTCGTGAACACGCTCAGAAGAGCGCATCAGGGCCTTGGAGAGCCTCTCATCAGCGGTAAACACACCGGCGATGTCCTGGCCAAGGGCAACCATACAGGCACCGGTGAGGGTTGCCAGGTCGATCATGAGGTCGGGCTTGTAGGTCTTGGTGGCCCAGGCCATGGCATCGGCCAAGATCAGCCGTCCTTCGGCGTCGGTGTTGCCAACCTCAATGGTCTTGCCGGAGAAGCTTTTCAGAACGTCACCCACGCGCAGGGCCCTGCCTGAGGGCATATTCTCCACCAGGGGCATGACGCCCGATCACGCGCACATCAGCCGGCCCTTGCCGCGTTTGTAGAGGGTTCCGGCAACGGCTGCCGCCCCTGCCATGTCGCTCTTCATGCCCTTGAGGCCGTCGGCGGGCTTAAGGTTGAGACCACCGGAGTCGTAGGTGACGCCCTTACCCACGAGGACAACCGTCTTGGTGGCGCCTTCGGGGTGGTAATCGGCCACCACCATGCGGGCCGGGCTGTCACTGCCCATGGCAACCCCGAGCATGGCCCCGAACTTCATCTGGGCCAGCTCCTTGTGGTCCTTGATCTCTACGGAGACTCCCACCTCTTCCATGGCCTTTTCCACCATGGCCCCAAACTTTTCAGGTACCTTGTCCATGGGGGGCGTGGAGACCCAGTCCCGGGCCAGGAGAGCCCCGGACACCACGGTCACGGCCTTTTCAGCCACAGGGCGCAGGCGGTTCACCTCGTTGCGGGCGATGAGCACCTCAATGGCCGACAAAGCCTTGACCTTGCGCTCTTTTTTCCCCCGGTAGCGATGGAAAAAGTGGTTGGCCAGAAGCGCCCCCTCGATGATGGCTGTCACCTGGCGCTCTCGATCGATCTTGAGGGTTTCGATGTCCGGCATCACGATGGCCACCTTGGGCTGGCCCAGGTCCAGGGCGCGTCTGACACCGTTGGCAGCCATGCGGCGCAGGTCGTCTTCCGTCACCTGCTTGGCCTTTCCCAGCCCCAGGAAAATGAGGCGCTCGGCCTTGATGCCCCCGGTGGAGTAACGCACCAGGGCGTCATCCTCCTTGCCTTCGAACTCAGGCAGGGTAAGGGCATCGTCCACCAGGGCCGCCAGCCGGGCCTCGGCGGTAATGGATTTTTTTTCGCACACCGGGACCACAATGTTGGTAAATCGCCGCCGGGACAAATCGGCACTTTTCAATATGATCATAGAGTTCTCCAATCAAAGGTGCGTTTATACAGAAAGAGCGGGAGGAGCATCACTCCGGTCATTTGCGTGCGGATTACACCATGTTTGTGTGGACGGAACGGACCATGCAGAGGTGGCCGGAGCCGCCGTCAAGGACCATGGAGTGGGTCACAATGCCCGAGGCGTCGTTTTCCACACCGGCCAGGAAGGTGCCGCCGGAGATTCCGGTTGCCACAAAGCAGGCCTTCTCGCTGTCCACGAGGTCGGTGGTGGTGAGGAGCTTATCGATGTCGGTGCCGTACTTGATAACGTTGTCCCGCTCTTCCTCGGTTTTGGGATCCAGGCGGCCAAAGATCGCCCCGCCCAGGGCCACCACCGCGCAGGCGGAAATCACGCCTTCGGGGGTGCCGCCGGTGCCCATCATCATGTCCACGCCGGAGTCCGGGGTCACGGCCATGAGGGATCCGGCCACGTCACCGTCGGTATGAAGCTGAACCCTGGCCCCCTTGGCACGGATGCGCTGAATCAGTTCCACGTGACGGGGCTTGTCCAGGACGAAAATCACCAGGTCCCGAACGTCCTTGCCCAGGGCCTTAGCCGTGTTGTCCAGGTTGTCCTCCACAGGGGCGTCGATGTCCACCACCTGGGCGGCCTCCTTGGGCACCACGAGCTTTTTCATGTAAAAACTGGGGCCGGGATCGTACATGGAGCCGCGGGGTGCCGCACCAAGGACGGCGATGGCGTTGGGACGCCCCAGGGCCATGAGGTTGGTGCCCTCCACAGGGTCCACGGCGATGTCCACAGCAAGGCCGCGACCGTTGCCTACCTCTTCACCGGTGTAGAGCATGGGGGCTTCGTCCTTCTCCCCCTCGCCAATGACCACGCGGCCTGCGAGGTTGATGTTTGAAAACGCCTGGCGCATGGCGGCCACCGCCGCGCCGTCTCCGGCCTTCTTGCGTCCGGTGCCAACCCATTTGGCCGCTTCAATGGCTGCAGCCTCCGTTACCTTCATCAAATCAAATGCGATATTCATGCGTTAAATCTCTTGGCTTCACTTCCGGTGCGATACTCCCCGCGCACCCCGGGATAATCCGGACTCCGGACCGTATTGTGGTCATCGCAGAACGCAGTCGCCGGACGCAGGCCCTGCCCGCATCCGTCCGCATCCTACATGGTTGAATCAAAAAGGATAATCTATACCACACCCACCCGTGATCAAGCCACCATATTCATCAAATGTGCGAGGGTCATGGCCCCGAAAAGGGACACCGCTGCCGACCAGACCATCAGACGGCAGGCGCTTTCCACGGTGGCGGGCACGTAGGGGTTCTCTTTGTACTCTTCGCAGATGTAGGCCTTGTCCACCACCTTGCCGAAATAGACGGAAGGTCCACCCATGGTCACCTCCAGGGCTTCGGCAAAGGAGGCTTCCGGGTACCCGGCGTTGGGGCTCAAATGGTTGCGACCGTCCCTGAAGGCAGCGCGCAGAATCTCTTTCCAGCGCCGGGCAATGCCGTAGTTGGCCGCGGCCACGCAAAAGACGGAGAGCCGGGCCGGGATAAAGTTGACCACATCATCCAGCCGGGCCGAGGCCTTGCCGAAGGCGATGTATTTCTCATTTCGGTACCCCACCATGGAATCCAGGGTGTTGACCATCTTGTAGGTCATGGCCAGGGGTGCCCCGCCCAGGGCCGCAAAAAAGAGAGGGGAGATCACCCCGTCCACCAGGTTCTCGGCCACGGTCTCCACCGCCGCTTTCAGCACGCCCCGCTCATCGAGCTGCGAGGTGTCCCGCCCCACGATCATTCCCACCTTGGCGCGGGCCGCTTCGAGCCCGCCCATGCGCAGAGCGTCAGACACGGCCAGGGCCGCTTTTTTCAGGGACCGCGTGGAGATGGCAAACCAGATCATCAGGATCTCCACCACCCGGGCAAGGTCCGCGTGCACATAGGACGCAACGGCCATCACCGCCGTGGCAACGGCCCACACAACAGCCACCATGCAGACGGTAAACAACCCGCCGGAGACCACCGTGGGGACCTTCAGGCGCCTGAAAAAGGCCTCGGATTTGCTGATGAGGTTCCCCATCCAGCAGATGGGGTGTGGGATAAACGCGGGATCCCCCACAAGGAGATCCAAAAGAAAGGCTGCAGGCAGGATGTACCACTCGGAGATGGGAAACATGAATCGTCCTTTTTGATGTTGCTGTCCTTAAATGAAACAGGAAACGGCCATTGGCCGCCCCCCCTCACTGAATTAGTGAAAGCCCTCTGTAATGTCAAGAAAGGAGAGAAGATACCTCCTCGATTTCGGTCTTGAAGTCGACGAAAAAAAAGGCGATGATATATCTTTTTTATTTTGTAACAACACTGACCCCCCGCAATTTGGGAGCATACACGTATGGAACACTTAAAAGCCTTTGGTGACCTGGTCCTCGATGTCTGGCAAAACGGTCTTTTCGGCATCGATATCGGCCGTATTCTCGTGGCAACACTCATCTTTCTGGCCTTCCTCCTTTTCCGAAAAACCATCTCCAAGGCCATCTTGAGACGATTAAAACGGCTGACGGCCAAGACCAGCTCCGAGCTGGACGACAAGATCCTCACGGCCCTGGAGCCCCCCCTGAACCTGCTGCCCGTGGTCCTTGGCCTCTTTTTCGCCAGGCAATACCTGGGCTTTGAAGGCGCTGCCGCCATTCTCCTGGACAAGCTCATCCGCTCCCTGGTGGCCTTCACCATCTTCTGGAGCGTCTTCAACATCATCCTGCCCATCTCGCACCTGTTCAAAAAGCTGGAGTCCATCTTCGATCGGTCCCTTCTGGACTGGTTCTTCAACGCCACACGGGCTGCCCTGGCCCTCATCGGGGGTGCCACCATCCTGGAGATCTGGGGCATTCGGGTCGGTCCCATCATCGCCGGTCTCGGACTCTTCGGTGTGGCCGTGGCCCTGGGGGCCCAGGACCTCTTCAAGAACCTCATCTCAGGGATCCTCATCCTTGCCGAGCGCCGCTTCAAAATCGGAGACTGGATACAGGTCAACGGCGTGGTGGAGGGCACCGTGGAACAGATCGGCTTCCGGTCCACCCGAATCCGCAGATTCGACAAGGCCCCGGTCTTTGTCCCCAACACCCTGCTCTCGGACAACACCGTCACCAACTTCACCTCCATGACCTTCCGCCGCATCTCCTGGCTCGTGGGCCTGGAGTACCGCACCACGGTAAGCCAGCTCAAGGCCATCCGGCAGCGCATCGAGGCCTGGATCACCGAGCACGAAGGCTTTGTCAACCCGCCGTCGGCGCCCCTGTTCGTGCGCATCGACAACTTCTCGGACTCGTCCATCGATTTAAAAATCTATTGTTTTACCCGCACAACGGTCTGGGGAGAGTGGCTGGAGCGAAAAGAGGAACTCATCTGCGCCATCAAAGAGATCGTGGAAGAGGAAGGATCCGGGTTTGCCTTCCCCAGCCAGTCCCTCTACGTGGAGACCATGCCGTGGGAAGAACGCCCCGCTGTGGCCCAGGGCAATCGCCCCGGCAGTACTACGTCGGCAGAGCGCGGGCAGCGATTGATAGTTCGCACGTGTTCTGGTGCACAGAGTGCACCCTACGGGCTGAGGGCTTATCCATGGGTTAAGAAAACCCGCACGGTGTTTCGATGCGGGCAGATCTAAGTGCACCGCCCGTTCAATCAACAAACCATCATGGCATTCAAGGTGCCCCGGACAACCGGGGCACCTTTTTTTGTGTTTTGCACGCCAGCTTACTTCAGATGCTTTTTCAGCAGCCCGAGGAGCCTGTCGTTGGTCTCTTTGTCTTTGAGGGAGAACCGGACGAACTCGCCTTCGATGCCGATGAAGTTGGTGCAGTCCCGGATCAGGACCGCCTCTTCGGCCAGGGCGGCCCAGAGGCCTTCTGCGGTGTTCTCGCCGGTGAGCTCGCAGATGACAAAATAAGTTTCAGCGCCGTAGGGAATGATCCCGTCCATGGCATCAAGAACGGCCACAAACCGCTCCTTCTCCCCTTTGACGTAGGCGCGGGTCTCCTCCAGAAAAGTATCGATGGCCTCTCCGCCGGAGAGGATAAAATCCACGGCAGCCTGGGCCATGGCGTTAACGCACCAGGGAAGCACGTACTTGGAGAACTCGGCGATGATGGCCCCAGGGGCCATGAGAAAACCCACACGCAGGCCGGGGATGCGGAACACCTTGCTCATGGAGTTCAGGGTCACCACGTTGGCCAGGCCGTACCGGGCCACGCTCTGGCCGTAGGCGTCGCAAGCAAAGGGCAGGTAAGATTCGTCGATGACAAACCGAATGTCGGGCCGGGACTCTGCCATGGCCTTGATGGCCTCGGGCGTGGTCATGGTGCCGGTGGGGTTGTTGGGGTTACAGAGAAACACCGTGTCGTAGCCGTCTGCGGCTTCCGCAATGTCCATGGTGTCCATGGCAAACCTGTCTTCCTTGCGGGTGAGGAGAAAATCCGCCTCTGCCCCGTACATCTCGCAGGCATCACGGTAGTCCGCGTAGGTGGGCCCCACAATAAGGGCCCGCTTGGTCCCAAGGGCCCTGGGGATGGCATAGATGAATTCGGTGGTGCCGTTACCGGCCAAAATGGACGAAGCCGAAATGCCGTACTTTTCCGCAAGCAGCTCCTTGATATGCCCTGCATCCACCTCGGGCAGGCTGACAATGGTGGAGAGCTTGGACGCCAGATGCTCCATGAGTCCTTCAGGCGGCCCCAGGGGGTTCAGGTTGCTGCTCATATCGGTAATATCAGAAGGGGTCACCCCCAGATCCTTCGCCAGCTTGTAGATGTTGCCTCCATGACCGATTATCATAACCCGAACTCCTTATTTTTCATGGATTTTCATTCTTTTTCAAATATACACCGAATGGCCCGTCAGGCACACCCTGTAAAAATCAAAAAGTCAAAAGCAAGGCCTCCTGCGGCCAGTGGATGAGCCCCAGATTGCGAATGCGCCTTGATCGTCGTATGTGGGACGCACTCCTGTGTGCAGGACGCGGGGAACGACGGACAAAAAAGCCGCACCGGAGTGCGGCGCTCCATAATGACACAGGTGTCCCCGGTAACACCGGTTGGCGGACGCCCCCCTAAGCGAATGACCTGAAAAGACACGGATAACGATATCCTCAGTCATTTTCTTTCGTTCCCAGGCTCCGCCTGGGAATGATAGACGGAGCTCTGCCTCCACGATTAAACTCGCTTCACGCTGAAAATTATATGCAATGTGCCGCTATGATTCACACCAACATGGCGGAGCCTGAAAGCCAGAATAGTCCCCTATGCCCCACCGGGTTTGGTAAAGAATGAAATGGGCCTCTCCCGCAAAAATGGTTGCCCCATGTCAAACATCACGCGAATGCCCCGAAACCGTTTGCATGATGCCTGACTCCATGCATTCGCCATAGGGTTTCCAGGTGCCCCCACCTGGCCGCCGGAGGCATGCTTTTAAAGCGCTGCTGCGGCGGCTACAAAGAGAAACCCTTCGGATATCTCTGTCATGGCGCCCAGCATATCGCCGGTGATGCCCCCCATCTTTTTCTTGTACCAGGCAAGAAGCACGGCGGTTATGGCAGCATAGACCAGAAGCACCATCACGCCCCGGCCGCCGGTGCACAGGGTCAGCAGCACAGGGATGACCATGAACCGGAGGCGCGTTGCCAGGGGCACGTCCCCGAAGAGGTCGTGGGCGGTGCCCTCTTTACGGCCATAGGGAAGCAGGCCGATGCCGAAAATCTGGCTGCCCCGGGCAAGGGCGGGAATGGCAATGAGCAACAGGGCCCGGCTCCAGCCGGGTGCGCTCATGGAGGCAAGACCCGCCCACTTCATGGAGAGGATGGCGATCATGGCCAGAACGCCCATGGCGCCGCTGCGGCTGTCCTTCATGATCTCCAGGACCCGCTCTTTGGGGCGGTGGCTGAAGAGGCCGTCGGCTGTGTCCCCCAGGCCGTCCAGATGAAACCCGCCGGTGAGGACCATGAGCAGGACTGTGTCCAGAATCCCCACCACCATGGGGGGCCAGATATGAGAAAGAATAGCGTCCGCAAAGGCGAGGATGCCGCCCAGGATAAGCCCCACCACGGGAAACATGGCCACCTGCCCCACGGGACGGAACACATTGCCCGCACCCACGGGAAGGATGGTGGAAAACTGCAGGGCCGACTTCAGATCCAGCATGTATTCCTTGATCTTCATGCTCACCCCTTCACCGTCATGGGAATCCCGGAGACCGTAAAGACCACCTTGTGGGCCCGTGCGGCAAGTCGCTGGTTGGCGGCGCCCTGGATATCCCGAAACTGACGCGACAGGGTGTTGTCCGGGACAATGCCCATGCCCACCTCGTTGGAGACGGTCACCACGGGCACCTTGGAGGCTGCGGCGGCTTCTGCAAATTCGTCCACGAACCCCAAGATCTCCTCTTCGCTCTGCTCGGCCATAAAGAGGTTGGTCACCCAGAGGGTGATGCAGTCCACGAGGATCACCTCGGCCCTGTCCTGCTCCTCCTCAATGACCCGGACGATGTCGTAGGGCTCTTCAATGGTGTACCAGGAGTCGTCCCTTTGGGCCTGGTGATCGGTGACCCGTCTCTCCATCTCGGTATCCATGGGCTGAAGGGTGGCCACGTAAAGTCGGTTGTCCGACGCAAGGGACTCAGCTAATTTCTGGGCGTGGGAGCTCTTTCCACTCCGGCAGCCCCCGGTGACAAAGGTAAAGGAGCCCATTCAGGCCTCTCCTTTCGCCATGGTATCAATGGCATCCATGGCCAGGTGGGTTCGTGTGTGTTCGGCAAGCCTTCCGTAAGCTTCCTGGCGGGCGTCGAGGCCCCCTGCGGTATCGGAGGGGCGCACTTCGATGCCGATCTCCGTAAGCCAGGAGTCCACGATGAGGTCGAAGATGCCGTGCATGTAGGTTCCAAGAACCTTTCCGGACGGGGCCATGCAGCCGTCGTGGTCCCCTGCGGGCTCACTGTTGCGCTCCAGCACCTCCACCAGGGGGTCTCCGCCGTGGCGGGAGGTGGTGCCCATGTGGATCTCGTAGCCGCTGCCCTCGATGCCTTTATAAGTAAACCGGCTCAGGGTGGTGGTCTTGGGCGCTTTCATTACCGTGGCAACGGGCAGGAGGCCCAAGCCCTCTTCGGCTCCGGCCGCCCCTTCCACGCCCTGGGGGTCCTCGATCTTCTCCCCCAGGATCTGGTAGCCGCCGCAGATGCCTGCCACGTGCCCCCCGTTACCGGAAAACGACTTGATGCGGGCGTCCCAGCCCGTCTCCTTGAGCCAGGCCAGGTCCTTTCGGGTGTTTTTGGAGCCGGGAATAATGACAAAGGAAAACTCCGACAAATCGCAGGGGCGATCCAGGTAGCAGAGCTCGATCTCATCCCGCTGCATGAGGGGCTCAAAATCGGTAAAATTGGAGATAAAGGGAAGGCGGATCACCGCCCCTGCGGGCTTGGTTCCCGAAAGGGACGAGCGCCCCTTGGGCTGCTCGATGACCACCGAGTCTTCGGAGCCGATGTGAAAATCGGTGTACCAGGGCAGCACCCCGAGGACGGGTTTCCCGCACTTGTCCTCGATCCAGTCGCAGCCGTCCTTAAACCGGGGGTTTCCGCCGGACGCGGTCGTGGCACCACCTCCACCGATTGGCACTGGCAACTGATCGGCAGGCCGGAGCCAGGGTTCCCACCACCTGCCCGAAGACCCCGCCCCGGTGGATATCGGCCACGAGGATGACGTCGGCATCGGCGTAGTCGGCCATGCGAAAGTTCACGATGTCCCCGTCCATGAGGTTCACCTCGGCACAGGAACCGGCCCCTTCCATGATCACCAGGTCGTTCTCTTCCCGGAGGCGATCCAGGGCCTCGGCAGCGACATGGAAGTACCGCTCTTTTTTCTTGTGGTAGGCGGCGGCGGATTCGTCCCCGTCCACCTTGCCCATGAGCACCACCTGGGAGCCGGTCTCCCCGGTGGGCTTCAGCAGCACCGGGTTCATCAGCACCGAGGGCACCACGCCCGCGGCTTCGGCCTGGATGATCTGGGCACGCCCCATCTCCAGCCCCTCGGGGGTCACCCCGGAGTTGTTGGACATGTTCTGGGCCTTGTAGGGCACCACCTTGAGCCCCTGCTCGGCAAAATGCCGGCAGAGCCCGGTGGTCACCACACTCTTGCCCACGTCCGAGCCCGTGCCGAACACGGCAATGCAGCGGGCCAACTTCTTCTGATCGTCAGCTTGTTTCATTCAAAAAATGCCTCCGGCGGCAAGGTGAGCCACCTTGAAAGCTGGTTTCCGCTGCGCTTTAAGCCTCGTTCCTCGGGTTAAATCACAGCGGCAGTCATGCAGGACTTGTCGGTTCATGTTTTGTTTAAGCCCTACCCCGGATATATCATACATTCAAAACGTCATTCACCGCCTGCGCCCTGCTATTTTTCGATGCCAACACGGGCTTTGACGCCCTGGTCGGCAAAATAGTGCTTTACGGGCTCAATCTGAGACACCAGGTCGGCCCGGGCCATGACCTCTTCATGGGCATAGCGCCCGGTGATGACAAGCTCGGTGCCGTGGGGCTTCATCTCCATGAGGCCCAGCATCTCTTCCAGGGTGATGAGGCCGTACTTGACGGCGAGGTTGCCCTCTTCAATAACCACGACGTCATGGGAGCCCGTGGAAAGGGCCTCTTTCACGAGGTTGTACCCCTCCCGGGCCCGGGCCTTCTCCTTGTCCGAGGGTTTGCCCTTGACCCAGCCTCCGGCACCGAACTGACGCACGGTGATCAGGTCGTCAAACCGCTCCAGGGCCTTGATTTCGGAGTAATCGCCCTGCTTCATGAACTGGGCGATGAGCACCTTGAACCCGGCCCCGGCCGCCCGGACGCTCAAGCCGATGGCTGCCGTGGTCTTGCCCTTGCCTTTGCCTGTGTAGACCTGGATGTACCCTTTTTCCATGGTTCGCCTCATGGGTTCCTGTCGGTTAAGATGTAACGATTCAGCCAATATCCCTCAAACGGCCGGAACGACCTTCTCCGCTTGTTTTGTGACATCCCGTAGGGTGCGCTTGCGCACCATATATCTGAAAAACCAGCACCTTTTGTCATGTCCATGCTGCGTGAAATCCTTCTCGACATTAGGGATTCATGATAATTAGGTTCTTCGGCGGTGCGCAGCACCTATAAGCATGCAGGACACCGTTGAGAAGCTGAATCGTAACGTTATGATTTCAGATCATACTTCTTTCCGTAGCCCCGGGGGGTAAACATAAAATCGAGGTACCCTTCCGAGGCGCTGTTGCCGATGAACACGGTGGTAAGCATGTCCACGTCGGCTTCGTGCAGGTCTTTCAGGGGCACGATGGTCACCTCCTGGGCGTCCCGCATGGCGCTCTTGACGATGCCCACGGGGGTGTCCCCGCTGCGGTGCTTCAGGGCGATCTCCTGGGCCTTGTTCAGCTGCCAGTTACGCTTCTTGCTCTTGGGATTGAAGATCACCATGACAAAGTCGGCCTCGGCCACGGCGTTGAGGCGCTTTTCAATGAGCTCCCAGGGGGTGAGGAGATCGCTTAAGCTGACGCAGGCAAAATCGTGGGTCAGGGGCGCGCCCAACAGAGACCCGCCTGAAGAGAGGGCCGGAATACCGGGCACCACTTCCACGGTGAGATCGCCCTCTTCCGGGGTGCCGCAGCCGGGGCGACGGGCAGAAACCCCTTTTTCCTTGATGATCTCAAGGGCCAGACCTGCCATGGCGTAGATACCGGGGTCCCCGCTGGAGACCAGGGCCACTTTCTTGCCGGTGAGGGCCGTCTCCACGGCGGCCTTGACGCGGTCCACCTCTTTTTTCATGGTGGTGGCGATCACCTCTTTGCCGTCCATGAACTCTTTGATGAGATCCACGTAGACGGTGTACCCGGCGATGACGTCCGCGCCTTTGATCACGTCCACGCAGCGCATGGACATGTGATCCACGCTGCCGGGGCCGATGCCTATAATGTAGAGGACGCCATTGCCAGCGCCGCCGTTACATTTATCCCCTTCACCTTGGGCACCACGAGGATCCATCCTACACTGTGGATCGCTGTGCTTGCGCATTACGCTCACCGTTCCTACGTGTTTTAAAGCGGCCGCCGAAGGGGTCACCACCCCGTCGGTACCGCTGAGTTGGTCCTTGGTATAAAACGAGAGGGACACCCCTAAGCGCTCGGCGGCCTTAAGGATCCCCTCTTCATCGGCTTTTACGTCAATGGAGGCCATGGTCTTCAGGCACAAAGGGGAAATCCCCCCCGCCTGAAACGCTTTTTCAACGCCCTCCAGGATCTCTTCCACATCGGTGCCCCGGTTGCACCCCACCCCAACGGTGACGCGCCTGGGCCGGATCACCAGGGCCCCCTCTTTTGCCGGGTCCGACGAGCAGTCCACCACCACATCGGCTTCAGCCCGTTCTCCGGCCGGGACATAGAGATCCGCCATGTCGGCATAGATCCCCATGGGGTCCCAGAGCAGGGGTTTTCTCTTTTCCAACAGGGCCATGTTCACGGCTTTGATGGCCGGCGGGTTCTCCACCACCAGCCCCCGTTCGGACACCACGCCGTCCACCGAGGCAATGCCGTGGGTGTCGGTGGCCGTGGTAATGACCGGCACCGCGCCCACAGCCGCCGCAGCTTCCTGCGCCAGGCGGTTTGCCCCGCCGATGTGACCGGACACCAGGCTCACGGCAAAGCGCCCCGCCTCGTCCATGACCACCACCGCCGGGTCCTGGGCCTTCCCCTTCAAAAGGGGCGCGATCAACCGCACCACAATGCCCGTTGCCATGACAAACACATGGCCGGCTGCGCCCGTGGAAACAGCTCGATCCCCTCCCCAAGGGAGGGTGCCAGGTGCACACCATAGAGGGAAACCCGGATGCCCAGGGCTTGTCCGGCAGACACAGCTCGCCGCCCAGGGCTGCACCCAACCTCTGGCCCAGGTGCGCGCCTTTCCGTGACAGCCCAGATTTCCCCATTCAATTAGCACCATTTCCGCCTTCTTATGGTAACAATCAGTTCAAAAGCATGCCTTCAGCGACCAGAGGCCTTTTTCTCGCTCCCAGGCTCTGCCTGGGAGTGTGGGCTGCGAAGCGCCTTGCCGGTGTCAAAAGCAGCAGCGTGCGCGATCATCCACGTCGTCGGTGGCGGCAGAGCCTCGTGGAGTTCCCAGGCGGAGCCTGGGAACGAAGTCATCCAGATACCGAAGAGTGCCCCCTGTCCTCGGCAGCAGCCACGGGCGCAGCCCGAGCGGCGAATGTGATCGGCCTGAGGACGAGAGGCGGGGAGCATCGCGACCTGGGGTTGCAGGGCTCGCCCTCTCCACCGAAGGTTCCTTTTTTTGCCCTTCTCTCTTTTTACGCCTTTTCGACCCCGTCCCGGTATTCGTGGGTAAAGGTGGCGTCGTAGAGTTTTCATATTGGCCGGTGGCGTTGGTCGCCCACGCCTTTGCCCACGATGATGAGGGCGGTTTTTCGGATGCCTTCGTTTTTCATGGTCTCGGGCAGTTTACCGATTGTGGTGTAGATGATCCTCTCATCGGGCTGGCTCACGCGGTAGGCCACGGCGCAGGTAGACTCTTCCCCGTAGTGAGCGGCCAGCTGGCTGGAGACTTTTTCCGCCAGGGCGCTGGAGAGGTAGATGGCCATGGAGGCACCGTGGGAGGCCAGGGCGTCCAGGGTTTCGCCTTCGGGCACGGGGGTACGGCCTTCGGCACGGGTGAGGATCAGGGTCTGGGTCACCTCGGGGAGGGTGTACTCCATCTTCATGGCGGCGGCGGCCCCGAAGGCTGCAGTGACGCCGGGAATGACGGTGTAAGGGACGCCCAGCTTGTCCAGGTCGCGCATCTGCTCGTCGATGGCACCGTACAGGGAGGGGTCGCCGGTGTGGAGGCGCACCACCTTTTTGCCTGCCCGGTGGCCTTCGGCCATCTTCTCCACCATGCCGTCGAGGTCCATGGAGGCGCTGCTCAGGCATTCGCAGCCTTCCCGGGTCCAGACCAGGAGTTCCTCGGGGACGAGGGACCCTGCAAAAATCACGAGGTCGGCCTCTTCCAGGCTTCTCTTGCCCTTGACGGTAATGAGTTCGGGGTCGCCGGGGCGCTGCCCCGGTAAAGATTGAGATAGGATGTGGTCCGTTCATCATCAACCTTCTCCTCGTATTCCGGTGACGATGAACGCCGGATTCGTTCCTTGGAGCGTCATGTCCCAGGCCACGGTGGTGGAGACACTTGCATTCATGTGCAGCACCTCCACGTTGAACCCTTCGTCTTCAAGGGCGGTCACGGCGGTGCCGAGGCTCTGGAGGAGCACGGTGTTGACCACCATGCGTGCGTTGTCTCCCATGCGGTCTGAGGCCATGCGGATGATGGCGTCCAGGTTTTTACCGCCGCCTCCGATGAAGACCACGTCCGGGTCGGGGAGATCCTGGGCGGCATCGGGAAGGGACCCTTCCGTCACCGTCATTCTTGTTGCGCCGTAGCGCGTGATGTTGGTCCGGATGTCTGCCACGCGCTCGGTTTTCTGCTAGGCCGCGCACCTGCACGAACCGGGAGGCTTCGATGGCGACCGAGCCGCTGCCGGCCCCCAGATCCCAGAGCACCTGGTGACCTTCGAGCCCGAGCTTAGCCAGGGTCACGGCCCGCACTTCGGGCTTGGTGATCATGCCGCGCTGGTGAGCAAAGGCTTCGCTGGGCATGCCCAGGCCGATGGCCTGTGGCGGCTCGGCAAGGGCGGCCCCCAGGACGACCATCATGTTGGGATCGCTAAAGGCGCCCGCGGCAATGCCTTCCAGGGTGGCTTCGGTGTGTTTTTCTTCCTGGGTGCCCATGGCCTCGAACACATGGCAGGCGCGGGCTGTGACGCCCTGCTCCAGGAACCGGGCGGCCACGCTGTCCGGGCTGTTCGTAAGGTCGGTGAACACCGCTGTCTTGTCGTGGGCCAGAAGGGTCTTCAGGGTCTCGGGGGAAAGGCCCCGGCCATGGAGGCTCACCACCCCGGCGTCCTGCAGGGCAGAGCCAAGAACAGGAAAAGGCCCCCGGCAACAGCAACATCGGTGCGCCCACGGCGTCGGCACCGAAGCGCTTGGTCACCAGGGAACCGATACCGTAATACAAGGGGTCCCCCGAGGCGAGGATCACCACCTTGCTGCCCTGGGACACCTTCACTTCCAGGCGATCCAGAACATCGGACATCTTGCCCCGGATAACGATTTTTTCAGCGGATGTGTCGGGAAAGGCGAGCTCCGCCGAGTGGCTTCCTCCACCAGCGCGTCCACATCCGAAATCAGCGTCAGGGAAGCCTCAAGGGTCCTGCCTCTCCGACAAGCCGAATCCCATAACCGTAATGGACTGATTCATACCATCTCCTTCCGGCTGTCGCTTGCCACGTTTCCGTCAAAGTCAAAAATCAGGCACCGGGCCGTGACCTCCCCCCCGGCAAACCCTTTGGCAGAGGCTGCCGCCAACTCGGCAACCCGATCCACCACCTGAGGGCAGGGTTCCACGGCGGCGGCGGAGCCCGGCCGTGTTGGATGCGGCCACCTTAGCCACCAGCTCGGGGTCGTCCACCATCTCTTCCACCAGGTCGGCCAGGAACCGAAGGTTCAGGTCGGACTTGGCGGCGTGGGTGTGGGGGATGCCTGCGGCCATTTTCACGGCCTTGCCGAAAAAGACGGCCAGGATCACATCCACGGCCTGGTCCCCGGCCGTCTCCATGGAGCTTTTGAAGAAGTCGCCGATCTGCACGAAGCAGGCCTCGGCAAGTTCCGGGAACACCTCCATGGCAAACCGCTCGCTGCGTCGGCCGGTGGTACAGACCACGCTGTGGGCCCCCATGGCCTTGGCCACCTTGATGGAAGAGCGCACCGTGGCTTCATAGGCTTCGTGGGACAGGGGCCGCTCAATGCCTGTGGTACCTAAAATGGAGATCCCGCCTTCGATGCCCAGGCGGCTGTTGAGGGTCTTTTTGGCCATCTCCTCCCCATCGGGAACAAAGATCTCAACGACCAGGGGATCGGACTCCCCGGTTTCGGCCCTGAGCATCTCAACGACCGCGTGGATCATCTTCACCGGGCCGGGGTTGATGGCGGCCTGGCCCACCGGGACTTCCAGGCCGGGCCGGGTGACCCGTCCCACGCCCTGCCCCCCGCAAATGGCCAGGGCATCTTCGGCGGCATCGTCCCGCCTTACCCGCGCGCCGATGATGGCGTTTCGGGTGATGTCCGGGTCGTCACCGCCGTCTTTCATGACAGTGCATACCGCGGTCTCCCCGTCCATGTGGCAGGAGACCAGGGGAATGTCCACATGGCCTTCGCTTAAAAACGCGATGCGGACCGTCTCCGGGCACACGCCGGTAAACAGGAGGCTTAAGGCCCCCTTTACGGCCGCGGCTGCGGCTGTTCCCGTGGTGAACCCGCTTCGTAATGTTCGTTTTTTTGCCATATTAAGAAAACCTAACGGGTCTCTCTTACGGAATAAGGCAGTAATAGAGAACCCCTGTGACCATCAACGAGAATATCCTCAGGAACTGGCCGATCAGCAGGATCTGGGTCCCCATGACCGGGGAGAAAATACCTGCGTACCGGGGCAGCTGGTGCCTGACGGCCCGAATGGGAAAGGCGATGATATTGCCGATGAGAAGGGCCAGGGCCGTCTGTTTGACGGTGAGGACCCCGGCATCAAGCAAAGCGCCTGCCGCGGCAAAGCCGGAGGAGAACTCGGCGGTAAAACCCAGCACCACCACGGAGAGGGACTCCACGGGCATGATCCTGGAGACGGCCAGGTGCGCCAGGGCTTCGTTCATGAAGTCGAAAAAGCCCAGGCGATGCACGAAAAAGACCGCCACGTAGATGGGAATCACCCAGGTGATGATGGTAGCCACACGTTTGGGAAAGCGCTTTCGGATGCCCTGTTTCACCGCATCCCACCCCTTGGCCGTGGGCTCTTTGCCCTCAACCTCTTCGGCTCCGCCCTTTTCACCGTCCAGTATGGCATGGCCCAGCACCAGGAGAAACCCGCTGCGCAGGAGAAGGGCCGTGAAGGTGAGGCCGAAGTAGACCAATCCAGCCTTGCCCACCAAGGGAATCACGATAAAAAAGGTGGTGGGCAGGTGAAGGAAATAGGCCGGGAACTGGTTGAGGAAGTTGGCCATGAAGAGCTGCCTGCGGCTGATGGTACCGTCCTTGTAGAAACCGTAGAGCATGGAATTGGACGCCTACAAGGCCGTGGTAAAGGCCGCGCTGCAACGATCGCCCAGGCCCGCGAACCGAAAGAGCGGCCCCGCCACCTTGGCAAGGTAGCGCGTCCATCCGGTGGATTCGATGACCTGGCCTGCGACCAGCCCCAGGGAGATAAAGCAGATCAGGCGCAGCAGGGGCTTGAAGACGCGGGTCACCACGTGGGGGGTGACCCCGTCCATCCAGACAATTCCTGCTGCGATCATGGCTGCCGTTACGCCCAGGGAGACCGCCAGCGCTTTACCGCTGCCTTTTCCCTTGCGATTTCCGGCCATCTCAGTTTGCCAGCCCGTTCTTCTGCTTGGCGATAATGAGGGTCCAGTAATCAAGCAGAGGATCACCCACCATTCCAGATGATCTCTTCGCCTTCGCGGCCGCACTTCTTGATGGCGCAGCTGTTCTCCATCAGGCCGCTGTCGGAAAGGGCGTCGGCGATGTCATCCACGTTTTTGTAGGCCTTGAGGAGCACCACGTTCTCGGAAGTGGCGGCGACCCTGCGGACGTGTTCGCCCCCGTAGGCGCCGGAAGTGATCACAAGGGACTCTTCGGCTTCCACAAGGGGTGTGTTGATGCGGGCCGCGGCGGCCTGGAAGGAGGTGATGCCGGGGATGGTGACCACGGGGCACTCCGCGTGGTCGGCTTTCATGTACTGGAGGATGTACCCGAAGGTGGAGTAGGTCGGGGTCGCCCAGGGTGAGGAAGGCTGCGTTTTTCCCGGTGCTCAGAACCTCAGCGATGCGGTCGGCGTTCTCTTTCCACGCTTTGGTGGTGACGTCCTGCTCGCTGGTCATGGGAAAGGGAAGGATCTCCACCTCCAGGTGCTCGGGGAGGTGGGGCCTGGCGATTTCCACCGCCAGGCTGAAGCTGTTCTTGGATGAGGATGCCGTAAAGATGACATCCACGTCTTGCATGGCCTTGACGGCTTTCATGGTGATGAGGTCGGGATCTCCCGGACCTACGCCAATGCCAAAAAGCGTGCCTCTGTTCTCAGACATAACTAACTACCTCGGTATCCGCCTGCTGTTCAGGCGGTTGATGGGGCCCTCCCAACCCTGGAACACCGACTGTTTTTAAGCGGCACGTGCCGCATCTTTCATCATAGCAGGGTTGACAGTTGACAGAAACGCCCCTAAACGCGCTGCACGCAGCATCCAACTCCTCCTGTCCGCTGTGATGAAAGCTTCTATGGATCAATCGGCGCCGTCACCTCGTTCCATGCCGATGACACGCCAGTATCACCTTGCCCGGCGCGGCAAGGCGTGGTCGTGTCACCTGGTTGGGGCATGGCCTCAAGGGGCCGACACAGATTTTTTTCTCACTGCCTCACTACATGGCTAAGCCCCTTGGGATGCCGCCATGATGGCCAGGGCATTGACCGCGGCGGCGGCCACGTTGGAGCCACCTTTTCGTCCCACGTTGGTGATGTACGGAACCCCAGGGGTCTCCAGGAGCTCGGCCTTGGACTCGGCCGCGTTCACAAACCCCACGGGAAAGCCCACGATAAGGGCGGGCTTGATGCGCCCTTCCCGCACCAGCTCCAGCAGGCGAAGCAGGGCGGTGGGGGCGTTGCCCACGGCGTAGATAGCCCCGTCGAGGCGATCTGCCACAGCGTCCACAGCGGCCTTGGCCCGGGTGATACCCCCGGCCTTGGCGGTGGCGGCCACCTCAGGATCGGCCACCAGGCAGGTCACGCTTCCCCCGAAGGAGCCCACCTCCATTTTGCGGATCCCGGACAGGGCCATGTTGGTATCGGTAAAGATGGGCTTTCCGCCACGAATGGCGGCGATGCCACGTTCAATAGCCTCGGGATGAAACCGAAGGCTCTCGACGTATTCAAAATCGGCGCTGGTGTGAATCACGCGGCGGGCAATGGGCCACTCCGCGTCGGAGAAGCCGTGGTCACCGGCCTCTTCTCCGATAATCTTGAAGCTCAGGTCTTCAATCTCCTGGGGTTTCATCGTGTCGTTGACTCCTTGTACGCGTTGCAGCGGGCCACAAACGCCTCCCCCACCCCGGCAGAGCTTCCGAAGTGAAGGTGGACGTAGCTGCCCAGTGTATTGCCCTTGACATACCCTTCATCGGGAAGGGTGCGATGGGTACGCGGGGTGACCCGGTAGATCCGGTCTGCCTTGGGCTCCCCCACGGGTTTGGAATAGTGAAACTCATGGCCCCGCACAATGGTGCCGGACGGGCCGAGCAGAGAGGTCTCTTTCAGGGTAATCTCCCGATAGCCCAGGGCACAGCGTTTCTCCTGCATGCGGGTTTCCAGGGGCAGGCAGCCGGTCATCTCCCAGCGACGCCCCTCAAAATCGGTGATGGCCTCGGAGAGGTACATGAGCCCCCCGCACTCGCCGTAGACGGGCATGCCGGCATCGGCGGCGGCTTTGACGGCGCTTCGCATGGCGGTGTTTCCGCTCAGGGCCTCGGCAAAGAGCTCGGGGTAGCCCCCACCGAAGTAGATGCCGCTGATCCCTTCGGGAAGGGTTTCGTCTTCGGCAGGCGAGAAAAAGGCCAGGGTGGCCCCTGCTTTTTCGAGTGTCTCAAGGTTGTCCGGGTAGTAGAAGCAGAAGGCGCTGTCCATGGCCACCCCAATCTTGACGGGTTGGGCGCTTTCGGGGGTGGCCCCTTTGGGTTCTTCCTGACTTAGCGAAAGCTCCCCGGCCCGCTCTAAGAGAAGATCCAGGTCGATGTGGGCCTCCACGGTGTCGGCCAAGTGATCGGTTTCGGTGCCGGAAAGTACGTGCTCTTCATCGGTGACAAGGCCCAGGTGCCGCTCGGGGATCCTCAGGGCTTCGTCCCGGGGAATCCCGCCCAGGCAGGGCATGTCGCTGTGGACCGACAGGGCCTCGGTGAGATAGGTGAGGTGGCTCTTGCTGCCGATGTTGTTGAAGACCACGCCCAGGAAATTGAGCTCGGGGTCGAAGTTTTCAAAACCGGTGACCAGGGCGGCGGCGCTTCGGGCCATGCTGGCGGCGTTGACCACCAGAATCACTGGCAGCCCAAGCCACTTGGCCATCTGGGCCGATGACCCGGCCTCGTCCGTGCCGGAAAAGCCGTCAAAGAGCCCCATGACCCCTTCCACCACGGCCAGGTCTGCCTGGGCCATGGATCGGGAAAAGGCGTCCCGGCAATAGTCCCGGCTGAGCATCCAGCCGTCCAGGTTCCGGGAGGCCCGGCCCGTCACCCGCCGGTGATGGCCCGGGTCGATGTAGTCCGGCCCCACCTTAAAGGGCGCCACATCATACCCGCGCCGCTTCAGCGCCGCCATGATGCCCAGAGACAGGGTGGTCTTGCCGCTGCCGCTGGAGGTGCCCCCGATGAGAAAACCTGTTTTGCCGAAAGTCGCCTTAATGCCCATGCGTTGCCAGTCCTTGTGTGCTCGGTTCAAAAAGAGTGGGGTATAGAATTTCCCCGATGCGCCGGGCCCCGTCCAGAAGTGCCGGTGTGGGTCTTGAAACCAGGGCCTCGTCCACAAAGTGGATCTCGCCCTTGCGCACGGCCCGAATCAGGGAAAAGCCCGGTTCCTTTTCGATCTCTTCCCGGGTGACGCGGTTCATGCGGCCCTGCTGCACCAGGTAGACGTCGATCATCGGCCCCTTGGCCAGGAGGCGCTCCTTGCCGTAAATGGCGATATTGCTGCCCTTGGAGGGCACGGCGTCTTCAGCCACGTTGACGCCCCCTGCCAGCTCCAGGGCCCAGGCGGCCATGGAGCCTTTGGAGAAGGTGCGCAGCTTGCCGTGCATGGCCTCGAAAAATACGGTCCGCTTTTCCGGTACCATCCGGGTGACCTCGTGGATACGGCGGGTCTCTAATTCAAATGCCGACACCAGGGCCCGGGCCTCGGCCTCGTGTCCGCTGAGGAGGCCCAGGGCCACCCAGTAATCCATCATCTCGTCCACGGTGCCGGGTTGCAGGGAGACCACGGTGATCCCCCGGGCTTTGAGGCTGGACACCAGCCTGCCGTAGCCCCGCTCGATCATGGGGCGAATCAGCACCAGGTCGGGCCGGGCCGCCAAGAAGCGCTCGGTGCCGTCGTGGTAGGAGAACCGGGGGAGCTCTGCTGCTCCGTCGCTCTTGGACGCGCCGATAAGGACATCTGCGGCCCCCATGGCCAGGAGGTTGTCGGTATGGGCGCTGTAAAGGGAGATGATTCGGGTAAAGGGCTTGTGGAAGGTCACCACCTGACCGGATGCGTCGGTGATCCGGGCGGCATCGGCGGCAGGTGCCATCAACCCGGCCACAAGGCAAAAACAGAGGATGCGAAGAAGAGTTCTACCCATGGAACCCTCCCGCATCAAAGAGCACCTGACGGCTCCGGGTCACCTCGTCTGTCATGACCCGTGCCTTGACCCCGAACACCTCCCAGAGGGTCTCGGGGGTGAGGGTCTCCTCCACGGAGCCGGACACGGCCATGCGCCCCTCTTTCAAAAAATGGAACCGATCACAGAAGAGCGCGGCGGTGTTGATGTCCTGAAACACCCCCACAACGCATCGGTTTTCCTGTTTCACCTTCTCCCGCACCACGGAAAGAAGGCTCAAGGTGTGTTTCATGTCCAGGTTGCTGGTGGCCTCGTCCAGGATCAGCACGGGGGTGTCCTGGGCCAGGGCCCGGGCAAAAAGGGTCCTCTGGCGCTCTCCCCCGCTCACCTCGGTGACGGGGCGGTCGGCCAGGTGACGGATATCGGCCACGGCCATGGCCTCGTCCGCCAGCTTGAAATCGTGTTCCGACGGGGAGCCGAACCGGTCGATATGGGGGTGCCTGCCCATCATCACAACCTCCCGCACGGAAAAGGCAAAACGTACTTCATGGCTCTGGGACACCACCGCCACCTGCCGGGCCACCTTGCGGGCCGACAGCTTTCGGACCGGGGTCCCGAAAAGAGAGGTGGTCCCGGCATCGGGGTCCATCTGTCCACTCAAAATTTCCACCAGGGTGCTCTTTCCCACCCCGTTGGGCCCTAGGATGGCGTGGAACACGCCCTTCTCAAAATGAGCGTCAACGCCTTTAAGCACCTCTCGCCTGCCGCGCTTAAACGAAATCCCCTCCATGTGGAGCACGCTGTCCGTCATACTTATGCCCCCCCTCCCATGCGGCTCTTTCGAAAGATCACGCAGAACACCGGCCCGCCGATGAGGGCCGTGAGCACCCCGATGGGCACTTCATAGGGTAGCACCGCACGGGTCACGGTGTCGGCAAAAAGCAGGAGCACCGCCCCGATGATAAGGGTTGCGGGAAGAAGCTTCCGGGCATCCGGCCCGGTGACAAACCGCACCATGTGGGGCACCAGAAGCCCCACAAAGCCGATAATGCCGGAGACCGCCACGCAGACCGCCGCCACAAGGGACGCGGCCACAAGAAGGATAAGGACCGTCTTGGAGGTATCCACCCCCAGGCTTCGGGCGCTTTTTTCGCCCAGGGCCAGAAGGTTCAGATCCCGGGCGTAGAAGAGAAAAAGAAGAAACCCGGCCCCGGAAACGCCGGAAAGCACAGCGGCATCACGCCAGGTGGCCGCGCAAACTGCCCGATCATGCCAGAAGATGATGACGGAAACCTGCTCGTCGGCCAGGTATTTCATGAAGCTCAAACCCGCCGAGAGGATGGCCGACACCATGATGCCCGATAAGATGAGGTTGGAAGAGTCGATGCCACACCGCAGCAGCCGCCCCGAGGGTGAGGCCATGGCGATAACGATAAACAGGGTGAGGATGGCGCCGCCAAAGGCAAAGAGGGGAACGGACAAGAGGGTCTTGCTCATGCCGAAGAGAAGGGCCACGGCCGCGCCAAAGGCGGCACCGGAAGAGACGCCCAGGGTATAAGGGTCGGCCAGGGGATTCAGCAGAATGTTCTGGTAGACGGCCCCTGCCACGGCCAGCCCGGCCCCTGCGGCTGCCGCCGTCAGGATGCGGGGGAGCCTTACCTCCCAGACCATGACCCGGGCTGTTTCAGCCGCTGCCGTGGCCCCGTCCGTGCCGGTGATCCCGTTCCAGAGGGCCCCAAGGACGTCCTTAAAAGAAAACGCCACAAACCCCATGCGGGCCGAAAGCAGCACCGCGCAGAAAAGGAGCGCGCACAGGCACACCAGCCCTGCCGAGCCTTTCATCAGGGCAAGGGAGGGTTTTGTTTTCCTCATGGACTCCGTGGCGATGGTCATGGGGGGGCTTTCGAATGACGTTTGGGTTCAGCGAAAACCTCCGGCGGCAAGGTGTGCCACCTTGAAAGCAGGTTGCGGATGCGTTTTGCCCCTCGTTCCTCGGGTCAAATCACATCCGCCTTTAAAGCAAAACTCACCCAAAAAGGGTTTTTGAAACCTGTTTGTTAAACTTTCATGTCGCGCCGTAGCCCTTGGGCGAAGGCGGATTAAAAGTTTAGCCCCCGGCAGGGCCGCCGGAGGCCACCAAACCATAGAAAACTACTTGCCGGTGTGAACCGTTACCGCGTCCACGGCATGCTTTGCGTAGAGCTTGGCCCACTCGGGGTTCTCGCCCAGGCCTTTGAGTTCGCAGGTCACCTTGATACGCATCTTCTCCATAACGGTCTTCCATGCGTCGTCTTCGTCGCCGGCCATGTCGTTTCTGGCATGGTCACCGGCAACCACCATAAAGGGCTTCATGAAGACCTTCTTGGCCTTGATGTGCTTCAGGGCGGTGGTGACGTCATCGAGGCCGGGGTAGCCCTCCACGGTCCCCACCAGGGTGGTGACCTCAGGGTACATGGCATTCATGGTCTTCTGGAATTCAATGTACGCGCTGGTGGGAAACACCTCGTTGCCGTGGCCCATGTAGACCAGCACAGCGCCCATCTTTTTGGCCTTTTGCACATCCGCGGCCATGGTCTTGGCGGCGGCTTCAATGTCATTGCGGTACTCGGGGTGCAACCCGGCTTTGCCGAGGCGGATCGGTCGATGGTCATGTAGGAGAAGGGCTTCCACTTGGCGCGAAGGGTATCGATGCCTGCAATGGCGTCCACATAGGCCTTGAGATCAAGGTACTCTTCCCCGGCGTAGACGTGGGTGGTCTGTACCACCACGCGCTTTTTGCCCTCTTCCTGAAGGGCACCGAAGGTGGCCAGGGGGCCTTTGACGTCATACAGCCACTCGGGAACGTTGGGGTTGGCTTTTTTCCAGGCGGCGTCATCGGCGCGGTCGTGCCAGATGCCCCGGATGATGTTGGAGGTAAAGGCGTGCTTGATCTCTGCCTTGGGGAACTCTTTTCTCATCTCTTTGTCGATGGTGAGGATGGCCTGAAGGGCTTCGGGGTAGCTGGTGCCGAAGCTTGCAATAACCACGGCGTCCACCGCCTCTTTTTTGGTGGCTGCCGTGGCGGGATTTACACCCAGAAAGGACAGCAGTGATACAATCAAAAGCAGAAGGGTCGTCTTTTTCATCGTTTTTAAATCTCCGTACGTAACAGGTGTATTTATTAAATATGATACCCAGGCATTCAACCGATGGACCAGATGGGAACGCTGCCTCCCTTTAAAGCAATACGCCCCTTTTCATACCCGGCCATACGGCACTGAATCGAGGTAAACCCCTTGGATATCATGCGCCACCATGCCCAATGGATGTCTCCTTCTCCGTCCAGGGGAGAGACCACGGCCACCTTGTCCACGTCAAAGGACAGATGGCCGCCCTTAAGCAGGTCATCCGGGGCAACGCCTTCGGGTAGCTGCCCCTGCACACAAAGAATCATGCCTTTTTTCATCATCGGCTCCTTTATAAACTGATCATTTACAAAGGACCGGAGCCCGGCTGACTCCTTGCACAGCCCCTCCGGTCCGACCATCTCCGAAAAAGGGCTGTTCCCTGTTTGCTTCGCCCTTTTCATCACGCGGTTCCCCTGTTCTCCGCAGGGGTCTTGTGATGCGGCATGCCGCACCCAAAACATCACGTCTTATGCCGGGCAGGTCTTCTGACTCCCGGGCGTTCCGAACGGCGCACCTTCCCGCCCTGGTTGCCGCCGGCCTGAAAAGGAGAGCCAGCAGCGGGCAGTGGCTTATGGATGAGAGGCATATACCCCTTATCCGTGCCGTACGGTTCCCGGTTACAGCGGCGGGACCGTTCCCGATTTTCACGGGATTCCCTTCCTGCGTGTATGCAAGACCCCTTGCGGGGACCCGGTCACGTACTCACCCGAAAATCGGCCGCCGTGACGGGGACAGATTTTCGGGTCTTCCAAACAAAAAAATCCCCATGCCTGCAATCGTATGCAAGCATGGGGATTCCGTATTCAATCCTCAAAGTCGGGCGCACCCTTTACCACGGCAGTGCGCCACTTCTATATGATTCAATCCCCGTGTTCCGGCGGCTTTTCCTGTTTCAGGCCGCCCCTTTCACCACGGTGAAGATATGACGATAACATCAGACAACGGGACATCATATAGCGCATGGCAGGTCTTCTGACTTCCGGATCATCCGTACCTTCGCGCCTTCCCCTCATTGTTCGACCCGATTACTTCGGACGCATCAAGAAAGTGGCGTTGTTGCAAAGGACGTCCCCGGTTACAGCGGCGGGCCCGTCTCCGATTCTCACGGAGTTCCCTATTAAGCATTAGCTGCACCAAGCATAGGATGTGATCCTAAGCCACACTTTTCCGGTTGTCAAGCCAATCTAAGGCCCACGCCCCATTCCCTGCCCGACGGCCATCCCGTTAAAATTCCGAACAATGGCACCGGACAGGGAACATGATGGGAAATTCCTTCACGGGCAGTGCTTATTCAGCAAGTCCGTCGGCACGTTTCGCTGCCCGTACGCCGGAGAACTTGAAGAGGAAGAGGCAGAGCAGTACCACGGCGGTACCCACGCCGATGACGGTGGAGGTTCCGATGGAAAGCCCGAAGCCGATCTTGGCCTGAAGGATAAAGGTGACCACCACAGAGGTCATAAAGGTCGCCGGCAGGCAGGCGATCCAGTAGTTCTTCATCTCCTTGGCAAGGAAGACAGCGGCGGACCAGAGAACCAGAGTGGCCAGGGCCTGGTTGGAGAACCCGAAGTAGCGCCAGATGATCCCGAAGTTCTGGGTGGAGATGACAAAGCCCAGAGCAAACAGGGGCACGGCGATCATGAGCCGCTTGGCGGTCTGGGACTGGCTCACCTTAAAGGACTCGGCCAGGATCAGGCGGGTGCTTCGGAAAGCGGTGTCCCCGCTGGTGATGGGCAGAACGATAACCCCGATAACCGCCAGGAAGCCGCCCACGGGCCCCAGAAGAACGTTGGAGACTTCAGAGACAACAGCTGAAGGAGTTCCAGCAGCAATTACGGCGTTCAGGGCTTCCGGAGACTTGTAGAAAGAGAGTCCCACGGTGGCCCAGATCAGGGCGATGATCCCTTCCAGGATCATGGCGCCGTAAAAAACAGCGCGGCCGTCCTTTTCGTTTTTGACGCAGCGGGCCATCAAGGGAGACTGGGTGGAGTGGAAGCCGCTGATGGCACCGCAGGAAGGGAATGAGAGAACAGCAGGGGCCAGATGGGCTTGTTCGCAGGATGGGCGCTGGTGGTCATCCAGGTTGGGCAGAATCTCATAGCCACCGAACATCAGGGCCACCACGGTGGCGACAGTGGTGATGAGCAGCAGAGCTCCCAGCAGGGGATAGATCTTTCCGATGACTTTGTCGATGGGAAGGATGGTGGCGAGGAAATAGTAGCCGAAGATGGCAAAGATAAAAATCTGGGTATTCACGCCGGTGAGCCCGGTGAGGAGCTTTGCCGGGGCCAGAACAAAAATAACGCCCACCAGCATGAGGAGCACGACGGAGAAGACCCGCATGGCCTGTCGTGCGGGCATGCCGAGGAAGTCGCCCACCACCTCGGGGATGCTGCCCCCACGGTTCCGCATGGAGAGCATGCCGGAAAGCTGGACTGCCCCGTAAAAACAGAGCCGATGACAATCCAGACCAGGGCCACCGGACCGTAGAGGGCCCCCAGAATAGGTCCGAAAATGGGGCCGATCCCGGCAATGTCCAGGACCTGAATAAACAACACCTTCCACTTGGGAAGGGGCATGTAATCCACCCCGTCCTCAAGCTCGTAGGCAGGGGTCCTTCGGGAGCTGTCCGGCCCGAAGGTTTTTTCAACAAAGGTACCGTAGGTAAAGTACCCGAGAATCAGTGCAGCGACGCACGCAAAAAAAGTAAGCATAATCTAAATGACCTCCATGACAAAACGCATTGATCGCCCGTGGGGCGGTTCCTCTTTCACACCTGCTGTTGTAGCGGAATAAAAAGGGGATACGCCACGCTCGAAACGGCCCATGTCGTTTTTCGGGGATGGAATGCATCAGGAGGGTGCCGAAACAACATGGCCGCCCAAAGGGGCGGCCAGAGAGCTTTCAAAAAGGGAGGTCAGGGACGGGCTGGAGGGTGGTTCCGGGGGATGGAAAAGGAGACCTCCGTGCCCTGGCCCTGGGTGCTCTCGATGACCATGCGGCAGGAGGGGCCGTAGATCCGCCGGAGCCTGTGGATGGTGTTCCGCACCCCGATGCCCTCCCCGGCCGCGGCCAGCTCCTCGGGATTATACAGACGGCCCACTGTCTCCTCGGACATTCCCACGCCATCGTCGGTCACCCGCACCGTGAGAAGCGCTGCATCACAGTCAATGGAAACAGCCACCGTCCCCCCCTTCTCCTTGGGGGTGATCCCGTGCTTGACGGCATTTTCCACCACGGGCTGGATCACCAGGGCGGGGATGGGCCAGTTGTCACCTTCTCCTCACATAAGCCCCGGTAGGAGACCCGGTCGCCGAAGCGGGCCTGCTCAATGGCCAGGTACGCTTCCACCTGCTCCAGCTCCTCCTGGACGGTGATGTAGCCCTTGCTCTGGTCAAGGTTCCGGCGCATGTAGCTGGACAGGTCCAGGATCAGCTCCCGAGCCCGGTCGGGTCGGGTGCGGCAGAAGCTGGCGATGGTGTTAAGGGAGTTGAAGAGAAAATGGGGGTTGATCTGGGCCTGGAGCCGCCTGATCTCCGCATAGGCCAGCATCCGGGCCTGGATCTGGATGTCTTCCAGCTCCAACTGGGTAGAGAACAGCACGGCAAGCCCCCGGGCGGTCTGGAAATGGACCTTGTCCAGGGGTTTTTCCCGGGTGCCGTAAAACTTCAGGGTCCCCACGATGCTCTCCCCCTTTTTCAAGGGGACGATGATGCCGTGATGAAAGGGGCAGCCATGGTGCGGGCAGGCGATCTCCCGCTTCGTGTGCCGGAACAGGGGCAGCCCGTCGTCCAGAACCATGCCGGTGGCGGCGGTGCGGATGGGTTCACCGGCAATGTGGTGGTCCGCCCCAACCCCCATGTGGGCCAGCACATGGGTGGTGTCCGTGATGGCAACGGCCGCCACGTCCACCTGTCGGAAAATGATCTCAGCCGTCTTTTTGCTGTTCGCCCAAGCCCTGCGCGCAGATACCCCACGGTGAGGTTGGCGATCTCCAGAATCTGCTGCACCTGGCGGGACTCCCGCCGCTCGCGTTCCCGAAAGAGCCCCTTGATCAGCTCCACAAAAAAGGCAGCCCCAACAGAGTTGACTAAAATCATGGGCACGGCAATGAGCCGCACCAGGTCCACGGCCTCGGAAAAGGGCTTGGCAAACACCAGCACCAGCCCCATGTGCATGGACTCACCGGCCACCCCCAGACCAAAGGCCACCTTCCAGTTCATCACCCGCGAGCCGTACCACCCGGCCAAAAGCCCTGCGGCCACACCTTCCAAAAGCGTGGCCGTGGCACAAGGTGCCGAGGTAAACCCGCCGATATCAATAAGGAAGCGATGCCCGCCTGCAATAACACCGGCCCCAAGCCCCACCCAGGGGCCGCCGAAAAGCCCGCCCGTCACCACGGCCATGGCCCTTAAGTTGGCAAAGGCGTCGTGGACCGGATCGAACCCGTAGTTGCCCAGAATGGCAAACAGGCCGAAAAAGCAAGTCAGCACGGCCTTCTCCACCCAGGGGTGCTTCCCCAGAAAGGTCTTGCCCGCCGCCCCCATGTTCAAAATGAGAAAGGCTGCGGCCACGGTGAGGCCCAGGTGCTCTATGAGGGTGATCAACAGATGGGTGATGGATACATCCACGTTCGGGTATTCTCCTTTAAAAAAGCCTCCGACGGCCCCGCCGAGAGTCAAGCCTTTGAAAAGTTTAACAAACAGGTCTTAGATCATCGTTTTAAACATGCGCCGGAACAATTCAGACGGTTCTCGGTATCAGCCCCTGTTTTTGTTTTGATCGCCCCGGGGGCGATCAAAACGAAGAACTGGTGCATTAGTACGTTTTGTGCAGTTTTTTCAAAAAAGCGACCCGCCGGAGGGGAGCCGGCTTCCTCAATCTACCTCAACCGTAGACCGCACCGACACCTGGGTGCCAGGGTTTCATAGGTACCGGTCGTTTTTTGGAGATGCGGGGACTTTTCCGGGGGCTGGAACGACAGGGAATCAGAGCCCAAGGTTCTCCTTGAGGCCCTTGACACGATTTCGGCTCACCACCACCTCGCTGGCGGCGGGGTCGTCCATGACGAGGAGGTACTTGCCGTTGTACCAGCTGGTGACTTCGCGGATGTGCTTGAGGTGAACCAGGCTGGCGCGGTGAACGCGATGGAAGGGGTAGCCTGCAACCAGCTCTTCGAGGCGATCCAGGGTGGGGGCGCCGTGGGAGATGTAGTCGCCGTCATGGGTAAAGACCCGCACCCGTTTCTCTTCGGCCCGGCAAAAGATCACCTCATCGGGATCCAGGAGCAACAGGCGCCCCTGGCTCTCCACGGACAGGCGTACCACATGGGGCGGCCTGGCGCCCAGAGCCTCCAGCAGCCTTGCCACCTCATCACCCGGAGCCGAAGACTCCGCCTCCAGCCGCTCTCTGGCCCGCCCAACACCCTTGGCCACGCGCTTCATGGAAAAGGGCTTCAGGATGTAGTCCACGGCCTGCTCGTCGAATGCCTTCACCGCGTACTGGTCATAGGCCGTGCAGAAGATGAACAGAGGCGCCTTGTGCAGGTCGCCGCAGGCTTCAATGACGTGAAACCCGGTGTGACCCGGCATGTTGATATCCAGAAAAACCAGATCCGGCTTCAAGGTGCCGATCTTTTCCACCGCTTCTTTGGCGGAGTTGGCCGACCCCACCACGGTGACATCCGGCAACCCCGACAACAGGTAAGCCAGCTCGTCCACGGCAGGCTGCTCATCATCCACCACCAGACATCGAATTTCCATACCCCCTCCCATGTAAGCGCCGACGCACATCGCATTGCCACTATATACATCCAGAAGGCAACACGTCAAACAGGCACAAGGCCCTTCAAAACGCAAAAAAGCGGGATATCGCCGGGCGACTCCCGCCATGCCGTGCCACACAACCTGGCCGTATTTCAGCTCTCTTCCAACACTCGATTCATGCGGCCCTGGCTATAGCCCTCCAGGTCGGCGGCCACATGGAGATACCCTGCCTGCCTCACCGCGGCAACCACCGTCGCCATCAACTCCTGGCCAAACACACGCCGCAGGTCCTCCTGGGAAAACTCGATCCTGGCCACGGTCCCGTGGTGCCGCACCCGATAGTGTGAAAACCCCAAATCGTCCAGGGCCGCCTCGGCAGCCTCCACCATGGCAAGGGCCTCCCGCGTAATCTTCTCTCCGTAGGGAATACGCGTTGCCAGGCAGCTCATGGCTGGTTTGCGGGCCACAGACAGCCCCAGGGCTTACAGTTTCTCGCATCTTGGATCATAGAGCCCCGCATCCACCATGGGCGCACCGATACCGAGCTCTTCTGCGGCCTTGAGACCGGGGCGGTAGTCCCCCAGGTCATCGCAGTTCACCCCATGCACTACATTGCTCACCCCCAGGGCCTTCGCTTCATTACTCATCTGCGTGAACATACGGCGTTTACAATAATAACATCGCAAGGGTGTGTTCCCCAGAAAATCCTCATCCTCCAGCATACCGGGATCATAAAGGATATGCCGGACACCCAGTGCCTTGGCACAGGCCTTGGCCGCTTCGATTTCACGACGCGAGTGCACAGGGGGAGCCCAACGCCACCGCCGCTGTCCCAGGGTATCTACCGCTGCTTTCAAAAGCAGTGTACTGTCCACTCCCCCAGAAAAAGCCACCGCCATGGATTCGTATGTTTTCAGGCGATTTAAAAGGGATTCATACTTTGTTGTACTGCGATTCACAGGGGTCCTGACTCCACCAAAATGGTTTACAATTGTTTACAACTTTTATATACATGACCGTTAACAAGTAGAAAATAACCAGTTGGCATCATATTATAAATAATTGAGATTTTCAAAGGTGATCACATGGCAAAGGAAACCGTAAAAAACTCAACCGATGCGCCCAAGGAGGCCGCAGCCAAGGAAGAGTCTCCCAAAAAGGAGAACAAAACAACGGCTGAAAAGACCACCGCAAAGAAAGCTCCCAAGTCTAAAAAAGCCGTAAAAAAAGCAGCCGCCACCAAGAAGAAAAAAGAAGAAAAAGCCTTAAAAGCAGAAGCTAAAACCACCACCGCCAAAAAGACCACCGCGAAAAGCACCACAAAAAAAGCCGGTGCCGCTGAGGCCAAGAAGCCTGCTGCAAAAAAAACCACGGCCAAAAAAGATGATGCCAAGGCCAAGGCCGATGCAAAAAAGAAGGCCGACGAAGAGGCGAAGAAAAAAGCTGAAGAAGAAGCTCGCCTGAAAGCCGAGGAAGAGGCCAAGAAAAAGGCTGAAGAAGAAGCCCGACTCAAAGCCGAGGAAGAGGCAAAGAAGAAGGCTGAAGAAGAAGCCCGCCTGAAGGCAGAGGAAGAGGCCAAGAAAAAGGCTGAAGAAGAAGCCCGACTCAAAGCCGAGGAAGAGCGAGAAAAGGCTGAAGAAGAAGCCCGACTCAAAGCCGAGGAAGAGGCTAAGAAGAAGGCTGAGGAAGAAGCCCGCCTGAAGGCAGAGGAAGAGGCCAAGAAAAAGGCTGAAGAAGAAGCCCGACTCAAAGCCGAGGAAGAGGCTAAGAAAAAGGCTGAAGAAGAAGCCCGACTCAAAGCCGAGGAAGAGGCTAAGAAAAAGGCTGAAGAGGAAGCCCGTCTGAAAGCCGAGGAAGAGGCCAAGAAAAAGGCTGAAGAGGAAGCCCGACTCAAAGCCGAGGAAGAGGCCAAGAAAAAGGCTGAAGAGGAAGCCCGACTCAAGGCAGAGGAAGAGGCAAAGAAAAAAGCTGAAGAGGAAGCTCGCCTGAAGGCCGAGGAAGAGGCAAGGATAAAGGCTGAAGAAGAATCCCGACTCAAGGCAGAGGAAGAGGCAAGAATTAAAGCCGAAGAAGAAGCCAAGCGCCAGGCTGAGCTGGATGCCAAAAAGAAAGCCGAGGCCGCAGCTCGCCGCAAGGCAGCCGAAGAGGCCCGCACCAAAGCCGAACAAGAAGCCAGGGCTCAGGCCCAAGAAGAACAGCGCCTGCGTGAGGAAGCCGCCAAAAAGGCCTCCACGCGAAAACTCATCACGGCTGTCTGTGCCTTCGGCGTATTTGTCCTGATCCTCATCGCCTCCAGTGCCTCCAACACCTCCAACTACTTTGTCACGACCAAAAAGCACTCCACCTTAATATATAAGGGAATCTTCTCCCCCACCGGCAAAGAACTCCTCATTGAAATCCCCACGGCCGTGACTCTGGATACGGTTAAGGAGACTTACACCCTTCAGGAGGTGAAGCCCCTGATCTTTGCCCATCACATGAATTCGGCATCAGCCCTTCGCACCACGGAAGGGATTCCCGATCTTGAGGCCATCATCGCATCCTACGAAGCTGCCGTGGACTTTGCCCCCGGCCCCGAAGAGCTCGACGAAGCCCTTAAGCAACTGGAAGCAGCCAAAGACGTCTTAAGGCTATTGAGATAGTTACCTGCGCGAGTGGTTATGCACTGCTTAGGAAAATGCGCCTCCCATATGGGGAGGCAGGGTTATCGAAAAACCAAAACCCCACCCCTAAAAATGGTTTAAAGCATCCACTCAGGCAATCCCTGCCAGCCCTTTTTCCAACGTGTAAAGGCCATCACCACAGCCCCTCAGAGCCCCAACGGACCCCACGCAACAACACATTGAAATACCGCATCATTTCATCCAACACGCCCTTGGCACGCCCCTTGCTCTACCTTTGATCAGACAACGCAACACGACTCAAAACCAGACCGGAAGACTCCGCCCCCAGTCGCACTGCATGAGACCGATCCGGTCATCCACCTCAAACCCAAGGAGGCACAGGTGAACGCTCTCAATCAACGTGTTCTCATCCCTGTAGACGGATCCATCCAATCCACCCATGCCGCACTCTACGCGGCACGCATCCTGATCCCTGAAAAGACGACGTTCACCCTGTTTCTGGTAGAAAATGTCGTGCCGGAAACCTTCTGGGACACCCAATCCGACGGTATGGAAGGCACAGGCCCCGACAAACTGGGCGGTTGGTGGGAAGAAAACCACATCCGCTACAACCGTAAGGTCATCGAAAAAATCCGCACCGACCTCATCAAAGAGGGCTTTCCAGACGAATCCGTTGAGGTAAAAATCCGCCACCGACGGGTGGGCATTGCCCGGGACATCATCCGGGAGTCCAAAAAGGGCTACGACCTGGTAGTGGCCGGTCGCATCGGCCACAACATCCACACCGGGGCCATCCTCGGCAACTGCGCCCGCAAGCTCATCGCCTCGGTGAACCACGTGCCCCTGGTCATCGTTGGCGGCAACCCCGACAGCACGGGCGTGCTCATCGGCTTCGATGCCTCCGAAGGCTCCAAAAACTGCGTCCGGCAATTGAAAAAAAGCGTCACCCGAAACATTGAAAAGGTGAAAATCTGTTATGTGTCGCGCTCCCTCAACCTCATGAGCGGCTCCTTCGACCCCTTCCAGGCATCTCTGGACGCATACAACCTCATGGAACAGGAGCACCAGATACACCACCAGTCCCGCATGCGCCCCCACCTCCAGAAAGCAGAAACCATCCTCAGGGACGCCGGGTTCGACCGGGCAGGCGTGGACTCCATCATCCTGCGCTCCTACCTGAGCCGCTCCGAAGGGCTCATGGACGAAGCCAAAAAAAGCGGCTACGACACCATCATGGTGGGACGCCGGGGCCACTCCATTGTGGAGGATTTTCTTCTGGGCCGAGTGGGGGACAAACTGGTGCAGATGGGCCAGGACAGAGCCATCTGGCTTGTCAATTAACGACTGCTCTCAAACAAGGGCCCATGGACAACCCCGTATCAACCACGATTTAAACCACTTCCATCCGCCCTGTTTTTTCGATTCAAAAAACGCGTCAAAGGGATTGACGCCGCCGAAAAATGCCATTAGTATACGTCCCACATGAGCGGGAATAACTCAGTGGTAGAGTGTCAGCTTCCCAAGCTGAACGTCGCGGGTTCAAGTCCCGTTTCCCGCTCCATGAAAGATAATAAATTCAGAGACTTGTAAAACACTGCACTTCTCGAATTTACCCCATACGACAGCCGTAAAGAGGCAACTCTTTACGGCTGTTTTTGTTTTCACAAACGCCCTCTTCTCTCCCACATCACCCCGAGTGCCACCTTGCGAACTCAGGAGCCGGAAAAACGAATACTCCCACGGAGAATTGTAGGGTGCGCCGTGCGCACCGCATTTTCCGAGAACCGATACGCTTTCGTGTTGCACAAAGCAGTGCGGGAGCCGTTACCTACCCGCTGCAGCATCGGTTGGGTGGAGGATTTTGTCAAATGTGTAGGTGCGACCCCTATACATACTTTTCACTTTACAAACAAATTACTTAGAAATATGAATTATACTTAACAAAATTCCGAGAGACTTCCAACTCCACACAATAAGACCCTACAATGCCATCAGATGCCAACCTCCAGCTAAGACAATTCCAAACCATCAACTTAAATGACCCGTTCTTCGATACCTTAAAAGAGAACTATTCTGAGTTCACAAACTGGTTCTTTCGTAAGGGACAAGAAGTCGCGTATACAATGTATGATGCCCATCAATCATTATGCGGCTTTCTGTATTTAAAAGAAGAACTCGGGCCTATAACGGATGTTTCACCCAACCTTCCCCCTGATCGATATCTTAAAATTGGTACCTTTAAACTCCACGCTCACGGAACAAAACTGGGGGAACGGTTCATTAAGAAAGCGATTGATACTGCTATAGAAAAAAGTATCACAAAGCTATACGTCACCATTTTCCCAGAACATGCCCAACTCATTGCAATCATATCACGTTATGGTTTCCAGCGGGTCGCACAAAAGATTACACCTAACGGCATCGAAGATGTGTACCTGAAAATCATTGGTGCCGTTACTGGGATGTTTCATTACAGTGTTTATGCTCGTCTCCTTACGGCAAAGATCATACCTCTTGGGTATTCAGCCGCAGTATCATACACGCCTCTTCCCTGACTCCATATTAAACAATGAAAGCCTAAGTATTGTTGACGACGTCTCCCATACGAACTGCATTGAGAAAATCTATGTCTGCAAAATGAGAGACGTACACATGCTTCGAAGTGGAGATGCTCTGATTATCTACCGAACTGGTGATGGACAGGCCCCTGCATGGTATCGTGCAGTCGCGACATCCTTATGCATGGTCGAAGAGGTAAAATCAAAAAATGATTTTGCATCAATTCAAGACTTTATCGCGTACACCTTACCGCGGAGTGTCTTCTCTGAAGAGGAACTCGTCAGAATTTACAATGGCTGGTATAATCTTTATGCTATAAAGATGTCATACAATGCTGCGTTACGTAATAGGATTATCCGGCAGAAACTTGTTGAAAATGTCGGTTTAGACCAAAATGCCTACTGGGGTTTTATGCCTGTTAGTCGTGATCAGTTTCACATGATATCTGAAATGGGAGGCGTAAATGATAGCCTTATTCTCGATTAACCCTGAGTATGTCGACAAAATTTTTTCTGGGGAAAAAAAATACGAATACCGAAAAGCAATCTTCAAGCAGCCCGTGAAGAAGATTGTAGTGTATTGCACAAAGCCCGTAGGGAAAATAGTGGGGGAATTTGACATCAAGGATGTATTGGAAGGGTCGCCCGAGATGATCTGGGCAAAGACACATACAGACTCAGGTGTGAACGAGGCCTTTTACCGAGAATACTTTCATGATCGATCAAAAGGATATGCCATCACCATTGATGAAATGAGACTGTATGAAAATGCCATCGATCCAACCGAAGCATTCGGTCGCTTCATCCCCCCCCAGTCATTCCGATATCTTGATGAATCTACTTACAAAACCTATCAAGCATTAGCTTCATAACGAACCTTTTTGACGCCTCACCGTGATAGGCTTCCCCCCCGGTGAGTAAAGGGGTCACACCTACACGGCCTCACAAGGGACGGTGTGTGGCCCCCGATTTTCTTTTAGAAAACACGAAGCTGTTCTGTCTTATGGAAGAGGCGGTGCGCACGGCGCACCCGACTTATGTCCCGCAGCATTATCGTGTATTGCCGAGTGTATGGAAAAGAAACTGTACCTGCACATTTGACACCTCCCTCTCCCCCCAACCCTGCCTGACCCTGACCAAATACGTTGCATGGTTTCATTGCATCCCCTTCCCGTCAAAGATGAATGAATACGGTTCACGCAGCAAAAAGCGGTGCGGGGGCCGCACCCTACCGGCCCCCACCGTCACGACCTAAAACGAGTTTCCCGATATGTCGGGGCGTAACGATACGCCAACCCATACAGAGATCACACGGCAGGAAGTTATACACAATGCGAGAGTTGAATTTTTTTATCTCATGTTCACCCTTGAAGAAAAATAAATTTCACCTATGATTGAGAACCGAAGGGGCGAGAATAAAAGGGGTGTGAGCAAGCCCATGGGAGGGCCTCAGCCTTAACCATGGCAACGTGCAAATGAGGGCATAACCCATCAATCGGTTGTGCCTATAAAAAATAAGACAGGATAGAGACATGGATAATTTAGATGCTTTTTTGGACAATCTTCAGGATGAGATTTTTGAGGACGCTAAAGAATCGTTTGGTGAAAAAGGATTTGAGCGCTGGAGGAATCCTCGTTTTCAGGGCAAAATGGAGAACCCCGACGCTTTTGCCTCGTTGACAGGATCTTGCGGTGACACAATGGAAATCTACCTGAAGTTTTCGGATAACCGGGTTACCGAGGCCTCCTATTTTACCAATGGATGTGCCTCAAGTTCTCTGTGCGGCTCCTTTGCAGCAGAGCTTGCCATTGGCAAAGACCCGGATGAGCTTGCGAATATTACCGGTGAACGGGTTTTGGAAACAGTCGGAAAATTACCCGATGAAGACACACATTGCTCGGGCCTTGCAGCCTCAACGCTTCAGGAAGCGCTGTCGTGTTATATGAAAAAAAGAAGGTAAGGGATTTGTCTCACACCAATGGCACTGGGGGCGGGGTAGAAGCCCCTTGTGCCATAGCCGTTGTCACCTCAATACGAAGTTGCATAACACAATGAAAAGCAGGGTGGTGCACGCCGTGCGCAAGGCCTTTCTCGAAAACCAACGTGATTCCTTGCCACCAAAAAAGGTGCGGGAGCTGCGCCCTACGAATCTTCTCACAATGTGAAAAAATCAGCCTGCCTTACTACCACCGAGATAAATAAGACCTCAATACTTACCAACAAAAACAAAAGTATTTTTTATTTGCAAGACAAAATGATTGTGTCAAGATATCAACACAAACGGTGTTTACGGGCCAATTGATGGCGTCGGTTTATTATGTAGGTGTGATCACACCCCTCACCTAATAAAAAGACAGACGGCCCCGCCAGAAAAAAGATGCTATTCACGGCATGATCGGAAACACCATAAAGAAATTGCCCTGATAGCTGCGCTCTCGTCACCGGAACCGGACACACACATCCCCCCATGAAAGGAATAGTTGATATGCTGAAACGAATCATCATCGCATTTTGTTTTGTCATCATGGCCTCAGCCCCTGCCTTTGCCCTGAGATACGGAAACGACACCATCTCAGTCGGAGATTCAAAGGGGTCAGTCCGCATGATTTGCGGAGAACCTGTCTCAAAGGAGATCCTGGGCTACATTGATCGCGTGGAGACCGAATCCACCCATGGCTCCACGTCAGAAAAAAGGATCCGGGTGATGAAGATCGAGGAGTGGACCATCAAAACGACAAATTACAACAGCACGTATTATTATAGCCTGGTGTTCGAAGGAAACCGGCTGACAGAAATCAACTCCCTCGGTGAAAAAAGATAATCCTCCCAGATACAACCGCCCCACAGTACACAGCGAAGGCTCCCTAAGTTGATTCGATTTACTCGAACATTGAGGGAGCCTTTGCCGATACACAGAACGGTTCCCTGCGAGCAAAGCGAGAAAGCGCCCCATTGGGTACGAACCGGCTTTTGCGGATATGGTCGGGATGGGATATATTGAGCGGTATGAAGATTAAACGAATAAACAAGGCCGACACCTCGGTGTCGTGCCGAAGGCCCCTGTTCATGAGTCGGGTTGTTGCGGGGTTCCCGTCTCCGGCGGAAGATTTTGTGGAGGGGTCCCTGGACCTGAACGAATATTTGGTGCGGCACCCGGCCGCCACCTTTTTTGTACGCGTAACCGGCGACTCCATGATCGGGGCCGGAATTCACCCGGAGGACCTCTTGATCGTGGACCGCTCCCTGGAGCCCACGGATCGGCGTGTGGTCATTGCCATCTTAAACGGGGAGCTGACAGTGAAACGCCTTAGGTGCCAGGGGGATCGAATTTTTCTTGAGGCGGAAAACGAACGCTATAAACCCATCGAGGTAACGGAAGCGAACGATTTCAGCGTTGGTGTGTCGCTACGAAGCGTGATCACCCCCGGAAGAAAAAAGACGTAACCATTGAGCTATTACCTGCCGGGTTCCAAACCTTCTCCAGCTTAAAAAAGCGGGTTTGACAAACAGGCCCTGTGAACACCTCGAACCGTCCGAATGTTACCCACAAACCGACCTTTTTACATGTATCGTCCTCTGCCCCAAGCCCCGTTGGAGGCAAAATTTCGAGGTTAGTGTTTCACCCGCCGGGCGGTCCAGTACCGTTTCCGCCAGTAGGGATTGTTCAAGCTGGAGACGGTCACCCCTTTTTGAGTGGAGACATGGAGAAAGGTATCGCTGCCCATGTAGATACCCACGTGGCGAAGGGTGATGCCTGTTTTAAAGAGCACCAGATCCCCCACGCGCAGCTCGCTTCTCTTGACCGGCGTACCTGTTTTTGCAAGGCGGCGGGTGGTTCTGGGAATGGTCACCCCAAAGGTCTCCCGAAAGGTCCGGTGGACAAAACCGGAGCAGTCCACCCCGCTTTTGCTGTTGCCCCCCATTCGGTAGGGAGCCCCTTTCCAGTCAGCATACCGGGCGTCGAGCTTTGCCTTGACGCCCGCGGACTTGGCATGACCCGAAGGGGGCACGTGAACCATCTTAACGGTTTTCCGTTGCTTCACCATGGGAGCGGTGGCACATCCCATGAGATTGAACACAATCAAACACACAATCCATTTTTTCATTTATTCAAATTTTACCTTTGATGGCCCTGCCTAGAGCCAAATGTTTGCTCACTTTTATTGACGGGCTTTGACATATCCATTGCCTTTCGGGAGTGGCGTATTACGGCATACTGGATAAGACTTACAGGGTGAATACATTGCAACCATGGAGGCAGGGCCTCCGTGCAGCATTCCCAGGCAGAGCCTGGGAACGAAATAGCATTTCCGAACCTGGTGTCCAGGGAGTGGCAACGCCACACGATAAAAAATATCTCTGAACACTGGAGTTATTCCGGTTAAAGTCAAGCAAATTTCAAGTACTTCCAGGCGAACGAAACGGGCCTATCCTGCAAAAACGGTGGCCCCATGTCATACATCACGCGAATGCCCCGAAAGCGATGGTATAATGGATGCATCCATGCATTCGCCATAGGGTTTCCAGGTGCCCCCACCTGGCACCAACACACGAGGTTCCCATGAAAAAAAAGCTTCTCCTGCTGGGGGGCGGACACGCCCACCTGGAAACCCTGGTGGCCCTTTCGGCCATTGGCGAACACGGCCATGAGATCACGGTGGTGGCTCCGAGCCGCCACCACTACTACTCGGGTATGGGTCCCGGCATGCTGGGCGGCACCTTTACGCCGGAAGAGATTCGCTTTGACACCGAAGCGGCGGTGAAAGCTGGTGGGGGCCGGGTCCGGGCCTTGCCGTGGCCATCGACCCGTCTGAAAAAACGGTCCGGCTGGCGTCCGGGGAGCGACTCTGCTACGACGTGCTGTCTGCAAACGTGGGGAGCTTTGTCAAAAGCCCCTTTGAAAAGGCCCCGGACGCAGAGGTTTTTCCTGTAAAGCCCATTGAGTCGCTTCTCTCCCTCAGGCAGGCCATCCTGGACCGGTGCCGGGAGACGGCCCTTCACATCTCCGTTGCAGGGGGAGGCCCCTCATCGGCGGAGGTGGCGGGAAACATCCTCCAACTCATCAAGACGGCCCGGGGAGAGGCCCCCGTCATCACCGTGCGCGGCGGAGCCGTTCTGAATGGTTTCCGGACGCCGTTCGCAGGGGGTTACCGGGCGCCTGAGTAAACGGGGCATCAAACTGACTGATGCCGTGGCCCGGGCCAAAAAAAAACGCCGTGACCTTGGTCTCCGGCGCTCGCCAACACGCAGACGTCATCGTGGATGCCACCGGCGTAAGGCCCTCCACTCTCTTGTCCGACTCGAGCTGCCACGGACGGCGGCCTGACGGTCAACCGATACCTTCAGTGTACGGACCACCCGGACATCTTCGGCGGCGGGGACTGCATCCACTTCGAGCCCGAGCCCCTGGCCAAGGTGGGGGTCTACGCGGTGCGCCAAAACGCCGTGCTGCGCGACAACCTCCTGGCACGGCTCGAAGGAGCGCCCCTCTCCCCCTTTGACCCGAAGGGCAGCTATCTCCTTATCTTCAACCTGGGGGAAAACACGGGCTACCTGCACAAAAATGGATTCACCACAGCCGGTCGCCTCGCCTTCCACATCAAGACCTTCATCGACACCCGATTCATGAAAAAATATCAGCGTTTATTAAGCCGGCCTTAGGCGGGTAGGGAATAAATCCCCTGCACCCCAGGTTCGCACATGCTCTGCCCCTTCGCTCTTAAGGGACATCATGGTTAAAGAGACCTGTCCGGCGTGGCTTGGAAAAAAGCTCCGCAAAAAACTTTCCTAAGAAAATATCAAAATTGTTTCGGCAGAGCCTGGAAGGCTTACTCAAGACCTGTTTGTCAAACTTTTTAAAAGTTTGGCCCCCGGCAGGGCCGCCGGAGGCTTTTTTGAGCTGAATAGTTACGATCGACGTTTGTTTGAAAGGCGAATGGGATTTGACCCGAGGAACGAGGGGCAAAGCGCATTCGCAATCTGCTTTCAAGGTGGTACACCTTGCCGCCGGAGGCTTGTGTTGATCTGAAGAGTTACCCCCCTGCCCTGCTCAAGCCGTTAACGCCTCTGCCAAACCATGCCCCAGGTCCAGGGCTTTGCCATTCATCTCCACGTACGCCTCGGGCACCCGCTTTTCAATGACGGAACGAATCGATTCCATGCGCACCACGCCGATGAGTCCCATAAGCGCCCCCAGCATGCAGATATTGAAGGCCACGGGGTCGCCCAACTCTTCCATGACCGTCTGGAACATGGGCAGGCCCACCTGGCGGGCGTCGACTTTTTTCCCGGGGGCGGGCGCGCGCCAACCGCTGATGAAGAAGGCCGCCCCGCACGATAATGGGGGTGAATTTGTCGTAGGCCTCCTGGGTCAGGCACACCAGCACGTTGGGCTGGGTCACCTTGGGAAAGAGGATGGGAAACTCAGAGATGATGAGGTCTCCACGCGTGGCCCCGCCCCTGGCCTCCGCGCCGTAAGACTGGGACTGAACCGCCACGAGCCCCTCGTGGAGGACGGCTGCTTCGGCCAGGATAATGGCGGCGGTGATAACGCCCTGCCCCCCTGATCCCGAAAACACAATGCGGTACTTTTCCATGGTCACTTGCTGGCATAATCGCGGATCACCGCCTCGTAGGCGTCGCAGTATTCGGTTCGCTCCTCCTCCACAAAAATCCCCCGTTCAAGGATATCGGGGTTCTCCCTGGCCTTTGCCGACCCGATGGGGGCGGTGTTTGTCTTAAAGTACTCCAGCATGGCCGAGGCGTCTGCCAGCTGATTCCTCCGGCCGAACTGGGTGGGGCACTGGCTTAAAAACTCCACCACGGAAAACCCCTTGTGCTGGATGGCCTTTTTCAGGATCTGGATCCCCTCCTTGGCGTGGTAGGTTGTGGTGCGCGCCACAAAGGAGGCACCTGCTGCCCGGGCGAGTTCCACCGCGTCAAAGGCGTTGTCGATGTTGCCGTACGGCGCGGTGGTGGCCATGGCGTCCGGGCAGGTCATGGGGGAGTACTGCCCGCCGGTCATGCCGTAAATCCTGTTGTTCATCACAATGGCGGTGATATCGATGTTCCGCCGGGCCGCGTGGATAAAATGGTTGCCCCCGATGGCCAGGGCGTCGCCATCTCCCATGGGCACGATGAGGGTGAGCTCCGGCTGGGTAAACTTCACGCCCGTGGCAAAGGCCAGGGCCCTGCCGTGGAGGGTGTGCAGGGAGTGAAAATCCACGTACCCTGAGATCCGCGCCGAGCACCCGATACCGGAGGTGACCACGATGTCGCTCTTGTCCACGGCCAGCTCCTCGATGGCCCGGACCAGACAGTTCAGCACCGTGCCATGGCCGCATCCCGGGCACCACATGTGCGGAAAAAAACGCTCACGGATATAGTCTCGGGTCCCCATCTACACCCCCTTGCCCTGGATGATCCGCAGGATGTTCTTGATGTTGGTGGGAGAGATCAGCTCCCCGTCGATGCGGTTGGCCAGAAAGACCCGTTCCGGGTTGTCCACGGCCGCCTTCACCGCCTCGGTCACCTGCCCCTTGTTCATCTCCACCACCACGATGTTCGTGGCGTTCCGACACTTTTCCCGCACAAGAAGCGAGGGAAAGGGCCAGATGGATTGCAGCTCCAAATAACCCAGTTTTTCGCCACGCCTGCGCCGGTTCTCCACGGTGTGGAGGGCCGATCGCGCGGCCGATCCAAAGGAGAGGAGGATCACCTCCGCGTCCTCCAGGTACGCTTCCTTGTAGCGGGTGATCTCGTGGACGTTGGTTTCGATCTTGTCCACCAGGTGGTTCAACAAGCTCTCCACCACCTCGGGCTTGCCCGAAGGGAAGCCCCACATGTCGTGGTAGAGGCCGGTGACGTTGTATCGGTGCACCCCGCCGAAGTCGCTCATGGGCAGCCTTCCGTCCTCCCGGGGCAGGTAGGGGTGATAGTCCACCCCCCGTTTTACCGAAGTGCGGAGCCGATCCACCACAGGCAAAACGCCGGGCTCGGGGATCACGAGCTTTTCCCGCATGTGACCGATCACTTCATCAAAGAGGAGGATAACAGGGGTGCGGTAGGTCTCGGCCATGTTAAAGGCGTGGACGGTCATGGCAAAGACGTCCTGATGGTTGGAAGCAGTGAGGGTGATGATGGCGTGATCCCCGTGGGTGCCCCAGCGCGCCTGGTTGACGTCCCCCTGGGCCACATGGGTGGGGTTTCCCGTGGACGGGCCACCCCGCTGCACGTTGACAATAACGCAGGGAATCTCGGTCATCACCGCGTAGCCCAGGGCCTCCTGCATCAAGGAGAAGCCCGGGCCGCTGGTGGCGGTCATCACCTTGTTGCCCGTGAGCGACCCTCCGACAATGGCACACATGGAAGAGATCTCATCTTCCATCTGAATGAAGCGGCCCCCGCGCTTCGGCAACCGCCTTGCCAGAAGTTCTGCGATCTCCGTGGAGGGCGTGATGGGGTAGCCCGCAAAAAATCCGACCCCCGCATACAGGGCCCCTTCCACACACGCTTCGTTTCCCTGAACGAACACAACGGTCTCTTCCATATGGGCAGCCTCTTTCGGAGCGCAACGGTTAAAGATCCTGAGCGTTTGTCACATCGGCAAATGGTATGGGCGATTCACTTTTCCACGATCACTTCGCTGGCGAGCTCCGGGCACCTCAGCTCACAGAGCCTGCAGCAGGTGCACTTTTCCGGATGGGCCACAACCACCTTGTCAAAGGGGTCTTTTTCCAGGACCTCCTTTGGGCAAAAGTGGATGCAGACCCCGCACCCCTTGCACCAGTCCCGGTTGATGACGATCTCCTTCAATTTCTGTGGCCTCATGGTTGCGCCCTCCTTGCGTTATCCGGTCGCTATGAGTTGCCCTGTCGCGGGAATTACTCCCTGTTTTAGGGGTAGAGGTTTTGCAGGGGATTGTCAAGAAAAAGAGATTTCGGGAGGAACCCACAAATAGCGATCCAGATCCAGGCCGCCGTCCGGGCCGAAGACAACGCCTTCGGCAGCAAGAAGACCGGCCTGGATATCCCGGGACGAGCCGGTCAGAGAGATCCGCCCCAAGCGGTTCACCACACGGTGCCAGGGCAACCCCTCCGTTTCAGAGCAGCTGTGGAGAATGCGGGAGACCTGGCGCGCCCCCCGAGGGTTTCCCGCGGACGCGGCCAGAAGGCCGTAGGTGCACACACGGCCGGAAGGGATGGCGCGGATCAGGGTAATCACGCGCCGGGTAAAAAGAGAGTGGGACACAAAGGCCTCCAAGGACAAAATCGGTTTTAAAATCGTGCCTCCGGCGGGCAGGAGCTTAAGCCCCTGCACCCCAGGATCGCAAATGCTTCCGGGCTGTGCCCGTACGTAAGTGGATCGGCCTGGCTATAATCTCATGAAATATCCGGGTTAGGCTGTCGGAAACAAATAATCACACAATAGCTCGCCAGAATACCGCTGGGACTTGACCACAGGAATGAGGGGCAAAGCCCGGCGGTAATTTGCTTTCAAGGTGCTACACCTTGCAGCCGGAGGCATGCTTTTTCCAAGTACCTAAACCACTTGGGGCTCGTACAGATGGCAGGCCACGAGGTGCCCTTGCCCCTGGTCCAGGAACTCGGGTTCTGTGGTGCGGCAGATGTCCATGACGTGGGGGCAGCGGGTGTGGAACCGGCACCCGGACGGGGGGTGGATGGGGGACGGCACATCGCCCTTGAGGATGATGCGGTTTCCCTGCGCCCCGGGCTCGGGCACCGGGATGGCGGAGATCAGCGCCTGGGTGTAAGGATGCAGGGGCTCGCGGTAGATGGTGTCGGCGTCGGTCTGCTCCACGATCTTGCCCAGGTACATGACGGCCACCTGATCCGACACCAGACGCACCACGGCCAGATCGTGGGCGATGAACAGGGTGGTGAGCCCCATCTCCTCCTGAAGGTCGAGGAGAAGGTTAATCACCTGAGACTGGATGGAGACGTCCAGGGCCGAAACCGGCTCGTCACAGATCAAAAGGTCCGGGGAGAGGGCGATGGCACGGGCAATGCCGATGCGCTGGCGCTGGCCACCCGAAAACTCATGGGGAAACCGACTCTCCGCAGACCGGGGCAGCCCCACCTGATCCAGAAGCTCGGCCACACGCTTTCGCCTGGACGGTCCGTCCCCGATGCCGTGGATCACCAGAGGTTCCTGGATGATCTCCCCCACGCTGTGGCGGCTGTTGAGGGACTCAAACGGGTCCTGAAACACCATCTGGATCCGACGCCTGAAAGGTTTCAGTTCTTTTTCGGTGAGGGTGGTGAGATCCGTGCCGTCAAAACGCACGCTGCCGGAGGTGGCCTCGTACAAAGCCGCCAGGGTGCGCCCCAGGGTGCTCTTGCCGCACCCGGACTCCCCCACAAGCCCCAGGGTCTCGCCCGGGGCTACGGAAAAGGAGACCCCGTCAACGGCGTGGACATTCCCCACCTTGCGCTTGAAGACGCCCCCCGTCACCGGAAAGTATTTCACCAGGTCCTTCACCGTCAACATGCCGTGCCGCTCCTTCCAATGGTTGCAACGTGTCCAAAAAGAGTAAAATACCTGCCTCCGGCGGCCAAGGGCTGAGCCCTTGGAACCCAGGATCGCAAATGCTCCGGGGCTCGTTCCTCGCCCTGCGCATTTGCTGACGGGCTTCGCCCGTGTGGGATACCAACGTTAAGGTGCGATGCCCTTGTATCGGGGTACCTTTCGCTCCCAGGCAGAGCCTGGGAGCGAGAAGAAGAATAAAACCTGGCACCTGTTTATGTGACATCCTGTAGGGTGTACTTGCGCACCATTTGTTTGGAAAACCGCCATCTTTTGCTATGTCTATACGGCGTGACGGTCACCCGCACAGGTGGTTTTATGACCGTTACGATTCTTCGGCGGTGCGCAAGCGCACCCTACCTCCCCGGTAACGCGTCCCCCACATAAAAATACGATTGCGCACCCTTTACATTTTACACAACCTGTCTGTCTCACTTTTTAAAAGCTTGGCCCCCGGCAGGGCCGCCGAAGGCAGGCTTTTGGCAACGACCTTGAGCGTTGGGTCGGATCAAGCCCCTTGGTGGTCGTACAGGTGGCAGGCCACCTCATGGCCCTGGCCCACCATCAGGTCGGCCGGCACCTCGGCTGCACAGCGTTCCATGGCATGGGGGCAACGGTTCCTGAACCGGCAACCCGAAGGCAGCTCCATGAGCCCGGGCACCTGGCCGGTGATGGTCTCAAGACGGGTTTTCCTCGGGGAATCGAGCCGGGGCATGGAGGCGAGGAGCCCCTTGGTATACGGATGCCTGGGGTCCGAGAAAAGGGTCTTTACCGTGGCCCGTTCCACCACCTTGCCTGCGTACATCACCACCACGTCGTCGCACTGCTCGGCAATGACGCCCAGGTCGTGGGTAATGAAGATCACGGACATGCCCATGGAGGCGCGGATGTCCCGAATCAAATCGAGGATCTGGGCCTGCACCGTGACATCCAGGGCCGTGGTGGGCTCGTCCGCAATGAGGATGGAGGGTGACAGGGCAAGGGCCATGGCAATCATCACCCGCTGGCGCATCCCGCCGGAGAGCTGGTGAGGATAGGCGGACAGGCGACTTTCGGCATCGGGAATACCCACGGCCGAAAGAAGGCGCACCACCTCGGCCTGCAACTCTTTTTTTCCCATCTCGGACCGATGAATGCGAAGGGGCTCGGAGACCTGTTTGAAGAGGGTGTGGACGGGATTCAGGGCAGCCATGGGCTCCTGAAAGACCATGGCCACGGAAGCGCCCCTCACCGTCTGCATGGCATCGGCGGAGAGGCCCAGAAGGTCGGTACCGTCCAGCACCACCTCCCCTTCCTCAATGCGGGCCATGGGACGCGGCAGCAGGCGCATGACGGAAAGGGCTGTCACGCTCTTGCCGCAGCCTGATTCTCCCACGATCCCCAGGGTGCGCCCTCGGGTCAGCTCAAAGCCCACCTTGTCAACGGCCCTGACCACACCGGCCTCGGTGTCAAAGGCCACGGTGAGCCCCCGCACCGAGAGAATGGGATCGTCCGTTTGCCGAAGCTCGTCTGCCATGCCTATCCTTTCGGCTTGAAGGTCTCGTCGATGATGGTCACCGGATCAAATGCCTTTTTCTTTTTCATTGCCTTCTTTGTCTCCTCGTGGCGCGCCTTGTCGTACCAGAGCACACTGTCGCCAAAGGGGTCAAAAAGGTCATTGGAGTGCTTGGTGCCGGGGGGCTCGGGCAGCCGCCACCAGCGCCAGTACGCCTGCCTGAAATAGGGCACCATCATGGTGGGCACAAAGTTCGCCTGATCGTGGAGCATGCGCTGGATTTTCCGGGAAAGGACCTTGCGCTCCTCTTCGTCCAGGGAGTTGTGGTAGCGGTCGATGACCTCGTCCAGTTCCTTGTTGTCTGTGTTGGTGATGTTGTTGGTCTGGGGCTTGTGGGCGTTGTCCGAGTGGTAGGTCTGCCAGTACCTCGGATGAAAGCTGGTGGACCAGGCCATCATGGCCACGTCGTGTCGTTTCTCCAGAAATTTCTTGAAGGCCGCAGAGTTGTCCAGCTTCTGGAGGCGAATCTCCACTCCGGCCTTCTTTGCTTCTTCCTTGAGCACCACAAGCCGCTCGGTGATCTCATCAAAGGAGTAGCTCACCTCCACGGAGAACCGTTTACCCTCCTTCTCCCAGATGCCGTCGCCCCCACGGGCCCACCCCGAGGCGGTCATGTACTCGGCCACCTTGCCGATGTCGTAGGGGCGCGCTTCGATGCTCTCGTCCGTGTACTCCCCGTATCCCTGGTAGGCCTGCTTCAGGCGGAAGTAGTCACCCCGAAGCACTTTCTTGATCACCTTGTCCACGTTCATGGCGTAGGCAAAAGCCAGACGCACGTTGCGATCCTTGAAGATCTCCCGGTCCTCGTTGAGGTAAAAGCCCTGGGGCGGGCGCCTGGTGTCGTTGAAAAACCAGATCCGCTCCACATACCCCTTGTTTACCACGTCGGTGTCGCTCTTGCGGTACCAGTATTTGGGATAGGTGATGCGGAAGGTGTCGAAGCGCCCTTTGCGGAAATACTCCCACTGGGTGTTGTAGTCCCGCACCACACGGAAGATCACCTTGTTCACATTGTACCGGCCCTTGGTGTCATGGAGAGGTCACTTCCACCGAGTCCTTTTTCCGGGTAAAGACAACCTCTTTTCCCTTTTTAAAGGAACTGACCTGGTAAGGACCGGTGTTGGGAACGATCTTCCAGTTGTACCGGGCAACAAAGTCTTTACCAAGCTTGCCGTAATAATGGCGCGGGGTGGGTGAAATGGTAAGCTTCAAATGCAGGTCCGGCTCCGCCCTGGTGCTCACCACCGCAAGGGTATGGTCGTCGTAGACGATAACCTTTTCAATCTCCTCGGTGTAATAGCGGTTGTACCAGGGCGCCACGATATCCTTGGAACGCATGAACTCCATGGTATAGGCAAAATCCCCGGCCGTCACCGGCACCCCGTCAGACCAGCGCGCCCTGGGGTCGAGCTTGAAGTACATGGTCTTCTTGTCGTCCCCGAAGGCCCAGTGGGTGGCCAGGGCCGGGATAATACGCTCGGTGTTGGGGTGAAGCGCCACCAGGCTCATCTGGTTGGCCCCGATGTTGCTCCGGAAGCTGCCGTTGGAATCCGGCCCCACGGTGCGGAAGGTCAAGGGGTAGCTGGCAATGGCACTTCGAAACACCCCGCCCTTCACCGCATCCGGGGAGGCAAAGACCGGGTCCTCATGGTTGGTCAGCCACGTTATCCCCTCGGGCAGGGTTTCGCCTGCCAGGCAGGTTCCCCCCCACACCAAAAAAGCCAAAGTCAAAACGATGAACCGAGCCATCACCTGTTGTCGCATTCTGTTCTCCTGATAAAAATAAAAACCTCCGAGCTCGCCCACACGCCGCCCGCCCCCTTTCGCCTTTCGCCCTTAGCCCTTAGCCTCCCCCATTCCCCCGTTTTTCCTATCACCTGTTTTCCCTATAACCAGCGTGCCCCCTCACCCTCGGCACAATCACACCATTCACCACCAACTATTCACCATTCACTACTGACTACTCACCATTCACTATTCATAATATGTATACATCTTCGGATCAAACGCCTCCCTCACCGCCTCTCCCACAAAGGTGACGGTGGTGAGCACCACGGTTAAGGCCACGATGACCGCCCCGGCAATCCACCAGGCATCCATGTTGGCCCAGCCCTGGTTGAGCAGCTCCCCCCAGCTCGGGGTGGGCGCGGGCAGGCCGAAGCCCAGGTAATCCAGGGAGGTCAGGGCAACGATCCCCCCAGACACGGAGAACGGGGCGTAGGTCACCACCACGGCCAGGGTGTTGGGCAGGATGTGGCGAAAAATAATCCGGCTCCGGGAGGCGCCCATGGCCCGGGCGGCCAGGACGTACTCGCGCTCCCGTTCCCGATAGGTCATGGTGCGCATCACCCAGGTCATGCCCATCCAGCTGAACAAGGCCATGAGGATGATGAGGGTCCAGAAACCCGGGGTCATCACCGAGGCGATGATGATCACCACGTACAAAAAGGGCACGTTGGACCAGATCTCAATGAGCCGCTGGACAAAGAGGTCGAAGCGCCCCCCCAGGTATCCCATGAGGCAGCCCACCCCCACCCCGACCCCGTAGGTCACGATAAGGAGCCCCAGGGCAAAGAAAATGGCCGTTCGAAAGCCGTAGACCAGGCGGGCCAGCACATCACGGCCCACGGTGTCCGTGCCCAGGAGATGCCGCCCTTCGATGGACGGGGCAAAGGGCGGGTAATCCCCCTCCTTGAGGTCGGTCTCCAGGGGGTTCCAGGGAATGGGGGGCATGATCACCCATCCCGTCCCTTCTTCTTCAAGATGCTCTTTCAGCTTCCGATAGTTGGTCTCGTAACTGTAATCCAGGCCAAAGTCGGTGCCCGGCACCATGGCCCCGTAGGTGGGAAACACAAGGCTCCCGTTATAACTCACCACCAGGGCCCGGCTGTTGACCCACAACTCGGCACCCACGGCCAGCACCAGAAGGATCATCAGGATCACAAAAGACCAGAACCCGCGCTTGATGGAGCGGAATCGTTTGAGCTTTCGTATGGTCAGGGGATTAAGCGCCATCATTCGAAGGTCACCCTTGGGTCGGTTAAGGCCACGCAGATATCCGACAGGATATTGCCGATGAGAAAAAGCAGGGAGGAGATCACCAGCACCCCCAGCACAACGGGGTAGTCCCGTTCCACCACGGATTCGTAGCCGAGGAGGCCCATGCCGTCAATGTTGAACACCTTTTCAATTAAGAAGGAACCGGTGAGGATCAGGGAAATGTTGCTGCCGAAGCTGGTGGCAAGGGGAATGAGGCTGTTGCGAAGCGCGTGGCGGAACACCGCCTTACGAAAGGGAAGGCCCTTGGCCACGGCCGTGCGCATGTAGTCGGCGGCCAGGTTGTCCATGAGGGTGTTTTTCATAAGCATGGTCATGACGGCAAAGGAGCCCGCCACATAGGAGATCACCGGCAGCACCGTGTGCCACACCACGTCCTTCACCTTTCCCCAGGCATCCAGCTCGTCGTAAAAGTCCCCCACAAAGCCCCCCAAAGGAAAAAACTCCCAGCGCGCCGCAAAAAGCAGGAGAAGCAGCACCCCGATGACCCAGCCGGGAATGGCGTAGCCCGTAAAGACGAGAAGGGAGGAGATGTTGTCGAACCGGCTGTTGTGGCGCACGGCCTTGGCCACCCCCAAAGGGATGCACACCCCGTACACCAGCACCAGGGAGATGAGCCCGAAGTAAAGGGAGATGGGGAGCCGGTCCAGAATCATGGAAAGCACCGGGTCGTAATACCGCGTGGAAGTCCCCAGGTCCCCGGTCACCACCTTGCCCAGCCAGGAGGCATAACTCTGGAGCAAGGGCTTGTCGAACCCATAGTACCGCTTGAGTTCCTCAATCTGGTCCTCGGACAGGGGCTGACTCTGATCCCCTGTGACCATGCCCGTCTGCTGAGCCCGCGCCTCGGCGATCATCCGCTCCACGGGCCCCCCGGGCACAAACCGGGTCACGGCAAACACCATCACCGTGATGCCGAGAAAGGTGGGGATCACCAACAACAATCGCCTGATAAAGTATGCTTTCATCGATGCCTTTTATTAATCATTTGCCTTCTATGGTTACCGTAGGGGAAAAGAAGGCCTCCGGCGGCGAGGTGGGCCACCTCGAAAGCTGATTGCCCTTGCGCTTTGCCCGATACAAAAGCCGGTGGTTTAGACGGACAGGCTCTCACCCATCCAAGCTAAGGGATACGTTATCGTAACTTGTCCATTATCGGTTTAACCGGACCTAAAACGGGTGGTATGGCTGACGTCGCCACGGCCTTTAATGTTCTGGAGCGCCGCACTCCCGTGCGGCTTTTTGTCTTCCCGACAGGGCCACGCAGATGCAAAAACAGAACATAAGCCCTGTTTACGAGCGTCATACGGCCACTCAAAAAAGCAAAGTCGCCACCCCGAACTTACCAGAGAAGCTCCACCTCGCCCCACACCTTGATGTCAAGCCGGTCGTCGGTGCGGCATTCGCCGTCAAGCATCCAGCGGACGGGCCCGTTTTCCGAACGGATGGTCACCTGCTCGGCCGGGGCGGAGTAGTGCATGGCGTCATGGGGAATGTCGCGGCCGGTCCAGAGCCTGGGAATCTGACCCACGATCTGCATGGGGGAAAGGGAGCAGGCCATGAAGTGAAAGGCGCCCTTGCGCTCATAGGCTCTGGGGGTTGCCCTGCAGCCCATGCTGATGTCCTCCACGGTGCAGCCCAGGATGATGCTGAACTCCGTCTCGGGCAGGGGCTCTCCATCCACCTCTACGATAAGGGGCTCGGGCTTGAACATCTCTTTGGCGTAGCCGGTGCCTGCAAGGGTGCTACCTGCAATCTGGAATCCCATCTTCACCGCCTGCACCGGCCCCTGGCTCGGGGCGTCGTAATAGGCATCCAGGAACCTCACCACCACGGCAGCCCCGGACATGAACCCCAGGTGTCCGTTTGCGCAGAGGACCTGGTTCTTCATGCGGGTCAGGGGGCCCTGGTCTTTGAGCCCCTTGACCACCTTGCTCAAAATGGACTCAGGCGTCCCCTTGATGCCCAGGCCGCCCGCCACGGTGTTCATGGTGCCGCCGCGCATCACCACAAAGGAAGGCAGGGGGTTCTCCTTATAGATATCGGCAAAAATGGTCATGGCCATCTGAAGTGAGCCGTCGCCCCCGTTGACCCCCACCACTTTGCACCCTGTCTCCAGGCAGTGCCTGGCCACATCATGGACCGCCTCCACGGATCGGGTCTGGTGAAGGGTGCCGACACCCTCCAGAATCTTTGCCAGCCGCTCGGCACGCTCGGGTCGTTTTCGGTTCTGCTTGGCGTTGGGATTATGAATGACTGAAATCACGGGTCTCGTTTCCTAAAATTGTATTTAAGGTATAAAAAAAATCGCAATACACGGCTTGAAATGCGAGGTACCTCTGCCCGCGACAATGGGATGTCGCGTCACGACGCGATGCGTACGGGCTGTCGGGAATGCTTGCTCCGGGATGCCGAGAGGGAGGCGGTAGTTTCCTGAATTGACCGCAGAACTTTCGGCCCCGTGCCCAGATTCTTTTTTTTCTGAACCCCGTTCCACTCCACTTTACATCTCATCAACCGCACTTTTCTTTTACACGGTTAATCGCATATAATCATTAAATAATTTGTAACAAATTTTGTTTTTTCCCTTGACTATTCGACCAAAAATTGTAGTCTTACAAAAGTAAAGTGGATGTAATGTGCACCAAACACCCAAAGGCTTGGCATGAGCGCATTCAGAGGCACCTCGAATCACACGCTGGACCCCAAAGGGAGACTCATCATCCCTTCGCGGTTCCGATCCGTCATCAAGGCGGGACGGGAGGAGTGCGTGATGGTGACTAAACTGGACGGGGCCCTCTACGCCTACACCATGGAAGAGTGGGACATTTTTGAGACCAAGCTGCGCAAAGCCATGGGCAAGCACATGAACAAGATCCGGCGTTTTATCATCGGCAGCGCCCAGGCGTGCCCCCTGGACAAACAGGGGCGTATACAGATCCCCAAAGACCTCCGGGACTATGCCGACATCCGGCCCGAAGGAGAGGTCACCCTCGTGGGCCTGGTAGAACGCTTCGAGATCTGGCAATCAGACAAACTGAAAGACGAGCAGGACGCCATCGAAGAACTGCTCCAAACCGACGAAGCTCGTGACGAGCTGATGGAACTGGGACTTTAGATCCAAATGGATTTCAAACATATATCCGCCATGCCCCGAGAGGTCATGACCGCCCTTGACCCCAAACAGGGCGGCACCTTTGTGGACGGTACCCTGGGCGGGGGGGGCCACTCGGCGCTGATCATCGATCGCATCATGCCGGGGGGCCGGTTCATCGGGATCGATCAGGACATGGACGCCATACAAAACGCCCGGAAACGGTTCTCCGACCACGGTGAGAGCGTCACCCTTGTCCACGACAACTTTGCCAACATCGCCGCCATACTCAAGGACCTCGGCGTAAGCGGCGTGGACGGGATCCTGGTGGACATCGGGCTCTCGCAGCACCAGCTTGAAGGCAGCGGCCGAGGATTCAGCTTCATGCGGGACGAGCCCCTGGACATGCGCATGGACGCCCGGGGTGACACCACCGCCGAAGACCTTGTCAACACGCTCCCGGAAAAGGAGCTGGCAGATATCATCTTCAAATACGGGGAAGAGCGTTTCTCCCGGGGCATTGCCAGGGCCATCGTTAAAAAGCGCCAGGCATCGCCCATCACGACCACGGCGGAGCTTGCCGACATCATCCGTTACGCCATGCCGGCCAAGGCGGTGGCCAAGCAGAAGATCCATCCGGCCACCCGGAGTTTCCAGGCCATCCGCATCGCGGTCAACCGTGAGCTGGATCGGCTGGAGCGGTTCATGGATGATTTTCTGGGGCTCCTCAACCCCGGCGGCAGGCTGTGCGTTCTCTCCTTTCACTCCCTGGAGGACCGCATCGTCAAGCAGAAGATGAAGGAGCTGGCCACCGGATGCACCTGCCCGAAACAGTTCCCCATCTGCACCTGTGGAAATGAGCCGAAGGTCAAGCTCCTCACCCGCAAGGCCGTTCGACCCGCCGACGACGAAGTGGCGGACAATCCCATGGCACGCAGCACACGCCTCAGGGCCTGTGAAAAATTGTAACGCTGGGGCAGGATGCTTTGCTTAACCGCCCCTGAGCGCACGTTGCCGAACCCCGGCCTCACCCTCTGACGGACCTGTCCCATGAGCCGAAAAAAGTTTTTGATCTCCCCGGCCATGCAACTGGCCGTCCTGCTGTTTCTTGCGGTGCTGCTGGCGGAAGGGTTCACCTACACCTGGGTACGTAGCAGGTGCCACCTGACCAACCGCTCCATCGCCTCGGAGACGATCCTGAACCAGAAACTGGTCAAGACCCGAAAACGTCTCAAGGTCGAGCTGGCGCACCTGAAATCACCCCGGCAGATCACGGGCAGAGCCCGGAAGGAACTCGGCCTGAAGCGGCCCACCCAGGACCAGATCCTCCGGCTGAAAAGTCCGCAGTAGGCCGTCGGAACCAGCAAACAAGACAAAGCAAGCAAGTAAAACGGCCTTGATTCCTTATTTTTCAAGCCCGTCAAAACCATAGAGGAAACCATGCCCGCACACACCGACACCACCATCAAACGCGTCAAAGCAAGGGGGACCCTGCTCGCCCTTATGTTTGCCGCGGGGTTTCTGGTCATTGCGACACAGGCGGTCTCCCTGCAGGTCCTCAAACAGGGGTGGCTCAGCCGCAAGGCTGAGGTTCGGTTTGCCCGGTCCGACAAGGTCATGGGCAAGCGAGGCACCATCAGCGACCGCAACGGCCGCCCCCTTGCCGTGAGCATCGCGGCCAAGGCCATCGGGGTCTACCCCAGAAAGGCCGCCGCCATCGACAACGTACCCCAGGCGGCACGGCAGATTGCCTCGGCCCTGAAAATGAGCCGCAAAGAGGTGGAACGGGCCCTGCGGCACCCGAAGTACAACTGGATCAAGCGCCCCGTCTCCCCTGAAATGGGCGCGGCTGTCGCCGCCCTGAAGATTCCCGGCGTGGAGGTCCACCCGTTCCACAAGCGGGTCTACCCCAGCATGGAGCTGGCCGGCCAGCTCATCGGCGCCTCCAAGATCGATGACATCGGCGGACGCAACGGGCTGGAGTACCGGTACAACGACATCTTAAGCCCCACCACCGCCAACCGAACGGTTAAGTGGGACGGCACGGGCAAGCCCGTGGACATCGAGTCGGCCCCCATCGAAAAGATCAGCGGGAGCAACCTGGTCCTCACCATCGACGCCAACATCCAGGACATTGCCGAATCCGCCCTGAGAGACGCGGCCGTCACCCACAAGGCTTCCTCGGGCATGGCCGTGGTGATGCGACCCAAAACCGGCGAGATCCTGGCCATGGCCAACTACCCGGGTTTCAACCCCAACAACTTCGGCGCCTTCAGCGGGGAGACCCGGAGCAACCGCGCCGTCTCCGCCGACTTTGAGCCCGGATCCACCATGAAGGTCTTTGTGGTGGCCGCGGCCCTGGACTCGGGCAAGGTGAAGCGCTCCAGCATTTTTTACTGCGAGAACGGGGCCTATGATATCGGCGGGTTCACCTTCCACGACACCCACGAGTACGAATGGCTCAGCCTTGAGCAGGTGATCAAGTTCTCCAGCAACATCGCCGTGGTGAAGATCTCCGAGATCATCGGCAAAAACGCCCTGTACACGGCGTTGAAAGACTTTGGCTTCGGCCAGAAGAGCGGCATCAACCTCAACGGGGAGTCCCGTGGCATCCTCACCAACGCCTCCAACTGGAACCGGGTTGAGACCGGGGCCGTGGCCTTTGGCCAGGGGGTTTCGGTGACCGCCGTCCAGCTGGCAACCGCCTACTCTGCCCTGGCCAACGACGGCATGCTGGTGAAACCCTGGATCGTCAAGGAGGTTGTCTCCCCCAACGGTGAAAGAGAGAAGGCCTTTTCATCCCCGGGCCAGAAACGGATCATCACCCCGGAGACCGCCCGGTTCGTAAAAAAAATCATGGCCTCGGTCACCGAAGAAGGTGGCACCGGGGTCAAGGCGGCCCTCACCGGCTACACGGTGTGCGGAAAAACCGGCACTGCCCAGAAAATCGGGCCGGACAAGCGCTATTTCAAAGACCGGTACATCGCCTCCTTTGCGGGCTTTGTCCCCATGAAGAACCCTGAACTGAGCATTGTGGTCGTCCTGGACGACCCGAGAAGCGGCGGGTACTACGGCTCCACCGTGGCCGGTCCCGCCTTTCGAGAGATTGCATACAAAACCCTGGACTACCTGCATGTTGCCCCGGAAACCGAATCCATTCCGGAGAAACTGCTTCTGGCCTTGAAGAGCGAGGAGAAGAAGTGACATTATCCTGCCTCACACATAATATAGGAGACCTGCTGGCAGCCCCGCTGCCCGAGGCGGACCCGTTGGTATCCGCCGTTCAGTACGACTCCCGAAAAGTAACCGAAGGTGCCCTGTTCGTGGCTGTCCCCGGAGAGGCGGTGGACGGCCACCGCTACATTCCGGAAGCCATTGAGCGCGGGGCCGTGGCCGTCCTCGGAGAGCTTCCCCACGACGACCTTTCCGTCCCCTACATCCAGGTCACCGACTCGCGCAAGGCCCTTGCGCTGATCTCGGCAACCTTTTACGAGAACCCGGCCGACAGGCTCACCCTCGTTGCGGTCACCGGCACCAACGGCAAAACCACCGTGGCTTATATTATGGAGAGCATCTTTGCTGCCGCAGGCCACTCCGCCGGGGTCATGGGCACCATCAGCACCCGTTTCTGCGGAAAAGAAGAAGCCAGCGCCATGACCACTCCCGAGTCCCGGGACATTCAGGATACCCTGGCCCGCATGGCGGCAGCCGGGGTCACCCACGCGGTGATGGAGGTCTCCTCCCACGCCCTGGCCCTGGACCGCGTGGCCGGATGCGCCTTTGACGCGGCCATTTTCACCAACCTCACCCAGGACCACCTGGATTACCACGGCACCATGGAAGTCTACGGCGAGGCCAAGCGCCAGCTCTTCGAAGGGCACCGAAAAGAGGGCGGCGCCGCTGTCATCAACATGGCCAACGAGCACGGACGCCACCTGGCCGAGACCCTCTCAGGCAAAGTCTTCCCTGTGGGAGGCGACACAGGGGCCCTTTCTGCCGACCGCATCGAGGTGGCCATCGACGGTATCAAAGGCGAGTTCGTCACCTCCGAGGGGCGCACACCCTTTGCCTCCGGAGCCACGGGCCGCTACAACCTGGAGAACATTCTCTGTGCTGCAGGGGCCGCCCTTTCCGTGGGCATCCCCATGGACGCCGTGGTGCGAGGGGTTGCCGCCTTCAAGGTGCCGGGACGCCTGGAGCGCGTGGACACCACCTGCGGGCGTCACCTCTTTGTGGATTACGCCCACACCCCGGACGCCCTTGAAAATGTCCTGTCCACCCTCCGGCACCTCGTGCCGGGACGGCTCATCTGCGTGCTGGGATGCGGCGGGGACCGGGACCGTACCAAGCGCCCCCTGATGGCGGGCATCGGCGCGGCATACAGCGATCTTGCCGTCCTCACCTCGGACAATCCCCGGAGTGAAGCACCCGAAAAAATTATCGAAGACATGGTTCCGGGTATAGACGGGGAAACAAGTTTCAGGTATGAACCTGAGCGTCTCTCAAAGGATTTTTCCCGAAAAGGGTACGTGGTGGTTGTCGACCGCCGCGAGGCCATCGGCCTGGCAGTGGCGTCGGCCCGACCCGGAGACACCGTGCTGGTGGCGGGCAAAGGCCACGAGACCTACCAGATCATCGGCGGCAAGCGACTCGATTTTGACGACAGGAAGGAGGTTCTGAAGGCGGTTGAAGACAGAAGATAGGTCATACCCGATGCCCTGGAGCACGGGGGATGTCCTGGCGGCCACCGGAGGTGAACTGGCCTTCGGAGACCCGGACGCCACCCATGCGACCGTCTCCACAGACACCCGATCCATCGGTAATAACAGTATTTTTGTCGCCCTCAAAGGCGAATCCTTCGACGGACACCGGTACATCGGCGTGGCCGTGGACAAAGGCGCCAGCTGCATCGTGGCCGCCTCAGCCGCCATGGAAGGGGTGGAGACCGGAGGCTGGAAAGCCGCCGGAGTGTCCCTGGTCCTGGTGGACGATACCCTCGCCGCCCTGGGCCGCCTCGGCCGGTTCAACCGTGACCGAAGCCACGTCCGCCTCATCGCCATCACCGGCTCCAACGGCAAGACCACCACACGGGCCCTCACGGCCTCGGTCCTGGCGGTTCGCCATGCGGTCCACGCCACCCGCGGCAACTTCAACAACGAAGTGGGCCTGCCCACAACCCTGTTGCGCCTTGCCCCCGAGCACCGCTGGTCGGTGGTGGAGCTTGGCATGAACGCCCCCGGGGAGATGACCCGCCTGGGCCACATCTGCCGGGCCGACGTCGCCGTCATCACCTGCATCGGGGAGGCTCACCTGGAAGGGCTGGGCACCGTGGAACAGGTGGCCGAGGCCAAGGCCGAGCTCCTGGACACCCTGGAGAGCGACGCCGTGGTCATCCTCAACGGGGACGACCCGCACTTAAGAAAGCTCGCTTCAGACCGCGGGCTCTCTCCCGTCTGGTACGGTTTCTGTGAGGACGCCCATGTCCGGGCCGAGGAGATCACCTGGGAGGAAGGCCTCCAGCGCTTCACCCTCTGCCACAACGGAGAGAGGGTCCGGGCCGCCATTCCCCTGGCCGGGACCTTTATGGTACAAAACGCCCTGGCGGCGGCAGCCGCCGGAATCCAGGCGGGGCTTTCCCTCACCGAGATCGCCCGGGGCCTTGAGGCAGCCACCTTTGAACCGGGTCGTCTCACCATCCGGGAGACCCAAACGGGCATCCACGTCATCGACGACACATACAACGCCAACCCCCTCTCCATGGGGGCAGCCCTCACCACCCTCTCCCGCCTCAAGGAAGGCCACAGGGCCCTGGCGGTCCTGGGAGACATGCGCGAGCTCGGTAAGGGAGCCCCGGGCTTCCACCGCGAGCTGGGCAGAAAAGCCGCGGAGTCGGGAGTGGCAGGCCTTTACGCCTGCGGCGACTTCGCAGGGGAGATCAGGCTGGGCGCCCTGGAGGCAGGGCTTTCGGACCATTGTATTTACACAGGCACGAAAGAGGCGCTCCTGGAGCGCATCTTACACGATATCCACACAGGAGACTGGGTCCTTGTCAAGGGATCCCGCTCCATGGGCATGGAACAGATCGTCACCGATCTGCTGTGCAGGTAGCAGGACGTTATGATTTACAACCTTCTTTATGGTCTTTATGGGGACATCTCGTTTTTCAACCTGTTCCGATACATTACCTTTCGAACCATTTACGGCACCATCACGGCCTTTCTCATCTGCTTTCTCATGGGCCCCTGGCTCATCAACAAGCTCCGGAGGCTCCAGATCGGACAGTACATCCGGGAGTGCGGCCCGGAAAGCCACCTGGGCAAGGCCGGCACCCCCACCATGGGCGGGGTGATGATCCTTCTGGCCATCATCGGCTCCTCCCTGCTCTGGGCGGACATCAAGAACCCGTATGTCTGGATCGTCCTGCTGGCCGCCGCAGGCTTCGGCCTCATCGGGTTTACCGACGACTACCTGATGCAGATCAAAAAGCGCAGCAAGGGCCTCTCCGCCCGGGGGAAATTCACCCTCCAGGCCCTTCTGGCCCTTCTCATCGGGTGGCTGGTCTACAGCTCTCCGGGTTTTTCCACCACGGTGACGGTGCCTTTCCTTAAAAACGTACAGCCGGACCTGGGCTTCGGATACATCTTCTTTGCCGCCTTTGTCATCGTGGGGTGCTCCAACGCCGTAAACCTCACAGACGGCTTAGACGGCCTGGCCACCGGTCCCATGATCATCGCCAGCATCACCTACATGGTCTTTGCCTATGTCTCGGGCCATGCAGGGATTGCCGAGTATCTCCAGATCCCCTTTATCAAGAACGGCGGGGAGATGGCCGTCCTCTGCGGTGCCACAGCCGGTGCCGGGGTGGGCTTTCTCTGGTTCAACTCCTACCCGGCCCAGATTTTCATGGGGGACACGGGCTCCCTGCCCCTGGGGGCTATTCTCGGGACCATCGCCGTCATCACCAAGCAGGAGATCCTGCTGGTCATCGTGGGGGGGCTTTTTGTCATGGAGGCCCTCTCCGTTATCATCCAGGTCACCTACTTCAAGCTGACGGGGGGCCAGCGGATTTTCCGCATGGCACCGCTTCACCACCATTTTGAGCTCAAGGGCTGGCAGGAACCCAAGGTCATCGTCCGGTTCTGGATCATCTCCGCCATGCTGGCCCTTCTGGCCGTCAGCACGCTCAAGATTCGATAGGAGTCACCATGAAGCTTTCCGGTAAACACATCGTTGTGGTGGGTCTGGCCCGTTCCGGGGCCTCCATCGCCCGCTTCCTCACAGAACGCGGGGCCAGCGTCGTCATCAGCGACGCCAAGCCCAGGGAAGCCCTGGGCGACCTGCCTGCAGCCATGGAGGCCGAGGGGATTGCCCTGGACCTGTCAGGGCACACGCCCCATCTCTTTGAATCCGCGGACCTGGTGGTGTTGAGCCCAGGCGTGCCCCACACCATCGCTCCCATCAAGCGGGCCCGTGAGATGGGCGTCTCCGTGGTGGGAGAGATCGAACTGGCCTCCCGGTTCATCGAGGCCCCCATGCTGGCCGTCACCGGCACCAACGGCAAAACAACCACCACGGCCCTGCTGGGCGAGATGCTCGCCGCCTCGGGAAAGAAGGTGTTCACCGGGGGCAACATCGGCACGCCCCTCACCGAATACTTACGGAAAGACGACCCCGCCGAGGTGGTGGTGGTGGAGGTGAGCAGCTTCCAGCTCGACACCATCGAAAGCTTCAGGCCCCATGTGTCGGTACTCCTCAACATCACCGACGACCACCTGGACCGCTACCCAGACTTTGACGCATACAAGCGATCCAAGGGGCGCGTCTTTGAAAACCAGCAGCAGGACGACGTGGCCATCCTCAACACCGCCGACGACCATGTGGCCGATATCGGACGGATCCTGCAGAACCGCAAGCTCACCATCGGCGGAAGCGGCCCCAATGCCGCGGCCGTCACACGGAATCAGGTGACCATCCGCACCCCGGGGCTCCCTGAGGTCAAGATCGACCTGTCGAAATCGTCCCTGGTGGGAGCGCACAACCGCCAGAACATTGCCGCAGCGGCCCTGGCCGCCCTGTCGGCCGGTGCCACCCCCGAAGGGTCAGGAGGCCGTGGACAATTTCCAGGGCCTGCCCCACCGCATTGAGTACGTGGACACCGTCTCCGGGGTCAAGTTTTACAACGACTCCAAGGCCACCAACATCGATGCCGTGGAAAAAGCGGTGACCGGCTTTGACGACCCCATCGTGGTTATCATGGGGGGACGCCACAAGGGAGGCCATTTTTCTGCCCTGTCCGGCGCCCTGAAGAAAAAGGCCCGGGCCATCGTGGCCATCGGCGAGTCAAAAAAAAAAATCGTTTCCGACCTGGCCCCCTGCATCAAAACGGTTGAGGCCGGGGACCTGGACGATGCGGTGAGCAAAGCCTTTTCCAAGGCCCGGAGCGGGGACGCGGTGGTCCTCTCCCCGGCCTGCTCCAGCTTTGATATGTTTACCAACTACAACGAACGGGGCGACAAGTTCCGCGAATCGGTCCACCGACTGAAAGCACAACATGGCTAACGATAAGGAAACAAGGCATTACGGTCTCTACGACCCCTGGCTTTTCTACACCACTTTTACCCTGGTGGGGCTCGGCCTGCTGATGATTTTCAGCGCCACGGCCCAGAGCAGCAACGGGCTGTTCTACCTCAGGCGCCAGGTCCTCTTTGTGGTAAGCACCAATGTTAATGCGTGTGCCAGTCGAATTCCTTACCGATGCTGGAAAAAAATTGCCGTTCCGTTTATGTTAGTCACCTTGGGCCTGGTCATTGCCACCCTGTTCCCGGTGATCGGCCACAAAATCAAAGGGGCCTCCCGCTGGATACGCATCGGCGGATTTTCCATACAGCCCACGGAATTTCTCAAGGTTGCCCTGGTGATGCTCCTGGCCGCCTCCCTGAGCAAAAAGGGCGAAAAGGTCCGCCAGTTTGAGATCGGGGTCCTCCCCCACCTCATGCTCCTGGGGGCCATTGCCCTCATCGTGAACTTCCAGCCGGACTTCGGCACGGTGGTGGTTCTCTGCGCCGTCACCTGGATCATGCTTTTTCTGGGAGGCGCCCGGCTCCTGCACATCGTAGCCCCCCTGGTGCCGCTGGCCATTGTCCTGACGCTCTTTGTCACGGGGGAAGGCTACCGCATGGCGCGAATCAAGGCCTTCATGGACCCCTGGGCCGTGGAAAAAAACGGAGGCTACCAGGTAACCCGGTCCCTCATGGCGTACGGCTCCGGAGGCATCACCGGCAAAGGGCTCTCCAACAGCGAGCTTAAGCTCAAGCACCTGCCGGAGTGCCACACCGACTTCATCTTCCCCATCCTGGGGGAAGAGCTGGGCCTCATCGGGGTCCTTTCCGCCCTGGGCATCTACGTGTTGCTGTTGACCCGGGGCTTCCTGGCGGCCATGCGCTGCCCGGACATGTTTGGCTGCCTGCTGGCCGTGGGAATTTGCGCGGTCATCGGGCTACAGATTATCATCAATCTTGCGGTGACCATGGGCATGCTTCCCCCCACGGGGCTCACCCTTCCCCTCATGAGTTACGGGGGAAGTTCACTGCTTTGCACCATGACGGGCATCGGTATCATCATGAACGTGGCCCGGGAGGAACCGCATGCTCGCTAAAAAAGAGTGCCGCCTCGTGGTGGCCGGAGGGGGCACCGGCGGCCACCTGTTCCCAGGCATTGCCATTGCCAAGGCCTTCTGCCGGAAAAAGCCCGGCACCAGGGTGCTGTTCATCGGCACGGACAAGGCCTTTGAAAAAAAATGCGTCACACGGGAGGGATTTCACCATACTGCGGCAGGGGCCTCGGGCATCAAGGGCCTGGGTCTGAAGAAAAAACTGGCCGCCGCCGTCAAGCTGCCCCTGTCCGTTGTGGGCTGCATGATCAAGTTGATCCGCTTTCGTGCCGATGCGGTGGTGGGGGTGGGAGGCTTCTCCTCCGGCCCGGTGATCCTGGCCGCATGGCTCCTGCGCCGCCCGGTGGTGCTCCACGAACAGAACTCGGTCCCCGGCATCGCCAACAGGCTGTCGGCCCGGTTTGCAAAGAAAATATACCTGACCTTTCCGGGAAGCGCGGCGTGGTTCCCGGAAGAAAAGTGCATCCTCTCCGGCAACCCGGTGCGTGAAGAGATCCTCGGCATCGAGCCCTCCCAAAGGGACACCGCATCCCCCACCCTTCTGGTGGTGGGCGGATCCCAGGGCGCCGTGGCCCTTAACCGGGCCGTCACCGAGGCCCTGCCCCGGCTCAAGGCCATGGGGCTCACCGTCATCCATCAATGCGGCGACGCCGATGTGGAGCGGGTGAAGACCTGTTATGCCGAGGCCGGAGTCAACGGAGAGGTCCTGGCCTTCATCGACAACATGTCCGGGGCCTATGCCCGGGCCGACCTGGTCCTCTGCCGGGCCGGGGCCACCACCCTGGCGGAGCTGACGGCCATCGGAAAAAGCGCTGTGCTGGTGCCCTTCCCCCACGCCACGGACAACCACCAGGAGATCAACGCCAGGTACCTTGAAGACAACGGCGCGGCCCGCATGATCCTGGAAGCGGACCTCACCGGAAACGGGCTGGCCGATCTCCTTGAAGAGCTGCTGGACAACCCGGAGGCCCTTGGGGCCATGGATCAAAACGCAAAAAAACTGGGGCATCCCGACGCCTCGGAACACGTGGCCGAGGGCATCCTCGACCTCACAAAAAAAACGACCTGACCCCCATCATCTGAGTACAACGGGGCAAACCATAAGCAGGACTGTGCATGTACCAAAAGAAATACCATATTCACTTCGTGGGCATCGGCGGCATCGGCATGAGCGGCATCGCAGAAATTCTCGTTCGCCTGGGTTACACCGTCACCGGCTCCGACCTTAAAGCCTCGGCCAACACCAGGCGCCTGGAAGAGCTGGGCTGCAAGGTCGCCATCGGCCACGCCGCCGAGAACATCGGCGATACCGACGTGGTGGTCACCTCCTCTGCCGTCAACGGGAAAAACCCCGAAGTGGCGGCCGCAAAAAAAAGCGGCATCCCCATCATTCCCAGGGCCGAGATGCTGGCCGAGCTCATGCGCCTGAAGTACAGCATCGCCGTGGCCGGGGCCCATGGCAAGACCTCCACCACCTCCATCACGGCGGCCATCCTGGAAAAAGGTGGGTTCGACCCCACGGTGGTCATCGGCGGCGTCCTGAAAAGCAAGGGCACCAACGCCATGCACGGCCTGGGGGATTTTATCATTGCCGAGGCCGATGAGAGCGACGGGTCGTTTTTGAAATTCTCCCCGTCCATTGCCATCATCACCAACATCGACCGGGAGCACCTGGACCACTACGGCAGCCTGGCCGCCATCAAGAAGGCCTTTGTGCAGTTCACCGAGCGGGTTCCCTTTTACGGGCTCTCCATCCTCTGCATGGACAACGAATCCGTGCAGGAGATCCTGCCGGAGCTCACCGGCCGCTACACCACCTACGGTCTCAATACCCGGGCCGATTACCAGGCCAGGGGCATCTCCTTTGAGGGGAGCCGCAGCACCTTTTCGGTCTATCATCACGACGAGCTCTTAGGGGAAATTACCCTCAACCTTCCCGGGGTACACAACGTCTCCAACTGCCTGGCCGGCATTGCCGCCGCCCGGGAGATCGGCATCGACTTTCCCATGATCAAGTGTGCCCTGGAGAACATCGAAGGGGTCAAGCGGCGCCTGGAGAAAAAGGGAGAGAAAAACGGGGTCATGGTGGTGGACGACTACGGGCATCACCCCACGGAGATCAAGACCACCCTTCTGGCCGTGCGGGAGAGCTGGCCAGAGAAACGCATCGTGGCCGTGTTCCAGCCCCACCGGTACACGCGGACCCGGGACCTCTTCGATGAGTTCACCCGGGCCTTCTACAACACGGACACCCTGAAGATCCTGCCCATCTACGCGGCCAGCGAAGAGCCCATCGACGGCGTTGACAGCCGAAGCCTGGGGGAGATGATCGAAAAACGCGGCCATGAAGACGTGGGCTGCTGCAACAGTTTTGATGAGGTACTGGACAACCTGGAAGAGACCCTGGAAGAGGGGGACATCCTCCTGACCCTGGGCGCAGGGGACGTCCTCAAGGTGGGTGAAATGTACCTGCAGCGGGAAGAGGCCTGATCATGGCCGCCCTGGACCCCATAGCCGCCCTCTCCGCCCTCTATCAGGGCGTGCTCAAAAAAGGGGAGCCCATGGCCCGCCACACCACCTTCAGGACCGGAGGCCCTTGTGACCTCTACCTGGAACCCGAAAGCCTCGACGACCTGCGCATCGCCGTGGCCTTCCTCACCCAGCAGGGCATGCCCCTCACCGTGGTGGGGGGCGGCAGCAACCTGCTGGTCCGGGACAAAGGCATCGAAGGGGCCGTCATCTCCCTGGCCGGGCTCGACACCCAGGTCACCGAAACACGGGAGGGGGAGTCGACCATCCTGACGGTTCCCGCAGGGTCAAAAACCCAGCACCTTTGCCGGTATGCCGCGATGAACGGCCTTGAGGGGCTCACCTTTGCCACGGGGATTCCCGGCACCGTGGGCGGGGCCCTTGCCATGAACGCAAGCACCGACCCCAAGGGGTTTGGGTCCATTGTGGACGCTTTAACGGTGGTGGACATCTCCGGAAAAATCCGGACCGTGCCGCGCAGCGCCCTTGAAATCGGCTACCGCCACCTTGCCATTGACGGCAAAACCCGCCATAATGACGGGTTTCCCATCATTGTGGAGGTGAAGCTCCGGCTCACGTCCGGGGACAGCGACGCCCTTTTGGCCCAACGGGAATCCCTTCTGGCCCGACGCAAGGCAAGCCAGCCCGTGGGCCAGGCCAGCGCCGGATGCTTTTTCAAGAACCCGGAAGGCGGCCCTTCAGCGGGCAAGCTCATCGACGATCTGGGCCTCAAGGGAGAGGCCGTGGGAGGAGCGACAGTCTCCGAGTTGCACGCCAATTACCTGGTCAACGCAGGGGGCGCCACCACCGCCGATATTCTGGAGCTGGCGGCACGTATCAAAGAGAAGGTCCAGAAGGCCCATGGCATAACCCTGGAAGAAGAGGTGACCCTTGTCGGCAGGGAAGCGTAAACCAGCCAAAAAGAACCGCTTCGTGGTACCTGAAGCGGTCCGCCTGGAGAGACGGCGCCAGAGGCGCCGGGCCTTCCTCTTCGGGACAGGGCTTCTCTGCCTGGCCGCCGTGTGCAGCGCCCTGTGCGTGGTCTCCTACGCCTGGCTGACCCAGACCCCCTTGTTCAAGGCCCGGTTCGTCATCGTCTCGGGCAATCGGGTGGTCACCCACGGGGCGGTCCTGGAGACGGCGGGCATCCACAACGGGGACAACATCTTCGGCATCAATCTGGATGTGGCCCGAACGCGCCTTGTGGCCCACCCGTGGGTGGATACGGCGTCCGTCATTCGGGAGTTTCCCAACCGGATCATCATCCGGGTCACCGAGCACACCCCGGTGGCCGTGGCCGAGATCGGTCACCCCTACCTGGTGAACAACCGGGGAGAGATTTTCGAAAAGAGCAGCAAGGCCTTTGAGGGCCTTCCCGTCTTCAGGAACCTGAAGCGCGGCAGCCTGCCTTTGGCCGACGGTGCCTCCGCAAACCGCAGCGGCACCGTCCACAGGGAGATCAAGGAGCTTATTCCCCTGCTGGACAGCCTGACCCGAAAGGGGGGCCGTTTTGTCATGACCGGTGCCGTGGCCGACCCGGACACCGGCCTTCGCCTCCTCACCGAAGGGGCGACCCAGAGCATCGACCTGGGATTCGGCCACTATGAGAAAAAGATCAAGCGGGTAAACGAACTCTTTGCCCTTCTGGAAAAAAAAGTGAACCTTACCGCTGTTGCCGCCATCGACGTCAGTGACCCCAACAGCGTTGTTATCAAACCGGCAAAAAGTTAAAGGAGGATGCCCATGCAGGCACATGAGGATATTATTGTCGGCCTGGATATCGGCACAACAAAGATCTGTGCTGTTGTCGGGGAACGCTCAGGGGACGACGTAAACATCATCGGCACCGGCACCCACCCCTCCATCGGGCTCAACAAAGGGGTGGTCATCGACATTGAGGCCACGGTGGATTCCATCAAAAAAGCGGTGGAAGAAGCAGAACTCATGGCCGGTTGCGAGATATCCTCCGTCTATGCCGGAATCGCGGGCGGGCACATCACCAGCCTCAACAGCCACGGCGTCATCGCCATCAAGGGGCGCGAAGTGACCCAGGACGACGTGGACCGCGTCATCGAGGCGGCAAAAGCCGTTTCGATCCCCATGGACCGTGAGGTGATCCACGTGCTCCCCCAGGAGTACATCGTCGACGACCAGAAAGGGGTGCACAACCCCATCGGCATGACCGGCGTCCGCCTGGAAGCCAAGGTGCACATCGTGGTGGGAGCGGCCTCCTCGGCCCACAACATCATCAAGTGCGCCAACAAAGCGGGCCTGGACGTCAATGACGTGGTCCTGGAATCTTTGGCCTCTGGCAGCGCGGTCCTCACCGACGAAGAGCGGGACCTGGGCACCGCCCTCATCGACATCGGAGGCGGCACCACGGACCTGGCCGTCTTCTCCGGCGGCAACATCCAGCACACCTTTGTGCTGGCCATCGGCGGCCTGCAGCTCACCAACGATATCTCCATCGGCCTTCGGGCGAGCAAGAACGACGCCGAAAAGATCAAGCTCAAGTACGGCACCTGCCTGTCCAGCGCCGTCTCCCCCACGGAGACCATCGAGGTGCCGGGCATGGGCGGTCGCGAGCCCCGCAGCATGCCCCGCCAGGTCCTGGGAGAGATCCTGGAACCCCGCGTGGAAGAGATCTGTGCCCTTGTGAAGCGTGAAATCTTCCGGGCCGGCCTTGAAAACCAGATCGCCTCGGGCATCGTCCTCACCGGGGGCTCGTCCCTCCTGGACGGCATGACCGAGGTGGCCGAAAGCATCTTTGACCTGCCCACCCGCCTTGGCAAACCCCGCCAGATCGGCGGCCTGGTGGACATCGTCAGCAACCCCATGTACGCCACCGGCGTGGGGCTCGTGCTCTACGGCACCGAGAACCAGGTGGAGAAGAAGTTCCGCATCCGGGACGACAACATCTTTCAGCGGGTCACCACCCGCATGAAAAAGTGGTTTTCCGACGTGATGTAGGGGAGAGGATGCCGCCCGGCACAGGGCGGTGACCGATACATCCGTTCGACATACAGCAAGCTATTTCTGATCTGCCGTTTCCATCGGAACCCTGCCGGGCGTTGGCGAGGCTCCGGGCGGGGAGACGGCATAACAAAGGACCAGTAACCGATGATGAACAAGAGTGGAGGTGGGAGATGAGTTTTTCTTTTGTAGACAGTGACAAGTCGGCAAAGATCAAGGTTATCGGAGTCGGGGGCGCCGGAGGCAACGCGGTCAACAACATGATCGAGGCCAGCCTGCACGGCGTGAAGTTTATCGTAGCCAACACCGATGCCCAGGCCCTGGAAAACTCCAAGGCCGAAACCAAAATCCAGATCGGCGGAAAGCTCACCGAGGGTCTCGGGGCAGGCGCCAACCCGGAGCTGGGCAAGCAGGCGGCCCTTGAAAACGTGGACGCCATCCGTTCCGCCCTCCAGGACAGCCACATGGTCTTTATCACCGCAGGCCTCGGCGGCGGCACCGGCACCGGAGCCGCCCCTGTGGTGGCCCAGATCTGCAAGGAGCTGGAGATCCTCACCGTGGCCGTGGTCACCCGGCCCTTCTCCTTTGAGGGCAAAAAACGCGCCCGCCAGGCCGACCTGGGCCTGGAAGAGCTCAGAAAGCACACGGACACGGTCATCACCATCCCCAACGACCGCCTGCGAAGCATCGCCGAGAAAAAGGCGACCATGATCGACATGTTCCGCAAAGCCGACGAGATCCTCCACCACTCGGTGAAGGGCATCACCGACCTCATCATGATGCCCGGCCTCGTCAACCTCGACTTTGCCGACGTGCGTACCACCATGCGCCGTGCCGGCCTTGCCCTCATGGGCATCGGCATCGCCTCCGGTGAAAACCGGGCCCGGGAAGCGGCCCAGAAGGCCATTGCCCACCCGCTTCTGGAGGACATCTCCATCCGTGGCGCCAAGGGCGTGCTCATGAACATCACCAGCGGCCCGGACCTCACCCTGGATGAAATGACCGAAGCCTCGGACTTCATCCACGACCAGGTGGGAGAAGACGCCGAGATCATCTGGGGTCAGGCCATCGACGAAGAGATCGGCAACGAGATGCGCATCACCGTCATTGCCACGGGCATCGGCGAAGAGGGCGACGCCCCTTCCGTGGACCTGCCCAAGCGCAACCTCGATGCCATTGAAAAACGGGGCAAGGTGCGTGACCTCACCTTGAACGAGCTTGAGCTCAACACCCACACCCTGGAGGAGCCTGCCTACGTGCGCCACAACATCCCTGTGGGAAGCACCCAGGGCACGGCCGTCTCCTCAGCCGCGGGGCTGACCATCAACGCCGAGGAAGATCTGGACATCCCCACCTTCCTCCGCAAAAAAGCGGACTGATCCGCTTCCGCAACCCACGTCTGCGCCGGGGGCTCCCCACCCTGTGACGCGCAACCCGGGAGTGCGCTTACGGAACCGCGCCGTCACCTGATGTGACGGCCCGTTGTCCTGCTGCACCCTGCCGCCTGTCGGCTTCCCCTTTCTGCAGTCCCAACGCCGAAGGAGTGTCCCACCCTCCTTCCGACTGCAGAAAGGGCCCCGGGCTGTTTTAAGGCGTTGTTTCCCTTCTGTTTCCATGGTACTTTTTCTACTAATGCTTATCTGATGGCCCGGGCACCTGTCCCTGATGCGTCCACCTGCGCCTCCTGCTCTCCGTCGCCTTCTCCCCTTGCCCCGACGCTCGAAATACCGCATGACCCAATTTCAAGCCCAGGCCGTTTTTTAAAACGCCAACCAGGGCTCTGCCCTCTCCGAACCCATGATGGAGGAAAAAATGAGCGTTCTCGTAGGAAAACCGGCCCCTGATTTCCAGGCCGTTGCCGTCAAATGCGGGAGTTTTGATGAATCGTTCCGGCTCTCGGACCTTAAAGGCAGATACATCGTCCTCTTCTTCTACCCCTTGGACTTCACCTTTGTCTGCCCCACCGAGCTCCACGCCTTCTCAGACCGCCTGCCCGAATTTGCCGACCGAAAGGTGGAGGTGGTGGCCGTGAGCGTGGACTCCCACTTCAGTCACCTGGCCTGGCTCAACACCCCCCGAAACGAGGGGGGCATCGAAGGGGTGGCCTACCCCATCGTCTCAGATATCCACCGTTCCATCTGCAAGGACTACGATGTCCTGGCGGAAGAGCATGGCGTGGCCCTTCGCGGCCTTTTCCTCATCGACCGGGATTTCATCGTCCGTCACCAGGTGGTCAACGACCTTCCCCTGGGCCGAAACGTGGACGAGGCCATCCGCATGGTGGATGCCCTGAAATTCTTTGAAGAGAACGGAGAGGTCTGCCCTGTGAACTGGAGCCCCGGCGCCAGGGGGATGAAACCCTCATCGGAAGGCCTTAAAGAGTACTTCGAATAAGCCCGTTCCGGGGCTGACCTGCCCCTTTCCCGTAGCGGTGTCCCCGGAGGTGAGTCATCACCCCGCCGTGGGACGCCGTTACGTCCGCCCAACTTTGATTTTTCCCGCTGTCGTCTTTTCAGTGCTATTCTCCCGGGTTTTGAAAAACCGAAAACCCCGGAGTACGGCATGGCACGACAGACGGACACCAGGGGCTGCGACATCGAGCGCCCCGCTACCTGGAAAAAATTCAACACCACCCTCTGCACAGACTGCATGGCCCTGTGCTGCTACCTCATTGTGGAGGTCACCACCAGCGACCTCATCCGCCTCGGCATCACCGATGAAGAGGAGGTGGCCTTTGACATGAAGGGCCTTGTGAAACGCCTCAAAAAAGAGGGCATCATCACCCGCTGCAACCTCTCCAAGGGTAAGTTCACCCTGGCCACGCGCAAAAAGGGAGGCTGCTGCTTTCTTGACAACCGCAACCGCTGCAGCGTCTACGAAGACCGTCCCGAGGTGTGCCGCATGCACCCGACCCGCCTGTCTCCGCGCCTCGGGTACTGCCCCTGGTCCCCGGCCCGGTAAGGCCCTGCGCGCCGCGCACCTTCTATTTTTTGCTTCCTGTTGCAATCCGAAGGGGAAAGGAGTAAGGATACGGCACCACGCGATACCTTGCCCCTTTGCTCAGGCGGGCCCGAGCCTTGACAGACCCCGTCCGCCCCATTGACATCAACGAACCGGTGAATCCCATGGAACCCGCCATCGTCTTAGACAACGTCTCCTTTTCCTACACCCGTCACCCGGTCCTTGACGGCGTCACCCTCACTGTGCCCAAGGGAGACTTCGCCATGGTGGTGGGCCCCAACGGCGGGGGAAAAACCACCCTGATCAAATTGATCCTGGGTCTTCTGGTCCCCACCTCCGGCCGGGTCTCCCTCTCCGGCAAATCCCGAGTTAACCTGGAACCAGTGGCTGCATGCCCCCAGTACACCCATGTGGACATGGCCTTCCCCGTCTCGGTCATGGACGTGGTCCTCATGGGACGACTCACCCAGTCAAAGCGATGGCGCTACTCGAAAAACGACCGGGAAGCCGCCCGCCACGCCCTCAACGAGGTGGGGCTCCTGGAAAAGCAGAAGAAACCGTTCAGCAGCCTCTCCGGCGGCCAGCGCCAGCGGGTCCTCATCGCAAGGGCCCTGTGCAGCAACCCGTCCCTTCTCTTGATGGACGAACCCACGGCCAACGTGGACCCGGCCGCCGAAGCCACCCTCTTTGAGCTCCTCTCCAAGTTGAACAGCCGCATGACCATCCTGGTTGTTTCCCATGACCTGGGGTTCGTCTCCAAGGTGGTCAAGAGCGTCATCTGCGTCAACAAAAAGGTCCTGGTCCACCCCACGAGCAGCCTGGACGGCACCCTCATCAACGAAATCTACGGAGGCGACCTTCGCATGGTGCGCCACGACCACCGATGCAGCCACCAGGGCCACTGCATCAACGAGGCCCTTACACACCCAACCCCCTTTATGCCGCACCCTGATAAGCCATGATCGAATTTTTCCACGCACTCTTCGACCCCAACAGCAGCTTTCTCCGCCTCGCCCTGGCGGCAGGGACCCTTGCCAGCATCTCCTTCGGCATCATGGGCACCTATGTGGTCACCCGGCGCATCGGCTACCTGGCCGGAGCCATTGCCCACTGCGTCTTCGGCGGCATCGGCGCCGCCCTCTACCTCAAACACCGATGGGGAGTCACCTGGCTCGACCCCATGGCCGGGGCCCTGATTAGCGCCATCGTGGCCGCGGTCCTCATCGGCCTGGTCAGTATAAAGGCAGGGGAACGGGAGGACTCCATCATCGGGGCCCTCTGGGCCGTGGGCATGGCCTCGGGGCTTATCTTCATCGATCTCACCCCGGGCTACTTTGAGCTCTCCAGCTACCTTTTCGGGGACATCCTCCTCATCTCACACCAGGATGTCCTGATGGTGGCGGGCCTGGACCTGGTCATCATCCTCCTTGCCGTCGTGTTTCACCCCACCTTCCTCTCCATCTGTTTCGACGAGGAGTTTGCCACTTTAAGGGGCATCAACACCTCCTTTTTCTATATCCTCCTCCTCGTCATGACGGCCGTCACCGTGGTGCTCCTGGTGCGCCTCGTGGGCGTGATCATGGTCATCGCCATGCTCACCCTGCCCGCTGCCGCCGCCTCCACCTTAAGTCGCCGCCTCTCGGTCATCATGATCCTGGCCACGGGCTTTGCCCTCTTTTTCAACTGGAGCGGCCTGGCCTTGAGCTACACCCTGGATCTTTCGGCGGGCCCGGTGATCATCTCCGTGGCGGGGCTCGTCTACTTAGGGCTCCTGACCCTCTCCCGGGTGCTCCCAAACCGGTAAGCCGTATCGTACCTCCGGCACAGGCCCTCCCCGGACCGCACTGCCGCCTCTCCGATCCCGTGAAGGGTACCAACCGGCCCCTCCCGCATTGCGTACAGCGGTTTGCACAAAAACCGCGTTCCGCCTTTAAGAATCCCTGAAGCTCCCGTCAAATGGGCGTCACACCCATCCCATCTGTAGAAGGCGCCCCCGTAAAAACCGACCGACACACAAACCCTAACCACCCAAAACAACAGACAATACACCTTCCTGATACCGTTATTTACGTGGCATTCCGGTGCTCACACCCTTTGAAGCGGACCCCACACTTTTTTTGAAGCCCCCCAAAACCTGCCCCGGAGGGCAAACAATCGATTGTTTTTCCATATCATTACGATAAATATATTTTACCCCAGCACCGCACTTCATCCCTGATACGTGATGTATCAGATAATAGATATCTATTGATTCCGGAAGAAATATTGGCTAAGAATCGTCTCCAACATATCACATGTTCCTCTTTTAAGAACCCGTTCGACGCAGAACGGGCAGGGTTGGGGGATCCTGTTAAAAGAGAAACGATGACCGGAACCCGGTCATGATGGCTGAACGATTACGGGAACAGTCGCATGGGCCTTTCACCGATTCGCAACGCAGCGTTTCGGGCGGATACCCCTCCCCTTTCCTTCGTCGCGTTCGCCATCTGCTGTTATTCATTTCATCGTTGGAGGATTTATGAAGTTCTTATTCAAGGCGATCGTCCTGCTCCTTGCGGCAGCGACACCCGCCTTTGCAGAAACCAAAAAAGGGGTCAGCCTCGACCACGTCTTTGAGCCCATCTCTAATTTTCTCACCGGTTTTATCTTCTACAAAGTCCATCTCTTCGGCAACGACTGGTCCCTGATCGTCTGCCTCCTCATCTCCGCAGGCCTCTTCTGCACTTGCTACCTGGGATTCATCAACATCCGCGGATTCAAACACGCCGTTCGCCTGGCCAAAGGCGACTACATCGACGACCACGCCGCAGGCGAGGTGTCCCACTTCGGTGCCCTGTGCTCCGCCATCTCCGGCACCGTGGGCATGTCCAACATCGCCGGTGTCCCCATCGCCATCATGATCGGCGGCCCCGGCGCCATCTTCTGGATGATGTTCGCCGCCTTTATCGGCATGTCCGCCAAATTCACCGAATGCACCCTGGCCACCAAGTACCGTACCTACAAGGAAGACGGCACGGTCAAGGGCGGGCCCATGTACTACCTTTCCCAGGGCCTGGCCGCCCGCGGCATGGAGGGGCTCGGTAAATTCGTGGGCAAGTTCTACGCCTGGGGCCTGGTCCTCGGCTGCCTGGGCATCGGCAACCTCTTCCAGTCCAACCAGATCTACAACCAGCTTAAAACCATGTGCAACAACGAAGGCGCCATCATGCACCTGGGCTGGCTCGTGGGCCTCATCGGTGCCGTCATCGTGGGCATCGTCATCATCGGCGGCATGAAGCGCATCGCCTCCATGGCCACCAGGATCGTGCCCGTCATGGTCTTCACCTACCTCGCCCTGGTAGCCATGGTCCTCCTTCTCAACGGCTCTTTCATCCTGCCCGCCATCAAACTCATCATCGCCGACGCCTTCACCGCCAAAGCAGCCGGCGGCGGCATCGCGGCCGCCATGATGATCGGCTTTCAGCGCGCCGCCTTCTCCAACGAATGCGGCCTGGGCACCGCAGCCATCGCCCACTCCGCCGTCCAGACCGACGAGCCCGTCACCGAAGGTTTTGTCTCCATGATCGAGCCCTTCATCGACACCATCGTGGTTCAGTTCGCCACCGCCCTGGTGGTGGTCACCACCATGATCGCCGTGCCCGAGTACGTCAACATGGGCCTGCAGGGCATGCCCATGAGCTCCTGGGCCTTTGAGCGCCACTTCAGCTTCGCCGTCTACCCCCTGACCTTCGCCGCCATCCTCTTCGGATTCACCTGTGCGGTCTCCTGGGCTTACTACGGGCTGAAGGCCTTCGAGTACATCGTGGGCGAAGACCCCAAACTGGGCCTGGCCTACAACATCTTCTACTGCATGGTCTACTGGTCGGGAGCCATGATCAACCTGAAGTACGTCGTCAACATTGCCGACGCCCTTATCTTCGTGGTCTGTATCCCCAACATCATCGGCCTCTACATCATGGCACCGGAAGTCAAAGAGGAGCTCAACAACTACCTCGCACGCCTGAACTCAGGAAAAATCCTTTCCTCCAGAGAGAAGCGCAAGCTGGGCGCCACCAAAGCCAGTAAACCAGCCATGGCAACCTCGCGATAACCAACGGTCCATCTTCACTCCCTTGTGATGTGACCTGCGTTTATCCCTTCTCTCGCCCATAAAAAAACGGGCAGGGGCTTTAAAAAAGCCCCTGCCCGTTTTTTCTTTTGATCCGTCAAAGAAAAACCAATCCTTACGAGCGCATCTTTATCCCCCCGCTTTTTTGACGGTAAACCCCTTGGCTTTCAGCGCCTCCACCAACTTGTCCCGGTGGTCCCCCTGGATCTCGATGACCCCGTTTTTCACGCTGCCGCCGGTGCCGCAGATCTGCTTCAGCTCCTTGGCAACGGCCTTGAGCTCAGCCGCATCCCCGGGAACCCCCGTCACCAGGCTCATGCCTTTGCCTTTTCGGCCCTTGGTCTCGCGCATGACGCGAACCACACCGTCCTGCTTCACCGCAGGACCGGCCGGGGCCCCCTTCTTCTTTTTCCTGCAGGTACAGCTCTTCACCGGCTTGCCGCAGGAAGGACAGACCCTGCCCGTCTCCGTGGAATACACCAGTCGGCTGTTGGAATCACCGCCCATTGCCTTTCTCCCATGTCTTTTGGTCACATCTGTTGCCCCCGGCCGGGCCAGGGAATTTGAACCGCTCTGGCGGTCATAGCATCATAGCAAATGAAAGGCCAAGGGCCAAAGAGCACGGTGAAGGGCTTACACATGCAAAAGGGCAGTCGGTTTCAGAGAAACAGACTGCCCCTTCCTGCTGGTGGGCGTGACACATCAAGCCCGCCATGTTGCGTGAAATCCGCTTATCTATCAGGGCGCCATAAGGGCTTCAAGACGCTCCGGGTTGTCGGTCATGATGCCATCCACCTTGAACCACTCCATCTGCCGCTTCATCTCGATCTCGGTGTTCACGGTCCAGACATAACACTTCATGCCGAGGATGCGGATTTTGGCCATGAGGGCCTGGCTCATCATGGCGGCCGGAAGGCAGAGAACGTCGGCGGGCATTTCGTAGTCCTCTTTTTTCATGATGGCCGTGGGGGTAAAAGTAAACTCAAGCACCCCTTCGGTGGAAAAAATTGTCTTGATGTCAAGGCCCCGCTCATCGGCCTTTGCTTCGATCAAATCAAGGGTCGAGTTGTCGAAACCGCCCAAAATAAGCTTGTCCTGCATGGTGTAGGCCTCGATGAGGTCCAGCACCTTGTCCACGATGAGACTTCCCTCCTGCTTGATCTCAAGGACCATGGGAGCACCGCTGAGTTCACCGTCGGCAAAGACCTCCGCAAGGGTGGGCAGGGTCAGCCCCTTGCCACGCCAGGGGTAGGTGGCCCCGCCGTCCGGGGTAAACCGGTACCCGGCATCCAGGGCCTTGACCTGGGCCAGGGTCATGTCCGCGATGGCGCCGGTGCCGTCGGTGCAGCGGTCCACGGTCTCGTCATGGGAGACCACAACCACCCCGTCGGAGGTCATGTGCACGTCCCCTTCCAGGGTGTCGGCACCTTCAGCCAGGGAATTTCGATAGGCCACCAGGGTGTTTTCCGGGGCCAGCTCACCGCCGCCCCTGTGGGCAATGTTCTTAAAGCCCGTGTGGTGCTTCAGAAAAAAATTGTCCGGAACCACGGGGCCCTCTGCAATCTTCTCGGCCACCTCGCCCCAATCCGAGGCAATGGTATCCGGATGGATCCAACCGTAGCCTTCGGTGTCCAGCAGCCAGAAGTCGGGCTCGTAATGGATCTGAAAGGGTACATAAAGGATCTCGTTCGCTACAGCCCCGTAGCCATCCTGCCGCACGGTGTCCCCCACCATGGCCCGGGCATTGGCGCCGCCGTACAGGTCCTTCAAAATTTTCAGGCACTCTTTTTTAAAGGTGTTGCTGTGCTCAAAGAGCATGTCTTCCTTGACGATGATGGGAATGGTGCGGTGGGCACCCTTTTCAAAGTGGCTCATCATCTGGGTCCTGCAGGCGTAACGAAGCTCCGGGAACATGCCCGTCACGATAATAAGGTCGTTGCCCTCGTCCATGAGGGCGGGGATCACAGATTCCACCTTGTCGTCCACGTAAGGCCAGTCCCCCTGGAACACGTTAAGAAAATCCACCCAGTCCTGAAGGGCGTTGAGACCGCCGGTGGCGTGGATGGTGTTGTCATGGTCCGCGGCGATCATGCCGGGGTTAAGCTCCGCATCCTCGGAAAGCACCCGAACGATGCCCATGTTATCGGCAGTGTACTCGGTCTCGCTGAAATAGACCCGGGCCTGGAGCTGAAGGGTCACGGGGGCCGCTTCAAGGTAGGATGCCGGAAGCCTCTCCTTCAGGGAGGAGAGACGGGCACGGCCGTCCCCATCCGTGAGGATCGCCTCTGCCATCAGGGGAACCCAGTCGGTCTCACCAAAGGCCCTCACCGCAAAGCCCACATGGGCCCCTTCCACTTTTTCAGCAAAAACCAGATCGGCAAAGGAGACCTTCGCTGCATCGGCAACCTTGTACACCATGGCATTGGGCAGCACCTCACCGGCCCCCTCCGGGCCGCCGGTCACCCCGTCAGAGACAACAATCACCGTGTTCTCCGGTGTCAGGTCCGAGTCACACCCCATGGCGCCCAGGGTCACCAACATCATCAAACCGATCAAAAGCCCATGTTTCACCGTCATCCTGTGCCTCCTTCTTTGATTGGTTGGGGCTCGTGCACACAAGGCATATCTCGGATGGCTTACAGGATCCGTTGCGCGGATGGATGCCAGGTGTGCCGGAGCCCGTTGCTTGTTGACCTTCGACCTACCCGAAATAATCGAATATCTAATGTTGATACCGTCAGTTTCCTGTTAGATTTCGCCGTTAATTATCACAAATATCGTTCATACAATCAAACAGATTATCACACATATCAGCTACCATTTTAAGTGGTTAACCAGACACTCCAAGAGATAAAAGGCCGCCTCACAGTAAAATTGCATGGTCGACACCGCCCCCTGGCGATGTTTTCTCCCTTGCCTTGTCATAGGCAATTTTCTGTCATATCAGTTGCCACGGCACCTTTCCTGAAATCCATGGAAGAAAAGAGTGTCACTCAACAATGTACCACATTGCTTAAAGAGTTCGGACAATACATCGGCAACCGCATCGGTTGTACTGCCATGAATTCGCTGCCGTAACCTCTAAGGAACGGATTATTCCCGGGAAACATATGTTATGAAAAAAAATCGCATGAACAAACGTGCCGACCTGCACGAAGAGCACGTCAGCAGGTTCGCCCAGGAAGAGCTCCCCGAGCTTCCCCGGGCAACCCTGGTCGCCGAAGACGGGAGGCTGGCCAATGCCCTGGGAGCCGAGTTCTGGAGCCGCTGGTCCTCCGGCGAGCGAGCCGGCCAAGCCTGGCCGTCTCCGGGGCCCTTTGACGTGGCCACCCTGCGGTTGCCCAAGGGACGCCTCGCCGTGGAGATGGCGGTCCACGCCCTTGGCGGGGCCCTGAGCCCGGACGGCGAGCTCTATATCTATGGTGCCAACGACGAGGGCATCAAATCCGTTCCCAAAATGCTTGCCGACCTTTTCGACGAGGTCGACACCGTAAGCTACCGCCAGAAATGCCGCCTTATACAGGCCAAAGGCCCCAAAGAGATGAAGGCCGACCTGGCCCAGTGGGCTCAGCACGGCGAGCTGGTGCTGGACGCCCAAACTCTGCCGTGGGTGACCTACCCGGGGCTCTTTGCCAAAGGCGGTATGGACGAAGCCACGGCCCTGCTCCTGGACGGCCTTGACGTCCAGGGACGCGTCCTGGACTTCGGCTGCGGAACTGGGGTCCTCACCGCGGGCCTCCTTGCACGGGGAGCCGCCCACGTGGACGCATCGGATGCCGACGCCCTGGCTGTCGAGGCCACACGCCTCAACGTGCCCGAAGCCCACACCCACCTGGGCGACGGCTGGCATGCCCTGGAGGGGCAAGGCCCATGGGACATGATCGTCAGCAACCCGCCCATCCACAAAGGGGTCTCCGAAGATTTCGGTATCCTGGAATCCCTGATCCGGGAAGCGCCGGGTCGCACGAAGAGCCTCACCCTGGTTGTCCAGCGTCAGGTCCCGGTAAAGAGGTGGCTTGAAGAGAGTTTTTCCAAAGTCACGCGATTGAAAGAGAGCCCCAGGTTCCACGTCTGGCAGGCAAGGTGCTGAAGAGTTGCCAGACAGATAAGGCCTCCGGCGGGTCGCTTTTTTGAAAAAAAGCTCCGCAAAAAACTTTTGTAATGTGAAAAAATGGAAATTATTTCGACGGTGCCTGAAAGTGATTAAGCCTTGCTTGTCAAATGCGAGCCGTAAAATCAGACAAACATTTGGCCACCGGAGGCAGTGTGGTTAAATCCACAATGGACAAGTAACAAAAGCGTATCCTGTGACGTCGAAGCTTGTGAGGCAGCCCGCAAGACCCATAAGGGTTTATGTCGGGCGAAGCCCGAGCCGAAGGCCCTTGCGCTTTGGCCCGAGGAACGAGGGACAAAGCGCAAGGGCTATATGCTTTCGAGGTGGCTCACCTCGCCGCCGGAGGCCTGCTTTTTCCACCCATTTTAACCATAGAAGGCACACCATGAGACTGGATAAACTGCTGGCCCATTGCGGGTACGGCACACGCAAGGATGTGAAAGCGCTTCTCAAACGCAGGACAGTAACGTTCAAGGGGAGATCGAGACCAGCGCCAAGAGGCAGGTGGATCCCATGGATGTGCTGGTCAACGGGGAAAAGGTCGAGCTGCCTCCCACCGAGGTCCACCTCATGCTGCACAAACCCGAAGGCTATTCGTGCAGCCACAACCCCTCCGAATCCCCCCTGATCTACGACCTGATTCCCGAGATATGGCAGCAGGCCGAACCCAAATCTGCCGGGCGCCTGGACCGTTATACCTCCGGCCTGCTCATCTTAAGCACCGACGGACAGCTCCTCCACCGCTTGGTGCACCCCAACAAAAAAGTGGGCAAACGCTACCGCGTCGTCTTTGAGGGCACCCTGGCGAAGGACGCGGTGGCCCAGGTGGAAAAGGGCCTGCACCTCCCCGACGACGACCGGCCCTGCCTCCCCGCCACCCTGACCCTCAGCGACCCGGACGACTCAGGAAGGGGCCGCGCTACACTCCTCATCCACGAAGGACGCTTCCACCAGGTCCGCCGCATGTTCGAAGCCCTGGGCACCAAAGTCGTCAAACTCCACCGCGACCGCATCGGCACCCTTCAGCTCCCGGAAGACCTGCCCGAAGGCCACTGCCGCGAACTCACCGACGACGAGATCCATGCCATGACCGAAGACGAATAAAAAAGCGTGCCTTCTATGGTTAAAGTGCAAGGAAAAGCCTGCCTCCGGCGGCCAGGGAATTTTTAGCTTAAGTGGCTTCGCCACCCCTGGACCCCAGGTTGCGAAAGCCCTCCCCTTCGTTCCTCAGGGTAAGAGCTTCCGCGAAGAGTTTCGTGAAATTGAGCAAAAAACCTGTTTGTCAAGCTTTTCAAAAGCTTGCCCCCCGGCAGGGCCGCCGGAGGCGTCTTTAACCTGGCTGCCTCCGGCGGCAAGGTGGGGGCACCTTGACACCCCATGGCGAATGCATGGTGGTAACCATTCGGCCTGCGTTATCGAGGCATTCGCGTGATGTGTACCATCTGGCAACGGTCTTTGCAGGAGAGACCCGTTTCATTCTTCAAAAACACGATGAAAAACGTTTGGGGTTTGCTTGACTTTAACCGGAATAACTCCGGCGGTGAGGTGAGCCACCTCGAAAGCGGGTTGCCGCCATGCTTTCCCCCTCGTTACTCGGGGTAAAGCATGGCGGCATTTTTGTGGGGTTTGTGGGTTTTCTCATGCCGCAGACACTGCGCAATGCAAGCCGTTCAAGAATGCCACGCCGGCCCTTATGGAGCGCCGCACTCCTGTGCGGCTTTTTTGCTGGTGCGATACGTATGCCGCACGGAGTGCGGCGCTCCAGCCCCTTAGAGAATGACACGGGCAAAGCCCACCAGCGAATGTGATCGGCCTGAGGAACGAAGGCCGGGAGCATTCGCGAACCTGGGTTCCAAGGGCTCAGCCCTTGGCCACCGGAGGTTTTTCCCGTTTTCTTACAGGCTTTCAGGCGGAAAGGTGAGCACCTCGTCGATGGTCTCGGCGCCGCAGAAGAGCATGGCAAGGCGATCCATACCCAGGGCGATGCCGGCCGAGGGGGGCATGTGGGGCAAGTCGTTGAGGAAGGCTTCGGGGACGGGCCAGGTGGATTTGTTCAGGCGCTTGCGAAGGGCCACTTCCTCTTCAAAGCGCTTTCGCTGCTCGTCGGCGTCGGTGAGTTCTGTAAAGCCGTTGGCCAGCTCCAGGCCCTCCACGTAGAGTTCGAAGCGCTCGGCAACCGAAGGATCCGACTCTTTCCTTTTGGCCAGGGCGGCCATGGGGGCGGGGTAGTCGCAGAGGATCACCGGGGTGTCACCGCAGAGGCGGGGCTCCACCTCAAGGCCCATGACCTCGTCGAACCGGTCTCCAGAAAGGGCTTGGTCCATGGGCTCGGAGCCATAAAGGGAGTAAGCGTCCTTAACGGTCAGTCGTTTCCAGGGCCGATCCAGGTGGATGGGCTTTCCCTGGACCGAAAGGGTGCTTCCCAGGCCCAGGTCCTGGGCCACAGTCAGGAAGAGCCCTTGACAGTCGGCCATGAGGGACTCGTAGTCCGCGCCCGGGGTGTACCACTCCAGCATGGTCATCTCCGGGATGTGCTTTGCTCCCCGCTCACCTTTTCTGAAGGCCTTGGTGATCTGGAAAATAGGCCCGGACCCGGCAGCCAGGAGCCTTTTCATGCACAACTCCGGCGAAGCCTGGAGATAACCGTTTCCGGCCTCCAGGGGGTCGATGTGGGCCTCGGGGATGGGAGCCGGAACCCACAACGGTGTCTCCACTTCCAAGTACCCTTTACCCGTAAAAAAACGGCGCACCGAAGCTGTGATCTGCGCACGTCGCCGGAGGTTTTCCATATGAATCTTCATGGCGGGATCCTTTAAATGGGGTAGAGTCGATCGCCCCAGATCACCTGGCCGATGATGCGCAGGGAGTTGGCCTCAGCCTCGTAGGCGGGGTACTCCTCCCGGTTCTTGGAGATGATGCGGACCCGGCCTTCGGGGAGCCTTTCCAGCTCTTTGATGATGATGGTGTCTTCAAAACCCAGGGCAAAGATGCAGTTGTTTTTGATCTTGCGACGGCCCAGGTCGATCATCACCGTGGCCCCGTTGCGGATCTCTGGATCCATGGAGTCCCCGGAGACGCGCATGAGCACCAAATTTTTCGGAGAGGTGGCGATGTTGGCGATAAAACGCTTTCGAAAGGCGTAGTAGTCCCGGATGCGCTCGCTGGCCATGAGGGAGCCGCCCCCGGCCGAGAGTTCCGCCTCCACCATGGGGACCCAGTTGTAGTTGTCGGTGTTGGGTTCTTCAAGGACGGGGACCGTGAACTCGCCGCCATTTCGCCCCACAACGCCTTCGGCCGAAAAGGTGCTGTCACCTTCCGCGGACAACGCCCCGCCGTGGGATCCCTGCCCCAAGAGCAGCCAGTCCAGAGAGCAGCCAAGGACCTCGGCCATGCGTACCAGCACATCCCCCTTGGGTGAGCCGCCGTACTCGTAATTCTGTACGGTGGTGGTGGTTACACCAATTTTTTTCCCTAACCCGGCCTGGCTCAGGCCAAGTTTTTCACGTGACATCTTAAGACGATCACCAAATTCCTGGTTACCCGTCGAGGTACCCGCCCCGTGACCGCTTCCCTTACTCCCTGCCGGATAGGGCTCCTGGCTGTTTTTTTCATTATTTTTCATGGTTATGCCTCAGGGGGCCACCACACGCACATCTTTTTGTGTGACACCCAATTTTATTGTTGATAAACCAATGTTTATTGGTTATTCTTTTCCAAACTTTGGACGTAACGGCCCAACCGTACCACAATTCCTTTGGTTATACCAACCATGAAACCCCGACGGCCCGGCCAGGCGCCCTAACTGTTTGGTGACGTACACACGGAACCCATCCATCACCCGAAGCACTGGAGACACACCTTGAACAAACAGCCCCTCACTCCCGAGACCTTTTCCCCCGATATGATGGACACCGACCACATCATGGACGCCATGGACCCCGTCATCCGAAGCGCCCCCCGTATCTGGCCCGCCCTTCTCACCGAGCTCGTGGACGTACTCACGGACCACCTGGAAACCCGGGAACACATGGACCCGGACCAGGCCATGACCCACGCCCAGGACATCGTGGTGGTCCTCTCCCACCACCTGGGCGGCCGCAGCATCTACCTACCCCGGGACGACCGCCTCAAGCGGGCCATCCGGGACGCGGCCATCTACAACGCTTTCACCGGAGACAACCATCGGGAGTTGGCCGCAAGGAGTAAACTCACCACCGCCCAGATCTACAACATCATCAAAAAGCAGCGCGCCCTGCGCCAGACAAAAAGCCGGGAACCCCTCGCCTGGTCCTGATCCCATTTAATGCCCCATGATGGGCACGCTTCGCTTTGCCCATCCTACGAAAACCACGCTCTACATGTAGGATGGGCAAAGGTGGTGCCGTGCCCATCGGGCACGGCAGTTGGCGCATCACCCCATATATTTTGGGTTCCTATCCAGCATCACACCTTATGAAACGCCGCTCCCATATGGTCATCCGGCGGCTTATTGCCCGATGATGGGCACGCTCCGCTTTGCCCATCCTACGAAAACCACGTGCTACATGTGGGATGGGCAAAGGTGGTGCCGTGCCCATCGGGCACTGCGGTTGGCGCATCGCCCCATATATTTTTGGTTCCTACCCAGCATCACCTCTTACGAAGCGCCGCGCCCACATGGTCATCCCGTGGGTCATTGCCCGATGATGGGCACACTCCGCTTTGCCCACCCCACGAAAACCACGCGCTACATGTAGGATGGGCAAAGGTGGTGCCGTGCCCATCGGGCACGGCGGTTGGCGCATCGCCCCATATATTTTTGGTTCCGACCCAGCATCACCCCTTACGAAGTGCCGCTCCCACATGGCCATCCGACGGCTCATTGCCCGATGATGGGCACGCTCCGCTTTGCCCATCCTACGGAAACCTCACGCTGCATGTAGGATGGGCAAAGGTGATGCCGTGCCCATCGGGCACGGCGGTTGGCACATCACCCCATATATTTTTGGTTTCGACCCAGCATAACCCCTTACGAAGTGCCGCACCCACATGGTCATTCGGTGGGTCATTGCCCCATGATGGGCACACTCCCCTTTGCCCATCCGACAAAAACCACGCGCTACATGTAGGATGGGCAAAGGTGGTGCCGTGCCCATCGGGCACGGCGGTTGGCACATCACCCCATATATTTTTGGTTCCTATCCAGCATCACCCCTTATGAAGCGCCGCTCCCACATGGTCATTCGGTGAGTCATTGACCCATGATGGGCACGCTCCGCTTTGCCCATCCGACGAAAACCACGCACAACGTGTAAAAAAAAACCACATTGCCATGCTTCCCTTTTTTTAAACCCTTCAACCCCATCTCCATCCCCTGCCGTGGTTTACTCTGCACCGCCCCTCCACGGGCAAAAATCCTAAAGCACCCTGCTTTTCAATCAACACCACCACACACATCCCAAGGAGACCTTATGGAGCAGCACCCCACTGATTACGCATCCCTCCGGTTCTGGTTCAACATCATCCAGTACCTCATCACCCTGGCCGTGAGCCTCTACGTATGGTTCAACTCCCGGCTCAATGCCAAGGCCCAGGAGCTCAAAGAGCTCGCCCGACGGCTTGATAAGGCTAAAATTCAGATGGACGGGCGACTCACCCGCCTGGAGACCGACATGGCCCATGCCCTCTCCCACGAGGACCTTGCCGCGGTCTACGACCGGCTCAACGACATGGCCGAGCAGGTGGCCGGTCTCTCCGGCAAGATGGACGGAGTCAAAGGCGCCGTGGACATGATCCAGGCCCACCTGTTGAACGACCATTAACAAAGAATGTCCCGCCCCTGTTTGCAGTGAAACGTTTGAAACCCAACGATACCGGGGGTTGCGTAGAATGGCACCCATCAATGAACGATCAAACCCAAACCGAAACCCCAGACGGGGTGAGACACTGCGCCCCGTCATCCATAAGGAGAGCCCCATGCACATCGCATCTTTGCTTCACGCCATCTGCGCGGACCTCACCCGCACTTTTCCCGGGCTGGCCGCGTGCACCCCTTGCCTGGGCGACCTCGCTCCCGAGACGATCCCTGAAGGCAGAGACGACGGGCCCCGTGCCTGGGTCGCCCTTGCCGGGGCCGATACCGCCCAGGAGACTGCCACGGGTGAGTGGGACCTTCCCCTCTCCCTGGAGGCGGTGATCGCGGGCCCCGTCACCCCGGACGCCACCCTCCTCAACCTGGTGGAAGGACTCCTTGCTCATATTCCCGGCACCACCTGGGGGTTGGCCAGCGCCCACCCCGCCGGGGGAGTCGAGGCCAGGGGGTGCCCCTCCCACCCCCTGGCCTCCGGGGAACGGGCTGTCTGGACCCTCACCTGGAACCAGATGCTGCGCCTGGGCGAGTCCCTCTGGACCTCCCCGGCGCAGCATCCCACCCGCCTCTTCACAGGCCAGGCCCCCAACATCGGCCCGGGCCATGAAGGCGACTACACAACCCTGAAGGTGACCCCATGATGACCGAACTGGAGTACCGCATCGCCGAACTGGAACGACGCCTCCGAAGCTTGCTCCTCGTGGGAACAGTCCAGGAACTGGATGAAAAAACAGCCCGCGTCCGGGTGGCGTCAGGGGGAATTGTCACGGACTGGCTCCCCTGGCTCACCCGCCGGGCAGGCCCCGACAGCCAGTGGTGGGCCCCGGAACCCGGAGAGCAGGTGATGCTCCTGTGCCCCTGCGGGGACCCGGCCCTTGGGGTGGCACTCCCCGGCATTCCCAGGGATGCGTTTCCCGCACCCGCAGACGTAAAAACCGTTCACCGCACCGCTTACCAGGACGGTGCCGTCACCCAGTACGACCGGGAGGCACATGCCCTCTCCGCAACCATCCCCGGCACCATGGAGGGCACATGCAACGGAGATGCCTCCCTCACCTCCGGTGGCAAGGTAACCGTCAAAGGATCCGGGGGAATCACCCACGATGGAGACGGCACAGGGGCCTGCCTGGGCACGGTAAACGGACACTGCCTCTGCCCCTTTACGGGTACCCCCCATGTCCATGTGTCCGCAAGCGTCACCTCAACCAAGTAAAGGAGGCCACATGGCCATGACAGCCAAAGGCATGGCAGACGCCATCCGAACCCGACAAGGAGCCCTGGAGCCGGTGCAGGCGTCCGACCCGGCACAGGCCCAGGCCTTTGCCCAAAAAAGCCTGGAAGCCCTGTGCCAGGGCATCATCGACGAAATCACCGCCCACGCCGTGGTCACCACCACCTCCGGTGCCCCGGACGGCGAGCACACCGGAAACATCTCATAAGGGCAAGCCTCCGGCGGCGAGGTGAGCCACCTCGAAAGCGGGTTGCGCTTGCGCATTTTCCTTCGTCCCTCAGGAAAATACGCAAACGCCTTCGACTTGGGCTTCACCCGATACATAAGCTGGTGGTTTGTACGAGCTGTCCCGCAAGCTTTGAAAGACCAAGACTCATTAACGTAGCCCGTTGGCTGTCAGATTTAACCGCACTGCCTCCGGCGGGTCGCTTTAAAAAAAGCTCCGCAAAAACTTTTCGAAAATAAGATGGGCAATGCAAGGTTGCTGTGTGCACCAGAAACGAAGCCTGTTTGTCAAACTTTTCAAAAGTTTGGCCCCCGGCAGGGCCGCCGGAGGCAATTAAAAAGGAGAAACCATGTCTGATACGACCCCTGCCGTGGGGATGGACGCTGAAACCGGCGCCCGACTCTCCGGTTACGACCACTTGAAACAGAGCATCGGCGACATCCTCTCAACGCCCCTGGGCTCCCGCGTCATGAGGCGGGACTACGGCTCCCGGCTCCCGGAGCTCATGCACGCCCCCATGACACCGGGGCTCAATGTGGAAATTTTCGCCGCCGTGGCCGAAGCCCTGGCCACCTGGGAAACCCGTTTTCGCCTGACCCGTGTGGAGTCCGTCTCCGCAGGGCCGGGCCAACTCACCCTCAGCCTTCGGGGAGACTACCTTCCCCTGGGCAAGGAGATCCTCATGGAAGGAGTGATAGTCCAATGAGCCATGCCCTGCCGACCATTGACCTGACCCGGCTCCCGGCCCCCGACGTTGTCGAGAAGCTGAGCTATGAAACCATTTTGGACCAGTGGAAAGCCACGTTTCGAGACCACTGGACCGGTGCGGAAGACGCCCCCCTGCTGGACCTGGAGTCCGACCCCGTGGTGAAACTTCTGGAAGCCGGAGCCTACAGAGAGCTTCTGCTCCGCCAGCGCATCAACGACAGCGCCAGGGCCGTGATGCTCGCCTATGCCGTGGGCAGCGATCTTGACAACCTGGCCGCCCTCACCCCGGCTGTTCGCAAGGTGATCCACCCCGGGGATCCCAATGCCGTCCCCCCGGTGCCCCCTGTCCTGGAGAGCGACGACGAGTTCCGTCGGCGCCTCCAGATGGCCCCGGAGAGTTTTTCCGTGGCCGGGCCCGAAGGCGCCTATCTCTACACTGCCCTAAAGGTGCCCGGATGCCGGGACGCGTCCGTCACCAACCCCGGCCCCTGCAAGGTGGAGGTGACCGTCCTGGGCCGAGAGGGAGACGGCACCCCATCTGACGCAGTGGTTCAAGCGGTGGAAACGGCCCTTGCCGACGGCGACGTGCGGCCCTTGACCGACGAGGTCACCGTAAAAAAAGCAACCATTTTGCCCTACGCCATCCATGCCACGCTAGCCTTTTACGACGGACCGGACACCCAGGTGGCAACGGACGCAGCCCGGGATGCAGTGAAAAACTACGTGCAATCCCACCACCGGCTGGGAGACGGCATCACCCTCTCGGGTATCTATGCCGCCCTCCACCAGCCCGGGGTACGCAAGGTCACCTTGACGAGCCCCACAGCGGACATTCCTGCCCTCGCCCACCAGGCCGCCTACTGCACGAACCTGGAGGTAATCGCATGAGCATCCTGCCTCCCAACAGCACCCGGCTGGAACGGGCCCTGGACGCAGTGCTTGCTGCCCGGCTGGAGAGCCTGCCCGTGCCCACGGCCCACCTCTGGGACCCGGCCACGTGCTTAAAGGAAACCTTGCCCTGGTTGGCCTGGGCCCTGTCCGTGGACACCTGGGACCCTGCCTGGACCAAGGACCAGAAGCGACGGGTCATCCAAAACAGCCCGGCCCTCCACCGCACCAAGGGAACCCGACGTGCCGTGGAAGACGCCCTTTCTGCTTTGGGCTTCCGGGTGGAGGTGGAGGAGTGGTGGGAAAAGAACTCCGAGGAGAGTACCCCCGGCACCTTTGACCTCGTGGTGAAGGTACCCGCCGGATACGCCGTGGACACCGCCACCTACGATGAGGTGTCTGCCCTTGCCAACCGTGCCAAAAACGCGCGGAGCCAATTAGGAACCATTTCACTGATCCCCGAGGGCCTGACACAAAAGCCTCTGTTTTCGGCTGCCACGGCCTCGGGCATCGTCACCACAATCTATCCCTTGGGCCGCATCGGCTTGGGGGACGACGTCAGATAAAGGAGCATCATGTCAGATTTCTACACCCTGTGGACCGACGCTGGCCTGCAACAGATCGGCGCATCGGTTGCTCAGGATAAAAAATTCACCATGCCCACGGCGGTGGTGGGAGACGGTGGCGGCACCCCCGTGATCCCCACCAAGGGAATGACCGACCTTAAAAGCCCTGTATGGGAAGGCCCCATCTCCAGCATCACCCAAAGCCGTACAGACGCGAATACCTTTGTCTACGAGTTTGCCGTGCCCTCGGACGCGGGCCCCTTCACCGTCCGTGAGGTAGGCCTCAAGGACGAAACCGGCGCCCTCTGCATCGTCGGCAACTTTCCCGACACCCCAAAACCAGTGGCAGCAGACGGCTCTGTTCGGGACATGGTCATCCGCATTCCCGTCCATTTTGAAAACGCCGACAGCGTCAGCCTCACCGTGGACCCTCTAGTGGTGGCTAGCAACGGAGACGTGGACCGAAAAATCGCGGTTCACAACGAGCATGGGGAATCACACCGAGATATCCGGCAGGATCTTGCCGAAAAAACAGCACAGGCCACGGAAGACAATCGAGGCACGGCAGCCATTGCCTCCCAGGAGGAGGTGGATGCTGGCGAAGATGCGATAAAGATGGTTGTGCCTGAACGGCTTAAAGCGTGGTGGGAATCGGTAAGGACGTGGGGGAATATCAAAAACAAGCCGACAGTGTTTCCCCCCTCACCACACACCCACACACCAGACCAAGTGGGGTGTGGTGAGTTAAGAGGCTATGAAGCAGGAGATGAAATTATGCTCTCCTACGTGCCTAGCATCGAAGAAATGGACTCTCGTCGGTTGCTTGAGCGTAACGGCGCTTCGTTGCTCCGGTCTGACTATCCTGAATTATTTAAAAAAATAGGAACCATATATGGTTTCGCAGACTCAGACCATTTCAATTTACCGGATGACCGCGGCCTATTCCCACGCTTCTGGGACCATGGCGCAAATATTGACCCTGATATTGAGCAACGCCGTGATCGCGGTGATGGTGCTATTGGGGACCATGTTGGGACAATACAATATAGTATAAATAAGTCTCATATCCATGGTTTACCAACAGAGATGTCAGCAACTCCACAGTTAGGAAGTGAAGGCTGTTTTTGTGACACAGACCAAATTTGGAGACGTCGAACAGTTGTTAATAACGTAGCTTATGCTGAAAATGATTCTGTGCATGTCAACACAATGCATGATGGAAGAGGCGAATCAAGACCTATCAACAGAGTTAAATGGGGAGGTATTTTCTACTAATGTCTACGTTATATAACGCTCATCCAGAAACAGGCGAATACATGCAAGGGAATGAAACTCGACCAAACAAAAACCCCATGTATAACCCTGAAACACACAACCCGAATGACAAATACCTCTTCAACCCAAAAACCTCAACAATGATTCAACCCCTGACCACCCAAAAAAATGAAGTAAATGTCCTTCAAAACGGGACATGGGTAATTAAAAAAGATTTTCGAGGAGTCTCTTTTTGGAAAAAAGATGGCACCCACAACACCATCAAAAACATTGGTGAGCTCTTGCCTCCCGGGGTATTAACAACGCCCCCTTCATCGCATTTCCACCAAATCCACGACGGAACCGCCTGGATTGTCGACATACCCATGGTAGCCGAGTCAAGACGCCAGGAACGCGACACCAAGATTTCAGAGGCATACAGCCCCGCCATCCAACAACTCACACGCTGGATAGACAACAACCGGGAAGTCCCAGATGCCTTGGCTTACTACACCCAACAGCGGGACGCCTGGCATGCCTGGGCAGAGGCCCTGTGCGCCCTGCCGGACCAGCCCGGATTTCCCTGGCCCGAGGGTGAGGTACCCTGGCCGGAGCAGCCCCCCAGGCCGACCCCATACGATGCAACCAATAAAGGTTAACCGCCGGGTTACCGGCCCCCATTAGAGATATCAACACACAAGGAGACAAGCATTATGAGCGAAACATTCCTGCACGGCATCGAAACCATTGAAATCGACGACGGCACCCGGCCCATCCGCACTGTCAAGAGCGCGGTCATCGGCCTCATTGGCACGGCACCCGACGCCGACAATGCCCTTTTCCTGCCACGCCCGATCCCCGGCACGCCCAGGGCGGCAGCGCCCCTGGGGGACAAGGGCACCCTCAAGGCGGCCCTGGACGCCATCTTTGACCAGGCCGGTGCCATGGTGGTGGTGGTACGTGTGGACGAAGGCGCCGATGACGCAGCCACCCTCACCAATATCCTGGGCGATGCATCCACCGGCACCGGGGTCCATGCATTCCTGGCCGCGGAAAGCGTTGTCAAGGTAAGCCCCCGCCTCCTCTGCGCCCCCGGTTTTACCGGCACCCACACCGGAGATGATGCCAACCCCGTGGTGGCAGAGCTCCAGGGCCTGGCCGAAAAAATGCGGGCCGTGGTCATTGCCGACGGCCCCAACACAAACGCCACCGATGCCATCGCCTACCGGGAGACCCTGGGCAGCGATCGCGTGTTTGTGGTGGATCCCGGCGTCAAGGTGTGGGACCCCGCCACCAAGGCCAATGCGGTGCAGCCCGCTTCAGCCCGGGTTGCGGGCATGATCGCCAAGCGGGACGCGGAAAAAGGCTTCTGGTGGAGCCCCTCCAACCAGCCCGTCAACGGCATTGTGGGCACGGCGCGGCCCGTGGCCTTTCACATGAGCGACCCCGCCTCCGAGGCCAACCGCCTCAATGAGAAGTGCGTGGCCACCATCGTCCAGAAAAACGGCTACCGCCTCTGGGGCAACCGCACCACAGCCACCGACCCCATGTGGGCCTTCCTCTCCGTACGCCGCACCGCGGACATGATCTACGAGAGCATTGAAGAAGCCTTCCTCTGGGCCATGGACCGCCCCATGAGCGCCAACCTCGTTCTGGACATCCAGGAGAGCGTGGGCTCCTATCTCCGGCACCTCAAAGCCGTGGGCGCCATCCTGGGCGGCTCCTGCTGGCTCGACCCCGAGCTCAACAGCCAGGAACAGCTCATGGCGGGCAAGCTTTACCTCGACTTCGACATCGAACCCCCTGCACCCCTGGAGCACCTTACCTTCCGGGCCCACAGGGACAACGGGCACTACACCGAGCTGGTGAACCAGGTCCTTTCTGCCTCATAGCCAGGGGATATATCCCCTGGACCCCAGGTTCGCGAATGCTCCGTCCCTTCGCTTGTCGCGCCGTAGCCCATTGACGTTGAGCAGGTAACAATACCTTGCCATGGACGAAGGCGGATTCCTCAGGGACGTCACATTCGCTGACGGGCTTCGCCCGCGGAACATCACCGGTGGTGACATAACCGCGCAATCATCCATCACCCGACTCTGCCTGAATCAGATCGGGTCATAACCCCAACTCACACAGGCCCATCCCAACATCCCCGCAAAACGGGGCCGGGAGAGCCTTACCCAAACAAGGAGACACCTTATGTTGCCTAAAAAATTGAAAAATTTCACCGCCTTTGTGGACGGATCTCGGCTACGCAGGAAAGATTACCGACTGATTCGCCAAGCTCACCCTCAAAACCGAAGAGCTCCGCGCCGGCGGCATGGACGCCCCTGTTGAGGTGGACATGGGCATGGAAAAGCTCGAAGCCACCCTCACCTTTGGCGAGTACAGCGAAGCGATCTACAAAAAATTCGGCCTGGTGAACGGAAAAGCCGTGAGCCTTACCCTCCGTGGCGCTCGCCAGAACGATGAAAGTACTGATGAGATCATCATCAACCTCCAGGGCGGCTTCAAAGAGCTGGACGCAGGCTCCTGGAAAGCCGGGGACGATACCTCCCTCAAAGCCTCCGTGGCCCTTCGCTACTACAAACTCACCATCGCGGGCACAGTCCTCATCGAACTCGACGTGGAGAACATGGTCCGCAAAATCAACGGCGTGGACCAGCTCCTCGAACAGCGCCAGGCGTTGGGATTTAAGTAAATAATGTTAAACGCCTCCGGCGACCTTGCCGGGGGCCAACCTTTTGCCTGATTTATAAAAATCGGGTTTGCCAAACAGGTTTTACATATGGTGTCGGCTGTGCTGGTGAAACCGGCATACCCTGAACGGCAGCGCCCATGTATTCGTTTAAGGAGCGCCGCACCCAAAAAAAGCCGCACAGGAGTGCGGCGCTCCAACTACCTTGGCTCACCACGGGCCTTTTATGAATCCTGAAAAGCCGATGGCCGCCGGAGGACATCTCTCAAACCTGCGTCGGCCTCAATAAACACACGATTGAATCGACTCTATTTTTTTATAAGGAGACACCCATGAACACCACCACCCTCACCCTCACATTCCCCGTGACCCTCAACGGCATCGAAACCACGGCCCTTTCCATGAGACGTCCCAAGGTGCGGGACATGCTCATTGGAGAAAAAAAAGGCAAAAGCGACGCCGAGCGCGAAATCCACGTCTTTGCCAACCTCTGTGAAGTCACCCCGGACCTCATTCAGGAGCTGGACATGGCGGACTACGCCGAGCTCCAGAAAACCTACCAGGATTTTTTGTCCTAAGTCCGTCGGCAGCCAGAGCCCTCACCCTCGACATCGCCACCCACACAGGCTGGGGGTTGGGCGAGCTTCTGGAACTCGACGGCGAAGAGCTCCTGGCATGGCACCAGGCCCTGAGGGAAGCCCTGGAATAACGACTGGGCTTACAACAGCCTCCGGCGGCGAGGTGAGCCACCTCGAAAGCGGGTTGCCGTTGCGCTTTGTCCCTCGTTCCTCGGGCCAAAACGCAACGGCCTTCGGATCGGGCTTCGCCAAAAGCATGTTAACCCGGCAACTGAATACCCAACACAGGCCAACGTGAAATCGTTACACGACAGTCATGCGTCTAACCGCCGGGTTCATATAACTCGAAGCGATCTCCGGGCTAACCAAAGAAACCGACATAAACTTTACTGTTGGGCATGGGCGCAGGCCGTCAGCGAATGTGCAGGGGTGAGGAACGAACCCCGGAGCATTCGTGATCCTGGGCCTGCCCTGCTTACTGAGGAAAAACAGATGGAATCCACAGACACGCTCACGCTCCCCACGGGCACCTCGGCCGCACAGGCCATGGTGGCCGCAGGTGAAGCCGTGATTGATCAGATCAGCCGCGTTGGGCAAAGCCTTAAGGGGTTCTCCCTTGGCCTTTCCAGTACGCAAGGCGCCACCGGAAAGGCAAAAAAAAACATGCCGGGTGCCGCCCTTACGGCCACTCCCAAACAACCCAAAACGCCCGTGAGCGATGCCTTAAGCTCCCTGGCACCCATCATCACGGACCTGGGCAAGGCGGTGGCTCCCCTTCAAAAGACCGGAGAACTGGCACAGGAAGCCTGGGAAAAAGCCAAGGGCGGTGTAGGCTCGGCTTTCGCGGCCGTTAAGGCCCTCAAGGGAAATCCCAAAGACAACCAGACCAAAGCAGACACAAAGGCACCTGGAAAAGCCGCTAAAAAAAAACGGCAGAAAAAACCGGGGAAGGCAAAAAAAGAGGCCGGTGACGCAGACGGTCCAGCCAGGCCCGGCACAGCCCTTGAACGGGTCACAGCGGCGGCCTCCAAACTGGGATCGGCGTTTACGGACATCACGGAGAGCGCAGACACGGCGGTTGAAGCCTGGGACAGCGCAAACGAAGGCATGGACGCGGCGCAAAACGCTCTGGCATCCCTGCAAGAGGACTTGGGAGACTCCGGGGAAGCTCCTGACGGAAGCATCCTTCAAGGCATTCAAGCCACGGCAGGTTCCTTTCAATCAGCCCTGGGCTCCATCCAGGGGTTGGGCTCAGGAGAGCTCACCCTTCCGACGAGCCTTGCCCCCCTGACCACCGTGGTCACCGATTTCGGTGAAGGCCTGGAATCCCTCCAAGACAAAGCAGCCACCGCACAGGAGGCCTGGAACAGCGCCAAAGAAGGCGTGGATGCGGCCAAAAACGCATGGACGTCCCTGAAGCAGGGCTTTGGTAAAAAGCCCGCCAAGGACGGAGAGGATGCTGATAATACGGAAAACCAATCCGGCGCGCCTGGGTCCGTGTTCCAGGGCATCGGGACGGCGGCTTCATCCTTCCAGTCCGCCCTGGGTACTCTCAAGGGACTGGACACCGGTGACATCACCCTTCCAGCAAGCCTTGCCCCCCTTACCACCGTGGTCACTGATTTCGGTGAAGGCCTGGAATCCCTCCAAGACAAAGCAGCCACCGCACAGGAGGCCTGGAACAGCGCCAAAGAAGGCGTGGATGCGGCAAAAAACGCATGGGCATCCCTGAAGCAGGGCTTTGGTAAAAAGCCCGCCAAGGACGGAGAGGATGCTGAAAATACGGAAAACCAATCCGGCGCGCCTGGGTCCGTGTTCCAGGGCATCGGGACGGCTGCTTCATCCTTCCAGTCGCTCGGGCAATCCTCCAAGGGACTGGACACCGGTGACATCACCCTTCCGGCAAGCCTTGCCCCCCTCACCACGGTTGTCACCGATTTCAGCGAGGGGTTGGAATCCCTTCAGGAGAAAGCGGCAAGTGCCCAGGAAGCCTGGGACAGCGCCAAAGAGGGTGTGGACGCAGCGAAAAACTTGTGGGCTGGCCTGAAACAGGGACTTGGCGGATCGAAAAAGGGTGAAAAAAACGCTTCGGACAAGGCCGGTGGGAAAACCCAAAAAACACCCGGCGACCTCTTCCAAAGCGCCAAAAAAGCAACGGCCGCCTTTGAAACCACCCTCGGCCGCGTTGGCCAGATGGCACACATGGACCTCGGCCTCCCTGCCCAATTTGAACCCCTGCAATCGGTGCTCTCCAACGTGGGCAGCGGCATCGACGCCGTTCAGGAAAAAGCCGAAACCGCCAAGACCATCTGGGGAAACACCAAACAAGGGCTGGACATGGTGAAGACGGGTCTCACCACAATGTCCGGCATGGGCGGCCCCATCGGGGGCGTTGCCACCAAGCTCCTCTCCATGGGCTCGGGGGTCAAGGCCCTGGGGGGCACCTTCATCGGCTTTGCAGGCCGTGTGATCCCCATGATGGCCGGAGGCATCCGCGCCCTGTCCGCAGCTTTCATGGCCAACCCCATCGGCCTTGCCATCGCCGGGATCGCCATGGCAGCGGTGCTCATCATTAAGTTCTGGAAACCCCTGGGAGCGTTCTTCAAAGGGCTCTTTGGGGGCATTATGGGGTTAGTCAAAGGCGCCCTGGGCTGGCTCATGCCCACCTTCAAGGTCATCGGTGCTGTCTGGAAAACATTCTCAGGGCTTTTTTCCCGAAAAAAGAAATCCGAGAACGAGGAGCCCAAGGAGAAAGAGGCATCTCCCAAAGACAAAAAAAGCACTAAGGCTTCGAAAAAGACCAAACCGGGCACGGCCCTTGCCAAGAGCACCGGCGGAGCACGCGTCGGCAGTACCCCGAAACCGGGGAGCACGGCGCCCAAGCCCAAAACAGTTCAGAAGCCCAAGGGAAGCAAACGCAAAAATAAACCTGCAGTCCAAGACAAAAAGGCACAGGCCACCAGGAAAAAAAAAAAAAAACGGGACTCTGCCGGCGGCGGCCCCATCAACATCTATGTCTACGGCGCCGAAGGGCAATCCACACGGGAACTGGCCCGGGAGGTCCTGCGCCACCTGAAACGCGAACAGGCACGGAGGCTTTATGACTAAGAACCTGACCAAAGAGGAAAAAGAAGAGCAGCGCGTCAAAGAGCACCTGATGATGGCCCTGGGTGGCTACAAGTTTGCCGTGGACACGGCGGCCTATCAGGAACTCCGGCGCACTACCCCCTACACCTGGACCGAGAAGAGCCGAAGCGGACGACGACCGGCCCTGAAATTCACGGGCATGGGCAAGGAGACCATCGAGCTGTCCGGCACCATCTACCCCACCTACAAAGGAGGCCTGGGCCAGCTTGACGCCATGCGAAAAGAGGCAAAAAAAGGGAAACCCCTGCACCTGGCCGACGGATTTGGCAACACCCGAGGACGCTGGTGCATTGAAAGCATCGAAGAGACCCAGACCTTTTTTCTGCCCAACGGCATCCCGCGAAAACAGACCTTTCGCATGACCCTGTCCGCCTATGGAGACGACAAATGACCCATTACCAGACCAAGGACAACGACATGCTCGACGAAGTGGTGTACCGCTTCTACGGCACCACCTGCGGCACGGTGGAAGAGACCCTTGAAGCCAACCCCGGCCTTGCCGCCTGGGGCCCGAGGCTCCCTGCCGGGCTCACCGTAACCCTTCCGACCATCACCGGGCCCGTCACCGAGGCCCCCATCAGATTGTGGGAGTGATATGACACCGGACTACAGAATTGAAGCCAACGGCAAGGACATCACCGACACCGTCAAGGACCGGCTCATCTCCCTGGCCGTTCTGGACGAGGCCGGGCTGAGGTCCGACACCCTCGTTCTGGAACTGGATAACCGGGGCAACCGGGTGGTTCTTCCTTACACGGGGGCCCGCATCGAGGTGTGGCTGGGCTATGCGGAAAGCGGCATGGCGTCCATGGGCAGCTTCACCGCCGACGAACTCCGGGTGGAGGGCCCCGCCGAGACCCTCACCATTGTGGGCAACGCAGCTGACATGACCGAGAGCATCAAGGAGATCAAGGAGCGGTCCTGGCACGGAATCAGCCTGGGGGACCTGGTCCGTACCCTGGCCATGGAGCACGGCCTCAGCCCCCAGATCCACAGCAGCCTCGATAAAATCAATCTTGAGCATCTGGACCAAAACGAAAGCGATCTCCACCTTCTCAGCCGCCTGGCAGAACAATACGGAGCCATGACCAAAGCAGCCGCTGGGCGCCTTCTTTTCCTGCCCAGGGGAAAAGGAGCCACGGCCTCGGGGACGGCCATCCCTCCAGTGCGACTCACGGCAGAGAACCTCACCCGATGGTCCATGAGGCAGGTGGCCAGAAAGGTCTATCGCTCCACCCTGGCCTTCTGGCAGGACACGCATCGAGGGGCCAAGGGACACGCCCTGGTGGGTGCCGGGCATCCCCAGCGAGTGCTCACCGTGCCTGCCCCAACCTCCGAGGCCGCCTACACCAGGGCCCTGACCGCCCACCGCACAGGCCCGCAGCAGGAGACCACCCTCTCCCTGGAGTGCTCCGGCCGGTTCGACCTCATGGCCGGAACGCCCCTGGACCTGCGAGAGATCGGGCCGGGCATTGACGGCATGTGGGTGCTGGACCAGGTCACCCACACCCTGGACAGCACCGGGTACAACATAAGGGCCAGGGCGCGGCCCAAGGCGGCATGATGATGGGAATCAGGGATCCGGAATGACGCCCTTCGACCGGTGGAGAGGTTTTGTAACCATGTAGGATGGGCAAAGGTGGTGCCGTGACCATCGGGCACGGCATGCTCCTGGCACACCCGGCAACCGGAGAGGTGATTCCACGTATACCGATATGGGGTTCTCTCACGTCCCGATGGGATATGCATTAACGACACCGCTGGGATTTCGACCACACGATGGGCACGCTTCGCTTTGCCCATCCTACGAAGTGACGCCCTGCGACCGGTGGAGAGGTTTTGTAAACATGTAGGGTGGGCAGAGGTGGTGTCGTGCCCATGGGGCACGGCATGCCCCTGGTATACCCAGGAACCGGTGAGGGGACTCCACGTTTACCGATATGGGGTTCTCACGTCCCGGTGGGATATGCATTAACGGCACCGTTGGGATTTCGACCACACGATGGGCACGCTCCGCTTTGCCCATCCTACGAGGTGACGCCTGCGACCGGTGGAGAGGTTTTGTGAACAGGTAGGATGGGCAAAGGTGGTGCCGTGCCCATCGGGCACGGCATAAACCGAGCATACCCAGAAGCCGGTGAGGGAACTCCACGTATACCGATATAAGGTTACCACGTCCCGGTGGGATATGCATTAACGGCACCGTTGGGATTTCGACCCGACGATGGGCACGCTTCGCTTTGCCCATCCTACGAGGTAACGCCCTGTGACCGGTGGAGAGGTTTTGTGAACATGTAGGATGGGCAAAGGTGGTGCCGTGCCCATCGGGCACGGCGGTGCGGCGCTCCAAGACCTATGCCTCCCGGGGCTCGTCGTAGAATGTCTGGCTATCGAGGTCCTGCATGGTGCGGAGGGTGTAGGGGCCGTTTTTGGACTCTTCGAACCACTGTTCTGCCTTGGCACGGCAGGCGGGGCACACCCCGTTGGGGATGTGAACGCCGAAGAGGTGGTGGCCGGTGTCCGAGGAGGAGTCCACCTTGAGGGCGCCTTTGCACTCCCTGCACACGGTGATCTCATCAATCTGCATTTCATAGATCATGTCTGTGTCGTACATGATGTTGCGGCGACGGCTCACGGTCTTGTGGTTGCCCACGAGCTTGGCCTGCAGGGCCTCTCTCTGGCGCCAGGTGGAGAGGACGGCCTGACCGATCTGGCGCACCTGCCGGGTGACGTCGGGGGGCTGGGCAATGCGGGCGGCATCGAAACCCGGCTCTTTGATGCCGGTGTAGTCAAGGCCTGCAAGGGCCAGGATGATCCCGGTGTTGACATACGGGAGAGCCCCTTCGATGGAGTAGCCCCCTTCCAGAACGGCGATATCCGGGCTCAGCATGTCGGTGAGGTCGGCGTAGCCCCGGGCCGAAAAGTTCATGTTGGTGAGGGGATCGGAGAAGTGGTTGTCCTGGCCTGCGGAGTTGATGATGATCTCAGGCTTGAAATCCTCGAGGATGGGCATGACCACGTTTTCAACGGTCCAGAGGTACCCTTCGTCCGAGGTAAGGGGCGGCAGGGGAATGTTCACCGTGGTACCCAGGGCGTTGGGCCCGCCCAGCTCTTCGATGAAACCGGAGCCCGGATAGAGGGTCCGCCCGTCCTGATGAATGGATATAAACAGGGTGTCCGGGTCGTGCCAGAAGATGTCCTGGCTGCCGTCGCCGTGGTGGCAGTCCGTATCCACAACGGCCACGCGCCGCACCCCGTGCTTGGCCCTCAGGTACTCGATCATGATGGCTTCGATGTTGATGTTGCAAAAGCCCCGGTTGCCGTGGACCACCCGCATGGCATGGTGCCCGGGGGGACGCACCAGGGCAAAGCCTTTTTCCACGGCCCCTTCCATGACGGCCTTGGCCACGGTCACCGCTCCCCCTGCGCTGATGAGGTGAGATTCGGTGGTGACGCTCTCGATATCCGGAGCGCAGAAGTGCACCCGCCGGATGTCCTCATGGGTCACCAGGTCGGGCTTGAACTCGGTGATGCCCTCGATATCAAACAGCCCCTCTTCAAACACCTGGTCCTGGGTAGAGCCGCTCCTCCCGCTCCGGGTGGGTGGGATCGATGGCCCAGTCAAAGGCAGGAAAAAAGACCAACCCTGTTTTTCTGTCCGCTTTGATCATCATGCGTGTCCTTATAATATATGGACGGCTCGTAACGACGCCATCCTGCATCCTCAGTCCTTGCTACTCACCACCGGCTATATCGTACCCATCAATGAGCCCCGGCTTCACCTGGGCCCGCACCCGAATGTTCTTGCCCGTGGCGCGCATGTACGATGTTGAAGGCAATGCTCTCCACGATCTCGGTCTCCGGGCTTGCCGTACGGCTGCCTGCCTGGCGCGCCTTTTCCACCAGGAAATTCCTGGCCGTCTCTTCGGCATCATCCAGGGTGTAGTGATGGTCCATGGTTTTGGAGTAGTTCTCTTCGGGGATGAGGATCACCCCTTTTTCCGTATCGGCAAACAGAGTCACCTCGCAGGTGGTGCGGGCAAGAGCCGCCCCGATAGCGTTGGCGACGCCCCAGCGCGGAACGGGCCGCACGGCCTTGTCCGTACAGTCTGCAAGGTATCCGGAGAGGGCCTTGGCCGGGCCGCCGAGAAGAAGGATCTCCTCCGGGGCCACCCGGTACCCTTCCATCATCTCGTGGATGGTGTAGACCGGCTTGGCGTTGATCTCGGCCACGGCCTTGCGGGCATGATCCAGAATGGTGCGCCCCATGGTCTCCATGACCTTGCGGGCCGCATCCTCAGGGGAAAGACCCAAAGCCTCTCCCACGCGGCGCATCCCCTCCTCGGCCAGGGCAGGGTCCCCTTGGGTGCCGTCGGGGTCGAGGACCACCATGGCGTCCGTGGGGGTTGGCTCCGGACCGCCGAAGGCCATGGCAGGCCCAAGGCGCTGGGGTCCGATGATCACGGCCCCGTTGTCCACACGGACCTGACTGTCGCCGCCCAGGCCCACGGAGGTGCTCTTCAGGGAACGGATCAGGGTGCGCCAGGGTCCTACGGTGATGCCCAGGGGCTCCAGTACCGGAGCGCGCTTGACCAGGATGGCGATGTCCGTGGTGGTCCCCCCCACATCCAGAACCAAAGTGTCCACCGAATCCGAGGCCCAGGGAATGGATCCCATGACGCTTGCCGAAGGCCCGGACATCACCGACTCGCCGGGATGAATCATGGAGGTTTCCATCTCCATGGTGCCGCCGTCGGCTTTGAGGATATAGATGGGAATGTCGATGCCCTTTTCCTTGAGGCTGTCCCGGACGGACTCGTAGAAGCGCCGGTGAATGGCGTAGACCGATGCGTTTAAAAAGGTGGTGTGAATCCTGCGAGGAAAGTTAAGTTGCCCGGAGACGGTGTGGCCGGTGAAGACACGCTCGATCCCTTTTTTCATGAGGATCTCTTCCATGCGCTGCTCGTGGCCGGGGTTGCGGGTGGAAAATTTCCCCACCACCCCGACCGTTCGGATCCCTTTGGCAAGGAAGGCATCGGCAAGGGCCTCCACCGCGTCACGGTCCAGCCCCTCCACCACCCGCCCGCGATGATCCACAGACCCGGCAACGGTATGGTACTCCTCACAGCAACGGAACAGCATGGGGTCGAGGCCCGGCCCCCCCGCCACCACCATACCCACCGTTTCGAGTTTTCCAGTCACCACGGCGTTGGTGGTCAGGGTGGTGCTGAGCACGATGCGTTCCACCGATGCGGTGTCGGTGTCCCGGATCACGCTCTCCAGGCCGGAAAGGATGGATTCAAAAAGGTTCTCGGGGTCGGTGGGCACCTTGGTCTGCCGAATCAGCCCCTCCTTCCCGATAAGCACAACATCCGTGTGGGTTCCCCCCACATCCAGGCCGATAATCATGACTACCTCGTTTCTTTAGAAATTGGGGACTTCGGGGAGGCCAACGCCATTCGTGCCCACCCAGGCCGCTTGCCGAGCAGCGGCATCTAAGCGAACACAGGTGGGGTGGCCATGGTCCCAGGGTCTGAAATCACCGTACAGGGTCTACGGGTTCATCAGATCATGATGAGACGCAGCATCACCCGCAGGCATGGGCATCCATGGTATTGCGTCGGTGACGGAGCTCCCGGTAAGTCGAGCTGAATACTAACGTATCTATAGGAATATTCTTACGGTGTCAACACAGACTCAATCAATGATAAACCCTTGATTACGAACCATTTAGACTCGCACAGACAGAAGAGCCCTTGCCCCTGCGCGACAGTGCATATCTACCTCTGGCATCCTTGTGAAAGAACATGTTCCCCTTTTCCTCCCTGATTTTACAAAGCGCACAAACTATAAAAGCAAAAAGAACACCCAAACAGATCTGTGCTTCAATGATTTGATTTATCGATCAATAAGTTAGAAACCCAAGCACAGAGACCTTCCCCCGCCGCCCACACCTTATTTCGCACACAAATCAACTTTCCCCCTTTCTTTTTTCCATCATTTCCATTATCAGATAATAAAATATGTTTTATCCCGCAATCATTGATGCGCACACAAAAAACCCGATATCACAGAGCCTCCGACCTCTTCCGGCCAGGGCCCTCGGGTCTGAGCCGACGGCTCCGGCGCCCAATGAACCGGTTGTTTTCGATGGACCTACAATGCTTAACGGGGGTTATCATGTCTGTTGTAAAATGGGAGAAAAAGGACCGCACCGCCGTTGTCTGGATGGACAACGGCGCCAACACCCAGAACCTGGTTTTTGCCCAGGAACTGAACCGCTGCCTCGACGAGGCCATCGCCGATGAGGAGGTCACGGCCATCATCCTTACCTCCACGGACCCGAAATCCTTTTCTCAAGGGGTGGACGTCCAGTGGATGGGAGGCGCCTTTGCCGACGGAAAGCTCGATGACATCAAGGGCTTCATGTACGGCATGAACGATGTATTCACCAAGCTTCTGACCCTGCCGGTCCCCACCATCGCCGCCATCAACGGCCACGCCTTCGGCAACGGAGCCATCCTCTCCTGCGCCTGTGACTTCCGCTTCATGCGGGCCGACCGTGGCTATTTCTGCTTCCCCGAGGTGGACCTCGGCATCCCCTTCCTCCCGGGCATGCTCGCCTTCGTGAAAAAGGCCTTTGCCTTCGACCACTTCAACGACCTCTACCTCACGGGTCGCCGGGCCGGTGCACCCGAGCTCGCCGAGCGCAAGATGCTCGTCAAAGCCAGTGAGAACCCCGAGGCCCTCATGGAAGACGCCCTGGCCTTTGCCGCCACCTTCACCAAGAAGCGCGGTATCTTCAAGATCCACAAAGCGAGGAACCACAAGCAGATCCTCGACATCATGGAAGCCGAAGACAAAGAGGTCATCGAGTCCCTGGCCCTTTTCGTTACCGACTAGCCGACCACAGGAGCCGGCCCGTACAGGGCCGGCAACGCCATGCCCGTATCCATTTATACCCGCACATCCCGCATCGTCCTTGTCCTTTCCATTGCCGCCATCACCGTCTTGTCGCTGGTGCCGGTCCAGGGGAGCCTGGCCGTGAACATCTGGGACAAAGCCCAGCACGCCGGGGCCTATATCTACCTGGCCCTGCTGACGTGTGCCGCCACGCCGCTCCGGCGGCTCACCTGGCGTCACGCCGCCCTGCTCATGACCTACGGGATCTGCATCGAAGGTGCCCAGGCATTCCTTCCCTGGCGGAGTTTTTCCCTTTTGGACATGGTGGCCAACGCCTCGGGTATCGCCCTTGGCTGGGCCCTTTCGGCAGGCCTTCGCAGGGCGGGAGCACCGGGATTTGACCCCGAAAAAGAGCAAAGCCCCAACGGACGGAATTACCATCAATAATAGTGATGACTACCATCAAAAGCCCCCTCCCCTAAACACCCCATCCCACTCTGCGCATCCCCCCGGCCTGAAAGGCTTTTCAGCAACCCCTCCTTCCCATCGCCACCCCGGCGTTGATCGGAGAAGCCCCGCCCATCGAACCGCCCCGCTCGCAGTTCCCCGTCCCGAAGATCCCCTCTTCCCCTTTGAAATCATGCAACATACAGACACCGTTCCCCCGCGAAAGAGGTGTGCCGAAAACGTATCGCCGCTCCCTGCCGGGTGTGGGTATTTACTCGATATGTTTTGTTTATTCTTATTGACACGCTTTCATCTTTAAGAGTAGAAACACTATTGTCCTGAAAAGGACACTATGGTATAAATTTTTTCTTGGAATAGTTGTGAGCATAAGGTTTTCACGGATTATACCATTCATATAATGACTGATTTGCTCTTTTGTGTTGTGGGAGCACATCATCCTTTCCTGCCATAATCGACGGTAGAAACGACCAGTGGCTTGGGGCGGGAAAAATGACACGGAGGATAATGTAAGTATGGCTGAGGCAATCAAAATCGGCGGAGGCACCAGAAGTGCCTTCAAAGACAAGGTGATGGAGATCCTGCCCGAAGGTGGGAACCTCAACGCCTGTCTGACCTGCGGGCTCTGTGCCTCGGGCTGTCCGGCAACCGGACTGGCCGACATGGACCCCCGAAAGTTCCTGCGCATGGCGGCCCTGGGCATGGACGAAGAGATCGCGAAACACGACTGGGTTTGGATGTGCAGCATGTGCCAGCGCTGCGAGCGTATCTGCCCCATGGAGATCAACATCCCCCAACTGGTGTACAACGCGCGCAAGCTCACCCCGAGAGAAGAGCGACCCAAGGGTATCCTCGGCTCCTGTGACATGGCCGTAGCCAACGACACCTGCAGCGCCATGGGCTGTTCCCAGGAAGACTTCGAGTTCGTCTGCGAAGACGTCATCGACGAAGTCAAAGAGTCCCAGCCCATGTGGGAAGAGAAAGACCTCCAGGCCCCCATCGACAAGCAGGGCGCCGAGTTCTTCCTCAACCAGAACTCCCGTGAGCCCATGACCGAGCCCGAGGAGATGGTTCCCCTCTGGAAAATCCTCAACATCGTCGGCGCCGACTGGACCTACGGCAGCAAGGGCTGGGCCGGTGAGAACTACTGCATGTTCCTCTCCGATGACGAGAGCTGGAACAAACTCACCAGCACAAGCGCACAGAAGTGTAATGAATTGGGGTGCAAGACGTTCCTCAACACCGAATGAGGGCACGTTACCTTCTCAGTCCTGGCAGGACTGAAAAAATTCAACATCGAGCACAACTTCGAAGTCGAAAGCATCTACAACCTTTACGCCCAGTGGATCCGTGAGGGCAAGCTTCCCGTCAACTCCGACTGGAACAAAGAACTTGGCATCAAGTTCACCGTCCAGGATCCCTGCCAGATCATCCGTAAGTCCTATGGGGATGAAACGGCGGACAACCTGCGCTTTGTCGTTGAGTCCGTGGTCGGTAAAGAAAACTTCATCGACATGTACCCCAACAAGAGCAACAACTTCTGCTGCGGCGGCGGCGGTGGCTTCCTCCAGTCCGGCTACAAGGATGAGCGCCTCGCCTACGGCAAGATCAAAGATGCTCAGATCCAGAAAACCGGTGCCACATACTGCATCGCTGCCTGCCACAACTGCCACGCCCAGATCCATGAGCTGAGCGAGCACTACGGCGCGCACTACCACGTGGTTCACCTCTGGACCCTGATCTGCCTCTCCCTGGGCGTTCTTGCCCCCAACGAGAGAACCTACCTCGGCCCCGAGCTTCAGGACGTCAACGTTCCTGAATACATCGAGCCCGAGTTTTAATGGAGCCCCCTTTTAAGGGGAATCCGTTGCAGAGCCGATAATAAAAAGGCCGCCCGTTTCGGGCGGCCTTTTTTTATTTGGAAACCGCACAAACGCGCCCCACGCAGCCTCACACGGCCAAATCTCATCCATATACCCTTCACGCCTCCCATCCCCCCCCCCCCCCATACATAGGCCCTTCCATAATAAACGGCAAAAAAACCCACGAGACATAATCAAAGCCGAGTCCACCTGCAAGGGGAAGCGCCTCCTGCCATCACAGATCCGTGCCGATAGCCCCATCACCTTGCCCCACAAAAAAAGCTCCCCCTCCCGTGAACATAGACAAGGACACCACCACCCCCGGCCGGCACCGCTTGCACCCACGGACCGTTTTAGGCAACACGGCTTGCCGCCACAGGCCATCATGAGACCCTCGACGATTTCCGTATGATTTCCAGCTTCTGGTCAGCCAAAAATGCCGAAGAGCCAAGCCCTGCGGCTTTTTTTCCACTTTTTTATCAAAAACCCCTTGACCATTTGCTCCAAAATAGATTAAAAGCTTTTTGTCTCGACGCGGGATGGACACCATCCGCATCGAGTGCTAAATTAAAAATATGGCGATGTAGCTCAGTTGGTTAGAGCATGCGGCTCATATCCGCAGTGTCCGCGGTTCAATTCCGTGCATCGCTACCATTTATAGAGAAGCCGGTTAGTTTCCCCTCAAACTCTCCGGCTTCTTTTTTTAGAAAAATATGGCGATGTAGCTCAGTTGGTTAGAGCATGCGGCTCATATCCGCAGTGTCCGCGGTTCAATTCCGTGCATCGCTACCATAATTATAAAGAAGCCGGTGAGTTTCCCTCAAACTCTCCGGCTTTTTTTGTACCCGCCCCTTCACCCTGCCCACCACCGGTGGCCCCGGCGCGAAACGGCCCATCCCACGGCTTGATGCGCCCAGCGAATCCCCCCGGTTTACAGCTATTTCCCACTTCTTTCTTGAAATCAGCCCCAACCTTTATTAGTGTGGGGGCACACGACCCAGGCGATTTTAACCTTACCCACTGACATTGTTGAACAATCCGCTTTTACCACCATTAGGGCGTGATGATCACTATTTTCAGGATTTCAGTCACTCATGCGTATCGGTTTTAACCGCATCATTGAAGAGAAAATTCTAAAGGCCCAGGAAGACGGCAAACTCGATAATCTTCCCGGCCTCGGAAAGCCCCTGGAAATGGAAGATGACAGCCGGGTCCCCGAAGACCTGCGCCTTGCGCACAAGATCCTCAAAAACGCGGGCTGTGTTCCGCGGGAACTTGAAGACCATGTGGAGATCAGGCGCACGGAGGACCTGCTCCGGGAGAGCGACGACCTCTCGGAAACCTACCGTGCCATGAAGCGTCTCCGGCTGCTCAAGGCAAAACTCCTCCGCGACGGCCGCTCCCCGGCCATCTTCGATATCCCGGAAGCCTATCAAGAGGGCGTGCTCAACAGACTCAACAGAAAACAGAACGGTTAACGGGGCCACGGGCCCCTTTCAGGACAGATACACCATGAAGAAGTTGAACCTTGCAGTGATCTACGGAGGCACATCCCCCGAACGGGACGTCTCCCTTGTCAGCGGAAAAGAGGCCCTGGCCGCCTTGGACCAGGACCGATACACCATCCATGAGTACGACCCCAAGGACGGCCTTGACGCCCTTGTGCGTGACGCAGGAACCCTGGACGTCGCCCTCATCCTCCTCCACGGCTCCCCCGGGGAAGACGGCACCATCCAGGGCCTCCTCGACCTCTTGAAGATCCCCTACCAGGGTTCAGGCGTTCTGGGCAGCGCCATTGCCATGAACAAGGAGCTCTCCAAAAAGCTTTACCTCGACGCGGGGCTTCCCACACCCGAGGCCATCCAGGTCCGCAAGGGCGAGCCCTTTGACGCGGCAGCCACCGTGACAAAGCTCGGCCTGCCCCTCTTCGTCAAGCCTGCCTGCGGAGGCTCCAGCCTCGGCATGTTCCGGGTCTCTGAGGCCAATGAGCTGGCCGGAGCCGTCGCCAAGAGCCTTGCCTACGACGACACCGTGGTCGTGGAGGCCTTCATTGACGGACCCGAGGTCACCTGCGGCGTCCTCGGCAACGACGATCCCAAGGCCCTGCCCGTCATCGAGATCATTCCCGAAGGAGACAGCCCCTATTTCGACTACGAGGCCAAATACACCCCCGGTGCCACCACGGAGATCTGCCCGGCCCGCATCAGCGACGCCCTCACCGCCCGTGTCATGGACCTTGCCGAGCGTGCGCACCGCGCCCTTCACCTGAAGGGGTACAGCCGCACCGACATGATGATCAGAGGAGAGGACATCTTTCTCCTGGAGACCAACACCATCCCGGGGATGACCCGCACCAGCCTGCTGCCCCGGGCAGCCAAGGTCGCCGGTCTCTCCTTTTCCGCCCTCCTGGACCGGCTCATCGAGCTGGCCCTGGAGTCTAAGAACGGACAGCCGTAACAACGCCCAATTCATTTTAGGGAACGCATTGTCGTTTATTTAACCTGAGACATGAGAGGATATGGACATGAAGGTACTGGTTGTAGGCAGTGGAGGCCGAGAGCACTCCCTGGTCTGGAAGATCACCCAGAGCGCAAAGGTGGACGAGGTGTTCTGTGCACCTGGCAATGCGGGCATCGCCGACCTGGCGACCTGCGTCGACATTGCAGCGGACGATATCTCCGGGCTCCTGTCCTTTGCCCAGGATAACGAAATCGACTTTACCGTTGTGGGTCCTGAAGCCCCCCTTGCCGAGGGCATCGTGGACATCTTTGAGAAAAAAGGCCTGAAGGTATTCGGCGCTTCAAAAAAAGCCGCTCAGCTTGAAGCTAGCAAGGCCTTCTCCAAGAAAATCATGAACCGCTACGGCGTGCCCACAGCTACCGGGCGCAGCTTCACCTCTTATGAGCCCGCCGCCAAGTACATGGCCGAGTTCAACGGCAACGTTGTGGTTAAGGCCGACGGCCTGGCCGCAGGCAAGGGCGTCATCGTCTGCTCCACCCCCAAGGAGGCCGAGGCCGCCCTTAAAGAGATCATGCAGGACAAGGCCTTTGGCGAGGCCGGTGCCCGCGTGGTCATCGAAGAGCGCCTGGAGGGCGAAGAGGTCTCTTTCCTCGCCTTCACCGACGGCAAGACCGTCCTGCCCCTGCCCACCTCCCAGGACCACAAGCGCGCCTTTGACGGCGACAAGGGCCTCAACACCGGCGGCATGGGCGCTTACTCCCCGGCCCCCATCATCGACAAATTCATGCACGACAAGATCATGAAAGAGGTGATGATCCCCACCGTGGAAGGCATGGCCAAGGAGGGCATCCCCTTTAAAGGCGTGCTCTACGCAGGCCTCATGATCGACCGCGACCGCATCAAGGTGCTGGAGTTCAACGCCCGGTTCGGCGACCCCGAGTGCCAGCCCCTGATGATGCGCGTACAAAACGACATCATCGACCTCATGATGGCCACCACCGACGGAACCCTGGACCAGCACACCATCGACATCGATGAACGCGCCGCTGTCTGCGTGGTCATGGCCTCCGGCGGTTACCCCGGTGCCTACCGCAAGGGCAACGTCATCAAGGGCCTGGAAGAGGCCTCCTCCGCCAGGGACCTGGAAGTGTTCCACGCAGGGACGGCCCTTCGCGGCAACAAGGTGGTCACCTCCGGCGGCAGGGTCCTGGGCGTCACCGCCCTGGGCAGCGACGTCAAGCGAGCCATCAACAAAGCTTACAAGGCCGTGGACAAGATCTCCTGGACCAAGGCCTTCCACCGCACGGACATCGGCGGCCGCGCCATCGGCCACCTGGCCACCAAGCCCCGTGTGGGCATCATCATGGGCAGCGACTCCGACTACGAGACCATGAAGGGCGCCACCGAGATCCTCCGGAAATTCGGCGTGCCCTACGAGTTCATGGTGGCCTCGGCCCATCGCACCCCCTTTGTGGCCGCAGAATTCGCCATCAAGGCCCGTGAAAACGGCCTGGAGGTGATCATCGCCGCCGCCGGTCACGCCGCCCACTTGGCAGGCGTCATGGCCGCCCACACCACCCTGCCCGTCATCGGGGTGCCCGTGGACTCCTCGGCCCTCAACGGCATGGACGCCCTCCTTTCTACCGTGCAGATGCCTCCCGGCGTGCCCGTGGCCACCGTGGCCATCGGCAAGCCCGGCGCCAAAAACGCAGGCATCCTCGCCGTCCAGATCCTCTCCATCGGCGATCCGGTCATGGCCGACCTCATGGCCGAATACAAAAAAGACCTGGCCGCCGAAGTGGAAGCCAAGTCCGAAAGACTCAAGCAGAAGCTCAAGTTCGGATAAGTCGATCAAAAAGGCCTCCGGCACCTGCCGGAGGCCTTTTATCCGACCGTCTGCCCCACAGCATCACCTAATTCGTTGGAACACCTTCCCATGGGACCCTTCATTTCAGTCCAGACAGACCGCCCCGACCCGGAGATCCTGGCCAGGGCCGCCGACATCCTCACCGCAGGCGGCTGCGTGGTGATCCCCACCCTCTGCCTCTACGGCATGGCAGCCAACGCCTTTGACGAGGACGCCATACGAAACGTCTTCGCCATCAAAGAGCGCCCCCTGACCAACCCCATCCTCCTGCTCATCAAAGACCGGCAGGCCGTGGAGGAACTGGTCGCCGAGGTCCCCCCGGCCGCCGAAGCGCTCATGAAACACCTCTGGCCCGGCAAACTCACCCTGGTCTTCAAGGCCGCCCCCACCATCCCCGACCTCATCACCGCAGGAACCGGCAAGGTGGGCCTAAGGGTCCCCTCACACCCCGTTGCCCGCGCCGTGGCCCAGGCCGTCCCCTTCCCCGTCACCGGCACCAGCGCCAACATCTCCAAACAGGGAGGCATCGCCGATGTCCGAGACCTGGACCCGCGCATCGCCACCGGCGCCGATCTCGTCCTGGATGCAGGCCCCTTAAAGGGCGGCTCCGGCTCCACCGTGGTGGACGTCACCTGCACGCCCCCGAAAATCCTGCGACAGGGATCGACCCCGGCCGCCGCCATCCACGCTATTCTTGAAAAACTGCCCTCATTTTGATTGACAATCGAATCAAATTTACATAAAAAGCATTTCGTGTGCCGGAGTGGTGAAACTGGTAAACGCAGCGGACTCAAAATCCGCCGGGGGCGACCCCTTGTCGGTTCGATTCCGACCTCCGGTACCATAAGAATGCCAATACGATCCGCAGCATCTCAGGATGCTGCGGATTTTGTGTTTTAGGGCTTGGGATAACATTAGTGCCTTTCAAATAAATCCACACATTGGGCAACTCATCTAGGGTGCCTTTATACGACCCTGCTTTTTGGCCATGGTGACATTCTCCTTCCAGGAGGTTAATACCACAGCCAGGTCCACAGATAAATTTACACTCTCACGTCTTAATATTCTCATCATTGATAATTCAGCATTTGATATATATAGTTATCCGAAAAATGCTTGTCTACGGCAAAAAGCTGAGATTATTCCTCCACATTTAGTATTACAAACAGATTGAAAATCAGGAGAAAGAAGACATGACAGGTTTCGGACTTAAGGTCCTTGAATGTGACAAGACATCACACGCCGCCGCAATGGGAATCAACAAGGATGATTACATTATTTCTTTTAACGGTGAAATCATAAGCAATATTGAGTCATTAAAAGAAAAAATATCTACCAACGCAGATACAGACATCGTATATGAAATAATTAGAGACAACGAAAAACTTCAGATTAACGGAAAATCCAAACCACTTGGTGTAATACTTCAAAAACAACCCTTAAACCCCATTAAAACAGATCAAGCCACAGAAAAATTTGCACCAGAATATAAAACGGCACAAAACGTTTCAGAATTCATGTCAGGCATAGGCTGGATTGTTGCAGCGCTTGGCGGGATAGGGGCTTTTGTCTCTTTTTTTAGCGGGGTAATGCTTAGCATAATACCATGCCTTGGCCTATCTGTTTCCGGATTTTTTCTTGTTGCAGCTGGACAAATTATACGGGCAACCGTTGACAATGCCAATAGCACACGAGAGATTCTTAGCATTCTGAAAGAAAAAGCATAATCCCAACGTCAAGATCTACCGAGCGTAACCACAATGTATGAGGCCCCAAAAATCCTGAGACCGCTATTTTTATAGGGCATGGCGGTTAAGTTAAAAACACAATCGGTTCAATTCCGGCCCCCGGCACCACTAAATAAAAAATACTTCAAAAGCCTTATGCGAAAGCGTAAGGCTTTTTTTGTTTGATCTCACCTTATGCCCGGCAGGGCCGCCGGAGGCATTATTCTACTGAGCAATCACGATCTCACGCGGCTTGCCACTGGACGGCCTCGTCTGAGACAAAGCGGATGAACTCCTTCATTGCGGGTGTCAGCCATTTGTCTTTGTGATACGCGATCTTCAACTCGACGGGGTCGTGGGACTCCCAGGGCACATGCTTCAGCTCTCCGCGTGCCAGCTCGTCCTTGATCACAATGGTGGGCAAAAACGAGACGCCGATGTCGCAGAGCACGTACTTTTTGATCACCTCCACGCTGGCGGTTTCGATGACGTTGTCGGTTTGTATCCCCTTCTCTTCCAATAACCGCTGAAACACCTTCCGGTAGTTGCATCCCTTTTCCGTGTAGAGAATGACGTGTCTCTCTGAAGGCACGAGGTCGTCTGCCGGATACTGCCTGGGAAGAACGATGCTCATGGGTTCTTTGAGCAGCAGCTTTTTTGCAAGGTCGGGCTCCTCCACGTCCTGTTCCAAGAGCAACCCCAAGTCCAGGTCGCCCTCTTTGAGGGCGCGGCGCATCACCGGGCACAAGGTGTTCTGCATGATGATCTCTACCTTGGGGTATTGCGCTTTGTAGCGCTGCAAAACGGGCGAAAGCCGGTAGAGCATGGTGGATTCGGGAACGCCGATGCGAATGGAGCCCGAGGGCTCGTCTGTGTCATTTTTCAAGTTGCAGATGTCCTCGTAGCCGGCCAGCAGCACCAGGGAGTGGCGGTATACCTCGGCCCCAAAGGCGTTGAGCACCACCCGTTTGCCGAATCGATCGAAGACGGGTTGATCGTAATAGTCCTCAATGGCTTTCACATGGGAGGTGATGGAAGACTGGGCATAGTTGAGGGCCCGGGCGGCGTTGATAAAACTGCCCTGCTCTACGATGGCCTTCAGGGTCTGGAAATGTCGGATGTCCATAGGTCCCCCCTATAGAATGACAGGATAAAAAAGAGCCCCTATCCTTATCGGTTTTTCCGAACGTTTCAAGCGAAACATTCGTTTTTGAAGATACAGTGCCCTTTGGTAAGGTGGCGTCACTTTTTTGCGAAAGGAGGCACATGCCAAAGGAAAAAATGGGACCGCTGCAGTTGAGCGGGCTGATCACCGGAGCGGTGCTGGGATCGGGGGTCGTTGTACTTGTACCCATGGCCCAGGCAAGCCTGGGAAGCTGGTCGGTCACGGCCTGGCTCATCATGATGGCTCTGGGGGCTGTGTTTGCCGGGCTTTTTGCCAAGATGGCCTTGCACTATCCCGGCTCGGAGGGCGTGCCCATCGCCGTGCGCAAAGCCTTTGGGCAACGGGCCGGGCACCTGACCTCCGTCTATATGATGTGCGCGGTCTGTGTGGGGCCCGTTGCGGTGCTCATGACCGCAGCCGATGCCATGACGCGCACCTTTGGGTGGCCCCCCGATTCCCTGCCCGGCCTTTCCGCAGGGATGCTCCTTCTCTGCATGGTCCTGTTGATGAGACGGATCTCGGTTCTGGGGGGCGTAGCCCTTTCGGCCAGCCTGTGCATCGGCGTGATCCTCACAGCGGGAAGCCTTGCCACCATTGCCAAAACCCCGATGGCACCATGGCCGGATACTCCGTGCGATCTCTCCGCCATGGGGCGTACGCTGCTGGTTCTTTTCTGGGCCATCGTCGGATGGGAGGTGGTCGGCAACTACACCATGGACGTGAAAAACCCTAAACGAACGATTCCTCAAGCGACAATGATGGGGGTGGCGGGAATAAGCGGCATCTATCTTTTGGTGGCGTGGGCCGTGTTCACGTCATCAGCGAATCATCCTGTGGGAGAGAACGGCACCATGGTATCGGTGGCCCAGGTGGTACGGCCCCTTTTCGGGGTATCTGCCGAGGCTGTGGTCATGGTCGTGACATCCCTCCTCTGCATCTGCACGGTGCTTCTCATCGTTGGCGGGGTATCAAGGCTTGTGGCCACCCTGGCCCGGGAGGGGCACATGCCGGGATGGCTTTCCCGGTGCAATAAAAACGGGGTACCGGTGGCCGCTTTGGCCACCCTTTCCTGTTTTCATGGGGCGGATCTCCTTTTGCTCCATTTTAAATGGGTCTCTCTGGAACAACTCGTGGCGGTGGCAAACGTCTTTTTCCTGGCCAATTCCCTCATGGCCGTCGCAGCGGCCATTCGCCTTTTTCCCTCCATGGCCCTTCGCGTTCCCTGCCTCTTCCTTTTCACAGGATTCATCGCCTTGCTCTGCTTCTCAGCGATCTTGCCCCTCGTGGGACTGGCAGCCATCACGGTCTGTGTCGTATGCAACCATCCAAGCCCAATGGTGAAAAACGATGCCTCCGTCGGCGAGGTGAGCCAACTCGAAAGCTGATCGCCCTTGATTTTGATAAACCTGAATCGTAACACCCCATCAACCATGGTTTGCTGCAGCAACCTTGCAGCCAAACCCAATCAAGACACTGCCAACCACTTTTTCGATCACACTCTTTGAATGTTGGAACCGTTGCAACAAGATGGGATGGCTTAAAAAAACCGCCACGCCGGTGAACCACGCAACATGGGACAATGAGATGATCAGCCCGTAAACAAGTTGCATCCATATCGGCGTTTCAGGATGAACGACCTGTGTAAAAATACTCAAGAAAAAAATAGTGGTCTTGGGGTTCAGGGCATTTGTAACAAAACCGATTTTAAAGGCGGCCCCGTTAGACAATGCATTTCCAGCAGAAGGCTCATCCATGTCTATCAATTCTTTTGATGTAAGCGTCTTCCAACCCATGTAGATTAAATAGGCTGCGCCAACGTACTTGAGAACAGAAAACAGCACAATGGACCGTGAAATGATGAGGGCCAACCCGGCAATGGAATAGGTCACATGAATCCAGATGGCACAGCCGACCCCAAGAGCCGATAAAATACCTGCAGAGCGGCTGTGAAAAATACTGTTTCTTGTCACCATGACGAAATCTGCACCCGGGCTTATGGCCATGAACATGGCAATAACGCTCACCGAAATAAGTTCCGACAAATATGGCAGGGTTTCAATGCTTGCCATGTTCATAGTGCCTCCTGTTGATACAATCGTGCCTGAAGAGATAAAGAGGGCGCATGGGCCCCCTTTGGGTGATTTGGATTGGTATTGTAACCCAACCAACGTGGATATAATCACCAATTATTATGTCTTTATCAGGATAATTCAGGTATTATTACCGCCATGGATACCATTGACAGGAAAATTTTGCATGAGCTCAGACTCAATGCAAAAGTCACACATGCAGAGCTGGCAGATCGTGTGGGGCTCTCTGTTTCAAGTTGCCAGAGGCGCGTCAAGGCATTGGAAGAAAGGGGGGTTATCACCGGATACCAGGCCGTGATAAACCCGGAAGCCCTTTCTGAAGGGCTGGTGATCATCGTTGGATTGACCTTGGAGAGCCACACCCGAGAGGCACTCTATGACTTCCAGAAAGCCCTGGCCGAGGCCCCCGAAGTCAAGGAAATCTACCACCTCGCCGGCCAGTTCGATTTCTTCGCAAAGGTGGCGGTGAAAGATATCAACGCCTATGAAGACTTCCACCTCGATACCCTGGCCACCATTCCGGGCCTGGAACGGATCCATTCGTTCATGGTCATGTCCACGTTAAAAGCGCCTTAGTAAAGTTCCCTCCCTCCTGTATTCAGAAATCGCCTCCCCTCGTCCCCCCCCCACAACACCTGCAGCAAGTAAAAAAAACGTCGCGGCGATATTTCGTTACGCACTCTTGCTCCGGAGCCCTTCCATGGTGACCATACAGACTGACTGCGCCCGGCCAGACGGCCCGGAACAAGGCAGGATCCCGGCAATGAATACGAGGCAAAAGAGTGATAACGCCCCATAATTCTATACTCATTCGCAATTGACATTTTTCATTTTTCTTACTAAACAAGTACTACCAAACAGTCTCACCGTAACACACCTACCAAGCAGCCATTTTTGGAATCACACATCAAGCCAAAGCCGACCCTGTAGCGATACAGGTACGGAAAGCCACGGGTCTCGTGGGGAGACAGCCGGGTTGCCTTGAGCCAACCAAGGAGCAGCAACGATGCGAAAATTGTTAAAGGTGTTGTGCATGGCAGGTCTTATGGTTTTTCTCGGGATAAACGGGGCGTGGGCCTTTTCCATCGACTTTGAAAACGGGGTCGACGGCGCCAGGGTCCAAGGCATTGAAGGGATCGAGTTTTTAGATTTTTCGGGCAATGCGCCGATGTATGGCGACAGTCGCAAAGGGTATAACACCACCTCGGACGATCTCGGTTATGGGGATGGATTGTTCCACCACAACGGCAATATGTGGTTGTGGGCCGGCAGCGGAGCAGATGCCCGGGGCGTCAAGGTCGATTTTGCCAACGACAACGGCACCTGGTTCCAAACCGGCTACAGCTCCATGTCCGAGTTTTACATTGATGCCTACCTGACGGACGGGACCATGGTCACCGCCAAGGGCAACTCAAACACCGGCGGCCCCATGGATTTCTTGCGAATCGACGCAACAGACGGTACCTTCATCGATTATGTCGTGCTGCATGACAGCGGGAACATGTGGCTGGTGGACGACATGAGTGGCGATACCTCACTGGTGGCAAGCCCTGTGCCTGAGCCTTCCACCATACTCCTCCTGGGTTTCGGCCTTTGCGGCATCGCCGGGTTTCGCAGGAAAAAAAGCCATAAGCACTAAGCCATAAGGCCGGACCATCGATGGGTTGGCAATTCAACACCGATGCTCCGGCATATCAGGCATTGACGATACGCTCCGCAGCATCTCAGGATGCTGCGGATTTTTTGTCCTGAAGCCCTTCCCCCCCAAGACAGGATGCGGCCACCAGATCGTAAACGTCAGACACGGAAATGTCTTTCATGCAGCGGTTGTCGCGGCAGGCTTTCATGGCCTCGGTTTTGTAGCAGGGACTGCAGGGCAGGTTGGCCGAAATGATGTGTACGGTGTTGAACGGTCCCTGGTAAGGAGCGGTTTCACAGGCGGGCGTGGGACCGATAAGGGTAAACACCTCGGTGCCTGTGGCGGAGGCCACGTGGGCCGTTCCCGTGTCCGTGGCAACGAGCCCCACGGCCCCGTCGATCACCCCCACCAGGTCCACCACGGGTGTTTTGCCTACCAGGTCCACAACGCCTGCGGGAAAGGGCCTCAGTCGGTTAAAAAAATCGTCCTCGCCGCGGTTTCCCACAACCACCACCTGAATATCCCGACTCAGGGCATCAATCAGTTCCGCCCATGAGTCCTGCTCCCAGGCACGATGATTGACGTTTTTTTTGTGGTGATGGGAGTTGCTGGGGCTCACCACGAGATACCGATGGTCCAGTCCGTAAGTTGCTTTCACCTCCTCAACCGGGGTACCCACCAGAGAAGGCAAAGCGCGCCAAAGATGTTCGTCGTCGATGACATCACTGAAGATGCGTTTTAAGGCGTCCACCATGTGGATTCCCTTTGGAAAATGGGACTCCGTGCTGTGGAACCCCACCTTTTTCCCGGCACGAATCTTCTGCACCAACCCTTTGAACTGCTTTCCGCTGCCGAAATTTATGAGGAGATCGTAAGGGACCTTCCGGGAGGAGTTGACGACGTCGCGCTTTGCCGGATGGAGCCACACCGGCCATTTACAATGGTTCACCCCAAAAACCTTGTTCACCCGTTTGTCCAAAAAAAACAGGGCCCCGGGCCCGGACTTGCACACATAATCAATGCAGGTCCCCGGGCCGAACTGACGGGCCACCGCATCAATGACGCTGGTGGAACAGATCAAATCCCCAAGAGCACCGCATTGGATTACAAGAACGGTCTTCACACGCATTCGCCCTCCTCAAACTGGTCGTGGTGGCATTTTCTCAAAAGACAAAAATCAATTCCCGAAAAGATAACCGCTACGTACGACAGGCAACAAAAAGAGCTATTTCAGTTCGTAACACTACACACCCGCCGCACAGGCGGCAAGCCCCAAGTGAACCAACACAAAAAACGGCACCTGATTCCGTTGTGCTTCCGGCAGGTGTTTTTTTGAACGCCGCAGCACCATTCCGGTTACACGGCCTGCCCGTCCTCTTCTTTGCTCTGATGAGGGGGTATGATATCATTGAGCATCCAAGACACCGACAAATCATTTTTTCTGGAACCATCCGGCGTACCGCCCTTGGATATCCGTGCCATGCACCTGAAGCCACTGCCGACCGTTATCCCCCCTCCGTATTCGTCCTCAAGGCTCAGGTGGGCACACCATCCCCATCAAAAGCGAGGTTGCCATGAAACTGCAGGACAAACTGCACGCGTTAAAACAAGAGTTTGAGGCAAGCGCCCCCAAAGAGGCGTTGGAGATCATGCACCAGGCTACCCGGGACCTGGCGGCCTCCGATCTGTTGGACCGCATCCCCAAGGCGGGTATGCAGGCCCCTGCCTTTACCCTGTCCGAGGCCGCGGGACAGCCCGTGGACAGTCGAGACCTCCTGGCCCGGGGGCCCCTTGTGGTCACCTTTTACCGTGGAGCCTGGTGACCGTACTGCAACCTGGAGCTGGAAGCTCTGCAGGAAATCGTCCCGGCCCTGACCTCCCTGGGAGCCTCCCTGGTGGCTGTCTCCCCCCAGCAGGCAAAATTTTCCAAACCCCTGGCCAAGAAACTCGGGCTTACCTTCCCCATCCTGGCCGATCCCCAAAACACGGTGGCTTCGGCCTTTGGGCTGGTGCACAGGCTGCCCCTTCCACTCAGAGACATTTACCTGGGGTTCGGCATCGACGTGCCGCGGTTCAACGGCGATGACTCCTGGGAACTGCCCATTCCGGCCCGGTTCATTCTGGACCCCAGCGGAAAGGTCCTCAGCGCAGAAGCCCACCCGGACTACACCAGGCGTCCCGATCCCAGGGAGGTGATTTCCATCGTCTCCCCTGACGACTAACCCGGATAGTTCACGAGATTACGTTGGGACACAACGCGGGGGCACAGGCTTCAGCACCCCCGGGAGGAACACCATGAAACGACATGTAGAGACCCTTCTCTGGGGCCAGCCCATCACCGAGGGCGCGGGAGTCCGCCTTCACAGGGCCTTCGGATTCCTTGAAGCCCCCATGTTCGATCCGTTCCTGCTCCTGGACGACTTCCGGTCGGACAACCCTGAGGATTACACAAAGGGATTTCCCTGGCACCCCCACCGAGGTATCGAGACCATCACCTATGTGCTCAAAGGGGACGTGGAACACGGGGACAGCCTGGGAAACAGCGGCGTCATTTCAGACGGGGACGTGCAGTGGATGACCGCCGGGTCCGGCATCATCCATCAGGAGATGCCCCAGGGAGACGCCAGCGGTGCCATGCACGGCTTCCAGCTCTGGACCAACCTGCCCGCCTCCTACAAGATGATGCCACCCAGGTACCGTGAGTTCACGGCCGCCCGGATCCCCGAAACCCGGACCTCCGAAGGGTGCCGCGTCAAGGTCATCGCCGGGACCGCCGCAGGCATCTCAGGGCCGGTGACCGATGTGGTGACGGCACCGCTTTACATCGACTGCACCGTCCCCAGGGGCGCCTCATTCCGGCATGAGTCTCCCCAGGGCCACACAGCGCTGGTCTACGGTATTGAAGGAGCGGGGCGCATCGCAGGTACCGAGGTCCCGAGCCGGCACCTGGCCCACCTCTCCCCCGGAACGGACATTGAGGTGGAGGCACCGGACGAACCGTTCCGGTTCCTTCTCTTCATGGGCTGCCCCATCGGAGAGCCCGTGGCCTGGAAAGGCCCCATCGTCATGAACACACAGGAAGAGCTGGACCTGGCCTTTCTCGAGTACCGTAGCGGAACCTTCGTCAAGTTGTAAGCCAGGATGGCATGGGGTTACAGTGGCTGCACCGAGCTGTTTGCCTCCGGCGGGGTCCCCGGCCAGGAGAGGGTAAACCGGGCCCCGCCCAGGGGAGAGTCGTCCACCGTCACCGTGCCCTTATGGGCCACGGCAATACGCTTGACGATGGAGAGCCCCAGGCCGTAGCCCCCGGATTTCCTGTTGCGGCTGGTGTCCAGGCGGGCAAAGGGCTCAAAGATACGGACACGGTGGACTTCCGCAATGCCGGGGCCATCGTCGTCCACCAGAATGCGCACCATGCGATCCGTATTCACCACGGAGATACTCACCCGGGACGCGGCATGGCCCATGGCGTTTCGGATAAGGTTTCGCACGGCCCAAGCCATGTACTGGGGGTCGAACCACGACTCCAGGGGAACCTCCGGTACCTCCAGCTCAAGCCGTACCCCGTCGTTGGACTCCTCACAGGCAACGAGATAACGCAGCCAGGCGACCATGTCATGGGCCTCCGGCTCCACCCGACCGGTTTCCCGGTCGAACCGGGCATAGGTCAGCATCTCCTCCACCAAGGTCTCGATCTCTCCCACATCCCGTTCGATGCCGGAAAAGTAACGGTTCTGCTCCTCCTGCGTCTTGCCGGTCTTCACCATCTCCATGCCGAAACGGATCCGGGACAACGGGGTCCGCAGCTCATGGGAGACAGCGTTGGTCAGCTCCTTATGGGAGGCGATGAGGTTTTCGATCCGGTCGGCCATGGCGTTGAAGGTGAGCTTCAGGTGGGCCAGGCTTGAAAACCGGGAGGCCCTGGCCCGTGACGAGAAATCCCCCCGTCCGAAGGTCCGGGCCGCCTCTTCCAGCCTGGACAGATCCCTCCAGAGAAACAGCGACCAGACAAAAACAGGGATGGCAAGAATCACAAAAGCCACCACCACCATAAGAGACTCGATGAGCCTGATGTTCTCGGGCTCAGGCAACGGCCCCATGCACAGGCTGTACTGGCTGCCAGGAATCTTCTGCACCAGAATCTCCACATCTTCGTTGCCCGGAACGATCTGTCCTTCGTCATATGCCCCTCGATAGGCTTCGGGCAGGCGGACGGTTTTGTTTCGTTCCAGGGTGATGGGGTAATCAAAGGATTGGTTCAGCTCGTTAAGGAACCCCTGCCAGGAACTCTCGGGCATGGAGATAAGGTCTGCGACGATCAGGGAAAAAATCCCCCTGAACTCGGAGCGTTCCTCCTCGACTTCGGCCCCTTTCATCAAATGGTCGGCAATGGGGGTCAGCCCCAGGGCAATGGCAAGCAAAGAACAGACAATGAGCGCGTAGATGGTAAAGAAGATTCGTTTCACGGCAGCGGGCCTCCGTCCCCGCAGGTGGCACCATCAGCTTAGGGATTCTTCCCCCCAGGCGTCCGTCACAAAAAGATACCCGCTGCCCCACACCGTCTTGATGCGCTCCGGCTTTTCCGGGTTTTCTTCCAGCTTTCGTCGCAACCGGGAGATGCAGATGTCGATGGACCGATCGATGCCGTCATACTCCCGCCCTTTGAGTTCCCGGCTCAGGTCATCCCGGCTGAGGGTCTCCCCCCCGTGGGACGCAAGGACCCGGAGGGTGTCAAACTCCGTGGTGGAGAGCTTCACGTCCTGCCCGCAAAAGCTTACCGTCCGTGTACTCAGGTTAATCTCCAGCCCGCCGAAACGAAGATCCTTTGTGGCGCCCTTTGCCTCGGCCGAAGGGGGCGCCCCTTCGTACCTCCGGAACAGGGCGCGGATCCGTGCCAGGAGCACCCGGGGCTCCACCGGCTTCTTCACATAATCGTCGGCCCCCATCTCCAGGCCCGCCACCTGGTCCATGTCGTCTTCCCGTGCCGTGAGCATCAAAATAGGCCCCGGGTAGAGAGGCCTCACCTCGCGGCAGACAGACAGGCCGTCCAGACCGGGAAGCATCAGGTCGAGAATGACCAGGTCCGGTTGCGACGATGCGATGACGGAAACCGCCTCGTCACCGGCATGCACCTGGGTTACCGTGTACCCGTTCTGTCCGAGGTACTCACTGATCAACCCCGCCAGGGGAAGGTCGTCCTCCACGAGCAGCACCTCTTTGGCCCCCATTGTCCTCACATTGTCCTCCTATACATCATCCAAAAAAAACCTTTCGAAACCTCGTCTGTTGTGGGTCGAATCCAGCCCGCGCATGCTTACATCATCACTTATAGGGGATCAGGTCAAGGCGCGCCGGGGCTGATGCCTGCCTTGTATCCTCTGAGTCTATCATACGAAGCCGGACCCGGGGTGTACCTTTCCCGCGATCTCGGCAAGGCAGTCGATGAGAATCCAGGCCATGACCATGGTCACCACGGTGTGGCTCAAGAAATGGGCGCCTTTCATCATCTGGTAGCCCCCCATTACCCAGCCCAGGGCCATCCCCGCCCCCAGCCCGGCCATCTTTCGCCGCCTGTCCCCAAACAGGCGGGCCAGGGCCATGAGGGCAAAGCCCCCGGAGGCGTGGCCCGCCGGAAAACAGCGACCGGAATCACAGCGGGTGCAGGCCTCCGGATAGGGTTCAAAGGGTTTCACGTAGGGCCTGTCCCCTCCGTAACGCTCGATCTGGGACGGGCAATAGATGTTGGTCACATCCTTCATGGTGGCGATGGTCAGGGGGACCACGATAAGTGAGAGTATCACCGTCAACCACCGCTGCCTGACCCCGGGGCGTTCTTTGGCCACTCCGTCTTTCGTTCGAAAGGAGAGGCCGTACCGTGCCAGCAGGATCACCCCGAAGGCGATGATCATCCCCTTGATCCCTGTATAAAAAAGAAGGCGCGGGACAACGGCGTTGCGGTCCACCAGCCATGAGCCGGTCTCGAAATTGAACAGGCTGTCCTGGACCCAAAGGTCCAGGTCGGTCACTTCAAACAGGGCCAGGACCGCCACGAGCACCGCCGCACCCAGGGAAATGCGTCTTAGGAATCCCATTCCTGCTCCCCTGTGATACGCCGGGTCAACCCGTTTTTGTATAGCCAGGAGGCGGACTGATAGAAACTGATGGCGTCGGTGAGATCAGAGTCGTCAATGGCCGCACGCACCTGCTGTTTCGTCACCCGGTCGTACACATAGGCCTCGGTGCCCCCTTTGGGAAGCAGCACCGTAAGGCGATCCCCTTTCAGGTACCCCAGCTTCTGGTAGGTTCCCACAAAGGCGCGCTCCTCCTCGGGCTTCATGGCCAGGATGTCCTTGCCCAAAAACTTGCTGTCGTAATCCCAGTTCAACAAGGATAGAAGGGTCGGGGCCACGTCGATCTGGGAGCAGAGCTTGCTGACCCGCGCAGGCTCGATGGTCCTGGGGCTGTAAAGAATCAGGGGGATTTCATACTTGCGAAGGGGCAGGCTGGTCTTCCCGGCACTGCTGCCGCAATGGTCTGCCACAAAGACAAAGAGGGTGTCGTCGAACCAGGGCCTCTTGCGGGCCGCCTTCATGAACTCGCCCACGGCGTAATCCGTGTACTTCACCCCGCCTGCGCGCCCCGTCTTCACCGGAATGTCGATCTTGCCCTCCGGGTAGGTGTAGGGCCGGTGGTTGGAGGTGGTAAAGACAAAATTCATAAAGGGCTTGCCCGCGGCGTAAGAGGCATCGGCCTCCTTGAGGGAGCGGTTGAACAGATCCCCATCACAGACGCCCCAGACATTGGCAAAGGTTTTCTCCTCCTTGGACATATCGGTGCGATCCACAACCGAAAACCCGTTGTTGGCGTAGTAGTAGTTCATGTTGTCGAAATAGCCGTACCCGCCGTAGATCCACTTGGTGTCGTAGCCCCTTTCTTTAAAGAGGTACCCCAAAGAGAACATGCCCTCGTTGCCGGGGCGCTTCACGATGCTGCGGCCCGCCGTGGGCACCGTGGACAGGGTCAGGGCCTCCAGCCCCCTTACCGACCGGGTGCCCGTGGCGTAGAGGTTGTCGAAGAAAAGCCCCTCCCGCGCCAGCCTGTCCAGATTCGGAGTCAACCCCGCCCGGTTGCCGAAGATGCCCATGTACTCGGCGCTCATGCTCTCGATGGTCACAAGCATGATATTAAGCCGTTTTTCATCCCCGGGGTTGACCACCCTGCGGGTGATATCCTCGAGCGATTCGCTCAGATACTCCGCATTGTCGGTGGCCACCAGCTTCCGCAGGCGGGCGAGCATCTCGGTGGTGTCCCGCTGCTCGTAAAAACTGGCGTAATCCAGGTCATTGTTTCGAAAGGCCGCAAAGAGCTCGTACACCCCGTTTTTTGCCAGCTCGTTGTTAAACGTGTTCTCCGAAACACGGACCCTGGAGCTGTCCACCCCCAGAAAGCAGACCACCGGCACCATAAGGCACATGAACCCTGTTGCCGCACGGTGACGGAACGGGCACGGCGCCGCAAGGGCCCCCTTGAAAGCCCGGCTGCGGGCACAGAAAAAATAGATGAGTCCCGAGGGCACCAACAGGCCTGCCAGCATGGGATATACCGGGTAGGACTCCATGATGTTGCCGATGACCTCGGTGGTGTACACCAGGTAATCCACGGCAATAAAATTAAATCGCTTGCCGAACTCATCCCAGAAGAGCCATTCCGCCACCACCCCGTAGCAAAGGATATAAACACCCACAAAGAAAAAGAGGTGGACCACGGGCCGGTGAAACCGGTGCCGAAACACCCGGTCCGGGACGACCACGAAGTAGAGGACAACGGGAATAATAAAATAAAAGGCGGTGATGCCGTCAAAAACCAGGCCCACCCCATAGATGGCAACCAGCTGGTGAAACCCGAAGTCCACCTGGGAGGCGGAAAGGGTCATGAGAATCGTCCGGGTCACGGCGTTGACACCCAGAAAAACTCCGATGAAGAGGCCGAGCAGAGAAAAACGGTCGATGAACAAAGAGCGAACCCCTTGCCTCATCCGCTGAAACAACCCGGAACCATGGGATGGCGTCTGATTTGGTACAGAAGGATAATCGTTCATTTTTTGTGGCCTATGCGTCGTATGGAAGGTGTTTGGGAACACAAGCGATTCACGACTGTTTCCAAGGAGCCCCCTGCCGCCTTCAGCAGGTCGGTCATGCTGACGCATGACCACCCGGGCAGGGGTACGCTCCTTTGAAACGGTCATTCAACCCGATTTCTTCGGGTGTGTTCGCTGCAGGGACACCATGACGGATCAGGCCCTTTATGTCTGTTGGGGAAGTGTAACGGTCTGTTGCAAGCTGTGTGGCGGAACCGGTGGCAAGGGAAGCCCCACAGGCCAAGGTCCCCTTTTCACCGGCGGTTCGGCGTTTGTAGCAAAATGTACAGCTGGATCCCTCGCCCTTGAAATCAGCCCGGCCCCGGGCTACAGTCACCACACGATCCTGTTTTTCCCGACCCGAACCACCCATGAAAGGACCTTTGAAAGGCAAGCGCCATGACAGAAACAACACTCACCATCCCCGTCTCCGGCATTCACCTCAAAGCCGTGCTCCACATGCCAGACGCCGAGAACCCTCCGGTTGTCATCGGTTCCCACGGCCTCCTCTCCACCAAGGAGTCGGGGAAACAGCTTATCCTCGCCCGCTGCTGCAACGACTTCGGCGCCGCCTACCTGAGGCTGGACCACCGGGGGTGCGGTGAAAGCGAGGGTCGCTTCCTCGACACCACCCTCACCACCCGGGTGGAAGACCTCCTGGCCGCAGCCGAGGTCCTCCGGCACATGGGCCTTACCGACAACGGCCTGGCCCTTTTCGGCAGCAGCATGGGCGGGGCCACCTGCCTGGCAGCCTGGGAGCCCCTCGCAGGCCGCGGCTTTCCCCTCAAGGCCATGGTGAGCCTGGCCGCACCGGTCAACGGCACGGGAATCACCGAGGCGGCCATCTCCGCCCAGCAGGAGCTCCACGACGTGCCCCTCTCCTACTACAAGGAGAACATGGGCTTTGACATCACCGACGGCCTTGCCGGCATCCACCACATTCTCGTGGTTCACGGGGACTGCGACGAAATCGTCCCCGTGGACAACGCCCACAAAATCATGGCCGAAGCCGGAAACCCCAAGGAGCTCATCATCAACCCCGGCGGCGACCACCGCATGAGCGACGCCGACCACCAGGCCCGCTTCTTTCCCCGTGCCACTGCCTGGCTGAAAGCAGCGCTCCTGGAAACCTGAAACAAAAGGCTTAGACATGATGATCAAACGGATTCAGCAGGCGGCGCAAGCCAATGAGCACGGGCATGAGATGCTCTCCGAGGCGGAGGCCGGAATAATAGCCGATGAGGTGGGGCTGGCCGTGGGGAAGGTTTACGAGGCTGCCCTGGAGACGGGCATCTGGCCGGAGCGCTATGTGCGCAATGCGGGGAGTTTTACCTGCGACGAACAGAAGCAGCTCATGGGCAAGGTGGTGGCTGTGGCGGGGTGCGGCGGGCTTGGGGGGTACATCGCTCAGTTCCTGGCACGCATGGGGGTGGGAAGGCTCCTGCTCTTCGACCCCGATGTGTTCGAGGCCAGCAACCTGAACCGCCAGGTGTTTGCCACCGGGGAGACCCTGGGTTCAGGAAAAGCAGAGGCGGCCCGGGCAGCCCTGGCCGCCGTCAACCCCTCGGTATCGGTGACGGCCCACAGGCTGGACATCACGGGCGACGAAGCCCGCCCCCATCTCACCGGCGCAGACCTCATGGCCGACGGCCTGGACACCCTGGGGGACCGGGCCAGACTCTCGGAGCTGGCCCGGGGCCTGGGCATCCCCATGGTCCACGCCACCATCTCCGGGTTTGAGGCACGGGTCATGGTCCTCTGGCCCCATGGCCCCTCCTTTGGCGATCTCTTCGGGGCCGAGGCCGAATCCACAGCCGAAGCCGTTCTGGGCACACCGGCCGCCACCCCTGCGGTGGCAGCGGGCCTTCAATGCACTCAGATCATAGGGGCCCTTCTGGGTCACATCTCTTCGGGCCAGGCCACCATGGTGCACATGGACCTGATGTCCATGCGCTCCGAGGTGTTTCACTTCTGATCCGGCCCCGACCGGTTGACGGTGCGGGCAGGGCCGAGCCCAATTAAAAGGTGCAGAAAAGAGCGGTGCTCAGGTCAAAGAGGGTGATCTCGTCCGTGGAGCCCAGCCCGCGGCTGAACCCTGCCCCGCAGGTCAGCCCGAGATGATCCGTAAGGGGCACATCCACCCCCACCCCGAACCGGGCCACACCGCCTGTGCGGGAATCATCGGCTCCGGCGGCCACCTCGTCGGCCTCCAGCTTGAGAACCCCGATGCCTGCGGCAATGTACCCGGTGCTGTTGTCGCCCATGGAAGAGAGGTACCGCGCTCCTAAGGTAAGCATGGAGACCGAGGCGTCTCCGCGGGTCAGGTCGTTGTCCACCTCAAAATCAGAGGTCACGGCGCCGTAGATGTCCAGGTCCACGGACGGTGCCACACGGTACCCGACGTTGAGGTACCCTCCGGCACCGGCTTCCTGGCTCATGGAGTCGTAAAACAGGCTCGGGCCTGCGGAAATTCGAAAAGTGTGTCCCTCAGCGGCAAAGGCGCTCTGGCCCAGCAGCATGAGGACGGCTGTCATTGCAACAATCATTCGTTTCATCTTTAACATCCTTTAAACGTATCCAACCCCGTCAACGGGGTTTGTTGTCCGCTTGTGTCATCCCCGGGCAACATGCTCCGGGAACCAGTCATAAAAATCCCGCCCGTGCGGGAGCCTGAATACCGTCCTGCGGTGGTTCCGGGCGGTGGCGTCACCGCCGGAAATGCCGGGCACCGTGCCATCACGGCGGGTGGTCGATCCAGGCGTATATCGAATCCGAAAAAGAGTGGGCCTCCACGTTTTCACCTCTCCTGCCCTGCATGCGCTGTCCGGTCTGGCTCCGGCCCTCCGGAACTGTGAACTCACGCATTCTGGACACTCGTAAAAAAAGGCAATTTGTCAACTGCATTCAAGCTAACAATGAACTCCGGAAAATCAAGCGGTGCAGTCATACAACACGTCACAATCGACTGCAATAACAATACGCTGTACTGCTACAAAGAACAGCGTACAGGACATTGTACACGCGCCCCGATCCCTGTTAGGAAACACGGCCTGCACACGTTCCTTTGCCGGGAGAGCAACGCCCCGTAAGTCAAAAACCGGCCTCTCCTCCCGTCGCTGTGTCGCCCTCGCCAACGGACGAATGCCGAGGCGCCCCAGCGGCTTTAAAGCCCGCCTTTTTCCTGCCATGCGTTTTCCATAAACCGGGGTTTGCTGTTGCGAGCCGATGCAACGGCGTAGTATCATGGGTCATTGATTCAATGTAACACGTCCCGTCCATGTCGCTGCCATGCAGCCCATGCCGGACACTCTCCTTTCCGGGACTCCGCTTTCCCCTGCGCTCCTGCTTTTCAGGCTGGCCTCGTCCCTTTGACGCCTCCCTCTCCTGCCCCCGCTGCCCGCAGGTCCTTGCCCCGACTTTTCTCGCCCCTGCGATACCGCAGGCACGACCGGGACCGGTACATCTTGCGCAACGGCCCTGTGCAACGGGCCCCCGTCAAACCCTATCCAAAGGATACGGCTCATGAGACGAATTACCCTTTTATCTGCAGCCATTCTGGTAATGCTGGGGTCCACGGCCCTGGCAGAGAGCGGGCCTTCATTGAGGATATCCGCAGGCCCCACCATGCTCTTTGACCCATCAACCCAGGAGGCGGGCCTAGGCGGCCACGTGACCCTGGGGTACCAGGTGGCATCTGCCTGGGAAATTGAGCTCTACGGCGCAACCAGCGACCACTTTGAGATGGAAAACAACCTGACAAGGGGAGATGCATCTATCTCCCTGGTGACCCTGGGCGGGCGCTATCTCTCCTCCTTCAGCGGAAAAACCAGGGGCTTTATCGCCTTTGGGGCCGGGGTCATGGAAATTGAAGCCGAGGACGCGCCCTCCGGGGAGGACGACACCCAAAGCGGCGGAATCGGGCGGTTCGGGGTCGGCATCGACCACGCCTTCATCCCCAACCTGGGGGTCACCTTCGGCGCCGGGTTCAACCGGGGCTTCGGGGATACGGACGAGGTGGTTCTCTACGACCTGACCTTTTCTGTTTTCTGCGCGTTTTAAGCCCCCTGCCGGCTGACGCCCTCGACATGCACACCCTCTGACCCAGGAAGGCCCGACCGTGTCCCCCCACGGCCGGGCCTGACACACCTTTCTGCCCTCGCTATCAAATGCGGGAGCGCTGTCAGGGCACCCTTGCGCCTAAATAGTTCATATGCTAAACATACTTCTTTTCCTATACATCCCCCGAGCCAGCCCCACGTTCGTGCGCCCTGTCGCACAACCCGGTGCTCGCCCAGGGGGGCCACAGACAGGCCCGAACCGTCTTCGGTGACGCAGCCTGTGACGAGCCCAGCGAATCGATCCGCGAAATACCGGTGATGCCCGCTCACTGTTCGGGCTTCCCTATCGACACGAACCCAGAGCGACAAGCGCACTGACATACGTTCACTGAAAAGGCCCGACACATGACCCGTTTTGCCTCCTGCCTCTCGACCCTGCTTCTCGTCCTTTTTCTGTCCACCGCCCAATTCGCCTCAGCAGACGAAGACAGCGCCTCCCCCGACTTCGGCCCGGGGATCCTCAACATACGCTCCCAGTCCATCGCCCAGAGCTTCCGCCTGACCCTGCCCCTGCTTGTGCCCGGTGACATCCCCCGCGGCTGGCAGGTCTTCTCCCAGGCCACCTGGACCAATGTGTGGGCTGAAGACCCAACCTACCTCCTGGACTACGAAATGCTGGACACCACCCTTGGCTTCAGCTACGGCATCAGCGACCGCTTCGGGGTCTCGGTGGTCATGGACAGCAGGCGCTACTTCGGTGGGGAAATGGACGGGTTTATCCAGGGATTTCACGATTTGGCGGGAATCGGACAGAACGGCAGGGACAATTACAGCAAGGGCCGTTCCGCCATCACGCTCTTCGACCCTGCCACCGGAAACGTGGCGGAAGAGAGGTCCCCGGGGGACTTGAACAACACAGGGGTCAGCCTTTTACTCAACTACACCATGCTCCACAGCCACCCATTGCTGCCGGACGTCAACATCTACGGGGTGGCCCGGTACGCCTTTGAAACAGCAGATGTCATCTCACACGGAGACGAGGTGGACACAGGGGCAGGTCTTGGTTTCGCCAAGCAGGTGTTCTCCGGGATCCACGCTTACGGCATCCTCGGATACACCCTCTACGGCAGCCAGGAGGCGTCGGAAAAAGAGATCATCGACCTGAAAAGCTACCAGGTCACCGGCCTGTTTGCCCTTGCCTGGCAGGCCACCCCCAGGCTCAGCGCCGTGGGCCAGTACCTCTACTCCTCCTCGGTGGTGGAGAAAATCGGCGGGTTGAAGGAATCGTCCCACGAGGTCCACTTAGGGCTCAAGTACAAGGTCTCTCCCCGCACCGGCCTGAATGTCTCCCTTATCGAAAACATCATCACCATGGACAACAGCCCGGATTTCGGGCTTCATGTGGGCTGGTTCATGCGGCTGTGATCCCCGGGGCAGTGACAGGGGCAAAAAAGTCTGATTTGGCCTCTTTTTTGTCAATTCTGCCCCTTCCGCAAGCATGGTGCCTTTGCATATCATTCATTCTGGAATGGAGTCGTAAGCATTTGCCACCCCAGTGGTAACACACACCAGGGCAAGACATGTCAAAGGAGACACCATGGACATCTACGAACAACTTCGGCAACGACTGGCCACAAACCCTGTGGGTGCACCGCCCTCAGAGGCGTTTGATGAGATCCTGCGCATTTTGTTCACCCCCGATGAAGCAACACTGGCCCTGTCCCTCACCTTCCTCCCACAGCCCGTGGACCGGATTGCCGATAAAACAGGCCTATCAATGGAAACGGTTCGGGATACCTGTGAAACCATGGCAGACAAGGGCGTGATTTTCAGCCGCGAAAAAAAAGGAGACATGGGCTATTGCCTTCTCCCTGCAATTCCCGGCCTGTTTGAGTTCCCCTTCATGGGCGGCGGGGGCACCCCCATGCACGAGCGTCTGGGGACCCTGTGGGAGACCTACCACATGGAAAGCCAGGGCATGGAGTTCGCCTCAAGCCCGACGCCCCTGATGCGTGTCCTGCCCGTGGAAGAGTCGGTCACCGGCCACGACGAGGTCCTGCCCTATGAGGTCATTACCCGCATGATGGAGAAGAACCACACCTTTGCCCTGGCCGAATGCGCCTGCCGGGTCTCCAGAGGCGAGGAGGCCTGCGACAAACCCACCGATGTCTGCCTGCTCTTTGACGGCATGGCCCGCTTTCTCATCGACCGGAAGCACGCCCGGGAGATCACGCGGGAAGAGGCCCATGCCACCCTGCTCCGGGCTGAAGAGGCCGGCCTTGTACACACCACCAACAACAGCCAGGACCGCCTGAACCTCATCTGCAACTGCTGTGGATGCTGCTGCACCATTCTCACCTGCCGGACCAAGCTCGACGCCCCCCACCCCTTCTCCACCTCACAATGGTTTGCCCGGGTGGACGAAACCGAGTGCACGGGCTGCGGAATTTGTGCCGATGAGAGGTGCATGCTGGATGCCATCGACACCTCCGGGGACACCGCATCCATCGACGAGGAAAAATGCATCGGCTGCGGCCTGTGCGTCTCCTCCTGTCCCGCAGAGGCAATTGCCATGGAAAAACGGGCCACGCCCCCGCCGCTGCCCGAGACCGGCTCACAGCTGGGAAGCCAGGTCCTCATGGAAAAAGGTCGCCTTGAGGCGTTTATCGAAATGAATACCTGATCGAAAACACCCGGGCACGGGGCCAACGCATTTAAGAATCCAGTTGCCTCCGGCGGGTCGCTTTTTGAAAAAAGCTCCGCAAAAACGTTCCGGTGATCAAGGGGCTATGCAAATTTGCTGTGCCCCCCCAAAAAAAAGAACTTGTTAGTCAAACGTTTCAAAAGCTTGCCCTCCGGCAGGGCCGCCGGAGGCAAACATCGTCCCCTTCACCCAAAGGACTCCCATGGCACACATCACCCTGCTTGCCGCCACAGGCTGTGCGACCTCCTGCATCACCGGGGTCATTGACGCCCTGTCCATCGCCAACCGGTGGCAGGCCCTCTCCGGGGAAAACGGCTCCCACGGGCAGCCGCTTTTTCACTGGGACATTGTCTCCAGTAACGGGCTTACCGTGGAGGGAGAAAACAGGGTCCGCATCGAGCCGCACCGGGCCATGGACGATGTGACGGCAACCGATCTCATCCTCATCCCCGGATTCATTGCCCCCGCCCATGTCACCCAGAAGCCGCCTGCCGAACTGATCACCTGGATCCGGGACTGGCATACACGGGGCGCCACCATCGCCGCCACCTGCACGGGCTCTTTTCTCCTGGCGGAAACCGGCCTCCTTGACGGAAAGGAGGCCACCACCAACTGGGTCTTTGCGCGGTACTTCAAAAAGCGCTACCCCAACGTCAGGCTCCTGCCGGAGCGCCTTTTCACCAAAGACGACCGCCTGATCTGCACCGGGGCCACCTCCGCCTACATGGACCTTTGCATGTACCTGATCAAGACATTAGCGTGGAAAACTGCCACCTGTGCCAAGGGGCTGCTCCTGGACCCGAACCGGTCGAGTCAGTCCCCTTTTTTCATCTTCGACTACCACAAGGCCCATTCAGACCCCACGGTGCTCAAGGCCCAGGCCCTCATGGAAACCCACTACCCCCATCCCCTCTCCATGGAAGCCCTTGCCTCGGAGCTGGCCATCAGCCCGCGCCACTTTGTCCGACGGTTTAAAACCGCCACAGGGGAGACGCCCCTGGCCTACCTTCAGCGGATTCGCATCGAAGCGGCCAAACAGACCCTTGAAACCACCTCCGAGCCCATCGACGTCATCACCCGGCAGGTGGGCTACGAAGACACCAACTCCTTTCGCAAGCTCTTCAAGAAAAACACGGGGCTCTCCCCCAAAGAGTACAGGGACCGCTTCACGAGGCTTCGGAACTGACAGCCGGGGTCTCCTTCTCTCCGGTCATCCCGGCTTCGGCCATTCCTGAGGCAATCAGCCCACAGCACCCTTCGGGGTCTTCAAGGGGCAACAGGTGACCTGCCGACAGGTCTTCCAGAAAGACGCTCCCCGGGCTGACGCGCTGCCACTGAGCCCAGAGCGCCTCGGTAAAAAAGACCGAAGGCCTGGCCCGCAGGGCAACGCACGGCAGGTTGATTCCGGCGAGCTCTCCCATGACATTGGGGGGCTGGGTGTAGTTGTGGGCCTCCCACACCTTTGGAAAGGCCAGGGACCAGAGACCGTCTGCGGTTTCCGTGACACCGTGGGTGGCCATGGCCGCAAAGGCGTCATCCCCCAGGCCGCTGTACATCCGCTTTCCCCGGCAGTGGGCCAGGTAGGCGTCCCGGCTTTTCCAGGTATCGGTCTTTTTTAAGGTTCCTTTGGCTGGCTGGGTAAGGTTCATGGCGGCCTTGGGCAGGATGTTGGCAAGGAAAGCCAGGGTTCTGGAGAGCATGGCAGGCTCAATGAGAACCAACCCCTTGAACAGGTCGGGTCGCCTGGCCGCCGCCAGGATCGTGCAGGTGGCGCCCATGGAATGCCCCATGCCGATCACCGGGGCATCCACCGTCTGTTCCAGAAAGGAGATAAGATCGTCTGCGTACATCTGCCAGTCCCGCCGGACCGGAGGCGGCCCGACCTTGGGCCAGGTCGGTCGCAGGTCCAGGGTATGCAGGTTCACATGGCCGGTCAAACGGGCCAGCAACGGGGAGTAGACCCCCGTGGGAGGCCCGTCCGAGCGCGCGTCAAGGTGGGCCGTGGGGCCGGTGCCCCCGTGGTGGGTCCAGGTTGCGTTGGAAGGCAATGTCATGCGGGTCTCCATTGTTTGGTTACTGCCCCTCCCCCAAAGCCCCGCCGAAAACCGGAAGGGGCACTGCATTCCTGCCTCCGCCGGGGCTGTCAGGAGAGAACGTTCCAAAGGGGCTTAGCCCGGATATGTCACGCCTTGGGGCTGATATTCATGGTTATCTCGGCGGTGAATACCTCGATGCCTTCTGTATCCACGATGGAGACAGGCACCGTGATGTCGTTTTCCCCGCTCCAGTCAAGACCTGAGCCGTCTGCCACGGCTCGCAGGTCTGTCTTGGCCTTTTTGAGGTAACGGACGGACATCCCCACCGGAATCCATCGATGGGTCTCCGGAATGGAGACATCGGTCATGGTGCCCGCCACCAGTTCCGCGGCGTTGCACATGGCAATGGCGTGAACCGACCCCAGGTGGTTTTGCACCTTGGCCTGCTTTTTCACGGACACCTCGGCGTACCCCGGCCTCAAGTCCACGAACATGGGGTCGATGCTCCCGAAGTAGGGGGCAAACTGCACCACCCCGTCGGTGAAGGCTTTGTTTCCCATCTCATTGTACATCGTCAATGTTCCACTCATCATAACCTCCTCTCTCGTTGTCTGTGGCAAAAACTGCCCACCATTTATTTCACATGCGTACTATTTACTTCACATGTGAAATAAAAGTCAACCCAAGAGAAGGAGCCTGCCATGGGCTCCTTATGTTTGTCTCACATCAACACGCCTCAAGCCGGCAGGGCACAAAGCGGTGAAGCGGGGTACCGATGGGGTCCCGGTGGGAGCTCTTTGTCAGGTCGTTGACGTTGAACCCCGTGACCTGGCCGTTGTAGTTCAGGCCGAAACCGTGGGAGATCAGCGGCCTGCACATGAAGTTCATCTTGACCTCCAGCTCGCCCACGGCAGAGCCCGCCTCGGTGGTGACCCGCACGGAATCACCGTCGATCAGGCCAAGCGTCTCCGCCAGTGCAGGGCTTACGGCAATGGTGCAGCCGCGTTTTCCCTTGAGCCATTCGGGGTTGCGAAGCTGGGTATTCATGGTGGTCATGCGGTGGCGGCCCGCGTTGAGGACCAGGGGAAAGGCGTCGGTAAGGGCAAGGTCCCGGGCTTCGGTGTCGGCGTCAAGGGCCATGGCCTCGGCTTCCAGCTCGGCGATCACCAGCTCGATCTTGCCTGAAGGGGTCTTGACCTCGGCCAGGTTGCTCTCTGCATCCATGGTCCCCACCCAGAGCCCTTGGGGGGTGTCGAGGATCGTTTGAAAGATCCGGTCCCCCATGTCCATGCCGGTTTCAAACCCCAGGCGCGCGGCGTTTTTGCGAAATGCCTTGGGGGCCGTCATCATCATGCCCCAGAAACCGGCAAGGGCCGCACTGTCCCATGCTTCCCCCAGGGTCTTGCCCAGAATGAAGAGCATCTTGGGAAAATACTCGGGATGGGCCCCCACCCACGCCATGAGGGCGGCCCCAAAGGTCATGCGGTCCTTGTGGGCCGCCTTCATAACCTCTTCCGGAATCTCGGGGATGAGGCCCATCTTGTCGGCCAGGCGGGTGAAGATCTGGGAGGACTCCAGCTGGTCACCCTCGGGCTTGACCACGGGGCGGCGCATCTGAAAGTAGACGTTGGGAAAGCTCCAGGGGAAAAAGGTGCCGTCGTATGCTTCGTAAAAACTCCGGCAGGGAAGCACGTAATGGGCTTTTCGGGCGGTCTCGCTCATGACCATGTCGTGGACCACGAGAAGGTCCAGATGCTCGAAGGCCGTCTCCAGGGCCTTTGTATCGGGCCAGGAGCGCAAGGGGTTGCAGACGCTCACGATGGCGGCGCGGATCCGGTCCGGGTGGTCGGTAAGGATCTCTTCGGGCAGGGCGCAGGCGGGAAACGAGCCCGCGGCCGCAGGGGGCAGCCCGGAGACAGCGGTCTTCCACACCTTGGGGTTTCGCTCGTCCGCGTGGTAGCCCAGGGGCATGACCAGGCCGGGGATGATGTTGCCGCCCCTCTGGCCGAAGATCCCGCAGACGCAGCCCAGGATGTTGAGAAGGTAGGAGTTGAGGGTGCTGTGCCGTCCCATGAAAATCCCCAGGTCCGGGTGAAAGGCCCAACGCCTGGTGGTCATGAGCCAGCAGAGGTCAAAGACGGTGTCGTAGGAGAGCTCGCAGACGGTAAGGGCGGCCCGGGCGTCAAAGGCCTGGAACCAGGGTTTGACGGCATCCCACCCGTCGGTATGGGCCGAAAGGTAGGTCTCGTTTTCCCACCCCTGTTCCACAATGATGGCGACCATGGCCTTCACCAGCAGGGCGTCAGTGCCCGGCCTCAGGGCCAGGTGGATATCAGCGATGCGGGCGGTCTCTGATTTTCGGGGATCCACGGAGACCAGCAGGCAGTCCGGGTCTTTGCTGATGCCCTTGAGGACCAGGGGCGCCCGGGGCATCTGATGGCTCTCCATGCCGTTCCAGCCCCAGGCCACGAGCATCTCGGTTTCATGGTCGTCCGGACCGGTGAGAATATACTGCTTGCCGAACATCCGGCCCTGCACCCACCAGGTGCCGCTGAACTCCTGGCCCGCCGAGGTATAAAGGTTTTGGGAGCCCAGGCACTTCATCAGGCTCACCCCAAAGCCCGCCTCCATGTGGCCTCCCTGGGCGCTGGCCCCCATGTAGGCAAAGGACCTCGGCCCGTGGGCATCCACCGTGGCCGTGAGCTTCTCCGCGATCTCGGTCAAGGCCTGGTCCCAGGATACGGGAACAAACTCGCCCCCCACCTTTTTCAAGGGCTGGGTCAGCCGATCCGCCGGGTACTGGTGATACAAGACATTCATGCCCTTGCGGCAGGCATACCCCTGGCTGCGCGGGTTGTCCTTGTCCGGCCTCACCTTCACCATGCGGTTGCCCTCAACCAACACCTCCAACCCGCAGTTCTGCGCGCAAAGCACGCACCCTGTCTTGTGCCACGTCCCCATGATCGGCCTCCTTGATTGTCTGCTTAGTCTGAATCGCTGTTGTCCCTCCGGCGAGGGGGTGCCATGCAACGAAATACAAGCCGCGAAAACGAATAGGTCATGCATTGGGGAGGTGCCCCTTCACATGCGTTTCGCAAAGAATCGGGCTCTTGCCCCTTTTCCCCGGTCTTTCTTGGGAAAAAGGGCACCCCAAATGTACCCCCGGTGCACGCCGTCGAAAAGAGGCAGATACGACAAATAGCAGGCCATATCAGACAAGAAGGTCATCCTCCCCAGGGTCAACGCATGTAAACATTCAGTTGCCTCCGGCGGGTCGCTTTTTGAAAAAGCTCCGCAAAAATTTTCCGGTAATCGGTAATAAATAAAGAAGAGGAGCTATGCCCTGCAGGGACGCATCCTCAAAAAACAAAACCTGTGTGTCAAACGTTTGGGCCCCGGCAGGACAGGGCCATACGGAAATCGGGGCAGCCCGGGACCAGTTCGGGAGGTATGAAGGTGGAATCCTGCCGTAAACTGTTGTGATGTCCCGATGCTGCCCCGGTCGCTGCCGGAAGCGCGGTGCAAGGGCGCGCTCCCTGTCATGACCGGCCATGTTGGTGAGACATGCCCGGCCAAAGGGGGATCAGATGATCAGCCACTCCACGCCGAAGGAGATGTCCAGGGTCTCTTTCTCCATTTTAACGCCTTTTTCCGTGGTGTAGCTGTCGTAAAAATAGGGGGCCGCCGAAAGGCTGAAGGAGAGGGTGTCGCTGTGGCGGTACTTCACGCCTGCGGCCACGGTCTGGTACTCAAGCTTGGGGTTGACGTAGTAGTAGCCGGTTCGCTCCAGGTCGTCTTTGGGGTCGCATGTGATGTACCCCAGGCTCAGGGTCCACTTCGGGGTGGCGTCGTACTCCACCCCTGCGGCCACATAGTAACCGTTGCCCATGTTCTCCTCGGCGCCGCTCCGGTCGGCGTCCTTTTGCCATGCCACCACACCGTCGGCCGCCACTCGCCATCTCGGGGTAAGGCGATACATGACCCCCACAGCGGTCTGGGCGGGAAAATCAAGGCGCATCTTGGAGCCCTTGGAGGACCCGTTGAGCATGTTCAGGGCCCCCAGGAGCATGGGGTTGCCTTCAAAGGTGTCGATCTCATACTCCATCTTGGTCCGCATCTCGTGCCGCAGGGAGAGGGCCAGTCGATCCGTGGCTTTCCACGAGAGACCGAACACCGGAGCCGCCCCCGTGGCGTCCTGGGAGAGGTCCAGCACCTCCCTCCGTCAACCTCAACCTCCTGAATTCCGTAAAGCACGCGCACCCCGCCCGAAACAGCCAGGCTGTCGGAGAGCTGCCAGGAGACACCGGTTGTGAGCCCCGGCACCAGGTAGGTAAACTCCGTCTCCTTTTTCAGGATCGCGTCCAGTGGGTGACCGGGGATGAGGACAAAGCCGTCGTCATAGTCCACGATGCCAAGGCCGCCGAAGACGGCCGTTCCCAGGTACATGCCGAGGCGGCCTTTGCGGTAGACTGCGTTGGGAAGGGCAAGAAAGGAGGGGGTGGTGGTCTCGTAGGTGGTACCGTCGTAGGTATGCTGCCACTCTTTTAAGCAGGCTTTCACGGAAAGCCCCACATGAAAGCCATCTTGCAGCCAGGCCGTGCCGGCCGGGTTGTAAATGGCGGTATCCGAGGAGTCAAAACTGGCCGTACGGGCCGGCATCCGGGTAAAGTCGGCCGTGAGGCTCGACTGGTTGTCCACCATGCTTGCCACGGCAGAGGTCGTCATGAAAAAAACCGCCAGCACACCGCTTCCAACACGCAAAACAAAATCCTTCATACCTTCACGCTCCTTGAAATAGATGGGTTAACGCGCCACACAGAATCACTGTTTACTCACGTCAACCTATTTCAAGAACGATGCCAGCATTGAACACACTGAAAACATGACGCATTGGAAAGACTGGTTCTCAGGCCCTGCCAAATATGGCAACCCTTTCATCCCAAATATGGTGGATATCCAACATGATGGGGCTTGTTCAGGGCACTGTCGCATCCGGAGTGAAGGTTCCCGTCGTCTCTTCACGCCAGCGAATCCCGAAATCCACGCCGAGCTTTTTCATGCGGGCCCTCAGGGTATTGGGCTTGACCTGGAGGAGCTCGGCGGCGCCACCCCGTCCCTGGACCCTTCCGCCCGCTGCTTTCAGGGCCCTTTCCATGGCACGCCTTGTCACCACATCCAGGGGCTCCACGCGGAGCTTTTCCGCGGCCACAACCTCACAGGCATCCCCCACGGGAACCAGCCCGTCAAACAGGAGGCGCCCTCCGGGGCGAAGGATCATCTCCCGCTCCACCACATTTTGAAGCTCCCGCACATTGCCGGGCCAGTCATAGGCCACAAGCCGCCCCAAGGCGATATCGTCCACGGCGGCGGCCGCCGAGAGCTTCAGCTCCTGCTGCTTGACGCCCACAAAGTGGCGGACCAGGGCCGGGATGTCCCCTTTTCGCTGTCGCAGAGGGGGGACCGTGACCGGAAAGACATTAAGGCGAAACCAGAGGTCCTTGCGAAACGAGCCCTGTGCCACCATGGCCTCCAGGTCCCGGTGGGTGGCCGAGATCACGCGCACATCGACCTTTACCGGACGCACCCCTCCCACCCGTTCGATCTCCTGGTTCTGGAGCACCCGGAGAAGGCGAACCTGGGCCGCATGGGGAAGCTCGCCCACCTCATCAAGGAAAATCGTGCCCCCGCTGGCCCGCTCAAAGCGCCCCTTGTGGTCCTTGGTGGCCCCGGTAAAGGCGCCTTTCTCGTGTCCGAACAGCTCCGAGTCCAAGAGGCTGTCATGGATGGCCCCGCAGTTTACCTTGATAAAAGGACCGTCGCGTCGATCCGACGCGTTGTGGATGGCATTTGCCACGACCTCCTTGCCGACCCCGGTCTCCCCGAGGATCAGCACGGGGCTGTCGGTCCGGGCCACGCGGGCCGCCATACCCATGGCCTGCTTCAGCCCGCCCGTGGCACCGACCACCTCGCCGTCTGCATCGTCCCGGAGCTCGCATTGGAAAAACCGGCAGTCATCCCGCAAGGTCTCCTGATGCTCTAAAAGCACGAGGTGCTTTCGCCAATTGGCCATGGAAACGGAAAAGGGGGGCTGGAGAAGCGTGAGGAGTTCAATCTCCTGGTCGGAGAAGGTGACCGGCGCCGTGGAGGTCAGGATCAGGAGCCCCAGCAGCTCATCCCCCACGGTAAGGGTCATCAAAAGGCAGGACAAGTCGGGAATAAACCCGAAATGGCGACGGCAAAGGGTCTGGACAATGGGCTCTGCCGTGGAGAGGTCTTCGATGACCAGGACCGGCGGGCCGGTTTCCATGATCTCAAAGAGGCCGTCCCGCTCGGTTTTGGAGTAAACGGCCTCGTTCAAAAAGGGTATAAAGGGCTCGCCCTCCCGGTGGGAGGATGCCACCACCACGCCCCGCCCTTCGTCCTCCTTAAAATAGGAGACCGAAACGTGGTCAAAACGGATATGAGCCCTTGCGTACTCAAGGAAGGCGTCCAGGGCTTCCTGAATATCCAGGCTGCCGCAGATGCGCAGTGTCGCCTCGCGAAAAAATTGATTCTCGTCCACCGTTAAAACACACCTCCTCACACGAATTGTTCCACCCACACCCGTGGGACCCACGGATCATCGGTCTTTACCGTACAAAACCCGTGCCAGCAGCCGCCCGCGCGCCTGCACCGCCACGACTCCCGGTTTTAAGGCCACTCCCATATATCTCAGTTTTGCATGACAAATATGGGAGAACCACCATATATGGGAGCGCGTTTCAGGTGCGGGGTTTCAACGCCTTTCGATCCGCATCCCGCAGACCCCACAGAGAAAATGGACGGTAAAGCGCCCCTTTTCGTTTTCAAGGACCAGGGGCTCTGCCTGGTTCCCCCTGCCATTGCAGAGGCCCAGGGTTTCCCGGATGCAGTGGCGGGTCTCCATGACAGTGACCGCACCGTCCGGCTCCACGGCTTCAAAGGCGGGCTCCACGGAGGTTACCCCCCGTCGGGTGTAAAAGCTACGGGCCAGGGCATTGGCCACGTTGGCCTTGTAGGTGAGACGGGTCTCAGGAAAGGGCACCACGGGCCGGGCCGCCGGCTCTGAGTCCCGCACCGGAAGGGTATTGGCCTCGTCCAAGAGAAGGGCCACCACCTCGCGGCGCAGGCGGTTGATCTCGGAGACCGGGATGAACAACGGGGGAAGGTTGAGGGTGAGCCCACGAAGGTAAAAGGGGGTTCCTCCCAGCTTGGCAAGCTGGGTCTCCAGGGTCTTGCGTGCCTTCTCTTTGTCCCGGGCCGGGACCTGCTCCACACCGAACCAGTGGGTAACGCTGCGCCCGGTTTCATCGCCTGCGGCAATCCAGAGGCCGTCTTTGACCTCCTTGATGGACAGGTCCAGGGCAAGGCGCCGTTCGGCGCTCTCTTTTTCCAGGAGTTTCAGAAACGCATGGTCATAGTTGCGGTAGAGCACCGCCCCCTTGAACAGGCCGGTCTTGGCCACGGGCTGGCTGGGCCGGATAAGCCCTCCGTCCACACGGTTGGCCTTGATGCCCTTGAGGTTTCCCGATTGATCCAGAAAGCAGAGGCCGTCGCCGTTCACCACGGGAGTCCGCCCTTTGTCCGTTTTCAGGGTCACATGATCCTTTGCCACGTGCACCACGGTTCCCATGCGTTCCCCCATGGCCTTGGGCGTGTCCGGGGAGGCCACCTTTCCCCGTTTGCCCGAGAGATAATAGTCGGTCCCTCCGCGGAAAAAACTCTTCTCCGGGTTGGGGGTAAAATGGTGGGTCACCTTGCCGAAGGAGGCCCGGGTTGCCCCGGCACGACGCTCAAGCTCCCGGTCCAGGGCCTGTCGGTAATAGGCGGTGACATTTTTCACATAGTCCGCGGACTTGAGCCGCCCTTCGATTTTAAAGGAGGAGATGCCCGCATCCAGCATGGGCCCGATCTGGGCGGAACGGTCCATGTCCTTTAAGGAGAGAAGATGACGGCCTGTGCTGAGCACCTTGCCGGACGCCTCTTTCAGGTCCCAGGCAAGGCGGCAGGGCTGGCCGCAGGTTCCGCGGTTGGCGCTTCGCCCGCCCAGGGCGGCGCTCATCCAGCACTGACCGCTGAAGCTTACGCAGAGGGCACCGTGTACAAAGGCTTCCAGGGCAACCGTGGTGACGTCGGCGATGGCCCGGATCTCGGCCAGGGAGAGCTCCCGGGCGAGGATCACCCGATCGAACCCGGACTCTTCCAGGAGTCTTGCCCGCTCCGGGGTCCGGTTGTCGGTCTGGGTGGAGGCGTGCAGGGCAATGGGCGGCAGGTCCATCTCCAGAAAGGCCATGTCCTGGATGATGAGGGCGTCCACCCCGGCGTTCCAGAGGGCCACGGCCTGCTCCCGGGCAGCCTCCAGCTCCCCGTCAAAGAGCAGGGTGTTCATGGTGGCATGCACGGAAGCCCCGTAGAGGCGGGCGTGGGCGCACAGCGCCTCAATGTCGGCCAGGGTGTTTCCGGCGGCGGCCCGGGCACCGAATTTCGGGGCCCCGATATAGACCGCATCCGCGCCGTGGTTGATGGCTTCTTTGCCGCAGGCCAGATCACGGGCTGGGCTCAATAGTTCGATTCGTGTTTTATCCATGATACATCCTGAAAGGGTCAGACCATAAAAGGCCGAAGCCCAGAGCTTCGACCTTAATCTTATCTGTATACCAGATGCCGCGGGGTGGATTGCTGCACTTTTTATGGGCACTGCCCGCCGACCCGTTCCCTGATATCTTCGCATCTGTGTTCGCCGCCCATTTATGACTACCCCCATATTTCTTACCAAATAACTACACATTAAAAAAAGTCGACATGACAAACACAGCCACGCACTCATCTTAGCGCCCCCCAAACATTCCCCTAAGGACAAGGTTTCACGTCGAATACAGCCCTAAAAAAATCTCTACCCCTAACACGCCGTTATTTCATAACTCCATACCGACGCCTCAAAACAAGTCAATTTTTTCTCTCAAAACACGCGAAATCAGGTCGATATAAATAGTATCTTTTTTGACCATGAACATTCCGGAGAAACGCCATCGATGTTGAAACGAATGAAGTTAAGAGGAAAAATCGTCTTTCTTATCTCTCTCACAGCCTTTATCACCTTCAGTGTGTCCATTGCCGTCATGACGACAAAAACACACCGCATGGCAAAGGAGGACGCCCAAGCCAAGGGCACCGAGATGGCCTACCGCTACGCCAATGAGGTAAAAGTCATCCTGGAAGAGCCCATGGAAGGGTCCAAGGCCCTGGCCTACGCCTTCATGGGTATGAAAAAAGCGGGAAACATCCCGGACAGGGAGGTTCTGACCAACCTGCTCAAGGGGCTGGTGGAAAACGACGCCAACCTGGAAAGCCTCTGGGCCTGCTTTGAACCCGATGCCCTGGACGGTCGGGATGCCGAGTATGCGGGCTCCGCCCACCATGACGACACCGGCCGGTACATCCCCTACATCTTCCGCACCGGCGGAGCCCTCACCGTGGATCAACTCCGGGACTACATGATCCCGGAGACCAACAACTACTACGTCATTCCCCAGCGCACCGGCAGACCATACGTCACCCCGCCCACGGTCTACCACATTGGAGAGACGGGCATGGACGTGGTGCTCACCAGCATGGTGACCCCCATCAGGCACGGCGGACAAACCATCGGGGTCGTGGGCCTGGACATCGAACTCAAGGCTCTCTCGGACCTGGTCTCTGCCATCACGCCCTACGGCACGGGAAGCGCCGCCATCGTGGCCAACAACGGCACCTTTGCCGCCCACCCGGACAAAGAGCGCATCGGCAAGGCCATGGGGGAAGGGGACCAGTGGCGCAGCGCCATGGAAGCGGTGAAGGCCGGCAGGCCCTACACCTTCACCGACCACTCCGAGACCCTGGACACAGACACCCGGCAGATCCTCGTCCCCATTGAGGTCGGGACCACGGGCAGCCCCTGGTCGTTCCTCGTCACCCTGCCCATGGACAAGGTGATGGCAAACGCCCGAAGCATCCTCCTGACCAACATCACCATCGGACTCGTCTCCTTTCTTATTTTCGCCGCCGTGGCCTGGGCCATCGCCAACTCCATTGTGGCACGCATCAAGGAAAACGCCCTGATGATGAACGACATCGCCGAAGGCGAAGGGGACCTGACCAAACTCCTCCAGGTGCGATCCACAGACGAAATCGGGGAACTCTCCTCGGGCTTCAACCGCTTCATGGAAAAACTCCAGGTACTCATCCGGGATGTGGCCTCAGGGGTCGCCTCGGTGAGCGATGCCTCCACGGGCCTTTTGTCCATGTCCGAAGAGCTGGCCCAGAGCGCGGGGACCACCTCTTCCCGGACCACCCAGGTGGACCGGGCCACCCAGGACATGACCGACCGGATGGCGGGTGTGGCTGCCGCCATCGAACAGGCCTCTGCCAACATCGCCATGGTGGCCACGGCCACGGAGGAGATGTCCGCCACCATCGGCGAGATCGCCAAAAACACGGAAACAGCCCGGGGCATCTCCGCCACGGCCCTTGAACGCACCCACGGCACCTCCCAGGAGATGGAAGCCCTCCAAAGCGCTGCCGAAGAGATCGGCAAGGTGACAGAGACCATCACCGATATCTCCGAACAGACCAACCTCCTGGCCTTAAACGCCACCATTGAGGCGGCACGAGCCGGGGAAGCAGGCAAAGGGTTTGCCGTGGTGGCCCATGAGATCAAAGAGCTGGCGTCCCAGACCGCCGAGGCCACCCTGGGGATAAAATCCATTGTGGAAAGCGTCCAGTCCACGGCCACAACCTCCACCACCGGTATGCAGGAGATCACCACGGTCATCGGCGAAGTCAACGACATCGTCTCAACCATCGCAGGTGCCGTGGAAGAGCAATCCGCCGCCACCAGCGAAATTGCGGAGAACGTCAGCCAGGCCTCACAGGGTATTGCCGAGGTCAATGAAAACGCCGCCGGAATCAGCGCCATGGCCGGCGACATCGGCACAGCCGTTGTGGATGTCAACAAGGGGGCCGAAGGGGTGACCCACATTGGGGAATCCCTGCAGGCCAGCGCTGGGGACATGCGGGCCATGGCCGATCAGCTCGGCAGCCTGGTGGGGGTGTCTTAGGTGTCCTAAAAAAGCCGATGTCCACGGAGGCACCCAAGCATGACGGGGAGGCTGCGGTTCACGCCGCCTCCCCGCCTTGTTTCACGCCTTGCCCTTCATGGCCGCCATCACCTGTTTCTGAGCCTCCCTCTCCTCCCCTTTCAAATCAAAAAAACAACGCACACCCTTGGGATTAAAACAACCGTTGCAGGCCACGCAGGCGGCCTTGGACCGGTCCCCCAGCCGCCAGCGCTTCACAAGGCCCGGCTCCCGAATCAGGGGACGACACAGGGAAACGGCCTCAATGCCCTCGCCTGCCAAGGCAGCCTCAATGGCCTCAATGCGACGAAAGCCCCCCACACTGATCACCGGCGCCGACACTTCGGCCGCCAGCGCCTTCCCCGCTTCCAGGTGATAGGATTCATGCTTCATGGGCCTGCAGGGCGTCCAGGCCCCTGCAAAGGTTCCCCCGCTCAGTTCAATGGCATCGATGCCCCCGGCGTCCAGTTCCCTTGCCGCCACGAGCATTCCCCCAAAGGTCAACCCTTCCCCCTTTGTCTCGAAATCATCGCAGTTGAGCTTGGCCCAGACCGGGTAGGTTGAGCCGCAGACCCGCTTGATCTCCCGGAGGATATCCGAAAGGATGCGGGCGTTTTTCTCGGGGCTCCCTCCGTAGGCGTCTGTCCGCCGGTTGTACACAGGGCTCAAAAAGCGGCTCAACAGGTACCCGTGGGCAGCGTGGAGCTGGACCCCGTCAAACCCTGCGCTCTTTGCCCTCAAAGCGGCCTCTCCGAACTCCGCCACCAGGGTCTCGATCTGCCCTGCGGAAAAAGGTGTGGGCAGAATCCCGCTGACAGGGTCCACAACGGCCGACGGGGCAAACACCTCTCCGGAAGGGGCGTGATGCAGCTGTGATCCCACATGGGCCAGTTGCGCCACCACGCGACCGCCGTACCCATGCACGGCATCGGTCAGGGCCCTTAGCGCAGAAAGATCCGCGTGCGGGCCCATGGACACCGTCCGGGCAGAGGGGTTATCCGTAGAAGCAAAACAGACATAGCCCGTGATGATCAGCCCCACCTCCCCTTTGGCCAGGCCGGTGTACATCTCGGTCATGGCCGGGCTGACCCTGCCCCCGTCATCGGCCATGGATTCATAGGTGGCCGACCTGAACACCCTGTTTTTCACCTCGATACCGCCTATCGTTCCTTGTTGAAATACCTTCATGCTTATCGTCTCCTTTGTGTTTTCGGCCTTAACATTAGACCGGTCGTCTATTAATTAAACATAAAAAGCCTACGCCTGCCTTCTATGCGGGCTGACTCACACGCTTCGACGCAACAGGATACCTTGCCGCTAGGTGTCCATTATGGATTTAACCGCTCTGCCACAGGCAGTCCTGTAAATTTACAAGGCACAGATTTGACAAACAGCTCATACGATAACGTGTGAATGAATGTCGTTTTAAAGGCGGATGTGATTTGACCCGAGAAGCGAGGGGCAAAACGCATCCGCAACCAGCTTTCAAGGTGGCACACCTTGCCGCCGGAGGCAGGCTTTTCCTGCCCACTTTAACCATGAAAGGCATCGCTTTTATGCGCTTCATTCCTGTGAGGTGCCTTATGCCTTGGCGGGCCGAAACAGCTGGTCCAACAGGGCATCCATGACCCGGGGGAGATGCTCTGGGGCTCCGCCAATCTTCATCCCGAGGAGAGCCCCCTGCCAGGTGCTCCAGAAAATATCCGCAAGGGCCTGGGTGCTCAGTGTCTCCTCCCGGAACAGGTGCCGTCCTTGGGCCTCCTCGATCAAGGCCACCACCTGCTTCCGGAACATCTCGGTTCCGCGCTGCATGGCATCCCGGCAGGGGCCGTCCGCATCGCCAATCTCGGCGGCGAGGTTTCCCACAAGGCATCCCCTGAAGCCATGGGTTTGCGAGGCCCTCATAGAGAGCCCATACACACGGCGGAGCCCTTCCACGGGGTCGTCACCGGCAGCCTCCAGGCAGGCGTCCACCGACACCTTCATCCCCAGGCAGTATCGGACGACGACCTCCGCCACGAACTCTTCTTTGCTTTTGAAATAATTATAAAAAGACCCTTTGGGCACACGAGCTGTGTCCAGGATCCCCTTGAGGCCTGTCCCATGGTACCCGTGCTCCGCTATCATTGCCATGCCAAGCTCCAGCAGGGCCTCTCTGGTATGTTCGCTTTTTCGTGGTCGTGCCATATCTCCTTATTATGACCGATCGTCTACGAATGCAAGTTTTTTCCCGACCCCGCCTATCAGCCCTCATCTATTTTAGGGCTACCTAACTTTTTTCATATCAACCACACCTTTTCCCTTGACCGCACAACTTCATCTCTATATGATGTACCTCAAAAGATGAGCCACTCCCCCGGCTTCATCTTCAGGCCTCCCCGGCTTTTTCGTATCATCAAAAACAAACGGGGATGCCGTCCACATGGTAATCTCGAAGGCTCCCTATCCTTCGATTGATTATAGCCATTGCTTGGCAAATGCTTCCTTTCTCTCACCCAATAAAAAAGGCCCGCCACCCCGGCGGGCCTTTTTTATTCCAGCCGGCTTCCCTTGAGTCTTCATCTTCACGCCGTATAACCGAACCTGCATCACCGCACAAAAATCAAAGTGCGCACCGTAAAAAAGCAGGCCCGGAAAGGCGGTGGTCGTGGCAGGGAGGGTGGGCCGGAAGCCCGAGACGGTAGCATCCACAAAGCCTTGGTGTGGCCGCTCCGCTGCACCGGATACATCACGGGTCGAGTGCCCCGGAACCATGGTGGCAGCTTCTCCTTTTAGGCTTACCGAACTTTTTTCATATACATGATATTTTCTTCTTGACCCCAGATACATCTCCCTATAAGGTTGAGCACATCAGATGGGGCCATTCCCCCGGTCCTGACTGAAGGTTCCCCCAAACTGTCCAAAGAATCGGGGATGCCGATACTCCACATGATAATCCGTCGGAGGATTCCTATCCTCCGACAGATTATAGCCATAGCTTGGCAAACGCTTCCTTTCTCTCACCCAAATAAAAAAGGCCCGCCATCCCGGCGGGCCTTTTTTATTGCAGCCTGTCTCCCTTGCGTTTACATCTTCACGCCATAAAACCGGGAATACATCACCGGTACGAAAATCAGAGTGAGCACCGTGGAAAAAAGCAGGCCAAAGAGGATAGAGATGGCCATGGGCTCCCACATGATGCCGCCCCCCAGCCACAGGGGCAGCAGGCCCAGGGAGGTGGTGGCCGTGGTAAGCAGGATAGGCCGGAAGCGCTGGCAGGCGGCATCCACGATGGCCTGGGCCGGTTCCTTCTTCAGCTCCTCTTCTTCAATACGGATCCGGTCCAAAAGCACAATGGCATTGTTGATGACGATCCCCGCAAGGGAGATCACCCCCAGAAACGCCATGAACCCGAAATAGGAACCGGTAATGAGCATGCCGATGATGACCCCGATGAGCCCCAAGGGGATGGTCAGCAGAATGATCAGAGGCTTTTTAAGGGAGTTGAACTGCCAGATCAGCAGCAACACGATGATCACCCCGGACCAGGGAAGCTTTTCCACCACAGCGCCCATGGCATCGGAGCTGCCTTCGGCGTCGCCGCCCAGCTCGTAGTGGGTGCCTGCGGGCCACCCGGCGGAGGCCTCATCCAGCCAGGGGGTAATGGCTTTGAACACGGAGCTTGCCGTGGTGTCTCCCCTGACGTCGCAGGTGATGGTCTGGGTGACGTTCAGATCCCTTCTCAGGATCTTGCCGGACTGCCACTCGGTGGTGATCTCCGCCACCTGTGTGAGGGGGATGCTCTTGCCCGTGCTGCGGGAGGTGATGGAGAGGCCCTCGATCTCCTCCACGGAGAGGGTCCCTGAACGGTTCTCCCGCATGATGATGGGAATGGCGTCCTCCCCTTCCCGGTAGGATCCGGTGCTGGAGCCCGAGAGCTCCGTTTCCAGGGCCACGGCAATGTCCTGGTTGGTCAGGCCCGCCATCTGGGACTTGATGGGGTCCACCTTCACCACCAATTTTTTGGAGAGCAGGCCCCAGTCGTCGGAGATGTTGGTCGCCCCGGGGATCCTGGCCAGCTCCGCCTTCACGGTTTCGGCGATGCGGTAGAGGGTTTCGGCCTCCCTTCCGATGATACGGACTTCCACGGGGTCTGCCGAGCCGCCGCCGCTCACCAGCCGCGAGACCTTGTACTTGGCATCCGGCCAGGTGGCGAGGAAATAGGCCTCCAGGGCTTCGATCACCGGGGTGCTGGCCTCATCCGAGGTGGTGTTGATGAGGATATGGGCGTTGTTGGGACTGGCCTCCGGGGCCACGTATCCCAGGTCGTATTTCGGGGCGCCCTCCCCGGTGTAGGTGGACCAGCTCACCACCCCCTCCCCCTCGTTGCCGTCCGGTGCCATCTTCTCCTGAATGAAGTCGTTGACGCCCTGCACGACCTGCTGGGTCCTCTCGATGTCCGTGCCCATGGGAAGTTCCACGTTCACCGTCACCAGAGGCCGATCGCTGGGGGGCATAAAGACAAAGGGGATGAATCGAAACAGCCACATGCAGACCACGAAAATACCCACGATGCCCCCGATGGTCACCCAGGGACGCCTGAGGGAAAGCTCTAAGGCTGTTCGGTAGCGCCCGGCAAACCGGGTAAAGAGGCTCTCCTTCTCCCCTTCGGTTGAGACCCGGATGGCCTTGATGCACAGCAAGGCCACCATGGAGAGGGTGAGCAGCCAGGAGCAGATCAGGGCGATGGTGAGCACCACAAAGATCTGCCCCATGATCTCCCCCATCACCGACTCGGCCAGCCAGAAGGCCATGAAGGCCGCAGACGTGGTCAGCGAAGAGGTCAACAGGGGCACGGTAAGTTCCTTGGCCGAATCCACGGCCGCGTCCACCGGGGAGTCCCCCCCTTCCATCTTCACCATGATGGATTCACTCATGACAATGGCGTTGTCCACCAGCATGCCCAGGGCAATGATGAGGGAGGCCAGGGAGACCTTGTTGAGCCCCACCCCTGCAAAACTCATGAGAAGAAGGGTCGTCACCATGGTGGCCGGAATAAGGGATGCCACCACCAGACCGGTTCGCAGGCCCAGGAAGGCCAGCATGGTCAGCAGGACGATGACCACGGCCTGCACCAGGTTGCTGGTGAAATCGTTCACGGACTTTGCCACCACCGTGTCCTGGGAGGCCACCCGGAAAATCTCCACCCCGTAAGGGAGCTCCGCAAGCAGCTCGGCCACCTTGGCGTCCACCTGGCTGCCCAAAGAGAGGATATTGCCCCCTTTCATGAGGTTCACGCCGATGGCCAGGCCTTCCCGGCCGTTGATCTTGACGATACTCTCCCTGGGGTCGGTGTACCCCCGGGTGATATCCGCGATGTCCCCAAGCTTCAGGACACGCCCGCCGCTTGACGCCACCACGATTTCGGAGAGGTCCTCCAGGGACTGAAAGTTGCCGGTGGGCTCCAGGATGATGCGCCGCCCGTCGGCCAGGATGTCCCCTCCGGGAACCACGATGTTGGTGGCCGAGATGATCTCCTGGAGCGTGTTCTTGGAGAGCCCCACGGCGGCAAGCCGTTCATTGGAAAAGGAGACGTAGATCCGCTCCTCCTGGGCCCCCTGGATCTCCACCTTGGCCGAGGCCGGGAGCTTGATCAGCTCATCGCGCACGTCGTCTGCCAGGTCGCTGAGTTCCGCCGGGGTGTAGCCGTCGGCGATGATCCCCAGGATGATCCCGAACACGTCCCCCAGCTCGTCGTCCACCCGCACGTGGGACCCGTCGGGAAGCTCCGGCTCCACGGCCTCCACCTTGCGCCGGATGCGGTCGAAAATCGGCTGCAGGTCCGTGGTGGACTCCAGGAGGTTGATGTTGATGATGGAGATGCCGGTGCGGGACTCGCTGGTGATGTAATCCACCTCGGGGACTTCCTGCACGGCCTTTTCGATGCGGTCGCTGATAAGGTTCACCACCCGCTCGGGGGAGGCCCCGGGGTAGGTGGTGACCACGTTGATTGTCCGGATGAGGAACGGAGGCATATCATCCCGGGGAAGGCTCTTAAAAATAACGTAACCCCGGCAGAGCGACCAGAACGGTATACACCAGCACGCTGTTTTTAATGGCAAATCTTGTAATCATGGTCCATATCCTGCTGCCCGCGCCCAGTAGGGGGAGGGGCGGGCCAAGGGGTTAGTCGGAAAGCAGCTTCACTTTTTTGCCGTCGGTGGACCAGGATAGCCCGTTGTCACCACCTTCTCGCCGCCCTCAAGGCCGCTTAAAATCTCGAACCCGTGGGACATCATCCGGCCCACGGTTACCTGTTGCTTGGTCACCACGCCTTCCCCTTCCCCGGTCTTTTCAACGGTGTAGACGTAGTGGCCCGCGTAGTCCTTGGCCACGGCGTGGACCGGCACCATCAGGGCAGAGACCGCCCCTTCCCGCCCGAACCGGAAGACCACGGAAGCCGGCATGCCGGGCCGGATGTCCGCCCGGGGCCCTTCCATGACCAGGGTCACGGGGTAGGTGTGGGTCTCGGGGTCCGACTCAAAGGCCACCTCCGTGACCCGGCCGCCGAACTTTTTGTCCGGCATGGCGGGGTAGACGATGTCCGCGGTCTGGCCCTGGCTGATCTGGGCAATCCAGAGCTCTGGGATCCCCGCCTCCACCTCAATGGAGTCACCGGCCTGGACCACGGCCACCACCTGGCCGGAGGAGACGTTCTCATTGGCTTCCACCTCCCGGGCGGTGATGATGCCGTCCATGGGGGAGGCCAGGGTGTAGTAGGTCAGCTCCCGTTTCTGGAGCCGGACCGCACGCACGTCCACATCGTAGGCTGCCGACGCGTTGGCGTAGGTATCCCGGGCCTTTTCGTACTCACTGACCGGAACGTTGTTGTTCTCGTACAGGGCCTTTGTCCGCTGAAGGTTGGATTTGGCGTTGTCGCTCTGGATGCGGGATTTTTCCAGATCCACCAGGGCCTTTTCCAAGTTGAGCCTGGCATCCCTGTTTCTGCAAGAATGGCGCGGACTCCGTTGACCCGGTCCCCCACCCCGGCCTGCAGGGTCTCTATCTTGCCCCCGGTACGAAAGCTCATGCGCACCACGTCCCCGGCCTTGGTGATGCCGGAAAACCGCCGCTCCAGGTGGGTGGGAATCGGCGCCACCTCACGGTACTTCACCGCCCGGATCACTTCGGGTTCCTGCTGCTTATCGCCGCCGCAGCCGGTCATCGCGACCAAAAGCCCCGCAGCCACACCACATACGGCCTTCTTTTTCCATCCCATAAGGTCATCTCCCATGCTCACAGCCTCTCTGGCTGCAGGTCCTGATGATATATTCTGTGTTGATACGCAATGCCTGATCACTGATCGAACAAGGCCCGAATTCGCCCGGCAAAGGCTTCCGTCTCCGCAGGATCGGAGACCAGGGTCATTTTGCCCACGGTACGCTCAAGCTTCAAAAGCGCCCTCACCTGCTCGTAAATGGCGTTGGTGGCCTCAAGATCCGCCGTCAACGACGAGTTCTGGGCCTCCACCAGGTCGGTGAGGGAGGCCTTCCCCTTGGCGTAGGAGTCGGCGATGAGGTCCAGGCTTTTTTTGGCGTACTCGGCCGACCTCACGGCCTGTTCCCGGTTCACATAGCGTGTGATGGTGTCCAGAAGGGCCACCCGCACGGCAAGTTCGATCTCTTTTTCGGCCTTTCGCCTCTTCTCTTCCAGCTGGGCCAGTGTCAGCCGCTCCCTGGCAAGCTCCACACGATTCTCCCCCCCGGAAAACAGGGTCCAGGTGAGCTGGACCGAGGCGTCCCATCGTTCTTCATGGTAAAAAAGGGTGTCATCGGACCCGGCGCCCCCGCGATCCATATCCCGGACCCAGGTGCCTGCCGCGCTCACCGTGGGGACCCAGTTCTTTCTGGACAGCACCCCCGCACGGGTCTGCACCGCAGAAATATTGCTGGAAAGGGCCGCCAGCTCCGGGGCATTCTCGATGGCCTCCGCCACCAGAAACTCCAGGTACATTTCAAACCCCTCGGTGTTGTTCAGCCGCCCCTCGACACTTCTCACCAGATAGCTTCCGGCCATAAAATTATCCAGGCCGGCATCCAGGGCCCGGGTCTTCTGGTCGATGGGAACCCCCATGATAAGGTTCAGGTTCCGTGACGCCACATTGACATTGGACCGCGCCGTGAACAGCGAGGCCCTGGCCGTTGCCAGGCGGCTCTCCCAGCTGAACACGTCACCGGAGCCTGCGTACCCGGCCTCTTCGCGCTGCTTGGCGATGACAAGGTTTTTCCGGATAAGGGCCAGGTTGTCCATCTGGACCTTCTCTTCGGTGCGCGCCTTGAGAAGATCGGTGAAGGCCACAGTGGTGTCGAACACCGTATCCAGGACCAGGGCATGCCTGCTGTCCTGTTCGGCGGCCAGCAGGTCCTTCTGGCTGGAGATGTTGCCGATGGCCTCGTCGGAATAAATCAGCTGCTCCACCACGGCGCTGCCCGAGGTGGTGCGCTCGGCCTGGGTGTTGTTGGAGGTTGCGGCCACATCCTCATCGATGTCGTAGAATTCTCACCAGCTTCACGTCGGGAAGAAACGAGGTACCGGCAAGGCGAACAGCCTCTTTGGCCTGCCGGACATCAAAGGTGTTGATGCGCAGGTCCGGGTTGGCGATAAGGGCGCTGTTCACCGCTTCCGGCAAGGTGTAAAAGGCACCGCCTTCCTGAAGGTCTCCCATGAGCTCGGCCCCGGAGAGCATCTCAAAGGAGGGAGAAAAGCCAATGGCCCGCGCCGTCTCCATGTTGATGGTCAGGGCCACCTCAAAGTCCATGTTTACGGGAAGATTGGCCAGCCTGTCGCCCCCGACCCACCCGTCGATGTTCAGGGCCACCCGCCTGGCCACCCGGTTGTAGGTCCCCTCTGGGGAGGCAGAGGCCAGGACCCCTTGGCGCACATCCCGGAGGGTGGCACCGAAGGTGGGGATCTTCATCTCTTTCAAGGCCTGGACCAGGGCGGGGCGCCCCACCTCTTCCTGGGCCCCCATGTACCCCACGTACACGGCATCCACCCCGCTGAGTTCGGCCAGCACCTCGTTGACCCCCTTGTTGGACGCCACAATGCGGTACCCAGACTCGGGCTTCAGGGCCTTGTCCAGCTCCGCCTCTTTTTTCTGGATCACATCGACCACCGACGGATCAAAGACGATGCCCACTTCCTCAAAGGAGGTCAGACGACGAAACAGGAGCAGGTCCTCGGTGATGGAGTGGTTGAAATGGACATAGGTAAGGTTTGCGATGCCGGATCGGTCTTCGTCCCCGTCCCGGACCCCCTGGAGCACCGAATCCATGATGCCCACGGCAATCACGGGCTTGGTGTAGGGACCGGAGTCGGCAACCACCGAGGAACTCACCACCCCGATGGAGACAATGAGGTCCACCTCGGGGTCGGCCACCAGCTCCCGATAAAGCGCGCGCGCCTTATCGGCACTCCAGTCGATGGTCCCGCCCTTGCCCTCCCCCAGGGTGTAGGTGTACCGGGCACCGGCCAGCAGGTCCATCTCCTGGTGAACGAGCTCCAGGAACCGGGCCATGTCGCCGCTCGTATCGTCGGCGATGAGTCCCAGGGTGAGGTGGCGGGGCGCCAAGTAGCCAAACCGCATACCAGAAGCAGCACCACGATGAAAAATCTCTGTTTCACGTTATGGACTCCTTAACTTATCAAAAGACATTCCGATCAGTTATCAACCGCGTCGCAGGATAACCATTGTCCCCGGCCAATTCGCAAGGGTTCTCACTATTGTTATGCATGATCAGGTTACTTAAACGATGGTCATCCTATCTCAACTCACCTCTTGAGGCAACGTCCCCTGACCCGTAAGGCGCAGGCGAACCTCGACAATCCGGCGCATTAAAGATAAAATGACACCGTCATATGCCCGTTTCACACAGCAATGTCAACCGGGAGGAGACATCATGTCCGAAGAACAATGGAATCCGGCCTCACTCATGGAAGCCTCAGGTGCGTACTGGCAGAGCTGCACCATCCACACCGGGGTCAAACTCGGTATCTTCACCCTCATCGGAGGGGAGACCCTTTCGGCCCGGCAAATCGCGGATCGGATCCACGGCGACCCCCGGGGGCTTGGGATCCTTCTCAACGCCCTGTCCGCCATGGGGCTCCTTGCCAAGGCCGGGGAGACCTTCACCAACCCACCCTTTGCCCTGAAATACCTTACCCGGGAATCCCCGGACTACATGGGCCACATCCTCATGCACCACCACCACCTGGTGGCCTCCTGGGAACGGCTGGACGAGGCGGCCCTCACCGGTGGCCCGGTCCATCACGAGGAGACAAACCGCAGCGATGAAGAGCAGGAGAGTTTTCTGCTGGGGATGTACAACAACGCCTCCCTTTCGGCTCCGGCTGTTGCCGACGCCGTGGACCTCTCCAACTGCGCCACCCTTCTTGATCTGGGGGGAGGCCCCGGCACCTACGCCATCCAGTTCTGCAAAAAGAACCCCCAGCTCAGGGCCTGGGTGTACGACCTGGAAGGCACCGAGCCCTTTGCCGTGAGCATCATCGACAAGCACCTCATGGGAGACCGCGTGGGGTTTGTCCCCTTTGATTTCATCCGACACACCTTTGGCGACGCCGACCGCTTCGACGCGGCCTGGCTCTCCCATATCCTTCACGGTGAAAGCGAAGGCCAGGCCCTCTCCGTCATTGCCAAGGCCTCATCCGCCCTCCACCCCGGCGGCAAGCTCCTCATCCATGAATTCATTCTGGAAGACACCAAGGACAGCCCGCTCTTCCCGGCTCTGTTCAGCCTCAACATGCTGGCCGTCACCGACCACGGAAGGGCCTACAGCTATTCGGAGCTGGGATCGATGATGGAACAAAGCGGGCTCACCGCCATCCGCCGCATCGACTACGGAAGCCCCAAGGGCACCGCCGTCATCGAAGGCATCAAGGCCTGACCGCCCGCAAATCGCCGGACATCAGTCCCCGGTCACAAGTTTCTGGGCAAAAAGCACCGCCAGAATGGCCAGGGACTCGGCATCGAGCCAGGCCGACACATCCGAGGCAAACAAGAGGGTGCATGAGGCTGGGAACTCTTCGTCGGCATCATTGAAACGCAGGCCCAGGGGGATGCGGGGAAGAAGGGAAAAGGTGGCGGCCAGGTCGTAGCTTTCTGCCCCGGCGTCCTCCCTGCCGCCGAGCAGGGCGCACGCTTCCCTCAGCCCGGGCAGGTGTCCGGCGAATCGGTGTTGAATGGGTTTTAAGGCATTGTCGGAGAAATAGACAGCCAGGGGGCCGGAGCCCTCGACCTCCCGGTAGGTGATCCAGTCACCGCGGACGGGAAGCGCCTCCGGACAGCGGAGGATGTAGTTCATCAGGACGATGCTTTCGGAAAACCCCGGGGCCTTGCCCCCGGGCCCGACGACCCCGATGCGCGAGACCGACATGGAATCGTTGAGGAAGGAAAACACCAGGGAATCGTCGTGCACCGAGGCACCCAGGCGCTCTGCCCGGCTCAGGTAATCACACGTCGCAAGCTGCTTCAGGTACCAGCCGTAGGTCTTCTCAAACACCGTCAAGGAATCGCTCATTTCGCCTCCTCTCATCGCTGTGGGTGCCCACGGACGTTTTCCTCCGCGAAGAAAATCACCTCCACCATACAGGCCCCTCCCGGGCGCGCACAAGTCACTTTTTTTCCTGGTTCAAAAAGAGGGCACATGAAAAAGCGCAGGATTTTGGAGGGGCGTTCGTTGTATGTATAACCATGGTAGCTTGAAAAACGACCAAGAACCGCATGCCGCCGGCCACTGTTCAGGGCCACGCCCCCTTGCGACGCCAGCAGCCTGCAATACATTGACCTCAATCCGCTGAACCAGGCCAAAGCCCGAGGTGACCGCTATGGAACACCCTTTAGACGAAACCCTCCACGCCTATGTGGACAACGCCCTTGACAGGCAGGGTGAAAAAGCTGTCGAAGCCCATCTCTCCCAGTGCCTGCGCTGCCGCCGGGAAGTTGATGAGCTGGCCCTTCTTTTTGACGACCTCAAGGGCCTGCCCTCCCTCCCGCCGGACAGGAAGATGGTAACCCGGATCCTTCTTGCCCGACGCCGTGAGGAGGCAAGCCGCCCCGTCACCTTCAACCTCATCGGTGCTCTTTTCGGCCGCGTCGGCTGGGCGGCCGTGGCCGTGGGGCTCATGGCCGGAGGGCTCCTTGGGTATGCGTCCCTTACCACCCGGGGCCTTGACCGCCCCGCGTATGAGGCGGCCCAACCCCTGGCCCAGGAGGACCCCTTCCTCGGCTACCTGATCAGCGACAACGGGGATGTCCTATGAACCGACGAATTATTCTCCTTCTCCTGGCCTTCTCCCTCTGCCTCAACGCCGGATTTCTCGTTGCGGCCTTTGTGTGGAGCCCCCCTTCGGAGCACGGGGAGGCAAAGCACCCGTTCCGGGCGTACTCGCGTCACCTGGAGCTGCTGAAAGGCCTCGACCTTCCCGAAGCGACCCTTCGACAAGCCACGGACCTGCTCGAGACCTTCATGGAAAAGCGCACCAGGCTCATCGTGAAAAAACTCGACCACAAACTCGAGACCCTGGCCCGGCTTGAAAAAAACCCCGCCCTTTCCCGGGCGGATTTAAAGACGTTCCACGCGGAAGAAGAGCGCATCGAAGCCGACATCTCCGCCTCAACTATGAATTATTCTTTAAGCATGCGCCGCCTGTTGCCGCCGGACAAAATGGCCATGATGTACGCCAACGCTGCTGAACTGATTCGCCCGCACCGGGAGAGAATGGCCGCCTGGAAAAAGACGGCTCACTAAAGTCTTTGGACACCCCGTACCATGAACCTTGGAACACCGTGGAAAGCACTGGACGATGCCGACCTGATGAGGGCCCTTGCCCTTGAAAAGGAGCGGGCCTTTCGCGAGCTGGTGGAGCGCCATCAGCCCGGTCTCTACAGCTTTGCCCTGCGGTTCTGCAAGGTACGGGAGGAGGCCGAAGATGCCGTCCAGGAGACCTTTTTGCGCCTGTTCAGAAACCGGCACCGCTTCGACACCTCGGGCAGCGTGAAAGCCTATCTGTATAAGGTCTGCCGCAACCTGCTCATCGACGCGGCCCGAAAAAAGCGCCCCGAGCCCCTCAACGGCACCGTGGACATGGACCCCGGCCCTTCGGCCTTCGACACCCTGAGCCGCAAAGAGGGGCAGCACTCCCTCTCCCGTGCCCTGGACAACCTCCCGGAAAACCAGCGCACGGCCATGGTGCTGCGCCACACCCAGGAGCTCAGCTATGCGGAGATCTCAGAGGTCATGGGCCTCTCCCTCTCCGCCGTGGAATCCCTCCTCGTGAGGGCCCGGCGCAGCCTTCGCAAACGACTGCAGGCCTCGGCCGCTTAATTTTTTTCTTTTTTTAAGGATCCGCATGCCCCTTTTGTTTCGACATCTGCATTTCAAGGCCTGGCTGGCCGTCCTTCTCTTGACCGTTGCAGCCTGCACCCCCTTTGCGCCCCAGCAAACGGGCCCGGCTCCCCTTCCCCTTCCGGAGCGCTATACCCTCTACCCCCAGGACTCCCCTGCGGAAGGGAGCCGCTGGTGGCTCTCCTTTGACAATGAGGAGCTCAACGGGCTCATGGACGACGCCCTTTCAGACAGCCTCACCCTCCAGGAGGCCTGGGCCCGCCTGAAGCAGAGTGCGGCCCAGCACAAGGCCAAAGGGGCGGCCCTTTACCCGACCCTTTCCGGAGAAGCCGGGGCCGAAACAACATGGCGGGGAGGAGACGACACCACCGAGGAGAGCACAGATACCGTCTCCCTGGGCCTTGCAGCCTCCTACGAGGTGGACCTCTGGGGCCGCCTGAAGTCCCTGGAAGAGTCCGAACGCCAGCGCCTCCTGGCCAGCCGTGCCGACGTGGAGACCGCGGCGGTCACCCTCACCGGAGAGGTGGCGGAAACCTGGCTGGCGCTGGTGGCCATCCGAAACGAAATCGCCCTGGTGGAAGAACAGATGGATCTCAACAAGACCCTGCTCACCGCCCTGACGTGGCGGTTTGAAAATTCCCTGGTCTCTGCCGTGGATGTGTTGAGGCAAAAAAAGGTGATTGAGCGCCAGCTCTCAGAGCTGCCTTCCCTCAGGCTCCAGGAGAGCCGCCTTGAAAACAGCCTGGCCCTGCTCCTGGGCAAACCGCCCGGGGCGGCACCCGCTGTCCGTACCACCTCCCTGCCCGACCTGGGCCCCCTTCCGCCCACCGGGATCCCGGCGGACCTTCTGGCCATGCGGCCCGATGTCCGGGCCGCGGGCCTCAGGCTCAAGGCCGAGGAGTGGGAGATCTCAGCGGCCAGGGCAGACCGCCTCCCCGCCCTCTCCATCACGGGCAGGGCCCGATACACCTCGGACGGGGTGGACACCCTCTTTGACAACTGGCTGGCCAACCTCGCCGCCAACCTCACCGGCCCCATCTTCGATGCGGGCAAACGCAAAGCCGAGGTAGTAAGGGCCCAGGCCCAGGCAGAAGAGCGCCTGGCCACCTACCGCCGCACCGTGCTCACCGCCCTGTCCGAGGTGGAAAACAGCCTCGTGGGCGAGGTGCGACAAAAAGAGACCGTGGCAGCCCTCACCCGGGAGGTGGAAACCGCCCGGATCACCCTGCTTGAAGCAGAGACCCAGTACACCCAGGGGGTCTCCGACTACGTCAACCTCCTCGACGAGCTTAAGGACCTCCAGGAGCTTCAGAGAAAACTGGTCCAGGAAAAAGCCCGCCTCGTCAAAGAACGCGTCGCCCTGCACCGGGCCCTGGGCGGCAGCTGGCCCCAAGGCCTTGCCCCCGAACCGGCCCGTGACACCGCCACCGCCGAAGGTACCAACGAACAGACCAAGGGAGTTCCCACCGAATCATGATCCACACCCCTCAACCGAACCCAAAGGCCCCGTTGTCCCCTCTCCTTGTGCGTGTGGGCCTGCCCCTTTTCATCCTGGCAGCAGCCTTTCTCTTTGCAAGCCATCTCATGGAGACCAGGCCCAAGGCCGAAAAACGCCCCCGCACCTCCCTGCCTCCCCTGGTGCGCTGGGAAGAGACCCGGCTCAGCGACCACCCGGTGACCGTCACGGCCATGGGAACGGTGCGCGCCTCCTCCCAGATAGACCTCAAGGCCCGTGTCGGCGGCCAGGTGGAGTGGCTCGCCCCCGCCCTCGTGCCCGGGGGACGATTCAAAAAAGGGGACACCCTGGTCAAGCTTGACAAGGCCGACCTGGACATCTCCCTGGCCCTGGCCGGGGCAAAGCTCCAGCAGGCCCGGGCAGACCTCTCCCTGGAGCAGGGAAGCCAGGAAGTGGCCCGAAAAGAGCTGGCCCTCATGGAGACCACCATGGGGCACCGGGTAAAAGACCAATCCCTGGCCCTGCGGCTTCCCCAGCTTAAGATTGCCGAAGCAAACCTCGCCCTGGCCGAGGCTGACCTGGACAAGGCCCTTCTGGACCTGGCCCGAAGCGAGATCAAGGCGCCCTTTGATGGCATCGTGCTCTCCCGCAGCGCCTCCATGGGTACCCTGGTCACGGAGGGGCAGACCGTGGCCACCCTGGCCTCGGATGCGGTCTGGTGGGTGGAGGCGACCCTGCCCGTCTCAAACCTGGCCTGGCTGCGCATCCAAAAGGACAACGGCGACCAGGCAAGCCGGGCACGCATCCTGCCCCGCAGCGGCGGGGCATTTCAGGGACAGCTGCTGCAGGTCCTGGGCGATTTGAACGACACCAGCCGCATGGCCCGCGTACTCATTGAGGTGGCCGATCCCATGGAACAGGCCGCTGCCACGGGTGCCCCGCCACTGCTGCTCAACAGCTACGTCACCGCGGAGCTGGAGGGCTCGCCCCTCCGCGGCATCATCGCCCTGCCCGACCGGGCCCTCCGGGACGGAAACGAGGTGTGGGTGGCCGAAGGGGACACCCTGCGCATCCGCACGGTCCGCATCGCCTGGCGGGAAGGCTCCACGGTCTTCACGGACCGGGGCCTGGCCCCGGGGGAGCGCGTCATCCTCTCGGACCTCTCGTCCCCCGCCGACGGCATGAAGATCCGCACCGGAGAAAAAAAGACGCCCGCGGCCCAGCCGGGAGCCAACCAACTGAAAAGTCCGGCAAACAGCTAAGCACGAAACGTTTCAATGCATGCACTGGGCCATGGCAGGAACCAGCGTTCAAGGTGCCCACCTTGCCGCCGGAGAGACGTGATGGCTTTTCGTCTGTTTTCATTGTCCAACCACCCCCAACGATACACAGGTTTTTTTCATGACACACGATCCCAACAGAGACCCGGGCCGCGGCCCCATCGCCTGGATGGCGGGCAACGCCGTTGCCTCGAACCTTCTCATGGTGGTCCTGCTTGTGGGCGGCCTCATTGTGGGGGCTTCCATCAAGCAGGAGGTCTTCCCCGAGTTTGACCTGGACTTTGTCAACATCAGCGTCCCCTATCCCGGCGCCAGCCCCGAGGAGGTGGAACGCGGGGTCTCCCTGGCCGTGGAAGAGGCGGTCCAGGGTATCGACGGAGCGGCCGAGGTTACCGCCGTCTCATCCGAAGGGGGTGCCACCATCTCTGTGGAGGCCCTGGAAGGGGCCGACATCCAGCAGCTTTACCGGGACATCGAACGGGAGGTGGATGCCATCACCTCCCTTCCCGTGGACGCGGAGAATCCCAAAATCGCCATTGCGGCCCGCCACCGGGAGGTCATTTCCTTTGCCGTCTACGGGGACCAGAAGGACTCGGTGCTCAAAGAACGGGCCGAAGAGTTCCGCGCCCGGCTCCTGGAATCCCCGGCCATCACCCAGGTGAGCCTTGAAGACATCCGCGACCGGGAGATCCAGGTGGAGGTTTCCGAAGCCGACCTGCGTCGCTACGGCCTCACCCTGGCCGAAGTGGCCCGCCGCATCCGCGACGCCTCCGTGGACCTGCCGGGCGGCAGCCTGAAAACCGACGGGGGCGAACTCCTGGTCCGCATGAAGGAGAAACGCTACACCAACGAGGCCTATGCCTCCCTGCCCCTCATCACCCTTGCCGACGGTTCCCGCATCACCATAGGGGACGTGGCCACCGTGCGGGACGGGTTCGCCGAGACCACCCGATACGCCACCTTCAACGGCTCTCCGGCCGTCATGGTGGAGGTCTACCGGGTGGGGGAACAGACCCCCATCGATGTGGCCGAAGCAGCCAAAGCAACCCTGGAGCAGTTCAGGCAGACCCTGCCCGAAGGGATCTCCGCGGCCATGGTGCGGGACCTCTCCGAGATCTTCAAGCAGCGCGGGGAGCTGCTCATCAAAAATGCCTTCATCGGCCTGGCCCTGGTCTTCATCATCCTGGCCGTCTTCCTTGAGATCCGGCTCGCTTTCTGGGTCTCCCTGGGCATCCCCATCTCGTTTCTGGGGGCCTTTCTCGTGCTGCCCTTTTCGGATTTTACCATCAATATCGTCACCATGTTCGCCTTCATCGTCACTCTGGGCATTGTGGTGGACGACGCCATCGTGGTGGGGGAGAACATCTACCACAAACGGCAGCAGGGCATGGGCCTACTCCCGGCAGCCGTGGAAGGGGCCCGGGAGATTGCCAAACCCGTGGTCTTCAGCGTGCTCACCAACATGGTGGCCTTCATGCCCATCTACTTTGTGCCGGGGTTCCTGGGCAAGATCTTCAAGAGCATCCCCATCGTGGTGATGATCGTTTTTGCCATCTCCCTGGTGGAGAGCCTCTTTATCCTGCCGGCCCACCTGGGCCACAGCCGCAGGGAAGGTTTCGGAGGTTTCCTCAAGCCCCTGTCCGATGCCCAGAGCCGGTTCAGCAGCGCCTTCACCCGCTTTGTGGACCGCCGCTACGGGCCCCTGCTCTCCCTGTGCCTCCGGCATCGCTACGTCACCCTGGCCACGGGGGTTTTCATCCTGGCCGTCACCGGCTCCTGGGCCCTGTCCGGCCGCATGGGCATGGAGCTCTTTCCCCGCATCGAGTCCGACTACGCCTACGCCAACCTCTCCCTGCCCTACGGCACCCCGGCCGCCGAGGTGGACCGCATCGCAGGTCTTGCCGTTTCCGCGGCCAAGGAGGTGGTGGCGGACAACGGCGGGGAGGCTCTCTCCCGGGGGATCCTCACCCGCATCGACGAAGAGGAGATCCGCATCCGAATCCTCCTGACCCCGCCGGAGGTCCGCCCCATGAGTACCACCGAGGTGACCCGTGCCTGGCGCGAACGCGTGGGGACCCTTCCCGGTGTGGAGTCGGGCCTCTTCGAGGCAAACCGGGGAGGACCGGGCTCCGGCAAGGGGCTGACCATCGAGCTGCGGCACCGGGACACCGACACCCTGGAACGGGCCAGCCGTGAGCTGGCCGAGGAGCTGGCCCTGTTCCCCAACGCCCGGGACATCGACGACGGCTCCTCCACCGGCAAGATGCAGTTCGACCTGATCATGCGCCCGGAAGGCGAGCGCATGGGGTTCTCCGCCGAAGAGATCTCGCGGCAGGTGCGAAACGCCTATTACGGTGTTGAAGCCCTGAGGCTCCAGCGAGGCCGGGACGAAGTCAAGGTGATGGTGCGCCTCAAAGGGGAGGAGCGCAAAACCGAAGGGGACCTCTTCAGCCTGACCCTGCGTTCCCCCGAAGGCATGGAAGTGCCCTTGAACGAAGCCGTGGACATGAGCAGGGGACGGGCCTACACCACCATTTACAGACGGAACCAGAAACGCATCACCGATGTCACCGCCAACATCATCCCCGAGGCCGAGGCCGGACAGGTGGCCAGTGCCCTGGAAGACGGCGGCCTGGCCGACCTTGTGGCCGCCACCCCCGGCCTCACCTACGTCTTCCAGGGCAAGCAGGCCGACCTTAAAGAGAGCGTCGAGAGCCTGATCCAGGGCCTGCTCATGTCGCTGATTCTCATCTACGCCCTTCTGGCCGTGCCCTTCAGGAGCTACGCCCAGCCCCTGATCATCATGATCTGCATTCCCTTCGGCATCATCGGAGCGGTAATGGGGCACCTGCTCATGGGCTACTCCCTTTCGGTCATGAGCCTCTTCGGCATCGTGGCCCTGGCAGGGGTGGTGGTCAACGATTCCCTGGTCTTCATTGACTTTTCCAACCGAAAACGCCAAGAAGGGATGGCCGTGGTCGATGCGGTGAAGGCGGCGGGCATCCAGAGGTTCCGGCCCATCCTCCTCACCACCGTCACCACCTTCGGCGGCCTGGCACCCATGATCTTCGAAACGTCCAGACAGGCACGGTTCCTCATCCCCATGGCCATATCCCTGGGGTTCGGAATCGTCTTTGCCACCCTCATCACCCTGCTTCTCGTCCCCAGCCTCTATATGATCCTGGAGGACATCAAAGCACTTGTGGGCCGTAGCAAAGCATCAACAGACACCACCGGCGAAGAAATGCCGAGGTTGTAAGAGACCGGCACAGGCCCGTTTTTCCACAACACCACCAGACCAGAGGAATGACCAGACATGCTCACTCGGAAAACACACCTTTTTACGTTGCTGCGACACCTCCCCCTGACCTGCCTTCTCCTGGCCCTGACGGTCCCCGCTGCCTGGGGGGGGAATCCCATGAAGACACCCACCCCCGGCTTTCAGGGCGACATCACCCTCATGCCCGGAGTGATCCACGCCACCAAAGCCCTCAACGACGTCGGAGACGACAACGAGCGCATCGACAGCCTGGACCAGTCGGCCTCCTCGGAGACGGAGGCGATTCCCATCGTCCTGTGGCACCTCAACTACACCTTTGACAACCTCAAAACAGAGCTTTTCGCCGGTACCCCCACCTCCAATATTGTCAAGGGGACCTACTTCCTTGAAGTGGGCGCCCGGCACCGCCTGGACAACGGCACGGCCTTAAGCCTCGCCTGGATTCCCGAGCTTCCCCTCATTGACGACGAGGTGTGGAAAGATCCCTTCCTCACGGGGGCGGACAGGACAGAGACCGACCGGACCTCCCAGGGTGTCCAGATCAAGGCGGATTCCATCCTGGGGACCCCCTTCTTTGTGAGCTATGCCTTTGCCGTCAACGACATCGATGAAGAGGAGTCGGGCCAGTCCTTCATCACCGAAGGGGGAGACCCCTTAAGCAACGAAGAGCTCTCAAGCCTCAGGCGCTCCAGTGAGGCCCACTTCATCGAAGCGGGGCTGACCCTTCCTGTCAGCAGAGCCCTGATCCTGGGCGCCACCGCAGACGCCCTCCGCAACGAGGCCGACGGAAAGGCCCATCAGTTCGACCAGTTCGGGGGAAAACTCTCTGCGATCTTGCGTTTCCCCGCCTGCAAGGCATTTTCCACCGTCTCTTTCCACCAGGCGAACTACGACGGAACCCACCCGGTCTTTGACAAAAAACGGGAAGACACCTCTTACAGCGCCTCTCTGGGCCTTGAAGTGCCCCTGCCCGTGGAGAACCTGGCCTTCTCCCTGCTCATGAGATACGCCCGTACAGACTCCAACATCGACTTTTACGAGGGAGATGCCGTGATGGGCGGCATGGGCGTCAGCTATCGATTTTAGACATGATGCAACGGGGTTGCCCCTGACGGGCCGGGAAAAATCCATTTTGACAGGGCCTGCATTCCTGCTTTAAGATAATGGATTGTATACCCGGCCCGGCTGTTTCCCTTCGCCCTAACCCCTGATCAGGCAGGTGCCATGACTTATGCATACGATCCCATGAACCGATCCTTCTCTGTGATGAGCATCAACCTCCGTTTCGGCCTCGCCGACGACGGAGAAAACTCCTGGGAGCATCGGCGCAGGGCCTACGGCCCTCTGTTTACCGCCACGCGCCCCGATTTCATCGGCATGCAGGAAGCGAACAACTTCCAGACCCGGTACCTCGCCCAGCTCCTGAAGGACTACCGGTTTGTAGGGGTGAGGAACCCGTCGCCCACTACCTGGCAGAACAACCTGATTTTTTATCAGAAAGAGTGGACCTGCCTGAGGCACACCCACTGTTTCCTGAGCCACACGCCCCATGAGGAGAGCCAGCTTGAGGGAAGCCAGTGGCCCCGCCAGTGCGTCATCGGAGAGTTTGAACGGGACGACGAACGCGTGGTCTGCGTCACCACCCACTTCGATTTTGACGAGGGGGTCCAGAAACAGAGCGCGGACCTGATCCTGGGGTTCCTGAAAGATTTTCCCGGAGATGTTCCCATGGTCATCACCGGCGACTTCAACGCCCCGCCCGAAAGCCCCGCCCATGAGGCCTTTCAGTCCGGAGGGTTCAAAGACAGCTTTGCAGGCGAGCACTCCTCCACCTTCCACGGCTTCACCGGAAACGACCTGGGAAAACATATTGACTGGATTCTGTACAAGGGAGGATTGAAGGTGGTGGATGCAGAGGTGATCAAGCACCCCTTTGAAGGGATCTACCCTTCGGATCACTACCCCGTGGTGTGCCGGTTTACCTGATCCGGCAGAAGGCAACTGAATACGAACTGCCAAAAACAAAAAAACCGCCGAAATCGGCGGTTTTTTAATCAGACAAACGGGAAGAAAGAGGAAGAGCTGATATGATCCGTTCATGGCTCATGGCCATGACCTCTATACGACTCAGTTAGGCAGGATGGACAAGGCAGGACTCTCCCCCCGTCTTCAAAACTTTCCCGTTTTTTATTTTTTATTTCGGGGGAGGGAGTTGCAGGATATCGCGTCTATCCATTCCGCTCAGCTCAGCGTCCAACACCCTGCGAGGTCGGCTCCGAATCCGTTACAGATCCTCCCCCAAGACGGCCACCGGATCGACCGGTTATCTATTTGGTCACATCCATTCTCTGCTCAGCCCCATGCCGCACAACCAAAAAAATCAGTTCAGCACAACAGCGATCAGGCAATCCGGTAAGCATTGCGTCCCCTGAGACATCTCAGCCGGGGAGTAAATCAACAGCAATGTGCCCCCTTTTTCAAATGTGATTTATACAGACTGCCTGACAAAATCAACCCTCGTTGATGAGGTATTTAATGGGTATGATACATACCCACAGACTCGAAACCCCTTGAGTCCCGGGGTCCCCTGAAATTGTAAGGGTTTTCCCATCCCACGGCCCTGCCCCCGCCAAACCCGGAGCATACCCAAAAGTGACCGACGGTTATTCCACGGAAGCAGACGGCAGAGAGGTCGAAAGAAGGGCTCTCAGGTTTGTTTTCGAGTGGGTAAGCCCCAACTTCCGGCGGATATTTTTTCGGTGGGTTTCGATGGTCTTCACGGACAGGGAGAGGATATCGGCAATTTCTTTGTTTGTCTTGCCCTCCCGGATCAGGTTGGTGATCTCAATCTCCGACGGGGTCAGCTGGAGCTGATATGAGGGAGCCGTCCGCACCAGGGGCCGGGCAATGGTGCTGAGGTTGTTTTCCACCACCTCCAGATAGGCCACCTGGCGTGGCCCCAGCCGGGTGGCTTTAAGTTTCTCGATCCACGGATGGATCATCTCGCGGATGGTGAACAGGATCTCCTCTTCCAGGGCCTGTTTGTCTCCGCTGCGCTTTTTCAGGAGCACCTCCAGGGCGGTGTTCATCTCTTCAAGGCCAGCGCTTTTGCGTTGCAGCTCCTGTTCCCTGTTGCGAAGCGCCTCTTCCACAAGGGCCACACGGGTGACGTCCCGGACAAAGGCCACCACCCCCTCCCCCCGGCAACAACGCATCATGCGGGCTTCGTAGTACCGCTCTTCCCCCTCCAGCTCCAGGGAATACTCCAGGGTCTGGCGCTCACCGGTCCGGATGGCTGTTTCGCAGGCGGCGGTGATCTGCCGGGCCAGCTCCCCGGGGAGCACATCAAAGACACTCTTCCCCATGAAGCCCTCGGGTGACCGGTACAGGGGAAGTCCCATGGCGGCGTAATCCGTGAACACCCCATCCCGGGACAGGGTAAACATCAAATCGGGCAACCCCTTGATGAGTTGACAGCTCTCTTCAAGCTGCTGTTTCAGGCGCGCGTTCTCCCTTCGGAGCGCATCGAGTTCATTCATGGTCCCTGCCTTGCATGGTCCCCTTGCCCGCTGCCGTCCAGGGCGTCAGGGGAGTATCGGTTCAGAACACGTTCCGTAAACAACCGGGCTTGAGGCACCCCGGCCCGTCCGCCCTTATGTAGGCAAGGCCCTGCGGGCTGTCAAGCAGGACGTGCCGACAAAGCACACCATACCTGTGACACGCAAGGTGTTGCCCCAAGACGTTTCATGGCCCCGCACGAAAAGCCTCCCACAACAAAAACCCGCATCGGCCCTTTGCCGACGCGGGTTTGTCAATGCCAGTTCATCACGGGCAGCATCCCTACCTGGGGTGCCTGAGATTCCTCACACGAAGATCCCAGTTCCAGACGCTCACCATCCCACCCATCAACATCTTGTCCACGTTATGGACAAACATCGTATTGCCCCTGACCTTGCCCAGCACCTCCACATCCTGGCTCACCAGAACCTGCTTGGCCCCGCGCCTCATGTTGGAGAGAAAATAGGTGCTGCCGTCTTCGGCAACCAGCACGAAGTCCCGCTCCATGGAGACACGGGGGTCCTTGATGTCTGTGGGACAAACGGTTTCATTCACCACGCAGCTTGCCCCCATGATCTTCCCCTTGACCAGCATTATCTCGGCAAAGGCGGGGGACGTAGAAAAGATGGCCAGAATCGGCAGTACCAGGAAAAGCACATTCACTCGTCGGGTCATGATCTGTCTCCTTAGGTTGTTGGGGGTCTATAAGCCTACATGAGCGGGGCGCCTGAATAGGCGCTGGCCGCAGATGGATCACATCATGGGTTCCCTGAAAAACGCTGAAGAGAGGAAAGGGGCCGGGATAAAGTGCAGGAGGCCATCTGAATTACTCCCCATTATCACGAAAAGATCCCGTTATGTCAATTATTCCCGCAGGGTGAACTCACCCCGAAAAAGCGCCGCCCCCGGCTTTTAATTTGCCGGAGATGGTGGTATAGCCCTCTTTTGTAAGGACCGCACGGGACCCTATCGGTAGAGTTCCCGCCACCGGCACTTACGGGCACCATGCGCCTGACTTTTTTTGGTATGTAGGTAGCTTTATGAGTGTATTTGAAATCGCCATGCTGGTCTGTTTCGGTTTTGCCTGGCCCGCCTCCATCTGGAAGTCCTGGACCTCGCGGAACAACTCCGGAAAAAGCCTTCAGTTTCTCTGCATTGTCCTCGTGGGCTATGCAGCAGGCATCACCCACAAGCTTCTCTACAGCTTTGATGCCGTCATCGTCCTCTACGCCGTCAACGCCCTCATGGTCACCACCGACATTGCCCTGTGGTTCCGCAACGGGCGGCTGATGAAAGGGGACGCTGCCGCGGATTTCTCCGCTCAAGCCCCCCGCCCCCACGCCCATGGGTAAAAGCCCCCTTTACGGGACCCGTCACACCAAATAACGCCTCCCCCACGGTGAGGTCCACAGGGTGTCCTGTGCCCGCCCACTGCATTTTTTCTATACATCTTCCTCTTTTTTAGCTATTTACTATCGTTTGTTATATTAACACTGTTCATTAATCAAGAGATTCGTGCTTTATATTGATATTCGCGTCGACAGCAAACCACCTATTCACACCACATAAACGTATCAACATGTCACAGGAGGAAGATGTGAAAACGCAGAATGTTGTGATGGTCAGTGCCTGCCGAACCGCCATCGGCAAATTCCAGGGAGCCCTGAAAAACGTCTCGGCACGGGATCTTGCCGTGCATGTGGGCAAGGAAGCCGTCGCCCGTGCAGGCATCGACGTGGAAACCATCGACGAACTGGTCCTTGCCCAGTGCCTTCCCGGCCTGCAGGGTTCCCTGCCCGCCCGGCAGGTCTCCAAGCGCATCGGGTTCTCCGATGCCAGCAGCGCCGTCTCCATTAACCAGAACTGCGGCTCGGGGATGCGCGCCGTGGAGATTGCCGCCCACAGCATCATGCTCGGCAAAAACGACATCGTCATGGCCGTGGGCGCCGAGAGCATGACAGGCGCCCCGTACATGCTTCCCAAGGCCCGGTCCGGGTACCGCATGGGCCCCGGTTCCATTGAGGACTCCATGCTCTTCGACGGGCTGGTGGACGAACTGGCCGGGGGCCACATGGGCACCACCGCCGAAAACGTGGCGGAAAAATACGGGATCACCCGGGAGGAGTGCGACGAGCTGGCCCTCATGAGCCACACCCGTGCCCTGGACGCCATTGCCGCCGGCCATTTCAAGCGGGAGATCGTCCCCTATGAGATCGTCACGCGAAGGGGAACCACGGTCTTCGATACCGACGAGCATCCCATCGCCGGCAGCACCCCGGAGAGCCTCGCCAGGCTCAAGCCCGCCTTCAAGAAAGGAGGCGTGGTCACCGCGGCCAATGCCTCGGGCATCAACGACGGAGCCGCAGCCGCCATCTTCATGAGCGAGGCCAAGGCCAAAGAGCTCGGCATCCGCCCCCTGATGAAGCTCATCAACACCGCCTGTGCGGGCGTGGACCCCAAACTCATGGGCCTGGGGCCCGCCGTGGCAATCCCCAAGGTGTTGTCCGGCACGGACATGGGCTTTGAGGACGTGGAGTACTGGGAGATCAACGAGGCCTTTGCCGCCCAGTTCCTCGGCGTGGGCCGCATGCTCCGGGAAGACCACGGCATGGCCCTCTCCATGGACAAAACCAACCACAACGGCTCGGGCATCGCCCTGGGCCACCCCGTGGGCTGTACCGCCCTTCGGATTCTGGTGAGCCTCTACTACGAGATGGAACGCCTGGACCTCACCGTGGGCGGGGCCTCCCTGTGCGTGGGAACGGGCCCTGCCATCGCCTCCCTCTGGACAAGGGAAGTGTAAGGCCGTATAACGGATTCAGAAAGCATACATGAAAGGGCTCGCCGCTCACCCCCGCCTTCACCGCGCCACAGGGCCCGGCGACCCCACATGATATCCCCGGCAGCCGCCTTCCCCAGGGGCTGCCGGGGCCACATCATCAACACCCCCTTGCCCATGCATTTCTGGAGCCGCCTGTGAAAACCTTTGCCCTTTGGTTTGCGTCCTTTTTTATTTCTGATCACACCCGCACCACCGACCCGGATGTCCGGTCACGCTACGGGGTTCTGGAAGGGTGGGTAAGCATCGTGGGAAACGCCCTCCTGTTCGCAGTCAAGCTGGTCATCGGCCTCTCCGTGGGAAGCGCGGCCCTCATCGCCGACGCCATCCACACCCTCTCGGACTCCGCCACATCGGCCGTTGTCATAGTGGGGTTTACCATGTCCCGGAAGCCCTCGGACAGCGAGCACCCCTTCGGCCACGGCCGCATCGAGCCGGTGGCCACCCTCATCATCGCCATTCTCCTGTTTGTGGCCGGGTTTGAACTCCTCAAACACAGCATCACCGCCACCCTGAACCCCACCGTGGCCAAGGCGAGCTACGGAGCCATCGCCATCGTCGCAGGAACCGCCCTGTTCAAAGAACTCATGGCCCGCTTTTCCTTTGCCCTGGGGGACCTCATCGATTCGGCCATCCTCAAGGCCGACGCCCTGCACCACCGAAGCGACGCCTTCTCCACCCTGCTGGTGGTGGTGGCCCTGGGCGCCTCCCACCTTGGCTATGCCAAGGTGGACGGTATCATGGGTATCGGGGTCTCTCTGGTCATCTTCGCCTCGGCCTGGGGCATTGCCCGGGAAGCGGTGAACCCCCTCATCGGCGAAGCCCCCTCCCAGGCCTTTCTGGATGAAATCGAAGGGGCCTGCCGCAGCGTCACCGATGTACTGGGGGTCCACGACATCGTCGTCCACAACTACGGAGAAAACCGCATCGTATCCCTGCACATCGAGGTCTCCCACCACCTCTCGGCCCTTGCCATCCATGAGATCGCAGAGGATGTGGAAAAAGCCGTGGGCCGCATCACAGGCGGCATGGTGGTGGTCCACATGGACCCCATCAACCGGGACCACCCCCACTACAACACCGTGCTCACCGAAATCCAAAAGGTGGTGGCCGAAGACGAACGGGTCCTCACCTTCCACGATCTGCGCATCGTGGGGACCACCCTGGACCGCGGCACCATTTTGTTCAACATCACCCTCAACAACAGCGACCGCCCTGGGGATCAGCGCGAGGTCCTCAGGGAGACCCAGGAAAAAATTCAAGCCCGGTTCCCGGGCCTCGATCTCCTCATTAAAATCACCCCCATGTTCAGCTACAACCCCTAAAGGAGACGCTAAAATATGTCCACCATACCCGAACGACACGATATACCCGACGCTCACAAATGGGACCTGTCCCCCATGTTCGCCGACGACGCGGCCTGGGAGACCCTCTTCAGGGAAACCGAGGCCAGGATTTCAGGCTACAAAACCTACCAGGGCCGCCTGGGAGAATCGGCCTCGGTCCTCAAGGAGGCCATCGATTATGACCTTTCCGTCAACCGGTCCCTGGAGCTTCTCTACACCTACGCCCACCTGCGCAACGACGAGGACAAGACCAACCCCGACTACGACGGCCTCTTTCAGAAAGCCGTGAACCTGTACGCCCGCATCGCCCAGGCCTCCAGCTTCTTCACCCCCGAGGTCCAGGCCATCGACAGCGCCACCATGGAAGGGTTCCTTGCCCACAAGGAGCTGGCCGACTACCGGTTCTTCCTGGAGAAAATCCTGCGCTTCAAGCCCCACACCCGAAGCGAAGAGGTGGAGGAGCTGCTGGCCATGTCCGCCGAGGCCATGGCAGCCCCCTCCCGCATCTTCAGCCAGCTGGACAACGCGGACCTGCGCTTCGGCACCATCCAAGACGAGACCGGCACCCCCCACGAGCTCTCCCACGGGAATTTCATCGCCTTTCTCATGAACCCGAAGCGCGAGGTGCGGAAAAACGCCTTTGACACCTACTATTCCGCCTACGAGGCCCACAAGCACACCATCGGCGCCTCCCTTTCAGCAGCCATCAAAAAGGACCTGTTCATCTCCAAGGCCAAGCGATTCGACGCCACCCTCTCCCGTGCCCTGTTCACCGACAACGTGGACAAAGAGGTCTACACCGGACTCATCGACAGCGTGCGTAACGGCTTTGCCCCCCTCTTCGACTACCTGAACCTGAGGAAAAAAGCCCTGGGCGTCGATGCCCTTCACATCTACGACACCTATGTGCCCCTGGCCTCGGACGTCACCTTCCACATGGACTACGACGAAGCCGTGGAGGTCACCCTGGCCGCCCTGGCCCCCCTGGGCACGGCCTATGTGGACACCTTGAAAAAAGGGCTCACCGGCGGCTGGGTTGACCGGTATGAAAACCGGGGCAAGCGAAGCGGGGCCTACTCGTCTGGCTGCTACGACTCCAACCCCTACATCCTGCTCAACCACGACGCCAACAGCATCAACAGCCTCTTTACCCTGGCCCACGAAGCGGGCCATTCCATGCACTCCCACTACTCCCGCACCACCCAGCCCTACATCTACGGGGACTACACCATCTTTGTGGCCGAGGTGGCCTCCACCTTAAACGAGGCCCTCCTCGGCCGATACCTCCTGGAAAAATACAAGGGGGACAAAAAGATGGAGACCTACATCATCAACCGGGAGATCGACAACATCCGGGGGACCCTCTACCGCCAGACCATGTTTGCCGAGTTCGAGATGCGTATCCACGCCATGGCCGCCGACAACCAGGCCATCACCCTGGAAACCCTCACCGACCTGTACGCAAGCCTCCTTGCCGACTACTTCGGCGACACCCTTGTCGTCGACGAGGCCCTGAAGCTGGAGTGCCTGCGCATCCCCCACTTCTACTCCTCCTTCTACGTCTACAAATACGCCACGGGCATCTCCGCGGCCCTGGACATTGCAGGGCGCATCATCAAAGGAGAAGAGGGGGCGGTCTCCCGATACATGGAATTCCTCACCCTGGGGGGCAGCATGTTTCCTGTGGATGAGCTTCGCGTGGCCGGTGTGGACATGACCCGCCCTGCCCCGGTGAACAACACCATCGCCCATTTCGGGGGCCTGGTGGAGCGTTTAAAAGCCCTTCTGGCCTGATCCGTGTCACACAATCCCCCCCGGCCCCCGGGCCGGGGGCATTCCACGTCTCCCTGTTCCATCCCTGTGTTCCTTCTCGCATCCATCGGCATTTTCAGGTATAGTGTTTCTAATCATCCCTTTAAAAATCATCAGGGCCCGCCCCGTCACCCGCCACCGGCCAATGCGCCGAATGCCATGGGGGACAGCCCCATACGCCTGCGAAAAAACGCCATACCCAGCCAGGAGGTACCCATGGACGCCATCAAGCAGGAGCGCCGTTTCAACAGATCTGAAACACGCCAGGAATCCCTGACCAATCTTCTCAACTACACCAAAATTTACGGAGGGTTCGCCCACGCCATCATCCTGCGCAAGGGAGAAGTCGTTGCCCGCTCGGACCAGGCAGACCAGACACCGCGCATGAAGGACATCGCCCTGATCCTGGAAAAAACGGCCGGGTACCTCTCCAAGGCGGCCACCTATCCCGACATCCAGACCATCACGGCCCAGACCTCCAGGGGGGACAGCGTGGCCTGCTACTTTTTCAAGGCGGACAACGGGACCCCTTGCGCCATCGTGGTTCTCTCCAAAACCCGCATCCCCCCTTCCGCCGACAAAATCTTCGCCCGGGCCGCCAACGGCTACGAGCGCATCCTGCGGAGCACCACAAGCTGAAAAAAGCCCGTTTGCCGTGCTCCGGCCCGTTGTGCGGGGCCATGGCCGCCCCTCTGCCCCACCGCCTGTTCAGGCAACCTGCCCGTTTTCCCCTTTTTTTTCCAATATTCCCTCTTGAATCAAACCGCCCGAGTATGCTTTAAAGATGAGGCATTTACACGTCATGTTCGGTATCCCGATTCAAACCACCTCGCTCACACCGACCCACAGAGCCGAACCCACGGGACCAGGGAGACTTGTATGATAGAAGTAAACCAGGAACGCCGGATCAAACGCTCAAACAACCAGAGAGAAGCCCTCGACAACCTGCTGGACTACACGCGGCTCAAAGGAGGATTCAGCCACGCCCTTATCGTCGATGACGACGGAGAGCTGGTGGCGGCATCCACTCCCAGGGGCAACGCCGCATCCATCGGCCCCATGGCCTGGGTGCTCCAGCGGACCGCGGCCACCCTTTCAGCCCCGTGGACTTTACCCAGGCCGAAACCGTGATCATCCAGGTCTCCGAAGGCAACAGCCTGGCCTGCCACTTCATCCGGGGCCGGATCACCGGGGCCATCCTTGCCACAGGCCAGGGAAAGCTCCCCCCCTCCACGGAAAAAATCCTTGCCGGTGCCGCCGAGAGCTACCTCCGCATCATGACAAAACGCTGAAGGGTCGCTGGCCATCGTCTGTCCGTGCGCCGCAAAACATCCGTGTTTAAAGTCCCCGTCCTGTGATATAGGACCGATCAAAACCGTTTTTTCTTGCGACACAACCACCAGCAACCCCAGAGACAGACGCAGCAACCATGGAACAGCCCCCCTTACTGACGCCCATCGGCACCGTGCACTCCTGCTTCACCGAAAAATTCGGCGTTCCCCGGCAACCGGGCATCGTCGCCGAAGCCGTGGGGCACATCGAGCTCATCCCCCCGTACAACCGCGCCGAGGCGGTGCGTGAGCTGGAGGGGTTCTCCCACATCTGGGTAATCTTCTTCTTTGACCGGTCCACCCGGGGAGAGTGGAAGCCCACGGTGCGGCCACCACGCCTGGGGGGCAACAAAAAAATCGGGGTCTTTGCCTCCCGATCCAATTTTCGCCCCAACCCCGTGGGTCTCTCCGTGGTGCGCCTCCTGTCCGTGAGCGAGGAGAAGGGAAAAATCCTTATCCACGTCAAGGGCCTCGATATCCTGGACGGCACCCCGGTTCTGGACATCAAGCCTTACATCCCCTATGTGGACGCCGTTAGCGATGCCACCGGAGGATTTGCCGCCCACAAGCCCGAACCGAAGCTTTCGGTGAGCTTTTCCCCGGAAGCAGAACAGGCCCTGGCAAGGCTCTCGGAAACCGCCTACCCCAACCTCAAGGGGATCATCACCGGGGTGGTGGAGCAAGACCCCAGACCGGCCTATTACGACGCCCGGAAAAAAGATGCCTCCTTCGGCTTTTGCCTCTGGGACCTGAACATTCGCTGGAGCGCCGAAGGCACCCACGCCACCATCACGGAGATCACCCGGTGAGAGATCCTTTCCCATGGGACGATGACCACGACCCGGATGAGTCCCCGAAGCGGCCCCAGAAAATCACCGACATTGACTACAGCGAAAAGCGCCCCGGAAAGGCCGACATCTTTCTGAACGGGAAAAAAGCCTTCAGCATGAACGCCTTTGACGCCGCCCTTTTGGAGCGCGGCTCTGTCATGGACCCCGCCGAGGTCAAAAAAAGGGCCTTTGAAGACGAAAAGCAGCGCTGCTGGGCCAGCACCCTGCGCCTGTTGGGGGTTCGCTCCCGGAGCCGGGCCGAGCTCATGCGCCGCCTCCGGGAGAAAATTTGCACAGACGAGCAGAGCTCTCCCTTGACCGGGCCGAAAAGGCAGGCTTTATCAATGACGAGGCCTTTGCGCGGGAGTGGATCGACTCCCGCCTGAGAAACCAGCCCAAGGGGCGCTACCTGCTCAAGCAGGAGCTCCGGCTCAAAGGAGTCGATGAAGCCCTCGTCGACCGCCTTCTTGAAGAGGGCCTGGACGAAACCGCCGCCGCCCTCACCCTGCTCCGCAAAAAAGCATGGAAGTGGAAAAAAGCCGAGCCCGCTGTGTTCAAGCAAAAGGCCTATACCTTTCTGGCCGGCAAGGGATTTACCTTCGACATCACACGGGAAGCCGTCGACCAATTCCTCCGGGAGAAGGAAGAGGGAGAGCTGGAATAAGCGCTATTCCTACCCTTACTGTTTCCTCTTTTTGCTTTCAGCCCCACTCGGAATCCATGCCTATTTTCCTTGCTCTTTCACCCCTTGATTGGTATGCATGATGATTTGATCCACACAACGTGATGCGGGGTGGCGCCTTTCGTGCGCCTCAAAAATAGTACGGTCGGTAAAGAGCCAGGTGCCCGACTGGTGCGGCAACACGGTTTGACCCCGCGCAGAGCATAAAAGCGATTTTTACGGGTCCGAATATTTTCCCGGACCCGATTTTCACGGTTCAAGGGGGCAACAATGGAATTTGAAAGTGTTCTGGAGGTTCAAGAGAGGCTGGAGTCCCAGCGGTATATCTCCTCTCGGGAGATTGCAACGGTGGTCTACCTGGCCGTGGCCATGGAAAAACCCATCCTGGTGGAGGGTCCTGCTGGGGTCGGCAAAACCGAGCTGGCCAAAAGCATTGCCAAGGCCCTTGAACGGCCCCTGATCCGCATGCAGTGCTACGAGGGCCTGGACGAGTCCAAATCCCTGTACGAGTGGGAATACGCAAAACAGCTCCTCTACACCCAGATGCTCAAGGACAAGATCAACGACATCGTCTCGGATACCACCAGCCTGGCAGGGGCCGTGGATGAGATCGCCGCCCACGAAGACGCCTTCTTCTCGGAAAAATTCATCCAGACAAGGCCCTTACTCACCGCCATCAAGTCCGAAGAGCCCGTGGTGCTCTTGATCGACGAGATCGACAAGTCCGACCCCGAGTTCGAAGCCTTTCTTTTAGAGCTCCTCAGCGATTTCCAGATCTCCATCCCGGAGATCGGCACCATCACCGCCACCACCAAGCCCATCGTTTTTCTGACCTCCAACAACTACCGGGACATGAGCGACGCCCTCAAGCGACGCTGCATCCACCTCTTCATCGACTACCCCAACATCGAAACCGAGATGGACATCGTGCGCATCAAGCTCCCGGACATCGACGAGACGCTCCTGGAAAAAATCGTCACCATCGTCGCCAAGATCCGAGACATGGACTTGAAGAAAAAACCGTGCATCTCCGAGACCATCGACTGGGCCACCGCCCTTCTCACCCTCCAGATCGAAGACCTCTCCCCGGAGATCGTGGCCACCACCTTGAACCCGCTGCTCAAATACAAAGCGGACTACGAGCTGGTGAAACGAAACATCTCCGATCTGTTGCCCAATTAGAAACAGGTGATAGGTAATAGGTGGCAGACCGGCATTTTCCTTCGCTTCTGCGATGGGTATATCAATGACCGAATCACCGAGACAATAATAACGGGCGCAGCCCGTCAGCGCATGTGACGAACCTGAGGAACGAGGGGGAGGAGCATGTGCGAACCTGGGATGCAGGGGATGTATCCCCTGCCGCTGGAGGCATCCATGGTCAATCTGACATTACGATTTGTAAACTGTTGCCGGGCAGCGGATTTAAGGGTCTCCACCGCCGAGGTGCTGGATGTGGTCCGGCAGCTGGCCATTGTGGATCCCTTTGATGAGTTTCAGTTCTACACGGTGCTGCGGACCAACTTTGCCAAGAGCCACCGGGACCAGGACCGCTTTGACCGGCTCTACAACCTCTTTTTCCATGAGATGCAAAACGACCTCACCGGGGTGGAGGTCACGCCGGAGAGCCAGGGATTCGATGAGGTCGTCGCCCGCCTGGCCGAAGAGATGGAGGCCGACGGAGACGCCATGAGACAGGCCATCCTCGACTTCATGGCCGGAAAGCCCCTGGACTACCTGGACCTCATCAACAAGCTCCACACCCAGGAAGAGCAGGCCGCCACCGGCCTGAAGTCCAACATGACCCAGCTCTCCAGCCGCCTGGAGGTGATGCTCAAGATCAACCAGATGAAGGAGAAGGTGCTCCAGTTCCTCGGGGGCAACCACGCCGTGGTGGACGACTCGGTAAAGGCAAGCATCGAAGAGGAGTTCACCCGCCGCTTAGAGAGCGCCTACGACATCCTCACCAAGGAGCCCAAGACCAAGAACTCCGGCCTCAAGACCGTGGCCCACAACGAGGAGCACTACGACGAAATCGGCCAGGTCCCCTTCTCCTCCCTCTCAGACGACGAGATCGAAGAGGTGCGGGACGTGATCCGCCAACTGGTGAAAAAACTCGAAGAGATCGCCACGCTTCGCTACTCTGTGGCCAAGAAAGGGGAGATCGACGTCAAGAAGACCTTGCGCCGGGCGGGTAAATACCTGGGCATTCCCATCGAAATCATCCGAAAGGACAAGCCCCTTCGGAAAGGGAAAATCGTGGTGCTCTGCGACGTGTCGGGCTCGGTGTGGTCCACGGCCCGCTTCATGCTCAACATCCTGTATGCCCTGCAGGAGTGCTTCAGCAAGGTAAAGAGCTTTATCTTTGTCTCGGAGCTGGCCGAGGTCACCGACCACTTTATCGAAAAAGAGGTCAACGACGCTATCGAGGCCATCATGAAGGACGCCCCCATCAACTACTACGCCCAGACCGACTACGGCATGGCCTTCCAGACCTTCAAGAACGACCACCTCCAGGATCTGGACAAAAAAACCACCCTCATCATCATCGGCGACGCCCGCTCCAACTACCAAACGCGACCACATGAGCAACTCCGGGACAAGTGCCACCGCATCATCTGGCTCAACCCCGAACAGGAGAAACCCATCGAGCCGGAGAGGAACTGCAGATGTACACCTACAAAGCCCACTGCCACGAAGTCCGCGCCTGCGGCAATTTGAATCAGCTTGTCGATTTTATTCAGGAGTTGGTGCTTTAAAAAACAGGCAATAGAAGAGAGAGAAATAGGTTATAGGAGATAGGTTGTCGGTACGTGCGAATCCGGTCCAACATCCTGACGCCGACCGCCATGCGTCACACGGTAGGGTGCGGCTCCCGCACCGCCTGATACCACGAAGACCAACTGCGCGGCTACGCCCTCACCAGAACCACCGTGATGTTGTCCCGCCCCCCATGCCGGTTGGCAGCAGCCACTAACGCCTCGGCCTTCCACGCCATCTTTTTCTTTTTTCCCAGGATCCCCATAATCTCCTCTTCGGGCACCATGTCCGTCAAGCCGTCGCTGCACAAAAGGAGAAAATCGCCGTCTTCAAGGGATTCGGTATCCATGAAAAGATCGTCCTCAGTGATGGTTTCCCTTACCACCAGGGCCTTTGTGAGGACATGGCTCCGAGGGTGGGTGCGGAGCTCTTCCCTGGTAAGGGAGCCGTTTTTGTAGAGGGGCCAGATCTCGGAATGGTCTTCGGTGAGCTGGCGCAGGGTACCGTTTCGAAAAAGGTAGGCCCGGCTGTCGCCCATGGAGACGAGGCTCAGGAGCCCGTCCCGCACATGGGCGGCCACAAGGGTGGTGCCCATGCCCTTGTAGGCGTCATAGGCTTCAGCCAGGGCGTAAAGCCGTGCGTTGGTCTCGCAGGCCAGCTCCGCCAGGCGACGAACCGGCGGAATCTCTTCCTTGGGATCCCCATAAAAATCCCGGGCCAGCCACCCTGAAGCCAGGCTGCTGGCCACCTCTCCTGCCTGGCCGCCCCCCATGCCGTCACACAGAAGGTAGAGCCTGCCCCCCGCGTCAATTTTTTCCTCCGTGATCGCCCAGGTGGCATCTGCCTCGGGGATAAAAAACGAATCCTCGTTGTGGGTGTACTTTTTCCCGATATCGCTTTTGGCCGCATGGAGAGAAGCCTCTCCCTTCAAAAAAGAAAACATAACGCGTCCATCTCTCTGATCTGCCCACGGCCAAAAAAACCATAGGAAATCCGAACCATTCAGTCCCCGGCAGGGCCGCTCGAGGCAAACGGGTGCTGAACAGCAACAGCCCCTGTCTTCACCAACACCCCACGCCCCTATCTCCTATTACCTATTACCTACTTACTGCCTCACACCTTTTTCCCCCAGATATAGATTCCGTTCAGGGTTTTTTGGTCTGTGACGTACCTGCCTTTTCCCCAGCTGAAGTCGAGCTTGATTTTGAGGCTGATGCCGCACGGGGTGGTCTTTGTGCCTTTGAGTTCGGCCCTGAGCCACTTTCGCCCTTTGTAGCTGTCCGTGGTGGGCTTTTTGGCAACGGTGACCTCAAACCCGTTGTCTTTGAGAACCTTTAACCAGTCGTTGTAGGATTTGTCGTGGTCAAACCCCATGGCCACAAGGCTCTCGTGGAGCATGTCGCCTTTGCTGAAGGGCAGGTAATCCACCACGCCGGAGTCTTTGTCGTACCAGAAGTCGATGCCGTCCACGGTGTAGTAGAGATAAGGCTTGCCCGTGTCGTCGTCGATGCTTTTGCACTGCACACCCGCGGCCCGTAAGTCCCTTACCGTGCTGACGCCCAGGGTGATGCCGTTCATGGGAAAGAGGCAATCGTCCGTGTTTTTCTCCAGGGTCAGGTGAAGCTTGGTGTCGCCCTTTCCATCCAGGGTAACGGATCGTGAGGCAACCCTGTAGGTTTCGGCGCTGGCCACCACCGTGTAGCGCCCCGGTTCCATGCGCATGCCCGGCGTATAGGTCGCCTTGGTTCCCTTGATCCGAATATCGGCATGTTCAGGCGTGGTGGTCACGTAAAGGCGAGGCATGGCAACCAGGTCGATGGAGAGTGCCTCGGCTTTGCCGGCCGTAAGGGTCACCTTGCGCTCCACGGGCATGTGATTCTCAGCGGTCACCAGCACCTTGTAGACCCCGGCCTTGAGCCGGACCCCGGGGCTGTATTTCTCTTTGATACCCTTCAGGATGACCCGGGCGTCTTCGGGCTGGGTCGTCACGGTGAGGCTGGCGTAGGGCTCCAGGCGAAGACTCACACGCATCTCGCCGCCCCCTTCGGTGATCGCCACCGATGAGGACGCCGGGATATACCCGTCATGTGTCGCACGGATGTCGTAGGTGCCCGGCGTCAGCCGGATACCCGAGAAAAAGGCGGGGCGGATATTCGTGATCTTTACCTCTGCGCCCCGGGGCTCGGTCTCCACAAAGAGACGGCACCCATCCAGCAGGGCATCGGTGTCATAGGCCACAATCCCTTCGGCCCTCTCCGGGTACTTGCCGATGAGCTCGTTCCAGGCCGCGGCCTGAAGGCTTCGTCCTTCCTCGGTGGCAACCAGCCCCTTGTAGGTAGCGATGTCCTCTTCCAGGCGTTTTCTGGCCCAGGCCTCCTTTTCCTCAATGAGGGTGGCCATGGTTTCTGCCTTGGCTCTTTTCTCCTTGATCAGGCCCAGCATGGCCTTGGTGCTGTCCCCTTCAAGGGGTTGGCCCGAATCCATGCGGGCCTTCATGTCGCTCACCGCGGACGAAAGACTGGAAATCTCCTCCCGGCAGGCGGCAATCTTGACGTCCTGCTGCTCTGGAAAAGAGAGGGTTGCCATGTCCACTGCCCCTTGGGAGTTTTTTTTCTCCGCAACGGGATCCGACGGATCACCGCCGCCCAGGAGGGCAAATCCAGCAACTGCAAGGACAACCACAACGAGAACGGCTGCCACGAGACCGAGATTTTTCTTGCCTTTGGGTTCCTGAGACCCAGCGGCATCGGCGTCGCGTAAGGGCCCCGATGCAGGTGCAGGAGAGACCTCCTTGCCCTCAAGGGCTGCCAGCACCTCGTCAAAACTCCGAAACCGTTTCGAGTACTCCTTTTCCAGGCACCGAAGGACAAGGGCATTCATGGGCGCACTGGCCCCTTGCAGGGGCGGCACGGGTTCGTTGAGGATCTGATGCTCGATGGCGCCCTTGTGAAAGGGGGGATGGCCGGAGAGAAGCTCGTACAGAAGGGCCCCGAAGCTATAAATATCGGACTCACGCCCCACGTCCCGTCCCCTCACCTGCTCCGGTGCCATATAGAGAAGGGTCCCGGACGAACTGGAGTTGGCGATGCGGCTCATGGAACTTTTGACGGTTTCGGAGATGCCGAAATCCGTGACCTTGGGGGTGCCGTCCGTGGTGACGAGGATATTCTGGGGTTTGATGTCCTTGTGGATCACCCCCTTTTCGTGGGCGTAGGCAAGGCCCCGGGCGATGCCCTCGGCAACCTTTGCCACCTCGGCTTCCGGGAGCGTTTTGTCCGGGGCATCCATCTTCACCTCGGTAAGGCTCTTGCCGTCCACGAACTCCATGTCGATGTAAGTAACGGCCCCCCGGTCCTGGAACTCAAAAATTCGCACAATGTTGGGGTGGTTGAGCTTGGCCATGGTCACGGCTTCTTTGCGGATGCTCTCCATGGCCTCGATGTCCGAGGCCACGGCCTCGGGCAGCACCTTCAGGGCCTTGTCGCACTCCATCTTTCGGTCATGGACCCGGTACACCGCCCCAAAGCCCCCCTGACCGAGCTTTGCCTTGACTTCATAGCGATCATCGATCATATGCCCTTCAGGCAGCTGCTCCAGGTTCACCACGCCGTAGGCAGGGGCCCCTTTCACCACCGTCTTGTACGGATCCACCGCCCCGGTTCCGCCGCCGTCTCCCCCTGCCGCCGTGGATCCCACCGGCGTGCCACAATGGATGCAAAACTTTCCCCCAGCATCCAACTCCTTGCCACACGAAGCACAAAACGCCATCACCCCTCCAGTATCCCATATAAAGTTGACGCATCACTAGTACAAAAGAGCCTCCGGCGGCCCTGCCGGGGGCCAAACTTTTGAAAAGTTTGACAAACAGGCCTTGATAGCTTTGGCATGAATTCCAGCTATTTTGACTGTTCTAATTTTTCTGCTCACTCTCTTCGTTTTCTGCCCCTGCGGGGCAGAAAACGAAGAGAGTGAGCACCCGGAAAGTTTTTTGCGGAGCTTTTTTTCAAAAAAGCGACCCGCCGGAGGCAGCTTTTGGTACCAACGAGCCATAGAAGGTAAACTGTTTAGCCCCAGCACGATGCCCTATCCACCCGCTGTGATCACCCAGTTCACCGGCCAGTTCCCCCGATTTTTTTTGAGCAGCACCCCGTTTATCCCACGCTTTTCGTCGGTGTAATGGTAGCAGCCGTCGGCCACCTCGACCTTGTAATGATCGTAGGCCGGGTCCGGGGCAAGGGTCAGGAGTCCGTCGAGTTTTCGGATATAAAGGACCTGGTCCCCCTCATAAAGAATGGTGTACTGATTCCGAAGGGACTCAAAAGAGGCCGGATCGCCGTTCTTAAGGCACTCCTCCTCGTCCAGGATGGCCGTGAGGCGAAAGGCAAAAAGGCCCGGGCCTTTTTCCAGGGTAAAGGTGAAACTGCCCGCGATGTTGAACTCCCGGACGTCGTACAGGGGCACCTTGCCGATGCGATCGGGGCTGCGGTTGATGTAGGTGCCGTTGGAACTGGAAAGATCCTCCAGAGATCCTTTTGGGCCGTCGATGCGTCCATGGCGAGAGGAGACCCAGGCACAGGTGATGGGAATATCGTTGTCCGGCGCCCGTCCGATAGTGACCCCTTTTCCGGGCCGGAAACGGTAAGTGAGACCTGTCATCTTCTCCTTGATCACCAGCTCTCCGCTGTATCCCAGATCCCGGGCCACGGCCCCTTTCATGGCAAACCACTCATCCATGGAGCCGCCGCAGGACGAACAGATTTTCGCCTCGGCTCCGAGCTGCTGTCCGCACCAGGGACAAAAAAACAAAGCGCCCCTCTCTTTTTTGTAAAGGTCGCCCCCGCACCAGCCGCAAAATGCCGATTCTTTTGCCGCGGGCTTGCCGCAGCCGCAGCAGTACACCGGGTTCTCACAGACCGGCTCGGCAAAGCTCCCCACAATGGTCTTCATGGGTGCCTGGGCTCCGCAGGCCGTACAATACAGGTGAAGCGCCTCGACCTTTTCACCGCATGTCTCACAAAATTGACTCATGATATCCCTTATGGAAAATCCCCCGGCGGCCCTGCCGGGGACAACATTCCTGAAAAATTTGACACTCAGATTGGGGTGGTTTTATGAACATCCTCGCGGATGTTTACCCCCGGGAAACGAAGGGGAAAGCATCCGCAACCAGGGGCCCTGGCCGCCGGAGGCCTATATTTTCCACCTGCTATTGAATCCCTTTCATCATCGTTCCCGCAGCCTTGACAATGGGCTCGCGGCTTTTGCCGAAGGCATCCCACACGGCGCTTTCCGCTGTCACGCCAAACCCCTCCTGTGGGGAAAGCGTCTCTTTCCGGGTGAGGCTCTTGGCGGGAAGGGTGTAAAGCGAAAGGCCTGCACCGCACCTGGCCGCGTGCATGTTGGCGTAGCTGCCCACGGTGCCCCCGCCGCTGGGGTCCACCTCCACGGTCAGGAGGTAATCGGCGTTGAGGGCGTCCCCGTTAACGGAAGCGGGGGTCAGACCCTGGTCCACGGGAACAACGGTGAGTTTGCGGTTCAGGAGCAGGGAGGTGACGGCATCGGTGAGGCCGCTCACGTTCAGCCCCTTATCCGCGTGTTTGCAACGCACCAGAAGGGCCACGGCCCGTTTCCGGGTGAGGTCCACCTTCAGGGGGCGCATGGGGGAGAGGTCATAGGCTGAAAAATCGCCCAGGGCGGAAAAGTCGGGGGTCACCTTGAGAACCGCGGTTTTCAGGCTGGGATCCACACTTCCCACGGCCAGTTCGGCCTGGCCGTAGACTCCGGTGACGCCGGGGGCCACCTGCCCTTGTCCCTCGGCAAAGGAGACAGCCAGGGGAAGGTTGGTCACGGGCTGCCCGGAACCTGTGGCCCCTAAATACCGCGCCATGATCCGGGGCTGTTTTTCCAGGCGGCCTTCGGGGTCATAGAGAAAGGTGTCGTTAAGCAGACTCAGCTGGATGCGCCCGGTGATGCCTGCCACCCGGAAGGCCACGTGGTTGGACAACTCGTCGCGCAGCCCGTCACCGTCGATCTCGGCATAGACCGGCACCCGCCCGAAAAAGGCCTTCTGCATGGATCCGGCTTCAAGGAACTGCTTGAGGGCCCGCACGTGCTCCCCGTTTTTCAGGGCTTTTTCCGCCTGCCTCACCGCCTCCACCACCATCTCTTTTTTCTGGTTCAGGTCCTCTTTAACCTGCACCTCGTAGGCTTCCTTGGGGATAAACACCAGCACGGTGACGGTGCCGGTTTTTGGGTAATCGATGAAAAAATCGCTCTCCCGAACATTGGTGAGGACCTGGCTGGTGTAGGTCTCCAGGCGCTGGGTGATCTCCTGCTGCACCGCAGCCGAGGCCCCGGCCCCGCGTTTTTCGGTGATGAGCTGGAAATCAGACTCCACCTTCACGCGGATCTGCCGCGCCAGTTCCTCTCTGGCGCGGTTTTTCGCTTCAAGCTTTCCCTTGCCCAGGTCCGCCCCGATGTTGGCCGTGCCCTCACCGATATAAAGGGACGGCTCCTTTCTCTTTTCCGCGATGAACGCCCTGGCTTCGGCCCGCATGGCCTTGAGTCGGATGCGTTCCGCCGCGGCTTCGGCTGGGGGAACGTTATCCACCGCCCCCTTTTCCGGTGTCGGCTTTGCCCCGAGGCAACCCGCCAGAAGAAGCGCCATCATCACCATTGCCGTCATCCTGAATCCGGTCTTCATGCCGTCACCTCCTTGATCTCCAGGGTGTCCTCCACCCGGTACACGCTTTGTTCTGCGGGGAACACAAGGGAGGTCGGGGTGGCCACCCACACGGTCTCCCCTGATCGCCAGACCGTCATGCGGCCTTCTTTGCACCCTGCGCCGCTATCTGAAAACGAAAGGGCCAGCTTGCTCCGCACCAGGCAGAGGAAAGAATCATCTCCCTGGAGCAGGGCGCCGGTGACACCGTCCCCGTTTGCCTGAACGCACGACACATCAAAATTGATCACCCGGGAGAGGGTCAGCAGGTCTCCCTCGCTCAGGGTGGCCCCGCCTTCAATGGCATCGCCGTTGAGGTAGGTGCCCCCTGCGCTGCCCAGATCCGATGCCGTAAGCGTCCCCGTGTCCAGTGCCAGGGAAAGATGCCGCCTGCTGATCCTGCGGTCGGAAAGTACCACGTCAGGGGCAATCCCTTCATCACCGCGCCCCAGGGTCAACCGGTCACCGGTAACCACCGTCACCTTGGCACCTTGAGCTGTTTTTAAGGTAAAGTTCCGCCCGTGAGGTGTCGCCAACGCCCCGTTCATGGAGACGGCCTCGGGATACTGGGGTTAGACCGCCAGAAAATGTGCCAAAAGAGAACGCCCTCTGTCCAGGTCCCCTTGTCGAAAAGCCTCCTGAACCTCGATAAAAACGGCCCGGCAGCTGCCGCCCGCTCCTGTTCTTCGGCGGGAATAGTTAATGGCCAGGAGCCGGTCAAAGGAATTTTTCAGGTCCGCATGGTAGGGAAGCAGGCCTGCGATGTCGCGCTTTTCATCGGGCAGAAGGTACCTGCCGTTCTCCAGGGGCGCGGCAGAGGCCAGGCGCTGGGCCAGCTTTTTGGCCTCCACCCAGGCAAGCTGCGCTTTTTTGGGGTCCCCCCCCGTAAAGTCCACCAGCCTCTCCCTGAAGGCCTTGACGTCCGTGTCTTTGGAGAACACGGCCAGGTACTCGTCGGCAAGGTCCAGGGCAGCCACGTAATGGCCGTTTCGGATCAGCTCTTCCCGTTTTTCAATCTCGTCGATGAGGTATGCGTGGTAGGCCGCCTTTTTCTTTTTTGCCCCGCGGGCATAGAGCCCCCAGCCCAGAAGGTAGATAAGCAGCGCCACACCCAGGCATGCCAGGACGGTGAGCTGCCGTGCGGCCCGCGCCTTTTCCTCTGCCAGACCGGCAAGGGCCGTGTCCCTTAGTCGCGATGTGAGGGGTCGTCAAGGTGTCCGGCGCCATAAAGGAGACCGACACGTCAAAAAGCTTGCTCTGGAGTTTTTCATCGTTGACGGTCACCACCACCCGCCGGTCGTTGCCGCCTCCTGTCAGCACCTGGACCGAGCAGAGGGCCGAGTACCGGATTTTCATGGCCGCGTCTTTCTGGCTCCGTACGTGGGCGATCATCTCCCGGCCGGTGCCCATGGCACCCCAGAGTTTAAAGCGTTCATCCCAGCGCTTGATCATGGCCTCTTTTACGCCGTCATCTACGCAAAGCTGCCACCCGGTATGGCCCCCCAGGGCCATGCGCACATCCATGAGAAGATGGGGCAATCCCCGGGCATCCCCTGTTACGGCCTTGGGCGGAATGAGAAAACCCCGGCACTCCCGGCCCTCGGCCATGGCCCCTCTCCGGGAGAAGCTCCTCCATGGATTTGCGGTAGGAGGTGTGGTCCGGAATCGGGGCCACCTCTTTGTTCGTCAGAAAATGGTACCGCACCGGCTGCACTGACACGGCTGCCATGGCGGAAAGAAACAAAAGAGCAACTGCCCATCGAACGGTTTTCATGCCCTACTCCACATCATCGTAAAATGAAGGATCACACCCCAAGCCCTGAGATTTCATTGAAAAACGACTACGGCAAACCAATAAAATATCATTACAAACAGTTACCAAGAAATACTTGGACATTTCACAAATACAAACTGTAATTCACTGTTTACCGCTCGATTTTCTAACCCTTTGGGCAAGCATGATTTCTTCTAAATTTGAAACGCTACCCAGACAATTTTTTTGTTTAAGAAGCATAAATAAAGCGAATTTTCATTACCGCGTCAACACCGGAGATTAGCGTATCTCACCGTTTTTGATCAAAGTTCGGCCCGGGCCCCTGAAACCTCAGGCAGGGTCACCACCCGATCCAGCTTGCCGTTGGCGTAAACACTCACGCGGGCCCCTGCCAGGGAACCTTCACCGGAATAATTGTGAACAAAAAGGCGATAGGAGGCGCCTTTGTCGATGCGGTCCAGGGTGAGGGTCTCGGGACCGAGGCCGTCCATGTCGTCCCGGTCGAGGCGGGCAAGGTCCGGGACGGAGCGCATGTGCCTGTAGGAGATATGGAGGCTGGTGTCTTTGAGAAGATGAAGGTCTAAGTCTTTGGGTCTTTCATCCCACTGGAGCACAAAACGGACACTCGAAAGGGGGATTTTTCTGGATACCAGAAACCGCCGGTGGCGAATGGTGCCGGCCTCCACAGGAAGGGAGGCCTGAAAAGGGATGTAGCCGTCCTTGGAGAGGGCAACGCCGATGGACCCTTCGTCCATGGCCTCCACCACCTCTTCCGGCATGACGATGTAGCCTTTGGGGCCGGTGCGGAGGGTTCGTGCCTTATCGGGAAAAGAGAGGACCACTTCGGCCCCTGAAAGGGGACGGCAGCTCACGGCGTCTTTAAAGGAGAGGACCACGGCCCCTTCAATTTCGGAGAAGCCCTCCACCTCATGGCGTTCACGGTCATCCCAGCAGGAGCATTCAGCGGCAAAGGAAATCGCCGCGGTCATCCATAATGAACACAGAAATGCCATCCAGCCCATTGTCCGACTCATTGTCCCCCCTTCATTTTTAGAGTATCAGTGTGCGCGCATCACGTATCCTGAGAATCAAAACCAACCCACCCGTTTCCCTTACACCACAATGGGTCCCATTTACAGTGATTCCTGTCACATCACGCCCGGGTCACCCCCTCCCGGGGAACACCGGGCTTTTTTTTCTCGGGCCGCCCCTTGGGCCGCGGCTGGTTTCCCACCTTTTTCAACCAGTTTGACCCGGCTGTTCAGCCTGTGTTCATTCGCCTGTCCCCAGGGCCTATATTGGTATTGAGGAACCCATAAAATAGGTGTATATTGCCTTCCCATGTATACGTATCAAAAACAGAATCTCTATTATGCACAGGTACTTCCCGGTATTGAAGAGGAGCTGACGCGCGAGCTCTCGTGGCTTGGCGCCGAGGTGATCAAAACCGAATTCGGAATTCTGACCTTCACGACCGACAAGGCAGGGCTCTATCGCATCAACCTCCGGTCACGTCTCGCCACCCGCATCCTGGCCCCCCTGATCTCGTTCCGGTGCCCGGACGCCGATAAACTCTACCGGGCGACACGGACCATGGAGTGGCGCGATTTCCTCCGCCCCACCGGGTCTTTTGCCATTGTGGCCAACGTTTCGGAAACCGAGGCGTTCAATAACTCCCATTTTGCGGCACTCAAGCTCAAAGACGCCATCTGCGACTATTTCCGCGCACGCACCGGGGTTCGCCCGGATGTGGACAAAAAAGCACCGGATGTCATCTTTCACCTTCATATCCGCAAGGGCCGTGCCAGCATCAGCGTGGACACCTCCGGCGGCTCCCTGCACCGGCGCGGATACCGCACCCAGGGTGTGGAAGCGCCCATGCAGGAGACCCTGGCGGCCGCCATCCTCTCCATGACCGAATGGGACCTGGAGACCCCGCTGGTGGACCCCATGTGCGGTTCCGGCACCATCCTGTCCGAAGCCCACATGTTCGCCTGCGGCATCCCGGCAGGCTACCTGCGGAAGCACTTCGGCCTCTCCCGCCTTCCCAACTTCAACAAGAAGCTGTGGGAAGCCGAGCGTCAGAAGGCAACCCGGCGCATCCAGCCCCCGGAAGAGGGCCTGATCATGGGCAGCGATATCTGCAAAAACACGGTGGCCTCGGCCCGGGAGAACATGTCCAACCTTCCCGGCGGCGACCAGGTGCCCATCATCGCCAAGGACTTCCGGAAGCTTGAAATCCAGGAAGAGAGCCTCATCGTCTGCAACCCGCCCTACGGCATCCGGCTCGGCAGGGAAGAGGACATGAAACAGTTTTACAAAGAGTTCGGTGATTTTCTGAAAAACGAATGCAAGGGGTCCACCGCCTTCATCTACTTCGGAAACCGGGAGCTCATCGGGAGCCTGGGCCTCAAAGCTGAGTGGAAGCGTCCGCTCATGAACGGCGGCCTGGACGGAAGGCTCTGCAAATACAACCTGTATTGATGGATCGGAAGGTATGGCCAAGAAAAAACTGATGCGTTACGAGGAGATCCACAATTTTCCCAACGTCATCTACACGGAAATCGTGGACGCGGAAAACCGCATTGTCAATCGAAACTGGGACGATCACGCCTTTGCAAAGGCGCAGGAGACCGTGGTGGAGATCGGCTGCGGAAGGGGTGAGTACTGCATCGACCTGGCCCGGCGCAACCCCCACAAAAACTATGTGGGGGTCGATCTGAAGGCGGACCGCCTTTACATCGGAGCCCTGAAAGCCCAAGAGGAAGGACTCACCAACGTCATGTTCGTGAGGATCCGGGTGGAGTACCTCATCCCCTTTCTGGGGGACCAGAAGCTCTCCGAAGCCTGGATTACCTTTCCCGATCCGTACAACCGCACCGTCAACGGCCGAAAACGCCTGACGGCCGGATCGTTTCTGGACGTATACAGACACATCGTGGAGCCCGGAGCCCTGCTCCACCTGAAAACCGACGACCCCACCCTCTATGAGTTCTCCCTGGAGAGCCTCAGAACAAGTAACACTCCTCTTCCACACCAACGACCTCTCTACAGCGTAAGCGAGGACTTAGGCGACGCCACCGCCGTCCAGACCACCTACGAGAAGCGCTACATCAAAGAAGGTCGCCTCATCAAGTACATCCGATTCTGCCTGAATTAAACAAATGCCTCCGGCGGGCAGGGGATGATCCCCTGCACCCCAGGTGGCATCCCATAACAGGCGCCCCTGCGGAGCGCCTGTTATGGGATGCAAAACGTGTAAAATCTTTCACCGTTACCGATTATTCTCAGAGTCTCGCGTTGCATTGTTACGGCGTTGACCACGGGCGTAGCCCGTCAGCAAATGTGAAGTACCTGAGGAACGAAGGTACGGAGCATTTGCAAACCTGGGGTGCAGGGGCTGTAGCCCCAGCCCGCCGGAGGCACGCTTTTTGGTTTCCCTACGCAGGCATATCGAGAAGCACGCCGGTGAGGGCAGAAATGCTGGAGGTCGAGAGCGGGATTCTCTTGTTGTGCTTGGAGCAGAGTTTCTTCACGCTTCGACAGGCGTTGTGGCTGTTGCAGGTCACGGGGCAGACCACCATATCGCATCGACTCACCTGCTTTTCAAGGCATTTTCTCCCGCCGCTCATGGTGCCGTCGTGATACTCGAAGCCCAGGCCCTTGGCTTCGGCCACCCGCCTGTAGTGGGGCTCCATGCGGGAAAGGCCCCCCACCATCAAAATCCTTCGACTGCAGGTCTCCATCTCCGGGCAGGTGCTGCACCCCCGGCCTTCACAGGGCAACGGCGCAGGCCGTCCGATGGCAAGGCTCATCACCTCATCGGCCAGGGCCTTGTTTTCGCTTTCAATCTCCAAAACTCGGGTCTTGAGTTTGCGCTTTTCCCGCTCAAGCTTACGGGCTTCACGGGCCAGGGCGTCCCGCTCCCGCTCCCGCTCTTTCCGCTTGTCCCTCTCCTGCTTCAGCGCATCGGGATCCACAGAAACGGCTTTAGGTTCCAACCGGATCTCAGGGACCACCACTGACGCTTCGGCCTGTTTTGAAAGGGCCTGGCGAAGCTCCCGCACTTCATCGACCATCGCCTGCAGTTCGCGGCCCAGGCGTCGCCGTTCGCGCCTCTCGGTATCCAGGCTCTCCGTGAGTTCCTTGACCTTTCCCGCGCTTTTCACCTCTTTTTTCCGCGCCTCCAGAAGATCCGTTGCGGTGGTGTGCCCCATCATGTGGGCCTCCCCCACCACGGACACCAGCACATCTACGGCAAGGTTCTTTCGCATGGACACGCAATACAGCGCCTCGGCGGCCTCCCCGTTGGCGATGGCGGCCTTGAGAAGGGGCAGGAGCTCTTTTTCGGGAAGGGCCTTTACCTTGTCCAGAGCGTCGGCGAACTTGCGCTTTAATACAGCGTCCACGCGCCGGGCCACGGCCGTACCCGAGCCCACCTCCTCCATGATATCCCGGTGCACCTCCCAGGGTGCCAGGGCCTTGATCCGGCGACCGCATTTTTTCAGAATGCGCCGCCCCTCCTCGTCGCTGATTCCCAGCCCAACCACCGGGCATTTCAAGGACGTCGGTATATCCCAAAAGGATTGAAAAAGCACAGAGTCCTCGGTCTCCTTTGCCGCAGGTTCCATTCCAATTCCTTCCAGCAGGCCCTCAAACATTTTTTACCTCCTAAGAGTTTTAGGCAAACCAAACATTATATACAAAAAAAAAGGGAGCAGTCCCCTACTCCCGACCCCGATTCGTTGCTGCCCTCGACCTGAAGGCAGCAACGACTCTCACGGCATCGTTTATGCTAAAACATTTTTACGACGACCTTTTCGGCATCTTCCTTTCGCAGGTCCAGATGATATCCCATCACCTTGGCCCGGATCACCTCACCGGAATCATCAACGGCTTCCACTTCAATGATGTTCCCCACGTCCGCCCCGGACTCCTTGAGCTGCCGGGCCACGTTGCCTTTGCCGGCAATTTTGACGATAAGGCCCCGCTCTCCGCTGCCAAGGGAAGACAGGCTCTGGGTCACCCCGGAGTCAGGATCCAGCCCGCCCAGGTCCCTGAGTCCGCCGATGCACTGCTCCAGGCAGCCCTTGCACTCATCAAGGGGAGACTCTTTCTCACAGCGGGCGGCAAACTGGCCGAGCCACTCGGTACCGGCCCGGGGACACAGGTCAATGAACTCCATCAGGGAGATAATGCGGTCCAGGACAGAGCGAGAGACGGTGTGTTCCATCTTACACGCAGTTTCTTCGGCTTCAATGGGCTCGATAAACAGAACCCGGATGAAAAAATCTTTCAGGGCCTCATGGCGCCGAACCACGTCCCGTGCGTGTTTCTGACCTTTGGGTGTCAGGGTGATCAGGTCGTAGGGGGCGTAGTTGATATACCCTTTTTCAGCCAAAGCCCTCAGGGCGCCGGTGACCGACGAGCTGTTCACCCCGGTCTTTTTGGCAATATCTTTGGCACGGGCGGCCTGCTTTTCCGAGACAACGTGATAGATCGCCTCAAGGTAGTCTTCCAGGCTTGCACTGAGTTCTTCAATCTGCGACATCAGAGATTTAACCCCATCTGTATGGTTGATGCGTTTGTAAACAGTATTTTTTACAATAGGCATTTTTTTTCGTCTACCCGAATATAAATCAGGAGTCCCCAGGGCTGTCAAGGGGATTTTCCAGAATTTCCACCACGTGCAGCACCCGGATCCCGGATCCGGCCCCCCTGAGAAGGGCTTCGATCTGGGCCATGCACCCCGGGCAGGAGGTGACCACCACGTCGGCTCCGGTGGCCTCGATGCGTGCAAGGCACCCCTCTCCGATGGCAAGGGAAAGGTCGCGGTTCTTCATGCCGAAGCTTCCCCCCAGCCCGCAACACCCCTGCTCCATCTCCACCAGGGTATGGCCCGCCTTTTTCAAGAGCGACCGTGTATTTTCCGTATTTTTAAGGCTATGGCGCCCATGGCAGGGGTCGTGAACAGTGACGGTAAGCCCACCTGCCTCTTTTTCAAGCCCGGGGCCTTCCCCAAGCTGTGCCAGCAGGTCACTGCCGTCGCACACCGCCTCTGCGATGCGGTCCACCAGGGCAGCTTCGGCATCGGAGAGCTGCTCCTTTACTTTGGGCCAGAGATGCTTGATGGCGTGGGTACAGGTGGCGCACGGAGTCACCACATGGGTAAAATCCAGAGCAGAAAAAAGGTCGAGATGCCGCTTCACGGCCTGGAGAAAGGCCTCTTCATCCCCTTCGGTGAGAAAGGGGATCCCGCAGCATCCCTGCTCTTTGGGCACGTGAACCCGGGCCCCGGCATCGGTGAGCAGCCCCGCAAGGCCCTCACCCACAAAGGGGTAAACCTTGTCCACCAGGCACCCGGCAAAGAGAACCACCTCCGATTTCGGGGCGCCGGCCTCTTTGGCTGCAGGAGCACCGCTCTCGTTCGGGGTGTAGGTATCGGTGAAAAAGGGGCGCGTGATCTTCGGTACCGGATAGCGACCGGCAAGGGCCACCCGTGCATCCTCCGGCGAGGTGATCATGCGCCGCTGCACGGCCGCAAACCGTGCGGCAAGGGTGGCGGTGCGCTTCGGGTCGGCAAAGGCCTGACGAAGCAGGGCGCGCCTGGCGCCGGACAGCCGTGCGGCCTCGGCCAGGGCCTTTCTTGCCAGGAGAAAGGCATCCACCGTGGCCACCCCCCGGGGACAGGTGGCCTTGCAGCCGCCGCAGAGGGTGCACCGGTTCAGACGGGCCAGGGTTTCGGCCGGAGCATCAGTGAGATTTTCGTGAAGGGCCGTGATAAGGGCCAGCTTTCCCCGTGCCGAATCCCCTTCAAGGCCGGTGCGTTTGTAGACAGGACAGACCGCCTGACACAGGCCGCATCGGTTGCACAGGGACGCCATCTTCTCAGCGGCATCGGCCAGGGAGACCAGATCAATGCTCATGGGGCTTATTTTCCTGCAGGGTCCCGATGATGCGGGGAATGTATTTATCGGCCAGAGACGCGTCAAAGGTGCAGGCCGCAGCCCCGAAGTGACCGCCTCCGTTGAACTTCGACAGAAGGTGCCCGGCATGGACGTTGCACCCAACGTTGAAGATGCTGTGCCCCACGCTGAGCACCACACGGGTCCTGGCCCGGTCCACGTAGCGTATCTTCACGCTGACAACGGCGTCAGGGAACATGGCATAGACCAGAAAGCGGTTTCCCTCCGGTGCCTCTTCATAGCCCCTGAAATCGGTAATGGAGACCCCCTCTTTCACATGGGTGCAGGAGTTCAGATGCTCCCGGTACTCCTTGTTCTGGGCCACCACCGCTTCACAGCGACGCTTGACCTCAGGGTCGGCCATGACCTCATGGATGGGCCGTGACCGCAGCAGGCCCACCAGACGATCCCAGTAGGGGGCATCCTTCTGCTTGCGACCGAAGATGGTCATGGAGAGCAGCACGTACGGGTTGGACTCCGGAGTCTCCACCTCGTCCCGGGTCAGGTCCGCCGAGTCGATGCGGTCCGTCTCGCGGATGAGCTCGGAAAGGTCCGCGGACAGGCCGCGACGGTAGTAGTCCCAGACCAGGCCCGCAGCCGAGGGCACCACATCAAAGGAGCCTTCAAAGGGAGCTGTCACGCGGTTGGTGGCATGGTGATCAAACCAGAGGCTGCACCGGGGGTCAAAGGGCAGGTTGGCGATGACATCGCCGTGGCGGACCTCAACCTTGCCCTGCTGCATGTCGTTGGGTTCGACCCAGAGGGTCGGTTCGGTCAGGGCCAGGGCTTCTTCCAGCACGACGGCGCAAACCACCCCGTCAAAATCGGGTCGTGTAACGATTCGCATGGTGTTGTTTCCTGTTATGTTGTGGTGGCAGATCGTATCAGGTTTTCAGAAATTGCGGCCGCAAGGGTCCGGGGGCATCGCGTATTGCCGGGCAGATGGGCCCGGGTGCTGGACTGCACGTATCATTCCGTAGGCGGCCGGTCGGGCACCCTTCGTTCGTCACGCACCCAGACGATAAGGTAAAGGGCAATTCCCAGTACGACACCCACAATATCGCATAAAAAATCCACTCGGTCCATGGACCGCCGCGGGACAAAAAGCTGGTGCACCTCGTCGGCCATGCCGATAAGCACGGCCACCAGAAAGGCAAAGCACACGGCTCTGCGCCATGGGCAGGCAACGAACGCCCCTTAACACAAGGTACCCGGCCGCTGTGTAAACAAGCAGGTGGGCAACCTTGTCGTTGAAGGGACCCCTGGGCATGGGCAGGTGAACCAGGGAAGGAAGAAATATCAGCGCACAGAGAAGAAGCACGGCAAACCAGTTGCGCACCCCTTTTGACTCCGAAATCCTCATCGCTATCTCCCTTCCCATCATCCCAGTACAGGGGAGCCCGGTGTCCGGTGACATCACCGCCATCGGGCGTCCCACAGCTTAGCCGAATACAGGAACGCTTTCGTTTTTCCTGGCACGGATATCCGCTTTCACCACAGAGAGGAAGGCCTCACGGGAAACCCCGTAGGTGACCTTGCCGTCCAGGGTACGGACGGAGAAGACCCCGCCTTCCCGCTCTTTCTCGCCGATGGTGACAATGACCGGAACCTGTTCCAGCTGGGCATCGCGCACCTTGCGCTTGAGGCTCTCGCCCCGGGCGTCCACTTCCACGCGGAGCCCTTCGGCTTCCAGCTCTTTTTTCACCTGACGGGTGTAGTCCAGAAGGTCGTCGTTCATGGGCAGAAGGACCACCTGGACCGGAGCCAACCACAGGGGGAACCGTCCGGCGTAGTGTTCCACCAGAATCCCGAAGAACCGCTCGATGGACCCGAAGGCCACGCGATGGATCATCACGGGGCGGTGCTTTTCGTTGTCCGCACCGATGTAGGAGAGGTCGAACCGCTCGGGCAGGCTCATGTCCAGCTGGATGGTGCCGCACTGCCAGGTTCGCCCGATGGCGTCTTTGATGTGGATGTCGATCTTGGGTCCGTAAAAAGCGCCGTCCCCTTCGTTGATGACATACCCCTTGCCGTAAGCGTCCAGTGCGGACCTCAGGCCTTCGGTGGCCTTTTCCCACTGCTCGTCCGAGCCGATGGACTTTTCCGGACGGGTGGAGAGCTCCAGGTGGAAATCAAGGCCGAAGGTTCCGTAGATCCGCTCGTCGAGCTTCAGGACCCCCAGGATCTCATCGTGGATCTGCTCCGGGGTCATGAAGATGTGGGCGTCGTCCTGGTGGAAGGCCCGCACGCGGAAGAGCCCGGAAAGGGCCCCGGAAAGCTCGTGGCGATGCACCAGGCCGATCTCGCCGGCGCGGTAGGGGAGTTCCCTGTAGGAGGGGCTCTTCATGCGGAAGAGGAGCATGCCGCCAGGGCAGTTCATGGGCTTGATGGCGTAATCGAAGCCGTCTACGCTGGAGGTGTACATGTTTTCCCGATAGTTCTCCCAGTGCCCGCTGCGCTCCCAAAGGGCGCGGTTGAGCATGATGGGGGTCTTGGTCTCCACGTACTCGTCCTTGGCGTGTTCTTCGCGCCAGTAGTCCAGAAGGGCGTTCCACATGGCCATGCCCCGGGCGTGGAAAAAGGGCATGCCCGGCGCTTCGTCATGGAAGCTGAAAAGGTCCAGCTGGGTGCCGAGCTTGCGGTGGTCCCTCTTCTTGGCCTCTTCGATCATGTGCAGGTGAGCCTTGAGCTCCTTTTTGTCGAAGAAGGCCGTGCCGTAGACCCGCTGGAGCTGGGCCCTGGTCTGGTCGGCGCGCCAGTAAGCGCCGGAAACGCGCATGAGCTTGACAGCCTTGATCATTCCGGTGTGGGGAACGTGGGGCCCCCGGCACAGGTCCGTGAAGTCGCCCTGCTCGTACAGGGAGATGGTGCCCTCAAGGTCCTCGATGAGTTCGAGCTTATAGGGTTCGTCCTTGAAACGCTCCAGGGCCTCCTCTTTGGAGATCTCCTTGCGCGTAAAGGGGAGCTTGGCTTTCACGAGGCGGTTGATCTCCTGCTCGATGGCGGGGAAGGCCTCTTCGCCGATGGGCTCCATGTCGATATCGTAGTAAAAGCCCCCCTCCACCACGGGTCCGATGGTGAGGTGGGCATCTTTATAGAGGTTCGTGATGGCCTGGGCCATGACGTGGGCGGCGCTGTGCCGCATGATCTCGAGGGCTTCCGAATCCTTGGTGGTGATAAGACGGACCGCAGCGCCGTCCGCGACCTTTTCCGACAGGTCCAAAAGGTCCCCGTCGATCTCCATGGCCACGCAGGAGCGCGCAAAGCCTTCGGAGATTGAAAGGGCTATATCGCCCCCTGAGGGGGCCTCATTAAACTCTCGTTTGCTTCCATCCGGTAGAGTGATCTTAACCATATCCGTATCCGTATCGCCTCGAATTATAAAAGGAACCGCGCAACAGGCGATGCCTTGCCAATACCTTTAAATCCAGCGGGGTGCACGCACCACACTGAAAACAGGACTAATCTGTGAATTTAGGGCAATTCCCCGGGAGGGTCAAGACAAAAGCTCTTTCCCTCTCCCGGAAAGTGTATGGTCTTCCTTGGAAAAAAATGATACACAAACATAAATCAAACTCACTCGCACCGTCGGTGGGCCGGCGGTTGTGCTCAAGGTACCATGGCCTCCAAAACGTCTCGGGTTTTTGTCCGGGATCCATGCCGCGCAGCGCACCTTTTTGCCAAGCCGGTTCGGCATCACACCGAGGCCTGATGTGCCTGGATTTTTTTTCGCATGCCCAGCGCATGGAATGGCCGTCGAAACGAGCCCCGATTTTCCCATGACCGATATGATAGACAACCTCCATTACGTGGAGACCGCAGATGCCCTCAAGGAGGTCGCCGATGTGTTCCTGAACGCCGATTGTATCGGCGTGGACCTCGAAGCCGACTCCATGTTCCATTTCCGAGAAAAAGTGTGCCTCATCCAGATGGCTGTCGGTGATTTCATCGCCGTCATCGATCCCTTGAGCATCGAAGACATGGGCCCCATTGTCCCTGTTTTTGAGCGCCCCGAGATCCGCAAGATCTTCCACGGAAGCGACTACGATGTCCGTTCCCTTAACCGGGACTTCGGCATCACCATCCGCAACCTTTTCGACACGGAGCTGGCCTCCCGGTTTCTCGGCATCCCCGAAACCGGCCTCGGCTCGGTCATGAAACAGCGCTTTGGCGTGGAGCTGGACAAGACCTACCAGAAAAAGGACTGGTCCAAACGCCCCCTCACCGAGGGCATGATCAAGTACGGTGCCGGAGATGTCATCTACCTGCCCCGACTTGCCGCCATCCTCGACCGTGAGCTCGAAGAGAAGGGCCGCACCGAATGGGTGGAAGAGGAGTGCCTCCTGCTGTCCGGCGTCCGCCACCAGGACAACGGCGACGCCCCCCTGTTTACTAAGGTAAAGGGCGCGGGCAAACTCGACAGGCGCAGCCTGGCCGTCCTGGAAGAGCTGCTGAAACTTCGCCTTATCCTTTCCGAAAAGAAAGACAGACCTCCGTTCAAGGTGTTCAGCAACGCCTCCCTGCACACCCTGGCCAAGGAAAAGCCCACATCCACAAGGCGACTCAAGGCCTGCGGGGCGCTGTCTCCAAGACAGACCGCAGCCCACGGCGCCCAGATCCTCAAGGCGGTGGAACAGGGCATCGCCCTGCCCGAAGAGGAGCTGCCCAGGTACCCCAGGGGCAAACGACCCAGCTTCAACCCTGAGATCCCCAAGCGCATGGACGCCATCAAAAGCTACCGGGACGACATGGCCCACAGACTGGCCCTGGATCCTCCCATCCTGATCAACAAAGCACTGATGACCGCCATTGCCGTGCGTAACCCCGACACCGTGGATGAGCTTGATTCCATCGACGGACTGCGCCAGTGGCAGATCAGCACCTTGGGCCAGGGCATCATCACCGCCCTGCGCCAGGAAGCTTAAAAAGGCGGAGCCCGTCGCCGTCGGCTGCCGACCGGCGGGCCACCGGAGTAAACGTCACCCCACGACCCGATCACAGGGCGATGCCCGACATCGCCCGCATGAGGAACCCCATGGAACATCGCATCACCTTCACGTCTGAAGGCACCATCCTTGAAGGCATGCTCGAAACCCCCGGCACCAAACGCGGGGTCGTCATCACCCATCCGCACCCCCTCTACGGAGGCGACATGGACAACCCCGTGGTCCTTGCCATCACCGAGAGCTATCGGAAAGCCGGGTTTGCCACCCTGCGGTTCAACTTTCGGGGCGCAGGCAACAGCGAGGGGGACTTCGACGAGGGCCACGGCGCAGTCCGCGACCTCCTGGCCGCTGTCTATCGCCTGAAGTCCGAGGGCATTGAGGACGTCACCTGCGCCGGCTACTCCTTCGGGACCTGGATCTGCCTCTCCGCCTCCCTGGCCCACCCCGTCACCACCGACGTGATGGTGGCCCCCCCGGTCACCTTCCTCGATTTCCAGGCGACACCGTGCCACCGGGGCCCCAACCTTGTCATCTCAGGCACCCAGGACAGCTTTGCCGATTTCGAAACCGTCAAGGGCATGGTCCCTGCCTGGAACCCCGACGCCCGGCTCCACGTCATCGAGAGCGCCGACCACTTCTTCTCCATCCATTTAAATGAGGTGAGCCGCGCCATCGACGAGCACCTTTCGGGCGCATAAAAAGCTCCTTTTCTGCGCTTTGCGGGGCGGCCGTCGGACCGGCGCCCCGCAAGGCATTTAATACACGACAAAAAGCCCTCCTTATGTTACCCAGCCACGGGCCACATCGTCTTTTGTATTGTTCCCTCACAAAACACACTTTCTATTGACAAACACTGTTCCGCCCCCTTACAACAGAACATAGTACCCCACAAACATCACCCAACGAGCCACACTCTCACACCTCATTCATACATCGCCGCAGGTCCGCCGAAGCCCCCCAGCCCAATACAGGCTCACCCCTGAGCGGAGCCCCCTGGCCGACCCGCGCCAATCCCAAAGGAGAGCGGCATGACCACCCGCAAGGACACCGCCCTGCCCTGGAGCAGGGAGTACCGCATCCTGGGCATCCCGGAAACACTGGAGCCCTATCCCGACGCACCGGCCTACGCCATCCTCGATCAAGCGGCCCGGCGCTTTCCAAAACGAGGCCTGATCCAGATGGGTTCCCTGGTCACCTACCCCCGGGTTCGCGAAATGGCCCATCGCCTGGCCACGGCCCTGGCCGGGCTCGGCCTTGCCAAGGGCGACCGCGTGGCCACCCTGCTGCCCACCTCCGTCCAGTTTGTGGTGGCGGACTACGCCATCAGCCGTGCCGGCCTGGTCCACGTCCCCTGCTCCACCCTGGAGCCCGTGCCCCATCTTCAACAGAAATTCGACGCATGCACGCCGCGGGCCCTCATCACCCTGGACGACGCCCTGCCCCACGCCCGTGCCCTTGCCGAAACAACCGCATTGGAGCAGGTGATCGTCTCCAAACTGTCAGACTACTCCGCCCACCCCGCCCCTCCGGAACCACTGGCCGGGCTCCCGTGCCAGGGCCACTGGCTGACGCAGCTCATCGCAGAGACGCCCTGCGCCCCACCGGACCGGCCCATTGACCCGGAAAAAGACCTGGAGATGATCCTCTTCACCGGCGGGACCACCGGCGTCCCCAAGGGATGCATGCTTACCCACCGCAACATCTACTGCAACTCCCTGCAGAACAGCTGGGCCTTCGGACGCGTCAAAACGCTGCTCCGGGGCAACATCACCGCCCTTATCGGCCTGCCCCTCTTTCACTCATACGGCCATGTCATCATGCACACCATGACCCTGGAGGGCTACAACCAAATCCTCCTCCCCGACGCCAGGGACACCGAGGCCATGGTGAACATGATCCGCGCCCACCGCCCCCTGCTGCAGCTCGGGGTCCCGGCCCAGTTCATGAAAATGGCGGAAAAAGAGCTGAAAGGATTTGCCCTTCTGGGGGTTTCCGGCTCGGCGCCCCTGCCCCCGAGCACCCAGAAACAATTTGAAACCAAGGGCAAGGGAGCCATCATGGAAGGCTACGGCCTGTCGGAGATGTCCCCCAGCACCCACCTGAACCCCTCCCTTCTCCTGCGCATCGCAGGCGGGAGACTGCCCCAGCGCATTCTCACCGCCGTCCTGGGAATCCCGGGCCTCTGCCCTGCGCTCAACCGCGCCCTTGGGCTGCTGGGGCCCAGGGCCGTCGGCACCATGGTCACCCGGGCCATCGCCCTTCTCCTCAAATTCTCCCGACCGTCCGACACCGAAAAACCCGCCGTGGAAAAACCGGGGGCCACGGGCATCCCCCTGCCCGACACACGCGTACGAATCACCGACACGGCAACGGGTGAGCCCCTTGCCGATATGGATGATTTTCCGTCCGGGGTCCGTGGGGAGATGCTCCTTAAAGGCCCCCAGCGCATGAAAGGCTACTGGCCCGATGCGGGAAGCGGCATCGACGAGGCAGGCTATGTCCACACCGGCGATGTGGTCACCGTGGACCCCCAGGGCTACTTCCGCATCGTGGACCGCACCAAGGACATGATCAATGTCTCGGGTTACAAAGTCTACTCCCGGGAAGTGGACGACATCCTCTACAGCCACCCGGCCACAGAACACGCGGCAACCGTCGGGGTCCCGGACGGCAACCGGGAGGGGAGCGAACGGGTGATCATCTGCGTTCAACCCAAGCCAGGGTACAAGGGGCGGGTCACCCCGGAGGACTTCATCGCCTTCCTCAAAGAGCGCGTGGCCCGCTACGCGGTTCCCCGATCCGTCTTTTTTGTGGACGAAATGCCCCTGACCCCCGTGCAGAAACTGGACAAGAAAAAGATACGGGAGCTCGCGCGCGCCCACGCCCTGCGCATCACCCCTTGACATCTTTTTGGAAAGGGTGTTAATAAGGGTAGTTTTTTCGAGGCCGACACCGGCCTACCGATCCTTGCTCTGTCTTAAATAACAGGGCTTTACATCCATAAGGAGGTTACATGAGACGTTACGAAACCGTATTCATCCTCGATCCCGATCTGGGCGAGGAGGTCCGCAACCAGCGTTACGACAAGGTCAAAGAGATCATCGCTGCCTACAAAGGCGTCCTGATCGAGTTCGATGACTGGGGCGTACGCAAGCTGGCTTACGACATCCGCAAAAAAGCCCGTGGACAGTATGTCCGCGTTGATTTCTGCGGCGACGGCACCCTCATTTCCGAGCTGGAACGAAACTTCCGTCTTGACGACAAATTCCTCAAGTTCATGACCATCATCCTCGGCGACGACGTCAACCCCGACGACGTCCTCGCAGAAAAAGAGCAGGCTGAAGCCGCTGCCGCTGAGGCAGAAGCTGCACCTGAAGCTGAAGCAGAAAAAGCCGAAGAAGCTCCCGCTGCCGACGCACCTGCCGAAGAGGAAAAAGCTGAGGAACCTGCAGAACCTGAGACCAAAGAGGAGGACTAAGATGGCCGCACCAGCACGAGGAAAAGGAAAAGGGAAACCCGGACGCAAGGGAGGCCGTAAAAGGACTTACCACCGCAGGAAGGTCTGCCGTTTCTGTGCCGACTCCAGCATCGTCATCGACTACAAGGAAACCCGCGTACTCAAGTACTTCATCTCTGAGCGCGGTAAGATTATTCCCCGTCGCATTACCGGCACCTGTGCCAAGCACCAGCGAATCCTTACCCGTGAGATCAAGCGCGCACGTACCATCGCACTGCTTCCTTACGTCGGAAACCTGGAATCATAATGCGAAGTCGGCCATGCGCCGCTTCGATGACCAACTGAACAACGCCGGAAATCCGGACACGGTTCCGGGTTCACTTTGAAGGGGTGCCCCCCTTCAGCGGAGGATAATATGGCAACGAAAGTTATTTTAACGGAAACCATCGACACTCTGGGCATCATCGGCACCGAGGCTACCGTTGCGGACGGCTACGCACGCAACTACCTCCTCCCCCGCGGGAAAGCCGTTCTTGCCACGCCCCAGAACAGAAAGCTTCTGGAGCAGCAGAAAGCTCGATTTGAACTCCAGATCGCCAAAGAGCGCGAGCAGGCTGAAGAGCTGGCCAAAAAAGTACAGGAGATCTCCTGCACCCTCATGGCCAAGGTCAGCCAGGAAGAGCGCCTCTACGGTTCCATCACTGCCCAGGACATCCTGGAAGCCCTCAAGGGCCAGGAAGTCACCATCGAGAAGCGCATGCTGCTTCTGGCCGCTCCCATCAAGGAGCTGGGCACCTACAAGATTCCCGTCCGTCTCTACAAGGACGTGGAGCCTGAAATCACCGTTGAGGTGAAGGCGGAAGCCAAGGAAGGCGAAGAGGAGTAATCACCTCTCCGTTCCACCAGTGAAAAGCCGCAAAGGGGGGCAGCCGAAGACCGGCAGCCCCCCTTTTTTCGTTTGGCGCCGACCCTGGGAAGCCGCCCCTTACGGCTCTTCCCGCCGGGTTGCTCCACAGGCATGAGCAAAAACATTGCCAACACCCCGGGGACCTGATAGCTCTTAACCAGCGCATGTCCACCCCGAACCCCGACAGACCCAAAGACGATAAAAAAGAGACCAGCGCACCATGCTCACGAACTTTGCCCCACCCAAGCCCAGGAAGAAATCCACCGGCAACCGCCCCATGGACGGCTACCCTTCAAATGACGAAGGCGGCACCCGGGGAAAACTGCCGCCCCACGCCCTGGACGCGGAAGAATCCATCCTGAGCTCTATTCTCATCGACAACGACACCCTGGTGGATGTCATTGAGATGCTGACCCCCCCGGACTTTTACAAGCCGGCCCACGAAAAGATCTTCGAGTCCATGGCCGAACTCTTTGCCCGGTCCGAACCGGTGGATATCGTGACCCTGGCCAACCGGCTCAAGGAAAAAGGGCAATTAGACGAGGTGGGCGGTGCCGCCTATCTCTCCCAGCTTGTGGACCGCGCCCCCTACTCGGTCAACGCGGTAAAACACGCCGAGATCATCCGGGACAAATCCTCCCTGCGGCGCATGATTGAGACCTGCTCTCACATCATCAACGACTGCATGGAAGAGCAGGGAGCCGTGGAGTCCATCATCGACACAGCCGAAGGATCCATCTACGAGATCTCCAACTCGAAGATCAAACCCTCCTTCTCCCACATCAACGATCTCATCAACAGCAACATCACCACCCTGGAGGAGCGCCAGAACAGCGGCAGCGACTTCACCGGAGTTCCCACGGGCTATACCCAGGTGGACAAGCTCACCTCGGGCCTGCAGAAAACCGACCTCATCATCCTGGCGGCCCGACCCAGTATGGGCAAAACCGCCTTTGTTCTCAACCTGGCACGGAACGTGGCGGTCCTCGAAGAGAAGCTGGTGGCCATCTTCTCCCTTGAAATGGGCTGTGAGCAGCTCTCCATGCGACTACTCACCGCCGAGGCAAGGGTCAACTCCGAAAAACTCAAAAGCGGCACCATCGGCGCAGAAGACTGGGAGCGGGTCACGGAAGCGGCCGGCGTCATCAGCCAGGCCCCCCTCTACATCGACGACACCCCCAACATCAGCGTCATGGAGATCCGGGCCAAGTGCCGCCGCCTCAAGGCCGACCGCGAGCTGGGCCTCATCATCGTGGACTACCTTCAGCTCATGCGGGGCTCCGGTACCACCGGGGACCGCCGTGACCTTGAAATCGCGGAGATCTCCCGATCCCTCAAGGGACTTGCCAAGGAGATGGATGTACCGGTTATCGCCCTGTCCCAGCTGAACCGTATGCTGGAGCAGCGTGCGGAAAAACGCCCCCTGCTCTCGGACTTGAGGGAATCGGGCTCCCTGGAGCAGGACGCCGACATCGTCGCCTTCATCTACCGCGACGAGGTCTATAATAAGGAAGAGAACAACCCCAACAAAGGTAAGGCCGAAATCATCGTCGCCAAAAACCGTAACGGCGCCGTGGGCACGGCCCACCTCACCTTTATCGGCAAATACACCCGATTTGAAAACGCCGCCATCGGCGACTACGCCCTTCCGGACAGCGAATGAAAAAAGTACACGGTCACACCGACGGCCTGAAGGCCAACCAGAAAAAACGACTCGAATCCCTCTACCGACGCAGACTCCCCCAGGGCTATGCGGTGAACGCCGAGCTGGCCCATGAGCTGGCCGCCATCAGCCACGACATCCGCAGGCAGGTGGCCGTCCTTGTGAGCCGCGCAGGCAAGGTGGAGTTTGTTATCGCAGGGACCCCGGACCAGATCTACATCCCGGAGCTTAAAGGGTACAGCCCCCTGCCCGGACGCCTCTCGGGCCTGCGCTACATCCACACCCACCTCCGGGAGAACGAGGGGCTCACCCGGGACGACCACACCGACCTGGCCCTGTTGCGCTTCGACCTCATGGCCGCCGTCACCCTCACCGCAGACGGATCGGTCCACAGGGTGCACACCGCCCATGTCACCGCAGGGGCCACCGGCGAACCCACCCGGGAACTCCCCCCCATGGCCCCGGGCCACCTTCGGGACGACCTTGACGTCATCGTCCGCGAAGTGGAAGAGGAGCTCTCCCGCAAAGAGCGGGTCCTGTCCGCCGGAGACGCCGAAGAGCGCGCCATCCTGGTAAGCGTCACCACCCGCCCCAGAAAAGAGGCCATGGCCTCCCTCCGGGAACTGGACGAACTGGCCCGCTCCTGCAACATCGACATCCTGGAAACGGTGCTCCAGATCCGCAAAAAAAGCGACCCCAAGCACCTTCTGGGTCGCGGCAAGCTCAGCGAGATCACCATCGCCGCCATGCAGAAAGGGGCCACCATCCTCATCTTCGATCAGGAGCTCTCCCCGGCCCAGATCAGGTCCATCACCGACCAGGTGGAGATCAAGGTCATCGACAGAACCCAGATGATCCTGGACATCTTTGCCCGGCGCGCCCAGACCCGGGAGGGCAAGCTCCAGGTGGAGCTGGCACAGCTCAAGTACATGCTGCCCCGGCTCATCACCTTGAACACCGCCATGAGCCGGCTCACCGGTGGCATCGGCGGCAGGGGCCCCGGAGAAACCAAGCTGGAACTCAACCGGCGGCGGGTCAGGGACCGCATCACCACCCTGACCAAACAGATCGAAAACGTCAAGAAACAGCGCGGCCAGCAGCGGGCCAGAAGAAACCGCAAAGGGGTGCCCGTGGTCTCCATCGTGGGCTACACCAACGCAGGGAAATCAACCCTCTTAAACACCCTCACCCAGAGCAAGGTCCTGGCCGAAGACCGCCTCTTTGCCACCCTGGACCCGTCCAGTCGGCGCTTAAGGTTTCCCAAGGACATCGAGGTGATCATCACCGACACCGTGGGGTTTATCCGGGACCTGCCCAAAGAGCTCATGGTCTCCTTCCGGGCCACCCTGGAGGAGTTGGAGTCGGCGGACCTCCTGCTTCACATCATTGATGCCTCCAACCCCCAGTGTGAAAAGCAGATCGACTCCGTGGAAAAAATCCTCTCGGACCTGAAACTCGATTCCATCCCGGTCCTCAAGATCTTCAACAAGATGGACCAGACCGATGAAGAGCGGCGTGAAGCGCTTTCACGGGAACACGGCGGCCTGTTCATCTCCGCCCTCAACCGGGCCACACTGACCCCGCTGCTCCACCGCATCGAAGACCAGATCGAGACCCTCATCACCGACCAGCTCCCGGAGGATGACCCGGGCCTTGAGGAGTAGACGGCAACACAAGATGTGCTGTCATGCACCGTGTGCCATCATAGATGTTGACTCGCCGGGACAAAAAGGATACATGTGGTACCCATGAAGATGGAAGCAATTAAAAATACGGCCCTTTCCGCTGTTTTCAAAGGGGGAAAAATCCTCGCCGACATGGTGAACGGCTCCTTTCGCATCGACCGCAAAGGGCGCATCGACCTGGTCACCGAGGCGGACACAGCCTCGGAAAAGGCCATCATCGAGACCTTGACCCGGGCTTTTCCCGACCACGACATCCTGGCCGAGGAGAGCGGGGCAACCGAGAAAAAAAGCCCGTACCGCTGGGTCATCGACCCCCTGGACGGCACCACAAACTTTGCCCACGGCCTGCCGCTCTTCTCCATCTCCATTGCCTTCCAGGCCCACGGCGAGACCTGCTTCGGGGTGGTCTTCAACCCCGTCACCAACGAACTCTTCACGGCAACCAAAGGCGAAGGCGCCTTTCTCTGCGGACGCTCCATCTCGGTGAGCGATTCCCCGAGCCTGGAGGAGAGCCTTCTGGTCACCGGGTTTCCCTACAACGCCAGAGAAATCCTGCCCGGACTCATGGCACGGTTCGAGGCCTGCCTGGACGCCGCCCAGGGGGTTCGCCGCCTGGGATCCGCCGCCCTGGATCTCTGTTACCTGGCCGCCGGACGATTTGACGGCTTCTGGGAAGAGAACCTCAAAGCCTGGGACACGGCTGCCGGGGTCCTCATCGCCCAGGAGGCAGGGGCCCGCGTCACCGGCTTCAGCGGCGAGACCTTTACGCCCGGGGACGCAGAAATGCTTGCCACCAACGGCAAGATTCACAACGACATGATGACACTGCTGACGACATCAACGGCCTGAGGCACCAACAGGGTACCGAAACGCCATTAAACCATAAGGGGACCTATGCATAACGATATTGTCTTCGTCCAGAAATCGGAAGCCTACCTCGACTGCTTCGGCAACTTCGACATCAACGACAAGGTGTGCACCAAACACTGCGCCCTTTGCCTGAAATGCATCATCGAGCGGGACCAGAACGATCGCATGGAGCTCATCGAGGACCTCATGAACACCGAGGCCATGCCCGCACGGCTCCAGTAAGCACCACACGACACACCATCAAAAAAACCCGACAGGACCTCACCCCATATCGAGGTGCCCTGGCGGGTTTTTGTTTTTTCATACGACGCCTCAGCCATACAAAACAAAGTAACGCGCAAAAAGCGTGCCTCCGGCGGCGAGGTGAGCCACCTCGAAAGCTATTAACCGCTGAGGGCTTGTACGGGCTGGCTCACAAGCTTCGACGTAACAGGATAGGTTGTCGCTACGTGTCCATTATGGATTTAACCGCGCTGCCTCCGGTGGAACGTTGCGCCTCCCTGAAAGCAGATTGGGAATACGTGTTTTAATAATCGAGAAACCTTGGCCAATGGCCTGTCCCCGAGGAACGTGGGAGGCCATCGGCAACCTGGGGTCCAGGGGTTTATCCCCTGGCCGCCGGAGGCGAGGCATTTACGCGTCAAAAAATCTTGGACGGATTGAGGATGCCCTTGGGGTCGAAGAGTTTTTTGATGCCCCTCATGATCTCCAGCTCTTTCTCCCCGATCTCTCTTCCGATGTACTCCCGTTTGGTGATCCCCACCCCGTGTTCGCCGGAGAGGGTCCCGCCCAGGGCCAGGGTGTGGTCGAAGATCTCGTCGATGACGGCATCAGCCCCCTGGCCCTTTTGGGCTGCGTCCTTTTTATCGATCATGACGTTGAAGTGGATGTTACCATCCCCGGCGTGGCCGAAGCTCACCATGGGAAGGCCGTACTCTTTTTTGAGGGCTTCGATCTTTTTGACCATCTTGGGAATGGCGCTTCGGGGTACCACGATGTCTTCGTTGATCTTGTCCGGCCCGAAGAGGTAGAGGGCAGGCGACACCTTCTTGCGCACCATCCAGAGGCGCTTGGCCTCTTCGGCGTCACGGGCCTCCTCCACGGCCATGGCTCCCGCTTCCTTGACGATGGTTACCACTTCTTCCATGGAGGTGGCCACCTCCGATGCAGAGCCGTCCACCTCGATGAGCAAAATGGAACGGCACCCTTCAGGAAGCTCCAGGTCGGCAATGGACTGGGCGCAGACAATGGAGGCTTCGTCCATGTACTCCACGCAACGGGGCAGGGTCCCTGAAGCGATGATCTTTGAGACGGCTTCGGCCGCCTCTTCCATGCTTTCAAAGGAAACCTTGAGGGTGGCGGTGGCTGCAGGCAGCGGCAAGAGCTTGAGCAGAATCCGGGTGATGACGGCCAGGGTCCCCTCGGACCCCACCAAAAGGCGGGTCAGATCAGTCTATCCACCACACCCTTGGCGGTTCGCACGCCGGTATGGACGATCTCCCCTGTGGGCAGGACCGCCTCCACCCCCAGGACATAGTCCCGGGTCACGCCGTACTTCACGGCCCGGGGACCGCCCGCGCACTCGGCCACGTTCCCACCCAGGGTGGAGATCCCTGCGCTGGAAGGATCCGGCAGCCGGGGTTGACCTTGGCCTCCACGGCCCTGTGAAAATCGCCGGTGATCACTCCGGGCTCCACTTCGGCGGTAAAATTGTCCGTATCGATCTCGACGATGCGGTTCATGAGGGTGGTCACAAGAACCACGCCACCTTCAACGGCCACCGAGCCCCCGGTGGTTCCCGTCCCGCTTCCCCTGGGTACCACGGGAAATCCCAGCTCAGAGGCCAGGGTCAGGGTGCGGGAGATCTCCTCGGCACTTTCGGGAAACACCACCGCATCGGGAATGCATCGCGCATTTCGCGCATCGTACGCGTAGCAGACGCAGTCTTCCTTTGATGTCTTCAGACGCTCCTTCCCGTATATTTTCGCAAGGGCGGAACGCGCCTTTCTCCTTAATTCCATGTTGTCCCCACTACCAGTGTTTCTGGCGGTCCAGCTCACGAAGCCCCTCCTCTTTGAGGCGGATAATTTCGTGAGGTTCAATGCCCAGGCCGCGGGCGATGACCTCGGCCCGATTCAACTTTTCCAGGATCTCCTGGATGCGACGTTTCTTTTTATTGTCAGATCCCCAGACGGGTTCATTCGATGAAATCATAAGACCCTCCAGCTGAAGGTGAAAGGAAAAAACCACTCGCTTACACGCGATCATTGTTTACGTGAGAGCACAAAAACAACACGCCTTCAAACGGTCTTCGTCGCAGCAATGCCTCTGCATGCTTCTTCAGAAAACCGTCCTAAAAATCGCCGTTTTCAATCTTTCTGGAAAGATACTCGATCTGATTTCGCATCTGGACTTCCTGACGGATGTCCTTTTCAATGGTTCCCACGGCATGCATGACCGTTGCGTGGTACCGATTGAAATTTTTCCCAATGGCCTGAAGGGGCTGGTCGGTGTATCGGCGTGAGAGGTAGATGGCCACCTGGCGGGGTTTCACGATGGTCTTTTTTCGTGACTTGGATACAATGTCGGTGGGTGTGATATTAAATTCACGACAGACAAGCTTTTTGATCACATCAATGGTAACGCGCTTCTTCTTGGTGGCGATGTTCTTCACCACGCTTTCCGCCAGATCAAGATCCAGGGGAACACCCATGAGGGAAGACTTGGCCGTCACGGACACCAGGCCGCTTTCCAGCTGCCGAATGTTGTCGGTGAGTTCACCGGCCAGGTACTCAATGATATCCATGGGGAGCTGGTGCCCTTTTTTGGCGGCCTTCTTTTTCAGGATCCGAACGCGGGTCCTGAAGTTGGGGTCCTCGATGGGAGAGATCAGCCCGGAGGTAAACCGGGATGCCAGCTGCTCGTTCATCTTGGGAATGTCATTGGGCAGATAGCAGCTGGAGAACATGATCTTCTTGCCGGACTCCATAAGGTAATCCAGGGTCATGGCCAGCTCGATCTGGGTGCGCTCTTTGCCGCCCAGAAAATGGACATCTTCCAACAGCAATACATCGCACTGGGAACGGTACTTCTCCTTGAACTGACCGGCGGTGTCGTTTTTAAACGAACCGATCATCTCGTTGGTGAAGTCTTCAGCCGTGATGTAGTAGACACGCTCCCCGGGCTTCTTCCGGTTGATGTGGTGACCGATGGCCTGGGTCAGGTGACTCTTGCCCATCCCCGTATCGGATAGCAGAAACAGGGAGCTGTTCTGTGCCTGGGTGGACGAGGCAAGGGAAAGGGCCGCTGAGTAAGCAAAATCGTTGTTCCCGGAGACCACAAAGTCGTCCAGGGTGAAGTCGGGCCTCAGCATGCGGCCGCTGTGCATCACGGGGTTGGCCACGTTGGGAATGACCAGCTGGGTCTCCACCTTCTTCAACCCCTTTTTAACCACGGGGCCGCGGCTTACGCCGTTTGTTCCCTTGCGAACATCAAAACAGAGGCTGATATCTGACCCGAGAAGGGTCCGGACTTCATTCTGAATCATGGAACCGTAGTGATCCTGAACCCGCTTCTTTGAAAACAGGTTGGGGCACGAGACCCGAAAGTCATTCCCGCTCCTGTCCTCGAACTTTACAGGTTCAATCCACATTCGGAAACTGTGTCCGGGCAGTCTTTCCGCCAGCACAGCTTTAACATTATTCCAAACCGATTCCATACAGTATGCTCACCAATAAAAAACAATAAGAGGCTATTCCCTTTACAGGGCTCGTTAGAAAACCACCAAAATTTCTGATTATTCCCGATACATTGTAGAATACCAAGGATAGAAACAGAGGACGGGATCCCCCATAGTGATGTAAAATGGTATTAATCCAACGTGATGACCCCGTCAACCCGAATATCTTCGATTTTCAGGATCCACCGCCCCGCCTTCACACCACGCCACAACACATTGTTATAACACACAATACAGCCAACAGATCTCGCAACCCCCCATAAATATTCCCAATTCTTCAACACAGATTTATCTAACTATATTCGAATGATCCACGGTTTCCTTTCCAAAGACGACAAACACAAAAACTCTCGTTTTCTCTGCATTGCTCTGATTTGCTCCATTTTTCAGCATACCCACTCTGCCCCCCCATCTGATCACCCCAAATACTGCACCATTTAGCCCCCTTAGGTGAGTTCCCCTTTTTTCTCCTGCCCCCCCCTGGGGTGTTACCCCCAAGGGCCCCATAAAACACCCCTTTCCCGGCCTCCCCCCAACCTGTTGCCCCATACCCGACACCTACCACAACATAGGGGATGCCCCCGGGAGTTCCTCCCGAGGCAACATATTTCCGCCCCACCCATTGGTCCCTTTCATTCTCTTTTTTGCATTCCCCTGAACCAGCGCTGCTGGTATATATAGATGGAAGAAGCCCGGTATCCGGCCGTTCGCATGCTGTCATCACGTATATCGCAGAATTCCGGAACCCTACGGCAGAACCCCCAGGGTGTCGGTGCCCTACCATCCGGGCACACCCCTATATAATAAAGGAGTACACATGACCCAGCCTCCCCTGCTGGCCCTGACCATGGGCGATCCCTGCGGGATCGGCCCGGAAATCGCCGCCAAGGCTTTTCACTCCCCCAAAGCCCATGAAAACATGCGGCCCCTGCTTGTGGGTGATGAAGCGACCATGACAAGAGCCATTGAGACCACCGGCGTGCCCTTGACGATCCGGACCGTCAGCTCGGTCAGTGAGGCCCGTTTTACCCCGGGCACCATCGACCTTCTCCCTGTGTCTTCCCTGGCCCCCGACGAGGTGGTCCCCGGTGCCCCCACAGCCCGCACCGGCCAGGCCATGATCGACGCCATCACCCGCTCCGTGGACCTGGCCCTTTGCGGGGAGTGCGATGCCATGGTCACCGGCCCCATCCACAAGGTGGCCATGAAACTGGCCGGATCCGAATTTCACGGGCACACCGAGCTCATCGCCTCCCGCACCCGGGCCACGGAATTCGCCATGATGATGGCCGGAGACCGCCTGAAGGTGGTGCTGGTCACCATCCACATCCCCCTGCAGGAGGTGGTCCGCCAACTCACACCCGCCAAGATCACTGATCTGATCAGCCTTACGGCCCGGTCCCTCACCGAACGATTCGGGGTGGAGAAACCGCGCATCGGTGTGGCAGGCCTGAACCCCCATGCCGGGGAAGAGGGCCTCTTCGGCGACGAGGAGAGCCGACTCATTGCCCCGGCCGTGGAAGCAGCACGGGCCCTGCATCCGGAATGCACCATCAGCGAGCCCCTGCCCCCGGACACGGTTTTTTTCAAGGCCGCCGAAGGGCATTACGACGCCGTGGTCTGCATGTACCATGACCAGGGCCTCATTCCGTTTAAGATGGTCCATTTCCATGACGGGGTAAACACCACCCTGGGGCTTCCCATCATCCGTACCTCCGTGGACCACGGCACCGCCTACGACATCGCATGGAAAAACATCGCCTCGGAAGGCAGCCTCCTTTCCGCCATGCACATGGCCGCCATGCAGGCACGAAACCGAATCCGCAGATAGCACGCGCAGCGGAAACCATGCGCCGCCCCTTAGGCGGCGCACCATGCCCTTCATCAGGAATCAAACACACCATGGTTCAACCTGAGATCACAATATCCGGAGCCCGGCAGCACAACCTGAAAAACATCGACGTCTCGTTTCCCAAAAACGCCCTGGTGGTGGTCACCGGGCTTTCGGGGTCGGGCAAATCCTCCCTGGCCTTCGATACCCTCTACGCAGAAGGCCAGAGGCGATACGTGGAGTCCCTTTCCACCTACGCCCGCCAGTTTTTAGGGCAGATGGAAAAGCCCGATGTCGACTTTATCGACGGGCTCTCACCGGCCATCGCCATCGAGCAGAAGAGCTCCTCCCACAACCCCCGGTCCACGGTGGGAACCGTCACCGAAATTTACGATTTCCTGCGACTTCTCTTCGCACGTTCGGGCACGCCCCATTGCCCCTCATGCGGCAAGGAGGTGGGCTTCCGGTCCCTGGATGAGATCATCGGCGAGGTCCTCGACGAGCCCGAAGGCACACGTATCCTGATCACGGCTCCCCTTCCGGCCATGGCGCCCGATGCCGCGGCAGCCATGCTCAGGCGCCTCAAGCGAGAAGGGTATTCACGGGTCCGCGTGGGCAGCCGTCTCTACGAACTCGACGATCTCCCCGAGGGCTTTCGTGTGGATGACCACCCCTTTGACGTCATCATCGACCGCATCGTCATCAAAGAGGGCATGCGAAACCGCCTGGCCGACTCCCTGGAACTTGCCGCCCGCACCGCAGACGGCAAGGCGGGCATTGACCTTCTTGCAGAGGGGAGCACGGATATCCGCCACACCATCCTCTACTCCGAAGAAAAAGGATGCAGCGAATGCGGCATCACCCTGCCGGACTACACGCCGGCGTCCTTCTCCTTCAACTCCCCACAAGGGGCCTGTCAGCGCTGCGGCGGCCTGGGTACCACTGAAGGCTTCGACCCGGAACTCATTGTCCCGGACCCGGACCTCTCCCTTCGGGAAGGAGCCGTGGCACCCTGGGCCTCGCGAAGCTCCGTTCAATTCGCCGAATTCCTGGATGCTCTTACCCATCATTACGGCGCCTCCATCTACACACCGTTTCGAGATCTCTCCGCCTCCTTTAAAAAGGTGGTCCTGAAAGGATCGGGAAAGGAGGCCATCCCGTTTTATTTTGAGAAAAAAGGACGCAAGGTCACCTATGAGACCCCCTTTGAAGGGGTGATCCCCGCCCTTCAGAAGCGGCTGGACGACGCCACCACCGCATCGGAAAAAGAGGACGTCCGCCGGTTCATGACCCAACACCCCTGCCCCACATGCAGGGGCTCGCGCCTCAACGACCTGGCCCGGGCCGTTCGCATCGACGGCCATTCCATCTCCGACATCACCGCTATGTCCGTAGAAAAAGCCCTTGCCACCCTCTCGGAGTTCTCCTTTTCCGGGAAAACAGCCCTGGTGGCGGCCCCCATCCTTCGGGAGCTCACCAGCCGCCTCACCTTCCTCACCGATGTGGGCCTCTCCTACCTCTCCCTCTCCAGGGGCGCCTCCACCCTCTCCGGTGGAGAGAGTCAGCGCATCCGCTTGGCCACCCAGATCGGCTCCAAGCTCTCCGGGGTTCTCTATGTACTGGACGAACCCAGCATCGGCCTGCACCAGCGTGACAACCGGCGCCTCATCGACACCCTGAAAAAGATCAGGGACCTGGGCAACACCGTTCTGGTGGTGGAACACGACACCGACACCATCTACGCAGCAGACCACCTCATCGACATGGGGCCTGCCGCCGGCATCCGGGGCGGGCAGGTGGTCTACTCCGGCCCCCCTTCGGGCATCACCGCCTGCGAAGAGTCCCTCACCGGCCTCTATTTTTCCGGCCGCCGGGGCATTGAGCCTCCTTTGAAGCGACGTCCCCACAACAAAGGGTGCCTGACCCTCATGGGAGCCCGGGCCAACAACCTGAAAGAGGTCACCGTGGACTTTCCCCTGGGGACCCTCACCTGTGTCACCGGTGTCTCGGGTTCGGGCAAATCCACCCTGGTGCTCACCACCCTGAAGCGGGTCCTCTCCCAGAAGCTTTCGAGCGCCAAGGAGCGTCCCGGCGATTACACGCGCCTTGAGGGCCTCTCCCTGGTAGACCGCGTCATCGGCATCGACCAATCCCCCATCGGCAAAACCCCGCGATCCAACCCGGCGACCTATACAGGGCTTTTCAACGCCATTCGCGATATTTTCGCAAAAACCAAGGAGGCCAGGGAACGAGGGTACAAACAGGGGCGGTTCAGCTTCAACATGAAGGGGGGACGCTGCGAAGCGTGCCAGGGAGACGGCATCGTCAAAATCGAGATGCACTTCTTGCCCGACGTCTATGTGCCCTGCGACGTCTGCGGTGGAAAGCGTTACAACCGAGACACCCTCGACGTGCGCTACCGGGGGAAAAACATCGCCGATGTGCTGGACATGACGGTAAACCAGGCCTTTGAATTCTTCAAAAGCTATCCGGTGCTGCGGGCCAAGCTGGAAACCCTCATCGAGGTGGGCATGGGCTACATCCACCTGGGCCAGGCCGCCACCACCCTGTCGGGCGGCGAGGCCCAGCGCATAAAGCTCGCCAGGGAGCTCTCCAAAAAGGGAGGCGGTCACACCGTCTACATCCTTGACGAGCCCACCACCGGCCTGCACCTGGAGGACATCCGAAAGCTCATGCTGGTCCTCAACCGCCTGGTGGACGCGGGAAACACCATCCTCATCATCGAGCACAACCTGGATGTCATCAAATGTGCCGACCACGTCATCGACCTGGGGCCGGAAGGGGGAGAGGGCGGCGGCAATATCGTGGCCGTCGGCACCCCCGAGGAGATCGCGGCCGACCCGAGATCCGTAACCGGCCGCTACCTCAAGGAGATCCTCCCCAACACCGTGCCTCAGGAGCCGCCTCTCCCACGTGGGGAGGGGCGGCTTAAAAGGCGATACCGCAATGGCGCCTGGCGATCAGGCCCGGAAAACCGATGCATCCAGAGCGTCGTCGTCACCTGGACCATCCACCTTTCGCATGCGCACCTTGGAGAGAAACCGCAAATTGGATTGCCCGAGGGAGACCGTATCTCCGTGGGTCAGTTTCACGGGCTCCTTGCCCACCTTCACCCCGTTGAGCCTGGGCTTGATGAGGCCGGAAACGTGGTTCAGGTAATACCCGTCGTCACGTCGAACCACGGTGGCCGCACGCTTTCCCACGAAAAACCCTTTGACCACCACCTCGTTTGATCGGGCATTTCCCATGCGGGTATAGCGTCCCTCCAGCTCGATGCGTCCCTTGCCTCCCTTCTTAAACACCAGGATGGGCAGGGGCTTTGCCGAAACACCCTTCAACTCCTTTTGCCTGCCATTTTTCAGCTCCGAGGTATCGATGGCCATGGTCACATCAAGGCTGCCTGCCTTGGTGGCCGTCAGGGGTGTCTCCTGGAAGGTAACATCGGCCCGGTGTTCGGAGAAGAGGAGCTGGTGCTTACCCACCCCCAACTCATCGCCATTTGTCAACACCGCCTTTTTGATGCGATTTCCGTTGACGTATGTTCCGTTCTTGCTCTCAAGGTCCGATACGACCACGTTGTTCTCACGGAACTCCACACGGGCATGAAAGCCGGAGACGGCCAGGTTGCCGATGATGACATCGTTCTTCTCATTGCGACCGATGGATAAGGGGCGACCATACTCCACGGTATATTGCCGGATCATTTTTCCCTGGTATTTCAATATCAGGAACGGCATGGGCCAGAACTCCAGAGTAACAACACCGCTTCGCCGAAACACGGGTTGCGATGGAATGGTTGGATAGCAGGACGATCAAAAAACAGATGAGCCCGATAAAAAAGGGAGCATGCCCGGAAGGCTCCGTGACCTTACCGATACCATGCCCTTAACTTTCATACTATATATGATTGGCTTTCTGAGGGTCAAGGGATCTTTCCGAGACAATTAAAGCGCCTGTTTTCAATAGCAAAGCGCAAGCAGCCATTGAATTCATGGTTGACTCAGGCGTCCTTGCCGGGGGCCAACCTTTTTCCCGATTTTATGGCTTGGGTCTGACAAACATCCGGTTGTGCCACTGAGATTGGTGCATCAACGGCTTTGGACGTAACGAGCCAACCCAAAAGTCTTTGGCCCAGCTTTTATCAAAAAACCTGGCCGCCGGAGGCAAGCTGACTCGTTCCACCCGCAAAAAACAATAAAAAAAGGGCCGGATCGTTGTGTCAACGATCCGGCCCTGAATGTACTCAGAGACAACGAGGTTGCCCGGAATTATCCGAGGAGACCTGCGATGGCTGCAGCCTGGGGATGCGCGTAGATAAGGATCAGCGCGATAACCAGAGCGTAGATACAGAGTGATTCGATCATGGCAAGACCGATGAGCATGGTTACAGTTACTTTACCGGAAGATTCGGGGTTTCTTGCGATCCCTTCAACGGCGGCTTTGAGACCCATACCCTGGCCGATGCCACATCCGAAAGCTGCGATGGCGATGGCAAGTGCTGCAGAAAAAGAGCTGACCACGAAGAACTGTAATGCTTCCATTTGTTTCTCCTTAATGTAGAGTGTATTGATATTCGGCTTCTTCCATTATCCCAATGTGTAAGCCGTGTAATCCAAAAACAGTGTGCGATGCCGATCAGTGTGCGTGTTCCAGAGAGCCCTGAAAGTAAATAATGGAGAGCAGGAAAAACACGAAGGCCTGAACAAAGGCAACAAAGATCCCCAGGGCCATGATGGGCAGCGGGGCAAAGTAAAGACCGGCCAGCATGAAGAGGATCCCCAGGACCAGCTCGTGACCCATCATGTTGCCGAAAAGACGGAACGAGAGGGAGAGCACCCTGGCCAGGTGGCCGATGATCTCAATGGGCATGATGAGGGGAACCATCCACCAGACCGGGCCCATGAAGTGCTTCACGTACTTGGCCCCGTGATACTTCACGCCGATGAAGTGGGTGAAGCAGAACACCACCAGGGCACAGGCGCCTGTTGTGTTCAGGGTCGCCGTGGGCGGGAAGAAACCCGGCACCAGACCAATGAGGTTGGAGACAAAAATAAAAATGAAAATGGTGGCTGCAAGGGGGGTAAACCAGCGGCCCTCCTCCCCCACCGTCTCGACGAGGAAATCTTCCAGTCCGCCGATGACGATTTCGAAGAAGTTCTGCCCCTTGGTGGGGATCAGGGCGGGCTTGCGAGCCGCAACAAAACCGATCCCCGCAAGCAGGAGCATCACCAGCCACGTGTACATCACATGGGGATACTTGTGAGCAAAATGATAAAGAGCCCCATTGACGTCAAAGAAATCAACCAGGAACAAAAAGGGATGTGCCATCCTTACACCGCCTCCTTAAAGATGAGTTTCATCAGTTCGCACACCGTTGCCAGGGTGACACTCACCACGACCACAGAGAGTCCGAGAATGAGCCCCAGCGGATCCACAAGGTGCTTTGAAATGAGAAAAAAGATTAGTACCGCACTTATCAAAAACCTGACATAGTACTTTGCCAGGATCACATTCCTCGACGCAAGTTTCCTGGGCCTGAGCCCCTTTTCCAGGGTACGGGCAAGGAGATGGAAATTGACTGTTACGATGAGGGCGCCGCAGGTGAGGCCCATGGCCACGTCAGCAGAAAAAAAAATGGGTCCCATCACAGCAGCCAGGGCAAGAAGCACCCAATTGGCCCGTGTAACGAACCCCAGTATTTTCTGCTGCACCCCCATGTAGATCTCCCATTCGCCTACAGTTTTTTGCTTCTTTTGACCGCAAGAAGAAGATTCCGAAATGCGGCAGCAATACCCAAAACGAGGAAGACAAGCATCAGCACGGGGGTCGTTCCGAAAAAGCGATCCAGAAAAATCCCTACGCCGACACCCAGCAGTATCGAAATTGCAACCTGAAGCCCCAGACTGCTGTAATACGATAACTCCTTGAGGATCTGAGCAATCTCTTTGTTCACAGTGTTCCTTCCTCGAACCCGCAACACAAGGCATTACGGAAGTCAACTCAGCCTTGACTCACCTATCATGCGAATTGCTGAAAGTCAATTCCAAAGAGCACTGAACATCATAGTTTTTAAAGACTTATATCACGCAACCCATGAGACATTCAGGCACATCCGCAACACACCGCCTACCGGTAAACGCACCAAATCAGGGGGCCACAGGGGATTCCTTCTCTCCCTTGCCACCCCGATTCCTCAAATGCACTCCACCGATCCACAGCTCGACTCACCGGCCACCTCACCCACAACGGCAGCCTCCACGCCCAGCCCTTTCATGACAGCCAGACAGGGTTCGGCCTCGGATGCCGGCAGGGCCACCAGAAGCCCCCCGGAGGTCTGGGGGTCAAAGATCAGATCTGCAAGGCTGCGGGGCACCGAAGGAAAGACCTCCACCGACATTCCGCAGAACTCTCTGTTCCGGTATGCTCCGGCAGGCAGGAGACCCATCTCCGCATACTCCAGAGCCCCTTCCATAACCGGAAGGGAAGAGCCAGACACCACCAACCGTTTTTTCGCTCCCCGTGCCATCTCCAGAGCGTGCCCTGCAAAGCCGAATCCCGTCACATCGGTGCAGGCCGTAGGGTGAAAGGTGTCAAGGGCCTCGGCCGCCGACTTGTTCAAGGCGGCACACACCTCCACGAGACGACGGGACGCCTCGGCTCCGGCCACCTGCCCCTTGATGGCCGTGGACAGCAGGCCGCTGCCCAGGGGCTTGGTGAGGATAAGGGCATCTCCGGTGCGCGCCCCGCCATTGGTCAGAAGGCGCTTGGGGTGCACCACGCCGGTGACGGACAGGCCGTATTTGAACTCGGCGTCGTCCACACTGTGTCCGCCCACCAGGCAGGCGCCGGATTCATGGATGGTCTCAAGGCCCCCTGCAAGGGTCTCGGCCAGCACCTCTTCGGGCAGGGAGTCCGTGGGAAAACAGACGATGTTCATGGCCGTCAGCGGCCTTCCCCCCATGGCGTACACGTCGCTCAGGGAGTTGGCCGCTGCAATGCGGCCAAAGTCGTAAGGGGAATCGGTGACCGGCGTCAGAAAATCAAGGGTCTGGATCAGCGCCGTTTCCTCGCTGAGTTGATACACGCCAGCGTCATCGGCCCCGTCCACCCCCACGAGAAGCTCGGGGGGACGGGTCACCTTCAACCCTTTGACCACGCGATCCAGGACCCCTGGATCCACCTTGGCCGCTCAACCGGCCGCCTTCACCTTTTCGGTGAGGCGTATGTTCTGCAATCTGTCCGTCACAACCCCTCCTTGCCTACACCTTGATGGTGCGGGCATCAAACACCGGCCCGTCGATACAGACATGGCGGTACGGCGCGTCCTCGTCGCTGGATTCCACCACGCAGCCCATGCAGGCCCCCATACCGCAGGCCATGATGATCTCCAGGGAGAGCTCACACAGAGCGTCGTGACCGTCCATGAGATCCGCAACACCCACCAGCATGGGATGGGGCCCGCAGGCATAGACCTTGGCCGGATTTTTTTCGCTTAAAAAACGCGCCATGGGCGCGGTAATCCGCCCTTTTTCTCCAGCCGAGCCGTCGTCTGTGGTCACCACAACAGGGAACCCGAGCTCACGGAAGGCCTCTTCGGCCAGGACATCCTCCCGGCTGCGCCCACCGATAAAGACGGTGTGGTCCGAAGGCGATCCCCCCTTTGCGAGAATGCGCCTGGCCAGCAGCAGCATGGGCGCAATGCCGATGCCGCCCCCGGCAAGAAAGGTGGTCTCCCCGGCCTGGGGCTCGGTGAACCTGTTGCCCAGGGGACCGAGCATGCTGAGGACGTCCCCGTCCTTCATCCCGGCGTAGACCCGGGTGTTGGGGCCCACCACTTTGTAAAGGAGGGTGACAACGGTCTTGTCCCCTTGTGTTGTGACGTCATGGATGGAAAAGGGCCGTCGCAGCAAGGTGCCTCCCTTTTCCGCCTTGAGCATCACGAACTGTCCGGGCGCGGCTTCGGTGTAGCGCGCCGGGGCCTCAAGGCCCATGTGATAGTATCCGGGGCTTACTTCCCGGTTCCATAGCAGGGTGCAATCGCTAAGTTTCATCATGATTCCATTAATTGTCGATCGTCTTTATGGGGCCGACGGTTTGATGCCGATCACCGTGGCCATCCGGCCGGTTGTATGATTCCGCCGGTACGAATAGTAATGTTCCTCGTCGCATCGGGTGCAACACTGGGCAGCGGCTATGTTCGACGCCGAAAGGCCGGCATCGCAGAGCTGGTCCCGGCTGATGGCCCAGAAATCAAAATGGTTGAACCCCACCCGATGGGTGCAAAAGGACCGCGGCAGCTCTGTTTTGTAATGGACGAACTCTGCACAGCAGGGCCCCAGGGACGGCCCGATGCCTGCCAGCAGGTCTTCCGGGCGGCACCCGAACCGGTCTGTCATCACTGAGACAGTGGCGGACAGAACGCCTGCCACGCTGCCGCGCCATCCCGCATGGGCATTGGCCACCACCTTCCTGACAGGATCAGCAAGGACCACGGCCTGGCAGTCGGCGGTGAGGATGGTGAGCATGGCACCTGGGCGGTCCGTCACCACGGCGTCGGCCTCCACCGGGCCGAGCTCCGGCCCGGCGTGAACATGAACGGCGTTTCCGTGGACCTGGGAGAGCACCACCAGCTCGCTGCCGCCGCTCTCCTGCAGAATCGCCTGGCGGTTGGCGGCCACAGCCTCACCGTCATCACCGGAAGAAACCCCGGCGTTGAGGCCCTGAAAGGGACCGGTACTCACCACCCTTGCGCATCAGCCATCTGAAAAAGCCAGGACACCCTGGAAAGGGCGGGAAAACAATCGTAAACCAGTTCGCCTGAACACCTTCGCTCCATGGAGACCTCCCCTGTATCGACGGGGGTTTGTCACATGCCGGCGTGCGGAGACCCCGTCGCTGAAAACCCATGCCCCGCACCATCATGCTCTTTCTGTCAATCGCCTGCTGTAACACATGGGGCGCCGTTCTTCAAGGCAAGGGACGTGCTCCCGGGCAGAGACCATGACCTTCCGGTCCATAAGCGCCACCACCTCGCCGTCCGCACTCCCCCCGTGGGCCAGTTCATCCCCCAGGGGCGACACCACCTGGGAGGCACCTTTGTAAATAAGGTTTCCGGAGCGCCCCACCCGGTTGGCCCCCACCACGAAGCATTGGTTCTCCATGGCCCGGGCCTTGAGGAGCGTCTCCCAGTGCACAAGGCGCGCCGCCGGCCACTGGGCCGGGACCACGAGGATCTCGGCGCCATCCAGAACCAACCCCCGCGCCAGTTCAGGAAACCGCAGGTCATAACAGACCATGAGCCCCAGGCGACCGATGGAGGTCTCGGCCACCACAGCCTCGCTGCCGGCGGCAAAATGGAGATCCTGCGGGTGGGAGAAAAAGATGAAGTTACAATCACCCCCCTTTATCTCCCCGTCCCGATCCACCGCGTACAGGGTGTTGACCACCGCTCCGTCCGCCTCTTCGGGCAGAGAGCCTGCCACCACCATGTTCTCCCGTGCGGCAAAGGCTTGGAGGCGTGCCAGGATCTCCGGGGTCTCACTGGCCATGGTTCCCAAGTTTTCGTTATCGAATCCGCAGCTCCACATCTCTGGAAGCACCGCCAGGTGGCACCCAGCCTCGGCCAGCTTCATCAGCCCCTGAAAGGCCCGCGTGAGGTTGGCCTCAAGACCCCCTTCCACCACATCAAACTGCACAACCCCGACCACAACCGATGGGTTCATCTCAATCGCTCCTTAAACCGTTAACGTGTCAAGTCCCGCCTGGCAAAAACCAGGCTCTCCTAGGCGGCCCCGTGCTTTTTTAACAGGGCGGCGCAGGCTGTCAAGGTGGAGCCGGTGGTGAAGACATCGTCCACCAGAAGCACCCTCTTGCCCCTGGCCGATACACCGGAAGCCAGCTCAAAGGCCCCCCTCACATTGGACAGACGAGCCCTTCGGGACAACCCGGCCTGGGACACCGTGGGCCGCCTGCGGCGCAGCAGACGGTGGCAGACCCGAATGCCGTCCCTGCCTTCAAAAGGATCCACAAGAAGGGACGACTGATTGAACCCGCGTTTTCTCAGGCGTTTCCCATGCAGGGGCACAGGAACCACAAGATCAATATCCCACCTTTTTAAGTCCCCGTCCAGATACGTACAAAGGGCCCGGGCAAAAAGAAGGCGCCCCATGGGGGGCGCCAATGCTCGCTTGTTTTTGTACTTCAAGGCCTGAACAGCCAGGGCCGGGCCACCGTCGTAAAGATACGGGCCGTCATCGCGCAGGACGCGGGTCCATGCAGGCCCCGCACAAGGGAGGATCGGCGACGACCCCTGGAAGGGGCTCGCCACAGGCCGAGCACCGCTGCCCCGAGGGTTCCTGGGCTCCGGCTCTGCAGGCCGCACACATCACACTGGACATCGCCCCGTTGAACACATCGGCCAGGTCGTCTTCCCCAGGAACAGGGGCAATTGCAGGCGCCTCCCAGGGAAGCAGCACCCCGCAGACCCGACACCGGGGAGGGTCGCCGGGGAAGCCGCCGACAGCGCCACTGCCGAAACCCACCGCAACCTCATCCAGCCCCCTGAAACGTGACGTCTATGGTTAAAGTCGGGTCAACCACGCTCCCCAAAAAACAAAACCGATGCCTCCGGCGGCGAGGTGTGCCACCTCGAAAGCAGATTGCGAATGCGCTTTCCCCCTCGTTCCTCGGGGAAAATCGCATTCGCCTTTGATTCTGGCAGGCCTGAATCTGTTTATTCAAGCCTGTTTGTCAAGCCCGCCATCACGATTCAGTTGCCTTCCTGCTCAGCCTCGCTGGCGTACCACCTCGTACATCACGAGGGAGGCTGCCACCGAGGCGTTGAGGGAGTCCACCTCCCCTTTCAGGGGAATGGAGACGATAAAATCACACCCTTTTCTCACAAGGGGACGAAGCCCCTTGCCTTCGCTGCCCACAACAATGCCCAGGGGCGCTGAAAAATCTCCGCCGAAAAGGGTGCTGTCCCCGTCGGCATCGAGCCCTGCGAACCAGAGCCCGTCGGCCTTGAGTTCCTCCATGGCCTTGGCCAGGTTGGTCACCACGGCCACCGGCATATGCTCCAGGGCCCCTGCCGATGCCTTGGACACAAGGGCGGTGAGCTGGGCCGAGCGATCTTTGGGCACCACCACCCCGTGTGCCCCGGCGCAGTGGGCTGTGCGCACGATGACCCAGTTGGGGATCCTCAATGCTGTCCAGCGGCGCAGAAAGGGGACCTCCCCTTTTTTTCCGCAATGCGGACCAGGTCGTCTGGGGCCATGCCAGGAAGGGCACCGGCGTCAAGGGCCGCCCCCTGATGCTGGCGGGTTCCGCACAACCCCTCCAGGGTCTCGGGGTCCACCCGCTCCACCGGTACGCCCCCGTCACGGGCAAGGGACTCCAGGGCATCCACCCGCCGGTCCCGCCGACCCGAAGCCAGGATCAGCCGTCGAACCTGGCGCCTGCCGGCCTTCAAGGCCTCCATGACCGGGTTGATACCGTACAGCAAATCAGCCGAGGGTTTCCGCGCCTTGCCCTGCTTCGTCTGTTTCCCGTGCTTCATCAGGAGGCCACCCCGTCACGACAACTCTTCACCACGGAAACAAAGGCAGCCACGGCTTCATTCAGGTCGTCGTTAACGATCACATGGCTGTAGAAGTCACGCTGATCCATCTCGCCTACGGCATTTTTCATGCGCTTTTCGATGGTCTGGCGATAGACTTGCGCGTTTTTCAAGGCGCGCCCGAAGTTCGTCCACAGACGGAGGCATGATAAAAATGGTCACGCACTCAGGGAGCGATTCACACATCTGCCTTGCCCCCTGCACGTCAATGTCCAGGAGCACGTCAACGCCTTTGGCCACCGTGTCCTCCAGGGTCTCCAGGGAGGTGCCGTAATAATTGCCGTGCACCTCGGCCCACTCGGCCATGAGCCCTTTTTCGATGCGCTCTTCAAAGGCCTCACGGGTGATGAAGTGATAATCTTTCCCATTCTCCTCGCCCCCGCGGGGAGCCCGGGTGGTGTGGGAGATAGAGTAGGTGATGTCGGGGTAGGCCTTGAGGAGCTCCCGGCACAAAGTGGACTTTCCGGCACCCGAGGGCGCCGATACGATATAGATATTGCCTCGTCGTTTCAAAATCTCTCCTGAGAGCTGGGCAGGTATCCTCTCCACCGTCCCTGAGCTGGGCGTAGCGCTGGGAGATGGTTTCCGCCTGAATGGCCGAAAGGATAACGTGGTTGCTGTCCATCACGATGATGGAACGGGTTCGCCTGCCGTGGGTGGCGTCCACCAGCCGCTTGTCATCCTTGGCATCGTCCTTCAACCGCTTCATGGGGGCTGAGTTGGGAGAGACGATGGCGATGACGCGTTCTGCCACCACGCTGCTCCCGAAACCGATATTCAATAACGCCTGCTGTTCCATAATCATTTCCAAAGGGTATAAGGGTTGCGGGCGCCAGGGCCTTCATGCCCCGGGCCACCCGCCAACACGTTGTCAACCGACGCCGCTCGGCCCTACTCGATGTTCTGGACCTGCTCGCGCATCTTTTCGAGTTCGGACTTCACCTTTACAATGATATGGGCAATCTCGGCCTTGCCGATCTTTGAGCCCATGGTGTTGAACTCCCGATTGAACTCCTGGAGAAGGAAGTTGAGCTTCCGGCCCGCCTCTTCGTCTCCGGCCATGATGGAACGAAACTGCACGATGTGGCTCCGGGACCGGGTGATCTCCTCGGAAATATCGCTTCGGTCGGCCAGAAGGGCTGCCTCCTGGGCAATGCGCGCCTCGTCCACCTCCACGGCACCGCCGCAGAGGGTGGCGATACGGTCCATAAGGCGTTCCCGATAGATGGCAGGCAGGGCACCGGCACCCTCTTCGATGGTGTCCAGGGAACCCTCCACGGTATTCAGGCGCTCTTTCAAGTCGTCGGCCAGAAAGTCCCCCTCCTTGGCCCGCATGGCATCCAGCCCGGACAGGGCTTCCGTCAGGCACGCCTCCACCACCTGCCAGTGATGATCGTAGTCGGTCTCCATCTCCTTGGGCACCACCAGGCCGTTGATGTGCAGAAGCTGGTCCAGGGTAACGGTCGCCTCAATGCCGGCGGCCTCGGCCGCCTCCTTCAGGGCCAGGCCATAGGCGCGGGCCTTGGCCGTGTCCGCTTCAAAGGCGATGGCGTCATCGGCTTCATTTCGGATCGTCACACGGGCTTCCACCCGGCCTCGTTCCAGGCGAGACGCGATCACCCCGCGCACCTTCTCTTCAAACCGGCTGTAGCCGTGGGGGACTTTGATATGGGTATCCAGAAAACGGCTGTTGTAACTGCGAAGTTCCACTTCAGCGGTCACACTGCCGTCCATTTTTTCCGCCCGGGCATAGGCGGTCATGCTTTTAACCATGGGGCATTCATTCCTTAAGTGTGTGATGAAGCAAGGCGTCGTAGCGCCTGCGGACATCCGTCAGAAAATCAATCATCAACGGCTCGGTGTAGTCGGGAAATGTCCAGGGCAGCGGGCGAAACGCACCGGCCCTGTATACCAGGGTCAGATCCGCATAGATTCCCTTGCCGATGCAGACCCTGTGGGCATGATCCTTGGCCGTGGCCAGCAGGAACCGGGCGTTTAAAAGAAGCCCGGGATCGATATTGACTCTCCGCCTTGCATGAATTGAAAAATCGTCTTCCAGGGCGTTGGTGAGGCCCTTGATCTCGGCCAGGGTATCCTGGCTCACAGGCCGGGCAAAGGAGAATACCCGCCGAAAAAGGGGCCCTCCCATCTCGGCTTTGTAGTATGAGGTGCTGCTGAACGGCATCCACGGGCTCACCATATCCACAGGACCGAACCGATCCACCAGGGCCGAAGCGACATGGAGCAACAAGCCGCTCTCCTCCGTCAGCACGCCGATCACCAGCTTTGCGGGCAACATCTCTGTGGGCCGCATGACCTATGAAAGGGGCTTGGCCTCTTCGGCCAGCATCACGGGGATGCCGTCCCGGATTTCATACACGAGCTTGCAGGCCCCGCACACCAGGCCGTCTCCGGCCTCATTGAGTTCCACCTTCTCTTTGCACTTCGGGCATGCCAGAATGTCGATCAGTTCCTGAGAAATCGTCATGTGATTATCCAATCCAAATGTGTCTATTTTTATGATGCCCACAAAAAACCGCTCAACACACGGCCTGTGGGACACAAGGCTTAATGACTCGTATCTGGGAAAATCCGGGTGGTACAAAAACAGGCCCCGAGCAAATTTCAGGCCGAGGCGCCCGCCCTTTTCCTACAAATGTCTATCTATATCAGATGGGTCAACCCCATGCAATTCCCATTTAAATTGACACACCCGGGCGCATCTCCTATCATGACTGGTTTGTTATGTCCTTAAAACCCCTTTTCCGGTGAGCGCAGCCCCCTGCTGCTGCCACCCCGGAGTCGGCTCCATATGACCCTCTCTCGATTCACCACAGGCCTTGTCCTTTCGGCATACAACCTCCTCTGGAAGGCTGTCGTGCCCCTGACCCGAAACCACAAGCGCCTCAAAGAGGGCCACCCCCAGCGGACCCTCTCGGAAAACCGGCTCACGCCCTCGGATATCTGGATCCATGCGGCATCCGCTGGAGAATCCTACATTGCCGCTGAACTGGCAACCGAGCTGTCCGGAGACAAGGCCCCCCGCATCCTCATCACCACCCACACCCGACAGGGCCTGGAGGTCCTTGAAAAGGAGCTGACGAGGGCCAACGCGACACATGTCACCGCATGCTATGCCCCCTTGGACGCACCAAGCCTTATGAACAAAGCGTTTCAACAGGTAGCACCGCGCCTCCTCGTCCTTGTGGAACTGGAACTTTGGCCGGGCATGCTGGCCGCAGCCAAAAAAGCCGGCACGGCCATTGCTGTTGTCAACGGCCGGCTCACCCCCTCAAGTTTCAAGGGGTATGCACGATTCAAAGGCCTTTTGGCCCCCCTTGCCCCCGATTTCATCTCGGCCATTTCAGACGGAGACGCAGACAGGCTGAAAGCGCTTTTTCCAGCCACCCCGGTGGAGGTAATCCCCAACATCAAATTCGACAGAATACCTGAAGCGGGTTCCCCCGCATCCCCGGTCCCCAACCTGTTCCCCGGGGCCGAAGGACGCGCCATCTACCTTCTGGCCTCGGTTCGGGAAGAAGAAGAGCAGGTGGTTGCAGACATGTGCAGGGAACTCCTTGAGCGTGACAAAAGTGCCCTTATTGCCTGGTTCCCACGCCATATGGAGAGGGTAGGGCCCTTATGCCGCGACCTGGAAAGCGCTCACCTTGCGCCCGTCAGGCGCTCTTACTGCCTGTCTTTGGATGCGGACACCCGCCTCGTTGTCTGGGACCGATTCGGTGAGATGGGGGCGGCCTTTGCCTCGGCCCACAGCGCTTTTGTGGGCGGCAGCTTTGCCGACCTGGGCGGGCAGAACATGCTGGAACCTCTTGCCGCAGGCCTCATCCCCGTCATGGGACCATCTTTCAGCAACTTCTCGTGGGTGGGGGACGACCTCAAACAGGCGGGCCTTTTGATCACCTGCGAGACCGCCGACGAGGCCGCAACACAGCTGGTGCGCCTTGCCGGGCTCTGCCAGGAGCGCAAAAAAACCTTAGAACGCTTTCAGGAGCTCATCGCCGGCCGCCGAGGGGGCACCAGGGCCACCTGCAGACACCTCATCCGACTGGCTGCTATGTAAAGCGCATGCCCCTTCACCTGGTCAGGCATGGGTGATATACTGTCGCCCACCAAATATGTCACAGCAGCCAAGACGGCATCCTTGCAGAAGCCACGACAAGCAAAAAACGCCGGGTGACACTGAAACACGCGGCAAATGTGCCTTTCTCCACGGGCGCAACCGCGGCGGTCACGGCACCATGTTAACCTTTGAATAAAAGAGTCCTCCATGCCCTCATCCATTCCCTGTATCGGCATCATTCCGGCACGCTACGACTCCTCCCGGTTCCCAGGCAAACCCCTGGCCCCCATCGCCGGAAAGCCCATGTTCCAGCGCGTCTACGAGCGAGCCTCAAGCTGCCCGTCCATCAGCCGTGTTCTCTTGGCCACCGACGACAACCGGATATATGACGCGGCCAAAACAGCCGGCGTGCCCGTGGTAATGACCTCGTCAGCCCACCGAAGCGGAACCGATCGCGTCCTTGAGGCGGCCAGGATCATCAACGCCCCCGAGCACGCCGTCATCGTCAATATCCAGGGTGACGAGCCAGCCCTTGCACCGGACATGCTCACTGAGCTCACGGCGCCCTTTTTCACAGACCCCGCCATCCGGGTCACCACCCTGGCCACGCCCATCTCACCGGAGGAAGCAACAAACCCCAACCGCGTCAAGGTGGTCACCGATGAAGCGCACCGCGCCCTCTACTTCTCAAGGTCACCCATCCCCTATCCCCGTGACGACGCCTTTGACGGGTACCTGGGACACGTTGGACTCTACGCCTTCCGCATGAAGACCCTGGAGGTATTCGCAACCCTTCCCCAGGGGACCCTGGAACAGGTGGAAAAGCTCGAACAGCTCCGGCTCCTTGAAAACGGCATCCCCATGCACGTGGGTATCACCTGCCACCAAAGCGTGGGCGTGGATCATCCAGACGATATCCCCATCGTGGAGCAACTCCTCGCACACACACCAGACCAATAAAGACCCGGCAGATCGACAGCAAAGGGCAACCTCACCTGAGGTTGCGCCATTCAATTTGAACCGAGCACACAAAGTGAAACCACCCCATGCCTGAACAATCCCGAACAACCCCTACCCTTGCCGTTGCGGTCATCGTTAAAAATGAAGCGGACAACCTGTCCGCCTGCCTGAAAACCGTTGAGGGATGGGTCGATGAGATCGTCATCCTCGACTCGGGCAGCACCGACGCCACCGAGGAGGTGGCCAGGCAGTTTACCGACCGATTCTTCGTCAACGCCCAGTGGCCCGGCTTCGGCCCACAGCGCCGCATAGCCCAGAGCCACGTCAAATCAGACTATGTCCTCTGGCTGGATGCGGACGAACGGGTCACCCCGGAACTTCGCGCCAGCATCCAGGCGGCCGTTGCGGCCAACGCCCCTGCAAAGGTCTTTCGCATCTCCCGCCTGAGCTGGGTGTTCAGCCAGTCATCCGGCATTGCGGCTGGTACCCGGACCGGGCGGCGGCTGACCCCACCGGCCTCACTCGCTATGACGATTCCCTGGTCCATGAAAAGGTGGAGCTCACCGATGATATGGCTGTGGAGGACCTGTCAGGGGATGCCATCCACTACACATACAAAGACCTGCACCACTATCTGGTCAAATCGGCGGGATACGCAAAGGCGTGGGCTGAGCAGCGGGAATCGCGAGGAAAAAAAGGAAGCATCTCCCAGGGCATCCTGCACGCCCTGGGCTGTTTTTTAAAGATGTACGTTCTCAAGGTAGGATTTCTGGACGGCAAACAGGGATTTTTGCTCTCCCTGCTGTCGGCGCATTCCACCTTCGTGAAATACGCCCATTTGTGGATCATGCGACAAAATCAGATGCCCATGGATTGATCGTTGACAGGGCCTCAGAAATATCAATGCGGCCCATGTCCGTCTCCCCGTCCGCACCGCCGCCTTCGGGCGGACAAAAGGCCAGGTGCCGCCCCTCCGAGTTGAGGGGCATCCATCGCAAGGGGGTTGAGGAGCGCCGCCGGGGGAAAAATCCCACAGTGGGAACATCCAGGGCCCCTGCAATGTGAAGGGGCCCCGTGGACCCGGCAAGAAACAGTGCCGCACAGGCGATGGACGTCGTAAAATCCACCAACCCCTCGTTTTTGTCATACAACACCGCGTGGCGTCCCCGCTCTTCAACCATGGACAGCAGCCTCCGGGCATTGTCCTCTTCCCCCGGCCCTGCCGTCAACACCACCTCGCAATGGGAAGGAAGCCCGCAGATCAGTTCCGCATACTGCCCCAAAGAAAGATTGTTGGCAGACCCGCCGGACCCTGCATGCACAAACACCCACGGTTTTTCCAGTGAAATAGCAAGCTGCTCGGCAAGCACCCCGCGCTGCAAAGCGACCTGCTCTTCGGGCAACGCCACATAAGGAGGCCGGACCTCCACGGCGGGTTGCCCCAGGTCGACAAGAAAACGGCAGATCAAATCCAGATTGTACTGAAACTCGGGCTTTTCCGATCGGGATCGGCGCTGCCTCAGGCGATGGGTATAGAGAATCTGGGCCAGCTTGGTGGCCGGCGCCAGGCGATACGGGATACCCGCCTTCCGCACGAGAAGGGCATTGTAGGTCGTGGAAAACAGGTTGATGGATGCGTCAAACCGGTGGCCCTTAAGCTCTTTGACTACCTTCGCCCGGTCAGCGTTGCTTCCCTTTTTGGTGGGGTCAATGATCACATCATCGATCCACGGACACAACCGCGCCAGATCCGCCGTGTACCTTGGCACCAGCGCTGCGATCCGGCACTCCGGAAGGGATGCTTTAAGCATGGCAAAACTCGGCCACGCCAGCATAAAATCACCAATTTTGTCATTACGTACCACAAGGATTTTTTTCATGTACAATTCCGGACACCTGACAGGTATAAAATCTGAGCAGTCACTTAACCATCTAAAATTAAACAGTCAGTCAACGTCTCTTGTAATGCGCTGCGATACGTTTTCTGGATTCATCGGCCTCTTGTTTTTTTTCCAGAACCCAAAACGTATGCTTGTTCAGCAATGTCTTGGGTGACAGGTTAAGGGCGTATTGATTCCAGAACAGCTTGAGGGCAGACTTGTCGTGCTTCCACCTAAAACAGTTCCTGACAAAAGCATAGGTCGAAAGAAGGTAAACAAATGGCCCAACCAAGGGCAAAAGAGCCATGGACGACTTGCTCTTCTGGCATGGAACCCGTTCAACAATATCAAAACCATTCAGTGAAGAGATGGTCCTCAGGCTGTGGGCGGTGGGCGTAAAGAGGTGACCGTAGTAAATCTGGTCGCTCCCTTCCGAGTGCCAGATACTGTCCACTTCGGACGGAGGCATGTTTCGCAAGGTCTCCCCTTCATGGACAAGGGACGTGAAGCGCCCCACCAGACACGACTTGTTCGGCACGGTCATCACCAATACCCCCCCGGGTTTCAACAACCTGTTGAATTCCCGAAACAGCTTCATGTGATCCGCAATATGCTCAATACCTTCCTGACAGAGAACCAGATCCGCTTCGTGGTCGCCAAGGGGGATTCCATCTGACATGTCCGCAAACTCTGTTTTGATGCCCTCCGCTTCCATGAATGACGGAAAAAGATCAAATGCCAGTACAGTGGCCCCTTTTTCCTTCATAATCGCGCTGGACCGCCCGTCGCCCGCCGGAATATCCAAAACAACGGCGTTTTTTAATTTATCCAACGTATTAAGGTAATCTGCCACATATTTGCTGATGCCTTCATAAACCATACGTTTCATGCTTCATCTCCACATACCACCACAATAATAAGTTAGCGCATAAGAGACTCAATCAACGAACATCTTACAAGACAACTATCCATACCAAACAAAAAAGACCGATTGCCTTATCGTTGGTAAACGACCTGAAAAACCTTGTCCAACATTTGGTTACACATCATATGTCAACTCTTCACACCACGTGACTCCATCCTTGATTTCCACCGCAGGGTTTCCCACCGCGACTTTATGTGATCCTATGACCCGTGTGACCACGGAATGCAGTCCGATAATCGAATGATCCCCGACCCCCCCCCCTTTCAACACCGTACCCCCGTCGGCAATCCAGACATGTTCTCCGATAGCGATGCTTTTGGCAGGATTGATTCGTCGGCTGTCTTGAATAACATTGTGCCCGTCACTTGTCATGATTTTTACATTGCGTGAAAACGATGTATTTTTATCGACAGTAATGGAGATACCATTCTCCTTGGCAGACAGATAACACTTATGGCCGATTCGGCAGTTTTCACCGATCACAATGGAACAATCATTTCCGACAATCTCCAAAAACGTATCACGGATACTGACCCCTTTGTGGATGACCAACCTGTTGTTCTGCCCCTTGATGGAAATAAAGCACCGCCTGACGCGAGCCGCCCTGTCGATTCGTACAACGTGATCCCCCCTGATCCGCACTTTGTTTCGAACGTAGAACAAAATCTTATTCAACATCATCTTTCATGCTCCACCAGCTTGAATTGAAAGGCAACCCAGACGCCCTGTCGATCAAACCACAAAATTGCTCCGAAGGAAAACCACCTGCAGCATGGAGACAGGCTATGGCAACTCTCTTTTTTTTATCCCATTGGCGCACCAGTGGGAATTCTGTTTCAATTTTCCTGAATAAACTCCAAAACTCTTGCTATAGGATTCGTTTCTATCCGTCATCGGATGGTGGAGGTGATATTGAACGGTGTTGAACTTGGTGGACATAAAACGAACCCCCACAAGCCTCAACCGGCGCTCAATATCGGTATCCTCCCCGATACACGCACTTTCAAAATCCTCATCGAACCCATTGATTTGAAGCAGTTTTTCCCTTGAGACACAAAAGTTAGAGCCCACAATACCATGCTTCCGAATGGACAGCCGAAACGGCAGCCAGATTGCGTTTTCCTTTCGCTTGCTGTCGGAACATACAATGGACGGCAGGTTCACCTGCCCGATGCCCAAAATCCCATTCAGGAGTCTGTCCGTAAATGACTTGCCCAACATCACCCGGCGACCGAAAAGGCAGACATCTTTTTTGCAGCGCTTTGCATACTCCGAAATAAACCGGGGGTGCAATGCGCAATCCCCGTCGATAAACACCAGGAATTTCCCTGTCGCCACGGCCACCGCTTTGTTGAGAATCCTGCACTTTCGAAACCCGTGATCCCCTTGGGTAAGGTGCGTTATTGAAACCGATGATCGCACCCTGTAAGAATCCACGACCTCTTTGATGGCGGCGTTGCTTCCGTCTTCAGCCACAACAACTTCAAAATTTGTATCCCTTTGCCGCAACACAGACGACAGAACTATGTCGAGAAAATCAGCTCGATTGTAAACAGAAATTATCAATGTAATGTTCATTGTTTTTCCACAACATAAAAAACGTATTTTGCCTAAGGTCGGGACTCTCCGAAGCATATCTCCCGACCGGCCGACGTCACAGCGAGGTCAAAACCCCCAGCATTTCCTGAAATTGAGTCTGCTCATCAAAACAATCACAGGCCCGTTTCCGGCCCTCTTGGGCGATCTGCTCCCTCTCCTCACCATGGGTGTAAAGATACCCGATCTTGTCGGCCAGGTCCCGGCTGTCCAGACTCTCGAATAACAGTCCGGACCGACGATCCTCAATGATCTCAAGGGGACCTCCGCGATTACTCCCGATGACGGCAACACCGCACTTCATGGCTTCAATGAGAACCATGCCGAAGGTCTCCTCCTCCGGAGGCAACACCACCACATCACAGGTCTGCATAAGTTCCTGCACATTGGTCACAAACCCGGTAAACACGATATTCGACTCCAGTCCGTCTCGCTTCAAGTCTGCCTTGAGGTCTTCAAGATACGACTCCTCCATGGCGTCCCCCACAAGAAGGGCCTTGATCTCCATCCCCTGTTGCTTCAACCGTTTTACGGCATCAATAAGAAGATACTGTCCCTTGCCCTCCTCGATCCGGGCAACCACCCCCACGGTAAACGAAGCCCCTAAGGCATACTGCGCACGCAGAGCCTGTTTCCGGTCTTCATTAATGGGCTGAGGTGTTTTGGCTCCGATATAGTGAGTCTCCACCACAGGCCTCACGCCAGAGGGAACATACGCCTCGATCTGCTTCTGGACCTGCCGGGTAACCGCAATCATCATGTCCATGTGCTTGTACAAAAACTTATGGTACACATCCCCTTTGAAGCGGGTCATGGTCATGTGCCGGGACTGCACCAGCTTTGGTTTCTTCCGGGAAAAAAGCTTTGCCAACACGGCAATGGGGATATCCTTTGTCCAGTGGATATGGATGACGTCAATGTCCTCTGCGTCGATGATACCCGCAATTTTCCTGGCAGTGCGAAACGGCAGGAGCTTGGGCGGCTTCCGAAGGGAAATACACGGCACCCCCGCTTTGTCAAAGGCCCCTTTCAACCGCCCCGCCTCCGACACAATGCAGGTCAGATTCACCTCGGGAGCAAGGAAAGTGGAAAGCCTCAAGGCATAAAGTTCAAGGCCTCCTAAGTCCGGAGACAGGCATAACTGAAGAATATGTTGGTTCATACGAAATACCCCGTATCCTTAAATCCATTACGATGAACGCATCACCCGACAGGCCGCCCGAAAATACGCTACCCGCCATGGTATACAGCCATCTTATGTGACCGAATCCACCCTGTGTTCCGTATTCCGGGCAACCATCAAGCCACCGAAAAGAACCAAGACAAGCAAAATCCCGCCGTACGAAACAAGCTCACCATGAAAAAACTGGCTCGCCAGAAAACCCGCCCCTCCGGAAATAGCGGCCTGCACATACACGGCCTGTTCTGGGGGAACCCAGGCCAGGCCCCGGATAAGCTGATAAAATATCAAAACACCACACACAGAAAAAACCAAAAAAAAGAGCAACCCACATTCAGCCAACAACTGGATGTAGCTGTTGTGAAAGTTTCCTGGAAACGTATTGCTCCAAGGATACTTCTTTTGATAGGCCTCGGGCTGTGAGGTGTAAAAGGCCTTGAACTGCTCGTCGATCTTCTCCCGGCCAGCCCCTAGGAACAGGTGCTGTTTGGAAAAATCCAGCCCAGCACGCCACAGCTGGAGCCTGGCAAGATTCGAATGGTTGGAGGTGGTATCCCCGATGGACTTGAACTCCGTAATTACCTTCCCTGCAGGGCCGATACTACAGGCGATCACCACTAAGACAACACCTGCAACAAGGCACTTGCGATTAAACAACAAAGCATACACCCCAAGTCCCAAGATGACACCCAGCCAGGCCCCCCGGATGGCGGTCATGATCATCCCCCAGAAAAGCAGCCCCCCGATGCAGACCAAAACAACAACCCAAACCGCGCCTATCTTTCGCCTGAAGGAACCGTTTCCGAGATAGACCACAATGCCCAGGATAGTGACCATCAGCATGTCTGCGGTACGCCCGACGGCATGCCTGCCATGAAACAACCCAAACACACGCTGTCCTGGGTCTGCCATCCCCCAAGACACAGCCACCACACCCGAGAAAAGCACCGCCCCCAAAAGCCATCCAAATCTCTTTTCATCCCGGATCGCACTGGCAAGAACAATGGGAAGAAAAAAGAATTTCATGTCGTTTAAAAACGAAGCCACGGAGGCCAGTCCGCCTGAAATTGAAAACAGGGCCGTGACGGCCCCTACCCCAATGGGAATAAGAAAAAAGGAGAGGTACTTATTTTCTGTTAAAAGTGGCTGCCTGTTTAACCCCGCAGAGACAAGCCCAATCAAAAGCAGCAGCCCTCCCAAAGAGTTCATGGCAGCCTTGGAGACGAACACAAAGAGACAAAAAAGAATGGCAAGCCCGAATGTCGCCTTGTCCAAATAGCCGCCCAATATTTCTCGTCGACTTACTACGATAGAGTCCTGTTCTTCCACACACCGCTCCTGAAGAATCATCAAAACATGCCATCAGAAAAGCCTGAACGCATGACGTTATTTTTTTGCATTGCGAAAACATAAGGTTATTGCCAGCACATCATGGCAGGGCAGGGCAGGGCATATGGAAAGGGGCTTCGCGAAAACGAGGCAACACTGATTTTTGAAACGTTCTGGTCCCGTGGAGCGATCACTTTCGTCCTTGATATCCGATCCAAACAGCCCCAACCAAACCCAGGTGGTCACCAAAGCTGCGTCAACCCGCCCGAAACCGCAATGTACGGATAAAAATCACCGCTACGTGCGAGCCATGACGTTCCTCAGAAATGAAAACAAGATGCATCCATCGCCCCCCTGAATCGCCATACAGCCCAGGGTAGTATTTTTGAAAAGTGATATCACAACCTGGAGGCTGTCACAACGCCATAAACAGAACGTCTTAAAACATAACAAGAGAACGGATGTTTGAAGATCCTTCCCGCCTGCCTGATACGGTCATGGGATATCGCTTCATTGCTCTCATTCCGGGTTTCCCGTTTACCGAAGGCCACCGGCAAGATCACGGATATTACCTTCGCTCACGATAAATCATACGTATATTCAATGGACTTTTTCCCACAATGTTTATATATTCAGCTCGAAAATTATAGCGATCTTCCGTAATCGACACTTACGCGCTTGCGCGAAAAAAAGCGACCATAATGAAAAAATTCTCACACGTTAAAAATTTCACAGGGTACATGGCCAAGGTGTACCATGAAGTCGTCAAACGACCTGAAAAGCAGGATATCCTCGATATTCCTGCGGGAAATGGCCTTCTGTCCCAAAAGCTCGCCGAAGCAGGCCACAACGTCGTCTGTGCCGATATCAACGCCGAAAAGCCGGACTATGTATATGCCGACATGGAAGCGAGCCTCCCTTTTGAGAATAAACGTTTCGATACCATCCTCTGCTTAGAAGGGGTCGAACATGTGATCGAACCGAACAGGCTCATTGCCGAGCTGTGCAGAATCTGCCGGTCAGACGGACGCGTGATCATCTCCCTGCCCAATATCCACAACCTGTACAGCAGGTTCCAGTTCCTCTTTACCGGGACGTTTTTCCAATTTGAGCCTTACGCCAACCAGCCCGCCCTTGAGCATGAAAAAATCGACAGGGGCCATATTTCATCCTTGAGTATTGTTCAGCTCAAATACCTGTTCGCATGCCACGGGGCTGAGCTCATTGGTATAGATGGAGACAAGTTCAAGCGAAAAATCCTGATTCCCCTGCTCTCTCCGATTCTGCTCCTGGGATTTGCGTGGCTCCAGATGCCGAAATTCCGGAACAGATGGAGCGGTGGCAAGGCATCAAAATCCCCCAACTGGATGTTTCAGCACAACCTGCTGTTCAGCCGGTCGCTCATTCTGGTTTTCGAAAAAAAAGAGGACGGAACAACCTCACCCAAATGACCTACGCGGAACACCACTGAAACAGACCTTATATGAAAATACTGATTGTCCAGACCAGTTTCTTGGGGGACACCATCCTCTCAACGCCCGTCATCGAAGGCATTAAAAGCCTCCATCCCGATGCGGAACTTTGGATGATGACCACCCCCTTGTCCAGCCATCTTGTGGCCCACGACCCACTGATCTCCGGAGTCATTCCCTATGACAAGCGAGGGAGCGCCAAAGGAATCAAGGGACTTCGGGCCATGGCAGCACAGGTGAAAGCCATGGGTTTCGACCGCGTCTACTCCCTTCACCGATCCATCCGCACCAGTGTGATGCTTGCCCTTGCAGGGATCCCGGAGCGCATCGGCTTTTCCAATGCCAAGGGGCGCTTTCTCTACCATCGGACCTTTCGGCGGGATCCGTCGGTGCATGACGTACTGAGAAACCTTGCCATCCTTAAGGGCGAAGCCGACATCACCACCTTGAAGGCCGACATGCGCCTTTTCCCGCCCCCTGATGCTGACATCTCCGAGGACCTCAAACGCGCCATGCCCCCTGGCCCCTTTGCCCTCATGGTGCCGGGAAGCGCCTGGGAGACCAAGATGTGGCACTCCGAAGGCTACCGTGCGGTTGCCAAGGCTCTCTTGGACAAAGGGCTCTCCGTTGTGGTGGCTGGCGGACCGGCCGAAGCCGAGGCCTGCAGCCAGGCATCCCAAGGGATCCCGGCCATAAACCTTGCAGGAAAGACGGGCATCGGTGAGATGATCTGGGTTGCCAGCCGGGCGACAGTAATCATCTGCAACGACAGCATGGCCCTTCATATGGCCTCGGCCCTCAAGGTGCCCAACGTGGCAATCTTCTGCTCCACCACCCCTGCCTTCGGCTTCGGGCCCTGGAAAAACAGAGCCATTGTGGTGGAAAAAGAGCTTCCATGCCGCCCCTGCGGCCGACACGGGAAACGAGAGTGCCCCAACGGCACCGAAGCGTGCATGCGGGAAATCACCCCGCAGCAGGTGCTCTCCGCCGTGGAGACCCTCCTGGCAGAGGAGCACTCATGAAGATCGGACCTTACACTGTCACAAGCCCCCTTGCCCTCACACACGACGAAGCGGCCCGCCTTATACAGCGCCTGCCCCACACCCTGGCGCAGACCACCAAGACCCTGGGAGGGCGAGGCTCCCTGCAGTTCATTGACGGCATCGCCGGAAAGCATGTGGCCATCAAGCCCTTCCTGAGGGGAGGGCTCCTGGGCAAGGTCAATCGAAAATTCTACATGGGGTGCGGACAGAGCAGGGCCGCTCGGGAGTGTGAACTTCTGGCAAGGTTCGCAGGAACGGCCGTCAAGGCCCCTGTTCCCCTGGGCACCATTGAATCGGGCAAAATCCTTCGATGCTGCTGGCTTCTCATGGAGACCGTACCCCACGACCACACACTGGCCACAGCCCCTCTCCCCGAAGTCCGGCTGGAAGCCCTCTTTGTCCGCCTTGCCCCCCAGATGAAAGCCCTGCTCGATATGGGAATCCACCATGTGGACCTGCACCCGGGCAACATCATCGTCACTGAAGGGGACCTGCCCGTTCTCATTGATTTCGACAAGGCCCGGGAAGGGGTCGGTCCCAGGCAGGAGCTTGCTGACCTCTACGTCAAAAGGTGGCTCCGGGCCGTGAAAAAACACAACCTGCCCGAAACCCTCAGCCATCATTTCATACGTATCATGGACGGTCTGTAGCCGATCCGGCATAGCGTTCAAGGGCCAGATCGATCTTTTCCGTGACATCGGATACGGAGATGTACTCCATGCGCCCTGTCTTAAAATAACGCCTGGCCCCGTTCTCTTCCGCAGATTCCGTGAACCGGTCGATGAGAAGCTCCTGAAAGCGCCGGTAGGGTCCGCAACGCCTGGGATTGGAATACCCGAACAGACTCACGGTGGGTACGTTGAGGGCCACGGCCATGTGCAGGGGTCCCGTGTCCGGAGAGACCACAACCGTGGAGCCCGACAGCACCACGAGAAGATCCCGAATGCCGTTTTGAAGGGCAATAACGGGCTTTGTTTCAGCCAGGCGGCTGATTTCATCTGCCAGGGCTTTCTCCCGCGGACTGGGGCCTCCTGTAAGAACCGGAACCAGGCCTTTTCGAGCCACATGATCCACAGCCTCAGCGTAGCGGTCCGCAGGCCAGTCTTTGTCGGGGCTGGAAGAAGCCACCACAAAGGTAACGGCCGGAGCCGCCAGGCCGTCAAAAAAGGCCGACCGCTTGTCCTGCTCGGCGTCGGTAAACCCGAAATTCCACGCCACAGGGTAACCCGTTACACCCAGGTACTCCGCAAACTCAAAAAACTGGTCCTGAACGTGGCCCGGGGTCTTCTTGGGAATGCGCCGGTTGGAAAAGAGCCACTGACACTCCCGGGACCGGGCCATATCAAAGCCCAGTTTGAGCCGCCCCTTGATCAGGGTAGAGATGGCGCTGGCCTTGATGCTCACCTGGAGCATGAGGAGCACGTCATACACCTCTCCCTTGAACCGTTTCCGCAACGCCTGCCAGTGCTTACGCCCACCTTTGCGATCAAAGAGCACATAGTGATCTGCCGCACCCTGATGCTTGACCATCTCATAGGCCAGGGGCTGTAGCACCCAGGTGATCTCCGCGTCTGGGTATCCGTGGCGCAGGGCCTCCACCAAGGCCATGGCATGGACCACATCCCCCAGGGCCGAAGTTCGAATCACACATATCTTTTTAGCCGGAATTTTATCCATTCCCACATCCTTCCCACGTTTTAACTCGCCGGTTTAAAAGGCCGTGTTGCCCTTGCCGGAAGGCCATGTTTTCGGTAACCATGGGAGAGGGAAAATCCCCTTCCACTGCCGGGCAACGCTGTGATATGACTTGATGCACAAAAAAAGCCACCTCACACGAAGCCCAACACCAGCCATCCCGTGTGTCCATAACCCAAACAACGACTCTGTGATACCATGACCCGATACAAAGAGATAGACATAACCAAGGTCCGGACCTACTCCGCCACCCAGCGCCCTTCCAAAGTAACCACCTCCCTTGAGGGCACCCCTTGCGAGGCGGGAACCTCCATGGCCCGATTCTTCCAAAACCTTCCCGGGATTTTAAAGGCAGGGGACCTCCTGGCCGTGGCCCGTGCCGTGGTGGAAGCCAAGGCCAAGGGCAAGCCCGTCATGGCCATGATCGGCGGGCACGTCATCAAGACAGGCTGCTCACCCATCCTGGCCGACCTTGCCCGGCAGGGATTCATCACCCACTTTGCATCCAACGGCGCTGCAGGGATCCACGACACCGAGCTGGCCCGCTTCGGCCACACCTCGGAAGACGTGGCCGCCCAGCTGGAAGACGGCTCCTTCGGCATGGCCGAAGACACGGCCGCCCTGGTCAACAACGCCGCGGAACGGGCAGCTGAAGGCACCGAAGGGTTCGGCCAGGCCGTAGGCGCCATGCTCATCGAAGAGGACGCCCCCCACAGGGGCCGGGCGCTTTTGGCCAGGACCCACGAGTTGGGGATCCCCTACACTCTCCACGTTGCCCTGGGCACCGACATTGTTCACCAGCACCCCACGGCCAAGGGAGCCGCCATCGGCGAAGCATCCTTAAGGGACTTTCGCATCTTTGCCCACAGCGTCTCCAACCTTGGAGACGGCGGGGTGGTCCTCAACTTCGGCAGCGCCGTCATCATGCCCGAAGTGTTCCTCAAAGCCCTGGCCGTGGCCCGAAACCTGGGACACAAAGTCACCCACTTCACCACGGCAAACTTCGACATGATCCAACATTACCGGCCCCACGTCAACGTGGTCTCCCGCCCCGTCATGCCGGGCGGCAAAGGCTATGCCATCACAGGCCACCATGAGATCATGATCCCCCTGCTGGCCTCTGCCATCATGGAGATCGAAGCCGGTAGCCTGTAGCGCCCGAGCACGTACACCCAAACGAAGGAAACCTGACACACCATGCACATCAACACCGATACCTTCAGCACCACACGCGTCCTTGTGGTGGGCGACGTCATGCTGGACCGATACATCTGGGGCGAGGTGGAACGCATCTCACCCGAGGCCCCGGTCCCCGTGGTCAAAACCGGTGAGACCACCGAAATTTTAGGCGGCGCAGGCAATGTGGCCGCCAACCTGGCCGGATTGGGATGCCAGGTGACCCTGGTGGGCCTCCTGGGAGACGACGAAACCGGCAGGCGCGTCACCTGGCTTGCACGAGACATGGGCATCGCAACGGACGGCCTTGTGGCTTCCAAAGAGCGTCCCACCACAACAAAAACGCGCATCATGGCTCAAAAGCAGCAACTCTTCCGACTGGACAGCGAGGTTGCCGCCATCCTCTCCGAAACCGATGAAGCGCAGCTCCTGGCAACCTGCCGCTCAACCCTGGAATCCGCCGACGCCCTGATCCTCTCGGACTACGGCAAAGGGATGATGCAGACCGAAGGCGTCTGCCAGGCCCTGATCCGCATGGCTACAGACAAAGGGATTCCTGTGTTTGTGGACCCCAAGGGGAGCGACTGGGACCGCTACCACGGCGCCACCTGCGTCACCCCCAACACCAGCGAGCTTGAGCTGGTCGTGGGCCACCGCCTCACCCCAAGCGAAGCGGCCGTCACCGATCAGGTGGAAGAGACCCGCACCACCTACGGACTGGCCAACCTTCTCCTCACCCGGGGGGCCGACGGCATGTGCCTCAAAGCAGGGGCTGAAGACGCCCTGTTCATCCCCACCGAAGCCCGGGAGGTCTTTGATGTCTCCGGCGCCGGGGACACGGTCATCGCCACCCTGGCCGCAGCCGTTGCCGCAGGACTCCCCTTTGAGGCATCCGCTCGCCTGGCCAACGCGGCCGCAGGCATTGTGGTGGGTAAGCTGGGAACCCGGCCTGTCACCATCGGCGAACTCAAGCAGGATGAAGGGACAGAAAAATGGGAGCCGGCTCGACGCTGCAACCGTCCAGACACCACCCACGCCGTGCCTGGCAGGACAACGGCCAACGGCGGCGGTCTCCGACCAGCTCGACCTGTCCCCTTCCCACCACGGCCACGTGGACATTCTCCACAAGTCCCGGAACTTAGGGGATCGTTTGGTGGTGGGACTCAACAGCGACGCGTCCGTACGCAGGCTCAAGGGAAGCCGTCGCCCCATCGTGGGTGAAGAGGACCGCGGCGCCATCTTGAGCGCCCTCTCCTCCGTGGACCTTGTTGTGATCTTTGACGAAGACACCCCCATTGAACTGATCCGGGCGTTAAAGCCCGATATCCTGGTCAAGGGAGCGGACTACAAGCCCCATGAGGTGGTGGGCAAAGAGGTGGTGGAGAGCTACGGCGGCCGCGTGGAACTCGTGCCCCTCATGGAAGGCCGCAGCACCACGGGGATTGAACAGCGTATTTTAGACAAGCAGTAATAAACTTTAGCCATCACGGCCAACAGACGGCGTAAAAAAAGGCGACACGGTCATCCGTGTCGCCTTTTGTGTTCTCATGTCACCATGATCAGGGCGCCAGCCCGACCATGGTGTTGGCCTTTGCCGGAAGGGCATCCCCTTTCATGATCCGCCACCACCCCAGGGCACGCCAGCTCTGCACAAGCCGTGACACCTCGCCGGTGTCCGGAACCTCGGCCTCCTCGGCGTAGGGCAGATGCTCCACACGGCTGCCGGAGATCATGTACCCAGGGGTCACCATCATGCCCCGCCCGATGCCCACCTGCCTGCGATCCGGGTCCAGCATGCTGGTGCCCAGGCTATGATAGGCATGACCCTTTGGGGCCGCCAGATCGAGCAGAGTCGGCATAATATCCAGGTGACTCCCTGCCACCTGCTTGGGGATGGGAACCCCGCTGAGCACCTCTTTTCCGTACAGCACAAAGGGGACACTGCGGCTCTCGTAAAGGGATGGGTGTTCGTTCAAAAATTTCCGTGACCAGTGGTCCCCTGTAATGGCGAACAGGGCCTGGGGAAACCGCTTTTCCGCTGCCCGGACAAACCGCCCCAGCTCATGGTCCGCATACCACAGGTGACCAAAGGTGGCCAGGGGGATCTTTCCGTCGTACACCTCCGAAAGCTCAGGGGGAATCGCCTTTAAAGGAAAGCCCTTGCCGTACACGTCTATATCGTAAGGCGGATGGTAGGAGGTGGAGAGGATCAGGTTAAAGGATGGCGTCTCTTTATCAAGCTGTTTCACGATAAAATCGAAGAGGTCCCCGTCATCCACGCCCCACTCGTTGCCCTTGAGCCAATCGCCCATGTGGTTGCCGCCGTAGCACGCATCAAACCCCTGGTTCAGGGCGAAGTCCTCAAGGCGCTGCCAGGAGAGATAGCCTCCGTAAAACAGGTTGGTCTCATATCCCAAATCTTTGAATTGAGGGGCCATGGAGGTGGGAAATGGTTTCTGGGCTGCGGGCTGGTAATTGGTGATAACTCCCACATCGGGGAGCCCCGTCATTATGGCGGACAGGGAGACCATGGTCCCGCTGCTGGCAGAAATAAAGGATCGCACCTGCATCCCCTCTTTCCCCAGTCGCGCCAGCTCAGGCATCAGGTTCAGGGAGCGGTACCGCTCAAGGGTGGACCAGCTGTCCATACTCTCCATGACAAAATAAAAAATATGCTTGGGCCGCTGTGCTGCCGCCCCCCGGCTGGTCCGGGCCATGGCAGCGTCCAGGGAATTTCCGGGGGCTTCGCCAAAGAGGGAGCTCACAGCCCCTTGCATATCTCCGTCCGGTAAAATGCTCTCAAGACCTGCAGCGCTTGCCACCTTTTTGTGGTGCTTTACGGTGTAGCGAAGGGCGGACCAGGGGTTCAGCACCATGCGGTTCAAAAAGGAATCCCGGGTGACGGAAGCATCCTTCAGCTGCACCGGCCTGCTCACAACCGACCCCCGTCCGCAAAAGGTCACGATGCAGAGCATGCAGGCCACGGTCACCGCTTTCATGGGCAGAGACTTGCCAAGATAAGAGAACCAGGCATCAGGAAAGACAGGTGTCTTGATAAATCGTAAGGCACATTTCAGGGCCAAGAAATAAAAAAGAACCGTTGCCACGGTGATGGTCACCACAGGGTAGCTGGTCCACGCCGACTTGATCACAGCACCAAAGTCATCGTACACCGCCCCGAAAATCCACTGGTTAAAGGTGTCCTTGTATTCAGTGACGAACATGAAGTTCACCGAAAAGACAACGGCGTTCAACAGCAGGGCGATGCGAGCCATCCATGCCCGCACCACGGTAGCGCCCCTTGAGACGTCCGCAAACGCACACAAGATCGAGGTGAGAAAGGTGGGAATCAGAACCAACACGGATACGCGGCCGTCAAACCGGAGCCCACTGAAAAAAGCAAGGATATAGTCTGTCAGGCCGATGCTTCCAGTCACGGCATCTCGAAACATCACAAGGACAAACAGACGATAAAGCTGCAAGGTAAGGATCAAAAACAAAAGCAGTTTCATATCCTTCTGCAACTCAACACAAAACGCCTTCCAAGACAGGCGCAACTTCCTGGGGTACTGCATACAACGTCTCCTGAAACACACCGATACATATTCCCATGCTTCGCTCTTATTTGTAAGAAGCGGCAGCAGACTTCGATCATCCCGGTGCGATTTCTTTGTATGATCCTTACCGAAGCCCTGGGGCAGGATCATCATTCGGAGGCCTATTTAATACATTTACCCGCAGAATTAAAGCCATTTCTCCGTTGTCAGTTCCCATCGACCACCTGCGACTGGGTTGATAAAGCCACAATGCCTCCTGCCAAACAGATATGCTGCGCAGGGTCCACATAAACGCTATGACACCCTTGGGGATGATGGAAAGGCCGTACGGATGGGTCATGGGATGAATTAAAAAAGGAGGGGGAAAGACAGGAAAAACCGGGAAAGATGCCGAAGGGGAGCCGCTCCCACACGAACTCCCCTCCGGCGTTGACATAGAATCGTCAACTAGGTCCATAGCACACAACAAGGGGTTTTCACAGCATGAAAGCGTATTCGCCATGCGATTACCCCCGGATGGACCTGTGCGGAGAGCCCCCCAAAAGGAAGAGAGGCGACCGGAAACAGCAACATCGAACCGTTGTAAGCATCCGGCCCCCGTGCCGATTCAGGTCTCCCTCAGCGGGGCGCTTTTTGAAAAATCATGGCCTGGATGCGGGGCAAAAGGATTTCCCAACAAAACCGGAGCCAAAAAAGCGCTACCCGTATTTATTGACGAATCAGGGATTCTAAAAGGGCGGTGACGGCAGGAAGGTCCTGATTGAATTCGATGGAAACCATGATGGTGGCAAGGGGCATGGAAGCCATGGTTCGCACCTTGACCCTGTCCTTGTCCGTGGTAAGCAGAACGGAGGCACCACAGGACCTGGCCCGGGCCTCCAGGGCGGCGACCTCCGCCTCGGTGTAGGAGTGATGATCGCCAAAAAAGCAGCGTCCGGCAATGGTCACACCGAGCCTTTCGGCCCCCTCTTCCACGGCATGGTTCTTGGCGATGCCGGAAAAGAGAAATACCGGCCCCAGTTCATCCGGGCTAACGGGACGCCCCGTGCCGTCAACAAGGGAGGCCCGGTGGGTGGACGAAAGCACGGGCAGAGAAGCGACCATGCCCCTCAACTCCTTGGGCAGATGGCCTGAAAATCCATGGACATCCCCTTGGCCTGCGCGGGTCAACACAACGGCGTCGGCCCAGGAAAGGGCGGACAGGGGTTCACGCAAGGGTCCCCTCGGCAGGACATGGCCGTTTCCAAAGGGGCGGCTGCCGTCGGCAAGGAGGATATTCAGGTCCCGGGCCAGGCGGATATGCTGATAGGCGTCGTCCAGGATCACCACATCGGGCCGAAACCGATCGCAGGCTTCCATGCCTGCCGCGACCCGATCGCTGCCGATGACCACGGGCACACCGGGAAGCTGCTCGGCCATCATCACCGGCTCATCACCGGCCTCATGGGGGGAGAGAAACACAGCGTCTCCGTCGGAAACCACGGCCCCCCTTTTGGAGAGACTCCCGCCATACCCACGGCTCACGATGACCACCCCGGCCCCTTTCTGTTGAAACCACCGGGCCGCAAAGAGGGTCATGGGTGTCTTGCCCGTGCCCCCGGCGGTGAGGTTGCCGATGGCCACCACCTTTGCAGGCAGGCGTTTTTCCTCCAGCAGCCCCTTTTCATAGGCCGCCCGCTTGGCCCGACCCAGGGCGCCGTACACCTTGGAAAGCCCCAGAAGGGCAAACTTGGGCGAAAACGGTGAGGTCCGCCCATCGTCTTCAAAGGCACGTTCAATGTAATCCGTCATAGTCCCCATACAATCACTCGTTTCCCTTTACGAAACCCAGGTGCCCGTCACTCCACGTCCTGCAGCAGGAGTCCGCCCCCGCAGAGGAACACCACATCGGCGGCCCATGCTGCAACAAAGGGTGGCAGCATTTCGCCGTACCCCAGGGAGAGGCAGAGGCTGTAGAAGACCCAGAAGAGAAAGGCGGCGCATATGCCGATGCCCACGGACACAGGGATCCCTTCATGACGCTCCCGCGTGAGGGCAATGCCGGAGCCGATCATCACCATCATGAGGCAAAGCAGGGGAAAGGCCATCTTGGCGTGAAAATCCACCCGATAGCGGGTGACATCGTACCCCTCTTTTTCCATCTTCCGAATATACTCCCAGAGGTCGAAAAAACTCATCTCCCGAGCCTGTTTGACCACGCTGCCCAGGTCCTCGGGCATCACCCCCACCATGTCGATGGCGGCCGACACATACTGAGAACGCTGACCGCCGGACTCCACGGGTTCCTGGACAATGGCATCCTCAAGGGACCAGCCCCTGCCCGTATACACCCCGGAGGCGGCGTCCACCCGGGCGCATGGTACAAGCGCGCCTCATCGGCAAACCGGGTGATGGAGACCCCGGACAGGGTCTTGGTGGCGATGGTGTAATGCTTGATGTAGATGATCTCCCGCCCGTGCCGCAACCAGATATTGTTTCCGTGGGTGGTCTGGATATTGCGTTTTTTGATCTCCACCATGCGGATATAGGTGGCCTTGTTCAAGGCCACGGGAACCAGGGTTTCCGCAAGGATAAACACGAGGAGGGTCAAGATGATGCCCGCCCACGCCAGGGGCTTCACCAGCTTCCAGGCGCTGATCCCACCCCCCATGAGGGCCACCACCTCATTGTTTCTCCGCATGAGCCCGAAGAGCACCACGCTGGACAACAGGGCGCACACCGGGGTCATCATCACGATGATCCCCAGGTTCCTCATCACCACGAATCCCACCCCGTCCAGGAGGTTGTAGTTCGCCCTGAGGAACTTTGAGATCCACGAAAGGTAATCAATGGCCACCACCAGGAAGAAGACCACCACCTGGATCATGGCAAAATACTTGAAAAACTGTTTCAGAACATACCGCTGGATGATGTTCATGATTGCCCTCCTTTCCGGAAGGGCCGGATGACCCGGCGTACACACGACAGAATCAACCCGCCCAGAACATCAAACCCCAGGGTCTTCTCCCGGGAGACCCGCACCAGAAACACCAGGCCCGCGCTTCCCATGACCACGTTGCCCATCCAGAGGGCCAGTTCCGGCGGAACCGCCCCGGACTTGCCCAGGGACCATCCCGATGCATGCATCACATAATAAAGAAGAAAACAGACAAGGCCCAGCCCCATGCCCGAGCCCTTGCGGGAAAAAGCACTCCGAAGCCCCAGGGGAATGGAGAGGATTCCCAGGGTCAGGGCCGCCAGGGCCAGGGCAAATTTTTCGTTGAGCTCCATGATGGCCGTATCCGGATTGCGCCCCGCCTTCTTCTCCGATGCGATATGGGCGGAAAGCTCCGACAGGCTCATTTCGTCCCGGGCCTTGCTTCCCAGCTTCTTCTTGGAGCTGAGCTTCCCGAAATTCACCCGGATGTCGTAGGTGGAAAAGGCAATGGCATTGACCGACCGGTTCTTCAGATTCACCTGGTTGACCTCACCGTCAAAAAGGCGCAGGGTCAGGGTCTCGGCCTCTTTGGAGAAAAACCTCACCCCCCTGGGGGCTGAGATGGCCACCTCGCTTTCGGGGTTCCGGGTGTCCCGGATAAACACACCGTGGAGGCTCTTGTCCTCAGGGTTGATGCGCTCCACATAGAGCATGACCCCGTCGAAGTTGGTGTTGAAGGTGCCCTCTTTCAAGGAGGCGTCCACACCGGCGGAGGCGATGTTCACCACCATTTTTTTATAGGAGTAGTTCCCCCAGGGGACACCGTAAACCGTCACGGCCAGGGTCAGCAGAGGGCTAATTGCCACACAAAAGGCCCCCACCGGGTACAGGATGGCGGAAAGCCCGGCGCCGCCTGCCTTGATGGCGACAATCTCCCGGTCGGCGGACATGCGTAAGAGGGTCAGCAGCACCGCCATCATCACGGACATGGGCAGGGTGTACTGCATCATTACAGGAAGGGTATAGCCCACCATGGCAAGAACCGTGGAAAGACTCGCCCGGTAATTCACCACCAGGTCGGTGATGTCGATGATTTTGGTCAGGAGAAAGACAAGGCTGAGAAAGCCCAGGCACAGTAAAAAAGGCTGCAGCAGCTCTTTCAGAATGTAGCGATTGATAATGGTAATGGAGGTCACCTATCACTGGTATAAAAAGACAAAAAAGCGCCTTCGGCGGCCCTGCCGGAGGCCAAACTTTTGAAAAGTTTGATAAACAGGTTTCAAAGGCTCATTCGGTTTATTGAAGCGGATTCGGCTGTCAAGCCAAAGGCAGAAGCTTTACGATTGATTCATTCACGCCGGAGGCAGGCTGCTGTTCATGACGCATGCATGCCCAAAAGATCCCGGGCCACCCAGACCACCTCCCCGATCACTTCAAAACCGGTCAGATCGGCCAGATAGTCCACGGCTTCGGCCTTGTTGTCGGAGAGCACACGCACGGCAGCCCCTTCCGTATAAAGTCGCTTGACCTTAATGGCGTCGCCTTCGCGAAAGGCAAAAATGCCCCCTTTAAACCGGCCATCTTCCCCTGTTCGGGAACGGTCCACCATGACGGTATCCCCGCTTAAAATCATGGGGGCCATGGAATCACCGGCCACATCAAACAGCACAAGGGACGACGGATTGCCCTTTTTCCGAAGCCAGATTTCGCCAAAGGGACAGGTCTCAAGCACCTCGGCCGTGGTCTCAAAGGAGCCGCCGCCACCGGACAAGGTGGCACGGTACTTGGGAATGTAGACCAGGGCGTTGACCATGCCGGCGCCCTCTCCCCCGGTGTACCCGTTCAAAAGCCAGGTGATATCGCAGTCCAAGGCCTTGCAGATCCTGAAAATGGCATCAATGGTGGGGGATGTGCCGCTTTTCCATGATTCAAAGGCACCGGTCAGGCCCACGGTGCGATCCAACTCACCCAGGCGCCCGCCCCACTCCCGCGCAACCAGTTCCTCCAGATTATGGAGAAACACGTCTCTGTTCCACTTCATAATCCCACTCTTTCACCGCCCGGGGCGCCCTTGCACCCCGCCGGTCCAAGGACCATTGCCGACGCACGGCCCCGGGGCTTCCCAAAGCCTGCACGTGTGACGTAAGAATGCCCGAATCATAGCCAGAGGATGACGGGTTGTAAAGGGTTTCAGGGCTCACATTTTCGTGCCAGAACAGCGCAGGAGCCCGACGGCAGGGCAAGGTCCCCGGCAAAAACAAGCCCGGCCGCCTCGACCATGGCCCGCATCTCACCGGTGGTGTACACTTTCCCGTTGTAGGTGTTCAGCATCATGTGAAGGTCGTACATGCCTCCTGCCTCGCCCCGGTCCCGGTAAAAGTCATGAACCACCAGGGTGCCGCCCTGGGCCAGGAGCCCGGCAGCACGCCGCACGATCCCCAGGGTCTCCTCGTCCCCCTGGCAGTGCACCAGGTTGGAGAGCAGAAGAAGATCGGCCCCTTCACAGGCGGAAAGGTCCCAGCTCTCATCCAGCAGGTTCACGCAGGAAAGGGTCACTCGGTCAAAGGCTGAATGACTCGCCTTGGTCTCGCCAAAAATCCCCACCACATCATCCAGGTCGGCAAGGGAGCCTCTCCAGCCGGGATGCCGTTCCAAAAAGGCAAGACTGTAAGCCCCGGAGCCAAACCCCAGCTCCACAAAGAGGCCCTGCTCGTTGTCCGGCCTCACCACCTGCCAGAGTTCAGCCGCCCGAATGCGGGCTGCCTCATCCATGGCCTCGATGTACTGGGCCAGGTCTTTTTTGTACTCTGCCTCGCTCTTCTCCGATGCGGCGTAGACACGTTCGCCTTGCTCCAGGGTCTTTCCCAGGAGAGCCCAGGAGTCGTAGAGCCGTTTTTCAAAGGCCAGGGTACCGGCCATGGGATGGGGCGCATCTGCCCCGAAGAAAAGCGCCCCTTCCTCGGAAACCCTGATCCCCCGCGGGGTCTCTTCCAGAAGCCCCAATACACACAAGGCCGCAAGGGCACGGGCCCCGAAGGATGGGTCCCACCCCACCTTGCGGCAGAGTTCCTCGGCCGTCACAGGTTCAGCGCCCACGATCTCGAACATCCCGGCGTCAAAGGCTGCCTCAAGCAACCGATAATGGCGATACCCCGTGAGCACGTTTTTGAACTTCAAGTACGGTGTCATCTCACCCATCCATTTTCCAAAAATCACATACAAAAATACCCCTGCATGGCGTCATGCAGGGGCATCGTATCACAACCGGTTACAAAAATAACATTACCCTCTGGTGTGGGGATCCTTGATGGCCACCTCGTCGAAGGTGAGGACATCGGCCAGGATGCGGGTGGAGGCGTCCAGGAGCTCCATGGTCAGGGCCGCCCCTGTGCCCTCGCCCAGGCGAAAGCCCAGGTCCAGAAGGGGATCCACGCCCAGGTGATCATGCATGAAGGTGTGCCCCACCTCCACGGAACGATGGCTGGCAAAGAGGTACTCCTTGGCCGTAGGGGCCAGATCCCCTGCAATCAGGGCCCCTGCCGTGGAGATGAACCCGTCGCACACCACCGGGACGCCGTGGGCCGCAGCCCCCAGAACGAGCCCTGCCAGGGCGCCGATCTCGTAGCCGCCCACCTTGGCCAGCACGTCCACGGGATCCTTGGGGTCGGGCTTGTTCACCTCGATCCCTTTTTTGATCACGTCGATTTTGCGCTGAAGGGCCTCATCGTTGATGCCCGTGCCACGCCCGGTAAGGTCTTCCACCTTTTCCCCGGAGAGCACGGCGATAATGGCCGTGGAGGGGGTGGTGTTGCCAATCCCCATGTCCCCGGTGCCGAGCATGTCCAGCCCGCCTTCGGCCACGAGTTCGTTCACAATCTCAATGCCGGCCTCAATGGCTGCCACAGCCTGCTCGCGGGTCATGGCCGGCCCTTTGGTAAAGTTCTCGGTGCCCCTGGCCACCTTTTTATGGATGATGGGAAGAGACGGATCAAAATCGGCCTTGACGCCGATGTCGGCCGCCAGGGACTCGGCCCCGGCGTGCTTGGCCAGCACGTTGATAGAGGCGCCCTTGATCACGAAGTTGTGGACCATCTGCTCGGTGACCTCCTGGGGAAACAGGCTCACACCCTCCTCCACCACGCCGTGGTCTCCGGCACAGGTCACCACCACCTTCTTTTCGAGCTTCACATCGATTTTACCGGCAATGGCTGCAAGGCGGGCGGACAGGGGTTCCAGCACCCCAAGACTCCCCTGGGGCCGCGCCTGGTCGGCCAGGCGGGCAAGGGCAAGCGTCTCAATCCCGCGATCGATCCCCACAATGGAACCGATGGTCTTTTCGAGCAATGTCATTCAGAACCCCTCCTCAATCAATCCAGTCAAAACATGCGCCCCCATGATGCCAGTGGTTGGAGACATGGCACCATGGGGACCAAAATGGTCGTTCGTAACAAATCGTCTTTGTAGCGATTCAACTTGCCTCCGGCAGGACCACCGGAGGCATTTTAAGCTGAATGGCTACACGTCAATAACCCGTACCGTTGATCACGGGCACAGCCCGTCAGCGAATGCGACAACCCGAGGTACGAGGGTTGGAGCATTCGCGAACCTGGGTTACCCCTTGTAGATCTTGTCGCCTTTGATGTCGGGCTGGAAAACCTCCATCCCCTTTTTCATGGCGCAGAAGTCGCCGCACATGGTGCAGGTGTCTTCCTGCTCGGGGGTGCGCTCTGCACGGATGGACTTGGCCACCTCCGGGAAAAGGAGGTGTTTTTCCAGATCGTCCCAGCGCATCTCGCGACGGGCCATGGCAGCCAGCTTCTCGGTTTCGCGGCGGTTGGGGTACTTGGCGATATCTCCGATACGGGTGGCAAGGCGGGTGGCGCGCACACCCTCACGCACATCCTGAACCGTGGGCAGGGCGGATCCTGGCGGGGGTGATGTAGGTCAGGGTCTGCGCCGAAACGGGCGGAGCTGGCCGCGCCGATGGCCGCCGTGATGTGATCGTACCCGGCGCCGGTATCGCAGGGGATGGGGCCGAGGACGTAGTAGGGGGCGTTGCCGCTCATGCGCTTTTCAAGCATGATGTTGCCCTCGATCTCATCCAGGGGCACATGGCCGGGGCCTTCCACCATCATCTGGCAGCCCATCTCGCGACCCAGCTCGGCCAGCTCGCAGTTGATGATCATCTCGGCCATCTGGGCGCGGTCGTGGCTGTCGTGGATGGCACCTGCACGGATTCCGTTGCCAAGGGAAAGCACGGCGTCGTATTTTTTCATGAGGGCACAGACGCGGTCGAACTGCTCGTAAAGGGGGTTTTCACGCTTGGTGGCGTCCATCCAGGCCACCATGAAGGTGCCGCCCTTGGAGGCAAGACCGCCGTACCGGAAGCCCTGGGCGCGGAGGCGCTCAATGGTGTACTGGTTGATGCCGCAGTGGATGGCCATGAAGGAGAGGCCGTCGTCGAGCTGCTGCTCAATGAGATCGAAAAGGTATTCGGGGTCGAGCTTGGAGGGATCCTGATACTTGCGCCCGGTCTCCTTGAAGGCCTGATAAAGGGGCACGTTGCCCAGGGGAAGGTTGGTGGCTGCCAGCACCTCGCGGCGGACAAGGTCCAGGTCCCCCCCGGCGGAGAGTTCCATGAGGGTATCGGCGCCCTCTTCCTCTGCGGCCAGGGCTTTTTCAATTTCGCTCTTGATGTCGCAGATATCGGAGCTGGTCCCGATGGAAGCGTTTACTTTGGTACGGAGGCCGGTACCGATGCCCACGGCAGGGCCTTTGTGCTTGGGGTTGTTGGGGATAACGATCTCCCCTTTGGCCACCAGGTCACGGATGACCTCGGGGGCATGCCCCTCTTTTTCGGCAACCTGCTGCATCTGGGGGGAAACCACGCCCTCCCGGGCCAATTCAATCTGGGTCTTGTCTACAGCCATTGTATCTCTTCTCCTTACAAGCATATCGGCGGGCTCATAAAATAAAGTACCGCCACCATGATTCGTTCGGCCACCGACTCCAACGGCGCCCCGGTTCCACCCGGGAGATCACCCGATGCCGCCATGAAATCCGTCTGTCGAAAGAAAGCAAGGAGTACGAACAGACAGCGCCGGAATTTCATGATCATTCCCACCAGCACCAACCCGTGCCGGTGAAACGCACCGATTTCAGGCAATAAAAAAAGGGCTCTGAGGTACATAGATATACCTCAGAGCCCTTTGCCATCGAACTCGGTCACGTGAGTCTCATGCACGTCTTCTGACTTCCGGGGTAAGAGCTCCCGACGCGCCTTCCCGCCCCCCTTCAGGAGAGGCAGTGACCGCTGGCATCTCTTCACATGATGAGGAGAAACCAACCTGCGCCGGGCCACCCGGTTACAGCGGCGGGACCGTCACGGATTTTCACCGTAGTTCCGTTTGCATGACACCGTATGACAAATTGAATGTGTACCCTGTTACCGGGTACTGTCCATCCTCTACACGAAACCGGCAAAGGGCGTCAAGGGGAAAAAACTCCGACGTCAAGGGTAGCGAAAAAAACCTTGAGGGCGGTGTGAAGATGCGCTTTGCCCATCAAGGCCTTAAAAAAAGCATTCATTCAAAGAGAACGCTCAAGAAACGTTCTCCAAGATTTCAAACAGTTGGCAAGACTGTTTTTACGCGTTCTTTCACTTTATTCGAGCACCTTGGTGTACCGGCTGTTTCAGGGCATACCAGTAGGCTTCCCAAATTTTACGACTCCCCCAAAAGGGATTCCAGTCTCGCCGCCCCATGTTCCTTCATAACTCCATTTGGCCTTTATTTTACAATGTTGAAGCTCCTCCTACCTACATTTCGGCCTCAGATTCATGAATGCGTAAAAACATAACGCCCTCGTTACGAATAAGCCTATATGGAAATAAAATATTGACATATAAGCGATATTTCCCCTATGAAATGGTGATAGTGGAATTAAGGAATATTTAACCAACTTTGGGGGAAATTCATGAATCAAGTGACAGGGATTTTTAAAAAAATCGCTTCGGGAAGCCTGGTACTGCAGATTGTGATCGGGATCATTGCAGGTGTCATCCTTGCTCAGGTATCACCGGATACGGCAAACTCCGCAGGCCTGTTCGGCAGCTTGTTCGTCAAAGCGCTTAAAGCCGTTGCACCCATCCTCGTTTTTGTCATCGTCGCCTCTTCCATTGCCAACCAGAAGCGCGGCACCCACACCAACATGCGCTCCATCATCGGTCTCTACCTGGTGGGAACCTTTATGGCGGCACTCGTAGCCGTCACCTTGAGTTTTCTCTTCCCCACCAACATGACCCTGGTGGCCACAGACACGGCAGCCACACCGCCCAACGGTATCGGGGAGGTTCTCAACACCCTTCTCTTCAAAATCGTGGACAACCCCATCAACGCCCTGGCTACGGGGAACTTCATCGGCATCCTTGCCTGGGCCATTGCCCTGGGCATCGCCTTCCAGCATACGGGTGAAGCAACCAAGACTTTCCTGCACGACGTCTCCAACGGCGTCTCCAGCATCGTCAAGCTGGTTATCCGGTTTGCCCCCCTGGGCATCTTCGGCCTGGTCTCACAGACCATCGCCACCACCGGTTTTGAAGCCCTTTCCGGCTACACCCACCTGCTTCAGGTTCTTTTGGGTGCCATGCTCATCATCGCCCTCATCGTCAACCCGGCCATCGTCTTCTTCATGACCCGGCGCAACCCCTACCCTCTCGTGTTCACCTGCCTGCGTGAAAGCGGCGTCACCGCCTTCTTCACCCGCAGCTCCGCGGCCAACATCCCCGTGAACATGGACCTGTGCAAGCGCCTCGACCTCAACGAAGACACCTACTCCGTCTCCATTCCGCTGGGTGCCACCGTCAACATGGCCGGCGCCGCCATCACCATCACCGTGATGACCCTGGCTGCCGTCCACACCCTGAACATTCAGGTCGACATGGCAACGGCACTTCTGTTGAGCATCATCGCCTCCGTCTCCGCCTGCGGTGCCTCCGGTGTGGCCGGTGGTTCGCTCCTCCTGATCCCCCTTGCCTGCAGCCTCTTCGGTGTTCCCAACGAGATCTCCATGCAGGTCGTGGCTGCCGGTTTCATCATCGGCGTCATCCAGGACTCCGCCGAAACCGCGCTGAACAGCTCCACCGACGTGCTGTTTACTGCTGCAGCGGATCTTAACGCCCGAGGCACCGCCGCAACTGAAACCGAAACCGAGACAGTTGCAGCCGCATAAGCTTCCGCGCTTAAAGAGACAACACAAAGGGCCCCATGGGAATCGTTCCCATGGGGCCCTTTTTTTGACGGCTCATTTTTGATCGGACCCGGCTCAGCGGGGCACCAGGGGACCGTTACAGGCTCGACGACTCAACCAGCTCAGGATCTCCGGGCTTCCAGGTTTTGTCGTAAAACGACTCCAGAGGGCCGTAGAGACGCAAAATCGTGTTCCACCCCTTGCCCGGCACGGTCTGAATCCAGTTATTCTCCTGGCCTTTGGGTGGCTTCGGGCTGAAGTAGATATCGTATGATCCGTCTTTACTCTGCTTCAGGCCTTTTCGAAGGTTGTCGATGCCGGGAAAACGCTGGTCGGTCTGCAGCATGGCGCGGGTCTGGTTGTCATAGAGGGTAAAGGACCAGAAATTCTTGGCCGGTACGTCTTTGGGAAGGTTGATCTTGTAGGTCTTGCTTCCGTCAAGGGCGTTGCCATCCTTGTCGAGATAGGCAATGGCGTACTGCGAGCCCTTGCCCACGTTCTTTTTTGCCATGGCAGGGGTGATCCCCGTGGCATAAAAATGCATGTACACTCGGGAATCCAGCAACCGGGCACCATCCAAAAGAAAATCGTAGCGTCCCTTGATAAAGGGGTTTGTCCAGACACGCTCTCCCGGATAAAGGTAATGGCGTTGATCCCGAGGCACGGCCGTCAGGGCCCGTGCCGTCACCGAACCGATCTTGGCGGCATCGGTGAGAATGTTCTTCATGCGCTCGTCCGGTGCGAACTCTTTACCCTTTTCAATGCCGATGGAGGCAAGGAGCCCACGGATTTCAGGGTCAAGCCCTTGCACGGGTTCGGCCTGGATCTGCGCGTCGATCTCCTCCCAGAAATGAAAATCCATGCTGTGGATGGTGTTGTGGTAGGTACCGGATACATTCACGAATGCCATCTTCGGAGGGTTGCCCTTTTTTGACAGGGGGTAGATCCGAAACGCCTTCCTGGTTGCATCCACAGCCGGTTTGGGCGAGCCATCCACCTGAAATCCCCGCCAGATCACCCAATGCCCGTATGTGTCTGACCTTACCACATGGTACCCGTTCGGCACGTCCTTCCTGTAACCGGGCGGTACGATGAGCAGTTTTCCACCCTCACCCTTGTCCGGGCCCGCGTTGCCGAAATCCACGACATAGTGAAACCAGGCATCGTTGATGAACCCCAGCACATTGGGCGGAGTCTCAATGACCATGGGCTCCTCACCAAGCTCCATCCAGGCCGCCATATATACCGACACGGTGTTCGGGGTCAGCCAGAGCGCTTTGGAGTCCATGAGATCTTCGAAGAGAAGGGCCGTGCTGTTTGCCGGTCCAAATGCCAGAAGCCCTTTTTCCATGGCATACATCGAGGCAATGGGAATGGTGGACAGAAAGGCCTGGGTCGCACGCTGGAGATCAAGCTGGTCGTAGACCTTTTGGATCGTGGGCGCATCGGGAACCCCATCAAAACCGGTGAGCACCCCGATGGAGGTCTCCAGCTTGTCCGGCGTGGAAATGCCTGGGGGCACCCCGGTGGTCATCTTCATGGCAGCCTGCCCGGCCGAGGGCTGCCCAACCATGGTACAAACAAACAACAAGGCGAGAACCGGCAACTTCGTGCTCATGACGTTTCTCCTTGATTCATGGGGTTATGGGTCGTTTTTTTCCTTTCCCGTCGCCCTTGGGGACACGGTCATACCAGTGAGGTTAAGCATGGTAAGGCGAGGTTGTGACGGGCGGCATGGGGGAGACAAACCCAGAAGGGTTTATCATTAATTCAAGGCAGATACACTCAGCAAGTATCTCACAGGCGCATTCACAGAGTCCAGCGCAATCTGTCCCTTCGTTCCAGGGAAACACTGGCCATAAAAAGCGTGTCCCCTGTTATATGATGCTGTTTCCTGCCCCTCGGGTTTTCGGTGTACCCATGGCTGCTCCCCCCACCTTTTTCAAAAATACTCTCCACTTATCCTTGACTCTCAGCAAACCACCATGCAAACATACCATACCGTATGGTATTAAATAAAAGGAGAGCGGCTTTGAGCAACCCACAGAACAAAGAGAAGAAAAAGGCCAGGCGCAGCGCCGTTGAGTTGCTGGACGCCGGACTTAACCTCCTTGCGGAGCACAGTATTCAGCAATTGACCATTGATGCCCTGTGCAACACCCTGCATGTCACCAAGGGATCGTTTTATCACCACTTTAAAGGCCGAAGCGACTACCTGGAGCGCATGCTGGAGCATTGGGTGGAAAACTGGACGGTGGAGAATATGCGACTGGCAAACACCGCGGGCAACGCGGTTGCGCGCTTCGATGCCATTGTGGAAAGCTCCAACAACCTGCCCCATGGCCCTGAAACAAGCATTCGGGCATGGGCACAGCGGGATGCCCTGGCCCTGCGATTTCTGGAGCGGGTCGATGCCATGCGCATGGATTACCTGTTCAACATCTTTTTGGAAGTCTCCGGTGATGCAAAGAGGGCGCGCCTCCTGTCCCGTATCGGGTATTCCCTTTTTGTGGGCACGCGCATGGTGGCGCCTGCCATTGCCGGAGACGAGCGGGACGCACTCATCAACCTGGTGAAAAACGAACTGTACCACCTGCCAGCAACCGGCACCTGGAAACGGAGGAAACCATGAAACCTGAAATCCCCTGGTCGGACGTCGTATCCCTTTTCGGCAAAGTCACCCACACAGCCATCGCAACGGTGGACCCGGACGGCAGTCCCCGCGTCTCTCCCATCGGGTCCGTTCTTTTCACCGGAGAAAAGCAAGGGTACTACTTCGAAAAATTCCCCGAAAGCATGAGGCGAAACCTGGACCAGGACCCGCGCATGAGCATCTTGGCTGTGGCCCCGGGTTTCGGATTCTGGTTGAGCGCTTTGTGGAGAGGACGTTTTAAGAGTCAGCCCGCCATACGCCTGGTCTGCGAAGCCGGAGCACGCCGCGCGGCAACAGATGAAGAGCGCCGGGCCTGGCTGGATAAAGTTCGCCGGTTTCGGCACCTCAAAGGGCATGACATCCTGTGGAAACACATGAGTGAGCTGCGAGAGTTTACCGTGGTGCGTATCGAACCTGTGGAGCTGGGAAAAATGAACCCATTATAAGACCGAGCTGCCGGGACCGGTGAATCGCCCCCCCTTTCACCTTGAGGCATGGTTCACATAAATCAGCTCATCCGTGTTGAAGCCGAGGGCCTTTGACGTTGACACAAACACACTCAGCACCTCCTCATCGACCGTCGGGTGTCGAGAGAGCAGCCAGAGGTACGAGGTATCAGGGCCGCAGACAAAGGCATACCCGTAATTGTCTTTGTCCAGGTGAAAGATCACGTAGGACCCGTAGAACGGTCCGAAAAACGAAACCTTCAAATACCCTTCGCTGGGCCTGCCCACCAAAAAAGCCTTGCCCTCGGCTTCCTTCCACTGATTTTTCTCCGGTAAAAAGCCGCGATTTATGACCTGTACGCCGCCATCTTCACGCATGGCATACTCTGCTGTGACCTGCTCCATTCCCCGCTCAAAGGAGTGGTCTAACCGGGCAATCTCATACCATGTCCCCAGATACCTCTGGAGATCAAATCCCTGGACAGGCACCACCGGTTCAGGGACACCCAGACATCCGGTTAGAGTGAACAACAGAGCACACACCCAACCAAGCTTTTTCATGTCGATTCCTTTCCCCTGAGGGTCCATGGATTGGCCTTGACAGATCCCTTTCACATGGCTAAACTCTGCTCCATTCAAAAAAAGTTAGTCTACTACAATTTAATTTGGCAACGCAATGACAAGCAGTAACACCCACATCTCCCTGTCCCCACCGGAACAACACCATACCTCGGAAAAGGAACCGGCCCTTCCCGAAGGCATGACCCTTCAACGCCTTGAGTTACGCCGGGGCCTTGACCTCATCCTTGTGGAAGGAAAACCCCTTCAGCCCGGTTCACTTACCATGGAGACCGGTGAGGTGCCCTTTGAATTTTCCTTTCATCTTTCCGGCCACACGCACTACACAGTCAACCATGATAAAGGAGAACTCTGTTTCACAGGGCATCCGGGCCTGGGAGTCGCCTCTGCCTTCCCCCGCTCACAGGCCACCATGGCATTTGCGGCAGACCTCCCCATTCGCATGGTGGCCCTTCACGTAACCCCCGCTTTTTTCCGAGACTACCTTGAAGCACCCGGGGAGACACCGGGGTACCCGGAATTTGACCAGGCCATGGATCAGGGTTCTTTTCCCCATTGTTTCAAAACCATCCCCGCAGACCCCGCCATGACCGTTGCCGCATCCCAACTCCTCCATTGCCCTTACAAGGGCATGGGCAGAAAAATGTTCTACGAAAGCCGGGCCCTTGATCTCATTGCCATGCAACTTGACGCCTCAGCCCCCCCATCCTTTGGCAAAGGCTTGGCACCGTTCACCCCCCAGGAACTCCACCGGATCCAAAAAGCCCAAGCCTACCTGTCCCGCAATCTTGAAAACCCTCCCACCCTGGCAGAACTGGCCAAAACAGCCGGAATGAATCACACAAAGCTGAACCGCGGGTTCAAGGAGGTATACGGCACAACCGTGTTCGGATACCTGCGAAGGTACCGCTTGAGCCGCAGCCGCACCCTCATCGAATCCGGAGAGATGAACCTCTGTGAAATTGCCTATGCCACAGGGTTCAGCAGTCCCAGCCACTTTGCCAAAGCGTTTCTCAGCCATTTCGGCATCCAGCCCAGCCTTTACCTCAAGCAGGTCATGGCCCGGCAGACCATCTCCCTTCCCCAAGGCCCCCTGCCATAAAGCCTCTGACTCTCCATCCCTCAACGCCCCATACATGATCGCGAACTCCGACAAATTCAGCAAATGACACCATATGTTCCGGAGATGTTAGTCTGCACGCAATTTTCTCGACAGAATAAAAACAAACTCTCTCTCGTATCATGATGAAAGGAATCACATGGAGTCTCTTCCAAACACAGATGTAAGCTATCGTCCCCTCTACAACCTTGCCATGGGTCCCCTTAAGGCAGCCTTCCTCAACATGGCCCTTGAGCTCTCTATCTTTGATCTGCTGAGTGCTCCCGCATCACCGGAATCCGTTGCCCATCAGCTGAACACCCATTCCACCAACACACGCAGGCTCTTGGATGGCCTTACCATCCTGGAGCTCCTGGAGAAAAAAGAAGGGGCTTACCGAAACACCCCCTTGGCGAACACCTTTCTGGTCAGCCACTCGCCCCAGTTTATCGGCCCCCTTCTCACACAGACACAAAACCCCGACATGAACCCCTTAGAAGCATTGAAAACACTTGTTGCCAAAGGGCCGGAAGCCCACCCATCCCCCATGGACATGACCGATGAAACCCTCTGGGCCGAAGAGGTCAAGGCGTCCTCCGGATGGGTTTTGGGTGGTGTGGGAAGCAGGATTGCAACCCGCATTGCCGACCTGCCCGGCTTTGAGAACCTGAAAACCTTCATGGACATGGGGTGCGGCCACGGCGTCTTTTCCCTCTATCTCCTGGAGCAGATCCTGGCAAATGCCACGGGGGTACTCATGGACCGCAAGGGCGTCCTTGAAGCGGCAAAGCCCCTCATCGAATCATTTGACGCCCAGGACAGGATCTCTTATCGACCCGGGGATTATCTCACCGACGACCTTGGCCGGGGCTACGATCTCATCTTCGCCAGTGCCACCCTGAACTTTGCCCGGGGACGCATGGACCACATGCTCACAAAAATCCACCAGTCCCTGAACCCGGGCGGATATTTCGTCAGCTTTCAGGATGGCCTCACCCACGAGCAGACCCGGCCCGATACCATGCTCGGGGCCATTATTCCCTGCATGATGATGGGTCTGGATTACTGCTTCGACCAGGGAGAGATCGCTGATGCCGCCCTTCGGGCCGGTTTCCGCCATGTTCGGTCCCAAACCATGGAAACCCCCATCGGTAAGATGGAACTTGATATTGCCCGAAAAGCGTAGCCCAAGGAGACACAGATGAAGCATTCGTTAAAATATGCCCTTCACGCCCTGATGATCCTGGCTCTGACCTGCCAGGCAGGAACGGTCATGGCCCAGGCCGAAAGTGGTGCTGAAGAAAAAACGCACCTTGAAGCCATGGTGGTGACCGCCGAAAAGCGCCGGGAAAACGTTCAGGATATTCCGGTCAGCATCACGGCCCTGTCCGGAAATGAGATTCAAGACGCAGGTCTTTCCGACATCCAGGGAATGTCCCGGCTGGTCCCCAACCTCTACATCGCCAACTGGGGAATCCGGGGTACCTCCTATGCCTTTATCCGGGGCATCGGATCGGTGAACAACGAGCCCGCCCTGGGGTTTTACGTGGACGATGTGGGCTACATGGATGCCCGAAGTTTTGACACCCAGCTCTTTGACATTGAGCGCATCGAAGTGCTTCGTGGCCCCCAGGGGACCCTCTACGGACGCAACTCACTGGCCGGTGTCATCAACATCATCACCCGAAAGCCGGGCAACGAAACCCACGCAGGCCTGGAATACACCCTGGGCAATTACAACCTGAATCGGGGTCATGCTTATCTGCGGACACCGCTGGTAAAGGATCGACTGTTTCTGGGGCTGAGCGCAGGGGGCGAGTCACGTGACGGTTACTTTGACAACAGTTATCTCGGAAAGGATGTGGACAGCCGCAGGTCGCTCAACGGAAGGGGATTTCTTCGCTGGCTGCCCAGCGACACCCTGGATGTCTCCCTGGGTTTCAACGCGGAGCAGCTTCGGGACGGGGCCTTCCCTCTGGCCAAGCTCAAGGACCTTGACACCGACTCCTCCAAGGTGGCCTTTGACCATGAGGGCACGTACAACCGGGACAGCACCGCCACCCACCTGAAGGTGGCCTGGCAGCTGCCCTGGTTTGACCTCACGTCCGTCTCGGCGTATCGAGACTACGAGGACGAGGCATCAAACGATCAGGACTTCACGACCTACCCCATGATCACGTCCCATGAAACCATCGACGACAAGGAGTTCTCCCAGGAACTCCGACTGGCATCCAGGGATGAAGAAAACGCACGTGTGAAATGGCTGGCGGGTTTTTACGGATACAAAAAAGACAAAGACCACCTGATGGCCCTCGATTTTGCCCCGGGCATGTACCCTGTCCCCGGAGCTGTCCGTCGGCTCACGGACTCCAATGTCACCACAACGGGCACCGATCTCTTTGGCCAGGCCACAATCAGGGCAACAGAGCACCTTTCCGTCACGGCGGGCCTTCGGTATGACCACGAAAAAAGTGAAATAGACCACATCATGAATACCACCTCAGGTGGTACCACCCTGATGGACAGCAGCGTCGATGCGTCGGACACGCAGGATGCATGGCTGCCAAAGCTGCAGCTTGATTACCGATGGACACCGGGTCTCATGACCTATGTCGGCGTATCAAAGGGCTATCGAAGCGGAGGGTTCAACACCTCCCACCTTGACCCCAAAGACCTTACCTTTGACAGCGAGTTCAGCTGGAACTACGAGACCGGCGTCAAATCCAGCTGGTTTGATAACCGGCTCACCGTTAACGCGTCCATTTTTTACATTGAGTTGAAGGATCAGCAGGTGGTCCAGCTCCTGCCTTCGGCCGACACGGTGATCCGAAATGTGGGTGAGTCACGGAGCATGGGGGTTGAGGTGGAATCCAGTGCCCTGCTGGCCCCGGGCCTCACCCTGGACGCCGGCTTCGGGTATACCGATGCCGAATTCAAGGACTACAAAGACAATGTCTCCGGTGCCGACTATACGGGAAACGAAGCCATGATGGCCCCCTCGTACACCTACAACCTGGCCCTCACCTACAGGCGCCCCATCAACCACACCTGGGACGCCTTTACGCGTCTTCGACGCATGCATGTCTTTTACTGGGACACCGCCAACACCATCAAAGAGGAGGACTATGAACTCGTCAACCTCAGCATGGGCTTGGAAAGCGAGCGATACGACATTGTCCTCTGGGCGAAAAACCTTCTGGATACCGACTACCGCGTGGTCGCCTTTGAGTTTCCCGGGTCTGACCCCGTGGGACAGTCCGGTGATCCCCTCACCGCAGGGGTCACCTTCAGGGCTCGATTTTAAGTTGTGGCCCGCCACTTTCAAGGTGAACCGCCTTGAAAGCGGGTTCACCCGACAGCTACCACTCCAGAATGACCTTCCCGGACTCCCCCGAGCGCATGACATCAAAGCCTTTCTGGAAGTCGTCAATGCCGAAGCGGTGGGTGATCACAGGGGAGATGTCCAGGCCGCTCTGGAGCATGCTGCTCATCTTGTACCAGGTCTCAAACATCTCCCGGCCGTAGATGCCTTTGAGCTTGAGGCCTTTGAAGATAATCTGCGACCAGTCCACGGCGGTCTCCGGGGGCTGGATGCCCAGAAGGGCGATGTGGCCGCCAAAATTCAGGGCGTCGAGCATGTCACGGAAGGCCTGGGGACTTCCCGACATTTCAAGGCCCACGTCAAAGCCCTCGCTCATGCCCAGCTCGGTGATGGTACCCGGGATGGAGCCATTGCTCCCGGAGACGTTCACGGCCCGTGAGGCTCCCATCTTCCGGGCCAGGTCCAGGCGATAGTCGTTTACGTCGCTGATAACCACATGGCGTGCCCCGGCGTGTCGGGCGATGGCAACGGCCATGATGCCGATGGGCCCGGCCCCGGTAATGAGCACATCCTCGCCCACCAGGTCAAAGGAGAGGGCCGTGTGGGTGGCGTTGCCCAGGGGATCGAGGATGGAAGCGGTCTCATCGCTGATGCCATGGGGGATCCGAAACGCGTTTACAGCAGGCACGGCAATGTACTCGGCAAAGCAGCCGGTACGGTTCACGCCGATGCCTTCGGTGTTGCGGCAGAGATGCCGTTTTCCCGCCTTGCAGTTCCGGCAGTAGCCACAGGTGATGTGCCCCTCGGCAGACACCCGATCCCCCGCCTTGTAGCCCTCCACCTCGCTTCCCACCTCCACGATCTCCCCCACGAACTCATGGCCGATGACCATGGGGGCCGGCACCGTCTTTTGCGACCACTCGTCCCAATTGTAGATATGGATATCGGTGCCGCAGATGGCGGTTTTCTTCACCTTGATCAGGATGTCGTTGTGACCGGGCCTGGGAACCTCAACCTCTTCCATCCAGATCCCCGGTTCGGGCTTTGACTTGCTCAACGCCTTCATTGTCTCCATCGCTCACCTCATCTCCGTGTAAACGTTAAAAAACGCCTCCGGCGGCCCTGCCGGGGGCTAAACTTTTGAAAAGTTGAACAAACAGGCCCCAAAGCTATATTTTAAGTTTGCGCCAACATAAATACGGATGTGATTTGACCCGAGGAACGAGGGGCAAAGCGCATTCGTAACCAGCTTTCAAGGTGGCACACCTTGCCGCCGAAGGCTTGTTTTATTAAATGATATGTAACGCTTTGCCCACGTTTATAAAGGCGGCAATGGCCTTATCCAGATGGGCTTTGGTGAGGCCTGCGGACATCTGGGTGCGGATCCGTGCCTTGCCTTTGGGAACCACCGGAAAGCTGAACCCGATGACGTAGATGCCTTCGCGGGTGGCCATACTGGCCAGGGCAGCGTCTCCGAGCATCACGGGGATGATGGGGTGGTTTCCGGGGACGAGGTCAAAACCGGCCTCTTCCAGGGCGGCCCGGAAATAGCGGGTGTTTTCTTTGAGGGTATCGATGAGCTCGGAGCTGGATTTCAAAAGGTCAAGGACGGCGATGGAGGTGGCGGTGACCACAGGAGCAAGGGTATTGGAGAAGAGATAGGGGCGGGAGCGTTGCCGAAGCCAGTCGATGACCTCTTTTTTTCCAGAGGTGTACCCGCCGGAGGCGCCCCCCAGGGCCTTGCCCAGGGTGCCGGTAATGATATCCACCCGGTCCATGACGCCGCAGAGCTCATGGGTGCCCCGGCCAGTGTCGCCGGTGAAGCCCACGGCGTGGGAGTCGTCCACCATGACGTAGGCCCCGTAGGCATCGGCCAGATCGCAGATGGAGGCGAGATCTGCAATGGTTCCGTCCATAGAAAAGACCCCGTCGGTGGCGATGAGGACAAAGCGGGACCCTTTGGCGGCTTTGAGCTGGGCTTCCAAGTCTTCCATGTCGTTGTTGGCGTACCGGAACCGTTTGGCCTTGCTGAGGCGCACCCCGTCAATGATGCTGGCGTGGTTGAGGGCATCGCTGATGATGGCGTCTTCAGGCCCCAGAAGGGTCTCGAAAAGACCGCCGTTGGCGTCGAAGCAGGAACTGTAGAGGATGGTATCCTCCATGCCCAGGAACTCGCTTAGGGCAGCCTCCAGCTCTTTGTGGATATCCAGGGTGCCGCAGATAAACCGAACGGAGCTCATGCCGAACCCGTAACGATCCAGGGACGCGTGGGCCGCGTCGATGAGCGTTTGGTTGTTGGAGAGGCCCAGGTAATTGTTGGCGCAGAGGTTGATGACCTCACGGGGTCCCTTTACGCTGATCTCAGCCTGCTGCTGAGAGGTGATGACGCGCTCCTCTTTGTAAAGCCCGGCAGCCTTCAGGGCCTCCGTCTCTTTGGCAAGGTGCGTAAGCAGTTCCGTCTTCATAACATCCCCCATGGTTGGTTGAGGCAAATAAAACAGACCCCTTCTCGCATCGAAGGCTTGTGATGATGCCCACCCGGTTAAACAGAAAGGGCCCTGTACCGGCCCCATGGAAAGCTGGAGCCCCCGTTATCGGTCCATCATCGCCTGATTATTGTCAAAACATACTCCTTGTGGGTTGTCAATTAAATTTTAACCCAAAAATTACCCATTGCGCAAAATACTACCGTGAAAAATCTTCAATCATGAATTTTGCGTTAACAATTTTCGCATTTCTCAATCCGCAGGCATTTTCACCCATCGCCCCGACATGTGGTGGCGATACCAGGGACACCCGGCACAAGAGAACCAACAACAATGCAAAAAGAATCCGGCCCGTCCTGAAAAAGGAAACCCAGGGGTAACAAAAAGAGTTGTGCAGCGATATCTTCGTGGGGTAATCAAGGTATATTCATCAGGCGGCAGAGGTGTTGCAGAATCCGAAGGCATGGGCCGAAACGGCGACCGTGTTGCCCGGTGTTTCTCCCTTCCACCAGAACCAAGGAACAAACCATATGTCAGAGCGAAGTTTCCAGACGGACCATATCGACAGGGCCATCATCAAGGCATTGCAGAAAAACGGACGCGAATCGTACAAGAACATCGCAAGGGAGCTTGGGGTATCGGACGGTACGGTGAGGCTCCGCGTAGAAAAAATGATTCGGAACAACTACCTGAAAATAAGCGCGTCGGTGGACCCGCTCTTTTTCGAAAACTGCATCATGGCCCAGATCGGCCTCAACCTCGAAGAACCTGCCAACAAGGAGGTGATGGAACAGATCTCACGTTTTAAGGGCGTTCAGTCCGTCAACAACGTCACCGGACGCTACGACCTTGTCATTGAGGTCTTTGTGGACTCTCGCAGCGAACTCAGAAAATTCCTCATCGAAGACCTTGCCACCGTCAGCGGCGTGAGGGGAACCGAAAGTTTTGTCTTTCTTGAGGCCATCAACAAATGGGCCAGTATTTCCGATTAATGGCCCCTGTTCATTCCGTGCATGACGCCCACCGGCTTATCTGATAAGGAATAGAAAGAGATATTAACAGGCTAAATAACAGCCTGAAACCATCAGATACCGGGCAAAGAACATGCGAAACACATTACTCGTATTTTACTCAAGAACCGGAACCACCAAGGCACTGGCAGAAACAATCCGGGCGCGGCTGAACTGCGACATGGAGGAGGTCTTTGACCTGAAGAATCGGAGCGGCTTTTTCGGGAATCTCATGGGGGGCTTAGACGCCCTGTTTCAGAGGCAGACTGCCATCAGCGAGCCTTCTCACGATCCGGCGGCTTACGACCGGATCATCGTCGGAAGCCCGGTGTGGTACGGAAACCTTGCCCCTGCCATCCGCACCTGGCTCACCCGGAACGCCCCTCGCACCAAAGAATCGGCGACTGGGTTCTTCTGCACCTTTGCGGGCAAGGGGAATATCAGGGCCGGGAAAAAATTCAGCGGCCTTGCCATGGCAAAGAATCCGGCCCTGCTCTGCGTTCAAAACGGTGAAAAACACGGCATCACCCAGGACAGGGTGGAGGCGTTTGCCGAGGATATGGAGAGGAAATACCCGGGTTAACCTGTCTCCTCGATAAACCCAAGCACCACGCCGTTGGGGTCTTTGGCCAGCAGCAGCCGCAATCCGCCGGGCAGGGTTTTGGGACTCTCAAGTCCCGGCGCGCCTTTATCCAGAAGCCGGGCGTGGGTGGCCTCGATGTCGTCCACGTGGAAGGTCAGAGAGACCGAACAGGCGGCATTGGTCACAGGAGGGTCGGTGGCCCGCATGATAAGCTCCACCTTGACGCCCGAAGGGTCTGTCAAAAAGGCCAGCTCCACCCCGGGGGACGGGGTCAGGCGACTGCTCAGCTGAAAATCAAGGGCTTCGGTGTAGAAGTTCACCGAGGCATCCATGTCGTCGGTTCCGACGGTTACAAACGCTATCTGCATGAAAAACCCTTTTGCATCAATCCATCCCTCAAAAGAGACGATTCAGTCTGTTGTGGCCTCCCGCGGCCTTACCTGCCGCCCCGGAGTCCCACCACCAGGGCCACTTCCCCTTTGGGCAGGGTGAGGCGTTCGGCGATCTCGTCCACGGAGAGCCCTTTGGCGGCAAGCTGAACGATTCTCTGGCGGGATTCGGAGATGCGCTGCTCGGCGTTCTCTTCTTCGACGGCGGTCTGTTGTTGACGAGCCATGAGGGCATCGGCACGGTTCAGGTGTAATTTCAGGGAGGCGATGCGCTTTTCCAGGCCCTGGTTCAGTTCGGTGACTATGAGGCGTTTTTCGGCCACATGCCCGTCAAAGGCGTCGGCCACGGCCTTGGCCTCGGAGAGCACGGGTTCCAGCAGGGAGAGCACCCGGGAATGGGCCGCACGCACGGACTCAGCCTCCAGGCGTTGCCGTGTGCGCCGGGTCTGGATCAATTCGGACAGGGCCAGTGCCAGACAGGCAGTACCAAGGCCGAAGAGCAGAAAAGCCAGCATCGTATACAGAGTCATGGACGTGTCCCCCTCTCCTGAAGATCCGTGCTGAAAAAAAACATGGCGAAACATCTCGCGAACCAAACACAAAGGACCGACGGCCCCTTGCCACCCCCTGGGCCTACATCAGGCGATACCCCTCCAGAACAACCCGGTCAATGACCCCTTCGGTAAGAAGGGCCCCGGCGGTCTTGCGGACCAACTCACGCAACTCCCGCTCCACGGGTTTTTCCCCGGACACCGAGGCGAGCCGTGCGGCAAGCTCATCGTAGATGCGCTTCCGGTAAAAGATTTCATAGCCTGCAAGGGGATCTTTTTTTACCCCCCTTATGGTAAGCACCACGTGTGTGGCCACAAAAGCGTAGTCGTTTCCGTCGGCGGCAGGGATAAGAAAATTCTCCAGGCGGGAGATCACCTGGGGTTCGCCGGGCTCACCGGAGTCCAGCAAAGCCTCCGCCTCCTCGACCCCGGCGGACTCGCCCACCTGGGCCACGGGAACGGCAGGGTCGTCCCCTTTGAGAAATATCCAGCCTGCCACCCCTCCCAGAATAAAAAACAGGCCGACACCGGCCGCCATGAGCAACCGCTTCTTCTTTCCGCCGGAGGACTCCCGGGCGGGTTCCGGGTCCGCAGCCTCGACAGGCTCTCCAGAGGGAGGTGTTTCGATCTCGTCTGCGCGGGTCTGGGGCGGGTCTTCCAGGGTGTCGGTGAGGATGGTCTCGATCTCTTCATCGGAAATCTGGAACCCCTCATCCCCGGAGGGTGCTGGCTCTTCGGCATCCACACCGCTGTTTTTCAGCAGGCGATCGATGTCGTCCTGGCTGATGAGATCCTCATCAGTGCCCTCGGCCTCGCCGGTATCTGCCGGGGGGACATCATCCAGGGAGAGCTCATCTGGGGGCCCCTCGGGATCTGCCCCGGGCTCCGCCTCGGAGAGCACTCGCTGGATATCGTCCATGGAGATCATGGAAAGGTCTTCGTCGTCTGTGCCATCATCCTCAGGAAGCAGCTCGTCAGTCATCTCATCCTCCCTGCTGGATTCGGGGGTGGCCTCCGGTTCGTCGTCGCTCAGGAGGCGGTCTATTTCATCGGTATCGATAAAGTCCGAAATATCCCCAAGGGAATCGTCCCCATCTGGAAACGCAAAGTCACCCTGTCCTTTGAGCAGGGTGTCGATCTGTTCCTGGGAAACGAAATTATCGGCATATGGGCTATTGGGGCGGGACATACGGCGCTACTTTTGATACCGGCGAATGCGTGATCGAAGTTTGATCAGCGACTGGGTGTGAATCTGACAGATACGGGACTCGGTGAGATCCATGATCTTGCCGATCTCTTTTAAGGTCATCTCTTCGTAGTAGTACAGCGAGATAACCGTCTGCTCCTTGTCCGTCAACCGTTGGATGGCTTCGATGAGAACCTGTTTCAGCTCCTTTTTCATCACCGAATCCGAAGGATCGTCTTCGCTTCGGATGCCTTCGGAAAAGGTACTGCCGCTGCCCTCGTCGCTGTCGTCGTTGCGGATGCACGCATCAAGACTCAAAATGGCGGCGCTGTGAATGTCCGAAAGGGTCTTGTAGTACTTCTCAAGGGGCATGCCCAGCTCTTCAGCCACCTCAAGGTCGCTGGCGGGCCTCTCTTTGCGGGCCTCAATCTTCTGAACGGCAGCCTCTACGTCCTGGATCTTTTTCCGCATGGATCGGGAGTACCAGTCCATGCTTCGGAGTTCATCCAGAATGGCCCCTTTGATGCGATACTGGGCGTAGGTCTTGAGCCCCACATCCTTTTCAGGATCGAACTTGTCCACCGCATCGATAAGCCCCAAGGATCCGGCGCTCACCAGCTCGTCAAAGGCGACGTTGGCGGGAAGGCGAGACGCCACGCGTCCGGCGATGTACTTCACCAGATACGCATACTTGCGGATCATCTCATCCCGTTCAAGCGGTGAGAAGTGGCATCGCCTCTTCTCCATTTTCTTTTCGTAGGCAGACGTCATGCAAACGATCCGATTATCCGACACGCCCGTCACCGGCGAAATATATCGCCTGCCAACGGTCGCAGATATGGACCTCTCCCCCCCTCGACTGTCTGACCGCTGAAGGCGCTAGGGGTTCTCCCCGGAAATCAGGCGGTTCATGAAAAACGATATGTTGCCGGTACCGGGTGTTCCGGACGGGGATTTGAGGATCTGTTCAGCTATTTTAGTAATACTTCTGCTTGATGCGGCTGCAGGGTATTGCTCAATTACGGGTTTTCTCCCGACGACAGCTTGTCTCAAATGATCATCAAAGGGAACGTACCCCACAAACTCAAGCACAACCCCTTTAAGGAACCTGTCCGCCGCCTGGCTCAAGGTGGCGTAGACCGCCTTGGCTTCCTGAAGGCCGCGGGCCATATTGACGAGCAACTTGAAATGCTTGGTGCCGTTCAGGAACATGACCTTGATCATGCCGTAGGCATCGGTTACCGACGTCGGCTCACCGGTAACGACCACTATACACTCTTCAGCAGCTGAATTAAAGTAAATTACATTTGAGGAAATCCCGGCCGCCGTGTCGATCAACATAATATCGTAAAGGTTATCCAGGCCCTCAAATTCAGCCAAAAGACTCAACTTCTGCCCCTCGGTAAGATCAGCAAAGGCCGTGTCCCCGGACGCAGCCGGAATCACCCCCACCCGACCGGAAGCCGGCGTGATCACCTCGGATAGCTCCTTCTCGCCGGTGATGACATGCCCCACATGGTACTTCGGGTGAATCCCGAAAATGATGTCCACGTTGGCCAGCCCCATGTCGGCGTCAAAGATCAACACCCGCTTTCCCATGTCGGCAAAAGCCACCGCGAGATTGGCCACCATATTGGTCTTGCCCACGCCTCCTTTGCCGCTGGTGATGGAAATCACGCGCGTGGAAGATGCCCGTAAGCCCCCCCTGCGAACGGAAGAGGCCCCTCTGCCCTTAACCATTTCCCTAAGACTGCTTGCCTGATCCACTGTTGTACTATTGCTCCATGTCGGTTTCTTGAGAGGGGTTTGAAAGGACCAGCCCCAGCACACTTTTTCTGTCTGCGACCACCAGGTCCTCCGGCACCCTCTGCCCATTGGTAATGAGCGATAAGGGAAGCCGGGCTTCTGCCATGGTGTCGAAAATCGATGCGGCGCGCCTTGTCTCGTCCACCTTGGTAAAGACAAGGGTCTCCGGCCTTAAGACCGAAAATCGCTGCACCACCTCCCGGGCATCCAGGCGCCCTGTGACGGCGCTCACCACCAGGTGCACCGACAGGGGCACGCCACTGCCCAGGATCGTCTTGAGTTCCTCCATGCGGGCGGTATCCAGATGGCTCTGGCCGGCCGTGTCCACGAGGATCACCTCGCAGCGCTCCAGCTTGGAGAGGGCCGACACCAGGTCCTCCCGGCTGAAGGCCGGAACAAAGGGAATGCCCATGATGGAGGCGTAGGTCTTGAGTTGATCGATGGCGCCGATGCGGTAGCTGTCTACGGAGATGAGTCCCACCTTTCTCCCCTGCTTTAAAAACAGCTCCGCCGCCAGTTTGGCGATGGTCGTGGTCTTGCCCGATCCCGTGGGCCCTACAAAGGTCGCCACCTGGCGCCCTTCCTGCGCCCGGCCGGAAAGGCCGAAGGGATCGGCCACCTTCACCTGGCCCACAAGCAGGGACAACACTTCCCGCCCGATGCTGTCGGCGGGCACCTCGCCGTCGCCTGCCCGGCTCGCAAGCCTTTCCTCGGCCCGGCCCACCACTTCACGGGCCCGCGAATCCGAGACCCCGGCACGGAGCAGGGTCGTAAAAATACTTTGGGTTTCCGGGTTCCGGAGGATCTGACGCTCCTCCTCGGCCTGCTGGGAGAGAAGCATCAGCTCCTTTAACGCTGCCAGCTCCGACTGAACGGCAGCCCATCCCTCGGGCGAAGGTTTCTCTTCGGTTATATCCCGCACCGAACGGGAGTCAACCCCGCCCTTGGTCACAGGGACCGCCTCGGAAAAAAGGGAGTCGGTATTCCCTGCCGGGGGCTTTTCCGCGTCCACCTCGAAGATATCACGTCCGTACGGGTTATTCACCCCCACAGGAATGCGCCGGGTCGATAAAATGATGGCGTCGTCCCCGATGCTCTCCTTCACCTTGGCCACGGCCGCCTGCATACTGCCTGCCGTAAAGGTCTTAACTGCCATGGGCCGACTCCATTCCGCCGGGCAGGGAGACCTTGCCCGTGGCCTTGATGTTCATGTTGCGGGTAATCTCGCCGTGGGACACCACCATCACCGATGGAATCCAGGGTTCGATAAGGGCCCGAACATGCCGTCTCAACACCGGCGAACAGAGAATCACCGGTTGAACATTCAATCCCATATTTCGGTCCACTTCCTTTTGAATTGCCATGATGACCTGTTCCGACACCATGGGGTCCAGGGCGAGCCAGGCGCCCCCTTCGGAGTTCTGCAAGGCTCCGCTGAGCTGGTCTTCCAGAGGCTGATCCAGGAGGATCACGGGCAACGAGCCGTCCCCTTGCTGGTACTGGGAGAGAAAGCCCCTTGCAAGGCGCTGGCGCACATACTCGGTCAACAGGTCCGTGTCCTTGCTCATGGGAGCGTAATCGGCCAGGGTCTCCACAATGGTGAGAAGGTCCCGGATGGAGACCCGCTCCCGCAACAGGTTCTGGAGCACCTTCTGCACCATGCCCAGGGTCATAAGAGAGGGCACCAGCTCCTCCACGGCCTTGGGGCTGGACTTGGCCAGGTTGTCCAGAAGGGCCTGCACCTCCTGGCGCCCAAGCAGCTCGTAGGCGTTGTTTCGCACCACCTCGGTGATGTGGGTGGCGATGACCGTGGAGGTGTCCACCACCGTGTACCCGGCAAACTTGGCGTCTTCCTCCCGTTCCATGGGAATCCAGATGGCCGGTAGGTTAAAGGCCGGCTCCCGGGTGGGAATGCCGTCGATGGTCTGGTTCACGTCTCCGGGGTCCATGGCCAGAAGGTGGTTGACCATCATCTCGCCTGCGGCCATCTCCACCCCGCGGATCAGCATGCGGTACCCGGAGGGTTTCAGTTTCAGGTTGTCGCGGATGTGGATGGGGGGCACCACAATGCCCATCTCCGTTGCAAACTGGCGCCGGATGGCCTTGATGCGGCCCAGGAGGCTGCCGTCCTGATTCCGGTCCACCAGGGAGATGAGCCCGTAGCCCACCTCCAGTTCCATGCTGTCCATGGCCAGGAGGCTCTCCACGTCATCTGGACCGGAGTCGGCCGGGGCCTCCTCCATTTCGTCGGGGGGCATCTCGTCCACGGATTCGCCTTCCCGGGGACCGAAGGCATAGGTCGCTCCGGCCAGGCCCAGCCCCAGAATCATAAAGGGAAACCCGGGCAGCCCGGGAACCAGCCCCAACAGAAACACGATAACCGAGCCGACGTAAATAGGAAAGGCACTGGAGAAAATATGCTTGGCAAACTCCTCGCCCATGCGCCCTTCGGAGCCGGAGCGGGAGACGAGGATACCGGCAGATGTGGAGATAACAAGGGAAGGGATCTGGCTCACCAGCCCGTCCCCCACGGTGAGCAGGGTGTAGTTCCCCGCGGCCGTGGCCACGTCCATGTCCAGCTGCATCACCCCGATGACGATGCCGCCCAAAATATTGATGCCCGTAATGATGATGCCTGCCACGGCATCGCCTTTGACAAATTTGCTGGCACCGTCCATGGCCCCGTGGAACTCCGCCTCCCGGGCGATGAGTTCTCGGCGCTTCCGGGCCTCTTCCTCATCGATGTTGCCTGCGTTCAAATCGGCGTCGATGGCCATCTGCTTGCCGGGCATGGCGTCCAGGGTAAATCGTGCCGCCACCTCGGCGATACGGCCGGAACCGGCGGTGATGACCTTGAAGTTCACGATGACCAGGATGACAAAGATCACCATGCCCACCACGTAGTTGCCCCCCACCACAAAATTACCGAAGGCCTGGATCACGGAGCCCGCGGCCGAGGCACCCTCGTTGCCGTGGAGAAGGATCAGGCGGGTGGAGGCCACGTTCAGGGCCAGGCGAAACAGGGTCAGCACCAGGAGTAACGGTGGAAACACGGCAAAATCCGTGGGTTTCACCGTATAAATGGTGGTGATCAAAACGATGATCCCCAGGGTGATGTTCAGGGCCAGGAGCAGGTCCAGAATCACGGCGGGCAGGGGAAGAATCATGGCGGTGAGGATCCCCATGACGCCTGCCACCACGGCGATCTCCGCCGACTCCTTTTTCAATGCCCCCAAAAGAGGGGGCGCGTTGCCTGTGCTGCTTGCCATCTCGTGTCTGTCCTGCTCTGATCAGAAGTGTTGTCCGGCTGCGTCCGATATCCGTCGGCGGGCGTCATGATTTTGTCACCCCGCCTCCCTGCCGCTCCTTTGTCACCCCCTGGTGCCGGGCCTTGCGGGCAGCGTCCCGACACGTCTTTTGCATCAAAAAGCGATTACATTACCGCCCCTTGAGTCGGAATACGTAGGCGAGAAGCTCTGCCACCGCCTGAAAGAGGTCGTCGGGGATCTCCCTGCCCACCTCCACTACTTTATACAAATTCCGGGCCAACGGGCGATTTTCCACCAGGGGAACCCCGTTTTCCCGGGCAATCTCCCGGATCCGCTGGGCAATTTTTCCAGCGCCCTTGGCCACCACCTTGGGGGCGGCCATCTGCCCCGGCTTGTAGGAGATGGCCACGGCCAGTCGCACGGGGTTGACCACCACCACGTCGGCGTCGGGCACCTCGTGCATCATCCGCTTTCTGGAGGCCTCGATCTGGAGGTTTCGAATACGGGACTTCACCAAAGGGTCCCCTTCCATCTCCTTGTGCTCTTCCTTGACCTCCTGGCGGGTCATCTTGAGCTTTTCCTCAAAGCGCCAGCGCTGAAAAACGTAATCGGCCACCGCCACCGCCACCATGGGCAGGGTCACGGCGAGAAAGATCTTAAAGGCCACCCGCCCCATGTAGAGAAAAATCCGCAGGGCCGACTCATCGTAGAGAAGGGGAATGCGGGAGAGCTCCCCTTTGATCACCAGCCACGCCACATAGATGATGATGGTGAGCTTGGCCAGGCTCTTGACCAGCTCCCCCACGGCATGGAGGGAAAACTTGTTCTGGAACCCCTTGATGGGATCGATGCGCTCGATCTTGGGCATCACCGCCTTGGGTGAAATGACAAACCCCACCATGATCACATTGGAAAAAAGCCCCAGCACAAACACCGCCAGAAGCACCGGTGCCATGATGAGGAGAAAGAGCCCCCCCATATGGAAACACAAATCCACCACGGCCTTGAGGGTCAGCGCCTCCACCGACTCAAAGGCAAAGGCGTCCCGGAAGAGATCCTCAAAATGCCCGGAGATAAAGCTGGAGGTCAACAAAAGAATGAAAATGGCCCCCAAAAGCACAAAAACCGACGGCAGCTCGGCGCTTCGGGCCACGTCCCCTTCTTCCCGTGCCTTCTCCCGTTTTTTCGGGGTGGCCGGTTCGGTTTTCTCCTGCATGGAGTCTTCAGCCACGGGTGCCTCCCATCATCTCCAGCATGTGGGTGAGAAGGGTGGCATAGTCCCCCACAAAGCGCCCCACCATGATGTGAATCACCTGAAGGGTCAGGCCAAAGAGAAAAAGCCCCACGGCGATCTTCACCGGAAAAGCAAGCACCAGAACGTTCATCTGAGGCACAAAACGGGCGCACATGCCAAAGGCACAGCTCGTAAAGAAAAGGGCCACCATTGTTGGAGCCGCCACGCGTATGCCCACGGTGAACATGGCAGAGACCAGGGTCTCCAGGGTGTTCCAGAGGCTCTGGGTGAGCAGCAACCCCCCGGGCTTCACCAGGAAAAAGCTGTCGGCCAACGCGGTGATCACCACATGGTGCCCCCCGAAGGCCAGAAAAAGGAGCGTGGCCACGAGATACCCCACCTGACTCATGATGGCCATGGGTGACCCGGACTGGGGATCGATGGTGTTGATCATGGAAAAACCCATCTGAAAACTGATGATGCCCCCTGCCAGCTGTATCGCCGCAAAAAAGAGACGGGCGGAAAGGGCCAGGCACATCCCGAGGATCAACTCCGCTCCCATGGTGATCACCATGGGTACGGTCCCGTTCGGAAACACCGGGGCGGTTTTGGCCGCCACGGGCCAGAGGGTAAAGGCCAGCACCAGGGAGAGGGCGGTTTTCACCCGCACCGGGATCACCGGGCTGCCGAAAAAGGGGAAAAGAAAAAGAAGGGTGCTCACCCTTAAGAGCACCAGCAGGAAGATGCGGAACTCCGCGGTGGGAAAGTTGAGGATCTCCATGGGCCTACCGGATGTACATGGGGATGTTTTCGATCACCCGGATGGTAAAGGTGGTGATCTTCTCCAGCATCCAGGGCAAAAAGAAGAGAAACCCCAAAAGCACGGCCACGATCTTGGGCACAAAACTCAAGGTCATCTCCTGAATGGAGGTGACCGCCTGAAAAATGGAAATCAACAGACCCACCAGAAGACCCAGAAGCAGCATGGGAGCAGAGAGCAGCAACGTCAAGATGATGCTCTCCTTGGCAAAGGTCACCACAAATTCAGGGGTCATATCAGCAGCCTCCTTATACGCCAAAGCTTTTGACCAGGGACCCCACGATGAGGTTCCAGCCGTCCACCAGCACAAACAGCATGAGCTTGAAGGGAAGAGAGATCATCACAGGGGGCAGCATCATCATGCCCATGGAGAGAAGCACGCTGGCCACCACCATGTCCAGGATAATGAAGGGAACATAGATGAGAAAGCCGATGATAAAGGCCGTCTGCAGCTCGCTGATGACAAAGGCGGGTACCAGGGTGGTGAGGGGCAAATCGTCGTGGGTCTCCGGCCGCTTGTCCCGGGCGACCTTGACAAAGAGGGCGATGTCCTTTTCCCGGGTGTTGGCCAGCATGAACTTTTTCACCGGCTTTTCCACCTCACGGACCATCTCGGTAAAGGGGATCTTCTCCTCCAGGTATGGATTGAGCCCCTTATCGTAGGCCTCCTGCCACACCGGCTTCATGACAAAAAAGGTAATGAACAGGGCCAGCCCCACCAGCACCTGGTTGGGGGGCGCCGACTGGGTGGCCAGGGCCTGGCGGAGAAAATGGAACACCACCACCACCCGGGTAAAGGAGGTCATGAGAATAAGAATGGTGGGGGCCAGGGCCAACACCGTGAGAAGGGCCAGCACCTCCAGGGCGACGCCCACCTCCGAAGGAGTGGTGGCCTGCCCCACCCCGATCTGAAGGGAGGGGATGGGAAACTCAGCCCAGGCACTCACGGGCAAAAGGAACAACACCCCGATGAAAGCAGCCGGGCAAAAGTGCCTTATCAGCCCTTTGCGATCACGTCTCATCCGGGGCCTCCCCTTGCTTTGCTTCGCCCCTGGCCATGCGGCGCCTGAGCAGGGTCTCGAAAAAGGACGGAGAGGCCTCGTCCGCATCGGCTATGGCCTCAACCTCACCAAAGGTATGCAGGGTACTGATCCCGGCCGGGGTCACCCCCAGAAGCAGGCGCACGCCCTCCACATCCACGAGCATGAGGCGCTCCTTGGGGCCCAAATGGTAAGTCCCCCGTACCGCCACGGCTCCCTGGCCCGCAAGCTGCCGCATCCCGCCGATGCGCTTCAAAAGAAACACAACGCCCATGAGCACGGCCAGCACAACAAGAAGCATGCCCCCGGTTTTCAGCACCAGCGCCCCCATATCGGGAATCGCTGAGATATCCTGTACCGCTCCCGCCTCCACGGCCTTTCCCCCTTTACGACCTTAAGCTGCGCACCCGTTCCATGGGGGTGATGATGTCGGTTAAACGTACGCCGAACTTCTCGTTGACCACCACCACCTCGCCCCGGGCCACCAGCTTCCTGTTGATGTAGATCTCCAGGGGCTCGCCGGCGAGCTTGTCCAGCTCCACGATGGAGCCCTGGCCAAGCTGGAGCAGGTCGTTGACCAGCATCTTTCGACGGCCCAGCTCCACGGAGAGTTCCAGGGGGATATCCAGGATAAAATCGATGTCCTGGGTTTCGGCTCCGAAATCGTCCATTTCGTCAGTTTTGTTGCCGTTGTTATCTTCCATTAGGTCTGTCCCTTTGCTATCGGGTGTAGAGTTTTTCTTCAATGCTGAAGGCCTGGAACCCACGCTGGGTCCCGGCAAAGCCCTTGAGCTTCTTCACGCCGCCCACCATGGCCAGAAGGGTGTCTGAGGCATCCTGGGTCAACTCGATGACATCCCCCTCCTTCAGGCCGATGAGGCGTCTACCGGGAATGAGCTGTAACCCGAGCCACTGCATTTCCACCTCGGAGTCGAAGATGATCTCCTTGAGGCGTTTCTGCCAGGTGTAGTCCACGTCCTCGGTTTCCGCCTGGAACCCGGCAGAGAGCTTGCCGCGGATGGGCTCGATCATGGCATAGGGAATGCACACGATGAGGGTACCCGCCGACTGCTCCAGCTCCACCTCAAAGCGGGAGACGATAACCAGGTCCGTGGGCATGACAATGGCGGCAAACTGGGGGTTCACCTCGGACCGGACCATGGCGGGATGCACCTGCTCCACCGGCATCCAGGCCGTCTCGAAATCCTTGAGGCAGGCCTTCACCACCTTGAGGATCATGGCCTGCTCGATGCTGGTAAACTCCCGGCCGTCCACCCGGGCCGTGGAGTTGCCCTTGCCTCCGAAAAACTGGTCGATGAGGTTGAAGACCAGGCGGCTCTCCATGACAAACAGGGCGTGGCCCCTCAAGGGCTCCAGCCGGAACACATGGAGGCTCGTGGGCACGGGCAGGCTGCGGCCGAACTCGGCAAACTTGAGAATGTCGTGGGACTCTGCCGCAATGTCCACGTTGGTATGCAGAAGGGCCGACAGGCTCGTGCGGATCTCCCGGGCAAACCGGTCGTTCAGGACCTCAAAGGTGGGCATACGCCCACGCACCACCTGGTCCTGACTGGTAAAGTCGTAGGGAAGCACCCCGTCGGGGTCGGGCTGGCCCGATTCGGTCTCCGTTTCAATGTCTCCGGTGCTCAAGCCGGACAGGAGGCTGTCCACCTCCTCCTGTGACAGAATATCGCTCATGGCCACCTACAGGATAAAAAATTCAGTAATATAAACACCTTTGACGCGCCCACTCTCCAGAAGACCGTTGACCAGGCGCAGGGTCTCGTATTTAAGGCGTACCCTGCTTCCGCTGCGCTCCATCTCCTCCACGGACCGCCCGGCAAGGGCAAGGCCCAGGGCCTCGACGATCTCCTCCTTGCGAAGGGTCATCTCCTCGGCCAGCCCCTCGGAGTTGAGGTCAAAACTGAACCCGAGGGTCAGGGTCCGGTCCCCCATGCGCCCGGAAAGGGGCACCTGAATGTCCGTCAGGGGCCACAGGGCCTGGAAGGGCTCCTTGTGACGCGGCGGCAGGGGCTCGGTATCCGCGGCGACCTCCTCGTCGGGTTGCCCGAGAAGAAACCACGCCGCACCGGCACAAGCTACAGCCAGAAGAAGGCATCCCGCAAGGATGATCACCATTTTTTTATTTTTCAAGAAACCCGGCATGACTCGCCTTTCGCCTTCGTTGTGTCTCCAAACCCCAAGGGGATTAGCCGGATATGCCCGACAGGGACTTGAGACGCCCACTGGAAATGCCACGGGCCCCGGATACAGCCCCAAGCGCGCCACCCGAAGGTAGAGCAACCACCGTGCCAACGCCCCTTGGATTCCCCTTTTCTCGGCAAGGGCTCAAAAAAGTTCGATGTATTTCGAGGTATTGCAACACAGGCGGCCCATAACAAGCGTCCCTGCGACGCACCCCCTCTTTTTCAGGTATCGGCAGAATCGTCAAAAACATGACACCCGAACAAAAAAAACGCGGCCCCGGGCAATGCTCCCCGGTTCGGCCGCGTTTTATAAAAAAGCCATAGATACCCTGGCTATCGCTTCATGGAGATGGTGTCCCCAAGCATGGTGTCCACGGTGGTGACGATCTTGGAGTTGGCCTGGTAGGCCCTCTGGTTGGTGATCATTTTCACGAACTCAGAGGCCATGTCCACGTTGGACTGCTCCAGGGAGTTGGGGGCCAGGCTGCCCAGACCGTTGGTGCCCGGACGGTTGGTGATCACTGAGCCCGAGAGACGGGTCTCGCTGAAGAGGTTGCCCCCTTCCTTGAAGAGCCCCTGAACGTTCTGGAACTTGCCCAGGGCCACACGGAAGAGCGGGGTCACCTGGCCGTTGGAGTACTGGCCGGTGATGACGCCGTCCACGTCCACGCTGATGTTCTGGAGGCTGCCCGCCCCGTAGCCGCTGGCAGACTGGAACACCGTGGTGGAGGCTGAAGCGAACTGGGTGGAGGAGAGCCCTGCAGGGGCCCAGTTGGTGCCGTCAAAGGCGATGCCCATGTCCAGCTCGATGCCCATCTCCGTGGTGCGGTTGTTGCCCCCTAAAAAGTCGGCGGCCACGGTGAAGTGCTGGTTCTGGAAATCACCGCTCATGTCGGACCAACCGTCGGCGTTGTCCAGAGCGTCGGGATCCCCTGCGGAGATCACCACATCAAAGGTACTTCCCACGGCCACGCTGGTGTCCTCTTCCAGGCGCAGGACAATGCCGTCCGGGCCTTCCACGGAATTCCCGTTCTTGAAGTCTGCGGGCACGGTGATGGTGCCGGTCTTGCCGCTGCCTGCCGCCGTCCAGTTCAGGACAATGGGGTTGGTGCCCACGATTCCGCCGCCTGCAGCCGGGTCTGCCGCGGGATCTGCCGCTGTGGCGGAAGGGGCCACGGTAAAGCTGTAGGTTTCCGTGGCGGGGGGGCCGCCGGCCAGGACCGCGGGATCGCCGCTCCAGTCGCCGCTGACCTTGGGGGTGCCGCTGGTCCAGGTGGAGTTGGCCACGGTGAGGTTGCCACCGGAATTGCCCACAAACCGTTCAAAGGTCTGACTTGCCAGCAGGCCGTCGGTGGTGAAGTTCAGCGTACCACGTCCCAGAAGGCCCCGTCCCCTGTCCTCATCGGAGTTGAAAATGTCCCTCATGTCCTCTTCCGGGTTGCAGGTGACGATGTACTCGTAGCTGCCGTCCCCTGCGCCCTTGTCAAAGTAGAGGGTGAGGTCATGGGTACTGCCCAGGGCGTCGAAGGCCTTGACCGTGGTCTGGTACTCAAAGGCAAGGTCGCTGATGTTGATCCCCGCGCCGGGGCGTCCGTCCCAGGCCGTGGACAAAGGCACTCCGGGCCCCACGGTGTTGTCTTTGCCCCTGGCGTCCAGGTTGGTGATGACCGAAATCTTGTTGGTCTTTTCCGGGGGCGAAGTAAAAGACTCCAGCTGGATATCCTGGATGGAGCCCACATCCTCCACGTCACCCGTGGCCTCGTTTCGACGAACAGCCCACCCCTGGGTGATGTAGCCAGAGGGGGTGGTGAAGTTGCCGTCCTTGTCGAACCGGAACTCACCGGCCCGGGTGAAGTACTGCTCGGCTTCGTTTTTGGGGTGACGCACGATAAAGAAGCCCTCACCGCCGATGGCAAGGTCCGTGGGGGACTCCGTGGATTCAAAGGACCCCTGGGCAAACTGTCCGGCGATCTCGCCCACGGAGGTACCGCGCCCCACCTGGGCGCTTCCGGAGTTGGTGGCCACGGTCTGGCTCAGGACATCCTGGAAGGTGACCCGGCTGGATTTGAAACCGATGGTGTTGACGTTGGCGATGTTGTCGCCGATGACGGTCATGGCATTGCCCATGGCCGAGAGGCCGCTGACGCCTGAAAAGAGTGAACTGGTAAGTGACATGCGTTGATTTCTCCTCTATCGGTTTCCGCCATCGGCAGACGGAGCTGCCTGGGGCTGCGGTGCGGCAGCCATGGCTGCCCGGGGCTGAGCCCCTTGGGTTCCGAACAATTGAGCGGCGATCTCCGGGGGAAGCCCCCCGGGCACGGCACCGCCCGGCAGTGAAGGACCGGCTGCCACCGGGGGTTTTTCAGGGGCCACCACCGTGGCCACGCTCCCGGGCGCCACCTTGCGGCCGTCCACCACCAGAAAGCTGCGCCCACCCTCCCGGGTTACCCCCTCCACCATCCCGCGATCGGTGGTGGAGACGGAGGCGTAGTCGCCTTTGGCATTACGGGCGATGATCTTGTAAACATACTTGCCGTCGGAAAGACGGTTGCCGTCTTCATCGGTGCCGTCCCAGGCGATCTGCTGGCGGCCCTGGGAGATGAAGTCGGTACCGGAGCTGATCTCTTTGACCAGGACGCCGTCGGGGTTGTAGACCATCACGCTGACCCTGGCCGGCTCCTTCAGGGTGTAGTGCCCGCCGGAGGTTACACTACCGGCACTGAGGGAGACGGGGTTGCCGTTTGAGACCACCTCCTTGCCGATGTAGTCGAAGATGTTGTTCTCCTCCTTGCTGGCCTGGTTCACGGCCAGCAGGGATTTTAAGTTGTCGTTCATGTTCACCTGCTGCTCCAGCCCGGAGAACTGGGCCAGCTGCGCGGTAAAATCGGTTCCGTCCAGAGGGTTCAGGGGATCCTGGTTTTTCATCTGTGCCACCATCATGGTGAGAAAGGCGTTTTTTCCCAGGGCCTCGTCCTCATCCTTTGTGCGGCCGGTCTTGTTATGGGACTGGCCGTCGAGGAAAATGGATCGGTTGTTGTATGTGCTCTCAACTCCCGGCGTTGTCATGCGCTCTCCTTACTGATTATCACCGATGATTCCCTGTCTGGGCGCCATCGCATCCGCCCCTTGCTCATGCCACCACGCTGATGGCGCCCTCGTGTTCTCGCTTGGCCGGGCCCGAGGCCTCGCCTTCGGGTTCTCCCGTTCCGCCCTGGCCGCCCTGCCGAGGGCTGGAACGCCCTCTTCCGCTACGGCCTTCCATACCCCCGCCGTTCTGGGCCATGAAGTCCATGGTCGCCCCGGTGGCCACCTCAATGCGGTCCAGGCGAATCCCGTGGTCGGCCATGAGGGCCCGGAGATCATGCTTGCCTGCAGCAAGAATCTCTCCTGCCTTCTCTTTTTCGGAGACGATGCGTACCGAAACGCCTTCGCCCTCTTTTTCGATGCGTATCTGAATCCGCCCCAGGGAGGGGGGACGCACCTGAAACGTCACTTCGCGATCGTTCTTTTTCAAGGAGGTGGAAATCTGCCGCCCCACCTGAAGGGCCAGCTGACGGGTCAGCCCGCTTTTGGGCGTATCCACCGAAGAGGAAGGCTCCAGCTCGCTTGCGGCGGCTGCCACCACGTCCGAGGGGGTGGGCACCACCGGGGCGCCTGCACGGTCGGACCCAACGGACTTTACGGATTGAAGGGGAGCAGCCGCAGGCTCGTCCACCGGAGCCGTTCTGGGTCGGGCTCCGGGGCCGGGAGCCATGGCCGGATGATCTTTCTTGGCCAGCCGGGCTGCCCCGGTGTCATCAAGAGCGACCTCTGCAGGGGACGCTGCTTTTGCCCCGCGCACTGTGGCCCGGTTCCCGGAACGTGCCAGGGTGTTGCCAAGTCCTTCTGCAATGCCTGCGGCTGCAGCCGGGACTTTAGCGTCCGCGGAGGCAGGGGATGTGCCAGGCGCAGACAACGGAGGAGTCTCCTGCCGCGTGGCTTTCTTCCCCTCAGCGGCACCGCGAACCATCTCGGCGAAGCGGTCTACCCCCACCTCTCCAGCGGGTTGAGGAACCTTGCCGGCTGCGGCTGCGCCACCCCCTTGAGCGGGGCCGGGCGCCATGCCCCCCTTGGTAAAGGGCATCTTTGCCCCGGGCTTTCCGGGTACCCCGGCACTTTTTTCCGGTCCGTGTTCCAGCGGGCCCTCTGCCAACGCGGGGCCGCCTGATTTCACAACCGGAACCAGCGGGGAGACCGCCAACCCGGCAAGAAGCTCGGCCACCGCCTCATCGCCATTGCCCTTGGTGTCCTCTGCCTCGGCGGACGCGCCTTTTTTAACCGGCCCCTTTCCTTCCGCCATGGAAAGAGCAGCCTTTTTACCCGACGGGGCCTTTCCCTTTAATAATGTCCCGGCTTCGGCACCCTCCCCCTTGGTTTCAGGAGCCATGCCCTTGGCCGCGTTGCCTTTTCCGAAGAAAGCCGTCAGGAGAGCGGCAAAGCCGCCGGGCTGTTTTCCCTTTGCCCCGCGTTGCCTGCCCGCGGCCTGAAGGCCCGAGGTTGCTTCCGATGTGGTTTGAACTGCTGTCTGCATGAACCTCTTCACTTTCCCGGTTGGGTTGCCTGGGGTTACCGTAATGCCCCCACCCTGTGTCATCAGGTGCGTTCGGCTTGCGGGCCCCACCGGTGGGACACCGCATGCCCTCAGACAAAAAGCAAAGCCCATGCCAACCTTCCAATGTCAATTCAAATTACTATATTTTCAGGATATTAAACCAAGCCAATCACACATCCTCCACCCCAGCACAATTTTCCCTTTTGACGCCTGAAGGGAAATTTCTGCCCCGCCCGCGGCATGTTCATTCTCCGTACATAAACAGATCACCAATTGTACATTCGCCCCGCCAGCCACGATCCACACGCCGAGCCACCAGAAATTTTACCATACCATTCAAATATGTTATCTTTTTGCACCCATTCGGGTATATATTTTGCTATGTTACCCATGGCACCACCGGTCGACCCGAGGCTTCCGAAAGGTGATGACAATGTAAAAAAACGAAACGACGCTGTAACCGCTCACCACTGCAAGGGTTTTTCCCTCCACAACGTCTCGCCATTTTTTTCCAGGCATCATTTATGACGGTCTGCCATTTTCCTGACACCTGTGACCCAAGAGGCACCATGAGAACCACTGTTTTTGATACCCCTATCCTGCGCACCATCATGCGCTGGGCAGCCATCATGACCCTGAAAGCCGGGGGCTGGAAAGCCGTCGGCACCCTGCCCACCGTGGACAAATACGTCGGCATTGCCGCCCCCCACACCTCCAACTGGGACTTTATCTGGACCATCTGCATCGCCCTGAAGCTTCGCGTCAAGGTCTTCTGGATGGGCAAGCACACCCTCTTCAAAGGCCCGGCCGGCCCCATCATGCGCTGGCTCGGCGGCATCGCCATCGACCGGACCAAGGCCGGAAACACCGTGGAGCAATCCATTGCAGCCTTCAATGAAAACGAAAAGCTTGTCCTCATCATTCCGCCTGAGGGTACCCGGTCCAAGGCCCGGTACTGGAAGACGGGTTTTTACCATATCGCCAACGGAGCAGGATTCCGTTTCCAGTGGCTCAATCTATGATTACCCTGAAAATGGGAGGCTTCGGCCCGGCCTTGATCCCCACCGGGGACATTGAGGCAGACATGGATCTCATCAAGGGGTTCTACAGCAACGTCACCGGCAAATACCCGGACCAGTACGGCGAAGCCGAGGTGTTCTCCGGCAACGACGCCATCGACGCCGACACCCGGGCTTACGTGGACAGCTCCAGCGTCTTCTTCTCTCCCACCGGAGACATGGAGAGCGACCTGCGCTTCCTTTCCGCCTACTACCGAGAGATCACCGGCCCCGACGGCCCCCGCCCCAGCCTCAACGCATAAATAAAACGTGCGGCCCTTCTCGGGCCGCACGTTCAAAAACATCCGCCTTACACCACCACCCCGTCCCCTTACCGCGCCACCACCGGCCTCACCTTTTGCGGTCCACCCTGCGTGGGCGAGGCAAAATGGCGCCTCAGGTGATCCACGCGGTCGCTGAAGCTGTCGTCCAGGCGCCCCTCTCGGGCCGCAGCCCCAATGCCTTCAGCCATCCAGGCCGTACGCAGGGAGATGCGCCGCTCCGAAGCCAGCTTAGCGCTCCCCATGGCCGTGCCCCGCATGATAAACCGGAATGCCCGGCTGTAGATCAGCTCATCCACGGCGTAGAGCTCGTCTTCTGCGCCATCGCCGTAATGCCGGGACACCAGCCCCTGCACCACGGGGTGCACCAATCCGTGTTTGCGGACCTTTCCATACCCGAACATCTTGATCAGCCCGTCCACCCATTCGAGATACGACCCCAGGACCCCGCCTGCGTTGGCCAGGATATCGGGGATGGAAATGCGCCCCCTGTCCTCCAGGTAGGTCTCGGCCTCGGGGGTCAGGGGGCCGTTGGCCCCTTGCAGGATATAATCCGCATCCACCCGGGAGGCATGGACAGCACCGGTCCGCATCTCCGCGTCCAGGGTCACCACCTCCTCCAGGGCAGCGGGCACCACCACATCCACCGTGGCGGTAAGGGGCCGGGTGGTGTCCCCTTCCACAAATCGACCCATGGTGTCATCCGCCATCTCGGACAGCAGCTTGCCGGAAGCAGCCCCTCGAGCCAGCTCGTCCACCTGGGGAATACCCCGCAGATTCACCAGGGTGCCCCCGGCATCGGAGATCATGTGAATGGACGCGCCTTTGCCGTGAACGATGGCGGCAAAGGCCCCTCCGACCTTACCAAACCCCTGAACGGCAAAGGAGAGCATGCGAATGTTGGCGTCTGCAGCGTGATAGAACTGGGGTTCCGTGTCCAGGGCTTCATCGATGCGCGCAGGGTTCAGCCAGAGGTCGGCATCGTTGTACCGATGAAACCCTTTGAGCACCGCCAGCACCTCGTAAAGCCCCCGGGCCGTGGCACCGGTCCGCAGGGCCAGGCCGCGCCCCCCGGGCTTTCCGGTGATGGCCGAGGAGGTATACCCCTTGACCTCCTCCCGGTCTGCCGCAAGGGTTGTCACAAGAGCCTTGTTCCCCACATCGATACCGAAATGGCGCCTCAGGCGCTCTGCCTTCTCGAGAAGCCACTTCCAGGCTCCCTTCGGCGATCACCGGCGCGGGAGACCTCGTCGGTGATCACCTCAAAGAGCGTGCCGATCTCCTGCGGTCCAACCCCCACATCCCCTGCCGGCACATCGGAAAAGGGCCCGATCCCCGCCTTTTTAAACAAAAATCGGCCGTAGGCGGCAAGGACCCGCTCGCGCACCTCTCCCGTCCCAAGGCTACCCAGAATCCCACCCTTGCCCGTGGCATAATAGGGAATCCCGAGCCCGAGGCTCTTGAACAGCATGTTGGTGGACAGGGCCCCCTCCCCGGAAAAGGAGACATGGGTTTTGTGACAGCGGATTCCCCCTTTGCCGATGCCCTCCCCGTTCATGCGGATAAAAAGGCAGCTCTTGCCGGAGTGATCATCAAAATAGTTTTCGTAATGAATCCCTCGAAACCGGACCAGCCGGGAGATCTCATCGCCGAAAAGGGCCCTTTTTCCGGCCCCGGGGATCTCCACGGGAACGGTGGCCGCAGCAAAAATATGGTAGAGGGTGGCCCAATAGTAGTCGCTCTTCATCTCCCCGTCCGGTGCCATGAGGTAGTTCCTGATGGTGTCAAAGGCCACCTTCCTTACCCTTTGGCTCTCATCGGAGAGAAGATACACCAACGGAATGAGATACTCTTTGTGGCGGTGGGCCTGCATCCGGCCCAGATAGGCAAGCTTTCCCCTGTAATCGGCCAGCGCAAGGTTACCCAGAAAGTCCCCTATCTGCCCCGTGGGAATGGGGTCGCTCTTCATCAGCATGGAGCGGGTGGCAAGCTCGTTTCGCAGAAACCCGTCGAGCTCCGGGGTGATGAGGGCATCGGCGATATAGGTGGAAAAGGCCACCATGCGCCGGTTGGCCATGACAAAGGTTTCAAAATACTGCCGGGTAAAGGGGATGCCCTTTTTGTCGAAAATACCTTCGATGGTCGTGAGGTTGTTCCGAAAATTCTCGTAAGGGAGCCAGAGCTGGAGCCTTCGTTCCGGGACCGGTTCATCGGCGATGATGTTCTGGTCGATGCAGATGTGAACCGTCGTCCCCTTTTTCAAGCGACGCACCACCCGGTTCCAGGCCGTAAAATAGTTCTCAAGGGTACGGATCCGCTGATTGTGGAGAAGGGCATGGACAAACCGCTCGGTGGCGGTCCCCAAAAAATCCATCACCTCCTTTTTACCGGCCACCTTCCCCAGCTTCTCCTCCATATATTGGGCCGCATTCGTCATCAACCCCGTTTGTCACCGGGGGTCTCCCCTTCCACAATATACAAGCGGCGGTTGGCCTCCGGGTTCCCTTCCAGGCAGACCACATAGGAACTCATGCGAAAGCTCTGCATGGGGTGTTCCCGCATCAGGGCCTTGATGGCCTCCAGGGTTTCACGTACCAGCTCCCGTGTCTCGGAAATGAAAAAGAGGTGCTTGTTGCCGAAACGGCCGGTGACGTTGATCCCCTCCCCGCTTCCGGAGGCGTAGCGGTTTTTGAGCATCGCCTCCTGATAACGGCTTCCCGCAATAAGGAAAGCGATCTCCTCGGTGGCAAGGGACCGGTAAAAATAGGGACCGAGATCGGTCTTGGTCAGCACGGTCTCGATGGCATCCAGGACGTGTCGGGTTCGAGGTCGTAGGCGTGGCGGAGATGGTTGTGAGGACCATCTTCTTTATCGGACACAAAGCGGTTGTCCATGCCGCGCAACTTGTCACGCACACCGCTGTCCGTGAGATGGTACAATACGTCTGGGGTGGTCTCCATGATGGCTCCTTTCCGGAGCGCCTGGCCACAACAGGAGGGAAACGCGAAGAAGGCCACAGGCGAGCGCCCCGAAGGCTGGAAAAATGAAGCGTTGTGTTCGGTTACAGACGATTATAACCCGAAACCGGTTCCCGGGGGTAAATTTTCTGAACGCCGCTGCGGCAGATAAATAAACCGGCCCCGACCAGCCGCCCATTCATGGGCCCGGAAGCGCGTGCACAAAAAAAGCCCTGGGGCGACAAGACGCCACAGGGCTTTCCAACAAAGCACTTGGAACTTTGAAAAAACTGACTAGTCGTTCTCGGCGGGTTTTTCTTCCTCAACCCCTTCGTCGTTCTTCCAGGATTCCTTCAGCTCGTCAAAGCCGAGGTAAAGAGCGAGTGCGCCACCGAGAAGAAGAAGCGCGGGTACTGTTCCTGCAAGAAGCTGAAGCAGTGCATCAAACCATACCGCAATACCAATCAGGCCAAGAACCGCTGCAATAGCACCACCGATTAACGTCTTCATAAACCAGTTCCTCCTTTAAGCATAAATTTTCTTTATTTTTAACTTTATAATCTCCCCAACCGGGGATCCTTACGAAAGAACACTGCCGATGACACCGGCGGGAGAGGCGGCAGGCTAAACCTTGATAAAAACAACGAAATACAAACTGGATACGTATGTCATTTCAACAAAATAGAGCCCTGCATAACGCCTGTTTCTCTTTAGAATATAACTTGTGGAAGGTACCATATCAACGGATTCTACGCAACCCCAAATCCCGATAAATTTACGAGTGATTAGCAGCGATGAACGACCGTTCATTGTCTCTTTTACCACAGGATTTCATGGAAGGATGCATCACATGCCACCTTAATTTATCCATGATGCGTAGCAAGGTGTCTGACAGAGCCCCGGTACCCCTGAAGATGAGTGACAACATCCCGAAGGCGGATGACCACCGACTCTGTAGCAGCCAGCCCAACCACCTGAAATAGTGGACCTTTGAAAGCGCACACCCCGTCTCACCCGGGATAATAGAGTTGCACAATCACAGGATCTATATTATTTACAAGCGTTAAACCCAAGAGCCCCTTGCCTGGATACGACGGGGCCCTGGATAGCTCAGCCCCGCTTCTTTGTTTTGACCCACCGAAGCAGGTTCTGATCAGGCTTTTTTTATACCGCTGCGATGCAACTTAAGCAAAAAGAGTTCAAGTGCCTTGCCACGTGTGCCGCCGTGCCTTTCGGCATCCTGCCAGCCAAGGCCGCTTCGCAATCCGGACACCCAAACAATCGGAATTTTTGAGACATGTTGACTTTTCGACGAAAACGCAAAACCAAGACCCCCGTGGGCGATGCCATGCGGGTCCACTACTCGAACTACATCCCCGAAAGAGGGGGCGCCGTCTCCGATCTGCTGCGCCGATTCATGTTCAGAAACATCGTGCTCTCCGAGACGGAGAAAGAAAAGATCACCCAACTGGACGAAAACGGCATCTTTGTTTATGCGTCCAAGTATCGGAGCCACTTCTCTTTTCTCTACTTTCACACCCGGCTCAAACAGATGGGCCTGCCCTTCCCCACCATCGGCTTTGACTGCACCATCTACGCATGGCAGCCCCTCGGCCACCTCCTGGGGATCATGGGCTCTCACATCCGCTATTTTTTCCGTCATTTTTCCGTGCCCGACCCCGTGGAAAGCGGCCACTTCAAAAACCAGCTCTTAAACGGCAAAACAGCCATCCTGCCCCTCATCGGACGGGATGCCTTTTACCGAAGCTTCGTCAAATCCAAAACCGATCCCATTGCCTGCCTGCTGGAACTCCAGGCCGAAACCGACCGCCCCCTGTACATCATCCCCGAAGTGATGATCTTCTCCATGAAGCCCAAGAAAAGCGGCCTCTCCTTTTTCGACATCCTCTTCGGGACCCGGGAGCGCCCGGGAAAGGTCCGGCGCCTTGCCGGCATCTTCAAGCGCAACAAAGAGAGCTTTGTGGAGTTCTGCGACCCGGTCTGCCTCAAGACCTGGCTGGCCGCCCCGGGCATGGAAGAAAAGTCCCTGGGGGAACAGGCCCTGCTTCTGCGCCGCGAGCTCATCGAGCAGCTCAACCGCCACCGCCAGACCATCACCGGCCCGGTCCTGAAAAGCCGCCAGGAGATCCGCGAGAGCATCCTCACAGGAAAGCCCCTCAAGAACTTTATGATCCGGCACGCTGAAGAGAGCGACACCCCCTTGCAGGAGGTCCACAAGAAGGCGGACACCTATCTCGACGAGATTGCCGCCAACTACAGCTCCCGATGGATCCGCATCTTCGAGGTTTTCCTGGACCGTCTCTTCAAGAGCCTTTTTGAAGGCATCGTCACCGATAAAAAAGGGATCGCCCGGGTCAAGATCCGCTCCAAGCAGTCCCCGCTGATCCTGGTCCCCTGCCACAAGAGCCACCTGGACTACCTGATCCTCTCCTACGTCTTTAAAAAGCACAACATGCCCTGCCCCCATATCGCTGCAGGACGAAACCTCTCCTTCTGGCCCCTGGGCATTGTCTTAAGGGGCGGGGGCGCCTTTTTCATGCGCCGCACCTTTAAAGGGGCCAAGCTCTACTCCCGGGTCTTCTTCGAGTACATGTCCAAGCTCCTCTCCGAAGGGTTCAACGTGGAGCTTTTCATCGAAGGCACCCGAAGCCGGACCGGTAAGCTCCTCTCTCCCAAAGTTGGCCTGCTCTCCATGCTGGTGGACGCCTGCAGGCAAGGGGCCTGCGAGGACCTGCAGTTCGTGCCGGTCTACTTCGGCTACGACAGGGTGCTGGAAGAGGACGCCTACCTCCACGAAGTGGAAGGCGGGGACAAAGAGTCGGAAAACCTGGGCCAGCTCATCAAGGCGCGCCGTTTCCTGAAACGCCGCTACGGCAAAGTGTACGTCAACTTCCATGAGCCCATTTCCCTGTCCGACGTGGTCAAAGAGCAGGGGCTCGACTTCAAGGCCATGGACACGGATCAGCACAACACCTTCTGCAACGACCTGGGCTACCGCATCATCAACAGCATCAACGATGTCTCCATCGCCACCCCGTACGGAGTCGTGGCAAGCGCAGTGCTCAACAGCATGAAAAAACGCTTCACCTTTGAGCAGGCCCTGGAAGATATCCGCCTCTACACCGATCACCTGGACGCCATGGACGTCTGGGTGGCCGACTCTCTTGGGGAAAACCGGGAGCGATCATTCCAGAGCGTTCTGGACAGCTACGTCAGGCGAAAATTCCTGGAGTGCGGTTCCGACTGCAAAGGCCACCTGGACCCGGGAACGGTCTTCAACCTTCCCGACGGCCAGCGCCCCGTTCTGGACTATTACAAAAACAACTGCATCATCCACTTCATCTCCGCGGCCATGACTGCCCTTGCCATCAAGGAGGTCAACCGCTTCCAGTTCCAGGCGGGCGAGCTCCTGGAAGCCTACGACTTCCTGGCCGATCTCTTTGACCCGGAGTTTGCGTTCAACCGCACGGCCACCTCGGAGTACATGGTGCGAAAAGACCTCAAGGCCTTCATCGATACCCACACCATCGTGCCCCACGAATCCAGCCCGGACACCTACGAGATCACCCCGGACGGCCTGAGAAAGCTCACCCTCTTCTCCCGGTTCCTCAGAACCTACCTGGAGTCGTACCTGGTGGCCCTCACCGCCTATGAGTCCAAAAAGGCATCCAAGCTGGACGGCAAAGCCATGGTGAAGAAGTGCCAGACCCTCGGGAAAAAAATGTTCAAGGTAAACGAGATCGAACTCCCCGAGGCCCTGAGTGACATCACCTTTAAAAACGCGGTCCGCCACTTCAAGGACAAGGGCATCCTCGACGAGACCAGCGGAGAAGCCACCCACTCCTTCTACAAAAACTCCATTCGCCACTACCTGGAGGTGATGGAGAAATAGCTTGGCTAAAAAGGCTAAAGGCTAAAGGCTAAAGGACCTTAAGCAGCTTCGGTTGGAGCTGTCACGTGATGAATCAAAGCCGTGGGCGACTCGCTGGAGTGGCCCACGGCTTTTTTGGTGAATAGATAAAAAGGGCGTCACTGTTGAGATCAAAAAAGCCTCCGGGGGCCCTGCCGGGGGCCAAACTTTTAAAAAGTTTGACAAACAGGATTCGAGAGCAATTTCGGCCACGTCACTGATACTGGCGAATCATATGCTTTGGACTTAATAAGTCTGTAGCTCTCTTTTCCCTCAGCCCCTCGGGGCTGAGGGAAAAGAGAGCTACAACCGAAAGGTTTTGGTCCAGCTTTTTTCAAAAAGCTGGCCGCCGGAGGCAGTGCGGTTAAATTCATAATGGCCAAGTAGGAACAACGTATCCTGTTGGGTCGAAGCTTGTGAGGCAGTCCGCACACACCATCAGCGTTTGTGTCGGGCGAAGCCCGAGTCAAAGGCCCTTGCGGTTTGGCCCGAGGAACGAGGGACTAAGCGCAAGGGCAATCAGCTTTCGAGGTGGTTCACCTCGCCGCCGGAGGCAGGCTTTTTCATGCACTTTAACCATAGAAGGCAATGACATGCAGGCAATGATACTGGCGGCGGGGCTTGGGACCCGGCTGCTTCCCCATACCGAGGTTCGGCCCAAGCCGTTGTTTACCATTGGCGGGGTCACGCTCCTGGAGCGGCACATCAATGCCCTGGCCGACGCAGGATTTGACGCTGTCATCATCAACACCTGCCACCTGGCAGAAGAGATCCACCGGTTTATCGACCACAAATCATGGCCGGTAAAGGTCCACCTGCGACAGGAAGAGACCCTGCTGGACAGCGCCGGTGCCGTGGCCAATGTGGCGGACCTTCTGGACGGCTCCCCCCTGCTTGTGGTCAACGGGGATACCTTAACGGACATCGACCCCAAGGCCCTTTACGAAGCCCACCTGGAACAAGACAATACGGCCACCCTGGCCCTTATGGATCGCCCCGAGTTCAACAATGTGTCCGTGGATACCCAAGGGCAGGTCCGCGCTTTTCGGGAGCCCACCCCCAAAGACATGCAAAGGCTTGCCTTCACCGGTATGCAGGTGCTGTCCCCCGAAGCAGTGGCTGCCATTCCCAAACGAGCGTACGGCATGGTGAACCTCTACCGGGACCTCATCGCCCAGGGCAAAAAGGTTCAGGGCATTGCCCTGGAGACCTGCCTCTGGTTTGACTGCGGCACCGAGAACCGGTACCTGGAAGCCACCAAGGCCCTCATGGTCCCGGAGGCCTTCATAAAAACCTTTGGTACGGCCCAGGGCCCCTTTGAAACAATCCCCTTGAAAGGGGACGGCTCCGACCGCAGGTGGTCCCGCATCACAAGCCCCGAGGGAACCCTCATTTCCTGTGAGCACGGTATTCATCCAGGCTTTGCCACAGGCGAGGCCGAATCCATGATCCGCATCGGTACCCACCTCCGCACCAAAGGCATTACCGTCTCCCCCGTTGTCAGCGGTGATGCCGTCTCCGGCCTTGTCCTCGTCAAAGACGCCGGCAACACCCACCTCGCCGAATTGGCCAGAGCCCTGCCAGAGCCCGAGGTAGAAAACCTATACCAAAAGGTCATCAACACGCTGATCCGTTTCTCACAGGAGGGTATCCAAGGCTTTAAGAGCGCTTGGTGCTGGCAGACACCTGCGTATAATAAAGAGATGATCCTCACCATGGAGTGCCGCTACTTCATAGACGCCTTCATCAACAGCTACCTTGGCATGACCGAATCCGCAGAGCCCTGCCAGGCCGCCTTCAACCTCATCGCCGACAAGGCCCTTGAAGGCGGGGTAACCGGTCTCATGCACCGGGATTTTCAGTCCCGCAACATCATGATCTCAGACAACGACCCTGTCATCATCGATTTTCAGGGAGCCCGCAAAGGCCCCTTGCAGTACGACCTCGCCTCCCTGCTCATCGACCCCTATGCAGGACTCTCCGAAGCCCTCCAGGCCCGGCTCCTGGACCATTGCGTCCAGGCATTGGAATCACTTGGTATCATTATTGATGAAACATTCCACACAAGCTACACCTTCTGCGCCATTGCCCGGAACCTGCAGATGTTAGGTGCCTTCGGCAAGCTCACACAAAAAGGGAAACGAGGCTTTAAGGAGCATATTCCGCAGGCTCTGGCAACAATCGAAAACCGCCTCAAACACCTGAACGACCCAACCCTCGAAGAGCTCTTCAGGCTGGTAAACCAATCGAACCTACGGTGACAGGCGAATAGTTCCCCGCCTCCAAACCTTGGTTTATAGCCTGTTTCCCACCGACGATGGTCGAGGAGACACTCAACGTTGGAGTTCCCCCATGTTATATCAAAAAAGCTATCAACCATTCGACCTGATATAGTAGGCGCAAAAAAGCCAACCAGCAGATTGACGGGTTGGCTTTTGGAAATTTCGTTTTTTGTATGAAGTCTACAGATTCGAGCCGCTGTGTTTCCAGTAGTATGAGCGTGACACGGGTATTTCTGGGTCATAAATTCCACCGTCACCAGTTGCAATAAGTACTCTTCCTGAATCTTTATCAAAAATCACTGCCGGTTGAGGCATGGGATCTTCCATATCAGTCCTGATGGATTTAACAGATAAGGAGTGAACACACGTACTGATAACATACACACGCCCAACCCCCGTACCACAAACTCCCTTACACTTTTCCGGCAAATCTGAAAAATCAGTGTCCGAAGAATTTGTCTTGTCTTCATCGGGGGTATAGCTCCCGATAATGAGGATATCACCTAACACGAGCGGTTCGGAGATAACCTTTTCGCCCGGTCTTGTAAAATCGAGATACCACCCTTTGGCGCTAACAAAATCAGAGCTGTTGCCCTTGGGTGTCAATTCATAATAATCAAAGTCTCCGACGGTGCGAGAATAACTCATATCAAAACCGAGTAAATCACTCCGCTCATAGGGAATTCCATCCCACGAATCATCCACAGCATAGATAGAATCAGAGTTCCATTTGATGCTGGGGTGCTCCCGGTCACCTGTTCCAAAAAAAATTTTCGTGCTGTCACACGAATCTCCGACGATGGGGGGGTAAAAAATTTTTTGATAGTGAGAATATCCGCCCTCTTCTGTCACCATTTTCGTGCTATTGAATATTTTGTAACGCTTAGGAAACGTATTATCCAAGTCTTTTGTCGGGCGGGTCACCCTGGCTTTATTTAAGCCCAAGTAAAAATTATCTGAAAAATGGTATACATTCCCTTTCATGTCCCCGGCATAAATATTTGAAAAGATGCGGCCCGGATCATGATCGATGTCTGAGATACGAGCCCCGACGATACATGCATCAATCTCACCGCCACTATAGGTATCCAACTTGGCGACACCACCATTTAGTTGACACACTGCGACAAAACGACCTTTTTTGTCAGTAGCATCAGCATCAGGATTGATTTGATCCTGATTCTCGAAGTCGTATCCCCCACCGACCACAAAGCCCGGCCGCCATCCCCCCATTCCATTACTTAAACGGCCTAGCCGAGGCTTACTCCACGACAGCCCCCAATCACTATCATCATCCCCAACGTGACCCAGATATAGAGGTTTATCCATATCATGGACATAAAGAAGGTGATAACATGGCCCCCCTCGCCTTTCTCCAAAAACCAGTATGTTGGGGTCACGCTTGCTGTAGACGGCTTTAGTCAAATCATCTACTATATTGCCACCTTTGTCATGGTATGTGACGAAATTGTATAATACGGCGCCACCATCTATGAACCAGGGGTGATTATTTGTGTTTTTAAGTTCATTCAGGCGTGCGTGGTATGTTGGGGGAATAAAAGCCCACTTTTCGTTTCCATCATCATCAAAGCAATGCATCATGCCATCGTTTGATCCAGCGAAAAGATATGTATCGACACCCCCGCTTATATTTGGATCTTCCGCAACAATAACATTGGAGTGAACGATATGCCCAAGTGGCCAATTGGCTCCATAGCCATAAATGTGTTCACTTAAAAAATCCTTTAATGTATCCCCGTCCATCCCAATGCTGCTCCCCTCTTCAGGAATCACCACAGCCCCTATTCCCTCCAACAGCTCGGGCAACTCTTCCGTTCTCATTCCTTTTGCCGTAAAAATACGCCGTACCGAGGACAATTTACTGAACTTGTCACCTGGCGTGTCTGAACTCTCGATATCAGCGCTTAAAATTTTTACATACAATTTCCCCGCGGCACCATCATCTGGTGCAGCTTTATTTTCATGGTCACCAGGAAAATCAACAGACCACTCACTTTTAACCTCACCACTTATCAAGCCCGAATTATCTAGCAAATCAACATAATCCCCACAGCCATCGATCTTCCCTTTTATCGTATCGCCCGACAAAAAGAATTTTTTAATATTTCCCTGCCCTCTTTGCCCGGAAGAAACTTTAAACGAAGTAAGATATATATGATCTCTTGAATAGGTAAGATCGTCCTGACGAACAGGAGTCACGGCCGATGAGAAAGTGGATGACTTCACACTACCCACCAAAATATCGGATAGATAGTCTCTCAGTTCATCTCTGTTCTTTGCTACAGCATGGATACCGCCGCCATTTCTTGCCGTATCTTCCAACAATTTCAAGTCTGCTTGAGTAGAATCTGCATCCATCCGAAAGGCTATTGTGTGCACTCTGATATTTTGTTCTCTATCGAGAGAAGAAAAATCTTCTGAATAGAGAAAAGCAGCCACATCATCAAGCCAGCGCATTTTCATATTTGATTCTGTGCAGTCATCCTTGTCGACAAGCCCACATAGTTTATCTTCAGTATCCCCATCATACTCTTTACCCACCAATGTAGACACTAACTGATCCGTATTCTCGTCGTAGTGTTTAAACGGTTTTTCATACACCCATTTATATGTAAAATCTTCACTATCAAACGTAATCATATCTCCGTTGGAATCCAACCATTGAAAATCATCGGATGGTGCCCCATCTGTAATGAGAACAATATGATTCTTTTGATCGGGGCATTCAATGGGACTTTTGTATCTGGCTGACGTCACACTACCCGTATGTGTGGAGTCAAAGAAACTGTCACTCATCGTATAATTATTAAACCAGCTTTGCTGACCAGCAAAATACAAACCCGCCTCGATCAGACTTTCAGCAAGTGGTGTTTCTTTCGATATATCATTTAAGAAAAGGCCATCGTAACCAAAAAACAGTGGTTGCCCATATTCATTATCACCTGTTTTTACCTTGTAACGCTGAAACAAGACAGTCCGTAAGTCAGTTAAACTGGAATTGATAGGTGCTGCTAAATCTGCGCCATTACTTTTGAAGTGAGACACATAGCTACCGGACCAATATGTATTCAAATCGAACTGCATAATTCCGTAACGAACATGATTGTGGCTTGCAGATATCACATCATGTAAAGCGATAGCGCCATTGTACTTCCGCGCCCTCTTCATTTCCAGATAGTTCATGAAGTTCCGAGTCATCAAGAGATAACGAGGAGCCATCCATCTCAACAGCTTACAACTTCCGTTATCCAGCTCCCACATTTTCTCTTTTGACCAACCGTTCTTTCTAAGAGATGCTTTTGCATCGTCACACTTTATGTCACTTACCTTTAATTCTTTAGCACAAAATTGCCTTACCACTCCAAGTTGAACATATACATGATCGTCATCAACATTGTACGCTCCCAGAGCAATTTCATAATCACCAAATCCAGCATCCGGAATACTATATTTATGAGTCATATAATTATAATAGTCCGTATTTGGATTATAATTATCCAAATCCGTGCCGTCATACGAAGTTCCGGTAATTCCGGGGCTGAATTCAATTTCTTCCATTTTTTTGTCTACATAATCGAGGTAATTCAAATAATTTTCACACACAACCGTCTTGTCAGTACATATATCGGCACACACTTTTTTTGAGCCACTAACACCATGACAAAGTTCTCCTTGATAGTATCCTTTTGTAAAGAGAGAATTGTATGCATCAGAACAAGTTACATCATTAATAGTAGAACCAAAGCCAAAGATCGACCAACCGAGATCAGTTTTGGTCTCTTTAAACCTCAGGTAATATGGATCCGGATTATTGTACGGCATATCGGTAGACCAATTTATTTTATCATGGCTATATTCCTCTATAGTCTTGTCATGGACATCGGTTTTATTCATGCTAAATGAGGTATCGAAAATCACAAGCACGTTGGGCTCAATAGTTGTCGTACAGTCGCTAAAAATCTCCATATCCCCGTTTCCACTTCCATAAACAGGTACAACAGAAGCAAGCAATACACCAATCAACGTGATAAAAAATCTCATTTTCATCCCCTTATGCTTAAAAGACATCGGTATCCTGCTTAGCGGGTAATAAAATCCCCTTCTGGATCCATACATCAGATAGATTAATTCCGTCCCGTTTGAATGCTGTTGAAGTAATGGCAAAACGACGCCAATCAATTGACCCACCATAATAACGGTGACTTTGTTGTGGTATATTGTTTGCCTGCGATGACAAATCCGCCACATTTTGGTAATCAGATTTATTAACGATTCGCCTTATTTCCACTCGAGCAACAAACTTAGCCGAACTGGAATCGACAACATCTGTTTTATAAACCGCTGTTTTAAAGTCAAAATATTTCGAATCATTCAGCACTCTATTGAGAGAATACTTAACAACCTCATCACCTGTAGACTCATCCTTTTCCACCGTATCCTCATGAACACCAAAACCTGCCATGCATTTATTTAATGCTGCTTCAGCGGCAGCAAAACCTTCACTGTAGCACCTCGCGTTTTCGGTAATTTTAATCTCAAAAACAGATGTTTGTGTCGCAATGAGACCCATGACAGTAATAATCAGGATAAACATCAAGGTAAAAAGCATCACGGAACCGGTATCGTCGGTCAGGCTTTTCAGCATCGCCCCCCCCTATTGCAAATTATTTTGCGGCTTAATCATTGTGCGCGTCATGGTTTTTATGTCGCCGGTCGTGAGAGACCGCCAGGCAGCCACTAGATAGACGTTTCGAACAGAAAAGTCCGTATCGCCGTCACCGTCCACATCCCTGTCATCAACCTCATGCCGCAAATAAAGCGAAGCCTTCCCGTTCCCCCACGTCATCCACGGGGTACGGATGTTCCCCTTTTGTACATCATCCAAAAAGTTACCCAGCCCAGTATCTGAAAGGGAATTTCCGTTTCGGAAAAGATCGTCTGTCCCCGAGGTAGCTCCATAATCGGTGCATTCAACAACCTCCACCCCGGCCGTGAGCAATTGTGCCGCCATGTCTTTTCGCCGGGTCTCTTCGTCGGTCTGGATGGCTTTGAACTGAAGCCCGATAACCCCGAGCATAGCCACAGCAAAAATAGCCATGGCAATAAGGACTTCCAACATGGTAAATCCGTCATTGATTTTCATTGTCAGGTCTCCCAAACGGGTTCAGAATCGAGAATCAAAAGCCCGGTTAGCATTCAATAGTACATGTTCCTGAACTTCACGGTGGTGGTGTAGAGACGATAGGAATAGTTGGCCGTATCAAGATCAGCCACCGTAAAATTCGGAATAAAGTCCACTTGATTTTCTGATGCATTTTTGGCCTTGCGTTTTGTGCTTCGCATAAGCAGCCAGATCTTGGCTGCGCGGATTCGGTCAAGGGAAGGTTTTGGATCTTTGATTGGGGTGCTACTCACATTATCGGTTGTAAGTTTGCCTGAAGAATCTAACGTATAAAAATCGGTAAGTTCGAGATTTGAATCATTGGGAGTGTTGTCGTAGGCCCACCTCACCGAGTTGCTCTCTTTTTCTAAGACGCCATAGCTGCTGGCTCCTGAACCCAGATCATCTTCATCATAGGCATAAAGCACCCGAAAGGCTTCGACATTTTGAAGCAGTGCATTTGTGTTGTTGTTTCGTTGAAGTTGGTTACTGCCATTAAGAAACCTAAACACGGTCCTCTCTTCGTAGCTGTTATTTCCAGCTGAATCTGTATCGTCAATTTCGCCATCAGCATTTGTATCATAGGTAAAATCCATGTGTGTCATGCCGGCAACACGAAAGCTTGCAAGCCTTCCCGAGCCCCCGTCACCCCGTTGAGAAGGGGAGTATCCGGCCAGCATTAAATCGTTGCCTATGACAGCCAGCGCCGCCCTGCCATTTTGCTGCATCATCACCTTCATCTGGTGGTCTTCGTGGCTTTTGGTCTGATCGATAATCAGGGTACAAATTGCCGTGATTAGAATAATACCGATGCCCAAAGCCACCAGGATTTCAAGGAGCGTAAAGCCCATGGTGCCAGTAGAAACCCGCAAGGCGGATGTTCGTATTGATACATTCTTATGCAAGGTCTTCATGATTCCTCCCCTGGGTCTTGATCGTCCTCACCTTCTTGGCCGCATCCGGATGCCCCTCCGCTGCTTGAAGCATCATGAATCCCAGATGCCTGCCTCATGGTGCCCAGGTTGTTTATAACAATGCTGTATTCGCGAAGGGACCTGTCGTTCCAAACCCTCAACGTCCCGCTGTTGCACCCCAGAAGAATCCCCCGTGAGTTGTACCCCATGGATTCCTGATTGGTATCGCAGAGGACATGACTTGATGAAGTAAATACCTCGGTGATTTCAGGTATTCCGTCTCCATTCTGATCCCAGCTGATCCGAGCCGATGAAAAAGGTTTCGGGGTCTCATCGCTCGCGTCTGACACCGCATCGCCCTTGTCATCGTAATATATCACTGTGATTGTTTGCCCCTCCTTGATGGCTTTCATGCGGACGTGCTGAAGGGCGTTGTAGAGTTCCCTTGATGCCCCGGCCGTTCGCCTGTTCGAAAGAAATTCCTGCCAGGCTGGAGAGGATATCGAGACGATAATGGCGACCAATGCAACGGCCACCATCAACTCGAGAAGGGTAAAGCCTCTCTGGTTCTTCATGATACGCTCCTGAGAAACTCTCATAGTAAATATACTTTCTTTAAGAATGTACTATTATTCTATATCAAACACCCACAACACAACGAACGGCGCACAAAGCCATAAATTCATTAATGCAAGCCTTAAGCCACCCGTAAACATTGTTTAAAAATTGATTATTCTACTTATATAGAAGATTCACGAGAAAAGCTTGTTTGACCCCATTAATTGCTCTTTGGATGCACTCATTTGATAATCAGAAAACACCAACCACTCACCGGAATCACTTCACTCAACCAGAAAATCGTTAAATATTTTTACATTTCAAATGTTAACCCCATAAAAACATACCCTTAAATGAAAATCCAAACCTTTAAAACATTTTTACCCTTATACTCTCACGGCAAACCAATAACTATAACACCCTATAATAATGATTAAAATAAACAAAAACCTTTTCATCAAGCGTTGCACCCTTTGATAAAAAAAATTTTACGATCGTTTACGAATCAAAAGCCCTGCAAAAGGGCTCAAGGAGATGCCACAAGTCAAAGGGCATCACTTATTTTTATGGGGAGAAAGTAACCTAAAGGGATTTCTTTGCGTCATGACGATGCGACGGCGGGCCCGTGACTTGGGATAGTAAAAGCACGACCATGCCACCCATGAAAGCCACAGTGGCTTAACTGGAGGGGTGATGGATAAAGCACGTCGAATGGCGACTTTCAAGGTGTATTGTACCGATACGTTGACTCTTGGTGTGCTTTTCGTCCCGACACTTACTTTAAATGATGAAATTTCATTTTGGACAGGAGGGAGGGGTGGCTGATTTCAAGAAGCCTGGATGCCTTGGTGCGGTTGCCGCCTGTTTCTTTCAGGGCGCGGCGAATCATTATCCCTTCGAGCTTTCGTACAGCGGCTTTTAGGGAAAATCCGTCAAGGAAAAACTCGTCCTTTGAACAAGGTCTTTCCTGGGGTGTTCCCACAATGGCTGTGGGCAGGGTATCGGGTTCAACCTGATCGCCGTTGGCAAGGACCACGGCGCGCTCCATGGCGTTCTCCAGCTCACGGACGTTGCCGGGCCAGGGGTAGGCCAAAAGACGCTTCATGGCGGCTGGAGAGACGCCGGTCACCCTGCTGCCGAGCTTGCGGTTAAACATCTTCAGAAAGTGTTCGCACAGCAGGGGGATGTCTTCTGGGCGTTCCGACAATGGGGGAAGGTCAATGGGAAGAACGTTGAGGCGAAAAAAGAGATCTTCGCGAAAGGCGCCTTGGGCTACCTCTGCCTGCAAATCCCGCGAGGTTGCAGAGATGACGCGCACATCGATTTTCCGGGTCTGGATGCCTCCCACGGGGCGCACCTCGCCCTCCTGAAGCACCCGAAGGAGCTTTACCTGCATGGAAAGGGGCAGCTCTCCGATCTCGTCTAAAAAAAGGGTTCCGCCGTGGGCCTCTTCAAAAAGCCCCTTCTTGTCTTGAACAGCCCCGGTAAAGGCCCCTTTTTTGTGCCCGAAGAGCTCGCTCTCCATGAGGGTCTCAGGAATGCCGCCGCAGTTCACGGGGACCAGGGGCCCCTGGGCTCGGTCGCTCGCCGTGTGGATGCCCCGTGCGATGAGTTCCTTACCCGTCCCGCTGCCGCCGGAGATCAAAACCGTGGTGGCATACCGTGCTGCTTTGCGTGCCAGGGCAAAAACATCCTTCATGGCATCGCTTTTTGCCACCATGTTGGAGAACCGAAACCGGCCTTCCATGAGGCCCAGCTGGTCTTTGAGATAGAGGTTTTCGTTTTTGAGATCCCTGTGCTCAGCGGCACGAGAGAGGAGAAGGGTCACTTCGTCGGATTTGAAGGGCTTGGAGATGAAGTCAAAGGCTCCGTGTCGCATGGCTGAAACCGCGGTGTCGATGGTGCCGTAGGCACTCATCATGATCACCATGGAGCGCGAAAAAACCGTCTTGTTTTCCTTGAGCAGGGAGACCCCGTCCACACCGGGCATTTTCACGTCAAGGAGGATAAAATCATAGGGAGAATCGAGCTTCGCGGCCCTGCCGGCCATCTTAACACCGGTCCCCCCTGAAGCTGCCGTCTCCACGGCATAGCCCTCTTTTTCCAGCAAGACCGAGAGCATGTGCCGCATGTTCTTCTCATCGTCAATGATCAGGATCTTTCCCGCCACCCATCTCCCTCGGAAATGAGTTTGAACATGCCTCCGGCGGCCCTGCCGGGGGCCAAACTTTTAAAAAGTTTGACAAACAGGTCTCACGTACGTTTTTTGATTATTCGAAGGTGTTTCCTGAATATTGAGCTCTTCTAAGGATCTAACCGGAAAATTTTTGCGGAGCTTTTTTTCAAAAAAGCGACCCGCCGGAGGCAACTAAACCGCTGCCCCCTTCGACGTCTCCAGGCACAGAATCATGCGAGCGCCCTCGCCATGCCGGCTTTCAGCACGCAGGCTCCCGCCGAGTCCTTCCACGATAAGAAAGGAGACAGAGAGACCCAGCCCGGTACCTTGCCCTGGCTCCTTGGTGGAAAAAAACGGATCAAAGATATTGGGCAGGTCCGCATCCGAAATCCCGCCGCCGTTGTCATCCACCACGACTTCAAGACACTGACGCCTGTCGTCTTCAACCACGTTGCGGGTGGAGATCACCAGGGAACCATCTTCCCTGCCAGCACCTTCGATGGCATCGGCCGCGTTTAGCACCAAGTTAAGAAACACCTGGCGTAAGGCGCCTGTGGTGGCCATGACGCCATCGTCATGGGCCCTTAGATTGGTCCTAAAATTGATATCTTTCAACAGGGGCTGAACACGAACCAGTTCGCGAATCTCGGCTATCAGGTCATGGACAGCCACCACGTCTTTGTCCCCACAGTCTCCGCTACGGTTAAAATCCAGGAGTTGCCGGATAATGCCGTCAATACGTGACAACTCCTCGTTGGTTCGGGCGATATAATCAAAACGTTCCAGATCGGTTTCAGCGGATTGGATAAGGGAAAGGTACCCGGTGATGATCCCCAAAGGATTGCCGATTTCATGGGCGACACCAGAGGCAAGGCGCCCCATGGCCGAGAGTTTTTCAGCACGGACTACGTCCTCCTGGGCCCGGGAGAGCTCGGTATTGAGATCCTTCAGCTCCCGCACCGAAATCTTAAGCTTCTCACGGTCGGCGTTGATGCGGCTGACCATGGTGTTCAACGCCATGGAGAGTCTTGAAAATTCGCTGCCCGCCTCTTCCTGAAACATGAAGGGATCTTCGGTTCCGGCATCTTCGGCCTTTGCAAGAAGTCGCGCCACCGGCTTGACTGCTACCTTGGAAACCTGGCTCACCCCGGCAAACGTGACCACCACAAGGTTGATGAGGATATAAAGGGCCAGGAGCTTGATGGTATCGGTGAGCCACGCACTCACCTTGCCCGTATCCACAACCGCGGCCACACCGCCTCGAACAGGCGCCTCAAAAGGAACAGCTGCAACCACAGCCCCACCCAGTCCCAACAGCCCCATACCGGACCCTTTGACAAGAACCGGTTCTCCCTTTGTCACTGCCTTTTCGATGGCCTCCCCAGCCTCTGCCCCGCGCTCATCCGTGCCGAACCCGTAGCTCAGCTGCTCGTCAAGAAGAGACACCTTCACCAGGGTCACGGCGCTTCCCTCCACCATGCCCCCGAGGATCAACCGAAGGCTATCCACGTCTCTCTTCCCGGCCTCGTCGAACCCGTAGTCCGCGACAGCCCGTACCAGATGCAGGGCCCTTTCCGCCTCCTTTTTCACCATGACCTGACGCACCAGGGTCAAGGCGCAAAAGGCGGTGACCCCCATGGCAAAGAGAAAGAGAAACGCCAGGTTCACACTGATGCTTGTCTTGATGCCGGTGGACATATGCAAGATGCCTTTTTGTTGACGTTCGCGCACAATTGCCTCCGGCAGCCATACCGGGGACCAAGCTTTTGAAAAAATTGATAAACAGATCTTGGGTAAGCCTTTTGTAGGCTTTGCCGAAACTATGTCGCACCCGCAGGTCGCTTTGATCGCCCCCAAGGGAGGTCAAAGCGACCTGCGGGTGTATTCAGGAAAGTTTTTTGCGGAGCTTTTTTTCAATATAGCGTCCTGCCGGAGGCAGCCACTTGATGGTTTTTGATTTTACTCATAGTAAAAAGAGCAACAAAAGTCACCCATAAACATTACGACTTGCAGTGTTTTGCCTTCATCATGGCTGAGGCGCAGCTGATCATCTTCGGGCTCAGGCGAGTAAACCGATCGAAATCGGCAGTAAAGGCAAAGCCAGGGACCAGGGTTTTGATAACGGGAATCTCAAGATCCGTTCGGGTGAGGTCCACATACACAGGAGCAAACCCTTCGGAGGCCAAGAGCTGCTCAAGAAGCTTTTTGTCCCCTGTTGCCGAGCCCGTGGAGTAATCGGGGAGTTGCTCTTCGTGGACGGGAACAGGTCGTGCCGGAGGGGCCATGGACGCCTCGCCCCCGGGAAAGGCAAAGGGCACCTCGGTCATGGCCGAAACCGCGGCCCGCCTGGCGTTGAGATGGGCCGCACACCCTTTGGCCACGACGCCCTCATGATCTATCACCATGGCTTTGCAGATGGGCACGCCCAGGCGGCCGGTGAGTTCCTGGAAAAACAGGTTCACCCCCTCCTGGCGATACGCGGACAGAAGCGGGCCCAGGTTTTCGTTGGCGGTATAGAGCTCAAAGCACAGGGCCGGATCGTAGGGCTGGGTGGCCTCTGCCTCTCGCTCCAGGGCTTCATACAGACCGGAGACACACGCTTCATCCAAGGTGTTGCCCGAGGCAAGACCCGTGGATCCCAGGCTGGAAAAAAGAGCGGGTTCGTCGAGGTTCATGAAGAGAAACACCGCCTGAACCGGAACCAGGATGGGTACCTCTGCCCCTTGGGCTGTTGTCACGCCTTCCATCCAATGGAGGGGCTCGTCCCCATAGGGGACATCCAGCATCAAGGCGTTGGGGTCCAGCGCTCTTTTCCCGCCTGCCAGAAGCTCGCTGTAGCGGGCCTTGGTCACCTCATGGTCGTTGACCGTGCCCACCACGCGTCCGCCTTCAATGGAGGCATAAGAGCTCAGGCGCTCGGCGATCTCCATGTACAGGGAGGCCCTGGCATCGGCCACGGAAAGCCCTTTGCCGTAACTGGTCTGCTCACCGGTGAGGGTGTAGGCCAGATCTCCCTGGCTCACCCGCGTCGAGACCTGCCACTTCCTCTGCAGGGCAAAGGGGGAAAGAGAGGCCTGGTGACGCATTTCACCGCCGTTGAAGATCCCCACTGCTTCCAGCCGGGCCTTGGCCACAGAGGCTGTCTCCGCAGCAGAAACCCGCTGGACCAGCGGAACCTCCTGGCGCACCTGATCCGCCATGCTCCCCACGGGAAGGGGTTCGGAAGGCCCCATGGGGCCAGGGGCCGTCAGCAAAACCGGAGCCTCATCAATAAAGGGGAGTTCCTCCAGACGGTCCACATTGCCTTGCAGCATCTCTGCCCAGGGATGGGCAGATACTCCGTGGGCCGACACAAAACGAGCATAGATCAAGGGGCTTTCCACCTTTTCCGGGGTCCAGCCCTCTTTCTCAAGTGCCTCCCGAATGGCCGGAAATGCATCAAAGGCAAGGGTTGCCTCATAGAGAAGCCCCTTGAGAAGCTCATCGGCCCCCTTAAGCTTTTCGGTCATCCCCTCCTCCCCCAGACCACCCAGCAGGGTCAGGGCAGCCTGACGCATAAAGGCGTCCATGGGGGCCTTGCGCAGGGCCGTAAGGGCCGCATCAAGGCTCTCCACGCCTTCGGGTACCACGGCAAAATATCCCGTGGCAGCCTCGGTGGTTGTCAATTTCAATCGGTAGTCAGTCATCTTTTAGCCTCCGGCGGGTCACTTTTTGAAAAAAGCTCCGCAAAAACGTTTCGGTTGTCAGGCCTTGCTTCCATCAAGACCTAAACGGTCTATCATGAAATTTGGTGGCGGGCAGGAGAGACCCTTTTGCCTGTCATCCCCTCCCACCGCATGGACTCTCTATTCACCATTTACCATTCACGACTCACTCTCCCTGTTCACTCTTTACAAAAAAAGGCCCCGGAATCTCTCCCGGGGCCTTTTCATATCACACGTCATGGGACGCATTGCCGAGAAAAGGCGCGCCCTCAGGTATCATCATTTGAAAAAAAGTTTCATGATGTCGCTGTAAAAGACGTACACCATAAGGGAGAGCAGGAGAAACATCCCGGCCTGGCTGGCCGTCTCCCGGATCCTGTCGTTCACCGGTTTTCCGGTGATCCACTCAATGGTAAAAAAGAGAAGATGCCCGCCGTCCAGCACCGGAATGGGCAAAAAGTTGAGAATGGCCAGGTTGATGCTGATAAAAGCGATAAAAGAGATCAGGGAAGAGAGCCCCACACGGGCCTGGTCCCCGGCCATCTTGGCGATGATGATGGGGCCGCCCAGATCAGCGGGGATGCTGCCCTTCACCATCTTTACAAGGCCCACCACCATGAGCTTTCCAAGGAACCAGGTTTTGGCCACCCCTTCGGTGATGCAGCCGAAAAATCCAAGTCGCTTGTTTACCACCTCGTAATACGGAGCGATACCGATGCGCCAGGCGCCCTCTTTGCCGTCGAGCTGTTCCGGCGTTAGGCTTACGGTAAGCTCTTTGCCATCCCTTAAAACCCGCAGCGTGACAGCCTTGCCCTTGCTCCCCGTAATGGCCGTTACCACATCGGTCCACACAGAAAGGGGGGTGTCATCCACGGCAAGGAGCCGGTCTTTGACCTTAAGGCCTGCCTTTTCAGCAGGCGACTCACTCTGGATCCCTCCGATAATGGGATCCTGGACAGGACCGATGCCCACGGCCCAGGAAGGGACCTCCTCTCCGAACAGGTTCCGGGAGGTGGATGCCTCGGGGGTGAGCTCCACGGTGCGGGTATCTCCGGCTCGCTCGTAGGTCAGGAAAAGGGGCTTTCCGCTGCTGGATTCTATGGCCTCCACCACATCGCTCCAGAGGGTCACGGGCTCATCGCCCACCTCTGTGACCCGGTCGCCATAGGCCAGACCCGCCCGGGCCGCCGGGGTGTCCGCAACCACCTGCCCCACCACCGGGGCAAGGCCGTTGACCCCATGCACCCCAAAAAGGCCCGTGTAAATCACCACAGCCAGCACGAGGTTAAAGACCGGCCCTGCGGCCACGATGAGCATCCGCTGCCACACGGCCTTGTGGGTAAAGGAGAGGTGCCGCTGCTCGTCAGTAATCTCGGCGTCGGGTTCCTCCCCCACCATCTTGACGTATCCCCCTAAGGGAATGGCAGAGACCAGGTACTCGGTCATGCCCACCTTGCGGCCAAAGATCCGGGGGCCGAAGCCCAGGGAGAACTTTTCCACCCCCACGCCGAACAGGCGGGCCACAAGAAAGTGCCCCAGTTCGTGGAAAAAGACGAGAACGCCCAATACAATGATGATGGAAAAAAGGTTGGTCGTCATGAATTGTCCTGCATGGTTGATGCCGCTAAGGGCAAATAAATTCGGTTGCTTTTCGCCGGGCCCAGGCATCGGCCTCCTGGACATGGTCCAGGGAGGGCCGGGTGACCACGGGGTGGGCATCCATGGTTGCTTCGATAATGCGGGGAATGTCGAGAAAACCGATGCGTTCTTCAAGAAAAGAGGCCACAGCCACTTCGTTGGCGGCGTTTAGAACCGTCGGCATCGTCCCGCCAGCACCTGCCGCCTCAAAGGCGAGCTTCAGGCATCGGAACTTCGAAAAGTCAGGTGCTTCAAAGGTCAGGGCGGCAAGGGCCGCAAAATCCGGGGGATCCATGCCGATGTCCATGCGGCTGGGATAATTCAGGGCATAGGCGATGGCGCCCTTCATGTCCGGCTGCCCCAACTGGGCCATCACCACCCCGTCCACATATGCCACCATGGAATGTACAATACTCTGGGGATGGACCACAACCTCAATCCGCTGGGCTTCCACATCAAAAAGATGATGGGCTTCAATAACTTCCAGACCCTTGTTCATGAGGGTGGCCGAATCGATGGTGATCTTTTTGCCCATGCTCCAGGTGGGGTGATTCAAAGCCTGGGCCAGGGAAATATCCCCCATGGCTTCCCTGGGCGTGCCGCGAAACGGCCCTCCTGAGGCCGTGAGGATCAACTTGCTCACCTCCCGGGGGTTCTCACCGTTCAGGCACTGAAAAATGGCGCTGTGCTCGCTGTCCACCGGAAGGATGGGCACGCCCTTTTCAGCGGCCAGGGGCATGACCAGGTCCCCTGCCGTCACCAGGGTCTCCTTGTTGGCAAGGGCCACGGCCTTTCCGGCCTCAATGGCTGCAAGGGTAGGCACAAGGCCTGCAGCCCCCACAAAGGCGGAAACCACCATGGAGACACCGTCGCAGGAAGCGGCCGCCTTGTACCCGCTCTCCCCGAAGAGAAGTTCTGTGGCGCACGAAGGCGGAAGAAGCGCTTTGAGGCGGTCCCGGTGGGCCTCGTCGATGACGCAGGCAAGCTCCGGCGAGAACTCAAGGACCTGCTCCGCCAACAGCTCCACACTGGTGGCGGCGCACAGGGTTTTTACCGCAAAGCGGTCCGGATACATCCGGACAATCTCGAGGACGTTTTTTCCAATGGACCCGGTAGATCCCAGCAGGGTCAGGTATTTCATGGGACTCCCCTTCAGGCGCCAAGCACCATAAAGAAATAGAACAGAGGCGCCGCGAAGAGAAGGGCGTCGATACGATCGAGCAGGCCGCCGTGGCCCGGAATGAGCTGACCGGAATCCTTGATGCCGGACGAACGTTTCAGGGACGACTCAAACAGATCGCCCAGAGGCCCCACAGCCCCGGCCAGGGGAAAGAGCAGCAAACAGGCAAGCCAGCCCAGTTCGGGGACGAAAAGAGCCTTCATGACAAACCCGGCCACCAAGGCCCCGGCCATGCCGCCCATGAACCCCTCCACGGTTTTGCCCGGGCTTACGGCCGGGCAGAGCTTGCGCTTGCCGAAGAAGGTCCCTGCGTAAAAGGCGCCGGTATCGCAGGCAGCCACGGTCACAAGCAGGGTAAAGATCCACATCACCCCGTGCTCGGGGTCCAGGCGAAGTCGCATCACGGCAGCCAGCATCATGGGAATGTACAAAAGGCCGAAGATGTGGGTCAAAAGGTGTTTGACCACCTTGGGATCGGTCTCGAACCGGGAGAGAAGGAAAAAGCCGCCCAAGGGGATGTTGAGGAACACCACACCCAAAAGGGCGCCCCAGGGGTTGGACATGCCATGGGCCAAAGCCACCATGACAAGGGAGGAACCGTACCCGAGAAGGGGAAGGGCATCGAACCGGTCGGCTGTATCGTCCACCAGGGGGTAGTACTCGGACAGGGCGATCACGGCCACGGCCATGATGAGAAGTGTGAAGAGCAGGGCCCCGCCTTTTAAGATAAAAAGCCAAAGCAGGGGAATCGCGACAACCGCTGAAAGAATCCGTTTCAGGTGCATGGGTTTCACATCCTTTTTAATACAGCAAAAGGGAGACCGGTCCCGCCGCATGCGGCAGCCGATACTCCCTTCGGGTACCCACGTTGTTCACTCTCGACTCAGGACTGAAGCACCTTTCCATAGCGGCGCTCACGCGCCTGGAAATCCTTGAGAATGGAAGCAAACTCCGATTCATTAAAATCGGGCCAAAGGGTCTCGGTAAAAAATATCTCGCTGTAGGCGCACTGCCAGAGCAGAAAGTTGCTGAGGCGCATCTCCCCGCTGGTACGAATCACCAGGTCGGGATCGGGGATACCGCGGGTAAACAGATGCTGTGACACCATCTCTTCATCCACATCGGCGGCCCGGAGACGCCCCTGGCTCACCTCGTCGGCGATGCCCTGCACCGCCGCCACTAGCTCGGAACGGCTGCCGTAGCTCAGGGCCAGGCAGAGGGTCAGGCGCTCGTTGTGACGCGTTGCCTCCATGGCCAGGTCGAGCTCACGCCGCACCTCCTCCGGCAGGCGATGAAGCTCACCGATGGCCGTCAGGCGGACGCCGTTTTTGACGAGCTGCGCTTTCTCGTTTCGAAGAAACCGCGTGAGGAGCCCCATAAGGGCATCCACCTCTTTTTTCGGCCGCTGCCAGTTTTCCGTGGAAAACGCATAGAGGGTCAGGTAGGGGATGCCGAACTTCGTGCAGCTCTCCACCACCGTACGAACCGCGCCCGCGCCCTTTTCATGGCCCTTGACACGGTTCATCACCCGCTTTTTGGCCCACCTGCCGTTGCCGTCCATGATAAAGGCGACATGCTCGGGCAGCTGGTCTGCTGACAGTCCGTCGGGAAGCTCTCGTTCCATCAAACCTCGAGAATCTCTTTTTCTTTGTCTTTGTAAACCGCGTCGATCTTGCCCACAAAATCATCGGTGACCTTCTGGACCTGATCCTGGGCCTTGAACTGATCGTCCTCGGAGATCTCCCCGTCCTTCTTCAGGCTTTTCAGGGTCTCGTTGGAATCGCGCCGGATATTTCGGACCGCCACCTTGTGGTCTTCACAGGTCTTGTGCACAAGCTTGACGATCTCTTTACGCCGCTCCTCGGTGAGGGGGGGCACAGAGATGCGGATCAGCTTGCCGTCGCTGGAGGGGGTCAGGCCGATGTTTGCTTTGAGGATACCCTTTTCGATCTCTTTGAGGGCTGTAGCATCCCAGGGCTGAATGACGAGCAGGCGAGGTTCCGGAACAGAGACGGAAGCCATCTGGTTCAGGGGGGTCAGGGTACCGTAATAGTCCACCTTCACGCTGTCGAGCATATTGGCCGAGGCGCGACCGGTGCGAACACGTCCCATCTCTTTTTCAAGAGCGTCCATGGTTTTGCCCATTCTCTCACTGGTCTCTTCGAGAAGCGCGTTGATCATATCGTCACCTTTCCTGTCTTCATTAAGATTAGATGGTTGTAAAATCAGGTATGGCAAGGGGGGGGATAAAAAGGGATCAAAGACCGGTCAGAGCTCAGGTCCGGTGCCTCCCCCTGAAACAGAAAAAGATCAGGCCCGCGTATCGCGAACCTGATCTCATTCATACCCGTAAGATCATCAGTTGTCAATCAGGGTGCCTACATCCTTGGCCCCGGTGACCACTTTGAAAATATTTCCCTTGCCGGAGAGATTGAACACCGACAAGGGCAGGTTGTTGTCCATGGCAAGGGAGATGGCAGTCATGTCCATGACATTGAGCTGCTTCTCCAAGACTTCCATGTACTTGATCCGGGGGAAGAACGTGGCGTCCTTCTCCTTGACAGGATCTTTGTCGTAGATGCCGTCCACCTTGGTGGCCTTCATCAGGAGTTCCGCATGGATCTCCTGGGCGCGAAGCACCGCCGCCGTGTCGGTGGTGAAGTAGGGACTGCCCGTCCCTGCGGCGAAAATCACGGCGCGTCCCTTCTCCAGGTGGCGAACCGCCCGACGGAGAATAAAGGGTTCGGCCACCTCATGCATGCTGATGGCGGACTGGACCCTGGTGGGAATGCCGATCTTTTCAAGGGCACCGGAAAGGGCGATGCTGTTGATGACGGTGGCCAGCATCCCCATATGGTCGGCAGGTGCCCTGTCCATGCCGTAGGAGCTTGCGGCGATACCTCGAAAGATATTACCGCCGCCAACGACAATGGCCACCTCAACGCCCAGCTCATGAATCGACTTCACCTCTTCGGCGACGTATTTCATCATGTCGGGGCTGATACCGAAGCTCTGATCACCCATCAGAGCTTCACCACTTAATTTAAGAAGAACACGCTTGAAGGCAGGCTTCGCCGCTGTCATCTACTCTCCTAACTGGTAACGGACGAAACGGCGGATACGGATGTTCTCGCCCATTTTGCCGATAACCTCTTTTGTATAGTCCTCAATGGTGATCTGGGGATTCTTTACGTAAGCCTGGCTCATGAGGCAGGAATCCTTGTAGAACTTCTGGACCTGACCTTCAACGATCTTGTCCACGATGTTCTCAGGCTTGCCCTGCTCAAGGGCGCGCTCACGGTAAATTTCCCGCTCCTTGGCTACAACGTCTTCGGAAATGTCCTCAGGGGCAAGACCGGCAGGGTTGACGGCTGCAATGTGCATGGCGATGTCTTTGGCGAAGGCCTGGAAGTCTTCGTTTTTGGCAACGAAGTCAGTTTCGCAGTTGATCTCAACCATAACACCGATTTTACCGCCCATGTGGATGTAGCTCATGACGGTGCCTTCGGAAGTGGCTCGGGCGGAACGCTTTGCAGCGGCTGCCAGGCCTTTTTTCCGGAGGAAGTCGAGGGCCTTGGCCACATCGCCGTCGCTCTCCTTCAGGGCTTTTTTGCAATCCATGATTCCGGAGCCGGTCTTTTCACGAAGTTCTTTTACCATTGCTGCGCTGATTTCTGCCATGACTACTCTCCTGCATTATCGGCCGCGGCGTCTGCTGCCGGGGCATCATTCTCGGTTTTCTTACGGATCACTTCAACCACGGGCCCTTCTGCGTCACCTGCAGCGGCCTCGGCAACAGCTGCTGCCTTGGTTTCCACTTCGTCGTTGCCTTTGTCGCTTGCGGCAGCACGCTTTTCGTTGAAGCGCTTGCGGCCTTCGATGCAGGCATCGGCAAGGCGGGAGGTGATCAGACGAATGGAGCGGATGGCATCATCGTTACCAGGGATCACGTAATCGATGGGATCCGGGTCACAGTTGGTATCCACAAGAGCAACGATGGGAATGTTGAGACGCTGAGCTTCCTTGACGGCGATGCTCTCTTTCTTGGGGTCCACGATGACGATGGCACCGGGAAGGCCGTTCATGAAGCTGATACCGCCGATAACGGCTTCCAGCTTGTCGCGCTCTTTACCGAGCTTGAGGCGCTCTTTTTTGGTGTAGCTCTCAATGGTTCCGTCGTTCTGGATCTCATTGAGCTTGTTGAGGCGCTCGATGCTGGTTTTAACGGTCTGGAAGTTGGTGAGCATGCCGCCGAGCCAGCGGTTCTGCACGTAGAACATCTCAGCGCGGTTGGCTTCTTCGTAAATGGCTTCTCGGGCCTGCTTCTTGGTGCCCACGAAAAGTACGGACTTTCCGGCAGCGGCCACATCAGCGACGAAGTCGTAGGCGTTCTTGAACATCCCGACGGACTTCTGAAGGTTGATGATGTAGATACCGTTGCGGGCGCCGAAAATATACGGCTTCATCTTCGGGTTCCAGCGTTTGGTCTGGTGACCGAAATGGCATCCGGCTTCGAGAAGCTCTTTCATGCTTACGTAAGACATATCCTTACTCCTTTGGTTTTTCCACCGCCCCCGTCATCCCCGGAATCAACTCGCCCCGATAAAACGGAGAAAGAACCTGATACGGGTCGGAAGGCGTGTGTCATTAAAATGCATCTGCCCGTGAATCGGGCAAATTAAACAAAAGCGGCTGTTGACGCCGCTTGAAAATTGGCACCCCGGAGGGCACGCTCGGACCGTCGGGCGCAAAAATGCGCCTCGATCGATAAATCCTAACATTCATAACAGGTCCAGAGACGCATGACAAGGGCAATCCAACCAGCCATCAAAAAACCCCGGCATCGGCCAGCGAGAACCCAACAGATGTAAAGGAAGACCGCCCCTCCAGAACACTCGGACCGGAAAAATGACGCCGCGCCTGCGGCATGGGAAGAAAAAAAGACAACTGCCCAAAATTTAAACTTTGCGGGACGACAAAAAAAACCTCCCTGGAAAGCATGACAAACAGACCTTAGCCAAGCGTTTCCATACCCCGCCGAAACAACGCCGACACCCTCAAAGCCGCACAGAGACATCAAGCCTTGCGACGAGCACGCACCGCCCTGTTGTTGCCTGCGTAGTCATCAAAAAAGCGAATGGAATCAAAAATCCCTTCTACTTCAAGGAGCCCGCGAACCGCCTCGCGCTGATCCCAGCCCATCTCAAGGAGAAGCCATCCGCCGGGCTTCAGGTGCGTTCGACACCCGGAGATAATCAGGGAGAGATCCCGCAAACCGTCGGCATCGCCGTCCAGGGCCAGGCGAGGCTCGAAAACCGCCACTTCCGGTTCCAGCAGGTCGATATCCGCCGTGGGAATATAAGGAGGATTGGAGACCACCACATCAAACAGCGGAGCCTCGGCAAAGGGAGCGAACCAGACACCCTGAATAAAGGAAACGCGACCTTCCAGCTCGTTACGCCGGGCATTTTCCCGCGCCACACCAAGAGCCGTTGTGGAACGGTCCGTTGCCAAAACCATGTGCTCGGGACACGCCTTGGCAAGGGAAAGAGCAATGGCACCGGACCCTGTCCCCAGATCCACAACGCGCTGCACTCCCTTATCCCCACCCTGCAAAACCTCCAGAGTCGCTTCCACCAGGGTTTCGGTATCGGGCCGAGGCACCAGCACCCCGGGGGCGACCGTCAAATCGAGATCCCAGAACCCGGTCTCACCCATGATATAGGCAATGGGCTCCCGCTCCAGCCGCCTCCGGACAAGAATTTCGTACCCCTTCTTCAGCGACGCTGAAGCAGGGTCGTCTTTTCTCAACAAAAGACCGGCACGCCCCACCTTGAGGTGATGCATCATCAAAAGGTCTGCGGCAAGCTTCGGGGCATCCACCCCGGCATCTTCAAAAAGACAGGCAGCCTCCGCCAGCACCTGGGCGATGGTGACGGAGGTTTCAAACAGATAATCAGAGGGTTTGTTCATTTTGGAGGGCCTGGGCCTGGGCGTGGGTTCTAAGGGATGCGATGATCTCTTCGATATCCCCTTCCATAATGGCATCCAGTCGGTAGAGGGTCAGCCCGATGCGATGATCGGTCATGCGCCCCTGGGGAAAGTTGTAGGTACGGATACGCTCACTGCGGTCCCCGCTGCCGATCTGGCCTTTCCTGGCGGCGGAACGTTCGGCTTCCGTCTCCTGGATCATCTTATCCAGAATACGGGACCGAAGCACCTTCATGGCCTTGTCCTTGTTCTTGTGCTGGGTTCATCCTGACAGGATGCTGTAATACCTGGGAAGGTGCGTAATACGGACCGCGGAGTCCGTGGTGTTGACGCTCTGACCGCCGGGGCCGGAGGATCTGAAAATATCGATACGCAGTTCATTGGGCTCGATCTTCAGCTCCACATCTTCCGCCTCGGGAAGCACCGCCACGGTCACGGCAGAGGTATGGATACGCCCCTGGGTCTCCGTAGCGGGAACGCGCTGAACCCTGTGAACCCCGCTCTCATACTTGAACGAGCTATAGGCGCCCTTGCCGTTCACCTGAAAGACGACTTCCTTGTAGCCGCCCACATCGGATCCGTGGGAGTCCATGACCTCCACACCCCAACCCCGGCCTTCGGCATATCGGGTGTACATCTTGAACAGATCCCCGGCAAACAGTGAGGACTCGTCCCCGCCGGTACCGGCGCGAAGCTCCACGATGACACTCTTCTCATCCAGAGGATCCTTGGGAACCAGGAGGTACAATCTTTTCCTCCATCTCCTCCACCTGAGCTTCCAGGGGGCCGATCTCTTCTGCGGCCATCTCTTTCATATCGGGATCGTCGTCGTTGAGAAGCTCCCGGGCTTCCTCAAGCTCAGCCACAACCTTCTTGTACCGACGATACGCTTCCACCAGCTTGGTGATCTCACCGTGTTCTTTGATGTACTTCTGATACTGAACCCGATCGCTGACCACAGCGGGATCGCTGAGAAGCTGCTCCAGTTTTATGAACCGGTCTTCCACACCTTCGAGTTTACCAAACATTATCTTGCCTGCCCCATTACCCCTTTGTCATGCGCCACCGGCACACAAAGAGAAGTGTTCGCACCGTCGTTGCCCGGACCCGCCGTCCGGACGACAAAAAGGGAAATCGTAAAAACCGATTCCCCTTCTTCTCCCAAGCCATACGGTCTTGATTTCGTCGCGATACTTACTTGCCAACCTTGCTGGCATCGAAGTTTGCGAATTTCTTACGGAAACGATCGATACGACCAGCCGTATCCACAAGCTTCTGCTTACCGGTGAAGAACGGATGGCAGCTTGAGCAGATTTCCACCTTGATCTCTTCGCGGGTAGAACCCACGGTCATGACGTTGCCGCATGCGCAGGTGGCAGTGGCTGCTTTGTATTCGGGATGAATGCCCTTTTTCATGAGGTAAAACTCCTTAAAAGATAAATATATGAAAACATACCACCTGAGGGGAACCCCGAAGGGCCGCCTTACGCTGCCGATGATAGGCAGCGGTGGTATCATGAATTCATGGAATCAAGAAACTCCATATTATCCTTAGTTCCACTAATCTTGTCAAGCAAAAAGCCCATGCTGTCCACGGTGTTGAGGGATGCCAAGAGCTTGCGCAGGATCCAGATCCTGTCGAGCTGGCCCTTCTCAACGAGAAGCTCCTCTTTTCGGGTACCGGACTTTTTGATGTCAATGGCAGGGAACATGCGGCGATCAGCCAACTTGCGATCAAGAACCAGCTCCATGTTGCCGGTTCCTTTGAATTCCTCGAAGATCACCTCGTCCATGCGGCTGCCTGTATCGATAAGCGCCGTGGCGATGATGGTAAGGCTGCCGCCCTCTTCCACGTTTCGGGCCGCGCCGAAGAAACGCTTGGGACGGTGCAGGGCGTTGGAGTCCACACCACCGGAGAGGATCTTGCCCGACGGAGGCATCACCGAGTTGTAGGCACGGGCCAGACGGGTGATACTGTCCAGAAGGATCACGACATCTTTTTTGTGCTCCACAAGGCGCTTGGCCTTCTCGATGACCATCTCAGCCACCTGAACGTGACGTTCGGCGGGCTCGTCAAAGGTAGAGCTGATGACTTCAGCCTTGACGGAGCGAGCCATGTCGGTCACTTCCTCGGGCCGTTCGTCAATAAGAAGGATAAAGGGAACAATATTGGGATGACTCTTGATCATGCTGTTGGCGATGGTCTGCAGGATCATGGTTTTACCGGAACGGGGAGGGGAGACGATGAGCCCCCTCTGGCCAAAGCCGATGGGAGCCATGAGCTCGATGATGCGGGTGGAGTAGTTGTCCTTGTCATTCTCCAGCTGAACCTTTACTTCGGGGTAAAGGGGCGTGAGGTTGTCAAAGAAGATCTTTTCACGCGCCACATCGGGGTCTTCATAGTTGACCGCCTGCACCTTCAGGAGGGCGAAGTAGCGCTCAGACTCCTTGGGCTGGCGAATCTGACCGGAAACCGTGTCCCCGGTCTTGAGGTTGAATCTGCGAATCTGAGAAGGGGAAACGTAGATATCATCGGGCCCGGGCAGGTAGTTGCAATCCGGAGACCGAAGAAAACCGAACCCGTCGGGAAGCACCTCCAGGGTACCCTCCCCGTAAATCTGACCCTCCCGCTCAATCTGGGCCTGGAGCAGCATAAAAATGAGCTCCTGCTTGGGAAGACCGCCGGCGCCCTCTATATTGAGACTCCGCGCCATCTTGGCCAGCTCTTCAATCCGCATCGCTTTCAATTCAACAATGTTCATCAACAGTTTCCCCACATGTTTATATGCTCATCCAGAACAACAATCAGCGTCGTCCCAATCCGTATTGATTCGGTGCAATAATACCCACTCCTTCCGTATTACCCGCAATGGAAAACATAAAAAGGCCCCTTCGGAAGGCACATCGTGCCACACAGGTCACCTGTGAGGCCGGGATGTGTTACAGATTTTTTACCATGATTTCTGTAAGGTGAGTGTCTGTTCTGCAGGTCCTATAAGGATCATGACGTTGGTAATAACAAAAAGAGCGGTTTTATTGGTTAGATACAATCCCGCGCGCGGCATGTCAAGGACTTATAAATGGGCACCTCATTTTTTTACAATTTTTTCAAACACCTTATAAAATGCCCCTTTCAATTCAGAAAGCCCCCGCATATTTTCAATCACCAGATCAGCCCGATCCCGCTTGTCGCCATCGGGCAACTGAAGATCCAGAAGCCGCATGGCCTCCGCTTCGGCAACGCCATCCCGCTCCATCAACCGGGCGCACTGGGTGGCGCGATCCACCCCCACATGGAGGGTCACATCAAACATGGCCTCAAGGTTCAATTCGAAAAGCAGGGGCACCTCGCACACAGCCATCACCGCCCCCGACGCCTCTTCCCTTTCAAGAAACACCTTCATCAGGCGAATGACCTCGGGCTGCACAATGGACTCCAAAACGCGGCGCGCCTCAGGGTCGGAAATCAACTGCCGCCTCAACGCGGGGCGATCCAGGCCGCCGTCCTCCCCGACCACACCGTCACCAAACCAGGCCACCACCGCATCAAACCCCGGACTTCCCGGACTCACGGCTTCCCGCGCCAGCTCATCGGCAATGGACACCGCCACACCCTTTTCCCTGAACAGGCGACATACCGTCGTTTTTCCGGAGGCAGCCCCCCCGGTCAACCCAACCTTGACCATCCCCGCATCATCCTTCCACCCGGCGCCAGCGCGTCGGGCCATCAATCAGAGCCCCAAAGGCGCCCCAATACGTCAAAAAAAAAACTCGCAACACCCCACACCACAGGGAACTCTCTGCGCAACACCACACCCAGGACGTCATTGAAAATTCGCCCTGAATCAGCCCCCATCCTCCCATACAATGTATCCCTCCCCTTGACAAGCCACCTACATTCTATTACTTAAACTTTTTTGATGATTATGTAAAAAATAATCGAAGAATGGATTCCTCAATCAGGCTCGGCCGCCAAAAGGCGTTGCCGTTTTCCAAACCATTGGCTAATAATTCGTACCGGCCAGGCGAGGAACCCCTTCTTTGCACCCCGCACGGACCAAAGGAGACAGGGCCGCGAAGCAACGACTCTGTCCACCCAAAATTGTATATGGTTATCGTTTACCCCTTTAACTGAAGCGATTTTCTACTAAATACGTATTTCGGCCCCAACGGAAGCGGAAAAGGCACCCAGGGATCCATCCTCAAGGACAAGTACAATGCTGCCCACATCGAGTCCGGCGCCATCTTCCGCGAGAACATCAAGGGCGGTACCGAACTCGGCAAAAAAGCAAAAAGCTACATCGACGCCGGTGACCTCGTACCCGATGACATCACCATCCCCATGATCCTTGATCGCCTCAAGCAGGACGACTGCGCCAACGGCTGGCTCCTGGACGGGTTCCCCAGAAACAAGGTGCAGGCCGAAAAACTCGATGAATCCCTCAAGGCCGCCGGCATGGAACTCAACTACGTGGTTGAAATTGTCCTGGACCGAGAGATTGCCAAGCTCCGCATCACCGGCCGACGCCTCTGCGAAAACGACCCCAACCATCCCAACAACATCGGCATCGAAGCCATCAAGCCCAATGGCGACAAATGCCGCGTCTGCGGCGGGGCCCTCACCTCCCGCGCCGACGACCAGGATGACGCAGCCATCGACAAACGCCACTCCATCTACTACAACGAAGTGGACGGCACCCTGGCTGCGGCCTACTACTTCAAAGATGTTGCCGCCAAGAGCGATGCCACCAAGTACATCACCCTGGCCGGTGAAAAAGACATGAAGTCCGTCACCGACGAACTCATCTCCAAGCTGTAGGATACGCAAACGGCCCAGGGCCGAGGCTTTCCGACAGCAAGATACCGAAAAGGTGATGGCCGGATTTTTTTCTTGCCATCACCTTTTTTTTGTTTTATCCTTACAGGAGTTTACTTTTTAATAGTATACAGACTAACCATCACGCCGAACGCAAGAGATCACCGGCCTCTGATGTTGAGAAAGGGGCGATATATTTGAAGGAAATCGAAGTTAAAGTACTCGATAACGATCTCGAAAAAGCCATGCGTATTCTGAAGAAAAAAATTCAGAACGACGGCCTTTTCAAGCGGCTGAAGCTCAAGAAGAGCTACGAAAAGCCGAGCGAATTCCGACGCCGCAAGCAGCGCGAAGCGCAGCGTCGACAGAGGATTGCCAGTGCCCGCAACCGCTAAGGCCTGACAGTTTCCTGTATCGCTATCGATTCTTTTTCAAAAGGCCCGGCTTAGGCATTTTCTGCATTTAGCCGGGTTTTTTGTATTGGCAGACCACCAACATCTTCAGAGTAACATCCACCATGACAATGCAATCCGACTACGAGCGCTGTCTCGACACCATGTACAAACTCGGCCGCTTCGGCATCATCCTGGGCCTGGACACCATGAAAGGGATCCTTGAACGCCTGGACAACCCGGAGAAAAAATTCACCGTCATCCATGTGGCGGGCACCAACGGCAAGGGTTCCGTGGCGTCTTATCTATCTCGGATCCTGACCCTTTCCGGCTACCGTACCGGCCTGTATGCGTTACTTCCTGCCGCCTTTCGTCCGGTTCAACGAACGCATCGTGGTGGACGGCGAGATGGTCACCGATGCAGACGTTGTGGCCAGCTACAACCGGGTGGAAGCCGCCAATGTCGGAGAACGCTCCGGTACCTTCTTTGAGCTGACCACGGCCATGGCCTTTGATCTCTTCGCCGAAAAAGGGGTGGAGGTGGCCATCATCGAAACGGGCATGGGCGGCCGCCTGGACGCCACCAACATCGTCACCCCGGCCCTGTCGGTCATCACCAACGTCTCTCTGGAGCACAAGGACCACCTGGGCGACACCATCGCCAAAATTGCCTACGAAAAAGCAGGGATCATCAAGCAGGGCATCCCCGCCATCGTGGGCGTGCGTCAGGCCAGCGCCATCGGCGTGGTGGAAGAGACCGCCCGGGAGCTGGACGCCCCCGTGATCCGCCTGGGCCGGGACATCCACACCCGACGCTCCGACAAGGGCTTCAGCTGCCGTTGCAGCGGCATCTCCATCAGCGACCTCACCACCTCCCTGCTCGGCAGGCACCAGGTGGATAACGCCGCCCTTGCCGTGGCAGCCTGTGCCACCTTGAGAAAAGGGGACACATTCCGCATCGCCGACGAGACCATTCGCCAGGGCCTGGCCACCACCCCCTGGCCCGGACGCCTCGAGCGGGTCGCCGGCAACCCGGAGACCATCATTGACGGGGCGCACAACCCTGCAGCCATAAAAGTCCTCGTCCAGTACCTTGAAGACGAGCAGCGGGGCCGGGACATCACCCTGGTCACAGGCATCCTCGACGACAAAGCCTATCCCAAGATGTTTGCCAACCTGCTGCCCTTCTGCAGGCGCGTCATCCTCGTCAAGGCCAAGACCGACCGAAGCATCGACCCGGAAGCCATGCGGGCCGCTGCGTCCAAATACGTCCGCGACGTCTCGGTTATCCCCGACATCGCGCAGGCCATCCAGTCCGCCCGCTCCACAGCCCGGCAGGACGAACTGGTCCTCGTGGCCGGATCCCTCTACGTGGCCGGAGAAGCCCGGGCCGCTCTTACGAGCCGGTAAGCCTTACCAAGGCCGAGCCTGAACGCCTGCTTCTCGCACCAAACCAAAAAAGGACACCCCGCCTGGGGGTGTCCTTTTTTTTATGACTGCCATGCGCGCCTTCTAAAGGAACAGAGAAACAAGGCAGGTAACTTCGCTTCGCTCACGAGCCGGAGGCCGCATCGTACGCTGCCCGGACCAGGGAATCGGGGACCTCAAGGAGAGAGGCGATGCGCTGCAACAGGGCCGCCTGACCGGACACATACCCCATTGCCTGGGCCGCACGATGGGCCGACTCAAGGAGCATCCGTTTCTCGGCGTTGGCAAGATACGGAGCGATACGCTTCAGACGCTCTCCCAGTGCATCGGGGTCGGCTTCATAACGACGCGTCTCCCGAGCCATGGCATCGGCATCCATAACAACCCCAGTCACGTCCTCAATGAACTGAGAGTCAACGGCTCCTTTCGAGCAGTTCCCCTCCCCATGGGCATCCATCATCGCCAGCACCACAGCCAAAAGCGCGGGCTTCAACCCGTCACGGGTCACCGTGGGGCTATGGGCTGTCACATTCCGGTCAAAGACCCCGCCGCACCGAAGGCAGCGCACCAGGCCGGCATCTTCGGAACGTGTGCGCACAGGCACCCCCAGCAGCCGGATCACCGTAAGGGTTTCCATTGACTGACACTCTGAGGTCTGGCGGCATCCCGGGCAGTAAAACTCACCCAGGGGCGTATACCTGTATCCTGTGCTGCGCCCAAACAAGCCCATCACCTGCGTCGCCTCCCTTTACCGGCCTCTACCCCGGTTCGCTTCAAGAGCTCGGCCACCTCCCCTTCCGAGAGATGGCGCCACTGTCCGGGCTTCAACTGCCCAAGCCGGATATTGGCCATGCGTACCCGCTTCAGGGTCACCACCTCATGGCCCACGCTTTGCGCCATGCGCCGGATCTGGCGATTCTTACCCTCTTTGAGCACAATGGTGTAACGGTCCCTGTCCTCCCGGCGGATCCTGCAGGGCCGGGTCATGCCTTCTTTCAGGCGTATCCCCTTTTCCATGCGGGACAGCTCCGAGGACGAAATCTCGGTTGACACCCGCACCCGGTACTCTTTTTCATGGTCAAAGGAGGGGTGGGAGAGCCGGTGGTGAATCCTGCCGTCGTTGGTGAGGATAAGGAGCCCCGACGAATCCCGGTCCAGCCGCCCCACGGGAAACACCCGCTCCGGCACGTCCACCAGGTCCGTCACCACCCTGGCATCCCCATGGTTGCAGGAGGTGATCACCCCCACGGGCTTGTGCAGGGCAAGGTAGACCCGTTTTTCTTCGGTGCGAACCGCCTGGCCCTTCACGCAGACCCGGTCCTTTGCCGGATCCACCCGGGACCCCAGCTCCGTCACCACCCGGTCGTTCACGGTCACTGCCCCCTCCTTGATCAGGGTTTCGGCAGCCCGCCTGGAACAGACCCCTGCATGGGCCAGGTATTTCTGGAGGCGCACCCCCTCAATTTCAGTCACAACCCCTTCTCCTTCCAAAGAGCGGTTGAATCCGCTCCGTTTCTTCTATATACCTATGGCGATCACCGGGCCGCTTTGCGGCCCAAAAAATCGGGGCCGCGCCTTGACTGCGGCGCGCCCCTTACCCTATGTACAGGAAACCTCTGAAATGTTCAATCAAACCGACACCCACGGTGAGTGCCCCGAATGCGGAAGCCCCCTTGAGGTGCAGCGGTCCTGAACCCGCGTCACCTTTCGTTGCAGGTCCTGCAACACAAGCTATCGCCCCGAACGGCTCAAGGAACTCATCGACGAAGCCTTTGAACGGAAAATGGCCTGCGTGCCCATCAACCGCATCTGATATGGAAACCACCTTCAAACTGACCATCGGATACCACGGAACGCCCTACGCCGGCTGGCAGATCCAACCCGACCAGCCCACGGTGCAGGAGGCGATCCAAAAGGCCCTGACGCGCATGGTCACCCGACCCGTCACCGTCATCGCCTCAGGTCGCACGGACGCCGGCGTCCATGCCGTGGCCCAGGTGGCCCATTTCAAGGCAGACACCGCCATATCCGCTGAAAAGTTCCAGGACGCCCTCAACAGCATGCTCCCGGAGACCATCACCATTCACGCATGCGAAAAGGTAGACGATTCCTTCCACGCCCGGTTCAACGCCCGGCGCAAGCGCTACACCTACCGCATCATCAATCGCCCGGTGGCCCCGGCCGTAAGCGCCGACACCTTCTGGCACATCCGGAATCCGCTGGATATACCGGCCATGCAGCAGGCGGCAGCATGCCTTGCGGGCACCCATGATTTCAAAGCCTTCGAAGGCACAGGAAGCCCCCGGGCCACCACCGTGCGCACCCTCTTTGAGGCCTGCGTCCACGACCACGGCCAGGGGCTTATCACCATCACCTTCTGCGGCAGCGGGTTTTTAAAATTCATGGTGCGGAACCTGGTGGGCACCCTGGTGGATGTGGGACTCTCCCGCACCACCCCGGACAGATTCAGGGAAATCCTTGCATCCTGCAACAGACAACACGCCGGTGCCACCGCCCCTTCCCGGGGCCTGTTCCTCGTATCCGTGGCGTATGAAGACACGCCCCACACACCGAGAGAGTTCACCGACTCCCCCCTCTACCCCGCCGGCCTCTGGCTCGGCCCCTGTTAGGAGAACCATTCATGACAACACATATCAAAGGGGTCGTCTTCGACCTGGACGGCACCCTCATCGACTCCCTGGAAGAGATCGCCACCGCCACCAACCGCACCCTGGAGGCCTTCGGCTACCCCACCCACCCCGAAGACGCCTTCAAGTACTTTGCAGGCCACGGGGCTAGGGTCCTGGTGGAGCGGGCCGCCCCCAAAGAGGTCACAGCCGACCCCGACAAATTCGAGCCCCTGCTGGAGCGTTTCCTCTCGGTCTACCACAAGCTCACCGGCACCATCGCCCATCCCTACGACGGGATCCCCGAGCTCCTCACCGCCCTTGCGGATAAAGGCATCAAACTCTTTGTCCTCACCAACAAGCCCCACGAATCCGCCGGGGAGTGCGTCGCCGACATCATGCCCCACTGGACCTTTGATCAGGTCCTGGGCGCCCGGGAAAGCGTCCCCAGAAAGCCCGACCCCGCAGGGGCCCTGGAGATCCTTGAGACCACCGGCATCAAAGGCGAAGAGATGCTCTACCTGGGCGACACCGCCGTGGACATGAAAACCGCCGTGGGCGCCGGCATGGTCCCTGTGGGCGTCCTCTGGGGCTTCCGCGAGCAAAAAGAGCTCGAAGAGAGCGGCGCCAAGCACCTCATCAACCACCCCCTGGAGCTGCTCGACCTGCTGTAAGACAAAAGCGATGCCTCCGGCGGCCAGGGGCTAAGCCCCTGGACCCCAGGTTCGCGAATGCTCTTTCGCCTTCGTGCCTCAGGCTCATCACATTCACTGACGGGCTGACGCCCGTGGCTTACAAATAAAGAAGGGAGATCACGTCACAGCGACGTGATCTCCCTTTTTTTTATCCGTCACCCAACGTTTTCCCACGGGCGCAGCCCGTACGCGAATGCGACGCGGGCGAGGAACGAGCCCAAGGAGCATTCGCAATCCCCAGGGGCTTTAGCCCCTGGTGGTTTCTCCGTCTGCCTGGGCGGTTGTCGTGGCAATGGCGGGCCGCGCGACGATCCAGCATGCCGATGAGGATGCCCGCGTCATGCTCCTGCACCACGGGCAGGCTGTCGATATTCTTCTGAGTAAACTTCTGGAGCACCGCGTTTAAATCTTCGGACGGGGTGGTGGTGATAATCTCGGTGGTGGCGATGTCCCGCATCACAATGAGGTGCTCCACCTCTTGAAGAAAAATCACACTCCGGATGTCTGTGGACGAAAAGATGCCCACCAGGCGCTCTTCTTTGTTCATCACGGGAAAGTAGTGCTGCTTGGTCTCCGAAAAGAACCGCTTGAAGGCAAGAAAGCCCATCTCTTCATGGACGTGGGGCACCTGCTTTACCGCAGGCATGAGGTCCTTTACCCGAAGCTTCTGGAGAATATCCACCATGAACTCACCGGCATGGGCCGGGGAATCCACCTTGGTCTTCACCTGATTTTCAAAGATGGTGAACTTCTGGCCCATGAGAAAACAGATGGAGCAGACCATGAGACTCGGCAGCAGGAGATGGTACGAGTTGGTCATCTCGCTGACGAAGATAATGGTGGAGATGGGGGTGTTGGAGACAGCCGTAAAAAAACCGGCCATGCCCACGATGATAAAGGCCCCGGGGGCCGTGACAACACCCGGCATGATCTGGTGAAAAATCTGGCCCACCACGCCGCCCATGGCCCCGCCGATGACCACCGACGGACCGAAGACCCCGCCGCTACCCCCGGATCCGATGGAAAAGGAGGTGGTGAAGATCTTGCCGATGGCAAGGGTGAGCAGCATGGTGATGGGCAGCCCCGTGGTGAGGGCTGTCTGGATAAACCCGTAGCCGAAGGCCAGGGTATGGGAAAAGAAAAACCCGATGATGCCCGTGCAGAGCCCGCCCATGGCAGGCTTCAGGTGGTTGGGCACCCCGGTGAGGTTCTTGAACACCTTTTCCGTGCCGTAGAACACCTTCACGTAAAACCAGCCCGTGGCCACCAGCACCCCGGCCAGGACCAGGTAGGGCCCGAGCTCCAGGGGGTTTCGGAAGAGAAAATCCGGGGACTCAAAGAGCGACCCCCAGCCATAAACCAGGCAGTAGACGCAGTAGGCCACCACCGAGGAGATCCCCGCAGGAATAATCACATCGGACTCGAACTCAGGGTCCCGGTAGAGCACCTCCGAAGCAAACAGAGCCCCTGCCAGGGGCGCACGGAAGATACTCCCCACCCCTGCACCGATGCCCGCGGCCATCATGATGCGGCGTTCCCGGTCCGACAGATTTAAACGCGTGGCCAGAAAGGAGGCAAAGCCCGCCCCGATCTGGGCGATGGGGCCTTCCCGGCCACCGGACCCACCCGTGGTCAGGGTGATGGTGGAGGCAATGGTTTTGATGATGGGCACCCGGCTCCGGATGAAGCCGCCCTTGTTGTGGTAGGCGTCGATGGCTGCATCGGTGCCGTGGCCTTCGGCCTCCGGGGCAAAGGTGTAGACCAGCCAGCCGCTGACGAGACCGCCCAGGGCGGGAAGAAACAGGAGGATCCACCGATTGAAAGGACGGGTGGTGGGTTCGAGGAGATGGTGCTCTCCGGCGGGAGGCGTGGGACGGTACCCTGCCATGAAATCCATAAAATAGTGGATTCCCAGCTGGCACAGGTAGTGAAAAAGGACAGATCCGCACCCGGCAATGAGGCCAATGATCAAAAAGTAGGAAAACCACTTGCCGGCGTTGTAGATCCCTTTCCGACCCCGTGCGCCTTTGGTCAACAAGACCATATAAACTCCAATGGGCAATCACATGTGCCGCCCCGCACAGCAGAGAGTCTGCAGGGCACTTAAAAGCCCGGGCCGGACGCGAGGTCAGGCCCGGGTGCAACAAACGAACCGGTTAGCCCGCCAGGTCCTGGACACCTTTGTAAATGGTGTCGAAGAGCTCGCGAACGTCCTCGATCTCAATGCAGGAGAACGCCACACGCAGGTCGGTGGCCCCCAGGGAGATGAGGCCAACCCCGTAGGTATCCAGGAGATGGAGTCTCAGGGTTTCGGCATCGGTATTTTTAAGACGGATGCACATGAAGTAGCCCGAGTTAAAGGGGTAGACGCTCCAGGCGTCGGCGTACTTCGCATCGCGGGACACCTCGGCCACCTTGTTGGCGCGGGCCTTGAGGATCTCGCCCTTGGCGTCCTTGGACTCGGCGTAGCCTTCGGTCTGCATGGCCTTCAGGACAATGGACTGGCTCAGGTGCGAGGCGTTGGAGACGCTGCCGCGAACCGCACCGGCGGTTTTCCTCTCCAGGGCGTCGTAGACGCCGGCCTGGTTGTCGCAGGCGGGAATGCCGTAGGTGAGAAAGCCCACGCGAAGGCCCCAGACATAATCTTCCTTGGTGGCCCCGTCCATCTTGATGGCCATGAGGCGCTCGTGGCGACCGCTGATGAGGGAGAAGATGGACTCCTTGAGGACGTCTTCTTCGTAGAACAGACCAAAGTAGGCGTCGTCGGTGACGGCGATGACGTTGGTCCCGCCCTTGGCCACCTCTTCGAGGATGTCTGCGATCCTGGCTGCCTCGGCATTGGTCACCGTATACCCGGTGGGGTTCTGGGGAAAGTTGAGGAGCACGATGATCTTGTCGCGAGCCGCCGCCTCTTCCTTCACCTTGGCCTCAAAGGCGGCCAGGTCAAAGCCGCCGGCTTCGGTAAAGAGGTTGTACTTGGACAAGGTGGCGCCTTTGCGAACCGAGAGGATCAGGTTGTAGTTGCCCCACATCATGTCCGGCAGGATCACCGCGTCGCCGGGGTCGACCCAGACATCGGCCATGACGCTGATGGCCTGGGTGATGCCGCAGGTCACAACGGGCAGGCTCACCTCTGCACCGTCAAGGGAGGGGTTCTTCTCGTACATCGCTTCTTTCCAGGCGGCGCGGAGTCCGGGGATACCGAATGAGGGGGCGTAGGTCAGGCTGTTTTCCGGTGCCAGCCCCTCGGTCACCTTCGCCCATGACGGACGGAAGACGCATGATGCCGCCCTCTTCCTTGGCAATGCCGATGGTGGCGTTGATCCGGTGCGCTTTTTGTTTTGCTTCAGCGGACTGGCTCAAGATCCCTTTAGGAAAAAAGAGATTTTTACCAACCTCTGACAACATCTCCATCAGATAACCATTACCCTGGGCGATTTCCTCATTCAGCTGTCTGGCGATTTCGTTCATGGATCAGGCTCCTTCAAATCTGTGTCGGTTCGACACTTCCGATGTGGGCCAGCCACATCTTCATCATATACGTGTCATGCGGCAAGGTGCCGCCCCTATTCTCCAGGCAATAACCAAAAGATAAAAAAACCCCCGTCGTTGTACCACAAAGGTGAAAAGGCGGGGGCTTTTGAATCGTCCGAAAAGGCGCATCTATGATCGGCTCTGCATCGACTCGATACGCTATCTTCCCCCACGCTTTGAAGCTTTGATGGGGTTGATCTTCTGCTTCTTCTCAACGATCACGTTCTTCACGTGGGTGGCAAGGTTGCAGTTGCCGTTTTTCCAGCGTGCATCGGGATCGGGTGCAGACGTGCAGTATTTTTCGGAGGCGAACTCACCGATGCGGCCGCAGCCTTCGCACTTTTCGATAATGGGTTTGCAGACGCCGCCCTCGTAGGAGCAACCGCTTTTGGTCATGAAAGGGCAATCGCTGCCGTTTCGAACTGTTGTACAAATCATTGGATATACTCTCCATATCACAGATTTTGGCCCTGGGGCCGACTCATGGTATCTCAATAGATCAAAATTAAACCAAATATTTATAAAAGAACTCAGCCCCATTTGTCAAATTCAAATTCATGGGGGCTTTTAAAAAAAGGCACCGCCCCTGCCCCTGCGCCGATGCTTGTTCCCCGGCACCATCCGGTGCCCCGGATGGCTGAGGCAGCCGGAAAAGGGGGACGCACACGGGCACCTCCCCATGGCTCCGCGCGGCTTTTTCCCTTGATCTTTGGCCCGTTTGATGCCACTTACGAAAGTAAGGTGATGAGCCGACCTTTCGCAAGGCCCACACAAAACCACAACATCATGGACACACGGTCCATATGTGTCCATGGTGCATTCCATACATACAGACCATCTTGAAGGACAACACCATGAATCGAATCCAACAGGCCGCCGAGGTTATCCGCACCGAAGCCGATGCCCTCCTCAACCTGACCAAGGTCACTCACAATTTCGACAAAGCCGTAACCGCCATCCTGGAAAGCCAGGGGCGCGTCATCATTACCGGTATCGGCAAATCCGGCCTCATCGGACGAAAAATCGCCGCCACCTTGAGCAGCACCGGAACCCGCGCTGTCTTCATGCACCCGGTGGAAGCCATGCACGGCGACCTCGGCATGGTCTCCCCCAAGGATGTGGTGCTGGCCATCTCCAACAGCGGCGAAACCATCGAGCTCAACCACCTGCTGCCCAGCATAAAAGCCCTTGGCTGCCCGGTGGTGGCTTTCACGGGCAACCCCAAATCTACCCTGGGGCAGCACGCGGACCTGGTCATTGATACGGTGTGGAAGGAGGCCTGTCCCCTGGGCCTGGCACCCACCTCCAGCACCACGGCCCAGCTTGCCATGGGCGACGCTCTCCTGCGCCGATCATGCTCAAAGCTCAAGCCCGACGACTTCAAAAAGTTCCACCCCGGGGCGCCCTGGGTCAGCGGCTCTCCCTGCAGGTCTCCGAGATGATGGTCACCGGCGAGATGGTGCCCCTGGTGGCGGCCTCCGCCTCCATTGGCGACGCCCTGGCCGCCCTGGACGCCCGTCGCCTGGGTGCCGTGTTTATCACCGATGAAAAGGGCCTGCTCTTAGGGCTGCTCTCCGACGGGGATGTTCGCCACCTCATGGCAGCAGAGGACTTCGACCCCACCCGCCCCGTCTCCGAGGTGATGACCCGGTCCCCCCGGTCCGTGGCCATCAATGCCCCGGCCTACGACGCCCTCAACATGATGGAAGCACACCAGATCACGGTCCTGCCCGCCACCGACGACCAGGGCAGGGTCAAAGGCCTGCTCCACCTCCACGACATCCTCGGAAAAGGGGCGTTTCAGTTCAACGGCAACTGATCCACTCTCCTTTTTGACCGGGCGCAAAAAAGGGACGCCCGCGGTTCACCCGAAAAATCCGTTGATCCGGCATCGGATCATGACAGATACCCGACGCCCCCGTATCCCTACCCGGATGCGGGGGCACATCGCAACGCCATGATGGGAGTGATTATGAGATTCGAACACATCGACACCACCATCCAGACCCTTGGTGAAGCCAAGATCCCCTCCCCCCTCCTGCAACCGAATAACGGTGAATGCGGGGCCTATTTCGTGGACGACGACGAGCGGATCCTCCTGCACGTCAACGAAAAGCATGTGGCCCAACTCAAAGCCGACGACATCCCCGCCCCCCGCCTTTGAATCAGCCGGGCCCCGTCGCAAAAATCCAAGTTGACCCCAGCAGTTCGACTACGCTCGGCGACCTGCGGCGGCCTCTGCCCCGGCCTCAACGACATCATCCGGTCCGTGGTTTTGGAGCTCTACCACCGCTACGGCGTGAAGCACATCTGCGGAATCCGGCACGGCCTCCAGGGGTTCATCCCCAAATACGGGCACAGCACCGTGGACCTCTCCCCGGAGACTGTCACCAACATTCTGGACAGCGGCGGGTCTATTTTGGGGTCCTCACGGGGAGACCAGGACATCGAAGAGGTGGTGGACAGCCTGGAGCGCATGCACATCGGCATCCTCTTCATGGTCGGCGGCGACGGCACCCTGGCCGCCGCGTCCAAGATCTCGGAGGCCATCACCAAGCGCGGCCTGAAAATCAGCGTCATCGGCATCCCCAAGACCATCGACAACGACGTCTATCTCGTGGCCCGCTCCTTTGGCTTCGACACGGCCGTGGACATCGCCACCCAGGCCATCAGCGGAGCCCACAACGAGGCAGAGGCCTACCCCAACGGCATCGGCCTCATCAAGCTCATGGGAAGGGAATCCGGCTTTCTCGCCGCCACGGCTGCCCTGGCGCGCCAGGACGTCAACTTCGTGCTCATCCCCGAGGTTCCCTTTGACCTGGACGGCCCCAACGGCTTCCTGGAAAACCTGGAAAAACGGGTCACCCTTCGCGGCCACGCCGTGGTGGTGGTGGCCGAAGGCGCAGGCCAGGAGTTCTTTGAAGGGCGCAAAAAAATGCACGACGCGTCCGGCAACGTCAAGCTTTACGACATTGGCCTGCTCATCAAGAGCAAGATCATGGCCTACTTCAAGGAGAAGGGTATCCCCGTCAGCCTGAAGTACATCGACCCCAGCTACATCATCCGGAGCCTTCCGGCCAACGCCAACGATCACGTCTTCTGCAGCTTTCTCGGGCGCGACGCGGTCCACGCCGGCATGGCGGGCAAAACCAAGATGGTGGTGAGCCACTGGAACAACCACTTTGTCCATGTGCCCATGGACGAGGTGATCACCCAGCGCAAAAAAGTGGACCCCGACGGAAAGCTGGGCTTAGTGCTGGAGGCCATGGGGGCGCTCTCAAGAACCCCGCCCCGGAAAAGGCATAAAAAACGCTTCCGCGGGTCGACTTGGTAAAACAAGCCTCGCAAAAACGTTTCCAATTAAACGGTGACGCGTCCAAAATGATTCTCGGAAACAGCGTGGCGGCACAGCCATTTTATAAGGTGGTGAAGCGCCGACGCACCCCGCCCCCTATAGCTTATAGCCTATGACCTTTTTCCTATGGCCTGCCTCTTACCTCCCCACTTCCACAAACCGCCGCCTCGAGCCCTTCAGAAGGGTCAGGGCCTTGTCTGCATCGCCGGTTCCGTCAAAGGAGGTGGTTCCGGTGACCCCGGGATAGGCGTTCACCGCCAGAAGGGCATCACGGACCGCACCACGGGATGCCGGTGCCGAGTCCAGGAGGATATTCAACATCAAGAAGCACAGAGTCAAAGGCCACGGCCTCGATGTAATCGGGGGTTCGCCCATAGGCGCCTTTAAAGGCCCTTACAAAGCCCTTGACCTTCGGGTCGCGGCTCCGCGCGTAAAAACCGTCGGGGATGATGCTGTTCCCAAGATGGCCGGACACCCCTTTTCTCAGGGCTGTGTTGTGCCAGAGGTTCGTACCCAGGGTGTACACACCCCCTAAATCGTGGAAGGCCAGCTGGGGCAGGATCATCTCAAGATTCTTCCGTCCGTCGGGAATAAAGATCGCCTCAAAGTCCACCACCTGGCCCGAACCTTTGGCATCCTCGGGCAGCACACGCCCCCAGGCCTGCATGCCCGTGGGAACCTGGGGCTTGGCGTACCAGAGCCCGGTCAGCTTCTTGATGGCCCGTGAAAAGTCCACGGTACCGGCCGCGTAGGCCTCCACCCAACTCCTCCCCAAGTGTCTCCACCTCATCCCAGAACAGGTTCATGAAATCCCGGCCATAGGGTTCATCGGGATAGAGGATCACAAAATCGTTTAAGCCCAGCACCTCAAAGGCGTAGGAGACCACGGAGCGAACCTGCATCCTGGGGGTTATGAAGTTCCGGAAAACAAAGTCGCCGGAGGCGGTGATCCCCTCTTTGCCCGTCATGGTCATGAGGGGAATCCCCCTGAGCTGGGCTTCGGCCGCGGCGCTCTCCACGTTGCCCACCGGACCGATGATGGCTGCGGCCCCTGCCTCCACCAGCTCACGAACGGCCTGGCGCGTCGTCTCGTCATCTGAGCCCGTATCCCGGAAAATCAACTGGGCATCCCGATACCTTTCGTCAGCGGCCATGGACTGGAAGGCAAGCTCAATCCCCTCCCGTGCCTGGCGCCCGTACTCGGCATACCGGCCCGTAAAGGGCAACAGGCATCCCAGCACCCTGGGGTTAAAATGGGTCTGACTGAGGGCCTCCCGAAAGGCCACCACCTCATCACGCACCGGGTGAACCGCGTAAAGGCTCAGAAACTCCACCGCCCCCCGGAGGGCCTCGTCACCCTGCCCGTCCTCGACCAGGGCCCGCATGCGCCTCAGAAGCAGGTACCCCCTTTTCTCCTTGTCGTGGACCCGCGAAAGCATCTCCAGGGATTCCGAAAGGGTCAGGTTGGCCACAGTCTGCCGGAGACGGACCGTCACCCCCCTGCGCTCTGCAGGATGGGCCAGTTCGCACGCCTTGAAATAGGCGCCCACGGCGTCCACAGTATCCCCCAGGGCCAGGTAGGCATCCCCCATGACGGCGTATTTTCGCATCAGATAATCGGATGGAGAGAGGGTATCTGGAATGGCCGCACCCTTTGCATCACCCCTGGGCCTCCGGCGATAGGAAAGAATCATGGACTCCACCAGAGCCACAGGCACAAGGGGGCTCTCAGGATATGCCTCAGCCACCCGGGCCAGTGCGACGTCGGCCTTGCCGTAGGCACCGGTAAGGCCGTAGATCATCCCCTGCTTCAACAGGGCTGCAGCGGCCACATGGCTGTCGGGATAACGGCCCACCACGTCGGCATACATCTCCAGCGCCTGGTCGTATCGCCGTGCGCCAAAGGCCTCTTCCGCACGGACAAAAAGCTGCTCATCTTCCGGCAGGACCCGCTCAGGGCCGTACCCCCTTTGCCCGCAACCGACCAAACACAGAATAAGCACCAGCAAAAGCAGTGCCCGGGCCCCTTTTTTTATCAACGGGTTCTTTATCGCCATACCCTTTGGCCATCCTTAATATAGTGGGTTGTCATGCAAGGAACGATTCCACAGCCGCAAAAAGACCTTCGGTATCCCCGGGGTCCAGCCAGATCATGTCGGGTCGGCCGAAGCCAAGGGCCAGCTGCCGCTTGGCACTGCTCGCGTGTCCCGCTTCAGGAGCCTGACAGTCTCCTCCCAGGGCACGCCATCCTCCAGGTGCTCCACCATGTGCCGGTACCCGATGGACCCCATGGACTTCAGGCCCCGGTGGTAGCCACGGGCAAGGAGCCCTTTGACCTCGTCCAGAAGGCCCTCGGCCACCATGAGGTCCACGCGCCGGTTGATGCGGTCGTACAGGGTCTCCCGGTCCGAAAAGAGACAGACCTTGAGGGCATCGTAGCGGGCCTGTGCAAAGGCGTGCTCTGCGTGGTGGGCGCTGAAGGGCTTGCCCGTGGCCTCGAAAACAGAGAGGGCTCGAACAATGCGCAACGGATCGTTTTCGCTTATTTTCTCAGCATACGCCGGGTCCACCTGAACCAATCGGGCGTAAAGGGGGGCAAGCCCCGAGGCCTCCACCTCGGCCGTAAGCCTCTCGGTAATGACGGGATCCGACGGGATCGCCTCGGAGAGCCCGTGAACCAGGGCTTTCACATAAAGGCCGGTGCCGCCGGCCACCACGGGCAGCACCCCGCCATCGCACAGGGCGTCGATCACCCCATCGGCCTGGGCCGCAAAAAGGGCGGCGTCGTAAGGTTCATCAGGGTCCACCACGTCAATCATGTGATGAACGGCAAGACGCTGCTCCTCTTCGGTGGGTTTGGCCGTGCCGATGTCCATTTGCCGATAAACCTGCATGGAATCCGCCCCGACCACTTCCCCTGAAAACCGTCTGCAAACCTCTATGGCCGCAGAGGTTTTTCCTACACCGGTGGGTCCACATATCACAACAATTTTTCTATTCATACCAGTAAATAATGTAAACAAGCCTAAACGGATTCACGCCGGTTTCTCCCGTTGTCCACCATTGAACAGCCGCACGGATACCGGACATTTAGTCCCTTAATATATAAATATAATTCTATTGACAACACCCAATATAGCGGGTAGTAAGTGTATTTGCTCATTTTATCTTTAATATAAGGTAAGATAGCTGCGAGCCAGCGCGCTCGTCGACTCTGGAAATATAACTTTTCAGGTTTATTTGGAATATTCTGTAACACTGCAAGGCCGTTCTCAGCGATTTGAATGCGCCTGCGCACCATTCAACAGGAGAAAGAAGCCATGTCTAAGGATGTAATCGGATCCGTGATGGTCGTCGGGGGGGGTATCGCCGGTATGCAAACTGCCCTGGATCTGGCCGATTCAGGTTATTATGTATACCTGGTCGAAAAAGGGGCCTCCATTGGCGGTGTCATGTCCCAGCTGGACAAGACTTTTCCGACCAACGACTGTGCAATGTGAATTATCTCACCTAAACTGGTCGAGGTCGGCCGGCATCTGAACATTGAGTTAAAAACCCTTTCTGACGTGATCGACATCCAGGGCGAGGCAGGTAATTTTGAAGTTACCTTAAACGAGAGGCCCCGATACGTGGACGAGTCCAAATGTATCGCCTGTGGTCTCTGTGCCGAAAAATGCCCCAAGAAGGTCACGGACCCTTACAACGCTAATCTGATCAAGCGAAAAGCCATCTACGTCGAGTATGATCAGGCCGTACCCCTTAAGTACGCCATTGATCCCGACACCTGTCTCAAGCTTACCAAGGACAGGTGCGGAAACTGCGAGAAGGTCTGCCCCACCGGCGCCATCGATTACACGATGACCGCCAAGGAGACCACCCTCAACGTCGGCTCCGTGGTCCTGGCCACTGGCTTCAAGCCCTTTGATCCTTCCGTTTTCGACACCTATCAGTACACCAAGTTCCCCAACGTTGTTACCTCTCTGGAATTCGAGCGTATCCTCTCCGCTTCAGGCCCCACCCAGGGTCACCTGACCCGTCGGAGCAAGGACGGCGAAGAGCCCAAGAAGATCGCCTGGTTCCAGTGCATCGGCTCAAGGGACATCAACCGCTGCGACAACGGCCACTGCTCCAGCGTCTGCTGTATGTACGCCATCAAAGAAGCGGTCATGGCCAAGGAGCACAACGGGGACGATCTGGATTGCGCCATCTTCTTCATGGACATGCGTACTCCGGGCAAGGACTTCGAAGAGTACTACGAGAAGAGCAAGGATCGTGGTATCCGGTTTGTCCGCAGCCGCGTACACACCATCAACCCCATTCCTGAAACCGATGACCTGGAAGTACGCTACGTCACCGAAGACGGCACCATCAAGACCGAAGTCTTCGGCATGATCGTCCTCTCCATCGGTCTCGAGGCGGCTCCGGAAACCGTGGAACTGGCCAAGAAGCTGGACATTGAACTTACCCCCAGCAACTTTGCCGCCACCTCCGCCTTCAACCCCGTGGCCACAAGCCGTGAGGGTATCTACGTCTGCGGCGCCTTCCAGGGCCCCAAAGACATTCCCGAGTCCATCGTGGACGCCAGTGCGGCAGCTGCCGCGGCCGGCGAGTCCATCGCCTCGGCACGGAACACCGTGACCAAGGAAGCCGAGACGGTGCCCCAGCTCGACGTGGGCGGCGAACGACCCAAGATCGGCGTCTTCGTCTGCTCCTGCGGTACCAACATCGCAGGCACCGTGGACGTGGAGGCTGTCTCCGAGTACGCCAAGTCCCTCCCCTACGTGGAGTTCGTGGCCAACAACCTCTTCTCCTGTTCCCAGGATACTCAGGACAAGATCGCTGAGACCATCAAGGAGAAAGGCCTCAACCGCGTTGTGGTTGCCGCCTGTACGCCCAAGACCCACGAAGGCCTCTTCCAGGAGACCCTCCTGGCTGCCGGCCTCAACAAGTACCTCTTCGAGATGACCAACATCCGGAACCAGGACTCCTGGGTACACAAGGATCAGCCGGAGATGGCCACCGAAAAAGCCAAGGACCTCATTCGCATGTCCGTGGCCAAGGTCGCCCTCTTCCAGCCCCTCGAAGAAGCCGAGCTCCAGGTCAACCAGACCGCCATGGTCCTCGGCGGGGGCCTTGCGGGCATCACCACTGCCCAGAGCCTCTCACGTCAGGGATACGCCACCCACATCGTTGAACGCGAAGACAAGCTTGGCGGCAACGCCAACCGCCTCTACCGCACCGCCTCCGGCGAGAATGTGGCAGAGAAGCTGGTCGAGCTCATCGACGACGTGACCAAGGACGAGAACATCACCGTTCACCTGAACACCACCCTGGAAAACGTGGAAGGCTTCGTGGGCAACTTCGAATCCACCCTCGCTTCCAACGGAGCGGAGACCGTCCTGAAGCACGGGGTTGCCGTCATGGCCACCGGGGCTCAGCCCTACACCCCCACAGAATACTCTTACGGCTCCAGCGACCGCATCGTCACCAGCCTTGAAATGGATGAGAAACTCAAGGCCGACGATCCGATGCTGAACACCGTGAATTCAGCCGTATTTATCCAGTGCGTCGGCTCCCGCGAGCCCGAGCGTCCCTTCTGCTCACGTGTCTGCTGTACCCACAGCATCGACAACGCCCTGGAAATCAAACGCCGCAATCCCCTTGCCAACGTATACATCCTGTACCGCGACATCCGGACCTACGGCGAGCGCGAGCATCTCTACCGCGAAGCACGCGAAAAAGGCGTTATCTTCATCCGTTACGACGTGGACAAGAAGCCTGTTGTCGCCGTCAACGGAGACAAGGTATCCATCAAGACCGTCGATCACGTTCTCCGGCGCGAAGTTGAGATCGAAGCAGACCTCCTCTCCCTGGCCACCGCCGTGGTGCCCTACCGGGATGAAAAGGTTGCCCAGTTCTTCAAGCTGCCCATGAACGACAACGGCTTCTTCGTGGAACGCCACGCCAAGCTCGGTCCCAGCGAGTTCGCAACCGACGGCGTCTTCCTCTGCGGCATGGCTCACTATCCCAAGCCCATTGACGAAGCCATCGGCCAGGCCAAGGCAGCGGCATCCCGCGCCATCACCCTGCTGGCCCGTGAGACCATTCACACCAGCGGCCAGGTCGCCCATGTGAACCCCGCGCTCTGCAGCTCCTGCGGGATCTGTGTCAGCGTCTGCCCCTACTCCGCGCCTTCCTTCATGACCGAAGGCCGAGACGCAGGCAAGGCCCAGATCAACCCCGTACTCTGCAAGGGCTGCGGCCTCTGCGTCGGCTCCTGCCGATCCGGTGCCATTCGCCACAGGGGCTTTGATAACGACCAGATCATGTCGCAGATCTTTGCCCTGAACGAAGCGTAAGGACAGATTCGCATTAAACCTGTTTGTCCCGCCCTTTCCGAGCGTGTTTCGAAGGGGCGGGATTCAAAGGAGACTAAATAAAAATGGCTGAATTCGAACCGAAAATCGTCAGCTTTCTCTGTAACTGGTGCAGTTACGGAGCCGCTGACCTCGCAGGTGTGGGCAGAGCCCAGTACCCTGCCAACGTCCGCGTGATCCGGATCCCCTGTTCCGGTCGCATGAGCCCCAAATTCTTCCTGGCCGCCCTGCGCGAAGGAGCCGATGCCGTCTGGGTTTCCGGCTGACATCCCGGTGACTGCCATTACCTGGAAGGTAATTACTACGCACGTCGAAAGTTCGCCCTGATGAAAAACCTCATGGAGCATATGGGCGTTGAACCCGGCCGCCTGCAGTTCTCCTGGATCTCGTCCGCCGAGTCCACCAAGTTCGTGGACGTGGTGACCAAGGTCACGGAATCCGTCAAGGCCCTGGGTCCCAATACCAATTACGTGAAAAAGAGCGCGGCGAAGGGTTAAGCCATGGAATCATACATCGGAAAAATCAAAGAGATATCGGAAAGGCTCTTGAACGACGGCACCGTCGAGTGCGTTGTTGGATTCCGTAAAGGAACCGTGGCCAACACCAACGAGCCCTGCATGATCACCAAAGCCGAAGATGCCAAAGACCTTGTCTGGGATGCAAACTGCCGTTTGAACCTGGCCAACTACATCACCGGCCGTACGGAAAAGATCGCCATCATCGCCAAGGGATGTGATTCTCGAAACATCGTCAACCACATCATCGAAAACAAGATCTCCCGCGATCAGCTTGTGATCATCGGCGTGCCCTGCAAAGGGATGGTGGACAAGAACAACCCCGAGCAGCTTCAGGCCAACTGCGCCACCTGTCTCCACAGAAACCCCGTCATCTACGACGAGCTCTGTGCCGATCTCGTGGAAGAGCAGAAGGACGTGGACAGCTACGAAGACGTCCGCAAGGTTGAAGCCATGGACACCCAGGAGAAATGGGCCTTCTTCGAAGAGCTCCTCTCCGGCTGCACCCGCTGCTACGCGTGCAGAAACGTACGCCCCTCGCTACCGCCCCACCTGCTCGCCCTGCACCAAGCCCGACCCCAGTGGGTAGGCAAAGGAACCGATCCCATCGATATTCGCACCTACCACTTCCTGAGGGCCTACCACTGCGCCGGCCGCTGCACCGACTGCGGCGCCTGCGAAGCGGCCTGCCCCCAGAACATCAAGGTGCGCAATTTCACCAAGAAGCTCGAAAAAGACTGCTACGAGCTCTACGGTTGGGAAGCGGGACTTACCGTCGACCAGCGTCCGCCGCTGGACAGCTTCAAGCTGGACGATCCCGAAAAATTCATCATGTAATCCCGTTCGCCTCTCTTGTGTTATCTGAACTGAGCGAATGAACCATCATATGAACAAGGGCAAATATCATGAAGGTCATCAAAATTGATAAAAATACATGGGCCGCGGATTCTACAGCCGCAGAAGTGGTTACCGCCTCTTCGGCCCCGTGATGCAGGGTGATGCCCACGAATACAAGGAACTGACGAGTGACGAAACGCCGGACATGGCGTACACCAACACCCGTCTCTCCCCCAAGTCCGTGGTCTTCCCCCAGTCCGAGCCGATGTTTACGTACAGCCTGGACGAGTCTGATCCGGAACACCACCTCCTCAAGGACGCTCCCAAGGATTATTCCCCCCGGGCCGTCATCGGGATGCGACCCTGCGACGCCAAGGCCCTGGCCCTGGTCCGCATGAACTTCGACACCGAAGACTACCGCGACCCCTTCTGGATGGACTCTTACGAAGCCACCACCTTTGTGGGCCTGGCCTGTGACGCCCCCTGCGACACATGCTTCTGCACCAGCGCAGGATGCGGCCCCTACCACGAGGAAGGCCTCGACGTTCTCCTCTCCGACTGCGGCGATGCCTACGAGGCCAAAGCCCTGACGGAAAAAGGGGAGAAGCTCCTGGCCGCAGCCGGTTGGGACGCCGAGGGCGACGCATCTGTCTTCGAGCCCAAAAAAGCCGAAGCCGAAGCCAAGATCACCTGCAAGGTGGAGTCCTCCAAGCTTCGGGGCAAAAACAGCCTCGATCTCTACGATGCTCCGTTCTGGAAAGAACTCTCCTTTGCATGCATCAACTGCGGGACCTGCACCTACGCCTGCCCCACCTGCTGGTGTTTCGACATCCAGGACGAAAACAAGGGCAACGACGGTGTGCGCATGAGAAACTGGGACAGCTGCATGACCTCTCTGTTCACCCTGCACGGCTCCGGCCACAACCCCAGGGAACAGAAGCATCAGCGCTTCCGTCAGCGTTTCATGCACAAGCTCAAGTACTTTGTCGACAAGTACGACAAGGGCCTGATGTGCGTGGGCTGCGGCCGCTGCGTTCAGCAGTGCCCTGCCAACATTGATATCCGCAGCATCTGTAACAAGATGAACGGTTACGAAGCCGCCAGCTAAAAAAAGGAGAAGACCTGTGCAGAATCCTTATAAGGCGTATCCCGTTCGCATTGACGACATTCAGGTTGCGACCGCGGATAAAACGCTCAGAACCTTTAAGTTTGTCTTTCTCAACCCGGAAGATGAAGAGAAATTTGCCTACAAGGTTGGACAGTTCGCAGAGCTCTCCATCCCCGGTCAGGGTGAAATCCCCATTGGCATCGCCTCCTCCCCTTCCGAGAAGGGCTTTGTCATGTTTACCGTGTTCGATGAATAAAGTGACCGACCACCTTCACAACATGAAGGTAGGCGACATCATGGGCATCCGAGGCCCTCTGGGCAACTGGTATCCCATCGAGGACCTCGAAGGCAAAAACATCGTCATCATCGGCGCCGGTTTTGCCTTTACCACCCTGCGTTCCACCATCAAGTACCTGCTCGAGCCCGAAAACCGCAAGCGCTTCGGCCGACTGGACGTGATCTACGGTGCGCGTAACCCCGGCATGATCCTTTATAAGGATGGAGTGGTGGAGCGGAAAGCGGCAATCAACGACCTCAACCTCACCGTTGACGGCACCATGCATCCGACTGGAAATATCACACCGGTTTCGTGCCCACCATCACCGAAACCCAGGCGCCCCAGGCCGATGACGATACCTACGCCATCCTCTGCGGCCCCCCCATGATGCTGAAGTTTACCAAGCCTGTCCTGGACAAGCTTGGTTACAAGCCTGATCACATCATCATGAGCCTCGAAAACCGAATGAAATGCGGCATCGGCATGTGCGGTCGCTGCAACATCGGCAAGGAGCTGGTCTGCAAAGACGGCCCCGTCTTCACCCTCGACAAGCTCAATGAGATGCCGGAAGAGGATCAGTAAACGAATATAGGCGGTTAAACCCGTAACATATTGTATGTTACGGGTTGACATTGCCCTTTCTTTACTGTATTTCTTCTCTTCGAAGTGGACAGGACAAAATAAGGGATAAGCCTTTCAAATTGATAATTCTCAACAGGAGGTTTTGATTCAATGGCCGTAACCACAGGTACGGAAAGTCGTTTGACGTAGATGAGGATGGTTTCCTTCTTGACTTCAACCAGTTCACCGAAGAGTGGCTGGAGATCGTTATGAAAGAAGAAGGTATTGCAGAGCTGAACGACGAGCACAAGCTCGTTATCGACGTTCTTCAGGACTACTACCGTAAAAACGGTATCGCTCCCATGGTTCGCGTTCTCTCCAAGCTGACCAAGTTCAAGCTCAAGCACATCTACGAGCTGTTCCCCTCAGGCCCCGGCAAAGGCGCCTGCAAAATGGCTGGTCTTCCCAAGCCCACCGGTTGCGTATAGTCACCGGACGCCGTTTTTAAGTTTATCAAATCAGGCCCTGTCGGTAACGGCGGGGCCTTTTTTGGTTTAAGCCCCTCACCCTATAAGCCTTTCCCAAACGCCCATGCAGACTTCCCTTCTGATCCAGACCACAAAAAACAAAGAGCTGGTGGATATCTCCTCTGACGTGCAGGCAGAAATAGACCGATGGGGCTGCCACGACGGCGTCCTCTTCCTGTTCGTGCCCCACACCACCGCTGCCGTCACCATCAATGAAAACGCCGATCCCGCCGTTCAGGAAGATGTGATCTACGCCCTGAAAAAGGCGTTCCCCGACCACCCGGCCTTCCGGCACCTGGAGGGAAACTCTGATGCCCACGTCATGACAAGCCTTACCGGCTCATCCGAGATCATTTTCATCCAAGAGGGACGCCCTGTCCTCGGCACCTGGCAGGGCATCTACCTTGCCGAATTCGACGGCCCCCGCAAACGCCGGGTGGTCCTCAAGTGCCTTCCGGGGTAAGGTCCTGAAGGGCTGCGGCACCAACAGGCGCATAGCCCCTCTTATTCTTCTTTATCAAGGAGCAGAAGACAAGCGCCTTGATTGCCGGAACGTTTTTGCGGAGCTTTTTTCAAAAAGCGACCCGCCGGAGGCAACTGAATGGATAAATGCGTTGACCCGATGGCACCCGGCCCCAACGGTTGACGCAACGGCCCCGGCATCATAAGATATCGAATTCAAGAAACACGACATGCAGGCCCCCTTTATTATAAGGCCCTGCCAGGCGATTACCCATGAGCGGCCAAAGGAGCATCCGTACATGACCCTCGAAGAGAAGGACAAGCAGATCATCAACCACATCCAATCCGATTTTCCCATCTGCAAACGGCCCTATGCCGCCATCGGCGACGCGCTGTCCATGGATGAAGCCGAGGTGATCACGCGGGTGGCAAAGCTCAAGGAGATGGGTATCATCCGCCGTATCGGCGGCAACTTCAGCCCCGAAAAAGTGGGCTTTCACAGCACCCTCTGCGGGGCCAGGGTTCCCGAGGATAAGCTTGAGACCTTTGCCGAGGTGGTCAACAGCTACAAAGGCGTTACCCACAACTACGTCCGGGATGACGAGTTCAACGTCTGGTTCACCTTCATCGAAGACTCCGTGGCCCAGATTGAGGCCAACCTGGCTGAAATTGCCGAGCGTACCGGGGTCACCAGTATCTACAACCTGCCAGCCACCCATATCTTTAAAATTCGCGCCGAATTCACCGTGGAGTAGCCATGGAAACCCTGCGCCTTGCCCTGGCCGCCGTTCCTGCCTCCCTTGCCGACCCTTCCGGCAACAGAGACACCCTTCATCGCAGCAGTCGCAAGGCCCGGGAGGCCGGGGCCGACCTCATCGTTTTTCCCGAGCTCTCCCTCACCGGCTATGCCAACGGCACCGGTGCCTTTGAACGGGCAATCACCGAAGACGAGGCCCTCTGCATCATTCAGGAGGCCGTAAACGAAACCGGCTTAGGGATCCTTGCCGGGTATACGGAAAAGGCCTCCTCCGGTGAGCTGTTCGCCTCCCACACAGCCCTTTTACCGGACGGAAGTCACACCACCTACCGAAAGCTCCACCTGGCCCCGCCGGAAAAGGGACTCTACAGTGCCGGGACCGGCCTGCCCCTCTTTTCCTTCAAGGGGTTTTCCATTGGCATGATGCTCTGCTACGACGCCCACTTCCCCCTGGCCTTTCACCACCTGGCCCAGCAGGGTGCAGACCTTGTGATCCTCCCCCACGCCTCCCCCAGGGGCACCAGCGAAGAGAAATACGATTCCTGGATGCGTCACCTGCCGTCCCGGGCCTTTGACAACAGCTTCTGGGTGGCTGCCGTCAACCAGTGCGGCACCAACGAAGCGCACCTTTCCTTTCCGGCCCTGGCCCTGGCCTTTGACCCCTCGGGGCACCTTGCGGGACCTCCACGCCTTACAGAAGGCCTCCACCTCGTGGACATCGACCAAAAAAAACTCACCGAGGTCAGGTCCCACCCCATGCGCTACTTCCTGCCCAACACCCGCAACGAGTTTTAACCTTCAACACTAAAGCCGATAGCTTACAGGTGGTTAACCTGTTTCCGCACAACTGAAACAAGACAACACCCAGCCTTTTGATGGCGTTCGCCCATGCCTTAAGTCATCCTCCCCTTAACTCACACCCGCACCGCCTTAGAAATTATTATTGACACATAAAATGTAGATATATATATGACTGACATCACCCTTTAATCATTGGCACACCCCATGATCAATATTTAATGATTCGATGTTATTAGAAATATGGCATTTATCAATAAAAAAGACCAAGTATCCATTTCACTACACCATAAAAACGCATCGCCGCACGAGCAGCACCGGAGCCAAGGGATAAATACCCGCAAGAATACGTTGAAACCATCGCGATCCTCCACCTGCCCTTAGGTATCGGTCGCCGATGCTCCCTTCAGGCCCTTGCGTTCGCCTAAATTCAGTGGCAAACGCAAGCCACATGCGGCGCGACATGCACCCTTAACCCATTGTTGACAAACGGCCATCCCACTGCCGGGCTGGGCCATCTCACATAAGATAACCACCGCGCATACTGTGCGCCGATCATACAATGTAAGCACTGCATTTAATTTAGTCATCGCTAAAGGAGATTAGGTGAAATGAGACGACTTGTGATGATGATTGGTTTTTTCTTTGTGTTAACCGGGTCCGCGCTTGCGGCCGATGTCAGGGACGTTGATGGCTCCGGCCTCCCACCCCAGATGACCCAGGTTGAATACGAATACATCCTGGACATGGCCAACCTCACGGCACGGATCTACGACAACGCCTGGGACTGGATGCTGGACAGACTGGCGCCCTTCCTGCTGAACAAACTCGACTTTGTGGGCAATTCATCCAACTACCTCAATGTTGTACGGGATGAAAACGTCCTGAACTACATGACCGAAGCGCAGCGTTCGGCAGTGACAACCCTGCTGGACACCTATGTGGGCGGCTGGGACGGCCTGGACGCAAAGGTGTACATCAACATCCACAACCCCGGGCAGCTTGTTCTGGTCTTCAGGGGCACCGAAGCCCTCAACGTTAACGACTGGATTGCCGACGTCCGGCAGGCCCTCAATATTTTCGTAAACTCCATCGGGTCGGTCCAGTACGATAAAGCCGTGGACCTCGCCGTGGGCCTGAAGGCCTTTGCCGATGCCAACAGCTACACCATGGAAATTGCCGGCCACAGCCTGGGCGGTGGCCTGGCGCAGATCACCGGCCTGAAAACCGGGGTCAAAACCACCTGCTTCAACGCAGCCGGCCTCACCGCAGCCACCTTGGTTGAGCAGGGCATTATTGACAGCGCAAGCCAGCCCGTGACCGAAGAGATGGTGGCCAACATCACCCACATCAATGTCAAAAACTGCCCCCTGGTGGACACCGACGGACAGATGAACGACAGCTCCCCCTTCGCCACCTGCCCCCGCTACGGCAATGCCGACAAGGTCTACTGGATGGATCACCTGATGTTCTGCGGAGGCACATGGAACATGCCCCTGCGCATCGCCAACCACATGTACCATGCGTACGTCTACCAGCTGTACCAGAAAGATTTTCTCTAAGCAGCCCGCAAAACGCCCGGCATAAGGGTAATGCGAACCACGCACCATAAAAAAAGCTCACCGGGAATTCCCGGTGAGCTTTTTTAATCTGGTGCAACAGCAGTCTGCCGACGAACGCGTTCTGCCTCAGGAGACAGCCACAAGGACGTTCTGATCCTCCAACTGATGCGGTAGTTGAACATCACAATGGTGGTGGTCAGAGGCCGCCCAAAGAGAAAATCAAGGATCTCTGCCTTGACCCTGCCGCTCTCCACCAGGGTCTCCCGGAGGCTCCGGTCGTAGGCGATCATCTCACAGACCTTTTCAGCGGCCTCCTGGTCGCCGGTGTCGTCGACCTTCCGGATCAGCTCGTCCAGCAGGTCATAGCTGCAGCGCTCGTGGTGGTCTGCCACCAGGTCCCAGAGCCCCTTGATCCCGCCGATCTTGTCGGCACCGAAGCGTAAACCTCCACGATCTCCCGCTCGTCCCAACACTTGAAGGACCGACACTCAAAAGGCCTCTGGCTGTAGATGTCGCAACGGTTCTCAGGGGTCAGGAACAGGCAGCGCAGAGTCTCGGGGTCCACCTTGATCTTGATCTGATCCGTGGCCAGGGGCTCCATCTTCAGGGACTCTTTATTGAACATGCGCTCTCCGGCCCTCAGGGTGTACAGCACGGAAAGGTCGAGTTTTCCTGTCTTGATAAGCCTCTCATCCTGGGACCGCAGCACCGGTCCGCCCCCGGTGCAGCAGGCGCCGCAGTGGTTGCATGATGTCTGGGCAGCGCTGCACCCGCTGCATCCTTCGTTTCCGCCGGTTAAAAACTCCATAAAGCCCTTCCTTATATATAGATCATGTTGAGCCCCATTGCCTCCGGCGGCCCTGCCGGGGGGACCAACTTTTTTTAAAAATTCAACAACCAGGTTTCACACAGACACCAGCCTGCCTTCCGGGTTCACGGCGCAGTCCGTAAGCACATGTGATGAGCCTGGGGCACGAAGCGTAAAGCATGTGCGATACCGCAGGTCATCAAACATCAAACCAGAAAAAAAGGCAAGGGCCAACTGCGCACCGCGCAAGAGACCCCTGCCTGATTTGTTTACCTCACGTTTTCAAGGTGTTTCACCCTGAAGGATCGCTGTGTTACCGCGACCCAAATCCCTGCGGGTTACTCGGCAAGGCGCTTGTAGTGTTCGTAGCGCTTGGCGAACTCCATCTCGATCTGACCGCGGAGCTTCTTGGACTCTTCAGGGAACATCTGCTCCAGGCTGGCAAAACGGTTCTCGCCGGCCAGGAAGTCCTGAATGGTGCCGTCGGGCTCTTTGGATTCAAAGATGAAGGGATTCTTGCCCTCTTCGGCCAGGGCAGGGTTGTAGCGATACAGGGGCCAGTACCCGGAGGCCACCGCAAGCTTCATCTCTTCCTGGGTCTTGCCCATGCCTTTTTTGATGCCCTGGTTGATACACGGGGCGTAGCAGATCACCACGGAAGGTCCGGGGTGGTTTTCCGCCTCGATAAAGGCCTTCATGAGCTGCTGCTTGTTGGCGCCCATGGAGACGGAGGCCACGTAGACATAGCCGTAGCTCATGGCGATGAGGCCAAGGTCCTTCTTGCCGATCTTCTTGCCGGAGGCGGCAAACTTGGCCACGGCACCGGTGGGGGTCGCCTTGGAGGCCTGACCGCCGGTGTTGGAGTAAACCTCGGTATCCATGACCAGGATGTTCACGTCTTCCCCGGAGGCAATGACGTGGTCCAGGCCGCCGAAACCGATGTCATAGGCCCAGCCGTCCCCGCCAAAGATCCAGTGGGACTTCTTGGTGAACAGGTCGTTCATGGCATCGATCTCATCGAGGATGGGGTCTCCCATCTCCGTGAGAAGGCGTGCCTTGATCTCGTCCCCGTACTGCCTTGAGAGCTTGGCGTCGCCCATGTTCTCGGACCAGTTCTTCATGGCGGCCTTCATCTCGTCGGAGATCTCGCAATCCTGGGCCTCGGCCATGAGGTCGGCAAGCTTCTGGCGCCGCTGGTTCGTGGCCAGGGCCATGCCGTAACCAAACTCGGCAGCGTCTTCAAAGAGAGAGTTGCCCCAGGTGGGACCGAACCCGTCTTTGTTGGCGCAATAGGGGAAGGAGGGGGCGGACCCCGCCCAGATAGAGGAACAACCCGTGGCGTTGGCGATGGTCATGCGCTCGCCGAAGAGCTGGGTGAGGACCTTCACATAGGGAGTCTCCCCGCAGCCCGCACAGGCACCGGAGAACTCCAGAAGGGGCTGCATGAGCTGGCTGCCCTTGACGGACTCGCGCTTGAGCAGGCCTTCCTTGTACTCCACGGTCTTGGAAAAGGCGAAGTTGTCCGCCTCGGCCTCGGCCTGGGAGGCGATGGGCTTCATCACCAGGGCCGGGGTCTTTGCCGGGCAGATATCGGCACAGTTGCCGCAGCCCAGACAATCCATGGCGTTGACCTGGATGCGGAACTTGTACTCCTTGAGTTCCTTGCCGGCGGCGGGCAGCGTGGCAAAGCTTTCCGGCGCATCGGCCAGCTCAGCGTCGCTCACCACAATGGGAACGATGGCCGCGTGGGGGCAGACAAAGGAGCACTGGTTACACTGGATACAGTTTTCAGCGATCCACTCGGGCACTTCGATGGCCACGCCGCGTTTCTCGTAGCGCGAGGTACCCACGGGGAAGACACCGTCGGCGGGGAAGGTGGAGACGGGCAGGGAGTCACCCTTCTGGGCATTGACGGGTCGAAGCACATCGGTGATGAACTCCGGTGCCTCTTCGGCTTCGGAGGCGGCATCTTTGGCTTCGGCCCACGCCTCAGGCACGGGAATCTCCACAAGGCCTTCCAGGGCCTGGTCCACAGCGGCGATGTTCATGTCCACGATGGCATCGCCCTTCTTCATGTAGGTCTTCTTGATGTCTTTTTTCAGGAGGGCAATGGCCTCCTCAAAGGGCATCACATTGGCCAGCTTGAAGAAGGCGGTCTGCATGATCATGTTGATACGTCCGCCGAGGCCCACGTTGGCGGCGACCTTCACCGCGTCGATGGCGTAGAAACGGATCTTCTTGGCGGCCAGGATACTCTTGAGGGAGCCGGGAAGCTCTGCCTCCATCTCCTCGGCCGTCCAGGGGGCGTTGATGAGGAAGGTGCCGCCCTCTTTGATCCCATCCACCACATCGTAGAGGTGGACGTAGTTGGACTTGTGGCAGGCCACGAAATCTGGCTTGTCCACAAGGTAGGTACTCTTGATGGGCTCGTCCCCGAAACGCAGGTGGGACACGGTGATGCCGCCGGACTTCTTGGAGTCGTAGGCAAAGTACCCCTGGGCGTACATGTCGGTGTTGTCGCCGATGATCTTGATGGCGCTCTTGTTGGCACCCACGGTTCCGTCGGAGCCAAGGCCCCAGAACTTGCAGTTGACGGTGCCTTCGATGCCGGCATCGAAGCTCTCGTCCACTTCCAGGGAGCTGTAGGAGACGTCGTCCTTGATGCCCACGGTGAAGTGATTCCTGGGCCCGGTGACCTTCATGTTGTCGAAGACCGCCTTGGCCATGGCCGGGGTGAACTCCTTGGAGCCCAGGCCGTAGCGACCGGTTAGGATCTGGGGCATCTCCCCCATCTCCATGTACGCGGCGGCAACATCCAGGTAGAGGGGCTCGCCCATGCTTCCGGACTCCTTGGTGCGGTCCAGAACGGTGATGGTGGACGCCGTGGCCGGAATGGCCTGCAGGAGGTGCTCGGCGCTGAAGGGACGATAGAGGCGAACCTTGACGAGGCCTACCCTCTCACCCATGGCGGTCAGCTTGGAGACAGCCTCTTCCAGGGCTTCGCAGCCGGAGCCCATGGCGATGACAACCCGCTCGGCCTCGGGGTGGCCCACGTAGTCGAAGAGACGGTAGGGGCGGCCGGTGAGCTTGGTGACCTTCTCCATGTACTCGGCCACGATGTTGGGCACATCCTCATAATAGAGGTTGGCGGCCTCACGACCCTGGAAGTAGATATCCGGGTTCTGGGCGGTGCCGCGAATCTCGGGGTGCTCAGGGTTCATGGCGTTGGCGCGGAACTCTTCCAGGGCATCCATGTTCACGAGGTCTTTCATGTCCTCGTAATCGATCATCTCGATCTTCTGGATCTCGCTGGAGGTTCGGAACCCGTCAAAGAAGTGGACAAAGGGCACCCGGCTCTCGATGGTTGCCAGATGGGCCACCAGGGCCAGGTCCTGGACTTCCTGGACGTTGCCGGAGCAGAGCTGGGCGAAACCGGTCTGCCGAACGGCCATGACGTCCTGGTGATCCCCGAAGATGGACAGGGCATGGGCGGCAACAGCACGGGCCGACACATGGAAGACGCAGGGCAGGAGCTCCCCTGCAATCTTGTACATGTTGGGAATCATGAGCAGGAGGCCCTGGGAGGCGGTGAAGGTGGTGGTCAGCGCCCCGGCTGCCAGTTACGTAAACCGCGCCGCCGGCCACACGGCCTCGGACTGGAGCTGGCGAACCATCACTTCCTGGTCAAAAATGTTTTTCCGGGATGCGGCTGCCCACGCGTCGGCGGTTTCGCCCATGGGCGTTGAAGGCGTAATCGGATACAGTGCCGCCACGTCACTGAAGGCGTAGGCGACATGGACGGCAGCGGTGTTGCCGTCAATGGTCTTCATTGTTTTCCCCATAGTTAACTCCTTTAAATCGTTAGGAAGGACTCGCCACACCCGCAATCCCGGCCGCAGGACTACCATGCCGGAGATTGGCGATTGCTGCGGGTCTTTTTCGTTGCGGTGGCGCATAGCGCGAAATCCGGGCCGGAACTGCGATGGTCCGCAGGTCGGTGCATGGCGTCGGCCATATTCCGAGCATCCCTGCGGACGCGGGTCTCACTATACCGTACCGCCCCACGGGGCGGATATTTCCTCACTTTACGAGGGAGTCGTAAATAAGCATGATTACATGATCCCCATGTCAAAGTAAAGCAGAATAATCCTCATTTACCCAATCATCCTACGCAAATATTTCACTTCCGTGCACCTCCCGAAGCGCCGCCTAAATTACATAAAAAAAGGTCGAAACAGCATCCATTACTCTGCTGTTCCGACCTTTGAGTGTTTTCCAGCTTCCTCGAAAAGGAAACTTCTATTTGCTATCTTGACTCATCACCCATGCGAAATTCAAGGCCATCGCCCCCCACATCCACGGCCACACTGTCGCCGTCCCCAAAACGCCCTTTGAGGATCTCCACGGCCAGGGGGTTCTCCACCTCCCGCTGAATGGCGCGCTTCAGGGGCCGGGCTCCGAACACGGGGTCGTACCCGGCGTCCACCAGGTGGGCCACCCCCGCCTCGGACACGGAAAAGCCGATGCCCCGAGCCTTAAGGCGCTCGCTCACCCGCTTGAGCTGAAGTTCCACAATGCGGGACAGGTCTTCCCGGGTCAGGCTGTCGAAAATCACGGTCTCGTCAATGCGGTTGAGGAACTCGGGCCGGAACGACGCCTGCAGCATGGACTCCACCTTGGCCTCCATCTCCGGGCGGTTCTTGCCGCCGTACTCCTGGATCACATGGCTGCCGATGTTGGAGGTAAGCATGATGAGGGTGTTCCGGAAATCCACGGTGCGTCCCTGGCTGTCTGTCATCCGCCCGTCATCCAAAATCTGGAGCAGGAGGTTGAAGACGTCCGGATGGGCCTTTTCGATCTCGTCGAAAAGCACCACGGCATAGGGCCGCCTGCGGATGGCCTCGGTGAGGTACCCGCCTTCGTCGTAGCCCACATACCCCGGAGGCGCCCCGATGAGCCGCGCCACCGCGTGTTTCTCCATGTACTCACTCATGTCGATGCGCACCAGGGCCCGCTCATCGTCAAAGAGAAACTCGGCAAGGGCCTTGGCCAGTTCGGTCTTGCCCACCCCGGTGGGGCCCATGAAGATGAAGGAGCCCACGGGCCGGTTGGCGTCCTGGAGCCCGGATCGGGCGCGGCGTACCGCGTCGGAAACAGCCGAAATGGCCCGTTTCTGACCCACCACGCGCTTGCCCAGCCCCTCTTCCATGGCCAAAAGGCGCTCCATCTCCCCTTCCAGCATCTTGGCCACCGGAATGCCGGTCCAGCGGGAGATCACCTCGGCCACGTCCTCGTCGTCCACCTCCTCCTTGAGCATTTTCCGGTCTTTCTGAAGCTCGGAAAGGGTCTCCTTGGCTTCATCCAGGGCTTTCCTGAGTTCATCACTTCGCCCGTAACGAAGCTCTGCCACCTTGGCCAGGTCCCCTTCGCGCTCAGCCCGCTCCTCTTCTATCCCCAGCTGTTCCTGCTCTTCCTTGAGACCCCGGATCCCATCAATTATCGCCTTTTCGTTGGCCCAGTGGGCCTTCTTGCTGTTGGCCTCTTCCCGGAGCTGTCCCAGCTCCTTTTCAAGGGCTTCCAGCCGGTCCTTGGAGCCCCGGTCGCTCTCCTTGGTGAGGGCCTGCTTCTCCACCTCCAGCTGGGTAATGCGCCGCATCATCTCATCGATCTCGGCGGGCATGCTGTCGATCTCGATGCGGAGCCTGGAGGCGCACTCGTCAATGAGGTCGATGGCCTTGTCCGGCAGGAAGCGATCGGCGATGTAGCGGTTGGAGAGGGTGGCCGCCGCCACAATGGCCGAATCCTTGATGCGCACCCCATGGTGCACCTCGTACTTTTCTTTAAGCCCGCGCAGGATGGAGATGGTGTCCTCCACACTGGGCTCAGCGGTAAAGACCGGCTGGAAACGCCGCTCCAGGGCCGCATCCTTTTCGATGTATTTTCGGTACTCATCCAGGGTGGTGGCTCCCACACAGCGCAACACACCGCGAGCCAGGGCAGGCTTCAACAGGTTGGAAGCGTCCATGGACCCTTCTGCGGCACCGGCACCCACCACGGTGTGAAGTTCGTCGATGAACAGGACGATCTCGCCGTCGGCGTCCTCCACCTCTTTAAGGACAGCCTTCAGCCGCTCTTCAAACTCACCCCGAAACTTGGCGCCCGCCACCAGGGCCCCCATGTCCAGGGCCGCAAGGCGCCTGTTCTTGAGGATCTCGGGCACGTCCCCTTCCACGATGCGACGGGCCAACCCCTCCACAATGGCGGTCTTGCCCACGCCGGGTTCCCCGATGAGCACCGGGTTGTTCTTCCGGCGCCTGGAGAGCACCTGCACCACGCGACGGATCTCTTCGTCCCGACCGATGACCGGGTCCAGCTTGCCGGCCCGGGCCAACGCCGTTAAATCCCGGGAAAACTTCTCCAGGGCCTGGTAGGTCGCTTCCGGGTTGGGGTCGGTGACCCGCTGGCTGCCCCGGATCTCCATCAGCACCGAAAGCAGGGACTCCCGGGTGAGGCCGAACCGGGCAAAAAGCTCCTTCATCCCTTTTTTCCCGCACCCGGCAAGGGCCAGGAGAAGGTGTTCCACGCTGACGTACTCGTCTTTCATGGCCTCGGCTTCGTCAAAGGCCTGGCTTAAGACCTGCCTGGACTCCCGGGACAAGGCAGCGTCCCCTGCGGCCCCGCTCACCTGGGGCAGGCGCCCCATGAGCTCGGCCAGCTGACCGGAGAGCCCTTCTAAAGGAACCCCCATTTTTCGGAAAATCGAGAGGACAATCCCCTCCCGGTCCCCCACCATGGCCGCCAGCATGTGCTCGGGTTCAATCTGTGGGTTGCCCTTGCGCGAGGCCATCTCATGGGCCTCCTGGATCATCTCCTGGGACTTCACCGTCAATCGATCAAATCGCATCATCCACTCCTTTTCGTCCTGAAAGACCCTTCCCCCACGGTCGGGCCCTCACAGCGTTTCGCTTTGTCCATCGCAGAAGCTTTAGCGTCCTTATCGATGCGTTCAACGGAAAAATTAACCACCCATCCGGACGTGTCAAGCAGGGGCAAGGACCAGCGCATTAAACCATTCAGTTGCCTTCTATGAGCAAAGTGAGCGGCCAATGCCTGCCTCCGGCGGCCAGGGGATTTTTAGCCTAAGTGGCTTCGCCACCCCTGAACCCCAGGTTGCGAATGCCCTCTCCCTTCGTTCCTCAGGGTGAGGACATTCGCGAAGGTTTCTGGATAAGCGAGCAAGACCTGTTTATCTAACTTTTCAAAAGTTTGGCCCCCGGCAGGGCCGCCGGAGGCGTCTTTAACTTGGCTGCCTTTGGCGGCCAGGCGGGGGCACCTATAAACCCTATGACGAATGCATGGGGGCAACCATCCCGCAAACGGCTTCGGAGCATTCGCGTGGGGTACCGCTTTTGCAGGAGATGCCCATTTCATTCTTCTGGAAACAGGTAAAAGGCTGGCGGTATCAAAAATGGGTGGCGAGAAAATCGATGGATTCAAAGCAAGGGGCGGCTTTGAAGATCTCCATGGAGAGGGTGTGGGTGTAGGAGCACAAAAAGGGAAGGAGGCGGTGAAAAAGTGAAGGGTCCATGAGGGGAAGGGCGCGGTGGTCTTTTCCGTTGGCAACGCCGTGGAGGTGAACCATGCGGCATAGGGGACCAAGGCGGCGTATGGTCTCTTCAACGGGGAGGCCAAAGTGAATCAGATGGCCCAGGTCCAGGCAGATCCTGTAGCCCATGGACTCCAGGGTGTCGGCCAGGGGAAGCAGGTCGTAGTCCAGGGTCTCCACGGTGACCCTGGCCGGGTCCATGGCCCCTGCAAGGGCTTCAAGGCTCCTGTGGGCGGCTTCCGTCCACGCCCCGGGATCCGTGCCGGAAGGGCGCTCCAGGTGGACGGTATGGGTCACCGGGGCAAGGGGTGCCGTCAACTCGAAAACCCGCTTGTGGGCGTCCAGGGACCGGATCTGTTCAGCACGGTCCACCGAGGCCAGGTTCTCGTCGATGGGCATGTGGATGTTGTAGGAGAGGCCGTGGGCCTGCTGAAGGGAGGCAAGGGCCCGGACGGTTTTCGCCTCCGGCAGGCACTCGGGTCTGCCTTCGAAAAAGAGAAGCTCCACCCCGTCCACAAAGGGGGCCACGCGGGCCACGTTCTCCTCATACCCCGCAGGGTAAAGCCAGGAGGGCACGGAAAGGGAAAAGGGAAACCGGTTTTTGTAGCTGGTTGTCGGTATGGATTCCATCAGGCATGCACTCCTTTCACACGGCCGTGGCACCGTGAGATCTTGCGGCTTCGTTTCACCTCGTACATGGCGCTGTCCGCATACCGGATCAGGTCGCTTGCCGTCACTGCGTCGTCGGGGAAGACGGCCACCCCCACGCTGCCAGAGACATAGGCCACGTCCCTGCCTCCGGCGCTGTATGGCTGGGCCAGAATCACGGCCACTTTGCGCACCACCACCTCCACATCGCAGCCGTCGGCGTTGTCCAGGACCACGGCAAACTCGTCCCCGCCCACCCGTGCCACGCAGTCGCACTGGCGAAGATTGTCCACCAGGCGCCGGGTGATCTCCCGGAGGACCTCGTCTCCGGCCTCGTGCCCCAGGGTGTCGTTGACCTCTTTGAACCGATCGATGTCGATGTAGAGCAGGGCCACCTGCCCTCCGTAGCGCTTGGCCCTCAGGATATCCGTCTCCAGGCGTTCGTAGAAGCCCTTCCGGTTTTTCAGGCCGGTGAGGGGATCGTGGTAGGCCATGTAAATCAGTTCCTGCTCGTAGCGTTTCCGTGCCTCCACGTCCCGCACAATGGTGCGGTACCCGGTGCGCTCGCCGGTACTGTCCCGGATGACGGAGACCGACACGCCGATATGGCGCCGGTCCCCACCCTTTCGGATGATGGGGTAATCGAACTCGGCCATCTCTTCATCGCCTTTGAGGATCCTTGCAAACCGGGCCAGCACCTCGTCCCGGCTCTCCTCGGCGATGAACCGGCCCCTGTGCATCCCCAGGATCTCGTCTGCTTCGTACCCGCAGATCTCACACATGGCGGTGTTGACAAAGGTGACACAGCCCTCCCGGTCCACCTCGCAATACCCCTCCTTCATGTTCTCCACGATGGTCCGGTACTTCTCCTCACTGGACCTGAGGGCCTCTTCCGCCTGGTGGCGCTGGACAATTTCGTGCTCCAGCTCATAGCTTCGGATCTCGGCCTCGGCCGTCATCTGGTTGGCTGTGAAGATGGCCCGCTCCAGTGCCTTGTTGGAGGATTCGAGCTCTTTTCCCTTATCGGCCAGGGCCCGGTTCTGGCCCTCGGAGTCATGGAGCATCTCTGCAATGGCCCGTCGCATGCGATTGATGCTCCGGGACAGGGAGACAAACTCGGAGCTTCCTGAAAACCGCACCCCTTCGTCAAGGTTTCCTTCGGCAATCTTCTCCGAGACATCCCGCAGCTCCTCAATGGGGCGAATCAAAAACCAGGAGAACAGAGAGCCACCCACCAGGACAACCCCGAAAAGACACACCGCAGCCACGGCAAACCGGGATCCAAGCTCTTCGGTGCCTCCGGGGCGGGCAAAAACCGGAGTAAACACCAACCGGCCCCTGCCGCCCTCTTCCCCGGGGGGCAGGGCCACCAGGCGAACGGTACCGCTGGGCAGCGCTGCCGTCCGGCCAACGGCCCGGCCTTGTCGCCTTGCCTCCGCCAGCAGGTCCGCATGGGCCGCCAGCTCGGCCACAGGGATACCCGTGGCCTTTCCGAATCGCGCCCACGTCTCCGGGGTTCCCTCCCCCTGGACGAGCCCTCCCATGGAAAGGGCCCCGTCGGCACGCACCGTACCCGACGGAGAGGCACCCTCTCCCCAGGCCAGCAGGGCCCCATCAAGGGTTGCTGTGTAAACGGACCGTGTCTGATAATGCACAAAGGCATAAAAGAACAGGGCCATGACCACAAGGACCCCAGAGATCCATATGGTGATGCGGGCTCTCAGCCCCAGGCCCGTTCCTTCTTTTTCTTCCATCGATCACTCCTGCCTCGTCAGGCAAATGGGTCGGCGGCACGGCAGGTCCATTGAATCCGAAGAGTGCCCTGCTCGCCATAAAAAAAGGGTCGGCCACCCGGTGGCCGACCCTCACATGCTTTCCCGTCACTGCACGCGCTGACGGATCAGTAAGTCAGCACCACGCCGCACATGGTTTCATTGATGTAGCGACTCCAGGAATTCCCGGTGTCGAATTCAGCGTCGATATAGGTGTGGGTAAGGGTCAGGTAGGCATTTTCGATGAGGTAGAAGCGCAGGCCCACGGTGAAATCCATGTACCCTTTGGTCTCATCGAAGGTGATGGATTCGGGGGCAAGGGTCATGTCGCCGGTCACCTCGATGGGAATGTTAAAGGGGTTGATGGTGGCCGGCAGCTCGTAGCCGGCGCCGAGGTTGAAGCCCAGGGCGCTGAGGTCGGCCCGTTCGGTCTTTGCCTTGTTCTTCATGGAGCCCAGAACGTACTTGAAGCCCAGGCCGTAACGGAGTCCGGGGGTGAGGTTGTCGCTTTTCACGCTGACAAGGCCACTGCCGATGGTGTAACGGTCTTCGTTGTACATCAGCCCAGCGCCGACCTCAAGGGTCCCCAGGGGGCTGCTCGTCAACATGCTGGCGTTGGTTCCCACGGCACGGTTGTTGGCTGAGATCCCCAGGCTGAGCCCCTCGGCAGATGCCGAGGACCCGAAAGACAACAGGGAAGCGGTAATCATAAAAAGGGAGGCAGCGATGATCGATACTCTTTTCATCATGAAGAATTCCTGTACAAGTTGAATATGAATTGGCGACGAAACCCGCCGTTGCCGCCCCGCTGCCGAGGACAGCCTTGCTGACATCCGCATGATGTGGGTGACTCCGGACAGGGATTCGGTCATTTTCAGGCGTCGACTTTTTCCGGACGGCCCTGTAAGTATGATATACTTCCCCGGTAAACCTCTCCACGCCAGGGTCATCTGCAACGGAGTCGGTACGTTGCTTACGGGATGCCTTAAAAATCAACTGGAAAACACACTGCCACACTTACCGGAAAAGATCAACAATACCGGAATGACGAAACGCCAGGCCCCTTCCCCTCCGGGCCCGACGTTTTTTAAGAAAGGAAACCCATGCTGAAAGTTTACTCCGCCTCCTGGTGCCCCCACTGCATCAAGACAGAGGCCTACCTCAAAGAACAGAATATCCCTTTTGATTCCATTAACATCGAAACCGCGCCAAAGGAGATCGTGGACAAGGTCTCGGAGATCAACGGCGGGGAATGGGTGGTGCCCACCCTGGAGTACAAGGGTGTATGGCGAAGGGGCAAGGTCTTTAACAAAGCCGCCCTTGAGGCGGACCTCAGGGAGATGGGCGTCCAATAAAAAAGCGGCCCCCAAAGGAGGCCGCTTTTGATCATATCATCACACCAACGCTGAGGACCGGGCTAAAAGGAGAATCCCACCTCGGCAAAGGGTCCGGCAAAGGTCAGGTCGACGTCAAAGTCGTCCTCATCCACCTCCACCTCTTCGTGGCGGTACCCGGCGGCCACGAAAAACGGCCCCATGGTGTTGTATTTCACGCGGCCGATGGCACTGATGATGCGGGCATAGCTCACGTCCAGGCCCCTGACTTCCGCCTCCAGGGCAAAGCCCCCGATGAGGTTGAGCTGGCCTGCCACAAACAGCATGGGAACGGGTACGGTGACGCTTTCGGTGCGTGTCTCGCTGGACACGGAGTCGGTCATCTCGGCTTCCATGTCAAGCACCCGCACGTTGAGGCCCACGTCCAGGCCCACACGGCCCAGGGTGGCCAGCCCCACAAAGGGGACCCCGTAGAACAGGCCGATGTCATACTGCTCAAGGGTCAGCTTGGTTTCGGAGTTGGCGGTAAAGGTGTCGTCCCCGAATTTGAACTCCTCGGTGAGATTCCCCTCGAACTCCATGGGGGTGGTCATGAGGTAGACATTGGGAATCACCAGGGGAAGTTCCACCCGAAGGCGGGCCGCGGGGAACACCTCGTCGTCAAAGCCCAGAATGGATTCCACATCCCCACTGGTTCCGCCGTTGTACTGGAAGTCACCGGACGGAGTCGGCATGAACCCTCCCACAGCCCCTTCCACACTTACCAGCCCGAGGAGCGCAAAGGAGCGCCCGGGCACCATCACAGCTGCCACTGCAAGCAGAATGAATAACCATCGTTTCATACGTATTGTTTCCTCCATCATTTTGGGCCGATCATTATGGCGGGACATCCCCGTTGTCCCCTATATCGTCCGGGAACATCAATCCTTGAGGCATTTCGTTTATAAGCCAGATGCCATCGTAAAATCAGGTCAAAATAGCCGAATACCGCTTAAATAACAAGCTTTCATCTTCTTTGCGCGGCCCATGAAAAAAAGCGCGTCTCCGGAAAGAGAACGCGTGAACCCCTTGACCGCAAAGGATGAATCAGATATTTTAGGCCGTTGACCTCACTCTGACAGGCTCATTAGCAATGATCAACAACACGAAATGAAAATGAAACGGATCCCCCCTGCACCCTTAAAAGGCACGCAAATGGGATGATTGACTGTTTTATCACCGAGCCGACCCAAGGGCGGAAGACCTAAATAGACGACATGCGCAGAGCAATCGTGCATGCACGGGGCCTCACTCCACGGATCTATGGGGATAGTCTTTTCGTGGAACACTTGATGGCACGCCTTGAACAACGCCATTTCGGTATCCGGTCGCGTCACCCGGACACCCGAAACACGTTGCCCCGAACCACCTGTCGGAGAATCATGAGCATGCGGCTGAACCGCACCTTTGGCTGACCGCATCCGCCCGCTTAACGAAAAAACCAGCACGGCCGGAGTCTTCCCAGCCTAACTCTTTTTACCTTCCCGAAGCTGTATCCGCACAGCCCCGCAGGGCAACCGTTAAAAGGAGGAATACCATGTCTGAAGTGGTAAAAATGATCATCGAGGGAAAGACCTACGAATTCCCCGTGATTGAGGGATCTGAAGGGGAAAAAGCCTTCGACATTACCAAACTGCGCCAGCAAACCGGGTACATCACCATGGACCCCGGGTTCGGCAACACGGGCAGCTGTACGTCCGCCATCACCTTCATGGACGGCGAAAAGGGCATTCTGCGCTATCGCGGCATCCCGGTGGAACAGCTTGCCGAGCACTCCAGCTTCGTCGAGACCGCCTACCTTCTCATCAACGGAAGACTCCCCAATAAACAGGAGCTCACCCGCACCAGCGTTCAGCTTAACGATGACTCGCTCATCCACGAAGACATGCAGATCTTCTATCAGAACTTCCCCAGGCGGGCTCACCCCATGGGGATTCTCTCGGCCATGATCAACGCCCTGAGAAGCTTCTACCCGGAACTCGAAGACACGGACCCGGAAGGCATCAACCGCACCTTCCTGCGGCTCCTCTCCAAGATCCGCACCATGGCGGCCATGAGTTACAGGATCTCCCGGGGCCACAAGGTGGTCTACCCCCGGGCGGACTACTCCTACTGCGCCAACTTTCTCAACATGATGTTTCACTCGCCGGTGCGGCCCTACGAGCTCGACCCGGACATCGTGGAGGCATTGAACGTCTTCTGGATCCTCCACGCCGACCACGAGCAGAACTGCTCCACGGCGGCTGTCCGCGTGGTGGGCAGCGGGCGCGTCAACCTCTACGCAGCCATCTCCGCAGGCATCGCCGCCCTCTGGGGGCCCCTCCACGGCGGAGCCAACCAGGCGGTCATCGAGATGCTCACCAACATCCACAAGAGCGGCGCGGACATCGAGGATGCCGGCCAGGCGGGCCGAGGAGAGCTACTACCTCTGCCTCATGGGCTTCGGCCACAGGGTCTACAAGACCTACGACCCCCGGGCCAGGATCATGAAGACGTGTCAGATGGCTGCTCAAGCTCAAGGTGAAACACCCCGCTGGACATCGCCAGGCTCGAAGAGGTGGCTCTTACCGATCCCTACTTCATCGACAAGAACCTCTACCCCAACGTGGACTTTTACAGCGGCATTGTCTTACGGGCCATGGGTATTCCTACGGAGATGTTCACCGTGATGTTTGCCATCGGCCGACTGCCCGGCTGGATCTCCCAGTGGAAGGAAGGGGCCGACGACCCCAACTGGAAGATCAGCAGGCCCCGCCAGGTGTACACCGGCAACATTGCCACCGACTACGTCCCCATCAACAAGCGATAACCTAACGCAGGCCGCCTGTGGGCCGGGGGCGTTTTTGCGTCCCTTCCCCGCAAGCCCCAATCCGGTATTGACCCGACCCGGGGCAATCCGATATACAACCGCTTTGATTTTTTATGATGTTCACAAGCCTCTTCCACGGCCGTTGGGCCAGAGTGTGGAGGGCGGCTTTCTTGTGCGTCCTGTCCCCGAGGCGACATGTTTCCTTAGAAGCCTGTGCTACATACAGGGCAATGGATGCACGTATACGGCGTTACGCCACATGCATCACAGACAGACCCAAAACCCAAGGAACCGCCCGTGTTTTTCAAGAATTACAGTGACACCACCCACTTTGAGCTCATGGTCCGCCTCATCCGGGCCTTTGATTCCCAGGACTTTTCAGACACCGTCAACCGCATCCCCGTTGAGATGCGCCCCCGGGACGGCGACCACTCCCGGTGCTGTGTCTACAGGGACCGAGCCATTCTGAAGTACCGGCTCATGGCCCTTCTGGGCTTCGGCATCGAAGAGGAAGAAGACGAGATGGTGCCTCTCTCCCGATACGCGGAGTTAAGCCTCTCCCGCCAGTCCGCCCCCAACCCCGTGCTGACGGTTATCGACGAAGCCTGCAACGGCTGCGTGCGCACCCGCTACGAGGCCACCAACGCCTGCCGTGGGTGCCTCACCCATGCCTGCGTGGATGTCTGCCCCAAGGGTGCCGTAAAACTCGTCAACGGCAAGTCCATCATCGACCCGGACCGATGCGTCCAGTGCGGCAAGTGCATGGATGTCTGCCCTTATCACGCCATCGTACGCATCCCCATCCCCTGCGAGGAGTCCTGCCCCACCGGGGCCATCTCCAAGATGAGCAACAGCAAGGAGACGATTGACTACGACAAGTGCATCTTCTGCGGAAAATGCCTGGCCGCCTGCCCCTTCAACGCCATCCTGGAACGTTCCCAGCTGGTGGACGTCATCCGCGAGATGGCCGAGGGCAAACGCGTCACCGCCCTGGTGGCCCCGGCCATCGTTGGGGAGACCCCTTCCACCATGGGACAGCTCGTGGGCGCCCTGAAGGCCGCCGGTTTCTCCCATGTCTTTGAGGTGGCCTCAGGAGCCGACAAGACCGCTGCCTTTGAGGCCGACGAGTTTGTGGAACGCATGGAAGAGGGCGCGCCCTTCATGACCTCCTCCTGCTGCCCAGCCTACACCGAGTGCGTGGAAAAACACCTGCCCGAACTCAAGCCCTTTGTCTCGGACACCCGAACCCCCATGCACTACACGGCCCAGACCGCCAAGGAAGAGGCCCCCGACGACGTCACCGTCTTCATCGGCCCCTGCGTGGCCAAACGCAAAGAGGCCTCGGACGATCCCTTTGTGGACCACGTCCTCACCTTCCGGGAACTAAGGGCCCTGCTGGCCGCGCGCAACATCGAGATCCTCCAGTGCGAGGACACCGACTTTGACCTGGCAGGCCTGGCCGAGGGCCGCGGCTTTCCCGTCTCCGGCGGCGTCACCGAGGGCATCAAGGCCTATATCGGGGAACGCGCTGCCATAGAGCCTGTGGCCGTCAACGGCCTGGACAAGCGGTCGGTGAAAAAACTGAAATCCTATGCAAAGAAATGCCCGGGCAATTTTGTGGAGATCATGGGATGTGAAGGTGGCTGCATCGCCGGTCCCTCGGGCGTGGAGCCCGGCAAAAAGGCGGGAAGAAAACTCCAGGTATTTTTGAAAGAGAGCCCCAGGGGGATCAAGGGCTAAAAAACGTACCTCCGGCGGCCCAGCCGGGGGCCAAATTTTTGAAAAGTTTGACAAACAGGCTCTACGAATCATGTGGACCGGCCTCGTCTTCCGGCCCTGGGCGCCGGAAGACGAGGCAACTGGAACGTTTTTGCGGAGCTTTTTTCAAAAAGCGACCCGCCGGAGGCATGATTTAAAAAGAAAAGAGAGGCAAGGCGCCCCTGGCGATGAACCAGATCAGGGGCAGGAAGATGGCAGGGAGCATGTTGCCCACACGGATCTTGGTGACGTTAAGCATGTTGAGGCCGATGGTGAGGATGAGAAGGCCGCCCACGGAGGTCATCTGGGCCACCACCTCAGGGGTGAGAAACTGCTTCATGACCGTGGCGGTGAGGGTGATGCTTCCCTGGTAAATGAAGACGGCCACGGCGGAGAAGATCACGCCGATGCCCATGGTGGTGGTGAAGATCACGGAGATGATGCCATCTAAAATGGCCTTGGCGTAGAGGGTCTGATGGTTGCCGGTGAGCCCGCTCTCAAGGGCTCCCACAATGGCCATGGAGCCCACGCAGAAGACCAGGCTGGCCGTGACAAATCCTTTGGCAAGGGACCCTTCGCCACCGGGAACCTTTGTCTCCAGCCACTCCCCGAGCCTTTGGAGACGGCCTTCGATATCCATCCACTCGCCCATGAGGGCGCCGATGACCAGCGAGAGAATCACCACGAGGAGGGCCTCCGAGGCAAAGGCGGCCTTAAGCCCCACAAGGACCACGGCCAGGGCCACGGCATGGATCACCGTCTCCTTGTATTTTTCGGCGATGCCGCCTTTGAACACCAGGCCTGTAAGGCTCCCTGCCACAATGGCGCATGCGTTGACAATCGTACCGAGCATGGGCTCTCCCCTTTCCTTCTGCATATCTATAACTTAAAAACCATGTTTCATATCACAGATAAAAGGGACCAAAAAGGCACAATTGCCGGGAACGTCAACAGTTACCGGGGAAGGTGCCTGGCGCGAAGCCGCTTGGGGAGCTTGCCGTGGTAGCGGGACGAAAGAAACGCCGCGGTATCGGCAAGGAAGGTCTCTGCCCCCCGGGCCGCTTCACGGTCGACATCGGAGGCCCCGGCCTCCGTGCGCAGGGTCTCTGCGTTGCTGCGCCTTGCGTCGATGTAGCTGTAGAGTTCGATCAGATGGGTATGGCTCATTACACGGCCTCCCCGTAATCACGGAACGCCATGTTGTATCTCTCCGTAACGTGGGCCGTCATGGCCGCCACCTCATCAAGCATTCCCCTGTAGAAGGCCCGCGTCAGCGCGTCGTCCGCCCCTTCCAGGCCCTTTATGGCTTCCTTTCTTTTCTCGGCGAGAAATCTGTGAATCTCTACGAGGTAAGCATCCGGCATCTTTTTCCTCCTGTTGCCCGGGGGCCGGCCCATAGAAACCGGAGCCCCATAAAAACATTGACACGTCTGCGGGAACTCCATTAACTTGACTTTGTTGATATGAATCGTCACATCCAAGGATCCCCATGAAACTCTCCACGAAAAGTCGTTACGGTGCCCGCATCCTCGTTGAGCTTGCCCGGCACCATGCCACGCAAGTTCCCCTTCAGGTCAGCGAAATCGCACGCCGTCAGGACATTCCCATGAAATACCTGGAGCAGTTGATTCGCCTGTTGCGGCTGGCCGGTATTGTGCGGAGCGTGCGAGGGCCCAAGGGCGGCCATGTGCTCAACGTCCCCCCGGAGGAGATAAGCCTGGGCCGCGTGGTGCGCCTCTTTGAAGGGCAGGACGAGCTTGTGGAGTGCATCAGCTCGCCGGAGACCTGCATCAAGGCCCCCAGCTGCAGGTTCCGCCAGGCATGGAAAGAGGCCACCGAGGCTCTGTACGCCAACCTCGACCAGGTCACAATCTCCGACCTCATGGATCCCCACAGTTAAAAAAGGGCGGCCCTGAATGGACCGCCCTGTTCTTATCCCGCCGATGAGAAAGCTTACTCGCTTTCGTCTTCGCTATCCTTGAGTTTCCCCAGGGCCTTGGTGAGTTCCACCACCACCCCGAGTCCCTCTTTCATCTCGTCGCTGAAGCTTGCCACGGCAAGACCGGCCGGTCCCACCTTGGGAGCGTTGTCCAGGTCCACCAGGCCAGGGAGGGCTGCGGCGCGCCTCAGGAATTCAACAGCCTTCGGATCGGAGAGGGTCCTGGCAAGGCCGATGAAGGCCACGATGCCGTCGATGATCTCTTCGGACTCCTCCGGGCCGTAGTTGGCGGCGATCTTCTCCCTGAAATCCACCATCCAGATCTTCAGAACCCGGAACACACCCCGCTGATCCAGGGTATCCAGATACGTGACGAGCTTGGGCACCGTGGATTTCATCAGCGGCGCCATGTCCTTCATGAAGTCCAGGAGGCTCTCGAACTGGCGCAGGGCATAGGAAAAGTTGCGCGTGTTGCGCGCCACCATGGTGAGCAGCTCCAACACATCGTCGAGTTGAACGCTGGTTTCCACCTCCTGAAGGCCCCGGGTCACCAGGTCGGCGGCCTGACGCCCCAGGGGGGCCAGGTCCGCCATGAGCTCGGTGCGGGCCTTGTGGCCCTGGATGATGGGGGCCAGCTGTTCTTCCAGGCGATCGAGCTTTTCAAGTTTCTGTAGTATCAGTTCCTCGTTGGTCATGTGGCCCCTCCTACTTGGCGAATGCGGGCCAGAACTTGCCTGCCATGGACATCTGGGGCTCCAGGGGCAACTCTTTACCGGTGAGAAGCAGGTTCCAGTACACCCACTTGAACATCATCTTGCCCCAGTAGTTCATGTGGGACTCCCCCACAAGGTCGAAGGGTCCCAGGGCCGGGAAGGGGTACTTGCCGGGAAGGGGCTCGGTCTTGTAGTTGAAGTCAAAGAGAAAGGCCTTGTCGTAACCCGAGACGATAAAGCAGGTGGAGTGGCCGTCAAAGGAGGCCTTGGGCTCCAGCCCCTCAATCTCCCGCAGGATGTTCTCGGTGACCAGCTCCGCCTGGTAATGGGCCACGGACCCCGCCTTGGAGGTGGGCACGTTGGAGACATCCCCCACGGCATAGATGTTGTCGTACTTCACGGACTTGAGGGTGTGGTGATCGGTCATGAGGTACCCCATGCCGTCTCCCAGGCCGGACTCGTCGATAAAATCCGCCCCCAGATTGGGCATGGTGGAGACCATGAGGTCGTAATCGGCCGTCTCACCCGAGGGAGAGATCAGGCGCTTGCCTGCCGTGTCCACCTCGGCCAGGTCGAAGTTGGGCTTGACCAGGATGTTCTTCTCCTCGGCGGTCTTGGAGAGCACCTTGGTGGCAATGGGCTTGGTGAAAATGCCGGTGTTGGGGGTGACCAGCTCGATCTGCACGTCGTCGCGCACCCCGTTCTCCCTGAAGTACCAGTCCGCAAGGAAAACAAACTCCATGGGGACCACCGGGCACTTGTGGGGCATCTCCGCGATGTTGAACACCAGCTTGCCCTTTTCAAAGCGCTTCAGGCGCTTGGCAAGGGCCAGGGCCCCTGAGAGGCTGAAGATGGTGTGCTCGTTGCCTTCCGGGTCGGCCTTCCACTCTTCCAGGCCTTCCACTTCATCCGGTGCGATATCGCACCCGGTGGCAACGATGAGGATATCATAAGGGAGCTTTCCGTTGGCTTTGGTTTCCGCGTAGTTCTGGTCCGGATTGATCCCCACCACCTCGTCCAGAAGGAACTCCACCCCTTTGGGAATGAAGTCCCGCTTCGGTTTCACGCAATCGTCACGGGTGTAGATGCCAAAGGGAATAAACAGCCAACCGGGCTGGTAGTGGTGCTCTTCATCGTTATCGACAATGGTGATGCGCCATTCGTCGACGCTGAGCTGTTTTCTCAGATGGGCGGCGGCCATGGTTCCACCGGCTCCGGAACCAAGAATGACAATCTTTTTCATAGCTTCCTCTGCGTTATGGTTTCGCACGCCGCTGCGACTCGGCTGTGCCACCTCTCTCCCGCTAAGTATACTTGGTTGATATACATTAACATAATATAGAACCAATGCATATGGATTGAGCTTTTACCGCCAGAGCTTCTGATTGTCAATATTTTTTAGGGATTTATACAGTAACCCCACAAAAAAAAGCCGCCGAAAAACAACGCGCCTCAGCGACTCCAAGGGGCCTTCATGCCTTGCAAAATGCCCCGCCTATTTCCCATTAAGTGGCCCTTCGGGCCTTGCCTCCCTCCGCCGTCTGCCTTGACGAACCGCCCCCCTTCCAGTAAGGTTAGGACATCTTCACGGGGATGGAGTTCCCCAGCATCCGGCGACCTTGCACCGGAACAAACTGCCCTTGGGCTGATGACTCCTGCCGACGGTACCTTTGTGTCTGTCCGGGGGCATCCAGCTGCCAGACAGACCCGCCGACTGCGGGTTTTTTTATGCGTAAAAATCCCGGCAGACCCTGCCGGGCATCACTGGGAGATTCCACACCATGATCCTCTATCAGAAACTTCTCTGCATTGCTGCGGCCGGTTCCCTGGGCACCCTGTCCAGATACGGGCTGGCAGGTCTGGTTCAACGCCTCGCCGGAGGCGCGCAGGTTTCCCTGGATGATGGCGAGGAATCATCGGATGTTTCCTCTTCGGACTGATCTGGACACTGGGGGCCGACCGTATGGTCATCGGTGCCGAAACCCGTACCATTATCCTCACCGGATTCATGGGGGCTTTCACCACCTTTTCCACCTTTATTTCGGAGACCGGCCAGCTGGCCGTGGGAGCCCAATGGTGGGTGGCCATGGGAAACATCGTCTTTCAGGTAGGAGCAGGCCTCGCCCTGTTTGCCGCAGGTGCCGCCCTGGCCCGCCTGATCTGATCAACCGGAACCGTTACGTCAGGAGGCACCATGCCCATTCAAGAGGAAGCACAGCGTCTGAGAGTTTACATCGGAGACCAGGCCCGCCACATGGGGTCGCCCCTGTACCAGTGGATTGTCGAAGAGGCCAGGCGGAAAAAAATGGCAGGCGCCACGGTATTTCGCGGCCATATGGGCTTCGGGGCGAGCAGCTGCATCCACACGGACAAAATCCTGCGTCTCTCCGAGGACCTGCCTGTGGTGGTGGAGATCGTGGATCGCCCCCATCGCATTGAGGATTTTCTTACGGATCTGGAGTCCGTTCTGGTCAAAGGGATGATTACCCGGGAGACCATTGAGGTCATCGCCTACCGGGACGGTACGAAGTCATAGGGAAAAAAGGGGCAGATCAGGCCTCGGTCTGTCCCTCGGTGGCAAGGAAGGGCTCCCCTTTTCTTAAGGAGAGGTCCAGATCCGCTTCCCGGATGAGAATCTCCGAGGTCACGCCCTGGGACGGGAAGAGGCTCACCCCTACCCGCGCGTCAATGGAGACATCCCCTCTGCCCGCAAGGGTGTAGGGCCTCACCAGGCTTTCCGTCAATTCATCTGCTTTTGCATTGGCCTGCTCACGCGTTCGCACCGTCTCAATCACCACCACGAATTCATCGCCCGCCATGCGGCATACCAGCGCCTCGTCCGAAGCCACCTCCTTAAGCCGCTCCGCCGCATCCCTCATAACCCGATCCCCCGCCTTGTGGCCGTAAGCTTCGTTGATGGGCTTGAAGCGGTCCAGGTCGATATAGAAAAGGGCAAAGGGTTCATCCTTATACAGATTGACGGTGATCAGCTGCTTGATGTAGGCCTCGAAATACCGGATATTGGGCAACCCGGTAATGGGGTCGTGGTGGGCCAGGTAACGGATCCTGGAAAGGGAGGAGAGAAGGGCGTACAACATGGCCGTGATGACCAGGGAGAGCCCAAGCCCGGAGGCACGGAGGAATCCCTCGGCTTTGTAGACAACGGCGCCCCGGTAAGGCGCCGCCGCCAGGAGCCATGTCCCCACCGGAAGAGAAATGGGAAGCTGGACCGCGTCACTGCGTTCAAACAGGGCCGGGTCCCCGTAAAACACCTTTCCCTGGGCGCCCATGCCATCTTTTCCCCTCAGGGCATACACCAGGGAACCGGCATCCATGAGCCCGCTGGCCGCATAAAGGGAGTCCACATCCATCACCATGCTGGAGATTCCCCAATACGAGTTGTCCCCGTCGGTAAGATAAATGGGGCTCCTGCTGATGATGGCCCGCCCCCCCTGCACCAGTTCCACGGGACCTGCCACCACGGTCCGCCGGGTGTCAATGGCCCGCTCCACCATGGGCCACTGGGCCTCGCTCTCCCTGTAACGAAAGCCCAAAGCCGCTTCGTTCCCCTCCAGGGGGTAGATGTGGGTGATGACGTTATCCCTGGCCAGGCCGAGATTGCGGATATGGGGGGTCCTTCGGATCAGGCGACGGGCAATGACCTCAAAGGTCTCGGGCTGCACCTCCGGGTTGGTGGCCACGTAGATCACCAGCCCCAGGTTCAGGTTCAGGGTGGTGTTGATCTCAGACTCCAGAAGGGTTCGAACCCGGCCGGCCTCCTTGATCAAGGCCTCCCGTTCCCGGGCCTGCCAGCGATCCTTTCCAAGGTAAACCAGGCACTCGCTGCCCCCTGCAAGAAGCAAAAAACACAGCAAAGAGACCCCTGCAATGAACACGCGGCTGTCTGTGAATCGTTTCACAACACCTCCCCCTCACGGATGACCCCACCCTGCGTATTCCGGTGGACGATTCAATGATTTCGTTACACGATACGACATATCGCGACGAAAAAACGGATTGATCGTTTAATCATATCGTGTCGGCAGGTTCATGACAAGGACAGGGGCGGCGGCAGCCCCAGGGTTGTGACGAACGCTATCCAGCGGCAGAGATGCCAAGTCTCCCATGCCCAACCGTCTGTCAACACGGAACGGTAGCGGGCCATGGCAGAAGGGCCATTGGGCAACATCCTGGATGGTGGGTCCTTGAAAGGGATAAGGGGGGGACAGAGACGTGATCATCGTACCGAGCCCCGGCTACACCATGGACATAACGGGTATCCACCGACTCGTTTATACGGCTTCCGGGCTCAGGCAGGCGGAGCGGATATACGAAGCCAGGGAATCAATGGCCGACACCTCGGCATGGCAATACAGGGTGCGGCTGTTCCGCTCCTGGCGCAGAAGGCCTGCAGATATGAGGCGTGCAATGTGGTGGGACAAGGTCGAAGGCGGTACTCCCAGGGCTTTCTGAACCTGCCCCACCGGCACACCTTCCGGCCCTTCGTTGACAAGATACCGAATGATGGCAAGACGTGTTCCGTTGCCCAGTTCGGCAAGACGCTTGGCTGCCACGTCATGTTCCGTGAGCACGCTATGTGCGTTGAGTTCCATGCTCCCCCCTGTGATTAAAAAAACCTCTCCTTACATGTTTGATGACGTCCATTCAGGGCGCTTCTCGCTGCGGTCGCCCCCGGCCCTCCGCGCGAAACCTGCCCTGTCATTAACCATGTTCCCGCTAAGTTATCATTGTTTACACTTCAAGCATAGACCAGGTCAAGCAATTAAAAGAGCCGACGCCTTTCAGCCCGTCACCGTGACACAGGCATGCGTCTCCCTTCGGGGCGTTCAAATACACTTTCTACCCGGTCAATTATAGATCAATGAACTTTTTATTCAATGATTCATTTAAAAATAGGGTTCCGCCTCTCCAGTGAGGCAGGCCCTGCCGAGCTTGACCTGTTTTGCCCTGGCGATGTTTGCGGCAATTCCCGATGTCGCAGGTGACCGGAGATGACGGCACGACTTGCCGGGTAAAGGCCGCCCGGCCTCCTCAAGGGACATCACCAGGCCTGGCAACAGCCGCCACCTGCCGGAAATGATGAGAAGGGCCGTGGTACGCGCTGCGGCAGAGCGGGCGACCTCAGCCCGCCGTCGCGGCCACGGCTCACCGCGCAATCCCTAGAGAGCCGTGGCATCGGACTCCATTTCGGCACTCTAACAGACCGCATCGTCAAACATCACCACAGCATGGCACCTGACGCAAACCACGAGGCACTGTCCACGCCAGTCATCATGGCATCTTCGAAGCGCCTGAAGGGAAGCACAAGCTCACGGTAGGCGTTTCCCGGGTTGCCCAGCACCGAGCCCGTGCCCAGGGCCACCCCGTCGAGGCGGATATTCCCGTGAAGGGAGGGCCGCAGAAAAGGCAGGGCCATGGCATCGGAGCGCTCCACACCCGGCGTGTCACAATTGCCAGTCAAGGCACTGAACTGCTTTCGCCCCTTCTCCTCCCCGACCACGGCAACCATCACCGCAAGGCCAGCCAGGGGCCCATTGGAGATGTACGATTTCATGCCGGTGAGACGCCACCCATCGTCGACTCTCTCGGCGTAGGTGGTGAGCTTACCCGGATGGGCCCCTACTTTGGGTTCGGACACAGCAAAGGCCGAAGGGAAGCGCCCTTCAGCCATGGGAGGAAGCCAGGCTGCTTTCTGGGAGTCGCTGCCCAGGGCCCCCAGCATAAAATGGGCCACCAGCTGGGAAATCATCAGGGCAAGGGGAAGCCCCAGGTTCCCCGTGGCCAGGGTGAGCCGCCGTACCATCTCGGAAATCTCCGGCCCGGCCCCGCCCCTTCCACCGTAGGCCTCGGGGATGCCCACACGGCACAATCCGGCCCCGGCCGCAAGTTTCCAGAGGCGGCCGAACAGGACCTCGTCCCCAAGCCCCTCCCCATCGGCCCACAACCTGGCTGCCTGTTCTGAAAAACGCGTGATGCCCTCATCCATCCACATGGTCATGCCTTTCCCCCCGTTGCGTCATGGCGGCTCCCCCCTTTTTGCCGGAGTCCGCAGATTGATACGATATGATGATGTTGCTGCACCTACTCATTACACATATGAAATAGATTCAGGGTACCTGCAACACCGCTCCTTAGCAAGGCCCATCCTCTGCTCATAGAGATGTATTTCGCCCGTTTCTCTCAAAAAAACACCCGTATGCCAACCGGATCGCCATTAAAATCACCAATCATCCCCGGCCCATTCGCCCCCGCGTTTCCCTTTGACCCATGTTGCGGTTCAGGCTAAAATAAATGCCATCTCCACCAACAACATGTCTGCACACAGGTCGCTTGCGCCGTGTCCTCATTTGGACGCAGCGATCTCACCGCCACGCACGTCGGGGTCGAGGCCATATCGGCACATCTACTCGGCCTTCCCGGGTTCAGCCTGCGCCGTCCCTTACCCGGGATAAATCACAAGGGGCCCCATGGGTATTCGCCAGAAAACAATTCTCTCGATTCTCATCGCAGTGGTGATCTCCATCGGCCTCTTTTACCAGCTTGCCGATCGCACCATCACAACCCGCTTCAGCACCCTTGAAGAGCACAGGGCGCGTAGCCGCCTCAGCTTTGTTTTTCGTCTGTTGGACAACAGCCGAAACAACCTGCACATGCTCACCAGGGACTGGGGTTCCTGGAACGACACCTACGCCTTTATGGACCACCAGGCCCCGTGGTTCATGGAGAGCAACCTGATGGCAGACACGTATGTGGACGCCAGCCTGTGCTACATCGGTTTTTTTCCCCTTGAAGGCGAACCGCGGTGGGAAGGCTTTTACGATCACTCAGCACAAACCATGGCGCCCCCGCCACCATTTCTGGCCCAAACCATCGGCGACCTGCTCCGGGAACTCAGGGGCCTGAGGGCGGACGCCACACTGCCCCCGGTTTGCGTTTGAGAAACCACTTCCATTCATCGCTGGCACCCCGATCCTTCGAAGCGATGAAACCGGCCCGTCCCGTGGCTGGCTCATCATGGTGCAGAAACTCAGCGACACCTTCTTTGCCGACCTTTTTCCCGAACCGGACACCAGGATCACCGTTGCCGCCCACCCGGCCTCCACGGCGTCGGCCACCATCCGGTTCGCCTTCACGGACAACCGGTCCCACTACTTCTGCACCGGCTCTCTCCCCGGCAATACGGGCCGGGACGCCGTAACACTGACCCTGACGGGCAGCGCCACCATCGCCCTTGCCGGCAGGAACCTTGTCAACCTCACCGAAGGCGGCATCCTTTTTACCGGCCTGATGCTGAGCCTTCTCACCTACCTGCTCATCCAGCGGACCCTGCTCAAACGACTCCTTTTCCTGCGCCACCAGGTGGCCCCTGTGGCGGCACCGAGGACCCCGGTAGAAAACGTCCAGCCACGTGGAAACGACGAACTCTCGGCCCTGGCCATGGACATCAACGAGGTCTTCAAGCGCATCGTGGAAGAGGAGAACCTCAACCAGAACATCCTCACCGCCCTCAATGTGGGGATCCTCATGATTGATGCCCGCTCCGACACCATCCATGAGGCCAACACCTGCATGCAGAAGATGACGGGAAAAACCCGGGAGGAGCTGGTGGGACACCGAGCCGACGAGCTGTTCCACCTCTCGGGCAGCGGAGAACACAGGCCCGGAGGCCCTCACCAGGAAAAAGGCATTCTCCGGGGGGACTCGCCCCGCCACGTCCTTCGGGCCACCACTGCCACCAGTTACCACGGCACACCGTTTCGCATCGAAACCTTCACGGACATCCAGGCCCTGGAGTCGGCCCTGGAAGACGCCAAACGTTCCGAATCCCATTACCGCACCCTGTTTCACAACTCCGCCACACCCAGTGTCCTCTTCTCGGCCACCGGCCACATCGCCAAGCTCAACCGGGAGTTCCTCCGGTACTCCGGAGCCGGAAGCCCCCTGGAGCTTCAGGGGCAGCACTGGTCTGAATTTCTCAACACCGAAGCCGCGAAAGGATCGAGGCCTACCTGTCGGAAAAAAAAACGGCATCTGCTTTTTGAAGACGACGTGGTGGTTTCTTCCTACTTCCACGACCTGCCGGGGGGACGCACACGGCAGCCGCATCATGCGCCTGCCGGGGACCCGAGGAACACGTCTACGGTAGCTGAACATCGCCACAAAAGGCAGAAGAGATGCTGCGCCGCCAGGCGTTCTACGACAGCCTCACGGGCCTTGCCAACCGGCGCTTTTTTGAAGAGACCCTCACCCACGCCCTGGACGTGGCCCGGCGCAAGCAGCGCCCCATCGCCCTGTTCCTCATCGACCTGGACGGTTTTAAAAGCGTCAACGACACCATGGGCCACCCCTGCGGCGACAAGCTCCTCACCCTGGTGGCCCAGCGGCTGGTGAGCACCATGCGCACCAGTGACACCGTGGCCCGCATGGGGGGCGACGAATTCATCGTCCTGTCCGAAGAGATCCGGGGCACCCAGGACATCCTTGCCATCCTCTACCGCCTGGAGGACGCCTTCGGAGCGCCCTTTGCCCTCGGCGCCACCCAACTCCACGTCACCCTGAGCATCGGGGTCTCACGATTCCCGGATGATGCGGAAGATGCAGAAACTCTCATCCGGAACGCCGACCTTGCCATGTACCGCGCCAAGCAGCAGGGGGATACCTACAGCTTCTTTACCCACCGCCTGGACCGGGACGCCAGGCAAAGCTTTGAGATGGAACAGGACCTGCGCACCGCCGTGGAAAAAAAGGAGTTTTCCATGTACATCCAGCCACGGGTCGACATGGTGGATCACACCCTCCTCGGCATGGAAGGGCTCATTCGGTGGTGCCATCCCCAGAAAGGGATCTGTTCCCCGGCGGAGTTCATCCCCTGTGCCGAACGCAACGGCCTCATCGTGCCCATGGATATGTGGATGCTGGAAACCGGGTGCACCCAGGTGGCGATATGGAACAAAGAGCGCGAGGCCCTGGCCGGCAAGCCCCCGTTGCGCCTTGCCCTCAATGTCTCGGCGTGGCACTTCAGGGACAACAGGCTCCCGGACAGGGTGATGGAGATGTTGAAAAAGACGGGCTGTGAGCCCGGGTGGCTGGAACTTGAGGTGACGGAAACCGCCATCATGAAAAATCTCTCCGGGGCTGTGGCCGCCCTGGATCGGCTGCGGGCCATGGGCATCTCCATCGCCCTGGACGACTTCGGTACCGGCTACTCCTCCCTCAACTACCTTCGGAACATGCCGGTGGACACCCTGAAGATCGACCGTTCCTTTATCGCCGCCCTGGTCCCCGAAGACGAAAAAAGCCGGTTTCTCCTTGCCACCATCGTGGAAATCGGCACCCACTTCGACATCCACGTGGTGGCCGAGGGGGTGGAAGAGGAGTGGCAGCGGGCTTACCTGGAATCCATCGGCTGCCCTTCGGCCCAGGGCTATCTCTGGTCACCGCCGGTTCCCGTGCCGGAATTCCCCCACCTGAAGGACACCCTGCCGCCGGGCTAAGTTGCTGCCGGACGCGGCGGAACCACCCTGCAGGCAAGGACATCGCCTTCTTTGACCACGGCGTGCTCAAACAGGCCGGGCGTGTCCGCCCCCACCCCCACGGACCGCAGCCTCTCCCCGAACCGGATCTCACTCTTGAACTCCAGCTCCAGGCGGGCCAGCGCGCCGTTCATCAGCACCTCCGGGGGCACGCTCTCCAGAATCCACTCGGCGTAACGCACGTTGTTCACATGCCCGTTGATGTCCAGGTCCCGGAAGCCCGCCTGCCAGTGCAGTCCTTCCTCGGGTACCTCCATGGACCCGAGGCGTTCCGGCACCAGACCTCGTCGGCCCCCAGCTCACACACAGGGACCTTCACGGGAAAGGCCGAGGTCCTCACCATCCTGCGGGTCTCAAGGCTCACCAGGGCAAAGCTGCTCACGCCAGAGGCCAGGGGCCTTCCGTCATCTCCCACGGCTTTGAAAGCGCGATAGAACAGAAGGGGTCCCCTGCCGCCGTGCCAGGTGGTGATGTGCACCGACTCTCCTCGCATGGGAAGGGTCTCGAACTCTACCCGCATGCCGGCCATGACCCAGAAGAGGCCAAATTCGCCCACCCGGTCAAAGGCCCCGTGGACGGCGTCCGAGTGGCGCATGGCCCCCTCCTGAAAGTAACGCAGCATGGCCGCAGGAACCATGCGCCCCGTTGGACCGCAGTCCCACGAGGGAACCTGAAATGAGATCTCAAACCTCTTTATCTCACTGCCTGTCAAGGAATCCTCCTTACCAACTCTCGAATACGCCCGGAGGCAGATGCCTCCAGAAATTGCTCGCCCAAGACCTTTCCCATGGCAACGCTCGTCTCCCAGAAGGAGACGCGCTCGTCGTCCCGGCCCGCAAGACGGTTGAAGTCCCGCCTGTCCGGAATCCGCCCCAGGGGCAGGGAAGCCACAAAGGAGGGCGAAGGCGCCAGAAGCACCACATCGGACAACAGAGCCCCCCCTGCCATGCGGCTGGGACGGTTCCTGTCGAACCAGCCCAGGGTCACGTCGCTGTAAAAGTGGGGGTAAAGCACAAGGCCCTTTTCCCCGTTCATAAAATCAAAGGCGGGGTGATAGTGAAACAGCCCGCCGTCCCGGTACACGCCCTTGGGCCCTCCGGGAATGTCCCGCACCCCTTCCATGATGTAGGGGATGGAACCGCTTGCCAAAAGGGCCTGCCGAAGATTCTCCGGCGTCAGGGCCGAAGCACCGCCCGTGAATTCGCCGTTTTCCGAAAACGGCGGCACATCCCGGGGATCAAAAAACAAGGTGGGACGGCACTGGGCCCGGAACAGCTCACGGGAGATCCGATTCGCCCCCCAGGCCCCGGCAATGCCTGCGATCATGGCCAGGGGGTGGTCCGAGGCAAGGGGCCCCCGGCAGCGCACTGTGGAGAGGTGGAGCCTGCAATAGGGATGGGCCAGGATCTCCTCGGCCTTTCCCGGCCCCAGGCAGGTGTCCATGATGCGGTGGGCCTCGTCGCTCACCTGCCGGGGCGTCACCTTGCCCGAGTAATACTGGTGGATATAGGCCTGGGCCAGCCTGTCAAAGGCCCCTTCCGGGTGGGTGCGGGCGGCCAGGCCCGCTCCACACACCCATCGAGGTGCCCCGAACAGGTGAAGGGGTTTTGTTCGACCGTGAAACCACCGGCCGAAAATCGCCGACTCCAGCCCGTGCAGCACCAGCCACTTGGCCGCCCCGGATGCCCCCACCACCATGGAGATATCGTCCGGGGAGAGCCCCTCCTCCCGGATCCGCCCATAGGCCCTGTGGCCCGCCAGAATCAACAACTCGCCTGCCATGTGTTCTCCTTTCACTTAAAATCATCCCATGGATGCTGCCATGGTCTCCAGCTCCTCATTGGACATGATGCCCATGGCCCCGAACTCCTCCTTGGTAAACAGCACAAATTCTCCTTCGGACGAGGCGCACACGTCCCCCTCTTCATCGCGGATCTCAGCCACCACCCTGGCTTTTCGCTCACTGAGCCGCTCTTTGATGATGCCGCTCAGTGCCAGGGGCGTCCCCACGCGCACGGGCTTTTTAAAGGCCACGTTCATCCCCTTGGTAAGAATGAACCGCTCGGTCAGGTGGATGGCGGTCCAGCTCATCGTCTGGCGTCACGTGGTGAAGATCCCCCCGTGCACCAGGTTGCTCCACCCCCTGAACCGAGGCCTCACCGTGAGAAAGGAGCGAAGCTGCTCCCCGTTGGACTCAAAGCTCATCTTCAGGCCGTGGGGGTTCTCCGTCCCACAGGCAAAACACTCCCGATCCACCCCCTCAAGGGACTTCCACTGTGTCTCTGTCATTTTCTCTCTCCCAATTCCAAGTACAGATTCATCACGTTGGTTATATTGTTCAGCCGGTGCCATGGCACCGGCAGGGTTAACGCATTAAAAACGCCTCCGGCGGCCCTGCCGGGGGTCAACCTTTTAAAAAGGTTGATAAACAGGTTTAGCCGAAATTCCCCAAAACCTTGGCGGGTGTCCTCGCCCTGAGGAACGAAGGGAGAGGACATCCGCAACCTGGGGTCCAGGGGATCATCCCCTGGCCGCCGGAGGCCTGCTTTTTGAACCGACTTTAGCCATAGGAGGCTGCTTTTCCCTCACGTGGCCCCGAGAAGGAGCCTGGCCGATCGAATCATGTGGGCGCAGTGGGCATCAAAGGTCCCGGCCTTGAGGTGGTACTGGCAGAAGTAGTGGGACCCTTCGGACAGGGAGATCAGGGCCTCGGTGGTGGCCTGGGGGTCATCAACCCGAATCACCCCGGCTCCCGGAACAGGCCATCTGCTTGGTGAGGTATCGCCGGTAGTTGCCGTAGAGGTTACGAACCCGCTCCATCACCTCGGCGTCCCGCTGGCTCAGGGCCAGAAATGAAAACACCACGGAGAAGCTGGCAGCCTCGTACCACTCCCGGCTCCAGATCAGCGAAAGGAGGCGCTCCAGGCGCTCTTTCGGGTCCCCGCCTTCTGGGAGCCGTGCAAAAAGGGCCGCGTAGGTCCGCAACACCTCGTCCACCAGGGCCATCACCATCTTCTCCTTGGAGCCGAAGTAATGAATGATGAGGCTGGCATGGACCCCGGCCTGTTTGGCCACCTTGGCCACGGAGGCGTTTTCAAACCCCTCGGCCTCGATCACCTCGTAAAACGCCTTTAAAATGGCCGGTTTTCTCTCGTCTGCACTCTGTCGTTTCCGTCCTGTCATACCCATCCTTTGCGGTGCCTTCAGCGTCGCCTGCTTATTTATTGAACATTCATTTAATAAGCAGACACACGCCTGCTGTCAAGGCCAATGACCACGGCCAACGGCATGTAAAAACTCAGTTGCCTCCGGCGGGTCGCTTTTTGAAAAAAGCTCCGCAAAAAACTTTCCGGTAGCCAAGGCTCTTCTCTTCAGCCCCTGCGGGCCTGAAGAGACGTGCCTTGGTAAACGACAACAACAGGGACAGAAACAGTAATGAGGCCCCCAAAAAAGCGCAACATGTTTGTCAAACGTTTCAAAAACTTGGTCCCCGTCAGGGCCGCCGGGAGTTCCTGGAAACCCCATGGCGAATGCATGGAGGAAGCCATAATTTACGGGCGGAGCCCGTCAGCAAATGTGTAGGGGCTTTAGCCCCGGAGCATTTGCGAACCTGAAGGCCTGTTTTTTTCACCCATTTTAACGATAGAAGGCGAACTGAATAGTCATAAACCGCCAATACATGCGTTCCTGTCAGCTGAAATGCACCGCCACCCAGATGGTCTCCCGGTCCTCGGGAGTCCAGGTGACCCGGTGGCGGGCATGGGCCGGAATCAGGAGATGATCCCCTTCCCGGAGATGGATCTCCTCTTCGCCCTCAAAGCAGAGGCGCGCCTCGCCCTTGGCCACCATCACCCACTCGTGGGTCTCCTGGTCGTACCAGAACCCGTCCGGGGAAGCGTGGCCCTTGGAGACGATGCGCTCCACGGTGACCCCGCTGCCCGATGCAAGGGTTGTGATGAGCTCTTCGGGAAGCTCGGCCGGGATGCCCTCGAACAGGGATGCACGCACCGAACCTTCCTCTTCTTTTCGTTGCCTGTCCATTGTTTCTCCGTAAATTGTTTCCAGCCATCAGCCGGCTGTGTTATGACCCCATCGGAATTTTACCATGCCCGGACAGGTTCCACCCTTTTTCGGGCCCTTGCAACCTTTTTTCAACGGATGAACCGGCCAGTGACACATTCCCGAGGCACCACCCCACCCGACATGCTCTTTATCTATCCCCCCGCAGCCAAGATCAGCGAGCCCCCGGCGGGCATCGCCCGGCTTGCCGGGGCCCTGAAGCACCACGGGATTGCCGTGAAATCCGTGGACATGAGCCTGGAAGGCTTCATGTACCTCTTTGACAGCGCCTCGGAAGCCCACGACAAGTGGAGCACCCGGGCCCTGAACCGAAAAGACCGAAACCTGGGGCTGCTTACCTCCGGGCAGGGGTACGAAAACATCGACCGCTACCGCAACGCGGTACTGGACACCAACCGGGTGCTGAAGGTGGCCTCGGAAGGCACCGGTGCCCTGGCCTCCATGGCCAACTACAAAAGCGACACCCTTTCGCCGGTAAAAAGCGGAGATCTCCTCCAGGCCGCCCGGAAGCCCGAAGAAAACGCCTACTTTCCCTATATCAAGGCACGGTTCAAAGCGCTCGAAGAAGAGTGCGGGGGCCTCACCACCGTGGGCATCTCCATGAACTACCTCAACCAGGCCCTCACCACCTTTGCCATCATCGGTCACCTCAAAGCCGCCTACCCCCATGTCCGCATCGTCCTGGGAGGCGGCCTGGTCACCTCATGGATGCGCATGCCCTCATGGGAGAATCCGTTTAAACACCTGGTGGACGAGATGATCGCAGGGGAAGGCGAACACCCGCTCCTCAGGCTCTTCGGCAAAGAGCCCGACCAGAAGCACTACCTGCCCGACTACGACGATTTCAAGGACCTCCCCTACCTGGCCCCGGGGTTTGTCCTCCCCTTCTGCGCCGCAGGGGATGTCGGTGGCGGAGCCACCTTCTGCCCAGTGGCGGCAAACCCCTACACCCCGGTGGAGACCACCACCGCCGTCGCCCACCTCAACACCCTGGTGGAGGCCCTCAAACCCGCCCTGGTCCACATCGTGGACAACTCCGTGGGACCGGCCTTCTTGAAAAAACTCTTTGCCAGCGGGTTCAACACCCCCTGGTACGCCTTTGCCCGGGTCACCCCCCACCTCACCGACGAAGCGTTCTGCAGGGACCTCAAGGCCTCAGGGTGCCGCATGCTCAAACTCGGCATCGAGTCCGGCGATCCCGCGGTCCTTTCGGACATGAACAAAGGGGTGCCCCCGGAGATGGTCTCCCGCGCCCTTGCCACCCTGCGCAAGGTGGGCATCAACACCTACGTCTACCTTCTCTTCGGTACCCCCACGGAGACCGAAGCCGCCGCCCGGAAAACCCTGGACTTCGTGGCCCACCACCACGACGCCATCGGATTTCTCAACCTCTCGGTCTTCAACCTCCCCTACTTCGCCCCCGAAGCAAAGACCCTCAACACCAGCACCTTCTACGACGGCGACCTCTCTCTCTACAGTGAATTCAACCACCCCCTGGGATGGAACCGCTCCCTCATCCGCCACTTCCTCGAAAAGGAATTCAAAAAACACCCCCGCATCGCCCCCATCGTCCACCGCGACCCCCCGGTGTTCAACTCCAATCACGCTGCCTTTTTTTAAAAAGCATGCCTCCGGCGGGCAGGGGCTAAAGCCCCAGGTTCGCGAATGCTCCCGGCCTTCGTCCCTCAGGCCGCTCGCATTCGCTGACGGGCTGCGCCCGTAACCAGCGGTGTGAGAATATTTATCTTCACGGTTTTTCTCGCGCCAGGGATCTGCCTGGGAGTGTGGGTTGCAAGGCTCCGCCTTGCGGGGCGGGGAATAGCCGATTTATGGGCAAAATGTACAGGGTGACGGGACCTCACCATAGAGGCAGAGCCTGGGAACGAAAGGTACTCTGGTCCAGAGGCTTGCCCCTTACACTCGGTACTCAACACGGGCGAAGCCCGTCAGGGAATGTGATGAGCCTGGAACCAAGGGTAACAGCCCCATGATGTCGAGGTAATGCACTTAAATCGGCAGTAGCCAACTGGCAACAACGTATCCTGAGACCTCGAAGCTTGTGAGCCAGCCCGCATAAACCATCAACGTTTGCGTCGGGCGAAGCCCGAGCCGAAGGCCCTTGCGCGTTGCCCTTCGTTCCTCTGGGCAACGCGCAAGGGCTATATGCTTTCGAGGTGTTTTCGCTATTGTGGCTTCGCCACCCTCGCCGCCGGAGGCATGCTTTTTCCATATAGAAGGCATTTTTACTCCCCACGCAAGAAACCGTCGATGTGCTTTTTGGCGGTGCGGCGGTCGAGGCCGGTTTTGCGGGCCACTTCGCCGATGTTGTGGCAGCCGCTCCAGAGGTGGTGGCAGTAGGCCTGGAGGAGTTCGGTGGCGGTGAGGCGGCCCTGGGCCATGGCCTGCGCAAAATCGGGGGTTTCGGCTTCGGGGGCCTGGGTGGTATAGCGGCGTTTGAGGAGGATGCGACGGACGCATTGGGCCAGTTCGCGGACGTTTCCGGGCCAGGGGTAGCCTGTGCCGGGGTCTTTCTGGATGGTGGCGGTGACCATGGCGGCAAGGTCCGGGGCGGGTTTTCCGATGATGCGGGCAACGGTGAAGTCCACCAGGGCCTTGAGTTCGTCCGGGGATTCCCGGAGCCGGGTGCGTAAAGGGGGCATGACAATGAGGTCCGAGCAGAGGCGGTAGAAAAAATCGTCTCGCATGCGGCCTGTGGCAGTGAGCTCTGAGGCCGGGCGGTTGGTGGCGGCGATGATGCGGCCGGAGAACCGCTTTTCCGTGCGGCTGCCCACCGGGGTGTAGGTGCGCTCTTCCAGCACTTTTAGCAGCTTGATCTGGAGGCCCGGGCGCACCTCGCCGATTTCGTCTAAGAAGATAGCCCCGTGGGGGCTGCACCCGGCAAAAAGCCCCTCGTGGTCTTTGACCGCGCCGGTGAAGGAGCCCTTGGTGTGGCCAAAAAGTTCGGACTCCACCAGGGTTTCGGAGAACTGGGAGAGGTTCACCGAGACAAAGGAGGCGGCAAAGCTCTCGGTAAAGCGCATGGAAACGGGATCAAAAGGAATGAACCCGGACCTGCCGATGGCCTGGGCCGCGCTGCCTTTGCCGGTGCCGGTCTCCCCCAGGAGCAGGGTGGAGAAATCCTCCATGCGGTTCACCAGCCAGGACTCGTAGAGGTCGATGTCGCTGGTGAAGACGTTGTTCCACAGATCCTCCCGCAGAGCCACCATGGAGGGGCTCAGGCCGGGAAGTCCCCGGTCGATAAAGAAAAACGCCCGCCGGATCTGGAAACTCAAGGCAAAAAAACGCAGGGCATCTGCCTCGGTGAACCCCGAGGAGACGAGCTCCTTCAGGGCATCACCCGCAAAGGGCACGGGAAGCACCCGCGCCCCTTCTGCGGACTGGGCAAGGATATGGGCGTCAAAGGCCCCCATGTGGCGATGGAATAGGGCAAAGAGGTGGGCATACTTTAAAAGCTCCTGATCGGCATGGCCATACCCTGAAAGATCCCCCCGGCCCCCGGCCTTCATCTCAGCCATGCGATGGTCCACGTCCGCGATGGTCCGGGCCAGGGCATCGTCCTCGCCGCCGTAAACCCCTGCAATGCGGCGGTTGATGGCCTGGCGCTCCTCGCTGAAGGGGTTGGCCCGCACCGCATCACGCACCAGGGAAAAAAAGGTTCTCTCATCTTCGGTCAAGCGATGGCTCATCGACGAATACCTCCATTCAGATGGTGCCTTCTTATGGGCAAGGCCAGTTCAAAAAGCGTGCCTCCGGCGGCGAGGTGGAGCCACCTCGAAAGCTGATTGCCCTTGCGCTTTGTCCCTCGTTCCTCGGGCCAAAGCGCAAGGGCCTTCGGCTCGGGCTTCGCCCGACATGGACGCTGATGGTTTGTGCGAGCAGGCTCACAAGCTTCGATACAACAGGATACGTTGTCGCTACCTGTCCATTGCGGGTTGATTTAACCCAGCTGCCTCCGGTGGAGACTCAAAATGACAACCCAAAACCTGTTTATCATTTTTTGTATACACACATATCATAAATTCACAAGCCCCAACACCACATCTATACACCAAGCAGCCCCATAATAGCCCTTACCGTCGAAAATCAAGCCGTTACCAAAACACGGTAACTCTGGCACGGCTTTTGATATACATGTCCCCAAGAAAAAAACATCCGGCGAAGATCCACTCGCTATGGTATGCATAGTCAACCGTTACGAACCCCAAGGAGCCCCCATGACAACCCATGAGCACAGCCCGTTGAGCCTTCTGAAGGCACCTCGCTTCGCCCCCTTTTTCTGGACCCAGTTTGCAGGGGCCTTTAACGACAACATCTTTAAAAACGTCCTCATGCTGCTTCTGGCCTTTCGCGCGGCCCAGCCGGGCCAGACCGATATTCTCATGAACCTGGCCGCAGGGCTTTTTATCCTCCCCTTCTTTCTCTTCTCGTCCCTGGCCGGCCAGATCGCCGACAAGTTTGAAAAGGGGCGTCTCATCCGCATGATCAAGGTGGCGGAGATCGGCATCATGTGCGCGGGGGCCGCGGCCCTCATGCTGGGCAGCACCGCCTCCCTTCTGGCCCTCCTCTTTCTCATGGGGACCCAGTCCGCCTTTTTCGGGCCGGTAAAATACAGCATCATGCCCCAGCACCTGGATCCGTCCGAGATCGTGGGGGGCAACGCCCTTGTTGAGATGGGAACCTTTGTGGCCATCCTGGCCGGCACCATCGCAGGGGGGCTTTTGATCCAGCTTCCCAGCGTATACGCCGCCCTGGCCGTTGTGGTCACGGCCGTTGCCGGGTGGCTCGCCAGCCGCAAAATCCCCAAGGCCCCTGCCGCCAGCCCGGACCTTGCCATCAACTGGAACATCTTCAGCCAGACCCTCCGCACCCTGGGGTACGCAAAAAAAGAGAAGGTCGTGTTTCTTTCGGTTCTGGGCATCTCCTGGTTCTGGTTTCTGGGGGCCTGCTACGTCACCCAGATTCCGGCCTACACCAAAAACGTCCTGCACAGCACCGAAGGGGTGGCCACCCTGCTCCTGGCCATGTTCTCCATCGGTATCGGCGCAGGCTCCATGCTCTGCGAGTACCTCTCCGGCAAGAAGGTGGAGTACGGTCTGGTGCCCATCGGCTCTCTGGGCCTCAGCCTTTTCGGCATCCACCTGGCCGCTGCGGGCAGCCTGCCCGTGCCAGAGGCACCCCACACCCTCATGGGATTCCTCGGCGCAAAAGGGAGTTTTCCCATCCTCCTCGACCTGGTCCTCATCGGCATCTTCGGCGGGCTCTACATCGTGCCCCTGTTTGCCATTGTCCAGACCCGAAGCGAGGAGAGCCACCGATCCCGCGTCATCGCGGCCAACAACATCCTAAACGCCCTGTTCATGGTAGGGGCCGCCATCCTGGGCGGGGTCTTCCTTGGTCCCATGGGCCTCTCCATCCCGGCCCTGTTTCTCACCATCACCCTCATGAACATCGCCGTGGCCGTCTACATCTACACCCTGGTGCCCGAGTTCACCATGCGCTGCCTGGTCTGGGTTATTACCCACCTGTTTTACCGCATCCATCACGAGCACCTGGACAAGATCCCTGCCGAAGGCCCGGCGGTCATCGTCTGCAACCACGTGAGCTACATGGACGCCCTCATCATCGGGAGCTGCTGCAGGCGCCCGGTGCGCTTTGTCATGGACAAGGGCATCTTCAACATCCCGGTCCTCAACTTTATCTTCCGCACGGGAAAGACCATCCCCATCACGGCCAAGCGCAAAGACCCGGAGGTGTACGAGGCGGCGTTTCAGCGCATCGCAGAAGAGCTGGAAGACGGCCAGGTGGTCTGCATCTTCCCGGAAGGCAAGCTCACCCGCAACGGCGAGATCGACACCTTTAAAAGCGGCATTGAAAAAATCATCAAACGCACCCCGGCCCCGGTGATCCCAACGGCCCTCAAAGGCCTGTGGGGCAGTTTTTTCAGCCACAAGGACGGCACGGCCCTTGCCAAGCGCCCCAGGCGACTCTACTCCAAGATCCACTACACCGTGGGGGATGCTGTGACACCGGAAGAGGTCAGCGCAGGCGGCCTGCACAGCCTGGTCTCGGAATTGCGCGGCGATCACGCCTGATCGGCGGAATCCTCTGGAAGATTCCGTTGAAATATGTTTTGCTTAAAGGTATCGGAGGCAGGCACGCCCGCGGTCCGTTTGGGGCCGTCGGGTGCCCCTGGCCTCCACAACCCATCAACGAGAGGTAAAGACCCCACCCATGATTGAAGGCATAACCTGGGCGGGCATTGTGTTTTGTATTACACAGTCCGCCATCTTTTCCGGCCTGAACCTGGCCTTTTTCAGCATCAGTAAACTCCGACTGGAAGTAGAGGCCACCCAAGGCAACATCTATGCAGCCCGGGTCATCAAGATCCGCAAGGACTCCAACTTCCTTCTCACCACCATCCTCTGGGGCAACGTTGGCATCAACGTGCTCCTGGCCCTTTTGGCCAATTCCGTCATGGCGGGCGTCACCGCCTTTCTCTTCTCCACGGTACTCATCACCTTTCTGGGAGAGATCATCCCCCAGGCCTATTTTTCACGGCACGCCCTGAAAATGGCTTACGGGTTCACCCCCCTGCTCCGGATCTATCAGTGCCTCCTCTTTGTGGTGGCCAAGCCCACGGCCATCATGCTGGACCAGTGGCTGGGCAAGGAGTCCTTCCACTTCATGCGTGAACGGGACATGCAGCAGCTCATCACCATGCACATGAAGTCCGACCAGTCGGACATCGACGCCGTGGAGGGCAAGGGTGCCATCAACTTCCTGAATCTCGACGACATCCCCCTTAGCAGAAGAGGTTGCATGACCTGAGCATCATCCACCTCCCCTTCAAAAACAACGTGCCCTGCTTCCCCCCTGCGGGCACCCCGGAATTCGAGGAGTTCATCAACCAGATCCAATCCTCGGGTAAGAAGTGGACCATCCTCATCGACGACATGGGGTATCCCGGCTTTGCCCTGAACTCCGACAGCTTTCTCAGAAGCGTCCTCTTTGACACCGCGCCCATCCATCCCATGGCCCACTGCCACCGCCCCATCATCACGGCGGACGCCACCACGCCCCTGGGCTCGGTGCTTCCCAAGCTCAAGGTCCACCCGGAGCGATCCGACGACGACGTCATCGACGACGACCTGATCATTTTATGGGGAAAAACAAAGAAAGTGGTGACCGGTGCCGATATCCTGGGAAGGCTCTTGCGGGGCATTGCGGAGCGGCCGAAGATGACCTAGGGGTTTCCCAAGCCGAAATATAACGATTCTTCTCAAAATGCCTCCGGCGGCCCTGCCGGGGGCCAAACTTTTGAAAAGTTTGACAAACAGGTTTCAAAAACAGATCAGGTAAACTGAATCAATGACCTACATCCTTTTCCCCGAGGTATCCGCCTAGGCCGATGTGTTTGTGCCCCCACCTGGCCGCCGGAGGCTGTTTTTTTGAAGCGGAATAATTCCAAAAAAAATGCCGCTGCCCCTTAACCCGAGGTACAAGGGCTAAGGGGCAGCGGCAACCAGCTTTTGAGGTGTCTCACCTCGCTGCCGGGGGCATTGCTTGTCTACGTTTTTTCGGCCTTAGTTCTCTGCTTCGGGGGTTGCGGCGTCGTTGCCCAGCAGCTCCCGGGTCAGACCGTTGATATCGTTACCCTTGAGGCCGATATCGGCCAGCAGGGAGTCCACCAGGGGGGCCTGGCCGCGGTAGCGCAGGGCGCTGTTCACCAGCTGGTCGGACAGGCTGGCGTCCCCTGAGGCTGCTGCGGCGCTGCCGTTTGCAGACGCCCCGTTGAGACCGTCCACCTGGATGATCTTGATGCCGTCGATGTTCTCCATGGGCTTGACGCTCTCCCGGATAATCTCGGGGAGGTACTTGATGAGGGCCATGCGGATCTGCATGGCAACCTGGGCTTCGGACAGGGTGTTGTCCGCGTCGTTCAGGGCCCGCTTGCCCTCGGCTTCCACGGCGTAGCTGCGCTCTTCGGCGTCGGCCTTGAGGATCTCGGCGTCGGCGGCGGCCTTGGCTTCGATCATGAGCTTGTCGGCTTCGGCGGTGGCTGCGATGCGAATGGCCTCGGCCTCGTCTTCGGCGGCAAGTTTCTGGGTCTCGGCGGCCACCTTGATCTTGATGGCGTCTTTCTGGGCGGCCTTTTCCGCTTCGATGAGTTCCACGAGCTTGTCTCGCTCGGCAACCTGGCTCTCACGGACGGTGACCACGCTCTCTTCCTCTTTAACGGCCATGGCCCGCGCCTTGTCCGCCTCGGCCTGGGCTTCGGACTTGGCCTTGGATTTTTCGGCGATGGCGATGGAGCGATCCTGCTCGGCCAGTTCAACGGCTTTTTCCTGCTCGATCTTGGCCGTCTCCAGGACCTTCTCCTTGGCAATGTCCTTTTCGCGTACCTGACGCTCCTTGTCGATCTTGCCCTCTTCCACGGCACGATCCGCTTCGATGGTGGCCATGTCTACCTTCTGCTTGGCCTCGATCTTGGCCTCTTCGGCGTCACGCTGTTTCTGGGCGCGCTCCCGGGCGATTTCCGCGGCCTGGTCTGCCTTGCGGATCTCGATCTCCCGCTCCTGCTTGAGGCGGGCGTACTCCTCTTCCCTCTGGATCTCCAGCTGCAGCTTTTCCGCTTCCAGGTTCTTGTTGGAGATGGAGACCTCGGTGTCCTGCTCGATGGCGTTACGCTTCATGCGGCGCACCTGGATCTCTTCGGTGAGCTTGGTGAGACCCTCGGCGTCAAAGGCGTTGTCCGGGTTGAAAAACTCCTTGCCGGTCTGGTCCAGGCCGGTGAGGGAAACGGTTTCGAGCTCCAGGCCGTTACGGAAGCCCTTGTCGACCACCTGCTGCACCTTCTGCACGAAATCCACTCGCTTTTCATGGAGTTCGGTCATGGTCATCTCGGCGGCAACGGACCGAAGGGCGTCCACGAACTTGCCCTCCACCAGTTCCTTCAACTCGTCCGGGTTCATGGTCTTCATACCCAGGGTCTGGGCCGAGTTGGCGATGGACTCCTCCGAGGGCTTCACCCGCACGTAGAATTCGGCCATGACGTCCACACGCATGCGGTCCATGGTGATGAGGGCCTGGGTCTCGGCACGGCGCACCTCAAGGCGCAGGGTGTTCATGTTCACGGGGATCACCTCGTGAAGCACCGGCAGCACCAGGGCCCCGCCGTTCATAATGACCCGCTGGCCGCCGAAGCCCGTCCTTACAAAGGACGTCTCCTTGGACGAGCGGGTATACAGCTTGGAAAAAATAACACCCACACACAGCAAAGATATGAAAACAATACCAGCAATAATCAACATACTGCCCATTCCTCCCATCTCAATCATGCATTTCTCCTCGTTTAATTCGGCTGTGCCCATGGCACAAGCCACACACTCGTATACGTTTAGTCTTCAAGTTCTTCACAGGTATTTAAAATAGCACGAAACACCGCGCCCTTCTGCTCCACGATCAACACCGCATCTCCCTGCTCCAGGGCCTGGCCCTCCTCATCGGGTTCCACCATGATGTAATGGGTGGTGCCGTAGCGGTCTTTCAATTTTGCCTGGGCAGGGCTCGATACCTCGGCACGGCCCAGGGTGATCCGGGCCACCTTGCCGATGTAGCTCTTCTCCGAGATCACCTCGGTCTCGTCCCTGGGAAGAAACCGCGCGCAGGTGCGGCCAAACACCTTCACCACGGGAAGGGTCCCCAAAAGGGCCCCCACCGCCGCCAGGACAGAGGGCAGATAGCCCCCGGTCAGCGTCTCAGCCGCGGACTGGATGCCCAGGCCCAGGAGGCCGAAGGAGGTCAGCGAGACCACCAGCAGGATGAGAAACGGCACCCCGCGAATCTGAAGCCACCCCAGAAACCGGGTAAGGCCGGAATCGGCCACGTCCGGGGCGTCTATATCCACGGAGGCATCCACGTCCGGGAACAGGCTGTCCAGAAGATCGGAGATACCGAATCCCAGCAAAATCCCTACCCCTTCCATCACGGAGATACACAGCATCACCCCAAGGGCGACGGTGAACGGAAGGTTGGCGGGATGCAGGATCAGCTTAACCATGGGCGCCCTCACCCTTGAAGGCGGCCAGACGCTCTCTCACGCGGTTGCTCCGGGCCATATCTTCAAGCTCGGCAAGCTTCACCGCATCGGCACGCCCAGTACTTGCCGTTGCTGGAGAGCGTTCCCATGCCGCTGGCCTTGGCCGTAACCCGTTCAAAGGTCGCCTGGGCTTCGGCCACGCGCCGCGCCACATCCCCTGAAGCTGAGGCTCCCTGGGGGGCGTCGCCTGCTTCCCCTTCGGCCCGGACAGCTTCCCGGTACTGGGCCAGGACCTCGGTCATCTCCCGTTTCTGGGCCTTCAAGGCATTCAGGTAGCTCTCCAGCTCTTTTTCCTGGGCGGCGTTGTCGGCCACGGCAGTCTCCAGGATGGGAATCTGGGCTTCGATGTCCATCTGCTTGCCGATGGCCGCTTCGGCCAGGTCGTCACGGTTTTCCCGCACGGCCAGCTCGATGCTGCCGGTGAGCTCTTCGTAGGTCCGGTTCATGGCCATGAGGCGCTTGCTGGCAAGGTGCTTGCCCGCCACCACCTTGCCAAGCTCTTCACGCACCTCGTCCATGGCGCCTTCCACGTCGCGGATGGTCTCTTCCATGACGCTCTCCGGCACCGCCCCTTCCAGGGCAGAGACCACCGAGTTCACGCTGCCGCTGACGATGCGGCGTACCCGTTTCCAAAGCCGTTCACTACTCATCACTGATCTCCTTCTTGTTTTCGAGTCATGATTTCCTGCATCAGCGCCGACAGCTCCATGGTGGATGCGATGCGCGATTTCACAGCCTCAGGGTCGTAGCAGAGGCGAAAATCCGATGCCCCCATCTGAAGCGTTACGTCCATCATTCTGGATACGCGTTCGGTAAGGCCGCGCTCCAGTCCCGACAGGTCCTCGGCGCCTTCCGCCTGGTCTGCGGTATACGACAGGAAAAACGCGAGCAAATCCGGAAGCCACTCAAAGGAGCGCGTCACGAGCTCCGAGGAGACCCCGGCCCTTTGCTCGTCGGCCCGGACCTTCCGCACCGCAGGCCCCATGAGCCGCGTTATCTCGTCAAACCAGTCCTGATAGCCTTCGATCTCATTTTCGGCTGCACGCCTTTCGGCAATGAGCGCCCTGAACCGGTCACTGGGCGTCTTGGCCCCTTTAAAGTCGAGCCGACTTAAAAACTCGGCGTCATCTTCTGTGATTCGCACACTGAAAGGTACGGTTTTTGGCGGCATGTCCTCCCCCGTTGTCTTGAATTGTCCATCGGTTTTCAACCGAGTCCGTCAACATAGTTACGACAGATGAATTCATTTGTAAACATTTATTGTCAACCAATGGACAACAGCTCCAGACACACAATATTGTTATACCATCGCACCGTTACACGTCCGCCGCCCCACGTAGCCGGTCACAGGAAATCCCGTTGACACGCGACACCGGACCATGTGAGCATACATCCGCTTCACGAAGCCGACCGGCCCACGGGATGTGTTGACACGGCATCGGGAAACAGGCTAAGGCCTGATGGAGATGAAAAGACCGGAGGGCTGTTTGGCACCTTAGTGTCGACAGCCCGTACCTGAAACATCAAAAACCCTGGAACCAGCCCATGCACATATACGGACTTCACGACGCCAAGCGGGTCATCAGCACCATGCTTCCCCTTGTGGGATACATCCTCGGCTTCATCGGCCTGACCCTGTTCACCGACATCTTCTTTGCGGGAATGCGCACCGGAGAAGAGGCCCAAAATGCCCTTGCTGCACACGTCGCCGTCTCCACCGCCCTCAATTACCTGGTGATGACCTTTTTCCTGGGCCGCATCATCGAGCTGATCTTCGGCCTCCGGCCCCTTCCGGTACTTTTGCTCATTCGCAAAAAACTCCCGGGCTACCTGCTGACCACCCTGCTCCTCACCCCCGTCATGATCCTGGTGTCCGCCCTGTTTTTCCCGGGAAATCCCCAGGCCCTGTTCTACACCGTCATGGTGACCCTGAAGGTGCTGCCCATCTATGTTTTTCCCCTGGTCTTCATCACCGGCCAGGCCAGGCATGCGGTGTTCACGGGCATTAAGTGCCTTTTAGGCAACGTCTCGGACTCCCTTTTCCTCATCATCCTGAGCGTTGTGGCCTTTCTCTTTGAGGGATACATCCTGCCGGTTCTGCTCCCGTCCCTTGAAAGCAACACCCTGGCCTCCGCCGTCACGGTCAGCTGCAACATCTTCTTCAGCCTCTACATCTTCACGTCAGCGGCCTGGGTCATGAAGGAGAAAATCTACAGCGACGGGACGCCGGACGAACCGGTGACCCTCCATTAAAAAAGTGGAAAGACAGTCAGGTAAACGTGGGGCACAACAGGATGGGTGGAAGGCACTCGGAGTCCGGGTCAGGGCTTGAACCGGACAAACAGGGCACCGGAGAGGATCAGGAGCAGTCCTGCACACATCAGAACCACCGACCTGGCGTTGGTGGTGACAAAGGCCTGAAACCCCGCCGCTTCTGCGGGGTCGTAAAATGAGATGGCACCGATAAAGGCGGGAATGGCAAAGGCAATGCAGATCCAGCCGAAAACCTCAAACCACTCTTCCCTGATACTCGGCACCAGGATAACAACGAGCAGCACCCCTCCAAGGGCAGCCACAATCCCCCCGGCCCTCTCCAGGCTTCCCTGGAAGGCCCCTTCCCAAAAGAGATTGTAAACCACCCCGCACAGCAGCATCAGCAGGTGATAGTACAAAAAACCGGCAAGGGCACACAGGCCGATGGTTATAAGTTTTAAGGCGAGCCCTCCAGTCTTCCGGGGCTTTAGCGTTTGCGGAGCTGGCTCCTCCTTTGCGGCTGCGGGTTCTGCGGTTTCCTGCTTGCGAGGCTCTCCGGCGGGGGGTCCCGGCGTCGGCACGGCAACCCGGGGAGCGGGTGTTGGCTCTGCGGCCCCAAAGGAATCCACCACAGACTCCACGCGGATCCGGTCCTGAAACGTGTCTGTTTCGTCCTGGGACACCAGCACCACGACGGGCTGCCGCCCTTCGGCTGCGGGAAAGGCAAGCCCCAAAGCCACCGGCATCACCATGGCATCAAGATCCGGGATGATAAAGGCGTCAAGTCCCCGGCTTTTGCTCAGGGTCATCATCTTCCTGGCAGCGGTGTCGCCGTCCCGGCTTCTGGCATAAATGTACTCCACATCGATCCCGTCGGAAAAATCCGGAATCAGGGTACGCAGAATCACGCAGGCGAACTCTTTGTCAATGGCCTCATCGCCGGAAGAGGAGTCGATGCCGTGGCAGATCAGCACCACCTTTTCATGCTGCACACGTTTTCCGGAAGCCGGATCCATAACACTCAGTGCGTGTTTTATCTCCATTTCGCCTCCACCATTCGCCAGAAACAGGAAAAAAAGTCCGTTCCGCCTGCAGGATGCACCAGAGCGTGGCTCACCATGGAAAGGACGGCATCCCAGAGGATGTTGACCGATGAAAGGGGACTGATACCCGCCTGTGTCGTGGGAGGGGTCGAAGGGAACGAACCGACGTCAAACGGGCAATGCGGCGTGAGCGCAGGGTGCGAACCCCGCGCCTCAACAGATTGAAATTTTGCTTAAAATCCTACAGCAACACCCCCATATGTTCAATAAAAAATCATCCTTCGCCCGCCCGGCCCAAAACCGAAGGGTCGCCCCGACCCCTGCCGAGAAAAAATGCCCACCGGCAGGGTGACAGGCCCCGCAGGAGACCCTGCGGCTTCGCCCCCCGGGGGCAGAAGGGTTTGCCGCAAGTCATCCACCGGGGCCCGCTGCCTCCTTACACCCTGAAGCGCCCCACCAGGGCACTCAGCTGGTCTGAAAGGCCGTGGAGCTCCCGGGCGTTGGTGCGCACCTGGGCGCTGACATCGGACATCTCCCCGGCTGTGGTATTGACGTCCGCGATCTCACGGGCCATGTCCCGGGAGACCCCGGTGCTTTCGGAGATTTTGTCGGAGACGGTCTGGATCCCGGAGGAGGCCTGGTTGATATTTCCGGAAATTTCAGCGGTGGTCACGGACTGCTCTTCAATGGCCGCGGCAATGGTAATGACAATCTGATTCACCTGGTCCACGACCTCTGCAATGCCATCAATCTCGACCACGGTCTCTTCGGTGGAGGCCTGGACGCCACCGATGCGCTCTCTGACCTCCTGGTTGGACACCGCGGTCTGCTTGGCCAGTTCTTTGATTTCATCGGCCACAACGGCAAACCCCTTGCCCGCGTCCCCGGCCCGGGCCGCCTCAATGGTGGCGTTCAGGGCCAGCAGGTTGATCTGCTCGGAAATCTCCCCGATGGTCTCGGTGACCTTGCCGATGGCCAGGGCCGCCTCCCCAAGGTCTCCCACCTTCTCCTTGGCCTGCCGGGCCTGGGTCACCGCGTCGCCGGTGATGGTGCGCGCCGACTCCGAGTTCCGGGAGATCTCCCCGATGGTGGAGGTCATCTCCTCGGTGGCCGAGGCCATGGTGTTGAGGCTGCCTGCGGAGTGCTCGGTTTCACGGGCCACATCCTCCATGTTGCAGCTCATCTGCTCTGAGGCCGCTGCCACGGTGTGAGCCTTGGAGGAGGATGCCTCGGACCCCTGGGCCATGCGGCCCGCAAGATCCGTCAGCCCGGCCGAAGAGCGGGAGAGGGTCTCGGAGTTGCCCGCGATCTCCCGGATCATCTGCTGGAGCTTCTCCACAAAAAGGTTGAACCAGCGCGCCATCTCCCCCAGCTCATCACGGCTGGCAACGGCCAGGCGCTGGGTGAGGTCACCGTCCCCTTCGGCGATATCCCGGAGCATGTCACCGGCCTGCTTCAACGGACGCGTAATGGAGACAATAAGCACCAGGGCTGCCCCCACGGCCAGGGCTCCGCCGATGAGGATAAAAATCACGATGACGGCCTTGCCCGAGGAGGCCGACTCCACAAAGGCCTTCTTGGAACGCTCTGCCATGGTGTGTACCGTCTCGGAGGCCTCCTCAATGAGCCCCCGGGCCTCGGCGCCGGTTGCCAGCTCATGTTTGTCCTGGGCCACGTAATCGTCCCAGGTGGCCCTGTACTCTCCGGCCGATGCCCGGATGGCCTCGGTGGTCGCCTCCATCTCCATGAGGCCGTCCAGAGCCTCGGTCACCTTGCCGGGATCGGTGCGGAAAGCCAGGTAGTAAAGGGCCCCCAACCGCGCATCCACAAGGGCCTCGTTCACCTTTGCCACCTGCTCCAACCGGGTGAAACCGTTTTCGATGACCCCACCAAGCTCCCGCCCGGCTGTCTCGATGTCATCCACGTACACCCCGGCGCAGATCACCAAATCCCAGGGCTTGAAGTAGCGCGCCACCGTTACCTTGGGGAACACTGCGTCCCCCATGCCAGGCTTGGTCCAGTAGTACTCGGTCATGGACGTGCCGTCCTTGACCGCCCCGTTGACCACATCAATCATGAAACGCTTTCCGGTCTTCTTGTCCTGGATCTTGGAAAAATCCATGCCTTCCAGGCTGCGGTCCGCGCCGTGGGCCACCAGGGCAAAATCCGGCTGCATCACAAAAAAGTAGTTGCTCCCCTCAAAGTGCATCTTGCGCACCACGGAAAGGGCCGCCTTCCGGGAACGAGAGGCCTTGTACGTCCCATGCACCGCGCCACGTCCACGAGGTTTCGGACAGAGGCAAAAGCGGTCTTTTTGAGGTAGTAGGTGCTGTTCTCCAGCACCTCCCCGCGAATGGCCGACTCAATGCGACGCGCCTCTTCCTGTGTGGTGGCTCTCACCTCGGCGGCGCTCGTCAAAAGGTGTCCGCGCAATTCGGCCTTCTTATCCTTGGCAGCTTTCAGGGAGATGAGGTTCTTCTCGTAGAGCGTTCGCCCGGTGTTGAGCGTGTCCACCTCCCCGGTGGTACCGGACACCCGACCCAGCTCTTCCAGCATGGCCTTTACGATGTCCAGCCCCCTGCTCAAGGCCTCAAACTGCTCGGGTTTCCCCTCTTTGGCGTAGGCCACCTGTTCGCTTAAGGTTCCTTTAAGCTGTGTATCAAGTTCCAGGGTCATGTACCCCTCGTCCGCCTGGCGGATGACCCGGTTCAAACTGAGATAACCTGTGCCCCCAACCACAAGGAGCACCCCCACCAGCAGGGCAAACCCTGCAATCAGTTTTTTCCTCAAACTTACCGCTGCAAACATCCACCATCCTCCGTTGTCCATGGTCCGCGCCAGGGCCACATCACACACCGCAAAAAACCCTGACCGCCGAAAAACGCACTGATACATCACGTATCGACCCAGTAAACAGGGAACTTTAGGCGATTGTGACGCTGAAAAGACAGCCGAAGAATCACATTGACAAACTGTTTATAAAACGAGATGGCATGGCGAAAGACTCACAAAGGCTGCCTTTACGACGGGCCTGTTGTGAGGTAGAAAAAAGCAATGGACCACAACCGGAAGGAAAGGTGAAAGGATTGGACACCCTCAATATCGCGTTTACCGACGAAGCAGGGCACGCCCTGCGCAAACGGGGAGGGGCCGTGACCCTCCGTATGGTGAAGAAAAAGAGCTGCGGCGGCTGACGCCCCTCAGGCCGGGCACCCGACCTGACCCCGGCAGTTCGCCGGGGCGTCCCCTTTAGGAAAAACAGCTTTCGCAAGGCCCTGGTGGACGGCATCCCCGTCTGGTACACCCCGGAGGTGCTTGCCCACACAGGCCCCATCATTGTCAGTATCAAGCGATGGTTTTTTTTGCGTCGTCTCTCCGTGGAAAACCTCTGGCTTTAACCGGCCACTGCTTCAGGGCGAAAGCATGGCAAGGCAGACCTTGGTCCCCTGGACAAAATCCCTGCCCCCGGACAATTCCACCACGGGCACTCCCGCCAGCAGGTCGGCATAGGCGGAGAGGGTCGGGGCCCTGGTGTCCTGCCCCTGAAACGGGCCGTAAAAAAGGCCGGTGTCCTTGGCAAAGGCGGAGAGCAGGCTGGCGTCCCGGGGCATCTCAAGGGGCCGTGCCATGGTGGGGGAACCTCCCCCGGACCAGTTCAGGATCACCAGGCCGCAGAGGGGGGCTGTCAGGACAAAACGGCCCGGCCCGAAAAACCGGTGTATGGGCACGTCGTGCTTTTCTTCCACATCCTTAAGAACATCCCGGGGCAATGACCTGAACCGAGCCCTCTCACCGGGGGCGAGCAGGCCGGACAGCCCGGGCACGGTCAGGGCTGTCCCCGGATTGATGCGGGGGTGCTTGGCCACCCCGCACATCTCAAGGCCTTCCCCACGTCGCATCACCATCAGGCGATCATTGCTGACAAACCTTGCCCCTGCCGCCATGAGATGCAGGGCCAGGGTGGATTTCCCCGATCCCGATACCCCGGCCACGGCAAGGCCTCGATTGCCCGTCACCACCCCCGCCCCATGTCCCAGCAGGCTCCCCTGACCTAGCTTCCACTCGATAAAGCGATTGTTGATGAAGTTGATCACCTGGTTGGTGTTGGCAAGGCAAGGCCCCACCGCAAGGTGCTCGCCGCCGCCAAAGAGAAAAAGCATGCCCGTGAGCCGTTTACGCACCATGCGCCCGTCCGGGAAATCCACCCACTCCTCCTTGGTCACGGTCTTGCCGGGGGACGGTGGCTTCGGTGCAAAGGCAAAGGGGACAGACAGTACCTCGGATTCGTGGAGGCTGATGCGCACGGCAGGCGGGCCGCCGTCACAGAGGAACTCCTGAAAGTAATCGGCCAGGACCTCTTTCAAGCCTCGAGAACTTGAGGTGACCTGCACCAGGCACCCGGCAAACCCCAGCGTCAGCCCGTGGTTGGCCGGAATGCGGCTCCGCACCCGAGCCAGGAGTTCTCTGCAGGTTCCGCCGGAAAGGATCATGGCATGATCCTTTCCATCACATGGTCCACGTATCGGTCCGCTGCGTTGATGCCGGTGGTCTCCAGAATGCCCCGAAAACCACCGAACGCCGAAACTTCGAAGACAAAGGGGCCCTCGTCTGTCAGGGCCACGTCCACACAGGTAAAGCTCAGGTTGAACAGGGCCTGGGCCCTGTGGGCCAACTCGATGACCTCGGCAGGAGGGTCAAAGGCCCGGTACCTGCCCCCGGACGCCGTGGTGGTATTCCATGATCCCCCTTGCCTGCTGCGGGCGTAAGTGGCCAGGTACTTCCCGCCCACAAAGGCGATACCCAGGTCGCGGTCCCCTATGGCAATGGATTTCTGAAGATAGAGGATGGGATTTTTCGCCTTGTAGGCCCGAATAATCTCCCCTGCCCCGGGCCCGTCCTTCAAATGGACCATTCCCCGGGCCTTTGAGGTGTACAAAGGCTTCAGGATGGCCGTGCCGTAGGCCTTCAGGGCCTCCATGGCGTGTTCTTCACTCTCGGTGACAGTGGTGGGCGGCATGGGAATCCCGGCCAGTTGAAGGGTGATGGTGCAGGAGAGCCGGTCCAGCACGCGGATCAGGGACAACGGAGAGCTGAACACCTTCACCCCCCGCCCCTCCAGGTACCGAAACAGCTCCAGCCGGTCCAAAAGGTCCGGGGAGTAGCGCGCGCCGATCTTTTTAATCATCAGGGCATCGAACCCTGCAAGATCATGGGGACCGCACCGGGCCCTGCCCGAGGGCAGATCCAGGCGGATCTCGTCCGGGGAGATGAGGACACGCCGCCCGGTCCGGGCAGCCACCGCATCGGCAAGCTGTTCCGAGGACCACCCTCCCTGATTGCCGATCACGCCAATGTTCACCGCATCCCTCCTGAATCTTATGATAGGTCAGATGACGAGTTCGCCGGACACTCCGCCTTCAGGCCCCGTCAGTAGTAAAGAACCTCCTCGGGAAACCGAAACGCCGCCCAGTCCCCGCGTTGACACCCCTGGACCTTCTCCAGAAGAAACAGGGCCCGCTTGTACATGGCCCGGGCAAAGTCGGCATTAAGCTCAAAGCGGGTGGAGGTATAAAAAGACCGGGCCAGGGCAAGGGCCAACCGAACGGAAAAGGAGGCGTCGCCGCGATCCATAGAAAAGGCTTCAACCCCCTTGTGGAACCTGTGAATGGCCCCGTTGATCCGCCGACGGCGGTCGGCCTCGAACACCGGGGTGCGAAACAGGGAGACCAGAAACACCGAGGCGTCCTGAACGTAGTCGAAATCCCGGGATCGGTGCAGGTCGATGAAGTGCACACGCCCTGTGTCGTGGTTGTACACCACATTGCTCGTATTGAAATCCCCGTGGATAAACACGGACACCGGGGCTGCCAGCCCCTGTTCCATGGCCGCACACCGCGTCAGGAGTTCCTGCACGGAGTGGGCGGCGGCGCGGCCCACGTGGGTGCTCTCCCGGAAAAATGCAGGGTGCACCGCCAGCACATCGGCAAGGCGAGTCTGGATCTGATGGATGTAGTCCGTATTCCGGGGCGCTGTAACGGCAGTGCGGTCCCACACGGCAAACAGGGTACGCTCAAGGGCGTCAAGGGCGCTTTTCGCCGCAGCGTCCCCTGCCGACCGGATCACCGTGTCCAGGGTATCCCCGGGAAGAAACTCAAGGAGCAGGGACCCGTTCTCCCCCTGAGCATGAAAACTGTAGATCTCGGGCACCAGGCCCGGGCAGCAGCGCTGCCACCGGCTGTTGTTCTCCTTTTCCCGTTTTATTTTTTCCAAGGGCCCTTCTTTGTAGATCCGGCTCCCGGTCTCGGGCCGGGTGCCCGGCCCCCTGACCTCCCCCACCCGGCACCCGGACCGCGTCCCCTTAATGGCCCGGTAATCGATGCTTTCCACAGAATCGGCACTCCCTGACTTGGACAGGGTTTTCTTCAGCGCATGGAACTGCTCGATGTCGATGTGCTCACCCAGAATGGAAAAAAGGATCGCCTCCCCGATGTTGAGGAGTTCGTTTCCCACCCGGCCTAAATCCCTCAAGACGCAGAGGACGGAAACGAGGTGCCGCGGGTCGCCCCCCTCCTGCAGCGCGGCCATGAGCTTCTCCGCACCGTCCGCGCAGGCCCGGTCCAGCTCCGATCCCACCCGGCAGATGGAGAGACCGGCGTCCATCTTGCCCTTGGCCAGGGCCCTTTGAATCGGCGCAATGCCCCTTACAATCGGTAAAAAGGCCCCCTCCACATCCATTGCCGCCTGGAGTTCCCGGCAGCTATGGTGTGCGGCCTGCTCCGCAACGTCTACGAGGGTGTCCCCGATACGTGCCAGGCTGTCGCAGATTCTCTGGGCGGCACGAACCTTGTTCACAAGGGGGCGCGACAGGGAGCTTCGGCTGTGAATGAACCCGAAGCACTCGTTGTCCACCACCGTTTTCAGGTTATCGATGTACCTCTTGCGGGAGTGAAGCTTGGCCATGCCTTTCCGCACAGGGTCCAGAAAGAACATCCGGGTCCCCCGGGCCTGGGTCTCCACGGCCAGGACAAGGAATCGGAAATGTTGGTCAAGGCCCTCCGGAGTCGCCATGGGCTACCTCACCTGCAACGGGGGGTACCCTTGCCCATCCGGCGTCTCCCCGTCTCGCCAGCTCACGGTGATACTCAACTTGGTGAGGCCTGCTTTGTTTTTGGCTTTCACCGTAAAGTTAAGGAGCCCGGACGGGTGAAGGTCGATGGCGGCTCCGTTGGTGGACAACGCGATGGCCCCCTTGCGAAAACCTTCGGCAAGGGAGGTCAGAAAGGCCGTGATGGTGTCGTTGTCCTGAAGGGAATCGAAAAGGAATTTTTCGTCGGACATGGAAGGGCTCCTGAAGGTGTGAATGGATTTACCGGGCAGGCCGGAAACCGAAAACGACTCACGCTGTCCGGCATGTGGTGCCTGTTGCGCACTATTACGGTTACCCCTTGAGGCGCTCCCTGTACTCACGGATGACGGAGCGCCTGCTGACCCCGTGGATCACAAGCTTCTTCCGGATGTTGAGGTTGTCCCAGGCAGGCTGATAACCGATCTCCCGGCTTGCCTTGGCCTCGTCCTGAAGTTCCCTGGCTTTGGTTTTTTCTCCCATGTGGCAGTCATCGCCCATAAAGATGAGCTGCTTTCGCCGCGTTGCCGGGCTCTTCCGGTTCTGATCGTTCACAACGGAAATAAGAAACTCGGTGTAGCGCTGGGACTGGGGATTCCAGGTCTCGATGCCGTCCACGTCGTAGCCTGCAAGGAGGATGGGCCAGAACTCCTCCGGGTGGGGAATCACCACCCCTCCCCCCAGGGCGCGGACCTCCTCGATGACCTCGGAGGCCCGATAGAAATAGCTCAAGGGGAAATGGGTCTTGACGATCTGCTTCACCGCCTGCAGGTAAGCCTGGACCCGTCCGATGGCAAGGTCCCCCACCTCGGGGCGCAGGGTGTCGAACCAGTTTTTGAGGAGCTTGTTTTTCACGGAGATGGCCGGAACCTTGGGCCAGTTTTCATCCAGAAGGGTCTGAATCCGGGTCACCTGGGCCCGGGTAAAGGCGACCACCTCGGCATCGGCACCTGTGGCCATGGCCGCCTGGTTGATCCTCTCCTCCCGGGGCTTGATGATGGTGTCCATGAAATCAAAGAGCTGGGAAGAGCGGTACTTTGCGGTGAGCTCCAGCATGGACTTGAGCACATGGGCTTCCTGGACCTTCTCGTCGGTGAAATGGAGCAGGAGCTGCACCTTGCTGTTGAATTTTTTGGCGTAGCAGTCCACCTCCACACCGGTGTAGCCGCCCCAGCTCATCATCTGGTTGTGCTGGGTAGGAATGATCAGGGCTTCCCGGATATTGGGAAAAGCCGCCTTCAATCGCTGCTTGATCAAGGGCATGGGGACAAATTCAGGGTGCCAGTGAACCGCCAGGAGGGCCTCCTGACGATGGTGCACCACAGGGGGCCGCGTGACCTGCTCCACCTGCCAGGGGGCCAGCTCCGTGGCCACGAGGCCTAAGAAGCGCTCCAGGTCCCCTTCGGCGACTTCGGCGGAAAAGCCCTGCCGGGGAAAAAGCCTACGCCCGACCTCTCCGGATGACACGGTCTTGTCTGTCATGGCCTCTTTCCTTTGCCCTGCCCGGAGCGGGCACGGCGGCCGGTGTCCCAACAACGGGATCCCCCTTGCGGGGCATGATCCGCGGTCAGGTAAACGAGAGCAGGGCCCGGGTCAGGTGTCCTTTGTCGATGCCAGCTCCGGGGCGGTCCCCGATGAGGGGCACGTCGATGACATCGACCCCCATGGCCTCAATGGCCTGTGTGTCCAGCCCACCGGGGTATTGCCCTTTACGGCTGTCCACAAGCACGAACTGCAGGGCGTCCCGCCCCCGGGGAGCCCCGCTCTCAACAAGGTAGGCCTGCAGGGCCGCCACCTGGTCTCCCACGCTGTAGCCCAACAGTTCGGGATCTTCGAAAGGGTTGGGAACAAACACCTTGGGGCAGGGATTTGCGGCAACGGCCTTGCCCACACCCCACGGAAGGATGTTGGCGACCACACTGGTAAAAAAACTGCCGATGGGAAAACAGATCAGCTCGGCACCGGCGATGCGGTCGGCGGTCTCCCCGTCGATGGAGATCTTGACAGGAGAGGTGTCGTCCAGGGAGGGAGTCAGCCACACCCGGGTAATCCTGGACTGGATGGCCCCGCCCTCTTTGCCGGTCAAAAGGTGCTGGCCCACAACCACGGACCCGTCGGCCAGGGCCGCGGCGATATGCATGTCCTCGGCCACCACCGGATGCACCTCGCCATGGCCCCCCACAAGGGCTGCCACCAGGCTGATCCCGGATGCCATGCCGTGGCTTGAGGCAAGATAAGCTGAGGTCAGCACCAGGTTGCCCATGCAGGCGCCCCTCAGGTCGAAGGCATCGGGCATGGACTCCAGAAACCGCCGAAAGTGGGGGCAAAGGGCCTCACCTGTCCGCAGGGAGAGCCCTTGGAACAGGTGATGGGTTCCCCCAGCCAGGGCGGCGAGCTCCGAGGCCGCTTCGTCCCGGGGCATGTCCCGGGAGAATCGGTGGGAAAAAAGTGCGGCGGCGGCTTGTCCTTCACCGGTGGCCGAGTCCGACAGAGCAAGAAGGCGGCTTCGGATATCGCCCATGGCCGGTATGTGAAACCACCGACGAAGCTCCCCGCTGCTCCCGCCGGAATCAAAGGGAGTCATGATATGAATGGTGTTGTGGGTATACCGCGTCAACTCCCGGGAGACCTCACCCAGGGCGGTTCCACCACTGAAAAAGAGAATCCTCGGCCCTGTGTGTGGAGAGACTGGAGAGCTGATTTCTTTGAATCAGGGATACACATCTCGTCCTGTATTGCGTCCTGTAAGGGGGTATCAGCACTCTCGGAACATGGCCCGAATCCCTGCTGCGATGCGAGAAAGGACCACGGCAAGCCATTGGCCGGGGACCGACAGGGCACGCTCCGGCGCCTCCCGAAACCACAAGGGGATAACGCCGGTCATAGGTTGGGTAATAGATCTTAAATATATCCCAATCGGTCATGACGTGGAATGAAAAAAGGGACAAAACCCAATGCTGAGAGCAGGTTCTGCTGGCGAAGGATTTGACACTGTCGTGTATTTTGCGGTAATTCTAAAAAGTTACTTCTCGCGCCACATACAGATTGCCCGTCACCCATTGATTGCCTCCCGGCTCGCCTGCCCGAACCCGACCACCATGGCGCATCCGACGTGCCCCATGCCCCGTTGGTCCATGGGTAAAAACGGCTCGACCCTCACGTAAAGGGGGATCCATGATTGAAATCACGAAATCCATTGCCGTTCGAAGGCCCATCCACGAGGCCTTCCGCGTCATCAGCGACTTTTCCTTTATCCAGCACTGGGATCCCGGCGTGGTATCGTCCCAAAAGGTATCCGACGGCCCCGTGGGGGAGGGGACCTCCTTTGCACTGGCCCTCAGGTACGGGATCTTTTCCATGCGGATGGTCTACACCATCACAGAGTACCGTCCCCCCTTCCGGGTGGTGCTCAAGGGAACCGGAGACTCCTTTGCCGTCACCGACACCATTGTGATGAGCGAAAACAGCTCCCGAACCACGGTGACCTACACGGCCTGCTTTGACCTGCCCGATATGCCGCCCCGGCTTGCGCCGGTGGTGCGGCCCCTTCTGGAGCGCATCGGCCGGGCCGCCATGGACGGCATGAAGGCAGCCCTCTCCCCCTGCCCGGGCCCGCCCCGGTCCGTGGCCCTGTTTCACCGGGGGGTCCACCCCGTTGATGCCGTGGCCGACCGCCTGGTGCTGCCCGGCGCCTTAAGCTTCAGCAAGTGGGGCCACAACCTGGCCCAACCCTTCTGGAGACCCGGCACCGAGCTTCTCACCGGCAAAACCGTGGTCCTCACCGGCCCCACATCGGGCCTGGGTAAGGCCGCGGCACAGGCCCTGGCCCTGCGGGACGCCCGGCTCATCCTCATCGCAAGAAACCGACAAAAGGCCATGGAGACAAGCCGGGAGCTTACCCGCATCACGGGCAACCATAAGATCAACGTGGCCACCGCCGACCTGAGCATCATGGCCGAGGTTCACCGGGTGGCGGACGAAATCCTTCACGAGGCGCCCTGTATCGACGTGCTCATCAACAACGCCGGGGCGCTGTTCCCCCAGCGGGAGACCACAAGCGAAGGCCTGGAGCGCACCTTTGCCATCAACCTGCTGGGCGTGTTCACCCTCACCCGGAGGCTCCTGCCCGCCCTCTGCCGGGCAAAGGAGCCGCGTATCCTCAACGTGGCCTCCGGCGGCATGTACACCCAGAAAATCCACGTGGACGACCTGGAGAATGTGCCCCCACCCCTACGGGCCCACCGCCTACGCATGGGCCAAGCGAGGGCTGGTGATCCTGACCGAGCACTGGGCCGAGGTGTTTCGCCACCGCCCCTTTGCCGTCCACGCCATGCACCCCGGATGGGTGGACACCCCGGGTCTTGCCGCCTCCCTGCCCCGATTTCACAAAGCGATCCGGCCCCTGCTTCGAACGCCTGCTCAAGGGGCCGACACCCTGGTCTGGCTTGCCGCGGCCGAACCACCGGGCCGGTGCTCGGGCCTTTTCTGGCTCGACCGAAGGCCCCATGTCACCCATGTATTTCCCGGTACCCGTGAGACCGAAGATGAGCGCAGGCAACTTCTCACAGCCCTTGAGCACCATGAGCATGATCTGCGCCGTCAAAGGATCCATAAACGCGAGACCTAAACACCCACCCCTTTTTGCCATGTCCGGACCGTAAAAGAGAAATCGGGTCCAAGGAGAGCCATGTTGCCCATTAAACGCACCATCCTGCTCCTGATCTGCTGCCTTTGGGTCCTTCCCGCCCACAGCCTGGAGCCCACGGCCACCATCGACGGGGTCCGCTTTGACCTGGTCTACCCGGACGCACCGGTCACCCTTCACCTGCGGGGTGTTGCCACCCTGCGTTACCTCCGGTTCATCAGGGCTTATGCCGGGGCCCTCTACATGCCCAAGGCCATCCCCTCCAGTGAGGTGCTCAGCGATGTGCCCAAGCACCTGGTCCTCGAATACTTCCAGACCATCGACGCCGAGGACTTTGCCGAAGCCACCCGCGCCATGGTGGAAAGAAACACGGATGAGGCCACCTATGCCCGCATTGCCCCCGAGCTGTATCGCCTCTGCCGCGCCTTCCGCTCCGTTGGCCCCACCGACCGCTACGCCCTGACCTACGCACCGGAATCGGGCCTTTCCCTCACCCTCAACGGCATCCTGCTGGGGACCTTCCAGGGGCCTGACTTTGCCCGGGCCATGTTCGCCGTCTGGCTTGGCGACGCCCCCATCGACAAGGCCTTTCGAAAGCGGCTCCTGGGGGCGAAGTGAAGCCGGGGAACGAAAGGCTGCCCCGTCCGGTCAAGCTCGCCTACGCCCTGCCCGCCTTTGCCATGGCCGTGGTGGGCATCCCCGTCTACATCTACATCCCCAAGTTCTACACCGACGTCATGGGACTGGACATTGCCGTGGTGGGGGCGGGCCTTCTGGGGCTGAGGCTCTTTGACGCCATCACCGATCCGGTCATGGGCATGCTCTCCGACCGCACCGCCAGCCCCTTGGGCAGGCGACGCCCCTATATCGCGGTGGGGGCCGTCATTCTCTGCCTGGCCATCGCCTGCCTCTTCAACCCACCCCAACTTGGCGTCCCCTGGACCACGGCCTGGTTTTTCATCTGGCTGGCCCTGGTCTTCGTCTTCTGGACCGTTGCGGTGGTGCCCTACGAAGCCCTGGGCCCGGAGCTCACCTTTGATTACCATGAACGAACGGTTCTCTTCGGCTATCGGGACGGGTTTCTCATCGCCGGCACCATGATGGCGGCCATCGTCCCCGTCATCATCCGCACCGCCCTGCGATCCACCGGGACTTCATTTTCCGACCACACCGTCTTTTTCATCATGTCCCTTGTCTACATTCCCCTGATCCTGGCCTGCTGCGGCATCTGCGTTGTCAGGGTCCGGGAACACACCACCACCGCTTTGCCGGAGCCGTTTCATCTCAAAGAGAGCCTGGCCCCCCTCCTGAACAACAGACCCTTCGGCATTCTGGTCGTGGCCTTTGCATTCAGCGCCATCGCCGCCCAGATGCCCGCCACCCTGATCCTTTTTTATGTGGAACACGTCCTTGAATCCAATCGGGCCGAGCTGTTCCTTCTCCTCTATTTTGTCTCGGGGGTCGTCTTTCTCCCCGCATGGGTGCGGCTTGCCAGGCGAATCGGAAAAAAGGCGGCGTGGATGGCCTCCATGGCCATCAACACCGGAGCCTTCTTCTATGTCTTCTGGCTTGGGCCGGGTGACGAAGGGGTCTACGGGGCCCTGGTCTTTGTCTCGGGTATCGGCTTCGGCGCCGGCCTTGCCCTCCCTTCCGCCCTCACCGCCGATGTCATCGACTTCGACGAATCCCTCACCGGCAAACGGCGCGAAGGCCAGTACATCGGGGTCTTCTCCGTGGCAAAAAAAATGGCCGGTGCCACAGGGGCAGGCCTCGGTCTCTGGGCACTCGGTTTTTTCGGCTACGAGGCGGGCCAGCGCCAGGGACCAGAGGCCATCTTTGCCTTACGGACCCTGTACGCCCTTGTCCCCTGCCTCTTGAGCATTGTGGCCCTTGCCGTTGCCGGTTTCTACCCCCTTTCCCAAAAGCGCCATCAAGAGATCATGGCTCAACGTCCCTCCCCTTAACCCACAGATGTCATGCCTCCCTTTTTCTTCGCCCCGGCACGTCAGATAAGGTTGACATTTCTATTCTTTTCGAAATATCATACCAGAAAATTCGCCTGCGAATCATACAAAACAGGTGCTATTACAAGATGTTTCCCAACGGGTTGCCGGACACCTTGCTTCGAACCGCTTCAACGCCTCTGTGATTAAGCGTTTTATTTGCCTACCGGAAAAGTTTTTCTGATGGCCCTCCCAACTGTTGTAACCTGACGTGCCAAAGAGAAAGGAAGTTCCATGTCAAAAATTATTAAAATCTGCTCATTGATTCTCGTGGGCATTTTTTCCATTGCCCAAGCACACGCAGCCACAGGCAAAGCCTTCATTCAGCCCATCGTCACTGATTTCCCCCAGATCCAGCTGAACGTGAACATCCTGGACAGCAACGGTCACCCCGTTTACGGCCTGAAGCCTGAGCAATTCTCCCTTATGGAAGATTTAAAATCAGTTGAAATGACAGGATTCGAAGCAAAAAAAACGGAGGAGATGAAACGCAACAAGGTGGATATCGTCTTCGTCTTTGACGACACCGGCAGCATGGCATACGAAATCAAAGGACTCAAAGAGAAAACCATTGAGTTTGCCGATATCATCCAGTCATCGGGGTTTGACTATGAGTTGGGCCTGATCACCTACAAAGACACCATCAACAACCCATTTAAGCGCACAAAAAACGCCGAGGACTTCAAAACCTGGGTCTCCTCCCTGCGAGCGGCCGGAGGCGATGATGAGCCGGAAAATGCACTGGACGCCATAGAGGCCGCTTACCGTCAGCCCTTCAGAGATGATGCACGGGTCATCTTTATCCTGATCACCGACGCAACCTTCCATGCCCGGGACGCCATAAGCCCCCTCTCCATGCAGGAGATCATCACGAACCTGGCGGAGCGAAACATCCAGCTCCACGTGGTGGGCCCCAACATCGACCAGTACAAGGCCATGACCTCTGAGCTGGGCGGTACCTTCTACGACAAGGACTCAGGCCAGTTCAAGCGCATCATCACCCAGATTGCAGGGGGGAGCTCCGGCAACTACACCCTCACCTTCGCAAGCCGCCGCCCGTCCTACGATTTCACCTGGAGATCTGTCGAGCTGACCCTTGCAGGCCACTCCCTGGCAGACAATGTCACGCAATACCAGGCCCCGAGCTGGGTGACCGCATCCAGTCGACGATACAGCCTGAAGGGCAACGAAAGCCCCTACTCTCCCCACTTTGTGGTTGATGGGGACAAAAACACCTGTTGGGCCGAAGGCGTAGCCGGAAGCGGCGTTAAAGAATGGATCGCCCTGAACTTCAATGAGCCGGTTATGGCCGACCATTTTACCATCCACCCCCCGAAAAACGGCGTACACATGCCATCAAGCATCTCCGTAACCCTCAACGGAGACGACAAGCGCCACTACGAAATTGATCCCGGAAGCGGCCTTATTTCCGGGACCTTTGAAAAAGACCTGCCCATCACACAGTTCAAGGTCACCATCGAAAAGGCCAGCGGAGATACCGTCGGCTTCTCCAAGATCGAACTCTCCGGCGGAAAGCCCAGGGCATTGGTCGGCCCCCTCAAAAAGGCCCAGGAGATCCGGTTCTCCCGTAAAATCTCACGGGACATGAACAAGAAGGGCGAAGAGCTCTATCACAAGAAAAAATACGATGAGGCCATTTACTACTACAAAGAGTCCATCGAAAAAGACCCCACTTATGCCCAGGCCTTCAGCAACCTCGGGCTGGCTTACCAGCGGGCAGACGACTACCCCAATGCCATCTGGGCCAACAGAAAGGCCATTGCCCTGGCAAGGGGAAAACACAAGAAAACCGTCAGCGCCAGCTCCTACTACAACATCGCTCGAATCTTCGAGGCGCAGAACAAGTACGAAGAGGCGCTCCAGAACTTTATCTGGGCCAAGTCATTCAAAAGCCACAGCGCTTACGATTCCGGCATCGCCCGCATGAATGAGAAGCTCGGGATGTAATCCCTGCCTGCCTCCGGCGATCCTGCCGGGGGCCCTGTTTTACCTGTTCCGAAAGAGTGGGGTGTCCCCGCTCTTTCGGCACGCCATTAACATCGCTTGCAACGGTCTTTCCCTTACGATGCCAGCAGGTCCTGAGGGGAAAGGCTGTTGCCACGGAAACATGTGCGGGGACCCTTGTCAAAAAAGCGGCCCGCCCGAGGCAAGGGAACGCCCCATGAGATACATTCTGATTCTTTTACTCATCTTCACCTCCGCCGCCCATGCCGCGGGTCCCGAAAAAATAGCAACCTATGACAGAAAGACCTGGCCGGAAGCCATTGACAGCAATGCCGCCTTTGACCGGGCCTCAGCCTTCGAGGGCTATCATTTCCTCGATGTGCTGAGCACCGTGGACACAGGCAGTGCAGAGACGATCCGGGCATTCACCGGCGTCAAAGAGCCCGACATGGCGTCTGTAGGGAGGTGGGTCCGTTTTGCCCGGGACGAGCTGGTTAAAAATTTCAATGCGGCCCAAAGGCAGGACGCCAAAGGGTGGGGCGGAGGCTCAAAAATTGATTCCGCAGACGCCGCCGCCGCCACCAGGCCCCACTACCTCACCCTTCCTTCCGAGTACGATCAGTGGAAAGAGCGTTCCCGAAAATTCCATACCCGCTACGTGTACGAGCAGCTGCGCCTGGCGGCCCTCTTCCCCCGGATCACAAGTGAAATTCTGAAACTGGACCAATCCGAACGCAACGGGTTTGAACTCAGCGACAAGCAATTCATCCTGACCTTTGATGACGGCCCCAGCCCCAATGGGGTCACCGGGAAAATGATCTCTGAGCTGAACAGCAGACACCTTAAGGCGGCGTTCTTTCTTCTGGGGGAGCGCCTGGAAACATGGCCCCCTGAAAAAGCCCAAGCCCTTTATGCCGGACACTATGTGGGTTCCCACGGGTATACCCACAAGGCCCACCCCGGGTACGCCCAGTGGCAATCATCCATAGACAGGACCCATGCCCTGATCTCGGCTGTTTTTTCGACCCCTTCCAGCCGCATCGGATTTCGCCCTCCGTACGGTCAGCGAACCCCGGAGATGATCGCGCACCTTCGCACCGTACACCACAGCCACGTGGCCCTCTGGAATATCGACAGCCAGGATTGGAACCGGAAAATCGGCCCTGACCAGCTCTCCGACCGGGTGACCACCCTGATCCTGTTGTGGAGAAAAGGGATCATTCTCTTCCACGACCTGTACCCGAAATCCATTGAGGCTGTCGGGGCCCTGCATGACTTTTCACGGGAAGCCAACATTGAGTTTGTTGACCCCGGATAACAGTCGGATCGTCGACGGCCTTCCGGAAGGTCCAAACAATTCGCAAGAGCTGTGTGGCAAGCTGTTTAAACCTTTGACCCCGGAACACGACAGATCAAAACCTGCATGGATCCCGGGACGTCACCGACACAGGTAGAGTTCGTCCAAAGTTTCGAAAAGGGCGTTTCGGGCCTCTTCAAAGCGGGCCATCTCGGCCCGGGCTTCGTCGGTTTTCCCCTGGGTGTGAAGGGCCACCACCGCCTCTGCGCGGGTGTGGACCTCCTCATGGCAGGCCCCCACGGCCCGGTACTGGGGAAGGGCGGCCACGGAATCGTCCACCGAGGCATACCAGCGGCCAAAGGCGCACGCCCCGTGGCCGGGCACCTCGCCGGGCTCCATGGTCCGGATGCCCTGGAGGGCGGTCTCGATGCCCATTTTCCAGTCAAAGTGGGCATTTTTCACCTTGCCCATGTCAAAGGGGGGCGCAGAGACCTTGAACCGGCCGATGACCTCCTGCAGGACAATCCCGATATGTTTCTGTTCTCCGGCAAACCCGCCCACCTCGATGCACCGGTGTGCCGTGCCGTCGGCCGCGCCCTTCACCGACGAGATCTCCCGGGAGACCAGGTCGTTGACACCTGAGGCGCTGACCACATGCTTGTTTCCCTCCTGCATGGAGTGGGAGACGTCGTCGGCTTTGGAGACGATCTCCCGGCTGGCGTCAGCCTGCAGGGCCACGGCCGAGGCAATGGTGCTCACCATGTCGCTGACCCGGGTGCTGCTCTGGGTGATGCGGTCGATCACCTGCACGGTCTGGGTGGTGGAGTCCTGGACCCCGGATACCCGGTCCTCGATCTCCAGGGTGGCCTCGGCGGTCTGCCTGGCCAGGGCCTTGATCTCATCAGCCACCACGGCAAAGCCTTTGCCCGCCTCTCCGGCCCGTGCCGCCTCGATGGTGGCGTTCAAGGCCAGCAGGTTGGTCTGATCGGCGATCTCCTTGATGGTCTCGGTCACCAGGGTGATCTGCCCCGCGGCCTTGCCCAGCGCTTCCACGCTGGTGTTGGCCAACTCCGCCTGGGCCACGGCCTCGCGGGTCATCTCCTTGGCCTGCTCGGATTGATGGGCCACCTCCTTCACACTCGCGGTCATGGACTTGGCCGATTCGGCCATGCGCCCCACCAGGCGATCCGACTCATCGATGGCCGTTGCCATGGCATCCATGCTGGCGTTCATCTCCCCGGAGGAGGAGGCCACCTCTCCTAAGTCCGCCGACATCTGGCGGGCTCCACCGGACATCTCCCCTGCGATGCGGTCCATGTTCACCGATGCATGGCCGATGGTCTCGGCGTTGCCCCGGATGCTGCGCACCAGGCGCTCCAGATTGCCGATAAAGGTGTTGAATGCAAGGGACAGGGCCCCGATCTCGTCGGGCTTTCCCCGGCCGCCGGCCATGGGCAGCCTGGCCGTGAGATCCGCCTCCCCGGTGGCAATACCCTGAAGCATGGAGACCACCCGGTTCAAGGGACGCACGATGCCGTTGCCCGTAAAGAGCCCCAGCCCCGCAGCCACCAGAAAACAGAGGATGCACACCACCACCATGGCCACAAGAAACTCCTGCCTCACCTGAAAAAACTCATCTTCCGAGGCCGAGGTGAGCACCTTCCAGGTGAAGTCGCCGAAATCTGCGGTGGCAAATCCGTACACGGTGGCGTGCCCTTCGGTGGCATCGCTGAAAAAACCCTGGCCCACGGTCTCTAAAATGTTCAGGTTGTCCGAGCCTTCCCCCAGGCTCTCCCGGATGTTCCCGCCATATCCCGCGCTGCCCTCTTCATGACCGATGACCGTGCCGTCGGAGCGCACCACGGTCAGGGTCTTGGTTGCCCAGCCGAGATCCCGGAAGCTGCTTACCCTGCCCTCCAGCCACTGCTGCACCAGCTGCCACTTCACCCGCGCGCTCAGGGTACCCAGCACCCCGCCGTCCGCATCACGAATCACCGTGGCGATGACCATGGTGTACCGGGCATCCCCGCCAAAGGGAGGCTGGGTGAGAACCGAGCCCTCGGGCTGCTCGTGCCAGTCCGACCAGTAGGTCCCCCGGGCCAGGGTCTGGCGGTACCATGCCTCCTCCCCGTGCCGGGCACCGATGAGCCCGGGTTCGCTGGCCGACACACAGGTGCCCTCCTGATTTGTCACCATGAAAAACGAAAAGGGATTGTCCTTGTCCCGGACCAGGCCGGTGAGCAGGGTGTCCACATCCCCGTAATCAAAATCGGTGATCAGCGACTGGCCCAGGATGGGATTTGCCAGGAGCAACCGGATATCCCGGATACGATGGTCCAGAACCTCCTCCAGATATTCGGCTGCGATCCGGCTGTCCGCCACCATCTGCTCGGACTGCCGCGACTCGATAAACCCTGAAATCCTGTAGCTGGCATACCCCGCCACGAACAACGCCGGCAGGATCCCCACGATGATCATGGACAGCAGTTCTACCTTGAGTTTCACTCTCATCCCCCTCGCATCTCACGGTGCACACGCCACCGCGCAACGCCCCGCACCGAAAGGGGCATTGCGCACCTGACCCGGAACGGACCCTGTCGGCCTACTGCTGCTTCATGATGGCCTGGATGATCCGGTAGTCCCCGATGGTTGCCCTGGCAAACCCGTCGTACTTCTTGTTGATGGCCTTTATCTCCGGGGCGTCGGCGGACAGTGTTTCCAGAAGTTTCTGGAGCGTTTTTGCCTTTTCCTTGCCCAGGGCCTCGATGTTGGCGCAGATGGGAAAGTTGGGGATGGGCTTGGGAGACGGCGGTCCCAGCAGCTTCTTGGCTTCTTCAGGACCAGTTTCCCTGACACCCCTGTTGGCCTCGCCGTCCAGCATGGCCGCCACACGTTGAAATGAGCGTGAGCAGGTGGTCGTCAAGCGCGTCCAGGGTCACGCCCTGTTTGGCCAGAAGGTACCTCGGCACCAGGTAGGAGGAGGTGGAACCTTTGTCACCAAAGGCAAAGACCTTGCCCTTGAGGTCGGCAACCGATGCCAGGGGCGAGTCCTTGGGGGCCACCACGTAGGATTTGTAAAAGGGCGAGCCCTTCTTCACGACCTTGACGATGGGGATCACCGTCTTTTTCTGAGCATTCACCTTCACCGCGCCCACGGGGCCGATGTAGGCAAAGGCCAGGTCGCCGGAGAGCAGTGCAGCCTCGATGGCCTCGTAGTTCTCGCCGACACGCAGGGCCACCGGCTCTCCCAGCTCCTTGCTCAGGTACCCGGCAAGGGGCGTGAACTTCTCCTCCATAATCTGCTTATCTTCCAGGGGAATCACCCCGAAGGTCAGGGCGGCCTGGGCGGCACCCGAGAGAAAAAAAACCATCATAGCAGTGAGCAACAGGGACTTTTTCATGTCTCATTCCTTTTGGATTTCGTTGATAGAAAAGGCGCACGGGCCCTTCAGGGTGAAGACGCAACCCGTTCCCACGGATGAAGGGCACTCACACCTCCCGTTGCTCGCCACAGGCTGAAAAAGGGGGGGGGACGCAAAACGCTCACTTCGGCGGTGAGGGGATACATCATTCATTAAGGATAGCGAGTACTGGCTGATACAGGAAAAGGCGGTGATGCGGGGAACACCCGACAATAAGGAATATTCAGGGTTGGTTTCCGAATTTTTATTTCAAATTGAGCAAATAAAACATCAACAAAAAACACTACCAATTTCACCTGACAACCACGTAATACAGGAAAATCATAAGCACAAGTATATTACATGTAAAGACTTTTATATCTTTCATAGTTAGAAAAAGTAGTGAAACTGATCCATAAAGCAATCATGGCCGCCCCATTTGATTTAAACAATCAAAGCCTTAGTGGCATTTGCTCATTCATCGCAGGAAAGCAGCAAACAAACCCAGAATGGCGATACAGAAGGCGCCTCGGTGTTTCGCCGAAAACCAAAACGCGATGTCCCTGAAAAATAGGACCTGTACACAGCAGGCCCTTGAAGCACCGCCAAAGGGCAGGAATAAGAAAAGTACCTTTTTCAGAACTTGGTTGCCTCATTTATCGCTAAAAAGACAAGTCACGACAGCCGGAACCTTCTTTAGCGGCCCTTGATCAGGACCTTCATAAAATGCTCGGTGGGGATGCTCAGGGGGCTGTTCCTGTTGGTGACGATACCGATGGAACGGGAGGGAAGGGTCTCCTTGAGGTCCAGGACGCGCACCATGGGGTCGCCCTCGGGGATGGCGTCGGCCATGACAAACCCCACGCCAAGGCCGATGCGGACAAAGTCCACGATAAGATCGATGCTCTCCAGCTCGAACTCAGGGGTCAGCACCGCTTTCTGTGCCCGAAAAAAGGCGTCCAGGTACCTGCGGGTGTTGGTGTTGGAGGTGAGCGTAATCAAGGGCACGTCCTTGAGGTCCTTGATGGAAGGACGGGCCGGAAGCCTCTGGGCATAGGCATCCGTTGCAATGGCCACCTCCTGAAACCCCTTGATCTCCGTGATGTTCACCCCCTTGACGGCCATGGATTCCGGCAGGTTCACCACCCCGAAGTCCATCTTGCCCCCGGCGATCTCTTCCAGGGTCTGCATGGAGGGCTGGTTGGTGATGCTGATTCGGATGTTGGGGTAGTCCTCGTGGAAGCGCTTGATGTAATCCAGGAGAAAGTAGCGGCAGATGGTGTCGCTGGCCCCGATGGTCACCTCGCCGTAGCCCAGGGCCTTTGTGTTTTCGATGTTTCTCTCCCCGGCCTTGATCAGGTCAAAGGCCTCGGAGATGTGGAAAAAGAGCATCTCCCCTTCCTTGGTAAGCTGCATGTTCCGCCGGTTGCGAATAAAAAGAAGGGCCCCCAGCTGGGTCTCCAGCTGTTTGATGGACTGGGAAACAGAGCTCTGGGTCACAAAAAGGGCCTCGGCCGCCCGGGTGAAGCTCAGGAGCCTGGCCGCATGGTAAAAGACCTTGTACAATTCAAAATTAACGTTCACAACCCATCCTTATATTAGCCAAGACTATTATTGACGTTACAATTATTAATTACATTTATAAAACCACCTATGGTAAGTCAAGGGTGTCATCAGGAAGCGAGCCCCCAGGGCCCGCCCCACATTGAGGCGATACCGGTTCACGGTCCCCCGGGATCCGGCGGAACCGTGAACGAGAAACACATACATTATTCAGGGGTCTTTCCATGCCAAACAGAATCAGACGGGTCTTTGTTGAAAAGAGAGATAACTTCAAGGTCGAGGCCGACCACCTGCTTTCGGACCTCACCCACAACCTGAACATCGACGGGGTCTCCCATGTGCGCATCATCAACTGCTATGAGTGCACGGGCTTTGACGACGCCACCTTCGACCTGGCCAAGGCCAATGTCTTCAGCGAGCCCAACATCGATGAGGTGTATGAGGACCCCTCCCGGTTCACGGGGTGTGATTTTGTCTTCCGCATGGGCCTGCTCCCCGGCCAGTTCGACCAGCGTGCAGACTCCGCCATGCAGTGCGTGCAGCTCTTAACCGCAGGAGAGCGCCCCCTGATCCGGGCCTCCAAGGTCATTGCCGTCAACGGCAGCCTCTCCGATGCGGACAAGGCCAAGATCAAGACCCACATGATCAACGTGGTGGAGTCCTGCGAGCTGGACCTGGAGCTGCCCGAAACCATTGAGATGGACGCGGTGGTCCCCGAGGACGTGGCCGTGTTTGAGGGTTTCACCGAGTTTTCCGAAGCCGAGCTGGCCTCCTTTAAAGATGCCGAAGGCTTTGCCATGAGCATGGGGGACATCCTCTCCTGCCAGGCCTACTTCAAAGGGACCGAAAAACGAAACCCCACCATCACCGAGATGAAGGCCATCGACACCTACTGGTCGGATCACTGCCGCCACACCACCTTCATGACGGAGATCGAAGAGGTGAAGATCCGGGAGGGGAAATACGCCGAGGAGATCCAGAAAGCCTACGACCTCTACCGGGCAGACCGGGCCGCCTGCGGGGCCAAAAAGCCCGAGTGCCTCATGGACCTGGCCTGCATCGCCGCAAAATCCCTGAAAAACGACGGCTACCTCAAGGACATCGATGTCAGCGAGGAGATCAACGCCTGCAGCATCAACGTGGATGTGGACGTGGACGGCTCCGAGGAGAAGGTCCCCTACCTCGTGATGTTCAAGAACGAGACCCACAACCACCCCACGGAGATCGAGCCCTTTGGCGGGGCCGCCACCTGCCTGGGCGGCGCCATCCGGGATCCCCTCTCAGGCCGATCCTACGTCTACCAGGCCATGCGCATCACCGGGGCCGCCGACCCCCGAACGCCCTTTGAAGAGACCCTCCCCGGCAAGCTCCCCCAGCGCACCATCTGCAAGCGGGCCGCCCACGGCTACAGCTCCTACGGCAACCAGATCGGCGTCACCACCGGCTTTGTCAAGGAGTACTACAACGACCGCTTCGTGGCCAAGCGCATGGAAGTGGGGGCCGTCATCGCCGCCACCCCCAAGGATCAGGTAATCCGCGAGGTGCCGGAACCCGGCGACATCGTCATCCTGGTGGGCGGCAGAACCGGCCGTGACGGCTGCGGCGGAGCCACCGGCTCCAGCAAGGAGCACACCGAAGAGTCCCTGGCCACCTGCGGGGCCGAGGTCCAGAAGGGCAACGCCCCTGAGGAGCGAAAAATCCAGCGCCTCTTCCGAAACGAGACCGTCTCCAAAATGATCATCCGCTGCAACGACTTCGGCGCCGGCGGCGTCTCCGTTGCCGTTGGTGAGCTTGCCGACAGCATCGACATCTACCTGGACCGGGTTCCCAAGAAATACGACGGCCTGGACGGCACCGAGCTGGCCATCTCCGAATCCCAGGAGCGCATGGCCGTTGTGGTGAGGCGCGAAAACGCCGAAGAGTTCATCCGCCTGGCAGGGGACGAAAACCTGGAAGCCACGGCCATCGCCGACATCACCGACACCGGCCGCCTGCGCATCCAGTGGCGTGGCAACTGGATCATCGACGTCTCCCGGGCCTTCCTGGACACCAACGGCGTGAGCCAGTCCACCAAGATCGAGGTGGAATCCCCGGAAGCAGACGCCAGCGTCTTTGAAAGCAACAAAAGCGGTGATGACGCCGCCCTCTGGATGGAAACCCTGTCGGACCTCAACGTGGCCAGCCAGAAGGGCCTGGTGGAGCTCTTCGACAGCACCATCGGGGCGGGCTCGGCCCTCATGCCCCACGGCGGCAAGACCTACCGCACCCCCACCGAGGGCATGGCCGCCAAGATTCCAGTAGAGCACGGCGACACCAGCACCGGTACTCTCATGGCCCACGGCTACAACCCGGAGATGGCCATCTGGTCCCCCTTCCACGGCGGCCTCTACGCCGTGGTGGAGAGCGTGGCCAAGGTCGTTGCCATGGGCGGCGACTACCGCAACATCTACCTCTCCCTCCAGGAGTACTTTGAAAAACTGCGAGGCGAGGCCATACGCTGGGGCAAACCCTTTGCCGCCCTCTTGGGCGCCTACCGCGCCCAGAAGGAGTTCAAGATCGGCGCCATCGGCGGCAAGGACTCCATGAGCGGCTCCTTTAAAGACCTGGACGTGCCCCCCACCCTCATCTCCTTTGCCGTGGCCGCAACGGACCTGAACCAGCTCATCACCCCCGAATTCAAGCGGGAAGGCTCCCGCGTGGTGATGGTCCGGGCCAACCGGAACGAAGCCGACGTCATCGACTTTGACGACCTCAAGGAAAAATACGACCGCATCACCAGGCTCATGGATGAAGGGCACATCATCAGCGCCCACACCGTCAGCAAGGGCGGGGCCGTGGCCGCCATCGCCAAGATGTGCTTCGGCAACACCCTGGGCATGGAGATCACCCCCGAGGTCACCCGGGAGATCCTCACCGAAGAGGCTATCGGTTCCCTTGTCCTGGAGGTCAGCTCCGAAAAAGAGCTTGCAGAACTTTTCACTTCGGCCTATGTCGATCTTGGGATGGTCACCGGCGAGCCGACCATCTCCCACGGCGAGATGACCCTCGCCCTGGACGATCTCATCACCGCGTGGGAAGCACCCTTGAACGATATCTTCGACATCAAGGAGGACCACCACGGTCCCATCGAAACCTTAAGTCACACGGCTAAAACCGTCCATGTGGCCAACACCCGGGTTGCACGCCCCAAGGTGATCATCCCCGCCTTTCCCGGCACCAACTGCGAACTCGACACCCAGCGCGCCTTTGAACGCGCCGGTGCCGACGCCGAGGTGGTGGTCTTCAAGAACCTCACCGCCGCCTGGGTGGAAGAGTCCATCGCCACCCTGGCCGGCAAGATCAAAGGGGCCCAGATCATCGCCCTGCCCGGCGGGTTCTCCGCAGGGGACGAGCCCGAAGGCTCCGGCAAATTCATCGCCTCCATTTTCAAAAACGAGCAGGTGAAAGACGCTGTCCACGGCCTCCTGAACGATCGGGACGGTCTCATGCTCGGCATCTGCAACGGCTTCCAGGCCCTGGTGAAACTGGGCCTCCTGCCCTTTGGCGAGATCCGCACCCTCTCGGAGACAGCCCCCACCCTCACCTACAACAAGATCGGCCGCCACGTGGCCCGCTACGCCAAGACCCGCGTGGCCTCCAACCTCTCGCCCTGGCTTGCGGGCACCGAGGTGGGTGAGATCTTTGAGTCTCCCCTCTCCCACGGCGAAGGGCGATTCTTTGCCAATCAGGAGGTCCTTGACGGGCTCATCAAGGGGGGACAGATCGCCACCCAGTACGTGGACGAAACAGGCAACGCCACCTACGACGGCAGCTTCAACCCCAACGGATCCATCTACGCCATTGAGGGCATCACCAGCGCCGACGGACGCATCCTGGGCAAAATGGGACACAGCGAACGCATCGGAAACCATGTGGCCGGTAACATTTACGGCAAAACCGATATGAAGATTTTTGAGTCTGGGGTAAGGTACTTCCAGTAAACAGGCATGATCAAAGGATTCACAATGAATTGCGACAAGTTTAAAGACGAATGCGGTGTCCTGGGTATCTTCTCCAAGACTAGCCGAAACCTTTCACGCCGGGTCGCCTTCGGACTCATCTCCCTGCAGCACCGCGGCCAGGAGAGTGCGGGTATCGCCGCCTACGACGAGGGCAAGGTCCGCCACTACAAAGAGATGGGCCTGGTCCAGGACGTCTTCAACAACGACATCCTGGAAACCCTCAAGGGCACCATCAGCGTGGGCCACGTGCGCTACTCCACCACAGGGGAGTCCCATGTCTCCAACGCCCAGCCCCTGGTCATCAACTACCGGGGGGGCAGCATCGCCCTGACCCACAACGGCAACCTGGTGAACGCCGACAAGATCCGGGACGAACTGGAACTCTCAGGCTCCATCTTCCAGACCTCCATCGACACAGAGGTCATCGCCAACCTCATTGCCAAGAACTACTCCCTGGGCTTTAAGGACGCCATCCTCAAGACCGTCCGGGAGATCAAGGGAGCCTTTGCCCTGGTCATCGTCTGCGAGGGCAAGCTCATCGGCGTGCGGGACCCCAACGGCCTGCGTCCCTTGTGCATCGGCAAGCTCCCCGACGGCGGCCTGGTCCTCTCCTCCGAGAGCTGCGCCCTGGACGTGGTGGGCGCCGAGCTCGTGCGGGACGTGAAAAACGGCGAGATGGTCATCATCGATGAAAACGGCATGGAGTCCGTCATCTACGACGACAGCCAGCGTGTGGCCCACTGCATCTTCGAATACGTCTACTTTGCCCGCCCCGACAGCGTCATCGACGGGGTCAGCGTCTCCAGCTCCCGCCGCAGCGCCGGTAAAACCCTGGCCCAGGAGCACCCCGTGGACGCCGACATCGTCATCGCCGTTCCCGACTCCGGCATTGACGCGGCCATCGGCTTCGGACAGGAGTCCGGCATCCCCTACGGCATCGGCCTCATCAAGAACAAGTACATCGGCCGCACCTTTATCCAGCCCGACCAGGAGTCCCGGGAGCTGGCCGTCCGCCTCAAGCTCAACGTCCTCAAAGAGAACGTCAAAGGCAAACGGGTCGTGGTGGTGGACGACTCCATCGTCCGCGGCACCACCAGCCGCAAGATCGTGGACGCCTTAAGAAAGGCAGGGGCCAGAGAAGTCCACATGCGGGTCAGCTCCGCCTCGGTGAAATTCCCCTGCTTCTTCGGCATCGACACCCCCAACCGCCAGCAACTCGTGGGCTCCTCCAAGAGCGACGAAGAGGTACGCGAACTCATCGGCGCCGACTCCCTGGGCTACATCAGCGTAAAAGGCCTTCTTGAGTCTGTGGGCAAGACCAACTGCGACATGTGCACTGCCTGCTTTGACGGCGACTACCCCATGGACGTCCCCGAAGAGGTCAACAAACTCATGTTCGAATAGCCTGATTCGCAAATGCTCCTGGCCTCGTTCCTCGGCCGTCACATTTGCTTACGGGCTTCGCCCGTGGATTTTGCCGGCATCATCATGGGTGCAGAAGAAAATGAAACAACCAGAGCCGTTATTTACGGGCGCAGCCCGTCAGCGAATGTGAACAACCCGAGGAACGAGGGTTGTGAGCATCGCATATCAGTAGGGGATCATCCCCTGGCCGCCGGGAGGCTGTTTTTTTTACCCTAAAGAATTCCATCCTAATATTGAGGATAAAGATATGAGCGAGAAGACGAAACTGACGTATGCCGACGCAGGCGTGGATATTGAAGAGGGCGCAGCCGCCGTTGAGAAGATGAAAGCCTATGTGCAGGAGACCTTCACCAAGGGTGTCCTGGGTGGCCTGGGCGGTTTCGGCGGGCTTTTTGAGCTGGATCTGGAAGGCTACAAAAAGCCGGTTCTGGTCTCCGGCACCGACGGGGTGGGCACCAAGCTGAAGATCGCCTTTCTCACGGACGTCCACGATTCCGCCGGCATCGACCTGGTGGCCATGTGCGTCAACGACATCCTCGTCCAGGGCGCCAAGCCCCTCTTCTTCCTCGACTACATTGCAACGGGCCGCATCAGCTCCGACAAGGTGGCCGACATCGTCAAGGGCATTGCCGAGGGCTGCAAGCAGTCCGGGGCCTCCCTCATCGGCGGCGAGACAGCGGAGATGCCCGGTTTCTACACCGACGACGAGTACGACATCGCGGGCTTTACCGTGGGCATCGTGGAAAAAGAGAAGATCATCGACGGCAGCAAGATCAAGGAGGGAGACATCCTCATCGGCCTGCCCTCTTCGGGCATCCACTCCAACGGCTACTCCCTGGTGAGAAAGCTCTTCTTCGACGTGCTGGAGATGAAGGTGAGCGACCAGGTGGACGAGCTGGGCATGACCCTGGGCGAGGCCCTCATCGCCCCCACCAAGATCTACGTCAAAGAGATCCTGGAGATCCTTGCCAACCACCCGGTCAACGGCATGGTCCACGTCACCGGCGGGGGCTTTACCGAAAACATCCCCCGGGTTCTGCCCGAGGGCCTTGGTGCCGATATCACCATGGGCAGCTGGGAGATGCATCCCCTCTTCCCCCTGATCCAGGAAAAAGGCAACATCGACGAAGCCGAGATGTTCAAGACCTTTAACATGGGCATCGGTTTTATCCTCGCTGTGGACCCGAAAGAGGCCGACGCCGTCATGGCCACCATCGATGCCATGGGCGAAAAAGCCTACCGCATCGGCACCGTCACCCAGGGCGAAGGGGTCCGGTACATCAAGTAAAAAAACGGTTCAGCTTGCCTCCGGCGGCCCTGCCGGAGGCAAACAAAACAGTGGCAAAACCGGTAACAAAGTGGACCTCTTTGCCACAGAACAACAGAATGGAACCCTCCATCCCCTCGCACCCGAACCACCTTTTTTCACCATGCCACCCCCCGCCATCTGCGGCGATACGCCTTCCCAACCACTTTTTCTCCCAAGATACCCATTGAATTTTTTCTTCATTATCTTCGGTATTTTGGTATCATTGAGCGTACCGTTTCCCGGGGTGACTGTCACCACACCCGAACGTTTCTGAAACGCGTTGCCGCTCGCCAGCGCCAAAGCGCCCCGCACCCTGCCTTTTTTCCATGAAAACCCTGCGGCTCAGCCCGCGCATGGCGTGCCTTCCCACAACAGATAACCGCAACCCCATGAAAGACCACTTGCCATGAAACACTACGCTGTCGGTTTTGACATCGGTACGGATTCTGTGCACTCGGTTGTTCTAACGCCCCGGTTGGAAGTGGAGTACGCCCCGGAGGCCCTGATGCACTTCGGCAACCCCGCAGACGCTCTCAAAGAGATATTTGACGAGATCATCTCGCGCTACGGCCAGGAGAACATCGCCACAACGGCCTTTACCGGAAGCGGCGGCGAGTACTTTGCCCAGGCCCTGAAGGTCCCCTTTTTCTACGACACCCTCACCATCCCCGCAGGGGTGGGGATCATTGCGCCATGGGCCGACCACATCTTCCACATCGGTGCCAAGGACCCCTACTATTTCAGGCGTGAGACCATCCAGGAGGCAAACGGCTCCAGGGCCTTTGTGCCGGATCACGCCACCGGCACCAAGTGCGGCGGGGGCAGCGGCATCCTCATGGCCAAGCAGTGCCGCCGGTTTTTTGAAGGGGAGGTACCCGTCAGCCTGGGAGACGACCGCAAAACCAACCGGGCCCTTCTCCAGCAGCAACTGGAGACCATCTTCGGCAAAGCCGAAGGGGCCTTGGGGGCAGCCACCCGGGACATCGACGTGGGGGGCCGTTGCGGGGTGGTGATCCAGTCCGACATGATCCACCTCCAGAACCGGGGGGAAGAGATTCCCAATATCCTGAAGGGCCTGTGCGACCGCATTGTCAAGAACTACCGGTCCGATGTCCTCAAAACAAGGGCCTTTGGCGAAGCCGAGCGGGCCGTGGTCACCGGGGGGATCTTCGGCAACCACCACCTGGTGGACCTCCTTTCCGAAACGTTGAACCTCTCCATCGAAGTCCCCGAGCTGTTCCGCAGCGCAGGTGCCATTGGGGCTGTGATCTGTGCCGGGCATGTTCCGGCCACTTTCCGCAGCGATGCCCTTACCGCCCTTTCCCAGGCGGAAAAAAGCACCGTCAAGACCGCCCCTGCCCTCTCCTCGGCCCTGGACAAGGTGCGTATCTACGATGAACCCGCCCGCACCACCAAAATCAAAGATCTCTCCGTGTTCGACACAAGCGGTCCTGCCCATCGGGAGGTGATCCTGGGCATGGACGGCGGCTCCACCACCACCAAGGCCATTGTGGCCGACGCCTCAACCCTTGCCATCGTGGCCGAGATCTGCCTCAACACCAACGGCCGTCCCCTTCAGGCCGCCAAGGAGATCTTCCGGCAGATCCGGGACACCCTGGGAGACGATCTCACCATCCGGGCCGTGGCCTACACGGGCTCGTCCGGGGCCTTCTACCACAAGCTCTTCACCGACACAGGGAAAACCCCGGAGCAGGCGTCCATGGACATCGTCAAGGACGAGATCACCTGCCACGCCTACGGGGTAAAACACTTCAACGACAAGGTGGACACCATCTTCGAGCTGGGTGGCCAGGACGCCAAGTTCACCCTCTTCAACACAGACGGTACCGTCAAAAAATCCCGCATGAACTTAAGCTGCATGGCCGGTACCGGCCAGACCATGCAGAACATGGTAGAGATGATCGGCCTGGATATCGGCACGAGCTTCCATGAGTACGCCTTGAGGGCCGAGAGGACCCCTATCGTGGACGACACCTGCGGCGTCTTCACCGAGGCCGGCATCGCCCGTCTCGTGGCCCTGGGATTTCCCAAGGAGGAGGTGGCCGCGGCCATCGCCTACGGGTTCATGGGGGGCTACGTCAACAAGTTCATCGGCAACGAGCCCTTCGGGGACTTTGCCTCGGCCCAGGGCGGTCCCTTCAAGGGCACGGCCTGCCTTGCCGCCCTCTCCCTGCACACGGGCATGGAGGTGCACGCCTTTCCCCACCGGCAGCTCTTCGGCGCCCTGGGGGCCGCCATCGCCGCCCACCAAGCCTTGGAGACCTGCCGCAAAAAGGGAATACCTGCGGACTGCAAATTCAGGGGCCTGGGCCTTGCCGACACCGAGTTCACCACCTCGGAGGCCCTCTGCAGCCGCCTGATCTCCGACTCCTGCTCCTTGAAAGACTGCAAGCTCCAGGTCTACACCGTGGGCCACGACCGGGTCCTCTCCGGCGGGGCATGCCCCAAGGGCAACACGGACTCGGGCTCTGCCAAGGCGCCGGACTACGTGGCCAAGTACAAGAAGATCATGAACCGACACCTCACCCGCTTTACGAGTCCCCTGGACTCGCCGTCGGACAAAGAGCGGGTCCTCATCCCCCGAAGCCTCACCTTCCTCAACGAAAAGGGAATCTTCTACGCGGCCCTGTATCATCACCTGGGCTTTGAGGTGGCCCTCTCCCCGGAGTCCGACGACCGGATCACAAACTTAGGGATCCACTATTCCCACTCCGAGACCTGCTTTCCGGTGAAACTGGCCCATGGCCACGCCGCTTTTCTCAAAGAGCATGTCAGGCAGGGAGTCACTCCAGTCAGCGACCCCATCGGCGCCCTGTGGGAGAAAAACCGTTTCTGCCCCTATGTGGCCGGAGACGGATTCCTGGCCAAGGATGCCGTGGGCATCGACAACGGGGACGTGCTGCTTCCGGTGCTCCACTTCGACGATTCGGCCCACCCCATGGAAAAGGCAGTGTGGGAGGACCTCTCCCCAACTCTGGCACCCGCTTCGCCCTGGGCTGAGTATTGAGGCTGTGGAAAGTGCCCGCAAGGCCGAGGCCGAGTGCCTCTTTGACATCTACAGCCGGGGAGAAAAGATCATCGAAGGGCTCACGGCCAAGGGGGAGAACATCTTCATGGGCATCGGCCGGGGCTACACCCTGCTGGACAACAAGGCCGGATCCCGTATCCACGAACTCTTCGCCTCCCACGGCCTCCATTTTGTGCCCGCCTTTTTTACCAGGCCCCCGGAGTTCGATATCAGCGACATTGCCGAAAACATGTACTGGGTCCAGGGCAAAACCATCATCCGGTACACCCTGGAGACCGCCCTTGGACCGAACCTCTACCCGGTGCGGGCCACCAACTTCAACTGCGGCACCGACTCCATCCTCCTCTACCACGAGGAGGCCATCATGAACAAAGCGGGGAAACCCCACCTGATCCTCCAGACAGACGGCCACTCCAGCAACGCCCAGTTCGGCACCCGCACCCTGGCCAACAACGAGGTGGTGAAGACCCATCGGCCCAAGCCCGTTCGCCTGGCGGACTTCCGGCGAAAAATAAGGCCGGTGGTCCTCAAAAACAAACGCGTCGGCATCCCCTACATGGGGGACAACTCCCATGTGCTGGCCAGCCACCTTCCGAAGCATGGGTTTCACCGCCGAGGTTATGCCCACCCAGACCGGCAGGGCCCAGGAGATCGCCCGCAAGATGGTGGGCACCAACACCTGCATGCCCTTTGCCTACCAGGTGGGGGACTGCCTGGCCTGGCTCTACAGCCTCATGGACCGGGGCATCAACCCCAACACCGAAGCCGTGGTCTTCCAGCCCATGGCCCAGGGCCCCTGCCGATTCGGCCAGTATCACGTCATCTTAAAGCAGCTCTTCAGGGAAAACGGCCTGGGCAACGTGGACATCCTGAGCCCGGATGCGGAAAAGGATTACACCAACGTGCCCGTCTCCGACTGGGAAATCCTGAGGCAGGCGGCCGGGCTCTTCAAGGGCACCTCCTGCCTGGATATCCTGGGCAACGCCCTGCTGCGGACACGGCCCTACGAAAAAGAGGTGGGCTCTACCCAGGCCCTCTACGACAGCCTCACCGACGAGCTCTACGCCATGGTTGCCAGACGTGCGGGTTCAAAGGAGTATCTCGCCTTCATGGCCCGTGCCCAGGAAGGCTTTCAGGGCCTCATCGACCCGGGTATCCCCAGAAAACCCGTGGTGGTTATCAACGGAGAGATCTTTGTCAGGCTCCACCGAAACGCCAACCAGGAGTCCATCCTGCTTTTGGAAAAATATGGGCTGGAGGTGATGCTCTCCCCCCTGGGCCAGTGGATGGGATACACCAACAAAACAGCCATCGAAGAGTTCAAAAAAGCCTACAACTGGAAACGCCTGGTCCTGTCCATGATCAAAAAGAGCTACATGCAGAGCCGGGGCAAAAAACTTACCGCGCCCTTCCGGGACTTTCTCAAAGGCAGGGAGAGCCACGACTCCGAGCACCTCCTCAGCCAGATCCAGAAAGACCTGGTGTACGACCGGCACATCCAGGGTGAATCCCCCATTTCCATCGGCGAGGCCTACCTCTTCACCAAGGGAGAGATGCCCCGCATCAGCGGCATCTACCATGTGGGCCCCTTCGGATGCATGCAGGAGACAGCAGCCACCTCCCAGATTCAGTCCATCACCCAAAAACACAGGATGCACGCCGGCTCTCCTTCCGATCGCATCGTCCCCTTCATGGACGCGGTCTTCGGGGATTCGGAGCTGCCCAACCTGGAAGCGGAGATCGCTGCCTTTGCCCAGAAATGCTACCTGAAGCAGGAGATGCAGGGGAATCAGGGGATAGGGGATAGGGGATAGGGGATAGGGGATAGGGGATAGGGGATAGGAAAAATGCTGTATGATGAGCCCCTTTTGTAAAGAAAAAACGAGGCCATGAGAAAAAAAGATAGAGGCTTCGGGCGCCTGACCGTATACTGACGCATCAACAGCCAATAGAGAGGACCGACACATGACATTCCTACGCACCCTGGCAGCTTTCACCCTTGTGGCCCTTCTCGCCCTGCCCGTCCCCTTCGCCCATGCCGCGTCCAAGGGGCAGACCGTCTATGTTCCGGTCTACTCCCACATCTACAGCGGAAACATGGGAAAGCCCTTTGACCTGGCCGTGACCTTAAGCATCCGCAACACCGATCCCCACAGCCCCATCACCATCAGCCGTGTGGACTACTACGGATCAAAAGGTAAACTCATCAGGCGCCACATCAAAAAGCCCCAGACCATCGCGCCCCTGGCCGCCACCCGCTTCATCCTCAAGGAGTCCGACAAAACCGGGGGTTCAGGCGCCAGCTTCATCGTCTCCTGGGAAGCAGACAGCCCCATCACCCCGGCCCTCATCGAGACCATCATGATCAGCACCCGGGCCCAGCAGGGCATCTCCTTTACCTCAAGGGGCCAGGTCCTCCGGGAAAAATAACCCGGGTTCGCGAATGCTCCACCCCTCGTTCCTCGGGGTGTCGCATTCGCTTACGGGCTGCGCCCTTGGGCAGTGGCGCGGGTGTTTATGAAGCGCGATGAAATCTTCATGGTAAAGAAACGTAAAAGCCGATTCTGGTAAAGCAATAGCACCGCTTGCTCGTTCCCAGGCTCCGCCTGGGAATGCTCCCCGGAGGCTCTGCCTCCATCTTTTGATGCCACCGAAGCCTGTGAGCCCCCCACTGTTTGATTTCATACATCGGCAAGGCAGAGCCTTGCGCCCGACACTCCCAGGCGGAGCCTGGGAGCGAGAGTAATGAACACACAACTGCGTAACGAAAACATGCCCCCGGCAAATCGCCGGAGGCATTCAGATGAAAACCGATTTTGGAAAAGCAACGGCACCGCCTCCTCGTTCCCAGGCTCCGCCTGGGAATGCTCCCCGGAGGCTCTGCCTCCATCTTTTGATGCCACCGAAGCCTGTGAGCCCCCCACCTGTTTAATTTCATACTCCGGCAAGGCAGAGCCTTGCGCCCGACACTCCCAGGCGGAGCCTGGGAGCGAAACGAGCACACAGCAGCGTAACGAAAAAATGCCTCCGGCAAATCGCCGGAGGCATTCAGATGAAACCCCTTCTAAAAAAGTAACGGCACCGCTTCCTCACCCGGCCAACGCTGGTGACAATACGCATACAATCACCAGCGTTGGTGGCGGGCGAAGCCCGCGGCGAACGCCCTTGCGATTTGCCCTGAGGAACGAAGGGCGAAACGCAAGGGCAATCAGCTTTCGAGGTGGCTCACCTCGCCGCCGGAGGCTGTTTTTTCCTCCCTGAGCCCTTGTCTCACTTAGGGCGTCCACCCCAGCCCCACCCGTTTGGCCGTAATGCGTCTGTCCAGGCGTTCAGCGGCCTCTTCCGGTTCTTTTTCAATGATAAACCGCGCGCCCACAAGGTCTTCGAGGCCTTCGGTGGCGAGGTGTGTCACGGTGTCGGAGCCCAGGATATTGGGGGGGTGGCCCAGGTGGGTCTCGATGCCTGAGGCCACGGCGTAGAGACCGATGGCTGCGGCTTTTTCCGAGTACCACTCCGGGGAGGAGGCGGCCACGGGAAGATCGGAGATATCCACGCCGCAGGTTTCGGCAAGGAGGGCGCAGAGCTGGAGGATGCGGGCGTTGTCCACGCAGCTGCCCATGTGGAGCACCGGGGGGATGCCCAGGGATCCGCACACCTCTTTGAGCCCGGGCCCGGCCATGTCAATGCCCTCGGGCACGAGGAGCCCGGCCTTGCCAGCGGCGGTGGTGACGCAGCCCGTCACCAGCACGAGGATGTCCTTTTTAATAAGGGCCTTTGCAAGGCCCACGTTCAGGGCGTCCTGGGTGAACTTGGGGTTGTTGCATCCCACGATGCCCACCACGCCACGGATGGCACCTCGCTCCATGGCCTCGATGAGGGGGTCGGGGGTGCCGCCCACGGCCGCCAGGATCGCCTCGTTGGAGAACCCGGTCATGATGGGGACCTGCTCGTCGGGGATGTCTACCCTGGAGGCATCCCGCTCAGCAAAGGCATCCACGGCCATGGCAACGATCTCCGTGGCCTTTTCCATGGCGTTTTCCGGATGAATGTCAAAATGGGTGGCCCCGGTAAAACGCGCTTTGCCCGAGGTGGTGATGAACCGGGTGTGGTAGCAGCCGGAGATCTGGACCATGCTGGGCATGATGCACTGATAGTCCACCACCACGGCCTCCACGGCGCCGGTGACAATGGAGAGTTCGGTCATGAGGTGGTTCCCGGCCATGGGAATCCCCTGGCGCATCAGCAGCTCGTTGCCCGTGCAGCACAGGCCGCAGACGTTGATGCCGGACGCCCCGGCTGCCCGGGCCCGGTCCACAAGCTCCGGCAGGCGGGCCGCGGCCAGGATCATCTCCGAGACAACAGGGTTGTGGCCGTGAACCAGGATGTTGACCTGGTCTTTCTTGAGCACCCCCAGGCTGGCCGTGGACTTAGACGGCGTGGGGGTGCCGAAAATGATGTCCGAAAGCTCGGTGCCGATCATGGACCCGGCCCATCCGTCGGCAAGGGCCGTGCGCGCCGCGTGGATCAGGGTGCTCGGGGCGTCGTTGTCGCAGCCCATGTGGGTTCGGTGCATCATCTCGGCGATCTCACGGTCCACGCCCCGGGGGGTCATGCCCAGCTTGTTCCAGGTCTCGCGCCGACGCGCTGGCACCCTCTGCAAAAACGCCACCTCGGCCTTTCGGCTGCCGAAATCCCCGAAGAGCACCTCGGCGAGGTCCCCGGCGATCTCCGTGTCCGGGCGAGCCTCTGTCTCCACGCCCAGCTCCCCGGCAATGCGAATGAGCTTGTCCCGATCCCGGATCCCGTAGTCCGGGCACTGGCCCTCGGCCACCCCGGCCAGCACCTCGATGAGGTCCCGGCCGTGGTCGGAGTGACCCGCAGCCCCGCCGGCGATAAACCGGCCGAAGTTGCGGGCCACCACCACATCTGCGTCGGCGCCGCACACGCCCCGCTGCATCTTGCCGCCCTTTTTCGGGCTGATGCGGCAGGGCCCCATGGTGCAGTTTCGACACGTGGTGCCGAGCTCACAGAATTTGCAATGGGGGGTCTGCTGTTCAAGGCGCTCCCATGCCGTTTCAATGCCTTCGGTCCGGGCTTTTTTGATCATCGCCCGGGCGTCATCCCACATGGAAAGCTCTTCCACCGTCCGTTTTTCCTTTGCCATGCCGACCTCCTTCATCTCCCGGTGCCGACGCCTCGCAGAACCCTTCCGGCAAGGCCCGCGACACCCCACGGTTATACCGTCACCTTACCAGAGTCCAGGCACCGCTTCTGTCGCCCAGCCGACATAACCCACCGAAGTAAAATGAATCAGCGGGCCAGCTCTTCAAGCCGTGGGGTGTCTTCGATGCGGTAGACCCCGCGGCCCAGCTTTTGGATGATGCCGGAGCGGCCCATGTCGGCAAGGAGGGTGGAGGCTGTCTGGCGGGACATGCCCAGGTGAAGGGCAAGCTCTTCGATGGTCACGGCAAGGCGTACCACGGGCCCTTCTGGCTCGTTTCGGGCTTCGGAGAGGAGAAAAGCGGCAAGGCGGGCGGTGCTGTCGCTGAAGACGAGGCTGTCGATGATCTGAAAGGCGTTTTTCAAGAGGCCCCCCAGCACCCGGACCATGGCCTGGGTCACGGCCGGGGCCTGCATCATCTCCCGGTGAAAGGTCCCCACGTCCGTGACGAGAAGGGCCCCGTCGGTGAGGGCCACCACATGGGCGCCGGTGTGGCTGCTGTAGATATCTCCGGCCTCCAGCACCGCAAAGGTGAACTCCTTTTCCTCATAGGCCCTGAACACGCGCAGGCGCCCTTCAGCCACCACGAACACCTCGTTGGGGGAGTCCTCGGGAAAGGCGATGGTCTCGTTTTTCACATAGCGCCGCCTTCGAAAGGCTTTTTTCATGGATGCATACTCGGGGCGTTCCAGCTCCTCAAGCAGACTCATCGTTGATATTTTCATGCCGGTCCGACCTCCTCATCCCAGGGGAAAAACAGTAGATCTATGGGTGCACTCGACTCGTGAAATATCCGGGGTTACCTTTTGACTATCCACAAAAGACCAACGGGTTGTCAACTTGATGTTCCCGCTTTATTCCCTTTTTCGGGCTTTCCCGGAAAAAAACAGCAAAAGTTAAAATTGGTGGCGATTGCGTACCTGTAATTTTTCACAAAACGCTTTCATATACCGAGGAATCTATTTCTATGTGTGAATTGCGTTACTATAGATTAACAGCGTGTATTCATTGCGAATATATTGAATTTCTCTCACCTTGCGTGTATAACGGTTCCTTTATTTGTGACTGTTTTCTGGTGTAATCATTTTTATTCTCGGTGCGACACGTGGTTTTCAAGGGAACACCGTTGTTCCCGGCACACCGAACCGCAAGTAAGGAGGGCCAGATGAGCGAGCGAGTAGAGCGTGAATATGAACTGAAAAAAGCCGGCGCTGCGGAAGCCATGGCGGGAGTGACATCGGGCGACCGAATCTTTTACGGGGAGTTCACCCTCTTCCCGAGATTGTGCGATGCCGCCCTGGCCGCCCAGAAAGACCGGGTCACCGGAGTCAACGTGGACAGCGTCTGCTTCACCCAGATGCCCAAAGTGGCCGAGGTGGACCCCGAAGGCAAACACTTCATCCTCAACGACTGGCACTTCGGAGGCGTCAGCCGAAAACTTCACAAGCAGGGCCGCTGCAACTACATCCCCCTGACCTATCACCAGGGCCCCCGCATCATGCGGAAGTACCAGGACTACGACATCGTCGTCCTCACCACAGGTCCCATGGACGAGCGTGGCTACTTCAACTACGGCCTCTCCAACTCCATGAGTTCCGCGGCCGTGGATAAGGCCCGGCGCGTGGTGGTGGAGGTGAACCCCAACGTGCCCAACTGCCTGGGCGGCAACCAGGAGTCCATCCACATCAGCCGCGTGGACGCCGTGGTGGAGGGTCGCACCGACACCCTCGTGGAGGTCCCCGGAGCCAACGCCTCGGACATCGACCGGGCCATTGCAGCCCACATCATGGAGGTCATCGAAGACGGCTCCTGTCTCCAGCTGGGCATCGGCGCCCTGCCCAACGTCATCGGCAGCATGCTGGCGGAAAGCGACCTCAAGGACCTGGGGGTTCACACCGAGATGCTGGTGGACTCCTGTGTGGATCTTTATGAGTGCGGCAAGATCACCGGGGCAAGGAAAGTCATCGACAAATACAAGATGGCCTACACCTTTGCCATGGGCACCCAGAAGCTCTACGACTTCCTCCACAACAACCCCACCTGCGCCTCCTATCCGGTGCACTACATCAACGACCCCAAGATCGTCGCCTTAAACCCCAAGGTGGTGGCCGTCAACAATGCCGTGGCCATCGACCTCTTCAGCCAGGTCTGCTCCGAATCCGCAGGCACCCGCCAGGTCTCGGGCACCGGGGGACAGCTCGACTTCATCTTCGGCGCCTTCGGCTCCAAGGGCGGCAAGGGGATCATCGGTATCAGCTCCACCTACACCGACAGCAAGGGAGAGGTACACTCCCGCATCAACCCCACCCTGGCCCCGGGCTCCATTGTCACCCTGCCCCGCTCCCTGGTCCAGTACGTGGCCACCGAGTACGGCATGGTGCAGCTCAAGGGCAAGTCCACGGTGGAGCGGGCCCAGGCCCTCATCAGCATCGCCCACCCCGACTTCCGTGACGAGCTCGCCAACCAGGCAGCTGCCATGGGAATCGGATAGGGTCGCGAAGGCACTTGAACACCCTGCCCGTCCAACCTGCAGGCGGCCGTTTCCTCAAGGAACGGTCGCCCGCGGGCGTCCCCATGTGAAGTCGTGAATCCCAATAGGAAACAAAATCACCTTGTGGTATCGTGGGCCCGACACAAAGACGGCCTCAACCACAGGAACCCCACGGGATGACACACCAAACCGCCATGATTTACGACCAGGACGACTTTTACGACGAAACCTTCACCCATGTGGACGCCACGGGCGCCAACCTCTCCGGCAAGGTCTTCGAAGGGTGTGCCTTCGAGCATTGCACCTTTTCAGACACCACCCTCACCAACACCACCTTTGAAAACTGCACCTTCCACTCCTCCTCCCTGATGATGTCCGAGGTGCTGCGCACCACCTTTGACGGGGTCCGGTTCGAGGCATGCAAGATCGCGGGCATCAACTTCAGCACCCTCAACGATTTCTGCATCAACCTGGCCTATGTCAAGACCAGGCTCATCTCCTGCACCTTCACCGGCCTCGACCTCAGGAAAACCCCCTTTTCGGACTGCACCATCGAAGAGACCAACTTCCGCGAGTGCACCCTCAGGGACACCGATTTTACCAACGTCCAGTTCCGCGCCACCACCTTCTCCAGCTGCACCTTCAAAGATGCCGACTTCAGGGGCGCCGCAGGCTTCATCATCAACCCCTGCCACAACAACCTCAAAGGGGCCATCTTCGACCGGGGCAACGCCTTCCAGCTCCTCCAGCCCTTCGGCATCGTTCTCGGATAACCAACATAAAACGGTTTGAAAAATCAGGCACAGGCCTCCGGCAGCAAGGTGGGGGCACCTTGAAACCCTATGGCGAATGCATGAAGGCAGCCATTCTGCCTGCGGTATCGGGGCATTCGCGTGTTGTGTGACATCCGGCAACCGTCTTTGCAGGAGAGGCTCATTTCATTCTTCTAAAAACACGATGCAGAACTTTTGGGATTCGCTTGACTTTAACCGGAATAACTCCGACGGCGAGGTGGGGGCTCCTGGAAACCCTCTGGCGAAGGCATGAAGGCAACCATTCTGCCCGTGTTATCGGGGTATTCGCGTGATGTGTGACATCTGGCAATCGCCTTTGCAGGAGAGACCCGTTTCATTCTTCCGAAAATATATGAAAGATAGTTCGGAAAACCACCGTCTTCTGCTATCTCTATGCTGTATCAGTCGGGCATGGGGTTTCATGACCGCTACGATTTTTCGGCGGTGCGCAAGCGCACCCTACCTCACGACATCAAGGGTGACGCGTCATACCCATGTAAGGGCGCGATTGCGCAGCTTCTCACTTCGCAGAAAAAACAAAAGATATGCTCTCGAAAGGGCTGTCGGAGACTTTTATGGGTCGAAGAATAAAAGGTTTTACAGGGCTTTGTTGTTGGTGCGGTAGACAAAGGCAAGGAGTTCGGCCACCACGGCGTAGATCTCTTCGGGGATCTCCATGTCGAGGTCCAGTGCTGCCAGGACTTCCACCAGGTCGGGGTCGCTCTGGATGGGCACCCCGTGTTCCCGGGCCAGGTCGATGATCTTTTCGGCCATGGGCCCGCGTCCCTTGGCCTTGACTTTGGGCGCGTTGCCCTCGCCGGTCTTGTACCCTAAGGCCACGGCGGTCTGCCGTTTTTTATCAGATGGAGACATGGAGCCCATCCATTGCGTCCACCAGCTCATCCACCAGGGAGGTGCCCGCCATCACGGCCCGGTCCACGCGCTGTACGTTCATCTTTCTCACGGAAAAACCTCTCTCGGCCAGGCTGTGGTTCAGCATTTCAAGATCGTCTGCGAGGAGGGCTTCGGCCTCCGGGGTTGTCACGGAAAAGGTGCCCGTCACCGCCCCTTTAAGCAGAGAGATATCGGCCCGGAGTTCTCCGAGACGGGTGAGGTCCAGAAGCATGGACACCCGCGTCACCCGGTCCTTTGCGTCGCCGCCCGAGGCGCCCTCCTCCCCCCGGTCGATGAGGAGCTGGCCAAAACTTAGGTTGCCGTCCATCACAATGGGCAGGGGCAAAAGAAAACGACCGGACACCTCGCCTGTGGCGCGGTTCACCACCTGGAGTTTTTCAATGCCGTCTATAAGGGCTTTCACCGCCTTTCCGATGGGTTCTTCCCGCTTCACGGCCCGGGCAAGCTTCAGGGAGAGGCCCTTTAAGTCTTCTTCGCCTTCTCCCCCGCCCTGCATGAGGTTGTGTTCATGCATGAGGCCGGACTGGCGTACCATGCGCCGAATATCTTCCACGCCGCTCTTTCCGGGTTTTACGGCAATCTGGGAGACAAAGCGCTGGAGTTTTTCTTTCAGATGGGTGGCGGCGGTGGCTCCCTTGGCCGGAAGGTCGGTGCCGAAGAGGGTAAAAAGATGCTGGAACGGTCCCTGGCGGCCCAGGTTTCGAAGGGCCACGAGGTAGCGGCCCACGGGATGGTTTGCAAAGGTCAGGCGGCGCAGGGCGATGTGCTCTGTGCCCACATCGGTGACGCGCATGCGCATGAGGGCTCCGCTCTTCATGGGCTGGTTCACGGTGGCCTCCACCTCCCGCTTGCCGATCTTGAGGGTGGCGGTGCCGTCGGGGTTGGCCTGAACCACCCGTGCCCTCACCACCCGTCCCGGCGCCAGAGGCCGGGGCCCGGCGGGTTTTCCGCTTCCGAATCCAAAAAAAGAGACCATTGCCTGTGCCCGTCAACGCGTGTCGTGTGATCCGGCAGCTCGTGGGATGCCCCTGCGCTGCCTTGGCTTTCGTCCGTTGAAGCTGCTTTGTCTCTTTCTCTTCGGTCGTTCCTTTAAAAAACCTTAACGCGAATACCGGGTATTGCCGTGTTTTCAGACCCATGGGTATTCAGAAATGGGCTACAACCGTGCCACCAGCATCACCCCGGCGCCTGCCAGCCCGTACCAGACCATGGTTTTCACCACCCCTTCCCACCTTGCTCCGTCCCATGAACAACGAAGCTCCGCCTTCATCAACCGGGAGTCCTCCGCCGTAAAAAGGGTTTTGATCACCTGCCACACCGCTCCGACTGTTTGTCTCATACCCCACCTCAATGAAAGTAAATAATACTGTCTTTACACTACACCGGTGTGGTAATTTTCATCCAATCGTAAGAGCGGATCAGCCTCTTCACAAATCCTGATCAGGGGGAAACCGTGGAAATCTACCAGTTGAAAACCTTTGTGGCGGTGGCGGAAGAAGCCCACCTGACCCGCGCGGCCGAGCGGCTCAACACCAGCCAGCCCGCCGTCAGCGCCCACATCAAGGCCCTTGAGGAGACCCTGGGCACGACTTTGTTCCACCGCACCCCCAAAGGCATGGTCCTTACCGATGAAGGCAAGGTCTTGAAGGCCTCGGCCGAAGCCATCCTGGATGCAACCCGCGCCATGGAACTCCAGGCCCAGAAGCTGCGCCGGGAACTCACCGGGGACCTGCGCATCGGGCTCAACTCAGATCCCTCCGGACTCAGGGTCGCCCCCTTTGCCACCTGGCTCAAAAACCGGCACCCCGGGGTGCACCTCTCCTACCACCAGAGCATCTCCGGCAAAATTCTCCTGGATTTGAAAGCGGGTGTCATCGACGGCGGATTTTACTACGGGTCGTGCCCCCACAATGAGATTTCCGGCCTCTTTCTCCAAGAGATCGACCTGGTGATAGCCGGGCCCGCCGACTGGGCAGACAAGATCAAAGGAGCGTCCTGGCAAGCCATCGCCTCCCTGCCCTGGGTGGGGTTTCCGCCCCACTGCCCTTACAACGAAGCCCTGACGCCCCTGATGCAGCATGGCGGCATTCGCCCCGGCACAGCCATGCTTTCGGACAACGAATCCACCATCACCACCATGGTCCAGTCCGGCATCGGCCTCTCCATCATGCTGCGCGACGAGGCGCTAAAGGCTGAACAAGCAGGCACCCTTGCTGTCTGGGACGGCGAAGACCTGACCCTGCCCCTTTCCTTCGGGTATTCAAAAAAGCGGGAAAACGAGCCCGTGATCCAGGCGGCCCTGGAGGGCATTGCAGAAGTGTTCCGAAAAAGCGGGTAAATCAGGTGATAGGTGATAGGTGATAGGTGATAGGTGATAGGTGATAGAAAATACCCCATCGCCTATAACCTATCACCTGTTTTTCCTATCACCTGTTTTTCCTATCACTTGTTTTTCCTATCACCTATTTCCTGCCTCACCTCTCCCACCCCAACAGCACCCCGAAGGTCACCATCAGCACCCCGAAGGTCACCATCAGCACCCCGGTGATGCCGTCCATGATGCGGCGGACCTTCTCCTTCATCAGGATGGCCTTGGCGCGGTTCACCATGGCGGCAAGGCCCGTCTGCCACACCATGGCGATGGCAAAGTGCAGGCCGGCGAGCCCTAAGGCCTGTGCCAGGGCCGGACGGGCTGGGTCGATGAACTGGGGCAGAAAGGCCATGTAAAAGACAATGGGTTTGGGGTTTAAGACATTGGAGAGAAAGCCTTCCCGAAGGGAACGGCCCACGCGAAAGTCACCGAAGCCCGGAGGGATCTCGGCGCCTGTGTCCCCGTTCCCCTTGGCAACGGCAGACCGCAGGCTCACAATCCCCAGCCAGATAAGGTAAGCGGCCCCTGCGAGTTTGAGCAGCCCGAAGGCCATGGCAGAGTGCAGGAGAATCACCGAGATCCCCACGGCGGAAAAGGCGGCATGGACAAAAAGCCCCGAGCAAATGCCCAGGCTGGTAAAAAAGCCGTCCTTCACGGCGCCCCGGGTGGTGTTTCGGATCACCAGGAGGGTATCGACGCCCGGGGTGACGGTGAGCAGGGTGATGGCAATGGTATAGGCAACCAGGTTCTGTTCCATGGGGATCTCCTCAAATGAATTCAGATCAGGTGGCCATCATGGGCCAGAGCGGGACAACTGTCAATGGAGGGAAGATCCCCATAACAACACCGGCGGGCCCCAACAAAAAAAACGGACACATGAATCCATGCGCCCGTTCGGGTAAACGGGGCTTCAGCCCCAGGGCACCGTTGTGAACCGGGCCTTCTCACCGACTGTTGGAAGGCTGGGGGAAGGCCCGGAGAGAATTCTTGGCAAAATGTTCCCCGAGAGGATCAGAACCCCCAGCAGCAATCGGACCGGTTGTTGTTGTAAGCGCCGGTGGCACTTCGCCGCCGCTCGTTCTCCACCATCACGCCGGTCTGGTATGCCTTTACGCCTTCGTCATGGGGAAGGACCGCGTAACCACCGATCCAGGGCTGTTTTTCCGCCAGGACATCAAGCTCTTTCAGGGTTTGCTCCGCCTCCATGACCTGGTCGGTGTTTTCGGAGACATAATCCCGGGGGATATGCACCTTGTTGACAGCGACTCGCAGATCGCCGTTGCTCATCTCCTTGGCCTGGACCTTCATGACGTTCCCCTCACCGTTGGTGAAATAGCTGATGCCGTCCAGGCCCGACATCAATGCCTGGGTCCCCAGTTCATGGAGCTCGGTGCCGGGTTGGGCCACCGTGCCCTTGGTAAAGTCAAAAAGCCCTGCAACAGCAGGGCCGGAGGAGAAGCTGAACGCCACCATAACAACGGTCACGGTGACGATATGAAACGTTATGCCTTTGAAGGTACTCATATGATGATGCCTCTATCTTAGGATGTATCAAAGCCGGTAAAGCCCGGCCAAATGGTTTATTTCGCGATGCCCGGGGGCACCGATGCCTCTTGGGATAATGTGCGTCCGGTTGTCATGGGTTCCTGCACCACATACCGGGTTCGCGGTTGGGTTTTATGGGTAACGCCTGGGAAAGGTCAGCCGGGTCAAGGGATCATGGGAGGGGGGGATACGGAGTCGTGTGGAAGTCGTCATGCCGGGTACCAGCTGCGCTCCCTTCCTGCGGGTTGTTATTTCACGTTTTCACAACATCTTTCTCTGTTCAGCGGCAAGGGACTCCGGCCCATAAGAACGGAAACCGTGTTGCCTGTCCCTTTGATATTGGGGAGCTCCCATGGGGGGCTCCCCGGATCACCTGCAAGGCAGGGTCGACTTAGTTGTCGCGCTGGTGGTTCCTGTTGAACTCGTTTTCCACCATCACGCCGAGCTTATACGCCTTCACCCCTTCATCATGGGGCAGCACCGCGTACCCGCCGACCCAGGGCTGTTGTTCGGAGAGCGATGCCAGGCTGTTCCAGGTGCGCTCTGCCTCAAGGGTCTGATCATGGGTATCAGCGACATAATTTTGCGGGATGTGGACACGCCTGACAGCAACACGCAGGTCCCCGTTGGCCATCTCTTTGGCCCGGACCTCCACCACACGGCCCTCGCCGTTGGTGAAATAGCTGACACCGCCGAGCCCGCGATCAAGGGCCTCGGTGCCTAAAGCATGGAGGTCACTGCCCGGAGCGGCCACCCTGCCTTGGGTGAAGTCAAACAAACCGGCATGGGCCGGTGTCACGGCCATGACAAAGGCTGCAATCACGGCTGTAAAAAACACATGCACATAGGCTCTTTTCACGGTCTTCATAACGGATCCTCCCTTACTCTATACATACCGGTCAACACCGGCTGGATCGTCTTTTGGATAGAAACGCTGTATGGGTAAGAGGAGTTACACAAAGCGTGCCACGGCAGGTCTCGGGCCGCCATAAAAAAAGCGCCCCGCCGAATCGGGACATGCACGTGGGCTCAAGGCAAGGCACCCCGGCGCCCGGCACCGGGGTGGAGAATACTCTTCAAGGGCATGGGGATTATTCTTTACAGGGGGGCGTACCCGGATATGCCTTGAGAAACCAGTCAGGCCGAAGGGGTATCGTGTTGCAAGGCCATCTCAAAAAAGAGGTGGGGCATGCCGTGGTACTCGCCGTCCAGCTCCGGCTGCCTGGAAAAGCCAAAGGCGGTGAGGACATGGCCGGACCTGGCGTTTTCCGGGTCCGTAAGGGACACGATGCGGTCCGCCTTCAGCTGGTCCCGGGCAAACGCAATGCACATCCGACCGGCCTCTGGGCCAACGCCCTGCCCCCAGCTTTTCTTGCCGAGGATGGCACCCAGCTCAATGGCGTCCACCTCCGAAAGATACCGAAGTCCGCAGTAGCCCAGGGGTTCGTCGGTCTCTTTCCACGACACCACAAACATCCCGTAGCCGAACTCCCGCCAGTGGTCCATGAGCACCCAGAGGCGCTGAGCCGCCTCCTCTTCGGCAAGGGGGGCATTGTGGGGAGGAATAAAGCGCATCACGTCCGCATCACCGTAAAGGGCCACGAAAAAATCGCGGTCCGTAGGCCGGGGGGGACGAAGAGAGAGGCGATCACTGATAAGGGGGAATGAAAATGAAGTCATAGATTATGCCTTATACGTCGAGTAAAGGTGATTCCGGCATCAACACATCACCACTCACTTGCCATGGATTTCCAATAATGGCAATAGCCAGCAGGGCCATCAAAAGCAGGAAAACAGCAAGTCGCCTCACCCTTGCATGTCCAACGCATTTAGATTTTGTCTCCGATGTTCCTGTACGGGCCGACGGTTTAAGGCAAGCGACAACCAGGTCTACAGGGTTTCGAGATGGCCAACCTCCCCTGCAGGGACGCACTCCTGAAGGGGGCGGGTCTTCCAACGCCTGTGGATCCAGAACCACTGATCCGGATAGCGCCGCACCATCTCTTCGATGACACGGTTAAAGGCCTGGGTGTTTTCCACGAGGTCCTTCTCCGGGTCACCGGTCTTTAGCACGGGAACCTCCGGGCCGAACTCCGCCCGAAATTTGCCTTTTTCTCGTACCACAAAAAAAGAGATTACGGGCACGTCGGTGGCCATGGCAAAGAAGGCCAGGCCTTTATTCGCACTGGCCTTTCTCCCCAAAAAGTCCACAAAAACGCTTTGACGGGGTTTGCTGGCATTTTGATCAATAAGCAGCCCCACGAGATTTCCTTTAAAAAGCTCTTTCCGAATACCATAGACAGCCCTTCGCGTAGGGTACATACGGCATCCGAACTTTTGCCGAAGCTCCTTGGTGTATCGGTCCAAAGGCTTAAAATCTAGGGTTCGATACACTGCGGCGGACTGAAAACCGGAGGCCATAATAGCTGGGGCCGCAAGTTCCCAATTGCCGATATGAGCCATAACCAGCAAGACCCCTTTCCCTTTCTTATGGGCATTGATGACGTGGTTCAGACCGTAATAACGAAACCGATGGCAGATACTCTCCAATGGCCACCGGGTGCTCTGCCCCATTTCAAAAACAATACGAGCCGTGTTGACAAAATTCCGCTTGGCAAGTCCCGTAAGCGCTTTCTGGTCCATGGAATCACCGAAGACGTGGGTCAGGTTGTCCATGGCCACGGTTCGATGCCGTGTATCGTACTTAAACCAGGCATGTCCGACAAAATGAGCAAGCCGGTTGGCTCGTCGTGGGGGAATCAGCCCGATAAGGGTTATTAATGATTTGATAAGGTGGTAAGTCATGAACTCGATACGGCGTGAAAATTTCATACATCTTCCTTCGTACTGTAAATGGCAGCAAACCGAATGAACGGTGATCGATTCTGGCTGCACGACCTTTCAAACGATCATGTCACCGACGTTTGCCCGCATGAGCAACGTGGCAGCGGGGCGTGTACCTGCTGCTCCGGGGTGCGTTGCCATCTCTTCTGACAACGTATTAACCTGTGGGCTATCTTGCAGCCGCGCAATCACCGTTTTTTTCATCTTCGTCCCCGCGCTTCGTATTGATCGCCCTGCCCACCCCGGTCTCTTTCATTGCCCGCAGCGCAACCTTTGTGGTATGCTCGCAAAAGGTCGTAACATGAAAAGATACACCCGGTTTTACCCCGCCCCCCCCCCTCCACGGCCCGTCTTTGAAGACAGAAACACGAAAGAAGGGCCCCATGGACATCAAAACCGCATTTCCGAAAATCGTCGACAACATCCACGACGGCCTGTACATCGTGGACAAAGACCGCGCCATCACCTTCTGGAACAAAGCCGCAGAACGCATCACCGGATACGCCGCAGAGGAGGTCCTCGGCAAAAAATGCTCGGAGAATATCCTCACCCACCTGGACGGCAAGGGAAACAAGCTCTGCACCGGCCGGTGCCCCCTGGAAAAAACCATGGCCGACAAAAAGATGAGGGAAGCCGAACTCTTCCTGCACCACAAAAACGGCCACCGCATCCCGGTCTCGGTCCGGGTCAGCACCCTCAACGACCCCGACGGCAACGTGGTGGGGGGCATTGAGCTTTTCACGGACATCAGCTACCAGACCCTGACAGAGCAGCGAATCAAGGAGCTGGAAAGGCTGGCCCTCCTGGACATCCTCACCCAGCTTGCCAACCGCACCGGCATCCTCCGGGCCCTCCAGGGGGACTTGGAGGAACACAAGCGCTACGGCGTGCCCTTCGGCATCCTCTTCATGGACATCGACCACTTCAAAAGGGTCAACGACACCTACGGCCATGACGCCGGAGACAAGGTCCTGAAAGCCCTCGCAGATACCTTCGTGTCCAACTCACGGGCCTTTGACCTCTACGGGGGCGGTGGAGTAACGTTCATCGGCATCATCCTGCATCACGGCCGAGGCCCTGGAGTCCCTGGGCAACCGCCTCCGCACCCTCATTGCCAACGCCACGTGCATCCACAACGGCAAGGCCCTGCGGGTCACCATCTCCATGGGCGCCACCGTCGTGCGGCCCGACGACTCCATCGACAGCCTCATCAAACGGGCCGACACCCTCCTTTACGAAAGCAAGGCCGCCGGGAGAAACCGAACCTCCTTCCGCTAAGAAAACCCTCCGGTGGAGGCAAACTGAACCGTTACTCTGGGCCCAACACCAGAACGCGATCCTGGAACGTAAGCACCTCGACGTCTCTCAGGGTGTTGATGCCGTCTCGGTTTGGGACCCCATCCTCAACGCGGATGCTGAAGCCACTTCTCAGGCGAATGGTGTACTCAGCATAGTTTCCGCTGAACAACACGGTGTTTTCACCACGGTTGCCCGTGATGTCGTTGTTGTACCCGTTGACCCGCACGTTGCTGTTTTCGTCCCCAGTCAGGGTGACGTCTTTGAGGTAGCGGGCATGATGGGTATATGGAAGCTCGGGGTCGAACCGCAGGGAGAAGGTCCCTTCAAACCCGGGGTCGATGCGTGCGTTGTAGGTGAGGTAGGGGTGAAAAAAGGTGTTGTCCATAATGGACGCCCCCATGGGGTCGTTCTGTCGAAGGCCTTCCCGATCCTTTGCGCAGTAATGCCCGTACATGCCGCGGTCATTCCACGGCCAGGCGCCCCAGAGGCCGTACCAGCTGTCCACCACGGCGGCCAGGTACTCCTGGGAGAGGCTGTTTTCCAGGGTCCACTCGTCAACCACCTCCTCCGGCAGGTCACCCATCAGGCCGTTTTCCAGGGCATATTGCTGGGCCACACGAATTCTGGCCTGCAGCCCGGGCAAGACCCCCGGCAGGGTATGGGGTCCGTCCACGCCGATGCCGTAGTCATGGACAAGGTGAAGGATCTCTTCAAAGGTGGCGTCCCGGTGGTGCTCGTAATCCTGGTTCATGTACCACTCCCCGCCTTCCACCTGGATTTCATCCTGGTAAAGCGGTTGCCCCTCCAGCCTCACCGGAAACCACCGATCGTCGCTCCCGTTGAGCAGAAGCAACGCCGCGCCGTTGTCGGCCATTCGGTTCGCCACGGCAGATTTGTCCTCGCCGTAAAGGGACCCGGGGAAGTCTTTCAGGTAATGCTCCAGCACCCCTTTGGCCCGAAGCATTTGAAGGTCACTGATCTTGTCCTGGGCAAGGATATGAATGGGCTTTCCATTGGGCGCAACCACCTTGGTGTACTTGCAGAACACCCGTCTATACTCTGGTTCCATGGAGGCAGGCACAGCTCCGATGCCTGGTGCAGCCTCTTCGATGCACGCCCCTTTGCAGAGCGCGGGAGAGCTCCAGGCACTGCATGCGACGAGTGTGACAAAAAACAAAACAACCGCAGCTGTGTTTCCTTTATTTTTCATTCCGACTCCTTGTTGTGGTTTTTCTTTTCAGTTAACGCACGGTCGATTCCGCCGTGGCGGACGGGTCGCGTGTTTCCGGTAACCGTGGGGGTTGACTTCAAGGCGCAGTGTAGAGCCGGCAAGGGGGCACATTCTATGGAGATTGTGTGTAAAAATGTGTACAAATGTGAAGAAACAGGTTCCCATAAGGGAGGAGTGTTCCAATGACGGCAAAAACCCGTTGCCGCCACGGAAAAAACCATGGTACGACCAGACTCGTATCGTGATGTGTTTCCCCCGCCGCACCACCCGACACGGTCGGATACCGGGCGCCGAACCTCTCGGATTCCCAGTCTGAGAACTATCTTTTTCCGTTACACGCTGGAGTTGTTCACATGGAAAAGAAGATCCCCCTGCTGCTGGTTGAAGACGACAACCGCCTTGCCCCGATGATCAAAGAGTACCTTGATAAAAATGGATTTGATGTGACATGGGAACGGCGGGGAGATTGCGCGGAAAAAAGGCTGGCGGAGTGTTCGCCGAAGGTGGTTGTCCTGGATATCATGCTGCCGGGCCTGGACGGGTTTTCCATTTGCCGTGCCATCCGGCCCACATTTACCGGGCCCATTCTAATGCTCACGGCCAAGGGGGACGACATCGACCACGTGGTGGGCCTGGAGCTCGGGGCCGACGACTATGTGGCCAAGCCCATGACGCCCCGGGTGCTCCTTGCCCGGCTCACGGCCCTGCTACGGCGCACCCAGGCGGAAGCCGAGCCCCGACATGCCACGGACACCTTCACTTTCGGAAGCCTCGTCATCGACACCCGGGACCGAAACGCCTTCCTTTCAGGGACCCCCTTGAGCCTCACCACCAACGAGTTCAACCTGCTCACCCTCCTGGCCTCCAGGGCGGGCGAGGTGGTCAGCCGTGATGACATTTCAACAACAATTCGTGGTGTGGCCTACGACGGGCAGGATCGATCCGTGGATGTTCTTGTCTCGCGGGTCAGGAAAAAGGTGGGGGATGACCCCAAGCGCCCCAAACGAATCAAAACCGTCTGGGCGGCGGGGTACCTGCTTGTTACGACGGCGTGGGACGATCCTTCATAGATGGGGCCTGAACAGGCCAGGACAAACGAACCAGGGCACCGCCCAGGCGGGACTCGCCGATGGTCACGCGGCCCCTGTGGCGCTCGGCAATGCTGCGGACAATGGCAAGGCCCAGGCCGTGGTTTCCGGACTCCCTGTCCCTGCTCTCATCCAGTCGGATAAAGGGCACAAAGACATTTTCCCGGTGTTCCTCGGCAATGCCGCACCCGTCATCCTCCACGGTGAGGAAAAAGTCGTCCCCTGATCGTTCCAGAGACACCTCAACAGAGCTCTTGGCATACCGCATCGCATTGCCCACAAGGTTCCCCAGGGCCCGCCCCAAAAGGCGTTCTTCAGCCAGGGCCGTTGCCTGCTCCGGTTCCAGGAGGTCCTGGAAAGCCACATCCACCTCCGGCCTCACCACGGAAATCCCGGCTTGAAACGTCTCCAGCCACCGGGTCATGTTCACCTCTTGAAAATCAGGTTTTTCGCCCCCATGCTCCATGCGGGAAAAAGCGAGCAGCTCTTCCACCAGCCCGTCTAATTCTTCGATGCTGCACTGGATCTCTGCATTGAGTTTCTGCTTTGCCCCGGCATCGGTGGCTTCGTCCAGGAGCCCGAAGGCAAACTGGAGGCGCGCCAGGGGCGAGCGAAGCTCATGGGAGACGGCATCGGCCAGGTCGATACGGTAGGAAATCTCCCGCTGGACCTGTGCTGCCATGGCGTTGAACTCTTCTGCAAGGATATGCACGGCCGACCCCTTGGAAACCGCCACCCGGGCCGACAGGTCCCCTTTTTTGAACCGCTCGGCCACCCCGGTGAGGGCATCGAGGTCCCGCCACAGGGGCCGGGTCCAGAGAAAGGCCCCTGCGGCAATAAGGACCAGGAACATGCCAAGGACACAGTACACCGATACGTAATAGAGAAGGGCCTCCCCCTCGTCCAGGGAACCGAGGACAAGGTAACTCTTAACACCGGGGAGAGTGCACCAGGCAATGTCTGCCTCCTTGTCCACCCAGATCCCCCTGCGGGCCAGGCGGTCCACAGCCCCTTGTCCCCCGTCGGCGGGAGGAGCCTTGCTCAGCCGGACCGGAAACCCGAAAACCGGCCCGATGGCGGCAAGGGCCTCCTCGGCAGAAAGGGAGTCCTGTCGCTGAAATTCCCGGGAGATCAGAAACACGGTAAGGTCCGTGACCCGCTCGTCTTCACCTGTGTACCAGCTCGACCCGTCACGCCCCGGATCCACCAGAAGCACCTTGTCGCTCTTGCCAAGCCGCCGGTAAAAGGCGTCTTCCGAGTAATCACTCACGAGTTTACCGTCTCGCAGGCCCTGCTGTGCGTCGTCTTCCAGGCCCTTCACATCAGACAGGGGCACAATCGAGGCAAGCCTGCCGGACACCTCGCCAAAGGCCCTCACCAACTCCGGCCACCGGGAGGGGGGAACTTCCCGGAACTCACGAATGGCTTCATTACCCCTTTCATGATGAAGGCTTGTCGTTCTCTTTTTCAAGGGACTCAAGGTAGGGCAGCACAGCCAGAAACGACCCGATCCACACGGCCAGGACAAGCAGCAGCAAGAGGTATAATTTGATAAAGATCTTCTTCATGGCATGTTTTTTCTCTGATGACGGTTTGTCTTACATCATATCCGACTCTTCATCACCCGGTCGGCCTGCAAGGCTCTTGACCAGGCTGTCGTCTGCCTTGACCTTGTCCCCGGGTTCCAGGCCGGCGACGATCTCCACGTGGATGCCGTCGGAGAGGCCTGTGGTCACGGTGCGGTGTTCACAGACCAGGGGGTCTTCACCGGTGACGAGGTTCACGAAGGCCCCTTTCTCTTCAAAGGTCACCACCCCTTCATCGATCATGAGCACGTGCTTTCGCTCGGCCAGGACAATTTCTCCGGCCGCGCTGTAGCCCGATCGCAGCAATCCCTCATTGGGAAGGTCCAGGGTGGCCCGCAGGTCAAACTTCACCGCCCCGTTGGTCTGGGTGCCCTTGGGGGAGATGAACTCCGTGACCCCGGACAGGACCTTCTGGCGGTCCGCGCTCAGGGTCACGGCCACAGGCATGCCCGTCTTCACCTTTTCCACGTCGATTTCATCCACGGTTCCCTTGAAGATCATGTCCTTCATGTCCGCGATGACGGCGATGGTGGTGCCCTCGTTCATGGAGTTGCTCTCAATGACCGAGTCCCCCTGCTTCACCGGAACACTCAGGATCATCCCGTCGATGGTGGAGCGAATGAGGGTGTTGGAGGCGGTGTCCCTGTCCCCGGCCCGTCCCTCCAGAATAAGCTGGAGGTTCTCCCTGGCGGCCTTGAGCTCTGCCTGTGCCAGGTCGGCGGCAAGCTCGTGCTCGTCCATCTTGGACTCTGAGATGGAGGCGGACTGAAACAGCTCCCGGTTACGCCGAAGGGTATCCCGGCAGTTGGCGAGGTTAATGCGGGCCACCTCCACCCGGGAACGGGCCGCGCTCAACTGGATCATCTCAGGCACGATCTGGATGGTGGCGATGATCTCGCCCTTCTTCACGGACATGCCCGCCTCTTTTTCCAGGTTCTGGATGATGCCTGCCACCCGGGACTTGATGTTGATCTCCTTTCTCGGCTCAATGTGGCCCGTGATGAGGATCCTGTTGGAAATGTCCCCATAGGACGGCGAAACCGTCCCAAAAGTCTCCACCGGCCCGTGGGACTTGCCGTAGAGAAACACAAAGGTGCCGATAAACAGAGCGGCAACGGAAAGCACAGCAAGGCATGTCATTATTTTTTTCATCGTTTCATCACACTCCATAGTCGTGGCATCTTGCCCCACGAACCATCATGGGTCAGCTTAAAGCAGCCTCCGGCGGCAAGGTGTGCCACCTTGAAAGCAGGTTGCGAATGCGCTTTGCCCCTCATTCCTCGGGTCAAATCACATCCGCCTTTCAAACAAACGTCTAACGTAACTATTCGGTTGCCTCTGGCGGGTCGCTAATAGTATCGTGTAGATTTACATCCCCTCCGCCTCCCTTTGCCCCCTGGAGCGCCGCACTCCAGTGCGGCACGGGTAACGACGGACTAAAAGGCCGCTTCGGTCAATTTTTTACGGGCGCAGCCCGTAAGCAAATGAGACGGTCCTTTAGCCCGGATATTTCACGAGTCGAGTGCACCCATATTCAAGGCATCAGAGCTGCAGATGTAGTCTTTTACCTCAAGGCTCTGATAACGCAGAAGATGGGTGCACTCGGCTCGCCCGAAGGGTGAGAAAATCGACCAGAAAAAGACGAATGGCATTTTGCATTTTTCAAATATCTAAATTTCACCCACTAACCGCCTGTAATGATATTTTATTGATTTGGCTTGACCGTTTTCTCATGAAATATCCGGTCCAAGAACGAAGAGCCAGAGCATCCCGAAGACTCTTCGTCCTGGATGGCCTCCACAGGCTTGATGCGAACGGCCCGCTGGGCGGGCAGAAGACCTGCCAAAACATGCACCACCAGGACGGCAAGGGCACCCAGGGCCGCGTCCAGGCTGATGGAGGGGTTGAGGAACATACTCCCCTCTCCTCCGGCCGAGGCCTTTTTGAGCACGCGGTTGGCGGCCTCCAGAATCACCACCCCGGCAGACAGCCCAGCATACCCCGACACGCAGGTAAGCAGGGCCGACTCGCAGACAATCTGAAGCCGGACCTGAAGGGGGGTTGCGCCCAGGGCCCGCTTGATGCCGATCTCGCGGGTCCGCTCCCGGATCACCAGAAGCATGATGTTGCAGATCCCGATGACACCGGCAGCCAGGGTCCCTAAGCCCACGGCCCAGGAGAGGGCGGAGATCCCGAAAAAGAGGCTCGTCATTTTTCTGTACTGGCGCTCGATGTTCAGGTGGCCCACGGCCTGGGCATCGTCGGGGGCGATGCTGTGGCGCTCCTTGAGGATGGCGATGATGCGCTCCTCCAGGGTGGCCACGCTCACACCGTCGGCAGCGGTGACGCCCATGTAATGAATGTCGTCCCCCAAATTCAGGAGGCCGCCCAGGGTGGCAAAGGGCAGGTGAACAGTCCGACTCTTCTGGCGATCCTGGGCGGAGATGGGGGCCACCACCCCCACAACCCGGAAGTACCCGCCGAACACTTTCACCTTTTTTCCGAGGGGGTCTTCTCCGGGCAGGAAAAGCACCTCGGCCACCCGTTTGCCGATGACGCACACCTTCCGCTTGTCCCGAATGTCCAGGCCGTTGATGAACCGGCCCTTCAGGATCTTCATGGACTCGATGTCCCGCCAGCTCGGCACGTCCCCCACCACGGTAAAGGAAGCGGAACGGGCCCCCCGGGCCACATTCTTGGCCCCGCTGCCCGCGTGAAGGCGCGGTGCAATGCTTTTGAGCTCGGCCAATTTGTGCTTGAGCACGGCGACGTCCTGCAGGGTGATGTGCCACTCCCGGCCCCGGCTGTACCCGCCGCCGGGTTTCCCCGTGGGCTGGGACCAGAGATAGGCGCCGTTTTTGGCGTACCCGTCAAAATCCTTCATGGCCCCGTTTTTCAGGGCGTTTCCAGCACCGGTGAGGAGGGTGAGCATGAAAAGCCCCCAGAACACGCCAAAGGCCGTCAAAAACGTCCGGGTCTTGTTGCACCCAAGGGTGTGGAAAATCTCTTTCCAGTAATCCGCATCAAACATGGTCGTTACTCCCGCATGGCCTCAATGGGTTTCACAAGGGCCGCCCTTCGCGCCGGGAAAAAACCGGCCAGGACCCCGGCTGCAGACAGAAGCAGCAACGCCTTGACCGCAATGCCGAAGTCCACGGTGGGATTCAAAAACACGGTGAAATTGCCCAGGACGTCTGTGCTCTCGGCTGCCTTGGCGCTTGTCACCGCCATGATCCACTGCACCAGTTCCAGGGTGGCCACCCCTGCCACCAGGCCTGTGTACCCGGCCGCCACGGTGATGAGCACCGCCTCGGTCACCACCATGCCCACCACGGATGCGGGGGTGGCCCCCACGGCCTTGCGGATGCCGATCTCCCGGGTCCGCTCACGCACGGTGATCAGCATGATGTTGCTGATCCCCACGATACCGGCAATGAGGGTGCCGATGCCGGTGATCCAGAGAAACAGGCGAATGGCCGTAAAGAGCTTGCGGAACATGATGGACTCTTCCTGGCTGTTCATGGTCATGAGGGCGGCTTTGTCCGACGGGTCAAAGCGATGCTTGCCGGCCAGGGCAACCCGGGTGCCGGCTTCCATGAGGCGACTTTTTGCCAGGGGGGTCTCGCCGTCCACAAGATAGGTAAACCCCGTGATCTTCCGGTCGGTCTGAAAGAGGCGCTGTCCCGTGGCAAAGGGAATGTAGATCGTCCGGCTGCCGAAGCTGGAAAGGCGCTTGAAGACCCCCACCACGGTAAAGGGAATCCCCCCGATGAGAAGGGACTGCCCCACGGCCTCTGGATTTCCGAAGAGAGCCCGGGCGATTTCGTCGTCCACCACCGCTGTTTTGCGGGTCTCCTGCATATCCACGGAGTTCAGGTAGCGCCCCCGGATCATCTCCACACGGGTGATGTGCCGGTTCTCCGGGCAGACGGCCTCCACGTTGAAAAATCCGTACTCGCTGCCGTGGCGCACCGGGGTCTCCAGGTTCAGTTCAATGATCGGGGCCATGTGGCCGATGCCCTTGATGCGCCCGCGAACCAGCTCGGGGTCCTCCAGTTGAGAATATCCCCAGCCACCACCACCCCGTTGTGGTCCTTCTGGGTAAACCCGCCGTACACGGAGATGGCGTTCATGGCCTCACCCTTGAAGTTCTCCCGAAGGCCGTTTTCAAGGCCTGTGCCCGCCCCCAGCAGAACGATGAGGATAAAGATCCCCCAGGCCACGGAGAACCCCGTGAGAAGGGTCCTCAAACGATTCCTGTTCAGCACGCCGAAGACCTCCCGCCATCGGTCCGCGTCAAACATCTCCGCCCCCCTTGTGCTCCGGGGTGCCGGCCTCGATGCGTCCGTCCTTCAACCGGATCATGCGGTCCGTCATCTCCGCGATGTCGGGTTCATGGGTGATGATGACAATGGTCTTGCCCGTGGCGTTGATCTCCCGGAGCAGGGCCATCACCTCGTAGGAGGTGTCGGTGTCCAGGGCGCCGGTGGGCTCGTCCGCAAGGATCAGGGGCGGATCGGTGATAAGGGCCCGGGCAATGGCCACCCGCTGCTTCTGCCCGCCGGAGAGCTCTGCTGGAAGGTGACCGGCCCGGTCTGCCAGCCCCACGCGCGCCAACAGGGACCTGGCAAGACGATTTCTCTCGCGCCGTCGAACGCCCCGGTAGTACAAAGGCAGGGCCACGTTCTCTTCGGCTGTCTTGAAAGGAATAAGGTTAAAGGACTGGAATACGAAGCCCAGGTTTCGGTTGCGCAGGCGAGCGGCCCGGGTTTCATCCATGGCCCCCACGGCCATGCCGTTGAGGAGGTAAGAGCCGCTGTCATAGCTGTCCAGAAGCCCCAGGATGTTCAGAAGGGTGGACTTCCCCGATCCCGAGGACCCCATCACCGACACCATTTCCCCTTCACACACCGACAGGTCGATGCCCTTGAGCACATGGAGCCGCCCCTCTCCCAGGGGATATGTTTTATGCAGACCCTTGATCTCAATCATAGTCGAAGAACCTCTTGCCGCCGTCATAAAACAGGGGCGTTTCAACGGCCCGTTCCATCTCGGCCATGGCCCGATACATGGCATACCGCGCCTCGGCACGGCTGTTCTCCGCCTGGGTGAGCATCATGTTGGCATCCAGAAGGTCCGTGGGCGTGGCGCTCCTGGCTTTGACCATGGCCTCGGTGACGCGGTGGTTCTCCCGGGCCGAGGCCACTTCGCTGTGGGCGGCATCATAGCTTGCCACGGCGAGCCGGTAATCCTCCACCACCCGTTTCAAAGCGGTTTCAAGGGTCAACCGGGTGTCTGCAAGGGTCTCTTGAACCCGGGAGACCTCGGACCGGGCGCTTGCCAGGCGGCTCTTCCTGGCGGTGCCGTCGAAGAGGGTCCAGCTGAGATCGGCCCGCGCCACGGTATCGTCGTTGTGGCCGTAGGCCCTGCCGTCGGGCATGGCCGAGTCCCCGTAATGGGTCCACCCGGCCGACACGTCCAGGGAGGGCCACCAGCTGCCTTTGGCCGCCCGGGCATCATACCCCCTGGAGGTCAGCAAGGTGTCCAGGTATTTCAACTCACTGCGGTTGGCGTCCATCATGGCCGTCAGCTGCTCTAGGGCCGGTACCCCCGGGGTCTCCGCCGGAAAATCCGTCAAGGGCTCGGCGCCGGAAAGGGTAAGCCCCGTTACCTTTTCCAGGTCGAAGATCGCCACCCGTACTCGTCTTTGGGCTTCCAGGACCTTGCGATGGGCGGCCACGGCCCGGGACTCCACCTTAAGCACCTCGTTTTTCGGAAAGAGTCCCACTTTGTAGGACAACCGTGTGGTCTTGAGCTGTGACTGCAGGAGCGCCTCGGACTCTGTGGCCACGGCCCTCTTCTTCCGGGCGCTCAACACCTCGATGTAAGCATTGATCACCTTGAGCTTGTAGTCCTCCACCTGGCCGGTCTCCTGGAACTGACGTGCCTGATAGCCTGCCGCAGCCGACCGATAGGTGTTGAGGTCGGCCAGCCCGTTGAAGAGATTCCAGCTCACCGTCACCCCGGCCGACGAGCTGTCCCGCCCGTCACCGCCCGCCGACCGGTCTGTCCGGGAGTAGCCGTAGCGGGAGGTGACCTTCGGCATCAACGCCGCCTGGGCCGTGTCCCGTCTGTACTTGTCAATATCGGTTTCATGGGACGCCCCTTTCAGGGTGTGGCTGTTTTTCAGCCCCGCCTTTACGGCGTCCTGCAGGGTCAGGGCATAAAGAGGCCCTGAAACCCACAAACTCAGTAAAAAAACAACTGCACTGATCGCGCTTCTCATACCTAAGGTGTGCCTTCTGTGTGTCAGTCAAGATATTCTCTGGGGTTGGCTCCTTTCGGAGTCATGTCCTGCCGGGCCAGCTGACCTGAAAATCAGCCTCCGCATTGTAGGCAATGCATACAGTGAAAGCAATTTCAGATATGTCATATCAGCAGAACCACCCACGGAGTAAACAAGGACACCGGGCTTAAAAGGTATACCCGATGCCTGCCCCCACCATCAGGGTAGAGCTTTCGAAAAAGGAGATATTGCTTGTGGTCTCCCCCATGGCAGCCCTTGCCTGGAAAAAATAACGGTCGTACCCCAACGGGGCGTGGTAGGTATATTCCGTGCTGAAAATCCACCCCTTGTCCTCACGGGTTCTTCCAAACACCGGGTGGGTTGCATCGTAACGCCTCTGCTCTCCGGACACCACGGAAGAGAGGCTCCAGCGCCCCATGTCCAGGATGTGAATGAGATTCACGCGGTATCCGTCGTAACTGTTGCTTTGGCCGTCAAAATCACCCTGGACGCCCCCCAACCCTGCCAGGACCATGGACCGCTCGCCAAAAAACAGGGGAAACGACACCGTGGCTTCACCGGTCTCCCCGTCCCTTTTCAGGTCCGGGTTGTTCTTCCCGGACACGTCGTCCCGCACCCGCGTGAGGGTGTAGGCCACGTCCAGGCTAATGGGGAGGCCCAAGACATCTTCCCAGGAGAGCCCCACGGTGCGGTCCTTGGACTTGGTCATCTCTCGGGCCGATCCCACGAGGTAGGGATCTTTCCAGACATCGGTGCGATGGCGGGAAAAGCTTAAGGCCATGGTTCCCAGGTCCCCCAGGGACTGGCCCACGGTGAGGTTGCCGATGACGCTTGTCTCGAGTTCTTCGAGCCCATCCACCACGTCCATGGACACCCACGTCCCCGTGGAGTCGAAATAATATCCCCCCTCCAGGGTCATCAGGGGGATAAAGGAGGTCTCTTTATCGGCGGTGTCTTCCAGGCTGGTGATGGTTTCGTTTCCATCTTCCGCATCCAAAAGACTGGGCCGCCAGTGAGACACACCGCCCCCGAGCATGGCGGTGCCGTAAAATCCGCCCTCTTCACCCTCCGGTGCCGGGCCCTCGGCCCATACGCCCATGGGAGCGCAACAAACCATCACACACATCACAAAAAAAGCAATCCGTCCCACAATAGTCACCTCACATCCTCAAGCCTTGTGTTTGTTCTTTGCTGCCTCAGGGCAGCATGACTTCCGATAAGTCCATGGCTATCACGGGTTGTGCGTGTCATTCTGTGGAGAATGTGTGAAGAAATGTAACGAAGGGCCTGGACGCCCCCGGGCAAAGGCATGAGTTGTTGCAGCTACTTCCGTTTGGCTCCCCTTCCGGGGCCAACCTTTTGAAACGTAAAACGTAGCTATTCAGCTCCAAAAAACAGCCACCGACGGCCCTGCCGGGGGCCAAACTTTTTAAAAGTTTGACAAACAGGCCTTACGAACGACGTGACCGACCGAAAGTTTTAAACAGACGACGCAACCGGAATGTTTTTGCGGAGCTTTTTTCAAAAAGCGACCCGCCGGAGGCAAGTGAATAGTTGCCGTAAAGCAAACAGATCTTGACGACCAACCAAGAGCGAAACCCACCCGCGAATGTGATCAGCCCGAGGAACGAGGGCTGGGAGCATTCGCAACCTGGGGTCCAGGGGTGGCGAAGCCACTTAGGCTAAAAATCCCCTGGCCGCCGGAGGCAGGCTTTTCTTGCCCACGTTAACCATGGAAGGCATCGCTTTTGTTTTTTGCATCGGGCGGCCCGGCCGGTGTAAAATGCAAAAAACCGCACTCCCACGTTTTGTTTGAACGCCCCCACAAAGCCCAAAGGAGGTTCCGTGAACCCTGCACGCAAACGCGTCATTGTGGACTCGGACATGGGATGGGACGACATCCTCTCCATTCTCTGCCTCATGAAGCACCCTTCGGTGGAGCTCCTCGGCATCTGCGTCACCGGGTGCGGGGAGACCGACCTCCGGTGGGGCTCCCTCATCGCCAAGACCCTCACAGAGCTGGCCAACCGGCCCAGGGTCCGGGTCTGCGCCGGCACCAGCACGCCCATGGGGTTTGATCACCGTTTTCCCCAACCCTTCAAGGATGAGATGAACAGTGTCATGGGGCTTCTGGGGAGCCTCAACCCCTCCGTCAGCTTTGAAACGGACCCGCGCCCGGCCTGGCAGTTCCTGGCCGACACCCTGGAGGCGACCGACGAAAACATCACCCTCCTCTGCCTGGGCGGGTTTACCAACCCTGCCCGCATGATGGACACCTTCCCTGCCCCACGAATCGACAACATTGAAAAAATCGTCGCCATGGCCGGGGCTGTTTATGTGGACGGGAACGTGGCCCTGCTCAACAACGCCAGGGACGAGTGGGACCAGGGCCCGGTGTACGCCACCAACCACGGGGCCGAGTGGAATGTCTTTATCGACCCTGTGGCGGCAAAGCGTATCGTGGACTCCCCCATACCCCTCACCCTGGTTCCCCTGGACGCCTGCAACCACGTGCTCCTGGGCCCGGACATGGCAGAGGCACTTACCGCCGTCGATCCCCTTGCCACCCTGGCAAAACGCATCCTCCTTGAGAAAACCGGTCGCCACAACGAAGGCATCCCCGTGCCCGTCTTCGACCCCCTGGCCGCCCTGGTCATGACCGGGGACATGCAGAGCTGCCAGTCGTACCGGGCCTTCCTGGACATAGACATAACGGAGAGCGAAACCGACAACCGGTGCGGCACAACCCGGGTCAGCCGAACCGGCTCCCGAAAAGTCACCGTCATCCAGGGGGGCTCCCGGCAGGAGTTCAAGGCCCGGTTTGCAGCCATCCTCAACGGAACAGGCAAAACCTGACAAAATGAACATATGACGACTTTGTTCATTGCACTTCCCCCCGCCTTTCTCTATACTTCAGGGTATCCCACCTCACACAACGCGAACGAAGGGCTCACGCATCTGCATGCCCGGATTGCGCACCCGCTGTTTGAGCCCTCTTGCCGGTCTCGGTTTGTGCAAACGATTTGCCAACCATAACCATCAAGTCAGGGGGAGACGTCATGAAAAAAAACAGTTTCGTGCTTACGATTTTTCTGCTTTTCACCCTCATCCCATGCACCGCCCTTTCGGCGGAAACCTTCGAGGACCGGGTCTGTTTCCGGGGCAACCAGGCATCGTTCAACACGAGGTACGACGTTAAACTCAAAGACGGCGACATCTGGATCAAGGAGAGAACCGGGGTCAACACACCGGAGCCGCGGGTCAAACTTGAGCTCCCGGAGGGCCTTGCCGGCCAGGTCACCGAGTTTGCCATGGACGATGAGCACATCATCGCCTTGAACGGTGAGCGACAGATCTACACCATGTGGAACGGGCTTGATGACATATCGGACTTCACCTGGCAGAAGGAGTGGGGCATTCCCTTCTGGATGGGCCCGGGCATGAAACTCACCGACGAGATCATCACCTGGGATTTTTCCGTGGTGTCGAGGCGGGAAGACGGATACTGGACCGACCCGGCGGGCAATCTCTTTGAGGTGGGGCTGGCCAAATGCTCCCATATCTGGATGCTGGGACCCAACGGCCAGGACCTGATCTACAACGACCCGTGGCTGCCCACGGACTACAGCTACGGCATCTGCGGCCCGGAAAGGGGGGCCTTCCAGGCCGTCAACCTGAGCACCAGCGGCTCCCACCTGTTCCTCATCAACAAATACGGGGACATGTACACACGGTTCTACGACTTTGATATCGGAGGTGCCGACGCCTTTCTCCCCTCTTCTTACGAAGACCAGCGCGACAAGCTCATCCCCCTCATCCAGATCCCCACGGACTGGATCCGCCACCCGAAAATCTCCGGCACCATCACGGACCGCATCAGCATCCACAAAATCGGACGTAACTGCATCCATCGCACCCTGCGGGTGGAAGGCGTAAGCGAAGGCGGAGAAACCGGGTACTTTGAAAAGGACATCACCGAGGTGGACGACACCACCCAGTGGACCTTCCACGCCACGGGTGCCCCCCTGTCCGGCACCATCCTGGACAACCGGGAGGGGGACACCACCCACCTGACCCTGGGGGAACGGGACGACCGGTACTACGCGAAAAACATGGATAACCTGGGCTCCCTCACCCCGGGGCTGCCCTGGTACCACATCATCAACGGCAATGACTGGGCCGCAGAACTCACCAACTTCAGCTGCTACAACACCCCGGTGGACCTGGTGGTGCACCTGAGCCCGGAGGAGTCTCTCAACCTGAAGCTGCACACCAAGGAGACCATCCGCGTCAGCCCGCGCCCGCGGGGCCTGACCGACGATCCCCGGTACATCCCCGGGGCCATTGAAGTCCCGCAAGAGCTTCTGGACAGGTACTCCGAGCTGCCCGTAAAATCGCGAAAATTCATTTCAAGCTACCTGATGAAGCGGGAGTTCACCCGCGTGGATATCCAGGCCACTCTGGACAAGGTCACGGTCACAGGCACGGCCGGGGGCCTTCTCATCGTGTGGACCTTCCGGCATTGACATCACGATAAAAAAAGCCTCCGGCGGCCCTGCCGGGGGCCAATTTTTTGAAAACCAGGCAACTATTCAGCCCAATCCACCTCTGATTGCCAGAATAATATTTACAGCTTGTTATGTGACATCCCGTAGGGTGTGCTTGCGCACCATTTGTTCGGAAAACCACCATCTTTTGCCATGTCTATGCTGCGTGAAGATCACCCGCACATTGGTTGTTATGACCGTTACGATTCTTCGGCGGTGCGCAAGCGCACCCTACCTCACCTACACCGTCGGTAACGCGTCATGCCCACATAAACTGAATAGTTACAAAACCGCTGGATTCCTTCTGCCTTGAGGCCAAGGATACGTAAAGCACGCCCCGTCATGCCCCTTCCGAAGACAAGCTTCCTCCACGTTTTTCGATTGACAGGTGGCGCCAATACGCGTAATCAAAAAGGGAACTTTTATTCTCAAGGAAACCAGAATGAACAACGCTTGCCACATATTGGCGGCGGCAGCGGCCATGGGGTCAACCCATTGTCGTTTCGCTGCCTTCTGATTATATTGACCGCAGTAAGAACGCCATGGGTTGACGACGACAACCCGTGGCTTTTTTTTTGCCCCGGGCTGTCCCCGGGGCCCCGCCCTCACATACCGACCCATTGAGCCTTCTTACCCCAAACCCAACCGGAGGCGACACATGACGGAAGAACCACTCATCAAGTATTCGGAACGAATGGGCCACCTGCCCCCGTACCTGTTCGGCATGATCAACAAAATGAAGATGGACAAGCGCAGGAAGGGGCTGGATGTCATCGACCTGGGCATGGGCAACCCTGTGGATCCGGCACCGGACAAGGTGACCGAGATGCTCTGCAAGGTGGCCAAGGATCCCAAGAGCCATCGCTACCCCGTGGCCGGGGGCATCAAGCATCTGAAGCAGGAGCTGGCCCTGATGTACGACAGGGACTACGGGGTCTCCCTGGATCCCGGCTCCGAGGTCATCACCACCATCGGCTCCAAGGAGGGAGTCTCCCACCTCTGCCTGGCCCTTTTGGGGCCCGGAGACACCATCATGGTGCCCACCCCGGCGTTTCCCGTCCACATCTACGCGGCCATCATCGCTGGGGCCAACGTGGTGCGCTTTCCCATGGCCTCGGATGAGGACATGCTCAGGCAGATCTCCGACCTCTGCGAGTCCATGTACCCCGTGCCCAAGATGCTGATGCTTAACTACCCCCACAACCCCACGGGCCAGGTGACAAGCGTGGACTTCTTCAAAGAGGTGGTGAAACTCGCCAAGAAATACCGCTTCATGGTGATCCAGGATTTCGCCTATTCGCGCATCACCTACGACGGCTACAAGGCCCCCAGCTTCTTCGAAGTTCCCGGGGCCAAGGACGTGGGCGTGGAGTTCGGCTCCTTTTCCAAGTCCTACAACATGGCCGGATGGCGCATGGGCTACTGCGTGGGCAACGCCGAGATGATCACTGGCCTGGAGAAGATCAAGGGCTACTACGACTACGGCATCTTCACCGCCATCCAGGCAGCAGGCATCGTGGCCCTTCGCGACTGCGAGGCCAACATCGCCGAGCAGGTGGAGGTCTACCTGAAACGACGGGACACCATGTGCGACGTCCTCAGGCGCATGGACTGGGAGGTGGAGGCCCCCAAGGCAGGCATGTTCCTAGCATCGAGTTCCGAACGCTACAAAAACAGCCACGACTCCATGGCCTTTGCCATGGAACTCATGGAAAAAGCCCACGTGGCCGTGGCCCCCGGAGCGGGCTTCAGCAAGGAAGGGGAAGGCTACCTCCGCCTGGCCCTGGTGGAGAACGAAGAGCGCATCCGTCAGGCCCTCCGGCAGATCCGGCAGGACGTCGACCTCAGGTAAAATAGGTGATGAGATGACGTTAAGGGCTGGGGTTTTTGTGGCTCGCCGGGCCATGGTCATCGTGTGGGCCACCAGGGTGTTATTGATGACACCGTCTCAAGTGGCCCACGACCCGAAGGGTGCACTCTGTGCACCGTGTCCGGCTCACCCAACACCTCGATTTTACCGAGGCGTGCGGGGCATGGCTGGCTGATAAACCGGCTCAGTATTTGGCGATGCGGCGGTCCATGAAGGCCGCGGCCTGTGAGAGGCTGAAGGTGAGAATAAAATAGAGGCAGGTGACGGTGAGCCACACCTCAAAGGTGAGAAAGGTGGCGGCCATGACCTCCATGCCCTGGAAGGTGAGCTCCTGGATGGAGATGACGCTCATGATGGCCGAATCCTTGATGGTGGAGATGAACTGACCGGCCAGGGGCGAAATGATTTTTCGCAAGGCCTGGGGCAGGATCACGTAGCGAAATACCTGTCCCTCTTTCAGGCCTGTGGCCCGGGCCGCCTCCTTCTGCCCAAAGGGCACTGCCAGGAGGCCGCCCCGGACGATCTCCGTGACGTAGGCCCCTTCGTAGATGGCCGGGTCTGGGAGATGACAGCCAAGGGGAACACGTTTCATCTGGGCCTCACCGGCAAAGAGAAAGGAAAAAATGGCCCGGGTAATCTCTGAACGCCCCCTGAGCCAGGCATCCACGCCCAGCAGATCCAGGAACTGGCTGCTGATGAAAAAGTAAAAGAGAAACACCAGCACCAGGGACGGGATGTTCCGGATGGTCTCCACGTACACCCAGCCCAGAAGCTTCTGGCCCGGGCTGCCCTGGGCCCGCATGGCCCCTGCCGGGATACCGATGACCGAGGCCAGGAGGCTCGCCCAGAGGCTGAGTTTTACCGTGGTGAAAAAACCCGTCAAAAGCAGATTGGGCACCCAGCCCCCCTCATCGGTCCGCCTCAGGATGTACGAGGGCACCGCCCCCCACTCCCATCCGTAATCCAGCACCGCCCCCACCCGGTGGAAAAACCACAGAACAAGCGCCCCCACCAGCAGCAGGGCCGCGGCGTCCACCATGCCGAATCGATATCTCTTGTTGCCAAAACCAATCATAGAGCTTACTTCACCCGTTCTGCCCAATCCCGGGTCTCAAACCAGTAGTGCTTGGTTTCCGCGAAGAACCCGTCGGCCTGTTTGGCTCGAATCCAGTTGTTGAAAAAATTGAGGGCGTCGTGGTCCCCCTTTCGAAGGGCAAAGCCGATGGGTTCCCTGGTAAAATCCTCTTCCAGGGGAACCGTCAGCTTGTTCGGATATTTCAGGGCCTGGAACCGGGGGAGGGGAGCGGAAGACACCACCCCGTGGACCCGCCCCAGGTGAAGTTCCTGAAGGGCCTGGCTCTCATTTTCAAAAAGCTTAAAGGAAGCTTTGGGCAGGTACTTTTTGGCGGCCATCTCGGCGGTGGTGCCCATGCGCACGGCGATGGTCACCTCCTTTTTGTTGAAATCCGCAAGGGAGGAAAACCCTTGTGCCTTTTTCCGATGGGCCACGATGGACATGCCCGTAAAATCGTAGGGTTCGGTAAAATTCACCTTGAGGTTCCGAACCGGGGTGATGCCCATGCCGCCGATGATGACGTCGAATTTACCCGTAAGAAGGGCCGGGATAATGCCCGACCAGTTGCGTCAGCTCAGCTCCACTTTCCCGCAGTAGCCTTCCAGCTTCCCTTGGCCACCTGGATTAAAAAGCTCCATCCGCGCCTCCCGGTCTTGTCCATGACGCAGGCCACAAAGGTGGACATGCCCGCCCGGATCACCCCTTCTGAATCGTCTCGATCACGCTCTCGCCCGCCCAAAGAGGCCCGCAGCCAAGCAGAACCCATACCATCATCACACAAGCCAGCCATCGTCTCATCATTCTCTCCTTCGGTGGGTTATTATTCGATAAACCCCGGCAGCTCCGCCGGTGGCCATGTCCCAGATCAATTAGGCCCCTCACCCTTGCCCTTTAACCTTTAGCCTTTAGCCCTTCGCCTTTTACCTATCCCCTCATCCTGACCCTCGCCTCCCACCGGGCAATGCAGGCGGACAGGGTGGCTGTCATGCCCAGATAGCAAAAGGCCACGGTGAACCAGATCTCAAAGGTCAGGAAGGTTTCGGCCACAATGCTCTGGCCCTGCATGGTCAGGTCAAAAATGGAGATGGTGCTCACCAGGGCCGAGTCCTTGATCAGGGAGACCCCCTGGCCTGCCAGCATGGGGAGCATCTGCCTCAGGGCCTGGGGTAGGATCACCTCGGCAAAGGTCCCCAAGGGGGTCATGCCGAGGCTGAAGGAGGCCTCCCACTGTCCCTGGTCCACGGCCGCAATGCCGGAGCGGATGATCTCCGAGGCGTAAGCCCCTTCAAAAAGCGACAGGGCAATGACGGCCGAGGCGAACGCAGACAGGTCGATGACAGGTGAGATCACGAAGTACATCACAAAAAGCTGGATCAAAAGCGGCGTGTTGCGGATGGTCTCCACATAGCCCACCACCAGGGCGTTGAGAACCGGAGAGGAGGTAAGGCGCATAAATGCCGTGGAAAATCCGATCACAAGGGTCGCCGCTCGCCCGAAATCTTCAGGGTCACCAGGGCCCCTTTCAGGAGCACTCCGGCCCGGAAGCCCTCATCGGTGACCGTCACCAGATAGGGCCAGACCCTGTACCACTGCCAGTTGTAGTTCAGGTTATGGTATCCGTAAGCCAAAAGGGCCAGGAGACCTGCGAGGAACATCGCGGTTTTTCCGTACATCCTGGTCCAGCGTTTCCATGCGTGCAAAGGCTCTCCGTTTCGTCACTATTCAGTTGTCTCCGGCGGGTCGCTTTTTGAAAAGAGCTCCGCAAAAACGTTCCGGTTGCCTCGCCGTAGCCCTTGGGCGAAGGCGGATTGAAAGTTTGACCCCCGGCAGGGCCGCCGGAGGCGCTTTTGAACTGAATAGTTACTCCGTTTCTTTATTTTCACCAGATTGGGGTGGGGGTTTCGGTGGTGTGCGCATCCGCCGACGGGGTTCGCCGGGCAGCGGGTTGAGGCCTCGGACATCGCGGCTGCCCCATGGCCCGAATGGAACTCGTGTTCCTCGAGCAGCAACCGTCATGAAGCACTATCAAGGATCTTCAACATGTCTTAATGGGAGGCATATCCGGATCCTGTAAAAACAACACCCTTCATTTGACATCTGCCACCAGGAGGGGTAGCTTCATTTTCCCGGTGTGAGCAACCGGAAAAAACCGTTTCATCAGGAGCCCCCATGCAGGACCAAAACGCCAAAATCCGGGAACTCACCCAGCGCATCCATGAACTGGAGCTCAACGACCGTTTTATGGGCCTTCTGGAGAAGGCGCTGGATGCGGTGTACGTCATCGATTTTTCAGGAAACTTCATCGACGCCAACGACACGGCCCTGATGATGCTGGGTTACCAGCGCCACGAACTTCCCGGCCTCAACTTCTTCGAGCTGATCCGGGAAGACCAGAAAACCCATGCCACCGGCATCCTCGGCAACCCGGAAAAGCGAACAGGCTTCACCGAAGCCCTGGAGTTTCGCGTCCGGCGAAAGGACGGTTCCCATATCTGGATCTCCACCCGGGCCCGGCTCATCAAGGAGAACGATGTGCCTGTGCGGCTCCACGGCATAGCCGTGGACATCACCGACCGGAAAAAACGGGAAGAGGACCTGAAAAACCGGGAAGAAAACCTGATCATGGCCCTGGAAGGCGCAGAGCTCGGTGTCTGGTACTGGCGGGTGGACAAAAAAGTGGTCACCCTGGAGCGGGGCTGGGGCCAGCGCTTCGGCGTAAAGAACGGAGAATCCATGCCCCAGGCCGAATTTCTGGACCGACTGCACCCGTCGGAGCGCCCCTTTGTCTCCGGTTCGTTTACCCTGCACCTTAAGGGCGAAACAGATGCCGTGCACGTACGCCACCGCCTCAAGGGACGCGACGGTGCATGGCTCTGGATGAGCACCCGCGGAAAAGCCGTGGAAAAAAGGCCCGACGGCCATGTCCTCACCGTGGCCGGGACCTTTCTGGACGTCACCCGCCAGGTGCGCATGGAAAAGGCCCTGAAACGCCGCAAGGCGGAAGTCGAAGAAAAGGTAAGCCGCCTGGAAGAGAGCCAGGCAGCCCTGAGGGCCCTTCTGACCCAGCGGGAAAAAGACAAGGAAGAGCTGGGTGAAAACATGACCGCCACCCTGCGCCACCTGGTGCTCCCCTCCCTGGAGAAGGTCACCGACCACCCCCTGACCCCCACCCAGAAAAAGCACCTGGACGCTGCCATGACAAGCCTGTCGGAGATCATCTCCCCGTTCACCCGGCGCCTGGCCTCCCCCTTTATCAACCTCACCCCCATGGAACTCAAGGTTGCCGAGTTTATCCGGCAGGGCCACACCTCCAAGGAAATGGCCGCCATGCTCCACCTCTCCAAGGGGACCATCGACTTTCACCGCAACAACATCCGCAAGAAACTGGGCCTCAACAACAGCGGGGCCAACCTGCGCACCCAGCTCCTCTCATTGACCCGGTAGGCACCGATTCATCCATAGCTTTGTATACGTGGGGCAGCCTGCGGAGCGAGGACCCCTTAAGGTGCGGAGCTGGTTTGGAATCGGTTCGCAGCTCGGTAGGGGAAGGAACTGGCTGCCGAGCCCTCTTCAAGGAAACACTCAAAAACCCGTTCGAGTGAAATCACCGTTCCCACCTGCCGCGGCAGAAAAAAGAATGCCACACAACTTCGTAAACCTACGCGGTGACAAAACATCGTTCGCGGCATAACACAGCCACCTCGATTTCCCATCTTCACTAACACCCTGCCAGCCAAAGCGATTCCATAGAATAGCCATTCTAAAATATAGGTTTCAACCCTGTATTACCCCTCTATTCTTTCCATATTGCCTTTCCATGGGGCTCTGGCATGCTTTCTGAGTCATACCGGTGCACCGCACCGCAACAGATTGGAAAGACCGGAACCACCCGGTGCACCCACGAACTTTTTATGAAAACATGTCGAGGCCCCATGAAACGAACCCTGACCATCCTCACTGCCCTGCTGACCCTCACTTCGGCACTCCCGACGTGGGCCGGCATGGTCGACACATACGGAATCGGCTCCCGGGCCACTGCCATGGGAGGTGCTGTCAGCGCCGCCCCCTCCCCCGTTTTTGCGCCCTACTACAACCCGGCGGGTCTTTCCCGGGCCACCACCGCCACCATGTCCGCCGGTGTCCTGACCACCACACCGGACATTGAGGTGGAGGACTACAGCGTTGCGGGAATTCCTCACCTGGAAACCCCCACCAACTTCTCCGACGACACCGGGACCCTTGTGGTTCCCCACCTGGGGGCAGCCATGCCCCTGTCCGACCGCCTGGCCGCAGGAATCACCCTCTGCGTGCCCTGGGGCATGCACGTCAAATGGGACAAGAACCCGCAAACCAACCCCGGGGCCCACAACAACTACGAGGCGTATTACCAGCGGGTCACCGTCACCCCTGCCCTGTCCTACAAAGTCAGCGAAAAGCTTGCCCTGGGTGCCGGGGTCTCTTTGGGGCGCTCCGAAACCGGGGCGGATTTCATACACCTGACATACGGTAAACCCTTTGAAGCCGAGCTCACCGACGACTTTAACGTGTCCTGCAATATCGGCGCCCTCTACCAGGCCACGGACCGTCTCTCCATGGGCCTGACCTATCGGAGCCGAACCGATGCAGACTTTGAAGGGGATCTCAAGATGAGCGGCATGAACATCGGCAAGGTCACTCTGGACTACGATCACCCTGAGCAAGTTCAGGCCGGTGTGGGGTATCGATTTGGTGCCAAAAAAGGATTGCTCGTTGAAGCGGACGCCACCTGGACCCGGTGGAGCATCAACGACACCCAGAGCCAATACATCACCTACACCCAAACCATCCCCGGTACCCCGCTTAAGGCCGGAACTACCGAGGCCATGATTATCCGCCGCGACTGGGACGACACCACCAAATACAGCATCGGCATGGAGTGGACAGTTAACCCCACCGTGACCCTTCGCGGCGGCTATGTCTGGGATCCCACCCCCGTGCCCGACGAGAGTCTTGACTTCATCTGGCCCGACGGGGACAAGCACACCTTCTCCCTGGGCGCGGGATTCACCTTCGGAGACTTCACCCTGGACATTGCGGCAAGCTACGCGGACATCCCCAGCAAACGCACCATCAACGGGGAGAGCGAGGCCCTGAACCCCAGTTACGGAGGCGCCCCGGTAAGCCTCGTGGCCGACGGCACGGTGCTGAACGTGGGCACCACCCTCTCCTACCGGTTCTAAGCAATCTGAATAGTTACACCGTACCTTGAGTTAAAAAAGCGCGCCATGGTTTCCCATGGCGCGCTTTTTTTGTTGATCTTACATGGCCCAGCCCCGACACGCCCCCCCAGGCATCTCCTTTGCCGCGGCATGGAACCTTACCTTAAAAAACCTGTTTGACAACTGTTCCGAAAAAGTGTCCCTGGACAGGGCCTTGCCCGGATGGTGACCACCTCACCGGGAACTGTCTCTTTTCCCTTGACAGGCACAGAGCTTGCAGGATACTTTGCGCACAAATCAATCATAGAAACACTTCCGAAAGCCAACAACCCACATTTCCAGACATCAGACGCCAAGCCACCGCATGCGCCGGGCAGGATATCAGGTGTGCGACCCGGCTTTTGGCGGCCCCGATTACACCCGACCAACGGACATCACCATGACTGCAGAAATTACGTACAACGAATGCATTGTCTTTCTGCTGGCAAAAGCCAACCAGAAAGCCCAGAGAAACCTGAAAAAACGCATGAAGCCCTATGGCCTCACCACGGTCCAGGGGCTCGTCCTCGGTGCCATCTACGAAAACAACGGACTCACCGCCAGCGAAATCGGCCAGCGTCTCGTCCTGGACAACGCCACGGTCTCCGGGGTCCTCGACCGGCTCATCGACGGTGGCTGGATTACCAAGAAAAGCGATGAGAACGATCGCCGGGTCCAGCGTATCCTCCTGACCGAACAGGCCAATTCAAGCATCGTCAACGATCTTTTCAAGGTCCGTGCCGACGCCAACGAAGAGACCCTTGCCCACCTGAGCCTGGAAGAACGGGTCCTTCTGAAACGGCTGCTTCGCGACCTTGAGTAGTCACTTTGTATACAATATATAATGTGCGCGAACGTGCCACAATTCCCCCCACAACGCAAAACACCCTGAGCATTTGACAGCTCCGGGTGTTTTCGTTCGTACGCATTCTTTCGCGGCGATAAAATCAAGTCTCCCCCGACGATCACATCAGGGGATAACCTATTGAAAAACATAAGTTTGACCCTTGTTTATCGCTGTTTCGTACGATCTCTTTCAAAAATAGAGTCTCTTTACAAAAAGCGCCCCCTGCCGGGACCTCACCGACCACCCTTGCCGAGGCAGGGGTTCCCTGTGTCCGTGATTCTCAGGGTTTCACGTACGCGTAGCCATCCCGCTGGAGTTCCACCAGCTTGAGGACCCCTGCCCTCGTCACCTTGAACGCCGGATGGAGTACCTCGGGGGTGATATCGTACTGGACCAGGGAGTTGTTGCAGACAAAAAAGACGATGCCCTGATTCGCCAGCCTGGTAACCAGCTCCGAAAGCTCCATGTCCATGCTCGCCGTCACCTGCTGAGCCCCGGGCCCGTTCACCACAACGGCCCCGTCGATGGGACGCCCCTCCATGGCCGCCAGAAGGTTCTTCATGTTGTTTAACGTCAGGCGCAGGCGCCTCTCCTTATCGGAATCTATATGCAATACGACTTTCATAAGCTCCCCTTTCGCTGAACACTCCAGGGAGGTACGCGCCCCCCGGATTGTCGTAAAATAATGTGTTGTGGCATGGGATGCATTCGTCTACAGTCTACGTTACAAAACATGGGATCGGCCCGCCTCGGTGAAGTAAAACCAGACCGAGCCGCCCCCGAATCATGTGCATCCCCGTTTGTCTCCTGTGCTCATAGTCTACCATAAAGCAGGTGACGGATCTCGGATTTTACGCTCCGAAAATAAACACACAAGGAGAGCCCATGACCACCGGCGCACTGTCCGGCATCACCGTCCTCGACCTGTCCCGGCTCCTTCCCGGCCCCTGGTGCACCATGATGCTCGCCGACCACGGCGCACGGGTCATCGCCATTGAAGATCCGCGCTACGCGTCCCAAGGCGCCTTTCCAGACCTCATCAACCGCAACAAAGAGCACGTAAGTCTTAACCTGAAGTCCGACACAGGCAAGACCATCTTCCTGGAGCTGGCAGCCCGGGCCGATGTCATCGTCGAGGGCTTCCGCCCCGGCGTCACCCATCGCCTGGGTGTGGGATACGACCACGTCAAAGGCGTCAACCCCGGTATTATCTACTGCTCCATCACCGGCTACGGCCAGACCGGCCCCCTTCGCGATGCACCGGGACACGACATCAACTACCTCAGCACAGCAGGGGCCCTGGATCTGATGGGATCCAAAGAGGCCCCGCATGTCCCCGGATTTCAGGTGGCCGACGTTGCCGGAGGGAGCTTAAGCGCTGTCTCCGGGATCCTTTTGGCCCTCTTCCACCGGGAACGCACCGGCATGGGCCAGCACATCGACATCTCCATCACCGACGGCACCCTGGCCCTCATGCACCTGGCCCTTAACATCGGCCAAGAGACGGACACCGAGCCTTCTCGCTGCGACACCCTCCTCTCCCACCGTTACGCCTTTTACAACACCTATGAAACCGCCGACGGAAAATTCATCGCCCTGGGCGCCCTGGAGCCCAAGTTCTGGAGCGCTTTCTGCCGCGCCACGGGCCTTGACCGCTTTGAGGCCCTGCAGTTCGACGACGAAAAACGGGAGGAGATCATCCAGGCCGTTGCCGCCCTTATCAAATCCGAACCCCTGGACCACTGGTCTGAGCGATTCAAGGCCATGGACCTCTGCTGGAGCCCGGTAAGCTCCCTCTCCGAGGCCATGGACAGCAGGCTGTTCAGGGAACGGGGCATGGTGGTGGAGTCACGCAACCGCAACAACAAGCCCGTCAAAACCATCGGCGTGCCCGTCAAACTCAGCGAAACCCCGGGGAGCATCCGCACCGCCCCCTTCTCCTTTGGCCAGGATACAGAGACAGTGCTTGCGGAACTGGGCTACCCCCCGAAAGAGATCCAAGCCCTTAAAGAAACGGGCGTCACCTGAAACCGGCTCAAAATAGACAATAAAAATGAGAGAGTGAGAGGGGAAGGCTCTTTATGCTGTTCGTACATGAACATCTTACGTTACGCATTGTGCCGAACCCGCCGCCACGGTGCAGCAGGCCCTCCTCGTTGAGCTCGGCGTCGGCATAGCTCAATCGTTCAATAAGGAATGCATCTTTGTATATTGAAACCCACAGGCTTAAATTAAAGCCCTTTCGCCTTGACTATGCGGAAGCATTCGCAAAAGCGCTTCATGATCCGAAGATTTATACTTACCTTCCGGAGGGTGTGCCGTCCCTTAAGGATATTGAGGAAATCATCACATGGTTCATCAAAAGAGACCAAGGCAATATTGAGACGGGTTTTACCGGAACAAACCTGTCGATCCACATGAAAGAGACCCGTGAAATCATAGGCTGGTGCGGATTGCAGCCCTTTGAGCCGGAGCCCGATAAAACAGAAATTTTTTATGGACTGACACCGACCCACTGGAACAAAGGCATCATTACCGAAGCGGCCAGCGCTGTTCTGGATTATGGGTTTTCCAACCTGCAACTTGAAGAGATCGTTGCCGGAGTCAAGCCACTAAACATCGCCTCCATACGGGTTTTGGAAAAAATTGGGATGAGGTACCGGAAAACCCTCCACTCGGTTCCAGACGGGTCGGAGTTTTATGCAGACGAGTGGGTCTACGCATTCACAAAGACCCGATATTTTGGTACGAAACCGTAACAGGGCCCATATGGCGACAGACTCATCACGCTCCACGCGAGAGGCATCATGAAGATCTTGATTGTCTGTTATTCCCGAACCGGTTGTACCGAAAAACTTGCAGACCATATTGCGCGCGACCTCACATCCCGAGGCCATGGTGTACAACGGGAGATCCTTGATGTGGTCAACCCGAAGAGTTGCTGGAACCTCCTTTTCCGGCAGATCCACCAGTATCCTCTGGTCGGGCTGTCGCTAATCTGCTCCAATTTTTACCGCCGCTGGGTAAACAGCTACCATCAGCCGGAAGAAGCGATCCGGCCGCCTGTTTTTACGGATGTATCGGCCTTTGATCATGTATGCATCGGCGGCCCCAAGTGGGCCTACACGTCTTACCCTGTTGCAAGGTATCTCAAGCAGATCAAGGGCCTGCGGCACAAGCCGGTGAGTGCTTTTGCCACCTTCGGAGGGCCGCCCCTGAACGTCTTTGAACTTGATTTTATCTTTACCCCCATGGCCCGGCAAATCAGAAAAACAGGGGGAGTCCCTGCGTCCACACTGGGGCTTTCCAGCAATTACCATGAGCTCCATTTAATCGGAATCTTCAGGCTGTTTTCCCGCCTTGTTCTCCGGCGCCCCCTTCGCTCCTTTACCGTCGAAAGCCATTACGGCGAACAGCAGATCGCATCGTTTTGTGAGGCCATTGATCAGGAAACCCCGCAGTAGCCACAGAGGCCTGCGCCAACCGTGATCATCCCCGCCTCCTATGGATCCCCCTGCCCAAATTTTCTAGCAGGGAGACTGAGGTGATATCCCTGTGTAGCTATTCAGCCTGCCTCCGTCGGGTCTCTTTTTGAAATAATCCCTGCGAGACTGGAGACAAGTGCCTTGATAGACAACAACATGGAAATGATGATGCACTGCTGGGGCACGCCCCAATAACGAAGCCTGATTGTCAAACTTTTCAAAGTTTGCCCACCGACAGGGGCTCCGGAGGCTAAAATATATTAAGGCGTTAGCCCTGGCGACAGTCCCCTTGCCTGCAGTCTCTCCTTATGCTAAACCGCTGTAAGTCAAAGAAGATAAACCGGTGCAGGGCGTGTGACACGCGCACCATGGCACGCATCAACATCTCTTCACGTCCCGGCTGATATCGAAAGCCCAAAGGGCAAGTGGATCAGCTCGTAACCAACCCGACAAGCAAATCGGTGACTACCCATGACGGACCCGTCCAAGAAACACGGCTTTTTCAGCCTGAACGAGCTCATCACAACCGACCTGGAAGCTGCCAAAGCGTTTTATGGCAACCTGTTTGGGTGGCGCTTTGCCGAGACCAAAACGATCTACGGAAACCGATACCTCACGGCTTTTAAAGATGGTGCCTTTGTGGGAGGGATGATGCTCAAGGAGGGCAACGTCCCCGATGACGTTGCCCCATGCTGGGACCCGTATCTTTCGGTTGACGATGTCGAGCTGTCGGCAAAACAGGCAGAAGAACTCGGTGGTGAGATCGTTCTTCCGCCCACGGACATTCCCAACGTGGGTCGTTTTTGCGTCGTAAAGGATCCGCAAGGGGTCAGGCTTCCCGTGAGCTGACACAAAGACCATGAAAAACGACAAACCGCCCAGCCCTGAGCCCCTGGCAACGCCCTCCTTGCCTACTGGCGGGGGGACAGGGATGCCACTCAACCATGAATACAGATCCGGGCGCATCGTCTCCATCCCGGTTTCCGAGTTCTTCCGAAGCCCGGAGGCGTTCTATCCCACGGAAAAGGTTCTCCCGTGGTGTCGCGGCCGGATTCTGGTCGTGGGCGCCGGAAGCGGGGTCCATGCGGTGACGCTTCAGGCCTCAGGGCATGAGGTCACGGCCGTGGAGGTCAGCCCCCAGGCCGTTGAAATCCTTGCAGAACGCGGGATAACAGACATCAGGCAATGCGATTTTTTCGAGATGCCGGAAGAGGCCTTCGACACCATCCTCATGCTGGGGCACACCATCGGCATCTGCGAAACCGTCAGCCGGATCCCCGTATTGCTGAGCACATGCGCCTCCCTTCTCGCCCCCGAAGGGCAGCTGCTGGCCAACTCCGTGGACGAAGCCCTGAACCAGGGGAGCACCGACAGCCCCGGGTACCCGGGGGAGCTGGAATTCCGCCTCTCATTCAAAGGCCGCACCGGCCCCTGGATGCGCTGGCTGCACGTGGATTTCGATACCTTGTCAGAGAAGGCCTCTAGCTGCGGGTGGCACACGGAGAAACTGGAGAAAACAGAAAACGGGGAATTTCTGGCCCGGCTTTACCCCGTGTCGCACATGGCCTCACTGAAACACCTCTGACGCCCCAGACCTAAGGAATAAACATGCGAAAGTTCAAGGCTGTCATTTTTGATATGGATGGGCTTCTGCTTGATAGCGAGAGGCTCTACTAGCATCGTTCCCGGAGACATGCTCGTACTTTGGGCTCGGGGACCTGTCTGATGTATTCAAAAGTTGCCTGGGAACAAACGCTGTGACGGGCAGGGCCATTCTCACGAAAGCCCTTGACGGCCTTGTTCCCTATCACGCCTTCAGCTCAAAATGGGAACAGCTCATTTCAAGAGTCATGAACGAAAAACCCGTGCCCCTGAAAAAAGGAGCGGATCAACTTTTGACGGCACTACACCAGTCGAACATCCCCATGGCTGTGGCCACCTCGTCAGATACAGAGTTGGCTCGCACAAGGCTCTTGGATTCAGGAATTTTAACCTACTTCCAATGTGTGGTGGGAGGCGATCTCGTGAGTAAAGGAAAGCCGGACCCGGAGATATATGCCATCGCAGCGACCAGGCTCAACGTGTCTCCGCCCGACTGCCTCGCCCTGGAAGACTCCAGCAACGGCGTTAAATCCGCCGTATCAGCCGGAATGACCGTGGTACAAATTCCGGATATGATACAGCCGACCGAAGACCTCCTGGCCCTTGGGCACATTGTCCTGGACGACCTGGCTGAGGTGCTCCGGTATCGTTTTTGAAGTCACAAAAAACGCCATATGGTTAAGCTTACGACACGCAACACACCCCAAAGACATGCATGAAAAAATGAAACCTGTCATTCAGGAAGAGACAACGGGATGCGGCATTGCTGCCTGTGCGGCCTTAGCCGGGATCGGCTGTGAAATTGAAGCAATCGCCAACCGCATGGGTATTTTTGCTGGCGACAAGGCATTATGGTCTGAAACAGGGCATGTCAGAAGGCTCCTCTCTGAGTTGGGGGTACCGGTGGGGCAAACCGAAATTCCCTTTACCGGTTGGGAGGAGCTGCCGGACGCGGCACTGCTGGCTATCAAATGGCGCATGGAAAACGGCAAGCCGTTCTGGCACTGGGTGGTGTTTGAACGGCAACACACCGGTGCCTTTGTCCTTGATTCCAAAAAGGGGCTCACACACAACCTGCGCCGCGACTTTGGTCGCATGAAACCCAAATGGTACATTCCGGTATGTTCGTAGCCCCCAAGGCCTCACCTCTTCTTTACAACCCTGGCGGGGTTTCCGGCGGCGACACTGTACTCCGGGATATCCTTGGTCACCACACTGCCTGCACCGATGACACTGCCTTTTCCGATAGTCACACCTGCCAGGATGATCGCTCCTGCACCGATCCAGACATCATCTTCGATGGTGATGGCCCCTTGCTTGCCTTCGCCCTGGAGCATCATGGGGAGCCCTTTGTTGGAGATATCATGGTTTCCCCCGATGATCATCAGCGTTATCGCCGGTAGCGCGTAATTTCCAATGGTGACGGGGCTGTACTCGTTGGTGATGATGGATGTGTTGTTGGAAATGAAAATATGGTCCTTGAAATGGATATGCTTCAGCTTGCTCAGGGTCACATTTTTGCTTATGTTCAAATCGGTTCTCGAGTTTTCAAGTAAACCGTACCTGTCCAGGCCTAAACAGTACTTGATGATATTTCTTAATCGGTTTGATCTCTTCCTAATTTTTTTGCTCGTCTCTCTCAACCCCATACACATCCTCAATACAAAAGGCGCATTTCCATAAGGTGCCATACCATCTCACCTTAAATTAGGTTGAGAGGAATCCATTTACCCATATTCATCACAGAAAAAACGAACCATAACACCCATCTCTTTGCCATTCAATACAGGCCCCTCATTTCTCTCCCCGAAAACGGTCTATCACGTTGTATATTTGCAGGTATGACTCCCGCTGGCCACTGCCCTGCCAGGAAAATTCTGTCAAAAGCAACCGCAATCCGGATAGTACCTTCCTTTTTTCCTCCGTATCCATTTCCAATGACGGCAAGATGCGCAGATCATTTGCCCCATGGGCGGAAAACAGGTAAACTGTAAAATAGGTCCGGTTTTCTGTTCAAGCCGGCCAACCATCCCACCAGCTCTTCGGCACCCCTTGCGATGCGCTTTCCGGTACTGGCCAAAAACGCCGGGTTTGCATCAATGTCCGACGGGGTCCCAAGAACCTGGGAACACGGTGTGACGAAACCACCCCGTACCCATTGCCCCACGATCACCCCTCTCATCCTTCGTGTTCGCTGTCTTTCGATTTCGTAACCGGCATCCCCGGCGCTCCGCTCAACCGCCTGTAACGGTGCCTCCTGCTCCCGTGTCGCCTCATGCGGCCCGCGCTTCTGCCCTTTATCACGGTGTTACATGCCACAGCCTCGCCTTGGGGGACCGCTTTTCCTGTCCACCGGAACGGCATATGACGGGTTGCAGTATTCGTCACACACGGGCCGTTTCTCTCCATCCCTGGTAAGTTGCACATGAACCCCGGAATGAAAGGAGGCACCCATGAATATTGAACACATGGCAAATTACGGCAACGGGCTCGTGGACTCCCTTGCAGGCCCTGAGTTCCAAAAGATCGAGAAAAAGATGTTCTGCCAGATCTTGGGCGTCCTGCGCCGCGAGGTGGGAATCAGGGGCATTCCCAAGGTGCTCTACCGGTGGCGCGACGAAGTGAGGCACATGAAACAGGCTGACTGGCTCGACTTGGAAAAAAGAGGCGCGCCCCGGGCGGTCATTGAATCAACCTTTGACTTCATCGCCCTCATGAAGGTGTTGGATGAACGGTTCGGCATGGAAAAAGCCAGGGACCTGGTGACGGATATCCACGAACGGACAGAGGCGGCACTGCTGAAAACAGGGTCCGCCGTCAACCTCTTTGCTGTTCCGGTGAGCGACCTCAAGGCATGCAATGACAGCTTCCGCTCCTTTGCCGAGTATACCAAGGCCCAGGTCCAGGCAGCGGTTGAGGAAGGGCTCCACCACACGGAGATCATCGAAGACACACAAAACGCCCTCTCCTTTCACATCCATTTCTGTGTTATCCATGAGGTTGCCAAAGCTTATGGGAACCCTGCCTGGAGCTTTCCCTGGTGCAGGATCGACAACGTCGTGTACCCCAAAATGGGCGACCGGCTCAACTTTACCTTTACCCGGCGGGGCACCCTCCCCACCGGTTCACACACGTGTGATTTTCGGTTTGAACGCAGCAATGGATACAGCTGTAAAGGAACAGAAGCGTGAACCTCATTATGTTTGACATCGACGGCACCCTTATCCAGTCATGTGGATTTGACGCGGAATGCTATCTCCAGGCCGTCAAAAAAGTAACCGGCGTCGCATTGAACACCGACTGGACACGGTATACCCACATCACGGACGCAGGCATCCTGGATGAATTCCTTACCATGAAAGGGCTCCATGAAAACCGGGCGACCCTTCTCCGACAGGTCAAAGAGGAGTTCACCCACCTGGTGGCCTCCCACCTGAAGAGTTCGCCTGTGCGGGAAGTGGACGGAGCCGTGGATTTTCTGGACCTGTTGCGGGCACGGGATGATGTGGAGATCGCCCTTGCCACGGGCGGTTGGGAAGAGACAGCAAAGGCCAAGCTCCGGTCAGCAGGGTTCGATTCGTCGGACGTGGCCTTTGCCTCCTGCTCCGACCACTTGGAACGGACCCGGGTCATGCAGACCGCCGAGTCCCGCTGCCGGCACGCCGGATTTTCCACCAAGACCTATTTCGGTGACGGGCCCTGGGACAAAGAAGCGAGCAGAAAGCTCGACTACCAGTTTATCCTCGTGGGCAACGGCCTCTCCCACACCAAACAGGTGGACCATTTCAGGGATGCCGAATCCGTGTTGTCGCTTATCGGCATTTAACCCGGAGATAGATCATTGATCGTTTGGTGACGATTTTCCGTGGAGAGCAGATACGGGCTGGTTAAAGCGGCCCGAAAAAATCACCCCAATTCAAAGGAGGTGACGCCGTACAGGCGATGCAGGGGAATGTCGGGGGCGGGCCCCGTGTACATCCGCGCGGTCTCAAAAACGATGTCCATTTGGTGGCGCGCTGCAAGGGACACGGCCTCACGGTTTACTTCCGGGACATCGAGATACACAGGTTGCGAAGGCGGCACCCCGGCTTTCAGGGCAAGAAAAAGGGTCTCCGCCACCTCGGGCGTGTCCGCCATGAGGGGCCCCACTTTAAACCCTTGCCGGCAGGGCCTGATGACTCCGTAACCCGCAAGGTCCCCGTTCAGGACAACGCCCAAAGCGATGCCCTGGGGCTGATGAATCCAGGAAGCGAGAAACCGGGTCCTGTTCTCCGGGAAACAGGGCCGATCATACGCCTCAATGGCCTGGAACGGCAGTGCGGTAAGGGGTTGAAGCCCGCCGTGTGTGGGAAGTTCCCCGCCACCGCGCCCCTCGTAGCGGATATTTCGATACGCCAGCTTAAAACCGGACTTTTTGTAATTGTCCTGCTGGGCAACCACGCCGTCCAGCCCCACGTTCCGGCCCTGAAGCCAGCCCAGCCCGGCATTCCAGATCTGCATGCCGAACCCTTTCCCGCGGTGTTCCGGCTTGACAATGTAAAAACCAAGGAACCCGAACCTTTCCCCATAGGAGACCGCTGAAAGGGTTGCCACCGGCTCCCGGTTCACTTCCCCTATAAAAAAACCGTTGGGATCCGCCGCAAAAAAACTCTCGGCGTCATGTATGCCGGGGTTCCACCCCTCCATGGCCGCCCACGCAACGGCCATATCCATATCTCGTCGGGTCATGATCCTGACGGCAAACTCTGCTGAAGACATAAGCCCCCTCCCTCATGTGTTTCCGTTTACCTGCCCACACTGGTTACTATCCAGCTAAAAATGCCCACGGCGGCCCTGCCGGAGACCAACCTTTAGAAACGTTTGACAAACAGGTTTTGAGCCGTCATTTCGAGGCTCCTCCGACACAATTCAAATGCGTTTTCATCAGGAACGGTTTTTACGGAGCTTTTATTCAAAAAAGCGATCTGCCGGAGGCAAGCTGAATCGTTACCCACGCTGTAACGATTCGAACGGGTTCCATCACATCCGACGCCCTCGTGTAACTATATATTTTTTAACCATTTACGCAAGACAGAGAATCAAGGATCAGATAGAGAGAACCAGGCCTGGGAAAGCTGGGAAAGGATTCCTCCGGGCACCACAGACGCCCCAGCCTTTCCGGGCCCCTCCCTGTTTCCTATTTCCTGTTTACTATTTCCCCTTCATCCCCCAGGAAACACTTGCCAAATACCTCAAACATGCCTACGCTGTCTCCCACCTTTTTTTCACACGATCACGCCCTTGCCCCTGCATCCGGGAACAGGGGCTGCTGACCTAGCCAACACGGATATGACCATGGATATACGTTACAGAATCATGAAAAAGGGCGATGAGCGCCGCGCCTGTGCCCTTGTTGAAAGAGTATTCAATGAATTGGTGGCCCCCGGCTACAGCCCCGAGGGCATCCGGGAGTTTTTCAAATACGCCTCCCCGGACGCCATGGCAGCCAGATCCGGTGCAGGCCAGGTGGTGGTTGTCGCAGAACAGGAAGACGAGATGGTGGGGGTCATCGAGATGGTCGCCTGCAGCCATGTCTCCTTGCTCTTTGTGGGCCGCCGCGGCCAGGGAATCGCCAGGGAGCTGTTTCGCATCGCCCTGGAGGCGTGCCGAAGCATGAACCCTGAGCTGTCAGAGATCACGGTCAACTCGTCGACCTATGCACAGGCGGCCTATGAAAAACTCGGATTCACCCCCACAGGCCCGCAACAGGAAAAAAGCGGCATCGTCTTTGTACCCATGGTCTGCAACGTGAATTAACCTGCGCCATCACCGTCATGTTTTCATCGAGATGACAAGGCATCACAGAAACGTCCCTTTCATCTCTCCTTACAGTTCATCTGCGATTCATGCCAAAAAGAGAGGCGGACACCATGAACCCCATAACCATCCCCATCAGCCAGTCCACGTCAGACACGCCATCCGTTCCGGGCACCCTGCATGGTTCGGGAACAACGGCCGTCATCCTCTCCAACATGGACACCAACGATCAGGGGGAGTGGGAACCTGTGTTGGAGGCCCTGTCCTCAGGCCCCCACATGGTCGTGACCTACGACTATCCCGGCTTTTCCCTTGAGCAGTCCCCCATCCTTGAAGCGGCCATCGCCCATGTGACTGACATGGGTGCCACCCGCATCTTCCTTGCCGGGGCGAGCAGGGGTGGTGTTGCGTCTCTCAAGGTGGCCGCAAAGCATTCCAATGACGAAAGAATCGTGGGCGTCGCAGCCCTTTCATCGCCCATTGAGCATGAAGGGACGATTTTTTACACCGAGGAAGAGTTAAAAGCCATCTCCGTTCCCAAGCTGCTGATCAACTCCGAAGGGGATGACGGCGCAGCCGACAACCATCGCATGCTCGCCCTGTTCAGCGCGCCGAAAACCCTCGCCATCTACCCCGGTGACGGCCATGGCACCCAGATATTCGACGAGCATAAAGACGCTGCGGTTGAAACGCTGGCAACCTTCATCAACCGTGCTTTTTCAGCATAAACGACTACCAGCACGGGAGCCGCCACAGGGTGTGGTCGGATTTCACAGGCTCCCAACCTCGAATCAACCGTAACGCTGTGTCCAACAAAAAAGACCCCAATGCCAGTTTCGCTTTCATGGCATTGGGGCCATTCCTTTTCCTCTCTTTTTTATATTGAGACAGATTTCATGAAATCGATTCCACGTTTCACATCAGCCTCGAACCCCACATCATAAAAAAGAAACACCAAACAAAATAAGCACTTGACCTCCCACACCATCGTATGTGAAGTATACATTATCAACAACAGCCTGCCTTATTTCATCACCAAGCAACACTTCCATGCACGTGTACCCAGAACCCGTTTTACGGGTCACCAGACAGGAGGACCGCACATGAAACGCCATCTCGTCAAAGTTGGTATTCTCATCATGGTTTTGGTTGCATTGCCTGTTTTTTCCCTGGCAGTAAAGGAAGATTCATCACGCTGCGATTGCTGGTATTATGGCTATGACGCCCAGAAAAAAGGCCACGGTCTGGAAGGCGACGGCCCAGGAGGGACAAAGGACGACTGCGACCTCATCGGTCAAAAAATGGAGTGGGAAGACGGCTGGTTCACGGCCAAGGCGCGAGAGGGAAGAAAGTGCCCATACAAAACACGATAAGTCCCTTACCGACATCATGATCCAAGGGGCAGGCATAGCACGCCTGTCCCTTGTGATGCCCCGCCCTTCCGCGACCCTGCACCCCCTCCCAGGTATTTCCCTGCTCCCCAGGGCAACCGCATTTAGATCTTGCCTCCGGCGGCCCTGCCCTGCTCCCATGCCAACCTTGCCAAAGCCCTAAAAGGGCAGTAAACTTCAAGTCATCGTCATGGGCACTGGCCCCATACTCACTCACAGGCAAGGCATCAGGTAAACACCTGATGTTTCTGAACGCCATGGGCCACAAGGAGAGTTATGCAACCGCGAGACATCGTCAAGGCATGGGTAGACGCCTTCAACAAAGGGGACGCCCACCTTATCTCAAATTTTTATGCAGAAAATGCCACCAACCACCAGGTTGCAAACGAGCCTGTAACGGGCAAAGCGGCCATTGCCGAAATGTTCGCCAAAGAGTTTGCAGGCTCTGAAATGGTCTGTATCGTGGAAAACATATTCCAGGACGGGGAGTGGGCCATTCTGGAATGGAAAGATCCCATCGGATTAAGGGGGTGCGGGTTTTTCCATGTCGTGGAAGACAAAATCGTATTTCAACGAGGGTATTGGGACAAGCTGAGCTTTTTGAAAGCACACAACCTGCCCATCCCGGACTGAACGGAGGCACCGACATGCCCCAGGACCCCATCAAGGACTTTGACAGGTACAGGCAACTGTTCGTTGAGCATGTCATTGACATGGAGCGCAATGAAACGGGCCGAACGCCGACGCTCTCCCCATTGGAGGTGTGCTTTCTGGGCAGGGCAGATGTTGAAGAAGGATTCCCCTACACCGAGCTGGTCTATGGCATCCGCTTTGACTCCGACATTCGGTATTACCCGAAAACCATCCTGGCCATTGAAAAATGGGTGGATGTCTCCTCCTGCAGGCTGGTGAGCCACGACCCGTCCACCGACACCTATCATTTTGAGATCAAGCTCCTTCGACGCAACCCGGAGTAATAACAAGCCATGGAGCCCTTGGCGGCGGGCTCCGTTCTGCTCATTTGCAAAGGACACAGCATGAACATACGTTGCTTTACGGACTCGGACGCCCAAGAGGTCATTGCCCTCTGGGAGGAATGCGGACTCACCGTCCCCTGGAACGACCCGAATAAGGACATCGAGCGCAAACTGGCCGTCAAGGCCGACCTCTTTCTCGTGGGCGAGCTGGAGGGCAGTATCGTGGCCTCGGCCATGGGCGGATACGACGGCCACCGCGGTTCCGTCAACTACCTGGCCGTGTTGCCGCACCACCAGAAAAAAGGGTTCGGGATTGCGCTCCTCAAGGAAGTGGAATCGCGCCTTGTGGAGTTGGGATGCCCGAAAATCAACCTCATGGTCCGGGACACCAATGAACCGGTCATCTCCTTTTACGAGGGATGCGGCTACAAAAAAGACCCGGTGGTCTGCATCGGCAAACGGCTGATACCCGATGGTGCCCCGGCAAAATAAGAAGGAGGTCCCATGGACCAGCGACTGAGCGTCATAACACTGGGCGTTGAAGACCTGGACCGATCCCAGCGGTTTTACGAAACAGGGCTGGGCTGGACCGTGGGGTCTGCGGAGGAGCAGATCCGGTTTTTTCAGCTCAACGGGGTGATTTTTGCCCTCTACCCCTGGGAGGCCCTGGCCGAAGATGCCGAGCTTCCGGCCCGCGGCTCCGGCTTTTCCGGCGTAACCCTTGCCTACTGCGCCCGCTCCCGGCCCGAGGTGGAAGAAATCCTGAAACGGGCTGACCAGGCAGGGGCGCGCATCGTCAAGCCTGCCCAGGAGGTGTTCTGGGGCGGCTACTCCGGCTATTTTGCCGACCCGGACGGCCACCTGTGGGAGGTCGCCCACAACCCGTTCTGGCACCTGGACGCCAAGGGCAATGTCACCCTTGAAGCCCCCGACGCCTGATCGTCACCAGGGCCAACGCATTTAAATTTTTGCCCAGTTGTTTTCTCATGAAATATCCGGGTACATGCGTTGGCCCTATGATCGTCACCTTGACACCTCCCCTTTCCGGGTATACATATCGGACATCCGATACACCGGCCTGACGGCCGTAACGGTGCCAGGCACCGAAAGGAGTTTTTTTTATGTTCGGAACATTCCAGGAGCTTGTATCCCCCGTTGCCGCCCGGTAACGACTGGAGCAGGACTCACATCGAAGGCCCGGTTTATCTTATCTTCCGGACCATCGACTCAACGCGGGTCACACCTGCCGCATCAAGGCCCCTCAAAGGCACCGGCACCTTTTGACCCATCCCATGCGTTTGCGTAAGCCCCACCTTTCGTTGCACGCCCTCACCAGGTGTGTACCCTCCGGACCGGCAACGGTTTCCACCTAAAAATCAATAACTTGAAAATGCAGGAACGGCGATCGACCCGTCATCCCAAGGATGGGGGCGCGCCCTTCCCCACCACGATTTTTATGTGCTGCACCACCAAACAGGTGCAGACCCTTTGGAGGGATAACCCTTGGATACCCACAACCACAAACAGACCGATATCAACCAGAACCCCATAGAAAAAACCGTCAGGGTCACAGGCGTCCGGAAGAATTTTTTCCTTGTCAGCGACGGAGAGACCGAATCGCTGACCACCGCCTCGGGCAGACTTTACAAACAAGCCGATGAAAACGGGCTCTTCCCGGCCACCGGGGACTGGGTCCACCTCACCGACGGCAGGATCACCTCGGTGCTCCCCAGGAAAAACGCCCTGTCCAGAGGAGCTTCCGGGCGACAGGGCAAAAAAGAGAACACCCCCGTCCGCACCCAGATCATTGCCGCCAACCTGGACTGGGTCTTTATCGTCTGCGGCCTGGACAGGGATTTTAACCTGCGCCGCATCGAACGCTACCTCACCCTCGTCTACAACTGCGGATGCACCCCGGTGATTATCTTGAGCAAGGCCGATCTCCACGACTCGCCCGAGCCCTTTGTTCTCGAGGTGGAGTCCGTGGCCTTCGGCGTTCCCGTGCACCCCGTCTCATCGGTTCACAAGGATGGCATCGCTGCCCTTGCCCCCTACCTGGGAGAAGGCCAGACCGTTGCCCTCCTGGGCTCCTCCGGGGCGGGAAAATCCACCCTGGTCAACTGCCTGGCGGGGTAGGGGAACAGTTACCCGGGAGGTGAGCAGCCATGTGGGCAAAGGTGTCCACACCACCACCACCCGGGACCTCATCCGCCTTCCCACAGGGGGCGCCCTCATCGACAACCCCGGCATCCGTGAAATCGCCTTCTGGGATGTGGACGACGGATCGGACAGCGCCTTTCCGGAGATCGAAGCCTGGGCTGAGTCATGCCGGTTCTCGGACTGCACCCACACGGGAGAGCCCGGATGCAAGGTGCAGGAAGCCTGCCGCACCGGCGAACTGGACGAAGAGCGCTTGGAGAGCTACCTCAAGCAGAAACGCGAGCTGGCCTACCTCTCCGACAGGCAGACCAAGAGCGCGGACCGCATAGAAAAAGAGCGGTGGCAATGGGTGGCCCAAGAGATGAAACAGATGAAAAAAAGGGGGCAGATCAAACGATGAGGCGTGGTACCTAATTCAGTTCAAAAGCGCCTCCGGCGGCCCTGCCGGGGGACAAACGTTTAATCCGCCTTCGCCCAAGGGCTACGGCGCGACAAGAAAGTTTGGCAAACAGGTCCGACGAGCGACTTCTGCCGGCCTTAAGTTACCGACAAGTGACTTTTCTAAACATAACGGACATACCTCGCCTTCTGCCCTTCAGCCCCAACCGGGCTAAACGGCAGAAGGCGAGGCAACCTGCTTTGATCAGGCTGTCCATGGCCTTGTTCCCCGGGATGGGGCCATGGGCAATGCCCACCGGCTGTCGCTCCGCCCTGACACGTTCACCGTTTCTGCAGCACCCCAAGCACTTCCACGTGGGGGGTATGGGGAAAAAGGTCCAGTGGCTGGACTTCGGTGAGGGAGAATCCTTTTTTACGGGCCTGGGCAACATCCCGGATAAAGTGGGGAAGATCGCACGACACGTAAAGAATCATACGGATGGAAGGAAACATCTTGAGGAATCGGGGAAGACCTGAAAATCCGGCCCGGGGAGGGTCCATGACCAGGATCTCGGGGTTGGGTATGGCCCCGGCAAGGGCGGCCCATCTCCGGGGCTTGAACAGATCGACGGCCACCACGGTAACACCGGGCAGGCCCCGTTCGGCAAGGGGCAAAACCGCGTTGCCCGCCACCTCCGAGGCACACACCTGAGAAAACCCCATGGCCGAGATCACTTCGGTGAAATTCCCGGAGCCTGCAAACAGTTCCAGGATAGGCACGGCGCGGTCTTCGGCGTGGAGGCGGTCCCTCAGCCACGCCTTCATGACCCGGTTCTGGGCCTCGTTGCCCTGCCTGAAGGGGCGTCTGCGGTTCAACGGAAGGGTATCAAGGGTGGTATCGCTGTCAATGTCGAGGTAGTTCCAGGCAAACCCTGCTGGCGAAGCCCAGCAGTGGGTCAGTGGGAAGTTCGCCTTTGAGGCGGTGAAACAGGGCCCGGGTGGGCCCGTCCAACACCGGGCAGTCGGACACGGGAACCAGGGTGCGGGTCACGGGCGAGACATACCCGATTGCCCTCCCGTCGGTCTTGAACTGGGCGCGGTTGCGGTACCCGAGGACTGCCCGGGATCCCATGACAGGGCGGATCGCCGTTGAATCTGACGAAAACCCGGCCCGATCCAGCTGGTACCGGACCTGGTGCTCTTTCTCCCGAAGCTGGGCCTCGTAGGAAACGAACATCCAGGGACAGCCCCCGCACAAACCAACGCCAAAGCCGTGGTGGGGGCAGGCCGCATCCACGCGATGGGGGGAGGGCCTCCTCAAGGTAATTAGCCGGGCGTGGCCGTAGCGCTTCTCAAGGTCCGTAATTTCAAACAGCCCCTCATCCCCCGGCCAGGTCCCGGGCACGAACAACACGCCGCCCCCGGGGTGGTCGCAGACACCAAACCCTTTGCTCCCCAGGGACCGTATCGTCCCTTCAAACCGTGACCCCACGCCACCGCTCATATCACAGCCCCTCTGCCCTGCCCCCCTCGCCCTCGCCTTCCACCTTGGCCTCCACCCCTCACGCTTAGCCTTTAGCCTTTAGCCCTTAGCCCTTCCCCCTTAGCCTTTCGCCTTAAAATATCCCTCAAGCCGATCCATGGCCCGCTCAATGTTCTCAAGGGAGTTGGCGTAGGAGAAGCGCAGGTAGCCCTCGGCGTTTTTGCCGAAGTCAATGCCGGGAGTGACCCCCACGTGGGCATTTTCAAGGATGTCGAAGGCGAGTTTGTAGGAATCCATGGAGATGTGCTTGGCGTTGGCAAAGACGTAGAAGGCACCGGTGGGGGGCACGGTAATCCCCAGGCCCATGGCCCGGAGGCGCTCAATCATGTAGAGGCGCCGTTTGTTGTAGATCTCCTTCATGCGATGGGTGTCGGCCTTGGCCTCTTTCAGGGCGGCGATGCCCGCCACCTGGGCCGAGGCGTTCACCGAGATGAAAAAGTTCTGCTGGATCTTCTGCAGGGGGCGCATAAAGGCTTCCGGGGCGATGACGTAGCCCAGGCGCATGCCGGTCATGGCGTAGAGCTTGGAAAAGCCGTTGAGGACAAAGGCGTTATCCGTGAACTCCAGCATGGTGTGCTCTTCCCCTTCGTAGACCAGGCCGTGGTAGATCTCATCGGAGACGATGGCCGGTCCGAGCTTTGCGATACGCTCCATACGGTCCGTGGAGAGAAGGTTGCCCGTGGGGTTGGACGGGGAGTTAAGAAAAATGGCCCTGGTGCGGTCCGTCATCCGCTTTTCGATCTCGGCCACCCGAAGCTCAAACCCGTCGGCTTCGGTGACGGGAACTGCCACGGGCACCCCCCCGACAAACTTGATGAAGTTGGGGTAGCAGGCGTAACCGGGATCCGACAGGATCACCTCATCGCCGGCCTCCAGCATGGCAGAAAAGACGGAAAAAATGGCCGGAGAGGTCCCCTGGGTCACCATCACGCGATGGGGGGACACGCTCACCCCGTAGGTCTCATCGTAGTACTCGCAGATGGCTTCCCGGAGTTCCATCATCCCCAGGCTGTGGGTGTAGTGGGTGTGTCCCTCGTTGATGGCTTTGCAGGCCGCGGCCTTCACGCAGTCCGGGGTGTCGAAGTCGGGCTCGCCCACCTCCAGGTGAATGACATCCACGCCGTCGCGCTCCATCTCCTTGGCACGTTCCAGTACATCCATCACGATAAACGAGGTCATCTCCTCGGCTCTTCTGGCGATCATCACTCCTCCTGCTCAGCTGCGTCATCTCGGGTCAAAGGGCGGTCGCCCCACACGGTTCTAAACCCTTATTTGTAGCATATCCGGGCCTCTGGTTCTACGATTATGGATGGACGACGGCCAAGGCTTTGGCCTCCGGCGGCCCTGCCGGGGGCCAAACTTTTGAAAAGTTTGACAAACAGGTTTAGGCCAATCGCCCCAAAGCCTTGGCGGAGGCCCTCACCCTGAGGAACGAAGGGAGAGGGGCCGTAACATAGTCGGATCGTCCCTGGCCGCCGGAGGCCTGCTTTGTGAACCGACTTTAACCATAGAAGGCATTGTTTTATTTTTTCCTGAACACTGACTGCCCCGTGAAGCGCCCGGGCCCACATGCTTTTTGTCTTCGGTTGTGATATATACAGTGACTTTGCACAAACGCATGATTGTGGACTGAAAAGGGTGAGGATTTCATGGAAGAAAAAGGGTTTCCCGCATTCGGGACCGGATGTGCGTCGCTTCTCAGCAGGCACCTGACCCGCCGTGTGTGGGAGGAGTTGAAGGATCTGGAGACAGGGTCGGGCTACACCGCCGCCGACCTCATCCGCTCCGGCGTGGAACAGCAGGAGAGCTCCGTGGGTGTCTACGCAGGGGACGCGGAGTCCTACGACCTGTTTTCCCCATTGCTCACCCCGGTTGTCCGGGAGTACCACGGCAATGCAGGCCCTCATCCCGCCCCGGACTACTCCCTGGCCCACCTGCCCGAACTCAGCGCTTCGGCAGCAAGCAAAATCATCTCCACCCGGGTGCGGGTGGGGCGGAACCTTGCGGGCTTCCCCCTGGGGCCTGCCATCTCTCCCGGCCAGCGCCATGAGGTAGAAGAGAGGATCAAGGCCGCCCTTGCCCGGCTCCCCGAGCACCTCCAGGGCACCTACCATCCCCTGCCGGAGATGGACCCGGCCCTTCGCGACGACCTCATCGAGCGCCACCTTCTCTTCAAGAACGAGGACCGCTTTCTCCTGTCGGCGGGCCTTATGCGGGACTGGCCCGAGGCCCGGGGTCTTTTTCTCTCCCACGACGACGCCTTCAGCGTCTGGGTCAACGAAGAGGACCAGCTCAGGATCATCTCACTTCAAAAGGGAGGTGACGTCACGGAGGTGTTCAAGCGCCTGGCCGACGGTGTGGCCGCCCTCTCCTCCCATCTGGACTTCTTAACCCACCCGCGCCTGGGCTCCCTCACCAGCTGCCCCACCAACCTGGGCACGGCCATGCGTGCCAGCGTGCACATGAAGCTCAAGGGGCTGGCTGAAGACGAAGAAGCCCTTCACAAGGAAGCCAACGCCTTAGGGCTCCAGGTCCGGGGAATCCACGGGGAGCACTCCGAGGGCCGCGGGGGGATCTACGACATCAGCAACCGCATGCGCCTGGGCGTTACCGAGGCCGCGGCCCTGGGCCATCTCATCGACGGCATTGCCCGGCTTGCCCTGCTGGACGACGAGGCCTCCGCGTCATGAACCCCAAGGATCGAAAAATCTTCATCACCCTCTTCATGTCCATCTTCTCGGCAGTGACCGGGGTGGGTATCGTCATCCCGCTGCTCCCGGTCTATGCCCACGAGCTGGGGGCCAGCGGCCTGTACATCAGCATGATCTTCGGGGCGTTTTCCATCTCCCGCACCCTGGTCCTCCCCTGGTTCGGCAAGACCTCGGACCGCATCGGGAGAAAGCCCTTTATCCTTCCGGGCCTCCTCTTTTACGCCCTGGTCTCTTTGGGTTTCATGATCTCAAGCTCCGTGGGCACCCTCATCGGGCTCAGGTTTCTCCAGGGCATTGCCTCGGGCATGATCATGCCCGTATCCCAGGCCTATGTGGGGGACATCACCCCCAAGGGGAAAGAGGGTTTTTACATGGGGCTCTTCAGCATGGCCATGTTCCTGAGCCTGAGCATGGGCCCCCGACGGGGGCTTTATCAACCGACGACGGCCTGGACGTGGCCTTGGCATGGGGATCCTGGCCGTGGCCGCCTTTGTCATGGCCCTGGTCTTCCTTCCCCCGGTGGCCGAAGAGCGATGCACCGCCACCCGCAACGAATCCATCGCCGTCATGGGCCTTTTGAAAGACCGCCTCATCCTGGCCCTGGTCTCCTTCCGGCTGGTCTACACCACCTGCGTGGGGATGATCTGGTGCTTTCTTCCCCTGTACGTGGACGTCACCTTTGGCCTGGGAAGCGCCGAAACCGGGATCCTCGTCATGATGATGGTCCTTGCAGGAGGCCTGCTCCACATCCCCATGGGCCTGGTGGCGGACCGCATGAACCGAAAACTCCTGGTGGGGGTCGGCGGCCTGTTCATCGTGGGCTCCATGGTGCTCTGCCACCAGGCCACGGGATTCTACAGCCTCCTAGGGGCCGTGATTGTCTTCGGTATCGGCGGGGGCACCTCCCTTCCTGCCCTCTCGGCCCTGGCCGTGGAACGGGGCCGGGAGGTCAAAGGTATCGGGTCGGTCATGAGCCTTCTCACCATGGCCCACAGCCTGGGCATGCTCCTGGGCTCCCTCATCGCCGGGGTCACCATGGACCTGCTGGAACTTCGCCTTGCCTTTCCCATGGGCGCCCTCATCATGGCCGCGGGCCTCATTCACTTCACCTGGCTGAGCCTTTCCCGTGAATAAACGGTTCCTTGCCCTCAGCTGCCTCCGGCGGGTCGCTTTTTGAAAAAAGCTCCGCAAAAACGTTCCGGTAAAACATAAAAATAAAGCCTGTTTGTCAAACTTTTCGGAAGTTGCTCGGCAGGGCCGCCGGAGGCAAAACTTAAATGCGTTTGATCTGGTTCCCTGCCACTGTGGAGTTGCGAAGCAGACCCGACTCAGGTATAAATAGAAGTATATCAATCCTTTTTCCCACATCCTTTTGAGACATCGCCACACCGTCTCCCGTTTACGAATCCATACAGATGAGGCCATGCCATGCCCATGTCGTCGCCGTATTGTCACTGGATCATCCCGCGAGGCGTTCGATTCGCCGTGCTCTTCGCGACCCTGCTTGCCCTCCTGACCGCGTGCAGTTCCGAACCCAAGGGTCCTGCCCTTACCCTGGCACCCCTGCCCTGGCCTTCAGACGCCCTGGAGCCGCTCATCTCCCAGCGCACCATGGAGCTGCATCACGGCAAACACCACGCCGCCTACGTGGACAAGGCCAACAAGCTCATCGCCAACAGCCGGTACGAAGGAAAACCCGTTGAGGAGATCCTTGCGGCGACCCGGGGGAAAAAGAGATACACGGCCCTGTTCAACAACACGGCCCAGGCCTGGAACCACGCCTTTTTCTGGACATGCCTCACCCCGGAAGAAAGCGCAAAGCCCGAAGGCGCCCTGGCCGAAGCCATCAACACGGAGTTCGGGGGATGGAATGCCTTTCGGAGTGCATTTATTGAGGCGTCCCTCTCCCATTTCGGCAGCGGCTGGGTATGGCTGGTCAGGGACAAGGGCGCCCTTCGCATCCTCACCACGGCCAATGCAGACACCCCCGTTGCCCAAGGTCTCACCCCTCTTTTTACCATTGATCTGTGGGAACACGCCTACTACCTCGATGTGCAGAACAAACGAAAGGCATACGTGGAAGGTGTTTTTGACGGTTTGGCAAACTGGAAGGAAGCAGAAAAGCGATACAACGCCGGAAATCCCTATCTGATATGCTCAAAGACCATAAAATATGCATGTACCCCTCACCCGGGAGGCACCCCATGACAGACCCGTTGGTATGGACCGAAGCGATCTCGGTAAACATCCCGGATATCGACAGCCAGCACAAGGCCCTGTTCGACATCATCAACGACCTCATCGCCATCCATGAAAGGGGCGGGGACCCCAATGAAATCCTCACACAGATCGGGCGCCTCATGGACTACTCAGACCGCCACTTCCTCACCGAAGAGAACCTCATGGTCAAGCACAACTTTCCCGGGTTTGCGGAACACAACAAGGCACACATGGCCTACATGGAGCAGGTGGACCTGTTCATCAACGAGTACAGGGCCGACACACAGGGCCTGCTTTACGACATGCTCAACTGACTCGACTGGTGGTGCCCATGTCTCGCACACGGACACCCAGTACGCCCACCACATCCACCCCAGCTGAAGGGTCCGCATGACAACACGTCAACACAGGAGAACATCATGGTATCCATGTTGAACTGGACCGACGACATGCTGGTCCACATTGACGAAATCGATGATCAGCACAGGAACCTGTTCCTGCTCATCAACCGCCTCATCATCCACAAGCGCAACCAGGGGCGCCGCGAGGAGCTCCTGGACCTCATCCGGGTCCTCGTGGCCTTTGCCCAGACCCATTTCCGCACCGAAGACCACCACATGGCCGAGACCAGTTACCCCCTGGCCGTGGCCCACAGCAAAGAGCACTCGAAGTTTACAGAGCGGATCAAAGAGTTTGCCTCGGATTATGAAAAGGGCGTCGAAGACCTCTCGGACAAGATGCTCTCCTTTCTGAGGTTCTGGTGGACCACCCACGTGGCCGACTCCGACAAAAAATTCGCCGCCTACCTCAGAAACGAGGGGTACATCCCCTGACGCTTCACTCCCCTTGAAAAAACCGCGCCCGGTCGGCCCCCACCGCCAGGTGGCCTTTTTTGCCTGAGGTCCACCGGGTGTCGGCCGGTTCAAACACAACCACCCTGTGGGCCCCTGCGTCTCCATGAACCAGGGACCATCCCCCGCAATACTCCACCCGCGTCACCGCAAAGGGAAGTCTCCCCGGAGCGGGCTCCCCGTGAAGCGTCACATGATGGGGCCGGAAAAACAGCACCCCGTCCCCATCCTCTCCCTCTGCAGGTACGACTCTCTCACCCTTTCTCGGTGACAAACCACCCTGCCTGAAGTCGCCCTTCAAGGGTGTTGGAAAGTCCCAGGAACGTCCCGGTAAAAAGGTTCTCCGGGCTCTCATACAGGGACCTGGGGCTGCCGGTCTGGAGAATCCGTCCCTGCTTCATAACGGCGATACGGTCCGAAAGGGTCAGGGCCTCCTCCTGGTCGTGGGTCACGTAGAGGGTGGTGAGGGAGAGGCGGTCGTGGACCTCCCTGATCTCCCGGCGCAAATCGATGCGAAGCCTTGCGTCCAGAGCCGAAAGGGGCTCGTCCAGGAGCAGCACCGACGGGCTCGGGGCAATGGCCCGGGCCAGGGCCACCCGCTGCTGCTCCCCGCCGGAGAGGGTGGCGGGAAAGTCATCTGCCTTGTCCGTAAGGCGGACCAGGTCCAGGAGTTCCCTCACCCTGGCTTCCCGGCCTGCCTTGTCCATGTGCCGCAGCTTCAGCCCGTAGGCCACGTTATCGGCCACCCGCATATGGGGAAACAGGGCATAATCCTGGAACACCATGCCGATGCCCCGTTTTTCTGGGGCCAGGCCGGAGATCTCATCCCCGTTTAAGGCAATGCTCCCGCCGTCGGCGGGTTCCAGCCCCGCCACCATGCGCAGGAGGGTCGATTTCCCGCACCCGGACGGGCCGATCACCGACAGAAACTCCCCCCGGGCCACGGTGAGGTCCACCCGCAACTCAAAATCGCCGTAGGTCCGAAACAGGTCAGTCACGTTCAGGGTCAAGGCTCTCTCCTCCCATCCATTCAAGCAATAAAAAACAGCCCGCACACAGCCCCATGAGAAGGGCTCCCAGGGCACAGGCGGCAAAATAGCGATACGCCCCGATGAGTCGGTACAGGGCAAGGGGAATGGTGACGGTATCGGCCCGTGCCAAAATCAGGGTGGCGTTGATCTCTCCCATGGAGAGGGCAAAGGCAAAACAGGCCCCGCCCATCAGGCCGGACCGGATCAGGGGCAGCTCCACGGTTAAAAAGGTGCGAAAGGGCCCGGCACCCAGGGTGCGGGCCGCCTGGGGCAGGGAGGGGCTGATGCGCTTGAGGGAGGCGGACACAGACCGAAGCACAAAGGGGTAGGTCACCACCACGTGGGCAGCCACCACCGCGACCCGGCTTCCGCTGTAATCGGGAAAAAAAAGGGCCAGGCACTTGAAATAGCCCAGCCCGAGGACCACGGAGGAGACCCCCATGGGAAGCATCATGGCCGTCTCCGTGAGCCGCCCCAACGGCCCCTTGCTCCGGGTGGTAACCCAGGCCGCGGCAAGGCCCAGGGGCAAGGCGGCACAGACGGTAAGACCTGCAAAGGTGAGGCTGTTTTTCACCGCCGCAAGGGAGAGGGACGGCCCGGTGTCCGCAAAGAGCATCCCGTACCACTTCAGGGTCCACACCAGGGGACCGGAACGGGAGGTCTGGGCCAGGAAGGACCGGCCCACAAGGGCCAGAAGGGGCGAGGCCACCACCAGGACCACCATGAGGATGTAAAGGCCCCACACCAGGCGCACCGGTCCCGTCAGGCGCATGGTCCCGCGCCGGGCGGCCTGGCCCCTTACCACGTGGCTTGCCCTGTGCTGCATCTTCACGGTGAGAAAAAGAAGGGTCAGGGTGAGCACGGCCCCCACCACGGCAAGGGCCGGTGGGGTGGGGAAGGCCGTGCGGGCAGCCCGGTAGATCTCCACCTCGATGGTGGTGTACCGGGGCCCGCCCCCGGCGCCAAACTTCATGAAACAAAAAAGGTAAATGAGCCCGGCAGCGGAAAAGATGGCGGGCAGGAGCCCGGGCAGGGTCACGGTGAAAAAGGTGCGATAAGGCCCGGCACCCAAGGTGCGTGCCGCCTGGGCCGGGCCGTCGTTGTGCCGTTCCCAGAACGAGCCGATGAGCCGCGCGGCCAGGGGAAAATTGACAGGATGATGGCGGAAAAGGAGTAGAGAATGGGAAAGGGGGGCCGCTTCAGGTCCAGCATCCCCATGGCGAACCGATTGAGCACCCCGCTGTTGCCGTAGAAAATCACAAAGGCCAGCACCACGAGAATGGAGGGAAGCACAAAGGGAATGGCGGTGAGGGCTTTAAGCAGCCGCTTGCCGCGAAAGGAGGCCCGGCCCAGCAACCAGGCCCCGGGCAGCCCCAGGATCAGGGAGACCACCGTACTCACCAGGGCCTGCCACAGGGTAAACCCGATAACCCGGAAGGTGTAGGGGCTTGAGAAGAGACGCACAAAGGGCGAGGGTCCCGCCCCCCCGTCAAGGGCCTCCATCAGGATCACCGACAGGGGGAAGTAAAAAAGAATCAGGGTGGGAACGAGGGGCACGAGCCAGAGAAGCCGCGCCCTCCACTCCCTGTGCGATGACAGGATCATTTCGAGACGGTATCCACCCAGGTAGAGATCCAGGATTCGTTCTTGGTCATGATCTCAACAGGCGAAAGCTGGAGGTTTTTCCCGGGCTTCACCGCGTGGGAGAAGCTCTCGGGAAGGGGGGTGGCGCTGTTGGCCGGGAACATGATGTTGGTTAAGGGAATCTCCTTCTGGAAGGTCTCGGAGAGCATGAAGTCGATGAAGGCCTCGGCGGCCTTGCGATGGGGTGCCCCCTTGAGGATCCCGGCCCCTTCGATCTGCATGTAGTGACCCTCTTCAAAGGCCGCGGCCTTGTAGCGGTCGCTCTTTTCAAAGGCCACATGGTAGACGGGGCTGCTGCTGTAACTCAACACCACCGGGGCTTCCCCGTTGGTAAAGAGACCGTAGCCGGAGCTCCAGCTGTCGGTGATGGTGAGGATGCTGGGGGTCAGGCGCTTCCAGTAATCGGCAAAATTGTCGCCGTAGGCCGACACGGTCCAGAGCAGAAAACCCAGGCCAGGGCCGGAGGTGCGGGGGTCCATGAGGATAACGGACTTTTTGAAACGCTCGGAGGTCAGGTCTTCCAGGCTTTTGGGAGGATTCTTGACCACCTCGCTGTCGTAGATCAGGGCAAAGTAGCCGTAATCAAAGGGCGTCACCTGGAACTCGGGGTCGAACCGAAGGGCCTCGGGCACCTGATCGATCCCCTTGGAGCGGTAGGGGGAAAGCACATCGGCTTTCCTGGCCTTGGCCAGCAGGTTGTTGTCGATGCCGATGACCACGTCGGCCCTGGGGTGATCCTTCTCCAGCATGGCGCGCTGGAGCACCTGGCCGGAGCTGCCCACGGAGATCAGCTCCACCTTGATCCCGGTCATCTTCTCAAAGGAGGGAATCACCTTGGGGGCCAGGCCCCACTCCGAGGCAAAGGAGTCGTAGGTGTAAATCACCAGTGTGTCGTCATTTTTTTCATCCGCGGCATAGGCGGGCAGTGCGGAAAGGCACAGGCACAGGCACAGCACGGCCAGCATCACTCGTTTCATCATGGGTACCCCTCGTTTTCTCTTTGAATTCAAAAAGGTTTGCAAAAACGTCTCTAAAACACCCTGCGGGCCATGGACGCCACGGCACGCTTCACGTTTATATTCGAGGCCTTTGTCCTGTCGGCCGGGATCTATCGGTGGCTGGCTCTTAAGTAGTCGTTGACAGCGGCCCCTGTCAACGGCTTTCTGGTGAAATCCATACAGGTCCCGGCGGGAAAGGGGGCTGCCCCGGATTTCATTTTTCAGAGTCCCCTCCGCCATGGAAGTATGGTATACATAAAGGATCTGATTCCCCCCGTGACATCGCGTTTCCCCGCTCCATGGCACCCTTTTGCCGCACCTCCCTCCCGTTGTCCTGAAATGCCCTCGCCCCTTTGAAAGTCGTAACATCAAGGGACACAACCGTTATGACCCCTGCCCCCAGACATCGCCGGGGCCGCCCATGGCCCGGGACACGGCCTGCCGTTATGTGGGGCATGGTGCTCCTCCTGACCTGGCTGCCGTCGCCGGTGTTCTCTGTCCCCGGACCGGAGCCGCCCCCCGCGCCTGTCAGGGTGCTTCTCCTCTTCTCCTACCACCAGAGCCTGGTGTGGGAAGAAGAGATCTACAACGCCGTCAAGGAGGGGCTGAGGAACGCCCCCTACCCCGTGGACCTTCACGTGGAGCACATGGACACCAAAAGGACGCCCTACGACCCGTCCTACGAAGCCCAGCTCTCGGACCTGTTCCGGCACAAGTTCTCCCACCGCCCTCCGGACCTTGTCATCGCCTGCGACAACAACGCCTTTGAGTTCATGCGCACCCGCCACAAGGCCCTTTTTCCCAAAACGCCGGTGGTCTTCTGCGGCGTCAACTTTTTCCACGACGAACAGATCGAGGCCCTGCCCCTCTTCACCGGGGTGGCCGAAGCCTTTGATGCCCCCCGAACCCTGGACATCGCCCTGGCCATTCACCCGGATGCCACCCACGTTTACGTCCTCAACGACCACCTGCCCACGGGGGTGGCCTGGGCCCAAACCATCCGAGAACAGTTGCGGCCCTATGAAGAGCGCCTCGCCATCACCTACCTTCCGGACCTGACCATGGAAAACCTGGAAAAGCGTCTGGCCGCCTTGCCCGACACGGCCATCCTCCTTATGGGGGTCTCTCTCGGACGCACAACGGCTCCACGAGCAGGAGCTGGAGCCCTGCGTCGGCTGCCCTCTACCTGCGCCTCCTGGACCTTCTTGCCCTGGGCGGCGGGGCCGCCTCGGGCGACCTGCACATCGACCAGCAGCAGGAGACCGGCAACATTGGCCAAAAAGGTGTTGTCAGGGACGCCCCCCTTTGCCATCCCCGTGGTCAAGAGCGGAGCCAACCGCAACCTGTTCGACCACCGTCAGCTGGAGCGATTCGGAATCTCCGAGCATCTCCTTCCCCGTGAAAGCACCCTGGTTCACCGCCCCTTCTCCTTTTACGCCACCTACAAGACCCTGGTGTGGCTGGTGGGCGCCTACACCCTGCTCATCTCCACGGGCATCTGCCTGCTCCTCGTCCACCTGTCGGGCCGCAGGAAGGTGGCCCGCGCCCTGGAGCAGTCCCGGACCCTTCTGGAGCAGAAGGTCCATGAACGAACCGCCCAGTTCAAACGGGCCAAGGAGGAGGCCGAGGCGGCCAACCGGGCCAAAAGCACCTTCCTTGCCCACATGAGCCACGAGCTGCGGACCCCCCTTAATGCCATCATCGGGTTTTCCGGCCTCATCAAGCAGGAGAAGAATCTCCCGGGCCGTCACGTGGAGAGCCTGGAGATCATCCTGAAAAACGGCGAACACCTCCTGGACCTGATCAACGATGTGCTGGAATTCACAAAGATCGAGTCAGGGGATATCTCCGTGGTCAATGCCCCCTTCCACCTGCAAAACGGCCTGGCCTCCATCCTCCAGGTCGTTTCCCACCGGGCCAAAGAGAAAGAGATCGAATTTCACTGCACCTGGCAGGAGGGGCTCCCCGAGGTTATCGTGGGGGACCGGCTCCGTCTTCGCCAGGTGCTGATGAACCTTCTGGGCAACGCCCTGAAATTCACCAAGACAGGCTATATCCACCTGTATGTCAGCCACCGCCCGTGCCCGGGGGACAAAGACCTGACGGACCTCTTCTTTTACGTTGAGGACACAGGCCAGGGCATCCCGTCAGAAGATCTCGCCGACATCTTCGCCCCCTTTGCCCAGGGCAGGCGCATGCCCCACAACAAGCCGGGCAGCGGCCTCGGCCTCACCATCTGCCGCCAGCTGGCCCGCCTCATGTCTGGCGACATCCCTGGCCGGGCCCCCGGCACCCTGCGCTTGCCCTCGCACGCGAAAGGTGGCCCCCCCTTGTGCCCCGTCCAGGCAGCGGTCCGCCGACGGTAAGGAGATGCCAACGGAGCCCCGGCGCATTCTGGTGGTGGACGACAACGCCGCCAACCGCCTCTTCCTGAAACGCCTTCTCGCCTCCGCAGGCTTTGAGGTCATCTGCGCCGTGGACGGCCAGGAGGCCGTTGACCGGTTCCAGGACATCCGGCCCCACCTGGTCTTCATGGACCTGCGGATGCCGGTGATGGACGGCATCGAAGCCACCAAACTTATCAAGGCCACCCCCGAAGGGGCCGTCACCCCGGTCATCGCCCTGACGGCCTGCACCTTCGGCATGGACCGGCAAAAAGCCCTGGAGGCCGGATGCGATGACTTCCTGGGCAAGCCCTTTAAAAAGGCCGCCCTCTTTGCCCTCATGGGAACCTACCTCTCCCCGCCCAAGACCGACTGCCCGGACGAGCACTAAAAAACGCCCTGCTCGGTCCGGGAACCGGGGGCGTTTTTTGGGATAAAACGGAGGTCAACTGAAGGACGGTGCGGTCCATCCAGTAGGGAAAGCCCCAGAATTTCTGGGTATAGCGGGGCTCCCGGTTATTGAAATAGTGATTCACGGCCCGGGCCTGCCTGCGCGCGGAGGCACAGGTGGCTATGCATCCGGGTCCCGGGCATCGATAATGGTTATGTCGTCATAAACCGGAACGATGACCTGGCCGGGCTTAACCACAAGAAATCGCTCCCGGTCCCAGGGACCGTTCAGGAGGTCCGACAAAAGTCCTTTGTCTCCCGGGATCTCCTCATACTCCCAGCCCTGCCACTGGGCCGCCTCCTGTGTCTTTTGCCGGGCCTGTCCCCCATGCCCAGGTCCACAAAGGCGGCCCGCCTGTAATGGGCCACGGATTGACGGTCCAGATCAGCAAGGATCCTGGCCTTTTTCTCCCCGTATTTTTCGGTGTAGTCCCGAATGAGCCGGGCATGGCGCTCCGGCCCGCGCACCTCGCCTCCCTCCACACTCCCCGGCATGTACCAGTAGGTATCGGGGTGCCGTGAAAAATGGCGGCGGTACCGCTCCGCCGAGCCCAGGAAGAGGGTCACGCAGTCGTGGGCCCTGGCGACCACCAGGGGAAGCTCCCCGGCCCGGATCCCCTCCAACCCCTTGCTGCAGAGGCCGTAGCCCAGAAGGATCACATCCTGGGACGCGTCCACGTTGTCCACGGCCTCCTGAATGGATTCATGGAGCCGTTTCGGTGTGTCGTGGAGCCCCATGTCGATGAAGGACAGGGTGGTGAGGTGCCGGCTCAAGGAGGCAAGGCGGGTTGCCTCCTCCTTCATCACGCTGCATCCGATAAACACCTGTCTGCGGGGTTCTGACGTCTCCATGCCCGGCCTCCTCGGGTTGACATGTTGGTTGGAATGCTGCCTTCAGTCTGCCACCCCGCCCCCCCACCGGCAACAAAAAAGGCGTGCCCTCTCAAGGAAGGCACGCCTTTAAAAAATCACAACACTGTCTGCGTGGGTTTACTCGTCGGCAAGGGACGGGTGGTCGTCCAGAAACCGGTAGAGGGTTGCCCGGCCGACCCCCAGGATACGGGCCGCCTTGGCCTTGTTGCCGCCGGTTTTCACCAGGGCTTCCCGCACAGAGGCGTCCTCCAGCTTCCGGGTGGGGCCCCGTTTCACCGACTCTTCCTGCACCACGCCAAGCTCCATGGGCAGGTCCGAGGGCATGACGGTTTTTCCCTTGCACCGGACAATGGAGAACTGGACGGCGTTCTCAAGCTCACGGACGTTGCCGGGCCAGGTATACGCCACCATGCGGCTCATGGCGTCCTTGGAAAAATCGGGGGACTTTCGCCCGTGGCGCATGGTGCACTTGTCGAGGAAATGGTCCACGAGAAGGGGGATGTCGTTTCGCCGTTCGCGCAAGGGAGGCAGGATAATGGGAATGACGTTGAGGCGATAAAAAAGGTCTTCGCGGAACCTGCCTGCCTTCACCTCTTTTTTGAGGTCCTTGTTGGTGGCGCTGATGATGCGGACGTCGGAGGTCAGGGTCTTTTCGCCCCCCACCTTTTCAAAGGTCCCCTCCTGGAGAAAGCGCAGGAGCTTCACCTGCATCTCCAGGGAGAGTTCGGCCACTTCGTCCAAAAACACCGTGCCGCCCTCGGCCAGCTCAAAGCGCCCCTTCTTGTCCCGCACCGCCCCGGAAAACGCCCCTTTCACATGACCGAAGAGCTCACTTTCGATGAGGTTCTCCGGAAGGGCACCGCAGTTGATGGGCACAAAGGGGCCGCCGCCCCGCTGGCTTTCGTTGTGGATGGCCGCGGCCACCAGCTCCTTGCCGGTGCCCGTCTCCCCGAAGAGATGAACGGGGAAATCGTACTCGGCCACGTCCCGCACCTGCTGGAACACATCAAGCATCTTGACGTCGCGCCCGATGATGTTGGAGAAGCTCACCATCTCGCCTGCCTTTCGGCGCAGTTCGAGAAGGTCGGTGAGATCCCGGAAGACGGCCAGCACACCGAAGGGCTGCTCTTCGTCGTCCTTCATCATGGAGACGGTCATCTCCACGGTGCGGGTCTCCCCGCTTCGGGTGACGATGTTGGTCTGGTAGGAGGTGGTTTCGGCCAGGTCCACGGACTCGCCGCAAAAGGAGCACCGGGCACCGCACAGGGGCCCACCCAGGGCATCGTGGCAATCCCTGCCGATGACGTTTTCCCGGGAGAATCCGGTGATGCGCTCGGCTTCACTGTTGAAGTAAAAGATCCTGCGCTGGAAATCATGGGCAACGATGCCGTCCTTGAGGTTATCGAGGATGCGCTCAAGGTTCTTGACGTTGCCGACTATGTTGTTCAATGACAATCCACTCATAATGAGCTTAGTTAGAATATTATGATAGGAAAGTCAATTACCATCGCAAAGAGATCACGCCGTCACACGCAACGTATCCCGGCCACCCCGGGCCCCGGTTAGTCTCACGCCATGGTGACGGAATAACCCGCCGCGGTGATGGCCCGCCGGACCCTCTCCACGACCCCTTCGTCGTCCACCTCAAAGGTGACGCAGGCCCCTTCGAGGCTTACCATGACGTTGTCGGTCCCGGACACCGCCTCCACGGCCCGGGTCACCGCGCCGGCGCAATGCATGCAGTTCATGCCGGCCACTTTCAACTCACGCCTCTCAGCCATCTTCTCCTCCTCACCCGGCAGCCCGTGAGCTTCCGACGGCGGTCAGGGACCTGTCGCGGAAACGCAGCACCACCTCATGAAAGTCAGCCTCGGTAAAAAGGCGGGAAAACCGCTCTCCGCCGGTGCTTCGGGCCTTGTAAAAGGCCACGCAGTGCCGGACGATGTCAAAGGCGGCTTCTTCATCAAAGATCCCGGGCACCTCCATGGCAAGGCGCGGGTGGCGCCCCAGCCGCCCCCCCAGAAGGACGCGATACCCCCTGCGAAGCCCTACCAGGGTCCCGGGTTTGCAGACCGCAACGCACCTACCGCAGACCAGGCAGCGCTCCATGTCCAGCACAGGGCCCGTATCCGACAGAGTGACGGCCTCTTCGGCGCAGGCGGTGACGCAGGCACCGCACTGGGTGCACGGGGTCTCCGAGGTTTCCGGTACCATGGCCCCGATGATGCAGATGTCCCGGATCTGGGGCTGCGAGCAGGCGTTGGGGCAGTCGGCAAAGGCCACGCGCAGCTCATGGTGAAACTTGAGCTTGCCCTTGACCCGCTCCCGGAGAAACCCGAGGATGTCCTCGGCCTCTAAGTGCGCCTTCACCTTCTCCTGGAGCCCCCTGCTCCCGCAGGCCTGCAACCTCCCCGTCGCCGAAACAGGCTTCCACCTGAAAGCCTGCCACTTCGTCCTCCATTTTGTTTAAAAACCGCGCCCGGGTCCGGTTGACCTCCTTCAGGGTCACCACGTCCACCCCGGCCTCTGCGGCCTCTTCTTCCACACGGGTTTTCACCCGTTTGCGGACAAAAAACGGAACCTTTTTGATCGCCGCCTCTGCTTCTGGAGTCCACTTCATGCTCAATCCATTTCCTTGGAACGGCCGCATCACAACGTGCCGATGGTTTTTGGTTTTTTCACCACAGTCAGCAGCATCTTAAACGGGGTCAGGGCCTCAAGGGCGTGGGGCACGTCTTTGGGCATGACCACCGATTCTCCGGTCCCAGCCTCCAGGACAGCACCGTCGATGTTGATCTTGACGCGCCCGTCCAGCACCTGAACCAGGGCATCTCCGGGGGCGGTATGGGCGCTGATCTCCTCGCCCTCGTCAAAGGCAAACAGGGTGATGACCACCCCGGGGGTGGTGGCCAGGGTCCGGCTCACCACCTGATTTGGCGCATCAAGAGTGACTTCATTACCACGGCACAGGACATCTGAATGTTCTTACCGTCGGCTCCGTGGCTCCATGGGTTTCACTCCTTCGTATGTATAGATCAGGCAAACAGCCCGTTTGTCGTCCCCTTATGGGCCCCGATCAACTGGGCTTCGTCCTCATGGACGGGTCGCCAGTGGACCGTATAGAGTCTCTCCTTGCCCACCATGGCCCCTTCGTTGAGGGTGGCCACATCCATGGCGGTCCCTTCCGGGTAATACTCCACCCAGAGCACCTTGTTCAACGTAAGCCCGAACTCCTGACAGATGGACTGGGCAAAATACTGAAAATGATTCCGCACGTTGAACCCTTTGCCCGTATCGGCAAAAAGGCAGATTACGGGCTTGATATGAAACACCCCGTCCGGCGTGGTGTCGGACAGGTCGACAATTTTCACCCGGTAGGACCCGGGCCACCAGCTGACCGGCCGCTTTCCCGAGCTTGTCTTTCCCGACCAGGAGTAGATGCCGTCATATAAAATCATGGTTTTTTCCTGCATGGGTTGTGCCGCTGGGCCCTGTTGAGACCCAATCGGCGAATTCTAAACCTTGCGGCGGGATGCCCGATCGGGCATCCCGCTTTGAACAACACTGTCTTCCGGGCACAAGGCGCCCTCCAGCGCCCCTGTGCCCGAGTTTTATCAGGCCAGCTCCCGGCGTGAAGCCATGTCCGTCAAGACGCGTTCCCGTGCCTTGTCAATGCCGAGTTCTTTACGTTTTTTGTCGATATGGGCCACCATCATGGCGGCCATCTCATAGGGATCTTTGGTGACGCCCCACTTGCCCAGCCCCTGATTCTCCAAACCGCCAAAGAGGAGGTCGTGGAATTTGGTCTCCTTTACCGTGGGAAAGCCCACCCCGAAGACCGTGAACACGCCCGAGGCCACAAAGTACTGGCCGATGGCAACGGCCTTTTCGCTCATCCACTCGGGCGCGGCTCCGGCCACGGGCAGATCCGCGATGGAGTCCCCCAGGCCGCCCTGGTTCACCATGGCCGTGGCGGCGATGAGAATCCGGGTGTTGTCCACGCAGGAGCCCAGGCCCAATACCGGCGGCATGCCCACGGCCTCGCACACCTCACGGAGGCCCGGCCCGGCAAGGACCGCTGCCTCGGGCACGGTGAGCCCGGCCTTGGCCAGGGCGATCTGCGAGCACCCGGTCTGGATCACCAGGACGTCGTTTTTGATAAGTTCCTTGACCAGCTCCACGTGGACCCAGTCCTGTTTCACCCGCGGGTTCACGCAGCCCACGACCCCTGCCACCCCTCGGATGCGGCCGTTGATGATGTTGTCGTTCAAGGGGGCGTAGCTGCTGCGGAAGCTGCCGCCCAGCATGTAGTTGATGTACTCGTGGGAGAAGCCGTTGAACTGCTCGTTGACGATCTTGGGAATCTCCACGTCCACGCCCCGGTCTCCGAAACGGGCAATGGCCAGGGTGACGATCTCGTCGGTACACTCCCTGGGAACATGCTCGTCGAACTCGATGTGACGGGCCCCTTCGATGTGGCAGCGGGGGTTGGTGGTGATGAGGTGGGTCTTGTAGCACTCGGCGGTTTTCACCAGGCCCTGCTGGATGCACTGGATATCCACGGCCATGGCGTCCACGGCACCGGTCACCAGAACGGGCTCGGTGCTCATGAAGTTTCCGGCATGGGGCACGCCGTGGCGGGACATCATCTCCGCACCGGAGCAGCACATGCCAACCAGGTTGATGCCCTTGGCCCCCTTTTCCCGGGCGATCTTCACCAGGGAGGGATCACTTACGGACACCAGCATGGACTCAAAAAGGTTGGGTTCGTGGCCATGGACAATGACGTTGACGTGGTCCTCCTTAAGGACCCCGAAGTTCACGTCGGCCTGGACCGGAGAGGGGGTTCCGAACATGATGTCCCCAAGCTCCGTGGCCACCATGGAGCCGCCCCACCCGTCGGCCAGGGCCGCCTTGCTGATGGCCTTGGTGATGTTCTCGTAGTGCTGGTCGCACCCCATGTGGGTCCGGCTCATGATGCCCAGCACCTCGATCATGGCACCCCGGGGGACAATATCGAGCTTGCGCCAGGTCTCCAGGGTCTTTTCAGGAACGCGCTTGGCAAAGGGGATCTCCCCTTCGGTCTGGGTATAGGTCTTCTCCAGCTCGTCGGCCAGGGCCAGGGCCTTCTCCTGAACGGTCATGCCGTCCACGTCCAGGCCCAGCTCCGCGCACAGGGCATCGAGTTTGTAGGGGTCTTTGATGGTGTAATCGGTGATGGTGCCGTTGGCCACGCCCTTGAAGAGTTCCAGGACCGCCATGCCGTGGTCGTTATGGGCCGCAGAACCCGAGGCCACCATGCGGGCCAGGTTCCGGGACTGAATGGTATCGATGGTGGCGCCGCACACCCCCACCTTGCCGTAGGGGTCCCTGGCATTCAGGCGGCAGGGCCCCATATAGCACATCTTGCAACAGGCCGACTCCGCCCCGATGGGGCAGGGTTTCATCTCAGCGGCCCGGTCAAAAGCCACCACCACGCCGTCTCTTCTCGCCTTCTCAAGCATGCGGCCGGTGGCCTCGCACTGGGTCACCTCGTTGATGGGAACGGCCTTCTTGACCTTCTTGTCCAATTTTTCCATAACTCACTCCCCTGGGCAGCCGGCCGATATCGAAGACGGGGATGGAACCTGGACCGGAGTGGCGCGGCCACCGGATCTTGGTGTTGAGCCTGCTTCTGCAGACCGATTGATTGGGAGGGACATGGAAATCAACAAGGGGAGGACAGAAAGGCTGTTTCGGTCTCACGCAGCCAGGATCACCGACCGTCGGCGTCATCGCCAAACCGGCCGCAACCTCCGTATGTCCTCGTTCATCGTTTCCGAGTCCCTGACATCATGTCTCATTCGAAATACAAACCAGATCGAGCGGGAGAACAGGTGAGGCTCAAGGCCTCACCTGTGTCACCGATACGGAGATCTTACCGAAACAATTGCATGATTCGTGCCGATGGGGGTATATTTCACAATACCCCACCGGGATCATTTTCTCAACATGCGTTGCGGTATGGCAGCCCCTGCCTTTGGGACAAAAGGCTAAAAAAGGCCTATGCTTTGATGCGTCCGTCAAGGGCGACGACCACCACTTCCACGGGAACATCCACGCCTGCGAGCTCCATCCCCTTCTTGACGATGGTGGGGAGCCCCGAACAGCAGGGAACTTCCATGATAAGCACGGTGACGCTCTTGATGCCGGCAACGGAAAAAATGTCCCGGAACTTTTCGATGTAGCTCTGGGCGTCGTCGAACTTGGGGCAGCCCAGCATCACCTTGCGACCCTTGAGATAGGTGGTGTGAAGGTCAGGGTACGAGACGGGCACGCAGTCGGCGGTCACCAGGATGTCCGCCCCTTTGAGGAAGGGCGCCGTGGGGGGAATGAGACGAATCTGTACCGGCCAGTGAGACAATGCCGAGACACCGGACACCTGATCCTTGGGCACATTGGCCTTCTGGCAGGCCGAGGGGCCCGAAAAGTCCATGAGGGCCGCAGACGGGCAGCCGCCGGGTCGGGGCGCGGGCTGGGCAGCCCCTTTGTCCGCGGTCTCTTTTGCGGCCAGGTGGGCATGCACCGCCTCCTCGTCAAAGGCATCGGCCTCGCGGGTGACAATGTGCAGGGCGTCTTCGGGGCACTCCCCGATGCAGGCCCCCAGGCCGTCGCAGAGCAGGTCCTTGATCACCTTGGCCTTGCCGTCGATGATCTCAATGGCCCCTTCGGCACAGGCGGGAACACAGAGCCCGCATCCGGTGCATTTTTCTTCGTCGATTTCGATGATGTTTCGCATGATTTTCATGGTCATTCCCCTTTGTATCGTTACGCCGCTGCCGGCGATGTTATCTTAAGCGTGGTGGTTCTTACGGTCGCACAAGGACCCTGCGGGCCTCGTCCACGGCCCCGGCCGTCTTCAGACGGCGGGCCAGTCCCTCTTCAAAGGCAGCCTCGTCCAGGGGGGATCCCCCGCACCGGTCCTCTTCATCGGCGATGCGGCGGGCATCCTCAAGGATCATCCGGTTCGCATCCGCCTTGTGGTCAGGGGCATCCCCTTCCAAAAGGGCTGTCACCTCGGTGATAAGCCCCTCCGGTGCGGTGATGGCCCCGAGCACCTCCCGGGCCTCTTCCCGGGAGAGTGCTACCAGGTAAGCCCCGCAGAGCAAGACCGCAAGATCGGCCCCGGCCTCGCGGGTCGCGATCTGCTCGGCATGGGCGGCGAGTCGCGCGGCCCTGCCGATCCTGGCAAAATCCTTTCCACACCGTTTTTTCACTTCAACGGCCACCCGGTCTTTGATCAGGTTCCGTTTTTCCGCCAGCAGCTCCGGGGGTAACGAGCCCAGGCAGGCATCGGCGAACTGGCAATAGGAGGCGCAGCCAAAGTCGAGCTTCGGGTTGGCCAGCCGCTTGCCGCACCCCTTGCAGGTGCGCATGGTGTCGTCCTTGAAGAACTCCACCGTGGTCCCGCACTCGGGGCAGTCGGCCTCAAAGATGGCACCGTATCCCCAGTACTGGGTATCCTGACCCGGACATTTCATGGCACACCCCCTTTGATTCGGGCGGTTTCCCGCCCGGCGGTCATCTCAAACAAGGCGCCCCGCCCCCTCATCCGGTGCGGGGCGCCTTGGGTCCTGAAGGTGATCGCGTGGTGCGATCACCTGGTTTTGCCTATCCCAAAGCAGCCTTCAGGTCATCCTCAACGGTGCCCGTGGGGGCGATGTTGAAGTTCTCCACCAGTACGTTGAGCACATTGGGGGAGATAAAGGCCGGCAGGGAGGGCCCCAGTTTGATGTCCTTGATCCCCAGGTGAAGCAGGGAGAGCAGGATGACGCAGGCCTTCTGCTCGTACCAGGAGAGGATAAAGGAGAGGGGCAGATCGTTGACCCCGCAGTCAAAGGCCTCGGCCAGGGCCATGGCGATGCGCACGGCTGAGTAGGCGTCGTTGCACTGGCCCACGTCCAGGAGCCTGGGGATGCCGCCGATGTCACCGAGTTTCTTGTCAAAGAAGCGGAACTTGCCGCAGGCCAGGGTCAGCACCACACAGTCCTGGGGGATCTGCTCCACCATCTCGGTGTAGTAGTTTCGGCCCGGTTTGGCGCCGTCACAGCCGCCCACCAGGAAGAAGTGACGGATAGCCCCGCCCTTCACCGCGTCGATGATCTTGTCGGCCACGCCGAGGACGGCGTTTCTGGCAAACCCGACCATGACGGTGTCCTTGTCGGTGTCCGCCGGGAACCCTTCGCTGGCCAGGGCCTTTTCAATCACCGGGGTAAAGTCCTTGCTGTCGCCGATGTGGGACACGCCGGGCCATCCCACCAGTCCGGTGGTGAAGATGCGATCGTTGTAAGTCTCCTTGGGCTTCTGGATGCAGTTGGTGGTCATGAGGATGGCGCCGGGGAAGGCGTCGAACTCCTTGGCCTGGTTCTGCCATGCCGTGCCGTAGTGACCGTAGAAGTGATCGTATTTCTTGAGCTCCGGGTACCCGTGGCAGGGAAGCATCTCGCCGTGGGTGTAGATGTTGATGCCCTTGCCTTCGGTCTGCTTGAGCAGGATCTCCAGGTCCTTGAGGTCGTGGCCGGAGACGAGGATCGCCTTGCCCGCCTTGGCGCCCAGGGGCACCTCCGTGGGGACGGGATGGCCGTAGGTACCGGTGTTGCCCGCGTCCAGCAGCTCCATGGCGCGGATGTTCACCTCACCGCACTTGAGGCAGAGCCCCACCAGATCGTTGACCCCCAGGGTGCTGTCCAGGGTGGCTGCCAGGGCTTCGTAGACAAAGGCGAAGACCGCGGGATCCTTCTGGCCGAGGATGGCCGCGTGGTCTGCGTAAGCGGCAAGGCCCTTGATGCCGTACACGAGGAGCTCCCTCAAAGAGCGGATGTCTTCATCCAGGGTCGGGTCCGCATTGATCCCTACGCCTTCGCCCAGGGCCACCAGCTCGGCCTGGCTCTTGCCGGCACAGGTGCAGGAAGCGCCTTCGAGGCTGAGGCCGGTCTTCTCCTTCAGTACCTTGGTGTATGCCTCGCACTCGGCGATGAGCTCCACAAAGCGGGCCGGGTCAAAGTCCACGTTGGTGAGGGTGGAAAAGACGGCCTCACAGGTGAAAAGGTCCATCTTCTCATCCCGGTGGCCCATCTCGGCGGCCTTCACCGCGTATAGGGAGAGGCCTTTAAGGGCATGGATCAAAAGGTCTTGCAGGGCTGCAACCTCAGGCTGTTTTCCGCAGACGCCAATCTTGGTACACCCGGTTCCCTTAGCCGTTTGCTCACACTGAAAACAAAACATGGTGGTCTCCTCGCTCATTTTTTTATGGTTGTTGTCTCTATCGGACCCGAGTCATGCCCGCCGGCATTTTTTCCTTCACCAGGCGTCTGGGTCATTGTTGGTTCGTGTATGCCGAGAAAGCCGCTTTGTCGGCAAAGGGGCTTTCTCCGTCGTGATCCCAACCTACCCCACTGCCCGTCCCCGTACCTTGACTTAGGTCAAGGAGCGTGCAAAAACAGAAAAAATCGTGGTCACTGTTTAAATCAGGTCCGACAACACGTGGGCCCTTCACCGCACAAGAGATGTATGCCCATGTCCCGATCCATCCCAGCCATCCTCGCCTCGGTTCCCCTGTTCAGCGGACTGGAGCCCCACGACCTGGACCTCCTGGCCGGCCTGGCCATTCAGAAGCAGTACCGGAAAGGCGAACTCATCTTCTCCGACGGAGACCCCGGAGACGGGTTCTACATCGTGGCCGACGGCCAGGTGAAGGTGTTCAAGGCCTCGGCCGAGGGCAAGGAGCAGATCCTCCACGTCTTCGGTCCGGGGGAGCCCATCGGGGAAGTGGCCGTCTTTGCAGGCATCCCGTTTCCGGCCTCTGCGGCCACCCTGGCCAAGACCACCCTGCTCTTCTTCCCCAGGGAGGCCTTCATCCGCCTCATCGCCAAGGAACCGGCCCTGGCCATGAAGCTCCTGGCTGTCTTGTCCATGCGCCTCAAGCAGTTCACCGTCCAGGTGGAAAACCTCTCCCTCAAGGAGGTGCCGGGACGCATCGCCTCCCACCTGCTCTTCCTTGCCGGAGAACAGAACAACCGGGAGAAAGTGACCCTCACCATCTCCAAAGGCCAGCTGGCAAGCCTTCTGGGCACCATCCCCGAGACCCTCTCCCGAATCCAGGCCAAGATGGCCTCCGAGGGACTCATCCGGGTTTCCGGACGCGAGATCACTATCCTGGACGTGGAGCGCCTGGAGGACCTGGCGGAAAACGGCAAGCTGTAGCCAGGGGCCGCGGTCTCTTTCTTTCCAGGGCGATGCCCGGGCCGAACGTCTCCTCCCTTGACGTTTCTTACGCACGATCCGTGCCACACAGAAAGGGCGGCCCCGCATGCGGAACCGCCCTTATGTCTCCGACGTTCCCCACTATCAGAGGGGCCCGGTGCTCATCACAGGGCTCAACGGTTCGATCTTGTTGGCCTTCATACGAAAATCATACAGGTCCTCCATGTCCTTGTAGACCTGGAAGATCTGGAAAAACCCGTGCCAGTGAGCATAGTCCGGCCCGCCCATGGCCGCGCCGTGGCGCGCCCTTCTGCCTGTGTGGTGCCAGAGGTAGTACATCAGCTCCTGGAACCCGTCTTTCCAGGGATCGTCCTTCAGGAGTCCCTTGGCCTGGAGCCCCTCTTTCATGGCCACGGCCTTGTCCCAGTAGAAGTTGTACAGCTCCACCGTGCTGTCCAGGGTGTCCCGCTGGGCCTTGATATGGCTGGTCCCGTGGCAGTTGGCGCACACCTTCTTCATCATCTCCTCGCCTTTTTTGCCGTCCCCCCGGACCCCGCTCCTGAGCTCGCTGCGCGCATGAACCAGGTCCCACTTGAGCCGCTCGTTCACGTTGTGGGAGGTGGCCAACTCGCCGATACCGCTCATGTGGCAGGTGGCGCAGGTGGGGGCGGTATAGTCCCCGGGCTCCCAGGTATCCGGGGCGCTGTCCCACTCCCATTCATCCCCGTGGGCCAGGAACATCTGCCCGTGCTTGCTCTCGATATAGATCTCGATGTTGGGGTGGTCCGGGCCCAGGTGGCAACTGGCACACGCCTCGGGTTTCCGCGCCTCGGAAATGGAGAAACGGTGGCGGGTGTGGCAGACCGTGCAGTTGCCGATGCTGCCGTCCGGGTACCGGGTACCGACACCTCCGGGCCAGGTCTCCTTGATGGGCTTGTTGTCGGGTCCCACCTCCACCTGGGTGCCGTGGCACATCTGGCAGCCGCTGGACCGTGCGGCCCGGTTGGAAAAAGAGCCCAGGGGGTTGCCGATGAACTCGGCCCCTTCGTAATGGTACATGAGCTTCAGGAACTTCTCGTTTTCCACCACCGGTGCCGAGGCAAGCTCCGCGTGGCCGCTCTTAAGAAACTGCTCCACCTCCACGGGGTGGCAGCGGCTGCAGGTCCCGGAGGAGACCATGGGGGAAATAAAGGTGTCCGTCCCTTTGAGCCCCTCGCACTGGGAGGCCATGGGCGAGCGCTTGGTCACGGTGTGGCAGTCGTAACACGAGACCCCGGCATGGGCCATCTTGCTGAGCTTCCAGCCCTCCACCACCCCGGGGGTCTTGGCCGCATGGCATTCGATGCATGCCAGGGCCTCCTGGCTGTAGCCCCGGACAATCTTGAATTCCTTGGTCGCCAGGTCCGGATACCCGGTCTCCGCAGCCCCGTGGGCAACCATCCCCGTTAGAAAAGCAAAACCCCACAACAAAACCCGTCTGCCTGAATTCAACATGAACACCTCCTCACATTACTTTGGGTTTGCATCAACACGCGTGTCGTATGAACATTGCGGAGCCGTCCCCAGGGACAATGGCCTTGTGGAGACTGCCCTCTGATTGGCACAGAAAGCCCCCAACGGAGCCGAAAAGCCCATAAGGGAACCATAAAAAAAGGCAACCGTTTCCGGTTGCCTTACATGGCCTTGCCTTTGGAGAAATATCGTTCCACCATATCCAGCATGTCCCGATGGCCAACATGGGGGTGGCACTTGGAGCATGTCATATCCGTCTCGCCGCGCAGCTTGGCCCGATGGGCGATAAAGCCACCCCGCCTCATCCCCGGAGGTGTCAGGTCCATGTGGCAGGCCCTGCAGGCGCTGTCAAACGTAAATTCCTGGCGGTTGGCCTCAGCTTTTCCTGCCCAGTCGTAGGTGTAGGGATCAATGGACAGGTGGTTATAGATATGACCTGCACCGGTTTTGGCCTTGATCACAAGGTACTGGATGTAGTTGTCGTGGGGCAGGTGACAGTCCACGCACTGGGCCACCACACCCCGCGGGTTGCTACCGCCGTGGACAGAGGCACGCCAGGAATCCCGGAAGGGATGCATGTAATGACACCGGACACAGAAGGTGTCGGTGTTGGTGGACTCGATCATAAATCCTGAGGCAAGCACCAGAAGCACCGTCGCCATAATGCCGAAGCCTGCTCCCCACCCCAGGATTTTTAAAGGGGTCTTTCCCGTGAGCCACGCGGGTCGGGTCATACCGTGCCTCCTTCATGCATGTCACCGGAAACGCCGTCGCCCGTGATTCAGGCGACACGGCCGGTCTCGTCGTGGATTCAAAAAAACGGCGGACGCATCAAGAACACCGGGAGGCAACGCCGCATAAAATAACGTCACCACCGGCACAAGCAGAAAAACCGGCACCGATTGCAGGGAGTAACACGCCGGAGGGGAGTGGCAGACTATCTCAGGAGGAGGAAGAAGGGGCGTTGGCAGCCGGTTGAGGCATGATTGATAATCATTCTGGAAATTTATCCTTTTTACAGCTTTTTTTCAAGGAGAAGTTATCCTGTCACGATCCGGATTGCTGTCACCCCGGGCTGCCCTGCCGGGGGACAAAGCCCTTGAAACGTCCGACAAACAAATGTGGTGGCGGCGCAGCCCGAATCGATGGCCTTGCGCTCTTACCCGACGTGAACCATAGGAGGCACTCCTGAATCATTGCTTTATGGGTCTTCAACCGTGACAAACCGAAAAAAAAACACCTGCCCCCTTTCACGTGCAATGGAAAGGAAGCAGGTGCCTTGAAATCCGGATATCCGGGGAGTCACCCTCAACGGGCCGACAGCCCCCCGGGAGCCGTCACTTACTTGCCGTTGGCAAGAAGACGGCCGGAAAGAAGCTTGATGTGCTTCATCTCTTCTTTGATGATGTCGTCGATGCGGGCTTTGCCGCGGTTTCCGGCGACCATGTCCTTCATGCCGAGGTAAAAGACGATGGAGTCTTTTTCCGCGGTGATGGCGCCTTTGAGGATGCCCTCCATGGAGGAGAGGTCCATGGCCTTGTCATAGAACACGCGGGTGTCGGCAAGGGCCTTGAGGTACTGGGCCGCTTCCCCTTCGGGATCAAAGGTTACCTCGGCCTTGTCGTCGGCGCTCAGCTCTTTTCGCAGGCCGGCAAAGGTCACTTCGTGGTCGTCTTCCATGGCGGCCAGCTCAACGAGGAAATCCTTATCATCTGCGTTGGTTACCGCCTCGGCTGCATCGCGGTAGTATTTGGCTCCGTTGCGTTCAATCTGCTCTGCCATCTCGAAAATTTCGTCTGCATTAAAACCCAGGCCCATCTCTCTTCTCCTTAAAGAATGGTAAATGATCACGTGTCGAAAGCGAAGAAACGATTCGCTTCCAAACCGATTAGACGTCTGCTGCATCTCCGGCTTTGTCTGATGACATCGAGTTCCCCGCGACGCTGACAATCTCAGGCCGCCAGGCCCCGGAGCCGGATTTTCTTGTGCTTCACTTCAAGGGACAATTGTTTCAAGATTCGTGCCACCCAATGGGTACGGCGCAGCGGCACGAACCGTCCCGGAAAAAAACGGGGCATCCAAAGCCCCTAATATTCCGTCAGTTAGCCGCCTCTGTTTCAGACACATATATAATTCCTAACCCGAACAAGTCAAGTCAGTGCGCTATTTTTCGCTTTCCGGCGTTACCAAGCAGGGCACCAAAAGCGACGACCTGCCCTGTCCATGAACCATCGCCCCTGTTCCATCCATTAGAAAAATGAGACATTCCAACCGGCCGCCGGTCCCGAGAAGGACGCCTTCCCCCCTGCCCCGCCAAGGGCTCCCCGACAGCGTTCTTCTTTAACCCATCCGAAATGTTTAGAAAAAGGACGTATCGCATATGCGACCCGGCCTGTCTCAAAAACGATTCGAGACAGTAGCGTCTCCGGCCCAGCCGGGGTCGCATCACCCCATCCCTTCGAGATTGCAGCAAAAAAAAGCATTTTCCCTTTGCACCCCATGGTATTAAGCCGTATGATTCCCCTGTTGGACAGACGGACCGACCGCTATTCGTTTTTTATCCCAATCCGCGCACCCAACGGTGTGGTTGCTTTTGACCGACCCCAGTTACCGGCGACCGAGCCCCTGCCTGCGCTCATTTTTGGCACATGTTTTGCTTTTCTTTCTGGCACTCGGTTCGCCGACCCGTTTCGTCCCTGTTTGAATGCAGAGGCCCGCGCCTTTGACACCGCCGGGCCCACCCACAATGAACGATGGTTTAAGAGCCACTTTCACTTAAGGAGGCACCCATGAACACCACCCAACATTGTCCCGGGCACGAGCCCTTTAAAAGCATTCAACCCATTGAAGTAACCTGCAAAAAATGCGGGACCGTCAATGAGGTCTTCTCGGACGAGGTGGAGAAGACCCACACGTGCCGTTCCTGCAAAGAGGTCCTGGATGTGAAAAACACCACAGGTTAACGCGCACGAGGACTAACCGACCCGCGACGGCTTCGCATGGCCCCCTTTGGCAAGGCACGCGAAGCCGTCTGTGCGGAGGCGACGTATACACCACTAACTTTAATTATAAAGATTTACCTTGACCTGGACCCGGCTGTAAGGAGGAATTCATGGATGTCGTAATGCTCTCCCGTCTGCAGTTTGCCGCTGCGACCATGTTCCATTTTCTTTTTGTCCCATTGACCCTGGGGCTCTCCGTTCTGGTGGCCATCATGGAGACCCGCTACGCGAAAACAGGGGATGAGACCTGGCTTCGCATGACCAAATTTTTTGGAAAACTCTTTCTCATCAACGTGGCACTGGGGGTGGTCACCGGCATAACTCTGGAGTTCCAGTTCGGCACCAACTGGTCCCGCTACTCCGAATACGTAGGGGACGTCTTCGGCTCCCTCCTCGCCATTGAGGCCACCGCCGCCTTTTTCCTGGAGTCCACCTTCATCGGCATCTGGATCTTCGGCTGGAAAAAGCTTTCGGCCAAAGCCCACGCCACGGTGATGTGGCTGGTGGCCCTGGCCGGCTCCCTCTCCTCGGTGTGGATCCTCATCGCCAACGCCTGGATGCAGAACCCCGTGGGCTACACCATCCGCAACGGCCGCGCTGAACTCACCGACTTCATGGCGGTCATCACCCAGAAGTATGCCTTGCTGGAAATCTCTCACACCCTGTCGGCCGCTTACATGTACAGCGCCTTCGTTGTCATGGGCATCAGCGCCTGGCACCTTCTTAAAAAGCAGAACGTGGAGCTCTTCACACGAGCTTTCCGCCTCGGCCTGATCTTCGGGGTTGTCTCCGCTATCGTGGTGGCCGTCTCCGGCGACATGCACGGGGTCAACGTCACCAACACCCAGCCCGCCAAACTGGCTGCCATGGAATCCCACTGGGAAACCACCACCCGGGCTCCCTCCTTTATCCTGGCCATTCCCGATGAAAAGAACGAACGGAACCTCATTGAGTTCGGGCGCATCCCCGGCCTCCTGAGCTTCCTGGGCAAGCATGACTTCAACGCCGAAATCATCGGCCTCAAGGACATCCCCAAAGACGAACGGCCCCCGGTGCTCATCACCTCCCTGGCCTTCCGCACCATGGTGGGCAGCGCCACCCTGCTGATTTTTCTCACGGTGTGGGCCTTTGTCAAACGCAACAAACTCCTTGAGAGTCGCAGGCTCCTCACAGCCATGGTCCTTGCCATTCCCCTGCCGCTGCTCACCATCGAAGCCGGATGGGTCCTTACCGAGGTGGGGCGGCAGCCCTGGATCGTTTACGGCCTCATGAAGACCTCCCAGGCAGCATCGCCGGTGGCCTCGTCCCAGGTCCTGGCGAGCCTCATCGGGTTTATCGTGGTGTACGGCCTCCTGGGCTTCGTGGGCTTCTGGCTCATGATCAAGCACGCCAAAACCGGCCCGGCACCCGCACAGGAAACCGCCGCTTAAGCTGAAAACGCAGCACACATCTTCAGAATTGAATTAGGGAGGATATATTCATGGTTTTGCAGTCAACGTGGTTTTTTCTCTGGGGGCTCCTCTGGGCCATCTTTTTTATCACCGACGGGTTTGACTTCGGGGTTGGCACTCTCTACCCCTTCCTCGGCAAAAGCGAAACGGACAAGCGCACCATGGTGGCCGCCATCGGGCCCCTGTGGGACGGCAACGAGGTGTGGCTCCTCACCGCAGGGGGCGTTACCTTCGCCGCCTTCCCCACGGTGTACGCTGTTATGTTCTCGGCCCTGTACACGCCCCTGATGCTCATCCTGTTTGCCCTGATCATCCGCGGCGTCTCCTTTGAGTTCCGGGACCAGATCGTCAGCCCGGTCTGGACAAGGGTCTGGGACACCACCATCTTCATCGGCAGCTTTGTACCCGCCCTCCTCTTCGGAGTGGCCTTTGCCAACATTTTCCAAGGGATCCCCTTCAACGGAGAGGGTGTCTACGAAGGCAACCTCTTAACCCTGTTGAACCCCTACGGCCTGGCCGGTGGCGTTCTCTTCGTGCTCCTCTTCACCCTCCACGGGGCCCTGTGGCTCTGCATCCGCACCGAAGGGGACCTCCAGGCACGCACCATCCGCACGGCACGGATCCTCTGGCCCATCCTCCTGGTGGCCGCCGTCACCTTCCTGGGCGCCAGCTGGTTTGCAACGGACCTCTACGGCAACTACCTTGCCCAGCCCGCGCTCTTTGTCATCATCGCCATCACCGTGGCGGCCCTTGCGGCCATCCGGTTCTTCATCGCCAAAGAGGCCTGGTTCAAGGCGTGGTTTGCCTCCTGCACCACCATTTTCGGCGCCACCTTCTACGGCATCGTCGGCCTCTTTCCCAGCCTCTTTCCCTCCAGCCTGGACGAGGCCTTCAGCCTGACGGCCTTCAACGCCTCATCCAGCCCCCTGACCCTGAAGATCATGCTCACCGTGGTGCTCATCTTTATCCCCCTGGTCATTGCCTACCAGGTTTGGGCCTACAGCGTCTTCAGCCACAAGGTCACCGAGGAGGATTTTTACGCCCACTAAGGCCGAAACACATTCCGCTGACCCAAAGGCCATAATAAAAAAGCCCTGCACGCGTGCAGGGCTTTTTTTGCAGGGCTGCGCATTTAGATATTTGCCTCCGGCGGCCCTGCCGGGGGCCAAACGTTTAAAAAGTTGGACAAACAGGTCTTAAGTCATCAGGTCGAGTCTTCGCCGGAGTTATTCCGGTTGAAGTCAAGCGAATCCCAAAAGGTCTGCATTGTGTTTTTAGAAGAATGAAATGGGCCTCTTCTGCAAAGGCGGTTGCCAGATGTCACACATCACGCGAATGCCCCGGTAACGCAGGTAGAATGGCTGCCTTCATGCATTCGCCATAGGGTTTCAAGGTGCCCCCACCTTGCCGCCGGAGGCACGCTTTTTTTGGTTGCAGTTGCCCTTCTCTGTGCTATGAGCCGTAGGTGCCGTCAACTGCCCCGGCACCACAGGTGCTGCCAACCCCGAGCCAGCTGAACCAGGAGAGACCATGGACGCCTTGCAGAACCGATTCACCGCCATCCGCAACGCCCTTGAGGCCACCATCTGCACGGTACAGGGGGTGGAGGTCATCGAAAAAGCCCTCATGACCCTGGCCGGCAACCCCGAGGTCCTGCGCCTCGCCCCGGAAGCCGAAACCTGGCGCAACCACCTTGCCGAAGCCCGGGTCGACGGAGACACCGAAGAGCAGGAGTATGCCCTGCTGGAGCTCTACCGCACCCTCCACACCGCAGGAGCCGGATACACCGAAGAGGAAAAAAAGCAGCTGGATGAGCAAAAGGGCCTCCATGGCCTCTCCGGGGGTCTCCTGCCCCTGCTCATGACAAAGGAGCTTGTCTCCCCGGACACATGCATGGCCGACCTCGGCGCCGGAAACGGCCTCCAGGGTCTCCTCCTCCAGTGCCTTTGTCCACACCGCCACACCCTGCAGGTGGAACTCTCCAAAGGGCACCTGAGCGCCGGGCGCCTCTTCCAACGGATCCTGGGCATTGCCGACCACCGCGTCTCCTGGCGCCACGGGGACCTCTTTGCCACCGATCTTTCCGGCGTCACCCTCCTTTACCTCTACCGCCCGGTAAGGCCTTCGGAGACGACCCTTCCCCTCTACCGAAAACTGGCAGCCACAATAGGTGCCATGGACCGCCCCATCCACCTTGTGAGCGTGGCCGATTGCCTCACCCCTCACCTGGATCCCCCGGTGTCTCCCCTTTACGACGACGGCTTTGTTACCATCACGGCCGTTGAGCCGCGGGCATCCCTAACGAAATGAATCAATTGTTGATTTTTTCATTTGAACGGCGTTTAATAGACCAAATGCAATTCATCCCATTCCTCAGCCGCCAGGGCCACACACCGCCACCGGAGCCTCCCCCCCGCCCATGACATGCCGTGCACACGCGACATGAGAGAAACCGGCTCCCTGTGTCATCCCCGTGCAACAACCGGCGTCGGCCCTTTCAGGGCGATCTTCGGACCCTTCCCGCGTGGGCACCCCACCAACCCAAAATCAGGAGAATGTAGCCATGCGCAGATGGTCCGTTATCCCTTTTTTGGTCATCGTGCTTTTGCTCCCCTTCCTTTTCGGGGGCTGCGACGAGGACATCAAGTACTACCAGTGGAACCTTGTGCAGCTTGAACCCGAGGGAGACGTGGAGTATGTGTGCGGAAACGGGTCCCCTTACAAATTCTTCGTCAACCCGTCTTTGACCAGTGACAATGTGCTTATCTATTTTGAGGCCGGCGGGGCCTGCTGGGACTATCCCAGCTGCTCGGGACAAAGCGGGATCCGGGGTGCGGCCAACCCCAACGGCATCCCCGACGACTACATGGACGGGTTCTCCATCCCCGCCATCATGTCGCCCTTTATCTTTCGCGCCCACCCCTGGGAGCGTGTGGACACCCAGGGCTGGACCATCATCTTTGTTCCCTACTGCACCGGGGACATCTTCATCGGCAACAACACCGCCACCTACGAATCCGAGGATTCCGATGAGAGCCTGGAGTGGCACCACAACGGCTACACCAACACCCAGGGAATTATCAACTGGATGACCAATGGGCCCTTCAAGGACCACTTCGACTCCATTCCCAAGCTCATGGTCAGCGGATGCAGCGCCGGAGGCGCCGGCTCCATCCTCAACTACCACTTCATCCGCAAGGGCCTGGGCGATCGTGTGGGCGAGGCCATCCTCCTCAACGACTCCGGTCCCATCTACTCCACGGCCGAAGACTCTCCCCAGTTCTCGTTGCCCCTGCACACCAAGATCCGCAGTGCCTGGAACGTGGACAGCGTCATCGACATCCTGGGCCAGGACATCCCCGGTGATTTCAACGCCGATGACTACGGCAGCTTAAGCGTTGCCCTGTCTCGTCAGTATCCCGCCGACAAGCTGGCGCATACCCAGTTCACCATGGACGGCAACTACTCGGGCTACTCGTACGAGCGGTTCTACGACTACCCGCCCAAAGAAGAGATCCACGCCATGTGGGCCGCGGACCAGGGCTATCTCATGGCCATGTACGACGACCTCTTTGCTGAAAACGGCAACATCGGCTATTTCGTCCCCTACTACCGCCCCTTCAACGACAGCCACTGCTCCTGCATCCTCTCCTTTGACGACACCGACATCACCGGCACGGGCATGAACGTGGGAGACTACGCCGACCGCCTCATCAACGACGGGGCCGGCATGGCCGCCATGCAGTACTACGAAGAGCCCACCGAAGAAGAGCTCAACAGGCCCTACCCCCTCTGGAACCTCCTTGACCTGCTCATGGGCGCTCTGTAAGGCACGGAAGAGACAGACAACGTAACGATTCACCTCAGGCCCCCGGCAGCCCTGCCGGGGGCCTGCTTTTTCCCTGGGCCCTCTTGTCCCTGTGGTTCCTTCGGCCCTTACCCGTTGGCCTGCTTGGTTTCGATCCGATCCAGGGCCCGCGCTTCCCGCTCCGGAATGGCCTCCAGCCGTTTCTTGAACTGCTCCAGCAAAAATTGATGCTGGGCCAGGTCCCGCTGGCTCATCTCGCCCTTATGTTCCCTTAAAATCCACTCCAGCATGGCGATGCTGTCCCGTGTCAGAAGGGCCTGCTCGTCGTAGTAGCTGTGGACCTCGTCCTCGGAGGCGATGTTGGCGCTGATACGTCCGAAAAGCTCGTTGCGGGACTTTTTCTCCTCCTCCCGCTGCCACCGCTCCTCCTCGGTCTGGGGCGGAATGGCCAGGTTGTCGGGAAGGCTTGCCCGCATGCGGTCCATGTCCGGCATAAAGGGCTCCTGCTTTTCAGACTCCCGGACCACCGGTTTCACTCCGGTTTCACCGCTTTGGGCCTCGGCCGCACTGCCGTGCTGACCGGCCACCGTCTCTTCAAGGGCCGCTGTATCCGTCCCATGCTCCGGGACATCCCCTTTGCCCACGACCATCCGGGCCCCCAAGGTCAAAAGAACACCTGCCACCAAACCCACTGCCACCCAGCCGATACGCGCCATGTTGCCTCCTGTCGTTGTGGTCCGGTCCGTGCCCCTTTGTTTCATGGTCCGCGTACACGCCAAAACCAAAAGGTTGGCAGCCACGGCAGCGCCGATGCCCAGGGCCAGAGTCCAGAAGAAAAACAGCCTGGGCATCAGGTAATAGGAGACATCCAAAGGGGTGTTGAGCCAGAGTTGATTGGAAAAAAGAAGCGGGTGAAACAGGTCCCGCCAGAAGGTGGTAAAAAACGGAAAGATTCCCGAAAGCAATGGGAACAGAACAAGGTTGACCAGGGCACTGCCCCTGAGCAAAGACGGGGTCGCGGCAAAGGCAAGACTGAGAAGGGCTGCCGCCGCGACCACCGCAGCAAGATCCAGCCGGTCCCGGGCTTCTGCCAGGTGACGGCGCTCTTTGGCCGTCCATGCCCCATGGGCAAGGGCCCCGCCATGGGAGAGAAAAGAGGTCAGCTCCCGGACCAGAACCCTGGGCGGCCCGGCTTTCAGGCGCACGCAGCGGCCGTGGATCCCGCAGGCGGCATCGTACCAGAACGGCGTGTAAACAACCGCCGCCAGGGGGACCCAGAAGGTAAGGTAAAACAGAGAGACACCGGTAAGCAAAGCCCGAGCACGCGCCATACCCCTCCTTTCATCCGCTTAACGCACCGGTATCATAGCCCCTTACAACCTGTTTGTCGAGGCCGTATCACGGAGCCTTCTTCCAGAAACGCTTCACGAGAAAAGGAATCGTGCCCACGGCACACAAAAGGAGAAATCCCCCCACAAAGGGCGCGGTAATCCGCCCCTGGAGAAGGTCCAGCAGGGAGCTGGAAAAGAGAATAAAGGCAAGGGTGGCGGGAAACATGCAGACAACGGTGGCCCCCACGTAGTGGGAGAGTCGCACCCGGGTCAGCCCGAATGCGTAGTTAAGGAGAACAAAAGGAAACACAGGCACCAGGCGGGTAAAGGCCACCACCTTCCACCCCTCCTCGGCCACCTTGCGGTCCAGGCGCTCCAGGCCGGTGCCCGCCACCTTCCCGCGCACCCAGTCCCCTGCCAGGTAGCGGGAGACGAGAAAGGCCAGGGTGGCACCGCCCGTGGCCCCCACCATGGTGCAGGCCAGCCCCATGACCGGACCGAACAGAAGACCTGCGGCAAGGGTGAGGGGACTTGCCGGAAGAAGCAGGCAGGGCCCGATGCAGTAGAGGGCCACAAAAATAAGGGGCGCGGCAAGGCCGTAGCCTTCCACCCATTGCCTCACCGCCTCCGGGGCCAAAGAATCCGTGAAGCCTGAGATTTTCAAAGCGGCTGCCATGCCGATGAGGGCCATGAGGATCAACCCCTTGACCCACCATGCACCCTTTGGGCCACCGCCCATGGAGACGTGCCGCTCACGGGTCACTGCAGGCTCCGAGATCTTTTTCACCCGCCTTTTGAGCCCCAGGCGGTGAAGATAGGTCAGAGGGCTCCCGGTGGCTTTGGGAATCGTGTTGCCGTCATTAAAAAACAAATCCAGGAGATGCCGGGCGCCTCCCCGGCCGCCGAGACGCGAGGCGCACCCCGAGCAGTAGGTGAGGACCGCCTCTCCGGCCCGATCCCCTTGAATCCTCTGGCGCCAGGCCTCGGCATGGCCGGGACAGACCGCCCCCACTGCGCCCCCTTCCCCGCAGCAGAGGGTCCGCCTGCCGCTGCGGGCGGACTCCACCAGGGACACCCCGCTTCGCAGGACCAGCTCCCGGGTCGCCCCGTGGATCCCTTCTTCAAACCGCACCGCACAGGGATCGTGCATCCTCAACGCCCCGCTTACAGATGTTGGGACAAGGTCCGCGTCCCCTGCCATGAGCTCATAGACGCTCTGGGTCTCAAGGCCCGTGCCGTACTGATGAAACACCTTGAAGCAGTTGGGGCAAGCCACCACCACGCGGCGCACGCCCCCAATCCGGACGATGCGGCCTCCCCGAAGGCGTTCTCAAAGGCCCCCTGCCGCCCCAGGTCATGGGAGGGCTTGGTGCAGCAATCCAGAACCAGGCCCGCCTGGGGGACCTGTTCCCTGATGTACTGCCAGACGCGAAAGGTCTTGTGGGCCCGTGTTCCCGACAGGCCGCACCCCGGAAAAAAGATCGTATCGCACCCCTCGGGCAGATGGGCCCAGGTAAACCGTTTGGACACCCCCCGGGCCTCGTAGGCAAGGAGGCGGGAATAAGAGGAGAAATCCACCGTGCCGCTCTCCGCAGCTTCCCGCCGCAAGGCAAGAAAAAAGGCCGCGGGATCCGCCCCTTCGGGACAGACCGCCGTGCAGAGCCCGCACAGAGAGCAGAGGAATGCCAGGCGAAGGGCCTCCTCCGGCCGGGTCTCCAAAAGCTCCCGAATCTCCAGGGGGCTTCCGTGCTCTTTCAAAAAAGCGCACCCCACCCGGCACTTGCCGCAGCCGGTGCACCGAGGAAGAATGGATTGGGAAGGGTCGGAAAAGGATCGCAGGCTTCCTGTTTTCACGAGAATGGTCTCTCCTGTCATGGTAAGGGGAATTCAGGGGTAAACGGTAGAATGGTGTGGGCGCCCCCCGGATGTCAAAATGATAATATCAATGACATCAGCGCCAGCCATTGAGAAAAGCAGACGTCTATGGCAAAGCCAGCATTAAAAGCATGCCTCCGGCGGCGAGGTGAGCCACCTCGAAAGCATATTGCCCTTGCGCTTTGTCCCTCGTTCCTCGGGCCAAAGCGCAAGGGCCTTCGACTCGGGCTTCGCCCGGCATAAACCTTGATGATTTCTGCGGGCTGGATCACAAGCTTCGACGCAACAGGAACCGTTGTTGTTACTTGTCCATGTTTCTGCTTTTCCCCGTTGCTCCGGCGTGCTATCAAAATCAGTATGATGCGACTCTTTCTTCAGCAAGCCTATACCGACGCCGGGTGCGGTGGAAACGGTGCAGGGGTGGCGATTTTCGCCGACGACATGGACGAGGCCGCCATGCAGGCCCTGGCCCGCAACGTGGGGCTCTCGGAAACCGCCTTTGTTTCGGATCTCTTGAGCAGTTGCCCTGTAATCCGCTATTTTACCCCGGTGGCTGAGGTGGATCTCTGCGGCCACGCCACTGTGGCGGCCTGGACTGTCATGGCCCACCTGGGCCTTGTGCGGCCGGGACGACATCGTCAAGGGCTCAGGGAAGGAGAGATCAGCGTTACCCTGGATAACTCCGGGGCGGTGTGGATGGATCAAAAACCCCCTGTCTTCAATCCGATACTTGATCCGGCCCGGATGGCCCCCATCCTGGGGCTTGCGCCCGAGGACCTCACCGCAACGGGCCTGCCCATCCAGCCCGTGTCCACAGGCCTCACGGACATCCTTGTCCCCCTGCCCTCACGGGGACTCCTTGAAGCGGTCGCACCGGACCTCGGGGCCATGGCAGCCTTTAACACCGAAACCGACACCGTGGGGTTCCACCTCTTTTGCATGGAGCCCCGGAACCCCGCCCATACCGCATGCTGCCGGAACTTTGCCCCGGCATACGGCATTGATGAGGAGTCGGCCACCGGAAGCGCCAGCGGAGCCCTGGCCGCCTACCTGTGGATGAACGGTCACCAGCAGGAGCGCTACATCTTCGAGCAGGGACACGCCATGGGCAGCCCGTCCCGCATGGATGTCCTCCTTGCCTGTGATGAGAAAAGACCCACCGGGGTCACCGTGGGAGGATACGGCGGCACCCCTGTGGAAAAGACGGTTCCCCCGCCGACATCGGGTTGACCTTCCGTGGCCGGACAAGGGACGCCACATTTTTATTGGCGTGATCACATCCATTTGATATAGCTTCATCAGGACAATTGATATCTGATACACCAGACAGGAGATCGCAATGCACCCCCTTTTCGACCCCATGACCATCAACGGCATGACCCTTGCCAACCGCTTTGTCCGGTCCGCCACCTGGGAAGGGATGGCCGGGCCCGACGGCTGCGTTACCCAACGGCTCATCGACTGCATGGCCACCCTGGCCGACGGCGGTGTGGGCCTCATCATCACGGGCCACGCCTTTGTGGAACTCGAAGGCAAGGCAGGCCCGAAACAATTGGGTATCCACGACGACGCGTTTCTCCCCGGGCTCACCAAGATGGTGGAGGCGGTCCACGCCCGCAACGGGAAAATCGTGGCCCAGCTGGCCCATGCCGGAAGGCGCGCCAACACCGACGAGTCGGGCCGTCCCCCCCGCATCATCTCCGTCACCGGCGCCGAAGAGCCCCCGGTAAAAGAGATGGGCCCCTGCGATTTCAAGCTGGTGGTCACCGCCTTTGCCGAGGCAGCCGTCAGGGCCAAAAAAGCCGGTTTCGACGGGGTGCAGATCCACAGCGCCCACGGCTACCTTCTCAGCCAGTCCCTCTCGCCCCTGGAAAACCGTCGTAGCGACTGGTACGGCGGCCCCGTGGAGCACCGCATGCGCTTACTCCTGGAGGTCACCACCGCCATCCGTGACGCCGTGGGCCCCGACTACCCGGTGCTCATCAAGCTCAACAGCGCCGATCACGTCAAGGGCGGCTTTACCCTGGACGAGGCCTGCGCCGTGGCCGTCCGTCTGGCCCACGAGGGGATCGACGCCATCGAGGTAAGCGGCGGCACTCCGGAAAGCGGGGAACTTGCCCCCATCCGGCCCCGCATCGACGCCCCGGAAAAGGAAGCCTACTTCCGCGATGCAGGCAAAGCCGTCAAGGAGTCGGTGCAGGTCCCCGTGATGCTCGTGGGCGGCATCCGCTCCCTTGAGACCGCCCTTGCCATGCACGACGAAGGCCGGGCCGACCTCATCAGTCTCTCCCGCCCCCTCATCCGGGAGCCCAACCTCATCGCCCGATGGAAACAGGGAGACACCGCCCCCGCCCTGTGCAACTCCTGTTGTCGATGCTTTGTCCCGGCCCGAAGGGGGGACGGCATCCGCTGCATGGCACGGAAAAAAGGATAAAAAGACGCCCCCGGCGGCCCTGCCGGGGGCTAAACGTTTAAAAAGTTTAACAAACAGATCTTAACATTTCGTCTTGAATGGCTTCCGTTATAAACGTTGAATGTGACTTTTCCCGACGGACAAAGCGCATTTGCAACCTGCGTTCAGGGCATTTCATTTAAGTGGTTGCTCCACCCTTGTCACCGGCAATTATTCCGGTAAAACTCAAACGAGTCTGAGAACGCCCGCGTCATGTTTTTAGAAGAATGACATGGGCCTCCCCTGCCTTGACGGTTGCCGGACTTCACCCTTCACGCGAATGCCCTGACAGCGTTCGCATGGCAACGGCCTCCATGCCTTCGCCATAGGGTTTCAAGGTGCCCCCACCTTGCCGCCGGAGGCTGGTTTTGCCATGCACTTTCACAATAAAAGACATCGCTTTTGGCTTTTACTTTGTGCCCGCTGGGCATCGGATTTAACCGGATTTTGACGGTGTCCACGCCTCATCACCCGCGTCCAGCTCCTGCCGCACGGCTGTGAGCAGGGTGTGCATCTCCACGGGTTTCATCAAAAATGTCCGAACGCCGATGGTCTCGGCTGCCTGCCGGGCCCTGCGGTCGTTGTAGCCCGTGCAGAGGATCACCGGTATCCCAGGCGTCATAGCCTTGATCTCCCGTGTCAGGGCCATACCGGTCATGCCCGGCATGGTCATGTCGCTCACCACGATATCGTAGTTGCCCCGACTCGCCCGGTAATGGTCCAGCGCCTTTTTGCTCTCCGTAAACACCGACACCCGGTACCCGGCCCGCCTCAGCATCCGCTTGAGCAAAAAGGCGAGTTCTTCGTCGTCGTCCACCACCAGGACCGTCTCGCGGCCCCTGGGAGGGGCCTCGGCGGAAACGGGTTCCGGAAGCAAGGCCTCCCCTTCCACTTCGAGAAAGCAGAGGGTAAATGTGCTGCCCTTGCCCGGCTCGCTGTCCACGGTGATGGTGCCGCCGCACTCCCGGACGATGCCGTGGACAACGGAGAGCCCCAGGCCCGTGCCCTTGCCCTCCTCCTTGGTGGTAAAATACGGGTCGAAGATCCTGTCTCGGCTGGCCGCGTCCATGCCCACCCCCGAGTCCTTCACCACAAGCCTCAGGCAGGAGCCGGAGGGGTTTCCCGGAAACGGCGATTCATTCTCGTTCATAAATACAGTCTCCAGGGCCACCTCCAGGGTCCCGCCCCCCATGCCTTCCATGGCGTGGTAAGCGTTGGTCCCCAGGTTCATGATGACCTGGTGCACATGGGTGGGGTCCCCGAATATCAGGCGGCCTTCGGCGTGGAGCCTCTCCCGGATGGCGATGGTGCTGGGCAGGGTGGAGCGCAGGAGGGTCAGGGCCTCCTGGACCACGGCCTGGACATGGACCGGTTTGAGTTCGGACTGATGGCGCCTGGAGAGGGTCAGGATCCTTCGCACCAGGTCCCGCGCCCGCTGGGAGGCCTTGAGGATGCCCGTCATGTTCTCCGCCTCCCGACTGTCCGGGGGCAGCGAAAGCTGGGTCATCTCCGCGTACCCGATAATGGGGGAGAGAATATTGTTGAAGTCGTGGGCAATGCCCCCGGCCAGGGTGCCCAGGGCCTCCATCTTCTGGGAGTTCCGGAGTTGGGCACGCAGCAGCTCCTTTTCCTCTTCGGCCTGGAAAAGACGGGAGATATCGATAAAACTGTCCACAATGCCCAGAAGGCGACCGTCCCGGTCCGTGAGCGGGTTGGCGGCCACCATGCAGGGGATGCCCTCCCGACTCGCCGTGGAAAAAAGGCTCTCCCCCCGCACGGGGGTGACTCCTGAAAGCGCCTGGACCAGGGGGCAGGCGTCGGTGCGGCACATGTCGCTGCGAATCACCTCGTAGCAGTGCTTGCCCACGGCAAGGGAGGCATCCTCACCAAAAAGCTCGCTGAAGGTGCTGTTCATGCGAAGCAGGCGAAACCTTCGGTCAATGATCAGCATGGGGATGGAGGCGTTGAAAACCTGGGTCAGCTCCAGGTTGGCCCGGGCCACCCGCTGCCTGGCCCCCTCCAGCTCCGAGGCCTGGGCCCGAAGGGACTCTTCCGCCCTTCGGCTCAGCCGGGTGGCACGGTCCACGGCGTGACGCAGGCTCCGGTTCCAGACAAAAAACCCACCGAGGACCGCAACAACCAGGCACACCACCAGGCCGATGGCATAGGTACGAAAGGAAGGGTCCCTGTAGACGGGGTGGGTTTTCAGGTAGAGCCACTTTTTGAAAATATCCCGTTTCTCTTCCGGCGAAATCAAGGAGAGGCCCCGGTTCATGATATCCACCAGCATGGGCTGCTGACGGGAGATGCCCATGCAGATCTCGTAGCTGTAGTGGGTGTATCCCAGGGTCTGAAGCCGCACCAGGCCGTGCTTCTCTATCAGGTAAGAAGTGGAGGCCACATCGGACACCAGGCCCTCGGCCTCCCGGCGATCCACCTTGAGAAGCCCCTCAAGGGTATAATCCACGGGGTCCACCAGAATCCCCGGATACTTTCTGGACAGGATCTCATGGTCCACGCTCCCTTTCAGCACGCAGACCCGCTTGCCCACCAAGCCCTCCAGGTTGATGCCCCCCGTTGTTTCCGGCCCCGTTACAATGGTGGTGGGCATCTGGAAATAGGTCCGCGTGAACGCCAGGTGCGGCTCCCGGGAAGAAAGCCGGGCTATGGAGGGGATCACGTCCACCTCGCCCCGGTACCCGGCCCGGAGAATCTCGGCCCAGGTGGCGTAGCGCACCCGGGTAAACTCAAAGCCCAGTTTTTCTTCGATAAGGGAGATGTACTCAGGGGCGATGCCCTGCACCTGCCCCTCATCGCCAATAAAGGAGGCCGGGGGCCAGTTGGGTTCAAAGGCCAGGGTGAGTTGGCCCTTGCGGGCTTCGAGCCACTGGCGCTGCTCCGGGGTCAGGGGATCCGGAACCGGAGGAGCGGCTAAGGAGACCGAAAGATAAACCACCAGGCAAAACAGCACCGCCACAGGGCACAGGCAACAAAAGGCGCATGGGCGTAAACGTCCGGTTCGCCCCCCCGTCTGTCTGCGCATCGTTGATGATGAGAAATTGATCATTCACATGTCCCCTGCGTGTTTCGTAAAAGCACCGCACACCCCACACGGAATGAACGGGGCTCACGCACCGAGCTGCGGCGCAATCCCAAGCCCAAAACAGCCGGTCAATCTCAATGTATTTCAGGCTGATACAAAACACCGAGAGGCGGCCCACATGACGCAGCCGTGTGAATTGTTTCCCCCGAACCCTGACGTCCCCATCAAGCCTTTCCTTAATGTACTTTTCGTCACAGTTGACAAAACCTTTATTCCCAGTTGACGAAAAGACGCACTCCTTGTCCGTGCCCACCCGCGGCATCGGCACCGACCAGCCCCCTGTAATGCACCGAATGGCGGGGCATCACGCCCATCAATCCCACACCGTGAAGGCGACGTGTCTCTCATTTCGCCTCGTCGCCCTGCCGTCACGGCGATTCGCCGGGCGTGTCCTGAAGGAGGGTGCAACGGGCCCCCTCCACCAGTCCATGGGAGAACCGCTCCAAAAGCGCCGACTTCACATTCCAGACATGCCAGTACAGCGGAACCTTTATCTCCCTGCCCGGGGCCACATCCGTGAGCGCACCGGCGGCAAGCAGGGGCGAGGCCTGCTGCATGGGCACCATGCCGTACCCCATGCCCTGGACAATGGTGGTCACCACACTTGCAGACGAGGGGACGTAATGACGGGGAAAGGACGTGGGAGGATCTGACAACCAGGCCTTGAGAAACCGTCCATGGAGTTCATCCTTGCGATTAAAGAGCACCGCCGGGGCCCGAGCCGCAGCCCCCGAACCGAACCCGTCGCCAAACCAGCGCCCGGCAAAGGAAGGGGACGCCACCATGCGGTAAACCATGGCCCCCAGGTAGGCCATGCGGCACCCCTGGACCGGCTCCGCACTGGAGGTGATGCAGCCCACGGTCTCCCCGCTCTTTAGAAACCGCAGGGTCTCGTCCTGATCATCCACGCAGAAATCAAGGAGGACTCGCTCTTTCTCCAGAAACGCGGCAAGCCCGGGCAGGAGCCAGGTTTCCAGGCTGTCTGCGTTGACCCCCACGGTGAGGGTGTGAAAGCCTTCATCTGCCCCCGGGGCCAGGGTCTCGCCCAGGTCTGCCTCCAGATGGGACACCTTAAAGTAATGTGCCAGGAAGAGCTCACCGGCCCGGGTGGGAGACGGTGGGGCTGTCCGGCTCAACAACACCTGACCGGCCTGCTCTTCCAGGAGCTTGACCCGTTGTGAGACAGCAGACTGCGAGATGTTGAGAACCCTGGACGCCCTTTCAAAGCCCCCCTCCAGGACCACACGTGCCATGGCCTCTATCAGCTTGTAATCGTACATGGCGTGCTCCGAAAAGTTCTTAAAAAGCCGCTCTCAATAGGGCAGGCGAGGCCCCGTCACATTATTCATTTTTCTTATGATGTATATATATAATTAATTTTACTTTTACAATCGGATCCCCCTACAAAGGGGGCGTCATCATCGCAGGGGCAGGCTGACGCCCCCCGGCTTTCCACAGGAACGACCCCGGCAGCCTCAGGCGGCACCGGCATTGACATCACAAGGGACACACGACATCATGATTTCGCCATTTCTCAAAGGGTTCGGCACCAGCGCGGGCCTGATCATCGCCATCGGCGCCCAGAACGCCTTTGTCCTCAGCCAGGGGGTGAAGCGCAACCATCACCTGGTGATCCCCCTTATATGCAGCTTTTTCGACGCCCTGTTGATCACTGTGGGCATCCTCGGGGTGGGCACGGCCGTGGCCGCCCATCCCCTGCTCACCCGGACGGCAGCCTGGGGAGGTGCCGCCTTTCTCTTCTGGTACGGAGCCTGCGCCTTCCGGTCGGCACACCGGGGAGGCAGCCTGGAGGCGGAAGAGGCAGGACGCACCCCCCTTAAAACCGCGGTGCTGGCCACCCTGGCCGTCACCCTGCTGAACCCCCACGTTTACCTGGACACCCTGATCCTCATGGGGGGCATCAGCGGCCAGTTTCCTTTGGAGCAGCGCCCCTGGTTCGGGTTCGGTGCGGCCACGGCCTCCTTTGCCTGGTTCTTTCTCCTCAGCCTGGGGGGCAACCTGCTGGCCCCGGTCTTTCGAAGGCAAAGGGCCTGGCGCATTCTCGACACCCTGGTGGGCCTCGTCATGTGGGGCATCGCGTTTTCCCTTCTTATAAACATGGCCTAACACACCGGCAAGATTGACATCCACGAAGAGATCGTTCAAGGTACACCTATCAGGCACCGTTCACCCTCAAGGCATTGTCGCCCTCACCGGGGATGACAAGACCGGTCGACTGCCCTCGGCCGGCGCCCTGAGGCTGTGCCCCAGGCAACACCGTATCAACCCCAGTCATACGTGGAGTCTGTTCAATGGGTCAACACAGGAAGTCACGGTCCGAGTCGCTGTTCGATGTCACCCGCATCAACTTCTTGAGCGTGCTGGACCAGCTTGACGAAGGCATTATCATCACCGATCACCAGGGGATCATCGTCTACTACAACGACACCCAGGCCCAGATCGACGGGGCCGATCCCGAGGAGATCATCGGCAAGCATGTCACCGAGGTCTACGAGCTCTCCGACGAGACCAGCATGATTGCCAAATGCATGGACAAAAAACGCGCCATCCGAAACCGCACTTTTTTTTACCGCACCCGGAAAGGCAAGGTGGCCCACACCATCCATTCCATTTTTCCCCTCCTTGATGGCTCCCGCGTCACCGGTGCCATCTGCTTTGTCAAAGACTACAACATCCTCCAGAAGAGCACCCCCATGATCGCCGTCCCCAGTTTCAACAAAAACAAGGGAAACGGCACCCGCTACACCTTCGGGGACATCATCGGAGACAGCTACGACCTTCAGCGGGCCATGGTCACGGCCCGGGAGGCGGCCTCCTCGTCGTCGCCCATCATGCTCATCGGCGAGACCGGCACGGGCAAAGAGCTCTTTGCCCAGTCCATCCACAATCACAGCGCCCGGAAAAACAAGGCCTACACCGCCCTTAACTGCGCGGCCATCCCGGAAAACCTCCTGGAAGGAGTGCTCTTCGGCACCGTCAAAGGAGCCTTCACCGGTGCCCTGGACAAACCGGGCCTCCTGGAGATGGGCAACGGGGGCACCCTTTTCCTGGACGAGCTCCTAGCCATGCCCACCACCCTCCAGGCCAAGCTCTTACGGGTCCTGCAGGAGAAAAAATTCCGGCGCATCGGCTCCCACAAAGAGGTGGAGGTGGAGCTCAAGGTGATCAGCGCCATGAACGGCTCCCCACGGGAGGCCGTGAAAAACGGCCAGCTGAGAACCGACCTCTTCTATCGCCTGGTGTGGTCATCGTCCAGATCCCCCCCCTTCGAAACCGGCTCGATGATCTGGAGAACCTCATCAGCCATTTCATCCTCACCCTCAACCACACCTTCGGGACCCACGTAAAAGGGGTCTCTCCCAGGGTCCTCGACCTGTTTAAAGGGTACCGCTGGCCCGGCAACGTCCGGGAGCTGGAGCACCTCATCGAGGGGGCCATGAACAGCGCGGGCCAGAACAAGATCATCGGCCTCCGGCATTTTACCTCCGCCTTTGAGACCCTCAACGTCATGGGCGACAACCTTGAAGACACGGCCTGGGAATCCTCGGATACGGGTCCTTTTCACCAGCTCATGCCGGCCGCAGCCCCCCTATCCTCCACAAACAACCTGTCGGAATCCCAGAAGGCCACCGAGCGGCAGACCATCGCCCATGCCCTGACCCACTCCTTCGGCAACGTCTCCAGGGCCTCGAAGATCCTGGGCATCTCCCGGCAGCTCCTCCATTACAAAATGAAGAAACACAAGCTCAACCGAAAGACCTTCGCCGATCCGCCCGCCGGGTAAGGGGCGAGGTGCATCCGCAGCAAATCAAGTCAACACACAGAACTCAAAGGCAAAACAGCCATCCAACAAGTAATAATCATGTCGCCTTTCCCCCCGGACCTGTCCGTCCGGGGCAGGGTGAAAAATATTTTGCTAAATTAGAAAAGGTTTTTGACAAAACCGAAAAACCGAAAAAATCCTTTCACCCTGCCCGCCCCCCTTGACACAAAACAGCGTTCAGCACCATCCACCGCAATCACGCACGTTCTCACGTTTTAACCCACCGATGTTACCGCAAAGACAACCCCTTGGCATACCCCTTGCTCTTTATTGCGGTCATGAGGTTTCCAGTCCGTACCGGGCCGTCCGGCCTCCGCGTACGCATGCAACATCATGGCTAATAAAGGGGTTACACATGTCTCAGACCGATCATCAAAACGCAAGGCCCTTCGATCCGATCATCTTCTGGGTTTCGGCATCCGTCACCGTGCTGTTTATCCTGTGGTCGATCCTCTTTCCGGAGAACATGAACACAACCATCAACGCCGTCTTCGGATGGACCACCCAGAAGTGGGGGTGGCTCTATCTCCTGACGGCGTTTCTGCTGGTGGCCGGCTGCCTCGTCCTCATGGGGGGGACTTACGGCCGCCTGAAACTCGGACTCCCCGGGGACAAGCCCGAGTTCTCCAACTTCTCCTGGTTCGCCATGCTCTTCGGCTCGGCCATTGCCGCAGGCATCGTCTTCTGGGGACCGGCGGAACCGGCCTACCACTTCATGAGCCCGCCCCCTTACTTCGGCGGTGAAGCCCTCACCCCGGAGACCGGCGCCAACGCCATGACCTACTCCTTTTTCCACTGGGGCCTCTCAGCCTGGGCCATCTACGCCATCCTCACCATCGCCCTGGCCCACGCCTGCTACACCAAGAACCTCCCTCTGAATTTTTCCAGCGCCTTCTACTACGCCATCGGCGACCGTATTTACGGCATCTGGGGAAAAATCATCGACATCTTTGCCGTCTTCGCCACCTTAGGGGGCCTGGCCACCACCACGGGCCTGGTGGCCCTTCAGCTCTCCAGCGGCCTGAAGTACCAGTACGGCCTGGAGCTGGGCACAAACGCCATCTACATCATCATCGCCGTGCTCACCGTCATCTTCACCGTGGCCGTCTACACCGGGGTGGAGAAAGGGATCAAGATCGTCGGCGACGTCAACATGTGGGTCTTCATCGGGGTCTGGTTCTTTATCCTCGTCTTCGGGCCCACCATCTTTCTCATCAACCTCACCACCAACGCCCTGGGCCAGTACCTCGTTCACTTCCTGCCCATGAGCCTCTACACGGCACCGGGCATCGAAGGCAACTGGATCGGCGGCTGGACCGTCTTCTACTGGGCGTGGTGGATGAGCTGGGCGCCCTTTGTCTCGGTTTTCATCGCCCGCATCTCCAAGGGCCGCTCCATCCGGGAGACCATCGCCGCCGTCCTGATCCTCCCCACCCTGGGGAACTTCCTCTGGTACGGCGTGGTGGGCGGCTCGGGCATCAGCTTTGACGTGACCCCCATCCTCAAGGAGCACGGGGTGGAGAGCGCCATCTTCGCCATTGCCCAGCACCTGCCCTTAACCGGCATCCTGGCCATCTTCCTCATCTTTCTCATCACCACCTTTTTTGTCACCAGCGCCAACTCCGCGGCCCTCTCCCTGGCCTGCTTTGTCTCCGGCAAAGAGAACCCGGGACGCAACCTGCGGGCCTTCTGGGGCATCGCCCTGGGCGCCGTGGCCGCGGTCCTTGCCGGTACCGGCAAGCTCAAGGCCATCCAGACCGCCTCCATCGCCACGGCCTTTCCCATGATCTTTCTTCTGCTTATCTGCCTCTGGGGCACCTTCCGGGGGCTGAACAAACACATCAAGGAGACACCCGACGAATAGACCGCACGCGGGGCATGGACGCCGCCCCGCAAAATCGGGGCACCGGCTCCGCCGGTGCCTGTTTTTCACCATGTCCCGGACATGTTCCAACGAAGGAGACCATCGATGTACGACAGAATGCAGGAACTAACCCAAGAGGAGTTTACCCGGATCCATGACAGCGCCATGGATCTTCTCAAGAACACGGGGATTGTCTTCAACGATGAGGAAGCCATCGAAATCTTCCGGAAAAACGGCGTAAAAACCGAGGGCAAGACGGTGTTCCTCACCGAGTCGCAGGTGCGAAGCGCCGTGGAAAAAGCCCCGGCAAGCTTCACCGTCGCCGGACGGAACCCTGCGAAAAACGTGGCCATCGGAAAGGACGACTTCGTCTTTGTCCCCGGCTACGGCGCCCCGTACATCATCGATGCCGACGGGGTGCAGCGGGAAGCGGTCATGGAAGACTACGACACCTTCTGCAAGCTCATCCACACCTCCAAGTACATCGACATGAACGGGTGGATGATGGTGGAGCCCTCGAACATGCCGCCGGAGACCGTCCACATGGACATGATGCTCTCCAACTTCCTCCTCTGCGACAAGCCCTGCATGGGCTCCCCGGTCTCGCGCCAGGGCGCCATGGACGGCATCGAGATGGCCTCCATCGTCTTCGGCGGCAAGGACAAGATCATGGACACCCCGGTGTCGGTCTCCCTCATCAACTCCCTGTCCCCCCTGCAGTTCTCCGATGAGATGGTGGGCTCCCTCATCGAGCTGGCCCGCCACGGCCAGGCCTGCGTGGTGGCCTCCCTCATCATGGCCGGAGCCTCGGGCCCCGTGACCTTAGGGGGCGTCGCTGCCCTCCAGAACGCCGAAATCCTGGCCGGCATCACCCTGGCCCAAATGGTGCGGGAAGGGGCCCCGGTGATCTACGGGTCCACCTCCTCTGCCATGGACATGAAGACAGGGGCCCTGTCCATCGGCGCCCCGGCCCTGTCCAAGAACATCAACGTCACCGCCCAGATGGCCCGGTTCTACGACCTGCCCAGCCGAAGCGGCGGGGGCCTCACCGATGCCCTCTACCCCGACGGACAGGCTGGCCTGGAATCGGCCCTGGCCCTGTCCACCGCAGCCCGCTCCGGCATCAACTTCATCCTCCACTCCGCAGGCATCCTGGGCTCCTACATCGCCATGAGCTTTGAAAAATTCCTCATGGACGAAGAGCTTGCCGGTATGATCCGCCAGATGCTCAAGCCCATCGGCTTTGACGAAGAAAGCATCGACGTGGAGATGATCAAGCAGACCGGTATCGGCGGGCAGTACCTCACCAACCCCAAGACCTTTAAACTCTGCCGCACCGAGTTCTTCCTGCCCGATCTCATGACCCGCACCAACTACGACGCCTGGAGCGCCGGAGGCAAAAAGCGCATCCACGAGGTGGCCGGCGACAAGATGAGCCAGCGCCTGGCCAAGTACGAGAAACCCGACATCGACCCGACCGTGGAAAAGGAGCTCACCGAGTACGTGAACCGTCGCAAGAACGCTTAACCAAAGAGTTGAAAGGACACACCATGGAATCCGGAGGAATCACCCGCCGCATCGGACGTCACCTAGACACTGCAGTCTTTACAGGATCAGCCGTCCTGGTGGTTCCCTTTGTCCTGCTCGGGGCCGCAGCCCCCGCCCTGCTGAAAAGCATGAGCGGGGCGGCCCTGGGCTACCTCACACAAAGCTGGAGCTGGCTCTACCTCTCCAGCGTCAACCTCTTCGTCGTCGCGGCCCTGGCCCTGGCACTCTCTCCTTACGGCAGGATACGCCTGGGCCGCGACGACGAAAAACCGGAGTACAGTTGGATCAGCTGGTTTGCCATGCTCTTCTCCGCGGGCATGGGCATCGGCCTGGTCTTCTGGTCCATTGCCGAGCCCCTTTACCACTACGCCTCCCCCCCGAAAGGGACGGGGGCAACAGCGGAGTCGGCCCGCCTGGCCTTCCAGATCTTCTGCCACCACTGGGGCATCCATGCCTGGGGAACTTACGTGGCCGTGGGGCTGCCCCTGGCCTACTTCCAGTTCCGCAAGGGCCTGCCCGGAACCGTCTCCCACTGCCTCTTTCCCCGGGCAGCCGGGAACGGCGGGGCCTCGCGGGGCACGGGCAAACTGGTGGACATGCTGGCGGTCTGGGCCACGGTCATGGGGGTGGTGACCTCCCTGGGGCTCGGGGCCCTGCAGATCACCAGCGGGCTTCACCTCTCCTGGGGACTTCCCGGAGGCACGGGCACCACGGCGGCAGTCATCGGGGTCATCACGGCCCTGTACATCGCCTCGCGCCAGCGGGTCAAGCGCGGCATCAACGTCCTCCTGCTCAACGTGGCCTTCATGGTCCTGCTGCTGCTCTTTTTCATGGTCAAGGGACCCTTCGGGTTCATCATCAAAACCCTGGGGATCGCCCTGGCCGACTACACAACAGGTATCCTCCCGCTCTCCACGACCTTCAGCCTCTTCGGTAACCGTGCCTGGACCGAAAGCTGGACCGTCTTTTACTGGGCGTGGTGGATCGCCTGGGCCCCCTTTGTGGGGGCCTTCATCGCCACCATCTCCCGGGGCCGGACCATCCGTGAGTTCGTCCTGGGGGTCATGTTTCTGCCGGCTCTCTTCTCCATCCTCTTTTCCACGGCCCTGGGCGGCACCGCCGTCTGGCTGGAACTGGAGCAGGGAGCGGGCCTGATGAACGCGGTGAGCCAGAGCCTGGAGGCTGCGCTGTTTGAAACCCTGGCGCACATGCCCCTCTACGGGGTGCTGGCCCTTTTGGCCAACCTGCTCATCGCCTCGTTTTTTATCACCTCGGCCGATTCCGCCACCCTCGTGATCAGCCGGTTTTCCACCGGCGGCCATGCAGGGGGGCCGGAATCCCCCGAAGGACGGCTCCTCATCATCTTCTGGGGCCTGCTGCTGGGCGGCCTTGCCATGGTCCTTATCTGGTCCGGCGGGCTCAAGGCCCTGCAGACGGCTTCCATCATCGGAGCCTTTCCCTTTGTCTTCGTCATGCTCTGCCTTCTCGTCTCCCTCACCCGGGAACTGGTCCGGGAGGGGAAGCCCAAGGCCTGAGCAGATGGATAACAGGATCACCAACAACCCGACACATAACAATGGAGAGTCATCATGTCTGATTTAAAAACCATCACCGAAACCCTTATCTCCGGCGACGGCGACACCCTCATGGTTCAAGTCAAAGAAGCCCTCGACCAGGGCATCCCCGCTGGTGAAATCCTGTCCGAAGGCCTCATCGCAGGCATGGACATCGTGGGCGAGCGCATGGAGACCGGGGAGATGTTCATCCCCGAAGTCCTCATGTCCGCCCAGGCCATGGGTGAGGCCGTGGAGATCTTAAAACCCCTGCTCGCCGAAGGAGAGACCAGCACCGCAGGCCGCGTGGTCATCGGCACGGTGAAGGGAGACCTCCACGACATCGGGAAAAACCTGGTGGTGATGATGATGGAGAGCGCAGGCTTTGAAGTGACCGACCTGGGTGTGGACGTGGACGCCGACGCCTTCATGAAGGCCATCGAAGAGCTCAACCCCCATATCGTCGGGCTCTCCGCCCTTCTCGACGAGCGCAAGGTCGCCATGCGCGACACCGTGAGCAAAATCGCCGAGGCAGGCAAGAAAGACGCCGTCAAGATCATGGTGGGCGGCGCGCCGGTGAACCAGGCCTTTGCCGATGAGATCGGCGCCGACGCCTACGCCTCCGATGCCGGGTCCGCCTGCAAACTGGCCAAGGCCATGCTCAAATAAACCTGCCGGTTCGGGTGTAAGACTTCTCACGGCAATTCATCAATGAAGGAGGCCGTGTTTACCGTCATCGGAGAACGCATCAACACCACCCTGAAAAAGGTCAAGGCGGCCGTCACCGAGAGGATTCCTGGGCTGATCGCAGAGGACGTCAAACGGCAGGAAGCCTGCGGGGCCACCTACATCGACGTCAACGCCGGGGCCCGCATCGGCCATGAAGAAGAGGACATGAAGTAGACTTATCATTCCCGTCATCCAGGGGGCACCAAGCTCCCCCTGTGCCTGGACAGCCCGGACCCGGCCATCCTGGAGATGGCCTACGGCCTGGTGGAGCAGACGCCCCTCATCAACTCCATCAGCCTGGAAAAGGACCGGTTCGATCCCATGATGCAGTACTTGAAAGGAAAAGAGTGCCGCATCATCGCCCTGTGCATGGACGACTCGGGCATGCCCAAAAGCGTGGACGACATCTTCGACCGGGCCAAAACCCTGGTGGCCGAACTCGAAGGCATCGGCTTTGCACGTGACGACATCTTCATCGACCCCCTGATTCAGCCCATGAGCGTGGCCGCGGAAAACGGGAACATGGCCATGGACGCCGTGGAAAAAATCATGACCGAACTCGAAGGGGTCCACACCACCGGCGGACTCTCCAACATCTCCTACGGCCTGCCCCAGCGCAAAATGGTCAACCGCATCTTCCTGGCCATGATGATGGCAAAGGGCTACGACTCGGCCATCATGGACCCCCTGGACAAGGAGATCATGGCCGTGCTGAAAACCGCCGACATGCTCAAAGGCGCAGACAACTTCTGCATGAACTACCTGAAAGCCGTGCGTGCCGGCGACATCGTCGCCTGATCCGCCCCTGCCCGGCAGGGGCGTTCCCCCGACCCTGCCGGAACCGGATCCCGCGCGCGACCCGAAGGGCCCATGCCTGGCATGCGGCCCTTCCCCATTTGCCAGAGGCAAACGCAGGCCGTCACGGGTTAAAATGCATGGAAAAGCCTGCCTCCGGCGGCGAGGTGAGCCACCTCGAAAGCTGATTGCCGTTGCGTTTTGTCCCTCGTTCCTCGGGCCAAATCGCAACGGCCTTCGGCTCGGGCTTCGCCCGAAACATATGCTGGTGTTGCCCACGCCCCCCCTGGTACCGGAGCTATTCCGAAAAGAAAGCAAGTTAACCAGAAAAACCACGACCCTGGCTTTCGACATAATGACATGGGTATCTCCAGCAAAACGGTTGCCGAATTTCATCCGTCACGCGAATGCCTTGAGAACACACGCATAACGTCCTCCCCCCATGCATTCGCCATAGGGTTTCCAGGTGCCCCCACCTGGCCGCCGGAGGCATGTTTTTTAAATGAAGGGCTTTTTAAAATGAAACAACACACCCTCACCCTCCTGCCGGGACGACGGGTCATCGTCTGCCGGGACGGGGAATTCATCGCACCGGCCCTGGCATCGGCCGGTATCTTCCTGCGTACGGACTGCGGGGGCAAGGGGGTCTGCGGCAAGTGCCGGGTAACCCTTGAGTCCGAATCCGTGGCCCGGGTCTCAGGCGACGAAGAGACCGGCCTCAGCCGCCTGGCCTGCCGGACGAAAATCCACGGCGACATCGAGCTCACCATTCCGGCAGCCACCCTCATGACAGCCACCGCCGTCACCAAGGCCCCGGCCCTTCTCCCTTCCGGCTACACCCCGACAGGTGAGGACTTCCGCGAAGACGACCTGGGCGTGGCCGTGGACCTGGGCACCACCACCATCGCCCTCTACCTCGTGAGCCTCTCCAGCAAAAAGCTCATGGGATCCCTGTCGGTGAAAAACCCCCAGACCGTCTTCGGGGCCGATGTCATGGCCCGCATCGACGCGGTGCGCAAAAACGACGAGGCCCTTTCCACCCAGCGGACCCTTGTGGTGCGAGCCATCGAGTGGGGATGCCGGGAGCTGCTCACCCAGGCAGGCACCCAGGCTGAACAGCTCAAAAGCATCGTGGCCGTGGGCAACACCACCATGATCCACATCCTGGCCGGGGTCAGCCCGGCCCCGTTGGGCGTGGCCCCCTACGCCCCGGTCTTCACAGATATCAGGCGCCTGGCCTTTGACGACCGGGTCTTCACCCTGGCCCCGTCCACACGGTGGACCACCCTGCCCCTGCTCTCGGGGTTCCTGGGATGCGACATCATCAGCGCGGCTTTGGCCGTGAACCTGGTGAACGCGCCCGCCGGGACCCTGCTGGTGGACATCGGCACCAACGGGGAGATCATGCTGAAAAACCACGACGGGATCTACGCCGCCTCCTGCGCCACGGGTCCTGCCTTTGAGGGCGGTGCCCTTTCCTGCGGTATGCCCGCGGTGGAAGGGGCCGTGAGCAGCTCAGGCTGACCATCGACCCGGACACCAGCCGGGCGGGCCCGGCCCGGATCGGAAAGCCCGGCACCGGGGCCACCGGCATCTGCGGCTCCGGCATCATAGGTGCCATGGCCGAGCTCCTGCGCACCGGCCTGGTGCTCCCGGACGGCCGCTTCGACACCCGGCGCATCCCGGGTGCCGTGGGCACGGATTCCCAAGGGCTCCCCGCCTACACCATTGCCCCGGAAAACAATGCATCGGGTTTTCCGCCGGTCCTCATCACCCAGAAGGACATCCGGGCCCTGCAGCTTGCCAAGGGCGCCCTCATGGCAGGCATCGAGCTGCTCCTCAAGCGAGCGGGCATGGACGCCCCCACCGAGGTGCTCTTGGCCGGGGCCTTCGGCAGCGTCCTGCGGGAAGACGATGCCCTGGCCGTGGGCATGCTGCCCCAAGGCAGCCGGGGAAAGATCCGCTTTGTGGGCAATGCCGCCGGTACCGGGGCGGTGCTGGCCCTGTGTGACCGAAAAAAGTTCTCCGCCATGGAGGCCCTTGCCGCCACCACCCGGGTCTTCAACCTGGCTGATGACCCGGCGTTCAACGAACTCTTCATCAACGCCCTCAGCTTTCCGTAAAGCACCGCGAAAAACCAGCCTCCGGGGGCCAGGGAATACATCCCCTGGCCCCCCCGGGTTGCGAATGCGTTATCCCCGGCTAAAACCACTTTCCCCTTGAAACCACAACGCCACCTCCTTTAAAGTTCTTTTCATCCACCATGCCCCACCACCGCTTAAAAAAGGGACGCTGCCATGACGGATCCGGAGACTCTCTACAAACGCATCGGCCTCAGCCTGGAGGACCTGACGGGCATCCTGTCCGAAACCGACGACGGGGTCCTCATCACCGACGCCAACGGAATGATCCTCTTTTACAATGAGGCCCTGTCCCGCATCGACAGCACGGAGCGCAGCCTTGCCCTGGGGCGCCAGCTTACAGAGGTCTACACCGTCACCGAAGAGGACAGCCCCACCCTTGCCTGCCTGGCCACGGGCCGAACCATCATCCACCACACCCAGTTTTACCGAACCCGGCACGGGCGGGCGGTCTTTGCCATGCAAAACGTGTTTCCCCTCTTTGACGGGCCACGCCTCAAAGGAGCCATCTGTTTTGTCAGGGAGTACAGCGCCATTGAACGGGAGGTGGACGAAACCTCGCGGTTCCGCCTCGGAAACAGCACCGACAGAGGCAGGGAAAAGCGGTTTACCTTCGGGGACATCGTCGGCCGTTCCCCGGAGCTGCAACAATGCCTTCACACCGCCAGGATGGCGGCAGACTCCCCGTCTCCTATCATGATCTACGGGGAGAGCGGGACCGGCAAGGAGCTCTTTGCCCAGTCCGTTCACAACGACGCCCCCTGGCGGGACAGCCCCTTTGTGGCCGTCAACTGCTCGGCCATCCCGGAAACCCTGCTGGAAGGCATCCTCTTCGGAACCTCCAAAGGGGCCTTTACCGATGCCCGGGACAAGGCCGGGCTCTTTGAAAAGGCCAACGGAGGGACCCTGTTCCTGGATGAGGTCAACTCCATGCCCTTGGGGCTCCAGGCCAAGCTGCTTCGGGCCATCCAGGAGAAAAAAATCAGGCGGGTGGGCTCGGCCACGGAGATCAGCATCGAAGTCAAGGTGATCAGCTCCGTCAACGAGGAACCCCGGAAAGCCATTGAAACCGCCACCCTTCGTCGGGACCTCTACTATCGCCTCGCCGTGGTCCACATCGCCATCCCCCCGCTTCGAGAGCGCATGGAGGACATCCCCCTTCTGGTGGATCATTTCATCGCCAAGTGCAACACCAAGCTCAACCGGGCCATCCGCAGCGTCTCCGACGAAGTCATGGGCCTTTTTCATGCTTACGCCTGGCCCGGCAACATCCGGGAGCTGGAACATGTCATCGAAGGAGCCATGAACCTGGTGGGCGACCTGCACCAGATTGAGCGCATCCACATGCCCAGCCACTTCATGGCGTCAGTGACCCAATCCGACACCCCACCGGTTGAGAGCACTGCGCCCCGGGCCCCGGAGACTCTCCCCCTGCCGCCCATGAAAACTGGTGCTTCGCTGCCCGAACTGCTCAACACCTATGAAAAGACCATCCTGAACCGTCAGCTCGCCGCCCATAACGGAAACGCGGCCAAAGCGGCGCGTTCACTGGGGATTTCCCGCCAGCTCATGTACCACAAGATGCGAAAACTCGGCATCCCGGGAGACCGGCACCGTTAGCCCAGTGCTCACTGCGTCCACCAGCCCACAGCACCGGTGAAGCAAACCGACAAATATTTTTTCCTTTTTCCGACAAATTTATTTGTCAGCCTCCACCAAGCACGACAAAAATATTTGTCATTTGGTGTTCCCTGTCCGTAAACCGCCCATCATGTTACAATGCGACACTCCGCCACAACCCACTGAAACACAAGCCTATTTTTTTAACCAACCGCATCTCATCTCTTTTTTTCCTGCCAAAAAGGCAAGCATGGCCCTCCTCTTGCAATAAAAAACAGTGCCATTTACGGAAGGTTACCTCCGTGAGGCGTTTGTTTTCCCATGCACCATGGCAATGCCCAACATCACACAGGAGACAAGACAAATGAAAATAACTCGTGTCCAGGCCACGGCAGTCAGCATCCCCTTTGACGCTCCTTATATCTGGTCCGTAGGGGAATACACGGGCATCACGCGCGTCATCGTGGAAGTGGAGACCGATGACGGGATCGTGGGCATTGGAGAGGCGCCGTCCTGGGAGTGCGAAGCAGACATCAACGATCACATGGCGCCCAGGCTTATGGGGGCGGACCCCTTTGACCTGGAAGCCTGCGAACTCCTCTGTGTCCCGGAGACAAAGGTTCTGGCCAACACGGACGGCAACACCCCCCTGAAATCCTTCGGGGGCATTGAGATGGCCCTCTGGGACATCCGTGGCAAGGCCTGGGACATGCCCCTGTACAAGCTGCTCGGGGGAGCGGTCCGCAAGGAAATCCCCTTTACCGAGTACTACGCTTTCCGCCCCCAAAACGGAAACGCCGGGGGCCTGAAAACAGCCGTGGAGATCGCAGATTACTGCGCCCGCATGCGCGCAGAGCACGGCTCCACCTTCTTTGAAGGCAAATGCTCCACGGGCAACCCCGCCCTGGACATTGAGGTGACCCGGGCAGTGCGGGAAGCCGTGGGCGAGGACGCCATGATCCGCCTGGACGGCAACATGGCCTGGACCCTTCCCTCGGCACAGCAGCTCCTGGCCGGCATCGAGCCCCTCAACATCCGGAACTTCGAGGACCCGGTGCCCACCTTCTGGGAGATGGAAAAACTGCGCAAGCACTCGGCCATCCCCTTTTCCACCCACACCCCGGACCTTGCCCTTGCCACGCGCATCGGGGTGCCGGACACCTTCGTATTGAACCTCACGGCCCTGGGGGGGATCTCCCGGACCCTGCGGTTCATCGCGGCCTGTGAGCACATGGGCATCGGGTTCTGGTTCTACAGCGGGGACACGGGCCTTGCCACCACGGCCTACATGCACGTCACCGCCGCCGTGCGACACATCTGCGAGCCCCACCAGTCCCTCTTCCGCTTCATGACCGAAGACGTCATTGAGGAAGGGCCGTACAACGTCGTCAACAACACCGTGCCCGTCCCCGAAGGGCCGGGCCTCGGGGTGACCCTCTCCCGGGAAGCCATGGAGCGGTGCCACCGGCGGTTTGTAGAGCAAGGCCCCATGGACCAGTACCGAAACCCTGGAAACAACAATACGTACCTGCGTGTGCCCCTGGGATAAAAGAATAACGGCCCAGCGCCAAGTCAAGCCACCACTTCAAGTCAAGGATAAGGACACCGTGAACCAAAAGCTTCAAAAAATCCACGAGGCATCCATGACCATTCTCCGGGACGTGGGCGTTCGCCTCCACCACCGGCAGACCCTGGAAACCTTGGACAAAAACGGAATCCGCGTGGAGGGAGACACCGCCTTCTTCACCGAGGAACAGATCATGGAACGGGTTCGCCAGGCCCCGTCCCACTTCACCCTCCATGCCCGAAACCCGGAACATGACGTCACCGTCGGGGCCGGCACCACAGCCTACATCGGCGGTTACGGCAGCCCATCCATCATCGAAGCCGACGGGTCAAGGCGCAACGCCACCTTCGCAGACTACCTCCGGTTCCTCAAACTGGTGCACCAGACCCCTGAGTTTCGCATCAACGGGGGGATTCTTGCCCAGCCCTCGGACATCGCCTCGGCCCAGTTCCAGCTCCTCATGACCTACGCGGCCATGCGCTTTTCCGACAAGTGCATTATGTCCCAGCCCGGCTCCGCCCAAGAGGTGGAGGCCGTCATGGAGATGGCCGCCATCCTCTTCGGGGGCCGGGACGCCCTGCGGGAAAAACCGCGCCTCATCGCCCTGATCAACACCCTGAGCCCCCTTCAGATGGACACCCACACCCTGGAGACCCTGTGGGCTTATGCCACCCACCGCCAGCCCGTCATCATCGGGGCCGGGGTCATGTGCGGCACCACCGCCCCGGTGACCCTTGCAGGGAGCCTGGCCCAGGGCAACGCAGAGACCCTGGCCGGTGTGGCCATCGTCCAGATCATCCAGCCCGGCACCCCGGTGGTCATGGCCATCAACACCACCCCGGTGGACATGCGCACCGCAGGGGTCAACATCGGCTCACCGGATCACGCCCTGGCCGTCACCTACTGCGCTGGTTTGTCCCGCATGTACGGCATCCCCTGCCGCTGCGGCGGCACCAACACCGATGCCAACGGCCCCACGGCCCAAAGCGGGGCCGAAGCCATGATGTCCATGTTCGTCTCGTTGCAGGAAAAGGTCAGCCTGGTCATCCACAGCGCCGGTATCCTTGACGGGTGGGCGGCCATGTCCTTTGAGAAATTCATCGCCGATGTGGACATCATCCGCCGGGTCGAGCGGTTCTTTGCCGACACGCCGGTGGATGACGACGCCCTGGCCGTAGACGCCGTGCGGGCGGCAGGTCCGGGGGGGCAATACCTCACCTCGCCCCACACCATGAAGAACTGCCGCAAGGCGTCCTGGATCTCCGACATCGCCCTGAGCGGTCCGCTGCCCGAAGGCACCACGGCCTTTGAGGCATCCATTGGAAAAGTCCACCAGACCATGGAGTCCCTGGTGGGGACCTACAAAGAACCGGCCCTGCCCCCCGAAACACAGGGGGACCTTGAAAATTACCTGAAGGAAAAAGGAGTGGACCTGACCGTTTTGACCCACCTGACCTGACCGGAAACCATCGACCCTTTTTGATGATGTATGCGTCTGTTTCCCGGCCGGTCCGCAGCCCATGCAGCCCCAGGACCTGCCGGGAATGACTGCCACCGTCTGTGCCCCTGGCCTCAAACGGTCACGGCCCACACGGCGGCAACTGAGAGTAAGGAGGAGTGAGATGAGCAGCATGAGTCAACATGAAAGCACCACCACCCCGCCCACCCCAACCCCAGCCGAGCGTCCCGCGGCCTGGTTCCTTCGCATGGACCGGTTCGTTGTGGGCATGTCCATGGCCGCCATCGTGGGTTTCATGGCCTGGACCCTCATGGCACCGGAAGCCATGAGCAAAGCCATGAAGGCCTTTTTCAACTTTGCGACCCACCAGTTCGGCTGGCTTTACCTGATCACCGGCATCTTTTTCTGCGCCTTCGCCCTCTGGCTTGCCTTTGGTCCCTTCGGCCACGTCAAGCTGGGCAAAGACAATGAAAAACCCCGGTTCTCCTTCTTCTCCTGGTTCAGCATGATCTTCGCCTGCGGCTACGGCATCGGTGTGGTCTACTGGGTGGCGGCCGAGCCCCTGAGTTTCTACTCCTCGCCCCCCTTCGGCATCGACCCCTTGAGCCAGCAGGCCGGAGAGATCGCCCTGGCCTACACCTATTTCCACTGGGGCTGGACGCCCTGGGCCATATACCTCGCCATTTCGGCGCCCATCGGCTACCTGATGTTTCGACGGGAGGAAGCGCCCCGGTTTTCCACCATGCTGCGCCCCCTCATCGGCACCCTTGCCGACGGCCGCTTTGGCAAGACCCTGGATGCCTTCCTGGTGCTGGGGACCATCTTCGGCATCGCAACTTCGGCCGGCTTCGGCATCATGCAGCTTGCCTCGGGCCTCAACCACTTCTTCGGGCTGACGGTCAACGCCGGGCTCTACCTGCTCATCGCCGGTATCTGGCTCGTCCTCTACACGGCAAGCTCCATCTCGGGCATCGACAAGGGGATCAAAATCCTCAGCAACATCAACATCCCCCTGGCCATTGCCCTCATGGCCATGGTTCTCATCCTCGGCCCCACGCTTTTCATCTGCGACCTGGGCTTCAACTCCCTGGGCCTTTACATCAATAACTTCTTCAAGTTCAGCTTCCACACCGACCCCATCGCCGCAGGCGGGTTTCCCCAGGGATGGACCATTTTCTACTGGGCCTGGTGGATCGCCTGTGCCCCGGCCACCGGCATGTTCATCGCCTCCATCTCCAGGGGCCGCACCATCAAAGAGGTGGTCCTTGTTCACATGGCCGTGGCCCCTTTTGCCACCTGGATGTGGTTCGCCACCTTCGGCTCCACCGCCCTGCACCAGCAGATCAGGCAAGGCGTCGACCTGGTGGGCCAGATGAAATCAGGCTCCGGCGACATCATCTTTGCGGTCCTGAACAACCTGCCCTTCGGCAACCTCATGGGCGTCATGTTCCTCTTTCTTGTCCTCTTCTTCCTGGCCACCACCGTGGACTCCTTTGCCTATGTCTGCGCACAGATCTCCACGCGGAAAAGCCAGGGTCCGGAAGTGCCACCCAAACCCATCCGTGCCCTGTGGGCCATCTCCATCGGTGTCATCAGCGTCACCCTGGTGCTCTTCGGGGAGGGGATCTCCGGGTTGCAGCTCTCCTCCATCGCCGCCTCCCTGCTGATTATCTTTGTGATGATCGCCATCTGCTTTGCCATGGTCAAGCTGCTCAAAAAACATGAAGTGCCCCGCTAACCGAACCTTTCCGGGCGGCCCTGCCGCCCGGTTTATCATGGAGACCACACCGTGAAAGAGATCATCACAACACCCCGCGCCCCCGAAGCCGTGGGCCCGTATGCCCAGGCCGTTCGCCACGGCAACACCCTCTACCTCTCCGGCCAGCTCGCCATGAACCCCGAGACAGGCCTCTTTGAACGGGAAAGCGTGGCCCGGCAGACCCTTCGCTGCATGGAGAACATCAAAGCCGTCCTGGAGGCGGCCGGGAGTTCCATGGCAAACCTCCTCTCCTGCACCGTCTTTCTCTCCTCCATGGACCACTTCGATGCCTTCAACGACGTCTATGCCTCCTACTTCCCGGACCATCCTCCGGCCCGGATCACCGTGGCCTCTGCCGGAATTTTCGACGGCCTGGATGTTGAAATCGCTGCCGTGGCAGCCCTGGATTAATCACCCAATCAACGGAGACCTTAATGTGATGTGTGACATGACAGCCCTGACCCAAACCCTCATCGCCGGAGACGGCGACGCCCTCATTGCCCAGGTCAACCAGGCCCTGGACCAGGGCACTGCCCCCAACGACATCCTCTCTTCCGGCCTCATCGCAGGCATGGACATCGTGGGCGAACGCATGGAGACCGGGGAGATGTTCATCCCCGAAGTCCTCATGTCCGCACAGGCCATGGGAGAAGCCGTGGAGATCTTAAAACCCCTGCTCTCCGAAGAGGATGCCACCTCGGCGGGGCGTGTGCTCATCGGCACGGTGAAGGGAGACCTCCACGACATCGGGAAAAACCTCGTGGTGATGATGATGGAGAGCGCAGGCTTTGAAGTCACCGACCTGGGTGTGGACGTGGAGGCCGACGCCTTTATCGCGGCCATCGACGACCTCAAGCCCCATATCGTGGGGCTCTCCGCCCTTTTGACCACCACCATGCCGGCCATGCGGGACACCGTGAACAAAATCGCCGAGGCCGGCAAAAACGAGGGCCTGAAGATCATGGTGGGCGGGGCACCGGTGAACCAGGCCTTTGCCGATGAAATCGGCGCCCACGCCTACGCCGCCGATGCCGGATCCGCCTGCAAGCTGGCCAAGGCCATGCTCAGGTAAACCTGCCGGTTCGCGAATTCATTTTTTACGGGAAGTCATCAGTGTAAGGAGGACCATGTTTACCGTCATCGGAGAACGCATCAACACCACCCTGAAAAAGGTCAAGGCGGCCGTCACCGAGAGGGACGCCCACTACATCATAGAGGACGTCAAACAGCAGGAGGCCTGCGGGGCCACCTACATCGACGTCAACGCCGGGGCCCGCATCGGCCATGAAGAAGAGGACATGAAGTGGCTCCTCTCCGTCATCCAGGGGGCCACCAAGCTCCCCCTGTGCCTGGACAGCCCGGACCCGGCCATCCTGGAGATGGCCTACGGCCTGGTGGAGCAGACGCCCCTCATCAACTCCATCAGCCTGGAAAAGGACCGGTTCGACCCCATGATGCAGTACTTGAAAGGAAAAGAGTGCCGCATCATCGCCCTGTGCATGGACGACTCGGGCATGCCCAAAACCGTGGATGACATCTTCCACCGGGCCAAAGCCCTGGTGGCCGAACTCGAAGGCATCGGCTTTGCACGGGACGACATCTTCATCGATCCCCTCATCCAGCCCATGAGCGTGGCCCCAGGAAACGGGACCATGGCCATGGACGCCGTGGAAAAAATCATGACCCAGCTCCAAGGGGTCCACACCACCGGCGGCCTCTCCAACATCTCCTACGGCCTGCCCCAGCGCAAGATGGTCAATCGCATCTTCCTGGCCATGATGATGGCCAAAGGCTTTGATTCAGCCATCATGGACCCCCTGGACAAGGAGATCATGGCCGTGCTGAAAACCGCCGACATGCTCAAAGGCGCAGACAACTTCTGCATGAACTACCTGAAAGCCGTGCGCGCCGGCGACATCGTCGCCTGATCCGCCCCTGCCCGGCAGGGGTATTCCCCCGACCCTGCCGGTGCCGGATCCCGCGCGCGACCCGAAGGGCCCATGTCACGGCATGCGGCCCTTCCACAAGGGTTAACGCATTTGGACTTTTGCCACCGGCGGCCCTGCCGGGGGCCAAACGTTTGCCAATTTAGATGCCTTGGGTTTGACAAACAGGTTTTGTTTTTTGAGGATGCGTCCCTACAGGGCATTGCCCCTCTTCTTTTTTCATTACCGGAACGTTTTTGCGGAGCTTTTTTCAAAAAGCGACCCGCCGGAGGCAACTGGGTTTTTACATGCGTTGGCTCTGGCCTTTCCACGTTTCGGCCTTGCCCTCGGCGCCTTGAGTGTGCTATTTTTTTTAAAAAAAATGACCACGGGTGCTTACAATGGCGTAAGCCCCCATAATCGGCAATGTAGCCCGCTTGAACGTCCTTATGGATGGACCGTTCGCGCGGGCTTTTTTTGTGCATAAAAAACCCGATGTCCCTAACGGGTCATCAGGTTGTGGAGTCTTGTAACATCATGGGAAACACGGGACGCATCCTTACCATCGATGCACGCATCACGCCGGAAGAGGTCCTTGCCCTGGCCGCTTCGGCATGGTCCGACCAACCGGACGCCCCGGCCGTCGCCGAAAAAATCGTGGGGGAGATGAACCGCATCATCCGCCCCGAGGCCCTGTTCCAATGGTTTGATTTAGAAAAGGTCCTGGACGGGGAGATCATGATCACGGAACCGGTCTCCGGCACCTCGGCCCGTCTCACCACCGGCGGATTTTCCCCGTACTTTCACCGGGCCACCCGTTTCCTGGCCGCCCTGTACACCCTGGGCCCCAAGGTGGACACCCTGCTTCACCGCCTTACGACAAAAGACAGGGAAATGGAGGCCCACTTCGTGAACATGGGCTCCCTGGCCGCCCTCACCCGCACCGCCTCGGTCCTCACCCGGCTGGCCGAAAACCGCGCAAAACAGGAAGGGGTCGGTGTCAGCCCCCCTTTGAGCCCCGGCTCCATCGAAGGGTGGGAGCTCCACAGCCAACGCGAGCTGTGCGCCCTCTTTCCCATGGACGCCATCGGTATCACCCAGGGAGACGACGCCATCCTCTCCCCCATGAACACCCTGTCGGTGGTCATCGCCATCGGCCCGGGATTCACGGACGCAAAGGCCGGCTCCCCCTGCCGCCTCTGCCGCATGGGGGGAAGCTGCACCCTCACCTGCAGCAACCACAAAGCCACCCTCACCCAGAGGGCGGCCGGATAAGACGCATCAGGGGGTCTGCCCCACCAGAACCAGGCCGGCCAGGGCCCCCATCTGCCCGTCGGAGGCACAGCTCTCAGAGGTCACCTTGTTCACCGGCCAGCCCGCCAGCTCGCACAGGGCGGTAAAATCCAAGCCGAGCCCCGACATGGAGGGTTTGGAGAGCCCCTCGTGACGGCAGAGCCCTCCTTTGAGCCTCAGGCACTCGTCAAACCCGCTGCAAAAAAGCGTTTTGCACCCGCCCGTGGCCACACCCATGGTCACCACACACCCCGCCCGTCCGGCAAACCGCTCCAGAATCGCTGCGGTCTCGTGGATCTTCCGGGAGACGGGCAACCGCTCATCGGTCATCAACACCGAGACCGGCAGATCGTACTTGAACACCACTGCCTTTTCATACCAGGCAAGGGAAAGCTGGAACTCCCGTGCCGAGGGCCCGTTGGGCGGACAGTGCCCGGAGGTGCCGTAGCTGGGGCACTGGGGCTCACGGCAGTACCGTACAAGCTCCGGGTTCACCGTCAGTGCCGAAGCGTCCACCACCTCAGCCTCCGAGGCGCCGAACTCCAAGGCAATGGCCACCATCTGCTCTGTTATTTCCTGAAGACTCATGGGTCGGGTGTTGGTCATCTCTGCATCCTGATTCGGGTTGGGTTGATTCCCTTTTGTATACCACAGGTGAAAACCAGGGTGCAGTCAAAATACGACCGGTCACGGGGTAAAGGGCTTTCCCCAGGGCCAACGCATGTAACGATTCCGTTGCATCCGGCGGGTCGCTTTTTGAAAAAAGCTCCGCAAAAACGTTCCGGTAATCAAGACACGCCTCTCCAGTCCCGCAGGATCTGAAGAGGCGTGTCTTGATAAACAAAAAAATGAAACCTGTGTGTCAAACTTTTCAAAAGTTTTGCCCCCGGCAGGGCCGCCGGAGGCAAAATCTAAATGCGTCTGCCCTGGGCTTTCCCCTCTTTGGCTACCCATTGTCCAGGACACGACGGGCCCTTCGATACTCCTCGGCTGTCAGCTCCCCGCGGGCAAAGCGGTTGTCGAGAATAGCCGACGCCTCGCCCCCCGGGGCCGGGGAGGGGACGCCACCTGAGCCGGCCACGCGCCTGGCCGCCCAGACCACAAACCCGATGAGGGCTGCCCAGAAAAGAAGGTGAACGATCCACCCCCAAGCATGGGGGATCCCCATGCCTGCAAAGCCGAACAAGGTGTTACACTGCCACATAACGCTCTCCTTAACCCGGATATTTCATGAGAAAACAACCCACCAAGAGAAAATGCTATTATTTCGGATTGATAAAACAAAAACGCCAACTATTTTGAACATGCAAAATGTAAATCGACGTTTGCTGTTTGATTTTCTCCCCCTTCGGGCGAGCCGAGTGCACCCATCTTCTGCGTTATCAGAGCTTTGAGGTAAACAACTACATCTGCAGCTCTGATGCCTTGAATATGGGTGCACTCGACTCGTGAAATATCCGGGATAGATTCCGGTGACACCGAACATCCCGGATCGCGCCCGCAGGCGCCGATCCGGTGTTCGGTTCACGGGTTGTCAAACAGCCTACCAGTTCTTGTGATGACGTCCCTGGTTGGGTCCGTCACCCATGCCATGGCCCTGACCGTGCCCCATGCCCAGGCCTTTGAGGTATGGTGGCTGCACGGCTTTTTCACGGAGCTGGTCTTTCAGGGCAACGATCTCTCCGGAGAGCTTGCCGGCCGTCTTGGGGTCGGGGTTCTCACCGGCCATGAGGGCGCGGTACTCGCCTTTCTTTGCCGCAAGGTTCTGGCGAAGCTCGGCGGTGTCCTTCATAAAGGCCTGCCGCGCCTGGATCTGCTCGTCGGTCAGGTTCTGCTGGATGCATCCTCCGTCCCTGTATCCGTGATGTGCCCGTCCTGCAAAGACCTGCGTGGCTGTAAATCCGGTGATGGCTACGGCGATAAGGATAAGTGCGATTTTTTTCATGGTCTGACTCCTTTACTGTTTTATTCCAAAATAAATGATTGTGTTGTTTGGTTTGAAACCTGATGCCGGTTGGAGATGCCGGCGTTTGACAAGAAGATATTCCAAGAGCCGTGCCAAACCCGTCAATTATATTTTAACATATTGAAAATATTATATATTTTATGGAAATTTGCAACATAGAACCATGGCATGGCATTCGCGGGGTGTGGTATAATGCCCCACCGAGAATGGGACGAGGTGGGGGGTGTCCAAAAATGCCCCACATCATGCCGGGCACACGAAAGGCCGAACCTGAAAAAACAGGATTGGCCCCTTGATCTTCCCGGATTGCCCACGCCTGCAACATTGAAAGAATATCTTTTATTCCCGAAATGTTGATCATCACCCATGGTTTCCTTCTTGCTGAAAAAGCCCTGTGCACTGGCCTCAATGGCCACCTGTACATAAAGGTGGCGTCAATTTTGCATCTTGTTCTAAGCTTGATCTGAACTTGGCTTGGACCTGGCTCCGGGCCTGCAACCGAAGTTGGGATACGGACCGTTCAGTCGGCCTCTATCCCCCACGAATCGACTCGCCGAAAGGCGCTTTTGACCATCACTGCAACAAAGGTGTGTAGGCGGCAATGAAACTGACACTGGAACGATCATCCAACACAAACCGATCCGGAATCTGGGTAGCGGCAGGGGCCGTCATAATCCTCATCCTGGTGGTGCTCCTTCTGGCCGTGCGCAACCATCGCCGTGAGGTGGACAACGCCCAGGCCCTTCTCCTGGCAAAGGGGGACGCCCTCATCCGGACCATCGAAGCGGGCACCCGGGCCGGGATGATGCGGATGCGGTGGGGACGCGGCCAGCTCCAACACCTCCTGGAAGAGACCGGGCATCAGCCCGGCGTCCTCTTTCTTGCCATCACCACCCCGTCCGGCCGTATCCTGGCCCACAGCGACCGGGACTTTCTGGGTCGAAACCTCACACTCCCGGAAGGGACCAAAGAGGCCAAAGGCCTCCGCATCCTCCAGCGGGAAGAGACCGATGGAAACCTCACCTTCCTTGTCTGGCGGGAATTCCGGCCCCTGAAAATCGACAAACGGCCCGGACACATGGGGGACCACATGGACGGAATGCACGGGCGGGACCACATGGGAACGTGGAAAGCCAGAAAAGACCATCGCCTCTTCCCTGAAGAGAGGGACAAGCCCCTCATTGTCCTGGCCCAGGACCGAACCCCCTATGAGGTGGTCCAGCAGGACCCTAGCTTACCCGTGATCTCGGGGCTCTTGCTCCTTCTGGGTGTCGGGGGCATTGCCTCCCTGTTCTGGTTCCAGAACTACCGACTGACACGTGAGAGCTTAAGGGACACCAGCGCCATGGCAAGGGAGGTGGTCACCTCCCTTCCCGTGGGGCTCATGGTGGTGGACCGGAGCGGCGCCGTGGCCTTTATGAACCAGGCCGCCGAAAAACTCTCCGGCCTCACGGACGACGAGGTGAGAGGCAAGCCCGCCGCCGTTGTGCTGCCCGGCCTCATGGAGACCGTCAACACCGCCCTTGTCACAGGAAACCCCCTCCACGAGGAAGAGCACCTCTGCCGGTTTGCCGCCCACCGGGTCATCCCGGTGAGCATCAGCGCCTCGGACATCGTCCACGAGGACGGCGGCAACGTGGGACGCGTGGTGATCTTAAGGGATTTGCGGGAGGTCAAGCGCCTGGAAAAAGAGCTTCGCCACAAGGAGAAACTGGCCGCCATCGGAGACATGGCCGCAGGCGTGGCCCACGAAATCCGCAACCCCTTGAGCTCCATCAAGGGCATCGCCACCTATTTCAAGGGGCTCTTTGACGAATCCCATGACGCCAGGGAGACCGCAGGGGTCATGATCGACGAGGTGGACCGCCTCAACCGGGCCGTCACCGAACTCCTCACCATCGCCGGGCCCACCCGCCTGGTGACGGCACGCCACGACGTGGGGGAGATTATCCAGCGCGCCGTCCGCCTCGTGGAGGCCGAGGCCGACACCCTGGGTGTGAGCCTCACGGTGAAGGCCCCCGAGGCCCCGATTATGGCCCTTCTGGACGCAGACCGCCTCACCCAGTCCCTGCTGAACCTGTTCCTCAACGCCCTTCAGGCCATGAAGGGCCAGGGCGGAGAGCTTGGTGTCACCCTGGAAGAGACGCCCGAAGCGGTCCACCTCTCGGTTGCCGACACGGGCTGCGGCATGGACGAGGCAACCCTTGCGAGCCTCTTTGACCCCTATTTCACCACCAAGGCCGACGGAACTGGCCTGGCTGGATTCGCGCACAGAACATCATCGAAGCCCACGGCGGCACCATTGAGGTGACCAGCCACCCGGGGCAGGGTGCGCGCTTTGACATCGAGCTTCCCCAAGGAGAGTAAATGAGCCGAAAAATAAGGGTCCTCATCGTCGACGACGACCGGGGCCACCGCATCACACTGAACACCCTGCTTACCAGCTGGGGCCACGAAACCGGCATGGCCGAGGACGGCCTCCAGGCTGTGGCCCGCATCAAAGAGGCCTCCTGGGACGCCGTGCTCATGGACGTACGCATGGCCGAAATGGACGGCATCTCCGCCATGAAGGAGATCAAGGCTTACAACCCGGCCATCCCCATTTTGATCATGACCGCCTACTCCTCGGTGGAGACCGCAGTGAGCGCCCTCAAGTCCGGGGCCTATGACTACCTGATGAAACCTTTGGATTTTGACCTGTTGAAGCTGACCCTGGACCGGGCCGTGGAACACGCGGGGTTGAAAGAGGAAAACCGGAAGCTCAAAGCCACCATGGGGGACTCGCCCTTGGATGAGATCATCGGCTCCAGCCCGGCCATGAAGGAGCTCGGGGAGATGCTGATGATGATCGCCCCCTCCGAGGCCACGGTCCTCATCACCGGGGAGAGCGGCACCGGCAAGGAGATGGTGGCCCGGCTCATCCACAGGAAGAGCTCTCGGAACCACAACCCCATGGTGGTGGTGAACTGCGCCGCCCTCACCGACACCCTCCTGGAGTCCGAACTCTTCGGCCACGAGCGGGGCGCCTTTACCGGGGCGGACCGGCGACGCGAGGGTCTTTTCATGCAGGCCGACGGCGGCACCCTCTTCCTGGACGAGATCGGGGAGACCTCAGCCGCCATGCAGGCCAAGCTCCTCAGGGTGATTCAGGAGCGGGAGTTCCAGGTGGTAGAGCTCTGCCACTCCGCGGTGGACGTGCGCATCATCGCCGCCACCCACCGGGACCTGGCCGAGGAGGTCAAGGAAGGGCGCTTCCGGGAAGACCTCTTCTACCGGCTCAACGTGGTCTCCCTTGCCATCCCCCCTCTGCGAAAACGCCACGGGGACATCCCCCTGCTCGTCCAGCACTTTGCCGACACCTACGCTGAAAAAAACCGGAAAATAGTCAAAGGCATCACCCCCGAAGCCATGGACCGCCTTGTCCGCCACCCCTGGCCCGGCAACGTCCGCGAGCTGGAAAACACCATGGAACGGGCCGTGATCCTCATGTGCGGCGAATTTATCTCCGAACGGGAACTCCCCATGACCCTCACCGCAGGGAACGCCCCCGCCCCCCACCACGATATCCCCCCCTCCATGGCAGGACGCCCCCTGGCCGAACTGGAAAAGGAGGCCATCGTCGCCACCCTCCGAGAGACCGGAGGCAACAAAAGCGAAACCGCAAGGCGCCTGGGCATCAACCGCAAAACCCTTCACCTCAAAATCAAAGCCTACGGCCTGGAGGGAGGGGGGTGCAGTCCAGAAAGCTGGAGATAAAAGGGAGAAAGGGAGAAAAAAGGCCTCCGGCGGCAAGGTGGGGGCACCTTGAAACCCTATGGAAAGGCAGTAGAAGCTGTTAATGACACTATCGCGATCGCGCGCGCATACCAACCGCCTCTGCAGGAGGGACCTGTTTCATTCTTCTTCAGTAGTGTCCGGTTAGCTTTTTGCATTAAATGAATCGTAACTATTCAGCCCATCATCGTTCTTGAAGGCCGCTTGTCATGTCTTACGTTCCGGGAACCGAGGACCGTAGGGTGTGCTTGCGCACCATTTGTCTGAAAGACCGCCACCCATCGTCATATCCAAGCAATACGAGGCCTCTGTCACCTCGGCTTCGGTGGGCGATACTGTGCTTCGATGGTGCGCAAGCGCACCCTACGTTTCAACTGAGGAGATCGTCCGTTGAAATTGACCTTATGAAAGATATAGTGGTCAATAAAAAACGATCAAAAAAGCGTAAAAAGCCACGTGCAAAGACCTAACCGGACATCACTGATTCTTCTTGGGGCTTTATGGTGAATGCGTGGAGATCGTTGTGATCCACAGCCCCTGTTACGGGCGTAGCCCGTCAGCGAATGTGATCGGCCTGAGGAACGAAGGCCGGGAGCATTCGCGACCCTGGGGTCAAGGGGCTCAGCCCCTTGCCGCCGGAGGCCTGCTTTCTCCACTCACGTTACCATAAAAGGAATGTACGCCCATGACTACCGTCCGAACACGTATCGTCCCGGGGCGGGGCAGCCTTCTCCTGTGCCTGTAAACCGGCCCATGGGCGGGGGAGTCCCCTTTTTCCCGGACCCTGCCAGGAGCCATCGCTGCCAGTCGATCCACCAGGAGCCTTCCTTCACCGGGGTGTCGTGGTACCAGTGGCCCGGGGGCATGTAGCGCTGTCCTTCCCTGATGGTGGCGATGCGGTATCTGCGGCCGGGGTGTCCGGGTTCGCTGACGATGCCTGCGTTGTGGCCGCCCCGGGTGAGGACAAAGGTGACGGAGCGGGCGTCTGAAGAGAGGTGGAACTTGTAGACCGAGGTCCAGGGGGCCACGTGGTCCTGTTCCGTGGCCACGAGGAAGACCGGTTCGTGGATGTCGCTGATCACCACCGGGCGTCCTTTGACTTGAAAGCGCCCCTCGGAAAAGTCGTTATTCAGGAACAGGTCCCGAAGGTAGCGGCAGTGCATGCGGCTCGGCATGCGTGTGGCGTCGGCGTTCCAGGTCATCAAATCATTTAAGGGCTCGCGCCTGCCCATGAGGTAGCGGGTCACCCAGGTACCCCAGATGAGGTCGTAAGCCCTGAGCATCTGAAAGGCGGCGGCCATCTGCCCGGTATCCAGGTAGCCCTGAAAGTGAATGATGTCCTCCAGGAAACTCAACTGGGCATGGCCGATGAAGAGCATCAGCTCCCCGGCCTCGCTGAAGTCGGTCTGGGCGGCAAGGAGGGTGAGGCTTTTTAGGCGGTCGTCCCCATCCCGTGCCATGGCCGAGGCAGCCATGGCAAGGACGGTGCCCCCCAGACAGTAACCCACGGCATGGGCCTTTTTGCCGGGGATCACCTCCTCTATCTTGTCCACGGCCTCCATAACCCCCAGCTCGATATAGTCCTCCAGGTCGGTCTCCCGGTCCTCGTACCCCGGGTTCTTCCAGGAAACCATGAACACGGTGTGTCCCTGGTCCACCAGGTATTTCACCATGGAGTTTTCCGGGGAGAGATCGAGGATGTAGTACTTCATGATCCAGGCCGGGATGATGAGCACGGGGTTGTCCACCACCTCCCCGGTGGCGGGGCGGTACTGGATGAGCTCCATGAGGCGGTTGCGGTAGATGACCTCTCCGGGGGTGACGGCCAGGTCCTTTCCCACGGAAAGCGCGGGTTCGTCCCGGGGCACGGGCCAGCCCCAGAGGCGCAGCATGTCCTCCGCCCAGAAAAGCCCCCCACGGGCAAGGTTGGCTCCCCCCTCTTCCGCGGTGAGGCGCATGAGCTCCGGGTTGGTCCACAGGTGATTGCAGGGAGAAAAAAAGGCCAGCATCTCCCGGCCGAGAAAGGAGATAAACGCCTTGTGCCTGGGCTTCATGCCCGGCACATCCGTGGCATAGGACTCCCACCAGCGGCAGCCCTTCTCGTAGATCACGCGCATGGAGAGGTAGGGTTCCGACTCCCAGACAGGATCGTCGCACCGGCAGCGCGATCGGTCCCGATCCGAAAGCTCCGTGGCATCGGCCGGGGGACGTGACCTTTCATCTAAGGCCTCGGCGGCCAGCTCCCAGAACCGGAGCCACAACGTGGCCTGGGTCCCGGGTGAGTTGGCCAGGTGAAGGAGCCAGTCGCTGAAGGCCAGCCCTGTGGCCACCGGTGAAAAGTTCATGGTCCAGCGCCCCTGTATGGCATGCCAGAGGCTGTCCAGCTCATGGAAGGGTCGGGATTCGACTCTCTCTTGCGTCATCGGGTTACCCCCTGATGTCGGTTGCGGCAGGCACCTTGTGGTCAGCGGCGAGGCCGGGGCCACAAGTACCGGGATGGTCATGGATCTTGTCTATACGAAGGGGAGGTTGTATTGAATCAATCGATTTGAGGAAGAGGGGCGCTTGTGGTAGCTGAATCTCTCACCCTTTATAGTACTATGACGCATACGGAAAAACCATCACTGAAACGCCAAAGGAGGCGACCCGTGAAACGTGGCATCTTTATCCTTGCGGCCCTTCTGGCCTGGACCCTTTCTCCGCTGACAACCGACGTCCAGGCAGACAACTGGAATGCTTTTGCCCCCTTGAAAGGAGAACTTGCCATCTCCGGCGGCACAGCCCACATCCCCGTCATGAAAACCCTCTCCACCGAGATCATGAAGGCCGCTCCGGCCGTGCGGATCTCCATTGCAGGCGGCGGTTCCGGCCTCGGCATCAAGCAGGTGGGCGAAGGCATCGTAACCATCGGCAACTCGGGCAGGTCCCCGAAACCCAACGAGATCAAAAAATACGGCCTGGTCCTCCACCGGTGGGCCGTGGACGGCGTGGCCGTGGCCGTGCACCCGGACAACCCGGTCCGCGCCCTCACCAGCGATCAGCTGCGGGCCATCTACGCCGGTACCCTTGCCAACTGGAAGGAGCTGGGCGGCCCGGACCGTGCCATCAACCTCTACACCCGAGACGCCTCCAGCGGCACCCGGTCGGTCTTCTGGAAAAAGGCCCTGGGCAAGGGTGAGATCCACCCCAGAGCCAACTTCGTCAAGTCCAACGGCGCCATGAAAAGCGCCCTTTCAGGAGACCCCTACGGCATCGGCTACCTCTCCGTGGGCCACTTGGACGCCTCAGTGGCAGGCCTTGCCATTGACGGCACCGCCCCCACCCTGGCCAACGTGAAATCCGGCGCCTACCCCATTGCCCGGGGTCTTTACAGCAACACCAAAGGGGAGGCCACCGGCCTTGCCAAGGCGTTCATCGATGCCCTCTACTCCCCCCGAGGACAGGAGATCATTGCCGCCAAAGGCTTTATTCCGGTGAAGGGGTAATGACGCCACGCCGGAGAGCCCACGAGCTCATTGGTGAAAAGGCGGCCTCCGGGGCCGCCTTCGTCACCATGGGCCTGACCCTTGCCATCTTCGGGTTCATGGGCTGGCTGGCGCTGCCCCTTCTGAAAACCGAGGCCCTGTCCACCCTGCTGGCCCCGATCTGGCAGCCGGACCAGGGCCGCTTCGGCATCCTTCCCATGGTGGGAGGCACCCTGGCCGTTGCCCTTCCCGCAACGCTCCTGGCCTTTCCCATGAGCCTTGGTTTTGCCTGTTTTGCCACCCACCTGGCCCCGGTTCGCCTTCGCAAGGTCCTCAAGGCCCTGGCCGGTTTCATGACCGGCATCCCCACGGTGGTCTACGGTTTTTCCGCCGTCTTTCTCCTGGTGCCCCTCATCCGGCAGCTGGGGGAGCGGGGCTCCGGCTTCTCGGTGGTGGCCGCCGTCCTCGTGCTGGCCCTGCTCATCAGCCCCACCATGATCCTCATCCTCATCACCGCCTTTGATGCCGTGCCCCGGGCGTGGCTGCGCAGCTTTGCGGCCATGGGCGCCACCCCGGAAGAGACCGTGTGGACCCTTCTTCTGCCCCAGGCCTCCCGGGCCATGGCAGGGGCCCTGCTTCTGGGCCTGGGCCGGGCCGCCGGGGACACCCTCATCGCCCTGATGCTGGCGGGCAACGCCGTGCTGGCCCCCACCGACCCCCTGGGACCGGCCCGTACCCTCACCAGCCACATCGCCCTGGTCATGGCCGCGGACTTCGACAGCCCGGAGTTCCGCTCGGTCTTTGCCTGCGGCCTGTTGCTCTACCTGTTGGTCTTTGTCCTCACCCTGCTGGTGAGGCGGCTCTCCCGGGGGCCGGAAGCATGAGCCGTCTCAAACGAGCCCTTTTATACGGATTCGCCCTCGTGGCCACCCTGGCCCTTGTGGGCGGAGCAGGCTGCTTTCTGGGGTACATCGTCCTCAAGGGGTTGCCTGCCCTGAAGGTGTCCCTCATCTTCGGAGACGTGCCCCCCTGGGAGGCCCTCACCCTTGCCACCCGGGTCTTTGACGGGCTCTTCCCGGCCATCTGCGGCACCCTCTGCCTGGTGCTCCTGGCCGTGGCCCTGGCCCTTCCGGCAGGGGTCCTCACCGGCATCTGGCTCTGCCACTTCGGCAGCCCTAAGGCCAAAGCGGCCCTTTCCCTGTGTATCGACACCCTGGCCGGGGTTCCGTCCATCGTGGTGGGGCTCTTCGGGTTCTCCTTTGCCGTCCTTCTCCACAAAATCAGCAACGGCCGCCTCGGACCCGGGCTGTGCGTGGCCGCCATCAGCCTTGCGGTGCTGGTCCTTCCGGGCATCGTGCGAAACACCCAGCTGGCCCTGGCAGCCATCGGCCCGGACACCCGACGGGCCGTCGAGGCCATGGGGGCCACCCAAGTCCAGGCCATCTACAGGGTCTACCTGCCCATGGCCGCTCCGGGAATTTTCCGGGGGGCCATCCTGGCCCTGGGGCGATGTGCCGAAGACACCGCCGCCATCATGCTCACCGGAGTGGTGGCCTCGGCCGGGGTGCCCTACGCCCTCTTCGGGCGATTCGAGGCCCTCTCCTTTAGCGTCTTTACCATCGCCTCGGAGTATTCAGGCCCTGAGGAGCTTGCCAGGGGCTACGGCGCCGCCCTGATCCTCCTGCTGCTCTGTGCCGGGCTTTTCGGCCTCTCCGCATGGATCGCCAAGCGCCTTGGCACCGAACCCTCCAACACATAAGAAAGCCGCAGACGCCCCATGAAACTAACCATCCGCGACCTCTCCTTTTACTATGGTCCCCATACCATCCTGGATAACGTCTCCATGGAGGTCCCCGAGGGATCCCTTACGGCCGTCACCGGCCCCTCCGGGGAAGGAAAATCTACCCTGCTTTCCGTCATCAACCGCCTCTGGTCCGCCGAAGAGGGGGCCCGGGCCAAGGGCTCGGCCAGGGCCAGTTTTACCGACGGGGAGGTGGACCTGCTGGGCCCCGGCCTCGACCTGCCCGCCCTGAGGCGCAAAGCGGCCATGGTCTTCCAGGCTCCGACGCCCCTTCCCTTTACCATCTTTAAGAATGCCGCCCTGCCCCTCTCCTTTGCAGGAATCGAAACGAAGAGGTCCGCGAGTGAAGGGGCCCTGACCCGGGCAGGGCTCTGGGAAGAGGTCAAGGAGCGTCTGCACACCCCGGCGACACACCTCTCCGGAGGCCAGCAGCAACGCCCTGGCCCGTGCCCTGGTCACCGAGCCGGAGATCCTTCTTCTGGATGAACCCACCTCCGCCCTGGACTCACAAAGCCGGGACCACATCGAGGCCCAGCTCCTGGCCCTCAAAGGAGACTGCACCATCCTGCTGGTGTCCCACTCCGATGCCCAGGTCGCCCGCCTGGCTGATCGGGTCTACCGGCTCACCGGGGGGCAGCTGGCCTTGTGCACGGAATCCAAGGGAATCCGGTGAGCCCGCCGTACCGGGACGGGTCGGCCATTTTTACAGAACCGCCTTGAAAATGCCTCACCGACTGCTATAATAACACAAACGCTTTATCGCACTGATTCCACGGCAAATAAACGCCAGCGCCCGTCGTATCCCGCCCCTTACGCCAAGGGCATGTCCGCCCTCGCCGGGATCCGGGCTTCTCTTTCATCACCAAAAGAAGGAATCGCCAGATGTTAGCAGTGGGCCTGCAGGGAAGCCCTAGAAAAGGGGGCAACAACAACCACACCCTGGGTCTCTTCCTCAACCGTCTGAAACATCGTGGCTTTCAGACCGAGACCCTTCCCATTCCTCAAATGAAATTCGCGTTCTGCATCGGCTGCGGATCGTGTGAAAAAAGCGGCTGGTGTATCTTTGAAGATGACTACGCCCTGAAAATCGCCCCCCTGATCCGCCGGGCCGAGGTGATCGTCATGGCCTCACCGGTTTACTTTTACGGGCCGTCCGGCCAGTTGAAATCCGCCATGGACCGGGGCCAGATGTTCTGGTCGCGCAAGTACCGGCTCAAGCTGAGCGACCCCGGCAAGAAAAGACGCCGGGGCTATATCCTCTCTTCGGCCGCCACCCACGGGGACGACCTCTTCACCGCCTTTGTCCTCAACTCCCGCTACTTTTTCGATGCCATCGACGCCACCTACGCAGGGGCCCTCACCTTTCGCGGGGCCGAAGGCAAGGGTGCCCTTGCCGAGCGCTCCGATACCGAAAAAAGGGTCCACGCAGCCGCCGACCTCGCCGCAGGCCCCCTGTTCCCCCCAAAGCACCACCTTCTTTTTGTATGCAAGGACGGTGCAGTTAAAAGCCGCATTGCCTGGGCCGTTGCCATGTCCCTTTCGCCATCCACCACCTGGGTGAGCCACGCAGGGACCGAGCCCGCGCCCCAGCTCAAGGCCCGATGCGATGCCTGGATGGAACGAAGGAAAACGGACATCCGGTACATCCCTGTTTTCGCCCTCCAGGAGACTCTGGAGACCTTTTCCCCCACCCTCACGGTGGACATGGACGGCTCCCTTAACGACAACCCGGCGGTAACCGCCGATATTACCTGGGACCTGCCTTCTGCACCTCCGGAAAACGACGACGAAGCCCTGGCCCTCATCCGCCAGGTGGAAACCAGGGTCCGCAAACTCCTGCCGACCCTTTAAACCCGCAACCACGGGTGTCTCACACGGAGAATGAGACAATTCGATCCATTCGGGAGGCCCTGATACAGAAGGATCCATCCCGGCAACAGACCGACAAGGCATGAACCGGCCCGGAACCAACGTAAAATCGGCAGTTTTTGATTTTACCAAAAATTTTGGCACGCAAGATGCTTTAGTGAAATCCCCATGAGCCGCCCCGCTTCACCATCCAGGGGCCCCCGGTGCGTAACGCGCCCAACTGAGACAACGGACACATCATGCAACGATACCTGATCATCGGAAGCGGCATCGCCGGAATGACCGCAGCGGAAACGATTCGGGACAACGATCCCACCGGCAGCATCACCATGGTGACCGACGAAGAGGCTCCTTTTTACAACCGTATTCGCCTCTGCGACTACATCTCGGGGGACCTCCCCGAGACAGAGCTCCCCGGGGTGGACCCGGAGTGGTACGCCGCCCACAGGATCGACCTGACCACGGGCACACGCATCACGCACCTCGACCCCGACAGCCGCACGGCCCTTACGGCAGAGGGCACGACCATCGGCTGGGATAAGGTATCCAGGCTGGGCCCGGAGGGCGCCCCCACATCCCGGACATCGATGGAGTTCGGAAAAAAGGAGTCGTTACCCTTCGCAGCATTGACGATGCACGGCGAATCCTTGCCCGCGCCCCGGAGGTCAACAATGTGGTGATCATCGGCGGCGGGCTCCTGGGCCTTGAAGCAGGGCACGCCCTGATCAAACGGGGGAAGAAGGTGACGGTTCTGGAGTATGCCCACCGGATCCTCCCGAGGCAGCTCGACGCAAAGGGCGCCGAACTGCTCATGGAAAAAATGGTGGCACAGGGATTTCAGTTTCACACGGGCACGGCGGCCAGAGAGATCACCGGCCAGCAGCAGGTCACGGGGGTCATCACCTCCTCGGGCACCCTGGTCCCGGCGGACATGGTCCTGATCTCCGCCGGTATCCGGCCGGTCTCAGACATTGCCGAGGCATCGGGGCTCCCCTCACAGCAGGGGATTCCTGTTAACGAGGCCATGGAGACCCCCCTTGAAGGCGTCTACGCTGCCGGAGACTGCGCTCTTTTCAACGGCACCGTCCACGGCATCTGGTCCACGGGCCTTGCCCAGGGACGCATCGCAGGCCTTAACATGAGCGGACACGAAGCCAGCTACCGCGAGCCTGCCTTTGCCACCATGCTCAAGGTCACGGGAATCTACCTTGCATCGGTGGGAAGCGTGGACGCTGAAGGCACCGAAGAGTCCATCATCCGAAGCGATGAATGCACGTATAAAAAAATTGTTTTCCAGCAGGGATGCCTGACGGGATGCCAGATGGTGGGAAACATCGACCATTTTAACGAGATACAAACACTCCTTGCCGGGGCTCACCCCTTGAGCCCATCTGAGCGAAGCGACGTGGAGCGAAAACTGAACGGAAACAAAGGAGCAAAAGCAGAAATGAAAACGTTTGTCTGTGCGGTATGCGGTTATGTCCACGAAGGAAACACTCCCCCTGAAGCCTGCCCCCAGTGCGGCGTTCCTTCCGACAAATTCAAGGAAGTTGCCGAAGAAAAGGCGACCGCCAAGTGGGGATGCACCGTCTGCGGTTACATCCACGAAGGGGATGTGCCCCCGGACCACTGTCCCCAGTGCAAGGCCCCCAAGGAGAAATTCAAGGAGCAGGGCGCCGGCGGCACCCTGGCCTGGGCCGATGAACACGTCATCGGCGTGGCCAAAGGGGTGGACCCCGAAATCATCGAAGGGCTCCGCGCCAACTTCACCGGAGAGTGCACCGAAGTGGGCATGTACCTCGCCATGAGCCGTCAGGCCGATCGGGAGGGCTACCCGGAAGTGGCCGAAGCCTACAAACGCATCGCCTTTGAAGAGGCGGAGCACGCGGCCAAATTCGCAGAGCTCCTGGGCGAGGTGGTGGCGGCGGACACCCGCACCAACCTTCAGGTTCGCGTGGATGCCGAGCACGGAGCCTGCCAGGGCAAAAAAGACCTTGCCACCCGGGCCAAACAGCTCAACCTGGATGCCATCCACGACACCGTTCACGAGATGTGCAAGGATGAAGCAAGACACGGCCAGGCCTTTGCCGGGCTTTTGAAACGCTATTTTGACAAATAACAGACGGTTTTTTTTAAACCGAACCACACCCAACCAACAACCCAAGTGAGGTGATCCGATGAAAAAGTACGAGTGCACGGTATGCGGTTATATCTACGACCCGGAAGAGGGAGACGCCGAAAACGGAATTGAGGCTGGAACCGCCTTTGAAGATCTTCCCGAAGACTGGCTCTGCCCCGTCTGCGGTGTGGGAAAATCTGAGTTTGAAGAAGTGTAACAGGTAACACCCCGGGAGTGATCCCCGGGTATCCTCAACCCGGATTCCCTCGGCCATGTTCGCACGGGGATCCGGGTTTTCCATCCGGAAACAAAAAGGACGACAGCAAGCCATGAGACCACTTAAAATCGCCGAAGGCATCTACGATGTGGGTGTCAAGGATTGGAACATCAGAGACTTTCACGGGTACTCCACCTACATGGGGACCACCTACAACGCCTTTCTTATCGTCGATGACGACAAGGTGGTGCTCATCGACACGGTCAAGGAACCCTTCACCCATCAGTTCATGGAGAACATCCGCAAGGTCATCGATCCCAAGCGAATCGATATGATCATCAGCAACCATGCGGAGATGGATCACTCCGGCGCCCTGCCCCGGGTCCTTCACCTCATCGGAGAAGAGACCCCCGTCTACTGCTCCAAAATGGGAGAAAAAGCCCTTGCCGCCCACTTCAACGGTAAAAAGATCAACCTGAACGTGGTCAAACCGGGCACGGAGATCAAACTGGGCAAGCGCACCTTGAGCTTCATCGAAACCCGCATGCTCCACTGGCCGGACAGCATGTTCACCTACCTTAAAGAGGACGGCATCCTTTTTTCCAGCGACGCCTTCGGCCAGCACTACGCGTCCCACGAAAACTTTGATGACGAAATGGGCGAAGGGCTCTTCGAGCATGCCAAAAAGTATTTTGCCAACATCCTCCTGCCCTTTGCCCCCAGGGTGGAAAAGCTCCTGGAATCCATTGAGTCCATGGACCTGCCCCTCAACATGATCTGCCCGGACCATGGAATCCTCTGGCGGAAAAACCCGGAGATGATTCTGGACCGTTACGCCTCCTGGGCCCGTCAGGAGAACAGAGAGAAGGTGATCGTCATGTACGACACCATGTGGAACTCCACGGAAAAAATGGCCCGCAAAATCGTGGACGGCACCCGCTCCACCGGTGTCGAGGTCATCCCCATGAGCGTCCGCAACTGGCACCGAAGCGATATCATGACCGAACTCATGGACGCCAGGGCCCTGGTGGTGGGATCTCCCACCCTCAACAACGGGATCTTCCCCACCCTCTGCGATGTTCTGTCTTACATGAAAGGCCTCAAGCCCAAGGGCAAACTCGGGGCTGCCTTTGGTTCCTACGGCTGGAGCGGCGAAGCGGTGAAGCTCCTCAACAACGAGCTGGACACCATGGGATTCGAGCGCATCGACGACGGCCTGCGCACCCTCTACGTTCCCGACCCCGAGGCCTTGAAGGCGTGCTTTGACTACGGTGTCCTCATCGGTGAGACCGTCAAGGCCAAAAGCGCCGAATCATGATCCGCTCGCCTTCGGCGGCCTCGCCGGAGGGGAAGCCTTTTCGAGGAGGTCCCATGACCGACAACGACACCCCCGGTGGACGGGAGATCAAACGCACCCTTCGCACCCTCCTTCTGGAAGGCACGCACGATAACGTCAAGGCGGAACTCCTCAGCCACCCATTAAGGCGACTGGTGAGCCCCCTCATCGGCTTATTCTGTGATCGACAGGAGGAGATCAGATGGCGGGCCGTAACCTCCCTGGGGATGGTTACCGATGCCCTGGCAGGGGAAAATCTGGAAGAGGCGCGTGTGGTGATGCGACGCCTGATGTGGACCTTAAACGACGAGTCCGGGGGGATCGGATGGGGAGCGCCCGAGGCCATGGGAGAGATCACGGCCGTCAACCGGCTGCTCGCCGATGAGTACCACCGTATCCTCTGCTCTTATGTCAGTGAAGAGGGGAACTTCCTGGAACACGAAATCCTTCAACGCGGGGCACTCTGGGGGCTCTGCAGGCTCGCCGAAGCAGACCCTGAAAAGGTGAGGCCTGCCCTGGCCGATGTCAGGGGCCACCTCCGCTCCACGGACCCCGTCAAACAAGGCCTTGCCCTGCTCTTTGCCGCCCGCACGGGAGATGAGGAGGCGCGGCCCCAAGCCCAAGGGCTGGTGGGATCTTCCCACCCCTTTACCCTCTACACCGGCTGGCACCTGACAACCACCACGGTGGGCGATGAAGCACGGAAACTCCTAAGCGCCACCTGACGCCCCCTTTGAACGATCAATACAAAAAAGCCCCAGGCAAAAGCCGGGGCTTTTTTTCGTTACGCAAAAGAGCGCTTGAACAACTCGTCGATGGCGGCCTTGCCTTCATCGGAAAGGTTCCGGGTCCCGGTGCCGCAGAAGGTGTCCTGGGTGATGACGGGGGTGTCCAGGGCCCAGCGGTTCTCTTTCCAGGTATACCACTGGTTCTTGTCCTGATCGAAAACGCTGACGGGGCGGTTGAAGAATTTGCCGAGCTCCACGGCCCAGCCGGTGCCGCCTTTGACGGTGTTGTCGTCCTGGATCCAGCCAATGGCCAGCACCTGGCAGCCTTTGTTCACCATGTGAAAGATCACCTGGAAGACCTTGCGGATCTTGTCGGCCTGGGCGTAGCGTCGTCCCATGCGGGCAGAGACGATCTCCATGCTGACATCGCCCTTTTTGAGGGTCTCTTCGGAGAGGATCTCCACGTTCACCTCACGGGTAAGGGTCTGCCCTTCAAAGGCGTAGGTGGTCTCGGTGATTCCGTATTTTTCTGCCTGCTCGCCGAATGCCGCTTCAGCCCCTTTCAGGCCGCCGCTGAAAAAATGTTTCTTTACCTGAGTCATAATTTGGGTTTCCTTATGTGTATAGACGGTTACGGTTTGGGCTCATGCAGTCATTCACAAAACAGATCTCAGGATCTGCCCAAAGGGGTGATCCCCCATGACGCCGTGCCCTGTTGCCCCTGCCACACCATCTCTTCCGGCATGCAAAACGCACCCCGCGGCTTTCCCGCAAAGGGCCCCCCGACGAATCAGATGCTGTGTCTTCCGGTGCCGCACAATCCATGCAGAAACCCGTCACACGCAGCATACACAATCCGCCCTTCAGCTTCTTCCAAGGCCGTCATACAGAACTCACTTTACGTCTCTGGGCAAAGGTATCGATCCGGATTGGATGAAAGAAAATCACATGAAGAGATTCAGAAGGAACAAACGAGCGGGATAATTATATCAATAATGCATAAAAAGCAACACCTTTCCACAGAGAAAAAGAAGCAAATGCGCAACGGCAACTCATTAGGCAAAGAAAGGAGTTCCCGGTAAACACCCACGCGCCTGTGGAGACACACCGCCTGCCGTACCCCGGCTCCCAAAACGAAAAATCCGGCTGAGCCCACGGAGCTCAACCGGCCGGAGACCTTGTGGTCCCTTTTTCAGGGAACACCACCTGGACAGGACATCAAAAAAGCCCGGTCCCGTTCCCACGCCACCGGCCCCACAACAAAGACCCGACGGGTCAGCACACATTTTACGGGAAATAATTCGGGTCCTGCCCAAAATAGGAAAACCCGGTGACATTGGGGTCATTCTGGTAAACCTTCTGAAGGGAGGCCGGGTACTGGGACGTTGCGGCCGACGGCTCGATGCCGTTCCACCAGTTGTGCAGGGAGGTGTTGATGGACTCGCCCTTGTACTGGAACGAGCAGGCAATTCGCTCGCTGTAGCCCCCCACAAGCTGGTACCCGAAATGGGGGCTGTTCCGGTCCAGGCCGATACGGATAAAAAAGCCCGAATGCTGGGCATTGCTCAAGGGGTTGTCCGGCACGGCGTCCACCCACGATTTTCCATTGGGATTCTTGTAGTTTCGAGACAGGCTGAACTGATCCACAAGGGACATCATGGTGTCCCGTTGATAGATGGCGGGAATGGGGGTCGAGTTAAACTCCTCCCCGAGGTCCGAACCGGCCAGGCTGTTGCCGTCCCCTCCGGTCTGCAGGGCGATCTGCCGAGCCTGGTGAGGCAGCTTGGGGCTATAGATCCCCGTGGCCCGCTTGTAATCAAAGGAGAGGTCGCCTTGCAGGTCGTTGGTTCCCACGATGATGTCCGTCAGCTTTCGGTCGGCGGAGGCAATGTTGTCGTACTTGAGACGAATCACCAGCCCGTTGATGCGGACCGGCTCGTCCGGGCTGATCCCCATCCTCAGGTTGTCCACGGAAAAATCCCAGTCCAGGTAGTTCCGGTTGCGATAGGGACGGGTGGAAAAGAGCCCGTTGGCGTTGTTGTCCCCTTGCGCCCCGTCCACCCAGCTGTGGGATGGGGCGATGTCCAGAACTTTTTTGTACTTGTACTTGTACAGGTAGTTGTCGTCGTCCACGTAGGGCACATAGACAGTCTCCAAAGAGAGGTCCTTGTCCTCGCCCTTGTGCAGGGTGTACTCCGTGGCCACCTCCCAGGGGGAGTAGATCTTTTGCGAGTCCTCGGTGACCCACGGGTTCATGACCACTCTGAACCGCTTGCTCTCCCAGGGGGTGCTGTCGTGTGCCGGCACATCGCCGGGATGCCACTCAATCCGGGGGTCACCGTTTTCAAACAGGTGGTGATAGGAAACGGGGACCGACCAGGGAATGTATTTTCTCACATAATCCCCCGGGTTCAGGCCTTTTCGGGTAGTGAGCTCGGCCGGAGACTTGTAGTAGTACCCCAGGCGCACCCTGTCCGTTTCCTGATAGACCTCCAGGTACGTGTCCATAAAAATCCGCACCGTGTCCCGCTCGATATCAACTGAGATGGGGCTGGTCTGGGCCGTGATGTCGGACAGGGCACCGTCGCTCATGGGGCGTACCGCGCCATGGGCTAGGCGCACCGTTCCTGCCCATGCACAGAACCACGCCAGGGCAAGCACACATGCCAGGGTACGCCGGAAGCTCTCACGCCTGTGGTTTTCACACCCCATGGACCTTCTCCTTTTACGCTCAAGGGCCTCAATCGCGGTCAATGATCCGGTACCCATCTCGCACCGGAACCGGGATACTCCGGTTCGTAGATATGCCAGAAGTCGTAGGTTACCCCGTCCGGCATGATCTTCTTGATATCGTAGAGGTCCCACCGCCCCCCCGTGGGATTCGACGGGTTGCCCAGCTTGCTTAAAAAGTCGAGTTGACCCCGCCCGATGGGGTCCCAGTCCGCCTGGTTGGAGGGAAGGCCGTTGGGATTCATCTCATCGGGCAGCTTGCCCGCCTCGTAAAGATAGTAGTGGCGAACCCAGTTGTTGGAATCCGACCTGTCGATGTTCTGTTCCGTAATGGCGTACATCTCATTTCGACCGGGAATCTCCAGGTAGGTCTTCTTGGCACGCATGCCGTCCAGGATCACGCCCCCCATGCTGGGGCCGAACTGGTTATCGCCCTTGCCAGCGGATGTCCGACGAACCCCTGGAGGTCCTCCACCCGCACCGAGCCGTGGCGCGGCCAGTTGATGGCGATAAAACTCCGCTCGTCGTAAACAGACTCGGCCAGACCCGTGCGGGTAGAAGCTTCTTTGTAATTCCGCCCTGTCTTCACCTGGATGGTCATGGGACGTTCCAGGATCTCGATGTCATTGGCCATGTCCTGGTTATGGATCTGGTAATCGTTATCCAGCTTGCCGGGGTCGTCGAAATTCTTGCCCGTGATTACGTCGGCCTCGGTCATCTGACCGTGGTCCAGAACCAGCTTTCGTCCGGAGATGCGGTCGGCAAAATCGATCTGGTTGATGTTCCCGTTGAGCATGAACCCGTCGTACATGTTGTGATACCCCGGCCCCCCCGTATACGGGGACCTCACCAGGTTACGCGAAAGCATGACGTGGTCCGGGTTGTAATCGCTGCCGAAAAAACCATCCGGGTCGTAGGTGCTGTCCAGGTACTCTGACGGGGCGTCGCTGGCGAAGTAGTCTTTGTCCATGTCCCCCCACCTGTTGTACTGGACATGGAGCTCCTGGCTGAAGCTCTCGCGCATGTGAATCCCCGAGGCCCTCAGGTTGACGAAGGTCTCCCCGCCGATCTCCCGGGAGATGGTGACCTCGTCGATGGTGGTCTTGCTCCGAAGCTCCAGGGCAATGCCCTCCCCTTCGACGTAGCCGTCTATGGTTCCGATGGGGTAAAGGGTCACCCGCTGGCCCAGGTTCTTTACACCGGTCATGGACAGAAGCCCGGTGTCCGCCCCCAGCAGCCCGGACACAATGCGATCACCGACGTCCTCTCCCATGTCCGTGTATGACCCGATGGCGGAAAAATTGAGATTGCTGCTGCTGGACCCCACCGTGAAGGGCTCCTCGCCGTTGTCCATGGAGATCACCACCGCCGTCACCCCCCGGGCCTCGGCCGGAGGGGTAAAGTCACTCCCCTTGTTGATCTCGTATGGGTCTGTGCGTTTGTGCTTGTAGTACCAGTCGATACCGAGGCCGATCATGCCCGCTTCCCCTTTCCGGACCTTGGCCGTGTCCTTGATGAACCACTGCCGCTGTGGGGCAACATATTTGCACAGCAATGGAGATATCTCCATCTGTGCGGTATACTCCCATGGAGGTGAACTCAAGGTAGTGATCCGGCTTGTTCTGGTCATCGGGCACAAACCTTGAGCTGCCGCCGGTGCTCTCCACCACAAGGTTGTCGAACCCCAGGTTCACCCCGGTCCTGGCTTCAACCCCGCCCAGCTCCCACTCCTTCATAGGCTTTGGGGCCGCCACAGCCCCTGCCGCACAAAAGGCACATAAAATAAAGGCACAGACGATATAATGACGGAAATCCCGGGCGGAAAAAGCCATGCCGTCCTCCCTGGCTGGGACTGGTCCCTGGGGTTATCATGTGACCACGCCGGCAACACGCCGAGCGAATGGCCACAGATTCGTTATTCGCACCGTGTTATTTATAGCGAACATTGTTACCACTTTGACAAAGCAAAATCAATCCTTTTCCGGTAACTGGCAAATTCACTTAAAGGGGAACGGCCAACAAAACACAGCCTAAGCAGCCCCATGGCCCGGCAGCCCAGGCCCCTGGGACGTATCCGGGCTAACGGTCCAATGCGGCCAGTGCGTCGGAAAAATCTTCCAGGTCTTTTTCGGTGTGGTTGGCTGTCAGGCTCAGGCGAATAATGGCCTGGCCCATGGGAACGGTGGGAAAACGGGCGGTAAAGGCAAAATACCCCTGGTGAAAAAGCTTTGTCACCAGCTCCTGGGCACGCTCTTCGCTGCCGATCTGAACAGCAAGGATGTGGGCCTCGCCGCAGACGGTAAACCCTCGGTCGGTGAGGAGCCGGGTCAGCTTCCGGCTGAGATAAGAAAGGCGCTCCCTCCGGTCATCGCCCCGCTCCACCTCCGACAGCACGGCCAGAGCGGTGACAGCGTGGGCTTCGGGCAGGGCCGTGGTGTAGATAAGGGGGGAGGCAAAATTGAAGAGATACTCCCGATACAGGGAGGGCAGCAGCACAAAAGCCCCGAAAAGCCCCATGGCCTTGCCGAAGGTACCTAAAGCCACGTCAGCCACACCCCGGGCGATGCCCCGTCCTCCGATGCCCATGGCGCCGTAGGCGTGGGCCTCGTCCACCACCGTAAGAAACCCGAGCTCCTCTTTCAGATCGGAAAGCTCGGCCAAAGGCGGGGTGTCCCCGTCCATGCTGAAGATAGGGTTCGCGCCCCGGGCTGGCCCGAGGCGCTCTTCAGCCTTTTTTCCAGATGCCCCATGCTGTTGTGGCGAAAACCTTTAAACGGGGCGGACCCCAGCTGCATACCCTTGACGGTGCTGGCGTGGACATGCTTGTCAAACAAAAGGGTCTCCTCCGGCCCGAAAAGGGTGGAGAGGATGGCCAGGTTGGCCTGGTACCCGGAAGGGAAAAAAACAGCGTCCTCGTAGCCGAAATAGTCGGCATAGGCTTTTTCCGCCTCACGGATGGCCGAACCGTTGCCCGACACAAGCCGTGAGGACGACGAGGAGGTGCCATAGCGCGAAAACGCCTCTGCGGCCTTGGTGCGAAGGGCCTCACAGCGCCCCAGGCCGAGGTAGTCGTTGGAGGCAAAGTTAACAAGGGTACGCCCGTCCACCGTCACCGTGCGCCCGTCCCCGCCCTCCACCACAGGCGGATTGCGGTAAAGCCCCTTCTCTTTCTGAAGGGCCAGTTTCTGTCTCAAGCGCGTGTCAAACATTGAAAAATCTCCTGATAGTGAGGGCTGAGGCGGGCGGCCTCGAAACGGTCGTCATAGGGCGTGGTGCCGATGAGAAGGGAGGCCGTGACGGTCTCGCCCCCAATCTCCGCCGACACCTGATAGGCCCGGGCATCGGTGGCCGATCCCGTAAGGACAGCGGTGAGGGTCACCACCCCTGTCACCGCCGGGGCAACGAAAAAGGTATTCGAGTCACCTTCATGAGAAAAGCCTGGCGGGAAAAATCAGTAAGATGCCGCACATGATAGGCGGCGCACTGGGCCATGGCCTCCAGAAGACCATGGGGCTCGCCGCCCAGTTCTGCGGAGGCAGCCGTCATGGATTTCTCCTCCACGGACGAAATCCGGGAGAGCATCAGAAAAGGGGTCTCAAGAACCTGGGTCATGGTTGCCACCTGCGCACCACCAAGGCGCTGTTCTGGCCGCCGAACCCGAAGTTTTCAAACAAAAGGGTCGAGACCCCGTCGGCACTTCGAGGGCCCGTTACAACATCCAGGGACGGGTCCAGGGGCTCGGTGAGGTTGGGGTTGGAGGGCAGCACACCGCTCTTCAGGGCGGCCAGCATCACGGCCAGTTCCACGGCCCCGCAGGCCGAGGCCAGATGGCCCAGCCACGCCTTGGGGGCCAGGATGGCCGGTTTCCGGGACGTAAAAACCCGCTTGAAAAGATCGGCTTCCATGCGATCGTTGAGGTCGGTGGCCGTGCCGTGGGCCGACACCGCGTCCACCTCTTCGGGCAGCAGAAACGCCTCGTCCAGGGCCAGGCGAACCGCCTTCTCCGCCCAGGTACCCGAAGGATCCGGGGCCGTCATGTTGTAGCCGTCCAGGGAGGAGCCGAACCCCAGGACCTCGGCGTGAATCTCGGCCCCCCGCCGCCTGGCGTACTCCAGCTCTTCAAAAAGGAAAAACGCCCCGCCTTCTCCGGGCAAAAAGCCCTTTCGGCGGGCATCAAAGGGAGCGTACTCCGTGGACGGGTCGCTGTCGCTTCGATGCAGGGCCGGGCCATGCCGTAGGCCAGGAGCCCGCCCCGATTGATCCGGGAATCGCCGCCCCCTGCAAGGGCCGTGTCCAGATACCCGTCCCGGATCTTTCGGTACGCCTCCCCAAGGGCCGTCAATGACGCGGCGCAGGCGCTGCCGCAGGTGTGATTTTCCCCGTGAATGCCGGTGAGGCGGGAGATGGCCGATGCCGCCGTGTTGGGGAGAAAACGGAGCATCCACAAGGCGGAGAGCCTCTCCTCGGAGATCTCGCCATGGTCGATCCTGGCAAACTCCTCCCCCACATCAAAATTGGGCCCGCTCCCGCAGAACAGACCGGTGTCGGCCCGCTGCTTCTCGGAAAGCCCGGACATCTCCATGGCCGCTGCAGCCGATGCCACGGCAAACTGCGCCCCACGGTTGAGGTACCGGCCGGCCTTGAAACGCCCGGTGTACGCCTTGAGGTCAAAGCCTTCCACCGGGGCAGCCCAAAGCCCATCCTCCCCGGTAAACACAAACCGGGGCGCCCCGACGGAAAGCCTCTCTCCAATCTCTTCCGGTGTCGCCCCCAAGGATGAAACCACCCCCATGGACGTCACCACCACACGCCTGCGCATGAAGACTCCTTAATTATGCAGCATCACTGCGCCAGGAGACGTAGTCAGCGATGTCTTTTACCTTGAGGACGGGGCCGCCGTCCTGATCTGCCAGGATCTCGTCCACGCGGGACGCGGTGAGGTAGGGGTATTTTTCCATGAGGTAGGCCCGGGTGTCGGTGACGTGGTCCCCAGGCTCGCTCAGGTAGACCCGCAGGGTTTTGAGGAAGACCTCGTCGTCGTTGACATCGATGTTGAACTCGGAACTCAGGCTCACGGCCAGCTCCAGCAAATCAATGGACTCCACGTCCAGGTCCCGGAACAGGTAGGTCTCGGATCCGATGCGCTCTTCGTCCACGTCCAGGATATCGGCCAGGGTGGCCTGGATTTTTTCAAAAACAGTCATGGGCTCAGTATCACTCCACATATAAGAGAATAACGATTCAGCTTGCCTCCGGCGGCCCTGCCGGGGGCTAAACTTTTGAAAAGTTTAACAAACAGGTTTAAAAAAAACACATGTGGGCCAATTTTATTCAAAAGTGAGTATGATTGGCCCCCGCAGCTTGCTTTCGAAGTGTTTACACCATAGGCAGTGCGGTTAAATCGACAATGGGCAAGGAACGACAACGTATCCGGTAACTTCGATGCTTGTGAGCCAACCCGCACAAACCATCAGCGTTCATGTCGGGCGAAGCCCGAGCCGAAGGCCATTGCGCTTTGCCCTGAGGCACGAAGGGCAAAGCGCAATGGCAATCAGCTTTCGAGGTGTTTTCGATATTGTGGCTTCGCCACCCTCGCCGCCGGAGGCTTGTTTTTTGCTCCCGACTTTAACCATAGAGGGCATGCTTTCAGGCCCTACTTGCACGCGGTAAGGCCGCCGTCCATGGTGACCACGGTGGCGTTGATGGGGCGTGCGGCGTCGGAAAGCAAAAAGAGAAGTGTCTCGGCCACCTCGGCGGGGGTGGCGGCGCGTCCCAGGGGGACCCGTTGCCGGATCCGGTCTCCGTGTGCCTCCAGGTAATCGGTGCCGCGGCCTGCCGACACGTAGCCGGGCCGCAGGATGGCGCTGGTGATGCCCTTTTTGGCCAGCTCGATGCCCGCGCCCCGGTAGAGGGATTCCGAGGCCTGCTTGGAGGCGGCGTAAAACCCCTGGCCGCCGTTCTGGAGGGCTGCGGCCGTGGAGGAGACGTAAAGCATCCGGCCGAAACGGCCTGCCATCATGCGACGGGAGGCCCACTTCACAAGGGCTGCGCGGCAGGTGATGTTCTCCTGCATGTAGCGCCCCGTTGCCGCCACATCGGCCGTGGCCACAAGGCTTTCGAAGTTTCCGTGGGCAAAGTCCACCAGGTAGTCGGGGCCGCCGTCTTGGAACAGGGCATCCAGCGTTGAAAACCCGTCGGGCTCCAGGGCGTCTTGAAGGGCGAACGCGCAGGGCGTGCCGCCTGCATTACGAATTTTTTGTTCCCCTTCCGTTGCCCTGAAGGTGGACACAGGCCGAAGGCCGGCCCCTGCAAGGAAGGGAATCAGAGAGAGAGCCATGTCGCAGCTCCCCCCCACGATCAATACGGTTTGTCCGGAAAACGTCATGGCAGCACCATCTCTCCGGTCACGGCCGGAGCCTCATCGGTGAACAGGGTGCAGGTTGCCCGCCCCTTTTCGCAGCGGACCGTATACCGATACTCCCCGGGCGGGACAAACACCCTGAACCTGAAATTTTTTGCTGCAACAGGTGCGTGGCCTTCATCCCTGAGGCGATGATAAAAAGCCTCCACCACAAGACTCCCGGGGACCACGGGGTTGCCGGGAAAGTGGCCCTTGTACAGAGGGTCTGAGCCGTCGAACCGGAAGAGTCCGGACAGGACGGCTTCCATTACACCTCTCCCACGATGAGCCCGGCGTCGGCCACCATCTTGAGATCGTCGTCAAGGGAGCGCCCGGCCGTGGTGAGGTAGTTGCCCACCATGAGGCCGTCGGCACCGGCGGGAAAGAGCCAGGACTGAAAATCCCGGAGGGTCACCTCGCGCCCGCCGCAGACGGTGATGCGCTTTTCAGGGGCGATGAGCCGGAACAGGGCCACGGACTTCAAGGCGTCCAGTCCCGCATCAGGTCCATATGCGGGTCCCGGGCACCGGGGTCAGGAAATTCATGGGGATGGTATCGGCGTTGAGTGTCCTCAGGGTCAGGGCCAGCTCCACGCGCTGGGCCCAGCTCTCGCCCATGCCCAGGATTCCGCCGGAGCAGACGCCGAAGCCCATCTCAGCGGCCAGCTGGACCGTCTCGATGTCCTCGTCGTAGGTGTGGGTGGTGCAGATGGCGTCGAAGTGGCTGCGGGAGGTCTCCAGGTTGTGATGATACCGCCCCATGCCGCTTGACCGCAGGCGCTCGCCCCGCTTGGCGTCCAGCATGCCCAAAGAGCCGCAGATGGCAAGGTCTGTCTCTTTTCTCAGGCGCTCGGTTACCCGGCAGACCCGATCGATCTCGGCGTCGTTCAGGCTGTGCCCGCTGGTGACGATGCCGAAGCGGGTGGCCCCGGCACGGGCCATGGCATGGCCCCGCTCCACCAGGGTCTCCTCGTCCATGAGGGGGTAGATGTCCACCCCGGTGTCGTGGCTGGAGGACTGGGCGCAGAAGGCGCAGTCCTGAGAGCATTTGCCCGATTTGGCGTTGACGATGGAGCAGAGGAACACCGTGTCTCCCCGATTCTGGGAGCACCTCACCCGGGCGGCTTCAAACAGGAGAAAGAGGGATTCGTGCCCGGCTTCGGACAGAAGCAGGGCCTCTTCCTCCCCTACCTGGTAGGAGGGGTCTGCAATGAGTTGGCGTATCAGTTCATGGGTATGCATGGTGGCGTGTCGCTTTCCTTGAATAAAAAGCCCCGCAAAAAACCGTCTCGGTTGCGCATGCTGCCCGGCTGGCGTTTGCCCCGGGCCACAGGGCCTTGGTTGTATTTAAAGGCCCGTTATACAGCCATATCCCCCGAGCTGTCAACTGCGTCTCCGCGCAGGGTTAACAGATAGGCATTCCCCATGGGCGCTGGTTGTTGCCTCGGTGCACACAGTCAATCAAGGGATCTTGGCGAGATAAAACGGCGTGGTGTCTGGGTGACGGGATCGATGAAACGCACCTCTTTGGCCAGGAGCTTTAAGGGGCGCTCAAAATCGGGCGGGGCCTCGTCCAGGAGGTCCGGGTAGAGGCGATCGTTTTCAATGGGGGCGCCGATGGCGCACATATGGAGGCGTACCTGGTGTTTCTTGCCGGTGACAGGGGAGATACGGAACAGTCCACCCGCACCCTTTGGTTCCATAAGCTCAATGGTGGACTCGGCGTTGCAGGGCCCATCCCCTACGGCCATGCGGAACCAGGGATCTCCCTTGACGAGCCGGTTCGTCACATGAAAGGGGCCGACCCCGTCCGGGCGGCTCAGGGAGAGGGCCTCGTAGACCTTGCTCACCTTTTTTTCCATGAACAGCCCCTGGTAGAGCCCGCGGGTCTCTTTTTGCCTGGAGAAAAGCACCAGGCCTGCGGTCTCGCGATCAATGCGGTTTACGGGGATCAGCTCCGGGTTGTCGAAGCGGTTTCGCAACCGGGTAAGAAGGGTCTCGTTGACGAATTTTCCGGCAGGGATCACGGGCAGAAAGTGGGGCTTGCAGGCAACGATGAGGTGATCATCCACATGGACCACCTCTTCGGCAAAGGGGATGGGATCTTCATGGGCCACCTCCCGATAGTAGCGCAGCACCATCAGGGGGGAGACCACGGCATCCCGGGTAAGGGCAGCGCCCTTTTCATCGGTGACGAGCCCGGAGTCTAAGCGCGCTTCCCAGACGTCCGAAGACACGGCAGGAAAGCGCGCTTCCAGAAACGCCAGGATGGGGGTCCCCGAAGGCACCGCCTCTCCCACCGTCACCGTGGACGCATAAGGGCTCCGGCTCATTCCGCTTCCAGCCCCAGGGCCCGCACCAGGGGAAGCAGGCGCTCGGCCATGGCGTCGGCCTCGGTCTCGATGCAGCACATGCGCCCGATGGACGCCACGGGACGAATACCCGTAATGCGGGCCACGGCCTCCATGTGCTCTGCGATCATCACCGGCTCTGTGGAGCCGTCCCGGTCGATGAAGACCACGAAGGGGTGGGTGATGCCACGGCTGGCCATGGCCTCCAGGGTAAGCAGGGTATGGTTGATGGTCCCAAGGCCTGCACGGGCGGCAACAACATGGATAAATTTTTCTTCGGCCAGGAGGTCGATGACGTTCAAACGCTCGGTCACCGGCACCAGGGCTCCGCCAGCCCCTTCCACCACCAGGGGGCGGCCCAGGGCCCTCTTCTCCTGGATAAAGGTCTTGAACGCCTCCGGGTCTATTTTTTTCCCCTCTTCCCGGGCCGCGAAATAGGGGGCCTTGGCTTCCCGAAAGCAGTAAGAACAGGGGTACTTCCTGGCCTGCGTCACACGCCCGCCCATGAGGGTGAGCACAAAGGAGGGGTCGCTGTACGGGTGCATGGGGCTGTGGCAACCGGTCTGAAAGGGTTTCAGGTAAAGGGGATCCAGGCCCTGGGCGCGAAGGATTTTCATCACCAGAAGGGAGAGGACGCTCTTTCCGACATCGGTGTCGGTGCCGGTAATGCAGATGTCTCGGATGGGGGACATGACGGTCTCCAAATCACGGGTTGGGGGCCACGGAAAAACGGCATGGTAACAGCCCGCGCATCGAACGTGCGGCCCGAAAATCCTGGGGGGGCCGCCGTTTCTATAATCCATGCGGGGGATCCAAAGCCCCTTGATGGCTGACGGAGGGTGTCCCGCCGGGGTTACCCGAAGGTCAGCTTCCGTGGACAGCCTGAAAGACGAATGGGTATAGTGGTACTATGAACAAAAACATATTTCAATCACCTGCGAACCCCATCAGATGTTCCCTGCCCCGGCCGGGAACACAAAAAAAGATCGCACACAAACCTTTTCGTGGATATCCTCCTTGCGAAGGGGAACCTGCGGTGATATGAAGTGTACATTGTTCAAAGAACAATGCAAAAGCCCTGCCATTGGGACTTTTCCTCAGATTCTCACTCGGAGCACACCCACGTATGGCTGGAAAGATAGCACGAACGATCCTATATGCCGTCCCCAACACCCTGAGCCTCTTCCGGCTCGCCTGTTCACCGGTAATCCTCTGGTTTGCCTGGAACGGAGAAGAACGCCCTTTCCTGGCCTTCCTCACCTCTGCCCTGATCTCAGACCTTTTTGACGGTGCCATCGCGCGCATGCTCAAGCACACCACGGAACTGGGCGCCAAGCTCGACAGCATGGCCGACTTCCTCCTGGCCCTGGCGGTCCTGCCCTGCATCTGGTGGCTCTGGCCCCATCTCCTGGAGGCCGAACTGCGCTACTTCATGATCGTTCTGGTGGGGAGCTTTGCCCAGCTCACCTGCGGCTACGTCAAGTTCGGCAGAACCCCGAGCTATCACACCTGGACCTCCAAGAGCGCCACCCTGCTCCTCTCCATCTCCCTACTCGTCCTTCTTTACACCCAGGACATGAGCGGCCCCTTCCGATTCTCCGCCATCCTCCACCTGGCCTCCACCGTGGAATCCATTCTCATCACCCTCATCCTTCCCAGGTGGAACTACAACGTCCACTCCATCTGGCATGCCCTGGAACACTCAAAAGATAAATAAAAAACGCCTCCGGCGGCCCTGCCGGGGGCTAAACGTTTAAAAAGTTTAACAAACAGGTTTAAAACAAGACTTTCAAGGCTTCGCAGGGATACATTCGACTTTTTCGCTTTATTTGCGGAGCTTTGTTTCAAAAAAGCGACTCGTCATAGTTTTTCTAATTAAAATCAAGCAAATACCCAACACCCCTCATCGTATTTCCAGAAAAATGAAATGGGCCTATCATGAAAAAGCGGTTGCCAGACATCACACATCACGCGAATGCCCCGAAATCGTTTGAAAGATGTCTGCATCCATGCATTCGCCATAGGGTTTCAAGGTGCCCCCACCTTGCCGCCGGAGGCACGCTTTTCAAGGCAAACTGAATCGTTAGAGTCTGGCCTTCAACCGGATCAGGAAGGCGCGGGCGCCGAAGGCGACCACCTTGGGGCTCAGCCGAAGAAAAAGGCGGGTAAAGCTCTCCGAAGGGGGGATGTACAGGGGGTTGGGTTCCAGGGAGATGGCCCCTTCCGGGCAGGCGGAGAGGCAGGCAGCGCAGCCGATGCACCGGGTGGGGTCGTAGCGGTGCTCTTTGTTTTCGATGGTGTGAGCGCGGGTGTTGCAGGGGCGCAGGCAGCGACCGCAGTTCGTGCAGGCTTTGGCATCCACCACGGCCTTAAACCGGGGCTCGGCCATGAGGGCCATGCCGCCGAAGTGGTTGATGGTCTCCAGGCCGTGGCAGCAGCACTCGCAGCAGGTGCAGATGGCGTTGGGGCTTTCGTGGGAGACGTTGGCGGTGAGCAGCACGAGGTTTCTCTCCCAGCGTTCCCGGATCACGGCCCGCATCTCCTCGCGGGTGACGTGGTACCCGGTGCCCTGGGGCACCACGCCTTCGGCAAAGGAGCCGAAGAGCAGGCAGCCGTCCTCCACCCGGGCCCGTTTACAGCGGCCACCGGCAAAGGCCACGGACTGTCGGCACTGGCAGACGTTCAGGATGGCAAAGGTGTCGTGGGCGGCCAGGAGTTTTTCCACCAGGTCGGCGTCGGCCACGGTCTGCTGGTGGGACACATGCTCCTCGATGGGGATATTGCGGATGGCAGGGGCCCGGACCCAGCCTAAGAAATCCTTCACATACCCCGTGCCGAAGAGCCGGGTGATGCGATCTCCAAAGCCCCGGTGCATGGGGGTCTCTTTGCCGTTCATGAGAAAGTACTCGAAGATGCCCGGGATCAGGGGCATAAGAGAATACCCGGACGACCCGCCATAGATCACCCGCCGCGCGGCAAGGCGTTCCAGAACGGGAAGGGCCTCTGCCTCGGCCATCTGTGCACGCCGGGCAACGGCCTTGAGTCTTTTGGGTACATAAGAGGGAAGCCCCAGGGCCACCCGGGCCTCTTCCGGGTCAAAAAGATGGCAGACCAAGGCTTGCAGTTCGTCTCCCATGGGTGGACCGATGAGCCACACCGAGCTGAAGCGCCGGGCCAGTTTTTTCTGGTGGATGTCGGGGGATATGTCTTCGCGGGGCATCATCATAGGGGTCTCCCAATGCATGTCATGAAGGATGGAACGAGGGTGGCATTTAATTGTCCAGCCAAAATTTGCCTTTACTCTGGCATGGGTTCAAGGGCACACTCAGATGGTTTGTGTACCATCCATATCAACCGAAATCAACGCAAGGTCATCCATGTGCCTTTCATGCACAGCCTCGCCACCTGAGGAGAGCCCATGATCCGGCTTACCGACACCCAACGCATCTTCTTCGCCCTGGTCAGTGAAGCCATCTACGCCAACCCCTTTGCCGAGGAGCGGGAGGCCATCGACACCCGCATTGCAGGGCTCTTTCCCGGTGCCCGTGTGGAGAGCCTCATTGATGAGACCATCCGAGAGGTAAGCGCCCGGCTGGAGGCCCTTGAGCCGTCGGGTCGCCCCCGCATCGACCGGGTAGAAAAAAAAGACAAAACCCTTGTGGAGAACGCCCTGGTCTTTGAATTTTTCTATCTTTTCCGGGAGCGGTTCGACGCCCTGATTCACCGCCAGGTGGAGGCCGGGGACACCTCCCTGCCCGTCCCCTTTGCCGACGAGGCCCGGGCTTTTTTCCAGGACCGGGGGTTCACCACAGACCAGTTCTGCCACTACATGGCCCTGTGTTACCAGTCCGGGTGCCTCTTCCTCTCTTTTGATCGGGACTCCCTGGTGGGGGAGAGCCGGGCCATGCCAACCTCCGGCGCACCCTCGGAGACGCCTCTACCGACGATATCGGCCTTTACGCCCGCTACCTCATCAACCGCAGGCCGGATTCCACCCTGCTCCTGGGAGACCGGCACAGGCAAGGGCACGGCTGCCATCGCCATCGGCCGAAGCGGCTACATCCCCTTTGACCCGGAACGCAAAACCTTCACCGAGAGCTTTACCCGCACCTTTGTCTCCCTGAACCTCTCCCAGTACCCGGAGACCCTGTTGGAGTCGGAACTTTTCGGCCACAAGAAAGGGGCCTTCACAGGGGCCGTGGAAGACCACAAAGGGGTTTTGGAACGGTGCAGCCCCAACGGGGCCATCTTTCTGGACGAGCTGGGGGAGTTGCCACACCCAGATCAAGCTCCTCCAGGTGCTCCAGGAGCGCGAGTTCACCCCGGTGGGAAGCCACCTCAAGACCCGGTTCAACGGCCGGGTCATCGCCGCCACCAACCGCCCCTTTGAAGAGATCACGGGCAGCGGGGGGTTCCGGGACGATTTTTTCTACCGGCTCTGCTCGGACATCATCACCGTGCCCCCCTTGCGGGTCCGCATCGAAGAGGACCCCGAGGAGCTCACCACCCTCCTGAACCACACGGTGACCCGCATGGTGGGCAAAGCATCCCCCGAGTACACGGACATGGTCCTGGAGGTCATCCACCGCCAGCTCGGCCCCCATTACCCCTGGCCCGGCAACGTCCGGGAGCTGGAGCAGTGCACCCGAAGGGTTCTCATCAAGAGGAGCTACCTCCTCTCCCGGGATACGGACGACACCTCCCTCACCGAGGCCCTTGCCCGGGGAATCCGCAACGGGGAGATGGACCTGAAGGCCCTGACCTGCACCTATTGCGCCATGCTCTACAGGCGGTACGGCACCTACGGCGACGTGGCCCGCATCACGGGCCTGGACCGGCGCACCGCAAAAAAATACATCGAAACATTTGACGCGGACTGACTCAGGAGCCCGCCGTCTCCTGGCGGGCCAGCATGCGCTGCTTCTCTTCTAAACGATGGGCCCTTCGGTAACGGGCCTCTTCGTTTCGACGGCTGTCCTCCGGGGTCTCCGGGAGCACGGGGAGCAGTTTTTTCACCTTGGAGTCCTCGGCGTAGAGGGCCACAAAGGTGAGGTACGCACTGGCCACGTGCTTTTTCTCACCGGTCAAAAGGTTCTCTCCTTCCACGCGCACCCCGATCTCCATGGAGGTACTCCCCACCATGTTGAGGCTCGCCTTCAAGGTAAGCAGCTCCCCGATGAACATGGGCTTGAAAAAATCCAGGCGGTCGATGGAGGCGGTGACGCAGTTGGTGCGGGAGTGACGCGTGGCCACCACCCCTGCAGCGTTGTCGATGTACTTCATGATCACGCCGCCGTGGACGTTTCCCGCCGGGTTGGCGTCCTGGGGCAGCATGAGATGGGAGAGGATCACACGGCTTTCTGAGACGGGGTGTCCCTGCATAACGACTCCTTGTCAGGTTGGTGAAAATATGATGTTTATGGTGGGCTGACCCATGGATGGGTCGTCGGTCGGCTCCTTTCGGAGTGAAACGGCATAGCCGCCACCACCGGAAAACGTCCGGCAAGGGCATGGCAAGCTGCCCGCCGTCATGGCACAGGAAACATAATAACCCGGCAAGATCATTGTCAACATATTAAAGGAATTTCCGTGATTCAACACAGTTTCATCCACATGCAGGGGGTGGGCAAAGCCACCGAAGAGAAGCTCTGGCACCGGGGAATCACCACCTGGTCTCTCTACGAGGAGGCCCACGAACGGGGTGAAAAACTTCCCATGCCCGGCACCGTGCTTCCGGGCATCCGCACCTCCCGCCGCCGCTATGAAGAGGGCGATCTCCTCCACTTCGAGGGGCTCATGCCCGCCGGGGAGGCCTGGCGACTCTTTCCGGGCTTTCAAGAGACCACCTGTTACCTTGACATCGAAACCACGGGGGACGGCCCCTGGTGTGATATCACCACCATCGCCCTTTACGACGGCAACACCGTACGGACCTACGTCAACGGAGAGAACCTTGCCGACTTCGGGGAGGCTGTGTCCCCCTTCACCACCGTGGTGACCTACAACGGAAAATGCTTTGACATCCCCGTCATCCGACGCGTTTTAGGGATTCCCATGGAGATGGCCCACATCGACCTGCGCTACGTCCTGGGGAGCCTGGGCATCAAAGGCGGCCTCAAGCGCTGCGAAGAGACCCTCGGCATGGGTCGCACGGACCTGGCCGGTGTGGACGGCTCTTCTGCCGTGGTGATGTGGGACCGTTACAAACGAACCGGGGAGCGGCGCTACCTGGAGACCCTTCTGGCCTACAACGTAGCAGACACCGTCAACATGGAGCCCCTCCTGATAGAAGCCTGCCGCATGCGCAGGGACGCACTCCCCGAGGGAGCCAGGTTTTCCCTTCCCACCCCGGGAAGCCCCCACCTCCCTTACGCTCCCGACCATGGAGTCATTGAGGAGATGCGTCGGATTTACCGATCCTCCCACGGGAACCCGTGGTAACCATGATAGATCCTCGTGGCCCATTGTCAGGTGAAGTCAGCGGGAATTGGTAAGCATGCTGACGTGCCCTTCAGTAAAAAAAACGTGCTTCCCCACCGTAACACTCTTGATTTTCATTAAAATTACCCATATAAAGAATAACTGTTTTGCACGCAACCCTTGGAACATCAAGTTTTGGAAATATCTTGCGGGAGCACCGACAATGGCACTTACGAAGACGAACATTGTGGATCAAGTTCAGGAAAGCATAGGGTATTCGAGGAAACGCAGCAGTGATCTTGTGGAGACCCTGATTGAAATCATCAAAGACACCATCGGGTCAGGAGAAGACGTCCTGGTCAGCGGGTTCGGAAAGTTCTGCGTCAAAGAAAAAGGCGCACGAAAAGGGCGCAACCCGGCCACGGGAGACGACATGATGCTGGAAAAGAGAAAGGTCGTCACCTTCAAATGCTCATCGGTTCTTCGGGACAGGATCAACGATCACCGCTGAACACCCCGTGTCTTCAGATTTCAAAAAAAAGCCCCCTTCGAGTCAGATCGAAGGGGGCTTTTTTTTGTATCCCGCTCAAACAAACAGAGGCCTTCCATGGTTAAAGCGGATGAAAAAACCAGCCTCCGGCGGCCAGGTGGGGGCACCTGGAAACCCTGTGGCGAATGCATGGGAGCAGACATCCTGCAAACGATTTCGAGGCATTCGCTTGACTTTAACCGGAAGGATTCCGGGGACTTTCGAAAAGTTTGACAAACAGGTCTTGTTTTTTGAGGGTGCGTCCCTACAGGGCATAGCCCCCTCTTCTTTAATTTTATTACCGGAAAGTTTTTGCGGAGCTTTTTTCAAAAAGCGACCCGCCGGAGGCAACTGAATGTTTAAATGCGTTGCCCCTGCGGCAGGGCCGCCGGGGCTTGCCTTTTGGGCCAGCACTGGCCATAGAAGCCTTGGCGTTACGACTCGGGATGTTCCGCATGGGCGGCGGGCGCTTCCGGATCTTTCTTTTTTTCGGGCCTGCTCATCCAAAACCCGCCTTCCCCCAGGGAGCCTGCGGCCCACCGGCCCCATCCCACCACCTTCAGGGCCAGCCAGAGAGACCATGCAAGCATCACCAGTCGAAAGCTCCACACCGGCAGGGTCCAGACGGCCGGTTCGTGAACCTGCACGGCCACCCAGTACCACTCACGGTCCAGCGCAGCAAGATGGCGGTGGAGCCGTTGCCGGACACCTGCATGTCCGGGATCCCCAGGAGTCCTGCTCTCACCGCCTCAAAGAGGACCAGCACCACCAGCACGCCCCAGGCCACAAGGCCAAGCTGCATGCCGTTAAACACCAGGCGCTTTGAAGGCCGTTTGCGCCGCCTGACCTCCAGGGCGAAAAACCACCCGGCGGCCATCACCACGGCGGGCAGGCTGCGGGTCACAAGCCCCAGCCCCAGAAGGGCCCACTCGGTACCGGACAGGGGCGAAAAGGGGAGCCGGCCCAGCAGGGCCCCAGCCAGGATCACCAAGGCCACGATGCTCCACATCAGCACGGCAGGGCCCAGCACGGGCCCTTGGGTCCAGAGGATCCATCGATCCCTTGACAGGTGCATGATCAGGTCGATGTTTGAGGTGCTGCGGCCCAGGGAGAGATCGGGCATGGCAGTTTTGCGGGGTACCAGCAGACTGAACAGGGAAAAGCCTTTTGTATCGGAGGCTCGCCAGGAGACCCGGACCTCGGATTCTCCCGGGTCCACGGGCACGGTAAGGGCCCCGCCCTCCTCAGGAACGGGCACCGGCTCTCCTGAGACGGTCACCTCCTTGACGTTGGGGTTGAAACGGCTCGTCACCGCCACCTCCGCCCCCTTGGAGGCGCGAATGCCCGCTTCGAGTTCCATGCGGGTCTCCCCCCTGCCGGGACGAAGGGTAACACGGGCCCGATCCACGGTGAGGGTGCGTCCCACGGCACCGGCAAAGCGCGACACGGAAAGGTTCACGGTCTCTCCCCGCCTGGGCAGCCACACCATGCCTTTTCGGTCCGTGCCCCCTGTGGGGGCGATGCCCTTCCAGGCCAGGTGCCAGATGGGATCCAGGTGAAGGGTCCAGGCCTCCACCACGCGCCCGCTGTCCGGGGCCTTGAGGGCAAGGGGCGTGCCCGGGGGAAGCACGCTCTCCCATCGCCTCCTCGTCACCCCGGAGGGAAAGGTCACGGACACGGAGTCTCCGGTGCGCTTGACGCCTTTGAGGTCGGTTCGGATCTCCTCCCCTGCCAAAAGGTCCAGGGACATCACCACCGGCGGGCCGGAGAGATCCCCTCCGTTGCGGGTAACGGTGGTCACCACCCGCCACTCCAGACCGAACTCCATGCGGCGCTGCACGCGGAACCAGCTGAACAGTCGCCCTTTGCCGGTAAGAGGCTTGCCCGTGTCCCCATCTGCGGCCATGCGGGTGGCCCGGATCACCCCGTCCACCTGGAGGGTGTCGGTGAGCCCGGAGACCTGCCAGCCCTTTGTCCCCTCCACCCGCACCGTCCCCGGCGCAAGGGGGAACCGGAAGGTCCACTCGCCTCCGCCGCCCTCGGCGCTCAGGACCACGGTATGGATCCCGGGGGTCACACGCACCCAGGTCTCCCCGTCCACCTTCAGAAGCTCAAATTTTCTTCCTCGCTTATCGGCCACCGAGGCGATGCGCCAGCTGCCGTCCCCGGACGGAAGGGGAACAGCCACGTGGGCCTGGGCATCCACCTGAAGCACCAGGCGCGCCGGGTCCGACTCTTTCTGCGGCAGGGTCAGCTCGGCCCGGGACAGGGCAGCACAAAAGGGAGCGCAGGGAGGTGGTTCCGTGAGCCGGGAGCGAAGTTCATCAAGGAGAGGTGCAGGGGGAAAGGCGTCGGCAGAAGCTCCCCGGGGAAGCAGGCAGAGACAGACACCCAGCAGCAACAGGGCCTGGGCCCCCTGCCGCCGGAAAAAACCGCCGGGGGGCACCGGGGCCACCCGCAACAAAAGGAGAAGCAGCACAGCCACCCGAACCACATGGAGACCGCGCCGAAGGCTCGGTGGCACAAGGTGCAGGGTCACGCTGTGGGATTCGGCGGCCGGGCCCGTCACTGCGGCCACACGCATCCAGCGCCAGGATGGCAAAGCGGGCCCGGTCTGGGTCTCTCCCTCATCCGGGGGAAGGACCATCCGCGGGCGAGCCCTTTTCTCTGTTTTGGCAAGGCTGGAACGGGAGACAACCTCATCCATCTGCATCATGGACTCCATGGGGGATTCCATGGGCCGGGCAGCCCCGTCCGTTTCCATTCCAGCCCCACGGTACGCCCCCCCATGCCGCAGCTCCAGCTGGGGGTACAGGGCCTGGCGAAGCTGCTGGGATGCAAACACAAGGGAGACGGCAACAAGAGAGACGAGGACGGCTCCGTGAAGCCCCCTTACCCCCCGGCCCCACAGGCCGGCAAGCCGTCCGTCGCCCTGGACGGCCAGACGCATGAGGGCGGTGGTGACAAGGACCGCCGGCCAGAGAAGGCCCGGTGAAAAGGGCTCCTGCCACACAAGGGCCAGGCCGGGAACAAAGAGGCATCCCCAAATCGGTCCCCAGATCTTAAAGGCAGCCACCCCCACCACGAGAATCAGAAAAAAATCAAGGAGGGACCAGGCATCCAGAAACACACGCCCCGACTCCACGGCGGCCCCGGCAACGGCCAGAATCCCCCAGCCCACAGGCAGATGAACCACCATGGAGGTCCGGTCAAAGGCAAGGTTCCACCCCACGGGCAGGGCCATGGGGGAGGTGTCCCTGCCCATGCGGGAGACGGCATCAAGGGCAACGGCACCTTTCTGCACCTCCACCCCGAACCGGTCCCGACCGGAGTCGGCCACCATGCGGTCCCGCCCGTCCAGGCGGATGCGGCCGGGCTGAAAGGGCCCGTCCGGAAGAGAGACAAATCGCCGGGCATTGAGCTCACCGGAAATCCGATCCCTCACCGTGGCCCCGCCCCCGTCAAAATCGAGCCACACCTCCCGGTCCAGGGTGAGGCGGGATGCGCCCTTCCCCTGGCCCCGCCTCACCTCGGTGACGCCAAGGACATCGTCCTTTTTCGCCAGGTACGCGGGAAAGCGTTTCCAGGCCTCGGGCAGGCGGGTCATGTGGGGATCCACCTGTTTCAAGCCCTCCAGGGAGACCAGCCGCATGGAGGACGAGCGCCTGAACACCCAGACCTCCGGGCCAAAAGGGGCTGCAAAGGGGGCAAGGGTGGAAAGGATATCGTCGTAGACCGCGGTGACGGTCACCGTCCATTTTCCCGGTTTCACGTCCACTTCAAGGCTTCCGTCCTCCCCCATGCGGGCAGGCAGGTCACTGGACAGGGAGACCGGAGAGGTGTCGGCCAGGAGAATCCCCTCCAGGGTTTCCCGGCGCTTGCCCCCTGAAACCGAAAGGGTAAGGCGTGTGGTGACGGTGGCGGGCAGGACGTCGGCAAAGAGCCGCGCCGCCTCCACGGAGAGCTGGTCGTTCTCCCTGGGCGTCTGCCGTGGGCGGTTCATCCAGAGGCGATGGTCGCCGTCAAGGTAGGGGGCTTCCACCACACCACCGTCCACGGTCAGGGCAACGGAGGCAGTGGCGGGGGGCACGGAGATGGCGTGGGGACGGCGGGTCCAGCTGAACCGGCCGGAAAGGCTGTGGGGCCCGGCCCCAAGGTAGACCCGGGGCCTGCCGTCAGCCAGGGTCACGGGGATGGGGGCGCCGTCGGCCGTCACCGTATGGGGCCTCAGGGTGGTGTCCCCGGGAAGGCCCACGAAGCCGTCGGCAAAAAGGGTCACCTCCTGACGGAAGCGTCCCTGCGCCTGATCCGCCACCAGGTGAAGGGTTCCCGGCCAGAGGCATAAAACGCGGTCGCTCTCCCCGTTGAGTCCGGGGCAGGCCACCTGCGCCTCCCCGTCCATGACCCACCCCTGCCAGGGTGCCAGGGGTTCCGGTACCGTCACCTCATCCGAGGCCCACCCTGCCGCGCTTGCCAGCAACACGAAAAAAACCGTCAACAACCGTTTCATCCCCATCTCCTTAGAACGCTGAGTGCACATGCCCGTTTTCCCCGACTCACAGCCACCCTGGAGCCAGGGCCGAAAAATCCATGCGGATAACGCCTTTTGTCAACCAGGCAACAGGCTGGTCCCTTCAGGGCCGCAGGGGTCGAAGCGACGACCCGTCGCCATCAACCATCCTATTTTTTAAACATTTTATCAACCTCATCCGTCAGGGTTCCGTCGTATTGATGGACCGTCAGGGGAGGCAGGGTGTGGAAGGATCCGGGAAGCCTGCCAAGGGAGAGAAGCAGGCGTTTGGGGGGCGCACCGGCATGGGAACTGACCATGCGGAGCCGCAGGGGATAGAGCGTTTTCTGGTGTGCAACAGCCAGCACCTCCTCGCACCGCTCCGCCGGATAGACCAGGTGCAGTAATCTGCAGGGTGCCGAGGTTGGCAAGGGTGGATCCCAGAAGCTGGGAAGGGGAGAGGCTTACTTCATGACGGGCGATGGCTTTCTGGTCCCGGGGGTTCAGACGGCCACAGCCCAAGGGGGTGTAGGGCGGATTGCTGATCACCAGGTCAAAGGGGCCGCCGGGGTAAGGCCCCTGGCACCGGCGCATGTCGGCATGGTGGATAAAGGCCCGGTGGGACAAGTTGTTTTCCAGAACGTTTCGCCGGGCAAGGCGGGCAAGGGAGGCCTGGAGCTCCACCCCCACCACCTGTTTCAGGCCGGGGTACCGACACGCCAGGACCAGGGGCATCACCCCGCAGCCGCACCCCAGGTCCAGGAGGGATTCCGCGTCTCCGGCCTCGGCAAAATGGGCCAGCAGCACCGAGTCCATGGAAAACCGGTACCCCCTCTTCTCCTGATAGAGGACCAGCTCGCCGTCAAACAGGGTGTCTGCGGTGAGCTCGGTGTCACCCACGCTCATCCTCCGCCACGTGGCCGATGGAAAAACGGATCTCCCGAAGGGTCTCCTCCCCGAGCTGTGCGTTGATCCTGGCCACGATCTCGTCTTTCATCATGGAAATACTCCTGGCCACAGAGCTGTCCACGGTGACAAGCAAAAGGGTCCCTTTGAACGCCTTGGGGCGTGTGTGGCGCGCCACCTCTTCACCCACGGCCTCGGTCCAGGTCTTCCAGAGGGAGAGCAGTTCAAGGTCCGCACGCTGGGTCAAAGAGCCCAACTGTTGTGACAGGAGATCCCCCACATGGGTGGCCCCGTCTTTTTTTCCATGTCGTTTCATGGCTCGAAGATTCAACATACCTGCCCCTGCCTGTCAACCTCCGGTGTGGTCCCTCTCGCAACTTTATGCGAGTTTCCACTTTGATCCTTGAAAGTTTTCACGCATTTTATTAGATTTTTAACAGTGTGCCTTCGGCATGAGACCCTTCACGAATCTGCAATCACAAACCACAGGAACCACTATGAATTGGGACTGGGACAAACTCAGAGAACAACAGAGTCAGAAAAAACCCTTCGGTGGCGGCGGAGGATCGGGCGGTGACGGCCCCAACCCCCCGCAGTTGGATGACCTGATGAATCAGTTTAGAAACTTCAGGCTCCCCGGCGGACTGATCCTCATCGTTCTTTTTCTTCTATTTTTCGGCAAATCCATGATCTACACCATCGGTGTCGGTGAAGTGGGCGTTATTCAGCGGTTCGGGCAGTACTCCCGCCAGACCCTGCCCGGCCTTCACCTGAAGCTGCCCATCGGCATCGAAAAACTCACCAAGGTCAACGTCGACATCATCCGGAAAGAGGAGTTCGGTTTCACCGAAAACCAGTATTCCGGTCGGCCCGGCGTGACGCCCAGGGACGATGTGTCCCTCATGCTCACCGGCGATCTCAACGTGGGCCTCGTGCCCTGGCTGGTGCAGTACCGCATTGAAGATCCGGTGAAATACCTCTTTGAGGTGGATCAGCCCGAGAACCTGCTGCGGGACATGGCCGAAGCGTCCATGCGCCTGGTGGTGGGGGACCGCACCATCAACGAGGTGATCATCAAGCGTGACGAAATCGCCATGGCGGCCAAGGAGAGACTCCAGAGGGAACTCAACGAGGCCAAGACCGGCATCACCATCTCCACCATCGAGATGAAAAAGACCAACGTGCCGGGACCGGTCCAGCCCTCCTTCAACGAGGTCAACAAGGCCCAGCAGGAGAAGGAGACCATGATCTACAAGGCGCGGGAAGCTTACAACACAGCCATCCCCGCAGCCCGAGGGGAGGCCGAACGCACCATCCGGGCGGCCGAAGGCTATGCCCTGGACCGCATCAACCGTGCCAAGGGTGACGCCTCCCGCTTCCTCTCCCTGTATGAAGAGTACGCCAAGGCCAAAGATGTCACCACCCGGCGCATCTACCTGGAAAAAATGGGCGAGATCCTGCCCAAACTCGGCCGGAAGTACATTGTGGATGAAAAACAGCAGAACCTGCTTCCCCTGCTGAACATGGGACCGGGCAAGGAGGCGATGGCCAAATGAAAAACAGATCGGCAGCCCGACCCTGATCCTTGTCTTTGCCGCCGTGGCCGTGCTGGTCATGTCCGCCTACACCGTGGACGAGACCGAGCAGGTGGTCATCACCCGCTTCGGTAAAGTCATCGGCGAACCCACCACCGATGCGGGGCTTCACTTTAAGCTCCCCTTTGTGGACCAGGTCAACCCCTTCCCCAAAAACCTGCAGCAGTGGGACGGGGAGAGCGGTGAGATCCCCACACTCAACAAGACCTATATCCTGGTCAACACCTTTGCCCGCTGGCAGGTGGTGGACCCGGTCCTCTTCTTCCAGACCTGTCGGGACGTCCGCGGCGGCCTCATCCGCATCGGGGACATCATCGACCCGGCGGTGAAAAACGCCATCGCCTCCTACGACCTCATCGAGACGGTGCGGAACTCAAACCGCCTGGAGAACGTGGACGACTTGGTCCTGGGAGAGATTGGAGAGGAGTACGAAGCCAACCAGACCATCAAGGCGGGCCGTAGCGTCATCACCCACCAGATCATGGAAAACGCCGGGGAGAAGCTCAAGGGCTTCGGCATCAGCCTGGTGGACGTCAAGATCAAGCGACTCAACTACCGTGACGACGTGCGAAATTCGGTCTACGACCGCATGATCGCCGAGCGAACCCAGATTGTGGAGAAGTTTCGGTCGGAAGGCCGGGGCGAGGCCCAGAAGATCCGGGGCGAGATGGAAAAGGAACTCAAGAAGATCGAGTCCGAGGCCTATCGAACAGCCCAGGAGCTTAAGGGTAAGGCAGATGCGGAAGTCACCAGTATCTATGCCGATGCCTACGGTGAAAATATCTGGAGCTCTACTCCTTCACCAAATCCCTGGAGGTCTACGGGACCGCCCTCAACAAAGAGAGCACCCTGGTCCTGTCCACGGACTCCGAGTTTCTCAAGTACCTGAAAGAGAGACGTTAGGGGATCATCTCCAGAGCAGGCTCAGTGCACGGCCCTTTCGGGGCCGTGCACTTACATCGCGCTTACCAGGCCGGCGCCTGCCCGGCCCTCGGACACAAAAAAAGCACCTGAGCGCAAGCGCCGGTGCTTTTTCTGTTTAAACAAAATCGGGATAGAAACCCTATTTGCCCTTGCGTCGCTGATGACGAGTACGGGCCAACAGTTTTCTATGCTTGTGCTTGCGCATCTTCTTGCGCCTTTTTTTAATCACGCTACCCAACAGACCACCTCCGTTCATAGAGATATTTTATGCAATCATAATCACATTGAATGTGTGTTTTGGTAACCGCCGAAGAATCAAACCGAGCGAAACATAAACGCTGCACGGTCAGGTACACGAAAAGAGCGTCTCTTCCATCATGCACTCACCCTGGGTAAACCCGGGAAAGCATGTAACTTCCTTACCTTTTCATCACTCTACGGCGTTACACAAAACAAGAAATTATCACCTTTACCCTCACTTTGTCCACATGTTTTTCCAGGAGACCATGGACCGACACCTTTTCAACAGCGACGAACTCACCCTGGTCAATCGGGCTGTCTCCGTTTCCGAGGAGCTGGTGAGCGACCATTACAAAATCTCGGAAAGCCAATGGCTTAGAAACCGATTTGACGTCAAGACCGGCAAAGACTTAACGGACCAGGAACGCGTGAACCAGGATGTCTTCGCCCAGGTCATCCGCTACCGGGGCGTGCCTTCCCCCAACGCGGGCGCCCCCCGGGAGTTCGATCTGTACATGATCTGCCTCCAGGATCACGCCATCCTGAAAGAGGTGGAGACCAACACCGACGTCTCCATCTTCCCCTTCCTCTGCTATATCTTCGTGCATGAGCTGGTCCACATCATCCGCTTCGGGCGTTTTCTCCAGAGTTTCACCACGCCCACGGCCCAGCGGGAGCCCGAAGAGAAACTGGTCCATGACCGGACCCGGGAGATCCTTTCAAGGACGAGCCTTCCCGGCATTGAAAAAATTATGTCCCAACACTGGGCGATCCGGCATTGCAGCAAATAAATCTGGGCCCATACCCCGGGGGATTTTTTTTAAAAGGGATTCTTGACAAGCGTTTTATCCTGATTATATTTCAGACGTTCAAACGCACAGGTCCCAGGCGTCAAGGCCTTTGAGATCTGATTCTTAGAAGCGACGAGGAGGTAACCACCATGCCGATTTATGAGTATGAATGCACCGAATGCGGTGAAGTGGAAGAGGCGGTCCAGAAAATGACCGATCCGCCCCTTACCCGGTGCAAAAAATGCTCCGGACCACTCCGCAAACTGATCTCCCACAGTTCCTTCCACTTAAAGGGTGGGGGATGGTACGCTGACTCCTACAGCAGTACGGGAGGCGGTTCCAGCACATCCGGCGGCTCTTAGGCCGGCCGGGCTTCAAGCAAGGCGCCACGCCTGGGCCCCCAGGCTCTGACGCAACCATGATGCACCTGCAGGACGTCACACAGTAAAAACGCAACGCACCCGCCCCCATGGGGGCGCGGCCTTCAACAAGCCGGGCGGCAGCTGTTTTTTGTGGATCTACTAAGGTGTCGTGGCATATATCGTGTTTATTTAACCAGACATTTCTTCTTCAGATAAACATCTTACACCATTTACGTGGATACAGCGCAAAGGAGAACAGGAATCATGAAAATCAGACCGTTACAGGACCGAGTATTGGTAGAACGTCTGGAAGAGCAAACCACCACCAAAGGCGGCATCATCATCCCCGACACCGCCAAAGAGAAGCCCGCAGAAGGGCGTATCGTGGCCGCAGGCCAGGGTAAAACCAAAGAAGACGGCAGCCTCATCCCCATGGAACTGAAAGTCGGCGACCGTGTTCTCTTCAGCAAGTACGCCGGAAGCGAAGTAAAATTCGACGGAAACGACTTCCTCATCATGGGCCAGGACGACATCCTCTGCGTCGTCGACGAAGCTTAGGCCCCGGTTGCAATCCACGACCTGACTGTAATAGATATTCTAACGACCTGAACTCAACATTTTCAACATACACGGAGGTTCGGTGAACCATGGCTAAACAGATTATTTACGATGCAAAAGCACGCGAAAAAATGCTGACCGGGGTCAAGACCCTTGCTGACGCTGTCGTCGTTACCTTAGGTCCCAAAGGCCGCAACGTTGTCATCGACAAATCCTGGGGTTCCCCCACGGTTACCAAAGACGGCGTCACCGTCGCCAAAGAGATCGAGCTGGAAGACAAATTCGAAAACATGGGCGCCCAGATGGTCAAGGAAGTTTCCTCCAAGACCAGCGACACCGCAGGCGACGGCACCACCACCGCCACCGTTCTCGCCCGAGCCATCTATGAAGAAGGCCAGCGCCTCGTGGTTGCCGGTAACAACCCCATGAGCATCAAGCGCGGCATCGACAAAGCCATCGAAACAGCCGTTAAAGAGCTCGTCAAGATCTCCAAGCCCACCAAAGATCAGAATGAGATCGCCCAGGTCGGCACCATCTCCGCCAACAGCGACGCCACCATCGGCAACATCATCGCCGAGGCCATGAGCAAGGTCGGCAAAGAAGGCGTCATCACCGTTGAGGAAGCCAAGTCCATGGACACCACCCTGGACGTTGTGGAAGGCATGCAGTTCGACCGCGGCTACCTCTCTCCCTACTTCGTCACCGAAACCGAGAAGATGGTCTGCTCCCTCAACGACCCCTTCATCCTCCTCTGCGAGAAGAAGGTCTCCAGCATGAAAGACCTCCTGCCCATCCTTGAGCAGGTTGCCAAGACCGGCAAGCCCCTTCTCATCATCGCAGAAGACGTTGACGGCGAAGCCCTGGCCACCCTCGTGGTCAACAAGCTCCGCGGTACCCTCAACGTCTCCGCCGTCAAGGCCCCCGGCTTCGGCGACCGTCGCAAGGCCATGCTCGAAGACATCGCTGTTCTCACCGGCGGCCAGGTCATCTCCGAAGACCTCGGTGTCAAGCTTGAGAGCATCACCCTGGAAGACCTCGGCAAGGCCAAGAGCGTTGTCATCGACAAAGACAACTCCACCATCGTAGACGGCGCCGGTTCCCGTACCGCCCTGGAAGCCCGCGTGAAGATGATCCGCGCCCAGGCCGAAGAGTCCACCAGCGACTACGACCGTGAGAAGCTCCAGGAGCGTCTGGCCAAGCTCATCGGCGGTGTTGCCGTCATCAGCGTCGGCGCAGCCACCGAGACCGAGATGAAAGAGAAGAAGGCCCGCGTGGAAGATGCACTCAACGCCACCCGTGCTGCTGTTGAAGAGGGTATCGTCCCCGGCGGCGGCGTGGCCCTGGTTCGTTGCATCGACGCCCTCACCAAGATGAAGGTCAAAGCCGAAGAGAAGATCGGCGTCAAGGTCGTAATGCGCGCCATCGAAGAGCCCCTCCGCATGATCGCCAACAACGCCGGTGTCGAAGGCTCCGTCGTTATGGAAAAGGTCAAGAACAGCGAAGGTTCCTTCGGTTACAACGCAGCCACCGACGTTTACGAAGACCTCCTCGAAGCCGGCGTTATCGACCCCACCAAGGTGGTTCGTCTCGCCCTTCAGAACGCTGCTTCCGTAGCCTCCGTCATGCTCACCACCGAAGCGATGATCGCTGATCTTCCTTCCAAGGAAGAGCCTGCAATGCCCGCCGGCGCTCCCGGCATGGGCGGCATGGGTGGCATGGGCGGCATGGGCGGCATGATGTAAGACCGCTTCAGCGAAGGCGCCGCCCGGCGCCTTCCTGAGCCCCTGATATCCTCCCCCTTTTGCCCCACGGGCAAAAGGGGGTTTCTATATGCTTTCAACGGGTTGCCCTACTTATCTGCCCCACGGCCCTCCACCTCCAGCCTTGACACCCTGCCCCGGCTTGTAGTAATATGTAGGCTAAACAGCGGCCGGGCGGTCGTTTCGCACGTTCTTGACACCTCCTTTTTTTTGCCCAACATGGAGACGGCACACATGGCCAACGAGTCTTTAGGTATTTTTCAGATGATCAGCGGGGCCGGCCCCATGGTCAAACTGGTCCTCTTAACACTTCTCTTCTTTTCCGTGACCTCCTGGACCATCATCATCCTTAAATTCCGAACCATCCGGCGCGCCCACAAGGAGTCCCTTGTCTTTGTGGAGACTTTCTGGAAGAGCAAAAACCTCTCCGACGCCTACTCCCTGGCCAAAGAGCTCAGCTACAGCTCCATCGGCAAGGTGTTCCGCACCGCCTACAGCGAGCTGAAAAAGCTCTCCAGCGCGGGCATCGGCGCCTCAAGTGAGGTGGGCATCGTCATGGGCGGCAACGGCCTGGACAACGTCCGACGTACCCTACGCAGGGCCACCTCCCAGGAGGTCACCCGCCTCATGCAGCTCACCCCCTTCCTGGCCACCGCCGGAAGTACGGCCCCCTTCATCGGCCTCTTCGGAACGGTCTGGGGCATCATGAACTCCTTCCAGGGCATCGCCTACAAGGGCTCGGCCAACCTGGCCGTGGTGGCCCCGGGCATCGCCGAAGCCCTCATTGCAACGGCCGTGGGCCTCATGGTGGCCATTCCCTCGGTCATCGCCTACAACTATTTTGCCCAGCGCATCCGGATCATCGAGGTGGAGCTCAACAACTTCTCCTCGGACTTCTTGAACATCGTGGAGCGGGATATCCTGCGCAAAGGAAACGGAAAATGATCTCCGGCGGAAACGACAACGAGCTGATGAGCGAGATCAACGTCACCCCCTTTGTGGACGTGATGCTGGTGCTCCTCATCATCTTCATGGTGGCGGCCCCCATGATGACCCAGGGGGTGGACGTCGCCCTGCCCGAGGCAGCGGCGGGTTCCCTTGCCCGGGACGACGACGAACCCTTTTACGTCACCATCAAAGGTGGCGGAGAGATCTTCATCAACGATTTTCCCGTGGACTCGGACAGGCTCCGGCCCAAACTCACCGCCCTTCTCAAGGAGCGGCCCGGGACCCGCGTCTTTCTGCGGGCCGACAAGTCCATCAGTTACGGCACGGTGGTTCGGACCATGGCCGAAATCAATGTGGCGCGGAAAATTAGGCATGGTAACGGAGCCCCTTGAAACCAAGTAATGATCCTCAGCACAGGTCCGGAACGAAGACGCCCCACATGACTTCTGCGCCCAGACAGCACCCCACCGGCGGTGATGACAACCGCCTCCTCACCCTTGCCGTGATCCTATCGCTCACCGGACACGTCCTGCTGTTCACCCTCTCCCATGTCTTTACCACCAGCGGGTACAAGCCCCACAAGACCCCGCGCTCCATAGACGTGGACCTGATGCAGACAGAACAGCCCGTAAAAAAACCGGCCAAGGTATCCAAAGCCAACAAACAGACAGCAGCCCCTGCGGCCAAGGCCAAGCGGCCCACCACGCCGTCCAAGAAGGCCACCCGTAAAAAAAGTGAGAAAAAGGTCCAGACCCCGGTGACCAAAACCATCTCCGGGAACAAGTCGGTTAAGCGCAAGCGCAAGGTGATCACCCCGGACGAGCTGGTGCAAAACGCCCTGGAAAAGATGGCCCGGGAGACATCCAAACCCGAGCCACTGTCCGAGCGCATGAACCGCCTGAAACAGGAGGTTGCCGACACCAAGGCCCCTCCGGCCCAGCCCTCATCGGGAACCAGCGACGGCCAGCCCACCGCCGCCCAGATCTCCGTGAAAGAGCGCTACTATCGCACCATTGAGGTCATCATCCGGAAAAACTGGGCCTACCCCGTCCAGATGGTGGGTACAGACTCCCAGCTCAAGACCCAGATCATCTTCACGGTCATGCCCGACGGGTCCGTGCGGGACGTCTGGGTTTCCCAGCGGTCCGGCAACGCCAATTTAGACCGATCGGCCTTAAGCGCCGTGCACAAGTCCACTCCCCTGCCCCCCTATCCGGCAGGGATCACCGATCGAAAGATGCCTTTTGTCATTGACTTTGACATCAGCGAACTGTTGTAGGTAGCCATGCAAACATTAGTCAGAAACCTTGGACGTTCCCTTCTCCTTATGATGTTCCTTTTTGTTGCAGCCGCCCCGGCCCAGGCCGAAGAGCGGGTGCGCCTGAGGGTCACCAACCCCTTTGAGAACAAAACCCCGGTTGCCGTCCCCGCCTTCCGGGTCACGGGCAACACGGACCGGGAGGTTGCCCTGGCCGAGGAGGCCGTGGCCCTTCTCCAAGACACCCTTGCCTTTACAGGGTATTTCCGCATGGTGAGCCGTGACGCCTTCCTTGAAGAGCCCGCCCGCACCGGCATCACCGAACAGGACATCCACTTCGACCGGTGGCGCTCCTCCGGTGCGGAGCTCCTTGTGACGGGCAGCCTCACCGTCAGCGCCCAGACCGTCATCGGCGACTTTTACCTTTTCGACATCTACCGCCAGAAGAGCCTCTTCGGGGTCCGCTTCCGCGGTGCCGGCGCAGCGGAGGAGACCCTGCGCCCCCTGATCCTGAAGCTCGCCGACAAGATCATGATGACCTACTCGGGGAAACACGGGTTCTTCGGCAGCCGCATCGCCTTTGTTTCCACGGGAACCAGCGGCATCAAGGAGATCTGGACCTGCGCCTTCGACGGCCACGCCCCGGTACAGGTTTCCAGAAACAACGCCATTACCCTGACCCCCTCCTGGTCCCCGGACGGATCAACCCTGGCATACACCTCCTATGTCAATAAAAAACCCGATATTTTCATCCAGGGAGCCTGGCCCGGATCCCGACGCGATCTTGTGACGGCAGAGGGCACAACAAACATCACACCGACGTGGCTCCCCGGGGGAAAAACCATGGCGGCATCGTTGACAATTGACGGGGATCAAGCGATTTATCTGTTGACCCAAAAGGGTAAAATACGTAAAAGGTTAACAAGAAAGTGGAGCAAGTGGGGAATAGACGTATCTCCGGTATTTTCCCCTTCTGGCGACAGGATGGCCTTTGTATCCAAGCGATCTGGCACCCCCCAGATTTATGTCAAACACCTGGCCTCCGGCCGCATTGAACGCCTCACCTTCGACGGAAAGTACAACACGAGCCCAGCCTGGTCCCCTACAGGTGACCAGATTGCATACGCCGGGTCCAAAAACGGCCATTTTGACATTCATGTCATCAATGCCCGCGGAGGACGCCCCATGCAGCTCACCTACGACTCCGGGGACAACGAGACCCCGTCCTGGTCGCCTGATGGCAGCCTGATTGTTTTCTCCTCGAACAGGAGAGGCAGATCATCCATTTATGTCATGAACGCATACGGCACAGATCAACGGCAACTCGTATCACTGCCCGGTGAACAGACCGCCCCGGTGTGGTCTCCCAATTTAACCCAATGAAATTTGTTGACGAGGAGGAATGATGGGAAAAAACTGGAGAGGAAGCTTAGCGCTCATTACCGTGCTGCTCACCATGCTGGTGGCGGTATCGTGCTCCCAAAAACCCGTGGAAACCGACCCCACAACAGAGGCCGCTTCCCAGGAGACCATGAACCAGGAAGCCGCCGATGCCGCGGCCGCAGCTGATGACGCTGCCATGATCGCCGAAGAAGAACTGATGAAAAAAGAGGCTGCTGCCAGGGCCGAAGCCCGTGCCGCCTTTGAAAACACCCCTGTTTACTTCAACTACGACAGCTCTGCGGTTCAGGACTCTGAGATCGCCGTCCTGGAAGCCAAGGCCGAGTGGCTCAAAGAGAACACCGGCGTCCGCATCACCATCGAAGGACACTGCGACGACCGTGGCACCACCGACTACAACCTCGCCCTGGGCGACCGTCGTGCCGCACGCGTCAAGGCCTTCCTTGAAAGCCTCGGCGTAGACGCAGACCGCATGGTCACCGTCAGCTACGGCGAAGAGCGTCCCATGGACCCTGCCGCCAACGAAAGCGCTTGGGCCAAGAACCGGCGCGCCGAGTTCGTCATCCGATAGGTTCGCTCTCCGGCACCTTGTGCCCGCAGCAACCTTAGTCTATCCAAGTTACCGAAGGGCGTCCACGGACGCCCTTCGGTCGTTTTCGTTTTCATGCCCAACCACGACTGCATCAGGAGTACCCTGCTATGAAGCCCAAGGTCGTCGCCTGCCTGCTGGCGGGCCTGTGTCTCTCCGGCTGCGCCCTTCAAAAGGATTACGTTGCCATGAACGGACGTATCACCCTCCTTGAAGAGGAGATGCGCCAAAGCCAGTCCGCCTCCAAAGGGGTGGAAGAGTCTGTGACCAGCAAAAACGTACGACTGGCCAACAAACTTGAGCAACTGGAAGAGGAGCTCCGGGCCATTCGCGGGGATATGGAGGCAGCCCTCCACCACAGCAGCCAGGCCACCTCCCAGGGAGCCGATACGGAAAAGAGCCTCACCGCCATGCAGGCCGGCATTGACGCCCTGGCCGCCAAACTGGCACGTCTCGAAGCCTTCACGGGCTATGAGCCCACGGAGGGCAAGTCCCCAGCGCCGGAGACCGAGGCCACCGCCGAAAACACCTACCTCAAGGCCAAGCAGGCCTTTGATGCCGGGGACATGGACACCGCCAAAAAAGGATTCTCCGACGTGGTGGAGACCTACAGCTCTTCGGACAGCGCGGACAACGCCCAGTTCTGGATCGGCGAGATCTACTACAGGGAAAAATGGTTCCAGAAGGCCATCCTCGAGTACCAGAAGGTCATTGAAAACTACCCGGACGGCAACAAGGTCCCGGCGGCTTACCTGAAACAGGGCCTGGCCTTCGAAGCCCTGGGCGAAACCGAAAACGCCCACCTGATCCTGGGTGAACTCCTGCGAAAACACCCCGACACCGCCGAAGCCTCCATCGCACGAAAAAAGCTGGAGAAGTAGATTCGGCAGCATCCGTTCTTTTTTCCCGCCCCGCAAAACCAAAGCGGGGCATCGTCAACAAGGCGCCTAAAGCATGGTCACAGTCATGGGGATCGACCCCGGCCTGGCCGAAACGGGCATCGGCGTGGTCAGCGGCGCAGCCCTCACCGTCTCCGACTACTCCTTCGGTCACATCCGCACCACAAAGGACATGAGCACCGCAGCCCGGCTTCACCTTATCCACAGCCGGATCAGCGAAGCCATCGCCATCAAACACCCGGACCTCATGGTGGTGGAAGACGTCTTCTCCCTGGAACGCTACCCCAAATCCGGCATCCTGCTGGGCAAGGTGGTGGGAGTCGTCCTCTTGGCCGCCTGCACCGCGGGTATTCCGGTGAACGAGGTCCCGGTGCGTGAGGCAAAAAAAATTCTTTCGGGCAACGGCAACGCCAGCAAGGCCCAGCTGGAGCGATCTGTCCGGGACTTCCTGAAGCACCCGGAGCCCATCAAGCCCGATCACGCCTCCGATGCCCTGGCACTGGCCATGATCGGCCTCTTCCGGCACAACCGTCTTCGCCGCTGATAAAAATCAGCATAAGACGCATCCCCTAACTTTTTGCGAGGCTACAACACCCCTATGATCGGTTACCTGCAAGGACGACTCCTCAAGAAAGAAGAAGAGAAAATTCTCCTTCTCGTGGGGGGCGTCGGCTACAACATCCTGCTTCCCGCCTCGGTGATGGCCTCCATCGCCACACGCGAGCCCGGAGACGAGCTCTCCTTTTCCATCTACACCCACCAGACCGAGCGCCAGCCCAAGGCCACCCTCATCGGGTTCCACACCGAAGAGGAGAAAGAGTTCTTCCAGCTCTTCATCTCCGTGGAGGACATCGGCCCCATGAAGGCGGTGAAGGCCATGGGCCTTCCCATTGAGGAAATAGCCGCTGCCATCGAGGGCGCTGACCTAAAAAGCCTCATGAAGCTTCCCGGCATCGGCAAGCGCACGGCCCAGAAGATCATCGCCACCCTGGAAGGGAAAACCGCCCGGTTCGCCCTGGAGGCAGTCTCTTCAACCGGTGCCCAGGGCAGACCTCGTGGACCAGGTCATCGACGTCCTCACCCACCAGCTCGGCCACAAGAGCAGCGACGCCAAGGCCCTGGTGGCAGACGCCATGACGCGCAACCCGGAGATCAACAGCCCCGAGTCACTCCTGGACGAAGTCTACCGCGCCCCCAAGGGGTAACGCATCTTGATTTTTGACCCCGGCAGCCCTGCCGGGGCCAAATGTGTTCACCCCGGAGGCGGCACGCTTCCCGGTTGATTCCACCTTTGGAAAAAGGTATCATCCCCATGTGTGTCGGCCTTAATTCATGCAAGCATCCCTTTACCCGAAGGTGCGCTGCCATGGTGTGTTTGCGCCATGCCGCGGCCATCTCAACCCAGGAGTGTCCCCCACGCGATGAGCGATGATCTTTTCTCTTTTTCATCTTCCGGTTCGTCCCCACGGACCACCCCCCTTGTCTCCGGGAATCCCATCAACCCAGAGGAGGAAGAGAGCGTCTTCTCCCTGAGGCCGGACTCCTTTGCCGACTACGTCGGGCAGCGGGAGACCGTGGAGACCCTTGAGATCGCCATCGAAGCGGCCAAAAAACGCGAGGAACCCATCGAGCACGTGCTCTTCCACGGCCCTCCGGGCCTCGGCAAGACCACGCTGGCCCACATCATTGCCAACGAAATGGGGGGAGACCTCACCATCACCTCGGGACCGGCCCTTGAAAAGGGAGGAGACCTCGTGGGGCTTCTCACGAACCTCAAGCAGGGGGACATCCTCTTCATCGATGAGATCCACCGGATCCCCAAGGCCGTGGAGGAATTCCTCTATCCGGCCATGGAGGATTTTTCCATCGACATCGTCTTTGACAAAGGGGTCCACGCCCGGAGCCATCGATTTCGGCTCAACCGCTTTATCCTCATCGGCGCCACCACCCGTATCGATTCAGCACCTGCGTGACCGCTTCGGCATGTTCACCCTGGACTTCTACGAGACACCGAGGACCTCATCCGTATCGCCAGGCGATCCGCCGCCCTGCTCAACACCCCCCTGACCCCCGAAGGGGCCCGGGCCCTGGCCCTGCGTTCCCGGGGAACCCCCCGAATCCTGAACCGTCTGCTAAAGCGTGTGCGGGATTATGCCGATGTAAGGGCAGACGGCGTTCTTACCGACGAGGTGGTGGAGAAAGCCCTGGCCCTGGAAGGGGTAGACGGTCTGGGTCTCACCAACCTCGACCGGGCCTTTTTGAAAACCATCATCGACTACTACCGCGGCGGCCCCGTGGGCATCGAGGCCATTGCCGCCACCCTTCAGGAGGAGACCGACACCCTTGTGGATGTGGTGGAGCCCTACCTCCTGAAAATCGGATTTCTCGCCCGAACCTCCTCCGGGCGAAAGGTCTCCCAGGATGCCTGCAGGCACCTGGGATACGCGGTTCAAGGACGCCTGTTTTAACCGGAGATATTCGCAGCCTGTCCACCGGCCGCACGACCCTGTAACGCCCCGGGAGGGTGACGCCCCCTGCCCGGCCTGGTTTTCAAGGAGGATCTTTTGCCCTCGGACGACTACACCAAAGACCTGCAAGGTGAGCTGGCCCGCTACGCCCTTCCCAACCCCTACCGCCATACCCGCCAGTGGCGCCTCCTTTTTGTCAGCACCGACGGACGCATGGTCCACTCCGGCAACTACCGCCGGGTGGTCACCGCCACCCTGATATGCATGGGGCTGCTCCTCATTGCCCTTGCCGTTATCACTGGCCTCTGGCTCCACACCCGAAACACGCTGACCGAAAGCATCCTGCGGGAACGCAACCTCAGCACGACCCTGGCCCGGCAGACCGCCGACCAGGAGCTGCTCATGGCCCGACTGGCCCTGGCCGAAAAAAACGTCAAGGCCAAGGCCCCCGAGGCCACACCCGCCAAGGCCCCGTCCAAGACCAAAAAGCCTGTGGCGCCCCCTGAGCCCCCCTTTATCCGGGTGGACGCCATGGACGCCCAGAGGACCGAGGACGGCTCCTTTCTCAATATCACCTTCAAGATCGCCAACGACACCCCGGAAAAAAAGCGCATCAAAGGCACCCTCTTTCTGGTGGTCCCGCCAGGAAAAGGGGAGACGCCAGCATCCTCCCCCCGCCCCCAGCTGAAAAAGGGGGTCCCGTCAGATCCCGCCCGCGGGGAAGGGTTCAAGATGCGCAACTTCACCAACCACACCTTCACCATTGGAACAGATCCGGGAACGTTGTCCTTTAAAGAGGTCACTCTCTACGGTTTCGACCAGGGCGGTGCCCTGCGTTATAAGAAAAAATTCACCTTCTAACCGCCCGGCCCGCCTGGGTACGATATGGAAACAGTCACACAATGAACCCATCGAAACATCTCTCCGTTATCGACAAAAGCCTCACCTTTACCGGAAACATCTCCGGCAAGGGCCAGCTCGTGATCAAAGGGGTGGTCAACGGCACCATCCAGGCGGACAGCCTCATCATCGCCGAAGAGGGAAAAGCCTTATGCGACGTCACTGTCAGCTCCATCACCGTGGGCGGCACCTATGAGGGGACCCTCAAGGCGGAAAAAGAGCTCATTGTCCTTAAAGGGGGCTGCTGCTCCGGAACCGTGACCTGCGGGGACCTCATCGTGGAGGCCGGCGGGGTGATCAACGCTGCGGTGACCTGTACCAAGCCCGCCACCGGCAAGGGGCAAAGCCACGCCCGGGGCAACGAGACCCACGAGGCCGCGGTCAAGCCCTTCGCTGCCAAGGCCAAGGCCGAGGCTTAGCCCCGTCTCCGGCTTCAGCCAGCGGCTTCGAAGCGCTTCAGGACCTTACCAAAGTCGTGGGTGAGGCCTGAAAAGTTGTCGAAGGTCAGGTTGGAAAAGGGGAGATCGAACTCGGTTTTCAGGGCCTCGAAAAGGGAGAGGTAGTTGGTGGCGATGCGGCCTTTGCGGGCCAGGCCCAACAGGGCCGCCACCTCCTCGATGCGCGCCTTCTCTCCTTCGATCTCCATGAACTCGCCGTAAGGGAGGGTGTCCAGGCAGATCTCGCAGCCTTTGAAGTGAAGGGTCTCCCGCCACTTCTCATAGGTCTGAACCGCCTCAAATCCCAGGGCGTTCAAGATTTTGTCCATGGTGTCGAAGTCACTCACCTCCACCTCCAGCTCCCGGAAGATTTTAAAGCCGTCCGTCCCGGTGTCGGCGTGGGGCGTTTTGTGGGTGAGGCGCGTTTTTCCATCTTTTCTCAGGCGAAGCAGACATCCGGCTTGCCTGATTCCGCCATCTGCAGTATCATAGCGAGAGTTGGCTTCAAAAACCCTTCCCGTCCCCTTTGCCCCGGCATCCACCAGGCGTTGTCTCAGGGCATCGGCATCGGCCAGACGGTATTTCACCTCCACTTCCACATTTTTCATTTTTTTTGAAATCTCCTCTTTCTTTTACGATCTGATTTGTGGTATCACGTCTCCGGCAAGCCTTTACCACGTGTGCCCAAATATTAAGAATCCACTTGACAAATCAGGTGAATTCAATTATTTAATTTCAGTTATTTGTACGAAAACCGACCGGGAGTATACAACATTGAAAAAATATACCTATAGCGCAAAGAAATCGGACAATCCACAGAAATGGTTCGTCGTCGATGCCAAGGATCAGGTGCTTGGCCGACTCGCTTCCGTTGTCGCAGCACACATTCGTGGTAAGCACAACCCCATGTACACACCGCATGTTGACACCGGAGATTGGATCATTGTCATCAACGCCGACAAGATCAAGCTCACCGGCAACAAGCTCAAGAACAAGACGTACTACCGTCACAGCGGCTACGTTGGAGGCATCACCGCCATCACCGCCGACAAACTTCTTGAGAAGCGTCCCGAGGATCTGCTCCGTTTCGCCGTTAAGGGCATGCTGCCCAAAAACCGACTGGGTCGTGAGCTGAACAAAAAGCTTTTCGTGTACGCAGGGGAAGAACATCCTCATGCGGCCCAGAAGCCTGAGACCCTCGCAGTCTAAGCAACCATCACAGCGAATCAAGAGATACTGAGGATATTCATGGAAAAAGAAAACGTATTCTACGCCACCGGCAAACGGAAAAACGGCATTGCCCGCACCTGGATCACCCCCGGTAGCGGTAAAATCACCGTCAACAATAAACCTGTTGAAGAGGCGTTCCCCAACCCCATGGCTCGCCTTGTTCTCGCCTCCCCCCTGGCCCTCGTTGAGGCCCAGGACGCCTACGACATCAACGTCAAGGTCAAAGGCGGCGGTATCATGGGACAGGCCGGTGCCATCCGTCACGGCATCACCAAGGCCCTTCTCCTTGCCGACCCCGAGCTTCGCGATGTGCTGAAGCGCGCCGGGTTCATTACCCGTGACTCCAGGGTCAAAGAGCGTAAGAAGTACGGCCAGAAAGGCGCCCGAGCACGCTTCCAGTTCTCCAAGCGCTAATCGCCGTTCGATTTTTTCAAAGGAAGGAGGCAGGAGACTGCCTCCTTTTTTTGTATGCGTTTCTATTCAGGTTGCCCCGGCACCCTGCCCTATCCCATGCAAGGCCCTCCCCCCCGGGCGCGGTGATTTTCTCACGGACTTAACGACCTTGAGTGAGGTGCCCTTGGACTCTCCACACAGCCGACTCTCCCACGAAGGGGTCATCCGTCGTTGCCTGGCCCGTCGCTTTGGGGTCTTCGCCTTTCCCGAACCCCTGGAGTCCCGATTTCGGGACCAGAAAACCGACAAGCGGAACCGCCACTTCCCCCTGGCCGGCTTCCTGGCCATCGTCATCTACAACCTCTTTTTCATCAGCGACCGCATCATGGTGCCCGACATCTCCGCCACAGCATGGCGGCTCAGGCTTTTTGTGGTCTCCCCGGCCATCCTGCTGGTCATGGGCCTTGTGACCATCAAACGTTTCCGGCGCCACAGCGAGTTCTTTATCATGGTGCTGATGATGCTGACCTCCTCGGGGATCATACCTGTAGCCCAGAGCCACCATCCCAACGTGGCCCACTACTACACCGGCATCATCCTCATTGCCATCTTCGGGAACATCGTGGCAGGCATCCGGTTCAAGACCGGGCTCATCACCTCCTCGGTTATTCTCTTTGCCTATGTCGTCAGCCTGGACAGCATGCCCGCCATCGGCGGGGGGGCAGTCGACCAGCGCCCTGGTCCTTTGCGCCGCCCTCATCATCAGCCTCTTCGGGTGCTTTCAGCTCGAAAGCGAGGCACGGCGGGAGTTCCTCCAGGCCATGCTCCAGCGCATCAACGCCCGTAAACTGGCCGAGACCAACCGGAAGCTCGCCCGGATCTCCATCACCGACGGTCTTACCAACCTTTACAACCGCCGCCACTTCGATACCGTCTATGACGCCCAGTGGCGCAGCGCCGCACGCGTCAGCTCCCCCATCTCCCTGATCTTCATCGACATCGACCACTTCAAGAGATTCAACGACCACTACGGCCACCAGGCCGGGGATCGATGCCTGGAACGGGTGGCCGGGGCCATCAGCGCCTGCGTCAAACGAGCCCACGACCTGGCGGCCAGGTACGGTGGCGAGGAGTTCGTGGTCCTTCTCCCCCACACGCCCCTGGACAAGGCCCTTATCGTGGCCGACCTCATTGTCCGGAGCACGGAAAAGCTGGGCATTGCCCACGAGGCATCCTCCACCCACCCCTTTGTGACCCTGAGCATCGGCGTCTCCTGCATGACCCCCGGGGACTCCGGGTGCCCCGAGCAACTTCTTAAATTTGCGGACACCGCCGTCTACCGGGCCAAGGAGTCAGGGCGGAACCGCATTGTCTCCCTGGACCCGGCCAAAGAGGGCGACGTGCTCCTTCACACCGCCCTGTAGACGTCACCTGCTTTTGTGCGAACACGCCTTTTCTCCGAGCTGCCCGCAGGCCGCCAGGAGATTTTCCCCCTGGGACCAGCGCCGTCGCACATGGAGCCCCTCAGCCACCAGCCGGTCATGGAAGGCGTTGACCTCTGCATCGGAAGGGGGCTCAAAGGGGGTCTCTTCACCGGAGGGATTAAAGGGGATCAGGTTCACGGTGGCAGACACCCCCCTTGCAAAATCCGCCAGCCTGGAGATATCCTCGCCCCGGTCGTTGAGCCCCCGGATCAAGACGTACTCCAGGAGCACCCCGTCCCGTATCCGGCGGTTTACCGCCAGGCCACGCAGGCTTTTTTGAGGGTGGCCAGGGGGTAGCGCCTGTTCACCGGCATCAGGTCGGCACGCACGGCGTCGTCCGACGCATTCAGGGAGAGGGCCAGGCGAACCCCTGTCCCTGCGTCGGCAAGGCGTGGGATCTCATCGGCCAGCCCCACGGTGGAGACGGTGATGCGCCTGGGGCCGATGGAAAAGCCCCGGCCGTCCGTCATCACCCGAATGGCCCGGACCACGTTCTCAAGGTTGTCCAGGGGCTCCCCCATGCCCATGAACACAACGTTTCGGATGGGGGCCTTCAAGACAAACCGGGCGTTCCAGAGCTGCCCGGTGATTTCGGCTGCGGTGAGGTTCCGGTGCAGGCCCATGCGCCCGGTACGGCAGAACCGGCATCCCATGCGACACCCCACCTGGGTGGAGACACACAAGGTGGCATACCCCTTCATGGGGATCACCACCGACTCCACGGCCAGGCCGTCGGAAAGGCGGTGGAGGACCTTCACCACCCCCTCCCGCCGAACCGTCTCCTCTATCACGGGCGGGGCAAAGCGCACCTCTTTTGCCAGGGAAGAGGCCAGGGCCGGTGCCTCGGAAAACGCCTTAGCCTCCCAAAAGCGGGGGTTGCCGTGAACCATCACCTCCCGTACCAGTGCCGAGGCATGAAAGGCCCCCTTGCCGTACCGGGCCTTCACATAGCCGACCACCTCCTCGTAGGGGGTCTCCAATATCTCCATTCTGCACTCTCCGTCCCGTGAACTTATTACGTCATCCGGCCATCTTATCTCACGCTGGGGGCAATGCCCCGCCCGGTGGCACGAATACCTCCCATCAAAGATGTTACCTATAGAGTAACACAAAATTGAAAAGACTTATCCATGTTGCATTTGACAGGGTATATTGATACACTTTTTACTTCCTTGTCACCCGGTATGAATATCACTAAGGAAATGACTCGCTCAGTCATTCATACCGACAGGGAAGAGAACACCGCAGGATATTCCGGTACGTGAGGGGCTCGGCACACAACCCACACCATCCCACGTTTCGGCCGCCTTGGCGATGATATTCGGCACCGCTCAACGCCCTTTGTGTATGCAAAACCGGAGCCGACGTCAAATAGAGTCATGCCCGCGTCCATGCCCCTTACATACCGGCCAAGTCTTAACCGGGCAGCAAGGAGATACGATGAGCCCCACGCCCTACCGAATGAACGTTCTGATTGTGGACGACATGCCCACCAACATCAAAATTCTCGGTGAAACCTTAAGAAAAGAGTACGACATCAGCTTTGCCCGGAGCGGCTCCAAAGCCCTTGAGATGGTTGACGACCATTGCCCGGACCTCATCCTCCTGGACATCATGATGCCCGGCATCGACGGCTACGAGGTCCTCCGACGCATCAAGAACAACCCCGACCACGCCCACATCCCCGTAATCTTCATCTCAGCCAGGGACGACGAAAAAGACGAGACCTTCGGCCTGGAGCTGGGGGCCGTGGATTACATCACCAAGCCATTCCGCCCTGCGGTGGTCAAGGCCCGGGTGCGCACCCACATGGAACTCAAGATGCACCGGGACCGCCTCAACAGCCTGGTCCACGACCGAACCCGCCAGCTCATCCACTCGGATCGCCTCGCCACCCTGGGGACCCTGTCCGCGGCCATTGCCCATGAGGTGAAAAATCCCCTGCACTACGTGGTGGGCAACGCGGAGATGATCATGGACGACATCCTCGGGGGGAACATGGTCTCCATCCAGCAGCGGGCCGTCAATATCGTCAAGGGGGCCCAGCGCATCAACGCCCTCACCGACCGGCTCAAGGGCTACTCGAAAAAGCGGGGGCGTTCCAATGTCCTCACCCCCCTGTGCGACATCATCGACGACGCCCTGGAGATGCTCCGGTACCGCCTCCTGAAATGCGGCGTGGAAATCAACACTTCCGGCGTCTCCAAAGAGTTGAGCGTCTGCTGCGACCCCCACCAGATCTCCCAGGTCTTTGTAAACCTCATCAACAACTCCACCGAGGTCCTCACCACCGGCTCCGGTTCCATCGTCATCCGGGCCGGAAAAACAGACGACTCGGCCTGGGTCACCCTCTCGGACAACGGCCCCGGCATCCCGCCGGACAAAATCGACACCATCTTCGAGCCCTTTTTTACTGAAAAAGCTGACGACAAAGGCACGGGGCTGGGCCTCTTCATCACCCCACCCGGCACATCCTTTCGCGGCACGGGCGGGAAATCCACCTGACGCGCACCGACGCCTCGGGTTCCGAGTTCACCTTTACCCTGCCCCTGAACTGACCGCTCCATGAAGAGACGCTGGACCATCTCGGAATCCTACTTCTCCCTCATGATGATCCTGATGACCTGCGCCCTGTCGGGGCTGGGGGCCCTCTGGGTTGCCGTTGAGAACAACCGCCTCCGGGACCAGTCCGACCAGGTCCGCACCCACTTCATGGAGACCCGGAAACAGAGCCTCGTTGAAATGACAAATCGCCTGGAGGCAACCCTGGACCGGGCCATCACCATTGCCGAAGAGCAGCGCCGCCAGCAACTCAAAGAGCGGGTCCTGGAGACCTCCTCCATCCTTCTGGCCATCCATTCGGAAAACCAGGCCGGGCTGCCCCTCCAGATTCGCCACGCCCTCATGCGCAACGCCCTTCGAAAGGCACGGTCCCAGAAAAACCAGCGTTTCTTCTTTGCCTTGAATGAAGACGGCACCCTCATGTTCAACGCCATTCGCCCGAAGCTTGACGGCACCCCCTTTGCCCGCCTGTCGGGCCAGGAGGAGTTTCCCATCGCCAGGCGGGCCGTGGACCTCGCCCTCACCGCCGGAGACGGGTACCTCACCTACCGATACCCCAAACCGGAAGCCCCCGAAGGGCCCCTTTTCCTGAAAACCACCTACGTCCGGTTGATCAAGCCCCTGGGTTGGATCGTGGGCACGGGCTATTATCATGACGAGTTCTACCGCACCCTTAAAAAACGGATCATCAAGGAGCTTTACCGCCCCACAAGCCCCACGGCCGACCGGGTCTTCATCCTCTCGGACACCGGCGCCCCCCTCACCGGCCACGACTTTGCCGCAGAAAGTACCGCCGCCCTTGCCACCCAGGGCTTAGAGGAGGAGGGACGGTTCATCCAGTACGATGCTCCGGACGGAAGCACCGCCTACCTGGGCTATCTCCGTCCCTTTTCCAGGTTGGGCTGGGTCATCGGGGCGTCGGCGGACACCCACGCCATGGGCCTTGCCCTCGGCCAGAAACAGGATGCCCTGAAGCAACGAATCCGCGAGCAGCTCCTCTATGTCCTCGTCATCCTCTGCGCGGCTGTTGCCGTCAGTGCCACGGTCTCCGGGTTCTTTGCCAGGCACCTGGCCCGCTCCTTCGCCTCCTTCGGCACCTTTTTCAAAAAAGCCTCCAGGGACTTCACCACCATCGATCCGGACAAGCTCTTCTTCTCCGAGTTCAAGCACCTTGCCGATGCCGCCAACCGCATGATCCTCAAGCGGAAAATTGCCGAAAAGGCCCTGAAGGAAAACGAAGAGAAATACCGGACCCTGGTGGACAACACCCTCCAGGGCGTCATGATTCTCCAGGATCAGCGCATCGTCTTCACCAACGCCGCCTGCAGCATCCTCTCCGGCCGCACCACCGGAGAACTCCTCGAAGCCACCGCCGACATCCTCTGGGGGTGGACCCACCCCGATGACATCGACCCCGTCTGGACCTACTTCGACTCGGCCCTCAGAAACCCGGACAGCCCTCCCCGCACCTGGGCGTACCGCATCCGTCACGGCAACGGCAGCACCGTGTGGATCGAGATCACCGTGAGCCACCTGAGGTACCTGGGGCGGCCTGCGGCTCTCTGCACCTTTTCAGACATCACCCGTCGAAAAGCCACGGAGATCGAGCTTACCGATTACCGGGAGCGCCTGGAAGACAAGGTGGCGGAAAAGACCCGGGAACTCACCAAAGCCAAGAACCTGGCCGAAAGTGCCCTCAAGGCAAAAAGCCGCTTTCTGGCCAACATCAGCCACGAAATAAAAACCCCCATGAATGCCATCATGGGGGTTGCCGAGCTTCTGGAGGCCGAGGGGCTCACCGAAAAGCAGCGAAACTACATCGAGATCATGATGCGCTCGTCCCACGCCCTCATGACCCTCATCGACGATATCCTCGACTTTTCACGGGCCGATGCGGGAAAACTCACGGCCGAAGTCATTGATTTCAGCTACCTGGAGCTCCTGGAAGAGGTCACAGACACCTTCACCCCCCAGGCTGAAAAAAAAGGGCTGGCCCTGGTCCTGGAGGTGGACCCGGATCTGCCCGCCATGGTCACCGGGGACCCTTTGCGCATCCGCCAGGTGCTTGTGAACCTCATGGCCAACGCCGTGAAATTCACCCCCTCGGGGAGCGTCACCCTCTGCTGCCGGGTGGTCGGGCGCGAATCAGACCTCATCACCCTGGAGACCGGTGTCCGGGACACGGGCATCGGCATCGACTTCTCCAGGCTGCCCCACGGAGACGCCCGCATTCTCTTCGAGCCCTTCAGCCAGGCGGACTGCTCCACCACCCGGGAGTACGGCGGCACCGGCCTGGGCCTGGCCATCTGCAAAAAAATCGTGGCCCTTCTGGGGGGAGAGATCACTGTCCGCAGCAAGCCTGGCCTCGGAAGCGTCTTTGCGTTTCAGCTCACCGTTCCCTGGAGAACCCCACCGCACCTGCCGCGCCTCACCACCTCCCAACCCGTGGTGCTCGTGGGCCCTCCCTGCCCTGATGAGACGGGCCTTTGCCGGTGCCTGGAGTGGTGGGGCTATCAGGTGGACCGCATCCACCCGGCCCATGCGGTGCCCTGCCCCAGCCCTCCCTGGGAGCTTGCCTTCTGGCTCCTCTCCGATGCCGAGCTGTCGCCCCCCGGTGCGCCCGTTGTCCCGGACTGGCCCCAGGGAATTGCCCACACCTTTGCCGTCTGCTCCGGAGGCCTCTTCGACGCCGCTGCCTCCCTGTTCAAGGAGGTTGAGGCCCTTTCCATCCTGAAAAAGCCCCTGAAACCCACCCACCTTTCACGGCGACTGGTGGAGATCCGTGGTTCCCTCTGCCCCCTTCCCATGCCGTCCACGGAAGCCCCCGAAAAATGGGATCCCACCCCGTCGGCTCCACCTGCCCAACTCACCCACACCCTGGTACGGCTGCGGGACAAACTCTCCCACAACAAATTTGAAACGACCCAGGAAACCGACCTTCTCAAGGTCCTGATCCCCCCTGAGGCCGGGCACCTCATCGAAGAACTCACCTACAGCATTGAAAACTTTAATTACTACTCGGCCCTGGCCACCCTGGAAAAAATCATGGCGTCCTGCCGCTGAGCCAAAGCGCGTCAACGGCACAAAACAGACCCACCGTCATCCGATATTCCCACCGTTCAAGCAAACCGGGTGCACCCCATGGCCCTCACCCCGCCGGAAAACGCGCGTGCTTTATTCCCGGACCAGGCCGCTGGCCAGGATCAGCAGCACCCCCAGGCCGAAGCAATAGATGTACAGAGGGGCCGCTTCCATCCAATGGGCTGCGGATTGCAGCCCGGAGCTGGAGATGCCGTCGATCCACGTCAGCCGCTCAGGAGGCATCAGGCTCTTGAGGCTGAAGTCGAACCGCAGGGGATCCCCCGGAGTCAAATTGGCCAAAGCTTTCATCACCAGCAGAAACAGGCCGGCAACCATTGAGACACTTCCCATCAGAAACCAGCGATTCATCGTCCTCTCCTTTTGTCTTTCCCTGGCGAGCCCCCTGGCTACCACGGGAGCTGCACCGGGTAGAGTTCGTGGATCAACTCCCGGTACGACTCGGAACTCTGGTAATAGAATCGGGCCAGGGACATCAACCGCATCCCGGCATCCACAACGGCGTGGATGTTTTCATGGGATGAGGCCCCGTTCTTTTCCAGGACCTGGCGCTCCAGGGCCAACCGTTTTTTCAGGGCGATCTTCAGCACGGACTCGGGAAGGCGCGACCACACCGAGTAGTCCCGGTTGAAATCTTCCATGTCCTCCTTGAGGAGAAACTCCCCCAGAGCTTCCACCCGGGCGATCTCCTGGGAGTTAAACGGCAGCAATTGTCTCATCTCTCCTCCGCGGGGGAGCCGTCAACCACCCTCCCCCGTTGGAAAAGGTTGACCTTGCCCGGCCTGCGACCCTGTGACATACTTTGCACTTTACCCATAGACAGCAACTGATATAAGGCCATGATGAAACTCTCTCTCCAACCGTGGAATCGGCCCATGTACCGATTCCTTCTGCTTTTGACGCTCGGTGCCACCTTCGGGCTGCAATCCTGGCGTATCCTTTTTGACAACTTCTCCGTACAGGTCATCGGCCTTGACGGCAGCCATGTGGGCGCCATTCAATCCATCCGTGAAATCCCGGGCTTTCTGGCCCTGCTTGTGGTGTACGTCACCCTCTTCCTGAAAGAGCACCGCATCGCCTCGTTTTCCGTGATCATTCTCGGCATCGGCGTCTGCGTCACGGGATGGTTTCCCAGCTTCTGGGGCCTTGCCCTGACCACCCTGGCCATGAGCTTCGGGTTCCACTACTTTGAAACCGTCAACCAGTCCCTTACCCTTCAATACTTTGACCGTGACACAGCTCCCCTTGTGCTGGGCAAGCTGCGGAGCTTCGGTGCCGCCACCGCCATCTTCGCCAGTGTCCTGTTTTTCTGCGCCGCCCCCTTCCTGAGCTTTGAGGGCATGTACATCTTCAGCGGCACGGCCATCGTTGCCCTGGGCCTCTACAGCCTTGTGGGTGACCCCACCCACAGCGCCGCCGTTCCCCAGCGCAAAAAGGCGATCTTTCGAAAGCGCTACTGGCTCTTCTATTTCCTCACCTTCATGGCCGGGGCACGGCGACAGATCTTTGTTGCGTTTTCCGTCTTCCTCATGGTTCAGCGCTTTGGCTTCTCCGTCCAGGAGATCGCCGTGCTGTTCCTCTTCAACAACCTGGTAAACTATTTCCTGAGCCCCTTTATCGGAAAAGCCATCGTCCGCTTCGGGGAGCGGCGCATCCTCTCCCTGGAGTACCTGAGCCTTATCTTCATCTTCATCGCCTACGCCTTTGCGGAGTCCAGGGTGCTGGTGGCCGTCCTCTACATCCTCGACCACATCTTTTTCAACTTCGCCATCGCCATCCGGACCTTCTTCCAGAAAGTGGCCGATCCCCGGGACATCGCTCCAAGCATGGCAGCGGGCTTTACCATCAACCATATTGCAGCGGTGGTGCTGCCCTTCATCGGGGGCCTGCTCTGGGTGGTGGACTACCGCATTCCTTTTATAGGGGGAGCCCTCATGGCCTGTGTCTCCCTGGCGGCGGTGCAGCGGATCCCCGAAGAGTTAAAAAGGCACCAGGCCAACATGGCCGCAAGATCCCTTCGATGACATCACAGGCGGGAGTGGATCCCCGCCCTTTAGCCTTCCCTGGCCGCCATGTACCCGTTCCGGGTGGAGGCATTCTGCAGGGTCCCGATGTTTTCCATGTACCGGGCGGCATCCTCGAAGGTCACCTCCCCCCTGGAGTAAAGATCCGCCAGGGAAAAATCCAGGGGAACAAACTCCTCGCCGGCCGTCTGCATCTGGGTGCGGATCATGTGGGTCTTCTCTTCGCGAATCAGGTTCTTCATGCGGTAGCTGTTGATGAACTTTTCCACAGCCAGAACAAGCCCCTTGCCGTCCCGTCTGGGAATCAGCCGCTGGGAAATCGTGCAGAGAAGGGAGGCGGAAAGAAGGCTCCTGATGAGGTTCTGCTGATGGGAAGGGAACATGTTGATCACCTGTTCGATGATCCCTGTGGCATTGTCGGCATGGACCGTGCTGATCACCAGGTGCCCGGTATTGGCCGCCCGAAGGGCGATCTCGAAACTCTCCTTGTCCCGCATCTCTCCCACCACGATCACGTCCGGTGACTGCCGGAAAATGCTTCGCAGCCCGTCATGGAAGGTCTCGCAGTCCCGACCCACCTCCCGCTGGTTCACGTTGCACTTCTTGTGCTTATGAAGGTACTCCACCGGGTCTTCCAGGCTGATGATGTTGCACCGGCGGTTGTCATTGATGATGTCCACGATCTTGGCCAGGGTGGTGGACTTTCCGTGGCCGGCCGGTCCGCACACCATGATCAGCCCCTGGGGCTTCAGGGCAAAGTCGTGGACCCAGTCCGGCAGGCCGAGGGCTTCCATGCTGGGCAGCACCTCGGGCAGGGCCCTGAAGGCGATGGAAACCGTGTTGCGCTGTTTGTACAGGGCAATGCGGAACCGCCCCACCTCCTTGACGTTCAGCGCCATCTCCACATCGTTTTCCACCTGGAACCTGCGCCACTGATCATCGGTGAGCAGCTCGCGGGCATACTTTTCACAATCTGCAGGGGAGAGTACCCCCATGGGCATGCGCTTGAGCTGGTTGCTGATCTTCAGGGACGGAGGCGCCCCCGCCGAGATGAACATATCGCTGGCCCCCTGCTTGACCATCTCCTCCATCAGGCTTTTCAGCTTCGGCGCCTTTTCGATGCGAAGACTCAAAGCCTCGGCCGTGCGCCGAATCACCTCCCCGGAGATGCCGTCGCCGTATCCCCCGGCAAGGGACTGGAGGGCCGCCTCCATCATGAAGCTCGGGGTCACCACAGGCCGTATCTTCATGCCCAGGGAAAACCCCAGGTCGTTGATGGTCATGAAATCCTGGGGTGCCACCATGGCAAGGACAAGTTCATGCCCCTCCAGGCGTACAGGAAGGACGCGCAGGGTCCGCATCTTCTCCTGGGGAATCATGTCCAGGACATGCTGGGGGATGTTGATGCTGAAGAGGTTGACGGGCTTCACCTCAAAATGCTTGCTCAGAAACTTCAACAGGTCGTCCACCCCGATGAAGCCCATGTCAATGAGGATGGAGCCCAACTGCCCGCCGTCGTGCATCTGCCGTTTCAGGGCCGTCTCCAGCTGCTCTTCGCTGATGTAACCGTACTCCATCATCAGTTCGCCCAGGCGATGCTTCCGCCCCGGAATGCGCTTGGCGCCACTGCTCTCCTTTGCCATGGTGATGCCTCCTTTCTGCGCGGGCAGCGCCCTCCTCCGGGCCCGGATGTACCACAGACCAAAGCGAGACCAACCCCGCATGAGTTCTCACATTGCCTCAAGGATTCAAGACTGATTTTCGCAACGATTTTAGGAATCATGCCGGGTGACAAGGCATGATATACAAAGACAGATTCCCCGTTTCACGGACCATCGCACAGCGCCCGGCCCGTGGCGTCAGGGAACGGGATTGCCGTCGGCCAGGCTGTGGATGATTTCGACTTCCACCATCACCTCGACGCTGCCCGCCCCTTCAGGGTCCCGGACCCGCATGGAGACGCACATCTCCCCGCCGCTGAGCCCCTGCACCGTGGCATAGTACTCCCCCCATTCCGGGCGGCTCTCTTTCATGGCGTCGTGCCCGGAAAACCACAGGGATATGGCTTTGAGCATGCCCCTGGGAACCTGCTTCCGGTTTGTAAAATAGGTCATGGCCGGGATGCCGCCGTCGGGATTCCCCGGGTAGTGTTTTTTCCGGTCCATGGAGACAAAGAGGCCGGACATCTCTGGGGGCAGGGTCCTTATTGCCTGGGTGATACGTGCCTGCTGAACCGGTGCGCCATCCATAGCTCAACCTCCGTGTGGCCCTGCAAGGGGCTGGTGGAGAAAGACTCTGGGGAAACCATAGGGAAACATGACAAATTGAGGTAATTTTCGATGGGTGCAATTATACCCCATCGCCCCTCTCCTTTCAAGGCACAGCCTCCCCGGCACAGCGGATCATCCGGGCTGTCCGGGGCGCACCCCACCGGAACAGAGCCCCTCTATCACAGGGATTTCGCCCCTGCAACGCGCTGTTATTCCCTGATTTACCCCCGTCAGATCACCGCTGCCCCCCGGCATCCCCCTCATTTTTCCCTTGCTTTCCTACCTCATTCCTGCTTTTTCTCAATGACGGCAATCTCATGAAAAGTACTGACAACCGTTCATAAAAGTCAGCATGCCGCGCGATGAAATACCCCTGACGGCATCACAGGTGTGGCACGCCCCACTGCACGGCAGCCACACAGCCTTGCCATACGACTCGACCCGGTGGGATCTGGCCACCGGGTAACCCTGCAACACATGCGTTACAGTTTAAGGAGGATACCCATGGTTCGTTCACGCAAAATGGCCTTGTTTACGGCCGTTTCGTTTTTATTGACCCTTGCAGTCCCCGCGATACTCCTGGCCGCCGATCCGGCGATGGCCAAGGCCAACGCGGATCATTTCAAGATGCTCACCCTGATCCCGCCGGTGGTGGCCATCGTGCTCGCCTTTGTCACCCGCAACGTGGTGCTCTCCCTGTTTGCAGGCATCTTCTCCGGCACCTTCATGCTCTCCCTTGAAGGCGGTGTTGTCTCCGCTTTCAAAGACGGCTTCATCAAATTGAACCACGAAGTCTTGAGCTCCCTGGCCGATCCCTGGAACGCGGGCATCGTCCTGCAGTGCCTCGCCATCGGCGGCCTCATCGCCCTGGTCTCCAAAATGGGCGGCGCCAAGGCCATCGCCGAGGCCCTGGCCAAAAAAGCCACCGGCGCCACCAGCGCCCAGCTCTACGCCTGGTTCATGGGCCTGTTGATCTTCTTCGACGACTACGCCAACTCCCTCACCGTGGGCCCCATCATGCGACCGGTCACCGACCGCATGAAGATCTCCAGGGAAAAGCTGGCCTTCATCATCGACGGCACCGCCGCCCCCATTGCGGGCATTGCCCTCATCTCCACCTGGGTGGCCTACGAAATCGGCCTCATCAAAGACGGCTACGCCGGTCTCGGCATCGAGGCCAACGCCTACGGCCTCTTTGTGGGCACCATCCCCTTCCGGTTCTACAACATCCTGATCCTCATCTTCATCGTGGCCACGGCCGTCATGCTCCGGGAATTCGGTCCCATGCTTACCGCCGAGAAGCGGGCCCGCAAAACCGGCAAGGTCCTGGCCGACGGCGCCAAGCCCATGGTGGCCGCCGAGTCCACCGGCCTTGAGCCCGACGAGTCCGTCAAGCTCAACATCTGGAACGCCATCATCCCCATCATGACCCTGATCCTGGGGGCCTTCGTCGGCTTCTACTTCAACGGACGGGGCGCCATCATGGGCGGGGACGACGCCGCCCTCATCCAGCTCCTCAAGGAGAGCCCCGCGTCCTTCACCGCCATCCGGGAAGCCTTCGGTGCGTCGGACGCCTCCATCGTGCTTTTTGAGGCGGCCCTCTTCGCAGGCATCGTGGCCATGATCCTGGGGGTTACCCAGAAGATCTACACCATCGAGGCGGCCGTGGACACCTGGGTCCAGGGTGTGAAATCCCTTGTCATCACAGGGGTCATCCTCCTTCTGGCCTGGTCCTTAAGCTCCGTCATCAAGCAGCTCGGCACCGCCATGTACCTTGTGTCGGTTCTCTCCGACGCCATCCCGCCCTTTACGCTGCCGGCCATCATCTTTATCCTGGGCTCCTTTATCTCCTTTGCCACGGGTACCTCCTACGGCACCATGGGGATCCTGATGCCCCTGGCCATTCCCCTGGCCCACGCCATCAACCCGGAGAGCGGGTACATGCTCATGAACATCGGTGCAGTCCTCACCGGCGCCATCTTCGGGGACCACTGCTCCCCCATCTCCGACACCACCATCCTCTCGTCCATGGGTGCGGCCTGTGACCACATCGACCACACCCGGACCCAGCTGGTCTACGCCGTGACCGTGGCCCTTGTCACCGTGTTCCTCGGCTACATCCCCGCAGGCCTCGGTGTACCCGTGTACATCATCCTGCCCGTGGCCGTGGTTGCCCTCATCGGCATCCTCTTCTTCTTCGGCAAGCCCGTGGAAGAGGCCTGATCCGTCCCTTCGGGATGAGCTTTGAGTCAGCCCCCGCCCCTGCGGCGGGGGCTGTCTCCCCTGTATTGGTAAGACATCTCTGTTTCATTCCCCCTTTGTGAGACACAGCCCGCCCCCCGGGGCTTCCCCGTATCTCCCACCGACCTGTGCAATCGCCCCGCAGCCCGATCTATCTGATGCCACGGCACATTCGGTCCGTCACCCAGGGCCCGCCCCCGGTTTTTACCACCTTCTCCCCCGTTCTCCCGCGCTTCTGGCATGTATCTTGAAAGATTGAATCACAGGGAAACGCCCGTTGCGGAGCGCCCTGTTGAACGGAACCCAAGCAGGAGACAAAACGTGAGAGCATGTGACCACAACATAAAGACAACCCTTGAACTGGTTGAGGCCATGATCCAGCTGGCGGAAAGAGGGGACAGCGACCGTGAAGACAGCGGATGCGGTATCCTGTACGGCATCCTCCGGGACGCCGCTTACAAGATCAAGCAGGTGGCGGAGATGGAGCGGGAAGCCCATATCCGGAAAGGCTGGTGGGAAGAGCATCCTTGAAAGAGATCGACCCCGAGACCTCCCCACCTTCCGGTAATGGCCGGTGACACCACGCGTTTTCATTCCACCCAGCACCCGAACACGGGACACAAAAAGAGCCCTTTGTACCGCATCGCCCCACGGCAAAGCCTGCCGTTGCACCCATCGCTTTTCTCTGAGCAAGGGGCGCGCCCAGCCTGAAAGCACCTCCACCCCACGTCCCCGCACCGCTGAACAAAAACGGGCCCACACACCCCGGACCACCGGGGCGTTCCCTTGTGCCTTCCATGGCAAGGACGGGTTCGCCTTAGTGCCCCCAAGTGAACCGACAGACCAGCCCGCACATCAGAGAAAGGGTACAAAACGCATGTCACCCTCCCATCCACCGTCCACCCGACGGATGCACTTCCCCCTCCCCAGGCGCCCTGCCTGCGCTTCATGACTCCTATACCCCACTGAATCAACAAGACAAACCCTCGTCCGCACCGTAGAATACGGAGAAATTCTCTGCGTCCTCTATTCCCATAATATGAAACTAATATTTTATTTTATCATATTGTGTTGACACCATCCAAAAAGGTGTGCCACCTTATCAACCATCGGGGTGAGCAGAGAGGTCCATGCCCCCTCTCTTCGGCACACACCGCCCCGACGCAACCCAAGGGCACGGACATCCCTGATTGTCACGTTGAAACCTTTGCACTGTGCCCCCATGCCCTATGCCCTGTGGTGGTGAGCCAAAGGAAGGGCCGGGATCTCAACCACGCCGGCCATGGAGTTACAGCAAACGTACACAGGGACATCCCCAGAAAGAGACCACGCGGCGCCTCCCAAGGCCCGCCTCCAGATACATACCGCTGGGTGCCCGGATCGCTCTGCCCGACGACCCTCCAGGTGCCCTGTTTCGAACCGCAACGCAGCGGCTCGAACCATGCGAACGCGTACACCGTCCGTTGCCTTCATGGGAACGGACAAGGCATATATCCCTGTATGGTTACCCGGGGTCCCAATCCGCCCCAAACCGTATATGCCCCAATCAACAATGCGTATAGGAGGAGGTAGTATGTTACGTAAGTCTTTTGCCGTTGCCCTTTCATTCCTTACCCTGGCCGTGTTCGGCCTCTCAGGCGCTCAGGCCGCACAGACCATCAAGCTGGGCTACGGTGATCCCCCAGAGTCTGACCAGGGCGTTTACGCCCGGCGCTTCAAAGCTGTTGTGGAAGGTCTTTCCGACGGCGAAATCAAAGTGGAGCTCTTCTCCGGCGGCGCCCTGGGCACCGAAACCGAGATGCTCCAGACCACGCGAAAAGGGACCCTCCATGTTCCTCCGTCTTGGGCGGCGCCCGTCGTCCCGAGGCTGGGGCACCCTCACCATGCCCTACCTCATCAAAAACGAGTACGACGCGGTGAAAGCCACCACCGGTGAGCTCGGCGCTTTCTGGAACGAGACCTGCGTTAAAAAAGGGGGATTCCGCATCCTCGGCTGGGTCTACTCCAACTTCCGTCACCTCACCAACAACAAGCGACCCGTTACCTCCCTCAAGGACGTCAAGGGCCTGAAGATCCGTATCCCCCAGAACAAAATCCACATGGCCACCTACCGCGCCTGGGGCGCCAACCCTGTGCCCATCTCCTGGCCCGAGACCTTCACCGCCCTTCAGCAGGGCGTGGTGGACGGACAGGACAACCCCTACATCGTCATGCACACCTCCAAGTTCCAGGAAGTGCAGAAGTACTGCACCGAAGTGCACCACATGTATGCCCTGCAGTTCCTCTCCGTGGGTGAGCGCAGCTGGAAAAAATACGACCAGAAAACCCGGGACATCCTGACCCGCGCCGGTATCGAGGCCCAGCAGTACAACCTGCTCTTCCAGGTGAGCGAAGCCTCCAAGGCCAAAGAGGCCATGGCCGCCGCAGGGGTCCAGATGGACAACCTCACCGATGAAGAGGAGTGGATCCGCCTGGCCAAGGAGAAGGTCTGGCCCGAGTTCTACGACTTCATCGGAGGCAAGGACCTCATCGACAGAGTCGAAGCCACCCTCGAAGCAAAATAACCCCAGTGCTTCCCTCCACAGCCTCCGGTTAGCCACCCTGACCGGAGGTGTCCCCCGATGCCTGCATGTGATTCGGCCAGGACGACCCGGGCCGACCACGCGTCCGCCCCGGCCGTGTTCAGCCGAACCGCAGCTTTAAAAAACAAGGGGTTTTCCGGCACCTGCACCAGGCCCCGGAGCCCCAGTGCCCAAACGACGTGAACCCACAGACACGAGATCCCTTTCCGGGATGAAGGAGTGATCCATGAACCATAAAGAACGCGCACTCACCGCCCTGAACCACGAAGAGCCGGACCGGGTTCCCATCGACCTGGGAGGTCGCAACACCACCCTCATGCTCAACGGATACGAGGCCTTCAAGAAAAAACACGGAAAAGAGGACCTCACCACCGAGGTCATGTCCAAGGTGTGGCAGACGGCCTTCATCGATGAGCACTTCCTGAAAATGTACAACGCCGACTTCCGCCATGTGCGGCCCAAAAACATGGTGGTCCTGGGCGAAGACGTGAAGCAGGAGTTCACCGAAGACGGTTGCGAAATTTTCACGGATCAGTGGGGAGTCAAAAGGAAAGTGGACGGCGAATACGCCACCATCCACGAGTACAACATGAAAGAGCCCACCCTGGAGGCCATTGAAAACCACCCGTGGCCCCATGCGGCCACGGACTTTGACTTCAGTCATGTGCGGGAAGAGGCAAAAAAGCTCCACGATGAAGGGGAGTACGCGGTGGTGGGATGCATGGGAAGCCCCGGCAACCTCTTTGAGCAGTGCTGGTGCATGCGGGGCATGCCCGAGTTTTTCATGGACATGATGGCCAGAAAGGATTTCGCCCACGCCCTGCTCCGCAAGGTCTGCGACCATCGAAAAGAGAACGCCCGCCTCTTCCTCGAAGAGGCCGGTGAGTACATCGACGTCATCCAGTGCGCCGACGACCTGGCCATGCAGAACGCCCCCTTCATGTCCATGCCCATGTACCGGGAGTTCATCAAGCCCTACCAGGCCGAACTCTTCAGCTACATCAAGAGCATGACCAAGGCTAAGCTCTACTACCACAGCTGCGGGGCCGTCACAGGCCTTCTGGACGATCTCGTGGAGATCGGCGTGGATATCTTAAACCCTGTCCAGGTCTCGGCCACGGGCATGGAGACCGACCAGCTCAAAAAACGCTTCGGGGACAAGCTCTCCTTCTGGGGCGCCATCGACACCTTCCATGTCCTGCCCAACGGCAGCGTCGACGACGTCCGCAAGGAAGTGGCCACCCGCATCCGGGACCTCGCCCCGGGCGGCGGCTACATCCTGGGATCGGTCCACAACATGCAGTCCGACATCTCCCCTGAAAATGTCGTGGCCATGCTGGAGGCCGCCGTGGAGTTCGGCCAGTACCCCATCGCCTGCTGATTTCCTCCTGGGTCCCCCACGTGGTGGACTCGAAAGGCCAGCCAGCCCCCCTTCATCCGTGAAGGGGGGCTTTTTTTATGGTGGCAAACCCGGCGCAAAAAAAAAGGCGGCGCTTTTAAAAAAAGCGATCCGCCAGCCATACAACGCCATGTCCGGGCAACGCCTGTCAGCCGATGTTCTGCTTCAGGTAGCCCACCAGCTCGTCGCGTTTGGACTCCCATTCACGGCCCACAAGGGCATCCACAGCCATGGCCCCTACGATTTTGCCTTCGAATTTCAAGGGATAGGAGACCCCAAGCCCCCCCTGAACAAGAAAGGACTCTGCGTACCCGTAGCCCAGCTTCCTGGAGAGCGCCACAAATTCCATAAAGGTCTCGCGGTCCACCAGCAGCACATCGCGAAGCCGCTCTGTGTTTCGGTCCAGAATGGCCGTGATCCTCTCATCGTCGAGGAAGGCCAGCATGCCCATGGACGGAGACCCGAACCCCAGGGGTGCCCGCTCTCCGGGGCGACAGGCCGCCAGCTGGATCACGTTGGTGCCCTGGTAAATCCCCACGCATTTGCAGTCGTCCCCCTCCCGGATAAACAGGGAGGTGGTGTACCCGAACATCCGGGCCACGTTGCCTGCCAGCGCCCCGTAGCTCGTCCGCACATAGTGCTCCATGGAGAGACCGGAGTAGATCACGCTGTCCGAGCCGATGATGTAGGTCTTGTTTTTCTGGTCAAAGGAGAGGAACCCGCAGTCCGTCAGCACCGAAAGGAGCCTGTGGGCCGTGGAGGTGGTGATCTCCATGGTTTCGCTCACCTCTTTGAGGGTGGTGGGGGACTCCCCCCGTTGAATGATCATCTTCAATATATTGAGGGTACGATACACACTTTGTGCGCCTTGAATCATGGAATCCAACCTGTGGTGTCTTGGGATCCGTCACTCTCTTCCGGCCGGACCGGCCTGCAGAATACCTCGAATCCATCATTAATTCACAACGATGACATACCCACGCCCCGGGAAAATTGCAAGTAAAATCCCAGGTTCCCAGGCGACTCCGCACCCCATTAATTTCATATTGTGGGATAATGATTATAAATTCCCAGATCAGATCGCACACGATATCCCCTGTGTCATGATGCCCGTGAAGATGCCGGGAAGCCACTGTCACACGGTCCATCCCCCGTCTTCCCCATGCACCGCGCAAGCGGAAATCCCTGATGCCCAGGCACCGTTCTAGGGAACCCGCTGCAGGGACGGCACCCCGTCAAGGTCCCGTCCAGTCAACCGATCTGTTTTTTCGACGGACGGGTACGCACCCGACCACAGGCGCCGGCAGTGATGTGCGCCGCCCCGTCCTTTCCGGCCCAACCAACCGCCAGGTCCCGGAAAGAACGATGCCATCTGTCCGTCTTCATCAAAGGAGTAAGCAATATGTCTGTTGAAAGTGTCTTCGATGCCGTCATCGGCCTTGATCCGGCCAAAGTGGTTGCAGATGTCAACGCTGAAATTGAAGCAGGAACCCCCGTCGATGAAATCCTCAACCAGGGGCTCATCCGTGCCATGGATGTTGTGGGAGAGCGATTCGCCGGGCAAGAGAGACCTTCGTCCCCGAAATGCTCATGTCCGCCCACACCATGAAGGCCGGTGTGGAGGTCCTGAAGCCCCTGCTCACCGGGGAGAGCGTGCAAAAGGTGGGAACCATCGTCATCGGCACCGTGCACGGGGACCTGCACGACATCGGAAAAAACCTGGTCTGCATCATGCTGGAAGGAGCGGGATTCAACGTGGTGGATCTGGGCGTGGACGTGCTGAAAGAAAAATTCATTGAGGCGGCCATCGAACACAAGGCGGACATTATCGGGCTCTCCACCCTTCTGACCACCACCATGTGCGTGGTGGAAGAGACCGTTGAGGCCATCAACGAAGCGGGCCTGCGCGACTCCGTGAAGATCATGGTGGGCGGCGCCCCCCTGAACCAGGACTTTGCAGACCGCATCGGGGCCGACGGCTTTGCCCCGGACGCCGGTGCCGCAGGCAAAATGGCCCGGGAGCTTGTCCTTCACTAACCGCAATCAGCCTCCGGCGGCAAGGTGAGCCACCTCGAAAGCAAGTTGCCAATGCGCTTTTCCCCTCGTTCCTCGGGGAAAAGCGCATTGGCCGTTGATGTTGATCGGCCTGAATCTGCTTTATAAAGGCCTGTTTGCTAAACCCGTCAACATGTGCAGGGGCTTTGGACTCGGAGCGTTTACGAATCCGGAGGCCTGTCTTTGCCTCGTCCCTCACCCGCCCCGCAACCATCGCCTTCTTTTTCTCAACCCCCTTGCAATTTGCAGGCATCGCGGTATGCTCATCCACGTTTTCACATGAACCCTTCAAGAAGACGGGATACTGCCATGGCACCTGCCCCCACCACCCTTTTTCTGCGCCATGCGCACGCCCCCAACCTTGAATGCCGCCTTCAGGGCCACGCTAACTCACCCCTTACGGAGACCGGCCGCAACCAGGCCCGGGCCGCCGGAGATACTCCCTTGCAGACACCCCCTCCATCGCCCGCAGCCTTTTCCAGCCCCTCGGGCCGCGCCGTGGGCAGCGAACCCAATGATCGGATACTGGGACATCCCCCTGACGCACCACGACGGGCTCCGGGAGATCGGCCTGGGCCCCCTGGAGGGCATGCCCCTAACCGAGGCGGAGAAAATTCACCCCAAAGCGTGCCGGGACTTCTGGGAAGCGCCCCAGGACTTTGACCTGCCCGGGGCCGAGCGGTACAGCCAGGTGCAAAACCGGGTCCTTGCCGCCATCGACGAACTCTTCCAGGCCCACAAGGGCCAGGCCATTCTCCTGGTCTCCCACGCCATCGCCATCAAAACAGCCCTGGCCCACTTCCTGGGCAAGGCCATCTGGGAGCTGGGCGACATCCGGCTGCCTGAAAACGGCCGCATCCTCACCCTGCAGGCAACAGACGGACACCTGGCCCTGAAGGACCCGGAGGCCTGCCTCTTCCAGGCAGAAGCCAGTCACTAAAAAGAGCTGTGCTTTCTATGGTTAAAGTGGGTGGAAAAATCAGGTCTCCGGCGGCCAGGTGGGGCACCTTGAATAGTTAGAAATCATGTAACTATTCAGCTCAAAATTGCCTCGGGCGGCCCTGCCGGGGGCCAAACTTTTGCCCGATTTTATGAGTCGGGTTTGACAAACAGGTCTTAAGTAAGCCTTCCAGGCTACGCCGAAATAATTTCGACATTTTCACACCCGCCTTAGAAGAGTTTTTTGCGGAGCTTTTTTTTAAAAAAGCGACCCGCCGGAGGCTGGCTTTAAGGGCGGGCGACGGGTAATAGATCACCCTTTGGATTCTGTGGCCTCGCCAGCTGCCTTCTGGTCGCCGTCTGCGATCCTGGCGATGGAATCCAGAAGCTGTGGCCGGTACCGGGCCATGATGCGGGAAAATTCGTCTTTGCGGGTTTTGTCGATGGACGAGGCACGGGGGGTGTCGATCTTGGTGGGGTCCACGGGCTTGCCGTGGATCTTCATGCGAAAGCAGAGATGGGGCCCGGTGGCAAGGCCGGTGGAGCCCACGTAGCCGATGAGGTCCCCCTGCTTCACCTTTTTGCCGGTGCGCATGCCCTTGGCAAAGCGGGACATGTGCAGGTACCCGCTCTCGTAGCCGTTGCCGTGGGTGATGAGGATGTGGTTGCCCGAGCTGTTGTTGGAGGCCACCCGCTTGAGGGTGCCGCTGCCAATGGCGTAGATGGGGGTTCCGGTGGGTGCGGCGTAGTCAACGCCGTAGTGGGGTTTGTAGCGTTTCTGAATGGGATGGTAGCGCCTCAGGGAAAACCCCGAGGAGATGCGGGTAAAGGCCACGGGGGTTTTGAGAAAGACGTGGCGCAGGTTCCTGCCGTCCGGGGCGTAGTACTCACCGCTGCCGTCGGGCTCTTCCATCCTGAAGGCCTCGTGAAGCTCCCCCTGGTTGGTGAAGGCCACGGCCAGGATCTTGCCGTACCCTTTGAACCGGTTTCCCGCATACCGTTTTTCCACGAGCACTGAAAAGGTATCCCCCACCCTCAGGTCATGGACAAAATCGATCTCCCAGCCCATGAGGTTGCCGATGCGGACCGCCAGTTCGGGCCTTTCCCCCACGTGGGACATGGCACCGTACAGGGAGGTCCGGATGGAGCCCGTCACCGTCTCGGTGCGTACATCGTAGGCGATGGGCTTTACCACGGCCGTGTAGTCATCCCCTTCCCGAGACACCTCAAGATAGCTATCCGAATCAATGGCGTACTCAAACCGGGCAAACTCTTCGTCCAGGGTGGCCACCTGCCAGGTGTTGCCCACCTGGATCCGGGTAAGGTCGTACACCGGGGTGCATGCCCCTGCGAAGCGGCGGCCAAAGGCGAGAGCCACTTCTTTAATATGGAGGCGGCGGTGTTTCCTGAGGAGACCTTTCCCTTGACCAGGGTCTCCCGGGGCTCCGGGGGAAGGACAGGGGCCTGTGCTTCCGACACTGCTGCCGGGGCATCGGCGGCATCGACGGCAGCAGACAAAGAGGTCTCATCGTGTTCGTCACAGGCGGTAAACAAAAGGGCAGCCAAAAGGACAGCAAGAAGGGAACGATATGTATAATTCATGAAGCGAATTCACTTACGTTTGGGGTCATTGTATCGGGCAACGGACGCGGCGATGCCCGGCGAGAAAAGGCCGGGCCAGCAAGAATGGGATGAAGAGAAGCCGCCGTCCTGCTGAAGAATTATTGTCAACAGGACGTACCACGATCAATGATTCGCTGTCAAACGGCCCCGGTGCCGCCTTGCCCCAAGGATCGGGAAATCGGCACGAAAACCGCATATTGGGAACACAAAGGCCGGGCAAAGGGAACGGGTGGTACCGAAGCGCAAAAAAGAAGCCCGTGAATCCTGGAATTCACGGGCTGTGGCTGTCCTGAATAAATGAGGAGGGGAAGGAGGCTTACAGGGTAAAGCGCCCTGTCATCCCTTTGAGCTCGCCGGCCAGGGTGTTCATGTCTCCGGCGCACCGGGTGAGGATGTCCGTGCTGTCGGTGATCTCCCGGGCCGACACGTTGACATCGGCGATGTCCCGGGCAATGGAGGCCACGGTGGCCGAGTTTTTCCCCACCTGGCGGTTCACATCCTCCACCTTGGCCGAGGCCGCCTCGATGTTTCCGGCGATTTCGTTGGTGGCAATGGCCTGCTCTTCCATGGCCGAGGCGATGATGGAGACAATCTCCTCCATCTTTCCCACCACGGAGGAGACATTGGAGATCTCAGAGACCGTGGACTCTATCTGGGCCTGGACCTCGGCCACCTGCTCATGGATTTTTTCCGTGGCCCCGGAGGTCTCACCGGCCAGGTCCTTGATCTCCCCGGCCACCACGGCAAAGCCCCGTCCGGCTTCCCCGGCACGGGCCGCCTCGATGGTGGCGTTCAGGGCCAACAGGTTAATCTGCTGGGAGATGCCCGAGATGGTCTCGGAGATGGTGCCGATCTCATGGGCGGACTCACCCAGGGCCCCCACCTTTTCCGTGGCGTTCTTCGTCCCGGAGACCGCCGAATCCGTGATCTCTTTGGCTGTGTTGGCGTTCTTGCCGATCTCTTCGATGGTGGAGGCCATCTGCCCGGCGGCGGACGCCACCGAGGAGATGTTATCGGCCGCCTCCTCCACGGAGGAGGCCACAAAGGCAATGCCGGTGTTCATCTCTTCGGCGGCCGCGGCCACGGTGTCCGAACGCTCCGAAGTCCCTGCGGCACCGGATTTCACCTGGGAGGTGACGGCGGAGAGTTCACTGGACGAGCGGGCCAGGTGATCGACCCCTTCGTTGATGCTCCCCATCATGGTATGCAAACTCTTCACCACGCTGTTCAGCGACGACGACAGGGCTCCGATCTCATCGCCCCGTTTCACCGACAAGGTCCGGGTGAGGTCCCCTTCGGCCATGCTCCGGGAAAGATCGACCCCCTCCTGGAGGGGGGAGGTAATGGCCACGCTGATGGCCACCCCGAAAAAGAGAGAGAGGGCCACGGCAATCGCCATGATGATAAAGTTGGCGGCCTGGATCTTGGAATACAGGGCCTGCCCGTCTTCGGTGAGGTGCCGGGCGTCCCGGCTCAGGGCGGCCACGGCCTCGTCCAGAAGGGCCAGGGTCTGGGTCTGCTTTGCCAGGCAGGGGCCGTTGGCCATGGCGTTGAGTTCGATGTTCACGGCCACCGCCTTGTCCACCTCTTCGCCGATCCTGGAAAAGGCCTCGGAGACACTGGACTGCACGGGAAGCAGGTCCTGCTGGTAAATCCCCGCGGCCCGGGACCTGAAGCCCTGATCCACAAAGGAATCGATCTGGCTGAAATGCCGCTGCAGGGACATGGCCTCCAGCTCGATGTTCATCAGCTCCCCTTCAATCGCCTCTCTGAGCGAGGGGATTGTGCGCGCCACGGTTGTTCAAGGGACTCGGCAATGACGTTCCAGTCCGTGCCGTCCTTGTCTTCCAGGGTGTAGATCCGCCGGGCCATGCGGTTGACCGCGGCGTCAAAGGCCCCTTTGGCCTTCAGGGTCTCAGCGTGGAGCGGAAGGGGGTTGAGGATGCCTGTGGCCTCCAGCTCTTTGAGCTTGGCAAAGAAGGCGTCGTTGACGCCCGTCCACTCCTCAAAGGACTGGGTGTAGGCCTTCCACGCCGCGTCCACCTCCGGTGACCGGGGAAAGGCCTCAAAGGCCGCCATGCTTTCGGCGTATTTCGTTCGAACAATATCCAGCTCTTCGTATTCGGCCTGGAGGGCCTCCGGGTCCAGGTAGGCACTCAGGAGCCCCTGCTGAGCCTGCACAAACCGATTTGCCAGCTCACGCATCTCCGCGATGTGCTCCATGGCCGGCAGGCTCTCTTCGGTGGCCGTCTGGAGGTAACGCCCGATGGTGGTGGCCGCGTATCGGCCGAAAAGCCCGATCACCACCGTTGCCACCGAGAGCAGCAAAAAACTTCCCACCAGTTTTTTCTTCAAGGGAATATCACTGAGTTTCAACATACAGAGCAGCCTCCTTTCCTTCCGTTCGATGGTCCGTGTCTGCCGACCATAACGGACAGGCATCGGTCCCCCTCACAAACCAAACCTTATATCACGACAAATGCTACCCCTAAGGGAACACACCGTCATATTTCCAACCTCTCAAATTTATTCGGCATACCCAAGCACTGCCTTTACTGATTTATTCCTTACGATGCGGGGATCTCGGGCAGCGGCGGAGGTAAAGGCCGCAAATCAGACGACAAAGAACAGGAAGAAAAAAGCACAGCCCCCGGCCACGCCATGGCTGTCTACCGGTTCAGCCTCAGGATGCCCACGCCCAGAAGGGTCATGAGGGTGGAGAGCACCTTCATCAGGTCCAGCCGCTCCTTGAGCACCATGACTCCCAGGAGCAGGGCAAAAATGATGCTGGTCTCCCGCACCGCCGCCACCATGGCAATGGGGGCCAGGGTAAAGGACCAGGTCACCATGGCGTAGGCGGAAAAAGAAGCGCCCCCGCCCTTGAGGGCAAAGGCCCACTCGTGGCAGACCACCCGGGTCAGGATCCCGGGCCTGAGGATCCGCATCACCGCGGCAAACCCGATGGCGTTGAGCACCGACAGGCAGCCGTAAAAGCCAAGGGCCGTGCCCGCCACCCGGGCCCCCATGCCGTCCACCAGGGAGTAGGAGGCGATGAAGCACCCCGTCACAATGGAGAGAAATGCGGCCTGGCCGTTGCGGAGCCCGTCGCTTTTGCGCACCAGGGTCAGGCTCATGATCCCGGTGCCGATGATCCCGATGGCGGCCATCTCGCTGAAGGAGAGCTCCACCCCCAGAAGCCCCACGGACACCACGGCCACGATCATGGGGGCCACCCCGCGGGCCAGGGGATAGACCTGGCTTAAATCCCCGATGCGGTAGGAGGCCAGCAAAAAGAGCTGGTACCCCACATGGAGCAGGGCCCCTACCACCAGGTAGGGCCAGGCGTCAAGGGACGGCAGGGGCGCCACCAGAAGGGCGCCCAGGGCAAAGGGGGTGTGCCCCAGCACCACGGCGGTCATGCTCACGTGCTTGTCCGGGGTGTTTTTGACCAGGAAGTTCCAGGTTGCGTGCAAGAGGGCCGCAAGCAACACAACGATCATAACGGTAAGAGACATCAAAAAACTCCTGTACGGCAGGGATTAAGGAGAAACAGACCTCGATAGCAACAACATAGCACATTAATGATGCCCCGGCAGGAACGGGGCCCCGGGTCCTGAAACAGGAGCCCAGGGCCCGTCAAAAACCCTGGTCCTCAGATCTTGAACTGACCCACCACCTCATTGAGGCCTGCGGCCAGCCCCGCAAGCTCTTCGGAGCGACCGTGGACCGCGTTGCTGCTTTCGGTGAAGCGACCGGCGGACCGATTCACCCCGGCCATCTCCTCGGCGATCTCCCCTGAGACGCCTGCGCACTGGGCCACCTGGCCGGAGACCTCCTCCAGACCCCGGGAGGCCTGGGCAAGGTTCTCCGCGATTTCGCCGGTGGAGCCGGATTGCTGCTCCACGGCGGCGGCGATGGCCCCCACCAGCTCGCTGACGTCGTCAATGACCGCAGAGATTCGGCCGATCCCCTCCACGGACCGGGTGGAAGAGTCCCGGACCCCGTCGATGCGCTGCCGGATCTCGCCGGTGGCCTCGGCGGTCTGACCGGCAAGGGCCTTGATCTCTCCGGCAACCACGGCAAACCCCTTGCCCGCCTCACCTGCCCTGGCCGCCTCGATGGTGGCGTTCAGGGCCAGCAGGTTGGTCTGTTCCGAAATCTCGGAGATGGCCTCGGTGACCTTGCCGATGTCCCCGGCGGCAGCCCCCAGGGCATCCATGATAACGCGCACCTCTTTGGCCTGGTGCACCATCTCCGTGGTGACGCCCCGGGCCCTCTCGGAATTCCCGGCGATCTCTTGGATGGTGGCGCGCATCTCCTCGGTGGCTGCTGCCACCATGTTCACGTTGGCGGTGGCCTGCTCGGTGGATGCGGCAACATCGGCCATCACGCGGTTGGTCTCCTCGGCAGAAGCCGCCACTGTTCCGGCGCGGTCGTTCATCTCGGTGGCGCCGTCGGACATGGTCACCGAGAGACGGGAGAGCTCGCCCCCGGAATCCTTCACGGCCTCGGCATTCTCCGCAAGGGTACGGATCACCCCGTGGATTTTGTCGATAAAGGCGTTGAACCAGGTGGCAAGGGCCCCCACCTCATCGGCTGTGCCTGCCTCAAGCCGACGCGTAAGGTCGCCCTCCCCTTCGGCGATGTCCCGCAGCATCTCAGCGGTGTTGACAATGGGGTGTGTCACCACCCGGGCCAGGCCGAGGGCCGCCCCTGCGGCCAGAAGAAAAAGCACACCGCCGATCCCCAGAATCATCAGGGTCAGGCGCCGGGTCGGCCCCATCACTTCCCGGGTCTCAATGACGCCGATGAGCTTCCACCCCAGGGTGGGAGAGGTGTAGACATCTGCCAGGCAGTCCACCCCGCCCATCTCCACGGCCACATGGCCCGAAGCGATTCCGTTGAGGGTGGCGTAGGCCGGTGAGTCCAGCTCCGTCATTTTTTTGAAGTTGGTGGCAGGGTCATGGGGGTTGGCCAGGATGGTTCCGTCTCCCTGGACCAGGATGGCAAACCCGCTTTCGCCGATGCGGATGCCGTGGATCATGTCGGTTAAGCGCGACAGGGAGACATCAATGCCCACCACCCCGGTGCGCCTGCCGTCGGGCCCGGTCACCGGGGCCACCAGCCCCACAACCGTCAGCCCGTTACCGCCGGAGAGATACGCCGGGGTCATCACCAGCTTGCCTGCCTCGGCGGGCTTCCGGTACCAGCTCCTCTTGCGGGGGTCGTACCCCGGTTTTTTCACCGCAGGAAGGGAGGTGAGCAACCCGCCGGCCTCGGTCCCCATGTAGATCTCGCAATAGGAGGGGCTGGATTCGTGAACCCTCTTGAAAAGACGGTAAAGATCTGCGTTGACGCCTCCGTCCTCAAGGGGAGTGACCCGGGTCTTTTCCGTTGTGTGCACATAGGAGGTGACCTTGTCCCCCACCCCTTTGAGCAAAGGGTCGGAGGCCAGCTGGGTCACGTGGCTGGCAATCCCGTCCATGAAAAGGTTCATGGCGTTGTCCACCTGGACGAGCTCCCGGGTCGTGGCCCCTACAAATCCGTCCATGGACAGCTGCTTTAATTGAAGGGCAACCGCCCCCATGATAATGGCGATGGGGACAACGGCAACGCATGTAAAAGCGATCACCAGTTTCTGCTTGATTGAAAATGTCATGTTCTATGGCCTTTCGACTGGGGCGGCACCCGGGATGTACCTGCCGGTACGGGTTGCCCTGCCTGTGTGTGGGGATGGCAGCGGACTCACTCTCCAGAACAGAGAAGGAAGCCTTTCGTATACATCCCTTGTTTTCGCGTAGAATGACATTTTCTTTACTTTCTTTTTTCCCCGGAATAGAAAATTTCCGTAAGTTCCCCCGGACGACACACCCTTCAGGCCCCCCAAGGCAAAAATAAGTTGCTGTAAAAATCAGCCATACGATACAATGGATGCCGATGTGGCAAGGCCCCTCACACAATCCTTACAAAACAGCGGTATGGTGAACGGTCCATTGAAAGGGAACAGCCCGAGTTCCCTCAACACGCACCCAACCGAATCAAAAAAAACAGAACACACATTTCACGATTAAGGAGACACACCCATGCCCCAGAAGCTCACCCTTCTCTTTCTCTGCACAGGCAACTCCTGCCGAAGCCAGATGGCCGAAGGCTGGACCCGCCACCTGAAGGGCGATGTCATCGACGCCTGCTCCGCGGGCATCGAGACCCACGGCTTGAACCCCGACGCCGTTGCCGTCATGGCCGAAGCCGGGGTGGACATTTCCGGCCAGAGGTCCCAGAACATTGCCGACTTCATGGAGACAAAAATCGATGTGGTGGTCACGGTCTGCGATCATGCCCACGAGACCTGCCCCCTGTTCCCGGGCGGCGCCAGGGTGGTACACGTGGGATTTGACGATCCCCCCCGCCTGGCCAGGGATGCAACGAGCCGCGAAGGCGAGCTGGACTGCTACCGAAAAGTGCGCGATGAGATCAAAGCCTTTGTGGAGACCCTGCCCGGCGCCATCACCGGATAACCCCATCGCAACATAAGGAGACGCCATGACCACCCCACGCCCCGACGGCGACCATCGCGAAATGAAAAACCCCTTTGAGCGATACCTGACGGTCTGGGTAGGCCTCTGCATTGCGGGGGGCATCCTCCTCGGCAAAATCGCCCCGGAGCTGGCCAGGACCCTGGACGGCATCAGCATCCGGGTCAATGGCGCCCCGGTGGTCTCCATCCCCATCGCGGTCTGTCTCTTTTTCATGATGTACCCCATCATGGTCAAGATCGACTTTGCCGAGGTGGTCAAGGCAGGGAAAAGCGGAAAACCGGTGACCCTGACCCTGGTGCTCAACTGGATGATCAAGCCCTTTACCATGTACGGCATCGGGATTCTCTTCCTGGGGGTCCTCTTCCGGGGCTTCGTCGGCCCCGAGGCCACGGACCTCGTCAAGATGCCCTTTGGCCTGGACCTCCCCGAAGGGGCCGCCCACGGGGCAGGCACCGTGGTGGTCTCCGGCGGCATCAGGATGCTCGAAGTCCCCCTGTGGCGGAGCTACCTGGCTGGCTGCATCCTCCTGGGCATCGCCCCGTGCACGGCCATGGTGCTGATCTGGGGCTACCTGGCCCGGGGCAACGACGGCCTCACCCTGGTCATGGTGGCCATCAACTCCCTGACCATGCTGCTTCTCTACGGGGTGCTGGGCGGATTCCTGCTGGGGGTGGGCCGCCTCCCCGTGCCCTGGGAGGCCCTGTTTCTCTCCATTGCCGTCTACGTGGCCCTGCCACTGGTGGCGGGCTACCTCTCCCGACGGTGGCTGATCAAGGCCAGGGGGCGCGCCTGGTTTGAGGAGACCTTTCTCCACCTGCTCACCCCGGTGACCATCACCGCCCTTCTCACCACCCTGGTGCTTCTCTTCAGCTTCAAGGGCGAGGTGATCCTTGCCAACCCCCTGACCATCCTCTGGATTGCCGTTCCCCTGTTCCTGCAGACCATCCTCATCTTCACCTTAGGCTACGGTGCGGCCCGGGTCCTGAGGCTCTCCTACGAAGACGCGGCGCCCGCGGCCATGATCGGGGCCTCCAACCACTTTGAAGTGGCCATCGCCACGGCCACCATGCTCTTCGGGCTCTCGTCAGGCGCTGCCCTGGCCACGGTGGTGGGGGTCCTCATCGAAGTGCCGGTGATGCTCATGCTGGTAAAAATCTGCACCCGGACCCGCCACTGGTTTACCCCATAAAAAAAAGCCCCATGCAGCGGGTCGCTGCATGGGGCTTTTCCTTACTTTTTACGTCAAACGAGGCAGGCACCGCTTAGTAGCGGTCGTACCCTCCGCCGTCTCCGCCGTTGTTGTAACCGCCTCGACGGCCACCGCCGTAATCCGAGCGGGGTTTTCTCGGCCGTGCTTCGTTAACGGTCAGGGTGCGGCCCATGATCTCGGAGCCGTTGAGCGCTTCCAGGGCCGCGGCCGCCTGGTCTGAATCAGGCATCTCCACAAACCCGAACCCTTTGGAACGGCCGGTGTCACGATCGGTGATGATGCGTGCTGAGTCCACCTCACCAAAATTTTCAAAGACTGTCCTGAGCTCATCATCGGACATACTGTAGGCAATATTGCCGACATATATGTTCATCTGCGCTTTTCCTCATCGCCATTGGTTCCATGTCATCATCGAAATTTACCCCATGGCGAACGCAGACAAACTTCGATACCCGGGATACGTCATCCGGGCTTTTTCCATTTTGCCGGTACCATCAGACCTGGATATCCTGTGTCACGGCCTCCCCACGTTCGGCGCCATTTCGATACAGTACACTTAGTCATTGGAATACCTAAAAGATTACAGATCAACACCAAGGCTGTCAACACGAATAGTGACCGGCGGTTATTTTTTCAAACCCCAGGCCCTGCGGATCTTTTCACGTGTTTCCCACACGCAGGAGCCCCCGTGGACCTTGCATCCCCTTCAGCCCCGTATCCGGACCCTGAGATTTCTCCCTTGACACGGCAACCAAAACCATGCAATTAATTAGTAATTATAACCAATTATAAGTAATGCTCGCCTTTCATATCCATGGCGCCCAGCCCCCATGGTTCCACGCACGAAGGCCCCTTCGCCGGAGTCTCACCCCATCGCCGCCAACCCGACGCACCAGATAACGGTCCCACGGACCATGGCACCTGCCGCCACGGCAAGACAATGCCCCTCCCAACCCACGTGATGCCTCCCCGGGAAACACGGCAGACGCCACACAACCTCGACCCGTAAGCCCCTCGACCCTTCTCATCAAAGGTGTCGACGTCAACACGGCCCTGCTCGCACCCCGCTGCGATGCGACTCACAGAAGGCCCCACCCCATCCCGGAGGACTGAATGAAAGCCAAAGCCAAGTCTGCCAAGCCGTCAGCACCCCATCGCCAGTCTATTTCCCGACACCTGAGGTACTCTTTGGGCACCCCGGAGAAACAGGCAACGCTCCCAAGCCTCTACGAAGCCACAGCCCTTGCCGTGCGCGACCACCTCATCGACAAGATGATGGAGACCGAAGCCCGGTATGAGAAAAAAAAGGCAAAGCGTGTTTACTACCTCTCCCTTGAATTCCTCATGGGGCGATCCCTTGGGAACAACCTGTACAACCTGGGGCTCTTCAAAGACTTTGCCCAAAGCCTGACAGACATGGGGGCCGACATCGACGAAATCCGCGCCCAGGAGCACGATGCCGCCCTGGGCAACGGTGGCCTGGGCAGGCTCGCCGCCTGCTTTCTGGACTCCATGGCCACCCTGGGCCTGGCCGGATACGGCTACGGCATCAATTATGAGTTCGGTCTGTTCAAGCAGGAGATCGACAACGGTTACCAGAAAGAGAAGCCCGACAACTGGCTGGGGGACGGCACCCCCTGGCAGATCACACGCCCCCAGGAGCAGTGCATCATCCCGGTGTACGGGCGCATCGTCCACGCCAAAGACCGCGACGGCAACTACAACCCCATGTGGATGGACTGGAAGACCCTCATCGGGGTCCCCCACGACATGCCCGTGGCCGGGTACGGGGGCAAGACCGTGAACACCCTCAGGCTCTACGCGGCCAAATCCTCCGACGATTTCGACATGGACATCTTCAACACCGGCGACTACTTAAGGGCCGTGGAGCAGAAGATGACCTCCGAGACCGTCTCCAAGGTGCTCTACCCCTCCGACGCCATGGAGTCCGGCAGGGAACTGCGACTGGTCCAGGAGTACTTTTTCGTGGCCTGTGCCATCCGGGACATCGTGAACCGCCACCTTAAAAACTACAAAACCTTCAACACCTTTGCCGATCGGGTGGCCATCCAGCTCAACGACACCCACCCGGCCCTGGCCGTTGCCGAACTCATGCGCCTGCTGGTGGACGAGCATGCCCTCTCCTGGGACCGGGCCTGGACCATCACCCGCGCCACCTTTGCCTACACCAACCACACCCTGCTCCCCGAAGCCCTGGAAAAATGGCCCGTGGGCCTCATGGAGTATGTGCTGCCCCGGCACATGCAGATCATCTTTGAGATCAACCACCGGTTCCTGGACGAGGTGAAAGCCAAGTGGCCTGGAGACACGGGCCGACTGGCCTCCATGAGCATCATCGAAGAGTCCCACCCCCGCCAGGTACGCATGGCCCACCTGGCCATCATCGGAAGCCATTCGGTCAACGGGGTGGCCGCCCTGCACTCCGAGCTGGTCAAAACCGAGCTCCTGCCCGACTTCTATGCCCTCTACCCCAAACGGTTCAACAACAAAACCAACGGGGTGACACCCCGGCGCTGGCTCTACAAGGCCAACCCGGGCCTGACCTCCCTGATCACCCGACACATCGGTGATTCATGGGTCACCCAGATGGAGCGAATCGAAGACCTGGCCCCCTTGAGCCGCGATGCGGCGTTCCAGGACGAATTTGCCGCGGTGAAGCGGGCCAACAAGGAGATCCTGGCCCAGACCATCTGGGACACCTGCCGCCTCACCGTCTCCCCGGACTCCCTGTTTACCATCCACGCCAAGCGCATCCACGAGTACAAGCGGCAGCTCCTCTGCCTGCTTCACATCATCCACCAGTACCTGGAGATCGCAGAGGGGGGCAAAATCCCCGAGGTACCCCGCACCTACATCTTCGCAGGCAAAGCCGCCCCGGGCTACGAGGCGGCCAAGCGCATCATCAAACTCATCAACAGCGTGGCCGAGACCGTCAACAGCGATGAGCGCGTGGGCGATGCCCTCAAGGTGGCCTTTATCCCGGACTACCGGGTCTCTCTTGCCGAAAAGATCATCCCGGCAGCCGACCTGAGCGTGCAGATCTCCACGGCAGGCAAAGAGGCCTCGGGCACGGGCAACATGAAGTTTGCCATGAACGGGGCCCTGACCATCGGCACCCTGGACGGGGCCAACATCGAGATCATGGAAGAGGTGGGGGAAGAGAACATCTTCATCTTCGGCCTCACCGCAGGGGAGGTGCAGGCCATCCGGGCTTCCCACAACTACCGCCCCTGGGAGATCGCCGAGACCAACCCGGCCATCAAGCGGATCCTGGATGCCCTGGGCACAGGCCGGTTCAGCCCGGACGCCCCGGGACGGTTCATCCCGGTCTGCGAGAGCCTGCTCAGCAAATACGACCCCTACCTGCACCTTGCCGATCTGGCGACCTACATCACGGCCCAGGAGCAGGTGGAAGCCTGTTACGCCACGCCCAGTACCTGGATGGAAAAGGCGATCCTCAACGTGGCCCGCATGGGCAAGTTTTCCAGCGATCGCACCATCATGGAATACGCAAAGGACATTTGGAATGCAACGCCCCAGGTCTGACCCGGTGGGCATAATCGCCATACTTTAAGGAGGCAGCACATGCGTTTAGAGACACGCAAAGAGGGAGAGGTCTTCATCGTCCGTTCCCTTGAGAACAGAATGGACGCCAAGGTGGCCGTGGACTTTCGCACGGACATGGCCCGCTACATCGACGACGGCAACACGCGCATCGTCCTCAATGTGGGAGGCCTCAACTTCATCGACAGCAGCGGATTGGGAGCCATCGTCTCCTGCCTCAAGCAGGTGGGCCGGGACGGCGCCTTCGTCATTGCCGAAGCCGACGAAACCGTTCTGAGCATGTTCAAGCTCACGCGCATGGACCGGGTCTTCCGGATGTTCGATACGGAGACCGAAGCGGTCCAGGCCCTTTCCAGCTGACCCCTCAGGAGGAGCCCATCATGGATTCAAAAAAAATCACCTTTGCCATCGACAGCAACCTGAGGGACGTCTCCCTCATCGGCCTGTCCATCAACAAAATCTGTTCCCAGATCCCTTTGTCGGACGTGGAGGTCTACCAGATCGAGGCCTGCGTGGTGGAGGCCATCAACAACACCATTGAACACGCGTATCAGAACACCACGGGCCACCGCGTGGAGGTGGACGTGGACCTCTACCTCGACCGCATCGCCTTCAAGGTCAGCGACACCGGGTTGAGCATGGACCCGGCCGTCAGCCCCTCCCTGGACTTTGACCCCGAGGATCTGGACAAGCTGCCCGAAGGCGGCATGGGCCTGTTCATCATCCACCAGGTCATGGACCAGGTGGCCTATTGCACGGCCAACGGCAAAAACACCCTTGAGATGACCAAAAACTTCGGGCCCCACCCCCTCCTCGACGGTCACACAGATCCCCACCAGGCGCCCTCTGCCTCCCCACACCCCGGGTAAGGGACAAGGAGACCCATGAAGACACCTTCCTTTACACAGGCAGACCGTGAGGCCTTAGCCGCCCGGGGCATCTCCGAGGAGCAGGCGACAGAGCAGCTCAGGACCCTTGAGCAGGGGGTCCCCTACCTTCCCCTGGACAGGCCCTGCACCATAGACGACGGCATCATCCGGCTCTCCCCGGACACCATCCGGGAGTGCATCGCCCGTTACGAGCGGGAAGCCCCGAGGCGGGAGATCACCAAATTTACCCCGGCCTCGGGGGCGGCCACCCGCATGTTTCAGGACCTGATCCGCATGGAAAAAGACGACGCCTTTGTGGAGCCGGACTGGGTCCAGAAAAAAGCAGACAAAGGAGACGCCGCCAGCAAGACCCTGGTCACCTTCATGGCGAACCTGGACAAGTTTGCCTTTTATGAGGCCCTTTCCGTGCTGTCTGCCCACGAAGGGATTCCCCTGGCCCGGCTCCGGGACCGCAGCCACCACCTCCGGATCCTGCGCTACCTCCTTCACCCCGTGGGCCTGAATTACTCCCGGCGCCCCAAGGGCCTCATCCTCTTTCACCATGCCCCGGAAGGTCCCCGCACCGCCTTTGAAGAGCACCTGGTGGAGGCGGCCCACTACGCCAGGGGAAGAGGGGATATCTGCCGGCTCCACTTCACGGTTTCCATGGATCACCAGCCCCGGTTCGAAGCCCTGTTCAACCATGTGCGCCAGGGTTACGAGTCCCGCTTAGGTGTCCGTTTCGACCTGCACTTCTCCACCCAGAAGAGCAGCACCGACACCCTGGCCCTGGACCTCTCCGGTAACCCCTTCCGCCAGGACGACGGCTCCCTTCTCTTCCGACCCGGCGGCCACGGGGCCCTTCTGGACAACCTGAACCGCCTGAAAGGGGACATCGTCTTTATCAAAAACATCGACAACGTGGTCCCCGACCCTTTAAAGCCCCCCACCACACGATTCAAAAAGGCGCTGGCCGGGCTGCTGCTCACCCTCCAGGCAGACACGTTCAGGTGGCTCAAGCTCTTGAGCGTGCCCGGGCCGCCCACCATGGCCGACGAAGCCATGGAATTCGCCCAAAGCTGCCTCAACATCAACATTCCGGAGTCCATCCGGCGGGCCTCGCCCCCCCACCGTCGCACCTGGATCATCGACAGGCTGCATCGCCCCTTGCGCGTCTGCGGCGTGGTGGAAAACCACGGAGAGGCCGGGGGAGGCCCCTTCTGGGTAGGCCAGGACAATGGCCCTTCCCTGCAGATCGTGGAGGCGTCGTCCGTGGACCCGTCCTCTCCCCGCCAGCAGGAGCACCTGAAGTCCGCCACCCACTTCAACCCCGTGGACCTGGTCCTGGGGCTCCGGGACTTTCAGGGACGGACCTTTGACCTTACCCAATTCACGGACCCGGAGGCGGTTTTTATCTCCAGAAAGACCAAGGCCGGGCGAGACCTCAAGGCCCTGGAGCACCCCGGACTCTGGAACGGCGGCATGGCACGATGGAACACCGTGTTCGTGGAGGTGCCCCCCGAGACCTTCGCCCCGGTTAAAACCGTTTTGGACCTCCTGCGGGACAAGCATCGGTCCGCCCCCGCGTACCAGGACCCCTCACGTCCCTGGGCCCTGTGCAGGGGCGCCGAATTCGGGCAACCTTCTTCGGGCACAGCGCCCCCCGACGGAGAGGTCCCCCCATGAAACCTGAGCGCCCCATACCGTCCATGGGCCCGGTACGCACAGGAGCCTGGGTCGCCGTCTTCCTGGCGGTGGTGATGGGGTGTGTCGCCTGCATGACGCCCCAGGCGCCTCCCGACGCATCGCCTGAAAACCATGCCGTGCAGGCGCTCTCCCTGGACGGCCCCTGGCACTACAAAACAGGGGGCCTGGGCCCTGAGAACCTCTTTGACCCGGCCCTCTCCCACGGGGACTGGACCCTCATGGAGCTCCCGTCCAACTGGTACCTCCGAGGCCTGGACCACGCCGGGGTGGTCTGGTTTCGAAAAACCGTGACCCTTGACCTGCCGAAAGACGCCCTGGCCCGGCTCCACTTTGAGGGCGTGGACTATGCCTGCGACGTCTGGGTCAACGGCCACTGGGTGGGCCACCACCAGGGCTATTTCGCCCCCTTTGCCTTTGATGTCACGGACCGGCTCACGCAAGGAGAAAACCTCATCGCCGTGCGGGTCAACAGCCCCAATGAGGAGTACGGCAAAGAGTGGAGCCTGAACAAGCGCCTCATCAAAGGGGTGCTGAACCACCACGACACCCGCCCCGGCGGTGCCTGGTCCCACCGGGGGCAGGAAAAAAACTGCGGTGGAATCTGGGCGCCGGTAACCCTTCGGATCACCCGAAAAGCTGCCATCACGCGCCTTGCCGTCACCCCGAAGCTTACGGGCACCGGCGCCGAGGCCCGGGTTGCCATTGACCTGGCCACACCGAACATGGAAGGGGAGACCGTGGAGGTCCTCCTCGGGATCACGCCCCACACGGCAGAGGGCCAGCCAACGCAAACCGTCACCACCCGGGCGGAGTTCCCCTGTCCGGGCACTGCCCTTACGGGCCACATGGTCCTTTCCGTGCCCGAGGCCAGGCTATGGTGGCCTTGGGACCACGGAGAGGCCGCCCTCTATCGCCTCACGGCCACGGTTCGCCAGGGCAAAACAATCCTGGATACACGCTCGGAGACCATGGGGTTCCGAGAGGTCCGAAGGGATCCCGACTCCGGCACCTGGTTCATCAACGGCAGACGAATCTTCCTGCGGGGCACCAACTACATCGCTTCCCAGTGGCTCTCGGAGATGACCGAAGAGCGCCTGGCAGTAGACCTTCGGATGATGAAAGAGGCCCACATCAATGCCATCCGCGTCCATGCCCACGTGGAACCCAAGGCTTTTTACCGCCTCTGCGATGAAATGGGCCTTCTGGTCTGGCAGGATATGCCCCTGCAGTGGGGCTACTCAGACGACAGGGAGGTTGCCGCCGAGGCCGCCCGGCAGGCCGGGGAGATGGTGGTCTCCCTCTACAACCACCCCGGCATCTTCACCTGGTGCGGCCACAACGAGCCCCCCTGGGATGCCACGTGGATGAAGTGGAAATACCCCAATTACACCCCGGGCCAGAACCGCCTGCTGGGCGAAACCGTGGGGCGGGCCCTGGCCAAAGCCGATGCCACCCGGCCCGTACAGAATATCTCCCCCACCGCCGACCACCCCTGGCTGGGGTGGTACTCAGGGCACTGGCGGGATTATGCCCGGCCCACGGACAGGGCCCTTATCTCGGAGTACGGGGCCCAGGCCCTGCCCGCACGCAAGACCCTGGAGAGCTTTCTGCCCCCGGACGCCCTCTGGCCCCGGACCCGTGAGGCATGGGACCTCTGGGCCTACCACAACTTCCAGGAGAGGGAGAGTTTTGAAATCGCAAAAATCCCCCGGGGAGAGTCCGTCGACGAGCTGATCCACGCCACCCAGTCCTACCAGGCCAAGCTTACCCAGCTTGCGGCGGAATCGTACAGGCGCCAGCGCTTTGCCCCGGTGGGGGGCATCTTTCAGTTCATGTTCGTGGAGGGCTGGCCCTCCATGAACTGGGCCATTGTGGATTACCTCAGGCACCCGAAACCGGGCTACGAAGCCCTGAAACTGGCCTATCAGCCCCTGCTGCCCAGCATCGAGATGGACAAGGAGACCTGGGCAGAAAATGAAACCGTCACCGCCCGGTTCTGGGTCATCAACGACCGGCCGGAGGGAATCCCCGAGGCCACCTTGACCCTGGCCCTCATGCAAGGCGGCAAAACCCTCACCAAAACACGGACGCCCGTTACCGTTGAGGCAGACAGCGCCCGAGAAATCACCCACCTCTCCCGGGCCGGGCTGAGCCCAGGGGACTACCGCATGGAGGCGGCCCTCCAGGGGCCAGACGGCGGGGTCCTGGCCACAAACGCCCTGGATTTCAGGGTGGAAAAAGGAGACAAACCGTGACCCGTGTCCTGGCCCTTGCCCTCATGGTTGCCGCCCTGCCCGTGGCAAGCCTCGGCAACGCATTGCACCCGAGGTCCGAGCCCACGCGCATCCTGGTCAATCAGGTGGGGTACCTCCCCCACCTGCCCAAGCTGGCCCTGCTCACCGGAGAGCCGAAGGGCGCGCGGGATGCCCGGGCCACCCTGGTGGACGAGAACACCGGCTCCCCCATCCTTGAGATCGCCCCGGGGACCCCGTACCGGGAAGAGCCCCACGGCACCGCCCTGAGGGTTCTGGATTTCTCAAGGCTCACACAGCCGGGCCGCTACCGCATCACCTGGCAGGGGGTACGCTCCGCCCCCTTTGAGGTCAGCCCCAAGGCCTTCCATGACGGCCTGACTCTGTTGCTGCGCTCCTACACCCTGCAACGCTGTGGCACGGCCCTGAACGACCCTGTCACCGGACTGGTCCACGAGCCCTGCCACACCCGGGACGGGGTGGTGGCCCATGAAGATGCCTTTGCCGCCACGGGCTCTACCGTGGACGCCCGGGGCGGATGGCACGATGCCGGAGACTTCGGAAAATACGTGGCCACCACCGCCGTCACGGTGGGCAGGCTCCTCGCGGCCTGGGAAGAGGCACCGGCGTTCTTTGAAAGCCTCGACCTCTCCCTGCCCCACAAAGAGAAAAGCCCTTTGTGCGATACCCTTGCGGAGATCCGGGTGGGCCTTGACTGGATGCTGCGCATGCAGCGAAGCGACGGCGCCTTTTACCGAAAGCTCTCCGGGGCATCCTGGCCCGCGGCCATCCCGCCGGACGCGGATTTGCAGATCCGCTACCTCTACGGTATCTCCTCCCCGGAAACCGCCAAGGCTTCAGCGGCCCTTGCCATGGCAGCCCGGGTTTACAGAACCAAAGATCCCGCCTTTGCCGGGACCTGCCTTAAGGCAGCCCGGCGCGGCTGGAATTTTCTTGAAGCCACCCCGGAGATGGTGGTGGATGTCCATAAGGGGGACGACACGGGCTCCGGTCCTTACCTTGCCGGTCCCATCGACCGGGAGGCCACCCTCACCACGGATATAGACGACCGGTTCTGGGCTGCGGCCGAGCTCTACATCACCACGGGAGAGGCCCCCTTTCTTTCAGAGGTGCAGCGCATCCTGCCCCTGCTCCCCTGGGGACTCTTTGAGTGGAAAGACCCCTCGGCCCTGGGCATGGCCAACCTCCTGCGCCACAAAAACACACCGGGCAAGGTCTCCGCAGCCCTTGAGGCCAAGCTCCTCCGCAGGGCGGACAGCCTCCTTGCCAATGTACGCAAAAGCCCCTGGATGACGGCCAACCCCCGCATCATCTGGGGATCCAATAAAATGATCGCCGAAGAGGGCATCACCCTGGCCCTGGCTGCCGAGAAGACCAAAAACCCCGCCCATGTGTCGGCGGCCGCCAGCCAGCTCAACTACCTTCTGGGGATCAACCCCTTTGGCATAAGCTACGTCACAGGCCTGGGGGAAACCTCGGTGAGCCACGTCAACCACCTCTACGGCAGGGCCGTAGGCATCAACATCCCGGGGCTCCTGGTGGGCGGGCCCAACGTCAACGCCGAAGACGGCGTGGCCCCCAAAGACAAGGGGCTCAGGAGCTACATCGACAAGGAGACCTCCTACGCCACCAACGAGTACGCCATCGACTACAACGCAGCCCTCATCGGCCTGATGGTCCGCTTAAGGGCCCTGGAGACCACCTTATGACCGCCTATTTCGAAAAATACGAATCGGTCCTGCCCCCGGAGCCCATCCCCCATTCCATCCCCCGGGAGCTTCTCTGGCAGTTCCTGGCCACCATGAGCCTGGGGGTGGGGTTCTGGTACATTGCCTGGCGATGGACCGACTCCCTGAACCCCGAGGCTCTCTGGTTTGCCGTACCCCTGGCCACGGCCGAGACCTTTGCCTATGTGGGGCTCATCCTCTTTGTCATCAACCTCTGGGCCGTGCGGGACATCCCCATGAAAGAGCCCCCCTCCTCCATCCGCCAGTGCGTCTCCGAACCGGACGCCTTTGAGGACCGGCCCCTGCAGGTGGACATCTTCTTTCCCACCTACGACGAAGACCCGGAGCTGGTAAGGCTCAGCATCCTGGACGCCAAGGCCATGGACTACCCCCACCCCATGGATCTCACCATCCATGTGCTGGATGACGGCAAGCGCCCGGCCATGGAAGAGGTGGCCCGGCAGGAGGGGGTCAACTACATCACCCGGGACTCCAACATCGGATTCAAGGCGGGCAACCTGCGAAACGCCATGGAGCAGACCTTCGGGGACTTCATCGTCATCTGCGATGCCGACACCCGCCCCTTTCCCACCATGCTCCGGCGCACCCTGGGCTACTTCCGGGACCCGGACGTGGCCTGGGTCCAGACCCCCCAGTGGTTCTTCGAGCTTCCCCCGGGCACCCCCCTTGCCCAGGTGATGAAAAAGCGGCTGGGCACCCCGGGCCACCTCCTCGGCCGGGGCATCGAAAAGATCGTGGGTCCGGTCATGGTGGGGGAAGATCCGTTCTGCAACAGCCCCCAGATGTTCTACGACGTGATCCAGCGGCGCAGGAACTGGGCCAACGCCTCCTTCTGCTGCGGGGCGGGCTCCATCCACCGGCGTGAGGCGGTGATGGAGGCGGCCCTGAAGTCCTACTCCACGGCCATGGACCGGTTTATCGGAAACATCACCCGGGACATCAAGGACCTCTCCCTGAAGTCCGACCTCACCGAAGCCATGCAGCGGGAGCTGGCCCTGGAGACCGAGCTGACGCCCTACAAATTCCACGTCTCCGAGGACATGTACACCTCCATCGTCCTCCACTCCGACCCGGACCGGCAGTGGAAGTCGGTGTTCCACCCCCCCATAGAGTCCAAGATGCTCTCCACCCAGGACCTGGTAAGCTGGGCGGTCCAGCGGTTCAAGTACGCCGGGGGCACCATCGACGTGGCCTTGAACGACAACCCCCTGTTCAGGCGGGGCATGACCATTCCCCAGAAGCTCATGTACGCCTCCACCTTCTGGTCCTATTTAGGATGCATCTGGAACGTCATCTTCCTTGCGGCCCCCATCATCTACCTGTTTACGGGCATCGCCCCGGTGGCCGCCTACTCCATGGACTTTTACAAGCACGTGCTCCCCTTCCTCTTTTTGAACACCCTGGCCACCATGGTGGGCACCTGGGGGGTGGCGGCCTGGTCCGGCCAGTCCTTTTACCTCTCGTTTTTCCCCATCAACTTCCGGGCCCTGACCACCGTGCTCAGGGGAAAAAAGATCTCCTTTCCCGTGACCCCCAAGACCCGGCAGGAGGGAAACTTCGCCCACCTGGTGGTCCCCCAGATCCTGGTGATGGTCCTCACCTCCGCAGGCCTTGTCTATGCGGGCCTCATGGCCTGGGCAGGCCGGTTCGACAATGTCAACGGCCTGCTCACCAACGCCTTCTGGGGCGCAAACAACATCCTGGCCATGTGGGGCATTGTGGCCGCCGCCTTCTGGAAACCCGACCCGAACGATGAAGGAGAGACACCATGACCTTTACCCAAGGCCTGCTCAGGGCACGCAGTCACATCGTCTTCCTCCTGGGACTCGTTGCCGCCTTCGGCACGGTCATCGCCCTGGAACGGGCCGAGTTCCAGCAGGCCGCGGCCCCGGCCCTTGTCATCGAAGAGACCGCCGACCTTGCCATGGGGGCTCCGGCGTCCCTGTCCCAGACAGAGATGGCCTGGGCCCGCATCGCCTGGACCTACTTTGAGAACAACCTCCAGGAAAACGGCCTCGTCAACTCCGTGGACGGCTACACCGCCACCACCCTCTGGGACACCGCCTCCTACATGATGGGACTCATCTCGGCCCGGCGCCTGGGGCTCATCGACGACGGGACCTTCCACGGCCGCATGGGCACGCTCCTTGAAACCCTGGAAACCCTGCCCCTGTTTGACGGCAAGCTCCCCAACAAATCCTACAACACCGTCACCGGCGCCATGGTGGATTACAACAACCGGCCCACGGAGCGGGGCATCGGATGGTCGGCCATCGACATCGGGCGGATCCTCACCCCCATGAACATCCTGGTCTGGAACCACCCCCGCCACACCCAGCGCGTGGCCGCCATCCTCTCGGCCTGGGACTTTGAGGCCCTTATTCAGGAAGGAAGCCTCTACGGGGCGGCCCTGGACGACGACGAAGAGATCCTCCTGCTCCAGGAGGGACGCGTGGGCTACGAGCAATACGCGGCCAAGTCCCTTGCCCTCATGGGCCTGGACGTGACCCGGGCCCTCTCTTACACGGCCTTCCTCGATTTCGTGGATGTCTACGGGGTCATGGTGCCCCACGACAGCCGGGACCCGGAGATCTACCACGCCCACAACTACGTGGTCAGCGAGCCCTTTATCCTGGATGCCCTGGAATACGGCTGGGACGAAACCTCCCGGGAGTTCGCTTACCGGGTCTTTACGGCCCAGCAGCGAAGGTTTGAGGCCACAGGCATCTTGACGGCGGTGAGTGAGGACAACATCGACACCGCCCCCTGGTTCGTCTACAACACGGTCTTCACCGACGGAAAGATCTGGAACTGCATCACCGAAGCCGGAGAGGACGCCTCAGCCTTCAAGAGCCTCAGCACCAAGGCGGCCTTCGGCTGGCACTGCATCTTCGACACCGACTACACCCGCCGCCTCATGACCGCCGTGGCCGGGCTCAACGACCCGGCCAAGGGCTGGTACTCCGGCCTCTACGAAAAGAGCGGGGCTCCCAACAAAGCCATCACCTGCAACACCAACGCCATTGTCCTGGAGAGCCTCTGCAGGAAGCAGACAGGAAAACTCGTCGCCATCCACGGCACCAGCGACGCCAAAGAGTCCGAGCCGCAGACCGCAGTGCGGCTCCACCCCGAAGGAGAGACCCCATGACCACTCCGACCCCAGCCCGACGCACGGTGTTGTTCGGTGCCGCTGCCGGGATGCTCCTGCTCATCCTCGGCGCCTGCTCCCCGGACGGCTACCGGTTCATCCCCTCCTACGACGACGGAGAGGAGGACCGCATCGAGGCCATTGCCATCGACAAAAAGCCCGAGCCGCCCCGGGACGGTCCGCGCCATGTGGGGCGCAACGGCGCCCTTACCGAAGAGGAGATGGCCCTGGCCAGGGTGGCCTGGGTTTACTTCGAGAACAACTACAACCCGGAAACGGGCCTGGTGAACGCGGTCAACGCCTACCCCTCCACCACCATGTGGGACACCGGCTCCTACCTTGGGGGCCTCGTGTCCGCCTATGAGCTGGGCATCGTCGACAAGAACGAACTCAACATGCGCCTCACGGCCATCTTAAAGACCTTTAACGAGCTGGACTTTTTCAGGGGAGAGCTGCCCAACAAGGCGTACAACACCAAGACCGCCCAGAAGGTGAACTACGCCAACCAGCCCGGGGAAATCGGCTACTCGGCCCTGGACCTGGGCCGCCTGCTTATCTGGCTGCGCATCATCAAGGAGCGCTACCCCGAGCACAGCAACGCCATCGACAGCTTTATCCTGCGCTGGGATTTCTGCCAGGTGCTGGACCGGTGCGGCACCATGTACGGGGCAATCCTCAAGGACGGCCAGCCCCAGTACCTCCAGGAGGGGCGCCTGGGCTACGAAGAGTACGCGGCCAAAGGGTTCCAGCTCTGGGGCTTTGACACCACCCGGGCCTCCAAGGCCGAGCCCTTTGCCTACATCCTCATGTTTGACGTGGACGTCCCCTACGACACCCGGGACCCCCGGGAGCTGGTGGCCCACAACTACGTGGTGTGCGAAAGCTACGTGCTGGACGGCATCGAACTTAACTGGGACCTCACCACGGACAGGGACGACAACGACCGCTCCCACTCCGACACGGTCTCCGAGGACTTTGCCCAGCGGATCTACGCGGTGCAGGAGGCAAGGTACCGCATGAAAGGGATCCTCACGGCCCGCACCGAGCACCAGCTTGACGGCCCTCCGTACTTTGTCTACGACACCATCTACACCGACGGCTACACCTGGAACACCATCACCGAGGACGGCACCTACGTGCCCCAGTTTTCGGCCATTGCCCTGAAAGGGGCCTTCGGCCTCTGGACCCTCTGGGAGACCCCGTACACGGACCTGCTCTACGACGCGGTCTCCGGCCTCTACGACCCGGAAAAAGGCTTTTACGAAGGACGCTACGAGGTCAACGGCGGCCTCATCAACACCTTTACCGCCAACAACAACGGCATCATCCTGGAGACCCTGCTCCACAAGGTCCAGGGCAAGCTCCTGAAGTTCGGGGACCACCCGAGCAAGTGGGATAAGGTCATCGCCGACGAATTTTCAGGATCCGACAAGTGTTACCCCGGCCACCGCGAGAGCTGCGGCCCCTTTGTAAAAGAGAAGGTGCCCTGACCCATGACGGGAGAGCCCATGGCCCGCGTTCCCCTTTTTGGCCCCATGCTGCTCGGCCTGCTGCTGCTCATGCTTGGAGCCATGACGGGCTGCGGGGTCATCGTCCGCGGGGTGGACCGGGGGGTCTCGGCCACGGCCAACTCCAACCTGTTTCACCAGGGGCGCCACGGGGAGCTCACAGAACAGGAAGAGACCTGGGCCAAAATCGCCTGGCGATACTTTGAGAACAACCACAACCCCAAGACGGGGCTTGTCAACTCCGTGGACCGCTATCCCGCCACCACCATGTGGCACACGGCGGACTACCTGGGGGCCATGGTCTCGGCCCGGGAGCTCGACATCATCACCCCGTGCGAGTTTGACGAGCGGCTCAGCCGCCTGATGCACTTTTTCAACACCATGCCCCTGTGCTTTAACGAGCTCCCCAACAAGGTCTACAACACCCAGACCGGGGCCATGGTGGACTACACCAACCAGCCGGGCGAAATCGGCTGGTCGGCCATGGATTTAGGAAGGCTTCTGTCCTGGCTCTACATCGTCAAGTGCCGCTACCCCATCTACTCGGAGTACATCGACAAAGCCGTGCTCCGCTGGACCTTCTGCCGGGTGGTGGACAACTGCGGGACCCTCTACGGCGGCCTCAAGGTACACAACGCCGTGGACACCTTCCAGGAGGGGCGCCTGGGTTACGAGGAGTACTGTGCCAGGGGCTATCAGCTCTGGGGGTTTGACACGACCCAGGCCTCCCGCATCGAGCCCTTTGAAAAGGCCACCCTGTACGGGATCGAGTTTCCCTACGACAGCCGGGATGTCCGGGAGACAGGCACTTACGCCCCGGTGCTGAGCATGGGCTACCTTCTGGACGGCCTGGAGTTCAACTGGGACCGCACCGACCAGAGGCAGGGGTGGGACAGCATCCACAGCGACACGGACATGGCAACCATCGCCGACGCCATCTACCGGGTCCAGGAGGCGCGGTTTGAAAACGACCACGTCTTCACCGCCCGCACCGATCACCAGGTGGCCGGGCCGCCCTACTTTGTCTACGACTCCATCTTTGCCGCCGGGTACCCGTGGAACGTCATCTCGGACAGCGGCACCTACCACAAGGAGCAGGCCCTGGTCTCCACCCGGGCCGCCTTTGCCATGTGGGGCCTCTGGGAGACGCCGTACACCGACCGGCTCATGGAGCTGCTCCACTGCCTCAACGACCCGGAAAAAGGGTGGTACGAAGGCCGCATGGAGAACACCGGGAACCACATGAAGCTCATCACCGCAGGCACCAACGCCGCGGTGCTGGAAACCCTGTTTTACAAGGCCGACGGCAAGCTTTCGGCCTGCGTCGACCCCAATGAAGCGTTTCCCAGGCCCTATTACGACCTCAACGTGGAAAACCCCTTTACCGAGGAGGGCAAATGCCTGCCCCTGGAGCGAACAGGATGCGTCCCGTAACCCAAGCAAGCCCCCATGGCGGCCAAAGACGCCCTGGCCCGTGGCTCCTTGGGCTGTGCCTGCTCCTGTGGGCCTGGACCGCTGCGGCCGGTCCCCTGTCCGATCCGTCTCCCTTTGAAGACGGATTCCGCCATGCAGAAGAAGAGGCCTGGGAACGCGCGGCCCAGACCTGGGTGGCCGACGGCGAGACCCACCTCAAGCGGTCCCGGGACCAGGAAACTCTTCGCCTGACCGCCTGTTTCAACGTATTTGCCTCCATCGCCTTTGAAAAGGCGAACAACGCCAGGGCCTACGTCACCTGGTCGGCTGCCGTGCGCTACTTCCTGGAGAGCAACACCTCCTGGGAGGCCCAGCAGGAGGCCCTTCGCCTGGAGGCCCACGCCATCGACACCCGGCTGAAGGCGGGCCTTTCGGGCAGCCTGCCCCTGTCTGGAAACGATCCCCAGCGGCGGCTCATGGACATGGTGGAGGGCCTGGGTCTCCTGACCTACAGCGGCCCGAAAGCAGGACTCCAGGTACGGGACGTGGCCGACGACGAACCCGAGATCCGGGTCACTCGGAATTACTTTCCCCGGCCCCAGGCCCTTGCCGTCCGCGAGACACAGGCTCCCGTGGACCAAAAAGGGACCCGCCACGGCTCCCTGGCAGCAGAGGCGGCGTCACAGCCCAAGACAGAGGGACTTCCGGGCAAGGGGATGATCCCGCCCCCCGCCACCGAGACGGTACCCACGGACGTGCCTCCGTTACCACCGCCGCCCGTCAGGGAGGAGCCCCTTGCCGCGTCCCCGGTCCAAGACGTGCCGGAGGCGGACGCCACGGTGGTCGAGACAGCCCCCAAGGCGGCCCCCATGCCCTTCACCACCCGGGGCAACATCCGGAAAGCCGAGGGGTTCACCGCCGAGGACCTGGAGATCTCCCGCACGGCCTGGCGCTATGTCATCGAAAACTACCAGACCAACACCGGCCTGGTGAACTCCGTGCACAACTACCCCTACGCCACCCTTTGGGACCTGGGGAGCACCCTGGCCGCCTTTGCCTGTGCCATGCAGCTCGGCATCATCGGGCCCACGGAAGGGAAACAGAAGATCACCCGGTTTTTAGAGACCCTCCAGGTTGTGGAACTCTACAACAACGAGCTTCCCAACCGGGAATACATGACAAAGACCGGAGAAATGACGGATCTTGGCAGCAGGCCCAGCAGCGTGGGCAGCGGGTGGTCGGCCCTGGACATCGGCAGGCTCCTCATCTGGCTCAAGATCACCGCGGCCTGGTACCCGGACTTTGCACCCATGGTGGACAAGGTGGTGGACCGGTGGACCTTTGACCGCCTGGTTCAATACCGGGAACTCAACGGCATGCTGTTTAACGGAGAGAAAGAGTGGCTTCGGCAGGAAGGACGCCTGGGCTACGAGCAATACGCAGCCACGGGGGTGGCCCTCTTCGATCTGGATGTGCGAAAGGCCCTGGATTACAAGGAGACGGACACGGTCACCATTTTGGAAAAGAAGATTCTCCACGACACCCGGAACAAGGCATTTTTCACCAGCGACCCCTTTGTCATGGCCGCCATGGAGCTGGGTCTCATCGACGATACCTTTTCGGACCTCACCCGTAAGGTCTACGACATCCAGCGAAGGCGCTGGCTCAAGAGCGAAGAGGTGACGGCGGTGAACGAAGACGCCGTGAGCAAAGCGCCCTGGTTTGTCTACACCAATGTCTATTACGAGGGCACCCCCTGGGCCTGCGTCACCCACGACGGCGCCCCGGCCGACGACTTTTTCTCCCTCTCCACCAAGGCGGCCCTGGGCTGGAGCGTCCTTTTTGACGACGCCTACGCCACCGCCCTTCGCCAGGCCGTCGTCGGCCTGAAGCACCCCCGCTACGGCTTCTACGCGGGGAAATACCCGGACGGCACCATCAACACCTCCCGGAACATCAACACCAACGCCGTCATTCTTGAGGCGATGCTTTACATGAAACGAGGGTCCACCCCATTTTTAACACAAGGAGTCTTTCCATGATCAACACCATCAACCTCAACCTCAACTACGACGACCCCATCAAAATCGCCGAAAGCATCTACTGGGTAGGCTTTTACGACGAGGAAACCGGGCTGCACTGCAACCCCTACCTCATCGTGGACGGCGACGAAGCCGTGGTCATCGACGGAGGCAGCCGTCCCGATTTTCCCACGGTCATGACAAAGATCCTCAAAACCGGAACCAACCCCTCGGCCATTCGGTGCTCTATGACCACCACGACGACCCGGACCTCTGCGGCAGCGTCTCCGATTACGAAGACATCATCGAGCGGAAGGACCTGCGCATCATGTCGGCCCTGGAGAACAACTTCTTCATCCGGCACTACGGCCCGTCGGCAACCCTCATAGACATCGCAGACTACAACGACCGGTTCACCTTTTCGTCGGGACGCGTGCTGGAGTTCATCCGAACCCCGTATGCCCACAGCGCAGGCAGCTTCATCACCTACGACGAGTTGAGCGGCGTGGCCTTTACCAGCGATCTGTTCGGCAGCTACGGCAGTCAATGGGAGCTCTTCATCGGCTTGGACGACGAATGCAGGACCTGCAAGCACCTGGACGACTGCCCCAAGGGCAGGGACTACTGCCCCATCACCGACATTCTCACCTTCCACCAGATGATCATGCCCTCGGGCAAGGCTTTGAGGCACGCCATCCGGCAGATTTTGAAGACCCCCGCAGGCATGGTGGCTCCCCAGCACGGCAGCGTGATCCCCATGGAGCAGGACTTCCGGGCCATCGGAGAGAGGCTCATCAACCTTGACGGGGTGGGCATCGACAGGATCATTACAGACGAAGGAGACACCTGATGAACATAGAAGAGCTGGGCTTCCCGGAACTCAGCGGGTTCAAGCTCAAACGGGACATGGCCTACAACGTCTACAAGGCCGCCGTACGCTACCGTACGGAGAAGAAAGACCACGACCTCAACAACCGGGTGCTGAAAACCATCATCCTGCACTTCTCCCAGTCCCAGCGACAGCTCGCCGCCCTCAACCGCAAGCTTCTGGCTTCCCAGCAGGAGCTGGAGATCGACCTGAAGGCGGCCGCCGGGATCCAGGAGAGCCTGCTTCCCCAGTCCGCACCCAACGTCGAGGGGTTGCGCCTTCGCCGTGGGTTTATCCCCTGCCAGAGCATCGGCGGGGACATCTTCAACGTCTTTCGCCTGGACGAGGACCACATGGGGCTCTACATCCTGGATGTCAGCGGCCACGGGGTGCCCTCTGCCCTGGTGACGGTATCCGTGTCCCAGCGTCTCAACGCCCAGAGCGGCATGCTTGTGAAAAAAAAGCAGGACGACCCGCCCCGCTACAGCCTCACCTCTCCGTCGGAGGTGCTTCAGGCCCTGGACGAAGAGTACCCCATGGAGCGATTCGACAAGTACTTTACAGCAGTCTACCTCATCATCAACTTCAAGACCGGCCACCTGACCTACAGCAACGCCGCCCATCCCGCCCCCATCCTCCTCCACCCGGACGGCCCTCCAACCCTTCTCACCGAAGGAGGCACCATCGTGGGCATGGGGGGCATCATCCCCTTTGAAGAGGAGACCATCCGCCTCCGCCCGGGCAACAAACTCATCCTCTACACCGACGGCATGACCGAATCCCGTAACCTTCTGGGGGAGTTTTACGGAGACCAGCGCCTCCAGGAGACCCTGGACGCCCACAAGCACCTGCCCATAGACGAACTGCTCACCCGCACCCACGAGGACATGATGAACTTCGGAGAGAACGAACCCCTGGGGGACGACGTCACCATGCTGGGAGTTGAGTTTGTGTAGTCCCCGTCTCCCATGGGCAGCAAGCTTCGCCGCCCTGGTTCTGGTCCTGCTGTTCCACGTGCCCTGCCGGGGCGAAACAGCCCAGGAGATTTACCACGCGGCCTTGAGCTCCTTTTCCATGCCCTTAAACGATCTTATGGAGAAAGAGCACGACTCGGAGTGGCGCAACCTCTTTTCCGGCTTCAGCGGCAACGTCGCCTTCAACTACCCCCTTGCCGACACCGTGGAAGAGTCCCGGGGGCCGGACGGCACCCAGACAGAATCAGGCTTTCGAAAGGCCACGGTATCGGCCACCTTCAAGTACAACCCCCTCAGCTACTGGTTTGCTTCGGTGACCTTTTACGGGTACCTGAATTTCGATGAGAGCAACCCCTGGTGCCCGGACTGTAGAGCTCCCTGGGACCCTGATTTTTCCTACGTCTTCGGCTACGACGACTGGCACCCCTACACCTTCAGCCTCACCTACGCCAATTACGGAGGCAACCGACTCAACCCGGACAAAGAAAAAGGGGAGAAGGTCACCGACTTTTCAAGCGGCACCTACTCCCTTGGCTGGAAATTCCTCATCCCCCGCAGCATTGAAGAGCTCTTCATCGTCCACCCCACCGGCGGCCTGGGCGGCGGCATCAACTACAACCTCACCCCCACCTACTCCGACCTCGCGTCCGGCGAGGAGAAAAGCTGGAAACAGAGCCTCTCTTTAACCCTCAAGTACACCATCTACAAATGGTGGTACGCCACCATCACCTGCTATTACTACCCCCGGCCGGACCAGCAGCAGCCCTGGGATCCCGACTACACCTACGGGTTCGGCTACTTCGACTGGCACCCCGGCACCGTCTCCGTTCAGTACAACAACTACTCGGGCAACCGGTACCCCTGGAACGACTCCCCGGAGGATACCGGCAGCTTCAAGTACGGAAGCATCTCCGTTCTCTGGTCCTGGGTGTGGTGACCCGTGGAGCCCCAATGCAAGGCACCCCACGGGCCGCGCCCTCACTCCGCGCTCTCTTTGCCGCCGTTGCCTGAACGTGCCCCCTTGCCCGCCATCACCGTACGCTCACGAAGCACGATAAAGTAAGCCAGAAGCGCCACCTTCTTCTCCCAGTCCATCTCCTGGTCCAGCACCGAAAGCACAAGGTCCGCCATCTCTGCGGCGTTCTTGGAGACCCCGGAGGCGATGCGAATGCGGGAGACCCCTTCGGAGAGCTCCTTAAGCAGCGCCTGGTACATCTCGTTGGTGAGCTGGGTCTTGAACTCCGGCACCACGGCGTAGGGGACCACGTTGGAGGAGAGGATCCCGGCCAGGCAGAACACCTGCTCGTCCTTCTCTTCCCGGCCTTCCAGAAGCTTTTGCACCTCTGCGGCGGCCGAGTCCGGCTCCATGCGGTTGGAAAGGATGCTGCCCAAGGTGGCGTCCACCATGCTCCCCACCTTTCCGGTGAGCTCTTTCATCCGCTCCTGGGACAAGCCGCCCCCGTAGATGGGGTCTTCGGTCCGAAAGGCGGGGAGCCGGTAACGGGTCATAAGATCCTTCAGCGCCACCTGGCGATCATCGGGCTCAAGGACGGACCAGAAGTCCAGAAAGGCGTCGGCATGATGGACGAGGCTCTCTGCCTTGCCGCCGATGAGTTTGGTCAGGGTCTCCTGCATGTCGTGGTTCATGGTTTGCCTCCAATTCATCCCGTTTTCTTGGGGATCGTAGGTATATTCCGGTAAGGGTCCGGGGCCGTGACACGGGCAGAACCAAAGAGGTCGGTCTCCCCTTGTGAATGTCGGCCCCGAAGGTGTCGGCGGACCGCGGCGCGTCGGTCCGGCCGGTTGCCAATCGCACCAGGTTCAAGGCGGGCACAGGGCCCGGGCAGGAATGGGAAAGGGAAAGAATCGCTTGTGCAGGTCGCTGGAACAGAGCCCGAAAGGGCTGGGAGCAGGCGCAAACAGGGTCGTGGAGAGCAAGGCGGCGCACCGCCCCGGCAAGAGAAAAAAGAAACCTGTTTTCAATGGGATATATGCAACAATTATATATTTTTTCAATACGTTTGGCAACCGGAGCGTCAGAATACCCATTGACAAAGGGGGCAATCAGGCGTTTAATGGGTGCCACTTATTCTCAGGGCGGGGTGAAATTCCCCACCGGCGGTAAGCCTCAATGGCAAGCCCGCGAGCGCTCTTTCCGGTTCATCACCGGCGAGGGGACAGCAGATCCGGTGAAATTCCGGAGCCGACGGTTACAGTCCGGATGGAAGAGGATAGGATGTCCCCATACGGGGCCTGAACGAAATTGATTTTTCGTTGTGCCCTGTTTCGTGATGCCTTTCGACGCGTGCGGCAAAGGATGGTCCTTTTGCCCACACCCCTTCCGTTAGCCCTGATTCTGGAAATCCTCGACCCTGGTGCATGATTTTTTCGTCTGGTCCCATGCGTGCCTTTAGGAGTCGGGTTAAACATTATCTGGAGGTTTTTCCATGAATCAGAATCTTCTCGAACAGTTTGGCAACCCCATTGAACGGGTTGAAAAGGCCCTTGAAGCCCTTCGAAACGGCAACGGTATCCTTGTTGCCGACGACGAAGACCGTGAAAACGAAGGCGACCTGATCTTTTCCGCCGAAAAGATCACCGATGCCCAGATGGCCCTGATGATCCGGGAGTGCTCCGGCATTGTCTGCCTCTGCCTCACCCCGGAGATGACCTACCAGCTGGACCTGCCCCAGATGGTTCCGGCCAACAGCTCCCAGTACGGCACCGCCTTCACCCTCACCATCGAGGCCGCCGAGGGCGTCACCACCGGTGTTTCGGCCAAGGACCGCGTCACCACCATCAAGGCGGCCATCGCGGACAACGCCCACCCCGACGACCTCAACCGGCCCGGCCACGTCTTTCCCTTGAAAGCCAAAAAAGGGGGCGTACTGGAGCGCGGCGGCCACACCAGGGAGGAGGCGCGGATCTGGACCTCTGCCGCCTGGCAGGGCTCAAGCCCACCGGGGTCCTGTGCGAGCTCACCAAAGAAGACGGCACCATGGCCCGCCTTCCCGACCTGGTAGACTTCGGAAAGAAACACGGGTTCCCGGTCCTTACGGTGGAGGACATTGTCCACTACCGCCGGACTGTGGAGTCCAGGCAGGTGGCCTGATCCAAGCCCTTCGTCCGGGGCCGGCTCAACGCCGCACCTTGTCGCGATGACATCACCTGACCTATGACAACCCGAATAAAAGGGGGCGCTGTCCCTCCTCCCGACAGCGCCCCTTTTTTGTTTTGTCCCTCCAACGCGCCGAACCGCACCCTTCTCCCGCAGCCCCCCAAAACAGCAGCATCTTTCCCATACGGTGTTTACCCTGCACAAATACCTGTGCTATGACCAATAACACCAACCATCCAAGAACAGTACGTATCGCCAACCGGACCACGACATCAGACCGAGCAAGGGCCCATGACCACTTACTGTCTCCACCACCCCCACGACCCTGCCCACTGGAGCTGCCCCCTCTGCGGCGGCACCTTCTGCAATGCCTGCGTAAAAACCAGCACCCATCGCACCCTCACCGTCGACCGTCAGATCACCCTCTGCCCGAAGTGCAACCGGGAGATGGACTGGATAGGTGCCCAGAACGCCATCGTCCCTTACTGGGAAAGGCTGCCCCACTTTTTCCTCTACCCCCTGACCACAAAGATCCTCCTCTTTCTGGGGGTGCTGGGCCTGCTTCACTACATCTTTGACCCGGAGAGCCTCCCGGGAGTGCTCGTAAGCATCTCCAGTTCGGCCCTGGTCCTCCGGTACGCATACTTGGCCCTGACCACCACAAGCAGCGGAGACCTGACCCCGCCGCCCATGGACGGTATTCCTTTGGGCAGCAGCATCGTCATTGTGCTGAAACAGGGGCTGGTGGCCTTTCTCCTCATCGTGCCATACGCCTTTGTCGTTACCATCGCAGGCCAGACCGCCGCCTACCTTCTGCTGGTCGTTATCATCCTCTGCGTCCCGGCCATCATCATCCTGCTGGCCACCTCCAACCGGGTACTCCACGCGGTGAACCCCAACGCCTTTATCCGCCTGGCCACCCGCATCGGCAAGGGGTACCTGGGCATGTTCGGTCTCCTCACCATCCTCTGGGGCGCCCCTGCCCTGGTGGTCGGCCGCCTGGCCCCCCATGTTTCCCCCAACTTTCTGAGTGCCCTCACCTGCGTCGTCAGCGGGTACTACAGCCTGGTCTCCTACCACCTCATGGGCTACGTCACCCTCCAGTACCATGAATCCATCGGGTACGACGTGGCCCAGGAAAACTTCAAGGCCGCCGCCACACCCATGAAGGCCGCAGAAGAAAAAACCGTGGAAGACCCGCAGCTCAAGCAGGTCACCTTCCTGCTGCGGGAAGGCCGACTGGAGGACGCCCTGGCATATATCGGGGAGATCAAGGCACAGAAAGGAGAGTTGCCCACACCGGAGCTCTCGGAAAAATACTTCAGCCTGCTGAACATGCTTGGACACACTGAAAAGCTGACGGCCCACGGCCACACCCACCTTGACGAGCTCATCACCGCAGGAAAAAAAGAGGAGGCCTTAGCCGCCTATGCCGCCTGCATGGAAGCGGACCCGGACTTTGTCCCCTCGGCAGGCATCCTCTACCACATCGGCACCTGGACCAGCGACCGGGTCTCCCCGGAACAGGCCATCGCCATCCTCCAGCGAGCCATCCGAAACCACCCGGACGACCCCATGCTGCCCGCCATCTGGTTCCGGGCCGCCCGCATCTTAAACGACCGGCTACACCAGCACGACAAAGCGCTCAAGCTGCTGAACGGCATCCTCAAAAAATTCCCGGAGCACGACATCGCCCCCCAGGTGAGAAACTACCTTTCGGTTATGTGATGTAAAGTTAAAGCCTGCCTCCGGCGGCGGGGTGAGCCACCTCGAAAGCAGATTGCCCTGGTGGTTTGTGCAAGCTCGCCCACAGGCTTCGAGCTATCCTTACGTCACCAGCTCCCCCATGGTTCTCTGAACCAGGGCGGCTTCGGCGGAGTCGGGAAACTGCTCCCGGAGCACAGCAAGGAAACGTCTGCAATGTGCGTCGTCCCCCTTTTGCTTGAAGTGGGTGGCGTGCCGCAGGAGGGCATCGGGAAGACCCGCAAGGTTCGGGGCTTTGCGGGTGAGCATCATGAGAAACCGATCGCATGGCTTCCACCGTGACCGGGGAAAAACCCGGCAAGGGCGGGGTAGAAGGGAGGGAGGAAGACCACGGACAAAGCGTTCCACGTAATCGTCATAGGTACTGAGCACGGCTTCGGGCAGGGCGTTGTGGCGGAGCATGGCCGTGAGCACCGCCACGGCCGTCTGATGGTAAGCGGGGTCGTTGGGGGTATTCCGGGCAAGGGTGTAGAGCTGCTCCAGGGCCTTGGGATGCCCGGATTCCAGGGCGAGCACCGATTCCAGGGCCGTTTTCGCACCGGCCACATCAAGCTGTGCCATGCAGGCCAGGGCCTCGTCCATCAACACGGTGACCCGGTCCTCCTCCGGTTCCGTGTCAAACACCTCCTTGACCTGCCCCTTGAGCACATGGGTAAAGAAAAGGGCGCACAGTCCCCCGGAAATCAGCCCGCCGATGTGAGCCATATACGCCACATGAGACACACCTCCGAAGACCAGTTGCCCCACCTCGCAGGCCACCCACACGGGAAACAGAAGCCAGGCATGGGCCCACACCGTGTTGAAATAAAATCCCAGAGAATAGAACACCCGGATTTTGCGCCTGCCGAACAGAAGGGAGAACGCCCCCATGAGCCCGGCGATGGCCCCGGAGGCCCCCACCAGGGGTGTGGTGCTCGTGCTGTACACCAGCCCGAAAAGAACGGCTGAACAGACACCCGTCACCACGTACCCGATGCCGTAGGCCAGGCTGCCGATGCCCAGCTCCAGGGCGCACCCCACCAGCCACAGAAAAATCATGTTGCCCACAAGATGGACCAGGCCTCCGTGGAGAAACATACAGGTTACCCAGGTCAGGGCCCTGGGCTTGTCCGGAATCAGGCCCCACCGTCGGGAGGTCATCTTGTTCAGGGAGTCCTCAAAAATGTCCCTGTTCAGGCGCCAGCGCCTGTAGCCGTCCATACCCGGGGAGATCACCCGGTTAGCTGTAAGCTCCCGCTGAAACGCCTCATCCTTCACCATCTGGCTGTAGCATTCCGGAAACGCCTGGGACTCCGGGTCCACGGCATGTCGGCATGGCCCACTCTCCCCTTCGTCGCCCCCCAGGTATTCGCGGTAGGCTGTCACCTCGGTCTGATAAAGCCCCGACGCCTCGTAGTGCGCCATGGCGGCGTTATACGCGTCCTGGTCGGCCTGGTTGGTAAAAAAAAAGACCGCGCAATTCAGCACGATCAGTGAGATGGTGACCACCGGCAGGTTCTTGAGGGTCAGCTTTCCGGTCAGTGGAACGACGAGCATGGGTGCCTCCGGGCGACAGCGCAGATGAGGGTAAATACCGGATCAACGGGCAAACGGGTCTGGGCACTACGGGCCGGAGGGACAAGGACGGCAGGACAAAGGGACGTCCGGGGCGATTTCTTTTCCCAAACCGGCGGAAAAAGCTTACAATGTGATATCGTTCAAAACAAGGGCTGTCAACCAGCGGGGCGGGCGTTTTCCACCACAAAAAAAGCCCGATGATCCTCTGTCGGGATCTTCGGGCTTGGGATGTTTCGTGGTGTGGAGCCAATGCGCGGATTCGAACCGCGGGCCTGCTCATTACGAGTGAGCTGCTCTGCCAACTGAGCTACATTGGCTCGACGGGCCCAAAATAGGCGAAAACCAGTGAAGCCGTCAAGAGGAATTCCGCATCTGCTAAAAACCAGCCCTGAGGGAAGGCCAAAACACAGCCCTGAGGGAACTGTTCTTCGAAATCCGCGATTCGCCTCAAAAACACGCACCATATTTCTGGACTTCTGGGTTCAAGGGGGATAAAAGGAAAAGGCGCTCTTCTCGGAGCAATCTTCTTCCTCGGCAGAGATCCCTGCCAGACGCGGCCGTACCGGCCATTGAATTCTAAAAAAACCCACCGTCGCCTGTTTCGTTGCGACGAAAGGATTATCACGTGGCATCAATGAAATTTTATGCCGTCGCAGTAGGCCGTGTGCCCGGCATTTACACCAATTGGCCAGACGCTCAATCCCAGGTTTCGGGGTTTGAAGGGGCCATGTATAAAAGCTTCACAACCCGGGAAGAGGCCGAAAGCTGGTGCAAGAAACCCTCCTACAACACCGTGGTGCGCAAGCGCTGCAAGCCCAAGGAGGCCCCCGTTAAAAAAACGGTGGCACCGCGGCCCAAAGGCGACGGAAAAACCCTGCACATCTACAGTGACGGCGGCGCCATCGGCAACCCCGGCCCCGGGGGCTACGGCGTGGTGATCGTGGACGGCAAAAAGCGCACGGAACTCCAGGGCGGCTACGGTTACACCACCAACAACCGCATGGAGCTCATGGGCTGCATCAAGGCCCTGGAACACATCGGTTCCACCAAGCGTCCCCTGGTCATCACCACCGACTCCTCCTATGTGGTCAACGGCATCTCCAAGGGCTGGGCCGAAGGCTGGCGCAAAAGGGGCTGGAAAAAGTCCGACGGCAAGCCCGCCGTCAACACCGACCTCTGGGCCAAGCTCCTCGACCTCTGCGCTCCCCTTGCCGTCCGTTTCCAGTGGGTCAAGGGCCATGCCGGCCACCCGGAAAACGAACGCTGCGACACCCTTGCCAACACCACCGCCAGAAACGGCAAAAACCTCGAACTGGATGTGGGCTACGCGTTCAAGGTGAGCCTGTAGACGCCATTGGGGCATTACCCTGTTCCCCTTTTGTTTCATCATCAAAAAAAGGCCCTCCGGATTCGCATCCAGAGGGCCTTTTTCGATTCCCTCGGCTGCAAGGGAAATCAGATTCGCGCTGCATTTTTATCAACAGAAAATCAACACACCGAACAAACCGATCGCGGCCACCTTATGGGTTTTCCCCGACCGTTTTTTCATGACATATCCGGGTTAGCCAAGGCGCGCCCAGATCCACTCGGTAATGTCCGCCACCACCTCGTCTCGTCCGGTCTCGTTTAAAATCTCATGGAAAAAACCGGGGTACATCTTGAGGGTCTTGTCCTGTGAAGCGATGTGGTCCGCCATGTAGCGGGAGGCATCCGGTGTGACAATCTGGTCATCGTCGCCGTGGAGAATCATGCAGGGGTACGCGTACTCCGGCAGTTTCCCCGTCAACCACCCGGCGCCGTTGATGAACACCTCTCCCAGGAGTTTCTGGCAGGTCTCCTTGAGTACCAGGGGATCTTCGTCGTAGGCCGTCACCACGGCCTTGTCCCGGCAGATGAGTTCGGACAGGGCGTTGGGAACCTTCACGCGGGGCTCCTTCTCAAAATCGACATCCTTGAAGGCCTCGAACAATGGCAGCTGGATCACCGCCGCCCCGGAGAGCACCTGGCCCTTGAGCTTGCCCGGGTATTTCACCCCATAGGCCGCCGTGATGAACCCGCCCATGCTGTGCCCCAGCATAAACACGGGAAGCCCCGGGTTTTCCTCTCTGGCTTTTTCAACAAGCAGGTCCGCATCGTCGATGAACGACTGAAAATTGTCCAGGTAGCCCCGCTCGCCCCCGGAGCGCCCGTGGCCCTGGTTGTCGAACCGGTACACCGAACATCCCGCCTCGTTAAGCTCGCTGGTCACCAGGTCGTACCGGCCCAGGTGCTCTGCCAGGCCATGGACGATGACCACCACGGCCCTGGCGGCTTCGATCCGATTAACGGCCACAAACAGATCCACACCCGGGGTGCTGGACGGTATCGTTGTTTCGACGGTATCACTTGGCATATGGCGAGCTCCTTCGGTTTGAGATGGTAATCACGGCCCCGTCACCCGGGCCCCTTATGTTCCTACTCCTTTTTTGAGAAAAGTCAAACACCCCCGCCCGGACGTTACTGGGAACCTTCCGCACAGGTCTCCTATTTTTCACGGCATTGCCTGGCTTTACCGCACACATTTTTTCCTCCCCGGGACGGCTTGCCTTTTTTCAGAAAAAAAACCCCTGGTGTGGGGTATGTCACACGCCGAAGGGCTTGACAGTACTTCTTTTCCGGTAAGGCAACATCTGCCTTGACACAGGTTCCCTTTCACGGGTATCTGTTCCCTTCCAGGGGCCTTCCGCCCCCTGGACATGCTGTTGATTCCCCCGCGTAACGGGGCTTATTCATAACCAACGTAAGGAAAAACATGTTTATCCTCAAAACTCTGCTTAAAGTGATTGTCGTCCTGCCCCTTGTTGCCGTGGCAAGCTTCAAGGCCACAGCCATCATCCTCGCCCAGGTATCCTACTCTGCAAGCCAGAACCTGTGGATTCCCATCCTTGTCTCGATCATCGCCTCCCTTGCCTACCTGATCTGGGACGGCAAACGGGAAAAAGACCGTTTCACAAATCACGTCAACTCAATGAACATCACCCCCGAATACGTGGCAAGCTACGGCGAAAACGGCATTGCCATCGACAGAACCAGCGGTAAAATCTTCGCCGGAAGAATCGGCAAAGGCAAGGTCCTTGAGTTCAGCGACGTCTCAAGCATCGAATGGGAAGATTATGCCATGGGAAACCACATGAAGTACCTCATCCACCTCAACACCAAAGACTTCGACACCCCCAGGGTCACCGTCGGGTTTTCAAGCAACAGGACGAGACGGGAAGAGGCTTACGCCAAAGTGCGGGCGGCGTTGAATATAAGTTAAGGATGAAAGGCTAAGGGCTGAGGGCTGAGGGCTGAGGGCTGAGGCGGGCGTACACCGGCAAGGCCAGCTTGCATACCCTGTTTTTTATCAGCGGAGTCAAAGGCTGCCGGTTGGCCTCCTTGCCCGCGCCCGCAGCCCGCCACAAAGAGCACCCATGGAGCGCCGCACTCCCGTGCGGCATTCATGCTCCGGAACGGCCCCAAAATAGCAAAGGCGGCTCTCCATTCCCATCCCCCACATTCTTATCTGAAATAATCTGTTTCCCACCCACCATTCCCTGTTCACGACTCTACCTCATAAACACGCTACTCCGGTGCTTTGCCAGATTCTCTTCCCCAGGTGAATACATGGGATTCTTCGGTTCAACGATGGGTTGATGTTCTAAATCAAGCAAGTTGGCCGCAGAGTTTCCCGCCGCCCTCATGTGGCTGGAGACGCTTCGAATTTGGTCTGATTCCTGTCAATCCCAAGCATTCCCTCGTCAAAGGGCCAGTGGCAGAGTTTGCACAGGGAAAGGCCGTTGGTAAGTTTGTTGTTGCGGGTCTCGGCAAAGGGAACGATATGGGCGGCATCCACCACATGGTGCTCCTCCGGGGTTCTCACCCTTATTTTGCACATGGCGCACCGGTGATCGTATTCTGGAAGAAGGGCTCCCCGAAACCCTCGGTCCCTGACAATTCGCGTCACCTTCACTTCCTTGATTTCATCAGGGGTAAGGGTCCCTTCGTCCAACAGGTAATGTGTGTATTTTGCAGAAAGCCTGTTGATTCTGGACTCACCCTGAACCAGGGCACGAATGTCCGGAGCAAAGTAATGGTTCACAACGCTATGTCTCAACGCTTCCCGAGTCTGAGCCCCCTGCAGCAGAACATAGAGATTATCATCAAGGCAGGCATGGCTGTAGCAACGCTGAATATCTTCGTTTTTCCCATCTGCACCCTCTCCCTATTAGCATTATTGGGATACAGATTCCACTTAAGCCTGTTGTCCTAAAATCGAGAGTAAACGCACTCTCTTTGCCTGGACCTGTTTCCCTGAGCAAAATTTCGAAGGCTAAAGAGAGCAGTTAGGGTGAATTTGTTTTAGCCATGATGGTTACCTTCAAAATTTGGACATATCACAACTGGTGGCAAGCAGACTGTTACCGTAGCGAGGAATTAGAATATCATCCCAGAGGCAATAGTGACAATAAATCGAGATTACAGAGGCTTAAGCTTTTTCGGCTCTCCGTCATGGTTGCTGAGCGTGTGAATCCGCGTGGACAGAATTCTCTCGTAAAATACGGCTTTTGTCGACTGTGATGGCCGTAAGCATTGCATACTTGACGAAACCTTCAATTTTATAGATCAATTCTTGATGATACAGAAAGTACACAGAAATTCTATTCTTACCTTTGCTGAGAATCGGGATTGCGCCGCAAAGACAACCAAGAACCAAAAAAAAATGACATTATGATAATTACAATAGCCACGAAGAGGGAACATGAAAGTCCATAAAACGTGATTGGTAAAATGGGAATAATAAGCTATATTTATGATAGATTTAAATCTTAAGACTAAAATTAAAACACAGCCCCGTCTATCATCATTATAATTACTTTCGTTTTTTATTGACCATTACAAGGAGAGGTGATTATATTGCCCCAAATCTAAGGAAGAATACAAACTAATGAAATCAGACTTAGTAAAAAATCATAATAGAATTACCGAAGATGATATTCCATCTGGGAAAGATACCCACGATAATTTTATTCGATTTGTTAAGAGTGAAAAACTTTCTGTCCGGGCGACCAATATTCTTTTGCAAAACTGCTTTTCGTTTAAGGACTTCTCCTCTCTTTCAGAAGAAAAGCTACTGAATTTTCCGAATTGCGGAAGAAAGACAGTTCAGGAAATATTGACCTTTCTTACTGCACACTATTCTGGAGGTATGCCCAAGTCCTCACCATCGCCAGAAGAACTGTTATCTACTACACCCAAGCATGACACTATTGAGTTGCTGCCCCTCTTTTCTAATAGGAGGTTGAACAACTTTTCTGTTGACCAGCTCCACTCAGATTTCCAGGGTAATTTAAAAAATAAAGACATAGCCCTCTCTGCTTGCACAACAAACATCCTTAAAGACTTACAATTAGAGACAATTGGTGAAATAATGCTTACTCCACAGACAGATCTCTTGGAGCAGCCAAACTTTGAACCAAAATCCCTTCAGGAATTGCAGGATGTAGTTTACGAGTTATGTACTTTTGGGAATCAGCAAAAACAACTATCATTTCCGCCTACTGAATATTCTATTTCTATTCTACCACTGTTCTCTTCTCAAAGATTTAGATGCATAGCTATCGAGGATTTTCACCCGGAATTCCGTACCTCTACAAAACTATCTGATTTAATAGTTTCTCAGCGTACATTAAACGCTTTGAATGATTTAGGCTTACTGACAATCGGAGAGGTTATGCTTACTCCGGGTGGCGACCTATTGCAAATCAAAAACTTTGGCCGCAAAAGCCTAAATGAATTGAGAGAAATTGTCCGATTAGTCTGCCTCAGTGATAGCCAAGAGAGAGATCATGAAATTATTGATTACTCAAGCTATGATTCAATGGTTGAGTCTTTCATAAACCAATGCGAAAAAAATGAACGAAATCAAGAGCTCTTCAAGCAAAGATTTTGCTTTACTGAAGGTAAAGTCCCAACATTAGAAGAGCTCGGTCAACAATTCGGAATCACAAGGGAGCGGGCTAGGCAGATTCTAAAAAAAGGATTTCATAAATTACGCATAAAGGCAAACCTGGATAGGCTACATTCTTTTTGGCAACAGAAAGATAATCTTGTAGTGCACGGTGGTGGCCTGATAAAGTTAAAAACATTATCTTCACTTTTGCAGACTCATTATGATTGGCCAACAGCACCTTTTCCCCCAGCCTTAAGCCAATTTCTTCTTCTCGAGAATCCAGATGCGGTCGTAAAGATCATGACCTGTCAAATCCTGTCTCCTTGTCAGAGTTGTAGCTTGCCAAGGGAGCAGTTACAGAAGCTTGACTTTGAAACAACTGAATCTTTCCATATCCAAGTTTTAGCATCCAAATTGAGTGATTATTGTCAACACAAATGCCCTGTAGGCAAGCCTGTTACTACTTTTTTCCCTGCCTTTATTGAGCATTTAGTGGAAAACAGCGATAGACCCTTAATGATTCATGATGAAGTGGTGCTTCCCTTAGAGCTGTGGAAGAAAAAGTATAGTGATAACCTTGAAGAGGTGGCCTGCCAGGTTTTGGAAAGCAATGGAACGCCCATGCACTTTCGAGCGATTGCTAACAGTATCCGGCAATCGAATGAAAACTTCAAGAATCTTTCCGATCACAATGCTCACGCAGCCATTCTCCGCTACGACTCAATTGAAATCATTAATCGTGGCACTTATGGCCTGAAGCTATGGGGGTTAGGCGGCTACCGCTCTGTTTCCACAGCCATTGAGCTGTTGATTGACGAAACAGGGCTACCTCAAAAAAAAGACCGTATCATTAGTGCCTTGCGTGGAGAATTTTCAGAACAAAACATCACTGCTGCCCTGGGTTTTAAGACAAGATTTAAGGGTATTGGCGGAGGTTTTTATGACCGACCACAAAATTGGCAGAAGCAGACTTGCCAAAGTCTTATCAAATTACTGCCAGAACCGGTGGATGATTTAGCCAATTACATTGTAAGCCGTAATAATACCTCTTACAAGTTGGTTATGGCCTTTATTTTCATCCGCAGCATGGATGATGATGGTTCCATCTACCTATCCAAGCTCAAGGATATGTTTTACAATTTTTACCGTACCCGCCACAAGAAAGGTCTGGTGGTTGAACTTAATTCTTCTGTGGTGAGCCATATCCTAGAGTTACCCCCTGCTGATATCAAAAATAGAGCAACAAGAAAGCCGTTGGATAGTTTTTTACATACCAATTTTTTTCAAGCCTACTCTCAAAATGGAGCAAAACTAAAATTGGCTGACAACCTGCTTGCGCTCTTACGAAACGGTCCAACGCGAGACAACTTGCTCGTCACAATTCTTAAGGCCATTGACGATTATTTTTTAAAGATTACTCCAGCCATAGATTCTCACTTGGCATCGCCATCCCCCCCAACTGGAAAGCCGCTTCGAGAATTAGAACAGGACGAGCCAGGAGTGGAACCAAAGCAGCGCCCTCGCTCTATTGCAATCAAAAAAAGGAAACGGGGAATGATCAAATTATGAGTAAACCAACAGGAAAAAGGGCCTATTGGTGCGACTCCTGCCATGTTCCCCTGCTTAAACCAAAATGTTTAGCCTGTGGTGCTCAAGGCCGGGATCTCTGCGCTGCTACTTTGGTACCGGTGTTTCGACCGGAGATTCAGTTTCTCAAAAAGCTGGTGGCCAAAAAGATACATCCACTGCTCAAAGAAGGTGAGGTGTGGGTAGTTCATGCTAAGCATGCCTATTATATTCAAGGTATTTTAATCTTTAAGTTAGCAGTCAATACTGAGAAGGTTACCATGACCCCTGAGGCTCTTAGCTTAAAACCGCTGGCGAGGACCAAAAAGCAGTGGATGGACACTTTCCAGAAAGCAAACAAAAAATATATCGAAAATTTGCAATATGAGGCTGAAAATTTTATCCGCCAAACAGTGAACAATTATGGCAACAAAACAACGCTTATCTCTTTTTCCGGAGGCAAGGATTCGACGGTTGCCTCTCATTTGGTGATGAACGGATTAGGTCGTAGTGATGTACTTCATATTTTTGCCGACACTACCATCGAATTTCCTGACACCTACCAATATATCAAAGATTTTCAGCAACACCATCCCCTTACGCCTCTCATTAAAAGCACGTCAAAGCTTGATTTCTTTCAGACAGCAGAAACTATTGGCCCTCCCAGCCGCATCCTTCGTTGGTGCTGTACCACCCATAAGACCAACCCCTTGGCAAAACTTATTGACTCTATGAGTCCAGAGCAAGGTGTGTTGACCTTCGATGGAGTGAGACGCGCTGAATCAACCAGACGATCAAAATACACGCGTATATCCAGTCAAAATAAAATTGCAAGAGAAGTACTTGTTAGCCCTATTCTTCATTGGACTGATATAGAAGTATGGGCCTACCTCCTCTTTCACGAGTTGCCCTTTAACAGTGCCTATAAAAAAGGATTTCGGCGGGTGGGGTGCCTTTATTGTCCCTACAATAGTAGTTGGTCGCAAAAAATGATGAGTTTTCGTTACCCGCTAAAAGACAAAAAATGGCGGACCTTTCTCCAAAATCAGGCCGAACGCATGCAACATCCTAACCCTGAAATATTCACTGATCAAGGCTGGAGGGCGCGAGCAGGAGGCCGGGGTCTGGATCATTATAAATCTACCCTGGAATCTCAACCCTGTAAGCTCTCAAATGATGCCGTAATGTACCAGCTTTTGAGCGGTGATATCCACCTCGTGCGTAATTTTCTGCGCCCGTTTGGTCCTCAGTCCAGAGTGAGTAGTGACGACTATGGCGAGACATTTTTCATCCATGATAAAAAAACGCATGAGATTCTGGCCAGTGTAGAAGTCGGCTATGTGGACCAGGCCATCCGAGTCAACTATCTGATCAAAAAATATCGGCGGCTTTTCCAGCAACGAGTTGAAAAGCAGCTTAAAAAATTACAGACCTGCATTTTTTGTGGAGCCTGCGGAGCCAAATGTAAGGTTAAGGCCCTTAAGTCAGAGGGTGGTTTTGAAGTAGACGATACAAAATGCAATAGCTGCTTATCCTGTGTTAAACATTTATGTCCAATCCTCGATTCTTTAACAAAAAGAGGAAAATAATTAGTATGGCAAAATTCGAATTTGGTTTTGAAGAGGCATGGTTACGACTTATTCTAAAAAATTTACCTGATAATCCTGACCTTTTTCTTCCTAAGGCCGTCGAGAAGGCACAGTCCATTTTAAGGGTAGGTAAGCTTAAGGTTGGTGCTGCCCGTACCTGGGCCGAATCTGCCGGAATTGTCTGCAAAAAGAAAGGGGGCTTTCAGCTCACTCCTTTAGGCCAAATCATTGCCAAGCACGATCCTAACCTTGAAGAGGATGGCATCTGGTGGCTCTTGCACTATAACCTATCCAAAACCAGTAGTCCGGCCTGGTTTTATTCTTTTTATTGCAACGAATTCACTAAAAACTGCTTCAGCCGGAATGATTTCGAGAAAGCACTGCGTGCACATTGGGACGCGAACCATGAAAAGCCCATGACCGATAGTGTGTTTCACAAGCTGATCTTCTCGCCATTTAAACAAGTGTTCGAAGGAACACGACTTGGAGCTGATTTTGGCTTTTGGCTAGTCGATGACAACGGTAATTATCAGCGCAAAACAGAAAATGCACCACCTCTCCCCAAGGCCATTCTCGCCTACGCCCTTTTAGACTGGGCCATAGAGAATAAACGCCAATCGGTTCATTTGGAAAAACTGCTTGAAGCCGGTAATGTGGGACGCATTTTCATGCTTGTAAGGGAGGATATTGACAGCCTGTTAGTTGATATTGGGGAATACTACCAGAAACAGGTAGTATGGATCAGCCATACCGCAGGCCTAAATTCAATCTCTATTATGGACTGTACGCCTCTGCCCATGGTGAGTGCTTATTATCATGAGTTGGACGGTGAGGAACCCATGGATGCACTTGCCATGGGGAAAAAAGAAGTCGAGAAGATTCTCGGCCAATAAACCCAGCTTTTTTCTTAGGTGATCATTATGGCTATTTATGATGAACTGTTAGAACGATACTATCGTTACCGGGAACATCGGTACAAGGTGCTGATTATCATCAAAGGCCCGCAGGACACCTTATTTCCCAGTTCTTTGGTGGAAGAATTTGCAGGGAGTACCGACGCGCAGGTGATCAATTTCGAAAAAAAGTATAAGGGCAGGCTGAATGAGTTCTTTATCTGGCAGGATATTCGCGACCAGCTTTATAAAATGGCAAATACACAGGTAACCATTGCTACCGATTTAGAGCCAATATATGCCAAGTGGCCCGACAACGAGAGGATCGCTTTTCTGAAAAATATCCTATTGAGTGAGCCTAAACACCCATTTGTTTTGCTACTGAATTGTCAAGAGGATTTGAGCGTCCTGAAAGAGATCGATAAAAGCAACAGAGGCCTTATTTGGGCACCATCAAAGTAGGAAAATTTGAGATATCCGTCTAATTCATGAGTGGAGAGCAGGCATGACAATCCAAAATTTAAGTGACTTTATCCATATATCGCCTGGTTTTAAGGCGGCTGTAAACTTGCAAAATGACCGTGACAACCTTGAAAAAGTTGGTGGCTTTATTCCAACTGAGGTTGCTAAGGAAATTATTTTGGATTTAGCAAAGAAGCTTCATCCTACCAGTGACCTACGCTCACGGATCATCATGGGTACCTATGGTACAGGAAAAAGTCATTTGGCACTTGTTCTGCTCAATTTGTATGTCCGCGACTTAGAGACTAAACAGCTTCAGAAAGTCATAGAGAAACTGGATACAGATACAAAGGATGTCTTAACCGAGTTTCGCCAGTTGGTCCCGGAAAAGTTTCTTGTCGTAAATCTTTATGGAGATGCCGGAAACATTGCAGATGGCCTGATGATGGGTTTGCGACAGGCACTTGAATCAGAAGGCTTAGACTATCTCTTACCAACCTCTGCCTTTGATGCAGCTTTGGCAAGAATTCAAATGGTAGAAGCGAACTTTCCCGCAAGTTTCACCAAACTTAAAGATGAGCTTGCGAACAACCCTATTGAGCAGAACCATTATAGATGGAAGAGTTGAAAAACAAGTTGTCCCAAAACTTTATATCTCAAAAAGAGGGCATTGATGTGTTCAGATCCATTCATCCTGTGTTTTCTGCTGGCAGCCAGTTTGAGTTCACCACCATGCTGTCACCAAACGAGTTTTATACCTCAGTGGTCAAGGAACTGAAAGCGAAACATGGGTTTGCCGGTATTGTCGTTTTTTGGGATGAGTTTGGGCATAAAATGGGTGAGGTTGTTAAGGACCCAACTGGCAAGGAGGGCTTGGTTTTACAAGAATTTGCAGAATGTTGTAATAATAGTGGAGACAATCAGATCCATTTTTACCTATTCTGTCATAGATCACTAAAGGAATATCATGATATCTCCATGAATACCATGGGAGAGAACAATCATCAACTTGAAGATGATTTGCGTAAAATAGAAGGCCGTTTTAAGCAATACATAATGAAGAGCACTGATGTTGAAACGTTCCAGCTTATTGACGGAGTTATTGTAGCCGATGAGTCTGCCATTGGCTGGGATCGATTGAAAACCGAACATGATGCCTACTTTGACTCACTAGTCCAGGAAACTTCTCGCTTAAAATATTTCACTGGCTTTACTCGAGACGAACTCAAAGCCACAGTGGTTTTGGGAACTTACCCTTTGCATCCGATGTCAGTGTATAGCTTACCTGCAATCTCTGAAAAGGTCGCACAGAATAATAGAACCTTATTTACTTGCCTTTGTGAAGATGAGCCCGGAAGTTTTAAACGCTACTTAGCCAAGGCGGTATATGATTCTGAAGCAACTTGTCCGCCCATGTTTACTGTGGATGGTTTATGGGATTACTTTGCTAATGATGTCAGACAACAAGAACGGACATGTTCAATTTATCGAGATTTTGAATATCTTAAAGCGCGGATAGATAGCAATGACGAGTTGGGTTTAAGAATTTTAAAAGCTGTGTCTGTTTTTCGTGTTACAAATCCGACCAGAATTAGAGTGACAGACGAAATCCTTGCTTATTCTCTGGATATTCCGCAGGAGAAAAAGCAGGCTTTTGTAAATGAGCTGGCCCGCCACTCTGATTTGCAAAATGAGAATCATATTTTGTTGAAGCTGTCTTCGGATGGTTCCTATCGGCCAGCGGTGAGCAGTTCCACTGAATCTCTCATGAAGAAAGTTGGCAAACTGTTGAATGACACCCCAGAAAAATTAAGGCCAAGCCCAGTTCAGTACCTTAAATCCTTATGGGTAAGGTTACCAGTTGGTGAGAGCTATGAAGCAACAAGCTACGGTGACGAGTACGGAGTAGTACGACAGTTGATGATTGAGCCAATCAGCATGAGCCAGCTCAAGGAAAATCTTCATATTTTAACCAAAAACCTCGGGACAGGGACATTTCAGGATGGAATCCTTTTGGTGGTTCTTTGTGCAAATAGAAGTGAAATAGAAGAAGCTAAAAGTATTGCCGCTACAGAGCTTGCTGTCCAGAAATATAATCAGGTGGTGCTGGCTGTCCCCAAAGAACCGGTGCAGATCTTTAACCTACTGAGAGAGCATCAGGCCCTTTCGTATTTGAAGACTAACGAGGCAAGTCTTTATGCTGAAGGTGGAGAGCTTCACGAGGAGTGGCGTGTTTGGGATGAAGATAAATCTACCCAACTTACTGATACGGTGGGAGATTTATTTTCTCCAGAAATGCAAATGCTTGATTATTTTTGGAAAGGCCAGTTGCAAAAAGTATTAAACACAAGACAGATCAAAAAATTAACCACTAATGTAATGTATGAGGTGTTTCCAGATTGCCCTAATATTCACGAGCCCAAGTTGACCTTAGATGATTTTGTTGGAAATTGGGGTTACAGGAAAGACTGCCGTGATATCATAATTAAACTGGCAGCCAAAGGGGCGGCAGAAAATCTTTGGAATGAGACAGCCACCGCCCCCAAGCATATCATCACCCAACTTTTTAAAAGCAATGGTCTGCTACGGAAAAACCAGGCTGGGGAATATATTATTGAAAAGCCAGACGACATGGCATTTAGGGGGGCGAGCAAGACTTGGGAGTGTATTGAAAAATATATCGAAAAAGCTCGTAGTCACCCGGTAAAGATGGATAATGTTGTTCGGGCATTACGAAAACCGCCATTCGGAGTGAAATGCCGAGCCATGCCTCTGTTCTTTGCAGCCGTAGCTCATAATGAGTTGGCTTTTGGCAATATATCATTTGAGTTCCTTCGTAATGCTAACCATATAGAAAAGATAACCGTTATTGAAAACGATACATTGGAAAAGGTTTTCACTTCGCCGGAAAAATACAAGTTGGTATATGTGAATGTTAGTTCCAATCAAAAAGCCCTGACTAACGGCATGGCCAAGCTATTTAATGTTGAACTTAGCCCAGCTGATCCACCCCTTGAGAGAGTAAAGAAAGTCGGAAATATGGTTGGGGCCTGGTATCGTGCCTTGCCTAAACATGCTCAATTAACAGAAGAAATTTCTGATGAAGCGGCCATTTTACGCGAATATATGTTTCGGCCTCTTGCAGAGCTTGAACCAGATATTCAGCAAATTTTATTGAAAGATGCCTTTGAGTATGTTTTTGATACGGATAAAAAAGTTCAACAAAAACGGGTTGAAGATGTAGTCGGCCCAATAATAAAAGAATTTGAAAATTTATTTGATACGTTAAAAACACGAGTTATTTCTGTGTATAGCGATGTCTTTGGTTGTGACTCTAAACCAGGCATAGGTTTAGCGACCTGGTTCAGAGGGCTTTCTGAGGAAAAGAGAATTTATGTCTATGGCGGTGATATGGCTCGTTTAGTTAATACTTGCCGTGAGAGTGATGACATCAACGACGTCGTCTTGCTGGACATTGCAGAGAAGTTGACAGGACTCGCCTTCTCCTCCTGGGGGGATGATATGGTGGTAAAATTTGCTGCAAAACTCGAATCTGCAAAGAGTTTCATTGATTCCTTTGAACCACAACCACGTGTCGATCCAGTCAAAGGAGACGAGTCTGATCCTGTCCCAACTCCGCTACCAGGTCAAGGATCCCTCAGTATGTTTTTGAACGGCAAAAATATGGTGAGGACCTTTACAATCATGGACTCTCTCTCGACAAATGGTGGTGTCCTTGAAAACATGCTGAATTCTACCCTGGAGCAGTTAGGAAAAGGTATGGATGAGCAGGAAAAAGTAGCAATTATCTATCGTGTTGTCGGCAAGCATATTTTCGGAGCATAAGGCCTATGATTGAAATTATCTGCGACCAATATGAACTTTGCCAAGTAACTGAAAAGGATCGTCTTGTAACTGAAGCTGATCAATTTGAGGATGAGCTTTCCACGATTAAGGTACATTCTGAGTCTGGAGATGACTTACGGGTTATCGTCCGTAATCAAGTTCTTTTCAAGTATTTCGATTCCGCTCTTAAATACGGAGCAATAAAGCAAGTTCTTGATCCAGTTGCAATGCTCGCTGGGATACTGCAGCAAGCCGTGATACCTAAGTATATAACGGCTCATCCTCAATGGGTTGTGGAGATGGATTTGCTTGGCAAAGCAAAAGAACAACCCAGCAACGGAGAAACAATTGAAAATTGGTTAAAGAGGGTTCTTCTGGGAGAAACTTGGGTTAGCCACGTCCCTGATACTCAAGATGGACTTTCGGCTTTATTTGAATACTTCACAGGCCGTGATGAAAAAGAGCTACACCCCCTTGAAAAGCTCCTTGTACACGAGCACTTGAAAACTTGGCATCACCAGCGCTCTTGTCAAATAGAGCTTTTAACATGGTTGTTGGAGAACCCATTTCAAAGAGCTAAGTTCGTCATTTGGGAACAGCAATTATCTTTGTATCCTGACAACAAGATTTCGGACTGGTTACAGCAGGATGAAATTTGGTTTGAATTATCCAAATTTCCTAATCGTACTCAGCTCCCACACCTCGTTTCCTCTCTTCAAATTCCGGAAAAAATTGCTGTCTTTGCCAGAAATTTTCTATTGGAAAAATGGGAAATTTCACCCGAAGAAGCTATCCTGTTTATTTCAGGAAAACTGGATTTCGAGGCAAATTTTCTTCAGGAGCAGCTCCGCCAACAGCTGCAGGCCGGGATAACGATAAGCACTTCGGTTTACGATCGTATAGTGTCTTTAAATATCCCTGAAGTCATCTCTTTGGCCAAGCAACTCATCCTCGCTGATGCTCCTTCTTTTATATCGGATAAAAGCAGTGTGTCAGAAGTTCAAAGTTGGATGGAAAATGAATATCTTCCATATTACGACTCTTGTTCGCTGCTTGGAAAATTAGATGCAACAGAACCATATTTAAATAATTTTGAAGACTGGCTCCAGCAGCATTACAAAAAAGAGATGCTGTTTAATGGAGAGGGAATGGCATACCGACAAATTTCCCAACTAAAAGGATGCAGTATTGATGAACCGATTCTCATGGTCGTTTTTGACGGTCTTGACTACCTCTGCGCCTGTGAAGTGGTATTGCCAATAATGCAAAAAAACAACCTTTATCCATTAACAGAGCCAGTTCCCTTTTTTTCTTTTTTGCCTTCACAGACTGAAGTTGCTAAGCCAGTCCTGGTGGCAGGGAAAATGAAGTCGCAAATTCCAGATGAAAAACCGAATGCTGTCTTTTACAAAGATTTATTGCAAGGCTTTCTGGGATTAGCGGGAAATGATCGTGCAAGCTAAAACAGATAATGATGGTTCTCTTCTTGAGCTCATTCAGGAGCCTGCCAAGATCTATTTATATTTGGACAATCAGCTCGACCGAGAATATTTACACTCCAACCTTCGGCAATTCTCAAGAAAATACAAATATCACGAGTATGTCAATCGTCAAGCAAATCAGATTGTTCAATGTCTAAAGGATTTCAAAGACCTTTACGGAAAGTCTCTCAAGGTTTTGATTTGCAGTGACCATGGCTATACAATTCTTCCTAAGGATGCTGAGGTTATTAAAATCGGTACTGGAAAGCATGGCAAAACTCGATCGCTCTCGGGATTAGAGCAGGAGCTTGTTGAGTCTCTGCCTGTAAAACATGTTTGGAAGTTGAATCCCGGCTTATGCGGTTTAAAAAAAGAAGTGATTTTACCCCGGGGATACTGCTGTTTTAACTGTCGCCCCCATGGCGCTACCCACGGCGGTTGTTCTCCCCAAGAGATGGCTGTCCCCTGGTTTTTATTCAGCAACAAGAAGCCTACAGCTCTTGAACCGCTTATTTTTTCACTTGAGGGGGATATCTTTCGCAAACGTACCGAGAATGATGTTGTACTGAATATATCTAACCCCAACAACTATGCCGTGAAAGTGGTTGAAATAGAACTAACTGGAATAGAGGCCATATCGAGCCTGCCAATCAAAATTGGTAAAAGTAAAATTCATAAATTATATTTTCATTTCAATGCCTCTACCATAGGCGATAGTAACATCGATTTATCTATTCGCTATCGTGTTAAGAGCATGGCCGAAGAGCTTGATAAGACATTAACAATAAAAGTGCCGACCAAAGGCGCTATGTCAACGGATTTTGACGATGACTTCGATATCTGAGAATGAAATAAATCAGGAATATCTTGACCGGAAGATAGCCAGTTCGTTTCCGGACGTATGTGTACACAAAGGGATAGCATCCAAAGTCGGGCTCTCTGGGCGCACAATTCCAGCATTTGTCTCTGACTGGTTAGTCAGTCGTTATAGCGATGGTTCTGGGAGTATCAACAGTGAAGGTATGCAAAAATTTGTCGCAAAATACCTGCCAGACAAAAAGCAGAAAGAAACTTTGATGTATGATCTGCGTAACGGCACACCGTTGAAAATTCTGGATTCATTCAGCGTAAAGGTTCACCCAACCAAAGGAACCTTACAATTACGAATTCCTTGCCTTGACCTCAATGGGATTGTACTTGATTCCATAGTTGATGCTAATCCTTTGTTGCTAATGGGCAATGTTTGGGGAAGTGGTACTTTAACCTGGATGCCATCTCAGGAGAAGGAAGATAAGTATGATATCGTTATGACGAATTTTAACCCCATGCAGGCCGCAAGCATTGACCTTGAATATTTTCTTGCTCAACGAAAAGAATTTGACCTATCAGAGTGGCTGGCATTGCTGGCCCGGACAATGGGCTATGACGAGCGTGAATACTCAACAAGACAGAAACTATTAATTTTATCCCGGCTGCTACCTCTCATAGAACCCCGTGTAAATATCATGGAGCTTGCACCCAAGGGGACGGGAAAGTCATACATTTATAGTCAGTTGTCGAGGCACGCATGGCTTGTGAGTGGTGGTGTCGTTACTCGAGCCCAGCTTTTTTACGATATGAGTCGTCAGCAATCTGGTATCATTTCAAATTATAATGCAGTGATATTAGATGAGATTCAAACTATCAAGCTGAGCAATGAAGGAGAAATTGTCGGGGCTCTTAAAGGGTATTTAGAGTCTGGTGAGTATCGTGTCATGGGGTTTCATGGTTCTTCTGACGCGGGTTTTGTTATCTTGGGTAATGTTCCCATTGTTGATGGGCGACCACGAGATGAAAATTGTTTTACCGAATTGCCGAGATGGTTGAGGGGTCATGAAGCCACAGCTCTTCTTGACCGTTTCCACGCATTGGTTCCTGGCTGGGAGCTTCCCAGAATACAATCAACCTCATTGTGTCAGTCCTTTGCCCTGCGAGCTGATTACTTCGAGGAGTGCTTGTACTTCTCTTAGAGTAAACCAGGAACATATGACTTTCGTTAAGGACCACACTCAATCATACGGTGACTTGCGTGATACTCAGTCCGTTCAGCGTCTGACCTGCGGCTATCTGAAACTATTATTTCCAAACTTGGAAACTGTTACCCTATCGGAATTTGAGGAATTCTGCCTACAACCCTCCATAGATTTACGATCAAATATCCGTCGACAAATGGCTCTATTAGATCCAGAATTCTCTCCAAAAATTGCCGATATTCAGGTTTGTTGAACGTGGGATCCTGAGTCGCGTCTTGATATTGGACAAAAAACTTTATTGTCAAAAAGTAACTGCAAAATGTTTTGCGAGAGCATTCTATGTCTCTACGTTATTTTAGTTTTGATAATATTATTAAATTGGGATGCGTGGCGCAGATTGGTGACACCAAGAAACCGCTAATCCGATGGTAGAGCCTTTAGAAGTTACCATTTAATTTGGGTGCTTGTTTTTTCGCTGATCACTACACTTTTGCAAACCTCATAGGCCCTTCAGTCTTTCATATAACTTCTGCCTCCACTGTTTTTCATACGCCAGAAGTTGCTCTTGCGTCTCCTTCGTCAGCTTTCCGAACACTTCCTCGGACAGCAGGCCGTTTTTCCGCCACATGGTCACCTTGGCGGTGCTCTGCTTGAAGCTATCAAACATGAGGGAGATCTGCTTGTCTTCATCTTGCATAAGTGTCCACAGCTTCTGATAGTATGTGTGATTTTCAGCACTCCGCGAGTGCCACAAGGTCCGTAACCCTTTGCAGCACCTTGTCGCAGGCTGTATTCAAGGTGAGATCTTGCAAATCACGGAGCAGTTTCCAGTCTTTTTCAGCTATATCACTGCTCAAGGGGCATACTCCTTCGTATGTGTTTCGGTTTCTTGGTCGGCAGCTGTTTGACGCCTGATCAGCGGTCAAAGATATCCTTATGTATTGATGATTGACAATCCTGACGTCAAAGCATCGAGGCTTCAGGCAGCACTGCGTATACCAACCCCATGCAGGCCTAAGCACCGCATTATTCCACATCCCTCAAAATGAATAACAGTCGAATTTTTCAGACAAAAATCTTGACAGGCAAAAAAGATGAAATTATGGTGGGAGACGATAACTAGTTATTATCGATACATGATGCGACCCGACAGGATGCGGCTAACATCCTGCCAGGCCTGACCAAAACAACCTTCTAGGGAGGTCATCATGGCTAAACGGTTTTTTACACCACCCCCCTCTCCTTTTCAAGGCGATTTTTCCTTAATCCCCAGTATACGAATCCCCTTTTACAAACGCTATTGCTGTGCCAAATGGCCCATGCACGCGTGCTTCCCTGATTAACGGCCGGGAAGGCGCTTCACCGGGTCTCTGCGCGTGCTCTATCAGCCCTGGTATTCTTAGCGATGCGCCCATTCTTCGCGACCTGCGTTTGACGGAGTCGCGCCTTCCCTTTTCCCTTTCAGGGAACGGCCAGTTTTCTTTTTTGAGGCATGGCTGGCCCTGAAAAATTTTCCTCTTTCAGTAAGCTGTGAATAATAACCGTGCTTGGTGTTGCTGTTGGTGCGCTTGGGTGTTGGCCAACAATGAAGCCATGGGAATGATGGCGGGGCGTCGAGGAGCGCCATGATTCGGTTTCGGTATGTGGGACGAGAGATAGGTTATAGGTCATAGGGGATAGGGGATAGGGGATAGGGGATAGGAAATCGTGTCCCAAAGGGTTTCGTTTTTGGGGTGGTGTCGGGGAACGCCACGCATCTGTTCTGGGGCGTGGGACGCGATATAGGTGATAGGTCATGGGGGATAGATAATCGCGTTCCAAAGGCTTCCGCTTTTGGGGTGTTGCCGGGAAACGCCACGCATCGGTTTCGGTGCGTGGGACGCACCCTACGGGCCACGGAGCTTCGGGCGTTGGAGGTAGCTTGGGTGCTTTGGCATAGGGGGGGGAATAGGCGGGTCCCAAAGGGTTTCGTTTTTGGGGTGTTGTCGGGGAATGCCGCGCATCGGTTCTGGGGAGTGGGACGCGATAAAGGTCATAGGTCATGGGGGATAGATAATCGCGTTCCAAAGGCTTCCGCTTTTGAGGTGTTGCCGGGGAACGCTTCGCTTCGGTTTCGGTGCGTGGGACGCACCCTACGGGCCACGGAGCTTTGAGCGTTGGAGGTAGCTTGGGTGCTTTGGCATAGGGGGGGGGAATAAGCGTGTCCCAAAGGCTTCCGCTTTTGGGGTGTTGCCGGGGAACGCCACGCATCGGTTTCGGTGCGTGGGACGCACCCTACGGGCCACGGAGCTTTGAGCGTTGGAGGTAGCTTGGGTGCTTTGGCATAGGGGGGGGGAATAAGCGTGTCCCAAAGGCTTCCGCTTTTGGGGTGTTGCCGGGGAACGCCACGCATCGGTTTCGGTGCGTGGGACGCACCCTACGGGCCACGGAGCTTCGGGCGTTGCAGGTACCCCGGACGGCACGGCATAGCGGGAATGATCTTTTTCTATTCCCTATTCCCTATTCACTATTCACTATTCACCTTTTACCCTTTGCCTTTTGCCTTTTGCCTTTTGCCTTTTGCCTTTTGCCATTCACAATTTGCCATTTGCAATTCACAAAAAAAAGGAGTCCATCATGACACGATCAGAAACGTGTAGCGAGCCCGGGATCTTTGCGGGGTCGGAGATCACGGAGTTGTGTGAGGCCATTAAGGACATTCACCGGTTGCTGGCGTCGGTGGGGGATTTTCTTGTGGAGTTGGACGGGGCTGAGGCCCCGGGGGGCAATGGGCTTCAGGTGGATTTCAAGCGGTGGGGCGTGCGGACCATCGCCGAGGATTTGCTGGCCCGGCAGTATGAAAAGCTGGATCGGATTGTGGCGATTTACAAGCAGGAACAGGAGAAGATGTCGGAAGGCCGGGGGCCGCGGCCAATGGAGGAGCATCCGGTGCTGCGGCAATGAACCGGCACCGAGGCGTGTGTTCCCTGGTGCCGGGGCACGGCCTGTGGCAGGCCCCGGCACTGGACGAGGGGGGTTAAAACACCCGGCGCATGGCGGCGCTGCTGCGCATCAGGGCCGAGGTGCCCCAGGAGAGCGTCACGGCCAGGGTGAGGGTCAGCGCGAATTTGAGAAAGATGGGAAGCTGCACCTTGGTGAGGCCGTAGGAGACCCCGAACACGAAGAACTGATGCACATAGTAGCTGCCGTAGGAGTTGTCGGAGAAGTGCCTGAGCACGGTGCCGGTGCGGTTGAAGCAGGTCTTGCACAGGGCCAGGAGCCAGATGATGCATGTGTAGCAAAACATATTGAAGAGCGCGGCGTTGGCCCCTTTGAGAAGCAGGGTCGTGAGCTTTGGTTCGGGGAAGACAAGCTTCATGTAAAGGTACAGGGCCCCGGAGATCAATGCGAGAACACCCCAGGGAAGGGCTTTGGGTTCATAGCCGCCCTGGGTGAACCAGCCGTTTTGCTCGCAGTAAATGCCCAGGAGAAAAAAGAGGAACAGGCCGCAGATGCGCACGGGCTGGAACACGAACACGTAGCCGGGGTGAATCCAGCTGTCCAGGGGGAAAGACAGGGAAGCGACAAGGAAAATCAGGGTGGTAAGGGCCACAAAGCCCACATGAAACAAAGGCCCGGGAGTTTTCTGCTGATCGGGCTTTTTCACAAGGGAGGGAAAGGCCGACGCCAGGGCTGTTGTCACCAGAACAAACCCCATAAGCACCCCGATGAACCAGTAGTGGGCCTGCTGGTAGGCTTTACCCCAGAAATCATGGGTGAAAAAATCGATGTAGGAGACGGGGATCTGGCGCGAAAAGCAGATCATGTAGGCAAGGGGCGGGGCCAGGACAAACACCCCCACCACCCAGGGCAGGGCGATGCGCATGAATTTGCCCTTAAGAAAGCGCCCGGTGCCGTGTTTTCTTAAAGAGGCAAAGAGAAAATACCCCGAGATATAGAACATGACGGGCATGATAAAGACATCCAGCACGATGACCACGGCGGTGAAAAAGAGGCTGCGCTGGGGGTCCAGCACATACCACCACTCCGGGGCAAAGGCCATGTAGCAAAGGGATGTATGAAGGGCCACCACCAGGATGATGGTAAGGCTCCGTAAATTATCCATGAAATAAAGTCGGTTTGAGTTGTCCATGATCACTCCACACGGGGTCTGGGGGGTTAACACACAAAGGCACGGGGCGGAGGCCCGTTGGGCCGGGGAATTGCGGAGGAAACGCGATCTTCCTCAGGGCTCGGGCTTCGCCCCTTTTGCGTTGCCTACGCCAATCCCGGGGCGTTTTCAATTCAAATTCCATGGATAGTCGAAATAAAACAGAAGGATCCACCATCGAGGAACACCCGTGTGAATCAGGGGGGAAATGCCACCGACAAAACAGTGGGCAGCCAGTCCAATGAGTTATTGCTGAAACAAAACGCATCACGTATCGTGGGCCTTCAACTCAAACGTACCCACTCATTCCGGCAACAGGAGGCCTTCACCGTGAACGACACCCAACAGACCAACACCTTCATCCTGAGACTGTATCTGGCCACGGTGGACGAACCCGTCTTCGTCAGCCTTCGAAAAGAAGAAAAGGATCGCTTCACCTCCACCCTCCTTCAGTTCGGCGAAGGTGTTGAGGCAGAGGGCTTTTTCGTCAGCGACACCGTTAACGGCAAAACCATCGCCATCAACCTCTCCAACATCCAGGCCGTAAACATCCTGTGGGAACCCGCCACCTCCGAAAAAGATCAGCCACTAAACGACGGCCCCATCACGATCTTTCTGAAAAACCGAAAAGAGCCCATGGAGAGCTACACAGACTCCCCGGATGAGCTCCACGAATTCTTCTCGTCCCTTGACCTCGGCCCGGAGGTCTCCGGTTTTTTTGCGGGTTTTCTGGATAGTGAAGGGGAAGAGCTGCTCTTCAACACAAAGGAGCTGCTCTACATGGAAGCCCCCACCTGTGTGGTGGATGAGGGGTGGGAGATGATCAAGGCCGAGTCCGGCATGGACGATTAGCCCGGATATCTTAAGAACAAGGCCCGCGTAGCGGGCCTCTATCCCTGTTTCTTCCCTGCCTTGAGTTTGCGGGACACGGTGGTGCGGTTCACCTGGAACATCTCCGCCACCTGTTCCATGGAACAGCAGCTCTCCATGGCTTTGCTGAGGATGTCGTACTCGATCTCGGCCATGATCTCCTTCAGGGGCCTGCCCCCCTGGCCCTGGCCCGGCACGTAGGATCGGGAGCCCCGGGCGGCCTCTTTGGGCATGAGCCGTGGAAAATCTTCGGGCTCGATGACGCGCTTGTCCAGGGTGATGACAATGCCCTGGATCATGTTCTGGAGCTCCCGGACGTTGCCTGCCCAGCCGTGACGCAACAGCATGGGCATCACGTCGTCTGAGAAGTAAAACTGCTTGCGGTACTTCAGGTTGTAGCGTTCAAGGAAATACTGGGCCAGGGGCTGGATGTCTTCGAGCCTCTCTTTGAGGGGCGGGATGTCCAGGACGCTCACCTGGAGGCGGTAGTAGAGGTCCTGGCGGAAGGTGCCCTTGGCCACGGCCTCTTCCAGGTTCACGTTGGTGGCCGCGATGATCCGGGTGTCAATCTTTTTGGGCTTCAGGCTCCCCACCTGCATGATCTCCTGATCCTGAAGGACCCGGAGCAGCTTTGCCTGCACGTTCAGGGAGAGCTCGCCGATCTCATCCAAAAAGATGGTGCCGCCTGCCGCAACATCGAAGTAGCCGGGCTTTCCCTCCCGCCTTGCCCCGGAAAACGCGCCCCGGGCATACCCGAACAATTCGGACTCAATGAGGTTCTCCGGAATGCTGGTGCAGTCCGCACAGAAAAAGGTGCTGCCGGAACGATCGCTCCGGGAATGGATGTATCGCGCCACCTCGCCTTTTCCCACGCCGGTGTCCCCCAAGATGAGCACCGTGGCATCGGTGGCGGCCACCTTGCGGGCCTGGGCCATCACCTGCTTCATGGCCGGGCTCTCCACCACAACGGCGTCCGGGGCGGATACCTCACGGGCCCCATGCTGGATGTTGCTCCAGAAGGTCTGGAAAATGTGCTTGTGGTACTCGATCTGCTCCTTGAACAGGGTCAGGTGGCTGATGTCCCGGATGAAGGTCACCACCAGCTCCACCTCCCCGTCGGCGTTTAAAACGGGGTAGCCGTGCAAAAGGTTTTTTCGCCCCCCGCTGGTCTGCTGCACCGAGCTTGCCGGGCGCTTTGATTTCAGGATCACCGGGCTCACGGCCCCCATGAAGAGGAGGATCCCTTTGCTCTCCACCCGGACTCACGTGATGGGCACCGTCAAACACCCCCTCCTTACTGTTCAGAAAACGCACCTCTTTCCCGAGAAGAGCTTCCGGGGGCAACCCGCACAGCCGCTCGTACATGGGGTTCATCTTGAGGATCACCCCCTCGGCGTTGCTGATGCAGATCCCTTCGTGGAGCACGTTGAATATCGCATCCATCTCGCTGAAGAGGTGGCCGTATTTTTCCTGAAAATAGGGGACTTCGTATGCTGTTTCGCTCATTGCCATCCATGCGCCGTTTGGGATTTCAAGGCAGTCAGGGACGCCGGTGCCCGGAACAGTTCCAAAGAGGCCCGGCGATCATCTGAATTTATGAGGAGTTACCACGCTGTCTCCAAAATGTCGAGGCCTGCGCCGGGGAGACGGGGCCCGCCGAACGTTAAAAAAAACCTTCTTCCGCGCCCTGTGCAGTTCTGCACGCCGTGCAATTCTGCACATACCCCCAACCCTTTTAAATTATATTGATTTGTGAAATCATGCGTGCATTCCTGCACAAATCAGCGCCAAAGACGAGGGCACGCAGAATCCATGACAAGGATTCATAAACAACCTAAATCAAACTGATTAAAAGGGACCTGGTCATTTTTCAGGGGGTTGGCATCCTTGTTGCTATTCTTCCGGGGCGTTGGTTTGCAGAATGTTACCCTGAACGGGCAGCGCAGCACGGTGGGGTAACACCGGGGAATTAACCGTTACTTTTATGGATCAGGGAACCGCATCCCCCTGGGCCGAGAGGAGGTCTTTTTGTCAGCGACATTCTACCCATATGTGGGCGCCTTTATCTGGATCAGTATTCTGCTTGTTGGTGGTGCTTTTTTACGTAACAAGATTCCGTTTTTGCAAAACCGGTTGATCCCGTCGTCCCTCATCGGCGGCGTCATCGGATTTGTCCTTTTGAACACCGGGCTCATCGGAATGCCCACGCCCGAGGGCTGGGTGACCATTCCGTCCAAGGTCTTCGGGGTGATGGTCTTTCACCTGTTTGCCTTTGGTTTTGTGGGCATCGGCCTGCTGCAGCAGGACAAAAAGGTGGACAGCGGCAAGTCCACATGGCTTCAGAACGGCGCCCTTTGGATGGCCTTTATGTACTGCCTGGTCTACGCGGTTCAGGGCGTCACCGGTAAATCCATCTTTGAGTTCGCCAAAATGATCACCGGCGGAGAGTTCTTCACCGGCTTCGGCTATCTGGTGGGCTCCGGCTTCTCCCAGTCTCCGGGCGCGGCCCAGGCCTTCGGCACCATCTGGGAGAGCACCTACGGGGTCCACGGCGCCAGCAGCGTCGGCCTTGCCTTCGGCGCCATGGGATTCCTCTGCGCCATCTGCCTCGGCATCCCCCTGGCCAACCGGGGCATCAAAAACGGATGGGTTGCGGACAAGAGCTCCAAAGCCCTTCCCACCAGCCTTCTCACCGGCATGATGGGCAAAGGCGAGGCCACCGAGTGCACCCGAACCACCACCCACCCGGCCAACATCGACAACCTGGCCTTTCACCTGGCCATCATGGGAGCACTCTACGGGGTGGGATACGTCTTTGCCCTGGCCTGGTCCGTGAACATGCCCAAGGGTGTCAACGGCCTGGGCTTCGGTCTCCTCTACACCTGGGGAATGATCGCGGGCCTTGTGACCCGCAAGGTGCTGGACAAGATCAACCGCCTCCATGTGCTGGACAACGCCACGGTCCGCGGCGTCACCAGCAGCACCATCGACTACATGATCTGTGCCGTGTTCATGGGCATCTCCATGAGCGACATCCAGGCCATCATCGTCCCCTTCCTCTGCACCGTTGCCGTGGCCGCCATTGTGACCTACCTCCTCATCCTCTGGTTTGCACGCCGCATGCCCGAGTACGGGTTTGAGCGGGGCCTGGCCATCCTGGGATGCTACACCGGCACCGTGGCCTCGGGCATCCTGCTGCTCCGCATCGTGGACCCGGATTTCAAATCGCCTGCAGCCGTGGAACTCGCCGTGATGAACGTGTTCATCACCGTCTCTATCCAGCTGGTGTACCTGAACCTGCCCTTTATCCCCACGGAAGGGTCCATCATGTTGCCCATTTTCATCGCCTACATCGTGGTGATGCCCATTGCCCTCTTCTTCTTTAAATTTGTTCAAAAACGCGCGTGGTAGCCTCTTGGTACCACACGTTCCGGGCGGCCCACGCCGCCCCGTGTAGCGGATGACCACGGGCCGACACCTGGTCGGCCTGCGTCATCCCCGTAGATATAAATAGACAGACGTCATGGCAGCCCCTTTTTATGCAGGGGCCCATGACTGCAAAGGACATGTTGTATGGTTACGCCTTTTACAATTGATATTTCAGAAGAAACCCTTGAACAGATTCGCCGACGGGTCGCCGACTTTCCATGGCAGGACATGACCCAGGACGAAGGGTGGGACCATGGAACCAACCTGGACTACATGAAAGAGCTTTGCGCCTACTGGCTTGAGGGCTACGACTGGCGCGCCCAAGAAAAGAAAATGAACGCCTTCGACCACTTCAAGGCCGAGGTCGACGGCATCGAGATGCACTACATCTTTGAGAAGGGAAGCGGGGACAACCCCATGCCCCTGCTCATCAGCCACGGCTGGCCGGGATCCTTTGTGGAGAGCCTGGACATCATCGAAAAGCTGGCCCACCCCGAGCGGTTCGGCGGACGCGTGGAAGACGCCTTTGATGTTATCGTGCCCTCCCTGCCCGGGTTCGGGTTTTCCGGCCGCCCTCCCCGCCCCTTTGGTCCCCGCGCCATGGCCGGGGTCCTCAACAGCCTGGTCACCGATGTGCTGGGCTACGACTCCTACTACGCCCACGGCGCGGACTGGGGCAGCGCCATCTCCAGCTGGCTGGGCTACGATCACGCGGATCACTGCCGGGCCATCCACATCAACTTCCCCACCATGAGACACGTTGACGGCCCCCAGACCCCGGAAGAGGAAGCCTGGGCCAAATCCTGCGAGACCCTGCCCAGGGTGGTCCTGCAAAACGGCTACCGGACCCAGCAGGCCACCAAGCCCCAGACCCTGAGCTATGCCATGATGGACAGCCCCGTGGGCGTGGCCGCCTGGATCGTGGAAAAGTTCCACGCCTGGTCGGACATCGACGGCGACAACGTGGAGAGCGCCCACACCAAGGACGGCATGCTCACCAACATCATGGTCTACCTTGTGACCAAGACCTTCAACACCTCCACCTGGATCTACTACGGACGCCGGGAAGAGGGAGGACGCATCCTGGGTACCAAAGAGCGCCCCAGGGTGGAGGTTCCCACGGCCGCGGCCATGTTCCCTGCCGAGAGCTTTCCCTGGCCCCCCCGCTCCTATGCCGAGCGCCTCTACAACATTCAGCGCTGGACCGCCTTTTCCCACGGCGGCCATTTCGCCTCCCTGGAGGAGCCCGACGTGCTGATCAACGACATCGTGGCCTTTGCCCGATCTTTTCGGTGAGGTTGAATGGAGAGCTTAAGCGCACTGTACCGCATCGGCCTCGGCCCGTCGTCGAGCCACACCATGGGTCCCAGGTTTGCCGCTGAGCAGTTTGCCTCCCGGTATCCTGCGGCCAGCCGATTCCGGGTCACCCTGTACGGGAGCCTGGCCGCCACCGGCAAAGGGCACCTCACCGATCAGGCACTCTACGAGGTGTTTGGCCGGAACCGCCTGGACGTCTCCTGGAAGCCGGACCACAGCCTGCCCCAGCACCCCAACGGGATGAAGTTTGAAGCCTTGTCCCATGAAGAGGAGCTGCTTGGAGAGCAAATTTTCTTCAGCGTGGGCGGGGGCAGCATCCGAACCCCCGGCGAGATGACCCTGAAAGAGGAACCCGTGTATCCCCACCAAACCCTCGGGGAGATCATGGACCATTGCCATGGGCGGGGCATTACCTATTGGGAGTACGTGCAAGACCACGAAAACGCCGCCGCCTTTGATCACCTGGCCGCGGTATGGCAGGCCATGAAAGCCGCCGTGGAAAAAGGGCTCACCGCCCGAGGCGTACTGCCCGGCTCCATCGGCCTGGGCCGCAAATCCTGGACCGTGTACCAGCGCACCCGCTCTGCCGGGGACGCCATGCAGGAGACCGGCCTCATCACCGCCTACGCCCTGGCCGTGTCAGAGGAAAACGCAGGGGGCGGCACTGTTGTCACGGCCCCCACCGGCTCCTGCGGGTGATGCCCGGGTTCTCTATTACCTGCAAAAAACCCAGGGCCTCTGATCTGGACCTCCAGGCCCTGGCCACGGCCGGGGTGTTCGGAAACGTCATCAAGCGCAACGCCTCCATCTCCGGCGCGGAGGTGGGCTGCCAGGGCGAAGTGGGCTCGGCCTGTGCCATGGCGGCTGCGGCGGCCTGCCAGCTTTTGGGAGGCTCCCTGCGCCAGATCGAGTACGCCGCCGAGATGGGCCTTGAGCATCACCTGGGGCTCACCTGCGACCCCGTGGACGGCCTGGTGCAGATCCCCTGCATCGAGCGCAACGCCTGCGCGGCCACGCGGGCCCTGTCCGTTGCCCACATGTCCATTCTGTCCGACGGCTCTCACCTCATCTCCTTTGACGAGGTGGTCTCCGTCATGAAACTCACGGGCCACGATCTGCCCGCCCTCTACCGGGAGACCTCGGTGGGCGGCCTGGCCATGGTCTATCGCGGAAAGCAGTCGTGCGCAGGGGGCGTCACGCCCCCGTGCCAGTCGTAATATTTACTTAAATAATTAAGGCATGTTCTGCCTCCGGCGGCCCTGCCGGGGGCCAAACTTTTGAAAAGTTTGACAAACAGGTTTTCCGCACCGCCGGAGGCACCTGAATCATGCCTTTTGACACACAGGCAGTTTAACGGAGAAAAAAATATGACCTACGCCAAACCGTTATCCAAAGAGGATATCTTTGCACAGGCAAAAAACGGCACCCTTGAAGCCAGGGCCATCATCCCCAACAGGAAAAGCGCCCAGGGAACCATGACGCCCACCTTGAACCCCTTTGACAACAGCGTCATCGGCCATGTGGAATTCTGCGACGCAGAAGTGGTCAACGAAGCCGTGGCCGTGGCCCGGGGCACCTTTGAAAAGGGCACCTGGTCCCGCATGTCCCCCTACGACCGCAAGTTGGTGCTCCAGAAGTGGGCACGACTCATCGATGAGCACGCCGAAGAGCTGGCCGCCCTGGAGTGCAAGGACGTGGGCAAGCCCCTCAAGGAATGCATCGGCTTTGACCTGCCCGATACCAGCTACACCATCGCCTGGTTTGCCGAAGCCGCCGATAAAGTCTTCGGCAAGGTCTCCCCCTCCCCCGGCAACAACCTCGGCATGGTTGTCAAGGAGCCCATAGGCGTGGTGGGCGCGGTGCTGCCCTGGAACTTTCCTGCCACCATCTTTGCCTGGAAAGTGGCCCCGGCCCTTGCCGCAGGCAACTCCATCATCGTCAAGCCCGCTGAGCAGACGTCCCTGAGCACCTACCGCATGGTGCAGCTGGCCCACCAGGCCGGGATCCCCGAAGGCGCCCTGCTGCTGGTCACCGGCCTCGGCGAAGCCACGGGCAAGCCCCTGGGCCTCCACAACGAGGTGGACGTGGTCTCCTTCACCGGCTCCACCGAGGTGGGACGCTACTTCCTCCACTACTCGGCGGACAGCAACCTCAAGGAGATCGTCCTGGAGTGCGGCGGCAAAAGCCCCCAGGTGATCTTCGAAGACACCTACCCCATGGATGAAGTAGTGGATCAGATTCTGGACGCCGCCTTCTACAACATGGGCGAAAACTGCAGCTGCGGATCCCGCCTGCTGGTGCAGGAGAGCATCAAGGACGAGGTGATCAAAGCCATCGTCGCCAAGCTCCCCGAATGGAAAATCGGCGACCCAGCGGACATGTCCGTCTTCATGGGCCCCATGATCGAAGAAGGCCACTTCCGTAAGGTGCTGGCCCACATCGACGCATCCAAGAAAGAGGGCGCCACCCTCATCTACGGCGGCAAGGCCGTGGATGCCGGGGCGGGCAAGTGCATCGAGCCCACCATCTTCGACAACGTCACCCCGGAGATGTCCCTTTTTAACGATGAGGTGTTCGGCCCGGTCCTTGCCGTCACCACCTTTAAAACCGAAGAGGAAGCCATAGCGCTTGCCAACGCCACAAAATACGGCCTGGCCTCCTCCATCTACACCTCGGACATTCGCCGCGCCCACCGCGTGTCCCAGCGCATCAAGGCTGGCACCGTCTCCGTGAACTGCTTCTCCGAAGGAGACATCGGAACCCCCTTCGGCGGCTACAAGATGTCCGGCTTCGGCGGCCGCGACAAAGGCTTTGAAGCCCTTGAGCAGTACATGGCCACCAAGACCATCTGGTACGAGAACTAACGCCTTACCTTACCTCACCCGAGCCGGGCTTCGGGGCAACTGCCCCGGGGCCTGGCTTTTTTATAATGATCACTCGAACCGTTTTTTCTGTAGCTATTCAGCTCTAAACTGGCTCTGGTGCGTGAGGAACGTTCTTTGGGGCGCTTTTTTCAAATAAAAAGCGCCCCGCCGAAGGAAAATTAGAGCTTAACAAAATCCTTTTTAATTGTTCTGTCCCTTCACCCCTTCCCTTATTCTCTGCCTTGACACAAATCCATCATCGTATTACACCACCCCTTTATTTTAGGAAGACCAAATATTTTTAGCAGAATCAAAACAGAACACAAAAACACGGCCGGAAACCTTTCGGCCGATTCGTTCCCGGGAGAGCGCCATGGGCTCGGAATCCATTCAGGCAAACCGGTTGTTCGGCCGCTTCTTCGAAGCCGATGCCCCCTTGGAGGGCAGCTCCGAACATGTTGAAAGACGCTGGGAATGGCCCAAAGAGATGGGCTGCGGTTCCATGTCCATGATTCAGCTTCGCCCGGGCCTCAGCCTTGGGATCGGATGTTACCGGCTTCTGTCCAACCTCTCTTTCTCCTTTGAAATCGAAACGTCGCCTTTTACCATCGCCTTCAGCCGCGCAGGCAACATCCGCCAGAGGATCACCTATGAACACGGCGAACTGGACGTCTGGCATCTCCAGGCGGGCCACGGGATCATGAGTTACCTTCCCCTCTGGCAGGGGGTGACCTACCCGCCATCGGGGGTCTCCCTGGAAGGCGTAATGCTCTATGTGGACCCGTCCCTTCTCATGTCCCTCACCGGCCCGGAGGCGGAATCCCTTCCCCGGGAATGCCACGACATCATCAGGGGCGACGACCACACACACTTTTACCGGCGGTTTCCCCTCTCCCCCCACACAGCCGCCACCGTCAACCGGATCCTCGACCTGGGCCCCGAAGAGCCCTTCCGCCTTGTAACCCTTCAGGCCTACGCTTTGGAGCTGATCCGGGACAGCCTCCAGGCGCTCCTGCCGGACGCATGCCCCTTAAGCCCGCCGTGTCCCCTCACCGACCGGGAACTCAAGCGGGTCCGCATGGCCCACACCCTCCTGACCCGGAATTTGGAGTCCCCGCCCTCCCTGCCCGAGCTTGCCCGCTCCGTGGGCACCAACAAAAACAAGCTCAACCACGGGTTCCGGGAACTCTACGGAAAAAGCGTCTACGACTGCCTGAGGATCCACCGCCTGGAAAAGGCAAGGCAGCTGCTGGAGACCGGCCAGATGAGCATCACCCAGGTGGCCCTTGAGGTGGGGTATGCCCAGCACAGCAACTTCACCAAAGCCTTTAAGAAGCACTTCGGCATCTCCCCCTCCGGCCTCTTTCGTTAATCCGTATTTTTTCCTTCCGCCCAAGAAATTGTGTCGCCTGGCAACACCATCGGTCCGTTCGGCAAAGCCCAGGCCCTTTGCCTGCCGTATGTAAGGTATCGGCTTCGGGCCAACGGTTTGCAGGAAACGCGGCCCGGGCCGTTACACAGGGACTGAATGAACGAAGGAAGGAAAAAACGGAATATGATCACCCACCGCAAGACTCCCCCCGCTCGCCGTGCCCTGAAGCACGCCGCCCTGATAAGCGCCATGCTCCTCTTCTCCGCGCCGGTCTGCCCGGCCGACACCACGGCCAAGGAACAGCGAGGTGCCACCGAGCTGGAGAGCCTCACCGTCACCTCACAGAAGCGTGAAGAGAGCATCCGGGATGTACCCGGAAACGTCACGGCCGTGGACGGCTTTCTCATGGACGATCTGGGCAAGAACACCATCGATACGCTCACCGAACTCGCCCCCAACATCAACGTGAACCGAATTGATTCCCACACGACCCAGGTGGTCTTCCGGGGCATCGGCGGCCTCACCAACATGAACAAGGTGTGGAACACCAACGTGGACGGCGTTACCATCCCCTATGTGGGCATGGACATGTTCCTGGACCCCGAACGGGTGGAGCTTATCCGGGGAAGCCAGGGGGCCCTTTACGGGCGCAACTCACACGCAGGCATGGTCAACGTTATCAGCCGAAAACCCACCGAAGTCTTTACCATGGACAGCTCCCTTGAGGTGGAACGCTTCAGCACCACCCGGTTCAAGGCGGCATTCGGCGGGCCCTTGGGGCCCAAACAGGGGTATCGACTTGCCCTGGGCTACACCAAAGGGGACGGCTACTACAAAAACAGCTACCGTGACAAAGAAGACGGGGGCGAGCACGAGCAGTTCTCCGGCCGGGCCACCTGGGAGTATAAACCAGCAGTGGACAACACCCTTCGCCTCAGCATCACCGGGGACAGCTACGACGGGGCCTTTGACGTCTTCACCCCGCTGGCAACAGGGGTCTCCCGCACCACAACCAACAACGAAAAAGGGAGCAACGAAGGCTCCCTCTTCTCGCCCACCCTCACCTGGGAAAAGGCGTTTCCGGGTTTTGAGCTCACCACCATCACCAACGTGAGCAGCTCAGATTACAGCTTCTCCTACGACATGGATTTTTCTCCGGCAGACCTCATGAGCCTGGCCTTTGACGAGCAGTTCAAGACCGTCACCCAGGAGGTACGCCTCTCCGGAGAAAAAGGGCGACTCCAGTGGCTCGGCGGCCTCTTTTTCCTGGCCGAGACCAACGACATCTTAACCGACTTCAGCTTCGGCCAGGATGCACCGGGCCCTCCGGTAACCGGCCCCGGCGGCATGCACCAGATCGCCGATGCCACCATCGACAGCCAGGGGGGCGCCCTCTTCGGACAGACCACCCTCACCTTCCTGGACCGCTGGAAACTCCGCACCGGCCTTCGGGTGGACTATGAACGGCGGGACTTCACCTGGCAGGGGCGCACGGAACTGGGCGGCACAGCCCTGGGACCCGCGGACCACTTTTCCCGGGATGACGACTGGGTGGGCCTCATGCCCTCGGCCAGCCTGAGCTACGCCCTCACCCCCAAACAGCACGCCTACGGCTCCGTTTCCAGGGGTTACAAGGTGGGGGACTACGCTGCCAACCAGTTTCAACTCGACGCCATCAAAGAGCCTGTGGACCCCGAGTACACCGTCACCTGGGAGCTGGGCTACAAAGGACTCCTGGCCGACAACCGCCTGGAGCTCAACACCGCCCTCTTCTACATCGACTACACGGACATGCAGGTAAGCATCATGAAGGACAACGTGGCCGTGATGCAGAACGCCGCCGAAGCCCATAGCTACGGAGCCGAGGTGGAGGCCATCGTCAAGGTGGCCGACCGGTTCGACCTGCTCATGGGCCTGGGCTGGCTGGAAGGGGAGTTCGACTCCTTTGACAACCACCCCAGCGGCAAGGACCTTGCGGGCAACGACCTGCCCAACGCCAACAAGTACAGCGCCACCCTGGGCGGACGGTACCGCCACGAGAGCGGCTTTTTCACCTCCTTTACCACCGCCTTTATGGGCCCGAAATACATGGATGAGGAGAACACCACCCGCCAGGAGAGCTACACCCTTGTCAGCGCCAAGGTCGGCTACGAAAGCGACACCTGGGGCGCCTACCTCTACGGACGCAACCTCCTAGACGAGACCTACCTCCAGCACACCTTCGCCAACGCCGGTCGCGTGGGCGAGCCCGCCGTGGTGGGCGGTCGGGTAAATGTATTTTTCTGATGAAAGGAGACCAAGGCGTATGTCTACCCTTGAGCAATTGAACAAAGGCCGCAGCGCGGTCATCGAGGCCCTTTCCGGGACGCCGGGTTTTGTGAACCGGGCAGCGGCCATGGGGTTTACCCCCGGAGCGCGGGTCACGGCCGTGCAGAACACCCGCACACTTCCCCTTCTGGTCCACCTGAGGGACACCCTGGTGGCCATTGACAGGCACGACGCCGAAAGGATCGCCATCCATGAACCCAGCAAATAGCTGCCAGGGGCGGTGTGCAGCCGGGTGTTGCCACGCAGAACCCGCCGCCTGCACTCCGGCCTGTGACCGGGACCTCACCGTGGCCCTGGTGGGCCAGCCCAACACCGGAAAATCCACCCTCTTTAACCGCCTCACCGGGGCAAACCAGCACGTAGGCAACTGGCCCGGTAAAACCGTGGAGAAAAAAGAGGGACAAGTGAAGGCAGGGGGACGAACCGTCCACATCTTCGACCTGCCCGGTACTTACAGCCTCACCGCGGGATCCATGGAGGAGCGCATCTCCCGGGACTTTCTCACCGAAGAGCGCCCCGATGCCGTGGTGGCGGTGGTGGACGCGGCCCAACTGGAGAGATCCCTCTACATGGTGGCGGAGCTGGCCCTGCTCAACGTTCCCACGGTGATCGCCCTGAACAAAATGGACCTGGCAGCCCAAAAAAACATCATGGTGGACGCGGAAAAACTCGCCTTCCTCACCGGAATGCGCGTGGTGCCCTTGTCGGCCATCGACCGCAAAAAGGAGACGGGGATCGAGGCCCTGCTGGGTTCCGTAGGTACACCGGCTGTCCCTTGTGCCCCGGTGCTGGCCGAAGAGATGGAGGCGGCTTTCGGAGAGGTGCTTCCCGCTGTTTCCGAGGCCCTTGCGCCGCACACCCGCCCGGGCATGCCGCCCTTGTGGCTGGCGGTGAAATGCCTGGAAAAAGACCCGGAGATCCTGGAAAGAGTCCAAGAGACCATGGGGCGTGACACAGCCCGGGAGGTGGCCCGCCTTACCGAGTCATGCCCGGACGGCCTCGTGGCGGGCACCACAGCCCGATACGCATGGATCAGCCATATCCTCTCGGAGGTGCGATCCCAGGCAGACCGAACGCCCAAGAGCTTCCAGGGACGCTTTGACAGGCTGGCCACCCACCCCGTCTGGGGCAAAGGGGTGGCCGCCTGTGTTCTCCTGCTGGGCATTGTGGCGGCCTACGCCGTCGGCCATTCCCCTCATGGTTCCGGCCTTTGCCCTTTTCTTCTCCACCCACGCCATCCATGACGCGATCGCCCGGGTGGCCCCGGCCTGGCTGGCGGCCATGGTGTGCAACGGCGTTCTCTGCGGTGTGAGCCTCGGACTGATGATCATGGGCTTTATCGGGGCGGTCTTTTTTGTCATGGGGATCCTGGAAAACTCCGGCTACATGGCCCGGCTCGCCTACATCTTCGATCCGTTCATGCGACGGCTCGGCCTCCACGGCAAATCCGTGATGCCCATGCTCATGGGGCTCATCTGCGACGTCATCGGCACCGGGGGTAGCCAAACCGCACCATCGACTCCTGGCGACAACGCATGCTCACCCTGGCCCTGATTCCCATTGTGCCGTGCAAATCCCTTCTCATTGTCACGGCCTTTCTCAGCGGCATCTTTTTCGGCTCCAAGGCCCTCTGGGTGATGCTCGCCCTTTTTGCCGTCACCGGCCTTCACATGGTGGTCACCTCCCGCCTGCTGCAGCGGTTTGTGGTGCCCGGTGAGCCCACGGGCCTCATCATGGAACTGCCCCCCTACCAGAAGCCGGACATGAAACACGTCTGCCTCTACAGCCTCACCCGCATGAAGGCCTTTTACCACCAGGGGTTCTGGTTCCTGGCAGGGGTTTCCTTTCTCACTTGGGCCGGGATCTACTTTCCCGGGCCAACCATCCACCAAAGCTACATCGCCTGCCTGGGACGCTCTTTAGAGCCCCTGGGCCAGCTCATGGGCTTTGACTGGCGGCTCTGCATCGCCTTTATCGTGGCCTTTGCCTCCAAAGAGGCCACTCTGGGCACCATGGCCGTCATCTTCGGAGCGGCCACCACCACCGGTGCCGACCTCTTCAACATCATCATGGACAAGGAGCTCCTCTCGGTTGTCCACAACGGGCTCAGCTCGTTTCTGGCGTCCTCAGGGGTCTCCCAGGCCAGCGCCCTGGCCTTTGTCTTTGCGATCTTCTTCTCCCTGCCCTGCTTTGCCACCCTAGGGACCATCTATGCAGAGACGCGCTCTGTACGATGGACCACAGGCACCCTGCTTTACTATTTCGCCGTCTCCATCACCATGGGGGCCGTGGCGTTTCAGGTGGGCCGGGTTCTCTTTCCGGGGGGATAGCCATCAGAAAAATGAACACCCAAACCGCATGCGCACCCGGCCGGGGCAGCCCCGGCATCTGGGTGCGCATGCGTATAATACTGGCGTGTTGTCCGGAAAATTGCGATAGTACTTCTTCTGATCATACCTGGCTAATGGGCAAAGGAGGTGCAATGACCCGCAGCGATATAGACAAAGTCGAAACAGACGCCAAGCACATTCTCAACCAGCTGGGCTCCCTGAGTTCCTTTCTCACCGGCATGGACCCCCACACCGAAGGGGACGCCTGCTTCACCATGCCCCTTTCGATCATGACAGAGGCTATGTCCTTTGACGTGAGTGTCCTTTATGAAGTCTGCAACGTGGTGGACAACTGGCTGATCCTGGAAGTGGCCCGCGTGTTTGATCCCAAGGGCTACCGTGAAGACCTGAAGGAAGGAAAAAAGCTCATCCTGGACCTTACCCGTGCCGAAGGGATCTACCTCAACGAGGTCAAGGCATTCACCTCCCGAAAGGTCTCCTGCATCAACGTGCCCAACGAGGGGTGCGACATGATGGGGTTTGTCTACCTCCCGGAGAGCCTGGGTGGCGGCTACCTCTTCGGCGGGGACTACTGCGGAGAAGAATCAAGGGTGCGGGACTACGAGGCCAGCGTCTGCGAGATCATGTGCAACTTCCTCAGCACCATCCTCATCAAGGCCCAGCTTGAAAAACTCGCGGTCTACGACAGCCTCACCGGCCTTGCCAACAGCCGTCGCATCAAAGAAGAAGCCTCCCGCATCCGAAACCGCTTTGCCCGAAAGCCCAAGGCCGTTGCCTCCGTGGCGATCTGCGATATCGACCACTTCAAGGCCGTCAACGACACCCACGGCCACATCCAGGGGGACATGGTCATCAAGGAGGTGGGCGAGCTGCTCTCCACCTCCATGCGCAAACACTTTGACGTGGCAGGGCGCTACGGCGGCGAAGAGTTCCTTCTGGTCCTGGATGAGACCACGGGCCCCGAAGCCATCGCCATGATCGAGCGCATACGCAAAAAAATCGAAACCCACGCCTTCCCCAAAGTGGACCAGGCCGGGAAACCCATCCCCGGAGACTCCCTTCGCATCACCCTCTCCTTCGGCGTGGCCGAAAACCGGGCGGACGCCTCCCCCTGCGATGCCCTGGAGTGGATCAGCCGGGCCGACCGGGCCCTCTACCGCTCCAAACACGATGGCAGGAACCGGGCCACCCTTTGGAGCCATGCCCTGGACGAAGCGTGCGTGGAAACGGCATAAGACTGCCTCCGGCGGCGAGGTGGGCCACCTCGAAATGTGACATTCCGTAGGGTGTGCTTGCGCACCATTTGTTCGGATAACCAACGCCTTTTGCCATTTCTATGCGTTGTGAAGGTCACCTGCAGATGGGTTTTCATGGCCAGTACGATTCTTCGGCGGTGCGCAAGCGCACGTACCTAAGTCCCTACACCGTCGGCAACGCGTCACCTACATAAGGATGCCTTTGTAGATAAAATACCCGTAGCTTGCGGCAAGCAGGGCCCCTGCGCCCCGGGGAAGGCGCTTCATGGCCCCGACAAAGAAGAAGTGGACGGCACACGCCGCCATGATTGTGAAGGCCCCGGTTTCAAAGGAATCGGGGATTCGGATGGGAGAGAAGAACGCGAAAATACCGATGCACATGGGAATGCAGATATGGCCGTCTCCGATCTGGGAAGAGTAGGCGATGTCGGAGCGGTCCACGGCTGCATAGTAAAAGGCAAGAAGCCCGTTGGGGACCACCATGAGAAGGCCGCTTAAGATGCCGATCTGGCTTGTGGAGATGATCCCCCCGCCCCCGGCCGACACCCAGGCCACAAGCCCTTCGATGCTGACATAAGTACCCCAGGCAGCACCACCCACCAGCAGGATATCCACAACCACCCAGAGACTTACGGCTCTGTGTTTCTGGACGTTGGTCTTCATCACATCAAAGACCTGAAACACCTGCCAGAAAAGAAACAGCCCCATGAGCACCAGGCCGTCCCCCTGGTTCAGGACCCCGTCCCGACCCAGGGCCCAGGTCACGGCCGTAAAAAACACCATGGCAATGAGGGTAAGAAGCAGGGAGAGGTAATCGAGCTTCTCTTCTGAACGGTCTTCCTTTGTCCCCTTGAGGGTCAGGCCCCACAGCAGGGCGGGTATACCCAACAGGATGGTCAGGTTGGTGACGTTGTTCACGATGCAGTTTTCAAGGACCATGGCCGCGTCCCCGCCCGTGGTTCCCATCACATAGGCAAAGGCAAGATTGGAAAACCCCGAGCAGTACGGCATCACCATGGTGCCGATGGCAGTACCCTCAAAGCCCCGCTTCTCAAAGGCATTGAGCCTCCAGACCATGACCATGGAGGACACCAGAAACAGCCCCAGAAGCTGCCACGGCCCTGCGTGGGACCCGGCGGCCAGGACGCTCTTAAAAATAGCGGTATAATTGGGGGCGGCAAGCAGTGCCATCAGGCCGCTCAGCAGCCGGGCACAATAATCCAGTATGTTATCCACAACGCATCCATCAATCCGGTTTAAGGCGCAACATCGCAACAAAACGCTCGACAGCAGTGTCCAGGGGGCGACAATCCTCAAGGCCTGTGGGTCACTCAGCGGCAAGGGCTCCCTGAAGGATGTCATCGACCAAAAGAGGCGTTGCCTTTATTCTTATGTGGAATGCGCCCGGATGATAAAGAGAATTCACCGTCAAGGCGTGCCCCGACATCGAATTTATTTTGCCTTTCGTCATTTTTCGTATGCAGCGTATGACAAATTAAAATGATTGACTTTGCATCCAATTGGGCTGATTATTAACGATATCCTGTCATTTTTAAGGGCTATACGCCTTTCACCTGCTTCGACAATTCAATACAGATCATCGCGACCTGAACGTATGCAGCCATGCCAATACAATGCGGCATGATGGTTTCTCAATCCCGGCAAGGCTTTCCCGTATAATGAAAAGAAAACCCTCCCGGACAAATGAGAAACCTGAGGCCTGCCTTCTTGCTGAAAAGCGCTCTCGTAATTCTCCAAAAATGAGTAAAAAATCGTCCCGCCAACATTTGGGACGACTGTATGCCGTATGGCCGAAACTCAACTCCATAGTCCGTTACACATTTGAAGTAATTTCGAATCTAAAAAAGGAGAGCTAACATGAAGATCAACGTTTCTGCTTTAATCCTGACCCTGATTATGATGGTTTCCCTGGCGGCCTGCGGCACCTACTACCAAGTGACCGACCCTTCAAGCGACAAAGTCTACTACACTGAAAAAATAAACAAGAAAAGCAACGGCGCCATTGAGTTCAAAGACTCGGCCACAGGTAAAGAGATCATCATCCAGAACTCTGAGGTGATCGAAGTTGACAAAGATGCCTACGAAGCAGGCATGGCAGAACCAGCCCCCGCACCGGCACCTGAAGCGGAGCCAGCTGCTGAGACAATGCCTGAAGCCGAAGCAGAGCCCACAGCTGAGGCAGAGCCTGCAGCGGAAACGGAACCTACCGCTGAATCAGAGCCCGCCGCCGAGTAAAACCCAGCGCTAAAATGGAATAAATAAGATGGAATATTAAGGCTTTGCCCCTCTGTTTTGAACGTTCTCGAAACGGAGGGGCAAGGCAGGTGATCACGATTTTGGCGGTGATGGGTGCAGGTTTTTATGATATAGCTGGCACGCAGTAAAGCGATGGATACTCACCCATCATGAATCCCCATGATTGATTCCATTAACCAACCAAAGGAAATCCTTTCCTGTTCCAGCCTGACATGCTCACCACAATGCCCTCCTCGCAACGCAGCGTAAAGGCCTGCATCTTCTCTTGAAAGCCGATTCAAATCACGATTTCCCTGCCATGACTCTTTTGACCTATGCTGGAAATAGGTGACAAGGCAACAGTTATTTCAGTTCAAAAATGCTTGGCAGCGAAGGCTCTGCCGGAGTGGGATTTGAGGTAGGTCTCGAAGGCGGTGGCTTTGGGTTTGGAGGGGAAGGCGATGGCGATTTCAATTTTCCAGGGTTTGTACTTTGACGTGTGGGGGACGCTTCCGGAATTATCGGCCTATAGGCGAGTTCCAAGGTCAGAGGTCATACCGGTATAAAACCGTTCCGGAAACGACTCACTTCGGAGCATGTATACATAGTGAAAGCCCAAAGGAGCCTCCTCATCATCATCATATAACAACTGGAAGAATTTATTTTGTGAAACGTGATTCGGGAATCTTTATTTTTAAGGATTGCAGGCTTCTTGCTCGCTGGCGCTCAGGCGAAGCCTGGTGGAGGCGGCGGGAATCGAACCCAGGTCCTATTCTGACGTAATCCATTTATAATATCAACCCCATACTTAATACATCGTCTTTCATCTGTATCACCTTGAAACCCCGTAAAGCCCCGAAAATACGTGCCCCATTTTGAAGAACTTCCACAAAAACTTCCACAATTTTTGTGCCTTCGACCATGCGGCTCACGCCATTACAAGAATTAAGCTCACGGACATGACTTTGGAATTAAATTAAGGCAGATTCCAAAAACGGCGCATTTTGAAAAACCGCTTTTTTTAGGTGACAGGCACTATTTCACCTCTACTTAGGTTCGGGGGGCCAGGGGATTGAATCGGTAACGAAAATTAATGTTGCCGGAAGATCTCTCAATAGCATCCTGTAAGCCTCCCACTCTGCCCGTTTGCTTTGGTCAACCGGATAGTCCGGCATCATTGTATAGTCGCATGCTGAGAGCTTCGCGTCACGTTGCGGCCTTACCACATTATCCAGCCAAAGGCTCAAATCAATTTCCCAATCGGTGCCATTCCATCTCGAATACGGTAACGGCTCCTTATCGGTCCAACCTGAATCAAGGACAGTCCCTATCTCAGATATTCTGTATCGTTCCTGTGAGGCGGTATCAAAATACACCGCTCCACGGTAATCAGATTTTACGATCCACAAACCCTGCTCCAAGACCGCGACCTCATATTCGTTTGTTTCAGGAGGTGGCTGCAGGGATGAGGATTTAGGGTTGTATAGCCAGCGATCACTTGGGCTACCAGTTTCTTCGTCCCACATTGGATTTTGCCGTGGCTTGGAGTCTCGTCCCTTCAAGTATTCACCCGTTTCGGGGTGTGCATTATACAATGTTGTCATTAGTAAAATATCCCCCCCCATTTAGTTACGTTTTTTGGCCTGGCCTCAGCCCCACCAGATGATAACGTACTAATACTTGAGCTATTTGTTGTTGATCCATACGCTGCGCCTGATCCGGGTGAATTTGTTGCGAACGTATATAGTCCGTGTGTATGCTCCTTGTTTTTAGACGCCTGCCCCGTACCACAGATGGTCACCCGTTGTTCCATCGCCTCTATCTGAACGAGATGAGGCATCAGGATCAATCCCCGCCCCATGGTCCCAATATCTGGGAAAAAGGCCTCGGTCATCAGGCAGGCTAAAATGCATTTCGTCGAGGGCTCCATACATGGTTCCAATTTTCGCAAAGAGGTTCGGATAATCAGAGCGTAAGAGACTCGATCCGTCCCGTTCAAGCATACGACGCCTTCTCATCTCTTCATCTGAAGGCATATATGACAGGTTAATGTCATCTCCCGGCTCGTAAAACGAGACTCTCTTTCCTTTGACACTCAAGTCTCCCGAAATCGACACATTACCCTGCCCATCCTTCCTCACCATCTCCAGATACGCCTTCAACTCATCCGCAACATGCTGCCTGGTCGCCAGTACCACCGCCGGGTCTACCTTCAGCTCCACAGCAGCCGTGTCCGAAACCTCCAGGATCATCTTCACGTAAAGATCCTTGGATGCCCCCTGGGTAATCTTGGGTTTGTAGGTGTGGGGATACTTGCCGATGGCAATCAGGTTGCCGTCCGGGTCGAAGATACCCACCTCCCGGATGTCGAAGTCCCCCACGTCCGATGGGATAAAGGCCTCCACCACCAGCCAGTTGCTGTTGGCTTCATGGATGGAAATGTGGTTGATGCTGCCTCGCCACACCTCATTAATCAAAGATGTCCGCTGAAGCATGCCTGCCAGGTCCAGGCTCGCGTAGGATCCGTTGCCGTCGCCCACGGCCAGGGTTGAAAACGAGACCGATTTACCTAAGACCGGCGAGTTGGCGAACATCGCCTTGCCGGTGTTGGTTAAGGTTGTGAAATAGGATTCTGCCATTGGTGTTTCCTTTATTTTAGGGATAGATGCAGGTGGTTTCGATCATCTGGGTTCCCAGGCCAAAGTAGACGGGCCCGGACTCTTCCAGATTTTCGAGTTGCCAGGGGAAAACGGAGACGGTTTCGGCGTATTGTCCGGCCATGGCCATGTGGATTGTGCCCTGCCCTGTCAGGTATGTGATCACGGCATCGAGCTTGGAGCGGACGTTCTTGTAGGCTTCGATGAGCTGATCCGCCCAGGCGTAGGCCTGATCGGTGACGCCCTGGTCGGTGACTTCCACGCGTACCCGGAAGTGGTAGGGCTGGCCGTCGTAGGTCCACCACTCTTCCACGGTGCCGCCGCCGAGCACGTCGGCGATGGCGCCCTCGATGGCGGACGGGGTTCCTTTTTGTCGATGACGGGCCACGGAGTTCCGGACAAGGGCCCTCTTCTTTTCAAGGGTCAGGCTGTCGTCCCAGAAGTCCACCTTGAACTGCCAGGCCAGGTGGGTGAGGAGGGGCTCCTCCAGCTCGTCCACCGGCTGTACATATATAAGGTGTCGATGGCCCGGTTGATCTGCTTCAAGTCGTCATCAATGGCGCGGGCGGCTGCCCGGATGCTTTCGTCTCCGGAGATAGACGCGGGGAGGATGTCTGCAAAGGAGATGTCGGGCAAGGCTTTACTCATCTTCCCCCCCCGCATAGTTCAGGGTTTGGGTGCCAGCCTGGGCCACCTGGGTGGTGGCCAGCTTTTGAAAAGAGGGAGACCGCAGCACCACGCGTTTTGCGCCGGCACTCTTTAAGCGAAAAACCAGTTCATCGGGGTTGATGTCACGCCCCAGCTTTTCGCATTGCCAGGCTGTGTAGTCGGCAATGGCCTTACTCACCCGGCTTTGAATTTCAGAAATGGCCTCCTGGTTCTCTCCGGAAATAAAATAGTCGGCATCGATGTCGAAGCCCACCGGCACCGGGGCAATGACGGACACCCTATCCGTCAAGGGCCTTCGGTTCTTCGGGGTCACGGCATCGGCCACGGTTTGCAAAATGGTTTCATCCGGAAGCCTGCCTCCGGAAAGAAGGACCACCACCTGGACGGTGGCGTCTGCAGGAGAGACCACGGCCACGTCGGCGATCTCTTGATGGGCCGACTTGGCCCAGTAGATGTAGGCCCCTTCCGGACCGGCAACCGAGTACTTGTCCGGGGCGTTGTGGATCCGTTCCCTGTAAGGCTCGTTGCCTTCTTTGTCGGCTCCGCCCGTGGTTGTGATGGTGTTGGAAACGCTCACCACATAGGGGACGGGATCCACCATCTGGTTGATCTGCCCGGCCACGTACCCGTTGCCCACGGTGCCCGTGGCCATGCAGGTCACGGGCACGTCAACGAAGGTGTCCCCGGCGGCCACCTCGGCATAGCTTTCCGTCTTGAAAAAGAGCGTGCCGTCCGGAGAGACGCGGGTCCCTTTGTTGATGGCCACCACAAACTCCAGGGCCTCGGCAATGGAAAACCGGCACAGGGTTCCGGCTGCAGAAGATCCAGCCGCTCCGTCTCCGTAAAGGCCCCCAGGTGATCCAGGTGGTCGCCTTCGCTGTAGGCCAGAAGATTCATTTTCCCCGCGTGGTTGATCAACTCACGCTGCTGCACGATGATAGAGGCCAGGCCCATGAGGAAGAGGCGCTCCGGATCCGCAGGGGCCAGGGATTTGCCCGTGATGCCCTCGTGCACGGTCAAAATATTGCTGATGGTTTTCTCGGCATCGGCTTCCACAAATTGGATGTCCGGAAGATTCTTAAGGCTCATTGATTTTAATCCTCACCACAGGGATCAGTGTCCCGGCCCGGGCCTTTTCGGTGTCGGCCACCCAGGACACGGAGAGAACATCCACCCCGGGGACATAGGTCTCAATTCCCTGGATCACGGCTGCCGATGCTTTGGCCTTGGCCACCGGAAGCGGCGTGTCCAGATAATCCGCCTGGGCACCGAAGGCCCTGTCCAGGGGAAGAGTCCCCACCCGGGTGGCGCAAACAATCTGCACCTGCTGCACAATGGCATCGATGCCCGTTGCCCCGATCACCACACGGTCCAGCTGCCCCGTCACATTCAATTCCATTTACGCAAACTCCTTTAACTTGATGGAGACCGCCGCAACCAGGAGCCGCCCTTTGCCGTCGAATTTCTGCCAGTCCTCTTCCATGGAAAGGAGGGCAAACCGTCCGAAATTGTACCCGCCCACAACCAGGTTCTTTGCCTCTCCGGAGGCAAGCACCTTGCGCACGGCATCGATCTCACCTGAAGGTGAAACGCCCAGACTTTCGGCGAACATCATTTGAAGCGACACCTCGTCCAGGCCCGGGCCAAGAAACTCCAGGACAGGCTTTTTCCCGGTGACGGCATGCTCGGCAAACCGCACCTTGGATGAACGCTTGAACTCATCGAAGGTGCGGATCCGCGTGCGGCTGGTTTCAAAAACAATCTCTCCGAAAGCCCCCACCTCCATTTATCTGTGTCCTTTGGATGCTGGGCTTCCGGAGGCATCGTCCAGAAGGGTCATGTGTTTGTAGACGGCCCGGCCCAGGGCCGCTGCCATTTTTTCTGTCTGGGCAAACTCGTTGCCCGTTGCGAACCCTTCCACTTTGAGTTCCTTGATAATGTCTGCCACGAGGGCTGCTGCGCTTGTTGCCATGATTATTTGCTCGCAATAACTGTTGTTGATGCGTCCACATGGGGTTTGCCGTCGAACTTACAAATGGACTTGTCCGTGATCACCCCGCCCAGCTCCCCTCCGCAATCCAGGGTCACTTTATCGGCTTTTACCGTTACCTCCCCGCCCTTCACCGTGATGTCCAGGCTGTGCGTTTTCCTGTCGTAGGCCATGACGGAGCCATCCCCAAAGGTCACATGGGTCAGGTGGGATCCGTCTGCAGGTGGCGCGTCCACGTCGGAGTAGATCGCCCCCAGGACAAAGCCCTGTTCCAGGCCAATAGGCAGAAAGATACAAGCCACCTCTTCTCCAACGTCGGGCATGGCAAAGAACTTGTCCGTCTGGGTCCGGGGGAAGAGAACCGGCAGCTTGTGGGTGGGATGGCCATGGACCTCCACCTTCACGGATCCGCCCACCACTTCGGTCACCGTGCCCACCTGGACCATGCTGTTCACCTTCTCCTCCAAGGCCTTCATGCGTTTTTCGATCTCGATCATCAGTACCCCAGCACCTTTCTCAGGGTTGCGTTTGTCTTGTAGCCGGAGCCCAGGGAGTGCTTGGCCTCGTCGATGAAATAGATGCCGTCAAAGATACCGAATCCCTCTACCTTCACATTTAGCCCGGCCAGGGCCCGGGGATTGCCCACCAGGGAGAAGCTTGCCTTCACCTCCTCCTTGTTCGCGCTCCGGAGTTCAGCCACGGCCTGGGTCTGGGCTTCGGCGATGGACTCCACCATACCACAAGGACCTGACCGGTCTTCGGACTGTTCTCCGGGGTAAAGGTGTGCTCCACCAACCTCTTTTTTGTCGGGTCAAAAAACTGCACCGTGCATGCCCGATAGATGTTGTGGGACTTGGTATTGAACGACCAGGTCAGAATCTCGGAGGCCCCCTTTCTCAAGGTGAACACCGGGGCCTTGGCTTCAAAGATTTTCCCCTGGTAGAGAACCAGCTTCTCTTCGGCCATCTTCAGGTTGAGGCCCCGCGCCCGGCAGAGCCTTGCCAGAAGAGCAAGATCACTCTCCTTGCTCTGGGTCACCCGCTCGTACGGTGCGTCCTGGTCGGCGCTGAAAAAAAGGGAGAGCCCGTGCTCTGCCGCGATGCCCCCGGCCAGCTGCTCCAGGGTGATGGCTTCCCAGACCCGTTCCTTCAGCTCGTTCTTGATGGCCGTGGAGGTCATGGAGCTGATGGCCTTCATGGTGACGATTGCAGGAGGCCCGCTTGATGTGATGTCATCCACCTGAAAGGATCCGCAGGAGAGTGAAAGATCCCCCAGGTCACCCCATGCCGAGCACTCAATCTCCGCCTTTACCCGGGAGCCCTTCTCCGGAAACCAGTCTCCGGCCCAAAGCCCGGCGGTGTCCTCCAGGGTGATCTGAAGATCATCGGCCTTGCCCGATGCAAAATCGGAATAGGTCATGCTCTTTAAATAAGGTGAGATCTCTTTCGAGATGTCTTTGCCTTCAAAATTCAGGTTCAATCGTGCTTTTCTCATCATGATTTCCAGGGGGGTAAAACGGTTTCGGTTCTCTTCCCGTGTCCGATCAGCTCAATCCGGCGCTGAAACCACGTACTCCGATGCTCCGGGTTGGCCGCAATCAGTCGGGCCATATGCATCTCGCTTCCCATGCGGGTCAGGGCGATGGCATCCCACATGTCGCCCTGCCGTGTGGTGTATGAATCAGGCAAAAGCGCGCCTCCTGTCGTCGTGGTGAATATCCGTCATAACCTTCCGGACACGCTCTTCGCTCTCCATCATGCTCTGATCCGCCGCCGCCTTGAATTCGGCAACGTTGGAGCCGGTGGCCGTGATATGAATTTGGGGTTTGTACTCAATAGCGGTGCTGGAACTGTTCATGGCCGCCGGGGAAACCTCTGGGAACTTCACAGGCGTCACGCCCTGGCTCTGTCTTTCAGGGAAAGGCACCACATTGTCCGGAGGCGTGGGAATGTTCCCGGCGACATTGCCCACCTTGGCGGCCTTTTCTGCCGTTTCAGTCTCTTCGTCACTCCCGAAGCCAAAGAAACGACCTCCAATTTTCATGAATTTCTTGATCTTTCCCCATATGGAGTCCACCAGCTTCTGGAAGGGTTCGAACTTCTTGTAAAGAACAGCACCAAGCCCCACCAGAACGGCCACACCGCCGACAATCAACCCGATGGGGTTGGCATTCAGGGCCACGTTCAAGGCCCATTGTGCTGCTGTCATGGCATAGGTGCCGATGGCCGCTGCCTTTTGAACTCCCGCCAGGGCTATGGTTTTCATTTTTGATAGTGTGAGATGTTTGTTGATGAGCTGATAGGCCGTCTTTGCCCTTAACAGCCCTCCAGACACAAAAGTCCAAGCATACCCTGCGGCAACTGTTGCAGCAGTCAAGGCAATGGTACCGCCTGTCAGCATCCCCGCTACTTTCGTGACTGTTGGGTACTTTTCTGATGCGGCAGTAAGCTTGCGTGCAATAAAGGCAAGGGATTGAGCCGCACCTGAGATGGCAGGTGTCAGGGTGTTTCCAAAAGTTATGGCGAGGCTTTCTGATGCAGAACCAAAGTTTTTAAGAGCTCCGACGGTTGTGTTGTCCATGATATCGGCAATGGACTGGGCGGTAACTTCTCCGTCTTTCACTTTTTTTGTGTATTCGGTGATGCCCTTTTTCCCTGCCTGAGAGAGCAGTTCCGTTAAACCAGACGCCGGTTCCTTGCCAAATATGGTACTGATTACATCCAACTTCTCGGCATTACCCATACCGTTTAGTGATTCGGATAGATCAGCTAAAATTTGTGCAGGCTTCCGAAGATTACCTTCCATGTTTGTGGCCTGGACACCCAACTCCTGGAGTGTACTTAGTGCTGCGGTTGACGGCGCGGAAAGCCCCAAAACCATACTTTTTAAGGTGGTGCCCCCCATGCTTCCTTTGATCCCAACGTTGGCAAGGAGTCCGGCCATAGCGGAGGTCTCTTCCAGGGACATCCCAGCTTTCGCCGCAACAGGCCTACATTGCTGAGTAGTCTCGCCCAGCATCTCCAGGGAGGTGTTGGAACTGGTGAAGGTCCGGGTGAGGACGTTGGAAACACGGTCCATCTCAGAGGCCTCTAAGCCAAAACCGGACATGATATCTGACGCAATATCTGATGCGACGCCAAGCTCTACGGCACCGGCCTTGGCCATGTTAAGCACGCCCGGCATAGCAGAGATGATTTGCTGACTATCAAAACCAGCCATGCCCAGATATGACATGCCCTGAGCTGCTTCACTGGCTGAGAAGGAGGTCGTTGATCCAAGTTCCCTCGCTTTTGCCGTCAAGGCCTGGAAGTCTTTGCCGGTGGCTCCGGTAAGGGATTTCACCTTAGCCATGCTTTGTTCAAAATTGGCCGCAATCATGACAGGAGCCGCCACCGTTGCTCCCAGGGCCACAGCGTCAAACAGCTGGCCCTGCATGTTGGCGCGTTTGTCCTTCACGGCCTTCTGTTTCATCATGAGCTTCTGAAGCTTGTCCTGCTTGCGCCGGGCAAGGTCGATGGACTGGGCCAGCTTCTGGTTGTGCATCACCAGCTGCCCCGTCTTGATTCCGGTAGAGGCCATCTCCCGCCGAAGCTCGGAAAGGGAGGTCCTCTGCTCCCCCAGTGACGTTTTCAGTTTTTTTGCTTTTCGGTTCGCCGCATCAAACTGGCTCTGAAGCTTCTTGGTGGGCTTTGCCGTGGCGGCCAGCTGAGCGGCAAGGGCCTTGCTCTCGTTCTGGGCTTCGAAGAACCTCCGCTCCGTCTCCTGGATCTCCTTTTTCAACGTGCCAAACCGATCCACCTTGGCCTTGGATTTTTCAAGCTGGCTGATCTTCTGCCCCAGTGCGCCCACCGTCTGGGACGCACTGAGCATCGAGCCCTTGAACGTTGGAGCCACCGAACCGTTCAGCTTGAACGCTATGTCATATACCCGTGATCCCATCGCCTACGCCTTCTCATTGAAATCCGTGATCCATTCAAAAAGCTCCGGGAAGGGCATCTGGTAAAAGAATGCCACTCCCGTCCGGGTTACCTTGCCCATGTCCAGGCACGCTAAGCGGATCTGCCGGGCACTTGGTCTTCCATACCGTGCAAAAAAAGCTGCACCTCCATGGCAATATTCGTGCTGTCCCTGGCGGACATGGACCGGATGGTTTCAACGGAAAGATCCGCCGCACGGGCCGCAAGGCAATGGCAGTAGGCATGGCTCAAGGTAAGGCTCGTCATCTGGCCCCCCATGGCAAGGTACTCCCGCTCCGCCTGCGCCATGTCCTCCCCCGTGAGCCCCTCCAGGTCCAGGTTGATTGTGTTGATCTCTTTGCCTTCAAAGGTGATGGCTTTTTTCAGCTTGATTTCCATCTTGGTTTTTCCTTTTTGAAAAATGTCTACGCGTAGACATCGGTTTGATCGTTACAGCCCCAGGGCCTTGTTCACGTCGGACAGGCAGTCCACACCGTTCACCGTGTAAAGGTTGTTGAGCTTGTCGATGAGGATGCTTTCCATCCCGTCGATCATGAGGTTAAAGCGGGTGAGTTCCAGCTCCACGCTGGAGTCGTTACCCTCCCCCACGGCAAACTTGCCGAAGCTGGTCTTTTTGGTGGATCCCTGGCCGGAGATCCGTACGGGCATCACCTTCCGCACGCCGCTTGCCGTGTCCTGGACCTGCATGGCCCCGCGCAGGTCCACCACGTGGGGAACGGGCATGTTGAAGAGGTTCACGTCCTGGCTGATGGTCCGAAAGTTGATGGTCATGGCCATGGCCCCAATGTGCCCGAGGATGGGAACCGAGATCTCACCCAGGATGCCTGCCCCTTTGAGGGAGGCGTTCAGGGGCTCGATGTCCGGCACGGTGACGTCCACCACGCCCATCATGTCCTTGGCGCCGCCGTAATAGAGGCGAAAGTTGGTCAATACTTCAGGGGTATTCATGCGCGCACTCCTGTATGGTTTTAAGGATGTCTACGCGTAGACATCCGAAAACCTGTTAAGCGAAAATTAAGCGAAAAGGGTTGAAAAGTAGGCCGGGTCGTACTCCTGGATGAAGTCGATCTCCCGGGCGGGTGAAGGCGGCGTCATGTAGACATGGAAACGGGAGATCCCATCCATCATGTCCGTCACCGCGTTTTCATCGGCCTGAAACTCCACCCGCGCGCCCAGGAGTAACTGCCGGGACACCAGCCCGTCCAGCCACATCTGGGCAGAATCCCGGATGGTCTCGATGAGCCGCCGTTTTGCAGGGGCGTCCACCCTGGACCAGTGGCTCAGGATCAGGGTGTTGCCCACCCAGGTGAACATCCGGCTCACCGAGATCCAGGAATCCTTGGGGTCGGTGTTGGCCGGGTAGCAGGCCGTCCGGTTGCCCCAGCACTTCCACCCGCCAATAAAGTTCAGGGCCGTCACGATGCCGTTACCGTTCAAATAATTCGCCTGCTCCGGCTGAAGCCACACCTCCTTCCCGTTTGCCACCATGGCGTCCATCTGAAAGTTGTGGTTCGAAGGCGAAGCGTAGGGGATATCCTCGTTGTCCGCGTCCACCTTGGCCATGAGCCCGGCAAGCTGGGTAGACATGTGAAAGGTCTTCCCTCCCAGCTTCACCCTGGGCCAGCAGACCACCTGGGCCGGGTCGGTGAGGTTGTTCTGGTTCTTGTATTCCGGGGCGTCGCTGTACCGGGTCACGGTGGCGTCATCGATGTCGATAATCGCCTTGCAGGAGAACAGCCCGTTGATGGTTTTGGCCTTGGCCGTCATCACCGCCGACACCGTGGAGGCCGAAGACCAGCCCGGGGCCACGATGAGCCCGGGCACCAGGCGATACTTGGGGAACACCTCGTTCACCAGCTCCAGGCCGGTGAGGGCACCGGTCTCTGCGTCCACCCCGCCCACGATATCCGCCGCCGTCACCTTGGACGGATCCGCATAGGTGTAAGTTCGATTGACGGTGGCCCCTGCCTTGATTGAGCCGGTAGGGATGCGCTTGATGGTCCCGGCAACCCGGTCCACCTCATAGTCGGTGTTCTCCACGTAGGTGGTGGACTTGTCCGAAGAGGTCACCACCACCGGTCCCAGGAGGTCCCCGTGGTCCAGCTTGATCTCGTCATCGGCAAAGGTGGCCGCGCCTTCGGCCACATCGGCCTTGTGAACCGCCGGGTCAAAGACGTTGATGAAGACAATGGGGGCCAGGGCGAACAGGACAAAGTGGGAATAGATGAACTCACAAAGCGTGTACTTCTCCCAGGCATCGGAATAGCCCAGCAGCTCCACGGCCTCTGCGTAGGTATAGACCATGGTCACCTTGTTCACCGGCCCTGCCCCGCCCTTGGCCAGGTGCACAGGGGCCGTGCCCACCACCACCGGCAACGACGCTGAAACCCTCCGGGGCGGCGTGATGGACGTGGGCATCTGCGATGCGTAAACACCGTGTCTGTATGTCATGATTACTTGGCTCCTTTCGCTTCGGCGTATTTCCGGGCCAGAAGGGATTCAGGGTTGTTGAGGTCGGCCATGGCCGGGGCAAGGGCCTCCACCGGAACCAGGAAGCGCTTCAGCTCAGTCCGCTCCTTGAAAAAGGCCGCCACCTCTTTGGGCAGGCCGTTTCGAAAGACCTGATACCGGCTGATGTGCACCGGATGCCGAACCTCCGGCCCCCATAGGCCACCTGTTCCGTTTTTTTGCCCTTTGCCGCCGTTGATGTTGTTTTCTTTGCTGCCATTAGAGACATGCCTCCACGTCTTCCGTTAATGTTTGCCGGATCCCCGAGGTCTCCCAGTGGGTGGTGATCTCCCCCTCCGCATGGGGCTGGGGTTGAAAATACTTTGCGTCCGGGTCTCCGCACTCCCAGGTCACCGGAAGTTTCAAGGTGTACAGTCCGTCTTCGGTGCGCCGCTTTGAGAGCACGATCTTCCGGCACCGGGTGAGAAGGTTCAGGATGTCGTTCACCCCGGCCTCTACCCCTTCCGCCGAGTAGATCCCGCAGAGGATCTTCACCGCCACCTCCGAGCTTTCGTCCTGGTCGGTTCCGGAGACGGCCTGAAGGATCACGTAAGGGAAATCAATCTGCCCCTGTTTTTTGGGGGGAAGCTCACCAAGAAAGATCTAGCGAGCCGAGCGTAGGACGCCCGGC